>OZ244877.1:0-5765017 GCA_965221145.1 Caldilineaceae bacterium
CAGGAGGCGACACTGCAAGGTGGACTTGTGGCTCGCATGCTCTGACCTGCCAACCGATGCGCGAGGTCGTGAGTTGCAGTTCACTCTGGCAGCGATGTTTTCCTCAAGTCCGGGATGCAGCCGATTGGGGTGTATCCCGAATTTGGGGAATTCATTCCTAATGTGCGTTCACATTGAGAACCCTTTTTTTTCTGAATTGCGTATTGCGTATTCCGTATTGCGTAAGGGCAGGCGAGACGGCCACGTTTCAATTGCGTTAGCCGCGCGAAAAGTCTCGATTTCAAACGGGATTCACATTAGCTCCAATCTTGGGACGCAACCCCTGATTCAGGGCAATCGCGAATCTTAATATATCCGGCCTCGTTGGCTCATTTTACTGGCATGACGCCAGAATCTGCCGACTTCCAGACGGACCCAACCTTGCATATACTTCGTTTTCGCCCGGTCGTAGCGGAAAATCCGCCGTTATCACGAAGGTCGCGATAGCCCTGAACCCGTCATATTTTCCTGTTGACATGATTCTGTCCTTAGGTTACGATAGCATTATTTGCGCATGTAGAAGCAAGTCGGATAGTCTCTTGCCTGCCAAGGCACAGCGTCGTATAGGTTCCGTGGTCTCCGGATATTGTTCTGTAGAAAGGAGGTGACCGGACACACATGAAGGAATGCACCTGTACCCATGGTTTCCGAGCTATGGATCTGGAAGACGCTCTCCGCAAGATCTCCGCTTTGGGGTTCAGATATGTGGAGATCAACTGCGGTGAGCACTTGGGATCCAAAATACGTGATGACGTTCCCGTGTCAGGCACAAAAAAGCTGCTCGACGAGTTTGATTTGGAACCGGCAGCGCTGATGGGCGATAGCGATTTCGCGGTCAGCGATGCTGAGTTGGATGCCATGCTCGCTTGGGTGGGCAGACAGATCACCTACTGCCGTGCGTTGGGCGCCCCGGTCCTGCGTATCTTTGCCACCCACATTCGCGGCGAATATGTGGATGGGAGTACGTTCGACCGGACGATCCGCAATCTCAGGCGTATTATGCCAGTCGCAGAGGAGAACAGGATTCAACTGGCGCTGGAGAATCACTTCGGTATCACGGCCAGTGGTGAAGACGTAGTGCGGATCATCGAGGGAGTCGCCAGTCCCTGGCTTGGCGCCAACTACGATCCCGCAAACTTTGTGCCTGCAGGAGTCGATCCGATTGTGGCTGGGCGTCAGTTAGCACCATACATCAGACACTGCCACCTGAAAGACGCTGTCTATGTGGGAAGCACGCACTATAGTGGCTATGCCTATTTGGAGCTAGGCGCGGGGATAGTGGATTACCCTCGTGTGATCGAATTGCTGCGTGACATCGACTATCAGGGTTTTCTTTCTCTTGAATACGAGAGCATCTTCGATCCTGTCCGCGGTACGCGGGAAGGCTTGGCCAATCTGCGCCGTCTGATGGCGGCATAGATGGGAAGTATGGAGAACTGATGGAATTAGCCATTTATACCTTCGATATCCCTATGGTTCCCTACAGGGAAATTCCTGTGCTGCCGAGGCCGCAGGAGGCGATCCCCGAGCTAAAGGCAGCCGGTGTGACAGCCATTGAGGCCGGCTATCATTTCTTCATCACCAATCCCGAACGGGTCGTGGAGAAGAACAGCCAGTTGCTTCGCCAAGCCGGGATCCGGATATGGTCAGTGCATGCTCCCTTTGGGGCTGACTGCAATCTGGCTCACCCAGACGTATTGAGCCGTCACCATGCGGTGGAGTTCCACAAATTCCTTTTGGAGAGGGTGGCCCTGGCAGGCGCTTCTATCGCCGTCATCCACCCCGGCGCCTACACCCGTGAGGTGGAGGTTCCCCAGAAGCTTCCGTTGCTTTTGCACAGTCTGGAAGAGCTCTTGCCTGTCGCGGAGCGTCTAGGGGTGCGGCTGGCCCTTAAGAATATCGTACCCCGCGAGCCAGGTCCTGGCTTTCAGGCATTGCGTCAAGTGGTGGAGAAGATGGGCTCCAAATGGCTTGGGGTATGCTTTGATACCGATCATGCACATATGGCTGGCGGGGTCAAGGCGGGTATGGAGATATTGAAAGACTTCATCATCACTTTCCACCTCGCCGATAACGATGGCACCGTTCAGTCCTGTATGTGGGACCACTTTCTCCAACCTCCCTATGGCACCATCCCGTGGCACGACTTCCTCAGTGTTTTCCAAACCTTGGATTTTACAAGCCCTATTGTCGTCAGGGCCATTCCATGGACAGGTGAAGGGTATGGCCAAATGCGCCGGGAAGTCTCAGCCCTCTTGCGCGGGGAGTTGATGAAAGTGGATGTCAATGGCACGCCTACAAGAGTGCGGTGTTTGCACTGTGGGCACCTGCGTTTTGGAACGGCGCAGGAAAACTGGTGTGCATGCCGCTGAGAGAAGGGGCATGCAGGCGTGGAGAAAGGCGCGGGACGCGTGGCCGCTGGACAAACACCTTGCCATGCTGAATCAAGCGTTTTGTGCATGACAGCGCAAGTAGGTGGACGGTTTTGTAAGCCGTTCACCGGAGTTACAAGCCCGAAACAACCGGCGTGCTACTCACGCCGGACAGCGTTCGCTGAATTCAGGGAGGGAGAGAAACGTGGAAGTGGCGTGGAGTACGACCGATTTCCCTAATCAGGTGCTGACAAGGCCGGAGGAGTTGATCCCACGGCTAAAGGAAGCGGGAATAACAGCCATCGAGGCTGCCTATCAATTCTTCGTCTCCCATTCCGAAGCGGTGGTGGAGAAGAATACGCAGCTGTTTCGCCAAGCCGGGATCCAAATATGGTCGGTGCATGCGCCGTATGGTCGTGCTACGGGCAATATGTCCGACCTCGACGAACCGAGCCGGCGCAGCGCTGTGGAGTACCACAAGTATGTTCTGGAGAGGATAGCCCTGGCAGGGACGTCCGTTTATGTTATCCACCCCGGTACATTTGCCAAAGAGGAGGAGGTTCCCCAAATGCTTCGCGTGCTCTCGGACAGCTTGGAAGAGCTCCTGCCGATTGCGGAGCGAACAGGGGTGCGCTTGGCTCTGGAGAACATTATTCCACGTAGCCCCGGATCCGACTGCCAGGAGGTTCGTGACGTTGTGGAGAAGATAGGCTCCAAGTGGCTGGGAGTATGCTTTGATAGCGGTCATGCGCATGTCGCCGGTCAGGCCAAGGAGGGTATGGAGATCCTGAAGGATTTCATCATCACCTTCCACCTCGAAGATACCGATGGCATCCGCGACATGCATTTCCAGCCTGGCTATGGCACCGTTCCCTGGGACGACCTGGGCAGCATTCTCCGGTCTATGGACTTTGAAAGCCCCATCGTCGTCGAAGCGCTGCCCTGGCAGGCTGACCCCCTTCCCTGGCAGGGTGACAAACTGGGCCAAATGCGCCGCGAGGTGACAGCTCTCTTGGAGGGACGGTTACTGAAAGTAGATGTCAATGGCATGCCTTCCAGCGTGCAGTGCTTCCGCTGCGGGCATCTGCGCTATGGAACGGTGGAGGATAATTGGTGTGCATGCCGCTGAGAAGGGGGGTGTCCCAGTTGCCATCTCGTATCACGATGAGTGACGTGGACGGACGCCCTGCCAAGGCATTTTTGTTAGTGAATGGCGGCGACCTTTTGGAACGGTAGAGAAGCCATGGAGGGTAGAAGTAAGCGCCTGAACTGCTATAGGTATCCGCTATGGTTCGGCTTTGGTCCGTCTCAGGTTATTGCGACTGTCATCTTAATTCTTGGGGCTGTGATGCTTGACACGTCGCCAGTTCGAGCGCAGGGACCAATTCAGCCGTATGACAATTTCACGTTGGACCATACGGGCCGGCCGGTCCCGATTCCGGCTCCCTACGTCCTGGAACGCATCATCGACGGGGTGTCGCTCGGCATCGGCGATTTCGCCAGTCCAGGCGATGTCTTCAGCGACCGCGCCTCGGGCCATCTCTACATTGTAGACACCGGCAACAACCGTATCGTCGAACTGGCCCCCGACTGGACTGTGGTGCGCCAGTTTGGCCCGGAACTTGGTTTGGACGCACCGCAGGGCATCTATCGCGATCCCATCGATGGCACCTTCTGGATAGCCGACACGGGCAATGTTCGCATCATCCATGTCGGTGATGATGAACAATTCATTCAGGCATTCATTCCCCCGCAGAGCGAGGTGCTGGCCTCAATCAGGACGGCCGGCCCCACCAAAGTTCTCAGAGATCGCCGCGGCTATATCTACTTTCTGGAAGGCTCGGGCGCCGGCATGATCGTCATGGATCTCCAGAACCAGTTTCGAGGGTTTTTTGGCACCAACCATCTCGGTTTCAGCCTGCGTTGGCTTTGGGCCCGCTATCTGACCACAGAAAAACAACGCAACAAACTGCTGCTGGCGCGGCCCACCGCCCACACCGACATGTATTTGGCTACTGACGGCTACATCTACACCAGTGCCGCGGGCGAAGAGCGCGACCAGATTCAGAAGCTTAGTCCAGTCGGAGTGAACGTCTTCGTCGAAAAGGGACTTGAACGCAAACTTTATCAGGACAAACGGTTCGGCGAGCGGCGCCGCGCGTGGGACCCGCCCTTCCTGTACGTCTCGCTCACGGTCAGCGATGATGGTATCGTCACAGCGCTGGAGCAGACCACCGGGCGGCTCTACCAGTTTGACCAGGACCGCAATCTGCTCATGGCCTTTGGCAAACGGGGGAGTGGCCCTGTCGGCTTCGGTCTGCCCAATCAGGTCGACATGGACAGCCGCGGCTTTCTCTATGTGGCAGACAGCGCGCGTTCGGTCATTCACGTTCTACGCCCGACGCACTTCACCCGACTCGTCCATCAGGCCAGCGCACTGCAATTCGATGGGCAATATGACCGCGCAGCCGAAACCTGGCAGGCGGTGTTGCACCTGGCATCCAACTACCAAAGGGCACACAGCGGCATCGGTAAAGCGCGCTTCCAGCAGCAGCAGTGGCAAGTGGCGATGAACAGATACACGCTCGCTCGCGATCAGCTTGGCTATTCACAAGCCTTTGTTGAATATCGGCAGGATCTGTTGCGGCAGTATATCAGCTGGATCATCAGCGGCGCCTTCTTGCTTTTGCTGGGCATCCTCGGGTGGCCTGCGTTCGCCCGACCTCAACGACGCCCCCCTGCCACAGCCTTGGCCCGAGAACGCGCGCTCCCGGCGGTGGTCGGCATCCTCGTGCGCCCCGTCGATACGTTGGAACGGATCGCGCAAGGTAGGTCGTTATGGCCGATTCTGTTCCTGTTAATGGCGGCCGGACTGGCGCGTGTCGTCAGTTTGGCGCTGATTGCCTTCCATATGCGCGCTACGCCCGCGGTCGGCTCGATGCTGGATTGGCTACGCCTGTATCGACCTGTCGCCGCATCACTATTGCCCGAACTGCGCTGGGAAGACGCCAAGATCTATTTGGAGTATTTGCGTATTGGCATACCCTGGGGGCTGTGGACGGTGGCGAATTTCGGGGTTGCAACGCTTTTCGACGGTGAAGGAACGGCGCGGAGTGTAGCGCGCACCACGGCCTTCTGCCTGGTCCCCTATATTTTACTGGCCGTGCCCATTGCATTGTTGAGCCACGTGCTGATGGCAGGCGAACGGGGCCTATACGAAACGTTGTGGAGCCTCACCTACTACTGGGTGCTGTTGTTGTTGATCTTGCAACTGCATACGGTCCATAACTACACCTGGCGCCAGACGCTGCGCGTGGGGATGGTGATCATCTTTGGAGTCGTCGTCCTCAGCGGCGCGACTGTAATGTTCGGCATTTTGGGGGCCGAGGCATTGAAAGCAGTCGGAGATTTAGTCTATGATATTATTCGCCTCTTGTAAACCGGGAAAGCTGAAACATGGACGCCTGTCTGCTGAAGGCCGTCCTCACTGCCGGCATATCCCAATCGCGGCCTGGCCGTTGTTTGTCGTTGGCCTGCTCCTGGCCGCTCCCTTCCCCGTAGCGGCTCAGGAAGCGAACCCTCTTTCCGATGTGCGCTCGATCGTGGAAGCGGTGCCCATCGGCTACAATTTGATGGCCGCAAGCGCCCATCTGGCGCTATACATGGATGAACGCACCGGTCACCTCGCGATCCGTGATCAGCGCGCCGGCCGCGTCTGGCTGACCTCACCCGAACTTCCGGGCGACGCTGACATCGCCGCCAACATCCGGCGCACACTGGAGACTGATTTCACATTGATTATGACGGGCGGCGCCGGCACACAGACCAAACGCACCGACAGCGTCACTCAGGTGTCTGAGTTGACGATTGCGCGGTTGCCGGCCGGCGTACAGGCGTCGTATGCCATGGATGAATTCGGCGCCGGGCTGACACTGCGCTATGAAATCGGGCCGGACTATTTGGACGTCACGCTGGCGGACGTGTACCTGAAGGAAACTGAAAGCAGCCGCTTTGTGGCCCTGGACCTTTTCCCCTTGCTGGGGGCGGTGCCGTACCGGGCGGACACATCGGCCTATGTCATATTACCCGATGGCCCTGGCGCACTGCTGCATCTGGGTGGCGAACATCCGGCTTATCGCAAGCGGACCAGCCTGTCAGCCTATGGCGCCACTGTCTACTCCTTCGCCCAGCCGCCATCCCAGCGCACATCCCTGGCCACGCTGGGCATAGCCCATCCCGATGAGCACGTCGCTGTACTGGCCGTCGCCACACAAGGCGCAGGTGATTCCGTCATCGAAGCGTCGCTGGCCCGCCGCCCAACGATGCTCAGCCATGCCAATCTGCGGCTTGTCTACCGTAACCTGACCGAGTATCCATCTGATCAGCAAGGCGTCTTTAGGGGCTTTTACGAAACGGAGCGCATCCACGGTGACCGTGCGGTACGCTATTTTTTTCTGGCTGGAGACAGCGCAGACTGGGTAGGGATGGCTCAACGTTTGCGCCAACATTTGGTGGAGGATGTGGGCATCCCACGGCTCAACGGCGTAGATGCACGCCCGGCCATGCGTCTGCGTCTCGTGATGGGCGCCGCCAAACCAGGGCTTTTCGGTCGCCGGTTTGTAGCAGCCACTACCTTTGATGAAGCCGCCGAAATCATCTCACAGTTCCATCAGCGGGGCATCACCAACCTCGATGTGGTCCTGGTGGGTTGGGCCGCCGGCGGTTACGAAGGCAGACTACCCCGACGTTGGCCGCCGGATCGTCGGCTGGGGGGGACCGGTGGCTTGCAGCGACTGGCCAGCCGGGTGGAAGAGCAGGGGGGGCGACTCCTGCTGGAAGACGACTACACGCTGGCCTTTCTGCGCAACGGCGGCTTCTTTCCACCTACCGACGCCGTGATTCAGTCGAATCTGTTGCCGATGACCGATATGATTGCCAGCGCCAGCCGGCTGCACGTCCCGGCTGCCCTGCGCCGCAACCAGTTTCTACTCAATCCTGTCTTCGCTCTCAATCGCTATGTGATGACCGATGCTCCCAAGCTGGCTGCGCTGGGGGTTGACGGGCTGGAGCTGCGCTGGGCTGGTGAACTGGTGCTCAAGGACGCAAATCCGCGTCATCCGTTGGAGCGCACCGAGTTCGCCCAAGCCTGGCGCCAGATGCTTGGCGCCATTCGAGGCAAGATGGGATCAGCGGCGGCGCAAGGCGGCAATGCCTATGTGCTGGGCGCGGTTGATGCCGTCACCAACCTGCCGCTGGATCGCAACGATTACACCTTCGGCGAACGGACCGTGCCGTTCTATGCCGTGGCCACCCACGGTCTGGTACGTCTGTACAGTGAGCCATCAAACCTCGACCAGTGGCCGCAACGCGATGCTCTGCGCCGACTGGAGTTTGGCATGTTGCCCACCTACGAACTGACCTACCGGGATCCAGTGCTGCTCGCCAGGTCGACCTATTCTGAACTGTACACCGCACAGTATGAGGATTGGATCGATCGCGCCGCCTCCGAGTACGAACGGCTCGTGAACCAGCTTGGCCGCACGGTGGACCAATTCATCATTGCCCACCGCCAGCTTGGGCCGGATGTCTACGAAATTGAATACGAAGACGGCACGCGCGTGGCCGTGAATTATGGTGGGACATCGTTCGAGCATGCGGGATTTACGGTCGAACCAATGGGGTATAACATAAGATGACGTTTAGTCTGAGAACACAGAGGGCGATCTGGGGCTTGGTCTTCATTAGCCCCTGGCTCTTGGGGACGTTGTTGCTGTTCGCCTGGCCGATCATGCGCACTATACAGTTGAGCTTCCAGGACGTGACCGATCTCATGAACCTGCAAACCGAGTGGGTCGGCTTGAAACATTATCTGGAGATTGTCCAGAGCGACGTGGACTTTTTGCCAGCGCTGGCTGAAGCTCTGCGCGATCTGGTACTCAACGTGCCACTGATTCTGGTCTTCTCCATGATGATGGCCGTTCTGCTTCACGGCGTAACGCGCGGTCAACTCATCCTGCGAGCCGTCTTCTTCTTGCCGGTGATCATAGCCAGCGGCGGCGTGATCAAGGAAGTCATTCGCGCCGGCGCCGCCACGGACATGGTTAGCACCACCATTCAGACCTTCCAGCGGGCAACGGTGGCATCCGATATACAGTCAACATTGGTTGTGGCGCCCGTCCAGATCATTGTGGATCGCCTGTCACTAATTGTCTGGCACACGGGTGTGCAGATTCTGCTCTTTACAGCCGGCCTGAACAGCATTCCCGAGTATCTATATGAAGCCGCCAAAGTCGATGGCGCCTCATCTTGGGAGTCGTTTTGGAAGATCACCCTGCCCATGATCTCGCCGGTCATCGTGATTGCCATGATCTACACCTATGTGGATCTGTTCAGCGACCCCCTCAATCCGGTGGTTGAGTATATCATGCGGCTCACGTTTGGCCCGCTGCGTCTGGGGTTCGGAGCGGCCATGAGCGTCGTCTACTTTGGGTTGGTCTTTCTATTGGTTGGACTGACCTTGCGCATGATGTCGAACGCTGTCTTTCATCTGGGAGAGCGCGGATGACAGATCAACCGATACGAAAGAACCCGGGTCTTGTATACGTGGACATACTAGGCACGCGCCTTAAACTAAGGCGGCATTTTGTAACTATAATGCGCTGGCTGATCCTGCTGGAATTGGTCTACGTCTTCCTGTACCCAATGCTGTTCATGCTGTCCACATCGTTCAAACCGCTGATCGAGCTCAGTAATCCGACCGTGCGTTGGATTCCGCGCAATCCAACGGCCGACGGTTACGTCCTGGCACTGGAACATCTGAATTATTTTCGCTCGCTGCCAGTCAGCATTGTAACCAGCGCCATCGCTGCGATTGGGCAGACGCTGGTGGGCGCCATGGTGGGCTACGGTTTTGCTCGATTGCCCTTTCGTGGGCGTCGCCTTCTCTTTGGCCTGTTATTGTTCACGATTATCGTACCGCCGCAGATGGTTATGATTCCGCAATTCATGCTCTATTCCAGGCTGAAGTGGATGAATACCTATCTGCCACTGCTCGTCCCGACCTATCTGGGCTATGGAGTGCGCGGCGGTGTTCTGCTCGTGGTCTACCGGCAATTCTTCAAAGGGTTGCCCTATGAGCTTGAAGATTCGGCGGCTGTCGACGGTGCTGGACCTTTGCGTATCTTCTGGCAGATCATGCTGCCGCTGGCCAAGCCGGCCATCCTGGCCGTCTTTCTCTTTTCGTTTGTGTGGACGTGGAACGACAGCCTGGGGCCGATGATGGCGCTGCGCGACCAGGACCTGTATACGCTGCCCCAGTGGATGTTCAACATGACCCGTATGCTTACGGCATCGTCCTTTACCTTTTTCTATGTAGGGGAAAACTTGTTTATGGCGGCTGTGACCCTGACCATTGCGCCGCTGGTCTTGCTTTTCCTCGTTACGCAACGTTTCTTTACGCGCAGCATTGACCGTACCGGGTTGGTGGAGTAATATGGGGCAGTGGCGATCAGAGATTCGCAGACATTGGACCTCTGATCTTTTTCGATTCTCTAATGTAAGGTAGTTATTCCAGCATGACGCGTTTCAGTCGCTTTTCGACTCAATCCCAAGGAGGAATACCATGAGTCACAGAATGAATCGACGAAAGTTCCTGCAACTATCTGGCGTCACGGCAGCCGGCACCATGCTGGCCGCCTGTGTCGCACCGGCGGCCCCTAGTGAAGCGCCCGCTCCTATGGCAGAAGAGATCACGATCCAATACCTGCACCTGTCCAATACGGAACAGGACGTGTGGCACGGCGTACTCAAGGATGACTTCGAATCCTCGACGGACTACAAAGTCGAGCTCATTCCGAGCGGCTGGCCGGTGCGGGAGACATTGCTGCCTTTGCTGGCCGCAGGTACGCCGCCAGATTGCGCGCACGCGGCCTCCTTCGGCTATCCACAGTTCTACATCGACGGTACTTACATGACGCTGGATGACATTTTTGATGCTTCCGGTTACACGCGCGATATGTTTGCGCCTGGTGACCTGGACAGCGTGTCGTTCAACGGAAAGCTCATGGAGATGCCAATCGCCGGCAGCAACCCCTCCCAGATGCTCATGTACCGCAAGGACTTCTACGATGAGGCCGGTCTGCCTTACCCTGAAGAACTGAAAAACTGGAGCGAGTGGGAGGACATGCTGGCAGAGAGCGCAGAGCTGATGCAAAGGGATGATTCCGGCAACGTCACCCGCTGGGGGCTTGACCTGCTCAATCCGAGTTGGTCTGGTGATTGGATGCTAGGCTCAATCCTGGACCTGGGGCAGCACTGGTGGGACGCACAGAATCAGGAGTTTCAGTTGACGTCTGACAAGACGATCGAAGCTGTACAGCGTTTCTATCTGGATCCTGTCTTCAAATTCGGCGTTTCGTTCAGCGATGAGACCCGTCCGGAGGTGGCCCGCAACGACCGACTAAGCGAGGGTGTGACAGCGATTACACTTCTGGAATCCGCATTGCGTCAGGCGAAGCAGCAGGATAACATGGAGATGTATGAGTTGATCAGTTGGGCCGAGCAGCCGGGCCTGGCCCCAGGTGTCCATCACACGGCGACCGTCGGCCCGGGCGGTATCGGCATCATTTCTGCCGCGCCGCAAGCACACCTGCCGGCCTCCAGTAAATTCGTCTTCACCCAATTCAAGGACGAAACCCAGCGCCGTTTTATGGACATCTTCGGCACCAATACGGCAATTCTGGGTTGGGCCGGTCAGGATTCCTATGTCGAGAGCCTGATGGCAAGCGGTGAACCGTTGGCCCTGTTCGGCGCGGCCAAACGCGCCCAGTATGCTGAGGGTCTGAACAACTTCTACGGCTGGGCGTGGGGCGACTACGGCAATGCCTACTTCATGGATAACAAGAAGCTACAGCAGGAACTGCTCGGCGGCACCATCTGGTCTGGCACGGTGACCGCAACGCAACTCTGCGAAGCCTGGCAGGAAGTTGCTATGAAGGGCATGCAGGAGTTCAAAGATAGCGCCGGCATTGAAGAGATCACGTAATTGGTACTGGGACGCGTCATGCGGGAAAATCAAACCTTGCCGGACGCCGCTGACTGTGGTTTCCGGCAAGGTCTGACGCACACAAGGAGGAAGACCAACGAGAAACAGAATTGCATTGGGGAACTCGCTTGCCTCGCCATAGCGGGCAAACGTCGCAATCGTCCACTATTTTTTCTTCCTCGGATTCTTTCGTATCACCTGCGGTGTGATCACGCTACCTAAACTGGGGCAAGTACTCGGCCAAATCGCTAAAGGTCGTCTCCACCATTTCATGAATCTCGTCGAGGGTGAGTACTGCCGCCGTGAGAGGATCCAGTGCAATGGCCTGTTCGGCAGCCTTCCGGTCCCCCTCCAGCGCGGCCTTCACTGCCAACTCATCCTGGTTCATGCGGTTCCGATTCAACGCTGCGCACTGCGGAGGCAAATCGCCCACGAAGCAGGGATGAATGCCCATGTTGTCCACCAAGCAGGGCGCCTCGACCCAATACCCATCGGGCAAGTTCGTGATCAGACCCGTGTTTTCCACGGTGGCATTGAAACGGTAGGGCGTGTCGGTCTCGATAGCGTGGATCACGCCGATGGTGTACTCGTCGCTTGGGCAGATCTCCAGGGGGGCGTCTCCAAAAGCCTCCTCATGTAGCGCCACTCGTCCCGTTGCCTCCTTCCTTGCGTGTCGCTCCTTGTTGGTGTATTCGTAGCCCAACCCGGCCCACGATCCTCTTATTGGCGTATACCGGCGAATCAACTCCCTGGTCCGGCGGAAGTAGGGCATGTACTCCCCATTGTGATAACTGGATTCGGTCACAAAGTAGCCGAAATGGCGCAACATCTCGCAGCGCACAACGTCCTGCTCATAGATCTCGGGGTCCTCCATCTTCTCCCAGAGCAGAGGGTAAGCATCCTTCCCCTTCCACTCGAAACGCAGGAACCATGCCTGGTGATTGAGGCCCGCTACCCAATGCCCCGTTTCCTCGTAGGGCACGCCGATGTAGCGCGCCAGGGTCTGGGCAGTACCCTGCACGCTGTGACACATCCCAACTACCTGGATCGGCGAAACCTTGCTCAGCGCCCAAGGATTGATCGCGGCAGGGTTGCAGTAGTTGAACAAAATGGCATCTGGACAGAGTTCCTCCATCTCCTGGCATATCTCGGTTAAGACGGGTACATAGCGAAGGGCGATGAACACACCGTTTGGTCCCGTCGTACAACCTACCGCCTGATCCACACCGTAGGTCTTGGCGATTTCGAGCGCGCGGTTGAAGATCTCATTGCCGTGCAAAAACATGACGTTAGCCACGTAGTGCGCCCCGTCAAGGGCACAGCGGCGATCGGTGGTCGCCTCGATGACGGTGGATCGGCCCGTCTGTCGTACCATCTTCCGGGCCAGAGCGGTCGCCACGTCCAGATTTTCCTGGCTGATGTCCATTAGCGTGACCGTGGTCTTCTCGGCCAGTTCAGGCCGCGTGAGGATATCCGCCAGGAACGCTTTGGTGAAGCCCGTGCTACCCGCGCCAATGATCGTGATCTTGGGCATGTCGTCTATCCTCTACTGTTGCTGACCCGCTCGGAGACTAGTAGTGTAACAGACAAGATTTGTCGGACAGAGTGAACTGTGGCACACTCTCCAGAAACGTAGACACGAGGAGAGGAAAGATGCCAGCGAAACGATATCGGGTGCGCTTGACAGAGGAAGAACGCACGCAACTGGATGCACAGGTGAACACAGGCGCCGGGTCGGCGCGGCGCTTGAGACGGGCACGCATTCTGCTGATGGCCGATGAAGAGCAAGCCGGAGGTGGCTGGACTGATGCCGAGATTGCCAAGGCCTTAGGTGCGCACGCGCGCACCGTAGAGCGAATTCGGGCGCGCTGTGTCACAGCCGGGATTGAAGCTGCGCTCATCCACATGCGACCGCAACGGAAGCGCGCCTGCGTATTGGATGGCGCCGGCGAAGCCCGCTTGGTGCAGTTAGCGTGTAGCGCTGCGCCTGATGGACAGGAGCAATGGACGCTGCAGATGCTGGCCGATAAGCTGGTCGAATTAGAGGTGGTCGAGCGTATTTCGCGCGAAACGGTGCGGACGACGCTAAAAAAAACGAACTCAAGCCCTGGCTGAAAGATGAGTGGTGTATTCCGGCGACGGCGAATGCCGAGTTCGTCTGTGCCATGGAAGATACGCTTGAGGTCTATCATCGGGCGCAGGATCCCAAGCGACCTTTGGTCTGTTTTGATGAAGGCAGCAAACAGTTGACGAAAGAGACCCGTCTGCCCCTGCCACCCCGACCGGGCGCTGTGGCCAAATATGACTACGAATATGAACGCAACGGCACCGGCAACCTCTTTCTCTGCTTCGCGCCTCTGCAAGCCTGGCGTCATGTCAAGGTGACAGCGCGCCGCACCAGGGTTGACTTTGCCCACTGCATGCGTGACCTGGTCGACATCCACTTTCCGCAGGCAGACAAGATCGTCCTGGTGATGGACAATTTGAACACACACAAACTCGCTTCTCTGTATCAAGCGTTCCCGGCAGCCGAAGCCCGCCGTCTGGCCGCCAAACTGGAAATCCATTACACCCCCAAACATGGCAGTTGGCTCAATATGGCTGAAATCGAACTCAGTGTCCTGCATCGGCAATGCTTGAAAGCTCGCATCCCGGACCAAGCCACCTTGATGCAGCAAGTCGATGCTTGGCAAAAACGCCGCAATGCCTCGGCAACTACCGTCAACTGGCGTTTCACTACGGCTGACGCTCGCATCAAGCTCAAACGTCTTTATCCGACAATAGAAGATTGCTGAACTACTAGGTTCCGTTGACGTTTGCAAGATGAGTTCAGAAGAACGGCAAAAGCAAGACGTTTATAGCCTACGGCAGCGCGATCCATAGAAGAATGTGCCTATCTTCTTGCGGATTCAGCCAAAAAGATCTGCGGGAAAGATCGATTTTCTGTCAATCTCGCACTTGAGCGCTCGGATTTTGCCTGTCTCAAAGAAATGTCAACGACTCCTAGCTAGAGGGGCTATGGGGCGGGCAGGTTCCTGCCTGGCTCTCTGGTTATGATGGAGGGAGAAAATTGGAATGCCCCGTATTTCTCCTCAAAGTGCGCAACCGTGGCCCGCCTATCCAGTATGACCTTCCACTGTTGGATTCCCTCCTCGCTGAAACTGACTGTCACGCGCAGAACACGCATCTGTACGAGCTCGGCGGTGCAGCCCTCAGACGATAGGGGCCCTATGTCTTCAGTGAGGTAGAAAAATAAGGATTGTTCGGTGAACGCAGGCCCCTCAGACTCCCCCCAGACCACACCTTCATGAGGATCGAAGTGCCAGTCCTTGAGGGCAAATGAACCGCTGATGTGCCTGTCAGAGCCGATGAAGGTGACGTCCTCCCCCTTCTCCGTTGCGAAAATAACTTGACAGGTGAAGGGAGGTAGCGTGACAACGAACTCTTCTTCCAGTGATCCTAGAAAACGCTTGAACCAGAAGTCGAACAAGAGGTATTCACCCTCATCGCCCACGACATCCTTCCGCCTGAAGGATACGGTTCTGGCCTGCTCCTCAGACGACCAGTTGAACAGGCCGACAACGGTATGTTTTCCTCCCCATGGATGGGAGACGGGGAGCACCCAAACGCTCAATGGATTCTGCTCCGCCATCAAGTCCAGGGGATATCCCCGTCCTGGGTAGACAGGCAGGGCGCGAGTCAGCAAGTCAAAGCGCTCGTCTGAGGTGTTTTCCAGTGCGCCGCCCACGAAAAAACTCCAACAGGCTATGGCTTGCAAGGATATCCATGCCTTTGTCTTTTCAAGAGGGGAAATAATCTTCTCGAGGGGGGACATGCCAGGTTTCCCGAATGCGCCCGAATCATTTGCGTATGGGATTGCGGCCGCGTCGCAGAATTCTGGATCCAGCTGAAACCACTTCCCATGGTAGTAGTAACGCTGGGTCAACTGATGAAGTAAAATCACTTCTCTTCCACCGCGAAAATCCAACGCCACACGCCCGCCGTCATATACCTCGGGGGCTGGCGGCATTGTGAAATGCGCTGTCAGGAAGATGTCTGAACCGATCTCTTCCCTTATGCGTGTCAGCCTTCTTCGAAAAGCCTCGATGATTGTTTGGTCTCGCTGCAGATTGTAAGGCGGGTAGCCGACTCCAACGAACAGGTAATCAAACCCCCACTCGTCCACGAACTTCTCTTTCGCGTGCCGGGCTGCTACATCATCCCATTCCGGCAGGCCACTCTTGACATGATTAAGCTCCGTATAATGAAAGGCCGCCTCGAACCCCCGATTGTGGATCTCATCGGTGAAACTTCTAATGCCTTCAGGAAAATAGTTCAGTAACTGGTAGTTTTTCTCGGACCCTTTAAAGTCGGGATGTGAGACATCGATTGTTCTCAGCGCTTCCTCGGACAAAACCGCTCTCCAATCAAAGTCATCGGGCGCATTCTCAGCAGCGATGCCCACACCGAGTGTGAACAAGATGTAGGTCAGGCCATACTTTTGCAATTTTTCTTGCAAGATGTCAAGTATCGTGGACAATCGCTCCCTGTTGACTGCTTGCGCGTCCATCGAGCGGAAGGATGGCTCGCACGCATAATCGCCAAACACGCCGGTAACGGGACCAAAGCGCAGATTTATCTCCAAATAGTCACGGACGTGATCTGTGTAGTTGTCCAGAGTGGCATGAATCGACTCAGAGCACGCAATCACGAATCTGGAATCTATTTTGCGGCCCGGTTTCAAGAGCAGCGGATTGATGGGCACATTCTCTGATTGTGGGTCCAGTGCGTGTCTGTATGACTCTTTCCATGGAAACTGTTTGCCAGTTTCCTGCAGAGCTGAAGCATACAGTCCAACGTCGTCTTCTTGTCTGGAAAAGACAAAGCGATAGAAGGCTGAGGGCGAGTGGCCCATGCCAATGGCAAAGAACAGGTTTTCCGTGGGGGCGGATACCGCCGTTGACCAGTATGCTTCAATCTGTGAGCCTGGGTCCAGCGCAGTGCTTACCGGTTCCACAATCGATGGATACCATAGGAACCCGCATGCGCCCGGCCCGTTGTTCAACACCCGGCATCTGTCAGTCACGCCCAGGCCTTGAAGAAGTGTCCCGTCAACAGCAAAGATGTCCTCGACTTGCAGGTCTACCGGGCCGTTGTTTGTTACAGAAAAGGAGATCGCCAGGGTTGGCCGGCGCTCATAGATGTCAAGTTGCCAGTGGAAGGAGAGCTGATGCTCATTGTTGACGAATTCAGCGATGACGCGTTCTCCTGAGCCGGCAGGATCGGAAAAACGTCTCCTCTGCGCGTCGACAAATTGCCCCAATACTTTATCGCCTTCGGCCAGGTGGGCTCCGACCTTGCTATCCGTGATGGCGACACCTTCCGCGGTGCGAAGACTCCAGCTATGGCGTGCCGGATCCAGGCGCAACTCAACTCCATTGTCAAAGGTGTAGACTCTTGTTTTCACTATATCACCTCATGCTTACAGTTCGGCCCTTGAGACCCATCACGGCGACGCCCTGGGCGAAGCGTCGCTGAGCAAAGCAGAAAACCGGCGGAGGCAACGCGATCATGAACGCAATGGCGGAAGATCAGGTATGGGGGGGATTCATGTCATGTTTAGGGAGCGTGAGGACCACCTTCGACAAGGTGGTCAGACTTCAGCTTGGACGTGCGCTGCGCACCCCCCATTCGACGTGATCTGTCTGCCCTAACTTTACCTGCCATAGCGGCGACCCACGCCATTTGAAGGATTTCTCGCCCTGCGAATAGGCCAGTTTCTGACGCAACTGTATCCCCCGGAACATATACTGCATATGCAACTTCACGAGAGAGTGACTGGCCTGGTACTCATCAATGTACCGGTCAATAGCAAACGCGCCAAAATAGATCGTGCGTCGCAGCCTCCCGCCCCGGCCGGTCCGTGAAGCGTGCAACGCATTGCCAGCGTGAATCACGATATCGCCCGGCTCCGTTTCAACGGGGAGCGCCCCTGGAAGGTTGAAGCCATGTTCATCCACCATATCCTGAATGTCAACCAAGTCCCATCTATGGGTTGCGGGGATCACATGGACACACCCGTTATCGACAGTGGAGGCATCCAAGTCAACCCCGACGACAGCCAAGCTGTCGGTTGCCCTGCGCAGCGTCGGCGTGGCCAAATCTCTATGCCAGCGTACAGGCGCCCCATACTCAGGCATTTTGATCACCAGAGCATCGTCTGCGAGGGTGAAATCACGTCCCAAAAGGCCTTCAGCGATTTCCAACAGCCGGGGGTGTCCATACAGGGCCTGGACCTCGATCACACGTTTACTTGTGGAATTGATCCTGTTCAAGACGTCTTTGCCGGTATCAGGATTGCGACGGTATTGATAATCCGGCTGGGGAACCCGCCATGATGAAGCGAACTCGATCAGACGGTCTGTGGCTTTCTGTAGTTGCTCAACCTCAGCAGAAGAGAGAACGCCTGACAGGTGCAGATACCCATTCTCATTGTAGAAGTCAGCATACTTCTGATCTAACATTACTCACACTCCTCCCCGGGAAGTCAGCGCGGATGATCTGTGATCTGAAGAAGAAACCGTCTACGCCTATATCGCATATAGCTGTGCAACATGAGAGAATGGTACCATAGTTCTTACCAAGAGGATATGCCGACAAATTGGGGGGCAGGGCTGTCGCAAATTTCGTGATAGTAGCGGAAACCCGGTTACTACTCGATGATAACGAGTTTTTGGCAAGGCTGATTTCGCCTGAAAGATGCCAGAATCTGGCGTCTTGTCAGTCACAGGAGCGAATATGGCCGCGTCTTCTTCAGGTTCGCGATTGCCTATCATTTTGGGATGCACCCTGGACTGGCGCAAGCCCATAAGCGAAGAGATGATATGGCGTCAACGCCCCCAGAGGAGCTATTGCGCCAGCGACATAACCGGGAAGAGTACGTGCGAAGTGGCGTTCACCGTCCGTGGGCCTGGACATTTCTGCTACCCGCATTGTCGGCGCACGCCTCTTCCAGCCGGCAGCCTTCAGCGTAGCAACGGTACTGCGGTTCTGTCAGCAAGCGTCGCCGTACCTTCTCGGAGATATCGGACCAGTTCTCGGCCTCCCTCTACTCGAATGTGACGGCCTTGCGGCCCGCCATTGAAGGCAAGCCCCTTCATCATTCGCCCCTGATATAGGTTGTCGATCTTACAGCCCCATCTCGTACAGCTTGGCGAGTTTCTCTTTGCGCCGCGGCCCCGCCGTCTCCATCAGCCGGTCGGTGAACGTGCGTTTGCCGTAGCTCTGGTTGACGCGCATCAGGTAACCGTAGAGCCATGTCTCTTCCCAAGCCATCTTCGGGTAGGCGGCCCAGTTGAATGTGAACATGCGACGACCGACGCGGCCGCCCCACGACGAGTGCCACAGGCGGTGGTCGAATGCGACAACGTCCCCCGGCGACGACTCCAACGGCGTGCGCCCCGGCACGTCGGCGGAGTGGATATCGAAGATGTCGTCCTGCGCGGCCTGATGGAGTTGGCGCGAATACTCGGGATGGTGGCTGCCGGCGATCACGCTCAGGCAGCCCTCGCCTTCGAAGACCGGATCGCAATAGAAGGCTGTCTTCATCGTCGCATAGGTGTGCAGACCGCCCCCGTCAGCGTGCCAGCGGGTGTCCCCCACATACAGGTTGCCATCATTGCCGCCGGTATAGAGGCTGCCCTCGCCGAGCAGGCCGTCAACGATGTCGAGCAGGCGCGCATCGTCCAGCAGCGGGTAGAAGGAGTCCGGATCCTCCTCAATTATTGGCATCACCTCCTGGCGCGCCTGGCCGTCGAAATCGGCGCCGCCGCGCACGCGCCGCAGTGCGCGCTCCAGGGCTTGGCCGTAGTGCTCGATCTCGTCCGCGCTGAAGAGCTGCCGAAAAACGACAAATCCATAGGTGCGGAAATGCTGGCGCTGCTCATCGGTTACAGTGATTCCCTGCTGTTCCATCTAGTTCCCCCTGATGCTCATTGCTCTGGCAGTCGAAAGATGCGGCGGGCATTCAGCCCCAGAATTTTCGTCTTTTGCAGCGGCGTGATCCGGGCAAAAAGCACACGCCCCAGTTGCGGCGGCGCGCTCATGAAGGCAACGTCAGTTCCCCAGATCAGCTTGTCCTCCATGCCCCCGTCGACAAAGTACTCGATCAGACCGCGAGGGCTAGCGGAATAGCAGGTTTCGAGAATCACATTTTCGTACTCCTTGCCGACTTGAAGATATATCTCAGGGTCCGCAATCCCGGCATGCGCCATGATCCAGGTCACCGTCGGAAAGCGCGTGAACAGCGACTCGTACTCAAGGATGTCCTTGCCGCCCGCATGAGCCAGGATCGGCAGATCGTATGCGGCGGCGAACTCCCACACCATGTCATAGCAAGGCTCCTCGTACCTTGTGCCCTGCATGTAATGCACCTTGATGCCGCGCAGCCCGGCGTCGAGGCAGCGATCCAGCTCCGCCTCCGCCTCCGCCGGGTACTGCGGATTGACGACCATATAGCCGAAGAACCGGTCCGGGTAGCGTTGCAGCGCATCGATGACCAGATCGTTGCCCTTGAGGATTCCGCTCATCGCGGCAGGGATGGCGCTGACAGCGGCTAGGTCAACGCCCAGTTGGTCCATCACAGGGACCACGCTCTCCACCGTGGTGTCGAGCGCATGGAGCCGTCGCGTTGGGCCCAGATGGCAATGAGTGTCCATCACGAATAGACCGTTCAGCGGTGTGCCGGCCTTGCCATGTCGCACAAAAACGTCGTCAGCATTCATATCTTCACCTCCGCGAGAATTCGCTCCAAATTGAGGCCGGCAATCGCCTCCTTGACATCATCGGACAGGTCGGCATAGGTCAGCGCCGCTATCGAAGCGCCGCCCTCGCACTTCGGGTAGCTGCTGCCAAATACGATCCTGTCGTGCCCAAAGCGGCTGCACAGGTCCTCCAATCCGAGATGCACGCCGTAGCGGGCGCTCACGCACGGCACCAGGTTCTGATGCTGTTCCATCAGCGGGTATAGAATCGGGTTGCGCCCCAACCGCGGTACCTCCAGCAGCACGATCGGCAGGTCAGGAAACTCGGTCAGAACGGTCTTCAGCGTGTTGGGAGGGACTTCCTCGTACCGCACCAGGAGCGGCATGCGATACTTCTCCAGCGCGCTGAGCAGCTCGCCGGCGCACCAAGGGTCAAGTAGGAAGAAGGCATCGCGATCACCGAGCGAAGTCCACGCCGCGCGCACCCGCCGCGCGCGCATCAGTTCGACCACCTTCACGGGGTCAAAGTCGCCCTCAAGGCCGTCCGGCGTGACATACCAGGCGGGAATCAGGTGATCGTGGCCGGCCACCTCCTCCATCAATGCGGCGTTGCTGTACTCGTGGTCGGCTTCCAGGCAGAGTCGGTGCCGTACCAGCGCGCGGCCGATCCCCAGCCGCTCCATCTCAGCCAGCAGGTCGGAAATATCGGGGGTTACGCCCGGCAATGGCACGGTGGGCAGCCCCAGCAGACAGTCCCCGTCAAGGTAGTTCATGGTTGTCTCCTCAGTTGAGATTCGCCACGTCTTGCTCGGCGTGTCCCTCGATGGCGCACCCCTCAATCGTCACGCTGTCCAGGCCCGAGCCAATGTAGACGCCGATACGCTGTCGCTTTTCCCCTTCCGGCCGCGTGTCGCGAATCTTGCAGCCTTCGAGAGACGTGTTGTGGGCGTCGCCAACGATGTAGAAGCCAAACCCGTCTTCTTCGCCGCCGTTGTCCTCGATAACGCAATTCTTGAACCGGTTGCCATAGGTCCGATAGGTATCGCTGCGGTAGAAGACGCCGTGGCCATTGCAGCGAACGACGTTGTCGGCAAAGAGGTTGTCGCCATCCTTGTGGCCTATCGAAATCCCTGCCCCGCGATTGCCATGGATCTCGTTGCCCTGATACAGACCGTTCTGGGCACTGAAGCACAAGTTAAGGCCGTCGCTATTGGAAAACCCGGCAAACCCGTTTGCATAGATGCGGCAGTTGGTGACAACGGCGTTCTGGCTGCCGGTGCCGATATGGATGCCCAGGCGGGCGTTGTCGTGAACGACACAGCTCTCCATCAAAATGTCGTCGCTCTGATTGAGACTGATCCCGTCGGCATTCACATCGTAAACGCGGCAGCTTTCGACGCGGCCTCGCTGGACGCGCAAGAGGTAGATGCCGCCGTCCGTCCAACTGTCGATCAGAGGATTGCCGGCGCTGTTGCCGTCGACAGCCAGGCTCTCTACGGCCACGTTTTCGACATCCACGCCGTATATCACGGGAAACGTGATCTGGGCAAAGGCCCCATTGCGGATCATCTGCGTCGTCTCCAGGTTCTTATTGAAACCCAGCGTGGCGCCCGCTTTCCAGATGATGGTGCGCACAGACACCAGGTGTTGCACAGCGCGCGCTTCGTCGCCGATGCTGACGCCCATGCCCACCTCAAAGCCGGTCGCATCCTCCACGGTGACGGACGATTCGTGCATGTCGGCGTCAAAGCGCAGATTTGACCGTACCGCATCGCACTTCCTCAACACTGTCCTGTCACCCTGGCCCCGCAGCACAACGTTCTTGCGCAGATACAAGGCATCGCTGATCTGGAACTCGCCTTCCGTCAGTTCCACGGCGCCGCCGCCCAGTCCGGCTACGTAGTCCAGCGCGGCCTGCACCGCGCGGCTGTTAAGACCGGGAATGTCCGCTTCGGGCGCGCCCACCGTTACATGGATTTGAGAGCCGGCCGGCGCGTCCTTGCTATTTTGCTCGAATCGGCGGTCGTCAGGCATGATTTCAGCCTCCCTTTGAGAAGCGATAGCGTGAGTTTGGCGCCGCGCTGAAACAGATCGCTCCGTCCGCAACGCCCGCATCAATCTCACCTGCGCGCCTTCCCTCGCTGTCCAGGCGAATGACATCTGCTCCCGTCCAATCTTCCCCGGTTATCCTAAGCGTTGCTTCCAAATCACCTTGATGTTCCAGAATATAGTCGCCCGCACGCACCCGCTCCAGGAAGAGCGTGGTCATCTTGTCAGCGCGCAGCGAGAACTTGCCGCGTTCCACGTGTAAGGCATTCACGACGTAGAGGAAGTCCGGCATCCGGTTCATTTCTCCATTTCCACAGGAAAGGTAGGCGATCTGCCCATTAAAGACAATGTCACCGAAACGCAGCGACCCCCAGGAATAGGCGAGCAGAAAGTCGTGCGTGCCGTTCCGCTTCTCGACAGACAGACCGACGCCTTCCGGTCCCCGCATTATCGAGCCAGGGGGAAATGACGGGAACCTTTCCACCGCAAGCTCGCGAACCCCTGTGATGGATGGTCCGCCCTGGAATGGCTCAAGCACGGACTTGAAGATCGTTTGCCTCTTCCTGCTGCGCGCGATCACCATTGGCATCGTCTCAGCGATGCCGGTCCCCAGCCCGTCGCCGGTGATGATCTCCTTGTCGTTCGTGCCCAATATCGTCAGCTGCACGCCCTGGCCGTCATCACTCCAGTTCGCCTGCCACGGGTCCGATGCCGGCAATCCCCGTCTAACGTTGGTGACGTACTGGTAGCCATTCGTCTCGCCGAGGGGCGCATCCTGCGTTATCAGTCTTTCATCGGTCTGGAACGCGCCGAAATTATGGTACGCCCAATCATACACGTTGCCGCCCTGCGCCCTGAAGATGTCCACGATGAAGGATTCATCGAGCAGGGCCAGGGTTCTCCTCATCCTCGGCACCTGAACCGGCACCTCATAGCATCTGTCGTCCGGGGCGGGCGTGGCATCCACGATTTTGGCGCGCGGGCTGATCTGATACAGGTTCAGGCGTCCACCCATGTAGTGAGAACGCTCATCGACCACCACTGTGTTGTGACTGAGCGCCTGCTGATACCACTGGGGCCACTGGGGCAGACGGTAGTCGCAGGAGCCCAGGTCCGGGGCCTGGAGACGACCGTTGGCATAGAGCATGAAATTGAGGCTGTCGGGGTGGCCGTGCGTGCTGCCGTAAGGACCGTAGTTCAAAACGAGGCAGAGCGGGTCATCTTCGCGGTTGGCGCGCAATACGGCGAAGCTAGGGGCCAGGTTGACGCTCTCCTGGGGGACAGGCCCGACGCCGCTCCATGTCGGAGTCAGACTCAAAGCCACATCAAACGGGGAAGCCGTCCAGAATGGCTGCGAGCTTTTCGCTACCTCCTGGTAACGACGCTGGCCTGCACGAGGTGGCGGCCGGGACGTTCCCGAATCTGCACCGCGCCCGGGGGAAGGCGCCCCGCCCAGTCCGGTAACCTCGCCGGGGATCAGCAGCGGCGCCACGACCTCGTCGCCGGTGCGGGCGTAGTAGAGCTCGGCCAGCCCCCGCAGGCGTTCCAGGCTGTCGCCAAAGCGGCCGTCGCCAATCGCAGGGAGCGAGCCATCGGGGAAGGCAAGCTGCAATGGCACGCGAAACATACGGCGGAATTTCTCGTTGGCGTAAAGATCGATGCCTGAATGCCAGGCCGCTTCGACAAGGTAGATCGACATGTTGATCACACCGATGTGGTACAGGGGCGAGCCTTCCCACCATAGACCGTTTTCGAGAATGCCGTCAGCCATCAGGCGGTTGAAGCCGGTGGGTCCATTGAGCGCGTAGTGGACCAGCTCCTCGTCCCTGACCAGCAGACCCAGGACGCCGACGCCCGAATCTCTCATGGCTTCGAAATTGCAGCCGACCACAACCCTGTCCGCTTGCTGCGATCCCTGGCCAATCGCCATGAAATGTCCTGCCGCGCGGAACAGATCGTTCTCCACCTGCTGCTTTTGTTCGCCGGTCAGAACGTCGCTGTTATAGGTGAGATCGTAAGCGGCTGCAAGCGCCAACGCCCAGCGCGCGTCGTCCAGCAGCTCCCGCCCCAATTTCGCCATATTGATGACCGGGTAAGCGGCATACCGCCGCGCGTATTCCAGGAGGATTCTCGCCGCCTCCTGCGCATAGCGCATTTCGCCCGACACGGCATAGATCAGCGCAAGGTCTTTGGCTGTGTAGGCTATCTTCTGGTGGGTGAACGCCCGCCAGCCCTGGTCATACTTGCCGCCGCTGTAGATTCTGCCGCACTGCGGACAGGCGTGCTCCTGTGGTGTCTCAGGGTTATAGGTCAAGTGGGCGCCGTCGCGATCACAGACATAGATGAGCGAGCCTTCGGCGCCTTGATCGGGGATAGCCATGGGTCTGTCGAGCCATTGATTCGCATTTTGTCTGATCTGCGTGAAGCACCTGTGTTGATAGGTACCCTCTTGTTCGGCCAGCGCTCTGATATTTTCCACCTCTGCGGCGTTGAGAAAGAGATGGGGATGCTCCTGTTGCTTGAGATCTATCTTCGTCATTGCAGGCGGCGTCAGTTGAGACATTTCACAACCTCCCCAATTCGGGCTAACCTTTTGGCGTCCCGGTCAACATGCCTTTGGCAAAGTGCTTCTGCAGGAAGGGATAGAGCATGATGATCGGCAGACTCACCAGCACGACCACGGACATCCTGTATTGTGTATTTCCGATCGCCGCCCACGCCTCGGGCGTGACAGCGGCATCATTGCCGCTGCTGGCGCTGATACCTGACGACCAGCGCGACACGATAGTCAGGGTCCTTTGCAGGATAAACGCCAGCGGATGCAGATCCGGATTGGTTACAAAGATCGCTGTCGTCAGGAAATCGTTCCAGTGATACACGACGTTGAACAGCCCCAACACGGCATAGACCGGCAGCGACAGGGGCAATACCACACGCCAGAGGACATCAACGTCGCTGGCCCCATCCACGCGCGCGGCCTCCTCCAGGTCTGCTGGCAACTCCATAAAGAACTGGCGAAAGATAAAGACCGCCCACGCTCCCGCTGCGCCGGGAACGACCATCATCCAGAACGTATTGACCAGACCCAGGCTGCGCACGACCAGATAGTACGGGATCAAACCCGGACCGAAGAGGAAGGCAATCAGCACGAGGAGCATGAAGAACCTGCTTCCCGGAAGATGGCGTTTGGATAGCGCATAGCCCGCCGCGCTCGATACCACCAGATGCAGCAGCGTCCCCAGCGCCACCCGCGCTACGCTGACGCCGAAACCTTGCACGATCCGGCCGCCCTGGAGCGCCATTTTGTAAGCGCCCAACGTGGTGTGTTGAGGGACGAGGACAAAGCGGCCCACCCGAATGAGTTCTTCCATCGGTGTGAGCGAAATGGCGACGACGTAGAGAAAGGGAACCAGGCATGCCAGGGCCACGAGGATTACGACCATGTGCGCTGCCACCTGATAGATCCATTCCCCGCGAGACATCTTTATGAACGTCAACGGCCTTCGCTCTCCCCGACCCGTTCCTTCGCCTCAGAGCAGCATGTTGAAGAATGCGGAAGACCTGGCTGTGGCTGGCAGAGACAGGGGGCACAGGAGAGACCTTCCTTCTGTGCCCCGTTTCAGCATCATACTGAACCAAACGCGAAGCCCTTGGAATCTGCCCGGATTCGAATTGCTCTGCTCTGAACTGTCATGTAACTGCAAAGCAACTCGTACCTTTGGACTATTGCATAGGCATGTCTTCATGGATCCCGGTGACCGAGTCGCCCGCGGCCTGCGACTGCTCCAGCGCACTCTCGACGACTTCCTGTCCCTTGAGCCGGGTCATCAACTCTTCCACGTAGTCGTCCCACTCATCCAGGGAGCGCTCGCCGAAGATGAACTTGACCTCGTTCGAGACGATGTGCTTCTGGAGGCTGACCCACAGGTCAGGATCGGGTGTCACCGTGGCCCAGTCGAAGATGATCTGGTCCTCAATCGCCATGGCGTCCTCCATCCAGATGAGATGGTAGTCGGCCTGGCGGACAGTGCGGCCATCGACATCGTCCCACGTCCACTCGTAGACGATGCGTCGTTCATCAGGATGAAAGCCGCAGTAGAGGTTGTTGCCGTCGGTAACGAGGGGAATCTCCCACCAGGGGCCGTGGTGACCCTTCATGCCCCGCTTCTCGCGCTCCTCTTTGAGGTCTTCGCGAGTGGTCTGGGATACGAAATAGTCACCCTCGTGTTTCCACGAATAGAGGTTGCGTGCTTCGTAGGTCTCGCAGATGAAACCCATCGAGCGGCTCAAGATACTGCCGAGACAGGTGCCGGCAATAGCGGTCTGGTCCCAGAAATGCAACAGCCGCGCGAGCTTGCCCTCGTCCTCGAGCAGATGGGTCCCGATCTGGATATTTGCCCGCGGGAGACGAGGGGAGCGTCGACGCGACTCACCGGTCGGCCCTTCGAGATAGTGCGCCGGCTCGAACAGCTCGTAATCATCGATGCGGAAGCCCATCTTGGCTGTCCAGAAGGTCCACATATCGTCCACCCAGACGCCGATGTCGCCCTTGTGCTGCCGGTCGAAGTAGCGCGTGGCATCGATGGTGTACCAGTCCGGGGGCAGCCCGTTGACGTCCGCCATCTCCTTCGCCCAGGCCAGGAACTCCTTGCGGCCGGGCATGACGTTGCCCAGAACCAGCTTGTCGTCATAGATCGCAAAGCCGTCCGGCGCCGTCCACAGACCACCCAGACCGCTCAAGTTGCCCAGGGGCCTGCGGTCCTTGTCTATGCCGCGGAAGATCATGCCGTAGGTATCGTCCTCGCCGTTGCCGTCGGGGTCGTTCTGCGCGAAGGCGATGACGATCTCCTTCAGCTCATCAGTGGTGGTAGGCATTTCCAGGCCCAGATTCTCCAACCAGTCCTGACGGATGAAGATCCCTTGCGGGTTGTACAGACCGCCTGGGGGCTTGACGAAGGCAATGATTTTGCCGTTGTACAAGGCGCGTTTGTGCGCCCCTTCAAACCCACCATAACGCGACATGTGCGTCACGTAGTTCGGCATGTACTTCTTGATATACGGCGTCAGGTCATCAATCGCCACGCCGTCATCGACCAACTTGACCTTTTCCGGCCATGACATGCCGTAACCCCAGGTATCCACTATATCGCCTGCGGCCAGCATGAGGTTCAACTGCTGGAAGGGATTCTTGGCCAGATGGTATTGGAAGTCGATGTTCATTTCCTGGTTGATGTGGGCGTTCACCCAGCTCTTATCGGCGCCGTCCACCTCTCCCAGGCCGTACGGGTCGCTGGCAAGCCATACGACCTCGTAATGGTTGGACATGTCATCGAAGGCGTAGAATGAAGCCGGCGCCGGCTCGATGTAGCACGCCCCGGATGCTTCCTCCAACTCAGCGGACAGAGTCATGGCCGCGTCGTCGGCCATCTCCATCTCCTCGGCCATTCCTTCGGCGGGGGCCGCTGCGGTATCCGCCGGCGCGGCCGGCGCGCCGCAGGCCGTCAGCAGACCGGCTACCACCATTACCGTGACAATCATCCATAGAGTTCTGTTGTTATGCGACATGGTGTTCATTTCTCCTTGGGATGCTTGCAATGTGGGCCGACAACCGGCCCACGACTTTACGGGCCTCCTTCAGTTCGCCCCCGCAGAACCACAGCGCACAGGCCATGTCCCTCAGGGCGCAAACCAGGTATAGGGAAGCGGCAGCATAGGGTAGCCAGCCCTGTTTGCCCGCCTCGGCCGTATCGTTTTTTTCATCTGCTTCCTTTCCTCCCTCGCCACCATCCGGTGACCACTCGGAGTCGCTGCCGGCATCTGCGCTATCCCTTGATCGCGCCTCCCAACATGCCGGCGGCAAAATGCTTCTGTAGAAATGGATAGACAAGCAGGATGGGCACGGTTGCCACGACCACGGTCGCCATCTTCATGGCCTGGGATGGTATCGCCTCCCAGACCTCGGGTCCCAGGGCATCGGCGTCCGCCCCCGCCTGCTGGGCGCCGGACGAGAAGCGTTCCATCGAAGTCAGAGCCTGTTGCAGCACAAAGGCGATGGTGTGCAGACTCGATTTGGGCACAAAGATCACGTTTGTCAGAAAGTCGTTCCAATAGCCTACGGCGGTAAACATTCCCAGCGCGGCAAAAACCGGCAAAGACAGCGGAAGAATGATGCGCCAAAGGACGCCCAGGGCCGATGCGCCGTCAATGATGGCCGCCTCCTCCAGTTCGGGCGGCAGCGCCAGGAAGAACTGGCGGAAGATGAGGATGCTCCATGCCCCGGCAGCGCCGGGAACCACCATCACCCAGAACGTGTTCACCATGTGCAGGCTGCGCAGCAGCAGATAGTAGGGGATCAGCCCCGGCCCGAACAAGAACGCGATCAGCACCAGCAGCACGAAAAACCTGTATCCCGGCAGATGCGTTTTGGACAGCGCATAGCCCGCCGCACTCGAAATAATCAGATGCAACAACGTGCCCACCAGCACGCGCGCCACTGTAATCATCAGCGCATGGGGAATCGTACCCTGCCCAATAATCAGCTTGTATGCGGCCCAGGTGATATGACTTGGGATCAACACATAGCCCCCGCGCATGTTGAGTTCACGGATGGGCGTGATTGAAATGGACACGACGTAGATAAAGGGCACCAGGCAGATCAGGGCCACAAGCACGACGATCAGATGCGCGCCCACCTGATATACCTTTTCGCCGAGCGTCATTCGAATTGTCATGTTCAGCGCCCTCCTTTCTACCAGATGCCGCGCCCGGCATAGCGCTTTGCCAGTTTGTTGGCCGACAGGATGAGGACCAACCCGATCACTGACTTGAAGAAGCCGACCGCGGTGGCGACCGAGAAGTCTGCCGCCAGCAGACCGCGCCTGAACACCCAGGTGTCGATGATGTCACCCACGTCATAAGTGAGAGGGCCGTAAAACAGATAGACCTGTTCAAAACCGGCGTTCAGAAGATTGGCCAGGCTGAGCGTGAGCAACAGCGCGACAACGGGCCGGATGCCGGGCAGCGTGATGTACCAGATACGATGATGCCAGTCCGCCCCGTCCACCGTGGCCGCTTCATATAGCTCCGGCTCGATGCCTGAGAGCGCGGCCAGGTAGATGATCGTGCCCCAGCCAATTTCCTTCCAGATCGCAGTACTGACCAGCAGCGAACGAAACAGCTTGGTGGAGGCAATCGGATCGGGCGGGTCAAAGCCGACATCACGCAAGAAGCTGATGAT
Source organism: Caldilineaceae bacterium (assembly GCA_965221145.1). Taxonomy (GTDB): domain Bacteria; phylum Chloroflexota; class Anaerolineae; order Caldilineales; family Caldilineaceae; genus Bin5. The sequence continues at coordinate 29,503 of OZ244877.1, forward strand.
CACGCCGTCGGCAGGGTTGAGCAGGGCCAGCACGATCCCGTACACGACCGCCCAGGAGATAAAGTGGGGCAGATAGGTTACTGACTGCGCGACGCGGCGGACTTTGTGGAGGCGGAGATCATGGGTGAGGATGGCCAGGATGATTGGGGGAAAGAAACCGGCTACAAGGCGGTAGACGCTGATTATGACGGTATTCCTGATCACCGGCCAGAAGTCTGGACTCTCGACAGCGACTCTTATGTTGTCGAGGCCGTTCCAAGGGCTGCCCCCAATCCCTTTCAGGATTTTGTAATCCTTGAAGACCAGCGGTATGGTCATGGCGATGGGGAAAAACTGGAAGACGATAAACCATATTATCGCGGGAGCCAGCAGGGCATACAGCAGCCAGTACTTTTGCAGATTGGCCAATACCGTGTCTGCCGCGCCGGCCTCGGCGAACCGCCAGCGCCGCCTGAGACGCTCTATCGGCGATCGTACTTCGCCCGCGGCTGAGCGGGGCTGCGCGCTCCTTTCCATCTGTTTGGCGCTCCTTTCTACAGACTATTGGCGCCCTTGTTGCGCGTTCTCGGGAGCGGTATCCTAGGCTTCACATGGGCATCTGCGCTGAAAGCACGCTTGGCAGAGCCTCCTTGAAACGGCTCTCAAACTCCCCTGTAGACCAACAGAATGAATCCACCTCGTATCCGCCCTCGGCAAAATGCTTTGCCAGAGGGAGATACAGAAAATTGTCACTACAGTTGCCCGCCACCGCGAGAAATTCATCAGGGATGAGCGACTGCGCAAAGATCTGATACTCAACAAATGGTTCACCCGGTAGAAACAGGATTCTGACAGGCCCTGTCCGCAGCAGAGACAGATGATATGACGAGTTTTTGGCGTATTCGAGACAGGTCAGCAGCACAGCCTTCTGGAGCCTTTGAAATCGGCTAAGACTTTCATCGCTGATCAGGCGCAACAGCTCCTCTCTGCCTACCTGCTGGCGCGGGAACGGGAAGTCGGTCACGTGCCAGTGCAGCGCTTGCGCCTCTTCCCAGCGCATTGCGTCAAGGTTCAGGCTGATCCCATCCGCCAGGATCCGTCCAAACTTGAGCAGGTTGCCTTCCAGATCGGTTGTGGACGAGTATTTGCCGGCGGCAACGTTGCCGCCCGCTCCGGTGAAGAAGGCGTGGAGTCCGTCACGACAACGCCCCGCCACGATCCTCAATGCTTCGCCCGGCGCATCGGCGCTGTACATATCCCTGCCGTTCGAGACCTGGGGATGCGTCGCATAGAAACTCATCGACCCCGCGATCTTCCCCGCTGAATCTTTGAAGGCGACCGTCCTGAGCATCGGATCGATGACCCCCGCAGGTTCATCTCTGAGCGCAGCGTCTTCGCAGCGGCTGGACCGCATTTCGCCGACTTTCCCGTCTCGTCCCAGGATCCTTCTGTTCGAGGCAAAGCCGTGAATTCTGGTCTCGTTGTAACCCAGTGAGGAGATCGAGACCATGCTGTCGAGAGATTCGGCTGCAGCTTGAGCGCATTTCTGCAACAGTTCTCCCCACCACTGCCTGGGATAGGTCTCGCAGTGGAGATAAGCTTCAATCTCAAAGTTCAACAGCGGCGTATCGTGCTGATGGACACAATGAATGATGACGCGCTCCGGGCTGACTTCAATGGCCTCGGCAAGCGCGCCGGCGAGATCGTCGTAGGCGCTGTTCATCAGTCCGCAGTAGTCCATGGCGGCAATGAGACATCTGTGATGCCCGTCATCGAGGACGAATCCCCGCAGGAAGAGCGGATCTCTGACATCGGTGGTCGCGCCCGTGTCCCCGAATGATACGGGATATCCGACGGGCGGTGTGCAGTCAACCGCAAATGTGCCCAATTTCAACGTGCTGCCCCGTTTGTCTTTGGTTTCAACTCAGGTTACGCAGCGGATGAAATACCGTAGCGGGACTGCGGCAGGACGCTGAAACGCAACAGCCCATCCACGATGCGTGCATCCACCGCTCCGAGAAACCTTCCCTCGCTGTCCAGTTGTCCGACCTGCACTTCTGCCCATGCTTCGCCTGCCATGTCAATCTTTGTCTCGACATCACCCTGATGCGTCAGGACGTACTCGCCCGCGGCCACGCGCTCCACAGACAGCGTGGTCATCTTATCGGCGCGCAGGCAAAAGCCGCCCCGTTCCAACTCGGAGGTATGCGCCGCGAACACATAGCCCGGCATCCCCCTCTCTTCATGCGCTTTAGAGTGAAAAGAGAGGTATGCCAGTTGACCATTGAAATCGATGTCGCCAAAGCGCTTTAGGCCCCAGGCGTAACTGAGCAGGAAGTTGTGCCGTGTGCCGCTCGATTGCGCGATCTCCAGGCCGACGCCTTCGCACCCGCGAATGAAGGAGCCTGCCGGGTAGGGCGGAACGCTGGCTATGTCTAACTCCTTTACTCCGCTGATCGCCGGTTGGCCGCGGAACGGTTCCAGCACAGCCTTATAGACCGTATCGGCTTTCGTGCTGCGCACCAACACGAGCGGCACGGTTCCCGCGATGCCGTGCCAATAGCTTGCCGCGCCCGGCCCTTCCCCTGTAACAATCTCCATGTCCTCCACGCCCAACATGGTCAGCTTTACGCCCTGGCCGTCACTGCTCCAGGTCGCCGCGAAGCTGTCACCTGACGCCTGGCCCCGCCTCACATTGGTGATGTACTGGTAGCCGTTTGCAGCGCCCAACGCGCCGTCATGCGGCGCGAGCGACTCGTCGCTGTGCAGCGCCCCAAAATTATGGTACACCCAGTCATAGACCTTGCCCTGCTGCACGCGCAAGATGTCCACCACGAATGCGTCGTCAAGCAGGGCCACCGTTCTGCGTATCCTGGGGATGCCGGAAGGTCCATCGCCGCTGTGGCAATCGGTGACGGGCGAGGCGTCGGCAACCTTGGCCCGCGGGCTGACGTAGAAAAAGTTCAGACGACCGCCGCCCGGATGGAGCGAGCGCTCGTCAACCGCGACCGTGTTGTGGCTGACCGACTGCAGATACCACTGTTCCCGCTCGGGTAGACGGTAATTGCATACGCCGAGGTCCGCGGCTTGGAGCCGTCCGTTGGCGTAGAGAATGAGATTGAGCAGGTCGCTATGTCCATGGCCGTCCCCGTGCGGCCCATAATCCAGCAGGATGTCGATCGGCTCCGCGCCCGGATCGGAACGCAGGATGGCAAAGCTGGGCTGGAAATCCATGCTCGCCTGCCGGGTGGATCGCGCCATGCCCCACGTCGGCTTCAGCCACAGCCCCAGGTCGAAGGGGGCGTTCTGCTCGGTGGTTCCCATGACTTGACCGGGCGTCAACACCGCCTCCACTTCGCTGTCGCCAACCCGAGTGTAATAGACCTCGGCGAACCCTATCAGGTAGTCCAGGCTTACGTCGAAGGGGCCATCATTGGTCGCTGGCAGCGTGCCATCGGGGAAGACCAGGCGCAGGGGCGCCCGAAACATACGGCCGAACCTTTCATTGCCGTACAGGTCGATACCCGCATGCCAGGCCGCCTCGGTCAGGTACATCAGCCATCCGACGACAGCGTTGCTGTAGTTGACTGCACCTTCCCACCACAATCCGTTCTCCAGGACGCCATCGCGTATCAGCCGGTTAAAGCCGACCGGTCCGTTGATGGCGAACTCCACCAGTTCGATATTCCCCAGGAGCAGCCCGAGCACGCCCACGCCGACGGCCATGGTCGCCTGGAAGTTGCTGATGCCGCCGCCCACCCGGTCAGCCAACATCAGCCCGTGCCCGACCTGGATGAGCCGCGCCATCCCCAGAAACAGATCGCTTTCGACGCGCTGCTTCTCTTCCGTTCCCAACAGATTGCTGCCGTAGATCAGGTCATAGGCCGGGGCCAGGGCACAAGCGATTCGCACTTCGTCGAGGGCTTCCCGGCCCAACTTGGAGAGGTTATGTACCGGCAGGCCGGGATACAGGTCCGCATAGGTCAGCAGTATCCGTGCGGCTTCCTCGGCATAGCGTTCTTCCCCGTCCAGGGCATAGGCCAAGGCCAGGTCCCGCGCCGTATACGCGATCCGGTGATGCGACATGGCGCGCCACCAACCATCATACGGCTCCCCGCTGTAGACCTTGCCGCATTGGGGACAGATGTGCTCGTGCGGTTTCAATGGGTCGTAGATCACCTCATGCCCGTCATCGAAGCACACATAGGTGAGCGAGCCATCGGCGCCGCGCGCGGGGATGGACATAGGCGCCCGCAGCCAAGCATCGGCGTTGTGTCGAATCTCCGCCACACGCCGGTGCTGGTAGGTCGTCTGATCCGTTGCCAACCCACGAATCTGATCCAGTTCCTCATCATTCAGAAAGAGGCAAGGATGTTCTCGAGCCGCCAGCCGGATTTCAATAGCCTGAGTCGTTGCCATTTGAAAGAGATTTTCCCTTCTGAGGCAATGGGGCGTCACAGTCGACTGAGAATGAGTTATGCGCATCCCTCATCCATTATAGGATAAAAGAGAGGGTGGCACAACAGGAATTAAACATATTATTGCCATTCAACTTCTTGCCCTCTTCATCATCTGATTGCAGAGCGCGGCCCATCCGTTTGTGGATGCGCTGCGGCGTCCTCTTCAGGGATCTCTCGCCATCTCTTTGACACTTTGGTGAACGCCTCCACATACTGCTCCATCAACGCGCGCGTTCCCTGAGGAAAGGTCGGCAAGCTCAAAAGCCGCGAATGCAACCCTTCCGTGACCGGCAGATGCGTTTCCGCGGGGGCGACCTCTGCTTGCAGAAGCCGAGATAGCTCCTGTCGCGCCTTTGCATAGACCGGTTGAAGATGTTGGATGAAATAACGCTCGCGCCCGACCTGGACACCTTCCGCCCGCAGCGCCGCGACCACGCTGTCGATCTCCGTGCCGCCCAAGGCTTCGGCATCATAATGGAGCCGATAGCCATAGTAGACCCGTTTGCTGTCGGGCGGCAGGGAGATTGGCGCAAACCCCTCAATCTGCGCCAGAGCCTCATCCAGAAAGGCCATGTTGCGGTTGCGCCGCGCGTTGAGCGCTTCAAGCTGAACCAGACGCACGCGGGCCATGGCCGCCGATGCGGGGTGAATGCGATACTTGTAGCCAAACCCTGTCACCGCATACTTGCGATAGGGCGAATCCTCCGGCAGCTTGGACAGCCTTTCATAGTGACCCAGCGCCAGAGCCTTCTCGAAACAGGCCCGCTCGTCCGTAACCAACATGCCGCCTTCGATAGCGGGCAGAAGTTTGGAAGCCTGAAAGCTGAAACAGCCGACATCTCCGATCGTGCCGACCGGACGCCCGCAGTACTCGGCCCCATGCGCGTGTGCTGCATCCTCAACGACTTTCAGGTCATGCCGCGCCGCGATCTCCATGATCCGATCCATTTCACAGGGGAGCCCAAACATATGCACCACGATGATCGCTTTGGTTTTGGCGGTGATCCGCCTCTCGATGTCCGCAGGGTCAATGTTCGTTGTGTGTGCGTCTACCTCCACGAAAACCGGCACGGCGTTCAAGGTCACCACCGGCATGCAACTGGCCCAATAGGTGAAGGAGGGCACGATAACCTCATCCCCAGGTTCAATGCCGACGGCATACAGGGCTGCATGGATGGTTGCCGTCCCGCTGACGTGGGCCAAGGCATATCGGCTGCCCGTATACGCGGCGAACTCCTCCTCCAGCCGGTAGCCTTCATCGTAGCAGCCGTAGTTCGGCTCTCTCAGCACGCGCCCTATCGCTGTCAAATCATCGTCGGAAACGTTCGGCCACGCCGTGGCTTCCGTCAGGTCTGATGTGACGGCGCGTGGTCCGCCATGAATGGCAAGTTCCTCCATGATTCGTTCCTCTTTTTGCGTTGTTGGTCGCGCAGTCCACAATTGTATGGCCTGGCGATTTTCCGTTTTCGTCGCGGCCCGGCCCGCTCCAACGACATGCTCTCTCCTCCGCTTACTCGGGCGATTCTCGTTCCTGCAAGTGCTGCTGGATGACCTTTCCTGCGCCCCAGTTGATCAGCAGCGCGCAGGTCGAAAAGGTCGCTACGAGCAGCAGGAACGGCTGGACCCAGGTCAGCGCGAAGGGCAAGAGCGCAACGATGGTCAGGAAGACAGACCGGATCGGACGCCCCAGCGCCAGCCGCACCGACGTGCCCAGCAGAGGGCGCAGGGGCAGATCCGACGTGACCAGGAGCGGCCACAGATACAGATTCGCCATGAGCGCCACTTCACCTGCAAGCACGACGACGATCAGAGCCAACCAGGCCCAAAGTGTGTCTGCCGAATTCAGAAACATAACATCGACGTAGATGATGCCGGCAATCACAAGGTCCAGCGCGCATACCGCCGTGCTCGTGCGCCAGCGCCGACGCATCGCCCCGAAGAAGTCGGAGAGCAGGTTCGATGTCTGGCCCCGCGACCAGGGGGCCGTCGCCGCAAAAAGCCCCGCTGTGGCTGCCGGCAGCGTAATGACAGGCGCCGACAACAGTATCCAGAGCAGATTGGCCAGGATGATCGTGCTGACGCCATCCACAAAATCAGCCAGGCGTGGATAGCGCTCGCGATAGGCGTACATTGGCAGGCTCAGGTGTGAATGCAGTTTCCGGTGCAGGCGAGACGCCGGCGCTCCCAGTCTCTCACGGCTTTGCTTCGATTCATCACGAAATGGAAAGGCTATATCGTGTCCTGGCTGCCGCCTCGAAACTGAGCGCCCCAGCCGCCACGCGCGCGGCCACCTCTTCTAACGGCTTCCCTTCATCACTCAGGCGGCGAACCTTCACTTCACCCCATGCTTCCCCGGCAATTTCAATCCGCGCCTCCGAACTGTTTTGATGCGTCAGGACGTACTCTCCTGCAGCCGCGCGCTCAATATAAAAGTTGATCATCTTATCGGCGCGCAGGGAGAATTCGCCCCGCTCCAGCCTGGAGGTGTGCGTGGCGCATACGAAACTCGGCATGGCCCCCTCTTCGTAGCTCCTCTGCTCATAGGAGAGGAAAGCCAGTTGGCCGTTGAAGGTGATGTCGCCAAAACTCTTCACGCCCCATGCGTAGCCGAGCAGGAAGCAGTGGCGCGCGCCGTCCTGCTTCTCCACCTTCAGGCCGACGCCTTCCGTCCCCTGCTGACGAGATCCGGGCGGAAATGACGACACTCTCTCCACCGCCAACTCCTCTACGCGACGGATCGATGTCTCGCCCCGGAAAGGCTCCAGCACCGCCTTAAAGACCGTATCCCGCTGCGTGCTGCGGGCGATGAGAAGCGGCATCGTTTCATCAATATGGGGGCCAAGACCATCCCCGGTTATGATCTCCATATCACCGGCGCCGACCAGGGTCAGCTTCAGCCCCTGCCCCTCGCTGCGCCAGGTTCCGCTCCAGCTATCGGCTGGGGTCTTGCGCCGCCGCACGTTCTTGATGTGCTGGTAGCCGTTGGCATCGCCTAGTCGAGCCTCCGGTTCGGTGCGCTCGCTGTCGGTCTCTAACGTCCCGAAATTGTGATACACCCAGTCATACACCTGTCCCTGTTGGACGCGAAAGATGTCTACCAGGAAAGACTCATCGAGAAGCGCCACGGTTCTGCGCATCCTGCCGGTCACCTGGAAGGGCACATCATCGCTCCAGCGGTCGGTGACGGGCGAGGCATCGGCGATTTTGGCGCGCGGGCTGGTATAGAACAGGTTGAGCCGGGCGCCTGTGTGTTGAGACTGCCCATCCACCACGACCGTGTTATGACTGAGAGTCTGTTGGTACCATTCGCGCCACTCGGGCAGACGATAGTCGCAGCCGTGGCCGAAGTCGGGCGCCTGGAGCCGTCCGTTGGCATAGAGAATGATGCTGAGCCGGTCGGGATGGCCGTGCGTGCCCCCGTGCGGCCCATAGTCCAGCAACAGGTAGATATCCTCCACGTCCGGGTTGGTGCGCAGAATGGCGAAATTCGGCGCCATGTTGACGCTCTGCGGGCGCGCCGGCTTGCTCTCCGGCCAGTCCGGCGTCAGCCACAGAGCCAGGTCGAAGGGATCACTTTCCGTGTCGAACCCCGTAATGTGGCCGGGGATCAGCAGCGACTCCACACTTGCGTCGCCGGTGCGGGCATAGTAGACCTCGGCCAGCCGCCTGAACCGATCCTCCACCTTTGTGCTGAGGTCGAGTCCGTCATTGGTGGCCGGCAGCGTGTTGTCGGGCAGAACTGCGAGCAAGGGCGCCCGCAACATACTCCTGAAGCGCTCGTTGGTGTACAGGTTGAGACCCGAATGCCAGGCCGCTTCGGCCAGGAAGAGAAACACGTGGGCCACCCCATAGTGGTATCCAAACGACCCCTCCCACCAGAGACCGCTGTCCAGTACGCCCTCAGCCGCCAGCCGGTTAAAGCCCACCGGCCCGTTGATGGCAAAATCGGCCAGTTCCCTGTCCCGTAGGAACAGAGCCAGCGCGCCGACCCCTGCCGCCACGCCAGCTTGAAAGTTGCTGATTCCCCCTCCCACCCGGTCGGCCATCATCATGCCGTGCGCGATCTGGATGAGCCGCGCCGTCTCCAGCAGGAGGTCCTGCTCTATATGCAACTGTTGCGCCTGGCTCAGCACGCCGCTGTCGTAGATCAGATCGTAGGCCGTCGCCATACTCAGGCCGCTGCGCCAATCATCCCACATCTCCCGCCCGACTTTGGAGAGATTGACGACCGGAAAACCGGCGTACCGGTCGGCGTACGCCACAAGGATGCTGGCCGCCTCACGGGCGTATTGCTCGTCGTCCGTCAGGGCGTAGGTCAGGGCCAGGTCGCGCGCAGCGACGGCAATGCGTGCATGGGTGAAGGCGCGCCAAACGCGGTCATAGGTGCCTCCGCTGTAGCCCCGACCGCACTTTGGGCAGATATGCTCGTGGGGTTTGTCCGGATCGTAGATCAAGGCGCTCGAATCCACGCTGCAAACATACACCAGCGCGCCCTCCGCCCCTTGACTGGGAATGGCTAACGGCTTTGCCAGCCAGGTCTCGGCGCCGTCCTTTATCTGCGCAAAGCGCCTGTGCTGATAGCTCCCCTCCTGACGGATCAACGCCCGGACGCGCGCCAACTCCGCCCGGTTGAGAAAGAGATGGGGATGCTCCTGCTTCTCCAGGTGGATCTCGGTATTCTGAACAGACATCTCATCTTTCTCCTGGACCTTCCAACGCCCGATCACCGCATCGCCAAGCAGAGCGACGACCGGCGCCTTCGCGGCCATGAAGCGTGGATTCCGCCAGGCGTTGAAAGGATAGCCGCCTCCAACAGCGACCATACTGCCTCAAAGGCGCAAGGACGCCTGTGCGAGGATCATGCCGCCCCGGTCAGGGACGGCCGCGAGAACGCAAGGCTAATCAGAACAGGGAGGGCGGGGCGATACGCTGACCTGTGGGCGGGCGGGGAGCCGTGGCTCGGCTCACCCCTTCACGTCGGTGACGACCACGCCCTGGATAAAGTGCCTCTGCAAGAAGAAAAAGACGAGAACTGGCGGAATGGTCAGGATGGTGGACATCACCATCAGTTCTGGCCAGGTAGCAGCTTGGTAGGTCAGATTCGTGTCAAACTGCCACGTGCGGATCGCCACCGCCAGCGTCATCTTGTCCTCGGTATTCAGGTAGATGAGGGGAGCAAAAAAGTCGTTCCATTCCCCCATGAACGTGAAAATAGACAAGGTGCCCACTGCGGGCAGCGATTGCGGCAGGATAACCCGCCAGGAAGTCCATGACCCCCGGGAATCTTGGGCTAAGTTTTCTCGGGCCTCACGCTAAATCACCTGGCAGACTGCAATCTGCGTCGGCGCAAGCTACACGCTTCAATTAAACTTTCGAAGGGACAGGGGGACGAGACACTGGACTATGAGTATACTGTCAGCATACCATCCTGATACTTTCCTGTCAATCACAACAAGAATTCCAGAAATGCCCAAAAAAGGGGGGTTCTGACTACTTCTGGGCATTTGCGCCAACTACAGGTGAGACGTCTGCACGCCTGGGGATGATCTCCCCAAATTCGGAATGCACCCCCGACAAGGGGGCAGGGCAATCGCGAGCTTCGTGATAGCGGCGGATTTTCGACCGCTTGCGGTCGAAAAGGAGGATAGGTAAGCCTTGTTTCGCCTGGATGGTGCCTGACTTTGCCGTTATGTCAGCCAGGTAGGCGAATGGGGCCGGAATTTCAAGATTTGTGATTGCCCTGACAACCGGGTGTGCCCCCAGGTAGGGGTGAGTTTCGGACTCAACTTGACGAGCAACAATCGGAGCGGCGCCTGCCGCTCCCCGCCGCCGCATTTGCCTCGCATGGAATTCTCGGAAAAGGTCAATCGCGGAACGAGAGATGTTTCGTATCTGCGCAAAGAAAGTTCGCCCCAGTCGCCGCATATAACGCCATTTCAGCTGCAGTTGATTGGGGCAAACCACGTTAATTGTGAAGCAATGCCCGGGGTATGATCGCCGCCTTCAGAGCGATGCATTCGCGGCCGAAGCCGCCGTCGGGACGCTCTTGCGAGGACATATAGGTCACGATCGCTTCTCCGTTGCGCAGGAATGTGCAGTCCAAGTTCGTGTACTCGTAATCCGTCTTATCCTCGATATCGAAAAGATATTGCCAACGGTGGCCACCATCGTCAGAGACAGCCACCGACAGGGGCGAACGTACACCCAGATGATGGTGCCGCGGGTTGTATTCGCTGTTGTTCCAGAACAAGACGGTGCGGTTCGAGCCGGGTATCTGGCGAATGCAGGTGCAAGACTCCGGCGCGCGCAATCCCGTCGTCTGCGCCATAGACCATGTTTCGCCCGCGTCTTTGGATCTCGAAAGGAACACACTGCCCAACTGAGTGCGCAGTGACATGACCAACTCGCCGGTCGCCAACTCGGCGACCGATGGCTCGCTGGCGCCGACCAGCGGCAAGAATACCTCGCCCTGAGATTCACGCCATGTCAGCCCGTTGTCATCGCTGAGGTAGGCGGCAGCCCGCTCCGTCTGCGTCCAGCGATACAGCGCTCCCTCTGCCATCCAGCAGAAGGGCAGAAGCAAGCTCCCGCTGGACAGGCGCACCAGAGACGATGCACCGCCCTGCAGGCGGCAGACACGGAACCCGGCTCCGCTCCAGATCGGTTGTGGCTCAGAAAAGGTCTCGCCCTCGTCCCCAGAACGGCACAACATCATGGAGCTACTGGTCACCGAATGCATGCACAGATACCCCAAAAGCAGTTCGCCGGGAATCCGGCACAGAAATGGGGACATCACGTTCAGGTCGCCCGGCTCGATGTCTGCTCTCAGGGTCTCTTCGCCCCAACTCCGGCCACCGTCCGAAGAGACCTGGGTATAGATGCGGGCCAGCCCGAAATCGTTACCCGCCTCCGGCCCGCCGCTGTAGCTATGGTACGTGACCAATAGGCTGCCGTCAGACCGCTCGACCACCGAGGCTGTATCGCTGCGTGGACGTTCCACCCCGCCTTTGACGATGGTGCTGTAAGTGATTTCCGCGGGGATCATCGACTCGTCTCCCCCGAGGTATGCGATCACGTCCCGGGTATCCAGGATTCGAACTCCTGCGCTGGCGGCAGTTTGGGATCGGGAACCCAAGGCTTGAAGGGTGAGAGCAACAACGGCCCCGGCGTAATCCCGACTACGGTGTTCCCCAGCCAATCCACGATGTACGGCGCATGGCTGATGTCGACCCACTGCCGGAACCGCAGCAGCGGATACGTCAGCGTCAACTCCTCCCCGGCCGTCGCACCGGCGAAGCGCAGATAGTCGCCCCGCCATTCCGGGTCGACTGGCTGGCTACCACGGTAGGTACGCGCTTCGTTGCGAGGCGCCCATGCCGGGGGGCGCACATACACGTCCCCGGGCACTTTCGCCACCACCGTCAACCGCCCTTGCTCGGGCAGAAAGGACACCACCCTGGCCTCGGGCGCATCCCGGTTGAGCGCCATGTTGACGTAGACCCCATCGGCCTCCCGCCGGACGATGTTCTGCCAAGCCTGATGCAGCGCCCGCGGGCCTTCGCCCTGACAGCAGCCCACCATGCTGATATGTGGCCCGGAAAAGAGGCGGAAGTGGTCCAACACCAAGTCATTGGGCGAAGGGTTGACGAAACCTCCTTCCAGATCCTTGAGCCTGCGCAGCCCATCTGCCGCGTGGTCCGATTGCCCCCGCTGCTGGCGCAGAAAGCGGTACAAGTCCTCAAATGCCGGCGTGATGAAGAACTGCGTCCCCCGCAGGTAGTTGCGCACCGTCCGCTCCACATCGTCCCAGTACGCCACGTAGCCCGCCCGCGCCGCCCAGGCCGCCATGTCCAGGCGGTCGGCGATGCAGCAAGTTTCGGCGTAGTGGATGCGATGAGCCAGGTCAGCGCTGGTACTGTCCAACTGATAGGAGCGGACGTGGGTCAACTCAGGGACCCAGCCGTAGTCGGAACCCTCGCCGACGATGAAGTCCAGCACGCGCTTGGCCCATTCGACGGCCCGTGGGTCACGGGTCAGCGCGCCCAGGTAGGCCACGCCGCGCGCCGCGTGCAGGTGCAGGTGGACATGATCGCAGAAGCTGCCGTCCGGCCCGAAGCCCAGGTGTCCGACGTTGGGTTGCAGCCCGTCCATCAGGCCGTAAGCCATCGCCCGCCCGAACGCCAGCGCCTCCTCGTCCCCGGTCACCTCCCAGTAGCGCAGCGCCGCCGTAATCGCCTGGGAAGGGTATGCGGTCCAGTAACTTTTGTTCCACTGCCCAGCGCGCCACGTCTGGATGCCGCCACCCTCATACCAGGCGCGGCCGGTATCCCAGCTTGCCAAGCTGCGCAGACCCTCGAACATGCGGCGCGACAGAGCTTTCGTCTCCCTATCACCGGTGCGGGCATGGGTCTCGACCACCCCTTCCAGCGTCTTGGCGGTAGTCCAGGTGCTGGCGGCCGGCTGCCCATCCCAATGCAAATGACGGTCGGGCTGGGTCCAACTCAACCCGTCATCGCGCAAATAGCCCAGGATACGACGGCGCAGGGCCTGCTCCACGTCCAGGCCATCGCCTCGGCCTGACATTTCGCGCATGAAGATGAAGCACTTATCCATCCGCGCGTCCGTGTCGCCGGACGCGGTCCGGTCGTGGGTGTCGAACGCAGGCGGATAGCCCAGCGGGTCCTGGCAAAAGCGACACTCATAGTCCATATGTGGTTTGGGATTATGGATGAGATAGTTCAGGTTCCAAGATGCCATCTCCTCCATGCTCAGGTCTGGTGAAGGACGCTCCGCTGCCAGCGGCCTGATCTCTTTCGGCCTGCTCTGCTCCAAGACCTGCACGGCGGCGATGTCGCCGTGAAATCCGGCGGGGCGGAACGTTTCGGTCTCGCTATGCTGGCGCTGCCATGCCTCAAAGGAGACGCTTCCGACTGCCACCCAAGGGTCGCTGTCTCCCGGTTGCTGGGAATCTGACATAGAAAACTATGGTTCTCCAAGCAGTATCAAACTCTGTCACGAGCCGGAAACCGCTTGGAGAACCTTCCTCCTTACTGTGGTTCCGGGGCGTGTACCAAGACGCTAAACGGGTAGACACGGGTTAGCCGCTTCACACCCACCCCTTGATTGGCATCAAACGGGACGCAACACGTCGCTCACTGCATAGTTCAGTTGAATGGTCAGGCGCATGCTGCCTGCTTCTCCACTTGCCCTTTGAACCCCGTGCGTTCGACGCACTTTGAGCTTGTCTGATACCAGTTAGTCCAACTGTCTGGGGGCTTCTAGGCTTCAGAAGTCCGGGTTGCCGGAATCCCGAAAGGCTTCCGGATCAGAAACCTGGCCTATTCCAGCCGCCACAGGTGCGACGCAGCGTAGGCTCCGCTGCCGTTCCAGATGAAATCATGCACCCTGGTCGAGACCGGAGCTTCGAAGATCCAACGCCAGATGGGAATCGTAGCCACCTCGTTCATCAGCAGCAATTCCAATGCTTGAAAGGCTTGCGCCCGTTTCTGCGGATCCGTGGTCGCAGCGGCCGCGTCGATCAGCTTATCCGCCTCCGGATTGGCGAAGTTGGTCCAGTTCGCGCCGGCTTGGCCCTTCCCCATCTCACGGGAGTCGAAGTAGCGCGCCGCGCCGGATGGGCTGGCATAGTTGACCCCGCCGCCGCGGACGTAGTAATTCCCCGAGAACAGATCCTCGTCAAAAGCCGCGCCCTTCTTGATGTCCCACCTGACGTCGATGCCCACTTCTTTCAGATTGGCCTGGAGAAGGACCGATGTGTCCTCCTGGCCTGTGCCCCCTGTCAAGATGGGCAACTCGAAGCCGTTGGGCAGCCCGGCCTCCGCAAGCAGCGATTTTGCCTTTTCGATATCGCGAGGGTGGTAGCTTGTGAGACCTTCCGGCTTCGGGACCCAGGCGTAGTCCCAGTGGCGATCGCCAGAGAACGGGAAACCCTGCAGTTTGGCGTAGGCCTCTCTGTCTATAGCCCACATGAGCGCCTGGCGTACCTTGACGTCGTTCAACGGCTCCTTGGCGTGGTTCACTTGGAGGCCCCCGGTGCCAGGCCACCGCTGTTGAACCATATTGAACTTGTCGGGCTGCTCTCGGAACTGCGGGAGGAGCTTGGGCGGTGTGAACCCTGCGAACTCGAACTCGCCATTGAGCATGGCCACACCGGCCGCTTCCGCATCCTCCAGTACATCATGGACGATCCGGTCAATGTAGGGCCGTCCCAGGAAATGATCCGGGTCCGCCTCGAACACCACCCGCCGCTCCCGGTCGAACTCAACGACACGGAAGGGCCCGCAGCCGATCATCTTGTCGGGCTTGGTCGCGTAGTCAGATGTCTTCCAATCCTTGGGAGGAATGTCGGCGAGATGATGTTTGGGCACGATCCACCACCACCAGCCGACGTCAACGATGAAATCGGGGCTGACTTGGTTGAACTTCAAGCGCAGCTTCTTGTCATTGAGAAGCTCGATGCCTGAGATCTGGTCTGCCCCGCCCGCACGGAACTCCTTTGCGCCCTGAATCTCTCTCTCCCAGATGCTGCCCAGAAAGGAGGGGGAACCGGGTGCGACCTGCGAGACGATGGTGAACTCGATGTCTTCACTGCTGACCGGCTCGCCATCGTGCCACTTGGCCTTGTCATGGACCTCCAACTCCAGGGTCGTGTCATCGGTCCATGCCGAAGAGCAGAGATAGTCAACGGGTTCGAACGTATTCGAACGGTTGACCGGCGTGGCCAGATACCTGGCGGCGAAATCCATCCTGTCTGAACCGATCAAATTGAGCGGGTCCATGTCCATGGGGACGGCGTGGTGGCGCCAACGGAAGGTGCCGCCCTGCTTGATCTGCACTGCCGGGGCCCCCACTTCCGTCGCCTGCGGCGCCGCGGGCGCGATACATCCCGCCGCCAAGGCGCCGATTCCTGCTGCCCCTGCTGCCTTCAGAAATTGACGACGATCGATTTGCTTAGACATTTGAAACGCCTCCTTTTAGGCGGTCAACATGCAACTTGGGACCATTGTATCAACTCGTCTGATTCCCTTGTTACCATTCGACACGGCCTCAACTGGTTCCTATGGTATCCTCACCTCCTCTCATCCAAACCGCCCAGAGGCCCGATCACCCGACAATGGCCTTTGGATCGATTGCGTCGCGCAGCGCGTCCCCCACAAAGTTCACGGACAACACAACAAGAGATATCGTCAGCCCGGGCACCAACCATTGCCAGGGTCGGTCGATCAGAATGATCAACTGCCGCGCGACGGAGAGCATGGTTCCCCAACTGGCCGTTGGAGGCTGAACGCCCAGGCCGAGGAAGCTGAGCCCAGCCTCCGACAGGATCGCGCCCGCAACGCTGAAGGTAGCGCCCACAACCAGAAACGGGATCACGCCGGGCAGGATATGCCGGAAAACGATGCGCGAGTCCTGCGCGCCGACGGTCCTGGCCGACAGCACGTAGTCCAAATTGCGCAGAGCCAAGAATTGGCCGCGAACAATGCGAAACATGCCGGTCCATCCGAACAGGCCGATAACAAACATCACATTGAAAATGCTGGGCCCGATCATGGCCACGATGGTGATGATGAACAGGAACGTGGGAAAGCTGCTGACCGTCTCCTGGAAGCGGCTCAGAGTCACGTCTACCCACCCCTGCCAATACCCGGCGGCGGACCCGAGCAGGGTAGCAATCCCGATAGAGACTGATGTGGCCACCAGTCCGACGGACATCGAGACGCGGCTGCCGTAAATCAACAAGCTCAGCAGATCGCGTCCCGTGGCGTCTGTGCCCAGCAGGTGGGTCAGGCTTGGAGGAGAGTCCGCCACCTTCATGTCCACCTTGTATGGATCGTACGGGCTGATGACCGGCGCGAGCAATGACACCAGCGTCATCACAGCGATGACAAAGAGGCCCACAACGCCCAATTTGTGCCTCCTGAACTGCATCCAGATAAGGTCTGTGGTGCTGCGAGGCTTTCGTGCCTCGATTTGCATTGGTGTTGCCCCACCGTTGGATGCACGGTTTCCTACCTTTGTCGCTGACATGTCAACATCTCTCGTTCCTCGGCTCTGCATCAAATGGTGTTGGCGCCACAGAATGAGTAGGTCATGCGACCTGGCTCGAGTTGACAAGCTATCACCGGTGTCACCGATCTATCAATGGCCCGCTCACTCCGTCCCGATGCGCGGGTCCACATACACGTAGGCGATGTCTGCCAGCAGATTTGCGAACATGATCAGAACAGCGCTCAATAGGGTTGAGCCCATCAGCAGATTGTAGTCAAGCGTCATCACCGCCCTGTAGCTCAGCCAGCCGATCCCCTGCCAACCGAACAGCACCTCCACAAAGAACGAACCGCCGAAAAGCCCTGGCAAGGTGAGTCCGATCAGCGTCACAATGGGGATGAGGACGTTGGGAAAGGCATGCCGCATGACCACCGCGCGCTCCATGATGCCTTTCGCCCGGGCAACATTGACGTAGTCCTGCCGTATGACCTCAAGCATAGCAGTACGAGAATAGCGCAGCCAACTGGCGGTCTGCTCCGTCGCCAGCACCAGAGCGGGCAGGGCAAGATGCCACAGCCTGTCGAGGATAGGATGCACCGTCGGGACGGAACTGGTCACGCCATAGGTGGGGAAAAGCCCAAGCCGGTAAGCAAGGAAAAAGATCGCAAGCAACGCCCAGAAATAGGTCGGGATCGAGAAGCCGATGAACGACAGAAAGGTCAGGACGTAATCGAGGGGAGAGTACTGCTTCAGTGCGGAAAGCAGGCCGAGCGCTACGCCGACGACCATGGCCAGGACGATTGAAGTGGCCATGAGCTGGATACTGCGGGAGATGTGCTCTACAAGCACCTTGGCAACCGACTCGGACGTGAAAAAGGACTTTCCAAAGTTGCCTTGCAGGACCTCTGAGAGCCACATAAGATAGCGGATCGGCAAGGGACGATGCAATCCGAGCTCTTCCCGCAACTCTTGCTGCACTTCCTCGCTCATGGTTACTTGCATCTCCCCCAGGGTCTCAGTGTGGAGCATCGCCGAGATGGGGTCGCCAGGGGCGCGGTTGAAGACTACGAAGTTGATAATGGTAATTCCGATCAACACGGGTAGAGCGATAAGCAAACGTCTCAAAAGGTAGTGGGCCATGAGTTGTCCACCCCTCTGAAGGACACCTATCTTTGTGGCACCCGATGCACTATCAATTTCCGGTTGTAGTCACAAAGCAAGTGGTAAGAGCAGAGAGTTCATCGCCAAGTTGTGCTCAATGATGACCACTTTGACACTGAACACGCCAGCACCCGACCTGGTGCTTGTAGGCTTTCACGACGATTGACTTCTGTCTTTCTCGTCTCTCTCCTGGGTTCCAAAACCCAATTCCGCAGTTTTTGCAGTGATATTGCTACTGACCAAGACGGTTGGTACCATTCTTGGAAATCTTTGTGCATTCGCACACTCGACAAGCGTAGGTGATGTTTTCCCGTATCATGCCCTCTGTTCTAACTCCACCTACTTTTCATCCACTACCTGATTATCGCGGGGAAAAGGGGATAGGAGCCTGGACTGTGTGAATTGACCGCAAGCATACCATCCCGGCCCTGACCTGTCAATCACGACAATAATATACCCTATTGCTGGGGATTGCCGCTGCCACCGTCATCAGCGTATAAGGAGAAAACCATACGCGCCCGCACACTAGGCCCGATAGGCCCTGATCATCTCGATCAGCAGGGCAATCTGCGCGCGCCCCTCCGTGGCCGGTGTGCGCGGCGTCTTCCCATTGACGATACAGTCGTGGAAGTGGATCAACTCCAGCTTGAACGCCTCCTCGTATGAAGCGGTCGTCCGTGACTCGCGATAGTGGCCGCCGTCCATCCCCCACTCCTCGACCACAGTGGCCGCGTTCTTCAGAAATGGACTGGGGAAGACGATCGAAACGATGTTGTCCGGCGCGTACACCGTCAAGGACTCGTCGAACACACGCAATCCCCTGACAAGAGCGGTGTCCAGCACACAGCGCAAGTTATCCGGGTAGGCCAGGATCGACGCGTAGGCCATCCCATCGTCCCAGATTTCGGTTGACACAACGCGCTCCGGCAGCCCGAACGCGCCATCCAGAATGTAGATGTCATGGATCGAGAGACCCAGCATCAGGCCGTAGGCGCGCATGACCGCTTCAGGCTGCACGCCAATCGCGCGTTGCAGTCTCTCCTGATGGAGTTGCTGCAACCTGTTCTTCGCGGCCGCTTCGATGTCATCAACGCGCACAATGTCATAGTGTTCCAGGAACAGATCGTTGGGGCCGGCCACATCATGCAGACGGATCAGGTGCGGGCTTTGCATCTGCCGGATGCGATTGCGACCGGCCACATAGCCGGGGTCGTAGCGTTTGTGATGACCGAGCATGGCAACGCAACCGCTCTGCGCCTGCGCGTCCAGCAGTTCGTCGGCCTCATCCAGATTGTTGCACATCGGTTTTTCGATGAAGACGTGCTTGCCCGCCCGCAGCGCATCGGTCGCCGGCTGCGCATGATCACGCGTCAGCACCATGACGGCGTCCAGGTCTGCGCGCTCCAGCATCTCTCGGTAATCGGTCGTGGTATGCCCGATTCCGAACCGCGCGCCGACAGCCCCGACGGTGCCGGGGGAAAGATCACACAGCGCCGCGACCTCGAAAAGTTCGGGCAACTCGAACAGATGCGGCAGGTGCATCACCTGCGCGATCATGCCGGTGCCGATCAGTCCAATCCTGACCTGCTTTACGCCCACTGCTCAACTCCTTTGCGTGGAAAGCTACACCATCAGCGAGTGGAATCCATCTGCCTGGCAGGGGTGCAGTGACGACAGATCCCATCAGGCGCAAAAACTGGCGAGAAAGCCGTCCACGCTGAGTTCAGCCGGAACCTGTTCGAAGTAGTAACGGGACCGCTCGCCCTGGAAGCCGGGCGTCCACTGATCTTCCTCGCCTTGCAGCAGATCGTCCACATACTTGAAGCGCGCCCACAGAATGTCGGACTCCTGCGCGGTGAAGCGGTCGGCCAGCGGCTTGCCCCACTGGAGCGTCATGGGATGAATGCTCGTGGCCCACCCTTGCTCCTGCGCGGGCAGACTGTCGAAGCAGTGACTCTTGAGGTGATGGATGCACTTGGCGCTCTTGCTCAGGAAGATGGTGGAGAGCAGCCTGGCCTTCTCGCCGCGGCCCGGATGCAGCCGCTCCAGACCGGCCTGGTAGGCCCCGCCATCTGCGTTGATTACCGCCCGCAGCGCTCCTTCGATCTGGTCCAGCGTCTGATCGCTGCGTTGGTTCCAACGTTTGAATGTCGCCTGCGACGCGGGCGACAGATGCTCCAGGTAGGAGAGGTCCGAGTAGTGGGTGAATTCCGAAAAGCCGCCGTGAATGGTGCGGCGCATCTTAGCGTTGTAGCGGCTGCCCCAATGCAGCAGGGGCAGAATGTAAACCGCGCCATCGCCGGCCGCCAGATGCGTTTGGATGGCGCCGGGCAACGGTTTGCGCGCATCCTCATCCATGGTCGCGTTTTCCTCCGGCGTGTTGAAACGATTGTGGCTGCCGGGCACGACCCAGAGAACGTTGTCGTCGTAGAGCGGCAGATTCCACTGCACGTAACGCGGCCCGTTCTCCAGAATGTCGTCGGTATAGCCTTGCAGCGGCGCGGCATGGGGCGGGTAGAAGTCGCGATGCCAGCCGCGATGATCGTCTGTGTCATGGTCGCGCACCGGATTGCACATGAGCATCATCTCGGTGACGCAAGCATCTTCCACGCCCAGCAATTGACTGCTGACCCCTTGCATATTCTCATGCAGCCAGATCTCGACCGCGCTGGCGGTCTGCGCGTCGATCTGGTCGGCCCTCCCACTCAGCATGAGGCGTGGTTGGGCGCTGGTCTCCCACACGCCGCCGGGCGGATCATCCGGCCCCCGCTCGCGCGCCCAGATCGACTTCTGCCGCTCGACCAGCAGTTCGTAGGCCCGGCGCAAGTCCGCCAACTTCCGCGGCGGGATGACCTGGCGCACGATCATATAGCCCTCTTCCAAAAACTGATCACGGTTGATTTTCATGGCTATTCTTTCCTCTTCTTGGCAACGGCGATTGGGCCTGACGTATGGGAAATCCCCTTCTTTCTGCATTGCGTATTGTGTACCGCGCAAGGAATGGCAAGACGCCCGCACCTCCATTGTACGATCCGCGCGGAAAGTCTTGATGTCAATCGGAAACCGCCTCAGTAACGAAAATGCGGATCCAAACTGTCTCGCACCGCGTCGCCCAGCAAGGCGATGACCATCACCGTCGCGGCCAGGAACAGTCCAGGAAAGGTGGAAACCCACCAAGCGTTAAAGAGATAGCTACGTCCATCAGCAATCATGCTGCCCCAACTGGGTGTGGGAGGCTGGATTCCCAATCCCAGAAAGCTCAAGGACGACTCTGCGAGGATCATGCGGCCCAGGTCAAGCGCGGCCACGATGATCACCGGACTGATAACATTGGGAAGGACGTGGCGCAGAATAATTCGACTGTTCCCCGCGCCAAGCGCCTGCGCGCTTTCTACAAACTCCCGCTCCTTCACGGAGAGAACTACGCCGCGTACGAGACGCGCATAGAGTACCCACCCGGTGACCGTTAGCGCGATGATCAGGTTGCGTACACTCGGGCCTAGGGCTGCGGTCAGTGCCAGCGCCATCAGGATACCCGGAAAAGCGAGTTGGACGTCAGCAAGGCGCATGATTGCCATATCCCAGGAGCCGCCGAAGTAGCCGGCTATCAGCCCCAATCCAACGCCCACCAAGCCTGCAAGCAAAACACCACTCACGCCAACGAATAGCGACGCACGCACGCCAAAGACAGCTCGGCTCAGAACATCACGGCCAAGCTGATCCGTCCCGAGAATGGCAACGGTGCCATCCTCGAAGATGATGCCCGGCGGCTCCAGGCGGACAGCGGTTTTCTGAAGGGCCGGGTCGCGGGGCATAAGCAGAGGAGCAAAGACACCTGCCAACACAATGGCAGACAAGGCGCAAGTCCAAACCAGCACCCGACGCCGACTACGTGACTGCGCCAGCCATCGCATTACCACCCTTTGCACGACTCTCTCTACTCCAATCTCCCCGCTACACGGGGACACACGTCGCCAGTCAGATTACGCCAACGCCACGCAGCGAATTCCACCGTCTCCTTTCACTTGGCTGCGCTAGGCAAAGCGAATTCTTGGATCGAGAAGGACATAGATCAGGTCGATTGCCAGGTTGATGGCGACGAAACTGATTGCGACAACCAGCGTAGCTGCCTGGACAACCGAATAGTCCCGCGAACTGATGGCAAAGATGATGGCGTTGCCCACGCCTGGCCAACTGAACACAGTCTCGACGATTACCGAACCGCCTAGAAGGTAGCCTAAACGCAGGCCAAAGACGGTGACCACTGGAATGAGCATGTTCTTGACGGCATGCCGGCGCACCACCAAGGATTCCTTCAGGCCCTTGGCCCGGGCAGTGCGGATGTAATCCTGGCCCAATATTTCAAGCATGCCAGAGCGCACCAGGCGGGTGGTTGCGCCCATGAGAGGCAGGGCAAGCGTCACCGCCGGCAGGATCAGGTGTTGCAGTGTGTCGCTCCCAAACGTCGGTAGCCAGCGCAGTATGCCGGAGAAGATGAGGATCAACATGAGCCCTATCCAGAAATCCGGCAGACTCTGTCCCATGATGGTTACGACACTGATAAGCTGGTCCAAAGCGGAATTGGCGCGTAACGCAGCGGTCACACCGAACAAAAAGGCGGCTATCAGCGCGAGAATGAGTGCCGCCAACGCCAATCTGATGGAAGCAGGCACACGTTCCAGGATGAGCTCCAGCGCCGGCTGACCGGAATAGGTGGACTTTCCCAAGTCACCTCCGGCAGCCTGGCGTAGAAAAATCATGTACTGTTCCGGGATGGAACGATCCAGACCAAGTCGACTTCGAAGCTGATCGACTTCCTCTTGGGTGGCGTCCGTGCCCAGAAACGCATTGGCCGGATCCCCGGGAACGAGCCGCATGACAACGAAAACCATCGTCATGACGCCCCAGACGACGAAGATAGCCAAGGCCAGTCGCCGAACAAGATAAGCAGCCATTCGGGTTTGACGATCAGTGACTGTCGACACATGCAATCGACAGTTTTCTAATGTGTAGCCCGTTCGAAACCACGACTTTTCGCACGGGCTACACCCTGGGATCGCAGGCTTCCCGCCTGCCCTATCGCAAAACGCACGTTCTTGGTCTCATTTGGGATTTACATTAGCTGGTTACCCACATGTCCGCGAAGCGGGGCGGCTCGTCCGGCCAGGGTTCGAAGCCCTGCACACGCGCGTTCAGGCCGTAGGTAGCAATATCCTCAAAGAGCATCACGTTGGGACCATCATCCCAAGCGATCTTCTGTGCCTGCGCGTAAAGATCCTGGCGTTCCTGCGCATCTGTTGTGCGAGCGGCCTGAGTCACCAGATCGTCATAAGTAAGGTTGACCCAGCCAGTCCGCTTGTTGCCAGAGAAGTAGATCCGACGCAGTGTGTAGTCAGCATCGCCTGTAGACGTAGCACCCGAAACCAACTGCACATCCCATGCCAGTGTCACCAAGTCTTGCAGCCACACAGTATGTTCCTGCTCGATACTCTTGCCCCGAATGCCGGCTTTGGCGAGTTGGGCGATGGAGAACTCGACCAACTCCTTGGCCTTCACATCACGAGGTGTCCACTTCAGTTCAATTTCGACACCATCAGCCAGGCCAGCCTGCCCCAGGAGCTCTTTGGCTTTCTCAGGATCGTAGGGGTAGGGGGTCTGCGCAGCGTAGCCCCACACGTTCCGGTTGATGTAAGATGTAGCGCGCACCACTGTGCCGCCCATGATGTCGTTGACCATGGCGTCCACATCCAGGGCATGATAGACAGCCTGGCGCACCAGGGGATCGTTAAAGGGTGGGCGTCCCCCATTCATAAGAAATTGACGGAAGGTATAGGTGGGACCCTGCACCAGATTGATGTCTGGGTTCGCCTGCAGCCGCTCCATATCTTCAGGCTGGATGCCATGCACGAAATCAAGCTCGCCGCGTTCCAAAGCCACGATGCGCGTGGCTGGCTCAGGGACCTCGACGATGGTTACCTTTTGCAGTTTCGGTACACCTTCCTGCCAGTACTCGGGATTGGCCTCGACAACGAATTTGTTGCCTTTCACCCACTCCACGAGCTGAAAAGGACCGGTGCCCACCGGTTTCTCAAGATATTCGTCAGTCTCTGCATACTCGGGCGGCAACATCATCAGCATAGACAGATTGTTCAGCATCGGCCCAAAGGGTTCTTTGGTCTTGATGACGGCCGTCAATGCGTCCGGAGTCTCCACCGTTTCGATGTCACTCAGCAGGGGCTTCAATGCCACTGTGGTGCTCTCCGGATCGAGGATACGATTGATGGTGTAGGCCACGGACTCGGACGTAAAATCTTCCCCATTGTGAAATTTGACACCTTCACGCAATTCAAAAGACCATGTCAACGGGTCCGGGTTCTCCCAGGATGTTGCCAGGCCGGGCACAAAGCTGCCCGCTATGTCACGCTTGACTAAAGCATCAAACATCGTGTGTGCAACGACTCGTGTGGCATAGCCGATGTTGTTGGCTGCGTCGGCGACGTTGATGACCTGCCTGATGACAGCGGTTATTTCGCCGCTGGGGCCTGTCGGGACAACTGCCGGCGCACCTGCGGGGGCCGGTGCCTGGACACCGGGCGCACAGCCAGCGAGAAGCACGAAACCTGTCGCACCGCCGGCGTATTGAAAGAACTCACGGCGCGACACCCGTCTTTTGAGCAGATCAGACATTTTGATCCTCCTCTTTGAAATGTTAACAGTCTGGCCGCTTATCAGTTAGGGCAATTGCATTCCAATTATGAGGGGGAAGGCACTTCAGCCTATCCCACTCAGTACAAAACAGGGAGCGATTTCAACAGTCGAAGCTGGTAACTCGGCAACCAGTCGGGCACATCCTGGGCAAGCCGCAGATGTGGAAATCGGCGCAGCAGCGTGGTGAACGCTATCGTTGCTTCGAGACGAGCGAGCGGAGCGCCGATACAGAAGTGCGGTCCTATGCCGAACGCGACGTGTCGATTTGGTTCGCGGCAAACGTCAAGCCGGTTCGGGTCGGGGAATTGGGTCGGGTCACGGTTGGCCGCGCCGATCAGAAACATAATCCGCTGTCCCCGCATGATCTGCCGGCCCTCGATCTCGAAATCCTCCTTGACCAGGCGGATGATGCGCTGGTTGGGGCTTTGGTAGCGCAGAAACTCCTCGATTGCGCTCTTCATCGCCGCCGGATCGTCGCGCAGCCTTTGGAGTTGATCGGGATACTGGAGCAGGGAGAGCAGGCCGCTGCCGATGAGCGCCGTCGTCGTCTCGTGGCCGCCGACGAGAAACGTCACACAGGTTGAGAGGAGTTCCCCTTCGCTCGGTGTCTCCTTCTCGCCTTCAGTGCTGACGAGGCGGCTGATGAGATCGTCGCGTGGCTGCTCGCGGCGCTGCGCGGCGATCTCCAGCAGGTAGGCCCGCACGGAGAGCAGGCTGCGCTGCGCACGCTCGGCGACCTCAACCGTCAGCCGATTGCTGGCCGAAAAAGCCGCGATGTCGTCAGACCAGGCTTTGAACTGATGGCGGTCTTCCGGCGGCATCCCGACCACCTCGGCGGTGATGATGGCCGGCAGGTCAAAGGCAAAATCGCGGACAACGTCCATCCGCCCCGCATCCTGCACCGCTTTGAGCAGGCGATTCACCGTCGCTTCGATCCGCTGCCGCATCCTCTCGACGACGCGCGGCGTAAAGGCCCGGTGGATGAGGCTCCGTAGCCATGTATGATCGGGCGGGTCGGAGTGGAGCAGGCCGATTGAGAAATGTTGCTTGAGGGGCTGAAACCTGGGCCGGACCGTTTCCGGCAGGGCATTCAAGTATGACCCGAACTGGCCGACAACCGAAAACCGGCGCCCGTCCTGCCGCAGGCCGGCGATCACATCATCATAGCGAGAGATGATCCAGCAGTTCCATTGCTCGCACCAGTGAACCGGGGCCTCAGTGCGAAGCCGATGGTAGACGGAGTAAGGATTTCCGAAAAACTCGGGGGAGAGAAGCTGCCCGTCAAGCTCCCTGCCGTTTTGTCCCGACACTGATGCGCCCTCCGGTCGAGTGTTCAATGATCAGAATCGGCCCAAGTCTGCGCGAAGCGAACCTGACTATCCGTTACGACAAGATAACGGTCAGGAAGTTGGCCGCTGTAGCTATCAAGGAGTCGTTTCACGACTTCAATCTTGTTCGCGGCTCGTTCGTCTTGTAAGCGCAACAGCACAACGCCCCGATGAGGGCGCTGCTCACGAAGTACTTTCTCGCCAAAGTCTTTATCTGTGGTTACCAGAATTCGATTCTCAATGAACGCCTTCTCAATAATGTCGTCATCATCCATGCCACGCACTTCGTCGAAGACAGAAACGACATCAAAACCTCTATTCACGCAACCACCGGGCCAGAGTGGGGCCTGCGCACTCATCTACAAGGAAGAGCATCTAGTGTACGTTCACATTGAAAATCAGATATTCTCCAGAATTGCGTATTCCGTACTGCGTGAGGGCAGGCGAGACGAAGATTTTCCGTTGCATACTGTGAGCGAAAAGTCTCGGTGTCAGACGGAATTCACATTAGGCAGGCTCTGCCATAAGAGGCACAAACAATGTATTCTCTAACGCTCTCACAGCAAAGAATAAACAGGCTTGAATATCGTCTCGTCGTAGCCCATCATATTCATCCAGTATTTCAGATACCGTTGCGCCATGCGCCAATAGGCTGAGAATATGCTCGACAGTCAGACGAGTCCCTTTAATGACCGGCTTGCCGACCATTATCTTGGGATTCAGAGAAATTCGTTCGAGCAGTTGATCTTCTTGCATAGTTGGTCCTCACTCTAAGCGGCCAGGCCTGATAGGATAGGTCGTCCCCAATCGTATTGACTCGATTGAAGACTACCTTTCCATTTTCACCTATCCTGTGCCGGCCTGCCAACCGGTCATTGCCTTTCCATGCAGTGGGCTAAACAAAGACCTGACAGTTGGTGAGCATCTTCCTGCCCCGCTCCGAAAATCTGTCGTACTCCGCCTGGGTCATTTCGACGAGCTTGCGCTGGCCAAACCAGGGCAGGGAATAGCAGAGCACCAGTTCCGGTCGGGGATGGTCGGCGCGGTTGGGGGTGCCGCGGTGGAGCGTGCGCGGGTCCTGAATCCAGAGAGCCCCTTTCTTCAGATTGAGACGACGCCGGGTGGGGAAGTCCCCCGCTTCCAGGATCTCGTCATAGCGGTCCTCCATCGTCGGATCAGCAAGATATTGCGTGGACGGCAGAATCTCGAAGCTCCCATTTTCCTCGTAGGTATCCACCAGCGGGAACTTGACGCCAAAGTGCGGGCAGACCTCCAGGCCGACGTGAGGGACCAGTCTGGAGATGCCTGCATCGCGATGCCAACGCTGAAACTCGCTGCCAGGGTAGGGACTGTTTGAATGATAGCAGGTAATCCGGTAGTCGTCCGTTCCCCAGTAGCGGTCAAGAAAGTCCAGCAGCACCGGGTTCTCATAAATTTCAGGGTCGGCGAAGGGCTGCTCCCAGGGGACGTAGACCGTGTAGCGATTGACCACTTGCAGACGGCCTTCGATGACAAGACGTTCATCGCTGCGTGCGTGCAGTTCGACGCCGCTCGCCGGATCGCTGTGCGCCCGCACCGTCTCCAGATACGGCAGAAACGCCTCGCGGATGCGATCAACCTTCTCCACCGGAATCAAGTCTTCGAAGACCGCATAGCCGTTGATGCGCAGCTCGGCCAGCTTCATGTCGATGTCATACTGATTTGAGGTTGCCACGGTTATTTTCTCCTTCACAACAGAGTTTCAGTTTTGATCGATGAGATTTCTGGTCGGGCTGTTTTCCCAACATTCCTGTATTGCAGAAGATGAAGGTGATCGGTTGCGCCGATGGCTGGCTTGCCCTGACGACAGCGCACAGCATATCGTATGTGAAGATTCAGTTTTCGGCTTGCGAATGGATGAAGCGAACTAATCCTTGTCCCTGGACACCGGCCAACACCAAACTCCCCTCCCCGCAGACGGTCTCGGCCAGGCACCACACAGCGGGCAGATTATCATCGCTCAACCTCTCCCAGCTTCTGCCGCAATCATTGGAACGCAGAATGCCGTGCTCCGTCGTGCCCGCGTAGATTGCGCGTTCTTGCGAGCAACCAGACGAGAACGTCAGACAGTTGATGCCCATGCCCTGGCTGTCTCGCGTTGGCTGCCAGTGACTTCCTTTATCGCACGAGTACCATACGCCATCATCTGCGGTACCCAGATAGACCGTCTCGTCCTGACCGAAGTCCGGCGAGATGGCTACCACTTGAGGCAGCAGGTCTCCCAGATCGTTACTCTCTATCGATTGCCAGGCACGCGCGCCGTTGTTGGACCGGAACAGCCCATCGCCTACAACGGCAAAGGCGGTCTGGTCCGCTTCCCACGCTGGTGAAATGCTCAGGCTCCAGACTCTCAGGTCGTACAGCCCGAAGTTGGCTGTCTCCCAATAGCGGCCCCGCGTTGTAGAACGATAGATGCCATCATCGGCCGTGCCAGCCAGGATGACACCGGCTCCATAGGCGGAGGGAGAGGTGACCAGTCCCGTCACGATCACGTCAGGATAGTCCAGCCCACTTGATTCCCAGGCTTTTCCACCATTTAGAGAACGCAGAACCGCGCCCGGCGCTCCACCGACAAACAGGCTGGGTGTCTTAGCGTAGTCGGGGCTGAACGCCGTCGCCATCACGGGAAACACGCCGAGTTCGCCGCTCATCAGGCGCCAATCCTGTCCGGCGTTCTCGGAGCCAAACAGACCTGTTCTTGTCCCGGCCAAGACCTGCTGACCGGCGGAGCAACCTGCCCCGACCGGAACTGAAGGAGAAACGGTCAACGAAAACAGATCTTCGTCGAAAAGCGCAGGCCCTATCCGTTCCCAAGCTGACATCGCCATTACCACCCTGAATCAGTATCCAATCTCGAAGGCTGAACACGTATTTCCGATCACCGGCACGACTGTCAGATTACATCCTCTCACGCTTCTTGAACACGACGGCCTCCGTTGTCAGGACCATCGCCGCGGTGCTGGCTGCCATCTCCAGGGCCATACGCAGCACCTTTACCGAATCGACAATGCCGGCCTCCCACATGCTCATAACCTGACCGGAGAGGGCATCAAATCCGCAACCCTGCACCCCCTGATCCGAGCGCGGTTTGGATCGCGTAGCGCCTGGTTCCAGACCGTTGTAATGGCCGCTGACTCGGGCTGCAACGGTTGAACCGGCATAGCCCGCATTGGCCGCAATCTGCCGGAGTGGCGCCTGCAACGCCTCGGCAACGACGCGCACACCCAGCGCTTCATCCTCGCCATCGGTAGCCGTCTCCAGCACGGTCAATGCCGGAACGCAAGCCATGTATGCAGAGCCGCCGCCCGCCACAATCCCCTCTTTCAACGCGGCCCGCACAGCCCTGATGGCATCCTCAGCCGTTTCACGTTTCAGATTACGCTCTGCCTTAGTAGTCGCTCCGATCTTGAGCGTGGCGACACCGCCGGAAAGATTCGCCAACCGCTTGCGCAGCGTATCCGGCTGCGCCCTGGGATCCTGCCGATCCAGCTCGGCCTTCAGCTCGACGATGCGCTGGCGGATCGCTCGCTGGCGCCCTCTGGCGCCGACAATCGTGAGGCCGCGGCGTGTGGCGATCACGCGCCGCGCCTGTCCGAAATCCTCTCTCCGCAGTTCCGCGAGTTGGCCGCCCGCATTCTCGTCGACCAGGGTCGCCCCCGTGAGAATCGCCAGGTCTTGCAGGATTTTCGGCTGGCTCACTGTCAGTCCTGGCCCCTTGACGGGCATGACTTCGAGCTTGTCCTTGTTGAGCTGCAGGATGGCCAGCGCCTCGCCCTCGACTTTGCGGGCGATGATGACCAAACTCTCGAATTTCTCCTTCAACGCTCGCTCCAGCAGGGGCACAACCTGCGCTGAAGAGTTCACCTCCAGGTTCGCCACCGCGATCATTGGCCCAATCAACACTGTCTCCTGCCGGGCGGCGTCGGTCACAAAGCTGGGCGCGGCCAGGCCGCCGCTATCCCAGTGTATGCCCTCGACATACTCTCTCTCCATGATGGCGCTGACATGCTCCTGGACGACGATGGTCCCGTCTACGCCAACGATGCTGAAGATTTCGGCGATCAGATCGGACAGAGATTGCCTCGGCGGGGCCGCTCCATTCGCGGACGGGGCTGACGGCGGGAGCGCTTCGCCTGTGGTCGCCCGTGCGATGGCGGCAACCATTTCCGCCGATTCGAGCGGCTGGGCGAAGGCTTTCAACTCGGCGACGGCCGCGCGGGTCGCGGCTTCAATGCCGCGTTGGACGATCTGGGGATTGGCGCCGGCGGCTACGATGCGCATGCCGGCGCGCACCATCGCACGCGTCAGCACGGCCGCGGTGGCGCTGCCGTCGCCCACCTGATCGCGCATGCCCATCGCCAGTTCGCGCACCAGCATCGCGCCGACGTTGGCGTGCCGATCAGAGAGCTTTACCGTCCGGTGGGCGATCGTGGCCGCGTCGGCCAGAACTTCAGGCGGGTCATTTTTGCTGCGGAGAGATTCGAGGAGGATGGTGCGCCCTAGTGGGCCGAGCGTGGAAGCCAACAGCGCGGTCATCGACTCGACACCCTGGCCCAGGGCCAGATGGACTTCAGGATTGAACAAGCAGTGCGGCCGGCCACTCGGCGCCAAAATATTCACCCGCTCCGATTTTGCGTTACCCTTTGAGAGAGCCCGAGATCAGGCCTTCCACGATCTGTCGCTGCCCGACGACAACGATCATCGCAATCGGAAACAGACAGAGCATGCCGCCCACCGCCATGAGATTGTACGGCGTTCCGTGAATCGTGGGAATCTCCATCATTCTGACCGTGAGTACGCGCGTACTCTCGCTCATCGTCAGTACATTGGCGAAGACGAACTCATTCCAGCCGTTGATGAAAGAGATGATAAAGGTGATCACGACGCCCGGTGCGCTGAGAGGCAAGATGATGAACCACATTGTCTGCATCCACGTACAGCCGTCTATGCGGGCCGCGTCATCAAGCTCCCTGGGGATGGTCTGATAGAAGGCGTACAGGAAGATGATCGCAAAAGGGAGCGCGGCGGAGAGGTCGATCAGGATCAACCCGGTCTTCGTGTCCAGAAGGTTTAAAGACTTATAGGCCATGAATACCGGCCCTATGGTTACCATCCCAGGCAGCGCGATGCTGACGATCATGAACCCGAACAAGAGCGCCTTGCCAGGAAATTCGAAACGGTTAAAGCCAAACGCAGCCATCGCCCCCAAGGCGGTGCCCCCCAAGGCCGACAGGCCGGCAATAATTGCGGTATTGACGAAAGTTGACCCAAACCTCCAGCGTTGAAAAAGATCCACGTAGTTCTGGAGAGTCAGATTCCTCGGCCAATAGGTTTGCGGCAGAGATCTGACCTCGCCCACCTCCTTGAATGATGTGTTAATCATCCAATAAATGGGGAAAAGCAGAAAGAGTAACATGAGAGCCAGAAGAAGGTACTGCACTGTCCGTAACACTCTGGCCTTAGCCGCTTTGCTCATATCAACCCACCTCCGCCTCTATTCCTGCCCTCTTCGGTAAAGGAGCCAGGCAAAGAATCCTCCAATCAGAAAAGTGAGCATAAAGAGCACCATCACCAATGCTGAACCGTATCCGTATCTACCCTGTTGGAAGAACCGGTCGTACGCGTACAGCGAGATGATTTCCGTTGCGCTGCCAGGCCCACCGCGGGTCAAACCAAGAATCTGATCGAACGTGCCTACCTCGCCCATGCCGCGAAACAGAAAGACGACCAGAATGATCGGCATCAGCAGCGGCAAGGTGATGTGACGGAATCGCGACCACACGCTGGCCCCATCCACCTGTGCCGCTTCCATCAGTTCGACGGGGATTGTCTTCAACCCCGCCAGCAAAACAAGGGCGCACCACGGTGAATTCTTCCACAGTGTCGTGACGATCACGGACACCCTGGCCAACTTGCCACTGCTCAACCACATGAGACGCTCGGGGTGCAAGTCGAAACGCAGTACGAGGTCGTTCAATACGCCGCCGCCTTCAAAAAACATTAACCGCCACATGATCCCGGCCACGATCGGCGCTGCCGCCCAAGGCAACAGGTTCGCCACCCGCGAAAACCACTGCCCGCGCAACTTCTGATTGAGCAGCAAGGCCATCCCTAGCCCCAGCAGAATCTGCAGTATGGTGGCTGTGAACGTGTAGACGAGCGTGAAATCAAGCGAATCATGGACATAGGCGTCCTTGAACATGTACGCATAGTTTTCCAGCCCGATGAACTTCCCCGAACGCTGCAACGACTTATCGGTGAAGCTCAGCCAGGTCGTGCGCAGTAGCGGGCCGACCGTGTAGGCAAGTCTGAACAACACCGCCGGCATAACCAGGGCGTACGCGATCCAGTACTTTCTGATGAAGATCAGGGACAATTCGATCGGGCCGGTATCTTGTTTGCGTCCAACCAGCGCCTGCTGCGCCACGATGTCAGCCTCCAATTGGAGAGATTGGAGATTGGGGCCAGTGCATCCGTCCAGGCCGCCAATCTCCAATATTCCTGGGACTACATGATTCCGCTACTATGTCTGCCCAGCTTAGGCTTCCATAGCGATCGCGATCTCGGACGCAGCCCAGTCGCGTACTTCCTCGGGAGACCTTTCGCCTGACATGACGAACAGACCCGCATCCTGGAAGAGGAGCGAAAGCGCCCCGGCATTCGGGTGGCACACAACCGGACAGCGGAACTTGGCGCCGCGCGTCAGTTCCTCCCAGCCCGGCCCGGCCTGCAAGATGGGAATCTTGTCCGTAACCTCGGTGTCGGCATACATGGATTTTCTGGGCGGCGTGATTTGCCGAGTCGTGATCAACTCCTTCACGTTGTCATACTGCGCCATCCACGAAACGAATTCCTCAGCTACTTCCAACCTGGGCGTGAACTTGGGAATCAACCAACCCCACGCATGCACCATGAGCGCGTCATCGGCCGGTCCCATGGGCCAACGGGATACACCCAGGGTCTCCGGCGTCAGCATGCCGCCATCTACCTCCAACAGTGGGCCGTAGTTCCCCTCATACATCCACCACATGCCCGCCTTGCCAGCCGGCGCCAGCGCCATGATCTCCTCGGCCGCTTCCGAAACCACCGTCCGCGGCGTGATCTCGTACTCGAAGACCCAGTCACGCATGAACTGCAACGCTGTCAGCGTCCCCTCATCGTCCAGCGTCTCGTTGTTGCCGCCGGCATGGTTGACCATCATGAGCGTGAGGTTCATATTGTGACTGCCGGAGTTTGGCCGCCAGCCCCAGACGTCATTCTCGGGGTCCGTGACCGTCTTGGCCACTTCGACCATCTCGTCCCAAGTCGTGGGAGCCTCCGGGATCAACTCTTTGTTGAAGTAGAAAGGCTCTGCGCCGACAAAGTAGAAAATCCGAGCTTGGAATCCGCCAACCTGTTCGGTGAGTCCGAGGACGGCATCGGCTTGGTCCAATCGCTCTTCCTCTGTCATCAGGTGACTAAGATCAAAGCACCACTCTTTGAAGGAGTATAGAGATGCGATCTGATCGTCCTGCGCCTCTACGTCGATGCCATCGTAGCCGCTCTCGCCCCACAACGTGAA
This sequence comes from Caldilineaceae bacterium, assembly GCA_965221145.1. Lineage (GTDB taxonomy): Bacteria > Chloroflexota > Anaerolineae > Caldilineales > Caldilineaceae > Bin5. The sequence continues at coordinate 62,748 of OZ244877.1, forward strand.
CTTGGCCAGGATCTCCTCCCATTTGGGCGGGTGGAACTCCATCGCCACTTCAATCCCGGTCGCCTCCGTAAACTTCTGGTTCAGCGTTTCGTAAACGGGCTGATTATGCCAGGTGACCCTGACCTCTTGGGGGACTTCGTCGGGCGCCGCCATCCCCTCAGCGGGCGCCGCGCCGGGCATTTGCGCACAGCCGGCTACGACAGCCCCGACCGCGGCGGCGGCGCCTACTCGCAGAAAATCGCGTCGATTCAGCATTCCACTTCCCATGATCTTGTCTCCTTATCATGGATCAGATTGTTTGCAGACAATACGCTCTGGGTTGTAGACAGTGAGGAATGAAACAGACAACTCTCACCTTGAGATTAAGAGTCGTTCGTCGCCTGGCACCCTCCTTTCTGACCCCCTTTTTCTCTGTCTGGAAGCGGGACTATGGGCCGTCGCGTCATCCAGTCCGTCAGGGCGTCAATTCCAGGGCAGTAAACACGACCGAGTACTTCGAGGAAATGTAGCTAGAGGATAGAATCTGATTTCTGCCTTGTAAATCAGATTCCAATAAGAGCTACCGTACCATGAGTCTACTGGTTCGTCAACCTGCAAGAAGCTGCCGGCGGGACGATTCCCAAAACAAGCGCGCGTTGCCGACGAACCTCTTAGCGGCAGCCCGCAACTTAATCCCGCACCCGCTGCCAGCGCAGCACATGCTTGGCATGATCCGGCAGCCTCTCCCACAGATCGCGCGGTAGGTGGCCCTCGGTGAATTCATGCTGCCAGCCGCTGAACAGCCAGGGCGTGCTCATCGCCATACACAGCTCATCACGCGCCGCCTCCGATCGATTGGGCGTGCCGCGGTGAAAGGCGCGCCCATCCTGTACCCATAGCGAACCCTTCTTCAAGTTCAACCGAGTGGGATAGTAGTTGCCAATGTGGTTGGCGCCGGCCCCAAAGACATCGTCCAGGTCGCTGAGCAGGTCTTCGTCGGTGATGTATTGCGTGCCCGGCATGACTTCAAAGCTGCCGTTCTCTTCACACGTGTCCACCAGCGGGAACTTGACACCGACGCTGATCGCAGGCGTCTTAACGCCCGGAAAGAGGGCGACCTGGCCGTCGCGGTGCCAACTCTGGTAGTCAGTTCCCGGCAAGGGGATGTTCGAGTCAAAGTGCGACCACACATAGTCCGGCCCCAGCGCCCGCGTGAGAAACGCAACCAGGGCCGGGTGCTCGAAGATCTCCGGGTCCACGAACGGACGCGTGAACGGCACCCGGACATTGTAACGCCGAAAGCCGCGCGCCGGTTGCTCCCCCTGGCGCTCGATGTCGCGGTCCCTGACCGGTATCCAGGCTGCGCGGATCCGGTCGACCGTCTCCGGCGGGATGAGGTCTTCAAACACGACGAATCCGTTGATACGCCATTCCTGCATCATCTGGTTAATGTCATATCCCATTTTCAGGCCCATCAGAACGCTCCTTTGCTTGTGCCGACCATCCTTCTATGCAAAACACCGAGAACGCGTTTATATCGTATGCCCGCTCTGTTCTCATTGCGTATATGGCGTATCAGTCCCAGTCGACGGGTCTGCGCCGATGCAACATTTTCTTGCCCCGCTCCGAGAGCGCATCGTAAGAAGCACACGGCATTTCGACATTTTGGGCGATGCTGAACCAGGAGCGGCAGTAGCACAAGACCAACTCCGGGCGCACATTGTCCGACCGGTTGGGCGTACCCCGGTGCAACATGCGCACGTCCTGCACCCACATCGAGCCTTTCTTCAGGTTGAGCCGTTGCGCCGACGGGAATTGGCCCCGCAACAGAACGTCGTTGTAACGCTCCTCCAGGCTGGGATCGGCGAGATACTGCGTGCTGGGCAACACCTCGATGCTGCCGTTCTCTTCCGAAGTGTCTGCCAGCGGAAACTTCACCCCGACGACCGGACAGTTCTCCAGCCCCACGTGCGGGATATATCTGGCAAGTCCGGTGTCCCGATGCCACGGCTGCATCTCGGTGCCGGGATAGGGATTGTTGGAATGGTAACAGGTGACCACATAGTCCTCGCTGTTCCAATAGCGATCAAGAAATTCGAGGATCACCGGATGCTCGTAGATCGCCGGGTCGGCATAGGGAGATACCCACGGTATCGTCAGCGTATAACGATTCGTGAACTGCTGCCGCCCCATGCCGGTGCGAACGTCGCCGGTCTCGGCAGCCGTGACTTCCGTCTCCCGTTCCTTGACGTGCTTTAGCAGGGGCATGAACGCCTCGCTGATGCGGTCGATGGTCTCATGGGGGATCATATCGTCAAAAACCACGTATCCGTTGATCTTGAATTCATCCAGCTTAAGGTCAAAATCAACGTTTTCGCATGTTGCAAGCATGAAAGCCTCCTCTTATGAGTAAGTTCAGTTCACCAATGACCGTTCAAATTTGCCCTCTTCAATCATCTTTATCATGCTCCCCCCAGGCAGACAACACCTCTGCTAAGTCGAAGACGGGAAACTGCGTCCCCATCCATGCCAGAGCCTGGCTGTGGGCTTCCAGCGAATAGGAGGCCACGCAGTCGCGGACGACCAATGGATAGTAACCGTGGTGCATCGCGTCCGCGGCCGTGAAGAGGACGCAGCCGGCGCTGAGTACGCCTGTGAGCAGAACGGTCACGATTCCGCGCGCCTTGAGAATGTTATCCAGCGGAGTCTGGTGAAAGGCGCTGCCCCGGCTTTTGCGCAACACAACGTCGCCGTTCTGCGGCGCCAGTTCGTCCACCGTCCGCGCTTCCCAGTTGCCTTCCACCACGTCCGGTTGGTCTGGATTGTTGCGGACGCAGTAGTTGTTTGGGCCATCCATCAGCGTGACGCCCAGCCTGTTGCGATGGATAAATTCAGAGTAGGCAACCAGAATGCCTCGGTCCCGCGCCGCATCCAGCAGCCGCCCGGTCCTGGGAAGGATCGGCGTCATGTTGGCAACGTCGGCATCCCCGTTGGATCCGCTCCCCTCGAAACCGCCAACTGCGTTGAAACAGGCATTCTGAACGTCTATGACAAGAACCGCCGTCCTGCTCGGGATCACCAACTCCTGGACTGTGGTCAGTACATCGACGCCTATGACATTTTTCATTCGTTGCGCCTCTCGATCAGACGATTGCCTTGACGGGATTGTGGGGGGAATATCGGTAAACCGGGTCAAAGGGGTCGGGCAAACTTTGGATATACCTTTCCACGTAACCCAACGCGCGCGAATCGACCTTGAATTCTGGTAGCGTTGGGTTGAACACATACGGTTCCTCGCCGGCCGTTGCGGGTAATTGGAGTCGAGCCTCGATGGCCTGCAGCATCACACTGATCCATGAGCGCGCAAGATTTGCGTCAAAAGGCCCACCGCGACTGAGGATCTCTTCAATTGTGAAAAAGGCGAAATAATTGATCCGGCGTAGCGGCTTGTCCCGCGTCACGCGTGAGCCATGCAACAGGTTGGGGCTGTGCAACACCACATCGCCGGGTTCAGCGATCACCGGTATCGCTCCGGTCAACATGAAACCATGTTCATCGAGCATATCTTGTAGATCAAAACCCTGCCACAGATGGCTGCCTGGTATCACATACAGGCAGCCGTTTTCCGGCGTCGCCGCATCCAGATAGACGTCGATATCGAGCGGCGGGTGAACACGCGGGTGGCCCGGATCACGATGCCACGGTACGGCCACACCGTATTCGGGCAGCTTGATGACCAACGCATCTTGCCACGGCACAAGGTTGGGGCCGAGGACGGACTCGGCAAAGCCCAGGACTTGCGGGTGACCATATAAGGCGAAAAAAGCGTTGCCCTTGAGATACATTCCGTTGATACGCCGCAAGATCGTATTACCTGTCACAGGATCCATACTATAACGGTAGTCGTCATTGGGCGGCCTGACATGCTTGCAGTGGTCGATCATTTTCATCGATTCGACCCTCAGACAGTCGATCTCCCAGAGGTCGATCACATCTTTCACATGAAGGTATCCATTCTCCTCATAGAATCGGACCTGTTCCTGGGTGAGTGTCCCAACGCATTGCTTCGGCATTTTCATCCTCGTTGCTGGGTATAGGCCCTCGTAATATCTCCCTAATCAACCGCAATCCGGTACGATGTTTTCGCTATCTTTTCATGGTCGGAGACCCGCGCACTCGCCAACGCCCGCTCCGTCACCGGCAGATAGTCATGGGTTTCGGCGTTCAGCTTGATAAAGCCTTCCGCATACGCGACGCCGCCGGCCATCCCAAAGGAGCCGTCGCTGGTCTCGATGCGCTTGCGCGCGTAGGCGCCGCCATAGCCCTGGCTGACCAGACAGTCCAGCGCGGCCAGCTTCTTCTCGACCACATCGGTGATGTCGATAAAGAGATCGTTATAGTATCCCCCCTCGGATTGCCATACGGTCCGCGGAATCGCGGCCGCGCCGGTTCCAAAGAAAAAGACCTGCGCGACTTTGTGGGGCGGATTGCGGTCGCCCGGATCGACGCCGCTCGCCAGGGCGATAGCATGGAGTACGATCTGTCCGGCGATGGCGTGGGCGCCGGTCAAGCCGTCGCCCTCCTTGGGGAAGTGGGTCAGGATCACGTCCGGTCTCAGTTGGCGGAACAGCCGCGCCAGCCGCCGTACTGCCTCGTCGGTGACGAGGAGCACGGCATCATCCGCGCCAAAGAAATGCACGTCCTCCACGCCCAACAGCTTGCAGGCTTGAACGGCCTCCTCGACCTTGACGTCTGAGCGCTCTGCGATCAGGGATTGTAATTCGGCGGCCTCGGGTATCTCGCTGCGGTGGTGCATTTCGTCACTGATGACAGCATCATGCACGCGCGCGCCGTGCGTCAGAACGACACAGCCAACGTAGTCGCCGCGCGCGGCGTGATGGGCCATCGTCCCGCCGGATTGGTCGAAAATATCGGCAGGATGTGCGCCAACCGAGAGAATTCGTAGGTTTTCAGACATCAGTTCATGCCTCCTGATCGCAAAATGGCTGGGCGTTCTCTTGGCCCCGCCGTTGCCAACGGTCAAGACCGGACTTGCCCAACATATTGTGGGGGTGTCCGCCGCGGCGCGACGTTGCGGAAGAAATATTCGTAATCCGGCTCTTTCGTCAGCGGCAGCGCCACCTCGCGCTTTTCCAGGGCCGACAGGTACGCGGCGCTGATCACCTCCACCGCAACGCGCCCCATCTCCCCGTCTGTGAGAGGGCGCTTCTCGCCGCGCACGCACTCAACAAAATGCTCCAACTCGACTTTGTACTGACCATACCGCTCGCTTTCCACCAGCCAGTTGCGACTGTGACTGGGCTGATGGTTCTCCTGCAAACGCCCGTAACGGTGCAGCGTGATCTCATGGGGGGTCGTGTAGCGCCACACTTCCGCGGCGTGCCTCGTCTCAATCGTCCCGGTCTCGCCGAAGACGAGGTAGTGCTCTTCGCCCTGGCGGTGAAAGTAGCGGGTGGCCTGGTGCGTGCTGCGGGCGCCCGACTCGTGCGTGCAGATGACGATGTAGTCGTTTTCTACCTCCGGGTAGGGTCCGGTGATGTCGAAAACGGCCATCACGGAGCGGATCGGGCCGGCCCACCACTGCGCCAGATTCACGCTATGGGAACCGTGGTCCTGCCATTGGCCGCCCCAGGTCTGAACCGATCCACGCCAGCCCGGATCGACCCAGCCGCTCTCGTCCGGCCCCCAGTCCCAGTTGTGGCGAATGCCCATCACAGTGCCGATAGCGCCTTCTCCGATCAGTTCGGTGACCTTTTCCATCGACCGATTGAAGCGCTTCATAAACGCGAGCATCAGAACTGTGCCAGCCTTCTGATGGGCGGCGATGATCGTATCACATTCGCGCGGCGTGCGCGCCATCGGCTTTTCCAACAGCACGTGGACGCCCCGCTCGGCGCAGGCGACCGCATGGTCCCGATGTTCAAATACGGGCGTCGCGATCAGAGCCGCGTCCGGGCGTTCCTTGTCCAGACACTCTTCCAGCGAATGGTAGCCATTGCCCAAGCCATACAGGTCCCGCGCCTCGGCGAGCCTGTCATCGCTGCGATCCACCACCGCGACCACGTCGAGACCGTCAACCAGGCGGAGCACCGGAGCGAACATGGTGTGCAGACAACTGCCCAAGCCTACGAACACCATTCGTATAGGTCTGTTCAAAGCCTTCTCCTCAGCGGTAAATCAAGGGGGCAAGAGTGTATGTCATCAGTCGTCGATCTCCCGGCCGGCTCATACCGCGGAAGGGGCTGACACGCCGCTGAGATTCAGCTTGTCAGCAAAGTGGCAGGCGACATAATGATCTGCGCCTTCGTCAGTTGAAGCCAAGAGCGGGACCTCCTGCCAGCATATCTCCTCTGCATACCGGCAACGTGTATGAAATCGACAGCCCTGAGGTGGATTGGCCGAACTGGGTAAGTCGCCTTCCAGTACGATGCGCGAGCGGCTGCGCCCGCCGGCCGCCCCCCGGTAGGCGGGAATCGCCGACAGCAACGCCTCGGTATAAGGGTGGCGAGGCCGGCTGAAGAGCCCCTTCACCGTGCCGAACTCCACCAGCTGCCCCAGGTACATCACCCCCACCCGATCGCTCAGGTGTTGGACGACAGAGAGATCATGCGAGATAAACAGGTAGGTCAGATGCCTCTCCTGCTGCAACGTCTTCAGAAGATTGATGATCTGAGCCTGAACCGAGACATCCAACGCTGAAACCGGCTCATCGCAGACTACGAACTCCGGATCCAGGCTCAAGGCTCTGGCAATGGCGATACGCTGTCTTTGGCCGCCACTGAACTCATGCGGATAGCGGTGCGTATAGCCGCTGAACAGACCCACCGACTCCAGCAATGCCACAACCTTTTCCTCCCGAGCCGGCACGCGGTGGATTTTCAAGAACTCGCCAACGATGTCGCCTACCGACATTCTGGGGTTGAGCGACGAAAAGGGGTCCTGAAAGATAATCTGCATACGCTTGCGCATGCCAGCCAATTCTGCTTGATCCAGTTCAAAGAGGTCGGTCAGGTCGCCATTAACGCGGTAGGCTACATGACCGGCGGTAGCCGGAATCAGTCGCAGAACGGTTCGGCCCAGGGTCGTCTTGCCACAGCCGCTTTCGCCCACCAGCCCGACAGTCTCGCCGTGGCGAATCTCCAGATTCACCCCGTCGACGGCCTTGACGTGGCCCACTACGCGGCGCAGAAACCCTTTCTTGACGGGAAACCAGGTCTTGAGATCCTTGATCTGTACAAGCGAGTCTGCACTTTTGGCTTCTGAGGACATGATCCCTTTCGATCCCTTATCCGCGCTCATATAACCAACACCTGACTTGGCTCTGACCATCTCTGATTAACGGCGGAGGCTCTCGACATTGCTCCCACGCATGGGGACAGCGGGGCGCAAATGCACATCCCTCCACGACCTCGAACGGGCCGGGAACAGCACCGGGGATCGGCACCAGATCTTGGCTGCTCGCAACGCCCAACTGGGGGATACAGGAAAGCAGCCCCTGCGTATAGGGGTGCTTCGGATCCTCGAATATGCTGGTGGCGGAAGCCTGTTCCACGACCTGCCCCAGATACATCACGACCACCTTTTCGCACAACTCGCCCACCACACCCAGATTATGGGTAATCCACATGATTGCCATGCCGGTCTGTTCCCGGTACTGATCCACCAGGTCCAGAATCTGTGCCTGCACCGTCACATCCAGGGCGGTGGTCGGCTCATCGGCGATCAGCAAGCGGGGATTGCAAGCAATGGCCATGGCAATCATCACCCGCTGGCGCATGCCGCCGCTGAGTTCATGCGGGTAGCGCTCAATCGCATCTTGCGGATCGGGGATGCTGACACTGGCCAGGGCTTCTATGGCTCTATCGCGCGCCTCATCCCCGGAGGCCTCCTGGTGGAGTTCGATTGCCTCCATGATCTGGTAGCCGACCGTAAAGGAGGGGTTCAGGGAGGTCATCGGCTCTTGAAAGACCATTGCCATATCATTGCCGCGGATGCTGCGCATGTCGGGACCGTCAAAGTCCAATGGCACAACGTCCGTTTTCTCGCCACCACGCCACAGCCAGACATGACCCTGACGGATCCGCCCGTGGGGCCGGGGCACCAGTCGCATGACCGAGAGGGCGGTCACGCTCTTGCCACAGCCGCTCTCGCCCACCACCCCCACGCTCTCGCCCATGCCAATGCCAAAATCTACGCCGCGCACGGCTCTGACCACCCCTTCATGGGTGGCAAAATCGACATGCAGGTCTTCAATTTGCAGCAATGGATTCTGACCCGAGTTCACGAATAGATCTCCCTTTATGCACTACGCATTGCGTATTCCCTAGGGGCAGGCGATACGCTTGTGTTCCGAGCATGCAGACCGTGCGAAAATCTCTGCTTCAGACGAGACTCACATCAACTGTACGGGTCGGCCGCATCTCGCAGTCCGTCCCCCACGAAATTAAAGCAGAGGACGGTGAGGATGATGAATACGCCCGGCAGCATGATCCACGGCGCCCGGATGATTGTATCCACCGTCTGGGCATCCTGCATCAGCAGTCCCCAACTGGTCATTGGCGGGCGGATGCCCAGTCCCAGGAAACTCAGTGCGCTCTCCGCCAGGATCATGTCCGGCAGCGCCAGCGTCGTGACGACGATGATGTGGCTGAGTGTATTGGGAATGACATGCTCACGCATGATGTGAACGGTTCTGCCACCCCCGCCCATGGAAGCCATAACATAATCGCGCTCTCGGATGCTGAGCACCTGGCCGCGCACCTGCCGCGCCAGACCCGTCCAGCCGATCAACGCCAGCAGCGACACGATACCCCAGTAGGTATAGTGGGACGGCCATTCGCGGGGCAGTATCGCCGCCAGGGCCAACCACAGCGGCAAGGTGGGGATTGTACTGAGAACCTCGATCAGTCTCTGGATGACCATATCCACCAGCCCGCCGAAGTATCCCGACACCGTTCCCAGAATGGCGCCGAGCACAATGCTCAGGAAGACGCCAAACAGACCGATACTCAGCGTAATGCGCCCCCCGTAAAGGATGCGGGTCAGAAGATCGCGACCGCGGTAATCCGTGCCGAACAGGGCGATCGTGCCTTCCCCCTCCACGCCGAACAGCTTCAGCGTCTCCTTGTTCCGATCCGGCCCATGCAGCGCTCTGGGACGCTTGACAAAAAGATAGATCGGGTAGATCTGCTCTGTGTCCTCTGCGTACTCCCACTGCAGGATATCCATATTCAACTCTGATTTCATGCCGTATGTGAACGGCCGCAGGTGAAAGTTGCCCTCGCTGTCGATGAAATGAATTTCCTGGGGCGGCATATTGACGTGCGCCAAGGTCTCCTCAGACAGATACGGCGCAAAGAAGCTGGCGAATACCGTGATGCCGTAAGTCAGCAATAGAATAACCGTGGCCGCGATCGCCAGCTTGTGACGCCTGAACTTGCGCCATGCCAGATCTCTGGCCGTTACCACCCGCGTCGTCTTGACGGGAAATAGTTCATCTCGCGTTAGCGTACTCGTAGACATTCGTTCTTCCCTGGATTGCTGACTGACGCTCCGTCATTCACTGCCGTCAATCAAAGGAGATCGTTGGATCAATCCGGACCAGGACGATATCGGCCACCAGGTTGCCGAACTGCAGGACCAGAGCGGACATCACAAGAAAACTGCCGGCCAGGTAAGAGTCCTGCATGATCAGAGCCGAGTAAAAGGTGTTCCCCACCGTGGGAAGACCCAGCACGATACTGATGATGATTTCCCCGGAAATCAGGGCCGGCAGCGACGAGCCGATGCGCATAATCAGCGGATGCAGTGAGTTTCGCAGCGCATGCCGGTAGATGACAATCCGTTCCGCCTGCCCCTTCGCCCGCGCCGTCTGAATATAGGGCTGTCCGAGCAGATCCAGCAGATTACCGCGCACGATCCTGATGTTGGCGGCCGCGCCGGCCGTTCCGATAATCACCACCGGAATCCAGAGATGATTCAGAAGATCAAGAAGCTTTCCCCAGGTCCAGGGCGCGCCCACATACTCGGATGAAAACAGCCCGCCCACCTGACCATTGAAGAGGAACACCACCATCGTCATCAGCAGCAGGGCCAGAAAAAAGTTCGGCGTGGCCAGACCGACGTAAGAAAAAACGCTGGCAATGTAGTCAACGATGCCGTACTGGTGCGTGGCGGCATAGACCCCGACCACGAATCCGACCGCCAATGAGAAGACCATGCTCAGACTCGTCAGCGCCAGCGTCCATGCCATCTTCTCCCAGATGATCGTGGACACCGGCCGCAAATTCATAAACGCATAGCCAAAGTCCCCCCGCGTCACGATCCCTTCCATCCATACCCAGTACCGCACGAGGAGCGGCTTGTCCAGGCCATAGATCTCTCTCATCTTTTCCAGAAACTCCATCTGCGCCGCGATCGCCTCTTGCGTCATGTTGATTTGCAGCGTCTGGAGCCTGGTCATGTAGACAGTTACGAAATCACCCGGCGCGAGGTCAACGATCAGGAAACAGATGAAGGAGAGGACAACCGTCACCGGAATCATGTATAAGAGCCGTTTGATTATATAGGCAAGCATGAACTCCTCTTCTTTTCATTGACGGTTGCGGAAACAGTGTTGCGTTGCGCCCCTGCTCAAGAGAGGCATGGGAGGTCGTCAGTCTCGGACATCGCTGCAACATCGAAAGCCGATATAGGCCGAACGCGCCTCCGGTCTGGCCCAATAGCGGAAGAATACGGGAAAGAGCGGGAGATTGGCGCAGGAGCCGCGCAACACGCGGTACTGCTGCGACGCGTCGTACCAGTCCGATGTCCACTGCCACACCTGACCGAGCATACCCCACGGTCCATTCGGGGGCAAGCCGCCGCCGGGCGGCATGGGGTCGGCTTCCTCGTCGCCCCACGGAAAGACGCGCTTGTCCGTGCCGCGGGCAGCCCGTTCCCATTCCGCTTCCGTCGGCAGCCGTTTCCCGGCCCACCCGGCATAGGCCACAGCATCATACCACGCGACCTTTGTGACCGGCTCGTTCTCGGCGCCCGCCAACACACGGCCCGGCCAGTGGGGCGGCATTGGATAGCCCGTCTCCGCTACGAAGCGCCAATATTCGTGATTGGTGACCAGGTTCTGGTCCATCTCGACCGCCTGATCGAGCGCCCTCTGCTCGCACGCCTCGCCGTAGTAATAAGGACCCGGCTCGATGCGCACAACCGGTCGGCTGCGGGCGCTGGTGGACTGACGATGCGGCCTCGCCGCCACCCGCCGGGCCGAGCCTTTCGAGTTCTTCCTCTGCGGGTAAGCGTCACCGGGGCCGTCTGCCGGCATCGCCGGCGCCGAGCGCAGCTTTTCAACCAGGAACTCTTCAACAAGCGGATTGTTGACGCGGACGATCAGATCGACATTGGCGTCACGACTCTGCTTTGCGAGCTTCACGAAACGGCCCAGTTCGTCCACTGTTGCACGGCACGGCACGACCTCGGCCATCTCTGCTGCCCGCGCATCGCCGGCGGCCATCGCAAATGCGACCGTGCTGTAACACTTCTTCTGCTGCTCCATGAGCGCATAACGGTCCACCTGTGCGGGTGGAGTCCCCTGTGGCTGACGCACGAGGTACGCCCAGAAGACCTCCTTGGCCAGGAAATCGCACAACGGATTGCAAGAACCGACCAGTCTGTAGAAATCAAACGGCCAACAGGTGATATCACACGGCGCAAGCGTGATCGGCAGTCCCGAATCCAGGAGCACCTTCATAGCGATTGGATCGTCAACCGCGTTGCGCTCCAGGTCGTTGACTCTATGCCCCGCATTGGAGGCCACCAGATAAATCCTGGCCACCTTCTGCCGCATCAGTTCCGGCCAGCGCACAAACGCCACCGCTACGTCCGACATCGATCCGACAACGATGATGTGAACTCTGTCCTCACCGTCGAGCGCATTGCGCAACAGCGACAGACCTTCCTGGCAGGGGTTGTCCAGTGCCTTGTCACCCTCGTCCTGCATATGGAAATTCTGCAGTCCGTGTCCATAGGGGCAGACGTTGCCGCTGAATTCCATCAGCTTGGCGAGCACACGATGACCGTCCTGCGGGCGGCCGCGGCGGCCTGCGTTGTGGTCGAGGAGAATGCCCCGCTGGTCGAACTCGGAACAGGTCAGGTAGCAGGCGGTGTCGAAATGGTCATCCGCGTCGCCTATATGGTAGTAGAGGTCCGTGCTCAGAACAACCGGAACCTTTTTGCCCATCAACCTCCCCCGCAAAGGCAAAAAGGGGCGCTCTGCCATCGTCGAAACGCAGGGCGCCCCTCTTCATGCTCGAAATGTCCGCTTACCTTACTACTTCTGGTACCACTCCCAGATGCGGGCATGCACAAAGTAGGCCCAACTATAGGTGAAACTCGGGCCTACGTGCTTGCTGTAGTAGGGGTGGTACAGGCGCGGGTTGTTGCCGATGTCGTTGCTGGCAACCACAAACGCGCGGAAGCCGGTCATCGGTATGCCGACCCGCCACCCGTCTTGCGCGATCACCTCGGCCAACTGCCTCAACGCCGCCTCCTCCTCCAGGTTCCCAGCCTCGTGCTCAGCCACAATGTCGATCCAGGCCTGTTGCCATGGCATCGGATTTTCCAGTCCGGTCAGCCGTTGGAAGTCGGGCACCGCATCCTCGCGAATAGGCAGCAGGTAGGATGGCATCCTGCTACTTTCCAGGATAATCTGCGTGTTGTGGTCGAAAGCAGGGCTGCGGATCAGCGCGTCGTAGTCAGCGGGACGGACGAAATTTTCGTACATCAACGTCTCGTTTATCGGGTCCACTTCGACGTCGAAACCGATGTCTTTCAACTGCTGCGCCAGATCCTCACCGGTGCGCACGCGGCTCGTGTCGTGAATCGCCACCAGGATCCGCCAGCCGATCGGCTCGCCCGCACGCGGCTGTCCCTCCGGAAACTCTCGCCAGCCGTCGCCGTCCGTATCCACAACCCCTATCTCATCCAGAATCGCCAGCCCACCTTCCAGGTCGTCCTTCAACTCGTACTGGGCATCGATCTCCGGGAACATCGCCCCCAGTACGTCCGGCAAGGGCGATCGATCCGGGACGACCACCGGCGAAACTCTCTCCGACATCCGCTGGCGGTCCATGATCATGCTCAGCGCATCCGTAAACTTGGGATTGTTGATCAGCCAGTTCATGCTCTCATCCATGTGGTCGAAGTTGAACCACAGCCCATGGATGCGGCTGGTCTCCTCAAACATGACCAACGAGATGTTGGCCTTCTCTTCGTTCTGCTTGATGAGGCCGGCCTCCATCATCGCCCCACCGTGCAGATCAGCCGCCAACTCGCCCGAAACGAGACCCAGCGCGATTTCGCTTGGACTCGTAACCAGTTTGAATACAAAACGGTCGAAGTAAGGCAACTGCTGACCGGCGGCGTCCACCTTCCAATAGTACGGGTTGCGTTCGCTGACCAGTTTGTCACCGATAACTCCGGTCGTGACCCACGGCGTCAGCACCGCCGGTCGGTCGCCGGGCAGCCGCGCTCCCTGCCAGTCGGTCAGCGTGGCGTCCGCGTTGTACTTGGGATGCACCTTCTCCATCTCATGCTTGGGCAGCGTATAGAACTGTTGCCAGCCACTGCGCGGGACAAATATCTCCTCCAACAGCTTCGGCGCCGGCTCCTCGGCGATCATCTTGAATGTGTATTCGTCGATCTGCTCGAATGTCACGCCGCCATAGCCGTCAAATACCTTGCGGATATTGGCGGAACGCGGGTTGGCCAGATCGTCGTTCATGATGACATCCTCGAACGTGAACATGATGTCATCGGTGGTGAAGGGCGCCCCGTCCGACCATCTGACGCCCGGGCGCAGATGAACGGTCGTCTCCCGACCATCTGCGGAGATCTCCCAGTGCGTCGCCAGGTCCGGCCCCAGAACTGGAACTTCCTCAACGCTGAAAATGCCCATGCCTTGGTAGGTCGCCAGTTGCAGCCGGTTCAGGTTGCCTACTACATACATATTGAAGGGGTAATCGATGCCCTCGGTGATGTGGTGGGCCAGGGTATCGCTGTACGTGCCGATATCGGGCGACTTGGAGACAACCGGTTCGGGTGGGAGACGCTCCTCAACCGGCGGGAGATCTCCACTTGCGACCTGCGCAGCCAGCATGGGCGCCTCTTTGTACATGGACCCTTCGTCTGCTGCCGCGGCGGCCGGCTCTTCGGCAGGCGCTTCCGGCGCGGCCGGCTCCGCCGCGGGCGCGCCGCAGGCTGACAGCGCCAGCACCAAGATCAGACTGATGCTTACCAGCACAAACCCAAAGGAAAATCGTGACCTCTGCTTCATTGTTCCTTCCTCCTCTTGAAAATATGGCTGACTACTCGCTATATTGAACACGCAACGAAAAGGAGATTTCACCAGCGAAATCTGGACCGCGCAAACTAAGCCCGGCCGTCGTGATTGTTAAGAGCCTGTTTGAAAAGGGTAAAGCTAAGGGCAAAACGGCGCAATTGATACGAATTATGGCGTGCAGATGAAGGATCTGACTGCTTTCCGACGGTTGTTTTCGGTCTATCTGGGCGATACGCGTTACTTTTCAAACAGCTTCTAAGAGCCTGTTTGAAAAGGGTCTGGTAAGGGATAAAACGGCACCTAAGGTGCAAGTTATGACGGGCAGATAAAGGGTTTCGCTGCTTTCCGGCAGCACCTTTTGGGCCTTTTGGCCGATGCCGATTACTTTTCAAACAGCTTCTAAGGAAAACGGTACATGACAGCTTAAAGGTAACGTACATAATATTGATTGTCAATACGAACATATGTGTGAGTGTTCCCACCGATTCGCGGTCAGCTTACGCCTCCACCACCCATCTGCTCGAGGACCTCTTTCACCCGCGCCGATACGTTGTAATCCGCTTGCTGGCCCGGGCCTTCCAGGCGCAGCGTCTCCCATGCCCTCTCATACACGCCGCCCGGCTCCACGCCCAGGTCATCCAGGCATCTGAAGACTTCGCCAAAGTATCTCACCGAGTCAACCATGTCGGAGTGAGACTCCCAGTGCGTCTGGGTCCCCTGGCGCTGATACCTGAAATCGGCGGAAATTCTGACCATGTCCGAATCGTTGGCGATACCGGCGTGCATCATCAGCGGATGAAAAATGAGCGCATCGCCCATCTGAAAATCGGAGCGCAGCCACGCTCGGCCTTCATTGCCCTTCCTGACCGTGCCGGCCACGACCACGCCCCCATCCGCGCGCCACGCGTCGGCCTGTTCGGGGCTTTCAGCTACGCCCAGATACTCGTTGCCTTTCCACCAGACCTCGTGCAAGCCTTCCTGTTTGGAACCCTTGCCAATCGCCAGCCCGCCTACCGTCTCGTCGATGTCCATGAGCGGTATCCAGACGGTACAGAACTCGACCGGTCGAAAGAAGTAGTAGTCCTGATGACCCGGCGTCGTAAAGGAAAACTTGGGGCCATTGGCGACCTGCATGCTCTTCTTGCCGCTGAGCATCATCCTGATACGAGTCTTGTTATCCGCCCAGCAGAACACGTCGCCCCCCAATAGCCGGCCCAGCAGATCGATGAGTTCCGGTGTCCTCGCCAGTTCTTCCAGGATCCCCAACTTTACAATATCAGCCGTGACCGCGCCGTCCGGTGACAACTCATTGGTTTCCGGCCATTTGCCCGACCATATCGGCTCCGTGATCGCGTCTTCATCGACGAAGCCATATGCTCTTAGCGCGCCGATAGCACGGTTCCGGACGCTCTCGATCCGCTTGCGGTCAATCAGATTCCTGAAAAAAAGATAGCCGCTGTCGGAAAATCTTGATTGCAGCGTCGCTGCATCTTCGATATGTTGCCTTGAATCCTTAAATGGGACGAAAGTTGAATCAGCCATCTGTTCCTCCCCCTCTTATCAGTTCCTCGGAAGAGTCGCGCACGCCTTTATCGCGAGCGCCTACCTGTCCTGGAGCAGAGCCGCAAGGAATCCTCGGACGAATTACTTCTGAATAAGTAGGACTTTCGCTAGGAGGTCAGGATCGTGTAAGCTTGCGACATGATTACAAAACAGAAGTATGTCGAATACCTTGTCAGCACGCCGATCAACCACACCTGTAGCAATCTGGCTGAACATCTGGAAGGCATGAGCCACGATGTAGTCAGCGATTTCCTGAAAAGAGAGCGACTTACAGCCAGTCATCTATGGGAACTGGTGGAGGAACAGATCGACGACAGGCCGGACGCGTACCTGATACTTGACGACAGTGTGCAAGACAAACGCTATTCACGCTCAATCGAAATGGTCAAGCTGCAATACAGTGGCACTGAAGGTGGTCTGGCGCCTGGCAGCGGTGTCGTGAACCTCGTTCACACCAGTGGTGAAGTTTGAAGATTTTCCGTTATCGACTGGCGCCTGAAGCCTGTTCCGCCGGAAGAATCTTCAAAATGGCGAGTATTATCCGATCGATTTCCGCATCTATGCCAAAGAGGCAGATGGGAAGTCAAAGAACGACCATTTTCAAGAGATGCTGCTGCGCGCGGTCGGCGCCAAACAGATTGAGGCCAAGACGGTGCTGTTTGACAGTTGGTATGGCTCCTGGCAGAACCTGAAGTTGATTCACCGTCTGGAATTGACCTTCTACACCACACTCAAAGCCAACCGCTTGGTCAGTCTGAGCGCAGAAGAGAGCTATATTCATCTTGATGCGATCGATTGGAACGACGAACGGCTCAAGCATGGCATCATTGTCAAGCTCAAGAAAGTGCCTTTCAAAGTGAAATTGTTCAAGCTAGTTGCTATAAACGGCGACATTGACTGGGTCATCACCAATGATCTGGATGAGACCGTGATCACGCAAGTCGCTCAAAACGCGAACGAGTTGCGCTGTCGGCGTCGAAGAATTTGACCGCGAATTGAAGCAACTGACCGGCTCCGCCAAATGCCAATGTCGCAAAGCTCGTTCGCAGCGCAACTGCCTCGCTTGCTGTTACCATGCCTGGCTTTCATTGAAGGTCCACGCTACCTTGCTCAACAAAACCCTCTATCGCGTTCATACCGACCTGTTCAGCGATTATCTGCGAAACCAACTTCGCAGCCCTACTATCCCGGCTTTCCAGCCGACTTAGCGAAAGTCCTAATAAGTATATATAATCGGCTACCAGAGCACAACAGGCGATTCTTGCCTTTGAAACGCGCATTGACAAATCGGTCTTTAGGTGTTAGCATCGGTTATGCACGGGCTAATCGGTGGCGATTCCTCTTCGTTCGCCCCCCCGAATCCAAGTGGCCGGCAGACAATGGCGTCCGTGTTTGCGTTGGCTTCTACCATGCTTCCCCATTTCACATTTTCCAATACCGCATACTATTCTTCGGTTCACGCTGACCAGCGAGATCATCGTGGCATGGCGCAGCACAGCCCATGCGCTGACTGCAATCAAGCAATAGGATTCGATGTGTGAACGTGCCCGCAGCTTGGGCAATGGAGCCCATCAAGCCCGCGGGTATCCTGACGCATCCATTCGCAGGATCATAAGGTGTCGCAAGCCTACTAACTCTCCCAGGTAGAATCCACGGGCAGGTAGCTGACGCCCCAGACCCTGCCGCCGGCGTAGAGTTTCGTGCGCAAAATTCCTATCATCGTCCCTGATCTGAATCCCATTGAAAAAGGAGAAGAGAACATGGAGGGCAAGATGAACAACAGGATTTCTCGCCGACAGTTCTTGAGAGTGTCAGCTTTCACCGCCGCCAGTCTGGCGGCCGCAGCATGCGCCCAACCCGCGGCGCCGGCCGCGCCGGCAGCGGAAGCCCCGGCAGCGGAAGCCCCGGCAGCGGAAGCTGAATCCGCAGCCGGCGGCATTCCCCAAGGCGGCATCGTCCGCTATAAGGGTTCCGGCGGCCGCACCACCTACTTCTCGCCCCTGTGGTTCTACGAAACCACGGCTTGGCACAACACGATGAAACTGGTTTGGCCCGGTCTGGTCATTAACAACACAACGGGCGGTATGGATCCCTATCTGGCCGAAAGCTTCGAGGTTGGAGAGGATGCGGCAAGCGTCACCTTCCACCTGCCGGCAGAGGCGCAGTGGAGCGACGGCGTTCCCCTGACCGCCCACGATGTGAAGTGGACCTATGAGCGCTACCTCACGCCCGGTTTCCTCGAGATGACGGGCGGGGCCTGGGGTTTCCTCGACGGCAATCTGATCCAAGGTTATGCCGCCTTCGCCGACGGCTCGGCCGATGAAGTCAGCGGCATCGTGGTGATCGACGATCATACGGTCCGCTTCCAACTCGTTCAGTCGGATGTCACATTCCCGCGCCTGCTGTACCGCTCGATTGCGCCGAGCCACGTCTACGAGGGCGCCACCTCGACTGAAGAAATCGAGGCCCACCCCTTCAACGCCAACTCCGACGTACACTCAGGACCCTTCCGCCTGGTCGAGTACAAGGAAACTCAGTACATCGAACTTGAGGCCGTGCGCCCCTACTGGCTGGACCTGCCCTACCTGCATGAAGCCAATATCGACAAGATCGTCATGTTCCAGAACCTGTCTGCCGAAGCGGCCATTGCCAAAGTGGAAGCGGGGGAGCTTGAAATTCTGGAGCGCGCTGGGGGTGACATCTTGCAGCGCGCAAGCGAAATGGAAGGCGCAACCCTGACCTGCAAGCCTTCACCCTCTTTCGGCGGTATCGGCGTCAATGGCCGAAAGGAGTACCTCTATGACAAGCGCGTGCGGCAGGCAATGATGCACGCGATTGACCGCGAAGTGGTCAACATACTCAGATGGGAAGGTCTGGGGCAGGGCATCACGTCACCGGTGAACTTCCCCGATTGGGCCGCCAATCCCAACATCAACCCCTACGAACATGACCCGGACAAGGCCCGCGCCATCCTTGAGGAAGTGGGATGGGATTTCGAGCGCGAGATCATCTACCAGAGCCATTCCGAAGGCGAAGATCCCATCGCCGCCTATGTGCAGCAGGCGTTGGGCGAGGCCGGCATCAAGGTCAAGATCATCCACGTCAAGTACAGCGCCTTCCTTGACATCATGCGAGAAGGCAATATGGATCTCTGGTCAGAGAGCGGCTACGACGGCAGCCATCCCTCGCTGGTCGCGGCCCATTGGGCTTGCGGCGGCGTCTACTCCGAGTGGACCGCCTACTGCAACGAGGAACTCGATGAACTGGTGAAGATGTCTGCCGCCACCACCGACCCCGAAAAGGCAAAAGAGATTGCCTGGGGGATTTCGGCGATCATGAATGACGAACTGCCCTACCTGTGGGTCACGCAGGACCCGCTCTGCCATCTGGTTAGCGATCGGGTCGGCAACTTCACCTGGAATCCCAGCATGGGCGACACCTCCTTCAACGCCGCCGACTGGTATCTCAAAGAGTAGTCAACGCAAGACAAGCGGCGGCGGGGCGCCTTCTGTGCCCCGCCGTCAACATTCTGAACGCGGCAAGTGGTTGGCCTTACGCGTCAGCCGCCTGTCCACCATGTGCGAAAGGCATCCCTTGTGGCCAGGTATCTCGTCAAGCGCTTGATGCTGATGATCCCGGTCCTGTTTGTCATCAGCCTGCTGAACTTTGGCCTCTATAGCATGGCGCCCGGCGACCCCGTCACCTTGATGATGAACCCGGTGTTGGGCGTGGCCGGCGCCGGGAAGCGCATGACAATGGAGAGGCTGGAGGCAATGATCGAAACGCAGCGCGAAATCCGCGGCCTGAATCGCCCATGGTATGAACGCTACGGCCTTTGGCTGGGCGCACTGGCGCGCGGCAACCTGGGGCACTCGATGGTCTCCAAACTCACCGTTAGGGAGATTATCGGCGACCATGCCTGGCCGTCGGTGCAGTTGAACATCCTCAGCATAGGAATGAGCGCCGTCCTGGGGGTCGCATTGGGCGTCCTCCAGGCCGCCAGGAAATACTCTCTCTTCGATTACACCGCGGCCTTCTTTTCCTTCTTCTACGTCAGCATGCCCGGCTTCTTCCTCGCTATGCTGCTGATCTACATCTTTGCCCTCGTACTGGGCTGGCTGCCGACCGGCGGCTATGAAACGGTGGGCATGCCCTACTCCTTTTGGGATCGTCTGCGCCATCTGATCCTGCCGGCCGCGACGCTCAGCTTTGGCGGCCTGCCCTACATCATGCGCATCACGCGCACGGCCATGTTGGAGGTGATGGGCGAGGACTATATCAGAACCGCCCGCGCCAAAGGGCTGTCAGAAAAGTTCGTCATGCTGAAGCACGCCCTGCGCAACTGTCTCATCCCCGTTACGACGCTGGTGGGCGGGATGGTGATGTGGCTGTTCGGCGGCTCGGTGATCATTGAGACCGTCTTCTCTTGGCCGGGGCTGGGTATGCTGTTCATCCGCGTCGTGCGCGAGCGCGACTATCCGGTGATTATGGGGCTGGTCATGATCAGTTCGATCCTGAGCGTAATTGTCATCCTGCTGACCGACGTGGTCTACACAATCGTCGACCCACGCGTGCGCCTGGAAAGATAGAATTGACAACTTTGCAGATTGAAGAGCCAACAGAAACACTTAGTTCACGCGCCTGGGCTCGCTTTCGTCGTCATCGCCTGGCAATTGTGAGTACGGTCGTTCTCGCCGCCATTCTTCTGCTGGTCATCGCCGCGCCGCTGCTTGCCCCGCGCGGCCCGACCTATCTTGACGTGATGAGTCGTTATGCTGCGCCCAGCTCGACGTTCTGGCTGGGGACAGACAGAGTCGGGCGCGATGTCTGGGCGCGCGTGCTTTACGGGGGCCGGGTCTCCCTGTCGGTGTCGCTCGTCATCACCGGCATTCTGTTTACCATCGGCATCGTGGCGGGCGCCATTTCCGGGTACGCCGGCGGAGCAGTTGATGTTGTCCTGCAGCGGACCATGGAAATCGTCAACGCCATGCCCGCCCTGATTATCGTCATCAGCGTTGCCGCGCTCACAGGCGACCCCAACATCGTCGTCACCATGATCATTCTCGGCCTGCTGGGATGGGGGGAAATCTACCGCTTCGTGCGCGGCCAGATCCTTTCGCTGCGCGAGGAAGATTTCGTGTTGGCCGCGCGCAGCATCGGTGTGACGACGAGACAGATTGTCCTGCGTCACGTTCTCCCCAACGTGATCCCGTACCTCATCGTGCAACTGGCATTCAGCCTGCCAGGCGCCATCCTGACCGAAACGTCGCTCAGTTTCCTGGGGCTGGGCGTGCAGGAGCCGACTGCGAGTTGGGGCAACGTGGTGGGTGCCGTGCGCTCGCTTGACAACCTGGAAAAACGGCCCTGGATGTGGCTGCCGGCCGGCTTTATGATCACCTTGACAGTCCTTTGTATCAACTTCATCGGCGACGCTCTGCGGGATGCGCTGGACCCGCGTGCGCTGATCGAAAAGTAGGAGAAAACAATGCCGCAACATCCCTTTGTGCTGAAAGTCGGACAGGTACACACATACGGGGAAGGCCAGGAGTTCGGCTGGGTGCGCAGCGCCCAAAGCCCCGACGGCACGATCTACCTATGCACGCGCAAAAAGTCCGTTGATGGCGGCCACACCGTCGTTGAGCATGACGACGCCCGCTGGGATCGGATTCTGCGCCCGAACCAGCCGCGCGCCTTCGGTGAGGAGCATCGCCTTATCTCCATCGTCTGGCGGCCCGGCCTCTTTGTGGCCCTCAGCCAGAGCGTCGAATATGAATCGCCCGGCGTCTACCATGCGCAGTTGTGGCGTTCCGCGGATGATCTCAAGACAATCGACGAGATAACCTCCGTTCTGCGCATTCCCGACGGCCCCAGGCGCAAACGCGAACCCGGCGAGTGGTACGGCCTCTATGCCTGGCGCAACATCGTGGTGATGCCGGACGGCGCGCTGCTGGCGACCATCGAAGGCAACTTCGACAGCGACCGGGTCACGCCGATCGGGAGCCGCAACAAAAACGAAATCCCCTCGGATGAACCCTACAAGCTGAGGACGGCCGTGGTGCGCTCGACGGACGGGGGCCAATCGTGGGATTATCTTTCCACGGTCGCCTACCCCCAGGAGGACGACGACGCCGTGGGCGAGGGCTTCGCCGAACCAAGCATAATCCTGCTCGACAACGGCCAACTGTTCTGTATCATGCGCAGCGGCAACTATACCCCGCTCTACAGCGCCTGGAGTTCCGACGCGGGGCAATCGTGGGAAGGGCCGGTCTACACAGGTCTGGAACGCGGCCTCGATCCCTGCCTGCTCAAGCTCGCCGACGGGCGCGTGCTCTGCTGTTACGGCATGCGCTACCCCGCCGGTTCGCCCGGTGGACCCGGCGAATCGGGCAAAGGCGCCGGCCTGGTCAAACTTGCCATCAGTGAGGACGGTACGGGGAAGGACTGGGTGGAGACAACGATCGGTGAGGGGCTTGGCTCCGCCTATCCCACGATCTATGAGGTCGAGCCGAACCTGATCTTCTGCCAGGTGGACGGCTGGTACTGGCGGGTGATGCTGAGGCCGAGGATCCCCGATACGCTCTGAGCCGCACGGCGTCAGCCGCCGCGATCAGGACGACATAAGGTGAGCGCGGTCGCGCCCACGCTCACGCCGTCCGCTCGTTCGACAACCCAGAGAAAAGACCTTGGATGTGGCTGCCCGCCTGCTTTATGATCACCTTGACCGTTCCGCGTATCAACTTCATCCGCGACCCACTCGGCCCGCGCGCGCTGATCGAAAAAAAGGAGACAACAATGTCCCAACTTCCCTTTGCGCTCAAAGTCGGAGAACTGCGCACCTTCGGCGAGGGCCGGAACTTTGTCTGGGTCCGCTGCGTCCAGGGCCCCGACGGCACAATCTACTTCCGTGGAAACATGAAGTCGATCGACGGCGGCCTCAGCGTCGTCAAACACGACGATGACCGCTGGCAGCGCATACTGCGGCCAAATAATCCGCACGGCATCGGCGAGGAAAACCGTTTCGTCTCCCTTCTCTGCCGCCCCGGCCTCTTCCTCGCCCTCAGCCAGGATGTCGAATATGACTCACTAGGCCTCTACTACGCGCCGCTGTGGCGCTCCACCGATGATCTCGAGACAATCGAAGAGATAACCGCCGTACTCCGCATCCCCGACGGCCCCCGCCGCAAGCGCAAGCGCCACGAATGGTACGGCCTCTACGCCTGGCGCAACATCGTCGAAATGCCCGACGGCGCCCTGCTCGCCACCATCGAAGGCAACTTCCACTCCGACCGCGTCGCACCCATCGGCGCCCGCAACAAGAACGAAATCCCCTCCGACGAGCCTTACAAGCTCCGCACCGCCGTCGTCCGTTCCACTGATGGAGGCGAGTCGTGGGACTACCTCTCCACCATCGCCTACCCAACCGAAGACGATGACGCCGTCGGCGAAGGCTATGGCGAGCCTAGCTTCGTCCTGCTCGACGATGGCAACCTCTTCTGCATCATGCGCAGCGGCAACTACACACCCCTTTACAGCGCGTGGAGCTCCGATGGTGGCGAAACGTGGGAGGGCCCGGTCTACACAGGCCTGGAACGCGGCCTCGACCCCTGCCTCCTCAAGCTCGCCGACGGCCGCCTGCTCTGCTGTTACGGCGTGCGCTACCCTGCCGGCTCACCGGGGGGCCCCGGCGAATCCGGCATGGGCGCCGGCCTGATCAAACTCGCCATCAGCGAAGACGGCACCGGCCGCGATTGGGTCGAGACCACCATCGGCGAAGGCATTGGCTCCGCCTATCCGACCATATACGAGGTCGAGCCCAACCTGATCTTCTGCCAGGTGGATGGCTGGTATTGGCGCGTAATGCTGAGGCCGAGGATCCCCGATACCCTCTGAGCCACCCCGCATCAGAGGCGAGAACAGGATGACGAGGAGAGCGCAGGCGCCCCGCGTGCCGTGCGCTTCCCCGCTCCCTCTCAGGACTCCCAGACATCACGGAACAGCCGCAGCCAGTTCCCGCCCAGAATCTTGGCGGCGTCGCTCGCACTGTAACCCCGGCCCAGCAAGGCCCCGGCCAGATTCGGAAAATCGTCAGGAGTCTCCAGACCCGGGGGATACAGTTGGATGTTACGATAATCTATGGCTGGATCGACGACGAACTTGCCCGGATATTTGGTTCCTTGCTGCGACAAAATGTACTTCCAGAAGGAATCCGGTTGATCCTGGGTAAAATCAGTTCCGACTCCTACGTGGTCGATGCCTACCCTTGACACCATGTCATCGATCGCGTCAACGTAATCCGCCAGGGTGGAGTCCACACCTGTGCGCATAAAGGTTGTGATGGCGGTTGCGCCAATTACGCCCCCCCGCTCCGCCGCGCGCCGCAGCGCCTCATCCGTCTTGTTGCGCGTCGTGTCGAAATAGGACTTGGCGTTCGCATGGGTAATCGCCACAGGTCTTTCGGAAGCCTCTATCGCCTCCATGGTTGTGCGCATACCGACGTGGGAGAGGTCGATGAGGATGCCGAGACGGTTCATCTCCTGGATCGCGTCCAGGCCAAAATTGCTCAGGCCGTCATCAGTGCGTTCGAAACAGCCGTTCCCCAGCAGATTGCGTTCGTTGTAGGTCAACTGGATAATCCGCACGCCCAGAGCATGGAACAGGGCCAGGCGGTCGAGATCGTTCTCAATCGGCGTGGCGTTCTGAAATCCCAGGATGACGCCGACTTTGTTCTCCTGCTTTGCTTGCAGAATATCCTCTACGCGTTTCACCTGGATGAGAGTCTCTTCATATCTCCTGAGACGGTGCAGCCAGGCAGCAATGTTGTCCAGCGTCTGTGCATAGTTTTCCAGCGTGGCGGTCGT
Source organism: Caldilineaceae bacterium (assembly GCA_965221145.1). Classification (GTDB taxonomy): domain Bacteria; phylum Chloroflexota; class Anaerolineae; order Caldilineales; family Caldilineaceae; genus Bin5. The sequence goes on from OZ244877.1 coordinate 87,504, forward strand.
GGCGTTGAAGGCCGTGAGGCCGCCGGCGTGCAAGCTCCTGATTACGGCCGGGCTGTCCCAGTTGCTCACGTTCAAGCTGTCGATCACCACGGCGTCCTGATAGAGTTGTCGGGCAGCTTCTTCAAGTAATTCACTCATAATTGCTCCTCTGCCAAATCGGCCATTCAGTTCTCGGTGATCAATGTTCTGGAGTCTGCGTTCGGGTTGCCATCAGCGTCATGCTGGCCGCTACCCACTCGCCCTATCAAACCGGTCAAGTCGAAATCGCTCGATCGGTGAATCCGTTGTGCCGTCCGCGGCCAATTCAGCCAGAATTTTACCCACGAGAGCCGAAAACTTGAAGCCGTGGCCGGAGAAGCCAGCGCCGACCAGGACATTCGGATTCTGCGGGTGCGGGCCGATGAGAAAGTCCCGATCGGGCGTCACCGTATACATGCACGTCGCCCCTGTAACATAGGAGAATCCGGCATCGGGCATGATTGTCTCAAGCCATCGGTTCAACTGATCGCGCTTGTTCAGGTCTAAGGCCCGGTCGACATCGTGGGGCGATGTCGTTTCTCCAAGTCCATCATCGGCGACTTTCAAGCCCAGGCCATAGTCGGGGAAGCCGTAGAAATGGTTGTCCGCGTCTGCGTAAACGGGCAGACGACCAGGCTGGTAGGCCTCCCTGTTTTTGGGCTGGAAGTAGAACTTCTGCTGGCGCGTAACGTGCAGCGGCAAAGCAAACTCCTCCAGGATTTCGGACGCCCACGGCCCCGGCGTGATGATCAGCCGCGCACAGCGATAACGGCCCGCCGATGTCTCAAGCACAGGCTGTTCCTGGCTGAGGTCCACCCGGTCGACACGAATCTGCTCATGGATGGTCGCCCCGGACCGCTGCGCCTCTGTCAGATGCGTCTGCACACAGCGGTCCGCATCCAGAAATCCTCCCTGGGGCGCGTAGCAGGCGACAGTCTCGTCGGGCAGACGCAGGGCCGGAAAGCGAGCGGCAACTTCCGCAGCGGTCAACCGCTCACAGGGCCGATTCAGCGCCTGCATCACGCCTATATTTTGCTCGATACTCTCGCAGCCGGGCCGCCCGAAGTAAAGCGATCCCGTGAGCGTCAGCAGCCTCTCGCCGGAGATCGCCTCCAACTCCTGCCACAGTGGCAAAGCAGCTTCGGCCAACTCGACATAGAGGGGATCATGATAGTAGGTGCGGAAGGCTCTCGAATGGCCATGGGAGCTACCCAACGCATGGCCAAGACGATACTGTTCGATCCCGACCGCAGCCACGCCGCGACGAGCGAGATGATAGAGGGCCGCGCTCCCCATTGCGCCCAGCCCGACAACCAGGGTATCTGCGCTTGGCATATTTTCTCTAGATTGATGACCGTTCAGGGAGTGATACTGGCGGTATGAGATAGGTCGTTCAGTGAACCGGATGGCGCCCGCCAATGATTGACCGGGCAAGAGGGGTCATAGATACCACTTACGATCTTTGCCTCTACCCCTGAGCGCCTAATGGATAGTGGTCAGTGATGTTACTATCCACTGTTCACTGTTCACTATCCAGTGGCGTTCTTGTCGATGCCCAACATCCGACGCGTCTGTTCGATTGTGGCGACGCCCCGCCCCAAATCGTGAGCGATGCGCGCAATCCTCTCCACCATCTGCGCGTTGCTCCGCGCCAACTCGCCGCGTTGATAATGGATGCAGTCCTCCAGCCCCGTGCGCACATGGCCACCCAGCAGCATCGACATTACATTCACCTGAAGCGCCTCCAGGCCGAGCGCGCACGTCTGGAAAATGGAATCTTCGGGCAGATTGCGAACCATGTAGAGAAGACTGTCCATGCTTGTGTTGATGCCGCTCTGCTGACCGAATACCAGTTGCAGAAAGTAGGGTTTGTCCAGCGCATCGCGTTGGATCAGATAGTTCAGTATGTCGAGATGGCCCGGATGGTACAGGAATACCTGCGGCTTGATCCCGCGCGCCCGCAGACGGTGCGCGGTGCGCTCGGAGTCATCGAAGGTGGCCAGCGTGACCTGGCTCGGCCCACTGCCGCCGGTGTAGGCGCCGCCGCCGCGAAAGGTCATTGGCCCGGGGTTGAAGGCCATGATGTCCGGGCCGGCCTCGATTGGGGCCGATTTGTAATGATGCGCCGTGCCCACGAAATCACTCCCCGCCATCGTCAGATCTGCGAACCCCTGCGAGTTGTCCACCAGAATTTGCGGCGCTTTGGAGCGCATCAGTTCGTTGATCTCACGATAGCGATCCGCCTCGTGTGATGGCTGCGTCGGGTCGTCGGCTTGGCGAGCGTGGATGTGAATGATGGTTGCGCCGGCCGCGAAAACAGCCGCGGCCGCCTCCGCCTGTTCCTCAGCTGTCACCGGGACCGCGGGATTCTCGCTCTTCTGATGCCCGCCCGTCACCACCGCGCTGATGATCACCGGCGGCATGCCCTCGCTGACATGTCTGACGTACTCGCGTTGGTTCGTGTAATCCCAGGTAATGTCCAATTTTCCGAGCTCCCCTATTCGATTACGTCCCGGTTCATCTATCCGACGGTTCTCCTCAGTTCGGAACGATCACGCCCTTAATGAAGCCATCGAGTTCGATTTCGCCGCCCGCCGCCCGCACAGCTTTGTCAGCCTCCGCCAGCGTGAAATAATGGGTGACCATCTTCTCGATGGGATAGCGGCGCGATTCGACGATCTTGATCGCAGATCGAACCGCCGGCGTATCGTGCGTATTCACGCCCTGCACTCGGAGTTCCTTGACCGGAATTTTGCTGGGAACGATGGTCGCTTCCTGCGCGCCGGTGTTCGATCCGACGACGACCGTGCCCATTGGGCGCGCCAAGTCAAGCGCCAGGGAGAACGAAGCCGTAGCGCCGGTAACGTCCACGACCAGATCAGCCAATGCCCCGTCGGTGAGCGCATGAACCGCCGCGACCGGATCGTCCTGATCAAGATTGATGGTGTGCGTTGCGCCGAACTGCTTGGCCAGTTCGAAGCGGTGTTGATCCTGGGTTAAGCCAACCGCGATGATCCTGGACGCGCCGCCCTCATGCGCCGCCAGGATCGCCGCCAAACCCTGCCCGCCCGGCCCGATCACAACAACTGTATCGCCGATGGTGACGCCGCCCTTTGTGCGTACCCAGCGCAGGCCGTTGCCGATGTTGGCGCAGGTCATGGCCGCGGCCTCGGCCGGCACATCTTCAGCGATACGATGCACGCGCGAGTTGGGCGCCAGATACATATATTGGCTGTACGCGCCCCAGAGATGAGGCGGCACGCTGGAGGGCGTCGGTCCGCCGTAGCCCTGATGATCCTGGCAGAAGCGGTACTCGCCCAGCAGACACCAACGGCAGTGGCCGCACCCAAACAGATGCTCGACGATGACCCGTTCGCCGACCTGAATGCCCCAGCGCGCCGCAGCCCGGCTCCCAATCTGCTCAATATGGCCGACAAGCTCGTGCCCCATGATGAGCGGAAACCGCCCAGGATCCGTCCAACTGTAAATGAGCGGGTCGCTGCCACAGACGCCGCATAGCTCAACCCGCAGAAGCCCGTCGTCCTCGCGGATGACCGGCAGATCGAAGGCCTGAATCTCCATCGTCCGCGTGGCTACGACGACCGCAGCGTACGCTTTCCTCGCCAAATCAGACTCCTCTGTTGCTGCCGTTTTCGTCGTCTTGCGCGGTATGACTATGCGAAATCAGGGGGCAAATCCGCAGGTCAGGCCGCCATCTACGACCAGATTGACGCCGTTGATGTATCGGGCCTCGTCCGACGCCAGAAACAGGGCGGCATAGGCCACATCCCAGGCATCCCCCATCTTTCCCGTCGGGCACAGATTGTCCCGCTGTCGAATCATCTCCTCGACGCCCTCCTCCGAATAGGCGCTTTCCAGACCTTGCCGGATGAAAGGCGTGTCCATCAGCCCAGGCAACACACAGTTGGCGCGGATGCCCTTTCTCGCATACTGCATCGCGATGTTCTGCGTCAACTGGTTGATCGCCCCTTTAGAAGCGTTATACGAGACGCTCGGATACCCCGTGTAGCGTATGCCGGCGATGGACGAGATGTTGACGATGGCGCCGCCGCCCTGCTCCTCCATGTGCGGGATAGTGTACTTGCACGTCAGAAACATGGCCTTCACATTGACAGCCATCAGCCGATCCCAGTTTTCCTCGCTGATTTCGACCGGCCCGCCCACTTCGATGATGCCGACATTGTTATGCAGAATATCGATCCTGCCGTAGGTGTCGATGCACGCCGCGACCATCTCCTCAACCGCCTGGGCATGGCTGACATCGGCCTCGTAGGCCGCGCAGACGCCCCCTTCCTGGTCGATGATCGCCTTCGTCTCTTGGGCGGCCTCCAGGTTGTAGTCGGCGAGAAAGACCTGCGCGCCTTCGCGGGCATAGAGCGCCGCCGCGGCTTTCCCATTTCCCCAGCCGGGGCCGACACAACCGGCGCCGGTGATAAGCGCAACCTTCCCCTTTACACGATCTGTCATCAATACCTCACATTTTGAAGATTTTTTGGCGGACTTGTCTTCCATTGGAGCGCCAATACAAAAAATCATCAAACTCTTCTCTCGATTCTCGATAAATTCGGGCCTGCTGAATCCCTGAATATGCTACCATGTCGCTCAACGCCTCCCTATCTTTTCAAGTTCTTCCTTCTTGATGTGAAAGCTGTGTTGATCCGTGGGAAACTTTGCTGCCGCCACATCGCCCTTGTAAGAATGGAAAGCATCGAGTATCAACTCGTTCAGGTGTACGTACTGTTTAACGAACTTCGGTGTGAAGCGGTCGAAGAAACCGATGATGTCATGGGCGACCAATCCCTGTCCGTCGCAATGAATGCCCGCCCCATAGCTGATCGTAGGAACTGTCAACCGCTCGGTAACGATTTTCGCCACCGATGCGGGAACGCACTCCAGAATGACAAGAAACGCGCCGGCCTCTTCCAGCAAGAGCGCATCGTCAATGATCTTCTGGGCGGTTGCGGCATCACTGCCCTGCACTTTCAGTCCGCCCAACATGGAAATGGCTTGCGGGGTCAGCCCGATATGCCCGACGACCGGAATCGCCGCCCTGTGGATCGCCTTGACGATATGCGTTACATTGGCGCCGCCCTCTACCTTGACAGCATCGGCCCTCCCTTCCTTCATGAACCGGCCCGCATTGATAATGGCATCCCGCTCAGAAACGTTATAGGACATGAAGGGCATATCCGCCACAACAAAACTATAGCGGACCGCACGTGTGACGGCCTTGGTATGGTATAACATTTCATCTACGGTGACCGGGATCGTATCGTCATATCCCAGAACCGTCATTGCCAGTGAATCCCCCACCAGAATCATATCAATGCCGGCGCGGTCGGCCAGCAGTCCCAGTGGATAATCGGGAATGCTCAACATGGTGATTTTTCTGTTTTCCTGCTTCATCATCTGGATATCCGCAATCGTTACCTTGCGGCGTTCATGGATATCGGGAATCTGATTCGCCAACGTCTTCCCCCTGTGGTATCTGCAAGATAGTCTCGTCTGCCTGTGAGGAAGGTGCTATTGATGCTTAAGGTGGAGAGCCAAGTCAACCTGGAGTAGAGACGGCGGTGAAGATCCCGGGACGAAAATAGGGCTATGCCCGTGCAATCCAGATGGGCGAAGACCAAGCCGCCTGTCCATTCTTCTGAAAAACCCGCACATAGTAGTAATCCCTCCACCTCTCGGACGCCGTGTCTTCCCATCTGAGGTCAGCGTGAAAGTGAGGTTCTGCAACGGCCCGAGAGAGATAGAATGCACCCTCATAGGCTCCAAAAGGAATAACTGCCTTGCTCTCGCCCATCAGTTCGCCGATAGCCCCATGCAGAACGCTTTTCCCCCCGTGTTCGATGGTCACCTCGGTGTCCAGCGTCCCGATGACATCCAAGTCTACCCGCTGGGAACGCGCGCCGCCACGTTTGCTGCCCGTCGTGGAAGTAACATTGAGCCGTCGCGGCCCGCTGATCTGCGCCTGATGGAAACCGGGCGGCCGGAAACAGGTCTGGCAACCGCCTATCGAACCCCCACGCGTCTCGACCGCAAAGCTCCAATTTCTTTCCTGCGGATACCCGTGGTATCCCCACTCCACACCCACCTTGAATCGACCGGCGCCATCAGTCGTCTCCAGGTCGAAGCTGACCCAGCGCTTGACGACACGGCCGTTCTTGATGATTTCCACCGCATCGAGGCAATCCCAACCATCGACTTCAATCTTCATCTGCCGCGGTTGCCCGCCGTCAGAGATGACACGCCCCATCGGGTGTCCGTTCAGCAGAAAATCCAACCGTATTCGGTCGCCGGTCACGGCGTAGGTCCGACGCTGCCACAAGGCGTCCCACAGCGATTCTCGGTTCAGCGCCGGCGCGTAGATGGCGGCCAGACCGTTGCCATAGGCGCCTGGAAAACTGTCGTGGCCGTCGCTGGAGGCGATGAAGCCAATGACATGTCCAAGGTCGAGCGCGCGTTGCACCGTTCCGCCCGGACAGCGGGGACCCATTGGATTGCCGGTGAAGGCAAACGGGCCTTGGTCCGTCTCTGACGAGCCATGGCCTGAGAATATCTCCACGACCGGCGCCTTGGCGTTGTCAAACTCCGCCCAGTCAATTCCCCGTTGGCGAAGCGGGTAGGCCGTATGGTGAGGGATGACCATTGCGTCCACCCCCTCCACCGCGGCGTAAAGCTCTGAAAGGGAGTTAGCAAAGCGAAGCGGCTCGTCGTCTCTGAGGTAGTAGATGTTGTGATCGCCCCACCGATTGGACGACCACTCCTGGGCCAGAAACGTTACAAATTGCCCAGGCTCATAGTTGTCTCGCATGAGCGCCTGCACCTCATGCCACCTAGCCTTCACGCCCGGTACCGCTTCCCGCCAGCCGGCATGGCGCTCGCGCCCCCACTCCCAGTCATCGAAGTCCGATAGATCAGGAAACTGAGCGTGATCGGCCAGCGCACAGAAGTCGAGATGGGCTTTGCCGACCGCCACGGCATCTGCCGGCTCGCCGCGCCCATCGCTGAGGCCGGTATGGGTGTGAATCTCGCCAAAGTAGAGGTTCATTTCTTTGGGGAATTATATATACCTGAGTAACAATATACGTTTCTGGCAGCACGGCACGACCTCACTGCATCCACCGTTATGCTGCCGGCGCGAAATTCCCACGCGCCACTATATTTCGGGCGGCGTTCACGTCTCTGTCATCTACGTGTCCACAGCCCGAACACTCGAATATCCGATACTCACGGGCCTTGCCATTGACTTGCCCACAATCTGAACAAGTGCGCGACGTATAGGCGGGATTCACCGCAACGAACTGACGACCGGCCCACTCTGCCTTGTACATCAACTGTTGACGGATTATTCCCCATCCCTGCGCGAGAATCTCCCTGTTCAATCCTCTCTTATACGAACCGCCTGAAGCGGTCATGTTACGAATAGACAAGTCTTCAATGGCGATCTTGCCATAGCGTCGTATCAGACCTGTCGTAATCTCATGGCACTGATTGCGATTACGCACATGATTACGGCGCTTCTCACGAGCGAAAGCAGCAACCGCTTTTCGTCTGCTATTGCTACCCTTCTTCTTACGGTTGATAGCTCGTTGCAATCTGCGCTCACGCTTGCGATCTATCACACGTCGCTCTATGGTAGAACTATCGCTGAGAGTCATGCGCTCGTTGACGCCCATGTCGATGCCGACGGATTCATGAACAGGCGGCAGTAGTTCCCGCTCCTCTGCATAGACCAAATCAACCATGAGCTTGCGCCCGTGCATGACCAGACGTAACGCTTTCAGCTGGCTACTGTCCGGTAGCGGCCTTGACGGTCTCACTTCGATGCGCGGCAGCCCCTTCACATTGATGCGAACCTTTCCGTTCGTCATCTTGACCATGCCAGGGGTTACTTCTGCAAGTTCGATGCACTGGTAACGCTGATGCGGCTTGAAGCGCGGATAGCCCGGCTTCTCGCCATTCTTCACGCGGCGAAAGAAAGCATGGAAGGATCTATCCACCCGCACCAGCACGCCGCGCGATACTCGCAAGCTCAGGTCTCGCCAATCTTGCCGCTCTTTGCGCAGCTGTGTCAGATGCTTCATCTGCGCGAATTTCGACATGCTCCTGCCAGTCATGGTGTACAGGCCTCTGCGCTGTTCCAGCGAGCGGTTGTAGAGCCAGCAACAGGCGCGCAGGACTTCACGGATACGCCCGTAACCGGCGCGGGAGCAGTAGCCGCGCTCTTGAAATGTCTTGTGGATTGTGGTAAGCTTGGGACTGTCCATGAGTTCTCACCTCGTGGAACGCGACCCGTGTTGTTGGCGCAACGACGGGTCTTTTCGTGTGCCTTCCTTCTACCACTTCTTGCCGAATTTGCAATGTTACTCACGTATGTAAGTCCCTTTCTTTGCCTACCAGGAAACGGGTTTGAAGTGGTATTGATAGTGAAACCGGTAGTCAATATCCGGAAACTCAACGACTCTCAGGGGCGTTTCACCTCCCTCGAAAAATCCCTTCGCCCTGATGGTTGCAGGGGGGGAAAGTGTAAAGGGTTGGCTGTATAGCGTTGATGCGGGCGTAGGCTCCGTGCCATCAAGGGTATACCGGATTTGCGCGCGCCAGACGGGACATATCAGTTCGAGCAATGCGGTCTCGCTTGAGACGGAGTACATTCTCGCATTGACGACGACCTGCCGACCATAAAACTCGTCCAGGAATCTTGTCTCCCTGTCGGCCTCTCCATGGTATGCCGAGCCGCCATCATCTCCTTGCTGCTGCATCCACGCGTGAACCTTGCCGCGCAGAGAATTCAACAGTTCCTGCTGAGCGGGGTCGTCAGCCAGATTGTGCATCTCATACGGATCGGCGCGGATGTCGTACAGCTCCTCGGGCGGTCTGAATTGCAGGGAACGCACCCTTTCAGCCGCGCCGGGATCGGTTCTCGCTTTGTCGAACCACGATTGCCACATCGCCGCTGCATGACGTGCGATAGGCGTGAACGCTGCCGGCGGCTGGCTTTCCCCCCACCACCCCACGTCCACCGGCCATGTATACCTGAAGTGAGAGTCGATATTCCAAATGTATTTGTGCGTTTTTGTGCGCACGGCGCGCATCGGATAGGCAACCATGACGCCCCAGGTAAAGTTGGCATATACCTCAGACCGATGCTCCGTTTCTTCGCCGAGAAGCACAGGGAGAAAACTCTGGCCGTCCAATTCCTCGCCGCCGCATCGCGACACGACTCCGGCGACATCGCCACCGGCCACCTCAATGATAGTGGGCAGAATGTCGACGAAGCTGACCAGAGCATCGCTCACCGCGCCCGGTCTGATCTTTCCCGGCCAGCGGGCGATGAATGGCTGATTGATGCCGCCATCATGCAGGCTCCACTTTTCGCTCGGCCAATCCGAACCGTGATCGGTCGTGTAGATAACCAGGGTATTGTCTTCCAGGTCTTGCGCTTTCAGCAGGTCCAGACAGTTCCCCACGGCCTCATCCATCTCGGTGATCTTTGAGTAGTAGCGTGCCCGCATGTGGCGTGTATCGGGCGTGTCAATCAGATGTGGTGGGATGTCTTCTTCCTGGGGATCGTAATGATAGTCATTATGGGGCCAGGGGACGTGCGCGCTGAACTTGCACATGATGATGCAGAACGGCTTGTCGCCCGGCTCTGCCAGGATACTTTGCAGCGCTTTGCCAGGCCCCAGCGGTTCGTCATCATCGTCATAGTACTCAAAGGGAAAGTTTTCCCATGGCGTGATATGTTTCTTGCCCAGGAGTATCACCCGATAGCCAAGCGCGGACAGGTAGTGGGGCAGGCTCTTGATCCCCGGTCTAACGGAACTCCAGTTCGGGTGCGCCCCGTTACGGATGGGATAGAGGCCCGTATACAGCGACACACGGCTGGGAACGCAAGTCGGAGATGTCGTAAACACGTTGTTGAAACGCATACCCTCGCTAGCCAGTTGATCGATGTGTGGCGTTCTGACGCCCTGGTTGCCGTAGCAGCCAAAGTCCCGCCTGGACGTATCGTCGGAAAAGATCATGAATACGTTGGGACGGTTCAATGCGTTTCGCGCCGGCGACTGACTATTCATGGCCAATCTCCTTCTTTAGGATCCCGGATGGAGATCGCGCTCCGCCCAATCCCTGACCGAGCCGGACTTGCCAAAGCAATCCAAGGTGGCCAGCCACTGGAAAGCCCGTTCGGAGACCGGCCAGAGCGCTTTTTGGAAAGGCACTTCGGCATTTTCAACACGAATGAAAATCCCAAATGAGACCAAGAGCTTGCGAATGTCGGGAGAGCGGGCGAGACGCCCGCGATCCCAGGGTGCTGCCCGTTTGAAAAGTCTTGGTATCAAATTGAATTCACATTAGGCAGGAGACTGGATCTCCTTGTCTATGCTCGCCTTGGCTGCCTGCATCGCTTCCTCGACAGACTTTGCGCCGATGAGCGCCAGTTCCACCTCGACTCTGAACCTTTCCTGCATGAACCGACCCACGCGACCGAAGGCCGCCCGCTTGAATATGTTAACGTCCTCGGTGCAGTAGTCACATGCCGACATGCCCTCCAATCGGGCGAGCATGACCTGCACGATTGTGCCGAGATCACCCGCGGGCAGGCTGTCCAGGTAATAGGCAGGGTCGTAAGCAGAGAGAGTGGCCGCGAGGTCTACCAGTGCCTGACCCACCTCATAATCGGTAGTCTGGACGATAGCAGCCTCCTGTGCCTTGGGTATCACCTGGGACTCCTTGTTGATACACCAGAGGTTGGCATTAACGCCATGCACGCGCCTGTCCACCCAGGGCAGATGCATGAAACCGAGTTCAAAAGGCAACTGGGCGGCGAGATAGGTCTGGTTGGACCAGCTGACGCTGGCTGCGGCCAGGCCCGCTCTGAACAGGCCGCCTTCGATCCCCTGTTGGGCTTCCAGCGTCGGCGCTACGCCATGCACCGTCGTCAGATCAACGTAATCATGCACCGCTGCGATGGCCTCCGGCCTGTCAAGCAGACACTCCGTCTCTTCATACTCGGTGTCATCTATGAACCAGGTGTCGTGCGTAGCCAGCTGATAGCCGTATGCATTGATGCTGGTCTCGGCGGCCTGATAGCCATACTGCTCGTACGTGCCGTCAGATTTCTTGAGCGTGACGGCCTGCATAAACTCCACGAAATCACTCCAATGCCATTGATCGAAATTCGAATTGCCCCACAGCGGCAACTCATCCTCCGGATAGCCGGCCTGCCTTACCAGTTCCAGGTTCAAATAGGCCATCATGGCCTGCTGGGTGAACAGACTCAGCCCCATGATGTCGCCCTTGTACCCGTGCTCCACGACCGGGTCGGCATACCACTTGCTCATGTCGATATCCGACGCGGCCAGCACGTCGTTAAAGGGCACGAAGATGCCGCGTGTGAAGAAATCCGGGTACATCGGCCCGCCAAGCTGGATGATGTCCGGCGCGACCCCACCGGCCACCTGCGTCAACACCTTGAGCACATACTCGCCGAAAGGATAAATCTCCTCCTTGAAGACAGTGCCACTCTTCTCTTCGACAATCGGGAGCCACTTCTTGTGTTGGTCGCCCCACCAGTGTGACAGCCTGATTTCCGCAGCTTCCTCGGAGACAGGCATTGCCTCCGCCGCGCCTTCTTCCGGCTGGCCGTCCCCTGGCGCCGCGGGGACGCAAGCAGCGGCGATGACGCCTACTGCGCCGGCCACTGAAAGGCGCAAGAATTCGCGCCGGCTTGTGAAATCTTTTCTGGTGTTCATCGCTCCTCTCCTCCTTGGCATTACGCGTGCTGTTACGACATAAACGCCTGGCACTCAATCATTCTCTCCTCTGCTACAGTCGGCATCACCTCCTCTCAGCGTTGCTACTGTCTCGGAAAATCCTCAGCAGTGGGATGAGATACACAGCAGGGCATCTTGTGCGTACTGCGGTGCGCGCGGCGCTCTTAGTAACTGTCCGTTTTCAATTCAGCGGTTTCGTTCGCCAAATCAGTCTGAACTCGATTGAAATCGCTACGTTATTTGCGGACAGTCACTTAGCCCTTGATACCGCTGATCACGACGCCCTGGATGAAATAGCGCTGGGTGAAAAAGAAGAGGACCACCGGTGGAATCGTCAGCACGGTCGCCATCGCCATGATCGCGTTCCACGTCGGCGGCATATAGGCGCCCGCGCCCCACACCGCCACCTGCTGCCATTGCCGGATCGCGATCGCCAGGGTGTACTTTTCCTGCGAGTTCAGATAGATCAGCGGCGCCAGGAAATCATTCCACTCCGCCATAAAGGTAAAGATCGCCACCGTCGCCAGCGCCGGTTTCGACATCGGCAAAAGGATCCGCCACAGTATGGCGAACGTCCCCGCGCCGTCAATGCGCGCCGCATCGTCGTAGTCGCGCGGGATGGTCATAAAGAACTGTCGCAACAGGAAGATGAAAAACGCGCCCCCGCCGAAAAAGTGCGGCACAATCAACGGCCTGAATGAGTCCAACCAACCCAGATTGCGAAACAGGAGATACTGCGGGATCAGCACCACATGATAGGGGATCATCATCGTGCTCAGCACCAGCAGAAAGAGCGGATTGCGGCCCGGAAAGCGCAGCCTGGCAAAGACATAGGCGGTCAGGCTGGCGCTCAGCAGACGACCCGCCTCCACCCCTATCGTAATCGTCATCGTGTTGCGCAATGAGCGCCAGAACGGAAACTGATTCCACGCCTCCACGTAGTTCCACCACTGTATTTGTTCAGCGATCAGCCGCGGCGGATACTCGAAGACATAGCCCTCCGGCTTGAACGAGGCGCTCACCATCCAGACCAGAGGAACGACCAGAATGACTGTCAGGACGGCCAGCACCAGGTACAAGAAGGCCCTGCCGAGCAGACGTTGCCCCATCTGCAGGCGGCGCATCCACGCCCCGCCCATTCCCGGCGGCGGCTGAGCCAGCGCTCCTCCAGCCTGCACACTTCCTGAATCTGACATGGCTTACTCCTGCGCACCCTCATAGAAGACCGTTGTTCGCGATATACGCAGCGAAAGCAGTGTGATCACCAGCAGGATTACGAACAGCAACCAGGCCATCGCCGCCGCATAACCCATATTTAGATATTGCCATCCCGTGCGGTACAGGTAGAGCAGGTAAAACAGGCTGGCTTCGCCCGGCCCGCCATTGGTCGTGACAAAGGCCACCGTAAATACCTGGAAGGTGCCGATCATGCCGGTGAGGAAGACAAAGAAGATGACCGGCGAGGTCATCGGCAACGTCACGTTGAGGAATCGACGCCAGGCGTTGGCGCCATCCACCTTGGACGCATCATACAGTTCGGTGGGCACGCCCTGCAGGGCCGACAGATAGAGCAGCAGCGTACCCCCGACCGCCCAAGCCGACATGAGAATGAAGGCAGCAAGCACCCAGTTGGGATCGCCGAACCACTTGGGTCCCGGCAGGCCAATGGAGCGCAGCACCTGGTTGACCAGCCCGACGTCCGACTGCAACATCCACGAAAAGACGTAGGCGACGGCCATGGCGGGCACGACGGCCGGCATGTAGAAAGCGGTGCGCCAGAACGAGAGACCCTTGACCTTCAAATTCAGGAGCAACGCCATGGCATAGCCGACAATCACATGCACCGGCACGGCCACCATTGTATAGATCACAGTGACCCGTAACGACTGCCACAGCGTGTCGTCGCCGGACGCCATGCGCGCATAGTTCTCGAAGCCGCTCCAACGCGGCGCCGAGAGAATATCGTAGCGCGTGAAAGACAGATAGAATGAATAGATCAGCGGGCCGGCGGTGAAGATCACGAACCCCAGCAGAAAGGGGAGCAGACCGATGTAGGCGTCGCGCGTCTCCCGCGCTTGCAAGGTCAGATTTCGATTCCAAAACATCGGTCGCTCCCCCCTTTACAAACACAACTAGCTCGCGGTCTCTGACCGCGTTTTTCTGCGGCTTGCCGTCTTAGGCGCGGTCGATCTCGGCGTCGATGGCCGCGTCTGCGTCCTGCATCGCCTCCTCGACACTCTTTTCGCCGATGAGCACCTTCTCCAACTCGGCGCGGACCGTGTCCTGCAGGAAGCGTCCGCTGCGGCCAAATCCGGCGCGATTGAACATGTTCACATCTTCCGTACAGTAGTCGCAGTCGGACATGCCCGCCAGGCGCGACAACATGATGCGAGTGATTACGCCCAGATCGCCTTCCGGCAGCGTATCCAGATAGTAGGCGGGATCATAGGCGGAAATCGTGGCCGCCAGATCGACCAGAGCCTGTCCGACCTCGTAGTCGGTGGTCTGGATGAACGCCGCCTGCTGCGCCTGCGGAATCAGGTCGGATGCCTTGTTGATGCTCCAGTGGTTGGCGCCAACGCCATGAACGCGTCGGTCGATGAAGGGCATGTGCATGAAACCCAACTCGAAGGGCAGTTCGGCCATGAGATAGGTCTGGTTGGTCCAACTGATGACCGCTGCGGCCAGCCCTGCTCTAAACAGGCCCCCCTCGACGCCTTGCTGGGCTTCCAGCGTCGGCGCTACTCCATGCACGGCCGTCAGATCGATGAGATCGTGCGCGGCCGAGATGGCCGCCTCCGCATCCAGCAGCGCTTCGGTTTCGGCGAAGGACCACGGATCATCGACCAGGTCGGCTCCGTAGCTGGCCATTTGGTATGCCAGACTGGTTGCGTCGGTGATGGCGCCGGCATAGCCATACTGCTCGTAGGTTCCGTCCGACGCCTTGATGGTGACAGCCTGAAGGAAGGCCACGAAGTCGTCCCAGTGCCACATGTCGAAGTTGTCTCTGCCATACAAGGGCAGTTCATCTTCAGGGTAACCGGCCTCCCGCACCAGGTCCAGATTCAGATAGACCGAGCGGCCCTGCATGGTGAAGAGGCTCAACGCCAGGATATCGCCGTTGTAGCCAACCTCAAGCGCCGGGTCAACGTTCCACTTGCTCATGTCTAAATCGGAGGCTTCCAGAAAGTCGTTGTAGGGCACAAAGATGTTCTTGGGGAAGAAATCTGCGTTGTGGCTCTGATCAAGCTGGATGATTTCCGGCGCCACACCGCCCGCCACCTGGGTCAAGACTTTGGTCAGATACTCGCCCCAAGGATAAATCTCCTGCGTAACCGTGACGTTGGTCTTTTCCTCAACGATGGGCAGCCAATGGTTGTGCTGCTCACCCCACCAGTGTGACAACCTGATCTCGACAGCCTCTTCGGCCATCATGTCCCCGCTCTCTTCGGCGGCAGGAGCGGCTGCCGGCTGGCCCGCACAGGCGGCGAGCAACGCACCGGCTGTCCCGGCTGCTGAAAGCTGCAGAAAACTACGTCGGCTCATTCTGTTCGCAGTCATCGTCGAAACTCCTCATTTTCATTGCGTGCTGACACGTTGCGCTCATCTGACAAAGTAGCAGCACATGGAATATTGTCCAAGAGTAAGATTACATTACTGCTCATTTCGAAAGGCATCACCCCCCTTGGAGCACAGTTCCTTCCACTTCGACTGTGATTGTTGTGCTGGAAGTCATTAGTGGCATAACACGCAGGGCAGTGAATCACGCCAATCAATGTCCGTGTTGGACGGCCTCGACTGCGACCCGTCCTTTTCAGAGATATGGAATATAATCCAGAAATCTACCATACGTGATCTGTCTGGTCAATCCGTTTGTTTGATTGGGCGTAACCCAGATTTTTTGCATCGTTGCTCTGGGAAGGCGGGAGGCTTGCTGACGTTGGGAACGGAGGAGGTGGGTAGGGCCAGTTTTGACAGTTTTTTGTAATGGCGTTGGACGAAAGACAGTTCCGCCAAAAAAATCTTCAAAATGCCAACCGCGATTCCCTGCCGCGCCTCTGCCGGAGCGGGCTCTCCTGCACCGATAGAAGCCGTGTGTTGAATGCGCTACCACTTCGTACTATGAGCGCGCATTAGTTAGATGCGCTACCGCTTCGCTATATGAGCGCCGGTCTGTTACGGCATTGGTGTCATGATCTGTCGGGGAACTTGGCTGACAGAGTCGATATTTTCTAAGATATAGGTAACTACTCAGCCATTGCCCAATGTGCGACTTTCAATGGGCAACCAAGTCATCCAAGTGTAATGAATCGTGTTTGGAATCTGTCTGAAAAGGTCAGGTTCGGGTCAATACGGCACAAATGGTGCGAATTATGGCGTGTAGATGGAGGATTCACGCTTTCCGGCAGTCATTATTGGTCTTTTTGACCGATGACCGTACCTTTTCAAACAACCTCCCAGACGAGGCTGAGTAGTTACAGATATAGAATTATTTAGTGTCCGCTTTGTCCGCTTTACCCCCCCCTTTTGCCCAAAAAGGAGCAGGAATTGGTTGAGATTAATGCGCTACCACTTCGTAACTATGAGCGCGCATTGTTAGATGCGCTACCGCTTCGCTATATGGGCGCCGGATTGCAGTATGGAGGGCTGGACGCGTGGTGGCGGCGTTCCCGGTCACGGAGGAGCATAGCACAGATGGCCGAATCGGGCAAGACGGGGTTTCAGTATATCTCACCCCCATTTTGGACCGCACCCTGGCGCACAATGATTCGGGATGCACCCGTTTGATTCCGGTCTGGTCCTGGCGGAGCACTGCGCGCGTGGTCAAGTTGCCGGAGCAGTCGCTGGCAGCGCGCAATGTTGGTAGGTCAGAACTGTGCGGGTGGAAGTAGCAGCCGGAAGGCAGATTTGCAAGGTTGGCTGCCTCGCCGCCAAGAATGATGCGTTGACCCTTTAGATCGGGGAGAAAGTTCGATGTGGCCGAGAATGGCGCTTCGGTGGACGGATGCCGGGGACGTTCATCGAAAGGCCCCGGCGCGCGAACGCCAGATTGGGGCAGGCTCCCTTGTCTTTCAGCCCTCTGCTCTGATACCCTTTAGCGCTGCGCGTGCAACATCAGACCAGGGATTCGGACAGTTCTCGATGATCCACTGGATATGCTTGTCTGCCCTTTTCTCCCTGAATTCACCAAGTTGCCGCAGCACAACCTCGCCTACGTCGGGACCTATCGGATAACGACTCTCGGCAACATGCTGAAAGAAGCCATCTAGAAGTTCAAGGAGATGCTGTCGTATCTCCTCCGAATCAGGGGACGGCATCCAAATTTCGCGATCATTGCTTCCATCGCCTACATTGCGCATAATCGGCCCGATCGGTATGGGATCGCGTTTGGGCCTCCGGTGCGGGTGGTTGGCGCAGTAGATCCAGAAGGGATTCTCGATGGCTACATCCCTGATCTGGCAATAGGATTCCACATCATCGTTACTAGCTCCATGGTAGCCTTTCTCACCGCGGTTCTTGCGGTTGAACCAGCAAGTTCCACAACAATCCGAGCCTCCATTCGGCATTCTGAAAGCTTCCTATTGCTGACTATTCCCGGATCAACTCTGCGGTCAAATCCAGGCTCGCGCCTACGATCAGAGGCAGAAACTCGTCTAAGAGCAGTGCGGAGATAGCCGGATCTGCCAGAATCTCGGCGATCTCTTCTGGCAGGAAGGGCGTCGCCAACTCCAAAGTGCGGACAATGGACGGAGAATCATAATGCAGCGTGAGAAGCACCTCGTCGTCGGCCACTACGTTCAACTGGTTGGCCGTAGAGGTCAACTCCAGTTCCGACACTTGTAGGCCATCGTAAAGAATCGCGGCGATGTTGGCAGGCAGAGACGGCAGACTCACGCCCAACTCCTGCAACTGAGACGCGGACACGCCGCCAACCGAGCGGATCTCCGAGCCGTCCAGCGTGAGACCGAGAGCAAGCACAGGCCGATGCTCGGCGTCGATCGCGGGCGGCTCCATCCGTACTGCGGTTACATCGAAAGCGGGCGGCACACTTACCGCCTCCGCCCCATCAGCCGGAGGAATCGAGAGCGCCACGCCAATGTCGGTGTTCTGGAGGAACCCAACTGCCGCGCCCAACATGCCCGGCGGCACTAGCTCCAGTTCAACGGCAACGAGCTGAAGCGTCTCCAGAGAGCTGTCGGTCCAGGAGATGACGGGAAGGTTTTCACCATTCGAGGCCAGATAGAGGCTGGCGTCGATGATATTCAGATCCAGCCGCTGGATATTGATCTCCTGCATATCGGCAATGAATTGCGGCTGCAAAATTGACTGGCTGCCCAGCGGAATGCCCATCACCGCGAGGGATCCATCCGCCTTCACTTCAACGGGCAGCGAGGCCAGCTTGGTTTCCGGAGCCGGTTGTCCGGCCAGGGCAAGCTGCACATCCAGGCCAGAGCCGAGGATCTGTGGCAGATTGGGCAGGATATGGATGT
Organism: Caldilineaceae bacterium; assembly: GCA_965221145.1. Classification (GTDB taxonomy): domain Bacteria; phylum Chloroflexota; class Anaerolineae; order Caldilineales; family Caldilineaceae; genus Bin5. The sequence continues at coordinate 105,817 of OZ244877.1, forward strand.
CGATAAGCGTTTGAATAAACGGGACCGTGTCAGACAGAGAGGAGACGACAACCACGAGCCGGTTCAGCGCCGCTTCATCATACTGCAATGCAAGCAGCGTGCCGGAATCGCCCACCAATTCCGTAGTACTGGCGGATGTCGTCAACTGCAATACGTCCGAACCGACGCCACTCAGAATGTTCATTACAACCGGCGGCAGATGGACCGGCGGCAGCAGCCCGCCCAGCGAGATGCCGAGGGCCGACAGGACAGCGCCATCCCTGCCAATGGATGCGCCAATCTGACCCAGTTGCCCGCCCTCCGGCGCGGCCGCGAAGTTGGGGGCCGTCACGTCGTAATCAGCGGCAAAGTCCATCCCATCCTGTCCAGGCAGGCCCAGAGACAAACTAATAGCCGTTTTCGCGAGCAAGCCACGCAAAACCGAAAGCCCGCCGTCCACCAGGCCGGGGGAGACGCCAAGAAGATCGACCGCTATCTGGCCAATCGTTCCCAGAGACGATTCGGTCCACTGAATGGTGGGCAGGGGTTCCTGGTTCAGCGCCAGGTAGATGCCGTCCGCATTGATGCCCAGATCCAACTTCTGAGCGTTTGTGCCGCCCAGTATGTCGAGCACACTCGTCGGCAAGAGAGAACCTGTTCCCAAGGGAATGCCCCAGGCGCTCAGCGAACCGTCCTCCCCTATATTGACCGGAATCGTCGGCAGTTGCGTATCCGCGGCCGGTTCGCCGGTAAAGGAGACGATGATGTCCAGGTCTGCGCCGGGCAGCTTGGGCAGGACGTCGGCGATCATGCCGCCCATCGAAGGATCGACAAAGGCGCTGATGATGGGCAGAAGGTTGTTCAGGCGCCTGGTATCGTAGGCGAGACCCGGCAGCGCCGTATTGTCAAACGCAAGGTCGATGCCATTGGGCTGGGTGGCGAGGGAAAACTGCTTGATGCCCAGCCCCTCCATGATCTCAAGCGCCATCGGCGGCAGGTCCAGCCCAAGCGACGCGCCCAAGGCCTGCTCAATCTCCGCCATGGGGATGCCTTCGAACGACGCCTTGCCGCTTGCATCGAAGGCCAGGCTGGCAAATTGAAGCGGGCCGATCGTCGTCTCCGACGCGCGTCGGGTCCTAACCAACTCTTCACCCTGCCAGCGGGGTACGTCCTGACCGGCTGTCGGCAGAATGATAATTGCGCCCAGACCTACCCGCCGCAGCCAGGTCAACGCCGGAACCGCCTGCCCAGCGGGGCCGGGGACATAGGGCAGAATCCGGCCCACGAGATCAGTCGATTCGTCACTCCATTTCAGGTATGGGAGAGGCTCGCCGTCCGCGTAGAGGAACACGCCGTGGTAGCCAATGCGGGCTTCGAGGACATCAACACCGGCTACGGCAAACTGGTCCAACATGGGCTGTTGCAAAATCGTCCCCATCGCAAAACCGAGTGCCGTGCCATTGCCATTGGCATCCACTCTTATCGGAACCGACGGGAGGTTGAACCATGTAGAGCCGCCATCACCGCCGCCAGTACAGGCGCCGAAAACCAGACTGATGACCAGGACGGCAACTATTTTGCGGAGTAGGGCCGGCACGAGCCGCCTCCTTATGTGTGCGTAATATGATGTACAGATAAATGCGGTCACCGCGCCGCTGTCCGGCGCGTCAACCGATCAGTGTGGCATTGTTATATCATGGATGTTCCAGAATGACAATGCCAAAAAGTCAAATGCGCAACCGCGCTGCATGAGCGCAAAGACTCCTTTTGGTCAACGTTATACCGACGCTGCGCGGGCGTTATTTGGCCGCCCTCCGCTTGCTGAATCATTAAGACGGTTGGCGGCCACCACTATCGGGCGTTTCTAAAGAATACCATACATCTTACAACAGTACCCACAGAGACACAAAACCGTTCTTAGAATACACAGAAGCGCCCCGATTGCGAGAAGAGGTTTTGCTTATGGAGTGATCTTTGTGATGGAGTGAAGCGTTGCAGTTCCGGCATGGCAGACTACGCGCCTAACTCCTCACTTTGCTCCACGCTCCTCTCTGCGAGCGCGCAGGGCGGATAGCATCGCCTCCTGCTCGTTCCAGGGATACTCCGTCTCGCCGCAGCACATACTGCGTTCGTGGCCCTTGCCGAAGGAAGCCACCACGTCGCCGGCGCGCGCCATCTGCACACCGAAACGAATGGCCTCGGCCCGGTCAGGAACAATGGCAAAGCGAGATGGGCGGGACTCCTTGGCCTCTTCCACCTGCTCACCACTCCACTTTCCCGCCTCGCCGCCAACGCATCCGACAACATCCAGCACGCCGTCTGCAATCTCCTGATTGATGGCGTCCAACTCTTCAGTGCGCGGATCTTCCGCCGTGATGATGGTGAAATCGGCCAGACGCCCGCTCACCCGTCCCATCAACCGCCGCTTGCCCCGGTCCCGCAGACCGGCGCAGCCGAAGATTGCAATCAGCCGTCCTCTACCCACGCGGCAATCTGTAGCGACCAGTGGGCGTAGCGTCTCTAAAGCCCGTTCAAGACTGGCCGGGGAGTGGGCGAAGTCGACGACAGCCAGGAAATCCTGCCCACCATCCATACGCTGCATACGCCCCAAAACGGAAGCGAGAGAGCCGACGCCCCGCTGAATCTGATCAGGCGGGATGCCCAGCCCAAGGGTTACGGCAGCGGCGCATAGTATATTCGACACGTTGAACTCGCCAATCAAGCGGGTCTCCAGCGGCAGTGCGCCCCCCCGCCAGACAAGCTCAAAGCGGGTCGCATACGGCAGATATTCGATGCCGCGGGAGTACACGTCCGCCCGTGGATCGGCCACGCTGTATGTGTATGGAATCACCTCGGCAACGCCGTTGCGCGCCCGCTCCTCGGCCAACACTGCCCGCAGGGGCTGGCAACTGCTATCGTCCAGGTTGAACACCGCGATGCGGGGCGCTCCCTTTTTGCGCCCAGAACGGAAGAGGCTGCGAAAGAGCAGGAACTTGGCCGCCCGGTATGCCTCGTAAGAGCCGTGAATGTCAAGATGCTCATGCGTGATATTTGTGAGCGCGGCCACATCGTAATCCAGCGCGGACACCCGCTTCTGATCCAGACCGAAGCTGGTGCTCTCGACAACTGCATAGCCGCAGCCCGCAGAGCGCATCTGCGCCAGAAATGCCTGCACCGTCGGCGCGTCCGGCGTCGTCACATGCAGCCCTGTCTCCTGCTCGACACCGGCGATGCGCGCGCCGACGGTCGTGATGACGCCCACATCGGCGGAATGGCTGAGAATCGCCTCCAGAAGCGCGCACGTTGTCGTCTTGCCGTCGGTGCCCGTTACGCCGATGACGGTCTGGGCACGGCTGGGGAAACCGAAGAAGGCCGCGCTGAGCCAGGCCAGCGCCTCGCGGCTATCGGTTGCCTGCACATAGTGTACGTCGGTCGGCTGCGGCCACCAACCCTGATCTTTCAGCCAGTCCAGCGGACGGCTGCCGACCACGGCCACCGCGCCGGCGTCAAGCGCCTGGGGAATAAAGCGATGGCCGTCCTGCTGCATACCCGGCACGGCAACAAACAGCGTGTCCGCGCCCACGGCCCGGCTGTCGTCGGTGATGCCGCGCACTTTAACGGACAACAGTGCTGAATCGCCAGAGACGCGCAACCCATGCGGCAGTTGCGCCAGCAAAGTTGTCAGCGATTGCCCACGCTCGCGCGCGCGTGTGTGATGTCCGGCGGCCCCGCTCTCTGATTGGACGGTCAGCGACGCGTTCCTCGTCATAGGTCTTCGGAATCGCGAGTCCCGTCCCGCGCCACAGAAACGCTGGCAATCAGGATCAAGAGGAAGAAGACCGCTGCACCGCCTATCCAGATCGGCGGTATCTTCGTGAGGCTATCCCTCACATTGTCTATGCCCGCAGGGGTTGACGTTGCGGTCGGCGTTGGGGCCGGGGAGTCCTCTTCGGCTGCCGATGCAGTCGGAGTGCTCGTCGGCATATCGCCGGACGCGGGTGTGGGAGGAGGTGTCTCGGTCGGCGTCGCAGTCGGCGCATTCGGATCCGGCGTCGCGGTGATTGTCGGCGTCTCGGTCGGCGTCGCAGTCGGCGCATTCGGATCCGGCGTCGCGGTGACTGTCGGCGTCTCGGTCGGCGTCGCAGTCGGCGCATTCGGATCCGGTGTCGAGGTGACTGTCGGCGTCTCAGTTGGCGTCGCAGTCGGTGCATTGGGATCCGGCGTCGCGGTGACTGTCGGCGTCTCGGTCGGCGTCGCAGTCGGCGCATTCGGATCCAGTGTCGCGGTGGCGGTCGGCGTGTCGGTCGGTGTGGGCGTCTCGGTCGGCGTCGGCGTGTCAGTCGGCGTCGGCGTATCCGTCGCGGATGGCGTAACCGTGGGCGTTGGCGTCGGCACACCCGGCACCTCAGCCGGATCGAGTGGCGTGATCTGCGCGGACGACAGGAACGTAGCGCCGCTATCAATGGTGCGCAACACGCCATCCTGTTCAGTTCCGGCATAGGTAACGCCCACAAGCGTTGGCGACGAAGCCAGGCGATAGACCGGATTGGTAAAGGTCGCGCCATTGACGGACGCCCGCACCCAGTCCGGTACGCTTTCGGTCCACAGGCCGACATTCGTGCCAATGATCACTTGGCCGCCGGTGATCGCCAGGTCGTAGATGACGACACCGGCGGGGAAGGAGGGGTCCTGAACCCAATTGTAGCCGTCATCGCTCAGATACAGGCCGGAGGCAAATGTGCCTACGTACAGGCGTCCATCCAGAGTCGTCATCCCGCGGGCGATGATGCCGGCCGGCAAGCTGACCCGTTGCCAGGCGGTGGATTCCGCAGTCAGACGCCAGACGCCATCGTGCGTACCGGCATAGAGCGCGCCGTCCTTCTCCACAAATGCGCGCACGCGCAGAGCGGCCCCGGCCAGGCCGTTGCCGTACCACTCCCAGCTCTGGCCGCCATCGGCGCTGCGCACAACGCCGTCAAAGCGCGTACCGGCGTAATAAACGGTCTGCCCATCCTCGATACGGGCAAAGAGGCGGCCCACACCGCTATTGATCGTGAGAACCTGGTTGATCGACGGCTCCTGCCGCCAGTTCAGGCCGCCGTCTTCGCTTATGAACAGATTGCCGACGCCGCCGTCCGCGGCCAGCACCCGGTTTCCATCCTGCGGGTCATAGCGAATCGAGGCGATAGAGGTATCGGGCGGCAGCTCCACGTTGGCCCGGCTCCAGGTGTGGCCGCCGTCGGTGCTGCGATAGATGCCCGCCGGAACGGGGACGTTAAGCGTACCGGCCAACACGATGCTGCCATCGTCCGGCGATACGTCCAGGCTGATGATGCTATTCGAAAAAGGCACAAACCCCGACTGGGCAAGAATCTGGCCGCTGGCTGGTAGGAGCAGCGCCGCGAAAATGGCCAGAGTCAGCCACAACTGGCTCAGGGGCAAGCGATTCGAAAAAGTATTTGTCTTGCGGCGTGCGCCGCGCAGTCTGTGCTGATGACCAGCGCGCATAAACTCTCCCAAAAGGGTGTCGGAAAGGAAGTGACAGAATTATACGTCAGACAAACTGTAGCACACAAGCAGTCTTTCCCGTGCAACAACAGTGGGCAATCAAGAAAGTGTTGAAGAGAGTGGAGGGAAAAAGCCCAGCTTCTCACCCTAGTTCTATGATTTCAGCCCGGTTGCGGTTTATTATAACAGCCCCTATGCTTCTGAATACCTGACCGGGGGTCACCCCCCAGACGTGACGCAAACACAACCCGTTTAAGGAGAGAGCAATGCAAAGCCCGGCACGGCGCGCAATCCTGATCGGCATGGACGGCGCCAGCATGGAATTGGTGAACAATATGGTAGATGGCGGCCATATGCCCCATCTTGGCAGACTGATGGAGCGAGGCGTGCATCGCCCCATGATCGGCGTTTTCCCCACTCTGACGCCCCCAGGCTGGACGGCCACCTCCACCGGCGCCTGGCCGGGCAATCACGGCGTAATGGATTTCAACATTCGCAAACTGGGCGGCCAGCTGGATGAGACGGTCTGGGGCATCAACTCCGAATTGTCGCAGGCGGAGTATCTGTGGAACACCGTCGAGCGCGCCGGAGGCACACCCCTATTGGTCAAGTGGGAGATGTCCTGGCCGCCGACCGTAACCAGCGGCGTTCAGGTTGAAGGAACCGGCCCCGGCGTCTCCAATCACCACCAGATCGCCGGTTATCACCTCTTCGTGGCCGGAAAGTGGCTGCGGCGGCAGATCGGCGGACAGCGCGACCCGGAGACACTGGACCCCAGCGCCCTGCAGACCGTATCCGACGTCGACCAGGTGGCGATCAACGAGGCCGAAAACTGGACCGATCTGCCGTCTTCAAAGCGCCCGCCCAAAGAGGTGTTGTTGACGATTGAGCCGCTGACCCGGGGGCGTGATCTGATGCTGCGCGGAGAGGAAGGCACGCCCAAACCCTTCTACGGCCTGATCTACGCCGCCGGTGACAACGGGTATGACCGCGTGCGCGTCTGTCGGGCGCGCGATGGGGGCAGCGCAGTTGCTGAGCTGGCCGTGGGCGAGTGGAGCAGTTGGTGGGTGGACGATTTCGCCATTGACGGCGAGAAGATCGACGGTTACATGCGTATAAAGCTGGTCAACCTCACTGCGGAGGCCGATGCGTTCGAGCTGTTTGTGCCGCAGATTTGGCCTGCGCTGGGCTACACGGAGCCGCAGGAAGTATCCGCTGAGCTTGACGAGCATGTGGGCAACTTCCTGCAGAATCCAGCCAGGGATGCGCTGGGCATCATCGACGACGACACCTACTTCGAACTGTTGGCGTTCCATCACCAGCGCTTGGCCGATGTGGCCGACTATCTCACCACCAGCCGCGACGACTGGACGATGCTCTTCATCGAGACCCATGCGTCCGATTACACCAGCCATTTTTTCCTCGGCCAGGCGGATGAACGGAGCGGCGCCGATGAAGAGACGCGAAAGCGTTGCCTGGACGGCGTGATCCGCACCTACAGTTCCATCGACGATATGATCGGCCGCGTCGCCCACATCGCGGATGAGGAGACGCTGATCTGTCTCGTCGCCGATCATGGCGGCACGCCCAATCAGTTCCAGGCGGTGGAGATCGAAGAGGTGCTGGAGCAGGCCGGTTTCCTGGTCTATAAGGAGGAGGACGGTCAACGGACGGTAGATTGGTCACGCACGCGGGCGGCTGCGGTTGGCCTGGTGCATGTATTCATCAATTTGGAGGGGCGGGAGCCAAGCGGAATCGTACCGGAGGCGGACTATAAGGAGACCCAGTTGGCGATCATCGACGCGCTCCACGCCTACACCGATCCCGCCACAGGCCGTCATCCCTTCGCCCTGGCCCTGACGCGCGAAGACGCGGAGATGGTCAATCTCTGGGGCGACGCGGTCGGCGATGTGGTCTACGCGTTGAGGCCGGAGTTCGACGGCGCGCACGGCAAGCAGTTGCCCTCGGTCAGTTTCGGCATCGCCGGGCAGCACTGCACCTTCGTCCTGGCCGGTCCCGGCGTCAAGGAAGGGGTGGCGCTACAGGGTCAGGTGCGGGCGGTCGATGTGGCGCCGACCCTCTGCTATCTGCTGGGGATACCCATGCCCCGCAATGTGGAAGGCGGCGTGGTCTACGAGGCGCTGACCGATCCCGACTGGCACCTGGAGAGGTGAATTGAGAGGTTAGAATATTTGGTAGTGGTCGAATAGTAAGTGATCTGATAATCCGGTGGTGTAGACATTCTTGTCCGTGCATCCGCTAATCATAGCAAGCTCCGAATCACAGAAATCACAGTTCAGACATAGACTTTCCCTTCACCACTTACAATGTGACCACTACCGAATATTTTTTGGCGGAAAGGTCTTCCTTACCGACTTCAATACAAAAAATATTCAAAAGGAGGAGTCAGAGAGTCTCACGCGGCTCCTCCTTCTCTTCCCGTTTCAATAGTCCTCTTCGCCTTCGATCCCGCCCGTGGGCATCTCGAGGTCGACGACCTGACCGCGGTCATCAATGATGACGCGGAAGCCCATCATGCCCAGCCATTGGCGGGACTGTTCCGGGATCGCCTGACCGACCGCCTGATCTATATTGTCGATGGATGATTCGACCGCGGCTTTGGTAAAGATGTCGTCCTTGCCCATCATATCCATCATGCCGCTCACGGCCAGGTCCCGGTGCTGGTCCACCTGCCCTTTGAGGAAATCGAGCACCTGCTGATCCACCAGCGCGGCGTCGATATGGCGCATGAAGCCGTCCTCATCCACGACATAACAGGCGCGCTCACCCACATATTTAACCGGGGTCGCGTTGCGGCGTTCGTCGAACACAAGCCCTTCAAACATTGCCGATGTTGCCAAAGTTCTCTCCCAAAACGATGCTCGGGGCCTTTCAGGCTCGCTCCGCCCGGCTTTCCAGAAACTCGCGGCTGCGGCGGACGCTGGCGACCGGATCTTTGGGCAGGTCGTGCTCGACGACGTAACACTCGGCGCCGGCATCGCGGCAGGCCGGCAGCAGCGCGTCCCAGTCCAGCGTCCCGTAGCCCACGTCGGCCAAGCCCATCTGGTCCTCGTTTTCGCCTTCCGGCGCCAGGTCTTTCGCATGGATACGCGGGCAGCGCCCGGCATATTTCTGCACCATTTCCAGGGGTGAAGCGCCGCCGTCGGCTATCCACGCCAAATCCGGCTCCCAGAAGAGATTCTCAGCTACGGCATTCCCCAATAGCCAGTCAATCGCCCGCGTGCCGTCGTACTCCTCCATCTCAAAGCCGTGATTGTGATAGCCCAAGCGCATCCCTTCTGCCCGGCAGCGTCTCCCCAGTTCGTTGAGTGTCTGCCCGAAGGCGCGCCAGGCTTCGCCGTTGGCCGCCGCCCGCACTTCCGCCGCGGGGCCGGGCAGAATCAGGCAGTCGTTGCCTGCCGCGCGCTGAAAGGCCACCGTGCCGGCAAAATCCTCCGCCAGGGCGTCGTAGGGTACATGAGCCGAAACGGCCTGCAAACCGTGATCCTCCAGAACCGCTTTCGCTTCTTCACCCGTATGATCGGGCAGAAAAGTCAGTTCGACACCTTCGTACCCGGCTGCCGCGGCCGCGGCGGCTATATCCGTGAAACGGTCCGATAGATGACGCAGGCTGTATAACTGTACGGCGATCAATGGTGTTCCGTTGCTGTTCATGCAAAGATCTCCTGTGCTGTGGCTCGCCGCAGCCGCGCGGTCAGCCCGCTGTATCGTTGGGCCACTTTGTCGTTGCCTATGGCAATGCCAATCGCTTTCGGTTGCCCCACCAGCACGACCAGCCGCTTGGCGCGAGTGACGGCCGTGTAGAGGAGGTTACGTTGAAGCATCATGTAGTGGGTGGTGAGTACGGGAATGACGACCGCCGGGAATTCGCTGCCCTGGCTCTTGTGTACGCTGATGGCGTAGGCATGGACCAGTTCGTCCAACTCCAGAAAATCGTAGGCCACCGCCCGCCCGTCAATTTCAACCGTTACACGCTGGTCGATCAGAGCGACAGCCATAATATAGCCCATATCGCCGTTGAACACATCTTTATCATAGTTGTTGCGCACCTGCATCACGCGGTCGCCGACACGGAAGATACGGCTGCCCAGGCTGCGCTCCGCCTTGTCCTGCTGGGGCGGATTGAGAGCCTGCTGGATGATCTCGTTGAGCGACGCCACCCCGGCCGCGCCCCGGTGCATCGGGCTGAGCACCTGAATGTCCTGGGGAGGAATCGCGAACCGCCGCGGGATGCGCTCCTGCGCCAGTTCCACGCACAGTTGGGCGGCCCGCTCCGGCTCTTCGGTGCGAAAGAGGAAAAAATCCGCAGTCGCAGCCCCCTCTTCCGTGGCCGCCCGCGCCAGAACCGGCATCTGACCGCGGTTGATGCGGTGGGCATTCTCGACGATATAGCTGCCGGCCGCCTGCCGGAAGATCGTCTCCAGACGCACCACCGCCGCGCTGCTCCATACGGCAGCATCTTGAGTACGGGGCGTCCCGTCACCCGCCCCTTCGATGGCCGCGATCAGATCCTCCAACACGTTTCCGGCGCCCACACTCGGCAGCTGATCCACGTCCCCCACCAGCAGCAGCGACATTCCCGCAGGGATGGCCTTCAACAGATGATTCATCAGAATCAAATCCAGCATCGAGGCCTCGTCCACGATCAGCAGATCGCCGGAAAGGGGATGCTCCTCATTGCGTTTGAAGGACATACCCGCCGCCGGTTGAAATTGCAACAGGCGATGGATGGTCTTGGCCGCGCGGCCGGTTGCCTCGGAGAGTCTTTTGGCCGCTCGCCCGGTCGGCGCGGCCAGCAAAGCAGTTGCGCCCGCCTCCTCGCACAGATCGATAATCGTGCGCACAACGGTCGTTTTGCCTGTGCCGGGGCCGCCGGTCAACACTGTCAGCCGATGGGTCAGCGTCGAGCGCACAGCCTCCCGCTGGCGCGAGGCCAGACGCAGGGAGGAATGCTCATCGCCCGCGCGCGCGTCCAGCTGGGCAAACTTTCGCTCCCAGTCGAAACGCTGGAAGAGGTCCAACGGACCAGAGCCATTTCGCGCCGCAAGCTGCGCGCCATTTTGGCTCTCCATCAGCCGCCCCAGACGATTGCTGACGCCCACTTCGCCGTAATACATCGGCGTCAGATAGACAGCCTTCCCCTCTTGCAAGAGAGCCTGGATCTGCTCGTTGGATGGCTGGTCGAAGGGGCTGCTGCTTGCCTGTAACAGAGGAGGCGTGCCTGCGCTCGACGGCTCATATATCCCCGCTACCTCCCATTGCAGCCCCGCGGCCTCCGCGCCCGGCTCTGCCGCCAGCTTCACCCGCTCCGCCCCGTTCAGATGCAGCACGCCTGCCGCCGCCGCCTCCTGGCCCACATTCAACAGCGCGTCGGCCTTCCCGATCAGTTCTGCGCTGGGCAGGAAGACATGTCCCTCAACAGTGGCGTGATTCAGCGTGTACTCCACACCGGCGGCGATGCGCTGGGGCGCGTCCGCGGCGATGCCCAGTGCGCGGGCGATCTTGTCCGCCGTCAGAAAGCCGATGCCATAGAGGTCTTCGGCCAGTTTGTACGGGTTCTGCTGCACAGTTTTGACCGCGCCGTCCCCGTAGCGTTTATAGATCTTGGTCGCCAGGCCGGCGCTGACACCGTGCCCCTGCAGAAAGATCATCACCTCCTTGATGTCCTCTTGCTCGGCCCAGGCAGCGTTGATCATGGCAAGCCTCTTCTGGCCGACGCCGCTCACTTCGCTCAGCCGCTCTGGCTGGTGGTCGATAATCTCCAGAGTCTGCGCGCCAAAATGAGCGACCACCCGCTTGGCCGTCGCCGGACCCACGCCTCTGACCAACCCGCTGCCCAGATACTTTTCGATGCCGGCAACCGTCGCCGGCAGCACCGAACGAATCCCGGTAACCGTGAACTGTTTGCCATATTGCGGATGCACCTCCCAGCGCCCGTGCAGTTCCACCGCCTCCCCCACATTGACGCCGACCATATTGCCCACGATCGACGCCTCCTGCTGCCAATGGGGCAGGTGACGCGTGGGCCGCTCCAGCGCCAGTTTGGCGACGGTGTACCCATTCTCCTCGCTATGATAGGTGATGCGCTCAATTACGCCGCGCAGGGATTCTTGCCCTACCTCATTCATGGGTGTTAGGGTAACAGAATCGGTATGCCGGATCAAACCGCCCGCAGACCCTGAAGCCGCGGCGCAGTTGACCCGCGCAGTTCGTCCACTGCTCGAAAAGAAAGACCAATGCGGAACACCTATGGAAGCTGACGCTGGCTTTACCCCCTACTAGAACCCGGCGCTGGACCAGGCGGCGCTATTGAGCCTGATGGCGCGCAACCCCGACATCTACGAGTTGCTGACCCGCACCGACGACAACAAGGAGGTTGCCGAAGTCTGGGTCTATGACTCCAGTTTCAATGACAAGGCTCTGCGCGAAGTTGAACTGCCGGGCGACGTGTTTATCCTCTCCATCCGCCGGGCGGGCGAGTTCATCGTACCGCGCGGCAATACACAGCTTGAGCACGGGGATCACTTGACACTTGTCGGCGGGTTCGATCATTTGCAGGAGGCGCGCGCGCTTCTCCGGGTTTGAAGGGGGCGGCGAGGCGAGGAGTTATGCCTTGAGCGAATCTTGAACCGGCGCTAACGAAGATGCAGTTGGGGGTCAGCAATGAAGGGTCAGGCCGCGGACGGGTGGGGGTCTCGGTTGCCCGCTGCGTTAGTGAGCCAACAGGTATGGGCTTTGCGGACTACGCGGCGGGTGGCCTCTTCCATCGGCAGGTCGTCCAACCTATCCAGCGATACCCAGGCCGCTTGATCGGCGTCATCAGCGGGCGCAACCGTGCCGCCGCGGAAATGCGCCCAGAAGTCGATTACCACAAAATGATAGTGAATGCGCCCGTCTGCGTCGCGGTGAATCGGTTCGAACAGGTCTAACAGTTCGACGATCTCAATCTCGGCTCCGGTCTCCTCCCGCACTTCACGAACGACCCCGTCGCGCACCGCCTCGCCCAAATCCAGCAGGCCGCCGGGCAACGCCCAAAGCCCTTGGGCCGGGGGCCGCCCCCGCTCCACCATCAGGACGCGCCCAGCGTCGTCGAGCACAGCCGCGGCCACCGCCACCATAGGCGCGGGCGGGTATTCACGACTGATCGTCACCGGGAAGGTTGCGTTCACGCGGCGCTCACCGCTCCTTGCGTTCAACACCACGCCTGAATCACGGCGGGCAATTCGGATAACGCCTCGATCACCGCGTCCGGCTGCACGCTGTCCACGAGGCGCTGATCCTCTGCCAGCGGGGTCATGCGGCAGTGAACCGTGAGCGCGCCGATCGCCTGCCCGCCGGCAACATCATGCTTGAGGCTGTCACCGACGCAGACCAATTCATACGGTTCGGCATCCCAGCGCTTCAGGGCGGCATCGTAAATATCCTTCTCCGGTTTGCGCCACTCCACGGCCGCGCTGCTCAGACAGACATCCAGATAAGGACGCACGCCGGCATAGTCGATGATACGCTGGAAGATGCGGTCGCTGGGATAGTTGGCGATGACTGCCAGCGGGAAGCCCTCGGCACGCAGCCATTGCAGCAGGTCGATTGCGCCGGGCATCGGCTCCCATGCGGTCATCTCCGGCGCGTAAAAGAGATCGACGGCCCGCCCCAGCACCTCCCCGTCCATGCGCGAAGCCGGGTAGTTGAAGAACTGCAACAGAAAGCTGAGCGTGTCGTCGGCGGTGTGTTCCTCCTGCTCATCGTCCGACTTTTCTTCGGCAAAACGGCGGGCTTCGACCAGACTCCCCCAGAAATCGTCGGGCAGGTCGTCCATGCCGGTGGAGCGCATATAGTCCACCGCCGTCTGCGCGCCTTGGTTCATCAACTCATCAAGCGGACTGGTGAGCCGGGCAAGCGTGTTGTCAAAGTCGAAGATCAAACCTTGCACCAACTTGCGGGGGCGTATTTGCGCAGGTGCGCCGGTGAAGAACTGTTCGGGCTGCATTTCGTATCACGTATTGTGCATTGCGTACCCAGGATGTCGCCTCGCCAACCGCGCGAAACGTCCTGGATTTGAATATGATTCACTGTCATTCTTGCACATAAGTATGCGGAGGAGCGCCCCTGCCTGTCAAGTCAGCCAGATTTGTTTGGCGTAACTCTTGATCACCGGCGCGACGCGAAAAGTGTGCTGAACGACGCCAGCCGTGCTATACTCCGCAACGAGCTTTGCACTGTCCGAACTGAGTTTAACACGCGAATCAGATTTAGCTATCACTGCCATGCCTTATTCACTACAGATCGGTTCAATTCCCTGCCATATCGTCAGTGATGGCCGCCAGTTGGTCGACGGCGGCGGCTTTTTCGGTCTCGTGCCCCGCGTGCTGTGGGAGCGGGTCATCCGCCCTGACGAGAAGAACCGCATCCCCGTGCAGATGCGCTCACTGCTGATCCAGTCGTCCTCCGGATTGGTCCTGGTCGACACCGGCCAGGGCGATAAGCTCACGGCCAAGGAGCGGCGCATTTTGGGCATGGACGACGGCAGCCGGCGCCTGGCCGCGGACCTGCGCCGCGTCGGCTTCAGCCCGGAGGATGTCGAAATCGTGCTGATGACCCATCTGCACGGCGACCACGCCGGAGGATGCACGCACTGGAGCGATCCGCTGGACCCGAATAGCGAGGCCGTCCCCTCCTTCCCCAACGCCCGCTATCTGGTCCAACGCCTGGAGATGGCCGACGCCGCCTTCCCCAATGAACGCACGCGCGGCACTTATTTTTCCCAGAATTGGGAGCCGCTGCGCAGCTCAGGTCAGTTGGAGCTTGTGGATGGCGATCAGAGCCTGGCGGTCGGTGTGCGCTCGGTGACGGTGCCGGGCCATACCGAGAGCATCCAGGCGGTGTGGGTGGAGGACTCGGGCGAGTCGCTGCTCTTCCTGGGGGACACGTGCAGTTGGGCTGCGCACCTGGATCGGCTGGCGTGGGTGCCGTCCTTCGATCTCTACCCGATGCGCAGCATAGAAGGGAAGCGCACCTTGCGCCGACAGGCCGAGGAGAAGAACGCGCTGCTCGTCTTCCAACATGACGGCCAGGTCGTCACGGGGCGCCTGCGCGAGGGCGCGCGCGGCGTGGCGGTGCAGGCGGAGATCACGGAAGAGGCGTGGCCGGGGGATGGCTAACTGATACGATACAAGCCAACTCAGTCTGCCGAACCGGCTGCGGGCGCCATAGCAGACGTCGCCGGTGACCGGGTGCGCATGAAGAACGCGCAGATGGCGGCCAGGACGGGCAGCAAGGCGACGACGTGCAAAACGCTCGAAAGGCTGAAGATGTCCGCGATCGGTCCCGCGATGCCCATACCCACTGCGCCCGCGGCAAAGGTGAATCCAAGAATTGCGCCGCTCGCCAATCCCTGCCGCCCCGGCAGAAAACGCTGCGCCATCACGACCAGGATGCTGTGCGGAACGCCGACCAGGAAGCCGGCCATAAACGCCAAGGGATAGAATATCCACAAGTTCGCAATATCCAGGATCACCCAGGAGAATGGCGCGGAGGCGAGGAGCGACCACAGCAGGATTTTGGGCTGGTCATAGCGATCACCGAGAATGCCGCCCGTCATCGTGCCCAAAGCGATGGCGACGCTGATGACCCCGACCATAAAGCCGAACTCACTCGGCGAAAATCCCAAGTCGGAGAAATACTTGGGCAACAGGCCATAGAAGGCTTGCTGAACCGACGCCCGCAACGCGACCAACACGGCGAAGGCCACCAGCACCGCCCGACGCCGATTTGGCTGCTGCGCCCGATTCCCCGCCAATCTTTTGACTGCGCGCGGCCTCTGTACGTTGGACCCTGCCGGCGCAGGCTCCGGCTGGACTCTCACCAGCGGCTTGCGCAGGCCAATGGCCAACCACACAACGAACGGGAGCGTGCCAACGGCCATCATGCGCGGGCCGAACATCCCGACCTCTTCCAGCAGGACACCGGCGATCATCGGCCCGAACGCCAGCCCCATCTGCCCCAGGAGAAAGAAGATCGAGGTCGCGGTAGAGGCCCGGTGCCTGCCGGCCGCGCCCGCGTTCATTGCGCCCTGGGGGTGGAACGCGCCGCTGCCCAGAGAGGCCATCGTCATCAGCGCGATGAGCATAATGTAGCTCTGCGAAAAGGTAGCGGCGTAATAGAAAACCGCGGTCCACAATAGCCCGACCGCGCCCAGCCAGCGCCCGCCCAACCGATCGGCCAACATGCCGAAAAAGGGCTGGGTGAGCGATCCCATCAGCGTATAGGCCATCGCCCCCAGCGCGATGTCGGCATTCGACAGGCTGAATGGCACCGCAAGCACGGCAAGAATCATGGCGATCGAAGCGTTCAGAATATCGATCGCCATGTGGCCGAATGAAACTGTGCTGAGCCGTCTGAGATTCATCCACTCGTCCCAGGAAGGCGGAATAAACCAGTCTACTTTGCCAGAAGTTTATCAGAGATTTCCTGCCCATTCTATCAGTTGGAGCGACGGTTATCCAAGCAAGGCTTGACCGCAATACGGCGAAGCGAGTTTGACAGATCGTTGCCTCAAGCTATACTCACCTTCGTTACGCTGAACGGCGTCAAATAGCAGAATGCCACGTTTGTTGAGACTTTTTTCGCATCAGCAACTCAGGAGGAAATCATGCAGTCAACAAGTCGTCGTCAGTTTCTTAAGGTGAGCGCCGGAATGGGCGCACTCACGATGCTGGCTGCCTGCACACCGGTCGCCACCGATTCGGGCGCAGGAGGGGCCGAGGAGATAGCCGAACCGCTCGATCTGGTCGTCTGATATCAGGATTGGGGCGGTGCCAATCGCATCATGGGGTGGGTCAAGCCGGAGTTTGAAAAGGAACATGCCGATGTCGCTGTTGATCTTCAGGCTATTGGCTACGGAGATCTGTTGAATAAGATGCTGCCGTCAATACGTCCGCATCCATACCTGGGAATCTCTTCCTCCTGTCAACTGTAGTTCAGGCCAACGTTCCAACGCAACAGATCCTGCCATCATCGCCCAAAAATCGGGGTTACACCCCAAACGTTTTCCGCTTGACAAATGCCCCGCCTACCAGTATTTTGCTGTGAAAATAGGTTTCGCTACGTCGCTCCGTACATAAGACCTCGCAACTTGGCCTCTTCGGCCAATCAGATGTTTTTCCAAACGCCTTCTTAGAGGAAACGTCATGATTTTCATCGATGAAGTCAAGAAACTCTCAGATCAGTTTGCCGCCAGAATAAGTCATCTTGACACTGAGGAAGCGACGAAAAATTCTCTTGTCCTGCCATTCATTCAGATGCTTGGCTACGATATCTTTGATCCGACCGAAGTGATTCCTGAATTCACGGCGGATGTGGGAACCAAGCGCGGAGAGAAGGTCGACTACGCACTGATCCAAAACAACAAGCCAGCTATCCTGGTCGAATGCAAGACTTATCGGAGCGCTCTGAATCACGCGTATGTGTCCCAGCTTTTCAGGTACTTCACCGTTACGGATGCCAGATTTGGCATATTGACTGACGGGATAGCCTACCACTTCTTCTCAGACTTGGATCAACAAAACGTGATGGATTCCAAGCCTTTCTTCGAGTTTAACCTTCTGGATTTTACAGAGTCACAGGTCGAGGAACTGAAACAGTTCACCAAGTCGAATTTCAATGAAGACAAGAGCGTAGAAAGAGGCTACAGACTGAAATCTATCAAGGCCATTCAGAATCGACTTGCCCAGGAATGCTCCGCCCCCTCAAGTGAGTTTGTGCGATTCATAATGCGGCCAATTCATAAAGGCACCTTGACCCAAAAAGTCGTGGAAGAGTTTCGACCCATAGTGGGCGAAGCTTTCAGCGAGTTTATCAACAGATGTATCGCGACCTATCTCAGTTCTGGTCCTCACCCAATCAAGCCGCCTGAGCCAATGCCCCCACCCCCGGGGCCAGACCAGTTAGTCGATTGGACGCCACTTAGCAAAATCGCCGACGTCACAAAACGGAAGCCTCCAACCGCCATCAGGATTGACAATGGCGAAACACGGCCTGTCAAATCTTGGCGGCAAGTCTTGGAGGAAGTAGCCGAGTGGCTGGTCAGGGAAGGACGTTTGACAGAGGCAGACTTGCCTATAAGCAAGGGCAGTCGTGCCTGGACATTCATTAACTCCGTCCCCCGCACGCCTGATGGAAGGGATTTCAGAATCCCCTCACGGATTTCTGGCGACATTTATCTGGAAATGAACCTTAACGCCAAGAGCATTATCACTTATAGCAAACGACTGCTCACACATCACTCTATTGGGCATGAGGCTGTCGAACTACGGTTTGAGTAAGTACGTCTTCACTCAGTATCAGTATCTTGCACTTGTTCCGAGGAATCGGGCAACATCTGCTTGGCAACTCCAGCGACGAGGCAACTTGGGTCAATACTCTTAGCCTCCATTGATTGAATCAGCCAAGATGGAAGAGATGTACTCTGTGAGGAGGCAGAAAAGATGAACGGTTCACCCATCCGTCTCGGCATTATCGGCATGGGCCCGGCCAATATGGCGTCAACCATGACGCTGCTGCGCGACGAGCCGGACCTGCGCTACACCGTCACCGCCGCCTGCGCCCGCCGCCCCGATGTCCTTGAGCAGGCGGCCCGCCAATTCGACATCCCATTCTGGAGCACCGACTACCGTGAAGTCGTCGGACGCGACGATGTGGACGTGGTCTGCGTCTATTCGCCGGACGCGCTGCACGCCGAGTCCTGCATTGCCGCGCTGCGCAACCACAAGCACGTAGTCTGCACCAAGCCGATGGTCACCACGCTGGAGGATGCCAAGACGCTGGTCGACCTGGTGCGGGAGACCGGCGCCAAGTTCCTGGTCGGGCAGACCATGCGCTTCGATCGCCAATTCCTGGATGCAAAGAGGCGGTTCGACGAAGGTGAACTGGGCAGTCTGATCGCCCTCGAAAGCTACTATCTGCACGATATGCGCTCCATTTACGAGTTCACGCCGTGGCGACTGCACATGCCCCAGGACTTCATGTTCGGCGGCTGCGTGCATAGCATCGACGTTATCCGCGCGTTCGGCGGCGACATCAGCAGAGTCCACGCCATCGCCAACAAAGGCGGCCTGACCGCGGACTACCCTTTCCAGAACAACTTTTTCCTCAACATCGAGTTCACGTCAGGCGTGATTGGCCGTGTCTCAGGACTCTACGGCATCGTCCACCCGCCCACGCCGATGATGCAGTTTGGCATCTACGGAACCAAGGGCAGCCTGCAAGGAGAGTTCACCGACAACGAGCCGGGCGAGATCCGCGTCGTACTCGACGAAAAGATCGAAGAGGGCGTGGAGACCACGATTTACGAGGCCGAGCGCGATCTCAGTTCCTATGGACATGGCGCAACAGTTATCCGCTACATGCGCCATGTCCAGCACTGTCTCGACAACGACGAGGAGCCTTCACCCGGCGTGCTTGACGGCGCAAAGTCGGTGGCCGCCGGTGTCGCCGCCTGGGAATCGGTGCGCACGGGCAATGCAGTGGATGTGTTCAGCGATTTCTGACAGAGGATGATTCACTTGGGGCTTTGTCAGCCAGTGCGAACAACGTGTCAGAAATGTAAGCCGGACAAAAGTCGGTCCAGACGGGTCAGGCCCAGTCGCCATAGTGATTTGACCGGTGTTATGATCAGTTGAAAGTGGGGGTTACACCACCGTTCACTCTCAACTTCGCAGAAATCACATGACTCAAAGCCCAGCAGGGAGAAGAGAATTCAGACAATGCCGGATCTTACAGAGCGAATGAGTCGGCGGCGTTTCCTGTACCTTTCCACTACCGCGGCCGCAGGTACGCTGTTTGCGGCCTGTCGCCGGCGAAACGCCGATGATGAGGGCAACGAGGGGACAGACGCAAGTGATATGGGCGGCGAGCCGCCCGGCGTAAGCGATACGGGTGGCGGGGCGCCGGCCTTCGACCAGCCGGCAAAGCTTAAAACTGAGATTACTGTTTGGCATCAGGACTGGGATGGGATGAACCAGATCTTGGCCTGGGCTACCTCAGCCTTCGCCGAGCAGGAGCCGGGGGTCACGATCAACCTGCAGCCAAGCAGGAGAGACGAGCTGCAGGCAAAGTTGCTGCCCTCGATTGCGACCGGAGACGAGGGCGACATCAACTTTCTCTACACCGACTGGGTTGTCGCCACCGACATGAGTCAGATCTTCCTGGAGATCACCGATCTGGCGGGCGGACGCAACGCGCTGGAGGAACGTTTCTTCCCTGCCGCGTTCACCGCTGTGAACGCGCCCGAAAACAAGGCATACTACTATCCCTATATCTCCGGCCTGTCCGACTGTGTACTCGTGCTCAACAAGGAACACTTCTCGGCCGCAGGCGTGGACTGGGAACAGTGGGATGATCTCGGTGTCGTGATCGGGGACTGCATGAAGGTGACCCAGTTCGACAGTTCCGGTCAGATGACCCGTGCCTCCTGGACACTCGACTGGATGATGTGCTACTTCAACCAGTCGTTGATCTACCAGCTCGGCGGCAGCCCCTACGATGTGGAGACTGCGACGTTCACCTACAACAGCGAGGAAGGTGTCGCGGCCCTGCAGTTCATGTACGATATTCTCCACAAACACCGACTGTTTGACTGGGCCTTTGTCGGCGACATTTGGAATGCGATGGCCTACGGCACGCTCTCGATGGAGGGCTTGGGGCCTTGGACCTATAGCGTGCTAGTCAACCAGTTCGATCTGCCCGTCGAAGCGGTCGTTATGCCGAGTCTCCCCGATGCCCAGGAAAGGGTACTCGTCCCCGGTCCGATTGGCGCCTGGGCGCTGTCGCGGCGACTGGCTGGCGAGTCTGACAAGCTGGATGCCTCTATCTCCTTCATCGACATACTGATGAGCGTGGAAGCACAGGTTCAGTTCATGGAGTTCTTCTCCGGCAGCCTCATGAGCCCGGCGGTCTACGCCGACCCGCGCATCGAAGAGACCAAGTTCGGCGCGATTTCCAAGAAGTGCGCGCTGGGCGTGTGGCCTGTTGCTCGCTACGCCGGCCACCATGTGGGGAACGCGGGTCCGGCCACAGGCGAGATTGTGAGTGCGCTCATGGAAGAGATCAGCATCGAAAGAGCGCTCGCCAATATCGACGCCCGGATGCAGGAACTGGAAGACGCTACTCTGGCGCGTCTGGCCAGCTAGAAACCCAGTGGTCAGTGCCCAGCAGGCTTATGAGACCACTATACTCTGGCAGCCGGACATTGACCATAGCAGTGAATGGAGAACGGGCCGACGGCAGATAGGGCAAGCCACGCGCCCCCCATAGTGTGCCGCCCGAATCTGGTGGTGACCGCGCACACGTAGCCGCACGAACGCCGATTCAATTGGCGCTGCGCGGCATCGGCAACTCCTTTGGCTGGTTTGACTATTCGAAAGTGATGGCCAGTTCCGTGCTCGCACTGATACCCCCCTCATCATCTTCTTCATATTCCAGCGCAATCTGGTGAGGGGCATCGCACTGACTGGCATCAAGGGTTGAGAAGGCCACTGGAGCGGGAGTCTCGCCTCCTTCTCGCTTCCCGCTTCTCACATACCACTTCTCACGATAGGAGTCCTGATGGGCAAAGAAATCGGAGTCGGGATCATTGGCCTGGGAATGGGCGCAAACATGCTGGCCATCAACCAGGATGCAAAGTCGCGCCTGCAAGTGCGCGCCCTGTGCGACAGCAACTCTGAACTGTTACAGCGGTTAGAAAAGCAGCATGGGGTCCCCTTCGTCACCACAGATTACAGGGAACTGGTGTCCCGCCCGGAGATCGACGTGGTCGGCATCTATTCGCCCGACTTTCTGCACGTGGAGCAGATCGAAGCGGCCACCGCCGTCGGCAAACATATCATCTGCACCAAACCGATGGTCGTCTCTCTGGAGGAGGCCTGCCACGTCGTGCGGCTGGTGCGGGCGGCAGGCGTCAAGTTTCTGGTCGGGCAGACCTCCCGCTTCGTGCCGCGGTTCATGGCCGCCAAGAAGCTGTACGACGACGGTGACCTGGCCGTCCTCTGTTCGCTGAGGCCCACTATGTCCACGATATGCGGCCGGTGATGAATCGCACGGCCTGGCGGCACGAACACCCGCAGGACTGGCTCTACGGCGGGGCCTGCCATCCCATCGATCTGCTGCGCTGGTTCTTTGGCGATGTGGAGGAGGTGTTCGTCTATGCCTCGCGCAGCCAGATGGACGCCCGCTATCCAGCCGACAAGCACGACAACTTTCTGATCAACCTGCGTTTCCGCTCCGGCGTCATCGCCCGCATCTTGGCCGTATTCGGGCTGGTGGAGCCGCCGCTGCCCATGTTGGGGCTGAGCATCTTCGGCGACAAGGGATCGTTTGTCAACGACCAACTCGTCCTCGACAAGATTGAAGGGCAACCGGTCATGCCTCTGGAATTCAGACATGAAGCGGGGCATGGGCGCGAGGTTTGGCGTTATATGCGCCATTTTGAAGAATGTTTGATGGCAGACGAGCGCCCCCTTATCGACGAAGTCGCCGGCGCCAAGGTGATTGCCACGGCCGCGGCCTGCTGGGAGTCGATTCGCACAGGGCTGCCGCCAACCGTCGCAGAGGTGAGTTAGAAAGGAGGAAGAAAGCCGCACGGTTCGAGAATCTTCTCACATTATCGTTTTTGGAACATATCCAAGCAACTTTCCAGAGGAGGAACACGCCAACGTCGAAATCCTGTGGGAACCGCACGGCGAAGGCTGGTCTACCAAAGTGCTGACCAACATGGCCGCGGGTACCGCGCCGGACGTGATGTCCACTTGGCCGCCCATCATCAACACCTGGGCCGAGAAGCAGCAGTTGCTCGATCTGCAACCCCTGGTCGATCTCGACATCCCCGACGCCGATGACATCTTCTTCGTAACCTAGCGCACATTCTTGCAGGGGATTGTGATCACTGGAATCAAAGGGTAAACCGTATAAGCGACGAAAGAAAGAACAGTTGAAAATGATCTGGCCTGATCATCTGCTCGGATCGCCGCCCGCTGTCCACGTGCCGATTGGCTACACGCTGCGCACCTACCGGCCCGGCGACAATGAAGGCTTCTTCGACGTAATGGACCTGGCCGGTTTCACGCGTTGGGACGATGAGATGCTGGCCCCCTGGCTGGCCCATGTCCTGCCCGACGGCTGGTTTCTGATCGAGCATCGGGCCAGCGGCAAGATCGTCGCCACCGCCATGGCCAATCACAGGCCCCAAGATATTCACCCTTTTGGCGGCGAACTGGGCTGGGTCGCCGGGCATCCCGACCACACCGGCAAGGGCCTGGGAATGGCTGTGTGCGCGTCGGTTGTGCGCCGTCTGCTCCAGGTCGGCTACAAGAACATCTTCCTCAACACTGATGACTGGCGCCTGCCCGCGCTCAGCATCTACCTGAGACTGGGATGGATTCCGCTCCTGTATATGGCCGACATGGAGGAACGCTGGCGCGACGTCTGCGCGAAACTCGACTGGCCGTTTACGCCGCAGGATTGGCCTGCCAGCCACGCTTAGCCCAGTTGAGTACATTGCATGACTATTCCGGGAGACAGTGCTATGTTTGCTTCAGTCGAGGGAGTTTATCGCGACGGCAGAATTGAACTGACTGAGGTTCCCGCCGAAATCGCTGAAGATACACCAGTGATTGTAACGTTTCTGACTTCAGGCCACATCGATCTGCGCGAGAGGGGGATTGACGAGAATCTGGCTGCGGAGTTACGAGCGCGCTTCACGACTTTCGCAGCAGACTGGGATGCGCCTGAAATGGACATTTATGACAGGACGTTTGTATTCAAACAGGTGGAGAATGAGAATCATATTATGTCAGCCGGTTCAACCTGTTCTGAGAAGCGACCAGACTGTTGAATTGGTTGTATGACAAACCATGAAAAGTGTAGACGAGATCCGCAGAATTCTGCGTGCGCATCAATCTGAATTGAAAAGGCGTTACCACGTGGAGGAAATCGCCCTGTTTGGCTCCAATGCACGCGGCGAGCAGACAGACGCCAGCGAACTGGATATTCTGGTCACGCTGAATGCACCATTGGGCTGGGAGTATGTCGATCTTTGCGATCATCTGGCGGAACTGCTGCAAACAAAGGTGGATGTGTCGACCAGAGGGGCTATTGACAGAAAGCCTTTGCTCCGCCAATTGATTGAAAAGGATCTGATCCGTGTCTGAACGCGATGCACGCCTCTATCTCAATGAGATAATCGAGTCTTGTGAAACCTATTCCAATGATAACTGTACAGCCAGCCGGAATTGAGGAAGCGCCGGAGATCAAGCAAGTTCTCAGCGAAACCTGGATCGACACCTATGGCCCATTCTTGCCCGCAGACGTAATCCAGAAAGTGACGGCGCTCTGGCATAGTCCCGAAACCCTGGCCGCTGAGATCGAGAATCCGAGAGTTTACTTCGGCGTCGCCAAAGACGAACGCAATGCCATCCTGGGGCTGGTGACTGCGGGCAGACAAAGCGAAGAGATCGTAAACGTGGCCCGGCTGTATGTCAGACCCGCCTATCAGCGTCAGGGCATCGGCGCCAAGCTGTTGAATGCGTGCATCGCCGCTTTCCCTGGCGTGCAGTGACTCCACCTTGAAGTAGAGGCGCAGAACGAGAAGGGGTTGTTGTTCTATCGCAAGCAAGGATTCAGGGAGATGTTGAGGAAAGAAGAGGCAATAGAGGATATAACGCTTATGGTAATCGCGATGGAAAAGCAACTCCAGCGTCATCAGTCACGCTGACCATTTCCCGTTTGCAGCCGGAGCCGAACTGGCAAACATAAGAAAGAGGAAACGCACCATGCTTACACAAGAACAGATCCAAGCCTATCACGACGACGGCTATCTCATCGTCAAGTCGCTCTTCGACGCCGAGGAGATCGACCTGCTGCACCGCACCGCGATTGCCGACCGGCAGATGAATCAGAAGTCTTTCGGGCGCGCCGACGGCGAAGGCGGCACCGTCCGCCTGACGCTGTGGAACCATCCCGGCAACGGCATCTACGGCATGTACGCCCGTTGCAACCGCATCGTCAACGCGATGGAGCAGCTGCTCGGCGGTGAAGTCTATCACTACCACTCCAAGATGATCCTGAAAGACCCCGAAGTCGGCGGCGCGTGGGCCTGGCACCAGGACTACGGCTACTGGTATGACAACTACGTTCTTTATCCGCTGCTGTCGAGCGTCTCGATCGCGGTCAACCCGGCCACGCGTGAAAATGGCTGCATGCAGGTGCTCAAGGGTTCCCACCACATGGGGCGCATCACCCATGTGCAGACGGGAGAGCAGGCCGGCGCGGACCTGGAACGCGTCACCGAGGCCGAAAAACGGCTCGAACTGGTCCACTGTGAAGCGAAGCCGGGCGACGCGCTCTTTTTCCATTGCAACATCCTGCACCGTTCGGATCAGAACCGCTCGGACAAGCCGCGCTGGTCGCTCATCTGTTGCTACAACGCCGCCCGCAATAACCCCTATCGTGAGGCGCGTCACCCCAGCTACACGCCGCTTGCCAAGGTGGCGGACAGCGCCATCAAAGAGGTCGGGATGACCCAATTCGGGGACGACGACAGCGATGTCGCCTTCCTGGAACCCGACAACATTCCCGCCACGGAAGCGTAAATGCAAAGGAAAGCGACAATATGAGCAAGCACAGATTTCTGATCAGCGGGGGCGGCAGCGCCGGACGCAGCGTGGCCCAGGTCGCCGCGGCCAACGGGCGCGGCGAGATCGTCGGCGTCGTTGATCCGCAACAGGCGCAATTGGACAGGATGCGGGGACTGTACCCGGAGGCGGCAACCGGAAGCAACTACGCCCAACTCCTGCGCGAGACCCAGCCCGACGTTGTGGTCGTGGCCGGGCCGGACCATCTGCACGCCGACCAGACCGTCATGGCGTTGGAGCAGGGCTGCCATGCCCTGGTGGAAAAGCCGCTGGCAACCTCGGTGGCCGACTGCCAGCGCATTCTTGATGCCGAGGCGCAGAGCGGCGTCCACGTCATGACCGATCAGACGATGCGTTATATGCATCCCTGGCACGAGATGGCGCAGATGGCCAAATCCGGCGGCATCGGCGACATCTTCTTCGTCCAGGGCGACTACATCCATGATATGTGGAGCCACTACTCGCCCGAGGGCGCGCATCACACGCCCTGGCGCATCGACAAGCAGAACCCGCAGAATATCCTGCTGGGCGGAGGCTGCCATCCGCTCGATCTGATCCTGTGGACGGTCGAATCCCCTGTCACCGAGGTCTACGCCTACAGCAATAAGCTCAGCATTCCGGTCTTTCCCGACGATGACTGTTATATCGTCATCCTCCAGTTCGAGAGCGGCGCGGTCGGCAAGGTCTACGTGACCAGCGGCTGCTCCGGTCATGGCATGGGCGAGGGCATGGGCGGCGGCTTTCTGGCCGTCTACGGCACCGAGGGAACGCTGTGGAAGGGCAAGCTGTATCGCCGCGATGAAGAGCCGACCGACATTGAGGATCCCGCTACCGATGCGGTGGTGGGCGGTCATGGCTGGGGGCGCTCGGTGGTCGATTTTCTGGACCTGCTCGACGGCAAGATCAGCAACCCGATTCCGGCGCGTCGGGGCGCGCATATCGTGTCCGTCTGCGCGGCCGCGCTCGACTCGATCCGCACCAAACGGCCCCAGGCGCCCCATTGGTTCTGACAGGTCAGACTACGCGCCGTTTGAGGGCAACGACCGCGCCAGTGGAGGAAAGAGATGCTATCCCACGAACAGTTACGTCACTTTGCGGAGCATGGCTGGGTGCTGGAGGAAAATGTGCTCGGCCCGGAGCAGATCGCGGCCTACAAAACCGCGCTGGAACGGCAGTCCCACTATGTGCGCCCCCTTGCCCACAACGATGACGACGAAATCGTCCACATAGACTGTATGGTAAACGGGGATCCACTCTTCCGCGAGTGGATCATGATTCCGCAAGTGCTGGAGGCGAATCGCCAGTTGATGGGCGCCGACATCAAGTACGAGACATGCCACGCCATGATCAAACGCCCCCACCCGCAGCGCCATACCGATTCCAACCCCTTGCGCGATCCGGACAGCATGGGCTGGCACCGGGGCATGAGACCCAAATGGGGCACCTTTGCGCATGACACCGACCCGGAGCTGATCAACTGTGTCTTTCTCAACAACATCACCAACCTGACCGACGTGGCGCCCGGCGACGGCGGCACCATGATCATGGACGGCTCGCACCAGCTTGAGGGGACGTATGACACGCTGAAGGAACAGTGCCCCATCGTCGAATCGACCGCGCCGGCCGGCAGCATTCTGCACTTTACCGAGACGCTGCTCCACGCCGGCGTACCGATCCTGAGCGAAAACGTGCGTTATACCATGTTTTATGGCTTCACGCCCAACTGGTTTGTCAACTGGCCCGGCACCGAAGTCCCCGACTACATCCTGAAGACCGTCAGGGA
This sequence comes from Caldilineaceae bacterium, assembly GCA_965221145.1. Lineage (GTDB taxonomy): Bacteria > Chloroflexota > Anaerolineae > Caldilineales > Caldilineaceae > Bin5. Next base: position 132,790 of record OZ244877.1, read on the forward strand.
TGATGAGCTACGCGGCATCCTCGGCGGAAACTCGGGCTACTCTGGCCAGGATCCGCCGATCTAAGCGTAGGCACGAATGAGCGCCCCCTTCTGGCGCGTGAGGAGACGACGATGGCGAGACGCAACTTCTCGATGCAGGCATACTGGCAAGATCAGGTAGAGAATTTCACGCCCAGGCTGCACTTTGACAGCCAGGCGCTGGATTGGGAAAGCTGGCGTCAAACCGCCCACGCCAAGTATATGGAGCTTTTGGGCAGTTTCCCCGACCCGGTTCCGTTGGATGCCGAAGTCGAAAGCAGTGTGGAGGACGACGGCATGATCCGCGAGCGCGTGGTCTTCAACTCCGAACCGTTTATGAGCGTGCCCTGCCAGGTGCTGCGCCCCAAGAATATGACCGCCGACGGCACGAACGCGGCCATCCTCTGCTCACACGGGCACGGGCCATTCGGCAAAGATCCGGTGGCGGGCATCCGTTCTTCCGCTGACATACGCGCCAACATCGAAATGCACAACTACGACTACGGCTGGCAGATGGCTAAGGCCGGTTATCTGACGATCTCGCCCGATCTGCGCGGCTTCGGCGAACGCCGCGATGGGCGCGACCCGTTCCCTGGCCGCGATCCGTGCAATGTCAACTATATACGCGGCACGATGCTGGACCGCTGGCCGCTGACGCTGAACATTTGGGATATGAAATGCTGCGTCGACTATCTGGAGAGCCGCCCGGAGGTCGATCCCAAACGCATCGGTATGATGGGCCTCTCCCAGGGCGGCACCATGACCACATTCGCCGCGGCCGCGGAGCCGCGCATCGCAGCCGCCGATATCATGGGCTATGTCAACCCCTGGAAAGGGTTCGCCTTCGAGCGCGTCAACTTCTGCGGCTCTCAGATCGTGCCCGGCATCTACGCCTGGTTCGACACCGACGACATCGCCGGCCTGATCGCGCCCCGCCCCCTGATGCTGGACATGGGCATGTACGACGACTGCTTCTTTATTCACGATACGCTCAAAGGCTACGAAGGCGTGAAGCGCATCTACGAAGCCGCCGGCGCGGTCGACCGGCTGTGGAAGCTCGTCCACCCGAGCGGCCATGGTTGGGGCGGCGTTGAAGGGACGGCGGAGTTTTTCGCAACCTATCTGTGAGTCCACGACAGAGGAGAGAGAACGCCTCAATCCTCTCTCCCCCAAATAGCTCAGGTGAGAAAATGGCCAACGAGATTAAAGTCGCCTTCTCGGGCGCGCGCCGCGCCGGTTCATTCTTCAAGGCATTCCAGACCCATCCGGAAACCGAGATCGTAGCCCTCTGCGATCCCCACGCCGACACGCTGGCGGCGTCAGGACGCGCCACCGGCGTAACGCAACTCTACAACGTCTTTGAAACGATGCTGGACGAGGCGCGGCCCGATGTAGTGGTGGTGTCGTCGCCCATGCAGTACCACGCGCCGCAAGCGATCGCCGCGCTGCAACGGAACATCCATGTGCTGAGCGAGGTGACCGCCGCCGTCTCAGTGGACGAGTGCCGCTGGCTGGTGCAGGCGTGCAGCCGCAGCGACGCGATCTACATGATGGCCGAAAACTACATGTATATGAAGCCCAACATACTGGTGCAGGCGCTGGTCGAGGCCGGTCTTTTCGGCGAGACCTACTACGCCGAGGGCGAATATCTGCACGACGTCTCCGCCCTGCACCACATGCCGGACGGCAGCCCGACTTGGCGCTACTACTGGCAGGTCGGCGTCAACGGCTGCACCTACCCCACCCACAGTTTAGGCCCCTGCCTCATGTGGATCAAAGAGCGGCCCGAACGCATCAGTTGCATCGGCAGCGGCATCTGGACCGACCCTGAACACGCGGTGGAGGATACGGTGCTGCTCCTGTGCAAAACGCGCAACGACAAACTGATGCGCGTGCGCGTGGATATGCTCTCCAAGCGCCCGCACGCCATGACCAACTATACGCTGCAAGGGACAAAGGGCGCCTACGAGAGCAAACGCCGCCCGGATGAAGGCAACTGGATCTGGCTGAAAGATTTCTGTAAGGACCCCGATGTCTGGGTCCCTCTGGAGCAGTTCGAAGCGGAGTACCTGCCGGAAATCTGGCGCGACCCGCCGCCCGAAGCGGTCAGCGCGGGCCACGGCGGGGGCGACTACTTTGAGGTGATGGATTTCGTGGACGCGGTGCAGGGGCGCAAGCCGCCACCCATCGACATCCACGCGGCGATGGACATGACGCTGCCCGGCCTGGTCAGCCAGGAGTCGATCCGCCGCCGCGGCGAGTGGCTGGAGGTGCCCAACTCCAGAAATTGGAATTAGAGCCGATAAGTAAGTGAAGAGGCGTGCGCAGAGAGCGTTTCTCAACGACGAGAGAGCGCAAATCTCTCACTCCTCACTTCTCATTCCTCACTCCTCTCAATTGAGCCGCTCGACAACCCCGGCCGCGCCCATGCCGCCGCCGATGCACATGGTGACGAGGCCAAGCTCCTTGTCCTGCCGCACCAGTTCGTGGAGCATATGCACGGTCAGCTTGGCGCCGGTGCAGCCCAACGGGTGGCCTAGAGCGATTGCGCCGCCGTTGACGTTGACCGTCTCTTCGTCCAACCCCAACTCGCGGATGACAGCCAGCGCCTGCACGGCGAAGGCTTCGTTCAACTCCACCAGTTCGATTTCGTCGAGGCTCACACCAGCTAATTTGAGTGCCTTGGGCACAGCCGCCACCGGGCCAATGCCCATCACCTCCGGCGGAACGCCGCCGACCGCGAAGCTGCGAAAGCGGGCCATCGGTTGAAGTCCCAGCCGCTCCGCCTTTTCCTCGTTCATCACCAGCACCGCCGCTGCGCCATCGCTGGTCTGGCTGCTGTTGCCGGCCGTGACGGTCCCCTGCGCGTGGAAGACCGGCCGCAGCTTGGCCAACGCCTCAGCGGATGAGTCGCGGCGGATGCCCTCGTCCTTGTCGAAGGTCGTCCGGTATGTCTGGGTTTCGTTGCCCCCGCCCAGCGTGATCTCCACCTCCAGCGGCACGATCTCCTCGTTAAACTTACCGGCATCCTGCGCCCCGGTCGCCCGCTGGTGGCTGCGCAGGGCGAAGGCGTCCTGTTCTTCACGCGTCACCTCATACTGGCGCGCCAGGTTTTCGGCGGTCAGCCCCATACCGATGTAGGCGCCGGGATGCTCCTTGGCCAGCGTCGGGTTGGCCATGAACTTGTTGCTGCTCATCGGCACCATCGACATGGTTTCCACGCCGCCGGCGATAACGGCCTCGCCCATCCCGCTCATGATCTGCTGCGCGGCCAGGGCAATGGTCTGCAAGCCGCTGGAGCAGAAGCGGTTGACCGTCTGCGCCGGAATCTCAACCGGCAGACCGGCGCGCAGACTGGCGATGCGGGCTACATTCATGCCCTGTTCGGCCTCCGGCATGGCGCAGCCCATGATCACATCGTCGATCTCCTCGGCGTCCACTGCGGGCGCGCGCGCCATCACGGCCCCGATCACCGCGGCGGCCATCTCCTCTGGACGGGTCGTGCGCAGCGTGCCGCGCGGGGCCTTGCCCACGGCGGTGCGGGCGGCGGAAACGATTACGGCGCTGATCATGGTGAAGTGCTCCTTTGGCCTACTACCGGCCTCGAAATGATTCCAAGTCGACCGTCTTCTACAAGAACCTACCTGTCGGTATATGCCGACCCCCTTTGGCGTCACTTTCCCAGATGTAGTTAAGCGCCAATCAGTCGGTCATATTCGTCGTGACTGCCAATCCAAACCCAAATGAAGCCCTCACCATCTTGAACGGCGAGCGCCCTGTGAGAAAGTCCCGCGCGGGCCGACCAGAACTTGCCAACTTTCTTAAAGTGGAGAGAGGGATGTCTTGGGTTTGTAGTCAGCAAGCGGAAATTCCGTCTGGCGACCCTCTGCACAGGTTCAGGAAGCCGCTCAAAATGTCTCCAGAACTGGGGTGTCGTCCGGTGCATTCAGAGTTCCCGGAGCGTGCCTTCTTCCTTGGCTTCAAGAGCTTCGGCAATCAATGAATCCAATTTCCCCGTTTCTGAATCTGTTTCGATCCGCTGATCCCATTTTTCCCAATCCAACTCGCTGAACCACTCTCTGAAACGAGCGTAATCGGCTTCAGGTAGGGCCAAGACTGCCTCTTGAATTGCTGCAATGTCCGACATTTCTCTTTCTCCTCATCGTCGCGCCGGCTTGCGAAGAAAAGACCTCACGTTTGCCTATCAACATTTCTCAGCATATCATCAAACTAGCCTTTGGCCACGGATCTCTAACCTCAGTTCCTTAGCGGCTTCCCACTCTTCAACATATGCCAGATGCGCTCCTGGCTCTTGGAATAACCGGTCAGTGTACGGAACGCCTCCCGCTCCAGGTCGAGAAAGTACTGCTCGTCCATCCAGGCCGGCTGGCTGAGTTCGCCGCCGCAGAGGATATGGGCCAGGTGGTCGGCGATCACCGCGTCGTGCGCGCTGATCTGGCCCGCCTCGCGCAGCATATAGACGCCTATGCGCAGATTGGCGAGATGATCGCGCCCGGCGGCGTAAATGTTGCCGGTTACCGCGGGCGGCCTGTAGCCCTCTTCGGCCATGCGCACAACCTCGGCCTTGGCCTCGGCCAGCAGATGATCGTAGTTCATCACAACACGGTCCTGCGGCCCCAGAAAACCCATTTGGCGCGCCTCCTCGGCTGAGGTCGAGACCTTGGCGAAACCGATCAACTCGAAGACCTGCTGCAGATGGGCGGCGGGGTTGGCGTTTTGCTCCTGCATGTGGGGATTGACCAGGCGACGCACCAGTTCCTTGCAGCCCCCTGCCGCCGGAATCAAACCGACCCCCACCTCCACCTGGCCGATGTATAGCTCGGCGTGCGCCACGATCCGGTCGGCGCCCATCGTAACTTCCGAGCCGCCGCCGAGGGCGAGCTGATAGGGCGCGGCCACCACCGGTTTGGGCGCGACGCGCAGATTCTGAATCATCTGTTGCAAGCTGTTTATGGCCGCGTCCATCTGGTCAGACTGACCGGACTGGGCCAGCGTCCCGATCAGAAAGAGGTTTGCGCCGGCGCTGAAGTTGCCCCCCTGATTGCCGATCACCAGCCCGGTGGCGTCCCCGTAGAGTCGTTCGACAGCCGCATTCGCGATTGCGCCGATCTCCATGTCCAGGGCGTTCATCTTGGTATGGAACTCCAGCAGCAGCACGCCGTCGCCCATATCCAGCAGGCTGGCTGAGTCGTTCTCGGCCAGCGCGCCCCGGCCGCGCCCGAGAGCGGCGACGCTCACCACATGTTCGCTCTCGTCGGCAGCCGCATACTCGCCGCTCTGTGGATTGTACACCAGCCGTCGGGCAGCTGTTGCCCCGTCGTCAGGACTTTCCTCAACCTTGTAGAAGGCGCTATCACCTCCGTCAAGCATCTCCTGCACCCAGGGGGCGACCGTCAGCCCATCCTCCTCCATGCGAGCCGTGGTCGCGGCTACGCCCAGCGCGTCCCAAGTCTCAAATGGCCCCATCTCCCAGCCGAAGCCCCACTTCATGGCGTTGTCGATATCTCTGGGGCTGTCTGCGATCTCCGGCAGACGCTTCGAGGCGTAGGCCAGCGTGCGGCTGAGCGTGTGCCAGAGCAGGGCGCGGGCGTCATCGTCGACGGCAGGTGAGGCGGCCAGACGGCGCAGGCGTTCGGGCAGCGGCTCGCCCTTCACTGCGTCGACGCTTGCCCAGCTGGGGCGAACCGGTTCTACATAGTCCAATCTGCCCTCGGCAGCCGCTTGCAGATCCAGCCCCCAGAAACTCCTTCTGCCCTGCCCATCGCGGACGGTCTTGTAGAAGCCCTGGCCGCTTTTTGCGCCGAGGAGATCGTTCTTGAGCAGCGTGCCGAGAACGGCCAATCCCAGCGGCCCGCGCAGGATATCCCGATCCGTGTCGTCCGGGGTCAGTTCGTACAGATTCTCGCCCACCAGCGCGGCCACGTCGACGCCCACCACATCCAGCAGACGGAATGTTGCCGTCTTGGGGCGTCCGATCAGCGGGCCGGTCAGCCGGTCTACCTCCTCGACGGTGTAGCCGTTGGCGATGGCGAACTCCAACAGGCTGCTGATGATGTAACTGAACATGCGGTTTCCGACAAAGTTGGGCACGTCCTTGGCGAGGACGACGCCCTTGCCCAGCCGCTTCTCGGCGAATGCCTTCATGCGCTCGACGATTCCCGGGTCCGTCTCCGGGCTGGGAATCAGCTCCAGCAGGCGCAGATAGCGGGGGGGATTGAAGAAATGAGTACCCAGAAAGCGCCGCTTGAAGGCCTGGCCGCGACCGGCGCTGATGACGTGAATGGGGATGCCGGACGTATTGGTGCTGATGATGGCATCGGCTGGCGCAACGGCCTCCAACTTCGCCATCAACGCCTGCTTCGGGCGGGGCCGTTCGACGATGGCCTCGATAATCCAGTCGCTCCGCGCGGCCGCCGCCTCCAGATCGTCCTCGATATTGCCCAGGGTGATCAGTTCGGCCTGTTCCGGTGTGAAGAGATTGGCCGGTTTGGCCTGTGTCATGCGCTCGAATCCGGCCTGGCCAATGCGATTGCGCACCGCGCGGTCATCCAACGACAGCCCTTTGGCACGCTCCTCCGGCGTCAGTTCTTCCGGCGCAAGGTCCAACAGATGGGAGGAGATACCGGCATTCGCCAGGTGACCTGCTATGGCCGCGCCCATCGTACCGGCGCCGATGACGGTCACATGGCTGATAGATCCGCTCATCAGGGGTACTCCTGTAGCTACTTGTGTCAGCAGTCAGTTCTTCGCTAACAAGAGACTGAAACGCCTCACAGCAGGCCGGTAATCAGATCCAGCAGACCGAAGAAGCGAAGAATCGAGTAGATCACGACGACGATCAGAAGATAGCGCACCCAGCGGTTGGCGTCTTTCACGCTGACGGCGAAGCGCACCGCGGCCCAAGCGCCGATACTCTGACCCACAGCCATCAGCGCGCCGATGCCCCAATTGATTTCCAGCGGCGACAAGATGAAGACGGCAAAGGCGACGATGTTCAGGGCCAGCACAAAGATCAACTTGACCGCGTTGGCGTGGACGATCGTGTAGCCTACGCCCAGCACGAGCGCCGTCACCAGAAAGACGCCTACACCGGCCTGAATGAAACCGCCATAGATGCCGATAGCGAAGAACAGGACCAGCACAAAGAGTTGCGGCCTCTCCTTGCGCACATCCGACTTTTCCCGCAGCCATTTGGTCGGATTGAAGAAGATCGTCACCAGGACGATAATCAACATGCCGCCGATGGCGAGATTCATGGCGTCCTTGTCCAGGCGCGTCGCCACATACGCGCCGACCAGCGCGCCCGGCATGCCCGCCGCGCTCAACCAGAGGCCGTAGCGCAGGGAGTCGACGTCCAGAATACTTTCCGGCAGTTGCTTTCCTGCATCTCTGCCCCGCAACTGCATGCGTCCGCTACGGGCGAAGGTCGTAATCCCGACCACATTCTGCACGATCACGCCGATCCGATTGGTCGCGTTGGCCGCGCCGGAGTCCAGACCCAGAAAGACGAGCATCGGCAGCGTCACCGCCGAACCGCTGCCAGCCAACGTGTTGATGATGCCGGCAACGATACCGGCCAGAATCGCGAGCAAATACTGAACGGGAGTAATATCCATTGAGGCTCTCACAGACCCGGCACGAGGCGGGCTAAACGTTCGACGGTTTTTTCCAGGTCGGTCATGCCCGTGGCAAAGCTGAAGCGCACGTAGCCTTCGCCAGCTTCGCCAAAGGCGATGCCCGGCGTGGAGGCGATCAACCCATCCTCCAGCAGAATCTGCGAGATTTCGAGGCTCTTCTTGTCCGTCTGTGTGAAATTGGCGAAGAGGTAGAACGCGCCTTCGATCGGGCTGCTGCTGATGCCGGGGATCTCCTCCAACGCGTCGAGCATGAAGTTGCGGCGCAAGGCATATGAGGCCACCATCTCATGCACGCAGTCCTGGGAGCCGTTGAGGGCGGCGGCGGCGGCCACCATCGAGAAACTGGCGGCCGAAGTAACGGTCTGGGTCTGGTAAGTGCGCGCCAGTTTGGCGACCGGCAGTGGGGCCGCCAGCCAGGCCAGCCGCCATCCGGTCATAGCGTAGCTCTTGCTGAAGCCGTTGATGATAATGGTGCGTTCGGCCATCCCCGGCATACTGGCGATGGCACGGTGGCGCGCGCCGTCGTAGAGAATGTGCTCGTAGATTTCGTCGCTGAGGACGTACAGGTCATGCCGCTGCGCCACACGGGCAATGTCGTCGAGTTCCTCCTGCGTCAGCACACGGCCGGTCGGGTTGCTGGGTGAGCAGATCATGAGCAGCTTAGTCTTCTCGCTGACATGCTCCTCCAACTGCGCGGCGCGCACGCGGAAGCTGTCCGCAGCAGGCAGAGGCACATGTACCGGTACGCCCCGGTTCAGCCGCACCATCGGCGCGTAGCTCACCCAGGCCGGGTCGAGAATCATCACCTCGTCGCCGTCGTTGAGCAGCGAGGCCAAGGCCGTATAGATCGCCCACTTGCCGCCCGGCGTAACCAGCAACTGCTCCGGGACGGCCTGCACATTGTTCTCCCGTTCCAGCTTGGCGCAGATCGCCTCCAGCAGTTCCGGCTTGCCAAAGGGGGGCGGGTAGTGCGTGTCGCCGGCCGCGATTGCATCGAAAGCCGCCTGCTGAATATGTTTGGGCGTGTCGGAATCCGGCTCCCCCCCGGCCAGATTGATCACGTCCAGACCCTGCGCGGCCAGTTCGCGGCCTTTCTGCATCATCAATGTCGTCGGGCTGCCCGGCACCGATTCGACCAGTCGAGAGAGCGGTTTCATCAGGAGTCACCTGCCTGGTGTGGTATACTTGCGGTTGATATGGAAAGGAGTCCAATATGGGAATCGAACACTACTTTAACTTTCTGAGTGACGATGACATCCGCATCGCCGGCACGCGCGTGGGCATCGAGACGGTCCTCTACGACTACATCTATCGCTCCCGGACGGCTGAGCAGATCGCCGACACCTATCCCTCCATCAATCTGGAACAGGTCTACGCGACGATTCTTTACTATCTGCAAAATCGAGAGAAAGTCGAAGCATATCTGGTGGACTGGCTTCAACATGGCGAGAGAATGCGACGTGAGCAAGAGAAAAATCTTCCGCCCGTAATTGCGCGGCTCCGTCGGATTGCCGCCCGGACCGACGTGACATGATCCAGTTATGCTACTTGCTAGATGAAAACGTAAACCCGATTCTGCGTAACGCACTCCTCCGGATAGAGCCAGAAATGACGGTGTGGCGTGTCGGTGATCCCTGCGCGCCACAGGACGGCACCCCCGATCCCGTCATCCTGGAATGGTGCGCAGAGAACAGATTTGCCTTGGTCACAAACAACCGGGCATCCATGCCCAAACACATTCACGATCACATCACGCAGAGCGGTACTGCGCCAGCAGTTTTTGTACTCAATCCAAGAATGTCCTTGCAGGAGACGATTTCGGAACTACAGCTTATCTGGGGGGCGTCTGAGCCACGTGAATATGAAAACACGATCAGGTTCCTTCCCTTCTTCCGGTAAGTTCAGAATCAGCGGCCCTCACTCCAACACGTCAGCAATCGCCGCGCACAGATCGTCCATATTGGCCGCCGTCATCCCCGCGACGTTGATGCGCCCGGAGCCTACGATATAGACAGAATGGCGTTCCCGCAGCGCCTGCACCTGCGGCGGCGTCAGACCGCTGAAACTGAACATGCCACGCTGACGGGCGATGAACGAGACGTCGCGGCCGATTTCCTGCTCGTCAAGCGTTTCGACGAACAGATGCCGCATGTCATTGATGCGATTGCGCATCTCCGCCAACTCCGCTTCCCAACGCTGACGCAGTTCAGGATCGCCCAGAATCGTCGCCACGATCTGTCCACCATGGGCGGGCGGATTCGAGTAGTTGGTGCGCACACAGACCTTCAGATGGCTCTGAGCAGCCGAGGCCGCATCCGCATCGGCGGCCACAAGCGTCAAAGCCCCCACCCGTTCATTGTAGAGGCCGAAATTCTTTGAAAAGGAACTGGCCACCAGGTGCTCCCGGCAATGATCGGCGATGATTCCCACACCGATTGCGTCCTCCGTCAGCCCGTTGCCAAAGCCCTGGTAGGCGAAATCCAGCAGTGGTAGAATGCCGCGCTCGACACAGACGGCAGCGACCGCCCGCCACTGCACCGACGAAAGGTCGGCGCCGGTGGGATTGTGACAGCAGCCGTGGAGCAGCAGCAGATCCCCGGCGGGGATCGTCTCCAACGCAGTCATCATGCCGTCGAAGTCCACGCCGTCGCTGTCGGCGTCAAAGTAGGGATAGGAGGCAACTTGCAGGCCGGCGCTGCCGAACACGTTCGGATGATTCGGCCAGGTCGGGTCGCTCAGCCAGACTGTCGCCTGGGGGGATATCCGCCGCACAAAGTCAGCCGCCACGCGCAGTGCGCCGGTGCCGCCGGGCGTCTGCACCGTGGCCGCCCGCCCGTCGCTGACTATGGCGTGCTCGCTGCCAAAGACAAGTTGCTGGCAGGCAGCCGCGTAGGCCGCCAGCCCATCGATCGGCAGATAGCTCTTCGTCGCCTCGGACCGCAGCAGCCTCTGTTCGGCTTCCTTCACAGAGGCCAGGACAGGAGTCTGTCCTTTTTCATCTTTATAGACGCCTACGCCAAGATTGATCTTGCGCGGATTCGGGTCATTCTGAAATGCTTCCGTCAACCCCAGAATCGCATCAGGCGGAGCAGGGGTGATCGATTCGAACATTGGATTGTGCCTCATTGAAATCGTATTGCGTACTGAGTATTGCGTAGCGACTCCGACATATAGATGATAAGCAATGGTCTGAATTCACTGCGTGTCGATAAACAGGTCCACGAAGTCGAACGCCTCTACATCCACCAGTCCCTGGTCTGTCAGTTTCAGCTTTGGGATCACTTCCAGCGCCATGAAACTCATCGCCATGAACGGGTCATGGAAGAGTGAGCCGAACTCATGCGCCGCGTCCAGCAGCCTGTCATATTGGGCGCGGACAGTGCCCAGCGGCTGGTCGCTCATCAGACCGGCTACCGGCAGGGGCAGTGTCGCCAGCGCCTCCGAACCATCAGCAATCGCCAGCCCGCCCCCCATCGCGGCCACCGCTCTGGCTGCAGTCGTCATCGATCCGTCGTCTGCGCCGATCACGACCAAATTGTGATGGTCGTGGGCAACCGTACCGGCGATGGCTCCGCGCCGCAGACCGAAACCCTGAATGAATCCCAGACCCATTGACCCGCTGGCCGTATGCCGGTCGATGACGGCCATCTTCAGCATGTCCCGCTCTGGATCAGCCACGGCCTGCCCGTCTTCGATGCGCGCCGCCAGAATACGCTCCTCTGTCAGCAGTTGGTTCTCCAGCGAACCGATGACCCGCATCCGCGCGCCGCCCGCGGGAATACGCAGATCGAACGCATCCCACGCCACCTTGACGGACGAAGCGACCGACGCAGGAACCTCTGGCCGCGCCAAGCTGGCTTCATCCATCAGTTGACCGTCGGCAGCCCGCAGCTGTCCACCGCTATAGACCTGGCGGGCCGTCGGCGCGTGCAGGTCGTCGAAGACCCACAGATCGGCCCTGCGCCCGGGCGCTATCGCCCCGCGATCGTGCAGTCCAAACCACTCGGCGCTATTGAGCGTGGCCATGCGAAAGGCCGTAATCGGTTCGATGCCGAAGGCGATCGCCTCCCGCAGCATATAGTCGATGCTGCCCTGCGTCAATAGATCGCTGGGGATGCGATCATCGGTGCAGAAACAGATGCGACGGTTGTTGCGCTCGTTGACCAGCTGCAGCAGTTCATGCAGATTGTGCGCGTTGGTCGCCTCGCGTATCAGTATATAGAAGCCCCGCGCCAGCTTCTCCCCCGCCTCCGCCACCGTCGCGCATTCGTGATCGCTGCCCGCGCCCGCGGCCGCGTAGGCGTTGAGGGCCTGCCCACTCAGCGTCGGCGCGTGGCCGTCCACAGGCCGTTCGCTGAACGCAGCGATCTTGGCCAGCACATCGGGGTCGCCTAGAACCGTGCCGGGAAAGTTCATCAGTTCCGCCAACCCGTAGACTGTCCCTTCCGCCCGCAGCGCGGCCAACTCCTCTGCGGAAAGGGCCGCGCCGTTGGTCTCCATGTGCGTGGCTGGCACGGCTGAGGGGGCCATGACTACAACTTGCAACGGCAGGCCGCGGCTGCTCTCGGCCATGAAGCGCACGCCGTCCACTCCGGCCACATTGGCGATCTCGTGTGGATCAATTACGGCTGTCGTCACGCCCCGAGGCACAACCGCGGCAGCGAATTGGGCAGGCAGGCACAGGCTGCTCTCGATGTGAACGTGCGCGTCGATCAGACCCGGCGCAATGAACGCGCCCTGCAAGTCAACCGTTTCTCCCGCCGTGTAGCCTGCCCCGACACCGGCAATGCGCCCGCCGAACAGCGCCACGTCCGCCTCTTCGACCTCACCCGACAGAACATTGACCACACGCCCGTTGCGCAGCAACAGATCGGCGGGCTGCTCGCCGCGGGCGGCAGCGAGTAACGCAGAGGGGCGCACAGATCACTCCTTTGGTCCGGCCTGAGGCGACCGCAGCAGTTTGCGCACTTGCCGTAGGCCGGAACCTACAGAACAGTGATCCGTTACCAGCGCAAAAGTCACCCGCCACGGACCACTGACGAAAAGCTTGCGGGCATTATAGCACAGGAGGCGGAGATAGGACGCTCTTTTGGCTCCCGATTTTCCGATGTTACAATTTGATGAATCGTTCCCGGCGCTCTGGTGGACGTAGTTTACAACCGAACGATTCATCAAAGCAGCGGGTCGTGAGCGCCCCCTATCCACTCGCCACTTCAACCATGTCGATTCTCGTTTTCGGTTCCCTCAACATCGATCACGTCTACCAGGTGGAGCATCTCGTGCGGCCGGGCGAGACGCTGCCCAGCACAGAGTATCGCCGCTTTCAGGGCGGCAAGGGGGCCAATCAGTCGGTGGCTCTGGCCCGCGCCGGCGCGCCGGTGTTCCACGCGGGGCGGATTGGTCCTGAGGGTGTCTGGCTGCGGGATGAATTGGCCGCGCAGGGCGTGGACGTGGGACATGTCACGGTGGGCGATCTACCCACCGGGCACGCAATCATTCAGGTAGACCGCAACGGCGAAAACGCGATACTCCTCTACGGCGGGGCCAATCTGACGATCAGCGCGGCGGATGCCCGGCGCGTGCTGGCGCAGTTCGGGGAAGGGGATTGGCTGCTGCTGCAGAACGAGATCAGCGCCATGCCGGACATTCTGCACGCCGCGGCCGCGCGCGGGCTTTCCGTCGCCTTCAACCCCGCGCCCATGACGCCGGACGTACAGGGCTACCCGCTGGATGGCGTTTCTCTCTTTGTGATCAACCAGACCGAAGCGGCGGCCCTGGCCGGGATCGGGACGGCCTCTGGGCCTGTCTCGGCTGCATCCATTGTGGAGACGCTCCAACGCCGCTTTCCCCGTGCGGCGATCCTGCTCACCCTCGGCGGAGACGGTTCCCTCTATGCCCGCGACGGGGAGCGCATCAAGACCCCTGCGCAAGCGGTCGAGGCGGTGGACACGACCGCCGCCGGCGACACCTTCATCGGCTACTTTCTGGCAGAGTTGATGGCCGGGGAGTCGACAGCGCATGCCCTGACCATGGCGACCAAGGCGGCTGCGCTCTGTGTTACCAGACCGGGCGCGGCCGCGTCAATTCCGCGTCGCGGCGAGCTTGAATAAGCTGCCTGTCACTGAGAAGTGAGGAGAGAGAACTGTTCGCACTCTGCGCGTAAGCGTATCTATGCCCCGCCGCAGTACCCAACCGCGGTGAGCGCGTAGACTTTGGCGACGCGCACCAACTCGTCCACCGGCACCGCTTCATGCAGAGTATGCGCGCCCGTGGCCGCAGGTCCGTGGGTCAGCGCGGGGATGCCAGCCATCGAAGCATAGATACTGCCGTCGTCCGCGAAAGGCTTAGGCCCCAAGGGCAGCAGCGAGCCGGTTACAGCTGTGTGGGCTTGCTGAAACGCACGCACAATCGGGACATCTGCATCGATCTGGTAGGCCTCGCCCTGCTCGATAAAGTCAAGCTCGATCTCGGTGCCGGTTGCGTCTGCGAGTTCGGCCAGCAACTGCTCAAACTCGGCCTTCACGGCCGCGCCGCTACCGGGCGAAATCCAGCGGCGGGTGCCCTCCACGACGCACTCCGTCGGCGACTGGTTGTAAATTTCGCCGGTCTGAACGCTGCCCACGAAGGTGGAGTCGTGGCCCGCGTAGGGATGGCAGTTCTGCTTCAACTGTTCGTGCCACTTGCGCATGCGGATCACCAGGTGCGCGCCGGCCGCCACCACGTCGGGCAGACCCGGAGGACGCTGCACTTCATGCACCGGCGCGCCCTCGCGGCGAATCGTCACCTTGAAGATCGCCACGCCTCGACCCGCCACCGGCATAGTGCCCGTCAGGTACTCCGGCAGCAGCACGGCATCGCCGACAAGCCCTTCGCGGACCATGGCGCGCACTTGTCGGCCATCTCCCCATGGACCCTCGTGATGGTCATGCGCCGTGAACAGCACTCTGCCAGCGGGCAGTGCGTCCAGCGTCCGCAGCACGCGCAGCGCTTCCAACGAGGCCGCGATGCCGCCCTTCATGTCCGCAGAACTGGAACCATAGAGCGTGCCGTCCTCCACCCTTGGCGGCACAAAGGGCAGATGCACCGTATCCAGATGGCCGTCGAATTGGAGTGTAGGCCCCGGCCTGCCGCTCTCCAGCGTCGCGACGACGACCGGAGCTTGCGGCCAGTCGGCGTCGTGCCGCTGAACGGGAAAGCCGTCATCGGCCAGAATCTGGGCCAGCCGGTCCGCGGCCGCGCCCGCGCTGCGCGTTGGGCTGGGCACTTCGATCAGCGCCACCGCGGTGTCGATCAGCCGCTGGCGGTCAACCGTACGGTCAATCTGTTCATGCAGGGTATCAGGCATAGTCTGTGGTTGGCGCAGAGTTGACTACTATTCATCAACGTGACGCCATTCTCCGGGGATCGTCTTGTCGTCCTCGTCCCAGATATCCCAGACCTCCCGATCCGGCTCATCCGGGGGGATGCGGCCGAGACGCACCAACGCACGCCGTACCGCCGCCTGGGGCGCCAACTGAACAAACACGCGGCTCGCCAGGAGGAAGACTGCGATATCGTCGACTGGGCCAATCAAAAGATCGATCGGCGAAATCAGATAGAGTATCGTGAACACCGGCAAACCCAGTCTGAGCAGGATTGATACCTGTGGATCCCCCATCAGTTGCCAGACTACCGCCAGATCGCGTAAAATATCGGTAAAGCTCCAGCCGTTGCTTTGGGGTACAGAGGATGAATTTCGGGTCATTTCAACAGACCTCCTATCTCTGTCTGACTGTCGCCTCGTCTTCGGGTTGCCACATGACTTTCGAACTGCCGCGGTCGGCGACAACCCGCCAGGGAAAGGCAACAGTCACAAAAGGCCGCCTCATCTTATCGTTGTCTGACATTTTCTCACACAGTTGCCCTTTCGGGCAAGACTCGACAAATCGTCAAGTTTGACAAAGACTGAGCGCACCCGAGCAGTGGGACAGTGCGCCAAGTCTGAGCAGGCGGCAGCAGCAGCAAAGCGCCGTCAGACTGACGGATTTGGCCGTTGCCTACTCCCGTTTTTGAACAACTGGGCAACGGACGAGCAGGGAATCGGAGATGCCGCAAACCAGCCTGATGATCGCCGAATACCCGGAGATTCTTCTGCATGTGATTGCAGAGTTGCGCGGCGCTTTCCTGGATGAGGAAAAAAACGCAAGGGCGATGATCGACAGTCTGGGCGGCCAGATCACCGATCCCACATCTGTGTTGATGGCTTTCCAGGAAATCACCGATTCCTACCCCGAGGCCAGGTCGGCTCTGGACCTCCTGCTTGCCGAGGGCGGCGAGTTGCGCGAGGCGCAGTTCAGCCGCGAATTCGGCAGCATACGCCAGATGGGCCCGGCCAGGCTGGAGCGCGAACAGCCCTGGAACACGCCGGAGAGCATCGCCGAGCTTCTCTATTACTATGGACTGATCGGCCGCGGCTTTAAGGGCGCCGGTCAGAATGCCCACACCATCGTCTACATCCCCAGCGACATCCTGCCCTGGCTACCGCAGCCGACAACTGCCGATGGCGAGCAGGGGCTGGCCGCAGTGCCGGTTCCGCCTCCTCCGACCGCCCGAATGCTGCGCCTTGAGGACGCCTTTCTCGAAGACGCCGGTACACTGTTGGGATTTCTGCATACCGAAGGGCTGCGCTTGCAAGCTGAAGGCGCCCCGGACCCGGATGACATCGACCGGCTGATGATGCGCCTCCAGTCGGCTAATGGATTCGTCTCTCCTTTCGTCGCGCCGGACGCCGCCGCCAACATCGCTGAGATCCGCCTGGCGCTGCTCCTGCACCTCGCAAAGCGGCTGGGATGGCTGCGCCGGACAGACGATGAGCGCGTGCGCCTGACTGGCAATCGGGTCTACGCCTTCCTGGAACAGACGCGGCCAGAGCAACGCTTTACTCTCTGGGAGGCGTGGCGCACCTCCTCCGAATGGAATGATCTGGAACGGATTCCAGGGCTTGACTGCTCCGCTGGCGATTGGCAGAACAATCCTCTCCTGACGCGGGAGGTCGTTCTGCAACTCCTGGGCCGGCTACAGCCCGGCGCGTGGTACAGCCAGGCCGAGGTCATCAACGCCATAAAAGAGACCCTCCCCGATTTTCAACGCCCTACCGGTGACTACGACAGCTGGTACATCCGCGATGAAACTACGCATGACTTCCTGCGCGGTTTCGAACACTGGGACCAGGTGGACGGCGTTCTGTTGCGTTTCCTGCTGAACGGGCCGCTCTATTGGCTGTCGGCTATGGACCTGGCCGAGCCGTCCGCCGGGGACGATCTGCTGTTTTCGCTCAGCGGCTGGGGCGCACGCTGGCTGGGCCACGACAGCGCCCAGCCGAATGAAGCGCGCCGGCCGGCCATCGTTGTCGAGGAGGATTTCACGGTTCAGCTACCGCCGGGCACGCCGCTGATGGACCGTTTTCGCGTTGAGCGATTCAGCAGTTGGCAGGCCAGTTACCCCCGCTTCGTCTACCAGATCAACCGCCGCAGCCTGAAGAGAGCCGCCGACGAGGGCGTCCCGCCGGATCGCATCCTGGCGTTCCTCAATTCCCGCACGCGCCAGATGCCGCCGCGGGTTACGGCAGGGCTGCAACGATTCAGCGAACAGCTTACAGCCGATGGATAGCCCGACATCCCTCGCATTTCTGAATCCACTTTGTATCCATTGTGAAAGAGTGATAGGATTAGGAAGTCGCCTGCCGAACAGTCGATCCCGCCATCCTGCGGGCAGTTTTCTTGACCTTTTCGGGCCGATTCAACTCCCCCTTGGCAGCCGATTGTCTCGGAGACACCTACTGCTCCGTTTTGCTCCGATATCCCGTATCTTGTGAAGCGCTCACGCTATAAATAACGCTGCATCAGACGTACAACCTACACCACATCCAATTGAAAAAAGGAGCTGTTAATAATGGAAAGGCACAGTTCATCCTTGCGCATCATCGCCCTCATGCTGGCGATGGCCTTTATGCTGGCAGCTTGTCCGGCAGCCGCGCCGACCGGCGGCGAGGCGATGCCGGCTGAAGAAGAGATGGAGGAAGAAGGAGAAGTTCTGAATATCCTATACTGGCAGGCCTCCTCCTTGCCCAGTGCGTACCTGTCCGGCGGCACGAAGGATCGGGACGCCAGCGCGATCACACTCGAACCGCTGGCCAATTTCAACCCGGATGGCGCGATGGTGCCCAAGCTGGCCGCGGAGATTCCGACGATTGAGAACGGCGGCATTGCCGAAGACCTGATGTCGATCACCTGGACGCTCAAGCAAGGCGTGAAGTGGTCGGACGGCAGTGACTTGACAGCCGAGGATGTCGTGTTCACCTGGCAATACTGCTCTGAGGAGGCGACCGGCTGCACCTCCAGCGCGGCGTTCCTGGGCATCGAAGCCGTGGAGGCCCTCGACGCGCGCACGATCAAGATCACCTTCGACTCGCCAAGCCCCTACCCGTTTAACGCCTTCGTCGGC
This sequence comes from Caldilineaceae bacterium, assembly GCA_965221145.1. Lineage (GTDB taxonomy): Bacteria > Chloroflexota > Anaerolineae > Caldilineales > Caldilineaceae > Bin5. The sequence continues at coordinate 150,948 of OZ244877.1, forward strand.
GCCGGTACGCCGATCATCAGCAGCGCACAGTTTGCCGACTGCATTGGCGCGGCCGCCCAGACCTGCAATGAGCAGAACACGGCTCCGCTGGGCACAGGCCCCTACCGCATCATCGACTTCAAGGTCAACGATGTGGTCGTCTACGAGCGCAACCCGTATTACCGCGGGGAACCGGCCTACTTCGATACGGTGGTCTTCAAGGGCGGCGGCGATGCCGCTTCAGCCGCCCGCGCCGTGCTGGAAACTGGAGAAGCCGACTACGCTTGGAATCTCCAGGTAGAGCCGGACATTCTGCGCGATATGGAAGCGGCCGGGCTGGGCATTGTGGTGGCCGCCTTTGCAGGGAATGTTGAGCGCATCCTCGTCAACCAGACCAACCCTGACCCAGAACTGGGAGAAGACCGCTCCGTGTACATGGATGGCGACAACCCCCATCCGTTCCTGTCATTCCCTCCGATTCCGCAGGCGATGTCGATGGCCATTGATCGCAATCTCATCGCCGAGCAGCTCTACGGCTTTGCCGGCCAGGCCATCTGCAACGTGATCCCGGCCCCGCTGCACTACCTGTCAACCGCCAACGACAGCTGCCTGACCCAAGACATCGATGGTGCGAATGCGTTGCTGGACGAGAACGGCGTCGTAGACAGCGACGGTGACGGCATCCGCGAATACAACGGCATGCCTCTCAAAATCTCTTACCAGACCTCCACCAACTCTGTGCGCCAGAAGACGCAGGCGCTCATCCGCCAGTGGTGGAGCCAGATCGGGATCGAGACCGAACTGATCAACCACTCTGCCAGCGTCTTCTTCGGCGGCGATCCCAACAGCCCCGACACCTACCAGAAGTTCTACACCGACTTGCAGATGTACACCACCGGCCCCAGCATCGACCCGCAGCAGCATCTCTCCGAGTGGATCTGCAGCCAGATCCCGGTGCGGGAGAACGCGTGGGGCGGAGGCAACATCTTCCGCGGTTGCAACGCCGAATATGACGCGCTGTTTGAGCAGTTGACCCAGACCCCGGTCGGAGCCGAGCGCGAGGCGCTGGTCAAACGGCTCAACGATATCAATGTGCAGAACAACTACCAGATCCCGCTGGTTTACCGCGGCGAAGTCTCCGCCCACGTGAACACGCTCCAGGGTATCTGGATCAATGGTTGGGACAGCGAGATGTGGAATATCGCCGAATGGAATCGCTAATCCCTGTCAACATATCTTGAACGTGTAAACAATAGTCGGGGCGCGGTTTGATCCGCGTCCCGACTTTGCAACAGAAACGAGTTCCTCCAACTTGGGTCAATATCTTGTCCGTCGCGTCCTCACAATCATACCGACTCTCATCGCCATCAGCTTTATTGTTTTTGCTGTACTGGACCTCGCGCCCGGCGACCCGACGAGCGCGCTGCCCGAAACCATCCGCCCGGAGGTCCGCCAGCAGATCCGCAAGGTGATGGGACTCGATGAACCATTGCCGGTCAAGTATTCGCTGTGGATGCGCCAGTTCTTTGTCAACGAGCCGCTGGCGCTGATCGAGAAGGCGTTCGATATTCAGATCGGCGATTCGGAGAAGCGCCTACGCGTCACCTCCTGGGGCAGTCGCGGCACACCGGTGATGGATATAATCCTGGAACGCATGCCGCAGACGCTGTGGGTCGTGGGGCTGGCCTATCTGGTCGCGATCGCGATCGCGGTGCCCGTCGGCGTCGTCTCCGCCATCCGCCAGTACTCGATCTTCGATCAGGCCGGGACCTTCGTCTCGCTCATCGGTTATTCGATCCCGACTTTCTTTACCGGCCTCCTGATGATCCTGCTGTTCAGCGTCAAGCTGAAGTGGTTCCCCATGATCTACGACACGAATCTACAGGTTGTGGACTGGTCCAGCTTTGTTCAGCAGATCAAACAGAGCATTATGCCGGTGGCGGTTCTCGGCTTCTTCCAGGCGGCGACGCTGGCCCGCTTTACGCGCTCGTCGATGCTGGACAACATCCCGATGGACTATGTGCGCACGGCAACGGCCAAAGGGTTCCACGAACGCTATGTCGTCATCCGCCACATCCTGCGCAACAGCCTGATCCCGGTCGTCACCCTGATCGCGCTGGGCATTCCCGCCATCTTCAGCGGCGCAATCATCACCGAGCAGATCTTCCGCGTGAACGGTCTGGGCGCTCTGCTCATCGGCGCCATTGAACTCAACGACATCCCGCTGGTGCAGACGGTCACCTTTATCTTCGCCTGCCTGATAGTCGTTTTCAATCTGATCGCCGACATCTTCTACGGCATGCTCGACCCGCGTATTCGTTACACTTAGTAACTGTCCGTTTTCAATTCAGCGGTTTTGTTCGACAAATCAGTCTGAACTCGATTGAAATCGCTACGTTATTTGCGGACAGTCACTTAGTTCGATGAGATAGGAGTCAGGAGTCAGAAACGAGAAGGAGTGCCAATCTCTCTTTTCTCTCTCCTCGTCGTTGGAGTGAGTATGGCTGTCCGCACGCAGACCGCAAACGCTGACAACCTGGCGGTTGAACTCCCACAGCGCCGCTATCGCACTCTGTGGGGGGATGTGTGGCTGCGATTTCGCCGCCATACACTGGCTATCTTTGGCGTCGTTGTGCTCACGCTGCTGATTCTGGGCGTGCTCGCCGGTCCGCTCGTCTACACGGTGGACCCTGAGTACAGCTTCATCGTCGATGATCGCGATTCGGACAACCAACGGCCCTCGGTGCAATATCCGCTCGGCACCGACGATTTGGGACGGGACACGCTGGCGCGCAATCTCTTCGGCGGACGCATCTCGCTTGCGGTCGGCGTCGTCGCCATGTTCGTGGCCATCACCTTCGGCACGCTCGTCGGCGTCCTCTCCGGCTACTTCCGCAAGCTGGACAACCCGCTGATGCGCTTCACCGATCTGATGCTGGCTCTGCCCGGCCTGCCCCTGCTTCTCGTCATCATCATGCTCTTCCGGGACACGCTCAAGGCCATGCTCGGCCCGGAACCGGGCATATTTCTCCTCGTTGTTGTTGTGATCGGCATCCTGGGCTGGATGCCGACGGCCCGCGTCGTGCGCGGCTCCGTGCTCTCGATCAAGGAGAAGGAGTTCGTCGAAGCCGCGGTCAGCGTGGGCACGCGCCAGCCTACGATCCTTTGGCAGCACATCCTGCCCAACGTCCTCAGCCCGATTATCGTCTCCGCGACCCTGGGCGTCGCCTCGGCGATTCTCACCGAGTCCGCGCTCTCCTTCCTCGGCTTGGGCTTCCCCTCCAATGTGCCCACCTGGGGGCGGCTGCTCTTCGAGAACAAGGATTTCATCACCCAGAACCCGTGGCTGGTCATCTGGCCCGGTCTGTTCATCTCGCTGACGATACTCAGCATCAACTTCATCGGCGACGGCCTGCGCGACGCGCTCGACCCCCGCCAGCGCAGGTAGGTGTTCGTCCTTCATTGCTGAATCGCAGCATGCAAAATTTGACAATTAGGTAGACCAGTGATACTATAATTATAAGGGTGGTCATTTATCGAGTCTCTGAAAGGTAAACGATAAATGGCAATGTATATATGTACTGACTTAACAACAAAAAAAATTGAAGTAGTAATCGCAAATGAAGTTAAGAAAGTAACGACAGAAAAGATTGAAGAAGTAAAGGAAGGGAAAGTTCCGAAGGTAACAACAGAAAAAGTCGAGCAAATTACAGCTTCCGATTCAGGTGCTCTCTCTCAATTTGGGGACGCAATTGAGGTTAAGAAACACAGATCGAGAAGCCCCCTATTGGAAAGTTTCAAACAGGTTCTTGTTCTTCTTACTTATTGTGCATGTGAATTGGACTTTGAAAGAATGTTGGACATTCTTCTAATCTGTACAGGAAGCTAACATAACTCAAGGGACTCCGGCCGCCCAAATTTTTATTGCCTTCCTGTAATGAAACATCTATTGCCCCTGGGACTTCCCAGGGGTTGTTTTTTCCTGTCCTGGCTTTAGATTGCTCAGAGAACATGTTGCCTCGCTCTGTCTCCCCTCGCAGTCCCGATTATTCAGCGCAGACGACTAGTCACCCGCCCCAGCACTAGCTCCGCCGCCACCGGGCCGAAGGCGCGACTGTCCGCGCCGGCCGCCGCGTTGTCACTGGCGAGCACGACCCGCTCCTCCCCTTCATCGCTCTCGTATACCGCCGCCACCCGCTTGACGATTCGCATCGCGGCCTGACGCGGATGGCGCGTAACAACGATCTCATCCTCGCGCGGACTCCGCATACGATAGGCATGGGGATCCATCATCACGACCGCGCCGGCGGGCAGTGTCGGCGTCATCGAATCGCCGATCACGCGCAAGAGCCGCCGCCTGCGAATCAGCCAAAGCGCCATCTCCCGCCAGCCGCTGCGGGGCAACTCCGCTTCCATCGCTGTCTCCGAAAAGAAAACGGCCAGACCCTGTGAGGAGTCCGACCGTCAGGTTTTTATCTACATTACAGCTTGAAGGCGACTTTCCTGCACAGCCTGCGCGCGCCTTCCGATACTGGCTTGCCCAGGCTCAGGAGACCACGTAGTAGGTCACTTCCCGCCCCTTTGAGGCCCAGAAGACATTGTGAATGTCCTCGATGGCCGCCATCAGATCGTTGGCCGCATCCTCATCCACGCCCTGCTTGACAGCCGAGCACAGCTTGGCCGCATTCCAGAACTTTTCGTGCAGGTCCGGGCAGTCCGCCAGATGTTCCGGCTTGAAGTAGTCGGTCCACAGCACGAGCAACTCCGTCTTGGCCAGGTGCGCCTGCTCTTCCTTGATGCTGACGAAGCGGGAATACGTGTTGCTATCAGACTCTGCCGGACCGAGGGCAATGATCTTCTTGGTCATCGAAAGAGCCGCTTCGGCGGCGATGCGCGCCGAGGCCGGGTCGTAGACGCCGCAGGGGCCGTCACAGTGGGCGCTGACGGTCTCGACTGCGGTCTTGGCGATCAGCTTGGCAATGGCTTCCTGAAACATGTGGGATCCTTTCTGTGTTAAGGAAGGTCAGAAATTGTGACTCATCCGAAATTTCAGTTGCTTGAACGTCCTGCAGAAACTCCCTCTGCCTGCAATTAGGGAAAGTATACCGGAGACAGACAGATGAGTCAATTCTCCCTTGAAAGTACGCTGCCCGCGCGAAGCTGCAAAACGGACGGCGCTTGGGCAGAAATCAGTCCTGTAAAGCGAAAATGTAATGCCACTCATCCTCGATCAGGATGCAGTCCACGAGCGCGTAACCGGCGGCCAGGCAGCTTTCGGCGGCCTGACGGACAACGATGCGCCAGTCGTACAGCAGCGTGCCACCGGCTTGGCGCAAAGCGTCGACATTCTCCGGCAGGGGCAGCGCATACGGGCGACCGTCCGGCGATGGCGGCGGCCCGAGCGGCGCCCGCAACGTGTCGCCGGCGCGTAGCGGGCGTGTGCGGGCGCGTTGCAGATCGGACGCGGGCCACGCAGACGGCGCGACACGGGCGAGGGCGTTCTGCACCCGCGGGCTGTCCAGATACCAGTCCACCTGAAAGCGGTCCGTCGGCACGCCTGCGTTGAGGCTGTCGGTCATCTCACCATACACATTGCGTATGTAGGTTGTGCTGACGGCGCCCAATCTGTTGATATTCAACCGCCCGTTCACGCGCTGGAGCGGATCATACGTCCAGGTAACCCAGTCGGTCCAGCCCTGGCGCAGCAGTTCCTCCCGCTGGACCAGCTTCAAACGCAGTCCGACGCCGCGCCCGTGCCATGCGGGCAACACGCCCATAATATGGCTGCAAAATTTGAGCATGCGCTCACCGGAACTGTCGCAGCCAAAAGCAGGCCAGCCGAACGAGAATCCGACCATGCCCCCGGTCTCCTCCGCGCCCACGTTGACAAATGCGCCCTGCAGAAGCCCGCCATTCTTGGACTGTGTGACCAGCACGTGGATCGCCATCGTATCGTCCGGGCCACCGCCCCACACGAGGTCTTGCACCACCTGCACGCGTCGGCAGTCTTCAACCGATTTCAGGGTGCGAATCTGAATCGAATCGTTCATCTACGCAAACTCCCTATTCATGCGTGGATAGCGCAACATCCACTGACCACTGGTGTTTCACTTTCTGTCAAAACGGGCAACAAGCGTCACACCCGGCTGATGGGGCTGAAGGTCGACCGGCTGCACCGCCGCCAGACGATAGCCGGCCTTGCTAACGTCCGCCAGCGCCCGCGCCAGGCGCAGAGGATCGTCCGTGATCAGGCCGCAACGGCGGATGCGCATACGCGTGAGCAGGGAGAACAGCTCCGGCTCGATAATCCCATCCGGCGGCGTGAGCAGCACGGCGTCAAATTGGTATTCGGCGCGGCGCAGCTTGCGAATCATTGGCAGCATCTCTCCATGCCAGGCATCGGCGTTGTCCAGCCCGGCCAGATTGACCCGCAAGGCGGCCGCCGCCAACTCCGCCTCTTCAACGGCGACGACCGTGGCGGCTTGCTCCGCCAACAGGGTTGCGCGCGCGCCAATGCCGGGCCACAGCTCCAGAAGATGCTCGAACGTCTTCAGTTCGAGCAGTTCTGCCGCCACAGCCGCCAGAACCTCATCCGCCAGCAGATGTCCGCCGCCTGGGTCGTCGCCAACCGGGGGATAGGCGGTCAACCGACGCCCGCCCACTTGGACGCCATAGTGCCAATCGCCCACAAGGAGTTCCAGGGACGACTCTTCACCCTCGTGCAGAAGGAAGACATTGACCGGCACGTCCAGTTCCAGGCCGGGTGGGTCGTCGCGTTTGCTATGCAGGATGAGCATCCCCTTGGACGCGTCGCTCAAGGCGTCTTCTGTGCCGCCCACGGCCAGCGTAACGCGGTCCACTGGCAGCGGTGAGGAGCGAGGATCGCGCACCTCTCTCTCCTCGTCGCTCTCTTCTGGATGTTCCCCGTTCCCATCAACGCCAAATCCTGCGTAAAATTCTGCCAGCTGTGGATGATGGAGAGGGCAGGCGTCGACCGCCAGCCGCTCTCCGTTGCGCGCCGCAAGGGTCAACTGGCCGGATTGCGCCAAGTTGAAACGCATCTGTGTGCGGAAGCCGAAATCCAGCACGGGCGGCGCGGCGCTGCATGAATCCTCTGCGCGCGCCCCAAGGGCCACCACCTCCGCCACCATCCTTTCGGCGATCTGTTTGCTCTGTTGCATCGTCGTGCCGGGGCGTCCCTCGCGGGCCAGGATGTCGACCACGATCTCCCGCTTTAGCGCCAACTGGCGCTCGTAGTCGATGTGTTGCCACAGACAGCCGGCGCAGCCGGCGCGCCGCCAGGACTGATTGAGAATCTGCCCATCGGAATTCGTCACCGGCTGGGTCGGCCCAAAGTGCGGACAGGGTGGCTCTATCCGATCCGGACTGGCCTTCAGCACGCGGCGCAGGACGCCTCGCCGCCAACGCTTCGCCTCGGCAACGATCTCCACGTCAACGGTCTCACCAGTGATGGCATCGGGGACGAAGACCACGCGACCATCCTCGTCGCGACCGACAGCTTCCCCGGTGGCAGCCATATGCGTCAGTTCGATGGCAACATTCGAGTTCATCGTTGAATTGTACCCCCTGATGAGCAACCCAGCCAATCATAAGACGCTAACTTTCCGGGGTGCATCCTGAATTATTGTCCGTCACCCCGACTTGCCCGATGCGCTCATCTGTGCTACAATCCTCCACGACTGGGAACGTCGCCACCGCACGCCCAGCCCCCCATACCGCAATCCGGCGCTCGGGTGCCCTCTGGGCGCGCGAAGCGGTAGCGCATCTTAACAATGCGCGCTCATAGTACGAAGTGGTAGCGCACTGAACTTCAACCAATTCCTGCTTCTTTTGGGCAACGGGGGGGGGGTAAAAGCGGACAAAGCGGACATTTTTGCCTGAACGTTTAGTAAAATCGTGCTCGGGTGCCCTCTGGACGCGCGCAGCGGTAGCGCATTCAACCAATCCTTTTGAAGATTTCTTGGCGGACTTGTCTTCCATTGGCGCGCCAATACAAGAAATCATCAAGCCCGCCGTCAATACGTTCTTATCCAGGCCTGGGAATCTCTTCCTCCTGTCAACGACAGGTCAGGCCAACCTGCCAACGCAACGGCTCCTGCCATCATCGCCCAAAAATCTCGGATGCACCCAGAGAGGCCCAAAAAGAGCGTTTTGACGGCGTCAAGCAAATCCATATAATAGAGGGGAACCAGTGCTAAATTAGAAAAGGCGTGAATGGCGACTGCGCAGGGCGAGATTCTGGCTACCATCAATTCTGGCTGCTCGGACACTTCGCGGCAGCCGGATGGCCGATAGCAGTGGGAAACCGTTCCAGGTTGTGAAGTCAAGGTACCATTCTGTTTCCAACACCTCAGGTGCGTAAGGAGAAAGAAAGATGGAAGAGAAAAGGACTTTGAGCAGGCGCCAGTTTCTGCATCTCTCAGCGGTCGGCGCGGCGGGCGTCATGGCGGCCGCTTGCGCGATGCCAATGGCCGGCACCGAATCGGATGGGATGGCGGAGGCGCCGTCGGCAGAGCCGGTCGAGCTGCGGCTGAGCCACTGGTGGGGCGAGTTGATCACGCCCAGCATCCCTCTGATTGAAGAGAAGCATAACGTTACGATCACGGAGGAATCGGCCACCTGGGGCGAGTATTTCGACAAGCTGCTGACGCAGTTTGCCGGCGATGTTGCGCCCGATGTGATGATGACGTCGATCCTCAAGGTGGGGCCTTTCTACACAGCGGGCCTGCTCCAACCGCTCGCCCCGGCGCTTGAGCGCAACCAGATTGATCCGGACCTGTGGGCGCTGGACATCGACAGCCTGGCCTTCAAGGGGGACATCTTCGGATTGCCGATGTTCTTGAACTTCCCATTGGGCTTCGCGGTCAACCTTGATCTGATCGAGGCGGAGGGCTTCGACGTGCCCCATCCATGGCCGTTCTGGGGCACAGAAGGGTTCGACAACTTCAGTTACGAAAAGCTGACCGAGAACTTCGAGGCCTGCACCAAACGCTCGTCCACCGGCGAGATCGAGATCTACGGCAGCGCAACCACCTGGGGCAGCCTCAATCAGCAGAGCCTTTTCGAGAACGGGGGCGATTTCTTCGATTCGTATGACTTCGATGAGACCGAGTGCCTGCTCAACTCGCCGGAGGTCGTGGAAGCCGTCAAAGCGTACACGGACTGGGTGATCGAGTATGAGGTTTCGCCTAGCCTGGGGGCGACGCAGGCCTTCAAAGAGGGGGTATGGCGCGCGCAGAAAGGCGTTGTCCAGTTCTCCTGGCTGTGCTACAACTGCTTCCAGTCGCCCGAGGCGACCGGATTCAACTGGCGCATGTTCCATCTGCCGCAGCTGCCCAGCTTCAAGGCGCGCAGAAACCTGATTATGGCCGATATGGTGACCGCCAATCCGGTCTCCGAGCACGCCGACCTGGCCGCGGACATCGCGATTACGTTCACGACCGATTGGGACTTCACGCAGAAGCTCTACCTGACCTGGCTGAACCTGCCGGCATACAACTCGGGGGCACATCTGAGCCTGGTGGAAGACGATCCCCACATCGTGGAGGCGATGAAAGTCTATCTGTCCCGCTACGCGGCCTTCTCAGAAGACGAGCGCTCCACTGAGGGCTTTGCGCTTGCGCCGGGCACGCGCGGCCGCCACGCCGGATTCGTCGACAATACGGTGAAAACCGAGATCGAAGCCATTCTCGTGGGCGACAAGACGGCGCAGCAGGCGATGGACGATGCCAAAGCGCTGATCGATGTGCAACTCGCAAAGTCCTAGGAGTGAGAGGAGAGAAGTGGGGAGAGTGTGAAAATCTCTCTCCTCATTTCTCTTCACTCTCTCCTTCACGGAGGACAGCATGTTGCAGACATTTCGCCTTCAATGGCGCGCATCATGGGGAAGCAAGCTGCTCCGTGATGAGATGCTGTTTGGCTATGCGGCGCTGATCCCCTACATGGCAGGCTTCCTGATCTTTGTCGCCGGCCCGCTGGCCTACTCCCTGTGGCTCTCCTTCACCACCTATAACATCCTTCAACCGCCTGTCGCGACTGGGCTGGACAACTATGGGTCCCTGTTGCAGGACCCCCTCATGTGGAAATCGCTGGGCAATACGGCAATCTACAGCGTCGTGTCAGTGCCGCTGCAGGTGATCATCGGCTACGCATTGGCGCTGATGCTGAATCAGAAGGTGCGCGGGCTGTCGGTGTGGCGCACCATATACTATGTGCCGGCGGTGGTGCCGATCGTGGCCTCGGCCTATCTCTTTTCCTATCTGTTCAACGTTGAAACGGGGCTGATCAACCTGTTGTTGAAGATGGTAAGCATCAAAGGGCCGAACTGGTTCGGCAGCCCGACGTGGGCCCTGCGCACATTCATCATCATGAATCTGTGGGTGAGCGGCGGGGGGATGATCGTCTACCTGGCCGCCTTGCAGGGCGTGCCCACGGCGCTGTACGATGCCGCCGAGATCGATGGCGCCAATGCGTGGCAACGGCTGTGGAATATAACAGTGCCAATGACGTCGCCGTCCTTGCTGTTCATGTTTATGATAGGCATAATCGGTTCGTTTCAGGTCTTTACCAGCGTGTTTATCATCACCAGCGGCGGGCCGGTGAACGCCACGCTCATGTATGTGTTGTATCTATATCGCCACGGCTGGGCCTACTTGCAGATGGGTTATGCCAGCGCGCTGGCCTGGGTGCTGTTCTTAATTATCTTCAGCCTGACCTATCTCAGCCTCAAAGTCTCCGGGCGGCTGGTCCATTACGAAATTTGAACGGCAGTTTTCCGTTTTTGGTTTTGAGTTCTTAGTCAACCCCTTGGTGTCGCACCAGTTACCGGGTACTGAGAACGACCTGTATGCCAGGGTTCTCTTATGACTCTCATGAATCGAAGATCGGATGCAGGGCTGTTGCTGGGCCGGTACACGGGGCGGGCCGTGCTGTATTTTGCCTTGTTCGGATTGGGCGTGTTGTTCATTGCGCCGCTGCTGTGGCTGGTGTCCAGTTCTCTCAAGCCGGAAAGCCAAGTGCTTGCCTATCCGCCGCAATGGATTCCCCGGCCCGTGCGATTTGTGAACTATGCGGAGGTCCTGGATACGTTCCCCTTCTGGCGCTCAACCTGGAACACCATGATTATCGTGACCGGCACAATGGTCGGTCATCTGTTCACCTGTAGCCTTACGGCCTACGCCTTCGCCCGCATCCGCTTCCCGTTGCGCGACGCCCTCTTTGTCATGGTGCTGGCCACGCTGATGATCCCTTATCATGTCTATCTGATTCCACAGTACCTTCTGTTCAAAGAGTTGAAATGGCTGAACTCGAGCAAGCCCCTGATCGTGCCCTTTCTGCTGGGTCAGGCGCCATTTTACATCTTCCTGATGCGGCAGTTTTTCCGCACGATTCCAAAAGAGTATGATGACGCGGCCCGCATCGACGGCTGCGGCTGGCTCGGCATCTATTGGCGCATCGTGCTGCCGCTCTCTTATCCGGTGCTGGGCGCGGTCGCGATTTTCACATTTATGGCGCACTGGAACGACTTTCTTGCGCCGCTCATCTACCTGAACGAGCCAAAGAAGCAGACGTTGGCCATCGCCATCCGCACATGGGAGGCGCTGCGTCTGCAAGCGGGCGCAAAACCGGCGGCGTGGAGCCACATCATGGCCGTCTCCGTGCTGATGACACTGCCGCCGATGCTCGTGTTCTTTTTTGCCCAACGCCGCTTCATCCAAGGGGTAGTGATGAGCGGCATTAAGGGCTGACGAACTGCATTGCGTACTTTGCATTGCGTATGCCGTTACGCAATACGAGATACGCGATACGAAATGGAGTTTTCCGATGAGGCTTGGGGCGACGATTGGCGATTACCTGGGGACTGAGGACCCTGATGCGTATGTGGCGGAGTGTCGGCGGCAGGGCTATAGGGCCGCGCCCTGCCCGGAGGTGGCGATAGGCGACCGAGACCGAATTCGCGACATCAAGCGGGCGTTCGGCGAGGCCGATATCGTGATCGGGGAGGTGGCCGCCTGGTTCAATCCGCTCCACCCGGACGCGGACAAGCGACGGGCGAACCGGAACACGATCGCGGAGACGCTCGCCCTGGCTGACGAGCTTGAGGCCGTCTGCTGCGCCACGATCGTCGGCTCCTATGACGGCAGCGACAACTGGGATTCGCATGTCGGGCACCATCCGCACAACTTCAGCGAGGAGGGCTTCGACGCGGTTGTGGAGTGGGTGCGGCAGGTTCTGACCGAGGTCGAGCCGCGGCGCACCAAGCTGACGCTGGAGATGTCGCCCTGGACCTTGCTGGACGGGCCGGAAATCTACCTGACGCTGCTCGAAACGATCGATCACCCTGGGCTGGCCGTCCATCTCGACCCGGCCAACGCGGTGCGCGAGCCGCGCATCTATTATGCGACGACCGAACTGCTGAACAGGTGCTTCGACATTCTTGGCCCTTGGATCCGCTCCTGTCATGCCAAGGATATCCACTTCGCGCTCGACGCGCGCACCGTTGCCATTGAGGAGGTACTGCCGGGCCGGGGCGTGCTGGACTATCGCACCTACGTTTCTCGCATCGAGCGGTTGTCGCCGGATATGCCGCTGATCATCGAGCACCTGGCGACCGAGCCGGAATATAAAGAAGTGGGCGACTTCATTCGCGGCGTCGCAGCCGAGGTCGGCGCATCGATATAAGAGTGGATAGTGACGAGTGGATAGTGGATAGAAATGGAATCAGCCGCTGGCAACTGGGGTATTGATATGCAAGATAGACTTTCGGGAAAGGTGGCACTGGTAACGGGGGCAAGCAAGGGGATTGGCCAGGGGCTGGCGGTCGGGCTAGCCGCAGCAGGGGCACACGTTGCCGTCAACTACAAGACGGATGCAGACGGCGCACAAAGCACCTGCACCCGCATACAGGAGGCGGGTGGAGAGGCCGAGCCATTTCATGCCGATATCGGTTCGAAGACGGAGTTCGAGCAACTGGTGGATGATGTCTGCGCGCGCTTTGGACGGCTGGATGTGCTGGTCAACAACGCGGCCCGCACCCGTTTCGGTCACGCCTTCGAGATCACTGAGGAGGACTTCAACGACGTGGTCGATACCAATCTGCGCGGCCCCTTTTTCGGCTCAGTCGCGGCTGCCCGCAAGATGCAGAAGCAGGGCAGCGGCTCGATCATCAATATCAGTTCCATCGCGGCCAAGCTGATGATCCCGGCGCACTCCAGTTACACGATGGCCAAGGGTGGGCTGGAGGCGCTCACCCGTCAGTTGGCGCTCGAACTGGCGCCGGAAGTGCGCGTCAACGCCATCGCGCCAACGGCCACCAGCACCGAGCGCAACCGCGGCTACGACCCCGACTATGACCAGAAGTGGAGCGCGATCACCCCCGCCGGCCGCGTCGCCTATGTCGAGGACTACGTGGGACCGTGCGTCTTTCTGGCGAGCGACGACGCCGCGATGGTCACCGGCCAGATTATATACGTTGACGGCGGCTGGACGCTGCGCGGCTTCACGCCGGATATGTCCGACTATGATTTTTCGCAGGATCGTGAGCGTGGATAGCAACTGCATTGGCCAGTGACCAGAACGGCGCTGACCACAGGCTACAGAGGATTCGATATGGCTGGCCGCATTACGATGACCGATTACAACGCAGATTGGTTTATGCGGGAGGGTTACGTCCAACCCAGGCCCCATGCCGGTTTCCTCAGCCGCGAGGATGTGATCGCACTCTGCGGCACGCTGGATATAGACGGCATTGAACTGATGCACCAGTATTGGGAGGACTGCTCGGCGGCGTATGTCCGCGGGCTGGTGGAGGACGCCGGCCTGCCGATCATCTCCTACATCTTCTTCGTTGATGTGGCGCTGCCGCCGGACGAGCGCGGCGCCGCCATTGACGAGGTGTACTCGCAACTCGACCGCATCGCCGAGATGGGCAGCGCGCTGGGCATGATCGTGCCCGGGGTTGCCAAAGATGCCTGGCCTCTGGCGCAGCAGCGCGCCTGGCTGGTTGACGGGCTGCGCGTCTGCGCCGAGCGCGCCCAGACGGTCGGCGTAACGCTGATCTCGGAGAACGTCGACGACCCGCCCTGCCGTCCGCTGATGGGCCGCGCGGCCGACTGCCGCGACATCTGCGCGCAGGTTGATTCGCCCGGCTTCCGGCTGATCTACGATTGCGCGGCATCGCTGTTCGTTGACGAGGATCCGTTGGAGACGCTGCACACGATGGCGCCCCATGTCGCCCACGTGCATATCAAGAATAGCCGCCCGCTCGCGCCCGGTAAGCGGCGAGGGCGCTTTTTGGTTGCGGACAGTGGTCAGCCCTACTCGGGGACGGATCTCGATGACGGCGTGATTAATCTGCCGCCCATTCTGGCCGAACTGGATCATCTCGGCTATGATGGCTATATGTTGCTTGAGTACCAGGGGGAAGAGGATCCGCGCGTGGCGCTGCCGCGCAATATCACTCATTTGCGCAAACTGCTTGAACGACAGTAGCCGGTTGAGCCACACTTTCCACTGTCTCCAAGCCATTATCCACAGAGGTTTCTGATGATAACGAATGAACAGATCGCTTTCTTCCAGTCATTTGGCTTTCTGGTACTGCCGCAGGCGTTCAGCCCGCAAGAGATGGACGCGATCATCCAGGAGTTCGACAGACTGTTAACGTCGGAGCGGCAGGGGCAGCCGTTTGCGGGCGAGAAACGACAGTCGCTCTACGGCATTGCCGAGACCAGCCCTCTGCTGACCGAGATGGTGGCCGATGATCGCATCTACGGTACGGTCGAGACCCTGCTAGGGGAGGGCTTTCTCTGGCTCTGTTCGGAAGGGCAGCTCTACGTGGAGGATACGCAGTGGCATCCCGACGGCACGCGGTTGGAGTTCCGCCCAATGAAGGTCTCGCTCTATCTGGACAGCCTGACGGCAGAAACGGGATGCCTGCGCCTGATTCCCGGTTCGCATCAACTGCCCCTCCACGAGACTCTCAAGCCGATGACGAAGTTCGCGCTGCCCGGCTCCGAGATCCCCTGTTTCTCCTTCGAATCGCAGCCCGGCGACGTATGCTTCATGGACATGAATGTCTGGCATGCCTCGTTCGGCGGCAGGGGCGGCCGCCGTCATCTGGCCGTGAACTTCGTCCCGGAACCGAAGACGGCCGCGGATACCGAGATGCTGGTGTGGAATCATGGGGTCGTGCTGGAGGCGATTGAAGGCTATCAGTTCAGCCAGCCGCAGCGGATCTTCACCGATGACTTTCTCTATAGCGAGAACTCGCGCATCCGGCGCATGTCAGCAAAATGGGTGGAACTGGGGCTGTCGTAGTCAACTTTACTTTTTTCATCTACCAGGAGAATACAAACGATGAAAGTTCTCTATCTGCGCGCGGTGAGCGGTCTGGATCGCGCCTATCCCAACTTTGTAGACGCGCTCGACGGACGATACCCGATCGAGGTGTATGACCCCGACAGGCCGATGTCGGAACAGTTCGAAGGCGTCGGCGTTGTCCTCGATCCGGGCGGCGCGGTAGGTACGCGCCCGCTGATCGATGCGGCGCTGGCAGCCGACGTGAAGCTGTGGCAAGTCACCACCAACGGCACGGATCACGTGGATGTGGCCTACTTTCTTGAGAAGGGGATGCCGCTGGCGAACTCGCCCGGGCGGTTGAGCGCGGTCCCCCTGGCCGAGCATGTCATCATGTTGATCCTCTGCTTTGCCAAGAACCTCATCCACACTAACGCGGCCGAGTGGCAGAGCACGCTCGGCGAAGAGATGGCAGGCAAGGTGCTGGGGCTGGTCGGCTTCGGCGCCAGCGCGCGCGAAGTTGCGCGGCGGGCCTGGCCGTTGGACATGCGCATCATGGCCATCGACCCAGTGGACTTTCCGCAGGCCGACCTGGACGAGTTCCACGTCGAGTTTCTGGGAAAACCTGAGCAGCTTGACCATCTGCTGGCTGAGGCGGACTATCTGTCGCTGCATGTCCATCTCAACGCGACAACGCGCCACATGATCGATCGACGCGCTTTCGGTTTGATGAAGTCGACTGCGGTCTTGCTCAACGTGGCGCGCGGCGAACTGGTCGATGAAGCCGCTCTGGTGGAGGCGTTGCAACAGGACACGATCAAAGGCGCCGGAGTGGATGCGTTCGCGCAGGAGCCGCTGCCGGCGGACCACCCGCTCTTGCAGCTGGACAACGTCATTCTCACGCCCCATTCATCGGGCTACACGCCGGGTACGCCGCGCCGCCGGATGGAGGCCGCGGTCGCGAACGTGGCGCGCATCGCGCAGGGGCTCCCGCCGGGCGATCTGGTGACCGGGTTGGTGCGGTGACGGTAGGATGGCGTATGTTTCAGGCCAATACGGGGCTGGAACTCGAATCAAATAGAGTGAATTCCAATCAACTGGAGGAGAGATGGCACGATTCAAAGTAGCTATGGTCCATATGGATGCGGAGGAGTTGCCCGCGTGGGTACCCGAGACCATGGCGAGCCATGACATTGAGTTCGTTTTTCAGGAATGTGAGACGCGTGCGCAGTTGGCGTCATGCGCCGGTGACGCTGATGTTGTGTGGGTGTGCGGCGGCAGTCTCATCGTCAACGCTGAGAGCCTGGCCGACCTGCCGCGCTGCGGCGCGTTGATCCGCACCGGCAGCGGCACCGACAATATACCGATCGACGCCGCGACCGCGCAGGGCATCATCGTCGCCAACACGCCGGAGGCCTTTAGCAACGGCGTGTCGGACCATACGATTGGGCTGCTGCTGGCCGTCGTGCGCCAGATCGCCATTCAGGATCGAATCGTGCGCACGGGCATCTGGGACCGGGAGGCCGCCTACCCAAGCTGGCATCTGCGCGGGCAGACGCTGGGGTTGATCGGCTTCGGCCACATCGCCCGCCTGGTGACGCGCAAGCTGAGTGGGTACGAGATGACTGTACTGGCGCATGACCCTTACGTGAGCGCCGACGTGATGGCCGGACACGGGGTGCAGGCGGCGTCGATGGAGGAAGTTCTGTCGAGTTCCGATTTCGTCTCGCTGCACTGTCCGCTGCTGGACGAGACGTACCATCTCATCGGCGAGCGCGAGCTGCGCCTGATGAAGCCGCAGGCGATCCTGATCAACACCTCGCGCGGCCCGGTCGTGGACGAAGCGGCGCTGATCCGGGCGTTGAGCGAGCGTTGGATCGCGGCCGCCGGCGTCGACGTGCTGGAGCAGGAGCCGGCCGACCCGGACAACCCCCTTTTCGGCCTGGATAACGCCGTCATCACGCCGCACATCGCCGGTTACACCGACCAATCCCTGGATGACAGCTGGCGGCTGTCGGTCGAGACCGCGCTGGCGCTGGCACAGGGGCGCTGGCCGCGCTCATACGTCAACCACAACGTCAAGCCGCGTTGGCGGCTGCAAAGGAGTTGAAGGCATGAAGAGTTCCGAATTGAAGAAGCGCCTGCACGGGGGAGAGGCCGTTTACGGCACATGGTCCGTCTCGACCGATCCGCTGGTGGCGGGAACCGTCGCCCGCGCCGGTTTCGACTGGTTGAGCGTTGATATGGAGCATTCGCCCCGCAATGACGAGTCGTTGCGCTACATCCTGTGGATGATACGGGACACGCCGACCGTGGCGATGGTAAGGGTGAAGGACAACCGGCCGGATGCACTGAAACAGGCGCTTGATCACGGCGCCAACGGGGTCGTCGTCCCGCTGATCGAGTCGGTTGACGACGCACGCCGGGCGGTGGCGGGCTGCAAATATCCGCCGACCGGCGTGCGCGGCTACGGCCCCTTCATGCCTTCGTTCGGGTGGAATGATCGCGAGTATCACAGCACGGCCAACGAGGAAACGGTCGTCTTCGTTCAAGTCGAGCATTACCGCGCGGTCGACGTGATCGAAGAGATCGCCGCGCTGGAGGGCGTGGACGGATTATTCATCGGCCCCAACGATCTGACGCTCTCGATGGACATCTTCGGCGCGTGGGAGAGCGAGGAGTTCATCTCCACCATACAGCGGATCGTGCGGGCAGGGGACGCAAACGGCATTCCCGTCGGCTTCCCGGTGGACGTGCTGGGCGGGCCCGCATCCGGCATCGCCTGGGTAAAGCAGTATGCGCCGACGATGCGGCTGCTGGCGATTGGCGGTGATCTGGGGTTCGTCTCTGTCGGCGCGGAGGCCGCGTTGAAACAGATCACAGGGGATGGTGTCTGAGATAGAATGCGTTATGCCTGTTCGTTGGACTAGGCCCGGTGGAATTCGATACGCCGGCTTTCCCGGTTCGAGCATATGTTCATCTCGAATTGAAACTCGCAATCGAACTCGAAAGTGACTGGGTTATTGTCCAGGCTGCCGTCTGCTCTTCGACGCCCTGCGCGGCGACATTGGCCGGCGAATGACATAGCGGAGCATTCTGCGGTGTACTCTGTCGTAGGTACAGACAAAGCTAAAGCTCCCCAACGATTGGCCTCCTCCTGTCCTGCCAAAGGCTGGTGAACGTAGCCGTAGTCGTGGGGTTAGCCGCCATCCACAGAGTCACCGACTGAGGCGCAAATTGTTCCCAAACCCGCCAAGAAATTGCTCCGAACTTCGTTCACCAGACCAAGCTGTAATGGAAAATCAGTCAGGATTACACTTCCACAACCTGATAGCGCAGAGATTCTTGCGGTATGAACGTCGTGTACAAAGAGATTCTTTCGCCAGCGCCTCCGTTCCCGAGGGATAGGGCCAATCCCCCGCCGGCGCTGGGACCGTTGCACGACAACTCATGCACCAGGGCACGCAGCATTTCGGCATCCTCCAGCTTTGGGAAAATCCCAACGGCTCGCAGCCGAACTTCCGCCGGTGGGGAAGATTGTCTTTTCCAAGGAAAGAGCGAATTGATCCCTTCATAGTCGAAGCGGAGCCGCGAGGTGTCAATCCCCATCACCGTGAGCCGCTCGGTTACGATCTCAGCGGCGAGTTGTGCCCGCTCATAGGCGCCACCGCCTCCATAGGAAATCTCCCCAACCCCCAAATACTCCTCATGTACGCTGAGTGGAACCAACACCTGCGCTGGCTTCGGGTGGCCGCCCGTGCCCGTGACCCGCACCTGGTCCGGACCGATGTCAGCGATCTCGGTGGTCGTGAAGTCGACCACCGCGTTGGTGTGTTTATAGTTCGCCGGGTCACCGATTTCATACATGAGTTGCTCAAGGCACGTCATCCGATTGACCACACCGCCCGTCTCAGGAAGCTTGGTGATGATGCCATCACCGTTTGGCTCCACGAGCGCGATGGGGAAGCCCACTCGCCCCAGATCTGGGGCCACTTTGTAGGGCGGATCGGGGAAGTAGCCACCGGTGACCTGCGCGCCGCACTCCATCAGGTGTCCGATGCAGAGCCCCTTCGCCAAAAGGGTCCAATCGTCGTAGCGCCAGCCAAACTCATATATCATCGGCGCCAGGAACTGGGTCGAGTCACCGACCCGGCCACAAACGACGATGTCTGCGCCACGGTCCAACGCCTCGACGATGGCTTGGGCGGGAAGATAGGCATTGGCGGACAAGAGCCTGCCGCCAAACGACGAGATCGGCTCACCGGTCTCTGCTACAGGGAGATCGCGCGCACTGACAAAGTCGAGCACGTCATCGCCCACGACAGCCATCACCCTGAGATGCGGCACTTTCAGATCACGACACAGTTGCTTCGTCCACTGCGCGATGCCGTAAGGATCAGTGATGCCCATGTTCGTGATGATCTTTGTGTTGGTGGCCGCGCAGGCCGCAATGACTCTCGGCATACGCAGCTCGTTGAGTTGGTAATACGCCGTTCCCCCCATCTTCTTCCCACGTTTAAAGTTTCCGATCCCTTCCGACATGTTGTCGAAGACCAGATAGTCCGCCGAGCCGCTTTCCGCCAGCTCAACTGCCGCTTCAATGTTATCCCAACCGTGGGCGGAACCGCACCCCAGACGAAGAACGTCCTTTCCCTTCGCGGCCAGTTGCGGTGAGTTGTGAGCAAATTCTGTGGGATTAGTCGATGCGGTTGTTTCGCTAAGCATAGCGTCCCGCTGGCCAACACTGGATTGCGCCAGATCCGCCGGCGCGTCGATCTCCATGTCGAGCAGAATGGAGCTAAAGCATTTGCCTAGCGTGTCAAGGATCGGCGTTCCCGACTGGCTGCCTTCCAACACGCTGGATACTACGAAATTGAATGCGCCCAACTTGGGTAGTTCATACCGCGTGACGGGGCCAGCAGTCACCTCGTTCACATACTCAGCCACCACCTGCGCGGTGACATGATCTTTGAGCCATTGATAGTGCTTTGGATCATATACCGCGATCCCGATGTTCACTCCATCCCCCTTATTGCCAGAGCGTGAGTGACATATCTCCCTAAGTCGTATTTTTCCCGCCATTGCAGACACTCCTCCGGTGAAGGGATTTGTATCCCTATGGTTGCTTATCAATCACATGCGAAGGGCAACACTTTCGCTCCGCACAGCCGTTGGACCTGCGCAAATATGCGGCCTGAGTTGGCCACTCCGCTTTGCAACTCATCGGTCCCATTTGACATCGACTAGCGGAGGTTGAACATCCGCGCCACATTGCCACCAAGGATGAGAGACTTCTCCTCTTCCGATAGAAAATCGCAATAAGACCGGATATAGTCCAGGGATTGCCTATACGTGCACCAATTCCACGTCGTCGGCATATCCGATCCCCACATCAGTTTCTCAATGCCCAACTCACCACGCAATCTCTTTATCATCTCCTGAGCTCCAAGGTAAGGATACTCGGGCCAACGGTAAACAGAATGGAACAACAACTCTACATTCATGTTTGGACGCTGCAGAAGTGTCATGAGATGCTCCGGAATCTGGTAGCGCACCTCGTCCGGCCTCACACCCTTCTTGAAGGTATCAATTCCATGGGTAAGCACCGCAGGGATATCAGGATGCGTCTCTGCCCACCGGTCCAGTTCGGCCACATATTGCATGATGGCCGCAAATTGGTTGCGCCATCTGGCGGCGAGATACCACCACACGGGGATCTCTAGCGCTCGCACGCGATCCCACAGGGGGTCGAATTTGGTGTCGTGCAAATGATCGGACCAGTTGTTAAACGCAAACGGTTCCACACTGAAGTAGAGTCCACTGAGCTTTTCTTCCAAGATAGCGCGCTCCAACTGATCGTGCTGTGCCGGCCGGTCCGCCTCCCATTCCTGGATCTGCGCCAGCCCAATGAACCGTCCCGGGTATTGTTGGATGCACTCGCCGTAGTATTCGTTGAGGGAGCCGTAAATATGGTCACTTTGTAGGACAGCCATGTTTATGCCCACAGCGTCCATCTCGGCTACCATCTTCTTTGCAGGCGCTGCCATATCGTCCAGACCGGAAGGCGTAAAACATTGCAGATAGTAATCCACATCTTCGATGGTGATTTCCAGCCGGCCAAGGTTGCCGACGCGAAAGTTCACATCTGGCATGTCATTGATGTCGTCGGAGGCGAAATCCAACAGCGGTCTATCCACACGCGAGCCGTCGCCCATCCGCCAAAACGTGCGTGCATCGCGCATGTGGTATTGAAACAATTTCATGTTTAGCTCTGCACGCTCTCCGGTACCGAAACGGGGAAACGTATGAAAGTGAGCATCTACGATCATTCTTGCACGTCCTTTCCTACACTGCAGCCTAGTGGTGGTCGACTATTGGGTTTATGGGCATGTTCTTCCATTCAGGGATAAACTTAGCCAGATTCTCGACAGCAATATTTAACCACTGCCGGCCCTTTTCTGCCGTCGCCACCGTCGGGTCGCCCATGATGCCATACTTGTCACCGCCCATGGCGCCCATCCATCCTACGTACATCGCCGGGCCAACAGGGGTCCCTCCTGCTGACCCCGCCTCCGGAGGTTGTCTTATGTCTCCATTCCATAGTTCCTTGACCGCCTTGTCCATCTGCACTAACTCAGAGTCTGTGTGCAACACTACCGAAGTCTCCAGCTCACCGGCATGGCCCATGCCACCATATTCGGAATCAGAGATACTGTTCAGCGCTTCCTGTGGGATAAGATGAGTCCATGAGATTATGCAGGCTGCTGCGGGATTGGGATACGTTCTGACGTTGAGTCGTCTCATGGCCGCATTCAGGTATGGTGGATTGCCCCCGTGGCCGTCTACGACGATCATTTTTTTGAAACCATGCTGGGCAAGGCTGAATAGAATGTCGCTAACGTAACCGATCAGATTCTGTTCAGTTATGTCAATGGTGCCCGGGAAATTAGTGTGATGCGATCCATAACTGTAGTAAACGGGTGGCATGACGATGGCATCGTACTTCACCAGGTCTGCCGCCAATCTGCAGACCTCACCCGGGGCTACGCAGTCCACCTTGAGGGGGAGATGGGGGCCATGCTGCTCAATTTGGCCGACGGGCAGCAACGGCACCCTTTCCTCTGCAACGATTTCCCTCACCTCCGGAAAAGTGAGATCCCAGTAAAAGATCTTGTCGATCTTGCTCATATTATTGAACCTCCTCACAATTTGTTAAGAACCTCTTTCGCGCTTTCGTAGAGGATATCTACCATTTGATCAATCTCTTCCTCAGTAATGATCAGCGGTGGTGTAAGTAACTCATGTTACGCAGCCAGGGGATCAAGGCGAACTGAATCCAACTGACACAAAGCCTCGAAAGCCTGTTGCAGAGCTGAGAGATACAAGTGAGTCTTGAGGGCATAGTGATTCTTCTTGGTGCGCATCTTAAGCATCTCCAGCTTGATAAAGGTCCAGAGAGCAGCCACAAAGTGATTGGCCTGCGTGGTTGGTGTGCAGGTTGGTGATTTGGCAAGGGATGCGTTCTGTTTAAGCGAGCGATGGTACTCTTCCACTTTCCACCGTTCTTGGTAGATTGTGATGATCTGGTCAGCTGTCAGGGAGGCGTCACTGGTTACCAGATAGCGCACAGCGGTCGAGCCATCTGCGTTTGTGCAGGTCTGACGGAGCAGATAGAGGGGAAAGGGCACCTGCTCCAGATAGATGCCTGTAACTGTGTCTTCTGGCAGGTCGAGTTGTTCCAGTCTGTGATAGCGACCATGCTGTTTGTCTTGGCGAGAAAGGGCGATCTTGCGATTGGTTTTGAGTCCCATGATGAACTCTTTGTGCAGCGTGTGTTTGATATAGCTCATATTCTCAGCCGAAGCAAACCAGATGTCATTGAGCACATCGCGGAAGGGAATGCGGTTATGCACACAGTTTTGCAGCATGGCACGAAAATGCTCGTTCTTGGTCACAGCGCTGCGTCGTTTGCGTTTGCCCTGCTTGTCAATGTACGATTCGGTCTTGGTCACCAACCGATAGGTCACCGGCAATGAAACCTCACCCACTGTGTACAAAGCAGTGATAAAGTTGATGCCCTTGGCCATCTGTCCTTGCGCATGGTCGTAGTGCCAGCAGATGAGTTCGTTCTCATCGGTGTAGGGCTTCTCAACGATGCTGTCGTCAATCGTGATGACGCCATGCTCGCCTTGCATGCTGCGCACAGAGGGCTTGACCATGCCGACACCACTCTTTCGGCTGCAGTCGTTGGCTGTTGAGCATGCGACTGACTTGGTCGTGGCTGACCGCCTTGTCCATCAAGGCCGACATGCCTGTCGCCGTCGTTGCCGCAAATGAACTCAGGAGAAAGTCCGCATACAGGTCAAAGAGTTTGAACTTCATGTTTCACCTCCTGACCTTATTCTACTCAATTCGTCAACTACTGCGTAACATCAGTTCTAAATCTGAACTTTTTTTCCCGCGGTTGCCGCCCACCGCCCGGCTTGCGCACCCGGTCGGTTGGGCGCCCGGCCAAGTCGTCGTTGATCTCGCGCCGACCGCGGCGAATCGTGTTGACATCCATACCGGTAATCTGCGACAGCCGTTCTGTGCCGCCATGCCCGATGCGTTCGGCTTCCAACGCTACGTACCAGCGTCACTGCTGTTCATTGAGCCGACTCAGCAAAACATTCATGCGATGGTGGTCGTCTTTGTCTGCATGTGGCTGCGGTGACTGACATATCTCACACTGACATTGATGGATCGGTCTTTGGCTCATCTCTCTGACTCCTGGTTTGAATCCTCAACTCGGAATCATTTTACGCCAAACACCGCTAAATTGTTACCGGACAGTTACTTAGTTCTGTGATGCCGTCTGATTGTGCCCACTACGTGGATGCTCCCGATTCATCGGCCGGTATCACTTTCCATCCAGATTTGAAAATCGCTTTCTCGCCATGTGTACTGCGGCCTGTATCCCAACATGCGAGCGGCCTTCTTGTTCGAAGCGAGCGAGGCATAGCCTTCCAAGGGTGTCTTCACAGGCACATCCGGATAGTAGCGAGAGATCAACGCGCGAGTCTTCACGGTGGAACACGTAACATCACCGTTGATGAGAAAAACTTCATGCACGATTTCGTCGTTCTCTACCGCCAACCTGAAGGCCCGCGCCGCATCTCTCACGTCCGTGACGGCCCACAAATTGTTTCGACCCCACTTAGGATGTAGAGGATCTTCTATACATCGCCGGTACTCTGACCAAAGTTCTTCTACAGTGCGCAGCTCAGGGTACTGTCCGCTATTTCCCCTGAAGAATCCCGACCTGACCGCAATTTCGGCCCCCTTCCTATCGAGGTGCCAATTGGCGTTTATGCGCAGGCAAATGGTCTGCATGCCGTAGGCGTCGGAATACCTCTTGCAGGTGAGTTCGCCGACCAGTTTGCTCAACCCGTATTCATCTTGCGGCTCGCAGGGGTGCTCCTCGTCAAGCGGAAGATAACGTGGATTCACCTCACGCCTCTGGAAGGTAAAGCCCATCGCTGCGGCAGAAGAAGCGAAGACAACCTTGCCCACACCCTCGCGAAAGGCTGCCTCTAAGACGTTAAACGTCCCCAAGGTGTTAACGCGTATGAGTTGCTCTGGTGGAACCCAGCCGGGCGCCGGCACTGCTGCTAGATGAATGATGGCGTCCTGTCCGTGACATGCCTCCTTAAGCTGGTCTAGGTTAGTGATATCGCCTTGGATGAAGGGCACCCCTTCCACTAACGGCGCTGTACGACTATAAGATGAGACGATGTAACCATGACGAAGCAGTCCCCGGAGAATGTAGCCCCCAATCCTGCCGCTGCCTCCCAGCACGAGAACGTTCATGAGACCACTTCCTCCATGACTTGGTTTTGCCCCCAGTTCACCGCTTTCGCGTTTCCAAGCCAGCAGTATGACTACCCTTTGACCGCCCCCGTCGACAGCCCACCGATGAGGTATCTCTGAAAGAACAGGAACAAAATGGCGACCGGCAAGGTCGTGAGCGTGGCCGAGGCCATTATCGTCCCCCAAAAGACGCCCGATTCGCCACGCACGAAAGACCGCAAGACGGGGGGCAAGGGCTTGACCGTATCGCGAGAAGCGAACATAAAAGCAAACAGGAATTCGTTCCACGTCATAATAAACACGAAGAGGCCTGCGGCCACGATGCCTGGCCTCGCGAGCGGGAGAACCACTCTAATAAGAGCACCCATAGGCGTACAGCCATCCATCAACGCAGCTTCGTCCAGTTCGCGAGGAAGTGACGCGAAGTAGCCAACCAGCAACCAGGTTGCGAGAGGTATCGTCAAAGTCGAGTCGGCCAAGATCAGTCCTGGAAATGTGTTCATCAGGTGGAGGGTCTTGAAGATGACCAGAAGCGGGACAAGCAGAACGATAGGCGGGATCAGATAGAGGAGCAAAAGCGAGGTGATCATTGGACGGCGACCACGAAATCGGAAACGTGCAAAGGCGTAGGCAGCAGGAATCGCCAGCGCAAGGGTGAAAACTGTCGTGCTGAGCGTGACTACCATGCTGTTGCGGAGGTACCTCTCGAAACGCAGAAACTCGAAGAGTCCGCGGTAGTTCTCCAGCGTAAAGTCATGAGGTATCAGGCTAAGTTCTCGCGCGAAGATTTGCTGCTCTGGCTTTATAGAGACACTGAGCACCCAATAGAAAGGGAACAAGGTGTAGAAGATGACAATGGAGCTGGCTATGATTAACAGTGAGGGCCGTACGACGCGTCTGAAGATGTGGCGATTAGCGATCATCTTAGATAATCCATGGACTTCTCCATATTGCGAATATATATTAGTGCGACGAACAGCAAAACGATGGCCAGGATCACTGCCACGGCCGAGCCGGAGCCGACTTCGAACCTTTCGCTGGTCAATATGAAGCTATAAATGGATAGCGTATAGTTGGCCAGACCCGGACCGCCGTCGGTCATCAAAAAGATAATGTCCACGTGGTGGGACATCCATATGGTTCGGAGTAAGAGCAGAACGAGAATGGATGGCATGAGTTGCGGGAGGGTGATGTAGCGAAACCTGTGCCAGGCTCCCGCTCCGTCGATGAAAGCGGCGTCGTAGAGCTCTGGATCCAGCGCCTGGAGGGCGGCAAGCAGCATGACTGCCATGAATGGCATCCCCCACCATACCATCGCCAGCACCAGGACGACGAAGCTCAAATTTTTGTCGGCGAGCCATGCGATATAGGATGGGATCAATCCCAGCCGGACAAGGAATTCGTTCACCACGCCAAAGTTAGCATCGAACATGTAAATCCAGATGATCACGATGACGGTGGAGGGAACGATATACGGGAGAAGAACGATCGTGCGCACGACCCCGCGCCAACGAAATTTGAGGTTGAGGAACAATGCCATCGGCAGTGCCACAGCCATCTGGAACACGACGACGGTTACTGTCCAACGGAGGGTACGCAACACCGCTCCCCTAAAGTCGTCGTCTTGAACGAGCGCCAGGTAGTTATCCAGTTTCACGAACTCCGCCTCAGACAAACGAAGCAAGTTCATCTCATACAAGCTTACTCGAAGAGCGGTAAGTGCGGGATAGACAGCGATCCCTAACACCACCAGCAAGGCCGGCCCTACCAGTGCATAGGGCATCCAGTCCTTCTGCTTGATACGGAATGAGCCTAATCGGCTCCAAACGGCAAGACTCCTCCCTTGCTCTTGCATCTGAAGACTCCTTCTCCACGTTTTGAGCCTCGGAATGATCACGAACACACGCTGCATCCGCGACATGCCTATGTCAGCTTCCTGTTCAACCGTAGAGAGTTCTGACCGCCAGGGATGTCACTCCCCAACAAGCTCCTGAGGGAGCACGATTAGCCGTGGGTAGCTGACTAGGGAGTGGTTTTAGTGACTCTTCCAGGCCAGAGCGTAAGCCACACTCAGCCTGGAAGAAGTCATTCTGGCGATTGCTACTACCCCAGCGCCTACACCTCGCGGAAGTTGTCAGCAAGTACCGTCAGTGCCTCCTTTACGGTCTTTTCCTTCAAAAGGACCTGCTGCCACGCCTTGGTGGGAGCATAATTAATCTCTACCCAATTCTTGTGCCAATACGGTGGCAGGCGCCAGCGATCTTCCACGCTGAGGGCCGCCAGTGCGAGGGGGTCCTCTTTATAGTACTGATTGTCGGCCACGGACTTGCGGGCCGGCATCATGGCAAACCACTTGCCAAACTCCAATGCAACCTCAGGCTGCGACAAATGCACCATGAATTCCCAGGCAGCATCCGGGGCTTGCGTGGCCGCCAGCATCACGTTGCCAGTGCTATGAGCAATGGTCCACGGATCGCCTACCTGCTGATCGGGCCGGGCTATCGGCACCGGGACGTTGTCATACTGGCCCTGCTCCCGCATTGTACCCACCGGGTCAATCATCGAACCGTGGAGGTTCCCGGCAGTCCACCCTGCAATCTTGCCAGCCTGCAACAGGGCAACCATCTGGGGAAAACGGTCTTGCAGCGCGCTCGGCTGGGCGATCCCATCCCAATATAGCTGGGCAATTGTTTGCGCCACCTCCACGGCCTCCGGGCTATCGAAGTCGGTACCGCCATCCGGGGTGACCCAGTCCAGCCCGAAGCTGGCCATGTAACACATGACATTGTAAAAGAAGCCAGTTCCGTCGGCAGCGCGCAACCCAAAGCCGTACAGATCCGGCGGGTTGTTCAGCGCCTTGGCGTTCTCTATCAACTCGTCAAAGAACTGAGGCGGCTCCAGCCCCGCCTCTGCGTAGATGTCCGCGCGGTAGTGGTGCATACCGATCTCTGCCCCCCACGGTAAAAGGAGCAAGGGCCGCTCGCCCTCCACCCACCGGTTAGAGTCCACTATTTTGGGCAAGTAGTCATCCTTATCCGTCCAGTCGGCAAAGTATTCCTGGATGGGGCGAGAGATGCCGGCTTGGAAGAATTCCAAGGTCGATACGGTATTGGTGTAGGAGACGTCTGGCCCCCCGGCTCCCGCGGCATGTGCCGTTACGATCTTCTCTCTGGTCGGTAGAGCGGCCGGCTGCGCCTCGGCCTCGATGTCGATGGCGTCCTGGCCATTGTTGAAACTTTCGACCGCTCCAGAGAAGAATTTCACGAGTTCAGGTGTGTCGGCCCAATACCAGTAGACAATACTGACGGGCTTGGCAGGTGACGGCGCTTCCGATTCAGCAGATTCGGGCGCAGGTGCTACCGTCGCACAAGATGAAAGCGAGGCCGCCCCGACCGCGAAGGCCGAGACCTGCAGGAATTCCCGGCGGCTCATTCTTTCTTTCCGTTCCATCACTTTTCTCCTTTTTCGATGCATGATAAGGATTCCACATCTCTTAGGCTGCTTGGGCGCTAAATAACATCTGTCGTAACTACTCAGCCATTACCCAATGTGCGACTTTCAATGGGCAACCAAGTCATCCAAGTGTAATAAATCGTGTTTGGAATCTGTCTGAAAAGGTCAGGTTAGGGTCAAAACGGCAAATAGGGTGCGAATTATGGCGTGTAGATGGAGGATTCACGCTTTCCGGCAGTCATTTTTGGTTTTTTTAACCGATGACCATTCCTTTTCAAACAACTTCCCAGACGAGGCTGAGTAGTTACCATCTGTCAAAAGAGCCGACAATACCGTTGATCGTCTTTATGTCCTAAATCTCCTTTCGCCCAGACCCGGCAGCAACGTCCAGGCACAGCCAAGGCACTCTGGCTACTTAACCTGGCAAAATAACTAATTCCACCTCTCTGACCATTGAAATAAGGGCAACCTTTCTTGATGGGTCGGTCAAATTGTTCATCAGGTTCCGCCAATCCAACCTTTTTTGTTCACTATACATAAGTAGTTACCTAATGTGCAACTTTCGAAAGGATGATCCATCGGCGAACTTCCTCTAGCACTGGCGAAGAAGAAAGGGGTTGAACTGCTCACTCCCCTGCGCAAAAACATGAACGTGCGCCTTCCCGCCCCTGTCGCTCGAATCAGTAAGCGATGGCGCAAGCTTATCGAAACGGTCGGTTCTCATCTGACCGAACGCTACCATATCGCCAACACGGGCGCCCATGACCTTTGGCACGACCAGAATCGACTGATTCGCAAGGCGCTCACACACACCATCTGCGTCTTTATGAACCTGCAACTCGGTCACCCTCCGCTACACTTGGATGACCTGGTTACCAACTAAAAGTCGCACATTGGGTTGTATTTCTGTTTCCATCATAAGTGAACGTCCAGTGATATGTCAAGCAAGGCGATTCTGGCGGGTGCATCCCGGATCTGGGGTCATCCCCTGGAACCGCCGGCGTCCCTATCCTTCGTGGATCTCCCCGTAGCTGACCAGAGGCAGTCCGAAGGTTCCGCTTAAGCGGACCACCCCCATTTTGGGATGCACCCGATTCTGGCGTGCGTCCCCAGATTGGGATAAGTCTACTGTTAGTAAGCGACTGAGCGGAAGATGGAAAGGGGGAGGAGAGAGGGGCAATGGGACGGACACGCAGCGAAGAGAGAAGTCAAGCGGAGTCTGAAAGGTCAGCGGGGGAGATGCGACAGCGGCTGCGGTCGTGGCGACGAGGTGAGCCGGGGGCTAGTTTTGTCGAGAAAATGGAAAGGGTGCGTCTCCGGATTGGAGTGAGTTTCTGGCTACCTTTGGTCAGCTACGCCAAATGCAGGCGAGACGCCTGCGCTCCCAGGGATGATGTCCCCACATTCGAGATGCACCCAATTCTAGCCAGGACTTGCCTGAAGTAGCATTTTGACCGTCCGTCCAGTCTATCAATCCGCTCATCCGAGCGCTTCATGTTCTTTTTTGCGCCGTACATCTGCCTGGCATCAGTGGGCTACGCGATCTTGAACATGCGGGCCGCGTTGCCGCCGAGGATGAGGTTCTTTTCGGCTGTGGAGAGAAAGTCACAATGCAAGCGGATGTATTCGACGGCCTGTTTGTAGGTACACCAGTAGCCGCCGCTGAAGGGCATATCGGAGCCCCACATCAGCTTTTCGACGCCCACTTCTTCGCATAGCCATTTGAGCATCTCCTGCCCCTCGGCGAAGGGGTATTCGGGCCATTTGGCCTGCATCAGGATCTCGGCGCTCATGTTGGGGCGTTTGAGCAGCGACACCACCTCGTCGGGGATGCCGATTTCGTGGATGATCGCGGCGGGCACCAGCCCGTGCGTGATCACCGACGGGATGTCGGGGTGCGCCTGCTCCCAGCGGCTCAGTTCGGCGACCCGTTCCATGAAACCGGCGACACGGTCCTGCTTGCGCGCGTCGATATACCAGAAGACGGGGATCTCCAACCGTCTCACCAGCTGCCACAGCGGCTCGAACTTGGCGTCGTCAATCCGGTCCACATAGCCGCGCAGGGCGAACAGTTCCACGCTGAAGTAAAGCCCCTTGCATCCCAACTCTGTGACCGCTTGCTCCAGCCGCGCCAACTCGTCGGGCTGATGCGCCTCAGTCTCTTGTATCTGCGCCAGCGCGATGAAGCGGTCGGGGTAGCGGCGCATCGCCTCGGCGTAGTAGTCGTTGATGTTGGCGCCGTAGACATGGTCGCTCTGGAGCACGCCAATGTCCACGCCGGCGATTTCCATCTCGGCGATCATCCGTTCCGGCGTGGCCTCCAGATTCTCCAGGCCGGGCGGGTAAAACTGCATGACGAAGTCGACGCCTTCGACGGTGAGTTCGGCCTGACCGTAACGGCCCATGCGGAAGTTGACGTCGGGCATGGCGTTGATGTCGTCGGAAGGAAAGTCGAGCAGCGGCTCGTTGACGCGCGCGCCGTCGCTCTTGCGCCAGAAGTCGGTAAAGTCGCGCAGGTGGTACTGCCACAGCTTAAGCGTGAGCGCGGCGCTGACCGTGCCCGAGCCGGTGGCAAAGCGGCGAAAGATATGGGAGTGGGCGTCGATTACGAGGGACTTCTCTTCCTGCGGGGATTGTACGGGCCGCCAGCCTCCGCCGAAGAACTCCATCTTTGTAGTCATCTTTTCTCCCTCCACGATTGGAAGTCGCTCTGCCGCCAGGTGTAGCGGGGTTGATAGCCCAACATTCCGGTCGCTTTTGCGTGCGACCAGAGCGAGGCATGGCCCTCCAGCGGCGCTCTGAGGGGCACGTCAGGAAAGTGGCGGGCGACGAGCAAAGGTGTCTGCTCTTTGGAGCAGGTATCGTCGCCGTTGATGAGAAACACTTCGTGCCTGATCGTGTCATTCTCTACGGCCAGACGGAAGGCTTGCGCGGCGTCGCGGGCGTCGGTGAAGGACCACAGTATCTTGTGCGGCGCTGGCGGACCCGGCGTCGGCCATTCGCCGTCGGCGTCCTCAACTGTCTTGCGGTAGCGTTGGCTCCACAGCTCTTCGACGGTGAACTGCTGCGCCCAGCCTGAGCGCACGGCCACTTCGGCGCTGGCGCGTTCGAGATACCAGTTGTTGTTGATGCGCAGGCAGATGGTCTGGATGCCGAATGCGTCGGTGTAGCGCTTGCAGGTCAGTTCGGCCAGCAGCTTGCTCAGCCCGTACTCGTCCTGCGGCTCGCAGGGATGCTCTTCGTCCAGAGGGAGGTAGCTCGGGACGATTTCCTGTTTCTGGAAGGAGAAGCCGGTGGCCGCGCCGGAGGAGGCGAAGACGAACTTGCCGATGCCGGCCTGCACGGCCGCTTCGAGAACGTGGACGGTGCCGATCACATTGATGTTGAGCAGTTGCGCCGGCGTTGCGCGACCCGGCCCCGGCACGGCCGCCAGATGGATCACGGCGTCCTGCTCTTGGCACGCGTGGGCGAGCTGGTCGAGGTCCATGATGTCGCCCGCTATGAATCCGGCTCCGTCGATGCGGGGCGCGGTGCGGCTGAAGCTGGACACCGCATGACCGTTCTGGAGAAGTTCTCTCAGGACATAGCCGCCGATTGTGCCGCTGCCGCCGGTTACGAGGATTTTCATTGGCAAACTCTTTCAAAGAGTTGATTTTTCAAGCAAGAACAGGAACTCCCGGTTCGGCTTTTCTGAATCTTTCAGCCACTCATGCGTCCACTTCATGTTTGCCATGACATTCTTCTTGTAGTTGATCTCGACGACTTCACGTAGCTTGCCATGGCTTTTCAAGACTTCGTTCAGCTCTTCGGCTGTCGCTCGCCCTCCAGAACCATATGAGAGAAGTATCCAGCGGGCTTGCGTTGCGCCGATCAGGTCGCTGATTGCTTCGACGGCGATGAATCTGCCTTTTGGACTGGGACGAAACTCTTCAAAAACTGAGGCCGCGATTTTGTCAGAGCTATCCTTGCGCCGATTGGCCTTGCCAAACAGAGCCGGTTTGTCGAAGAGGCAAACGCTTTTCCATATATGGTAGTAGGCTGCATATCGAACCCGAGACGGTGGCATTTTTTCATTGTTGGATCCGTAGGGTGGGTCGAAATAGGCCAGGTCAACGGTTAGATTGGGTACAAGATCAAGGATGTCACGCTGAAACACCTGATGTTTTTCTGATGAAGTGAAAACGTCTGGAACCTTGAGAGACAGTTTCCCATACGATCGCGGCGACCAGTCTCGAAGGTAGGATGCAAAATGGCCGAGACTGCTATCAACCCGGTCGAGTGCCAGTATCAGACTGGTCAGGGCTACGGACTTGTCAATGAGGTCGAGGTTGAGTACGTCGATCTCCTGCCTGATTGCATCCAGCTTTCGTGTATTGTGCAGTTGCCAGGGCTTCTTGCGCCCATCCTGCTGTACAGCGTAGCCGCCATTGGGCAGCCCGGAGTAATGCTCTGTGAACCAGCCATCAGTAGGCGGAACGGAGTTGAGATGGTCGATGAGCGGTTGGTACGCCTCTCGCTTCTTTCGGTTGAGAAGATAACATGAGCCAAAGACATAGGACCAGACGGCAATGTCATTGCAGATCACTGTGTAGCCGAGTCTGGCAAGCGCCTGCGATACCCTGGTTGTGCCTGAGAATCCGTCCAGGACAGTCTTGGCGCCGACCTTCCTGACCAGTTGCAGGATGTGGGGGATGATCTTCAGTTTCGATCCCGCATACTTGATGCCCTCTGTAGGCGGCGCGTCAAGAACGATTTCATCGAAGAGGGGGAGAGTTTGCATTTCGCTTAATTCCCTGACAGTGGTTTCAGAATGGCAATGTCTTCTCGAATCTTCGCAAGCGCTGACTCATGGCCATTTTTGGAAGACACGAGAGCATGAGAGAAGAGTTGAACTAGCACATGGTTATGTGAGTAATCGATCCATCCCCCGGACACACTTTCGAAGTACTGCAATCCTCTCTTGGTGTGGGTCCACAAGCCGCGTTGTAGCGCGTTCGCCGTGGCATCACCGTACCTGACTTCGCATATGTATTCCCCTGCTGAGTTGAAGAATCGATAGACGGGATGCTTCCTGCCCCCTTTTCCTCCTTCTATTCGGGTAATTCTAGTTACTTCCCTCGCAGCGCGCTCGTAGTCAAATACAAGTATGTTGCAGCGATTTTTCTTCTCATCGTAAATGAGGGGCAATACATTTATGTTGCCAAAGTCAGTAAACGCTGGATCTTTCAGGATGTCTTGAGCGCGGCTATTTTCTCTTACTTCCCAGCCCTCTCGCTCTAGTCTTGGAAACATGCGGAACTCTTTGTCCGTGGAAAGCTGAAGGGGCCCGTCTCCATAAGCTTTGAGGCTGATTGGAAACTTGGCATTCGTAATCTCATTGATTACTTCGATATCTTCTTCTTTTGACTTGGCGCGGTAGAGATCCTTACCGACATGAGTCGAGCGAAAATCGTACATGTACTGGTTGATAAACTCAGCAATCGCTATCTCTGCCAGATCACCGTGTGTTTTGTTTCCGATTATGCGCATGGAAAAGATGTTACCGAGAACCGTTGTAATGAGATCAGGATTCTTGCTGACGAGTACTTTCAAGCGAGCTGTGAAATCCTTGTAAGGGTTAGAACCTGCCATAGAATACGCCTTCCTATGTCGAGAATTCATTCCGGGGACTATTTGGGGAAACAGAGTGCTTCATGTGTAAATGCTCATTAGTTCAAATGGTATTTTCTTTGTCAGGGTCTGCCTTGCCATCAAGCTACGCCTTTCACGTTCTATCGTCACCAGGGAGTGGGCGGCGGTTAAGCCACGACCAATTCCTCCGCGCCGTAAAGACCTCCATCACTTCTCAAAAACGTCATCCACCTTCAAGCTGAACCCCTCCAGCGTCGGCGATGATAGCGTATCGCCCTCTCCGAACGTGCCGATGACTTCGTAGCCGTCGTCCCCCAGCAGCAGGACGGTGATGGCGCCGGCGTCCGTGCCCACGATCCAGTACTCTTTGACGCCGTGCCGGGCGCATAGCGCACGCTTGTATCCCTTGCCCCGCTCGGCTGTGGGGGGCGAGAGGATCTCGACCACGAGGTCGGGCGCGCCTTGTACGTCGGCCTTGTCGCGGCACGGCGATCAAGGCAGATATTTGACCAGTGCGGCGATGAGACCCTGGATGACGGCCGCGCCAATCA
Organism: Caldilineaceae bacterium; assembly: GCA_965221145.1. Taxonomy (GTDB): domain Bacteria; phylum Chloroflexota; class Anaerolineae; order Caldilineales; family Caldilineaceae; genus Bin5. Next base: position 185,726 of record OZ244877.1, read on the forward strand.
GCACGCGCCAGATCAGCCAGGCTTTGAGTTCGGAGATGTCGGCTTTCGTCGCCAGGTGCGGGCGTTCCGTCTGCAACTCTCTTTCGAGCGCGGCGATCCGTTCGGCGTGTTCGATAGTCGGCGGTGGCTGGGTTGCGGCGCTCATGCGGTTTCTCCGCGTGTGTCGCCATGTATGGCGACTAGTCGTCCGTTCAGTCGTCGGCCAGGTCGTCCATGTCGGTAACGTAGTTTCGCAGCGAACACATAGAAATATAACTCATTTTAAATTACAAAGGCAATGATAGGATTAGGGCTTGGCTACAAGGCTATCCAAGATGGCACGGCGGGCAGATTGGACTTAATTCCATTGAAGTGATCATCTACTGTGTAAATTTGAAGGTCAACTTCCTTCTCTGACCCGGATCGGTCCTTAACTCCTTTACGAACCAAATACATCGTTCACCTCCAGTCTGAACCCCTCCAGCGTCGGCGAAGTCAGCGTGTCGTCCTCGCCGAACGTGCCGACGACTTCGTAGCCGTCGTCGCCCAGCAGCAGGACGGTGATCGCGCCGGCGTCCGTGCCCACGATCCAGTACTCTTTGACCCCGTGCCGGGCGTATAGCGCACGCTTATATCCCTTGTCCCGCTCGGCCGTGGCGGGGGAGAGAATCTCGACCACGAGGTCGGGAGCGCCTTGTACGCCAGCCGGGGTGATGATGTGCATACGCTCGTTGGAGACGAAAAGCAAGTCAGGTTGTACCACGTCGATGTCCGACAGTACAACATCGGTTGGAGAATAGTAGATTCGCCCCAGGCCATTTGTCTTTATGAAAGTTATCAGGTGATAACCCAACTCTGCTTGGAATCTCTGGTGCGCTTCACTGGGCGCGGGGGTCATGAGTAACTCTCCGTCCAGGAGTTCGTAGCGCTTGTCTTCAGGTGTTGTAAGGTAGTCGGCGTAGGTGAGCTTGAGCCGCGTCTTCTCGCCAATCATCTGATCACCTCCGGCCTGGCGTCGTAATCCGGTTCTCAGCACTCGACTGCGTTAGCCCTTGACCGCGCCGCCGGTCAAACCGGCGACGACGAAACGCTGTCCCAGGAAGTATAGCACGACCGCGGGAATCGCCATGAGCAGAGCGCCTGCGCTCAGTTCGCCCCAGCGGTAAACATCCAGTTGGATGAAACTGGCCAGACCGATCGGCATGGTCTGCGCGTTGGCCGTCTCGGTCAGGATGTAGGCGTAGAGAAACTCATTCCAGGCCAGCGTGAAGGCAAAGATGGCGGCGGCGGCGATGCCGGGCGATGCCAGCGGCAACACAATCCGCACCCAGGCCCCGACGCGCGTGCAGCCGTCGATCATGGCGCACTCTTCCAGCTCGACCGGAATGTTGTGGAAGTAGCCGCGCAGCATCCACACGCAGAAGGGAACCGTAAAGCTGGAATAGACCAGGATCAGCCCCAATCGGCTGTCCACCAGTCCGAATGTAGCCATCACAACGTAAAGCGGGATAAACAGGAGGACGGGGGGAACCAGATAGGCGAAGAACACGGCCATCCCCAGACGTTGCCTGCCGGGGAAGCGCAGCCGGGCCAGCGCCAGACCGGCGAAGACGGCGATGACAACCGACAGGAATGTTGCGCCCAGCGAGATGGTCAGGCTGTTGAGCGTCAGCCTTTCGAACTGGAGAAAGGGCTGGGTGAACAGACCCCTGTAGCTCATGAGGGTAGGCTCCCATGTCCAGAAAATAGGGATGCGCACCGCCAAGTCTTTGGGATGTTTGAAAGAGGCCAGCGCGATCCAGTAGGTTGGGAACAGGACCCAGGTGAGTATGAAGATCATCCAGAGCGTACCGGCGATCACCTTGAAGCGGCGCTCCCAATTCAGTCCAAGCGTCATGCTTCAGCCTCCTCTCTGGAAGCGACAAAGTGGTTCAGGAGCAACACGAGCACAACCAGTACGGGAAAGGTGAGCACGGCAAAGACGGCGCCCCTGCTCAGGTTCTTAGAGCCGGCCACGAAGGCTTGCTGATAGGCGGCGATGGGCAGAGTGGTTGTCGCTTCACCCGGTCCGCCCTGGGTCAGCAGCCAGATGACGGTAAACTGGTTGAAGGTCCAGATGGTGGACAGCGTGAGGGCGACCATCAGGACGGGGAAGACTCCGGGCAGCGAGACGTAAATAAAACGATGGATGATGCCGGCGCCGTCCACTTTGGCGGCGTCATAGAGATCATCGGGGATCGGCGACAGGCCCGCCAGCAGCGTGATGGCGAAAAATGGAAAGCCCTGCCAGACGCCGACGATGATCGCCGACGGCATGGCGTATTCGGCCTTCGCCAGCCATAGGATCGGTTTCTCGATCAGATGCGCCTTGACAAGGATATAGTTGAGGACGTTGGTCGTGTCGTTGAAGAGAAAGCGCCAGGTGACAACCGCTGTAAGCGGCGGCAGCGCCCAAGGCAGCAGGACAGCCGCGCGCGCCAGCCCCCGCCCCGGCCAGTTCTCATTCAGCACGAGCGCGGTCGCCATGCCGATACAGACCTTGATGCCAACCGAGACGAACGTGAAGTAAAAGGTGCGGCCCAGAGCGGGCCAGAAGCTGTCCTGCGATAAGACATCGACATAGTTTTTGAGGCCGACGAAGGGCATGTCCCTGACGGCCAGGAGCTTGGTATGCAGACTGATCCAGATGGCGTACACGGTCGGGTAGCCGATCAGGCCGATGATGGTCGCCAGCGCGGGGATCATCAGGGCGATGCCCAGCACGGTCTCTTTGCGTAGGCGCAGACGCGACCCGGGGTCTGCCAAGCCGCGTCGTCCGCCATGTTCAGCGCGATCTGCGCCCGCTTGCGTCATAAAGGCAGTGGTAAGTGGTGAGTGGCCGAACGGAAAGGGCTAGGTTCCGTTGACCAACCCACAGTAATTCATCGCCTCTTGAAACGTCGTCTCTCTCCCATCCACGTCTCTCTCCCTTTCCCTTTCTGCATGATGCCAGAACGACACCCTACTGCCCACCAGCGCAAGGCTGATGGGCAGGTGGTTGGCGGCCTAACCGCAGGCTTGCGTACCATCCTCTGTCAGAAAGAACTTGGTGTACACAGGAGGGCCGAATTCATAATTACTTATACCTGGCAGGGGGCGTATAACCGGTTTATAGCAACCGCACACGTTAGTAGGCCAGGTCTGCGGATCAGCACATTCGCCATTTGACTGTGACGCAGGTGTCGGTGGCACGTATTCAGGAAACCCTGCTGGCGGTGTCGCAGTCGGAGGCCCGTTGTTAAAACGCTTAAAACCTTCGGGCGTCGCAGTCGGTCCTACTAGCGGTGCAGGATGTTCAAGGTCATAGCTATGCAGGTGTTCTTCTTCAACTGTCATATTCTCTATCTGCACCTGCTTACGATGGAACGCGTAGACTACATAAATTCGCGCCCGCATCGCCGGATAACCCGTATGCCGATAGCTAGTTCCACGCCCCGAATATATCTGACCTCCCAAACCGCACGGAATCTGCTTGTTTCCACACTCCTCCGCCGAAGTCCCTGTCCATTCCGCATAAAGTTCATATCGCACAACATCCAAGCCTGGAGGGGCAGACCAACGAATGTTGTAGGCATTGCCACTCTGACTGACCGTCAGCGATACTCGCTGACTCTCCATCTCCTCCTGTCCCTGTACCGTCATGGTGAACAGCAGAGACACCAATGCTACCAGAAACACGGCTGTCCAAATTCCCAGCCTCTTCATTTCTTCTCTCCTGTTGATTAAATGATACTTCCCTAGGAGTCGTTGACGTTTCGTTTAAGCCAGATCAGGGTAGCGGCAAACTGTAAGAAAGCCATGAAACGTCGTGCCAGTTTTTGATAGCGAGTGAAAATGCGTCGATACCACTTGATTCTGTTGATAAAACGTTCGACGATGTTGCGCTCTTTGTAGAGCAGTTTGTCATAGGCCCGTTGTTGCTTGCGATCGCGGCGAGATGGGATGACCACTTCGACCTGTTTGGCTTCAAGCAGTGTGCGAAGATGGTCAGAATCATAGCCTTTGTCGGCAATGACAGCGTCAAAGTGGAAAGGAGCGAGCAACGATTCAGCTTGGGTGCGGTCATGGCGTTCACCACCAGTCAAGATGAAGTGTAAGGGAAAGCCGAAGGCGTCAACGAGGAGATGGATCTTGCTGCTGAATCCACCCCGGCTCCGACCTGGGCTCTGTTCTGGCTGGCGCCCCCTTTTTTTGACCCGCCCGCTGCGCACATATGGGCGCGCACAACTGTACTGTCGGGCATGACGGCTGCCATGTCAGGCTCTTGGGCGAACTGTGTGAACATGTCCGCCCAAACACCGTTCTCTTCCCAGCGTGCGTAGCGCTTGAAGACACTGTTCCACTTGCCAAAATCGTCTGGCAGTTCACGCCACTGGGCGCCGGTGTGCAAAATCCAGTGGACTGCCTCAACGAAACGTGCGACACTTTTCCTCTTGCCCTGCATAGGCACGCGGGTGGGAGTGCAAGAATGCGTAAAGTTTCTGCCACTGATCGTTGGCGATTTTATAGGTAGACATCCTACTATTGTCACCGATTCGACCGAACACAACAAACGTCAACGAGACCTAGTGAAGAGTGGCTGGTAGTGTTACTTGCCACTCTCCACTAGCAACTGTTCACTGTAGTTCACTATCCACCCAGGAAGTCGTCTCGGGCCTGCGCTACGATGTCGTGCGCTTCTTGCATGGCCTCCTGCGCTGAGAGGCCATCGAGGATGACGCGCGAGGTCGCCTTGCCGGCCCAGGTGCTCCACAGGCTGGTCCAGGGCGCGGGCGTCGCTGGCCAGGACTCGTCACGCATGATGGGCACCACGTTTTCAACAACCTGCTTATTCCAGCGATCCTCGGAGAAGTAGGGGTCCTCGTACGCGCCCAACAACGCCGGGAAGAGGTAGCTCTGGCCCATCTGCATCATCTTGATATAGACGTCGGGCGACCACAGATGGCGCAACACATCCTGGGCCGCATCGGGGAACATGCTCTCTTTGTTGACGGCGAACGCCTGTCCGGCTTCGGTCTGGGCCTGCGGGCCGATCTCGGCCGAACGCTGCGGCCAGGGGGCGAGGTAGGTCTTGTCGAGCAGCTCCTCGATCGGCGTATCCCCGCGCCGCACTGCGGCCAGGATGCTGCCCGGGTTCATGGCCGTGGCAATCTGTCCGGTGAGGTAGCCCTGGTTGTTGCCACCGCCCTCCCAGTTGACCGCGGCGGGCGGAACCACTTCATGCACGGTGTAGAGGTCGGTGTACCACTGGAGGGCCTCGACGTTTTCCGGCGAATTGAGGGTGATGTCGCCTTCCTCGTTAAAGGCTGCGCCGCCGAAAGCCCACATCAGGGGTTGCAGGTGCATCAGGTCATCGGGCAGGCCGTAGGCGAATCCCAACCCGTACAGATTTTCGTCGGCGTTGGTGAAGGCCTGGCCAAAGGCCAGCATCTCCTCCAGGTCGCTGAAGGGCAAGGAGAAGCCGGCCTCTTCGACCAAATCCTGGCGGATGTGCATAAAGGCCGGGGCGAAGCCGATGTCGAGAGCATAGCCCACGCCTTCAAGCGTAAAGTTCCGTTCGGCAGTGGGATGCCAGCCGTCGAGACCTTCGCCCACTTCATCCCAGACCTCCTGAATCGGAAGCAGGCGGCCATCGCGCATGAATGTTTGGGTGGCGATCTGCGGAGAGAAGATGTCGGGCAGGGTGCCGGCCTCGGCCGCGGCGGATAGCTTGGCGGCAAACTCCTGGAAGCTGCCGGGGATGGCCTGCACGTCGACAGCGAAGCCGATGTCGCGGCCGGCGTTCTGCGCTTCTTCGTTGAGGTGCAGATTGATGTTCGGATTGAAGAAACGCGTGGTCCACATGCGCAGAATTTGCTGTTCAGACGGCACCATGACCTCGACGGTCTGGGCCGGTTGTGCAGCACAGGCGGCGGTCAGCAGACCTGCGCCCGCGAAGGCGGCAGTGCGCAGGAACTGGCGCCGGCTATGTCCCCTCGGCGCGCTACTCTGATTGCCGTTCATCCCGTTGACGGAAACGTTCTCAGCCATTTTGCTTCCTCCTTGAGTTTGGCGAATGTTTCACCCTGCATAAAGATATACGTTGGTCAGAAGGTCATGCTAAAGGTAAAGTTGTCAATCACCCTCCTTCGTATCCCCCCAAAGTTCATGCACCGCGGCGACCTGCCACCAGGCCGGGCCGACCGGTTTCTCCAGCAGCATCGGTCTGATGAATTCAGCCGCCTTCTCCAGCCCCTCCTTCATTTCGATGTACTCGCTCTCCATCTCCAGGGTGAGGATGCCGGTATAGCCGATGAAGCGCAGCGTCGAGATGACCTCGCGCCAGGTGCGGGCGTCGTGCCCCCAGCCGGGAATAGTAAACGTCCAGGAGCGATGCTGGTACTGTTTTAGGTCGGTCGAGTCGAAGTAGCCGCGCAGCCGCATATTCGGCTCGTGGATCAGCGTATCCTTGAGATGAACCGCCTGGATGAGGTCGCTCAGTTCGTGGATTGCTTCGAAGGGGTCGATCCCCTGCACCCACATGTGCGAGATGTCAAAGTTGCAGGCCACGACCGGGCCGAGTTCGTCGCGCAGGCGTCTCAGTTTGACCGGGCTGTGAATCATATCGTTGATCTGCATCTCGAAACAGAGCGTCACCCCGTGGTCGGCCGCGATTTTGCCATGCTCTTTCCAGAACGGGAGCAGGCGTTGCTCCCACTGCCATTCGAGCGCATCACGCAGGAAGGGCAGGTCGGTGTTGATGATCCAGGCCGGCAGGCTATCCCCTTCGGCTCCTTCGGGCAGTCCGGCCACCAGGGCCAGCCGCGTACAGCCGAGGCGCTCCATGAACACGCATGCCTGGCGAAACTGGCGCGAATACTCCGCCGCAATGCGCTGGTCGGGCACCAGAGGCGTGCCATGGCCGGCGAATGAGTAGATTTCGAGGCCGTGCGCGGCGTAGCTGTCCAGCCATCGGTCCAGTTCGTCCTGATCCGCCAGCAGCTTGTCCACGTCGCAGTATTTCTTGGCCCCAGGGCCGATCGCCGCCACTTCAACGGCCACGACGCCCTGCTCCTGGCAGAATCGCAGACCGTCTTCGAAATCCAACATGCTGATGAAGAAGGTGTTCATGCCGAGTTTCATGTCAACTGCCTTTCGTGTGGAGACGAAATCAAAGCAGCTAAAGTGATTCCCTATTGAAACCAAGAGCGTTTGCATTGCAAGAGTACGGGCGAGACTCCCGCAATCCCAGGGCAAAGCATTTTTGCAAAGTCGTGGTATCAAAAGGGATCAACATTAGTAGAAGCCGACGGTTCTGCGATGCTTGCGTTCTCCGCTGGCTCACGCTTGCTGGAAAGCTGCACGAATGGGGAGAATATCCAGTATGCACGAGATCATTATAGATAAGTCCGCGCGCTCTGTCAATCATCATTGAAACGTCATTTATTGGAATATCCGTGGGCACAGCCACGGCGGCCTGCGCGGCCTGTCAGCACGCAATCCGATTGCCGAAAAATCTTCTATCCAGGGCGAAGTTGCGCCATTTGAAGGTCCGTTGACATCAGCGGCATGGCGTGTATAATGCCCACTGCGTACAACCTGCCGGGACACCGATGCCTCTGGCGCAAGGAGAGACAGACATGAAACTCGGAGCTATATCGACGGTATTTGTGGACCGGCCTTTCAGGGAAGCGGCCCAGCGTATGCACGAAATGGGGTTGGAGACGATTGAACTCGGAACCGGCGGCTTCTTCCCCAAGAACCATTGTAACCCGGCTGAGTTGCTGGCGGACCCTGCGGCCCTGGCGGCCTTCCAAGCCACATTGGCTGAATTCGATCTGCAGATAAGCGCCTTTGCCATTCATGGCGAACCTTTGCACCCTGACCCCGCGATCGCCGACCCCTACCGACAGGAGTTTCGCGACACGTGCGCGCTGGCCGCGCAACTGGGCGTGACGTGCCTTACACTTCTGTCCGGCCTGCCCGAGGCGGTTCCCGGCGATCAGGAGCCAAACTGGATTCTTTATCCCTACCCGCCGCGGCTGATGCAGATCTACGAGTGGCAGTGGAACGAGCGGCTCGTCCCCTACTGGAAACAAGAGGGCAAATTCGCCGACGACCACGGCATCCGGCTCTGCATTGAAATGCACCCAGGTAACATGGTATTCAGGCCCGACCAGCTTCTGCGCCTACGTGACGACATTGGTCCGGTCGTAGGCTGCAACCTGGATCCCTCCCACCTGGTCTGGCAGGGGATGGATGTCACCGAGGTCATCCGCACGCTCGGCGACACGATCTATCATGCCCACGCCAAGGACAGCCGGGTGGACGCTCGCAACGTGCGCGTCAACGGCATCCTTGACCCCTACACGTTTCAAGATAAAGAGCGCCGCAGTTGGATCTTTCGCACGGTCGGCTATGGCAACGGCGAAGGATTCTGGCGCGATTTCGTCAGCGCCCTACAACTGGTGGGCTACGATGACGTCCTCTCCATCGAGCATGAAGACCCACTGATCGATCCCGAAGAAGGTTTTGAGTTGGCCGTTAAGCTGTTGCAAAGCGTTCTGATCCGCAAACCTGCCGCCAAGCTCTGGTATGAATAGCGCAAGCGAGACGCCGCGATGAAATTCGGCCTGAATCTCTGGATCTGGGACGCGCCCTTTCGAACCGACAAACACATGGCACTGATCCCGCAGGTCAGGGCCTTGGGCGGCGAAGTCGTTGAATTCGCCCTTGAAGACGATGCGGTCGTCGATACGAAGCTTCTGCGGCGGTCACTCGCCGACGAAGGGCTGGCCTGTTCGGTCGTCGGCCTGTTTGGCCCCGACCGCGACCTCTCTAGCGGCGATGCCAACGCTCGGCGCGACGGGCTGGACTATGCACGACGCTGCATTGACGTGTGCGCAGGTGTAGGCGCGACCATCTTTACGGGCGCAGTCGCCGGTGTCGGCGGCAAGGCGTTGCTCTCGGACGACGCGCGCCCGGCGCGCTTTGACCGCGCGGCTCAGAGCCTGCGTGAACTGGGCGACTACGCGTCTCAGGCCGGCGTGCGCGTCACCGTCGAAATTCTCAATCGCTACGAGAGCAACTTCCTCACCACCGCCGCGCAGGGCCGCCAACTGATTGACCTCACCGCCCATCCCGCCGTCGGCATTCACCTCGATTCGTTTCACATGAACCTTGAAGAGAACAACCTGGGCGACGCCATCCGTCTGGCGGGTGACAAGCTGATCCACGTTCACGGCAGCGAGAGCCACCGCGGCACACCCGGCTCCGGCGTCGTGCCTTGGGAGCAGGTGGCCGACGGACTGCGTGAGATCGGCTACGACGGCTATGTGATCATCGAGTCGTTCAACCACCTGAGTTGGTTGGGGCCGTTGGCGCACTTTTGGCGCCCGTTGGCCGAGTCACCGGAGCAACTGGGACGGGACGGCCTCGCCTTTCTGAAGAAGGCGCTGCGCGGCTGACAAGCGATCGGGGCCTGCCTGGTCCATGACTCCTGCTCCAATCAACTCGTAGGATTGAATCCTGCAAAGCGTGCGTCCCGGCTCCGGTACAGACATCCCCGGCATCGCCCTGGTTTGGGGCGACGAAAGGAATGCCTGAATCAGGATTGCCGGAGTTGAGCGTGCATAGACGCGAGCGCCAAGAATCCAGTGCTGTAGAATCCGTTTTAGCGCAAAATAGAATCGGAAGATCCGCGCTCCTATCTTGGGGCGTACCCGCCGTGAAGGGTGCATCCAGGTTTCTTGCGCAGTCGTTGTCTGAATTGTGGCTTTCGCGACACGGGGATGGGTTCTGACTATAGCACAGGCGCATTTGCCAGCATATCAGGACGCGCCCACCCGCCAGTTAAGAAATTGGGATAGCCCCAAAAAGCTGGGGACGAGATTTCATTTTGGGTCGCAGGCAGCGCATTCGTGTGGGTTCCGGATTTTGGGTCGTGACACGGGCATCGCGGTGTGAGCGGGCTGTCAGGGGGTGGATTCCAGGAAAATTTTGCAAAAATGTCCGCTTTGTCCGCTTTACCCCCCCCCCCCCTTGATTACTATACGAAATGAAACGTTCTTTTGGGTTGACGTAGGCTGGCGCTGTTGGCAGGCGGCCAGGGGTTGGCTTTGCCTGACCGATGCACAGAGGTATTATACCACACTTCAGTTTTGGCAGGTGGCAGGCTCGGCAGATGGGGAGTATCCAGGATATTTGGCGCGCTTCTGGCCCTATCTTGTCAGCTAGGCGGGGTGCGGGCGAGACGCCCGCGATCCCAGGGGGATATGCAATAATCTCGGATGCACGCCGCCGTGAAATGCTCCTTGCGACAAACCTGAATTTATGCTATATTTTGGTTGAAGCATTGCCTGCCTGCATTTATGTGCCTCCACATTGGAATTCTCCCCTGTATTTGTAACAGGGTCAGGTTTCGACAGGATTCCCTTCAGCCTCCGCCTTGCAGTTGTATATCTGAGAACCTCAGCGCGTGGCATCAGGAAGTTGGAGACCCGCCCATGCAAGCCGAAGACATAGAAAAACAGCTTCGTGTCTGTCTGACAAAATTCAGAGAGGGCAATCTTCAGGAAGAAGATCTCCAAGGCTTACTCGACATACTGGGAAATGGGACAGCGCCGCGCCAACAACTGCTTTACCTCCACGCCTCAGGTTCGTCAGTCCACTCGCCGCTCCTGGGCATGTCCGTCATCCAGGACGAAGACGGCAACGTCGCCTTGAACGATCCGGACCAATGGCCTTACCAGACCGTGCTGGATGCAATCCACGATGGTTGGCGCGTGATCAAGTTCCCCGAAATGGCGCTCTTGCTGAACGAAACGCACACCTATGGACTCGGATGTGAATTCATTTTAGAGAAGTGAGGTCAGTATCATGCTTGGACAACTTTACGATTGTGAGCCGACGCTCACGGACGAGCAGGTGGTGGATTTTTGCCGCAAAGGTATGTTGATTCTGGAACGGGTGGTGCCCGACGAGATCAACCGGCGCGCGATGGAGTTTCTCGACGTTCACCTCGACAATCGCGTGGATGAGATTTTGTTTGAGGAATGGTTTATCGCCGAGGTCATCAAGAATCCACAGGCGGCTGGCGCTGTCCGCTCCCTCCTGGGCAGGAACTTCAAGCTTCCGTTGGGCATGAGCAATCATCGGGTCAAGACGCCGGAGGTCGCGCAGGGTTGGCATACCGACGGCGGCTCGATCTACACGCCCCGACTGGACTATTTGCAGGTTTTCTATTATCCCCAGGATACGCCCAAGGAACTGGGTCCCCTGGAGGTAGTGCCAGCTTCACATTTTGTCCGCACCAAGGCCAACTACATGGCCCAATACAATCAAATCAAGCCCAGCCTCGTCACTGCATTGCCCGCCGGTTCGATACTCGTCACCGTCTATTCAATCTGGCACCGCCGCAGTCGTTCCACTGTGGATGGACTGCGCAACATGCTCAAGTATAACTATTGGCGCACCACGCCTCCCCAACGCGACTGGGACACGGACCCGCGCTTCGACTTTTCGAGGATAAATTTCGCCACGGAGACACCATTGTTTGAGGGTTTCCGCGACAGACCATATGTAGCGGAGATGTTCTGCTGGCTGTGCGGCCTGGGCGAAGAGTTCGACTTTATTGGCGGGCAAGGATGGCCCATCGTGCCTGAGACCCACCCGGGCGTACAACAGGAGGGAGTGCCGAACTCCTTGATTCCCGGGGCAATGCAGAGTTAGCGGGCTGCCGGTCTGACGCGCTATCGGCGGCCATCTGAAGAGGATGGCGGGGCCTGAGGTGGCCCCCTTTTCGGCCATGACTGTTTGACCACAGGCACCTTATCTTTTTTGCAGGCAACGTTTTCGTTCCAAGGAGGAAGAATGATGGACACACAGAATGGACACAAGAAAGGGATGAGCCGGCGGGGCTTTCTCGGCCTGACCGGCGCCGCACTAGGCACAGGTGTTTTGGCTGCATGCGCGCCGGCGGCGGCTCCCGCAGAGGTTGCGGCGCCGGCGACGGCCCCGGCCGCGGATGAGCCGGCGATGGCGATGCACTCGGGACCGGTTATCGTCTCGCTGCGCGACACGGCGGACGACGGTCACCAGAAAGCGGGGCAAGACGCGCTGGTCGCGGCCTACAAGGCGCATCAGCCGGACGTAGATGTCGTCTTTGAGGCGCCACCCGGCGGGATCACGGGTGGGTACCACTCCTGGCTTACGACACAGCTTGCGGCGGACGACATTCGCCTGGATGTCGTGTCTGGCGTCGATGCCGGCACCTTCCGGGATTACCTCAACCTGGACAGGTACGTGAGCGCCTACAATCCTTACGCCGGCAAGCAGTGGAATGAGGCTTTCGATTTTGGACGCTTCAAGTGGGCCAACGCCAAGGGAGAACGGTATGGCCTTGCCGCTGCCGCGGCGGAGGTGTTCTGGTATGCGAACAAGACGATGCTTGACGAGGTCGGGGCCAAGTTGCCGGACACGTGGAGCGAGTTTATCGACACCTGTGAGAAGCTGACGGCGGTTGTGGACACCCCGATTGTGATCAATTTCACCTGGCAGGGGCATCAGTGGGTGTCGGGCGTCTACTTTGACCAGTACCACCTGGACTGGGTAGAGACGGTGCGCGCCCACGAAGGTGACTGGAACTACGATCCTGAGTTCGACGGCAGTTTTGTATTCGATGCGAACGACAAGGATATTCATTCCAAGTATACCTATAACGGTCAGCGCTACTTCAGAGCGATCCGGGAGGGGGAGTTGCGCTTCGACACCGACGCGTTTGCCGAAATGATCGACAACCTTTCGATGGCGTGGCCGCAGTATGCGACGGAGGACTTCTTTGTTCGCAGCGATGGCGGATATGCGACGTGGCTGCAGCAGCAGGCGGCGTTCTTGCCCTCCGGAACCTGGGCGCTGCCGACGGTTGACAGTGATCTGAAAGAGATCACACCTGAGCGTCTGGAACAACTGGGATTGGATGAGAGTACCCAGGTCGAAACCTTTGAATGGGCCGTTTTCCCCTTCCCGACGATGGAAGGGCCGCTGGTACAGTGCCGCGCCAAGGACGTGGCGGGACAGGGCGATGCCTACGTCAGCATCGTCAAGAAAAACCAGGAGCAAATCGACCGCTGCCTCGATTTTCTTATGTTCTGGTATTCGGAGCCCGGCATGCAGATCTACTATGACGTGCGCCTGGAGGAAGGCTGGCCCGGCATGGGTCCGGTCGACGTGCATGGAGTCACCTATCCGCCGGAGCGGCAGCGGCTGAACGATCTGGTCAGGCCGATGGGGAACGCCGAGTTGAACCAGAACAACTGGGAGTACTTCAGCGGGTACGAGTCCTGGGACAATACGCACGTGGTCAACGTCAAGAACGCCTACAAGGAGGCGCTGGAGCGGAAGACAACCGGCGCCGAGTTCGCCCAGTTCTTGCAGCAGTACTGGGTGGACAACTTTGACGACATCCTGGCGTTGAAGGACCTGACGCACGCGGATCTCGACAATCCTGCGCGGGAACCCGGAACGTAGCGGCAGGAATGCCTGGCCGTCGTCAACCGTCCAGAATGCTGGCGTTGGCGGCGGCCAGATTGGTGGCCGTCGGGCAGAACTGTCCGCTTTCGTTGCCACTTCAGGTTTCAGCGGCACCTACTTTGGGCCGGCAGACTGCTCATGCCAGCCGGCATTCAAGAAAAAACTTTCGCAGGCTATCCTAAGTGAGTCATGGTACCAATTTCGGCGGGGACCTCTTCCCGGTTTCATAGTCGCGGTCTGCAAGTCCTGATTGGTGTGCTGGTGTTGACCGTGCTGGTCAACGCCGGTTTCTTCGTTGTGGTTCGCATGGCAGACGAAGAGGCGCTTACGTTGCTTGAGGTGTCGAGCCGGCAGATTGCGATTGTCGTTCCACTTGATGAGCGCACGATGGTGGCGGGCACAGTGGATGACCGGCTCGTGCTGCTGGAAGAGGGCAGGCCGGTTCGTGAAGAACAGTTGGATGCCGTCATCGGCAGCATAGACATTGCGCCCGGCGGGGATACGATCTACGTGGGGTTGGGCGATGGCAGCGTCAGGGCGTTCGACAGGCAATTTCAGGTCTTGAACGAGGCCAAAGTTGCCGGCAGGGTCGTTGGCGTGAAAGTGAACACCCAGGGCGAACTTTTCGTTGCGCACGGCGTTGCCATCCGGACGGACAGGTTTTACATTTCTTATTTCCCCACGCCTGGAGCGGAGCCGGCGTTCACCAACAAAGCGGAATTCACCATCTACGGTCTGGATGTCGCCGATGATGTCGCCTACTATGGGACGGGCAACGCGCGCGTCGTGGCAATGGGCGTCGATGGCGAAACGCGTTGGCGGACGATGGTCCCCTTCCCAGTCATCCGCATGAAGGCGCTGCCCGAAGTTGGGCAGGTGCTGGTGAGTGATGAGAACGGGGGCCTGACCCTTCTTGGCGCGCAGGGGCAGACATTCTGGCACGTGAACCCGACCGGCTTCCGTCTGCAGAGCCTGGGCTTTGATCCCACGACGGGCACCTATCTGGCCGCGGATATTCAGGGTACGCTGGTCGCATTGGATGCTGCGGGCAATATCCTGTCCGCGGCGGAAGCGGGGGAGGGGCGAATCACGGCAATGGTGCCTGCCGGCAGCGGACGGCTGACGGTCGTGCCGCAGGATGGGCCGTGGCACAGCTTGAATGCGGGGGCCATGCGCGGCGTTGGCCTGGCGGAGCAGTTTCGTTTTCGCTGGATCCTCGCCGATCTTGGGTTGCTCCTCCTCCTCCTGATGGTTCTGGTCCGCACAATCGAGAGTTGGTGGGTGGCGCTGGGCAGTGTGGCGCTGAGGATGCGTCGCGCCTACATCTTCTATCTGTTCATTTTCCCCTCGGTAATGTTGGTCCTCGTTTTCAGCTACTACCCGGCGGCGCTGGCGTTCTATACGTCGTTCACCAATATGAGCTTGCGCCGGGTCACCGAATTTATCGGCGTTGCAAACTACGTCACGATATTCACAGAGGACTTCTATTTCCGGGTCGGTTTCATCAATCTCCTCATTATTGCCGTCACGGGAGTCATCAAAACGGTTACCGTGCCCCTCTTCGTCGCTGAACTCATCTACTGGCTGCGCAGCAGCAAGTTGAGGTATCTGTTTCGGACACTCTATGTCTTTCCTGCCGTTGTCCCCGGCCTCGTCACCATTCTGTTGTGGCGGATGATATACGATCCCAACATCGGGTTTCTGAACCGGATCTTGACGGAGGTCGGCCTGTCCCACCTGAATACGGCCTGGTTGGGAAATGAAAACACGGCTCTCTGGGCCATCATTGGGGCCGGGTTTCCCTACGTCGAGATTTTCGCCCTGCTCATCTATCTGGGTGGTCTGATGGACATCAACCCGGAGTTGTATGATGCGGCCCACATCGACGGCGCGAACTGGTGGTCGCGTTTCTGGCGCGTCGATGTTCCGCTGCTCAATGCGCAGTTTCGCCTTCTGCTCTTCTTCACCTTTGCCGGGTCGATCGCAGGGTTCGCGAACATCTGGATCTTTACACGCGGCGGTCCGGGCTATGCCACCTACACGCCGGCGTTGGAGATGTACCGCCAACTCATCGACACCGAGTACGGCTACAGTTCGGCCATTGGCGTAATCCTGTTCATTATGAGTTTCATCGCGACGGTGGTGATACTGCGCTACCGCAGGGACGAAACGATAGAGAGAATGGCATAGCAGACGAGCGCGAGGCACAGTTCAATTATGACCGGACTTCAGAGGGTTCCAGGTATTTCTGCGAGCAAGTTGCCTCTTTTTTGGGTGCGGCTGCAGCGGTCTCATGCGACCTTGAGTTCCGGGTTCCAGGTCGGGTGCCTCTCGATCATTTTGTTCTTCGCCTTTGTGCCGATACTAATGATGTTGTCGATGGCAATGCGGCCGACGGTGTTGATATACGCCGATTACTGGGGGATGCCGTTTCCGCCGACATTTCAGAATTTCAGGGTCGCTCTATTCGATCTTTTCCCATCGATGTTGCGCACACTTGCCGTGGGACTTGGCTCGATCGCGGGCATTCTGGTGTTTGCCGCGCTGGCCTCGTATGCCTTTGCCCGCATTCCCGCGCCTGGTCGGGAAAAGCTCTTCCTGCTCATATTGGCAGTGATGATGATTCCCGGCATTGTGCTGCTGGTTCCGCATTTCGTTGTGGCCAGGCAATTGAATCTGGTGCGCACTCTTCATGGCTTGATCATCTTCTATATCGCAGGCGGACAGCCGTTCGCGGTCTTTCTGATCACCACCTTCTTCCGTTCCCAGCCCAGCGAGATGTTTGAGTCGGCGCGCGTGGACGGCGCATCGGAGTTGCAATCGCTGCTTCACATCGCGCTGCCGCTGGCCCGGCCTATCCTCGTGACCGTGGCCGTCATGAATTTTATCGGCATCTATCAGGATTTTATCTGGCCGGGGCTGATGTTGCGCAGCGATCAGTGGACGCTGATGCTGGCGCTGGAACGGTACGATCCGAGGCTGAGCCAGTTTTTCAGTCGCCCGGAACTGGGCCTGCAGGCGGCCGGTTTCGCGTTCGCCGTCGTTCCCCAGTTGATCCTGTTCGCCTTCGGCATGCAGTACTTCATTCAGGGCTTGACATCCGGTTCGGTTAAGGGTTGAGCGCTGTCTACGGCGACGACCGTGCTCAATCGCGACAAATGTAGAGAGGCCGCCGAAACTCCTACCAGTAGGGGACGTTGTCTTGGTCGAACTAGGGGGAGCGAAATGCCAAGCGCAGGCGCGAATGCCAGATTTGACGACTACCTGGCCTCAACCGAATTCTACAACGATCCCTACCCCGTATATCATCTGCTGCGGGATGAGGCGCCCATCTTTTGGAGCGAGCTTTGGAACGCCTGGGTGTTGACCCGCTACGCAGATGTACTCGCTATCGTACGTGATCCGGGCCGCTTCTCGAACGGGATGCGCGTGCCCACCTATCTGGAGCAACTGCCGCCGTCGGAGCGCAGCAGGTTCCGATTGCTTGAAGATCATTTCGCCGTGCAGATACCCCACTCCGACCCGCCCTATCACACACGCCTGCGGACGCTTATCACCAAGGCGTTCACCGCCCGCATGGTCGAGGCGCTGCAAGACCGGATCCAGCAACTGGTGGATGACCTGCTGGATGGCGTCGAAGAGCAGGGGCGGATGGACGTGATCTGGGATTTTGCTTTCCCGCTGCCCGCAGCGGTGATCGGCGAAATCGTCGGCATGCCGACGGAAGATATCGATCAGTACAAAGAATGGTCCTCCAACATTATGGGCTTTCTGGGCGTTACGCCGCCGGACCCGGACTACATCGCCGATGCGCAGCAGAGCATCGGCGAACTCAAAGAGTACGTCCGTCGCCAGATTGAGCAGCGCCGCCGGCGTCTCCACGCCGATCTGTTGAGTCAACTGGTCGAGGTGGAAGAGCAGGGGGACAGGTTGAGCGAAGAGGAGATTTTCGCCATCGTCGCGGTCCTGATGAGCGCCGGGCACGAGACGACGACCAACACGATTGGCAACGGCTTGCTGGCGCTGCTGCACAATCCAGATATGTTGGCGCGGCTGCGGCAGCAGCCGGACCTGATCGAGAGCGCGGTCGAAGAGATACTGCGGTACGACGGCACCACGCAGCGCCACATGCGTGTGGCCGCAGAAGATGTCGAGATAGGCGGCCATCTGATCGGCAAGCATCAACTCGTCTTCGCGATGAGCGGCGCGGCCAATCGCGACCCGGCCCAATTCCCCGACCCGGACAGGTTCGACATCACCCGCCGCAACAATCGGCACGTCACCTTTGGTCATGGCATCCATTTTTGCGTCGGCGCGCCGCTGGCCCGCCTTGAGACCAAAATCGCCATTAACACGATCGTGCGCCGTCTGCCCCGGCTGCAGTTGGCGACTGAAGAACTGAAGTGGCATCAGCATATCGGCCTGCGCGGGCTGAAGACCTTGCCGGTCCTGTTCTAGCCGGAGCGCGTCAAGGCAAAAACACGGCGACAATTGACCGATTTGCCCGGTGAGCGGTTAAGGAGGGATACAGTGAGCAATCAGAGCCACATTGAGCTGGGCATCGTGGATACGCATGTTCATTTCTGGCAGTTCGAATTGTTGCGCCGCGTGTGGCAACCGCCGCCCGTCATCTTGCGCACGTTTGCGCCGGAAGACCTGATCGATGACGCGGCCGCTGTCGGCGTCAACCGCTGCGTCCTCGTCGAGGCCGGGACGACCGACGAGGACAACCATGCGCTGGCCGATTTCGCGGCATCGTCCGAGTTCGTCGGCGCCATGATCGCGTATGCCGACCTGGAGAGTCCGACGCTGGAGCAGGAACTGGCTGACTTTGCCAAGATTCCCAAGTTCAGGGGCGTTCGTATGCGCTTTGAGGGGCATCCCGACCCGGATATTCTGAGCCGCCAAAGCGTGATCGACGGCATCCGCAAGGTGGCGGAGCAAGGACTTATCCTCGAGTTTCTGGTTGATACCAGCCATTTGCAGGACATCCTGCGAGCCTATGACCATGTCCCGGAACTCAAGGGGATGATCGAGCACATGGGCAAGCCCGATCTGCGACGCGGCACCGACCGCGCGCAGTGGCGTCAACATATGAAGGCATTGGCCCAGGAGACGAATGCGTTGTGTAAACTTTCGATCGGGCCGCGAGTCGTCGACCTGGAAGAAATCTACGCCCACCAGGGACAAGGCTGGGAACTGGAATGGATCCAACCGCCGATCCAGTACCTGGTGGAGCAGTTTGGGCCGGAGCGCCTGGTGTGGGGCAGTGACTGGCCGCTCGTGCTGCTGGAATCCGACTACGCCGGCGGCCTGGAGGCGATGCGGGACGCGTTGGGGCCTCTGGACGCTGAAGACGAAATGCGCCTGTATCGAACGACCGCTGTGAAGTTCTATTCGCTGTAACGGGCAGTATAGGCGCCGATCCAGCCTGAAACCTGCCGGGAGGAGTTGTCATGTCAATTCTTGATCAAGCAGTCACAGATCGATTTGAAGAGCAGGGGTACGTAGTGGTCGAGGGGATCCTGGACCCGCAGGAGGACATTCAACCCATTGTCGCCGAGTACGCCGAGTTGCTGGATTCGCTGGCAGAGCAGTGGTTCGCCGAGGGCCGGCTCTCCTCGACTTACGGTGAGATGCCCTTTGGCGAGCGGTTGACGCAGATCCTCGCCGAGGGGATGCCGATTTTCCCCCATTTTGATATCTCTCTGCCTCCGATATCCTCCGATGCGACCGAGGAGACACCGATGCACGTCGGCGCGGCGGTGTTTAGTCGTCTCCTGCTCAACCCGCGCCTGCTCGACGCAGTTGAGTGCTTCATCGGGCCGGAAATCTACTGCAACCCGGTCCAGCACGTGCGCATCAAGCCGCCTGAGCGCCTGGTGCCGGAAGCGATGCGCCACTCGCTGGTGGCGTCGGTGGATTGGCACCAGGACGCGGGCGTCGTCGAAGCGGAGGCCGACGAGACCGACATGCTTTCAGCCTGGGTTGCCATCACCAATGTCACGACCGAAAACAGTTGCATGGTCATGATTCCGGGGAGCCACAAGGCCGATGTCGCGCTGCATTGCCTCACCTACGAAAAACAGGGATTTGCCGGATCAGCCCAGCTCACGATCCCGCAGACGTACCGAGGTCCCAGCGAGCCGACCCCCGTTCCCATGCGCGCCGGGGATGTACTCTTCTTTCACCGCAGGACCATGCACTCCTCGCTGCCCAATGTCAGTGACGGCATCCGCTGGAGCTTCGATCTGCGCTACAATCCGGTCGGTCAGCACACGGGGCGGCCCTGGTTTCCGGGCTTTGTCGCCCGCAGTCGCGCCCATCCTGAAATTGAATTGACGGATTCTGAAGAGTGGGCGCAACTCTGGCTGGATGCGCAGAGGGGCCTGGCGGCCGGCGGAACGCCGGCGTTCAATCGCTGGAAAGAAGACGATCCGCGCTGCGCCTGAGCCATGCGCGTACTGAATCGAGACCACCGGCCTGTTTCGTAGGCTGTGAGGGCATTGCGACCGGCTTTGGGGATGGTCTCTTCGGGGTAAAACGATGGGTGATCAGCTTCTGGAACTTGACTACAAACCGCATCTACCCCCCAAGATGGACTACGGAATCGCCATCGTGGGCTGCGGGAGCATCATAAACGACGCCACTCTTCCAAACTACAGGACGCACAACCTGAACATCGTCGGTTGCCACGACCTCGATCGAGAAGCAGCCGAAAACACGGCCCGCAGATTCAACATTTCCACAATCTATGACAGCCTGAGCGATCTGTTGGCCGATCCCGGGGTGGCGATCGTGGAGTTCGCCGTCCATCCCTGGCAGCAGTTTGAGATCGCGCGGCAGGCGATTGCGGCCGGCAAGCATCTGCTCTGTCAGAAGCCACTGTCCGACAGGTACGCGCAGGCGGTCGAGATCGTGCGCCTAGCCCGCGAGGCGGGGATCAAGTTGGCGGTGAACCAGCAGATGCGCTGGGATCCTGCCATCCGCGCAGTACGCGACCTGATCAGCAAGGGTTGGATCGGCCAACCTACCGAAGCCAGCATCCAGGTCAGCCTCATCTCCGACTTCGGGGGCAATTGGGCGGCCGCAAGCCCGCGGCTCGAAGTCATGCTCCACAGTATCCACTACCTGGACAGTCTGCGCTTTCTGTTCGGCGAACCTGAATGGGTCACCAGCCGCCACACGCGCCATCCACTGCTCGGCACGGTGCGGGGCGAGACCAAGACGATTACGGTGCTGGACTATGCCTCGGGCTTGCAGGCGTTGAGCGCGGTCGACCTTTGTAACCCGGGTATCGACCCTTTCGCTGGTTTCCATTTCAGTGGCACAGAGGGTGTTCAGTGCGGCACATTGGGACTGCTCAGTTATCCCCAAGGCCAGCCCGACACGCTTGCTTGGCGCAGTACGAAGCTTTACGCGGGTAGACGCTTTGAGGCGAAGCTGGAAGGCGCGTGGTTTCCCGATGCCTTCATCGGCCCTATCGCCTCGCTGATGCGGGCAATACAGGAGGACGGAACGCCGGAGACCGATGGCGCTGACCATCTCAACACATTGGCCATTGTTGACGCGGCCTATGCCTCAGCCGCTGAGAACTGCTCGGTGCGGCCGTCGGAGGTCGGATGAGGTTGTCATTCCTGAATCAGGAGGAACTGTCGTTATGAAACGTTTCGGCCAGGTCATTCGGGTCAAGCCTGAAAGGTATGAGGAATACAGGCAGTACCACCAAGACGTGTGGCCCGAAATCGTCGAACTGGGTCGTCAATGCAACATTCGAAACCAGACCATTTTCCACAGAGATGGTTTTCTGTTCCGTTATTTTGAGTACACCGGCGACGACTATGAAGCGGACATGGCCATGGCGGCTGCCCATCCCAAGAACGAGGCGTGGTGGGAGATCATGCAGCCGATGCAGGAGCCTTTGGAGAGTTGCGCTGAAGGCGAATGGTGGGCTGACATGGAAGAGCTTGTCCACACCGACTGATGATATTCACATTTGCAATCCGCTTTCATGGTAATCAGTAGTGCGTAATTCGTATTGCGTGAGGACAGACGAGACGCCCGCGGCGCACTCTGGGTCCTCCGGCGTGCAACATGTGAAAAAGTCGCGATTTCATAGGGAATTCACATCGGAAGAATAGGAGTTGCCGAGCGGCCAAGGAGGCGCCTATGGAGCTAAACTGGAGTGGATGGATGGCAAATCGTCGAGTAGTCAAAGGGTTGAGAATCTCTTAAGGAGGCAATCACATGAAACGAAAAATTCTGTTCAACGTGCTGATCCTAGGGGTCATGCTGCTTTCAGCCTGCGTTGCCCCGACGTCACCTCCGGTTGCCGAGGAGGCTGAAGCAGCGCCCGAATCCGAGGGGGCGCCCACCGGCAAGCTCGTCTTCTGGAACCATCCGACGGCACTTGAAGCGGCTGAGGAACAGCTATTCTGGGAGGATCTGAACGCGGCATTTGAGGCCGAATATGAGGGCGTCGAGGTCGAGCTTGTCTGGGTCCCCTGGGATCAGATGTACGTCAGCAAGATCAATGCCATTCAGAGCGGCGAAGTGCCGGACATGAGCTTCATGGGGGTGGAGCAGCAGGTCGAGTTCGCCGAAATGGACGCGGTCATTCCCGTCGATGACCTGATTGAGGAACTGGGCGGCCCCGAAGCATTCAGCGGTGGCCTGAAGTACCATTGGTTCCAGCCGTCATGGTCGGACGAGGGGCATTACTGGGGCGTCCCCTATCAGGAGGGCGGCTACCTGCTCTATGTACGCAAAGACCTGGCAGAGAAGGCCGGCTATAGCGATCCTTGCCCAGCGGATTGGGACGCTCTAGTGGAGTTGGCCCTCGCGATGCACGACCCTGACAATGAGGTCTATGGCATCGGCTTGGACTACAGCGTTGGCAATGGGACAACGCAACTCTACACGACCTTCTGGGCAGCCGGCGGTGGGCAGACCCTGGACAAGGACAAAAAGGTTGCAGTCAACACACCTGAGAATGCCAAGACACTGCAATTCTACGCCGACCTGTGGCTGGTGCATGATCTCCTGCCCCCAGGCGTGACCACGGTGACGACGTATGGCACCTCAACCGCCACGCCGATCGATGACTGGTACAATGCCGGTCAGATCGCGATGACGGTTCGCAACATGAACCTTCCCATCGTCTGGGAACGCACGCAGAATCCCATCCGGGAGGTGACCCAGGTCTGTATGATGCCCGCCGGGCCGTCAGGGCACACTGGGACGTTCTCGCAGCCGGGCACTCTCTACATCTTCAAGGAGGCGCAAAACCCCGAGTTGGCCAAGGAATACATTCGGTTCTTCTACCGGTCGGAGTGGCAGATCCGGTGGTCCCAGGTGGACGGCATCATCCCCCTGGTAAAGGGGCTTGATGTGCCGGGCATTACCGACGGGTACTGGTACCCCTACATCCTGGAGGAGCAGAGTTGGGGCGCGCGACCTGGATTCTGGGAGTCCCATCCCAAGAATCTCGTGGCTCATGAGGCGTTCTGGCCGGCGTTGATGGTCCAGGACGTCGTTCTCAAAGGAATGAGCGTCGAAGACGCACTGGCCAAGTACCAGAAAGTGGCGGAAGAGCTTTATGGCGAACCTTGCTCACCGTTGGTGGAGGGATGCGAGTAGGCCCAGTTCAGGCCGGCTGATTCCTCAGCCAGGTCAGTGAGGCATAAGGCCAGGTCAAGCCCGCCACAGGCTTGACCTGGCCGGCGATGCGGACTCTGTTCCGGGAGCAATGGGGGCGCCGATCAATGCACCAGTCGAAGACATTACCCTATCTGTTGCTATTGCCGGCCGCCATCCTGATCGTGGCAGTGGTAGGGTATCCGATGCTCTATGGACTCTCCCTCTCTGTAACGGATCGGACACTTCAGTCCTTCGAATCGAACTTTGTCGGCCTGCTGAATTTTCGCAAACTCCTGGAGGACGAGCGATTTCTGACCGTGGCTGGCAATAGTGTCTTCTGGTCTGTTTACACCGTAATTGGTTCCGTATTATCGGGGTTCATCTTGGCCCTCATTCTCAATCAGAGTTTTCTGGGTCGGCGCTTTGCGCGGGGCATTCTGTTGGTTCCGTGGACGGTGCCGACCGTAGCCGTAGCCTTTGTCTGGGTCTGGCTTTACGATCCTCTGGTAGGTATTTTCAACCAGATCGTGTTGTTGCTTGGTGGAAGCCGCCTGCCATTTATGTCGGACCTCGGCATGGTGCAATTCTGGATGGCGCTTCCGGTCATCTGGCGCTTCTATCCGTTCGTCATGCTCATGTTGTTGGCAGGGCTGCAAGCCATTGATCAGGAGTTGTATGCGGCGGCGGCCGTGGACGGGGCCAACATCCGGCAGAGATTCTGGCATATCACCCTGCCTATGGTGCGGGCAATCCTGGGCCTGGTCACCGTATTGGAGTTTATCTGGCTTTTCAATCATTTCGACATTATCTGGATTATGACCGGAGGCGGCCCGGCGGATGCGACCCACAACTTCGCCACTTATGCCTATTATCAAGGCTTCAAGACCTTCAAATTTGCCTATGCTTCGGCGATCGGGGTAGTGATGCTGGTGATTCTCTTTTTCTCGTCACTCGTCTATCTTTACCTGCAGGATCGCATGGAGATCGAGCAATGAGGGATACGGATCAGGCGCTGCCACGGGGACAAAGCTCGGATGTGGCGCGACGATTCGGTTGGCGTCTGCTAGGAGCGCTGAAGAGGACTCTCTTTCACGCGGTGATCGCTGCGGTGATCATCGTCTTCATCTTTCCCATCTGGGTTGGTGTGGATACTTCGATCAAGCCTGCCAACCAGCTGAGGAAGTTTCCGACCAGCGTTCTCACGACCAGACCCACAATGGAGAAGTATGCCCAAGCACTGGGTCCGCTGAAACTTTATCGCTACATGGGCAACACCGTTGTCGTCGCAGGGGCCACAACCTTGCTTGGCCTCCTCGTGGGCAGCCCGGCAGCCTATGCCCTGTCTCGATTTCGGTTTAGGGGTCGCAGCTTCTTCGCGCGCACAGTCTTGCTGATTTACATGTTCCCTCCGATGCTGCTAATTATTCCGCTCTATCTGATGATGACAGCCGTGAAGGTAAGGGACAGCCTCTGGTCCCTTATCGTGACCGATACAACCTTTGCTCTGCCGTTTTCGATCTGGATGCTCAAGGCCTTTTTCGACACGGTTGCGCGCGACCTCGATGATGCAGCGCTCATAGATGGCTGCACTCCTCTCAGCGTGTTGTATCGAGTACTCTTGCCCGTTTCGGGGCCAGGTGTGGTGGCCACCGCGGTCTTTTGCTTCATGCTTGCTTGGGGGGAATATCTCTTCGCCGTGACTTTTATCACGACGCAATCGCTACAGCCAATCACGGTGGCCGTCTATGCCTTGATTTCACCCTTTGCGGTTGACCCGAGCCTGCTGATGGCAACCTCCGTGCTCTCCGCGATTCCACCGGTTGTCTTCTTCTTCGCGGCGCAAAAGTGGATTGTTCAGGGCCTGATGGCGGGGGCCATCAAGGGCTGACCGCGCTTTCGACGCCAAGCCGGCTGCGTCAGCATCACGTGGCCATGCACCGCATCGGCCACGTGCCGGGACAACCCAAACCTGTCAGAGCCTATCAAGGTCGACATCAGGATAGGTTACAAACGGAGTAAGCGCAACGCCCCCGAGGTCTGTCCGAAATCTACATTCATCCTGGGACGTACCCCACAGAAAAAACGGGATTGAGTCGTCGCGGCTTTTCTAGTATAATCGGATGGTCGCCGCACTGACGCGCGACACGCCCGATGCCCGAAAAACAATACATCAGTAAAGGAGGTGGCATGGCATAGATTCGGCAGCAAATCAGTCGTTCGATTCACCTTGAAACAGTCCATTTACCTAAAGGAGACCACAAGTGAGTACAAAGAGATCGTTGTTTGTCTGGACAATGATGGCGGTTATGGTCTTGGTTCTGGCCGCATGTGCCCCGGCTCCGGAGACGGGCGCCGACGCGCCAATGGCGGCGGACGAAGACTCAACTGACGTTGTTGAGCTGAACTGGGTCGAGTGGTGGGACGGCGAGTACTCGGAAGAGTCCCTGGATGGCTTGATCGCCCTGTTTGAGGAGAAGAATCCCGGCATCACAGTCAAGCGCACACCGCTGGGCTGGGGCTCGATGTATGAAGCGATCGTAACCAGCGCCCAGGCGGAGACGGGCGAATACGATGTCCTGGGAATGGAGCCGTGCTGCTGGATGAGCGCGTTGGTCAAACTGGACGCGCTTGAGCCGCTGAGTTCCTACATAGACGGAACGGACGGTTTCCGCGATCGCCTGGTGAGCGATTTGGCGATCACCGATTGGGCCGGCGACGAGTACAGCATCTGCTGGTACATGATGCCCTACACCTATGCCTATGACATGGATGTCTTTGAAGAGGCCGGTCTCGAACCTCCGATGAACTGGGATGAGATGGTCTCGGTGACCCAGGCGCTCAACGAGTCGGATGTGGTGGAGTTTGGGCTTGGCGCCGGTTTGAACGCCAGCTTCTACACCATGTACTACCATTGGGGCGCGCGGCTGGCGCAACTTGGTGGGGATCTTTATGACGACAACAACTGCGCGATCTTCAACTCCGCCGAAGGTGTGCAGGCTATGTTGGATTGGAAAGACCTGTATACCAACAATATGCTGGTAGACGGCGCGCTAGGTAAGGCTCAGAACGACCTGCATGACCTGATGACCGCCGAGCGGGTCGCCGCCTATTTCACCGGGCCGTGGGTGCAGTCGGCGGTGCAGCTTAACCGCGCCGACGCCCGCATCGCGTTTGCGCCTGCCTGGACTGACGCCGTGACGGGTTCGGGCGGCTACCAGTGGGCATGCAGTGGGCTGGCTATCTCGTCCAACTCGCCGCACAAAGAGGAAGCCTGGAAGTTCATCGACTTCCTGCTGAGCGATGAAGGCTCGATCTTTATGTCCGAGCAGACCAGCGTCACCTATGCCACCAAGGCCAATTTCGCCCGCTTTGCGGAGATGGATGATCCGATCCTGAGTGAAGTTCCGCCGATGCTGAACCAGGACCCGGAGCACAATCTCTTCTTTGCGCCGACGGCCGACTTCAGCGTGCATAATGAGTGGGTGGCGGCATTCCAAGAGGTGCTGGACGGAGAGCGCGAGGCGCAGGATGCTCTGGACGCCATGGTAGAACTGTGGAACCAGGACCTGGACCAATGCCAGTAAATTGAGGAGAGAGTTTGGCCGCCGCCGACTCCAGAGTGCGGACGCTTGGCGGCGGCCAAATAGAGAGGAGTGAGGTGAGAAACGCCTCACTCCTCCTTTCTATAAGCACGCCCCAAACACCCCTAACTGGAGAATGACATGACCGATGGCGGCAGTCCGCCCGTTGCCAGACAGGATCGTGCCGACATTCAGGATGCGTCGCTGGCTGCGGGCCGCCGCGGCCGCTGGAAGTGGCCGCGTCAGGCCACCGGCTATCTGATGATCGCTCCGGCCATCATCTTTCTCATGATGGTGATCCTCTATCCACTGCTCGAGGTATTTCGCCTGAGTTTCTTCGAGTTCACCGGTCTGCGCGACCAGCAGGCCACCTTCGTCGGGCTGAAGAATTTCGTCAGTCTGATGGGCGACCGCATCTATTGGATCAGCATGAAGAATACGATGATCTTCGTGATCGCGACCGTGATTCTTCATGCCTTGATTGGCCTCCTGTTGGCTTTAGCTCTGCACCAGCACTGGCCCAGCAACCGGCTGCGTAATCTGGTGCGCGGGCTGCTGATTCTTCCCTGGCTGTTCTCGATGGCCGCGGCCGGTCTGGTGTGGGCTTTGCTCCTCAACGCGCTGGGGCCTGTCAACTACCTGCTGGTCTCCGCAGGCATTCTGGAAAGGGCGATGGACTTCCTGGGGGACAAGGATACGGCGCTTTGGGGGCTGATTGTGATCAACGTCTGGAAGTCGTATCCATTCTACATGATCATGCTGCTGGGGGGATTGCAAACGATTCCCCCCGATCTGTACGCGGCGGCCAAGGTGGACGGCGCGGGCCGCTGGCAACGGTTTGCCTTCGTCACCCTGCCGATGATGCGTACCATCCTGGTGGCAACGACGGCCATCGACTTTATCACCACCTTTGGCGTATTTGATCTGGTCAGGACCCTGACCAACGGCGGGCCGGCGCGTTCAACCATTACCCTGGGCTATTACACCTGGCTGGTCGGCTTTCGCGATGTCGATTTCGGCTACGGGGCTGCCATCAGCGTCTCGATGCTAATCATCATGGGCGTAGCCATGTATTTCTATCTCCGCCTGGGCAGGGAGATGGTCTATGGGTAGCGCATTGGGCGTCTTGGGCAGAAGATTGAGAGCGCAGCGCTATCTGACATTGTATGGCGTCCTGTCAGCCATCCTGTTGACCGCCGGCGTGATCGTCGTGCTGTTCCCTATCGCGTGGATGGTCTTCGCTTCGATGCGGCCTCTGGCTGAAACCTTTGGCAGCCCGCCGGCCTGGATTCCGCGCGAGATATCCTCGGAAGCATACAACAAGATCTTTTCCGATCCCCGCCAGTTGCGCTACCAGCTCAACACCTACATCATCTCCTTTTCGACGGCGTTCTTGAGTGTTGGGCTGGGCGCGCTGGCCGCTTACGGCTTTTCCCGCTTCAGGATATGGGGGGCCGAGATCATCCTGCTCACCATCATGGCGTTGCAGATGCTGCCCGGCGTCTCGATCATCATCCCATTCTACAATCTGGCCCGCCGCGCGGGGGTCTGGAACACCTACCTGGGCATGATCATGGCCGATACGGTCTTCGCCCTGGCGATTTCGATCTGGTTGTTGAAGAGCTACATCGACAGCATCCCCACCGACCTGGAAGAGGCGGCTTTGGTCGATGGATGCAACCGACTACAGGCGCTGTACAGAATTGTGCTGCCGCTGCTGGCGCCGGGGCTGGTGGGGACCGCTACCTTCGCCTTTCTGTATGCCTGGAACGACTTTGTTTTTGCCACCATCCTGAGAAACGGACATGAACTGATGCCGATGACCGTGGCAATTGGCAATTTCTTTACGCAGCAAAATCGGGATTGGAACGCCATTATGGCCCTGAACACGATGGCAACGTTGCCATTGATCGCCATTTTTGTCTTCCTGCAACGGTGGGTCATTGAGGGTATGACGGCGGGCGCGCTGAAGGAGTAGGCGGCAATTCTGCCGGGGAGGGGTGAATCCATGCCAGATCAGCAAAACACGCTGCTCAAAGCCAAGCGCCTGATCGATGGAAGCGGGGCGCAAGCTCGGGAGGACATAGCCGTCCTCATTGCCGACGGCGTCATTCGTGAGGTCGGACATCAGGACGAGATTGTCGCGCCGCCGCGCACT
This sequence comes from Caldilineaceae bacterium, assembly GCA_965221145.1. GTDB lineage: Bacteria > Chloroflexota > Anaerolineae > Caldilineales > Caldilineaceae > Bin5. Next base: position 214,631 of record OZ244877.1, read on the forward strand.
GAGGTGATCGACCTTGGGGATCGGACCATCATGCCTGGGATTGTGGATGCGCATATGCACTTCTTCGGCCTGGGGACCGACAGGCCGTTCGGTGGGTTGCCGGGCGATACGGAGGTCTATCGGACGCTGCGGGTCGCCGGTGAGGCCAGAAGGATGCTCGAGGCAGGCATAACGGCAGTGCGCTGTTTGGGTTCGGGGCACATCGGCCCCTCGCTGCGGAAGGCCATCAACGACGGCCACGTGCCCGGCCCGCGCATGGTGGCTGCGGGTCACTTCATTTCCTCGACGGCAGGCACCTTTGATCATCTCAGCGTACCGCTTGAATGGGTCAAGGCGGATGACCTGCTGGCCGATGGCGTGGACGGCGTTCGCGAAATGGTGCGGCGGCGCATTCGCCAAGGCGCCGATGTCATCAAGGTCGGTCTCTCCCGGTCCGGCGTGATCGGGGACAACTACCAGGCCTGGGGCGAAGATCCATACGACCAGATTGCGTCTTACAGCATGGAAGAGATGCAGGCGCTGGCGCAAGAGGCGCATCGCAACAAACTTAAGGTCAGCGCCCACTGTATCGGCGACGATGCCGTGCGTCTGGCTCTGGAGACCAACGTCGACACCATCGAGCATGGGTATGGCATAACCGATGAGACGCGCCGCATGTTGGTCGACAAGAATGTAATGGTCGTCAGCACGATCTGCCAGTTGTACTTCCATGTGCAGGGGGCCGAGACGTTCGACTATCCCGATTGGGCGCGCAAGCTCTTCCAACGCCATATTGAAGCAATGCAGTCTGACTTCGAGAAGAACTTGACCGCTGGGGTCCGTTACGCTCTGGGAACCGATCTGATCGGCTATCCCACCCATCCACAGGAACTGGCGGCGAAAGAGTTCGAGTTGGCGGTTGCCTGGGGGATGGATCCGATGCAGGCCATCGTTGCCGGTACGAAGATCAGCGCGGAAGCAATGAGCATGGACCATGTGATTGGGACAATTGGGACAGGGAAATGGGCCGATGTCATTGCCTTGAGCGGCGACCCGTTAAAGGACATTACGGTTTTGCAGCGCGTCGAGTTTGTGATGCAGGGCGGGAAGATCATCGTGGACAAGCGAACCCCCGGTAGTCAGTGATCAGTGGCCAGTGAAACGCCTGCGCGAGCGGTGGTACCGGCCACTAACCACTGAAGTTGATAAGGAGGTGATCAGTCAGAAGAGAGGGGTCAGGCGCGATTGGGACTTGGTTGTTTGTGGCGCATGATTGAGGCGACGTAGCGGCTTCAATTCAATCTGGCATCGCCAAGGAGGCAAAAATGCGCAGAAGCTCTTTGTTTCGAATCCTGGTAGCTTTGCTGGTTATGACGGTCTTGGTGTCGGCCTGTGTCCAGGCCCCCGCCGCGCAAGAGGCCGACACTTCCGAAGAGTCCGAGGCGGCAGCGGAGGTCGTGGAGATTACCTTCCTCCACGTGTGGGGTGAGGATTGGCAAGCGCCGGTCTGGGACAGCATCATCTCCGAGTTCGAGGCGGCCCATCCCAATATCAAAGTTACGCTGAGCTATGTACCCTATACCGATTCGGGCGCGAAAATGAGGGCCGCGGCATTGGCAAATGACGCGTCCTTCGATGTACTGCCGATGGGGCCTGAGTATATCGCCAGTCTGGTCGATGTGGGCTATCTGGAGGATCTCAACCCTTGGCTCGAGGCTGAACCCGAGTTTGCCGACAGCCTGGCTCCTGAAGCGTCGATGACGTTCCAGAACGCGACCCGTGCCCTGGGGATCTACATCTTCCCCTTCCATCTTCTGTATAACGTCGACCTGTTTGCGGAGAAAGGGCTAGAACCGCCGTCCAATTGGGAAGAGTTCCGCGAGGCGGCGCAGGCGCTACGCGACGAGGAGCAGGGTATCTACGGATATATGGCTACGATGTCATTCGCCGAGGTGCTGACGACCCGCATGTTCCTCTACCGCCTGGCGCAACTGGGTGGCAAGCTATTCGATGAGGAGGGCAATGTCGCTTTCGACTCGCCCGAAGGACTGGAGACGATCAAGTGGTGGAAGGCGTTCTGGGATGATGACCTGATCTCGCCCGCTTCATTGACCATGCCGTGGCCAGGCATTATGGAGTTGATGGCAGCCGGACGTCTCGGCATGTTTACCGACGGCCCCTTCACCGCGACCTACCTGAAGAGCCTGAATCCCGACATCAATATCGCCTACGCGCCTCCCTGGCGGGATGAGACTGGGGGCATCGTCTGGAACGTCACCGGCATCGCGATGAGCGCAATGTCGGAAAACAAGGAAGAGGCCTGGGAGTTCATCAAATTTCTCTACTCCGACGAGATCGCCAGCCGCCTGACCGACGACATCATGGGCGCGCCGGTGCCCACCAAGGCGGTGATGGCATCCCTCAGAGACAGCGACAATCCCGTCATGCGCGAGGTTCCCGACCTGTTCGCGCAGGATCCCGACTTCAACATTCAGCAGCCTGTCCTGCCCAATATGGAGAAGCTGGTGGACGCGGTGTTGGTCGCCTTTCACGAGGTGATGCTCGATGTGAACGATCCCGAGTCGGCGCTGAAGGAGATGGCCGAGATCTGGCAGGAGGAGATCGACGCGGCGCGTTAGGATTTTCTGCCGCACTGTGCTTGGCGCCGGGCTGACGCCGTATCCCGTGATCGCGGCCGCGCGGTCGCGGGACACGGCTCGCAACGGGCATCGCACGCGCTGACGGCTCTGTAATCTCCAATCCGCGAGGAGCCAAATGTCGCAAGAGACAGGTCGTTCACAATGGCTGAGGATACGACGCGAGTTGACAGGCTACTTTCTGGTGGCGCCGGCGCTCATCTTCCTGCTGTTGCTCACTGTGTATCCCCTGGCGCGCACAGTGCAGATGAGTTTCACCGACCTGAAGGCAGGCGAGTGGCTGTTTGTCGGCCTGGAGCACTATAGAGCTGCGCTGGATGACAAATGGTTCTGGAATAGTGTCAGAGCGGTGGTGGCGTTCACCGTCCCGGCGCTGGTTCTGCACCTGCTGATTGGCCTGGGGTTTGCCCTGTTGCTGAATGAGACCTGGTTCAGTACAGGACTGAGAAACTTCATGCGCGGACTGCTGATTCTGCCCTGGGTCTTTTCGACGCCGGCCTCGGCCCTTATGTGGGCTTTGCTCTTGCATCAGACCGGCCCCGTGAACTATCTGGTCGTGGGCGTTCTGGGCCGCTCCGCGCCCATCCCGTTCCTGGCCGGCAGCCCAAGCCTGGCCATGGGTTCCCTGGTGGCGATAAACACGTGGTTGTCGTACCCGTTTTTCATGATCGTCATTCTGGGCGGGCTGCAAGCGATTCCGCCCGAACTGTATGAAGCGGCCAAAGTCGATGGAGCCAACGCCTTGCAGCGGTTTCGACATGTCACGCTGCCGCAGTTGCGAACCATACTGCTCGCCGTCACGACGATTGATTTCATCTTCACCTTCGGCCAGCTTGACCTGGTGCAGCTGTTGACCCGAGGCGGGCCGCTCAGGCGCACCGAGACGATCACCTACTATGTGTACAAGACCGGGCTGCTCGACGGCAATCTTGGCTACGGTTCGGCTGTCAGCACGATGATGCTGCTAACCCTGATTGTCCTGATCGTCATCTATGTGAAATTGCTGTCGCGCGGGGGTGAGAGTGGCGAAACAAGTTTCTAGGATTGGCGGCAGGTCGCAGATTACGCTAAGGCAACTCGTCGTCGCCGGCGTGACGATAGTGGGCGCCGCGTTCATGTTGGCGCCGATCGTGCTGATGATCAATGCCGCGGTGAGACCGATCACGGAGATCCTTGCCTATCCGCCCAAGTTGATACCTGAGCAGATCACGTTTGAACATTTTGCGGACGTCGTCTCTGACGACGAGAATCAGCGTCATTTTGTCAACAGCACGATCCTGGCGTTCTCGTCCCTGGTCGTCAGCGTGGGCCTCGGCTATCTGGCGGCCTACGCCTTCTCGCGATTCAGGCTGCGCGGCGGCAGAGCGATGCTGCTCGGCATTCTGGGCATCCTGATGATCCCGCGCATTCTTCTGATCATCCCCTATTTTCGTCTCGCCGCCGCCTTTCACGTGCGCGACACGATTCCTGGCCTTGTCATGGTGAACGCAGCCTTTACCATGCCTATCGCCATCTGGCTGCTGAAGGGTTATATCGACTCGATCCCCGTCGAGCTTGAGGAAGCCGCAATGATCGATGGTTGCTCGCGCGTGCAGGCGGTATGGAAAGTGCTGGTTCCGATATCACTGCCCGGCATTGTCGGCATAGGCACTTTTGTCTTTATCGCTGCCTGGAACGAGTACATTCTGGCCATCATCCTGACCGATACACCGGCCACGCAACCTCTTACCATTGCCTTGGCGAAATTTTTCGGTTATGTGGCGAGAGATTGGAACTCCATTATGGCTCTGTCGACGGTCGCCAGCCTGCCCCTGGCCCTCATTTTCATCCTCTTCCAACGGTACGTTGTGCAGGGGATGACCAGCGGCGCGGTCAAATAGTACTGCGCAAGGAGAGAGCATGACGCCGGAGACTGTTGACGCAGATCTCATACACCGACTCGAACGCACACTCGCGGGCGGGCTGCCCGAATTCCAGTCGGATCTGGCTTGGCTGGTGGCGCGTGATCGGGGTTCGGAATACAAGGCCGGGGTGGACGCGGCCGGCAACTGGATGCTCGACAAGCTGCGCGATCTGGGCTGCGACACCGCGATCTACCCAAGCGATGAATACGGCTCGGCTGTGGCCGGCACATTGAAGGGGAGCGGGCAGGGGCGGGCCTTGCTCGTCGCCCATCTGGACACCGTCTGGCCGAGAGAGACCGCGGCAGGCTGGCCGCTGCGGATCGAGGGCATGAGGGCGATGGGTCCGGGCGTAGTCGACAATGCCAGCGGCAGCCTGGCCGGCTACTACGTCCTCAAGGCGCTGCGCGAAGTGGGATATGACGATTTCCACGAGATCACCTTGCTGTGCAACGGCGACGAGGAGGTCGGCTCACCGTTCTCCAAGGAGATTATACAGTCGCTGGCGCAGGGCAGAGACGCGGCCTTTATCCTGGAAGCGCCGTCCAATCCGGACGAGATCATAAGCCAGCGCGCCGGGCTGATGTACTACGACCTGCGGGTGACCGGCAAGAATGCCCATGCCGGTGTCGAGCCGGAGAAAGGCCGTAACGCCATCCAGGAGCTGTGTCTGAAGCTGAACGAGTGTCAGAAGATCGCCGACGGGAGCGATGTGCTGACCGTCAGCGTTTCGACGATTGAGGGGGGACAGCGGCCCAATATCGTGCCGGACTACGCGCGCGCCCAGATCGATGTCCGCGTCGAGACATTGGCCGAAGCGGAGCTGGTGGACGCCCACTTGCGCGCGGTCACGGAGCGGGTCTGGGTGACGGGCGCATCTGCCACGCTCAGCGGCGGCGTCGCGCATCCGCCGATGCAGCGCGGTCCGCTGTCGCCGCGGCTGGTGCAAGCGGCCCAAGCCATCGGGCGCGTGCTGGGCATCGAGCTGAAAGACACCTTCTGCGGCGGCACATCCGATGGTTGTTACAGCGCCGTCGTGGGGACGCCTACGCTCTGTGGGCTGGCTCCGTTCGGCGCCCTCTATCACACCCGCGACGAGTACCTCGATTTGAGCACGGTCGTGCCGCGGGCTACGCTGATCGCGGGCTTGGCCGTTGCCTGTTGCGCACAACCGGGACGCGCTGCGTAAACCTGTCAGGAGATACTTCATGGCCCATGACGGCATAAGACTGGCCTCTATTTCGCTGCCCGATTTCGGTCTACCCCGCAGCCAGCCGACCGTTGGCCGGGCAGAGTACGAGGCTCGCATCGAGATGGCCCGCGAACGAGCGAAGCAGGCACAGTTCGACTTCCTGCTCGTCTACGGCGATCGCGAACACAGTGCAAACATTGCCTTTCTGACAGATCACGATCCGCGATTCGAAGAGGCGCTGCTGGTGATTGACTGCGCGGGGGGCAAGCCGGTCCTGATCCTAGGCAATGAGGGGCTGACCTACGCGGAGCTTGTCCCGGTCGATGTGGAGCGTCGGCTCTACCAGGGGTTCAGCCTGCCGGGGCAGAAACGCAGCGACAGCCCCCGGCTGGAACCTGTCCTGCGGGCGTGCGCCATCGGGCGCGGTCATCGTGTGGGTCTGGTGGGCTGGAAATACGCCACGCCCGCCGAGAGTGACGACCCCGACCAGTGGTTGGACGTGCCGGCCTTCATCGCCGACACGGTGCGCTCGCTTACCGGTGACGCGCAACGGGTGATCAATGCCACGCCGATCTTCATGAACGCGGACGACGGTCTGCGCAGCGTGAATAGCGCAGACCAGTTGGCAGCCTTCGAGTTTGCGGCGGCGCACTGCTCGCTGTCAGTCCGCAATCTGATCGAGCAGCTGCGGCCCGGCATGAACGAACTGGAAGCGGCGCAGAGTTTGCGGCTGAACGGCCTCCCGCTCTCAGCGCACTTGATGCTCTCGTCAGGCCCGCGCGCGCGTCTGGGGCTGTCCAGCCCAACCAGCCGCCTGATCCGGCAGGGCGATCCGTTCTTTGTCGCGCTCGGTCTGCGCGGCGGGTTGACCGCGCGCGGCGGCTTTGTGGTCTCCGACGCGTCGCAATTGCCTGCTGCCAGCGCCGCCTACCTTGAACGTCTGGTGAAGCCCTACTTTGCCGCCGTCGCCGCCTGGTATGAGCATGTCGGCATCGGCGTGAAGGGCGCTGCCATGCAGGCCGTGGTCGAAGACGCTCTGGCAGGGCACGACATCGGGATTGCGCTGAACCCGGGGCACCTGATCCACCTGGACGAATGGGTGAATTCGCCCATCTACAGCGGCTCCGATCTGCCGCTGCGCTCCGGTATGTTGATTCAGTGCGACATCATCCCCGTGGTCGAACCGCAGCTCCACACGACCAATGCGGAGGACACGATCGCCCTGGCCGATGAAGCGCTGCGCAATCAGTTGGCCGCAGGCTATCCCGAACTCTGGCAGCGGGTGCAGGCGCGGCGTGCCTTTATGCAGGACGCGCTCGGCATTCGGCTCAAGCCGGAGGCGCTGCCGTTCTCCAATATGGCTGCCATGTTGCAGCCCTACGCGCTCGATCCAAATCAGGTGATGGTCGCCGCAGCGTAGCTCGATTGCGAAAAACCTGAGCATCTGCAAATAGAGGGGTGATGACAATGAAAGGCAGATTGGCTATCAACGGTGGGTCGCGTGCGGTCCCGGATGGGTTGAAGAAGCAATGGCCCGACATCACGCAGGCGGACAAGGATGCCGTCATGGCCGTACTGGAGCGCAATGTTCTCACCGGGCAGGACCACGGCCCTGAGGCGGCGGCGCTGCAGAAGGCATGGGCGGCATTCACGGGCGGCAAACATGCGCTGGCTTTCAACAGTGGTACGGCGGCGCTGCACACCGCTCTGTTCGCCGCGGGTGTACAGCCTGGGGATGAGGTGATCACCACAGCCTTCTCCTTTTCGGGTACGTGTCTCCCCATTTTGCAGCAGCACGCAATCCCCATCTTCGTCGACATCGACCCGCGCACCTATAATATCGACGCCAGCCAGATCGAGGCCAAAATCAGCGATCGGACCAAGGCGTTGTTGCCGGTCCACATGCACGGGCTGCCAGCAGATATGGACGAAATCCTGACTCTGGCCGAGAAGTATGACCTCGTCGTCGTAGAGGATGCGTGTCAGGCACATGGCAGCCGTTACAAAGGGCGGATGGCGGGGACGATCGGCGACATGGGCGGCTTCAGCCTCAATGCGACCAAGAATCTCTCCGGCGGCGAGGGTGGATTTCTTCTGACCGATAGTGAGGAGTATGCTGAGCGGGCTAAGATGCTGCGCACGTTTGGCGAGAAGCTCGAAGACCAGGAAAGTCGATTTCGTTCCTACGCCTGCCACACAATCGGCTGGAACTACCGGCTCCAGGAGCTTCCGGCAGCCTTTGCCCGCAGTCAGCTGAAGCGGCTGCCGCGATACAATGCCATCGCCCAGCGCAACGGCGAGTTCCTAGACCAGGAGTTAAGCAAGATCGCGGGTCTGATCCCACCCTATGTGCCGGATGATCGCACCACCAACTATCACAAATACCGTCTCCGCTTCGACCCCGATGCGCTGGGGTTGAAGATGCCGGCGGCAAGCTTCAGGGACAAGCTATTGGATGCGCTGGAGGCCGAAGGCGTAACCGTGGGTCTCTGGCATGATGCGCCGATGCCCGCCTTCCCGATTTTCCAGAACCTCGACATTGGATATGGTAACGGCTACCCCTGGCGATCTCCCTTTTATGACAGAGAGATCACCTACAATGTAGAGGAGTACCCAGAGGCGCTGCGCATGTTTGCGACCTCGCTCGTCGTCCACAACGAGCAGTATTCGATTACAATACAGGACATGGCGCTCATGGAATGCTACGTGGAAGCCTTCCACAAAGTGTTCGACAGTCTTGATGAGTTGACAGTCGCCTGACAAAGTCTGTGCGGGGCGATGGTGATCTCTTGGCTGGCCGTGTAGGGTTGCTTTCGCTTTCTATTCTGCGCAAACGAAGACGCCGCGCCCGCCATCATAAAGGAGAGTAGAATATGACCAATTCACGGAAGATGGAAGGGAAACGCGTGCTTGTGACCGGATCGGGTACGGGCATAGGTCGGGGCGTCGCGCTGGAATTCGCCAAGGAAGGCGCTGCCGTCGCGCTGCACTACGCGCACAGTGGGGCGGGGGCAGCCAGCGCGGTCGATGAGATCAGGGACGCCGGCGGTAAGGCTGAGGCGTTCCAGGCGGACCTGGCCGACATCGGCCAAGTGCGGACGCTGGCATCGCAGGCAATCGAATTCCTGGACGGGATCGACGTGTTAGTGAACAATGCCGGCATCACGATGAACAAGCCGTTCGCGCAGGTAACGCCCGAACAGTTCGACACGCTCTACCATGTCAACATTCGGGGTATGTTCTTTCTGACGCAGGCCGCCGTGCCCGGCATGATCGAGCAGGGGGACGGCGCGGTGATCAATCTGACCTCGGTGCATGCCTATGCCGGGATGACGGAGCACACCGTCTATGCCGGCACCAAGGCCGCCATCGTCGGCTTTACGCGCGTCCTGGCTCTGGAGTTGGCGCAAAAGGGCGTGCGGGTGAACGCGATTGCGCCGGGCTGGATACTGGTGGAGAATCATCTCAAAGTGCTTGGGGATTTCGATCAGCAGGCGGCCGCGGGCACGATCCCGGCCGGCGTGCTGGGCGCGCCCCATGATGTCGGCAAGCTCGCCATCTTTCTGTCGTCCGCCGAGAACCGTTACATCATCGGCCAGACGCTTGTGATCGACGGCGGCCAACTCGCGATCATGCCCCTGACCGGCGACTTCCGCGAGACGCGCCAGGAGCAGTGGGGGCAGGGGTACGTGGGCGGTCTTTGATAGTCTGGAGGGTCATTGCGCGCATCTGGCTCTGAGCGTACGCCGCCGATGCGCGTCGCTGGGCCTCAACCGGTCGTCGTTCTACTTTCAAGCGGCATCCGAGTCAGCGCTGAATCTGCAGCGCAGAGGAGCGCCGACATCGCCTCTTTTCCTTTTCCTGGTGGTTTCATCTATCAGGTCACAGTTGTTGGCTGGCACAACCGCTATCTCCTCGCCAGATAAATCTCCAACGCAGTGGACGGTTACATCTGTCTTGATGCGCAGCGGCAGGCCCTGACCAAGAGGCGACCCCAATTCCCCAACTCCCACCCAGGCGCACAATTCACAGCCGAAGCTCTCACCGCCCGCCTGCAATCGGCCGAAATTCAGATCAGCGTGGACGGCGGGGGCCGCTCCTTCGACGATACCTTCTGCGAACGACTTTGGCGTAGCGACAGTTGACGGGAACATCCATCTCAACCACTTTGACGCTGACTGACAACTGGAGACCGGATTGACCGACTGCATTTGCATCTATGGACGACCGCATCAGAATCTCAACTATCGGACACCCGCGGGGCAGCACTACTTTACTCTTGTCAAGGGCTGGTGTGTCCAACCAATTCAGACTTATCATATTTTCTTGAGACTTTGACACAAGAACCAACCATTGTATACTCTCTTCGTAAACGGAATTGGTTAGGAAAGATTCGACCCGCATATTTTTTTGTAGCCGGTTATCCCCCGCGGCTTGGCAAATTGCCAGGGAGGTGATGAATCAGCAATCCGCTTGACTTTCACTGTGCCGACTGAACAATTTCGACTGCAAGAGTGTGGACTGTGTCGCAAGCACCAGCAATATGTTTCGCTCTTTAGCCACTTTGACATGCATAGGAATGGAGGAAAACATGCGTAAACTATCTCATGCTTTCGCACTGTTGTTAGTCGCAGGTCTGTTGCTTTCGGCTTGCCAGTCACAGGTTGTTGAGGTCGAGGTTGTTGTGACGCCGACCGCGATCCCGATCAGTCGCGAACTGATCAGAGAAGGCCTGTCAGGACCGGAAGTCGTCCTGGACTCTGCCCAGTGGCCTGACGCATACAGCGAGGCGCCGATGCTAATGGAGATGGTCGAAGCTGGCAGCCTGCCGCCGGTGGAGGATCGTCTGCCGCTGGAGCCGCTGGTTCTCAAACCCCTGAACGAGATCGGCCAGTACGGTGGCATCGTACGACGTGGCTTCACCGGGCCGGGCGACGCGTGGAACCCCAAGCGGTACGGGGCCCATGACCACATCCTGTTCTGGAAGTACGATATGACCGAGGTCATTCCCAACATCGCCAAGGGCTGGGAACGCAACGACGAGGGCACCGAATGGACAATCTTCTTGCGCGAAGGCATGAGGTGGTCCGACGGCGCACCCTTCACCGCCGCCGACTTTGTCTTTTGGTTCGAGGACATCTACACCAACACGGAGATTATTTCGGTCCCGGGCGTGGACCTGCCCGTAGGTAGCCAGGTGGTGGCTGTAGACGAAACCACCGTCAAGTATATATTGCCCGAGACAAATTACCTGTTCCACCAGGCGCTGGCCGGCTTCTCCCCAATTGCCAGCCAGGCCAACTGGGGCTTTACAGGCATGGGCGGGTACGCGCCGGCGCACTACCTGGAGCAGTATCTCCCGAGTTATACCTCCCAGGCGCAGGTGGACGCACAGGCCACAGAGTCAGGGTTCGACAACTGGGTCAATCTGCTCAAGTCGAAAATGAGTTGGCAGGGCAATCCAGACCTGCCCGTGGTGACCCCCTGGAAGACTTCTATCGCCATCAACAACCCCAGTTGGGTACTGGAGCGGAACCCCTTCTACTGGGAAGTGGACACCGCGGGCAACCAACTTCCCTACCACGACTATATTGTATTGGAGGTGGCGGAGTCGGTTGACGTGATCAATTTGCGGGCCGTCGCCGGAGAGTATGACTTTCAGGCCCGGCACATCGACATCGTGAACCTTCCCCTCTTCCTGGAGAACCAGGAGCGAGGTGGATACGACGTCTACCTCGACCCCACCGAGCGAGGCACCCAGGCCGGTCTCATCTTCAATATGAGCTACGACGGCGACCCGGAGATTGTCAAATGGATCAACTCTCTGGAGTTCCGTCGTGCCCTGTCCCTGGGCATTGATCGGGAGCAGATCAACGAGGCCTTCTTCCTCGGCCTTGCCGAGGGAGGCAACGTACTGCCTGCCGAGACCAGCCCCTTCTCCCCGGGCGCAGACGAGGATGGCGTCCTCTACCGCAAATATTGGCACACCTTTGATCCAGACACAGCCAATCAGATGTTGGATGCCCTGGGCCTGACCCAGAAAGATGCCGACGGCAACCGCCTGCGGCCGGATAATGGCGAGCCGTTGATGCTCGAGGTACTAGCCCCATCCGAAGCCTTTCTCCCCTTCCCCCAAATCTGCGAAATGATCAACGACCAGTGGAAGGAAATCGGCATCCAACTGGACATCCGCGCGGTCGAGCGCAGCCAGGGAGAGACGATGACGGCCGCCAACCAGCACCAGGTCTGGATGTGGGAAGTCGGCGACAACATCATTAGTCTCGCCTCCACAGCCTTCCCGAACGGGGCTGGAGGCTATGCGTCCGGGCCGCTGTACGGACAGTGGTTTGACTCGCGCGGCGCCTCAGGCTTGGAGCCACCACCGGAGATGCGTCGAGTCATGGAAATGTGGTACGAGTTGGGCGGCTTCCAATCACAAGAAGAGTTGACCGCGCAGGTCAAAGAGATGTGGAAGATCATCGCCGACCAGAATTGGACCATCGGCACGGTTGGGGCTGGGCCGGTCATCTTTGGCACCCGCATCGTCAACAGGAGAATGGGGAACGTAGCGCCGAGACAGATTGTCAACACAGCTGGCATGACACCGGGCCTTATCCGCTCTGAACAGTTCTACTATAAGGACGAGTAGAGGCTCCGATCATCGTTCAGTCTCGAACCGAACAGCACAGCCAGTTGCAAGCGGGGCGCATCCCGAACGAAGAAATGTCACCCTGGGGGCTTTCTGGGCCTCTAGGGTGGACCCCGTATCAAAAGCCATGGCAGCAAAATTGAATACACATTTGTTGCACGCTTACGCGTGAAATGTAAGCGTTATCGGCGGACAACCCGACTATGATGGGGACCGATAGCAAGTTCACCGCCACCGTTCTTGAGCAAGCGCAAAGAGTTCATCGTGGTTGATCCTGATGTTCACTTCCACGGGTCGCCGGCCATCCTCGAACCCTGCTGCGAATTGCCATGGCGGAACTCCCCCGAACAACCCGGCCCCTTTCCTTACCGCTGTCCGGATAGCCCGAGTTGCGCGCCAAAGGGGCCTGTATCCGCTGTTTCCGAACCCGGTCCGCGACCAGCGAGAGGGTAACAGATGTTAGCCTATCTGGCACGTCGACTCCTGCTGGCCATAGTCACCATATGGGCGGTCAGCGTACTGTCATTCTTCATCATCCAACTGCCGGCGGGAGATTATGTCGACGCCTATATCGCCTTGCAGCGGGAAACAGGCAGCTTCGTCTCCAGGCAAGAGGCAGAAAATCTGCGCATCCAGTACGGTCTCGACCAGCCCGTCTATGTGCAATACGCCAAATGGGTGGCGCTGATCCTGCAAGGCAACTTTGGCATGTCGATGGAGTGGCGCCGGCCGGTGCTGGAAGTGATCGGCGACCGGCTGGCGTTGACCGTAGTCGTTTCGGTTGTCGCGCTCCTGTTCACTTGGGCGGTGGCGCTGCCCATCGGCATCTATTCGGCGGTGCGACAGTATTCGATCGGTGATTACATCTTCACCTTCGTGGGATTCTTCGGGCTGGCAACGCCCAGCTTCCTCGTGGCGCTGGTGGTCTTGTACCTGGCCTTCTCGCTGTTCGGCGCCAACGTGGGGGGATTGTTCTCGTCAGAGTTCAAGCTGGCGCCCTGGAGCTTGGCCAAAGTAGGGGATATGCTAAAACATCTGCCTATCCCCGCCCTCATCCTGGCCCTGTCCGCGACGGCTCAACTGATCCGCGTCATGCGGGCCAATCTGTTGGATGAGGTGCGCAAACCCTACGTCGTAACGGCGCGGGCGCGGGGACTGCCAGAGAACAGAGTCATCTTGAAGTACCCGGTGCGCGTGGCGCTCAATCCCTTCGCCAGCACACTGGGCTATCTGTTTCCTCACATCGTTTCCGGCAGCATCATCGTATCCGTGGTGCTCAGCCTGCCGACCTTGGGGCCGGTGCTGTTGCGGTCCTTGCAGTCGCAGGATATGTTTCTGGCTGGCACGATCGTACTGCTTATCGGCGTCATGACCGTCATCGGCACGCTAATCTCCGACCTTGTCTTGCTACTGATCGATCCCCGCATTCGGCTGGAGGGTAGGTGATGACGGAACAAATTTTGCCGGTAGAGGCTTCCATTTCCGCGGTGGCGGAGGAACGCATCTTTGTCGCCAGCCAGTGGCAACTCATGTGGTGGCGCTTCCGCAAGCATCGCCTGGCGATGATCGGCGCCATCGCGATCATCATCTTCTATCTTGTGGTGATTGGCGCGGATTTCGTGGCCTACTCCGATCCGGAGGTGACGGAGGCAAACAATTCGCAGATGCCGCCGCAGCCGATCCGACTGTTTGACGAGGGCGTGTTCAGACCGCACGTCCTTGGCGTGAAAGGCGCGCGCGACCCAAATACCTTCAAGCGCGTGTTCAAGACCGACCCAAACACAAAGATCCCACTGCGCTTTCTGGCGCACGGATACGCGTACAAGTTTCTGGGGTTCATTCCCACCGACCTCCACCTGATCGGGGTAGAAGACGGCCAGGCCGAGGACGCGATCTTCATTTTGGGCACCGATACGCTGGGGCGCGATCTGTGGTCGCGGCTGATGGCCGGTACACGCGTATCGCTGACGATTGGCCTGATAAGCGTTGCGCTCAGCCTCTTTTTGGGCGTATTTCTTGGCGGGTTATCGGGACTGTATGGTGGCGTTATCGATACCATTATCCAACGCTTGATCGAGATTCTGCGATCAATACCGACCATTCCATTGTGGATGGGACTCGCAGCCGGGTTGCCGAGAAACTGGACGGTCTTGCAGGTCTACTTTGCTATCACAATCATTATTTCGCTGATCGGCTGGACGGAGTTGGCGCGGGTGGTGCGGGGACGCTTCCTGGCCCTGCGAGAAGAAGACTTCGTGATGGCCGCGGAGTTGGCGGGCTGCAGCCAGTGGCGCATCATCTTCCGACATCTGGTGCCCTCCTTCATGAGTCACATCATCGCCGCCACCACGCTTGCATTACCGGTGATGATCATCAGTGAGACCTCGCTGAGCTTCCTGGGTCTGGGCATCCGTCCGCCGGCGATCAGTTGGGGGGTGCTGCTGCGGGACGCGCAAAGCCTGCAAAGCGTAGCTTTGTCCCCTTGGCTGTTAATTCCGGCGCTCCCTGTCATCGCGGTGATTCTGGCATTCAACTTCGTAGGCGATGGGCTGCGGGATGCAGCCGACCCCTACGGCGCTTAAGGGTTAGGTATGGAGAGAGAACAGCAGTTGATACTATCTGTACGCAATCTGAAAACCTACTTTTTTATGGATGAGGGCACAGTTCGGGCTGTAGAAGATGCCAGCTTCGACGTGAAACTGGGCAAAACGTTGGGCATCGTTGGAGAAAGCGGCTGTGGCAAGAGTGTGACCGTGCGCTCGATTTTGCGAATTGTAGAACGGCCAGGACGCATCGTGGCGGGTCAAGTCCTTCTGTATCGGAATGACCCAGAAGGGCCGTCGACCCAGGTGGACCTGACCCAACTGGAGGCCAATGGCCGCGAGATGCTGGCTATCCGTGGAGAGGAGATCGCGCTCATCTTTCAAGAGCCGATGACCTCTCTCAGTCCGGTGCATACGATCGGCAATCAACTCATGGAAGCGATTCTGCTGCACCAACAGGTGAGCCGGCGCGAAGCGCGCGAATTGGCGGTCGATCTGCTTCATCAGGTTGGCATCCCGCGGCCGGCCGGCCGGCTGGAAGAATACTCGTTCCAGCTAAGTGGTGGCCTGCGTCAGCGGGCGATGATTGCAATCGCCCTGTCCTGCGACCCGCGCCTCCTGATCGCGGACGAACCGACGACCGCGTTGGACGTGACCACACAGGGGCAGATTCTGGACTTACTCCGGTCGTTGCAGGAAGAGCGGGGCATGGCGATCATCCTGATCACGCATAACCTCGGCGTGATAGCCGAGATGGCGGACGACGTGGTCGTGATGTATCTGGGGCAGACGGTGGAAAAAGGGCCAGTGGATGACATCTTCCATGCGCCGAAGCACCCTTACACGCAGTCGCTATTGCAATCGATCCCGAGCATTCATTCAAGGCCCCGGGTGACGTTGCCGACAATCAGCGGGTCGGTGCCCCATCCCTACAACCGGCCAACCGGTTGCCCCTTCCACCCGCGTTGCCCGGCGCATATAGCCGGGACTTGCGACGTGCAGGCGCCGAAATTGGCGCCGGTTGGCGAGGGACAGGAGGTCAGTTGTTTTCTTTATGATGCCGTATGAGGAGGCGCCGGCAGTGAACGGCGGGAACGGACAGCCTTTGTTGCAAGTGAACAATCTGCGAAAACTCTTCCCTATTCGGAAGGGCTTGTTGCGGCGTACGATTGGACAGGTTCGGGCCGTGGACGGGGTCTCCTTTCATGTCCAACAGGGGGAGGCGTTGAGCTTGGTGGGGGAGAGTGGGTGCGGCAAAACCACCACCGCACGCTGCGTCTTGCGGGCGGTCAAGCCTACCTCAGGGGAGATTCTGTTTCGGGCAGAAGACGACACGATGATCGACGTTGCCAGCCTTTCCCGACGCGAACTACGGCCGTTGCGCAGCCAGATGCAGATGATCTTTCAGGATCCGGTCTCGTCGTTGAACCCGCGCATGACCCTATTTGATATTATCGGCGAACCGTTGCTCGTACACGGCATGCGGGAACGGCAGCAACGAATTGACCGGGTCGAGGAGTTGCTGCGCATGGTAGGGCTGCCACCCGAGTACCTGCAGCGATTTCCCCATGCCTTCAGTGGTGGACAGCGCCAACGGATCGGCATCGCCCGCGCCCTCGCCTTGAACCCGCGACTCGTGGTGGCTGATGAGCCGGTGTCGGCGCTGGATGTCTCGGTGCAGGCCCAGATCCTGAATCTGATGCTCGAGTTGCAGGAACAGTTCGGGTTGACCTACCTTTTTGTGGCCCACGACCTGAGCGTGGTCAAGCACTTCAGCGACCGTGTGGCAGTCATGTACGTGGGCAAAATCGTGGAGATGGCGCCCTCAGAGACACTCTTCAACGCGCCCAGGCATCCGTACACTGAAGCGTTGCTCTCGGCCGTACCTAAGCCGGACCCTCGCTTGCGCACGCAGCGGGTTGCCTTGCAAGGAGAGGTGGCAGACGCGGCCAACCCGCCAAGTGGCTGCTACTTTCACCCTCGCTGTCCCTACGCTATCGACATCTGCCGCACCGAGTCGCCAAGGCTGGAGAAGATAGAGCAAGGCCACCATGTCAGCTGTCATCGAGCCAGTGAGTTGACATTGGTGGGCGTGTCAGGCGGAACCGGGGCTGAAGACCGACCGCTCTATGCCACAGCACCGCCAGTCTCATCCAAAACTCAGACCGATTCAGTCATCTGATTTGTGGCCACATTGAGAGTTCGATTCATCCTGTATTGCGTAGCAGAGGACGAGACGCCTGGCGCTCTATTCGCAGACCATCTCTTAGCTGAATGAATCGTAGGTCAAACAATCCGCGCGTCAGGTCATGTTTTAAGAAGGGAGTTACATTTATCGACCAAGGCGGCGCCCTGGAAAACTGTATGCCTCCTGAGCAGCAAGGCGACGGAGAACCTGCTGTGCGTCCTTGGTTGATTGTCTGCGAAGGGAGACTTTTCCGCCCTTCACTGGTTCAGAATGACACAATCCAAATGCCCAATCCGCTTGCATGGAAAGGAAAAAGTCTATGAAAAACGCAGCCAAATTTACCGCCAAAATGCGCCGCGGTGAAATCTGTCTCGGCACCGGCATCTCCTTTACCGATGCCACCGTCTCCGAGGCGATGTGCGGCCTGCTTGACTTCGTCTGGATCGACATGGAGCACAACGCTCTTTCGCTTGAAACAGTGCAGGCCCACATCATGGCCACAAAGGGCAGTGACACCACCGCGCTGGTGCGCGTGCCCTCGAACGACGCCGCCCTGATCAAGACCGTCCTCGACATCGGCGCCGACGGCGTCATCGTGCCCATGGTCCGCACCGTCGACGATGTGCGCCGCGCGGTGGCTGCCTGTCGCTATCCCCCGCAAGGCATGCGCGGTTTCGGTCCCCGCAGGCCGATCGACTACGGGCGCAGCGCCGATCCCGGATACAGCCAGCGGGCCAACGCCGAAATCAATGCCATCGTCCAGATCGAGCAGATCGAGGCCGTCAACAACCTTGACGAAATCCTCGCCGTGCCGGGGTTGACCGGTGTCGTCATTGGCGCCAATGACCTGTCCGGCTCGATGGGTCTCATGGGCCAGCCCCATCATCCTGAAGTAATCGCCGCAATCGAGACCGTAATCAGCAAGGCGCGGCAGACCGGCGTCTTCGTAGGCATTGGACTGGCCGACGACCCCGAACGGATGGCTGTATGGCTGGATAAAGGGATGCAGTGGCTGCAAGTGGGCGTCGACTGGTGGCTGTTGATGCGAGCGGCTGAATCCATTATCGGCCAACTGCGCGCGCGCATTGGCGCCAGCAACTTACCCAATCAGTCAAAGGATTGAGAGAAAATGAACGTCAAAATCGGCACGGGCCCTGATTCGTGGGGTGTCTGGTTCGCGGATGATCCCAGACAGATCCCCTGGCGTCGCTTTCTGGACGAGGTCGTCGAAGCCGGCTACCAGTGGATCGAGTTGGGCCCATTTGGCTATCTACCCGCAAACATCGCGACCTTGCGCGCTGAACTCGGCCAGCGGAATCTCAAAGTATCCGGCACTTTTACCCTTGCCAACCTCGAGGAGCCTTCCGCCTGGCCGGAAGTAGAAAGGCAGGTGCTCGGTGGGGGCGAACTGGTGGCAGGACTGGACGGGGAATTCATGGTGCTGATCGATGACCTCCACACCGACTGGTTCACAGGCGAACGTCTGGCCCCAGAGCGACTGGATGACGACGCTTGGCGGCGGTTGATCGATACGACCCACAAGGTGGCTGACATCGTGCGTGAACGGTTTGGCCTCAAGCTGGCCTTCCATTCCAGTCCCGACACCCATGTCGCCTTTGAGGACCAGATCGAGACCCTACTGGAACAGACCGACCCTGAACGCGTGTCGCTCGGTCTGGACGTCGGGCACTTTTCCTATCGCGGCATCGACGCAGTCAGCTTTATTCGCCGCCATCATGAGCGCATTTCGTATCTGCATCTCAAGAGCGTTGACCCGGACATCCAGAGACGAATCGAAGCCGAAGACATTCCCTTCGCCATGGCGGTGCAAATGGGCATTTTCTGCGAGCCATCGAAAGGAATCGTCGATTACCTTGCCTTGCGCGATGTGCTGCGTGAAGTTGACTTCAACGGCTTTGCCATCGTCGAACAAGACATGTATCCGGCGCCGTTCGACAAACCATTGCCCATCGCCAAGCGCACCCGCGCCTATCTGCGCCAGATTGGGATTGGATGACTGCCGGATTGGGGCAGGGTTACGTGCCTGGCATTTGAGGTAGAGCGTCCACATTGGTAAACTGCCATCGTGTATTGAGCGAGAGCAGACGAGACGCCTGGTCCTCCAATCCGTGTTCGGTACGAAAAGTCTTGGTTTCAAAAGGAAGCGAAATCGTATTCCCTGATCAACAATTCAGACGAAAGAGAGTAGATCATGCTTTTCAACAGAACGCGCGCCATAGACTACATGCGTGAGTACGGGTTGGATGTCCTGGTCGCAACGTCACCGGTCAATATCACCTATTTCACCGATTACTTCTGCTGGTTCGACCCGATCTTCAAAGAGTATATGATGGTGCCGGGCGCGTCCAGCAACCTGGGCCAGGCCTATGCGGTTTTTCCGCTTGAAGGAGAACCGGCGCTGGTAATCGGTCCGGCGTTCGCGGTCAACGCGGCGGAGTTGTGGGTGCGCGACCTGCACATCTTCGGCGACACCGGCCTGGACGTCTCGCTGCCGCCCCCCGAACTGCCGGACGCGGTGCGCCGCTTCCATGATCTGCTCCTGGTCCCGCAGAGCAACGCCACCCCGACCGACGCGCTCGTGAGCGTGCTGAATCAGCGCGGGCTGACAGGGGCGCGCATCGGCCTGGATACGGAGGGGCTGCCGGCGGAGACGCATGACCAGATCACGCGCGCGCTGCCGCGGGCATCGATAAAGAGTTGCACCGATCTCATCCGCCTGATTCGGATGGTGAAGAGCGAGGAAGAGCTTCGACGGCTGACCCGTTCGGCAGAGATCAACGAACAGGTCGGCATGGAGTGCCTCACCCAGTCGCGGCCTGGCCAGCCGATCTCCGAACTGGTGCGGCAATATCGGGCGCGGGCCGGTGAGTTGGGCGCCGATTTCGATCACTTTGCCTTCGGCGTACGCGGCCTGGGTATGGCGACCGAAACCAACTACGAGTTGGGGGAAGATGACGTGCTCTACGTCGACTGGGGCTGCATCTACGAACACTACTTTTCCGACACGGGCACGACATTGGCGATGCGAGAGCCGGAAGCGCATTTAGAAGCGCGCCACGCGGCGTTGCGCGCCTGTATGGCCGCGGGCATCGAGGCGCTGCGGCCGGGCGCAAAGGCGTCGGCCGCGCAGGCCGCCATGTTGCAGACGCTGAACGACAACGGCATCACGGTTACTTTCCCGCACGGGCACGGTGTGGGCCTGGAGGTGCGCGATTACCCGGTGCTTGTCGCCGACAACGGGCTGCGCATCAAGGACGGCTGTGTGGATGTAGCGTCGGACTTGCCGCTGGAGGCGGACATGGTGCTCAACCTGGAGGCCATGGTCTCGCTGGCGAGCATCGCTTCACTGCACATCGAGAAGTCGTTTGTGGTGACGCCGGAGGGGAGTCGGCCTCTCGTGCCACAGGATCGCAGCCAACCCGTGCAACCGAGCGCATAAGGACACCCCCGGCTGACAATTTGCGATTGAATGTGGAGGAATCCCGCATGTCACAATCTATCAATATGGCGCTGATCGGGTGCGGAGGCATGGGGCGCAGCCATCTGCGCAACGCCAGGGAAGTGCCGGAGCTTAACTTTGTCGGCTATGCTGATGCCGTCGAGGAGGCTGCCGCCAGCGCCTGCCAGGAGTTTGGCGGCTGCTACCATACGACCGACGTGGAGCGGGTTTGGCGCGACGACGGCATTGACGCGGTGCTGATCGCGACGCACCACGATTCACATACGCCTTTTGCGATCCAGGCAGCCGAGGCCGGCAAGCACATCTTCCTGGAGAAGCCGATGGCGCTCACAATCGAGGAGTGCCTGGAGATTGAAGAGGCGGTTGACAAGGCCGGCGTCAAGCTGATGATGGGCTTCAAGTTCCGCTTCGCACCGCTGGTCGCCAGGGTGAAGGAGATCATCCCGCATCCGCTGGTTACGGTGGGCCAGAGCCTGCATTCGGCGATGAAGGGCTGGCCGCTGACGGCGGAAAGAGGGGGCGGCCCGGTGCTTTCCAACGGCTGCCACGCCTTTGATCTGGTCTACTGGCTCAACGAATCGGAGCCGGTGCGCATCAGCGCCGCGGGGGGCGCGCTGACCCATCCAGAGCACGGCGTGGTCGACAACGCCGCCGTCTCCGTCCAGTTTGAGAACGGAAGCATCGCCGCGATTATCGCCGGTGACAGCGGAGACGCCCGCTACACGTCCAAGTTTTTCTTTGAAGTGCTGGACGGGCAGCGCACAGCCACACTCTACGAACGCTGCCACAAGGCCGCCCTGTCCGGATGTGAGATCGACTCACTTGACGTGGATGAACTGCCGCCTGCGCGCCGCTCCGATCCGGAGGGGACGCGCGCTGAACTGGAAGCCTGGGCCAGATGCCTGCTCGATGATACGGAGCCGCCGGTCGGTCCTCGCGACGGGACGCGGGCGACCGCGATGGTGCTGAAAGCGTTCGAAGCGATACGCAGCGGCAGGACGCAGGAGTTGCGGTTGTAAAATGGCATATTGGGATTCATCCGATTTTGCTCGTTAGTCGTTCCTTTCGCCCAGAATGGTTACGAGCACCGCACTTGTCTCCGCGGTCATCCAAGCCTGGCGACCATTTGGTGTATAATGTCTGCGGAACTGTTAAACGGCAGCGACGAATATGCAGGAATGTTGAGGCACAGGGAGGAGTAAAACAGATGACCCAGCTTCTTCAAAAGGCATTCGAAAGAGCCGCGGCGCTCCCGCAAGAGGAACAGGATAGAACCGCGCGCCTTCTTTTGGAGGGGTTGGAGTCAGAGCCGAGACTGTTCGAGCATTTTGACCGTCCCGAATCGGAGGAACTATTGGAGCGGCTGGCCGATGAAGCTCTGGCGGCGCACGCTAAGCGCAAGACACTTAAGTAGGACTTTCGCTGGGAGGTCAAGAGGCTGTACACTTGAGACATGATAACAAAACAGAAGTATGTCGAATACCTTGTCAGCACACCGATCAACTACACCTGTAGCAACTTGGCTGAACATCTGGAAGGCACGAGCCACGATGTGGTCAGCAATTACCTGAAGAGAGAGCGGCACACAGCCAGGCATCTATGGGAACTGGTAGAAGGACTGATCGACGACAGTGCGGACGCTTACCTGATCATTGACGACAGTGTACAAGACAAACGCTATTCACGGTCAATTGACATGGTAAAACTGCAATACAGTGGCGCTGAAGGGGGTCTGGTGCGCGGCATCGGTGTGGTGAATCTGGTTCACACCAGTGGTGAAGAGGGCGAGCATTATCCGCTTGATTTTCGCATCTACGCCAAGCAAGCAGATGGGAAGACAAAGAACGACCATTTTCAAGAGATGCTGCTGCGAGCCGTCAGTGACAAACAGGTTCAGGCCAAGACCGTGCTGTTTGATAGTTGGTATGGCTCCTGGCAGAACTTGAAGCTGGTTGACCGTCTGGGATTGACCTTCTACACCACACTCAAAGCCAACCGCTTGGTCAGTTTGAGCAAAGAAGATGGCTACATTCATCTCGATGAGATCGATTGGAGCGACGAACGGCTTCAGCATGGCATGATTGTCAAGCTCAAGAAAGTGCCGTTCAAAGTGAAATTGTTCAAGCTAGTTGCCACAAACGGCGACGTTGACTGGGTCATTACCAATGATCTGGATGAGACTGTGATCACGCAAGTCGCTCAAAAAGCGAACGAGTTGCGCTGGCAGGTCGAAGAATTTCACAGAGAACTGAAGCAACTGACGGGCACTGCCAAATGCCAATGTCGCAAAGCTCGTTCGCAGCGCAATCACCTCGCTTGTTGTTACCATGCTTGGCTTTCCCTGAAGTTCCAAGCTACCTTGCTCAACAAAACCATCTATCGCGTTCGCACTGACTTATTCAGCGATTATCTGCGAACCCAACTTCGCAACCCGACTATCCCGGCTTTTCAGCCAATTTAGCGAAAGTCCTATTAAGGATTTGTATGGAGTCTTCGCTGACCGCAAGCCATCCCTTTCCAAATCCGAGGAGCGGGAGGCAGCGCGCAGAGCAAGGTCTTCGAGATATAGATGATCAACGATTGTTCACTAGGAAGTTGCTCCCGGCATAGTAGGCGCCGCTACTCAAACAGTATGGTCACCAGCACCGTACTTTCCTCCTCCGCTTCCAGGGAGTGCATCGTCCCACCCTCCAAGTAAAGCCAGGACCCCGCAACCAACGCGCGCGGCCCGTCTTCTACGAAGAACGTGCATCGGCCGCTGAGGCAATGTACCGTAATCGGCCCGTCGACTCTGTGCGGTGGGATTTTCTTTCCGGGATCGAGATGGAGTCGAATCGCCTCGAATTTCTCTTCTTTGACGAGTGCAGTGGACTTTGTCTCGCCAAAGGTGGTGAGGTCGATCACTTTCCCAGGTACTGCGTGCTCTATAGCCATTTTGCCCTCTTTCCAGCTATGAACTGACGGCTGCCGCGCTGTCGCTGTATCCCTCAAGGGAGGAACGGCCCGCCACCAGCGCGGTCTTGGACTGATTCGACAGCGCGTCCGGGTTACGCTCCTTCCTGAGCCATATGACGCACCATCCACTCCAAGTAACTCTTCCGCGACATGCCGCGCCGTCTGGACTCCGCAGCGATAAACTCGGCAATCCCTGCGTCCAATGTGATGTTCAACCTGACACTCGGCTTGTCAGGCGTGGCGCGGACCAGGGCAATGGAAGTTAAGACGCAGCCTGCCGGAACATCCACATCCTCCAATGCGCTGGGCGGAATCAGGGCCAGCCCATCCCGCTCCATTTCTATGGCATAGTCATGTAGCGCCGCCGCAGCGTTCAAGATAACTTCATCCAAAGTGTGCCCCATAGCGGCAATGCCCTCAATGTCTGGGAACACGATACCGTATGCGCCGCGCTCACCGTCGATCAACGCTGGATACCTCATCTACACCTCCCAGCCAGCTTTCTTGGCAATCGTTCGAGCCACGCCCGGGGAGAGATTCCGATGACGTGGCAGCGTAATAATTCCAGATATTTGTGGATGCCGGTAGATGTCGTGGCTCGCGCCCCGCCTTTGCAAATACCAGCCCTCTCGCTCTAACCGCCTTGCTACCCTCTGTCTTCGCGTCTCCATGTGTATGATCTTAACAATTCAGAGTGTCGGTGTCAGATCAGTGAATCTCTGTGAACGAGACCTTGAGGTGAGTGACAGGGACATTTCTAATGTGCGTTCACATTGAGAATCCGCTTTTTTCTGAATTGCGTATTGCGTATTCCGTATTGCATAAGGGCAGGCGAGACGGCCACGTTTCAATTGCGTTGCCCGCGCGAAAAATCTCTGTTTCAAACGGGAGTCACATTAGACGTATCTTTGCGTTCAGATTCTCTTTCCGAGTCAACGAGACGCCTTGTAAAACGGTCGTCTGCAAACGCGGGCCCTACGGGGACTGCCGCGGATGATAATGTGGATATCCGAACCGAGGCGGTGCAGACCGTGCGGCACGTATCCCAGGCCGACGAATTTGTCCAGGGTCGGGCTTTTCATGCCGCTGGTGACATGCCCGACTACCTTTCCCTCGAGGGCGATGATCTGGTGGCCCTCTCTGGGAACGGCCCGCTCAACCATTTCGAAGCCAACCAGAAGCCGCTCGCTCCCCTCCAACTTCTCTTTCAGCAGCGCGTTGCGCCCCACGAATGCCGGTTTGTCCAGCGCGACGACCCAGCCCAACCGCGCCTCAAACGGGTTGGTCTTCGCGTCGATCTCGTGGCCATAGAGAGACATGCAGGCCTCGAAACGCAGACTGTCGCGCGCGGCCAGGCCACACGGCATTATGCCCTCCGCCGCGCCCTCGGCCAGCAGCGCATCCCAGAAGGCTACGGCCTCGCCAGTGGGCAGATAGAGTTCGAAGCCATCCTCGCCGGTGTAGCCGGTGCGGCCGAGGAGCATCTCGACACCGCCGACTTTCGCAGGCAGCGCAGACCGGGCCGGCACGGCGGCCAGGTCGGCCTCGGTCATACGATCCAGGATCGCGGCTGCCTTGGGGCCTTGCACGGCCAGCATGTAGGTTTCGTCCGAGATGTCGGCCAACTCCACCTCAAAGCCGTATATGTGGCTCTGTAACCAGGCAAAATCTTTTTCTCGATTGGCGGCGTTTACGACGATTAGCCATTCAGCGCCCGAAAAACTAAGCGGCAGCGCATTGGCATTTCCGGGTAAGCGATAGATGAAGATGTCATCGACGAGCGTGCCGTCCTCGTAACAGAGCAGGCTGTAGCGGGCCTCCCATTCGGCAAGTTGAGCGACATCCGCCACCTGAACATACTGGAGATAGCGTAGAGCATCCGCGCCGCTGAGCGCAAACTGGCCCATGTGGTCGATGTCGAATACACCGGCGGCGGTGCGCACGCTGCGATGTTCCGCATTGGGGCCGGCCGTGTACTGCACCGGAAGTTCGTAACCGGCGAAGGGAACCATGCGCCCACTAAGTTCTACGTGTCGTTCGTACAGTTTCGTGCGTTTCATCTCGTCGCGTCTCCATTGTCGCGTCAGACCCGTCTCTCACCTTAACTGATTGGCAGTGCGTTGATCTTAACACGGGACAGCTGGTGAATGGCAAATATCAGGCCACACGGCTGTCAGGTCGTCTCAGCGTCGGGGTCCTCTCCATGTGTCCCTCCCTGTTACTGCGCAAAGGCGGAAACGCCCATGCGTTGACAAGCATAGGCCATTCCGTTATATTCAGAATTCCGACTGCTGTTGAGGTTTCTATCGGCCAAACCCACAATTGCGCTGCCGCTCTATCCCACCCGAAGGGCACACAGTGCCATGCTGGAACGAAGTTCAGGAATCAACAGAATACACAGACGGGGCGTGCTGCTGGCGGTCGCCGCGGTCGTGGCGCTGCTTGCTTGGCCGGTCTTTCTCCGCGCGCAGGAGACGCTCATCTCGCCCTGGTTCAACTATACCCAGGAAGACGGCCTGGCCTCCAATAACGTCCTTGTCGTAACCGTCGGCGAGGGGGAGGTCTGGTTTGGCACGGACAGTGGCATCAGCCGTTTTGACGGCGCGTGGCGTTCCTGGAGCGAGGATGCCGACCTGCGGAGCGGTGTGCAAAGCCTGGCTATCGGCGAATCGGACGCCGACTTATGGGCGGGCACGGCAACCGGGGCTGTCCTGGTTTGGTCGCCGCCAAATGTCCAAAACCGGGAGTCGGCGGCAACCAAAACCTGGGACGGCGCCGGCTGGGAACTGCTCACAGAGCTGGACGCGCCGGTGCGGGCACTGCATTACACACAACGCCAACTATGGATCGGCACGACAGCCGGCCTGTATGTCTGGAACAACGGCTCTCCGGCATCGGTGGC
Source organism: Caldilineaceae bacterium (assembly GCA_965221145.1). Taxonomy (GTDB): domain Bacteria; phylum Chloroflexota; class Anaerolineae; order Caldilineales; family Caldilineaceae; genus Bin5. The sequence goes on from OZ244877.1 coordinate 241,078, forward strand.
AGGGTTTGACGATGTCCATGTCAATGTAATCGGAAGCTCCGACGGCGGGAATGGCATTTGGGTCGGCACGTCCGAGGGGCTGTGGCTGCGGCAGGGCGGTCATTGGAGCGCGATCGGCGCGGCGGACGGCCTGCCCGGTCAGGATGTAACCGCTCTGTGGGTGGATGCGGCCGGGCCTGTGTGGGTGGCCGCGGACGGCAACATCGCCTGGCGCGACCCCACGACCGGCGCGTGGGAGCAGGTCGCGGCGGATTCTCTGCACACGCGCGAGCGCGTGCGTATCACCTCCCTGACGGCTGGCAGTTCCGGCGTTATATGGGGCAGCACGGAAGGCAGCGGCTTCTTCCGCATTGTCGAGCGCGCGATCGAACCCTCTACAACACGCCAATACGAACTGATCCCGCAGTCGGTCAACCACGGCGAGACATCGTTCATTCATTCGGCTGCAATAGACCCGTCCGGCTCTCTGTGGCTGGGCACCGTTTCCGGCGTTTTCCGCTCGGACCGGGAGATGTGGGGGCGGGAGGTTCGCACACCGGCCACAAGTCCCATCAACGAGATTCAGGCGATGCTGGCCGACAGTGAAGGCAACCTGTGGATTGGAACCAGGGGCGAAGGGATTCGTTTGAAAGAGGCGGGCAATGGGCTGGAGGACGAGGAGGTTGTCTATGGAGAGGAGGACGGCCTGCCCAGTGCCTATATCACCGATCTGACGTTGGACGCGGACGGGCGCATCTGGGTCGGGACATGGCAGGGCGTCGCCTTGCTGGACCCCGATGCGGACGAATGGACGCAACCTGTCTTGCCGGAGGACCTGCCGTCGGCGCATATCACAGCCGTTCTGGCGCAGCAGCGGCAACTCTGGATCGGGACCGGCAACGGCTTGGCGCGCTATGATTTCGCGACCGGCGCGGTGTCGGCTGAGGAGACGATAGCGCGCCACTTTGTGCAGGACCTGGCGCTGGACTCTTCCGACCGCCTGTGGGTGGCAACCGATAGCGGTGGCATCTTTGTCGGCGATGGGACGGGCGGATGGACGCTGTACCGGGCTGATGCCGCGGCAGGCCAGGCGATTCTCGGCAACAGCGTCGCGGCTCTGGCCCCGGACCCCAAGGTTCCCGGCGCAATGTGGGTAGGAGTCAATCAGCAGGGTTTGAACTATTTCGACGGCCAGGTCTGGCACGACATGACGGCCACGTCCCGGCTGCCCAGCAGTCTGTTCTACGACTTCTATGTGGACCCGACCGACGCGTCGTTGTGGATCGGCAGCGAGGGTGGCGTAACCCGCTTCGACGGACGCACCTGGGAAACGCTTATCGTCGAATCGGTCCTGCCCGCCACGTCCATCTTTTCGATTGTCCGTTTGCCGGACGGCATATATTTCTTCGGCAGCCGCGAAGGGCTGACCTTCTATCGCCCGGATACGATCGCCCCTTGGATCAGGATCGGGAGCATCTCCGGCGCGGCAGAACAGATTTCGGCAACCGATTGGGAGGTGGAAACGGACGCTAAAATCATCATCGGCTATGAGGCCGGTGATCTTTATACGCCCCAATCTGAGCTTGTCATCCTCTATCGACTTTCCGCGCCGGGGCAACCGGGCGCATGGCAACTCTTGGATCGTCCATTTCTGGAGTTGTCCGACTTCATGGGGAAGGGCGAATACATTGTTGAGTTCCAAGTGCGCGATTTCGCATTCACCTACTCCCATGTGAGCAGCGTTTCCTTTGTGGCGGCGTCGCTGCCAGCACAGGTGCAACTGCCGTTCCTGGGGCCGATTCGCCTGGACTATTTCATCACTCTGATCGTCACCGGTTCACTGGCGTTGATCGGGTTCGGCTATATGGCTATCGAAATCGCCCAGAGCCGCCGCCGGACCCTGGATGCGGTCGTCAGATCGTTCAACCCGTTCATCAGCGGCGAGCCGGTGCGGCGCGACGATATGTTCTTCGCCAGGCGGGGACTGCTGCAAAAGATCGTCGATACCCTGCACACCAACAGCGTCATGATTCACGGTGAACGCCGGATCGGCAAGACGACGCTGCTCTACCAGTTGAACAACCATCTCTGGGGACTGGAGGACGAGGAATACTGGTTTGTGCCCCTGTATGTGGACCTGGAGGGCACTGAGGAGGACGCTTTCTTCCATTTTCTGATGGAGGAGATACTGCACACGGCTTCCACACTTTCCGGGCTGACGCCGGATGCGAAGGCCGCTTTGCAGGGTCTCCTCTACTTTCGACCTGAGCATGCCGATTACACGGACCGGGAGTTCATCAGAGACTTGCGCGATGTGATCAAGGCGCTGCAATCCTATGGGGAGGAACGTCATCCGGGCAAGCATCTGCGCCTTATCCTGCTGCTGGATGAGATGGACGTATTCAACGCCTATGATCACCTGGTTCAGCAGAGGTTGCGGCGCATCTTCATGCGCGACTTCGCCGCCACATTGGGGGCGGTCATGGCCGGCATCCGTATCAGCAAGGAATGGGGTCGAATCGAAAGCCCCTGGTACAATCTCTTTAATGAGATTGAACTGGCGCCATTCAACCGCGAACAGGCGTTGGAATTGCTCACCGAGCCGGTACGGGGATTCTACCGCTATGCGCCATCCGTCGTGGATTTCATCATCGAAAACACCGCCGGGCGCCCCCATCGCATTCAACAATACGGCCTTGAGGCGGTCGGGCGAATGCTGGCCGATGGACGGCGCACGATTACCATGGAGGATGTCCTGTATGCCCATGAGCATATTCAGCAGATGGGTGATAGTATCAACGACGGATTGAACGGGGAAGGAACGAGGCCAGTGGCCAGTGATGATACTGAGAACTGACCACCGGAGACTGACCACTGACCGAGGAGTTGACCGAGCGATATGCGCAACCCTTATACTGTTGGCCGCTGGCTGCGCGGAGCCGACCACTATGGGCGGGAGCAGCTGCTGGAATACCTGATGGGCGCCACCGATCCGGCGATCTGGGTGGTTGGCACGCGCCGCATGGGCAAGACTTCACTGCTGCGCCAGTTGGAATGGCTGCTGACCAAGCAGGAAGATGCCAGCTTCGTCCCCCTGTTCTGGGATCTACAGGGGAGCGAATCCAAAGAGGACTTCGACTATGAGTTGTTCCTGGCGGTCGAAGACGAAGCGGCCAGGTTCCAAGCGCTCGGGGTTGATGTCGGTTCACTCTATGGACGGGATGCGATTCACATTCTGCGCTCGCTGCAACGCGCTCTGCGACAGCATAACAAACAGTTGCTGCTGCTCATCGACGAGGCGGAGGCGTGGATCAGTCTCGCCAAGAACGATTACCAGGCCCTGGCGCGGCTGCGCAAAGCCTTTCAGAGCGGTGGGATGCGCACCATTATGACGTCGACCAAGTTGCTCATGCAGTTGAACGATCTGACCCGCAACTGGCTGACAAGCCCATTCCTCTTCGGTTTCAGTCTGGTCAATTTCTGGAGCCTGGAGCCGACGGCGAGCGCCAGTCTGGTATCGCAGGAGCAGAGCAACGCGCCTGTCTATGTTGAGCAGGCGCGGGTTGACGAGATTCTGCGCCATACGCATCGCCATCCCTATCTGATTCAGACCTTATGTTCCCGTCTCTTCGAGGAGCAGGCCGGACGGGGCGCGCTGCGGGCGATCCGGGAGGAAGACCTGCGCGCCGATCATCTGCTCTCCGGCTTCTTTGAAGTCGACTTCAAATGCCTCGCGCCCACTGAACGGCAGATTCTGTTGGCCGTCGCGCGCCAGGGTATCATCAGTGAAGAGGAGTTGGTTGCGAAGATCGACAACGAATCGATTGAGCAGATTTCGATGTATGTTCACGGGATGAACAATCTCGGCTATTTGCAACGGGTATACAGTCAGTCGGACGGCGCAGCAGGTTCCTCGTCCACGGACGCGCCACGCGATAACGCGGGACTTTCCGGCCTGTCATTCTCCGATGCGGGGCCGAGCGCAGGGTATGTGCGTTGGACCGTCGGCAACGAATTTCTGCGCCGTTGGATGTTGGAAAACTATCAGGACCTGGCCCAGACTCTGTATTCCGATGTGAGCGATTACGGCGTCGAATCTCTGCTTGAGATGGGGCGCAAGGTGGAACTGGACTACCTGCAGCATGAGATTTCGGAACTGAAACGGCGCCTGGAACTACTCTTGGCTGCCCACAACAATTACGCATATGCGCCGCCGCCGGAGCTTGAGCAGGAGATTCAGGAGTTGCGGCGGGAACTGGAGCGTGCCGGCGGGCAGTTGCGTAATCTGGCCGATTAGTCGGGAGAACAATGAATAGTCCCAGCCTTCCCCCCGCAAGGGAAAAAGCCGCATACGTCAACCGGATGTTCGCGGACATTGCGCACCGTTACGATCTGATGAATCGGCTGATCACAGGCGGGCAGGATGTGGCCTGGCGACGCGAGGTCATCGACTTGTGCGAACTGCCGCCGGGGAGTCGGCTCCTGGACGTGGGTACGGGCACCGGTGACATCGCCTATGAAGCCAGGCGCGCGCATCCCGATTCGCACGTGATCGGCTGCGATTTCACGTTTGAGATGATGGCGGTCGGCCAGAACAAAAAGGAAGAAGGAATCGTCCGGCGCGCCGGCGGGGACGCTGCGGGCGGGGTCGAGTTCGTGCAAGGGGACGGGCTGCGTCTGCCATTTGCCGATGGCTATTTTGACGCGGTTACGAGCGGGTTTCTGTTGCGCAACGTAACCGATATGGAAATCTGCCTGGCCGAGCAGAGGCGGGTGACCAAGCAAGGGGGGCGGATGGTCTGTCTGGAGACTTCACCGCCACCGCAGACCGTTCTGGCGCCGCTACTGCGCTTCTATATGCTCAGAATCATTCCCGTATTGGGCCAGTTGGTCTTATCCAGCGGCGGACTGTCTATGCAGCCTACCCACTCCGGTTCGCCCGCTTCCAAGTGCGCCCGGATGCGGTCAAAAACGGGCGAATCGGCCTATCAATATCTACCGCAGAGCACCGTCGCTTTCGTGCCGCCGGAAGAGATGACGCGGCGAATGGAACGGGCAGGCTTTCGGCATGTTTCTTACCGGCGCAGAATGTTGGGAACTGTCGCCATCCATGTGGGGATCGCATGAGCGCCGCGTCTCTGAGGTCTGGGAACCCTGTCGGAAGGGTAGGACGATGACCGATCTGAACGCCGCGCGCGCGGCGCTGCGCGGCAATCCGTCATTCGTCTGGCGGGCGGGCCAGGAACGCCGCTTGCAGATGATCCTCGATTGGGCGCCGGTGCGGCTGGATCGCGCGCTGGTGAACGGATGCGGCGTGGGCATGTACCTGCGCGCATTGCAGGAGTCCGTCCCTGAAGTACATGGGATGGACATCGAAGGGGAGCATCTGCGGGCCGCAGCCGAAAACGTGCCGGGCGCGCCTCTCAACCTGAGCCAGGGCGAGCAGTTGCCCTATCCTGATGGTTGCTTCGATCTGATCCTGTCGCACGAGGTGCTGGAGCATGTGCAGGATGACAGGCGGGTCGCAGCTGAAATCGTGCGCACATTGCGGGTGGGCGGGCGGGCGATCATTTTCGGGCCCAATCGGCTCTATCCGTTTGAAACGCACGGCCACTATTGGAGAAACGTCTACTATTTTGGCAACACGCCGCTAATCAACTATCTGCCGAACCTTCTGCGAAATCAACTGGCTCCCCACGTGCGCGTCTACACGCGGTTCGGCCTGCTGGATCTGTTCGTCGGGCTGCCGGTTCTTGTGCGTCGGCACACGCAGATCTTTCCCGGCTACGACAGCATTGCATCCCGCCAACCGGTCATCGGGCGCTGGCTAAAGTCGCTCACCTATGCCCTTGAGCAGACACCCCTGACCGCGTTCGGCATCAGTCATTTCCTCGTGCTGGAGAAAGTCGAATCGGCGGTCGCGCCCAGCAGGGGGGAGCCAGGGCTATGATTTGGGTCGGTATTGGGTAGGTGCTAGAATGCTGGCAGCAGGTCGTGGGAGGAGAAAAGTTTCTGTCATGAATTCACAGTATATGATCATACGAATGGGAAACAGAGTTGACCGGCATGGCAACCGGGTGCGCCTTTCCCCGGTCAGAGTGGGATTGCTGGCATGGCGCAGATAAATGGCGGGCGCCGCGCTACGCGCTGGGGCGCGAATGGGTCCGCTCGGATCCTCATGGAGCGGCGGAGGCGTGAACGGGCCGAAGCGAACCGCGCCCGTCCCTGGTTCTGGTTCTTTCAGGGGACGGCGGCGCTGCTGCTCGCTCTCTTCCTGACTGTAGGGGGCGCGGTCGGTGTGGCCGTCGCCAGTGTGTTCGGCATCTATTCCTTTTATGCCGCGCAACTTCCCGATGCCGGCGTGATTGAGCGGGAACAGGAAAAGTTCGAGACGATTCGATTCTACGACCGCACGGGTCAGCATCTGCTCTACGAAAGCGTCGATCCCCGTCCCTTCCGCGGCGACCGCACCTACATGCCGTTGCAGGAAATGGCGCCAACGGTCATACAGGCCGCGGTCGCGCTGGAAGATCACAATTTCTGGGACAACCCAGGCATCAATGTGCGCGGTCTGGCGCGGGCGTTTGTCTCCAATCTGCAGGGCGGCGGTGTGCAGGGCGGTTCGTCGATCACCCAGCAGCTGATCAAGAATGTGGTGATTCCCGTGGAGGAACGGGCGCAGCAGTCCTACGCCCGCAAGCTCAAGGAAGTCATTCTGGCCATGGAGGTAACGCGCCGGTATGACAAAGGGAAGATTCTGGAGTGGTATCTCAACTATAACTTTTACGGCAATCTGGCATACGGGATCGAGGCGGCGAGCCAGGTCTATTTCGGCAAGAGCGTTTCAGACCTGAACGTCGCGGAAGCGGCGATGCTGGCGCCGATTCCCCAGTTCCCCGCGCTCAATCCCATCGACAACCCGGAAGACGCCAAAATCCGGCAAGGCGTGACCCTTCAGGTCATGGTGGACGCCGGATACCTCACCCAGGCCGAGGCGGACGCGGCCTTCGCCCAGGAACTGGATCTGCGGGATTCGGTCGCGGAGCGGTTTGACATTGTGACAGCCCCCCACTTCGCCCTGTATGCCCTGGAGCGGATCAAAGAGGAGTTCAACACGGTTGACGATCCCTATCGCATCTGGAAAGAGGGTCTCACCGTCTACACAACGCTGGACGTGGAGTTGCAACGGTACGCTGAACAGGTGGCGCGTGCCCATATTGTCCGCCTGAACGAACAGGGCCGCAACGTCAACAATGCCTCGGTCGTCGTGTTGAAACCGGATACCGGTGAGATTCTGGCGATGGTCGGTTCGCTGGATTACAACAACGAAGAGATCGACGGGCAGGTGAATGTCGCCATTTCGGAGCGGCAGCCCGGTTCCAGTTTCAAGCCGTATGTCTATCTCACCGGCCTCCTGCAGGGGATGACCCCCGCGTCGTTGATTCTGGACGTGCGCACCACATTTACCCAGAACGACGGCCCCGTATACGTGCCGGAAAACTATGACCGGCTCTACCATGGGCCGGTCGCGCTGCGCGACGCCCTGTCCCAATCGTTGAACATCCCGGCTATTCGCGTTATGGACAAGGTGGGCGTCGCCAGCGCGCTGCGCACGGCCCATCGCATGGGCATCAACGGCCTGGACCGGGGTCTGAATTATTACGGCCTGAATCTGGTGCTTGGGGGCGGGGAGGTCACGCTGTTGGACCATACCTACGCCTACAGTGTGATGGCAAACGGCGGTGTAATGGCAGGTAAGCCCGTCCCGCCAGAGTCCCGCCGCAGCGGTTTTCGCAGTCTGGACCCGGTCGCCGTCTTGCAGGTGCGCAACACGGCGGGGGAGACGATGAAAAAGTACGAAAGGCCGGAGGTGGAGCGCATCATCAGCGCCGATGCCCAGTACATACTCGCCGACATTTTGAGCGACAATGTGGCCCGCTCACCGATGTTCGGAATCAACAACAATCTGGTTCTGCCCGATCGGAGAGTGAGCGCCAAGACAGGAACTACAAACGGGTGGAAAGATGCCTGGACGGTCGGTTTTACGCCCCAGCTGACCGTTGGCGTGTGGATCGGCAATACTGACAACGAGTCGATGAATAACGTTACCGGCGCGTCCGGCGCTGCGCCCATCTGGAAGAGTGTGATGGAGCGTTACCATGCAGGGCTGCCCGCCCGTTGGTATGAGCGCCCGCCCAATGTCGTCTCCGAAACGATCTGCCAGCCCAGTGGGCTGCTGCCTTCGCCTGACTGCCAGCGGCAGCGGCAGGAACTGTTCATTGCTGGCACGGAGCCAAAAGTCGTCGACAATCTGTGGCAACCTTTTGAAATCGACAAGCGGAATGAGTTGCTGGCAAGGGCGACTACGCCCGAAGAGGAGCGGGAGACAAGGGTCTATCTGATTCTGCCGCCGGAAGCCGACGACTGGTTGAAGAGCAGCGGCATCGAGCAGCCGCCCCAGGGAGAAAGCCCGGAAGACTTTCTCGACTTCGACCCGGAGGTCGCTATCACCTTTCCCCCGCCCGGCGGCCATATCGGCGGGCAAGTCGAGATTCTGGGCAATGCGCGCGGTGGCAACTTTGCCAACTATCGCCTGGAATATGGAAGCGGGCCGACCCCGATCCAGTGGACGCAGATCGGCCCGGAGCACGGCGCACAGCATGAAAACGGCCTGCTGGAGGTGTTCAACACGGAGGGACTGGAGGAGGGGCAATATACGCTGCGGCTGACTGTTCGCGATCATGACGGCAATCAACGTTTCTGGGATGCGCCGGTTACGATTGACAATACGCCGCCGACCTTGGAGGTCACGGAACCGAAATCGGACAGTCTGTATGTGATGGACGACGATGAGCAGATCAATATCAACGCGCTTGTCAACGACGAATGGGCGATGGACCGGGTGGAGTTTGCTATTGACGGCACCTATTTCATTACCAGCACGGTTGCGCCGTACAACGAGCGCTGGCCCATCGAGTTGAGGTATGAGGAAGTTGAAGTGGCGGGTGAAACTAAGAACTGGCCCGCCTTTCAATCAGATGATGAGGATATTCGCCCCGGCCGTATGCGCGAATTTGAGGATGGATTCGTGGCGATCTTTGCTGGAAGTGGCGTCTACCTGGAAGGTCATCTCATCAAAGTGCGGGCCTTCGATCGGGCGGGCAATGAGACCGAAAGCTACGAAATACGGGTCTATGTCCGTCAGCCCCGCTGACCTTTCCCTTGCCCAGGACGATTGTAGATGCTGGCCGGGGGCCCTAGCGGTGAAACTGAACTATGCCGAGCATTCTTGTTACAAATGACGATGGCGTCCATGCTGACAGCATTCGCGTGCTGGCGGCTGCGCTGGATGAATTGGGCGACGTTACGGTCGTCGCGCCGGAGCGAAACTGGAGCGCTGCCGGACATCCCAAAACGCTGCACAAACCTTTGCGTTTGGCGTCGATCGACTGGCCTGACGGCCGGCGGGTCTATGCCTGTAGCGGCGCGCCCTCCGACTGCGTGGCCCTGGCGATCCTGGGCGCGCTGGGAGGCACGTTTGACCTGGTGATCAGCGGCGTCAACGACACGTTCAATCTCGGTTGTGACGTTCTCTACAGCGGGACGGTTGCCGCGGCGATGGAGTCCCTGGTGATGGATGTGCCCTCCATGGCGCTAAGCACCGGCGCTGTCGTGGGCTATGAGATCACGGATGCGGACGCATGGCAGAACGCGGCCGGATACGCTCGCAATCTCGCCGCGGAATTGCTGGAACGACCGCTGCCGCCGCAGACGATGTTCAATGTCAATGTGCCGCGGCGGCCGGCCGCACAGATCCGCGGCCTGCGCTTCACCTATCTGGGGCGGCGCATCTATGGGGATGTGCTTGTAACCCGCGATGATCCGTGGGGGAAGCCGTACTACTGGATCGGGGGGGAAGTCCCAACCGGTATAGCCGAAGAGGGCAGCGACTTTGGCGCGATCGAAGGCGGGTATGTCAGCATTTCGCCCCTGGGCATCGATCTGACCCGTCATGAACTGCTGGCCGATCTGGCGGAGCGCGGTTGGCCGCTGCCCGGCTGAGAGCGATATGGACGCGACTGAACAGATTCGCTTTGCGCGTCGCGCTTGGGCGCAAGGCAGGGGTTGTTGATTTGTCACGAATGGTTTACGCACCGCCGTCAGATAGGACCCGGTGGCAGGGGTTGGCAGCGCTCAGTTGGCTCCTCCTGATGGACGCTATTCTGCTGCTGTGGCTGATGCTCAAGCCGATCGCCTGGAGCAGTTTCTTGCTGCTTCTGGCCTTTCTCATCACCCTGCCAATCCTCATCCATCTGACGATGAGGACATGGGGCGCGTTCAACTTGGAATACTGGCTCGACCGCAATGCCCTGCGCGTGCGTTGGGCCGGAAGCTGCCAGATTATCCCGCTTCACAGCATTCAGCGCATCATTGAGGGCGTTGACGAGATTTCCTTGCGGCCCTCTCTGCTGGCGTGGCCGGCCCCGTTCGTCCGCATCATGGAAGGGGGGCAAGGTCGAAGGCTGGTGCGCATGGCCAGCGTCCCGCTTGACCAGTGCCTTCTTATCGAGACGGACGGCGGAATCTTTGCCATCTCTCCAGCCGATCCGGTCGGCTTTCTGCAGGAGCTACAGGCTCTCAATCGTTTGGGCCTGTCGCGCAGGTTGCCGCTTCAGCGGGAGCAGCCGACAAACTACTATGCGCTGGCGACCGAATCACTGGTCGGCCGCTGGCTGTTGCTTGCCGGGCTGATCGGCTGTCTTGCTCTCTTGGGCTATCTCATGATCCGCTTCCCGCAGTTGCCGGATACGCTGGTGTTTCATTACAATCGACAGGGTGTGCCGGACAGCATCCGCCCCAAAAGCGCCCTTTTCCTGCTGCCCGTCGTCGGCCTGCTGACCTATCTGACGAACACAGTGCCGGCCTGTGGATGAGGCTGCGGGGCCAACCAACGGGCGCTTTCTTGTTCTGGACCGGATCGCTGCTCGTGCAGGCGCTCTCCTCTATGGCCCTGTTCAGCCTGACGAATATGAGTGGATAGCGGTCATGCGCCGATTGCCCGCAGAAAAGCCGTTCACCAGTCGCTGGCCGAGGAGTTATTCGTGTCGCGCCCCTATCTGACAATAATCATTCCCGCATATAACGAAGCGCAACGCATTCCCCATTCTCTGACAAAAATTGCAACGTTTCTGCGTGCCCAGTCCTATTCCACCGAGATTCTGGTTGTAGAAAACCGCTCGACCGACGACACCAGCGCAGTCGTGCGCGCGTTCGCCCAAACCGTCTCGACCACCGATCCTTTTACACTGGAACTGCTCCATAGCGCCCCAGGCAAGGGGGCGGCAGTGAAGACGGGGATGCTGGCAGGCAAAGGCGATTATCTCTTTATTTGCGACGCCGATCTGTCGATGCCAATTGAGGAGATTGCCAAGTTTCTCCCTCCTGAGCAAGAGCCGGGCGGGTATGACGTCGCCATCGCCAGCCGCGAGATTGCGGGCGCTGTGCGTTACAAAGAGCCGTTCTACCGTCATCTGATGGGACGGGTCTTCAACTATGTGGTGCGAAAACTGATCATTCCGGGGATTGAAGATACGCAATGCGGCTTCAAGATGTTTACCCGGGAGGCGGCGGCGCAGGTCTTTCCCCATCAGACGATCCATGGCTGGGGGTTCGACCCGGAGGTCTTATACATCAGCCACATCCGCGGTCTGCATCTGATCGAAGTGCCGATCAATTGGTATTACATGGCCGAGAGCAGGATCAATCCCCTGGTGGATACGATCAAGATGGTGCGGGAAGTCCTGCGAATCCGGCGCAACGGCCAGCGGGGTATCTATCTGTAAACGTCCCGGTCCCCGGCGTAAGTTGGCATTGCCTAATATTGTAGCCTGTCAATTCGGTGGAGCCTGGGAGAGTTCCTTACTTGCCAACCATATTTGCACGCCATTGGTGACGAAATGGGCGACAAGCGGCGTGAGCAGGCTTTGCTGCCACACGAATAGCAGGCCAAATAGGGCGCCGGCTGCCCCCGCCCCGACGATTCCCCAGACCCCCTGTGGGCTGTGCAGCAGGCCGAAGATGAGGCTGAAGCCGAAAATCAGCCAGGCAGTTGGCAACAGGGGGGAGAGTCCGCCGATAAGCAGGCTGCGGAACAGCACCTCCTCGAACAGAACGCTCAACATGAGAGCGAAAGGCAGAAGCCGAGCTTCCTTCAGGTTGCGGGGGATCACCAGCGCCAGAATTGGGCGGTAGAACCCGGTATGGGCGTAGCGGGTTACAAGGCGGCCCATGCCGAAGAAGAGGGCAGCCAATCCAAGACCGGTTAGAGCGCCCGTCAGCAGTTGCGAACCAGGATTAGGAAACTGCCAGCCCAACGTTTCCGGCGGCAGACCGCTGCCCCGGCCCAACAGAAGGCAGATGACCAGAAGTGCGGCGCGCAGAGCATTTTCGGCGGGGAGAAGCAGCAAGTTTTCCTGCGGCTGCCAGTGCCGCAGCAGGCGCGCAGTCGTGTAAGCGCCGTATCCGACTACCGTCGTGATCAGCAGCGTCAGAGCGAGAAACACCAAGTATCGCCACGTCATGCCCGTAGTGTAGGCGACAAGGGGCGCTGCCTTCAAATGCGGGCACGAACTGTGTCGCCGGTGGGCGTGTCGTTGCAACAGGCTGGCCACAACTTGCCGATGCGCAACCGGCAGAGGCGGGAGGCCAGACAGAAGCATAGTTTCCCGATTCCAAACAAGACTCCGGCCGCGTATTCTTCAGTTGCACTACGTCAGGCTTTTCGAAGTAAGTCGCTGCCATGAGCGTTCAACATCCAGAGATGGAGCGCGCCGATTCCCGCAAAAGGGCTTGTGTGGTCGTGCTTGTCGTGGTGGTCCTGGCAATCGTAGCCTCCTTTGCGTGCCTCCGAATCCTGTTCTGTATGATAAGTGACTGTGACGGTCCACCTCGCATACCCATGCCGGCTCTTGCAACAGAGCTGACAGCGCTCCCTATTCAGGCACATACGGAGTGTTCTCTCAATGCTTATCGGAATCTAGGCGAAATATATGTCTGGGAGTTTCCCAGCATCTACCCTAGCGGCAGTCGTGACAACAGTGCTTATGGGGGCGTCCGAGGGGAATCTCTGGGCGTAGTTCATCATTGTGCCGAGATTCAGGTAACGGACTACGCTTGGTCAGAAGTAGATGGTGAGTTTTGGGTTCTGATTGAATCTGAGCAAGCGGCAGGATGGATTCCTTTCGAATATGTTACCTTTGATATTTCAAGAAGTATGAATGAATTCGAGTTGGTAGACGTTGATACCATCTCCAGAATCATGGAGGAAGTCGACGATCCCGCAGTTCGTTCCCTCCTTGACGCGAATTTCGCCAGCCCCGCGATGCGCGCTCTCTTTGACGTATACATCCACGAAGATCGGCTGGTCTATGTAAAAAGCCCTTGCAGCAAAGGTGATCTTTCTCATCGTTTCTTTTTGCACATCTCCCCGGTAGACTTGATGGACCTTGCCGAAGAGCATGTGAAACACGGATTTGGCGTCTATGACTTTTATTCCAGTGACGAGAACGTAACCGCCGCAATGAATGAGAACGGGTGCATCGTGGCGCTAACGCTTCCAGAGTATGATATTCAGCTTATTCATACCGGCCAGGTCATACGCGAGGAGAGCGCCACCGGCGAAGTCTCCTGGAAAGGCCCCATCTGGGACGGGGCGGCAATTGTAGCCCGAGAACGGAGTAAGTAACCGTCTGCTCTTAGCTTTGGGGATTCCTCCGATAATCCGGTCCAGGCCTGTTGGAAGTCGCCGCGTTATTTGCGGACAGTTACGCTGCGGCAACCTGGCAACTTGGCAATGGGCAAACTTTTAGCGAATCCAACCAATCCAAATGTGAGACACACCAGCGCACATCTGGTTTTTTTTGAATAGTTCCCGACCGTTTGCTATACTGAACCGGTAAATACTGTCAGATTGGCGCGCCGCTGTTGGGCGTGTCGAAGAGGGGTTCACCTCTTCTTCGGCGGAGACAAAGGCGTCTCCGCCTTTTTCTTCGGCTCGTCATCTTTGGCTGTCCCCGGCTCCAGGTAGTTGGGCGCTTGGCGACAATCAAAAAAGGATTGGATCAATGGCTTCTTCGCAGGAGTTGCTTTACACGGAAGAACATGAACTGGTTCGAAAAATGGCCTATGCCTTTACCCGCAATGAGGTCATGCCCATTATTGCCGAGCACGACCGTAAGCACACGTTTCCTTACGAGCTGTTGCCTAAGATGGCGCAACTGGGCTTTCTGGGCATCTGCCTGCCGGCGCGCTACGGTGGCGCCGGAATGGACTTTCTCTCGTTGGGCATCGTTTCCGAAGCGCTGGAGTACGGCGATTCGTCCGTGCGGGAGACGATTGCGGTGCATCTGGCGCTGCACGCTCTGCCGATCTTTCAGTGGGGGACGGAGGAGCAGAAACAGGCGTTTCTGCCCGGCCTGGCCTGCGGTGAGCATATCGCCTGCTTCAGCCTGACGGAGCCGGGCGCCGGTTCGGACGTGGCCGCGCTCCAGACCCGCGCCCGCCGTGATGGAGACAGTTACCTCCTCAGCGGAGAGAAGATGTGGATCACCCTGGCCGATGTGGCCGACCGCTTTCTCGTCTTCGCCAAGACGCAACCGGATCAAGGCGCGCGCGGCATTTCCGCCTTCATCCTGGAGCGCGGCTGGGACGGGCTTACGACAGGCACGCTCGAAGGCAAAATGGGTGTCCGGGCCAGCAATACCGGCTGGATCAATATGCAGGACGTGCGCGTGCCGGCCTCTCACCGCTTAGGGGAAGAGGGCGAGGGCTTCAAAATCGCCATGAGTTGTCTGGACAACGCTCGCTTCGGTGTCGCCGCCGGGTCCGTAGGCATCATTCGCGCCTGCATCGACGAATCGGTCAACTATGCTCTGCAGCGTAAAACGTTTGGCAAGCCGATCGCCGAGCACCAGCTCATCCAGCAGATGATCGCCCAGATGCAGCAGGATCTGGACATCGGTGAGCTGCTGGTGTGGAAAGCAGGTACGCTCAAGAATCGCGGCGTGCGCAACACACGCGAAACCAGCATGGCCAAATGGTTCTGCACCGAGGCCGCCCGCCGCGCCGCCGACAACGCGGTCCAGATTCACGGGGCCTATGGATATTCCGACGAGTACAACGTGGAGCGCCACCTGCGCAATACAAAGAGCGCGGTGATTTACGAGGGCACGACCCAGATTCATACGCTCATGCAGGCCGCTTACACGTTGGGCAAGCGCCAAGACCGGCCCCTGCGCTGCCCAATGCCGGCCTATGATGCGGATGCCTGGCAATAGGGTAGAGAACAGCGAGGAGAGAGGAGCGCGCTCTGGCATCCTTTCGCCTTTCGCAGTTTCTCACTTCTCTCTACTCACTCCTGGGTGTTGGTGGCGCATGATCTTGTATGAAAGGAGCGCTGTGTGAACGTAGCGGTCTTAATCAAGCAGACGCCCGACACGGCGGAGCTGCCCAAAGTGACGGTGGCCGAGGCGCAGTCCGGCGATGTGCAAGCGACAATGGTGATCAATCCCTGGGATGAGTTTGCCGTCGAGGAGGCCATCGACCTTTCCGATCGATTCGATTGCGAGACGGCCGCCATCTCGCTGGGGCGTGAGGGTGAAACCGAGGCGCTGAAGCACGCGCTGGCGATGGGCGTAGACAGCGCTGTGCTGGTGGATGAACGAGTCGTCGACAATGGCGACGAGTGGGCCACGGCGGAGGCCCTGGCCGCGGCCGTCAAGATTGCCGGCGGCGAGGAGGATGTGTCGCTGGTGCTGGCCGGTAAGATGAGCGTCGACGGCAACAGCGGCGTCATCTATGCCGGGGTCGCCTGCAAGTTGGGCTGGGATCTGCTGGTCAACGTCACTAGGATCGTGGATATTGTCGATGGCAAGTTGATCGCCGAACAGGTCTTTGAAGGCGGGCAGGAGACGGTGGAAGCGCCTCTGCCGGTTGTGGTGAGCGTGGCCAAGGAGATCAACGAACCACGTTATCCCAGCTTCATGGGCATCCGCAAAGCCAGCCGGGCCAAAATCCCGGTCCTGGGGAGCGGCGATCTGCAGGTCAGCCCGTCCTGCACCGCTCGTTGGGCAGATCTGAACAAGCCGGCGCCGGAGCGCGTACAGGTGCGCATCTTTGAAGGCGATAGTGTCGAAGAGAAGGCGGCGCTGCTGGCAGATGCCCTGATGGCGGAGAAGGTGATATAGATTGCGCGGTGCGAGAGTGGCGCCCTTTTCTCCACTCTCTGCGCCGAAAAAGGGGCAATGATGTCGATTCTGGTCTGGATTGAGCAGAATGATGGTCAGGCGGTGTCCAACTGTTGGGAACTTCTGGCCAAGGCGAAGGAACTGGCCGCAGAGCTGGGGACCGGTGTCGCGGCGCTGCTGATTGGTGATCACGTGGACGAGGCGGCCCGCCAGGCACTTTCCTATGGAGCCGACACGGTATATGGCGCGGTTGATGCCAGCCTGTCGCGTTTTCGCTTGCAGCCCTTCGCCGCGATCGCTGAACAGGCGGTCGAACGCAGCGGGGCAACTGCCTTTCTCACCAATGCGTCGATTCGCGGTGGGATCCTGGCGGCAACGGTCGCCTGCCGTCAGCGGGCCGGCATGGCCGCCAACGCCACCGATCTGAGGGTGGAGGGCGACAAACTGGTCGCTGAGCGTACTATCTATTCGGGCAATATCCGCGCTGACGTCCACTTTGAGAGTCCGCTGGCCGTCGCCAGTGTGCGGCCGCGCTCATTTCCCATGCCGGAGTCTGTCAGTGGCGCTGGGGTAGTTGAGATGTTGGATGTTGCGCTGAATGAAGATGACATCCGCCAGAAGATCACGGACCTTCGCGCCGCCGAAGCGGGCGAGATCAGCCTGACCGACGCCCATATCATCGTCTCCGGCGGGCGCGGTGTGGCCGCGGATCCGCCAAAGGGCTTCGAGCTTGTCGGCGAACTGGCCCAGGTCCTGGGCGCGGCTCTGGGAGCCAGCCGGGCCGCAGTCGACGCCGGTTACATCCCCTATAAGCACCAGGTAGGGCAGACCGGCAAGACGGTCAGGCCGGATCTGTATATCGCCTGCGGCATCTCCGGCGCCATCCAACATCTGGCCGGAATGGGCAACAGCAAGATCATCGTCGCCATCAACAAAGACCCTGACGCCCCGATTTTTGAACGGGCCAAATATGGCATCGTCAATGATCTGTTCGAGGTCGTTCCGGCGTTGACTGCGGAATTCAGGAAGCGGCTGACCTGACGCCACAGCCGCGACAGATTGCGTCTGCACGCCCCTGTTGAGTGAGGCGCTTCCTTCGCTGCCCCCATTTCGGTATGATACAATACGCGGACCGTCTACGATCTTCCTTGTCCCGCGTCCGTTGAAGACATGGAGCAGGCAACATTCGCCCTGTCAGGCGTCGAGGAAAGCACGTCAATTCTGTGATGAACCCAATGTCTGAGTATAAGGCCCGTTTTCGCTGCTTCCGAGGCTGCGCCAGGACATATTCCATCTATGAGGTCATCTATACCTGCCCCCAATGCGGCGGTCTGCTGGAGGTAGAGCACGACATTGACGCGTTGCGGACGCGTTCGGCTGACGAGTGGAAGCGGCTCTTCGATGACCGGGTCGGCACGACGGAGTGGCCCTATGGGAGCGGCGTGTGGGGCAAAAAGGAGTGGATCATGCCGACCATTGCTGACGAAAACGTCGTCAGCATGTACGAGGGCAACTCCAACCTCTTCTGGGCGGAGCGGTTGGGCAGACAGATTGGGTTGCCCGAACTGTGGGTAAAGCTGTGCGGCAACAGCCACACCGGCAGCTTCAAAGACCTGGGCATGACAGTGCTGGTCAGTGTCGTCAAGCAGATGCGGGCCGATGGCGTGCCGGTTCGGGCTGTGGCATGCGCCAGCACCGGCGATACCAGCGCCGCTCTGGCCGCCTATGCCGCGGCGGCCGGCATCCCCGCTGTGATCTTTCTGCCGGAGGGTAAAGTCAGCCCCGCGCAACTGATCCAGCCCATCGCCAACGGCGCCTATGTGCTGGCGCTGGATACGGACTTTGACGGCTGTATGCGCGTGATCCGCGCGATCACCCACGACGGAGACAGCCCGGATTCCTCCATCTATCTGGCCAATTCGATGAACTCGCTGCGGATTGAAGGCCAGAAGACGGTGGGCGTCGAAATTGCGCAGCAGTTTGACTGGGAAATACCGGACTGGATCATCATTCCCGTGGGCAATCTGGGCAACATCAGCGCGCTGTACAAGGGGCTGAAGATGATGCAGGAGTTGGGCATGATCAGCCGACTGCCCCGCCTGGTGGCGGCCCAGGCCAGCAAGGCCAACCCGTTTTACCTCAGTTACTTGAACGGATTCAAGGAGAAGGTCAGCGTTGAAGCCCAATCGACGCTGGCCTCCGCCATTCAAATCGGCGATCCGGTCAGCTATGAGAAGGCTGTGCAGGCGATTCAGGAGACCGACGGTATTGTCGAGCAGGTCAGTGAACACGAGATGGCGGCGGCTGCGGCCATGGCGGACAAGACCGGCATGTACACCTGTCCGCATACCGGCACGGCACTGGCCGCGCTCTTCAAGCTGCTGGAGCGGAAGGTTATACGGAGCCACGAGCGGGTGATCGTCATCAGCACGGCACACGGGTTGAAGTTCACGCCTTTCAAGGTCGGCTACCACGAAGGCACGCTGGCGGAAGTGGAGAGCGATCTCGCCAACCCGCCGGTCTATCTGCCTGCGGATGCGGAAATCGTGAGGGAGACTATTCAGCGGCGACTCGCGTAATCGGGCCGGGCGTTGTCAATGCCCCCGCTTACCCGGACGAAAGGCAGCCTGTGCCCCCACAATTCGCCCGAGCGAATCCTTGAACGCGGTGAACGAAGAGAGCAGAGCGCATCCCCTCGACTACTATGCCGCCTCCTTTTCCCAGGGACGAATGGACTTTGCCTGGGAAGAGTTGACGGACGCGGAGCGGGCGCAGCACTACGCGGACTGGCAGGCCGGCAAGGGCCTGATCGGTGGCGATCCCCGCAAGCGTCCGTATTTCGACATTCTGCCTGAGTGGGGGCTGCACCGGCCCTTTGTGCGCGCCCTGGCGCTGGATGACGGCCGCGCCGCCAATGGCGTGCGTTTCCGCCACGAGATTGCCGGCGCACGGCCCCTGGAAATTGAGATCGGCTTCGGCCGCGGTGATTTTCTGCTCGACCGGGCCGCGCGCATGGCCGAAAGGCGGTTCGTCGGTTTCGAAGTGAGAACCAAGGCCGTGCGTCTGGCGCTGCGCCGCGTCGAAAGGCGTGGGCTGGACAATCTGTGGCTGAGTGATGACGACGTGCGCGTGGGTCTGCCGTTGGCGATCCCCGATGGACGGGTGGATGCGATGCACGTGCTCTTCCCCGACCCCTGGTGGAAGGAGCAGCATAAGGTTAAGCGTCTCTTTTCTCCTCCGTTCGTTGACCTTCTGGCGGCCAAGATACACACCGGCGGTTACTTGCACTTCAAGAGCGACGTGGAGCAGTACGGCGAACTGGTGCGCCATCTGCTATCCCGCCATCCCGCCTTCGGCGATCACTGCCCGCAACTGGCTGAGCGCGTCGGCGCCTATGTTGCGACGCACCGGGAGCACTGGTGTCAAGAGAACGGGAGGCCGGTGTGGGTCTACTACTTTCCCAGGCGGGACGAATCGTAGCGTTCTACCAGACAGACGAATTCGGCTCAACCATTTTACAAGGCCTGGGTAGGGGAGGTCAGTTGTGCTGACTAACTTGAAGATTCGAAATTTCAAGCGATTTGACGAGGTTGAGATTCCCTTGGGAAGTTCAGCTGTGTTTATCGGCCCCAACAATTCCGGGAAGACGGCTGCGCTACAGGCTTTGGCGTTATGGGATGTAGGACTACGTCGGTGGCAGGAACGCTATAAAGGTAAACCGGCGCCAGAGAAACGGCCGGGGGTCACTATCAATAGACGCGATCTGATAGCGATTCCAATACCCAGGGCTAACTTACTGTGGCGTGATCTGCGCACTCGCCTTGTCACTCGGGAAGCCGGCAAGCAGCGAACAGAGAACGTCCGCATCGATATTGTCGTTGACGGCATGACCAATGGTGAGTGTTGGCGTTGTGGCCTGGAATTTGACTATGCTAACGAGGAATCATTCTACTGCCGCCCCCTGCGTTTAGGCGTAGAAAATCCTGGGAGCCGAATGCCTGTTCCTGACCAGGCATTGCAAACTAAAGTGGCGTATCTGCCTCCGATGTCGGGGCTGGCTGCGGTCGAACCAAAGTGGGAGCCGGGGCGGGTAAATGTGCTGATAGGCGAGGGGCAGACCGCGCAAGTGCTGCGCAACCTGTGCCACAACTTGGCGGAGAACCAAGAGCAAGAGTGGTGGAAAGTTCAAGAACATATTCGACAACTCTTCGGAGTCGTGCTGGACAGACCGGATCATATTGTTGAACGGGGCGAAATTACGATGTCCTACAGTGAGCGGTCCGGCGTTTCGCTTTCGCTTTCCGCTTCGGGTAGGGGGTTGCAACAAACGTTACTGCTGTTGGCCTACCTTTACACGAACCCATCCGCGGTTCTGCTTCTGGACGAACCGGACGCCCATCTTGAGATATTGCGCCAACGCCAGATTTATAACCTGTTGTCAGAAATCGCTTCACAAATGGGCAGTCAGATCATAGCGGCCAGCCATTCCGAAGTGATCATGAATGAAGCCGGCTCTCAGGACGTGGTGGTCGCCTTCGTTGGCAAACCTCACAGAATTGACGACCGGTCTGGGCGCACACAGGTAGCGAAGGCCCTGAAAAAGATCGGGTACCAGGACTACTATCAGGCGGAACAGACGGGGTGGACGCTCTATCTTGAAGGATCGACCGATCTATCTAACCTGCGCTCATTTGCGCGATCACTGAGTCACCCTGCTTCCCAATTTCTCGACCGACCTTTCGTCCACTATGTAGGCAACCACCCACCCACAGCTCGGAGTCACTTTTTTGGGCTTCGGCAAGCGAAACCTGACTTGGTTGGACTCGGAATCTATGACCACGATGCTCAGATAGATCGGACCTCTCCCCATCTACGGGAACTACAGTGGCAGAGACGGGAAGTCGAGAACTACCTTCCCATTCCCGCAGTGTTGGAGAGATACGCGCAATCCTCCGTAGATGAGACTAAGGTTGGCGTCGACACGCTCTTTTCCGCCGCCGAAAAGGACAAACGTCTTGAGATAATGAATAAGGTCGTTGGGGATCTGGTCCCACCAATTGCATTGCGAAATTCTGACGACAGCTACTGGCGTGATGTGAAAGCAAGCGAACTTTTGGATAGAATCTTTGAGGAGTTTTTCCGGCAGTTAGAGTTGCCTAATGTCATGCGAAAAACGGCCTATCATAGTCTGGCCGCGCTGGCGAAGCCCGAAGAGTTGGACCAGGAAGTGACTGACGTGCTGAATCGGATCGTTGAAGTCGCACAGCAAGCAAAGCCGGCGGAGGCTTGAGATGCGGATGCGCTACTCTTGGCCATACACTTCGCGGGGTCTTGCTTTCAGCGGCTGTGGGCGAGGTGAATCTGCTGGCGCAGTTCGCGGCGGGCAGTGTTGAGATTCTCTTTGATCTTGAAGAAGACCGCTTCGGTGACCTCCATCTCCTGGGAGATCAGCAGCGATTCCAGAGCCTCTACCACGCGCAGGACTTTCGCCTCCAACAGTTCGACGGTCGTCGCGTAGAGCGATTCCGGCAGGAAGTAGAGGAGCAAGACCAAACCCCACATGCTGAACGCCACAACCCTGATCCCGGTCACGCCAAGCTGTTCACGCAGAAGAAATAGCGACG
Source organism: Caldilineaceae bacterium (assembly GCA_965221145.1). Taxonomy (GTDB): domain Bacteria; phylum Chloroflexota; class Anaerolineae; order Caldilineales; family Caldilineaceae; genus Bin5. Next base: position 262,925 of record OZ244877.1, read on the forward strand.
CAAGCCAGAGAAGAAGGGCCGCTGCCATCAGGTCATAGCGGGTGATGGGGCGGGCCGCTCTGATGTCCTGTACGCCGGGGGACAGCTGATCATAGGTCTTCAGCCGTGCCAACCACAGGTTGAATCGTCGGCACTGCTGACGGTTGACCCTGTTCTGATCAAAGTGGGCCAGTTCCAGCGCCCGTTCCCGGCACTGGTCGGCCAGTTCGTAAAACTCTTTGCGGGTTAGTTCTGTCATGAATCGAAACAGCCAGAAGTTCGGATCGCGCCTCTCGCTGCGTCAAGCGGGACATGAAGTCGTGCCGATTCCTGGCTCTCGAAAAGACAAGCCGAATTAGTGGGAAATCCGCCTCGCCAAGAGCGTTGGGAGGCTTCCTGCGCTGCCATCTTTGCACCGGCATTCTTGTTAACCGATGCGGGGAACAGCCGCACTGCGATCAGGTGAGCCACAGGGGAACAAGCCACAGCAACCCCGCCAAGATCACCCCGTTAATGGCGTATTCCACGGTTGCAATGCCGGCCTGTCTGGACAAGGGCCAGACTCGTGCGCGGGCGAATGCCCGCAAAAAGAGGGGAAAAGCTCCAAGGACGAGAATCGTCCACACGGGGACAGCGCCAGTCGCCATTAACAGGATGAGAGCAATAAAACCGCCAACGGAACATATCGCCGCAATGTCCAGGCCGCGTTCGGGACCAAACACGACCACCAGTGTGCGTCTCCGCATCCGCCAGTCTCGGTGCCAGCTATAGAAAGAGTAGGACAGGTAGGCCAGCCAGGCGAATGTTGCCGGCGCAAAGGCAACCAACAGGACCAGACGAGTGATGGCGCCGGTCAGGGCAAAGTAGGTTCCGAGCAGGGGGATGATACCCATCCCCAACCAATAGGCGAGATCGCCGAGCCACCAGAATCTGCGGGCGTAGCGCACGATCGGCCATAGCGAGACGCTGCACATCAGCCCGCTGATCAGTGCGAAGAACCAGAAAGGCCAGCCGACGAAGAAGCCCAGCCAGATCGCTGCCAGCACGTAGATCGTCCCTGCCATAAGGCCAAGGCTGAGAAACGTTTCGGCGTGCAACAGGCCCTGTTGCATCCAGTCATAGCCATCGAAGAGCAGAGGGCGCGTCTGCCGAGGAACCTTCTGTTCGTTTGCAGGCGCATGGGACTGTCCTTCAATGCGGTAATAACGCATATAGTCCACATACGCGCTCAGGAAATTGCAGGCCAACGCCAGTGCGCCAAAGCTGAACAGCAACACGAGCGCCCACCAGATGCTGACGGTTTCGACCTGCCAGCGGGCGGTGGCCGCCCCCCAAAGAACCGGCGTCAGCAGAGCGGGAACGGCCCGCATCCGCCCGATCTGGGCGATCACTCTGAAGAGACCGACTCTGCTCTTGCCGATGCGGGCGCGCTGGGCGGGGGCCGCATCGGCTCTGTTCTTGCTTAACTTAGACGAAATGGGGTTGAACATTTTCCGTTAAAGAACCACGCAACATAAGCACGCTTACATTCTAGCACCTATGTCCGATATGCTCAATAGCGTCAGTAAAGAACGCGCCAGCGTTCGTACAACGGGGTGCCATCCCGCTGGGCATATATCTGCTCCCGTTGCAAGCGACCGTTACGCTCCATGACCAGACGCTCGAAAGCGATGCGCCGCCCTTGAAAAAGCTCGTTCCCCGGCGCGCGCAGCAGGTAGACATTGTCCCCATTGTCCAGAAATAACTCAAGACGCCTGCGAAACCCTTCGTCCGGCTCGAGCAGAGACGCGTAACCGAATATCTCAATCGGCGTGACGCGCCCTTCGCTCAGAAAGCGGATCGGCGCCTCCAGCCCCCAGTCGAGGACAATTGGCGCGCCCAGCCCACCGTGGCGCAGGTCGAAGGCGAGACGGTAGGAGGCGTCCGAATGGTCCACCAGCCCTCCGCTGCGGGTCAGCGCGCTGTGGTATGCGGCGGTCGCCCTCAGATCGAGCAGCGCGCAGGCGCAGATCAGGAGAGCGAGGATGAGGCGAAGTGCAGGCATGGAGCCGATGAAGGGGGCAAACGAGCCACGTGCCGCGAAGGGTCGGAGTCGATCCCACCTCCACAATTCGTGTAGTCCAACGCCCGTCACCGCGATCGCCAACGGGTGAAGCAACGCATAATGGGTAACAAATAGATCGCTGACGGTAAAAAGACTGGCGACGAATGCCGCTGTCAGCAGCAGAAGCGGCGGGCCGACCAAGCGGCGTCCAGCGGAGCGTGACAACGCTGTCACCGGCAGAACAAGCGCCAGCCACGGCGCCAGAGGGTTCTGTTGAATTGTGCCCAGATACCAGAAGTGGTGGCCGCCTAAGGTCTGGATCAGCTGCTGCCAGCGTACAGTTGCATTCGTCCAGATGGCCGCATTGTTTACGCCATAGTAGCTGCTGCTGAGGTTCTGCGTGATCGAAGCCAGCGTGCCGCCCGTCTGAAAATTGAACAGGATGAAGGGGGCAAGAGGCAGCACGAAGGCCAGAGCAGCTGCGGGGAACAAAATAAGAGGGCGATCGCTGAAGTGATGTGTGCTTCTTGCCCGTTGCCATAGCCACCAGCCGGCGCAGGCCAGGCCGAAGGGCAGTATGATCCACGCGGCCAGCAGCTTCGCATAGAGGGCCAGCCCGGCGCAAAAAGCGGAGAGGATCAGGGCGCGAGGCTGCCCGATCCGTAGCCAGCGGAGCGCCTGCCAGATGCAGGCAAATGTGAAAGGGAACGTGGCGTTTGTGACGAAAATGCCCTGCCGCTGCCAGAATACAAAGCTGGGCGCGGCGGCCAGAAGTGTCAGGCAAGCGAGGGCGGCTGGGGAGATGGGCGGGACGAGCGCCCGGTCGCGGGCGCAAAGAGCCAACCATTCCGAGATCGTGCGCTCCAGCGCCAGCAGGCCGAGGACGGCGAGAAAGAGGGGCAGAAGACGCAGATTGGGCACGCCAATGCCTGTTGCCGCCAAAAAGGGCAGGGCCAGATAGACGTTCAGCGCGCCGATGTAGTCCTGCACCATCAAGGGCAGTTCCCGTCCGAAGACGGATACGGTCGCGCCGCGAAAGGCGGTCACCGGCGCGCGATGGAGCAACTCCATTGCGTTGACGCCCGCCTCTTTGGCCTCATCGTAGTGGAGGCCGGGCAGACCCAGCTGGTATGCGGCCAGAGAAAGAAAAAGGCCGACCGTTGCGGCCAGCCAGCCGAGTCGTCTTTTCACGGGCCCGCGCGTCATTCGACAATCAGCCCCACGTCGCTGGCTAACGCCTCGTAGTTCCAGCCGCTGGCGTAGATTCGAATGCTATCTATGTGGGCCGGCCGTGTAGCCGCCAGAACTTCCATCAGATTGTCCGACTCATAGGTATACCAGGCAAAGATATCGATCTTTTCGCCGTCGTACAGCGGCCACTCCGGTCTCGTATCCAGGTAGTAGAAGCCGTGACCCCACTGCTCGACCTTACCGTAAATGTCGGTATAGGTCATCTCGAAACGCAAGGGGAATTCAGAGCTTTGCTCTCCCGCTCCTTCCAGGCTCTGCCATATCAATTTGACGTCCAGTCTGACGACAAGAGAGTCGTAGCTATGCACGTCCTGATCGACAACTTGCTGAATGCCCACCTCTGTGTGAATGCCATTTTCGCCTTTACGATAAAATCGCGCCACCTGCCGTCCGTCCCGTTCAAGGAATTCGACAGTGCCCGGCGTGGTATACGGCGGTTCAAAGTAGTCTATCCATTCCTGGCCGAGAGGGGTATCAAAGGCGCTGCCGCGCAGAAGGTTGTGTTCAGCCGGAACCGGCGGCAATGTCGTCCCGTCCGCCTGCATCCAGGTGCGCTGGCCCGGTTGAATCTCTACCGCCTCCTGCCCTTGCTGAAGGAGTCTGGCAATACCCTGTTTCACCACAACCTCACTGCTCTCGGCGTTGACGATAAAGGCGTAATTCCCCTCCGCCAGACGGGCTTCGCCATGCGGTGTTTCGATCTGGACTTCGACCGGTCGGTCCAAAGCGCTTCGGGTGAAGAGCCGCACCTGCCCCTCTTGAAGACGTAAGCGTACCGTGTAGGGTTGATCGCTGCCGGCAAAGTAGGGCCGTCGGCTTCGTACAATTTCCAGCGATGTGTTGGGATAGAGGAGGATGGTTCCCATCAGGTCATCGCTCTGGCTGTTCACAGGGAGGCCAAGCTCTCCTTGCGTCGCCGCGCCGGTCGTTTCTAGCCGGCTGCCTTCGCTGATGCCATCGCGTCGGTCGGTGAGGGCGATTGGTTGATCGGATCGAGGCGGGTAGAGGAGAACGGTTCCGACGGTCGGCTCGAAGCGGAGGGACTGTTTCACTGCGGCCGAGTTGTAGAGTCCACGCAGCGCCAAAGGGATGCTGGTCAACAGGATTACAAATATGGCAAAGGAGGCCAGCAGGACGGTCCAGGCAGCGCGCTCCGGGCGCTCGCGCCAGCGGGGCAGAGTATGTGATTGTGCGGAAGGCGCCGTGTCAGTGGTGGCGCTTGGGGATACCGAAGGGTCAACTGTCATTATGACGATTCTTCTCCGCTATTCGCCGAGGAGCGCCCGTTCGGTTGACGGGTTCCATTGCGGCGCTGCTGTCCGGCGCGGCCGTCGTTCTTTGCACGCTCTATTTCCACGAGCATCGCGCTGAGCTTATCCATCCAGTATCGGGCGTCCCGGTCATTCGGGTTGATCTCCAAGGCACGTTGAAACAGGGCGGACGCTCTGCTCAAGTTGCCTTGTTGCTTGTATATCAACCCCAGGTGATAGTGGACATTGGCGGCGCTGGGATCGAGCCAGAGCGCTGTCTCATACGCCGCGATGGCTCTCGCCTGGTGTTTCGGGCCGGAGGTTTCCAGTCGGCCCAGATAGGCGGCGGCCAGGTTTGTCCAGAGAAGCATGTTGTCCGGCGAGACATCCACGGCCTTCCTCAGGATCCTGACCGCCTTCTGCCATTTTCGTTGCAGGATCAGAGCGCCGCCCAAGTTGATGGCGATATCCGGATCGTTCGGCAAGTCCGCCCGCAGCGGTTCCAGCACGGCGATGGCTTCACCGGGACGGTTGGCCCGCAATAGGCGCGCACTTTCATTGAGTAACGTTCGGTAATTGTCGCCAGAGCCGCTGCGTTCAGAATTCGGCTGGTTGAAATCACTGTCGGTCATCGTTTTCCTATTCTATGTGATCGGGCAGTTTCATCCCGATAAAAGGGTGAGCAGGCCCAAGTTCCTCAGTGATAATCTGCTTGCGCAGGCGCTTCCACAGCCTCCTCGTCCAAGTTGTGAAAAACTTCGTACTCGACCAAGGTAGGAGCAAAGAACTCGATCACGAACTCATTGGGCAGGCCCATGGGCAGCACGAGTTCATTGAGAAGGGCGCGCACGAACATTCGTCGGCGTTCGGGCGTAATGCCCTGTGTAGCCATATCCCATAGCAGAATCGTGCCGTATGTACCCTCTCCTGTGTAGTGAAGATCGAGCTTGCCAATCGTGAGGGGCTGATCTTCCTCGTCCGTCTGCGCCAGATCGAATAACGCGTACTGTTCGGAACTGTTCGTGCGCACCAGGCGCTTGAGCTTCAGGTTCACCACTCCTCCCAATCATCCGCTCCGTCCTCCCAGTTCGCACGCGTTTCGTCAAAGAGCGGAATCTCCGGGGCATCGCCGTAGAATAGAGCTTCTTCCAACGCGTCCGCGGCCGAAGTCGCCTCGTCGGGGTCGTCGCTGGCGCTCATGGCGTTCAACATCTCCCTCGCCTGTCGTCCGCCGAGTCGGCCCAATGCGAAGATCGCAGCCAACCGGACCGGTTTGCTCTCGTCGGACAGCAGCGCGATCACGTCGTCAAGAGCGTCGCTTGCCTCCAGTTCGCCACAGGCCCTGGCCGCGGCCGCACGCATCTCCGCCTCAGGGCTGTCCAATTCAGCCTGCGCGCTCGCGCGCCAGCGCACGTCTGCGCTGCGTCCCATTGCACGCAGCGCGGCGACCTGGATCTCCTCATAGTGGGAATAGTAGCAATCTTCGATCAGTTCCCGAATGCCGGTTTCGCCGGAGAATGCGATGCTCTCCAGAGCGCGGGCCTGTACGTTGAGCGGCTCAATATCGGAATGCAGGACAGCCAATAGCGCGTCCTCGGCGCGCATGGCCAACGCCGGCGACAGTTCGTCCAATTCACCGGCAAGCACAAACGCCCCCAATGCTTCGGCGGCGGCTGCGCGCACCGTGTCGTAGGGATCATTCTTAAGGGCTTGAATCAGGGGGCCGACCAGATCGGCTTCCCTGTCTTCCCACAGACCCCTGATGGCGAGGACGCGCACGTCGGGCAGGGGGTCGGTCAGAGCCAGACGCAGGAATCGGCCCAGTTGGAGATGCAGAATGTTGGCGCTTTCATCTACGAGCGACTGCACAATATGCAGCCGGCGCGCGTCGGCTAGGGTCGCCCAGACCTCCCGCACACGGCGCAGGTCGGGCAGGCTCAGATCCGACAGGGCGGTTAGTTCCTGCGCGGAAGGAGGCGCGCCGTCCTCCTGCAATTGCGCTAACAGGGCCTCGACGGAATTGGCCGGGCCAGGTTGCGTTTGCGCGCCGCTGTAGGGGGTGACAGAGTTGGTCACGCGTCGCCTCGGATACGGATTATGCGCTTCATCGGAAACCGAATCTTCATAGCCGGAATGGGCCCATCAAATTATATACCAATTTCACTCTGTTGCCAGATGAACCAGGCATGTACGCGCACCACCGAAACCGGCTACCCGGCGGGAGTAGGGCCGGGCGTTGGCGTCTCGGTCGCTGTCGCCGCAGGCGCCGCTGTAGGTGTTGCCGTCTCCTGGAGCCAACCAGGGAGCACGATTTCGTCTCCTATTTGAAGCCTTGTAACATCCTGCTCAGTAAGGCCATTTGCTCTCATCAATTCATCCAGGTCAATGTTAAACCTTTTGGCAATCTCGCCAATTGTATCGCCTCTCACGATCGCATACGTCTTCCACGCAGGGGTAGAGGTGGCCGTGGGTATCGTTTTCGCTGTCGGCGGTGGCAAAGGAGTAGGGGTGGGCGTTGAAGTTTCTATCGCCGCGGTTGCGGTTTCCGTGGGGGCGACTGTTGGCGGCACTGCCTCCGCCATCGGCGTCTCCGTGGGAGGCGCCTCCCTATCCTGGGAGATGACCTGAGCCTGCGAACCGTTGGCTGGGCCGTTCGATTCCTCCGGCGGCGGCGTTGGTGTCGGGGTCGAGGGCGCGGCCGCGGCGGGCGCCTCACTGGAAGAAGACGACTCGGTTGACTGGCCGGCGCCACTCTGGACGACAGCGGGCGCCAGGCTTTGGCGTGCGGGCCGCACAGTCGGTTCACTGTCCGACGAAACGGGCGTGATGACGAAGTTTCGGATCAAGGGCAGATTGTCGTTCCCTTGCAGCAAAGAGGGCATGTCGCGGGCGATAAGCGCAATGGCCAGCGCGCCCACCAGAAGCGCCGGCGCGCCGATGGTCAGCAGCCGCGACGGCGCGGCGCGCAATTCGCGGCCGCAGTGTGGACAGATGACATGATCGGAGGTCGCCCGATTGCCACAGTGGTGGCATCGTAACTTTGTAAGACGCGGAGCCAGTCGAGTTCCACACTCGGCGCAAACGACCTGGTTATGGAGGACCGGCGTGTGGCAGGAAGGACAGCGCTTTGCGCCCCATGAAGGGGTCTGTGCGGGCGGTCGGCTTTCTGGCTGCGCTGGAATGAACCTATCGGAACCGGCGTCCGAGAAGCCTGTTTCGTCTAAAGACATTGTCTACGCATAGTTTTCAAAAAGCCGGGCAAGTAGACGAAACGTCTGCGCCGTCACTGACCCAGCAGGTGGGACCAGTCGATGCCCTGGGGGGCGGAGCGGATATCGTTGATTGTGATGACAACCATCAAACCCAACAGAAGAATGAAACCGACCAGATGGATGACTCCTTCCTTTTCCGGTGCAATGCGACGGCCGCGCAGCTTCTCTATGAGAATGAATAGCAGGCGTCCTCCGTCCAAGGCCGGAATCGGCAACAGATTGGCGACTGCCAGGCCGGCGCTAATGATGGCGGCCAATTGCCAGATCGGGAACCATAGACCGGTATCCACAGTGGCATTCACCGCGCCGCCCACAAGTTGTGCGATTCCGACCGGGCCGGAGAGGGCGGCGTCCTGGGGCGCCAACTGGCCTGCGATAAGCATCATCGGCAGCGAGATGATCGCCTGTATGTAATCGACAATGCTGACGACTCCGAGCCAGATGCTGTTGAAGAAGGGCAAGGTGACCAGCATCAGCACGCCGCTGATGCCGACGCCCATTGCGCCCTGGCCTGGTGGCGGCTCCTGGCGGGCCAACACTTGGCGGGAGTAGAGTTCATCACCCCGCAACAGCGTCACAGTTATCGTGTCGCCCGACTGCGCCTGCACCATATCGCTCAAGCTGTGTGCAGCCGTTACCACATTCCCGTTGACGGCGTAGAACAGATCACCCGGCAGCAGTCCGGCCTCCTCTGCCGGGCTACTCGGCGCGATCTGTGTAATCTTGGTCAGCAGGGCCGCATCGAGGGTAAGCCCATCCAACAGGCGCTCCAAATCGCTTTGCGTAGCGAAAGGCACTTGCATTGTGTGCAGAGCGCTATCACGCAGAATGACGACCGTGCCAGCTTCGGCAACGATGGGCGGCCCGTGTTGTTTCGGGTTCAACAGGTCGCCGCTCCGAGCGTCAATGTAGACGGGCCGTCCGTTCAGGCGGATGAGGGTATCATTTGGCTCCAGAGTCGTGCCCTTCAGCATTGTATCAGGGGGGAGATCGCTTAGATGGGGATGGGCAGCCGCGGCCGGAAAGCCGGAAAAGACGCTGAAGACCGAAAAGAAGATTGCCAGAAGGAAGTTCATCGCCGGTCCGGCAATGAGTGTGAGGACTCGGCCGCGCCCGCGTGCCGCGTTGAAGGAGCCGGGGCTGGTGTCGGCCATGTCCTCGCCCTTCATGCGCACAAATGCGCCGAAGGGGATGGCGTTGATGCTGAAAACTGTGCCGTCGTATGTAAAGAGCTTTATCAGCCGAGGGGGGAAACCGAATACGCCGAACTCTTCAACTTTGATCCCATTGCGCCGCGCCATCAGATAGTGGCCCAGCTCATGGAAGAACATCAGTACGCCCAAAAGCAGGAAAAACGAAACGATTGTCAGAAACATCTGCATCCTTATTGCGGATTCCGAGGTGGGCGCCCTCTATGGCTCCCTCCCAGCCTTTATTCTCAGTGAACGGTAAGAGGAAGCGCTGTCCATTCGGACTGTCGCCAAGCGTCCAAACACGTGTGCTTGCCCCTACCGGCTCGACAACCCAAAAACAGGAAGCGAGACGGCAAATCGGCGACTGTCCTATCCACCTTTACAGCTTTCTCGTAGTTCATTATACTCGGACGCCAAAAGAGCAGGCAAATACATCAGGCCAACGGGTGCATCCCAAAATGGGGGCGAGTTTCTAGCTACCTCTGGGGAGTTACACTGGGACCTTCAGCCCGCTACTCTGGACAACCCCAAATCTGGGATGCACCCAGGCCAACCCCTTGCGCGGCCGACGAACGGGACGCGAGGCCTGGCGTGTACTCTCTCCTCGTTCCTCCTTTCTTTTCTCTGTAGATGCCGCCAACAATGTCAGATGCAGTTCTGAGGCAAACCGGCGTGGATTAGCGTGCCGGGGGGATTGGATTGATCGGTCAGCGCGGAGTAGACGACGCCATCTGCAAGCCCGCCACAGACAGTTACTCGCAGGCCCGCCAGGGCGCGGACCATGCGCAGGGCCTGCTCGACTTTTGCGGCCATGCCCCCGGTTACGTCCGTGGCGTGGCTGGCGCCGAGGGCCGCTTGCAGCGATTTGAACGTGTGCGGAGTGATCTCTTTCAAAAGAGCGGCGGCCGGATCCAGCAGAGGATCGCTGGTATACACGCCGTCCACTTCGCCAGCCAGCACAATCCGCACCGGCGGCAGCTGCGCGGCCATGTGTTCGAAGATCTCCTCTGTGCTGGCAATCGTGCCTCCGCGCAAACTGTCCAGCGCCACATCTCCGTGAATCAGCGGCAGCAGTCCCCGCTCCAGTGCCAGACTCACAGTCTCCGCCGGGCCGCTGATCACCCTGCCATCTTCACAGCGGAGGGCGACACTGGGCTGTACGGACCAGACGGGCAGCCCGGCCCGCAGGAGATGCGCCGCGACGATACGGGTCAGGCGGGCGGCGGCATCGGCTGTGGCGGCGAAACCAAACCACTCGTTCGGGCTGCGGACACCTTCGCGGGTCCCATAGCGCCGGGCGCTGACGTGACCGAAACTGCCGCTGCCGTGGCCGAGGACAAGCTGCATCTGGGGGCGATCTTTCCTGGCCTGGGCGATTTCCGAACTCAGGCGCTTCAGGACATCCGACCTGGGGGTTTCCTGCTTGCGCTTGTCGGTGATCAGGGAGCCGCCGAGCTTCAGATATACGAGAGACAGGGTCGTGTTTCCGGTCATTGGGGGGCGCCGCTTGCCTGGCTGCTGAGAGCTTCCAGCAGTGGCTGTTCCTGCTCCGGCAGAACCGTGCGCAGATCGAACAGCAGCAAGTCATTCTGAATACGACAGATCACCGGTGGACCGGTCTGCCGTAGCGCCGCGGCCGCGTCGTCCGGCCGCGGCATATTGAGCGCCAGCAAATATGTGGGCAGCGTTTCACCCGGCAGGCTGCCGCCGCCAACTGTACTTTCGCCCGAGATAATCGTAGCGTCGATGCCGGCGACGCTCAACTGCGTCTGGAACTTTCGGGCGCGTTGCTGCACCGCCTCTGCAGACTGCTCGATCATTTGCCACACGGGAATCTCGGCCGTCGCCCGGCCTCGGCGATAGGCGCGCAGGGTGGCATCCAGGGCGGCCAGCGTCATCTTGTCAACGCGCAGGGCGCGGGCCAAAGGGTGCGCGCGTAGCCGTGCCATGTATTCAGCCTTGCCGACAATTAGCCCGGCCTGGGGACCGCCCAGGAGTTTGTCACCGCTGAAGGTGATGATGTCTGCGCCTGCCTGCACACTGCTCTGCACCATCGGCTCCGCGACCAGCCCGAACCGGGCCGTATCCAGCAGCGTGCCGGAGCCGAGGTCGTCAATGACAAGCGGGCGGTTGCTTGGGGCGCGCGTGTCGCTGTCCACGGAGGCGTCAGGGCGTTCTTCCGCATGGCCCGCAGCCGCGTGCGAGTGGGCAAGTGTGACCAACTGCGCCAGTTCCGGCTTCGTTACAAAGCCGATCTGTTTAAAGTTGCTGGCGTGAATGCGCATGAGGGCGGCGGTCTGGGCGTTGATCGCGTTGGCGAAGTCGTGGGGATGCGTGCGGTTGGTCGTGCCTACCTCCACCAGGGTCGCGCCGCTCTGACGTAACACGTCGGGTATGCGAAAGCCGCCTCCGATCTCCACCAACTCGCCGCGGCTGACGATCACCTCCCGCCCCTGACAGAGAGCCGTAAGCGCCAGGAAGACGGCCGCGGCGTTGTTGTTGACGACGAGCGCGTCTTCGGCGCCGGTCAATTCACATAGCAGGCGCGCGGGATGAGCATGACGGCTGCTCCGTCGACCGGCTGCCAGATCGTACTCCAGCGTGCTGTAGCCTCTTGCCAGGTGGATGACCGCGGTCTGCGCGGCCTGACTGAGGGGCGTGCGGCCCAGATTCGTGTGGATGAGAACGCCGGTGGCGTTGATGACGGGACGCAGGGATGAAGCATCGGCTGCGAGAACGCTGCGGGTGATCCGCTCAGGCCACTGTTCCTCCGCGGGCGCGGGCTGTCCAAGTAGGATGGCGGCGCGCGCGGCGTCGAGTTCGGCGCGCGCGACCGCGGTGACCGGCTCGCTCCCATATTCGGCGGCGAGGGCCGCGATCTCGGCGCGCTGCAACAGGCTGTCAACGCCCGGCAGTTTGCGAAACTCCGTCGTCTCGTTCTGTTGCTTCTGCCCGCGTGGGGTAACAGCGGATCGAGTGGGAGCGGATTTTGTCATAGCACTGGTTTGGCGCCGCCAACCTGCTGGAGAGCTATGCAGAGCGAAGACGCGGCAAGCGTTCGACTGGCAATTCTGCCAGCTTTGGATTGGAGCGGTCCCGTTCAGAAAGGAGTGGCGCGGCGCTGCTCCAATCCACTGCCAACTGTGGGTCGTCCCATGCTACACCGTGCTCGTCCGTGCTGTCGTAATAGTTGTCAACATTGTAAGCGAGGGCGGCCTCCGTCAGCGCCAGAAATCCATGCGCCACGCCCACCGGGATGAAGACGCCTAGTGGATTGCGCTCGCCGATCTCCACAGTTTCCGTCTGCCGAAACGTCGGACTGTCCGGTCGCAGGTCCGCCAGCCCCACCTGAATCCTGCCATGCACGCAGAACCAGTAGTCCACCTGATGGTAGTGGAAGTGCAGCCCGCGCAGTACGCCCGGCTTCGAATAGCTGACGTTCGACTGCACGCGTTCCCAACTGCGCTGTGGGAACCACTCTTTGCGGAAAGTCTCCAGGAATCGGCCCCGGTCATCGCCGAAGGCGCGCAACGCAACAAAGATGACGCCGTCAATCAGTCTTGAAGCAGAAATCTCTGGCACGGAACATTCCTTTCGGACGTGTGGAGAGGCAGTTGTATAGGCTAAACGTTTTCGTCTGCAAGTCTTGGAGCGGATTGCCGCTCATGTCGTCAGTATGCGCATTCGCTCGATTATCCTGTTGATCTCGGTCGCTTTGAGCTGGTAAGAGGTACGGTTGACCAGCAGCACGGCCTGGCTTTGCAGGATTGTGCGGATCTCGACCAGCCCGTTCATGCGCAGCGTCTCGCCTGTCTGGATAATGTCGACGATCAGGTCGGACAGGCCGAGAATCGGGCCTAACTCGACCGAGCCGCCCAGCGTGATGATCTCTGCGTTGACGCCCCGTTCGGCGAAGAAGCGGCGGGTAAGCCGCGGAAACTCGGTCGCAATCCGCGGCTGGCTCATATAGCGTAAGGGGGTTCCCGCCATGTCAGAAGATGAAGCGTCCCCGAAGGAAAGGTCGGGGAACTCAAAATCTTTGCCGGGCTGTGTCATCGCCTTTTCGGCTGGACCGGCGACGCTCAGACGGCAGTGACCGAAGGGCAGCAGCAGCGGCTCATAGACTGCGCGATCGGTCTCCCGCACCACGTCCAGCCCGCAAATGCCCAGGTCGGCCGCGCCGTGCTCTACATAAGTGGGCACATCGCGCGGTTTCGCCATGACAAAACCGATCGAGCCGTCCGCAGCCGGCAGCACCAGCTTGCGGCTCTCCGTATCTGTCGGAATTGATAGCCCGGTCTGTTCCAGGAAAGCCAGGCTATCCTGAGCCAAACGCCCTTTTGGCAGGGCAAAGAGCAGCGACTGTTCGGTTCGCGCCTGATCCGTGGTCAACTGGGTCTGCTCCAGGATGTCCGGCGCACCGCGGCTGGGCGCGAAATCTGGCTGACTCATTGGCGCAATTCTCCCTGGCGCGCCGAGGTAGGGCGCGTCAGCCGGCTTTCATCAAGGGGGCCGAGCAGCACGAAATCACCATCCCCGTCGCGGCGGTGATGCAGAAAGCCCTCCTCCCAGAGAAGGACATCGCGCACGCCGGTCTGTGCGGCATACGCGAAGGCAGAATCGACCGACCAACCATTGACCTCCAGTTGAATTTGTAACCCGGCCATGCGCATCATCTGAACCTGGGCCATTGCAGCGGCGCTCCCTTGGGGCAGGGCCAGAGCGGGAGGGCACTGGCGGGAGTTGGTTGCCGCGTCAGCTTCCCCTTGCCGTTGCCGCGCCACCAGGAGCCTGTCCACGCCCAGTGCGACGCCCACCGCCGGCTGGGAAGGGCCGAAGTGACCCACCAAATCATCATAACGCCCACCGCTGCCGACGGCCGTGCCGAGTCCGGGCGTCAGCGCCTCGAAGGAGATGCCCGTGTAGTAGCCAAGATTGCGAATCTCGGTCAGGTCGATGACCAGATTGTCCAGGATGTCGTAGCCGTCCAGGGCGTCCACGATAAGGCGCAGATTCCGCAGCGCTTCGTGCATCCCTCTGTTCTGGATATGACGCTCTGCCTGAGAAAGGATGCTACCCACATCGACGCCGACCAGTCGGGGCAGCGTTTCGACCGCTTGGCGCTGACCGGTTCGCAGAGGTGTATCGCGCAGGAAGTCGGCCAGCAGCGGTTCGCTCTTCCGTTCCAGCGCCCACTGCAACTGTTGCGACTGCTCCGGCGTGAGCGCCAGGGCTTCGAGAAGGCTGCGATAGTAGCGGATATGGCCGAGGATCAGCCGATATTCGGTCAGGCCGGCGATCTGCAAGGACGTGGCGGTGAGCGCCAGAATCTCGGCGTCGGCGGCGGGCGTCGGCGCGCCGATCAGCTCCCCGCCCACCTGCCAAAACTCTCGCTGCCGGCCGGCTTGCGGTTCCAGGTAGCGGAAGACACTGCCGCCGTAGCAGAAGCGCTGCGGCATGGGCCAATCGTGGAGCCGCGCGCCGACCAGACGGGCAACCGGCGTTGTGAACTCCGGGCGCAGAGAAAGGGTGCTGCCATCACGGTCGAGGAAGCGATACATTCCGCTGCGCAACCGGTCGTCATACTGGGCGCTGAGGGTCGAATCGAACTCGAACATGGGCGGGATCACGTCGCCGTAGCCCCAGCCGCGGAAGGTCTCCATCAGCTGGTCGAGGAGGCTCTGCCGGTTGCGCGCCTCATCCCAAAAATAGTCAGCGACGCCGAAGGGGACCTGTCCGTTCATTTGCCCTGCTCGCGTTTTCTCTGCCGGTTGGCCTGCAAGGTTTGAATCTGTTCCTTCGGCGTGAATGATTCCTTCCTGGCCGCATCGGCGCTGGCCGCGCCCTGCTCTTGCGGCGTCAGCCCGCCCAGTTTCCCCAAAACCGCCACCTGCGAGACAGTTCGCCGCGTGGCAGAACTTTCGCAGGTCGGACAGATCGGCTGCTGACCCTCTGCGGCGGCCACCGATTGCCAGAAACGGTCGAACCGATGATCACAGTCCTGGCAAATATACTCGTAGATTGGCATATTGGATTCCGTTCTGCCTCGGCTCTTAACGCCCTCTGGAGGGCGGCCATGTCCCGACTGCTAACAGTATGCCAAAGGAGGTGCGAATGCTCAAAGGGGCGGACTGTCTGAACCAGGATTTTGGGGCAGGTGGATTCTCAGGATGAGAGAATGCTCCAGTAAAGCGCAGCAAAAGCCCAGGGAAACGCGCCTCCGGTCGGAATGACAGTTGTGCAGTTGTGAATCTATGTTGACAACGTTCACGTCTGGCAGTATACTGTGCGCACAACCGAATATCGAACGCCAGAGGAGCCCATGGCCCGGATGCCAGGGCTGAAATGGCGAAGCCGGTGAAAGTCCGGCGCTGTCCCGCAACTGTAAGGGAACTCTACCCTGACCGCCCCCTCCGAAAATGGAGGGGAACTCGGATGAGTGAAGTCGGAAAGGAATTTCCCAAGCCAGGTCGACCGCCTCTGTCGTGCTCTTGAAACATCTCGTGGATTGGGTGACGGAGTGACGCCTGCTTTCTTGGGGCAAAACATTACCGATAGCGTCCGATCTCGTATGAGGTCGGACGTTTCTGTTTCTGTGGCTGTTTCTAGCGGCGCGGCATGGGCACATATCATCCGTACACACTACGTAGGAGAGCCTGATGCGAACTGTGCCAAGCTGTTTTCTTGTAACTGTGCTGCTGATTCTCAGCGGTTGCGTTGCGCCACCAGCGATGGAAGTGTCACCACCTGATACGGCCACCGCGGCAGATTCTGTGTCGGTGTCAGCTCCGACCGCGAATCTGCACGATGGCTGTGTCGATTCGTTCGACCCTTCTGTCGACTACTTCCCGGACAAGCTGTCGGTGGCGTATGCCTCCGGTTTCGATGTCGAATATCACGACAACTATAAGGTCATAACCGTCACCGATCCGTGGCAGGGCGCACAGGAGAGTTTTCGCTATGTACTCGTTCAGTGCGGCACGCCAGCCCCGCAAGATATTGACGGCGCCGTGATTGAAGTGCCGGTCGCAAATATCATTGCCATGTCCACTACCTATTTGCCGACCATCGAAAGCCTGGAACTGACTGATCGGCTCATCGGTATCGACAGCTATATGTGGACAACTAACGAGGCCGTGCGGGCGCGCATCGCCGCCGGCGAGATCGCGGAGATCGGCAGCGGCGCAGCGGTCAACGTGGAGCTGACCCTCGATCTGGATCCGGCGCTGGTGATGGTCTACGGAATCGGCTTCTCCGGCTTAGACACCCATCCGGTACTTCTGGAGGCCGGTATCCCGGTTGCGCTCAACGGCGACTTTGTGGAGCAGGACCCGCTGGGCCGCGCCGAGTGGATGAAGTTCATCGCCCTGTTCTTCAACCGCGAGGCAGACGCTACAGACCAGTTTGACGCCATCGCCACGGAATATCAGCAGGTGGCTGAACTGACCGCATCCCTGCCGGAGCGGCCTACGGTTCTGCTGGGAAGCGTCTACAACGGGACCTGGTATGTGGCGGGGGGCAACAGTTACATGGCTGCGCTGTTGGCCGACGCCGGCGCTGCCTATCTGTGGGCGGACGAGGGGGATGTGGGGGCGCTGCCGCTGGATTTTGAGGCGGTCTATGCTGTCGCAGCCGACGTGGATTTCTGGCTCAACCCGGACAACTCCTTCTGGTTCAGCGCAGATGATGTGCTTGCCAGTGACCCCCGCTATGCCGATTTCGCGCCGCTGGAAAATGGCCAACTGTTCAACAACAACGCCGAGGTGAACGAAAACGGGGGTAACGCCTATTACGAAGAGGGCGCGGCCCATCCTGAAAAGATGCTCAAAGACCTGGTGAAGATTCTGCACCCGCATCTGTTGCCGGATCACGAACTCGTCTATTTCCGGCAGATTCAGTGACCGGGACTCTGCCCAGGCGGCAGGTGACAGAATGGGTTGGCGTGTCAAGGGGGCCACATTCGCGCTGTGAAATGCATACTGACCTGCATTTTTGAGAGTTTGTTGTATTGATGTTGGCATTGAACGAAATTCCGCCAAAAAACTTTCAAAGTGGTGGCTCTTCAGTTCCTGACAACTGTTCCGCCTCTCCTGCGCCGAACGGTTACGCCCAACGAGTTGGGGAGATCGGTCGCGTTCTTCCCGCTTGTCGGCCTGCTGATCGGGCTGCTCCTGTTCGGGCTGCATCACCCTGCTGGTGTCGAATCTGCTGGTCGACCGGCCCGATTCCTATGCCGAAACGGTGCAAACCGAAGTAGCTGAGGAGATTTCAGCGCTCGTACAGGCTGCCAAAGCGATGCCGGGCGAGAATCATACGATCGTCGTTTCCAACGAAGTCGGCGCCGGCCTGGCTCCCCTCACACCTTTGGGGCGGGCATATCGGGATCTGCTGGGTCAGGCGAATCAGACATTGGCCGCCGTCGCTGATACAGCAGTATTGATGGTGGCCGGACTGCCCGTCACCCTGAAAAGTGAGGAATCGGTGCGTACAAGCATCGCCATCACGACTACAGATGCGAACAGAGAAACAGAGAGCGATGAGTAAAGGGAACGTTTCCCCGGCAACGCCAAGAATGGGCGCGCATACAGACCTGTCACGGGGCGTCGTCTGGGCGCCGGGCCTGCTGCTGGCGGGACTGGCGTTGGTTGCCCTGGCCGCCTTTCTGTTGAGCCTGGCGGTTGGCTCTGTCCGCATCCCTATCGACGAGATTGTTGCTGTCCTGCTGGGGGGCGATGCCTCCAAGCCTGCCTGGGCGACGATCGTATTGAAATTTCGCCTGCCCAAGGCGTTGACCGCGATGCTGGCGGGCGCGGCGTTGTCGGTCAGCGGTTTGCAGATGCAGACGCTCTTTCGCAACCCGCTCGCCGGGCCGTTCGTGCTGGGAATCAGTTCCGGGGCCAGTTTGGGCGTGGCCCTGACCGTGCTCCTGGCCGGTGTCGCCGTGGGCCTGGGCGGCAGCACAACCCTCCTGGCGGGGATCAGTATGGCGGGGGATACCAGCCTGGCCCTGTCGGCGATACTCGGATCGGGTCTGGTTCTGTTGCTAGTGATGTCTGTGGCCCGCAGAGTGCAGAGCGGCATGACGCTCCTGATCCTGGGGCTGATGTTCGGGTATACGACCAGCGCGTTGGTGAGCGTCCTGATCTACTTCAGCGTCGTCGAGCGCATCCAGGCCTACATCTCGTGGACATTCGGCTCCTTCGGCGGCGTTACCTGGCGGCAGCTTCAGGTGATGGCGCCGGCGATTCTGCTGGGGCTGGCCGGTGGCCATCTGCTGATGAAACCGCTGAACGCGCTGCTGCTGGGCGAGACCTACGCCACTTCTTTGGGGCTGAATGTGCGGCGAGTTCGGCTGGGGATTATCGGCTCGTCTGCGGTGCTGGCCGGTGTCGTCACCGCCTTTTGCGGGCCGATCGGCTTTCTGGGCATCGCCGTGCCCCACCTGTGCCGCAGCATCTTGCATACGTCGGATCACCGGCTGTTGCTGCCGGCGGTCTCTTTCATGGGCGCAACCCTGGCGCTGGGAGCCGATATCGTCGCCGGGCTGCCGGGCAGTCAACTGACTTTGCCCTTGAACGCGGTGACGGCGCTGCTGGGCGCGCCGGTCGTGATCTGGGTGATCCTGCGTCAGCGCAACCTGAGGCAGGCGTTCGCCGGGTAAATGGGAGTTTCCTGATGACTGATAGGACAGTCCTGCGAACCGATGCCCTCTCCATTGGCTATCGTCGCGCCCGCAGCGCTGCCGTTGTCATCGCCAGCGAGTTGAATTTCTCGCTGCGACCGGGGGAGCTGGTCTGTCTGCTGGGGCCAAACGGCGCCGGAAAGTCAACGCTCATGCGCACATTGGCCCGGCTGCAACCCTCTCTGTCCGGGCAGATCTGGCTGGATGATCGCCCGCTGGACGAATTGCGCCCCGGCCAACTGGCCCGTCGCCTGAGTGTCGTGCTGACAGAGCGGGTGGACGTGGGCGCTATGACCGGCTATGGGTTGGTCAGCCTGGGACGGCATCCCTACACGGGCTGGACAGGCACACTGAGCGAGCAGGATCAGCGCACTGTGCAGTGGGCGCTGCAAGCCGTGCGCGCCCAGGAACTGGCTGACCGTCTGCTCGTCGAGATGAGCGATGGCGAACGTCAGAAGATTCTCATCGCCCGCGCGCTGGCCCAAGAGCCGCGCGTCATGCTTCTGGACGAGCCGACCGCCTTCCTCGATCTGCCCCGGCGTGTGGAGGTGATGGACCTGTTGCGGCGGCTGGCCCAGGAGAATCATCAGGCGATACTGCTCTCCACGCACGATCTGGATTTGGCCCTGCGCAACGCGGATCGGCTGTGGCTGCTCTCGGCTGATGGCGCGCTTCATGATGGCGCACCCGAGGACCTGATCCTCAACGGCGCGTTTGAACGCGTTTTCTCTGCTGAAGGGGTGACGTTCGACCGTGAGCGCGGCTCCTTCTACACGCGGCAGGAGACGTGCGGGCGGTTGCTGTTGCGCGGGGACGGCGTTGCAGCCTTCTGGACGCGGCGCGCGCTGGAGCGAATCGGATATGCGGTGCAAGAGGTACCATTGGCTCGTCGCAGTCCGGCCCGCCAGAGTATGGCCGCGCAAGCGAACCCGAACACGCCAGACGATACGCAATACGGAGTAAGCAATGCGCAAGCGACTGTCGGCTCCCCAAGCTGGCGAGCCGAGCTTTGCGCTGATAATTCGGTGGAGGCTGCTTCGGATCGAGGAGACGCCCTCGGCACGGTCTCAGTACGATTGCTGGACGGAAGGCCAGTCTACACGTTGGACATTGCCGGACGTGAGGAGTCATTCGCGACGTTGGATGCCCTGACCACACATTTGCGCCGCAGCGGCGCTGGAGGAGAGACTGATGCCAAGGCTGACGAAGATCTATACGCGCGGGGGTGACGGTGGGGCAACCTCCCTAGGCGGCGGACAGCGCGTCGCCAAAGATTCTTTGCGCGTCCAGGTTTACGGAACGGTCGACGAATTGAACTCGCAGATCGGCGTCGCGCTGGCAGGCGGCCTGTGCGAACGTCTGCAAGGGACGCTGCGCGAAATCCAGAACGAACTGTTCCACCTGGGATCGGATCTCTGTTTCCTGGAAGAGGACAAGGCGCGTTACGCGCCCCCGCAGATCGAACAACGCCATGTGGATCGGCTGGAGGCTTTGCTCGACGAACTGACGCCGGTCGTCGGCGCGCTGGAGAATTTCATTCTGCCGGGCGGCTCGTTGGGCGCATCCCACCTGCACGTCGCCCGCACCGTCTGCCGCCGGGCAGAACGGGAGGCCACCTCGCTTGCCAATGAGGAGACGATCAACCGGCTGGCGCTACGCTATCTGAACCGCCTCTCCGACGCGCTGTTTGTCATGGCCCGCTTCGAGAACCATCAGCGGAGCGTCGCAGAGCCTCTCTGGGATCCGGCGGCATAGGAGAGCAAGACCTTGGCGCGTTCGCGCCGGAGCAGTTTCGCTATTGCTGGAGAAATAGGAGAAGTACTCGGTGGATGTGCCGGAGATGGCGCCCTACGCGCGCCACGTTTTCATATGTACAGGGCCGTTCTGTGATCCGGAGGGCAAGGCCAAGCGGCTTTACGCGCAGTTGGCCCACAAATTGGGCGATCTGGGCCAATACGACAATCCTTGGCGCGTAAAGCGGGGGATTACACCCTGTCTGGGCGTCTGCCACAGCGGCCCGATCCTGGTCGTCTACCCGGACGGCATCTGGTATCACCAGGTGGATGACGCCCTGCTGGACAGGATTGTCAAGGAGCATCTGCGGGATGGCAAGCCCGTCGAAGAGGCGGTCTACCATTGGATAGGCCCGGCCTGCTAGACCTGAACGGACAGTTTCTGAGGCGCGGCAACGCCTGATGTCGTGTTGTAAAGGAAGGCGCGCTAAGTTGTCAGCACGGGCGCGCGGCCTGATGACTGTTGGGTCCATCGATTGACTCTGCCTAGGCGGAGGGACCACCGCAACTTCCGAGGCTCTACTCTGCCCAGGACCCCTTGGCCATCAGCCCGCCGTCTACATTGACATATTCACCGGTCATGAAGGATGCGGCATCGCTGCTGAGGAAGAGTACGACGGCGGCGATCTCCTCCGGTTTGCCGATGCGCCCGATGGGGTGTTGGTCGGCGGCGGCGGAACGGAGCGCCTCCCGGTCGTGGTCGACGCTTTCCAACGCCAGGTGCGTCTCGATGGTGCCGGGATTGACCGCCAGAACGCGAATGTTCTGCTCCGCATATTCGAGAGCCAACTGTTGCGTGAGCGAGATCATGCCGCCTTTGCTGGCCGCATAGGCCGGCACGCCTTTCATCGACTGGCGGCCCTGTACGCTGGCGATATTGACGATGACGCCCCCGCCCCGTTTCAGCATCTCCGGCACAGCATACTTTGACATCAGGAACCCGCTCTTCAGGTTGACGGCCAGAATGCGATCCCATGTCTCTTCAGGAAACTCATGGGCGGGGAGGTAGCTGTCAAGCGGCTGGATGCCGACGTTGTTGACAAGAACATCAACCCCGCCGCTCCCGGCCGCCTGGCGTACCAACGCCTCGCAGGTGGATGACTGGGAGACGTCGGCGTTCACGAAGGTGATCGAACCGGGCAGGGAGGCGCTCTCGGCTTCAATGCGCGCGCCTGCTTCCGTGTCCACATCGGCGCTGAATACATTGGCCCCGGCCTGGGCAAACGCCCGTGTTACCCCTTCTCCGATGCCCTTGGCTCCACCTGTCACGATGACTGTCTTGCCGTTGAATTCGCTCATAGCTGTACCTCCATCTTTTCGGTGTTATCTTTGTCGAAGAACGGTGCTCCCCTATTATCGTTCCGATGCGAGAGAATCCGCAATCGTTCGCGCGTCCTATTCGGAGATCTCCATGTCAGCCCTAGCTGTTCCCGGCGCAAGTCGGTACGGATTGACGATGAATTCCGCCAATTTCTTCGGTGTCCAGGCGATGTTCAGCGCGGTCAGGGCGGCCGTGGCATTAAAGGTGGCGACGCGGCCTGCCCGCCTGCCGATCACCCCGTCCCGATGCGGGTCAATCTTCACTGTTATCTCTGCCCGAACGGAGTATACAATAGATTGCCCAGCATCAGAGGGTTGCGCGTATTGAGCCTGCTCCATAGTTGTCCACTCCTGCGAACGTGTGTCACTAGCTACCAGCACGGCGCGATCCAGCATGATGAGGCGCTTGGGGCCGAACTTAGAATCGAAGAGTTCCAGTTGTACCGTCATACTTACCTCGAACTGGTTGAAGACCTCTCATTTTTGTTATCCACAGGCAATGCCGTCGGCCTAGTTGGATGGGTCTTAGAGGGGTATCCTGTCACTGGGCCTTCGCCAGCCGCAGGCGCGCCAGGGTAATCTCCGGCTCCCAGACACCCTGTTGAACAATCGACGCCTGGGTCTCGAAGTTGTAGACCACCATCCTCAACTCGTAATCGCCAGGCGGAAGCTCAACCGGGAAGTCAAGCTGGAACAGGGTGTCGACCGGTTCATTCGCCGGCCACTGGCTCGTAGGCCAGTGGTTCGCTGGTTGCCACAGAAGATCATCCGTCTGGTAGACCATTTCGTTCTCAGCATTGTGCAGGCGCAGGGATATCGCATAATCGACATCCAGCCCGGGGTCGATCTGCCATTGCAGAACACCCCACAGTGGACGCACCCATCCCAGGTCGAGCACCTGCTGCGATGACAGTTGCTCCGCGCCCTGACCCAGAGCAAGCCCGTGGAACGCGATGCCGCCATCATAGTTGACTGTCAGCGGCTCCAACTGTTCATAGAAAGTCCAGGGGCGCTCAATCGAGATATCGGCGTAGTTGTGGACCTGAAAGTCGCCGTACTCGTCGCTGCTCAGGTTACGTCCGTACTTTGTCAGCAGAAAGGCCAGCGGCTTGATATCTTCGTCCACCCAGCGATTCTCGCTGTTCCAGTCCACAACCTTCACCGTGGACAGTTCCGCCATGAACGTGAGGATGGATTCAATCTCTTGCGCCAGATCGGGCGCGTCCATGCGGATTGTATGGACAGACGCTTCGCCTTGATAGAGGTATCGGAGGCTGAACTCCTCCAGCGAAACGGGGATCAGGTAGGCTGTGTCGGCGCCGTCCGGCTGCGCGCTCAGTGCCCGGGCCAGGATGGTCGGCTCCTCAGTCTGGCATGGTTCACAAGCCACCAACATGACGTGGTCCAGCATGATGTGGCCCCACTCGTCCAGCTCGTTGTCGAAAAGCTCCAGTTGCAGGGAGTTGCCGGCGACGTAGGCCAGCGGATGAACAACCAACTCAAACTGCTCGTACCTCCGACCGCGCCAAACCGCGACTTCCTCGCCGTCGGCAAGCAGGCGCACCCCGACCCCCTCAGCGTCACCTCCGCTAATCAGAAAGGCGAGATATTGGTCAGCCGCGGCGGTGAACTTGGGCGAGCGCGCCTTGCCGGTCGCCCAAGTTCCCACATCGGGATGATAGCTCGTCAGAAAACCGGAATCGGCGCGGCCCCAGATCAGCTTTTGTCCCTCGTTGCGCTCGTGCTGACCAAAGTTGCTGACCGCCTCGCCTGTCAACCGCCAGCCGTCAAAGCCGTTCTCGAACTGTCCGAGAAGCTGCTCGCCAACATAGGTGTGGTCGCCGACAAGAAACCGGTTGCGGGCAGGCTCGCTGTTCGAAAATATCTTTCTGGCTCTCAGGTCGCGTTCGCCGAAAAGTTCAGTGGCCCACTGCGCGCTGACAGTATTGAAGGGCATCCACAGGTCGGGGCCGACCTCGACAGCGTAGTCTGCGCGTTCGAGCGCCTCGCTGGCGCTGGAGGCCGGGTAGAATATATCAAAGTTGACGCCCCGCTGGCGCTGGTATTCGGGCGACGCCTTGCGGTCGTGGGCCATGAGGCGATCGGGATTGGAGTGCATGACCGGCGTGCGCGCCACCGTCGCGTCGGTCAGGCCATGGAAGTCGATGACTTTCAGGTCCGGAAGGTAATAGAACTTTCCGAGGCCGCCGTCAACCGTCAGCGCGTCATCGGGGATGGTCCCACGCGCCATCGTTTCGTATGGACTCCAGTCTCCAATATGCCAGTCGGCAACAGCGCGGTGATCAGTAAAGCGTCTGGCGACGACGTGTCTGGCAGAGAGCCGCCTCAGGTCGTTGGAGATGGCGACGAGCGCCGGCATCCCCGGCGCGGCCAGCAGCCAGCCTGTGTTTTCTGCATCGAGTTCGGCATAGGGCGTACCGTCCTGCTCGCGTAGCGCCGTCCCCTCGAATAGTAGTACGCCCTGAATCGCGTTGGCGTAAAACAGCACGGGCAGGAAGAGCGCGATCGTGTAGAACTCCCCCCTGACCGCCCAACCCGGAACGCGCGGCAATCGCCGCAGGCCGGACGCAACGCTCGCGCCGAGGAGCGCGATGCCTTCGGCGGCAGGAACCGCCAACAGAGGCCAGTAATAGTCCAGAGGGCGATACTCGAAGTGGTCGCCGCCAATCGGCAGCAGATAAGCCATGTGGGCGACGACACAGAGCAGCGCCAGCGCGTACGTGCCATCTCGAACCGTCCGCCAGCGTGTGTGCAGAGCCAGATACGCCAGCGGCAACAGCAGATAGAGGCCGGTCTCCAGCGCGGCGGCCCAGAGGTAGCGGAATCCCGACTCGTACCAGGGCCGGACGTGTTTGGCGTAGTAAGTGTTGGGCAGCCACTCGCCGTAATAGGCGTAGCGGAACAGAAAGTGGGCAGCGACAAGCACAACAAACGGCGCAACCAGGGGAATCATCTCTCGGGCCAGTCTGGAGAGATTCCTTTCGCCGGTCATCATGCGCTGGACGGCGAACCAGCCGAAGCAGCAGGCCGCCAGCATCAGGCCTTCCGGTCGCGTCAATTCGGCCGCGGCCAGGCTCAGCGACGCGGCCAGCAAGCTCCAGCGGCTGTTGCGGTACACGCCCAGACAGACGACCGCCGCAATGATGAAAAAGGTGAACTGCCGCGTCTCCAGCCCGCCGCTTGATGTCCAGACGGCAAAGGTCGCGCTGCTGCATAACAGGCCCAACGCCATCCAGCCGACCAGGCCCCGGCTGCGGAGAGAGGGCAGGCGGGCAAGCCACCACAACATGACCGCGATTGTTCCGATCGTGTAAGCGACAGAGAGCCACGGCGCGGCCTGCTCCGGGCGCACGCCGAATATCTCCCAGATAGCCGCCAACTCCAGAATCCACAGAAAGTTGGTGTAGCCCTCGACGTACTCGCCGGGATTGAACACCAGGCCGTTGCCTTCGAGCAGATTGCGCGTGTAACGAAAGCTGATGAAAGCGTCGTCGCACAGGAACCAGGCAACGCTGGAGAGCCAAGCCAGGAGTGCCAACCAGGGTAGATATGACAGGAAGGATACAAGGGGCAGATTTACGAGAGTTCGGGTTTCCTTCAATGCTTTCCTCATATTTGATAAGCTTTGGAACATAGGAGGATTTCTTATGCTTGCTGTGAAAAGGAAGGGTTGAGAAAGATCGTTCTCACTGCAAGGATTCTTCACAAAGATCGGCCAGTTTCCGCAGATCTTGACTTTGAAGAAGGAGCGTATGGCGGGATTGTCGACTCTTGTGTCGTGGGAGGAGCGAAACTGGGGCTGCTCTGGTCAATTGTGGTTCTGAACGAAGCGGCGCCACCTTCTAGGCTGCGAAGAAAATCAGTACCCACGGGAACCGTCCTGAACACGTCTCTCAAAGAACTATCGATGCATTCGCAATCCGTACCGTCTCACATTAGGGTAAGATTATTATTTCCTCCCTATGCCTTGGGGCAAGACGAGCCGCAGAGAGGTAATCCTCATCATCTGTCTGCTGTGAGAAAGTCGGCAATGATGTGTGCTTCCTCTGCGGTGACACCTGTGTCAGGCATAGAGGTGCCCGGCGCAAACTGGGAAGGACTGGCGATGAATTCTGCCAGATTTTCTCGTGTCCAGACGATGTCCAGCGAGGTCAGGGCGGCCGAGCCGGTGAAGCCGGCGACGTGACCGGCCCGCCTTCCGATCACACCGTTCAGATGCGGGCCAATGGTATGCTCCGCAGCCAGGTTGTGACAAATCGCGCAATGTGAGGTAAAGAGCGCTGCGCCGGAAGAAGTTTCCTCTGCTCCCGTCTGCGCGTAAGGCGATTCCTTAGTTTCCGGCGCGGCCGCAAAGGCCGGATCACCGAATGTATGACTGCCTTCCCAAATCGGGCCTTTCCAGGAGATTTCGCCTTCAGGGCTCTGTACGCGGATGACCTGTCCGGTGTAGATGTGTTTGACATCATGCTCTGGCAGGGCGTAGGCCACGATGCATCCAAACTCGTTCAATGAGGCGCCGACGGTGTAATTGAAAGAGTAGAAGTCATAGACGTTGAAACCGTGTTGCTCATTCTCCTCCGAAAGGTCTTTCGCATCAACCGGGGTGATGTGCAAAAAGAATCGGTGAGAGAGATCGTCCTCACTACAACGGCCTCTTACATACTCGACACTGGCGAAAAGTAGAACATGGGAGGCTTCCTGAGTAGAATGGTAGAGAACCATTCGACCGGTTCCAACAGGAGGCGCTCCCATGCTCAAGCTAATTGTACAACATTCGCCCTTATTGGTCACGTTCTTGCTCAGTTTGAAGATGCGGCTGACGAAGCCACAGTACCGGCATGTGCTACGTATGACGGACAGCCTGATCGTATCGGATGTGCGACACAAGACAATCGCCAGCCTGTATCGGCTTATTGTCGATGCGCCGGATGCGTCGAATGGTGCGGACAATCTGCGCATCAGTCCCTATGAGGCCGAAGATATCCGCTCGTGCCAGCGCCAGTTTGTGGTCAGGGAGTTGACCGAACATGCGCAGCAAACGGGCAACTGGGTCGTTACGGTAAGCATTGACGACTCTCTGGGCGCCAAGGATAAGAATACACGACATCTGCAGGCAGTCGATTTTCATCACGACCACACCAAGTCAGGAGCAAGGAGGCAGCGCTACACCAACGGCACAGTACACGTAGAAGTGCGGATTCAGTGCGGCGACTTTGCCTACGTGTTCGATTGGCGCCTCTTTATGCGTGAGCGCACGGTGCGCCGCCTCAACCGCACGCGTCCGCTGGCACAACGCGTACGCTATCGCAAGAAGGGCAGCCTGGCCCAGGAGATGTTGACCGCATTGCACCAACTGCTGCCGGCGCAGTTTCGGGTTACAGTGCTCTGTGACAGTTGGTATGCCTCAAACCGCTTATTCAAGTTCTGCCGGCGACGCAACTGGCATCTGATCTGTGCCATTAAGTCGAATCGCATCCTGGACGGAATCAGGCTCTCGCAATGGAACCGACAACTCAAGCACCAGCAGTATCGGCGCATCCGCCTGACTGCTACAGGCTCGCAGGCGCAGAGCTATCTGCTGCGTACGCTGCGGGGCAAGCTCAACAAGCTGCCCTTTGAAGTCTGTGTTTTGATCAGCAAACGGCACCATCGGGACAAACACCCGAAGTACTTTCTCTGCACTGACCTATCGCTGTCAGCACAGAAAGCACTGTCTTGCTACCAAAAACGTTGGTCCATTGAGGTAGACAACTTTTTCGTCAAACAGTTCTTGGGCTTGACTGATTTCCGCGTGCAGTCGTTTGAAGCAACCGAAAAATGGTTTGCCATCGTCTTCCTGGCTTACATCTTTCTGCAATGGCGTCTCAATCATGCGGCGAGAGAGGACTGCTTCGCCTCGCTTGCCGACGTAATTCGTCGCCATCGGCAGGAGCATGCTCGTTCGCTGTTGCAAACAGCTTGTCAGGAAGCCGCGCGCTTGGCCGATGTCGCGCCGATCTTGCAACGCTTCATCCACTAACCAACCTGAGCGCCTCGGTTGTCCGGCTACACGTTACACCCATTCAAGAAGGCTCGACTGACCTTCTCTATTCCCGCCTGCCAATTGGCAGGCGCTACAACTGCTTTGCCCTTTCACTCTGGCCTGATTTCGCCAGAGTCCAGTTACATAGATCAACCAATTATCATGGGCATACACGTTAAAGTGGGACCGCACTATTGGAGCACCAAAATCTTCGTCGAGGAGGGAGCGAATATTGGGGTCCTCGGATTTCTCCATGATTCTGGAAACATCTTTGGCGATGAGAAGGGAATTCCCCTCCTCTGTTGGACGCGACTCGCTTTGCCGACTGTCTGCCTGCGTGAGCGGCGCGTTCTCTCCCTCAAGTGTGGCGGCGGAAGTGGGATCGCTGAAAGAATAATCGCCCGACCAAACCGGACCCTTCCAGGAGACTTCGCCGGCAGCGTCAACTACGCGTATGACCTGGCCGGTGAAAATCCGTTCTATTTCATAATCTGGAAGCGCGCGGACTACTATGCAAACGGCTTCATTTATGGCGGCGCCGGTGCTTTCACCGTAGGAATAAAAGTCATGGACGTTTATGCCATATTGTCTATGACCCTCCGCAAGGTCGTTTGCATGGACTGGAGTGATGTGCAATAGGAAGGTATGCGAAAGATCGCTTTCACTGCAAGGACTCTTCAAGTAGACCAGCTGGTCTTCGACGATGTATACGTTGAAGAGGGAGCGTATGACGGGATTGTCGATACTTGCGTCAGAGAGGGACCGAATTAAGGGATCGTCGGCGTCCCTGATGACTCTGGAAACATCTGTACAGACATCGTCGGCGTCATACGAATATATCGACTCGGCATCGTTCTCATCCTGACAGTATATCGGAGCGCGCTGTAAGAAGAGGATCTTGGCATAATCGGCCAGCAGAGCGATGCGCCCGTCGGGCAACTGTGTAATGTCACGGATGCGTTCGCCTATCATGATACGTTCGATATATGTGACGCGCTCTTGGCGAAGACGGACACGAAAGAGGGAAAGATCTTTCAGAGACGCGATCAGCAGATCGTTTTTCCATAAGGGAAACTGTCGACTGTCGCTGACAATCAGATTTGATATTGCGATCGAGGGTATCCATGCAAACACCGGCTCTTCAAAGCCATCATGCCGACCTTGCACTTTGCTATAAGGCCATATCCTATTCCCATAATTAATGCCATAGGTAACGTAGGGCCATCCATAGTTCAGACCCGGTCTCGCCAGGTTGAGTTCATCGCCGCCTTGGGGGCCATGTTCGGTCTGCCACAGGTTGCCTTCCGCATCGCGTGCGAGACCTTGCGGATTGCGTAGACCACTCGTTACTATTTCAGCCTTGCCTTCTGTCAAATCGATACGAACCAGCCTGCCCAAGTGGGAATCAGGATCAACGACAGGCGCTCTCTCCTGGTCTACCGATTCTTGCCGCTCATGCCACTCATACCATCCGTGGTCACCAATGGCAACCAGGAGATGCTCGGCGCCGTCCATCAACATCCGTCCACCGGCCTGTATTCCTCCCCCAATACGCGGGGGTTCCCCTTGCGAGGGGCCGAAGATAGTTTTCTGGATACATGGATTCGCTGTAAACTCCGTCTTCCAATCGCCGGAAACCGTCACCTGCCCCTGATCCAGACTTAACAACGTAGAAGAGATGCGGAACTCCACACATTCTCCTGCGAGATAGTGATGTGAGACAAATAACGTGAATCTGTCTGACAGTCGCTCGTGAAGCAGGATATCAGCAACGCGAAAGCCGACCCAGAAAGTCGGGTCTGCTGAATCCGACTCATTCATGGGGACTCTCTGTGGAAAATAGTTCACCTCGCCGTCAGCATGTATCAGGGCGATGCGCCCTCTTGGCGTCACCAACAGCAGATTATCTCCCAGTGGTTCGATTCCACCGCCATGATCGCGGAATGCTTCAAGCTCAACCACATGGGGTTGAAGCTCATATAAGTGAGATGTAATAAACGGAGGATCTGAGGTGAAGAAGACCGCCTCGCCGACTTCGTTGCGGGCCGCTTCGGTCAATGTGGGCTGCAAGAGAAGAAGCGCCAAAGTGAGAATGGCGACGCAAAACAGGAACGAATTGAAATGCCGCCAATGCCATTTTCTCAGGAATATGTCACCTGCTCTTGCATTCATTTGGTTATTCTCTAGGCGGTTGAATATCGCAACACAATAGCAAACGCCCTCCTGCTCAACATTTCCGGGCCGCAATCTCCGCTTCCTCACTTTCAAAGTTATCATTACGGTCTCACCTCGGGTCAAGTGTCTGTCGAACTGATTGTCTTGACGTCACCGGGCAGTTTGCCTTTGTTGCCAAGTCGAAGAGCGGAGTACCGCATCATTTTTCCGCTGCAAGAAATTCGGCGATGCGTTGGGCTTCCTCTGCGGTGACGCCCGTATCTGCCATTGCCGTTCCCGGGGCAAACTGGGACGGTGTGGCGATGAATTCCGCCAGGTTCTCCTGTGTCCAGACGATGTCCAGCGATGTCAGGGCGGAGGAGCCTCCGAAGTCGGCGACGCGGCCGGCCCGCCTGCCGATCACACCGTTCAGATGCGGGCCAATGTTATGCTCCGCAGCCAAGTTGTGGCAACTTGCACAGTGCGCGCTAAAAAGCGCCGCGCCGGAGGACGTGTCATCAGCTCCCGTCTGCGCGTTAGGCGAATCCTTGGTCTCCGGCGTGGAGGCGGTGTAGGGGGCGCCGAAAGTATAGCTGCCTTCCCAAATTGGCCCTCTCCAGGAGATTTCACCGTCGGGGCCTTCCTCGCGTACAACCTGTCCGGTATGGATATGTTGGATGTCATAGTCGGGAAGAGGAATGGCCACAATGCAGCCGTTATTGTGCAAAGCGCTGCTTATGTTCTCTTCGGAGGCGTTGAAATCATAGGCGTTAAAGCCGTGCTGCGTATGCTCTTCAGCCAGGTCATTGGCATCAGCAGGAGTGATGTGCAGAAAGAAGCGATGTGAGAGGTCGTCCTGGCTGCAAGAACCTTTTACATAGATCAGCCACTCGTCGTAAACATAGACGTTGTAGAGGGAGCGCATGACCGGATCGCCGAACTGTGCGTCTTGGAGGGAGCGAATTATGTCGTCGTCGGACTCCGCGATGACCTGGGAGATATCTGCACAGACTTCAGCCGCATCATGGGAAAAGATTAACCCGGCGTCATTATTGTCCTGACAGTAAAGCGGGGCGCGCTGCAAGAAAATTATCTTGGCGCTTTCGGCTAACAGGGCGATGCGGCCATCGGGCATCTGTGTTATGTCGCGGAACCGTTCGCCTATCACAATCTTCTCGAAATATGTGACACGTCCTTCGTAGAGACGGACGCGAAAGAGGGATCGGGCGGCCAAGGAGGCAATCAACAGATCATTCTGCCACAAGGGAAACTGTTGACCGTCGCTCACGATGAGATTGGATATTGCGATCGAAGGTATCCAGGCATAAACAGGCTCTTCAAAACCATAATGCCGGCCTTGAATCTCATTATAAGACCATGTCTTGTTTCCATATTGAACGCCATAGGTGACGTAGGGCCAACCATAGTCAAGACTTGGTTTTAACAGGTTGAGTTCGTCGCCTCCTTGAGGCCCATGCTCGGTTTCCCATATATTCCCTTTGGAACCGCGCACAAGCCCCTGCGGATTGCGAAGACCACTGGCTACTACCTCGGCCTCGCCGCTTGTCAGATCGATGCGGACCAGCCTGCCCAAGTGTGAGTCGGGATCAACGCCAAGCAGATTCTCCGTGTCGCCTGTCTCTTGCCGATCATGCCACTCGTACCATCCGTGGTCGCCAACGGCCACCAGGAGATGATCGGCGCCGTCCATCAACATCCGGCCGCCGGCCTGTATTCCTCCCCCTATATGCAAAATTTCACCTTGCCAAGTTCCAAATATAGAGTTCTTGATGCAAGGTTTTGCAGTGAATTCGGTCTTCCAATCGCCGGAGATCGCCGCGCCTTGTTGACCCAAATCTAACGATACCGAGGAGATGCGGAACTCCACACAGTCTCCAGCAAAGTAGTGATGGGAGGCGAATAACGTGTATACACCGGGTGTCTGCTCGTGTAGTAGTATGTCTGCGACGCGAAATCCGCGCCAGGTAATTGGACCCCCTGAAGCGGATTCGTTCATGGGGACTGTTTGCGGCAGGTAGTCAACCTGGCCATC
Organism: Caldilineaceae bacterium; assembly: GCA_965221145.1. Taxonomy (GTDB): domain Bacteria; phylum Chloroflexota; class Anaerolineae; order Caldilineales; family Caldilineaceae; genus Bin5. Next base: position 294,959 of record OZ244877.1, read on the forward strand.
GGCATGAATCAATGCGATGCGCCCTCGCGGCGTCACGAGCAAAAGTCTATCTCCTAGTGGCTCGATGGCGCCGCCGGTATCAGTGAACTCTTCAAGCTCAACCTCAGTGAGCAGAAGCTCATATAAGTGAGATGAAATGAACAGCGGATCTGAGGCGAAGAGGAACGCCTGTGCGGCTGTATTGCCGGCCGCCTCGGTCAATGTTGGCTGCGATAGACTAAGCATCAGAGTGGAGATCGCGACACCGATCAGAACGGAAATGAACGGGTTGTAATTCCACCTGCTCTTCCTGGATGCACCTGTTGTTTGTAGGCTCATAGGTTCATTTCAGTCTGTTCTTTCTTGCAGGGCGACGGTACTCCGCCTCCGAGTAATTCGTTCACCGATCCGTTTTCTTCATGGCTATCATAGTATTCTTCACACAGGTGGACAAATTCAGCCGTGCGAGTCAAGCTCCCGCTTTGACTTTTTTTCAGCGTGCATCCCGAATTATTGTGCGTTACCCCGATTTGCTCGATTCGCTCATCTGTGCTACACTCCTCCGCGACTGGGAACGCCTTCACCGCGCGCCCAGACCCCCATTCCGCAATCCGGCGCTCGGGTGCCCTCTGGGCGCGCGAAGCGGTAGCGCACTGAATTTCAACTAATTTCTGCTTCTTTTGGGCAACGGGGGGGGGGGTAAAAGCGGACAAAGCGGACATTTTTTCTAAACGTTTAGTAAGATCGCGCTCATATAGCGAAGCGGTAGCGCATTCAACCAATCCTTTTGAAGATTTCTTGGCGGAACTGTCTTTCGTCTAACGCCAATACAAAAAACTGTCAAATTGAAGATTTTTTGGTGGGCTTGTCTTCCATTGGCGCGCCAAGACAAAAAACTGTCAAACCCGCCGTCAATACGTCCGCATCCAGACCTGGGAATCTCTTCCTCCTGTCAACTACAGGTCAGGCCAACCTGCCAACGCAACGGCTCCTGCCATCATCGCCCAAAAATCTGGGATACACCCTCTTTCATCCGAGACTTGACGGATGCGCGCGAGTCTGCTATAGTCCCTGCCACTGGAGTACACAACCAAGCGGGCGGGGCGTGGTTCGCCCTGCTGTCTCGACTCAAGGAGGACCGGTGAATATGGATCGTATCAGACTGTCTGCCGTGGGTTTCAACCCTGCGGAGTTCGATGGAGGCGCAAAGCACCGGTGATCCTGACGGTGGATGGCGGTTCGGCGTAAGGGCTGAACCCCTTCCAGAAACGGCAAAAGGTCACGGTGCAGATGCCCGTGGCTTTTTTGATTGGCGCAATCCGCCGACGAGTCACGGGCCTGGCCTGTGGCTCTTTTGTTTTGTTCGGGCAACTACCCGGCAAAGGTAACGTGCAGTTTCAGTTCGCTCTCCCCCGACGAGTTGAGGCTGCCGTTACCGAAACAACAATCCCCCGTCTCGCCCAATTGTGGCGCGCCATGAGAGAATGTCAAGGAGTGTCAGATGATGGAAGATGTCGCATCTGAGGATAGAAAGAGTACTCAACCGAGGCCGCGCCAGGGGTTGCACGCCTGGTTGCGGCCATTGCGGAAGGTCTGGCTGGCGATGCGCCACAGACAGATTAGCCAACAAGAAGAGAGCATGTCTGAAATAGGGATTCGTCTTACTTACGACCTGAAAGATACGCTGACGGCCAACCCATTTGTCAGCCTTTGGCGGATGACAACCGGGTTCCGCGCGACCTACCTCGTCGCAATCGTGGCGGCGGGGCTGGCAGCGCTAAGCGGTTCCGCGGTGTTCTATCTCCTCCGCTACTTTGTGGATGATGTGTTGCCGGGCTCAGACCGTCGCGGCGACTTACCGTGGGTGGCCGCCGGCATCATCGGCTTGGCGCTCTTGCAAGGGCTGTTCACCTTTGGCATGGGTCGGTCTGCCGCCCAGACGGCCGAAGGGGTCGCTCGGCGGCTGCGCAACTATCTCTATGACCAAATCCAGCGCCTGACCTTCACCTACCACGACAATATGCAGACCGGTGAACTGATTCAACGTGCGACCTCCGACGTGGACACGATTCGTCGGCTGTTCCAGGATCAACTGATCGGTATTGGTCGAATCGGCCTGCTGCTGGTGGTGAACCTCAGTGCGCTGGTCCTCCTGCACGGCTGGTTGGCTCTGCTGTCGATTCCAGTGTTTCCGATTGTCTCTGTGGCCTCCTACATCTTCTTCAAGCGAGTGGGGACGTTATTCGAGTCCTATCAGAGTCAGGACGCGGTAGTCTCCAATCGTTTGCAAGAGACACTGAGCGGCGTGCGCGTTGTGAAGGCGTTTGCACGCCAGTCCTTTGAGATTGAGCGCTTTGACGAGGAAAACTGGGAGAAGTACCGGCGCGGCGTGCGGATCGCCAACCTCCACACCGTGTTCTGGCCCCTGATTGAAATCCTGTCCGGTGCGCAGATTCTGTTCGGCGTCTACATGGCCTCAATGATGGTTCTCAACGGCGAGATTACCCTCGGCACCTATATCGCGTTCATCGGCCTGCTCGCCGCCACGATCTGGCCCGTACAGGGATTGGGACGGATGGTGGCCCATGTCGCAACCGGTCTGGTCTCGTTGCAGCGGGTGCAGCAGATCATCCGCCAGGAACGGGAACAGTTGGTGGAGGGCAGCGCGCCAACGAGCAAACGTCTGCGCGGCGAGCTGCAATTCAGGAAGGTCCAGTTCGCCTATGAAGCGCCGACCGCCGAAGAAAGCGAGGAGGCAAAGAAAGGCAAAGCGGCCGACCAGCGCGCGCAGGACATGCGGCGGCGGGCGTTTGCGGAGCGCGGCTACGTCTTGCGCGACATCGATTTCGACGTTCAGCCTGGCCAGGTGATCGGTCTGCTAGGCGCGACGGGGTCCGGCAAGTCATCGCTCGTCAATCTACTGCCCCGTTTCTACGATTACAGCGGAGGCGAGATTATTCTGGACGGCGAAGCGTTGCAGGCGTATCCGCGCGGCTATCTGCGCAGCCAGATCGGCATCGTGCAACAGGAGCCGTTTCTGTTCTCGACGACGATCCGCAACAACATCACCTACGGACTGGGACGGGACGTTGCGGATGAACAGGTGGAGGCCGCGGCCAAGGTTGCCGCAATCCATGACGTTATCCTGAGCTTTCCCAAAGGGTACCATACGCTGGTTGGTGAACGGGGCGTGACCCTTTCCGGCGGGCAGAAGCAGCGGCTAACGATCGCCCGTACACTGCTGAAAGATCCTGCGATCCTGATTCTGGACGACGCCACCTCCAGCGTTGACACGGAAACCGATGCTTCGATCCGCGCGGCATTGCGTCGGCTGATGGAAGGGCGGACGACATTCATCATCGCGCACCGCGTGCAAAGCGTTATGGCCGCGGACTTGATTCTAGTGATGGAGGCGGGGCGGATCATCCAGCGGGGCAACCATAGTGGACTGGCCTCCCAGCCGGGCATCTACCGCCGGACATTTGAGCTACAGGTTCAGATCGAGGCTGACCTGGAACGGGAAATCGCCGAGATTGTCGAAGTGGCCGATGCAAGGGTGAACGGTCAGACTGATGGGCTGCGCAAAGCGGAGGATGCGAGCGCGCCCTCTGAACCTGAAATCCCCCATTCGTTTATCAGAGGTTGACAGATGTCAGAACACGAACATTTTGAAGAAGAGGAGTTTGAAACGGAATTCAATGGCCAGACCGTCGCGCGCATCCTGCGCCATGGTCTGGTGCATTGGCCGCTGATGTTTGGCTACCTGTCTTCGATCACCTTGACCGCCTTTCTGGACGGGTACTTCACCTTGCTCAGCAAGCGGATCATCGACGAAGGCATAATGGCCGGCAACACAGATCAGGTCTTGAGGCTGTTAACTCAGTATGGCCTGGCGATCCTGCTAATGGCGCTGGCCGTGCTGGGGTTTATCGCTTCGGCGTCGCGATTGGGGGAACGCGTGCAGTACGATCTGCGCAAGAAGATGTTCGCCCGTCTGCAAGAGCTTTCGCTCTCATACTTTGACCGCACACCCGTCGGTTGGCTGATGAGTCGGCTTACCTCCGACGCCAGCCGTGTGGGGGATCTGGTCTCCTGGGGCTTCTTGGACCTGTGCTGGGGCGTGGCCAGCATCGTCATCTCGCTGGCCTTCATGGCGCTGATCAATGTGCAGATGATGCTAATCGTTGCCGCGATCATTCCCGTGCTGGTGGTGGTGGCAGTGCGCTTCAAGAAGAAGATCCTGGTGGAGTACCGCGATGTGCGCAAGACGAATTCGAAGATCACCGGGGCCTACAATGAGAACATCACAGGCGTGCGCGTGGTCAAATCGCTGCGTCGTGAAGAAGGGAATCTGAACGATTTCACCGAACTGACGGGTACGATGTACCGCGCCGGATTCCGGGCCGCGTGGCTGTCGGCGCTGTTTCTGCCGGTGGTTCAGCTGATCAGCGCGGTGGGCATATCCAGCGTCATCATGTACGGCGGCTGGCAGTTCCAACTGGGCGGAATGACCATTGGCGGCATCCAGGCCTTCATCTTCTACATTACCTTCATGCTGTTTCCGATCCAGGAGATGGCCCGCATCTACTCCGAGATGCAGCAGGCCATCGCCTCCGGTGAACGCATCTTCAGTCTGATTGATGCAGTGCCTGAAGTGCAGGACCGCAGCGACGCGCAGGAGCCGGACACTCTGCGGGGAGACATCGTGTTTGAGAATGTAGACTTTCGATACGAGGAGGAGAATCCGGTCTTGCGCGACTTCAGCCTGCACGTGAAGCAGGGGGAGACGATCGCGCTGGTCGGGCCGACGGGCGCGGGCAAGTCGACAATCGTCAACCTGGTCTGCCGCTTCTATGAACCTTCAAACGGCCGCATCCTCATCAACGAGCGGGATTATACGGGGTGGACTCTCCACGGCATTCATAGCCGCATCGGCGTCGTGTTGCAAACGCCCTATCTCTTCACCGGCACGATCTGGGAAAATCTCCGTTACGGGCGGCTCGATGCAACCGACGAGGAGGTCGAGAATGCGGCCAGAATGGCCGGCGCGCATGCGTTCATCGAGAAGCTGAATGACGGATACGAAAGCCAAGTGGGTGAAGGAGGCGTGCTGCTGTCTGTCGGGCAGACGCAACTGCTGAGCCTGGCGCGTGCGATCCTGTCCGACCCGGATATCTTCATCATGGATGAGGCGACCAGTTCGGTCGATACGCTGACCGAGGCGCTGGTTCAGGAGGCGATGGATACAGTCATGGCGGGACGCACCAGCTTCATCATCGCTCACCGGCTCTCTACGATCAGGAAAGCGGATCGGATTCTGGTGATCGAGGATGGCCGCATCTCGGAACAGGGAAGCCACGCGCAACTGATTCGCCAGCGGGGCCACTACTATAACCTGTATACAAAGCAGTTCCGAGACGAGCGCACCGTCGCCGCGGAGCCGCTCCTGCAAGCAGGTGGGCTGGTCGCGGCCTGAGTCGTCCCCACTCGTTACAGCGCGAAACGTCAGTTCTCGCTGGAGGGTTGGCGTTTTGCGTTGTGCGTGGCTGGTTCCCAAAGTGCGGCGCGTCTCGCAAACAGTCCCTCAGTCCGTTAAGCCAGATTCCTTCCCTAACCCCTGACGTGTTCTATCCTGAGAATCGCCCAATCTTGTGAATCCTGATTCAGACAATGGACACACCGCCCTAATTGTGGATGCCACTGCCTTTTGTCAACTTGACTTCTGAATAACTGTCAAATATAATGTGTAAAGTCGCGCTTGAAAGTAGCGCACCTGTACCTGAACAACTGAATCTCACTCGGGAGCTCGGAAGAACTGGGCTGAGAAATTTCCTTGTGCGTTAAGCTGACGCGTTGTGGAAATGACCGACAGACCTGATCCAGGTAATGCTGGCGTAGGAACCATTGCGATGCGTACATAGGCTAAACAAGCATCAGACGCCAACCGCCCTTCAGGGCGGTTTTTTTGTTTGCGAAAGGAGACAGCATGTCCAACTCGGTGATTGTCGATATTGAAGTGCTGCCCGGAAAGGGCGGCGACGTCTACCCAATTGTCGATCGCGCCATCGAGGTCATTCAGGAGTCGGGCCTGAAGTACGCGGTCGGCCCAATGGGGACGACGGTTGAGGGCGATCTGGACAGTTGCCTGGAGGTGGCCAAAGCGGCCCATCGCGCCTGCTTTGTCGACGGTGTGGCGCGTGTCATTACGATTATCAAGATCGGCGAATCCGTTGGCGGCACCACGATAGACGGACTGGTCTCAAAGTTCCGAGAAGACGCCGGATGAGAACGATCCGACTGCTAATTCCCGCTGCTGTATTATTGATGTTCGCGGCTCTCTGGGAGTTGGCTGTGCGGGGATTGGCCGTGCCCAAGTGGATCCTGCCTGCGCCTTCGGCGATCTGGCAAGCATTCTGGGATACGCGCGCGCTGATGGGCGTCCATGTCGGCCAGACTATGCTGGAAGTCGCCATTGGGATTGGGGTGGCCCTGACGGCAGGCGTTGCGGTGGCGGCAGTGCTCGACTTCTCTCCCTGGCTGCGGCGGGCTGTCTACCCGCTCCTGGTCATTTCGCAAACAGTGCCGATCCTGGCGCTGGCCCCCCTGTTGATCATCTGGTTTGGCTTTGGCATTGCGCCCAAGGTCATCGTTGTGACGCTGTTCTGCTTCTTCCCCATCGCCATCAACACCAGCGACGGGCTGACCTCGACCGAACCGGAACTGATCGATCTGTTCCGCTCAATGGGGGCGACGTGGCCGCAGATCTGGCAGAAGGTCCGTCTGCCGGCCGCCGCGCCCTACTTTTTTTCGGGCTTGAAAATTGCGGCCACGTATAGCGTAGCGGGCGCCGTCGTCGGGGAGTGGGTTGGCGCAAAACAGGGGCTGGGCATCTATCTGTTGCGCTCGCAAGCCGCGTTCAATACCGCGCTGGTGTTCTCAACCATTGTGATTATTTCACTCCTGAGCATTCTGCTGTTCCTGACGGTCTTTGTGATCGAGCGCGGAACGATGCCCTGGTACTTTGAGGAACGAAACGGCAACGGTCAGTGATCGAAGGCCAACAGCATGCTGGCCATAAGCTACTGACAATTGACAACTATCCACTCCGAGGAGGAGATGATGAGAAAACGAATGTCCCACACAGTGCTGTTGATTGCGACGCTGATTGCGCTGATGCTGGCGGCGGCGTGCTTGCCGGTGACGCCTGATGCACAAAGCGAGGATGCCGCAACTCTTACGGACGTTACGTTAATGCTTGGGTGGACGCCAAATACCAATTACACGGGCATCTATGTCGCGCGTGAGATGGGCTGGTATGAAGAGGCGGGCCTGAATGTGGAGATTGTACTTCCGGGTCAGTCGGATGTGCATAAGGTAGTCGGCACGGGGTCTGCCCACTTTGGCTTCAGCTACCAGGAAGGAACCACCTTTGCCCGCAACGAAGGCGTGCCGGTTGTGTCGATTTCAGCCATAATTCAACACAACACATCGGGATTCGCTTCGAGAAGCAGCGCGGGAATCAGGACGCCCACCGATATGGCCGGCAAGCGGTATGGCGCTTTTGGCTCTCCTATCGAGCTTCCCACTATCGACCTGCTGATGCAGTGCGAGAGTGGGACGGCAGAAGATATCGAGTTTATCGACATCGGCTGGGCAGACTTCCTGTCGGTCACCGAAGCGGACCAGGTCGACTTCGTCTGGATCTTCTACGGCTGGGCCGGCATCGACGCCGAACTCAAGGGCGTTGAACTGGACATCATCATGCTTAAGGATTACCTGGACTGCATCCCCGACTACTATACGCCGATCCTGATCACGAACGAGGCCATGATCGCGGATGATCCGGAGACGGTGCGCGCCTTTGTCGAGACATCGGCCCGCGGCTATGAATTTGCCGTTCATAATCCGACGGAGGCGGCAGACATTCTGCTGGCCGCCAATCCTGACCTGGATGCCGATCTGGTACGGACAAGCCAAGCGTGGCTGTCCAAAGAATATCAGGCCGATGCCGCACAGTGGGGCATTCAGTCCGGCGACATCTGGCAGGCTTATGCCGACTTCCTGATGGAAAACGGCATCATCGAGTCGTTTGACGCCGAGTCCGCATACACGAACGAGTTCCTGCCCGAGCAAGAATGACGCTTTTGGCAGTTGACTCGCTTTCCAAGACGTTCAGCGGCGGCTCCAGGCGGGGCGCGCCGGCCGGTGTCGAGGCAGTGACGGACCTGACTTTCCGAGTGGAAGCGGGGGAGTTCCTGACCATCATCGGCCCGAGCGGATGCGGAAAGTCTACCCTCCTGCGGCTGCTGGCCGGTCTGGAGCAGCCGGACGCGGGGCAGATCATTCTGCGAGGGCAACCCCTGCCGAGCGCGTCGCATCGGCAGGGGCGCTTTGGCTATATGCCCCAGCGGGATACCCTGTTGCCGTGGCGCACGGTGCTCGACAACGTGATCCTGGGCGTGGAGTTGGCTGGCGGCAGCCGCGACGCGGCCCGCGCCGAAGCGCGGCAGCTTCTCCCCCTTTTCGGGCTGAACGGCTTCGAGACCGCCTGGCCGAGCGCGCTTTCGGGCGGGATGAGGCAGCGGGCGGCCCTGCTGCGCACCTTCCTGGCCGGTTACGACATCCTTCTGCTGGACGAGCCGTTTGGCGCGCTCGATGCCTTGACGCGCCGCGTGCTGCAGCAGTGGCTGCTGGGCGTGCGCACGGGCTTCCAGAAGACGATTCTCTTTATTACGCACGACATCGACGAGGCGCTGCTGCTGGGAGATCGTGTGCTGGTCTTCAGCCCGCGTCCGGGCCGCATCACGGCTGAGCTGGCGGTCGACCTGCCCCACCCGCGCGGCGAAGATACAGTTCTGGAAGCGGGCTTTCTGGCCCTGAAGCGAAGCGCGCTTGCCCATCTGAAACTGTGAAGTTGGAGCCGACGGACGGGAACGGTTTTCCGGTCTGGCAGTCGGCGCGGGCGTCGGCCTTGATCCTGCTCCATCCGGGCTATCTGGTGAAGATGTGGACTCCCGGCGCGATCAAGGCGCTGAACCACCGCGTCAGGCTGCCGTCGCCCTCATCTGCCGGACCTCGGCGTCCTGATAGGCCAGGACACGATAGCACGTCGGAACGATTCTCCTTTTCCATCTTCTCGCTGCCATTTCCGCTGCGGGAGTTTGACATGCCTGGGCGGGGAAGGATGACCAGTGAGGCCCACTCTGACGCCTACGGAGCTTTATTCTGACGCGGTCAGGTTGACGCCGTAGCGTTGGGCCGTCGCGCAGATCTTGCTCCAGGCGCCGTCATCGACGGGGATGCCATCGCGCGTCCGCTGCTGACGGGTGCGAATCTCCGGCTCGCCGGGCGCCAAAATCTCATCGAAACCGGCAGCCAACTCCGAACTCTTGATATGCTGCACCAGCCCATCGACGTCGGCATGGAAGGCATCGGCGTCCCGGAGGCGCTCGGGCTGGATCACAAAGGCGAGGAAACCGTTTCCAATGCGGGTCGCGCCGTCGCGGCTGCAACCTGCGCCTGACAGCGCACCGGCCAGGATGTCGATGACAAAGGAAAGGCCAAAGCCTTTATGCCCGCCAAAGGGAAGCATCGCGCCCGCGGGCGGCCCGAAGTAGGCGACCGGGTCCGTGGTGGGATTGCCGTCGGCGTCGACGATGCAGCCCTCGGGGGCCGACACGCCGCGGTTGAGCATGTCCATCAGTTTGCCTTCGGCGATTGAGGAAGTGGCCATGTCCAGCACCAGCGGCTCGTCGGCCTTTCTGGGAATGCCCACCGAGATGGGATTGGCTGACAGTCGGCGTCCGCGTCCACCCCAAGGGGCTGCCAGTTTGCCGCCGCCATGCGTATTGACGAAGAGGACCGTAACCAGCCCCTGTTGGGCTGCTACGTAGGGGTAGTGTCCGACGCGGCCAATGTGTCCGCACTGGCTGACGGCAACGATGCCGACGCCGGTCTGCTGCGCCTTCAGTATCGCCACGTGGATCGCCTCCAGCCCGATGACCTGTCCGAAGCCCCATCCGCCTTCGATCACGGCCAGCGTTTCGGTCTCGTGCATGATGGTGATGTGCTGACCGAGGGCAACGCCCCCGGCTTCCATCCACTCCACATATTCGGGGATGCGCAGCACACCGTGGGAGTCGTGCCCGACCAGATTGGACTCAACCAGATGCTCGGCCACGATACCCGCTTCGCCCTGTTTGACACCGGCGGCCATGAAAACGTCCTGCGCAGTTTTGGTCAATGCGTGCGGTGAAAATTTGGGCATGGTTACATCTCCAATTCATGCTGCGGGCGGGCGCAGCGGATGATAATTCGTAGCGGATTTAGGGCAAACGCTTGATGGGTCGCAGAAAGACTACCAACCGAAGTCGGCAACTCAGTTCTATAAGCGTTTTTCAAACAACGTATAGTGATGCCGCCAGAACGGGTCTCCTTTCCTGGCATAGGACTCACTTTGAATGCCGGAGCGCACAAGGGCTGAGATGCAGTATTGCGCGCCCATGGCAACGGCCGATTTCACCGCCAGATGCGCCAGTGCGTTGGACAATCTTTGCCCGCGCGCCTGTCTGATCACACCTGTACTCTTCAAGACGGCATAGGTCTCGGGGCCAGAGCCTGGGGCAGAGGGGTGCTGGTCGGTGAATGCGTAGAAGAACCCTACATCATCTCCCTGCGGAGACACGGCCACGTGTGTACAGTCCTGCTCTGGTTTGCCCATAAGGTCTATGAAGCGCTCGAAAAGATCTTGGGGAACGGTTTCGAACAGAAAGCTGTCCTCAAAAGCCTCATTGGCAATTCGGTAGAGCATTGACGCCTCCCCGTCAAATAGCCGGGGCCAATCCAGCTTGCGAAACCGGAATCCTTTCGCTCGCGCGCCCTCGTAGTCAGCTTCGGTCTGCCCCAGAAACTGGTCGAGGTTGGAAAAGGCGGCGGAGTGGTAGTCCATACTGCGCTCGAATCCCGCGGCACGAAAGTAGTCCACGTAGTCCGGCGGGTTTACCGGTTCCCACGCGAAGCAGCGCTCATCGCACTCGTTGACGCGAAAGCGGTATGGGAGCCAGGTATTGAAATTCACAGGGCCGCACACCCTCGATACCTTCCCTTGCAGAAACGCGCACGCCGCTCCGATCAGTTCCAGTGCCGCTTCTCCCGCGCCAGCGTGGCGCGTGTCAACCTCAAAGAAGCCCAAATATCCCGACTGCGGAATGCGAGAGGATACGTTTGCGCCGATACGACCTATGGGGACGCCGTCGTCTTCCAAGAGCCAGAAATTGCGCGGCGCCGGCAGCGGCAGATCGATAAGTGCCTCCTCAATCTGCGCTGGGAGGAGGGCGGAACGATACCGGCCGCTGCGGAGTTGACCAGGAAGCAGCGAGAATTTCTGTGCAAAGGCACGCCTGTTGGTGGCATGCGCGTAACTCCTTAGAGTCGTCACAGGATTCTTACCTCACCCTTGCCGGCATCCATGCGCACCCGTTGCCCCGTCTGCAATCTCTCCATCAATCCTCCCGTTATGCCTACAATGGCGGGTAGTCCGAGCTCCCGCGCGACCACGGCCGAATGTGAAAGCAGACTGCCACGTTCAATGAGTAGTCCGGTGCAGGAAGGGTATAGTGGGACCCAGCCGGGATCGGTTCTGGCAGTGACCAGGATCTCCTGGTCGAGTTTTTCGGCATCCTTGGATGTGTGGGCAACGCGTACAACGCCTTCGACTACGCCGGGGCAACAAGGCGTGCCGGTAAGGACATTGGGGTCGCTTGCGCTACGCTGGTCGTTTTCGGCGCAAAGGAGGTCTGCCGCAGCCAGGAGTTGCGGCCACTGCGCCCATACGCCCACAGCCCCCTGCGTAAGAAATCGGTCTGGCGGGGTTGGCGACTGGCGGTACTTGCGATATTCCTGCCGTCTGAAATCGGCCAACCCGCCGAGATCGGTTATGGCTAAGCGTCCCTCGACGAAGGCGAAGATCTCGTCCACAGTCAGATAGAAGATGTCGTCCACGGCCTTCAAAACATGCAGGCGGACAAGCTGAAGCCCGATTCCGCGGAAGAGATGCCGCGCGAGGCCGAAAATCCTCGTCCTGTCGAAGCGCAGGTTTTCGCGCTGCCTGACCGTCCGCCGCGTTTGCTTAAGTATCCACCGGTAGACGAGCCGTTTCCAGCCGGACAGCGCGCTGTCAACCCGGGCCTCGGCCGCATTCCGGATCGCCATCTCCCGCTCGATCATGGCATCGATGTCATAGGATTTGGCTCGAACATAGCGAGCGATGGCACTGATGACAAAGGTCGGATCGTCGTGCAGATCCGGTTCCTCCAGTTTAAGCTCGTTGACGGAGCGGAATCCGTAAAGGTCAAGAAACTCGCCAACCATGTCGGCAATATCGCGTGCCTTGTTCAGATCTCGCCAGACCTGATTAGGCGGCGAATCGATGAACCACGTTCTCGTCTGGGAATCCCCTTCATCGATCTGGGCCGCAATCTTCATCAGCATCCGGGTGGGCGCAGTACTCACAAGATCGCCCTCCCCGCAGAGCAGGTCATTCTGGAGAGTGGCGGCCGCGCCCGGTCGCGGCGCGGGGCGTGCTTTGGATCCTGAACCTGGCTCGTCTTCGCAAATCCACGTCTCTGTAAGTTTCTTGAGCAGGCCGAATGAGATCATGCAAAGAAAGTCGTTTATGATCGGCGCGTGCCACTTTTTCAGGAGTTCCTCTTCGATGGCGGCGTAGCGTTCGAGCAACGCGTTCAGGGACATCGCGTCGAAATCAAGCCGACGGGACTCTTCGTAGACGGCCGCGAACCTTGTCTGAAACTCTTCGTAAATGCGGTCCAGGCGGATGAAATGCCAAAGGGTTGTGGCCGTCACGGTAAGTCGCCGGAGGCGTGAATGGCGAGGCGGCTCTTGCACAGCGTCGAATAGCGATGACAACTCCGGCCCAAGGCTTTGCCGCACCCCCATCATGGTCTCCATGAAGGAGTCGCTCTGGCCGCCCACGGGAAGCATTCGTATCAGCCGATACCAGTTGACCAGGTTGTAGTAGATGCGACCGTGAATCAAGCCAAGCATGTTGCGGAACATGGCCTCTTGTTCCTCGATCTCATGCTTGGGGATGCCCACAATATCGCAAAACTGGATGTAGACCTGCTGGTACGCTCGGCTGGCGAAACTAAATGTCAGAGGCGAGGTGATCCCCTCGTAGCTTTCGATAATGTTCGAGTTGTCCCACAGGACGAACAGCGGGCCGGCTACGTTCTTGTCATAGAAAGCTTCTGGGGGGAGCGTGGTAATCGGCCGCGTCTGCAGGACGAAGAGTACGCCGTCCCGGTCGATCGCCCACTCGCAGTCCTGCGGCGATCCCATCAATTCCTCCAGCCGTTGGGCCTGTGTTGCCGCTGCTCTGACCTGCTCATCAGACAGGCAGGGCCTCGTCTGCTCCTCGATCAGAACGGGGGCCAGGCGGATGCCTCCCTGCGCCCAATGTCGGTAAGCTTTGGTCTTGCGTGCGATCTTCGACTCGATAGACTGCGCCTGCCGGTCTACCTCGAAATGATCAGGTTCCAACGCACCGCTTACGAGACCCTCGCCGAAGCCGTAGACGGCGTCAACGATGATGTGGTCCCGGTCCAGAGGCGTTACGGGATTCCGCGAAAAGGAGACCCCGGCCGCACGGGGGCATACGATTTCCTGGATGACGACGGCGACCCGGATGTCGCGGTCAGCCAAGCCCTTCTGCTTACGGTATGTGAGCGCCCTTTCGGAGAAGCCTGACGCCCAGCACCGCTTGACCGCCGCCGACACCGCCTCCTCTCCTGTCTGACAAAGGAACGAAGAAAACTGGCCGGCAAAGGAAGCAGTTGGCGAATCTTCGTCTATGCCGCTGGAGCGAATGGCGAGCAATGCGCCGCCCAGGTCCATGGTTTCGATCATCGTGAACAGTTCATCCTCGACCTGCGCGGGCAGGGCTTTGGCGAGGAATTGCTCCTCAACCTGGCGGGCGAACACACTAAAGTCACCCTTAAGCACGAGTTGGTCACAAAGCCGATGCTCTCCGACAAAGGCATCAAAGGCGTGCGCAGATAAGCAGAACCATGTAGGTACGCGGAAGCCGTGCTGTGTGATGCGGGCCAGGTTGGTGGCCTTGCCGCCCCCGTCAGCTTGAAAGAGAGAGAGTTCGTCGCAACTGGTGAGAATTGTCTTCATTTCGCTATCCTGCCGCTTTCAGCCATGTGCCCAGTGGAATCGCCCACACGTGCAAGGCCAGCGAAACGGATGCCACATGCTCGACAATCTTGAATCGGTTCGGTGCAAGGATCAGGAGCGATAACAGGCATGCCAGGATTCCCTCAAGCGGCCATAGTATCAGCCCAAACCCAAGTCTCTGCGCGCCCAAGGCGGAGATAGCTACCATGCAGAGCGCGAGGACGAGCGTCTTTGATGGCCCATAGTAGGACAGGTATGTCTGCAATAGTGGATGCGCTTGCGGATCGAGCTTTCGGCAGATTTCGTAAGCAAAAAACGCGCCCAGCACAGTGAATCCGAAATACGCTGAATGGGAAAGCCGCCAGGCAGCCGGGTCGCGCGCCAGGACGCAGAAGTAGCAGAGCGGGAGAATGATTACTTGGTGAGTGGCCGCATACAAGAGCGGGCGGTTCGCCAGCCAAGGCCCGGCGTTAAACTCACGGTACATCAGCCACAGATAGCCGGTGACCAGCAGATAACAGAGGCCGGCCGGTGGGTTGCGCAGCCCAATGGCAACACCTAAGAGAAGCATAACGACTGCCAGTCCGTTGACTGCGCCCGCTACCTGCTCAGGCGAAAGGAGTCCTCTCGGCAAAGGCCGGTGGGGATGGGCAATTCTGTCCTTTTCGTAGTCTTTGTATTCGTCCATGATTCTCAGCACAGCGAAAAACAGAAAAGCCCCAGCAGCCGCTATGATAGTGGTGACCCAACGGAAGGCGGCAACCTGTTCGACAACAGCCGCTGAGTCGCCCAGGGCACTACCGGAAATTGCCAGGCCAACCACCAGGACTATGAGGGAAGACAGTTGCAGCCGCTCCTTCAGAAAGGTCAGCCAAGCGCCCATCTTGCGGCTCCTTTCAGACTCCTGCGGCGGTCGATGCGGGACCTGTGCCTGCGGTCGCGGAAGATACGTGTCGGAACGAGACGGTCTACGCCGGGCAGTTGTGTGTTGGCGTCAACCTCGCCCACAAGGAGGACTTCCCCACCGCAGGTCCGGTGGATGAAGCAGTTGCTCGCTTGCAGAGCGCTGTAGACGCTTTGTTCCAGTTCAAAGTCAGGCTCGGCCTGGTTTGCCCGCCCGCGATACCACCACTCTCCGCTGCCCTCGCACCTGCGGATACGGTCCCCCATGAAGTGCCAGGCTCGGCCGACCTCGTCGGTTCGTTTGTCAGTTCGATTGGCCTCGTCATTGCCCAGATAGGCGCCGCAGACATGGGGTCCGTGTACCCAGGCCCCCCGCTCATCGAACCGGTATGCGATCTCCGCGACCGGGTGTCCCAGACAGAGCGTCTGAAAATAGCCCTTTTCCTTGCTGCGACGCACCACAGAATGCGCGTTTGCAGTAGCGACAGGCTCGGCCTCAGTGCTCCCATAGAGTTGGACCCAATGCGCGTGCGGCCAACGTTCAAACGCCTGTTCGAAGATCCAGCAGTCGGTGAGAGCGCCGCCCACGTGGATGCTCTTCAGGCTGGGGAGCCTTGCATGCTGCATCAGCGTCAGCAGAAAGGCAGGGCCGCAGGTCAGAGTGTCTGGCTGGAGCGATGGCGGCAACTGTTCGATTTGCCGAAGGAGCTTATGCCGCCAGGGATCTGACAACACGAGTGAGGGTCGGCCCGAAGCAAGATTGGCCAGAGCGAAATTGGCAAAAATGCAAAGATCCGCCCCTGTAAAGGCGGCAGTTTTGAGCGAACGGCTTAGAACCTGTTGTTGCCGGACGAGTGCGCCCTGTGTTCTCACGACCCCCTTGGATTCGCCGGTCGTGCCGGAAGTAAATGTAATGATCCCTGGTGTCCGTCCATCGACATCTTCGACGATAAAATCCCGTCCCCTCGCTGGCTGAGTGAGGCTTCCAATGCTCAGCTTGTGGGGAATGCTGCGGACGGCCCGGTGACGCAGCCCCCATAGCCGTCCCAGCCAACCGCTCAGTAAGAACTTGGGCGCTACGGTCCGCGTTGCTCGCTCGATCCGGGCCGCCGGCATCCATGGCTCGATCAGAACCACTGTTGCACCGAGTCCCAGGATGGCAAACACGGCCGCGTAGAGTCGAACGCTCAAGCGGTCCTGTACCAGGATCAGATCTCCGGACTGAACGCCACTCGCGACAAGAGAATGCTGCATAGCGTTCGCCAACGCGAAAAGCTCGGAAAAGGTCGTTGTCGAGCCGCCGGAAGCGCCGGGAAACCAGAGGGCAGGTCGATACGGGCTTTCTGCGACGTGGTCAAGAGCCAGTTGGACGCAGTTCAAGGGTTTTCCTTCGTTTCTGTTACAAAACCTCATCCACGAGGAACGCTTGGTAGAAGAATGCCTTGTCGCGTCGAAAACAATTTTCCGACAATTCTTGCAGTTGATGGACGCGTTCCGGGCAATGGGCGGCGATCCGTCGTGAAACGAGCATGTTCCAATATGCGAGGCGAGCGCACGGGCGGGCGTACTCCAGGATTTCGCGGGCCGTCCGCAGAAAAAGCTCGTGACTCATGTACTCAAAAATGTCGGACAGGTTGAACTTGTCGAATCCCGACTTGTCTTTCTTAAAGACATCATTGATTGCACCATGGAACAGTGTTAGTCGTGATATATTCCGCCTGATGTTCGCATAGTTTTCTTCGCGTACATAAAAGGGCAGCGATCGACTGAAGGCGCCGGTGCCGATGTATTCAAGAAATGGGTTGTCGTGGGTTGGCACATTCGTGAGACCCTCTTCAGCGCGAGACAATATCCGGTCGGTCACACTCCCTTCCACGAAGCGCATAAACTCCGGGTCCCGGCCTGCTCTGCCCAGAATTGGCCGGCTGCAGAAGATCTTGCAGACCAGCCTCCAGCGCCAGGTATTCCAACGGCTACGAAAAAAGGCGCGGCGGGCATGCTCGTCTTTGTCTTCCAGCAGTTCATTTATGGTATCTCTTCCGTGGACCAGCGGGAGGAGCCACGATCTGAAGAAGCGCACGTACCGTTCAAACTTTCCGTTGTGAATGAGACCGTTGGCAATGTGCCCCTGATGTCGGTCGAAATACAGCTTGGTGGAGGGGCACAAAGAGGAACGCAGCGCCTGGTAGATGTCAAGGCGGTCATCATGATCACGGAAGCCCAGAAACGCCAGCAGATCCCAATAGGAAAGCTCGGCAAAGGCAACCAACCTGATCTCGACGCAGGCCAGTTGCCCAGTGTTGAGATCGCAGGCCACGACCACGTCAGGTTCGCCCGCCAGCAGAGCCAGAGAGTTGTCGCCGGCGGATGCGATAGAGAGGCAGCGGTCGCCCTTCTTCACCGCCAGGGCTTCCAGCAGGATGTCCGCATCCTCCCAACAGTTGGCGTACCGCACCAAATCGAAGGCAACTCGATTCTGAATCGCACTGTGGTTTGTCATTGCCTCGTCTCCTGGACGATGCTTACGTCACCAGATGATGAGGCGGAAATAGTTCCCAGACTCGCGAAAGTCTTGCGCCGAATTCGGGAAAATTCTATAGCTGTGCTTCTGGGCTACGCGAAACGCATTAGACTTGTGGCCGCCCCTGGTTTCGCTGTCGTTGACGCCTGGCGCTGTCCGGGGCTATTCCAATAGCACCTTGATGGGAGCTTGCAACAGCCCTTTCACTCTCTGCAAGAACTCGGCGCACTCGGCGCCGTCCGTCACGCGATGATCGGCGGAGATGGTGATCTGCATGACTTTGCGTACCTCCACCTGCCCCGCCACCACGACTGCGGTCTCTTTGGCGGTGGCCACGCCCAGGATCGCGGCCTCGGGCGGGTTGATGATGGCGGCAAAGTGATCGGTGTCGTAGCCGCCCAGGTTGCTGATGGTGAAGGTGCTGGCGCTGACATCCTCCGGCCTGACCTTGCCGGCGCGCGCCCGCTGGATCATGGCTCGATTGGCGCGGGCGATTTCGGAGATGTTGCGCCGGTCGGTCTGTCGGTTGACCACGGTCAGCACGCCGCCATCGACTGCAACAGCCATGCCGACGTGGATGTCCGGGTGGGACACAATTCGGTCGTCCACATAGGAGGCGTTGAGGTTGGGGAAGTCGCGCAGCGCCAAAGCCGTGGCCTTCATCACCAGGTCGTTGACGGAGACCTGTTCATCTGCCGTCAGCGCATCATTGATCTGTCGGCGCAGGGCCAGAGCATCGTCCATAATGACGGAGTTGGTGATGTAAAAGTGGGGGATAGTCTGCTTGCTCTGGCTCATGCGCTGGGCAATCGCCCGCCGAAGCGGTGACGCCGCCGCGCTGCCGGCAGAGTCCACAGACCGTTGCGGTCGCGGGGTCGGCGCGGCCGGACTGTCCGCCTCCCCGTAGCCGTCTGCGAGAGGAGGGGGCGTTGGCATGACAGCGCGGGAGTGGGCCAGATAGTTCTCTACATCCGCGCGCAGGATGCGACCGCCGGGACCGCTGGCGGCCACCCGGCTCAGATCCAAGTTGTGTTCCTGGGCAATGCGCAGGGCAATCGGCGTGGCCAAGACGCCGTCCTGGGACGGCTCCAAAGAGGGGAGGTCCAATTGAGGAGCGGGGGGCGTCGCTGTCTGTTGAGAAGTCGCCCCGGAGCCTGGGGCATCTACTTTACCCTCTCTCCTCTCTTCCCGTTCCTGCAATGGCGGCTTCTGTGGCGGCGGGCTGGGCAGTTCATGCGCTGCGCCCACCTTGGCGATCGGCGTGCCCACGGGCGCGTTCTCGCCCGGCTGGATGAGCAACTCCAGCAGGACGCCCGCAGCAGGCGACTCCACCTCCAGCGTCACCTTGTCCGACTCGATTTCGGCGATAGGCTCGCCCGTCTGTATGGAGTCGCCCACGCTCTTCAACCAGACTGACAACTCGCCGCCACCGGCTTCAAACCCCAGGTCGGGCATGGTAATGGTCTCGGCCAAGAAATCCTCCTCTGAACTACAGTTCTCAGTCTTCAGGTCTTGCTAACTTCCACGACGCGAAGGGTCTACGAAGAACTAATGTGAATCCCGTTTGAAACCGAGACTTTTCTCACGGATTGCGCATTTGAAACGTGGCTGTCTCGCCTGCCCTTACGCAATACGGAATACGTAATTCAGAAAAAGGCGGGTTTTCTAGGTGAACGCACATTAAGAACCGGAAACTGGGGCAATTTCGAACTCGGTGCGATTCAGGCCCACCAGCGCCGCTTCAAAGATCGCCTGACTGTCGATCTTAAAGTGACGGTAGAGATCGGCCGGCGTACCGGACTGACCGAAGTCGTCCACCCCCAACGGGAGCAGGTAACTGCCGAAAAGGCTGCCCAACCAGGCCAGATTGTGGGATGCGCCATCCTGTACGGTGACGATCGGCGCGTGGCGCTCGTGAGGGGGGATCAGCCAGGAGAGCAACCGGCTTGGCTCTCGCCCAGGACGGCGTCCCCACTGGGCGGCGCGCCAGTTTTCAAAGAGGCGGCGGGGGCTGGTCAGGTTGAGCACATTGACGGCGATGCCCTCCGCCTGCAACATCGCGGCCGCCTCCATCGCTTCGGGCAGCATGATGCCGGTGGTGGCGATATGCACAAGCGAGCGCGGGTCTGCCTCCGGCGTGGCCGTCTGCCAGTCCAGGAGACGATAGCCGCCTTCCAAGACCTGTCGGCGCAGTTCGGTCTCGCCGAGCCGTGTCAGGGCCGGTTCCAGCAGGGACTGGTCGACCGGCTTGGTAGAGAGACGAAGATAGGTCGCCCGGCCCTCCACGTCGCGGCAGCACTGGCGCACTGCATCCAGCATGATCCAGACCAACTCTTGGGCGAAACAGGGTTCGTAGCTGTTCAGATTGGGCAACTCCGCGCCCAGAGAAGGCGTAACCGTAGACTGATGGGCACCCCCCTCGGGTGCGAGGCTGACACCCGAAGGTGTGCCCACGACGATAAAGCGGGCATTGGCGTAAAGGCCGTAGATGAAGGAGTCCAACCCTCGCAGCACAAAGGGATCGTAGACGGTTCCAATTGGGATCAACTGCTGGCCGACCAACTCGGCGGAGAGGCCCAACATGGCCAGCATCATGAAGAGGTTCATCTCCGAGATTCCCAGTTCGATGTGCTGACCGTTGGGGCCGTAGCGCCAACTCAGCCCGCGATTCTCCTCCAGTTCGTAGATCTCGCCTTCGGTAAAGGAAAAGACGCCCTGTTTGGCGATCCAGCCCGACAGATTGGTGGAGGTGGAGACATCGGGAGAGGTGGTGACCATGCGGGGCGCGAGCGCCGGATTGCGGCTCATGCTGACGAGGATCTGGCCGAATGACTGCTGGGTGCTGAGCATTCCGTGTGTGCGGGTCGGCACACTTTCGGGTATCTCTTGCGCCGAAAGACCGACGGGCGCGGGCCGTCCCGACGGGTCCGTGAAGGCGTCCCCGGCGGCGGGATAAAGTTGACCGGCGATCTCTTGACAGAGGGCGCCCGGCTCCGAATCCGGATCGAATGCGGCCCATTCGTCGTCGACCGGGACCGCCAGTTCCTCGGCCAGGGCGGACATCTCTTCGCCGCTGAGCAGTTTGGAATGGTTGTGGGGGTCGCCGGCGATGGGCAGACGCCAGCCTTTGATCGTATAGGCGAAGATCACAGTGGGCCGATCTTCAGTGGCGTCGGCCTCCTCCAGGACCGCTATCATCTCGGCCAGATCGTGGCCGCCCAGATTGCCGATCACGCCGGGCAACTCCTCATCGCTGATGGGTGCGAGGAGATCCTCCAGGTGTGGGTCCTTTTGTCCGTCCACTGTGATGAAGCGGCTGCGCAACTGGTCCCCCGGCAGCCGCACCAGCAACTGGTACTCCTCGTTGCTCATGTCGTCAATGCGCTTGCGTACCCGCTCGCCATGCTTCTGGACGAAAAGGCTCTGCAGCTTGCGCCCGTATTTGGCTTCCAGCACCTTCCAGCCCCACTTGTCGAACATCGACATGAGCGTGCCCGCCCGGATGCCGGGCACCACGCGGTCCAGGCTCTGACGGTTCAGGTCCACGATCCAGATCGTGTTGCCCAGTTCTGCCATCCAGTCGTCGAAGATGGCTTCCCACACATTGCCTTCGTCCAACTCGGCGTCGCCGATGATGGCAATGAAGCGGTTCGACGCTACATCGCCAAAGTGCAATTGGGCATAGTGGTGGGTTAGCGCGGCAAAGGCCGGAGCGACAGCGCCCAGCCCCACGGAGCCGGTGGAAAAATCGACAGGGTCCGGATCCTTGGTGCGGCTGGGATAGGCCTGAAGGCCGCCATAGGCGCGCAGCGTTGTCAGGTATTCGCGGGGCAACTGGCCCAGAAGATATTGGATGGCGTGAAAGACAGGGGAGGCGTGGGGCTTGACCGACACTCTGTCCCCGTGTTTGAGCAGGTGAAAGTAAAGCGCGGTCATAATGGTCACCATGCTGGCCGATGAGGCCTGGTGCCCACCCACTTTGACGCCGTCGTGATTTTGACGAACGCTGTTGGCCTCATGCACGATGCGCATTGACAGCCACAGTATTCGTTCCTGAATCCGGTTCAGGGTCGCCAGATACTCGGAAGGCAGAGACATTGAAATCCAAGATGTATGAGTCTGATAGAGAGATTATAACCCAAAGGGATTGATTGATACACCTCAAGGGAAAGAGCGAAAAGAGGAGGGATAGGAGTGAACGTCTTACTTCTCTCCTTGGTAGTGGTCACAAAGTAAGTGGTGAGGGCAAAGTCTGTGTCTGAACTGTGATTGTTGCAGTTCGGAGATTGCCATGATTCGCGGATGCACGGACAAGAATGTCCATGCCACCGGATTGCCAGATCACTTACTATTCGACCACTACCCTCTCCTTTACGGGGCCTGTCTGGGATCATAACCGATCGCCCGGCGGCCGTGATCCAGATCATAGAGCGGCCAGTCGCCGGCCGAGACGCCAAAGACCACTTCGTTCTGCACGTTCGGATGGAGGACCGCCCGCTCGAAGACCCGCACCAGGTCGGCGTGGCTTAGGTGATGCGGGTGCTCGGCATGGGGGCGGTCGGTGCGGACGTTGCCGATGCGGACGGATACGCACTCAAGGCCAAACCGGCTGGCATACATGTAGCCCAGATTCTCACCGAAGACTTTGCTGATCGAGTAGTAGCTCTCCGGGCGGGGCGGCAGTTCGATCGTGCGCGTGATCTCCTCTGGATAGGGGGCCAGCAGACCGGCGCGACTGGCGAAAACGACGCGGCGCACCTTGCTCTGACGGGCCGCCTCGAACAGGTGGTACGTTCCGATGATGTTGCTATGCAGAATTTCCTCCCAAGGCGCGGCGCCGGACGGATTGCCGGCCAGGTGGATGACCGCCTCCATGCCCTGCGCGGCATGGGCAATGGCCTCGATGTCGGTCAGTTCACCGACGACGGCATCTTCAAGATCGGGCATTGGCACGCGGTCAAAGCCTCGCAACGGGTAACGGTCGCGCAGACCCTTGACCAGAACCGTACCGACTGCGCCTGCTGCGCCTGTAATCAGAATTTTCATGCGTATGTCCCTAACGCGCGGCGATGATCAGATAGGTCAGCCACGTCTCTCCCGTATTGGTAAGGTGGTAGGTCGTCTGCGGCCGCAGATGAATGGCGTCGTCTTCCCAGATGGATTTGACCTGGCCGTTGCTAACCAGCGTGCCCGCGCCGGCCAGGACATAGTAAATCTGTTCCAGGTCTTGTGCGTTCTTCTCGGCGGAGCGTTGTCGCGGCTGCACCATCTCGCGATCGATGAAGCTCAGCCCGCGCAGGCAACCGCCGTCCTGTTCTGTCTCGGGGCCGAGCAGATGCCAGCGCACCGCGCCCTCTCCGTCGCTCAGTGGCGGCATGTTGCGCCAATTGCGCTTCACGAACTGGCCGCCGTCCCCTTTGACCGGCATGTTGATCACGTGGTGCTGCAACCAGCCGTCAGCGGGGTTGAAGAGTTGATGGTACTGTCCCGACGGCAGGTAGATGATGTCGCCCTCCTCTACCGGCGACAGTGTATCCCCACACAGGATCTGACCTTCACCGCCCAGGATGTAGTAGAGTTGCTCGCGATTTTCGTGCTTGTGGTAGTCCGACTGTTTGCGCCCCTGGACGGCGTGAACGGTGAACCCGCTCAGCTTTTCCAGCACGCAAGCGGGCACACTCTGCGCGGCATCGCTCCCGTCGGCGAGTCTGGGTTGCAGGCAATTCCAGACGATCGCGCTCTCGTGGCTGACGACCGGCTGGGCCTCTCTCCAATTCACTACTGTTGGCATGGAAATCCTCTTCAGATGGGCGATGAATGGGCGTCAGTCTTGAGTTTTCGAGAAACTGTTGAAGTATTACGAGCCGGTTCGTCAAGCGCTGTTCAGGGATAATCCTCAGCCGGAAGCAGATTCGTCATCTCTTGAATGCGCGGTCGTTCCCGGTTCAGAAAGGCGCGGTGGAAGGAGAAGGCGCCGTGCTTTCTCAATCCCTCGAAATGATGGGGCAATGTCGGCTTTGCCGCGAATTTCAGGGCAATATAACGCCGGTCAGCCTGCTTGCCAAAGACCGCATGATACAGATACTGATTGAAGAAGACCGCGTCGCCCGGCTCGACCTCCAGCGCGCAGCCGGGCAGATCAGGCCCGGGCACGCCGAACGGAGTCTCCTCCGGTCGGGACTGAATATGGTTGAGTCGATCCAGGTGATCATAGAATGGCGGGCGATGCGAGCCGGGCATGACCCGCAACGCCCCCGTCTCCTTCTTTGTGGCTGTCAGGTACAACATCACCTTGATGCGCACGTAGTCCGGCTCCTCTTCGCCGGGACGGTCGCAATGCCACGGGTGGCTCTGCTCTTCATTGAAGCTGCCCTTGTTGCCTTCGGAACCGCCCCAGACGAATCCTGGCCCCAGCAACTGTTCAAGGGGCAGATAGATGCGGTCATCCTCCGGGAGTTGGGAGAGGTCGTTGCTCGATTCGATGAACGGGGCGACCGACTGGTGTTCGCCCTGGTCCGGTAGTCCGTCGCGCTTCTCGCGCCACAAGGCATCGGATGCGCACCGGATGCCCGCAATCTCTGTGGACGAGAAAAGCCGCCGCATCAGGAGGAAGCCGAATGTCTCAAAGTGGGCGATCTGTGGGCCGCTGAGCATGGTTCGTCCCCTGATTCACACGCGGGTGAACTTCTGAAGCCGGTTGTCGAGGAAGGGCACCTCGGACACGTAAAGGTCTCCGCGCGAATCGAGCCACAACCCGTGCGGGTGATCGGCGAATTGGCCCGGCGCCTCGCCGTGTTCTCCCCAGCGGGCCAATAGCTCGCCATCCAGGTTGAAGACGCTGATGCGGTAGTTGCCCTCGGCGATATGGACGTTGTCGTCCGGGTCGATGAAGAGATCATTGGGGCCGTCCAGGTCCGGCCATTCGTCCAGGTAGACGCCCTCGGCATCAAAGATCTGAAGGCGTCTGTTCTCGCGATCCAGGACGAGGACGCGCCCGCGGCTGTCCACGCGCAGGCAGTGGGGCAGTGCGAACTGACCCGGCCCCATGCCCTCCTCGCCCCACGAGTGCAACAGCGTCCCGTCAGCGGAGAAGCGATGCACGCGAAATTGGCCGTAACCGTCGGTGACATAGAGTTCGCCCCACGGGGCCAGCACCGCCCAAGTGGGCCTGTTGAAGGGCTGGCCGGGCGCGCCGACCTGCCCGGGCGTCCCCAGCGTCTGTAGTACGCGTCCTTCGGAGCCAAACTTACGCACGGTGTGGTCCTCGACATCGGCCACGTACAGATGATCCCGGTCGTCGAACCAGACGCTGTGAGGACTCTTGAGCAGATCCTCGCCCCATGTGGTCAGAAAGCGGCCCTCGCGGTCATAGACCAGGATGGCCGCTGGCTCGCGGCGGGTGATGTAAACGCGGTCGTGTGAATCGGTCGCCACGGCCGGTGTCACTCCGCCGAATGCGCGGCCGTCCGTCCCTTGGCCCCACCCTTCAACGACTCTGTAGTTGAAGCCGCCATGATGCGTTGTCATCTCTTTTCCTCTCAGTCTTCAGTCTTGAGTTCTCGAGCGACACATAGCACTCCTCTCTCGCTTACACACTTCGCTACGCGTGTCATATTATGTTACAGTGCGAGAGCGACGCAAAGTTTCTATTTTAGTTGTTTTGGTGTCAAAGGGGGCAAAACATGAAGCGGAAAATCCTCGCAATCGGATTCGTGCTTGCACTGTTGCTGGCTTTCGGCGTATCCAGATTGAGCGCAGAGAGCGTCCTAACCCTGGAGGGCCTGGCAACTGCTGTTACAAGGCTGACCATCACCCAGAAAGCCCTGGATTCGCGGGTTTCAGCGTTGGAATCGCAACTCTTCCACGGCGATGCTTACACTTCGGCGCAGGATGCAATGCCCACGAATGATCTCTTGCAGCGTCTCTACACATTGCGCGTCGTTACGTTCGCGGAATCGGAGAACGAAGGCCGCTCAACGCTTAAAGTTTCGTATGTTGAAACGGATCAGAGGGCAATCAATGCGCGCATCAGGGATGTGACCAGAGATTTCATTGACGAGTACCGCGAGTACGCAGCGAAACAGGAAGCGGGTTACCAGAAAGAGTTGAAAGAATCGGGCGCGGCGCCTTTCTCCTTCGTCACCCACTATGATCAGGCCTTGGATTTTGCTGTAGCCAACGGGAACATCATCTCGTTCTCTGTGGAACAGTCCAGACACACCGGCGGGACCGGCAACACATCTACAGTTGGCTACATTTTCAATCTCCAAAATGGCAATGAGTTGCCCATTCCCGACCTTTTTGTGGATGACAGTTACCTGGAGCGCTTATCCGGCCTGACTCGCGACATGTTGGGACAGCGATTTGAAGTCTTGGAGTCGGTGTTTGAGAGTGGAACGGCGCCGGAACCCAACAACTTCGATACCATCCTGTTCGAGGATAGCGGTCTTGTGCGGGTCAAGTTTGACAAGTACCAGGTTGCCAGTGGCGTAGAGGGGGTAGTCGAAGTTTTCCTGCATGTATCCGACATAGAGGATATTCTCAAGCCGGAGATTCGACATCCCCTGGGTATTGAAGAGGATGAGAGCGAGCAGTAACCGGACAGTTCAATAAGCAAACAAAGATAGAGTCTGGCTGGACGCTTCGGGCAAGCAGAGCTTGTCGAGGCATATGGGCTGTCAAGCTATGCTTGGCTAGTTCGTTCAGCGCAGGCTCTTTCTTTTTCGGCTGCGTCAGAGGCCGCAGCCGTTATGGCCTCGGGCTTTCCATCAGCACGGTGACACACATTTCGATCCGCTTGCCAGCCAAGTTTTGGCCCGGTCATCCACTCTATCCCGCATTCAGGTCAAAAGCGCCTTTTGACTGCGCAAGGCGAATGATTTGGCATCGACCGCTCGCGACATAGCCAACACGCCATCCAGGTGATCGCATTCGTGTTGCAGCAATTCTGACAGGTCATCCTCAAGACGCAGCGACTGTTCTTGCCAATCGCGATCCTGATAGGTGATGCGGCAACTTTTGTGCCGCCTCACTTTGACCAGCAAGTCGGGGAAGCACATACAGTCATCCCACAGCGTCATCATCCCGTCGCTTTGCTGGTCAATGCGTGGATTGATAAAGACGACGGGGGAGCAGATGTGCATATATACAACTCGCTTCAAAACCCCGATCTGGGGTGCGGCAATCGCCCGTCCAGCGCCATACTTGTGGCGAAAATCCATCAAGGTGTCATGCAAGTCTTGAATGAGTTGCTCAAGGCCCTCAAGTTCCTCACGATGGACCGCCTCGCTGACTTCATACAGTTTTGGATGCCCAAGCAGAAGAACCTGTCGAACTGACATTTGGGTGCATATGTTCCTGACATACGAATTGTCGAAACTGCCCAACCTGCGGTCTGAATTCTACCATACAAGCGCACAGCCAAACCATTGGGGGCAGCGAGGGTGCATCCAGGATTTTTGCGCAGTCGTTGTCTGAATTGTGGCTTTCGGGACATGGGGACGGGTTCTGAACTATAGCACAGGCGCATTTGCCAGCATATCAGGACGCGCCCACCCGCCAGTTAAGAAATTCGGATAGCCCCAAAAAGCTGAGGACGCGATTTTATTTTGGGGCGCGGGCTGCGAATTCGTGTGCGTCCCGGATTTTGGGTCGTGACGCGGGAATCGCGGTGTGAGCGGGCTGTCAGGGGGTGGATTCCAGGAAAATTTTGCAAAAATGTCCGCTTTGTCCGCTTTACCCCCCCCCCTTGACTACTATACGAAATGAAACGTTCTTTCGCGTTGACGGAGGCTGGCGCTGTTGGCAGGCGGCCAGGGGTTGGCTTTGCCTGACCGATGCACGGAGGTATTATACCACACTTCAGTTTTGGCAGGTGACAGGCTCGGCAGAGGGGGTGCGGTCCAAAATGGGGGTGAGTTTCTGGCTATCTCTGGAAAGCTACACTGGATTCCGAAACCAGCCACTCTGGTCGCCCCCAAATCTGGACCACACCCCGGCAGAGGGGTGCGGTCCAAAATGGGGGTGAGTTTTGGGCTACCTCTGGTCCCCTAAAGTGGAACCTGCCACACGGGTTGCGGGCGAGACGCCCGCGTTCCCAGGGATGATTCCCCCAAATCTGGACCACACCCGGCAGATGGGGCGTATCCAGGATATCTGGCGCGCTTCTCGCCCTATCTTGTCAACTACGCCGGGGGCGGGCGGGACACCCGCGATTTTGAAAGTTCTTTGTATTGGCGTTGGCAATGAAAGCCTCTCCGCCAAGAAACCTTCAAACCCAGGGGGATATGCAATAATCTCGGATGCACCCGGCAGCGATTCCTCCTCCGGCGCCGCGTTTGAGGAACCGGCATCGCCGCGCGAATTGCAGGATGGCATTACCCATAGGGCAGCGAATTGCAACGATTGTGGCTCTTTAGCTGGTAAGGAGTGGGGAGCTTGAAAGCCGGTGGCCGGTCGATCGCGCAATTGTCGCCAATCAAACCGTCAGAAGAATCTCACACACAGTTCCGGATACAATGCCTCAAGTTGATCTTCTTCCCAGGGTTCGCCAGCCGGTTCGGACAGTTGGGGCGCGTTGATCGCGTCATAGGGGAAATTATTGCCCGTTCTGCCTTCGTAGGCCGCCTGGGCCGCGTAGAGAATCTCCTCGCACTCGTTTTCGTCCGGCTCCGCCCAATTGCCGATACTCGCCGGATTCTCCATCGCAGCCTGACATCGCTCCCGGCCTTGTGCAATCAGCCAGCCGCGGAAGTATTCGAAGCCATCGTCGGAGCTGCCGCCATTCACGATATAAGCGACGGCCCACAGATCCCACCGATACAACTCGGCCAGCACGTCCTTCATGTGTTGGGCAAAGGAGATGATTTCCTCCGGTTCGGCAGTCAGAAGGAGATCGGTCAGGGCGGGGGCAACCTCAAAAATGTCGTCCACCTCTGCGCGCGCCTCATCGATAAGTTCCCAGAAAGAGTTGCGTTCCATGTTGCGGGACCTGGTTGACTGAGCGCCCGGCTGAGCGCAGGGACGGCGGGAAATCTATCCGCTGTGACTGAACTGAACGTGTTCCAGCACAGCCGGGTTGCAGATATCTTTCGGCTGGCGGCCGTTGAAGAAGTCGAGCACCGCGGCGACGGCCATGTGCTCGATGCGCCCGCGGCCCTCAACGGTCGTCGTCGCCGAGTGCGGGGTCGCCACGATTTTAGGATGTGTGCGCAGCGGCGAGGAGGCAGGGGGCGGCTCCGGGTCGAACACGTCCATCCCCGCGCCGCGAATCTGGCCGTTGTCGAGCGCGTCGAGCAGAGCGTTCGCGTCTACGAGCGGACCGCGGGCCAGGTTGAGGAGGATGGCCTCCCCTTTCATCTGCGCGAAGCGGTCGGCGTTCATGAGGTGGTACGTTTCCGGCGTGGAGGGCGCGTGCAGGCTGAGAAAGTCGGCGCTGCTGATGATGGTGTCCAGATCGGCGAGTTCGACGCCGATCTGCGCGGCCCGTTCTGCCGAGATGTAAGGGTCGAAGGCCAGCACGCGCATATCGAAGCCCCGCCCGCAGATGTGGGCCACGCGTCCGCCGATGCGCCCCAGCCCGACCAGTCCGAGCGTCTTCCCCATCAATTCGGTGCCCATGGGCAGACCTCTGGGCGCGAAGTCGCCTGCGGCCAACTGTTCCATTCCCGGTTTGATCTGTTTGGCCACCGCCAGCATCAGGGCCACCGTGTGTTCGGCGGTCGACTCGGTGGGGCCGTCCGGCGTGTTGCAAAAGACGACGCGGTGACGGGTGGCTGCGTCCAGATCTATGTTGTCGATACCGATGCCGGTGCGCACCAGGATGCGTAGATTGGGCAGCCGGTCAAACACCTCGTCGTCGTACTGGATGCCGGAGGAGGCCAGGATCGCCTGCGCCGGCCTGGCGCTGCCCACCGGATCGTCCGCGTCGGCGACCAGGAGCGTAATCGACTGGGGAAAGGAAGACAGGGCGTCGGAGAGTTGGGGGGCTTCGCTCCAGACGTGCGTCAGTTCAGAAATGTTCATGGAAACGGCTCCGAACAGGAGTGAGTTGGTGGTTATGGGTCTACTTCGAGAGGATGCTGCCAGGTTAGTCCCTTGAAACGACCAAAATCGCGGTCGGTCGTAATCCAGGTACAACCGGATTCTTTCGCGAGTGCCGCCAGGTAGGCGTCGGGAATCAAATTGCCCTTTGCGCCGGACTCCTGACATAAGCGCCAGAATATATCCCAATGTCGTGTATGCGGCCGAATAATCATACAGTTGGTCTGATTTCGAACTTCCTCAACAAATGCCAAGGCGTGCCCAAATGAACTGGGCGGATCGAAAATTCGTGGATGCGTGACAATGCGAAGAAATCCGCTCAGAATCAGTTCTGCAATGCCGTAGCCACGCGTACCATTAATCAAGTTTTCCAGCCAAAGCAGATAGGCAAAATGATTCGGGGATTCTTCTCTATGGGCGTAGACCAACACATTGATATCAGGTAGGAACATTCCCTTCTTCCATCTTTTCTAACAGGGATGCAGAATCGTCAAGATCAATGCCAGGCTGTACACCCCTACCTTTCACTGTTGTCAGAGACACCCACGGACGTTCGGCTGGCACAGCGCGCCGTGCCAGCATCTCGCGCAGCGCGTCCTCAACGACGGCTGAGAAAGTCTTGCCGGAAGCGGCTGCATAAACCTTTACGATCGTCAGTAAGTCATCGTCCAATCGGATAGTCGTTTTCATGCGTCAAAGCATATTACAAGGACATCAATATGTCAATAAATTCAGTATTTCTCAGCCGGCATCGTGTAGCGCATCACGCGCCGCTTCTGTCCCGTCGGCGTCACATCCTCAAAGCCGACGCGGCGAAAGGTCTCCGGTGAGCCCATGTAGGTGTACGAGGGGGCGTCCGGCGCGACCGGATAGCCTTCGACGATGCGGGCGTTGTGGGAGCGGGCGTAGTCGACCGCAGCCTTCAGCAGCGCGCGTGTAAGCCCTTGTCGGCGGAAATGGCGATCCACGAAGAAGCAGACCACCGACCATACCGGCGCGTCGTCGATGCGCGGCAGAGCGCGGTAACGCTCCAGCGCCGCGTAGCTCGCCCGCGGGGCGACCGAACACCATCCGACCGGCGCCTCTTCGCAGTAGGCGAGGATACCGACAGGCGTGCCGTCGCGCACCAACTCTTCGAGCGCAGTCACACGTCCTTCTTTGGTTGAGCGGCGGTAATCTGCGCTGGTCATACGCCACCTCATGCAGGAGCAGTAGCGGAATTTCCCGTGGCACTGCGAAAACTCCGACAGATCGGGCAATCTCTCAGCTGAAACCGGGCGGAATAGGAATTGTGTGGCGATAGGACTGTCCATTGCGTGCTTTCTTTCGAGTGATCAGGAGGGCCTGGCCTCCAAATGGGCGTTGCTTTCTCCGTCGTTGTGGTTGATAATATGACAACTCTGCTGATGCTGGCTACAACAGCCATGTTCGCAAAACGCGGGGCGCTTTACTGGCCCGGAGGGCGTTCCACTCAGCATCGACGCTTTGTTGCAAGAGGAATTCCGTGTCAGCAACTATGATACATCCCGCGGGCCGAATGCGGTGAATGTGTCTGGCGACGGGGAAAGCCTGTCACCCCTGGTTGGGCTGCCGCTGAATGTTCTAACACCTGCGCCCACAGACAATCAAGACGTTCCGTTACCTGAATGAGAGAGACGATGCGCATCGCCCTTGCCGGAATCAGCCACGAGTCCCTCAACTTTTCCCCTCTGGTCACTTCACTGGAGGAGTTTCAGGTCTGGCGCGGTGAGGAGCTTTTGCGGGCGGACGGCCAATTTGCGCCCTATGCGGCGGGCGGGGAAAAACCGGCCTATGCCTCGCTTGGCGACGTGATGCAGGACTTGGGCGTCGAACCCGTACCCATTCTGCACGCGAGTGGGCTGGCCCCATCCGGCATTGTGGCAGAGCGCGACTACCTCCAGTTGAGAGATGAAATCGTTGAC
This sequence comes from Caldilineaceae bacterium, assembly GCA_965221145.1. Classification (GTDB taxonomy): domain Bacteria; phylum Chloroflexota; class Anaerolineae; order Caldilineales; family Caldilineaceae; genus Bin5. The sequence continues at coordinate 326,543 of OZ244877.1, forward strand.
GGGATTCAGCAGGCAAGTCAACTGGATGGAGTCTGTCTGATCCTGCACGGCGCGCTGCTGGTCGAGAACATCTGGAGCGGAGAGACCGATCTGGTACGCTCGATCAGAGCTGTCGTCGGGAATGGTATTCCCATCGCCGCCAGACTGGATCTGCACGGCAATCTCACCGAAGAGTTTGCCAACAAGACCGACATATGGACGGTCTATCGCACGGCCCCCCACCGCGACGCCCCGCAAACGCTGGAGAGAGCGATGACTTTGCTCACGCGCTCGATTCGCGGCGGCCATCGCCCGCGGCCTGCTTTCGTTCGCGTTCCATTGCTCCTGCCCGGTGAAATATCGACCACCGACGTAGAGCCGATGAAGTCGATGCTGGCGCTGGTTGGGGAAATCGAACGGCAACCGGGGATCCTGACCGCCGAGATTTTGGTCGGCTTTGCCTGGGCGGACGCGGCCCATGCCAGCAGCAGCGTGGTGGTCATCGCCGAGGACGAGGCGAACCTGCCGCGCGCGCGGCGGGAGGCGAAGCGGCTGGCGCAGGAGATGTGGGATCAGCGCCACAACTTTACCTTCGATCAGGAGGTCGGTGCGTCCGTTGATGAAGCTATCGATCTCGCCCTGTCTGCCGCGGAGAGCACCGTCTTCATCGCCGATTCTGGGGACAATCCCACCGCGGGAACGCCCGGCGACGTGCCCTATTTTCTGTCGCGCCTGCTGGCCAAGGATGTGCCGGACGCGATCCTGGCAGGCATTCCCGATCGGGCGGCCGCGCATGCCTGTTTCGAGCAAGGCGTGGGCGCAACGGTTACGCTCAGCCTGGGCGGGAAGCTGGACACCGCGCATGGCGGGCCGCTTGCGGTTACCGGCACTGTCGAACATCTCTACCATGCTGGCTCGGACGCCAAGGACGCCGCCATTGCGACGCTGCGCGTGGGGGGTGTGCGGGCGCTCATCAGCGACAGGCGCAACTATTTTGCAAAGTTGGACGATTTCCGCAAGGCCGGTGTCGAACCACTCGATCATAAGATCGTGGTGGTGAAGCTGGGCTATCTGATGCCGGAACTGCGCGATGCCGCGCCGCGCGAGATCCTGGCCTTGAGTCCTGGCTTCTCTGATATGGATCTCACCCGGCTGCCTTATCGGTACGTGACCCGTCCGATATTTCCTCTGGACGAGGAGTTTGCATGGCGTCCCATGATCACGAACGTCGCCGGATATGGCGGTTGACCAGCAATTTCCGTTCCCATCGGAACCGAAATTGCGTCTACGTTGGGGTTGAAGGGGGGAGAACATGAGCAAAGTCAGGATCGGTGTACTGGGAACGGGCACGATCATGCGGGGGTCGCATCTGCTGACGCTGCAAGACCACCCGCAGGCGGAACTGGCGGCAGCCGGAAATCTGCGGCCTGCGTCTCTACAGCGTCTGGCTGCGGATTTCAAGATTGCCAAGACCTATACCGATTTCACGGCCATGGCAGCTGATCCTGACATCGACGCCGTGGTCAACGCCTTGCCCAACTTCCTGCACGCGCCGGTGACGATTCAGATGCTGGAGGCGGGTAAGCATGTTCTGTGTGAAAAGCCGATGGCCATGTCGGTCGCCGAAGGTGAGCAGATGATCAGAGCGGCTCGCCAGAGCGGCAGCAAACTGATGATCGGCCACATGTGGCGCTTTGACCGCGAAATCGTCTGGCTGCGGGACCTGGTTGCCAGCGGTAAACTGGGCCGCATATTCAAGGTCAAGTCGCACGAAGTCCTGATCTACGATCTGTATGGCGAGGACCCGCCGACCGGCAGTTGGCTTGTCGACCGCTCTCTGGCCGGGGGCGGCGCGCTGACCGACATGGGGATCCACTCCTTCGACACGCTGCGGTTTGTGCTTGGGAACGCCCGCCCGACCAAGGTGTTCGCCAACATCGGCACCTACTTCAAACAGATCGAGGTAGAAGATTCGGCGACGGTGATGCTTGAATTTGAGGGCGGGATCACGGCGCTGATCGAGGCTGGTTGGTACAACCTCCACGCGGATGAACAGCAGGGGTATACCCAGGTATTTGGCGAGAAAGGGTACGCCCGCGCCGTGCCGTCCGAGTTGCGCATGTTCGTCGAGGGCGAATGGAGCGTGATCCAACCCAGGATTCCGCCGCGCCAACAGCAAGAGGATCTGCCCGCATTTCAAGCGCAGATGGACCACTTTGTCGACTGTATTGTGAATGATCAGGAGCCGTCTCCCGGCGGACAGGACGGGCTGTGGGCGTTGCGCATGTTGGATGCGGCCTACCGTTCAGCCGACAGCGGTCAAGCGATTGCAATCGAGGGATGAACTTACCTGCAACGAACTTCAGTCTGAAAAGGGAGGGAACCGACATGGCCGGGCCGGGAATGGAATTGGTTGGGGAAGAGGAAATTCAGGAAGTCCTGGAGGTATTGCAGGCAGGCTACCTCTATCGCTACGGCGTCTCGATTGGGGACGGGGTCGATCCGCGCTTCAAGGGCAAGGTCTACCAGTTGGAACGGGAGATCGCGGAGATGTCGCAGGTGCGCTACGCGGTGGCGGTCAACTCCGGCACATCAGCCCTGTTGTCGGCGATGGTGGCGCTGGGAATCGGCCCGGGCGACGAGGTGATCGTCCCCGGCTTTACCTTCGTCGCCAGCATCTCGTCGATTGTTTATACCGGGGCCGTGCCGGTCCTGGCCGAGATCGATCGCACTTTCAACCTGGATCCGGAGGACGTGAGGGCGAAGATCAGCCCGCGCACCAAGGCGATCATGGTCGTCCACATGATGGGCAACCCGGCCCGCCTGCATGAACTTAAAGCGATCGCAGACGAACATGGAATTTTTCTCATCGAGGATTGCTGCCAGGCTTTCGGCGCCGCCTACCGGGGACGGCCCATCGGCTCGATCGGCCATGTGGGGGCGTTCAGCTTTAACATTTACAAGACGATCACCTCGGGCGATGGCGGCATGGTGATCACCGACGACGAGGCGTTGTATAAAAGGGCGTTCGCGTTCCATGATCAGGGCCATGCCCCGCTGCGGGAGGGTGTCGAGATCGGCAAGCGCCCTTTCCTCGGGCTGGACTTCCGCTATACCGAGTTGCAGGCGGCGCTCCTGTTGGCCCAACTGCGCAAACTGCCCGGTCTGATCGACCGTCTACAGACCAGAAAGCGGCATTTTAAAGCGGCGATTGCCGAACTGCCCGGCCTGGAGTTCCGCGAGGTACTCGATCCCGAAGAGGAGATCGCCACGATCCTGACGGTGGTTCTGCCGACGGCGGACACAGCCGAAATGATCGCCGCGGAGTTGAATAGTAAGGTGGTGGCCGAGGCCGGTTGGCACGTCTACAACAATATGGAGCACGTGCTGGAGCAGCGCATGGCCACGCCGCTTTGCTGCTCTTTCAACTGTCCGCACTACGCCGAGCAGGGCGGCCAGATGCGTTACTGGAAAGGGATGTTGCCGCGCACCGACGAACTGTTGGCCCGTTCGATCAACATCAGTATCGGCGTCTCCGATGCCGGACTGGGTTCCGCCTTTGGCGTTACCATCAACGATGATCTGGATGTCGTCGCGGAGCGGGCGGCCACCTTCCGCCAGGTCGCGGGCCGCTATCTCAACTGATCTTCACCTCCGCTGGAGGGCGCAATTACCGGGAGTAAATGTGCCGAAAGCGTGCGTCTCAAGAATTACGGTGAGGTTTTCGGGTAGTTTCGAAGAAACCTTCCTTGACCTATCCGTCAGAATTAGGTAGAATATATGTGCTTTTTCCCGCGCAGAATTAAGGTAGAGTTTCCCCCGTGCAGTCTCTGGGCCGTAGCCGGCGGGAACGGCCAGAATCTTAGTTAGTAACTGTCCGCAAACAACGTAGCGATTTCAATCAAGCTTGGACTGGTCTGTCGAACGAAACCGTTAAGTTAATAACGGACAGTTACTTAGACACCGAAAGAGCACCACTTCAACTAATTTATGCCTGCCTCTTGGCCCAGAGGGGGAGTCGAACTTGGGAGCGAGTCAACATTATGTCGACAGTGAAGCGCCGTTCCGCAAATCCTCGTTATATCGATGTTACAAAAAAGAAAGCCAGTGGAGCGACGTACACTCCCAAAGTCCTAGCTGACTTCGTAGCCAGACAGATCATTGATTCTCTTGATAAACTCCCTGTAAACCGCCCGCTCCGAATTCTGGATCCGGCAGTCGGCGATGGACTGCTTCTGATCAGCCTGCTGGAACAGGTCGCTAAAGGCCCGGAGTTGAGTATGGAAGTTTACGGATTTGAGACTGATCAGGAAGCCTTCAACATTGCTTATAGCCGGTTGACAGAGAATTTTCCCGCTGTGCCCGCTTACATTAAGCGGGCTGACTTTCTAGAATTTGTATTAGAAAACTTCGGAACTGACAGTCAAGGGTTGCTTTTCGCTCCTGAAGCTACAGAAGCCTTTGATTTGATTATTGCCAATCCCCCTTACGTTAGAACACAAATCATGGGTTCTCATCAGGCCCAGTACATCAGTCAGAGATTTGGTCTTTCAGGTCGCGTCGACCTTTACCATGCCTTCATTCTTGCTATGATCCGGGTGCTGAAGCCGAAAGGGATTGCGGGAATCATTGTTTCTAACCGTTTTATGTCCACTCGCTCAGGCGCGCCCGTTCGTCGTGCGCTTATGGAACGATGCAATCTCCGCCATATTTGGGACTTCGGTGACTCCAAACTTTTCAACGCAGCGATTCTCCCGGCTGTACTACTGGTCGAGAGCCGAAAGGATAACATATATGGCCAACCCAACTTTACATCAATCTATGAAGCCCCCCGATCGTCAAACGCAGAACCTGCAAGCGCGGCATCACCAGTCGAAGCGCTGTCTTATTCGGGCTGTGTCAAAATCAATGACGGCCGAAAATTTGTCGTCCAGCACGGAAGACTCAGCACAGGTGGAAAGGCGCAGAATGTATGGCGAATTGCTACGAAAACAACGGAGTCCTGGCTTGCCACAGTCAATGCCCACACTTGGAAGCGCTTTGGTGACGTCGGGAAGATTCGCGTTGGCGTAAAAACCTGCGCAGACAAGGTATTCATCCGTGCTGACTGGCATCAATTGCGGAAAGATGGGCAGCCTGAACTACTCCGGCCATTACTAACCCATCATATCGCACGCCGCTTCAAAGCACTTGAATCTAACCCATCTCGCCAGATCCTCTATCCACATGAAGTCGTCCATGGAAATGTTCAAGCAGTAGACCTCTCGCCGTTTCCTGTCAGCAAGGATTATCTTGACAGCCATCGCGCCGTGCTCGAGGGTCGCAACTATCTCAGGAAGGCAGGGCGTGCTTGGTATGAAATTTGGGTGCCACAGGACCCTTCCGCGTGGAAAAAGACCAAGCTGGTTTTTCGCGACATCGCTAAAGAACCGACCTTCTGGATAGACCAGTCTGGATCCGTTGTAAATGGGGATTGCTACTGGATGGTCAGCAACAACCCGGAGCAAACAGATTTGCTATGGCTTGCGGCTGCAGTAGCCAATTCGAATTTCATCGAAAAGTTTTATGATATCTGTTTCCACAATAAACTGTATGCGGGGCGGAGGCGCTTCATCACCCAATATGTCGAGCAGTTTCCTCTGCCCAATCCTGATAGTATTATGGGCAAGACAATTATCTCCGCTGCCAAAGATGTTTATGCGTCTATTCCTTCTCCGCGCGCAAGAGAAATTATGGAAGAGATGGAGCAGTCGGTTTGGGAAGCCTTTGGCTTAGCTATCGAAGAAGTCAGCGGGTAATCTTATCTGCAATTTCTTGTTGAGAACCTTGCCCTCGAACTGAGGGAAGCGCTCAAAAAATCGTTCACCCGTGGTCACTAGTAGATGGGTCAAGATTACTCTCTTATCGCTGATTCTTGCATAGAAAAGAAGATACCGCGTATCACAGTAGCGAATCTGCTTTCCTGCGATCTGTGGAACATCAATCGTTTCCCTACTATTCGGAAGGACCAATCCCAAGTCTATAGTCGGAGAAGTCTGGAGTTTTACTTCCAGTAGCTGGTGTCGTATATCCGGAAACTGCCCATCGTCTTGGTAAACGCTATATCCAAGCTTTTGACACACTCGCCGATGCAACTCCGCGCCTCGGTTCCGTTCCTGATCATAGCCTCTGTCTGCAAAATCTGTACCAATGAGTCCACGCAGACGCTCAAATATCTCACGAATTGGTAGCAATTGTCCCGCCGTAGGGTGTCTCACAGGACTTGTAACTGAACCAAGATCGAAATCGGCATCCACCAGAGTTCTCAACAACTCAGTATCTTCTTGGGTTACAAGCTCTGTTGAGCGTTCACCCGGCACCAACTGCGCTTGATATTTCTGGGTGAGCGTTCCCGTTGTTTCAAGCATTGCCAGTGTTGCTCCCGTGACGACCTTGACTCTTGAAATCAGATCGTCTTCGCTAACGCGAATAATGACATAACGCCGATTCGGCGCCAGTTCTTCATTCCAGATTTGAAGATTGTCAGATTTTTGAACATAAGTGTCAAAGAGTTGGCCTGGGAAACGAGGCTCTGTCTTCCTGAAGGAAGACGGGACTGGATACCCAAGTGTCTGACAGATGCGCTGCTTTACAGCCTTTGAGCGAGTTCGTAGCGGCAGTTCGGCAAGTTGCACCCCTGCCAATCCTTCGTTGAGCAGAGCTTCAAGGTCGGAAGTAGGAATCCATAAGTTGGGCGTACCGGTAGTGGTTACATATTGACTGATAGGCACTGCAAGTTGTAGTCGTGGATGAATAACTTCAAGGCCAGTTGGTGAAAGTGGTCGGACTTGGAAAAAGCCAGAGTCTTGCGCACAAAGCGAGCCAGGCGTTGGCGCAGGGTGTTGTTCCAACGTTCGACGTGGGCGGTTTCTCCTGTTTCCTTGCCCACGGCGCAGTGCGTTGCGGCATCAAAGACCAGTTGATACGCCTCCCACAAGTCGCTGCAGGAGCAACAGGCGCGATAGCTTTGGGGGATGCGTTGGCGCAGCGCGCGGCAACTGTCGGCGCTGCGGTCGCCGACAAAGTAGGCAACCACCTGTCGGGTGCGCCGACAGAGAGCAATCCAGAGCCAGCGTTGGTTGCGCTTTGTGCGCACAAATGACCATAATTCGTCCAGTTCCAGCAGGTCGTCTGGTTGAGCAGCCAACAAAGTGGCCTCCAGTGCGGGCAACCTGGCCGCCTTTTCCCTTATCCAACGCGCCAGCGTCTGGCGCGCCGTGCCAAAGATGCGCTCCACACCGCGCATGCTGGCGCGTTCCTGGTATGTGCGCAAGATCAGTTCTTTCTCTTTCTCACCATAGCCTTTGCTGGCATTCAGTGTTCCGTAGCGCTTACATCTGTGGCAATGATACTTCTGGGTACCCTTATAATCATGCCCATTTTTGCCGATCTCTTCGCTGTTGCAATGTGGACAGCGATATACGATAATGCTTATGATCATGATGAGGCTCCTTCTCGTAGCTGGCTTTGTTGGCGAACAACCAGCCTACTGGATTGAGCCTCATCAGTCAATACTTAACCACTACCGGGAACGCTTTGGGACAATCGCTGAATTTTATGCTGCGTGGCTCGAGGCAGGCAATTGCACGCCTGCTCGCTCGTGAAACCTGCGATTAGCAAGAGTCAGGGCAGACCTGTACAAAGCAGACAGATCGAATGGTGCTTTCCTAACCACAGAGGCTACTGCAAATCTATGGATGGATGGGTCTGAGAAGGCAGACTTTCCGAAGCGTGAGTGAAGTCTGATGGACTCCTGAGGAAGAAGAAACCTACGCTAGCGCCCGCCAAAGCCGGTCATGGCGATCCCCTGCACGAAGTAACGCTGCGCCACAATGAAGATCGCGACCATCGGCGTCAGCATCACCGTGCTGGCTGCGAAGACGACCTCCCAGTTCTTGGCGTAGGAGTCGTTGTAGGCGCGGATGCCCAGGGCCAGCGGCCACTTGTCCATCGAGTTGATGTAGATGAGCGGGTTCATAAAGTCGTTGTAGTGCTGCAAGAGCGCGAACACGGCAACCGTGGCGATCACCGGCTTGGAGAGGGGGAGCAGAATCTGCAGCAGGACGCGGATGCGGTTGGCGCCGTCGATCTCGGCCGCGTCCTCCAGTTCCAAGGGGATGCCGCGGAAGAACTGGCGCATGAGGAAGACGTAGATTGCGCCGATGCCTCCCCAGTAGGGCACGATCAGCGGTAGCCACGTGTCGATCCATCTCAGGTTCTTGAAGATCAGGAAGCGAGGCACGAGGGTCACGACATCGGGCAGCATCATAGTCGCCAGCAGCAGGCCGAACCAGAAGTTGCGTCCCGGCCAGCTGATGCGGGCGAAGGAGTAGGCCACCAGCGCCGACGAGACGACCGTTCCCAGGACGGCAAAGAAGACGATAATCAGCGTGTTGACGATGAATCTCGTCAGCGGCAACAGTTGAAACGCCTTGACATAGTTGTTCCAGTGGGGATCTTTGGGCAGCCACACGATCGGATGGGCGAACACCTCTGTCGAGACTTTCAGTGATGATGAGACCATCCAGAGTGACGGTACCAGAAAGGAGACAACCAGGAGGGTCATGAATAGCTGAAGCGCCACCAGCTGGATCGTTTCCGAAACGGAGCGGGAAGAGTCGTTGCGTCGGCGCATCTGGACGCCTGCGCCGCCCGTTTGCGGTTCGGCAGAGGAAGACTGCCATTCGGGCGCGGGCGCCCGTTGGCCCGTCTCCTGCACGCGAGACGCCTGCGCACCCGGCTGCGCTTGTCTGTCTGACCGCATCGTCAACTCCCCTCTTCGTAGTATACCCAGCGGTTAGACAGATAGAACTGGATCAGCGTAAAGCCCACGACGATCACGAAAAGCTCCCAGGCCAGGGCGGAAGCATAGCCCATGTTGAAATACTGGAACGCATTGCGATAGATATTGAGGACGACGAAGAGCGTGGCGTCCTGTGGCCCGCCTTCGGTAATGATCATCGCCGGTACGAATGTCTGGAAGGAGTTGATGATGGCGATGACCATATTGTAGAAGATCAGGGGCGTCATCAGCGGCAGAATGACGTAGCGCAAACGGCCCCAAGTGCCGGCACCGTCCAGGCTGGCGGCCTCTTTCAGCGAGTCGGGGATACTGCCCAACCCGGCGATGAAGATCACCATCTGGCGTCCGATCATCCAGAAAGACATGAAGATGAAGGCCGGTTTCGTCAGCTTTGGTTCAAAGAGCCACATACGCGGCTCGATGCCGAACCAACTAAGCGCCTCGTTGAGGATGCCGAACTCTGGGTGCAGCACCCGCTGCCAAACCACCGCGCTCGCAACCAGGGGCACGATGATCGGCATGTAAAATCCTGCCCGGTAAAAGTCGCGAAAGCGGATTTTCTGGGTCAGCGCCAACGCCAGCGTGAAGGAGATGACAAGCTGGATCGGCACCGCGAAGACAGTATAAAAGGCGCTGTTGTAGAGACTGAGATTGACCTTCGGGTCTTTGAACATCTTCACCAGATTGGCGAAGCCGACAAACGATGGCGGGCGCAGCAGATCCCATTCGACGAAGATCAAGTAGACCGAATAGAACATCGGGAAGGCGATGAAAACCGAGAAGCCGATGATAAACGGGGAGGCGAACAGATAACCTGCGATCCAGTCTCGCAGTTGGCGTCTTGATATGCGGCGTCTGCCGATGGGCGCAGCGGTAGCGGCCATGTATGCCCCTTGAAGGGGGCGGCGAAGCTGCGGGCACCCCCCTTTTCTGCGTAGCTTTTCTTATCCCTGCCTTGCCCAGTAGGCATCGAGCAGGCCCTGCACGCCTTCGTTCATAGCGGGGACGACTTCCGCGGCCGTGGCGCTGTTGGCCAGCATGGGATCCCAGCCGACCGGCTTGGCGACCTCACTCCAGATCTGCCCGCGGGAGACGCCGCCGATGACGTCCACCTCTGAGCGCAGGAAGGCGTTGCTGAAGGCGGCTGCGTTGGAGACGCCGAAGCGCTCTTCGACCGTCGGGCCCCAGAAGTTCTCGACCAGGGACGCAGTGTTGGGGATACGACCGGTGATCGTCGAATAGATCTTCTGTCCCTCGTCGCCCCCCATGAAATGGACAAAGTCCCAGGCGGCGTCGACCAGATCGCTCTTCGGCACGCACACGCCTTCGGCCCAGCCGCGGTGAGGCCGGCTCTCGTCCGCCATCTGCGGCATCATCACCACATCGAATTCGATCTCCTTGCCCTCTTCGCGCAGTTCCGGGCTGTTCAGCCGCGGGAAGAACCAGGGGCCTTCATACTTCATGGCGGCGTTGCCGGTGTCGATGGTGTTTGTGCCGCCTTCCAGGTCGGCGGGGGTGGGAGAGATGCTCAGCGAGTACATGAAGTCCTGGGCGACAAGCTGCAAGACTTCGATAATTTCCGGCTGGTCGAACATGGCCGTGCGCGGGTCCACCAACTCGTCGAACTCCTGTACGCCGGTGGAGCGGATCCAGTGGATGTCGCGGGCGTAGCTGCCGTTGGCCTGGTAGCCGTACATCTTCGAATCACCGTCGGTGCTGGTGAGCTGCTCGGCGATGCCGACGAAGTCCTCGAACGTCCAATCGTCGGTCGGGTAGGCGACGCCGGCTTCGTCGAAGGCATTCTTGGCGTAGAACATGACCATCACACCGGACTGAAGCGGGATCAGATAGCGGCTGCCATCGCGGCGGGTGCTGAACTCGATGCTGTCCACACCATCGGGATAGGGGCTGGTGAAATTGTCCCGCTCAACATAGGCGTCGATGGGTGCCAGCAGACCGGCATCGCTGAATGGCTGCCACTCCCAGCCCTGGAAGGAGGCCACTTCGGGGACGACGCCGCCCGCGAAGGTGGTCTGCAACTTCGTGTAGTAGTCGACGCCGGTGCCGCTGATGGACGGCTTGACCGTGACGTTCGGGTTCTGCTCTTGGTAGACATTCCCTAGCTCTTCCCACGCGGGGATGTCGGAGGCATCGCCCCAGGCGAAGAAGTCCAGTTCGATGTCCTCGGCGGCAGGGGCCGCGCCGCCGCCAGAGCCGCCGCTGTCTGCGGGCGCCGGACACGCCGCCAGCAGCAATGTTGTGGAACCGATGCCGATACCTTGCAGAAACGTGCGCCGGGAAAGTTGGCGACTCCTACTCCGATTGGCGTCTGTCATACATTCCTCCTTAGGTTAGGTCAACTTGGGAATTGTATCCGAACTTTGTAGCGATGGACGACCCGTGGCGGGTCGGCAACTCCGCAGGGGGCGAACTGCCAGAGCGACAGGGTCACACGGCATAGGATACATCACCATGAAGAATTCGTCACATTTTGGCGGATAAAAGATGAGACAGAGCGATGCAGCCCCACCTTTTGACTAACTGCTAACCTCCTCTTAACCTGCCACTATTCTCGTATCTGTAAGATAGCCCTTCAAAGTGAATCAATGTTGAACTGAATAGTTCAACGAAGAGAGACTACTATGGATTCGTTTCTGTTGCGGCGGACCGGCGCTGAGTGTATCGGCGTCTTCTTTCTCGTGCTGGCTGCCTGCGGCTCCGTCATGATCGGCCAGTTGACCGGCGCATACGGTCACATGGGCATGGCGTTCTCGCCGGGGCTTGTGGTGATGGTGATGGTGGCAGCGACAGGTCATCTGTCAATGGCACATCTCAACCCGGCCGTCACCCTGGCCTTCGCTCTGACCAAACATTTCCCCTGGGGGGACGTACCGTACTACATTGCTGGACAGTTGATCGCCGCGGCGCTGGGCGCTGCAGTTCTGCGGCTGCTATTCGGCAATGTGTCGACTCTGGGCGCAAATTTGCCGTCCGGCCCAGTCATGCAGTCCCTGGTGATGGAGGTGTTGGTCACCGTCATCCTGATGTTTGTAATCGTGGCGGCGGCGACAGACAAACGCGCGCTGGGTCTGCCGGCGGGGTTGGCAATCGGCGGGGCGGTGGCGCTGAACGTACTGTGGGCAGGTCCAATCAGCGGCGCGTCCATGAATCCGGCGCGTTCCTTCGGGCCGGTCCTGATATCCGGCGTGTGGACGTCCCACTGGATCTACTGGGTTGGCCCGATCATCGGGGCGGCTCGGGCGCGTTCGCCTACGAATTTGTACGCCACACCGAGCCGCACGAGACGTCAGTCTGACGCGGGTTCACTTTGACGGCCCACAATTCTGCATTGCGCGCGATTGCCTACGAGACGGCTAAACTCTGGCAGCGCCCCCTGCCCCATAGGCGCAATCCGTGCGAACAGACCCGGTACCAAAGCCGGAACCCTTTCTAAACGTCAGTCAATATCGTGATACGGGCCTCGATTCCCAGGCGGGAGGAGTGCGGCGATCTGTCTCATTGCTTGGCAGGCCAGCGCGTCCAGGCGCTGACGTCGTAGGCGTCGGGGTGTGCCATCGGGGATGGTCAGGGGACCAAAAGGGCGTCCAATGCGGATCTTCACCTGTGTCCGGCGCAGGCGGCGCAGGTTGACGAGAATCTTCTCAGTTCCTAACAGTGCGACCGGCAGGAGACGAGTCTGGGCCTGCGTCGCCAGCAGGCCGATGCCGGCTTGGGCGTGAACCAGGTTGGCGCTATGACGGGCCGTGTGACCGGCGATCTGTTCGATCCGCTCGCCCCGCTCCCTGGCGCTGGCCATTGCCGGGTCGATGCCGCCCTCCGGGAAGACGCCAACCGAGCGGCCCTCCTTCAGGGCGGCGAGCGCGGCGCGCATCGCCTTCCGATCCACCTGTCCCCGCCAGATGGGAATCAGGTTGAACGTCCGGCTAAGGAAGCGGAAGAACCAGACGCGCTCGGTCTCTATGGCAAGCAGAAATACGATGCGGAACGGCAGGAAAATCATGAGCAGCGGGCCGTCGAACCAACTGAAATGATTGGAAACGAGAATCAAAGCCTCGCTGCGAGGGGCGTTTTCCAAGCCACTGACGGAGACCGAAATGAACAGGCTGGCGATCACCCGGCCCAAAAACACGAGGATCGACTGGAGAACAGCCTGTAGAGCGGTATACATTGCGCGTTCCTCAGTGGGATTCGCCCGGGAGCGGCGCCCTGGCATCGAGCAACCCGCTATCGTGGAGTTCCTGCCACATGGCCGCCGGTGTCTCCACATCCCAGATTGACCGGTTTTCGACGGCCTCATCCGCATTGGCCGAGCCGATCACGATGGAAGCTATCGCGGGATGGGTGCGTGCGAAATGCTGCGCAGCCACGTGCAGAGGAACGCCATACCGTTGCGTCACCGCCTGGATACGCTCAACTCTTGCCAATATCTCCGCCGGCGCATCCTCATAGTTGTACTTGGCGCCAGGAACCGGGCCGGTCGCCAGAATGCCACTGTTGTATACGCCGCCCAGAAAGATGCTCACGTTGTTTACGGTACACCATTCCAGGAAGTCGAGTGAAGTCTGCTCCAGTAGGGTATAGCGCCCGGCCAGCAGGAAGCAGTTGACGTCGATCTGTTTGGCGAACTCCCACTCCATCTCCCACTGGTTCATACCCGCGCCCACCGCGCTGATGACCCCCTGCGAGCGCAGGTCGACCAGCGTTGGGAACGCCTCGTCCAACGCCATGCGATAGTCGGCTTCGGGGTTTTCAACGTCGGGGTCATGCACCAGCAGGATGTCAACCCGGTCCATCCCCAAACGCTCAAGACTGTGCTCAATGCTCCTCATAACGCCATCGCGGCTGTAGTCAAAATAGATCGAACGATCGGGTCGCACGATGCGACCGACCTTCGTCTGGATGATCACCTCATCGCGCGGAATGCCCCGCAGCGCCCCGCCAAGCCGCCGCTCGGCCTCGCCCGTGCCGTAGAGGGGGGAGGTGTCGAAGAAGCGCACGCCGCCTTCATAGCAGCGTTGCACGGTCTCATGCGCCTCCGCATCGCTGAGAGTTTGGTACAGATTGCCGATGACGGCCGTGCCCATGCCCAAACGGGTCACTTGCAATCCGGTATGGCCGACCTGCGCGTAGGGAAGAGTGCTTGTTGTCATGTGGTTGCTCCGTGTGGCGCCGATTGCCCGTTAAAGGTTGCGCGCGATATTGTGAGGGTTGTGCCTCGCGGCCGGCCTGATCCGGTAGCGTCTACACGCCATCTAAGCACGGCAGCGTAATCCGCGAGGGCAGATTCGAGTTCTGGTCGCACTGACCGTTGGCCCGATGCCTGTTGCCTCGCCAGAAATGCCAGAGGAATTGTACAACATCCGTAGCTGTTATGCCATACGAGATCGTTCCGCTACAATTCCAATCCCGCTGCAACATAGACAGGTGTCCAATGGATCGGGTTGACTTGGAAATGCAACGTCCAAGTGACGATAGTACGTATTTCAGGTTACTTCTATTGCAAGAGCGGCTTCGCCAACGGCCTCAACTGTATTCGGGGCGTATACTAAGAAGACCAGCGACTCTCACTATCGAAGAGATACGTCTCCTGAGGGATGCCGCTGTGGAACAGGCGCGACTCACTGAAGAGGAGGCGGAAGAGATTGAACTCGCAGACGCGGTCGTGCGCGGCAGAGATCGGCAGACGCGTGAGCCTCTGCATCTGGTCGTTGAAGGCGTTTGGGGCATCGGTGAAGGCGATGTGAAACGCGCCGCCCGTCGCGCCGCGCTCCTGGCGCAAACCGGCACGGTAGCTCGTCCCGTGGCCGTGGGCAAGTGGGCAAACCGCGGCGCACGGGAGGCAGCCCAAGAACTGAACGTACTGCTGGTGGAAATCGATCATCCTTTGGACCCGGATAGGGACGCGTAGCCTCTCCCTTCTCGATCTTATCAGGATCGCCTCCAGCCCTATACCAACTGCGCGTGGAAGGCATCCATCTGGGGCAGTATCGTATCCCAGGAAAACCGCTTCTCGACGAGAGTGCGGGCCGCTTCACCCAGTGCGCGGCTGCGCTCTCCGCCGGCCGCCTGATCGTGCAGGAGTGACAGCACGGCGTCGGCAAAGGAGCGCGCGTCATTGGCGATGAGGACATGCTCGCCGTCGCGTACCGGGATCCCCTCAACGCCCAGCGAAGTGCTGACGATCGGTCTGGCGCAGGCCATCGCCTCCAGCACCTTGAAGCGGGTCCCGCCTCCCACCCGCATCGGCGTAAGATAGATCGCCGAGCCGTGAATGTAGGGCACAATGTCCTCGACCGCTCCGGTCAGTTCCACGTCCGGCAACGCGCGCAGTCTGTCCAGCCTGGGATGGGGCGACATGCCGGCGATCTGCAAGCGCACGGCCATCTGCCGCCGAATGCGGGGCAGCACCTGTAACCCGAACCAGAGCATCGCATCCACATTGGGGCGGTAATCCATTTTCCCCGTAAAGACCAGCGTGGGTGGGCTTGCCGAGGGCAGCGGTTGGGGCACATAGCGGGCGATGTCGACACCGTTGGGTACGTTGACGATGGGGTGCCGGGGCGCTAACGAGGCCAGCGCCTGCCGATCCAGCTCGCTGACGGCAACGATTCCATCCACAGCCTGACAGAAGGCCCGCTCGTAACGATGTAACTTCTGCCACTGCAAGAGGCTATAGCAGGCGGCGTGCCAGCGGGAAGGGCGGCGGGCGTCCATCATGGCGGCTCGCTTCTGCAACAAGAACTCAGCGTTGTGATTGTCGAAAACGACCGGTGGCCTGCGTCCAGCCGTTTGCAGGATCTGAAAGCCATAGGGGGCCATCTCTATGCCTTCGATCTGGACTAGATCGTAGCTCTCCTCAGCCAACATTCTTTGCAGAATCGAGTGGGCGTGATCCTGCACGAGGCGCAGCGCCATATCCGGCTTGCCTGCCAGCAGCGAGTCCTGCAAACGGCGGCTCGGAGTTCGCTCAGGCTGCCGGAAACTCTCTACCCGGGGGCACATCTGCAACAGTTGAGGATCGGGCCAATGGTTGTCGCTGGGCGCCAGGCAGGAGAAGAGATGCACTTCGTGTTTGGCGGCAAAATGGCGGAGCAGGTAGTAGTTGCGCAGGGTTGTTCCCTGCCTGGGGGGGACCGGGGATTGGGGTGTAAGGAGGAGGAGTTTCATTGCCGCGCGTCAGGCTGAAGAGTGGTGCGCCGGCGCGGCCGGAACCGCCGTCCTGTCGCACACCATTCGATAGACGGCGAGCGTTTCGGCCGCGGCCCGGCTCCAACTGAATACGGATGCCCGCTGCAAGCCCTTCTGGCAAAGTTCCTGGTGGAGTTCGTCGTCGGTCAGAAGGCGGTGGATGGCGACGGCGATCTCTTTCCAGTCGGAGGGATCGACGATCAGCCCGGCATCGCCGACCACTTCCGGCATGCTGCTGGTGTTTCCGACAATTGTCGGTGTGCCGCAGGCCATTGCTTCCAGCGGGGAGAGGCCGAACCCCTCGTAGAATGCAGGATGCACATGGCAGCGCGCCCCGACAAACATTTGGCGCAGATCCTCATCCGGCACACGGCCTACGAAGAAGGTGCTCTGTTTGAGATCAAGCTCTTCGACTCTGCGGTAGACCTCCTCATACAGCCAGCCGGGTTTCCCTGCCAGCACAAGGCCGACGTCCTCCACGTTGTAATGTTCGCGGAGATAGTGGAAGGCGTTCAGGAGGCCGCCGATGTTCTTGCGCGGTTCTATTGTGCTGACGAAGAAGACGTATTTTTCCGGGATGCCGTATTTCGCTTGCATGGCCGCACGGCATTGCGCTTTGGGCAGCGGGCGGTAGAGGGAGGCCGCGGCCTCGTAGATGACGCTGATCTTCTTGGGCGACGCTCCCAACTGGCCGACGACATCGTTCTTGGTGCTCTCGCTGGGCACGATTATGTGCTGGGCATGGCGCACGGCCCGATCGATCTGGCTGTAGTAGGCTGCGTGGGACTCGGTCAGAAAGTGGGGCCAGCGCAGGAATGCGAGATCGTGGACGGTGATGACCGAAGGGATCTTGCTGTAGAGGGGAGGGATAAAGTCTGTGCTGTGGAGCAAGTCCAGCGAATGGAAAGACAACTCCGCGGCAAGCATTGGCTGTTCAACGCGCGTGTGGACGGGCGTGAACAAGGTGCATCGAAGAAAATTGGGCGCTGTCGCCATCGGTTCCCGATGTTTGCGGTGTTGGAAAACTGTATACGTTGTTTCCCGGTCTAGCAGCGCAAGCTCTTCAATGAGATGCTTTGTATAGCGGCTGATACCTGCCGGCTGATGATAAATGAGCCGGGCGTCAATGCCAACTTGCATATTCTCAACGATTTGTCAGCGGGAAACGTTGCGCTTGTGCGCCCTCCGGGTCGTGACAGTGCAGGGAACTACTGCCCGCCGCCTACGGGTCATGGCTGTCCGGGGCAACCTGCGTCGGGGAAGATATATGTAGCGCATTGTAGCAGCCCCGGCGTATGTGGTCAAGTGCTTTCTCAACCCTCCGCTTCTCGCTTTGTTTTCAGTTCAATGATTGTGCCCAGGATTTTCTCCGTATCCAGATAGGCCCACACCGCCCCTGGGTCGAGCGTTGAACCGCCGCTTTGGGTGACGTCCACTGCCAACTCCTGCGCAACCCCCGTCGGGTCGGCCACGCGAAACAGCAGGTGGTGCAATCCCTCCCCCTTCTCTTCCAGAAACTCGGAATAGATGTTGTCGCCTTCGAGCGGCTCGATAAACTCGATCTGCACCGCTCCGGTTTCGATGAAGGCCAGCCTCATGCGAAAGTTTCCTGGCCTTCCGCGAAAGGTAGACTGCGCGTCCAGGTCGCTGCCTTCCGGCGGCCAATTTGAAGGTTTTTTGTTTTGGCGCCGCTCCCGAACTCTCTTCCGCCAAAAAACCTTCAAACCACCACCTGAGCCGGTTCTAATGCAAAGCGTTCTGTCCACGCGTTGGCCGCGGCCAGCGCATCGCGCACGACGATTCCCACCTGTACGACCGATCCTAATTCGATTTTGTTCATAAGACTAATGTGAATGCAGGCTCTGACTTGACGGGCGGCAACGACTTCACGGCACAGCCGGATTTTCCGAACCTGTGGGATAATACCAACTGTCAGTCTGAAAGCCAAACACGTAAGCAGGAGATTCTCGATGATTATTCAGGATATCAAGACAACGGTGCTGTCTCTTCCCCACCTGCCGGGATTTAAGGATGCCACAATTCGCCATATCGTACAGGGTCGCAGCCAATGTTTCGTCCATGTCTATTCGGATCAGGGCCTGGTCGGGTTGGGCTTGGGCGGCGGGACGACCGCGGCGCGCGAGGTAATCGAACGCACGCTCAAGCCGATCCTGCTCGGTCAGAACGCCCTGCACATCGAGAAGCTGTGGGACGAGATGTTCTGGGCGATTCGCGGCGTCGGTCGCAAGGGGCTTGCCTTCAGCGCGCTTTCCGCCGTGGATATCGCGCTCTGGGACCTGAAAGCCAAATACTACGAGACGCCGCTCTATCAACTGCTGGGGCCGTATACGGAGACGGTTCCGGTCTACGGCAGCGGTGGCTGGACCCACTTTTCACTGGACGAGTTGGTGGCGGAGCAGTGCGGATATGTGGAGCGGGGCATGAAGGCCGTGAAGATGAAAGTCGGTAAGGACTTCGGCCAGAGTGAACAGGAGGACGTGGCCCGATTGGCCGCAGTGCGAGAGGCGGTTGGCCCCGACGTGCAGATCTTCATTGACGCCAACAACGGTTACTACGCCAAGCAGGCGATTCGGATGGCCCGGATATTTGAAGAGTACGATGTAGGCTGGTTTGAGGAGCCGGTTCTGGCCGATGACATTGACGGGCTGGCCGCGGTCGCCAAAGCCATCGACATCCCCGTAGCGACGGGTGAACATGAATACACCAAGTACGGTTTCCGCGACCTCATCGCCCGCGGCGGCGCCGATATTGTGCAGCCCGATGTAGGCCGCGTAGGGGGCATAACCGAGTGGATGAAGGTCGCGCATCTGGCCCATGCCTTCAACCTGCCGGTGGCCCCACATGCCTATCAACTCGTCCATCTGCATCTGGCCTGCGCTACGCCTAACTTGAAAATCGTTGAGTGTCTGGGCACTGTGGAAGCGGCGGACCGCATCATCTACACCTCCTTTGACGAGCCGCAGAACAGCGTTTGGTCCCCGGATCCGAACAAGCACGGCCTGGGTCTGGAGTTGGATCCGGTTGCGGTCAAGCACTATTCAGTAAATTGAGGGCCGCTTTCGGGCCACCAAGCGCGCCGATTCGGGCCGAAGATTCTCGCTCGCGACCGAGGGGTTTGAAGGTTTTTTGGCGGAAGAGAATTCGGGAGCGGCGCCAAAACAAAAAACCTTCAAAAAGTTGCTTGAACTGTCCAGGGTTTGGCGCGCGGCTGTTTGTCGACACTGTCTTGCAAATGGTATAATCCCCGTCCCAGGATGTCCGCTGGGCCGGGCGGCTACGGGGTAGGATGTGTACCCGGCGGCAGGTCGGATAGGGCATCCCCCGGAAGTGGAGTCGGTTCGCCGGGCGGGTGTGCCGATCGGTTCGTGCTATGCGTAGCATAAGACGCAGGAAGAGAAAAAAATGGATACTGCCCAACTAGCCCAAATGGTCACTTGGCTCGATGAGGAGCACCGGCGCGACCGCGCAGAGATCTCCCGCCTGCAACAGCAGATTGAGAGCCAGGCAGGAGACAGTGTTGAGCAGGCTCGACGCATCCAGGAATTGGAAGGGCGTCTGGCGACTACGAACGCGCAACTGGGCCGCTTCACCCAACTGGAACAGCAGATAGAGGCCGTCAAGCAGGAGTTCGGGCTGATGCTGGACCGCGGCGACGAGGTTCGTGCGCAGGCTGCGCGTGAATACGAGCGCGGCCGTCTGGCAGACAGGGAGGCGCTCTCGCGGGAGATTAGCGAAGTGCGCCGGGAACTGCCCCGCATCGGCCGCATCGAGGAAGCGGTGGAGCTGCGCAAAGGCGAAGAAGAACGCCTGGTCGACATGATTATGGAGGGCCGCAACCAGATCAATCTGCTTGTCAAAGCCATTGAAGAGCGTACGCGCCAGATTCCCTTTTTGGCCGACCAGCGCACTGGTGACGCCAAACGAATCGCCCAATTGCAGCAAGAGACTGTAGAGCTTTTCAAACGCACTGAAGCGTTCAGCGGACGCTTTTCCATTCTGGAGGATGCCGATCGCCGTATGAGCGCCGAAATCGAGCGCTGGCGGCCGGTCTTCGGTGAGGTGAGGGAAGAGCAGCAGCAATTCATGGAACGGCTGCGGATCGAGGTCGTGGAGCGCTTGCAGGTGCTCAACCGCTGGCAGGAACATATAGATGATCAGCAGAACGTTGTCAGCAAGAATGAAGAGCGGATCCAGTCGTTCGCCCAGACCATCGAAACCGCTCGCCGAGCCGCCAACACGATTTCGGAATTCCAGGAAACCATTCGCCGCGATCAAGTTCAAGTGCAAGAGTTGCAACGACTGGCCGAAGAGCGCATGCGTCGCGAGATTGATGACTTCCAGGAGGAGTTCGACAAGAAGAGCCGTCGCGACGATCTGCGCCAGGAGCATCTGTGGAGGGAGCAGGAGAAGCACAATAAGGAGTTGTTGGATCATCTCCCGCCGATTCTGCACGACCTGCGCACGCATGAGGAGATGCTGCGCCTGCTCTGGAAGCTGCAAGAGCAGTATGGCGCCCGCTACATCAGCGCAGCCCAGTTCTGGCTCGACGGCCTGCAATCGTCTCTGGAGGAGCGAGACGAAACCATGAAAGAGTTGGAAGAAGAGTGGCATAAGCAGCGCCGCACCGCCGAACTCTACGCCCGCCAGAACAACAATACGCACCGCACCGCCAGTATCGTGTCCGGTGAGCCAACACCGCACCGCGCCTGATGCGGGTCATCGCCACAGCGGGGCATGTGGACCACGGCAAGTCGACGTTGGTCCAGGCCTTGAGCGGAATTCACCCCGACCGACTGGAAGAAGAGAAACGCCGCGGGCTGACGATCGTGCTGGGCTTCGCTTGGATGGATCTGGCGATGCCCGACGGCTCGCAGGAATCGATAAGCATTGTCGATGTGCCCGGCCATATCGACTTTATCAAGAACATGTTGGCCGGTGTCGGCAGTGTCGATGCCGCCGTCCTCGTCATAGCCGCCGACGAGGGGGTCATGCCCCAGACCCGTGAACATCTTGCCATCCTGGACCTGCTTGCGCTCCCCGATGGCCTGGTCGCCCTGACTAAGACCGACCTGATCGATGAACCCGAATGGCTGGATCTGATCGAACTGGACATCCAGGACATTCTGATCGGCACCAGCCTGGAAGGCACGCCGATCGTGCGCCTGAGCGCGGAGACCGGTGTTGGACTGGATGATCTACGTGCGGCGCTGGCCGGTAGACTGACGGCGTTGCCGCCCCGCCGCGATCGCGGCCGCCCCCGCTTGCCCATCGACCGCATCTTCAGCCTGCCCGGCTTCGGCACGATCGTGACCGGCACGTTGAGCGACGGCCACTTTTCGGTGGGCGATCCGGTTGATGTTCTCCCGGACGGGCCGTCGGGCCGCGTGCGCGCGCTGCAAAGCCACAAACAGAGCATTGAACGCGCCCTGCCGGGCAGCCGCGTGGCGCTGAATCTCAGCGGCGTCGCCACTGATGAGATACAGCGCGGGCAGGTTGTGGTGGCGCCGGGAACGTTGCGCGCGACGCGTCTGCTCGATGTCTCCTTTCGGCTGCTCGCAGACGCGCCCAAGCCGCTGCGCCACAATATGGGCCTTGATTTCTTCAGCGGCGCAACGGAAACGCCGGCCCATGCGCGGCTGCTGGCGACGGATGAACTGTTGCCCGGCGAGGAGGGCTGGCTGCAACTGCGCCTGGAACAGCCCGTTCTCGTCGCGGCGGGAGATCGCTTCATTCTGCGCCAACCCTCGCCCAGCCTAACGCTCGGCGGCGGCGAAGTCCTCGACCCGCATCCCCGCCGGCGTTATCGACGCTTCGATGGGACAGTTGCCGCCAAACTGGAAACGCTGGCCCAAGGGAGGCCTGATGAGATCGTGTTGCAAAGTCTGGAACGGGAGCCGCTGCTTTCCGAGCAGGAACTGATCGCCGCCAGCGGTCTTGACAGAGAGATCGCGGGCGCGGCCATCCGCCAGCTTCTCGACGATGGCCTGATGCGAGGGCTGGACGACCAGCGATTGCTGATCAGCGCCTCGGCCTATCAGCAGATCGTGGCGGATATGCAACTGCTACTTGGCACGTTCCATAGTCAGAATCCGTTGCGCCAGGGTATGTCCCGCAGCGAGGCGCGCAGCCGCTTGCGCGTTGTGGGCGCCGGGGGCGTGCGCAAGGAACTGCCGCAGCGGGCCTTCAACGATCTGATCATACAGGCGCAGGCGGACGGGTTTGCGTTCGGTGAAGAGAGTACAGTCCGGCTTCTGTCCCACACGATCCACTATTCGCCCGACCAGCAGCAGGCGGTCGATCGCGCCCTACGCGCCTACGCCGCCGCGCCTTTCAGCCCCCCCAACGCCATCGAAACGCTAAAGCTCTTGCATGGCGATGAGGAACTGTTGGAGTCGCTGGTGGAGCGGCAGGTCCTGGCGCGGCTGCCCGGTTCGGTCTACTTTCGCCAGGAGGATTTCGCCGCGGCCACGGAGCGGATCATCGCCCTGGCGCGGGCAAATGGGGCGATTACACTGGCCGATGTGCGTGATCTGCTGGATACCAGCCGCAAGTACGCACAAGCGTTGTTGGAGGAATTAGACTCCCGCCGCGTCACGCGCCGGGTGGGAGATGAGAGAATGCTGAGAGGAGTTGAGCAATGAGCGCTATGGAATATCGCCGCCTGGGGCGCACCGGTCTGAAGGTTTCACCGCTCTGCCTGGGGGCGATGCAGTTCGGCTGGACAGCCGACGAGAAGACGAGTTTCGCGGTGATGGACGCGTTTGCCGAAGCGGGCGGGAACTTCATCGACACCGCTGACGTATACAGCCGTTGGGTGGAAGGCAATGAAGGGGGAGTCAGCGAAGAGGTGATCGGGCGCTGGATGCAGGCCAGGGGCAAACGGAGCCAGATGATCATCGCCAGCAAAGTGCGCGGACAGATGGGGCCGGGGCCGAACGATCAGGGGCTGAGCCGCAGGCATATCGTCGACGCCTGTGACGCCTCGTTGCGCCGCCTGCAAAGCGATACCATCGACCTGTATCAGACCCATTCTTATGACGCAGGAACCCCAATCGACGAGACGTTGGAGGCGCTGGATCGCCTGGTGCAGCAGGGCAAAGTGCGCTACATAGGCTGTAGCAACTATCCCGCCTGGCGGCTGATGGAGGCGCTGTGGGTGAGCGATAAGCACGGGCTGGCCCGCTACAGTTCGATTCAGCCCCACTACAATCTTGTGCATCGGGCCGAGTTTGAGCAGGAGTTGGCGGATGTCTGCCGGGCTTACGGCATCGCGATCATCCCTTACAGCCCGCTGGGCGGCGGCTTTCTGACGGGCAAATACAGCCGGGGGCGCGACACGGACAGCGTGCGGGCGGAGAGCGTGCGCAGTCGCTACTTCAATGACGCCGGTTGGAGAGTCCTGGACGCGGTGCGGGCTGTGGCCGATGAACTCGACACGCCGCCGCTGGCGGTTTCACTCGCCTGGCTGCTGGCCAGGCCGGGGATGACCGCGCCGATTGTTGGCGCGAATACGGTCGAGCAGTTGCAGGGCAGCCTGGCGGCGCTGGATGTGCGCCTGACCGCCGAGCAGCTGAAGGCACTGGACGGGGCATCGGCCTGGTAGAACTTGCGAGGGCGGGGTTGCCGCGCCCCTTCCCCATTCTCAGAACAACGAAAGTTGCCGATCCTCGGCCTTCTGACGCTCGCGACGCGGCTGCGCCTGCCGTACCTCTTGCAGGGCCGCGGCGATGTCGGTGACGAAGCCCGACACGCGGTTCTGCATCGGCTGGCCGAACAGAAAGCGCCGACCGGCGTGCGTGAGGATCAGCCGCCGCTGGGCGCGCGTCATGCCCACGTAGAACAGCCTCCGCTCCTCGTCCGTCCTGATCTCCCGATTGGGCGGCAGATAGGGCAGCAGCCCCTCTTCGCAGCCGACGATAAACACGACCGGGAACTCTAACCCCTTTGAGGCATGGAGGCTCATCAGCGTCACTCGATCGGCCCGCTGATCGTACTGGTCCGCCTCGCTCTGTAGCGCCATCATCGTCAGAAAATCTTGAAGGCGGTCGCGTAGCGGCGCGGCCCGGCGTCGCAGACGGTCGATGCGCTCCTGTTCAGTGTCGCTGTATTTGGCGCCGCGCAGCCTGGCCCATCCTGCTGCTGCGGCCTGAATCCGCTGTGACACGGAAGCGGAGCCATTTGCGGCCAGGGCCGCCACCAGTTCGGCCACACGTTCTTCAGAAAGCGCCCCCTTCCTGTCCATCAGGAGCCGCTGCCAGTGGACGGAACTGTCCGGCGTCTGTGTCAGCCACAGAAGCGCCATGATCCCCCGGATTGGCTTCTGCTCGGTCAGCGCCATGCCACCGATCGTCTCGAAGGGGATGCCGGAGCGGTCAAAGGCCTCCTCCAGCAGTCTGGCCTGGGCATTGAGCCGGTAGAGGACGGCAAAATCGCCGAAAGAGCGTTCTTCGGGCAGACCATCGTCGTCCACCCGTCCCGAATCGAGCGAGAAATAGCTGACCCCGCCCACCATCTGCTCTACCTGATGGACGACATACTCGGCTTCGGCCTTATCGGTGGGCGCGCGGTAGACATCCAATTTGACCTGCTCAGCGAAGTCGGCGATCAGTGCCGTTGCCTGGCGGTCGGGATTGTGGGAGATCACCTGCGCGGCCGCGTCCAGAATCGCTTGGGCTGAACGGTAGTTGCGTTCGAGATGAAGCCGCTGTCCGCCGGGAAAATCCTCGGCGAAGGAGAGAAAATAGCGGTGATCCGCGCCGCGAAAGCCGTAAATCGCCTGGTCCGGGTCGCCGATGACACACAGATTTGCGCCACCCGCGGCCAGCAGACGCAACAACCGGTACTGGGCCGCGTTCACGTCCTGATATTCGTCCACGGAGATCCAACGAAAGCGCGCCCGGACCGTCTGAAGAATGGCGGCATCGGTCTCCAGCAGTTGCACTGCGCGCAAGATGAGGTCATCGAAATCGAGCGCGTCGGCCTCGGCGAGCGCAGCGTGGTAGCGTTCCCAGACGGCATCGCCGGTCGGGGACTCGATCGCCAACCCGTTCTTGCGCGCCGAGATTTCCTCCAGCGCCGACCGCAACTCCCTGGCCGACAACTCCGGGCAGGCGCGTTGCAGCAGCAGGCGCCGGTCCTCCCCGGCGAGAATTGTGAATGTCTGAGGTATGCTGATCGCCTCGCCGAACTCCTGGAGCAGACCGGCCCCCAACTGATGAAATGTGCCGACAGTGACCTGGGCCGACCGCTCTGCGCGCAGCAGGTCGGTCAGCCGTTCCCGCATCTCTTCGGCCGCCCGGTTGGTAAAGGTCGCCGCCAGGATCGACGACGGCGGCGCTCCTACGTTCTCGATAAGATGGGCGATGCGCACGGTCAGTGTGCGGGTCTTGCCAGTACCCGGCCCGGCGACGATTGCCAGCGGCGTCTCTGTGTGCGTGGCCGCGGTCTGCTGTGCCGGGTTGAGCTGCTCGAGCAAGTCCGACACGTGCTGCGGGGCCGCAGATTCGATCCCAAGACTGTACTGACCTGCCTCCTCCAAAGTGAAGTTCTGAACTGCGGCTTGCGGCTTTGGTGTCGGCAGGATCGACCCATCATCCGGCGGCTGTGACGGTTCCTGCTTTTCAGCGTTTGAGGGCTTTTGTGGTGAAGGCTGCTCGTCTACAAACATTCCGATTTGAAATGATGAGAGCAGATCAGCCTCGCCGTCAAACATGCGGATCACGCCATATTCGCCATCGTAGCCGCTCTGCGCGTGTACCTTGCCGGCTCTCATGCGGCGAATTCCCTCCGCCAACTGAGGGCCGCCGGCCGCGCCGATCTCCTCCAGCGGAAGCTCCCGCAAAATCGTCAACTCCGGTCCCAGCCGCCCCAACAGGCGCATATACTCAGTCTGCACACGCTTGGAGTTGGGGCCGACGCCGAGAATTTCGCTCAGCGCCTCCGGCAGGGGGATGAGGCTGGCGAAAGGCGCAGCCGAGGCCGACCGCGCGCCGGGCGCACGGTCGGCCAACTGCTCGACGCGGTGGTAAACGCCGACCGTCACCGGCTTGCCGCAGTTCGAGCAGCGCCCCTCGTTGGCAACCGTCGTGACCGGCTCCCAGCAGATCCCGCACTTGCGATGGCCGTCCAGGTGATATTTGCCCTCCTCCGGGAAGAATTCGATAGTGCCCAGGAACTGCGCGGGATCGCCGCTCCGCAGCGCGTCGAACAGTGCATCGTAGCACAGTTCTGTATCGAAGAGGGTCGCCTCGCGCGCCAGCTTTGGCGGCGAGTGCGCGTCCGAGTTGGAGATAAGCGTGTAGTCATCCAGCCAGGAGACACGCCAGTTCATCGGCGGATCGGAGGAGAGACCGGTCTCGACCGCGAAGATGTGGGGCGTCAGATCGGTGAAGCACTCCTCCAGCGAATCGAAGCCGGACTTGGAGCCGAGGACGGAGAACCAGGGTGTCCAGATATGAGCGGGAATCAGATGGCAGCGGTCGTCCACCTCCAGCACGATCTCCAACAGGTCGCGGCTGTCCAGGCCTAGGATCGGACGTCCGTCGGCGCGGATGTTGCCGATCTTTTCCAGTTCGGCCTGGAGGACAGCGGTCGCCTCCAACGAGGGGGCGAAGACGACGTTGTGTACTTTGCGTGTGCGGTCGTACTTTTTGTAGATATTGCTGATCTCGCCGCCAATGAGGAAGCGCACAGTCCCCCGGCAGGATGGGGGCACCTCGTCGGCGACGGTGGCGGCGTGTTCCGATTTGAGTCGAAACAGTCCGTCTTCGGCCGGCTCCAGCTTCGTCTGAAGCTCCGCCAGCCAACCCGGATGGGCGATATCGCCCGAGGCCACGACCTGCACGCCTTTGAGCTGCGCCCATTTCCACAGGTGCTCAAAGGTCAGGTTTTTGCTGGTGGCGCGTGAATAGTGGGAGTGCAGATGAATATCGGCGACAAGTTTCATTCGGTCTGCCAATTGTTCCAATAGGTTTTGTCGCGAATCGGCCTGCGCGTGGCCGGGCGAAAGTCATCGCCTTTGAAGTAGGCGACCGGCAGCAGCGCGGCCTGGGTGATGTCGTCCGGGATGCCGAGCATTTCGGCGACCTCCCGCTCATGTTGCAGGTGCAGAGTCGTCCAGGCGGCGCCGAGTCCTCTGGCTCGCAGCGCCATCATCAGCGACCAGGCGGCGGGCAGGATCGAACCGTAGAGACCGGCCTGGGAAGCCGGCGCCGGGTCATCCGCGCGTCCTTCGATGCAGGGGATCACGAGGACAGGCACATCCTGCAAGTGGTCGGCCAGATAGCGGGCGGAGCTGATCACGCGCTGCATCTGCTTTTCCTCGGCGGTCTGGGCCGGGCCGCTGGCCGCCGAGCGCGTGGCGTTGTAGCCGTACCACGCCTGCCGGTAGAGTTCGGCGATGCGGAGCTTCTTTTCCTCGTCGGTCACGACGACGAAGTGCCAGCCCTGGCGGTTGCTGCCGCTGGGGGCCTGGCCCGCGATCTCCAGGCACTGTTCGATGACCTCGCGTTCGACGGGGCGGGTCAGATCCAGCCGCTTGCGCACGGAGCGGGTGGTGGTCAAGAGATGGTCGAGGACCGCCAGGTTTTCCGGGGTTGCGAGATTCATGTGGCCTCCTTGAGACGACTGGTGAGTTCGGCGCTGAATGCCTTGTGTTCCTGCGATGCAAGCCCCTGTTGCAGCGTTTCCAGCACTTGGGCCAACTCCCCGGACAGCAAAGCGTCCGGCAGCAGCCACAGGCCGGGGAAGCGTTCGCTCTTGAGCACGCCGTTCGCGTCGGGCTGCTGCGCTTCATAGACGCCGTCGCGCAGAATGAACCAGATGATGCGCTGCTCATAGGCGAGATAGACGATGTACTCCGGCACGCCGTTGCGGGCGTAGACCCGCTTCTTCTGATTCAGATCATAGCTGGCGCTGCTGGCGGACACTTCGACGATCAGTTCCGGTACGCCTTCCAGGTAGCCGTCTTCTCCAACCTGGGAACTGCCACCGTATTCCTGCGGCAGGCGCAAGAGAACGTCGGGCTGGGGTTCATTCTCGAAGTCAAGGCGCAGCGTTGTGTTATCACAGCCTTCCACACCTGGGGTGGCGGCGCAATATGTGCCTATCCAGACAATTGCGTCGAAATGTGGTTTGCCATGTTCGCGGTAACGAGCGGGGGAAGGCATATAGACGACTCCTTCAATGAGTTCCGCCTTCTTGATTTCGGGATGGACCGCGTAAATGCGTTCAAACTCGGCGCGCGTGAGCCGGTCGCCGTTGTTCAGGGGCGGCGCGGGCGGCTTCTGCTCGACGGCGGGAGCCGCGGTCTGGCGTTCGAGTGTCGATACGGCCATGTCTGTCCTCCTTACCCTGTAACCGGCGTGTCGTGTTGACCGCATTATACCCGATCCGATTGGACGGATTCAATCTGCCCACTGGCGGTCCATAATCGAATAGCCGCCATCCACAACCAACGTGGTGCCGGTGACGAATTCGGCCGCGTCGGAGGCGAGGAAGATGGCCCCGCCCGCCAGATCATCGGCGGTGCCCAGGCGGCGGGCCGGCGTCTTGTGGCGAATCTCCTCGCCAAGCGGCCCGTCGAGCAGGTCGCGGTTAATGTCGGTCTTGTGCCAGCCCGGCAGCAGCGCGTTGACCTGGATGTTGTGAACTGCCAGTTCGACGGCCAGTCCGCGCGTCAGGCCGAGGAGTCCGGTCTTGGCTGCGGCGTAGTTGGTGACGTTGGGCGGGCCGAGCAGCGAGTACATCGAGCCAATGTTTATGATCTTGCCGCCGTTGCCGCCGTTGACCATCGCTTTGGCCGCGGCCTTGGCGCAGTAGAAACCGCCGTTCAGATGCGTGTCGATGACCGCATGCCAGTCCTCCGTGTCCATGTCCAGGATATCGGTGCGGCGGGCGATGCCGGCGTTGTTGACGAGGATGTCGAGCCTGCCGTGCTTCTCGACGATGGCCGCGACTGCCTGATCGACCGCCTCTTCGTCGCGCACGTCCAGCGTTATGACTTCGTGGCCGTCGCCCAACTCCTGCGCCACGGCCGCGTTCTTGTCCGGATTGCGCCCGCTGGCAATGACCGTCGCGCCCATCGCCTTGTATCCCAACGCGATCGAGCGGCCGATGCCGCCGTTGCCGCCTGTAACCAATGCTACTTTGCCCTGCAATGAGAATGGACTCTGCATGCGTCTCCTCCTGGGAGTGTTTATGACACGGAAAGCGTTGTCGGCGCGCTGTGGCGTTCGATGCCAACTGCTGACCCGATGTTCAATCTAACGCCTCAGTTGTTATTTTCGGGGAACAGAAACAGATATGCAAGGCGACTGATCGGTCAGATTCCATCGCCAATCAGGTGAGGCGGCTGCGAAAAAAGGGCTTTCGGCTTCCTTGAGTACCACGAACAGTAGCCAGGACGGGCGCATCCCGCAGTCAGAGTTGCCCGGAGGCAGCAAGAGACGCTCCCCCGATCTGGGCATGTCCCTTTCTGTTTCTGGAATTTTGACAGGTTTTGCTACTGTAATAACATTTGGAGTGAGGAAATGCTGAGTCCTCGTTCCAGGAGGATGCAAAAATGATGAAGCAGATCTTGTTCCTGCTCGTTGTGATATTGCTGCTATCCGGCTGCACAGTTGAACCGGCAGCCTTGGCGCTTATCCCCACACCGGCTCTCATCTCCACGCCGGTTCCAGACCCCCCATATCAACCGTGCGAACCTGATCGGGAAGAGGTTTTTTACATGATCTACGATGGTTCCGGCAGTGAAATTATAGTCTATTGTGGAGATCTGTCGGTCGATGACAGGTGGCTGCGCGCCTGGGCGAAGGACGCGATTGCTCGTGATGACGCAAGTAGAATGATGAAATTCTGGGAGGCAGGCTCCCGAACGGATGGGGCGACGGCATTCTATATGAATTTCTTCCTGGAGGCCGATCGATCATGCCTCGAAGACAGGGGGGAGCTGGCAAGGCTGATCGAAACGAATGCGGAAGAATACAGAAGTCGGGAGCACATCGACTTCCCTCTCTTGGCGGCTGCAAATGTACTGCGTTCTGACGTCACGGCGACGGGTGAATATACCAGGGCGACGAATCAGGATGAATCTCCCGTGGCAAAAGTCGATTGCAGCGAAAAGTTTGCGGCTCTTTCTGCCACTCCGGATCCACCTCCACTGTGTTTCGCGAGTGATGAAGATGAGGTAGGAGAGTGTTTCAATGTGGCTCCCGGCTCGATTTCGACTTCAGCGTCCAACCAGTGTAACACTGAAGAAGCCATGATTGCGCCGGGACAAACCGTGACCGACGAAGTCTCAGACGAATTGGCTGCCCATATAGACATCACCCAAGTCAGCACAGCCTTGTCCGGGGAAACGCTGACGGTCGTGTTCCATCTGAGGGACGTTCCAAAGAGCCTGACATTCAATCGAAAGGGCATAGAGGAAGGCTACGTAGAGTACATGTGGGAAGTGTCAATTGATCTGGACAATAACCAGGAGACTGGTTTTGGTGGATTTGAACACACTCTTTCCGCCCTGTACTATGTCCAACCAGGAGAAAGCGGCAGCAATAAGGCAGTCCCAATCGAGGATAAAGCGCATGCGAATACGTGGAAAGTCGGTCCAGATGGAGGCACCTCGTCTCTCTTCAGCGCCAGCATGAATGTATCAGTTGATGCAGGCACAATAACACTCACAGGGGATGTTCCCGGAATCACAGCAGATTCGCGCCTTGCATTCATGGCAAGGGATTATCTGGGTGGAATAGATATGGTAGGGTGTCACAACTGGCAGAGTCCGGGCACGGCGCCCGTTGAGTGCGATTCTGATGAGGCCATAATCATGCCGGGTCAAACTGTAACCGTTGACACCTCACATGCCCTCGCGGCGCACATAGACATTACCGGAGTCAGTACAACGCTGTCCGGCGAAACTCTGACGGCCGTGTTCCAACTCAAGGACGTGCCGGAATCGCTGACATTTAATCGAACCGGTATGCAGGCAAGCGTTTTGGAGTACAGTTGGGAGGTGTCGATTGACATAGACGATAGCCGGGAAACAGGCGACTCCGGGATCGACTACACTCTGTCCGCCCGTTATTTTGTGCCCCCTTCAGAAAGCGGCGGCGATGTCGTCGAAACCATAGAGTCCAAAGTGGAAGCCAATACCTGGGAAAGATATAGAGACGGTTCCAGATCCCTTGATGATGCCGGCATTGAGGTGTCCACGCAAGCGAACACGATTACGCTTGTTGGAGATATTCCTGGAATTACGGCAGAATCGCGGCTTGTATTCGAGGCTTACGATTTTTTGAGTGGTTCTGACGAAGTGGCGTGTCAGGTTATATCAACAGGAGGACAGTGATCATGATTGACGCGTTACCGCTCAACAAGCGTTTGCCGGGCAACCGCAGGCTTGTGCGCGGCGCCGTGTGGTTCTTGCTGTTCCTTCTTCTGCTATCTGTCTATGGCAGATGGCTGATTGCTGAAACGCCGGAGCAGTTGCGCCCAATCTGGACTGTACTCGGCCCGTTCGTGCTGCTGACCGATTTTCTGAATCCGGCGTTTAGCGGGGCGTTCTGGTTCTTTCTGCTCTGTACCGCTGGGCTGATCGTGTGGGGCCTGTTCAGAGCGGCTGTCATCCAGGACAGTATCTACGCTCCTTTCGATGTCATCGTGATGCGGCGGGCTGACCCGTGATCGACGCCCTTCAAAAGGAGTAAACGAACGGCCTTGCTATAGACTCGCATTCTGTGCGAATGATTTCAGCAGCGGGAGTATTCAGTGATGCGCTACTATTGCTTGGACGCGTCGAAGTCCTGACGCCCTTGCAGGGGACAATCAGGATTGTCGAGAGGTAGAGCAAATGCAATTCCCCGTACCGATCAACAAGGTGTTGCCGAGACCGCCAAGGATCCTTCGGGTCACAATGTGGGTCCTGTTTGTTCCCTTGCTGGCGGGAATCTATGGCCCCTGGCTTCTGCAGCCCTTTGTCTCGCCGTGGGGGCTGGTCGTCGACCATATGGAACGGAGATTACTCCTTTACCTGCTTTACCAGCCCCCGTCAGAAGCGTTTTACTCGAGTCAAACTTCGTTTCTGGTTATTTGGGTTATTGGATTGTCAGCTTGTACATTGCTCTGGATAGTTTCTCAACGAGGGCGGATCGCGAGGGCGATTTCCTGTTTTCCTCTAGGTATTCTCGTGATCGCGCCACTCGCTGTGCCGCTAAAGTATGGCTCGTACAACACGCTGGAGTCTTTCGAGGCGCCGCAAGGGTATGAGGTGAATTGGCTTACACAGCCCAAAAGTATCTTGGCAGGCGCAGTCCGGCGGGCACAATTTCGCCTCATTATGGGGGGCTGCGTGGTCGATTTCTGCGAACCCAGGCTGCTTGGTTGGAGCCAAGACAATCAACTCTACTATTTCATAGCTGACAGGCATTCATATTGCAGAAGAGATGAAGGTGAATTTTGGATGTACGATCCGGCGGCGGGAGACGAGCCGCGGCGGGTTCAAAGGCTACCGGACGAATTTGAATCTCGAGCAGGAGCCTTTAGCACGTTCGGTCCAAGAAGTGCGGGAGAAGAGAAACAGAGGGCAAAGGATCCGAACTTCGTTGCTATGGGTCCCAGTTGGCCTCTCTTGTTTCTTTACCCTTGGGAACGGAAAGATCAGTACTTGAACTTCCCTTCCATAGTCGAATGGCCGGGGCAACTAATGGATGAAGCGGTCGCGCCGAACGGCGCCATGAGAGCTGTTGTCATCCTGGACTGGGATTCTTATGATTCTGATGTCATCGTGATGCAACGGGCCGACCAGTGATCGGCTCCTTACCCAAGGAATCGGGGGAGTGATCCACTATTTGGCTGATTTCTGTTGTGAAAGAATTGACAATCGGTTTTCAATGTGATATTCTTGCACTGAATGTGCGAAATGAAGGCTCAACCGCCCCGCAACGAGGACGATTCGACAGAGTGAGTACCGAACGACGCGAAGAGGCAAGGACTATCGCCGATTTGATCCGCAGCGAGGATGAATCCCTTCTGCCGATCAACCTGTTGGACGGGCCGAGCGCCGCGGAGATCCTGTTGTCCAGCAACCTGCGCCATGAGTGGCGCGGGTTTTCTTTTGGCAACTTTTGGTTTGGTTATTATTTTGGCGTGAACCAACCGTCTCCGCTTGCTGAGGAGCGTTGGGCTGTGTAGGGGCAGTCAACGTAAAGACACTCAAAGCGTGGAGACGATCTCCACGCTTTTTTTGTTGTATCGAAGCAGTTCTGACGCGTTCGTGTGTCCGCAGCTTTCGGGTGCAAAGGATAGACAAATCGACCACTGCGCCAGGGGATTGCGCCGGCCACTGTGCATAAGCCCAAGCGAAGGAAATTGGAGAAAGCCGTGATCTGTCGAGGAGTGCGGGGGGCGACAACAGTTGAGGAGGACACGCCGGAAGAGGTCTTGCGGGCGACGCGCGAACTACTGGCAATGATGATTCGTCTTAATGACATACAGTCCATTGACGTAGCCAGCGCTATTTTCACGACGACCCGCGATGTGGTCAGCCAGTATCCGGCGCTGGCGGCCCGCCAGTTGGGATGGATGGATGTGCCGCTTCTGTGCGGGCATGAGATGGAAGTTCCGAACAGTGTCCCACTCTGCATTCGCATCCTGATACACTGGAATACTGACACGCCGCAGTCTGAAATTCAGCATATCTATCTGAACGAAGCCCAAATTCTGCGCCCGGACAAGAGCCTGGCCACAGAGGTCGATATAGACGAACTCAACCGGTGGATCGACGAGCAACTGGCGAGTTGAACGGGCCAATGCCTCGCCGGTGCAAGCGGGGGCGAATGGGCGAATTTGAAAGTTGTTTGTATTGATGTTGGCATTGAACGAAATTCCGCCAAAAAACTTTCAAAAGGGAACACTTCGTACGCGCAGTTCGCAAGAATGGAGCAGTCCGATGACAGTTGCCGCATTTCAGGGAGAACAAGGCGCATACTCCGAAGAGGCCATCCGTCAGCAGTTCGGGGCCGATGTCGAAACCTTGCCCTGTCGAACGTTTGAGGAGATCTTCACGGCGGTCGAAGAGGGGCGCGCCACAGTAGGGGTCGTGCCGGTGGAGAACTCGCTCGCCGGCAGCATCAACAAGGCCTATGACCTGTTGCTGGATCATGATTTCCGCGTGCAGGGGGAGATCCTTTTGCGCGTGCGGCACAGCCTGCTGACATTGCCGGGCAATGGCGAAAAGATCGAGCAGGTGCGCAGCCATCCGCAGGCTCTGGCGCAGTGCGAAGGGTTTCTCAACCGCCACGGCTACGTCGCCATTCCCTGGTATGACACGGCCGGCAGCGCCAAGGAATTGGCCGAGCATCCAGAGCCGAATGTTGGCGTCATCGCCAGCGCGTTGGCGGCGGAGATCTATAACCTGGAAGTCGTCCAACAGGGTATCGAGGACCTGCACTACAACTTTACCCGCTTCTTTGTCATCGGCAAGGCCGATGCGGACCAGGCACCCGATTCCAAGACCTCCCTTGTCTTTGCGACACCGCATAGCCCCGGCGCGCTGTACAACTGTCTCGGCGAGTTCGCCGAGCGCAATATCAATCTCGTCAAGCTGGAGAGCCGCCCGCGCCGCAACCGTCCCTGGCAGTATGTATTTTATCTCGATTTCGAAGGCCACTGGCAGGAGCCGGACTGTAGCGCCGCGGTTCTGGGGCTGCTCAACCGCGCGGCGTTCGTCAAGATGCTGGGCAGCTATCCCGCGGCGGCGCAACCCAGCGACGAGCGAATCGCCCAGGAGGCGACGTTGCAGATTTAGATCGTAGGTTGCGCTGACGATAAGCGCGTAGAATCAAGCGCAGGCGCGCTCCGGGCCAGTCGTGGCATATCGGTCATAACAGGAACTATGGAATAGGAGATTCAAATGGTCGTCGTAATGAAACCTCAGGCATCCGCAGCCGAGATCAACAACGTCATCCAACGCGCCGTGTCCTTGGGCGCCCAGACCCAACCGATCTACGGCGAGGACCACACAGTCATCGCCCTCGTTGGCGATCTGACCCAAGTGCAGCGGGACACGTTCGATGCGTTGGCGGGCGTGCAGAAAACCGTTCGCATCCAGGATCCGTACAAGCTGGCGAGCCGCGCCACCAACCCCGAAGGCACCGTCATCAATGTGGGCGGCGTCCGCTTCGGTGGTGATCAGGTCGTCGTCATGGCCGGGCCGTGCAGCGTCGAGAGCCGCGAGCAGATCATCGAGACCGCCATCGCCGTCAAAGAGGCCGGCGCAAGTGTATTGCGCGGCGGGGCGTTCAAACCGCGTACCAGCCCCTACAGCTTTCAGGGATTGGGTGAAGAGGGACTGAAGTATCTGGCCGAAGCCAGAGAGATCACCGGGCTGCCGGTCATCTCCGAAGTGATGACGGTCGAGGCCATTGACCTGGTGGCCGAATATGTCGATATTCTGCAGATCGGCGCTCGCAATATGCAGAACTATGGCCTGCTCCAGGCGGTCGGCAAAGCGCAGCGGCCGGTCATGCTCAAGCGGGGCATCAGCGGTGAAATCCAGGAACTGTTGATGTGCGCCGAGTACATTCTGAGCAACGGCAATATGCAGGTGATGCTGTGCGAGCGCGGTATCCGCACCTATGAGACCGCCACCCGCAACACCTTCGATCTCAACGCCGTTCCCGTTTTGAAGCGGGCCTCGCACCTGCCCGTCGTGGCCGATCCCGCGCATGGGACCGGCGATTGGGAACTTGTGCCGCCGATGTCTCTGGCTGCGGTCGCGGCCGGCGCTGATGCGCTGATTCTGGAGGTGCATCCAGATCCCGAATCGGCCTTGAGTGACGGGGACCAGAGTCTCAAACCGGAGCGATTCGCAGAGTTGATGGGCAATCTGCGTAGAGTCGCCGAGGCCGTTGGCCGCACGATTGTGGAGCCAGAGAGCAAGGATGCGCTGCCTGCCAATGGACGGGAGAAAAGCTCCGTTCTGGTCTGATTCATGGCGCCTGCAGCGGCAGAGAGCAAGCTATAAGTACCGCAAATGCACTGATCATACATTGATATGTCAACAACGCATCTGTAACAGGAAAGGAACTATCAATGATTGTCGTAATGAAGCAACACGCATCGCCGGAAGAGGTGGAAGGCGTCGTCAAGCGCGTCGAGGAACTCGGATACAAGGTGCATCTGAGCCGGGGGGAGGCGCGCACGATCGTCGGCATCATCGGCGCTGACGATTACCTGATCCAGCAGGACACGTTCGAAGTGCTGGACGGCGTCGAGAAGACCGTCCGCATCATGCAGCCGTACAAGTATGCCAGCCGTGATTTCGTCCCGTCCTCAACAGAGATTCCGGTCAACGGCGTCAGCGTCGGCGGAGACAAGATTGTTGTCATGGCCGGGCCGTGCAGCGTGGAAAGCCGGGAGCAGATCGTGGAGACGGCCCACGCGGTGAAAGAGGCCGGCGGTTCCGTGCTGCGGGGCGGGGCCTTCAAACCGCGCAGCAGCCCATACAGCTTCCAGGGGCTGGGCGAAGAGGGTCTCAAATATCTGGCCGAGGCCCGTGAACAGACCGGTCTGCCGATTATCACTGAGGTAATGAGTTCAGAGGACATCGAACTGGTTGGCGACTACACCGATATCTTTCAGATCGGCGCGCGCAACAACCAGAATTACCCGCTGCTCAAGGCCGTGGGCAAGACGAGCAAACCGGTCTTTCTCAAGCGGGGCATCAGCGGCACGATTCAAGAGTTGCTGATGGGGGCCGAATACATTCTGAGCAACGGCAACATGCAGGTGATGGTCTGCGAACGGGGGATTCGCACCTACGAGACGACCACGCGCAATACGTTCGACATCAACGCCATCCCCGTGTTGAAGCAGTTGACGCATCTTCCGGTTGTAGCCGACCCGGCTCATGGGACCGGCCAGTGGGAGTACGTGGGGCCGATTGCGAAGGCCGCGGTGGCCGCCGGAGCCGATGCCCTGATGATCGAAGTGCATCCGAACCCGTCCAAAGCCTGGAGCGACGGCGCGCAAAGTCTCACGTTTGAGCGTTTCGGCAGCCTGATGCAGGAGTTGCGGTCGATTGCCAGCGCGGTCGGACGCGAACTCTGAAATTAATGTGCGTTCACATTGAAAACCCGCTTTTTTCTGAATTGCGTGGCCCAGAGGGCACCCCGTTTTCCGTATTGCGTAAGGGCAGGCGAGACGGCCCCGTTTCAATTGCGTAATCCGTGAGAAAAGTCTCGGTTTCAAACGGGATTCACATTAGCAATGAAATCCCTCTCTGATTGCAGCGTTACCGTCATCGGACTGGGTCTGATGGGCGCAAGCCTGTGCATTGACCTGAAGCAGCGCAACCTGTGCCGCGAGGTGTGGGGGGTCACGCGCAGCATGAGCACGATTTTGCGCTCGTTTCACGAAAACGCGGTCGATCAGGCGACGACCGATCTCAGTACAGGAGTCGCTGGCGCCGATATCGTCATTCTTTCGACACCGGTACGGGCAGTCGTCTCGATTCTGGAGAGGCTGGGGCCTGTCTTGTGGCCGGGCGCCGTCGTCATGGATATGGGGAGTACGAAGGCCGAAATCTGCGCGGCCATGGAACGCCTGCCTCCGACGGTGCAGCCGATCGGCGGCCACCCCATGACCGGCAAAGAGACGGCCGGTTACGCATCGGCGGAGAGCGGATTGTACGAAGGCGCGCCGTGGGTGCTGACGCCCTTGGCCCGCACAAGGCCGGAAACGGTCTCGCTGGCCACGGAGTTGGTGACGGCAATCGGGGCCTTTCCCATCATCCTGGAGCCGGCGCGTCATGATCGACTGGTGGCCGCTATCAGCCATCTGCCCTTTCTGCTGGCGAGCGCACTGGTGAATACGGTGACCGACACCGGCGCGTCCGATGCAGCGGTCTGGGAGTTGGCCGCCGGTGGTTTTCGCGACACCAGCCGGGTGGCAGCCAGCGATACGCAGATGTTCCTGGATATCCTGATGACCAATCGCGGCGCGGTGCTGACGCAAATGGACGCGCTGGGCGGGCATCTGCAGGAGCTGCGCACACTGCTGGCAGACGGCGATGAAGAGTCCTTGCGTGCCAAACTGTCCTGTTCCCAGTCCATTCGAGTTGCCTGGCAACAGAAGAAAAGGGTGCCTGCGCCGGAGCCGGGCGGCTGATTCTGAATTCCGCGAGCCTTCCCGGAGACTTTGCGCAAAACGCGATTCGCAATAGGCAATATAGCACGACGCGGATTTGCAAAGTAAGAGCAGTTCAACTTATCGACACATATCACACCCCAAATCTCCTATGGCAGACATTCTGAAAATCAGCAATAGAGGCCCGCTCATCGGCCGGTGCGCCGTCCCCGGCGATAAGTCGATCAGCCATCGGACGGTGATCTTCGCTTCGATTGCCGAAGGACGTTCCCATATTCGCAACTTTCTCGATGGTCATGACTGCCGGGCTACCATGGGCATCATGCGGGCGATGGGTGTGACGATCGACGAAATCAGCCGTACACAACTGGAAGTTCATGGCGTCGGTCTCGATGGCCTGCAAGAGCCGAATAACGTGCTCGATTGCGACAATAGTGGCACGACGATGCGCCTGTTGGCGGGGCTGTTGGCCGGACAGAAATTCGTGAGCGTCCTCAGCGGCACGGCCCAAATCCGTGGTCGGCCAATGGCCCGAATCGTAGACCCGCTGCGCACGATGGGCGCGCAGATTTTCGGGCGTCAGGATGGCCGCTACGCGCCGCTTTCAATCCTGCCCAGCCGTCTGAACGCCATCGAATATACGATGCCGATCGCCAGCGCGCAGGTGAAGAGCTGCCTCCTGCTGGCGGGCCTTTACGCCCACGGACTGACCATAGTGCGCCAACCGGGGCCTGCCCGCGATCACACCGAGCGCATGCTGAACTCGATGGGCGCGCCGATCTCTGCCCTTGGCAACACGACGCATAGCGAGCGCCCCCAATCCCCGCTCAACCCGCTGAGCATCTTCATCCCCGGTGATGTCTCCTCGGCGGCATTTTTGCTGGTGGCCGCCTCCGCCCTGCCGGATAGCAAGCTGACCATAGTAGACGTGGGCGTCAACGCGACGCGCACCGGCATCGTCGATGCGCTCTCCGAGATGGGGGCCAACATCCGGCGCAGAGAGCGTCCCCTTCAAGGCGGTGAACCGGTGGCGGACCTGATCGTCAGCGGCGGCGGCCTGCGGGGTTTGGAGTTCGGGGGCGAGCAGATTGTCACTATGATTGACGAACTGCCAGTTCTGGCCGTGGCCGCCACCCAAGC
This sequence comes from Caldilineaceae bacterium, assembly GCA_965221145.1. GTDB lineage: Bacteria > Chloroflexota > Anaerolineae > Caldilineales > Caldilineaceae > Bin5. The sequence goes on from OZ244877.1 coordinate 365,877, forward strand.
CGAAGGCCGCACCGTTGTGCGGGACGCCCAGGAACTACGCGTGAAAGAGACGGATCGCATCGCCACGACCGTTTCCGAACTGAAGAAGATGGGCGCGCAGATCCAGGAGACCACTGACGGATTCATCGTGGACGGGCCAACGCAGCTCAGCGGCACGAGCGTCGACAGCCACGGGGATCACCGGCTGGCGATGGCTCTGGCGGTGGCCGGTCTGATTGCCAATGGCGAGACGACGATTCACAATGCGCATGTCACCGCCGACAGTTTCCCCGGCTTCGAATCGACCTTACGCGCGTTGAACGTAGATGTGCAAGAAATGGATCGGGCAAGTGAAAATGACTGAACCAGAGCAGAAAAGAGTTGACCCGGAGCCATTCCCGACCGACATCAATGCCACCACTACGCTCGTCGGTCTGTTTGGTTGGCCCGTCAGCCATTCGATCAGCCCACAGATGCACAACGCCGCCTTCGTCGCCCGCCAGATGAACTGGCGCTACCTGGCTTTTGGCGTGCCGCCGGAGCGCGTGCAGGAGGCTGTGGCCGCGCTGCCGGCCCTGGGTCTGCGGGGCGTCAACGTGACGGTGCCCCACAAGCAGGCCGTGATGCCCCATCTGCATCATTGGACGGCGGCGGCTGAGGCGATTGGCGCGGTCAACACAATCATCGTCGGCGAGGATGGGCAGCTCACCGGTGACAACACCGACGCCGCCGGATTTATCGCCGATCTGCACGCCCACAAGGTTGATCCCGCGGGCAAGCGGGCGCTGGTGATCGGCGCGGGCGGCTCCTCCAGGGCGGTCGTCTACGGGCTGGCCGAGGCGGGCGTGCATAGCGTGAAGATCCTCAATCGCACTGTCGCCAAAGCTGTTGAACTGGCGGCGGCCATGCAGTCCTACTTCCCGGAGATCAGCATAGGCAGTGCAGCGTTCCCCGATGGTGTGACCGCCAACGCCGAGAGCGCCGATCTGATTGTCAACTGTACCTCGCTGGGCATGGATCCGCGCGTCGAGGGGCTGCCCTGGGAGGAAGATGTCGAGTTTCGTGAAGATCAGATCGTCTATGACCTGGTCTACAATCCGGCCATGACGCGCCTGCTGCAGCTGGCCTCCACCGATGGGGCCACGTCCCTGGGCGGCCTGGGAATGCTCGTCTACCAGGGCGCGATCGCGTGGGAAAAATGGACCGGCGAAGCCGCGCCGGTGGCCGTGATGCAGCGTGCCACTAATATCATTTTCGAGCGCAGATGAGGGGCCGATGCGCGCTCGTCGCCAAACGCAATGTGAGGAACCGATGACTCTCACCACCACATCAACAACTGTCAACTTCCGTGCCGTGCCTGACGAGACCGGGCGATTCGGTCCATACGGCGGCAAATATGTGCCGGAGACGCTCATGCCGGCGCTGGACGAACTGGAAGAAGCCTATCTGAATGCCCGCAACGATAAAGAGTTCATGGCGGAGCTGGCCCACTTGCAGCACACCTACGTTGGCCGCCCGACACCGCTTACCTATGCGCGCCGGTTGACCGAGGAACTGGGCGGCGCCCAAATCTATCTCAAACGGGAAGATCTGGCACACTCCGGCGCCCACAAAATCAACAATGCGCTGGGTCAGGCGCTGCTGATGAAACGAAAGATGGGCAAGACGCGCATCGTGGCCGAAACGGGCGCCGGTCAGCACGGCGTCGCCACCGCCACCGCGGCTGCACTGCTGGGCATCGGCTGCATCGTCTATATGGGCACGGTCGACATGGAGCGCCAGAAGCCGAACGTCTTCCGTATGCAACTGCTCGGCACGGAGGTGCGGGCGGTGGACAGCGGTTCCCAGACTCTGAAGGACGCTATCAACGAGGCCATCCGCGATTGGGTCACGAACGTTGAAACGACCCATTATCTGCTGGGCAGCGCGCTCGGCCCCCATCCCTATCCGGCTATGGTGCGGGATTTCCAGTCGATCATCGGCTGCGAAGCCTATGGCCAGATGCAAGATCCCGCCGAGGGTGGCCCGGGACGGCTGCCGGATGTGATCGTGGCCTGTGTCGGCGGCGGCAGCAACGCCATCGGCATCTTCCATCCTTTCCTGGAGGAGGAAAGCGTGCGCCTGATCGGTGTCGAGGCGGGCGGCCACGGCATTGAGGACGGCGCACATGCAGCCCGTTTCGCTGACCCGGAGAGGGGGCGGCTCGGCGTTCTGCAGGGCACGAAGAGCTTCGTCCTGCAGGACAGCGACGGGCAGATCGCGCTTACCCATTCGATCTCCGCCGGTCTGGATTACGCCAGCGTGGGGCCGGAACATGCCTGGCTGCGGGATGTAGGCCGCTCCGAATACACCTACTGCACAGATACGCAGACGCTGGAAGGGTTCAAGGCGCTGTGCGAGTTGGAGGGGATTATCCCCGCCCTGGAGAGCGCCCACGCCATCGGCTACGTGCTGGAACTGGCGCCGCAGATGGCGAAGGATCAGGTCATTCTGGTCAATCTCAGCGGGCGGGGCGACAAGGATTTGGACACGGTCATGCAGACAATTGGCGGAGAGATGTAAAATGCGCGAACGAAGAGCGCGAGGTGAAAGATGAGCGGAGTCGAGCGCATTGAGCAGGTTTTTCTCAATCTGAAGCAGTCGGGCAGCGCCGCATTTATGCCCTATCATGCGATGGGCTATCCCACGCGGCAGCAATCCCTGGACGTGATCGTTGCCCTGGCGGAGGCCGGCGCTGATCTGGTGGAGATCGGCATTCCCCACAGCGACCCCCTGGCCGACGGGCCGACGATCCAGGCCGCCACCTACGCGGCCCTCGTCGGCGGCACGACCGTGGCCGACTGTCTGCAGATGGTGCGCGAGTTGCGCGCGCAGGGCGTTGACACACCCTTCTGCGCCATGAGCTACTACAATCCGATTCTGGCCTTCGGCGAGGAACGCTTCGTCGCGGCTGCGGCCGAGGCCGGCGTCGACGGCCTGATCGTCCCCGATCTGCCGCCGGGCGAGTCGGAACTGCTGGAGCCTGCCTGTCGCGAGGCCGGCCTGGCCACAATCTATATGCTTGCCCCGACCAGCACGGAGGAACGCATCAAGACCGTGGCGCGGCATTCCACCGGTTTTGTCTATCTTGTCAGCGTAACCGGCATCACCGGCGCACGCGATGAGTTGCCGCCTGGTCTGCTGACGTTCGTCGAGCGCGTGCGCCGCCACACAGACCTGCCCTTGGCTGTCGGTTTTGGCATCGGCACCGGTCCCCAGGCCGCCAGGGTTGCGGAGATCGCCGAGGGCGTCATCGTCGGTTCGGCGCTGGTAAAGGCCGCCGGGTCAGCCGCTGGGGTTGACGCAGTGCGTACGCTGGCAGAGCAGCTCGCGGACGGCAGCCACAAGAAGGCGGTCGATTAAAGGGTAGTGGTCACAAAGTAAGTGGTGAGGGAAAAGTCTGTGTCTGAACTGTGATTGTTGCAGTTCGGAGAATGCCATTATTCGCGGATGCACGGACAGGGATTTCCGTGCCACCGGAATGCCAGATCACTTACTATTCGACCACTACCGATTAAAGTTCCTGGTGGGATACGATTCTTTGTCATCCGACAACCGAAGGGGTGTGGTCCAGATTTGGGGGAAGCACCCATGGGAACGCGGGCGTCTCGCCCGCCACCCGCATGGCTGCCCAGAGGTAGCCAGAGGGTTCCGCTTCAGCGACCACCCCCATTTTGAACTGCACCCACAACCGAGTGGGAGGTTGCAAAATGTTGAGATACCCGCTAGTATGACACGAGGATGTGCCTATCGGGAAGCCTGCGAATGGGGGATGGAATGGCAGCAACGTCGGAAGGAGAACGCCTTGCCAGGTTGGAAGGCGCCTATGAGTACCTGGCAACCAAGGCTGACGTTGAACGTTTACGAACCGAAATGGTTGACGGACTGGCAGGTGTACGGGCTGATATCGAAAGCGTGCGGTCTGAGTTGCGCGGCATGAAATGGATAATTGGTGTTGGAATTGCCGCAGCGGGGGCGATTGGGCCTGTGTTGGAAAGACTGCTGGGTTAGTTCAGTGTATCACTGTTGAAAGGGGAATTGTCAGTAGTGGCCTGCTGCTCTGGGGGCCCTGTCTTAAGTCTAGCTATATTCATGGTAAAGAAATCAAGCGAATACATCAAGAAAAAGGGGGTCCTTATGGTGGAATTGTTATTGCTGTCTGTGGCTGCCATACTCATGATGACCGCTTGCCAATGTGATTTACCTGATTGCAACTTAGGACAGCAAGCCACTGTTGACAACGAATAATGAAGACGAGGAGAAGAGATCAAGGCTGTCTGAGAGAATGTCTCTGACGCCTACTGAACTCGATTGTGCATGACCGGTCGAAGTTTGAGGCCGAGTTGGAGGGAGAAGCGGGCGTCGGCATCGTTCAGGTCCAGACGGGTGATGCCGGAGATGCGTTGCAGGCGGTAGGTAAGCGTATTGCGATGGATGTGCAGCGAGGTCGCGGTCTGGCTCAGGTTGCCGTGGCAGGCGAAAAAGGCTACCAGCGTCTCGACCAACTCTGCGTTGTGGTTTTTGTCATGCGCGATCAGCGGCTCAACGGTCTTGCGGAAGAAACGGGCTGCCTCCCTGCTACCGCCCAGCCCGGTCAGCAACTGATACAGCCCCAGATCACCGAAATAGGTCACCGGCGACGCCTGCCAGGAGTTGCCCATCCGCCAACTCTCCCGCGCCTGTTCCAGACTGCGCAGCCACTCGCGCACGGAGGCGGCCGGTCGTCCGATCCCGATCACCAGCGATGCTTTGCGAAAAGACGAGGTGAAGTGCTCTACGAGTCGGCTGGCCATCGTTTTGAACTCGCGACCGCTCTTGGGGTTGTCGGATGGCCAGAAAAGCAGCGCCGCTTCCGCGCGGACCGATAGCAGGATCGGCTCCTGCCGTCCCGCCAGATACAGTTGCAGCGCATTGGGCCAGTCCTGGATGCCATCTGCCTGAATCAGCCAGGCCGTGTGCGGTCGGGTCAGGTCGAACCCTAACGAGTGCCCGCGCTGAATCCAGGCCTCCTCGTCGGCAATTTCGGTTGCCAGCAACTCATCCAGAAAGACGGCGCGCATCTTCTCCTCGACCGCCCCGACCGCCTGCTCGCGGCTCCATGCGAGGGCGGCCGCGCCGGCCCCCTGCAACACCGCCAGCCTCTCTACCGTCGAGATCTCCTCAGACTGGCCGGACTTCGAGCGCAGCAGGAGGCAATATCCCTCAATGCGTTCGGCGACGATCACGGGGCTGACCACCATCTGGCGAAAGCGCTGGTTGCCATCGAGATGAAGGACGCCCGTCAATTCTGTGTTTTCGGACAGCCCCGTGCCGAATCTGGCGGCCAGCCAACTGCGCAGGGTTGTGCGGCTGGGTAAAGAGGTCAGCACGCGCTGCTTGTGTTGCTCGGTCAACTCCTCCAGTCCGGCAAGGGCAATCGGCGTGCCTTCATCTTTCAAGAAGATAACCGGCTGTTCGGAGAAGCGCGCCAGAAGGTCTGCCATCATCCCCAGGCCGCCGCCGTCCAGTTCAATCTGCGTCAGTTCCCGCTGCAAGTCGGCTGCTTTGGCCGCGAGGTAGCCGCCCCGATCCACGATCAGACGGATCACCGTCCGCTCGACGGCCAACAGCGGTTCTGAGTCGGCCAGGGCGATCAAGGGTATCTGATTTTCTTCGGCGACGGCGATTGCGTCTTCCGGCACATCGCCTAGGACGCCTATAGCGGAGATGCGTGCCTGGTGCAGGCTATTGACGACACGATCCAGGCGCATCTGCGGGTCAAATCGGCGCAGGTCTTCGACATCGATCAGCGCCAACTCTTCGCCTTCGAGGTTGGGAAAGGCCGGTGGACTGGGGCGCAGACTGCAAGCCCAACTGACCGGCCGCTCCAGCAATTCTTTGCCAAACAGAATCTGTGATCCCTTGGGCAAAGCCAGCCGGTAGATATCTTCAAGTGTGGTCGCATCCCGATACATGAGCCAAGCCAGTCTGAACGTTTGGCGCTGCGTTCAGTTCCACAGCGGGAAGTTCCTGCCTGAGCCAATCCGTACAAAATTGAATCAGCGGGCGCTGCAACCCGCCCGCTGAACCGGTTCTTTCTTCTCATTTTTCACGTGACACAAACTAAACAGCGTCGCGTTCCGTCGTCGATTTGCTCCACGCGCTCAGAGCCGCGCCGACCGTGCCGCCCCACACCGCCCAAGCCGGAACTGCGATGCCCGACCAGTTAGACGGATTCTGCCCGGCCATCAGTGCGACTACCAGCAGCACGATTATGCCAAGAATAAGGCCGATGATACTGGCAAGTAAGAGTTTGCCCAAAGACTGATTCGGGCTCATCGCACCTACTACAATTGGCCACAGAATTGTCGACAGGATGCCCGCTACGATTACGATCACAGGAAAAGCATCGCCAATTGGCGACACACGGAGAATTGCGAGGACAATGAAACCGACGAGAAAAAGATTGTTGCCGATCAGTCCAGCAACAATCGGCCGCCAGTTTGCGCCGAGAGCTCCCCGTGCGAAATCGTAGCCCACGATCGGCGCGGCACCGATCACAACGCCTAATAAAGCCACCACAACGGGCACGCCCTTGAGCAGAGCCATCAGCAGCGCCACTACTGCCGTAGCCAGCCCCGCGTACCGTGCAGCTTTCCAGTGTTCGTTGTTTGTCTGAGCAACGCTCGTGGTAGTCAGAATTGTCATCTTGAAACCTCCCCGGTCGGGTCGTAACGGCTGATTCTCTATAACGCCTCCACCCGTAGGGCGGAAGTGTGTTGATGCTCGTGCCTATCGCCCCAATCCGCCAAGAGCGGGGCTGAAATCGGGAGCGTTGCTTTCCGTCTGCTTCGGGGCGGGGCTACTGCTCGCCAGGCAGCGTCTCCCACTCTTCGACAGACCAGCCACTCACATTCAAGTACATCTGTGGCGTGTGGTTCCGGCTCAGGATCAGAACCAACTCGTCCTCTTCCGTCGCCGCGATTTCATCCAGCCAGATTCCTTCGTTGATCAATGATTGCAGTATTTTACCAGCCCATTGCCAGCCGCGCAAGGGATCGCTTTCGGGATCAGGAAAAAAGGACGTTCCGTAGAGCGTCAGGAGCAGATTGTTCTCCAGATAGAGTTCGAGATCGAACAGAACACGCGCTGCCGGCGTCGGCTTCCCGCCTTCTTTGATTGCCGAAAAATGCCCGGACCCCTGGGGTCGTCGGCTATCAAATTGGTCGGTGATCGACTCTTCCCACAGGGCCAGCCCTATTACCTTTTCGCCAGCAACCGTGTCGACCAGCGCCGCGTACTGCTCATCATCCAGTTGAACGTGGAGTGCGCCATCGCCTAGCCCGTTCTCGTTGATTGACCTTTCGCTCATTTCATCCCTGCTTTCATGCTCGCTCCGGCCCGACTACGATCATGCGGGTCGGTATGGTCATCGGCTCGGCAAAATACTGTCCACCGGCCTCAAAGTGGCTGAACTGGATCGGCAGCCCCTGGTCGATGAACAGATTGGGCCCGTTCATCACATGAAAATGCAGATGCGGACCTGGCGAATTTCCGCTGTTGCCAACCCGCCCCAGAAGCGCGCCGCGCCGGATCATTTCGCCCTCATTGACTTGCAGGCTGGCCTGTTGCAGATGCGCGTAGTAGCTGAACTCCCCGTTTGCGTGGCTGATCGCCACGGCGTTGCCCAACAGCCGCCGCATATCCCCCCGCATGATCGCCTGATCGGGAATCGAGCCGGGCGCCATATCCGGCATATCGAAACAGAGATAAGCCACCTTGCCTCCGGCCGCGGCATAGACCGGCTGATGCCAACTATTGTGGTGCGAAAGAGCGCGTCCGTCTTCTTGGAAGGTTCGCCCTTCCGGCCCCAGCTTGACGAAATCCACGGCAAAGGGCTGGCTGTACACCTCCGTTTTGTGGAAGTCACTCCAGTCTCCGGCTTGAACTGCCCACCATGCGCCGGTCAGCGGGAAGTAGAAGTCCGTTTGCTGCTCGTGATAGGCCACAGGCGTCTGACAATGCGCCTGTACGCTCTGTCCATCCTCGCCGGTCGCGGCCGTCCCCTGCGTTCTGCCGACCGCCGTAATGTCGACATGGGAGAGGCGTTCATATCCGTGCAGCAGAAATTGCAGGCTGCGGACAGCCAGACCTGTGTTGGCTGCAATCGTCAGATCGTCCTCACCTGTGCGCTGGCGGATGATGCGCGCCGACCAGCGTTGCTCAAACAGCAGTTGATGTCCGCTATAGCCCTGGATCACCAGCCCTTGCAGCTTCGCAGCGCCATCGTGGGCGGTGATGCCCAGGTCGAAGGCGATCTCCTGCACAGGTCCAATGTTGGGGAATGGCAGCCGGTCGTACAGGCCCGCCACAATTCCTTGCGGGCGAGTTTCAAGCGAAAGTCGGGTTGGCAAGATCGATCTCGTTCTGTCGTTTTCTTTCCATGGCGCAACGTCCAGACGCGAATGCGCAAACGTTGTCACCGATTTCCTATTTTCTCTGTTCAGACGGAATCTGCAAACTGGCTGCGCGCCAGTGACCGGAATGGCTACTTTCCGTTCGCCTCGTTGATGAGCGTCGCAGCCTCCAGAACGGCCTCTTGCGGCGTCGCTGCCCCGCTCAGAGCCTGCGTGATCATGTTCGCGGCATAACTCCACACTTCCTCCATCTCTGTATGCTGGGGTTGTGGCTGAGCGGACTCGCCCTGCCGCATGAAACCGGCCAACAGGGCGTTGTCGCCCAGGTCAGCGGCCTTGTGTGCGGGCAGACGGCCTGCGATGCGGGCCAGCAGTGAAGCGCTCTCGGCGTTCGTCATGTGGCGGGCCAATTCCAGCGCCAGTTCCTGCTGGTTCGCCGTGGCGGCAGGATTCAGAAAGACGCCGTCAGCGCCAAGCCAAGGGCGCGCCGGGCCTGCCGGACCGGCCGGCAGGGGAGTCACGCCCAGGTCTGCGCCGAATCGCTGCCGCAACTCCCCGATACTCCACGGGCCGTCGATGAACAGGGCGAATTCCTCTTTCTTGAAGCGGTCCATGAGCATTCCATAGTCCAGAGCGACGAAGATGCCCGGCGTGTCATTGGCCCGTAACAGCCATTCGAGAAAGTCCGCTGCCCCCGTCGTCTGTTCCAGGACGACGCGGCCATCCTCGTCGAACAGCCTGCCCCCGTAGGCGGGAACGCCCCAGAAAAGGTGGTAAAAATTCGTGTAGATACCAATGCCCTGGGAGGGCGAAGCCAAAGCCAAATCGATCAGGTCGTCCGCTACACGCGGCAACTCCTCTTCATCCAGCAATCGCCTGTTGTAGTACAGCGCCACAAGCTCGTAGTTGGTGGGCAGGCCATACAACGCGCCCTCCCAAGAGAGGTTGTCAATCGTAGCCGCGATGAACTGCGCGCGTTCCTGCATCGTGATCCGCTTCTCCAGCGGGAGCAAGACATCCTCTTCCACCAGTTCACGCAACCACCAGTTCGGCGCCAGGATCAAGTCCGGCCCGTCGCCCCCCTTTACCGCATCGGTGTAAGTTTTGGCCAGATCGCCGTAGGCCACAAAGTGCGTCTCCACCAGGATGTTTGGTCTCTCCTGCTGGAAACGGGTCAGGATCGCCGCCAGCGCATCGCCGTCGCCGCCCGTCCAACTGTGCCACACGACGAGCGTGCCCGCGTCCAGGGACCGCGATTCGGAGGGTGCGGTTGCCGACGCGACCTCGGTCGGCACAAATTCGACCTCTGGGTCAAGATTTGTGGAGCTTTCGACTGACGGCGGCGCTGACGTGGCTGCGGGGCGCCTCAATAATGTGACCATTCCAGCCAGAGAGGCCAACACACACAGAATCAAAAGCGTCCAGAAGAGGCGCCAACGAAATCGGGACATTAGGGGCGAAGGAAATGACGCGCGCAACTGTTGCACGCAATGGGAACAGATCGTTTGCCTACACATCCAGGCCGCATCAGTATAGCACGGTGGAAATGCTCGGCTGAACTTAATCCGCCTGACTTTCGCATAGATAAGCCAGCAGCCCCTGCAATCCCAGCAGATAACTGCGCCAGCCAAAGCCGCTGATCTGCCCGACACAGACTGGGGCGATGACGGAGCGGTGGCGGAACTCCTCGCGGCTGTGGACGTTGCTCAGGTGGACTTCGACCGTGGGCAGGGCTACCCCGGCTATGGCGTCGCGGAGGGCGTAGGAGTAGTGCGTGAAGGCGCCGGGATTCATCAGCAGACCGTCCGCCCATGCCCGTGCGCGGTGAATCTCATCAATCAGCACGCCTTCATGGTTGCTCTGAACCGTGCGAATCTCAGTGTCGGCGCCGGCCGCGTCGACCAGTTCGCGGTCAATGGTCTCCAGGGTTACGTGGCCGTAGATCGACCGCTCGCGCGTGCCCAGAAGATTCAGATTGGGGCCATGAAGCACAAGGATTTTCGTCATGGGTAGCTCTCGTGTTGCCAGTTGAAAAGATGTCCCACCGCCGCGCCGGAGATCGGGTCGCGGCGATACCCGCGCCTCATCTTAGGTCAGCACCGACGTCAGCGCCGCGCGTACAAACTCTGCGCCCGGGTCGTCGATGATCACTACATCCCCAATCGCCTGGGGAATGATGAAGCGCAGCATCTTCCCTTTGCGTTTCTTGTCCTGGAACATCATCTTGTATACGTCTTCCAGATCGAGGCCGCTGGCCGACGTGGGCAGCCCCAACCTTTCGAGGCAGCTTTCGATGCGGCTGGCCGTCTGCGGGTCGCAACGGTCAAGCGCCACAGCCATGCGCGCGGCGGCTACGGCGCCGACGGCCACAGCCTCCCCGTGGCGCAAACGATAGCCGCTCACCTGCTCGATGGCGTGGCCGAATGTGTGTCCCAGGTTGAGCGTCGCCCGACGCCCGCGCTCAAACGGGTCTTCTATCACCACCTCAACCTTTACGCGCACAGCGTCGGCGATCATTTGGGTCAGATCGGTCGGTCCTTCCCCTTCCATCTGGCGGAACAGCTCCGGCGCGCCCAGAATCCCGTGCTTCACGATCTCGGCCAGCCCGGAGCGGAACTCGGCTGCCGGCAACTCAGCGAGAACTACCGGGTCGATGATCACAACCGTTGGCTGTTTGAATGCCCCCACAAGGTTTTTGCCCTGGGGCAGATCGACGCCGGTCTTGCCGCCGACCGAGGCATCGACCATGGCCAGCAGGGATGTGGGGATCTGCACAAACGGCGCGCCGCGCAGATAGGTAGCCGCCGCGAATCCTGCCATGTCGCCGACTACGCCGCCTCCCAAGCCGATGATGGGACTGCGCCGGTCCAGCCCCGCGGCCACGAACTGGTCGTAAAGATTCCCGATTGTCGCCAGCGTCTTGTGCGCCTCCCCTTCGGGAACCAGACATAAGACCGGCGTGTAGCCCTCTTGGCGCAGGCTCTCGCTCAAGGTCTCGGCGTAATGGGCGGCGATATCCGAGTTGGTGACGATTGCCACCTGCCCTTTTGACACAGGGCGATTGGCCAGCAAGCGGCCCGTCTGCGCCAAAATCCCATCGCCAATGCAGATGTGATAATGCCCTTCCGGCGTCGGCACGGTGATGCGAGCCATCTCCGCGACTTCATTGTTACCGGCCAGCATGTCGAGAACGCGCTCTACGACAGCGCCTGGCGCGATGCCGTCGGTCGGCACGCGCAAGGGAATCAGTCCATATGCGTCGCGACGGCTCAGCAGCAGCCTTTCGATGCTGCGTCTTTTCTCTTCCCGATCACCCGGCAACAGAGGGCGATCTTCAAAATCCTCGACCCGCTGCAAAACGGTGTCGATGCCCGCGGTCAGGCAGACGATAGGGCCGCTTGCCGCCAGGGTCTGCCGGTTCTCATCGCTCACCAACGTGCCGCCGCCGGTCGCGATCACCAAGTCGGACTCTTGCGCCAGCGCCTGACACAGCCGCGCTTCCGCTTGACGGAACACCTCCTCGCCTTCGTCGGCGAAGACCTGGGCAATCGTCTTCCCCAATTCGGCCTCGATGCGTTCATCCATATCTACGAGCTGGCGACCGAGGCGCTCTGCCAGGATGTTGCCAACGGTCGTCTTGCCCGTGCCCATAAAGCCGGTGATTGTGAGGTTGCAGCCGTCGGTCACGGGAGTTTCGAGCGTTTGCATGGTTCCAGAAGTGTGTGGGTTGTTCACTCTACCCGACTCCAAATCAGAAAAGGTTGAACTGCGCCGCGTCCACGCGGCCGGACTGGTGCATCAGCACTGCGTTCATCAACTCAATCGCCAGGCGGGATTCCAGCGTTACCCCGGCGCGCACGCCGACGCAGGGGTCGTGGCGCCCCTTTCCCAGGGCAAAGTCGATCTCCTCCAGATTCTTGCGCACAGATTGCTGTGCCTTCAGGATCGTTGACGTGGGCTTGAAACCAACTCGGCAGACCAGCGGCGAACCGGTGGTCATACCGCCGATAAGCCCGCCGTGACTGTTGGACTGATAGCCGCTGCGGCGAATGGGATCGTTGTTCTCGCTGCCTCTGCGGGAGATGACGCGCACACCATCGCCCACTTCGCAGGACTGCACCGCATTCAGCCCGCCGAGCGCGCCCATCAGCCGCACTTTGAGGCTCTGATAGAGCGGTTCGCCGACCAGCGACGGCGGGTTGACCGCCACTACTTCGACCGCCGCGCCCAAAGAGTCGCCCGCAATGCGCGTGCGTTTGATCAACTCACCAGCCTCCTGGGCAAACTCCGCATCGAGCGAGCGGATTTCAGCCTCGTCCAGCTTGGCCTCCGCTGCGGCGATGCGTTCCGGCGCGATCGTCTGCGTTCCCTGCTGCCGCCGCGCAACGTTGTCGAAATGTTGGGCCAGGCTCAGGTCGGTCTGTAGCGGCCCGACCTGTGAGATCGATGACATTACGACCGTGCCGAACTGTTCCTTCAGAAAGATGCGGGCGATGGAGCCGCCGATCACGTCCGAAATCGTCGAGCGGTAGCTAGAACGTCCGCCGCCGCGGATGTCGACGAAGCCTTGGGATTTGTGATACTTAACCAGATCAGTATGCCCTGGGCGCACCTCGCCGCCAGGCCCGGCGAACTGGTCGTAGTGGCGCGAACGTTGAGACGTGGAGAGCACGAGCGCCGCGATCGGCTCGCCGGTGGAGTAGCCCTCCTCGTAGCTCTCGGTTTCGGAGCCAGACTCGCCGCCCACCGCGACCGCAGGCCCGGATAGCAAACGGTCGATCTCGCCTTCGGCGTAGAGGCCGGAGAGCAAGACCACCCGATCCGCCTCCTGTCGGGGTGTGCCGTGGCGGTTGCTGCCGGGGCGGCGGCGGTCGAGATACTTTTGCACCTCGGCTCTACAGATGCGCAGCCCCGCCGGACAGCCGAAAACGATCGTCGTTACGCCAGGTCCATGGGATTCACCGGCGCCGGCCACTGCGAAAAGCGGGCCTCCCAAAATCTCCATGCGTCAACCCCTCAGAGTTCGGCCGCGCGTGCAGCCTGCTGTCCCCGCTCTTTGGCTGCGGAAATGAATGCACGCACTTTGTCCGCATCTTTGCGCCCGGGTTCGATTTCGACGCCGCTGCTCACGTCAACCGCCCACGGTCGCACAGCGTCCACGGCCGCGGCGACATTCTGCGTTGTTAAACCGCCCGCCAGCATAAGACGGGGATAGACCCGGCCCAAATCGGCGGCAGCCTGCCAATCTGCTCTCTTGCCGGTGCCGCCGTACTCTTTGGCGTCGTATGCGTCGATGAGGAGTTGCGGGCCGTCTCCGGGACCCAGGTCTGCGTACCATTCGGCATCGGCGCTGGCTTCGGCGGCGCTCGTCGGTCGCAGCGCCTTGAAGCCGCGTCCTTGAAGCGCCTCGAGTAGCGCCGGTGGCTCATCGCCGTGCAGCTGCGCATAGTCAAGATTGGCGCGGCGGAACGTCTCTTCGATCTCGGCCAGCGACTCGTTCACGAATACGCCGATGAACTGGGGCAGGGGACGCGTTACGCTTTCTGGCCCCGGACGCTGAGCCGTTGCAGACAAGTGCCTGGTCAACTGGGCGGTGATCTCCGCTGCCTGCTCCGGCGCAACGTAACGGGGGGACTTTCTGAAGAAATTGAAGCCCAGAAAGTCGGCGCCGGCGTTGGCCGCGCACAGGGCATCTTCCAGATTTGTAATGCCGCAGATCTTGACGCGGGTCATCGTTCGCCTCTCAGGGATTGGGAAAAACTTGAGCGGATGAGCGCTATGGTCATCTTGTCAGAAGCCTATGCCTGTAACGCCAAGGAGCCACACGATCAGCGGTGCAATGACGATGCCCGGCAAGAGATTGGCGACCCTGATCTTCTTCAATTCCAGCAGAGAAAGGCCGATGCCGAGAATCACTATACCGCCGGTGGCCGTCAGTTCGATGACCCAAGGCGTTTCCCGGCTTACATCACCCAACCCGCCGCCAATGCCCATCGCCAGCGTGGCCAGCCCACCTTGCACAACGGCCACCGTCCCGACACTGAGCAATACGCCCGGCCCCAGGCTGGCGGCAAAGGGAATGGCGGCGAACCCGTCCAATGCGCTCTTGATCGCCAGCAACTCGTAATCGCCGAGCAGCCCATCCTGAATGCTGCCGAGGATGGTCATCGGCCCGACGCAAAAGATCAGGCTGGAGGTGACAAAGGCCCGCGTGACGCTCCAACCGGCCACTCTGCCCTGCCCCAACTGTGCGCCCCAGCGGGCTTCGGCCTTCGCGCCCAGCCAGTTCAGGCCATCGTCAATGCGCATCAATTCGCCGAGAATGCCGCCGACCACCACGCTGAATAGCGGGATCAGGACATTGCCGGTCCCACTCGCCATGACAAAGCCGATCACCAGCACCATCAGCCCCAGCCCGTGCATGACCGTCTCCTGCACTCTCGCCGACAGCCGGTTGCCCAAAATTGCTCCAATCGAGCCGCCGATCAGAACGGCAATGATATTGAGAACTGTGCCGGTCATAAAGGATACGGACTGGGCATAGGAAGGTAGATAGCTTGAAATTCAGTCGTCACAGCTTGCCCGCGTCTACGAATTCACGCACCTGCGCGCCCCGCTGCGCCTGGCGCAATTTGCAGAAGCTCTCCCCCACGAGAATGGCATCGCAGCCCATCTCGGTCATGCGTCTTACGTCGCCAGGGTTGCGGATTCCGCTCTCGCCGACGACGATCTTGTCCGCCGGAATCTGTTCTCGCAGCCGGGCGGTCGTTTCAATGTCGACCGCGAAGGTCTTCAGATCGCGATTGTTGACGCCGATGATGTGGGCATCTACGTTCAGCGCCCGCTCCACTTCCGCTTCGTCATGGACTTCGACCAGCGCGCTCATGCCCAGGCGATTCGTCAGGCGCAGCAACTCGCGCAGTTCGGCATTCCCCAACACGGCTACGATCAGGAGGAGCGCATCCGCGCCGCCCGCCCGCGCCTCGTATATCTGATACGGGTGAAAGATAAACTCCTTACGCAATACCGGCGTTGACAGCTTTTTGCCGCGCAGATGCTCCTTGATTTCAGTCAGGTAGGCGAGCCTCCCCTGGAAGAAGCGGGCGTCCGTCAGGCAGGAGATCGCGGCCGCGCCGTTGGCCGCGTATGTTTCGGCAATGGCGGTCGGCGACCAGTCCTGGGCGATCAATCCCTGGGACGGGCTGGCGCGCTTGACTTCGGCGATGAGACTTGCGCCCGCTTCGGCGGTGAGCGCGGCGCCGAAATCCAGCGGCGGCTCGGTCACCGCCGCCAGCGCCTTGAGCTGCTCCAGGGGCGCCTCCTCCATCTGGCGGAATACCTCCTGCCGCTTCCAGGACATGATCTTATCAAGGACCTGGCCTTTGTGTTTGCTGATGTCCATTTGAGAAAATTTCGCCATTGTCTCACTGACCGTCGCTTAAACTTTGTGTCTTCTCGACAAATCTGTTCAGTACAGCCTGTGCCGCGCCGCTGTCGATCGACTGTGCCGCCGCGGCCAGGCCGGCCTGCCAGTCACCGCTCTCGGTCGCCAGCGCCGCCGCCGTATTCAATAGTACCACATCCAGCTTGGGGCCGCGCAGTTCGCCGCTGAGTATGCCCCGCGTAATGGCCGCGTTCACGGTTGCATCCCCGCCGGTCAGGTCGTCCAACGATGCGGGCGGCAGACCGAGATCGGCTGCCGACAACTCGCTTTCCTTGACCGCGCGGTTGCGCAGATGGCTGATTCGATTGACGCCGGCGGTGGTGAGTTCGTCCACGCCGCGCCCGTCATCGGTGGTCCCGTGAACGACAAGCGCCGCCGCGCTGCCCATCTCTCCCAGCACCTGTGCCATCGGCGTCGTCAGATTCGGGCTGGGCACGCCGATCACCTGGTGCGTGGCGTTGGCCGGGTTTGTCAGCGGGCCGAGGATGTTGAAGACTGTGCGCGTCGCCAACTCCTTGCGCGGGCCGATGGCGAATCTCATCGCCGGGTGGTAGAGCGGCGCGAACAGAAAGCCGATGCCTACCTCCTCGATGCACGCCGCAACCTGTTCCGGTCCCAGCCCCAGGTGGACGCCCAACTCTTCCAGCACATCGGCGCTGCCGCACTGGCTGCTGGCGGAACGGTTGCCATGTTTGGCTACTTTTTCGCCGGCCCCGGCCACGACGAAGGCGACGGTCGTGCTGATGTTGAACGTGCCGGTCTGGTCGCCTCCGGTGCCGCAGGTGTCCAGTAGGCGCTGACCGTCGAGAACGGGCCGCACCTGCACGGCGACGCGTTTCATCGCCCGTGCGCAGCCGGTGATTTCGGCGACGCTCTCTCCCTTCTGGCGCAGCGCGGCCAGGAACGCGCCGATCTGCGCGTCGGTCGCCTCTCCACTCATGATCTGTGTCATGGCCGCGTCGGCTGCGACGGCGTTAAGGTCTTGTCCGGCGAATACTGTTTCCAACGCTGCATGGATGGGTGATGCCATGAGTTATTCTCCTGTCACGTCGATCGTCTCGGAGCCGTCTACGGCAGAACGGGACCCTTCAACTGTCGGTTGCCACTGATGTATGCGGTTCGGCAATTTGCAAGTTCATTATGTGGTCAAGCTCATCTGCCAGCGATGCCGCATCTGGATTGCCCAGCGGCGGAAATTCCCACATCGCCAGCGAGCGGCGCAGGGCGACCGTCAAGGCGTCGATGAGGAAGGTACGGTACTGCGCTGCTGGGCTATGCTCTGCTGGGCTTTGCGCCGCAGAGTCCGCGCCCGCAAGGGCTGGCGCGGCGCCCTGGCGGATGCCTTCCAGCAGGAATGTCGCCGCCTGAACGTTGAACAGCCGCATGTATAGATCAACTCGCTCCGGCAAGCTGGGGTCGGCGTTGCCTGAGCGGTACAGTTCCCGCCACTCTGCCTGACCGTCCGCTGACCAGTCGTCTCCGCCGTAGAATAGAAAGCGGGCGATCTCCTGCGCCGGGTCGCCCAATCCGAAGAATTCCCAGTCCACGAGCAGGGCTTGCCCTCTGTGGAACAGAGCGTTTTCCGCCGCCAAGTCTCCGTGGATTGGCGTCGGGGGCGACTCTCCCAGAAGCGGCAGCGCCTTATCCAGCATCCGGTGGGCCGCCGTCCACAGTATGGAAAGAAGCTCGGTCAGCAGCGGCGCGGAGGCGCTCGATATCCACTCGCGCAGTGGAGCCTCCCCCGCCTGCCATATCTGCCAAAATGTGAGCAGGTTAAACGGGTGCGGGCTGAAACGCTGCACCGCGCCCGTGTCGGCATTGTGGATTCGGGCTACCGCTTCGGCGAGCGCGGCCTGGTGATGACGGTCCGACAACTGTAGCGCGTCCCCGTCTGCCCAGCGGTAGACAAGAATCTGGCGCGGAAGCCCGTGCGGGTAGCGATCATACCAGAGCGGCTCCGGCGCCAGCCCGACCGCTGCAAACTGCTCATGCCCGCTGAACTGGCGGCGGCTGCGCGCCTGGCCTGCGTCGGTGAACATCTTGACGACCGCGTCTTCGCCGCCGCCGCTGCGCACTCGCCACAGCAGATTGTCGCGCCCCTGCCACTGATTCAGGATCGTCACCTCCTGATGGAGAAAGCGGCTGGAGGCGGCGCTGCTGAGATAGCTTTGAATTGCCTGGGTCCATGCGCTCATGCCCGTTCCGCCGCTCATATCTTCAAAAAGTTTCGCAACAGGTCGTGCCCGAACTGCGTCAGAATGCTCTCCGGGTGGAACTGCACGCCGAAGATCGGCTTGGCGCGATGTTGCACCCCCATCAACTCGCCCTCGACCGTGTGAGCGGTTGCCATCAGCTCTTGCGGCAGAGGCTCTTTTACGATCAGGCTATGGTAACGGGTGGCGGTAAAGGGACTTGGAATCCCCTCAAAAAGCGTCGCGCCCTTGTGATGGATAGGGCTGACTTTCCCGTGCATCAAGCGCGGCGCGCGCTCGACTGTGCCGCCATGCACGTGCCCGATGCACTGCTGACCCAGGCAGACACCGAGGATCGGCGTGCCGTCTCCAAGATGGCGGATTACGTCATTGCTGATGCCGCTGTCCTGCTGCGGCGTGCCCGGGCCGGGGCTGATGATGATATGGTTCGGCTGCTTCTCCATCAGTTCTTCGATGTCGATGGCATCGTTGCGCCAGACCCGAATTCGGTTCGCCTCCTCGCCGCCGGGCAGAGGCGTCTCATTGACGATTTCACCCAAGAACTGCACCAGATTGTACGTGAAACTGTCGTAATTGTCGATGACCGCGATCATTGCCTCGCTCCTTTCCCCTGACTTCGATCCTACGCCCTTGCCAACCTCTTCTGGCGGCGCTCATTTGAGCGGCGAATGCGGTTCCACACGCCGGTCAGCCCCATCGCCTTCTTCATTTCCATCAGCGTCAGACGTGCCTCTTGCTGCGCTCGCTGCGTTCCTTCATAGATCAACTGATCGGTGAATCCGGTCTGCTCGGCGTAGAACGCCCGTCGCTCGCGGATCGGTTCGAGGAAGTTTTCCAGCGCGGTGTACAACTTGGTCTTCACCTCCACATCGCCGACGGCGCCCTCTCGATAGCGGCTCTTCAGATCTTCCACCTCTGCCTTGTTGGGGTTGAACGTGTCGTGATAGCTGAAGACCGGATTGCCTTCGACCGTACCTGGAATGTCGGCGCGGATGCGGTTGGGGTCGGTGTACATGCTCATGACCCGCTTCCTGACCGCGGCCGAGTCGTCGCTGAGCAGAATCGCATTGCCCAGGCTCTTGCTCATCTTGGCCTGGCCGTCGGTGCCCACGAGCGTGCCGCCGACGATGTAGGCGTCCGGCAGCGGGAAGACTTCGGAGTAGGCATTGTTGAAGCGGCGGGCGATCTGGCGGCTTATCTCGATATGGGATTCGTTGTCCTTTCCCACCGGCACCAGATGCGCGCGCGGCATCAGGATGTCCGCGGCCTGCAAAACCGGATAGCCGAGCAGGTTGTACGGCATCTGCTCCATGCCGGCCGCCGCGGCCATATCCTTGATGGTCGGTAACTGCTGCAAGCGCTCTACCGTCACCATGCCGCTGAGGATCAGGTGCATCTCGTAAATCTCATGCACTGCCGATTGCAGATAGAATGATGTCTTCTCCGGATCAATGCCTATCGCCAGGTGATCGAGAACGATCTCGCGGGCGTTTTCGCCAATCTGCGCGATGTCCTCCTTGGTCGGTTTCGTCGTCAGCATGTGCAGGTCGGCAATGATGAAGAAGCATTCGTACTCCTCCTGGAACGCCAGCCGGTACTGCAAGCTGCCCACATAGTGGCCCAGATGCAGCTTCCCGGTTGGACGGTCGCCGGTGAGAATTCGTTTCGTGTGTGTCATCGATCACTCCCGGATATACAAAATTAATGTGGAACCCAATTGAGACCAAGACTGTTCGCACTGTCTGCATCTTGGGAACGGGGTGCCCTTTGGGCCTGTCTCGCCTGCCTCTACGCGATACGGAACACGCAATACGCAGTGCGGAGAAAAGCATGTTTTCATTGTGAACGCACATTAGATAAGGGTTATAGGCTCCTGGAAAACTCTCAGTCCTCAAATCCCTCTTCGGCCCGCTGCACTGCGGCGGACAGGGCCTTCGCCTTGTTCAACGTCTCGTGCCATTCATAGGTGGGGTCGCTGTCGGCGACGATGCCGCCCCCGGCTTGCAGGTGGCAGGTGTTGCCCTGCATCACAATCGTGCGGATGGCGATGCAAGTGTCCATCGTACCGTCGTAGTCGATGTAGCCGACCGCGCCGGCGTATAGCCCGCGCCGCAGCCCTTCCAGCTCCTCGATGATTTCCATCGCCCGCACCTTCGGCGCGCCGCTGACCGTGCCCGCCGGGAAGGTCGCCTTCAACAGGCTGATGGCGTCGTGGTCGGGCACCAGTTTGCCCTGCACGTCGCTGACGATGTGCATGACATGGCTGTAGCGTTCGATCACCATCATTTCCGGCACTTTGACCGTGCCATACTCGCACACTCGCCCCAGATCGTTGCGCCCCAGATCGACCAGCATCACGTGCTCAGCCCGTTCCTTCGGGTCGTTCAACAGCCCTTCCGCCAGGGCATCGTCCTCGGCTGCGGTCTGACCCCGCCAGCGCGTGCCCGCGATCGGGTGCAGGTAGGCGCGACCGTCTTCGAGCATGACGTGCATCTCAGGGCTGGAGCCGATGATCCACAAGGGATTATCACCGCCGGACGTTTCCGCCAGACCGGCTACGCCGTTGAACTCCAGGAAGTACATATAGGGTGACGGGTTGAGCATCCGCAGCGCACGGTAGATTGTAAACGGCTCCGCATCCGTTTCACGGCTGAGGCGCTGGCTGGGCACCACCTGGAAGATGTCGCCGGCCGCGATATACTCTTTGGCTTTGCGTACGACCTCCTCGTACTGCTCCTGGGTGAAGTTGCTGCGCCATTCTGCGCTGCCGCCCACGGGCGGGCTTTCCGGCGGCGCGAGCGGCTTGCGCAGATCGCCGACAATCGCGTCGATGCGAGCGACGGCATCGGCATAGGCGGCCCGAACTTCCTCGTCAGATGGCTGGCCTTGCCCTGCAATCCGCATGTTGGCGATGACCAACAGCTTGTGTTTTACATGATCAAAGACAACAAGGTTGTCGCTGAAGAGCAGCAACATATCGGGAATAGCCAACTTACTAGGCGCGGTCTCCGGCAGCCGTTCGATAAAGCGCACCGTATCGTAGCCGAAGTAGCCAACCGCGCCGCCGGAGAAGCGCGGCAGGCCCGGGATCTCCACCGGGCGGCGTTCCGCCAGCAGACTGCGCACGGCCGCGAACGGGTCTCCCTGTCGGCGTTCCAGTTCCGCGCCATCGGCTGCACCGATCACCATCTGATCCCCCTGCGCGCACAGGGTCAGCGGCGGACGCACGCCCAGGAAGCTATAACGGCCTACCTGCTCCCCCTTCTCCACCGATTCCAGCAGGAAGGACGGGCCGCCATTCCGCAGCTTCAGGTAGACCGAAACCGGCGTTTCCAGATCGGCCGGCAACTCCCGGAAAATCGGGATCGTGTTGCCGGAGGCCGCCAGCCCCTGCACTTCCTCTGGCGAAGGACTATACGTTGCCATGAACTCTCTCCTGTTCTATCCATCTCTTGCCTCTTCGCCCACGTAACCAAAAAGACCTCGTCCCCAATCACAGACCAATCAGCCTGCAACGGGGGACGAGGTCTGTTCAGACGCCCGCGGTGCCACCCTGTTTAGACCGGTGTATGCCGGGCATAAAAAATCCCTCGCATGAAACGCAAGGGATGCCGGCGCCAGTCTCACTCATCGCGGCCAGGGTTCGCGCATGAAAGCGTGCCTGCCTGAACCGCAGCGCCCTGATAACGGTGGCGTCTCCGGGACCGGCTATTGGGTGGTCCGGTGTTCATTGGGCAACTTTCGTTACCCTCAGACCATCCTGTACCCACTGTTCGCCGCCCGACTCCCCGGCCCATTCACGCTCTGCGCTGTTGCCCCTTTTCCACCAATCCGGGACTCTCTGGAACCCGCTTAAAGCGCTACTCTTCCGGTTCACGGTCTCTCGTATTCAATTGTTACGAGAGAGTATACGCCGCTCGCCCCGACTTGTCAAATGCCAGATGGACAGAGATCATCGACATGGGGCCTATTTACTGAAGTTTACAGTGTATTTTGCGTTCGCGTGCGGCTCATGCCTGCCTCGTAAGGGGGCATGTCGTAATTTGAGTGAATTATATGTTTATGGGCAATGAGGAGGGAGGGTAATCAATTGATTTTATTGGGAATTTCACCTTGCGCCAAGGTTTCCCAAGCGGTCAAGAGTTCTTCCTTGTACTTTGCGATCCACTTTTTGACAACTCTTTCCGCGTTGTTATCAAGTCCGCCTCTTAGGATTTCCACTGGCTCAATACTTAAGGAGGCCTTCTTGCCATGGCAGATGGCATGAAGGTGGGGTTTGTGATGTTCTTCGTCAGCGAACATTGATATTATTACTCTGGGGCTTGTCGTTTGGCCTATTTGCACAGTTGTGGCGAGTAGGTGGTGACTTCATCGAATGATTTTCCTGTTAGTTTGAGGTAGAATGAATCGGGGCAGAAACTTGCTCGGTCTGTCCACCAAATTTCGCCCGCATTTCCTATTCTAACTTGCTCAAATAAGCTTGGTTCTCGCCACTCCGCGAACAGGGGCTTATCCGCCCATTCAGAAACGTCCACGACTCCTTCAATTCCATCTGAATACTGAAGCCATATTTGGTACCCTTCGAGAGCCTTCAAGTCCGTGATCCAGGGGAAATCATATCCTTCTTGGTACGAGGGTATTTCCAAAGTACGAACTGTGGTGCTGACCATCGTCTTACCTCCCTTTTACACACAGCAATTGTTAGCTCGGAGTTAGCCGAATTGCAGCTAGATGTTAGCGTAATTGCTAACAATTGTCAAACAAGGGCCTTATCTGACGGGGTGCAGTTCAAAATGGGGGTGAGTTTTGGGCGTGTCTCTGGCCAGCGACACGGGCTGCGGGCGAGACGCCCGCGTTCCCAGGGGCGATTCCCCAAATCTGGACTGCACCCTATCTGACGCACACCCGTCAGGCGCCTTCTTCAAAGATCATCGACATGACAGAACGGTTCGAGTATACTCATCTTGAACAACGTACCGCCAGTAGATTCATGTCTGGTTAACTTTGTGTTACCAGCTTGATGAGGCGCTCATCAACTTCCGGCGAGAATACGCGCTACGCAATGCGGGAAGATCGGGTTTTCATTCTGAACGTACATCAGGACGGGGGGAGTTGCGCTATGAAACGCATCGACTTTGAATACTATTGGACAGAGCAGCAGCTGGTGGACGGCAAGATCTATGGCGTCAAGGAGATCCTTGAGGATGCCGATATGGGGGGGATTGACCATGTTGTGCTGATCGCCGGTCCAATTACAAAGCCCAACAATAGCGGGCTGGCAGAATTTGTGAAGGATGAACCGCGTCTCATCGGCTGCTGCCAAATCAACCCTTTGTATGGTCAGGCTGCGGTGGACGAACTGGAAACTGCGGCCACACAGTGGGGCATGCCTATCCTGAAACTGATGTCGGTTGCCTGCAACTATTCGATCTATGGGCAGGCGCCGCTGCCAGTGCTGGACAAGGCGCGCGAACTCGAGCTGCTGGTGAACATCCATTCCGGCGCCTATCTCAGCACGCCAGCCCAGGTTGGCGTGGTGGCTGCCCGCTATCCCGACCTGCCGATCATCATGGAGCACATGGGTTACCGCGACGGGGTGAGCGAGGCCATCGAGGTGGCCAAAGTCTTTACCAATGTCCATCTCGGCACGAACACGGTTGCCGAACCGCTGATGATCAAACGAGCCGTTCAGGAGATCGGCCCGGAGCGGGTCTGTTTTGCGTCCAATGGCCCCGGCGTGCCCATGGATTTCGCCGTGGAGTCGATTCGTCGGCTCAAGCTCGGCGAGGAAGCCGAGGGCCTTGTGCTTGGCGGCAATCTCGCCCGCCTCTTGGGTATCGAGTAAGAAAAGAATGTCGGGGATGTTCCGGAAAGGGCTGTGCGCCTTTGCTATCAGTTCGAATCGTCTGCCGCCCGCCACGGATCGACCCGGCCTCCGCCTTCCGGCCGCGGCGTCGGCAAGTGGATGAGGGAGACGCCGGCCTCCCGCAGAAAGCGTCGGCCGTTCTCATCCGCGTAGTGGCCGGCATATACCACCCGTTCGATGCCGGCGTTTATGATCATCTTGGCGCAGGTGAGGCACGGCTGGTGGGTCACATAGATCATGCTGCCGTCCGTGCCGACGCCGTGCAGGGCGGCTTGGATGATGGCGTTCTGCTCGGCGTGGAGCGGGCGCACGCAGTGGCCGTCGATGATCAGATGCCCTACATCGTCGCAGTGGGGCTGGCCGGTGGGCGCGCCGTTGTAGCCGGTCGCCAGGATGCGTCTGTGGCGGACGATCACCGCACCCACATGGGCGCGGTCACAGGTGCTGCGCGTCGCCACAGTGAAGGCGATATGCAGAAAATACTCATCCCAGGATGGGCGAATGGATTGCGGTGAGGTCATGCGCGGTCTGCGTACTGGTTCGCCGGGGCCGGATCAGTCCAAGCGGCGGGTTGCTCCGATCGGAACATTCACATGTCCGTTGCGGGATATATTCGGGGGCGGCTGGGGCGGCGTTTTTTCCTGTTTGGCGCGGGTATCATGCAGCAGATCCGCCAGGATGCGGCGCGTATCCTCCTCCGTGGCCGAAGCCAGAATAACCGTCTCCTGCACCGTGCGTTCGCGACTGAATCGGCCGGTTTTGGGGATGTGGATTTCGTGTTCGATCGCCAGGCACGGTTGCGTCGTTCGTCCGAATGTGACGGCGCCATAGCGGATAGTGCGAACCGCCTTCGGGAAGAAGAAGACATACCACATCCCCACATCCTGCTCAGGCCACTCCGCCAACAGAAAGCGTTTGGGCTGCACCAGGCAGA
This sequence comes from Caldilineaceae bacterium, assembly GCA_965221145.1. Taxonomy (GTDB): domain Bacteria; phylum Chloroflexota; class Anaerolineae; order Caldilineales; family Caldilineaceae; genus Bin5. Next base: position 390,748 of record OZ244877.1, read on the forward strand.
TCACCGCATGTTCGCGCGTCGCGAATGTGCGGTGATATCCTTGTAACCAGGTGAATCGTTCGCTCTTCTCCTCCACCGTGAAATAGCCGCTGGCATGGATGGGGACGCTGTCCGACGGTTTCAATGGCTGCGGAGTGACCTCTGGCAGCGGCGCTTCGTGAAACTGTACGTAATCCCGAGTGCGCCAGCGGCGGCGCAGCCAATAGAATGAAGCAATGAGGACGATGCACAGCCCTGCCGTCAGCCAGCGGCCGGGCAACAGTCCGAGCGCGCCCAAGGCGCCGATTAACAAGAAGAGGCCGTTGATCCAGCGGCCAATCGGCGCACCGGCCAGCAACATTCTGTCCAGATGATAGATAAGGTGGGACACGTTTCTGTCAAAGCCCCCGGCTAAAGGGAGACGATAAGCAGATACTGTTAGAAAACCCCGCCTTGGGGGGCGAGGCCTGGCGTGCTCAATGATGCGCTGCTCTGGTTACGGGTACGAACGGGCCGCTCAGGCGGGGGCGGGCAACGTTCCTCCGCTCAAGTCCAACCCCTGGTCGCGGCTGTCTTCCTCTCGAGGAAGTTCGTTTCCGTCCCGCTCGGAGGTAGTCGTACCTCTGGGTTGCGGCTCTTCTACGCCGTCAACGGACTGGAACGGATCTTCGCCGCGCATAATTGCCTGGAACTCCGGCGCGTGCAGCGTCTCATGTTCCAGCAGTGCCGCGGCCACGGCGTCCAGGCGGTCCTCATACGAGGTCAGGATTTCGTGACAGCGGCGGTGGGCCTCGTCCACCAGTTTGCGCACCTCTTCGTCGATCTCCTGGGCTACCTTGTCGCTATAGTTGCGGGTCTCGGCAATGCCCCGGCCCAGGAACACCATCTCCTCGCGTTCCCCATACTGGATCGGACCGAGCGCCTCGCTCATGCCCCACTGGGTGATCATCAAGCGGGCCATATTGGTAACCTGCTCAAGATCGTTGCTGGCGCCGGTCGTCACATCCACGAAGCGAATCTCCTCCGCGACCCGTCCGCCCAACAGCGCCGCCAGTTGGTCGCGGTACTTATCCTTCGTGCTCAGGTTCGACTCCTCTTCAGGCAGAGGCATTGTATAGCCGCCAGCCATCCCGCGCGGCACAATCGTCACCTTATGTACAGGGTCGTGTTTGGGCAACACGTGCATCGCCACCGCGTGACCGGCCTCATGGTAGGCGACGATCTCCTTCTCCTTCGGCGTCATGATGCGGCTGCGGCGTTCCGGCCCGGCGATCACCCGCTCAATGGCTTCCTGAAACTCGGCAATGCCGATGGAGCGCCGATTGCGGCGCGCGGCCAGGATCGCTGCTTCGTTTACAAGGTTTTCGATATCGGCGCCTACGAAACCGGGCGTCTGTTTGGCGACGACCTCCAGATCGATGTCGGTCGCCAGGGGCTTGCCCTTCACGTGAACATCCAGAATCTGCCGCCGGCCCTTCACATCCGGCGAATCCATCATCACCCGGCGGTCGAAGCGGCCGGGCCGCAGCAGCGCCGGGTCCAGAATGTCCGGCCTGTTGGTCGCGGCAATGATGATGATGTTGACATCGGTATCGAAGCCGTCCATCTCGACCAGAATCTGGTTGAGCGTCTGCTCCCGTTCATCGTGGGAGCCGCCCAGGCCAGCGCCTCGATGGCGGCCCACCGCGTCGATTTCGTCAATGAAGATGATGCAAGGGGAGTTTTTCTTGGCCTGTTCGAACAGATCACGGACGCGACTGGCGCCGACGCCTACGAACATCTCCACGAACTCGGAGCCGCTGATGTTGAAAAACGGTACGCCCGCTTCGCCGGAAACAGCCTTCGCCATCAGCGTTTTGCCGGTGCCGGGCGGCCCGACCAGCAGTACGCCCTTGGGGATGCGTGCGCCCAGCGATGCGAACTTTTGCGGCTCCTTCAGGAATTCAACCACCTCTTCCAGGTCTTGTCTGGCCTCTTCATTTCCGGCCACGTCGCTGAAATTGACGGTCGGTTTGTCGCCGGTGAACATGCGCGCCCGGCTCTTGCTGAAGCTGAACGCCTGGTTGCCCGCGCCCTGCGCCTGGCGCAAAATGAAGATAAAGAAGACCGCAATCAGCAGGATCGGCAACAGCGCCAGCAGAATGCCGCCATAGACCTTCCACCCACTGGGGGCTTCGATCTGCACATCGACCGCGGAAAGCTGATCGTCGGTTACGCCAAGATTCTTGAGCGTCTCGATCAGGCCGACGCCGGTCTCCTTGCGGGAACCTATCGGCTTGCCGCCGCTGACGGCGATGACTTCATCGCCGTCTACGTGAAGTTCCTGCACGTTGCCGCCGCGAATGAGTTGAGCGACTTCAGCGATGGAAACCGTCGCCGAGATGTTGTTGCCCTGGTTGCTGAGGACTATGTAGAGAAACGCGCCAAGAGCTACGACCAGAAGGAAGTAGATCATGCCGTTGCGAATTCGTTTGGAATCCATAGATCCTCTTACGTTTTACGGGCGCAAGAACCGCCTATCTGAGCGAGGAGGGTGAAGAGGAGAAAGATGTGAAGAAAATTCAGACCCATCCCTCAATCACACATTCCAGTTCCGACAATCTCTCTTCTCACGCCTGTGGCCTGTACAGAACCGTTGCTGCTTACTGAAAGTCTAGCATAAGGGAAAACGTGCGTCAAATGAATCGTAATTTGGCTGCGCCCCTCTCGCGAAGCCCGGCATCCCAAAGGAAATTCACCCAATTGTACACAGTCCCGCCGGCGGTGCAGTAAGGCCGCTTCCTGCTTTCAGGCAGGCCGGAGTGTGAACACCGTGATCTCCGGTCGGCAGTTGAGACGAAGAGGAAGCGGCCAGACGCCTAGCCCCCGGTTCGTATAGAGCTGATGGCGTCCGACGTGGTAGTGACCGATGGGGTATCGGTTCGCCATGTGCGGCAGAACCGGCGCGCGGGTCAGCAAGCCTTCGCCATCGGGCCGCGTGGACGGGAGCCGAATCTGTCCGCCGTGGCTGTGGCCGCTCAGTTGCAGGGCGATGGGCGCTTCCATGCTGCGGATGCTGTCGATGTAGTCCGGCTCGTGGCAGAGAAGCAGATTCGTGTAGTCGGACGGCGCGTCGACCAGCGCCCGTTGCGGTCGGGGATCGCCGGACCAGGCATCGTCCACGCCCGCGATGGTGAGGCCCGCAGCCGCCTCGACGTTTTCATTAACCAGAAGACGGACCGGCGTCTCGGCCAGGGCAGCGCCCACCGCCGCGCGGTCGGTCCATAGGTCGTGATTGCCGTAGACGGCAAAAGAAGGTGGCTCCAACATCCGCAGAGGCTCGATCATTCCGGTGGCATAGTCGGCGTTGTGGCCCACAAAATCCCCTGTTAGCGCCACCAGGTCGGGCTGTAAACGGTTGACGTGAGTTACGGCGGCCAACAGTTTGTCGGAAGAGGTGAATTGGCTGAGATGAATGTCGGAGATTTGGGCGATGCGCAGACCGGAAAGTCCTTCGCCCAGCCCCGGCAGCGTGAGCGTAACCTGCTCTACATCCACCCATTCCGGCTCCAGCAGACGAGCGTAGCCCAGTCCGGCGGCGCCCGCCATGCCCGCTGCGCCGGTCAACTTCAGGAACAGGCGTCGGCTCAACGTGAAGTTTGCCATGTGCTTGCTGCGTGCGAAGCCCGACATTTCGGCCAAAGGGGTTATCCCTTGATGCCGGAGACGACGATGCCTTGGATGTAATAGCGTTGCGCAAAGAAGAACAACAAGAGGGGCGGCACCATGGCCACAACCGAGGCAGCCATGGTCAGGTTCCACAATGGTCGAGCCGCAGCGCTGGCAATGCTGCGGAAAAAGTGCAGTCCGATGGCGACAGTGTACTTGTTCATCGTGCTGAGATAGATAAGCGGCCCCATGAAATCGTTCCAGGTAGACATGAACGAGAAAATTGCCACAGCGCCCAGCGCAGGCTTTATCATAGGTAGGATGATCCGCCAATAGACGCCAAACCAGCCGCAGCCGTCTATGCGGGCGGCATCGTCATAGTCAGCCGGAATACTGTTGATGAACTGACGCAGGAGGAAGATGAAGAACGCGCCGCCCCCGAACCATACGGGCAGAACAAGAGGGAAGTAGCTGTCAAGCATTTTCAGCGTCTTGAAGATAATATAGACAGGAATCATGGTCACGTGGCTGGGCACCATCATCGTGGCCAGCATGATGATGAAGAGCGTATTGCGGCCTGGGAAGCGCAAGCGGGCGAAACCGTAGGCCGCCAAAGACGCGGTAAGCAGGCGCCCGATCATCACCCACCCCGTGACATAGGCCGAGTTCCAGACAAAGCGCATAAAGCTCCATCCGCTTCCGGCGCGTGACCCCACTTCATCTGTGCGATTGCCGGTCAGGACGATGGCGTAGTTCTGCCAAAGCGGCTCTTCCGGGATCCAGGCCGGCGGGATCTGAAAGATCTCCCAATCCGGCTTGAGCGAAGAAGAGACCATCCAGAAAAATGGAATCAGCACGGCGAAGCCGCCCAAAACCAGCACCAGGTGAATCAACAACTTGGTGACGGCGCGCACTCTTCTGGCACTCGTATTTTCCCGCTGCGCCACAGCCAAAGCGGCGGCCGTTGGGTCGAACGTCGACTCGGTCATACCGTCGGCCTCCCCGTCATCTGACCTGCCCTTCATAGTAGACCCAACGGCCTGAGCTTCGGAAAGCGATGAACGTCAGCATCAGGATGATGACAGCAAGCATCCAGGCCAGAGCGGACGCGTATCCCATCTTGAGGAATTCGAAAGCGTTCAGATAGATGCCCAGCACGAAGAAGTAGGTGGCGTTGGCCGGTCCCCCTTTGGTCATGATAAAGGCGCTGGTGAATACCTGAAACGAGCCGATGATGCCCATGACCAGGCTAAAGAAGATCACCGGCGAGATCATCGGCAGGGTGACAAACCAGAGTTTGGGCCATGCCCCGGCGCCGTCAATCATGGCGGCGTCATACAGTTCGCTCGGCACTCCTTGCAGCGCGGCCAGATAGAGCACCATGCCGCCGCCGACGCCCCAGATGCTCATGATGATAAAGGCAGGCAGCGCCCATGTACGATCAAACAGCCAGGCCGGCCCTGGGATGCCGACTGCAGCGAGGATGCGATTGATGACGCCGATCTCCGGATTGAGGAGCAGCAGCCACATCATCGCCACGGCCGCGCCCGATACGACGGCCGGCGTATAGAAGACCGTACGGTAGAAGGAGAGGCCGCGCACGTCCTGATTGAGAAAGAGCGCCAGACTCAGACCCAGAACCAGGCCCAGACTGACCGCGCCCACGGAGTAGATGGCCGTGATCTTCAGGCTGTGCCAGACAAGCGGATCATTGAACAACATTTTGTCCCAGTTCTTAAACCCCACCCATTTGGGGGTTGTCAGAACATCGAACTTGGTCAAGCTGAGATACAGGGACGCTAGCAGTGGTCCAAATTCAAAAAGCAGGAAACCCAGGGCCCAAGGCGCGATCGCCAGGTATCCGGCCAAGGCTTCATTGCGGGCGAGGCGGCCCATGCGCAGACGTTTTGTCGCGGCTGCTGCAGCTTGTCCTTCCGCACTGATCGTATTCATTGTCAGGCCTCATCGTGTTCGCTGCGCCGCGTCTGCTCGCCGGACAGCCGGTTTTCCTTCACGGACGCAACCGTCGCGTCATCAATCAAGATCGATGCGGTACAATGGCTCCAATCCATCTGCGACTCGGTCTACATTGTCGGCGGCGCACTGCGCGCGCTTGCGAGAGGTGCCGTCGGTGACACCGGCCGTATGCGGGGTCGCGATAACGTTGGGCAGGCTGAAAAATGGTGAGCTGATGTCCGGCGGCTCCTGGCTATAGGCGTCGATTCCGGCGCCGCCCAGTTTGCCGTCGAGCAGGGCCTGAGTCAGCGCCTCTTCATCGATCAGCGCGCCGCGGGCAACATTGATAATGTAGGCGGTCGGTTTCATCAGGCTCAACATGCGCGCGTCGATGATATGGCGGGTCTCGCTGTTCAGATGCAGGTGCAGCGACAGGACGTCCGATTCGGCCACGACCTTTTCGAGATCGGCCGGTGTGCCCACAAACGAGAGACCGAACTCCTGCCGCTCCTCGTCGCTGACCTCGCGTATGTCGATGGCGGCGATCTCCATGCCAAAGGGCCGGGCGCGGCGCGCCAACTCGATGCCGCTCGCGCCAAATCCAATGAGCCCCAGTTTCACTCCTTCCAACTCCAGCCCCATCGGTTCGTAGAGTTCGCCCTCATCCAGCCGCGCGCGGGCGACCGGATAGCGGCGGGTCAGCATGAGAATATACATCATGGCGCATTCGGCCAGGGCCACGGCGCTGAAGGCGCCCGGGCAGTTGGCGACCGGCATGCCCTTGGATTTCCAGTAGTCCAGCTCGAAGTGGTCGAAGCCCGTCCCCAGGATCTGCCAGAGGCGGGCGTCGGTGGCCGCGTCGACCATCTCGCGTGTGCCAGCGGAACCGCCGTGGTCGATGACCACATCCATGCCCTCGAATTGGGGCGCAATGGGTTGATCGTAGTCCAGAACATGGATGTTGTGGCGCTGGCTGACGGCCTTCACCACGTCTTCGCCCCACGGGTTGAACATTGAGACCTTGACAGGGTGGGGCAGAAAGAGGACATTCAGTCGCTTGGTCATTGTATTTCCTTGTTGTGTTCTCTGGTTGGTGTGTTCCCCGTACGCAAGCGTCGCCTTCAACTGCGCCGCATAAGCAAGTCATGATCAAGCGCATATTGCGAAAAGGGGGTACTTCAGGATCCGTTGTTGAAACTATTTCTAAAGGGTGGTATAGCCCCCGTCGGCCACGAGCACCGAGCCGGTTACAAAGGATGCTTCATCGCTGGCCAGGAAGAGGACCGACTGGGCAATTTCGTCCGGCGCGGCGAAGCGTTTCATCAGATTGGCTTCCCTGTAGGGCGCCAGTTTCTCTTCCGGTATCGTCTCCGTCAGCGGCGTGTTCATCGAGCCGGGGCAGACGACATTGACGCGGATGTTATCGCTCGCATGGTCGACGGCCATGGAGCGCACCAGCCCGATGACGCCATGCTTGCTGGCGTTGTAAGAGGCCTGCAAGCCGTTGCCAACCAGGCCCGAAAGGGACGAGATGCAGATGATGTTGCCGCCGCCCTGTTGACGCATCTGCGCAACCGCATATTTCGAGCATAGAAACATACTTTTCAGGTTGGTATCGACGACGAAGTCCCACTCCTCTTCACTGGTGTCGACCACATCTTTGTTTACCTGGACGCCCACGTTGTTGACCAGGACATCCAGCCGCCCAAACGACTCCACTGTGGCGCGCGTCAGGCGTTCGGCATCCTGCGCTTGGCGCACATCCATCTGGACCAGAACGGCCTCACCGCCTTGCGCCCGGATGCGGTTGACAGTCTCCTGGCCCTCGTGCGCGTTGATGTCGGCGACGACGACCTGTGCGCCCTCCGCTGCGAAGAGCGTGGCGACCGCCTGCCCCAGGCCCATGCTCGCGCCCGTGATGGCCGCTACTTTACCCTGCAAACGATCTGACATGTGGGTTGCACCTTGGTCAATATGGCAGGAGGCCGCCGCTGGCGTTGCAGGTCTGGCCGGTCATATAGCTTGCGTCTTCCGAGGCCAGGAATGCGACCATGTTGGCGACATCTTCGGGCTGTTGGATCCGTCCCAGAGGGATACCGGCGACGGCCTGCGCCTTGATGGTGCCGACGGGTACGCCCTGGCGCGCGGCGGTCTCGCGGTCGATCAGATCCCACATCGGCGTATCGACAATGCCGGCGCACACACAGTTGACGAGAATCCCGTGATCGGAAAGCTCCAGCCCCATCTGCTTGGTAAGGGCAACGACGGCATGTTTGCTGGCCGCATAGGCTCCAAGAAGCACGTCCTTGCCCGGCGCGATCTTGCCTGCGCCCGACGCGTTGTTGATGATGCGCCCGCCGCTCCCCTGGGCGATCATCTGGCGGGCCGCAGCCTGGGAACAGAAGAGCACCCCTTTGGCGTTCACGTTCATCAGGGCATCCCACGTCGCCTCGTCGGTTTCCAGCAGAGGCGCCACCGCGCCGATGCCGGCGTTGTTCACGAGGATGCGCAGGCTCCCCAGCTGGTCTGTGGTCTGGCGGACCATGCGCTCCACGTCCTCCTTGCTGGTTACGTCCACCTGGAGCGCAAGGGCCTCGCCGCCAAGCTCCCGGAGTTCCGCGGCGACCTGCGCGGCCGTCCCGCCATCCAGATCGGCCACGGCCACCCGGCACCCCTCTTGCGCCAGACGCCGGGCGATGGCCCGTCCGATACCCCGTCCGGCGCCGGTGACAATTGCAACTTGTTCTTCAAGATCATAGCGCGGCATTGTCTACCTCCCGCAGATTCGTCCGGCCACTGAACGGCTCAATGCTCGCCATTTTTCGTCTCGTAGGGCACCTGCATCAGTTCCAGGATGTAGCCGTCCGGGTCCTCAAAGAAGACTACATGGACGATTGCCCAGCCCAGATCAAAGCTGACCGGCTCCGATACGAATTTGACCTCTTCCGCTTGCAGTTCCTGGTAAGCCTGCGCCAGGTTGGGGACGCCGAAGCAGATATGCGAATGGGCCACGTCACCAAGTTTTCCGTCCGAGACTTTGCCCTGCGGCTGCACGTACGCCTGCAAGTCGAGCAACATCCCCGGCGTCTCCGGCGCTTCCAGCCGCACTACCTGCATGATCACATCATCCTTGCCCGCCATCTTCGAGATCGTCTCACCCTCCAGTCGGTGGCTCTCCATCTCCTTCATCCCCAACAGGTCCCGGTAAAAAGCCAGCGAACGCTCCATGTCGCTCACCGTTACCGATACATGATCCATCACGTTTACAGAACTGATCACAGTTTGCTCCATTCTCTATCAGTTTGTCTCCAATGAGTCCAGTTCAGCCAGCCGTCGAATCCAGCGCTGGTGGCGTGCATTGTCGATGGAACGCCAGTAGGGTCCGTACATCGGGCGACCGGCCTGCACAAACGCTTTGTGGTTTCCTCTCATCTGTTCCTGGATGGCAGCCGTGGCCTCTGGCGTATCCGGGTCCTCGTAGTAGACCACAACGCCCTGGCGCCGGTGGTTGCCCCCGCCAAAGGCCGCGTGCCAGAGGGCAACGTTGAACGCCAGCACATCGCCCGGCTGTGACTCGAACGCGAAGGAAGGCACGTCTGCCTGGGCCAGATTGTAGGCGGACCCAGGCTCGCGGCTGATCTGGCTGTGAAAGGGGTCGAGGTGGGAACCGGGGATGACGCGTAGGGCGCCGTTGCTCCTGTTCAGCGGATCGGGATAGATGCAGAACTTGACGGCGGCATAGTCCAACGACCTGGTGTCCGGGTGCCAAAGCGTGTCATCGACATGGTAGTTCCCATCCACGGCAATCGCCAGCACATCCTTGCCCAGAAGCTGTTCGGCCACGTCGGCGAAGCGATGATCGTGGGCCAGGCCGGCTATGAAAGGAGACTTATCCTCCATGAGCGAGCCGTAGTGGCGGCTTTTGCCGTCGTGCTTACCGGTTTCAAGCCAGGAGTCCAGCCCCGCATTGAATTCGCGGCTGTACTGCGCGATCTCCTCCGGCGAGAGAAGCTGGCGGAAGATCAGAAATCCAAAATCGCGGAACAGGGTCAGCTGCTGTTTTGACAGTTTCATGTCGAATCTTTCGTTGAAGTAGTGGTCAGATGCCCCCCGCGCGGAAGTGCGGCAGTGGAGCTGTCGGCGTCGCGTGCCTGTCGGCGGCGTCCGGTGCGTTGCGCCCGCTGTCAAGAAGACGATCTGTCAATCCAGGAAGAGCGTACCAACGCGCTCGAGTATAGCACCCTACTTCGCGGCCCGTCAACCAGCAAATGTCCCAGGGTGCATCCAGGATTTTTGCGTAGCCGTTGTCTGAATTGTGGCTTTCGGGACATGGGGATGGGTTGTGACTAAAGCGCAGGCGCATTTGCCAGCATATCAGGACGGCGCCCACCCGCCAGTTAGGAAATTCAGATAGCCCCAAAAAGCTGGGGACGAGATTTCATTTTGGGTCGCGGGCAGCGAATTCGTGTGGGTGCCGGATTTTGGGTCGTGACGCGGGAATCGCGGTGTGAGCGGGCTGTCAGGGGGTGGATTCCAGGAAATTTCTTGAAAAATGTCCGCTTTGTCCGCTTTACCCCCCCCCCCCTTGATTACTATACGAAATGTAACGTAGTTTCGCGTTGACGGAGGCTGGCGCTGTTGGCTTTGCCTGACCGATGCACAGAGGTATTATACTACACTTCAGTTTTGGCAGGTGACAGGCTCGGCAGGCGTGTATCCAGGATATTTGGCGCGCGTCTCGCCCTATTTTGTCAGCTACGCGGGGCGCCGGCGAGACGCCCGCGATCCCAGGGGGATATGCAATAATCTCGGATGCACGCATGTCCCGCAAAGGCGAGCAATCGGCCACCGGCTCACGCGCCAGCGTTCGGAAAGCTCCGCGCGGAATACTCATTGGAGCCGCCCTCACGGCAAAGAATGGCTCCCGGTTTACCCGCCGCCCCTACGCGCTACCCGATACGCCTCACGCAATACGCATTGCAGCTCAGTGTTCGTACTCCTCCATCAGTTCGACCAGATTGCCGTCCGGGTCGTAGCAGAAGCAGACGCTGACGGAGCCTTCGGTCAACTCAAAGTTGACCGGGCCTGAGATGAATTCGATGCCCTCTTCCCGCAGCGCGTCCACGGATGCCTGCAGGTCTTCGACTGTCAGGGCGAAGTGGCAGGAGCCGACCGAACCCATTGGCGTCACGTGCTTATTCCCCGGCGGCTCAAAGAACTCGAGCAGGTCGATCAGAATGTGCGGCGTGTCCGGGGCTGCGAGGCGGGTTGACTGCGCGCGCGATCCCTGCATCCCCCCGGCCATGTCGCACTTCTCCCCTTCCAACTGGTGCTGCTCAACCTGTCTCAGGCCCAGCTTGCCTACATAGAATTCCAAGGCCCGCTCGGTGTCGCTGACCGTGACGGCGAGGTGATCCACTGCTTTGACCTTCATTCTTGTCGTCTCCTTATTGAGAAAAGATGATGCGCAATAAATGTAGATCCCTTTTGAAACCGAGACTTTTCTCATGGATTACGCAATTGAGACTTGGCTGTCTCGCCTGCCCTTACGCAATACGGAATACGTAATTCTGAAAAAAGCGGGTTTTCAAAGTGAACGCATATTAGGTATGGCTACTGGCAGTTCCGGCAGGTTCACTCCGGTCGCGTTCCTGCATGGCAAGTTGTGTTCGGCGGCGCTGGCGCTGTTCATGGGTGATTTGGTCCAGACCAACGGCCACGATCAGAGCGACGCCTTTGACTACTTCGGTCCAGAAGGGGTTGACGCCCAGGGAAACGAGTCCGCTGTTGATCACGCCGAGCAGCGCGACGGCCAGCATGACTCCAAGAATGTTTCCCTCGCCGCCGGTAAATCGCACCCCGCCCAGGATGACGGCTGTGATCACGTCGAACTCAAAGCCTACCCCGAAACTTGGCGAAGCGGTCCCATAGCGGCTGGCAGCCAGTACCGAGGACAGGCCGACGATCAGACCGTTCACGGCAAACGCGCCCAGCACCAGGCTCCGCACTTTGAGGCCGGCCGCCTCACTGGCCTCACGATTACCCCCGATGGCGTAAAAGTAGCGCCCGAGTGTCGTCTTGGACAGCACAAAGTGGATGATGAGCGCCAGGCCAAAGAGCAACCAGACCGGCATCGGGACATCGAAAGGCCGGGCCTGCCCCAGCAGTGTGAATGGCTCAGGCACGCCGCGCACGGCCGCGCCATTTGTAATCAGCAGGATCACGCCGCGTAGCGCGGTCAAACTGCCCAAGGTGATAATGATCGGCGACAATTTGACGCGCCAGACCATAGCGCCGTTCAACCAGCCCAATGCGCCAGCCAGAAGGATTCCGGCCAATAAAGCCAGAGGCGCTGGGACAACCTTGGCCAGCATCGCTGCAATGACGGCGGTCAGCCCGTACATCGCTCCAATTGACAAGTCGACGTTGCCACTGATGATCAACATCGCAGTGCCGAGCGCGAGGATGCCGATAAAAGACATCTGCAGGGCGATGACCACAAAGTTGGCAAAGCTGAAATACCTGGGGCTGAAAATCGCGAGGATGAGCAGCGCCAGAGCCAGCCGCACGGTGTGGCTAACGATCCTACCGTTGAAACCGACTGGCAACCGGTGGGGGGTGGTAATGCCAAACTGACGGCTTGGCCTCGTACCAACGTGGACGGACAGTTGATCTATCCTATGAATGTCGCGTTAGCTCATTACCAGACCGGTAAGAGTCATCGGCGACCCATCTTGTGCCACTACGGCACAGATGACGTGACCCAGAATCTGGCCGACTGGTTTCACTGCTACAACGGTCGTCAGACGATTGAAGCTGGTATCAAGAGGGCAAAAATGTCTTCCAGATGCACTACCGCAAGGTCAGGCCCACCCCGAGCAATGCGCGCCATGCCAACAAAATCTAATCTCCCATTGACAGCACCTAGGGGCCGGCGTATAGGGCGGGCAAAACTGTACGCATCGCACGCCACAAGCGATGTAATACCCGTAAGAGTGGCAAGTTCCTTGCAAGTCTATGACGCGGCTTGCTACAATGTCGTGCCAATCCAGGCTTCGGCATACGCCGTCGACGGTCGCGGCCTGTGTGCTCGCTGGATTGTCGCTGTCGGCATGCGCGGGTGCCGCGAGCATGACCGTAAGCACGACCATGAATAGTACCAGCTTCAATGTTGTCTTCTTCATGATTTTCTTTCCTGTCTGTGTGAAATACGGTTTCGGTTTATTCGATTATTCGATAGAGTCGTAATCCACCTCGCCATTCACTGGGTCATGGTGCTCTCCTATCGTGGTGTAATGAGTATGGCCTGGCGGATTTCTATGCCCCGGGGGGGCTTTATACAAATGTCCCGGCGGGTTGCGGTAAAGATAGCAAGCCTTTGTGGTTTCGAGATTGCCGTAAACCCTGAGTCCTTCGTGATACGCTTCAGGTTCGGGGTTGATCAACTCCGCAACCAAACAGTTCAATTCGACTACCTTTTCTTCTAGGTAATCGATCCGTTCTGTTCTCGCTTCGAGTTGCTGTGTTCTCGCTTCGAGTTGCTGTGTTCTCGCTTCGAGTTGCTGTGTTCTCGCTTCGAGTTGCTCGATATACTCGATATAAGTCCGAATGTGCGTGGAGAGTTCAGTCACAGGTTCAGCATCAACCCGAATAGGCATTAAGAGTTCAGGAGGTTTAACTGCGAAGACTGGCATGGCTGTCAGGAATGTTGCGAGAATTGCAGTAACAACCCAATATTTTTTCATGATTTGCCTCGTCGCTTATGGGTTAGCATGGACCCAACGGCCACTGTTTCATACAATACCACACCTTTGTCCAATATGTCAAGTAATGAAAATTGCTCCAAATTGCTGGGTCAGGGCAATCGCATTTAAATCTGAACGCGATATGAGCCGAATTTTCGCCAAAAGGAAAGTAATTATAAATGGAAATCGTTATATGCCTGCTGATGGACGAAGGTTTACAGCCAAAATAGAGGCAATCTCTTGCCGGAAACCTTCAGATTCTTCGGCTCCTTGCATAGTTCGTACAGTTTTCGGTGTCTTACCCCGAACTGGATTCGATTCAGGTCGCTTCACGAGGTTTTGACCCAATTAAAATGCAATTGCCCTGACTTTCGGCTGCCAGTTCGTTGCAAAAGGATTCGATCATCGAGTAAACTGTCATTGCGACCTCCGGTCCGAGTTCGGTTGTTGCTGAACCTCCATCTTGCACCGTAGGTCGCTTCTTGTCCAACTCTTCTACTTCAAACTGGGTAACCGCAAGATGGAAACTGAATTTACGTTAAGATCGTCGGACGCCTCCATGCGCTTGTGCGTCAGGCGGGAATTCTTTGGCCCTCCGCAGATACCTGGCCGCGCCTTCGCTGAGCTGCCGCCCGGAAGGCTGGATCGCGGTGGCCCCGCCATCCACCATCAGCACAGCCGCGGTAATGTAGGACGCCTCATCGCTGGCCAGGAACAGGATCGCATTGGCCACCTCTTCCGGCTCGGCGAAGCGGGAGAACATCGTCATCGCAGCATAGGGCGCGACGTTCTCGGCGGGCGTGCGCGCCATCATCGGCGTGTTCATTCCCGTCGGGCAGACGACGTTGGCGCGAATGCCGTCTTCGCCGCAGTCCTGCGCCAGGCAACGGGCCAGCCCGATGAGGCCGTGCTTGGACGTATTGTAGTCGGCCTGCATTTCGTTCGCCACCACGCCGGACATCGAGGAGACGAAGACGACGCTGCCACTACCCTGGCGGCGCATAGGGGGGATCACATACTTCGAGCAGAGGAACGGGCCTTTGAGGTTGATCCGCATCACCCGGTCCCATTCCTCTTCGTCGATCTCGGCGATATGTTTGCCGCTGCCGAAGGTAGCCGCGTTGTTCACGAGTATGTCGATGCGTCCGTACTCGGCCAGGGTCGTCTCCGCCAGCCGCTCGGCATCCCCGGCGTCGCTGAGATCACCGATAACCGCCAGCGCTTCGCCACCGGCTTCCGCAATCGCTTCAATCGTATCGCCGGCCGTCTCCCCGTTCAAGTCGGCGACAACGACTTTCGCGCCCTCGGCCGCGAACCGTAGCGCCGTCGACCGCCCAAGGCCCTGCCCGGCCCCCGTGACAATCGCTACTTTTCCATTCAATCGCCCCATTTGATAGCTCCTTCTGACGTGGAGAGGCTACGCAGTTTGCGTTACGCTCCGTTGCCGGAGGGCAGGTGCAAAGAGTCCCCCACCAGCAAGATGCGCATTTCAAACTCCCGCTGCTGCCGGTGGTAGAGTTCAAAGAGCTTGCCGATGTCGCCGGTGTGGTTGCGCCAGAACTCCCAATGGAAGGGCAGCAGCGTCTTGGGGCCAAGTTTCTGCGCCACCGCGAGAAGCTCCTCCTCATCCATATACCAAGTGCGACCAAAGGCCAGCAGTGCCAGGTCGAGGTCGTGAGTCGCCCCGATCTCGGCGATGGCCGGTCCATCCCACGTATCGCCGGAAACAAAGAGATTTGTTCCGCCCGACGAAAAGACGAAAGTCACCGCGTGCGGCTCGTTCGGATCGTAGGAAGGATAGGCATGAATCTCCACGTCGCGGTACTGGAGCGAGTCACCAGGCGCGACTTGACGGATACGCTCATCGGCGATGCCAAATTCGCGCATGAGCTTCGCCGAGGAACGGGGGGCTACACAGAACGCGTGCGTATTGCTGACGATGGGCACAAGCGTGCCGTCATGGCAGTGGTCCACATGATCATGTGTGGAGATAATGATGTCGGCCTCCCGCACCTCGTCAGGCTTGATGGGAATGGCCGTCGCCCGGTAGGCGTCCGGCACGGAATCGTCGGGCGTTCCGTAGGAGTAAGGATCGATCCAGATCATTGTCTCCGGTGTACGGTAGACGAAGCTAGGGCCGCCGAGCGACCAGAACAGGATTCCGCTGTCGACCGTCCTCCCCTCAATCTCGTCCAAAAATGTCTTGGGCCAATATGCTACATCTCGCATAACCTATCCTTTGACTGAATTCACTGCGTGGAAGCGGACGTCAGTTCGTGGGGATGCACGTAATGTGAATCCCGTTGGAAACCGAGAATTTTCGCACGGGGCAACGCAACTGAAACGTAGCCGTCTCGCCTGCCCTTACTCAATACGGAATACGCCATACGCAATTCAGAAAAAAGCGGCTTCTCAGTGTGAACTCACAATTAGTTCTCGCGCTTCGTCCGAATCATACTGCGTCGCTCAGACCGTGCTCCATTTATAGTCGTGCGGTTCCTGCGCGCCGGTGCCAATCTCGTTGAGTTCCAGCAGATTGCCGTCCGGATCGTAGAAGAACAGCACGTGCCATTCGCCCTCGCCCGTGAAGCGCACCGGCGGCGAAACCAACTCCACACCGGCGGCCTTGAGCCGCTCATAGGTGGCCGGTACATTCTCGACGCCAAAACAGAAGTGCGCGCTGGGCACATGGTGAATCGGCTGGCGGCCAGTTGGGCTTACCGGATTGAGCCATTCGATCAGGTCGAAGGTGAAGCCGCTTTCTTGGCTGCGCGTGTGGCCGTTTACGCCGCCGGGCGGGCGCAGGCGATACTCGCGCATAGACACGTTCGACATTTTGGTCATCTCATCGATCGGGCCGCCGTCGTGTTCCTCCGGGGAGACGACCTCCAACCCCAGAATGTCGCGGTAGAATTTCAGAGATGCCTCCAGGTCGCTGACCATAATTGCAACGTGATCCATCGTTATCTTGCTCATATTTTCCCTCTTCTCGGGGACACAGTCGTCCCCCTGTATGACGGTAAGGTGATTTGCCGATTGCGAAAGGGGAGGCAGATAGCCCCCACCACGCCTGGCGCCGCTTGCCATTGGCTCGGTTCAGGCTGTACTCCAGCTATAGTCGTGCGGCTCCTGTTTTCCCGTTCCTATCTCGTTGAGTTCGAGCAAATTGCCGTCCGGGTCATAGAAGAAAAGAACGTGCCATTCGCCTTCGCCCGTGAAGCGAACCGGTGGCGACACCAGTTCCACACCGGCGGCCTTGAGTCGTTCATAAGTGGCTGGCACATCCTCGACGCCGAAGCAGAAGTGCGCGCTGGGCACGTGATGAATCGGCTGCCGGCCTGTCGGGCTTTTCGGGCTGACCCACTCGATCAGGTCGAACGTGAAGCCGAAATCCGCGCTGCGCCTGTGCCCGTTCACCCCGCCCGGCGTGCGCAAGCGATACTCGCGCACATGCGTGTCCTTCATCCCTGTCATCTCGTCAACCGGACCGCCGCCGTGCTCCTCCGGCGTAACGATCTCCATTCCCAAAAGATCCCGGTAGAATTCCAGGGACTTTTCCAGATCGCTGACCATGACGGCGACGTGGTCCATGGTTATCTTGCCCAAAGAATGACTCCTCCGAGGGAGCGTGCGTGCGCCCCTGTGTGACGGTCGAGGAATGTGCCGACTACGAAAAAGAGGGAGGCAGAGCGCCTCCCCCTGCGCTGGAAACACACTTCGCTTGCGTTCCCTATTCCTCGGCCTGGATAGCGTTGATCTTACTCACCATATTGTCGGTCGCCTCTTCGATAGAACTGTCACCCAGGAGCAGCAGTTCCAGCTCCTCCGTAAAGGCGCGCTGCACCTCGGTCGGCTTCGAGCCCCAGTGCTCCGGCACAAAGGTGTCGCTGTACTCGAAAGGCCTGGACATGAACTCCAACTGTACCGGATCGGACACGAACTTGGCCGCGTTTTCGGCGAACTTATAGGGGACCGGAATCAACTTGATCATCGCCGTAATCGCCTCTTCGTTCCAGACATAGAAGGAGATGAAATCCCAGGCCTGGTCGACATAGTCCGTATTGGCCGGGATCGAGAAGGGATGGGATTGCCCCGTGCTGATCCGTTTGCCGCCGGGCATGATCGGCCACAGCGCCATCGAGGCATCCATGGCGTAGTCCTGCGTATTCGGCCCCCACGAGTCCCAGTCGGTGAGGACGGCTGCCAGCATCGCGATCTTGTCGCTGGCAAAGATGCGCTCTCCCAGCAGTTGCTGTTCAGCCGGCGAGGGCGAGATGCCGGATTCCAGCAGCCAATCGACCGAATAGGTGAAGACTTCACGCGCCTCATCCGAATTCAACAGACATTGGGTCTCGTCTTCGTTGAACAGCGAGCCTCCGTTGGACATGATCAAGTCCAGGTAGACCATGTTCGGCGGGGTTGCCGCGCCCCAGATGTCCGGCGGGCTGGCGATGGCCTTGGCCGCGGCGTCCATCTCGTTCATGTCCCAGTCGGCATAGCGGGGCAACTCGACACCGGCCTCTTCAAAGAGCCGGATGTTGTAGGCAAGGCCACGGGGCACCGCCCCATGTGCCGGTACGCCATAGGCTTTGCCTTGCCAGCCGGCCCACACCCACGGGCTGCCGACAAGCCCATCCACGTCGGAGCCGTCCCTCTCGATCAGGCCATCGACGACGGCGAAAACTTCGCGCTGCACCAGCATCGGGAAGAAGGGCGCCTGCACCCACAGCACCTCGGGCACGGTGCCGCCCGCAAACTGGGTCAACATCTTTTCGGCATATCCGCTCCAGGGGCTGACTGCCATCTCAACCTGCGTTTCGTGGGATTCGTTGTAGAGGTCAAGAACTTCGCCGAAAATGTCGGCCCAGGACATGAATCGAATGGTAACAGCTTCTTCCATGGCGGAATCATCTGCCATCGAGTCTCCCGCGCCGCTTTCCGAAGGTCCAGCGGGCGCGCAGGCGGCAAGGATCGCCCCGCCTGTCGCCATTGTCATGCCTTTCAAGAAGGCGCGCCTGCTCGGTCGGGTTGCTTCATCCAGCATCATTTTCATAGGATTCCTTCCTTTGGGTGGGTTGAACGGTTCCTAACAGGTGTTGCAATTGATCGGGTGGCAATGTCTTTGCACGGTTCGCAGAACTACCGCACGTCATCTGATCGAAATTGTGCGTAAATCTATGGGGTTTGTCGATTGTCTGAAACGCGATCGTTGGATGCGCTGCTGCATTACACTATATCATAGCTGGCGGCCCGTCTTCAAACAGTGTGAAAACGGGCCAGGCAACAGGCAAAGCAGACAAGAGCGGACTTTCAGAGCGGTCTCAGTTCAGATGTCGTCGATCATCCGCTTCAGGTTGGCGAAATTGATGCGCATGGCCTCTTCGCGCGAGCCGCTGGGCGGCAAGAAGTGGGTCGCGACCGACAGAACTGCGTCGCTGCCGCGCTCGCGCAGGCTGCGCAGAATGGTCGGATAGTCTACATCGCCTTCACCAAGTGGACAGTAGGCAAAGTCCAGTTGCAAGCCGTTCTTCACGGTCAGGTCCTTGAGATGAAGCCCGTGCAGGTAGGGGTGGATATTCAGAAAGCCAGCGGTCGCAACATCCGGTTCGCCGCTGTTCATGTTGTCGGACGGACCCCACATCACCTTGAGGCGTCGCGAGTTGAGCGCCTCGGCCAGGCGCCGGAAGTTGCCGGTTGTATTCGTGTAGTTCCAGGGCATCATCGAGAGCGCCAGATCGACGTCATACTTTTCGGCCTGCTCCAGGGCGAGCGAGAAGGCCCGCACCAGCTTCTCCATTTCGCCGTCGGCGATGTAGCCCCCGCGCGTCAGCCAGCGCATCGGCCAAGTCGGCTTGGCGGCCGTGTACTCCCCCGGCCAGGCAAAAGTGAACGCGTTGACCGCGCCGATCCCCAGCCGCGCCGCGATCTGCATCGAGCGCACCAGGTCGTCCATATCCTGGCGAAAGGCCGGATCAGCCTCCATCGTGTCCAGTTCGAGATCGGTCAGGTGGATCTGCTTGAACGGGTTGCCAATGTTGATCAGAAAGATCTCCAGCCCGTGGCTGGCGACCCGTTCCGCCATGCGGTCTACGTCGGCGTCATCAATCTCTGACATCGGTGGCCCGTCCGCGCCAAGCGTGTTGAACCAGACACAGTCCACCCCGATCTGCTTGGCTTTCGCCAAGGACTCGTCGAAGGGCAGACTCAACTCCGGCAAATACATTCCTATCTTGAAGCGATGCTCCATCATCTTGTCCCTTTCTTGGTCTCAGCCTTGCAAAGCCTGCCCCCAGCGATCCAGGCCCGCGTCCGCCAGATTCCGGATCCAGTCGTGATGGGAACGGGCGACCTCTTCGGGATGCTTGCGGCTGTGGGCGACAAAGCCGGGCACCTTTGAGCGGCCCGTCGGCAGGCCAATGCGGCTGTAGCGAGTGTCAACGCTCCAGCGCACTGTGTTCGACCGGTTGGGGATCGAGCGATGCACGATCCGCTCCATCGTCAGCAACACATCCCCTGCATCCACCTCGCAGGTCACGAAATCACCGGAAGGCAGGTCGGCGTTATTGATGCCGCGTGCTCCCTTGTGGCCCGGCGTCGTGAGCCACAGGTCATGCGCTACCAGCCCCTCCCGATGGGAGCCTGGGATCACTTGCATGCAGCCGTTCTCTGCGGTTGCGCTGACGAGCGGGATCCAGAAATTGACGACCAGGGTCTCGCCCGCTTCCGCCGGGATCAGGTAGGCCAGGTCCTGGTGCCAGGGAATGTCCATCAGCGCAAGGTCCGGCATCTTCGTGCGCAGCGCAAACTGGGGATGGGCCAGAATCTCCGGCCCGATCAGCGATTCGGTCGCATCCAGCAGAGTCGGTGTCGTCCGCAAGGCAAACATGCCGGCCGAGATCGGCTTCCCTCTGGAAAAGTAGGTCTGCCAAAGCCACATTCTGTCCGTGCAGGCGTTGGACGCTAGGGCCAGCCGCGTCGAAAAGGGCTCGTCGGCGAATGTATCCGTCGGAGCGAGAAGGCCCTGCCGCACCCCCTCCTGGATGGACCTGTCTACCTTCTGCGCGAGTTCGCTGATCAGCGGTTGCAGCGCGTCGTGGGGCAGCATCTGGCGCACGATCAGGTAACCCTCCTCCTTGAACTGCCGGATCTGCTGCGGCGTCAGCCCTGCCGACACCCCTGCGTTGCTGCCAGCCTGCTGTTCCTGTGTTGCCGTCTTGACTGCCACGTGGACCTCCTGTAACCCGCGCGCGCAAATGGCGAAATGATTGCGCCTGAAGCGATGTGCCGCGTGTACCTTGGCTTAGTATATTCCATTGTGATTCACGGCGCTACTGACGTGAATCCCATCTGACACCGAGACCTTTTGCCCGCGTTACGCAATGGGGTTGATGTCGTCTCGCCTGCCCTCACGCAAGACGCAATACGCAATACGCAATTCGTCAACCCGATTTGCGCCATTCGCTCATCTGTGCTATCCTTCCGCCCGACAGGGAATCGGCCAACGCGTGCCCAGCCCCCCATACCGCCAACCGGCGCTCATATAGCGAAGAGGTAGCGCATCTAACAATGCGCGCTCACATAACGGAGTGGAAGCGCACTGAATTTCAACCAATTCCTGCTCTCTTAGGGGTCAAGGGGGGGGGTAAAAGCGGACAAAGCGGACACCAAATAATCATATATTATGGAAAAGTCCAATCCTGCCATCCAGGTTCCCCGGCAGATCTTGACACCAATCGCGTTACAGTCCCGCGCTCAAATAACGAAGTGGTAGCGCATTAGACAACCCGCGCTCATAGTACGAAATGGTAGCGCATTAAACACGCCTCTTCTATCGGTGCAGGAAAGCCTTCTCTGGCAGTGACGCGCCAAGACATCCCGGTGGCCATCTGCCCCTGACCTCCTGCGTGCCCGCCGCCAGCAAGCCTCCCGCCTTCCCAGGGCAACGATGCGAAAGATCGGTGATGCACCCATCCAGCAAACGACAGTTCAAACAAACGGTCGTTTCGTGTACAATATGGTGACCGCAAGCAAGCAGACCCAACCCTGAGAGCCGAGGCGCGCAATGAGTCGCATTCCATCCCATAATCGTTCGAATCATAATTCCGACCAGCGCACACATGAGAGCCAGACCCTGGGATGGGCGCTTATCGGCTGTGGGAACGCCGGTCGGGCGCACGCCCGCTGGGCGGCTGCCACCGATGGTGTCGCCGTACGCGGCTTCTGCGATATCGAAGTCAGCATGGCCCAGCGGCTGCAACAGGAGCACGGCGGCGAGTACGTCACCACCGACCCTGCGCGCGTTTTTGCCGACCCCGCCGTGGATATCGTCTCGATTGCCACCTCCCACAGCTCCCACGCCGATCTGGCGGTCGCTGCCTGCCAGGCCGGTAAGCATCTCTTCCTGGAAAAGCCCATGGCCATGACCACGAGTGACTGCCTGAGAGTTTATGAGGCGATGCAGGCGGCCGGCACGAAGTTGATGCTCAACTTTTCGATCCGCTTCTCCGGCGCGGCGCGCGCCATCCGCCGACGCCTGGGCAGGCCCAAGGTCAGCCACAGCCAATGTATGATGAGCCGCGCCGACCTCAACCGCTGGCGCTGGCGCCCTGTTGAAGGCGGCGGCCCCTTTTGGGATGTCGGCGTCCACATGGTGGACTTCCTCTGTTGGATCCATGACAGCCCGCCGGTGGAGGTCTACGCGACCGGCGGGCAGATAACCCACCCCGGTGAACTGGGCAGCCCCGACATGGTGGACACGGCCGCGGCCACGATCCGCTTCGCCAACGGCTCCGTCGCCACCTTCCTGATGAGCGACGCCGGCAGCAATCCCGTCATCTCCAAGTGGTTCTTCGAGTTTTTCGACGGTCAAAGCTCGGCTGTGCTCTATGAACATTTCCGCAAAGTCACCTTCTCGACCACCGATCCGCAGGAAGGGGAGCGGAGCGAGACGCTGACACCGCCGCCGGTTGAGCGCCTGTCCCTGCTGGTCGACGCCATCCGCAATGACAAGGAGCCTTATGTGCCGCCGCGAGCGGGCATCCTGTCCACGTTGCTGGTCGAGAAGATCACGGAATCCATACATTCTGGTCATCCGCAGAAGATAGCGAATTCTTTCTATACTGGTAACTACTCAGCCTCGTCTGGGAAGTTGTTTGAAAAGGAACGGTCATCGGTTAAGAAGACCAAAAATGACTGCCGGAAAGCGTGAATCCTCCATCTACACGCCATAATTCGCACCATTTGTGCCGTTTTGACCCTAACCTGACCTTTTCAGACAGATTCCAAACACGATTTATTACACTTGGATGACTTGGTTGCCCATTAAAAGTCGCACATTGGGTAATGGCTGAGTAGTTACCTATACTGTGCAAAGTAAGGAGACAAACGAATGAGTGTCTTGATCCACGTAGGGGTGCGAGCGTCCGATCTCTCAAAGTCGATCCGCTTCTGGCGCGACGGCCTGGGGTTGCGTGTTGTGGGCGAGAGGGGCGTCCGCTACGACCTGTCCGACGGCTACCACAACTTCGCCGTCTTCCAGCACCAGGGCGACGACCGCCCTGAGCACGTCTCCGGCATGTTGGACTATCTGCATATCGGCGTCGGTGTGCCCGATGTCGCGGCCGCGGCCCGGCGTCTGCGCGACATGGGCTACGTCATCTTTTCCGATGGCCTGGGCGGCAAGACGCCCCTGGACCCCGACAATCTGGAACAGCCCGCCTTCAAGGTTGAAGATCCCGACGGCATTACCATCGACGTCAGCGAAGTCACCACCATGTGGCCGGGCACTACGATCCACCCCAACCAGACCGCCGCCGCAGAGGGCTAAAATGATCTTCGTATGACCCAATCTCTATCGAACGGGCTACGCCCTGGGGGGCGTCATGGTTCCCGGGGCGCAGCCCGCGCTCCTCGCAATCGCCACTTCCTGGTCTCCATTGGGATTGAAACGAACCGGCCATAGCTTCGTCAACGCCGTGCCTTCCGTACGCGTCCGGCGCGTCACGGCACGTCTGCGTAGGTTTTGGACGTTTCTTATTCCTCTTGTGGACGAAATCTGTCCCGTAGACAAATCATAGAAAGGTCGTTCAACAATCTCCTGAACTGGTCCCGAGGGCATTCGCGGGCCGGGTGACCTCCATTCTCTAGTGTGAGTGCCCGCTATTTCCCAAAAATATCGCCATCTTCTCGAAAGTAACCACTATTTGTTCCTTCTTTACCGTTGACTGACAATAGTTAATCATCAATAACTTTTGCCGGCGCGCCGCTTCGGCTCCCGCTGACGCCAACAATCTCCCGGCACGGGTGCGATGTCAAGACCTAACCAGCATGAGGTCCCGTACATGCGATACAGACTATTGATTGGAACACTGAGTGCATTGGGCGTCGTTCTGCTTGTCTTCCTGAGCTTGCGCGCGCCACGCATGAAGATCGTCGACGCCCAGTCGACCCCTTCAATTGATATTTTCTTTCAGCCCAACTCCCCTATTGACGAGGGCACGCTCATCTTCGTCAGTTTCGCCTTCAACAATCTGACGCAGGGGACAGGCGTCAACTACAGTTACCGTGCCGACATAACCGAGCGCGGCAGCAGCAATGACGTTGACGATTGCGAATCACAGGATTTGGGCACTGACGAGACCATCGCGGATGTGGACAGTGACCCGGAATACGAGTATGGCTTCATATACCAGGATGACTGTCCGGTCGGTACCTACACGCTCAGTGTCAGCCTGAAGGACTCGTCGGATGTCGAAGTGGCCACGGCCAGCGCCGATTTCGATATCCGCTCAACCGCGCCGGCAACGGACACGCCGACACCGACGGCCACGCCAACTCACACCCCCACGCCGACGCCGACACCGACCGACAGCTTGGCGGATTACAACGGCTGGCGCGCAGAGTACTACGACAACGCCGACTTAGCGGGCAATCCGGTCCTGGTGCGGGACGACGCTAACATCAACTTCAACTGGGGTAGCGGAACGCCCGCCACAGGCGTGCCGACAGACAACTTTTCCGTGCGCTGGCAGCGGTTTATCACCTTCGACGACGACCGCATTTATCGCTTCAACCTCAAGAAAAACGACGGCGCACGCGTCTGGTTCGACGACCGGCTCATCATCGACCTGTGGGACGACGATAACGATAGCCGCACCTACTATACAGAATTGCCCGTGACCGCCGGCAGACACGCATTTCGCGTGGAGTATAGAGAGGACGACTACAACGCCCATGTCCGCTTCTGGTGGTATGACAGAGGGGCGGTTCCGACCGTTACGCCAACGCCAACGCCGACGACTACGGCAACGGCGACACCCACCCGACCACCCCAGGGGGACAGTTCCTGGCGGGGCGAATACTTCACCAATAGGGGTGTCAGCGGGACTCCGGCTGCGACCCGGTATGACGCAAGCATCAATTTCGATTGGGGACAGGGAAGAGCACATCCCGACGTAAGAGGAAATGAATTTAGTGTCCGTTGGACGCGCAATTTTTTTTTCGACGGCGGCCGTTATCGATTTTCCGTGCGGAGGAATGACGGGGTGCGCGTCTGGATTGACGGTCAACTGACTCTCGACCGGTGGTCTGGGTCTGCAGGACCATTCAACCAGACATATAGCACAGATGTAACTCTGCTGACCGGTCTCCACAGGATCCGCGTCGAATACTACGAAAACGACAATATTGCTTACGTCAGTTTCTGGTGGACAAAACTTTCGCTGCCGACGTTTACGCCGACACACACGCCGACACCAACACCAACGCCGACCGCCTATGCCACCCGCCCACTGGAGAAGAACAATCGTTGGCGGGCCGAATTCTACCCCAACCAAATCCTGTCGGGATTTCCGACGGGGAGTGGGAGTTACTCCAGCCTCAACTTCAACTGGGGCAGCGGCTACCCCGTATACGGTGTCCCCAGCGATCATTTCTCCGCTCGCTGGGACCGGATCGTAACCCTGGATGGCGGCCTCTACCGCTTTTCCCTGGAAAAGGACGACGGCGCACGCGTCTGGGTCAACGAACAGCTGATCATCGACCACTGGCAGGACTGCTGCGACGAGGGCGAACGGTTCGAGGCCGAACTGCCCCTGATCGCCGGCGACCACATAATCCGCGTCGAATACTATGAAAAAGAAGGCAATGCCAGGGTCAAATTCTGGTGGAATTGGATCGGGCCATTGCCCACACCAACGCCGGTACCCGCGACCTGGTCGGCTACGATGACGGTGGGCAACGGCGGAGGCTATTCCGGCTACGGCCTGTCCACCGGCGGGACGCTCACCGACTCAGACTTCGCCTGGCGCGGAACAACGTATACGCTGGAGGCGATCCTGCATAACCCGTTTTCCGATACCGTCAGCGTCGAATTCGCCGACGACATCGGCACAGAGCGCGAGAACCTGACGCTCTGTCTGGGCGCAACCCAGCTTGACCTGGCGCAGGCGCGCAGCCCCAATCACCGTCAGTTCTTCTGGGACAACGTCGACCCCGGTTGGAGCGACGGCGATACCGTCACCGTGGGCGTACACGGGTGCGGGGGATAGTGGCGCTTGTCTGAACTGTGATTCTTATGATTAGAGGATGGGCTGTGATTTGGGCATACGCGTCTCGTCTTCTCTTACGCAATGCGGAAAAAGCGTGCTTTCCATGCGCACGCACATCAGATTCATGATTCGCTGACCATCTTCTATCGCTGATTCATTGCATGACGCACGCGCCGGGCAGTTCATCACGGCAATCCAATAATCACACAAATCACAGTTCAGACATATGCGCCGACAAACTCCCTCCCCTACGCTGCTCCTGCTGCACTTCGCCCTGATCCTGGCGCTGCTGCTGCCCGCGTCTTCCCATGCCCAACGGCAGGGGCGGCCTCAAAGGACGGCTGCCCGCGCCGCGGCCAAGATGGCGGACCCGGCGCCCGCGCCGGCGACGCCGCCGCAGGGCGATGGGCCGTCGGTACAGGTGCCGCCCGGCGAGCCTAGCCCCGACCCCGACCCGATGCTGGCGCCCGGCGCGCTGACGCTGGATGTCTCGACGACCCTTGTGCGCACCAGCGACCCATTCACCGTCACCGTCGCGGTGCATGACGACCCCGGCCCCAGCGCCGAGGGCGCAACCCTCTCGCTGCAGATCGACCCCGCGCTTGATGTGGTCAACGGACAGACCGAATGGACGCTGCCCGATCTGGACGCCGCGCCCTTCAGCCAGAAGCTCACGCTGCAGGCGCCGCAAGCGCAGGCGGGCGATGTCTTCAAGCTGACCGCACGCATCGACCAGACCGGCTTCGCGCCCCAGGCGCGCAGCCTCCTCCTGGGCGTGGCAAGCGACGAGACGCTGGCCGTGCTGCTGGACCCGCTGAGCGCACGCGCCGGCACGCGCACCACCGTCAGTACCCTGCCTCTGACCGACGACACGCAGCCGCAACTCGTGCGCGCCTGGGCGATCGAGGCGCTCAGCCCGCGCGGACGCCGCGTCGGCGCGTTGGCAGTGCCCGCCACCCTGGTCATCGACGCGCGCGCGCTCATCGCCGAGGGTCTCGACCCGACCCGGCTTGGCCTTTACACGCGCGCCGACGCCGCCGACAGCTGGCGTCCGGCGCGCAGCCAATACCGGGCGCACGAACAACGCTTTGTCGCCCGCATCGACCATTTCAGCCAGTGGGGGCTGGGGGACAAGCTCACCAACGGCAGCGACCTGCTGCCCAGCAGCGCGGTCTTCAGCAGCGACGCGTTCACCGGCTACGCGCGCGTCAGCATCCCCATCGCCGCGCCGGCCGGTCTGGGCGGCATGACGCCCGGCCTCAGTCTCAACTACTCAAGCGGCGTGGCCGATGACCTCGAAAGCCTGCACGGCCCCACCGACTACAAGGCGCAGGCCAACTGGGTCGGCTACGGCTGGAGCCTGGGCGGCCTCAGCCACATCGCGCGCGAACTCGACTCCGGCTTTCACGCCGACTACTACAACCTGAGCCTGGGCGATGTCGCCGTCCGCATCGAGTATCGCAACAACCGCTGGATCACCGACCCGGAACGCTTCCTCAGAATCGAACACACCTACCGCGAGTGGAGCGGAATCAACCTGCCATCCGTCGGCAACCTTCGCCACGACATCGACAAATGGGTTGTCACCAGCAGCGACGGCACGGTCTACCATTTTGGTTCCGATCAGGTCGCGCCCTACGAATCCGCCACCGCCACGCACGGCGGCGAACCGCTCGGCAACTGGACCGAGATGCTCTTCCACGACGCCGGCAGCTATCACGCGCGTGTGGCCAGCCGTTGGCATCTGCGCATGGTGGAGGACGCCAACGGCAACCGCATCGAGTATGAGTACGATGTGGAGACTGACGAGTTCAGTTGCCGCCAGGATAGCAGCGGGCGCGTCAAGTTTCTCGACGATGATCTGCTCTACGACCGCATGGTCTACCCCAGCGCCATCCGCTGGAGCGCCAACGCCGGCGAGAGCGTGGAGCCGAAACTGCGCGTGCGCTTTGTACGCGAGCAACGGCCTGATTTCGAGATCGAGAAGCAGAACTGCGACCAGGCCCGCTTCGGCAAGGAGCGCCTCAAGACGGTCGTTGTCGAGGCCTGGGACAACCCCAACGGCTGGCACAGCGTCGCCGAGTATGAGCTGACCTACGTGCCGGGCCAGCTCCACTCATTGCTGAGCGCCGTGACGCGCAAGGGCAAGCAGGGCGAACAGGCGCTGCGCAGCTGGCGCTTCGGCTACGCCGGCAGCGGCAACGCGATGCGTCTGACCGAGGCCGACAACGGGCTGGGCGGCAGCGTCAGCTTCAGCTACGGCATGCAGGAGATCGAGGACTGCTACCGTTGCAGCGGCGTCACCGATCACCCCATGCGCCGCGTCGTGACCGAGGCGACCTGGCGCGACGGCACCGGCGGCGAAGCGCGCTCGGTCTACGCCTACAGCGGCATCAAGGGCCACAATCGCGATGGCATGTTTGAGTACCTCGGCCACGCCTGGAGCCAGCGCTGGCGTTATACTGTTGACAGCGAGCTGAATATCGCCGGTCCGCGTCTTGAACAGATTGTCGAGAACTGGTATCACCAGCGTGAAGAGGACGATGCCACGCAGATCGACGACCGCCGCGGGCGGCTCAAGCAGCGCGCCGTCTCCTCGCCCGACCAGGGGCTGATGCAGCGCGAGGAGATCAACTGGATCGCGCACGAGTCGGGCAACGAAAGCCCCTGGGTGCGCAAGCAGTCGGAGTCGGTCTACATTCTTGACGGGGACGGCGATGACGACAGGCGCGTGCGCCATACGCGCTACTTGTACGAGGGGCAGTTCGGCAACCTGATCCGCGTCGAGGAGCGGGACGCGGCCGACAAGAAGGTCCTGCGCAGCGCCGAGACCGACTACCGCGAAGAGCCGCTCATCCAGCGCCACATCGGCGACCGCCCCAGCAAGGAGCGCGTTCTGGACGAACGCGGCCGCTGCATCGCCGAGACGCGTTACGCCTACGACGCCAACGGCAACCTGATCAAGAGCGAGCAGCCCACCACCCGCTGCGGCGAGACGGACGCGGCCAAGCTGATCGTCAGCCGCATCGAGTACGACGCGGTGGGCAACGTGACGCGCGCCTGGACCGAGGGCACGAGCCACGACATCCGCACCGAGTTCGAGGATGTCTTTCATCTGTTCCCGACGCGGCGCTACAACGCCAACGACGCCACGCTCGACGAGACGGGGCGCTACTACGGCATCAACGGCGACGACAGCCGCGCCGACGGCGGCTTCTGGGGCGCGATGCAGGAGTTCTGCGCGGTGGACGGGGTCTGCACGCAGCAGGCCTACGACCAGTTTGGCCGCGCCAGCCACCGTTGGGCCAAGGGGGTGGGCTACCCGGACCGCGACCAGGCGCAGACGCAGTGGCGCTACTACACCTGGGGCAGCATGGGGCAGAGCGCCAACGTGATCGTCACGCAGAGCCAGCCGCGCTGCGAGGGCAACTTCGTGCGCAAGCTCTACGACGGCTTCGGTCAGCTGATCCAGCAGCAAAGCCCGCGCCAGGGCTGGGAGACGACGCTGCACGGCTGCTCGGAGGTGGAGAACCGGCTGGAGACGGTGGTCGACTACGGCTATGACGGGCTGGGCCGGCTGCTGCGCACGAGCGTGCCGCGTGCGGTCGCGTTCGACTGGGTGCATGAAACCGACTGGGATCTCGGCTACAGCGCCACGAGCTACGACGGCCTCAGCCGCCCCGTCAGCGCGCGTGCGCCCAACGGCAGCATGACGACCTTCCACTACAACGGCCTGACCTCGTCGGTCATCGGTGGCAGCCGCGGCGAGGACGAGCGGCGCATGCTCAGCTGGCAGCGGCAGGACCAGATGGGTCGCACGACGCTGTTGCGCAGCTACACGCCCGGCGGCGACGAATGGACGCTGGCAGCCGAGATCTCGCTCACCTACGACGCGGCCGACCGTCTGACGCAGGTCTACCGCCGCGACGGGGGCGAGCGCCGCTGGCAGCGCACGAGCAGCGTTGGTTACGACTTCCTGGGCCGCAAGACGGGCATGAGCGACGCCGATCTGGGCAACTGGAGTTATGCCTACAACACGAGCGGGCAGTTGACGCGCCAGACCGACGCGCGCGACCAGACCAGCTGTCTTTATTATGACGACCTCGGGCGCATGAGGGGCCGCGTGCAGCGCAGTGACGAGAGTTGCGCGGCCACGGTGGCGGATGTGGACCTGGGCAGTTCCTACAGCTACGACCCGCAGGGCCGCGTGCAGAGCGTCGCCAACGCCAATGTGAGCCGCAGCTACAGCTACGACAGCTACAGCCGTCTCAACCGCGAGACGGTCACGATAGACAGCCTCACGCGTGCGAGCAGCTACAGCTATGACGACTCCCACCGGCCCACGGCTGTGACCTATCACGGCGGCGAGGTGGTGACGACGGAGTACGGCAGTCCGGGCGCGGCCGTCGGGCTGCGCAGTTCAATCCACGGCGACTTGGTGGACAAGGTCAGCTTTGACGAGGCCGGGCGCATGACCGCGCTGCGGCTGCCTGCGGCGGGCAACCTGTGGCGCACGCAGAGCTACTATCCGTGGACGATGCGGCGCAACGGCGGCATGTTGGAGAGCCTGAAGGTGGGTTTGAGCGAGGGCGGCGGCGAGCGCCTGAGCCGCAGCTACGCCTACAACAGCTTCGGCGACATCAGCGCGCTGACCGAGGAGACGACCAGCAACAGCTTCACCTATGACGGGCTGGGGCGGCTGACCAGCGCGTACGGGCGCACCTACAGCTACGACGCGGCCAACCGGCTGACCTCCTTCAACGGTCAGACTTACAACTATTACGATGCCGGGCCGTACCACGCTGTCGACAGAATCGGCGACTTCGACCGCTTCGACTATGACGCCAACGGCAACATGGTCACGCGTAACAAGGGACTGTCCAGCCAGCAGACGCTCGTGTGGGACGCGCAGAACCGGTTGTCCGAAGTGCAGGACAACAACGGCGACCTGGTCGAGCAGTACTGGTATGACGTGGGCGGTGGACGGGTCAAGAAGGTCAGCGGCGACACGACGACCTACACCTTCTTCGGCCACTATGAAGAGGAGGTGACGAACGGTGTAACGACGGCCATCAGCCACTACAGCTTCGGCAGCCTGCGCGTTGCAGTCAAGCGGGGCAGCGATCTCTACCATCTGCACGGCGACCACCTGGGCAGCACATCGCTGACAACGGCGGGGTCAGCCGTAGAGGCCAGCCGCGCCTACTACGCCTACGGCGCGGAGCGCAGCGCGACGGGCGATCTGCAGACGGACAGGACGTTCACCGGCCAGAAATCCGACGCGACGGGTCTGCTTTACTACAACGCCCGCTACTACGACCCCGCCCTTGGCACCTTCATCTCGCCCGATTCGCTCGTGCCGAACCCGGCGCGCGTCATCGACTACAACCGCTTCCTCTACGCCCGAGGCAATCCGTTCAAGTACACGGATCCCAGTGGGTATACAGCTCAGAACGGGCAATGCGACACGCAGCAGTGTTGGGAAGATGAGTTCTATTGGAAAAATCGCTACTATGAGGCACATGGCTTCGCGTTTAATTCAAGCACAGGTCATTGGGACAAGCCGATTCGGCCTCGATTCGCCGACACCGAAATCTTCATAGAGACGCTCAAAGAGTCCGCGGTACTCTTGTCACAGGTGCCACTGGATGGGTGGTTATCTATCGGAACACTTGGTCTATCCGACATCACGTTGGATGATGTCAGCAATGCATTTGACAGGTGGGTCGTTGATCCCGTCAAACAACTTTTGCCCGAAAATGTTGTTGCGACGATGGAGACCGTGAATGCCCTGCTGGGACTGCCAGGCTTCAGCGATGCGCTATTAGCAACTATCGGAGGTCCGCCACTCGGAAGTCTAGATGATGTTTACTACATGTTAAGGCTTCCCGCCCGGCTAGGGCAAAGGGCCAAGACCACGGGTATACTTGTGGCAAATCATCAAGAAATCAATATCGTAAGTGGCCGTAGCGGTTTTGCCCTAGATATACCACTGGGCACGCGAGGGTTTTCAGCGAACGTAAAGACCCATGTTGAGGGGCACGCCGCTGCATATATGAGACAGAACAATGTGCAAAGAGCTACGCTGTACATAAACAAAATTCCTTGCGCTACGCCTCAAGGATGTGATCATTTGTTGCCAAGAATGCTACCCGAAGGGGCATCCCTGCGAGTTGTAGGTCCAAACAATTTCAATAAGATATACGTTGGTCTTCCGGATTAGCCGCCGTTGTCGCATCTGCATTCAAGGAGCTTCCATATGGACAAAACTAAGTTCGATTCTTGGACCAGAGGTCGTTCGGTGTTCAAGATTATTGAGAATGTTGAGGAACTTGAAGCTGCTCTCAGGCAACTTCATGAACAGAGATCAGGGTTTGTTTACATTGAAATCCCATCATACAGGAACGCACTGACTATCGACGTTGACGTGTACTATGGATGCATCATGTTCGGAGATAAATCGAGCGATCCCCCGTATTATATGGTTTTAGGAGATCCTGACGCTCCAGATGAAGACTTTGAATTTGATGTAGGAGGAACTCCGACTCCGATATCATTACGATACTGTATCCCATTTGAAAAAGTGATCAGTCTGGTAAAACATTTTTACTTGTATGGTAGATTTCCAGAGGGGACTGAATGGGAAGAGGTTTAGCTTTCTCGCTGTTAGTAGTGCCTTCATTTTCTTTGTATGGAATCCATGCCCAGCCAATGGCAATCTCAATGCAAGTGATGAAAACAGCGAGGGGCTTTTTCGATGAATCGGGGTCGATGTTTGAGCCACTATTGACCATGTAATGGTCAGCGTCACCCTTTAACAACAGCAACTTACTCTCAATCCCGCTTCTCTTTTGGCCGTTGTGTCGGTGCAGAAGTGCCACCACGACCAGCCACTACAGCTTCGGCGGTCTGCGCATCGCGGTCAAGCGAGGGAGCGCTCTCTACCACCTGCACGGAGACCACCTCGGCAGCACATCCCTCACCACGGCGGGGTCAGCCGTAGAGGCCAGCCGCGCCTACTACGCCTACGGCTCAGAGCGCAGCGCGTCGGGTGATCTCCAGACCGACCGCACCTTCACCGGCCAGAAGCGCGACGCCACGGGTCTGCTCTACTACAACGCCCGCTACTACGACCCCGCGCTGGGCACCTTCATCTCGCCCGATTCGCTAGTGCCCAACCCCGCAAGTGTGATAAACTACAACCGCTTCCTCTACGCGAGGGGGAATCCCCTCAAGTATTCGGACCCGACGGGATATTCATCTCACGAAAAACAATGCTCGACACAGGAGTGTTGGGAGGAAGAATGGCATTGGAAGAATCGTTGGTATGAGGCTCACGGCTACGGGTGGGGAGATGGACACTGGGACCAGGATCTACCTATAGCAAAGTTCAGTGACTTTGAAATACTCACAGATGTGTTAACTGAGGCCGGCATTACGCTGAAGGGCACCTGGGAATTTGACAACTTGAGCCTGCTTGGGCAAGGCGTCGTTCAATTTGCCAAGAGCATCGCCGCTTCCGCACTTCCTGAACCCGTTGGCATCAGCGTAGGTATTGCCCATCTTAAGGAGTTAATCGGTGGGCCAATATACTGGTATCGTCAGAAAGTAGGGTCAAACGTGGTCTGTTTCTTCAGCGGCGCCTGTTCCTTGGAACCGGGTGGAATCGGATTCTATGACAATTTGTTTGATCCGGCTAGATACCTCCAACTGCCGACAGGAGGACTTGACGTAGACAATTACGAGTCTTATATTCGGGGTGTCGCGGTACATGAATTGGCGCACTACGTCGGCGACAATCTCAATCTCGACTTAGAGAATATGCAGTTGGGCACGCGTCACATCACGGATCGCGGAAATTATAGTGAATTGGAGTACTGGGCTGAAATGGTAACGGATTGGGTTTATGGGAGCAACTATGTGCAACTATACATATCCCACCCATACTATAAGGAAAAGGAAAAGGGGCGACAGCACATAGATGGTACTCAATTAGATATCATTCTAGGAGTCTTCCGGCCATGAACAGACGCGAAAGGAATTGGGTCCGTCGTATCCTCTTCATTACAATTCTCTTTTTTCTTACGGCCTGCTATTATTCCCCAGGACCACCGCAACCATTTTCATGCGCCAGATTTGGGGAGTCCTACTGGGAAGAGTTCAAGTTTGGCGTCGATTCACCAAGTGATGTTATCGCTATCGTAATCAGGCAATGGGGCTTGGACAAAGATAAGGTTCACCTTGATGACACCTATCAGGGTCCTGATATCCTGGAGATTACGTGGTCGGATGACATTGGAGTTGGTTTAGGCGCAAATTATTCGGCTGTGTTTCGCTCTGAACCGCAACTCTTACACGTGAATGTTTGGTGGGCACAGGACCATCCGCGGCCTGCGCTGGTCCAAGTAATCGACTGCCTGGGGACTCCTCAGTATTACGATGCTTACTATCAGCAGGAGGCTGAAGGTCAAACTCTTGTTCTGGGACTCTGGTATATGGAAAAGGGGTTCGTCGTAAATGGTTCTTCGAGTCATCTACTCGCACTGCCGTCAGCAATTCAACCTGAATACCGGATGAAGAGTTTCACCGTCACTACCCCAGGTAGTCCTGAACAAATGGTGACCAACGCGAATAGGAATAGCGATGATCCTGATATACAAGGCGCGCATCTGTGTCGTCTCAGGCCGTGGCCAGGCTCGCTCGAGGAAATTGACATTGAGGCATGGTCAACTCCTTGCAATTGGCAACCTGATTAGGATGATGAAGGAGCGGGCTGAAGACGGCTTAACTGCCTAAACGAAGGTACCACACTACATAACTTCACCTACGGCGGGCTGGGGCGGCTGACCGGCGCGTACGGCCGCACGTACAGCTACGACGGCGCCAACCGTCTGACCGCGTTCAACGGGCAGGCATACGGTTACTACGATTCCGGGCCGTACCATGCGGTGGACCGGATCGACGACTTTGACCGTTTCGACTGCGATGCCAACGGCAACATGGTGGCGCGCAATAAAGGTCTTTCCAGCCAGCAGACGCTGGTGTGGGACGCGCAGAACCTACTCGCCGAGGTGCAGGACAACAACGGCGACATGGTGGAGCAGTACTGGTACGACGTAGACGGCGGACGGGTCAAGAAGGTCAGCGGCACGACCACTGCCTACACCTTCTTCGGCCATTATGAGGAAGAGGTCGTCGACGGCACGACCACCGCCATCAGCCACTTCAGCTTCGGCAGCCTGCGCATCGCGGTCAAGCGCGGCAACACGCTCTACCACCTGCACGGCGACCACCTGGGCAGCACATCCCTCACCACCGCGGGGTCAGCCGTAGAGGCCAGCCGCACGTACTACGCCTACGGCTCTGAGCGCGCCGCGACCGGCGATCTCAAGACTGACCGCACCTTCACCGGCCAGAAGCGCGACGCCACCGGTCTGCTCTACTACAACGCCCGCTACTACGACCCCACTCTAGGCACCTTCATCTCGCCGGACTCGCTCGTGCTTGAAGTGGGAGGGATCATCGATTACAATCGGTTCCTCTACACAAAGGGGAATCCGTTCAAATATGCGGATCCCAGCGGACATATAGCAGTCTGTTTCTCTGGTGGATTCCTGAAAGCCGAAAACATCTCAAGCAAAACTGATTTCATTAATGCGTGTAAGGAGATTCTGAATAGGATAGGATATGTCGAAGGGAGCGACGGCCACGGGGAAATAAGGTCCTCACATGGCCGCAGTGAGGCATTGGAGGTTTATGAGGACATCCGTGATCTCAAGACGGGAGAGCAGCCTTCTTCAGAACCAGTAATTCTCATTTGCTATAGCTGGGGCTGCCCCGATGCAATGGCTGTGGCAGAGAATTTAACCGGAGTAGGACTTTCGCTAAATTGGCTGAAAAGCCGGGATAGTCGGGTTGCGAAGTTGGGTTCGCAGATAATCGCTGAATAAGTCAGTGCGAACGCGATAGATGGTTTTGTTGAGCAAGGTAGCTTGGAACTTCAGGGAAAGCCAAGCATGGTAACAACAAGCGAGGTGATTGCGCTGCGAACGAGCTTTGCGACATTGGCATTTGGCAGTGCCCGTCAGTTGCTTCAGTTCTCTGTGAAATTCTTCGACCTGCCAGCGCAACTCGTTCGCTTTTTGAGCGACTTGCGTGATCACAGTCTCATCCAGATCATTGGTAATGACCCAGTCAACGTCGCCGTTTGTGGCAACTAGCTTGAACAATTTCACTTTGAACGGCACTTTCTTGAGCTTGACAATCATGCCATGCTGAAGCCGTTCGTCGCTCCAATCGATCTCATCGAGATGAATATAGCCATCTTCTTTGCTCAAACTGACCAAGCGGTTGGCTTTGAGTGTGGTGTAGAAGGTCAATCCCAGACGGTCAACCAGCTTCAAGTTCTGCCAGGAGCCATACCAACTATCAAACAGCACGGTCTTGGCCTGAACCTGTTTGTCACTGACGGCTCGCAGCAGCATCTCTTGAAAATGGTCGTTCTTTGTCTTCCCATCTGCTTGCTTGGCGTAGATGCGAAAATCAAGCGGATAATGCTCGCCCTCTTCACCACTGGTGTGAACCAGATTGACCACACCGATGCCGCGCACCAGACCCCCTTCAGCGCCACTGTATTGCAGTTTTACCATGTCAATTGACCGTGAATAGCGTTTGTCTTGTACACTGTCGTCAATGATCAGGTAAGCGTCCGGACTGTCGTCGATCAGTCCTTCTACCAGTTCCCATAGATGCCTGGCTGTGTGCCGCTC
Source organism: Caldilineaceae bacterium (assembly GCA_965221145.1). GTDB lineage: Bacteria > Chloroflexota > Anaerolineae > Caldilineales > Caldilineaceae > Bin5. Next base: position 427,393 of record OZ244877.1, read on the forward strand.
TCTCTTCAGGTAATTGCTGACCACATCGTGGCTCGTGCCTTCCAGATGTTCAGCCAAGTTGCTACAGGTGTAGTTGATCGGTGTGCTGACAAGGTATTCGACATACTTCTGTTTTGTTATCATGTCTCAAGTGTACAGCCTCTTGACCTCCCAGCGAAAGTCCTACGGAGAATATCCAGATCAGCAAGGTAACCAGATGAAACGACATGAAGCAGTGCAAGTCGATCGGATGGTTATGCTTGAGCCCGAGAACTATGGTAAACGGATGGGAGGCGTTCCAAACAATGTGGTTGTAGCAAACAACTATTTCGCAGAAGACGCCGAAGAAAAGGTTTTGTTCTCGGTTACAATACCCACCATGCTCAACATCTCTCTCACGTCTGATGGGGACCATCTTGGAATCTCCTTGGGGCTAACAACAATTACTCTTTTTGCCTGGGAATGGACATGGGCCAATGGTCTTAACGACGTTGAGGGAGCAAACAACATTGGAGTGGAAGGTCATCACTACTCCTTCTGGGGCAATTTGCCTTACGATGACATTGCTCGCGATCTGATGATCGCGTACTGAGTCTTAGTCGTCCATTACACCAATAAATCGAGTAGAGTTCTGTCCGGCTCCGTTATGAACGTGGCTTTCTCACGTCAGGAAAACCAAAATATGGGAATCCGTTGTCGTAACGGACCCAGGCGACATTCCCGCTCTTCGTCAAGAAAAGGCGCTTTGCGAATGTTCATTTCGCGTGAGAATTGTGGCTGGGCCCACTGACCTTGAACATGCGGATGCGCAGTTGCAACGCGGGGAGAGGCCCTCGGCCGTATCGAAATCAGGGGTGCAGAAACATCGGCTACTTCAACTCAACCTACCGTCAAGGAGATTACGATGAAAGTCTTGAGAACCCGGTTTTGGCCAAACTCGCTCTTTCTTCTCTTCGTCACAGGATTGTTAGCCGGTTGCATTCCACAAACGCGAATAATTCTTAGAGGCCAGGCCGAAGATTTCGTTTCAGCGCTTGATGTTGACATCGTGGAGGAGGAACATGAACTCATATTTGTCCCATGGAATGAAGATGCGCCAGCGAGTTACATTACCTCTACTTATGTTGTATCCGAAACCACAGAGGAGGTTGAAGAAAAACTTCGGGCGCTCCATCGTGCTGAAGACGGTTGGCTTGCACCCAGCAAAGATGGTTGGATTGGAGAGGTCCCATTAGTTATCCCAGTCACGGGTAGGGTAAGAAACCCTGAAGAAATTAGAGAATATCTCCGAAGCCTCCTGCTTTCTGAAAATGATTCAAACATACTCACGCTCAGGACAGACCATCTGCCGGAAATTGACTTTTTTCTGATATGCCCATGGCTTCAGGCACATCAACCCGATACCTATACCACATTTTATGCAAATGTAGCGGTAGTAACCAGTGAAGGGAAGTTAGTAATTCGAATTTATACACAGGGTTGGTCCCGATGTCACGACGAGAATCGATGAAGAAAGGCTGCCATCGAAAGGTGACAGGCAATCGACTTCCCTAGAAATGAAGGGAAGGGCGTGTCCGGCATAGTTCCAAGCTGAAGTGGTTTCAATCTGAAGCCCGAGTCCCTTTGCATAGGCTCCGCAGTGGGCAAGCAGGAGGCCAGCCTACGCTCACCGAAATGGTCAGTATCGCTCTTTTGCGACAAACTTTTTCCTCACAACATCCCTTTCAACCGTTGCCCTCGGCGTGGCCACTGGCCTGCGCAGCTCCATCCACGGCGACCTGGTGGACAAGGTCAGCTTTGACGAGGCCGGGCGCATGACCGCGCTGCGTCTGCCGGCCGCCGGCGGGCTGTGGCGCACGCAGAGCTACTATCCGTGGACGGTCAAGCGCAACGGCGGCATGCTCGAGAGCCTGAAGGTCGGCTTGAGCGAGGGCGGTGGCGAGCGTCTCAGCCGCGGCTACGCCTACAACAGCTTTGGCGACATCACCGCGCTGACCGAGGAGACGACCAGCAACAGCTTCACCTATGACGGGCTGGGTCGGCTGACCAGCGCGTATGGCCGCACGTACAGCTACGACGCGGCCAACCGGCTGACCTCTGTAACGGTTCGCCCGTTGCTAACTCCATCTGCGGGACATTTAGCAACGGGCGAAAAGACGTACAACTACTACGACTCCGGGCCGTACCATGCGGTCGACCGCATCGCCGGGGCCGACCGCTTCGACTACGACGCCAACGGCAACATGGTCAAGCGCAACAAGGGGCTGAGCGACCAGCAGACGCTGGTGTGGGACGCCGAGAACCGGCTGTCGCAGGTGCAGGACAACAACGGCGACCAGCTCGAGCAGTACTGGTATGAGGCGGATGGCGGGCGCGTCAAGAAGGTTAGTGGCACGACCACTACATACACCTTCTTTGGCCACTATGAAGAGGAGGTCGTCGACGGCACGACCACCGCCATCAGCCACTATAGCTTCGGCGTTGTGCGTGTTGCGGTCAAGCGCGGCAACACCCTCTACCACCTGCACGGCGACCACCTCGGCAGCACATCCCTCACAACAGATGGATCAACCGTAGAGGCCGGCCGCGCCTACTACGCCTACGGTTCTGAGCGCAGTTCGTCAGGCGACCTCCAGACCGACCGCACGTTCACGGGGCAGAAGCGCGACGCGACGGGTCTGATGTACTACAACGCGCGCTACTATGATCCGGCGCTGGGCACCTTCATCTCGCCCGATTCAATGGTGCCCAACCCCGCGAGCGTCATCGACCACAACCGCTTCCTCTATGCACGCGGCAATCCCCTCAAGTACACGGACCCGACGGGATATTCATCTCACGAAAAAGAATGCTCGACACAGGGGTGTTGGGAAAGGGAGTTCTATTGGAAAGACCGCTGGTATCGAGCGCACGGCTATAGATTTAACAAATTCACAAATCACTGGACAACCCGTCTCTGGGGAGGGGCTGAATTCGCTGACAGGGAAATTCTTGACGATGTATTGGCTGAGGCTGGGACTTCAGCTGTCGGCACCTGGGATTTTAACAAATTGAAGTGGCTTGCAAAAGCTGTTGTTGACTTTGGCAATCGAATCGGCCCTGGAATCGAATCAGGTTTCGATCGCCTGAAGGCATTGCTGGGCGGCTCTGTGACGTGGGACCGTGCTGCCAAATCGGGGGAGCCAGGCACACTCGGATGCCCCAAGGGGGGCTATGTAGCCTGTGCATCAGGTTCAAAAATTGAGTTTTATGATTCCCTGTTCGGGAAAGGCGACATATTCGTCAGGGGCATAGTGGTACATGAATTGGCACATGTAATCGACAACAACAATTGTGCTTCTTTCTTTACCCTCTTTTGCCGGGGGGGTGCCTCCCGCAATATTCCGGGTTGGAACGAACCCCTGAACCCCAGACACAAACGGACTGCTGAGACACACTATCTGACAGAATATGCCTCAACGAATCGAAGAGAGTATTGGGCCGAAGCAGTTGCGATTTGGGTGTATGGATCCGCGTACAAGAAAGACAGAACACCGAAGTCAGGTACATTGAGTCCATTGCAGACAGATTATATTGAAGGGATACTCAGACCATGAGAATGAATCTTGCTCTGTGGATGCGATGGGCGCTCGCCTTCACATCGCTTATCACTTTATCGGGATGTTTCGACTTTCCGAAACATGCGACGTCGCCCCTGCAGCGAGGTTCGCCGCGCAGGACCGATATTGGGCCACGGCCCGCGCCCCGCTTGTGTTCATACTTCCGAGATGCGATATGGCAGGAGTTCGGGTTCGGCGTGGACTCTCCCGACGAAGTTATCTATACGGCGACCTCGCTTTGGAAGAGCGTCAATGAATCCCGGATTGAGTTGTGGGAACCGTACGGGGGGGAGGCCAACTGGGCGGTCGTATGGCAGGCCCGGAACGATGGCGTTCTTGCGCGCTATTTGGCTGAGGGTGGAAAGAGGCGCAAGCTTGTAAGCGTTCGCGTTGATATGAACCCGCAACCAAGTCTGGCGCAAATTATTGCCTGTCTGGGCGCTCCTCAATCCCATTCGGCTACTCTTACGCAGGATAATGAACTCCTCCTTACCTTGTCTCTCTGGTATCCAGAAAAGGGGTTCGTCGTATACGGCTTCTCCTATGACGCGCACGTACAATCGACAGCATTTCAACCCGGTTTTCGGATGGATAGCTTTTCCGTCGTCTCGCCGGGCAGTCTCGAAGAGAGGGTGTCCGATTTACACCATTGGTCCGCCCGCGCGTATATTTTGTGTACGTACAGACCTTGGCCCGGCTCGATAGAGGCGATTGAAGTCGAGTCGGATCTTGAGAATCCTCGATGTGAACTGTAGATCTGACTTTTTCTGCCAGACCTCCCGGTAGAATGTGGGTAGCAGCTTGCCACGTTGGTCCTTACCTTCACAAGTCTGCACTGCGCGGATAGGCGCGGCGCCCGCGTTCCCTCATCTTGCTGTCTATAGCGAACCATGTTCTGACTGTACAACTGTCTACATTGTTCTTTAACAACTGAATTTCCCTTCCCCTGCACGACTAGGACAGCAACGCGGAAACGTGCTTGGCCTTCGACGGCTTCGGCCAGCTAATCCAGCAGCAAAGCCCGCGCCAGGGCTGGGCCGGCTGCTGCGCACGAGCGTGCCGCGTGCGGTCGCGTTCGACCGGGTGCATGAACCGGACTGGGACGCCGGCTACAGCGCCACGAGCTACGACGGCCTCAGCCGCCCGGTCAGCACGAATGCGCCCAACGGCAGCATAACGAGCTACCACTACAACGGCCTGACCTCCTCGGTAATCGGCGGCAGCCGCGGCGAGGACGAGCGGCGCATGTTGAGCTGGCAGCGCACGAGCGGCATCGACTACGATTTCCTGGGCCGCAAGACGGGCATGAGCGACGCCGACCTGGGCAACTGGAGCTATGCCTACAACACGCTCGGCCAGTTGACGCGCCAGACCGACGCCCGCGACCAGACCAGTTGTCTCTATTATGACGACCTGGGGCGCATGAGAGGCCGCGTGCAGCGCACGGATGAGAACTGCGCGGTCACGGTGACCGACGCCGACCTGGCGAGTTCCTACGTCTACGACCCGCAGGGGCGCGTGCAGAGCGTCGCCAACGCCAACGTGAGCCGCAGCTTCAGCTACGACAGCTACAGCCGCGTCAACCGCGTGACGGTCACGATAGACAGCCTGACGCGCAGCAGCAGCTTCAGCTATGACGACTACCACCGCCCGACCGCGGTCACCTATCACGGCGGCGAGGTGGTGACGACGGAGTACGGCAGCCCGGGCGCGGCCGTGGGTCTGCGCAGTTCAATCCACGGCGACCTGGTGGACAAGGTGAGCTTTGACGAGGCCGGGCGCATGACCGCGCTGCGTCTGCCTGCGGCGGGCAACCTGTGGCGCACGCAGAGCTACTATCCGTGGACGATGCGGCGCAACGGCGGCATGTTGGAGAGCCTGAAGGTGGGTTTGAGCGAGGGCGGCGGCGAGCGCCTGAGCCGCAGCTACGCCTACAACAGCTTCGGCGACATCACCGCTTTGACCGAGGAGACGACCAGCTACACATTCGGCTACGACGGGCTGGGTCGGCTGACCGGCGCGTATGGCAGGACGTACAGCTACGACGCGGCCAACCGGCTGACCTCCTTCAACGGGCAGACTTATAACTATTACGACTCCGGGCCGTACCATGCGGTCGACCGCATCGACGACTTCGACCGCTTCGACTACGACGCCAACGGTAACATGACGGTTCGCAACAAGGGCCTGTCCGGCCAGCAGACGCTGGAGTGGGACGCAGAGAACCGGCTGTCGCAGGTGCAGGACAACAACGGCGACCTGGTCGAGCAGTACTGGTACGACGTGGACGGCGCGCGCGTCAAGAAGGTCAGCGGGACGACGACCTACACCTTCTTCGGCCACTATGAGGAGGAGGTCACCAACGGCACGACGACGGCGATCAGCCACTACACCTTCGGCGGCCTGCGCGTTGCGGTGAAGCGGGGGAGCGCGCTCTACCACCTGCACGGCGACCACCTGGGCAGCACCTCGCTGACGACTGCGGGGTCAACCGTAGAGTCCAGCCGCGCCTACTACGCCTACGGTTCCGAGCGCGCCGCGACGGGCGACCTCCAGACCGACCGCACCTTCACGGGGCAGAAGCGCGACGCGACCGGGTTGATGTACTACAACGCCCGTTACTACGACCCCGCGCTCGGAACCTTCATCTCGCCGGATTCGTTCGTGCCCGATGCGGGCATGGTCATTGACTACAATCGATTCCTCTATGGGCGGGGAAACCCGCTCAAATTTACGGACCCCAGCGGGCAAGAAGCATATTGTTTCATGGGTGGCTTCAATCCCAACACAAAGAAAGACACCAGATTCACCATTAATTGTAGGGCGATGCTCGAAGCAATAGGATATACAGAGGAAGAACACGGAAAAATTGAAATCGTAGGCAATGATCGTCTGACTGTAAAGAAGGTCTATGAAGAGGTCCGCGCTCAAAAGACGAGAGAGAATCCATCCCCCAATCCTATCGTCATTGCGTGTTATAGTTGGGGTTGTCCCGCGGCACAGGAAACAACGACTTTATTGACCGGAATGAGTCTCGGTCCTTTTGCCAGGCCGTATGTTAAACATGAACCCGTGAATGTCGATCTGCTGGTTATGTTCGAGGGAGAAGATTATGCCAGAGAACCGAAGCTGGGACCTGTCTCGGAGAATGTGGTAGATGCGTATTACTATTACGCAGAGGACGCAGGGGACTATGTCTTCGACGCGGCCCCTTGGAATTGGGTTGAGCGTTCTGAAGCAGTCCTGCCCGTCATTCCAGCCGATGAATGGACATGGGCCAATGGCCCGGATTACATACATGGTGCTGAGAATATTCCCGTACCAGGAGGGCACTATGACTTTTGGGAAAATCTGCCTTGGGGAGAAGCGCCCGACCCAGATGTTCCACCACCAGTATTTCCCTTCTGAATCAGGATTTTCGCTTCAAAGAGACGAAAACTGAGAAAGTTTGTTATCGGAACCGCTCCGGGCTATGTTGCTTGCGTCTGACAGTTGAGAGGCGCCTTGAAGGATATTTTGCATCAGCACTGTGGCCGACAGGACCGATCGAGTAGGTGGAAACTTGCGGTTCCAGAGCGGGGAAAACCGATCTGACGTTCCAAGACTGGAGGGAGGAGCATCGGCTCCATCAGTTCATCGTTCAGGAGGCAGGCATGTTCGACAAAAAAAGACGGTTTGGGCTTACGCCGCTTTTTCTTCTCTTGGCGTCAGGGTTGTTGGCTGGTTGTCCACTTGGAGCGGAAACACGTTTGAGGGGCTATGCCCAAGAGTTCATAACAGCACTTGGCGTTGACATTGTGGAAGAGAAACATGAAGTTTTAGTTGCTCCTATCCACATAGATGAGCCGACTAGTTTCATGGTTTCCGAATATATTGTGTCCGATACTCCTGAGGAGGTGAAAGAGAAGCTAAAGGCGCTCCATCTTGCAGAAAAGGGCTGGCTTGCGCCCAGCAAGAATGGTTGGATTGGAGGAAGGGTTTCTTCTCTATCACCGCGGCACGCAACGCCTGAGAGGGTGAAAGGAGAACTTGGATACCTGCTTCTTGATGGTGATCCTGACTTTGACTTCTTCCTGGTTTGCCCATGGTATAGGGTTTATAATCATTATGATGATGATGGAAGCTACTATATATCATTTCTTTATATGAACGCTGTCGCTCTAACCAATAGCGGAAAGCTTGTCGTTCGAATTCGTGACACAAAGAATGAAAGGTCTTTATCATGCTTAACTGCGTCTGGGTCCAGAAACTGAACCATGAACTAAGTAACTGTCCGCAAATAACATAGGGTTTGATTGATATTCAAGATATCGGTGTTGGTGTGTGGAAACTTGCGGTTCCAGAGCGGGGAAAACCGATCTGACGTTTCTAGATTGGAGGGAGGAGCACCGGCTCCTTCAGTTCATCGTCAAGGAGGTAACAGTGTTCGACTTGAAAAGACGGATTGGATTAACGTCACTTTTCTTGCTCTTGGTGGCGGGGTTATTGGTCAGCTGCTCTGCAGGTGCGGAAAAACGATTACGCGGCTATGCCCAAGATTTCATTACGGCGCTTGATGTTGACGTTGTGGAAGAGAAACATTCAGTATTGATTGCTCTTTACCACATAGATGCGCCGAATAGTAGAATTTCTTCCGAATACATTGTGTCCGATGCGCCTGAGGAGGTGAAAGAGAAGCTAATGGCGTTCCATCTTGCAGAAGAGGGCTGGCTTGCACCCGACAAGAACGGTTGGATTGGAACAAAGGTTTCTTCTCTATCACAGGGGCACCCAACGCCTGAGCAAATGAAAGAAGATCTTGAAGAATGCTATCTTCCTGAAAGAGATTCTGGAGTTGGCTTCTTTCTGATATGCCCATGGTATCGGGTTAAGGATTATCTAGCTGATGACGGAAGCTTCTATACATCATTTCTTTACATGAACTATGTCGTACTGACTACGAGCGGAAAGCTCGTCGTTCGAATTCGCGACACGAAAAAGTGGTATTCATCGTGCTTTACTACGTTTGAGCCCAAAACCTGAACCACGAGCTAAGGTGCATCGCGATTATTGTCTTTAGAAACCATTTATAGTTCATACAATTGTCCACGTCGTTCTTTAACAGCTGAATTCCCCCTCTTTTCCCCGATTCAACCATCCTTTCCCCGCGCCAGGGCTGGGAGACGCCGCTGCACGGCTGCTCGGAGGTGGAGAACCGGCTCGAGACGGTGGTCGACTACGGCTATGACGGGCTGGGCCGGCTGCTGCGCACGAGCGTGCCGCGTGCGGTCGCGTTCAACTGGGTGCATGAAGCGGACTGGGATCTCGGCTACAGCGCCACCACCTACGACGGACTCAGCCGCCCGGTCAGCGCGACCGCGCCCAACGGCAGCATGACGACCTTTCACTACAACGGGCTGACCGCCTCGGTGATCGGCGGGAGCGAGGGCGAGGATGAGCGGCGCATGTTCAGCTGGCAGCAGCAGGACCAGTTGGGGCGCACCACGCTGTTGCGCAGCTACACGCCGGGCGGCGACGAATGGACGCTGGCGGCCGAGATCTCGCTCACCTACGACGCGGCGGACCGCCTGACGCAGGTCTACCGCCGCGACGGCGGCGAGCGCCGCTGGCAGCGCACGAGCAGCATCGACTACGACTTCCTGGGCCGCAAGACGAACATGAGCGACGCCGACCTGGGCAACTGGAGCTATGCCTACAACACGCTCGGCCAGTTGACGCGCCAGACCGACGCGCGCGACCAGACGAGTTGCCTCTACTACGACAGCCTCGGGCGCATGAGAGGCCGCGTGCAGCGCACGGATGAGAGTTGCGCGGCCACGGTGGCGGATGTGGACCTGGCGAGTTCCTACAGCTACGACCCGCAGGGCCGCGTGCAGAGCGTAGCCAACGCCAATATGAGCCGCAGCTACAGCTACGACAGCTACAGCCGTCTCAACCGCGAGACGGTCACGATAGACAGCCTGACGCGCGCGAGCAGCTACAGCTACGACGACTACCACCGGCCGACCGCGGTGACCTATCACGGCGGCGAGGTGGTGACGACGAAGTACGGCAGTCCGGGCGCGGCGGTGGGGCTGCGCAGTTCGGTGCATGGCGACATGGTGGACAACGTAAGTTTCGACGAGGCCGGGCGCATGATCGCGCTGCGTCTGCCGGCGGCCGGTGGGCTGTGGCGCACACAGAGCTACTATCCGTGGACGGTCAAGCGCAATGGCGGGATGTTGGAGAGCCTCAAGGTGGGTTTGAGCGAGGGCGGGGGCGAGCGCCTGAGCCGCAGCTACGCCTACAACAGCTTCGGCGACATCACCGCTCTTACCGAGGAGACGACCAGTTACAGCTTCACCTATGACGGTCTGGGTCGGCTGACCGGCGCGTATGGCCGCACCTACAGCTACGACGCGGCCAACCGGCTGACCTCCTTCAACGGGCAGATTTACAACTACTACGACGCCGGGCCGTACCATGCGGTCGACCGCATCGGCGACTTCGACCGCTTCGACTATGACGCCAACGGCAACATGGTCAAACGCAACAAGGGTCTTGATAGCCAGCAGACGCTGGTGTGGGACGCCGAGAACCGGCTGTCGCAGGTGCAGGACAGCAACGGCGACCAGCTCGAGCAGTACTGGTATGAGGCGGATGGCGGGCGCGTCAAGAAGGTTAGTGGCACGACCACTACATACACCTTCTTTGGCCACTATGAAGAGGAGGTCGTCGACGGCACGACCACCGCCATCAGCCACTATAGCTTCGGCGTTGTGCGTGTTGCGGTCAAGCGCGGCAACACCCTCTACCACCTGCACGGCGACCACCTCGGCAGCACATCCCTCACAACAGATGGATCAACCGTAGAGGCCGGCCGCGCCTACTACGCCTACGGTTCTGAGCGCAGCGCGACGGGCGACCTCAGGACCGACCACACGTTTACCGGCCAGAAGCGCGACGCGACGGGTCTGATGTACTACAACGCCCGCTACTACGACGGGTGTGGTCCAGATTTGGGGGCGACCAGAGTGGCTGGCATCGGAATCCAGTGTAGCTTTCCAGAGACAGCCAGAAACTCACCCCCATTGTGAACCGCACCCCCTACGACCCCGCCCTCGGCACGTTCATCTCGCCGGATTCGATGGTGCCCGGCGCCGGGCAGGTGATAAACTACAACCGCTTCCTCTACGCCCGCGGCAATCCGCTCAAGTACACGGACCCGACGGGACATGACGCTCTAGGCTCGGCTTGGGTACAAGAGTTCAAGGACAATCATGGTGGACAAGCGCCAAACCGTAGAGACCGTTTTGACAGGGTCGTTTCGCTTACAATGGCCGGCCCTGATTCCGGAAGTCGAACCTGGACTGACCGGGATTGGCAGAAAAACGCGATCACTCCGGTACTCACCCCTGAGGAGGTGCGGGATTTAGCTGGAATAAAAGTTGACAGCTCTTGGAAGCCGAACCATGCTGCGGAGTTGGGCCTGCTCACAGAGGGCGTCCTTTGGGCTGGAGGAAAACTCGGCACGCTTATCGGTGGTAGTGCAAAAGAGGGTCTTGCTCACCTGAAGACCTTAAGCGGCGGTGGCGTGACTTGGTTTCGAAAATCTACACATAAAGAGTTTTGTCCAGGCATTATTGCTCCTTTGGCCTGCACTGAACCGGAGGGAATCTATTTCTTTGATAGTCTATTTGCAGGTCCTCCATCCGCCGCGCAGGGAGCGGCGATTCATGAACTGATGCATGTAATCCAGAACACGTGTTACGTTGACTGCCGATTGCTTAGCGATGAGGCCAAACGATTCAGTAGGTATCCGTTGTCTATCTTGACGGGGAAATATTACCTGACGCCATATTCCGCACTCACTGGCTGGAAGGAATATTGGGCTGAGGCTGTTACGGTCTGGGTTTTGGGGCCTGCCTATCCCGGCGTGCCGTCGGACATAAACGAAGAAGATTACATTTCGGACATATATGGGTGGGTCGAAGAGGTCTTGAATCCATGAACGTTCTCATAAGGGCGCACGGACGCCGGGTTACGCTTGCTCTCCTGCTTATCCTTGTCGTTGCAGGGTGCGACCATCCGCCCCCTCTGCCCTTTTCATGCAGCAACTTCACCGAATCGTACTGGGTAGAATTCGGCTTTGGCGTCGACTCGCCGGCTGAGGTTGCCTCGACCGTGTCCCGGCTATGGGGCGTCAACAGAGACAAAATCAGCGATGAAGAAGAGAGGACGAGAACGGTTTCCGCCTTGTTCTGGATCGATAGAAAGATCTACGGCAAGTTAGCTGGATACGGCTTTTGGTTCCGAGAAGGCGAACTCGCCAAAGTTGAAGCAATCTGGCGTTACCCGAATCCCACACTGTCTCAGGCAATCGACTGTCTGGGCGAGCCCGAACACTATATCGCTTTTGTAACTCCGGTGGCGCACTCCGCCATCTTAACGCTTGATCTCGTGTATCCTGTAAAAGGGATCGTCGTCCACTATTTCGATCTGTACACGACTGATCAGATTCACCCCTACTTGCGCATCAGAAAAATGTCTGTCGTTGCCCCGGGAACAACAGAGGAAGTTGTGCAGGTGGCCTATAGCATAGGCGTGTCCGACCATCAACTCTACCGCCATTCCGCTTGCTTGCGAAAACCTTGGCCCGGCTCGTTTGAGGCGATTGAGGTAGCGCCGGCTGTTGAATTTTACCAATGTCTGCCCTGAATCATTATCTTCGACGACCTATCTGAGAGGCTGAACAGAACAGCGCTTCAGATGAGCGAGTCAGCCACCTGCACGGCGACCACCTCGGCAGCACCTCGCTGACCACGCAAGGGTCGTCCACGACAGCCAGCCGTACCTACTACGCCTACGGTGCCGAGCGCAGCGCGTCGGGCGACCTCAGGACCGACCACACGTTTACCGGGCAGAAGCGCGACGCGACGGGGCTGATGTATTACAACGCGCGGTACTACGACCCCGCGCTCGGCGCCTTCATCTCGCCGGATTCGATGGTACCCAACCCGGCAAGTGTCATCGACCACAACCGCTTCCTCTATGCACGCGGCAATCCGCTTAAGTACACGGACCCGACGGGACATGATCCGCTCAGCGATGAATGGGTGCGAGACTTCAAAAAAGCCGTTGGACGGCCACCAGGGCCTGGCGACAAAGCGAACAGACTCATCTCGGTGTTTATCTCTGGCCCCGGCGGCTACTGGACGGATGCAGATTGGCAGGATTTCCCGAACAAGAAGATGGGATACATCAGGCAAGTGCTCGATGCAGCAGGCATAGTTCTTGGCCAAGGCTGGGGCCCGGCCTACGATGAGGAACTATTCATGCTCGGGCAGGGCGTCATTCAGTTGGGGTATCAGATCAGCACAGTCAAAAATGTTAGTGTGGCAGAGGGTCTTAAGCAACTTAAGACTCGAATCGATGATAAAGTAATCTTTGATCACCTCGATGCAGGGAGTTTCATTTGCTCCTTTGGTGGCGCCTGCGCACTGGATGATGGAAGGATCAGTTTCCATAGTGGCCCGGGCGGCGTGTTCGATCGAGGAACGCTCTCTCAATCGGAGCACCACAACTACATTCGTGCCTTCGCCGTGCATGAGTTGGCGCACAAAGTCCACCTCAACATAGCCAGAAGCATCCATGGTGACCTTGCATCTTGTGACAAGGCCATTATTCGTCAGGTGTGCCGACAAACGGCCAATGCCAGGCTGCTGGATATGAGTATAGGGCAGCTGCTGTACCGGGCCGATAACCAGATCACGGGTTATGGCAAAAACTATCGAGAGCACTGGGCGGAAATGGTCGCGGACTGGGTATACGGTAACGATTATACGCCGCGGCCAGAGCACCAGAATATCAGAAACAACGTCAATGACGCCCAGATAAGATCCATCGAAAGGATATTTTGGCCATGAACCATATTGCAACCCGGAACGGATTGACACGCGGGCTGTCCCGATGTTCCCTTATCGCAACGCTTGCTGTTCTGGTGGGGTTGCTGCTCGCGGCCTGCATCCCGGAAAGGCCGGAATATGGGCCGCCGGAGCCATTTCCCTGCCCCAGATTTGGCGTGCATTTCTGGCAAGAGTTCAACGTAGGCGTGGATTCTGCCGATGATGTGATCGCCAAAATAATGAGACTTTGGGGCCACGACCGCGCGGAGATCATGCTGACCGAACTTTCCGATGATCGTCTTCAGATGAATTGGCCGGACAGCAGCGCTGCCGGCATCAAAGCCGGGTTCTCGGCCCAATTCCGCCACGACCGTCTTACACGCATACAGATGTTCCAGTGGCGACTTCCTGAGCCTGCCTTGGTCCAGGTGATCGACTGCCTCGGACCGCCTAATTACTATCATGCTTCGTACGCTGCCGGAATCGAGAGCACAGACGTATGTATAGCAACCTGGTATGTGGAAAAGGGAATTGTCATCAGTGGTTGTGATTTCAACTTTTACCCTTGGGAACATCTGTTGACAATTATTCCTCCTGGATTTCGCATGGATGGGCTCAATGTCCTTCCCGCCGGACTTGAAGAGATGGCGCGCAGCTTCACATACATGGAAAGAGATGGCAATCTTATGCTCTGCGTTCTGAAACCATGGCCAGGTTCGATCGAAGCAATTGAAATAGAAGAAGACATTTACGCCCCTTGTGAAGAGTCCGATACCGGTTGATGCGGTGCATTCTGCCACGCTTGAACGGCACAAATGGCATAGCCCAGTGTCCTCAACGAACAGGAGATGGCTGGCCGCAGGAACAAGGCAGAGCAATGATCCCTCCGGTTCGTCCTGCGATTAGCACGCTCTTCTTATGACGACCTACGTGCTGACCGTGCAAAGGTCAGCATCGCTCTCTAACAACCGAATGTCCCCTCGAAACGTCCCTACGACCCGCAGGGGCGCGTGCAGAGCGTATCCAACGCCAACGTGAGCCGCAGCTACAGCTACGACAGCTACAGCCGCGCCAACCGCGTGACGGTCACGATCGACAGCCTGACGCGCAGCAGCAGCTTCAGCTATGACGACTACCACCGCCCGACCGCGGTCACCTATCACGGCGGCGAGGTGGTGAAGACGAAGTACGGCAGTCCGGGCGTATCGGTGGGGCTGACCAGTTCAGTGCATGGCGAACTGGTGGACAACGTAAGTTTCGACGAGGCCGGGCGCATGACCGCGCTGCGTCTGCCAGCGGCCGGCGGGCTGTGGCGGACGCAGAGCTACTATCCGTGGACGGTGAAGCGCAACGGCGGGATGTTAGAGAGCCTGAAAGTGGGCTTGAGCGAGGGCGGCGGCGAGCGCCTGAGCCGCAGCTACGCCTACAACAGCTTCGGCGACATCACCGCATTGACCGAAGACACCACCAGCTACACGTTCGGCTACGACGAGCTGGGCCGGCCGACCAGCGCGTATGGCCGGACGTACAGCTACGACGCGGCGAACCGGCTGACCTCTTTCAATGGGCAGACGTACAACTACTACGACGCCGGTCCGTACCATGCGGTCGACCGCATCGGCGACTTCGACCGCTTCGACTATGACGCCAACGGCAACATGGTGGTGCGCAACAAAGGTCTGACCAGCCAGCAGACGCTGGTGTGGGACGCTGAGAACCGGCTGTCGCAGGTGCAGGACAACAACGGCGACCTGGTCGAGCAGTACTGGTACAGCGTGGGTGGCGCGCGCGTCAAGAAGGTGAGCGGCACGACCACGACCTACACCTTCTTCGGCCACTACGAGGAGGAAGTCACCGACGGCACGACCACCGCCATCAGCCACTACAGCTTCAGCGGCCTGCGCGTTGCGGTCAAGCGCGGCAGCACGCTCTACCACCTGCACGGCGACCATCTGGGCAGTACCTCACTGACGACGGCAGGGTCAGCTGTAGAGGCCAGCCGCGCCTACTACGCCTACGGCGCTGAGCGCAGCGCGACGGGGGATCACCAGACCGACCGCACGTTCACCGGTCAGAAGCGGACTTTGCCCGCGGGGATAGACCGAGGACCTGATTGCCTCGGGGGAAGGCGTATTCGCCGCTTTCTGCAGTTCGAGCGATCAAAAAGCCTCTGAGAGCCGTTCTAAGTAACTGTCCGCAAACAACATAGCGATTTCAATCAAGCTTGGACTGGTCTGTCGAACGAAACCGTTAAGTTAATAACGGACAGTTACTAAGCGTCTTTTCAGGGGCTTCAGGTGGACCTGGTACCTGCGACCTTGCAATCTGTAGCGGCCCGCCTGCGGCACTCAGCGTTGCGAGCGGGGCTTATACGCATACAACGGACGTTCAGAAGGCGGGCGGGCCGTTTGTGAGAAGGGTCAGCGCCGCTTTTTCGGCCTCCTCCATCGCACGAGGGAGGTTGTCAACGGACATCACGCGACTTGGTTGCAGGAAAAGGAACGATACCTCCTTCACGGTGACACCGGTCGCCCGGTTCAAAGCAAGCGCGTACGCTCCACCTTGCAGGCGATAGCGCGCCATCGCCCGTTCGAGCGCGTCGGAGGAGCCGAGCGCGTCGGTCTTGTAATCTACGATCACGAAGCCGCCCTCCTCCTCGAACAACAGGTCGATGAACCCTTCAACAATGCCGGCGCCGACGGGGCCGGCCACCGGCGTCTCCCGCCACCAGCGCCCCGATGCCAGCGCACGCTGCACGAGATGATTATCAAGCGCGCCGCGCACGAGCCGCGCAATCTCATCCGCACGCCCCGGCACGCCTTCGGCTGCAGCTTGCGCCTGGGCGATGTCGTCGAGGCCGCGCCCCGTGTGCAGATCGACAACCTGCAGCAGCGCGTGAACCGCCCGTCCGATGTTGGTGCCGGCGCGTCCACGCCTCCAGGGTTCGTCGGGGATATCCTGCTCTGTCTTCGCTTCCTGGGCGAGACGGGTGGCGGCCGCCGAGATGGGGCGGGCGCGGGCCGCGTATAGCTCGCTCCTCTGCTGCTGCCAGCGCTGGCGCGCCGCGGGGGTGTCGTCGTCGGGGGCCGCCATTTCTCCGGCGGTGACGGAGTCGTGCGGCACGGTCACCGCCGGGGGATCGAATGGCTGCCAGAGATGGTCCGTCCCCTGCATGAAAGCCTCGATACGGGCCGCGGCCGAATTGCTGCCCCTTGCGTTCCGGTAGAGGCTGACGATGAGATGATCGCGGGCGCGCGTGGCCGCAACGTACATCAGTCGCACACGCTCCTCTTCTTCACGTTCCTTTTCAAACTCGGCCAAACTTTCGTAGCCCGCCGTCTGCAGGGACGCTTCTCTCGAACCCACCTTCACCTCGACCCGTCCGTTTTTGCGGTCGAACAGCACGGGATCAGACCTGGGATTCTGGGCAGCGTTCAGCCCGGCCAAGAGGACGATGGGGAACTCCAGCCCCTTGGCGCCGTGGACGGTCATCACGCTGACTGCGCCGGCGTCGGACTCCCGGACGACCGTCTCCCGCGCTCTTGCCTGTTCTTCGCGCTGGCGATCCGTCCACGCGAGGAATGCGCGCAGGGAGACTTCACCGGCCGCGGCAAAAGCCCGGGCGCGGTCTATCAGGAAGCCGTAACGTGTCCACCGCCCGCGCCACTGCCGCTCGTCGAGGGCCAGTTCTCTGAGCCGCCGCGTGCGCACGAACTGCTCAATGAGCGCCGCCGGCGCGGTCCATCTGCGGCGTTCGTGAAACTCTCTCAGGATCGCCAGCGCGTCGGTGATGCAGCCAGGCGGGGCGTTGTCTTCGGCAAGGTAGTCGAACTGGCCGCCCGCTTCGACGAACGCCAGCAACTCCGTGTCGGAGCAGGCGAAGGCCGGAGAGCGCAGCGCGGCCACGATCGCGACCGGATCGGTCGGGTCGTCGATGGCCGCGAGACAGTTCAGCAGGTCGCGCGCCTCCTGCGTATTGTAGATCAGGGAAGCGCTTTCGAGCCGGAAGGGTATACCCGCGTCTTCGAATGCAATTTCAAGGGCATCAAAGCCGGCGCGGCGCGGCATCAGGACGCAGATGTCCTGATAGGTGGCGGGGCGGAAGACCGCGCCGTCGTCTTCCGAACGAACCTGCCAGCCCTCCTCGATCACTGTCCCTACCGCATTAGCGATGGCTTCGGCTTCCTGGCGGCGCACGACTCCGATATTTCCGCCGATCTCTCCTCCCATGAAGCGGACGGGGGGCGACTGATCATCCTGCGTGCCCGCGACAAGGTCGGAGTAGTTGGCCTGCGCTTCGCCCTCCTGCATCCATTGAGAGAATACGTGGTTGACCCAGTCGATGACCGGCGGCAGCGAGCGGAAGTTCTGTTGGAGTAACACGTTGACTCCGCCGACCGCCTCGTGCATCTGTTCAACCTGTTGAATGTCGGCGCGGCGGAAGCGGTAGATCGACTGTTTGGGGTCGCCGACGATGAAGAGCTTGCCGGCGGCGGGCTGCACTTTGCGCCAATCTTTGGGGCGGTCGTGCGGCCGCGTGCGTGCGTGCGTCTCTTCGGCCAGGAGCATGGCAATCTCGGCCTGAAGCGGGTCGGTGTCCTGCACTTCGTCAATGAGAATGTGGGTGTAGCGCTCTCGGAAGTGGTCGCGCGCGTCGAGATTGTCCCGGAGCAGATCGCGTGCGAGGACCAGCATGTCCAGGAACTCGACATGGCCGTCGGCCTTGCGTTCGGCGGCGTAATCGAGCGTAAAGCGGCGGAGCAGTTCGAGCGCCGGGATCAGTTCCGAGGCCTGCTCGCCTTCGATGGCCTGGGGTGCAGGCGTATCAAAGGGGGCGCCGTCGAGAAGATCGTGGTTCTTGTGGAAACTGTCCGCGATCTCACGGAGGTGACGCAGGGTCATACCTGCGGCCAGGCCAGGGCGGAGCGCCTGCTGTGCCTTGGGGTCGTCGAGGGTCGCGTCGAGCCACGCTGACCAGCGGTTTTCGAATGCGATCTCGGCCTCGATTTCGTCGCGGATGGCGAAGCCGGGCGGCAGGCCCGCTTCCAATGGACGCTCGCCCAGAAGGCTGCCGGCGAAGCTGTGCAGCGTCTGAATGGCGGCCTGGTCCAACTCTGCCACGGCGTGTTGGCAACGTGCCCGCTCTTCCTGCCCCAGATGGGGATCACTGGCGGCCTTTTCGAGGCTCTCTGCGATGCGGGCGCGCAGTTCGGCGGCAGCCGATTCGGTGAAGGTGATCGCCGCGACGCCGCCCAGCGTCGCGCGTCCGGTCTGTATGAGCGCGACGACGCGGTCGACGAGAGCGCGTGTCTTGCCGGCGCCGGCGCCCGCTTCGACGATCATGTTTTCGTCAAGGCGTTCGAGAATTGCGTTGCGTGCCGCCTGGTCGGAAAGGGTGCTCATCAGCTTCCCTCCCCGTCGGCCATCGCCACGTAGGCGGCCAATCGTGGATCATTGCGCTTGCGCTGCCAATGCTGCTCGCGCCGTGTCGGACAGAGATTCTTGAAGTCGCAGTAGCGGCAATTGGTCCCGTCCTTGCCCGGATTGGCGGGGAAGAGGCCGGCGCCGATGCCGTCGGTGATGATGCCCACGACGGCGGCGAAGGCGTCGAGCATCTTGTCGAGAGGCCCCGGTTTTGGGGGGCGTGTCACAAATTTTTCCTTCGTCGTCACGAACCAGTAGGCGACCTGTATGTCGACCCCGTCGCCCAGCAGCAGCCGGGCCGCGAGACCGTACACGGGCAGCTGCAAGCGTGTGCCTCGTCGGACGGGGTCTTTATTCAAGTTCGTGTATTCACCCGTCCCGCCCGACTTGTAATCAAGCACGAGGGCGGTATCGCCGGACGGTGAGAGGTCGATGCGGTCGATGAAGCCGCGAAACCGGAGCGGGCCGGCCTTGGCGTTCGACCACTCGACGGGGCCCAGCGGCGGTGGTTGTTCGTGCCTGGGGATTCCGAAAGCGCTTTCGATCGCGTAGGGCGAGACGCCATGTTTGCGGCGAAGTTTGGCGTCTTCATCCAGGAATCGGTTCAGATCGTTCAGTATTTCACTTTGGGCCAACTCCCACAGGAGCGGTTTGCCCGTCACCCCGCGCTGTTCGGCCTGCTGAAATTCCTGTTCGGCGATCTCGATGAGCAACCTACGGTGATCATCCGTCCAGGGTTGTTTGGGCGACGGGATGGAGTCTTGCTGTTGAGCGGTTCTGATGAAGCGTTCAAGGATCGTATGCAGCAACGAGCCTCGCTCCAGGGACGAAATGGTCGTTACCTCCTCCGGCTGCTCCGGTGCGGCGATGCCGAGCACGTTGGAAAGAAAGTAGCGGAACGGGCAGGTCGCCCACGTCTCAAGTCGCGTTGGCGAGAAAATGTCACGGTTGGAAAGGCCGATGCGCCCGGAGGGAGAGGAGGCCAACGCAAGGTCTCCGTCCCAGCGTGTCAACGGTCTTGCGTTCCTGGCCCGCTGCATTTCCAGGGCGTTCGCGAAAACGGTTTCCGACTGTGCGAGATGATGATCGCCGATGTGGTAGCCAAGTTGCCGCCACTGTGACAGCCAGTAGAGATCATAGTCATGGATGTCGGCAGGCTGCGATTCTGACAGGGCGTTGATGCCGTCCTGGGCCGATGCCACTTCTTCAAACCAGGGCTGTTCTCGCAGTGAGGCGAGATCACGGGGGGAGGAGAGCATCGAAGGGTAGACGGGCGAGCCGTATAGGCGAGAGGCTTCTTCGAGGAACCAACGGGAGGGATGCTGCTCTCGCTGGGCGATGTTGTTGCCGCGGGCGAAGGTGAGCACGCGGGTGCGTCCGGCCGCGGCGGCGATGAGGTAGTCGTGCCGTTCGGCGGCGGCGCGGGGCAGGAGTCCCGCTTGCTCGCGCTCCCGCTGCGAAAGCAATGGATCGTCACGGATCTGCGCAGGCACGAGGCCCTCGACCATGCCCACAAGGTACACCCTGTCGAAGCGCAGTCCGGCGGCGCTGCCGACGGGGCCGACGAACAGACCTTCGCCCAATGCGCCCACTCTTGTAGCGGAGCGATTGAGCGCTTCGTCAAGTGCAGCCCGGAAAGCGTCCAACTCCGCGCTGTCCTCCACCGCGTCGAGGATCGCCAACTCCTGGAGAGCCGATAGGATGAGGGCATGGTTTTCCCGCTCGGCAGAGGGGAGCGCGTCTTCGTCAAGGTATTGGGTGAGCAGCTCTTCGGCCCATTTGACGAACTCGGCCCATGTCAGGCGGCCGGTAGGACGCGCGAGGTTATCGTGCAGCCTCAGCATAAAGCTGCGCAAGGTCCACGCTTCTTCCGCCGACTGCTCCAACTTCGTTTGCTTGGCTGCGGATAGCTCTTCGCTCTGGCTTTTGGCCGTGCGCTGCTGGCGCGTCGCATAGTGCGCCAGGCGGTCGCTCCACTGCTCTATCCCCGCAACGACGCCCGCTTCACGCGAGACTGCGTCCCAACGCGAAGGGCTGAATCTGGCCGTTTGGGGCTTGACCGGACAGGAGGTGAGCCAGCGCATCACGTCGTCTCTGGGTAAGTCGCCGCCGGTGAGATCGACGATGCCTTTGAGCATGCGCCCGACCGGGGTCGCGGCCAGCTTTGCCGTTGATGGGCCGGCGGTGGGGATGCACGCGCCGCCGAACTGTTCGGCGATAAGCGCGGCATACGGCTCCCGCTGCCAGTAGAGGACCGCCATCCGCTGGAAGGGGGTGCCCGCGTGCGCGGCGGCGGCGATCGATCTGACGATGCTACGCACCTCTTCGCCGGTGTCGGAGGCGACGAGCAGGTGTGCCGGACGTTGGGGCCGTGTCGGGGGCGCAGAAGGCGCAGCGGTGGTGAGCATGGTTTTGTCGGCTTCTGGATCGCCGGTGGCGGCCAGGATCGTTACGCACGTCCATGCGTCGCGAAGGGCGTCGAGTAGGCGCCGCTCGGCGGGCGTCAGGGTGCGCGGCAGGTATGCGATGACGGGGCCGAGGGCGATGAGGGCGGTTGCGGCGTGGTCGGTTCCCACCACGTCGACGGCCGCTTCAGTGAGCGCTTCCCGGTCGTAGTATGTCTTGGTGTGGTGGCGAAAGCGTGAGTATAGTCGGGCGATTTCGCCAGGGATTCCGGGCCGCTGTTCGAGCGCGGTGAGGGCGTCCGGAGCGGCAGAGCGGAGGTCTCGGAATGTCGTGCGCAGGCTGGCGTGGAAGGAGGGATGGGCGCGGAAAGGTTCAAGCTGGCCTGCGGCATCGTTGGCCACGCGGCGGACGGCGGCGAATTCGATGGGGGGCTTGAGCGGACGCCGGCCGCTGGCGGCCAGGCTAGGCGCTCCAAGCAGTTCGGCGAGGCGGGCAAGCGACATGAAACGCACGTTGACGAGACCGCGTTTGCCGATGTCGCGACGCAGGTAGAGTCCTGAATAGGTTGTTGGCACGACGACGGTGACAGGGGCAAAGCGGTCTTCGGCCTGATATTCACTCAGAAGGCGTTCCAGGCGTTCCTGGGCCTGTTCGATGTGTTCAACATACGGGGGAGATTGCTGCATGTAACTTGTCTCCATTGCGGGGCGTAGGGCACGCGGTTAATCTGTTTTCCGTCAGAGTATATGTCAGGATGAGCAATGGTCGCACATACTCATGGGGTGAAACGGAAAGGTGCCGCGATGATGCGGCAGGCGGGAGAGAAACCTTTCAATCAGCCGCAGGGTAACGTTGCAATCAGCCGAGGGCGACGTTAGTTTCAGAAGCCAGGTACAGCGGGCAGGGTTGACTACGGAAGGTGAGTGCATGGCCGTGCTCTCTGAAAAGCATATATACATATATGTTCATAGTTGACTTATTGCACTCTTGACATCCCCGCAGAATCCGGCAACTCGTGCTCTACAGAGGCCTCGGCCATTGCCCTGCCCCGCGTGTAGGAAGAGAACTACTCAAAACGGTAGTGGTTACATATTGACTGATAGGCACTGCAAGTTGTAGTCGTGGATGAATAACTTCAAGGCCAGTTGGTGAAAGTGGTCGGACTTGGAAAAAGCCAGAGTCTTGCGCACAAAGCGAGCCAGGCGTTGGCGCAGGGTGTTGTTCCAACGTTCGACGTGGGCGGTTTCTCCTGTTTCCTTGCCCACGGCGCAGTGCGTTGCGGCATCAAAGACCAGTTGATACGCCTCCCAGAAGTCGCTGCAGGAGCAACAGGCGCGATAGCTTTGGGGGATGCGTTGGCGCAGCGCGCGGCAACTGTCGGCGCTGCGGTCGCCGACAAAGTAGGCAACCACCTGTCGGGTGCGCCGACAGAGAGCAATCCAGAGCCAGCGTTGGTTGCGCTTTGTGCGCACAAATGACCATAATTCGTCCAGTTCCAGCAGGTCGTCTGGTTGAGCAGCCAACAAAGTGGCCTCCAGTGCGGGCAACCTGGCCGCCTTTTCCCTTATCCAACGCGCCAGCGTCTGGCGCGCCGTGCCAAAGATGCGCTCCACACCGCGCATGCTGGCGCGTTCCTGGTATGTGCGCAAGATCAGTTCTTTCTCTTTCTCACCATAGCCTTTGCTGGCATTCAGTGTTCCGTAGCGCTTACATCTGTGGCAATGATACTTCTGGGTACCCTTATAATCATGCCCATTTTTGCCGATCTCTTCGCTGTTGCAATGTGGACAGCGATATACGATAATGCTTATGATCATGATGAGGCTCCTTCTCGTAGCTGGCTTTGTTGGCGAACAACCAGCCTACTGGATTGAGCCTCATCAGTCAATACTTAACCACTACCCTCAAAACTATCCCACCACCCCATTACATCGGCCTCGGCAGCTCCTAACGGCGTCCAGGACCCCACCGACCAGGAAACGTTCCACATCGCCGCATTCGATCTGCAAGCAACACGATTGCAGGACTTCATCATATGTATCGTTGTGTGATACACTTCGCCCATAAGGCTGCATGGAAGGCATCAATTCGCCCGAGGATTTCACATGCCGACTGTAGCGATAGAGGGCTAGTTCCGTTTCGTTGTCAATACCAGGGAAAACAGCTTTGAGCCTCCCCACGTACACGTCTGGGGCGGCAACGAAGACGTCTGCCGTATAGAACTGAACGGAGGCGCCTTTATGGAGAACCCCCCTCCAGGAACCTTCAGAGACATAATGAGAAACTATGCCAAGTACGCCGAGAAGATCAGGAAGACGTGGGATTCCATTCATGGAAGGAGTTGATGATAGACGCCGTTCTCGTCAAAAACGCCAATCGCATGATGACGGTCGCCAGCCTGTTGGAGCATGGCATCGAACTGAGCTTCGCCGATGGCGCCAAGGGGCTCATACCGTACGCTGATCTTCCTGAGATCGGCAAGCGTGCGGCTCTATCCACCCTTGAACTGCCGAATCCATACGAGATGGTCCTGAAGACGGCCCAAGGCGCGCAGGTCGAAATTCCCTGGGACTTCGCCCGTCACTACTGTGACGCATCCTATCGACCGGCTGTCGAGGCCATAGCCATGCGGGGGAGGCATACCCTTGGCCAACGCATCCGGCGCTTTCGCAACGCTTCCGGTTTGACCCAGGATGCGCTCGCCCGCGCCGCGGACATCGGGCGCGTGACACTGGTGCGGCTGGAGAAGGGTGAACAGACGCCCAGATTCAAGACCCTTGACGCAATTGCCAATGCCTTGGGAATACGCGTCTCGGAACTGCTGGTCGAATCGGAGCTTCTTCACCAATAGCGGCCGCAAAAGGTACAATACTTCACTGGTACGGCGCGGCGGATAGTCGAGAGCGCATGCCATCGTCATTCACTATCGCTACGCCAACCACTTCGCCGCACGCCCGGCTTCTTCTGCGCGCGTGTAGACCTCGACCATTCTTGCCGTCTTCCAGCGGCCCTGCGCCATGATCTCATGCGTCGGCGCGCCGGCCGCGGCCATGCGCCTTGCCATGCCCACGCGGCCCGAATGCCCGGAAAAACCCGACCCCAGGCCGGCCACCGCGGCCGCGGCGCGGATGCGGCGGGAGATCGAAGGCGCGGACAGCCCGAACAGCGACGCCGACCCGTGCGCGCCGGCCGGATCGCGCCCAAAGCCGCCACAGCCGCCGGCGTCAGGTAGACGGTGCGCGCCTCGGCATCGGTCTTCGAGCGGCCCACGGTCAGCCGGCCCGAGCCGTCATCCCAGCGCGCCATGTCATCCCAAACCAATGCGGCTGCCTCAGAACGGCGCAGGCCCGCGTCCGACAGCACGCGGCACAGCGCGATATCGACCAGCCCGCGCCGCCGCGCCTGCGCGGACGACTCCAGCCGGCCGCCGCGGCCCACGCGCGGTTGGCACGCGGTTGCGGTGATCATTGCCAGCGCCTCCGCCGTCAGCGCGTACGCCTGCCGCGGGGCCGCGGCCTGGCGCGCCAGCCCGCTTATCGTATCGGTCACGATCTGGTCATGCGCGCTCGGCTCGACCCCGACAAGCGCCTGCAGCTTGCGCAGCGCGGCCACGGTCAGCCGCAGCGAGGAGAGGCCGGCGCCGGCCGCGGCCCGTTCCTGCAGGTAGGCGCGCAGCGCAAACGGCGGCGCGGCCAGCGCGTGGACGCCCTGCAAGGCGGCCCAGCGGCCCCAGGCCGCCAGCGCGCTGCCGTAGGCGCGGCGCGTGTTGGGCGCGAGCGCTTCGAGGGCGGCCTCGAAGCGCGTCGAATGTTCGGCGTCGAACGCTCTGACGAGGCCGGGCGCGGCCTGCTGGATGGCGACCAGGACGGCTTCGGCCGCGTTGGCGGGCGCGGAACTCATGGTTCTCTCTTTTGTCTGCGGGAAGCCATAGAACGCCCGCCCGACTAAATGCGCGCTAATGTACTTTATCGATCCCTTTGCATCTAAAACTGTTGTCTGAGTTGGAGGCAGATGAAGAAATCCGTGCCCTGAATTTCGAGAAAGCGCAGGATCTTTACGACCGGTTTTGGAAGCATAAGCAAGGAGTGCTTAGAGAGCGTCTTGGCCAACCGGTGCAATGGACTCAGGTCGTATATGCCCTGTCCGACTATATGCACGAAAATCAAACTTTGAGTGCTCCGGAAGTGAAAGTGGAGGAATGGAATAGCGACGCCGAGGCGATGGTGTCGGAACACGTTCTTGTCTCTGAAAACAAGCGGTACTCTTTCTTCCATGAAGGGTTTTTCGATTACGCTTTTGCCCGGCATTTCGCGGGAGGTACCCAGAACCTACTGGGCCTGTTGGAGAGCGATGAACAACATCTGTTCCGACGCGCGCAGGTGCGACAGATCTTGATTTACCTGCGTGATACGGAACCCGATCGGTACATCGCCAACCTCGAAGAAACCCTCACCAGCCCTGATGTTCGATTACATGTCAAGCAGGTTATCTTTGCTCTCTTGGCCGATCTGTCGGGACCTGTAGAGGGAGAATGGGATGTCTTATCCAGTTTTGCAGGAAGAGACTTCAACAACCCCCTAACACGCCTTGCTTGGGCGACAGTGCGCCGTCCTCCCTGGTTCCGGTTGGCGGACTCCCAGGGATTCGTGCAGCAGTGGCTGGATGACCCGGATGAGGCCTTCGTCGATCAGACTGTTTTGCTCTTGAGGGTAATCCAGAGGCAATTGCCCGACAGGGTGGCGGAACTTGCAGAACCGTACGTCGGCAAGTCAGAACGCTGGAACAACCATCTACTCCACTTGGCAGTGTGGGGAGATTGGAATCAAGGGCGGCGCTTCCTCGAGTTTGTGCTCCAGCTGATCGACAAAGGTGTCCTCGACGACATAGCAGACAACCGTGACTTATGGAGCAATTTGTATAGCTTGCAATCCAGCCACCCTGTGTGGGGCTGTGAGGTAGTCAGACATTACTTCGATCGCCGGCGTCACCTGAGCCTCAACGCAGGGCAGCCCAATCCCTTTGACGACAACGGCGGCGCTATCGCAGATAGTCACTCTGCTGAAAACACGCTGAAAGAACTTGCCAGCAATGCCCCAGAGTCTTTCGTTCGAGAGGTTATGCCGTTCATGCAAGCAGTCATAGAGGACTGTGCTTCGCAAGAGCGTGGCGGACTCCTCCAAGACCCAATCTGGTACTTCAGGATCTTCCAGAGTGGCTACGATATCCAAGACGCTCTGCTAAATGCTATGGAAGTTGCCCTGTCCGAGCTGGCTATACTGCATACGGCGATATACCGCTCAGTGATAGAGCCCCTTCGCGAGTCTCCGTTCGAGACAATCCAATACCTGCTGATCCGCAGCCTCGCTTCTAACGGGCCGCTATTCGCGGACGAGGGAGTAGACCACCTTTGCAAAAGGCCGGAACGCTTGGAGATAGGTTACCTGTCGGACCCACATTGGGCGTCAAGGCAATTGATCGAATCCATATCGCCCCATTGCTCTGACGAAAAACTCACACAACTGGAGACATTGTTGCTTGGATATTACCCGGACTGGGAAAGGAGTATCCTAGGTAGAACGCAATTCGGGCACGCTCAGTTTACTCTGCTGAGCGGCATCATTGCGACTCGACGTTCCAAAAAAATATGCAAGCGCCTCGAAGAGCTTCAATGGAAATTTGGACAGCAAGAACCGGCATCTCCGACGCCAATGGAAGTCCAGCCGGCCCAGCCTCCGATACCTGAGGGTGCGGCCGAAAAGATGAGCGATGAGCAGTGGCTTTCAGCTATCCGCCAGCACGATACCGATGATCGCGAGTTTTCGCAAGATGGTCGTTTTGTCGGGGGAGCCCTCGAATTATCCCGGCTTTTGGAAGACAGGGTAAAGCACGAACCCAGGCGGTTCGCGGAACTGGTATTGAAGTTTCCGGATCACGCCCATCCATTCTACTTCGAAGCGGTCCTGCGCGGGATCAGTGACACCAACTTAGACATAGAGACCATCGTGAGAGTCTCTGAACGCTGTCACCGGATTGAGGGCAGGCCGTCAGGCCGATATATCTGCGAGCCAATCGCCAGTTCAGCCCAAGGCAACGTCCCGCCAGAGGCGCTTGACCTTGTGGCGTGGTATGCGACTGATGATCCCGACCCCCAGCAAGAATTGTGGCGAACTCAGGTTTCGCCTGGGAAAGAGCATTACTATCGCGGGGACATCCTGACGAACGGCATTAACACAACTCGCGGCAGGGCCGCGCAGGCCATTACGAGATTGATCGAGAACGACCACAATAGAATTGCGTACCTTCAGCCTGCATTGGAGAAGATGGTCCAGGACCCTTCGATTGCTGTCAGGTCATGTGTACCCCAAGCATTGTTGGCCGTTTTGCGTCATGACCGGGACCTGGCAGTCGAACTGTTCCGACAACTCTGCGATATAGAAGACGCGTTGCTCC
Source organism: Caldilineaceae bacterium (assembly GCA_965221145.1). Lineage (GTDB taxonomy): Bacteria > Chloroflexota > Anaerolineae > Caldilineales > Caldilineaceae > Bin5. The sequence goes on from OZ244877.1 coordinate 455,135, forward strand.
AGACGTATTTCATCGAGCGGTTCTTGTTTTTCGCTCTCCAAACCCACTTTCAGGAACTATCGCAGATTTTGGAGCGCATGGTCGCTTCCCAAGTGCCTGATGTCGCTTCCGCTGGCGCGCGTCAAGCCTGTCTAACCGCCTTGGACCTGCCAGAGGCCGCTGATATAGCGGGGCTCTGCCTGTCCGGGTCAGAAGCCCAAAAGATCGGCGCGGCTCAAGTAATGGCGGCCAACGTCAGGATAGCTACGTGCCGCGCATTTTGCGAGGATGCACTGATTATGCTGTTCAGCGATACCAGCGCCGACGTCCGTACTAAAGCCGCGGAGTGCTTTCTCAGATTTGAGGGGACTCAACTTGGGGAATACGTCGATCTGATAACACAGTTTGTTTCCAGCAGAGCGTTCCAACAGAATTACTACCCGTTATTAGAGGCTTTGGAACAGACCACGGCCAAGCTTCCTGAAGTCACGCTGTCGGCGTGCGAAAGACTTGTTGACATTGCCGGACTTGCAACATCCGAGATCAATGTAAGAGGCGCAGACACTGTCATAAAATTGACTCTACGCACCTATCAACAGAGTTCAGGCGAAACAACACGAGCCAGAAGTCTTAATCTTATCGACAAGTTTATGGAGCATGACACCTATGGAATAAACAAAGCGCTAGAGGACTTCGAGCGGTGAGGACTGAGCAACAAAAAAGGCCCGCACTTATGGCCTTACAGGGGGAGGACACCGTATCTCAGGTGCGCTTCCCGAACGGAAGTGTTAGAGACCGGAGGATCCTGTACGGGGAGACTGTAGATGCCTCTATTCAATAGGGGGCCAAAGATCGAACTGGGGGCATTCCAGGACCTTGGTTCAAAATTCGGGAAGATGACCCCCTCACGAGTCGGGGTGTGAGAGCGTGAACGGGCTAAGGCTTTCCAACCTGATTGCCCTCGGCGAGGGATTCACCACCGAGTTCAAGCGTTCCATGCCGTCCGACCTCGGTAGGGAGATATGCGCCTTTGCCAACGCCACCGGCGGGGTGATTCTGATCGGGGTTGATGACGCCGGCACCGTGATCGGCGTGGCGAACCACAACCGGCTGAAATCTCAGAACCAGAGCGTCACCCGTTCGGCTGACCCGCCCGTGGCCGTGGAGAGCGAAGGAGACGTGCTGTGCGTGACGGTGCCGGAGCAGCGCGGCAAGCCCTACTCCTTCAGAGGAAGATTCTTCATTCGGGAGGGCGCGACCTGCCAGCAGATGTCGCGCGATGAGATTCGCGACTTCTTCTTCAAGGAGGGGCTCATCCGGCTAGATGAGACTCCCTGCAACGCCTTCGACCCTTCCGTCGAGATCACGCCCGTCCGTTGGGCCAAGTTTGCGGAGCGCGCTGGTATCGACCCTGGATTGGACTCGATGACAGTGTTGGAGAACCTGCACCTGGTCAAAGATGCAGGGATGACCCACGCCGGGGCCTGGCTCTTAGCCGACGACATTACCCGTTTCACCCTCCAAGCGGGAGTGACCTGCGCCGTCTTCCGTGGCATCGCCAAGACCCATATCCTGGACCGCAAGGCGTTCAAGGGGAATCTCTACGACATCTACCAAGAGGGCATGACCTATTTTCAAACCAAACTGAACTCCGCCCTCATTCCCCACGCCCAAGGACGAGAGGAGCGGTTGGAGCTACCCGAGAACGCCCTGCGGGAGGCCGTGGTAAACGCCATCGCCCACCGTGACTACCGCAGCACGGCCAACGTGCAGGTTTACATCTTCCAAGACAGGGTTGAAATCGTGACACCGGGGGGACTTCCCGCCGGGATGCGAGAGGAAGACTTGGGCAGCAAGAGCGTCCCCCGAAACCCCTTACTCTTCAGTATACTCTACCGCATGAAGTTGGTCGAGCAGATCGGCAGCGGCATCCGGCGGATTCACGACGCCTGCCTGGAGCACGGCGTTGCGGAACCAGCGATCCAGGTCTCTCCTGATTGGCTGACGGTGACATTCCCGCGCCAAGAAGCGGCAGTAGCCCCCCATGTGACCCCTCATGTGACCCCTCATGTGGGAAGACTCATCGCAGCCCTGCAAGGGGAAATGAGCCGGGCGGAGCTTATGGACGCTTTGAATTTGGCGGACCGCAGACACTTCGTCAGAACGTACCTGAAACCCGGTCTTAGAGCGGGCCTGGTCGAGATGACGCTCCCGGACAGTCCGAGGAGCAGGTCACAAAGATACCGGCTGACCGCTCTAGGGAGGCAGGTACGGGATTCCCTGTAGGATACCTGGATCCCTGGGGGCTGGCTTCTATGACTGGGCAACAACCGCGCTGATAAAGACAAACCGCCCCGCTGAAATCGGGATGACCGGAGCGGTCTGCCATTTCGGAGCAGGCAGTCCAGTTCCGGGGTTCCTTCCACGGTCATGGGGCAGCCGTAGCTAAGAGATGGAGCAAGTGGAACATGGACACGAAATGCCGGGAGCGATGCGAACAGCGGGACTGATCACAGAAGAGCGCAGGGGCGTGGATAACGTTTGCCGCCTGCGGTTCAGGGCGTTGCCATGGCGCCGGTGCGGGAGAATGGGAAGCAGGAGTTCAGTCTGCGCGCTACCATCTCCACGCCGGCATCGAACCTGGTGATGTGATAGCAACGCAATCATGTTAAAATAGCGTGACATAGCAAACGGAGAACTGTCATGGCCAGCATAACTGTGCGTAACCTCGAAGAAGGGCTGAAGCGCCGGCTGCGTATCCGGGCAGCTGAGAACGGTCGTTCCATGGAAGAGGAAGCCCGCGCCATCTTGAGAACGGCACTCTATCACCAGCCCCCAGCCCAGGAGGACCTGGCGAGCGCCATTCGCGCCAGATTCGCACCCCTAGGCGGGGTCGAGCTGGAGATCCCACCCCGTTCACCCATGCGCAAACCGCCTCGATTCGACTGAGGTGACTGCGAATGATCGTCCTGGACACCAACGTCGTCTCAGAGTTGATGCGCCCCAATCCCAGTTCCAACGTTGTGGACTGGGTTGCCGGGCAGGTGGCTCCAAACCTGTACCTGTCCACGGTCAGCGAAGCCGAGTTGCTGTACGGCGTTAAGATACTACCACCTGGTGGAAGACGAGACAGACTGCTTGAAGAGGTGGAGGGGATGCTCCGGGAGGATTTTGATGGACGCATCCTTCCCTTTGACAGTGCCGCAGCCCAGACCTACGCCCTGATAGCCGCCGCTCGACGCGCCGTCGGGCGTCCCATCAACCATGCCGACTGCCAGATAGCGGCCATCGCCCGTTGTCGCGGCGCGTCGGTTGCGACAAGAGATGTGGACGACTTTGAGGGGAGCGGGATTGAAGTGATCGATCCCTGGGCAAATGGATGAGGACAACGAAGCTGACAGCGGCGGTTGAGGAGTCTCTTACCGACCTGCGCCGGATCTGAGCGTCTGGCGGCGCCACCGACGAGCGTTCCTACTACCCTCCTCTGACCAACCTGCTGAACGCCATTGGAGGCATGCGCAAGCCCAAGGTGTTCTGCGTCGGCGAGCTTGCGAGCAGGGCGCGGACCATCCTGACCTCGGTCTCTATGCTGCTCGCCAGGTCCAGCGTGGAAGGCTGCAGCCGCGCGCTCGACAACGTCTTCTGCGAACGTCTATGGCGCAGCGTCCAATATGAGAACATCTATCTCAACCAGTATGTCACGGTGCGCCAACTGCAAGCCGGCTTAAGCGCCTACTTCGACTTCTACAACATGAGAGACCACATCAAAGTCTCAACTATCGCACACCGGCAGAAGAGCACTTCGTGCTCTGATCAGGGCCGGCCGCATCCGTCTGGATGCACCTTATTTCTCCCATTTCATGGTCCAGTCATTGGGACCCACTATAGTCGCGTGTTTCTAATACTACAACCGCGTTTTCGGTGGACAGAAGAAAAAGAGAAAAAACCTGGCGTCGAGATGGCATAAATTGAGGCTGTTCGTTCAGTTTTCTGCCTTCTTTATTGCCGGGTAGTCACTATTCACGGAACTGCGGTTGTCGTATTAGTTTTCAGTTTCTGGTTATCAGTGGACCCCTGCGCGGCCCAGAGAGCGCCCCTTTTGATGATTTTTGGCGGAGACGCAGTTGAATGGAGATCAATACCAAAAATCATCAAAAAACTGTAGTCGTCATTGGTGGCGGTATGGCGGGCCTTTTTGCCGCCAATGTGCTGGCGGACCATTTCGAGCAGGTCACGGTCGTCGAGCGGGACGAAAGCAGCAAAGGTGGGTGGCGATCTGGTGTGCCCCAGTCCCGCCACGTGCATGTGCTTCTGTTGCGGGGCGTGCATATTTTGCGGAGACGGTTCCCCGGCCTGGAGGAGGAGTTGCTGGCCCTCGGCACGCCCCCGCTCAACTGGTTGAAAGATACGGCTGCCCTGGTGGGGGGCGGCTGGCTGCCCCGCTCTGACTTAGATCTGATCGGCTTTAGTGTAAGCCGCAGCCTGCTGGAGCGGCAGGTGCGCGAGCGCCTCCAACGCCGCGAAAATATCCAGTTCCGCACCGGCCATCGGGTTACGAATTTGAGCGCCAATGGTGACAAGTCCAGCATCACCGGCGCGGTCTGCATCGCAGACGGTGATGCCGTTACGCTGTACGCCGACCTTGTCGTTGACGCCAGCGGACGCTCCTCCCACCTGCCCCGTTGGCTGGAGGAACTCGGCTACGCTGCGCCGCAGGAATCGACCGTCAACGCCGACGTGGGCTACGCGACGCGCTGGTACAAGGTTCCCGAAGGTTGGCAGGCGGATTGGAAAATGGTGCTGCTGGGCACGCGCTTCCCCGATATCAGCGGGGGCGCGGTCGTTCAGCCTGTTGAAGGCAACCGTTGGGTCGTCACCCTCGTTGGCTACGCCGGGGATCATCCGCCGACCGATGAGGCCGGTTTCGCGGCGTTTGCCCGCAGATTGATCGGGCCGCAGGTCTGGGAAGCAATTAGCGGGGCGGAACCACTCACGGGCATCAACGGCTACCGGCGCACAGAGAACCACTGGCGCCATTATGAGCGTCTGAAACGGTGGCCGCAGGGGCTGATCGCGCTGGGCGACGCGGTCTGCGCGTTCAACCCGGTTTATGCGCAGGGCATGACGGTGAGCGCGCTCTCGGCAGAGCTTCTCGACAGCGCCTTGCGAGGCCCCCTCGGTCCGCGGCGTTTTGGGAATTTGCGAAAGGCCGGAGCCGGTTCACGCTCGCCTCAGTTGGGACTGGCCTTCCAGAAGAAGCTGGCGAAGATGTTGCAAACCCCGTGGCAGCTTGCTACCAGCGATGATTTCCGCTGGGCCGGTCGCAAGGCCGGCGATGCGACCATCTTTGATCGCTTTATGCACCGATACCTTGAGCATTTGCTGGACCGCATCCATCGACCGGATGTCTGCCTCACATTCTTCAACGTCGCCCATCTGGTCAGTCCACCGATTTCCCTGTTCCGTCCCGGCATCGCCCTGCCCGTCCTGTGGGATATGGCGAAACAGCAGTTGTGAGTAGCCAGTTTTTAGTAACTGCCGCGTACGTAAGGGGTTCACTAAAAACTGTCGTTAGACTAAAAACCAAAAACTAGAAACTGCCGTTCGTCATTCACGGACTTTCACCAGGGGTGCGAGTGTCTCGACTGTGCGTTCGCCGATACCGGGGACCCGCTCCAAATCCTCGACTGAATCGTAGGGCCGGTCGGCGATGATGGCAGCGGCTTTGCTGGGGCCGATACCGGGCAGGGCGGTGAGTTCCTCGGCTGTGGCGGTGTTGACGTTGATCAGGCCGTCGGCTGGTGTATTGCTGGGGCCGGAACGCGTGCCGTGAGTTGGCGGGGCCTCGCCCGAAAGCCCGGGTGAGGGTTGCTGGGCAGAGGGCAAGGCTGGATGCGCTACCGCTTCGCTTTGTGAGCGCGGGGTTGTCGACGCGTCAGCTTCGGTTGGCGATGGCGGCAAGGGTACATGGATCTGGGCGCCGTCGAAGACTATCTGCGCCTGATTCACCAGCGCCGGGTCCGCATTCGCCAGCAATCCCCCCGCCTTTGCCAGCGCATCCCCCACCCGTGCGCCCGCTGGTAGTTGATACATTCCGGGATTGCGCACGCCGCCGCTGACGAAGACGAGGAGGGGGCCGGGTGTGGCGGTGGGCAGTGGCGTGGGCGTAGGCGCTGCGGTGGGCGGTGGATGCAGCACGATCGGCGGCGGCTCCGGCCTCCGCAGGAGCCACATCAAAGCTCCCGCCAGGATCGCGCCCAGCAGAAACCCGAGACCCATAAACCGTAGCGCCGCCGCCAACGGAATTGGCGGCTGCTGACAGTGGTGTTGCAGAGTATCGGAGGATTTCTCTGCACTCATGTCCGACCCTCATTATTGAAGATTTTTTGGCGGAAGTGTTTTCATGCCACCGCCAATGCAAAAAATCATCAAATTGCGTACTGCGTATTGCGTAGGGACCGACGAGATGTTGGTTCCCCGGAGCGCAAGACCATGCGCGGAAAGTCTCAGTGTCAAACGGAAATCAGACGGATTGTATTCGCTTCAGCGCGTTCTTCCCAAAGATGAGCAGGGCCTGGTCGTCGTTCAGCGGGTGGAAGAGACCGGGGCGCACGTCGCGCAGGTAGCGTTCCAATGGCAGGCTGCGGGCCATTGCCGCCCCGCCCACCACGCGCACCGCGTGGTCAACGGCCTCGATGGCGTTATTGGTAACGGTAAACTTGGTGGCGATCACAGCGGGCGCAAGTTCATCCCGCTGCGCGCGAAGTTCATCCCAATCTCTGGCTGTGTTGTAGAGGAGCGCTCTGGCCTGGAGCAGCAGGAGTTCGGCCTGGCCGAGTCGGCGCTGGATGCTTTCCAGTTCGGCGATCGGTTTGCCGAGGGCGGTGGGCACGCGCTTCACGGCAAAATCGGCTGCAAAGTCGAGGGCGGCCTGCGCCACGCCGAGATAGACGGCGCCGACGGTGCAGATAAACCAGGCATTGGCCGGCGCTTTCCCCGTTGTACGCGGGCTGGGCGCGCCGCGCCCGATCATCTGCTCATCCGTCACGCGTGCATTGACGATCTTCAGATCATGGCTGCCGGTGGAGCGCATGCCGAAGGCGTCCCAGGTTTCGATAATCTCAAAGTGAGGGCCAGCCGGGATGACAAAGCGAGCGACATGGCCGCTGCCGTCTTGCAGCGCCGCGGGAATGATGAAATAGTCCATCTCCGGGCTGAGACTGGCAAAAGTCTTGAGGCCGTTGATGAGCCATTTTCGGTCTCCCCGACCGCATCCTCGCGCACTTGGGGAGGGCGAAACAGCTGTGCCATTCTCGCGGATCGGTTCGGCGGAGGTTTCCGGCATGCCTCCGCGGCTGGGGCTTCCCAGCTGCGGCTCGGTGGCGACGGAGTTGATCAGCGCGCCCCGTTCGACGGCATCGCGGCAGACCTGCGCGAAGAGGGGGCGGGGCCAGCCGCCATGTGGCGATTCGGCCACGCCTCCCATTACCTGCACGTGCATGACAAAGCTGAGCGCGGTGCTGCCGTCTCCCTGCGCCAGCCTTTCCATCGTCAGCGTCGATTCGAGCAGATTGGCGCCCCAGCCGCCGTATTCTTGCGGGATTACCAGGGCCGGCAGCCCGACCCGCCGAATGTCAGCGAAGTTCTCGTGCGGGAAGGTTCCATCGCGGTCGTGCCGGGCGGCTCGCTCCCGGAACGCGGGGATCAGCGCGGACGCGACGTCGATGAGATGTTGCTGACGTTCGGTTCTCGGGTAAAGCATACTGCCTCCGAATTTGGCCTTCGCCAAGTGCGCGAGGAAGTTGGCGAGGGCAAAACCGTCTTGGCGATTTGCGTCGGCGTATTTTAACATAATTCTCAGTTGATTTACTATTTTGAAGATTTCTTGACGGAATTGTTTTCCATTGCAGCGCCAATACAAGAAATCTTCAAACTGCATGGATAGTGATCAGTGCCGTTACTATCCACTGCCCACTATGCACTATCCACTATAATGACTCAGGTGAATCGTAATCAGATACGGGTTCTGATCGCAAAACCGGGCTTGGACGGCCACGACCGCGGCGCCAAAGTGATCGCCAGGGCGCTGCGCGATGCCGGATTTGAGGTCATCTACACGGGCATTCGCCAGACGCCGCAGATGATCGCCGAGGCTGCTTTGCAGGAGGATGTGGACGTCGTCGGCCTGTCGATCCTCAGCGGCGCGCACATGACGCTCTGCCCCAAGGTCGTCGAACTGCTCCATGCCCAGGGCCAGGAGGATGCGCTGGTGCTGGTGGGCGGCATCATTCCTGACGAGGATGCGGCCCAACTCAAGGCCGCCGGCGTCCACGCGGTCTTCGGCCCGGGCACGTCCTCAGCCGACATTATCGCTTTCATTTTGGGAGTTTTCAGCGATTAGTTTTTGGTAAGTGCGCTCGTACGCGGGGGTGTTTTGAAAAATCCAATGCCCAAACGGATTCCCACCCGCCAGTTGATCGACCGTCTCTTGAAGGGGGACCGGCTTGCCTTGGCGCGCGCGATCAGCCGCGTGGAGGACGAGGCGGATGACGCAGCCCAGATAGTGCAGGCGGTCTTTGCGCACACGGGCAAGGCGCATCTGATTGGCGTCACCGGCGCGTCGGGCACGGGCAAATCGACGCTCGTGTCGGCGCTGGCCGAAAGCTACCGCGAGCTTGGCCTGACCGTCGGCGTGCTGGCGGTGGACCCGACCAGCCCCTTCAGCGGCGGCGCGCTGCTGGGGGACCGCGTGCGCATGACGAAGCACAGCGGGGATGCGGGCGTCTTCATCCGCTCGATGGCGACCCGCAGCGGCGTGGGCGGGCTGGCCAAAGCGAGCGGGGATGCGCTGCTGCTGCTGGACGCGGCCGGTTTTGACCGCATCCTGATCGAAACGGTGGGCGCGGGCCAAGCGGAGGTCGAGATCGCAAGCCTTGCCGATACGGTTGTGGTGGTGGAAGCGCCGGGATTGGGGGATGAGGTGCAGGCGATCAAGGCGGGGCTGCTGGAGATCGCCGACATCTTCGCCGTCAACAAGGCGGACCGCAAGGGCGCGGACCGCACGGTCGCCGCGCTGGAGATGATGCTGGAGACAGCCGGCGGAGCCGCGCAGACTATGCTCCATCATGGGCAACTTATGGATTTGGCCGGCGGCGACCCCAGGTTCGGGCACTTGCCGGCGGCCAAAGAGGGGGCGGTCGCGGACGATGCGGAGGAGGGGTGGTCGATTCCGGTTCTGAAGACGGTCGCGGTCAGCGGGGGCGGCGTCGTGCAGTTGCGGGATGCGCTCGAGCGGCATCGCACGTGGTTGCACGAGAGCGGCGCACTGGCGGAGCGGGAGAGGGTGCGTCTTGAGCGGATGCTCCAGAGCCTTGTGCAGGCGGAGTTGCGTGCGCGGATGGAACGTGCGCTCTCCCCGGCGCTGCGCCAGAAGCTGGTGGAACGGATGCAGCGTCGGCAGATAGATCCCTACAGCGCCGCGGCGGATGTGGTGAAGAATCTTCCGGGTCCGGCCTGAGCCGACTCTTTGAAGGTTTTTTGGCGGAGAGGCTTTCATTGGCAACGCCAATACAAAAAACCTTCAAATGCCCCACTACACGTTCGTGCTATAATTGAAGCAGGAGATTTTTTGGCGGAAGTGTTTTTCATAGCGGCGCCAATACAAGAAATCTTCAAACAGCAGCCTGAGCGGAGCCACATACAGATGAGAAGTCCAGAAACTGCCACACCGGTTTGGCGCATCGCGACGCTCTTTCCATTCCAGGGCGCCTGGAGTGAGCAGGAGTATCTGGCGCTGGAGACCAACCGGCGCGTCGAATTTGATAACGGATCTGTGGAGGTGCATGACGTGCCGACCGATCAGCACCAGGCAATCATTTCGTATTTAATCGTCACCCTCAGAGCGCTTGCGAAACAGATTGGCGGTGTGGAGCGACCGGCCGGTTTACGATTGCGCCTGTGGGAGCAGAAGTACCGGGAACCGGATATCGTTTTTCTGCGCGACCGTAACAGCAACTTGCGCCATGAGAACTACTGGGAAGGGGCCGACCTGGCAATCGAGATCGTCAGCGCAAGCCTCGAAGACCGCGAGCGGGACCTGGTGACGAAACGGATTGAGTATGCGCAGGCGGGAATCCACGAGTACTGGATAGTCGATCCCCAGCAGGAATCCGTAACGGTTCTGCACTTGGCGGGCGATGTTTACACGGAACGCGGGGTATTCGTGCGCGGGGATGTCGTCACATCTTCCCTTTTTTCTGAGCTTTCTCTACCCGTTTCGGAGATTCTGGACGCGGATTAAGCATCAGTGGCCGGTGTCGGCGTGGTTACTGGTTATTGTTGGTATCCTCTTCAACCGGCGGTTCGTCATCCCCATCCGCGCCTTCAAGCGGGGGCGCATCCAACTCGGCGAGTTCGGCGCGCAAGGCGGATAGCTCCGTCTCCAGATTTTCGATGCGGACAACCAGCGCCTCCCGCTGGCGCGCCAGCTGTTCACCTTCATCCGCCTCAGCCTCGGCCTCCTCATCCACCATCTGGCTGTCGTCGCGGATAGCGAGCAGATGGACCGCCCAGAAGGCGGCCGCCGTGCCGGCGCGCACCAGGCTGTCGAGCGTTTCGATGCCGAAAAAGTCGGCGTTGGGGTCGCCCAGCGCCCACAGAAGCAGACGGTAGACGACGCGGGCCAACTCGAACAGGATGAGCAGCGCGCCCACCAGGGCGATGCCGTACAGGTAGAGGCGGCGGGGCCAGGATGCCCGCTCCGCGCGGCCGGTCTCATTGTCCTGCGCGGCTGCGCGCTGCGCCGTGCGCCAGTGGAGCGACCAGACCGGCGCGCCCACCGCAATGAGGCTCAACCCGGTGGCGAGCTGGTGGGCGCGAAAGCCCTTTTCGACCGAATCCGCGCCAATGCCAGTGATGGCGAAATCCAGCAGCGCCCGCAATAGATCGACCAGCCCGATCCACAGCAGAACCAGTCCGGTGGCGGCCACCGCGTAATAGTAAAGCCGCCGCACGAATTCGCTCTCGCGCGAGTCGCCGTAGCGCAGCGCCTCGGCGGAAACCTGCATCCAATGCCAGCGCCAGGCAAGCGCGCCTACCGGCAACAGACCGAGCGGCGTGGTGAGATCGTCGATATTGATATCACTGGAATCGACCGCGCCAATCAGAAAGAGGACGCCCAGCTTTATGAGCAGCGCCACGGGAACCAGCGTGACAGCGGCGCTCAGAATTGTGGCAACATACAGATAGAGGCGTCGCAGTGCCATCCGGCCTTCCGGCGGCTGCACAGCCAGCAATCCGTCCCAGTAGAGATTGTTCAGCCGCCAGATCAGCCCGCCGACCAGCACACCGGTCAACGAACCCGCCAGGCCCCGCTCCCACCAGCCGACGCCCACCGTCGCTACAGTGGAATCGCCAAACGTTTCCAGCAAAGCGCGCCAGACGAAGTTCAGCGCGTCAGCCGCGCCGGTGATCAGCAGAGCAAGCCCCATCAGGCCGGCGGCCAACTGAAAGAGCCGCCGCCAACTGCCCGCCCAGCCGACTTCAAGTCCCAGGTCGCCGTCAGCCCACAGCAGTCGCGCGAAGGACAGAAACAGCGCCAGATGGACGCCGGCGTGAATGAACTGCGCCTGCCATTGACCGGGGCGCATGACGGTCTCTGGCAAAGGATTTCCCAGCAGTATCTCCAGGCTGCCTTCGATGATGTGGTAGAGGGCGCGGGCGCTGACGATCCCTGTGATTGCCAGCACCGCGTACACAAACAGCTTGCGCAGCGCCGCCGAAGACTCGCCGGGTTGCGCCATCAGACGGCGAATATAACGCCAATGGATCAGGAAGATCGGCGCGCTGACGATCAGGAATCCGCCCTCGCGAGCGATTGCGTTGCGGGCGTAACTGGTTGGGTTGGCCTCCAGCAGCGGCTCCGATGTCAACCAGAGTCGTGCAAGAATGTCGATCAGGGCGTACGCGGCTGACAGCCCCGCGATCAGACTGATGAAGGCGATCAGATAGAGATAAAGGCGGCGGATGGTTGCCAGCCGAGAGGTATTTGCGAGTGTCTGCTTCGTCATCGTTTACGCCTTTGTTGCGTCCTCGCCCAGAGCGCGAGGATGGGGTTTGAAGATTTCTTGGGGGAAGTGTTTTCATGCGGCCGCCAATACAAAAAATCTTCAAATTGAGTGCCGCTGACCCCTGGAGTTTTGCAGGTTGCCGCCGATTCCAGTTGTTTGGTCCCGCCTGAGCCGACTTCAGCAGTTTGGTCCCGGCCGGCCCGACCCCATCCGGCGGGCACTTGGGGCGGGCGGGAGCCGCTTGGCGATGGCGGGAGCCTCCTGGTGGCAATCAAATCGGATCGGGCGAAAATCGCCCCGCTCGAGCAGGGGCTTAATGGAGAAATTCCGCTGTGTCGATCTTCCATGCCCCGTCCTCCCGCACAAGGGGAACCGTGCGCCGATAGGTCGATGTGCCGCTGTCAAACAGGCCGCCCTGATAGAAGTTGTCGATGGCCAGGGAGACATATGCTTTGTCTTCGTCTTCGTTGATGTCCACATCCAGGATGCGCAGCCGACGCGCCGGCCGGCCGGAGTCGTAGTAGCTGAAACGCTCGCGGAAGGGTGGGTTCTTGTCATCGTCCAGCACCTTCTTGGAGTAATGGCTCATAGCAACGTCCGGCTCGTTGCGAATGAAGGCCAAAAACGCGTCGTGGACCACCGCCCCCGGTGTATCCTCGTTCAGATAGTCGTCGCTCTGCCAGCCGCGGCCGCCGGTGGTCACCACGGTGATGACAGCGCCGGCGATCAGCAGCAGCACGCCGAGAATGATGCCCCACGTAAAGCGATCGATTTTCAGTCCCATGGGTCCGCTTCCTTGTCACGGCAAGTTTCCAGTTTTTGGTTTTTAGTGAACCCCTGCGTGGCCCAGAGGGCGCGCGGCAGTTACTAAGAACTGAAAACCGACTACTGAAAACTGGCGCTAAAACTGGTCAGTTCAAAGGTGGCCCGCGAACGTCCGTCAATGAACCTGACGACAGGGAACGGTGCGGTCCGTGCCACCCACGCCCTGGTCGTGCGTTCGTTGGACTTCAGCTCGACGACCCAGGTATCGAACGAGCCGGCCGGCGTCGTGACCGTCTCGGTGCGCCGCACCTGCACTGCCACGCGTTCCATCTTGCCGACTACCGGCAGAAAGCTGTTGATGCGGGTGGCGTAGCCATGCGCCAGGGGAAGCGCCCGCAGAATCAGTAGCAGCGTGCGCTCGTCGCGGATATCCGAGGGCGCCTGCACCCGTTCATAGACGGTTGCACCCTGACGACTGGTCAGCGCGATATCCACCTGCGCGCCCGCGAACTGTGCCTCCACCACCTGCTTGCCGTTTACATCTGTGCGCACGAGATGGCTATAGACCGGGCGAAAGCCGAGCGGCTGCATCTCGATGGTCGCTCGCTCGCTCCTGCCCGCGTCGTTGATCTCCCGGATCAGCGTCCAGCCGTCTTCTGGCACAAACTGCACTTCAAAGGTGGCCGTGCCGACGATGCGGCCCTCCCGGTTCGACACCCGATAGGCGCTTGTCTCGCCGTCCGCCCACACCGGCTCGCCGAAGATGAGGGGTTGCGGTCGGGCGGAGCAGGCGGAAAGGATGAGAACCAAAAACAGGAGCGGGGCCAAGCGGGTGGCTGTCCACGCCATTATACTACGTTTCTCCGGCTTGCGCTCTTCTTTGGCAATCACAAGGGGGTGCATCCCAGACTATTGGGCAAACGTTGCCTTAATCAGGATTTTGATTCACAGGATAGCACTCGATTCCTATGCAGTGGGTCTTTTCTCGTCGGCTGAAAAAACGCATCGCAGTGGTACAACATTTTGGGATGCACCCATCACAAGAGCCAGTTGAATCATAGTAGCTAATCATACCATCCTGGTCAATTTTGCGCATTCCAGCCAATGCGGGACAATAAGCGCATCGTACCCACCATCATTCGAGGCGATCAATGACATCTGTAACCAGCCGTGAAATCCATCTGCGCAGCCGCCCGCACGCGATACCAACGGCGGACAATTTTGCGCTTGTCAACGTTGAACTGCCAGCGCCCAGCGACGGCCAGGTGCTGGTACGCAACCGATATATCTCCGTGGATCCCTACATGCGCGGGCGGATGCGGGATACGCGCAGCTACACGCCCCCGTTCGGTCTCGATGAACCGCTCACCGGCGGCGCAGTGGGCGAGGTGATCAGTTCGACCAGCGACCAGTTTGCGGAGGGCGATTTCGTCCTGCATATGCTCGGCTGGCGGGAGTACGCCTTGGTCGAAGCCCGCGGCCTGACAAAGGTCGACCCGTCACTGGCGCCGCTCCAGAGCTATCTGGGCGTGTTGGGTATGCCGGGGATGACAGCCTATGTGGGCCTGCTGGACATCGGCAAGCCGCAGCCGGGGGAGACGGTCTTTGTCTCCGGCGCGGCCGGCGCGGTCGGCTCCGAGGTCTGTCAGATCGCGAAGATCCAGGGCTGCCGCGTGGTGGGCGCCGCCGGTTCAGCGGCCAAGACGCGCTGGTTGGAGGAGGTCGCCGGTGTGGATGCGGCCATCAATTACAAGGAGACAAGCAATCTCCGGCGTGCGCTCAAGCAGGCCTGCCCGGACGGGATCGATGTCTACTTCGAGAATGTGGGGGGCGCGCATCTGGAGGCCGCTATCCAGTATATGAATAACTTTGGCCGCATCGCTGTGTGCGGGATGATCAGCATGTACAACGCCACATCGGCGCAGCCCGGCCCGGCCAATCTGGCGCTGATGATCGGGCGGCGGCTGCTCATGCAGGGCTTTATCGTTTCGGACCATCCCGAACGCCGCGACGACTTCCTGCGCGATGTCTCCGGCTGGATGCGGGAGGGCAAGCTGAAATGGGAAGAGACGATCCTGGAGGGCATCGAGCGCGCGCCCGAGGCGTTCATCGGCCTGTTTCATGGCGAAAATCTGGGGAAGATGCTGGTCGAAGTGTAACAGCAGAGGATAGTGAATTGTGGTCAGTAGATAGTCACTGCACTGGTCACGAAAAGGAGCGGGGCAACGTTATGGGCACGCGCACGATGCAGCCCCCGATGGGGTTGTATTTTGAGGAGTTCACGCTCGGTGACGGCTGCGAAAGCGTGGGCCGCACGGTTACGGAAGTGGATATTGTCAACTTTGCCGCGCTGTCCGGAGACTGGAACCGGATCCACACGGACGCGCACTACAGCCGGGAGCAGATGTTCGGCGAGCGCGTGGCCCATGGGCTGTTGGTGCTGAGTATCGCCAGTGGATTGGCGGTGCGCATGGGCTTTATGGAGGGCACAGTTCAGGCCTTCATGCAGTTGGAGTGGCAGTTTCGGCGCCCTGTTCTGATCGGGGATACCGTGCGCTTGCGGGTGACCGTGCGCGCCAAGAAGCCGATGCGGCGCATGGGCGGCGGCGTGGTCACCTTCAAAATGGAGGTGCTGAACCAGAAGGATGAGGTCTGCCAGCGGGGCAGCTGGGACATCCTCTGCAAGAACCGACCGGTTTCGCCCGGCCCGACCCCATCCGGCGGGCATTTGGGGCGGGCGAAAGTGCCCTCGCCGACCGCATCCTCGCCCAGTGCGCGAGGGCGAAACGACGCCGAAGAAGAGGAGTGAGGGGAGCCAGAGGGCGCCCCGGGTATTGATGATTCCCTTCTCACCTTTCGTTTTGGCGGTCGCCGTCCTGCTGACGCTGCTTGGCGGCCTGCTGTTGTGGCTGGGACGCCGCCAGCGACAGAGTAGCGGCCTGCCCGCGGGCGAGCTACTCTACCGGGATACGGGCGAATGGCAGGCGACCGAGCGCCCTCTGCGCAGCCGCCGTTACGGATTGGTGGGACGCCCGGATTATCTGGTGCAGACGCGCGAACGAGGCAAGGCGTTCGTCGTCCCCGTGGAAGTCAAGAGCCGCCCCCGCCCGCCCAGGCCTTACGCCAGCCACGTTCTGCAATTGGCGGCATACTGTCTGCTTGTCGAGGATAATTACGGGGCTGCTCCCCCCTATGGCCTGCTGCGCTACGCGGACGCCACGCTGCGCATCCCCTTCACTGACGAACTGCGCCGCCGCGTACTCGAGACGGCTGACGCGATCCGGCAGTCCCGCCGCGCTCCCGCCGTGCGCCGCAGCCACAATGAACCGCGCCGCTGCTCGGCCTGCGGCTACCGCTCCGCCTGCGGGTCGGAAGTGCTTTCTTAGGGGCCGCTGATCACTTCCCTATAGTCTTCCGGCAGGTCGATGTCGAAGAGCAGAGAGGCGGACTCGACAACCCGCACGGGGATGCCCGCTTCTTCGGCCAGACGCCGGTGGCGCTGAAAACTCCCCCGACCGAAGGCGAAAGGTATCGCCTGGGCCGGTTGCAGGAAGAGCGCGTTGGTGCCGCCGTCACGGCTGGGGCCGATGATGATCTGCGGTCCGCCGCCGCGCGGGGAGGCCACCGTCCGCACGTCCTCGGCTGTCAGGTTAGGGATATCCGTAGGCAGGATCAGGGCTTTGGTTGCGCCCCGTGCAACAACGTAGCGGGCAGCCTGGGTCAGCGCCGCGTTGAGGCGAAGCTCAGGGGCAGTGGCAAGTAGCCGGGGACCCGTTTCCGGCGGCTGGGGGGCGGGCGGCTCCTCGGTCAGTGCATGGCTTCCCAAACGCGTGGCCGCGTCGAGCGCGTCGTTGTCCCGGCTGACGACGACGATTTTCGCATCGACACGGGCCAGGCGAATGACGCCCAACGTGCGCGTGAGGAGATCGCGGTTGAGTGTGTGCCGTTCCTGGGGCGAGACGCAGCCGCCCAGACGGCTCTTGCCCTCGGTGAAGGGCTTGACCGGAACGATCGTCCACAAGCTCATTTCAGTGTCCAGTCGTCAGTGTTCAGTGAATCGTACACGGCAACGGGTCACTGAATACTCTCAATAAGTTCCTGGTTGAAGCGCAGGACCTCTGCGGCCAAGCGCTGTTTGGACGGCAGATCGGTCATCATCGTATCCGTCACCAGCGTCGGCAGGTGGGCCATCCCGTCCTCTGCCAGCGCACTGTCCCGTTCGTCGATGATGAAGCCGTCGAGCAGATCAGCGTAATGCTCGGCAACGGTCAGCGGGCTGGTCGACAGGCCCATTTCGCGCATCATTTTGGCTGCCGGCCCTTTCACCGCCCGCCCGCCGACAATCGGGCTGACGGCGGCCACCGGGGCAGAACTTCCCTGTAATATATCGCGCAGGCCCGGCACAGACAGGATCGGATCCACGCTCAGATAGGGATTGCTGGGGCAGATGATGATCTGCGCGGCAGCCCGCAGCGCCTCCGCCACATCTGACGAGGGGGTCGCCTTGTCCGCGCCGACGAAAGTAAGGCCCAGAAAGGTCGGTTCGCAGCGTCGGCGCACGAAATAGTCCTGAAAAGGCAGATCCCCTTCATCCGTATGGACAAGTGTGCGCACCGGCTCGTTGCACATCGGCAGGATGCGGGAGGGCACGCCGAACGTTCGTCGCAGGTTGGCGGTGACTTCGGTGAGATCGAAGCCTGACCGCAGCCAGTGGCTGCGGAGCAGATGCAGCGCCAGATCCTTGTCGCCCAGCCGGAACCATTTTTCCCCGCCCATGCGCTCCATCTCGGTCAGCACAGCCCAGGATTCATCGGCGCGCCCCCAGCCGGTCTGCGGGTTGTTGACCTCGGCCAGCCCGTACAGAACCGTGTCGATATCGGGGCAGATGGTCAGCCCCCAGTGCTCGAAATCGTCGCCTGTATTGACGATGACGGTCAGCGCGCCCGGGGGCAAGACTGCCTGCAAGCCGGCCGCGAATTTGGCCCCGCCGACTCCACCGGCCAGGGCCACGACCGGCGCGAGTTCGTCCAATCTTGGGGCCATTGCAAATTTTTTCGTATCTTGCTTGTTCGTCCGAGCCGATTTGATTGCCGCCAAGTGCCCAAACTCCAGGGGTCAGCGCCAATCAAACCCCATCCTCGCGCACTTGGCGAGAGCGAATTACGTGTTACGCAATACGCATTGCAGTATTCAGCGCCAGATCACCCGTTCCGTCAGCGGAAGCCGCTCCCTCCGCTTCTCTTCGGCTGCGTAGCCGAGGGTGATCAGCGCCTGGGGATGCCAACTGTCCTGCAGGCCGAGCGCATCCCGCACCAGCTCGGGGACGAATAGGGGCGCGCACATCCAGCAGGCGGCCAGGCCGTACTGCTGCGCTGCCAGCAGCAGATTCTGGCAAGCCAGGGCCGTGCTTTGCACCGCCATCAGCCATTCAGCCTCCTGGCGGCGCCGGTCCGGGTAATCGTCCATCTCTTCCAGGCAGACGGAGGCCACCACCAGCGCCGCCGCGCCGGTGATGCGTGCGTGGCTGATGCGCACCCGTCGTTCGATCAGCGCAGCGTCCATCCCGTCCGCGCTCAGGTCTGCGCGCCAACGCGCGCCCATGCGGTCGCTCAGGTTGTATTTGGCCGCTTGGCTGGTGACAACGCAAAAACGCCAGGGCTGGCGGTTGTGGGCCGAAGGCGCCCAGATGGCGGCCGTCAACAGTTTTTCCAGCAGAGGGCGCGCAATGGGGTCAGGCCGGTAACGGCGGACGGACCTGCGTCCACGGACAAGCTCCCAAAACCACCCGTCGTTGACATTCTCCGCGAACGGATCGCCTGTATCGCCCGCGTCTTCAGACTGCGGCGGCCAGTCCGATTGTCGCCTACCGTTGGAGTCGTCGCCAGTCAAACCGGACAGTTTTGTCATACCCTGCTGCTTTTGCATGGCACGGCATTATAGCATGGACCAGCGCGAGCAGAAATGTATCGCTGTTGGACTGGCTACAAAATGGCGGCGGGGACGCTGGAGGACTCGACGCGTTCGAGCCGGACGCGGAAACCCAAAGAGGAAAGAATCGCCGGCAGATTGTCCAGTCGAGGGGAGAGCTTACCGGCCGGCGCCGCGTCGAGAAGCTCCCGACTGATGCCGGTCCCTTTCGTCAATATACCGATACGATCTTGCGCATAGGCGACACTCCGCAGAGCGAGCAGTAAAGCAGTAGTGTCACTGTCTTCTTCGTATGCTTCAAGAGCAGCTTCCAGATAGGAGAGCGCTTCTTTGGGATCCTTTAACCGTTCTATAAGCCAGTCATCGTAATTGCTTGTGTTTTTTAAAACGAAGTCTCTGTTCATGGCTGTCTCCCCCCGAATTCTTCCCAGAAGGATTGGGCTTTTCGAATGTCCTGCCTCTGCGTTTTCTTTGTGCCCCCGCATAAGAGGATGACGATATCGCCTTCTAAATCACCGAAGTAAACACGATAGCCTGGTCTGAAATGAATTCTCAATTCGTAAAGATTGCCGGTCAGCCTCTTGTGGTCACCGAAATTTCCAGAACGCAAGCGGTCAATACGAGCCAAGATGGCGGAACGAGCTTTCTCGACTCTAAGTTCTGTCAACCACTCCAGGAACGGTTCACCTCCACCGGGGAGGGCGTAAACTCGTACTGTTCTGGGCCTGACATCCATGAACTGTATTGTAGCTTTTAAGCATGACTCGTCAAGTCTTGATAAGTCAGAGGGGCGTTTTTGATGGTTTTTTGTATTGGCGTTGGCAATGAAAGCCTCTCCGCCAGAAAACCTTCAAACGAGGATGGCGTGCGTTTCTGACTGCTCCTGATCTTCTGTGCCAAATGCGGGCGAGACGATTGCGTTTCAACTGCGTACTCCGCGTGCAAAGACATGGCGTCAACTGGGATTCATGGCAAGAACTCGGCGGATTTCTGAATCTTTGACGCTGCGTTCTGACACGTGTACAATGCAGGCGAAAGCGGCGAGGTAGTTCTAAGTGGACGCCGCGACCGGGCAACGAAAAATTGGTCGGGGCAACCTACGCATTACGCAACATTTCAGGAGTTTCCATGACTGCGCCACAGCATACCCGCGTTGCACTCTATCTACAGGATAAGCACCCGATCCGCGAGGGGATGGCGCACGCGCGCTACGCGGAGGAGAAGGGCTTCGAGGCGGTCTGGCAGGCAGAGAGCCGCCTTGTGCGGGATGCGATTGTGCCGATGGCCGCCTTCGCCGCCGTCACCGAGCGTATTCAGATCGGCTCCGGCGTCATCAACAACTGGACACGCAATATCGGTCTGCTGGCGGCCACGTTCTTGACACTGGACGATCTGGCGCCGGACCGGGTCATTTGCGGCATCGGCGCGTGGTGGGATCCGCTGGCGAAAAATGTGGGCATCAACCGGCGCAGGCCGCTGAAGGCGATGCGCGAGACGGTGGAGGTTCTGCGCCGTCTGCTCGCCATGGAGAATGTCAGCTTCGGGGGCGAGTTCCATCAGGTTCAGGGCATCGAATTGGATGTCGTGCATGGAAGGCAGGAGCCGCGCAATGTGCCCATTATGATCGGCGCGACCGGGCCGAAGATGATGGAGTTGACCGGGGAGATCGCCGATGGCGCGGTGCTGAACTACTGTGTGCCGCCGGACTATAACCACATGGCGCTGGAACGGCTGGAAATCGGCGCGAAACGGGCTGGCCGCAGCCTGGACGAAATCGACCGACCGCAACTGATCGTCTGCTCGGTGCATGAGGATCAGCAGATAGCCCTGGATGGCGCGCGCGAGTTGCTCACCCAATATCTGGGCCAGCAGCCCCATATCGCTCAGGCCAGCGGGGTGAAGCCGGAGGTCGTCGAGCAGATTCAGTCGATTCTCGGCTGGCCCGCGACCAAGGAGCAGGTGCGGCAGGCCATGCCATTGGTGTCGGACGAACTGGTCACCCGCATCACCGCCACCGGCACGCCGGATGACGTGAAGAAGAAGGTGCGGGAGTATATGGACAACGGCGCCACCTGCCCGATCCTCTATCCGCTGGGCGATGTGAAGCTGATGATCGATACATTCGCGGGCGGGTTCTAATGATTGAAAACCGGATATTCTCCAGAATTGCGTACTGTGTATTCCGTACTGCGTAAGACAGGCGAGACGAAGATTTTCCGTTGCACATTGTGAGCGAAAAGTCTCGGTGACAAACGGGATTCACATTAGTGGTTTTTGATGGACTGACATGTACCGTTTCTACGCGTCACCTACCACACTGGCAGATGCCCTCAAGCTGAAAGCGGAACACGGCGGCGCCGCCCGTTTCATTGCCGGCGGCACCGACCTCCTGATTGAACTGACGCGCGACAAGTCCGCGGAAAGCGCACAAGTTGGCCTGATCGATCTGACGCGCATTCCGGGCATGGCCGAAATCTGGGAAGAGGACGGCGCGCTGCATCTGGGACCCCTGGTGACCCATAACCAGTGCGTGCGCAGCCGCTTGATCGTGGAGGAGGCGTTCCCCCTGGCGCGGGCCTGCTGGGAGGTGGGCGCGCCGCAGATTCGGAATCGGGCGACCATCGTCGGCAATCTCGTCACCGCCAGTCCGGCCAACGATACGATTGTGCCGCTGCTGGCGCGGGATGCGAGCGTGCGCGTTGAGAGTGCGGAACGGGGCAGCCGCACGCTGCCGTTGGCGCAGTTCTTCCGCGGCGTGCGGCGGGTGGATCTGGCCGCCGACGAGATGCTCACGCGCATCTCAATTCCTCTGCCCAATGCTGCGCGGCGGGGCAATTTTATCAAGCTGGGGCTGCGCCGGGCACAGGCGATCAGCGTTCTGAGCGTAGCCGGTTCCCTCGCGTGCGCCGACGGGGGCGACTGGCAGTCGGCAGAGATCACACAGGCGGCGATTGCGCTGGGCGCGGTTGCGCCGACGGTTGTGCGGGCGACGGAGGCCGAGGCCTTTCTGATCGGCAGAACGTTGACGGAGGAGACGGTTGTGGAGGCGGCGCGGCTGGCAACAACCCAGGCGCGTCCCATTGACGATGCGCGCGGCAGCGGGAGCTATCGCTTGGCGATGGTGGAGACGCTCGTCGCCCGCCTCTTGCGCCAACTACGCGACGGGCGGGAGCGGGCTGGCTGGCTGGACGCGCCGGTGACGCTGTGGGGCGATACGCAGGGCCGTTGGCCGGTACGGCGAGAAGAGAGTGAAGAGGAGAGCGAAAATAGCGAGCGTCTCTCCCGCTCTTCGTCGTTGCGGGCAACAGTCAACGGCGCCGCGGTCGAACTAGAAGGCCGGATGACCCTGCTGGACAGTCTGCGGGCAGCCGGGTTCCTCGGTGTGAAGGAGGGCTGCGCGGAGGGTGAATGCGGGGCCTGCACCGTCTTTCTGGATGGCATGGCGGTTATGGCCTGCCTGGCCCCGGCGGAGCGGGCCGCGGGCAGCGAAGTGGTCACGGTCGAGGGCCTGACCGCCTCGGCGCTCTCCCTTGGGAGCGCAGGCGTCTCGCCTGCAACAGACCTATTGCACAGTGTGCAGCAGGCGTTGATCGACAGCGGCGGGGTCCAGTGCGGTTACTGCACGCCCGGTTTCGTCATGTCGGCAGCCGCCCTGCTGGCGGAACGCCCCAGCCCCAGCCGCTCTGAGGCGCAGGAGGCGCTGACGGGCAACCTGTGCCGTTGCACCGGCTATCGCAAGATTCTTGACGCGGTGGTCGCTGCCGGGCAGTCAAACGACAGTGGCTCATAGGATTCGAATATGGAATCCGCCGGTTTGAAGTTTTTTTGGCGGAGCGGCATTCAAATGACCCTGAACAACAAAAAAAATTCAAAAAACGAACTCATAACCTTTTATCTGGAGATGACAAGCCCGGACCAACTACGCCCGGCGCGCCCGCCCGCGGAACCCTTTACCGTCCGCAGGGCGCAGCTCGCCTTTCCCGCTCTGAATCGCTTCTTCTATGCCGAGGTGGGGCGAGCGTATTCATGGACGGAACGTCTGCGCTGGACGGACGAACAGTGGCTCGCTTGGCTGGAGCGACCCACTGTGCAGACGTGGATCGGCTATGTGCGCGAGACGCCGGCCGGCTACTTTGAATTGGAAAAGCAGCCTGACACACGCAATACGCAATACGCAATACGAGATACGAGAGAGGATGGGGATTCCCCACCAGGCGATTCGGTTGAACTGGTCTATTTCGGTCTGCTGCCCCCTTTCGTAGGTCGGGGGGTGGGGGGCGCTATGTTGACGGAGGCGATCCGCCGCGCTTGGGCACTCGACGCACAGCGGGTCTGGCTCCACACCTGTACGGAGGATCATCCCGCCGCGTTGCCCAACTATCAGAAAAGAGGGTTCCGCATCTATGATCAGAAAAGGGGTGAGAAGTGAGGCATTCTTTTTTCTAGGATTCTTCATTCTTCTCGTTCTTTTTCGCCTCGACAGGAGCAGGTCTGTTTCGCCCTCGCCAAGTGCGCGAGGATGCGGTCGGCTCGGGCGAAAGCGGTGGGTCGACATTCCCGGCGCGGATACGGTCATGTCGCCCACATTGCCGCGACGCGGGAACTGGCTGACCCGCTTATTTGGCCGGTTGGCGTACAGGCTCAGCGGCTGGCGCATCGAGGGCCGGTTGCCAGACGTGCCCAAGCTGGTGATCGCTGGCGCACCGCATCCGTCCCACTGGGATGCTGTGGTCGCGCTTGGATTTTTCACTCTCACCGGCTTGAAATGGCGCTGGATGGTCAAAGAAGAGGGGTTCATTTTTCCGATCAGCGGTCTCATCCGCTGGTTGGGCGCGTTGCCTGTGAATCGTCATGCTCCCGGCGAACTCGTGCGGGAACTCATCAAGGAGATGAACCGCAGTGAGAAATTCGTGCTGGTCATCACCCCAGAGGGAGCGCGCAGAAAGGTAGAGCGTTGGGAAACCGGCTTCTACCGCATCGCACTCGCTACCGGCGCGCTGATCACCCTGGCCTATGCCGACTATGCCCGACGGGTCGTGGGTTTCGGTCCGACGTACCAGCCGAACGGTGAAATGGAAACGCAAATCGAGGAGATGCAGGCCTATTTCAAGGGGATTACGGCCCGCAACCCGAAGTGGGCTTGAATTGCAGTAGTCATTGGTAACTGAGGTGACTTTATGCGTGCAGTCGGTAGCAGCGTACCCCGTTTCGACGCCGCGGACAAGGTGACCGGTCAGGCCGCCTATCCCGGCGACATTGATCTGCCCGATCAGGCGTGGCTGAAGATCGTCTTCGCCGGCGTGCCCCATGCGCGCATCGTCCGTCTGGACACGACGCGGGCCGCGGCCGCGGAAGGCGTTGTCGCCATTCTGACAGCTGCGGACATGCCGGTGAACGAGTACGGTTTGGTCATTCCGGATCAGCCGGTGCTGTGCGGGCCGGGGAGTTCGCCGCAGGCAGAGGTCGTGCGCTGGGAAGGCGATAAGGTGGCACTGATTGTGGCCGAGACCGCGGCGCAGGCCGAGGCGGCGGCCCGGCTGCTTGATATCGAATACGAGGCGCTGCCGGTCATTACCGATACGGACCAGGCAATGGCAGCGGACGCGCGTCCGCTCCATCCCCACCCCTTCAGCAGCTTTCCCTATGAAGAGCGGGACAGGCAATCGAATCTGCTTGTCTCCCATCGCTTGCGCCGCGGGGATATTGCGCACGGCTTCGCCCAGGCCGATCTGTGCGTCGAGGATGTCTACCGCACGCACCCGCAGGAACATGCCTTTCTACAGCCGGAGGCCGGCCTCGCCCACATGCGCGCCGACGGACGCATCGAGGTGATCGTCGCCGGTCAGTGGATGCACGAGGATCAGGAGCAGATCGCCCACGCCCTGGGCTTGCCCCCGAGCCAGATCGTCGTGCGCTACCCGGCCGTCGGCGGCGCGTTCGGCGGGCGAGAGGATATGTCGGTGCAGATTCCGCTGGCGCTGGCCGCGTGGAAAACGGGCCGCCCGGTCAAGACGGTCTGGAGCCGGGAGGAGTCGATCATCGGGCATCACAAACGCCATCCCTTCGTCATGCGCGCCAAGTGGGGGGCAACCAGGGATGGCAAGCTCGTCGCCGCGCAGATGGATGTGACCAGTGACGCCGGCGCCTACGCCTACACCAGCACCAAAGTTCTGGCCAACGCCGCCCTGATGTGCTTAGGTCCCTATCAAATTCCGAATGTGCATGTGGACGCGCGCACCGTCTATACCAACAACTGTCCTGGCGGCGCTTTTCGCGGGTTCGGTGGACCGCAGGCCCACTTCGCCGCCGAGATGCAGATGACGAAATTGGCGCGCGCCTTGAATATGGACCCGGTCGAACTGCGTATGCGCAACCTGTTGCGGGACGGCTCGCTCCTGGTGACCGGCAGCCCTGTCCCCGCCGGATGCACAGCCGTAGAGGTGCTGGACGAGGCCGCGCGGCAGGGCGGCTGGCAAAAGACTGACGGGCAGTGGTCGGCGGTCAATGGACGACGCGCCCCGTCCGAGCGACGAGCCGCCAGCCACGAGCCGCTTTCCACCAGCCTTGATTCCTCCCGTACCCGTATCGCCCGCGGACGAGGGATCGCTGTCAGTTATAAGAACGTTGGCTACAGCTTCGGCTTCCCGGAACATTGCACCGCCTGGGTGGAGTTGCACGGCGGGGAGACGATTGAACTGGCCCGTGTGGGCTGCGTGGGCGCGGAAGTGGGGCAGGGCGCGCACACCGCCTTTGTCCTGTTGACCGCGCAGATGCTGGGGCTGTCCCCGGAGCAGGTGGAGTTGGCGGCGGACGACACCGATGTGACCGGCTCCAGCGGCAGCAGTTCCGCCAGCCGCATGACCTTTATGGCTGGCAACGCGATTCAGGGCGCGGCCGAGCGGGCCTTGATTCTGTGGCGCGATGAAGAACGCCCGGCCCGCGCCGAGTTCGTCTATCATCCGCGCCCGACGACGCCTTACGACCGCGAGACAGGCGCCTGCGACCCCAATGTCACCTACGGCTACTGCGCGCAGGTGGCCGATGTGGAGGTGGACCGGGAGACCGGGCACGTGACGCTCAAGCGGCTGATCAGCGTGAACGATGTGGGCAGGGCGGTTCATCCGCAGCAGGTGGAGGGGCAGATCGAGGGGGCCGTGGCCCAGTCCGTCGGTTGGACGCTGTTGGAGAACTACTTGCAGGAGGAGGGGCGTACCATCACGCCCCACTTGAGCAACTATCTGATCCCCGGCGTGGCCGATGTTGCCGAAGAGATCGTGCCCGTGATCCTGGAGTTGCCCGATCCGCAGGGGCCGCTGGGTGTGCGCGGGATGGCCGAGATGCCCTTTCTGCCAACTGCGCCTGCCATCGCCGCGGCGCTCCACGACGCGCTCGGCGTCTGGTATGATGCGCTGCCCTTCACGCCGGAAACGGTCTGGCGCGGCATGGGACGGTGATTCGAATTCAAGGCGAGGAGCCTGCGCGATGGCGTCCGCGAACAGCGATAACCGCATAAGCAGTCTCATCTGGGGCGTCCTGCTGGCGCTGGCGGGGCTTGCTCTGCTTTTGTTCAACCTCGATGTCTTCATCCGCTTTGAACCCTATATCCAGTACGTTGGGGCCGCGCTGCTCGGGCTGCTGGCGCTGGGCTTCTTTGGCAGCTATCTCTCCGCCCGCCGCGGGGATTGGTCGCGGCTGATCCCCGGCTGGACACTGATCGCCCTGGCGGTAATGGTCTACCTTACGACCTTGACGGCGTTGGACCAGCGCGTAACGGCCGGCGCGCTCTTCGTCGGTCAGGCCATCGCTTTCGCCCACGTCTATCTGCTGGATCGGGCCGAGCGTTGGTGGGCGATCATCCCCGGCGGATTCATGCTGATGTTGGGCGGCACAATCGCCTTGAGCAGTCTTACCGAAGAGCCGGCCGTTTTGGGCACAGCGCTCTTTATCGGCTTGGGGGTCGTCTTCTTTCTGCTCTACCTGTTGGGACAGCGGCGGCAGCTATGGTGGGCCTTGATTCCCGGTTCTGTGCTCGTGCTGTTCGGCCTCTTTCTCTTTTCCGCCGGCCGCAGCGAACAGAATTTGATGCTGCGCTGGTGGCCTCTGCTGTTGCCCCTGCTGGGCGCGTGGCTAGTCTGGCGCGCGACACGCGCCCGCACCAACCGGAAGCTGGCTACGAACACCGCTCCCAAGCAGACTCGTTCGCAGGACCGGTCGTCCGAAGGACGCGGCGGTGCGCAGCGGCTGGGCGAATACAGCGGGCCTGCGCCCGGCGCAACCGTCGAGGTGTTGCCCGACCCGGAGGAAACGTAGGGCCCATTCGCTGCTGATCAGAAATCGTTGATTTGTAAGACAAAGTGGAGCCCGCAAGGGTGCATCCAGGATTTGGGGTTGTCCAGACTAGCGGGTTGCGGACCCCAGTGTAACTGCCCAGAGGTAGCCAGAAATTCGCCCCCATTTTCGGGTGCATCCCGTCCGCACGTCCGCAGTCCGCAAAGTAAAGTTGACAGAACAATAAATTTGTGTTACAAGACTTGTGAACAAATCGGCACGGACTGTTTCCCCTCCTACTGTGTCGCCTCCTACTGTGTCCTTACGTGTGTACCATTCAAGATTTCAGGCTACTCGACTTCTGTGCAAAGGAGAAAAACCAATGGGCGGTAGAAAAGTAAGTCGACGGGAATTTCTGTTGTGGAGCGCCCTGGCCACTGGCACAGTTGCTCTGGCCAGTTGCACGGCGGCGCCTGCACCAGCTACTACGACTGAGCAGGTCAAGGAGGAACCAGTAGAGTTGCGGGTGTCGCATTGGTGGGGTGTTAATCTCAGAGAGCTAATCGAGGCGTTCCCCATTTACGAGAAAACGCACCCCAATATGACCGTCGTGGAAGAGCGGTTACCCTTTAGTGGCTACCACGAGGGACTACTGACCGCACTGGCTGGCGGCGTCGCTCCGGACGCATTCCTGACGGATACCTCTTTTTCCGATGCCTTCTACAAGAGCGGGACGCTGTTGGCGCTGAACGACCACATCGACGCTCACGGTGTGGACATAGGGAAGATGGCCTACGATCCCCATGTCAGCGTCGGGTATCAGGGGAATATCTACGCCATGGATGTCATGGTCCCTTCGGGCCAAGCACTGTGGATCAACCTCAATTTGGCGGAAGAGGCCGGGGTAGACCAGAACCTCCCGACGTGGGGCACCCCCGAGTGGGACACCTGGACGTGGGATGATATGCTGGAGTTCCTGAAGGCAGGGACGAAGATCAAGTCGAATGGGGAAGTGGAGCAATACGGCCTGAATCGCGCGCCGAACTTCGGTCAAAGCCTGAATGGTCTTGTCGCGGGCGCCGGAGGCATGCTCTTTCCTATCGAGGACTGGTGGGCCCGCGAGGAGAAGGAATGCACCATCAATTCGCCCGAGGCCGTTGACGCCTACCAGCAGCTGGTGGACTTGGTCTTCGAGCACAAGGTGGCGCCGGCGCCTGAAGCCCTGCAGGCGATGCAGGTGGAGGGCGGTCTCTACACGGCGGAGTTGGCAATGTGCGAGATGTCGGGCATTGGCGTGCATGCTCACAGGAGAGTGCCGTTCGTAGACCGTCAAACACTCATAGCCTTGCCGTTCATCGGGGAACGAGCCCAGCACATTGGGGGCAACTTCTGGTGCGTGACCGCTGCGTCCAAGCGGATAGCAGAGGCCGCGGAGATGGCCATCTTCATCACCACCGACCGGGATGTCTTGGCCACTCAAGTCCTCAACCACAATGCACCCAACTATGAGACCCGGTTTCATGTAGACCCGCTGACCGGGTGGCCGAAGGAGGCGCAGGAGACCCGAATCGCACGCCATGCAATTGTCTCGGCGGTGCCGGACATTGCTAAGACTGTAGCCACGTACCCCCTCTGGTTGGGAGCGCATGCCGGGTTCGTCGGAGATACGATGACAGCGGCGCTCGAATTTATGTACCTGCAGGAGAAGAGCGTGCAGCAGGCGCTGGACGAGGCCAAGGCTGCCATCGACGGCAAGTTGCAGGCAGCGTAGGCCGGCGGAAAGCGGATCGCACTGAGAGACCCTAAGGGGCTTCCGAAACCCTTAGGGTCTGTTCCTTAAAAACAACTGGATAGTGAGGTGCAACGATGACCACCACGGCGGTCGCGGGCGGTCGGCGGCGAATACTGACGAACGCACGACGCGAGGCGCTGGAGGGGTTCCTGGGCATTTCTCCCTGGATCCTGGGTTTCCTCATTTTCACCATCGGCCCGATTCTGTACACCTTCTGGCTGTCGTTCACCAAGTACAACATCCTACAGCCACCTGTGTTTGCCGGACTGCGTAATTTCGAAAACATGTTCTTCAAGGACGAGCTGTTCTGGCACTCCTTGAAGCTCACTGCGATCTACACGGTGGCATCAGTGCCTCTGGGGATCATCGTGGGCTACGCTTTGGCTCTACTTCTCAACCAGAAGGTGGCGGGGCTCTCATTCTGGCGTACTGCCTGCTACATGCCATCTATCGTGCCTGTGCTCGCCTCTTCTTACATCTTCATGTACCTGTTTCAGGGAGACATCGGGCTCCTCAACGCCCTTCTGAGGCAGATCGGGATCCAGGGCCCTTCATGGTTCGGCTCCAGAGAATGGGTCATGCCGGCCTTCATCCTGATGTCTCTGTGGGGGGCTGGTGCCAATCTCATCCTCTATCTGTCGGCACTGCAAGGCGTTCCCAGGGCCTTGTACGACGCATCCAAAGTGGACGGAGCCAGCGCCTGGCGCCGGTTCTGGAACGTGATGCTCCCCATGACCTCGCCGGTCATCTTCTTCACGTTTCTTACGGGCATGATCGGGTCCTTCCAGATTTTCGGCTCCGCATTCATTGTTACAGGTGGAGGGCCGGCCAACGCCTCGCTGTTCTACGTTCTCTACCTCTACCGGAACGGATGGAATTACCTGGAGATGGGCTACGCGGCCGCTCTGGCCCTGGTGCTGTTCATCCTGATCCTGGGGCTGACCGTTGTCACCCTGAAGGTCGCCGGGCGTCTTGTGTACTATGAAACAGGAGAAACAGGATAGGGGGGTGGCACATGGCTGTCAAATCGGATGGGATGGCGCATGGAGAGGCTCGGCGTGCTCAGCGTAGATTTCATCGTAGCCTTGCCAGGTCCAGCGGCAGGGTGGGACTCTTCCTGGCCATTGCCGTCATCTCTCTGGTGTTCTTGACCCCGTTGATCTGGATGATGGGCACCTCCTTGAAGCCCGAAGCACAGGTTTGGGAATACCCACCCCGGCTCATACCCAGGGAGTTCGTTTGGGAGAACTACCCCGTAGCCGCGCGTCAGTTCCCCTTCATGAGGAGCCTGGTCAATACCATGGCGGTCGTGGTGGGCGTGATGGTGGGCCGCCTGGCGACCTCCACGCTGGTGGCGTATTCCTTTGCCCGCGTCCGTTTCCCGGGCCGTGATGCCATCTTCCTGCTGGTGCTGAGCACCATGATGATCCCCTACCATGCGGTCCTGATCCCCCAGTTCCTGCTCTTTAGCAATCTCGGTTGGCTGAATAGCCTCAAACCACTGATCGTGCCCTCGTTCTTCGGGGGCGGAGCGTTCTTCATCTTCCTGTTGCGGCAGTTCTTCATGACCATTCCTCGTGACTACGATGATGCTGCCAGGATCGATGGGTGTGGAACCTTTGGGATCCTGTGGCAGATCATTGTGCCCATGTCCCGTCCGGCGTTGGGGACAGTGGCCATCTACACCTTCATGGATACGTGGAACGATTTCCTCGCTCCGTTGATCTATCTCCGCACGCCGGACAAGCAGACGCTGGCCATCGCTGTGCAGCAGTGGCAGCGGCAGATTCAGCAGGTTGGGTACCAGCACGACTGGAATCATATCATGGCCATCTGCACGTTGGTCGCTCTCGGACCGATCCTCGTGTTCTTCTTCGCCCAGCGCCACTTCGTGCAAGGGGTGGTCGTTACCGGCCTGAAGGGGTGAGAGGCCGGAGAATTGTCAAGCGTTGTGGATTGACCCATTGCAGGCGGCAACCCCTCGATGTAGCCTTTCCCGCTCACTCCAAGAAGACGTCGGGCATGAATAAGGAAAAATGTGGTATGAAGATAGCATACAAAGTCATCTACAATCAGGACTGGGTCAGTTTTTTCAATTACACGCAGGAACCTATGACTCCAGCCCACGTGGACCATATGGTGGATGAGGTGGCCGAGGGAGGGGCCGATTTGATGTTGATCAACCCCAACGGTCAGCGAGTTAGCTATCCGAGTCGTGTCTGGCAGACGCATTGGGATGGTTACAAGCCTGGGAGGCCGGAGTGGTTCGAGGGAGTGCCGCAAGAGTCACTACCCAAGATGTTTTTTGGCAAGGATTATCAACATCATTTGGGGCAATTGAAACGCCTGGCTGACCAGGGATGTGACTACTTGGCTCGTGCGTTGGCGCGCTGTCGCCAAGTTGGTATTGTGCCGGGTGTGTCAGTGCGTATGAATGATAGCCACGGAACTTATAGATCGGGACGCCATCCGTGGGTAAGTGATTTCTACTGGGATCACCCGCAGTGGCATTTGAAAAAGAGGTTTCGTGGCAGGAATCTTCTGTTTATGTATACCTTGGACTACCGGCAGCCGGAGGTACGCCAACGCTTTCTGGCCCTGATTCGCGAACTCGTAACCGGCTACAGCTTTGAAGTACTTGAACTCGACTTCTTGCGTCACCCTCCCTACTTTCCCCAGGGTAATACTGAAAAGCACTGCGGGATAATGACCGAGTTCGTACGGGAGGTGAAGCAATTGCTGGATAGTTGCGATGGTGACAGATCGCTGTTTGTACGCGTACCTGTTACGGCAGCAGTAGCCTACGACCTGGGGCTTGATGTGGGGGAGTGGGCAGGCGAGGGTTTGATAAACGGGGTAACGGCCAGCGCGTTTTGCCACACAGCGTGGGAGATGGAGGTAGATGAGTTCAGCCGTGTGCTAGGTGATACGGTCGCATTTTATGCCGGCGCCGAATACACTGCCAGTCAACCGGAGAGGTTTCCTATTGCAGATTATCATAAAGACCCCACACGGTTTATGCCGCTGGATGAGCGGAAATTGCGTGGATTTGCAGCTGCGTATCACGCCAGTGGAGCGGACGGAGTATATCTTTTCAACTTCTTTGTTCCGCGAGACCGTCCCGTCGTGGCTGACAACGAACCGAAGTACGCGGTACTGGGAGAACTAGGCGAACCGGCCAAGCTGCGTGGCAAACCCAAGACCTACACCCTGACCGCCGGAGGGAAAGACTGGAGGTATCGTGAGGTGGACGGACCAGAGCAGGTTCCGTGCTTTATGGAAAGAGACCTGCCACGGACGTTCTCTATATTGATGGCGACTGAGCCTGTAGAACGTTCAGTGGAGGTCGAGGTGTTCGTTGAAGGAGATGCTGGTAACAGGCTGGAGGACTTGCGGCTTCATATCAACGAATTTTCGGCCGGTGATGCAGCCGGGATCGAGCCCGTTTCCGATGATCTTCTCGAGAATCCATGTCGAAATGACAAACCTGTCAACAAGATTGTGTTCAATGCCAGCTCAGAGATGTTGCTGGAGGGTCGCAACCGGCTCGTATTTCACAGTGCCTGTGTCCCCTTAACCGTGCTGACAATTGAGGTGCGAGTTGGATAGGGGACAAAGTCCAACCTGCAATGGTTCAATGCACACTGTCCCACGCTGCTGGAGTCGCTCAGAGCCGACGGTCACGGCTACAGCGGCATCGCCGCTAACTTCTACCCGGAGCGCTTCGTCCGGCTGTGTGCGAACTTTGCAAACCGCCCGGACGAGGCCGATTGAGAGAAAGAAGAGGTTTCTGTGACATAGATCGCGTACATTGCAGCAGGCAGCACCAGTTTCGCACCCCGTTTCGTGGCGGATATCATGACGCGCCCGGCATTGGCGGGCTGCACCTTGTCGCTGATGGACATCGATCAAGACAATCTGGACGTCATCACAGCCCTGTCCAAGAAGCTCGTCAGGCAAGCTTGACATCCCCATCGTGATCGAGTCGACCCTGGACAGGCGCAGGGCACTCGACGGCGCTAACTACGTCATATCGACTGCCACTGCTCTAGGAGGTCGGGAGGCAAGGGTAATTGAGCGCAAGATCATGCTCAACTATGGGCTGGATGTGTCCTCTGGTTGCACGACCGGTCTCGGCGGAGTCTTCCGCACCATCCGCTATGCACCCCTGATGTTGGGGATTTGCCGTGATATGGAGGAACTCTGCCCCGATGCCTGGCTGTTTCACTATGCCAACCCAACGACGACAGTGCCGCTGCTCATGAACGAAGCATCGCCCATCAATAGCATGGGCCTCTGCCACAGCGTGCAGCATACGGCCCAGACCCTAGTAACCATTGGTGCTAGTAGTTCAGCAATCTTCTATTGTCGGATAAAGACGTTTGAGCTTGATGCGAGCGTCAGCCGTAGTGAAACGCCAGTTGACGGTAGTTGCCGAGGCATTGCGGCGTTTTTGCCAAGCATCGACTTGCTGCATCAAGGTGGCTTGGTCCGGGATGCGAGCTTTCAAGCATTGCCGATGCAGGACACTGAGTTCGATTTCAGCCATATTGAGCCAACTGCCATGTTTGGGGGTGTAATGGATTTCCAGTTTGGCGGCCAGACGGCGGGCTTCGGCTGCCGGGAACGCTTGATACAGAGAAGCGAGTTTGTGTGTGTTCAAATTGTCCATCACCAGGACGATCTTGTCTGCCTGCGGAAAGTGGATGTCGACCAGGTCACGCATGCAGTGGGCAAAGTCAACCCTGGTGCGGCGCGCTGTCACCTTGACATGACGCCAGGCTTGCAGAGGCGCGAAGCAGAGAAAGAGGTTGCCGGTGCCGTTGCGTTCATATTCGTAGTCATATTTGGCCACAGCGCCCGGTCGGGGTGGCAGGGGCAGACGGGTCTCTTTCGTCAACTGTTTGCTGCCTTCATCAAAACAGACCAAAGGTCGCTTGGGATCCTGCGCCCGATGATAGACCTCAAGCGTATCTTCCATGGCACAGACGAACTCGGCATTCGCCGTCGCCGGAATACACCACTCATCTTTCAGCCAGGGCTTGAGTTCGTTTTTTTTAGCGTCGTCCGCACCGTTTCGCGCGAAATACGCTCGACCACCTCTAATTCGACCAGCTTATCGGCCAGCATCTGCAGCGTCCATTGCTCCTGTCCATCAGGCGCAGCGCTACACGCTAACTGCACCAAGCGGGCTTCGCCGGCGCCATCCAATACGCAGGCGCGCTTCCGTTGCGGTCGCATGTGGATGAGCGCAGCTTCAATCCCGGCTGTGACACAGCGCGCCCGAATTCGCTCTACGGTGCGCGCGTGCGCACCTAAGGCCTTGGCAATCTCGGCATCAGTCCAGCCACCTCCGGCTTGCTCTTCATCGGCCATCAGCAGAATGCGTGCCCGTCTCAAGCGCCGCGCCGACCCGGCGCCTGTGTTCACCTGTGCATCCAGTTGCGTGCGTTCTTCCTCTGTCAAGCGCACCCGATATCGTTTCGCTGGCATCTTTCCTCTCCTCGTGTCTACGTTTCTGGAGAGTGTGCCACAGTTCACTCTGTCCGACAAATCTTGTCTGTTACACTACTAGTCGTTAAAGGCTGAATTCAGCGATGGAAAGAGGAACGAAGCCGTTCTCATCGGGCAGAAAGCCGTGCCACTGGATCAGGATGTTGAATAGCGCCAGGGTGAAACCGACGCGGGTCTCGAAATAGCGCCAAGCCTTGTGCGCCATGCGTTTGAACTGGCAGATGGAAGTGAGCATGGAGAGCACCGTTTCGACAAGCATGCGCATGTTCCATTCACCGCGCTGACACAGACGCAAGTTGTCAGGCTGCCAGCCAGCTTTGGCAAAGCCGGTATCGGCAAAGATGACCATATCGTCTTGGAATTTGTCGACCAGATGTTGGAAGGCCGAGCCATCATAGACATTGGCGGTGTCACATTCCCAATCGACGACACGCCCCAGGTGGTCGAGGAGGAAGCAGAGCTTGCCGCCCACGATCCAGCGGCCGTTCGACTTGCCCTTCTTGCCGATTTGCTGGGCGCTGCGGCCCTCCCGGCGCGGATGAAGCAGTTCAATGCCGTAACTGTCGATGACGCCGAGTAAGGAGGGCGGCGCCAGAAATTCGCCGATCAGGTAGCGCTGGCTGTTGAAAAGACGAAAGAGGCGCGTGCGACAGCACAGATTGGGAAACAAGGGTTGATAATCCCGCATCAACCAGCGCCAGAAGGCGCGATTGCCTTTGCCGGTCAACGCATAGAGCAGCGCCAGTGTGACGACTTCGCTCGGATAGAGACGCGCTTGGCTGTGTTTCGGCAGATAGCCGATCTGGTCATCCACTTGGCAGAACAGTTCTGTGATAAAATCGACTGTGGTCATGGGAATGGCTCCTCTCTTGTTGCTTGGGCGTTTCAAGAGAGATTGTCGCTGTTCTCATGACTATCTCCAAACTAGCACCAATGGTTAGTACTACAACCGCGTTTTCGGTGGATTAGGGAAAAAGAAAAATACTTGCGTTGTGATGACATAAATTCAGGCTGTTTGTTCAGTTTTCCGACTTCTCAACGCCCACCTGAGTGAGAAGCAGCCGTACGTTTACAGCAAAGAGATGATGCGGAAAGGGGTAGTGGTTAAGTATTGACTGATGAGGCTCAATCCAGTAGGCTGGTTGTTCGCCAACAAAGCCAGCTACGAGAAGGAGCCTCATCATGATCATAAGCATTATCGTATATCGCTGTCCACATTGCAACAGCGAAGAGATCGGCAAAAATGGGCATGATTATAAGGGTACCCAGAAGTATCATTGCCACAGATGTAAGCGCTACGGAACACTGAATGCCAGCAAAGGCTATGGTGAGAAAGAGAAAGAACTGCTCTTGCGCACATACCAGGAACGCGCCAGCATGCGCGGTGTGGAGCGCATCTTTGGCACGGCGCGCCAGACGCTGGCGCGTTGGATAAGGGAAAAGGCGGCCAGGTTGCCCGCACTGGAGGCCACTTTGTTGGCTGCTCAACCAGACGACCTGCTGGAACTGGACGAATTATGGTCATTTGTGCGCACAAAGCGCAACCAACGCTGGCTCTGGATTGCTCTCTGTCGGCGCACCCGACAGGTGGTTGCCTACTTTGTCGGCGACCGCAGCGCCGACAGTTGCCGCGCGCTGCGCCAACGCATCCCCCAAAGCTATCGCGCCTGTTGCTCCTGCAGCGACTTGTGGGAGGCGTATCAACTGGTCTTTGATGCCGCAACGCACTGCGCCGTGGGCAAGGAAACAGGAGAAACCGCCCACGTCGAACGTTGGAACAACACCCTGCGCCAACGCCTGGCTCGCTTTGTGCGCAAGACTCTGGCTTTTTCCAAGTCCGACCACTTTCACCAACTGGCCTTGAAGTTATTCATCCACGACTACAACTTGCAGTGCCTATCAGTCAATATGTAACCACTACCCGGAAAGGCGGTCCTGCGCGGGAGAAGATGGCGGCGCGGTTGGAGGAATTGGGAGTGGAAAGGGTGAGGGAGTAAAGTGTTGGGTTCTCCTGGTAGCTGGGGCAGCTGAGAGCGTAGAAAGGAGAGATTTGGCCAAACAAGATGCTGAGTGGTTAACTTGCTCCTGGGTCCTGGCATATGCGCTGGTCTCGCCCCGGCGCATATGCTATGTTCGCCCTCCGTGCTTGTCTACTCAGCGATCGCTGGTTTGATATTCCGATACGACCATCCTTGTCCCAAATCTGGGACGCACCCTGGAGTCAGGAAATGGATCTTGGAGCATTCTCGGTAAGCCTCGCAGTAAAAGATCTTTCAACCTCGCAAGCGTTTTACGAAAAACTCGGATTTGAAGTCTTCGGCGGTGACGCAAGCCAGGGCTGGCTCATTATGAGATGCCCCAGTTGCGTGATCGGCCTGTTTCAAGGCATGTTCGAAAAGAACATTTTGACCTTCAATCCCGGCTGGGACGATGACGCACAGCCGCTCGACACCTTCACCGATGTCAGAGAACTTCAGAAGGCCCTCAAAGCGAATGGCATCGAGTTCGCAAGCGAAGCCGACGAGACGACTTCAGGCCCGGCGAGTTTCGTGATCGTGGATCCTGACGGCAATCCAATTCTCGTTGATCAGCATGTTTGACCTCCTCAGTTTCCAGTGAACAGTGGCCAGTGACCAGTAACTTCACGAACCTCTGGCAATAGCAGTTTCGGAAAGGGACAAACGCAATGGCTGAATTCGCTCTTACTCTGGTGCAGATGGACTGTTTGTTCGCTGATCCGGCGCGCAATTTTGAGCGGGCGGAGGCGTTCATCGCCGATGCAGCCGGCCGCGGCAGCGATCTGGTGGTGCTGCCGGAACTGTGGAGCACCGCCTATGACCTGGA
Source organism: Caldilineaceae bacterium (assembly GCA_965221145.1). Classification (GTDB taxonomy): domain Bacteria; phylum Chloroflexota; class Anaerolineae; order Caldilineales; family Caldilineaceae; genus Bin5. The sequence continues at coordinate 492,293 of OZ244877.1, forward strand.
GAATGCGGGCGCGTACGCGTCGCCCCTGGCCACCTGCGCCGAGGAACCCGGCTGGTTCGGGCGCTTCGCCGCGCTGGCCCGGGACAATCGCGTCTGGCTGACCGGTTCGCTGCTCGAAGAGCGCGGCGACCGCTTCTACAATACGATGGCGCTCTACAGCCCGGAAGGAACGCTCGCCGCGTCCTACAGCAAGATCCACCTTTTCCGGCTGATGGCTGAGGATAAGTACCTGGCGCCGGGCGAGGCGGGCGCGCTGCACGAGTTGCCGTGGGGCTGCGCGGGGTTGGCGATCTGTTATGATCTGCGCTTCCCGGAGCTTTTCCGCCGCTACGCGTTGGAGGGCGCCCGTCTGCTCATTCTGCCGGCGGAGTGGCCGCACCCGCGCCGCATGCACTGGCGCACGCTTTTGCGCAGTCGGGCGATCGAGAATCAATGTTTCGTCGCCGCCTGCAACCGCGTCGGCACGACCGAGGGCGTCTCCTTCTTCGGTTCCTCTGCCGTAATCGATCCGTGGGGCGAGACGCTGATCGAGGGCGGCGAGACCGAGGCGCTGCTGACCGTGCGCATCGACCTGGACACCGTGGAGGCCACGCGCGCCAAGATCCCGATCTTCGCCGACCGCCGCCCGGAGTTGTATTGAGGGAGAAGGGTTGCCGCTTACTGGCGTGCCGGGCAACTGGCGAAAGATTGGGGGTAAGCCATGACCGAAACATTCACTCGTTGGGATGTCACGGATCACCTGCGCACAGACGAGGATGCCCGCCTCTATCTTGAAGCGGCTGCAGAAGAGGACCTGGGCGACGGGCGTCTCCTCCGCGCCGCGCTGAGCGACATCGCCCGCGCCCGCAACATGAGCCAACTGGCGCGCGAGGTCGGCATGACCCGCGAAGGGCTGTACAAAGCGCTGTCCGAGAACGGCAATCCCAGCTTTACCACGATGATGAAGATCATCCGTGCGCTGGGGATGCGGCTGCGGGTTGCCAGCTAGCGCGCCGTACGACCTACCTCGAACGAGTCGAACTCCATCTACCCCGCCAAAAAATCGTCAATCGCGCGCTTGGCAATCCGGTACTGGCTCCCTATTCGCTTGGCCTGGAGCGAGCCGTCGTCAATCAGCGCCTGGATGTCGGCGGGCGAAACTTGCACATAGGCGGCGGCCTGCTCCAGCGTCATGACAGCCGGGACCGCGGCCAGTTGCGGCGCGGCGGGTTGACTCTGCGCACCACCGTTGGGCTGCGCAGCGCCCTGCATCGCGTTGGTGATCATGCCGGCCATGCCCGCGCCGAGGCCGATCCCCGCGCCCAGGCCCAAGCCTTCGCCCGTGCCGCCAGCGCCGCCCGGCTGCTGGGCCGCGTCCCCCAATGCCCGCGCCGTCTTGAACTGCATGTAGGCGTTCATATCGCCAATCGCGCCCATGCTGGCGCGTTCGTCGATCGCCTTGGCCGTCTCCTCGGTGGGGCTGATCGAGACGATGCGGAACTGCTTGAGCGCCAGCCCCATCGCCGCGAAATCATCCTGCAACGTGGCGCGCATCGCCGCGCTCAGCTCGTCAAAGAGGCGGGGCAGGTCGAGAATGCTGGTCATATTCTCGCCCCACATATCGGTCATGCGGCTGATGATGACGCTGCGCAGGAAGTCGTTGATCTGCCCGGTGCGATACATGCCCTGCGTGCCGACGAACTGATCGACAAAACGCTTGGGATCGGCGATCTGCATCGTGTAGTGGCCGAAGCCGCGCAGACGCACCAGCCCCAGATCGGTGTCGCGCAGGCTGATCGGCTCCGGCGTGCCCCATTTCATGTCGGTGAACTCGCGCATGTTGGCGAAGAACACCTCGGCGGTGAAGATGTCCTGGCCGCCGGTGCCCATGCGCAGAAGCCCGGACAGGATCGGCAGGTTGAAAGTGGTGATCGTGTGTCGTCCCGGCTCGAACAGATCCAGCGATTTGCCGTCGCGATAGAAGACGGCGCGCTGGCTTTCGCGCACGATCACCTGGCTGCCCAGGCGAAAGTCGCCCGAACCGACCTCCGGCACGCGTATGACAAGGTCCTGCGCGCCCTGATCCGGCGCTTCAATGACATCAATAATCCTTGGCATCAGTATTCTCCTGTCTGGCTATCAGGAAAAGAGGGTTGAGAGGATATTCCTCCTTACTCTCTCCTTGTCTGCAGCTACTCTCCATCCTCGATTGCCCGGCTGCGCCTGTCAAAGAGCCGCTGAAGTTCGGTCACCGTGTCGTTGACTGCCTCGATGGCCGGACCGATCGCGTCTCGGCTCGTGCTGGCTGCCTCCAGTTGACTGACCCGCTTTCTGATCTCTTGGGCGCGCTCTGCCAGGTCCACGTCAAAGCGATGCAGGGCGTCAAGCTGCTCTTCCTCGATCTTCACCGCCGCGAACAGCCCGGCATAACCGTAGCTGGCGGTCTTGATACGGTCGATGAGCGTCTGCAACCGCTGAATCGCCCCGTCGGCGTCGTCCATGTAAGCCAACCCGCCGCCGCGCAGCAGTTTTTTCTGCACGTCGTACAGCCGCTGCTTTTCCTGCTCCAATTCGGTAACGAGCGCTTGGCGCAAGCGGTGGTCTGCCTCCCGGCGCAGTTCTTTGTCGTTATATTCGCGCACGAACGGCAGCCCCTTGAGCAGCCGCTCGATGGCGCCCATGCGTTCTTCGGCTCGGTCTACAAAGGAATCTGTCATCTTTGACCTCTCATTCGGCCAACTTTCGACGCGCCTGTCGGGTGGGTCGAATGTTGGCCTCACTATGTGATGGGGATGATATGACACATTACGTCGATCCGGCCGTGCGCGTTGCGGCGCGTTGCGTCAGGAAGATTTCGCTGCCGCACCAGGCGCATTGGATCAGCCCCTTACCGGCCAGTTCGACTTCGCCGCCGCAGTTGGGACAGTTGCGGCCGTCCGTCAACTTCTGGCTGTCGACGCTGAAGAGAAGACCTTTCTCCCAGTTGATGGCGCCGCTGAAAAGCTGCTTGCCCACCAGGTTGCGGATCATATTTTCCACGGCCGCGCGCGGCTGCTGTAGTTCGACGATGATCTCCTGTATGCTCACCTGGCCCTGGGTCAGGACCATGTTCAGAATCTTCTTCTCCTGCGCGACCTGTGCGAACTCGCTCTCCTCCTGCTGACCCTTGCGCCAAAGATAGAAGCCGATGCCCAGCAGCGGCGCGCACACGACGACCGCCAGAAACAGTCCCAGGATCAGCCCGCCGGTGGTCGTGCCGGACGCCGCGACCGCGGCCGTCCAGCCAACGAATACGACCACAGTAATTCCCATGATTGCCAGGCCGACAATCCGCCCGCCTCCACGCATTTTTCACTCCTTGTCTCTCTATCCGAAACCGCCGCCTCCGCCTCCGCCCCCGCCGCCCCCGAAGCCGCCGCCACCGGAAAAGCCCCCGCCGCCGCTCCATCCCCCGCCGGCTGAGTTGGAACTGCTGGGGCGGCTGGTCATCGTGCTGCTGGTGCTGCTGAGCAACGCCCCCAGCCCTACGCTCATCCCCGCCAAACCGCTGCCCAACCCACGGCTGGCATCGCCCAACCCCCCACCAAGCCCGCCGCCTGCGCCACGCCCACCAATGTCGGGCATACCGCCGGCGCCATCCCGATGGGCGGTCGGGCCGGCATGACCTGTCCCGTAATACCGGCGCCGGTATGGGCCGTACATGGTTGGGTGGGGGATGTACCAGCCGGGCGCGGGCGCGTCGACCGCCTCAAATTTGCGGATGTACTGGGAATCCACGCCAAAGGCGATGGCAAAGGGCAGCCAGCGATCCCACAGTTCCTTCTGTTCCTCCAGATCGCTATAACGGTCGATATCTTGCAGATAGCGTTTGAACGCCTGCCAGCGGGCCGCCAGTTCGGCGCCTGCGTCGGTCTTGCGAGGCATAAAGCGCGCCAGTAGCAAGGCGCCGAAGGCGGTCACCGCAAGCCCCACACCGGGCAAGACAGCCGCGCCTGTCAGATTGCCGAACAGCGACACTAACCCGACACCAACCAGTCCTGCCAACACCAGCAGACCCACGCTCAGGCAGCCGTAGCGGTTGCGCACGGCTTCGGGGCTGTCGGCGAAGAAGCCCTGCTCGGTTACCTCATTGTACAGCGCCTTCTTCAGGCCGGGCAGCTTACTGTGAAACTTGTCCCTCAGATCCGACAGTCTGACCTCACTCTGGTGGCCAAAGAGGCTGTCCAACAGGCGCTTTTCAAAGGAGGAGACCGGCAGTTCGCGATGTTCGTAGCGATAGATAAAGTCGCGCGCAGTGAAGAACCTCTCCGTCTGCTCCTCGGTGATGCTGATCACTTTGCGCTGCGCCAGATCCACCAGCGTGGCGACGATATCCCGCATTTCGGCCTGTTCGTCCAGCAACGTGCCGACAACGCCGGGAGAAAGATCATCGGGCGGTTCCGGCAGGTAATCGGCGACCATCTCGACCGGTTTGTCGCGGCCTAAACGGTACCAGAGCAGATAGAGCGCGGCCGGTCCACCCAAGAGGAGGAGCAGGCCGAAAGCGCCGAACAACAGCGTAAGCGTCGGCGCCCAGCGCTCGCGAAAGCGTATTGCGGCCTCGCGTTCGGCCGCTTCGGCATCGGCCCGGGCCTGCCAGGGATGCGGTTCCCCGGCCACGATGTCGGGCGTAAACTCCACCCGCACTTCGAACTCTTCGCCGGGCGCCAGGCTGCGATTTATCTCAAACGTGATCTCCCGTCTGCTCTCCAGAGGCGAGGCGGAGGCGTCCTCCCGTGCGTCCTTCCAAACTCCATCCCCCCGGTCAATGTACGCGGCCCACTCATGGATCGCGGCCGGCGCCGCCACATTCACGCGTCCCGCCCGGACAGGGAAACCCCGGTCGCCGTAAATCGCTTTCCACCAGAGTTGGTCGCCGCCCTCGTAGTAGCGCAGGCCGCCATGCACGGCATAGGAAAGGGTATAGGTCTCACTTTCGTTGGCGATGGGCGGGAAATACCAGTAGATGACGTAACGGGATCCGTGATCAGTAACGATGAAGCTGTATGGCTCTCTGCCGCCTTTGACCAGGCGGTAGCTGTTGCCGCTGCCATCGGTCAGGGTCCAGTCGTTGAGAGAACCGAAATTCTGCTTGGGGATTTCACGATAGCCGAAAGTAAATGTGCCGCGCGTAAAATGGATCGTCTGATGCTCGGCCACGTCGAAAGCGCCGTCCTCGCGGATGACGATATCCACATCGAAGCGCTCCCAGACCAGCGACTTCTCCTGCGCGGAGGCGGATTGGACATGGACGATGAGCAGCGTGCCGAGCAATACTGCGACGACGGCGAGCAGACGTACAAATAAGCCGGTTCGTCTCCAACCCGATACATTGCGCCCAACTTGATGGGCGACGGGCAGCAGCTTCCGTCTATCGTGGGGGGGAAATTTCAAATGCAGGATCATCTCCTCTCTTGGCGTTGGCGCGCGTGCATGCTCTAAGTCTCGCACAGCGCCACCTGACATGCCTGACATTCTACCAACTCTTTCGCTGACCGGTGAATCCCGCTGCCTTCTGCTCAGGCTTTTGCAAATGCCCACCAGATGGGGTCGCAAAAGCCTTCGGCGCCCCTCGCGAGCAAGGGCGCTTTGTACGGCTACACGACCTGGTTGAGTAGCTCCGTCTCTCCTCTCCACAGCCGATTCAGATTCTCCAGCAGAATGTCGATCAGGTTTTCTTCGTACATGCAGGTTTCGCCGCCGGTGTGCGGGGTGATGAGGACGTTGTCGAGGTCCCAGAAGGGCGAATCTTGCGGCAGAGGTTCTTCCCAGAAATGATCGATGCCGGCGCCGGCGATCGCGCCCGACCGGAGCGCCGCCAGGAGAGCCGGTTCGTCTACACAGCCGCCGCGGGCGACGTTGATCAGATAGGCGCTCTCTTTCATGCACGCAAAGGCCGAGTCGTCGATCAGCTTGTCAGTCGCCGGGGTGAGTGGACAGGTAAGGGCTACGAAATCCGCCTGGGGCAACAGCGCCGCCAACTCCTCCGGCGGGTGGACAGCATCGGCGGAGCCGGGCGCGGTGGTCGGATTGCGCTTGGTCGCCAGCACCTGCATGTCGAACGCCTTGGCCAGTTTGGCCAGCCGCGAGCCGATCTTCCCCAGACCGACGATCAGCAGGGTCTTGCCGCCCAGTTCATCCTCGCGTTGCGCCAAGTCACCGATCATGCCGCGCCAGACATGGCGTTGCTGGCGATCCCGACCGGTGTGGATGTGGCGCGTCAGGGCCAGGATCAGAGCCATGGCATGTTCACTGACTGCGTTGCTGTTCACGCCGCTGGCGGTGGCCAGGCGGATGCCCCGCTGCCGCAGCGCGTCCAGGTCGAACTGATTGACGCCGGCGCCGATTGACTGGATGAAACGCAGGCGGGGCGCGCTGTCCAGCAGGTTATTCTGCCAGAAGCCGGAGATCACCAACACATCCGCCTCCGGCAGGCGCACGGTCAGGTCTGCCGGTGTCCAGACCTGGAAAAAAGACGGCGAGACAGGGGTGCCCGGATTCGTCTGGCGGCGGCTGAAAATCAGTTCCAGTTGATAGGCTACGTGGGCAAAGCAGATGGTCAGATTTTGCGCGGCGGGCAAGAAAGGTTGCCTCGTCATGGGGCGGCTCCATTGGGTCGAGTACAGCTTGCGGTTGCACGGCTTGATTCGGCGCGCTATGCAGGCATTGTATAGCATGGGTGCGCGCGTTCGCGCAATGCGGAGGGGACGCCCGCGACAGCGTTCAATGCGCCTCCGCTCACAAATGGTGCAAAGCGGCCTGTTTGACGCCAGCGCCTATCGTCGATAGACTATGCGCTCATATAGCGAAGCGGTAGCGCATTGGGCAACACGCGCTCATATAGCGAAGCGGTAGCGCATTGGGCAACACGCGCTTAAATAGCGCAGCGGAAGCGCATTGAACGACACGCGCTCATAGTACGAAGCGGTAGCGCATCTAACGACACCCATTCACGCCGGAGGTCCAAAATGAGCCAGTTTGTCGCCGATTTTGAATCCTACATGCCGGATGACTTTGCCGGAGAGCCATACGGCCCGACCGGTCTGCTCGCCAACGCCGACGCGGCCGGCATAGATGTCAGCGTCGTTTTTCAAGCAGGAGTGCCCGCAGACCCCCGGCCCGGCAATGCCGCTGTGCTGGACGCTGTCGAAGGCCACTCCCGCATCCTGCCCGGCTGCCTGGTCAACCCGACGATGGGGCCGGATGCGCTGGCGGATCTGGAGAGTTGTGTGCGGTGCGGTGCGCGCACCGTGAAGTTGATGGCCGCCGGGCACGGTTACCGCCTGGACAGCTCGACGGCTGATCCGGTCATGGACCTGGCCCGCTCGCTCGGCATCCCGGCGACGATCCATTCCGGCTCCTATCTCAGCGGCTGCGCGCCCGAATATATCGCGCGGCTGGCCAAGCGGCATCCCCAGGTCACGATCATCATGGATCACATGGGCTATCGCGAGTGGGTCGGGTCGGCGGTGCAGGCCGCGCAGGAGAATGCGCAGATCTATCTGGGCACGACGCTGATCGCTGCGGCCGAGCCGTATAGGATTTCAGGGATCGTGGAGAGCGGAGAGTTGGGGGCGGATCGGATCGTCTTCGGCTCCAATGCGCCTGCGGGGATCGCCGCGCACGGGGTCAACGGCATTCGGCTGGTTGGCTTCTCGCCGCAGGATGAGGCGCTGATCCTGGGCGAGAATCTGCGCGCCATCTACGATCTGTAGAGCGAGGCGTGCAAGATAAGAGCGGGTTGTTTACTCTTTCCTCTACAGGCGGGGCAAGGTGATGCCGGTTTGCTTCTGGTATTTGCCTTTGCGGTCGGCGTAGGAGACCTCCGGCGCTTCGCCTTCGAAAAACAGCACCTGGGCGATGCCTTCACCGGCGTAGATGCGGGCCGGGAGCGGGGCGGTGTTGCTGATTTCGATGGTGACGAACCCTTCCCATTCCGGCTCGAACGGGGTAACGTTGACGATGATGCCGCAGCGGGCGTAGGTCGATTTGCCCACGCAGATCGCCAGGACGTTGCGCGGGATGCGGAAATACTCGATGGTGCGCGCCAGGGCAAAGCTGTTGGGCGGGATGATGCAGACGTCGCCATGATAGCTCCGCAAGGCTCGTTCGTCCACCGCTTTGGGGTCGATGACGGTCAGTTGGCCGGTGGCGGGCGTGAAAATGCGGAACTCCTGCGCCACCCGAATGTCATAGCCAAAGCTACTCAGCCCGTAAGAGATGACCCCCTCGCGTACCTGTCCGTCCTCGAACGGGTCGATCATGCCGCAGCCGTGCGCCTGCTGCCGGATCCAATGGTCGGGTTTAATGGATAGCATGTTCAGAACTATGACTCGTGTGATTTATGTGACTGCCATGATTTCTGCCCAAAGTATACCATGAAGGAAAGATATGGCGTCCCTATTGGCAGAAGCCGGATAAGGATTTTCTGGGCGGGCAGCCTGAACGGGATATGATGTATCTTTCATTTCAGCGCCGGGGCGATGTTGACCGGCGCTTGATTTTCGACGTACTATCACTCCTTCAACAATCATTTTCTTTCGACAAGCGCAATGACACAACTACGTGATTACCAGCAAGATCTGCTGGCGGGCGTCCAGGTCGCGCTCGCTTCTGAACAGGCGCGGGTGATGATGCAACTCCCGACCGGTGGTGGCAAGACCGTTGTCGCCGGGGCACTGCTGAAAGAGTTGCTCAAAGGCGGACGCAGGGCCGTCTGGCTGACGCATCGCAAAGAGCTGGTCGCGCAGACTCGCGAACTGCTGGCCAACGCCAATGTCTCGGCAAGGGTCGACGCTCGTTGGCGTCCCGGCGACGACGCCCCGGCAAGGCGAAACGGCGTCGCCATTCTGATGGCCCAGACGGTTGGCCGCCGCACCGCCAACATGAACGTATGGCGCAGGTACGGCAGCGATGATTTGATGATCATTGACGAGGCGCACCATGCTGCCGCCGATGGCTGGACGCGGGCTATGCAACAGTGGCCCGGGCGCGTACTGGGGATGACCGCCACCCCTTGGCGTCTCTCCCAGAAAGAGGGATTTGACCACCTGTTCAGCGTGCTGCTCTGTGGCCCGCCGGTTATGGACTTGCAGTCGGGTGATCATCTGTGCGGCGTCCAGGTGCGGATGCCATCTCAGGAGTGGATTGTCCGCGGCGGCGCGGTCGGTATGGACGGAGATTTCACGGAGTCCGGCATTGAGGAGGCCAACCAGATCGATGTTATGACGGCGGGTGCCTTCAAGTTCTGGCAGGAACACGCCCAGGACCGTCAGACCATTGTGTACGCGGTCTCGGTCAATCATGCCCACAATCTGGCGGCGGTTTTCGCGAGTACCGGCGTGCCTGCTGCCGTCATGCTCGGTGATACAAGAGATGAAGAGCGGGCCAGTCGTATCGCCGCTTTCAAAAGAGGGACTCTCAAAGTACTGGTCAACGTAGCCGTTGCCACCGAGGGCTTTGATCTGCCCGACGCCTCCTGTGTGGTCATCACCCGGCCCACCAAGAGTCTGACTCTCTACTTGCAGATGGTGGGCCGAGGCTTGCTTCCCAAGACAGATGGCGGCAACTGCCTGATTCTTGATATGGCGGCCAACTCGGAACTCCACGGGCTGCCCGCAGACGAACGCGCATGGTCCCTGGAGCCGCGCGAGTCGCTTCAAGTTGACGGAAACGCTGTGACGGTCTGGTGTGACAAGTGCAAGACAGTATCTCCCGCCGCCAGCCATCACTGTCAGAACTGCGGCGCGCCGTTTGGCAAGGACTGTACCCGCTGCGGCAAATGGCGCGCGTGGAAGCGCTGGCGTCTGGAAAAGCAATGCGGGGACGCGCACGATCTGGTCTGCGATCTGTGCCACAGGGATGCGCACATCGAAGCTCAATTGCCCATCAACGAGCGACTGGAAGCAGCGTTGGCCGAGTTGGAAGATGAGGAACCAGAGATGCCTTTGCCAGACCATGTTGAACTAGACGCTGGCCTGAACGGTCGGCTTTTTGCGCTACTCAAGGAGTTGCTGGAAGAAGAGCGGTTGAAGGTGACGGGCGCTGACGAAAAGCGCCAGCATGAACTGCGAAAGATTATTGAAGAGCGCGAGGCGCAATTGGCTGATGAGTCTTTATTGGAAATCCTGTTTGAAGATCATATTGCCAACCTTCCGGCCAATCAACGTCCAAGAAACAAATATCGTATGTATAACGATTGGGAAGACAACCTCAAGTCTGAGTTGGCCGGCTGGAAGGATGAACTTGCTCGCCTGGAAAATCAGCCCGTTGACAAACAGTTGATCTTCAATAGGTCGGTTCATAGGGTGATAGAAGTACTCTGCCGCGCAGCGCAAGGCATTGACCTGCTGCCCGATGCGAATGACCTTAACATTGGGGAAGATATGAAATCTCCGCAATCCAAGAACGGTTTGAAGGTGGCCAAACGGGCCGATGTATCAGACACGAAAAATGTGGATGTCCAACTGCGAGCGCAGGAACTTCGCGATCAAGGGCTAAGCATGACCAAGATTGCTAGGCAACTGAACGAGGAAGGCTATAGCACCAAACGGGGCAAATCGTACACGCAGCAAATCGTGTGGCACTTGCTGAACTCTGACAAGTAGCTCGACTTCAGTTGATTTAACATCCCCATCTGATGAATCACATGAAACATAGTCAGCAAGTGGGCGCCAGCCAAACAAGCCGGTTTCTGCAGACAGGAAACCACGAACGCAGAACATAACGTCCCTATCGCTGGGAGTGCATCCAAAATATCTGGTAAGAGGGAACAGGTGTAGTCTGACGTGGGCAGAAGAGTGCAGCGAAGGGGGCAAGAATAGGGTCTGCCGTGAGCCGTATTCAGCGTTGTTGAGGGTGTAACTGACGAAATGTGGAAATGTGGAGAAGAGAGCGTCCGAAAGAAACGCTGGTTTAAGTACTGTGCGCTCAGGGCAGGAACTCCAACAACCTCTGCAACAGTGGAAGCAGGATGCCAGCCACTCCGATTCCTATGAGCCACTTCGTCCACCGGAGTTCACTCTTTATTCCGGCTATCTCGCTTTGCAGTTCGGCCTTGACGGACTGTACCTCTGTTCTGACGGACTGCACATCCGCTTGCAGTTCAGCCTTGACAGACTGCATATCCGCTTGCAGTTCAGCCTTGACAGACTGCACATCCGCTTGCAGTTCAGCCTTAACGGACTGCATCTCCGCCTGCAGTTCAGCCTTGACGGCCTGCACCTCTGTTTTGACGGCCTGCACATCCGCTATGACGGCTTGCATCGCCGTCTTGACAGTTTCTACGTCCGCCTTCGTAGCCAGATGTTCGTAAGCGCCCTCGATGCGGGCAATCCTTTCACTCTCGGTTGTTGTTGCCATGGCCGTCTTTATTCAACCTTTCAGCGCCAGAATCACGGTGGTCTTTGTCTTCGGCTCTCTGTGTACCCATGTGCATCAATCATCAGCAGTATACTCTACACAAGCAGCGTTGAAAAGCCTTGATTCATAGCAGTGGGGAAGGTCTGAAGCTTGTTTTCAACGCGTCCAAACCCGATCCGGCGTCAGATAGATCAGCGGCATACTCACCAGCGTCACGCCGTATTTCACCAGCAGATTAAAGACGAAGATCTCCCAGGCCACGGACCAGGTGTCGACGAGTTGCGCGCCCAGAAAGGCAACGGGCGAAAAGGCGATCAGCACGAAGATCAGGTTGTCGATCGGCACGCTGACGCTGTTGCTGACCAGAACGCGCAGCCACTGGAAACGGGTGGTGATGCGGCTGACGAAGAGGTGATAGATTTCGGTGTCGACCAACTCGCTCACCAGTTCGGCCAGGATCGAGGCGCAGACGATACGCCACAGCGGCGCGAAAATGGCGCTGAACTCGGCGCCGCCGAACGCGTCCGGATCGCTGGGCACCGCCGCCGACCACATCAGATAGAGCACCATCCCCAGATTGATGACCGCCGCGGCGATGATCAACACCTGGGCGTTGCGCTTGCCCAGCGTCTTGTGGACCAGGTCCCGCAAGGTGAAGGTGACGGGATAGACGAACGTGCCCATATCGACGGCCAGCCCGGCAACGACGCCGATCTTCAGGCTGGCGATGTCGGCCATCATCTGCGCCGCGATGTAGACCGCCACGACCACCACCGCCATTCTTGACAGCACAGCCGCCGCCGATGGTGCAGGCGAGACGCCTGCGTTCCCAACAGGATGCGGGTTTTTTGCTGTGTCGCGAACTCTCACGATACAATCTCCGTGCGTAAACCTTGTTGCGTGTTGCGTCATTGTAGCACGCGGCCGGGCTACGGGCAGGTTTGAAGATTTTTTGGCGGAGACGTTTTGATTGTCAAGGCCAATACAAAAAATCTTCAAATGGAATAGCCGCTGTGGTGCAATGCCCTTCGACTCACAGAAGAGAAGCGTATGCCTAAACGAACGGATATCTCATCAGTTCTGATCATCGGTTCCGGCCCGATTGTGATCGGCCAGGCCTGCGAGTTCGACTATTCGGGCGCGCAGGCGTGCAAGGCGCTTAAGGCCGAAGGCTACAGGGTGGTGCTGGTCAACTCCAATCCGGCCACAATTATGACCGACCCGGAGATGGCCGACGCCACCTATGTGGAACCGCTTACGGTCGATCTGTTGGAAAAGATCATCGCCGAGGAGCGGCCCGACGCGCTGCTGCCCACCGTGGGCGGACAGACCGGCCTGAACCTGGCGGTGGCCCTGGCCGAGCAGGGTATCCTGGAGCGCCACGGCGTCGAGTTGATCGGCGCCGATCTGCGCGCGATGCAGGTGGCGGAGGATCGCGACCTGTTCAAGCGGGCGATGGCCGAAGCCGGGCTGGAATCGCCCCGCAGCCGCATCGCCCACTCGCTGGAAGAGGCGCGCGATATTTTTACGACCGTAATCAAGCGCTTCCCGATCTTCATTCGCCCCAGTTTCACGCTGGGCGGGAGCGGCGCGGGCACGGTGTTCACGCCGGAGGAGTTCGACGAAAAGGTGGCTTGGGGGCTGCGGGAAAGCCCGGTGCATTCGGTCCTGGTCGAAGAGTCGCTGATCGGCTGGAAGGAGTTTGAGCTGGAGGTGATGCGCGACCGGGCCGACAATTTCGTCGTCGTCTGCTCGATCGAGAATCTCGACCCGATGGGCGTTCACACCGGCGACAGCATCACCGTCGCGCCGGCGCAGACTCTCACCGACAAGGAGTACCAGCGGCTGCGGGACCAGGCGCGCCTGGTGATGCGGGCGGTGGGTGTGGAGACCGGCGGCAGCAACGTTCAGTTCGCGGTCGATCCGGCGTCGGGGCGGGTGGTCGTGATCGAGATGAATCCGCGCGTCTCCCGTTCCAGCGCGCTGGCTTCCAAGGCGACCGGTTTCCCCATCGCCAAACTGGCGGCCAAGCTGGCGGTCGGCTATACGCTGGACGAGTTGAGAAACGACATCACGCAGGAGACGGTGGCGGCGTTCGAACCTTCAATCGACTATGTGGTGGTCAAGATTCCCCGTTGGGCATTCGAGAAGTTCCCCGGCGTGGATCGGGAGTTGGGGCCGCAGATGAAGTCGGTCGGCGAGGTGATGGCCATTGGCCGCACCTTCAAGGAGGCGCTGCAGAAAGGTGTGCGCAGCCTTGAGATCGGGCGTGATGGGCTGGGGCCGCTGGCTCGCGACGATGAAGGGCAGCTGAAGGGCTATGCGCCCGCTACGTCATCCATGGACCTTCTGCGCGCGCCCAACCGGGACCGGCTCTTTGCCGTCTTCGAGCGCCTGCTGCAAGCTGAACGGGAACACCGAGAAGAGAGTGTAGAGGAGAGGGAGGAAGCCTCCACGCATTCCTCGCAGTTTGCGCTCCAGGAGTGTGCTGAATCGCGCTCGGGTTCCCTCTGGGCGCGCGAAGCCGTAGCGCAAGCAACTCTCTACGATCCCTGGTTTGTGGCGCAAATACAGGAGATCGCTCGCTTCCAGGTCCGCATCGAACGGCGAGAACAGAGTGAAGAGGAGAGAGAAAAGAGTGAACGGCAAGAAGAGAAAGATAATCTCTCACACTCCTCGTCATTGGACGCGTGGACCTTGCGTCAAGCGAAGCGGATGGGATTCAGCGACGCGCAGCTTGCCCGCATTGTGAATGAAGCAACCGGTGATCAGGCGCCGGCCACTGAAGCCGACATCCGCGCGCTGCGCCATCGTCTTGGCGTTCTGCCCACCTATCATCAGGTGGACACCTGCGCCGCGGAGTTCGCAGCCTTCACGCCCTATCTGTACAGCAGCTACGAGAGCGAGGGCGAGGCTCCGCCGACGGCGCGCGACAAGGTGATCATCCTGGGAGGCGGCCCCAACCGCATCGGTCAGGGGATCGAGTTCGACTACTGCTGCTGCCATGCCAGCTTCGCTCTGCAGGAGATGGGCTTTGAGACGGTGATGATCAACTGCAACCCGGAGACGGTCAGCACCGACTATGACACCAGTGACCGGCTGTATTTCGAGCCGCTTACCCTGGAAGATGTGTTGCATATCTATCAGCGGGAGGCGGGCGGAACGCAGGATGTCAAGGTGCTGGTTCAGTACGGCGGACAGACGCCGCTCAACCTGGCGGCAGTGCTGCAAGCGGCCGGCGTTCCGATTCTGGGCACGCAGCCGGAAGCGATCGATCTGGCGGAGGACCGTGAGCGTTTCAGCGCGCTGCTGGCCGAGTTGGACATCCCCGCGCCGGCGAACGGCATCGCACACAGCACGGAGCAGGCGCTTTCGATCGCCAACCGCATCGGCTTTCCAGTGGTCGTGCGGCCCTCTTATGTGCTGGGGGGGCGGGCCATGGCGATTGTGGACGACGAGGAGAGCCTGCGCCATTACATGGCCTATGCCGTGGACGTGGATACGGAGATGACCACCAGAGGCCGGGAGGTCGCGATTCTGGTGGATCAGTTTCTTGAAGACGCCTACGAGGTGGATGTCGATGCGATTGCCGACGGCGAGCAGGTGGTCATCGGCGGGATTTTGCAGCATATTGAAGAGGCCGGCATCCACAGCGGTGACAGCGCCTGTGTGCTGCCGCCCTACAAGATCAGCGGCTACCATCTGAGCATCATCCGCGAGTACACGGAGAAGCTGGGTCTGGCGCTGGGCGTGCGCGGGCTGATGAATGTGCAGTACGCCATCAAAGACGACGTAGTCTACGTGCTGGAGGTGAATCCGCGCGCCAGCCGCACGGTGCCCTTTGTCAGCAAGGCGACGGGCGTCCCGCTGGCCAAGCTGGCGGCTTGGGTGATGGCTGGCAAGTCGCTGGCGGAAGTGGGCCTGCTGGATGAGCCGGAGGTCAAGGGCTTTTTCGTGAAAGAGGCTGTCCTGCCGTGGAAGAAGTTCAGCGGCGCGGATACGTTGCTGGGGCCGGAGATGCGCTCCACCGGCGAAGTGATGGGGCATGCCCAGAACTTTGGCCACGCTTTCGCCAAAAGCCAGTTGGGGGCGGACTACCGGCTGCCGACCGACGGTGGTGTGCTGATCACCGTGAACGACTACGATAAAGGGGCGGCGCTCAAACTGGCGCGTGATTTCGACCGCATGGGCTTCTCGCTCTACGCGACGCCAGGCACGGCCGCGCTCATCCAGCGCGTGGGGCTGCCGGTAGCGGTCCTGAGCAAGGCCGCAACCACAGAGGAAAGAGTGGAGAGTGGAGAGGAGAGAGTGAACCTCGCTGGGAGCGCAGGCGCATCGCCTCCACTTCACTCCTCTTCAGGAGCCTATACGACCCTCGACGCTATGCGGGATGGAAAGATCCATCTGATTATCAATACGCCGCTTGGCCCGAACAGCCGCAGCGATGGACAGAGGATCCGCACGCTTGCCACTCGCATGGAGATCCCGTTGATCACAACTCTCTCCGCAGCCCAGGCCGCGGTGAGCGGCATCCGCGCTGTGATGGCCGCGGAATTGAATGTGCGCAGCCTCCAGGCATATCACGGGTAGTGGCGAGGGGGTCTGATATGCGTTCATATTGTAAACACGCTTTTTCCCGCATTGCGTATTTCGTATTGCGTAAGGACAGGCAAGACACCAGTGTTCCCAGAATGCAACCCAGGCGCAAAGTCTTGGTGTCAAATGGAATTGACACTTGTTACACAATCCATCCCCTAATCACCGTTCAGACAAAGTCGAGCCAGGTATGACACCATCAGAAAAGCAGCCCAAGAGCGTCTATCTTGCGAACCCATACGGCTTTTCGGCCCAGCAGCGGGCGTTGCTGTTGCCGCAGATTATTGAAGCGGTTGCCGCGCTTGGGCTGGAGGTGTGGGAACCGTTTGCGCGCACCAGCCAGAAGGAAGACATCACTGTGCCGGGCTGGGCATATCGCACTGGTCAACTCTGCTTCGAGGATGTGCGTGACGCGGACGCGATCTTTGCTGTGGTCAACGGTGTGCCGCCGGATGAGGGCGTCATGGTTGAGCTGGGGATGGCGATCGCGCTGGGCAAGCCCACATTTCTGTTTCGGGACGACTTCCGGCGCGTCACCGACAGCGAGGAGTATCCGCTTAATCTGATGTTGTTCACGGGCATGCCCCAGCAGGAGTGGGAGCGCCACTACTACAGGTCGGTCGCTGAGATTTCGTTGCCCGACAAAGCTCTGGCGCGCTGGGCCGCGGAATGAGTCGCCCATTTGACCGTTTGCAACAAACGTCAAAGGATCCTATTCGTTCTGCTGCCTTCCAACGCAACCCGAAACTTGCAAGGAGTGCTGTGTCGCCGCTGTGTCTAGGCCAAAATGCTATCACTACACCTGCTTCGTGAATTGCTCCATTGAAATGCCGACTACTTTCAAGAGTAGCCACAATAGACAGAAGGACTATGGAAAAGGTGAACGCCTTGGAATCTTATCTTGATAAGGCCAAGATTCCCTCTGGCACATATAGCATAACCACTGAAAACTCCACACCTGTAGTTTACAAGTATGTTTCCTCAGAGCGCGTTCCTACTTGTCTTCCTGAAGTAGGAGATGGCGCCTTGCGGGCAACACAACCGTCGGCTCTAAACGACCCCTTTGAGTGTGCAGTACTCAAAGTCTTCATCGAGGATAGCGAAGAGGAAGGAAACGCAGAATTTTCCAGGATACTCACTTCCCTTAATCCAACCAGTCCGGTTAGCGAATTAGATGTTGCCGAGGCAAGGAAAAAATATGGCAGTCTCTACTTGCGTGAATTGTTGTCAAAGCAATTGTCCAAGCGATTCGGCATTGTTTCTTTTGCAAATGATCCCCGTAATCCGCTTATGTGGTCTCACTACACCGTCGACGGATCTGGATTTGTCTTAGGCTATGATATGACGCAGTTGATCAAACTCAGCAGCAGAGAAGGACACTTGCGACCAGTCGTTTACAGTCATAAACTTACCTTTATCGACGGATATCCCGTGTTGAATGAAGGCATCATAAATGCTTTGCTGTCTTTCAAAAGCGATCATTGGAGTTACGAACAAGAGTGGCGTCTAATCGTTCACTTGAACGAAACCATAGGAACGGGGAATGCGGATCGTCACGGCCAACCAATAAACTTGCTGCGCATACCGAATGAAGCAGTAGTGCGTGTATATCACACCGAACGCACTCCAATCGAAGCAGTAAATGAAGTGCGAAAACGTCTACAGGATTCAAACAATAGGTATCGAGCGAAACATCCCATAAAGCTGATTCTGTCTGAAAGCGAGTATGGCTATAAAGACGCGGAAGGCTAATCTTGCCAACAATAGGACATACGAATGATCAGGGAGGGTTTCATTGCTATTTTCTGTTTGACGCAGGATTGCTTGAAGTTGTGGAGTTTGGTGTGCTTACGGGGGTGTGGTAGAGTGAGAACATTAGTGCCATGCGGCCCGTTTGGCGCCTCCTTCTCTGCAAGGGGCGCTGAGCCGAGTATGGTTGGCCCCAATGGCTAGACCACGAAATGGGAAAAATAAGATGCACTCAGACGGATGCGGCCGGCTCTGAATCAGAGCGGATAGTGCTGTTCAGCCAGTGTCCGGTAGTTGAGGCTTTGATGCGGTCTCTCATGGTCGTAGAAGTCGAAATTGTCGTCCAACCCGGTTTCCAGTTGGCGGACCGTATCGTACTGTTTGAGATAGGTGTTCTCATATTTGACGCTGCGGCATAGTCGTTCGCAAAACACGTTGTCCAGGGTGCGGCCGCGCCCGTCCATGCTGACCCGGATGTTGGCTGCGAGCAGACAAGCGGTGAACGCATCAACTGTGAACTGCGCGCCCTGGTCGGTGTTGAAGATCGTGGGTCGACCCTTGACGAGCGTTTTGCGCAGGGCAGAGAGACAGAACGCTCCGTCCTATGTAACTGGAGCTACACGCAATGGCTAATGAGGTAAAAGCTACGTTTCTTAAAGAACTCAGCGATCGTTTTGGGAGATTGCATAGATTAGGGAATAGTCGGTCCCTCTACGAAATAGGTGATGGCGCCGCTCGCATATACATTCGCTACTCAAAAGTACACTCCAAGGGCCAAACGTTTTATGGTCTGAGGAAGGAAGACTTACAACAACTCGAAGGTCATCAATCAATCATGTGCTTCTTGTGGAATAACCAGCAAGAACCGTTATTCATACCATACTCAGATTATGAGGCTATTTTTCGGGCGATGTCACCGGCAGGTGATGGTCAGTATAAGGTTCAGGTTTACATCCAAGAGGAAGGAGACGAACTTTACATTGCCAATGTAGGAAGATTTAATGCCGAGTCATATTTTGGGTGGAACTACATTACCTCTCTCATAGAAACAGCTAAGTTCACAGACATTCCTGCACTTTCCCATTCACAGGTTCAAACTCTAATCGGTTCAATTGGGTTATCAAAAGGATTCGATATTTGGATACCCAGGAATGACCGTGGGAAGTTAGACTGGTCTCTAACTCAGCCATTTGAATGTGCTGCGACAATACCTCATCAATTCAATTCTATCGAAAACATTCTGTCGGAAATCGACATTCTCTGGATTGAGCGTGGCGCCGGAAAATTACGCGCGCTATTCGAGGTTGAGCACTCTACTCCTATTTACTCAGGTTTGCTACGCTTTAATGACGTCCATCTTACTGTAACCAATGTGCAGGCGACTTACAACATCGTGTCTAACGACGAAAGAAGAAGCCTTTTTGTGAGTCACTTGAGAAGACCGACTTTTCGAGCGAGTGGACTGGATAGCTATTGCACTTTTATGAATTATCACAACGTACATACATGGCACAAAAGAATCAATGATATGAAGTGAGGGAATTTATGTCTGAAGAGAACAAAAAGCAAGTTTGGTGGGTTGCCATATTCGTCTGGCGAGGCTTTCCGGTCAAAGCCAAAGGGTACAGAAGCAGAGAATTGGCGGAAGCGCAGGAGGAAATCTGGCGAAAGGAAATGAATCCTGACTATGATGAGACGGGAGTGCTCCAATTGGAAATTGCCTCCTCGCGCCTTTAGTGAAAAAATAAGCGAGCATTGTGAACATATGTTCGGGGGGGGGGGGGTAAACCGGACATTCCGGACATTTTAGGGTAAGTAAGCCTACAAAATACCCCTGTCAGCCTTTCTTCACCTGCAGAGTAGCCCGACTAAATCAACTTAATAATACATTATTAGACGACAACTCTGGCATACACATCCGCGTAGTAGCTCCCTCAATTCTCACCCCGAATCCGGCATACACACCAAGACCGCTTCTAAATTTTGACATATCCTTCTACACCTGCTATAGTTTCACGTGAAACAACCGAATAGCTGAACTCTTATCCAGAGAGGCGGAGGGATCGGCCCTGTGAAGCCTCGGCAACCCGGTAGCGGAAGTTGAAACGCCTTCCGTGACGTAGGTGCCAAGTCCGGCAGATATATTCTGGAAGATGAGAGGAGGCAACGTTGTTTGCTACCTCTCGTTTGCGCGACGTGAGGTATTTTTTTACCTGAAGAGTGAGTTGACTGCGTATGATCGTAATGAAATTCGGCGGAACCTCCGTTGGCACAACCGAATCGATCGACAGCGTAGCCCGAATCGTGGCCGCTGCGGTCGAGAAGCAGGCCGAAAGCGCCAGCGAACCAGAGCGACCCGATCACAGTGCAGAGAACCCCGGCGTGCTCGTTGTCGTCAGCGCGATGGGCGGGGTGACGAATACCCTGATCGACGCGGCGCAGGCGGCCGCGGCCGGCGACGAGACCCCCTACCGCGATGCACGCAGCCAGCTGCTGGTGCGGCATCAGGTGGTGGCCGGTCAACTCATCGAGGATGGTGTGGAGCGCGCCGCCCTCGGCAGATTGTTCGACAATCGGCTGCGCGAGTTTGAGCGCCTCTGCCGCAGCATCACCGTGCTCGGCGAACTCACGCAGCGGGGGCTGGATGTCGTCAGCGGCGTGGGCGAACGGCTGAGCGCGCCGCTGTTGGCGGCTGTGCTTCGGGCGAACGGCGTCAAGGCCCAGTTCGTCGACGCCGGTGAACTGATCATCACCGATGACCAGTTCGGCAGCGCCAATCCACTGATGACCCCGACCGTGACCCGTTGCCGGGACCGCCTGCTGCCCATGTTGCAGAGCGGCGTCGTGCCAATTGTAACCGGTTTTGTCGGCGCGACGGAGAACGGCGTGCCCACGACACTGGGGCGGGGCGGCTCCGACTATTCGGCCGCCATCCTGGGTGCGGCCCTCGATGCCGGCGAGATCCAGATCTGGACGGATGTGGACGGCGTGATGACCGCCGACCCGCGCATCGTCGCCAACGCCCGCTCAATGGTGGAGCTTTCCTACGAGGAGGTGGCCGAGTTGGCCTACTACGGCGCCAAGGTGCTGCACCCCAAGACCGTTACCCCGGCGGTCGAGAGAAAGATACCCCTGCGCGTTCTCAACACATTCAATCCCACCCATCCGGGCACCCGCATCGTCGAAAGGAGCCGCGAGCTGCGTCAAGGCGTCAAGGCGATCACGGCTGTGCGGGATCTGCGGCTGATTACAGTGGCAGGGCGCGGCATGATCGGCGTGCCCGGCATCGCCGCACGCACATTCGACGCTGTAGCCCGGCAGCACGCCAATGTGCTGATGATCAGCCAGGGCAGCAGCGAGCAGAGCATCTGTTTTGTCGTGCCGGAGCCGGAGGGTGAGGCGGTGATGGCGGCGCTGAATGTTGAGTTTGCGCGTGAACTGGCCCAGCACATGATCGAAGAGATCACCAGCCAGCCGGATATCGTCATCGTGGCGGTGATCGGCGCCGGCATGAAGGGGACGCCGGGCATTGCCGCGCGCGTCTTCAACGCGCTGGGCGCGCAACGTATCAACGTGATCGCCATTGCGCAGGGATCGAGCGAGGCCAACATCAGCCTCGTTGTCCTGCAGGCGGAGGCGGATGAGGCGATCCGCGCCATTCACGACACATTCGAACTGGGAACGGAGTAAATCCATGTCCGACTTTCTTTCTGATGCACCGAATCAGGAGGCAGGGGCCGGTTGGGGGAAGTGGCCCCGCCGCGCTTCCGCGGCCAAGCCGGTCATCCTTTTGGGGCTGGGCGGCGTTGGCCGCGCCTTGTTGCGTCAAATCGTGGAACAACGAACTCTTCACCACGAGGATTACGATCTGCGCATCGCCTGTCGGGCGCTGTGCGACAGCAGCGGCGCAATCACCGAACCGGAGGGCGGCTTCACAGATGAACTCCTGGCTGAAATTTTGCAGCTGAAAAAGGACGGCGGCGCGCTGACCTCCCATCCGCTGGGCCACGCCTACGAAAGTCTGGTCGCAATCGTTGACGGCGTGGGCGAGCCGGGCACGGTCGTGGTCGACTGCACCGCATCGGACGGAACGGTGGATGCCCTGTTTCGCGCGCAGGAACGGGGCTGTCAGGTCGTTCTGGCGAACAAGAAGCCGTTGACCGTCGAACAGGATGTGTACGACCGGCTCAACCGCATGGGAGGCGCTGCGCACGCGCCGCGTTCCCTGGCTGGGCTGCGCTGCGAGACGACCGTGGGAGCCGGGCTGCCGGTGATCGCTACGCTCAACCGGCTGGTGTCCAGCGGCGACGAGATCGAGCGCATCGCCGGTTCGTTCAGCGGCACACTCGGTTATCTGATGACCGGGCTGGAGGAGGGCCGCTCCTTCAGCGAGACGGTCCAGGAGGCGTACCGCCTGGGTTATACGGAACCGGACCCACGCGACGATCTGGGCGGCGTCGATGTGGCGCGCAAGGCACTGATTCTGGCGCGGGGGATCGGCTGGCGCATGGAGATGGAGCAGGTGCAGGTCAGCGGACTGTATCCGGAGCGGCTGGCCGGTCTGAGCGTAGACGACTTTTTGTCCGAGCTGCCATCGCTGGACGAACAGTACCGCCAGGAGGTGGCGCGCGCCGCTTCCGCGGGCAAGGTTCTGCGCTACGCGGCCACGCTTTCTGAAGGCGCCTGCACTGTCGGCCTGACGGCAGTCCCCAAGGAAAGCCCGCTGGGGCGTTTGACCGGCACCGACAACCTGGTCGAACTTTACAGCCGCTGGTACAGTCCGAATCCGCTGGTCATTCAGGGCCGCGGCGCCGGTGTCGAGGCAACCGCGGCAGGCGTACTGAGTGATATAGTCGAGTTGCATCATTGTATTTGAAGATTTTTTGTATTGATCTCCCTTCCAACGTGCGTCCGCCAAAAAATCTTCAAACTGTTAGTGGCGGGCGCAGAGCGTGCTGTCTGGCCGCCGGTCAATAAGATGGAGTCGATTTCGATGATAGGAGCTTCAGAATTCAATCAGCCTAAGATCCGTGTGGGTGTGCTGGGCGCGACCGGCGCGGTGGGGCAACGGTTTGTGCAGATGTTGCAGGGGCATCCCTGGTTTGAGTTGAGCGTGCTGTGCGCATCGCAACGCAATGTGGGCAAGCGTTACGCGGACGCCTGCAATTGGCTGTTGCGGGGCGAAATGCCGCCCCATCTGCGGAACTGCATCCTGCAGGAGATGGCGCCGGGCATCGACTGCCAGTTGGTGTTCAGCGCCTTGCCGACCGAGCCGGCCCGAACGGTCGAAGTGGAGTTGGCCGCGGCCGGTTACATCGTATGCAGCAATGCCAGCGCCTACCGCTATGAGCCGGATGTGCCGCTGCTGATCCCGGAGGTCAACCCAGAACATTTGGGGCTGATCGAGCGTCAAAAAAGGGAGCGGGGCTGGCAGGGCTTCATCACCACCAATCCCAACTGCTCCACAACCCATCTGGTGAGTGCGTTGCACCCGCTGCATGAAGCGTTCGGCGTCGAGAAGGTCTTTGTGGTGACGATGCAGGCGGTCAGTGGGGCGGGCTACCCTGGCGTGCCGTCGATGGATGTGATCGACAATGTGATACCGTTCATCAAGTCCGAAGAGGAGAAGATGGAGTACCGCGAGCCACAGAAGTTGCTGGGGCGCTTTGACGGTCAGGCCGTGCAGATGGCCGATTTCGTCGTCAGCGCCCACTGCAATCGTGTGCCGGTGCGCAACGGTCACCTGGCCGCTGTCAGCGTGGAGTTCACCCGGCGCCCGAGCCTGGAGGATGTGCGGCGGGCGTGGGCGGAGTACGATCCTCTGCCCCAGCGCATGGGCCTGCCCAGCGCGCCCCACCCGGCGATCCTTTACCGGGAGGAGGCGGACCGTCCACAGCCGCGCATGGATCGGCTGGCCGGCAGCATCCCTGGCATGGCGACGGTCGTGGGCAGGCTGCGGCCCGATCCGCTGCTGCATGTGAAATTTCTGGCTCTGGGGCACAACACAATTCGCGGCGCTGCCGGCGCCAGTCTGCTCAACGCTGAGCTTCTGGTATCGCAGGGATACGTGGGCAGTGAAGAACCGGCTGCCAGCGCTCAGTTGCCGGTGACAAGCGCAGTTCTGACCGTGAGCCGCTAGCCGCCGCAGCGTTGTGCAACCACCCCGAAAATTTTACACAATAATCTGCCATAGGGTAGAATCGTATGAAGTGAATTGTGCGGCGAGTTTTCAGTAGCCAGTTTTTAGTTTTTGGTTGCTCGGTCGCGGCGGACACTAAAAACTGAAAACTTAAAAGCTGAAATGGAAGGTGCAGAATTGGGCAACACGCAAACCAGAGAAGCCTATCCGATAGCGGTTGAGAATTTCGGGCTGTCTTCCCTTGATGAGCTTATCGGCGATCTGGTCGTCTATCGCAAGTTGGAACCGATCACGCGTCAAATCTCCGGCCTGAAATCGGCCCGCTATCAACTTGGGTTACCCAATGACATTGTTCCCCGCAAGCAAGATAAGTCGTATGCCCAGGTCGCGCTGTGGATTCTGGAGCAGGCGCAGCAGCGGCGCGATGCGGCCGTTGATGAGTTGCTCTTTATCGGCGATACACTTTCCGGCGATGGGCACACTTTTCAGGTAATGCGCTCCTTGCGCGCCGTGGGCGATTCGTCTTTCGATGACGAGGAGAAGATAGACGTCGCTGATGGCGCCATTATGCCCAGCGCCTGTTTTATCGGCAATGAAAAGGCCAACGAACCGGAGCAATATGCCGCCAATGACGCGACAGGTATGTTCGAGGCCAATCGCTGGAGCCAATTGGTGGATTGGATCCGTTGGGCGCAGCAGAACGGCTTGCGGTTGGACGAAAATACAGCGGTTGTTCTCGATCTGGACAAGACGGCCATCGGCGCCCGCGGGCGGAACAACCGGGCCATCGACGTGGCGCGTCTGAAAGGTCTGTACCGTACCGTGGGCAGCCTGCTGGGCGATAAGTTCAATACCAAGTTGTTCACGCAGCATTATGAACATCTCAACCGCGCCCGCTACCATCACCTGACCGGGGACAACCAGGACTATTTGGCGTATATCTGCCTCGTTCTCAACAACGACGGTCTCGACTGCGCGGACCTGCTGGAACGGATCGAAGGCGGCGCAGTGCAGACATTTGAGCAGTTTGTGCGCTATGCCGAGGTTTGCATTGCAGGGGGCGGACGGGTCAGCGAAGCGATGCGCCAGGCCCACGAAGCGGTCAACACCGCGGTTTCGCAAGGGGATCCCACCCCGTTCAAACAGTTCCGGCGGGAAGAGTTTCTGGCGACGCTGGAGCATATGAACAATCTGGATGATGATGTGCCGGCGGAGGAACGCTTCCACCGGGAGATCTGCATCACGCAAGAGGTGCGCGAGGCCGTTCTATGGTTAAAGGAGCGAGGCTGTCTGATCATCAGCTTCAGCGACAAGCCGGACGAATCCTCACTTCCCCACCGTACCCGGCACCGGGGCAAACAGCCGATTCACAAGGCGAAAACCCACGCGATTGGCGTCAGCATCGTAGACCAGCTGCGAAGTCTGTGAACGCAGGACTACCGGCAACGCGCCCATCGCAGTAACTGCCTGCACAGCGACTCAGCGTTGGCGCAATGTCCGACGTCTAGAGAGCGCTCACGCTTCCACTCTGGTTTCTGGCTTACTGAACCAATTCGCTCTCACCTGTTATACTGGGTGCGTAACATGTTACATGTACCCGTGTAGCCTGCATTTGTGCCCGGCGCGTGCTTCGGGGGTAATCCCTTATGATGAACAATGAGAAAAGACCGGATGGCGAGCGGCCACCGGATGAAAACCCGAACGAGCGGTATCGGCAACTGTTCAAACGCAGTTGGATCTGGATTCTGCTGGTCGTCCTGATCTTTTTTGCCTACCGCCTCTTTATCAATCCACCGAATCCTGCCGACAATCTGCTCGGGCTGAACCAGGTGGCCGACTACGTGCGCAGCGGCTCTGTACAGCGGATCGTCGTGCAGGGGGAAGACATCATCGTCGAGATCTCCGACAGTGAACGCCGCCGCAGCCGCAAAGAGTCCGGCGAGAGTCTGCTCGATTCGCTTAAAGCGTTCGGCGTGACCGCGGATCAACGGTCCGCCATTCCCATCGATGTAGAGCGCGCGCCCAACAGCGGCGCCTTTTTCAGCTGGCTGATTATGCTGCTGCCGATGATCCTGATCTTCGGCTTCTTCATCTTCATTATGCGCCAGGCCGGCGGGGGCGGGCAGAACCGGGCCATGCAGTTCGGGCGTAGTCGCGCCAAAAAGTTGGAGGAGGCGGACCGGCCGACCGTCACCTTTGAGGATGTGGCCGGTTCGGAGGAGGCCAAGCAGGAGTTGCAGGAGGTGGTCGAGTTCCTGAAGGAGCCGGAGAAGTTCGCGGCCCTGGGCGCGCGCATTCCCAGAGGCGTGCTGATGGTCGGATCGCCGGGCACGGGCAAGACATTGTTGGCCAAGGCGGTGGCGGGTGAGGCTGGCGCGCCCTTCTTCAGTATCAGCGGCTCCGAATTTGTAGAGATGTTCGTGGGCGTGGGCGCCAGCCGCGTGCGCGATCTGTTTGAACAGGCCAAGAAGAACGCGCCCTGCATCATCTTTATTGATGAGATCGACGCGGTGGGCCGCCACCGGGGCGCAGGCATGGGCGGCGGCAACGATGAACGGGAGCAGACGCTCAACCAGATTCTGGTGGAGATGGACGGCTTCGATAGCGAGACGACCGTGATCGTGATCGCCGCGACCAATCGCCCGGACATTCTCGACCCGGCTTTGCTGCGGCCGGGCCGATTCGACCGCACGATCGTGGTGGACCGACCGGATCGGCGGGGGCGCGAGGCGATTTTGCAGGTTCATGCGCGCGGCAAACCGCTGGGACCGGATGTTGATCTGAACGTGATCTCCAAGCAGACACCCGGCATGGTGGGCGCCGACCTGGAAAACCTGCTGAATGAGGCGGCGATTCTGGCCGCCCGCCGCAACAAGCGCGCCATCGGAATGGATGAACTGGTGGAGTCGATTGAACGGGTGATAGCCGGGCCGGCGCGCAAGAGCCGCGTGCTCAGCGATGAAGAACGGCGGGTGGTCGCATACCACGAAGCGGGCCACGCGGTGGTGATGGCTCTGCTTGAACATACGGACGCGGTGGGGAAGATCAGTCTGGTCAGCCGCGGCCAGGCGCTGGGCTATGTCATGCCGCTGCCGGATGAGGATCGCTTGCTCAAGAGCCAGTCCGAGTACGAAGATGAGCTGGCCGGGCTGTTGGGCGGGCGTGTGGCCGAGGAGTTGACTTTCGAGGAGATCACCACCGGCGCGGCCAACGATCTGGAGCGGGTGACGAAGTTGGCTAAGGCGATGGTCACCCGTTTTGGCATGAGTAAGGAATTAGGTCCCATGCAGCTGGTCCGGGGCGACTCCAACCCGTTCCTGGGCATGGATCTGGGCGAGCGGCGCTCCTACAGCGAGGAAGTGGCGCGCTCCATTGACCGCGAAGTGCGCCGGATTGTGGAGACCGCGTACTCACGGGCCAGGGATGTTCTGACGGCCAACCAGGACAAGCTTCGTCTGCTGGCAGAGACACTGTTGGAGCAGGAAGTCCTGGAGAGGAACGAGTTCGAGAAGTTGATTTTCAGTAGTTAGCGGCTCGTGGTACGTGGCTAGTGCGGGACGCCTCGCCTAGCCACTGTCCAACGCCACGGCGATGGCGGCTGCGACGCGGGCATTGTTGCGCAACAGGGCCAGATTGGCGCGCAGGCTGCGGTCGCCGGTCAGTTCGGCGATGCGCCGGAGCAGGTAGGGCGTCACCTCGGCTGAGCGCAGCCCGGCGGCTCCGCCATCTGCCAGCGCCTGCTCGATAATCGGTTCGATCTGCGCTGCGGGAATCTCGTCCTCGTCCGGCACAGGCACAGCCACGAGCAGCCCCCCTTCCAGGTCCAACGCCTGTTTCGCCCGCCAGATATCCGCCACTTCCTGGGGAGAGTGACAACAGAGATCGACCGGCAAGCCACTGCTACGGCTGTAGAAAGCGGGAAACTCCTCCGCGCCGTAACCGATCACGGTAACGCCGTGCGTCTCCAGGTATTCGAGTGTGGCCGGTAAGTCCAGCAGCGCCTTTGCGCCGGCGCAGACGACGATCATGGGGGTCTGCGCCAGCTCCTGCAGATCGGCGCTGACGTCGGCGCTGGGGCCGGGCGTGGAACTGCGGTGAACGCCGCCGATGCCGCCGGTGGCGAACAGTTCGATGCCGGCGCGGTGGGCGATCCACATGGTGGCGGCGACGGTGGTTGCGCCGTCCAGTTTGCGGGCGACGACGATGGGCAGGTCGCGGCGGCTCACCTTGCGCACCTCTGTTTCGGAGGCGGTCGCCAGCCGCTCGATCTGCTGCGGGCTGAGGCCGGCGATCGGTTCCCCGCCGATGACGCCGACGGTGGCCGGAACCGCCCCGTGTCGGCGGATGATGCCCTCCATCTCCCGGGCCAGATTCAGGTTGTCCGGGTAAGGCAGTCCGTAGCTGATTACGGTGGATTCCAGAGCGACTCGTTTCATGTAGTGGCTAGTGCTCCGACGCGTAATTCGTGTAATGATTGTGGCTACGTAACTACTCAGCCATTACCCAAAGTGCGACTTTCAATGGGCAACCAAGTCATCCAAGTGTAATAAATCGTGTTTGGAATCTGTCTGAAAAGGTCAGGTTCGGATCAAAACGGCACAAATGGTGCGAATTATGGCGTGTAGATGGAGGATTCACGCTTTCCGGCAGACATTTTTGGTCTTCTTAACCGATGACCGTTCTTTTTCAAACAACTTCCCAGACGAGGCTGAGTAGTTACGTGGCTACTATGATAACCGCTCTGATTCATGGTGATCAAGTGAATCAAAGGTCGATGTTGACTCGGTGTGTTAGTGATGAGGAGAGATTCCCGCATGAGTGACTCTCTCCTCTTTCTTCTTCACTCTCTCCTCTGGAGGTTGATGACATGACGAACGCAGAACAGGCGCTGGCCGGGAAGGTGGCGTTGGTGACCGGCGGCGGACGGGGCATCGGGCGGGCGATCGCCATTGCCTATGCCGACTCCGGGGCGGCCGTCTGTTGCGCGGCGCGCACGCGCTCGGAGATCGAGGCCGTGGTCGCCGAGATCGAGGCGGTTGGCGGGCAGGCGCTGGCGGTGACCACGGATGTGGCTGATCCGGCGTCGGTGCAAAAGGCTGTCGACGAGACTGCGGCGCGTTTCGGCGGTCTGGACATCCTGGTGATCAACGCTGGTGTCTCCCCGCAGAAGAGCGCGGTGGCCGAGAGCGACCCGGCCGCCTGGAGCCAGACGGTTGCCGTCAATCTGACCGGCGCCTACTATTGCGCCAGGGCGGCCATTCCCTATCTCAAGGCGCGCGGCGGGGGCAAGATCATCACCATCGGTTCGGGGATGGGGCGACGCGGCGCGCCCGGCTCCTCGGCCTACAGCGTCTCCAAAGCGGGCCTGTGGATGTTGACCCGCATCCTGGGCCAGGAGTTGCGGGCCGACAACATCAGCGTCAACGAGTTGATCCCGGGGCCGGTGCATACGGCGATGACCTCCGCCCCGTCCGCGGATGAACCGAGTCTTTGGGACGGTGAGTGGTTAAAGCAGCCGGAGGACGTTGCCCCGCTGGCGCTGTTCCTGGCCAACGCGCCCGACGGCGGCCCGACAGCGCAGAGCTTCAGCCTGATGCGCCGCGACGGGTAGCGCCCGCCGCGCGCAATGGCTGAGCGTGCGCCATGCCTATTTCATTTCACTCGCTTTCCCGATCGATTCTTGGCAATAACGCGTTCACATCGCCGCTGTAAAAGAAAGCGTAGATGACGCCCTCGTCTGCCGTCAGAAAGCTCATGGCGCCGCTCTCCGTCTCGTAGCGCCAGAGTTCCTCTCCGGTTTCGCTGTCAACGCCGAAGATAAGGCTCCAATTTGTGCCAAAGTAGACAACACCATCAACCAACTTGGGCGTTCCAACCGCGCCGTGGCCTGAGTCATAGTGCCAGAGTTCCTCCCCGGTCTTCGCATCCAATGCGAACAGGGGTCCTTCTATAGAGCCGCCGTACAGGACGCCATCGGCCACGAGCGGGGAGGAGAATATACTGGTCTTTGCGTCGTGGCGCCAGAGTTCGTCGCCTGTGTCGGCAGCCAGTGCGTAATAGTGACTGTCGTGTGAAGCGACGTAGACTACGTTTTCGGCGACCATCGGCGAGGCGGTGACCAAGCTACCGGTAGTGGCACTCCAGACCGCCTGCCCGCTGGCGGCATCCAGTGCGTAGACATGATTGCCGTAGGTAGTGAAGTAGACCACGCCTTCTGCCGCTTTTAAGCCCAAAAATCTGTCGTCGGCCGCGTAGCTCCAAAGCAATTCACCGCTGGCGGCATCCTGCGCATACAGTTTATCGCCTGCCACGGCATAGGCCACACCCTCGACCACCGCTCTGAGGGAGAGGTTCTCGATGTCGATCCCACCGCGCCAGACCTCCTCACCGCTCACAGGATCCAGCGAGTAGATGATGCTGCCACCCGTATTGAAGTAGACGACGCCGTCTTCCGCGATGACCCGGTAGGCGGGGAGTTCGGTCCCGTGCTGCCAGAGCAGTTCTCCGCCGGCTGCGTCGAGGGCGTACAGGTTGCCGTCCTCCGAGCCGAAGAACACAGTGTCTCCGATCTGGGCGGGCGAGGCATGCACGTTGCCGCCGGCCTGGTAGCTCCAGAGGCGTTCTCCGCTATCAGGGTGCAGGGCATGGATGTAGCCGTCCGGCGCGCCGACGTAGACCGTTCCGCCGACCAGCGCGCGCGCAAGAAACAGCGGGCGTCCTTCTGGCGTGTATTCCGGCTCATCGGGCTGGTAAATCCAGAGCAGTTCCGGGGCGCCTTCCTTCAATAGCCTCTCTGCACGGGTCTCCTGCACGGCCGGTTGCTCCTCTGCCGGTAGGGGTGTGGCCATCGTGGCTGGATCCGGTATCGGCCTGCAGCCCGCCAGAATGAAGAGAAGGGCGAGCAGCAGGGCAAGCCGGCCGCACGTGCGCCTCGCATACGCTGCCGCTTCTCTGGCCAAGAGAGTTCCCGAAGTCAATGTTGCCATGATTGTCAGTCCTTTCTTTTCAGGTTCATACCCCTCAGTGAGAAGTGAGGGGGAGAGATGTTCTTTCTCCTCGCTCATTGCCTTGCAGACTAAGGCGGGTTTATTGCTTCGGCGCGCAAGGCGTTCACGTCTCCGTCATAGGAGAAGACATACACGACATGCTCGACTACTGTCAGGGAAGACGCGGTGCCACTGTTTGGGGCGTAGCGCCAGAGCTCTTCCCCGTTAGAAAGGCGCAAAGCGTACACATTGCTATCCCCAGTGGCCGCGTAGTAGACGGCGTCGTCAACCACCACCGGCGCGGAAGCAACGCCATAGGGTGTGGCGGAGTGCCAAAGGACGTTTCCGGTCTCGGCATCGAGAGCGTAGAGGGGACCGCCAACTGTGCCGCCGTACGCCACGCCATTGACCACTGCCGGCGAGAACAACGCGCCAAGGCCTGAATCGAAACTCCAGAGTTTGTCGCCCGTCCCGGCATCGAGGGCGTACAGGTCTCCCGAATGCAGGCCGCCGTACACCACGCCGTCGACCACGACCTGTGCATCATAGACGATTGAGTCCGTAAAGTGACGCCAGAGTTCCTTGCCCGAACCCGCATCGAGCGCGTATATGTATCCGCCATGTGAGCCGACGAATAGGACGCCAGCCGTCACGACCGGCGGTGCAAGTATCAGTTCGTCTGTGGTGATACGCCAGATTACCTGGCCGGTGGCGGCATTCAGCGCGTAGACGTGACCATGATTATTTTCATCCCCGGCTACGGCGTAGACGAGGCCCTCTGACACAACTGGAGGGGTGAGCAGATAGCCGCGGGCCTGGAAGCGCCAGCGCCGGTCTCCGTCGGCGGCATCCAACGCGTAGAGATTGTCCGCGCCGCCGACGTAAACGGTTCCCTCCGCCACAACCGGGGAGACAAGATCGTCAGCGCCGGTCTGGTAGCGCCAGAGTAGCTCTCCGCTGGCAGCGTCCAGGGCGAAAAGACTGACGCCGGAGCCGACGTAAACGACGCCGTCCGACACCGCTGGCGAGGAGTATAAAGCGCTGCCTGTGGCGTATTGCCACCGCAACTCAGCGGTCAGCGGATCCTCAAAGTAAAGGTGCGCAAGAGTTGTGCCGAAACCGTCCTCCTCCTCAAAAAGCGGAGGAGTGGGGCGCACGCCCCCGGTCTGGTAGCGCCAGAGGAGGTCTCCACTGGCTGAATCGAGCGCATAAACGGTGCCATCTTCAGCGTTGATGTAGATCGCTCCGCTCGCAAGCGCCGGCGGGGCATGAACCGGACTGCCAGTCGTATGTCGCCAGAGCAGTTGAGAATGTGCATCGTCTTCCGCGATCTCCAGGGCCTGGACGCCAAATCCGCCGACGTAGAGACTGCCATCCGCAACCGTCAGGCCGGAGACATAACCGTAGCCTACACTGTGTTTCCAAAGGCGTTCTCCGCTGGCCGCATCCACGGCGTAGACGTTATTGTCATCGGAGGCGACGTAGACGACGCCATCCACCACCGTCGGCGAGGTAACGACCTTGCCATCAGACCGATATCCAAGGGCGCTACCGTCGGTCGCGTGGCGCCAGAGCAATTCTCCCCTGCGCGCGTCGAAGGCGTAAATGTAGCGATCAGAAAGGCCGAGGTAGACGATCCCGTCAGCCACGGCCGGGGACGTGTCGATGCTGAGCACGGCGTTGTAGCGCCAGAGGCGTTCCCCGCTGGCGGCATCGAGCGCGTAGAGGTGCCCATCTGCGGAGCCTACATAGACGACGCCATTGGCCACCGCGGGCGAGGAATCGCGGATGCTGCCCGTCGCGGCGCGCCAGAGCAGCTCCCCGCTGCCGGCGTCCAAGGCGTGCAGATGACCATCCCAGGATCCGAGGTATACGACGCCGTCATGAACAGCCGGGGTGGCGTCGATCTTACCGGCTGTAAAGTAGCGCCAGCGCAGTTCTCCGGTCGCTGCATTCAAGGCGTATAGGTTGCCGTCATAAGAGCCGATGTAGACGACACCGTCTGCGACCGCGGGGGTAGCATGCAGCACGCTGTCTCCGGTCTCATAGCGCCAGCGAGTTTCGCCGGTCACGGCATCGAGAGCGTACACCAGGTTTTCGTCGGCGCCGAAGAAGACCAGCCCGTCAGCCACGACCGGAGTAGACAGCACCCAGAATCCGGTATTGAAGCGCCAGAGCTGCTTCCCGGTGGCGGCTTCCGCTGCATGCACGTAGTCATCCTCATCGCCCCAGTAGACGATGCCATCGGCCACAGTCAGCGACGAGGATGTCTGATATGTCTCGGTTTGCCAGCGCAGGCGAGGGCGCGCACGTCTCACCTGGCGCGTTGTAATCGGCTCTGTCGCAGGCTGCGCGGCCTCCAACCGGGGCATGGTCGACATCGCAGGCGAGACGTCTGTGCTGAGGGCATAGAAGCTGCCATCGTCAGAGCCGATGTAGACTACCCCTTCAACCACGGAAGGAGAAGAGAAGACAGCGGCGCCGGTACGGTAGGTCCAGCGCAGCGCGCCGTTGGCAGCATCGAGGGCGTATACATGGTGATCGAACGAACCGACATATAGAGTCCCATCGGCCACCGTCGGCGAGGAGTCGACTGAATGGCCTGTCTGGTAGCGCCAGATTTGGTCTCCGTTGGCGGCATCGAGCGCGTAGAGATGACCATCGGCGGAACCGACATAGACTGCGCCTCCGTCCACGGTCGGTGACGAATCCACCGCGTCGTCCGTCTGGTAGCGCCAGCGCTCAACTCCGTTGGCGGCATCCAGTGCATAGACGCGGCCATCGTTAGAGCCAATGTAGACCACACCGCCGGCCAGTGCGGGCGAGGAAAGCACTCGCCCTTCCGCATCGAACCGCCAGAGCATCTCACCGCTGGCCGCGTCCAGCGCATAGACATGGCCGTACTCGGTGTGGTCGAGCATATCGGTGTCGCCCGAGCCGACGTATACGACGCCCTCGCCAACGGCGGGGGACGAATAGACAGGAACGCCTGCCCGGAAACGCCAGCGCAGTTCCCCGCTCGTGGCATCCAGCGCGTAGAGGTGTCCATCCCCGGAACCGACGTAGACCACACCTGCGGCCACAACCGGCGAAGAGTAAACTTCCCCGTCTGTTTGATAGCGCCAGAGCAGTTCCCCGTTGGCGGCATCCAGGGCATAGATGAACCCGGCTCCGCAACCGGCGTAGACCACGCCGTCAACGACAGCGGCGGTCGAGCTCATGCGATCTTCTGTGGCGTAGCGCCAGCGCAGTTCGCCCTCGGCGGCAGCCAGGGCGTAGATGTGGCTGTCCATCGAGCCGATGTAGACGACTCCGTCCGCCACTGCGGGAGACGAATCCACGCGGTCGCCTGTCCTGAAACGCCAGAGCGGTTCGAGGGAGGCGGCGACTGTTTCGGCGGCAGCATCTTGTTCGGGAACTTGCGGCGCCGGGGTTGCGGCAGCCAGGGCGTATACGTGGCCGTCGCTTGAGCCGAAATAGACCGCGCCCTCTGCGACGGTCGGAGAGGAAAGCACGGGGCCGTCCGTTTTGTAGCGCCAGCGCAATGTGCCGTCGCCCGCGTCCAGCGCATAGAGATGGCCGCCATCGGAGCCGACGTAAACCACGCCATTGGCGGCGGCTGGCGAGGAATTCACGCCATGGTCGGTGGTGTAGGCCCATCGCACTGCGCCGCTGGCGGCGTCCAGGGCGTACACGTGGTCATGGCCAGAGCCGACATAGACAACATCGTCAACCACAAGGGGAGAGGAGTGCAGATTGGTATATTGGCCACTTTCTAACACGCTTGCCGGGAAGCGCCAGAGCAGCCCACCTGCCGCGGCGTCGAGGGCGTACAGGTGCCCATTTCTGGAGCCAACGTAGAGCCGGCCGTCCGCGACCGCCGGCGTGGAGGAGGCTCCGCCGCGCGCTGTCCGGCTCCAGAGTTGCGTTCCGCTGGCGGCATCGAAGGCGTAGAGCAGGCCATAGAGTGCGATGGCGTAGACTACACCTTCTGCCACAACCGGCGAAGAGAGGATCGCGCTGTCGGCGGCGTAGCGCCAGAGGCGTTCCCCGTTCGCGGCATTTACGGCGTCGAGATGACCGGCCATGGAGCCGAAATAGACCACGCCGTTTGCCGTCGCTGGCGAAGAATAGACCGGCCCTTCCGCGGCGTAGCGCCAAAGCTTTTCTCCGCTCTCGGCATCCAGCGCGTACAGGAAGCCTCTTTGCGAACCAATGTATACGACGCCTTCAACGACGGTGGGTGAGGAGATGTAACCCTGGCCCGTTGGATGCCGCCAGCGGAGTTCTCCGCTCTCGGCATCGAGCGCGTAGACGTAGCCGTCCATCGAACCGACATACAATACACCCTCCGCCACCGTAGGCGAGGAATGGACAGCGCCGCCGGTGGCAAAGCGCCAGAGCAATTGGGCCGCTTCCTTCTCGGCTACGGCCTGCGGCGGAGACTGTTGCGCCTCTGGCTGGGACGGGGCCGGGACTGCCGCGCTTTCCGGGCCGGGGACGGGCGGCGTCAGAGCATGTACCGTCCCGTGAGCAAAGCCGCCGCAGAGCAGCAGGAGAGCGATTCCTCCACAAATCAGCGGCAGCATCCGGCGCGCGTGTTTCGAATTTACAGGCATGGCGGGTGCTTTCCTTCGACTATCTGGTGCTGCGCGAAACGTAACTTGGGCAGAGGGGCAAGACAAGCGACATGGAGCGGATCGCGGTCTGCGACTCTTCCCACGCCGCCGGCTTCGTTACCAGAATAGGCGCGATGGCATCAGGCATCGGGAATCGTTGTCAAACCAGGTGACTTCAATCGCCTCGATCGAGCCTGGCCACGGTTTTATGAGACACAACGCATTCGCCGACCGAACAGGATCACCTCCGGCTGCATAGAGATCGGGGAAGGCCCGATTGAAAGGAAGTGGCGCGGCAACGCTGAAACCATCTATCCGCTGCGCAGGCTTGATCGGCGGGTGTGTCTTGTTACGTGGATAGGAGTAATGATTGAAACTGAATCCCCTTTCAACATACCAGAGTTGCAGATCAAGCTGGGGCTCATTATCGAGTTCATAGCGAGCGCTGTACAGGTCGGGCGCGCCAAGGCAATCGATCACCTGGAACAGAGTGGCGAATGGTTTCCGCCAGTAGGCACGAATTGCGATCAGTTGCCGTTCTTCGCCAAACCAGGCCGAATAGCTGACATCGCGTCCACTTAACCTGCTGCTCCATCCCAAATCCCCGCCCTGGTACATCGATGAGAATTGAATCTGCTCCTGCTCAATTCCCCACAAGTTTGACGCCTTGGCGACGACGTCGGTAGGGGAATCGACGCCGAACCTGAACTCTTTCCAGCGGGACTGCGTGAAGATATCGCAGGAAAGTGGTTGCACGTTGCGGACCGTGGGCGGGATCAGGTCACTTTCGCAACCTGACAGGATGAGAATAAGGGTAAGGAGGAAGGCAAGTTGGACCCGGGCGCGTGTGCGAATTGCATTCTCTGCCGCTTCTTTGGCCCAGAGAGCGCCCGAAGGCAATGTTTCCATGGTTGTCAATCCTCTCGTCGGCGGGGGTACATCCAGGATTTTTGCGCAGTCGTTGTCTGGGTTGTGGCCTTCGGGACATGGGGATGGGTTGTGACTAAAGCGCAGGCGCATTTGCCAGCATATCAGGACGCGTTCACCCGCCAGTTAAGAAATTCGGATAGCCCCAAAAAGCTGGGGACGAGATTTCATTTTGGGGCGCGGGCAGCGAATTGGTGTGGGTCCCGGATTTTGGGTCGTGACGCGAGAATCGCTGTGTGAGCGGCCTGTCAGGGGGTGGATTTCAGGAAATTTCTTGCAAAAATGTCCGCTTTGTCCGCTTTACCCCCCCCCCCCCCATGACTACTATACGAAATGAAACGTTCTTTCGCGTTAACGGAGGCTGGCGCTGTTGGCAGGCGGCCAAGGCGTGCAACGGGGGTTGGCTTTGCCTGACCGATGCACAGAGGTATTATACCACACTTCAGTTTTGGCAGGTGACAGGCACGGCAGATGGGTGTATCCAGGATATTTGGCGCGCTTCTCGCCCTATCTTGTCAGCTACGCCGGGTGCGGGCGAGACGCCCGCGTTCCCAGGGGTGATTCCCCAAATATGGACCGCACCCCCCGCGATCCCAGGGGGATATGCAATAATCTCGGATGCACCCGTCGGCGGATGGGTCCTTGTGGTGTTGGCGGATGGTTTTGGGGAATTGTACCCCTATTTGCGTTACTGCGCAGGCGGCTGTTCGGCAGCCTGGGACAGAGGAGGCTGCGGCGCCCTGAGCGCGTACAGGTAGCCGTCCAGAGAACTGACGTAGACCACACCTTGCGCCACCGCGGGAGGAAAGTTGACGGAATCGCCTGTCTTGTAGCGCCAGAGTTCCTTCCCCCTTTCCGTAACGAACGCGTATAGGTATCCACCATGTGAGCCGACCTATACGACGCCAACCGTCACGACCGGTGCGGCAGTTATCAAATCGTCTGTGGTGATACGCCAGATTATCTGGCCGGTGGCGGAGGCGGCTTGACCTCCAGAGCGTACACAAGTCTGGAGCCAGTGTAGACGATGCCATCTACCACTGCCGGGGTGGGAACCCGTTCGTTGCCTACATGATATTGCCAAAGAGTATCTCCACTTTCCGCGTCCATAGCGTACAGTGTGCCACTGGAACCGACGTAGATCACGCCATCCACCACGGATGGTGAGGAGATTGAGCTTTCGGCGCCGACATACCGTTCCCAGAAGAATTCTCCTGTGGCGGCGTCCAGGGCATACAGATGCCCGTTGGCCGCGGCAAAGTAGACGACACCCTCTGCCACCACTGGCGATGAATCCACCTTGAATAAGGCGTTGAGGTATTCGACCTTGTAGCGCCAAATCAGTTCTCCGTTGGCGGCATTCAGGGCGTATAGGTGCCCATCCAGTGAACCGACATAAACCACGCCCCCGGCCACCGCCGCACTCGATTTCCTGATGCCGCCGGTCCATGTGCGCCAAAGCAACTGTCCGCTGTCGGCATCCACCGCGTGCAGGTGGCCATCGCCGGAACCGACATAGACCACTCCGTCAACCACGGTCGGCGAGGACTCGACCGGGCCGGCTGTAAAGTAGCGCCAGTGCAGTTCCCCGCTGTCTCCGTGCAACGCGTACAGGTAGCCGTCGTTCGCGCCAATGTAGACAATGCCATTGACGACAGTGGGTGAAGAATAGATCTTATGCCCTGTTTCGTAGCGCCAGCGGACTTCTCCCGTGGCGGCGTCCAGCGCGTAGACAAAGTTGTCGTCGTAGTACGTGCCAAAATACACCAGTCCATCAGCCACCGCCGGCGTGAAGTACGCCCAACCCCCTGTATCGAAGCGCCAGAGAGGGTCCCCAGTGGCGGCATCAATAGCGTATATGTCGTCATCATAACCAAGGTACACAACTCCGTCGCTGACAACCGGGGGGGCTGTCCTGCAGGCACAACCATCTTTCTCGAAGCTCCAAAGCAGTTGTGGGGAGACCTTCTGCGCCGGGGGCTTTGCGGGGGCGGAAGTTTCGGAGGGCTTTTGTTCGGTCGGCTCCTGCTCAGTTGGTAGTTCCGTTGCCGGCTCGGGCGGGGTCGCTGCGGCCAACGCGTAGATGTGGCCGTCCGCGGAGCCGACGTAGACCGTGCCCTCAGCCACTGCCGGGGAGGAAAGCACCGGGCCATCCGTCTTGTGGCGCCAGATCAGAGTGCCGTCGGCGGCATCGAGGGCGTAGAGATGGCCGTCATCGGAGCCGACGTAAAGGACGCCGTCCGCGACCGCCGGGGAGGAGTTCACGGTATGGTCTGTGGCGTATTTCCAAAGAACCTCTCCAGTAGCAGCATCGAACGCATGCACGTTGTTCAGCACGGCGCCGATATACACAACACCGTCAACCACGACCGGGGAGGAATGGATTCTCCTTTTGTGGCCTGTCGTGTCCGCTACGTAATACCAGCGAAGTTCCCCGGTCGAAACATTCAGGCCGTACACCAATCCATCCCCGGAACCAAAGTAGATCATGCCCTCTGCCACCGTCGGCGAGGAGGTCACCGTGCCATATGGGTCATGGAAAAGCCAGAAAAGCGTTCCATTGACCTCATGCAGGGCGAGCATGCCAGCTCTCGTACCGATGTAGATACCTCCCCCTGCAACGGTCGGCGAAGAAAGAATGACGTATTCCGTGTCGTAGCGCCAGCGAAGCTCCCCGGTCGCGGCATCCAGGGCGTACACGTGGTTGTCCATTGAGCCGAAATAAAGTACACCCCCCGCTACCGTGGGCGAGGAATAGACGGCGCCGCCGGCGGTGTAACGCCAGAGCAGGTCCCCGCTGGCAGCGTTCAGCGCGTACACGTGGCCGTCATTTGAGCCGATGTAGACGACTCCCTCAGCTATTGTCGGGGAGGAGATGAAGCCATGGCCGGTGGCGTGCCGCCAGCGGAGCTCTCCGGTCGCGGCATCAAGCGCGTAAAGGTGGCCATCCATCGAGCCGACATAGAGTACGCCTTCCACAACTGTGGGCGAGGAATGCACAGAGCTGCCGGTGGCGTAGCTCCACAGCAGTTCTGGGGGACCGTGCTCGGTTTCGGCTAGAGGTGGCGTCTGCTGGGCAACAGAGTTGGATGGGCCTGCGGTCGATTTTTCCAACGCGTATGCGGTGTCGGCAAGAGACGCGTTGACGGCCAGGGCGAAGGCGATACCGCCAAGAAGATGGAACAACAACCGGCGTAGGCGTTTTGTTTTGGCATTCATCAGCGGGTCAGTCCCTCTTATCTGAGTATTGCAGGTTGGCCTTGT
Organism: Caldilineaceae bacterium; assembly: GCA_965221145.1. Classification (GTDB taxonomy): domain Bacteria; phylum Chloroflexota; class Anaerolineae; order Caldilineales; family Caldilineaceae; genus Bin5. The sequence continues at coordinate 531,952 of OZ244877.1, forward strand.
ACAGCGCGCTGCGTCCTGCTGAGAACTGAAAGTTGACCGCCACAGATCTCAATTGAACTGGTTACTCGCAGCGCGGATCTTCGTCATTCGCTTCAATGGCCTCTAAGGATCCTGGCCACGACCTGAGTCGACATATTTCATAGGCTGCTCCAAGAGGGTCATAACCGGCAGCGTAGAGGCTGGGAGTGGAATGCTCAAGTCGGGTCGGTGCAGTTACGCGAAAGCCATCAATCCGCAGCGCAGGTTCAACCGGGTGGGGAGGTGTGACAAGCGTATAAAAGGCCTGGTGGACAGAATATCCTTTGCCCGGGTACCAGAGATCCAGATGTAATATGGCCTCATGGTGGCTAGGACCATAATAGGCGCTGTAGTGCCGAGGAGCGCCCAAGCAGTCGATCACCTGGGCCGCGGTAGCGGGCGGATTCCACGTTACGTCAATGCGTTCGAGTTGCCTCTCTACGCCGAACAACGCCGAATAGTTGACCTCGCGTCGGCCATGGCTGCCACTCCATTCGACGCTGAGTTTATCCCTATACAGATTTGTAAAACGAAACTGATCCTGTTCAATTCCCCAGGAGTTGACCGCGATGGAGGAGACATCGGCGGGCAAATCGACTCCGAAACTGAACTCGTGCCAGGGGAACTCGGTAAAGATTTCGCAAGAGAGGGGTCTGGGTGTTCCTGGAACTGTGAACGACTCCTGGACCCCTCGGGTCTCCTGGACGCCGCAGGCCGCCAGGATGAAAAGAGAGATCGTCATGCAGACGGCGCTGAGACACCGGAGGACAGGTCTGCCCCGCGTGCGCTTGCGATTCATGTGCGCAACTGCTCCGCTGCCCCAAAGGACACCCCAGCGCAGTGGTTCCATGATTGTCAATCCTTTCGATTGCCGCCGACGCCATCTGTCGGCCACTTGGCGGCAATTGAATAGTCGGGGGATAGGTCACTGTGGTGTTGCCGGCCGGTATGGGGGAATTATATCCTCATTTGCGTTACTGCACAGACGGCTGTTCGGCATCCTGGGACGGACATTATTCCGGGACTTTGAGCGCGTACAGGTAGCCGTCATCTGAACTGACGTAGACCACGCCGTCCACCACAACCGGAGAGAAAGAGACGGGTCTGTAGATGTCGTAAAGTTTGCGCCTCTTTCCGCTGGCGGCATCCACTGCGTAGAGAGTACTCTGGTCGAGATCCCAAGACCAGGCGCCAAAGTAGACCACGCCGTCAGCCACAGTCGGGGAGGAGGTGACAGACTGTTTCACGTGGAACCGCCACAGTTCCTTGCCGCTGGCGGCATCCAGGACGAATACGTGGTCCTCTCTGGAGCCGAGATAGACCGCGCCGTCAACCACGATAGGAGAGAAATCTATGCCATCGCCTAACCACTGCCGCCAGCGCAGCGCGCCGCTTGCGCCGTCCAGCGCGTAGACCCAGTCATCGTCGGAACTGACGTAGACAACGCCCTCGACTGCGGCCGGCGCGGACTTGACCGCGGCGCCGGTCTTGTAGCGCCAAAGTTCCTCGCCGTTAGCAGTGTCCAGGCCGTACACGTGGCCATCATCGGAGCCGACGTAAACTATGCCCTCCGCCACCGCCGGTCCAGTGCGTGTTGCGGGGTCCGGCCGGTAGCGCCAGAGCAGTTCTGCGCCGGCGGCATCCAGCGCATAGACATGTCCGTCGGCTGAGCCGACGTAGACCACGTCATCGGAAACGACGGGTGAGGAGCCGGTCTCATCTCCGGTCTTATAGCGCCAAAGCAGAGCCAGGTTGGAGATGTCCAGGGCGTGGAGGAAGCCATCGACGGTTGCGAAGTAAGCCACATCTCCGACAACAACCGGAGCGGACCCCAATTTGTTGCCCGTGGCGAACCGACCGCGGGCATCTCCGCTGGCGGCATCCAAGATGTAGAGGTGGCCATCCTCTGAGCTGACATAGACTGTGCCATTCAACACAGTGGGAGCGGAGCTGGGGTACCCGATGGGAAAACGCCAGAGATATTCTGCAGAACCTCGACCTTGTTCGCTGTACGGCGGGGGCCGCAGGGCCAGAGTCTGTTCTGCGGCCTGGGATGGGATGCGCCTTGTCGCATCGAGGGCGTAGATGTGGCCATCGTCGGAGCCGACATAGACCACGCCGTCAACCACCGCCGGGGTGGAGAAGACGACATCGTAAGTGCGGTAGCGCCAGAGCAGGTTGCCGCTGGCGGCATCGAGGGCGTAGATGTGGCCATCGAAGGAGCCGATGTAGACCACGCCGTCAGCCACGGCCGGGGATGAGAAGACGATCTCGTTTGTGCGATAGCGCCAGAGCAGGTTGCCGCTGGCCGCGTCGAGAGCGTAAATGTGGTCATCGAAGGAGCCGATGTAGACCACGCCGTCAGCCACCACCGGAGTAGAAAGGACCCAATCCTCTGTCTGATAGCGCCAGAGCAACTCTCCATTGGCGGCATCGAGAGCGTAGACGCGGCCATCATGTGAGCCGATGTAAACCACACCGTCATCAACGGCCGGAGAGGAGTGGACTCTTGCCTCTGCACTGAACTGCCAGAGCTTGTCGCCGCTGGTAGCATCCAACGCATACACAAGGCCGTTCTCGGCTGGACCGCTCCCATTCGTCTCCCCGGCTCCTATGTAGACAACGCCTTCGTGGACGGTAGGGGAGGAGATTACAGGCGCGCTGGTTTGGAAACGCCAAAGCAGTTCCCCGTTGGAGGCTTGCAGCGCATAGATGTAGTCATCGGAGGAGCCGAAGTAGACCACGCCCTCGGCCACAGCCGGGGAGGAGTAAACTTCCTTGCCTGTCGCATAGCGCCAGCGCATCGCTCCGTTGGCGGCATCGAGGGCGTAGACGTTGCCGTCTCCCGAGCCGAGGTAGACCGTACCATCGACCACCGCAGCCTGGGAGGCGACGCGGCCCCCTGTCTTGTAGCGCCAACGCATCTCTCCGCTGGCGGCGTCGAGGGCGTAGAGGTGCTCGTCCACTGCGCCGACGTAGACTGTGCCATCGACCACGCTGGGGGAGGCGTCCACACTACCGTTCGTCCGGAAGCGCCAGAGCGCGTTTACGGATTCGTGCCCGGCCTCTACACTTTCCTCTGACGGATGCTGCGCTGCCTCCTGTAGCGATGCGGCGGTCGTGGCGGCCAGTGCGTAGATGTGGCCATCGTTTGAGCCAACATAGACGACTCCGTTAACCACCGTCTGAGCGGGGTGAACGCCTATGCCTGTCCAGATAGATTTCTGGTCTTTGTCTATTTCGTTGTGCCAGATAACTTCTCCGCTGTCGGCACTCAGCGCGAAGACGTCACCGGCATAGACCACGCCATCGACTACGCTCGGGGCTGATTCCGACCAAATAGTCTGAAAGTTCTGGAGCAGTTCTCCGGTGGCGGCGTCCAGCGCGTAGATTCCGACTCTGCTTGCGACGTACACAGCGCCCCCGGCTACGATCGGCGTAGAGTCCACATCCCCTATTCCAGCCCCTATCCTGGTACTCCAGATCTGTTCCCCGGAGTCGGCTTGAAGCGCGTACACGCGAATATATTGGTCCTTGGAGGACCAGTCCACAGAACTGACGTACACAACGCCCTCCGACATGGCCGGGCTGCGATATACACTACTGTTGATGGCGTAACGCCAAAGGGTCTCTCCGCTCGCGGCATCGAGAGCGTATAGATGTTCATCCCCGCCGCCGATATACACGACCCCATTCATTACATTGGGGGAGGAAGATACCACATCCCCCGGCGCGGCATGCCAGCGCAGGTCTCCGGTCACGGCGTCGAGGGCATACAGGTTGCCATCTCCTGAGTCGAAGTAGACCATGCCCGCGGCTACCACTGGTGTGGAACGCACCTGTGGCCCTGGACCAAACTGTTGGCGCAGAATTCCCGTCTCGTAGGTCCAGAGCAGTTCCCCGCTGGCGGCGTTCAACGCGTGCAAGTGGTGATCGTCGGAGCCGACAAAGACAGTGCCATCCGCCACGGTGGGCGAGGAAAAGACGGGGCCATCCGTCTCGTAGCGCCACAAAAGCTCGCCGCTGGCGGCATTGACGGCGTAGACGTGGTGATCGGTAGAGCCGAAATAGACGACGCCATCCACCACAGCCGGTGTTGTTTCCACGCTGTCGCCCGTCGCGTAGCTCCAGAGCAGTTCCGTCGAGTGATACACAGTTCGGGGCGCCGGCGGCGGGCATCCAGCCAGGAGCAACATAGCCCCCCAGATCGGCAGCAGACGGAACAGATATACCAGATTCGATCGTTTATTTGTCATCAGAAACGGTTCTCCCTTGTGTAGCGCTCATGTTAACGAGTCGCAAACGGAGTGAGGAGTAGAGCCGAGAGGATTCCTGGCTCCTCTTCAACCAGGCAGGTTGGGACGAAGATCACTGCGGCGCTTTGAGCGCGTACAGGTAGCCGTCCGCGGAGCCAACGTAGACCACGCCGTCGACCACGGCCGGGGATGAGAATCCAACTCCGCCAATCGCATAGCGCCACAGTAGCTCGCCCCCTGTGGCCTCCAGCGCGTAGAGGTCGCCGGTGCGCGAGCCGACGTAGACCGTCCCGGCGGCAACTGACAGAGTGGAAAGTGTTGCATCTTCCATCTGGAAGCGCCAGAGCGGAGTCCCGGTCACCGCGTCGAGCGCATGAATTTCGCCACTTTGCGAGCTAACGTAAACGGCTTCCCCGGATATAGCTAAATCGGAGCCTAATGTTCCTCCTACGTGCTGACGCCAAAGCAGTTCGGCGCTGCCTATGTCCAGAGCATACAGCTGCTGATCAGTGGAGACCACGAACAGGACGCCGTCATGCACTATGGTTTTGGCAATCTGCTGGCCGCTGGTTGCGGACTGCCGGATGAGTTTCCCGGTGGAGGCATTGAGGGCGACCATGACGCCACCTCGAGCATCAACATAGACCACGCCGTCATCATACAGAGGAGAGGTGCGGAACAGGCTTTGCCCAGTGTTGAAGCGCCAGAGTCGTTTGCCGGTCGCTGCGTCCAGCGCATCCAGGGCGCCATGACCTGACAGGAAATAGAGAGTTCCTGAGGCCGCGACCGGTGTATAGGACCTCCTTATGAAGGGATTTTCGACAAGAACGTCTTTCCAAAGTGGCTGGCCGCTGGCAGCGTCCAGCGCATAGAGGCGGCTTCCAGCTGAGCCGTAATAGATCACGCCCTCCTCCACTATAGGAGAAGAGTTCAGGGCCGGGGTGGGGGAGCGCTGCCAGAGCAGTTCGCCGCTGGCGGCGTCAAGGGCGTAGAGCTGCCCGTCGCCGAAGCCCATGCCTTGCAAAGCCGCGGAGCCGATGTAGACCACGCCGGCATTCACCGTTGCGGGCGTAACTATGGCGCCGTCTACTTTGTGGCGCCATAGAAGGTCAGGGGAAGGGGTCTGCACTTCCTCTTGCGGCGGGGGCTGTTGCGCGGCGACCGGCGCGCCCTCCGCTTGCGGGACTTTGAGCGCGTAAAGAGAGCCATCGACGGATCCGAGGTAGATAACGCCGTCGACCACTGTCGGGGCGGTGAAACTGGTTTCTTCTAGCTCATTGCGCCAGAGCAGTTCGCCGTCGGCGGCATCCAGCGCGTAGAGATTGCCGTCGATGGAGGTGACATAGAGCACGCCTGCGGCCAGTGACCTGGCAGAGGTTATGCCAAAGTCCAGCGCGTAGCGCCAGAGCGTGGTTCCGGTTTCTGCATCGAACGCATTTATATGGCCCTCCGTGGAGGTGACGTACACAATACCTTCGGCGGCAACCAGGGAGGCCAGAGAAAACGGGGAGGAGGGGAAGTAGAATTCCGTTCCGCTTACCTCTTTGCGCCAAAGCAGTTCCCCGCTTGCTCTATTCATTGCATGCAAGTATCCCGCAGATGAGATCGCGTACAGAATGTTCCTGTCTACAGCAATGATGGAACCATGAAGGGGACTGGTGTTGCTGGTCACGAAACGCTGGGTGACCTCGCCGGTGGCGTCATCGAGGGCGTACAGTATGCCATCGGGCGCATCGACATGGATCACACCGTCAGAGAGGAGGGGCGAAGAACGAAGCAGGAGCGGCCCGGTATCGAAAAGCCAGAGTTGCTCCCCGCTTGCCGCGTCCAGCGCCTCCAGGCGTCCGCTTTCGGGCAGATAATAGACCACGCCCCCGGAGGCGACAGGCGTTGACGTGAACAGCACTTGGGCGTAATCTTCGATGAAATCGTTGTCCCAGAGTCGCTCTCCGGTAGTCGTGTCGAGCACAATCAAACGCCCTGCAGCTGAGCCGTAGAACAGGACGTCCCCGTCCACAACTGGAGCGGAACCGGTGGCCGGCGCGGGTTCATGCTGCCAGAGCAGTTCTCCGCCGGCGGCATCAAGCGCGTAGAGGCTTCCGACAGGCGTTTCGTCGGCCCCGCCGCGCGCGTAGGCTCCGAAGTAGACGACACCATCAATGACGACTGGCGCGGTCGTCACAGGGGCGTCAGCCTGGTAACGCCAGAGAAGCGAAAGCGAAACGGACTGCGGTTCACTTTCGCCTGCAGGCTGTTGCGCGGCCGGCTGCGGCAAGGACGAGGTCACACCTGGGAGCGCGTACAGGTAGCCTTCACTTGCGCTGGCGTAGACGACGCCGTCAGCCACTGTCTGAGAGTCGGAGCCAAAGCGGCCGGTATTGTAAGTCCTGAGCACCTGTCCGCTCGCAGCATCCAGGGCGTACAGGCCCTCCGGGCTGCTGGCGCTAACATATACCACACCTTGGGCCACGGTCGGTCTTGATTCCGTATCACCCTCCTCGAAGCGCCAGAGTTCTTCACCGGTAGAGGCGTCCAAAGCGAGTACATAGTCCCAAAAGGAGGTGATATAGAGAACGTCATCAGCCACGACAGGCGGCCTATGCCCATGGCCGTATAGTGGATGGCGCCAGAGTTCCTCGCCGCCGGCGGCGTCCAAGGCGATCACGAACCTATCGCCTGCGACAACGTATACTACGCCATCGGCGGCGGCCGGTGCGGTATCGAGCGTTTCGCGGGTGCTCAAGCGCCAGAGTTCTGCGCCGCTGTCGGCATCGAGCGCGTACAGATGGCCGTCAATGGAGCCGACATAGACGACCCCCTCGGCGACTGCCGGGTCTGTGCGGGGGAATGCGTCCGGTCTGAAGCGCCAGCGTTCCTGGCCGCTGGCCGCATCGAGGGCGTAGACGTGGCCGTCACCCGAGCCGACGTAAACAACGCCATCGGCTACGGCGGGAGAGAAACCCGAACTGTCGCTTGCCTTGAAGCGCCAGAGCAACGTCAAGCTGTCGTCATCCAACGCATGGAGGTAGCCGTAGTTGGTTGGGGCGTACACGATGCCATCGGCAACCACTGGGGAAGACGGCCAATAACCGCCTTTGGTCGTGTAGCGACGCCGGACTTCTCCGCTGTCGGAATCGAGGGCGAAAAGGTAACCACTATATGAGGTAACGAAGACTGTGTCACCGGCGACGGAAGGAGGGGAGTTGCCCAACGTGTCGTAGCGTCCTCTGCCGCTGGCGTAGCGCCAGAGGAATTCGGAGGACCCATGGCCTGTTTCGCTATCGGTTGCGGGCCGCAGCGTCGGCGGCTGTTCTGCGGCCTGCGCTGGAATTGGGGCGGAGGTATCGAGGGCGTAGATGTGGCCGTCCTTGGAAGCGGCGTATAGGACGTCGTCGGCCACAACTGGTGTAGAGGAGACGGAGTCGTTCGTACGATAGCGCCATCGGAGCGTGCCTGTGGCGGCATCCAGGGCGTAGATGTGGCCGTCGAAGGAGCCAAGGTAGACGGTTTCGCCGACCACGGTCGGCGACGAGTCGACGATGTCGCCCGTATCGTAGCGCCAAAGCAGGCCCCCCCTTGCGGCGTCCAGCGCGTACAGGTGGCCATCCAGAGAACCGACGTAGATGATGCCATCGATGATTTCCGGGTCAGAATAGAACCTGTCTTCGGCGCGGTAGCTCCAGGGCAGCGGCTTTGCCTGGTAGCGCCAGAGCGGTCTGGCGCTGGCGGCATCGACTGCATAGAAGCTGCCGTCGGCTGCGCCGAAATATACAGTTCCGTCAACGACGATCGGGGTAGTACTTATGGCATCGAGAGATTTGAAACGCCAGAGTTCTTCTCCGCTGTAGGCATCCAAGGCAATGAGGAGCCCGTAGTCGGTCAGTCCGAAGAAGTCGCTCTGCTTGGACGAGACGTATACCACGCCCTGCTGAATGGTGGGGGAGGACAGAACCGGCGGGCCTGCCCAGAATCGCCAGCGCAGTTCGCCCGTGCCGGCATCGAGAGCGTAGACCTGGCCATCGGCGGCGCCGACATAAACTATGCCCTCCGCCGCCGCAGGGGAGGCATGCACCGGACCCATCCAGTAACGCCAGCGCAGTTCCCCGGTGTCGGCCTCAAGCGCGTAGAAGCGACCGTCTTCCGCGCCCACAAAGACGGCGCCATCAGCAACTGCGGCTGCGGAACGCACAGGGGAATCTGCCTGATACCGCCAGAGCATCTCCCCGTCGGCGGCATCCAAAGCATAGACGAAGCCGTCCAGGGAACCGGCGTAGACCTTGCCCTCGACCACGACGGGGGCGGCGTCCACACCATCGCCCGTCCTGAAACGCCAGTGGACTTCGACGGATCCGTACTCTGTAGGATCTGAAGCTGCGGTCCGTTGCGCGTCAGTTGGTGACGGCTCTGCGTCCGTCGCGGACGCCGCAGTGGCCGCAGTGGGCAGGGCGTAGATGTGGCCGTCGTCCGAGCCCACGTAGACCAAGCCATCAACCACCGCCGGAGAGGAGAGCACACTGCCGCCAGTGCGGAAGCGCCAGAGTTGCGTTCCGTCAGCGGCATCGAGCGCGTAGACGTATCCGTCGAAGGAGCCGACGTAGACCACGCCTTCGACCACGGCGGGAGAGGAATCGATGGCATCGCCGGTTTCAAAGCGCCAGAGCTGGTCGCCGTTGCCGGCATCGAGCGCATACAGATGGCGATCCCAGGAGCCGAAGTAGACGACGCCATCGGCCACCGCGGGAGAGGAACCGACACTGTCGCTGGTTTCGTAGCGCCAGATCTCCCTGCCGCCGGCGGCATCGAGCGCGTACAGAAGGCCGTTACCGGAGCCGAAATAGACGACGCCATCAACCACCGTCGGAGAGGAAAATACGGCGACGCTCGCGGCGAAGCGCCAGAGTTCCTCGCCGGCGGCGGCATCGAGCGCGTAGAGATGGCCGTCGGCGGAGCCGAAATAGACCACGCCCTCCACCACTGCGGGAGAGGAGGCTATGTTGTCGCCGGTCCGGTAGCGCCAGAGCAGGTCGCCGCTGGCGGCATCGAGGGCATAGAGGTGGTCGTCAAATGAGCCGACGTAGATGACGCCTTCCACGACGGCCGGCGAAGAGTAGACAGGCCCTTCCGTTTCGTAGCTCCAGAGTTCGTCTCCGCTGCCGGCATCAAAGGCGTAGATGTGACCGTCATCGGAACCCACGTAGACGACATTCTCTATCATCACCGGGGTGGAAAGCACGCGATCGTCGGTCCAGTAGCGCCAGAGCATCTCGCCGCTGGCGGCATCGAGGGCGTAGAGGTGTTCATCAGATGAGCCGACGTAGACCACGTCCCCCGTGATTGCGGGTGACGAAACGACGCTGTCGCTGGTGTTGAAGCGCCACAGGGGTTCTACAAGTTCGTATTCGGCATCGCCTTCTGTTGCCGGTGGTTGCGCGCCGGGGTGCGACGGCTCCACAGCCAAGGCATATAAATGGCCGCTGTCGTCGCCGACATAGACGACGCCATTGGCGGCGGTCGGGGCAGATTTTACTTCTCCCTCGGTAATGTAGCGCCAGAAGATATCGCCGCTGGCCGCGTCCAAGGCATAGAATCTACCAGCGTCCAAGGCATAGACAATACCGTCAACTACAGCCAGCGGGAAACCCAAACCGAAATCCGTTTGGAAGTGGGGAAGCGGGTCTCCGCTGGCCGCGTCCAGCGCGTGCATTTCGTAACGCGAGTAGACATACACAGCGCCCCCGCCAACTACCGGCGCGGCGTCGAGCCCGTACAATGCGCTGCTCCAGAGCTGCTCTCCGCTAACGGCGTCGAGGGCATAGAGGCTCTTATTACTCCAATCAGGAGCGTCTTGCTCGCTGCGGGCGCTGAAGTACAGGACGCCTTCGGCTTCTACAGGATAGCCGTTCACGGGTCCACTGATGGCAAAGCGCCAGAGTTGTTCCCCGGTGGTGGCGTCGAGGGCGTAGAGGCGCCCGTCACGTGCGCCAATGTATGCGATGCCTTGTGCCACCGCCGGTGCGGAGAGGGTTGAAGTCCTTGGTGCGGCGCGCCAGAGCAGTTTTCCGTTGACAGCATCGAGCGCGTGCAGGAAGCCACCTCTTGTATTGAAGTAGACTACATCGGCCACCACCTCCGGCGCGGCCCGCTCGAGAATGGCTTCGGCCTCGTAGGCCCAGAGCAGTTTGCCTGTGGAAGCGTCCAGCGCACGCATCTGGCTATCTTCTGAACCGAAATAGACGACGCCGTTCACAACGGTGGGCGAGAATGGCGCGGAGTTGTCGGTATGGTAGCGCCAGAGCAGGTTCCCGCTGGCGGCATCGAGGGCGTAAATGTGCTGGTCGGCTGAACCAACGTACACTACGCCGTCGGCGACGGCAGGAGTAGATTCCACGCTTCCGCCCGTCGTGTAGCGCCAGAGCAGTTCGGTGAAATCATGCACGGGTGGCGGAAGGGGCGGCTTGTACGGCGGCGTCAATGCTTCAGCGCCGCGCAGGTCGGCGGGGTTGGCCTTGGAAGCGCGTGCGGGGCCGGTCATCATGGAGCAGACAGCCAGAAACAACACGACGGCCCAAAGCACACGCTGCCATCTTCTGTGTGTCATTAGATTGGACTCCTTGGCAAAATTGCCGTTCGTGGCAGACAGTTCCTGGTACGCGCTTGCCTGGCACCCGAAAACTCGAATCGATCAGGGCAGGGACACCCACGACCCGTCGTCGGCCGCCTTGTACATGGCCTCCATGACCGCGCTGCGGTAGGCGGCTTCGCCGGCGCTGATCAGCGGGACAGAGGCTCTGCTCGGCGGGTCACTCGCGTTGAGCGCGTCGAGGAAGAGGTCGAAGGCGTGGGGCCAGGCGGGGGGCAGGTCGGTCCAGGGCGATTGGCCGTCCGCGCCGTCCAGATTGGCGCTGGTGATGAACAGGTCGGTGCGGTTACGGATGTAGGCATGGCCCTCGGTGCCGCTGATTTCAGCGGTGATCGGCTCGGCCACGTCCACCCAGGCGGCGGCCAGCGAACCGATTGCGCCGCTGCTGAAATAGAAGAGCGCCTCGCCGGTCTCGTCGCAGTTGGGGCCGTACTTTTCCAGCACGACCTGCAGGGCGGCGGTGACGCGGTCCACGTCGCCCAGGATCCACAGCATCAGGTCGAGCGCATGCGTGCCCAGGTCGCCGAAAGCGCCGACACCGGCCTGCTGCAGGTCGGTCATCCACAGCCAGTTGGGCGTGAAGATATCGCGCAGCGCACCGCCATGGCAGCTGATAAAACGGGCGCGCGTGATCTGTCCGAAGACGCCGCGGGCGACCTGCTCTTTGAGGAACTGATGGGCAGGGATGCCGCGCTGGAAGTAGCCGGTCTGGAAGAGGACGCCGGCCCGCTCGATGGCTGCGGCCATGCGGTCCGCGTCCTGCGCGCCGATGCCCAGCGGCTTTTCCACGAACATATGCTTGCCGGCCGCGGCCGCGGCAATGACCAGCGCCTCGTGTTGATCGGTTTCCGAGCAGATGATGATGCCGTCGATGGAGGCGTCGTTCCAGATGGCGTCAACGGTGTCCAGGGCGGGCGCGCCGAGCTGGGCGCTACAGGTCTGGGCGCGGGCCGGATCACGATCCCAGACGGCGACAGTTCTGACATCTGCGTCGTAGCTCTGCAGGCGTTTGATGAATCCGGGCGTGTGGATGTGAGCGCAGCCGACGAGTGCAATGTTTGCCATGAAAATACTCTCCAGAAGTGTGTTCAGTTGCCGCCGACATCGGAAGTTCGGACACGTAGCGGCCACCAAATTTGGACAGTTTAGAGCGCCGGTCAAGGCACGCGTCACAAGTGTAGCGGATCGGTTGGCAAAGTGCCATTGCGTAGCACACAATGTCCTGCTTGGGATGCAGCCGCGGCGCGGGTGTGTTTGGCGGGCGCGTGCGCGCATGATAGCATCAGCCGTACAGCGCAGAGGCGGAGCAGAGATCTGGCAGGCTAGACGGTAACAAGCGCAAAGGGGGCAACAACAGTGGTTGACAGCCGTCCACGACTGGCGATTACGCTGGGCGACCCCGCCGGCATCGGGCCGGAGGTGGTCCTGAAGGCTTTGCAGCATGGGGAGGTGTTCGCCAGTTGCCGACCGCTCGTGATCGGCGATCAGGGCGTCCTGAACAGAGCGGCGGCGTGGCTGGGAATTCGGCCCCGATATGAGATCATCGTTGATGCAGGCGGAGATCACCGCTTCGAAGAGGGAACGATTCCGTTGCTGGATCTGGCGAACGTCGAGTTGGCGGACACGCCGGTGGGGCAGGTGAGCGCCGGCGCGGGGCGGGCCGCGGCCGAATATGTGATGCGCGCCTGTGATCTCGCGTTGGCCGGGCAGGTGGAGGCGGTGGTGACCGCGCCTTTGAACAAGGAGGCGATGCACCGGGCCGGCTTCCTGTACCCCGGCCATACGGAGCTTCTGGCCGAGCGCACCGGGGCGGAGCGCGTCTCGATGCTGTTGGTGGGGCCGAAGCTGCGCGTGGTGCATGTGAGCACACACGTCCCGCTGGAGGAGGCGATCCGCCGGGTGACGCCGGCGCGTGTGCTCGAGGTGATCGAGCTGGCCTACCACGCCTGCCAGGCGCTGGGGATCGGAGCGCCGCGCATCGCAGTGGCCGGGCTGAACCCCCACGCCAGCGAAAACGGGCTGTTCGGCGCGCAGGAGGATGTGCAGATCCGACCGGCCATCGAAGAGGCGCGGGCGCGCGGCTGGGCGGTCTCCGATCCGCAACCGCCGGATACGGTCTTTCTGCGCACGACTCGCGGCGAGTTCGACATCGTTGTGGCCATGTACCACGACCAGGGCCATATTCCGATGAAGCTGCTGGCCTTCGACAGCGGCGTCAACGTAAGCTTTGGCCTGCCGATACTGCGCACCTCTGTGGATCACGGCACGGCCTTTGACATCGCGGGGACGGGCCGCGCTCGCGAGGAGAGTATGCTGGCGGCTATCCGTGTTGCCGTGCAGATGGCAACAGCAGTGGGTAGTGGTTAGTGGCCAGTGGTCAGTAACACCAGTCGTTCCGGGGGGGTACTGGTCACTGAAAGCTGCCAAAAACCTGCCCCAGGCGGCGGATCCCCTCTTCGATTTCCGGAATGCCGTAGTGGGCAAAGCAGAGACGCAGGCAGTCGCCGAGGCCGCCGACGCTGGAGCAGCGTTGACCGGGCAGGAATCCGACCTTGGCGTTGATCGCCGTCTGCAAGAGGGCGGTGGTTCTGATCTGTTCGGCGCAAGTGAGCCAGAAGAAGAAGCCGCCGCCGGGCACGGTCCAGGCTGCGCGGTCGCCGATGTGTTGACGCAGGGCCGCGTCCATTGCCTTGACCCGTTGTTGATAGGCGCCGCGCAAACCGTTCAGATAGTCCCTCTGCCCATCCCCCTCCAGCGCGACCCGCACCAGATTTGAGGTGAACTGGTTGAGGCCGCCGCCGCTGTCTACCAGTCCGCTGGTGGCAAAGCGCCGCGCCCGTTGCGGCGATGTCTGCACCCACCCCAGACGCAGACCCGGCGCCAGGATCTTCGAGAATGAACCGAGAGAAAGCACCTTCCCGCTGTCAACATAGGCGGCGAAGGGCGGCGGCGGCGGCGCTCCGTAATCGAGGAGGTGATAGACCTCGTCGGCGACGATGAGGAAGTCATGCTCCTCGGCCAGCGCCAGCAGTTCTTGGCGGCGGCTGTGGGAAAGCGTGCGGCCGGTGGGGTTCTGGTAGGTGGGGATCGTGTAGAGGAAGACGGGGCGGTGGCGGGTCAGCGCCTCTTCGACGGCGGACAGAATCAACCCATCTTCATCGGTCGGGATCGGCACGGCATTGAGCCGGTGATCTTCCTGCAGGATGCGCAAGGCGAGGAAGTAGCTAGGCTCTTCGACGAAGACGGTATCACCGGGGCGGGTGAAGAGGGTGCAGAGCAGGTTGAGGGCCTGGGACGCGCCGGCGGTGACCATCAACTGTTGCGGCTGCACGTCCGTGCCGTAGCCTTGGCTGAGGAAGGCGGCGAGCGCCTGGCGGAAGCGGCCATCCCCCTGTTCAAAGCCGTAGTTGAGCAGTTCGGTATCGCCTTCGGCGAAGCGAGCAGCCGTGACTTGACGCATCAGGGCATGGGGCAGGAGCGCGAAATCCGGCTGGCCGATGCCAAAGTTGATGCTGTCCGCGCTGCGGTCGACTTGGGTTGAACGATCGTACATGGCGGGATGGTGGACATTGAAAGTGGCAAGTGGACAATGGGGTTGCTAACCAAGAGCCACTCACCACGAGCCTGTGCCGTCAGGCGGCGGCCAAATCGCGCAAGTTATATGTTCTCATCCAGCAGTTTGATGCGTTTGCTGCCGATGACGGAGATCGTCTCTCGATCCAGCAGTTTGATGCGCTTGCGTCCGATTTCGATCAGCCCCTGCGATTTGAGATCGTTGAGAACCTGGGTAGCGGTTTCCCGGTATGTGCCCACGCTCTCGGCAAGGTCCTGATGGGTGAGGCCGGTCACTTCGTCCGATTTCTGTTCGTCGGAAAGGCGCAGGAGCAGGTTGGCCAGACGGGCAGGGATGCCTTTGAAGGCCATGTTTTCCAGGCTCTCCTCTGCCTCCTGCAAACGCCTGCCCGTGATCTCAAGAATGCGCAGAGCGACCTGGGGCTTGTTGAGGATGAGCCGCTCCAGGTCCGTGCGGCCCATGACGCAGATCAGGCAGTCATCCACAGCTTCGGCGAAGGTATTGTGCATCTTTGTGCCCAGCAGGGCCATCTCGCCAAAGAGTGTGTGGGGGCCGAGGGTTGTGATCACCAGTTTCTTGCCCTCCGGGCTGATGCGATAGAGCTGCACTCGGCCTTCCTTCAAGATGAAGAGGACCTCGCCACGTTCTTCCGGGCGATAGAAGACGCGCCCCTTGCGCACGGTGCTCATCGTCGTAATCCGATTCAGTTCTTCCATCTCTCTGGATGTCAGATCCTGAAAGACCATCAGTTCGGAAAGGTATTTCATCTTTTCCGCCGGTTGCAGCGCCGCGGACATCTTCATCATCGTCATTTTTGTCTCCCCTCGCCCGCCGCAGGTTTGGGATGCAGGGCGGCCTCGGCTCCTATTTTTCGGTTTCGGGTGAGAGCTTATTATACGCGTCGCGGCAAAATTATCAACCTTTTTTGCCGACACCGCTCTGGTTTGATAGAATGATGGCATGAATTTGCGCGTTCCCCAGCCATCTTCTCGAAAGTCTGTTGCCATCACGCCCCTCTCGCGCAGGGGCGTATTTCGTGCTGATGCTCAGCGCAAATGGTTTCCGAACTGGATCGCCGGTATCCTGTTTGCCGCGTTATTCCTTGCCGTGCCGATGGCGTGCAATCGTGCCGTCGCGCCGGAGCAGGCGTCCTCGGCTCAAACGGAGCGCGATGGCCTCGTTCTCGCCGACGGGTCTGAGAATCTGCCGGATTCCGGCTCTGGTCTATTATCGGCCCGCATTGCTGCGCTCTCCTGGCCTGCGGGCCGATCAAACGCTGTGGGACAACGTTTGGATTCGTCCCTGCTCAAGAGGGGCAGGGCGCAGACGGGTCAGACCCCAATCGCGACGGCGACAGCGACGGCCACAGCGACGGCCACAGCCGAGATCGAGGAGACGCCGCCTGCGGGGCTGGCGGGGCAGATCGTTGGCGGGGAGGCGGCCGCGGTCGGCGCCTGGCCGTGGATAGTCGCACTCCAGGCGTTCATTGAATCCGACTACTACACCTTTTGCGGCGGCTCCCTCGTCGCCCCCAGTTGGGTGCTGACGGCGGCCCACTGTGTCGTCAATGCCACCTCCGATCAGATCGTAGCGACCGTTGGCGTCCACAGGCTCGGCAGCGGACAGGGGCAAAGACGAACGGTTGACCGCATCGTTGTGCATCCTCGCTACGGGTTTGATTTTGCGCACGATTTTGCCCATGATCTCGCACTGCTCCATCTGGAAGAGCCGGTGGAGGCCGAGTTGGCTGCGCTGCTGACGGCTGACAGCCTGGCGCTGGCCGCGCCGGATACGCTGGCGACCGTGATCGGCTGGGGGGCGCTCTCCGAAGACAGCGAGGAAGGCTTGCTGTCCTATGATCTGCAGCAGGTGGAGCTACCGGTCGTGTCGGAGGAAGATTGCACGAACTCGATGGGAAGAATGATCAACGAGAATCTGCTTTGCGCCGGTTACAGTGAAGGGGGCAAGGATGCCTGCCATGGCGACAGTGGCAGCCCCTTGGTGGTTCCGGATGGCGAGGGCGGTTGGCAGTTGGCGGGGATCGTGAGTTTCGGCATTGGCTGCGCGCGGCCTACCTTTTACGGCGTCTACACGCGTGTGAGCCAATACCATGATTGGATTTTGACGCAGATTAGCGAAGACGATGAGGAGCGTGAGCCGATCGTGATCATGCTGCCCGCCATCTATAGCGATGCGGCCGTCATGATGCTGCCCAGCATTTACAATGGGCTGGCGGCAACGCCGACGCCTGAGCCTGTCCCCACTGCCACGCCGAAGCCGCGACCTTCGCCCGATGGATTGGTGCGGAAGGCACGCGTGCCGATTCTGATGTATCACTATGCGAGCGCGTCCCCGGCAGGCGCAGACATCTATCGGCAGGACCTGTCAGTGACCCCTGCTCTGTTCAGAAGCCATCTGCAGGCCCTGGTGGACGCCGGGTACACGACAATCAGTATGTACGAACTCCTGGCCCATTTAGAGCAAGGCGCGCCCTTGCCGGAAAAGCCAGTCATCCTCACTTTTGACGACGGCTACCGGGACAATTACGAGAACGCGTTTCCGGTGCTGCGCGAGTTTGGCATGACGGCTATGTTTTTCGTTGTGACCGACTACATGGACGCGGGAAATCCTGTCTATCTATCGTGGGATATGGCGCGGGAGATGCAGGCCGCCGACATGTACATCGAATCGCACGGGCGGAATCATGCCAGCTTACGCAATCGGACCGACGATTACCTGATCTGGCAGGCTCTGGGCAGCGCCGAGACGATTGAACATGAGCTGGGTGTGCGTCCGCGTTTCATTACGTACCCGTTTGGGAACTACGACAGGAACACGGTCCGCATCTTCGAGAGCGCCGGATTCTGGGGGGGCGTGACGATTAATGGGGGGGCCACCCATACAAACGACGCACTTTTCCAGTTGAAGCGCGTGCGCGTGCGCGGTACGACGACAGCGGCGGAACTGATGCGCCTGTTGAGTTTGGACTGGTGAATTGCGGTGGATAATGGCCAGTAAGCCCCGGGGCCACCGGTGTTATTCGCTGGGCCGCAAACCCTCCGGCAGGCGGCTGACGTCGAGCACCAGGTCGGCCAGCGCCTGTAAATTTTTCACGTCTTTGCCGTCGCCGTCTTTCTCTTTGGGTGTCTCCAGCAGCATGGGCACGCCGTCCCAGCGCAGATCGTTGAGGATGTGGCGGAAGCCTTCCACGCCCACGAATCCTTCGCCGATGTGGGCGTGTCGATCTTTGCGGCTACCGTGATCATTTTCGCTGTCATTGAAGTGCCAGCAGCCGACCCTCTCCGGGCCGACCGTCTCCTCGATTTCCGCCATCATGGCCGCGTAGCCCTCCTCCGTGCGAAAATCGTACCCGGCGGCCAGCGCGTGGCAGGTGTCGATACAGACGCCCACACGCTCCTTTTCTTCCACCAGGGCGATGATCTGCGCCAGTTGGGCGAATGTGTAGCCCAATGTGCTCCCCTGCCCGGCCATCAACTCCAGCAGCGTGATAACATCGGCGCAGTCGGTCAATTGCGCGTGAATATGGTTGAGCGCATCGGCGATGCGTTGCAGACCGGCTTCCTCGCCGCTGCCGGTGTGCGCGCCGGGATGCAGGACAACATGGCGGATACCGTAGGCGTGGGCGCGCTGCAACTCATCCATGTAGGCGGCGGCGCTTTTCTCCCACAGGGGATCTTTGGGCGAAGCCAGGTTGATGAGATAGGAGGCGTGGCTGACGGCGTAGGCGACGCCGCTGGCGGGCATCTGCGTATTCCAGCGGGAGACATCCTCTGCTTTCACCTGCGGGCCGCTCCACTGGCGGTTGCTCTTCATGAAGACCTGGACTGCGTTCGATTGGGCGGCGGCGGCTGCGTCCAGCGCATTGCTCACCCCACCGGCGATCGACATATGCGCGCCGAGTTTAAGTCCTGACATGGAATGCCTCCGGTATCTGCTTCCTCTGAGCGGTACGCCAGCACGCACGCTGCGCACTTTGTCCCTCTCAACTGGTTTCTGCTATTCTACATTCGCCCGTTGCCGAATGTCCAAAAACCTGGATCGGCAACGAGCGAACAATCACATCGCCATTGAATTCGGCCGAGAGGAAAGAACGTGATACACGAATCCGTCTATGAAATGCGCCAGGATCTGAAAGATACGGTGGGTATCGACGCAAGCGGACGCGTCGACCTGCTGGACGCGGAAAAGGTGCGCTCTGAGGTGATTGATACCCTGGTGCGGGATGCGGTCTTCGGCGCTCTTGCCGTGAAGACGTTCAGCCGTTGGCTTATTTGGGAGTTGGGCCAGTTGTTGGGCGCATGCCCGGCCAGCATCCACGAACTATACATGGCCAGGGCCACGAATGGTTGGTCGAACCGCACTGTTCCGGCAATGAATATGCGCTTTGCCACTTACGAGGCGGGGCGGGCCGCCTACCGCGCGGCGCAGCGCACGCAGGCCGGCGCGTTCATCTTTGAGATCGCGCGCAGCGAGATGGGCTACACGTTCCAGGAGCCGGCCGAGTTCGCAACCGTGCTCATCGCCGCCGCCATCAGAGAGGGGTACAGGGGGCCGATCTTCATTCAAGGCGATCACTTCCAGGTGGACGGCAAAAAGTATAAGGCCGACCCGGACGGCGCGCTCAACGAAGTGAAGGCGCTGGCAAAAAAGGCGGTGGCGGCCGGCTACTGGAACATCGATATCGACACGAGCACGCTGGTCACGCTGGAGCCGCAATCGCTGGATGCGCAGCAACGGGAAAACTACCTGCGCTCGGCCTTGCTCACCAAGTTCATCCGCGACCTGGAACCGGAGGGCGTCACCGTCAGCCTGGGCGGCGAGATCGGCGAAGTCGGTGAAAAGAACTCGACCGTGCCGGAGTTGGACGCCTACATTCACGGCTATAAAGCCGCGCTGTCCGAGTTGGGCGACTACGCCGGACTGAGCAAGATCAGTGTCGCCACCGGTACGGCGCACGGTGGGATTCTGTTGCCGGACGGCAGCCAGGCCGAGGTTGCGGTGGACTTCGATACGCTGCGGGATCTGGGCGAACGCGCCCGCTTCCACGGCTCCGGCGGCGCGGTCCAGCATGGCGCCAGCACGCTGCCGGTTGAACTGTTCAGCAAATTTCCTGAGACACAGACGATAGAAATTCACCTGGCCACCGGCTTTATGAACACGTTCCTCGATCATCCCAGCTTCCCCGTACCGCTGCGGCAGGAGATGTACGCGCATCTGGACGCCCATCACGCGGACGAGCGCGGCGCCAACGACAGCGATCTGGTCTTCTACCTGAAGACGCGCAAGAAGGCGTTGGGGCCGTTCAAGCCGGAGCTGTGGAGGATGCCGCGTGAACGCACGGAGGCGGTTTTTGCCGGTGTCGAAGATCACTATGCGTTCTTTTACGAAAAGCTGAATGTCGCCGGCACGCGCCAACTGGTGGATCGGATCGTTACGCCTGTGGCCCATCATAAGCCGATGCCCACTCTGGCGCGCGGCGCGGGCGATGATGAAGGGCTGGCCGACTGACAGTGACCAGTACTCAGTTGCCAGGAAGCCCCGGTAGTTACTGGCCACTGGCCACTAACCCCTAGCCACTGCTGTATGCTGCTTGCTCTTGATGTCGCATCCTCAATTTGTACGGTTGCCCTGTTCGATCCGGCAGGCGAGACGATGCTGGCGGAACGGGTGTGGCGGACGCGGCGGCGTCAGACGGAGGAGACGCTGCCCGCCGTGGCGGAGGCGTTGGAACAGGCCGGCGCGGAGGTTGACGCGGTGCGCGCCGTCGCCGTCACCACCGGGCCGGGCAGTTTCACCGGCGTGCGCATCGGCATCAGCATTGTCAAGGGCATTGGCCTGGGGCTGCCGCAGCCGCCCCGAACTGTCGGTCTGCCGGTGTTGAGTGTGACCGCGGCGCGGTTTGTGCCGCGGGCGGCGGATGCGGGCGCGGTGGTATGGCCGCTCCTGCAAGCGGGGCGCGGGCGCTTCAATTGGGCGATCGCGCCGGTCGATAATCCGCTGTGGCTGCCGCCGGTGTCAGAGCATCGGGCCGGGCAGGCTGATGAGTTGGTAAGGGCGTTGCAGGCGGAGAATCGGCTCGTGTGGCTGGTGGGCGAGTTGGATGATGCCCTCCGGCAGGCCGCGCACGGTTTGGCCCACGTCCGCTGCATCGATCCGGCCGTCGATATCGATCTGCTGGATGAAGGGGACGCACCGCGCGACCGCGATCAAGTCGGTATTGCGCAGACGCGGGCAGAAGGACTGGCCCGTCTGGCGATGCGACACGTGCGCGCCGGCTCCCTCGCGCTCACGACGCCGTTGCAGCCACTATATCTGCTCCCTCCGCAGTAATTACAGTGGCCTGTGAATCTACTTGCCATCGGCAACCGGGGTGTCCATGACTGACAAGATAGCGCCGCTGAACAACCAGGCGAGGCAGCCTAGCACACGCGACCCGGACCAGAAGACCTGCCCGCTGGCAATCGGCCCGCTGACTTTGGCCGACCTGGACAGCGTGATGGCGCTGGAGGCAGTCAGCTTCCCCTCTCCTTGGTCGCTCGCCACCTACCACAATGAACTGACCCGCAACCGCCGCAGCCGCTATCTGAAAGTGGCGTCTGCGCCTGCTACACAGCCCGCGCTCATTGCGCAGGGCGGCATCATGCTCTTCGGCGCGGAGATGCACATCGTCACAATTGCCGTGCTGCCGAGTTGGCGCGGCCGTTCGATTGGCGAGTGGCTGCTGCTGGCGCTGCTGGCGCTGGGGCGGGACGAGGGCGCGCAAACGGCCACGCTGGAGGTGCGCGTCAGCAACGAAGCCGCCCTGCGTCTATACCGCAAGCTCAATTTTGAGGCAGTCGGCTACCGCCGCCGCTACTACCCGGACAAGGAGGACGCCCGCATTCTGGCGCTGGCGGATCTGCACACGCGCCGCGTGTGGCAGCCGCTGCAGGAACGATTCGAGTGGCTTTCGACGCTGATGGAGCGGGGGGTGGAGGCGCCGGAGAGTGAGACGGGGTAGACGGGCGGGTCGGGAAGGAGATTGGGGTTACGATCCAAGATGAGGGTACGATTTTGTTATGGTGGTTCGTGGTCGGGACGCACTTTCTGATATCCCGTTACCTCATCAACCAAGGCAATAATTCCAGTCTTGGCAAACCCCATCATAAGAATTATTGCCCGTTCAACGATAGGGGCTTGACGGCCTGTGGTCTTGCCTTCTTGATCCGCTCTTATGATTGCTTCACAAATATCCATCAATATCGTTGCTGGATAGCCAGAGGCCGGTGGCCCTCCTTTTGGAAGTGTAAATGGAATTGGCGAGTTCAAGCGTGTCGCCAAATCTTTCGAAATATAGGGGCTGAGCCACTCTTGTGCTACAAAGTAAGGAATCTCAACCTCCTCTTGATCATATTCGTTTTGATTTTGACAACCATCGCGATCCTGATCTTTGGGATCAAGCGTGCGGTATTTCCCCCTTCTCTCAGGGCTACCACCATATGGAAGTCTCACACCTTTGAGCATACCAGTTTGACTCAGGACCCGTTCTTTGCTCTCAAGGACATAGCACTGCATCTCTACGCCACTAATTACCAAAGGATGGTCTGGCGTGCCGGCAATAACTCGCAGATGTTGTTGGGTCTTTGGTGCATTAGCTATATCTTCTTCCTGTCGTCGATAGGCTTCCACAATATGGGGAGCAATCTCGGATGCCGGACGCATTTTGTTGAAGTCTTCAGTAGTAAGCTCCCGTGTATCCGGATCGTCTGCAATTGCTCGACGAATCTCGATATCTTCAGATGCTGTAGGCCAAATTGTTTCAGGCTTAAGTTTCGGCATATCTTCTTATCTCCTCTTTCGTAGCTCTACGCAAGCTGATGATACGAATTTTACCACTTTCTTGGTCAGTATATACTGCAACACAAACACGAAAATCAATATAGCTGGTGGCGATCAAACGATCTCCGTACTCATCATCGGGAACAATAGTAGCAATATCCCAATTGAAAGAATACATATCGGTAAAATCAATTCTGTGTTTAGCAAGATTCGATACTCTTTTCCTTTCATTCCATGTATATTCGTAACTACTCAGCTTCGTCTGGGAAGTTGTTTGAAAAAGAACGGTCATCGGCAAAAAGGCCAAAAATGGCTGCCGGAAAGCGTGAATCCTCCATCTACACGCCATAATTCGCACCATTTGTGCCGTTTTGATCCGAACCTGACCTTTTCAGACAGATTCCAAACACGATTTATTACACTTGGATGACTTGGTTGCCCATTGAAAGTCGCACTTTGGGTAATGGCTGAGTAGTTACGTATATTCTATCTCTGGCATTCACCCTTCCCTGTGTCACACTGGATCCCAGCGCCTTCGACCGTTCGACCATCTCTTGAATTCTGTGTCATCTCTGGTGTGCCTATTGTGAGGAAGGGGTGTTGGGGTTCAGACTATTCCTTCCTGAGGTCTGAACTCACCAACCATTGCCAGAGAAAATATGATACAGCGAAAGCGGGAACTGCGTCAAACTTAATGATGCGCCCCGCTCCAAACTGGGACGGGTGCTGACAGAACAGAAATGGTGCGTATGGTAATTCTGTGGGACTGACTTGGAGGGAAAACGGTTGATTTCAGTCAGAAATATCGCGGCGATCTTCGTTCTCATTCTGATCGGCGTCCTGATTGGCCTCGCGCTCGGCGGGCAGCGGGCACGCGACGGGGGCGGGCAGTTGTCGTCGCCCGAATCTACATCCGCGTCGGAGGCGTCAGGCTCGGCGGGCATCCCAACGGAGGCCGAATGGGGGCTTGTGGTCCGGGTGGCGGACGGCGATACGCTCACCGTGAAGTTTGCCGACGGCGAGGAGGAGACGATCCGGCTGCTTGATGTGGATACGCCGGAGACTGTGCATCCGAACCGGCCGCGGGAGTGCTACGGCGCGCAGGCGTCCGACTTCACCAAGCGGCTGATGGGACAACGAGTCGGGATTGAGGAGGAGGGCCGGGACAAGTACGGGCGTCTGCTTGCCTATGTCTGGACCGAGGCCGAAGAGGGCGGCCAGTTGTGGAACGTCCGTCTGCTGGAGCAGGGGCTGGCCGTCTACAACGACTATGGCAATCCGGGCCAGTACGCGGACAGGACGCGGGCGGTGGCTGAGCGGGCCATGCTGGCCGGTGTGGGGCTTTGGTCTGCGTGTGAGATCGAGGAGAGGCCCACGCTCGTTCCTACGCAGTCCGCGCACGGCGTCTGTCCACAGGGCTGCGTGAGCCAGCCCGAGCCGTCATGCAGCATCAAGGGCAATGTGAACACGAGCAAGGACACAAAGATCTACCATGTGGAAGGGGAATCGTCCTCCTACGCGCGGGTGAATATGAAGGAGCAGGAGGGCGACCTCTGGTTCTGCACCAAGGCGGAGGCCGAGGCCAACGGTTTCCGCGCGCCGGGGCAGTAGGCGGCTGCGCATTTCGTATTGCGTGTCGAGTAGTCAGCGCGAATGATCGCCGCCACGTGGCCCCATACTGCGTTGACCTCTCTGCCGCCGATTTCGCGCGACTTTCGCCGATTCGCCGCACCTGATATGATAAGTGTACAGTGCCATACCTGTCTGCTATCCTCGCGGGATGGCGGCGCGTACTTTAAGTAAGGAGAGTTTCTTGCTGATGTGTATGAAATCGTTGTTTGCACAATCAGTTCCCTATATGAGCACCGCGAAATCGGTCAGTTGCGCACTGGCTTTCAGTGTGGGCGCGCTGTTTCTGGCCGGCTGCGGTTTTATGTCCGGGCCGGAGCCGACGCCCACGCCGACGCGCCCGATGTTTGCCCCTGTCCCCACGTTCACGCCCGCGCCTCCGAGCGCTCCGGCCGTGCAGGAGGCTACCGGGGGCGGCGCGACGGTTCAGCAAACCGCGCCCACTGCTATACTGACATCGGCTGCGCCGCCTGCCGATGCGCCCACGCCGACCGACACGCCGGCGCCTGAGCCCAATGCGGCCCGCTTTGCCGTCAAGACGGACCTGGAAGCCGCTGCCGTCAATGTGCGCACGGGACCGAGTACCGGGTTCAGCATTATCGGCACCGTCTCCAGGGGCGAGCAGTTCGACATCAGCGGCAGAAACGTCGAAAACACCTGGTATGAATTCTGCTGTCTCAGTGGCCAGAAGGGCTGGATTTTTGCGGGTCTGGTGAATGTGGAGAACGCGCATCTGATCGCGATTGCCCAGAACATCCCCAACACGCCGGTGCCGCCGACGCCAGTTCCGGCGCCCACAGCTGTGCCTGCCGTGCAAGCGCCAGCGGATCCCTGCGCCGGCATCGGCGGGGATGGCTGCAAATTCAGGTTGCGCAACCAAGACTTCAGAGACAACGGCGGTAGGGAGTTGAAACTATTTGTTGGCTTTGTGCATGAAGGACGCGGTGACGAGGTTCAGGGCATCGGTGGAAGCTACTTTGTGGAGTTGCACAAGGATGGGGCACACGTATCCGCGGTGGATCATTCTACGCGCGGCGGGAACGCAACCCACCAAGGTCCCCAGGGAAACAAGTACAACTATCTGAAGATAGTTCCCCTCAACCAGGTTCCGGGCGGGAATGTGGCTGGCAACTACACGATATGGGTCAAAGACGGCAACGGTGAACGGGACAGCCAGAACTTCACCTTTACCGTGTCGGGTGGGAATGGCGAAGTTTGGTTGATATTTGCCCAGAACAACTGAGATAGGGAGGCGGGGCGATTACGACCGGGGTTGCACGGCAGCAGCTGCCCACCTTCACCAAGGTGATCTATGGGCTGGGCGATTGGGGCGCGGCCTCGGCGACGACGGCCCGCACCCTGTTCTGGCTCTATTTCATCGTCAGCGTGGTGGGCGTGGATGTGAGCCTGGCGGGCGTGGCCTTCATCATCGGCCGCTTCTGGGACGGCGTCAACGACCCGCTGATCGGCATTCTCAGCGACCGCTTCCGCAGCCGTTGGGGGCGGCGGCGTCCGTTCATGCTGCTGGGCGCGCTGCCCTTCGGCGTGGGCTTCTTCCTGATGTTCAGCCCGCCCCCGTTCGAAGGCGATCTGGCCGTCGCCCTCTATTACGCGCTCGTCTTCATCCTCTATGACACAGCCTTTACGATCGTCAACGCGCCCTACGCCGCGCTCACCGCGGAGTTGACCGAAGACTATGACGAGCGGGCCAGCCTGGCCGGTTGGCGCATGGGAAACTCGATCTTTGTTGCCCTGCTGACGGCCGGGTTGTTCAAGCTGCTGGCCGAGGGTGTCTTCGCCGGTTGGTTCAGCGGGCCGGACGCGCTGCGCAACGGCTATGCGGTCGCCGGCGCGCTCTGGGGGCTGGTCGTGACCGTGTCGCCTCTGCTGGTGGTCGCCTTCGTGCGCGAGCCGGAGCGGGCGTTGCCGAAAGAGGTAGGCCGACTGGACTTCATCCGCATCACCAAGGAGGTGTTCGCCAACCGGCCTTTCCGCATCGGCGCCGCAATCTACGTGCTGGCCTTCACCGCCGTCGACATCATCACCGCCGTGTTCGTCTGGTTCCTCGTCTACTACATGCAGTTGAAGCCGCCGTTCGACAGCTATGTCCTGGCTGCTGTGCTGGGCGTCGCCTTCCTCTCGATGCCGCTGACAGTGCGGCTTATGAAGACGCTGGGCAAGAGTCGCACCTACATACGCATGATGATCTTCTGGGCGGCGGTCATGGCGGTGATCAGCATTCTGCCGCCGGGAAATGTGACGCTGGTGCTTATTGCGGCGGCGGTCGCCGGAATCGGCTACGGCGCGGCCAACGCCACCCCCTGGGCGATTGTGGCGGACATTATCGAAGAGGACGAATGGCACAGCGGACAACGCCGCGAAGGGGTCTACTCCGCCTATCTGGTCACCTTCCGCAAGATCGCCACAGCCTTCGCGGTCGGCTTCCTTGTGCCGCAGGTTCTGTCCGCCACCGGCTTCATCGAAGGCGCGGCCGCGACGCAGCCGGCGGCTGCGGTGCTGGCTCTGCGCATCTTCATGGGCGTCGTACCGGCGGTTCTGCTGATTCTCTCGATGTTCGCGGCGGCCCGCTATCCTCTGGACCGGGCCGCCCACGATGAGTTGCGGCGCAAACTGGCCTTGCGGCGGGCGGGAGAGTCAACTGTAGTAGCAACTGATTAGAGGCATTAACCGTCCACGCGTTCGATGTGGGCGCCGACCGCGCGCAACTTCTCATCCACGCGCTGGTATCCCCGATCGATCTGTTCACTATTTCCGATGAGTGTGCGTCCTTCTGCGCTGAGCGCGGCGAGGACGAGCGCCATGCCGGCGCGGATGTCGGGGCTGCTGACCTCCTGGCCGACGAGTTGGGCCGGGCCGGTCACGACAACGCGATGGGGATCGCAGACGATGACCTGCGCGCCCATGGCCGCCAGCTTGTCGACAAAATAGAGACGGCTCTCAAACATCTTTTCGTGGATCAGGACCGTGCCCTGCGCCTGGGTGGCGACGACAATCGCAATGCTCATCACATCGGGAGGAAAGGCGGGCCAGGGGGCATCATCGATCTTGGGAATCGCGCCCCCGAAGTCGGGCCGGACGCGCAACGCCTGCTCATCAGGCAGAACGAGCGTATAGCCGGTGAGTTCGGCCTGCGGGTCTTCCTGCAACTGCATGCGCACGCCCAGCCGTTGACAGAAGACGATTTCAAGCATGCGCAGATGGTCCGGGGCCACATTGGCGATCCGCAATGTCCCGCGCGTGATCGCGCCCAGACCGATAAGACTGCCGACCTCCATATAATCCGGCCCGATGGCGGCGCGTGCGCCGTGGAGTCGTTCCTGGCCGTGGACGACCAGCGTGTTGCTGCCGATGCCTTCGATCGGGCAGCCCATGTCGACCAGCAGACGGCACAACTCCTGCACATGAGGTTCGCTGGCGGTGTTGCGCAGGATGGTGGCGCCCTGGGCCAGGGAAGCGGCCATGACCGCGTTCTGGGTGGCGGTCACGGAGGCCTCATCCAGCAGAATATCGGCGCCGCGCAGCCGGCCGGCCGAGGTCAATTCGAAGCGGCCGCTGTTGGGGCGGGCGAAGGAGGCGCCCAACTGCTCGAAGACCAGCAGATGGGTGTCGATGCGGCGGCGGCCAATATCGTCGCCGCCGGCCGCGCCCGCGACCTGGAACGCGCCCCGCCGGGCCAGGAGCGGCCCCATCAGGTTCAAGCCGCCTCGGATGCGACCGAACAGCCGCGGGTCGGGCGCATGCCCGTGGAGCGCGTCGGCGCGCAGCGTGAGTCGGCTGCCCTCTTTGCGCACAGAGACGCCCAGCCCCGCTAAAATCGCCAGCATCGTGTCGACGTCATCGATCTGCGGGATATTCTCCAGGGTCACGGCTTCATCGGTGAGCAGAGATGCGGCGATGAGGGGAAAGGCGGAGTTCTTGTTGCCGCTGACGCTGACGGTCCCCTCGATACGGTGGCCGCCCTGGATGGCAAATGAGGCCATGCTTACTCCTTGTGTCTTAGAGCCTGTTTGAAAAGGGTCAAGTTAGGGGCAAAACGGCGCAAACGATGCGAACTATGACGTATAGATGAAGGATTTACTACTTTCCGGCAGTCGTTTTTCGTCTTTTTGGCCGATACCAGCTACTTTTCAAACAGCTTCTTAGCGAGTGGGCAGCAGGCATCGTCTTGCCACTGTCCACTGGTGCGCGCCGCTCTTCATTGCGCTAGTTCACCTGATTGTAGATGGGTCTGGCGTTCCCGTCTAGTTTGGTGCTGACGCAGAGTCGATCCAGAGGGGTGTCCATTGGCTGAATCAGGATTCACAGGATTGAGAGATTTCCAGGATCGCACATATCAGGGGCGAGAGAAGGAATTCGCCGTAGCAGACAAGGGGACTGAGAGCTACGCACCCCCATATTGGAGCGCCCCGGCGGGCCGCCGTTGTTCGCCTCAGACAGGGTTATATGGTAAAATACGAGTGTAGATTGTGCCGCAAAACGCCATTTTGCGGTCTTGTCAGAGATGGATTTGCCCGCCGGAATCGGACAGCGTTTGTGGGTATCATCGACAGTATATCAACCGGCTACCGCTTTGTCAGCCAACGTCCTGGCCTGCTGCTGTTGCCGCTTCTGCTGGATGCGCTGCTGTGGGTCATGCCCCGCTGGAGCATCAGTTCGCTCATGCAGTGGCTGGCTGATCTATACAGGGGGGCGGCCGAGGACCCGCGTATGATGGAGGGGAATCCGTTTGATCTGGCGCAGATGAGCGACTTGCTGGTGGCGGTCGGGCAGACGAGCAATCTGGCCCAATTTCTGGTCAATGGCGCACTGTATCACGTGCCCAGCCTGCTGGCGGCGCTGCCCAGCATCAAGGGAAACCATCCGAGCGTCGAGATCGATTCGCTCGGCGCGGCCGGTCTGCTGTCGTTGCTCTTCGGCCTGGCCGGTCTGCTGATCGGCGCGATCTATATGAATCTGTTGGCCCAGAATCTGCCAATCGGCGAAGGGCAGAAGGAGCTCTCGCTCAACAGTCTGGCGAGCCGTATCGCGCGCCATTGGCTGCGCACTATCGGGTTCCTGGTATTCGTCGCCCTCGGCCTGATGATGATCTACATACCTGGCGTGTTTGGGATCGTTGTGCTGGCGATGATCAGCCCTTTGCTAGGTTCCGGGGCGTTGTTCTTGTTCGCTGGCCTGATTCTGGTGATCCTATTCTATTTGTATTTTGTGACGACGGCACTGGTGCTGGACGACTTGGCGATTGGGCATGCAGTGCGCCGCAGCATCCATCTGGTGCGTTATAACTTCTGGCATACGGTGGGTTTTGTTCTGCTGACGAGCTTGATTTCGATGGGTATGGGGCTGCTGTTCTATCAGATCACACAGTGGCATACCCTGGGCGTGGCGTTTGCTACGTTGGGAAATACGTTTGTCGGCACCGGGTTGGCGATGTCTCTGCTTGTCTTTTACCGGACGCGCATCCTGGCGATGCAACAGGAAGGGCCGTACGGCTCAACCTGAACATCGCGCTCATACAGCGAAGCGGTAGCGCATTCAACAATTTTGTCAGCGCGAGCAGAGACGATGTGTCGGGGTTGACTGCGCGGTTGTCAGCAGCAGCCTTAAATAGTTGGAGGAATTTGTGGCTGAAAAGATGAACAAACAGGATTTTGTCTACGGCGCCGATCAGATCCAGGTGCTGGAAGGCTTGGAGGCGGTGCGGAAGCGGCCCGGCATGTACATCGGCGGGACCGACACAAAGGCGCTGCATCACATGGTATACGAGGTGGTGGACAACGCCATTGACGAGGCGATGCAGGGCCGTTGCGACGAAATTGTGGTGACGATCCACAAGGATGAGAGCGTCACCGTCAGCGACAACGGCGCCGGCATCCCTGTGGGCATACAAAAGCAGACCGGTCTGCCGGCATTGACGGTGGTGATGACGAAGCTGCACGCAGGGGGCAAGTTCGGCGATAGCGGCTACAAGGTTTCCGGTGGTCTGCATGGTGTCGGTGTCAGCGCGGTCAATGCGCTGAGTACGTGGATGGAGACGACCGTTAAGCGGAATGGCAAGGTCTGGCGGCAGCGCTTTGAACGCGGCGTTCCGGTGACCGGACTTGAGGAAGTCGGTCAGTGCGACAGCGGGGAAACGGGCACCAGCCAGCTTTTCATGCGCGACGATACCATCTTTAAAGTTCTCGAATATGACTGGCAGACGCTGGTGACGCGCTTCCGCGAAATGGCCTTTCTCACGCGCGGCATCGATCTCCATTTCATTGATGAGCGTGGGAAAGAGCCGCGTGAGATCAGCTTCTATTTCGAGGGCGGCGTACAGACATTCGTGCGCTATCTCAACAAGAATCGCACGGTTCTGCACCAGCCGATCTATGTGGATATGCAGGTCGAATCGACGCATGTGGAGGTGGCCATCCAGTATACCGACGGCTACAATGAATCGATCTTCGCGTTTGCCAATACGATCAACACGCCCGACGGCGGCTCCCATTTGACCGGTCTGCGGGCGGCGGTCACCCGTCAGATCAACGACTATGCGCGCAAACAGGGGATTCTGAAGGACAATGACGCCAACTTCAGTGGGGATGATACGCGTCAGGGTATGACCGCCATTATCAGTGTCAAGGTCTTGGAGCCGCAGTTCGAGGGCCAGAACAAGTTGAAGCTGCTCAACAACGAAGTGCGCTATCACGTCGAAACGGCTGTGGCCGATGGGATCAACAGCTGGATGGAGGAGAACCCGCGTGAGGCCAAACGGATCACCGACAAGTGCCAGATCGCTTTTCGGGCCAGGGAGGCGGCGCGCAAAGCCAGGGAACTGGTGATACGCAAGAGCGCGCTGGAGAGCCTGATCCTGCCCGGCAAGTTGGCGGACTGCTCCAGCCGTGATCCCAGCGAGAGCGAACTCTATATCGTTGAGGGGGACAGCGCCGGCGGCAGCGCAAAACAGGGCCGCGATCGACGCTTCCAGGCCGTGCTGCCGCTGCGGGGCAAAATCCTGAATGTAGAGCGCACCAGCCTGGACAAAATCCTGGGCAACAAGGAGATTCAGTCGCTGATCGCCGCTCTGGGCACAGGCGTGGGCGATGATTTCAGCGTCGGCAACCTGCGCTACAACCGGATCATCGTGATGACCGACGCCGACGTGGACGGCGCCCACATCCGCACGTTGCTGCTGACACTTTTTTTCCGCTACATGGAGCCTCTGGTGGGGAGCGGTCATCTGTATATTGCGCAGCCGCCGCTGTATAAGGTACAGATTACCGAGCGCCAGAATGGCAAGGCCAAGCGGTCAGAGCAGTATGTGTACAACGACAACTCCCTGTCCCAGATTCGGCAGGAGATGGGCACGGACAACATCAAGCTGGAGCAGCGTTACAAGGGGTTGGGGGAGATGAACCCGGAGCAGTTGTGGGAAACGACGATGAATCCGGAACATCGAACGCTGCTGCAAGTGCAGGTGGACGATGCCGCGGAGGCTGACCACACCTTCGATATGCTGATGGGCAGCAGTGTGCCGCCCCGCCGCCGCTTCATCCAGACCCACGCCCACGAAGTGCGCAATCTGGACGTATAGGTTGGCAACGCGCAGGCGTCTCGCCTGTTGAAGCGGTGATGGCGAGCGAGAGGCCCGACTGAACGGTCGGGCCTTTTTGTATCCTATATCCTGAGTTGCTCGCTACTGAAACTATCCTCCCCCCTTCAGTGAAAGAGAGAGGCATGGAGACGATCGATTTCGAGCGCTATCAGCGGGAATCCCGCAAGACGTGGAGTCTGGTTCACACGGATCACGCAATCGTGTATCCGACGTTGGGGCTTGTGAATGAGGCCGGTGAAGTGGCGGGCAAGATCAAGAAGATCTTCCGGGACAAAGACGGGGTCATCTCAGAGGCCGACCGTGAGGCGCTGAAGAGCGAGTTGGGAGACGTGCTCTGGTATCTGACCCAGATCTGCACGGAACTGGATTTGTCGTTGGAGGAGGTGGCCGCGCAGAACATCACGAAGTTATTCGACCGTTTGGAGCGGGGCGTCATCCGCGGCGAAGGCGATGTGCGCTGAGGCCGATCAGTGGTTAGCGAATCGTGGCTAGTGGATACACAGCGCCACTAGCCACGATTTCAATTACAGATAGTCGCGCAGTCTGCGGCTGCGGCTGGGGTGGCGCAGGCGGCTCAGGGCCTGGGCCTCAATCTGGCGGATACGTTCACGCGTGACGCCGAACTTCCTGCCGACCTCCTCCAGCGTGTAGTTGTAGCCGTCCACCAGGCCGAAGCGCAGTTGCAGGATGCGCACCTCGCGGGGCGAAAGACTCTGGAAGATCTCGTCGATCACTTCGCGCAGAATCTGGCGGCCGGCGGATTCCTGCGGGCTGTCTGCGTCCTCGTCTTCGATGAAGTCGCCCAGGTAGCTGTCCTCTTCTTCCCCGACCGGCATCTCCAGGCTGAGAGGCCGCTGGCTGACGCGCATGATATGCTCGACCTTGCGCGGGGTCACGCCCAACTCCTCGGCGATCTCTTCGGTTGTTGGGTCGCGGCCCAACTCCTGCACAAGCTGGCGGCTGGTGCGGGTCAGGCGGTTGATCTGCTCGTACATATGCACAGGCACGCGGATCGTGCGCCCCTGGTCGGCGATGGCTCGCGTCACCGCCTGCCGGATCCACCAAGTGGCATAGGTGCTGAACTTATAGCCCCGGCAGTAGTCGAACTTCTTGACGGCGCGTATGAGGCCGATATTGCCCTCCTGGATCAAGTCCAGGAAGGGGACGCCGCGGCCGACATACTTCTTAGCGACGCTGACGACCAAGCGGCTGTTGGCTTTGATCAGATGCTCCTGTGCGGCGCGTCCGTCGCGTACCAACCACAGCAACTGTTCGCGTTCCTCCCAATCCACTTGCTCATGGTTCAGGCGATGCTGTGAGTCGCGACCGGCCTCCATGCGCTTGGCCAGATCGACCTCTTCGGCGGCGGTCAGCAAAGGGACGCGGCCTATCTCCTTGAGATAGAGGCTGATGGAGTCGTCGATCTCGATCTGGCTCAGATCGAATTCGTCCTCTTCCGCACTGTCAGGCGCCTCTTTCTTCCCCTCAGGGGAAATATCCTCTTTGATCGGGCCGACAGAGATGCCCTGTTCGAGCAGGGATGCGAAAATGTCATCCAGTTGCTCAATGTCGTCCTCTGCTTCAGGCATGACATGCAGCACTTCATCGTAGCTGACAAAGCCCTTTTCGCGACCGATTTTCAGCAGATGGGTGAGGGTCTCCTGCGGACTGGAAAACAGCGCGACGGTCTGCACCGCGTCCCCTTCGTTCGAGGAGCCATTCAAACTTTCTTTGCGTTCCTGAGTCTGTTCCTGTGTCAACAGCATTTCTTCAGCCATCGTCGCCTCTTTTTTCCGTAAATATGATGTGTGCTTTACGCGGCGATTCGGACACGATTGTGGCGGCAGCGTTGCCGTGCGCACATGAACAATCCTGTCGCGCTTACCTTACCATGACTTTACCGTAGCCAATATCCCAAATGGCGCAAAAACGATCCGGTCAGACCGTTTGAAGATTTTTTGGCGGAACTGTCTTCCATGCCAGCGCCAATACAAAAAACTGTCAAAATGGACGATGGCTACGCCGGCAACTTGAAGTCCCAGATACGGTCTCTTTGCCCATATTGGCGGGCGCAGGACGGGCACTGGAGCTGTGCCGGACCAAGAGCAGTCAGAGGATGGGCTGCGCATGCCGGGCAACGGAAAAGTGTTGAATGCGCATCCGCTTCAAGCGCCCTGAGGGCGCCCGAGCGCAATTGCGTCGGGGTTGTGTCGAACTGCGTCTGCTCCGGTGCGTCCGGCGCGGCTGCGCGCACGAAGACGCTGGGGGCAAGCGGAAATCTGCCGCCGATGCCAAACAGGTAGCTGTCCAGGCGGGCGAGCGTATGGGCCGGCAGGCCTCTCTTTAACGTCCGCAGCCGGAAATGGGAGGCGCCATAACGTTTCTCCACGCGCAGGCCGGCATCGTTCAGCTTTGCCGCCATCCAGCCGGGATGAAAGTCGAAATTCATGGCGACAAATTCCAGCGGCGTCGGGTCAAAGGGAGACCAGGGCTGTCGGCGCATGAGCCAGCGCAAAATCGCTTTCAGATTGCGCTTGTTGGCATATTCGAGCACGGCCGCGCTGTGTCGATGCAGCAGCGGCTGTAACCGGCCCAGCGCCGCGGGCACGTCGGCCAGATGGTGCATCACCCGCACCATCACCAGCGCGTCGAGCGTCCTGTCGGCCAGGGGCATCTGAT
Source organism: Caldilineaceae bacterium (assembly GCA_965221145.1). Lineage (GTDB taxonomy): Bacteria > Chloroflexota > Anaerolineae > Caldilineales > Caldilineaceae > Bin5. The sequence continues at coordinate 566,202 of OZ244877.1, forward strand.
AGAGATTGCCGGCGACAAAGACAAACCGTTGGTCGTGCCCCCATTTGCGCACCGCATCGGCCAGGAGCGTGCGGCTGTAGTCGAAGAGCACAATCTGATCGTAGCCGAGATAGAGATCGGCCAGGCGGCCAAACCCGGCCCCGATTTCGGCGATCCGACCGCCTTGCGGGGGCAGGAGCCGACGCAGCGCGATCCGCTCGACGGCGTCTTCATATTCGCGCCCCTGGCCTTCCCAGAACTCGCGACGATACCCGCTGCCCTCGTAGTCCATTACGGGGACGGCTGTCTGCGCGGCGGAGCCTGCCTCGCTTTGCGGCTCGCTGATGGTTGCGCGATCGGCTGCAAGCAGATTGTTTACCGACATCCGGGCCGCTCCACGGCGATCAGGAACTCAATACGCACAAATATGTGTCAGTCCTACTGTTTGAAGATTTTTTGTATTGGCGCCGCTATGAAAAACAGTTCCGCCAAAAAATCTTCAAATCCATTGGCGCATTCAAGGGTTTAGACGAACACGCAGTCACAAATGTTTCACGTGAGACATGCGCAGGCTCAAACGTCGAAAACTGTGAATTACGTCTGCCCCGTGCGCATTCGTACCAGTATAGCACGGAGACTGAGCAATTTCAATACCCTTTTCACTTTTTCCATTCGGAAATGTTAAAGAATCTGACTCTGTGCGCTCCGTCCAGCACAAGCCGGGCCAGTCATATTCTGACTGTGCGGCCACTGTTCTGGAAGGGTGACTTGTTGTCTGGAAGATTCGCGTCTACAATCTGACAAGACAGTGTCAATGCCCCAAAATCAGGTTGACGCCTGCCAGTGCCTCTTGGCAAGCGGAAGATGTCATTCGAGGAGGGAGATGATGGGAGATGTCGCATATCGCTCGAAAGTCCGCATTGAGCGAGTGAAAGGGCCGCTGCGTAGAGCATTTCTGCCGGCCGAGGAGGAGCATACCAAATTCGGTGTCCATTCGGAGGTGGCCGAGCATTACGGAGTAGACACCGCCATCCACGAGCCGCACGCCACTACGCTCGATTATGTCAATGCGGCCACAGGCGGCTGACTGACCGGAACCTTTGGCGGCGCGCTGGAGGCGCGCAATATCCCTGCGGGCGACGGCTACTTGACAGCCGAGGTAGAGGCGGAAATCGAAAAAGACGGCAATGTGCTGATCATCAAGCGGATTCACGCCATTTACACATTGAAAGTTGCTCCCGAGCAGCGGGCCACAGTGGAACGGGTACACGGCTTCCATGCGGAGTTCTGCCCGGTGGCGCGCAGCCTCAGCGGAAGCATCGACATCTCCACCGAACTGCGTATGATCAATCTCGATTAGCGCTTCGGCGACCAGACTTATTGTGCATTGCGTAGTGCGTATCGAGTGCGTACCTGATATTGGGCCGCATAAACCCGCTTGCGTGCATCCCAATTTATTGTGCGCTAGCGTGCATCCCAGATTTGGGGTTGTCCAGAGTAGCGGGCTGAGGGACCTAGTGTAACTTCCCAGAGGTAGCCAGAAGCTCGCCCCCATTTTGGGATGTACCCCTTCGAGGCCCTGCCGCATACCAGTACAAGAGTGTGGTATAATGTCTGTCGTGCAGGCATCCGGCCGAGCCAGACCCCGTTGTACTCCGTGGCCGCCTGCCGGTAGCCACGGCCTCCCCAAACGCAGAAAAGGCGTTTTCTTTCGCATAGTAATCGGAGGGGGGGGGTAAAGCGGACAAAGCGGACATTTTTCCTAAACGTTTAGTAACATCGCGCTCATATAACGAAGTGGTAGCGCATTCAACAATTGCGCTCATATAGGGGAGCGGTAGCGCATCCAACACACGGCTTCTATCGGTGCAGGAGAGCCATCTCCGGCAGAGGCGCGGCAGGGAATCGCGGTTGGCATTTTGAAGATTTTTTGGCGGAACTGTTTTTCGTCCAACGCCATCACAAAAAACTGTCAAAACTGGCCCTCCCCACCGCCTCCGTTCCCAGCGTCAGCAAGCCTCCCGCGTTCCCGGAGCAACGATGCGAGAAATCTGGGATGCACTCAACCCGATTTCGCGTTTGACAGTTGTTGGGCCGCATGCTAGACTGTCAACTAGATTGAGTTTTCTGCCAAAAAAGCAAGCATGAACTGCTCCAATTCTTGCAGTACCCAATTGAGGAGGCGCCGCGAGCAATAACCAGACAGCCGTCTGGGCATTTGCGCGTGGGCCGAGTTTCCTGGTTGGAAATCAGCCGATTGCAAAGCTCCCCGGACGGGGGGCTTTTTTTGTATCGCGCTTAGAGTGCGAAGCGGTAGCGCATTCAACAGTCCCGTTCGCCCGGTGTACTTTCGGGGACAAAGTGCGCCTTCCACATTACAGTTTTTCGTCGTCAGTCTTAGTTTTCAGTGACACCACGTTTGGGCCACATAAGACTGAAGCGATAAACTGGAAATTCGAACGAGAGGGAGAAAGGAGATGCACAAAGCAGGTATCGCTGGCGCAACAGGCTACATTGGCTACGAACTGATCACGTTGATTCATCGGCATCCACAGCTTGAGGTGGGTTGGCTGACAAGCGAGCGCAATGCGGGCAAGCGCTTTAATCAAGTATTCAGCACACCGTGGACGTACCCGCTAATACCACTGGCCGATGCCTTTCCGCGCACGGATGAGGTGGATGTCGTCTTCCTGTGTCTGCCGCACGCCGAGTCGATAGAGGCGGTCAGCCGCTTTTACGCAGCCGGCGTGCGCGTCATCGACCTGAGCGCCGATTTTCGCCTCAAGGATGTGAACGCCTACAAGCGCTGGTATGGCGTCGAACACAGCGCGCCGGAGTTATGCGCCGAGGCCCGTTACGGCCTGTGCGAACTGTACCGCAGCGAACTGAGCGGCGCCCGCCTGATCGCCAACCCCGGCTGTTACCCCACGAGCGTCAATCTGGGCCTCTACCCGTTGGCCAAGGCGGGATGGCTGGGGAATCGGGTGATCGTTGACAGCAAGAGCGGTGTTTCCGGAGCCGGCCGCAAGACAAATCTGACCTACCAGTTCGTTGAGGCCAACGAAAACATCACCCCATATAGTGTCGGCTATCGGCATCGGCATGTCGCCGAGATGGAGCAGGTGCTGGGCGCGGCCAACGGAGACGGGCGCGACTCTTCAATGCGTATTTTGTTCACGCCCCATCTGCTTCCTGTCAATCGGGGCATTCTGAGTACAATGTACGTGGACGTGTCCGCGGGCGTGACAGAGGCGCGGGTTCGGGAACTTTACGCGGAGAACTACGCGGGCGAGCCGTTTATCCATCTGCTGCCGCCTGGTGAGCAGGCCAGCCTGGCCCACACGGTCGGCACAAATCGCTGCGCCCTCGGCATCACCCCGGCGGATCCTTCGCGGCCGGACGGCAGCGAATATATCATCACCGCTTCGATCGACAATCTGGTCAAGGGCGGCAGCGGGCAGGCGATCCAGAACTACAACATCGCCGTGGGTCTTGAAGAGACGGCGGGATTGCAGTAAGTGTAGTTTTGGGTAGTCTGTTTTTTGTCACTGCGCTCAGCGCATGAGCATGGCGTAACCGACAATCTGAAACGAACGGGAGCGGGTCAGGAGTTGAGCGAGCAGGAGTCGACCATCACCTTCCTGGAGGGAAAAATCTCGGTGGCGGCGGCCTTGCGCTCACCGTATCGCACCGTCCACCGCGTGCTGCTGCGCGCGGACCGGCAGGACCGGACGACGCGCTGGCTGCAACATCGGGCACGGGAGGCCAATGTGCCGGTGGTGCAGGTCTGCACGGCGGAGATCGACGCCATCACGCAGGGGAACTCGCACGGTGGCGTCGCGGCTGAGGCGGGGCAACGACGTTTTGTCGAGATGAAAGAGTTGCTGCCGCATGGGGCTGGGTCTGCCTTTGTGGTGATGCTGGACGGCATTGAGGATCCGTTCAATTTTGGCCACGCGTTGCGGGCGCTGTACGCGCAGGGCGCGCATGGGCTTGTGCTGCGGCCCCGCAATTGGATGAGCGCGGCGGCAACGGTGGCGCGGGCCTCGGCCGGCGCGTCGGAGTTGATGCCGATGGCAGTTGCCGCGACCGTTGACGAGGCGGCGCATTTCTATCGCGGCCGGGGACTGACTGTGGCCTGCGCGCAAAAAGAGGACGCAGTGCCGGTGGACGAGGCGGATCTGACTGCCCCACTCTTTCTGCTGGTTGGCGGGGAAAAACGGGGGATCACGCGGTCGTTTGTCAAGCAGGCCGACCTGCGTTTGCAGATCCCCTACGACAGGGCCGATTTTGCGCAATCTCTGGGCACGACGGCAGCGGCGTCTGCGCTGGCGTATGAGGTGATGCGACAGAGAAAGAATGCGCCCTGAAGAGCATGAGGCGGAACTGCAGTTTTGAGCAGTCAGCTTTTAGTTTTCAGTTTGAAGATTTTTTGGCGGAAATGTGTTCATTGCCAACGCCAATGCAAAAAATCTTCAAAAACACCACTTGTGGGCCACGAATAGTTGGAAACCAAAAAGAGGCCGCGCTATGAATCTGAACGAATCTGACCCGCTGACCGCTGACCCGGCGCCGGACAGCGTCAGCTATGTCGTCGTCCTCAAGATCGGCGGGAATGAGTTGGACGATGACGCCTTCTTGTTTGGATTGGTGCAGGCGGTCAAGAGTTTGCAGCGGGACGGCAAGAGTCCGATCATCGTGCATGGCGGCGGCAAGACGATCGCCGATTACCAGAAGCGGTTGGGGCTGGAGCCCCGCTTCATCGAGGGCCTGCGGGTGACCGACGAAGCGAGCCTGGATGTGGCGGAAATGGTGCTGAGCGGCCTGATGAACAAGCGGATTGTGCGCAAATTCGTGAATGAGGATGTGTGCGCCATCGGCATCAGCGGCGTGGATGACGGCACAGTCCTTGTGGAAAAGATGTGGCATCCGCTGGGCGATCTGGGCCGTGTGGGCGAGGTGCAGGACGTAGATACCGGGCTGCTGACCACTCTGTTGGATGCCGGCGTTGTGCCGGTTATCAGTCCCATCAGCATCGGCGCATTCGACGGCCTCAGCTATAATGTCAACGCCGATCATGTGGCGGCGGCGATCGCGGCTGCGGTGGGCGCGATCAAGTTGATCTTCGTCAGCAATGTGCCCGGCGTCCTGATCGCGGGACGGGTGGTGCGCGGCCTCACCGCGGGCCAATGCGAGGAGTGGATCGCGGAGGGGAGCATCAGCGGTGGCATGGTGCCCAAGGTCAGGAGTGCGGTGGACGCCATCAGGCGCGGTGTAACGCAGGCGGTCATTACAAATTTAGCCGGTGTCCAGGAGGATGGGGGATCCGGAATCATTGGAACAGCATAAAGGGCAGTTTTCAGTAGTCAGTTTTAGTTTTTTGGTCAATACGCTCAACTGGAAGGTACGCCTTCACTGAAAACGAAAAACTCGAAACTGCACAACAACCTTCAGGAGGAGAAAGTGAACGCAGAGGAGATCATCCAGAACGAAAAGGAATACGTGCTGGGCGTATTCGGGCGGCCCCCATTTGTGCTGACGGAGGGCAAGGGCTGCACAGTGTATGACAGCACGGGCAAAGGCTATCTGGATCTGGTGGCAGGCATTGCGGTGAACGTCCTCGGCTACGGCGACGCCGAAGTGGATCAGGCGATCAAAGAGGCCGCATCCACCGGCATGTACCACACCAGCAACCTCTATCACACTGAGCCGCATACCAAACTGGCCAAAAAGCTGTGCGAGACCAGTTTCGCCGACAAGGTGCATTTCTGCCTGTGCGGGGCAAGCGCCAACGAGGGCGCGTTCAAATTCGCCCGCCGCTACGCCCGCGAGCATGGTCACGAGGACAAATATGAGATTCTGGCCTTCAGCGACGCCTTCCACGGGCGGCTGTTCGGGTCATTGGCTGCCACGCCGCGCGAGAAGTATCAGCAGCCGTTCGAGCCGCTGATGCCCGGCGTGCGCTTCGCCACTTTCAACGACCTGGAGGACGCGCGCGCAAAGATGAGCGACAAGGTGTGCGCGATCATCGTCGAGCCGATCCAGGGCGAAGGCGGCATCAACCCGGCCACGCGCGAGTTCTTGCAGGGGTTGCGGGCGCTGGCGGACGAACATGGCGCGCTCCTGATCTTTGACGAGGTGCAGTGTGGCCTGGGGCGCAGCGGCGATCTGTGGGCGCACCAGGGCTATGGCGTCGTGCCGGATCTGATGAGCACGGCCAAGCCTCTGGCCGCTGGCCTGCCTATCGGTGCGATTCTTATGAAGCAGAAGGTGGCGGATACGATTCACGCCGGTGACCACGCCAGCACGTTTGCAGGCAACCCCTTCACCACGCACGTGGCCTCCACGGTGGTTGACCGGGTCTCGCAGCCGGAGTTCCTGACCAGCGTGCAGGAAAAGGGCCAATATCTGACGGAGTTGCTGGCCGAGTTGAACAGCCCGCACATTCTGGAGATACGGGGCAAGGGTCTGATTGTGGGCGTGGAGCTGGACATTGAGGCTGGGCCAATTGTGGAGAAGGGCTACGAAGCGGGGCTGTTGCTGCTGAGCGCGGGCGAAAAAATCGTGCGCTTTGTGCCGCCGCTGACAATCAGCAAAGAGGAGTTGGCTCTGGCCGTGTCGAAGCTGGGCGCAATTCTCCAGGAGTTGTAACGCCGGTGATCAGTGGCCAGTACACCACGCAATGCGCGCTCAGATAGCGAAGCGGTAGCGCATCTGGCAATGCGCGCTCATGTAGCGAAGCGGTAGCGCCTTCAACAACCACGGGGGTGCTGGCCACGAACCACTTGGCAACTGGTAACAGGAGTTATGAGCGAGATCCGCATTCGACCGGCCGCTGAAGAGGACGTTGCCAGCATTGCCGCGCTGGTCAATGGCTTCGCGGCCGAAAATCTGATGCTGCCGCGCACCGAGGAGAGCATTCTACACTCGTTGCCGGATTGGCTGGTGGCAGTGGCGTGGAGCGAACCCGGGCAAGAAGAAGTGATGGACCGCTCCCGGTTGTTGGGATGCGGCTCTCTTGTGGCCCTGACGGAGCAACTGGTGGAAATTCGCTCGCTGGCGGTTGCGCCCGCAGGACAGGGCAAGGGAATCGGACGACGGATCGTGCAGGATCTTGTGCAGATGGCGACCGAACGCGGCTATGCCCAGATCTGTGCGCTCACCTTGCAGGAAGCGTTTTTTGAAAAGCTCGGCTTTGAGGTTGTGGACCGCTGGAGCATCAGCCCCAAGCTGTGGCAGGAGTGTATCTACTGTCCCAAGTTTCACCACTGTGATGAGGTGGCGGTGGCGCGCAATCTGACTGATAGGCCGCTCAATGAAGCGCACGCAGCCCAGCCGGCTGCCGCGCCGCTGCTCAAATGGCAGGCGTGGCAGCCGTTGAAGTTGGCCTATCGGCGCTCAAATAACGAAGTGGCAGCGCATTCAACGACCAACCGCAAGCCGATCCAGTTGGATGGGGGATCGTCGCGCAAGGAGGGCGCTGAGTGAGAGCCATTCTTGCTCTGGAAAATGGCCGCGTCTTTGAAGGCGAAGGCTTCGGCGCGCAGAGGACCGTGGTAGGCGAGGTCGTGTTCAATACCAGCCTGACCGGCTACCAGGAGGTGCTGACCGATCCTTCCTATCGTGGGCAAATGGTCTGCATGACCGTGCCCCATGTTGGCAACACGGGCGTAAACCGGGAAGATGTGGAGAGCGACCGGCCACAGGTGACCGCGTTCATCGTGCGCGAGATCAGCCCGGTCGTGTCCAACTGGCGCGCCAATGAGAGCCTGGCGAGCTATCTTAAGCGGCACGACATTCCCGGCATCAGCCAGGTGGATACGCGCGCGCTGACGCGTCTGCTGCGCGAGGAGGGCGTGCTCCACGGCGCGCTCTGCACCGGCGGCAGCCATACGCGGGCCGAGTTGGTCGAGATGGCCCGCAGCTGGGAGGGGCTTGACGGCCGCGATCTGGTGCGGGAGGTCACGTGTGAGGAGCCGTACTACTGGAGCGACGAGACGATGGGCGAATGGATGCCGGTGGCTTCGGGCAGCGCCGAGTGCGGCCCGTGGCCGGGGGACGTCGGGCAGTCGTCCCCGCTGGTGGTCGCCTATGATTTCGGCATGAAGCACAACATCCTGCGCCGTCTGGCCAGCCACAACTTGCGGCTGGCGGTTGTGCCGGCCGATACGCCTGCTGAGGAGGTTCTGGCTCTGGACCCGGACGGCATCTTTCTCAGCAACGGGCCGGGCGACCCGACCGGCGTTCCCTACGCGGCCAGGGCGGTTGCCAGGCTGCTGGAGAGCGGCCGGCCGATGTTCGGCATTTGTCTGGGGCACCAGATCATCGGGCTTGCGCTGGGGGCGGAGACGTTCAAATTGAAGTTTGGCCACCACGGCGGCAACCAGCCGGTCAGCGATGTGGACAGCACCAACATTCAGATCACCGCGCAGAACCACAACTATGCTGTCGAACAGACGACGCTGCCCCACAATGTGGAGATCACGCATCTCAATCTGAATGACGGCACGCTTGAAGGGATGCGGCTGACCGACCGGCCAGTCTTCTGCGTACAATATCACCCGGAAGCCAGCCCTGGTCCTCACGACGCCGATCTGCTCTTCGCCCGGTTTGCGCAGACGGTGCATCGGTTCCACGCGGCCAGACGGACGCCCGGCGTTCAGCAGTCGGCTCTTCACGGCTCCCCGCCCGGCAACTGAGAACTGCAAGAAGGAGGCGTCTACTCGTCGGCTGGCGCTGCACTTTGGCCCAGGCTTCCCACTTCGGTCAGGTAGCCCAGTAGTTTTCTGCGGTTTTCTTCACGCCGTTCCTGTGGCGATTTGCTCGCCCATATCTCTAGCTCCTTTAACCGCTTCTCTTCTTCCGCCGGATTGATGCTGAGGACGTTATACAGTCCCTTGCCTTGCGCCACGATCTCCATATCGTCCGGGATCTCTTCGCCGACGGCGTCCATCACCTCTTTGGCGACGAAGATTGGGCTGTGCGCGTACAGGGCCAGGGCAATCGCGTCGCTTGGTCGGGCATCGATGGCAAAGGCATCTCCGCCGCTCTGGGCGTGTATGGTTGCATAGAAGCATTCCTTTTCCAGCGCGGATACCGCCACCGATTCGATCTGTACGCCGGCCTTGTCCAGCAGGCCGGCCATGAGGCTGTACGTCATCGGTCGGCCAAGTTTTTTCTCTCGCATTCGGAGAGCGATGTTGTCCGCCTCGTAAGGGCCGATCCAGATTGCCAGCAGGCGGCGTTCGCCTTCATCCGTAAGAATCAGGATTCGGTGGTCGGTTTCCGGGTCTGGGATCATGATGTCGAGTACGGTAACGGGGATCATCTGTTTTCTCCTGGTTTGTTGAGCATCGGCTGGTCTCTGTTGCAATTCGGGGAAAGTCGAACGCAGTTGGACGCGCAGCTGGCGGCGGGATTTGTGTAGACGGCCTTTGACGGCGGGCACGCTGATCTGCAAGAGTGAGGCGATCTCGCGCAAGCTCAACTGCTCAAAGTAGTAGAGAAGGACAGCATCCTGGTTGGCCGGTGACAGTTGCGCTATGGCCGCCAGGATCAGGCGGTGCGTCTCTCTGGCCTGCGCCACTTCGTCAGGTTGCGGCGCGTTGACGGAAAAAGGCAGCGAATCGAAACTACGTCCGCCGCTGAGCAGTTCAAGTGACATTGTGTCAACACGCGGTCTGCGCAGATGGTTTTTGCACAGGTTGACGACGATCCCGCACAGCCAGGCGCGAAAGCTGTCCGGCTTGCGCAGGCGATCCAATGAGAGATAGGCATGCAGGATGGCCTCCTGGGTCAACTCCAACGCCCACTCCCGATCACCGACGATGCGGGTCGCCAATGAGAGCGCGATGGGTTGATGCCGCACGATCAGTTTATCGAATGCCCGCCGTTCGCCCTGTTGCGCGCGGCGCACAAGCTCGCCGTCAGTCATCGAAACCGTCGCTGGAGTGTCGATACGATTTGACCGCAACTGTCTTTCACCTGTATCTTAGTGGTATAATTCTCCCAATCGGTTACCACGCGCTCATTCAGCGAAGCGGTAGCGCATTGAACGACTTTGGCGGGAACGGTTTCCCGCTTGCGTTCGTTTCATTGGCACCTCATGGTCTCATATGTTTGGTCTGCTGCCCCCTTGTCGCTCAAAAGGCGAAATGGCAGCGCATTGAACAAGTAGCGCAGGAGTGAAGCCAGGATGAAGACCGACAGCCGCCATTCAAGTACCATACACCGGTTTGTCAACCATACGCCTCGTAAAGTTCGGTTCAGCCTTCTTGCCCTCATCACGCTGGCGTTCAGCGCCTGTACCGCGCCGGTGTACAGCCCGGCGGTAGGCGTACCGACGCGCCCCGTTGTCGAGCGAGCAAGCGGCGAACCGGCCATCGCCATCTCGCCGACGTCAGGCTCGGCGGGCGTCTATGTAGAGGTTGCCGGCGAAGGCTGGCCGACGAGCAGCCTGGTGTTGGTCGCGCTGCGAGATGAGCGCGGCCGCAGCGGCATTCTGGCCGCCAGCACCGCGGACACAGAGGGCAAGATCAGCACCGGTTTCCTCTACCCGATCAGCCCGCGCTGGCTGGAGGCAGGAGAGCATACAGTGCTCGCCTATACGTCCGACGGCCGGGGAGAGGCGACCGCGTTGTTTCGCACCGGCGAGCCGGGTGAAACGGTAGATGTGACCGACACCGCGGCTGCGGCGGAGACGCCTGCCGACGCGGAAGCGACTGCCACGCCCACCCTTATCTCTACCCCTACGCCAACGTTCACGCACACGCCAACGCCTACCCCCACTGCGACGCCGACGATCACGCCCATACCAACGCCCACGCCGCTCATCATAACCGACTGGCGCGGCGATTATTGGAACAATCCAACCCAGTCAGGTCCCTCGCTGCTGACACGCAACGATCTGGTGATCTTTTTCAACTGGGGCGGGGGTTCGCCGGATAGCCTTCTGGGCGCGGATCACTTCAGCGCCCGTTGGCAACGCACGCTTAACTTCGAAGCCGGCATCTATCGCTTCAACATTGAAGTTGATGACGGTTTCCGCCTCTTCATTGACGGGGTTCTCGTGTTGGATGAGTGGGAGGAGGGCGCCGCGCGCACATTTGCGGTTGATGTCCCCCTCAGTGCAGGAAGCCATACGATCCAGGTGGACTATTTCGAACGCACAGGGCTGGCGTTGATGCGTTTCTGGTGGGAGCGCAAGGAGTCTTTCAGCGGCTGGAAGGGAGAATACTTCGGCAACCGCGAGCTGCAGGGGAATCCGGTGCTGGTGCGGGATGAACCGCAGATCGATTTCAACTGGGAAAAGGGCGGCCCTGCGGTCAACCTGCCGGTGGACCATTTTTCCGCTCGTTGGCAGCGGCGCGTCATCTTTGAAGCCGGCCTCTATCGTTTCTTCGTGCGCGTGGATGACGGCGCCCGCCTCTTCATCGACAGCCAACTGGTCCTCGATGAATGGCAGGATGGCGCCGACCGTACAGTCAGTGTCGATGTGACCTTGCCTGCCGGTGAGCGTGTCCTTCAGGTTGACTTCTTCGAGAATTCCGACGTCGCCCGCATCACCTTCTGGTGGCAGCTTGCGCCCACGCCGACGCCAACCGCTACGCCGACGGTCACGCCAACCGCTACGCCGACGCCAACCGAAACGCCGCTACCGACCGAAACGCCGACGCCAACCGAAACGCCGCTACCGACCGAAACGCCGACGCCAACCGAAACGCCGTTACCGACTGATACGCCAATACCAACCGATACGCCGACGCCGGAGCCGGTACCCACCGATACGCCGACACCGACGGAAACACCGACTGAAACGCCGACGCCGACCGATACGCCGACGCACGAAGAGTCTCCACCAGACGAAAATGGCGGCAACGGCGACAACGGTGGCAATAGTTAAACTGGTGAGTCTGGTCAATCTGGGCAGCGAAGGAGGAGAGTTACGCCATGGCACACAAATACTCGGTCATCCTGGTCACGTTGGCCAGCGATGGCGGCAATGTCTGGGAGAGGCCGCAGGAGGTGCTGGAGACGGTGGCCGGCGCCGGTTACGACGGCGTCGATCTGGATGCGGAGCCGGATCGGATAGACCCGCGGCAGTTCCACGAGGTGGCGTCTATGGCGGCATCTCTGGGGCTGAAAATTCCGGCGCTCATCTGTGCCTGGGGCGGCTGGCACGCTGGAGAGGTGCGCGATCTGGCGTCCGGCGATGAATCGGTACGCAGCTATGCTGTGCATTACGCCCAAAAATGCATTGACGTGGCCGCCAGTCTCGACGAACCGCCCCTCCTGGAGATTGCCGCCGTCCCGCCCGTCAGTGAATACCCGGTCACGAGCGTGCCGCGTGCGGTCCTGCGGCGTAACTTTGTGAAATCGGCGCGTGAGCTTGCCGACTATGCTGCGCCGCGCGGTGTTGGCGTGGCCATAGAGCCGATCAACCGCTTTGAGGGTTATGCCGGTTTCCTGAATAGCATCGTGGAGGCGAAGAGCATTGCCGACGAGGTGGGGGCTGACAATCTGGGGGTGCTGGCTGACTTCTTTCACGTGAATATCGAAGATGCAGCCTTGACGGATACATTGCGGTTGGCCGCTGACAGGCTCATGTGCATCCATTTGGCCGACAACAACCGCCAGGCGCCCGGCACCGGCCATATCGACTTCCTGCAGGTGATCAGGACATTGAATGCGATGGGGTACAGCGGCTATCTGTCGCTTGACGCCGTGCCTGCCAAACCCGACTGGAAGACCCTTGTGAAAAGCTCGATCAGCTTTATGAAACAGATGGAGCAGATGGCCGCTTTGCAGGAGCGCATCGCCGACGCCGAGCGCATGGCCGCAGAGGTGTAAGCTACGTTGCCTCTTCGCGCGTCCAGATGGCGCCCGAGCGCGTAGCAGGCGACCGTCGTTCAATCCACACGATACAGCGGTTCCAGACCGGCCGCGATCCGCTCAACGTTTTCAGCGCCGGCTGCGGCCCGGTTGCGCGATGTTCCGTCGGTGACACCGGCGATATGCGGGGTTGTAATCACGTTTGGCATACTGAAAATCGGCGCATCCAAATCCGGCGGCTCTTGGGAGAAAGTATCCAGACCGGCGCCGGCGATCTGCCTCTCCACCAGGGCGGAAGACAGTGCCGCTTCGTCAACCAGTTCGCCGCGTGCGACATTGATCAAGAAAGCTGTTTGTTTCATCAGACGCAGCCGGCGCGCATCAATGATGTGACGCGTCTGCTGGTTCAGATGCAAGTGCAGCGACAAGACATCGCAGGCGGCGATGACCTGATCCAAATCGGCCGGTTTGCCAACAAACTTCAGGTTGAACCGGCGCGCCTCCTCTTCCGCCACATCTCTAATGTCTATCGCTGAAATTCTCATTCCGAACGAGGAGGCTCGGTGCGCCAGTTCCTGGCCGCTTGCCCCGAAGCCGACAATTGCCAATGACAGCCCCTCGAGCGCCAGGCCCATAGGTCGATAGAAGACACCTTGTGCAAAGTTGGCTTGGGTCTCGGCGTATTTCCGGGTCAGCATCAGAATATACATCATGGCGCACTCGGCGAGGGCCACGCCACTGAACTGCCCTGGGCAGTTGGCCACCGCTATGTCTCTGGCGCGCCAATAGTTCAGGTCAAAGTGATCGAGCCCTGTTCCCAAAATCTGCCATAAACGGACCTGTCCTGCGGCCACATCCGCCATCGCTCTGGTACCCATTGAGCCGCCGAGGTCGAGCACCACGTCAACGCCATTGAACTGGGGCGCCAGAGCCTGGCTGGCATCGAAGATGCGCAGATCATGGCGGTCGCCGATGGCAGCCTCCACGTCGTCGCGCCACGGTTTGGTCATTTCCGGCCCCGTCGGATGGGGCAGGAATAGAACTGTCAACTGTTTACCCATTTTTCCTCCTAATGTGAATCCCGTTTGAAACCGAGACTTTTCGCGTGGATAACGCAATTGAAATGTGGCCGTCTCGCCTGCCCTTACGCAATACGAAATTCGCAATACGCAATTTAGAAAAAAAGCGGGTTCTCAATGTGAACGCACATTAATTCCACGGGTGAGGAAGAGAGTGAATCAGGGGATAGAGCAGTTTCTACCCACTACTCGCTATCCACTGGCGCCTCGCCACCGAAGGCGGCAATCAGGTGCCGTTGCACGATGAAGGCGCCGGCGATCATGGGCAGCATGAGAATGCTGGCCCAAGCCGAGAGCGGACCCCAATCGGCCAAAGCCTCCTCTCCTCCGCTGTAGCGGGCGAAGCCCATGATGGCAAGCGGCGCGCTGCCTCCGCTGCCGATAATGACGGGTATGATGAACTGGTTCCAGGAGAACAGCGCCGCCAGAATCGTGGCCGCGCCAAGACTGGGCGCGGCGAGCGGAAGATTGACACGCAGAAAGGCGGTGACCTGTGTCCCGCCATCGATCAGAACGGCTTCATCCAGTTCGCGGGGAATCTGGGTGAAGGCGGCCCACAGCACGAGGATGACGAACGGCAGCGTCGCCAATTGGTAGGCGATCATCAGGCCGTAAAGGGAACCGGTCAGCCGGAGAGAGCGGAACGTGATCAGGAGCGGGATCAGCAGAACGATGACGGGAATGAAGCGTGTCGACATCACGATACCGCCCAAGCCGACCGCCACTTTGTCCGCAGAGCGCGCCAGGTAGTAGGCCGCCGGCGCGCCGATCAGGAGGGATAAGAGTGTCGCGCCCAGGGTGACGACAATGCTGGAGCGCAAACCGGCAAAGATGTTCCCCTGCGCGATCACGGTGCGATAGTTTTCAAGCGTGGGCGAAAATAGCAACTTGGGCGGGATGGTTGCAATATCGGTCGAAACTTTGAATGAAGACAGAAAGGTCCAGAGGATAGGGGTCACTGCCAGGATGAGCGTGACGGCGAGAAAGGCGTATGAGGCGGCGGCGGCGAGTTTGGTTGCCGCCGACGCCATCTTTCGGCCTTTGGCGGCGACCCAATGGGGGTGCAAATTCCTGCTTTGCATTATGTCTCCAGCAACCGTTCTTCGGGGCGCCCACTCAGCGCCAGAATGAGCAGCCCCAAGACCACCAGCACCAGTGTAACGACCACCGCCATGGCGCTGGCGTAGCCCAGATTGGCGTGCTGGGAGAACATCTTATAGATGTAGATGCTGACCAGGTTGGTTGCGTTGGCCGGTCCACCTCCCGTGAGCATGAATATCAGATCAAACTGCCTGAAGGCGAAGGTGAGTTGAAACAGTACGACAGTGAACAGTTGCGGTTTGATCAGGGGGATGAGGATGAATCGGGCTTCATCCAGCGCGGACGCGCCCTCGATCTTTGCGGCTTCAAACGGTTCGGGCGGGGCGCGTCGGATACCGGCGTCGAGGATGAGAACCGCCAACGGCACGCGCATCCAGGCTTCCGTAAGTACCACTGTCAGGAGCGCGGTGTTTGTTTCCACGAGCCAACCGAGCGGCGCAATATCCAGCAGTGAAAGCGCGTAGTTCGCCAATCCATAGGCCGGATCCCAGATGAAGACGCGAAAGACACCGCCAATGACCGCCGGCGCGATGATGGCGGAGCAGGTGAGAACGGTTAGGATGATCGACTTGGCGCGAATCAGTTCCCTGCCGCGACGCTTGCGGTTGAGCACATAGGCGATCAGAAATCCCCAGACAACGACGATGAGGATGCTGGCGAGCGTATAGACGGTTGTGGTGATGAGAGAATCGAACAGTGTTTTGTCTGTCAACGCGCGGGCGTAATTGTCGAGTCCGGTGAATCCGATCAGATCGGGGCGGGTGAAAAGCCATTTGAACAGGCTGACCCGGATCGCAAAATAGACCGGATAGAAGTAAACGATGCCGAGGACGACAACCAGAGGGGCAACAAAATAGAGCGGCTGTTTCTGCTTAGACACGCATTCCTCCGACTGCGTTTGCTAGTGGCCAGTGACACCACTGGCCACGGCCGTTCATGGGACGATGACTGCTTTGAGCGCTTCCAGCCGGCGACTCGTCTCAAGACCCTGGTAAACCTGGTCCAGGTCAAAGCGGTGTGTGATCATATCAGAAAAGGGCACCGTTTTGTGGAAGGCTCGCATGACTTCAAGCACCGAGCCGAATGCGGCCGGCGGTAACGTCCAGGAGCCGTGAATGTTGAGGTGCTTGTAGCAGAGCAAACTGGGGTCGAACTCGATCGTACCCTGCCGCGTGAACGACCCAACCTCGACGATTGTGCCGCCGCGCCGCGCCAACTCCAGGGCTTCGGCAAACGCCTGGGGCAGGCCGGCCGCCTCGATGACGACATCGGCGCCCAGTCGATGGGGGGTGAGCGCGCGCACGGCGTCCAGCCGTTCGGCGGGGTCGGTCATGTTGTCGATGTTTATGACATGATCGGCGCCGATCCGCTTACAGATATCAAGACGCGGCTGCGGAGCGCCGATGACGATCACCTGGGTCGCACCGGAGAGTTTGGCCAGAGCGGCTGCACTGGCGCCAATCGCGCCTGCGCCCTGCACAACGACGGTCTGGCCGAGGCCAAGGCCGTCCAGACGATCGGGGGTTCCGGGCCTGTGCGCTCGTTGAACGGCGGCCAGCGCAATGGCTATTGGATCCACCAACACGGCTACCTCGGTGGGCACATCGTCGGGTACGCGGTAGATCAGGCCGTCGCCTTTGATGTAGAACCGCTCGGCAAAGGCGCCCATACCCTCTTCACCGGGATCATCGAATACGCCGCCCATACACAGCCAGGGGGCCAGCAGTGTGCGGCAGGCATAACACTGACCACAGTTGAGATTGATATAGACAATCCGATCGCCGATGTCAATTTTATTTCCCAGATGGTCGGCTGTGGGAAACCGGCCGCCCTTCTCGACGATAGTGCCCACATACTCATGACCGAGCACATAGGGCATCTTCATCGGCAGAGGAAACGATTCCGGCGTGTAAAAGAGATGCACATCGGTGCCGCAGATACCACACATTTCAACTTTGATGAGCGCATCATCGTCCTTGGGCTTCGGGATCGGGCGAGATTGAATCTCGATATGCTGGGGACGGGTAACCACTGCAGCCTTCATTGCCATGTCGGCGTCTCCTTATTTGCGTTTGCGTTCACATTGCGAACCCGGTATTGTATGACGTATTGCGTAAGAGGACGCTCCCTGACTGCGCTCAGCCGGCGTAGGCGAAGGCCGGCAGGCCGCGCGCATTCACCTTCAAGAGAGAGCCGGCCAACGGTTGTTCCCGCAGCGCCTGCTCATCCATGAGATAGCGGCAGGAGGTGATGTAGAGGTCGTCCAGGTTGTCGCCACCGAAGGCGCAGGATGTAATCTGTTCAACCGGCAGGCGTACCGTTTCGAGCAGGGCGCCGGACTGGGGATTGTAGCGCTGCACGCACCAGCCGCCGAACAGGGCAATCCAGACCATACCCTCCTCGTCGATGGTCATGCCATCAAAATGACCTTGGCCGCCGTTTTCGATGACGACGCGCTCGTTGCGGATGTCGCCGGTCTCCAGGTCGTAATCCCAGGCTCTCACATTGTCGCGCGCGGTGTCGATGTAGTACATTGTCTGGCTGTCGAGGCTCCAGACGATGCCGTTGGAGATGGTGACCGGCGCGACCTTGCGCGTGACCGAGTGATCGATGTCGAGGCAGTAGAGTGCGCCCCGGTCCGGTTCGCCGTTGAACTCCATTGTGCCGGCCCAGAAGCGGCCGGCGGGGTCGCATTTGCCGTCGTTGAAGCGGTTGGCGGGGATGGAGCGCTCCGGGTCGGCGATGGGGGTGAGCTTTTCGCTGGTCAGGTCCAGCGCCGCAAAGCCGTTGTGCAAGGCGACCATCACACCGCCGCTGGCCCTGGGCACCACAGTGCCGACCGCCTGACCGACGTCAATGGCGCGGTTGTCTCCTATTTTGGGATTGAACACATACAGCTGACTCCCAAGGACATCCACCCAGTAGAGTACGCCCTTTTCCGGGTCCCAGATGGCGCCCTCGCCGACGACCGCTTCAATGCTTACGGCAACCTCCGGTTCCACACGTGTCTCTTTCACTTGTCATCTCCTGCATCAGAACTGCACTCAACTGGAAGGTAAACCTTTACAACAACCAATGTGCGTCTACATTGAAAACACGCTTTCTTCGTTTTGCGTAAGAGCGGGCGAGACGCCCGCGATCCCAGGATGCAGGCTGTGTGAAAAGTCTTGGTATCAAAATTGAACTTACATTGGCCACTGGCGACCGGTATTAGCAGGGATGGCGGCGGACCGTCCCATTCCGGTCAGCGCGCGCCATTGCGCATTTTCGTTATGCGGTCTTCAAGCGCCTGGAACTCGGCTTCGGTTTCCAGGACGCCGACTTCCAACTCGTATGTCACCGTCTCAGCCGGTTCGAGCATCTTGAGGCGGCCCTGTTTGCGCTCGGCCGCCCTGCCGCCTTGCCGACAGTTCCCCGGCTCCAGGCCAACGACGTAAGAGCCGTGCTGCATCACCTTCCACAGCGTGAATTCGGGCAGTGCGTTGCGGTTGTATTTGAGATACAGGCCGATACCGCTGCCTTGTGGCTGCTTGCCGTTCAGGAGCGCCACGGTAATGCCGTCATTTTCGTCGGCCGCCATGATGAGGTTGTACACTCGGTTCACGTAATGCGGCTGCGGCGGGGCGAAGGTATTGTAGCGCTCTATTTCGTGCGCCGACGCTTCGTGTATCGCCCGGCTCATCTCCGCCCCCAACATCTGGTCCCAGGTTACATCCCAGGGGATGACGTCGAGAGCAGGCGCGACGAGGACTGTGCCGGTGTCCAGCAGGGGAAAGCCGAAGTTCATGTGGTAGACCAGCATATGCGCCGCCGGCACAAACCCCAGGTTCTCCACCGTGTCGCGGATGTGCAGCGCCTTCTCTCCCATCTTGCACCACACCTTGCGCGTAAGACAGAGGTTATCCCCCAGCGGGACGGTCTCGCGCACCCTGCCTTGCGCCCACATGATATAGTCGTCGCCATCCCAATAGCCGTCCAGCATGACGTTGCGCGCCGGGATATAGCTGGCTCTGCCGTGGAGAGGGAACTCCTGGCCCTGGTCCACGCTGGCATGTCCGGCGGCAGCGAGGCCACAGGTTGCCAACAGGCCGCCAAAGAAGCCATTGGACCAGCCGGTTGGGCTGGACTCATAGTACCATGGGCCCACTTCACCTGTGGACGAGCGCCAGGCGAGCGGTATGTCTTTGAACTCCAGGCGCGAGATGTCCATGCCGCGCGCCGGCAGTACAGTAAAGTTAAGACCGGAGCCGCTGCTGAAGTCGATGGCGGCGACGCCGGCCTGGTTGCCGTCGCGCAGTTCAATGCCGCGCACGCCGCCGATCTGGGAGATATCCCCCACCCGCTGCAAGATATCCTGCTTGGTAAAACGTTTTCCCCAGAGTTCCACTTTGCTAACCCCAGTTGCCACTGGTCAGTCAGGACTGAAGCCCACCATCGCATGTTGGCCGCCGTCGGCCACGACTGTGGCTCCGACGATGAAGCGTGAGGCGTCCGACGCCAGATAGGCGATGACTTCGGCAATCTCTTCGCTATCGGAGAAGCGTCCCACGCGCTTCGGTTCTTTCAGTGTGGCTGCGTCAAACGCGAGGTTGTTCTCTTCGAAGTAGGAGCGGGCCATGGGGGTGTCAACGGCTCCGGGCAGGACGGCGTTGACTCGAATCCCGTAGGGCAGGAGGTCGAGGGCCATGCCGCGCGTAAGACCGACGACACCGGCCTTGGAGGCGGCGTAGACGGCAAATCCGGGCATCGTGACCTGTGCTTGCAAAGATGCCACATTCACGATGCTGCCCCCGCCGCGACGACGCAGCTCGGGAATCGCGTACTTGCTCACCAGGAAGACGCCCTTCAGGTTCGTGCCGTGCATCTGCTCCCATTCATCTTCGCTCGTCTCTTCGATGCTTTTGCCGACAATCTGCATCCCCGCGTTGTTGATCAGCACATCGAGACCGTCGAACTCGGCGGCGATCTCTGCGCACATCCGCCTCACCTGCGCTGCGTTGGAGACATCACATTGGATGAAGGTTGCATTGCCGCCATCCCTTTCAATGGCGGCGGCCGTGGCGCGGCCGTCCAGCGCGTTGCGGTCAGCGACAATCAGCGATGCGCCTTCGGCGGCGAAGAGGTTGGCGGTGGCGCGACCGATGCCGACGCCACCGCCCGTGACCAGGACGAGCTTGTCTGCAAAGCGCACCAACTACTCCTTGACGCCCTGCTCTTCGAGGATGCGGTTGATCTCCTGATTGGCGTCCAACAGGGCCTGCTCAGGGTCTGCACCCCCAGCGGCTACCAGAGACCAGGTGTCGCCAAGCACACCCATGATGGCGCCGGCGCCGGGAACGTTGGGCGCGGCCTTGCCGGTCACCTCCCACGCTTCGGACATCACCGGCAGCAGCTCCGGCATAGCAGGATGCACCTGCTCGACATTTGGATCCTCCAGGATCGACTTGCGCGCGAAGAGGATGCCGTGCTCGGTGGCGAAGCGGCGAGCCGTCTCTTTGCTGGTGATCCACTTCATGAATTCCCAGGTGGCCTCTTTGTTCTTGCTATGGGCGTTCATGGCGATCAGGCCGCCCGCCAGGTTGGATTTGCCGGCGACCCAGCCGCGCCCGTTTTCCGGATAGTAGGGCATGAGCGCCGCGCCAAAGCGGCCTGGAGTATCGGTCACATTCGGATCCCACAGCTTTTGCACCCAGGAATCAAGAAATTCCGCCATGGCCATCTTTTCATCGAGCGCCCAGGTAAAGTGGTCATAGAACTCCATGGCATGCACGGCCGGCGGCATGTACTGGTTCAACTCGAGACCGAACTCCCAGGATGCCAGGCAGCGGGGGGCGTCGAATGAGGCGTTGAAATCCTCGTCGTATACCTCACAGCCAAAGGTCCAGGCCAGCATCTGCCCGCCCCAGGTGGCGGCAGGGAAACCCTGCTTCTGCGGCGCAATGTGGCCCCACAGGTCGATCTCGCCATCGCCGTCGGTGTCGCGCGTAAAGAACTCCGCCATGTCCAGCCACTCCTGGGGGGTGCATCCCAAAATGGGGGCGAGTTTCTGGCTACCTCTGGGGAGTTACACTGGTCCCTCAGCCCGCTACTCTGGACAACCCCAAATCTGGGATGCACCCTCTCAGATGCAAGGTGTGTTCCCGAATCGTGTGCGGGCAGCGCGACGGGGATCAGACGCCGGTGCGGTCTTGGGGGGATGACCGGAAATCCACCCCTATTCCGGACCGCACCTAATCTGAGGGACGCGCGACCTGTCTGGCTCCGGAGCGTCCTGGTTGACATCAGCCAGTGAATTCACTACCATGCAGGCACATGAGGAACGGGCCGCCCACAGGCCACTATAAATTGGTGTCACGGGAGGAGATAAGCGATGCCTGCCTATGAGCTTGCGAACCAGGCTGCCATTGTCAGCGGCGCCGGTCAGGGGATGGGGCGCGCCATTGCGCAACGCTAGGCGCGTGAAGGCGCGACGGTGGTCGCGGCCGATATCAACCTGGAGTCGGCCAGCCGGGTGGCGGCGGAGATCGAGGCGCAGGGCGACGCGGCGCTGGCTCTGCAGGTCGATGTCACCAGCCGCGCCGATACTGAGCGGATGGTGCGCGAGTGCGCGGCCCAACTCGGACGCCTCGACATCATGGTCAACAACGCCGGTGTGTTGGCCGTCACCCCCGTGCTGGAGTTGGACGACAGCGCCTGGGATTGGCAGATGAACGTCAATGCCAAGGGCGTGTTGTACTGCTCACAGGCTGCCGCCCGCCAGATGATCGCCCAGGGGGAGGGGGGCCGGATCATCACCATCGCCTCCACGGCCGGCAAGATTCCCGCCGGCAAAGACGTTCCCATCGCCGGGTACGTCGCCAGCAAACACGCTGCGGTCGGGCTGACGAAACAGATGGCGCTGGAGTTGGCCCGCTATAACATTCTGGTGAACTGTGTATTCCCCGGTATCGTAGACACAGAGATGCTGAAGATCGTTCACGGCGAGATTGCCCGTCTTGAGGGCGTGCCGGAGCGGGAGGTCCGCGAGCGGGCGCAGGCATTGGTCCCGTTGGGCTATTTCCAGTCTCCGCAAAAGGTGGCCAATATGGTGGCCTTCCTGTGTTCGACCGACGCCGACTATTCAGTCGGCTCGGTCTTTGATGTCACAGGCGGAGCGTTTCCCTACTACTGATTTTTCCAGTGGGTTGGGATGCAAAAATAGCGGTTGGAGAATCCCCTGCCAATGGGGTAAGATGGAGCGTGCTACGCGTTCAAACAAGCGGCGATGCACTTTTCAACTGGCGGAACGGCCAGGCGATCCTTCTTCACCAGATCTCTATCTTCCCAATCAGAAGGAGCGTTGAAATCCCAATGGCAAATCAGGATATGTTCGACCTCACAGGGCGGAATGCGCTCGTCACGGGCGGAGGGCGCGGGCTGGGCAAGGCGATGGCCATGGGATTGGCGCAGTACGGAGCCAACATCGCCATCGTCGACCTCGACCTGGACACGGCGCAGAGCACAGCCGAGGAGATCAGGGCGCTGGGCGGGCAGTCGCTGGCCTTGCGCGGTGATGTCCGGCGCGAGGAGGACGCGGAGCGGACCGTAAATGAGGTTGCCGAGGCTTTGGGCAGCCTCGACATCCTGCTCAACAACGCCGGCATCGCGACCGTAGAACCGGCTGAGACGCTCAGCCTGGCCGATTT
This sequence comes from Caldilineaceae bacterium, assembly GCA_965221145.1. Lineage (GTDB taxonomy): Bacteria > Chloroflexota > Anaerolineae > Caldilineales > Caldilineaceae > Bin5. Next base: position 588,877 of record OZ244877.1, read on the forward strand.
CAAGCGCATTTACGATATTGACGTAACCGGCGTGTTTCTATTCTCTAAAGCCGCCTTCGGCCCGATGGCGCGGCAAGGGCGCGGCAACATCATCAACATCGCCAGCATGGCCGGCATCAGCGCGCCGGACCCACAGAAGCACGCGCATTACAACTCGGCCAAGGCCGCGGTCATCATGCTCACCAAATCGCTGGCCGCGGAGTGGGCCGGCCACGGAATCCGCGTCAATGCCCTGGCGCCGGGCTATATGATTACGCCCCCGGTGATCAAGATGCGGGCGGAGGATCCGGAACGGTGGGCGCACTGGATGTCCAGAGTGCCGATGGGGCGGGCCGGTGAACCGCCTGAGCTGCAGGGCGCGGTCATCTACCTGGCATCCGATGCCTCCAGCTATATGACCGGCAACATCATGGTCATCGACGGCGGCTATACATGCTGGTGAGTTGTCGAAGCCTGATCTGTGCCCCATCCCGCGCAGAAATCAGGCTGCGATGAAAAGGGCTCCACAATATAAGACTGCCCGCTTGTTGGTAGAGTGGTGAGCGCCCTTGGGGCCGCTCATCATCGTCACAATCTTGGTTCTGGACAGGGTTGGCTCCGTCGAGTCAATAGCACGAGATTCCATGAGTTTGCTAGTCCGGTCGGCAGTTTTCATTGGTTTTAGGCAGGTATCGTATTCGTGCAGCACTCACAAGTCAAAGGAGAATCAGAGCAATGACTCAGGCCAAAGGACGGTATCTTGTATGCATGCTCTTGGCATTCGTCGTTCTGCTGGGCGCCTGCCAGCCTGTCGCTACGCCCGCCTCGGACGCCGAAATGCCCGCCGAGAAGAAGACCTTCGTCTACGCCGCCATCAGAGAGTGGCGCAGCCTGGAGGCATTTAATGCCTATGATGAATTGCAGGCGCCCGGCCTGCGCAATGTGATCGAGGTGCTGTTGGACCGCGATCCCGTCACGAACGAGTTGATCCCCGAGCTTGCCACCTCTTTCGAGCCACTTGATGAACTGACTTGGCGATTTACAGTTCGCGAAGGGGTGACCTTCCACGACGGCTCGCCTCTCAACGCCGAGGCCGTCGCCTACGCCATCAACCATCAATGGGGCGAAGAGAACGCCTTCTCGGTTCGCGGCTTCATGGGGCCGCAGATAACGGCTGAGGCCGTGGACGAATTCACCGTCCACGTAATGACGGCCTCGCCGGACCCGATTCTGCCCAACCGCATGCACATCCAGGGCGTCTCATCAATGCGGCAGCTTCTCGAAGAGCCGGACCAATATCCTCTCGTGCCGATCGGCACCGGCCCATACAAGTTCAAAGAGTTCAGAGCGGGCGACGCATTCATCCTCGAAGCCAACCATGATTGGTGGGGCCTCGACCCTGACCAGGGGGCGCGCGGCGCGATCAACTTTGATGAGCTTGTCTTTCTCTATCGCGCCGAGGATGCCGTTCGACTCGCGCAGGTGAAGACCGGAGAGGCTGACATCGCCCAGTGGATTTCAGCCGAAAGCTGCCTGGAAGCGGAAGCCGCAGACGGAATCGGCTGCCGCAGCCAAGTCAGTGTCGAGACCCTGTGGATGCGAATGGACCTGGAGCCGCCGCGTGAAGGAACTGCCTTTGGCGATCAGCGGGTCAGGCTGGCATTCCAATTGGCCGTAGATTACGATACCATCGTTGACACCATTTTGGGCGGCCAGGCCACCATTGCCCGCCAGATGGTTGGCCCCTCCGCCACCGGTTACAATGAGAGCCTGGAGCCATACGGCTATGACCCGGAGCGGGCCAAGCAGCTTCTGGACGAGGCGGCAGCCGACGGCGTACCCGTCTATGAAACCGAGTTCGCCAACGCCAGTCTCAGCGGCTGGTTCGCACGCAGCGAGGAACTGCATCAGGCCGTGAACGGCTACCTGCAGGACGTCGGCATCAACGTCGTGCTGGAGGTGTCCGAGCTTGATCCCTTCCTCGAGAAGGTCGGCGTGCGGCCCCCGCCTGGACGCGGCAGATACTTCTACGTCGGGCCGCACGGCAATGAGCTTTACGACTTTGCGCTTTCACTCAGCGGCCATCTCTCCTGTGGAAGTCCCTTCGCGGCCGGCTGTTTCCCCGAGCTTGATGAGATGGCTGAAGCTGCTGGGCCGCTGACTGGAGCGGAGCGCGATCAGGCCCTGCAGGATATCGCGCAGTTCGTCCATGATCAGGTCTATGCCGGCGCCGTCGCGCATCTGGACCTCTCCTACGCCGTCAATGATTGCCTCAGCTGGGATGTTCCGCTAGGGCACCGGTCGTTGGCCAAGGATATGGACAATACCTGTGACTAAGCGCCGATTCTGATCGTTCGCGCCGTGTGCGCACGCATATAGCGCGAATGTTCAAAAACACCGGCGGCGAGTGGCGAACGCAGATGCTTTCCACTCGCCGCCGGTTTCAGGACAACGCCCAGGATAGGCAGGAGGAGCTTGTATGCGCGAGTAACTCTCCCTTGCCCCAAAAGGAGTGTCTACATGGCTGGCTACGTAGCTCGACGACTTATCCAGTCGATCTTCGTCCTCGTGGTTGTCCTGACCCTTGTTTTCTTCGCAGGACGCGTCATTGGCAATCCGGCAGCCCTTATCTTGGGACCTGAAGCGCGTGCGGAGGATGTGAAAACACTTGAGGCACGCTTCGGCTATGACAAGCCGCCGCTTGTGCAGTTCGGGCGCTATGCACGCGGCGTTGTTGCCGGAGATTTCGGCAACTCATGGTGGCAGCAAAGACCGGCGCTGCCCATGGCGCTGGAAAGACTGCCCGCTACTCTCAAACTCGCCGGGGTCACGATGCTGTTTGCGCTGCCGCTGGCCATGATCATGGGGTCGCTGGCGGCCTGGAAGCCTGGTTCACTGGTAGACAAAGGCGTCAACGTGATCTCGCTGACCGGCGCGTCGGCGGTCGATTTCTGGATCGGCCTGATGCTGATTCTCTTCTTCGCCGTTCAACTGAGATTGCTGCCAACGTCAGGCTCCGGTTCGTTGAAATTCATCATCTTGCCCGCCCTGACGTTGTCGCTGAGGCCCTTGGGTCGGGTCGCGCAGGTAACACGCAGCGCCATGCTGGACCAACTGAGCAAACCTTACATCAAGACCGCGCGCGCGAAGGGATTCAGAGAAAGGAATATCGTCCTGGGCCAGGCGCTTAAGAATGCCTTCATTCCGATTATCACCCTGTCAGGCGACGAGGCAATCTCCACACTTAACGGCGCAGTCGTCGTTGAGACCGTATTCGCCTGGCCCGGCTTAGGTCTCCTGATCGTCTCTGCTGTGACAAATAGGGATCTGCCGCTCATCGAGGCATTGGTCTTTGTTGTGGCGATTATGATCATCGTCACAAATCTCCTGGTTGACCTTACCTATTCGTATTTGGATCCAAGAGTGCGCTACGGCTAGAAAAGGGATCGAGTGCCCGCTCCACTTCAGATGACCGCCGGCGACCGGCCAGCGGTGCGAGATTCAGGCGAGCCTGCGCGCAACATAACCGTTCGCACGTTGCTGGGCGCGCTCTGGCGGGACAAGCTGATGCTCTTCCCGCTGTTCTTTATTGTTGCCCTGACCGTGGCAGCAGTGGGAGCCGATATCCTCGCCCCACACGACCCGTTCGACCAGAACTTGCGTTCGCGCAATCTGCCGCCTATGTCCTCGCCCGCGGCCGAGACATCGGGATTTCCCTATCTGCTCGGCGCCGACCCGCTAGGGCGCGACCTGTTCAGCCGCCTGATTTTTGGCGCGCGCGTCTCACTCGCCGTCGGGCTGTCGAGCGTTCTGGCTTCGGGCACGCTTGGAATCCTGTTGGGATTAATGGCGGGCTACCATCGCGGATGGTTGGACGATCTCGTCATGCGCGGCGTGGATGTACTGATGGGTATACCGGGTCTGTTGCTGGCGCTCTTCATCCTGTTTCTGGTCGGCACCGGCTTCTGGAACCTGGTGATCGTATTCGCACTTACGCGCTGGATGATCTATGCGCGCGTGACGCGCGGCCTGACGCTCTCTTTTCGCGAGCAGCCGTTCGTGGAAGGCGCGCAAACGATCGGTTGCAGTGACAGCCGCATCATCTTTCGGCATATCCTGCCCAATCTGGCCTCGCCAATCATGGTATTGGCGACACTGGAGATCGCGATCGTGATCCTCGCCGAGGCCGGTTTGAGTTTCCTGGGAATGGGAATCCAGCCGCCTGCGCCCACTTGGGGCCGCATGGTCGCCGAGGGCCGCGATTATATTACGAGCGCATGGTGGCTGATCACTTTTCCCGGCCTCGCCATCCTGTTTACAGCCTTGTCTCTGAATCTCACGGCGTCATGGTTCCGCACGCTCAGCGATCCCGTGCAGCGCTGGCGATGGTTCATGGGCCGGCCTGAGCCGCGCCGTGAAGCAGATCCGGAGATTGCCTTGCCGCACAGCGAGTCGCAGAGCGGCCGCACAAGCAAAGATGTCTCCGAACCGTCGCATCAGCCGGCGGCCAGCGGGCATCACCTGCTCGAAGTGATCGACCTGCGGGTCAACTTCCACACGCCCGATGGCCTGCTCAATGCGGTGAATGGGATCAGCTACACGCTGGATCGGGGCCAAACACTGGCCATTCTGGGCGAGTCAGGCTCGGGCAAGACCGTGAGCGCCGAAGCTGTTATGGGGATCCTCGATAGCCCGCCCGCGTTCGTGCCCGGTGGATCGGTTCTCTTCGATGGCGTCGACCTGCTGCAAATCAGCCCAAGACGGCGGCGGCGGCTCTGCGGCGAGAAGATCGCAATGATCTTCCAGGATCCTTTGAGCGCTTTGAACCCAGCCTACACCGTCGGCTCCCAGATTGCGGGGATGTTCCAGGAGCATCGCGGCACATCGAAACGTGAAGCCACTGCCAGAGCGATTGAACTGATGGATCGGGTACGTATTCCATCTGCCCGCGAACGAGCGCAGGACTATCCGCACCAGTTTTCGGGCGGTATGCGCCAACGTGTGATGATCGCCTCGGCCATTGCATTGCATCCCGATCTGCTCATCGCTGACGAGCCAACGACCGCCCTGGATGTCACCGTACAGGCACAGATCATGGAGCTGCTGGCCGAAATCCAGCTAGAGACCGGCATGGGCCTGATCCTCATCACGCATGATCTGGGTGTGGTGGCAGACGTTGCCGATAACGTGGCCGTGATGTATGCTGGCAAAATTGTGGAAACCGGTCCGATCGAGGATATCTATAGCCGTCCGGCGCATCCCTACACCAAAGGGCTTTTGGAGTCTGTGCCGCGAGTGGATCGAAAGATGGAGTCGCTGCAACAGATCAGCGGAGCGCCGCCCAACCTTCGCTTCATCCCGTCGGGCTGTCCTTTTCATCCGCGCTGCGCGTATGTAGTTGACCGCTGCTCGGTCGAACCGCCGCCACTCTACGAGGTCTGGCAAGAACGCAGCGCATCTTGCCATCGTTTCGAGGATGTCATGCATGTCAGCTGACAGCTTTCGCCGCCGAGCCGACCACCGCAGAACCGGGGAACACCCCGGAGGCGCGAGAGGTGAAACAGGGCCGCCTGTCCAGCCCACAGGAGGGCCCGAGCAGCCATTGCTCAGGGTAAGAGATCTTGTAAAGTATTATCCGACAGAGCGGAAGGGGTTTTTGCGTGCTCGGCGTGGAGCGATTAAGGCGGTTGACGGTGTAAGTTTCGACTTGTACCGAGGCGAGACGCTCGGGCTGGTCGGCGAAACGGGCTGTGGAAAATCGACCATTGCCAGAACCCTGATGCGTCTGGAGGAACCGACCAGCGGCGCAGCACACTTTAAAGGACGTGATCTCTTCACCCTGTCGAAAGCGTCAGTACAGGCCCTGAGACGCGAGATGCAGATGGTTTTCCAGGATCCCTTCGCCTCACTGAATCCGCGCATGGAAGTGGGCCAGATCATCGCCGAGCCGTGGGTCGTGCATCCGGGCATCGTGCCGAAGGAAGAGCAGAGCCAGCGAGTCTGCGCGCTGCTTGAGCGTGTCGGGTTGCTGGCAACGGATGCCCACCGCTACCCGCATGAGTTTTCGGGCGGGCAGCGCCAGCGCATCGGGATCGCCCGGGCCCTGGCCTTACAACCGGATCTGATTATCTGCGATGAACCTGTCTCGGCGCTTGACGTCTCGGTGCAGGCGCAGGTCATAAATCTGTTAGCGGAACTCCAGGCCGAACTGGGGCTGGCCTACATCTTCATTGCTCACGATCTGGCTGTTGTGCGACAGATCTGTGATCGCGTCGCAGTCATGCATCTGGGCCGGATTGTGGAGATCGGCAACGAGAATGAAATCTATGCACAGCCAACCCATCCTTACACGCAGGCCCTGCTCTCGGCGGTGCCGGTGCCGAACCCGGTAGGCCGTAAGGAAAGGAAGCGCATTGTACTGGAGGGGGAACTGCCAAGTTCTGTGAATCCTCCTTCGGGTTGCACTTTTCGAACTCGTTGCTGGAAGGCCGAGTCGATCTGCAGCCAGGATCGTCCACAACTCATTGATCGATTTAACCATGGTCATCCGAGCGCCTGCCACTTCGCCGAGTTGCAGATCGCGCCGGCAGCAGAGATGGCCTGACGCAACCCCCGGTGGCTCGTAGCGCTGTGCTATCCACGATTCACTATCAAGAGGAGGGGATGTAGATGAAGATCGGTGCCCTGCTCTGGGCGCAGCAGACCGATTGGCCGGCGCTGCGGGATGCCGCGATCGCGGCTGACCGGGCCGGGTTCGACTCTCTCTGGATTTCCGATCATCTCCTCTGCCCGGTTGGCCCGTGGCGAAATCCGGTCTACGAAGCCTGGGCGACCATCGCCGGCCTGGGCGCACTGACCGAGCGGGCGACGATCGGCACGCTGGTGGGGGCGATTACCTTGCGCAACCCCGGCCTGGTGGCGAAGTTGGCGGCGACGGTTGACCACATCACCGGGGGACGGGCGGTGCTGGGCCTGGGCGGGGCCTGGCTTGCGCGCGAGCATCATATGCACGGCATTGACTTCGGGGCGAGCGCGGGTGAACGACTGGACCGACTCCACGAAGCCGTCCCGCTCATTCGCCGCCTGCTCGATGGCGAGACGGTGACCCACAGTGGTCGCTTCTACAATCTGGTGGAGGCGGAGCAGTTCCCGCGGCCGTTGCAGACCCGCCTGCCGATTCTGATCGGGGGCCAGGGACGGCGCAAGACGCTGCGCACCGTCGCCATGTACGCAGATATGTGGCACACACAGCACGGCTCACTTGAGCAGATTCAGGCCAGTGACGCGGTGCTGCGCGCGCACTGCGCGGCTGTGGGACGGGACCCGGCCACCATTGAGCGACTGGCGAGCAAGTGGGTTACAATTCGGGACGACCCTGACGAAGCGCGGCGCGAACTGGAGGCGTCGCTACGTTATCACGGCCTGGAGGAATACGAGCCTACGATCCTGGCAGCGGGAACACCGGCCGCGGTGGCGCAAGAACTGCGGGCCCACGTCGATGCCGGATTTGCGCATATTCTGTTCAGCTTGCGAGCGCCATTTGACCACGAAACGATTGAGCGGATGCCAGAGGTACGGCGTTTGCTGGCGCACGCTGACAGCAATTCTGACCCAAGTGGTCAGTAACTCCACTGGCACTAAGGAAGGAGGAATGCTGAATGCGCCCCTGCTCGACGGGGCGCGGCGGGCAGCAAGACACGGACCAACATTCATCAGGCAGTACACGACCCTTTTTGGCCGGCGCTGACCGCAGGGTATGCGCACCTGGCGACCGGTCAAGACATTCGATCCATGAAAGGAGAAAATCAACCATGGCAGACGGAATGAGGTATGTGTTCAAAGTGACCGATGTCCCACTGATCCAGTCTCCTGACGGCACGATGCGCGACAGCGTTATGATCACCGAAGACACGTGCGGCTCGGATCAGTACACGGCGGGCCTGTTCTGGGTGCGCCCGGGCACGCACGGTCACTCCGATGTACATCCGGCGCAGGACGAGGTCTACTACATCATCCAAGGGCGCGGAATCCTGCACATGGAAGGGGTGGAGCACCGCATGGAGGCCGGTGATGTCGTCTTCGTGCCGATGGGCCACGAGCATTCCGTCTCCAATGATGGGGATGAGGTGCTGAGCCTATTCTGGGCGATTGGCGCCGGTTGGAGCACGCTGCCGGAGATCCGGGACGAACTCAGCACATGGCCGGAGATCCCGGCGGACAGCAGTTGGTAAACGACGATGGTCGGTGACCAGTGATCCGTAGCCAGGCACTAACCACTAAGTGACTGTCCGCAAATAACGTAGCGATTTCAATCGAGTTCAGACTGATTTGTCGAACAAAACCGCTGAATTGAAAACGGACAGTTACTAACCACTGACCACTGGGGTTGCGAGATGGTTCGATTCTGCATCTTCGGCGCCGGTCAGATGGGGAAGCGCCACGCGCGCACCCTGGCGGAACACCCTAAAGCGACGATACACAGCGTCTGCGATCTTCTGCCCGACGCCGCGGCCGAACTGGCCGCGCAACATGGCGCCATCGCCGTGTCCGACATAGAGAGCGCATTGGCCGACCCGGCGGTCGACGCGGTGGTCATCACGACACCGGCAAGCTCCCATGCGGAGCTGGTGGTGGCGGCGGCGCGTGCGGGCAAGGCGATCTTCTGTGAAAAGCCGCTGGCGGAAGATATCCCCGGCGCCCGCGCTGCGGTTGAGGAGGTCAGGCGGGCGGGCGTGGCGAGCTTCATGGGCTTCATGAAGCGTTTCGAGCCAAGCCATCTGGCGCTGATTCAGGCGGTGCGGGCCGGCGAGGTCGGCGATGTCGAACTGGTGCTGCTGACCAACCGCGATCCGAAGGTGACGCTGCTTGAACTGAGCCGCGAGACACATCAGAGCGCGCCGTATACCTTGCTGCGTGAATCGACCGTGCATGACTTCGATCTGGCGCGCGCTCTGTTAAGCGATGAACCGGTGGAGGTCTACGTGGCGGCATCGAGTCTGGTCGAACCGGAGCTTGGCAGACTGGGCGAGGTCGATGCCGCGCTGACGACGCTCAAGACCGCCCGCGGCGCGCTCTGCAACATCAACAACATCTGGCGCACGACATACGGCTATGACCAGCGGCTTGAGGTGCATGGCTCAAAGGGGATGCTGCGCGCGGAGAACCGGCCCGAGACGAGCCTCGTGCGCTACACGGCCGCGGGCGCGCTGCATGACAGGCTGCTCTCCGGCCCCGCGGACGGCTCGCAGTTCTACTTCCACAAGTATGCCGAAGCCTACCCGCGCGAGATGAACCACTTCGTCGAGTCGCTGGAGGAGGGCAGAACGCCCATGATCAGCGTTGAGGACGGCTACCGCTCACAGCTGCTGGTCGAGGCCGCGGTCGAATCTTTGAAGACGAACCGTCCCGTACAGGTGGCGGAGCCGGAATTGCAATGAACAGTGGATAGTGGCGAGTGGATGGTCACTGCAAGCACAGAGGAGAAGGTGAAGACGAGAACCCGACTCCTCATTTCTCGCAGTTCGACAAGCCACAAATCACTATCCACTATCCACAAACCACTATCCACTTTACACGGAGGAGTCAGGAGATGAATGCCAAGAATCCTAAACTGTTCGTCTTTGCAGTAGCCATGTTCGCAATTCTGTTGGCCGCGTGCCAGCCGATTACCGCGGAGCCGATGATGGCGGAGCCGGAAAGCATGTTTCCGCTGGCGAAGGTGCGCTTCGGTCTGCCGGGCGCGCTGACACATTTCGACCCGGCGCTGCCCGGAGAGACCTCGGAAGGCTCGACCATCAAGCTGATCAGCGGGCAGTTGCTCCGTTTCGATCAGTACGGTGTGCCGCAGCCGGACCTGGCCGAATCGATGGATATTTCGGATGATGGCCTGGTCTACACCTTCACACTGCGCGAAAACCTGATGTATTCGGATGGAACGCCGGTCACGGTCGGGGATATTGTCTTCACCTGGGAGCGGATCAAGGACGCGCCGCCGACCGATCAAGGCCCGATCGCCAATGTCGTCAGCGTGGAAGCAACGGATGACAGAACGGTGGTGTGGACGCTGAGCTTGCCCGAACCGACGCTGCCCTTCTGGTTTGGGCGCACCGGCTTCTCGGTCCATCCCCAGGCGCAGGTCGAGGCCGACCCGGATGGCTACTTCCGCAACCCGGTGAGCGCAGGCCCCTACTATGTCGCCGCGGGGGAACCTGGCGATCCGGTCGTGACGCTGAAAGAGAATCCCCACTATCAGCTAGGCCCGATGTCGGTGCAGGAGCTTGAGTTGCACTGGGTGCCCGACCCCACCTCGCGCTCACTGCTGCTGGCCACCGGCCAACTGGACTATGTCTACGAGTTGCCGCCACAGGCGCGCGCCACCTTCCCGCCGGAGGTTGAGACCTTCGTCGTGGCGCTGGGCGGTGTCTTTCACCTGAGCATCAACCAGCAGATCTCCGAGGATCACTGTCTGTCCAACCGCGACGTGCGCGAGGCGATTTCGCTGGCCATCGACCGCTCCGAGATCAACGATCGGGCGCTGTTGGGCATCTCGCCGCCGGTCAAGGGCTACTTCTACACCGGCCAGCCCCTCGATGTTGGCATCCTGCCAAACGGGGGCGCGCAAGACCTGGAGGCGGCCAAGGCGTTGATGGCGAACACGCCGTGGGCGGACGGCGGTTGCTCCTTTAATGTGACCACCTATGGGCCGCGCCCCGGCTATGTCGAGGGCATCCTGGTCTACGCCGAGCAACTCAAGGCGCTCAACATGGAGGTGACCGCGGACGGCCAGGAGGTTGGCGTGGCGCTGGACATCATGGCCAACTCGCCGGACTATCACGCCGGCTGGGCCGTCACCGGCAACAATGGCGGGCCGCCCGAGAGCTACCTGCGCAACCAGTTCCTGGACGGCTTCTGGGCACAACGCTCTCGCATTGACGATGCGGAGATGAAGAGCCTGTTTGATGAACTGGGCCAGACCGTCGACAGGGCTGCCCGCGACGAACTGATCCGGCAGATCCAGTACCGGGGCTACGAGGTGCAGTCGATCATCCCCTGCTGTGAACGCTCGGTGATGGGCGGCAGCCGCGTCGGTCAGAATGCCGTCAGGACCGTGACCGGCGCTTCGCACTTCATCGTCGTGCCTATAGCGGACGTTGAAGAGTAATCAGCGGTTAGTTTGTGGCTAGTGGTCAGAAAAGACCACTAGCCACACAGCAGCAGGCGAGGAGTGAGGTGTGGGGAGGGGAACTGCGAAGCGCAAGAAGCGGGGGGGCCAGAGGGCGTCCCGGCGTAAGCAGCAAAGAGTGAGGCGCGAGCGAGGCGGCCAGACATCTCAAGCCCGCGACGGTCAACGGCCGCCGAGCAACCGTTCTCTCTCTCCTTCCTTTTCTTCATTCTCTCCTCGCCTGGTCGGCTCCCTTAACCGTCTGGCCGCCGACTCTGCGCGTGCGTCGTTGGCGGCGGCCAGGCGGGCGCTGCCCCTGCTCCGTCATCCCTTAGTGCGGCGGTTGGCGCAGGCGTTCCTTGTCGCCTTTCTGCTCATGGTCTTCGCCTTTCTGCTGATCCGTCTGATCCCCGGCGATCCGGCCATGATCCTGCTGGGGGATGTGGCCACGCAGGAGGATCTGATCGCCTACCGCAAGCTGCTCGGCATTGACGGCTCGCTTCCGAGTCAGTTCGGGCGCTACCTCTCCAATCTGGCGCGCGGCGACTTTGGCATCTCGATTCGTTCGCGGGAGCCGGTCCTCTCGATCGTGGGCAAGCGGCTGCCGGTCTCACTGTGGCTGACGGCTACGACAATTGTCATGACAGTAGGCCTGGCGCTGCCACTGGGCGTCGCGGCCGCGCTCTACCGGCGCACGTGGTTTGGGCACGCCTTTCAGATTGGCGCATCGGTCCTGGTCGCGATGCCTGTCTTTTTTTCCGGGCTGCTTCTCATCCTGCTGTTCGCCGTTCAGATGAGCCTGGCGCCCATTGCCGGTTATCATGCCGGATTTCCTGCCAATCTCTACTCCCTGTGGCTGCCTGCGCTTACGATCAACTTTGTCCTGGTGCCGGTCCTCGCACGCATTCTTCAATCTTCGATCATTGAGACCAGCGCCGAGGAGTTCGTAGAGGCCGCGATCATTCGCGGCACACAGGGCTGGCGCTTCTATTGGCGCTATCTGCTGCGGCCATCCCTTGCGCCCACCGTCGCCGCGCTGGGCTACTTTGCGGCCACCGTCGTCAGCTACGCGGTCATCATTGAAATTATATTTAATTTACCTGGGGTAGGTATGACACTTGTCGATGCTGTGCGCAACCGCGACTATCCTGTTGTGCAGGGGATCGTTTTCCTGAGCGGGCTGCTGGTGGTCGGGCTGACCTTTATGGCCGATCTGGTCAATGGCTGGCTTGATCCGCGGGCGAAAATACGATGACGCCTGGGAGCGGGGCCGCCTCTGGGCCTATCTCGCCTGCTGGCCGTCTGCGCCGGCTTGAATTGCGCCGTCTCTGGCGACAGCTCAACGCCGAGAGCCGTTGGGGGGCGATCATCCTGGCGTTGATCCTGACGCTCAGCGTCCTTGTGCCTCTTCTGAGTCCCAGTGATCCCTACGGATTCGTCGATCTCCCTTTGCAGCCGCCCAGTCTCTCCTTCCCCTTTGGCACCGACCATCTGGGCCGTGATTTGCTGGTGCGGGTGTTCGCGGCGGCGCGGCTCGACATTGTGCTGGCGATCCTGGGCGTCAGCGTCCCTATCATGATCGGCACGTTCATCGGCACGCTGGCGGGCACAACGCGCAACCGCATCGCCGAGACCGTGTGGGACGGGCTTGTCAACGCGCTGACGGCATTCCCGGAGATCATCCTGGTGCTGGGGATTGTGGCCATGGTAGGGGCGGGCACCCGCGGCCTGTTGATCGCCATATGGATATCGCGTTGGGCGCAGTATGCCCGCATTGCGCGCGCCAAATCGCTGGCGCTGCGCGAGGCGGAGTTTGTGCAGGCGGCGAACGTGTTGGGCTATTCACAGTTGCGTATCCTCATCCGCCATATCATGCCCAACGTCTTTTCGGAGGCTCTGGCCTATGCCCTCAGCGACTTCATCTTCATCATCGTGATCATCGGCGGGCTCTCCTTCCTGGGGCTGGGCGTGCGTCCGCCGACGCCGGAGTGGGGCGCGATGCTGGCCGAGGGCCGACTCTATCTGCGCACTGAACCGTGGCTGATCCTGTTCCCCGGCTTCTTCCTCTCGTTGACGGCCATCGGCGTGACCCTGCTGGCGCGGGGGGTGGAGCGGATCAGCAAGGGGGAAGACGAGTGAGTACGCTTGTGAAGCCGGTGTCACCGCCGATGTGGCTCTACGCTGCCATCGCCGCGGCAGGCGTAGCGGTGGTCGTCACGGGCATATACATATTCCCGTTAATGATAGACGAAGCCTATATCACATACAGCCATGCGCGCAATCTGGCGCGTATCGGCCGCCTCGTCTACCACCCGACGAATCCGTACTTCAGTGTCGGCGCGCCTCTGTACGCGGTATTGCTTGGCATAGGCGGCAAACTAGGCGTCCCCATTCCCGCCTTGAGTAATGCCCTGAGCGTAGCCAGCATCTTCGGGTCGAGCGCATACCTGATGCTGCTCTGCTATCGGCACAGGAAGATGTGGGCCGCAGCAACTGCTGGACTGTTATTAGCCACATCCCCCATGCTGTGGCTGACGCTTGGCCTGGAGACTTGCTTCTTTCTCTTGCTGGTTCTGGCCGCCTTCTACCACTTCGACCGCGGCAACTATAAGGTCGGGGCCGTGCTGACGGCCTGCGCGGTTCTGACCCGCTGGGAGGGTGTTCTCGTCGCTGGCGTACTGGGCTTTTCCCACTTCATTCTGATTGGCCTGCGCAAAAAACCTTCTTTAGCGGCCACTGTAACCTATAGTGTAGGAATTGCCTTCGCTATCTTGTTCATATGGAGTTTGTCTGATCTTTACGCGCACGGGGAATATGTGGGGGCGGCGATAGCCGTCCTGGTAACAGTCGCCTCCGCCCTGACAGGCAAAAGGGGGGACCCGCCGGACGGAGCATCGGGCCTCAACCATTCGACTGTCGTGCGACCGACTATTCCTTGGAATGCGGTCGCGGCCTTCTTCGTTGTATTGTTACCAGCGATTTTTTATCTGGCGGTATCTTTCGGTCCAACCTTACCGACGACTTTCCAAACGCAACAAGGACAGGCCACAATCGGATATACCGGTTTTGGTATCGGCACATCGCTCGCTGGAGGTCTGCAGATCATGCTGCGCGGATGGTTGGATCAGTCATCCTTGCATTTTCTCTGGCTCCCTTTCACCTCGCTCGGCATCCTTCTTCTGCCAAAGTCATTGTGGAGCACGGGCATAGTCGCCTGGGGAGGATTGCTAATTGTCAGCTATGCTCTGTTGGATGTACTCCCTTTCACATGGGCCTATGCTCCTCTGGTTCCAGTGGTCGTACTCCTGGTAGGGCTGGCTCTCCAGCAGTTGACAGGGTGGTTACATTGGGTCTGGTTACAGCTCTCTCTTGTCGGCGCGGTGCTGCTGTGTCTGGTTCTGGCGCAGGCAATTTCGCTTAAGGCTTTTGTTTCCGGACTCACTACCGAGCATCTCCCCAAGGACGTGCAGGCGAAGGTCGTGCCAACTGGCAGGGGCAACAATGTTTTTCGCGCCGTCGGCGAATGGATCAATGTGCATACGCCTCCAGATGCTCTCGTCGCGGCAAACAATGTCGGCATTATCGGCTACTACGCAGACCGGGCAATGATCGATTTTCTGGGGATATTGCAACCCGAGGTGGCCCAAGCGTTGAAACGTAGGGATCTGTTTTACGCGATTCCCCACTTCCTCCCCGACTACATCGTATTGGGGGACAATCTCATCATTTTCGACATATGGCTGCACGGAGATCCCTGGTTTGCCGCGCATTACAAACCTGTCAAACGGTTTACAGATGAACGGTTCGAACGGCTCGGGGGCAGACCCATGGTTGTCTTCCAACGGGTCCACGACCCTATGCCTATGATTGAACAAGAAACGGAAATAAATCTTCTCCCTTATGGTGGCCTGGAACTGGTAAGCTTTGCAATAGACAGGGAGCAACTCAAGCCGGGAGATTGGATGAGGGCGCGACTAAACATGCACGTTATCCGGCTCTATGATTCATCCCCGTCATACATGATCAAGAATCCAATACTGAACATAACCGCCTTTCTGGCAGACAATGAGGGAAAAGCCGTTACTGAGCGATCTGCTGCGCATGTCCTGACAACCTTTCACACTGAACACTGGGCTGAAGATGAAGTCTCCTCAATCTACACCCCGCTTCACGTGCCAGACGGCTTAGCGCCCGGCACGTATTTCCTGTGGGTACGGATTGAAGAGGAAGGTCAGGACGATGTGACCCGTAAATTGACCGCTATAGTTGTCAGAGGGAGCCGGAACATTCAGTTCAAATCAAACCATGATTCACCTGAAACAAGTGTGGACGTCTATTCTATAGCGAACCGAGGGGGACGAAATAGAGCCGCTACTTGAAGTGAAGGATCTCTGCGTCAGTTTTCGCAAGGGTGGCGGGAGATCGCTGCCCGTGATTGACGCTGCCAACTTGATTCTGAACCGGCGGCAGGCGGTCGGCATCGTCGGCGAGTCCGGCTCCGGCAAGACGATGCTGTGCCGGGCGCTGATCGGCACGCTCCCGCGTCACGGCGCCGGGATCGTCTCGGGCACGGTTCGCTTTGACGGGCGGGAGTTGGCCGACGCGACGGAGCGTGTCTGGCGCAGCATTCGCGGCCGCGAGATCGGCTACATCCCGCAAAGCTCGCTGGCCGGTCTCAATCCGGTTCTGACCGTCGAGACCCAACTGGTCGAGTCGATAACGGCGGTGGGGTCGTTGAGCCGGCAGCAGGCCAGGCAGGAGGCGGTTGAGCTGCTCGAACGCGTGCGGATTCCCAGGGCGCAGCAGGTGCTCAAGGCCCGTTCGCACCAGCTCTCCGGGGGTATGCGCCAGCGGGTGATGATCGCCGCGGCCATCGCCCAGTCGCCCAAACTACTGATCGCGGACGAGCCGACCACAGCCCTGGACGTAACAATCCAGCGCGAGATACTGAGCCTGATCACGCAACTACGCCAGGAGTTGGACATGGCGCTGATCCTGGTGTCCCACGATCTGGCTGTGATCGAGGAGGTGTGCGACAGCGTGATGGTGATGTACGCCGGCGCGTCGGTCGAAGCCGGTCCGGTGGCGGCGCTGTCGACGACGCCCCGCCATCCCTATACACAGGCCTTGCGCGTCTCGCGGGTTGATCAGGCCGTGCCGGGGCAGGACCTGGAGGCGATCCCCGGTGATGCCGCGTCGGTTGGCTCGTGGCCGACGGGATGCCGCTTCTGGCCGCGTTGTCCGCTGGCCGACGACGACTGCCGGCGCGATCCACAGCCGGCGCTCATGCCGGCTGGGCAGCAGCTTTCCGCCTGCATTCACGCCGAGAAACTGATGGTTAGTGGCCGCTTGCCTCCCGCTGGTCACCGGGAAGAAGCGGCACCAGAACGCTATGACTGACTCACTGTTGGTGGGCAAAGACATCACCGTTACCTTCGGGCGCGGCCCGGAGGCGTTCGATGCCGTGTACGCGGCCAATGTCAATGTCAATGGCGGCGAGGCCGTCGGCATTGTCGGTGAGAGCGGGAGCGGCAAGACAACGCTGGCGCGCGTGCTGGTCGGTCTGCAAAGGCCCAGCGCGGGCGAAGTCTGGCTGGAGGGGGAACGGATCTACAGCGCGGCGACCGAGCAGCGAGTGCCGCGCAGCGAACGCTGGAAGACCCAGATGATCTTCCAGGATCCCTACTCATCGCTCAACCCGCGCATGAGGGTCTGGCAGGCGGTGGCGGAGGCGGTGCAGGTGTGGCACAATCTGCCCAAGGCGGCGTCCAGGGTGGAGGCGCTGCGGCTGCTGAACACCATGGGCATCAGTGACGACCAAGCCCGCCAGTTCCCCAAATCGTTGTCAGGCGGGCAGCGCCAGCGGGTGAGCGTGGCGCGGGCGTTGGCCCCCGGCCCGAAGGTGCTGATCGCCGACGAGCCGACTTCCTCTATCGACCAATCGGCGCAGGCGCAGTTGTTGAATCTGCTGCGCCGACTGCAATCGGAGCGGGGCCTGTCCATCATCTTCATTTCGCACGACCTGGGTCTGGTGCGCTATCTGACCTCACGCGTCTACGTGATGCAGAAAGGCGAAATCGTGGAGACGGGGGAGACCCAAACCGTTATGGAGCAGCCGCGACATGCCTACACGCGTCTGCTCATCGACTCGATTCCAGGACGCCAAGACGGCAGTGGCTAGTAGCGTGGTAAGTGCAAATGCTTTCCGCTGAGTGATGAGGAGGATCTATGGCTATGAAAAGCGACCCCTCGCTCGATCAACGTTTGGTCTCGCCCGAAATCTACAGCGATCCGTATCCCATCTATCATCAGCTGCGCGAACAGGATCCGGTTCACTGGAGCGACGTCTGGGGCTGTTGGGTGCTGACGCGCTACGCGGACGTGGTGACGGTGCTGCGCGATTACCGTCGCTTTACCAACGTTGGGCGCATTGCTGCGTTTCTGGATCAGCTGCCGGAGAGCGTGCGCGTGCAGATTCGCCCGCTCTACGCCAACTTCACGACCGGGATGCCGAACACCGACCCGCCGGAGCATACCCGCGTGCGCGGGCTGGTGAACAAGGCCTTCACCGCGCGCGTGGTAGAGGGTATGCGCCCGCGAGTGCAGGAGATCGTGGATAGCCTGCTCGATCAAGCGGAGTGCGATAGCGCCATAGAGGTGATCGGCGATTTCGCCTACCCGCTGCCGGCGATCGTGATCGCTGAGACGCTGGGCGTACCGGCGGCGGATCGGGATCAGTTCAAGGAGTGGTCGGACGATATCGTCGCCTTCCATGGCACCGGCCGCCCCCATATCGAGACGATCATGAAGAGTACGGCCGCGCTGCTTGAAACCAAGGAGTGGCTCCTCCGACTGATCGAGGCGCGGCGCAAACAGCCCGAGGATGACCTGATCAGCGCGCTCGTGGCTGCGGAGGAGCGCGGCGATATGCTCAACGAGACCGAACTGGTCGCGACCTGCATCACGCTGCTGACGGCCGGCCACGAGACGACGACCGGACTGATCGGGAACGGCCTGCTGGCGCTGCTACGGCATCCGGGTCAACTACGCAAGTTGCGGGAGGACCCGGCCCTGATCGGAACGGCGGTGGAGGAGTTTCTGCGCTTCGACACCTCGTTCCTGCGCGCTTGGCGTTTAACCGCCGATGATGTCGAGATCGGCGGCCAGCAGATTTCCAAGGGACAGACTCTTTCGCTGATGTTGGGCGCGGCGAACCGGGATCCGGCCCAGTTTGAACATCCTGACCGGCTGGACATCACGCGCGAGCCGAACCTGCACACCTCGTTCGGCTGGGGCATCCACTTCTGCGCCGGCGCGCCGCTCGCCCGCCGCGAGGCCGAAATCGCGTTCACCACGCTGCTGCGCCGCTTTCCACGCCTGACACTGGACGAGCAAGGCGTCGAATGGCAGAAGAATAACACCTTTCACAATCTGAAGAGCTTGCCGGTCACTTTGCAGTAGCTTATTTGGCGATCTGGAATGCGCGCACGGGGAAGGCCCATGAAATGTTATGGTCTGACGATCAATCTGAAGGATGACGACGGGGTCATCGCACAGTACAAGGAATACCATCGGCACGTATGGCCGGAGGTGCTGGACCACGCGCGCGGCCTCGGCATTCTCCAGACCAGGATATTCCTCATAGGGCGGCGGCTGTTCATGTATATCGAGACTGAGGACGGGTTCGACTTGGACCGCGCCTTTTCAGCGCCGGGTGAAGTGGCCGCGCGGCTGCGGGAGTGGGACAATCTGATGCGCGGCTTTCAAGAACCGGCGCCGGAGGCCCAAGCGGACGAATGGTGGGCGCAAATGGAGCTTGTGCATGAGGCCTGAGCGCCGGGAACGCGTGCGCCCTGCAACCTGGCCGTGAGTCGTAAACATATCGAACGACCGGTCGTGTCACAGTTGGCCGCGTCTGGTCTCTCAACCAGCCTCTCCCCGGACGGAGAGCGCCTTGAGGAGGAAGAAACGATGTTTGAAATTTTGGACAGCCATGTCTCGGTGGATGTCGCTGATCTGGAGGAGACAAGAAGATATTTGGAAGAAAGCTGCGGTCTGACGAAGTTCAGGGAGGTCAACCGGCCGGGGCTTACGATTGCCTGGTACCCCGGGCTGGAACTGTGGCAGGCGACCGATGTCGCCGCGCCCGGCATTGTGAAGCATGTCGCCTGGCAGGTGGACGACATCGACGCCGCGGTCGCCGATCTCAAGGCGAAGGGTGTCACCTTTGACACGGAGGAGATCCAGCAGATCGATGTAAACGTGGTGGACACAGGCGAGATTGTACGTTATATATTCTTTGCAACGCCGGTCGGATTGCAGGGCGAGTTGTATGAAGTAAACCCCCCGAGCGCCTGAGTATCGCTGTCCAGCAATCGGTACTGTAGCCAGTACGCGATGACCTTCTGACCACTGACTACCACCCACTAACCACCACCCACTAACCACTGGAGCGATGAGATGATAACGAAATCCGCCGATGAACTTCATGCCCTCGTCAAACGGATCCTGCTGGCCGCCGGCGCCGATGAGCAGAACGCCGAGGAAGTGGCCGAGCATCTGGTGAAGGCCAATCTGAGCGGCGTGGACACGCACGGCATCTGGCCCATGCCCATCTACGTGGCCGCGATACAGGCTGACGAGATTCGGCCCGCCGCCAAACCGGCGATCTTGCAGGAGACTGCAACCAGCGCATTGGTCACGGGCAACTGGACCTTTGGACACGTGGCCGCCAAATATGCGATGGAACTGGCGATCAGCAAGGCCCAAACGCAGAACGTAGCCGTGGTCGGGATCGTGCAGATGCACCATATCGGACGGCTGGGCCACTATGTGGAGATGGCGGCCGCCGACAAGATGGTCGGCATGGTCTGGGCCGGTGGCTACAGCGAGGAGGCGCCGGCGAGCGTCCCCTATGGCGGCAGTCGTCGCGTCCTGCACACCAACCCCATTTCGGTCGGTCTGCCGGCGGGGGAGGAGTCGCCCATGATGTTCGACTGGGCCACGACCGCCCTGTCCGGCGTCAAAGTAGACAATGCCTACCACCGCGGGGAACAGTTGCCCCCGAACAGCATCGTCGATAAGGAGGGCGTGCCCACCACCAACCCGGGCGATTTTTTCGATGGCGGCGGTCATCTGCCGTTCGGTGGGCACAAGGGCTATACGCTGATGATGGCGACCGAGTATTTGGGGCGGATCTTCACCGGCTCCGACAGCTATGTGGAGTCGGGGCGGGCCGGCTCGATCATGCGCCACCAGGGTGTCACGATGATAGCCATCAAGGCGGACCTCTTTCAGCCTTTCGCCGACTACGCCGAACGGGCGGATGAAATGGAGCGCCGCGTGCGGGCCGTACCGCCTGCGCCCGGTTTCGACGCGGTGCTGGCGCCGGGTGATATGGAGGCGGGCAACCGGGAGCGCCGCCTGCGCGACGGTATTCCAATCGCCGATGACATCTGGCAGTCCTTCACCGAGGCGGCCGCATCCGTCGGGGTAAACATCGAGTAACATCTGCGGTCGGTGTTCAGTGGATAGTGACAGACTACAGGCCACCGGCCGCGCCAACACAGGGGTGATGACAATGACGAGTACACAGATCTCCGCCGAAACACTCGACGCGCTGCGCCAGATCGACAGCGCAACCGTCTCCAATGCAATTGAACATTTCGGAGTTCGTGATCTGGTTACAGGGTACGCCTCGATGGAGCTGCCCTGCCAGTTCCCCGACCAGAAGCCGATGGTGGGCTTCGCGGTGACGGCTACGCAGGACACCACCACTGCCGGTGACGACAGGCCCATGCGCCTGCACGACGTGATGGACATGGTCCTGGCCGCGCCCAAGCCGACCGTCCTGGCCGTCCAGAACATGGGCGCGGACCGTATGCGTAGTTGTCTGGCCGGAGACATGTTCTGCTCCGCGCTACAGAAACTGGGCGCGGTCGGGCTGGTGACGGATTCGGGTAGCCGCGACTTTCAGGGCATTCGGCAGCGCGCGCCAGGGTTCCAACTCTTCTGCCCGGGTGCGGTCGTCTCCCATGGGTACGGCGTCTTCACAAATCTGGGCATTACGGTTTCGATCTGCGGCCTGACCATCCAGCCCGGCGACCTGCTGCACGGAGACGCGAACGGGGTCGTGTCGATTCCCCTCGCGATCGCCGAAGAGGTCGTTGAACAGGCCCAACGCGTCCTGGAGACAGAGACATCCTACTTCGATTTCCTGGCCAGTGACAGCTACAGCTACGAGGGGTTGAAGCAACGCATGGGGCGCCATGAATAGCGGCTCTTCCGTCTGAGTCGGTCACATCAGAGCAGGCTCCAGAGGAGGATCCAGATGACGGTTAGCCCAACGCCCATTACACGCCAGCAAACGGCGCGTGCCCGCCTTTGAGAACTGATGGCTTATCGCGAGTCTGGCGTATTCTTGGCCCTGGTGATCTTCTTTGTGGCCATGTTCACGGTTTCGCCGATCTTTCGGTCGCCCTTCAACCTGACGACCATTCTCAGGCAGATTTCGGTCACGTCGATTGTGGCGATGGGCCAGACGCTGGTGATCGTATCGGGATCGTTCGATCTGTCGCAGGGTTCGATTGCCGGCCTGGCCGCCATGGTAACGGCCAAACTGTGGAAAAACGTTGGCCTCGCGCCCCCCATCGCCGGCCTGAGTGTGATGACGGGCGTGCCGGATATCATGGAAGGCATCCTGTCCCAGGCTAAAGAGAGAGGACTTGGCGCCACGCAGAACGCCTCCTGCTCCGAGGCGGTCAATCCCGATGTCTGCATGGCGACCGACTTCTACTTTCCGGCGCGACCGTGGCCGAACGACTGGCCGAGTTGATGGGCGGCGAAGGCAATGTGGTTGTTGCCTTTGGCGAGCCTGGCAATGTGGTCGACAAGGACCGCCAAGCCGGGCTGGAGGACTACTTTGCCGAACATGCGCCGGGCATTGAGGTGATTGGCGTGCTGATCGACTGCGACAACCCGGAGGGCACGGTGCGCTGCGCGGAGGAGGCTCTGGTCATCTATCCTGAGATGGACGCCTACTACTCGCTCGGCAACCTGAACTCGGTCGGCGCGACGGTGGCCTTCCCCGAAGCTGGCCGCGACGACGTGATCGTTACGGGCGTGGATGACGCGCCGGAGATCGTCGAAGGCATCCGCCAGGGAACCGTCTCCTTCACCTATGTTCAGCAGCCTTATGGGCAGGGCTATCTGGCAGTCTACATTCCGTGGATGATAAAGCACCAGGACGTGCATTCGACCGCCAAGTATCTTGACACCCGAATCACGCTTGTCGACCAGTCCAACATCGACAGCTACCAGGATACGATGAAGCAGAACTTCCTGGAGATCAAGGAGATCGTCGAAACGGAGATTATGCAGAAAAACGAGTGAGGAACGGCGAGGAGTGGGAAGGGTTCTCTTTTCTCACTCCTCTTCACTCTCTTCTCCAAGATTGTGAGTATACCCATGAGCAATGAGCACGCGGTTGAGATGCGAGGAATCTCGAAGAGATTTGGCAACGTCCAGGCGCTCAACGCCGTCGCTCTGGAGTTGCGACGCGGGGAGCTGTTGGGGCTGGTCGGCGACAACGCGGCCGGAAAGTCTACGCTGATGAAGACGCTCTATGGATCGGTGATCTCGGACGCAGGCGAAATTTTCGTTGAAGGGGAAAAAGCCGCGCTGCGCAACCCGCGCGACACCCAGGCGCTGGGGCTGGCGATGATCTACCAGGATCTGGCCGTCTTCAACAACCTGGACGTTGCCGCCAATGTCTTCACCGGGCGGGAGCATACCAAGCATTTCCTGGGCATCACCTTTCTCGACAAGAGGAAGATGTACGACGAGTCGCAGGCGCTGCTCAAGCGGCTGCGCATCAACATCAGTTCGCCCAAGCTGCTGGTTGAGAGGATGTCGGGGGGGCAGCGCCAGATGGTGGCCGTGGCGCGGGCCATCGGCTTCGATGCCAGGATTCTGATCATGGATGAGCCGACAGCCGCTTTGGGGGTGAAGGAAGCCAACACGCTGCTGGACCTGATGGCTGAACTGCGCGATCAAGGGATTTCGATCATCCTGGTCACGCATCGCATTACCGATGTTCTGTCTATCGGCGACCGCGTGATGGTGCTGAAGGGCGGCGAGAGGCAAGGCGTGCTCGACGTTGAGGATTCAACGCTGGAGGATGTTGAGAACCTGATCGTGCGCGGGCGGCCTGATGGCACTGATCAATGAACAGTGGCCAGGAACCCCATTAGCCATCAACCACAAACCGGGCGGAACCGATGACAGAGAAAACGACTCCTTTTGCCGCTGGATTTGATAAGGCCACCCTGATCACGGGCGGCAGTAAGGGCATCGGCTCAGGCTGCGCACGGGTCTTTACGCGGGCGGGCGCACGCGTGGTGATCTGCGACATCGACCAGGAGACCGGCCGCGCGCTGGCCGCGGAACTGAACGCGAGCGGGCCGGGGAAGTGCCACTTTGAACCGTGCGATGTGAGTCAGCCCGCCCAGCTTGAGCGGGTCATCGAGCAGACGGCGGCGCGCTTCGGACGGCTGGACTGTCTCATCAACAACGCCGGGCAGCACCCGCCCCACCAGCCGATCGACAGTTTCTCAATCGAGGCGTTCAAGGAACTGCTGCAACTCAACCTCGTCAGCGTCTTTGCCGCCTGTAAATTCGCGCTCCCTCATCTGCGCAAGACGCGCGGCAGCATCATCAATCTGGGCAGCATCGTGGGCGCGATGGGACAGTGGCAGGCGACAACCTACTGCGCTTCCAAGGGCGGCGTTCACGGCCTCACCAAGGCGTTGGCGATTGACGAAGCCGAGCATGGCGTGCGCGTGAATGCCATCCTGCCCGGCAATATCCTCACCCAGAGCCGACTCGATCTTGAAGCCACCATGGAGTACGGCCAGGCGTTCCACGACTTTGTGGAGACGTGGCAGTGGACCGGACGCAGCGGGACGATAGAAGAGGCGGGCAATCTATGCCTCTTCCTGGCCAGCGACGCGGCCAGCTTCATCACCGGCGCGGAACTGCCCCTCACCGGCGGCATTGAGCTTGGCCAAGGCCCCAAAGTGACCGTCAGCGAGCACGAAGTCAGAACAGCAGTGGATCGTGGATAGTGGCGAGTGGATAGGACACACCACTATCGGCCTGTAGCGTCTACTCGCTCCGCAGGAATCCCTGAACTTAATGTAGATCCCATTTGCGACCAAGATTTTTCGCACTGTCTGAATCCTGGGAACACAGGCGTCCCGCTTGCCTTGACGCAGTACGGAATACGGAATACAGGGGAAAGCGGGCTTTCAAAGTGAACGCATATTAGGTTAGTCCACAGAGGTGACCTGGTGTAGCGGCTCCAATCCCTGGGAGACTCGCTCCACGTTGTTGGCCGCCGCCTGGCCGCGGCGCTGCGCGGTTTCACGGGTTACACCGGCGACGTGCGGCGTGCAGTATACGTTGTCCATCTGCAGCAGCGGGTGGGAGCTTGGCAGCGGCTCGTTCGCGAACGCGTCAAGACCGGCGGCCCGGATCTGTCCGCTCTGCAACGCCTCCACCAGCGCGTCCTCATCCACCAACAGCCCGCGGGCGACGTTGATCAGCGCGGCTGAAGGCTTCATCAGTTCGAATTGCTGCTGCCCGATCATGTGCCGGGTCTCTGTTGTGTTCGGTGTGTGGAGCGACAGATAGTCGGCCTCGGCGATCACGTGCGCCAGATCGCTCGAACCCCCGAAGAAGGAGACATGATGCTCGTCGCGCACCGACTGCGGGATGTCAGCGATGTCGATGGCCATGATCTCCATGCCCATAGCGTGACCGCGCTTGGCCAGTTCACGTCCACTGGCGCCCAGCCCGATCAGGCCGAGCTTTTTGCCCGCCAGTTCGTCGTTCAGGGGCAGGCTGAAGAATTCGGCGCGCATGTTCGCCTGCGACGTGTTATGGTTCTTGGCGATCAGGAGCATCAGCGTCAGAGCATGCTCGGCCAAGGCGATGGCGCTGAAAGGGCCGGGCGTGTTGGCGAATGGCATCCCTTTCTCGAGGAAGTAGGGCACATCCCAGTGATCGACGCCCACCGAGAGCACCTGCCACAGTTTCACTCCCGCCTCGATCGACGCGTCGACCAACGCGTGGCTAAAGCCCGAGCAGGCCACGACCACGCCGACGCCTTCTAACTGCGGCGCCATCGGCTTGTCGGGATCGAACATTTCAATCGGGTAGCGCCCGTCAATCGCTTCGAAAAAGCCGTCGTACCAGTAGAAGTGGTAGTCGGGATTGTAAGGAAGAAAGAGAACTCGCATTGTTTGTGCCTTTCGATAACCAGTGGATAGTGAATGGTGGCTAGTGGTCAGTTTGTGTCACCCGCTGCGGAGCGCCGAAGTTGGACAGCGAACGGCTCAGGAGGGCTTTACTGCCATTCATCGGGTAGCTGTAGTTTGGCCACGGTTTTGCCGTGTTGAATGATGTCGACCAGTGCGGCGGTCATCCTGACCGGATCGGAATTCTGCCAGATATTGCGCCCCAAGGCAACCCCTGCCGCGCCGCAGGCGATGGCGTCTTCGACCATTTCGAGCGCGGCGCGTATGGTCGCCTTTTTGGGGCCGCCTGCGATCACCACGGGCCTGGGGCAGGCATCCACCAATGCTTTGAAGGAGTCCTGGTCACCTGTATAGGACACCTTGACGATATCCGCCCCCAGTTCCGCGCCAGCGCGCGCGGCCAGCAGTTCAACTTCAGTCCCCATTTCCGTCAACGCCTCCTCGGTGGGGTACATCATCGCCAAAAGGGGCATGCTCCAGCGGGCGCACTCGTCGGCTACGATGCGGGCGTTGTTCAGCATATGCGTCTCATGCGGAGAACCGACGAGAACCTGCACGGAGACGGCGTCGGCCCCGCTGCGCAGGGCGTTTTCGACGCTGCTGATCAGGGTAAGCTCGCTGGCGGCGGTGATGCTGTTGATCAGATTGCAGATCGCGCCGCACCGATTCATGTATGCGCCATAGATGCTGGGCGCCAGACCGGTATTGAAGATGACCGCGTTGGCTCCTCCGGCGACAACCATGCGCACCGTTTCCGCGGGATCCTCGATACCGGCGATGGGGCCAAGTATGATGCCATGATCCAGCGGTACGATCACCGTCCTGCCCGTTTCCGGGTTGACAATGCGGTTGTAACGAATCTGTTTGCCTACATCGATCATCTGTGCCGTCATGCTTCCCCCTCCTTATCCGTTCGATTGCCATCCATCGCGGGTTTGGGATGGCCGGCAATCTCAGGCTCGCCTCGCCAGATCCCGTTGTCCTTCAGGCCAGCCAGTACAAAGGAGTGCCGCGCGCCAGTCGCGCACGAAGCTAACGTCAACACGATCGCACCTGCATCCCAGACATGCCAACATGGGTGGCCGCTGGCTGAAACATAGATGAGATTGGCAGCGCCGAGGATCATCAACGGGTCTGAATCCACCTGCGGTAGAAATGTCAGGGCGTTGATGGATTTGCCGGCGCAGGGTGTCTCCATATATGTCCATGTGTGGCCGGCGTCAAGCGATTTCAATAACATACCGGCTTCCGTTCCGGCCGCGATCAGGCTGTCATGCTCGTAATCGGGCGAGAACGCCATGCAAAGAACTGGATCGTCCTCATCCGGCACAGTTGCCTCGCGCCATGCCAGCCCTCCATTGGGGCTGAAGAAGATGCCGGTTGACGTGCCTGCGAGGACCGTCTGATCCTGACGAAAGAGCGGGGAGATGGCCGTCACAAACACGCGCAGGTCCAGGAGTCCGTAGTGCCGCGCCTGCCAACTGCTGCCGCGATCAAGCGAATGGAGCACGCCATAGTCAAGGGTGCCGGTGAACAGGATACCATCCTCAGCGAAGTTGGGCGATGCGACCATGGAGATGGAGTCTATACCATCTTGCGGCAGGCGCGCCAGGGTCCACTCGCTGAGATCGTGGGAGTAGGCGATGCCGCCGGTCGTGCCCAGCAAGGCCCGCTTCCCGCTGCCGGAAGATGGCGCAAGACAGACCGCCAGCATCGGTAGCTCGCCGATTGGGCCAGGCGCACGCTGCCAACTGCGGCAGCCGTCGCGCGAGATAAAGAGACCTGTGTCCGCAGCCGCCAATGCCAGCAGTGCCGGCGAAGCGGGCGCTGCGGATGCAGCGAAGGCGAACGAACTTACTGAGAGTCCTTCTGTTTCGCCCTCTTTGTTTCGCCTTCGCTCGGCTGGTTGTTTCCGGTTTCTGCGGTGGCCTCGCTCAGGCGAAATCGGCTGGCTGTTTCCGGTTTCTGCGGTGGCCTCGTTCAGGCGAAATCCTGTGGTCTTTACCCAGACAAGCGCGGTCTTCTCTTGGACCATTCATGCTTCTCCATGTCGGCGGGATGCACCAGGACTTCGGTCGTCAAGAGCAAAGCAGCGGTGTGCGCGGCGGTCTTGATGGCGGCCTCCAACACAGCGACCGGGTCGACGATGCCGGCCTGCCACATGTCAACGACGGCGGCGGCGCGGGCGTCAAAACCACTGCCGTCGGGCGCCGATTGGACCCGATTGAGAATGGGCGCCGGTTCGTGTCCGGCATTGGCGGCGATGACGCGCAACGGTTCTTCGAGGGCATCGGCCATCACCGCCGCGCCCAACGTCCCGTCCGACCGGTTGCAACTGTGTCGCAGGCAGGGGGCGCAGCGCGCCAAGCCGCTGCCGCCGCCGGGCGCCACGCCTTCGAGCATGGCAACCTGCAGCGCCCTGACCGTCCGCTTGGCCATACCCAGGCGGCTCGTCTTTTCGGCGTCTGTGGCCGCGCCCACATGGAGCGTCGCCACGCCACCCAGGAGCTTGGCCAAACGCCTGCGCAGCAGATTGGCGCTTTCCTCCGTGTCGGCGGCGCGCAGACGTTTGCGCAATGTGCGGATGTGCTGCCGCAAAGCATGTGGGTCGCCACCGCCGGCGACCACGCCAAAGTCACTACGCGTCGCCCATGCGCGGCGCGCGTGCCCCAGATCGGCTGCGGTCACGGCGCCGGGGCTATCTCGGGCGGCCTTCAGAAGCGGGCGGGCGCTGGTCAGCCGCGCCAGGTCCTCATGCAGAAAGGGCAATTCGCTGTAAATCGCCCCCGCCGTAACGGCCAGGCAGGACAGCACACCGGACTCGTGGTTGGTCAGGAGTGTGCCCAGCGCCGCGCCGCTGAGCTGCTCAACCAGCATGAAGAGACTCGTTCTGCCGGCGGCCAGTGCGGCCTCCATGAGCGGCACGACATCATCGACCTGATCGAGGCTCAAGTCACTGACAAAGATGGCGGGATCGTCGAGGATAGCCTCCCGCTTGGCTTTGTCGGTGATCATGGTCGCGGATAACCACGATCCCGACCAATAGGAGCCGTCAAAGTACTCCCGCTCCAGGCTGCGGCGCTGCGATTCCAACACGTTCACAAAGCCGTCGCCTCCGGTGAAGGTTACGATCTCGCCCAGCAGGTCGGCCATCTCCTCATCGTGGCAGATAGCCAGCGCGCAACGGGTGATCGCCTCCTGACCGTTCAATGGCCGCGCTTGCGCGCGCAGCGCGGCGGTGGCCGTCTCCGCCGCGCGCTCGATCTGGGGACGCAGATGAGCAGCATGAACCCCGGCGGCGAGCAGACGTCGGCTTGCGCGCAGAATGGCCTGAAAGATGACGGCAGCTGTGGCGGCGCCGTCACCAACGTTCTCGTGCATCTGCCAGAGGCTCTCGCGCAGGAGCATAGCGCCCATGTTTTCATCCTGATCACCGAGGGAGACGATGCGACGAGCGATTGTGCCGCCGTCATCCAGGATTTCCAGCGGTGAGAGGCCGGGAACCGCTTCAATGATGACCGTGCGCGCGTTCGGGCCGAGGGTCGGGCGGATGCCATCAGCCAGTTTGTCAACACCGGCAAAGAGCTTCTGGTGGGAGGCCGGCAAAAAGACGATGCGTTGGGCGTGAGAAGGTCTTCGCATAGCAACCAGCCTCGTAACCAGCCTTGGGAACGGCCCGCACGACGCCACCCATCATGCCACGTCTGCGATGGGTTATCAAGAAGGCGGAGGCAGAGGGTGCATCCAGGATTTTTGTGCAGCCGTTGTCTGAATTGTGGCCTTCGGGACATGGGGATGGGTTCTGACTAAAGCGCAGGCGCATTTGCCAGCATATCAGGACGGCGCCCACCCGCCAGCTAAAAAATTCGGATAGCCCCAAAAAGCTGGGGACGAGATTTCATTTTGGGTCGCGGGCAGCGAATTCGTGTGGGTCCCGGATTTTGGGTCGTGACGCGGGAATCGCCGTGTGAGCGGGCTGTCAGGGGGTGGATTCCAGGAAATTTCTTGCAAAAATGTCCGCTTTGTCCGCTTTACCCCCCCCCTTGACTACTATACGAAATGAATCGTTCTTTCGCGTTGACGGAGGCTGGCGCTGTTGGCAGGCGGTCAGGGATTGGCTTTGCCTGACAGATGCACAGCGGTATTATACCACACTTCAGTTTTGGCAGGTGACAGGCTCGGCAGGCGTGTATCCAGGATATCTGGCGCGCTTCTCGTCCTATCTTGTCAGCTACGCCGGGTGCGGGCGAGACACGCGGGATTTTGAAGGTTTTTTGTATTGGCGTTGGCAATGAAAGCCTCTCCGCCAAAACACCTTCAAACCCAGGGGGATATGCAATAATATCGGATGCACCCAGGCAGTGGCCTACACAGTGGCCTGTTCACCCGCCGCCGGTATCCTGAATCGTAACGCCCAGGCTGTCCGCCGTCTCCACTATCTCCTGCCAGATGCTGTCTTCGACCGGGATGCCGTGCGCGCTGCGCTGCTGGGCGGTGCGGTATTCCGGTTCGCCGGGGAAGAGGACCTCGCTGACGCCGGGCTTCGGGCGCGACGATTTTACCCAGGCGATCTGCTCCTGAACGGTCTGGATGAACTCGTCGTAGGGGAGCAGGGCCGCGATGTTGATGGCCTGGAAGAAGACGCCGTTGCCCTTTTCCTCGGTCTCTTTGCCGGTGCAACCTGCGCCCGACAGCGCCCCTGCCAGCAATTCGGCCACGATGCCGAGGGCGTACCCTTTGTGGCCCACGATTCCGCCCAGGGGCAGGAGCGCGCCCTCCGGCGGGCCGTAGAAGGCCGCCGGATCGGTGGTGGGGTTGCCGTCGGCGTCGATGATGACACCGGCGGGCAGCTGCTTTCCGGCGTAGCGCGTAACCCGGATTTTGCCTTCGGGGAACACGGACGTCGTGATGTCGACCATGACGGGCCACGGCCCGCCGCTCGGGACGGCGAAGGCAATTGGATTGGGCGAGAGGCGTCGCTCGGCGCCGCCCCAGGGGGCCACCGAGCCGCTGCGGCCATAGGAGTTGACGACCGCCATGCCGATCATCTGCGCTTCGGCGGCCATTGTCGGGTACTCGCCCACCCGTCCCACGTGCTGGCTGCCGCGCACCACGACGGTGCCGATGGCGACTTGGCGCGCCTTGTCGATGGCGAGCTGCATCGCCTGCCGGGCGATTACGTGGCCCCAGCCCTGGCTTGCCACCATGACGGCAGAGGCCGCCGTCTCGCGTTCAATCTCGATCGGCGTGCCCGGTCTTATCTCGCCATTGCGAATTTCGCCGACGTACTGCGGTATGCGCATCACGCCGTGCGAGTCGTGCCCGAGCAGGTTGGCGCGCACGAGTATCTCGCAAACGGTTTCCGACTCTGCGTGAGGCGAGCCGGCCGCATCCAGAATCCGGACGCCGATCTCTTGAAGTTGGGCGGCGGGAATGTGTCTCATGTCGATCACTCCTGGTGGGTGTGCCGCGGAATCCAGCGGCTAGTGGTTCGCTTCCTGTGCTGGCCGCTATCGGGCCAACTCCTTCACACACGTGTCGTCGAGCGGCTGAAGTGGCGTGAAGTCACGATTGTTCTGATACCACGGGCGCACGGTACCGGTGCAGGCGTTGCTGACGGCGTTGTAGATGAGGTACATGATCGCCCGCCGCCACGGGGAGACATTGTTGGCTGAACCGTGCAGCACGTTGCAGTGGATGAACGCGACCGAACCCGCCGGTCCGATCAACGCCTCGATCCCGTTCTCTGCGGCGAGCCGTTCAAAGGTAGGCTGATCGATATGATGCAGTTCATACCCTCTCCCTTTCGCATCCTTGTGAGGCTGGGCGTCGAGAAGCCCATGGCGCTGCGAGCCGGGCACGATCAGGAGCGGCGACGTGACCGCTGTGCAATCGTCGATGAAGACGGACACCATGATGCAGTTTGGCTCCGGCATGCCATCGACCGAATGCCAGGGCGGGTAATCCTGATGCCAGTCCCAGGACGCGCCCCCGCCGAAGCCCTGTTTTGGATTCATGCGGCTCTGGTGGAGATAGACATCATCCCGCAATAGCTGGCGCACCGGGTTCAATAGACGGGGGAGCAGCGTGAGACAGCGAAACGGCTCGGAATAGAGATGCGCCCCAAAGGCCAGCCTGACCGATGTTGCGTCCTCCTTCTCGGAGATCAGTTCCGGCCCCCGGCGATTCAGGATATCCGGCAACTCTCCCTGCAAGATTGCCACTTCATCGCTGTCCAGCAGATCCGGGAAGAACAGGTAGCCCTGTTCGTCATACTGTGCAATCTGCGCGTCATCTAGTTTCATATAACGACCTCCGTATGTAGCAGCACAATGTGGTTGACTCTTAAACTCAGCGCGACCTGGCCCGGAATCCCGGATCGGAGGAGGAATAAGGCCATCCTGCGCCGCCGACCATATAGAATTCATCCGCTTTGCCGCACAGCCAGTAGAACATCTCGGCCACACGCGGGACGGACTGCCACTTGCGCGTGGCTCCACAAAAGTAGTCGTTGGTGTAGGCATAGTCGGCGCCGGCGAAATCGAAGTTCGGGTCTGCAAGCCAGTCGCGTTCGGGCAGTTCTGTGCGCCAACACACCCATTTCAACAGGTTGCGGGTCGATTGATCGATCTTCGGGGGCTGGCGATGCCAGATCGAATAGGCTGTCACGAACACTGAGCCGGCCGACGCCGTGGTCGCTGCCTGACCGGCCAGATTGCCGAAGCGCTCTATGTCCTCGCGGGCGATAGGCACGAGGTGAGAACCGGGCAGAAATAGAGTCGACCCCATTTCCGGCGTGTTGGTCTGGGGAATGTAGAAGACCTGGAGCAGATTGCAGGCGCGCTCGAAGTTGGAGCCGGCATCGATATGCCAGTATCTGGCTGCTACCGGCTCCACCAGGCGATGGTTGGCCATCCACTCAGGAAGCTGGAACTGGAGGCCCAGCAGGGAGCGAACGGCGCCGGCGACCGCCGGATGCAACAACACTTCGTCGATGAAACGTTCATCTCTGACCAACTGATGGGGGTCGGCGCCCTCTTGGTCGAGATATTCAAACACCCAGAGGTTGGTGGACTCCGGTATCACGCCTTCGAGCGTGAGAATGCCCGTCTTGCAGAATTCCAGAACCTCTTCATCCGTCAGGGTTGGTTTGACGTTATTCGCGGCGCGGCGCGCTTCCGGTGCCATTGGTTTCCTCCTGCATGGCATTCACGAGAATCTTAAGAATGGCGGTCAGATTTTGGCCTCAAGGATCTGCAATACTTCGAAAACCATGCCGTTGGGCGAGCGGAAGAATGCCAGGCGACGCGAGCCGAACTCGGCGCTGATCTCCACCCGTTCAACCAGCACCTCCAGGCCCATGCCGGTGAGCCGTTCGTACTCCTGATCCAGGTCTTCCACTTCGAAGACGGCGTGCGTCAGGCCGGGCATCAGTTTGTGGCCCAGTTTCTCCTCAAAGACGGTCTTGGGCGTAAGGAAGATGCGCGTGCCGCCAAAATCGAGGAAGGCGTAGTCGGCCTCCTCACCGTCGGGCGCTGTGAACGTTTCCCGCAGGATCAGCTTGGCTCCGATCTCTTCCCAGAATGTAATTTCGCTATCTATGTCATCGACTTTCATGCCGATGTTCCACAGACTTGCTTCCACGGCACGTTGTCCTTTTGCTGATGGAGAGTAGAGATGGGAGGTCTCGATGGTTGACAATGTTGCTCAGCGCGACTTGGCCCAGATTCCCGGATCGGAGGATGAATACGGCCATCCTGAACCGCCAGCCAAGTGGAATTCATCCGCTTTGCCGCACAGCCAGTAGAACATCTCGGCCACGCGTGGGGCGGACTGCCATTTGCGCGCGGCGCCACAGAAATAGTCGCTGGTGAAGGTATAGTCGGCGCCGGCGAAATCGAAGTTCGGGTCTGCGAGCCAGTCGCGTTCAGGCTGCTCTGTGCGCCAATACGCCCATTTCAACAGGTTGCGGGTCGATTGATCGATCTTCGGGGGCTGGCGATGCCAGATCGAATAGGCTGTAACGAACACTGAACCGGCTTGCGCCGCGGTCGCTTCTTGACCGGCCAGATTGCCGAAGCGCTCTAGGTCCTCGCGGGCGATTGGCACGAGGTGAGAGCCGGGCAGAAACAGAGTCGGCCCCATTTCCGGCGTGTTGGTCTGGGGAATATAGAATACCTGGAGCAGATTGCAGGCGCGCTCGAAGTTGGAGCCGCCATCGATATGCCAATATCTGGCTTCTACCGGCCCCACCAGGCGATGATTACCCATCCTTTCAGGCAACTGAAAGTGGACGCCCAGCAGCGATCGGACGGCGCCGGCGACCGCCGGATGCAACAACACTTCGTCGATGAAACGGTCATCTCTGACCAACTGGTTGGGGTCTGCGCCCTCCTGGTCGAGATACTCGAAAACCCAGCGGTTGGTCGAATCCGGTATCACCCCTTCGAGCAAGAGAAAGCCTGTCTTGCAAAAGTCCAGCACCTCTTCGTCGGTCAGGGTCGGTTTGACGCTGCTCTCGGCGCGTTGCGTTTTTGCGGCCATCGGTCTACTCCCACCTTTCAAGAATAAATTCACAGGTGATGTGTCTGTCCTGCATGTGTCCCACCAGCAACTGGGCCGGAAACCGGATCACACGCCAGCCGGCGTTGATCGCTTCCAATACGGTCTTGTAGGGCCAGTCAGCAGGATCGAACGGACCGTCGGAGACCGCGCCATCCTCGACCAGTAGCATCCCAATCACTTGGGAGGTGACGGAGGTGGTTGCGGTTTGCAGGTAGAGCAAACTCTGGCGTCTGGCGCTGTTCTCCCCAATGGCGTTCCCCAACTCTCGTAGCCGTTCCTCTGTCAAACAGCCCCGTTGCAGTTGTTCGATACATTCTTCCAATCGTTGCGTGACATCGGTGCTCATTGTTGGACGCCTCTCAAATGGCTGGGATTTTGGCTGTCGGAATTACACTTCGCCGGTGGCGACGGCCAATACTGGAGACATTTCACTCAGTCAATCGGGGATTACCGCCTTTCAACTTAGCTGGCGTTCGTCTTATAGGGAGGCGTGGCGTGCAGATGTTGCGTGCCGAAGATCAGATCGGCGTAATTGCCGTCAACCACCTTCTGATCGGCTGGCACCGCGAGACGCTCGATCATATCCGGGTTTAGCTCAATGCCCAATCCCGGCGCTTGAGGAAGCTGCAGACGACCCCCTTTGACTTGCCAGGGTTCTGCCAACAATTCGTCGATAAACGGATTGCCGGTTCTATCGACCTCAACCGTAATTCCGTTGGGGAGCGCCGCCACCAGGTGAGCGTTGGCAATTAGCGCCACGGCGTCACTCCAGGTGTGCGTCGCCACATCGGCGCCCATCCCGGCAGCCAGGCGTCCAATGCGCAGGCATTCAGTGATGCCCCCGGCGCGGCTCACGTCCGGTTGGGCGATGTCCAAGGCGCCCGCGCGCAGCATCTCGCGGAAGCCTTGCACGCCAAAGTCATTCTCTCCCGCTGCGAGCGG
Source organism: Caldilineaceae bacterium (assembly GCA_965221145.1). GTDB lineage: Bacteria > Chloroflexota > Anaerolineae > Caldilineales > Caldilineaceae > Bin5. Next base: position 623,842 of record OZ244877.1, read on the forward strand.
CACCGCAATCCGCGGGCGCAGTGCGACGTAATTGTCAATGTCTTCGGGCGAAAACGGTTCCTCAAACCAGAACACGTTGTTGGCAGCCAACACCTTTGCTATCCGCTCGGCAACCGCCAGCGAATAGCGATGCGAGGCATCCACGATCACATCCCGGTCCGGTCCCACTGTCCGGCGCACCGTTTCGACAGCGGCGACATCGTAGGCTTCGTTGCGTCCCAAGCGCATCTTGACCCGGCGAAAACCCTGATCGAGATAACTGGCAGCTTCTTTTGCCAGATCGCTCAGATCGTCGTGCCAGTTCAGGCCGCTGGCATAGGCCGGGACTGAATCACGGTCCGCGCCCAACAAGGCATGGACAGGTCTCCCCAACGCTTTGCCGCGCAGGTCCCAGAAAGCCGTGTCCAACGCCCCCAGTGCGGAGATAGCGGCTCCCTTGCGGCCATACCAGCGGGTCAAACTGTACATCGTATCCCACAGTGCCTCTACCTCACGCGGATCATGCCCCAGCAGGAAAGGTTTCAAGTGATTTTCGACGATGATGCGAACGAGGTCCGGGTGGCTGTACGCTGCCCCCAATCCCGTCATGCCATTGTTTGTCGTCACGCGGACCAACGAGGTGACACGACCCGTCACGACGCCGCACGCAGCCTTGACCTCGTGGCCCGGCGGGTAGGTAAAGCGAAGGTTTATGACCTCAATCTGGTCGATTTTCATGCCGGTATGCTCCGTTTAATGCGCAGTTGATGCCGCCACCCTTCTCAACCAATGGCAACCGCTATCTCAAGGTCCGCGATCTCCTCGTCGAGGGGGAAGAAGGGTCGTCGCATCCGTTGATAAGTCAGATTGCGTACATGGGCCGGCGTTGGCCCGGGCGTATCCACGATGAAAGCCGCTTTCGTCAGGTCGCGGTAAGCGTAGAGATAGTTCATGGGGTTCTTGACGCCGATGAACTTGGCCTGTCGCACATCCATCCCCATGCTCCGGAACTGTTCGTCGCCCCAGTCATACGTGGGCTTCGACATCACCAGGACGTCAATGCTGCCGATCTGCAGCACGGCCGACAGACCCATTGATGTCCACGTGCCACCGTAGAGGCCGCCCCTGTAGAGGAAACGGCCGTCAGCGAGCAGGCGCACAACGCCGGTCACCTGGAGGGGCTGCCCCCAGGTCGGATCGATGTGGTAACCGAGTTCCAGTGTGATTGCCTGGCCGATGCCGGCGCGCGCGCATGCCTGTGCCGCCGACGGATCAACTACCATGACGAAAGTCCGTTCGGTCACGCCGAGGGCCAACAGTTCGCGCAGCAGGGTCACGCTGTCGCCTGGCGCCCCACCGCCGGCGCAGTCCGCCGTATCCACCAGCAGCACCGGTCCGCCCTCCACTGCCCGGCCACGCGCAACAGCTTCGGAAATGGGAAGGATCTCCGACTCGAACGTCCGGCGCCGCGCCCAGAACTCCGCGGCCAGTTCACGCGCCTTGCGTGCGGCCAAGTCAGGGTCATTGTCGGTCACCACCACACTGCCACAACCCATCCCAGGCAGATCATTGTAAGGATGAACCTGAAAGCATGATACTGAGAGGACGGCTGGCTGCGTCTCCAGTTGGCGCGCGCGACGGGTCAGATGCGCCATGGGCGCGTCACCAAAGGTCTGGCCGTTGTAGCCGCCGCACAGGATGGGGACCTTGGCCAGGGCCATCACCGGCTTGACGTCACCCTGCAGCGTCCTGAGCAGCAGGCTGACGCCCCGTTCGCCAGTGGAAAACGTGTCGTCGTGCGGATAGTGGGTGAACGACACAAGGGCTGTGGCCTGACTGACCATTCGTGGGGTGACGTGCGCATGCAGGTCGAGCGTCATGACGATTGGCAGGTCCGGCCCCACGATCTGGCGTACGGCATCGAGCAGATCGCCCTCCGGGTCCAGTTGCGAAGCCGTGACCATGGAGCCGTGCATGGCGAGCACGAGGCCGTCGAGCGGCGCGGCGGCGCGCAGTCGCGCCAGCAGCGTCTCCTTCAGATAGGCGTAGCAGTCATCGGAGAGCGGGCCGCCCGATACACTGCGCGCCGCCAGCAAGGGGAGCACCTGCGCGCCTTCATCTGCGCAGGTGGCGAGGATGCCGGCCACTTCGCAGTCGGTGCCAGCCAACTGGAAAAGGGCACCGCCTTCATGGACATAGGAGTTGCGAAACAGGGACAGATCGGTCTGCGTGGCGGCGAACTGGTTGCTTTCCTGGAAGATCGAGCCTACGCCGACCCGCATGTCTGTCATTAGATTTCCTCCGTGTCTAGGGGAAGGCTATGCAATGTTGCCGCTGGGCGCGTTGGTGCAGATGGACAATGAGATTATACCCATGCAACTGTGGAAAGGCAATGCCTGCGCAAACGGGGGCCTGTGGTTACACTGCTGCCAATTCTCCATAACTGACTCTATCGACAAGGAGATGACGGTGCTACGTTATCCCACTCTGATTTTCACCCTGGCGCTCGCGCTGCTCATCTCCGGCTGCGTGGCCATCCCGACCAAGAACGAACCGGCGGCGTACACCCAGTCGATTGTACAGGACGCAATCTATCGCTACGACCGTGACGGCAGAGAGGCGGTCATCGACTACTACAGTTCAGCTGACAATGTGGACGTGCAATGGTATGTGTTCATTATCGGCGGGGATGGGTACACCGTCGGCCATTACAACCCGGAGATGATCGGGCGGGATCCCGCGCTGCGCGTGGACGTGGCCGGCTACTTCTATGGCGACGACATACTGAGCGCGACGGAGGAGGGCAAATGGGTCAGCTACGTCTTCCACAACCCGGATACGGACAAGGAGACGCGCAAGCACACATGGATCGTACTCCATGACGGGCTGTTCTTCGGTTCGGGTTGGTACGAGGAACAGTGACCTGGCTGCCTGAGCAGGATTCCAAGGGCATAGCACGTCCCGCTTTAAGAAGAAAGCTCAGCCTGTTCGCCACGCCCGCCGAAAGACATTGGCCGGTACGCGCGCCATGAGGAGAAGTCGATTCTCTCGTCCCTTGATCGCGAGGGGTTCGGACGGGACAGGATCGCCCTCTGTGCCTGCTATCCTTTCAGGGCGCCCGTTGTAACGCCGCGCACGAATGCATCCATTCCAAAGAGCGTAAAGATGATGACAGGCACGGTAAGCACCAACAGCGCTGCCTGCAACTGCGCCGGATTCGCCCCGCCCGGGTTTAACTCGTTGCCCAAGAGCTTGGGGACGGTGACAGCCGCCGGCCGGATTTCCTCGCTCTTGGTGATAATGAGCGGCCACAGGTAGTTGTCAGCCTGAAAGACCATGGAAACCAACGCCACCACCGCCAGCGCCGGACGTGAGACCGGTAGGATAATATGCCACAGCACCTGCAGGCGGTTACAACCATCGATCAGTCCGGCATCTTCCAATTCCGTCGGGATGCTCAGGAAGAACTGACGAAGCAGGAAGATGAAGAACCCGGACGATGAGAGCGGCAGAATGACGCCCCAATAGGTATCATACAGGCCCAACCGGCGCACGATCAGGAACAGTGGGACGATGGAAATCTGAGCCGGCAGCAGGATTGTGACAACGAAGACGAAAAAGATCAGGTCGCGTCCATGAAAACGCATGCGGGCCAGGGCGTACGCTGCCGGAGTGTTGACAAGGAGCGCATTCGCTGCGGACAGGAAAATGATAATCAGTGTATTCAGGAATTGCCTTGTCATAAAGGGGAATTGCCACAGTTCGACAAAACTCCTCAGCGTTATCTGGGGCGGAAAAAGGTGGATTGGTATGTTGAAAATATCGGCGCGGAACATCACTGCAGTGCGTACCATCCAGTAGAGCGGGAGCGCCGACAGCAACACGCCCGACCAGACGAACACAAAGAGTAGTGCCCGCTCCCATCTGTTTTCGCCGCTCAGATCGCGTTTGAGAAACCGCTTATGCATTCCCATTGATTCACCCCCCCTTTTCCGCGTCCAGACCATATACACCGAGGCGCAACTGCAGATAACTGCAAACGAGGAGAATTACGCCCAGGATCCACATCAGGGCCGATCCATATCCCATGCGGAAGTCGGTGAAAGCCTGCCCCCAGGCATAGACCGCAACGTTGGTCATGCCAATGAAGTATGCTCCCAACATATTGAGTGGGCGGGGCATCAGCAGAAAGGGGGTGAACGCCTGCATGCTGGAGATGAAAGTAATGAGGAGCAGGAAGGTTGTGACCGGCTTGATCCACTGCCAGGTAACGGTCCAGAACTGTTGCATACGATTCGCGCCGTCCACCTTGGCGGCATCGAGCAGGTCCTCGGGCACCTCTTGCATGGCGGCGAGGAAGACCAGCACGGTGAAGCCTACGCCTTTCCATAGACTGGCGATGATGATCATCCAGAAAGCGGGGCTGCCGATTTCCTGGCCCTGGTACCAGGCTGGCGACGGCACGGCAAAAAAGTCCAACACCAATTTCACGAGACCGATTTGGCCATCGAACATGGTCCGGAACACCAGACTGGCCGCCACCCACGGCACGACGTATGGGAAGAAGTAGGCGGCCCGAATATAGCGAATCCCTTGCCATCTCCGGTTCAGCAGCACGGCAAAGAACAATGCAATGGCCAGTTGCACCGGCACCACGATGGCGCTGTACCCGACAGTGACCTTTAAGGTCCTGATGAAGGTGTCGTCCGACAACAGCGCGAACCGGTAGTTCTTCAGGCCGACAAAATTCAGTTCGCCCAGACCGCGGAAGTTGGTGAAGGATACAATGAGGCCATATACGGCAGGTCCGATTACATAGAGCAACAAGCCGATCAGGGCCGGCGCCAGAAAGGCATACGCTATCAGATCCTGTCTGATCCAGTACCAGACTGTATGGGACCGCGCCGCCCCAGTCGTCGACTTAACGAGTGCAGCTTGTCCATCCATCTCGAACTCCTCCGCGTCCCAAGACGACCGCCGCTCAATTCGACATGCTCTTCGGGAAGTGCCTTCGATACACGTATGGCTCCCCTGCGGCACTGGATAGGATTGCGATCGGGCATGAGGTGTGGCGAACGACTGTGGCGCACTCGGCGCTACAACGGTTCCGCGACACCCCATGCCCCTGCCACGACGCCCGCGTTATCCGTCATTCACCCGGGGGCATCGCGGATGACATGCCCAGATGAATGGAATGGCGCCCCCTACTCCAGCGCGTAGGCTTTATCGATCTCCGCCTGCACGGCCGCGTCGGCTTCTTCCAGGAGAGCGAGCGCCTTGTCCCAGTCAGGCTCGGCCAGGATCTGCGGCTGCCACGTATAGGAGAACAGTCCGGTTGCGTCGTGGAAACCTACCTTCTCCCAGGGCGCGACTGCAACGTCCCCGGCCATCGCTTCCAGCGTCGGGCCGATGTACGGATCGTCTGCAAACACATCTATCAGATCGCGGCGGTTCGGAGGCATCGAGTACTGGCTGCCGGCGACTTCCTGGGTGTCCCGATCGAGATAGAAACTCATAAACTTCCAGGCAGCATCGGGATTTTCAGCGGCCGCCGAGATAAACATGTGGGTGCCGCCGACCTGCATGATGCGCTTGCCCTTCATCGTCCAGGGGGCTGTGGCCACCCAGTTGCCTTCTCCGACTAGTTCGTCAAGCTCTGGAGATGGTTTGGTCCACAACATTACGCTCTTGTTGTCCTTCCACTCCGCTTTGCGAACGTCGTCCGTCGTCTGGGTTGCGTCGATCCGGCTCACTGGATAGCACCCGTGGACGTTGACCAAATCCCAGAACCACTTGATGGCGTCGATGAACGCAGGATCCGACACATTGGACACGGTGGTACCGGACTCGTCCTCGGCGACAGACCAGGTGTTCTGCGATTTGAAGAGGCCAATGGAGGCCCAGTTGCTGAGGAAACCCCAACCGGGGTCGACGATGATCCCCTTTTCAGCCGCCAATTTGCACATCTCGACAAATTCTGTGTCCGTCTGCGGCGGACCTACGCCTAGCTCATCTAAGACCGCCAGGTTCCAAGCCCAGACCACAGTGCCCTCCTCTTGGGGCAAGGCGTAGATCACGCCGTCGTGGGTACCGCCACCGCGCATCAGGCCTTGCGATATCGCGTCGACATCGAAGTTCTCGTCCGATGCGATATAGTCGTCAAGCGGCACCAAGAATCCCTCCTTCGCGAACAGAGGGACGCGGGCTGCACCTTCATACATCCAGCCGATATCCGGTGTTTCACCCGATTGGAAAGAGGCCTTCCAGAATGTTTCGACTGCTCCGATATCCGGGTACCAGGTGATGTCCACCTTGATATTGGGATACATCTTCTCGAATTCCGGAATCACATACTCGTCGATGAACTGCCGGGGCTTCTCCTCCATCGCCCCGATTGTCAAGACGATCTCCTCGGCCGCTTCTGTCCCAGGCGCCTCTGCGGGAGCGGCGGCCGGCGGGGCGCACCCCACAACCAGCAGCATACTCAACAAGGCAACTACGATCCAGGACATCCGCACTGTGCTTCCCAACTTGCGCATCAACATTGCAGCATTTCTCCTTTGTCGATTCTGACTTGTCGACTACGATCCTGTTGATTCACCGAACGATATAGATGCACGATCTATGTCAAGGCATCACCTCCTCCTACGATTCCACGCGGCGCCGGCAGATCGAGATTTCACTAAGGGGTCTCAGGCAGCCTGTCAGCAAGACGATAAAGGTTGCGGAGCATCATGTCGCGCTTCCCAGAAATATGGATCGTGCGCCATTACGGGCTATTCTTCAGTTCGGGCCGATGCGAAAGGGAGTGCCCTGTTCGTTTCAGGTTATTGGTCGCTGCGTTCGACTCGAAAGTAAGGCGCAACCGAAACTAAGAACTGGCCTGACCGCGCCCGACGAATACCGAGGCCATCTCTTCAGCCTGAAGCGCAGGCGATTCTTCGTGCAGATAGCAGGCCGCCAGACGATGCGGATCCGTCTGGAACAGGGGCGGTACACGTTCGGCGCATTTCGGCATGGCGTGGGGGCAGCGCGCGACGAACTTGCAGCAGTCGCTTCCGTGCGTAAACGCTGCCGCCGAAGCGGTCATCGCTTCTGTATCCCAGCGGCGGTCCGGGTCGGGCTGGGGCACGGAGCCGATCAGCAGTTGCGTGTACGGGTGCTGCGGCTGCTTCACCACGAGGTCGATGTCGCCCGCCTCGGCGACAGAGCCGGAATACATGACGATAATGTTTTCGCTGATCTGATAGGCCGTGGCGAGGTCGTGGGTGATGTAGATGACGGAGATGCCGAATTCCTCGTTCAGTTGGCGCAGGTTGCCCAGAACGGTGGCGCGCAGCGAGGCGTCGATCATGGAGACCGGTTCGTCGGCCACGATCAGGCGCGGCCGCAACAGCAGCGCGCGCGCCACCATAATGCGCTGTCTCTGCCCGCCGCTCAACTGGTGAGGACGCCTTCCCAGCGTGTTTTCGGGGCGCAACCCCACCGCCTCCAGCGCCTCCTCGATCAGCGTCTGACGCTCCTGCTGCGATTTGGCGAGGCCGAACTTGGCAATCGGCGTCGTCAGAACATGGTCGATCTTGTAGAAGGGGTTGTAGACCTCAAACGGATCCTGGAAGACAACCTGCACATCGCGGCGGAACGAGTGCCATTCCGCAGTGGACAGCCCCCGCAGATCCTTCCCTTGATAGAGTACCTGCCCTTCGGTTGGCGTCTCCAGCCCCAAGAGGATGCGGGCCAGGGTCGTCTTGCCGCTGCCGCTTTCTCCGACCACAGCCGTGATGGTGGGCGGCTCGCTGGCGATGGCCAATGAAAAATTTTCCAGCGCCAAAGTGCGGTTGCGGCTGAGCAGGCCGCCGCCGAAGACCTTGGTGATGTGTTGCACTTCGAGCAAGGCGCTCATGCGATTCGTAGCTCGTGGTCAGTGGCCGGTGGTCAATTTATGATTACTGAGCGCCGGTTTCCGGTTGCAAATCGTGAATCAACTCCAGGCGGTGACAGGCGGCCCAACGGTCCGGCTGCACCTCGTCCAACGTCTGCTCCTGCGTTGCGCAGTCGGCGGCGGCATGGGGGCAGCGAGGATGAAAGAGACAGCCGGTTGGCCGCTCAAGCAGGGAGGGCGGCAGCCCCGGTATGCCTTCCAGATCGTCCTTCACTGCCAGAGACGGCACGCTTTCGATGAGCAGGCGGGCATAGGGGTGCAGGGGCCGGCTGAAAATCTCCCGCACCGGGGAGACTTCCACCAGTTTGCCGGCATACATGACGCCCACCCGGTCCACAAATTGGGCCATGATGCCCATATCGTGGCCGACCAGGATGACGGCCGCGCCGACCTCTTCCTGGACGCGGCGCAAGGTCTCCATGACCTGCATCTGCACCACAACGTCGAGCGCGCTGGTCGGCTCGTCGGCGATGATCACCTTGGGGCGCATGCTGATGGCCATGGCGATGCAGACCCGCTGCTTCATGCCGCCGCTCAACTCGTGCGGGTGCATACCGGCCACCTGCGGCTCCAACCCTACCCGCGCCAGCAGATCATGCACAAAGGTATCCTGCTCGCGTCGGCTCATCTTCGCCGGATTCGTGTCTCTGTCAGCCCCGCCAGGCCCGGCGGCGTGATCTTTCATGCCGTCGAGTAGTTGACGTCTGATGCGGGTCACCGGATTGAGCGAGTTCATGGAGCCTTGCGCCACCAGTGCGATCCCCGCCAGGCGCAACTGCCGCATCTCTTCGCCGGAAAGAGCCAGCACGTCCTGGCCGTCCAGCCATATCTGACCGGATTCGATCTGCCCGGGCGGCTTGATCATGCGCAGCAGAGCCATCGCCAGCGTCGTCTTGCCCGAGCCGGACTCCCCGACCAGGCCGAAGCGCTCTCCTGCCTCCAGGCTAATGCTCACGTCGTCCACCGCCCGCACAGTGCCGTCCGGCGTCTCGTAATGGACGTGCAGGTTGCGCACTTGCAAAATGGCGGAATGCGCCCCCGCTGCGCCATTAGAGCCAGGTTGCGGCGTCATACGCTTTTCCTCAACCTGGGATTCGCCAACTCATCCATGCCGACGGAAGTCAGGTAGAGGGCGATAAAGATGAGGACTATGATCACCAAAGGCGTCAACCACCACCACCAGTAACCGCCAAGCACACCGGCATGGAGGATGACCCAGTAGATCGTCATGCCCAGGGTCGGGTGGGAGGTTGGCCCCAGCCCCAGGGCTTCCAGGCCGATTGTGGCCAGGACGGCCGAGGCTGTGGTGTTGACGAGGTTGGCGACGATAAAGGGGATGAGGTTGGGCATGAGTTCGCGGACGATGATTTCTCGCCCCCTCATGCCGGACATGCGTGCCACGTCGACATAGGCGCGCTCCTTCAGCGAGAGAACCTGCGAGCGGATGGTGCGCGTGGGCCACAGCCAGGCCGTAGCGGCCACGATCAGGGACATCTCGGTCGGGTTGACGCCTCTGAGGGCGATGGCGATCAGAATCAGAAGCAGAATGCTGGGAATAGTCAGCCCCACGTCCACAACCAGTCGGATTACGGCGTCGAGGATGCCGCCGTAATAGGCCGCGGCGAAGGCGAGCAGGGTGGCGAAGGCCACGCCCAGCACGCCGGCCAGCAGTCCGACCCGCAACGTGAGCGGCGTGCCCACGATCATGACCGCCAGCAGATTCCGGCCTACCTTGTCCGTACCAAATGGGTATTCGGCAGAGGGTGATTGGAAGGGGGGCGCGGAAAGAGGCGAGGCGTCTTCGATGTTGACAAGCAGCCGGCCGAGGACAGAAAAAAGCAGAAGCGCCAGAATCAGACTCAGCCCAAAAGCGAGGGGCGGGTTGCGGCGCAGGTAGCCCAGCGCGTCCCGGAACGGTGAGGCTTTGTTCAAACGCGTTTCCTCCTGCCCGCCGTCGCCGCGGGAAGTGGGGCGTCGGCGGGCAGAGTTGCCATCTGAGCGCACAGTCATCTATGTCCGCCTTCTGATGCGTGGATCCAGCAGCGGCAAAGTCAGGTCCAAGATCAAGGTCGTGGTGGCCAGTGTGAGGATGATCGTCAATACGATTCCCTGGATGACGGGATAGTCTACGCCCTTGATCGCTTGGAAGAGCACAGTGCCGATGCCGGGGAAGCCGAACACAACCTCGACCAGGAGCGCGCCGGAGAAGACATAGCCCATCGCCAGAGCCAGCGAGGTGATTTGGGGCAGGATGGCGTTTCGCAGCCCATAGTCGAAGAAGAGGCGGCCGCTCCTGACGCCTTTGGCTTCGGCCAGGGTCATGTAATCTTCGCCCTCAACCGTGACCATCATGCCGCGCATGGCGATGGCCCAGAAGCCCAGGCTCGACAGAAGGATGGAGAGCGCGGGCAGGATGGCATGTTCGCCTGCTTCCAGAAGAAAGCGCCAACTCAATTCGGGGAGGTTGCCGATGCGGTAGCCGCCGTGCCCGGGGAACCAACGCAGCTCAAAGGCAAAGATGAAGAGCAGGATCAGCCCCAACAGGTAATAGGGGATGGCCGCCATGGTCATGATGGGCGGGGCCAGCGAGCGGAGCCAGAGAGGCGCCCGCGTCCAGGCGACGAGCGCGCCAAAGAGCGTTCCGAAAACAAAGGAAAGGAGTGTTGTCACCGTGAGGAGACTGATTGTCCAGAGCAGAGAATCACGCAGGATCTGCTTTACCGTTCTGGGGTAGGATGCGATCGAATGGCCCAGATCAAAGCGGGCCATGTCGCCCAGATAGGTGAGATATTGTCGCCAGAGCGGCCTGTCCAGGCCGAACTTGGCGTTGTAAACCTCGACCATCTCCTCGGCGCCTTTGCCCCAGGCGCTGCCCGACTGCGCCAGTTTGATCATGCGCTCGCGGATCGGGTCCTGGCCGGACAGCCGCGGCAGAAAGAAGTTCACCGTCGCGGCCGTCCACACGATCAGGAGAAAGAACGCGATTCGTTTGAGGAGATAGCCGACGGCCCACATCGGAAAACCCCATTGGCTCGTGGAAGTGATCAGTGGCTAGTGGGGTTGCAATCCACTAGCCACTATCTACACTCCACTATTGAGCCGGTTCGAGATGAAGCAGGACCAGATGGAAGCCGAGCAACTGGGGCGCTTCGTTGACGTATTCGCCATCCTTGCTGTCAACGGTCGGCCAGTTTTCCCAGTAGGTCTGATTCATCGCCATGTTGTGCTTCCAGTTGAACAGCATGACCGAAGGCAACTCGGGCAGCCAGATCTCCATCGCCTGGCGGAAGAGTGTCTTCATGGTCTCGGTATCGTCTGGATGCACCTGTGACATCGCCAGCACGATTTCGTCGAATTCGCCGTTGCACCAGAGCGACTGGTTCGAGGCCCAGTTGGAGGCCGGGCCGCCTTCCTTGCCACAGGTGTACAGGTTCAGCGCCTCGTAAGGTTCCTTGAGGCTGCCGGTATGGCCGGCGGGGAAGGCGGTGTGCGTCTTGGAGACGAAGCGGTCCCAGGCATCGGGCGGCGTCGTCAACTCGGCATCGATCCCGCCGCGCTTGAGCTGCTCGACCAGGACCTCGGCGGGCGCGTTCCAGGCAAACCAGGACTCAAGCGGCACCTTGATGGTGTTGCCATCGGCGTCCGCCCACATGCCGTCGTCATTCTTGCTATAACCGGCCGCTTCAAGATGCGCGGCGGCCTTTTCCGGGTTGTACTCGTTGGTATTGTACTGTTCGAGCAGGTCGGAGATCGACTCAGTGTACTGTACGAGGCCCGGATAGGGCGGGTACGGCATCGGGTTGGGGCTGGTCAGGCCCTCGTAGGCGACGTCCGCGATCTGCTGCCGGTCGATCAGGTAGCTGATCCCCCAGCGCACATCGGCGTTGTCATAGGGGGGCTTCTCGTTGTTCAGCCACAGCGCCTGCGCCCACCAGTCGACATAGCCGTAGGGGGCCTGGCGACCGTAGTGGGCGGTGACCTTCTCATTGCGTTCGACGGCCATCCGGATCGAGGCGCCCTGCAACTCGGTGATATCGATCTGGTTGCTGGTCACAAGCTCGATCAGGCGGGTCTGATCGGTGCCGCCGACGACAAACATGACGCGTTCCATGTTGAGTTCATCGGTCAGGCCGGATTCAACCGCCCACCAGTCGTCGCGGCGGTCGAACAGCTTCTCTCTCGGCGATGAGAAGACCACCTTGAGCGGGCCGGTTGTGACGGGCCAGCCCTTTTCGATGTCGTAGTGGGTGAAGGTGGACCAATCCTGGCCTTCGAAGATGTGCTTGGGCATGATAGGGAAGGCGCCCGAGTCCCACTTCCAGACGAAGAAGCGGTCATGGTAGCGGGGGAAGGAGAATTTCAGGGTGATCAGGACGGTGTGGTCGTCCACCGCGACAGCCTCTTTGGTGTACTGCTGGACTTCGCTGCCGAAACGGACCTCACCGCCGATTTCAATCAGGTGGTTAATGGTATAAACCACGTCATGGGCGGTGAAGGGCGTGCCATCGCTCCACATCACCTCCGGCCGCAGGGAGATGGTCAACTCGGTGAAGTCGTCATTGTAGTCAAAGCTCTTGGCCTGCCACATGATCGTCTCGTCTCTGAAAGCGTTCCAGTATGCCATGCCTTCATAGATGACGTTGAGGCCGCGCTGGTAGTCGCCGCCGATGGCAAAGGGCGTGTAGATCTCCGACTCTTCAAACTCATCGCTGCCCCACCAGCCGACGATTAACGTCTGCTCTCTGGGAACATCCTTGACGCCTCCCTCGCTGGTTGTGTCGGCGGCCGGTTCGGCCATCGGTTCGGACGCGGGCGCGGCTTCCTGGGCGCAGGCGACCACCAATAGAGCCAGCACAGCCAATAGCACAACGATCTTAAAATGCTCGCGGAACTTCCTTCGTTTTTCCATTTCCTGTTTCTCCTTGTGATCTGAATGAATGTGTTCGATCCGCCCCTGCTCGAAAGGGGCGCGGGATGGGTCTTCGATACGCGCTGGATTCGCTGATACTGCGGCACTGTCGTTGGAATATATGGTTTTGCGGGATATGAGCGAATTTGGTTGGCACCGACGCCATCTGCGGGCCCTTGGCGCCGACCAAACTGGGAATTCAGGAAGGTCGGACGAATCCCCAAAGGCAGTTATTCTCCCCTATTATAGTTGAGAGAGGGCAATCGAACAAACGCGAAAAATCGACTGTGATACTGGCGGTTCCGACAGCCCCAGACATTCCTGTCTGAGCTATCGGCCTACTCTCTGTGCCAACCGAGGATCTCCAGTTCTTCGTCGGTGATGTTCGGGAACTCGTATCTTTCGGCGGCGGCGTCTTTCTGCCCGCTTTCGTCCTCAGACATTCCAATCTGAGCCGCCTCGTAGATGGAGTTCATCTCCCAGATGTCGATCGCCTCGCAGCGGACGCTGCCACCTGTGCAATAGAGTCCGATATGCAGGCTATCCGGCCGCTTGGGATAGGTTCGGCCCGTGATGCAGGCCCGATTGTGGTTGGCAAAGACCTCCACGACGGAGCGATCGACGAATGCGCGTATTGTCACCAGCCCGTCTTCTGCCATAGGAAGGCTGACTTTACGCACGGTTCTGAACACCTCGCTATCCAGACTGCTGTGCGTATTGTCAAAGCTGAGTTCGCCGCTCTCCAGGTCGATGCCGATGCGGGTCGCCTCGGTAAGGTCTGGGGCGCAGCGCACGAGCAGGCCGAACTGCCGCGCGCTCTGCGGACGGAATCTGGCGATGATCTCCAGACAGTCCCCGCGCACGTCGTCCAGAAGCAGTTGGCTACCGACTCGGCCAGGCACTTGCGGTGGACTCTCTGTCCCCAATGAGAAGGCGGGGAGGCGCGAGCGCCGCCCGCGCAACGCGTTCAGTTCAGCGGGCGGCTCCATCAAGAGGGCGCCGTCCGGCGCGACATGCAGTTCACGCGGCAGCGACATCAGGCCGCTCCACCCGGCCCGTCGGGTGGGCGAATCCAGCGGCTCCGATTCGGCGCCGGCCGGGCGGTCTTCCAGAACCCAACTCCAGGCGATGCGGCGTCCTTGATCGTCCAGCAGCGTTTTGGTGGCGCAGGCGCGGGCGGAGTCGTAATGGGTGCGCCGCTGTGATACGAAGAGACCATCTTTGTGCTCACCGACTTCGACAAAGGTGGTGAACATGCCCCACGGATGGTGGAAGAGGACGTGGCGGCCGTCCAACGCAAAGAAGTGGGGATATTCCATGGCGCGCATGGGCGCTTTACCGGCCTGATAGAAGCAGCTCAAGTAGGACCAGTTGCGCAGGTCGGCGCTGGCGTAGAGGGGAATCGCGGCCGTTTTCTGGTCAGCCAGCGAGGCGGCCAGGAGCATATACCAGGTGTCGCCTTCCTTCCAGATGTCAGGGTCGGACCAACGCCCGTGCAGATAGTATATGTCGGACGGCAGCAGATCGGCTCGGCGCATGATCGGATTGGCGGAGTCCTTCTGCCAGTGGATCAGATCGTCATCCAGGGCGGTGGCCAGGCAGTGGGTCTCTTCGCGGGTCTCCCCGTCAACCCCGCCGTAGAAGATATGGACTTTGCCCTCATGGCTCAGCACACAGCCGCTGGCGCACAGCGCCCGGTCGTATTTCTCCGGCCCATTGGTAATGGCTACGGGCAACTCCTCCCAGTGGATCAGGTCCGTGCTTCTGACGTGTCCCCAGACGCACTTGTCCCCCGCCCATTCATCGGGCGCGTACTGGAAAAAGACATGGTAGACGCCTTTCCAGAAGAAGGGGATCGTGTCCTGGAAGAATTCACCGGCCCTGGGCTGGAAATGATAGCGGGGGCGGTGCGGATCCTTGGCCAGTCGGGCGACCCGCAGCGCCAGTCCGGTCAGCGCGCCGGCCGGGGCAAGGAACGGCGCGCCGTGAAAGTCGATACCATTGCCCAGCAGCGGGGCGTCCTCTGGGCCTGTCTCGCCTGCATCGCGCTCCGTTCGAGCAGGGGCGCCTGGAATACTTTTCCCGTTCATCTCTGTTCACTCCCTGGATCTGCGCAGATGGACGCCCGGAACACGGCTGCCGGCGATAGCTGCTCCTGTCCTTTTGCCTTGGACGACCAGCGGTTTGACCGGATCGCCCGCATCTCCCGCCCACCAGTTGGGGGGGCGAAATGTGTATTCGACTTTGCAGGCTTCTCTGATTTCCGCTGGATACCGCTCAAAGTCGAGAAAGTACCACACAAGCACCAAGGGGCGATGGTGGGGGGTCTGATTGGCATAGGTGCTGTGCAGCAGCCTGGCATCGGCTATCACCAGCGAGCCGTTTTTTGCCGGCACATCTACGGCGGCGGGATGGTGCATCAGCATTGCCTGATTAACCCCTTCGGCCTTCTGGTCTTTTGTCCAATCGACATGGCCCGGCCCGATCAGTAGTTGATCATGCAGATCGAAGCGGCGCAGATGGGACCCCGGTATGACGCGCAGGCAGCCGTTTCTGACAGTGGTGTCAGCCAGGTAGTAGGAGAGAAACACCTGCATCGGACGCGCTGCGCTGCTGATGGGATGATTCCACCATACCCAGTCCTGGTGCCAATATAGCGGCGGGCCATAGGGCAGCTTGTTGATGAGATACATCGAGCCTTCCCAGCGTACATCCCTGAAACCCATCGCGGACAGGAGATCGAGACTTGGCTGCCAGGCGATCAGGCGGGCGTAGACAGGGTCGCGGTAGGCCGGTTCGATCAGGGTTCCGTGATATTGCACGGCGCTGGGGCGCTGTGTCTCCTGCGCGCGAATGCGCGCCGTAACCTGCCTGAGTTCAACCAGGAACTCTTGCTCCAATATGTCATCAACGACGCAGTAGCCGTCTTCAACCAGTTGTTTTCGTTTGGCCTGCGTTTGGGCTGGCGTGAGCATGGCGATGACTCCTTTCCGCTCAGAAGTGCAGTGTCAGCAGGGCGTCCCTTTCGGTCCGGCCTGAGGTGACCGCATCTGCCGCGCACTTGCCGAAGGCCGGAACCTGGGGCGCATGGAAGGCTGTCAGTGGTTCGTGAACTGTGCTAGTCACCAGCCGCCGGCCGACCATAATCGAATCGCGTCTCTCGACTGGCCAGAAACTCGGCTGTCTCCTCGGCGTTGGGAATACCGGCCCGCCCGCCCAGCATGGCGCATTTGAGGGCGGCCACGGCCGCGGCGAATTCGACTGTCTGCGCCAGTTGCCAGCCTTGCAGCAAGCCGTGGATGAAGGCGCCGTGAAAGACATCGCCGGCCCCCGTCGTGTCGACCACATCCACTTCGAAGATCGGCGTGTGAAAGGTATGGCCGTCGGCATCGCAGACGCATCCCTGTTCACCGAGCGTGATCAAACTGATCGAGGCGCCATAGGCGCGGAAGGTCTCGATGGCTTTCGCTGCGTCATTCGTTCCGGTAAAGCGTTGGGAAAAGCTCTTTGAGGGGATCAGAATGTCCGTCAGTTCGAGAAGCCTCTCTATCTCGGAGTCCAGCGCCTGTACATCGGCGTCAAGCACCACGGGAACGCCGGCGCTGCGCGCCCTTCTGGCCGCCTCCAGGCTGGCCTGGCGCGCCGTTCCATCCAACAGCAGATACCTGGCCTGTTCGACGAAACCGGGCTTGATCTGAGTCGGCGCGATCTCGGCAGCGGTAAAGGGCACGCCGAGAATGGTGCGCTTGCCCGATTGGTTGTCGACCAAGACGATGCTTGTCTGCGAGGTGGTTCCCCGCTCCACAATCAGATGGCTGGTGTCGACGCCATACTGCTCAAACTCTGCCGCAATCAGGTCGCCGGAGGGATCGTCGCCGACCTGGCCGATGTAGGCGGCCTTGGAACCCAACTTGGCCAGGGCGACGAGCGCGGTGGCGACTTCTCCGCCGCCCTGCCGGCTGGCGGCAAGCATCTGGATTTCCTCATCCAGCCCGGGCATGTAGGGGACGACGCCCAGAAAATCGACACAAGCGCATCCCAGGGCGACGACTTCAATTGCCGCCGACGCCATCTGCCGGCCCTTGGCGGCAATTGAATGGGACATTCCATCCTCTCCCTATCAACTTCCAATGTGAATCCCGTTTGAAACCGAGACATTTGGCGCAGATTACGCAACTGAAACGTGGTTGTCTCGCCTGTCCTCACGCAATTCAGAAAAAACGGGCTTTCAATGTGAACGAAAATTCGTAACCAGTTATAGAATCTCGGCGAGTGCGCTCGACTCTGAGGTGTTGCTGAAAACTGGAAACTGACTACTGAAAACTGCTCTAATGTCCACCCATGCCCGTAAGCGCGACACCCTGGGTGATGTAGCGTTGAAAGATGAAAA
The DNA here is from genome assembly GCA_965221145.1 of Caldilineaceae bacterium. Classification (GTDB taxonomy): domain Bacteria; phylum Chloroflexota; class Anaerolineae; order Caldilineales; family Caldilineaceae; genus Bin5. Next base: position 641,062 of record OZ244877.1, read on the forward strand.
AGACGATCAGGACCGGCACCACGACCATCAGGTCACCGGCCATCAGAATACCGAGTTGATGCGTTCCGGTTCCCGCTGCGCCCATCCCTCTGGGGTTGATCGAGACGAGCGTGCTGAGCGCGACGGGCAGCGTGCGCAGGTCGCCCGTGTTGATCACGAAAAGGGGCCACAGGAAATCGCCCCAGACGCCGGTGAAGGCAAAGATGCCCAACGCGCCCATCGCCGGTGTCAGAATCGGCATCGCGATCTGTACGAAGATGCGCACTTCATTGGCGCCGTCGATACGCGCCGCGTCCAGCAGTTCGTCAGGAATGGTCATGGAGAACTGGCGCAGCAGGAAGATGCCGAATGGCGTGAAGAGCACGGGCACGATCAGGGCGCTGTATGTATCGAGCCAGCCCCAACTGACGACCATCACAAAGAGAGGCACCAGGACGACGAAAAAAGGGACCATCATCGTCGAAAGAATCAGCAGAAAGAGCGTCTGGCGCCCCGGAAAGTCGAAGCGGGCCAGCGCGTATCCGGTCATGGCGCTCGTCATCATCTGCGCAGCTGTGGCCGCGGTCGCGACAAACAGGCTGTTGGCGTAGATCCTGGCGACGGGGAAGACTTTGGTCAGGGCGCGAAAGTTTTGCAGCGTCCACTCATCGGCGATCAGCGTGGGCGGAATGCGCAGAATCTGGTGCCCCGGCTTGAATGCGCCGAGCACGCCCCACAGGAAAGGGAACACCACCCAGCCGGCGACCAGCGTCAGTAAGAGGTAAGACAGCAGTTGCGCGGCGGCAGAGCCGCGCAACCAAGCGGGAATGATCCCGACTGATTCTTTCATATCAGTACTGCCAGCGCGCGCGCAACAGAACCAGTTGCGCCAAGGTGAAAAGCATGATGATGGCAAAGAGGACAAATGCCATGGCCGCGGCATAACCGGCGTTGCCGCGCCCCATGATTGTATGTTGAATGTACAGCACCATGACGAGGATGCTCTTGCCGGGTCCACCGTCGCGGCCAAAGAGAAATGCCAGGGTAAAGACCTGAAACGAGCTGATGATGGTGGTGACGGTGACGAATAGCGTTGTGTGCTGTAAGAGCGGCAGTGTGATATGGCGGAAACTTTGCCACTGGCCTGCGCCGTCGATCTTGGCGGCATCGTAGAAATGTTGCGGGATGCCCTGCAAGCCCGCCAGGAAGAGGATCGTCTGCAACCCCATCGACTGCCAGACGGAGACGAGCACCAGGCTGGGCATGGCTGTGGCGGCACTGACGAACCATTCCAGCGGGGGCAAGCCCACGCTCTCCAGCAGAAGGTTGGCGCTGCCAAGACTGGGGTGCATGACATAGCGCCAGATGAGGGCCACGGCCACGCCGGCGGTCATCACCGGCGCGAAGTAGATGGCGCGATAGAGGGCCGCGCCGCGGCGGATCATGTTGAGCATCACAGCCAGCGCCAAGGCGATCACGATCACCGCGGGCACGAACATCACTGTAAATTTGAAGGTTGCCAGGACGGAGGACGCGAAGTTGGGATCGTTGAACAGTTTGCGGTAGTTTTCCAGGCCGACAAAGGGTTTTTCCGGCGCGGCGATCTGGTAATCCTGCAAGCTCATTGCCAGACCGCGCACAAGTGGGTAGACGAGGAAAATCAGGAAGAAGAGGATGGCTGGCAGGACAAACAGGTACGCGGTGAGGACCTGTTGGGTACGCAATGTGAGCGAGGAGCGAGAAGTGAGAAGTGAGGGGCTAGAGTTGTTGCGCTCTCTTTTTGACCCTCTTCCCTCACTCCACGGAGTTTTTCTCACTCCTCACTCCTCTTTACTCTCTCCTCGCCACTGGAAACTGGTCACTGTCTTTAGCCCAGTTGCAGGGCCTTTTCCAGAGTTGACATCTCCGACGCCATGGCGTCCTGCGCGGACATGCCGTCGAAAACGATCTTTTCGTAGATCGTCTCATGCACGGAATCCCAGAGCGGGATATCCGGCGGCAGAGCGAAGACCTTGCCACAACAGATGGCGTCGGCCAGTTCGACCGCGTACTGCGTGGCTCTGTCCCCCTGGAAGGCATCGGCGCCCAGGGCCGCGATCTCTACGTGGGTGGGCGGGGTGTTGGTGTAGGAGATGTAATCCAGCAGGTTCTCTTTGGTGAGGCCGTACTTGTAGACTTGCCAAGCCGCGTCGCGTTTCTCTTCGGCCGTGGCCGAGGTCACCACGAAGCCCCAGTTGGGCGCGATTCCGAGCCTGTAGCCGTCCGGGCCGATCTGGGGCATGCAGTTGCGGGCGCTGATCGTTCCCGTCTCCACATCCTGCACATTGGACTCCAGCTCATTGTGGATGGCTGCTGTAGTCCAGCCAAACGCTGAGAAACCCTGTATGTAGGTCTGACTCGTCCCTCCCAGGCCCTTGCCGAATTTGAAGTGGAGCACATCATGCTTGCGCTCGAGATCGGCCAACAGCTCCCACGCTTCCCAGCCCAACTCATTGTTGAAGGGAATTTCGGTGGCGAAGAGGTCGGTGAGATGCTCGCCCCCCATGCTCTGCAGAATGTCCCTGTAGAAGTCCTTGACACCGTGGATACCGAAGCCGGAGCGCAACACCTTGTCCCCGTCCTTCGACACCGACGCCTTCGCCATCTCGAGGAACTCCTCAAAGTTGGTTGGCTCGCTGTCAAAGCCGGCCTCCTGCAGGATCGTCCTATTCACCTGCAGGGCCATTGTGGCCATCTCCCAACAAATCAGATAGTAGCTGTCGTTGACGAACAGTTGATCGAGCGACTGTTGGATAAAACTCTCGTTTATCCAATCATAGGAGATCGCCTCTTTGGGGACCGGGAGCCAGGCATCATTGTTGAGCGAACGCACCATCATGGACGGGTGTGCCCAGATAAGGTCAGGAAAGACTCCGGCCTCGCCGGCCAGCCAATACTTTTCGAACAGTTCAGCCCAGCCGATGGGCGGGTTGTCGATCTCGACCTTGGGCATTATGCCCGCCGCTTCCATATTGGGGCCGATGGTGGGGAAGTATTCGTCCCACAGCCAACTGCCCTGCCACAACGTCAACTTGACAGGCTCTGCCATCTGCGGGCCCGCTGCGTCCTCGGCCGGGGCTGTAACCGGCATGCATGCCTGCATCAGCGCAGCGCCGGTCGTCGCTCCCGCCACTGCTGCAGTGCGGACCAGGAAATCCCTGCGGTTCAACTCGTTAGCCATGATCTCCTCCCTTCTTGGTGTGTCAAATCTGGCAGCTAAGCAATCCCTTTCGCGATGGAGGCTCTCCATTATAAACGACGGCTGAAGAAGAGGCAAACACGGAAATTCAGGGCCCCGCAGGTGCGGATATGGGCGCAAAGCCGGATCGAGGCTCTTAGGTCAGGTCAACCGACCGCAGCAGATCGCGCATCTGGATCGTCTCCGACAGGTTGTCTACCTCGTTGCAGCCTTCCCATTCTGTCCATACATACTCGACGCAGATATAGCCTGTGTAGCCGGCCTCGTGCAGCGCTCGCACGACCCGCCGGTAGTCGATCACATTGTCCTGGAATTTCGACTGCAAGCGGTTCTTATGCCCGCCGAGCACGCCCCACAGGAAAGGGAACACCACCCAGCCGGCGACCAGCGTCAGTAAGAGGTAAGACAGCAGTTGCGCGGCGGCAGAGCCGCGCAACCAAGCGGGAATGATCCCGACTGATTCTTTCATATCAGTACTGCCAGCGCGCGCGCAACAGAACCAGTTGCGCCAAGGTGAAAAGCATGATGATGGCAAAGAGGACAAATGCCATGGCCGCGGCATAACCGGCGTTGCCGCGCCCCATGATTGTATGTTGAATGTACAGCACCATGACGAGGATGCTCTTGCCGGGTCCACCGTCGCGGCCAAAGAGAAATGCCAGGGTAAAGACCTGAAACGAGCTGATGATGGTGGTGACGGTGACGAATAGCGTTGTGTGCTGTAAGAGCGGCAGTGTGATATGGCGGAAACTTTGCCACTGGCCTGCGCCGTCGATCTTGGCGGCATCGTAGAAATGTTGCGGGATGCCCTGCAAGCCCGCCAGGAAGAGGATCGTCTGCAACCCCATCGACTGCCAGACGGAGACGAGCACCAGGCTGGGCATGGCTGTGGCGGCACTGACGAACCATTCCAGCGGGGGCAAGCCCACGCTCTCCAGCAGAAGGTTGGCGCTGCCAAGACTGGGGTGCATGACATAGCGCCAGATGAGGGCCACGGCCACGCCGGCGGTCATCACCGGCGCGAAGTAGATGGCGCGATAGAGGGCCGCGCCGCGGCGGATCATGTTGAGCATCACAGCCAGCGCCAAGGCGATCACGATCACCGCGGGCACGAACATCACTGTAAATTTGAAGGTTGCCAGGACGGAGGACGCGAAGTCGGGATCGTTGAACAGTTTGCGGTAGTTTTCCAGGCCGACAAAGGGTTTTTCCGGCGCGGCGATCTGGTAATCCTGCAAGCTCATTGCCAGACCGCGCACAAGTGGGTAGACGAGGAAAATCAGGAAGAAGAGGATGGCTGGCAGGACAAACAGGTACGCGGTGAGGACCTGTTGGGTACGCAATGTGAGCGAGGAGCGAGAAGTGAGAAGTGAGGGGCTAGAGTTGTTGCGCTCTCTTTTTGACCCTCTTCCCTCACTCCACGGAGTTTTTCTCACTCCTCACTCCTCTTTACTCTCTCCTCGCCACTGGAAACTGATCACTGTCTTTAGCCCAGTTGCAGGGCCTTTTCCAGAGTTGACATCTCCGACGCCATGGCGTCCTGCGCGGACATGCCGTCGAAAACGATCTTTTCGTAGATCGTCTCATGCACGGAATCCCAGAGCGGGATATCCGGCGGCAGAGCGAAGACCTTGCCACAACAGATGGCGTCGGCCAGTTCGACCGCGTACTGCGTGGCTCTGTCCCCCTGGAAGGCATCGGCGCCCAGGGCCGCGATCTCTACGTGGGTAGGCGGCGTGTTGGTGTAGGAGATGTAATCCAGCAGGTTCTCTTTCGAGAGGCCGTACTTGTACATCTGCCAGGCCGCGTCGCGTTTCTCTTCAGCGGTGGCCGAGGTCACGACCATGCCCCAGTTGGGGGCGATTCCGAGCCTGTAGCCGTCCGGGCCGATCTGGGGCATGCAGTTGCGGGCGCTGATCGTTCCCGTCTCCACATCCTGCACATTGGCTTCCAGTTCATTGTTGATGGCTGCCGAAGTCCAGCCAAACGCTGAGAAACCCTGTGTGTAGGTCTGGCCCGTCCCTCCCAGGCCCTTGCCGAATTTGAAGTGGAGCACATCATGCTTGCGCTCAAAATCCGCCAATAGCTCCCACGCTTCCCAGCCCAACTCATTGTTGAAGGGAATTTCGGTGCCGAAGAGGTCGGTAAGATGCTCGCCCCCCATACTCTGTAAGATGTCTCTGTAGATGTCCTTGACACCGTGGATACCGAAGCCGGAGCGCAACACCTTGTCCCCGTCTTTGGACACCGACGCCTTCGCCATCTCGAGGAACTCATCAAAGTTGGTTGGCTCGCTGTCAAAGCCCGCCTCCTGCAGGATTGTCCTGTTCACCTGCAGGGCCATCGTGGCCATCTCCCAACATATCAGATAATACTTGTCATCGACAAGCAGTTGATCGATTGACTGTTTGATGAAACTCTCGCTTATCCAGTCATAGGAGATAGCCTCTTCGGGGATCGGGAGCCAGGCATCGTTGTTGAGCGAGCGCACCATCATGTCGGGCGCTGCCCAGATCAGGTCCGGAAAAACGCCGGCCTCGCCGGCAAGCCAATACTTTTCGTAGAGTTCGTCCCAGCCAATCGGGGGGTTGTCGATCTCGACCCTGGGCGTAATGCCCGCCGCCTCCATCTTAGGGCCGATGGTGGGGAAGTATTCGTCCCATAGCCAACTGCCCTGCCACAGCGTCAATTTGACAGGCTCTGCCATCTGCGGACCCGCTGCGTCCTCGGCGGCGGGCGCCGCAACCGGCGCACAGGCTTGCAGCAGCGCAGCGCCGGTCGTTGCTCCCGTCAGCGCTGCCGTGCGCACCAGGAACTCTCTGCGATTTACCTCGGTAGCCATGATTTCCTCCTCCCTTTCCTGTGAAAGAATCTTTTGTCCAGTACCAATGAGATCGGTCTTTATTCGGTTCGCGCCAAAGTCCGGCGGATGGAGTCGGCGGCAACCGAGATTCCGCGTCGCGACTGTGGATAGGCGGGGCGTCCTCTAGGCCCCGCGTCCTTTTCGAGCAGAGGAGCAGTCAGTGATCCCGGTGCGTCCCCTTCACCAGAAGGAACCAGATAAATAACATTTCATCGGAATCAACTCTAGTATAAACGACAGGAGGAGATGGAGCAAACACGATAGTTTCATCGGGTGCATCCAGGATTTTTGCGCAGTCGTTGTCTGAATTGTGGCTTTCGGGACATGGGGATGGGTTCTGACTAAAGCGCAGGTGCATTTGCCAGCATATCAGGACGCGCCCACCCGCCAGTTAAGAAATTCGGATAGCCCCAAAATGCTGGGGACGAGATTTCATTTTGGGGCGCGGGCAGCGCATTGGTGTGGGTCCCGGATTTTGGGTCGTGACGCGCGAATCGCCGTGTGAGCGGGCTGTCAGGGGGTGGATTCCAGGAAATTCTTGCAAAAATGTCCGCTTTGTCCGCTTTACCCCCCCCTTGAGTACTATACGAAATGAATCGTTCTTTCGCGTTGACGGAGGCTGGCGCTGTTGGCAGGCGGCCAAGGGTTGGCTTTGCCTGACCGATGCACAGAGGTATTATACCACACTTCAGTTTTGGCAGGTGACAGGCTCGGCAGAGGGGGTGTATCCAGGATATTTGGCGCGCTTCTCGCCCTATTTTGTCAGCTACGCGGGGTGCGGGCGAGACGCCCGCGATTTTGAAGGTTTTTTGTATTGGCGTTGGCAATGAAAGCCTCTCCGCCAAAAAACCTTCAAACCCAGGGGGATATGCAACAATCTCGGATGCACCCATTTCATCCCCGAAAGGAGATGGATCGGGCAGGGGACCTGGGCGTCCTCTGGGCTAAGAACAACAATTCAGCGTTCGGTTCGCGCCTATTTTTGGTCGCCGCCAAGGTCCAACAGCCGGAGTCAGCGGCAACCAAACCGTCAGTTGGAGTCGGCGGCATCCAAATCGACCGACCGCAGCAGATCGCGCATCTGGATCGTCTCCGACAGGTTGTCTACCTCGTTGCAGCCTTCCCACTCGGTCCATACATACTCGACGCAGATATAGCCTGTGTAGCCGGCCTCGTGCAGCGCTCGCACGACCCGCCGGTAGTCGATCACATTGTCCTGGAATTTCGACTGTAAGCGGTTCTTATGCCCGCCGCGCACGTGAAAGTGGGAGGTATGGGGGATCAGCGTTTCGCTTTCGTCGTCGCTGATCTCTCTGTAGGCAAAGTGCGAATAGTCGAGGGTCAGCGTGAGTCCGGGCGTCATCTCCAGCAGGCGGTGCGTCTGGGCCGGTGTGCGCGCCACCGACTCGACGTTCGGCTCCACCGCGCAGACACAGCCCGCCTCCTGCGCCAGTTCCACGCGCCAGGCCAACTCCTCGCACGCCCGCTGTAGCGAGGTTTGGTAGGATTCGCCCTCCCAGAGCAGGCCAGGCTCGATGGAGATATGGGTGGCGTTGCAGCGCAGGGTGAACTCGACGACGCGCGCGAACAGATCGCGCGCCTGGCGGCGGTCTTCCGCGTCGGGATGGTTGATCGCCAGTTCCATCAGCCCTGGGCCGGAGGCCTGAAAGTAGACATCGGCGATCTCCAATCCCTTATCATGGACCCGGCTCGACAGGTCGCGCGCTGAACCTGCCAAGTCCGGCATGACATGGCTGGGGTAGATGTGGGAGCGATCTTCAAACAGGCCGATATCGACCCCCTGAAAGCCCAACATGGCGATCAACTGGAGTACATCGTCATGGGGCAATAAGGGAAAGGTGAAATCAGGACACGAAAGTTTGAGTTCCATCTTGCAACTCCTTTTTCGCATAGAAATTTTCACTGGCCTCTTTGGTTGACGCCGACCAAATCAGCCATTGGCCTCAATGTGAACGACGATGTCGTGCGTGAACGGTTCCAGGTCGACCACCGTTTCGCTGCCCGCCAGCTCGAGAGACTGTCCCTGGTAACTGCCGTCGGCTGGCGAGTAGAGCCTGGCCGAGTAGATGCCGTCGGGCAGTGTGAAGGCCAGGCGGCCATGACAGGGCTGGCCCAGCGTCGGGTCATCCACCTCGCGCTTATCGGCGACGTAGATAACGTAGGCCTGACCCGGCTGGCTCAAGGTGATGGCGATGGTATCGGACGGTGTCTGGCTGACGAAATTCGGGTCCGGCTTCATTTGGACAAAATCGACTTCGTGAATGAACGCCGACAGATTCTTCATCCAGTTACGGATCGTGGCCTGTGAGGCCGGCGTGCCCGCCTCCTGCCCGCCGACCTGGATGGAGAAGTCGATCATATTGTAATGACCGCCGCTGCAGACCGTGGCCCAGGCGCGTTTGCGATGCACGATCCAGGACTCTTCATCGAGAGAACTGGTGGCGGTATTGTCCTCGTCGAAAACGAAGGGTTTGCCCGTCTCATGTACGGTCGTCCACAGATGCTGGATGCGGGCCAGCCGCAGGTCGCGGTGCATGAAGTTGGAGAGGGGCGCCAGGATGGAATCCTTGTAGGTCAGCTGCTGGTAGTCATGCAGGTTGACGGCGTCGACCGACGCTTCCCCCAGGATCTGCTCGAGCGCGGTATCGGTGCGCCAGTTTTCGACCGGCACCTGGAAGATGAGGTGCTTCTTGGGGAGACCGGCCTCCGCCGCGCGGATCTGCTCGCGTACCGCCTCTTGCCAGGCATCGACTTCGGATTGGGTGGCAAATTCGGTCTGCGGTACCATGCCCGCTCTGGTCGTGAACGGTTCGTTGCAGACTTCGAAATAGAAGCTGTCGTAGCGGTTCACTTCGGTCACGATCTTGCTGACGTAGGCCATCTGGCGCTCGAACAGCGCGGCATCGCGACGCGAGATATAGTCTTGCCAGGGGATGTCGCCGACGCCGTTGATGTTGTTCTGGATATTAAAGGGATTCAGCCCCCACACCGCGTCGCTGTAGGTGTTGCTGAAAAGCGTAAGCTCGATGATGACATCCCGTTGCTGCGCGGCGGTCAGAAAGCCGTGCAGACGCTCGAAGAATTCGGGATTCCACTGATTCAGATCAAACTTGGGATAGCCGTCGGTGGCGAAGCCGGGGCCGCTGCGCAAAAAGGGCGCGACGTATTCGCCGGGCAGCGGTTTGCAGGGCGAATGGGGGTTGAGCGGCTTCACCTGCGTGGACGGGTCGAACACCTGTAGCTCGCGGAAAAGAAGAAAGCAGCGGCTCAAGGTCTGCCGCTTGTGGGCCGCGTCGTCCAGATAGGCGATGTAGTCGAAGTTGCGATTGATGACGGCGCCGTAATGTTCGGTGGCGGTGATGAGAACGAGCGGCCTGTCCCTGTACAGGAAATAGCGGGGATTGTCGGGGTGTAGCTGGATTGGTGTCGACATGGGATGTCTCCTGAACTGCGGTGGCTAGTGGCTGTTTACGAATTACTATCCGTTGGAGTAATCAATCGGCGCAGGTTCTCTTCAACCGCGTTGAGCGGATGCCGCAGCGCGTCCTCCCGCAGCCTGTTGAATTCGGGGTAGCCATTGCGTTCCTCTTCGGCCCATTCGCGGGCGAAATCGCCGCATCGAATCGACTGCAATGCCTGACTCAACCGCTGCTTGAACGGCGCGGCCGGCAGGATCCAGTCGGAACGGGACAGGTTGCCGTATTGGCTGGTCTGCGAGTGGAAGGTCATCTGCTTGAAAAAGCCGATGTCGGCCATTTCGGCGGCTGTTTCGGCCAGTTCCTTCGAGGCGTATAGCTCCAGGGCGACCACCTCCGGCGCGAAACCGGCCTCCACCAGGAACTCGTATGTATGCAGCAGCACTTGGCTCATCGCCGGGTCGAAGGTCTGCTCCAACAGGAGGTCGAGATCGGTCTCCTCTTCAAAAGACTGCTCGATGACGGCGTTCCTTGTCGCGCCGATCCCTTTGGCAATCGCCAGGGCGGTGGACATTGCCCGGCCTGACGCATCCTGATGCACGCCCACATAGGCGGCGGCGCCGGAACCGGCCACGTACAAATCGCGCACAACCTTGCCGATCATGCGCGGCGCGACCATGATCACGTCCACATCGTCCGGCGGCCGGATCATCTCGAAGCGGATGTTGTAACCGTGGGCGAAGACGAGCGAGTCGCCGGCGCGGAGATGCGCTGCGATATCGCTCGCGTAGACGGCCGGCTGCGCCTCGTCGGGGATCAGCATGAGCAGGATGTCGGCCCGTCCGGCGGCCTCGGCTGTGGCGTAGACCGGGAATCCGTCAGCTTCAGCCCGGTTCCAGCTATTGTCGGTGATCCCCCCGACAATGACTTCTACGCCGCTGTCGCGCAGGTTCAGCCCTTGGGCGCGCCCCTGGTTGCCGTAGCCGATGATGGCGACGGTGCGCCCTTGCAATACACCGAGATCGGCATCTTCATCGCCGTAGATCTTGAGCATGACTGTATTTCCTTTGAACCACACTGGCTAGGACTCGGTGACGTACTGAAAAGAGTGTCCGACAGAAAGACACTGGCAGGATGCCTGTGGGCAGAAGCGGACCGCAATTCGCATGATTCTCGTAATTGACAACCATAATTTCGCCAAAGCCGCCACTTATTATAATCCCACAATCGCAAGAATCAGGATTCAGAGGTGACTGTTTCGGCTACTTATGAACGCAATATCTGCTCGTACTTCAGCCGATAATCCTCCATAAAGTCTACCATCCTGTCCCAGTTGTGCCGGTCGCGAGTCCCGCCGTCCAGGTGGATCGAATTAGCGCACAGTGTCGTCGGCGGCGCCTCGGGCGGACGATAGTTGTTCGTGATTGCATCGAACTGTTCACGGTAGGGGGCAAGGCGAATTTCAGCCTTTTCAAAGTCCTCCAAATCCTCAACTGCCACGTACACGCCCACGGTACACGACCCAAGCCACTGTTTGACAGTTAACTCGGCCTCACTTACACGATACCAAGGTGTGTGGAATCCCCAACCATCTCTAAACTTATCGGCAAAGGGCGTGTCTGGGTGTCGCTCGGCGTAGTGTCTCCAGAAAGCATGCCGGAATTCGACCGTTGCGTTCACTGTCTGCTCTCCTTTGTGTTGTGTGTCCAATGCGGCCGAGTAATTGCGGCGAAGAAGGCAGTAAACATCACGCAAAACCGTATTTCTGAACTTTGCTTGCAAACGTCAACGGACCCTCGTGCAGGTTCCGGTTACTGGCTACCGTCAGGACTCCTGGATTTCCACCAGCGAGGTGTCATACTCCTTAAAGTCGAGATTGTATTTCCCCCAGTAGTATTGCAACTCCTTCGATTTCCAACCGGCGTAGATCTTTTCCCAGGGGAGCACATCGCAGTGGGGCGTGATCGATTTTTCTTCAATCGGCAACGAGGGCGGTTGATAGCGGTAGTCGACCGACAGCCGGATGCGATTCTCGGTCAGATTCGGGATCGACTTGTGGACGGTCAGGCTGTGGAAAACGAGCACGTCGCCGACGTTGAAGTCGGACTGGAACCACTCCTGATCGACATCACTATCGAGGATGACATGGCGGCCGCCGGCGCCCTCCGCGGCGCGCACCGGCAGGACGCCCAGCTTGTGCGAGCCGCGCAGCACGCTCAGCCCGCCCAGTTCGCGCGGACAGTCGCCCAGCGGCATCCAGCAGGTATAGACCGTCTTCGTGCCCTGGATGAAGATGTGATCCTGGTGTGCCGGGGTGGGCGCATTGCCCTTTGCCGGAATCATCAGGCGCGCGATCTTGAGGGCATGGACGAGCACGTTCTCGTCGAAGAGTTGCCCCAACATGGCGACCAGGCGCGGATTGTGCGCCAGGCGGTGAAAAGATTCCAGACACTGCACATCGCCATAGGCTTCCGGGGGCACGCCGACGCCGCAGAAAGGTTCCATCGCGTCCGCGGAGGGGTCGGCGATGCCGTCCATCAGCTCGGCGCCGGGCGCAATCCAGCCGTGGTTGTCACAAATCTGCAAGATATTGCGGCGCAGGGCCACGATTTCATCTGCGGGCAGCAGGCCGCGAAAGAACAGAAATCCATCGTCCGCCATCTGCTGGCGCAGCGCCTGCGGGTCATTGAGCAGCGCATTATGTTCCTGAAGTTCAGTCGTTTTGTCCATCATCCCTCTCCATGACAAATACCCAATCCCAGATAATGGGCGCACTGGGCATGGTGCAGTTCCCCTGCGCGTCGCCCTTGAGGGGAACTGATTCATGTTCTTTGCCTGATTTTACATCATAATAGAAGCCCCGGTACAGGACGCCGGCCTCCAAACCGGTAATGGTGACCTCGCCGCGGTTGACGTAACGGATCGACGGACCCGGCAGATAGAAGAAGCGCACCTTGCCGGGGATGCCGGCCGCGTAGGGCAACATGCGATTTTCGACCGTGTTGTGGGGCTCCACCCATTCAGGATGCGGCTCGAATTCCCACCAGGCGTAGCGTTCGAGCAGGCGTTTGGAGTTGCCGAGATGGGTCGAGCCGGGCAATTGCACGGCCTCGTTCCAGGGCGTGTCGCCATAGGATGCGCCGTGCGGCGACGGGCCATAGGGCTTTTCAGGCGTGTTCACCTGCCAGATGCCCATTGCGCCGTAGGTATGGCCGCCCGCGCCGGTGAGGATCGCGGTCCAGAAGAAAAAGCGTTGGGTTTCGGAGTGGCTCATCTCCATCTCGCCTTCATAGTTGACCTCGGCGACCAGCACGGGCATGCGCGGCCCCTCGGCCACCGCGCTCTCGACGAGGTGTACCATGTCGGTCATAATCTGATAGCCGAGATGGGCGGGGTGCAGCATGTTGAAATCCAGCAGCGACGGGTCATCGGGTGTCAGGTGGGCGAAGCCGTTGGGGTGGATGGTGAGCGGATGGCCATAGGGATCGGTCGCCCGCAGCGTGCGCATGATCTCGGACCAGACGGCGCGCTTTGCCGGTGGCAGCCAGGTCATGTCGGCGGTGGTGACCAGTTGGACCTCGGTGCGCCACTGCTGGAACGCGGCGGTCTCCTCGGAGATATAGTAGGGCATCAGCGCCTCGCCGGTCGTACACCAGGCGACGGGGTACGCGCCGTAGCGGGCGATCAGGTAGCGCCAATGCTTCTTGACCACCTCCGGCCCGGCGAAGTCAATGAAAAAGCCCCACAGGCCGACGATGCAAGGGAGCAACCCCGACCGCACCAAATGGGCGATGCGCAGGTCGGCGTGGTCGAAATAGGCGGGGTTGATGCGGGTGAAGTCTCGGTCCCACGGAAAGCCGGCTTCATTCGCGCCGCGTTCGTCGAAGGGTTCCATGTCGGGATAGAGTCCGGCGATGATCTGGATTACGCTGAAGCCCTTGGCCACGCGGTCAGCCGCCAGTTCCTGGAAATCTTCCGGCCAGCGCAGGCGTTTGCAGAAGCCCATCCACCAGGTATCGCCCAGCCAGAAGAAGGGTGTGCCGTCCACGTGCTCGAACGTGCGGCTACTGCTGGCGACGCGTATCGGCCCGTGCTGGAGCAAGGGATTGTCGCCTTCATAGGGCGTTACTTCGAGCGTGCCGGTCTGGTCATGCAGGCTGCTGTTGCCGGTGTCCGAGCAGACGGTGCGGTAGTGATGGGCGCCGGTCTGGGTGGAGCTGTAGCGCACGCGCCAAGTCTGGTCGCCGGCCCAGAAGGCGGGCACGACCTGCTGGCTGCCGTCGGGGCGGGTGATCAGCAGGTCCAACTCGACATCATTGAACGGATCGCCGTAGCTCTTGCCCGAACTGTAGGCCCATTCGGTGGCGCAATTCTGGATGGCGTAGAGCATAGCTATTTTCTCCAAACTGCGAGGAGAGCGAAAAGAGGAGTGAGGAAAGAGTGAACACCTCTCTCACTCCTCACTTCTCACTTCCCGGTTGTTGACTGATTCAAGCACGAGAACCCAATCCTGGATGATGGGCGGTTTGGGCGGTTGCCACGCGCCCTGCTCGTCGGGGAGTACGTCTCCCGCATCGTATTCCCGCCCTTGCCTCGGGTCGAAATAGAATGCACGATAAGCTGTGCCCGGCTCGATCTCCGTGACCGTAACCAGGTATCGCACTGGAATAAAGATGACGCGCACTTCCCTCGGAATACCGGCGGCAAAGGGTCGGATATAGCCTTGCAATGGCCTGAAGTGGCGCTCTCCCAGGTGCGTGATCCATTGCGGCTGCGGTTCAAATCGCCACCAGGGATAGCGTTCCAGGAGGCGTCGACCGAGACCCACCTGTCTGGAACCGGCAAAGTGCATAGCCTCATCCCATGGGTCTTCATCGAACCCCTCCCCGTATATGCGCGGGCTGGGCCCGTAAGGCTGCGCGCGCGTGTTCACCTGCCAGATGCCGCTTGCGCCGTATGTGTGCCCCGCCGCGCCGCTCAACACGCTGCCCCAGAACATCAGCCGTTGCACGTTTTCCCAGTTCCAGCCGCCCTCACCTTCGTAGCAGGATTCGCCGACGAAGCGCGGCATGCGCGGCCTTCTGGGGACCTGGCTGCTGACTTCATCCAGAATTTGCGGGAAAGTGAGTATGTCATGCAGGCCGCACTGGGTGATGTCTATGTCGATCACCGATGGATCGTCAACGTGATCATACGACCAGATGCCCCCGGTTCCGGGATGAATCGTCATCGGGTGCCGGTAGGGATCGAGTGAACGCAGATAGCGCGCCACGCGCGTCCACGCCGAACGCATCCTGTCCTGCCGCTCCCGCACTCTGGCCGGAAAATCGGCGCGCTGGAGCCGCGTCTTGGCGACTCCGCCGTCGTCCTCAGGTCGTTTTCTGAGCACGGCCGCGTAGATGTCCTGCCAGTGCGGGTGGCTGTAGTGCGGCATCAGCGCCTCGCCCGCCACGTCCCAGACGACGGGGTACGCGCCGTAGCGCGCCACCAGATAGCGCCAATGCTGCTTGAGCTTTTCCTCGCCGGCGAAATCCATGAAGTAGCCCCAGCAGGCGACAATACTGGGCGCCAGCCCGTTCTGCACGAGCCAGTCGATGCGGAAGTCGGCCATATCGAAGAAGGCGGGATTGATGCGGGTGAACTCTTTCTCCCACGGGAAACCGGCCTCGTTGGCGCCGCGCGGGTCAAAGGGGGGCATATCCGGGAAGAGCCCGGCCACCAGCTGAATGACGGTGAAGCCCTTCTTGACGCGGTCCGCGGTCAGGCGCTTGAAGCCGTCCGGCCACGGCAGCCGCTCGACCAGCCCCATCCACCAGGTATCGCCCAGCCAGAAGAAGGGCGTGCCATCGCGGTGCTCCAGGTGACGGCCACTGTCGGCGACGCGCAAAGGCCCGTGCTTGAGCAAGGGATTGCTGCCCTCATACGGCGTTACTTCCAGCGTCCCCGTCTGGTCATGCAGGCTGCTGTTGCCGGTGTCCGAGCAGACCGTGCGATACCGGTGCGTGCCGGTCTGCGTCGAGCTGTAGCGCACGCGCCAACTCTGGTCGCCGCCCCAGAACGCGGGCACGACCTGCTCGCTGCCGTCGGGGCGGGTGATCAGCACGTCCAGCTCGACATCATTGAACGGGTCGCTGTAAGCCTTGCCCGAACTGTAAGCCCACTCGGTGGCGCAATTCTGGATGGCATAGAGCATAACTGTTTTCTCCTAACGCCAGTGGAAAGTGGATAGAGGTCAGTGGTTAGTTTCTGTACTGGCATCTGCGTCTATGTGTTCCAGCACGAGTATCCAGCCCTGGATGATGGGCGGTTTGGGCGGTTGCCACGCGCCCTGCTCGTCGGGGAGCACGGCTCCGGCATCGTATTCCCGCCCCTGTCTCGGATCGAAATAATAGGCGCGATAGGCAGCGTCCGGCTCGATCTCTCTGACGCGGGAACGGTACGCGTCTGCCCGCCCGGATCGGTGATGTCAACGTCAAGCGTTACTTCATTGAATGGATCGTCGTACAGCTTGCTTGCGGAGTAGGTCCATTCGACGACCTGGTTTTGCGGGGGCATCTGGCGGCCCTATCCTTTGATCGCGCCGGCGGTGAGGCCGCTCATAAACTGCCGTTGCAGGAGGAGAAAGACGATGATGATGGGGACCGTCATCATGATGATCAGCGCAAAGCGGTACTCGTGCAGTACCATGCCGATGGCGCCTTCAAGCTCGAACAGGATCAGCCCCAGCGGCATCGTCCTCAGCCCGGGTCTGCTGGTCATAAGCATCGGCAGCAGAAAGTCATTCCACGTTCCCAGGCCGGTAAAAATGGCGACCGTGGCCAGCGCCGGCCGCGTCAAAGGCAGCATGATGCGCCAATAAATCGTGAAGCGCGTCGCGCCGTCTATCAGCGCCGCGTCTTCGATCTCGTCCGGCAGCCCCTCAAAGAAGCCGCGCAAGATCAGGATGGCAAAGGGAAGCCCCAGCGCGACATAGGGGCCGACCAGGGCGAAGTGGGTGTCCAGCAGCTTGAACGTGACGTTTACCTGGTAGAGCGGCACCATGATCGCCGCCGCCTGCAACATCAGGCCGGCCAGGAACAGCATATAGAACGGCTCTTTCAGGACGAAATTAAGCCGCGCGAAACCATAGGCCGCCAGCGAGGCCAAAAAAAGGATCAACACCACCGACGCCGCCGTAACGACGAAACTGTTGAAGGCCAACACCGGCACATTGGCTATCCGCCAGGCCTCCGGAAAATTGGCGAGAGAGATCTCCCACGGGATCAGCCCTCTGTTCAGCGCCGACTCGCCCGGCGCTTTCAGGCCGGTGGAGAACGCGATCAGCCAGGGAAAGACCATGATGAACGAAACAAAAAGCAGCACCGCATGAATCAGAATCGATTTCCTGCGCAACTTTAGCTTGGATACCATCCTTGCTCCCTCCAAACCTGTGCCCGTTTACAGCTGCACGCGGCGCCCGCGCATCAAAAGCAACTGGAAGATGGTCACGACTGCTGAAATGAGCAGCAGCAAAACCGAGAGCGCCGACGCATAGCCGGTGTGATTGGTCCTGAATGCCAGATCGTAAATCTGATACGCGATCACCTCGGACGCGTGGTACGGCCCGCCGCGCGACAGCAGGAACACCAGCGCAAACGCATTGATCGAGCGGATCAGCCCCAGAATCCACAGCGCGCGCGTCGTGCCCATTGTCAGCGGGACCGCCACATGCCACATCTGGCGAAAGCCGGTCGCGCCGTCGACCGCGGCGCAGTCATACAGGTCCTGCGGAACCGCCTGCAGCGCAGCCAGAAAGACCACCACCCAGAAGCCGAGCGAGGCCCATAAAGAGACAAGAATGATGGCAAAAATGGTAACGTCGGGGTCAGCCAGCCAGACGCGTGTCAGACTTTCCAACCCGTTCTCACGCAGCGTGTGGTTGAGCAGGCCGACCTCGGGCTGGTAGAGAAACTCCCATGTATAGCCGATCACGACCAGCGAGGCGGTTACCGGCAGGAAGAAGGCCGCGCGGTACGTGTCGCGCAGGCGAATGCGCTGATTCAGCAGCCAGGCGAAGAGGAAGCCGGAAATCGAGAGGACGACGACCGTAATGATCGCCCAGTAGACGTTGTTGCGAATGCTGAGGCGAAAGGCCCGGTCCTTTGTCAGCAGGCGCACGTAGTGGTCCAGACCGACAAACTCGCGGTCCGGGTTGATCCCATCCCATACAAAAAAGCCGTTATAGAGAGTTGCGATGATCGGCCAGGCGATAAATCCCAGGTAGACGACCAGCCCCGGCAGGATGAAGAAGAAACCGCCATTGGCGCGCAACGCGCCCGCGACCCGCTCCTTCACGGTTTGATCGTCCCTGTGTTGCGTTGCGCCCGCCGCCGCAGTTGCCATTTGCTCAGTGGTCAGTGGTTCGCGCTTAGTAACTGTCCGTTTTTAACTTAACGGTTTCGTTCGACAGACCAGTCCAAGCTTGATTGAAATCGCTACGTTGTTTGCGGACAGTTACTTAGGTACACCACCGACCGCGACAGTTCGCGGCCGGTGGTGTTGCCAAAACTAGGATTTGACCCACTGCTGGCAAGACTGATCGAAGGCGTCCTGCACCTCCTGCGCCGCTTCCGCAGCGGTGATCAGGCCGGCGGTTACACCCGGCAGCACGATCGTCAACTGCTGGTAAACGTCGGTGCATAGCACGCGGCGGAAAACGTTGTCGCCGCTGACCATCGCCTCCAGCAGCGGCCCACCCAGATTCTTGTCGAAGTCGGTGCCTTGCGGCGGAACCTCGATCGCCTTGGCGCCCATCGGCTGCCCGGTTGAGGCGATCTGCTCCCCCCCCGGACCCAGCGTGCGCCACTTCATGTACTCCCAGGCGTTGTCCTTGCGCTCCGAAGCCGACACCATCGCCACGCCTGCATCGGTTGCCGCCAGCCCCCTCGAGCCAGGCAGCAGGAACGTGCCGACGTCGTTGTTCATGGCATCCCGGATCACTTCCGACTGGTGATTGAGGAAGCCGAAGTAGGGCGTGCCCGTGAAGATGTTGATCATCGGCCTCTTGCCGGTGCCATTCCAGAACGGCTCGCGCACCGCGTTGTTGTCCTGCGCGCC
Organism: Caldilineaceae bacterium; assembly: GCA_965221145.1. Taxonomy (GTDB): domain Bacteria; phylum Chloroflexota; class Anaerolineae; order Caldilineales; family Caldilineaceae; genus Bin5. The sequence goes on from OZ244877.1 coordinate 659,675, forward strand.
GATCGCCCCTTCCTGCATGTATTCGTTATACACCTTGGCGAACAGGTCGAACGCCTCCACGACGCCGGCGTCGGTGAATTTGCCGTTCCCCACCTGCACCTCCGCCAGCTGACCGCGGCCTGTAACCTCGACCAGGCTCTTGAACCAGTCCACCAGGTTCGCCGGTTCACCGACGCCGCCGAGCGGCGCGATGCCATCGTCCAGGAACGATTGGCACAGCGCTTCGAAGTCATCCCACGTCTGCAGCGCAGATACATCAATGCCGCGCTCTTCGAAGGTGGGAATCCAGTAGTAGAGCCAGCCGAGCAGCTGCATATTGCCCGGCAGGTAGAGGGCATCGCCCGAGAGGTCCACGATGTTGGCGACAAGCTCCATCTCGTTCAACGCCGCGCCCGAGAAAGCGTCCTCCTTCCAACTCGCGCCCCATTCGGCCTCGCCCCGCTCGTTGAGCGGTTCAACGAAGCCCCAGAACGGCCCCATGATGTCGAAGTCGGTGTTCAACACGTCGGGGCCGGTGCCCGCCGGCAGAGCTGCCTTGAGCTTTGCCGCCATGTCCGGGTGGTCAACCATGCCAAGCTCCACGTCCAGCCCGATGTCCGCTTTGAGTGTGTCGGCGAAGATGTCGTTGCCCTCCGGATCGCGGTAGCGCGCCATGGCGGTGCCCCAACTCCACAGCGAAACGCCCGGGTCAGCCTCGGTGGGCATGGCCTCTTCCGAGGCGGCCTGGTCCGTTGGCGCTGCCGGTGGCGCGCATGCGGCCAGGGCCGCGCCAACGGTCGCAAACGCGGATAGGCGCAGAAACTCACGCCTGGAAACGAAGTTGCGATACGTGTCAGACATTGCTTTTCTCCTTTGTGTGAGATTGGTACGATCGAGGGCAGATAGCGTGTTGCATGGCTGTCTACTGTGTTGGGCGCTGGAAGTTATCATGAAGCCACGCGCTGTGGATACGTCCAGTATAGTGAAGTGGACGTTGTGTGTCAAATTATATCTTTTTGCATAGCGCATTCCGGATTCTGAGGGCGGCGTTTCCATTGTCTGAATCAGGATTCACAGGATTGAGGGATTCTCAGGATCGCACACGTCCGGGGAAGGAATTCGGCTCCCCCAATTTGGGATGCACGCACCAGCGAAGGGCGCATCCCAAATTACTCGGCAATTGCGATGTGCCCTTTCAGCTGATGGGAGAAGACCCATTGCATAGGAATCGACCCATCGCCTACAATCCTGTCCATCCACAAATCCCGAAAATCCTGTTTCAGACAACGTTTTCCAAATAATCTGGGATGCACCCATGAACGAAAGGCATTTTGACAGCCTTTCTTCTGTCGTGCCATAATAGTAGTATGCGCCCCTGCCCGAGTGGGCGTGGTTCGGACGTTGAACGCTCGCACAGCACCGTCACCTTTGACACTACGCCTGATATTTCGTTAGCCTGGGAGGAACTATGCCTATTCGCTTTCGCGTCTCTTTGCGCGGCGACGGACGGCCCGCCGCCATTGGGGCACTGGCAATCCTGGCCCTGTTGATTACCAGCTGCTATCCCTTCCAGGGAGATCTTTCACTGGTTTTGACCCCTGTCGCGCCACCTGAGATGGAGGAAATCTCCGAGCCGGCCGCGCCGCAGATGGTCACTTTGGAGGCGACGGTCGCTGTCAATGCGCTGCGGGTGCGCCAGGAGGCCAACGCCGAGACGCCGATCATCGCCGGCCTGCTCAAGGGTGATGTCATTCCGGTGATCGGGCGGACTGAGGACGGAAGCTGGCTGAAGGTGCAGGTGCCGGACGTGGAGACCATCGGTTGGATTTGGGCGGAAGATGTGACGTTGAGCGGCGACGCCGCCCTGCTTCTTGTGTCTGAGGACGACGAGGAGATGGCGGAAGAGGCCATGTCCGAGGAAAAGTCTGACGACGGCGAGATGGCGGAAGAGACCGCGGCTGAGGCGGAGTCCGACGACGGCGAGATGGCGGAAGAGACCGCGGCCGAGGAAAAGCCGGACGACGGCGAGACGGCAATGGACGATTTGGAGCCGAGCGTCACGGTAGGCGCTCAGGATGTGATCAAAGGCGAGATCACGATTACCGAAGCTGTGGCTCAGGTGAAGGGATGGGTTGTCATCCACGCTGATGATGCCGGATCATTCGGGCCGATCATCGGGCAGGCATCCCTGGAGGCCGGGGTCACGACCGAACTGGCCGTGGAGATTGATGTCGATGCGGCTACGGAAACTCTCTATGCCATGCTCCATATAGACGGAGGCGTGTTCGATGTGTTTGAGTTCCCCGGCCCGGATATGCCAGTGATGCAGGAGGGTGAGCCGATTAGCCCTGCCTTTAGGGTAACGATTGGCGAGATGTCCATGGCCGAGGAAGACGCGGACGAGGAGGCGATGTCGGACACGGCGCCCACGGGCATCGTGCCGGCAGCTGCAGCGCTTCTCAAGCAAGGAGAAATCACCACGCAGTTGGCGATTATTACGAGCGGCTCTCTGCGCGTACGCAGCAGACCGGAAACGATTTCCGAGGTGCTGGCGGGCGTCACTGCCGGTGAGGCCTATCCGGTCGCCGGTTTCAGCGCCGATGAGGAGTGGGTGGCGATCTTCGTCTACGACATCGAGGATCCTGTCTGGGTTTCGGCGTCGCTGGTGACGTTGCGGGATACGGAGGAGTTTAGAGTGCAGATGGGCCGCGCCACCGTCTTCATCAGCCGGGGCGGTCGCTTGCGGCTGCGCGGCGGGCCGACCCTGGAGGCGCCGATCGTCGGCCACGTTCAGAGCGGTGAGAGTTTCTCAACCCTCGGTCTCAGCGTCGATGGCGGATGGGCGTTGCTGGTCGGCACGGAGGTGGAGGGTTCCGCATGGGCCTCGGCCGCGTTCCTGCGGCTGGAGTGAGGAAGGTGTAGTCCCTGGCGTAGACGCGTTTGCACCGGCAACGTGATGCGTCGGTTTGTAAGCAGAAATAGAGAGCGACAGCTTCCAGGAGAGAGGCTGTCGCTCTTTCTGTTCGTCACCTATCTCAGGCCGTTGTCTTCTCTACTCTCCTCCGCGCGTGAGCGCCCAGGAATCGGCCCAACTGGCGGGGATGGGGAGGTTGTTGGCGTAGATCAGGTTGATCAGTTGGCCGTGGTGGTGGGATTCGTGCTCAACCAGGCGATAGTAACCGGCCAGGGGTGTCGCGCCATTCTCAAAAACGCGTAACCAATCCGCCTGCTCGAATGCCGCGTGCAAGGCCGCGTCGGCGGCCTGCATAGCTGCGCCTACCCGTTCGATGGGCAGCGTCTCGCCGGCGGGCGCCGGTTTCAGGCTGCAATCCCAACCCGTCATGCGCCCTTCCAGCAGAACGGGCGGCCAGCTCTCCTGCGTGCCCAACATGCAGTAGAACTGGTAGAGGATATTCTGGGATTCGGGGAACGGCAGGCGGGCGTTCAGGTCGGCATCGGCCAGAACGTCCAGCAGGTCATAGGTGCGTCCGCGCAGGTCCTGCCAATGGGCTTGCACGCTTTGCAAAACTGTCTGTGTCATCTCTTCCTCTTTAGCAGTTGCTCCGGGTAGTAACGAACAGTTTATCAACCACTAGAGTGCGCCAGTATAGCACAGAACTAACTAGCGCGCACCGGCAGCTTGTGATACCATCACAGGCGCGCATTTCATGTCCAATTTCTGAGGCGACCGTCCGTGACCACTCCGCCCAACATTCTGCTGATAACGAGCGACCAGCAGCATTTCTCCACCCTCGGCGTAACCAATCCCAGGATTCAGACGCCGGCGCTGGACCGGCTGGCCCGCGAAGGAGTGCGCTTCGACCGCGCCTATTGCAACAATCCGGTCTGCTCGCCCTCGCGGTCGACGATTATCACGGGCCAGTATCCGGCCTGGCATGGCTGTTGGACGATTGGCGTGAAGCTGGGTGAGGATGTGCCGACCGTTGGCGATGTGCTGCACGGGAACGGCTATGACACGACCCTCATCGGCAAGGCCCATTTTCAGCCGTTGGCCTCTCGCCCGGAGCAGACGTCGCTCGAGTGCCAGCCGATCCTGCGCGACCTGGCGTTCTGGCGCGATTTCCACGGGCCGTGGTATGGCTTTCAGCATGTAGAGGTGGCGCGCAATCACGCCGATGAGGCCCATGCGGGACAGCATTACGGCATTTGGATGGAGGAGAACGGCCTGTCCAACTGGCAAGATTTCTTCCAGACATGGCCCCCCGATGCAGGCGAGACGCCTGCGCTCCCAGGAAAACAGGCCGGCGCGGCCAAACGCGAACATGCCTGGGATCTGCCGGAGGCGTTCCACTACTCCAGGTGGACGGCTGAGCGCTCGATTGCGGCGATAGAACGCAGCGCCGCCGCCGGCAAGCCGTTCTTCCTCTGGAGCAGCTTCCATGATCCGCACCCGCCCTACCTGGTATCCGAGCCGTGGGCGTCGATGTACGACCCCGCTGCGATGGAACCGGGCACGCTGGAGCCGGGCGAGTTGGAGGCGATGCCGCCCCACTTCGCTAAAACGCAACTGCGGCAGCCGGATTTCTCCGCCTGGCAGGAGACGGCGTATGGCAATCACGGCTTTAGCAGCCATCTGCATGAGCCGGCCGCGCTGCGCAAGAACATGGCCGTCTATTATGGGATGGTCAGCTTGATGGACCGGGAGATCGGGCGCATATTGGGCAAGCTGGATCAGTTGGGTATTGCCGACAATACGCTCGTGGTTTTCAGCACCGATCACGGTCATTTCCTTGGCCAGCATGGATTGATCGCGAAAGGGGCGTTCCATTACGAAGATCTGATCCGCCTGCCGTTTCTGGTGCGGTGGCCGGGACGGGTTCCGGCGGGCGCGGTGAACAGTTCGCTCCAGTCGTTGGTGGACTTGGCGCCCACCTTCCTGCGCGCGGCCGGCATCGACATACCGGGGCAGATGCAGGGCGCGGATCAGCTTGCGGAGTGGACCGGCGCGGTTGGGACCGAAGAGCGTCCGGCGCGCGATCACGTGCTCGTTGAGAACCGCCACCAGCCGTCGGCTCTGCACCTGCGCACGCTGGTGGACAGGCGCTATAAGCTGACCGTCTATCGCGGGCACGCATACGGTGAGCTGTTCGATCTGCAGGAGGACCCAGAGGAACGCCGCAACCGTTGGCATGACCCGGCCTTTGCCGAAATCAAATCGAACCTGCTGCAACGCTTTGTGCAGGCGGAGATGGAGCGGGAACCGACCCGATTTGAACGGATCGCAGGCGCATAGGCGCGCTCGGGCGCCTTGTGGGCGCGCGAAGCGGTAGCGCATTTGACACTCAGTGACCGGTGGCCGAGTATAGGGCCAATCACCAAATAGCACCAACACTTTCTAACGGAGCACAACTAATGAACCTGGAACACGTTGCCATTAACGTCCCGAACGTCCTCGAGCAGGTGCAGTGGTGGAGGGAGCATCTGGGGCTGCGAATCGTCTCCGCCGGTGATGTCGCCCCATACATGAACTTTGTCACCGACGACAACGGCAGCATGGTGGAGTTGTACAGCAATGACGAGATGGAGCCGCTGGACTTTGCTCAGATCAACCCGTTCAACCTGCACTTTGCCTTCAGCGTTGACGATATGGAGGGCGAACGCGAGCGACTGATTCAGGCCGGCGCTACGCCGGACGGCGAGATCAACAATACGCCCTCCGGGGATAAACTCTGCTTCCTGCGCGATCCCTGGAACGTGACCGTGCAACTCGTTCAGCGCAAGACCCCAATGATTTAGGAAGTTTCCAGTTTTTAGTTTCTGGTTTTTAGTGGCCCAGAGATTGCCCACACGACTCGAAGGCGTGGTGTTTCTGAAAACTAAAAACTGACTGCCAAAAAAATGTAGTTGGAGCGCCAGCCATGCCAACTCCAGTGAAGATGCCCCAACTGGGCGAGACGGTTTTTGAAGGGACCGTTGCCCGTTGGCTCAAGCAGCCTGGGGATGTGGTGGAGCGGCAGGAACCCCTGCTGGACATTTCCACCGACAAGATCGACACGGAAGTGCCCGCGCCCGCGGCCGGCGTACTGCTGAAGATCCTGGCGGCAGAGGGAACGACGGTTCAGGTTGGCTCTGTCATTGCTTACATCGGCGACGAGGGTGAAGACACCGAGGAGAGAGTGAAGAGGAGTGAGGAGGGAGAGAAAACAACGCTAATCCCTGACTCCTCGCAGTCCCTCGTTTCTCGCAATGCAGGAGAAGCTGCGTCAGCCGAGAAGCCGACAGGTCGCGCCTTCGTCAGCCCGGTCGTTGCCCGCATCAGCGCCGAACACAACGTTGATCTGGCGGAGGTGCAGGGGACTGGCCGCAAGGGGCGCGTCACCAAGAAGGATCTGCTGGCCTTCATCGACGCGCGTAAACAGCCGTCGCCGGCAACGCTTGCGGAAACCGAGGGCGCGCTCGGCGCCGACGAAGTTCGTCAGGAACTCTCTACGATGCGGCGGGCGATTGCCGAGCACATGAGCCGCAGTGTGCGTACAAGCCCCCATGTGGTGACCGTTTTCGAGGCGGATATGACGGCTGTCGTGCGTCATCGCGCAGCCCACAGGGAGGCATTCGCGAAGAAAGGAATCGGCCTCACCTTCACGCCCTACTTTGTGGCCGCGGTCGCAGCCGCGCTGCGCCAGCATCCGACGGTCAACAGCCGCTGGACCGACGGCGCGCTGGCGCTGAGTCGGCGCATCCATGTGGGTATCGCGGTGGCGGTGGCGGACGGGCTGGTTGTGCCGGTAGTTCGCGATGCGGATGAACTCAATTTGCAGGGGCTGGCGCGTGCGGTCAACGATCTGGCCGAACGCGCCCGACGCGGTGATCTGGCGCCGGATGAGTTGCGCGGCGGCACCTTTACCGTGACCAATCACGGGGTGAGCGGCAGCCTGCTGGGCACACCGATCATCAACCAGCCGCAGGCCGCTATCCTGGGAATAGGCAGGATCAGCAAGCGTGCGGTTGTGCGCAGCGGCGGCGGCGCGGACGGCGCGCACGATCCCCTCCTGCCCAGCGCCGACGACACGATCTCTATCCGGCCCATGTGTTATCTCAGTTTCGCCTTTGACCATCGGATTCTGGACGGCCTCGGCGCCGATGGATTTCTGGTGGATGTGGTGAAGCGACTGGAAGGCTTTGATGCCCCTCTGCTCGAATGAGGCGCGGTTTGGAGTGCATCACGGCAGTGGTCAGCATCATCACGAGCCACTAAATTTGCGGAGGAAGATGTGGCAAGCAACTATGACTACGATCTGATCGTCATCGGCTCAGGGCCGGGCGGTTATGTGGCAGCGATTCGCGGCGCGCAACTGAATCTGAAGACGGCGCTGATCGAACGGGAGCATCTGGGCGGCGTCTGCCTCAACTGGGGCTGTATCCCCAAGAAGGCGCTTATCAAGAGCGCCGAAGTGCTGGACACGCTGCAACACGCGCAAGAGTTCGGCCTCAGCTTTGACAACTTGCAGGTGGACTACGGAGCGGCTGTCGGGCGCTCTCTGCAGATCGTCTCCCGCCAGACAAAGGGCGTCGGCTTCCTGATGCGGAAAAACAAGATCGACGTCATCGAAGGGCATGCCCGTTTCACCGGCGCCAACAGCGTGCAGGTCAGCGCCGGTCCGCTCAAGCCGGATGCCGAGCCACGGACGGTGACGGCGCGCAGCTTTGTGGTGGCGACGGGCGCGCGCGCCCGCGATCTGCCCGGCATCGAGGCGGACGGCGAGCGCATTCTCCAGTATCGCCACGCCATCCGCCTGACGGAGATTCCCGCGTCTCTGCTGGTGGTGGGCGCCGGGCCGATCGGCATGGAGCTGAGCCACATTTACGCCACATACGGCGCGCAGGTGACGATCGTCGAGATGATGGATCAGGCGCTGCCGCTGGAGGATGCGGACGTGGCGCAGGAGGTGGTGCGCGCCTTCGAGAAACGGGGCATGAAGGTGCTGACTTCGAGCCGCACGGAGGGCTTCGAGATTGGTGAAGGGTCGGTCGCGGTGACGGTCAAGAACGTTCACGACGGGAGCGCCCAGACAGTTGAAGTCGAGAAGGTGCTGCTGGCGGTCGGGATTACACCCAATACTGAAGACGTCGGCCTGGACGCGGTCGGGGTGGCGCGCGATCGGGAGGGGTACATTGAGATCGACGAGTTCATGCGCACCAGCCGCGCCAACATTTACGCGATTGGCGACTGCACCGGCAAGATGCCGCTGGCCCATGTTGCCAGCGCGCAGGCGCTCGTCGCCGCCGAGCATAGCGCCGGTCAGGCAACGATGCCGATAGCGGCTGAGCGTTATATCTTTATGCCCCGTTGCACATTCTGCGCGCCCCAGGTCGCCAGCTTGGGCATGACCGAGGCGGCGGCCACGGCAGCCGGATACACAGTCAATGTGGGTAAGTTCCCGTTCATGCCCAACGGCGCGGCCCAGGCGCTGGGCGTGCGCGGCGGGTTCGTCAAGATCGTCGCCGATCAGAAATATGGCGAGATTCTCGGCGCGCACATCGTCGGCCCGAACGCAACCGAACTGCTGCCGGAGCTTTCCCTGGCGCAGATGATGGAACTGACACCGGCGGAGATCGCCCACAACGTGCATGCCCACCCGACGCTGGCCGAAGTGGTGATGGAAGCGGCCCACGGCGTTGAGGGCATGTCGATCCATATGTAGTGGATAGTGAATCGTGGAGAATAGGAGCGCTTTCCACAGGGATTTGCCATGAATCGACGACGCGCGGCGCTGGAGGCGATTTGCCGGGAGAATGGCGTTGCCATTGTCTACAGTTTCGGCAGCCGCGCCAGGGAGACTCTGGCATGGCTGGACGATGCGGCAGCCGTCCTTGCGCCCGGCCCGTCGGATGTGGATATAGGTGTGAAGCCTGTTTGGTCGCCGCCAAAGTCCGGCGGACTGAGTTGGGGGCAACCAGAGCCGGACGTCAAGATGGATTGGAAGGCGGAGGTGGCGCTGGCACAGGCTTTGGAGGATTTTCTGGGCGTCCAGCGTGTCGATCTCGTCAATCTCGACAGCGCAAATCCCTATCTGGCCGCCGAGGTCATTCACGGCGAACGGCTCTACGCCGAGGATGAATACGCGGCCGACAACTACGATCTCTACATCCTGCGGCAGGAGGCCGATCTCGCTCCCCTGGAGGAGGAGATGGCGCGCCTGCTTCTCGGTATAGCCAAGTGACTCCGACCTATCTCTGCCAGCGCGTCATTGTCGAGCGCCTGTCGATCCTGAATCAAATGATCAGGCAGATCCAGCGGTTGCCGCTGCACGACGAGGGCAGCTTTTTCTCTGACAGCCGCAACGTCCACACAGCCGAGTCCTGTATGCGCCGCGCGCTAGAGTCGCTGTTTGACATTGGGCGGCACATGCTGTCCAAGGGGTATGGTATCCCCGCCGGAACCTACAGAGATGTCGCCAGACTGCTGGCCGAGCAGGGCATCCTTGATAAAGGCGAAGGAAAGCTGCTCCAGCAGATGGCCGGCTATCGCAACCGCCTGACTCATTTCTACAATGAAGTCAGCGCGGCGGAACTCTATCGGATCTGCAATGAGAACTTAGGCGACCTGGCGAAGATCCGTGCAGCGTTTCAACGTTGGATCCGGGACAATCCACACAAGATCGATCACCCCCTAACGGACGCCAATGGATCAGGTTGAACACGCCGCTGTCCCACTGGACATCACTGTCCGTTTTGCCGAGACGGACCAGATGGGGGTCGTCCATCACAGCGAGTATGTCGTCTGGTTCGAGGCCGGGCGCGTCGCCTGGATGGCGGCGGCGGGGATGCCCTACACGGAGATAGCCGGGGCCGGTTACAACTTCGCGGTCACCGACCTGCAATGCCGCTACCGCAATGCCATCCGCTTCGGCGATGCGGTGCAGGTGATCACGCGGCTGGGGTCGTTGCGGAGCCGTCTGATCGAGTTCGTCTACGAGATTCGCAACCGGCAGACGGGCGTTCTTTACGCCGATGGCCACACGCGGCATATATGTGTCGACGGGGATGGCAGCATGACGCGCGTGCCGACGTGGATCGCGGAGAGATTGTTGAGTGCGCCTTTGCTCGAATGAGGCGTGAGTTTTCTCGACACGATTTCATTTCGTATGTCTCATGTTTGAGAAAATCCTCAGAATGTCAGGGGGTTGTGTATTCTGGACTAATTCTCAGATTCCCTTTTTCATTTGAGATTTCAACTCATTGGTGGACAGGAATCTGTCTGGGTCCGTAAAAGCTGAGAAGAAAACAGGCCGCCCGCTAAACGAAAGCGGCGAAACTGGGCCGACAGCCATGAATGGAAACTCACGGAGGTCGGGTCTCGGCGCGCTGTGAGGATCTCTGAAAGACCGATATAATTCCATGGCCCGGCTGTCACCTCCTGCGAATTCCCTCAGCTTTCTGAATTCGTCACCTAGTGCTAAACCAAAGCCGAAGAAAAGTGATCGAAGTTGTTGAAGTATTTCGTTGTCAATTCCACCAAGTGTCTGGCTTATAAAGAACCAGCCGATGCCATACTTGCGTGTCTCCCGAACGGCACGTCGTAAAGTGCTTCTGAGTTGGTCTGCTTCGCTATCACTCTGTTGTATGCCTGATGGAGCGAGACGTGCTGCCTCATCCACCATGACAAGCACATTGGCGCTTTCCTGTAGCCCAAGCTGTTGAGACGCATACCCCACTAAGGAGTCCAGCAGTTTCTTTATCAAGCGTCTCTGAAGATTTTCTGTCCAAAATTTTCTGTTACCGCGTTCTGACAGGTCGATTGCAACTATTGAACGAGCCTCTGGTCTAGAGGAATCTGTTGCTGCCAAGTCTTCGACGATTCCGTATAATTTACGCCGTCCTGCACCGCCTGAAAACAGATCTGTGAAGGGACGCCAATGATTCGCGTAAAGATTATGGAGTCCATCAGAAATGACCTTTTTAACATAACTGATCAGTTGCTTCCTTCTACCTGGCGATGAGTAAATGAATTCAGCATTCTGCGACTCAATTGTGGCTGTTAGTGCGGATCGCAGAGCATCTTCGGAACTAAGTTTACTTAGTTTGTATGAACCTTCGAGTGCAGTTCTCATGACTTCAGCTGCTTTCCGCGAATTTTCCACTGAAGCTGCGGGGATCCCAAGGAGTTGCTCAGTGAATCTTAGAGCGGCTAAGAGTTCCTCGAAGAGGTCCCATTCATCTAACTGGATATCCTGTATGCCATAAACTTGGACTGAACGACTTAGGCTGTCAAGAGCATTTCTGACTGGTAGTCCCTGCTGCCCTACAGTCCTTCCCTGTAGTTCTTGCGAAAACTCTCCCTGCGGATCAATGATTAAAACTCCCATTTCAGGGTGTCGAGCGTATCCGAGGAGGAGCATTTTGGCTAGCCCTGACTTTCCCGAGCCGGTCTTCCCAAACACTCCTGTGTGATACGCCTCCCCTGCACCTCTTGGGCCTGACCCGAAATGCTTGAACCACATTGGGTAGAGCACATCATTTGCGTATGCGTTCCCCAAGTAGAATACTTCCTGTTGATAAATCGTCAGTAGGGAGTTGATTAGATCTTGGTTGACTTGCGCAACTCGGGTGCCTGTAGGCGGGACCATACCCAACTGATCTGGTTCATATTCACTATTGCTCTGTCTGAATGTTGCCCCGACTGCCAATTGGGCGGTTCTCGTATCTTGCCGGCTCGTGATCGGGGGAATCTCGCCTGTTCTCTTGATGAGGTTTCGGAATGTGGCGTCCTCGTGCCACCTGTTACGCAACTCAATCCCGATGATCTGACCAACTGATTTGATTGGGAATCCGCTCTGTGTTGCATCAAAGGCCACCAACGCCCCAACCAGTCGTTCTTCGCTTGCCTCCTGCAAGAGGTCAATAGTGAACTCTGTTGTTGTAGATGGACTGCCCACAACACCGATGTCGTCATTCGTACCGATCACTAAACTCCTCCTCTGCCAGACTCAGTGCGGTAGTTTTGCAGTAGTAACATGGTAAGCTCTATGTCCTCACTGTTATCTGTAACGTGCTGCATGATTGTTTGTTCCATTGCGGCCACTGCGGAACCGAGACTCTTGACCATACGATCTGCCAGAAACAACGGATATGGCTCGATGACAGCAGGTACGAACAATTGGCTTTCAATTCCTCTTAGAACTAAAGACAACCTTGTTCGACTGTGTGCAATTGCCCCGGGGACTTCCAACCGAAGCGCTGGGACCCATCCAAAGGGCCGGAAATAAATGACCTGAATCTCGGAGAGCGCAGCATTCAAATTCTCTAGATCTAGTGCTGAACAAAGATTTGTAGGGAGATGGTATGATTCACTCATGGTAACTACTCAGCCATTACCCAATGTGCGCCTTTCAATGGGCAACCAAGTCATCCAAGTGTAATGAATCGTGTTTGGAATCTGTCTGAAAAGGTCAGGTTCGGGTCAATACGGCACAAATGGTGCGAATTATGGCGTGTAGATGGAGGATTCACGCTTTCCGGCAGTCATTATTGGTCTTTTTGACCGATGACCGTACCTTTTCAAACAACCTCCCAGACGAGGCTGAGTTGCTACGATGATGGTAACTACTAAGCCTGGTATGTGGAAGGGAAGAATGGCTGGTCAATAAATGCGTTGTAGATGGCATCAATGGCATTGTGACCGTGTTTGCGAGCGGTTGAGATATAGGAACGAATGGCACAGAAGGTATCGGCGCCCTCTTGTGTGCGGAAGGAACCGGAGACTTTCTGTTGAACCTTGATCATGCGCACATCGCGTTCGACCTGGTTGTTGTCAAAGGGGATGCGGAAATCATACATAAAGGCCAAGACGCCAGATTTATGCTTGTGCAGGCGGTCGAGCAAGTTTTTGGGCGGCGCTTGTTTGGGGCGGCCGCGTGCTCTGGGTCGGGTCGGCTTGGGCGGCGGGTTAGCGGCCAAGCCTTGGGCAATGAGCGCATCGTACTCGGCCTCGTAGTAGGCCAAGCGCTCTGGGGGTAACACAGTGTGCGCTTCTGGGGTGGATGCGACTTCGGCTTTGATGGTGCATAACAGACGAGCCATCTTCTCAGCCCATGCTTGGCCGTATTGCTCGAACACAAAGCGCAACTCGCGCAGATGATGGACGTTGCAGAAAGCGTGCTGGCAGTCGCTAAACTGGAGATAGGGGGCCCAGTGGTCATGCAGAGCAACGCCCTGGTAGCGGGGCAAGATGCCAGCGTCTCGCATGCCGACATGACCTCGTTTGCCATGGACATGGTAGTAAGTCAGCCTGGCTGTGCTGGCCACATGCAGCCACTGCAAGCGCCCCTCGACACGCAACCCACTCTCATCGAAGTGGACGACCGGGTCAGCGATGAGTTGTGCGCGAATGTGTTCCAGAGTCGCTTGGCTCCGGCTGACAAGTTGACGGGCGGCGGCGAGTATGACCGCCTCCGAGGGCGCATCGCCGTAGAGCGCGGTCAGCAACTCTTTGATACGCGCCAAGGGGATGTACTGTTGGCCATACAGGTAGCAGGCGAGCGCTTTCAGACGCGGGCCATACTGGGTCGGTTGGGTCACGTGGGCTGGAAAAGCCTCCTTCACATGGGCGCCACAGCCAGGACACTGCTTGACCTCTGCCTGATGCTCTGTGACTTCGATGCCAACCGGCGGCATGTCGAACACCTGCCGTTTCACATGCCCCTTGGCGCCGACCCCCTTCAGGTCTGTTTGGCAGTGCGGGCAGTCCTGTAGCGTATGAAGGATGACATGATGCGGTTCCGCCACTTGCGTCAAGGTTTGCCCTTTGTGACCAGGTTGCCCCCCACGCGGCCGCTGGCCCGACTGACGCAGACTCTGTCTTCTGCGCTTCTTCAGACCATCGCTGCTGGGTGGCTTGCCGCTATTGTTACTGTCTTTCGCCAACTGATCCTGCAATTCCTGGATCAACACCTGCTGCGCAGCCACTTGCTCTCGCAATGCCAGAATCAACTCGATCAGACTCTCTTGGTCTAATCGCTTCAGTTGCTCACGATCTACTGCCAACGAGTTGCTCATAATTCCCAATTCTACCACTCCTACCATTGGTTTCGCATTAGCTTCCTGTTAGCATTCTATTTGATCTCTGGCCCTTTATCCTATGCCTTAGTAGTTACCACTCATGTTACGCAGCCAGGGGATCAAGGCGAACTGGATCCAACTGACACAAAGCCTCGAAAGCCTGTTGCAGAGCTGAGAGATACAAGTGCGTCTTGAGGGCATAGTGATTCTTCTTGGTGCGCATCTTAAGCATCTCCAGCTTGGTAAAGGTCCAGAGAGCAGCCACAAAGTGATTGGTCTGCGTGGTTGGTGTGCGGGTTGGTGATTTGGCAAGGGATGCGTTCTGTTTGAGCGAGCGATGATATTCTTCCACTTTCCACCGTTCTTGGTAGATTGTGATGATCTGGTCAGCTGTCAAGCAGGCGTCACTGGTCACCAGATAGCGCACAGCGGTCGAGCCATCTGCGTTTGTGCAGGTCTGACGGAGCAGATAGAGGGGAAAGGGCACCTGCTCCAGATAGATGCCTGTAACTGTGTCTTCTGGCAGGTCGAGTTGTTCCAGTCTGTGATAGCGACCCTGCTGTTTGTCTTGGCGAGACAGGGCGATCTTGCGATTGGTTTTAAGTCCCATGATGAACTCTTTGCGCAACGTGCGTTTGATATAGCTCATATTCTCAGCCGAAGCAAACCAGATGTCATTGAGCACATAGCGGAAGGGAATGCGGTTATGCACACAGTTTTGCAGCATGGCACGAAAATGCTCGTTCTTGGTCACAGCGCTGCGTCGTTTCCGTTTGCCCTGCTTGTCAATGTACGATTCGGTCTTGGTCACCAACCGATAGGTCACCGGCAATGAAACCTCACCCGCTGTGTACAAAGCAGTGATAAAGTTGATGCCCTTGGCCATCTGTCCTTGCGCATGGTCGTAGTGCCAGCAGATCAGTTCGTTCTCATCGGTGTAGGGCTTCTCAACGATGCTGTCGTCAATCGTGATGACGCCATGCTCGCCTTGCATGCTGCGCACAGAGGGCTTGACCATCTGCCACCAGTCTTTCGGCTCCAGTCGTTGGCGGTTGAGCATGCGACTGACTTGGTCGTGGCTGACCGCCTTGTCCATCAAGGCCGACATGCCTGTCGCCGTCGTTGCCGCAAATGAACTCAGGAGAAAGTCCGAATACAGGTCAAAGAGTTTGAAATTCATGTTTCACCTCCTGACCTCATTTTACTCAATTCGTTAACTACTGCGTAACATCAGTGATTCATTCTTGTAGACTGGCAAGGGCGTTGTGTACTCGCCTGGTTCCAAGATGAGCGTAGCCAGAGTTCGACCGTCACAATCAGATGTGTCTTCATGGGGGAAGTGGCCGCCCAATTCGTTTCGTGATGTGTATTTGGGAAGTGCTAGAGTTCTTGTACTCCTCAAGGTAGCAACCAATCGCTGTAACAGATTCTGAGATTCCCAACGCCACCTGAGGTTATCTCCCATAGAGGGTACTTCAGCCAGATTCGACAGCCCCTGGTTCAGGTAAATGATGAGAGAAGCAAAGCTGCCGTCTAGAAGGACGAGATCATGAGGAGTTTCACTGGCCAGTTCCATTTCCATAGATATCATCAACCCGCGCAGAAGCAGTGTGGTTGCTTCGTTATGGGGAGTAGCCTTTGCCCAAAATCTGTGGCGCGGCTCTTGCCAATGGCGCTGGGCTTCCTTACTTGTGCCTTCCACCCCAATCGCGGCTGAAGCACAGAGATCAATGGAAGTTAAGCGATGTATCTGGTAAGATCCGTCGATTGCGGCAACTGAAGGCTCTCTGGTGACCTCCAGATCAGACTTGCGGCGAACTAAGGACATTTGTTGAGCGGTATTGCGCAAGTCACTTCGCATTGACTGCAGACGACCAAAGCGATTTCGGACTTCCTCGGCCACTGGAATGGAGGACTCCAATAAATCCCGGACTAAGGCGTCTGGAAGATCTGAAAACGAATCATTCATCGGTCTGCTCATCTTGCCAAAGTGCCCAACCCTGGGGACTCCACTCCTTATACCGCTGACCTCGCTCGCTACGAGGGATCAACCACCTTTTGCGAAACCACTCGAACAATGTGCTTGCGGTTTGATCGTAATAGTCTATAATAGAATCAGTGCCATTCAAAAAGTCGCGTGTGTTCTTGGCCAGAGACGACACATATATTTCCCGTTTGATTCCATGATTGTTCCAACTCAATGGAATCCCCAGTTCGGAAAGCGCTTTCCGAACAACTTCTCTCTTGTTTCTGAAACCACTTCCCCACAATTCATGTTTTGCGGTCGCCGTTGCTCTTGACTTCGCAAACTCTTCTATAGCGCCATATAGTCCGTTGGAAAAATGAAACTCGCCGAATCCTTGGGTTTGGCCAACTCGCTCAAATGCCAGGCGGTTTTCAAGACGGAGGCGGTTGTACAGGGATGATCTCCCCAGGGCGGAAGTAGTTGTGACTAAGGCAATCTGTCCAGAAAGTTTTCTTCCTTGAATGAGTGAGGAACTTCCCGCATATTTGCGTCTGAATGCCTCTCGCACCTCATTACTCACAGCTAACAGTGCAATCAGCTTGCCGCCAAGCAGAAAGGAATATGGAGGGACTGCGCCTAATATATAAGCATCTACGACGTGATGAAGCTTCTCTCGTCGGCCCTCTCGGTCCCAGCCAACCCAGTCATCGCGAGCTTTCAAACCAAATACTGGGTCGCCCAATCCGAACAGGCCGATCAGTTTCTCTGTATTCTGGTCCAGTACGAGAAAGCGCAGTCTGCGGCCATACCCCGACGAAACCGGGACACTCCAATGAAGACAGGCATAACGAAATAGGAGTTCATCAGCAGACTTGGGATGTACTTCAACTAACTTAGGCTCGACTTCCTCCGGGACAACCTCCTGACCAGATGCAAATCGTTCCAGGAGCGAGGGCTCAAGCCTGCAAAGTCGCTTCTTGCTCTTCTCAATTTTATGGCGAACTGCTTGAGTATGCAGGAAACGTATCTTTTTCTTGTCCAAGTCTTCGGGAAGGCAGAGTTGATTGCCTCGTAACTCAAATCCTTGTTTCGTAAGTGACTCCATAATATGAGCCTTAAGAGTCTCGGCTTTGGAGGAGGTGGGAACATCCGAATTCGTGTGCAATGGAACCTCTCTGTATCCCAGTACTTCTCCCTTTGTCAGGGGAGTATCTTCTATCGACGGAAGATGCCCCTACTCCTGCGCCATCGCCGGTTCGGTCTCCAGGGGCGGCAGTTCTTCCAGGCTGGTGAGGCCGAAATGCTGCATGAACTGGTCGGTCACGGCGTAGCGGATCGGGCGGCCCGGCCCATCCAGGCGGTCGAACTCCTCCACCAACCCCTGTTGCAGCAGCTTACGCAGCACGCCGGAACAGTCCACGCCCCGCACCGCTTCCACCTGCGCCCGCGTCACCGGATGGAGATAGGCGATGATGGCCAACGTCTCCAAGGCCGGCGCGCTGAACTTCACTGTCATTTCCAGATTGAGGAAATCTTCCACCACGTGGGCGGCGGCAGGGTTGGTGACCAGGAGGATGCGGTCGGCGCGACGCTGCAGGCGCAAGCCGCGATTCTGCTCTTCATACTCCCACTGCAACTCGGCAAGCGCCCTGGTCACTTCCTCTTCAGGGCAGCCTGATACCTGGGCAAGCTGCGTCGGCGTAACCGGATCCGCCGCCACGAACAGCAGGCTTTCCAGCAGGGCGCTCAGCTTCACGCTTCCCACTCATCTTCAAAGGGCAGATGGCGCATACGCACGTCCAACTTGCCCAGCCGCAGCCCCATGCTCTCTTCGATGATTTCCCGCGTCGATTCCACCACCTCATCGGTCTTCATCGGCACGTCGATGTCGGGCGCGGTCTCGACCTCCAGGTTGATGTCAACCGCATTGCCGCGCGATTTCACGTCCGGGAATACCGTAATCACATCGGCAAGCTGATCCAGGTGCCACGTCAGGCGGCGTGCGATGCTCTCGGTGTCCAACTCCACCGAACTGCCTTTCACAGTTTTCATGCGCACGCCGCGTTGGCGGTGGGGCCATAGCTCCAGCCACAGCAGGCTGCCGAAGACGAGCACGGCCACAATGCCGACCGCCACCTGGCCGATCAGGAAATTCATGTCGTTCGCTTCTTGTTGAACGCGCAGGGCGGCCTGCGCCCGCGACAGACTCTCCAGGAGGGCAGCGATGACGGTTTGTGGAAAGATGGTTGTATAGCCAATGGCAGCGAGCAGCAGCAGCCAAAGCAGGACGGCAACGATGCGATTGAATGCGTTAATCACGTCTGGTTTCAGGCCCGAAGGGCACCCTCTGATTTTCTGTTCCAGTGTCTCGATTATACATCAGAGCGTGTCGGGCGGCGAAGTTAAAGATATTAGTGCTTCATTTTTCGAGCGACGCCGAGAGCCAGCAGCAACCAGAGGAGAGCGCCCGCCAGACTGATGCGCAGACCGGTCTGCCAGGCATGTGGTCTGTGCGAGAAGATGACTTCGCTTTCGCCGGCGGGCACCGGCACACCGCGAAAGAGCACATTGGTCGGATAGATTTCCACCGGCTCGCCGTTGACCTCGGCGTGCCAGCCGGGATAGTAGGCGTCTTTCAATACGAGGAAGCCCGGCTGTTCATTGCGGGTGCGAATGACGACCCGTTCCGGCGTGTAGGAGATGATCGACAGTTCCCGGTTGCTGGCGGGCGCGTCGACAAGACCCCAGGCGGCCACTGTCTCGGCGCTGGCCTCGACGACCGCTGAAGCCTGACCGCTCTCCAGCAGTCGAACATAGCGCGAAGGCTGTGGAGGGCTCGCCGCATCAGGGGCGCGCAGGATTGCAACTGCCTCGTCGAGCGATGGCGCTGGCCGCACGGCACCCAGCAGCTGCGCCCGCCCGCTGCCTCCGAGCCGCTCGTAGATCTTCACATCGCCGCTGTGTACGCGCCGAAAGCGGCCGCGATCGCTGGGAAGCAGCGGCACGAATGTCTGGGTGCGCTCGTCGATGAGCGTCACCGCCTGCACCACTAGCCCAACAGGGGCAGCCGTCGCCGCCAACGTGATCTCCAGCGCGTCCAGACGGGCGGCGTTTGCCAGAGGCAAGCGGGCCAGATACTCCTGCTGTCCGGTCGCGCCATCTTGGTAGACGACCGGTGCGTCA
The DNA here is from genome assembly GCA_965221145.1 of Caldilineaceae bacterium. Classification (GTDB taxonomy): domain Bacteria; phylum Chloroflexota; class Anaerolineae; order Caldilineales; family Caldilineaceae; genus Bin5. The sequence goes on from OZ244877.1 coordinate 678,822, forward strand.
GTGACAGTAGCCACAAGCGATTGATGACTGTCCACTGAGAAAGCGCCCGCCTGCCCGCGGCTGAGCAAGCGGCCGAGGGTGCGGCGTTCCCCTTCGATCAGCGCGCTTACCTCCGCCAGGGGCAGATTGGCCGCCAGCGCTTGGGCGGTGTCTGTCTCCGCGGTCACGAAGCCGGCGATGGCTACGGTTGTGGCCTCGAAGCGGTGCGGCGCTTCGACCGTCAGTGTACCCAGGCCGTCAGCCGTCAGAGTGGCGCCGATCTGGCGGTCGAAGTAGATGTTGTCGAACCACACATCCCGCACTTTGTCGGTGATCACAAAGCGAACGTCCATCAGGTCGAGAATATGCGCTGGTGGAATCTCCTGCAACTGCTCCCGCACGCGCCCGTCGGGCACCAGATCCTCCGGCGGAATCAGCAGGGAAAGGAAGGCGTTATAGCGTTGCAGAGGGAGTACGCCGCCGTCGAAGCCGTCCACGGTGGGGATGCGCCACAGGAGGGAGAGATTCGGCGCCAGGATCTCCTGAGATTTGAGCGCGATGATAAACTCGGTGAAGGCCGCCTCGCTGAGTTGTGGGCGTGCGCCGCCGCGCAGGACGCGCCGCCAGTCGGGCATGTCTCCCGGCTCAAAGGTGATCTCGCTGATGCTCAGAAGCCGCCCCATCGCCGCCGGATGGACCGTTCGCTGCGGCTCGGTGAGCAGGTGCGCGGATGCGGTGCGCACATCGTACACGGCCTGGGGCGCGGTCGGCTGCGTATGCGGGAGCGCGCGGGCGGCCAGGAGCAGATCGAGCGCCAGTACTGCGAGGAGGGAGGCGTGAAGAGTGAGGAGCGGGGACCGAGACTCTCTCTCTCCCTTTCCATGTCGCCGATACTGCGCGATCCAGCTTGCAAACCGCTGCGCCCCGACGCCTGCCAGCGCCGCCGTGCCCAGTGTATAGAGCATCATCCAGCGGGCCGGGGTGCGGAACAGATCGAAGCCGGGTATCAGATGATAGAAGAGGAACGAGAACGGATTCCAGCGTCCCATGGCCAGGAACAGCCCCAGGACGGCGAAGAAAAGCCCGCACAACATGGCGAGCGGCCAATGAACAGTAGCCCAGGACCGGCGGCGAGCCAGTGGCCACAGACCATTGGCCACTGTGATCAGGGCCAGCAGCAGCCCCAGCGCGCCCACATGGGCGACAAATTCTGTGTAGCCGAGCGTGGCAAAGACGACGCTCAGATCGCGCAAGCCGTAGGAAGGCAGCAGCGTCCAATGGAGCAGCAATGGCCGCAGGCTGAAGCTGGTCACATCCATATAGCTGAGACCGCCGCTGCGCAGCCCCAGTTGGCTGAGTTCCAAGGTGGGCAACAGTTGGGCCGCGGCGATCAACACGCCCAGCAGGACGCCCAAGGCATAGAGGAGGAAGGAGGCGATGAGGTGGCGAAGACCATACGACAGCGCACGCCCGCTCGTCGCCAGCAGCCATGCGCCCACTCCGAAAAGATTGATATAGGTCGTCTGCGTGTGACCGGCGAGCAGAGTGAGCGCCACGAACAGGGAGAAGGGCAGAAGAAGGGCCGCATACTGCCAGAAGAGAGAGATGTTTTCTTTTTCTTCACTCCTCCTCATTCTCTCTTGGCATGACCAGCGCCCTTCCAACGCCCACATTAGCCAGGGCAGCCAGGCTGCGCCGTTCATCTGGTTGATGTGCCCCAGCAGTCCGCCGTAGAAACCGCTCCCAGCCAGTATCAGACCGGCGCTGACCGCGGCCAGCCACCCCGTTCCCCAGCGCCGCATCAACGCATAGCCGCCCAGCGCCAGAATCCAGGCATGGATGGCGCCGCTCCAGTAGAGCTGCCGCGTTACGGGCAGCCAACTCAGCGGCCAGTGCAGGGGATACAGGGCCGCGGCCTGCGGATTGGCGAGGAAGGGCGCGCCCATAAAGATGTACGGGTTCCAGAGGGGGATGCGCCCGTCGCGCAGCGCGGCGGCGGCGTAGTCTCGGTAGGGATAGAAGTAGTGGAGGATGTCGCCGCTGGCCAGCACCCGATCGGTAAAGAGCAGGCGGTAGAACAGCAGGAGAACGAAGAACGCCAGGAGTGTCGCTGCGGACAGGGGCGGGATAAGGCGACGAATCATCACACCAGTGGTCAGTGGCGTTTAGTCGTTGAAGCGGTACTTGATGAGCGTGGAGATAGCCGTGAATCCGTCGCGCCAGGTGAGTTTTTTGCCCTCATGGAATTGGCGCCCGTTATAGCTGATGGGCGTCTCAAAGATCGAGTAGTTGCGTTTGAAGATTTTGGCCGTCAGTTCGGCCTCGATCTCAAATCGCTGGCTGTTGAGGGCCATCCCTTCGATGACATCCCGCCGAAAGCATTTGTAGCAGGTCTCCATATCGGTCAGGACCGTGCCGTAGAGCAGATTGGTAAACCAGGTTACGCCCTTGTTGCCGATTGTGTGGGAGAGGCTCATGGCCGCGCGCGGCCCACCGAGAAAGCGGCTGCCGTAGACGACATCGGTGCGCCCCTCGAGAATGGGGATGAGAAGATTGACATAATCTCTGGGATTGTACTCCAGGTCGGCATCCTGCACGACGAAGACGTCGCCGGTCGCCTCCTTAAAGCCGGTGCGCAGGGCCGCTCCTTTACCGCCATTGCGCTCATGGAAAATGATGCTCAGATCGGTGGGGTTGTCGGCCTGCAAGCGGGCCAGAATCTCCCGCGTGCCGTCGGTGGAGCCGTCATCCACGATGACAATCTCTTTCTCCAATTGCAGGGGCTTGCCGATCAGCTCGTTTGCGTATCCGGCCTTCGCCAAGTGCGCGTCAGATGCGGTCGGCGATGGCCGGACATCGGCATTGAGTGTGAGGTCCACGGCGCGCACCCGGCGGATGATCTCTTCCAGGGTGCCGATTTCGTTGTAGACCGGCATAATGATCGAGAGTCGCATAGTACTGCAATGGACAGTCGCGCCGTTGGCCATTGGCCCTCCGGCAACTGATGTCCTTTTACTCCCCCGCCTGGTGAGCCAGAATAATCGCTTCTGCCACAGCCTTCATCGGCTTGCGATTGTTCATGCTCATCTTCTGAATGCGTCGGAAGGCTTCCGCTTCGTTCATGTCTTGCAGTTGCATCAGAATGCCTTTGGCGCGCTCAACGGCCTTGCGTGTTTCGAGTGTTTCTTTCAGGTCGTCAATCTCTTTTTCCAGCGATCGGAACTCGTTGAAGCGCGCCAGGGCCACCTCGATCGCGGGAATCAGATCGCTTTCGCGGAAGGGCTTGACCAGATAGCTGGTCACGCCCGCCTCCTGCGCCCGCTGCACCAGTTCCTGCTGGCTGTACGCGCTCAACAGCAGCACCGGCGCCAGGCGCTCCCGCGTCAGAATGCGGGCCGCTTCGATGCCATCGACATCCGGCATTTTGATGTCCATGATAACGATGTCCGGGCGAAGTTCCCAGGTGAGATTGATGGCGCTCTGGCCGTCGCCGGCCTCGCCCACCACCAGGTAACCCAGGTTGGTCAGCATCTCCCGCAGGTCCATGCGAATGAGGGATTCGTCATCGGCGATAATTATGCGCGTCCGTTCCACAGTTAATCCCCAGTTGATTCCGGCCACTGATCTCCGACCACTGGCCACCGGTGTTATGCTTCCGCTAAGAAGGATTCTACGCTGATCGAACGTTTTGGGAAAGTTAGGACAGCACGCGTACCGCTGCGCGTCTCATTGTCGGCGCCAACATCATCACCCGCAGCGAGGGCGGAGGGATCCAGGGGGCGCCCTCCGTTGTCGCTCGGCCCAATCAGCAACTCGCCCTTCAGGTCATCGGTTACGAGTGTATGCACGATCTGCAAGCCCAGGCTGCGGCCGTGATGGTCGCTGGCAGCCGGGTCGAAGTCAGATGGCACGCCCAGTCCGTTGTCTACCACAGCTATGCGCACCTCGTCCCCCAGATCTTCGAGCGCGATGCAAATCTTGCCGTCTTTCCGGTCCTGCAGACCGTGTTCTATGGCGTTCATCAGCAGTTCGTTGACAACCAGCGCCGAGGCCGTCGCCTGACTGGCCGGCAGGCGGATATTCGGCCCCTCCATCGCTAACTCCACTTGCTGGCCCGGGTTGACCGCCACCTCGCGCGCTTGGCGCACGATGCGCTGGCATACGTCGCGAATGTTGATTGGGCGGTGCTCATCCTGGCTCAGATATTCGTGAATTACCGACATGCTCAGGATGCGGTTCACTGCGTCTGTCAGATGTTGCCGCGCTTCCCCGCTCTCGCAGCGCCGACTCTGAATGCGCAGAATGGCGGCGATGGTCTGTAAGTTGTTCTTGACGCGATGATGCACTTCCTGGATCATCGCCGATTTGACGTTCAGTTCACGCTGGCGTTGCACCGTCTCCGTGGCATTATGCACCAGCACCAGCACGCCGTCGACCCGCTGCGTGCGCTCTGCCAGCGTGTGCAGGCGTCTCGCCTGCAACTGTTCACGCATGTGCTTGTGTATTTCGTACAGGCTGCCGCGCGGCGCGCGCAGCGGGATCGCCGTACGCTCCCAGACGCGGCCGTCTTCGCTTTCATCACGACTTTGCACACAACAGTTGGCCTGCATCGCCTGGCTGACCACCCGCTCGTCCTGCTCCTCCAGGTCGGAGATCGGCCCGCCCCGCATATCGGCGACAAGACCGATGGAGCGGAACAGGTTCATGGCAATTCCGCTCATATAGCTGATGCAGAACTGCTCATTGACGAGGTAGATGCCGTCAAGGCTGGCGAAACCACGCGCGACTTCGGCGGCCTCGATCTCGCCTTGCACGGCCATCCTCTGTAGCCAACTGACCGCCTGACGGAAAGGCCGGTCGCGGCGTCGGTGTCGCTCGTACTCGATCATGTTCGTTTCGACGAGCATCGCTCCGATCACGCGGTTCGCCGCGTTACGGACCGGATATACCTGCTGAATGACAGGCGCGCCGCTACTGGTCCGTCCAAGCGGGACCTTTTTCTCCGCCACTTTGCCTCTCCGGTCTTCCATCAATGCTCGATGAACGGTTGGCTGGGCAGCCAGCGTGTAGCTGCGTCCGGTCATGTCGTCCATGTAGATGGAAGAGAGCGAATGGGGGGCTACGTGCCGCGCCACGAGGATGCGCGCATCCGCGGGCGGCACTCTCCCCCCATTCTGTGAGGACAGAATCTGATTCCTATCCGTCAAACAGCAAAGCATTACATCGGAGCGGCTGACATCGGCCGTGATCGGCAGACCGGCTTCGATCCGGTAGAGCAACGCGATATCGCGCTCGGTCAATGAAGGACAGGAGTTGACCCGTGAATCCATTTTTTCCTATGGGCATCGCAGCGCCGTTTGATTCGGCTCCATTGCCGATTCCACACACCGAGTCCCGCAATGGCCGCGGGATAAAAAACACCGTCGTAGAAATACTCCGTTCCCGACGGCGGTCTACACAAAGAGCAATGATTTGCAGGGTGGCCTAGCCAGCGGCGCAATGACGGTTATAGGCCGTCTCGACCGTTCTGCATACAGGTCGGGGAGAGAGGATTTGAACCTCCGACCTCTTCGTCCCGAACGAAGCGCGCTACCGAGCTGCGCTACTCCCCGAAAGTGGAGAGAGTATACCCTATGTCGGTGGGATTAGGCAAATCGGGTTGGCGGCGGTTGCGCGGGGGCTGGGTCAACTGGGGTAAAGCGTGGCACAGATGCTATTGTGGAGTTGACAGAAACAGGATATTTGTCAAAATAAGCCATACGGCAGCCTTTGACTGGGGTTTTGCGGGAGCGGCCGGTATGGGATTTTGTTATCCTGACTGCTGGCAGATTGGTAGGGCACTTAGGCTGCTCTTTGTAGCAAGGATGGTTAGGTAAAATGTACACCTCATTCAGTATCGAAAACTTTCGTTGCATCAAGGATTTGACTGTCGAGCCTCTGGCTGGGGTCAACCTGATCGCAGGCAAAAACAACATGGGAAAGACAACACTCCTGGAAGCTTTGTGGATGCACTCAGGCCCAAACCTGCCGGACCTTGGTCTCCGACTTGCTGGATTTCGTGGCATTTCGAATCAGGATCCGGGACGATTGATGCACGACTTATTCTATGATTTTGATCCGGAACGCGCGATAACCCTGTTGGCAAAAAGAGACGAGGATATTGGCCAGAGCAGACTCAAGATTAAACTCCAGCCGAGAGACAACAATGTAGTGACAACCGTCCCTGCTCCGAATGCGCCTTTCACGCCGCCGCGTGGTTCTCAGGAACCTGATATCTCAGCCGTTTCCAATACCGAAATCGTCCTCGACTATACTGATGAGCAAGGCCAGAACTATGTCTCCGTGGGGTGGTGGGTAAGGTCCGAAGGTTTTCAAATAGGCCCAAATTTACCCTTTGCTATCGTCGGTGAGACTATCGCATCTCAGCAGGCGAGAATGCCGGCCCGCCCTTCTGCCGTATTCCTCAGCGCGCGGCAACGACCCGGGCCGGATGAGGATGTGCAACGGTTTGGAGACGCAGAGTTAGCGGGATACGCTGACCGCATTGCGGATTGTCTTAAGCGGGTTGATGCCAGAATCGAACGATTGAGGACCATAGCGGCTCCACCGGCGCCTATGGTGTACGCCGATGTTGGGTCAAGCCGTCCGGTTCCGATTGGCTTTCTGGGCGATGGTGTAGGCAGACTGTTTTCTATGGCCCTAGCATTCCACCAAGCGCGCGATGGGATGATACTAATTGACGAAGTGGAAAACGGCTTACACCACAGCGCTCTGAAGGAAGTGTGGAAGGACCTGAACTTGCTTTCACAAGAATTTAACGTGCAGGTTTTCGCAACCACACATAGCTACGAGTGCATGGTCGCGGCGCGCGACGCGTTCGCGTGCATGGACGACGACGACCTCTGTATCCATCGTCTGGGTCTGCAGGACGAGCGGATTGTGGCGACTACCTACCCGTTCGAGGCCCTCGACTTCACGCTGGGCTACGGAGCGGAAATCCGCTGATGCCGGGCAGAGACTCTTTCACTTTCGATGATGTGGAACGCGATTCTTTACTACTGGGGCCTTATGCTAGTTAGGAAAGGCCAGTTTCTTAATTTGCAGATAGTCATGTACGCCCAAGAGGCGGTTGATATAGATGCATAAGGTGTGGGCGGTCAACTTGGTGTAGAGCCGGGCACACAAGCCCCGGAAAGTGTGTGCATGGTTGGTTTCAATCGAGAATTGAGCGCCCAGTTGACTGTTAACCGTTTCGATGATTTGGCGGACCGAGTCGTAGAGGCGACGGGCAGATGCAGAGATCTGTTTTTTCTGGTTGCTGCGCGGCTTGGTGAGCAGGCGGATGCGATTGTGTTGCCAGAGTTCATCCGCGACCGCTGCACTGATGTAGGCCTTGTCGCCGATGACGATGCGGTTGCAGTGTTCTTCCAGCAGTTCGCGACCGATAGCCAAGTCGCCGACGCTGGCAGGAGCCAGCTCGAAATCGAGGATGAGGCCACCTATCGTGATCAGCATATGGAGCTTGAAACCGAAGACCGTCATTTTTTTGGAGGAGACTTTCCCATAATTTGCCCCATGCGCAGACCAATTGCCGCGCGATTGCGGCGCCAGATGGAACTGAACCACAGGAATGGGCAGACTATCGAGTACACACTGCTCATCCCAAAAGAGGTCCATCTGGGCCAACATCATGCGCCGCATCTCATTGATAATCCACATCAAGTTACGTCGTCGCCGATTGAAGCGGCTCTGCTCCGGCAAGATAGGAAACTTATCCCGATGTGCCTGCATATGACTGAGTAACTCTGTTTCCACATCCCAACCCAGGCATTCGCCGATCAGACAGATGGCTATCAATTCACTATCGCTACACGCCGGCTCTGGCCCCGGTCGTCTCAGATGCCTTTCCAGTAGCTGGCTCATGTCGTCAACCAGCACATATGTCCATAGACAGAAGTCGTCAAAGTGAGCTATCATTCGGTTGGTCCTCCTGGTGAGTCGCTTTGGTTGGTGCCGAACTCCAAAGTTATCTCACCAGGGGACTTTTTTCAAACGCTAACTAGCATAAGGCCCTACTGGTAGAGGGTATTGAGGACGCCAGGTTCTTCGCCGCTTTCTTGCGTTGGTTAGGGCAGACCGACATTCAAGTAGCCCAGGTAGGTGGAAAACCCAAATTTCGACCTTTCCTGATCAATACACTCAAGAATGCTGAGAATCTCTCTCACTTGCGCAGGCTGGGCATCGTGAGAGATGCCGACACAAGCGCGTCGTCGGCGTTACAAAGCCTGCGTAATGCTCTTGCCACGGCCCAATTGCCCGCACCATTGCAGGCTTGGGAGGTCGCGCAAGCGAACGGCCTGGCCGTCTCGCTCGCCATATTGCCCGATGGCACATCGCCCGGGGATTTAGAAGACCTGTGCATGCGTTCTATTGAAAAGTCCCCTGAGATCGCGTGCGTTGACGAATATGTCGAATGCCGTGTCAGGGCAAGCGCACAAATTGCCAGCAACAAGCAGGCCAAGACGAAGGTACATACCTTTCTTGCGGTTGGCATTGACGGCAACGACCCCGGCCTTCGGCTCGGTGAAGCTGCTGAAGCAGGCGTGTGGGATTGGGACTTACCCGCGTTTGAGGGCGTAGCCGATTTCCTACGCAACCTGTCCTCTCCGTCTTCCCCGGAGCCGCCGCAATAGCCTTCCCGCCATTGGTGTGGTTATTCAAGCTGTTGCCGCCAGTAGGCAGAGGAGGGTGATGGGCATTGCAGAGTCTCTTCTTTTGCGCGGCATAAATGTTTGCACTACCTCTTGGAGTTTCTGCTCACGCGCATTCTCATTTCCTCAATCCTTGAATTGAGCGCCCGTCTCATCTGCTTTTGTACACTTCGCGGCGATGTCTGACATGGTGAACGACAAGCTGACGCTTTCCTGCTCGTAAGAGTAGATGACACGATAATCGCCAGCACGCAACTTGAACAGGCCCTGCAAATGCCCTGTAAGCGCCTCGGGCCTGATCGCATCGAAATTCTCAGCAAGCCACCGCAGTCTGTTAAGCACACGCTGTGCTTCTGGCGCGTCCAAGCGGGCTAAGTCTGCTTCGCCGCTGACGCAAATTCGACGTCGCACATCACCAGGTCAGACCAAGTCTTTCGGCGACTTTTTCTGCTGGTATGGTCTTGGCGCCCGCTTGCACGGCGTCAAGAGAGCGCTGGGCCTCGGCGGCGAATTCCGGGCGCAGTTCCAGGCCCTCATCGGGGTCGCCCAGCAGTTCGGCGACTTTGGTAGGCACCATTTTTCTGCTCTTTTGTACGGCGGGCATTCTATTTGGACCGATTGTCTGAATCAGGATTTTCTGGATTCAGGGATTGTCAGGATTGTAGCCCGCCCCGAGCAATTCGGCTCACTGGTCCATCGTCTGAACCGTATGGAAGCGGGTGATCCAGCGGACCACCCGCGTTAGCGTTATGCGTCCACCGCCTGTTGCAGGGCGGCGAGCAGCGCCTCCGCCTCCTCGCGCTTGTCCGGGCTGTCGTCGCGGGCGATGATGCGCTGGAGCGTCGATATGGCGCGCGTATCACCTTCCCTGGCCATCTTGAGCGCCATCACGTCGCGCTTGTCGTGGTAGCTGTTGTCGTACTCTTTGACCTCCATATCCCACTTGCGCCAGTAGTATTTCTGCTCCATCTCCGGCCAGTCGGCGTAGATCTCCTCCCAGGTGCTGGGCTGGCTGTGCGGCTGGAGGCTGCCGGGCGCGATCGGCTCGCTGGCCTTCTGGTAGCGGGCATCCAGCGACATACGCAGCCGGTCAGAGCCGTTGGGCATGCCCTTGTGGACCGCCAGGCTGTGGAAAATAAGCACGTCCCCCTGCTGGAATGGGCTGTATGTCCAGGTGCCGTCGAGCGGGTCGACCACCTCCAGGCCACCGGCGCCCATCGCCGGTTGAAAGTCGTAGACGCCGCGCAGGTGCGACCCGGCTGCTATCTGCAGCCCGCCCAGTTCGGTCGGCAGGTCACTGAGGGGAATCCAGGCGGTGTAGGTGTCGGCCGTCCCCTGGATCGGGATGAAGTCCTGATGGGGCGGCGTGGTGAACGCTTCGCGCTGCGGGAAGATGGTGCGCCCGATGATGCGCGGGTGCGGCAAGACAGGCTCGTCCAGCATGCGTTCGAAGAGGTCGACGAGATTGGGGTGATGCTGGATGGCGTGCAAGTCCGGCAGCTTGTACATGGCGCGATACTTCTGCATGTAGACCGGCTCCGGCTCGACGCAAAAGCCGTTCAGGTCGGCGACGGCGTCCGCGAGCGGCGCGTCACGCTGCACCCAACCGGCATCGTGCGCGATCTCCAGGATCTGCATGCGCAGGTTTTCGACGACAGCGGCGGGGAGCAGCTGGCGAATGAACAGATAGCCGTCCCGTTTCATACGCCGGTCCAGTTCGGCTCCATCGTTGATAACAGCGGTCGAATCAAGAAAAGGCTGCATTGGATTTTCTCCTTTCACGTCCCATTTGGGCAGAGACACAGTGAGCAACTTGCTCCCGGCGGACGACTGCACTGCGTGTCAGCGCCAGGAGTCAAACGGGTTATGCGGATCGGACAACGGCAGCGAAACGCGCGCGCCGGCGATGTGCGCGGCATGCGCGGCCATGGCCCATTCGACATGGCGGCGGGCGGCGCCACCATCGAGCAAGGGGAACTCCGGCTCGCGGCCGTCGAGCATAGCGAGCATCGAGCGGGCCATGCGGTGGTGCGCCTTCACCCACTTACGTGCATCGGGGGGCGGTTCTGACGGGATGACCTGCCAACGATCATCGTTGAAAAGGCCCGGGCTGACGAGCGGGTGGTAGTAGATGTCGGGCTGGTTGCTCATCGGGCCGGGCAGCGAAAGCGTGCCGGTTGTGCCGTGAATGTCGATCCGGTAGGGGCGCTCTTTGTGGTCGCCTTCGTAGGATTCGAAGTCGGCGGCAAAGCCGTCGTTGAAGACGTAGTAGGCGCGTATGCCGTTGCCCGCCACCAGCCCCATTCCTTCCATGCCCTGCTTTAGATCATCCGGCGTCGCGTCGCGGCCATCCTGCGTAATATGCGCATGACACCAGAGCGGCTGGCCCCAGATCTGCCACAGGAAGTCAAAAAAGTGCGGGTAGAGGTCGAGGAACCACTGGTTGCCGCCCTCATGCCCGTTCATTCCGTAGATGCGGGCCAGGCGCGGCTCACCGATTTTGCCGCCCTTGATGAGCGGAATTGCCACGTGCTGGATGGGGGGATGGCCGCGCCAGGGGCAGGCGACGATGAGCAGTTTCCCGTTCTTCTCGCAGGCCGCGACCATCTCATCGGCCTGGGCCGGAGAAGCGGCGATCGGCTTCTCGATGTAGATGTGGGAATCGGCTGCGGCCATGGCGAGCGCATAGTGGTCGCCGATCTCGCGCGTGGCGATGACGGTGATGTCCGGGCGCTCTTCGGCCAGCATCTGCTGATAGTCGGCGTAGCCCTTGTGTGCGCCGGTGCTTTGCAGCGCTTTCTGGCGTCCGGCGTCGTCCGGGTCGGCGAGGGCGACGATGGTGGCGCCCTCCACGCCGACGAAGGCCTGGTCGAGGTAATGGCCGAAGTTGCCGCGGCCGGTGTGTCCGATGATGGCTACTCTGTGGGTCATGGTGCCTCCGTTGGAGTTCAGTGTGCCGGAAAGTTGGTGCAGGTTTGAAAGCTAAGATGCAGAGACTCTTTCCAATTCAACGGTTTGAATAACAAAGTTGATCTGCAAGCGATATTCTCGTAACAGGTGAGTCCCTATCAGACTCTGATGGCCGGCAACGAAGGTTGTTTCCGCCTGGATAATTCGGCCGTCAAAGGGAAAATCAACCAAGAAGACATCCTCCTCAATCGTCCGGCCACCTGCTAAAGCCGAGATTGCCCGACCAACATAACGGGAATTCAGAATGTCTTGCAAAAACTCAGGTAGTTCCAGATCTCCGTTGAAGCCTGTATCAATGGTGGCGGTCAAATCCTGACCTACAATGGGCAGGGTGATAGTTGGTATTCCGTCAGGCGAAACCGTGCCTTTTATCACTGATGGCATCCCTTGCGAAAGTAGGTTTCAGAGCCAATACGTTCAAAGAAGAGAAGGGAATCTAACCCTTGGCTGTTTCTCTGGATGACGATATCTTGAATTGAGTCGCCGAACCAGACACTGTTGCTATTCGGATCGATCCCCACCGTCTGCCCGATCCGAGCGGAGAGATTGTGCCGTTCTTGGTATTCCTCCCAGATCTGTTTGGCTTTGCGCGTGTCGGCTTGTGTCCAATTTGGAGATTGCATTATCAGATTCTCCTATTTTTCAATTGCCTGTAGGGGGTCAACTCCCGTCCTGCCTAAGCATCATTTTGAAGATTTCTTGTAGTAGGCCTTGGCATTAGACACACTTCCACCAAAAAATCTTCAAACACTCGCCTTGTTCACCAGTCGTTGTCGCCTTTCATACATTGGCGTCCCGACTCGTTGAATATGCTCCATCAGGTCGGGGTCACTGATATCGCGCAAGATGGACAGGTCGATCATGTAGGGCAGGAGCAGGTCATCCAGTTCATTGGCGATTCTGTGTTGCACGCTCAGTGTCAGGTCGGCGGCGCCGCAGAGGGTCAGATCGATGTCGGAGCCGTTCCTGTAGGTACCCTTGGCGCGAGAGCCGTACAGGATCGCTTTCTCCACCTGCGGGTAGCGGGCGAAGACGGCGCATATCTTGTGGATGGCAGACTCAGGCAGGCCGTTATCAGGGCGAGATTGAGGAGAGGCTTTCACGATGATTCATCCAGTTTCAGGGAAGCCAGTCTGGTTTGCAATGCCTTGAATTCTGCAAAGTAAGAGTCGAGAATCGCCGAGACGACCTGGGCCGCGGTTGCCTCATTGTAAGTATGCGATGTCAAGTTTCGGCTTGCGATCATATCCATCCATGTTGCGCCGTCTGCAATCAAGCCCGCGCTGAAGGCTGCACGGGTCGTGTCTCTCGATCCGTATAGCGCCCGCACGCCGCGCTCTTCGAGAAAGTCTTTCAGCGTCTTCCACGCCAGTTCATGCGAATATTCAAAGCCCTGAATCAACCCCTGGGCTTCCAACCGCGAGAGTTGCCGTCGCCCCGCCAGTTCGACGGCCTCCTTCAATTGGGAGAACGCCTTGTCGAAGTGATTGGATCTCTGTATCCAGCGGATGTCGTGATTGCTCATGGAGAATCCCCATAAGATGCCCGGTCTAACGCTATATTCTCACTCGATGATGGCGAAAGTTTCGTCGGCTCTCTCATGGTGTAAGTCATCGCGTTCTTCAAGAAAGTTTTTCGTCTTTTTGCAATTCTGCTCGTATTTCAGCATACTCCCGAAATCCTGTGGCCGTTTCAACCGCTTCATCCAGTTCTAAAGCGTCTTCTAAATCCTGAAGCCGCTGTATCAGGGCGCGATAGTCTTTCATCGATAGAACGGCGGCTGTTCTTCGCCCCTTCTCATTGACAAGATATTTCGGTTTGATATTGAACATTACTTAGCAAGTGTTAGGGCGTCAACCCTGACGAAGCCTGAATGCGTTCGACAACCCACTGGTGAATCAGTTTCACCTGTGAGATTCCGCGTGACTTGGCAAGCGCCTCGACAATTTTAGATTCTTCTGGTTCTAAACGAATGGGGACGATGGTTTGACGCGCAAAAACAGGTTCGTCCACTTCCTCAAGTTCGTCGTTGAAATCCGTCAAGTCATTTTTATCCCAGAAGTCAGCGAGTTCTTGGATGGAATCGGTTTGCAGGATCTTTCTGCGATTCATCGGTCTCTCCATTGTCTATATCTCCGTCAGCTCGGGAATGTATTCATCCTCATATTTCTCGACAAGCACGCCAATCACCTCCATCAGAGAAGCCAAGGGGTGATCTTCATTTTCGCCCACCACATCGATCAGATCGTCGAGTACAGCCACGAGCCGCTTATATTCGCTCTCCGCATGGGGAACAAATACAACAGGCGACAGCATAGGCCATATGTCTTGAGCGGTCTGAATTTCTGTGACCATCATTTACTCCTTCCATGCCCCTCTATCATATTCATTGTGCGTCAGCACCGCACGAATATAGATTCTTTGCCGATTGTAGTGTATGGCTGCGATAAGGCGAGCTTTGTTGCCGCCGATGTTGAAAACCGTCAATTTCCCCACCTGATCGGCGTGAGGAAACTCTGCACGCAACTCGGCATAGGAGTTAAAACGGCCTTGTTTCATCAATCTGTACCAGTGTTCGAGCGATGTCTTGGTATCAGGATGTTTCTGTGCAAATTCGTTCAGTCGTTTTCGTGTAATAACGTGCATGGGCTATCGGCATATCTCAGCGTACTCATCGCTTTAGGAAACGCAACGAGACTGGTGTCCAAGGCAGCACCTTTTCATTGCCCGACAAACTTTCGGGCATCCATCCCGTCTGGGTTGTTGCCCTCTGCATTGCATAGTATACCGCACATTCATTCGGTTTCAGCATCCGCCCTCCACACCCCCCCGCAAACGACCGCGGCGAACCTGTCGCGCGCCCATCACCAAACTGCCTACAAAGCATATACGCAACGCGGACGAAACGATCGTTTGACGCTGAACAAAAGCGCCCCATGGGTTTACAATGAAGCCCAGTTCTGGTAAACTCTATTGCGTATCTTTGTAGCGATTTAGACGCTGTCCGTACTTAAGCGGTTTAGTAAGTAGAGTAAACAACATGGAACCTCCCGAACAAGCGAAAGTTCGCAAAGACGTTTATTGGCGGCTCATCGGCTATCTGCGCCCCTATTGGAAGCCGGCGACCTTTGCCTATGTCTCCGTCCTTTTCTCTTCGCTGCTCAATCTGTATATTCCGCAAGTCTTGAAGGGCGCCATCGATCAGGGCGTCGAGGGCCAGCGCGCCGGTGTGCTCTTCACCGCGGCCGGCTGGATCCTCGGCATCGCGGTCGTGCGCGGCGCCGCGGCCTTCGGTCAGCGCTACTACGGCGAATGGCTGACCCACCGCGTCGCCTACGACCTGCGCAACCATTTCTACAACGCCGTCCAGCGGCTGCCCTTCACCTTTCACGACCGCTCACAGACCGGCGACCTGATGAGCCGCGCCACCAGCGACATCACCGAGTCCGAGCGCTTCGTCGGCATGGGGCTGATGGACCTGACCGCGTCGCTCCTGCTGCTGGGGGGCGTCCTCGTGGCCATGGTGCTGGAGGACTTCAGCCTCTCCCTCTTCGCCCTGATTCCGCTGGTCCTGCTGCTGGCGCTGACGCTACGCTTCGGCATGGTGATACGCCCGCGCTTCAAGCGCGTGCAGGAACAGATGGGCCAGCTTTCCTCGACAATGCAGGAGAGCATGACCGGCATCCAGGTGGTGAAAGCCTTTGCGCGCGAGGCGGACGAGTTGCGCAAGTTCGACGCGGCCAACGAGGACTGGTTCAGCAAGCGTTTCGGCATCATCAAGATCTGGGCCAACAACTGGCCGACCTTCACCTTCATTCTTCTGATCAGCGTCTTCCTGCTCTTGCTTATCGGCGGCCCGCGCGCCATCGAGGGCACGGTGACGGTCGGGTCGCTCTTCGCGCTGCTGGCCTATGTGATGATGCTCAACGGCCCCGTGCAGCGGCTGGGTTTCCTCGTCAATATGGCCGCCACGTCCGGGGCCAGCGCCACGCGCGTTTTCGAGATTATCGACACGCCGCGTGAGGTGGAGGAAGAGGAGAACGCCGCCGAGCTGGACGAGGTGAAGGGTGCGGTGACCTTTTCGCATGTCAGTTTCGGCTACGAGGGCGGCCCGCGGACGCTGGATGACATCAACTTCGAGGTCGATCCGGGACAAACCGTCGCGCTGATCGGCCCGACTGGAAGCGGCAAATCGACCATCACCAATCTGATTCCCCGCTTTTACGATTCGACCAACGGCGTCATTCGCATTGACGGCCATGACGTGCGCAGCCTGACGCTCGACAGCCTGCGCCAGAAGATCGGAATCGTTCTGCAGGACCCGTTTTTGTTCGGGTTGTCGATTGCGGAAAATATCGCCTATGGAAGGCCGGAGGCCACGCCGGACGAGATCATCGCCGCGGCGCAAGCGGCGCGGGCGCACGATTTCATTATGGCGTTCCCCGGCGGTTACGAAACGGTTGTCGGCGAGCGGGGCGTCACCCTGAGCGGAGGACAGAAGCAGCGGGTCGCGATTGCGCGGGCACTGCTCTACGCGCCCCGCATCCTGATTCTGGACGACTCCACCAGCAGCGTGGACACCGAGACCGAGCATTTGATCCAGCAGGCGCTCAACTCGTTGATGGAAGGGCGCACGACCTTTATCATCGCCCAGCGTCTGCTCACGCTGAAGAACGCGGACCAGATCTTTGTGCTGGAGGCAGGCCGCATCATCGAGCGGGGCCGCCACGATGAACTGCTGGCCCAAGGCGGGATGTACCGGCGCATCTACGATCTGCAACTGCGCGATCAGGAGGAGTTCGCGGCGCTGGAGGCGCGGCTGGACGCGCAAGCTGAACCCCCGGGCGCGCAGCCGCCTCAGCTGCGCTCGCTGGCGATGGCCGGCGGCGGGGATGACGGGAGAAACTGAAATGAGCAATACCAATGGCAGACACGGAGCCGCTCAATTGCATCAAGGGAATGGGAAACTCTCCTCACCGCAACGGGAGATGGGCGAGATAGCTGAGAAGCTGCCGCTCCAGCGGGATGCGTTCGGCCGCGAACAGGGAGGCCGGTCCGGTTTGGACAGCAGCCTGTCGATGGTGGAAGAGGAGAGATTGCGCCGGGAGCGCAAAATTCAGGATCTGCTGCCGGACGAAGAGGAGGCGCAGGAGAAGACCTACGACGGCCGCCTGGTAAAGCGGCTGATGGTCTACGTGTTCGTTTACAAACGGGAGTTCATCCTCTCCCTCGTGCTGATTGTCGTTACCTCACTGACGAGCGTGGGCACGCCCTGGATGATCCAACAGGCGATTGACAACGGGATTCGCACCGGCAATGTGGGCACATTGCGCTTTTGGGCCTTCCTTTTCCTGGCCGCGATCGCGCTGGAGTGGATTACAAGCCGCGCCCGCCTTACGGTGATGGCCTATGCCGGCACGCGCATCGTCACGGACCTGCGCAGCCAACTTTTCCGCCATCTGCACACGCTTTCGCTCGGCTTCTTCAACGATTACAGCATAGGCCGGCTGATGAGCCGCCTGATCAGCGATGTGGGCGTGTTGCAGGATTTCGTCACCTGGTCGATCACGGGGCTGGCCCGCTCTGCCTTCATCCTGATCGGGATCGTCGTCGCCATGCTGATTTTGAACTGGCAAATGGCGGTGGTGACGTTCGCGGTGCTGCCCTTGATGGTGGCTCTGACCAACTACTTCCGCCGTTATGTTCGCCAGGCCTATCGCGCGGCCAGGCAGCGGCTTTCACTGATCAATGGCTTTCTCAACGAGTCGATCACCGGCATCCGCGTGACGAAGAGTTTCGCCCGTGAACAGGCCAACGCGCGCCATTTCGACGATTTCAACCGCTCCTATTTCGACGCCAATGTGAAGACGACCCAGTTGGCCGCCGTCTTCTTCCCCGGGGTCGATTTCATCGGCTCGCTGGCGACTGCGCTGGTCGTGGGCGTCGGCGGTTGGCTGATTCTGGGCGATCAGTTGACCGCAGGGGTGCTGGCGGCCTTCGTGATCTGGGTGGAACGTTTCTTTGACCCGATCCGTGAACTCTCGCAGCGCTACTACACCTTCCAGGCGGCGATGGCGGCCAGCGAGCGCCTCTTCGCTCTGCTCGACACGGAGCCCGACCTACAGGATGCGCCCCAGGCCGTGGCCCTGCCGCCGATCACGGGCCGGGTGGCGCTGGAAGACGTGCATTTCAACTACAAAGAGGATGAGCCGGTGCTGCGGGGCGTATCGATCAGCGCGGAGCCGGGAGAGCGCATTGCCCTCGTCGGCGAGACCGGCGCCGGCAAGAGCACGGTCATTCGCCTGATCGCCCGCTTCTTCGACGTGACGGGCGGCGTCGTGCGCATCGACGGCCACGACCTGCGCGACGTTACCCAAGTCAGCCTGCGCGCCCAACTGGGCATCGTCCTGCAGGATACCTTTCTCTTCGACGGGACGATCCGCGAGAATATCCGCTATGGCCGCCTGGACGCGACCGACGCCGAGGTGGAGGCCGCGACGGTCGCGGTCGGCGCCGATGAGTTCATCCGCAAGCTGGCGAATGGCTATGACACCGAAGTGGGCGAAAACGGCGTGAATCTGAGCGTTGGTCAGCGCCAGATCGTCTCCTTCGCGCGCGCCTTGCTTGCGGATCCCCGCATCCTCATTCTGGACGAGGCCACCAGTTCAATCGACACAACGACGGAGCGCCAGATTCAGGCCGGGCTGGAACGCCTGTTGAAGGGGCGCACCAGCTTTGTCATCGCCCATCGGCTCAATACGATTGTCAATTCGGATAAGATCGTAGTGCTGGATCAGGGGCGCGTGCTGGAGGAAGGCAGCCACGAAGAGCTGTTGGCTCAGCGGGGCCGCTATCATCAGCTGTACACGATGCAATGGGCCGTGGAGAGCGATCCGCGGGCCAGGAACTATGCTTTGAATTGAGGAACATCTGTGGACAGTGAATCGTGGCGAGAGAATACACCACGATTCACTGTCCACTATCTGCTTACCTCTCGGCCTTACCCTTTAGCTTTCCTCGATTTCGACGCTCTCCATCACGTCTCCCTGCTGAATCGCATCGACGACATCCTGGCCGCTGCGCACTTTGCCGAAGACAGCATGTTTGTTGTCCAGCCAGGTGGTGGCCACATGGGTGATAAAGAATTGGCTGCCGTTGCTGTTGGGGCCGGCGTTGGCCATGCTGAGCACGCCGGGGCCGTCATGCACGAGGTCCGGGTGAAACTCGTCGTTGAAGCGATAGCCTGGGCCGCCCCGTCCGCTGCCGGTGGGATCGCCTCCCTGGACCATAAAATCGGCGATCACGCGGTGAAATTTGATGCCGTCGTAGAAGCCGTCGCGGGCCAGCGCCACAAAGTTGTTGACCGTCTGCGGCGCTCTGTCGGCGTGCAGGTCGATCACGATATCACCCCGGTTGGTCTGAATCGTCGCGCTATACGTCTTTGACGAATCGATCTGCATGGCCGGAGGAGAAGAATACTGCTTCACAAGAGATTCCTTTCGCTGTTGGAAAGAGTATGGGTTGAATGCGCCCCTGCTCGAAAAGGGCGCGGTGTTGCTAGGTTGACACTCTGATACGGCTGCCTTGCCCTGCAACTCTTATATGAGCTTCACGTCCGCTTTCCGTGTCAGCGGACCATGCCGCCGCGTTGAGATAAGAACAGGTTAAAATGGATTCCGCAAGATTACCAAATTCTGTTATGTCTCCTTTCCGTGATGGAACACAGCCGGGCAGGTGTGCTATACTGCTTTCCCAGGAGTGAGCAGAGTCGCGCTGCACGCGGCGCGTCAGGAGAGATTCACGAGCCAGACTCATGACAGCGCAACCGATTGAAACGGCAACCCGACTCATCACCGGCGACGAACTGCTGGCAATGGGTGACATCGGCCCCTGTGAACTCATAGATGGAGAAATTGTCAGGATGAGTCCGACGGGTGAGATCCATGGCTACCTTGAATCCAGGCTCACTTTCTTCTTATATAGATTCAGCCAAGATACGCAGGCCGGTTGGGTCTTGGGTGGGGAGGTTGGCATCTATATCCGGCACAATCCAGATCGGATACGCGGCGCTGATCTTGCCTTCTGGTCGAAAGGGCGGCTTCCTGATGGTCCGTCAACCGGTTTCAGCGAAGTTGCGCCGGACCTGATCGTGGAAATTTTGTCTCCTACTGACCGTTGGGCGGAGATGCGCCACAAGATCGGTGATTACTTCTCGATTGGCGTCGGCGAACTCTGGATCGTCGAGCCGGATGAGGAGACTGTCTTCGTATACCGTTCGGCTACGCAGCGCAGCGCCATGCGCCGCGGCGATACGTTGGTCGGCTCCGGCTCGCTGACCGGTTTCACGTTCCCCGTTGACGAGCTTTTCGCTTTCTGAACCAGTGGTGGACATGGCGCGCAGACCGGGATGCACGCACAAGAAGGGATACAGAGGCCAGACAGATGTCAGCCCAGCCGATTGAAACAGCAACCCGACTCGTCACCGGCGATGAACTGCTGGCAATGGGTGACATTGGCCCCTGTGAACTCATAGACGGAGTCATCGTAAATATGAGCCCAACCGGTGGAGTACATGGGTTCCTGGAATTAAGGCTCGCCCTTCGAATAGGCGGATTTATCGAAGAGATGAAAATCGGTCTGTGCATGGTAGGCGAGGTAGGCATCTATATCCGTCACGATCCGGATCGGATACGCGGCGCCGATCTCGCCTTCTGGTCGAATGCGAAACTGCCAGATGGCCCACCGCCCGGTTTCATCGAGGTTGCGCCGGACCTGGTTGTGGAGATCTTCTCTCCGACCGATCGCTGGAAGGAGATAAACCAGAAGATCGATGACTATTTTTCGATTGGCGTTGGTGAAGTCTGGATCGTCGAGCCGGACGGGGAGACCGTCTTTGTATACCGTTCGGCTACGCAGCGCCGCGCCATGCGCCGCGGCGATACGCTGGTCGGCTCCGGCTCGCTGACCGGTTTCACGCTCCCCGTTGACGAACTTTTCGCTTTCTGAGTTCCCGCGCCACCGCCGAACGTTTCAGCTTGGCTACGCATCGTTTCTCCTATGCCCCACGCCCTGTCCCACATAACCGTCCTTGACCTTTCTCGCGTCCTCGCCGGACCGTATGCCACCATGACGCTCGGCGATTACGGCGCCGAGGTCATCAAGATCGAGCAGCCCGGCCGGGGGGATGACTCCCGTCATTGGGGGCCGCCCTTCACCGCGGGTGGTCAGAGCGCATACTTTCTGTGTGCCAATCGCAACAAGCGCAGCCTGACCCTGAACCTGAAGACGGAGGCCGGCCAGACGATCTTCCGGCGGCTGGCCGCGCGGGCCGACGTGGTGGTGGAAAACTTCAAGGCCGGCGGGATGGAGCGGCTGGGGTTGGGCTGCGAAAGCCTGCGGGCGGACAATCCGGGCCTGATCTACTGCGCCATCACCGGATACGGGCAGACCGGCCCCGATCGCGCGCTCCCCGGCTACGACACGGTCATTCAGGCGCAGGGTGGGATTATGAGCATCACCGGCCCGACGAACGGGGGATCGGACGGCGAGCCGCACAAAGTAGGGGTGGCAATCGTTGACATCACCGCCGGCCTGCACGCGACGGTGGCGATTCTGACTGCCTTGCGGCATCGCGATCTGACGGGGGAGGGCCAGCAGATCGACATTGCGCTTTACGATACGCAACTGAGTTGGCTGGCCAACGTCGCCAGCAGTTATCTGCTTTCCGGCGAATCGCCCCAACGGTATGGCAACGCCCACGGTACGGTCGTGCCCTACCAGACCTTTGCCAGCGCCGACGGGCATCTGATGCTGGCGGTGGGCAACGACTGTCAGTTTGCTTCACTGGCCCAAGCAGTGGGCGAACCGACCTGGGCCGCTGATGAACGATTTGCCACGAATCCGGCCCGCGTGCAGTTTCGCGATGCGCTCATTCCGGCGTTGGCCGCCCATTTTCGCACCGGCTCCACCGATGAATGGATCGAACGGCTGCGCACGGCGGGCGTGCCCTGCGGCCCGGTCAATGATATTCCCACGGCGCTGGAGACGCCCCAGGCGCGGCATCGGCAGATGGTGCATACGGTCACCGACGGCAACGGCGACGAAATTCGGCTGGTCGGGGCGCCGCCCAAGCTGAATAGGACGCCGGCGCATACATTCCGGCCACCGCCGCTGCTGGGTGAGCATACGGATGAACTGCTGCGGGAAAAGCTGGCCCTGTCGGTGGAGGAGATCGAGGCGTTGCGCCGTGGCGGCGCAGTTTAGCGCCCGTTCACATATAGGCCGCCGGGTGGATTTTTGTAACCGCTTTGTCATGTGAGCGCGCCTGGGCTATACTGAGATCGTTGCTCTGTACGACTTTCCCCGGCCTTCTATTGATCGTTTCTTGCACGGAAGGGTTCTGCCATGCCTACCAATCTGGAGTTCCGCGGCCGCTGGCTGAATGTTTATGGAAATCTGATTCTGATTGCGATTCTTACAGGGTTTACTGCGGGCATCTATGTGCCCTGGGGATATGCTCGCTGGCAACGGATCATCACCGAGAACACATATTTCGAGGACCAACAGTTGGAGTTCGACGGCTCCGGGGCAGAGGTTTTTGTCCAGTTCATCATCATCGGATTCTACACGCTGATCACCCTGGGGCTGTACATCATTCTCGGTTTCTCTGCGACGAGGATGCTGCGCTGGCAATATGC
This sequence comes from Caldilineaceae bacterium, assembly GCA_965221145.1. Classification (GTDB taxonomy): domain Bacteria; phylum Chloroflexota; class Anaerolineae; order Caldilineales; family Caldilineaceae; genus Bin5. Next base: position 701,179 of record OZ244877.1, read on the forward strand.
CCACACGCTCATGCCTAATGGCCAGCGCATGGACTATCAAGGCAAAACAGTTGACATTTTCTGGGAGTGGCTCCTGCTCGTCCTCTTTACGCCGCTCACACTGGGAATCTACTACTACTGGGGCCGCAACCGTCTGCGCCGCCAGGTTCTGACCAATGTTTCCCTGGATGACCAGCAGATACAGTTTGGGAGCACCGGCGGGGACTATCTTCTGGCGGTATTGAGCAACTGGGTGATGACAGTTATCGCAGTGGGTGTCTACGCCGCGTTGGGATTTTTCCTGCGCGGCCAGTTACTGGCCTCTGATCTCCTGCCAGCCCAACTCGGAAGCGTGGTCGGCGACTTTTCCCTGATGGGTCTGGTCAACCTTCTGCTGGTCGTCGTGGCTCTGGGTATCTATGCCCTGCTGGGATTGGCTCTGCTGGGAATGGCCACAGTCCGCCTGCGAGCTTGGGAAGTGAACCGGACTCTGGCGCCGACACCGGTGCGGTCGCGGACGCCGATGTCTGCGATCTCGACGCCGGTCAGCGTGCTGACCGGTGCGCCTGCACCCGAACCGGATGCGACCGACAGCCTTGCTGACAGCGCTGCCGAAGAGCGCGAACTGCTCTACGCAGATGATGCACTACCCCGAAGCCGGGACGGCGGCTATGATGAGGATCCGTTGCCGCCCCCGCGGTCAGGTAGGCAGGCGGGGCAAGGGGAGGACGAATACTATGACTTCGCCGACTATTCCGCACATACGGGCCAGGAACCAGAGGTGAATAGCGGAGACGAGAGAACCGATTGGAGCAGTGAGCAGTGGGCGCGGCCCCAAGCCAGTTCCCTGACCGATGAGGCGGAGACGGAACCCCCGCCGGCGCGGCGCGCAGACGATGAGGCCTGAAGCGCGTCCACATAGGAGGCCCGCGTTTTACGGCGTTGCGTATTCAGAATTGCGTTAAGAGTGGGTGAGAGGCGCACGCGGTAAGGCATTCTCTCATAGGAGTTCGATGACAGGCTGGCCCGCCTGCGCCGGCACGACGCTCCCGATCTCCCAAAAGGGCTGTTCTTCCCCCTCGCAGACGGTGCGGAACCGATTGAAACCTGCGGGCGGAACTGCCAGCAGAAGCCCTCCGCTTGTCTCGGCCTCCCACAATAGCGTCTTGCGCGCAGCGGTCACGGTGGCAGCCGAGGAGACATTGGCGCCAAAATGCTCCGGATTGCGGGCGCTTCCCCGTGTGAGATAGCCTGCCTCAATATAGTCGAATACGCCGGGCAGGGCCGGGACGCGCGCCGTCTCTATCTGGAGCCGAATTGACGCGTCTTCCGCAGATGCCGATGCCAGTTCGACCGCATGGCCCAACAGACCGTAACCGGTGATATCCGTCCCACTGCGCACGTCCGCGGCGCGGCCGGCTTTGGCCGCGGCCCGGTTCAGGCGGGTCATCGAGACGATGGCGTTCTCCAGATGGGATGGATCGAGGTCCGGTTTGCCCAGCGCGCGCCGCGCTTGGCGGGCTTGCGCGTTTTCCCCTGCCCCGGTCAACTTGGCTGCGGTGGTGATGATGCCGGTGCCGAGAGGTTTTGTCAGAACCAGATGATCGCCTGCCGCTGCGTTCCCTTTGCGAATCAGCGAATGGGGCGAGGCGATGCCGGTGACGCTCAGGCCATAGAATGGCTCGGGATTCGTCACTGTATGGCCACCGGCGATGGCTGCATCGGCCTCCTGCACTTTGGCGGCGCCGCCCGCCAGGATTTCGGCGATGATCGCGGACGGCAGATCTTCGGGAAAGCCGGCGATATTGAGGCAGACGCGCACCTCGCCGCCCATCGCGTAAACGTCGCTCATGGAGTTGGCGGCGGCAATCGCTCCGAACAGCCGGGGGTCGTCAACGATAGGCGTGAAGAAATCGGTCGTCTGAATGAGAACGCGTTCGTCATCCAGACGATAGACAGCCGCATCGTCCGGCTTGCCCAGGCCGATGAGCACATCGGGATATTCGACTTGTGGGAAGACCGCAGCCAACTGTCGCACGACCTGCGACAACGCCCCCGGCGGGAGCTTGGAGGCTCAACCGGCGCAAGCGACGCGCGCGGTCAACGGGACGGTTGCTTCTGTCATGTCAACGTGTCCTCAGTGGATTCGAACCTGCGACCCTATTTTAACACAGTCGGCGCAGATCGGAGGACTCCTGCGGTAAGGCGGGTGCATCCCAAAATGGGGGCGAGTTTCTGGCTACCTCTGGGGAGTTACACTGGGATGCTCAGCCCGCTACTCTGGACAACCCCAAATCTGGGATGCACCCGGTCAGGCCGCGTGACTGTGCAAGTTTTACATTTGGGTGGTGAGAGTCTTCTATTCCGCCGGGGCATGCGGGCAAACCATCCAGCGAAACATTGAAAACATTATGCAATTTGCATAGTGTGCGGCGGAGGGGAATGGCGTATAGTTGTCTCAAGTGGTGTCAAGCAGGCGTCGTGTGGGGTCGGCGCTACAAACGCTTCGGCCATGACCATTCTTCTTCCTTCCTCCTTAGGGGCCCCGGCAGAGTCTACACTCGTTGTCGGGGTTCCACCTCCTTTCCGACGAAGAGAAGAACAAGAGAAGACTCCGGCCCATGTGCAGCCGGAGTCTGTACAAGCGACTTTCACCTAGGTGGAGACAGGGAACGGTCTAGGCTGCGACCGCGTTATCTCCCGTAACGCGTACCGTAATTCTGCGGGGCTTCAGATCTTCAGCCTTCGGCAGGGTCAGGGTGAGGACACCATCCTCATAGTCGGCGCTGATGTCGTCGGTATTGACCGCAGCCGGCAGGGTGATGCTGCGCATGAATCTGCCGAAGCGCCGCTCACGCAGGCGCCACTTTGCGTTCTCGTCCACACTCTCCGCCTCGGTCTCGCCCTGGATGGTCAGAGTATTCTCCGAAAAGCTGATGTCAAGGTCCGCCGCGTCGATTCCGGGCAAGGACGCCTTCACGCTATAGTTGTGATCATCCTCGGACACATCCAGCGCCAGGCGGATGTGGCCTCTGTCGCCGTTGCTCTCCAATCCAGTCGGCTCGCGCAGGATATCGCCAACGAGTTGATCCATCTGATTGCGCACCGAAACCATCTCACGGAACGGGTCCCATCGTACAATTCTACTCATATTGTGCCTCCTGAAGTTTTGCAATGCGCCGCCGTTTTTCTAATGGGGCGCTATGAAAATCCTACCGTCTTGTGTGAATGTCCGTGTGGCTGCCTGACTGCCACGTACATGAATAAGCATAGCGGGCGAACATTAGATAGGAGTCAGCGCAAGGTTAGAGGAACATATGTGCCGCAATAGAGGAATGAGAGACGAGGAAGCCGCACTTCCCGTTTTCGGCGCGGGAGAGGCTTTGTTAGCGGCGGCGGGATGGGGTATGATGATGGGCAAGAACACGTGTGCGACGGGAAGAGCGGAGAATCATTGACCTGCGCCGGAAAATTGGGCGTGAAGAAAGGTTTTTTGCCTGAGTAGTTCTATTGCGGAGGAGCGGTTGTGGCTACGATCAACACGATGGAGGATCTGATTCAGGTCCTCGATGACCACCCCGAGTGGCTTGAAGCCCTGCGCGCCCGCCTGCTGACGCGCGAGGTGCTGGAACTGCCCCACACGCTTGCCAAGTTTGCGGAAGAGATGCGCGAGTTCAAGGCGCATGTGCATCAGTTCGTGGAAAGCACGAATAGACGATTCGATGCGGTTGACACCCGCTTCGATGCTGTCGATGCCCGATTCGATGCTGTCGATGCCCGCTTCGATGCGGTTGACGCCCGGTTAGATGGGCATGATGCTCGTTTCGATGCGGTTGACGCCAGCTTAGAGCGACACGATGTCATGCTGAAGAGAATCACCGACGATTTGGGGCAGTTGAAGGGTGCCCATGCCAGGAATGCAGCGCTTGAAGACGCCGCCATTATCGCCCGCGACCTGGGCCTGCGACGAACGAAGACTTTCACGCGGGAAGACCTCTTTGATTTGATTGAAGCGGCCGACACGGCCAACATTCTCGTCAGCGATTTGAGGAGTTTTCGCGTGGCCGATCTGATCATGGAAGCCACGGCGCAGGACGGAGAGATCTGCTACGTCGCCGTGGAAATCTCGTACACTGCCAACGGGAGAGATACGAGCAGGGCCATCCGCAACGCAGAGTTTCTGACAAGGTTTACTGGCAAACGCTCTTTTGCGGTCGTCTCCGGCCTGCATCAGGACGACCGAATTCGGGACTGTATTGAATCCGGCGAACTGTTTTGGCATCAACTGACGCCGGAGCAGTTGGATGCGGAATAGTTGGTGAATGCGTTGCCGCTTCGCACTCTGTGCGCGTTGTTTGCGGTAGCGGATCTGATGTATGATTGAGTAAGTATCCGTGTGCCGGCGCGGGCGTTGGGCCTCGCCTTCTCCCGTCTGACTTCTCAACCCTCTTATGTCCAAAGACTTTGTCCATCTGCATACCCATTCCGAGTATTCGCTCCTTGACGGCTTGGGCCGCATTGACGACTTGGTGAAAGAGGCCGGGCGTCTGGAGCATTCTGCGCTGGCCTTGACTGATCACGGGGCGATGCACGGGGTCATCGACTTCTACCGCGCGTGCAGAGACGCCGACATCAGACCGATCATCGGCGTGGAGGCCTATCAGACCCTTTGGCAGCGGCCCATGGGCGGGCGGGATCCCCAATTCGACAGAGAGAACTATCACCTGCTGCTGCTGGCCAGGAATATGACCGGATATCGGAATATCCTGAAGATTGTCAGCAATAGCTATACGGATGGATTCTATTACAAGCCCCGTGTGGATCATGACTTTCTGGCCGCGCACGCCGAGGGCATCCTATGCACGACCGGATGCCTGGGCGCAGAGGTGCCGAATCTGCTGATGCAGGGCAAAGAGAGAGAGGCTTACGAGCGTTTGGGCTGGTATGCGGATCTCTTCGGCAAAGAGAACTTTTTCGTAGAGGTGCAGGAGCATAACATACCCGAACTGCAGCAGGTGAATCGAACGCTCGTCCCCTGGGCGGACAAGTTCGGCCTGGGGCTGCTAGTGACCAATGATGTTCACTACGTGAGCGAGAGCGATGCCTCCCCCCACGAAGTGCTGCTGTGCGTGCAGACCAACACCAGATTGAACGATGAAAAACGGATGCGGCTCAGTGATCAGAGCTACTTCCTCAAGAGCCGCCAACAGATGGAAGATACCTTCCGTCCGCTGCTCGATCTGCCCGCCTCGGCCTTTGACAATACGCTCCTTGTCGCCGAAATGTGTGATGTCGATCTGGAGGATGACAACTATCATCTGCCGGACATTGACGTCCTGGACGGCTTCAACTACGAGACCTACCTGCGCCATCTGACGGACAAAGGGATACAGCGGCTGTACGGCGAACGGGCCAGTGATGAAGAGTTGCAGGAGCGCAAAGAGCGGGAACTGCGCATCATCCACGAGATGGGCTTCGATGTTTACTTCCTGATTGTGGCGGATCTGTGCGACTTTGCCCGCAGCCGCAACATCTGGTGGAACGTGCGCGGCTCCGGGGCCGGCTCCCTGGTGGCCTACAGCATCGGCATCACCGGCCTGGACCCGCTGCACAACAATCTGATTTTCGAGCGTTTTCTGAACCCCGGCCGCGTAACAATGCCGGATTTCGACCTCGACTACCCGGACGACCAACGGGAAGAGGTGATCCGCTACACTGTCGAAAAGTATGGCAGCGATCAGGTTGCCCAGATCGCTACCTTCGGGCGCATGAAGGCCCGCGCCGCCATTCGCGATGTGGGGCGCGCCCAGGATATCTCCCTGGATGATGTGGATCGGATTGCCAAGATGATTCCGGCGATGCCCGGCAAACCGGCGACGATTCAGGATGTGTTGACCGAAGGCAATGAGTTCTACGAACCGGAGTTGGAGGAACTCTACAAAAAGGATGGATGGGAACGGAACCTGTTGGACACGTCCATGCAGCTTGAGGGCGTTGCCCGGCACGCCGGCATCCACGCGGCGGCGGTGATTGTCGCCGATAAAGAGCTGACCCATTACACGCCGTTGATGCGCGGCTCCAAGGGGTCGATTACAGAGACGATCACGCAGTTCGAATTCCCGGTCTTAGAGTCGCTCGGTCTGCTGAAGATCGACTTCCTGGGCCTGAGCACGCTGACCGTCATGCGGGAGGCCTGCCGTCTGATCAGGGAGAATCATGGCATCGAGTACGGCCTGGACAATATTCCCTTCGAGGGCGCGGCGGCTGAACAGGCCTTCCGGCTTCTGTCCAGCGGTGAAGTGAGCGGCGTCTTTCAGGTGGAATCCCAGGGAATGCGGCGTGTGCTGACGGAGATGAAGCCCAGCGCCTTCGAGCACATTATCGCCACCATCTCTCTTTATCGGCCAGGGCCGATGGAGTATATTCCGAACTATATTCGGCGGATGCACGGCGAAGAGGAGGCAGAGTTCAAACATCCCGCCCTGGAGCCGATCCTGGCGGAGACCTACGGGATCATCGTCTATCAGGAGCAGGTTATTCAGGTTCTGAACCAGTTGGCCGGGTATACGCCTGGCGAGGCCGATCTGGTGCGGCACGCGATCAGCAAGAAAGACGCCTCCAAGATCGAGTATCACAAGGATCTGTTCATCAGCGGCTGCGGCAAAAACGGCATCTCAGGCAGCGCGGCCAAAGCCATCTATGCGGACATCGAGTACTTTGGCCGCTACGGCTTCAACAAGGCGCACGCAGCCGACTACGCGGTCATCACTGTGCAGACCGCCTATCTGAAAGCGTTGTATCCGGTCGAGTATATGGCGGCGCTCCTGCTTGTGGAGCGGGACAAGACCGAAAAGGTGATCAACTTTATCCAGGAATGCCGCCGGATGGGCATTCACGTGCTGCCGCCGGACGTGAACCACAGCGGCCTGGATTTCGCGATTCAGGATCGGCCTGCAGACGCGGAGCAGGAGACGCTGCCCAAGGATCCCACTCTTGCATTTCAGTTCCCCGTAACCGAAGGGGCGGCCATCCGCTTTGGCATGGCCGCGGTGAAGAATGTGGGCGTCGGCCCGGTTCAGGCAATTCTGGACGTGCGCGGCGAGAGCGGCGCCTTCCTCAACCTGGAGGACCTGTGCGACCGCGTCGATCTGCGGCAGGTGAACAAGCGCTCGCTTGAATGTCTGATCAAGGTGGGCGCCTTCGACCGCTTTGGCCAGCAGGTCAAGCGGGGAAAGGGGGAACTTCGCCGCCAGCTTCTCGACGTGATCGATCAGTGTATCGCCCGTTCGGCCGCGACCCACAGCGCCAGGGAGAGCGGCCAGTTGTCGATGTTCGATCTGTTGAGCGACGCCAATGGGAGCGCACAGCCGGAACAGTTTCCCATTCGGCTGCCGGATCACGCGGCAACGGGGCAAGCCAAGACGAGCAACCGGGAGCGATTCCAGTGGGAGAAGGAGTTGCTCGGCGTCTATGTCAGCAGCCATCCGGTGCAGCAGTTGAACGTGGACCTGAGTCGTTTCATCACATGCCCCTGCGCGGAGCTGAACGAGGGGCATGACGGCAAGAATGTGACCCTGGTCGGGATGCTCGCCTCGATCCGCACGACGGTCACCAAGAAGGGCGACAAGATGGCCTTTGTCCAACTGGAGGATATGCAGGGACAGTGTGAAGCGGTCTTCTTCCCGGAGGCGTATGAAGCGTTCAAGGAATCCTTGGAAGAGGAGCGGGTTGTGATGGTGAAGGGGAAGGCCCAGGCCCGCAATGGACGCACCAGCGTTCTGGTGGACACGCTGCAAATCGCGGTCGAGTTCGGGCTGGCGAAAGCCGACGAGCGCGAGACGGACGACACCGGTCGTTGGAGCGCCACGGCAGACGCCGCCGCGGCCCAACCCCCGTTCGGCGTCGATCCTGTCGCCAACGGGAGCGACGCGCAGTTCATGCCGCCGCCGCCGGATGGCATTCTCGACGACGACCCTTCCATGAATTTTGCGGAACCTCCCAATGAGGTCGAAATGGCTGACGAGGTGTCGGCGGAAACTGACAGTGACGCGGCAACCGAAGAAGCGGGCGAACCGGCCGAGTCTGCGCCCTACGCTGAGCCGCTCCTCACCTCCGGCATGGTGGCGAAGGAAAAGCCGGAGGGCAATGGCCCGTTGTGGAGCGCTGCCCAAGAGGGAGAGGAGCGCGCAGAAAGCAGGTCTGACGAGCCGGAGGCGGGTGAGGATTCGGCACAAAGCGGCGCAGACACGGAAAAACCGGCGGCCAGTGTCCAGTCCCCGATGACCAATGGAGGACCGCCCGCCGGTGCGCGCAGCCCTGATCCTGTAGAAGAGGATGCAGGGCCGCGCCGACGGCAAGAAAGAACAGTTCCCGTCGCGGCGGGTCGGCCTGTTTCCCCGAACTCCAGCCAGGTTCTGCACATCACGTTCAGCCGCAGCGGCCAGTTCGACCGCGACAAGTACCGGCTGCGGGAGATTTTCGACGCGGTGCGCGATCCGAGAGGACGCGATCAGTTCGTTGTCGTGATGGAAACCAATGGCTCTCGTCATCAGCTCACCTTCCCCAACGAGTTCTGCACGGTTAGCGACCGCCTGCTCCACGAATTGCGCAACGACTTCAAGGTGGTGGTGGCGGTGGAAAGCGGAGCCGGAGGACGATGACAGACCTGCCAATTTCAGAATCTCTAGCACAGCAGCTTCAACAGACAGCAGAGGAGAAGGGTCTCTCTGTGGCGGCTTACCTGGAGGAGATGATGTGGGAAGAGCGAGCGCAGCGACAGCGCCGAAAGATCCAAGAGGAGCAGAGTTGGTGGCTTTCGCGCTCGCTAAACACGCGCGCCCGCTACGCAGGTCAGTATGTTGCGCTACACAACGAACAGGTCGTTGACAGCGACGCGGATGTGGATGCTCTGCACCGGCGGGTGCGCAGTCGTTATGGCTCCACAGCCGTTGCGATTATTCCTGCCGAAGGGCCGCGGGAATTCAAGATTTACGGTGGGCGTATTGTAAGCAGATGAGTACAACTGCCTATAACTACGCATATTATCCTCCTGCGCCAACTGTGTCTGTCCAGATTGCTGCATCTGCCAATTCGAATCGCAGCGTCCCGTATGAAGCGCTTATTGATACGGGATCAGATGGAACTTTCGTTGCTAGAGCCATTATCCGTGAACTGGACTTGCCAATAACCTATACAGCAGTGGTACGAACTCACTTGCGGGAAGATTCAGAGCAAGTGGAGATTTATCGGGGGGATCTGTTACTGTTCGGTACATTGCTTCTGCCTGGCATAGAATTCATCTGCGACGAATGGGGCGACGGAGTCATCTTGGGTAGGGACGTGCTCAATCGGCTGCAATTACTGTTGGATGGCCCTGGTGAAACGGTGCGTATCGAGGACTAACGGCTACAGCAACCGAACTGTTAAACCCAACGAAGAGACGGAATGTACGAAGAAATCTAACTGTATTAGTCCGTCTTGCTGTGATATTTGGTCGCCAGATGGGAAAGAAATAATTACGACGTTCTTGTCAACATGGATTTGCCTATGAACTTTGCTACGACATCGAAACAGATCGAAGACGCCTACGCCTTGGCGCGCGAACGCTACGCGGCCATCGGTGTGGACACGGAGCAGGCGCTGACTACGCTGCGCGGCGTCCCCATCAGCCTCCAATGCTGGCAGGGCGACGACGTTCTCGGCTTTGAGGAGATGGGGCGGGGGCTGGGCGGCGGCCTGATGGCGACCGGCAACTACCCGGGGCGCGCCCGCACCGTGGCCGAACTGCGCAGCGATCTGGATATCGCTTATAGCGTCATCCCCGGTAGCCACCGCCTGAATCTTCATGCCATGTATCTGGACACGGACGACAGACCGGCCCGCAACGAGATCGAGCCGCGCCATTTTCAGGGCTGGGCGGATTGGGCCAAAGAGAACGGGCACGGCATCGACTTCAACCCGACGCTCTTCTCCCACCGGCTGGCCGACGACGGTTTCACTCTGGCCTCCTACGACAACGACATCCGCCAGTTCTGGATCCAGCACTGCATTGCCTGCCGGGAGATTGGGGCGTTCTTCGGGCAGGAGTTGGGCACGGCGGCGATTACGAATATCTGGATTCCCGACGGCCTGAAGGACACACCGTGCGACCGGACAACGCCGCGGCGGCTGTTGAAAGATGCCCTGGATCAGATATTCGAGAAGGAGATCGATCCCCGCCACAATCGCGACGCCATCGAGTGCAAACTGTTCGGCCTCGGTTCGGAAAGTTACGTTGTCGGCTCGCATGAGTTCTATTTGGGTTACGCTACTCAGAATGGGCAGGCGCTCTGCCTGGACGCGGGCCACTTCCACCCGACGGAGGTGATCTCCGACAAGATTTCCGCCTGTCTGCTTTTCGTGCCGGAGTTGATCCTGCACGTGAGCCGGGGCGTGCGCTGGGACAGCGACCATGTCGTCACTTTCAGCGACGAGCTGCAGGCGATCATGCAGGAGATCGTGCGCGGCGGCCATCTGGATCGCGTGCATATCGGGCTGGATTTCTTCGACGCCAGCATCAACCGGGTGGCGGCGTGGGCGATTGGCACGCGCAACTCCCTGCGGGCGCTGCTGCTGGCCCTGCTGGAGCCGAGGGAGGCGATGCAGGCGATCGAGCGCAATGTCGATTACACCACGCGCCTGGCGCTGATGGAAGAGTTGAAGGCGATGCCGCACGCCGCGGTCTGGGATTATCACTGCCTGCAGCAGGATGTGCCTGTGGGCATGTCCTTTCTGGAAGAGATTCGTCAGTACGAGAAGAATGTGCTGTCGCAACGAGACTGACCGCCGGAACTTGCGCAGCAGGAGCCCTCCCCCTCCCCGCGAGGATGACACGGATCGGGACACCCTATGACAAGAGAACGCGCGACCGTTCTGGCCATCGACATCGGCGCAGAGTCCGGCCGGGTGATGGCCGTGCATTTCGATGGCTCCGGTCTGCGACTGGAGGAGGTGCATCGCTTCCCCAACCACGCGCTGACCGTCAACGGCACGCTGCAATGGGATATTCTCAGCCTCTGGCGGGAGGTGCAGGACGGCATCGCCCGCAGCAGAACGCAGGCAGCCGCTCCTGCCAGCCTGGCCGTGGACACCTGGGGCGTGGATTTCGGCCTGCTGGACGGCAACGGTGATCTCATCGGCAACCCGGTCTGCTATCGGGATGGCCGCACAGAGGGCATGATGGAGGCAGTCTTCGCACGCGTGCCCAAAGCAGAGGTGTTCGCGCAGACCGGCATTCAGTTCATGGCGATCAATACGCTCTACCAGATGATGAGCCTGGTAGAAAGCGGTTCGCCCCATCTGCAGATCGCGGCGCGCTTTCTGACCGTGCCGGACCTGCTCAACTTCTGGTTGAGCGGCGCGCAGGTCTGCGAATTCAGCAATGCCACTACGACGCAGATGCTCAACCCCTTTACCCGCTCCTGGGCCGACGGGATGCTGGACAGGCTCGGTATTCCCCTCCACCTCTTCCCGGAAGTCGTGCAGCCGGGAACGCGCCTGGGCACGTTCGAGGGCATCCCCGTCATTGCGCCGGCCTGCCACGATACGGGCAGCGCGGTGGCTGGCGTCCCCGCGCAGACGGAGAACTTCGCCTATGTCAGCAGCGGCACCTGGAGTCTCGTCGGTCTGGAGGTGGCGCATCCAGTGGTCAGCGAAGCGGCTCTGGCCGTCAACGCGACCAATGAAGGCGGCGTCTACGGCTCCTTCCGGCTGCTCAAGAATGTGATGGGCCTGTGGCTGTTGCAGCAGTGCCGGGCTACCTGGGAAAATTCTGGGCGGGCCTACTCCTACCCGGAGTTGGTCTCCCTGGCGGAATCGGCCGAACCCTTGCGCTCGTTCGTCGATCCCAACGACGACCGCTTCCTGCCCCCCGGCGATCATCCCGCTCACATTCAAGACTTCTGTGCGCAGAGCGGTCAGCCGCGCCCGCAGAGCGACGCCGCCATGACCCGCTGCGTCTTCGAGAGCCTGGCCCTGGCCTACCGCGATGTGCTGTTCGAGCTGCGGACCCTGACCGGGCGGACGATTGAAGTCATTCACGTGGTCGGCGGCGGCTCCCGCAACCGGCTGCTCAACCAACTCACAGCTGACGCCACGGGCATTCCGGTGCTGGCCGGGCCGAGCGAAGCGACGGTTATCGGCAACGCGCTGGTGCAACTGATCAGCCTGGGCGAACTGGCGCATCTTGACGAGGGCCGTCAGTTGGTTGCCGAGATCGGGGCCCTGGAGCGGTTCGAGCCGAGGGGACAGGATGCGTGGCAGGACGTGAAGATGCCATCGATCTGATGTGCGTTCACCATGGAAACCGGCTTTTTAAGAGAGTGAAGAGGAAAGAGGAGAGTGAATCCTTCTCACGCTTCACTTCTAATCTGTAGTCAAATCAGGAAAATCAAATGACTGAAATCACTGTCTCTCCGCGGTCAGCGCCCTCTTCGGGGCTGGAACCTGCAGAAGAGAGGGAGCCGGCTGTGACACCGCGCTCAGATAAAACGACAGTCGCGACTGCAACTCGGTCACCGAAAGATGATCTTGCCATCGAGCATCTTGTTACTGAGGACGACACCCCCGTGGATAATATGTTCTCCGAGAAACAACAACGCCTGCTCACCCATTCTCTGTATGCCTCCTGGCTAGGTCCAGGAAGCGGGCGTTCTTTTGTGGCAGCAGCCAATGTCGGGGTCTTCCTCACGTCGGAAGAACCGCCCATCGTGCCCGATGTCTTCCTCAGCCTTGATGTCAAACGTCCGCCGGACTGGTGGTCGAAGCCGGGTCGCAGCTATTTCATGTGGGTGTACGGCAAGCCGCCCGATGTTGCGATCGAGGTCGTGTCGAACATCGAAGGGGGCGAGACCGGCGGTAAATCAGTTCGGTACGTCTCCTTTGGCGTGCCTTACTACGTGATTTTCGATCCGCAGAAGCAGGTGCAGGATGATCAGTTGCGCGTCTTTGAACTCTCTTCCGGCGTGTACGCGCCGCGTTCAGCCGACATTCTGCCGGGCGTGGGCTTGGGCTTGCAGTTGTGGCGGGGCGAATTCGAAGGAGATGAAGCGACATGGCTACGCTGGCACGACGCGTCCGGCACACTGATTCAAACCGGCGAAGAAAACGCTGAGCAGGAGAGGAATAGAGCCGATCGGCTCGCTGCCCAACTGCGCGCTCTTGGCATTACTCCTGAGAACGGCGATCATTCCTTGTAATCAGGCTCAAATTACACAGGGCACGCCTCGCCCCTGAGGGGAGGGTCCTCGCTTTGCGTCAAGCGCATCTGACTATTAGCGGATTGCCAATTCATTTCAATTCGAAAACAGGAGTCCCTGCACGGGCTACGGATCCCCATTGCACAACAGTTCATCCCCAAAATCAGGCACATCATTCGATCTTCTTGCCGCGCGAAAACGAGGCGCGCAGGTGGCTGTCGGCCGCGTGGGGCGCGGCGAGGCCGTTGTCCATGCGCAGGAGTTCCCGTTGGCGGGGGGTCAGGTCGTCCAGCCAGCTTTCTTTGAAGCCGTCGTGGGGATCGACCTGGAAGATCAGCGCATTCTTGCGGTAGTGACCGAAGAGCGCATGGCGGTCGGTCTGAGTCCGATTGGCTCCGCCGCCATGCCAGCACTGGCCATTGAAGACGAGCACACTGCCGGCCGGCGCAACCAGCTGGAAGACATGCTTCACATCCATCCCTTCCGGCGGCCCGGCCATCCCGCTTTTGTGGGAGCCGGGCACGATGCGGGTAGCGCCGTTCTCAGGCGTGAAATCATCCAGCAGCCAGACCGTATTGACCATCACCGGGGATCCCATTGTCAGCAGGTCGGCGCGGATATCGCTGTGCAGGCCCTGCACCGGATCGCCGGGGCGGACGATGCGCGCGTTGAAGCTGCCCAGAATGATCTGCTTGCCCAGCACATGTTCGATGACCGGCAGCGTGCGGGGATGATCGACGAGCGGGTGGTAGAGCGGGTCGAGCGTCGGCAGATTGCTCACATGGCCGGCCTGGCCCAGGAAACGCTGCTCGTCGCCGAGTCTCGCTGCCCACTCGGCCAGCGAGGCGCGCAAAGCCTTCACCTCCGCCGGACTGAGTACCCCCTCCAGCACTGTGAAGCCGTATACGTCCATCTCCCAAAATGCCTGTTGCAATGATGGCATCAGAAACTCTTCCCGTGTGTCGTGTGGAGTTCAGTTGCGACCGATGGGTCAGCAGATCATGCCGCGTTTGGATTGCAGCCCGTGGGCGATCGGATTTTCGCCGATCCAGCGTTCGTCCACCGGTTCGGAAGCCAGTTGATAGCGCGTATCGGTGGAGAGGCGGATCTGGTTGGTCTGATTGTCCATGCTGGCGTGCATGGTGTACATGCTGAAGACGAGCAGATCGCCCATCGCATATTCGGTCGTCAGCCAGCGTCTGCCCAATTCGGCCCGCGCGTCAATGGCATCCAGGGAGTAGGCCCCGCCAGTGGGATGCTGCCACAACTTCTCCCCTGATTCGATCTCGGCGGCGTCGGGATAGTTGGTGCAGTAGGCATCGACGTCCAACTGGCCGTAATCGGACTTTACCTCCTCGATGCGATGGGAGTTTTCCAGGATCATCAGCCCTCCCATCTCGATCGGCATGTCGCCCAGCGGTGTCCAACTCGTATACAGCCGTTGCGTGCCGCGGCCCATGAAGACGATATCGTAATGGGGAGGCGTGGCCGTCGAGTCGCCCGGCGGCTTGGAGCGACACCAGGTATAGTCGAAGTGGCGCACCTCCCCGCCCAGGAATCGTTCATAGAAGGCCATCATGGGGCCGTCATAGAGCAGTTTGAGCAACGGGGCGTTGTCCTTGACCAGGTCAGACATGAATGGATTGTCAAAGTCGGCGCGGGCAACGCCATCTTGCAGGGGATAGTCCGGGTCCAGACAGCCCGCGGCCTCAAGTCTCCTTAGCATTGCGAGCCGGGCATCCAGAACCTGATGGCGATCCAGGAGACCGGGCAAGAAGAGATAGCCGTCCTGCTCAAAGCGCCATCGCAACTCCTTCATGTCCGAAACGGCATCGCTAGACCGGCGCAACGTACCGAACGCATCCGGCGTTGTATCGAGTTGGCTGCCTCGAAATTTGGGCGGAATTGAGATCTTCATGTCTTGTCTACTCCCTAGCGCTGAGCAACGGACAGTGGATTAACAGCGGGATCATTTTGCTACGCCCACGGGTCGACGACAATCTTGGCGGCCTCACCTTGCGCCAGCAGGCTGAATCCCGTCTGAATCTGGCTCATCGGCAACTGATGGCTGATGAGCAGATCGATGAGGGGAGATTCGCGGATGACCTTCATCACTTTCGTGTAGTCACCCATGTTGTAAAGCCAGGAGCCGACTATGGTCAACCCTTTTCGGATCAGGTCCAAGCTGACCTGAATCGTGAGATCGTCGCGGCATTCGCCGACAAAGGCGACGCGTCCGCGCCGGCGGGTGGCGTTGATGCAGAGGCGCTCCGACGAGACCCGACCGGAACAGTCGATTGCGCAGTCCACCCCCCGGCCCTCGGTCAAGCTGCGAATTCTTTGCAGAATATCCGGGTCGTTGGGATCGAGCACAGTTTCGGCGCCCATCTCCAGCGCCCGGTTGGCCCGCCAGGGGGCCGGCTCCACGCCGATGACACGGGCATTGCGAAAGCAGGCGTTGACGACTGCGCCCAGCCCCACCGGCCCCAGACCGGTGATCAGCACGGTGTCCTGTGAGTTGACGCCGATGGCTTCGAATCCGCCGAAGGAGGCGCCGACCCCGTCGATCGCCATGGTCGCCTGCGCATAGCTCACGTCGTCGGGGAGCTTTGGCAGCAGCCAAGTCGGTTTGAGCGCGTAATGGGCAAACGTGCCTGCGCCGGCCGTCGAGCCATGCAGACCGGCGAAATCGTGGCTGTCTTCACAGTAGATATAGTCTCCGCCCATGCAGTGGTGACAGCGGCCACAGGAGAATTGGGGCAGGATCACGACCCGATCCCCGACTTCGACCGGCCCCCGCTCAGCGACCGCCACCACCTCGCCCACGCCTTCGTGACCAATGACCGCCTGACTTTGGCCGCTCAGCCAGGATTTGTATTCGGTGCAGAGCGCCGAGGCATGGACTTTGACAACCGCCCAATCGGCTTTAGGCTGGGGATCGGGCATCTCGTGAAAAGCGACCTGCCGCTCACCGGTGATAACTGTCTGGATCATAGGAGTTGCTCCTTGCTGGTTCAACGGTCCGACCACATGTGGTCACCACCGGCGGGCGCCCATCACAAAGATAGACTGCCCCGCCCCCTTTCTGCCGGAACAGAGTTCGGCCCGACAGGGAGATAGCTGGGGATTGAAACGGTATGGGGCGTATGGGCAGAGGAATGGCGGCGCGTGCGTGCCGGGTTACGGTGTCGGCTGTTCATCTTCCGATCTGCGTTGCGGGCGTCGCGCCATTGCGCGCGGCTCCACTTGGCTGTAGATGCGGCGAATGGCGCGCTTCCACTTCGAGCGGGCTGCGGCCGCCTGGTAGGTCGCCTGCCGCTGGGTATTCTTCCACCAGGTCGATTCCGGCTGTTCCACCGGCACGCTCCACTTGACCGCGCATGCGCCCCAGGTCAGGCCGGCGCCAAAGCCGACGAACACAAGATTGTCCCCCGGCGCGACCTTGCCTTCATCGATCGCTTCGCATAGCGCGATGGGAATGCTGGCAGTGCTTGTGTTGCCGTACTTGTGGACGTTCACATAGACTTTGTCTTCCGGGATTCGCAACTGCCGCAGAACGCTGTGCTGGATGATGCGCTTGTTCGCCTGATGGGGGACGACCAGATCGACTTCGCTGATGGGGACACCGGCCTTTTCCAGCACCCGGCGCGTGGCGTCGGCCATAATCCTGGTTGCGAAGCGGAAGACGGCCCGCCCGTCCATCTGAATGTAATGCGAGCCGCTGCTGACCGTCTCCAGGCTGGCCGGGGCCGCGCTGCCGCCGGCAGGAATCGTCAACAAGTCCGCGCCGGAGCCGTCGCTGCCCAGCACGGAAGCGGTTACGCCGCCGGGTACGTCACTGGCGGCCAGCAATACCGCGCCCGCGCCGTCTCCGAACAGAACGCAGGTCGTGCGGTCGGTCCAGTCCACCATTCGGCTCAGGGTTTCCGCGCCGACGACCAGCACATACTCGGCGTCCCCGGCAATGATCTGCCCGCGGGCGATGCTCAGGGCATACACAAAGCCGGAGCAGGCCGCGCTCAGATCAAAAGCGCCCGCATGGATGATGCCTAAATTGTCCTGGATGATGCTGGCGGTGGAAGGGAAGATATGTTCCGGCGAACTGGTGGCGCAGATGATCAGATCCACTTTGGCCGGATGAACGTCGGCGACCTCAAGGGCCTTGCGCGCCGCGTGGGTGCCCAGAGAGGCGCTGGTCTCCTCGGGCGCGGAGACGACCCGCCGCTCCTCAATGCCCGTGCGCGTGCGAATCCACTCGTCCTTGGTATCGACGATCCGTTCCAGATCTTGGTTAGTGACGACCCGTTCGGGAACCTCGTAACCCCAGCCGATGATCTGCGCATAGCAGGGCGGTTGCACCCTGTTCAGAACCGGCTGCTGCGCGTCTTCGGCCGGATGGGGTCCGTCGGCGGCAGGCTGCCCGTTGTCGATGGCGGCAGACCGACCGTTGCCGTTCAGATTTACAGCTGCATAGTTGCTCCCGGTCCCGTTGTCTTCGTGCGCTTGCGCTGTCATGCCCCATTCTCCTCAAACCGTCGCAGCATCAGACATGAGTTGTGGCCACCGAAACCGAAACTGTTGCTCATTGTCACTGCGACATCCCTCTTTACAGGCCGTAACGGCGTATAGTTCAGATCACAGGATGGATCGGGGTTCTCCAGATTGATGGTTGGCGGAATCATGCCATCTTCGATCGTCTTGAGGCAGATGATCGCCTCGATGGCCCCGGCCGCGCCCAGCAGATGGCCAATCATTGATTTCGTGCTGCTGATATTCACGTTGTAAGCATGTTCGCCCAGAACCCGTTTGATCGCCTTGGTTTCGCCGGGGTCGTTGAGTGTCGTACTCGTTCCATGCGCGTTGATGTAATCCACATCGTCGCGCTTCACCCCGTAGGCTTTGGCCTTGCGCAGCGCCATATTCATCGCATCTTCAGCGCCCCGGCCGTGGAAGTGTGGAGCGGCCATGTGATAGGCATCCGCGCTATTGCCATAGCCGACTACCTCCGCATAGATGCGGGCGTCGCGGGCGAGGGCATGTTCGAGCAGTTCCAGAACCAGAACTGCGCTGCCCTCGCTCATGACAAAGCCGTCCCGGTCGCTGTCGAACGGGCGGCAGGCCGCGGACGGTTCGTCGTTGCGTTGGCTCATGGCGCCCATAATGTCAAAGCCGGCCATGATGATCGGCAGCACGGCGGCCTCCGCGCCGCCGGTGACCATCACCTGCGCGTCGCCGCGTCGGATCAACTCAAAGGCTTCACCGGTGGCTGCCGTACCGCTGGCGCAGGCGTTGACCACGGAAAAGTTGGGGCCGCGCAGATCATAAATGATGGCGATCTTGCCGGCCGCGCTGTCCACCAGCATATTGGGAATCAGAAATGGGCTGACTTTGCGCAGGCCGCGCTTTTCCGTCAGCATGATATTGTCGACCAGGGAGGTGAGGCCGCCGGTTCCACTGGCGATCAGCACGCCTATGTCGGAGGGCGTCTCTTTGCTGAAATCGATCTGGCTGTCTTTGATCGCCTGCTCAGTGGCCACAATCGCATACTGAATATAGGGATCAAGGCGGCGGGCCTCTTTTCGATCCATATAGTTCTTCGGTTCGAAACCCTTCAGTTCGCCAGCGAAGCGTGTATTCAACTGGCTGGTATCGAACTTCGTCACTGTGTCGATGCCCGACCGACCTGCCAACAGACCATCCCACGTCTCGTCGATCGACAGGCCCATCGGTGTCACCGCGCCGATGCCGGTAATGACGACGCGCCGCGGCTGACCATTGCTGCTATGCATGCGTTTCGTTCCTATGCGGACACCCCGACCAGACCTTGCCTTCGCGCTCATACGGCGTAGTGGCAGCGCATCTGACCACCTTCGTTGCCGGTGCCGGCGCGCCCTCGCCGTCCGCCCGCTAACTGTCTGAAAATTTGGCCATCTGTCTGTATTCTACTATAACACAGAGTTAGGCCAATCGTTACGTTGATAGGTGTGTGCCTCGGATTTTTGGGCAACTGTTGTCTGAATCAGGATTTTCGGGATATGTGGATTCACAGGATACCAGACGATGGGTCGATTCCTGTTCAGTGGATCCTTGCTCATCGGCTGAAAGGGCACAACCCAACTGTCGAATAATTTGGGAAGCCCCCATTTACAGTTACCGGGGGCGCGCAACTGATGTCGGACAAGACGTACGCTCCTCCGCGCAGTGACAGGACTGTGGATTTGCGCAATATAGTTCGATGCCGTACAATTCTGCTTATGACAAAAACCAGCCCTGCCATGCCCCGCAGCGAACAATGGACGAATCCGCTGGACGTTTCGGCGAAGTTGGCAGATGCCGAGACGACCGGCTTCTGCCAACTTCTGACCGAGTCCGGCGTGCCCCACGTTGATGGAATGGAGATTCTGCGGCTGGTCAAAATGTGCGCGGGGGCGTATGACCGCATTCTGGGCGAGCGCATGAGGGATGAAGAAATCTCGCTGCCCCAATGGCGCATTCTGGTCCGCCTGTATCTGGCTGAGCGCAACGGGCAGGCCACGCTCTCGCCCACCGATCTGGCCCATAGCCAATGTGTGAGCAAGAACACGATCAGCGCCCACCTGCGTGCATTGGAAGAATCCGAGCTGATCGAGCGTCAGCTGGACCCGGATGACCTGCGGGCTTTCCGTATTCGGCTGACGCCCGCAAGCAGGAGCCTGATTCGTGCGTCTACGCCCCTGCATTTCGAATTCCTCAACGATCTGGTCGAGCAACTCTCGGCGGCGGAGCGCGAAATGTTGCAGGGGCTATTGACAAAGCTGGTAGAATCGTTGCAGCGGGAAGAAAATAGTTCTTTGGGCCGCCGCTCAATGCTGTCATCAGGACGCGATTAGGGCCGCGGCGAATTGGATGGCAACGGACAGGTCGCCTGTCATTGACCTGCCATGCCCAATTCCTATCCCCAAGGAGTAGCGTGTGAACCAACGTAGATCATTTCGTAGACCTGGTGGCGGTCCGGGTGGGCGGGGACCCCGCGGCGGCAGCATGAAGGATCTGGGCCGTGCAATCGGCTATCTGGGCCGCTACAGGAACACGACAACGCTGGCCTATGCCTCGCTGTTCATCAGCATCGGGGCGCAACTTGTGGTGCCTCAGTTGGTGCAGAACATCCTTGACGCCGTAACCGCGAGTGTTTTCGCCCGGCAGATCCTGGCTCTGACGGAGGAGGCGCGGGCCGCTGCGCTGGAGGCGGTGCCACTCTCGGTCGAAGAGTTGACAGAGCAGGCCTTCAGCCCGGAAGGGGTGATCTATTGGGCGATGCTCTTTATCGTCGTCTTTTCGCTGGCGCGCGGGCTGTTCGCCTTCGCGCAGGCCTTCCTGGCCCAGAAGGTGAGCCAGGATGTGGCCTTCGACTTTCGCAACGAACTGTTCGAGAAGATTCAGCGGCTCTCCTTCAGCTACCATGACCGCAACCGCACCGGTCAGTTGATGATCCGCGCCACCGATGATGTCGAAAAGTTGAGAATGTTTATCGGCCAGGGGATGTTGCTGGCCGTGCAGTCGATCGTCCTGCTCATCGGTTCGCTGGCAGTGCTGGCCTTCACCAACTGGTCGCTGACATTGATCATTCTACCGGTTCTGCCCGTGGCGCTCGTGCTCTTCATGGCCTTCGGCTCCATCGCCCAGACACTATTCGGCGAAATCCAGCGCCGGCTGTCTACGCTCAACACCATCCTGCAGGAGAATCTGGCCGGTATCCGCGTCGTGAAGGCCTTTGTGCGCGAGAGAAAGGAGCGGGACAGGTTTGACGACGCGGCCCAACGGCTCATGGATCAGCACATTCAGGTGTCGAAAATCTTCAGTTTCCTCTTCCCATTTATCTTTCTGATTTCCAATCTGGGTCAGGCCGCAGTCGTCTACTTTGGCGGGCGGCAGATTCTCTTCGATACCCTCACGCTGGGTGAGTGGCAGAAGTTCAGCCTCTATCTGATCTATGTCTTCTTTCCAGTAGGCCAGCTCGGTTTTATTATCGCCCAGATGAGCCAGGCCACCGCCAGCGCCAAACGCATCTTCGAGATCCTCAACGCTGAAAACGAGGTGGTCGACAAACCCGGCGCGCAGCCCTTGCCGCAGGTGCAGGGGCGCGTGCGCTTTGCCGATGTTACCTTCCGTTATTTCAACAGCACCGACCCGGTGCTCCAGAGCATTTCGTTGGAGGCGCAGCCTGGTGAGACCGTCGCCCTGTTGGGGGGAACCGGCAGCGGCAAGACGACGATCATCAATCTTATCCCGCGTTTTTACGACGTGAGCGAGGGACAGGTATTGATCGATGACTGGGACGTGCGGGATGTAACGCTGGACAGCATGAGGCGGCAGATTGGCATCGTGCTGCAGGAGACCAATCTCTTCACCGGCACCATCCGCGACAACATCGCCTTTGGCCGCCCGGACGCCACCGACGCCGAGGTGGAGGCGGCCGCCAGAGCTGCCGCGGCGCACGACTTCATCGTCAGCTTCCTCGACGGCTATGAGACGGCGGTAGGGGAGCGCGGCGCGACCCTTTCCGGCGGCCAGAAGCAGCGCGTCGCCATCGCCCGCGCGCTCCTGACCGATCCGCGCATTCTGATCCTGGACGACTCGACCAGCAGCGTGGATGTGGCGACGGAGGTGCTCATCCAGAATGCGCTGGATCGGTTGATGGAGGACCGCACCAGCTTCGTCATCGCCCAGCGCATCAGCACGGTCGTCAACGCCGACCAGATTCTTGTGTTGGACAAGGGCCGGATCGTCGACCGCGGCAACCATGAAGAACTGATGGCCACCAGCGCGATCTACACAGACATCTACCATAGTCAGTTGGTGGAGGACGCGGCGGTCGGGGAGGAGGCGCCGCTGGCGGCGGAAGCATAGCGCGGCGGCCAGCAGACGCGATGCAGCACCCTTTACAGACCTTGTGCCGCATTATTCTTACCAGGAGCGTGCCCGATGTTCGGTGACCGCATGTTACGGCAGGAGACGCTGAAGCCAAAGAGCGTTGGCGCGACCCTGTCTCGCTTTAGCAGTTATTTTCGCCCCTATTGGTGGGTCCTGATCTTTGTCGCCGTCCTGATGGCGGTCAACGCCTATACCCAGGTGATCGGGCCGAATCTGATCGGCCAGGCTGTGGACTGTTTCCTGGCGCCCGCGGTCATCGGGGACAGCGCCGATACGGGCGGCGGGATCGAGTTGCAGACCGAAAGCAACAGCCAGGCCAACTGCTGGTGGGCGCCCGAAGTCGCTGCGGGCAATCCTGGCCGCAATGAGCTTGTGCGCGGCCTGCTCAATCTGACGCTGGTCATCACCGCCTTCTATCTGGCTGGCTCCGTCAGCGGCGGCATTATGTTCTTCGGCATGAGCTGGACCGGCCAGAACGTTCTGCGTGCTCTGCGCGTGCGCCTGTTTGCGCACCTCCACCGGCTTTCGCTCGGCTTCTATGCCCGCAACGAAACCGGCGACCTGATGAGCCGCATCACCAACGATTCAGATACGATCCAGCAGGTCGTCGGCTTCGCGCTGGTGCAGGTGCTGAGCAGCGTGCTGCTGATCCTCTGGATCATCTGGCAGATGCTCGTTCTGAACTGGGCCTATGCACTCATCAGTCTGAGCGTCGTGCCGCTGATGGGCCTGGCGACTCTGTGGTTCAGCAACCAAGCGCGCAAGGCGTTCCGCGTCACCCGTCAGAGCATCGGCGAGGTGAACGCGGAACTGGAGGAGGGCATCTCCGGCGTGCGCGAGGTGCAGGCCTTCAGCCGGGAGGAGACGAATATCGAACAGTTCCGGCAAAGCAATGCGGTCAACCGCGACGCCAACATCAAGGCCGTGGCCTATACGTCCGCCTTGGCCCCGACGCTGGAGGCGCTGGGATTCCTCGGCATCGCTATCGTCGTCGGCGTCGGCGCCGTGCTGCTGTTGCGAGGTCAGTCACTGGCCGGTTCGGCCATCTCGCTGGGCCTGATCGTCACCTTCCTGGGCTATGCGCAGCGCTTCAACATGCCCATCTCCCAGATCAGCGTGATGTGGACCAACATTCAGAGCGCCATCGCCGGCGTGGAGCGCATCTTTGAACTGATGGACGAGATCCCGGAGGTGCAGGAGAAGGTCGACGCACAGCCGATGCGCGTGATCGAGGGGGCCGTTGTCCTGGAGAAGGTCGAGGCGGAGTACGTGCCCGGCGAGCCGGTCTTGAAGGGCATCGATCTGCGCGCGGAGCCAGGCCAGACGGTTGCCATCGTCGGGCCGACCGGCGCCGGCAAGACGACGATCATCAATCTGCTGCCCCGCTTCTGGGACGTGACCGGCGGCAGCGTGCGCATCGACGGGGTCGACGTGCGCGATGTGCAACTGCCAAGCCTGCGCGAGCAGATCGGCATCGTCCTGCAGGATACCTACCTGTTCAGCAGTCCGGTGATGGACAATATCCGTTTCAGCCGGCCGGACGCCTCCGACGAGGAGGTCATCGCTGCGGCCAAGCTGGCCCAGGCGCATGACTTTATCGAGCGGCTGCCCGAGGGCTACGAAACGGTGCTGGGCGAGCGCGGCAGCGGCCTGAGTCAGGGGCAGCGCCAACTGTTGGCCATCGCCCGCGCCGCGCTGGCCGATCCGCGTATTCTGATCCTGGATGAGGCCACCAGCAGCGTCGACACGCGCACCGAGCAGAGGATCCAGGCGGCGCTCAACGAACTGCTGAAAGGGCGCACCAGTTTCGTGATCGCGCACCGCCTCAGCACGATTCGCAGCGCCGACCAGGTGCTGGTGTTGCGAGATGGAGAGATCATCGAGCGCGGCACGCACGAATCGCTGCTGGCGCAACGGGGCTTCTACCACGAACTGTACATGAACCAGTTCCGCCGCCAGGAGACGGCGCCGGTGCAGCCGAACGGCAGCGGGCCGCGAGAGGAGACAATGTTCGTGGGCGGCACCACTTGAGGCGCACCTTACTCCACGCGAAACTGTAGCCAGACCAGCGGGATCAACATGCCGATCACCACGACCGGTACGCTATCCCAGGGGTAGAGGTTGATCTGGATCCAGACGCCGCCCGGAATGACGCCCAAGCCGTAGAGAATGTACGCGCCCCATCCGACGACCATCGCCCATAGCAGCCGGTGCATGAGCAGTTGGCGAGGCATCACCTGCACCAGCACCACCAACAGCAGCGCCAGCACCACCAGTTGCGTGACGATCGCAACCGTCAACGAAGCCATGTCGACTTCAACAACGGTCACAGGTGGACCGACAGGGACGGTCGGCGGGGCCACTTCCGGCGTCGGCTCGGTGGTAGACGGCGGCGCTTGCGCAACTGTCGGCACGGCTGTCGGCTCCGGGTCGATCACCGAAATCTGAGTCCGGGTGCCTTCCTCCGCGACGGCGGGATCCGGTATGCGCGCCCGGATTCCCGTGCTGGAGGTAGCCTCGACACTGCTGACTGCAATCAGAAGGGTGCCGGCCCTTTCCAGCAGCACCGCTTTGCGAGCGACTCCCCCGCGGGTAGCGACAGGATTGGACTGGAGGGCAAGCTCCTCGCCCTCATAGATCAGCCGGAAGTTCACCGGTGTTCCATCGGGCACCATGTTCCCGTTGCGATCCAGAATCGGGCCAGCCTCCAGTTCCAGGCTGTCGCCGATCGACAGGTCAGTCTGAATGACGACCACCTCGCTGCCTTCCGCTTCCTCGCTGACGATGTTCTCGTTCAGGAGAGTCAGGCCAATGTGCTGGTTCGGGTCCGGCTCCAGCCGCTCGACCAGATTGCTGAAACGGGTGCCGGGTACGCTGACCGGCGGCGCGCCGCTGAGCGTCTGGGCGCGGAACAGAGCGCGCACGGACGCCTCCAGAAACGGCTGGGTCTTGGAGTAGACGCCCAGAAAGGCGGTCATCTTGCCGATTTCGGTCGAATCGAAGAAGTAGGGTTCGTTGAGAGCGAGCACAACCAGCTTGCTGCCGGGCAGCCGGTCACTGCGCAGGCGCAGAAACTGCTTGACCGCGTCGCTGCTCTCGTAATTCGCTACATCCACATCGAGCATGGCGAAGATCAGCCAACTGGCGTTGAGAATCTCCGCGTCCAGGGCGTTTGCCAGCGCGTCGTCGGCTGTGCCGTTGAGCAGCGAGTTCAACTCGACAAAGGTGCGGCTGCGAATCCGTTCGGGCCGCAGCTGGTTGGTCGCCTCCGGCCCGTAAAGCCGCAGCATAATCTCTTCCAGTGCGGACGGCTCTACCGCAGGCACAGCCGGGCAGCCGACACACTCATGCAGGATGCGGCTGTCGGTGAAGATCAGTATGTTCTCGTCTTCGCCCGGCGGCGCGGGCAAGGGATCGGTAAGCCCGGGGGAATCGGGGAAAAAGATCGTCAGCGCCTCACTGGCGACCTTATCAAGCAGCATCTGCGCCTCTCTCTGATGTGTGGGGCTGAAGCCTTTCTCCAAATCGTCTTGCCCCACCACGACATCAGCGAGCTCGATCGTAAGCGGCTCATCCAGTGAAAATGGCGGGGCTTCCGCCCCTTCGCTCCTGTCGACCGGGGCATACAAGCGGAATTTCAGGCGCAAAATCCGGCGCAACGAGGCATCAACGCGGGCGGCAAACTCGGCGTCGTTTGTGTAACGCTCGCGGAAGAAGATGATCGTCTCTTTCATGTTGGCTCTGGCGTCCTGCCAACTGTTGTTGAGCGAGAAATCGGCCATATAGAGCAGGTCGTTGCCGGCGGTAAACGCGTCATTGGCAATCTGCCGCCGCGGGAACTCCTGCAGGGGCGGGTTGTAGTAGCGGCGCACGGCCAATACGCCCAGCGCATCGCTCATCAGAATGCCGCCCTGCCCGCGCCAGGGCGCGAACTCTTCCAAGTCCAGAAGCATGCCCAACTCCTGCGCCAGGCTGATAGGCGGCGTGCGCTCGCGGCTGCCCTGAAAGCTGCTGAAGCGGATATGCCCGGACATCAGCGCCTCGGTTGCGGCCATACTCCCATCCACCCGCAAAACGGCGGAGGGGCGCTCGGTCACCGCGGCGAACGGCGGCAACTCGACGCGCTGGAGCTCCTGCAAGCTCTTCTGAATTGTGGCGATCTCCTCATCCGGCCTTCGATCCGTACCGCCCAGGCCGGGGAAATGCCCGGCGACGGTGGCGACGCGACCGTTGCTGCCGCGGTGGACGCCGGTTACATAGGCCTGGCCCATCCGGCCAACCCAGAAAGGTTCACCGCCAAATGTGTGCAGCCCCACCCCGGTCACAAGGTCCGGCCGCGGCCGTTCCATCACATCCAGCGCCGGGCCTAGCAACAGATTCACCCCCACGCTGCGCAGTTCGCGTCCGATGACAACGCCCACCTCCTCAACCAGCGCCGGGTCCCAGGTGGCGCCCAACGCCATCTGCGGCGGAATGGCGGTAAAGCCGGAGCGCAAGGCCGTGACCGGCAGACCGTCGCCCCCCTGTTCGACGCCGATCAGCAGTGGAATCTCCAGCGGCAATCGCTGTTCAAGGGAAGAGGGCAGAATGCCTGGGATCGCCGGCGCGCCTTCTCTCACGTTCAGCGCCTCCGACGGGGCGAGATAGATGCCATAGGCCAAAGCCTGCAACTGATTCGTGAGCCGCGCGACCTCCTCCGCGGTTGCGCCGCCATAGTTGCTGAAATTGCGGCTTGTGGGGCTGATAACGACACCGCCCACCCGGTACTCTTCAATCAGTTCGGCGATGTCACTTCTTGGCCCTGCATGGCTGCCCTGAAATGTGACGACAAATAGCTGCCCCACGCGGTCGGCGACGGTCATCTCGGCGATCAAGTTGTCGATGCGGGCCTCCAGAATTTCATCCGGGCCAGGTGTCGGGGTGGGTGAGGGCGTGGGCGTGGAGGAGGGCGTAGGAGTAAACGTGGGCGTAGGCGTTGGTGTAACCGTTGGCGTGAGGGCCAAGTTGGTGGCGACCGCCTCCGCGGTGAGCCTCACCTGCGCGCCGGCGGTCGCGGTGGCGCGAATCGACTCCAGCAGCTGTCTGGCCGAACGGGTCGCGGTGGGTTCCGGCGTATCAGCCTCTGTTGCCGCTTCGGGCGAAGGTGTTGCGACCTCCTGGGCGGCGGCAAAGTTCACAGACGACAGTCCGGCGCCGAAGTCGATTCCCAGCAACGCGGCTGCCAGGAGCGCGGCGGCCAGTGCAGAGACGCGCCGACGCGCGCCGACGCTGCGCCACATTTTTGTCGCGCCCCTTTCGGGCTGGGGCGCCTTTGACGATTTTCGTTTGCTTCGCGGCAAGTAACGGGAAACTCTCATTATTTCAGATTATACACGATCAGCGCGTCTGCCGGAATGAACGGATTCGGCAGGGCACGTCCCGGATTTTCGGGTAATCGTTGTCTGAATCAGGACTTTCGGTATGTGCGGATTCACAGGACGCCAGGCGGTGGGTCGAATCTTTTGAGGTGGGTCCTTTTTCGTTGGTTGAAAGGGTGCCTCGCAATGGTACAACAATTTGCGAGGCACCCTTATGGCACACCTGCGCAGACTGTTTTTGCTGGACAGATTTGGGCGAAGCAGGTATAATCATCTTCAATACGCGAACAAAAGTTTGGTTTCTTGGAGACGTGCGCTGCCGGACTTATTTCGTCGTGCAGATGCGGTCAGGCGGCTGCCTGGCCTGTACAATCAGATCGATGGAGCCAGAGATGCCGCTATTTCAGGTAGTCAGCGATTTCCAACCGATGGGCGACCAACCCCAGGCTCTCGCCAAACTTGCCGCCGGCATTGAGGCGGGCATGGCGCACCAGGTCCTGCTCGGCGTCACGGGCAGCGGCAAGACCTACACGATGGCAAAGGTCATCGAGGAGATTCAGAAGCCGACCCTGGTCATCGCGCACAACAAGACGCTGGCCGCGCAGCTTTACAGTGAGTTCCGCGAGTTTCTCCCCAGTAACATGGTGGAGTATTTTGTCTCCTACTATGACTATTACCAGCCGGAGGCGTACATCCCCCGCAGCGACACGTATATTGAGAAGGATGCGCAGGTAAACGAGGAGATCGAACGGCTGCGTCTGGCCGCCACCAGCGCCCTTTTCAGCCGCCGCGATGTGGTGATCGTCGCCTCGGTCTCCTGTATCTACGGCTTGGGCAGTCCGCAGGATTATGGGCAGGTGGCCCTGAAGTTGACCGTGGGCGAGATGGTGCGCCGCAATCAGGTTTTGCGCCACCTGGTCGATATCTTTTACGAACGCAACGACACGGCCCTGCAACGGGCGAAGTTCCGCGTGCGGGGAGATGTGTTGGAGGTGCAGCCGGCCTATAGCGACACTGCTCTGCGCGTCAGCTTCTGGGGTGACGAGATCGAGCGCATCAGCGAAATCGACACGCTCACCGGTGAGATCCTGGATGACTTCCCCGAAGTGGAGATCTTCCCGGCCAAGCATTTCATTACGCATCAGGAGCAGGTGCAGGAAGCGATCGTCGACATTGAAACCGAACTCAAGGAGCAGACTGCCCTGTTGGAGAGCCAGGGGAAATTGTTGGAGGCGCAGCGCATCGGCCAGCGTACACGTTATGACATCGAGATGCTGCAAGAGATCGGCTACTGCAACGGCGTCGAAAACTATAGCCGCCACCTGGCGCGCCGCTCGCCCGGCAGCCGCCCGTGGACTCTGCTCGACTATTTTCCGCCTGACTGGATGGTGTTTATCGACGAGAGCCACATGACGATCCCGCAGATACGGGGCATGTACGCCGGGGACCGCTCGCGCAAGGAGGTGCTGGTCGATCACGGGTTCCGGCTGCCCAGCGCGCTGGACAACCGCCCGTTGAAATTCGATGAGTTCGCCGAAGTCGTGAAGCAGACGATCTACGTCAGCGCGACGCCGAGCGGATATGAGTTCGAACAAGCCGAGCAGGTGGTGGAGCAGATCATTCGCCCGACCGGCCTGTTGGATCCGATTGTCGAAGTGCGGTCAACGGAGGGCCAGATCGAAGACCTGCTGCACGAGGTGCATCGACGCGTGGCGGTCGGTCAGCGGGCGTTGATCACGACGCTAACCAAACGGATGTCGGAAGATTTGGCCGAATATCTGGCGGATCTGGGGGTCAGTGTTCAGTACCTCCACAGCGAGATCGATACCTTGGAGCGAGTTGAAATTCTGCGCGATTTGCGTCTGGGCGTCTACGACGTGGTCGTCGGCATCAATCTCTTACGCGAGGGGCTGGACCTGCCGGAGGTTACGCTGGTCGCGATTCTGGATGCGGATAAACAGGGCTTCCTGCGCAGCCAGTCAGCGCTGATTCAGACGATCGGGCGCGCGGCCCGCCATATAGAGGGGCGCGCGATTCTCTACGCCGACAAGATGACCGACGCGATGGAGAACGCCATCGGCGAGACAAATCGCCGCCGCCGCATCCAGGAGGCGCACAACCGGGCGCACGGCATCGAGCCGCGCAGCATTGTCAAGGGCATCCGCGATCTGACCGACCGCATGAAGGTCATGGCGGAGGAGAAGGCCGAGTACAGCGTTGACGGCGCCGCCGGCGCGTTCGACCCGGCCACCCTGTCCCCGGATGAACTGGTGCGGCAGATCGCCCAACTGGAAGAAGAGATGCAGGAAGCCGCCCAGAAGCTGGAGTTCGAACGGGCGGCCTCGTTGCGGGATCAGGTGATCGAACTGCGGCAGGCGTTGAAGCTGGAGCCAGTGTAAGTTCTCAGCGATTGTGGCCCTCTGCCCACACAGATCCATAACCCGCTGTCCGGGATATCCCCTGAATTCGGGAAGTGCCCCACCGCCGCGTGTATCCCAGTTTTCTGGGAAGCTGTAGTCTGAATCAGGATTTGCTGGATCTGTGGATGAACAGGACACCAGACGATGGGTCGATTCTAGTTCAGTGGGTCTTTTCTCGTCGGCTGAATGGGCGCATCGCAATGTCCCAACATTTTTGGATGCACACCTGCCGCCTCTTCTCTTGACGGGATGCCCGCTCTATGCGACCATTTTTCGGTGAGGACAAGGAAATGTAAACTGGATGGACTGCGTAGCGCTTCTTAACCACAATAGCGAACTGGAGGACAGGCTGGCCGCTCTCGATGCCGAAGACGGAAGCCGCGTCCCGCATGAGGTGGCTGTGGCCATTATTCGCGGCAAAAGTCCAGTCCTTTCCTTCCGAAACCACCTCGGTATGACGCTGCGCGACCTCTCCGAGGGCACGGGAATCGCCGTCAGCTATCTGTCCGAAATCGAACGGGGCCACAAACCCGGCTCCACATCCGCCTTGGCTCGCATTGCCGGCGCGCTTGGCACGACGATCGACGTTCTGGTCGTTGAGTAGACGCGGGGCTACGCTCAGTCGTCTGGTCGGTCTGGCAGAAACAGGCAGCGACCACCGGCTCCGCCACGTCAACAGCAAACAGTGTTTCCCCCTTCAGGAACTACACGATGCGTCCATCCGATAAAATGATAGGAGATGTCCGCGAGGTCGATATTACCTCCGAGATGCAGGTGGCATATCTTGACTATGCCATGAGCGTCATCGTTGCCCGCGCCTTGCCCGACGTGCGCGACGGCCTTAAACCGGTGCATCGGCGCATCCTCTATGCCATGCACGACATGGGGCTGACAAGCAACAAGCCCTACAAGAAGAGCGCCCGTATCGTCGGCGAAGTCCTGGGCAAGTATCACCCTCACAACGATGCCTCCGTTTATGACGCGATGGTGCGCATGGCGCAGGAATTCAGCCTGCGCTATCCGCTGGTCGACGGCCAGGGCAACTTCGGCTCGATCGACGGTGACAACGCCGCCGCCATGCGCTATACCGAAGCGCGTCTGGCAACCATCAGCGATCTGATGCTGGCCGATATCGAGAAGGATACGATCGACTGGCGCGACAACTTCGACACCACGCTTAAGGAGCCGGGCGTCCTGCCGGCCGCGTTGCCCAATCTGCTTGTCAACGGCGCCAATGGCATCGCCGTGGGCATGGCGACGAACATCCCCCCCCACAATCTGGCCGAAGTCGTCGACGCCACCGTCCATCTGATCGATCACTTCGGGAAGATAGACGAGATCGGCGTCAACGATCTTCTGCAATTTGTCAATGGGCCGGACTTTCCCACCGGCGGGATTCTCTTCCGTTATCGTCAGGGGAACAAGGGCGAAGAGGAGATCGACGCCATCTCGCAGGCATACGCCACCGGCAGAGGGCGGCTGATCCTGCAGGCGAAGGCCCATTTTGAGGAGATGAGCCGCAGCCGCAGCCGCATCGTGGTGACCGATCTGCCCTATCAGACGAACAAAACCAATCTGCTGGAGCGGATCGCGCTGCTGGTGCGGGATGGCAAGATCGAGGGCATCACCGACCTGCGCGACGAAAGTGACCGCACCGGCATGCGCATCGTCATCGAACTGACCCGCAATGTCGAGCCGAAGGTTGTGCTGGAGCGCCTGCTCCGACTGACGCCGATGCAGCAGACGTTCGGCATGTCCTTGCTGGCCCTCGTGGACGGCGAGCCGCGCACCCTCACTCTCAAGCGCATTCTGGTTCTCTT
This sequence comes from Caldilineaceae bacterium, assembly GCA_965221145.1. Taxonomy (GTDB): domain Bacteria; phylum Chloroflexota; class Anaerolineae; order Caldilineales; family Caldilineaceae; genus Bin5. The sequence goes on from OZ244877.1 coordinate 732,900, forward strand.
CATCGAGCACCGCCAGGAGATCATCCGCCGCCGCTCGGAGTACGACCTGGCCAGGGCCAGGGCCAGGTCGCATATTGTCGAAGGTCTGCTCAAGGCGCTGGACATCCTGGACGAGGTCATCCAGACGATTCGCCGCAGCCAGCGTGTGGAGACGGCGCGTGCAAACCTGATGCGCAGCTTCGGCTTCACGCAGGTGCAGGCCCAGGCGATTCTGGATATGCCCCTGCGACGGCTGACCGCGCTGGAGCGCAAGCAGCTGCAAGACGAGCATAAGGAACTTCGGCAGCGTATCGCCTATCTGGAAGGGTTGCTGGCCGATGACGCCAAGATCCTCGGCGTTGTGCGCGAGGAACTGCTCGCCCTGCGCCAGCAGCACGCCGATCGCCGACGCACGCAGATCGTTGAACGCGCGCAAGGCACGCTCACGGCCACCGATTTGCTGCCGGACCGGCGCGTGTGGGTCGCCCTAGGCGCCAATGGGTCGTTGCGGCGCCAGGACTTTGGCGGCATCAACCGCGCCAGTTTGCGCCAAGCGGGTCAGAACGCAGCCACCGCTCTGCTCACGGCCAACACGCGCGATCATCTGTTCATCTTTGCCGCGGGCGGGCGCTGTCTCCGCCTGGGCATCCATGAGATTCCTCAAGACGCGCGCAGACATCTGGCCGACCTGACCGATTTCAGCCGCCGAGACGCCATCGCCGCCATGCTCGCCCTGCCCCACGCCCCACCCGCGGGCTTCCTCTTTCTCGTCACCCGCCAGGGGGGGACCGTCAAGCGCATCGCGCTTTCGGACTTTACGCAAGCGACAGTGGGCGCTCTAAACGTGATGAGCGTGACCGCCAAAGATCGGTTGGGCTGCGCGTTCGTGACGCCCGGCGACTGTGAGGTCGTTCTCGTTACCCGCAAGGGCCGCTCGATCCGCTTCCCGGAGGACGTGGTGCGGGCGACGGGGCCGGCCGCGCGCGGCGTCGCCGGGATCAACTTGAAGCGGGGTGATGAGGTGATCGCCGCGCTGCCTGTCGAAGCCGACGGCGAGTTGCTCACGGTTACGGCCGCCGGTTTCGTCAAGCGAACGCGCATGAGCGACTTCAGCCCGCAGGGACGCGGCGGGGGCGGCATCATCGCGCATAAGATCAGTGAGCGCAGCGGCGACCTTGTGGGCGCGGCGATGTTGACGCCGGAACATGCGTTTGCGACGTTCGTGACGCAAAAGGGCGTGGCGAAACCGGTCGGGCTTGACGAGATTCCGTCCAGTGGACGAAGCGCGCAAGGTTCGCAGGTGGTGGACCTGGCCCGCAGCGATGCGGTCGCGGCCGTACAGGTGGTGTCCCCGGTTGTTTTGGCTATGGACAGCCCTCAGCTTCCGCCCGCGCCCGCGCCGCAACCGAATGGCAGGGGAGGTAGAGGAGTTACGGGCGATGGTCAAGCAAAGACGAAGGCCGCTGCCAGCGCCGGCGACAAGGCGCCCGCGCCCGCGCAAGAGAAGACGCGCCGGTTGGCCAGCGAAACGGCAAAGAAGCGCAAACCGGCCCCGGCAAAGAGTTCCGCTCCTGCTCAATCCGAAAGCAGAGAGACCTCGGCGGGCAAGGTGTCTACGCCGGCAACTTCTGAGAGGAAACCTGCCCGCCGCAGGCCAAAGCCAGAAGCCCGCCAGGTCAAGTCACCTCCCAAGGCGGCCCGTGACGGCGCGCAAGAAACCGCCACCAATGGCGCTCCGGCCCGCGGGAAGGGAACGACCAAAGCCGCCAAGCCCGCATCCGCAGCGCCCGCGGCCAAACCTGCTGACGAGTTGGTGCAAGGTCGTCTGATCGAAGAGCCGTCTGCCGCGCGTTCCGAGAAGAAGCGTACAGCGAAGGTGGATCGGGTGAGCAGCGTCACGCGCAGCCAGAAGAAGAGGAGGCGATGACGAACAGCGACTCTGCTCGTTTCTGAATTTCACGCGCCCGATAGCCTTCCCCAAGCGGCCGTCTCCGCACAATCGGTTGCTTCTCCGCTACCTGCTATAGATACTTTTTCAGACCGGAATAGAGGCCGGGGCCGCTTCGTGCAACGGCCCCGACCGTTTGACCCCGGTGTGAACGCCGCCCCGCCTGGATGCACATCTGCTTCCGGTCTGCGGTCCTCCGCCGGGACGGATTCGAACTGAGTGGTTATTGGCAGAATACCAGGCCCAGGCTGCCCAAGTCATTCTCAGGGATATTCCGCCAAGCCTCGGGTATGCAACCGCTCAACTGATTGTGTGAGATGTACACCTCGTACAGCTTGGTGAGGTTGCCCAGCTGCGACGGGATCGCCCCACTCAACTCGTTGCCATAGAGCCACAGAGACTCCAGGTTGGTGAGGTTGCCCAGTTGCGCGGGGATTGCGCCGCTCAGCTTGTTGTCGGACAGAGACAGGGACTCCAGGTTGGCAAGGTCGGCCAATTGCGGGGGGATTGCGCCGCTCAAAACATTTTTGGAAATGTGCAGGTTCTTCAGTTTGGGGCTTATATACATAATTAGACAGCCGACGTTTCCGCAGTTTTGCACCGCTTTTTGTCGTCTAATCGAAAACGCCTGCTATATAGCAGGCGGCGGCGTATGTTCATTTGTGTTGGTGATGAAGTTAGTCCATTCCAACGTGTTTCATTATTTCGGAAATGTCTTTTTTGTTTTGCGCTACATCGCCTTGAATCATGCCCAGAGTGTTTTCAATAGATTCCAGTCTTTGCTCAATCCCACTCTGTCCTTTTGCTAAGTCTGTCATCCGTTCATCAATACTAGCTCGCCATTCATCGAGTTCGTCAAAACGTCGATTGATAGCTGTAAAAAATTCTTGCAAGAATTCCTTAAGTTCTACATCCATTGTGCTTCCCCTTTTCCTATAATACTATTGTATTACAATAGCACATTCTTGTGGCTCTGTCAAACGCGACCAGGCCGCCAGGCCGCCGTGCGTGCGTGAGCCGACTCCGCCGTCCAAAGCGGGAACGGTCGGACGCGTCACGCCGAAAACGGCGCGGACAGCGTCGGCAACTGAGATTTCGAGGCAAAGCCGGTAACTACGAGAAGACGGTCCAACAGATAGATTTGCAGAGCATACAACAGGGTAGGGCAAGTGGGGAAAGATGTCAGCGCCTGCCATTGCCGGAGGGAAGAGGAACAGTTTGGGACCGTTCCCTTTCCTGCCGGGATTACGTGCTGTGTGGGGAGGTTCAGACGCCTGAGCGGCAAATCTTCGTTGATTGCCCATGATTCGGTTGTTGTAGATGCTTGCGGCGAACTACCTGTCAATGTGCTACGAAGACGGGCGCAAGATCCCAAGACTGGTTGGCCTCATTGCCTGCAACTGTCTGACCGATGCCAAGGTCTTGCAGGGCCGCAAACAAGCCCTTACTCCTAATGATAATATACATCCAAGAGAACTATTTGTCAACACCAAATATTACTCTACCAGTCAATCTCCTGCCCGGATTCGGGACGCAGCCCACGCTGTTTACCTTTTGTGCGATTCTTCTGGCTATGTGTTATGGCGCGACAGGGGGTCTATTGACTGTCTTCCAGGGGGCCCAGCGATCAGTCGGAGAGAGACGTGGCGCCGCCTCTCGGCTCCATTGTGGGATTGGGGGGCGGCGCGAAAATTTCTTGGTAATGAGTAGCTAGGGGCTTATGCCTCGTTAACTCCACGCTTCTATTGCCAAGGCTACCCACGTGCAATCTTTGTGGTCGATCAGGCACAGGGCGGGTTGGTATGGGTTCTGCATGAGTCCACACCATCTTTGTGTATCACCATTTTTCGCCTTCGGTCATTCAGAGTATGCGACAAAGAGTAGGAAAAGATTCTTGACGCAACCAATCGATTCAGACATATCAGCAAACTCTTCGGTAGAAGCTCCCTCTATTAGAAATAAGAGTAAAGAGGCAGGGTCATATCCATACTCATCCATACCTATAAACGAGATGAAGCCAAGGTAGTCTGTAATTGGCTCATAATCTTTATATGGTTCAAGCCATTCTCCACAGTTGAGATGAGCTTGGACAAAGAGGGGATATAGCTCCGTTTCAAGAGTGACAAGCTCTGATGCCGTAGGGCGTTGATTTTTGTTCGCCCTCATATTGGTCATAAACACGAGTGAGTGGAGCATTCCCCAAGCCCTACAATCCGTGTCAGGAAGAGAAGGAGCGGGGCTGCCACCCTGCATAACGCAATCGACTGGCTGAATGGTAGTGGTGGGAGTATGGACAGGTTGAGGTATCGGAGTAGAAGTCAATACGACCGGCGGCGACGTAAAGGTTGGCGATGGTGTGTTGATGAGCAAAGGTAAATCGACTGGCAAGCTTTGCGGAGTACATGCAACTGCAAGCAGAATGGTAGAAACAGTGACAATCAACATTCGTGATGACATAATTTGCTCTTCTTGCAAACTTGGCCGGCCCTGTAGGTTGGGGCACACTCGAACTGCCTCGGTGGACAATGAATCTCTAACCGCCAGTTGTTTTGGCGGTGAAACTACGCTGCCCGAAGCCGGAATCTGAGAACTGGGCGCATAGCCCATATCTACTTTATGCCAATTTCTTTGGCTGTAGAGGTACGGTGCTACTGCCCTCCGACCGGGGAGATCAGTTGCTGATTGGAGCGATGGCTGCGCCGCCACAGAATCGTAGCCAGCACGCCGATCAACAGCGGCACGGTCGCGGCGAGAGACCAACGCCAGGAGATGCCGCCCTCTTGCGGGGCCGGAACGACCGCTCGGTAGGCCAGCCGTTGCCGGTGCTCGGCCAGCAGAGCCTCCTTCAACCGAGCGCGAAATGTCGGGGAAGGCCGCACAAACGGGAAGAGCCTGCCGAGAGAGGTCACCATCTGCGCGAACTGCTGCTCCTCTTCCTGCATCGGCTCGTCGCCTGTATCTTCAGTCCCCGTATCGGCGTGCGACCCTTGCCGAAAGGGGATGCCGAAGGCTTTTGCGACCGCATCTGCCGCGCGTTTGCAAAAGCCTGAGCCGGTCATCACGCCGTCTTTGAACTGCCGCCACCAACCCAGTCTATTCGCGGTGTCCATCGGTTCTCCTGCCTTCCTCTTGTTCGGCAACGGGAGACGCCCCTTCGGTCCCTTCAGGGCCACTCTCGCCGTCATCGAACTGTTCCCCCAAATCTTTACGCAACGCTGCAAGTGTGCGGAAGTAGAGGGATTTGATCGCGCCTTCGCTCTTTTGCATCAACTCGCCGATCTCTAAATTTGTCAACTGATCGCCGAACTTGTGAAGCAGAAGTTGGCGCCGTTCTTCCGGCAGCCGCTCAATCGCCGCCCACAGCGCACCCTCCCCTTCCCGCCGCTCTGCCGTGGCCTCCGGTTCGTCGCGTCGCTCCGCGGGAAAGACCAGCCCGTCAATCGGAACGAACGTCCGTCTGCTCCGATCCCGATGCCAGTTGGCGACCAGATTGTGGGCGATGCGAAACAGCCACGCGCCAAAGGGCAAGCCCCTGTCCTCGTACCGGTCCAGGCGATCCAGCGCCCGGTAAAAGATGCGGGCGGTCAGGTCTTCTGCGTCCTGGGCGTTCTGCACCCGGCTGTAGACGTAGGAATAGATGCGATCGACATAGCGCTCGTACAGTTCGCCAAACGCCTGCGTATCTTTCTGCGCTTTCGCCACCAACGCCGATTCGATCGCCCGCTCGTCCTCTATGGGCGAATGCGTCTCGCCTGCATCCTGTGACGCAGACGAATCGGGATGGCTGCCGTTGGCGCTGCTTTCTGGCCCACCCAAAGCGTTCCCGTTCATCAGTAATAACACGCTATCGCTAGAATGGTTGCGGAGAGAGAAGAGAGTCTGGCCGCCGCCAACTCCGGATCTGCGCATCGCGGCGGCTGAATTCGAGAGAACACCTCATTGCCCGCTTCTCCGGTTGCGCTTGCCTAAGATTATAGAGAATCTGACTGCAAGTCGCCAAACTGCTGTTTTTGAAGATTTTCTGGCGGAAATGTGTTCATAGCCAACGCCAATACAATATTTTCAAATCGCCGCTCATCTGTCTTCACTGCACGCGATACCGGCGCGACAGGCACAGAGGGCGCACCGTGTCCTGGGGGCGCGACACGGCCCAGCGGTCTTCCCCGTGCGCTGTTTTATGCGCCCGGTGGTTTGGCCTGCCATAATCTACTGTGCTATATTGTCAAGTGCGCTGCCCCTTCGTTATACCAGCGCAAAGCGAGGGCTTTTGCGACCGCATCTTTTCGCCACCGCCGACCGCATGTTCGCGCATTTAGCGGGGGCGGAACAGCGCATTTGCAAAAGCCTGAGCCGAGCGGAAATTACATGAAATTCAGACCAATTTCGAAGGCTTTTGCGACCGCATTTGCAAAAGCCTGAGCCGATGGACAGGAGGCAAATGTGCGCGTAAGCTGCTTTCAGGAGAATCTGTCAAAGGGCCTGTCGATTGTCGGTCGCGCGGTATCGTCCCGCAGTACATTGCCCGTGTTGGGCAATATCCTGCTGGAGGCAAAGGAAAATCAGTTGCGGTTGGCCGCCACCAATCTGGAGATCGGCATCAACTGCTGGATTGGCGCGCGCGTAGACGATGAAGGCGCCATTACCGTCCCGTCCCGCCTGCTGGCTGAATTTGTCAATAGCTTGCCGCCCGAAAAGATCGACATGGAGTTGTCGGTGCGCACCCAGACGCTTCATCTGCGCTGCGCCAAATACGACGCCAACATCAAAGGCATCGACGCGCAGGAGTTTCCGGTGATCCCGACCGTCGATAACGGCGCCGGGCCGGAAGAGACGGCTGAAGTCCTGGAAGGGCGGACGATCGCGCTGGAGACCGCCGGCCTCAGCAAGATGATCGATCAGGTGGTCTTCGCCGCGGCGACCGATGAGAGCCGACCCACGCTCACCGGCGTCGAAGTCACATTTGCGCAAGAGCGGCTCTCGCTGGCTGCCACCGACGGCTACCGGCTCAGTGTGCGCAGCATCGAGGTGGACCAGGCCTTCACCGAGGATATGGCGGTTGTCGTGCCCGCCCGCCATCTGGGCGAGTTGGGACGCATTATCGTCGACGGCGAGGAGGAGAAGCCCGTCCAGGTGACCGTGACCCAGGCGCGCAATCAGATTCTCTTCCGTGTGTGGGGCAAAGGGGCGGAGAACCGGGGCGCGTTCCATCAGGTCGATCTGGTCAGCCAGTTGATCGCCGACCGCTTTCCCGACTATCGGGCGATCATCCCCAAGAGCCACAACACGCGCACGGTGGTTGGCACCGATGTGTTTCTCCAAGCGGTGCGGGTGGCGCAGCTTTTCGCCCGCGACAACGCCAATATCGTGCGCCTGAAGATCCAGCCCAATGGCGAAGGCGGCGTGGGCAACCTGCATCTGTCCGCCAGCAGCGCCGAGTTGGGCAACAGTGAAAATGAACTGGACGCCATGGTGGAAGGGGACGAGTTGGAGATCGACTTCGACGTCCGCTTCCTGATCGCCGTGCTCAGCCAGATCGACGAGGAGCAGGTGGTGCTGGAGACCACCCAGTCGAACCGCCCCGGCGCCATTCGTCCGGTCGGCCTTGGCGACGATGAGTTCCTGCACGTGGTCATGCCGATGCACCCGCCCCGCTGAGCGAGAGTCCAATTGAGGAGACAGATGGCAGGAGTCGCTTCAACCGCGACCGCCAACGCCTTTTGGCCGAGGAACCTGGGTCACTCTGCTGATGAGTAGGCCACCACCATGTCCAGCCGTTGGGAAAGACGGTCCTCAGTGCTCTCCAGGTCGTACTGATTTTGCAGCCCCATCCAGAATTCCGCAGAATTTCCGAAGAAGCGCGAGAATAGCAGGGCTGTCTCGGCCGTGATGGCGCGCTGCGCGTGAACGATGGCATGAATCCGGCTCGCATCGACACCGATCGCCTTGGCCAGCCGGTGAGGGGTGATGTTCAGCGGGAGGAGGAATTCCTGATAGAGAATCTCTCCCGGGTGAATGGGGGCGCGCTTGCTCATCATTGTTTCCTCCTTATGTGGCTATGCGCCATTTTTCTGATCCAATTCCCCTCGTTTCAGTGGTAATCCACGATTTCAACGTCATAGGCGTCTTCTCCACTCCAGCTAAAGCAAATACGCCACTGGTCGTTGATGCGAATGCTGTATTGGCCGTCCCGATCTCCTGCAAAGGACTCCAGCCGATTCCCCGGCGGTACCCTCAGATCATCTAAATTCTTGGCGTTGTTCAGGATCATTAGTTTCATCTGTGCCCGATGCTGAATGTCCTCGGGAAATCTCCTGACACGTCGCCGTTCAGCTACCGCCTGGGTGTTTTTGTCTCGGTAACTCTGGATCATGAATCTATAATAGCATGACAATTCATGTCAATTGCGGGTCTGGCCTGCCGAGCAACGATTATTCTCTGGTGATGTGGTTATCGCTTTCCCCGGATTCCAAAGGGGATGCGAATGGGGTAGCGAATCGTAAAAATCACAGTTTAGACAAAACCTTGCCGGCGCCACTTACTTTGAGACTACTACCTATCAGTTCTGTATATCGGTGTCGCTAACCCTTTTTGAACAATCCGCCCGCATCCTCAATCGCCGCGTCTATCTCTCCCATCAGCCGCCCTGTCTCTGCCAGTGCAAAACCCATGCGTTGGTAGTGGTTCAGGTCTTCGAAAGACAGAGTGCGGCCTCTGCGGTCTTTCAGCCATTTCTCCATGGGCTGATAGCCGCCGATCCGAAACTCCCATACCTCTGGTGATATGCCCTCAAAGTACTGGCCGCGTTTGTCGGATCTGCTGTTGTCTTTGCTGATGTAGACCCTGCCCGCCTCTAACGGCACCGCCTGGCCGGGCAATGAATGGCCCGGACGTACATATTTTGGATAGCCACTTTCGACAACGTAGTCCCCAGGTACAGGGAAGGATATCCCAGTTTGGCTCAGCGTGGGAGACTCCATCAGGTGTAGTTGCGTAAGTTGCCGGCCCATCCCGACCAGCGCCCGGAACAACTCGATATCATCAATGCTGGGAACGCGGGGGAAGTCGGCGCGTAGGAACTGGTCGTAACGCTTGCGGTAGGTCGGCGAGTGGAAGACGGCGTAGATGTAGTGGAACGCGTCCTCTGGGCCGAATGTTTCATGGAGGTCCCCTCTGCCTTCCTCAATGAACTGCAAGCCCAGGCGGTGTTCCAAATCTTGAAAGTAATCGGGTGCCAAGTTGGGCCGCCGGTCGTCGGGGCTGTAGAGATTCGCGGCGATTTCCTGTTCGGAAGGATAGATGTAAAGGGGATAGAGGTAGTTCACTTCCTTGAGCGACACTGTGTGATGCTGCGTAATTTGCTTGCTTACGAAAACATGCTCGAATCCACCCTGTATTTCGATTGAACGGGTGGTTGATATCCCCAGATTGTCTCCCGCAAGCATATGACGCATTACTTCAGGACGCGGCATACAGATGAAACCGCGAGTCTTGCCTGTATAGTAGGTGTATCGGGTGTCGAAAGGTCGATACAGGATTGGGGCGACAAGCTCCGGACTGATTCCAGAGTCGATCAAATCGCCTTGAGCCAGGTTTACTTTCCAATCGCGAACATCCTTGCCCAGGTTGTATCTGTCCCTGGCCGTTTCAGGCGGCAGGTGGGCGAAATCGCGCACGACCTCCATCACCTCGGCGCGCGACCGGTGAATGGTCAACTTGTCACGCGCGGTGACGATACCGACCGAGTTGACCGGCATGATCTCGGTAATTTTGGGCCACTGCTGATACTCTTCCTCAAGTTCGCGGCGCCAGGGCTTGAACATATAGTTGGGCGATGACGGCTCGATTCTCTTCCATGCGGTCGTTGATACATCCGAAGCGGATAGAGCTTTATACTTGCTGGCGCGTAACCCCCACAGACCGGCGTGATGCACGACAGCCGGGCCACTCTTGCCCGCCTGCTTGACGAACAGGGCGATGGCAACCCCCTGTTGGATATCAAAGACGTTCTGATCGGGGCTGCCGTCGGGCGCGCGCTCCCTCTTCTTTGCGTTGCCGTGCAGGTCGAGCAGGTAGATGTCGGTGAAGGTGTCCATCAACTGCTGTCTCATGCCCCGGAAGGTCGGGTTTTCGAGATAGGCGTTGTTGGTGATGAACGCTAATACGCCTGCGCCGGACTGCTCGATGCGCTGCTGGCCGAAACGGATGAACTTCACATAGTCATCCTGTAGCCACTTGGGGTTCCGCTCACCAAGGCGCTTGCCATCAACCATCTTGTAGTCCTCAATAAGCTTCCCGATCCATGTGAGTTTGCGTTCTTTGCGGCTGGCGTTGGCCGAATGTCCTGAGTATGGAGGGTTTCCCAACACAACCATGATGGGAAGTTTGCGCTTGATCTCGGTGGCGGCGGTTGCCTCCTCCGTAATCACGCGCAGCGGGCCAAGGTAATTTATCGTTTTCCTCTCGGTCTCCTCCAGGGAGTTGGTCAGGTAGACGCCGAGGCGCTCGTTGCTGTCAAACTCGTATGACCAGTCTGATCGGCTTTCGTCAGGCAAGTCTTGGGCGGCGAGTTGCATCCCCAACTTGAGGTGTGACATGGCATAGGGCGCCATCAGCAGTTCGAACCCGAACAGCCGCTTGAGCAGATGCTCTTTGACATACCCGCTCCACATGCCCGCATTGCCGCTACTGCGGTAGTAATCCCTGATATGATCGATGACCGCGTAAAGAAACGTCCCCGTGCCGCAGGCGGGATCCAGCACCAGGACGCGGTGCGAATTTTTCCGGGTAGTTTTGCCCTGGTCGTCTGCAGCATATTCATAATCGGTCATCGCGTGGTCAGCCAAGCCGCTTGGGCAGTTGAAGCTCTGGCGCAGCAGCCAGTCTACAGAACGCACGATGTAAGAGACGACTGGCTCTGGTGTATAGTAAACCCCCCGTTGCTCGCGGAGCGAGGGATCATAGGCGGCCAGGAAGGGTTCGTAGAAGTGCAAGATCGGGTCTTGGCGCGCCGCTCTCTTGCCAAAGTCGGACAGGATGGCCTCTATGTCCGCGTTGCCTAGTAGCTGGGTCAGGTCATCCACGAAGCTGACGAATGGCTCATCGTCCAAAGCCGGGCCTGTGACCATCGAGAATAACTGTTGCAAAAAAGGATTTGTCGGCGGGATCCGGTGCGCCGCGTCCTGTCTGCGGAAGATGCCGGCGGTGTGGTTGACCCTGGCCGCGAACAGGCCATAGGCAAGAGTCTGGGCGAACATATCAGCGAAATCTTCTTCGGTCAGGTCGGGAACCAACACGCTCTTTGTAGCGTCGTAAAGGTCTTCCACGTCGTGAGATACCCGGCCTAATCTGAAGCCCTCCCCGATGATGTCGCGTATCATGTGGGTGAGCCGCGCCATACGCTGGGCAAGATCAACGGGGCTGGCAATGCGCTCAGGCGTTTTCTCCAGGAATTCCCACAGGAGTTGATTGAGTTGGGAGAACTCTGCTTGACTCCGAGAGAGCTTACCGTCGCCCTTGAGGGTCGCGAGGCGGGCGGTCATGCGCGGTTCGCCATCCGCGTACCAGCGAAACTCGGTGTAGTTGGTCAACAGAAGGTTGGGCAGCGATTCCCTGTAACGTTTTAACTGCCGCCCGTTGGTAGTCGATGGTTTGGAACGCTTACTGTCCCACTCTATCTGTTCGAGATCGTATCCTACGTCTTTCGCCTCAACGTACCCGACGATGAACTGATTCTGAACTGTCTTGGTTACAACGAAATCAGGAGCGCCGCACTCGACCCGCTTCGGCTCGTTGGTTGCCGTGACGTGATCGCCAACCGATTCAAGCAGCGTTTGCAGCACCGGCCTGTGCGTATGTTCAGTAGCATTGCCCAGCGAAAGATTCGTTTGAAGACTCTTGATGTAATCCCGGAATAATCTGTCATTACTGGCCATCGCAATGTCCTTGCTCCAGAGGCTGAATCATTCGACCTTCTCCAGGCGCGGCCCGTCCGGCGTATCGTGGACCTGCCAACCCAGGGCAGCGATCTCATCCCGCAAGGCGTCGGCCGCGGCCCAATTGCGCTCGGCGCGCGCGGCCTGGCGCCGTTCGGCCAGGGCCAATACCGGTTGCGGGGTCGACTCCTCGGCTGGCTCTTCAGCCGCGGTCTGCGCCGCGCAGGCCCGCTGCCATATCTCTGCGGGGATGCCCTCATCCGGCGACGACGGCAGACGCCAATTGCCAAGCGCAGAAACGGGGAACTGCGCCCCCTTCTCAAATGTCTGCTCCCCGGAGGACGACAGGACGGTGGCGCTGCCCTGGCCCACCAGCTCACACACGCCCGCCATCGGTTCGATCACCACGCCCGTGTTCTCATCAATGCCCAGAACCGTCACGTCCGACGGCAGCAGTTGCAACAACTCGCTGAAGCGCGGCTGGCCCATGTAACAACGGCTGGTGTCCAGTTCCTGGCCGCCGTCGTTGTTGTTCCAGTGGGGGATGACGCTCAGCCGCAGTCCGAAGTCGCCGAAAAAGGCCAGACCATCGATCCAGTGGAGGTCCTGGCCGACCTTGTAGATCTCATAGACCGGCAGGGTGTAGCGGCCGGATGCGACCGTTGTGGCGCTGGAAAAGCAGATCGCCGCGCCCAGCCGGTGGCGGGCGCGCAACGAATGCCAGGCATAGCTGTCGTGCAGTTGGCGCACCGTGTAGGAGGGGCTGCCCGGCCCCATGAAGAGATAGTCGCTTTCAAAGAGCGGCGCGGCCAGCTCCGGGTCGTCGGGGTCGAACTCGGTGCCGCGCTTGCGCGCCGGCACGATCGAAACGTGCGGTGAAAAGTTGCGCAGATGACGTTCCAGGTAGGCGCCGACTTTGCCGGCGACGGCGGGGGAGTTCAGTTCAAAACCGGCCGGCGTCTCCAGAATGGCAACCGACACGGGCGCCGCCAACCGGCGCATCACCCGTTCGTGTATCCGATAGGCCCCCGGCGCCGTCTCCCCCGACCCAAAGAGAGCAATCGGGCCAATGGCTAAGGACGCTGCCGCTTCGCTATGTGTGCGCGTCTTGCTCATCGCATCCCCCCTTATTGGAAGAGAGTGAAGAGGAGAGAGGAGGGAGAACCCCTCCCGCTTCTCGCCTGCTGGCGGCGTTGGCCTCTCTTCTTCCCCAACTTCGATGTGCTATACTGTGAAAACAGTTCTGTGGGCGCAACCGCAGCCACCAAATTACTCCTGCATGAAATCACTCGCGTTGCTCGTCTTCACGGCGGGCGCAGTCACGCTGGGCGTCGAGTTGAGCGCAGCTCGTCTGCTGGAACCCTGGTTCGGCAACAGTCAGATCGTCTGGGCGGCCCTGATCGGCCTGATCCTGTTTTACCTGGCCGTGGGCGCCTGGCTGGGCGGCAAGCTGGCTGACCGCTTCCCCAGTTTGAATGGCCTGTTGACGCTTGTCGCTGTGGCCGGGCTGGGCGTCGCATTGACGCCGGCCGTCAGTCCACCCGTGTTGCGACTGGCCGCGGTGGGGCTGAATGACTATCTGCCGGGTCTGCTCGCCGGCGCGCTGCTTGGCGTCCTGCTGCTCTTCAGCCTGCCCGTGATCCTGCTGGGCGCGGTCAGCCCGTGGGCGGTGCGCCTGGCCGTCACCGACCTGGAGCAGACGGGCCGCGTGGCCGGGCGGCTCTATGCCATCGGAACGTGCGGCGGCATCATCGGCACTTTCCTGCCCGTTCTCTGGCTGATCCCCGCCTACGGAACCCGCTGGAGCTTCTACCTGCTGGCCCTCTGGCTGTTGACGGTCACACTGTTGACAGCGCTCGTGAGCAGTCGAAGTCGGCGCCTCTACGGGCTGTCGCTGCTGGCGCTCGGCGCCACACTGACGCTGGCTCTGTTCGATACCGGCAGCGTGCGCGCCCGGTGGGATGGACAGGATGACAACCCAATTCTATACGAAGACGAAACTCTCTACAACTACATTGTCGTGCGGGCATGGGGCAGCGAGCGCCACCTCCAGTTGAATGAAGGCGTGGGTATCCACAGTGTCTTCCATCCTGACAGTCTGCTCAGCCAGGGAATCTGGGACTATTTTCTGCTGGCGCCGCTCTTTCGACCGCACGGCGGCCTCGGACCGCATGAGCGCGTGCTGGTGATTGGCCTGGCCGCGGGCACCGCGCCGAACCTGTACACGGATGTATATGGCCCAGTGGAGATCGTCGGCGTTGAGTTGGATCCACAGATTATCGAGGTGGGGCGGCGCTACTTTGGCATGACCCAGCCCAATCTGACAGCGGTGGCCGCCGATGGTCGGCGCTGGCTACAGGATCAGCCGCCGGACGAGGTCTTTGACATTGTGCTGGTGGACGCCTACCGGCCGCCCTATATACCGTTCCACCTGACGACCGTTGAGTTCTTCCAGCTGGCGCGGGCGCATATGGGTGAACGGGGCGTTCTGGCGATCAATGTCGGGCGTTCAGCGACGGATTTTGCGCTCGTCGATGCGCTGGCCGCGACGCTGGCAGAGGTGTTCCCCTCCGTGTTGGTGGTGGACGAGCCGGGGCCGGTAGACGATCTGGGCAACTCTTTGGTCGTCGCCACGATCCAGCCGACTGCCCCGCAAGCGGTTGCCGCCAATATCGCGGCTCTACCCTCTTCTGTGGCGCACGAGTTCCGCCAATTCGCCTTACAGAGTTCGTCCCGCGTGCGCGAGGCCGATCCACCCGTGGGGACGCCCGTCTTGACCGACGACCGCGCGCCGGTCGAGCACCTGGTACATAAGATCATCTGGAGTTTTCTGCGCAGCAATGCAGGAACCCGGCAGCCAGTGGAGTCTACTGGCTACTAGCCGCTGGACACTGGGTATTGTTGACAACGAGCAAACGAGTGAGTAGATCATTATGAAAAGACCACGAACACTTCTGGGCGTCTTTGCCCATCCTGACGACGAGAGCTTTGGGCCGGGGGGGACGTTGGCCCGCTACGCGGCGCAGGGCGTGCAGGTGCATGTCATCATCGCCACCGACGGCGACGCCGGTTCCGTCAACGAGAGCCACCAACGCCAGGACGGACGCACGTTGGCCCAGGAGCGGAGCGAGGAACTTGCCCGCGCCGCGGTCATATTGGGCGTCGCCAGCATCTGGAATCTGCCCTACCGCGACAGCGGCATGCGCGGCTCCCCCGACAATGAGCACCCCAGATCGCTCGTGCAACAGCCGGTGGAGCGGTTGGCGGCTGAGCTGACCGAATACGTCCGGCGGCTGAAACCGCAGGTCGTCATCACCCACGACCCCTACGGCGGCTACGGCCATCCCGATCATATCCGCTGTTGCGAAGCGGTGACCGCAGCCTTTTACGCGGCTGGGCAGGCAGTTGGGACGCCTGGGCTCCCAGGCGGAGACGGGCTGCCACCCCACACCGCGCAGAAGCTCTACTACACCAGCTTCGACAAGCGCATGTTGCGCTGGATCGTGAAATTCATGCAACTGACCGGTCGCAATCCCCGCCAGGTGGGGCGCAACCAGGACGTCGATCTTGTTGAGATCGCCGGCTGGGAAACGCCGATCCACGCGCGCATCGACGTGAGCGCCTTCCTTGGGCGCAAGGAACAGGCCAGCCGCGCCCATGCCAGCCAATACAGCGGCGGACCATCCACGTTGCGGGCGCTGCCAGGGCCGCTGCGCAAGCGTCTGTCGCGCTACGAGAACTACACCCGCGCCTTTCCCGCGCCCGGCCCGTACCAGGAGCCGGATTTGTTTCACAATATCGTCCAGGAATAAGTTGGTTCGATGCGCTAAAGCTTTGTCATACGAGCTTCTTAGCCCGCGCTTCCATCTTGTCACCCGGTCATGTCGCGCCGTTCTCTTGTGAAACTTCGGCCTCTTCATTGCGTAGTGTAGTATCAGGACGAATCCCACCGGTCCAGCCGTCTTGGTATTAGACTGTTTCAAAGGAGATGAAAATTGAAGATACGCACGATTTCCAAGCAATGGTTGGTGTTGGCGCTCATGGCCGTCCTGGCTGTGGCGTTTTCCGGCGCTGCCCTGGGCGCTGAACTTGCCGGCGATGAAATCTACCGGCTCGCCGAAGGTGAGGTTGTGGACGATGATCTCTATGTTGGCGCTAGTGAAATCTATATCGACGGCACCGTCAAAGGCGATCTGATCGCGGGCGCTCAATACATCGAGATCGGCCCGACCGGAATGATTGAAGGAGACCTGTGGGCTGCCGGCACTAGCATCGTTGTCAAGGGCACAGTGCTGGACGATCTGCGCGCGGCGGGCGCAGGCGTTGAACTTTCCGGCTTGGTCGGTGATGATGCCTTCCTGAGCGGCGCGGGCGGGCAGTTCGTCCTTCCTTTCCAGACGGGGGCGCCTTCCATCGCGACAGGGCTGCGCATCAGCGGAGAGATCGGCGGTGATGCCTTCGTTGCTGCCGGGGGCGCCGACATCTCCGGCGTGATCGGCGGTGACTTTAGCGGCGGTATGGGAATACTCGATCTCACCGGAGTAATCGGCGGCGACGCCGATATCAATGCCGCAGAGTTCAACGTCAGTGACGCGGCCCGCATTGGCGGCGTACTGACATATGTCGCCACCGAGCAACTGGAATTTCCCGCTGGTGTCGCCCGTGACATCAGCTTTGCCCCGCCTGCCGCCGAGATCGCTTCCCGGTCAGTTGTGGGGGCGATTGTCGGCTGGATTCTGCGGACGGTCGCCATCGGTATCGGTGTTGCCATCGTCGGCTGGCTGCTGATGCGCTTCCGGCCCAATACGTTGATCCGTCCGGCTGCCGCAATCCGAGCAAAGCCGGTGGAAACGGGGCTGTTTGGCCTGATTGCAGCCGTGCTGCTTATCTTCATTCCCATCGCATCGATCGTGCTGGTCGCCTTTACCTGGACGTTCTGGGGCGCATTTCCTGGAATCGTTATGTTCGTATTCCTGGTCGCATCGTCGGCCCTGGTATGGTTCCTCAGCCCGCTGCTCACCGGTTTCTGGTTGGGGGAGGTCATCGGTGAACGGCTGGGCGGAGCGCGCGCGCCGCTCCTGCTCTTGCTGATGGGCGCGCTGCTGATCGTTGTACTGGGCCGGATTCCGTTCCTGGGGTGGGTGGTCTATCTACTCAGTTTTGTGCTGGCATTGGGTGGACTCCTGCGCGGCGGCACGGGCGCGGCCGATACCCGCCCGGCGGAATCAGTCGCAGGCCAATGAGTTTCGAATTCTGGATGCACGCCATCTGATTGTCCGTCCAGTGAGTCTGTGCATTGGATCAGGCTGAAACCGCCACAGGTTTATCATTTCTTCAACAAACCTGGGATGCACGTCGGCGCCGCCTTGTCCTTTTCATCAAGATCGAAGAGAATATATGTGCGGTGTCGCGCCCCGGTTCAGGCCGAATGCCCCCGATGCGTTCGCCGACCCCCGGCTAGCGAGAACCGCGTTGACCATCCATAGCGCGCCATCGCTCGTCTGTCAATGCACCAAGGTTCCGTCATAGAAATGGTTCCTGGCGATCGCGTTCTTGGTCAACGTCTGGAAAAGGGTTTTCTCCCATCAGTTGGCCCGCGACCTCGACCTAAATCAGAAAACGGCCTGGTAAGTCAATATGCGGATCAGAGACACTGAGGTGGACGATGTAGTCTGGTTGAACGGTATGGTCGCATTTGGCAGAGGAAGTAACAATGCCCCCAAGGTACGAAGATCGTGTTGATACATCCAGTTTTTCGCTATTCAAGAAACTTAAATCATCAACGGCGGAAGAACAGATCGAAAACGCGATCGCAGCAATCGATCTTCTTGGAGACGAGGCAGACCAGCACTTTGAGGAAGGCTCCGAACCATTTGCACGTTGGCAAAGAGGATGTGATGAGTTATCGATGTCCGTCAATGAATTTTTGGCGAAGAGCCGAGTATTTAGGGTAGAAGCAATTGATATTGTAGAAGAATTCATAGACAATTTTGAGCATACCGAAAGGAGATTCCATCAAATTCTATATGTAGATTCGATCTCTGATGCTGATCGTGAACAAATAATCGAACAGACATGGAATTGGTTCAGTATCATTCTCAGATTTGCAATCTATGCTCTGGTTTTGGAGTACCGAAACAATACACCAAGACGACAACGGGAGCAGCAAGAACACAAGGAGGGCAAGAATGAGTGAACGCAACATTGAAAACGTTACCGAGGAGTTGAAGCGGAGCGGTCTGATGGGTTTGATGTACCCACAATATCAGATTCTGCTTACGTGCATGGCGGATATGGCAGACGGAAGTGGTGGGCGAGAGTTTTCGGCAACTCATACCCAGATCGCCAAGAGATCGGGCGGATTCCATCATGGAACGATGACACCCGATACAGTTGCCGAGTTGGTCTTCGATTTGATCATACTAGGTATAGTGGAGGTAGTATCGGGGAGTGGTCCCATAAGCTACAAGAAACCGGTCGAAAAGAACAAGTGGAGACGAATGTCGAAAGACGACTGTACAACGTATCGTTTCGGTAGCTATGAGCGTTTTGTCAAAATGACAAAGGAGATACTTCGAATACAAGGCAATGATGATGATCCTCTGTTGCCGCCTGTCGTCCCTGAGAACAGCCCGATGAGAACACTACAGTAGGGCCAAGGAGCTATTCAGTCTGCGTGCAGTTTTAGAGACAACCGCCATATCAACTCGCTCCGTATGCCCACATAACGCTCCCAGGGAGGAACGATTTTGCCCATCATCGCGAATTGCGCTGTAGTTCTGGTCTACCTTGACCTCAAATGCAACCGACATGGCCTACCTGTAAGCAAGGATACGCCCTAATCTACTCATCGCCTAAACATCTATAGAAAATGCCGTCCCCGCCGGCCCGCATGTGCGCCAAACCTCCAAACATTTGCCAGCAAATCATGCCTTCTTTTGAGACGGTACAGACAAGCGAGCTCGCCTGATAACTCCTGTCATCTTCACCCAAAAAGCTGGGATACATCCCGACCTCTGTTTCATTTGATCCGCGCGACGGAAATGAATAAGATCACGTTCATCATACGACTCACATAGATTCCAACCCTATGCTCGCTGTCAACGAAAAGCTCTATACGGGCGATGTTGTGCAAATGCGCAAACTCCATCCATGCGGGGGCGACCGGTGGGAGATCGTGCGCGTCGGCGCGGACATCGGCCTGCTCTGCGAGACGTGCGGGCGGCGCGTACTCCTGCCCCGGCGCAAGTTCGCCCGCGGTGTGAAGAAATTCGTGCGCCGCAGTCCCCAAGCGCTGAAAGAGCTGCAAGTCAGGCGAGAGAATGGCGAGGAGTGACAAGCTCTCTCGCCGGTTCGTTCACTTCCAAGAAGGAGTATGTCTATGCAAAGGGAGGCGCTGGTCCGCTATCTGGATGACACGCTGCGCATCAGCGAAATCGCCGACTATGGCCCCCAAGGGCTTCAGATCGAAGGGCGGGCGCAGGTCGACAAAATTGTCGGGCTGGTGGACGCGCACCTCCCCTGCGTACAGGCCGCGCTGGAACGGGACGCAGACCTGATGTTGGTGCATCACGGCATCTTCTGGGGCGGAGCGAAGCCGCTTGTCGGCAGCTATGGTCGGCTTGTGCGCGCCTGTGTCGAGAATGATTTGAACCTCTACGCGGCTCATCTGCCATTGGACGCGCATCCGCAGTGGGGCAACAACGCCGAACTGGCGCGGCGGCTTGGTCTGACGATTATTGACTGGTGGGCCAATGTCAAAGGCACGCCTCTGGCTGTCCTGGCCGAAAGCGACGAGCCGATCCCTTTTGATGAACTGGTTGCCCGCTATGAAGAACGCGTGGGGCGGCCGCGTCTTATTCAGGCGGAAGGGCCGGCGAAGGTACGGCGCGTAGGCATTCTCAGCGGGTTCGGCGCCGATAAGATCGAGGCGGCGGCAAGCCTCGGTTGTGATGCCTATATCACCGGCGAGACGAGCCACGCCCAATACTACGAAGCCGTGAATGCGGGGATCAATCTCCTGTATGGCGGGCACTACACATCCGAAACGGTCGGCGTGCAGGCACTGGGCGCGCACCTGGCGCAGCGTTTCGGGATCGTCTTCGAGTTCGTTGACCTGCCGACCGGTCTTTGAACCTGTCCCATTGCTGGGGCGGGCCGCGTAGGCCTCCAGCGATTCCCAACGAAAAACCCGCCGCAAGCTACCTTGCGGCGGGCATCATACTCACATTGCGAAGCGGTAGCGTCTTAAGCCGCTTCGACGAAACCGTGCTTACGCACGCGGGGCCGGCTCCAGGCCGATGGCCTCCGAGAAGAGACTGAGCACCTCGCCCTCCTCCGCATGACGGCCTTCCGCCTTCTTGCTGTACACAAGCGTATCTCCGGCCAACACCTCAAACAGTCCGCCGCCCGACGGAATCATCTTGAGGCTTTCAATGGCGGGCGTGAAATTCTCCAACAAATCGGCCGCCGCACGGACGGCCTTGGGCGTGTAGTTTCATTGCACGCAGTATTCGATACTGACCTTGTACTTCTCCATGGCTCTCTCCTGTCGCTAGGCGATCTTGCGGCGCCGCAAATAAAATTTCCGCTACCAAATAGTATAGCGGATCTCCTGCTGATGGGCAAACTGGCTTATTTTGTGGCTGCATCCCGATTCATGGTGCGACAGGGTGCATCCCAAATTATTTGGCAACTGCGATGGGCCTTTTCAGCCGGCGAGAAGAGACCCACCGTATAGGAATCGGCCCATCGCCTGGCATCCTGTCAATCCACAAATCCCGTGAATCCTGATTCAGACAACGCTTACCCAATAATCTGGGATACGCCCGTGCGACATCCCAACTTGCCCGATTCGCTCATCTGTGCTACACTCCTCCACGACTGGGAACGCCGCCACCGCGCGCCCAGCCCCCCATACCGCAATCCGGCGCTCGGGTGCCCTCTGGGAGCGCGAAGCGGTAGCCCACTGAATTTCAACTAATTTCTACTTCTTTTGGGTAAAGGGGGGGGGTAAAAGCGGACAAAGCGGACATTAAATAATTCTATATCTTGGAGAATTTCGACCCTGCCAGCCAGGTTCCCCGACAGATCATGACACCAATCCCGTAACAATCCAGCGCTCACATAACGAAGTGGTAGCGCATCCAACAATGCGCGCTCATAGTACGAAAGTAGTAGCGCATTCAACACACGACTTCTATCGGTGCAGGAAAGCCCGATTTGGCAGAGGTGCGACAAGAAAACCCGGTTGGCATTTTGAAGATTTTTTGGCAGAACTGTCTTTCGTCCAACGCCATTACAAAAAACTGTCAAAACTGGCCCTACCCATTTCCTCCGTGCCCGGCGTCAGCAAGCCTCCCGCGCTTCCAGAGCAACAATGCAAGAAATCTTGGATGCACCCTATTTTGCGGCTGCGCCCCAGTGACGCAGACTCGCAGACAAGAACGCGCTACACTTTGAAGCGCCGCCAAGTCGATGCTATAGTATCCCCATGACAACAGAGCATTCTCTTTCCTCTCCGAGTCCGGACGGGCGCGAAAGTTCCGAATCGAATTCTGAGAGTGAGCAAGAGCCGTCCGCGCGCGAACAAGGTCAAACTGAGCTGCACGAGCGGCCACCACTCTGGTCGCGGCGTCGCTTTCTGGGCGCCGCCATCGCCGGCCTTGGAATGCTCGTGGGCGCTTGCGACAACGGCAGCGCTTCCGTTGACGCGTCCGCCCTCTCTGCGTCTGCCTCGACCCCCGGCACCCACAAAGGGTTTCTGCCCTGGGTCGAAATGCGCGGACTGCGCGTTGCGGGGCCTGTCATGACGCCGACGCCGCCCAAGTTGACGCCTACGCTATTCCCGACCGACACGCCGTTCCCGACGAACACACCGACACCGACGAATACGCCGTTCCCGACGAACACACCGACACCGACCGTCACGCCGTTTCCGCCCGGCCCACCGAGCAAGCTGGGGCTGTTCGTCACCCGCAATCATCCCAGTGTGTTCAATCTGCTGCGCAGCGGTGGCGTGGCGGTCGTCAAGACACTGGAGTTGGATTTCAACTTCGCTCGTCAGATCAAAGAGACGGCGCCGCGTACCCGGCTCATTGGACGCATTGACCTGCCTCAGTTACAGTTGCAGAATCTCAATGCGAAGGCCGCCGCCCAGGATTATGCCAATCGCCTGTGGCCTTTGGCAGACCACCCGGAGCGTCGCCGCTATTTCGACGGCTGGGAAGCGTACAACGAGCCGGTGGCCGGGAATGTGGATGAGTTCAAACGCTTGGCGGAGTTCGAGGTTGAGCGCACGCGGCTGCTCGCCCAGGGCGGTCTCCGCAGTGTGATCGGCAACTTCGGCACAGGTCAGCCGCCCCTGGAAATGTGGGAACATTTTCTGCCTGCTGTGGCCGCAGCCCAGGCCAACGACGGCTGGTTGGGCCTGCACGAGTATTCCGCCCCGACCATCTATTTTAACAGTACACGTGATGGCCAAGGGCGCTATCCCGGTGTCGGGCCGCATGACACAGGCTGGCTGACACTGCGTTACCGTCAAGTCTACGATCAGATTTTGAAGCCGGCCGGCCGCGCGATCCCGCTGGTGATGACTGAGTTGGGCGTAGACGGATTGGTCTCAAATCGGCCAGGCCCGCAAGGCGCGCAGGGATGGCAGCACTTTCAGGAATATTGGGCGCAGCACGGCTTTGGATCCTGGGGCCCGGGCGCATACGCGGAGCAACTGGCCTGGTATGATCAGGCGATGCAACAGGATTCGTATGTGCTTGGCGGCTGCATCTTCGCGCTGGCGGCCAGTCCAGGCTGGGATACGTATGAAATCGGTGGGTATGTGGAGTCCGTGCTGCACCAGTATTTGAGCGTTCATCCCCAGCGGTAGCCCGCTGCTGCTGGCGCGATTCAAGCCGTCGCTGATCACGTTTCACAATTCGGTTGCAAACCGTCGCTACCGTGGAATCTTTGAGCAACATTCATCGCGGTCTGGCCCAATCCGGCATCCTGTTTTTCATTGCGCTGGGTGTCTGGGCGCTCTGGCTTCGTATCCGTTCCCGCCCATTGGACGGCAGTTGGTACGGCGCGGCCGCAATCGGTGAGCTGTTGATGATCGCGGAGTTCCTGCTGGGATGGCTGCTTTACGGTCAGGGGTTGGGGGGGAACCTTGTGCGCGGATTTGTGCATATCCTCTACGCCGTCGTCGCGGTCATTACTCTGCCAGCGGCCTATCTCTATCTGAGTCGTCTGCAGGATGAGAACGTAAAGACAATTCTGTTCGCAATCGTCTGTTTTTTCCTCATGGAGGTCATTATTCGCGCCCGCTTCGTGGCGCTGGCATAATCGGTTTCCAGTAGCTGCTTTTCGTTTTCAGTGGGCGCTTTCGAGTAACTGTGGATTAGCAACCGACAAGGCGCCCGGAGCGCCGTGAATTTGCGCCGACTCCGCAATGCGTTTTCTACCGTAACGTCATCAAGACACCATCAACTCAGCCATGTCCCGTTCCGTGTTGGTGCTCAACGCAACATTCGAACCTTTGAGCCTGGTCTCTGTACGGCGGGCGGTCGTCCTGCTGCTGCGGGAAAAGGCGGAACTGGTTGAAGCGACCGAGCGCATGCTCCACAGCGCCCACCACGCCCTGCCGGAACCACTCGTAATCCGCCTGACCCGCTACGTTCGCCTGCCCCATCGGTCGGTGCCGCCCACTCGCGGCGCGGTAATTCTGCGCGACGCATACACCTGTCAGTACTGCGGCGACACGCCGGGCAAGCACGCGCTGACGGTGGACCATGTGGTGCCCCGCTGTCGCGGCGGCGATCATAGCTGGACCAATCTGACGACCGCCTGCAAGCGTTGCAACCACAAAAAGGGCAGCATGATTCCCCATGATGCGGGCATGAAACTGTTGCGCCGCCCGTTTGAGCCGACCTATGTCGCCCTGGTGCTCTTGAGCAATCCGACCGCCGCCTCCCGCTGGGAGACGCTGATGGGCGTGGCATTCTGATCATTGTCAACGGTCAGTCTGTTGGTCGCCGGGCGAGCGTCCACCCAAAACCGGAACCTCATATGAACAGCCCTGAACAGGAAACATTCGACGCCGTCATCCGGCGCATTCGAGATTTGAACGGGCAGTCGCTCCTGCAGCTTTCCCAATATGTGGGCTATCTCAAGTGGCAGGAGGAGTTGTGGCAGAGTCTGATGGAAGAGGAAAGCGCCGACGAAGACGAGTTCACTCTCGTGTGGAAGTACGACCTGCTGGAGGCCTTCCCGGAATCCCGCCAAAGTGCCACGCGCACACCGGATCTGATGGAGGTGCGGATCGACACGGCCAGTTGTGGTATGGTGCAGCAACCGGCCTTGTGGCAGCATCCGCCGGTCGCGGGCAGCGCGGTCGTTGAATATGATGTGCGTGTCCCTGCGCAGGTCGAACGCTTGCGCATGCAGTTCGCTGTCGGTATCCGCGATGGCGCGCAGATGGAAGAAGACAACTTTTGCGCCTTCCGTGTCCTGTTGAACGGTGTGCGCGTCTGGAGCAATACAAAGCAGAGCTGTAGTTGGGAGCGCTTCGTCACCGACCTGCCGAACCAGGCCGGGCAGCCTGCCGTCCTGCAGCTGATGACCGACGGCCTGGGCAACAGCCGTTGGAATTGGGCCGTGTGGGCCGAACCGCAACTCCTCGGCTACGCAGCCAACAGCGAGAAGTGAGAAGCGAGGGGGCCGGAGGATACGCCGGTTCTCTCTCCTCGGTCGACGAGGGAACGCGCCCATGCCTGTCCTTGACCTCATCGCCTGGAGTCTGCTCGTCGTCTGGGCGGCGCTTCTGGCTGGCGGATTCCTCTTCCGCAGCTCTCCTACCTCCGAGCGGCTCGTCCCCGCCTGGGTCCAAGCGGCCTGTTCGGTGATTTTGCTCCTGTTGGCTTGGTACGGCTATCTGCTGACCCGCGCCGGCACGGACAGCGCACGCTACGCCCTCGGCATCGCCGGGGGGATGACTGTCGGCCTTGTGGGCTGCCTGCTGATGACTGGCGCGGTCGGGCCAAGGCGGACGCTGATCGGCTTCTCCGCTTCTGCTCTCGGTTATCTTCTGTTCATCGGCGCGATGGCCCGATATGGCGCCGCCCTCGAAAGCGTGCGCTGGCTGGTTTTGAGCCTGTGGCTGGTCGCGGGCGCGCTGGCGGGCGGCATAGTTCTGACGCGCGCGCGCCGCCCCGATCCTCTGCGGGCGTCGGCGGCAGTGGCTTTCACGCTCCTGCTCTCCGCGACCGCCGGTTTCGCCACCGGTCTGGCGCTGCTCGAACCGCTTTTCGGAGTCTTGGCTGCGGGGGCGCTTCTCGTACTCCTCAGCGAACTGCCTCTGGTCGCGGAACTGTTTGTCTGCCCGTCGCCAAATGCCCAAAAACCTGGAGTCGGCGACGGGCAAAGAGGCTGGCGTCTATCATGGATCGGCAGCGCAGCCCGTTTGCTGCGCGCGCCCGGCCATGCCCTGATCGTCGTTTCTATCTGGTCGGCGCTCCAGGATTTTGCCTGACCCTTGCCCACAGTTCGTTTCCATTTGCCGAATTCTCCGCTATAATTACGCGCAACGAGAATATACTGGCGAATAGCCATATCCAGCCCACAATACGTCATGTCTACCAACACCTTCCCCTTCGGCCAGGAGATTGCATGGCAACCGAATCCTGAATGGATCGCGCAGAGCAATCTGCAACGGTTTATGGATCGGCACGGTATCGGTTCGTATGACGCGCTGCTGACGCGCGCAGCGGAGGACATCGGCTGGTTCTGGGATGCGGTGATGGAGGATCTGGATATCCGTTTTGCCCACCCCTACTCGCAGATCGTCGATCTTGAGGCCGGCGCGCCCTTCGCGCAATGGTGCGTCGGCGGGCAGATGAATATCATCCACAACTGTCTTGACAAGTGGCAGGCTACGGCGACCGCGGCGGAACCGGCCCTCATCTGGGAAGGGGAAGAGGGCCAGTGCGCCACGCTCACCTATGCCCAACTCCACCAGGATGTCTGCCGCTGCGCCAATGCTCTGCGCGGCCTTGGCATCGGGCGCGGCGACGCCGTCGGGCTTTACATGCCGATGATCCCCGAACTGGCCGTCGCCTTTTTGGCGGTGGTAAAGATAGGCGGGGTCGTCCTGCCCCTATTCAGCGGATACGGCCCGTCCGCCATCAGCAGCCGCCTGAATGATGCCGACGCCAAGGCCGTCTTCACGGCTGACGGATTCCTGCGCCGTGGACAAGCGGTGGCGATGAAAGCGACGCTGGATAGAGCGCTGTCCGACGTTCCCAGCGTCCAGCATGTGATCGTCTGCAAACGGCTTCCCGACTCCTCGGCTGCGCCGCCGATCCCCTGGCAGGAGGAACGGGACCACTGGTGGCCTGAGTTGGTTCCCGCACAGGCGAGCGCGGCCGAGACCAGCCCGACCTCCGCCGAGACCCCGCTGATGATCATCTACACCAGCGGCACCACCGGGCGGCCCAAAGGCGCGCTCCATACACACTGCGGATTCCCCGTGAAGGCTGCCCAGGATATGCGCCACGCCATGGATCTGAAGGCGGGTGAGCGCATGTATTGGATGACCGATATGGGCTGGATGATGGGACCGTGGCTGGTCTTCGGCACGCTGTTGAACGGCGCGACCATGTTCTTCTTCGACGGCTCGGGGGACTATCCGTCAGTCGACCGCATATGGGAACTCTGCGCGCGGCATGGGATCACCCATCTGGGTCTGTCGCCGGTGTTGGTGCGCAGCCTGATGCCCCACGGCAGCGATGCGGTGACGCGGCATGATCTGTCGCGGCTGCGGGCGGTCGGCTCCACCGGAAGTCCGTGGGACCCGGTCAGTTGGCGTTGGGTATACGAGCATGTGCTCGAAAGCCGCAAGCCGATTCTCAACTATACCGGCGGCACAGAGATCAGCGGCGGCATTCTGGCCGGCAACTTCTTCAAGCCGCTCAAACCGGCGGCTTTTGGCGGGCCGATTCCGGGGATGGATGCCGACGTAGTCGATGAGGCCGGCAACCCTGTACGGGGGCAGGTGGGCGACCTGATCATCCGTCAGCCGTGGATCGGGATGACGCGCGGCTTCTGGGGGGACAACGAGCGCTATCTGGACACCTACTGGCGTAGCTTCGATGGGCTGTGGGTACACGGCGACTTCTGCGCCATTGACGAGGATGGCCTGTGGTACATCCTGGGGCGCAGCGATGACACGATCAAAGTCGCGGGCAAGCGGCTCGGCCCGGCGGAGGTCGAAGCGATTGTCAATGCGCATCCCGACGTGACCGAATCCGCGGCTGTGGGAGTGCCCCACCCGCTGAAGGACAACGAGGTGGTCGTGTTCGCCGTACTCAAACCGGGGGTCGCCGCCAGCGAAGCGCTGCGCACCATGCTGCAAGAGCGCATAACCACCGAATTGGGCCGTCCGCTCAGGCCCAAAGAGGTCAGATTCTGCGCTGCGCTCCCCAAAACGCGCAACGCCAAGGTCATGCGTCGCGTGATCCGGGCCGCCTATCTGGGTGAAGACCCTGGTGACATCAGCAGCCTGGAAGATCCGACGACGGTGCAGGCGATCCAGAAGGCCGCATGAACCTCCTCTCCCTTGAAAATGTCTCCAAGCAGTTCTCCGAACGGCTGCTGCTGGATGCTGTCAACATCTCTATCAATGTCGGCGAACGCATCGGCCTGATCGGCGTCAACGGCAGCGGTAAGACGACCCTCCTGCGCATCATTGCCGGTCAGGAAGCGCCGGACAGCGGCCATGTGACCGTCTGGGGCGGTGTGCGCGTCGAGATGGTGCATCAGGAGCCGCAGTTGGACGAGGAAGCGACTGTCCTCGACCAACTCTTCCGCAGCAGTTCTCCGCAGATGCGTCTGCTGCGGGACTACGAGAGCGCCAGCCAACGACTGGAGCAGGATCCGACCAACCCGGCCCTACAGCAGCGACTGCTGGAACTCTCCGAGGAGATGGAACGCAACGGCGGCTGGGCCGCGGCCGCCAATGCCAAATCGATCCTCACAAAGCTGGGGGTCAGTGACTTCGACGCCCGTGTCGGCACGCTCAGCGGCGGGCAGCGCAAGCGCGTGGCCCTGGCGCGGGCCTTGATCGACCGGGCAGACCTGCTGATCCTCGATGAGCCGACCAATCACATCGACATAGAGACAATCGAGTGGCTGGAAACGTATCTGACCACCGCGCCCGGCGCTCTGCTGATTGTCACCCATGACCGCCATTTTCTCGACCGCGTGGTCGGTCGCATCGTCGAACTGGATAGGCGGCAACTCATTTCCTACGGGGGCAACTACAGCCGCTATCTGGAGCTGCGCCAGCTGCGCCACGAACAACTGGCCGTCGCCGAGCGGCAACGCCAGAAGCTCCTCAAGCGGGAGCTTGACTGGATACGGCGAACGCCGATGGCCCGCGGCACAAAGCAGAAGGCGCGCCAACAGCGCGTTGCCGAACTCCAGCGTATTCACTACGACTCCGACACCGATCGGGTGGTGATGGCCCTGGCCACCCGCCGGCTGGGCAAAACCGTCCTCACAACGAGAGGGCTGACAAAAATTTACGACGGCGCGGCCGCGGTGAGGGGGATCGACTTTGCGCTTGAGCCGGGTGATCGCATCGGCTTCCTCGGCCCCAATGGCGCGGGCAAGAGCACTTTCCTTGACATGTTGGCAGGCAAAGTCGAGGCGGACGCGGGGCAGATCAGTTGGGGCGAGACGGTGCGGCTTGGCTACTACGACCAACAGACGAGCGACTTGCGGGACTCGCAGCGGCTGATCGAGTTCATCGAGGCGGAAGCGCCGCTGATTCAAGCGCAGGATGGCAGCCGCGTCGAGGCCGCACAGATGATGGAGTGGTTTCTCTTTCCTCGCAAGACGCAGTGGGGGCGGATAGGCAGCCTCAGCGGTGGCGAGCGGCGGCGTCTGTATCTCCTGCGCACCCTGATCCACCAGCCGAACGTGCTGCTCCTGGACGAGCCGACAAACGACCTGGACGTGCAGACGCTGACCGTGCTGGAGGAGTTTCTGGACGCGTTCAGCGGCTGCCTGATCGTCGCCAGCCACGACCGCTACTTCCTCGACCGCACCGTTGATTTCATCCTGCCCTTCGAGGATGGAGTTCTGGGCAAGCGTTACCCCACCCCCTACGCGACATATCGGCGGCTGCGCGCCCAGGATGAGGAGGCCGGCCGGGCCAATCGATCACGTGATGCCCGGCGCCCGGCGGAGGTGCGGCCTGCAGCGAATGGGCAGGGGGAGACGCGGCCGCGCACCGACAGGACGCGCAAGAAGCTGACCTGGAAGGAAAACCAGGAACTGGCGCGCCTGGAATCGGAGATCGCCGCCTGGGAAGAGGAGCAGGCGTGTCTGCAGGAGGGGATCAACGGCAGCGGCAGCGATTATCAGGAATTGCAGAGTCTGTCATCCAAACTGACCGCGGTCGAAAAGTCGCTGGAATCGGCCTTTGAGCGCTGGGCGACACTGTCCGAGCGCCAGGAGGCCTGAGCGCGTCCGCGCCCACTGACCACTGGCTGCCGGGAACGGTTCGATTTGGCCGCCGCTGACTCCAGGTTTTCAGACACTTAGCGGCGGCTGAATTGGCGGCGCAGGGCCTCAAGGGACTCTTCAGCGTAAAAGTATTCGAAGTGATGGCAGCCCAGCACATCCACTTGCAAGCCGGGCCAGTTGCCGCCCCGCACAGCCCGCGCCGACTCTACCCCAACCAACAGGTCGTTCGGCCCCAAAACCTGATCCAACCCCTTATCCAGAATGCGCTTTAGCTCCGTCTTGGAGAAGAGTTTGCGCCAGTCCACCGGGCCGTCCATTTCGGAGTTTATGCCGATCTGGATATAGTACTTTACGTCCACCTCATTGCGCGGGTCGTTGAGCTTTTCGTATAGCTCTGAACTCGGCGCCAGATCGCGCACTCCGGTGATCAGCTGCGGTATCCCCATCGCCAGCAGTTGCGCCAGGAACTCATACTGCATCAGCCCTGCCTGGTTGAACAGAATGGTTGCCAGCCAGGGGATCAGCCGATGGGACTCGGCCAGCGCGGTGCCGGTGTTGTGAGCGCCGACCATGAATACCCGATCCACGAACAAGTGGCCGCTCTCCATCTCCACGCAGACGCGGGCCACCTGTGTACCCATGCTGTGGCAGTATATGTCGAGCGGCGGGCCTGATTCGGAGCCAAAGCCGAGACGGCGCAGTTTCACTGCCATCAGCAGACCGCTCTCGCGGATGCTGGTATTGATCGTCTCATAATCGAAGGCCAGCGCCAGGTCGTAGTCGTCCAACTCCAGCAGGTTTGGCAGCGCCCTCTGCACCAGCTTCTCGGTGCTGCTGCCAAACCCGTGGGTGATGAGCAGAGCACGGCGCGCCTTGGCCACATCCTCCGGCGTCACCTTCGAATAAACGGGTGTGCCGCCCACCTCGCAGCTTACCTGACGCACGCCAAGGTCTGGCGGGAGCTTCTGATGCAGGAGCTTATAGAGGAGCACGCGCACGGCATGTTTCGTGTCGCGGATGGGCGGTCCCGCCTCGACGTTTTCGGCGCGCGCGTCCGAGGCCTTGTCCACCTCAGACGCAGCCAGCCGCCACTCTTCCCGCAGGCCGGAGACCAGCCGCCGCACTATTCCCCTCAGGCTCCGACCCGACGGCTTCTCCGCCGCACTCCCGCCGCCTCCGCCCATCTCCGGGGTCGGAAGATGGGTGATCTCCAGCGCCATGCGCCGCCTGTTCACATACTGCCCAGGTTGGATTGCGCCCCTGTGGGACACGGCGTCGGTCTTGGCCTCCGCTGGATGGCCGACCATGTAATAGTACTCGCCATCGAAGGCGACCGGCACAATTCCCGCTATGCTCGGATCGTCTTCTACGCTAAGCTCTATCCGTAGCGGCGTCTCAGCGCTGATTTTCGAAAGCTGTTCCTTCCTGGTATCCAGGATCAGCACACCCGGCGATGCGCCGACGGCTCCGGGGTTGTGCGAGAACGACAGCGGCTGGAAGAATTCGGCTGCCTCCGGGTTGTTCAGGCCCGGCGGCAAAGAGATTGGATCGTCCGCATCCCAGGCAAAGTTGCTCAGATTGCTGACAATCAGCTGACCGCTCAATCCCGCCGGTTTCTCCAGCGTGATATCCAGATCGGTTCCCACTTTGACCGTCTCTGCGCCCTGCGGCAGAACGTGTATCTCCTGTGCTCTCTGGACTGTGATCGCCACCTGTTTGGTGATCCAGCGGTCATGCGTATCGTCCCGCTGCACCATCAGATTGCGGACGCGGGGGCCGTCGTAGCGAATGCCGTTCATCAACTCGGCAAGAGGACCGAAGGCCCGCGTCTGTTCGGATCTGACCGGCTCGTTCAGATTGGGCATCTCCAACACGTCGAAGGAGGTGGGAACGCGGGTGGCGAAGACCTTCAGGATTTCTGTTGCCGACTCGGCGCCGGGGTCCACCACCACCGGCTCGATGTTGTTGACGAAAAACTCTTTGCCCGGCGCAATCAACTGATATGGCGCCCGCTCCGGGTAGATGCGCTGTATACCGAATTCGGAGGACAGATTGAAGAGTGTCACATAGAGGTTTTCGGCGCTATTGTTCCGCACCGTGAACCATAGTTTGCGCCCCGGCGGCAGCACGCCATCCTGGGCCAGGGGTTCGCCATCTTTGGGCGCGGTGAAGCTGGCATGGGTGTACGTCTGGGCTTCGATGCTCAGCGCCTCTTCCATCAACGCCATCGGCGCGGGGTTGCGCAGACCGCGCACGTTGTTGAAGGCCGCCAGATGATGCAGGTACGCAGCCGTTTTGGCCGCGCCGGCCTGGGTGCGGGGCGGCGTGTCGCGGACGATCTGCGCGCCGCTGCCGTCTTGAATGACGTAGGCGTCATCTTGAACGGCGACATGAAAACGGGTGAACGGGCTGTTGCGCCCGACGGCGTGCAGGAAGGGGGAGGAGGGCGCCGTGGTCAGTTCCGCCAGGAGAAACGGGTCTGCGCTTGCCACCTCGTACATCAGCCTTTCGTAGCCGTAGGCCGTTACCTTCGCTCTGGCGGGCAGGCTAAGTTCGGTGTGGCGCACACGCTTGATCAGGGCATAGGAGGAGTCGACCCGGGACTCAAACACCTCCCCGCTGCCAAGCTCCCGCCCTTCCAAGGCGCCGCTGCCGGCCGGGTACAGCGCCACCTGGCTGCCCGGCGTGAGGCCGACCGCCGCGCCGCCGCCGATGCGGACGATCATGTCGTTCCCCGTCTCCCCCGCTTCCTTCGCGTCGATGACGTTCAGATAGGAGCCGGCATGGGGGGCCAGATCACCGAAGACGGCGCGGTTGCCGGGGCCTTCCAGTTGGGGAATCTGCCGGGTGTAGACGTTGTGGACATGGGTCTGTACCGCGTCGTGGACCTCCCGCCAGGTCAAATCCGGGCGCAGCTCTTGCAGCTTTTGCAGCAGGAAAAAGGTCATCGCCCCGTACCACGCGCCGTTGGTCGGCGAGCGGTATTCGTGGCTCATCTCCTCATCGCGGCAACCGGCCAGCAGCACATGGTCGTTGCCGAACTTCCGTGACCAGTGACCAGCGCTTACCGGCTTGTGCGGGTGGCGACCGATCACCTGTCTTATGCGGCTGATTTCAGGCAGCAGTGTATCGTCGGGGCGGGCGCGGCGGTCGGCGACGGTGCGGCGCACGGGGACAAGCGCGCGCGTGCCCGAACCGGCGTGGCAGCAGTCCAGAACGACCGTTACCAGCGCGCCTTTGTCCTCTGCCAAAGCGATCAGCGCGGCCAACTCTTTATCCAGAATGTCGTAGACGGGCGCGCCGTTTTCGTCGTTTGTGCGGCTGTCGCAGGGCACGAGGGTCTCGTCATAGCCGTCCGGTTCATTGGGGTCAATAGAGATGGTCTGCGAGCCGTGTCCGCTGAAATGGAAGAAGAGTTGATCCCCGCTCTCGGCCTGCTCGATCAGCCAGCGCCAGCCGTTGATGATATTGTGGCGGGAGGGCAGCTTATCGTCGGGTTCCACGCCGGTCGAACTCAGTAGCTGGATATTTGCGGTCGGCACGCCGAGCCGTTGGGTCATGAATCCGTAGACCGCCCTGGCATCGTTGGCGCAGCCGACCAGATCGGAGATGACGCTGCTATTGTAGTGATTGATACCGACCACCAGAGCGAAAAAACGCGGAGAGAGCATTGACAATCCTCAAAGGCGAGTGAGATAAGATACCGCTTAGCAAAGTGAGCACGGGCAGGTTACGGGAAATAGAGCGATCATAGCACATTGGCGGCGCAAACAATAACCGCAAATCGCAAGAGATAATCTGTCCAATTATCGGCGGAACGGCATTCGAGAAGAGAGTGGAGATGAAAGCGAAAACCGGGGACAGAGTGAAAAGGAGAGAGAAGACGTCACTCCTCTCTCCTTGCATTGGGGGGTCTGAATCCTGACCTTCCGCGGGAGAAGAACAAGGCTTACTCAGTCCATGTTGGGCGGGCCACTATTGCCGTTGCCAAATGTCAAACTGCTGGAGTCAGCAACGGTCAACCTCACTCATCGCGTGTCGATTGGCCCTGCTCGAACCAGACCGGCGGCTCGGGCAACGACGCGGCCAGGATTTCGCTGAACTCCTGCCCCTGCCGCGTGTCGGTGACATCGCCCAGCATTGAAAACTCCTGTTCCAGCGTCCCGCGTCGGACTTGGGCGTCCTCGAGGCGTTCAGCCGAATTCTCACCGGCCAGCGCCACCAGCAGAGCCAGGCGGCGGGTGGGCGCAACATCCTCCCAGGGTGTGAACTCTGTGGCCAGCGCCCATTCCTGCGTCTGCGGCTCGCCGCTGCCCGGGTGATGCCAGCGCAAGGCGAGCGTGCCCAGCGGACCCTCGGCGTCGGCGCGCGGCTTCAGCCGATAGACGACCGTGTTCTCCTGGCCCACGTGCAGTTCGGCGAAATCCTCAGTGTCATCCTCAAACGACTCGTTCGAAGCCGCGCGGTTGAGATAACCGACCAGCCGCCATTCTTCGACCGTGGACGCGTCCCAAGAGACCTGCGCGCGCGCTTCGTCGGCGGCCGGGCTGAAAAGCTGTGCGAAGGAGCCCGCCGACATCAGACCCTGCGCCTCTTCGGGCGAGTACACATATCTGTACCAGCCGTCGCCGTCGTTGCTCACCTGCTCCAGGAGGTCGTCATTGTAGTTGGCGATGCCCACGCCCACGGCAACCAGGCGAATGGGGTTGGACTCGGCCCGCTGGCCGCCCAAAGAGGCAATGATCGCCTCGGCGCGCGTGTCCCCCACGTTGGCCACGCCGTCGCTGATGAATAAGACGTAGTACAGAGCGTCCGGATCCAGCCGCCGCGCCTCCAGCGCCAGTTCATAGCCGGCGCGCAGACCGGCCTCGGCATTGGTGCTCTGATTGGGGCGAAAGCCGCGCAGCGAGTCAGCCAGCGCCGGATCGTCCGGGGCCGCGTGGCGCACCGTGTACTCGCCGAGAACGAGCTGCGAGAACTGTACCAGCGAGATTCGATCATTATCCGAGAGTCGGTCGATCAGCGCCTGCACGAGAGTGCGTGCCGTCTCCTCCTTGTTGTCCTCGCCCATCGAGCCAGATGCGTCCAACACGACCGCGATGTGGCGTGTGGAAGGCAGTTCCGGCGGTGCGGCCGCGCTGAGGCCCATTAGCGCCAGCCAGGCGTCCGGGTCGAGCGGGTCGGATGTAATTGTCAGGTCGAGATTGAAGGTCTGCTCGCCTTCGGGTTGCGGATAGTCCCAGCGCAGCGCGTTGAGCCACTCCTCGACGCGCACATCATCGGGTTCCAGGATATAGCCCTGGCGGGCGAGGGCGAGGGAGCGGCGCCAGGAGGCGTCGTCGGCGTCAAGGCCGAATGTCGATGTCGTCTCAAGGCTTGTCGGCACGACCGGAGGCAACTGCGCATCCGGCTGGCGGCCGCGGCGGGTGCGGCGTCCCGAATCGGGGGAGGGGCGTCCTGCGCTGGAGCTTGAAGAGGACGCGGGCGCGGCGGTAAATGCCGCCACCGCCTCCCCGCGGCTCGCACTCGGCGCCGCCTCCTCCTCTGCCTGGCTCGCCCTCGGCGCCGCCGCGGCGCAGGCGACCAGGAGCAGCATCAGCAGCGCAAGGAGCAGGTCGCGCCCTATGCGTTTCAGATTCGTTAAACCGCTTTCGCGGCTGGTGGGTATGGTTCCGGTCAACCTTTCGGTTCTGCGTTGCATCGTTTCTCTCCTTTTCGTTGTGGTACCTCCGTTTGTTGGGAAATGATGGCTTAAATGAAAAGGTGATGATCTGTTCTTGCACGCCGGAACCGTTCCGCGGCGGGGGCGCCGCGGCTTTCGGGAAGCAAGGCATTGTAACACGCCGATAACGCTTTCCTGAAACACTACGTTGAATGAAGCAATTGAGTTGCATCCAGGCGGGTCAGGCGCGCCTGCTGTTCTCAGGCAGGCGCGGCGGGGTCTCATCGGCGTACCGGGAGTCCCTGACCAGTGTTTCGACGCTTGGCGGTTGCGGGAAACTGTTCTCTTTGTCGGAAACTAACTCGGCGAACCTCCGACCTTGCGGCACAACCCGGCCATCGAAAGTCCCGATAGATTTGTTGAAGGCATCCACGGCCCTCTTTAGCTGATGGCCTACAGCCTGATAATGGCTGATAAAGTTCAGCATTCGACTGTGCAACTCTACACCCTCCTTCAGAATGACTTCCGCGTTTTCGGCGATGCGGTGGCGCTGCCAACCGTTGGCCACGGCCCACAAGAGTGAAATCAGGGACGAAGGCGTAGCAATTGCGACTCTCTTGCCCATGGCGTACTCGATCAGTTCGGGGTTGGCGTTCAATGCCGCTGTCAGAAACTGGTCGCCGGGGACGAACATCACCACGAAGTCCAGCGAGCCTTCCACATTTGCCCCATAGTCCTTACCGGCCAAATCGTCCACCTGCGCCCGCAGCGCGCTGGCATGACGTTTCAGCGAGGTGGCCCTCTCCTCTTCATCCTCGGTCTGCTGCGCCTCCAGATAGGCTTCCGTGGACGCCTTCGCGTCCACCACCACCGCTCGTTTGTCCGGCAGCCACACTGTAAGGTCGGGTTTGATCTTGGAATTCGTCCCCGTGATCTGCTCGCCGAAGTCGCAGTGCTCCTGCATCCCTGCCAATTCCACCACCCGCCGCAACTGCACCTCGCCCCAACTGCCTATCTGCCTATTGTTTGTCAGCGCGTTGGACAGCTTGCCGGTCTCGGTGGCGAGGGTCTGGCTCTGCCGCATCAGCGATTCAATCTGGGGATTGAGCTTGTCATAGTTTTGGGTAAGGGGCTTGACCAGGGCTTCAAACTGCTCGTGACGCTGTTTGAAATCACCCTTGGCCGCTTCCAGCGTCTTGCCCAGGTTCTCCTGGGCCAAGCTCATAAACTGGGAGTTGTTGGCCTGTAATGCCTCGCTCGCAGTTGCTTGGAATGTCTCTTTCAGTTGCTCCTTGGCCGTCTCCAGGATTGTGTTGGCGCTGTCGGCCTGCTCCAACCGACCCTGTAGCATTGCTACTTTCTCCCGATGATCCGCCTCCATTGTGGCCTGGCGGCTCTTGGCACGGAAGCCCTGCACCAGCCAGCAGGTCGCGCCCCCTATCAGGATGCCCACGATTACTGCAACAATTATCTCCATCAGACGCTCCTCGTTCGTGCGTTGTTCAGGACACCAAGAGAAATGACAACTATGACTATGACCCTTCACTTCCGACAGCACGCGCCAGCGCCGGCAGGATCTCACCGCTTTTCCCCGGTAGGAACAGATCGGCGATCTCGGAAATGGGGCCGGGCTGGGGGTTGATGTCGATGATGGTTGCGCCGGCCTGTTTGGCGACGAGCGGCAATTGGGCCGCGGGATGCACCAGCCCGCTGGTGCCGACGACGAGCATCAGATCACAGGTATGGGCGGCCTCCGCAGCCGCCTCCATCGCCTGCCAGGGCAGGCTCTCGCCGAACCAGACCACATCCGGCCGCACGAGGTCCCCGCAACTGGCGCAAGCGGGCGGCGATTCCGCGCGGCGCTGCACGTCCGTGAGGCGGTGCGGTTGCGCGCATGACAGGCAACGGAAGCGGTGGAGGCTGCCATGCAAGTGGAGGACGTCGGCGCTGCCAGCCTGCTCGTGCAGGTCGTCCACATTCTGCGTCACGAGCAAGAATTTTTCGCATAGTCCCGCAAGCTGGGCGAGAGCTATGTGGCCGGGATTGGGTGAGGCCGCTTCCAGCAGATCCAATCGCCACATATACCAGCGCCAGACCAGCGCCGGGTCGCGTTCGAAGCCTTGAGGCGAGGCCAACTCCTCGGCGTCGAAGCGGCTCCACAGTCCGCTCTGGGCGTCGCGAAAGGTCGGCACACCCGATTCTGCGCTCACCCCGGCTCCCGTCAGACAGACAATCGCGGAGGCGCAGGAGAGATATTGCGCGGCCTGAGCCGCGAGGCGTTCCATACTCTTCATGTTCACCCGTCCCAAAGGTCGGTACAGTTACTGGCCGCGAACCACTGCTGTTCACGCGCCGAAGCGTTTCAGTCGCCCTGCGTGGGCCATGGCCTGCGGGATCAATGTCGTGGCGTGGAATATCCCCAGATGCCCGCCCGCGCAAGCCCGTTCGCCAAAGCTCTGGGCCGCGTCCGGCATCGCCCGCGGACTCCATAGCAGCGTCGGCGACGGATGCCAACTGTGGCTGCGCAACACGGCCGGCGTACTGTGATCCCCGGTGACGATCAGCGCGCCCGGCTCCAGTTTCAGGATGCGGGGAATCTGCGCGTCAACCGCTTCGATCTCGTGGACTTTGGCGTCAAAATCGCCGTCTTCACCGTAGCTGTCGGTCTTCTTGACGTGAATGAAGAAAAAGTCGAACTCGTCCCATGCCTGCGCGAGCGCGTCGATCTCGTGCCGCGGGCGCTCGCCCTCGAACTGGATCGCCTCCATGCCCACCAGACTGGCGACCCCCCGGTACATCGGATAGACGGCGATAGCCCCCGCCCGCAACCCGTAGATTTCGGGGAAGAGCGGCAGACCGGGCTCCTGCGCCAGGCCGCGCAGATTGAGGCTATTGGCCTGTTTTTCGTCAGCCAGCGTCTGACGGGCGTGTGTCACCCAGCGGTTCACCAGTTCGGCTGCGCGCGCGCCGTCACTGCTCCCGCTCTCGTCGCGCACCGGCAACGGCCTCTTGCCCACGGCCAGCGGATCTGTGTCAGTCAGCGTGCCGCCCAGCCCCTCGCCCCGCAGCGCGAAGACGAAACGATGCTCCAGCACCGGCTCGATGAACAGTTCGCAGTCGTCGAACAGCCCGGCGCTGGCCTGCTGGAGTTTAGCCGTCAAGCGAATGCACTCTTCGGTAGAGATGCGCCCCGCGCGTCGATCAGTGATCAGGCCGTCGGCGTCAACGGTGGCGAAGTTGCCGCGCGCGGCCAGGTCGTCAGGCTGCAAAGGGAAGCCGATCCCCAGGGCCTCCAGGACGCCGCGACCGATCACATAGCGCACTGGATCGTACCCGAACAGGCTCAGATGCGCCGGGCCGCTCCCCGGTTCGACGCCAGGACGGATCGGGACGCTGAGTCCCAACGAGCCGGCCGCGGCCAGCCGGTCCAGATTGGGCGTGCGGGCCGTCTCCAATTCGGTCATGCCGTCGGGCGTTGCCGGCAGTCCGCCCAGGCCATCCATCACCAACAGGACGATCTTGCCGCCCTCCTGGTGCAAATCTCTCATCAGGTCCAACTCGGTAAAAGGAGACGCCATCAGATAGCTCCTTCTGTATCCCCAGTTTCTTCCTGCGGCCCGCGGCTACTGCAGTTGCTGGACATTGTCGTTACTGTTGTAAAGATAGCAGGCCAAGGCATGACCGATCCCGCGCGAAGTGGGCAAATCTCCTCCCTTCACTCCCTTTTCGATAGAGGAAGAATCGAGTGGATCAGCTTCCGCACGTCGGGGCGCCGCGGGTCTCCCAAGTGCTGATCGGCAGCGCCCGTTTCCGCGGAGATACCCTGGAAGAGTACGACCATATTGTCGCTGATCTGGCAGGCTGTCGAAAAGATGTGGGTGATGTGCAGGAAGGATATGCCGTGTCCAGCGGGCAGGCGCAGCGCGTTATTCAGAGGCGTCGTCCAGCGGCCCGCTGCGGAAAGAGGTAAGCACGGGAAACGGTATGCCGGCCTGGTGGTCGTGCGCCTTATGCAACCATATCAGGGACGAGATGATGAAAATGATCCCGCCAATCGGAAGCCGATCCCGAAAGGAGAGATCATTCCCATCATCACCTGCTGAACGAAAGACTAGCTGGCCATGGTCAACTCTGTCTTGGGATCGAAGATGTGTGCGTTGGCCATATTGACGGCCAATTCTATATCATCGCCGGTCGACACGCGGACGCGAGGGTCGACGCGGGAGATGAACTGCTTGTTGTCGGGCGTCATGCAGTAGAGGAAGATCTCATTGCCCATCAGCTCGGTCACATCAACTTTGGCCGCCATATCGGACTCAAGAATGTGCGGCGGCGCATACTCTTTGGAGTGGAAATCCTCCGGGCGGATGCCGAAGATCACCTCATTGCCCAAGTACGGCCGCCACTCAGCGGTCTTCGCCTGGGGCACATCCAGCCGGAAGCCGCCGGCGTTGACCTCCATCTTGCCATCGCTTTCGACGAGCGTGGCGTCGAAGAAGTTCATGCTGGGGCTGCCGATGAAGCCGGCGACGAAAATGTTGTTCGGGTGGTCGTACAGGTTCTGGGGCGAGTCGACCTGCTGCAGGACACCGTCTTTCATGACCGCGATGCGGGAGGCCATCGTCATCGCCTCCACCTGGTCGTGGGTCACGTAGATAAAGGTGGTGGCGAGGCGCTTATGCAGCTTGGAAATCTCGGCGCGGGTCTGTACGCGCAGCTTGGCGTCCAGGTTCGACAGCGGCTCATCAAAGAGGAACACCGCCGGTTCGCGCACGATGGCGCGGCCGACAGCCACGCGCTGGCGCTGACCACCGGAGAGCTGCTTCGGCTTGCGGTCGAGCAGATGCTCGATGCCCAGAATCCCGCCGGCCTCCTGCACCCGCCGCTCAATCTCGTCCTTGGGCGTCTTGCGCAGCTTGAGGCCGAAGGCCATGTTGTCATAGACGCTCATGTGCGGGTAGAGGGCGTAGCTCTGGAACACCATAGCGATGTCCCGGTCCTTGGGCGGCACGTCGTTGACGATGCGGTCGGCAATCAGAATCTGCCCCTCGGAGATCTCCTCCAAACCGGCCAGAAGGCGCAGACTTGTCGTCTTGCCGCAGCCGGACGGGCCGACGAATACGAGGAACTCCTTGTCTTCGACGTGGATGGTGAGATCGTTCACCGCCACAACGTCGCCGAAGCGCTTGTAGACATGTTCGTAGGTTACGCTTGCCATTTTGTACTTTGCTCCTTTG
Source organism: Caldilineaceae bacterium (assembly GCA_965221145.1). Lineage (GTDB taxonomy): Bacteria > Chloroflexota > Anaerolineae > Caldilineales > Caldilineaceae > Bin5. Next base: position 773,178 of record OZ244877.1, read on the forward strand.
GTGAAAATTAGGCTCCCACACGACAATGTCGATCAAGTGAGCCTGATGCGCTGACTTCTTTGCGGCAGAACTGTTCGGTCGCGAAGGCGGAGGCGAGCAGAAACTCCTTTCCAGCCCAGCGGGACTCGTTGCCAAAACCGTCCGCAAAGAGGAAAGCGTGACAATGTTGGATGCGCTATGTAGTAGCGCGGGTCTACAATAATTTCAAGGGCGATGCAACCGCGCAAAAGCGGCAGCAAAGCAGTGCGGCACGCAACGCGTCCATCGAATTTAGCGGATAGGAGATGACGGCAATCCGACCGCATCCCCATCGGTTCGCAACTGCAACAAGAAAGAATCACACGGCGGATGCTTTCAGTATAGCACGGCCAAAGGTCGCGGGCAAAACACAGAAATTGGCTTGTAACCTTGCTCTTTATCCCCTGTCTATGGTAATTTTTGCTCCATGACCGAACGCAACTGTTCCGAGAAGAGCCTGGCGCAGACGAGGCAGGCCCAAACGACGCCCCGCCCTCAGTGGGATGTCGAGCCAGAGGTAGATACCGAAGTCGACGAGGCGACCGAAGAGGCGTGGACGATCTTTGTCCACAACGATGATGTGACGCCCTACGTTTTCGTCATCGACACGCTGTGCCATATCTTCAGACTGTCAATCGAAATCGCGGAGACGGTCACCTGGGAGGCGCATTCGAAGGGCGTGGCCCCGGTCTGTTCCCGTCCATATTCAGAGGCCAAACGGTTGATCAGCGAGGCCCACGCGCTGGCCCGCTCATACGGCTACCCCCTCACTTTCTCGATGGAACCGAAATCGTGACAGACCATCACAACGACCCGCTGGCCCCCCACGCGCATGACCCCAATCCCTTGCCGCCGTCGCCCAATGCGGACCTGACCGTCCACCTGCCGGACGGGGCCGTGCGCCGCGTCGGCCCGGCCTGGCTGCGCGGCCTGGATTTCGCCCGAGCCGACCGCAGCCTTGCGCACTTGGCGAGGGCGAAACAGGTGACGGTCAAGGATTGCTATATCGTCTCCACCGGGCACGGCACGACCGGGCCATTCGCCTTCACCGGTGTGCGCCTGCTCGATCTGGTTGAACTGCACTGGTCCGGGAAATGGGCGCAGGTGGAGGTGATCAGCGCGGACGGCTTCGGCACACGCGCGCGGCGGGCCGAGTTGACCGCGCCCACGACGCGGCCGATCCTCTTCGCTCATGCCCGCGACGGCCAGCCCCTTGCCCGCGCCGACGGCCTCGTCCGCCTCATCGTCCCCGGCGAAATCGACGACGCCCTGCGCCAAGTCAAATGGGTGGCGCATGTGCGCGTCATCCCCGGATAGGCACAACTGACCACTCACCATCGCTCCCATGTTCAGGAGCTTCTACTATGCCCACTAACTTGGTTGGAATTGATGTCGGCGGAACTTTCACCGATTTCGCGCTGCTGGAAGACGGTCGGCTGCGCGTGCATAAGGAGGCGACGACGCCACGCGACCAGAGCGAGGCGATTCTGGCCGGGTTGACCCGCTTGGGGATTCTGACATCCCCTGCAGGCGACGCAACGGCTGACGTTGAACTCGTGCATGGCACGACCATCGCCACCAACGCGCTGCTGGAGCGGCGGGGCGCGCGCACGGCCCTGTTGACCACCGCCGGTTTCGTTGATGTCATCGAGATTGGCCGCCAGAATCGGCCCCATCTCTACGAACTGCACCAGCGTCGCCCACATCCGCTGGCCCCGGCGGATCTGCGGTTTGAGGCCGTGGAGCGCCTGGACATCGGCGGCAATGTTCTCACAAAACTGGACGAGGAGGCCCTCGCTCGCACGGCGGCGGAGATTGCCGCGGCCGCGCCGGAGAGCCTCGCCATCTGCTTTCTCTACAGTTTTCACAATCCGCAGCATGAACGGCGGGCCGCCCAGATTCTGCGCAATGCCTGCCCGCGTCTGTCCATCTCTCTCAGCAGCGACATACTGCCCGAATACCGCGAGTATGAGCGCACGGCCACGACCGTCATAAACGCTTATCTGCTGCCGCTGGTCGGCAACTATCTGGAGCGCCTGACCAGCAAGCTGGCTAACGTTCCCATCCGGGTGATGCAGTCCAATGGGGGCGCAATCGGCGCATCTCAGTCTGCGCGGGAACCGGCGCGCCTCGTCCTCAGCGGGCCGGCCGGCGGCGTTGTCGGCGCATTCCGTCTGGCGCAGCTTGCCAGTGTTGAGGACAGGCCGCAGATCATGACCTTCGACATGGGCGGCACCAGCACCGATGTGGCGCTCTGCCCCGGCGCGGTGCCGCGCACCACCGAGAGCGAAGTCGCCGGTCTGCCCTTGCGTCTGCCGGTCATCGACATCCATACGGTCGGCGCTGGCGGCGGCAGCCTGGCGCGTGTGGACGCCGGCGGCGGCCTGCGCGTGGGGCCGAAGAGCGCGGGCGCGTTGCCCGGCCCGGTCTGCTACGGGCGCGGCGGTCAACAGCCCACCGTCACCGACGCCAACCTGGCGCTGGGTCGGCTGGATGCCGGTCAGTTCCTGGGCGGCAGCGGGGCGATGGCGCTGGACGTGGCTGCGGCGGAGGCGGCGCTGGCCGGTCTGGGGGCGCGGCTCGGCGGGCTGTCGGTGCAGGAGGCGGCGCTGGGCGTGGTGCGGGTCGCCAATGCCCGCATGGAACGTGCGTTGCGCCGCGTCTCTGTGGAGCGGGGCCACGACCCGCGCGGCTTTACGCTTGTGCCATTCGGCGGCGCAGGCCCGCTCCATGCCTGCGACCTGGCCGACGCGCTGGGCATACGGCGCATCCTCCTGCCCCCAAGCCCCGGCGTCCTCAGCGCCCTGGGCCTGCTGATCGCCGATGTGGTCCATGAATCCTCCCAGTCGCTGCTGGTCGAGGCGGAGAGTCTGGCCGCGCAGCCTGCCCCCTTGCAGGAGAAGATCGCAGACCTGGCGCAGCGCGTGAAGACGGTGCTGGAGGCCGAAGGGGTCGGCGCGCCGCTTCTGGAAGCGTCGCTGGACATACGCTATCGTGGGCAGAGTTACGAGTTGTCCATCCCGCTGGCATTGACCACTGACCACCGGCCATTGACCACTGAGGCTGTGCGCCAGGCGGTCGAGGCGTTTCACGCGGCCCACGCCACGCGCTACGGCTATGCCATGCGCGCCGAAACGGTCGAGATCGTTACCGTGCGCCTACGGGGTACGGGGCCTGGCGTCGAGCTGCATCTGCCGCAGGAGCCGCTTGGCCCGCCCGACCCGAGCGCAGCGCGCGTGGGGACAAAGCCGGTCTGGTTCCGCTCAACCGGCGCGGACGAGAGTGCCTGTTATGATCGCGTTCATCTGCGGCCCGGCCACCGTTTCGACGGCCCGGCCATCGTCTTTCAGTTCGACACGACCACTGTGGTAGCGCCGGGCTGGTCGGCCAGCGTAGACGAGCGCCACAATCTCTGGCTGGCGCGCGCGGCTGGCTGAAACTGGTCTTGCGGCTTGACTGTGTTATCATAATTTCAGGTAGTCAGTTTTCAGTTCTTGGTGGACGCCGCCGAGCGCAGAGAAGCCAAAAGCTGAAAACGAAAAACTCGAAACGATATGGAGTTGCGCGATGTTGACACTGTCGTCCCGACAACGTCTTCTGCTTTTCCTGCTGCCGCTGGTTGTGGCCGCCCTTCTGCTTTGGATCCCCGTGCGCAATGCGCTGGAGGTCGGCCTGCCCGACGCTGAACGCTACGCAGCGGACGTGCCGGAAGGCCATCACTGGGTCGCGTTCAGCGTGCCCGAAGATGACGTCTACGCCACCAACGGAGCGACGCTCTCCGTGGCCCTGGAATTTGAGACCCTGGAAGGGCAGGTCAGCGCGGACAACCGCACAGTCGTCTTCGATCTGGAGGACAACGAAAGCTTGCACGGGTTGACCGTCGTCTGGCCGGACGGCAGGGAGCAGCGTTTCACCAACGTGGCGCTGAACGAACTGCACGAACTGACCTACCCCAAGACGATCAACGACGCGCTCGCCATGCAGTGGGCCTTGCGCGGCGCGTTCTTCCGCTTCTGGGTCTGGGCCGGCGTCGCCGCCCTGATTGTTCTCTTTGGGTTGCGCGTTCTCTCCTGGGCGCAATCGCAGGAAGCGCACGCCTGACCGAGCTACAGTGGCTCGTTGCCTGTGTTCAGCTTCGGGCGTTGTCGTACTCCCCCGCTGAAAATGAGTGTAAGTTCCGTTTTACACCACGACTTTTCTCATAGGCTGCACGCTGGAAACGCAGGTGGCTCGCCTACTCTACGCAGTACGCAATACGGAAGAAACTGGTTTTCAAAGAGAACGCACTTTAGCCATGCCCCCCGATCCCATCACACTGGAACTGTACCGCCATCGTTTCAGCGGCATCGCCGAGGAGATGGGCATCACCTTGCAGCGCACAAGCTATTCGCCCAACATCAAGGAGCGCCTGGACTTCTCCTGCGCGTTCTTTGACGCGGCCGGGCGGCTGGTGGCCCAGGCCGCGCACATCCCCGCCCATTTGGGCGCGATGCCGGACAGTGTCGCGGCCGCGCTGGCCGTCTTCGACGAATGGCAGCCGGGCGATGTGGTCCTGCTCAACGATCCTTACTTCGGCGGCTCCCACCTGCCGGACATCACGATGATCTCGCCGGTCTTCCTGTCAGAGGCACAAGGCGCAACCAGCCCCGGCGGCCCCCAGTTTTTCGCCGCCAGCCGCGCTCACCATGCCGATGTCGGCGGCATGTCTCCCGGCTCTCTGCCTCTGTCCACGGAGTTGTACCAGGAGGGCATCATCATCCCGCCGCTCAAGCTCTATGAAGCGGGCGAACTGGTGGGGGCGTTGCTGGAGTTGATCCTGCGCAATGTGCGCACGCCGGACGAACGCCGCGGCGATCTGGCGGCGCAGCGGGCGGCCCATGCGGTCGGGGATCGTCGACTGCACGAACTGGCCGCCCGTCACGGCAGCGCCGAGTTGCTGGCCTACGCCGAGCATCTGCTGGCCTACAGTGAGCGCCTGACCCGGGCTGCCATCCGCGGCTGGCCGCAGGGGCGTTACACGTTCGAAGATCCGATCGAATCGGTCGTGGACGGGCAAACGACACCCGCGCCCATCCGCGTGACGGCCACCGTCAGCGGCGAGACGGTTACGTTCGACTTCAGCGGCACATGCCCCACCATCCATGGCTCTCTCAACGCGCCCCTCAGCGTCACTAGGTCGGCCTGCTACTATGTGGTGCGCTGTCTGGTGGGCGAGGATGTGCCGGTCAACGGCGGCTGTTTCGCGCCTGTGCGGGTGGAAGCGCCGCTCGGCTGTCTGGTGAACGCGCGCGCGCCCGCGGCGGTGGCAGGCGGCAATGTCGAGACCTCGCAACGCATCACCGATGTGGTGCTGGGCGCGCTGGCGCAGGCCCTGCCGGAGCGCATCGCCGCGGCCGGGCAGGGCACGATGAACAACTGCACGATGGGCGGTGAAAACGCCGACGGCTCACCCTGGACCTACTATGAGACGCTCGGCGGGGGCATGGGCGCGCATCCGCTGGGCGACGGCTTCAGCGGCGCGCACGTCCACATGAGCAACACGCTCAACACGCCGGTCGAGGCGCTCGAACTGGCCTACCCGCTGCGCCTGACCCGCTATCATCTGCGGCGGGGCAGCGGCGGCGCAGGCCGGCATCGCGGCGGCGACGGCATCGTGCGCGAGTACGAGATCCTGCGCCCGACGACCGCCACGATCCTGAGCGAGCGCCGCGCCATCGCGCCTTGGGGGCTGGCCGGTGGTTCAGCGGCCGCGCCGGGCCGTAATGTCCTGATCGACACCGACGGATCGGAGGAGGAGTTGTCCTCCAAAGTCACCCGCCGTCTGCGGCCCGGGCAGCGTCTGCGCATCGAGACGCCGGGGGGCGGGGGCTGGGGGAGCGCTTCGTCTTAGTGGCAAGTTATCCTGACAGTCTGTCCCACTTTTCTGGAAAGTACGACATGGCCTTATTTTGCAGCCCGGATTCCAGATCCTCTGGCAGTGGTTCGAGTGAAAACGGCTCTGAGCGCCAGCTTGCCCAATCAACAGGAGGGTAGTATTTCAACTGCCCACCAGAAAACCCATACCAATCAAATAAGGTGCCGTTACTGTCCTCGCCGATCAGTCTTCTTCCTTTGACTGTCCAGTGTAGTTGGGTAGGGTCGGGTAAATCGATTGGATATTGAAACAATTGATACAACCCGGATTTTTCGTCCCATTGGAGGGTGAGAAAGAAACTTCGTGTAGTATCAATCCTCCCTCCATTCTCTATCCCGACGCTGCTATGCCATCCTTCAACTATATTGATCGCTATGCCATCCTTCAACTATATTGATCAGGATAAAGCCAATTTGGTCGGGATACTCATTGTAGGACTCTTGCGTAATTCCTCTATCTTTGATCGAGTCCCAGAATTCTCCAGAAGCGTTTGAAAGTTCGATAGTCACATAATTCTTGCGCTGTGCATCACGCAATCTGCCCCGCATCTTGCAGGAAATTCCAATCGGAGCCTTTCCTTTCTCTCTTTCGATTAAAACAGCATAAATCCATTTGTTTTCCAGAGTAGCCCCACCAAAAACAGCGGCGACTGTACGCTCGAAGTCTCGCCAACCGGGGAGCGTAAAGCCCTGCCTAGCAAGCATTCCACTGCCATCCTGATAGGTGCTCAGTACCAACCTGAACTTCTCAATCTCCGTTAAAGAAGGAGGTCGATCAATGAAGGGAATAGACATTACTCATTTCCAGTGGGTGAATCTGTAACGTCCAAGTCAAGGTCATCTCTTAGCAATATGTCTGTGGATACATCGAACAATTGTGATACCATCATGACAAGCTGTATCGTTGGTGATTTGCGTCCGAGTTCGATTTCATTGATGTAGCTGTGAGTAGCATACCCCAATAGTTCTGAGAGCCTTTTGAGAGTCATCTTATGTTGCAGACGAAGCCTGCGTAACTTTTCCCCAAAACGATTTGCGCTGTTCATTCGACTTGCTACATTGATGCTGTCAAGGCATACTTTGGACTTGATGGAACATATGTTCAGGGCTTAAATTCTGGTTTCATAGATGCTATAATGTCTCTATTAGAGACAATCGGGGATGAGAGGTGTTGGAATGAGTCCTTCTACACACAAAATGCTCAATAGCCCTATTCGTTGGGTCGGAGGGAAATCCCGCTTGCGTAAGCATATTATTCCACTGATTCCGCAACATACCTGCTATGTCGAGCCTTTTGCAGGCGCTGGTTGGGTACTGTTCGGGAAAGCGCCGAGTCGGGTTGAGGTTTTGAACGACATTGATCAGGAATTAGTGAATTTCTTTAAGGTACTCAAAACACAGCCTGAAGAGTTTATCAAGTCTTTTGAGTGGGCGATTGTTTCACGTACAGAATTTGAGTTTTTGGCAAATCAGGATACTGAGAGTCTCTCTACAGTAGAACGTGCCCATCGCTTTTACTACATACTCATGGCTGGCTGGGGTGGAGAACTTGACTATCCGCGTTTTCAGACGAGCATCACAGATGGAGGGCACGGGAATAGACTCATTGGAGCACTCAAGCATCTTGAAGAGCGTTTGCGTCCCGTCCATGTCCGATTGCAAACTGTTCTCATAGAGAATTTGCCTTGGGAAAAATGTATAGATCGCTACGACCGCAAGAATACATTTATGTACATCGATCCTCCATATCCTCAAAACGGGTGTAATTATAAGCACAATATGCAGGATTGGGAAGATCATCGCCGACTCGCAAATCGACTGTCCACGACCAAATGTAAGTGGATGCTTTCATCCTACGATATTCCTGAAGTACGAGAGATGTATGAAAGTTTCTCCATCCGTACAATTCAGTCATTTTCAGGGATGAAAAGAAAAAAGAACGGTTCTGAACGGGTTGTCAATCAAGAAGTTGTGATTGCGAACTATGACTTCGAATCATTGGAAATGTTGGATAGCGAATATCAGCCTGCTATTACCCAGCAGCAGCTATTGCAGTTGAAGCAGTCCCGCGCACAGGACTATACCCCTACCGCTGCAATTTCCACGCCACCACCAGACTCGCCAGACTGATCGTCGCGACGGCGCCGAATACCCACTGAAAGGCCGCGGCCGGATCCGGGGCGAAGAGTTGCGCCTGTTGCAGGGCAGCGCCGGCGATGGTCGCGCCGACGACACCGCCGCCAAAACGGGCCGTGCTGTACAGACCGGCCGCGGCGCCGCTTTCAGCCGCGGGGATCTCCTCCATCGCGGCGCGGTGGAGCGCGGCCAGACCCAGCCCGCCCCCCAGCGCCTGCACTAGTATCAACCCCACCGCGCCCAACAGGGGCAGCGGGAGCAGGGCCAACCCGGCCAACGCGCAGATCTGGATCGCGAAGCTGCTGCCCACAATCCAACGGCAGTGTATCCGATCCGCAAGCTGCCCGCCCAGGCGGGTCGTAGCCAGAATCGCGCCGGCGAAAACCGTGGCGAAGAAGCCCAGTTCGGTCGCGTCCAGTCCGTACACGTCGGTCAGATAGAGGACGTTCAGAAAGTTGAACGTGTGCATGATGATCATGCGGCAGCCGGCCGCCAGCGAGGCGACGCCGAAGTTTTTGCGCCGATAGAGGGCGAAATTGACCAGAGGCGTAGGTGTGCGCCTCTCCCGCCGCCAGAAGAGGAAGCCCAACCCCACAGCGACCGCCAGCAAGCGCCAATCGCGCAGCGGTTCGACACCGCTGACCGTGCGGCTGGACAGGTAGAACATGGCAAAGACGAGCGTGCCCCCCAGAAAGACCGCGCCCGGCCAATCGAACGTTTGCAGCCCTTCCCCGCTGACGGGGCGCTGAGCAGGCACTTGGCGGTAGACCACCCACAGGGAGATGACCGCAGCCAGCAGACTCGGCAGAAAGACGTAGTTCCAGCCGAGGTGCTCGACGGCGAACCCGCCGAGCAGCGGCCCCAGCATCGCCGCGCCGGGCGCGACCGAACTCCACGTGCCCATCGCCCTGCCCTGCTGCGCCGGCGGAAAGCGTTCGGCGATGATGGCGATGCAGAGCGGATAGAAGCCGGCCGTGCCGGTCCCCTGCAGGATGCGGCCAATCAGGAGTTGCGGCAGGTTCCGCGCCAGCAGGCAGACGAGCGTGCCGACGAAAAAGAGGACGATGCCGCTCTGGAAGAGCCGGGCCTTGCCCAGGCTGTCCCCCAGTTTGCCGTAAAGGGGCATAAAGATGACGAACGGCAGGCTGTAGGCGGTCAGCAGCCAGGCCGTCAGGTCGGCCTCCGCGCCGAACACGTCCCGAACCGTAGGCAGGGCGACGCCGAACATCGACATATTGAAGGTGGTCATACCGACCGGGAGCATCAGGCCGATGAGCAGACCCCACAGCGGCCGCGTCGATTGATCTGGCGCGGCCGTTGCTGTTGAGGCGGGTTCCCGCGCTTTCATAAAGGGGCGTTTCCGTAGTGGGCGGAATCCTTCTATGATACACTGAAACCGGCCGCGAAACTAAACTGTTTCAGACAAAACCCGCCCCGCGCGAGCGTCAAGACGGGGGCGCAACCCAGAGGCGGTTGATCTGTTGCGCGCCGCTCGGGTGCAGCCCAATCTATTGTGCGTCACCCCGACTTGCCCGTTTCGCTCATCTGTGCTATATTCCCCTACGACCGACAACGCCGCCACCGCGTGCCCAGACCCCCATACCGCAAACCGGCGCCCATATAGCGAAGCGGTAGCGCATCTAACAATGCGCGCTCACAGTACGAAGTGGTAGCGCACTGAATTTCAACCAATTTCTACTTCTTTTGGGTAGAGGGGGGGGTAAAAGCGGACAAAGCGGACACTAAATAATTCTATATCTTGGAAAATGTCGACCCTGCCAGCCAGGTTCCCCGACAGATCATGACACCACTACCGGAACAATGCGCGCTCGGGTGCCCCTTGGGCGCGCGAAGCGGTAGCGCATTTAACAATGCGCGCTCATGGTACGAAGTGGTAGCGCATTCAACACACGGCTTCTATCGGTGCAGGAGAGCCATCTCCGGCAGAGGCGCGGCAAGAAATCCCGGTTGGCATTTTGAAGATTTTCTGGCGGAACTGTCTTTCGTCCAACGCCATTACAAGAAACTGTCAAAACTGGCCCTACCCCACCTCCTCCGTTCCCAACATCAGCAAGCCTCCCGCGTTCCCAGAGCAACGATGCAATAAGTCTGGGATGCGCCCCGCCGCCCTGCCTGGTAGACGATTCGCCCGTTTTCGGGTATGATCTGTGCCAACCCCGAACACAGGCTGATTTGCGCCCCGACCCGCGCAGCATTCAGCCTGCGTATACGCGGCGCGCAGGTTCAATGCGCTATCCTTTCGCTGTCTGAGCGCGGGTTCAGCGCGCAGCATAAATTCCAGTATTCATTTACCAAGGCTGATCTGTGCCCCAACTCGCGTAGAAATCAGCCTGAGGACAGGAGACGCCTGATGACTGAACGCTCCTTCGCACCGGTCGAAGTGCCGCAGCACATATTGGACCGCTTTAAGAAACTTCCGGTTGCGACCGTATGGCATACCGTCCATCGCTACGCTGGCGTGTATCTTCCTTTCATGGAAAACGTGCGCCCTTTCACGCCGGATCAACCGCTTGCAGCGCGGGCGCGCACGCTGCGCTACTTGCCGCCCCGCCCGGACTTGCAGACGGAGGTGCAGATCGGCGAAAATTCGCCGGAGTACAAGGCCATGGCCCGCTGCGGCCCCGGTGATGTGCTGGTGTGCGATGTGATGGGCGATGCCCGCCCCTGCATCTTCGGCGACGTGAAGGCGCTGCATCTGAAGATGAACAATGCCGACGGCGTCGTCACCGACGGCGGCATCCGCGACCTGGACATTATGGTGCAGGAGGAGTACGGGCTGATCATCTACGCGCGCGAGCGAACGCCCCTCGGCGGCGTGCCCTACGCAATCCCGGCACAAGAGAATGTGGACGTTCAGTGCGGCGGCGCGTTGGTGCGGCCCGGCGATGTGCTGGTCGGGGACAACGACGGCGTGGCGGTCGTGCCGTCCTGGTTCGCCGAAGAGTGCGTCGAGTTGACCGAAGTGCATGAGGAAGCCGAGACAATGATCAAGGAGCGCATCCTGGCTGAAGGGGTCACCCCCGGCAAGTATTATCCACCGGGGCCGGAGATCTACGATAAGGTGCGCGCGGCGCGCAAGACTGTAGCGGCTGGCGGCTAGTGGCCGGGTTCTGCGCGATTCACTATTCACTATTCACTGGATTTCAGGGGATGCCTGATGACTGAACGCTATCGCGCCCCTTTCGAGCAGGGGCGCATCGGACCCTTTGCGCCGGTTGAAGTGCCGCAGCATATTCTGGACCGTTTCAAGAAACTGCCGGTCGCGACCGTAGGGCATGTTGTCCATAGTACCGCCGGCGTGCCTCTTCCTTTCATGGAAAATGTGCGCCCATTCACGCCGGGACGACGGCTGGCCGCCCGCGCCCGCACGATGCGCTACCTGCCCCCGCGCCCCGACCTGGCCGCGGCGACGCCGGCCGGGGAGGACGCGATCGATTACCGGGCCATGTCCCGCTGCGGTCCCGGTGACGTGCTGGTGGTCGATATCATGGGCAATGCCAGCCCCGCTGTCTTCGGCGATATTAAGGCCCTGCTACTGAGAATGAACAACGCCGACGGTGTCGTGTGCGACGGCGGCATCCGCGACCTGGATATCATGCTCACGGAGGAGTACGGGCTGACCATCTATGCCCGCGATCGAACTCCTTATGGCGGCGGCCCTTGGGCGTTTCCGGCAGAGGAAAATGTGAACATCCAGTGCGGCGGCGCGCTCGTGCGGCCCGGCGATGTGCTGGTCGGGGATGATGACGGCGTGGTGGTCGTGCCGTCCTGGTTCGCCGAGGAGTGCGTCGAACTGACCGAGGTTCATGAGGAAGCGGAGGCGATGGCCAAGGAGCGCATTCTGGCTGAAGGGGTCGTGCCCGGCAAGTACTATCCGCCGAAGCCAGAGATCTTTGAGGCGGTGCGCGCGGCGCGCAGACAAGAGCAGAAGTAGCTGCACTGGGACAATGCGCCAGAAACATGTTAGGGAGCGTAACATGGCGACTGTGGTTATGGATCGGCCAACGACCGGAGTTGACAGCCCGGCAGAGAAACAAATAGCGCCGTCAGGCAAAAAGGGCGAACAGACCGGCATCCGGCAACGGATTATCGACTGCGACGTGCATCACAATCCACCCAACGTGGAGGCGCTGTTCCCCTACTTGCCGCGCCAATATGTGGAGCAGATCAAGGACTTCGGCTCGATGACTCCGCATCTGGGCTATACAAATATGCCGGGCGGCGGCGCGCGCCAGGATCTATGGGAGGGCATTGAAGGGGAGCCGAACCCGGCGGCGGTCCCTGAAGTCTGCATCGAAAAACATCTGGACCGCTATGGCATTGACCTGGCCATCCTGACCGGCGGCGGCGGGCCGTATAGCATGGCCGTGCATCCGACGGTCGACTACGCCGCGGCCTACTGTCGCGCCTACAATGACTGGACGCTGGCGGAGTGGGTCGCCAAGGATGACCGCCTGCGGGCTTCGATCCACATCGCGCCCGCCGACCCCCAACAGGCCGCCGCCGAGATCGACCGCCTGGGGGATCATCCCGGCGTGGCCCAAGTGCTGATGCCCGCTGGCAGTCTGCACCCCTTCGGCAACCGCCTCTACCACCCGATCTACGCGGCCTGTGAGCGCCACGGCCTGCCCATGTGTACGCATTTCGGCGGCGAGGGCGCCGGTTTCTCCGCGCCGCCGACCGCTGCCGGCTACCCTACCTACTATCTGGAGATGCGCATGGCCCGCCCGCAGATCGCGATGGCCCATACCAGCAGCCTGATCTGCGAAGGCGTCTTCGAAAAGTTCCCCAACTTCAAGTTCCTCTTCGTCGAGCATAACGTTTTCTGGGTGCCGGGGCTGATGTGGCACATGGACGCCGACTGGAAGAGCCTGCGCGACTACACGCCGTGGGTCAAGCGGCTGCCCAGCGAATATCTGCGCGAACATATCCGCTTCGGCTCCCAGCCCTTCCCCAACGCGCCCGACCGTCAAGCGCTGGATACCTTCCTGGACTGGCTGCACGCCGACGAGGTGATGGTCTTCGCCAGCGACTATCCCCACTGGGACTGGGAGGAGCCGAGCGGCTTTATGCGCGGACTCGATCCGACGTTGCGCGGCCGGGTAATGTATGAGACCGCGGCCGAGTTGTACGGGATCGAGTCGTGCCAGCGCATGTGATCGCAGCCGCCGATGAGATTCCGCCCGGCGGGCGCAAGATTGTGACCGTCAGCGGACGGGAGATCGGCGTCTTCAACCTCGACGGCGACTACTACGCCCTGCGCAACATCTGCCCGCACAGGACGGGGCCGCTCTGCCGCGGCCGCGTGCGTCCGCTCGTGCTGCCCGACGGCATGACCGGCATGACCTACACGCGTGAGGGCGAGATCATCAAATGCCCCTGGCACCAGTGGGAGTTCGACATCAAGACCGGCGAGGCGCTCTACGATCCGAAACTGCGCGTGCGCACTTACCGGGTCGAGGTGGAGGATGGGCAGGTGGTGTTGTACGCGTGAGGTGGGGAAAGCATAATTCTCAGCGTTACGCGAAATAGGACACCACGTTGAGCGACGGCCGGTGGATCGTGTGCCTATGGAATGTGGGCGACGCGTCATATGCCAAAGGTTAGAGACGCCATCCGCCTGCTTGAGCGGGATGGTTGGCGGCAAGTACGTACCCGCGGCAGTCACCGGCAGTACCATCATCCCGACAAACCTGGAACTGTTACCATAACAGGCCATCCCAGCGCGGATGTGCCGAAAGGGACATGGCTGAGTATTCTGAAGCAAGCGGGACTTAGGGAGGGAAAACGATGAAATTGAACTACGTGGTCGTTTACGAAAGGACGCCCAACAACTACGGCGCCTATGCGCCCGAACTGCCTGGTTGCATCGCCACGGGCAACAGTTGGCAGGAGATTCAGACATTGATACGCGAGGCGATCGACTTCCACATTGAGGGTCTGATTGCAAACGGCGACTCGGTCCCCGACCCGCAGATGTCAGTCGGCGAGGCAATGGCCTACCATGTCACGAGTCTCTCCGATGCCGGGGAATCAGTTCCCGACCTGGAGACCACGTTTGCTATGGTTGAAGTTGAGATCGTCCAGCCAAGAACAGTTTGAACGAGTTGAGGTGAGCAAGACACAGAAACCCGCCTGTTGGCAGATCGTGCGCCTGAACTGAAGTTGTCAGGTATGTCGAATTTGGCAACTCTATCAGCCCTCCATGCTGTCCACTCACTTCACGACACCCGTCCCATATTGTTAATCATTTCTGGTTGCATCGTAGGGGGAACGCGTGAGAATTTTCAGCATACAAGCTGATGGCAAGTTCGTCGAGTTTGCGCACGAGCCTTTTCAGGCAGACCACACGGAGAAGATACTTGGGGACTGGTTTGAGGCCAATCCTGAAGGCATACTCGAAGACAGAGATCTCCTCATCATCGGGCGCGAAGTAACCACCGACTTGGGAGCGTCCATTGACCTGCTGGGCGTTGACCGCGCCGGGAATGGGGTCGTGATCGAGCTAAAGCGGGCTAAGACGCCGCGCGATACCGTCGCGCAAGCCCTGGAGTACGCAGCCTTCGCTGAACGTCTCGATGTCGATCAACTTGAGACGATTGCCCGCTCCTATATGAACGACGAATCGCTCAACTTTGCTGAACACCACCGGGAGCACTTCGAACTGGGCCAATCCGATGCGGTCGCGTTCAACAAGGATCAACGCATTGTAATCGTCTGTCAGGAAATCTCTCCACAGATCAGACAAACGGCACAGTTTCTGAACTCAAAAGGCGTCAGCGTAACCTGCGTAGAATTTTCCTTCTTCCAAGCCGAGGGAGGGGGGCGTCTTATGTCCCAGGAGATCGTCGTCGGCGAAGAGGCTCGGCGACCGGTCCAGGTGTCCTCGCGCTCTGCTCCTGTTGTGGACGAAGGGACGTTTCTTGCATCGTGCGACGACGACGGTAGAGCAGTTTTCTCTCGCCTACTCAAGTGGTGCAAAGAGAATTCCATGCCAATCGTTTGGGGTGTAAAGGGGTTTTCCTCGAGTGTCGTCGTTGACAATGTGCGCGTTCCCGTCTGTTACGCATACCCGCCCCATGCAGTGTACAAGCAAAGTCTTTATCCCGCATTTGGCGGATCAGGAAGCATAAGATCGAAAACTGCAATACCGGAGGAAGTAATCCGTGACATCAAGGACAAGGCAGCAGCGACCGGTCTGTTCACGCCTGCCGGCCAAGACGTCAAGTGCGTAATTGACCGGAGTCTGACAGGCGCCGAGGCGAATTCTGTCCTCAGTGTGTGTGAGTCGATCGCGTCCGCTATTCGGGAACATGGGTTGAAGCGATAACCGATGCCGCCATTCTCGCGCCTAGCCCCCCTTCACATCTCGACAATCGTGCCTCCGTCGTCGCCCCGGCGGGCGAACAACGTGCCCAGGTCATACTTGACGCCTCTTTCAGATAGTCGTCGTCAAAATCGTCGAGCGACAGATTGATCGCCGGGCGGTACCAGTCCATGTATCTGTGCCCGCAATCGGGACAAGTGACGTGGATATCTCTTGGCGGTGATGTCATGCTTTCCTCCTATCTGATGGAGATAGGGAACGGTAGCCAATCACACTCCTTTCTCCGCCCGTGCCTCGTCGTCCACGCGGTCACCGGCAAGTAGGAAGTGCTTCGCGCCGCCTGAAGCACCTCCAGCTTGTATCTTCACATACGCTAGAATTCGCCCTCTCTCACACTCTTTTCGCCCAGCGTCTTGACGACTTTCGGTTGCACGGGGTCGTTGTCCGCGAGGATTCCCTTGCCCTTCTTCAGCTTCTTGGCGGCAACACTGTCCAGCCCTGCCAGTTTCTGCGCACCTTCGAGCGCTTCGAGGTCACCGCCGTAGTAGTCGAACCACGGCAATCCTGCCACTGTGTACTCCCTGGCCGTAGGCGGCTTGCGCGGCGGGTTCGCGCCGGTCACGTTGAAAAATTGAACGCTGTTGAGGATATGCACGAAACAGCGTGAGCGCACCGACGTATCCCACGCGTCAAAGCCGTACTCGTCCTCGTAGATTTCCTGGCGCATGAGACCGCCCGGGGCCAAACCCATCTCGTCGGGCGGCGAGGAGACGCGTAGTGGGGCATACGCAATACGCATGTCCTCCTCTTCTTTCGCCCGGTAGTACGACCTTTTCATTGGATAGACGACGATCTGAAGCCCCCCGTGTTCCGCCTCACCCGTCAACTGTTCCTCTGCCGTGTAGCCTTCGCCGAGAAGCATTGCGACGAACTGCCGGATCATCCCTTTCATAACACAAAAACCATCCAGCCACGGCTGATCGGGAATGACCAGGTAGTCCTGGGAATGGTTGGAAAGCTCGGTTTCCCACCCCTCCCCCGTCACCGCATTGATCTTTCCGGCGGCCACCTTCACGGCCATTGGATAGGAACTGTCAAAATCGAGCCACATCGCTTCCGCCTGGTACATCGGCAGGAAAACGCCTCCGTGTGTGCTCCAGGCCGCCGGGGCACTGTCCGCATAGTCATCGACGAGATTGAGGGGAAACTCTCCGAGGCCGGGCGGCAAAAAGTGAGCCCGGTTGTCGTCCGGTATGCGCAACGTGCGCTGGAATGAGATGCTGCACTCGGCATCCTTATGCACCTCCGGGAATCGGAAAATCAGCTGGTCTCTTTTTAGTTCAATCATGGTTGGATTCTCCTTTGTCGTTCGTGTATGTGACACTTGGCCCTTACCAATCTCCGTCTCGAATCTCGCGGGCAACGTTCTGAATCGCGTGATCAGGCGCGTCTTTCAACTGCCGCAGCAGGTCTGCGAACAGCTGCGGCCGATGCAGGATGATGTATTGAAGGTCGCTGGAGACCTTGCCCGCCATGGCGAGCAAGAGGTCTGGATCTTCGCCCAATTCCCGGGCCAAGCGGGTGATGGTGGCCTCCGAGGGGGGCGCGACCTGATCTCGCTCGATTTTGCTCAAGTAGGATGGTTCGACGCCGATGCGCTGAGCAAGCTGGCGTACCGAGAAGGAGCGGTCCTGTCTGAGTATTCTTTCGCGGGCTGTACGGATGAATTTGCCGAATGTCATGTGTACTACATAGTACACGATCCTCGGCGTCCTGTCAAGAGGATCACTGTCGCTATGTGGAAAACGATGTCTGGGCTACATCTAACGGGGAGTGAATCGTCAAGAGTGGATAGAAATGTCCGCAATCTGGACAGGTGACGAGATTATCTCTTGGCGGTGATGTCATGCTTTCTCTCCCATCTGATGGAGACAATGGACTGTGGTCAATCACACTTCCTTCTCCGCCCGCGCCTCGTGCAGCGCGCCGAGCCGAAGAAGCTGCGGTGACAGCGCCGCCGCGCCCGCCACCACCAGAATCGTGCCGATCCCCCCGCTGACCACCGAGATGACCGGCCCGAACCACTGCGCGACCAGCCCCGACTCAAAGCCGCCCAACTCGTTCGACGCGCCGATGAAGATGCTGCTGACCGCCGAGACCCGACCGCGCATCCGGTCCGGCGTCAGCAGTTGGGTGAACGTCTGGCGCACCACCATGCTGACGTTGTCGAGCGCGCCGGTGAGAAAGAGCATCACCCACGAAAGGGTGAAATCCTGCGAGAAGCCGAAGAAGATCGTCGCCACGCCGAAACCGGCCACCGCCAGCAGCAGCGCGCGCCCGGCCTGTTTCATCGGCGGCAGATAGATCATGGCGAACGCCATGCAGAACGCGCCCACGGCCGGCGCGGCGCGCAGATAGCCGAAACCGGTCGCGCCCACGTGCAAAATGTCCTCGGCGAAGATCGGCAGCAAATAGACCGCCCCGCCCAGCAGCACCGCGAACAGATCCAGCGACATGAGCGTGAGCAGAATGCGCTTGTCCCACACGAAGCGGATCCCGGCCACGAAGGTCTGCCAGTTGGCCGGTTCGGGCCGCTCTTCGACCGGGCGGAACTGAATCCGGCTCAAAATGAAGGCCAGCCACAGCGAACTCGCCGCCGCGATGACATACGCGCCGGGCAAACTGACGGCGATGACAAAGCCGCCGAGGGCCGGCCCGCCCACCGATGCCAAGTGCATGAGACTGGTGTTCCAGGTGACCGCGTTGGGGAAGGTCTCCGCCGGCACCAGTTGGGGCAGCAGCGCCACCCGCGCCGGGCGGCCCAGCGTCATGGCGGTGGCGTCCAGAATGAGCAGCGCGTACATCCAGCCCACCGGCCCCTCCATGATGGAGAAGACGGCCAGCGTCAGCGATGTTACGGTCATCCCCAGCAGGCTGATCATGGAGAGCCGCCGACGCTCGTAGCGATCCGCCAGCATCCCCGCCGGCAGGGCCAGGAGCATCACCGGTAGAGCCTGGGCCAGCCCCACCAGCCCCAGCGAAAGCGCTTCCCCCGTGCGCTGGTAGATCTCCCAGGCGATGGCGATGCTCTGAATGCGGGTTCCGATCAGCGCCACCAGCCAGCCGACCACGTAGAGGCGGTAGTCGCGGATGCGAAATGCGGCGTAGGGGTCGTGCGAACGGGACAAGGGCAACGCTCCGGTGGACGATGGGGCAGGCTTCTATTGAACGTCAAAATGCCTGACTTGTCCAACCGGACAGTGGACATGCGGGCAGGATGCCCGCGCTCCCTGGACTACGCTGATGTCCCCCGCTGCGTGATGCGGCACTTGTCGTAAACAAACTCAGGGTCAAGGTCAGCGCCAGACTCCCAGGCAACGGTGTCAAAAGAAATGTGAACAGTTTCAAAGACGCTTGGGTCCTGTATTTTTCTAAACACCCCGAAATCCAGGTAAGGCTTCATATCCAGTAGCCCAATTTCCCCATTGTCAAAGACTACTGATAGCGTATAGTCTTCTTCACACGCGACAGAAATTACGGCGGGGTACTTCGAGATCGCTGGCATTCCGAACTTCCCCATTCGATCAGCCCGGTATCGAGTGCCCGTCCGCTCAGCCGCTGCCGCCGATCATCACACCGTCCACGCGCAACGTCGGCGAACCCAGCGCGCCCATCATCGGCACAAAGGTCAGGTCGTTGCCGATCGCCTTGATGTTATGCAGCAACTCCTGCATCGGCAGGGCGATCGTGACCTCGTTGACCGGATAGCTCAGCGCGCCGTTCTCGATCCAGTAGCCCTTGGCCGAGATCGAATAGTCGCCGCTGATCGGGTTGATGCTGGCCGTGTTCATCACGCTTTCCACATACAGCCCCTGCTCCACGGCGGCGATCACCTCCTCCGGCGTCTCCTGGCCGGGCTGGAAGTAGAAGTTGCTGGCATCCAGTGAGGGCAGGGCTGCGTGCGAGCGGCGGCCGGCGTTGCCGGTGGAGCTGGCCGTGCCGTCGCGGGTCGCGGTGTAGTGATCGTACAGCGCAGTCTGCAAGACGCCTTCATCGATCAGGCGCGTGGCCGCGGTGGGCACGCCCTCATCGTCGAAGGGGCGGGTGGCGATCCCGCCGGGCAGCCGCCCGTTGTCCAGTACCGAGACCATATCCGCGGCGACGTTCTGGCCGATCTTGTCCTTGAGAAAAGAGCGGTTGCGCTGCATGGCGTTTGCGCCCAGTGCCCGCGAAAGCGCGCCGAGCACGCTCGTGGCCGCCAGCGGCGAATAGACCACCGTCGCCCGCTGGGTCGGCACGGGCTTGCCGCCCAACATGCCGACCGCCTTGCGGGCCGCGTCTTTACCGACCGCGGACGGCTTGAAGTCGGCCAGGCGCGAACCAAAGCCGAATCCGAACGCCATCGAGCGTTCGCTTTCCTCCGCGGCCATCGCCATCAGAAAGCCGCCGATGAAGCTCTTGTTATAGCTGCCGGCGACGCCCTTGGAGTTGGCAATCGCCACGGTGCCGAACTGGCTCAGCAGCGTGCAGCGATTGGTCAGGACGATGCGCTCATCGTAACGCAAAGCGGCCTTCTCAATTCGTCTCGCGATGTCAACTTTGCGTCCGATGGGCAGGTCTACGATCGCCTGATCGTAGATATCAAGATCATCCTCCGGAAGCGGCTGCGGCGCCGGCAAGGAGCGGTACTCGTCGCCGTCCGCGACATCGGCCAGGGCGATGGCCGCCTCGATTGTCTTCTCGATGCTGCCCGCCGCGAAGTCGGACGTGTAGGCATAGCCCATCTTGCCGTCGCGGATCACGCGCACGCCCAGCCCCTTTGCGCCGGCCTGCGAGAGCTTCTCTACGTCGCCCCGATCAACATTGATTTCCGTGTTCTGTCCGACATTGATATAGGCTTCCGC
Organism: Caldilineaceae bacterium; assembly: GCA_965221145.1. Lineage (GTDB taxonomy): Bacteria > Chloroflexota > Anaerolineae > Caldilineales > Caldilineaceae > Bin5. The sequence continues at coordinate 793,497 of OZ244877.1, forward strand.
CTCGACGCCCCGCTCGACCGCCCGCGACACGACATCCTGGGCAAATTTGAGATAGTCCACGCCTTCGCTCCTTATCCCGCCCCTCATGGCGGGCTGAAAAAATGTCATGGTTCACTGGCCGCTAACCAATGCGGTTCACTCCGTCCCGCCAACCGTCAGCTTGGGCACGCGCACGGTCGGCTGACCGACGCTTACACGCGCCCACTGCCCTTTGCCGCACATGCCCCGCCCCGGATCGAGTGACATGTCCGTGCCGATCATATCGATCTGGCGCAGCGTCTCCGGCCCGTTGCCGACCAGCGTTGCGCCCCGCACCGGCGCGGTGAGCTTGCCGTCCTCGATCAGCCAGCCTTCGGTGATAGTGAAGACGTAATCGCCGCGTCCGATCTCCACCTGGCCGCCACCCAGTTTCTTGGCATACAGCCCTTTCTTTACCGAGCGGATGATCTCCTCCGGGTCGTGCGGGCCGGCGTCGATGAATGTGTTGGTCATGCGCGGCATCGGCATGTGGCGGAAGGACTGGCGGCGGCCATTGCCCGTGGAGGCGCGGCCGGCGCGGCGTGCTTCGGTCAGATCCCACATATACTCCTGCAAAATGCCGTTCTCGATCAGCACTGTGCGATTGGTCGGCGCGCCCTCGTCATCGAAGCGCATGGTACCCCGCCGACCGGGAATCGTGCCGTCGTCAACGGCGGTGAGAAAGTCCGGCCCAACCTTTTCGCCCACCAGCCCGGTGTAGGCGGATGCGCCTTTGGTGATAAAGTCGGCCTCCATGCAGTGGCCGCAGGCTTCGTGGAAGAGGACGCCGCCCCAGCCATTGGTGATGACGACCGGCATCTCTCCGGCGGGCGCCGGTCTGGCATCCAGCATCAGCAGGGCCGTGTCAGCCGCCTCCGGCATCATCTGCACCGGGTCGCGTTCGTCGAAGAACTCCAGGCCGACCTGGCCGCCGATCCCCGTGGCGCTGGACTGGCGCACGTCGCCCTTTTGCGCGGTTACCTGCCCGCGAAATTCGAGAAAGGAGCGGTCATCCTCCGCCCAAACGCCTTCGGAGTTGTAGACCCAGACGCGGCGGCGCGTTTCGGCATAGCCGCACTGCACGCTGACGATATGCGGGCTGTGTCGGCGGGTGACCGCGTCCATCTGCCGCAGCACTTTGGCCTTCGCCTGGGTGGACATCTGCTCAAATGGGCGCTCGATCTGGGAGTTGACCTGGCTCTTGCTCTTGGTCAGATCGGCGCATACTTGCGTTCCGTTTGCGTTCCTGGCCGCGGCCGCCGCGGCCGTGGCCGCCTCGGTCAGCGACTCCTGGCTGAGATCATCGGTGTAGGCGTAGGCCGCGTTGTTGCCATAGAAGACGCGCACCCCGCCGCCGATGTCGTTGCCCTGCGTCGCCTCCTCCAGACGGCCTTCATCCAGGCTCAGGGAAAGCCGCTCGGTATTTTCCAGATAGATTTCTGCCAGGTCGCCGCCGTTGGTGAGCGCGGCGTCCAGCACTTGGCGCATTGATTCAATGGGAAGCATGGGTTCTCCTCTCACTACAGCTTAGGTGGCCTGTGGCCAGTGGCCTACTTGGAAGCCTGATCCAACCGTTGCACATCCTCTTCATCCAATGTCAGCGTCAGTGCCTCCAGGTTTTGCCGCAGATGCGCCCGGTCGCTCGACATCGGAATCGTCACCACCTGCGGCTGACGCGTGAGCCAGCGCAGCGCCACCTGCGCAGCCGTTGCGCCGTGCTTGCGCGCCACCGACAGCACCGTCTCGTTCCCCATCACGCCGTCCTTCAGCGGGGAGTAGGCGGTGAGGACGATATTGTTCTCCTGACAGTAGCGCAACAGCCCGCTCTGCTCAGGGGCACGCGTGTGGAGGTTATAGCGCACCTGATTGGTCACCACCGGCGTCGCGCACAACGCCTGCGCCCGGCGCAAGAGCGGCAGCTCGAAATTGCTGACGCCGACGCGCCTGATTCTACCGTCCGCCGCAGCCCGATTAAGCGCTTTGAAAGACTCCTCCAGCGGCACATCGGGGTCGGGCCAGTGGATGAGGTAGAGATCGGCATAATCGGTTTGCAGACGACGAAGGCTGCCATCCAGCGCCCGCAACAGATCATCGTAGCGCAGATTATCGGGCAACACTTTGGTCGTAAGAAAGATGTCTTCACGCTTGAAGTCTTGCAGCGCGCGGCCGACCAGGTCCTCGCAATGACCGGCGCCGTACATCTCGGCGGTGTCGATGTGCGTATATCCCATCTCGATGGCATCCCGGATCAGGGCGGTCATCTCGTCATCGCGCGAGTGGTTGGGACTGCGACCGCCTCCCATTGCCCATGTGCCCAGCCCAATCACAGGAAGACGGCCGCCGTCGTTGAGGGTCAGATTCTCCATTGTCAGTTGTTCTCCTTGCCGGGTGCATCCAGGATTTTTGCGCAGTCGTTGTCTGAATTGTGGCTTACGGGACATGGGGATGAGTTGTGACTAAAGCGCAGGCGCATTGGCCAGCATATCAGGACGCGCCCACCCGCCAGGTAAGAAATTCGGATAGCCCCAAAAAGCTGGGGACGAGATTTCATTTTGGGGCGCGGGCAGCGAATTGGTGTGGGTGCCGGATTTTGGGTGGTGACGCGGGAATCGCCGTGTGAGCGGGCTGTCAGGGGGTGGATTCCAGGAAATTTCTTGCAAAATGTCCGCTATGTCCGCTTTACCCCCCCCCCCTTGATTACTATACGAAATAAAACGTTCTTTTGGGTTGACGGTGGCTGGCGCTGTTGGCTTTGCCTGACCGATGCACAGAGGTATTATACCACACTTCAGTTATGGCAGGTGACAGGCTCGGCAGATGGGGCTGCGGTCCAAAATGGGGGTGGTCCGCTGAAGCGGAACCTTCCGGCTACCACTGGGAGGCTACACTGGACTCCGCGACCTATCGGACTGGACGACCCCAAGTCTGGACTGCACCCAATTCTTGTCAGTGGTTTGACAGGGGTTTGACAGTGTGCTAACGTTATATAATATAACGTTAGCGCAGACGCAGGGGAGGGGGTAATGACAACTCAGGCGACGTTTGATCGTCGCATGACCAAATTGGAGACGAAGCACGACTCTTTGAAAGAGCGAGTTGACAAGCAAGAGGACCTTGCGCAAACGACACAGGCGCATCTGTCGACAATAAAAGTGAACATGGCGGAGATGAGAACGGATATGAAGTGGGTGAAGTGGTTCTTGTTTGTAGGGATCCCTGCCATGATTGCAATGCAGGGTTGGGATTTGCTCTCCAAATAACAATTAAAGACGACCGCACAGAGCTACCGTCTACGGACGGTGGCTTTTTTAGTTGTCCTCACTACGCAGTAGTACTGAATCAGATCATCTATCGAGCAAACCCCCTATTGATGCTCCTGCTATTGTCAAAACAATAGAAGTAGTTAATATAATGATGGGCAGCCCAATTGACAAGAATGCTGTCGCGCCCGCCATCATCCAGCATCCTCGTTGCATTTCATACCAAGGGTCAACTTTACTTTTCACTTTCTTGCCCTTTCCACTTCTGCGCTCCTAACTCTCACTCTACCACTTCTCCCTCGCCCTAGTCCAGTGCGCAGAATCTAGGGGGTGCGGTCCAAAATGGGGGTGGTCCGCTGAAGCGGAACCTTCCGGCTACCGCTGGGAGGCTACACTGGACTCCGCGACCTACCGGACTGGACGACCCCAAATCTGGACTGCACCCGGCAGATGGGGTGTATCCAGGATATTTGGCGCGCTTCTCGCCCTATCTTGTCAGCTACGCGGGGTGCCCGCGATCCCAGGGGGATATGCAATAATCTCGGATGCACCCTCCTTGCCTGCACAACACGAATGGCTATGAGGCAAAGTATACGCCAGAGTGCAGGAATTCAGAATTTCGCGACCGGACATACGCGCAGTCGGGTTGAGCCTCTCTCTTCGAGACCAGACCATTGCGCGCCGACATGGAAATACGCACTACACACTATGCAATACGCAACAAAAACGTCAGCCGAATGTCAGAAAATTCCGTCTGTTCGGTATTGCCAGAACGAACAGAACATGGTAAATTCAATAGCATCGTTCGCAAGGATGACGGCTCGCCAGCGATGCTGTCGATAGAGCCGACTATCGCACGCGAGCCGGGTCTGTCCTACCTGATACAAGCGTCTCTTGCAAGGAGAAATAGCATGGCACAACCCGCGATTTTGGTGAAGGATCTGCGTTACAGCTACGGTGACATCCTGGCTGTGGACGGTATCTCATTCGACGTGGCGGAAGGGGAAGTGATTGGCTTTCTGGGTCCGAACGGCGCCGGAAAATCGACCGTCGTCAAGATGCTGACCGGGCAGCTGACACCCCAGGAGGGGACAGCCTCGCTCCTGGGCATGGATATCGTCAAGGCGCGCAAACAGGTGCAACAGGAGATCGGCATCTCCTTTGAGAACACCAACCTCTACGAGCAGATGAGCGCGGTCGAAAACCTGGACCTGTTCGCCAAGCTGTACAAAGTAGGCAAATTCGACGCCATGAGCCTGCTGGAAAAGGTCGGCCTGGGCGGGCGCGAAAAGGAGCACGTTGCCCAATACTCGAAGGGCATGAAACAGCGGCTGATGATGGCGCGCGCCATGGTCAGCGACCCGAAGATGCTCTTTCTGGACGAGCCTACCGACGGTCTCGATCCCGTCTCGACCGAGACGATCCACGTATTGATCCGCGCGGCTACCCAGAACGGAACCACCGTCTTCCTGACCACGCACGACATGGTGGAAGCCGACAAGCTGTCGGATCGGGTGGCCTTTCTCAACCAGGGCAAGATCGTGGCGCTCGACACGCCGGCGCGTCTCAAGCAGCGTTTTGGCTTGCGCGCGCTCAAGGTGGAGGTAGAGCTGCCCGACGGGGAGATCGAGGTGCGCGAATTGAAGCTCGATGAAGACCAGACCGCGCAATCGGTCTTCGAATTGTTCAAGAACGAGCGCATCCTGACCGTCCACAGCGAAGAAGCGACGCTGGAAGATATCTTCTTTGATATTACCGGCAGGGGGTTACAGGGATGATCGGCACACTTGTTGTCAAGGATATCAAACTCTTTTTCCGCAACCGTTTCTTTGCCGTCATAACCCTTGTCGGGGCGGTCTTCTACCTTGCCATCTACTTTCTGCTCCCCGCCCAGGTGGAGGAAAGCCTGGGCCTTGCCTTCTTCATCGAGGATCGGGAGACACCGCTCTACCAGCGTCTCGTTGATGACGAGGGCGACTACACCATCTTCGATACCGAGGCCGAGATGCTGACCGCGCTGGAGGAGACGGACGATTTCTTCGTCGGCCTGTCCTTCCCCGCCGAGCTGTCGGCGGCCGCGGCCAGAGGCGAGGAGGTGGAGCTGAACGCCTACTATGCGCCCGGCGTCCCGGCTGAGGCCAAACAGATTTTCCACGATGTGCTGGTACTCTTCGCCAACGCCGTCAATCCCGAGACGCTCGCCAACTTTGCTCGCTTCAACGACACGAAAGTCGTGCTCGGCAATGACATGACCGGCGCGCCCCTCTCCTTGCGCGATCGCTTTGTGCCGCTGCTCCTGACACTGATTGTGCTCATTGAGATATTCGGGCTGGCGGCGATCCTCAACCGGGATGTCGACAACGGCACCGCGCGCGCCCTCGTTACCGGCCCCCTGCGTCTGCATCAGTTCTTTCTCGGCAAGGCCCTGATGGGCATGATTTTGGCCTTTGGTCAGGTGCTCTTGCTGAGTATAGTCATGGGCATTCTGTGGACGGCGCCGCTCCTGCTGATAACGGTTCTGTTTCTGGGCAGCTTCCTCATGGTGGGCATGGGATTCTTCATTGCTGCGCTGGCCAAGGACAACACGTCGGTGATGGCGTGGGGTATCGTATTTATCATACCGATGATGTTTCCCGGCCTGTCGGCTCTGCTGCCCGGCCTTTCTACCGCTTGGATGGAGGTCATTCCCTCCTTCTACTTTGTGGACACCCTGCACCGCATCCTCAACTTCGGCGCGGGCTGGGCAGACGTAAGCCGCAACCTGGCGCTGCTGCTCGTGACCGGCGCAGGCACGCTGGCAATCGGAACGGCTGCCATACGGAGGAAATTCTAGTGGATATTCAGCGAATTCTGATTCTGCTTGGCAAGGAAGTGCGTCTCGGCGCCACCAATTTCATGAGCATCTATGTGCTTGTGATGCCGGTGGTTATCAGCCTTCTGATCGCGCTCGTTTTCGGCGACATCTTAGCGAAAACGCCGCGCCTGGGTATCTTCGACGCCGGCGGCAACGAACGATTTACCCAGCCGCTCATCGATCATCCCAGTATCAACGCCACAGTCTACAGCTCCGAGACGGCGCTCCAGGACGCGGTCGAACGCGGCAGCGAAGAGATCGGCCTCAGCCTGCCCGCCGGCTTCATCGAGGCGCTCGAAGGCGGCTCGGCAGATGTCAACTACACAATCTACCGTTGGGGTGAGGCCGGCATCCGCAGTCTCCTGCTGCTGGAATCGACGCTCGGGCGCGCTTTGGCGGAAGGGGGAGGGCAAGGCATCGATCAGCTCCCCGTCAGCGTCAATGCGGAGCAGATCGGCAGCGCCAATACGCTCACCTGGTCCCAGCGTCTGTTGCCGCTGTTGCTGATCATGTCGATTGTCCTCGGCGGCATTTTTATTCCCGCCTCCTCGCTGATCGAAGAGCGACAGAACCGCACACTGATCGCCCTGACCACGACGCCGACTTCGCTGCTCGATGTCTATCTCTCCAAGACGCTGATGGGCTTCATCCTCAGCGGCATCATGGCGGTGATCATCCTGCTGCTCAACGGCGCGTTAGCCGGTCAAATCGCTCTGCTCCTGCTCGTGATTGCCCTGGGCGGGCTGATGTCTTCGGTCTTCGGCGTCATACTGGGGTCGGTCTCCAAGGACATGGATACCTTCATGGGCATCATCAAGGCCGCAGGCATCCTCCTCTACGCGCCCGGCATCCTCAGAATCTTCCCCCAGGTGCCCGAATGGATCGGTCGCATCTTCCCCACCTACTACCTGATGAATCCGCTGCTTGAGGTGAGCCAGAACGGGGCCGGCTTTGCCGACATTTTGATCGACGTGGCGGTGCTGGCTGTAATGGTCGCGGCGTTGCTGGTCATTCTCAACAGCGTCATCGGTCGTCAGCAGCAACAGTTGGCGCTGGAAACTTGAGCGGCGCTCCCCAGGTGAACAGCAGTTTGTGTCCAGTGGCCAATGACCGGCCACTGGACCATAGCCACTCGCTATTATCCACCAACCACTGAAGTTGCGATGCCGATGAACGACATGCACGAGTATGTGGAGAGCTTCGGCCTGTTCTGGGCAGGGGCCGGCCTGCCCCGTATGACCGGCAGGATTTTGGGTTGGCTGCTGATCTGCGACCCGCCCCAGCAGACGATGCACGAACTGACCGAAGCCTTGCAGGCCAGCAAATCGTCCATCAGCACCGGCACGCGTATGCTTATCCAGATGGGGATCATTGAGCGGGTCAGCCTGCCCGGTCAGCGCCGCGACCACTATCGCATCATTCCCGATTTCTGGTCACGCGTGCTGGAGGAGAAAGCCCAGCAGTTTACCGAGTTCCGGCGCTTGGCGGAACAGGGACTCTCGCTTCTGGAGGGAGCTTCCCCCGCCCGCCGTCAACGCCTGGAAGAGATGCGCGATCTCTATGCCTTTATGGAGCGGGAGTATCCCCTTGTTTTGAGCCACTGGCGGGCGCACAGATCGGCTATGGAGCGCCCGCCGCCGGCCGAACCCGGGAACGCAGGCGTCTCGCCTGCGACAAGTGCGCTTCAAACTGAGTGACATTGCAGAGTTGACGAGAATGTAGATCATATACACACTCGGTCTCGGTTGTGCCGGAGGACATTGGCTTCCACATGGGCTTAAGAGTGAAAAATATCCAGGAGGGAATATCATGGCTGGAGACACTAACCAAAGAATTAGACCGGAGGATGAAGATGCTGAAAGCAAGAGAAAGAGAAGAATGGAAAGAAACGAGAGAATGAGAGAAGAAGAAGAAAGAGCGTTTGAAAGCGGTTTCAAGAGAATTGAAAAAGAGATGCGTGAAGAGGGAGCAACTGACAAAGAAATACAGAGAAAGAAAAACGCCTATCGACGCTTCAGTGAACCTTTCGGCTCCCGTGCTTGGCACGCCGACGGGACACCTTTCACGGAAGAAGACTATATCAGGGCGGGAATGGAAGTACCACTTGATGTTGATGAGCAGAAGCCAATTCGGGTTGCCCTAGGAAAGAATAACGAGTTGAACGTGTGAGTCTGATGATGTTACAGCATGGTCCTTCCCTCTCATCCGCCGACTGCGCGCCGCACTCCCTCCAACGCCGCGTCCAGCACGGCAGCCAGCTTCTCTGCTGGCACGCCGCCGCCCTGGGCAAAATCCGGGCGGCCGCCGCCCCCGCCGCCGAACTGCCTCAGCGTATCGCGCAAGAGATTGCCGACGTGTAACGACAGTTCGGCTGAACGCGCGAAGACGACCGTTCCCTTGCCGCGCTGCCCGCAGCCGAGCAGGGCCACGACGCCCGCTTCGGCGATGAGCGCCCGCGCCAACCTCTGCACGGCCGCCGGTTCTGCATCGTCCATTTCTTGGGTCACCAGACGCAGCCCGGCAATGCTCTCGGCAGCCGTCAGCAGTTCGCGCGCCTGAAACTGGACCAGAGCCTCCTGCTGCGCTTGCAACGCCTTTTCCGCATCGCGCAACGCCTCCTGCTGTTTCGACACCAGGGCGGGCACGTCATGCACGGCGCTGTCCAGCAGACCGGCCGTTTCGGCCAACAGCGCACGGCGGCGGGTCGCGTCCATCAGCGCGCGTCGTCCGCAGACGAAATGCACGCGGCTCCTGCCCCGGCGCTTCTCGATCCGCAACAGAGCGATCAGCCCGATCTCGCCCGTGCGCCGCACGTGTGTGCCACCGCAAGCAGACCAGTCGAACTTGCCGATCTCCACAATGCGCATCTTATCGCGCACCGTGGGGGCGCGGCGCAGTGGCACTTTTTCTCGCTCTGCCTCTGTGATCCAGTAGGCGCGAATCGGGCGGTTCTGCCAAACGATCTCGTTGGCGTCCGCCTCAACCGTTGCCAGTTGCGGCGCAGAGAGCGGAGGACCGTCCAGGTCGAGCGTGTTGAGCGCATCACCAAAATGGACGCTCACCGTCTCCAGTCCCAGGCGGCGGTAGAACGCCTGCGAGAGCAGATGCTGCCCGGAGTGCTGCTGCATATGATCGTAACGCCGCTGCCAATCAACCTGCCCGGCAACGCTTGTCGTACCCTCCGGCAGCAGGTGGGCCAGCAGATGCAACACAGCGCCATCCGCCCGGGCCAGCACATCGACGACCGCGGCGCCGTTCAGATTGCCGGTGTCATGGGGCTGTCCGCCGGACGTGGGATAGAAGGCCGACCGGCTCAGACGGACCGTCGGTTGACCCTGGTGCGTGAGCCGCTCGGTCACCTGCGCGACGAAACTGGTGCGGTAGGCGTCTGCGTAGTAGAGTCTCTCGTTCATACGGTCAAGTGGCTACAGGTGTTGCGGCGCCGGCCTCGATCTGAAGCCGCTGAATGTCCTGCTGAAAGTCTGTGGAAAACTGTGTCCAGTCGGTGGTCGTGACGATTCCCTGATGCACATCCGCCAATGCGTTGAGCAGAGCCGCGCGCCGCTGCGCGTCCAACTCGCTCATCACGTCGTCCAGCAGCAGGATCGGCTTTTCTCCGGTCGCCTCGGACATCGCTTGCAATTCTGCCAGCTTCAGGGCCAGCGCGCCGGTGCGCTGCTGTCCCCGGCTGCCGTAGGTGCGCAGGTTCCAGCCGTTCACTTGGAAGATCAGCTCGTCGCGGTGCGGCCCGTAGAGCGAACTGCCTGCGGCCAACTCCACCATGCGTCGGCATTCCAGCCGTTCACGGAAGCGCTGGCCGATTGTCGACGCGTCGGCCTCCACACCTGCCAGTTCATCCGCTCGGACCTCCTCGCCCTCCCGTAGCCGTTGATAATCCTTTTCGGAATAGAGACCGCTATTGAAGCTGGGCAGATAGAGCAGGTCCAGCGCCTCCTGCTGCTGTGAGAGGTCCGCATGAACGCGGCGGGCGATGGGAGCCAACTGGGTCAGATAGGTGTGGCGGCGGCTGAGCACGTGCGTGCCATGCTCGATCAGTTGATCATCCCAGAACCTGAGTTGCGCGGCGACCGACGGGCTGTCGGCCTGCTCTCGTTCCTGCTGCTGTTTGAGCAGGCTGTTGCGCTGGGTGACGACCTTCTGGTAGCGGGAAAGAGTCTGGCAGTAGCGGCGGTCGATCTGGCAGAGGGCGATGTCGATGTAGCGGCGGCGTTCAGCGGGGCTGCCGGAGATGAGGGTGAGATCCTCCGGTAGAAAGAGTACCGCCCGCAGATGGCCGATCAGGTCCATGCTACGTCGGGACGCGCCGTTGACGCGCACCTGCTTCGTGTAGTTAAAACCGTCGCTGCGGAGCGTGAAGAGGATCTCCAGGATTGTTGATTGCCCCGCCCGCATCACATCGCCGCGGATGCGCCCGTAGGGGATCGGCTCCTCCACAGCGGCCCTGTCGACCACCTCCCGCTCCGTTCGGGCATGGCGGGATTTGCTCGTCGCCAGATAGTATACGGCCTCGAGCAGATTGGTCTTGCCCTGCCCATTGCGCCCCTGCACAAGCGTTACCGGCGCGTCGAAGGCCAGGTCCAACTCTCTGTAGTTGCGGAAGTGTTCCAGCTGGAGGCGAGAGAGGAACATTGGTCAGTGTTCAGTACGGGCCACTATTCGGGCAGATACCAGCCGACGGTCTGTTGGCTGCGGCTGAACCAGGTCTGGGCCACACGCTGAACGTCGTCAGCGGTCACCGCCTCCAGGTTGAGCAGCCAGGCGCCAAACCAGTCGCTATCGGCGATCATTTCGCTGAAGCCCAGCCAGTAGGCTTGATTTGTTACACTCTCGCTGCTGTAGGCAAACTGCGCTTTCGTCTGTTTGATCGCCTTTTCCAACTCCGCGGACGCGACAGGCTCCCCCTGCATCCGTTCGATCTCCGCCCAGATTGCATCTTCCAACTCCTGGTGGGAGATCCCCTGGGCGAGAGTGGCATGGAAGCCGAAGAGAAAGGGATCGATCGTCGGTATGTAGGCCGAGGAGACGCCCACCGCCAACTCTTTGTCCACGAGCGCCCGATAGAGTCGATTGCTGCGGTTGGAGGAGCTGCCGCCGAATAGCCCCATCCCCTTGGCGCCGCCGAGAATGCTATCCAGCACCGTCAGCGGGAAGAAGTCCGCGTGTTGCGCGGCCGGCGCGTGGAATGCCAGACCGAAGTAGGAGGTCTGATCAGCGCCCCGCAGGATGATGCGCCGCTCGGCCCGCTGCTCCGGCTCCTGCAAACGCATCTCCGGTACAGTCGGCCCGGCTGCGAGGCTGCCGAAAAAGTCATCGATGCGCGTCGCCATCTGCTCGCTGTCAAAATCGCCCACGGCCACGGCCACGGCGTTGTTGGGCGTGTAAAAGGTGCGGTAATGCTCGTAGAGATCGTCGCGGCCCATCGTCAGCAGATCTTGCTTCCAGCCGATGACCGGATGGCGGTAGGGATGTGTCTGAAAGGCCGCCGCCTGCATCTCCGTATTCAGAAGCCAGCGATAGCTGTTCTCGCTGCCTTCCCGCTCGCTGATGATGACCGTGCGTTCTGAATCGGTCTCGTCCGCGTCGAAGATCGCATTGGCCATGCGGTCGCTTTCCACGTCCAAGGCCAACTCGATGCGCTCGGCCGGGAACGTCTCGAAATAGGTCGTCCAATCCTGCCAGGTCATGCCGTTGAAGGAGCCGCCGGCACGCGCCACAGCCTTGTCAAAAGCGCCCTGCGGATACCTGTCCGTGCCCTTGAACAGCATATGCTCCACCCAATGGCTGATGCCGGTGGCGCCGGTCATTTCGTTGCGGCTGCCGACCCGATAGAAGATCCAGAAACTGGCTACCGGCGCCAGGTGGCTCTCTTTGAGAAGGAGGTGCAGGCCGTTGTCGAGGCGTGTTTTGCGCACGCTGGCGCCGTTTCGCGCGCGTGCTGTGCTGTCTGCTCCCATCAGTTTTGGCTCCTGTAACTGTCTGAAATGTGGCGATGGCGATAGGAATACCGGCTTTCATTCTACCACGACCGTCTCGCTCTGCGCCGCTTGGTTCGCCCGCTGCTGCGCCTTGGTGAAGTCGCTCCAGCGCAACTGCTCGCGCCAGAAATAGTATGCGCCGAGCAGCGTCACCGGCGCCCACAAGGCTGCGTGAAGGGTGAGCGTGTAGCTGGCGGCCAACTGGGCATCGATCCCGTAGGCGACGAGTGTTTCGATGGCGGGCGTATCGAAGGTGCCAATGTAGCCGGGCGCAGACGGCAGCGTTGTCGCCAGATTGACGATGCCGTTGATCAGCATCAGCGCCAGAAAGCTGACGCTGAAGGCGAAGGCGTGCATGACAAACCAGTATTTGACCGTCTCCATCAGCCACACAACGATGCTTGTGGCGAAGATCATGAGCAGGTCGCGGCCGCTGCGCAGGCTGCCCAGCCCTTCCATAAATCGCTCATAGAACTCGTCGGTCCGGGCGCGGATCCGGGCCGGCAGAAGATGCGCGGTCAGCCAGCCATAGAGGATGGCGAACCGCCGGGGTCGGACTGTGATCCAGATGAAAGCGGCGGTTACGATCAGCAGCAGGACGGTGACGAAGACGACAAACTGCTGAAAGGCTGCCGGAATCGGCGCAAACGGCAAGGCCAGGAAGACGAACAGCAGCATCACCAGGCCATCGAAGACACGCTCGATGATCACTGTGGCCAGGCTGGAGCTGATCGGGATCTCCTCCCGCTGCCACAGGACGTATGCGCGTATCACCTCTCCGGCGCGAAAAGGGTATACGTTGTTGCCGAAATAGCCGATGCAGACGACCGGGAAGAGCTTGGCGAGAGGGACCGGCTTCAGGTGGCGCAGCATAAAGTGCCAGCGCCAGGTACGCGCCCACAGCCCAACCATATAGACGGCCACGCCGGGAATGATCCACAAGTAGTTGGCCTGCCTCATCGTCCGCCACACGTCCGGCAGGTGAAGGCCAGGCACGATCAGATAGAGAAAAAAGAGGCTGATCAAAATGCCGATCAGCAGTTGCGCCGTGCGTTTCATCCATTCCTCTTTTTGCCCTCCCGCCGACTCAACAATCGGAAAAAAGTGGAGAGGACGGCAAACAGGTTCCGCTCATCCCCTTATTATTCCATAGGTTGCAGAGCCGCTGAAATCTGTAGCCATCCTGCGCAATCCTGCAACGAAGCCGGGCTTGCTCCGCTGCGAATGATGCGAGCAGTCGATGCTGGGTGGCGCGCGGCCTCACTGTCGTCAGTGCGTCGCCAAAAGAAATGCCAGGCCACTTGGCCTGGCACACAAAGGTAGACTATCTGGACTTTCGTCGCCTGGACTATCCCGGAATGGGGAGCATCGCAGGCTGTACCGCCTCACCGAGAATCTCTTCCATCGCCATTACGTGGGCACAGATGCTTCTGCGTTGAAACTCTTCGCAATCACAATCCCAGGATCCCTGATCATACGAGACACGATGATCAGAGTTCTCGCCGTGAATTTTCACCTGAAGGTTGTTGACCCACAGGCGTTCGTCACGTTCGGCTGCGTACTGGCGGGCTTTGATGATACGGCTGGCAATCGCGTCCATTCTGCTTTCCTTTCTCTGAGATGGTAAGCACCGATGAATCGAGACGGTACAGAGACAGGTTCCCGGCTGATGCGCGTGCGCAAAAACAACAACACCCAGGCACAGCAGGCGCCTAGGTGTTTACAGACATTGCAACTCGATATGGGTTCCGGCTACAACTCTTTACACTTACGGTGTTCACGCTCAACCTTGAGAGTCAACTGTTGTCTGACCGATACGACAGAATATCCACTGTACGGACGGATCTGATTGTAACTGCTGGAAATCTTCAGAGCCGTTCGCTAAATGGGGGACGGCTATGCTCAGTATAGTCCCTTGGGCCTCCTCTGTCAACCGCCTTGTATAGGATCGCGACCTTGGGGCTGTTCCGCTTTCGGTCGAATTCCTGCGCATTTACTCTGGAGATCGGCGATCTGTCGGCCTGGATGCCCCTTGAAATGGCTCGATAATCGATTTGGACAATATCCCTACGATTCGTCTACGGTCTCCAGAAAAGGCGTAGCTCAGTTCCGGTACCCTCTATTCCACGTAGATTTCAACCAACTCATCGTCATCGTGGACCTCCAGAATCTTGCCGTGCAGGCCGGAGCGCAACGCGTTGCGAATCGACTCGACATCCAGTTCAGCCACATCCGGCACGAAGCGCGCGCCCACTGCCAGCCCCATGTTGACCAGCCCCAGCGGGATCGTCATGTTGACGCGAGTCTTGCCGCTTTTCGTATCGGAGACTCGCAGGCGGAGCCAGCGCCCCTCTTCGCCCGAACGGCTGTCAACCTTTTTGCGATTGCGACGGGCCTGTTTGTCGCTCTTTTCCAGCGCGGCCAAAAGGCGCGCGCCTTCGTCCGCGCTGATCTTGCCATCTTCAATCAGTTTCAATACCCGCATTCGCTCTTCGGCTGTCGCCATGTCGCACCTTTCCTCAAAACTGAGCCAGCCTGTGCGCCGCCAGGACTACGCATGACGCATTGCGCAATGCCGTGCCGCGCAGGCTGCTAATCTGGGCGTCCGTTAATACTGTCCCAGCAAGCCGCGCCGACGGGCCACGCGCTCACTCCAGATGAAGACGGTCCAACCGGCCAGGAGGAAGAAGGCCGAATGCACTACCAACCATACCAAACTGCCGTCCTGCCAGACCGCGGCCAGGGGCAGCCCGTCCAGGACCACGCGGCGCAGCACGTCGATGCCCTGCGTAGTTGGCAGGCTGCGGGCTGCGTTTTCCAACCAGACCGGCATCCGTTCAACGGTCAGGAAGGAGCCGTTCAGAAATAGAAGCATGTTTGACAGCAGGTTGCTCAGGGCGCCCACCTGTTTGAAGATAAGGGTCGCCCCGCCCAGTAAGAAGGCGAAGCCATACAGACCGGTGATCGTCAATACAAAGACGGGCACACCTTGGAGGCGAACGGGGATCCGGATTCCCAGCAAAATCACAAGTATCCCGCCGACGAGAACGACCATTACACTGCTTATGAGCATTGAAGCCACGGAGCGCCCGGCCAGCAACACGCTCGAGGGCAGAGCGCTCATGTACATCTGTTCAAGTGTCCCTGTCTGCGTTTCCTCGCGGATGCCCTGGCTCATGTCGCTGATGGCGTACGCGGCGTAAAACCAGGTGAGGTAGCCCAACAGCGCCGGCGCCATCTGCTCAGGAGCCGGGCTGCCGCCGGACACGAAAAAGCTGATGCCAATGAACAAGAAACCGATCATGAAGGTCTCGGTCAGAAAGTTGAATCTGTAGGACCAGAGAATGATGAGTCGCTTATAGCATTCATTCAGCAGGACCGTTCCTGTCAACACCATTGCCTTACCCTCCAAATTCACTGACGGCACGATTGAACACCGCGTCGCGCTGCGATAAAGCGGCTTGCGCAGGACTTTGCTCTGCCCGCTCGACAAGCTCGATGAATATCTCTTCCAGATTCGGCTCAGCCGGCGTTACGCTGACGAGCTCCAGCCCCGCCAGGCGCGCTCGTTCAACCAGGTCGAAGACGGACAGGTCTGCGCTGATCGCTCCGGAGAGAACCGTATGGCCGTTCTCCTGGCTGGCCGCGAAACCAGGGAAGCTCTCTACCACCTCCGGCGTGACGGTTCCCCGCAGCCGCAACTGATAAAACTCCTGGCGGAACAGGTTGAGCAGTTCGTCGATCGGTCGGTGGGCCAGCAGTTGACCCCGGCTCATAATCGCCACACGGTCACAGAGATTCTCGGCCATGTCCAGTTGATGCGTCGTTAAGACAACGGTCTTGCCCTGCTCCTTGGCCAACTGTGTAATCCATCTGCGCACGGTGCGGGAGGCCTGCACATCCAGGCCCAAAGTCGGCTCGTCCAACAGTACGATCGGCGGGTCCGCGATGAGCGCGGCGGCGATGGCTACCTTCTGTTGCATGCCCCGGCTGTACTCCCCGACCGGATCTTTGCGCCGCTCCCACAGGTCCAACTCGCGCAAGAGTTGCTCCGCTCTGGCTTTCAATAGGCGCGTAGACGAGACGCCTTTGATGCGGCCAAAGTAGAGCAAGTTCTGCCAGGCGTTCATGCGCCAGTAGACATTGCGCGTGCCTTCCAAGACCGCGCCGATCTGCCGCATGGCATGGCCGCGCTGGCTGCTGACGTCATATCCGTTGAGGCGCACAGTGCCGGTCGTGGGGATCACCAGCCCGCAGGCCATCTTGAGCGTCGTTGTCGTGCCCGCCCCGTTGGAGCCTAGGAAGCCGAAGACCTGACCGGTGTCCACCTTCAGGTCCAGACGGCTGACGGCTGTGATGTCGTCGCTTCCGCGGCGGCGGAAGACTTTGCTAAGCAGTTCGATTTCGATCGCTGTATTCATTCCCTTTTCCATTTCAGTCAAACCCGATCACCAGAAGTTCCTCTTTGCCATTCTTGCCCTCATACAGACGCAGGAATTCCAGCGGCATGCACGACTCCAGAAAGCGTTCCGGCGGAACCCCCTGCGGACTGCGGCTCTGCTCGATAAATCGAAACGCCTGCGACCAGCTCAACCCCTGCCGGAAAAGTGCGCCGACCAATGGCACGGGGATGGGGATGCGCAGATCCAGCACACTGGACTTTTCAATCGATCTGCTTTCGTACTTGTAGATGCGGAACCAGATGAAGAGAACCCGGCGCCAAATGGTGCTGCGCGCGCAGCAGCTACTCTCGTGGACCTGGCGCACGATTCGCGCCAGCGCGTTGCGGCCCTCCTCCCCTGCGTCCGGCGTCAGGCTGTCGCAATGGACTGTGACCGCGGACGGGGCGCGGGCCGGCAACTGGTTGCCGGTATCCTGCTTGGCTGTGTCCATTTTGATTCTCCTTGCTCACTCAAGGGGTGAAGCGGCGGTGCATTTCACAGTTCTTACGCCCGGCTGCCCAGCGCTTCCAATAGCTTTTCGGCCTCAGAAGCCGTGATCTTGCCCTCTGCCAACATGCGCAACACTGTCAACCGCTCCTCTTCGGAGACCGGCTCATCGTCAGGCTCGCTCTCTATGTCGACATCCAGGTCCATGTCGACATCCACATCCACGTCTATGTCGTCGAAGGCGGACTGCGCCTGCTCGTCGCGCACGGCAGCGCCAGGCGCAGGCGAATCCGTGTCGAAATGGAAGCTCCAGCTGCGGACATCGTCCCAGTCCCCGGCGGCCGCCCTCTTGCCTGCGGCGCGCAGTTTGCGTCGCAGCGTTCTGCCCAGGGAACGAGAGATGCGGTGTTGGGCGCGGGCGGCGATTCGTGCGCCTCTCGCGCCCGCGTCTTCGCCAAGCCCCTCCAGTTTTGCGTCGGATTCGAGATGCACCCTGCCACCGGCGACGAGGGTATAACTGTTCTTGTGATTGCCGAGCTTGAACGAATGCGCGCCCGGGCCGCGAGCAACCAACGTGGGGCCGCCTTCGATTGTGAGCGAGCCACCGCAGACCGCTTTGAAAGAGCCTCCTTCGTTCTCGGCCAACTGGCAGCGCACATCGCCGCCGGCGGTCACGCGCACATCACCGATAATCTTGGACAATTGGGCGTTTCCACCGCATCGGGCCGAGAGCGTGCCGCCGCATCCCTCCACCACCAGGTCGCCGCCGACGCCGCCCAGAGAAATAGAGCCGCCCACTTCGCGTAGTGTCCCCCGCCCGTTCGCCTTCTGGCAGGCCAGCGCGCCGCGGATGCTCTCGGCGGTGAGATCGCCCATCACCCGCCTGACCGCGACCTCGCCTACGTCGGTGAGATGCAATTGTCCGTTGACCTGGTTGCAGGTGATCTTACCGCGCACACCGCGCAAGGATGCGTTGCCCAGCGCCCTGTCGAGCGCGGCCGCGCCGTCAATGTTGATGAGGTCGACATTGCCATCCGCCTTTTCGACAACAACGTTCCCGCCAGCGTTCAGCACGTCGACGTCGGCGCGTGCCCGCTTCACCTGTACGGCGGATACATTTTGCAACGTCAACCGCCCCGCGACCGCGTCAATCGATATTTGGCCGCCAATGCTCTGGGCCGACAGGTCGCCCTGCGCCCGTTTCTGCACCTGCACATCGCCGCTGACATTCGTCAGGGTCACCCGGCCCGCGGCGCTGCCGATCTTCACGCTGCCCACGCCGTCCACCATCAGATCGCCGCCGGCCTGTGTCAGTTCCAGGCCGCCGCGCAGGTCGCTCACCTTCACGCGGCCTCCCGCCTTGATCTCCACTAGTTCGCTTGTCTGCGGCAGGCGCACCGCGCAGGCAGAGTCAGCCTCGATTTCGATTTGCTCCGGCCCGGCGGCCATTACGGGTTGACCTCCCTGGCCGTCCACCTCGATCAGCGACTGTTCCCAACCCTCGATCAGCAGATCGCCTCCGCAGCGGATCCGTATGCGGGGGTTGGGGCTTTCCGGCTCCAACTGTATCTGTTCAGTCATGTCGCTCCCCTTGTTTACGCGCTCATAGAGCAAAGCGGTTGCACGGTAAGACTTCAGCCGCTTTGCAGCTGCATCATCGCCGCTTCATAGTCGATTTCACCGGCTTCAAGCTGTTCCAAAATCTGGCGTCGGGCCTTCTCCGGCAGCGGCGCAGGTTCATCGCGGCCCGGCTCGAATCCCATCGCTCGGATCACCTCGTGCAGCCGCCCGCGCAGAGTCGGGTAGGAAAGCGCCAACTCCTCCTCCAAGCGGTTGAGCTTTCCCTCGCAGCGGACGAAGGCCGCCACAAACTCCAGCTGCTCCCGCGTCAGTCCGGCGAAGGGCGTCTCGACCAGGAAGCGCCCCTCGACGCGGCTATCACATTCGCGGCAGAAGAAGCCGGTAACGGTCAGGTCCTTTGCCTGGCAGATCGGGCAGGCAGTGGGTAGTGGATTCATAGCGTTTGCTCCATTCGTCTATGCGTTGAAGAGTGGGGGCGTGCGGCGGGCTCGACCGCACGTCGATAGCGTCTTTGTAGCGTGGCCCCTCTCGCCACCATCCAATCGCCCAGGCGCGACAACAGCTGCTCCTGCCAGCGGGACGCCCGTCGGTAGGGGCGCAACCCCGGATAGGTCTGCGCTTCCGTCGTCAGTTTCTCGCGTTGCAAAGTTGCTTCCAAAGCCATCCGCTCGCTGAACATTCTGAACCTCTTGTTTCATTTTTCAGACAATTTGAAACACATTATCAAGATTATACACGAAAATTTCAATATGTCAATAGGTGATTTCAATTTTCTTTACAAATCCATAGAAATTATCAATATCCGCATGTTCTGCGCAGCCTGCTAGAGGACGCGAACCCGCAACCCTTGAACTTTCGGCAGGCAAAGGGGACATCCAAGAGGATGTGAGGCAGAAATCAGGGATGGCGCGCGGCGCGTCAGAAGTGCATCCCAGACATCGGGATGCACCGCCCCAACGATTGGGTGTTGAACTGGATGAGAGCAGGGCCGCGTTCTATCGTTCGAATCGTTCGTCGTAGCGCCGGATGAGGGGCTGGTGAGGAGCGAAAATTGAGTTTTCCCCTCTTTTCTGTCTCCTTGCCCCCCGCCTCTTCGTCGTTACTGCAGGCGAATACGCGGGTCTACGATAGCCAGCAGAATGTCGGATAGCAGCGTGCCGATGATTGTCAGCGCGCTCAGAAGAAAGAGGAAGCTGCCGGCCAGGTACATATCCTGGGAGGTGAGCGAACGCAGGAGCATCGGCCCGGTGGTCTGCAAGCTCAACACCATCGCCACCAGCGTTGTGCCGGAGATGAGGCTGGCCAACGACCAGCCGACGGTGCTGAAGAAGGGATTGAGCGCAACCCGCACCGGGTACTTCCAGATCAGCGAACTCTCTCTAACGCCTTTGGCCCGCGCCGTCTCCACATAAGGCTTGTTCAGTTCGTCGAGCAGGTTGGCGCGGGTGATGCGGATGTTGCCGGCGGTGCCGTTGACGGCCACGATCAACAAGCGTAACTTGTCCGGGCTGACGCTTGCAGGCTTTTGCAAACCCAAGTTACGGGCACTTGCAGAAACCTGCGACTCATCTTTCATCCGTCGCAACCGTCCCAGCGCGGCTGTCAGATAGCGGCGGCTCAGGATTTCGTCGAAGACCTCGACGTTCAGATCCCGCTGGATGACCTCGACGCCGTTCTGCCGCAGACAGGCTGTCAGCGTCGGCAAAGCCAGATGCGGCATCGTCGGCGTCCAATTAGGCGGGAAGAGCAGCATGACCTTCGGCTTACGCCGAGAAGTGGGCTGTTCGCTCGTTCCTGCGGGCAGGCCGAACTTTTCTAACTCGATATTGGACTGTGCGCCGGAACCGTTGGCTTTGACCATAGAATACTCAAAACGTATAAACTTTCCGAAGCGCGAGGAGTGTGGTGTGTCCTCTCACTTCTCACTTCTGTTCACTCACTTCTCGACTTACGCGACGCCTGTCAGTTCCAGTTCACCCGCGTAATGGCAGCGCACGAAATGGCCCTGCTCGACTTCCCGCAGTTCAGGGGTCTCGGCCATGCAGCGGTCGTTGTCATTATAGAGGCAGCGGGGGTGGAAATAGCAGCCGCTCGGCGGGTTGGCCGGATCGGCCACGTCCCCTTCCAGCACGATCGGCTCGGCCCTGTCGCGGGGGTCCGGCTTAGGCACCGAGGACAGCAGCGCTTCGGTATACGGATGCTGGGGATTGCGGTAGAGTACCTCCGTGCGCGCGCTCTCCACAAGCATACCCACATACATCACCGCAACGCGGTCGCTGATGTGCTCGACGACGCTCAGATCGTGGGCGATGAAGAGATATGTCAGATCGAACTCTTGCTGCAAGTCCTGCAAAAGATTCAGTATCTGCGCCTGCACCGACACGTCCAGCGCAGAGACAGGCTCGTCGAGAACGATCAACTGTGGGTTCAGCGCCAGCGCGCGTGCCACCCCGATCCGCTGACGTTGGCCGCCGCTGAAGGCATGCGGGTAGCGGTTCAGGTACTCAGGCCGCAGCCCCACCACGCGCAGCAACTCCGACACCCGATCTTCCAACTCCTGCCCCTTGGCGATGTCGTTCACCAGCAGAGGCTCGCCCACGTTTTGCAGCAGGTTCATGCGCGGGTTCAGCGACGAGTAGGGGTCCTGGAAGACCATCTGCATATTGCGCCGCAACCGCTTCAACCGCTGATTGTCGACCGTGGCGATATCGACCTGCCCAAGCTCCTGGTCGTCGAACAGGATATTGCCTGCGGTGGGCGGGAAGGCGTGCATGATCAAGCGGCCGGTGGTCGTCTTGCCGCAGCCGCTCTCCCCCACCAGGCCCAACGTCTCGCCGGGGCGGACATAAAAGCTCACCCCGTCCACGGCCTTCACCTGGCCGACCGTGCGCGAGAAAAAGCCCCTCTGGATCGGGAACCACTTCCTCAGATCGGACACCTCAAGAAGTGGCGGGCGTCGGGAATCCTCCCCCGTCTGCTCTGTTGCGGCAACAGACGGGCTGTCGTTTTGAGACAAAGCGCTACCTCCTGCAAAAGTGAATTGTCGGCCAGGGGCGCAGGCCGTTTACCTGCATTGTTCTTATTGACAATGCGCAGTGCTGCTTCGGGGAAGGAAAAGCTGTGGGGGCGCAGTCGTTATCTCCGTGCAGGCGCCAATGCATCTGCGGGGCCGTTCAAAACAGCAGAAAATCTCGGAAATCTGTGTAATAAAGCGCTGCGGCGGACATGGCAATCAGCGCCAACTCGACCGAAAGCACCGTCAAGGACGCAGCCAGCAGACGCCTTCTGCGCTGTGAGCGGCGTAGATAGCCTTCGATCAAGAAAATGCACACGATCCATACCATCCCCAGCAAGTAGATTGACCATTTTTCATACGCGCGCAGATGCCAGGGATTCACGCGCAGAAAGATAACTGTTTCCAGGTTTTCATGCAGCAGGAAAATAAGGCCAAGACCTAGAGCGCAACAAACCAACCAGATCGCATACTGGATGGCGTGTTGGCCAGCTTGTTTCCAAACATCGAAAACAGATTCAACTTCGGCGGGTAGTCTATCCATAGACCGGATGGTATCAGATCGGAACGATATTCGAATATGGACGAATGGCAGGTTAGATTGTACTCGAAAATCTGGGACTACGCCAATCTACGGCGTCTCGTCTGCAAAGCGGCAGCGCATTGTCCCCGGATCTGCCCCCGCTTTGACATCCGCGCGAATTTTGGCTAGACTTCTGCAACTTCCACTCGATGCGTACGCACACGGCGAAATGAGTCAAAAGCGGAGTTGGGACAATGGCTGCACAGGAGAAAACTGATGCCCGCGCCGCCTGGCTGCTGAGGTCGAAGTATCTGCTCTACTTCGTCGGCTGGGTTGCTTCCAGCGCGCTGGCCGTCCTGATTCTCCTGAGATTGCGCCTCACCGTGCTTAGCGCCAGCTTCCCGTATGTCAACCCCTGGGCCAGGGCGGCAGTCGATAAATTCGGACTTGTCGTGCTGGGTCTCATCTGTGTGGGTCTGATTATCATTGTTGAAGACTATCTGCGCACCTCTGTGCCCCGGAACCTCCTGGCTCGACGGCTGGCAATCGTCTTCGGCATCGAAATCGCGATTCTGCTTGCCACGTACGCGCTGCAAGCGCTATTGATATGGTAACGGCTTGGGCCTTTATCCGGATCCATGCGCGCGTTCGCTCGTTCCCTGGGGCGCATCCCAAAATTTTGGGCTATTGCGATGCGCCCTTTCAGCCGACGAGAAAAGATCCACTGCACAGGAATCGACCCATCGCCTGCAATCCTGTCCATCCGCAAATCCCGAAAATCCTGATTCAGACAACGTTTGCCCAACAATCTGGGATACACTCGTTCCCTGCGGAACGCGCGCCGGCCACAAAGTCAGCTTGTAGCGCATCGAACTCTTGTCGTTGCCGGGAAATAGCAAGCGGAGGCTCCTGATCTGCCCGCGAGAGCCGCCGGACTAACTTTGAGGGTGAGAATAATTTGATCAATTCAGCGTCAGCAAGTATAATCCTGCCCACGCCGCAGCGTCTCCCCCCTCTTGCGGTCCACATGCAGCATTGTGCGCTCATAAAGCGAAGCCGTAGCGCATTAACCCTTGCGCACACCATTCACAGTTCAGACAAGGAGAAAAACGGATGAAAAGTCTGAAGATGCCAAAAACCGATGTAACGCGTCGCGAGTTTGTGCGGCTGTCGGCGTTTGCGACAGCGGGCACGATCCTGGCTGCGTGCGGCGCCGGCGAGCCGGCAGCCGAAGCGCCGATGGAGGAGGCGCCGGCGGAGTCGTCGGATTCTGGCGCGTCCGACATGCCGGCGTCAATGTATAACGAAGCGCCGCGGCTGGCCGAGATGGTGGCCAACGGCAAACTGCCGCCCGTAGACGAACGTGTGCCGGTCAACCCGCTGGTGCTGGAGGGGCTGGATGGCGTCGGCAACTACGGCGGCCTGTGGCGGGCCGGTTTCCGCGGGCAGGCCGATCACTTCGCGCTCAACCAGGTGATCATCCGCGGCGTGCTGTCGATTAACCAGGAGTTGACCGTCAACCCGATGATCGCCGATTCCTGGTCGGTCAGCGACGATGCCACCGAATACACCTTCAACCTGCGCGAGGGGATGAAGTGGTCCAGCGGCGAGGCGTTCACCAGCGCCGATTTCGTCTTCTGGTTCGAGGAAGAGATGAAGAACGAGACGCTGACGCCGGTCTTCCCTGGTTGGCTGACAAGCGCCGTCGCCGGCGAGAACGTCCCCGTCGAGCTTTCCGCGCCCGACGACACGACGGTCATCTTCAAGTTCGCCGGGCCGAGTGCTCTCTTCCACCTGGAGGGTGGCATTGTTCTGAGTTGCCCGGTGCGCTCCGCCGCGTACATGAAGCAGTTCCACCCCGACCACACCGACGACCAGGCCGCCTTGGATGCAGCCATCGCCGACGCCGGCCTCGATAACTGGACGGAACTCTACACCGACATGCGCAGCGGTCGTCACGAGAATCCTGACAGCCCGATGCTCTACCCCTGGATTGTGCAGAACAGCTATGCCGACGAGATCGTCAACTGCACCCGCAATCCCTACTTCTGGGCCGTGGACACAGCTGGCAACCAGCTTCCTTATTAGGACTTTCGCTAAATTGGCTGAAAAGCCGGGATAGTCGGGTTGCGAAGTTGGGTTCGCAGATAATCGCTGAATAAGTCAGTGCGAACGCGATAGATGGTTTTGTTGAGCAAGGTAGCTTGGAACTTCAGGGAAAGCCAAGCATGGTAACAACAAGCGAGGTGATTGCGCTGCGAACGAGCTTTGCGACATTGGCATTTGGCAGTGCCCGTCAGTTGCTTCAGTTCTCTGTGAAATTCTTCGACCTGCCAGCGCAACTCGTTCGCTTTTTGAGCGACTTGCGTGATCACAGTCTCATCCAGATCATTGGTAATGACCCAGTCAACGTCGCCGTTTGTGGCAACTAGCTTGAACAATTTCACTTTGAACGGCACTTTCTTGAGCTTGACAATCATGCCATGCTGAAGCCGTTCGTCGCTCCAATCGATCTCATCGAGATGAATATAGCCATCTTCTTTGCTCAAACTGACCAAGCGGTTGGCTTTGAGTGTGGTGTAGAAGGTCAATCCCAGACGGTCAACCAGCTTCAAGTTCTGCCAGGAGCCATACCAACTATCAAACAGCACGGTCTTGGCCTGAACCTGTTTGTCACTGACGGCTCGCAGCAGCATCTCTTGAAAATGGTCGTTCTTTGTCTTCCCATCTGCTTGCTTGGCGTAGATGCGAAAATCAAGCGGATAATGCTCGCCCTCTTCACCACTGGTGTGAACCAGATTGACCACACCGATGCCGCGCACCAGACCCCCTTCAGCGCCACTGTATTGCAGTTTTACCATGTCAATTGACCGTGAATAGCGTTTGTCTTGTACACTGTCGTCAATGATCAGGTAAGCGTCCGGACTGTCGTCGATCAGTCCTTCTACCAGTTCCCATAGATGCCTGGCTGTGTGCCGCTCTCTCTTCAGGTAATTGCTGACCACATCGTGGCTCGTGCCTTCCAGATGTTCAGCCAAGTTGCTACAGGTGTAGTTGATCGGTGTGCTGACAAGGTATTCGACATACTTCTGTTTTGTTATCATGTCTCAAGTGTACAGCCTCTTGACCTCCCAGCGAAAGTCCTACTTATATCGACGACCTCTACTTCCGCCTCTTCAACGACTCCGACGTCCAGGCGCTGCGGCTAGTGAACGGCGAGATCGACTGCCAGTCTCGCCACATCCGCAACACGGACCTGACCGTGCTCAAGGAGAATGAGGAGAAGGGCGATTACACGATCCAGTTCTGGCGATGGACCGCCGTCTATGGCGTCCACTTCAACATGACCACCAATGACGACCGCCGCCGCGAACTCTTCCAGGAACGCGACTTCCGCATCGCTGTCTCATTGGGCTTCAACCGCGACGAGGTCAGAGAACTGATCTATGATGGGCTGGGAACCAATATGCAGTATGGCCCCCCCGTCGAGTCTCCCGTGCATTCCGCAAAGCTGAGCAACGCCTACCTCGACTACGACCCCGATAAGGCCAATGCACTCCTCGACGGCCTTGGTTACACCGAAAAGGACTCTGACGGCTACCGCCTTTGGAAAGATAGCAGCGGCGAGCGTATCAGTTGGACCATGTTGGGCGGCGCCGAGCTTTCGGACCTCACCCAAACCTTTATCGACTATCTCGCCGACCTGGGTTTGGAAGTCAACTACCGCGGCGTCGACCGCTCGCTCAGCATCGAACTCCACCAGTCCAACGACGTCGAATGCACCACCTCGTTCATGGATCGCAACCTGGTGCCGTTGGCAGACCCGCAGATCTGGGTCAAGCATCGCAACATCAACGACCGGCCCTGGTGCAACGCCTGGACCGCGTGGAAGCTGGACCCGACCAATCCTATCGCCCAGGAGCCGCCCGCCGGCCACTGGATCTGGACAATCTGGGAACTGTGGGACCAGATTCGGGCCACCGCCGGCGAGGAGGCGCAGGCGGATCTCTTCAAGCAGATTCTCGACATCTGGTCCGAAGAGTTGCCGTCGGTCGGCTTCTTCGGTGAGTTGCCGCGCCTGGTCATGGTTAAGAACGGCTTCAAGGGCATCCATGCCGGCAACCCGTGGGACTGCTGCCGCGGCGTGTACGAGCACATCATCGACAATGCCACCTGGTATTGGGATGATCCGTCAATGCATATGTAGAGTAGAGAAGTGAGTGAAGGGGAGTAAGGGGTGAGTTTAGCGCTCTCCCCTTACTCTTCGCTTTCCACACCTTGGCAGTTTGTCTCGGAGCTTGTCATGTTCTCATATGTCCTGGGCCGGTTTGCCGTAATGATACCGACGCTCTTCGTGATCTCGATCGTTACGTTCATCATCATCCAGCTGCCGCCGGGCGACTATCTGACCACCTACGCCGCGCAGTTGCGCGAACAGGGCGACGAGGTCGACGAAGTCTTGATGGCCAGATTGAAGCAGCGTTACGGCCTGGGCCAGCCGCAACACATACAGTATCTCAAATGGATAGGACTTTCGCTAAATTGGCTGAAAAGCCGGGATAGTCGGGTTGCGAAGCTGGGTTCGCAGATAATCGCTGAATAAGTCAGTGCGAACGCGATAGATGGTTTTGTTGAGCAAGGTAGCTTGGAACTTCAGGGAAAGCCAAGCATGGTAACAACAAGCGAGGTGATTGCGCTGCGAACGAGCTTTGCGACATTGGCATTTGGCAGTGCCCGTCAGTTGCTTCAGTTCTCTGTGAAATTCTTCGACCTGCCAGCGCAACTCGTTCGCTTTTTGAGCGACTTGCGTGATCACAGTCTCATCCAGATCATTGGTAATGACCCAGTCAACGTCGCCGTTTGTGGCAACTAGCTTGAACAATTTCACTTTGAACGGCACTTTCTTGAGCTTGACAATCATGCCATGCTGAAGCCGTTCGTCGCTCCAATCGATCTCATCGAGATGAATGTAGCCATCTTCTTTGCTCAAACTGACCAAGCGGTTGGCTTTGAGTGTGGTGTAGAAGGTCAATCCCAGACGGTCAACCAGCTTCAAGTTCTGCCAGGAGCCATACCAACTATCAAACAGCACGGTCTTGGCCTGAACCTGTTTGTCACTGACGGCTCGCAGCAGCATCTCTTGAAAATGGTCGTTCTTTGTCTTCCCATCTGCTTGCTTGGCGTAGATGCGAAAATCAAGCGGATAATGCTCGCCCTCTTCACCACTGGTGTGAACCAGATTCACGACACCGATGCCGCGCACCAGACCCCCTTCAGCGCCACTGTATTGCAGTTTTACCATGTCAATTGACCGTGAATAGCGTTTGTCTTGTACACTGTCGTCAATGATCAGGTAAGCGTCCGGACTGTCGTCGATCAGTCCTTCTACCAGTTCCCATAGATGCCTGGCTGTGTGCCGCTCTCTCTTCAGGTAATTGCTGACCACATCGTGGCTCGTGCCTTCCAGATGTTCAGCCAAGTTGCTACAGGTGTAGTTGATCGGTGTGCTGACAAGGTATTCGACATACTTCTGTTTTGTTATCATGTCTCAAGTGTACAGCCTCTTGACCTCCCAGCGAAAGTCCTAATGGATTTCGGGCATCCTCCTGCGCGGCGACTGGGGCGAGTCGATGTACTTCCAGAAACCGGTGGAGGACCTGATTTGGGATCGGATCGGCCTTACTTTCATACTCTCGTTTACGACTCTCCTATTCGGCTGGCTGGTGTCGATCCCCTTGGGGGTCTATTCGGCGACCCATCAATACTCGGTGATCGACTATATCGTGACCGCGCTCAATTTCATTGGCAAAGGGTTGCCGGAGTTCATGCTGGCCCTGGTGATCATGTGGTTGGTGACAAGCTATACGGGAATGAGCGTCGGCGGCCTCTTCAGCCCCGAATTTATGGACGCGCCCTGGACCATTGACCGGATATTCGATCTGCTGGCCCATGTCTGGATCCCGATCGTGATTCTGGCGGTCGGCAGCACCGCCAACGGCATCCGCATCACCCGCGCCAATCTGCTCGACGAACTGAACAAACCCTATGTCGAGACCGCGCGCGCCAAGGGCGTAAAAGAGCGCAACCTGGTCTGGAAGTACCCGACGCGCGTCGCCCTGAACCCCTTCTTCAGCACAGTCGGTTGGTCGCTGGCGGAGTTGATTTCGGGCACGACCATCGTGGCCATCGTCCTCAGTTTGCAGACGACCGGCCCGATGCTCTACACCGCGTTGATCAATCAGGATATGTTTCTGGCCGGCAGTTTCATCATGCTGCTCAGCGTGCTGACGGTGATCGGCACATTGCTGTCGGATCTGTTGCTGGCATGGGTTGATCCCCGTATCCGCCTGGAAGAGATGGCGTAGTCGTTCAATGCGCTGCCGCTTCGCAATTTGAGCGCGAGTGTTCCACGCGTTACTGCTTCATCAATTTGCGCGTGAGGGTAAAATTCAGTTTCGCCAAAAAATGAGCGCAATGGAAGGGACCGGGAGAGACGATGACGACTGAGGAACAAAGACCGGCCGCCTTTGTAGACGATCCGGAAGAGGAAGAGCGCTATCTGGATATCCGGGAGGACCAGACCAAGGTTGCTGTTGCATCCTTCTGGCAGTTGATCTGGTGGCGTTACCGCCGCCACCGGGTGGCCGTGTTCAGCTCGTTTGTCGTAATTGTCTTTTATCTGATTGCGGCGTTCAGCGAGTTTGTGGCCCCCTACGACCCGGAGGCCAAGTTCGTCAAGTACAAGCTGCACCCGCCGACGCCGGTTCAAATCGTTGATGCCGATGGCAACTGGCATATGCCCTTCATCTATCAGACCGTGCGCGAACGGGACCCGGAGACGTTCCGTAACACCTATCACCCGGACACGACCATCCGCCATCCGCTTCGCATTTTTCCCAAGGGTGAAGAGTATAAGCTGTGGGGCGAAGTTACCGTGACCACGAAGCTGTTCGGTCTGGACGTTCCCCACGAGGAGCAGGGCTTCTTCCCGTTGGGCACGGACCGGTTGGGGCGGGATATGTTTTCCCGTGTTGCCTATGGCGCGCGCCTCTCCCTTTCGATCGGTCTGATCGGGGTCGTCATCAGTCTGGTCCTTGGTATTTTGCTGGGAGGGCTATCCGGCTACTATGGCGGCACGATCGACAATATCATCCAGCGCATCATCGAATTCCTGCGTTCGATCCCGTCGATTCCGCTGTGGATGGGGCTGAGCGCGGCGCTGCCGCCGGCGTGGCCGATCCTCTATGTCTATTTCAGCATTACGGTCATTCTCTCCTTAATCGGTTGGACCGGCATGGCGCGCGTCGTGCGCGGCAAGTTCCTGCAGCTGCGCGAGGAAGAGTTCGTGATGGCGGCCAGGTTTTGCGGCAGCAACGAATTGCGCATCATCCTGCGCCATATGCTGCCTTCGTTTATGAGCCATATCATCGCCGCCATGACGCTGTCGATCCCGACCATGATTCTCAGCGAAACCGCGCTCAGCTTTCTCGGTCTGGGCCTGCGTCCGCCGGCGATCAGCTGGGGCGTGTTGTTGCAGGAGGCGCAGAACATCAGCGCGGTAGCCATCGCGCCCTGGACGATGGTCGCGCCGGCCATTATGGTGGTCATCTCGGTGACGGCGTTCAACTTCATGGGGGATGGGCTGCGCGACGCCGCCGACCCCTACGCCAGTCTGTAGAACGGCAGCGGCCAGTGAACTGTGGCCGGAAACTGCATTGGAACCACGAGCCGAGGAACCGCAACCATGATCATCAAGGGCAACGCCATTCCCGAGGTGAATTTCCGCAAGGGGTATGAGATTCGTGAGGCGCAGGAGCAGATCGACCACTTCGCCGAGCGCATCACCACCCCGGCCAATCCGTTTGAACCGGAGAAACATGGCGAACAGCGCTTCTGGTACATTCTGGAGGGCGAGGCCACCGTTACCATTGACGGCGAGAGCACGATAGTCGGGCCGACCGATCTGATTCTGCTGGCGCCGTGGACGGATCACAGTCTGCGCGCCGACAACCGGGTACGCTGGATCTGCTTCGGATAGAGCACTCAAAAGGAAATCGCAAACGATGCCACGCAAATTGAAGTTAGCCTTGATCGGTCTGGGCCGCCGCGGCCGCAGTTCGCACCTGCCTATCTACCCCAGAATGAAGGATGTGTTCGAGTTCGTCGCCGTCTGTGACAAGGATGAAGAGGCGCTGCGCGCCGTGGCTGACGAGTACGGCGTCAACGCCTATACCAGCGTGCGCGATCTGGTTGAGGGTGAAGAGTTGGATGTCGTCGACGTGGTCGTGCCCGGCGATGCCCACCACCCGATCTGTTGCTACCTGGCGGAGAAGGGCATCAACATCATCGTCGAAACGCCGGTCTCCGTGACCCGCCCCATGACCGATATGATGATCGAGGCCGCCGACCGCAACAATGTCAAGCTGGAGGTGGCCGAGAACTACCATCGCGTGCCCATGGCCCGTTTCCAGGCCAAAGTGATCGATTCCGGCATCATCGGCGAGGTGGGACGCATCTATCGCATCTTCTACGAAGGCGGCTATCATGGCATGAGCATGCTGCGCCTGCTTGCGGGCAGCCCGCCCAAGTCGATTCTGGGCATCACCCATGTGACCGACGTCGTGCCCATCATCGACCGCATGAAGCGTCATCATTCGCAGGAAAACTGCACGACCAGTTTCCTGGAGTTCGAGAACGGGGCCGCGGCGACCATGATCTACTCCAACGTGATCCACGCGCGCTCGCTGGGCCGCAAGAACGTCGGCATCTCCCAGATCGATGGTGAGCGCGGCGCGATCGTCGGCAACACGGTCTACTACACCGACCCCGCCGACTACCAGAGCGGGGCGTCTGCCGCGGCCTATGAACCGCAAATCTCCACCATCGAAGTCGAGGGACGTCATGTGCTGGAGCGCATCAGCCTGGAACTGCCCGGTCAGAACATCGTCTGGGAGAATCCCTACGCCCATCTCGGCATCGGTGAGAACAACGGGCGCGGCGTTGACATGGCGGACCAGTTTATGAGCATCGCCAATGCCGTCCTGCATGACATCGAGCCGACCTACGGCGTGCAGGAAGCCCGGCTGGATCAGGAGATGTCGCTGGCGGCCGCCGAATCGGCGCTGATGAACAAGCAGCCGCTGGCGTTCCCTCTGCGCTCGCCCTCCGAAGCGGAGGAGCGGATTCAGGCGCGCTTCAAAGAAACCTACGGCTATGACTACACCGATGTCGAGCCGCTGCTCGACGTCTTCTATCCCCGCCGCTAACTTTAATGGCTAGTGGATAGTGCCACAAAGAGCAACCGGCGTTTCGCGGAAAGGAAGTGAACTGTGCAGTTCTTAGATGTCGAAAAGAAGGGTATCTCCCGCTATTTCATCGACGCCGACGTGGACGGCGAGCCGCTGCGCGTCCACATCTCGGAGGTCGATGCGGGCGAGCGATCCCATCCTCCTCACCGTCACGGGGGCTATGAGGCGTTCTACATGCTGGACGGGGAGGGGACGCTGGAGATCGACGGCGAGCGCCATCCGCTGCGCGCCAGCGAAGCGGTGGTCTTCGATCCGCGCAAGCTGCATGGGCTGGTGAACACCAGCGATGCGCCGATGCGCTACATGGTGATCATCCGCCCTGAAGAGGGTGAGGCCTGAAAGTGCCGGCCGGAAACTCTTCTGAAGAATATAGAGCCAGCCCAGCACTCCTCACTGCCATAGAGTCAATTGCTGTTTTCTTCAGTGTCGTAGTCTCCAATTTGACACAAATATGGGAATATGGGAAAATTCCTGATAGGAATTGCTATCAGGTGCTATCTGGCTGTTTATGAATCGGAATTTGACACCGACAATTGTTGTTGACGCTTCATCTTTGATCATCATAGCAAAATTGGAAGCGATCGAAACGTTGCATCAAGTCTATGGGCCGATAGGAATCCCCACCGCCGTGTTTCGCGAGACTGTCCAGACGGGGTTTGAACGCAAAAAGACTGATGCCTTCGTTATTGACGCCGCAATCCGCTCAGGACACATCATCGTCGTTGAACTTTCACCGGTGCAGGTGTCATTTGCCCAACATCTTTATATAACGAATGTTGTTGGGTGGGGTGAATGTGAGACCCTGGCCTACGCAAGAGATTCTGATGTGCAAGTATTGATCGAGGACCGCAGGGGTCGGTCCATAGCAAGAACCGAAGGTGTATCCTATACGACTTTACAGGTTTTTCCCTTACAAGGCTTCATTCAGCGCAAAATAACTTATGACACTTGCGCCTCTTTGTTGGACCGGATAGCAGTGATGATGAACACGGACTTGGCGATCCTTCATGCTCTCCAAAGTGCAGCAGAGGCAATTCGGCTTGAACGGGAAGGAGGCGAGCGACATGGGTGAGATAGTACGTCAACTCAATATACGCATTCCTGAAACGATTGTTCAGGGATTAGATGAAATTGCCTATAGAGAACAGATTGATCGGACTACACTAGCGAGGAAGATGCTGACCGAAGGGATACAGCGGTGGAGAATTGAGTACGCGATCGCATCCTACCAACGGGGGGAAATCACAAAAGCCCGCGCTGCTGAACTGGCGAATGTATCGATTTACGACATCCTGGATGAAGTGCGTCAGAGGGGTATCACTCCGGGCTACACCCTCGACGAATTGCGCCAGGATTTGGCATCTCTGGGTGTAACATTCAAGTGAACGAACAACCTGTTGTGGAGATGGGATCGTCAAAGCAGGACTATTCAAATGCCCTCTACGAAAAGTCGAGCTGCATGAGCAGATCCATGAACTGAATGCCCATCTTGTCCGCGCCCAGTTCCGTTCTGGAGTAGGGATTGTCGAAGTGGAGGAAGCCGGTTATCTCCTGCTCCTGCTCATTGACGAGTAGGGGACCCTTCCAGCCGAAGTCGATGCTCTCACCGCGCAGGCTTGTCAGGTGTACGCTGTCTTCCTCATAGGTGATGTCCAGCGCCGTCACCTTTTCCACGAACTCGGCGAAGCTGCCGTCCGCAGCCGCGCGCCCCATCTGCACCAGCCATACGTTGTTCTGCCCGTAGGAACGCAACTCTCGAAACGCGTTCTTGCCGCTTTGCGTCAGCGCCAGACCGGCCGCAGCCGTGATGGCCAGATAGCCGTCCCCGACGCGGGCGCAGGCCCATCCGTCTCGAATCTCGTGTTCATCGAAGGCGTAGATGGGGAAGTAGGCATGGCTGAAGCCCAGCCAATCGTCCGCTTCCAGCCGGTGGACCGCCACCAATAGATCCTTCCACTGCGCCACCCGCGGCAGCACGACATTGCCATGCCAGAAATTGGGGCGGTGCGAGCCGTCCTCGCTGAGACAGGGCGGGTGCGTGACGAAGACGACCGCCTCCGGCGCGAGCGTCGCCTGCCAGATATGCTGCTGGTAGCCGTGTTCGCCGGGCCGATAATCCTGGGCGGAGGACAGCAAATAGTCGGGCGTCTTGTGGGTGACTTTGTTCACCTCCCATTCACCCTCGTCACGATCGCACCACTCTTCCAACTGCCCGGCGTGACGTTCCCGACTCCAAATCTCCTCGGCGGGGTCAATAGCGATGGCCTCGATAACGGGGGGCAGCTGGTAGTTGACGGCACAGGCCAGGCTGACGGTTCCGCGAATGCTGCGGTTGAAGATTCCTTTGCCCCACAGCAGGCGCGAGATGCCGGAAGTCGGCTCCCGGTAGGCGTCCTTGATGAAAGGCGTGTAGGTGCGCCCGTGGCTCGAACCGAAGACCCCCTTGAACGAGTTGACCGCCAGCCCGAAGAACATCTTGTCCAGCACAACCGCGGCCAGTTCGCGCACGTCGTCGTTCTCTGCCAGGTCAACCAGATGCGAGAGCGCCAGCACATCCTCCTCAAAATAGGTGTTGGAATCCCACTCGCGAAAGCCGCCCGCGGCCCGTTTGCGCAGCCAGGAGAGCGCCCGCTCTTCACCCTTGGCGCGGTGCTGGCTGCCGGTCAGCCCGGCATTGGGGAACCGTTCCCCCGGCAACAACTGGCCTGCCAGGATCTCACAGGTGTGGAAGAGAATCTGATGGTTCTCCGACCAGAAGCACATGGCATTGGCGCCGGGCTCGTCCATCCAGTAGCGGAAGTTGATGAAGCAGTCTTGCAGCGGCTCGACGAGCGCCTGTGGAAAGCCCGGCTCTTCGATGTAGCGCCCCGCCATGCCCAGCAGGCCGACCAGATCGAAGTCGCTGCAATCGGCCCGCGCGTTGATCGAAGCGATACCGTCGAGGACCACCTGCCCGTTAATGTTGTCCCACATGCCCAGTTCCATGGCCGCGATCTCGGAGAAGAT
Source organism: Caldilineaceae bacterium (assembly GCA_965221145.1). GTDB lineage: Bacteria > Chloroflexota > Anaerolineae > Caldilineales > Caldilineaceae > Bin5. The sequence goes on from OZ244877.1 coordinate 827,945, forward strand.
GCCGCCTTCGGCGCCGCGACGGGCAGCATTGAGCAAGCCTTCGCGGCGGCGTTCCTGATAGGTGCCATAGCGCTCGGTGGAATACTCATCGTTGCCGACGATGTGAATGTCCAATCGGCGCTCGACGCGCATGCCGTGGACATAGTAATGCTCTGGATTGGGGAAGAGCAGCACCTGATAGTCGTCCTGCGGGAACTGGAAGGCGGCGCCCAGGATCACCTCGGCGCGTTCTTCGCCCTTGGTGTGGTGTTCGCTGTAGATGCGCCCGCCCTTGCGCTCCAGCCGCAGGGCAAAATCATCGGTCACCGGTTCGCCCTCGGGCCAACGCACAATAACTTTCGCATGACGGCTGAACAGTTCCCGCTCCAGGTAGGCCTGGTCGAAGAGCGACTCCAAAGCCTGTCGCCGACTCTCTGGCCCAATTGATGTGGGCAGAAGCACCTTGAAGTTGTCAAATGCGCTACCACTTCGTTGTTTGAGCGCATTGCCCGCTTCGTCGTGCCCCGTCAACTGTAAGGCCATGACATACGGACATTCGCGCAAAGCGACGGCCTCGAAACAGACGCCGATCTCGTTGCGTCCCCCATTCAGCCGCGCCTGAAACGAGACGGTATGGGGCAGTTGGTGGTGAAAATGCTCCACGCGCCGGCAGTGTTCCCCGTTCACCCAGATGTCCGCCGGGCCATTGGTCGTGAGGGCAAAGGTCACATCACACGCGCCGGGACTATCCAGGACACAGTACGCCCAGGCTTGCAGGTAGTGGGGCGTATGGTGGAAGGTGGACAGTTCGACGAAATGGTCGTCGAGGCAGCGCACGACGCGCCACATAGACTCGTCGCGGTCGGGAATAAACTTGTGACGCTCCAGCGCGCTCGCGAAGATCTCTGTCGAAGCGGGGAGAGCGGCATCCTGTGCCTGTTCGCTCTGCGCGTTCGCAGCTTTGAAATTGGCCGCAATCTGCTCCTTGAAGTTCGGGCCTGTGAAACTGCTGATATCGGTGAGTGGCGTTGCCAGTGGCCCAGCCACAAGCCAACTATGCACAAAGCCGGTCTGCAGAGCGGACTCCTGCCAGACCGGCGCCGCAGCGATGTGGCCCCCAGCCTCCGTATTTGCCGATTGTCGAGACGACTGAGCGCCAGACTGTGTGCTCATAGATCGATTGCTCCGATAACAGTGTTGTATTGGTAAGATCAGGCGGTCTTCAAAGAGGCCGTGACGCACGACCCCGCATGAAGATTCCAGCGCGGGAAAGGATGGGGTCTGCTACTCGTACAATACACAGCGAACCTTGTGCCCCCCTTCCAGTTCCAGGAGAGGTGGGTTGCGGGTATCGCACACGCCTGCAATCGCTTTGCGGCAGCGCGGGTGGAAGGGGCAACCTTCAGGGATCGAGTATGGATCCGGCACCGAGCCGCGAATCGCTGTCAACTGGCTGGTAATGCCCTGGGCTGATTTGCGACCCAACAGAGGAATGGAGCGCAGGAGCGCCTGCGTGTAGGGGTGCTTGGGATCATAGAAAATCGTATCGACGTCGGCCATCTCCACCACTTCACCCAGATACATGACCACGACATATTCCACCATCTGCGCAATGACGCCCAGATCATGGGTGATGAAGATGATCGCCATTCCCAGTTCATCTTGCAGATCGCGCATGAGCGTCAGGATCTGGGCCTGGGTTGTCACGTCCAGCGCGGTTGTCGGCTCGTCGGCGATGAGCAGACTGGGGCGGCAGGAAAGGGCCATGGCGATCATGGCGCGCTGGCGCATACCACCGCTGAGTTGATGGGGATAACGGTCGATTGTGCGTTCGGGCTGAGGCATTCCAACTTTGTTGAGCACATCGATCGCCTGGGCGCGGGCCTCATCTTTGTCGACATCCTGATGCAGGAGGATGGCCTCAATAATCTGATTGCCAATCGTGTGGACCGGACTTAGCGAGGTCATTGGCTCCTGAAAAACCATGGAAATCTCGCCGCCGCGGATGGAGCGGGCCTGTGTGCCCATGGCGTCGATCTTGGTCATGTCAATGACCTGGTCGGTGATGCTGCCATTCTCCTGCTTTTGCAGGTGGAACAGAACGTCACCCTCGACCACGCGCCCTGGGGAGGGCACAATTGCCATGATCGAGCGGGCTGTTATGGACTTGCCGCAGCCGCTCTCCCCGACCAACCCGACAGTCTGACCGCGGCGCACCGTGAAATCGACGCCCTCCAGCGCCCGCACAATCCCCTGGGCCAAGAAGAAATGCGTCTTCAATCCCTGTACTTCCAGAAGCATCTCCCGGGAATCGACGGATTCACCCGTTGCCGACACGCTGTCGATTTGTGTAGTTGAAACTGTCATAATCGAAATCCGTTCCGTGCATGAATAAGCAGTTTTCTACTTGTGCTGCTCATTGACCTACCTGGCATATGGATCGGCGGCGTCGCGGATGCCGTCGCCGAGGAAATTGAAAGCCAATACGGCCAGCACCACCGCCAAGCCGGGGGTCATTACCCATGGGGCAAGGGCGACGGAGCGTAGGTTCTGGGCCTCCTGCAAGAGCACGCCCCAACTGATGGCCGGCGCCCGCAGACCCAGGCCGATGAAACTCAGGCCCGTTTCCGACAGAATAATGCCCGGAATCGCTAATGTCAAGGAAGCAATAATATGGCTGAGGAAGGAGGGAACCATGTGGCGCAGAATGATGCGCATTTCACCGGAGCCGGGAAAGCGGGCTGCCATCACGAAATCCTCTTCTCTCATGCTCAGAAATCGCCCGCGCACGACCCGGGCCAGACCTGTCCAACCCACGAATGACAAGAGGATCGTCACGCCGAAGTAAAGACGCACCACCGGCCAGTCTGCGGGCAGGGCTGCGGCCAACGCCATAATCAGAGGAATCTCCGGGATCGAGCGAATGAATTCGATCAGGCGCTGAATCGCGTTGTCTAAGGAGCCGCCGTAGAAGCCGGAGATTCCGCCGAGCAGAATTCCGATTACCAGACTGAGGACGACACTCACCAGGCCGATGGTCAGCGAGATGCGCGCGCCGTAACAGAGGCGGGAGAAGAGATCACGCCCCAGCCGGTCTGCGCCCATCAGAAAGATGCCCTGATCCTCATGGGGAACGTCCAACCCGTAGAGATGCCAGGAGGTCGGGAACTGATCCCACAGTTCGTACTCCGTTCCGCGCACCAGAAAGCGGATCGGATAGAATGTGGTCTTATCTTCATTGTAGATATTGCGTAGCGTTTCCGGGTCCTTTTCGCGGATGATTTTGTAGACGAATGGCCGGTGCAGCTTGCCTTCCGCGTCGATGATATGAATTTTCATCGGCGGCACAAACTTATACTTCACAAAGGACTGTTCCGGATCGTAGGGGCCACAAATTCGGCAAAGGCCGCAATCATATACAGGATAATCACCAGGACGCCGGAAATCAACGCCATGCGATGTTTGCGAAAGCGCCACCACATCAACTGCGAGTATGACGCTACGTATATCTCTTCATCATCGATTATATCGGTATCGAGACGTGAGTCTTGCTCTGGGAAATCTGCTTCGTCAGACCTGTCAATCCAGGAACGTTGGTGCGTGGTCATGTACGGTTCTCCGGGTATCAGCGTTGTCCGGGGGCGTGGACAGATACCTGCAAAGCATGATGTAAGTCCGGCCTGCGCTGCGTAATCAACGCTTCGCCCGTCGCTGAAATCTCCAATTGCGGGGGGCCGCGCCGGGCAGCAGCGGCTCTTGTCGGGTGAACGAGCCGCCGCCTTTCGTCAGGAAGCGCCGCAGTCGTCTTGCGCGCTCAACAGATGAGCCGAGCAGCTCGTTATATCCGGTAATGCCTTCCTACATCAGGATGAGTTTCTTTGAAATGCTGCGCCCTTGATGGATGCGATTGATAATATCGGCCAGCATGGGCGCAATCGACAAGACGACGACTTTGTCTGACCGCTTCTCCTGGGGGACAGGCAGTGTGTTGGAAACGACCAGCTTGGCGATGCGATCATCCGCCTGGAGATGCTCCAGAGCGGAAGGCAGCAAGACCGGGTGCGTGATGGCGAAGGCGGCAGTCCCTTGCGCGCCGGCCTCGTACAGCGCGTCGATTTGCTTGAGAACGCTGCCCCCGGCCATAATATCGTCGATAATGATCGGGCGAATCCCTGCGATTTCACCGACAACGTGCGTGGTTTCGGTGACGCTGACACTCGTGCGTCGTTTGTGCATCACGACCAATGGCAGATTGAGCAGTTGCGCATAGCGCCCCGCCATACTGGCCCGGCCTACATCCGGGCTGACGATGGCCGCGTTTTTCCATTCTTCCTGACGAAAATAGTCGGCCAGAATCGGCAGCGCAGAGAGTGGATCGACAGGGATATTGAAGAAACCCTGAATGGCCCTGGCATGGATGTCTACGAAGATTACGCGATCCGCTCCCATCATCTCCAGCATATTGGCGATGACCCGGGCGCTGACCGCCTCGCGGCCATGGGCCATGCGCTCCTGGCGGGCATAGGGAAAGTAGGGCACCACGACACTGACGCTGTGGGCGCTGGCCCGCCGGAATGCGTCCACGTACAGCATCAACTCTATTACATGATCATTCACCGGCTGACAACAGGACTGGACCAGGAAAATATCCTGATCGCGCACGACCTCATCGATCATCACGTGTATCTCGCTGTCGGGCAGACGGCGAGTGGTGGATTGACCGAGTTCCACGCCGAGTGTCTGGGCGATCTCCAGAGCCAACTCTTTGTGGGCAGAACCGCTGAAGATGCGCAATGGGTGATATGACACAGTTGCTCTCTTCTGTTTTGCAATGCAAGAGAATGGGCTGAAGGTATCTTCGCCCAACGCGTGTATGATAGCCTTATACCGCACAAATGGCAAGAGAGGAACTCTTTGGGGCGCATCCCAAATGAACTGGCAGTTGCGATGTGTACTTTCCGCCAACGTGAAAAATTCACTGGACAGGAATCGACCCACAGACCGCTATCCTGTCCATCCGCAAATTCCGATTCAGGCAACGATTATTGTGCCTGAACGACATACTTGATGAACAGACGGCAGCGCACGCCGATCTTCGCGCTCCCAGGAGGGCAATGAATGAAACGACGGCTGTTGATTGCGACACACAACCAGGGCAAACTGCTGGAGTATCGCAGGCTTCTGCACGATCTGCCGCTGGCGCTCACCTATCTGGAGGAAATCGGCGTCGCAGAGGAGGTCGACGAAACGGGGAACACTTTTGCCGCCAATGCGACGCTGAAAGCCCAACATTACGCCGGACTGACCGGTCTGTGGACATGGGCTGATGACAGCGGCCTGGAGGTGGATGCGCTACAGGGTGCGCCCGGTGTGCGTTCCGCTCGTTATGCCGGTCCCGGCGCAACCGACCTGGATAGAAATGAGAAGCTGCTGAAGGAGCTGCAACCGTATCCCCGCCCGTGGACAGCCCGTTTCCAGTGTGTCGTTGCCATCGCGCGGCCTGCCGTCAATGCCGATACCTGCGCCGGGACGCTGGAGGGGATTATCACCAAAGTGCCCAGAGGATCTCACGGCTTCGGTTACGATCCGGTTTTCTATGTGCCGGATATGGGGCGAACGTTGGCAGAGTTGGCGACCTCTGTCAAGAATCAGATCAGCCACCGCGCGCGGGCATCAAGGCAGGCGAAGGCGCTGCTGGTGAAGCTGCTACGGGAATAGAAGCACGCGCCCTTGCATTGCCGGTTTTAACGCACTCCTTGTCGATCAACCCTCAGTTGTGCGAATGCTCCAAGCGAACTATGTGGTTTCGCTCTCCCCGTCTTCCGCTGCGTCCGGGTCAGTGCCCATCTCCTCCTGCAGCAATCGCAGTAGTGCTCGGCGCTCCGCGGGCGTCAATCCTGCCAGCCTTTCTTCAGGTGAAGCCATCTCCAGGATGCGCTGACGCAACGACTCATTGAACTCTTCAGGTGAAGCCATCTCCAGGATGCGCTGACGCAACGACTCATTGAACTCTTCAGGTGAAGCCATCTCCAGGATGCGCTGACGCAACGACTCATTGAACTCTTCAGGTGAAGCCATCTCCAGGACACGCCGACGCAGCGATTCGTCGAGATCTTCCGGCGCGGCCAACTCAATTGCCCGCCGACGCACCTGTTCTCCAATTTCCATTACCTTCTCCGGGGTCAATGCCTCCGCCATCTCGCTCTCTCCTTTCACTACCAATGTCTGTCTCAGGCCAAACATGTAGGCCAGCAGACTGGGCGACTCTTCTAACGTGGGCGCATCCAGCGCCGAAAAGGCCGCCTCCCGTTCCTTCTTCTTGCTGGCAAAGAGCTTGACAAAAGCGTTGTGGGGCTCTGCCGGCAGATCGTTCAACGCCAGCAACCACACGCGGTCTAACACTGGTGGAGGACCGAGGAAGACGCCTTTCTGCAGTTCCTCGTATCCCCACATCTCCAGCCGCTCTTTGCGCGGCGTCCTGGCGCTCAAAACGACGGTCTGCACCTGCTCTTCGCGCAACTTTTGCCCCTGCCTGTAGAAATAATCATAAGCGATTGCCTGGGCGAGCGCCTTCGGGTTCACCGACTCTGTGTACTTGAACTCTACCAGGACGTGTCCGGCTGTGTTGTCGCGCACCCCGTCCGGCAGTCGTGCCCGCTGCGCCGCGTTCCACGCCTCTCCCTCCCGTCGCAAGAGAAGAATATCCGCTTTGGGCGACTTGCCCAGGAGATCAACTTCGATGTGAATCGTGATCTCTACCGGCGTCAGGGATTCCTGCAACGAGCCGCTCAATATCTGATGGGGCTGGGAAAGGGCCATATCTCGTTTGCTATATACCCCGTTCCCGGCGCCAACGCTCGAATGCTGCCAGCGTCTCGTCATTGGGCGGATAAACGCCGACAATGCTGGCGCCGCCCGCCACCCTCTGCTGGAAGAACTCCTCCCTGATCTCCTGCTCGTAGGCGTCGTGGGCAATCTCCTCTGCCAGTCGGGCCGGGATCACAACCACGCCCTCGCCATCGCCCACAACCACATCCCCCGGCGTCACCGCCACGCCGGCGCAACCGATGGGGACCTGCATATCGACCGGATGATGGGCCACGAATGAAGTCGTGGCGTGGGCAGCCCGAATGTAGGTCGGCAGTTCCAGGTGGCGGAAACCGGGCGTATCCCGCAGCGCGCCGTCGGTGACAAGGCCGGCCGCGCCGCGCTGTCTGATGCGCGTCCCCAGAATATGGCCGAAGGAGGCCGCGCCGACGTCGCCGCGGGCGTCGATGATCAGCACATCTTCCGGCCCGACAGCCTCTACTGCCAGTCTTTGCACGTTCCTGGCGTTGTCGTAGAGTGCATCCGCCAGATCTTCGCGCGCCGGAATGTAGCGCAAGGTGAAGGCATAGCCTACCATGCGCAGGTCTGGCCGCAGCGGATACAGCCCGGCCAGAAACGTGTTGCGCAAGCCCTCTTTCTGCAGCTGGCTGGTGAGTGTGGCGGTCGAGACCGAGCGCAACTTCGCCTTGGCGTCCGCGGAAAGTTCGTGAGTGCGGGCTGACGCTGCTTTCATTCTTCTCCCTTTCCGCTCATCGTTCATGCAGGCGAGACTGTTCCCAGCTTTTCGATGTCTTTCCCGGCTACTGCTCCAGCCACTTGGCGCGGCCATACTTGGCCTGAAAGTAGACGTATTCGTCCTGTTGGGGCACGGAAACATTGCCGGAGGAGGGATAGCGGGCGATCGCCTCTTCGACGATATCCACGCCCAGGCCCGGCGTATCCGGCACGACGATCGCGCCATCGACGATTTCGGGCTGAGGCTGCATCACCTCGTAACGCTGGGGCGCGTCGTCCTCCAGATGTTCCAGAATCAGAAAGTTGGGCAGGGTCGCCAGCAGATGAACGGCCGCCATCTCCGCCACCGGCCCCAAAGAGCCGTCATGGGGCGCAAAGCCGATCCCGTGCGCTTCGGCCATGGCTGCCATCTTCTTCATCTGCATCAGCCCGCCCGCCCGGCCCGTATCCGGCTGGATCACATCCACGATCTCTCGTTCGATCAGTTCGCGCATTCCGTAGATATGGGTACTGCGTTCCCCGGCCGCGATGGGGAGATTGACATGGCGCGCGACTTTGGCCAGGTTTTCGATATGTTCGGGCGGCACCGGGTCTTCGTAGAAGAGCAGGTCGAACTCCTCCAGCGCCTGGCCCACGCGAATTGCATCGCGCACACTGAGCCAGGGCGGGCCGTGGACATCGGCCATCAGGTCGATCTGCGGGCCGACAGCCGCCCGCAACGCGCGTATCTTCCCGATCGGGTTGTCCACGCCTCCGGTCTTGAGGCCGCTGAACCCCCGTGCCACCAACTCCTGCGCCCGTTCCGGCGTATGCGCGTGCGCGTAAAGCCGGATCCGATCGCGGATCTTGCCCCCCAGCAGATTCCAGACCGGAACGCCCAGCGCCTTGCCCTTGATGTCCCACAGGGCCATCTCGATGCCGGTGAGCGCGCCGCCGCCGACGATGCCGGTCATGCCGTGACCCATCATCGCCAGATACATTTTCTGCCAAATGCGCTCGATCAGGAATGGATCCTCGCCGATAAGGACTTCGCGCAGGTCGCGGATGGCGGTCTCCACGACGCGCGGCCAGCCGGACGCCTCGCCGACGCCGTAGACGCCCCCGTCGGTGAAGACTTTGACGAAGAGCCAGTTGCGCTTTGTCCAGCCGCCGCCTGGCACGCTGGCATGCATCAGATATGTCTTGATGTCGCTGATTTTCATAGGGTAACGGTCTTACCTTTCGACAGTTGCTAAATGTCCGAAAAGCTCGATACAGCAACGGTCGAATCGCTGATTCCGGGCCAGTCCCGCCACATATCGGCTGGCGGCGGCTCGTCCTGAACATCATCGAGATCGGCGCGGCAGAAGTCGTAAAGGACGGCCTGGCGCACCTGGCGGGAGCGGTTGTGGCCGGCGCCGTGGCCCATGCGATGATGCCACAGGACGACATCACCGGCTGAACCGTAGGTATGCACCGGCTCGATCTGCAACACGGCACGCCACGCGTCGGTGTCCCTATACTCCTTCTTCTCCTCCAGCGGGTTGAAGGTGTAGGCAGTCTTAAACGTAGGATAGAATTGTTTGTGGCTGCCGGGCCAGATCGTGAAGCCGCCGCCGTCGGGCGGCACGTCGTCCACATAGCCGACCACACCCAAGTGAAAGGCGTGCGCGTCGACGTGGAAATAGGCCGGGCGCGCCGTCTCGTCCGTATCCGGGAAGACACAATAGATGCCGCGGATGCGCTCCGGCTGCTTAAGATTCGGGCCGATCAGCTGTTTGGCGACAGCCTGGAGCTTGGGGTTGCCGTATAAGAGTTCGATCATCCACGGCTCAAAGCTGCGGTCCCGGTATTTCCACGTAAAGCGTGAGTCGGGGAACGCGTCCACCCACGAGTCCGGCTCGTCCCGTTTCAACTCCGGCGGCGCGGCATCCCACCAGGCATCCCTGGTCTGGGCCATAAGCGCCGGGTCCAGCACATCGCGCAGAATAAGGTAGCCGTTGTCCCGGAAAAAATCGACCTGCTCGACCGTCAGTGCTTTGCTTATATTGATCTTTACCTTCTCTCCCAATAGTCTGAACTGCCGTTCTTAGTTTCAAGCGAACCACTGCGTCCGCAGCAGTTACTCAAAACTAGAAACTGAAAACTAAGCCGGTCCTGCGGCTGCGATTCGCATGGACGGATAGTGGGTGTTGAAGAGGCTGTGGTCCCCGGATTCGACGACGATCTGCCACATCTGGCGGGTCATCGTCTCCAACTTCTGGGCATGGGCCGGATCCTGCGCCAGATTGTTCACCTCATAGGGATCTGCGGCCAGATTGTAAAGCTCGTCGTAATCGAAACCGTTGTGGACGAACTTCCAGTCCCCGTCCCACAGCAGCCGCTGGCTGATAATATACCGCCCGCCGTAGTATTCGGCAAACCCCTGCTGGTAGGCGGAGGTGTCCTGCGGGTTGGCCAGCACGGGCGCAAACGAGCTACCGTCAATCTGGCCCAGCGGCTGCGCGCCGACCAGTTCCAGCAGCGTCTGGCCCACATCTTGCAGACCGACGCGGGCGTCGCTCACCGCCGCTGCCGCCACGCCAGGGCCAGCCATCACCAGGGGAATGTTGTATGCCTCTTCAAAGGCGCCGATATTCTTGCAGTACAGCCCATGCGCGCCGAGAAAATCTCCGTGATCCGAAGTCAATACTACGATCGTGTCTTCAAGCTGCCCTGCGCCTTCCACCCGCTCCAGCAGACGCCCGAACTGCTGGTCGATCTCGCTGATCGAGGCATAGTAGCAGGCCGCGGCCTCGCGGTGTTCGTGATCCGTCCAGTCGCTCCAGACCTGCGCCGCCCGCTTGTACAGATTCGGCTGACCGCTCAAGTCGTTGTGGACGTTCGGTTGCAGCGGGATCGACCCCACATCATACTGCGCGAACGCGTCCTCGTGGCAGTAGAAGGGGTCGTGCGGTTCGGTGAAGCTGACAAAACAGCACCAGGGCGCGTTATCGTCCAGAACCGAGTCGAGGAAGCCCAGTGCGGCGTCGGTCTTCTTGCCCATGCCGCGCTCGCCGGCCGGTAGATCACAGACGCCGTAGAAGCGGTTGGGATGATAGCCGGGCGGGCTGTCCAGATAGCGCTCGAGCGAGAAGCTGACGGCGCTCCAGTCCGGGCGTTCAGAGAGCGCGCCCTGTTGCTGCCAGCCGAAGCGGGCGAGTTCGTTGGAACGCTCCACATGCCACTTGCCGAAGTAGCCGGTGCGGTAGCCCTTCGCTGTCAGCCGCTCCGCCCAGTGGGGATGCTCGGTGCGCAGCACGGCCTGGTCGTCGTCAACGGTATGCTCGACATAGAGCACGCCGTGATTGTGCGGCAGCAGCCCGGTCATCAGGCTTGCGCGCGCCGGTGAGCAGACCGCGTTCGGTGTGTAGGCGCGGCGGAAGCGCACCCCTCTGGCCGCCAGCCGGTCCAGATATGGCGTCTGGCACGGGTTGTCCGGCTCCAGCACGCGGCCCTGCATCTGGTCGGTCATCAGGAAGAGGATGTTGGGTGCGCTACCGCTTCGCCGCTTGAGCGCCATGTTGGGAGAAGACATGCGAATGACTCCATTTCGAATTGTGGAAGAATCGCCAGGCGCGCCCGATAGAAAGCCCCTGCGCCTTCTGCTCAAGGGCTTTCATGCACTGCTGACAGCTTCTAATGGCACAGCCTTACTGATTTTGGGCGGGGACAGAGCTATTGGTCATCTGCCTGCGCCGCTTGCAGCCTTTTCAGTACGGGAAAGGGCCACAGCATACCCACGACGACAGCGATTGCCAACCACGTGAAAACAGCCCACCTCATGTCAGGGATGTCGCCGAACAGGCTTGTGAGGATGGCAACCACAAACCCGCCACCCAATATCAAGATCCCAAACGTACAAATATGAGGGTTGTATTTCGATGGGATGGTGAAAGTGAGGACAAAAAGGAGGGCGCCGCTGATAGCAAGAGTTGTCCATGGCATCACTCCCTGGAATCCCGCAATGAGGAGGCCCAGTACCACGCCCAAAGATGTCAGCATCTTCTGGTTCGTTAGCATTTTCATGCTCATCCTCCTTTCTCTTTCATGCAAAGAGTCGATATGGAAGGGGAGAGGCGGAAGGTCCTTGATTGGACTGGATTCCGCCTCTCTTGATGCGTGGAACAATGTCGAGAATATTTACACTACTTATGGTCAGGGAAGGATACGCTCTCTTATTATGTTCCTTTTGACGAGAATGAGAGCGATTCTCAGAAAAACAGAGAGGCGAATCCGAACAAGATCACGATCCCAATCCGGATCACAGTCCATCCTATGGAGATATAGAGAACGATGACCAGGAGATTCCAGAGCCAGATAGGCAATGGTATGGGTTTCGTCAGAAAATCTCTGATCAGACTATTTTCGGTTCTCTGTTTAGGTTGTACTGATTGCTCGTCAATATCATCTTTGTATCGGAACGAGTACGGATGCATTCTGCTTTCCTCTTTGTACCGGGAAAACGTAGTGAACGATCCAACATGACCCCGCTGGATGAGACAGGGCGATATTGGAGACTGATAATGCGCCGACTTTCGCATGTTATGGGCGGCAGGCAATGACCATGAGCGCGCCATTGACGATTGCAGCCGCTTGCGCAGCTATACCTACATACATGGCGTGCATGGGCCGGTGGCCTACACCGTCTTCACCAACACCAGCCTAGCACCTACGGCCACCTTTATCTCTCCACCTTTGTCCCCCAGGACAGCGTCACGACCGCTCTTTTCCAGGAGCTGGCGGGCAAGAACAGCCACGCGCTATCCCTCGCGCCCTGGCCGAATCCCGGCCTTCAGTGAGCGGACACGCGGACTTACTGTAAGGGTTCAGGCTGAAGAGGAACTCTGTTGTGCTCTCAGTAGCCGATCGCATATCCATCGCGGCGTGGGTCGGAGCCGCCGATCAGCGCGCCGGATTCAGGATGCACCATGATCGCTTGTGCGCTGCCCGGGCCGCCCCAGTCACCGACCAGTTCAAGTTCGTGCCCTCTGCTCGCCAGATCGCCCTGGACGGATGCCGGGAAGCGGTCTTCCAACTGCAAGTTATTGGAGCATACATGCGGAATCGTGGACTCCATCGGGTTCTGCAAGCTGCGCCAGCGCGGCGCGGCAACCGCCTCCTGCGGCGTCATGCCGAAATCGAGCAGATGCGTAACAAGCTGGAGGTTCGTCTGCACCTGGGTATCGGCGCCCGGCGTCCCGCAGGTTAAGATCGGCTTTCCATCCTTGGTCACGATGACGGGATTCATCGTATGGCGCACGCGCTTGCCCGGCATCAGGCAGTTCGCGTGCCCCTCCTCCAGATGCCAATAGGTCATGCGGTTGTTGAGCAGGATGCCGGTCTCGCCGGCGATCAGGCTCGAACCGAAGCCGGATTGGATACTCTGGAGTATGCAGACCAGATTCCCCGCCCGGTCCGCCGTACAGAAACAGGTCGTGTCCTCGTGCGCTTCCGGCCCGCCGGATGGGACATCGAACGTCGCCCGCTTCAGGTCGATGCGTTCGGCCTGCTGCGCGGCATACGATTTCGACAACATGCCATCGAGCGGAATGTCGACCCACTCCGGGTCGGCCATGTACTTCTCGCGGTCGGCGAAAGCGAGCTTCTTGGCCTCGACCATCAGATGGACACTCTCGGCGGTATTGCAGCCCATGCTCTGCAAGTCGAACAGTTCGACGATGTTGAGTTCCTGTAAGAGGATATGCCCGCTCGAATTGGGCGGCATTTCGTAGACCTCGTAGCCGCGGTAGTTGACGTGGATCGGCTCCGCCCAGTGGGCGTGATAGTTGCCAAGGTCCTCTTCCGTCAGCAGACCATCGCGGGCGCGGCTGAATTCAACGATTGCCTTGGCGATTTCGCCCTCATAGAATGTCTTGCGCCCATCCTGTGCGATTCTGCGCAGGGTCGTGCCGAGATTGCGATTGCGGAGCAGCGCACCCGCCGCAATCGGTTCGCCGTCATTGGTGTAGATGGCGCGTGTGTGCGGGTCGGCTGCGAAACGCCCGTGCTCCGCCCGCATCCCATTCGCCAGCAGATGGCTGACCGGAAAGCCCTCCTCACAGAGCGAGATGGCGGGCCGGAAGACTTCCTCAAGCGGAAGCGCGCCGTAGCGCTGATGCGCCAGCAGCCAGCCGTCGACCAGGCCGGGCACGGAAACGCTGCGCATCCCTTTCATGGGGATGCCGCCATCTTCGAGATAGCGTGCGCGGGTGGCCGCGCCGGGCGCAGGGCCGGTCGCATTCACGGCGGTGACCTGCCCGGTTTGCGCCCAATAGATGAGAATGAAGCCGTCGCCGCCGACCCCCGAACCGGCCGGCTCAACCGCGCCCAGCGCGGCGGCGGTGGCAATGGCCGCGTCCACCGCGTTGCCACCGGCCATGAGCGTCTGAATCCCTGCCTGGGAAGCGAGCGCCTGCCCTGACCCGACCATCCCGTTCCTGCCCATCACGGACGGGCGGAAGGCTGCAGCCGTTATGCCGTGCGGGGTCGTTGGCCCAGAGGGCGCCCCCGCTGCCGCTTCGCTGTTTGCGCGCGATTGCATCTGAATCCTCCGAACTGCTGTGAAAAGTGGATTGTTAAAAGTGGAGGTAGTGGTCGAATAGTAAGTGATCTGATAATCCGGTGGTGTGGACATTCTTGTCCGTGCATCCGCTAATCATAGCAAGCTCCGAATCACAGAAATCACAGTTCAGACAAAGACTTTCCCTTCACCACTTACAATGTGACCACTACCAAAGTGGATAGTAGACAGCAGTAGCCGCTGTCTACTGGCTACTGCCGTCTGGCTCTAGCGCCCCATTGCATACCCGATCTGTCCGCGCGGCGAAGCGCCGGCCGCGATCAGACCGCTCTTCGGGTCGAACGTGATCGCAAGCACCTTGCCATGGCTCCACTCCCCGCCCAACGTAACCTTGTGGCCCCGCTCCGTGAGCGCGCCGCGCACCGTTTCAGGGATGCGCGCCTCAAGCGTGAGGCTGCCCGGCTTGGCGTTGTGCGGATAGAAGGAGTTGGGGAAATGGTTGGTGTGGAAATTCGGCGCGTCAATCGCCTCTTGCAGATTCATGCCGAAGTCGATCGCGTTGAGGAAGAATTGCAGCGTCCACTGGTCCTGTGAATCGCCGCCGGGCGTGCCGAACGCCATATAGGGTTCGTCGTCCTTCATGGCCAGCGAGGGCGTCAGCGTAGTGCGCGGCCTCTTGTGCGGCGCCAGGGCGTTGGCATGTTCCGCGTCGAGATAGAACATCTGCCCGCGCGTCCCCAATGGGAAGCCCAACCCTTCGATGACCGGCGAAGAGGGAATCCAGCCCCCGCTTGGCGTTGCCGCGAACAAATTGCCCTCGTGGTCCACCGCATCGGCGTGCGTGGTATCGCCGATGTAGACCTTCGGATCCGCCTCCCCATGCGTAAGCGCGCTGATAGGGGCGTCACCGGGACGCAACTCCAGGGATGCGCTTTCCGCATCGATCAGCGCGCGGCGCGCGTCCGCATACTCCTTTGACAGCAGGCGGCTGAGCGGAACATCCACAAAATCCGGGTCGCCATAGTACTGTTCCCGGTCTGCGAAGGCCAGCTTGGACGCTTCGACCACCGTGTGGATATAGTCGGCTGAATTGTGTCCCAGCGCGGCGAGGTCATAGCCTTCGAGCAGGGCCAACTGTTGCAGGAAGACAGGTCCTTGGCACCAGGTGTTGCACTTGTACACGTCGTAGCCGCGATAGTTAAATGTAACCGCCGTCTCCACTTTCGTGTAGTAGTCGTGGAAGTCTGCTTCCGTCAGGAGACCGGCGTTGCGCTGACCACTCGCGTCGCGGACTTTCGTATCGCGCTGGTAGGCAACGATTTTCTCGGCGATCGGGCCTTTGTAGAAGTAATCGCGGGCGGCGGCAATCGCGGCCTCCCGACCGAGATGACTGTTGCGAATTTCGGCGTCAACCGTCGCCTTGAAGGTTTGCGCCCAGTCTGTGTTGATCAGGATCTCGCCAACTTCCGGCGCTTGACCGTTCGGCAGATAGATGCGCGCCGAACTGGGCCACTCGTTTTCGAACTTATCCTTCAGCCCGGCTATCGAACTGTGCAGCCCCGGATAGACAGCGAAGCCTTCCCCGGTCAACTCGATCGTCGGCTCCAGCACCTCTTTGAGCTGCAGGCGTCCGAACTGCTGCAACGCGGTCGTCCATGAGCCGAACGCGCCCGGCACGGTTGCCGGCAGAAAGCCATCGCCAGGGATAATCTCGATTCCCCGCGATCTGAACCAGGCGATCGTGGCGGCTTTGGGCGCGTAGCCCTGCCCGTTGATGGCGTACACGCGCTTCTGCCGCGCACTATAGATAAGGATCGGCACCTCGCCGCCGATGCCATTGGACTGCGGCTCGAGCACGTTGAGCGCCAACCCCGCGGCGACGCCGGCATCGATCGCATTGCCCCCCTTCTCGAACATACGCATACCGGCCGCCGCCGCGAGGTAATGTCCGGCTGTCACCACACCGTGGCGTCCCATGAAAACCGGTCGTGTTGTAAAGGACATCATCTTCCTCCCCGTGGCTGGGCTATTGGCTTATAATTTGCGGCCCGATGGCGGCGCTAATTCCAATCTTCGGCGGGGGGCCAGATGACCGAGCTTCCCCTGGCGGCGCCTTTGGGTCCGTCCGCGAACCATTCCTTGACCGTATCGCGCCACTTGATGAAATGGGGCGTCTCCATGTGCGCCTGGAACGCGGCCTCGTCTACATAGACTTCGTATAGCCAAATCAGGTTCGGGTCGTCGCCGTCCTGGATTACGTCGAATCGCAGGCAGCCGGGCTCATTTTTGACCGAGCCTCGGGCGTCGTCCAGCATCGCCTCGACGAACTGTTCCTTGAAACCATCCTTAATTTTGATGGGTGCGATGATGACATACATGACTGTATCTCTCCTTATGCGGTTGCGGGGCGTAGGGGTTTGCCTCCAATTCGGAAGCCTATCACAGTTTGGGGCAGATAGCGATTCAACTGAGGGTAACGCAATGCCAGAATCAGACGACGCCCGAAAGCGACGCGCGCCGAATACCATCCAGTTCCTCGGCGCTGAAGATACCTGCCCGGTAGAGATTGCGATACTCGTCAGAGACGCTCTGACCGAATATCATCGGGTCATCCGTGTTGATCGTGACCGGCACACCG
The DNA here is from genome assembly GCA_965221145.1 of Caldilineaceae bacterium. Lineage (GTDB taxonomy): Bacteria > Chloroflexota > Anaerolineae > Caldilineales > Caldilineaceae > Bin5. Next base: position 844,666 of record OZ244877.1, read on the forward strand.
TTGTCATACAGCACGCGGATCGGATGGGACGCCAGGTCAGGCACGGCATCCAGCATGACGTTGCTCGTGGGACACACATTCAATCGAATCTGATTGGCGGCGAGCCAGCGCATGACCTCTACCGACTCGGCCGCGCCAATGCCGTGCTGGACTTCGTCCAATTCAAGGAGTTCGACAGTCCGCCGGATCTCCGTCGCGCCCCCGAACTCGCTCACATGCGCTTTCAGTTTCATGCCCGCAGCCCGTGCCTTTGCAAAAAGGGGCTTCACGCGTTCCGGCGCGCACCCTTTCTCACGGTCATACAGATCAATTGATTGAAACAGGCCCGACTCTATCGCCTGCTGCGCCAACCTCATCAGCTGCGGGTTGTCGGCGCTCTGTCTGGGGATGCCAAGCTCTGGACGCAGTTCGATCTGTGGCCGATAACGCTCGACCAGCCCCCCGATGAACCGTTGAACCCCGGCTAAGCCATCTGCATAGAAGGCGGGTCTGCGAATGTCAAAGCTCATCTCCAGCGCGACAACGCCGTCCTCGATCGCATCGCGCACCGCACCCTCTGCCACGAACTCAATCGCGCTGCGGTCTTTCAAGTGGGGATCCAAAACCTCGGCTGCGTACTGGTGCATTCCCTCCAGCCCCGGCATCTTGGCGGGAGGCTGCCCCAGCGCGCGTCCCAGCCAGCCCTCCAGACGCGCCCGATGCGTCCCGAAATAGGCATGACAGTGCAGGTCGACTTTGGCCGCGGTCTTCAAATCATCCAGGTTATTTGCCTTAAGAGCTTCAACAAAATCAGTAATCACTTCGGGTTTTAGTCTACTTTGAGCAGTGGTGTTCAGGAAGTCCAGGACGCGTCATCGCCAAGCAGCGTTTCGAGATAGTAGTGACTCATTCTGGCCGCTTCCCTCGCCGGCCGCGGCGCGCGGGCGGTCCCGTCAAGTTCTACGTTGATCCATCCATCAGAACCGCCGTCCGCCGCCAGGATCGCGAAAATTTCCGGCATCGGCAGGATACCATTGCCGACCGGTTCGTAGTTGACGTAGCCGCTGCGGTCGATCTCCTTGCCGTCGGCGTCGCGCGCGTAGCTTCCGTTCCAATCCTTCAGATGGACGTGGACGATGCGGTGGCGGTACGTTCGCATCACCTCCAGAATATCGCTGCCGCCTTTGGCGATCTGCCCGGTATCGGGTGCGAATCCGATCAACGCTTCGTCGACCAGATCCATAATTGTGTCGATGTCGTCGCGGGTCTCGATGGCCGTTCCCGTGTGGGGGTGCAGACCGGCGGCGAGTCCGACCTGGTGGCAATAGTCACCAATGCTGTTGAGCGCGTCGGCGAGGCGTCGGAACTGGTCCGGCGTATAGCCGTGCGCGGGCCGGGGGCCAGCCTGCAGGACGAGCGTCTCGCCGCCGGGCAGGACGCTCAGCCCATCGGCCTCGCGGCGGGCGCTCTCCAGATCAGCGGCCGCGCTGTCGGGATTGATCCATTCCTTATAGCAGTAGGCCGCGGCGGTGGGAATGGCAAAACTGTCGACCAGGCTGCGGTATCCGCCCGGCCTGCTCTCGTTGATCCTGAGAATCGTCGCAGCAAACGTCTCAAAGCCCAGATAGCCCAACTCGGCTGTGTCACGGTATGCCTCTTCCACATCCCCCGGTATGCCCCAGGTGATCCCCGTATGGCCGATTTTCATTCTTTCCTCCTCTATCAGTTTCCAGTTGGTCAGCGTTGGTGAACATCTGCGTCCGCGTCCGTCACCAGGAATTGAAAGCTGGCAACTAGAAACTGAACTGTCACATGATGCGGAATCCACCGTCGACGTAAAGAGATTGTCCCGTCACGTAACTTGCCTTGTCCGAAGCGAGAAAGGCCACGACTTGGTCGATTTCGTCCGGTTCACCGGCTCGTTGTAGAGCGATCTTTTCCAGTACGACCGGCAGAATCTCGGGATCCTTCATTACCCAACTGGTCATGTCGGTGAAGCTCCTGAGGAACGCCTCATCGTACATAGGGATCGGAATGAACCCGCCGCTGTCTTCGATGTTCAAGTTGATATTCGGGTTCGCTCTGTAGAGTATCGCGGCGACAGCGGGCAGGTCAACCAAGCCGCGCCCCAGCGGCGCGCCGCCCAGCCAGTTGTACCCGTCCTCAGTAGGATAGATGCAGGTATCCTTCAAATGGGTTGTATGCACGTATGGCGCCAGGGTCTGAGCCGCGTCAACAGGGTCTTCGAGGAGGCCCAACGCGTTGGCAGTTTCCAGGTTGACGCGCACGTGGAGGGAATTGACCTCTTCGATGATATGCAGGAGTTCCAGCGCAGTCAGATCGACATGGAGTTCCATTGTAATGATCTGGTCGTAATCCGCAGCGAGCAGGCTTAACTCGCGTAACACCTGAATGGTCAAGTCGATCTGCTCCGCCAACGTCGGCGAAGAGAAGGTGCGCTCCTTGAGCAGGCCAAAGCAAGTGTTCAGAATTGGAGCGCCCAACTTCCTGGCCAGTGGGAAGAGGGGGATCCAGTCTGCGACCATCTCGGCGACGGTCCGTTTGCTTTGGCCCGGATTGACACCGGCTGCGGCCAATTCAAGATAGAGGCCGCGTGCCTGGGCCTCTTCGGCAAGCCTTTCCACATAGGCGTCGTCGCGGCCCTCCAGCAGCCTGGCCGAAAAGTGCAGCCCCTCCAGACCATGGGCGCTGGTCAGTTCCAGAAGCTCCAGCGGATCGAGGCTGACCGCTTTGAGCGTCAGGGCGTCCAGGCCGACTTTCATATCAGAGTTCCCTTCTTTCCCTCGCATTCGTTCGCGAGGCAGGCCTAGTTCTTCTCCGGTGGACGATTTTCAGCGCATGCAATGCCCCGTGGTCTTGGCGTGCCGAAAGTCGTCAGTCCCACTGACTCTAGCTATCGAATTCAGCAAGCAACGGCACACTTCGGCTCCTTTATGCCGGCGCGGCAGCATATTGTGCAGTCACGGATCCTCCAGGTCATGCGAGGGCTTCGCCCAGTTTCACGGCCTGGAACGTCTTCATACGCACGAGCAGCCAGAGCGTGCCGACCGCGGCCAACAGCACCATAGTGAGCATGGCCAGAACGAGTACGATAACATCATCCCAGGCAATGTGTACCACAAAGGGAGGAATCAGATCGGCCTGTTCGTAACCTATCTGGAAGAAGGGAATGAACTGGTAGCTGCTCAACAGACCCAGGTAGCTTCTCAGCGCGATGCCTGCTGCCGTTACCGTGACCTGTTCAGTGCCGAGCGAGAGGACGAGTTGGCTGGTTGAAAGGCCCATCGCCCGCAGTATGCCGAGCTGAATGAATCGCTGGCGGAACGATAGCGCCGAATAGATTACAAGCGCCAACATACTCAGCAGGGCTACGGCGATGAAGCCCACAGAGAGAAAGCCGAACAGGCCGACGCGCTCGGGCCGCGCCTGCGCTTCGGCCAGTTCCGTGTGCGCGTCCTCGATGGCCAGCACCCTATAGCCGAGATCGTCCAATGTACTGGTCAGCAGATCCGGGTCGATCGCCTCCTCCGTGGCCAACCATACCCGGTACGGCGCCTCGTGCCCCAGCAGCGAAAAGATGTAGTTCAGATTGGCGACAAAAAAAGCGCCGTCCTGCGGATAGACGGTGGGGAAAAGCTCCATCGCGCCCACGATCCGAAAGGAGAACGCGGTGTTGCTGGTGGGGACAAGACCGCGCAGGGAGATCGAGTCGCCTACCTGCAAGCCGAGCGAGCGCAGCATCGAGCTGCTGACGAGTACGCCTCCGTACTCGAGCGCAAGGGCGTTCATCAACGCGCCCAGCGAGTCATCGGCGAAATCCGACCAAAAATAGGCGACCTCCGGGAACTGGCTGCGGTCGATTCCGAAGAGGACGCCGTTGACCAACCTGTTGCCGACACGCGTGGAAACGGGGAACTCGCCGATACGGGTCGCTGCCCTGACACCGGGGGCGTTGCGGTGGTCCTCCACCGGCATGTTGATCCAGATGAACTCCTCTTGCGACGCGTCAGGACCATCACCGCCGGAGGATACCATCCGCAGCGCCGCCCCTTCGGTCAGTGTGACGTCTGCTCCGACCTCGTAGAAGATGCGTGCCACCAGGTTGGCGTCCAGCGTGCGCGCCATCGAAGCCGTAAAGGTGCCCAGGCTTGTGGTCAGGATGAGCAGGAGAAACAGGCTGGTATAGAGTCTGCCCGTGCGCGCAAGATTGTAGAAGGCCAGGAGTATGCAGATCCCGCCCAGGCGCGCCCACAACAGACTCAGGACAGCCGCCATCATGGGGAAAAGGCGGACGGAAACGAGCGCCACAGCCAGAATGAAGAGCGCAGGCGCCAGAAACAGGAGCGGATTATCGAGCGGGTCCGAGGGGACGTTGGCCTGCAAAAAGGCGATCCGCCCTTGGGTCTTGAGCAGATAGTAGCCGTAACTTGCAACGCCCAGCAGCAGAAAGTCAAGATAGGAACGTTCCCAGAAGGAGCGGCGCTGACGGCGGCTTACCTCCTGCTTGGCTTCGACGATGGCCAGACGCGCCGCGCCCATGGCCGGCAGCACCGTAGCGAAAAGAGCGCACGCGATCGCGACGTATGTATAGGTCAGACTGATCGTAGTCGTCTCGATCTGCAGGGGCGTCTGCGCATCAAATGTCATAAAATAGCGCGTTCCCCCAATCAGCCGGGCGACCATGCGACCCAATTGCGGACCGATTGCCAGAGCAACGATTGCAAGCGTCGCCCCCTGGAGCAGATAGATGGAGAAGACCTGACCGGCCGTCGCCCCCCGGCTCTTCAGGATCGAAATCTCAATCTGTTGACGCTTCACCGTGCTGTCGGCAACGAGAACGATAAAATAGAGCACAAGTCCCAGGATGGGAACACTGAAGAGCAGCAACAGGATCGCCTGGGCCGAAGCCACGCGCTGATACCGCCTCAGCGCGGAGGCGGGCGACAGTTCGAGATAGGTAGTCGGGATCAGGCTCTTGATTCGCCGGTCGGTATAGGTGACCTTGCGCAGGAAGCGGTCCACATCTTCGGCGCGAACGCTTTCGCCGTCAACGACAGTATACCAGCCGACATCGAACAGGGCGTGGGGCACACGGCTGCCGATCTCGCCAATATAGGTCTCCCTGGGCAGGAGGAAGACGTTTGCGAACGAGGAGGGGGGCAGTTGCCAGAGTTCACCGGGAGATCTATTGGGAATCCAGATACCGGCCACGCGTACCGGCACCTCCAGCCGTTGACGAGCGCCGGTTGGCGTGCTCGCGCTCGGATCGAAGAGGACATACTGCTCTCCCACCTGCAACCCGGCCTCGACGGCAAGCTCCTGGCTGACCAGGACTTCGACCATGTCGTCGTCAGCCTTGCCGCTGTCCGCCGCGGGAAGGCCGCCCTCGACAACGGAGACGTGCTCCTCCAGGTGATCGATAAAACCCAGGTATCCTCGCAACAGCGGTTTGTCGCGCAGTTCGTAGCGCCCGTCGCGTAGGGGGAAGACCTGGAAGAGATCGCTCTTGGCATAGTGCATGTCGGACTGGTGGGGAAGCCCCAGGTCACTCTTATAGCCGTTCTTCATGTACTGGTCAAGCGCCAGATAGTCCTGCCACACTGCGCCCTCAACGCTGGACCCCCGCACATAGTGATAGAAAAAGGAGAAGGCCGCGCGATTCTGCATCGTCTGCAGTTCGTGCTGCAGCAGCGAGCGGTTGGCCGCGTCGGTATACATCGGCGGCGCCGAAGCCAGGGCCACCACAACACTCCAACCGAGCAGCAAACATAGTGTCAGAACCGGCTCCGAACTGAAACGACGGAGAGCGATTCTCCATAAGCCGAGATAGCTGTAAATGGAACGCATTGAATTGAGAAGGCGAGGCGGCCCGGAAGGCACGCCGCTCCCAGCCTACATCTTGATTGCGCCGGAGCTAAGCCCTTCAACAAACAGGCGGCTGGTAAAGGGGAACAGGATGATGAGAGGAATGGATGCGATTACGTACCCGGCCATCAGGGGGCCCCAAATCGTGTACCAGGCCGTGCGAAACGCATAGAGTCCGATCGTCAGTGTCATCAATTCTTCACTGCGGAGCGTGACCAGGGGCCAGATGACGTCATTCCACGTGCTGAGGATGTGCATGATGGCGACGACACCCAGAATCGACTGCGACAGCGGGATGCCAATGTGACGGAACACCTGCAATTCGTTCGCGCCGTCAATTCTCGCCGCCTCGAACATTTCGCCTGGCAGAGCTTCGAAGAACTGGCGCAGAATGAAGATGGCAAACACCTGCCCACCGGCAATGTACGGGGCGATCAGAACCCAGCGCGTATTGAGCAGGCCAAGATCCTTTACGAGGAGAAAGGCCGGAATCAGCGTAAGTTCGCCCGGGACCATTAAGAGGGTCAGCACCCCGAAAAAGAAGATTTTCCGCCCCGGAAAGGGATAGCGGGCAAACGCCCACGCCGCAATCGCCGCCAGAATAACCATACCTATGACCGACGTACTGCTGGTGATCAGGCTGTTGAAGATGTAGCGGGAGACGATGCGCCAAGCGTCCAAATAGTTACCGGGGTGGAGGGGAAAAGTAATAGAAAACGGGTTATGGTCATACTGGGGGATGTGCTTGAATGAGATGATAAACGTAATAATGAAGGGCAGAAACATGAAGAATAGGAAGCCAAGCAAACCCAGATGGCGATACCAGTCCCCGGTGCGCCAGGCTCGGCGCCAGCCGTCTGCCACCTGCACACGCTGGATCGGTTGCGGTTGTCCTTAATGACACATGGCATCTGAGAAGCATGGCCTCTCCAACAGCAAATGTAACTACGTGAAGATTCGACGTTCCCAGGGGGCACTGGCCAAGTCTGAGGATGATTTCGTCTTAGCGCTCCGCATTGTGGCATCCTACTGCGGAGCGCATTCTAACTGTTCGGCTGCCTGCGGAAGTTTGCAAGCCCCTTAAAACAATGTATACTTATTGTATATACGAAAATGGCGTGCGATGAAGAAAGATGCTCTGAACGTGTGCTCGGGAGAGTGAGAGATATGGAAACTCGCGTGCAGAAATGGGGCAACAGTTTAGCCCTACGTATTCCCAAACCATTTGCTGACCAACTTGGACTTAAACCCAAAGAGTCGGTCAGGCTAACGCTACAGGGGGGTGCGCTCGTCATTACACCTTTGGCGCCCCCTCGTCTGAAGTTGGACGCCCTTTTGGCTCAAGTGACCGAGCACAATTTGCACGGTGAAGTGGACCCAGGGCCTGCGGTGGGGCGTGAAGCGTGGTAACGACGCAAGAGTACGTGCCACAGCGCGGCGATGCGGTCTGGATTGATTTCAATCCCCAGACCGGACATGAGCAGGCCGGTCGCCGTCCGGCCGTTGTGCTTTCGCCGGGATCGTACAACGGGAAAACCGGTCTGGCGATTCTCTGTCCAATTACCAATCAGGTGAAGGGATATCCCTTCGAAGTTGCAGTCACGGAGGGGCTGGCGGTGACAGGTGTGATTCTTGCGGATCAGGTTAAGAGTATGGATTGGCGGGCGAGAAATACAGCGTTGATATCTCCTCTGCCCGCGGACATAGTTGGTCAAGTTTTGGAGAGGGTCGGCACGCTGTTTGACAGGGAAGATGGATGAGCGACGCGCTACCGCTCCGCCGCATGAGCCTGGAGTTTACACGGGCTGACCATGGGTGCATCCCAGATTTGGGGTTGTCCAGAGTAGCGGGCTGAGGGACACAGTGTAACTCCCCAGAGGTAGCCAGAAACTCGCCCCCATTTTGGGATGTACCCGCTGACCATCACACTGTTGACAGATTAGAGCGAACCTTGTCGAATCACTGCTGCCGCTGAGTTCCGTCGCGTAATCCGTGCGCACGCGGCGGCCCGTCTCGCCGCAGAAACTGCATCGGCCCTGTTGCTGGAATGGAGAGTGTGCCGCGCGCAGCGCGTCATGCCGGGCGCGCTCCGCCAGCGCCGGCGTCGCGAACTGTTCCACCCAGCGCTGCACCTGGCGGTCCGCTTCGCTGGCAACGGCCTGCTCGAAAACCGGCAGGAGCGCCGGGTCGTTCGGGCAGCCGCCGTCCTCCAGAGTATGCCAGGCGGCCCGCCGCACCCGCACATCCGAGTCGAGCATAAGCCGATAGAGCGCCTTCCAAGCGGCCTCGACCCGTTTGCGCACGTGGCAGGGGCAGAGATTCTCGGCGGCATGAAGGCGTTCGACCGGGTCTGCGCTTTCGGCCATCTCGATGAGCCGTTCAATCTCTTCCCCGCGCACGCGGTGTTCGCCCGCCTTGAAAATCGCCTTCTGATGTCGGTTCAGCCCTTTGCGTCTGCGCGCCATCTGTTCACCCTCTGCTAAGTGTTCCGAAGGCTGGAGTCAGCAACGGTTGAACTCCTCACTTCAAGAACTTGCCGCGTGGCCGCGCGTGCGGCGGCGGCAGACTTTTCGCACCAGCTTGCCTGTTCCGACAGCGCCTGCCAGATCAGATCGTGGACCTCCTGCGGCGAATCGGCCAGCCGCATCAAATCGAGATCCTGCGCCGAGAGGTTACCCGCCGCCAGCATCGTGTTTCGCAGCCAGTCCAGCAGGCCGCGCCAATAGTCGGAACCATAGAGGACGACCGGAAAGCGCCTGATCTTGCCGGTCTGGATCAACGTCAACGCTTCAAATAGCTCGTCCAGCGTGCCGAACCCGCCGGGAAAGATGACAAAGCCCTGCGAGTACTTGACGAAATTCATCTTGCGCACGAAAAAGTAGCGAAATTCGATGCCTATGTCGACAAAACTGTTCAGCCCTTGCTCAAAGGGAAGCTCGATTCCCAGGCCGACCGATGCGCCGTCCCCCGCTTGCGCGCCGTGGTTGCCGGCCTCCATAATGCCCGGCCCGCCTCCGGTGATGACTGCCAGGCCGGATGCGGCCAGCAGGCGCGCGGTCTCAACGGTCGCCTGGTAGGTGGGATCGTCCGGCTGTGTGCGCGCCGAGCCGAAGATCGAAATCGCGGCGCCCAACCCGGCCAGCGTGTCGAACCCCTCGACGAACTCGCCCATGATGCGAAATACCCGCCAAGGGTCGCTGTCGGTGAACGGCGCGCTTTCCGACGCCGGCGATTCGAGGATGCACTCGTCCTGGGTCTTTCGTGTCAACATCGCATCGTCTCCCCAATGCCGTTCTTCGGTGTCATTTCTCGGTTCTCGGTATCCTCACACGCCCGTAGCTAATATCCCGCATTCACATACCCATCCTGCGCGCCGGGGCCGAATTCCAACTCGAACCGCCTGCGCCGGAACGCCGCCAGCATATCGGCATAGCGGGGATCGGCGATGAAGTTCTCCCGTTCGTTCGGACAGCGCGCCAGGTCGAACAGCACCTCAGGCATCTCCTCGCCGTAGTACTGGTATTTCAACGCATCCCATTTGATCATAACATTGCGCGCGCCGAACTGGCTGACGCTCTCGTTGTTCCAGTTCGCGCCATCGCCGTTGAGCAGAGGCACGAGGCTGCGGCTGTCCAGCCCCTGCGGTGCCGGGATATCGCATAGCTCGCACAGGGTTGCAAACAGGTCGCACAGGTTGACATTTTCCTCAACGATCCTGCCGCCTGCAAATGATCTGGGCCAGCGAATGATCAGGGGCACGCGGGCGCTGGCCTCGAAGAACTTCTGCTTTTCCCAGATGCCGTGCTCGCCCAACATCTCGCCGTGATCGCTGGTGTAAATGATGATCCAGTCATCAGGATCCTGGCCCGCGTGCTCCAACGCGGCCAACAGGGAGCCGTACATCTCGTCGATTGTCTCGATCATGCCGTAGTAACCGGCGACGGCCCGGCGCAGTTCGCGCGGCGAGGCATCCACGCCCACCCGCACCTGCCGCTGGCTCAGGAACGGATGATCGAACACAGGCTCGTCCAGGAACGGTTCCACGCGATTCAAGTAGTACGTGAATTTCTCTTCGCTGGTGAAGTATGGATAGTGCGGCTGATTCAGGCTCACCTTCAGCAACACCGGGCGTTCCGGTTGTTGACGATCGTAATAGGGGTCGGTGAAGTACTGCTGGATGAAGTCGAGCGCGCCGGTCAGCGCGTACTCGTCTTGGACGATGTGGGGCGAGTGGCCGACGCCCGCCCGCAGCACCTCTTTGGTGTCGCTCCATTTGAAAGAGGAAAACTCCCTCGTGTGGCGAGCGAAAGCGGCCTCGTCCCGCCCGGCGATAAAGTGGGGGGAGATCTGCATCGCCGAGCCAATGCGTTGGCTCCAGCCTTGCATCTGATCCGGCCCGGTGTGGTGCAGCTTGCCGGCGGCGGCGGTGTGATAGGCGTATTGGCTGAAACGGCGGGCAAAGGTCATGTGGCCGACAGGCAGGTCTTGGGCGAAGATTTCGCAGCCACAGGTGCGGGGAAACTGGCCGGACATCATCGCTTGGCGGCCCGGAATACAGATCGGCGAGGCCGTATATGCGTTGCGGAAAACGACGCCGCTGCGCGCCAACCGGTCGAGCGTGGGCGTGCGCACAATGGGGTCGCCCTCATAGCCGGTGATGTCGGCGCGGTGCTCGTCGCTCATCAAAAAGAGAATGTTGGGCGGCATCAAATATGCTCCTTAGAGAAGTGAGTAAAGAGGAGAGGGTCCGGTTGCCACCACGGAATAGATGCGTCCCCAAGCCGTTACCGAGCCGAGGAAGGGAACTTCAAATCATGGGGATTCCTGAGTCGAGCTGCGTTCAGGAACGTTGTTGGCGCAGGCGGGCCAATTCGGCCTCTAATTCTTGCACCCGTTCTACTGCCTGCTGGCGAGCCGCCGCTTCGGCATCGGCGCGCTGCGCTTCAGTTGCGGCGCGTTGCGCTTCTGCCGCGACCTGAGCCTCTGCCTCTTCGGCCCTTGTGACCGCGACCTTCAGAACGGGGATGACGTAACCGGAATAGACCTCGTCCAGAGCTAACTCTGCCAGTTCCGGCAGTTGCCACAGATCCTCCATGCGAAACTGAAAGCCAGGCAGCACCTCCGAGTGGAGCACCTCCTCGGCGTCGGGCTGGATCTCTTCGTAGCGAGCCTGCGGCGTGAGACGGTAGAAGCGCATGTGTTCGCCGCTGGGATCGAGAATGGTGTACTCCTTCACCCCGGCCAGTGCATAGTCCCGCTTCTTTTCCTCGGTATCCCGACGCACCTCTATCTGGGTGGAATCGGACAGAAACTCCACTACGGCGTCGCAGACCCCTGCAAAGGAGCGCTGGTCAATACGTCCCCACGAGACCGGGTTGCTATGCAGGATTATGCCTATATCCGGCTTACGCACCGCTCTACGCGTCGCCGATGGCTCCTCTGAGTCTACCATTGTCATGAAAAAGCCGGTCTCCATATTGATCAATTCTGCGATCTCGTGCGTTTCCAAATAGCGGCGCAAAAGGTCAAGAAACCAGTTTCCAAGGTCAAGCTGGGGCTTGTTGGCCAAGGGCTTTGCCTCCAGTATGCCATTGTTCCATTCATAGCTGACGTCAATGTCAGGGTAGGGGTTTTCATACCACTTGGCCCAGTACTCTTCCAGGGTGACATAGCGGCCTTCATCGGGCGCCCAGGGATTCACCTGCGTGTCGGGCGGCGCGGCAGGCTCCACTGTGGTGGACCCGTTCGATTTGGGTGAATCTACCTGCGTCTGAGGCACGTCAGCCGCCAGCTTTGCGCGTTCCATGTTCCCTCCTCCGGCACAGCAAACTCTCGACTGTGCGTAATACAACTGTTCTGGGGGCATTCTATCACGAGTCCCACGACTCATCCCAATGACCTATCCAGGCTCCATGGCAGTCATCTCTGCAATGAGATCATTTGACGATTTCTCCTATTGACGCTGTAATTGGGAGACACTTCCGCCGAAAGTTATCCAGAACGGCCGGTAATGTTTGGCAGATTCCTCACTGTGTCGCGCCCTGAATCTTGTTCACCGAACAACGCCAAGGAGAACATACAAAGTGAGCACTCTCTATTTCGAGAAGCTATCCCAGTATGATCGCGTCGCGGAACCGGTGACTGTCAGCATACCCTTTGGCCAGGGCAAACTGCCCGACGCCGACCACTTTGTCATTGACGACGACGGTGAGGCGATACCGTCCCAGCAGCGCGCCCTGGCCCACTGGCCCGACGGCAGCGTCAAGTGGCTGCTGGTCCACATCCAGCCGGATCTGCCCGGCAATCTCGCCAAAACGCTCAACTTTCGCGTCGCATCGAGGCCCGGTGAGCGTCCCGCGCCGCCGCCGCCGGTTCGGGTCACGGAGGAGGCGGACGGCCTGCTGGTCGACACCGGGCCACTGCGTTTTCGGGTGCCGCGCGCCGGCTTTCTTCCCGTGCAGGATGTGGTCCTTGCCGGTGACTCAGACTTCGACCAAGCGTGGCCCACGCCCTTCACCGGCTTCAAAATGGAAACCGATGCCGGCGCGGCGGACAGCAGCCGGGGCGCGGTCGAACTGGAGATCGAAGAAGCGGGGCCGTTGCGTGTTGTGATTCTCGTGCGCGGCCGTCACTTGCAAACCGATGGCAGCGAGTTCTTGGCGCTACGCGGCCGCATAACCGCTTACGCCGGCAAAGCATACATTGAAGTTGAGCATCAGTTCCTGCACACACTGGACAGGCAGCAGGTGGTTTTGCAGGGCCTGAGCCTGGACTTTGCCGCGGCCCAGCACGGAGGAGCCAATCCCCAACTTGCCCTGGGAGAAGGCTGGTATCGAACCGCCATCCAGCAGAGCGACAGTGAAGTCTCGCAGACCTTGGACACGGATACGATGCTCTATCAGTCGAACGAGCATTTTATCGACTCCTATTACGGCGATTTCTGGTGCGACTGGCGCGATGCACAGGGCGGTCTCTGTCTCTCCATCCACCAGGCCCATCAGAACTTCCCCAAAAAGCTGCACGGCCACACACAGGGCATCGCCTGCTGGCTCTATCCCGTCGGAGAGCTGTCGGCGCCGATCTTGCAGGGGATGGCCAAGACCCACCGCCTGCAGCTCCATTTCCACGGGCCGGATACGCCATTGGATGCGTTGAGTCGGCGCAGCTTGCAGTTTCAGTTGCCCGATCGACCGGCACTTCCCGTGGAGTGGTATCGGGCCAACAATCCCTGGATTGAGACCTTCTTCCCTGAAAAACTGCCGCGGCGTCTCTTCTCAGACCTGAATAAGCTCCATGACGGACGCCCCAAGGCGCTGGGCATGATGCACTTCGGCGACGCGCCCGACTCCGGCTATACCAACCAGGGCCGGGGCGGCGGCGAAAACGTGTGGGTAAACAACGAGTACGACCGCCCTCACGCCTGCACGCTCTACTATGCACTCAGCGGCCAACGCCGCGCCCTCGATTCGGCGCTGGTCTCCGCCCGCCATTGGCTGGACGTCGACTTCTGTCACCATCACCCGGACCCGCTGATCGACGGCGGCCTACGCATCCACACCCGCTACCACGCCACAGGAAGATGTACCCCCTCCCATGAGTGGACCGAAGGGTTCCTGGACTACTACTTTCTCACCGGTCGACGAGAAAGTCTGGAGGTGGCGAACTCGATCGGCGAAAACATCCTGCGCCACATGCAGTTGCCGACGATGCGGCAGCCGGGTGAGACGGCGGTGCGCGAAGGAGGGTGGGCCTTGCGCGCCTATGTCGGCCTTTGGCTGGGAACCGGCGAGCAGCGTTGGCGCGACGAAGCTCAGCGGTTGGTCGAGATGTTCCTGGCCTGGCATGACGAGTTCGGCGCGCTACTGGCGCCGTACACGAGCCACACGATGCCGCGCGTGCCCTTTATGATCTCTTTGACCGTCAACTCTTTCGCTCGCTATCTGCTGATTGAAGACAACGAGCGGGTGAAGCAACTGATCGTGGCGGTGATGGATGATCTGATCGAACACTGCCTCGGGCCGGACGGCGTCTTCTACTACAAGGAGCTTCCGTCCCTCCAGCGCACAGCGCCCACGCCGCATGCGCTGGAGGCGTTGACCTATGCCTGGCGTATCAGCGGGGACGAGCGCTATCTGCGGGTGGCGACCAACACATTCGCGGCGTTGATATCCAACTTGGAAGGCAAAGAAAGCGGCCCCAAATTCGCGGATCCGTCCGGCGCGGTCATCGACGGCGTAGGGGGCGGTCGCATCTTCGCCGACAAATACACCTCACTGATCCTCTACGCCGGCGCGGCCACGCCACTGGGTCTGCTCGACTGGTATGAGTATCCCTATCCCGGCGCAAACATCAGTGGCTAGTGGCCGGCGAATCGTGGATGGCAACCCCACGAATCATGAACCATAGCACTTCCTAAGTAACTGTCCGTTTTTAACTTAACGGTTTCGTTCGACAGACCAGTCCAAGCTTGATTGAAATCGCTACGTTGTTTGCGGACAGTTACTGAGAGGCCGAATGCAAGCAACCCGCTTCCCTGCCAATCCCATCATCACGCCGGCGCTTGCCGAGTCGATCGGCGTCAATGCGCTCCCCTCAAGCAGGAGCGCATATCACAACATCAACGGGCCGTCTCTGCTGCGCGTGCCGGACTGGCTGCCGAACCCTCTGGGCAGATACTGTCTCTACTTCGCCCACCATCAGGGCGCGTTCATCCGCCTGGCCTATGCCGACGAACTGACAGGGCCCTGGACTGTCTACGCGTCCGGCACGCTGCGACTGGAGCAGACTCCCTGCTATCACCATATCGCCAGCCCGGATGTGCATATCGATGAAAAGAAGCGGCGCATTCTGATGTATTATCACGGGCCGACGGTGCGGCGGGAAGAGCTGGAAGCGGACCCGCTGACGCAGAGATCCCCGTTTCTTGGTGGCCAGCGTTCACTGCTCGCCATGTCGGAGGACGGCCTCAACTTCACCTCCGACAACGAGATCCTCGGCCCGAGCTATTTTCGGGTCTTCCGCTATCCCGACGCCGCGGACGGCTGGGTCTACGCGTTGGGTATGCCGGGCCTCTTCTTCCGCAGCCGCGACGGGCGCACGAATTTTGAGACGGGGCCGATCCTGTTTGACCGCGACCAGAGGCATACGGCTCTGCTCGTGCGCGACGACATTCTGTACGTCTTCTTTTCCCGCGCCGGCGATTGCCCTGAGCATATCGTCTGCTCGACGATCGATCTGCGTCCGGATTGGGGGGAGTGGAAGGCCTCCGCGCCGTTCTCGATCCTGTGGCCGGAGACTGATTACGAGGGCGGCAATCTGCCTCTGGAACGATCGCAGCGGGGGGCGATCCATGAACCTGTCCGCCAACTGCGCGATCCGGGCATCTACCAGGAAGGCGACCAGGTCTATCTGCTCTACTCGGTCGCCGGAGAGAGCGGGATCGCGATGGCTGAACTCCTTTTCCATTGACCTCGACGCGGGCAAACTGCGATAAGGCCTGACAGCCCAGAGGGCGCGCAACTCCCAGGTTACTGTTATCTGAAGGTTATTGGCGGTTCACAAAAGGTCGTCCAGGCTGACTTCAAGCGCATGGGCAATCGAAGCCAGCGTCCTGGCAGAGCCGACGCGCCGCCCCGTCTCGATCTGGGAGAGGTAAGCCGGACTGATATTGCTTGCCGCAGCCAACTCGTTCTGACTCATGCCACGATACTCACGATACACTTTGATCGGGCTTATACCGGCCAAGAGTCGGTCGGCCACCTCAATGGGAAAGGATTCGCTTTCTTCCTTTTTGGCGAGATCATAAATCTCTTCATTGCTCAAAAGCGCCTCGGCGGCTTCTTCCTTCGCCAAGCGCACATACTCATGCCAGGGAAGTACGGCGAACACCGGCTGTCCGGCATCATCGTGAATGATCTGCAAGTTGCTCACGAGTATTCTCCTCCTACTGCTTGTAAGCCTGACCACGTGGAACGATACCCAAAATATCGGTAGTGGTCGAATAGTAAGTGATCTGGCAATCCGGTGGCATGGACATTCTTGTCCGTGCATCCGCGAATCATGGCAATCTCCGAACTGCAAAAATCACAGTTCAGACACAGACTTTGCCCTCACCACTTACTTTGTGACCACTACCAAAATATCTATTGTGCGGGCTTCATCGTCTCTCTCAAAAATGATTCGAAAGCCACCGACACGCAGACGAAAACCAGGCCGCCCCTCCAGCGGCGCAATGTCAGCATCTCGTCGATAGGGATTCTCCGCCAATCTGTCTAATGCGCGACGGATGCGCTGGGCATTTGGGCGAGGCATCTTTTGCATGGCTTTGATGGCCTGTTTCTTTATCGTCAGTACATACATTGCATCCTCCGCGTCAATGTTACTATAGCAAACAGCTATATTATGTCAAGCATTCTGCTTTAATCTCCTCTCCATGAACCGATATAATCAGGAGAGAGAGTTCAAGCATACTTGCCTGTTCCCCCGTTTATGCGCGCAGGAGCCAAGAGCGGGCGAATACGCTTCCAGGCGGTGGGATCGGTCTCTGGAACCATCTCGGCAAGGGCGATCCGCAAACTCCTTTTCGATTGACCTTAACACGGGCAAACTGCTACAATGCCTGAGGATGCATCCCAGATTTGGGGTTGTCCAGAGTAGCGGGCTGAGGGACACAGTGTAACTCCCCAGAGGTAGCCAGAAACTCGCCCCCATTTTGGGATGTACCCATGCCTGACAGCAACTTGCATCGCCGCGACGCCGACCGTCTCAGCAGCTTACCGCAGTGAAATTCAATAGGCAGGCGGTCTTTCCCTCGTTCTTACGCGAGGAGACCAAGGCAGGCGAATGCGTTCACAGCACAAGAGGTAGTTCACATGCCAGATTCTTCATCCGACATCGTCGTCTATGGCGCCTTCTGGTGCCCGGACTGTCGCCGCAGCAAACAGTTCCTCGGTGAGCACCAGATCCCATACAACTGGGTGAACATCGAAGAGGACGCGGACGCTGAGCGACGGGTCATTGAGATCAACGACGGCAAACGCATCATCCCCACGATCGTCTTCGCCGACGGTTCCATTTTGGTTGAACCGAGCAACGCCGAACTGGCCGCAACACTGGAGCTGAAGACAACGGCCAGCCGACTTCACTACCCGGTGATTGTCATCGGCGGCGGCCCCGCCGGCCTGACAGCGGCCCTGTACCTGGCGCGCGAAGGCATCGACACGCTCATCATCGAGCGCGCCGCCTTTGGTGGACAGGCCGCGGCCACCGAAAAGCTGGACAACCTGCCCGGCTTCCCGGACGGCGTAGATGGCGGCGACTTTTCGCAGAGGCTGCGGGCGCAGGCTGAACGGTTCGGCGTTGAACTGCTCCAGGCCCAGGATGTCGCCAGAATTCACACCCATGACAACTATCACTGCGTGGACACGGCGGCCGGCGACGAGTACAGCGCGCAGGTCGTGCTGATCGCGTCGGGCAGCCGTTACCGACGGCTGAACGTGACCGGCGAGAGCGACTACATTGGCGCCGGTGTCCATTTCTGCGCCACCTGCGACGGCCCTTTCTATAGGGGCAAAGAAGTGGCCGTGGTCGGCGGCGGCAACAGTGCTGCGGAAGAAAGCCTGCTGCTGACGAAATTCGCCGAACGGGTGACTATTCTGGTGCGCGGCTCTGCGCTGCAGGCCAGTCAGGTCATCCAGGAGTCGGTGCTGACCAATCCGAAGATCGAGGTGAAATGGCATACCGAGGTGCAGGAGTTTCTGGGCGCCAAGGCGCATCTGAACGGGTTGCGGCTCAGGAACAACCGGACCGAGGCCGCGTCGCACATGGCTGTGGACGGCGCTTTCGTCTTTATCGGTCTCGATCCGAATACCGGATTCCTCGAGGGCGCCGGCGTGCGGCTGGACAACTGGGGTTTCATCGAGACCGGGCATAGGCTGGCCCACAACGCGGACGGGCGCCCGCCACTCTTCGCGCAACGGGACCCGGCCGCGCTGGAAACGAGCGTTCCCGGCATCTTTGCCGCCGGGGATGTGCGCGCAGAAAGCACAAAGCAGGTCGCCGCAGCAGCCGGTGAGGGCGCCACCGCCGCGCTGCTGATTCGCGACTATCTGCGGACGGTCTGAACGGCAGTTTTTCGTTGTCAGTTTCAAGTTTTTAGTGAACCCCTGCGTACGCGGCGGTAACGCAGGCATCTAGCCTAACTCTACGCAATATGGAATACGCAATGCCTTATCAGTGCGAACCAACATTAGAAACCAGAAACCGGTTATAGGAGGAATCAGGTGCTCACACCGGCACAGCGGGAACAGATCGACGAGCAAGGCTATCTGATGATCGAGAACGCGCTCGAACCGTTCGGGCTGGAACGCGTGCGGGCTGCGTATGAGGAGATTCAACGTCAGACCGAGCCGACGTGGGCCGCGTCCGTGCGCGAAGGCACATTCAAGGGCGGCTATGGCAACGGCCCGGACGCGCACACGATGGGCGACATTCATCAATACGACCCCCTTTTCCTCGACATCGCCGAGAATCCCCTCGTGCTGCCGATCCTGAAAGAGGTCGTCGGGCCGGACGTACAGACGATGGAGATAGTGGCCCACTGCCACCACGCCGCCACGAATGCCCACACCGGCTGGCATCGCGACTGGCCCGCCTGGCGGCATCCTCAGTACATGCTGAAGGCGAAGGTCTTCTATTTCCTGGATGATCAGACGCCGGACATGGGCTGCTTCAGTCTTGTCCCCGGCAGCCACAAGCGGGACGAATACCCGTCCCGCACCGAGTTCGTCGGCGAAACCCTGGAGCAGATGCCGGGCCTGAAAAAGATCGTCGGCAGGGCCGGTTCAGCCATCATCTGGAACGTGCTCTGCTGGCATTCGGGCCTGGCCAATACCAGCGCGGACGACCGGCGCATCCTCATCTACGGCTATATGCCCTTCTGGATAAAGAAGTGGGGCAGCACGCCGCCGCATCAGCATATCGTCGACTGGGCAGATACGCCGCACCGCCGCCAGTTGATGGGGATCCACGCGGTCGAAGGGCGCGCCGCCTGGGACCGCACAGACGTGCCCTATCTGCCGGAACACGCCGAGATCGCGGCGGCGAAGAAATTCTGAAATGCAACTCGAAACCTAAATCGTCGCGCCCATCCGCGGCGCGCAAGCGCAATTCACATGGAGTCTCTATGTCTACCCCAATCAAACTTGCCGTCATCGGCGCGGGCAGCGCCCAGTTCTCGCTCGGCCTCGTCAAGGACATCTGCCTGACCGAATCTCTCAATGGCAGTCTCATCACCTTCATGGACATCGACCCGGACAGGCTCGATATGATCCACAAGCTGAGCGCGCGCTATGCCAATGAGCTGGGCGCGGATCTGCGCTTCGAGAGTACGACCGACCGCCAGGAAGCGTTGCAGGACGTGGATTTCGTCATCAACACGGCCTCGGGCAGCAGCCATCAGAAGCAGCGCGATGGGCGGGAACTGATGGAAAGGCACGGCTATTATCACGGCGGGCGCATGCGTCAGAGCGGCTTCGTCAATCTCGACCTGATGCTCGGCGTTACGAGCGACATGGAGGACATCTGCCCGGACGCCTGGCTGATCCAGTCGGGCAATCCGGTCTATGAGGGCTGCACGCTGATGACGCGCGAGTCGAGCATCAAGGTCTGCGGCCTCTGTCATGGCCACTATGGCGTCTATGAGATCGCCAGAACGCTCGGTCTGACCGACTTGGCCGATATCACCTGGCAGGCGCCGGGACTCAATCACAACATCTGGCTTAACCACTTCTATTACAAGGGCGAAGACGCCTATCCGCTTCTGGAACAGTGGATCGCGGAGGAGGGTGAGAACTATTGGCAGACCCACGTGGCTGAGCGCACGCACGACATTCAGATGAGCCGCGGCACGATCCACATGTACCGCATGTATGGCCTGATGCCGATCGGTGACACGCCGCGGCGCGGGGGATGGTGGTATCACACCGACATCGACACCAAGATGTGGTGGTTCCCGCAGCCCTGGGGCGGGCCGGATACCCACTTGGCCCGGCCCTACTTTGTCGAGAATCTGGAGAAACGCGTTGCGCAAATGACCGAACTGACCGGCGATCCGACCACCAGCCTGATCGAAGCGTTCGGCTCTGAGAAGACCAAAGAACAGCAGGTGCCGATCATAGACGGGCTGGTGAACGACAATGAGGGCCAGTACCAGGTGAACGTGCCCAACTACGGCGCGCTGGCCGGTGTGCCGGACGACGTTGTCGTTGAAGTCCCGGCCATCGTCAACAAGAGCGGCATCCACCCGCTCCGTGTAGACCCGCTGCCGGAGAAGATCCTGTACACCCAGATCCTGCCCGAAGTCCTGGAGATGGAGCGGGAGTTGCTCTCCTTCCAAACCGGCGACCGCGCGCTCCTCCTCTTGAATGCGCTCGACTGTGAGCAGACGCATTCCTACAACCAGGCGCTCACCGTGTTCGAAGAGTTGATGGAGATGGACGGGAACGAGAGGCTCAACGAACATTACGAGTGGGAACCCGGCCAGGAGATGCTGACCGAACCGGTCAGAACGGCAGTTCTTAGTCGGTAGTTTCCAGTTCTTGGTAACTTCACACACCCGCGTGTCGAATGAAGTTGCCAAAAACTGGAAACTGACAACCCGAAACTGATTTAATGAAACTCATCGGCGGGCTGACAGTCCTCACATACAAGCGTCTGGCAGGCAATCCGGGGCTGGCCCTGTTGGCGCTGTTCCAGATCGTGCTGACTGTCGGCCTGCTCAGCAGCGCCGGTTTCTTCGCCCAGGCAGTCGACCGGGTGATCCTGCAGGAAGAGTTGGACGCGCTGAGCACGCGCACCGGGCGTCCCCCGTTTACGACGCGCGTCTACTTCTTCCCCTCCTCGCGCAAGCCGATGGATGTGCCCGCGGCCGAACGGGCCGGGCGCAGCGTCGCCACGACGCTCTCCAGCGAGATCGGCCTTCCGATCGACGAAGTCGGCGTACACCTTGAGAGCGGCAGCATGATGATGCTGACCCCGGAGGGTGACGAGCGCTACGGCAACGACAGCAGCTTTCTCACTCAGGTCGATCTGGTCTACCTGGCCGGTGTCGCGCCCGAACTGGAGATGACCGCCGGCGTGGTGTGGGAAGACGCGTCCGGCGCCGGGGCGTCGACCGGACTTCTGCCGGTTCTGATGCACGACAATCTGGCCGCCGAGATGGGCGTCCTGCCCGGTGAAACGTTCCGCGTTGCGCCCACCGCCGCCCAACCCGGTATCGAAGTGGAGATCGTCGGGCTGTGGCGGGCCCGCGATCCGGACGACACCTACTGGTTCCGACCGCCCGATGTCTCGATGAAGGGGGCGCTGTTCGTGCGGCGGGCGGACTACGTGCAGCGCGTGCAGCCAATGGTTGCGGGTGGCTCCCGTTTTGCCAGTTGGCGCATCTCCCTCGACGACAGCACGCTCAACCCGGCCTTCGCGGCCGCCTACGCGCGCGGCTTCGAGAGGGGAATGACGATCATCGGCAAATATCTGCCGGGCGCCAATCTGGACGTTTCACCGCTGGATCCGCTCAAGGATTTCGTGCAGCGCCAGACAACGCTGACGGTGCTGCTCCTGAGCATGAACGTGCCGGCGATTGGCTTTCTGCTCTACTTCCTGGTGCTGATTTCCGGCATTATTGCCCGCTCGCAGCAGCGGGAAACGTCGGTGCTGGTCAGCCGCGGCGCGGGCGCGGTGCGCATACTGTGGCTGGTGCTGGTGGAGGAATGGCTGCTCTTCCTGCTGGGCGTGCCGCTGGGGTTGGGCGCGGGCATGTTGATCGCCCGCGGCATGGGCTACACCGACAGCTTCCTCGACTTCACGCTGCGAGATCCGATGCCGGTCTCTTTGCAGGGCGTCGATGTCTGGCTGATCGTGGCTGCGCTGGCGCTGGCGTTCATCGCCCGTATGCTGCCGGCCATGCAGGCTGCTCGCGCCAGCATTGTCGAATATGAGACGACCTACGCCCGTCCTGACAAAGGCCCCTTCTGGCGGCGCGCCTATCTCGACTTTCTGCTGATCGTGCCAACGGTCTACGCCTATCAACAGCTGGGCCAGCAGGAGGCGTTCGCGCTGCTGGCGCAGGAGAACGCCTCCGAACTGTACAGCGACCCGCTCCTGATCCTGGCGCCGGCGTTGGTGATCCTCACCGCGTCGCTGTTGATCATGCGCCTGTTCTCACCGATGATGAATCTGCTCGACAAGCTGGCGGGCCTCTTGCCCGGCACGGTCTTTCATCTGGCGCTGCGCCAGTTGGGGCGCCAGGGACACAGCTATTTGAACCCTCTGCTTTTGGTGATCATCTGCCTGGGACTGGGCATCTATACCCACTCTCTGGCCGCCAGCATGGATGAGTGGCTGGTGGATCGCATCAAGTACCAGGCCGGTGGCGACTTCCGTTTTCTGCCGATCACCGAGGGCGAGACCGGCGGCGACTGGACCCCCGAACTCTCCTGGTTTGCCGGGAGGTTCGACGCGCAACGCGCGATACGGGTGGGCAACTATGGCGCGCGCATCGAAGGGCTGACCTCTTCCACCCGCCGCCAGAAGAAACGAATGATGGGCGTGGACCGGGCCGAGTTCTCGTCCGTCTCCTGGTTCCGCTCGGACTTCGCCGATGACTCGCTGGGCGGCCTGATGAACCGGCTGGCCGCCGCGCCGGAGGCGGTGCTTGTCTCGCGCGAGTTTCTGACCGAGCACCTGCTGCACATCGGCGACCGCCTGGATATTTGGGTCGTTCTGGAGCCTGGCATCACGATGCGCACCGATTTCTTCATCAGCGGCGTCTACGACTACTTCCCGACGGTCGAGCAGGATGAGATCGTGATGATCGCCAATCTGGTTTATCTGCATCTGATCGGCGGGGCGATCTACCCCTATGAGGTCTGGCTGCGCTCCCCGGACAACGACCGCGGCGAGGAGGTGCGCCGCAAGCTGCGCATCGGAGGCATCGAGACGCTGCGCTGGCACGATGTGGTCGGAACGCTCGCCGAAGAAAAGGCGCGCCTGGAGCGGGTCGGCGTCTTCGGCGCGCTGACGGTCGGCTTTCTGTCTGCGGCGTTGATGGCTGTGCTCGCTTTTCTGATGCACAGTTATGCGTCGCTGCGCGAGCGTTTCTACCAGTTCGGCGTGCTGCGGGCGATCGGCGCGCTGCGCCGTCAACTGATCGTCCAGCTTGCGGTCGAATACGCCATGCTTGTGATTTACGGGACTGCGGCCGGCGCTGTGATCGGCGTCTGGGTCTCGGTTCTGTTCACGCCCTTCTTCCGCAGCGCCGCCGACTCCAAGGCGATCTTGCCGCCGATGCTGCCGGTCATCGCCGAGGGTGAGATCACCCAGCTAACGATCATCTTCATCGCGGTGATGGTGCTCGTCGTCGTGGCTGCCACGGCGCAGGCGACGCAGCGGCGCATCTTCGAGGTCATGCGCGTGGGGCAGGCGTAGGGGCGAGAAAGGAGAAGTGAGGAGAGAGAACACCTCACTTCTCCATTTCTTGATCTTGGCTACTGGCTGCTACTGCCGTTCTCGTTCTTATCGTTGAACAACTCCCTCACGCCTCCCAGCGCGCCCATCACCCCGGTCGCCTCGTAGGGCAGAAAAATCTTTGAGGCTTCGCCGTTGGCCATTACCTTCAGCGCCTCCAGATACTGAATGGCGATCAGCTTGTCGTCCGGTTCCGCGTCTTTGATGGCGTTGAAAACGGTCGTAATGGCGTTTCCCTGACCGGTGGCTTCCACTTCCAGCTTATAGCGCTCGGCGTCGGCCACCCGTTTGACCGCCTCCGCTTGGCCTTCCGCGGACAGAATCTGGGCTTGGCGATCGCCGTCGGCCTCAAGAACCGCGGCTCGCTTCTCGCGTTCGGCCCTCATCTGTCCGTGCATCGCCTGGGTGACATCGGCGGGTGGGTCGATGCGTTTGATCTCCACGCGCACGACGCGCACACCCCATTTGTCGGTGGCGTCGTCCAACACCTCGCGCAGCTTGGCGTTGATATGATCGCGGCTGGTCAGGGCGACATCCAGTTCCAGTTCGCCGACCACATTACGCAGATTCGTCTGCGCCAGTTTGGTGGCCGCGTTGTAGAAATCAGCTACATTGTAGACCAGCTTGACCGGGTCGGTCGCCTCAAAGTAGACGATCGCATCGACGGTGACGACCACATTGTCCTTCGTAATTACCTCCTGGGGCGGCACGTCAACGACCTGTTCCCGCATATCCACCTTCTGAATCGAGTCAATGAAGGGGATGATCAGAGTAAGGCCCGGCTGGATTGTGCGTTGGTAGCGCCCCAACCGCTCGACAACCCCCTTCTGGTATGGTTGCACAATGCGAATGCTGGCAATGGCAACAATAAACACGAACAGGGCGAGGACCGCCAGAATGATAATTGGCACGATTGCTGCTGACATTTCGTTTCTCCTTTGCTATGCGGCGGGCTCGCTCTGCTCCTCCGAATCCGCCTGCTCTTTATCGACCGCGTTGTCCGCTGCCCGAACCTGTAGGCGCACACCGTCTACGCCCAATACCTTCACGACTTCTCCGACCTCCAGTTGTTCTCCATCCAGCGATTCGGCGCGCCATCTCTCGCTTTCCAGCCGCACCATGCCTGTGTTGGCAATCGGGTCAACCGTTTGCAGGACGACCGCCCACTTGCCGATCATCCGGTTGCCGGCGATCTGCTGAACGCCCGGCCGCGAAATGCGATCGGCGAAGGGCCGCGCCAACAGCACGACAACTGCCGAAACAACGATGAAGGTCAAGATCTGCCATGCCAGGCCCGCTCCCAGAAAGGCCACCAATGCCGCGCCGAGCGCGCCGATGCCGAAACAGAGCAGCACGATCCCGGCGGTGAATACCTCCGTCACGAAAAAGAATATGGCTACGACAATCCACGCCCAACGAAGCAGTTCATTGATGTTTTCGTTCAACACGGTCTCCTCCGGTCACTCTGGGGGAAAGAGATTACAAGTTTGCCCCGGCTCTGCCTGCGCTGACGCTCCCATCCGTGGCGCGCAATCTGATTCCTGACTTCCCATTCAGTATAGGCGAATTCAGGGCCGTTACCTAACAGCAAGCTGACATTCAGCCGACGCGCAACTGAAATGTCCCCCAAGAAATGCAAAAGACCGAGCAACCGCCATTGCATGCCCGGTCTTTCGGCGTGAAAGGTATATCGAAAAGTGAGTTGCGAGGTCTTTTCTCCTCTTCGCTCCCTTCAGCTAATGTGAATTCAATTGGGCACAAAGACTTTTCGCAAGTGCTGCACCTTGGGGGGCCAGTAGGCGTCCCTTGCGTCTCGTCGTCTCTTACGCGATACGCAAGGGGAAAAGCGTATTTTCAATGCAAACGCACGGTAGAAAGAAGAGGTGTTCTAATACTACAACCGCAGTTCAGTGAAATGTGGTTCTATCTGCGAAAATGAGGGTGGATCAGGGCAAGCAGAAGAGTCATTGGACTGTACGAATTGGACAGATGGGCGGTAGAATAGGCTCGCTACAGCTGTCGCCTACGCCATTTTGATGCCTCGTCTACCTCTGATTTTCTCTAAGAAGCTGTTTGAAAAGTAACGCGTATCGCCCAGATAGGCCGAAAACAACCGTCGGAAAGCAGTCAGATCCTTCATCTGCACGCCATAATTCGTATCAATTGCGCCGTTTTGCCCTTAGCTTTACCCTTTTCAAACAGGCTCTAACGCCGTAACTGCGGTTGTCGTACTAATGTAAGTTCAATTTGAAACCAAGACTTTTCACACGGCCTTCATCCTAGATTTGCGGGCGGCTCGTCCGCTTTTCCGCTACTATCAAGTTCTTGGTCTCATTTGGGATCTACATTAACGCTACAATCGCACTGTAGTGGCCAAGGGTTCGAGTCCCTTTAGCTCCACCGAACTGGCAAAGTCAAGAACTTTGATTCTGCGGTTCAGGCTGGCAATATGATCCGTGAAGCATGATACCGAACGCGAGGCCCGAACTGTATCAGCTTAGTCCCACCGGAACAGTCGTACGCTGGCGGCGACGCAGACGGCCGCCAACCCTCCCAGGTAGGCGAAGGAGACCCAGATAGGCAAGCCGACAGTCGTTTCTGCGTCCCAGGTCGCGCCCAACCAGAGGTACGTGAGCAGATCAAAAGAGTGTGTCAGGGGCAGCCAGTCGCCTACCACGCTGAGTGCGATAGGGAACGACTCCCTCGGACCGAATGCGCCGCTCAGCACGTACATGGGAGCGAACAAGACAAGTCCTAATCCCAACGCTGTCTTTACGTTGCGAATGCGGGCGGTAATGGCCGTCCCCAAAGCGGCAAACGCCATGTACGAGACGAATATCGCCAGCGCCACCAACGCCGCGTTGCCCACGAAGCGTATGTCGAATACCTGCCATCCCACGACGAGCATGAGAGCCAGGGATGACAGGATGACCGCGCCGCCCACCGCCAGTGGCGCGATGATGAGCATGTAGGATGGCATGGGCGTAACCCTGTAACGCCGGAATACCCCGTGTTGGCGAAACTCCACCAACCTCTGCGGCAACGCGATGATGCCGAAGACCGCGGTCACCCAAGCGATATTGCCCGCGAGCAGGACGTCTCTCACGTGGAACATTTCCTCAATGCCAGCGTCCCTTTCCACCGGAATCTCGGTGTTGCCAACCGAGAATCCCAGAGCGAGAAAGACCGCCAAGGGCAGTATCACGGACATGAACATGGCCCCAGGCTCGCGCAGCGCCATGAGTAGCTCGGTATAGATCAGTCGGCGAAGGGCTGTGTTGTTCATTCCTGTCCTCCTTGTAGGTGTTCATTCCCGATGGCAAGAAAGTAGATGTCGTCCAGATTGGCAGGCCGCGTCTCGATTACGCCGGGCGAAACGCCACTCTCGCTCAGAAAGTCCGCAACGGTACCCAAAACCTTGCCACCCCCATACACGTATAGGCTCGTCTCCGTTGTGCGAACGTGGACGACGCCTGGCAGGGCCGCAAGGGCTTCCTCTACGTCGGTCCCAAGCGCCACCCTCGGCAGGACGACCCTCGCCGCCAGCCCCGACTCCGCGATAAGGAGCTCGGGTGGTCCGACTGTCACTACCCTACCCTCGTTCATCAGCAGCACCTCGTCGCAGTATTCGCGCGCCTCCTCCATGTAATGCGTGGTCGCCACAATCGTCATACCACGGGAGTTTTGCTTCCTGAGATACTCCCAGAACCGGAAGCGGTACTCCGGGTCGAGGCCGGTGGTGGGTTCGTCCAGGAATACGATTTCGGGGTCGCCCACAAGAGCGAGCGCGATGTTGACACGCCGCTTCTGGCCGCCCGAAAGCGAGCCGTATGGTTTGGAAAGAGTGCCGTCAAGCCCGAGCTGGTCGATCAACTCTGACAGGGAGATGGACGTCCGGTAGAGTGCAGCGAACAGGCGTAGCGCCTCCCGCGCTTTCATGCGCGGGGGGATTCCGACATCCTGCAACTGCACGCCTATCTTGTGGACGAATCTGGCGCGGTCGGCTATGGGGTCCAGTCCGGCGACGACAACCGAGCCGCCATCCGGTTGGCGCAGCCCTTCGAGGCACTCGATGGCCGTGGTCTTGCCGGCGCCGTTGGGGCCGATGATGCAGAAGATAGTCCCGCGCTTGACCTCGAAGCTCACATCGTCCACGGCCACCACGTCGCCGTACACCTTTCGCAGTAACGTCACCTGCAAAGCGAAGATACCTGAAGGCTCTATGCTCATGCGTCTCCTCCGATCACATCTCTTAATGTAAGTTCAATTTGAAACCAAGACTTTTCACACGGCCTTCATCCTAGATTTGCGGGCGGCTCGCCCGCTTTTCCGCTACTATCAAGTTCTTGGTCTCATTTGGGATCTACAGTCGTATGGCATCGAATCATCAGTTCATGTAAACTGATGTAAGTCGCAAATGAGATCAAGAACTCGCGAAATTCGCGAGAGTATGAGAGATTCCTGTGTTCCAATTGCGAAGCTATCGCAAAAGGTTGTGGTTTCAGAATACATTAGATCCAATTCTGATCCTGCAGGAAGCTTGTCAGGCCGGGGATCGCGAACCGCTTGCCCTGATAGGCCTGATAGCCGTAGTAGACCAGGGCCAGGAAGGCCATCAACACCAGCAGGAGGGTGAGACAGAACACGACGCTCACGATCAGCCAGCCGATGACGGGCACATCGCAAAAGGTTGTGGTTTCAGAATACATTAGATCCAGTTCTGATCCTGCAGAAAGCTCGTCAGGCCGGGGATCGCGAACCGCTTGCCCTGGTAGGCCTGATAGCCGTAGTAAACCAGGGCCAGGAAGGCCATCAACACCAGCAATGGAGTGAGGCAGATCACGACGCTCACGATCAGAAAGCCGATGATAGGCACGAAGGCCATAATCGTCGAGCCGATACCCATCATCAGACCCAACAGAATGAAGGTCAGCGACAAAGCCAGGCTCTGGATGGCGTGGAAGCGCTGGAACGGGCGCTTCTTGCTGCTTGCGCTCAACAGCACCAGAATCGGCATCACCAGAGGAATCAACACCTGCGTAACATAGCACAGCAGCGCAATCAACCGGTCATCACTGTCAGCGGATATGTCGATGGCGGCATCGTGCATGAATTCGCCGCGCCGCAGGGATTCGGCTGCTGCGCCGGCCTGCGTGCGGGCCGAGTCTGCGAACTGCTCGGCGGGGGTCGGCTCATCTGGTGCGCCGCTGCCGGCGTCTTCCATACCGTCAACCGCCTCTGCGTCCGCCGCCTCGACTTCACCCGGCTCCGTCTGCGGGAAACTCTCTTCGAACTGCTGCTCGTCTTTGTTGTTTTCCACGGCTTTTCTCCCTTTGCCCGCTGCGAACGTGTCAGGTCGCCGCCAAATGTCCGACAATCTGGCTTCGACGGCAACCTGTTGCATGCGATCGGAAGCGTCTTTCCAACTGGGTAGAACCCATAACCCACTCTTCACAACATCCAGACCTCGCGGGAGGCGTCTGAATGCTGCCATGATTACTTTACGCACGTTTCCGCCGAAAGTTTCAGATCAGCTTCGATGTATGTGCTACAATAGCGCTCATGGTCGATCTGCCGACAGTTCCCCAAACGGAAGTTAAGAACACGATTCGCATCGTCTTTATGGGCACGCCGTCCTTTGCGCTGTATTCGCTGTCGGCCCTGCACGGTTCGGCGTCGCAGGGCGGTTGGCAGGTCGTAGGCGTTGTCACCCAGCCGGATCGACGGGCCGGCCGCGGCAAAAAGCTGATCGCTGGGCCTGTCAAGACGTTCGCCCTGGAAGAGCGCCTGCCTGTGTTGCAGCCGGAGAGCCTGCGAAACAGTGGCGCGCCCGGGGAGTCGGGCCAGCGGGACACGCTGGAAGAACTGCGCATGTTGGCGCCGGATCTGATCGTTGTGGCCGCCTACGGGCAGATTCTGCCGCGGCCCGTGCTGGAGATCCCGACGTTCGGATGCCTGAATGTACACGCCAGCCTGCTGCCCGCCTACCGCGGCGCGTCCCCCATCACCGCGGCGCTCCTGGACGGCCTGACAGAGACCGGCGTGACGATCATGCTGATGGACGAGGGCATGGACGCCGGGCCGATGCTGTCCCAGGCGCGGCTGCCGATCCGGGCGGACGATACGACCGCCTCGCTCGACCAACGGCTGGCGGCCCGCGGCGCAGAGTTGCTCATCGCGACGCTCCCCGGCTGGCTGGCCGGTGATGTCGCGCCGGTCGCCCAGTCCGATCTGCCCGGTGAGCCGTCCATCTGCCGACTGGTGAAGAAGCAGGACGGTAGTATCGACTGGTCGCTGCCGGCGGAGCGCATCGAGCGCATGATTCGCGCCTACGCTCCCTGGCCGACCGCCTTTACCAGTTGGAAGGGGCACAACTTCAAGCTGTGGCAGACCGGCGTGATCGCGGGCAACGCCGCGCCCGGCCTTGTGGTCGCGGCCGACAGCCTGGTCGCCGTGGGAACAGGTGACGGGCTGCTGACGCTGCATGAGGTTCAGCCGGCCGGAAAAAGGCGGATGACAGTTACCGCATTTCTCAACGGCGCACCGGATTTTGTCGGCTCCCGTCTGGGTGGTTGACCGTCCAGATGCCGGATGCGGGTTACAGCGCGCGTCACTGATGATCGCGACGCAAGCAGAAGGACAAGGGGCTGAGATTCGCCGCTAGGATCAGGCACGGGAATCGTGATAGAATGCGCTTAAATCAGTTGTGCTGTGCGCAGTCGCTATGCCGGAGGAAGGGATTTTTTCCCGAAAACCTCTCGGCCAACTGATCAACAGGACAAAACTTAAAATGGAATCCAGAGAAGCCTTGCGCGATCCAATTCAAACCAAGGTAGATTCAACCCAATCGAGCGGGGCCGCTCAAACACATGCTGCGACGCCCGACACGCCTGTCAATCCGTTGGCGCCCGACGATGGTCGCCGCGTCACCTTAGAGGAATACTGGGCCAAGTGGTATGAACATCCCTACCCTGACATCGACGTCAGCTATGAATGGAACAACGGCATACTGGAGGCCAAGCCCTTGTCCAATAAGCCTCAGCTTGATCTGGGAAACTGGTTTCTCGACCTTTTGCGCCGTTTCTTGGAAACGCACGAGATCGCAGAACTGATCAATATGGAGACCGGCTTTTTCATGACGATGATGGACTCTGAGGAGCCGGCCGCGACGCGTAGAGCGGTGCGAAAGCCAGACATCGGCATAATTCTGCATAGCAACCCGGTCTCTTGGGGACGCATTGACCAGCGCTCCTTTGCAGGGGTCTGCGACG
This sequence comes from Caldilineaceae bacterium, assembly GCA_965221145.1. Classification (GTDB taxonomy): domain Bacteria; phylum Chloroflexota; class Anaerolineae; order Caldilineales; family Caldilineaceae; genus Bin5. Next base: position 875,325 of record OZ244877.1, read on the forward strand.
CCGTTGTGGAATTTCTGTCCGATTCCACGCAGATAGAGGTGCGGCGGGACACCGAGGAGAAGAAGCGGGACTATGCGCTGGCCGGGGTAAAGGAGTACACTATTCTCGACCCCAGCGGCGAACACATGCACTTCTACCGACTCACGGCTGCGGGTCGCTACGAGGAGATCCAGCTCGATGCCGGTGGAGTGATCCACTCGGAAGTGCTGCCCGGCTTTCAGTTTCGGCTGGAGGATCTGCAGCGGCAACCGGAACTGGCGGAGTTGGCTCTGGGCGAGGTGTATTCAGGCTTTGTCATACCCGATTTTCAGATCGCTGTCACCAGGGCCGAAAGGGCAGAGCAACAGGCGGCCCTGGCAGAGCAGCGAGCAGAAGACGAAGCAGCCGCCCGCCGAGAAGCCGAAGAACGGATGCAAGCGATGGCAGCCGAATTGGCCCGCCTGCGCCAACAATCCTCCTGAACGCCCGAAACCGGTATCCTCTCACCCATCGCCTGCCATCCTGTCCATCCACAAATCCCGCGTATCCTGGTTCTGACAATGTATGCTCAATATTTGGGATGTAACCCCTAGTGCGGGTGTATCCAGGATTATTGTGGGTGCATGCCAATTGATTGTCCGTCAAGTGAGGCCAAACCCATCGACCTGGTCGAAGCCGCCAATGGTCAGGCAAATCTTCCCAATGATCTGGGATACGCCCTGTGAGAGGGGTGCATCCCAGATTTGGGGTTGTCCAGAGTAGCGGGCTGAGCATCCCAGCGTAACTCCCCAGAGGTAGCCAGAAACTCGCCCCCATTTTGGGATGCACCCTGTGAGAGGCCCGGCCGCACACCAGTACAAGAGTGTGGTACAATGTCTGACGTGCAGGCATCCGGCCGAGCCAGACCCCGTTGCACTCCCTGGCCGCCTGCCGGCAGCGACGGCCTCCGCAAACGCAAAAGAGACGTTCCCCTTCGTATAGTAATCGAGAGGGGGGGGGGTAAAAGCGGACAAAGCGGACATTTTTCCCTGAACGTTTAGTAGAATGGCGCTCATATAGCGGAGCGGTAGCGTATTCATGACTGGCGCTCGGGTGCCCTCTAGGCGCGCGAAGCGGTAGCGCATCCAACCATTCCTTTTGAAGATTTTTTGGCGGACTTGTCTTCCATTGGCGCGCCACTACAAAAAACTGTCAAACCCGCCGTCAAAACGTCCGCATCCAGACCTGGGAATCTCTTCCTCTGTCAACTACAGGTCAAGCCAAGGGTGCATCCCAAAATGGGGGCGAGTTTCTGGCTACCTCTGGGGAGTTACGCTGGGATGCTCAGCCCGCTACTCTGGACAACCCCAAATCTGGGATGCACCCCAGGCCAACCTGCCAACGCAACGGCTCCTGCCATCATCGCCCAAAAATTTCGGATGTAACCCCTAGTGCGCGATCCGATTTTGCAGGGCTATCGCCGCGTGATATACTCATGCCTGTGTCGGGGCGTAGCGCAGCTCGGTAGCGCGCTTCAATGGGGTTGAAGAGGTCGGAGGTTCAAATCCTCTCGCCCCGACCTGAATGCAAAGGGAGATGACATCGTTGGGCGTGCAATTGCGATGTCATCTCCCTTTTCTTGATCCCCACGCATCCCCTTTTCTTGGCGAACGCACCACAACCAGTTGTCGCCATCTGGTATAATTTTGAGACGTTACAACGCGTCAACTCCCCCGTCTGCCAGAAGTTGCCGGTTTCCCAGTGCAAAAGGAGTCACTTATGCAAGTACTAAGTAACTGTCCGTTTTTAACTTAACGGTTTCGTTCGACAGACCAGTCCAAGCTTGATTGAAATCGCTACGTTGTTTGCGGACAGTTACTAAGATCGAGCCGCCTCATCGTCCTATTTCTGTTCGTTGCCGCAGCCATCGTGTTCTACTTTGCGAATTCCGGGCTGGCCGCATCTCTGGCGGACGATGGCGACACAGCGAGCGAGGAGGAGGAAGCCCCCAGCCTCGAATCGCTGACCGCGCGCATCGCCGGCCTTGAAAGTCGGATCGCAGAACTGGATGTGTATCAGGACGAAATAGCCGCTCAAGGTTTGGCGTATCCCATCTTTGACACCATCGCGGCCGTCTATCTGCTGGATCAGATCGACATTCATGCACTGCATAAGCGTCTGCATGAAGGGGAGGGCATCGTGCCGGGCGATGCCGGACAGATCAAGCGCCTTGTGCCCCTGCTTTCCGCCGTCGTCTGGCCGCAAGAGCTGGCGGAAGAGGGAACGGCGCTTGTCGAAACGCTCACGCAGCTTGCAGCAGCGCTGGCCGACGATGACCTGGAGAGCGCCGTGCCTCTTGCCTTCGCCGCGCATGAAGCGCAACACCATTTCTCCGGCAGCGTCTCCGACTGGTTCGAGCGCACCCAGTTGCCTGAGGAGGATTCAGACCAGGAAGGCCAATCCGCTGAAGGCCACGGAGACGACAGCGACGGACACGATGACGACAACGACGGACACGATGACGACAACGACGGACACGATGACGACAACGACGGACACGATGACGACAACGACGGACACGATGACGACCACGGCGACGATGACGATTCCTAGCAAAATGACGACGACGGTCATGACCACAGCTACGGAGGATAGCCCATGCCTGCGAGGCAGATGCGTCGAGGCACTGTCAAGCTGCTGTGGATAGCAGTCTTGCTGGCCACTATCCACTACCCACTGATCACTGTAGTACTGGCCCATGCCGATTACGAACGCTCCGTGCCGGCCGCCGATGAAGTCGTTGACCAGAGTCCGCAGCAGGTGCAGGTCTGGTTTACCCAGGAACTGTTCCGCCGTGAAGGGCAGAACAGCCTGGAGGTGTACGGCCCCGATGAACAGAGGGTCGATCTGGACGACGCCGCCATTGACGATGACGATCGCAAACTGATGACCGTCTCGCTGCAAGCGGACCTGGCCGACGGCGTTTATATCGTGCGCTGGCGCACACTTTCCGCAGACGACGGCGATGACGCCGACGGCGAGTTCCGATTCACGGTCCGCGCCGGCAACCCTGCGTCGGAGGCCGACACGCCAACGGCTGTCGCGCAAGCCCCCAAACCCTCGCCGACCAACACGACACAGCCGAGTCAAGCCGTGCCAGAAGCGACTCCAACCGCTGATAGTGTGGCTTCCGAGGACAGCGAAGCATCTTCCGACTCGGAGAATCCGGCTCTGCCTTGTGTGGGCAGCTCCGCACCGCTTATGTTGCTCCTCGGCGCGTTCCTGGTGGGGCGGGGGCGCAGACATCGGCGCAATGCGTCCCTGCACCCAAAGCGCGCGCAGGAGCGTTAGTCTTATCGGTATACCTTGTCGACGCGACGGGTCTACGCACTACGCACTGCGCACTGCGCTATGGCTTGCCGCGGTACTTGCGCTCCTCATCGTCCCGCTGCTATGGCCGCAGCCCGCCCAGGCCCACGCGCTGCTCGTGCGCGCCGACCCGCCGCCGAACGCGGCGCTTTCGCAGCCGCCCGCGGCCATCGAGTTCTGGTTCAGCGAGCCGCTGGAGGAGACCTTCACCGGCGCCCGCATCCTGCGCGCCGACGGAACAGCGATACCCACGGGCACACCGGTTTTCGACCCCGCTGACCCCACCCACCTGACCCTGCCGCTGGAGAAAATCGAGCCGGGCTTCTACACAGTCGTCTGGCAGACACTCTCCAGCGTTGACGGCCACGAATGGGTCGGCTCTTTCCCCCTCACAATCCTGAACGCGGATGGCACCCGCCCCGCGGGCAGCGGCGTGGCCGTCGCCGACGACCGCGTGGACAGACTGCCGCCCCTCTCCGATGCGCTCTTCCGCTGGCTCTCTCTGCTCGGCGCGGCGCTGCTTGTCGGCCCAATTCTTATACGCTGGCTATTTCCACTTTCGACCGCGCGCAAGGAAGATAGCGCCGGTGAGATCGTCGTCAGGACTCTTGAGGCAACGGCTCTGGCCGGAGTAATCGGGCTGATCGCTGGCGGCTGGCTGCAACTTCTCCTACAGGCCCTGCGCCTGGGCGGGATTGGTGAATTTCTCGAACTGCTGCTCGCCACCCGTCCGGGTCGACTGGTCCTGATGCGGCAAACGTTGCTGGCGGGAGCCATCCCTTTGCTCATTCGCAACGGCTGGGCTGATATTCTCTTCCCTACCGCCATTCCGTCCGGCCGGGTGCGCCGGATCGCGGCATCTGCCTTTATGCTTTACCTGGGGCTATGCGGCCTTGGGCTGGGCGGCACGCTGTACTACGGCCCGAACGCGTGGATATTCGTGGTTGCGATCATGGTCGTGAGCAGCGGCTGGTCCGACTTCCTGTTCAGCGGCGAGCGTACATGGGAAAGGGCGTTTCCGCAGCGAACTTGGGCGACGCTGCTGACGGGGGCCGCCCTCTTGACCTTTTCCGCCAGCAGCCACGCGGCCGCCGCGCGCGGCAGCGGCTGGGCAATTGTCGCCGATTTGGTTCATCTCATCGCGGCCGCAGTCTGGGCCGGTGGACTGCTCTTCCTCGCGCTGCTGCTGTTGCGGATACGCCGCCTGCCGGCAGTGCCCGACCCGGATGGACTGATCCGCTTGCTGCGGCGCTACTCGCTCAGCGCGCAGGGGGCGGTCTTCGCGCTGGCGCTGACCGGCCTGTTCAGCAGTTTCGTTCAGTTGCCGACTCTCCGCAGCCTGCTTAGCACGACCTACGGGCAGGTTCTTCTCATCAAGCTGGGAATCGTCGCCGCTATCATGGCATTGGCCTTCCTGAACAATCGCGCTGTGCAGCAGGCGGCCGAGACCGTCTCGCAGGCGCGTAAGATGAGTTATTTCGTGCGTCGCGTAGCTGTGGAGGCCGGCATGGCGGTTGTCCTGCTGGTTTCGGTGGCTGTGCTGGTGCAGACGCCGCCCCCAATTGCCAGCCCGGCAACGCAGGCCGCCGCGTCGCTGCCCTTCAACGAAATGACCTATGAGAGCGACCTGGCTATCCACGTGCAGGTGACGCCGAATCAGGTGGGCCACAACCGCTATCGAGTGCATCTTTCCCACCCGGACGCGTCCGAGATTGGCGAGGTCCAACTGGTGCGTCTCTTCTTTGAGCACGCATCGGGACAGATGGGACAGGCGCGCCTCGATCTGGCCGAAATGGGCGGGGATGTCTTCGGCGCAGAGGGCGCATTCCTCAACCGCGATGGCGAGTGGAACGTGTCGGTATATGTGCGCCGCAGGGGGATGGACGACGTGCTGGCAGAGATTTCCGTGCCTGTGCCGTCGCCGGAGGCCGCGCAGCAGATCAGTCGCTCCCCCTGGCTCAACCCGATCCCCCGACTGCCGGCGGGAATGCTGGCCGGTGGACTCTTGCTCGCCCTGTCGCTTGTCCCGCTCCTGTGGCAGCGACCGTTGCAGCGCGTTAGCCGTCCCCTCTTCAAGGTGCTGGCTCTGTGCGCCCTCTTCTTCTTCCTGAGCGGCGCGCTGCTTAGCTTGGTGGCGTTTACCCAGATGGATGCTCCAAACGCGCCCCCCGCATCACACATCACGCCGACTTTCCCACCTTGAAACGCCCGTGATAAGTGGTTAGCGAGCGGCGCTGCCAGCTCCCCCAGCCCTCTTACCTTTTTCTTACACTCCGCAAATGTCCGTGTGATACACAACATCTATACTGCGATCAGACAAATACGGCGAGCGTCGTTGCAGACAAAGACTCGCGCGCGGGATGAGCAATACGGAGTGGAAATGAAAAGGAGAGATCAATGCGATTTGACCGCCTGACCGAGAAGGCAAGAGACGCAATCATCGAGGCCCAGAGTGAGGCCTAGGAATACAGACACGCCAGCATCGACCCTGCCCATCTCCTGTTGACGCTGCTGCGCCAGCAAGGGGGCGTCGTACCGGCGGTGATCGACCGCATGGGGGCAGACAGGGACAGCCTTGAGGCCGGCGTCGAACAACTGTTGGCCGCCAAATCCCGCGTCAACGGCAGCGCCGTGGAACTGCGGATCGGGCGCGAGTTGGCGCAACTTCTGGCAGAGGCCGAGACGATCGCCGCCAACATGAAGGACGAATACACCTCGAACGAGCATCTGCTGATGGCGATGGCCTCCGCCCGCAACGGCGATGTCCGTAAACTGCTGGAGCGCAACGGCATCGACTACAACGGCATCATGCAAGGGCTGGCCAAGGTGCGCGGCAGCCAGCGCGTCACCAACCAGACCCCCCGGAAGCCCAGTACGAAGCCCTCGTCAAGTACGGGCGCGACCTGACCGCCGAGGCGGGCAAGGGCAACCTGGACCCAATCATCGGGCGCGATCAGGAGATCCGCCGGGTCGTGCAGATCCTCAGTCGCCGCACCAAGAACAACCTTGTGCTGATCGGCGAGCCGGGCGTGGGCAAGACTGCCATCGCCGAGGGTCTGGCGCAGCGCATCATCAACGGCGACGTGCCGACGACGCTGAAGAATAAGCGGCTGGTGGCGCTGGACCTGGGCGCGCTGGTCGCCGGGGCCAAGTACCGCGGCGAATTCGAGGAGCGGCTCAAGGCGGTTCTGAACGAAATCCAAGACGCCGACGGCAAGATCCTGCTGTTCATTGACGAAATGCACACCCTTGTGGGCGCGGGCGCAGCCGAAGGTTCGATGGACGCCTCCAACATGCTCAAGCCGATGCTGGCTCGCGGCGAACTTCATGCGATTGGCGCCACGACGCTGGACGAATACCGCAAACATATCGAGAAGAATGCGGCGCTGGAGCGTCGTTTTCAGCCGGTCTTTGTGGGTGAGCCGTCGGTGGAGGATACTGTCTCGATCCTGCGCGGGCTGAAGGAACGCTACGAAGTTCATCACGGCGTGCGCGTGACCGACGGCGCGGTCATCGCCGCCGCGCAACTCAGTCACCGCTATATCAGCGACCGTCAACTGCCGGACAAGGCGATCGATCTGGTCGATGAGGCTGCCAGCCGACTGCGTATGCAGATCGACTCCAAGCCGAAAGCGCTCGATGAGTTGGAGCGTCAGGTGATGCAATTGGAGATCGAGCGCGAGGCCCTGCGCAAAGAGTCGGACGAGGCCAGCAAGCAACGTCTGGATGCGCTCGAAAAGGAGTTGGCCGACCTGCGAGAGACCAGCTCCGAACTCTCGATTCGCTGGCAGGCCGAACGCGCCGCGATGCAGGCGTTGCGCACGTTGAAGGAGGAGAGCGAGCAACTGCGCACCGACATCGAGCAGGCGGAGCGGGACTACGATTTGCAGCGGGCCGCGGAGTTGCGCTACGGGCGCATGAATGAACTGCAACAGCAGATCGTCGCGGCCGCGGAGGGGGTGGCCGCCTTGCAGTCCGCCGGTGCGCTCCTCAAGGAGGAGGTCGACGACGATGAGATCGCTATTGTCGTCAGCGAGTGGACCGGCATTCCTGTCAACAAGCTGATGGAAGGAGAGCGGGAGCGGCTGGTGCGCATGGATGAAGAGTTGCACCGCCGCGTGGTCGGCCAGGAGCGGGCCGTCAGCGCGGTCGCGGCCGCGATTCGCCGCCGCCGCGCCGGTCTGCAAGACCCGAACCGACCGATAGGCAGCTTCATCTTCCTCGGCCCGACAGGTGTGGGTAAGACGGAACTGGCGCGGGCGCTGACCGAATATCTTTTCGACGACGAGCACAACCTGGTGCGCATCGACATGAGCGAGTATCAGGAGCGGCATTCCGTCGCCCGCCTGCTCGGCGCGCCTCCTGGCTATGTCGGCTACGACGAAGGCGGCCAGCTGGCCGAGGCCGTGCGTTGGCGGCCTTACTCGGTCGTCCTCTTCGATGAGATCGAGAAGGCCCACGTGGAGGTGTTCAACGTGCTGTTGCAGGCGCTCGACGACGGACGGTTGACCGATGGACAGGGCCGAACCGTCGACTTTCGCAACACGGTGATCATTATGACCAGCAACATTGGCAGCCAGTTCATTGTGGACGTCGCCGGGCTGGATGAAGAGGTCGGGCGCCGCGTACTGACGGCCATGCGCCAGCAGTTCCGCCCGGAGTTTCTCAACCGCGTCAATGGCATCGTGATTTTCCACAGCCTGTCCGCCGAGAATCTGAAGGGCATTGCGGAGATTCAGCTGGGTCGGCTGCGCGCGCTGCTGGCGGAGCGGGAGATCACGCTCGAACTGACCGACGAGGCCAAAGCGTTGATCGTCCAGAATGGCTATGATTTGGCCTACGGGGCGCGGCCGCTCAAACGCGCCATTCAGCATCTGGTGGCGGACCCGCTGGCGCTGGAGATTCTGGACGGGCGCGTGCAAAGCGGCCATCATATCGTCGCCGATGGACAGGACGGGCAGATCGCATTCTCTGTCGTGGCTGCACCGGAACTGATGCCCGCCTTGCAGGTCAGCGGCTAGTGTGGATTCCGCTTGACAACAAGACTTTGCGCGCGGGATGTGCCCTGGGATCGCGGGCGTCCCGCCCGCACCTGCGAAACTCTCAAGCTCTTGGTCTCATTTGGGATTTACATTAGAATGGATTCCGTGCGAAACCGATGTCCTTTATACGGATTACGCAATACGAAATGCAGCGAATCGCGGGCGTGCCCTGACTTTTGTCTGAGCTAGTCTGCTTTTGACAGATTGGGCATTTTGGCCGCCGCTGACTCCAGGTGTTTCGACATTCGGCGGCGGCCAAATCGGAGGAAGTTCAATCATGACAGCAATTGAGGAGAGCTTGTCCGCGTACGAAGCAGACATTGACTTTCCTGACGCCAGCGGCATGGAGCATTTGCAGATGCTGATGACTCGCAGCGAACTGCACCGAGATGGACATCTCTTGACAACTGAACAGCAGATACGGCTGGCGAACGCAGACAAGAAATTACTCTAACATGCGCATCGCTTCTACCGGGCCATTCAGTCCATCGCAGATCTTGCCCGATGGCGAGAGACCGAAGCCGATGTTACATCTGAACACTGGTGGTCGTATCTGGATGTGCTGGCGAAGTTGCCTGCAGGCGTCGTGACCGCGAAGGTGAGCGCCCTCAGGGTAGATATCTGAGTTGAAAAGGGGAGATGCGAGGTTCGGTGAGCGTGTCGCCTGATCTGGCGCATCCTGACCAGTGAGGCCACCAAGCCCGGTCAAGCTGGCAGAAAGTTAAGCTAGGGGCAAACCCATATCTTGGGATGCACCTGAACCGCAATTTTCGGTTGCGTGTCCGCGGAAAATCAGTTACAATTTTCCCACTTCACCGTCCCAGCGGTCGTCTGCCCGCGGGGACAGCACGGATACACGGGATTCACGCAACGGAAAGGACTGCCGGATATGACATACGGACCTGTGCAATCCAAAATCAACTGGTACAGATCGCCGGTCGACCGAGCGACTCTGGCGGAGCTGAATCAACGCAGCGATCTGCTCGGCCTGGCGCAGACGCTCGGCCATCTGGGCCTGCTGGCGTTGACCGGCGCGGCGGCCTGGTACGTCGTGCAGGTGGGAGCCTGGCTGGCGCTGATCCCGATCCTCTTCCTGCATGGCACCTTTTACGCCTTTCTGCTCAACGGCTTCCATGAACTCTGTCACCGTTCGGTCTTCCGCAGCAAGTTCCTGAACGAGTTCTTTCTGCGGGTGTTCAGCTTCCTCGGCCTGTACAATCATGTCCATTTCTGGGCGAGCCATCAGGAACACCACAAGTACACGCTGCATCCGCCCGACGATCTTGAGGTCGTGCTGCCGGTCGAGATCACGCTGAACAGTTTTCTCAAAGCCGCGGTGATCAACCCGTGGGGGCTTGTCCAGCGCGTCAAGGGGGTGGCTCGTCTCTCGGTTGGACAGCTGGAAGGGGAATGGGAGAATATATTGTTCCCGCCGGCCGAACCGGCAAAGCGCCAGCGCCTGTTCAACTGGGCGCGCGTCCTGTTTGTCGGCCATCTTCTTCTGACAGTCGTTTCGCTGGCGCTTAGCTTCTGGTTGGCGCTCGACTTGTGGCTGCTGCCGGTTCTGGTTACGCTGGCGCCCTTCTATGGCGGCTGGTTGCTCTTCCTCTGCAACAACACGCAGCACGTGGGCCTGATGGACAACATACCCGATTACCGGCTCTGCACGCGCACGATCATTCTGCACCCGTTCGTGCGCTTCCTCTACTGGCACATGAACTTTCACATCGAGCACCACATGTACGCGGCGGTGCCCTGTTACAAGCTGGGCAGACTACACAGAGCGATAGAGGATGATCTGCCCCCCTGCTCCGTCGGTCTCGTGGCCTCGTGGCGGGAGATCATCGCCATTCTGGATAAGCAGACAGAGGATCCCAGCTATCAGTATCTGCCGGATGCGCCCAATCCGGTTCTCGCATAAAGCGAATCGGTTTGATTAGTCCGCCCAATCGCACAGCTTTTCCACGTAGGCGGCGGAGCCGTCCCGCAGCCAGCCGTCCAACTGCGCCACTTCCTTGAGTTGTTGGCCGCGCTGTCGCGGCACGACCACATAGCCGCAATCCATCTCCGGCAGCGCCGTCATATCTCCCCATAGCTTCTCGAACTGGGTGACGGGGAAGATGTCCTCCTGGCCCTGTCCCCAGCGTTTCTTCACCTCTTTGAGCGTAACGTAAGTGGGCATGCGCGCGGCCAGGCGCCGCAGCGCGTCGGCCACGCCGTTTTCGTTGCTCAGGGCAGCCCGATCCAGGCCCATAACAGCCAGCAAGCGGTCAATGTGAATCCAGAATGTGTTGGAGTTGTAGAAGGTCAGACCGAACTCGATCTCCTCGCGCGGCAGGGCCAGCCCTTCCACCAGGCGCATCCTGCCGTCGACGCGCGCGAGGCCGCCGCCGCGGTCCTCCAGATGACGGTTGATCACTTCGGTGGTCATCGTCGCCTGGGTGCTGATATGCAGGCCCAGAAGGGCCGGATCGACATTGACGCCAACCGTGTCGATATTGTGCATCATCAGATACTGAAGCTGCGGACGCTCCTCCAACAGCTTGCGCAGAACGCCGTTGCGCAAGAGGTTCGGCAACTCATACCAGTGGCCCACGGGGTGAATGCACTGGTCGGGCAGGTTGTCGATGTAGTCGCTGCCCTCCCCCTGCGAACGCGCCCAGTTTAACAACGCGCTGTGGAGGCTCTCCTGCACCTTCTGCGCCTGCACATCGAGGATCTGGCGGTGCGTTTCCTCCCAGGCGAAGCGCAGATCCCGCACCATCGGCACCATGCGCAGGCCGATACTGCGCCCCGCGGACAGCCGGAGCGGGCCTTCATATCCATAGTCGTCGGCGTCGTGCAGCTGTTCCTCCGCCGCCAAGTGCCCAAACTGCTGGGGTCGGCGGCGGAGAAAGTCGGCGATGGCGCGGTGCGTGAGATAGCTGGTTGTGATGATATGGGGCAGGGGCATGCCGCAAAGTTGACTGCTGAGGCGGCTCTTGGCCAGGTGAATTTCGATAAAGTTGCGATGCTTGCCTGCCAGGCGCGCAAACGGGTTCAGCGCCTTGACCACGCCCGCGCCCTGGCTCCAACGGCTGCCCGCGCCCCCGGCCAGCGTAACGACTGCGACCTCTCCGTTTCTGAGCGCGGCCGCGCCGATTTCATGCAGATGGTCAGGCAGACCCGCGGTCGCATCGGCTATCTCTGCCGGGTCCACCTCTTCGATCAAGCTGCGCGTGGGCAAGCGGTTCTGGGCCAGCCCGATGCGCCCGCTGCGCAGGTCGCCGCGAATCTGTTCATGTTGCGTGCGGTCAAAGGCGTTGGCAGCCAGCACGGCCGCCAGCGAATCCTGTGGGTTCGCTTCCTGCTCCTGGGGCAACATGCGCTGAAAGAGCGACGGCAGGATGTCAACCAGGGCCGGGTCGGTGCGGCTGGCCGTCCCGAAACGGTCCAGCTCTGCCCGCTGGCCCGCCGAGAGCAGCCACGGATCCTGCCGCATCATATCGGGGACGGTCAGCCGATAGTAGTCCGGCGGCATCAGCGCGCCGCCCTCCCCCTGTAGTTCGGCCCAGGTTCCCCGCTCGTTGATCGCAAACTCATACACGACCGGCTGCATGGCAAAGGGGACAGCCCGTTCCATGCGGGCCTTTGTCTCCTGCATAATCTCCTGCAGGCGAACCATGCCCGCGGCCTTGTATAGCGGATGAAAGATAAAGCCCATGCCGCCGCCGGACATCCCGCCCAGCATCCAGAAGCCCCAAAAATTGGCGCCGAACGCCGCGCGCGCCTGCTGAATCAGCCTGTCGGTGTAGAGGTTGCCCGCCCAGGGGATGATCGTCTGAAGCGGCTTCCTGAAGTTGCGTTCCGTGGCCTGGCCAATGGCCTCCACATTGCCCGCCTTCAGATGGCCCAATATCTCGTCCAGCGTACCAATCGCCTGCTGGCGTCCCGCCCACTCCTCTTCCGAACGCAGCAGATACTTCTCCGTCACCATTTCCAGGATCGGCCCCACATCCTGGGCCATGCCGCCGTGAACCAGCACCAGACTGGCTTGCAGCGCCTGCCGCGTCTCTTCGCTGATCTCGTCACGCCCGAAAAGATGATGGCTGGGCAACAGTCTGCCGCGGCTGACGCCGAATTCCGGATCCCCTTCCGCGCTCAACTTTCCCTGGATCAGTTTCATCCCCGGCCAGATCCCGCCCGAATCCTGCCAACCGCCGCCCGAGCCGCCCAGCCACTCCCCCAGAATCGCCCGCGCCGCCACCAGGCGACGCTCCTCTTCGTTCAGTCCGTCGGTGAGCGAGAGGGTCTGGCCGGTGGCGCGCATACAGACGGTGATCAGGCAGGCCAACAGACTAGTGGAGACCGCCAAACGCGAACCCTTCGGGATGTCATTCACCTTGCTGACCAGTTCGATCCCGTTGCCCGGGCCAACCAACTGGGTCAGCAGGTCGGCGAGGGGCTGATACGCGCCCTCCATACCCGGCGGCACGATGCCTGCTGCGATCATCGCCGCCTTCAGCAGGCCGAGATGATCGCGGGCAAAGTCGAAAATTTCGGCGAAGGTGGTGATCTCGGCGCTCGCCTCCAGATCGACGCTGACCAGCCGCAGGACGGGCCGATCGATGACGCGGAAATAGCCCTCTACCGGCGGCCGCGGCGCGCGGCTCTGCGGCTGGCCCGCGCCATGCACGCTCAAGTCGATGGAGACGTTCAGCACGCGTGCGCCTTCGGGGAAATCCATGCCCAGGAAGAAAATATCGCTCCAGCCGCTGTGCGTCAGGTCCATGCGCACCGGCGTGGTTTCGCGCAGCAGGGGAAAGAGACCGTTGTTGAGAGGACGGCGCAACGGCGCAAGCACCCGCAGAGGATGGTCGCTCGGATGGCCGACACGAAACATCCACTGATTGCCCGAAAGAGAGCGCACACTGCGCCGCACCTGATCGGCCAACGTCTGGAATCCAAGTTGGCGATAGGCTGCGGCCAACCCGCTGGAGAGGGACTCGCTGGGGCCTGCCTGCAACTGGCGCTGCAGAAACGTCTCAATCGCTTCTTCGAAGCGACGGTTGAGCAGCTCTTCGTAACCGCCGAAAGGGATCACCCCTCTGGCGGCGAAACCTGGCTTGCCCGGAAGATGAAACCTGTGAATGGCGTGCAGAAAGAGGAGCGCCCGCACGCGTTCAAACAGGTTGTCGTTCTCACGGCGCAGCCGGTCCAACGCCGCGCACTCTTGCAGCAGCGTCTCCGCTGAAGCGGAGCGGGCGAACCCTTCCAGAGAGCGGTTGCGCGTTTCATGGTCCGCGGCGGTGATGATTCTGACCAGTGTACTCATCTTACCTGCACGTTGTAAGTTTTCAGTTTCTGACACTGGTGACACAAGGATTCACGAAGAGTCAGAAACTGAAAACGAGAACCTATCCCCGCTCTTCCCCTTCCTGCATCGAGCGGGTCATCAGCAGTTCCAGCAGCCGGGTCAGCATTTCGTCGCGATCGCGCCCGTTCAAGGCCAGAGCGATCTGGGCTGTGAGCAGACCGTATTTCACGCCGATGTCGAGGCGCATGCCCCGCTGCTCCAGGGCCAGGTACTGCTCCCTCTGGGCCAGCAGATGCAGGGCGGCGGAAAGAGAGAGACCGGTCGTGGAAAGGGCTGGCATTGCGTAATGCGTATTGCGTGCTGCGTGCTCCGTCCCAGCTCCGTCCGGCGGGGGGAACAGGCCGTCCAGAATGTCCATGACGGTCGCGGTGAGGACGTGAATGCCGAAGAAGCAGAGATAATGGCCCGCGCGCAGGCCGGACGCCACCAACCTCTGCTCCGCTTCGGTGGGCGTGGGCTTCTCGATGACCGTCTCTACCTGATACAGCCCCGTCTGCCCGGCCAGACGGTGGCCGCCCACCGTGCCGAAATAGGGCAGAAGGGTCTCGCGGGTGGCCTGCACCGCAGAGACGGAGCAGGCATGGGCGCGTGCAACCTCCACGACGCGCGCAGCGCAACGGTCACCGTCCGGACGAACGTACAGGTGATCCCCCACAAGGTGCAAAAAGGCATCGCGGCCGACAAACTCCCGCGCGCAGTGTACCGCGTGCGCATAGCCCAGTTGCTCGGTCTGCTGAACGAACTGGAGGCGGCCGGCGTGCTCACCGACCGTCGCGGCATAGGCGGCCTCGTCACCCGAATGCACGATGACGCAGATTTCGTCAACGCCGGTGTCGATAACCTCTTCCACCAGAATGCGCAGCACCGACTTCTCTACGCCATCGCGGTCGATGATCATCTGCAAAGGCAGACTGCGCTGTGTGCGCCTGGCCGCGGTGATGACTGCTTTGGTGATCTCCATCTTCTGCTCTCCGGCTCGGCAGCCCGGTAAACCAATGCGAATTTCTGGCGGGTGCATCCAGGATTTTTGCGCAGTCGTTGTCTGAATTGTGGCTTTCGGGACATGGGGATGGGTTCTGACTAAAGCACAGGCGCATTTGCCAGCATATCAGGACGCGCCCACCCGCCAGTTAAGAAATTCGGATAGCCCCAAAAAGCTGGGGACGAGATTTCATTTTGGGGCGCGGGCAGCGAATTGGTGTGGGTCCCGGATTTTGGGTCGTGACGCGGGAATCGCTGTTTGAGCGGGCTGTCAGGGGGTGGATTCCAGGAAAATTTTGCAAAAATGTCCGCTTTGTCCGCTTTACCCCCCCCCTTGACTACTATACGAAATGAAACGTTCTTTCGCGTTGACGGAGGCTGGCGCTGTTGGCAGGCGGCCAGGGGTTGGCTTTGCCTGACCGATGCACAGAGGAATTATACCACACTTCAGTTTTGGCAGGTGACAGGCACGGCAGATGGGGTGTATCCAGGATATTTGGCGCGCTTCTCGCCCTATCTTGTCAGCTAGGCGGGGCGCCGGCGAGACGCCCGCGATCCCAGGGGGATATGCAATAATCTCGGATGCACCCTTTCTGGCGGAAAGTTTGATATGCAGGGCGGACTGTGCTAAACTTTTGGCGCTTGTCTCACAAATCTCAACTTGACAACCGGCACACAATCAGGAGGGATCTCCATGTCAGTGCGTAACGCTTCTGCCACCTGGAATGGCACTTTGAAAGAAGGCTCCGGTACGATGAAACTAGGCAGCGGCCTCTACGAGGGGCCTTTTTCCTTCGCCTCTCGCTTCGAGAGCGGGCCTGGCACCAACCCGGAAGAGTTGATCGGCGCGGCGCACGCTGGTTGCTATTCGATGTTTCTCTCCGCCCTGCTGAGCGGTGACGGCTTCACCCCTACCAGCGTCAACACAACGGCCGCCGTCCATCTGACCGACGGCCCGGCGATCAGCAAGATCGAGTTGACATGCAGGGCGGAAGTTCCCGGGCTGTCGGCGGATAAGTTCGCCGACTACGCCGCCCAAGCCAAAGACGGCTGCCCCATCTCCAAAGCCCTGGCCGCGGTGGACGAGATCGTACTCGATGCCGCCCTGGTAGGCTGATCCGCCCGGCGAACTTGCCAGCCATTCTTGCGGCACAACCGAGCAGTAAAGGAACAGTCCATCGCAACCGATGGACTGTTTTCGTTGGCGGATATCTGAATTGGCGGACAGCCCCGCGCAGAACTGCCACTGCGAAATCGGCAAACGTTTCGGAACTGTCCGACTGAACGGACACTCCCTTGCGCGCTTTCCCTGCCAGCATGTCCGTCAGGCGCAGAAGGGTGCGGCGACGGTCCGCATCTGCGCCAGATTGTCCCATTCGGAACTGTTCCCGTGCAGCGCCGTGTCAAAAATGAGCGACATCGGCCCGTCGAACCCCGCCTCTGCCAACATCGCCAGCGAATGGCGGAACTCGTCCTCATCCGCATTGCCGCTGCCGTCGTACAGCGCCTTCACATGCGCCGAATCGGCCTTGGGAAAGATCGCAGCCAGTTCGTCGTAGCGGTCTGTGCCCTTGTAGTTGCCGAAATCGGCGCACAACCCGACCCGACCTTCGCATAGTTCCAGGATCGCCAACACTTGATCGGCCCGACTGGTGGTCTCGCGGAAGTTCTCCGTGATCACTTGCACACCGATCGCGGCGCCGTAATCGGCCAGGTGGCGCAGACCGTGCGCGCTGCATTGCACGACCGGGTGATCCACCAACGCGGTCTGACCCGGAGCTTGTCCCCGCTCCACAAGCTGACAGCCCCCCACCACGCGCGCATGCGTAGCGGCGCACTGGGCGGTCACGTCCAGCCACGAGCGGATCCATGCCATCTCCTCGGCGCGCGCAGCGTCATCGGGATGGGTGATGTCGCCGGCGTCGATCAGGACACTGAACAACTCGATGCCGGCCTCCCCGATTGCGGCCTTCAATTCGTCAATGTAGGCCGAGTCCGCCGTGGGAAAGTGGAAATGGACGATCTCCAGGGTTTGGATGTTGGCCTGGGCCAACGCGGCCGGCAGGTCCAGCAAGCTGATGGCCGCGTCCGCAGAAGGGTTGGCGGGGAAGGGCTGTCCCGGCCCAAAGAGCGGCGGGGACCCCAATGCTCTGTGCAGACTCCAGGAAGAGGTAGAAATCCGCGTCATGCGCATACTCCGGTTTGCTTGCAGGCCATGCTCTTGCGTAGGCCGTCTCTAGGCGGGCGGGATCACGCCAGTCAGTTCAACACAAGAACTGTCATGCAGACAATCTCAGGCAAAGCCGGCAACGCCCAGCTTTAGCGCGGCTCTGACGATCTGTGACCAGGTGTTGTCGTCCAGCGGAATCCCGTTCTCCTGTCGGGTCTGGGCCGAACGCGTCTCCGGCTCGCCGGGCAGAAGCACCTCATCAAAGCCCGGCGCAGGTCTGGTGGACTTGATCCGATCCGCGATCTGCGATCCATCGGCAAAAAACTCTGCCAGCGGACGGAAGGCATCAATGTTCAGCAGAACGAACAGGACGCCGTTTCCCAGGATCGTGCCGGGCAGGCTCGGCCCGCCCGCGCCGGTCAGAATCCCGCCCAGGAAGTCGGACAGGAGGGCCAGGCTGTAGCCCTTGTGGCCGGCTGCGGGCAGAAGCATTCCGTCATCGTACAGGTCTGCCGGATTCTGGGTCGGCGCGCCGTGTTTGTCCAGCGCCCACCCTTCGGGGATCAGTTTGCCGCTGTTCAGGGCCACCCGCACTTTCCCTTCCGCCACCGCGCTGGTGGCGAAATCCAGCAGTACAGCCGGTCGGTCTTGCAGGGGGATCGCGACGGCGACGGGGTTTGTGCCCATGCGTCTTTCGGCGCCGCCAAAAGGCGCCACCAGCCCGCCGGAACGACCGCCGTTGGCGTAGGCCAGCGCGATCAGCCCCTCCTCGGCTGCCAGTCCCACCCACTCACCCAGCCGCCCCACGTGGCCGGAGTGCTTCAGCCCCACCGCCGCCACCGCGTTGCCCCTGGCCTTGCCGATGCCGTCCTCGATCGCGACTTTAGCTGCCAACTGCCCGAAGCAACGATGGCCGTTGAACAGCGACATCACCGGTGTCTCGCGCTCGATCTCCGGCGTGGCCTGGGGACGAATTTCGTCTTCGTCGATCTGGCGTAGATACTGCATGATGCGGATAACGCCGTGGGAGTCGTGACCGGCCAAATTGGCCGAGACCAGCGACTGCCCTACAAGATCGGCCGTCATCTTCGGCGTACCTGCGGCTTGGAAGATGCGGCTGGTGTAATCTGCCAGGGGCACTGGCTGCAATACAGGCATGAGGCGTACTCCGTTTCTCAGAGGAGAGAGGAAAGACAAGAAAGGATAAAGAAACCCCCCTCGCCTTCATTCCACAATCTTCACTCCGTCTGCAAATGTGGTAGGCTAACTTGGGATCGTGAACTATGCTGCCGTTGAAAGCGTAGCCGATTTCCGCCGATCATGCAACCGGCGGCGGCTCCTCATCCCCTGACCCGCGCTCGAATAGCGAAGCGGCAGCGCAGTCAACAACCCGCGCCGCGGTCAGCCGCGTCCGCGACCGGGGAACTCCGCCCGTCTTCGCTTGACCAACTTTGCAGTTTTCAGTACGATTGCGGCAGAGGAGGTCCTTCCTGGGAGCGCGGCGCGGACAGCGAAGGAGGGAAGTTGGACGAGGGGAGAACCGGTATGAACCCTGAAACTGAGGCGGCTACGCCCACTGCTGTTCACCTGTCCCATGCTATATCGAACCCGCCGGACGTCCCATCCCCGCGCCGGGCGGCGAGTGAGAAGCAGGCGGCAACCCGCGGCCCGGACCAGCGCCCGGTCATCTCCGTAATCGTGCCGATTTTCAATGAAGAGGAGGTAATCCCCGAACTCTACCGGCGCATGGCCGCCGTCTTGGGCAGCATCGGTGAACCGTGGGAACTGATTTGCGTCAATGACGGCAGCCGCGACGCCTCTTTGTCGATGCTGCTTGCTCTGCGCGCGCAGGACGCACGCATCAAAGTCATCGATTTTTCTCGCAATTTCGGCCAGCAGCTCGCCATCACCGCCGGCATGGACTATGTACAGGGGGACGCAGTCGTGATCATCGATGCCGACCTGCAGGATCCACCGGAGTTGATCGGGGAGATGATCGGTAAATGGCGTGAAGGCTATGAGGTTATCTACGCGGTGCGCGCGGACAGGCGCGGCGAATCCCGTTTCAAACTGTGGACGGCCAGCGCCTTCTACCGGCTTCTGCAACGCATCACCGATGTAGAGATTCCCGTGAATGCGGGTGAATTCCGTCTGATGGATCGCCAAGTCGTACTGGCGTTGCGCCGTCTACGCGAGAAACATCGCTTTATGCGCGGCCTCAGTAGTTGGGTCGGCTTCCGCCAGATCGGCATCGAATATCAGCGGGCGGAGCGCTTTGCCGGGGAAACCAAATATCCGTTGAACATGATGCTGCGCCTGACGCTGGATGCGATCACGAGTTTCAGCTACATTCCCCTGCGCCTCAGCACCTACTTTGGATTCGTCCTGGCGCTTGTCAGCCTGCTGGGGATTGTCGTTACAATCGTTTTGCGTCTGTCCGGCAACAACGCTTTTTTCGGTCAGGCGTCAACGTTGGTTGCGGTTCTGTTTCTGGGGGGGATTCAACTGATCTTTCTGGGGATCATCGGTGAATATCTGGCGCGCATCTACGATGATGTCAAGGCGCGTCCGCTGTATATCGTCTCCAGGGCGTTTGGCTTTGCCGATCTTGCTGACCCCCGCGACGCGCCCCCGTCACCGGCAAATCTGAGCGAACCCCATACATTGATGGACTGAACGAATCGGGACAGGATGCAACCGAAATCGTGGCAGGAAGCCTACTGAAAAGACAAAAATGCTGCGGACAGGCGTTGATATCGTCAGAATTGAGCGCATTCGTCGGGCAATCTCCCGCTACGACCCGTCCGCCCGCGCGCGCAAGCGGTTTCTGGCGCGCGTGTATACGGAAGCCGAGTTGCGCTACTGCGGCGATCGCGCCGAATCCCTGGCGGCCCGCTTCGCGGCCAAGGAGGCGATTGCCAAAGCGCTGGGGACCGGCGCCTGGCGAGACGGCATCCGCTGGATCGATCTGGAGATCGTCTCCGACGCGCGCGGCGCGCCCTCTGTGCAGCTTTATGGAGCGGCCGCGCGCCGGGCCGAATCTATGGGCCTGAACCAATGGTCCGTGAGCCTCAGCCATGATGAGGAGCGCGCCATCGCCTTTGTCGTCGCTCTGGGGGAGCCGGCTCGCCCCTCCGCATCCGGCTAATGCGCAGACGCGCATCCGTACAATGAATGTGAGTTCAGGCGCGGCGCAACGCAAGCATTTCCTTTGACAGTCGTCGCGTCGCTATGCTAGGATAGTGCCGGGTTGAAGAGCCTGCACAGAGAGTTTCTGCCGACTTCATCTCACAAGTTACACGATTCCGGTCTGGGCAGATCTTTCAGAGCGGAGCGATTGCGGATGGGCACGGGGGAATCGCTCCGTGTCTGTTTTATTGTTGAAGGCGCTATCGCTTCACTATATCAACGCGGTGCAAGCCAACAGTCCCGGTTCGGCGTTCGGCCAAAAAGGGCAGAAATCTGAGCATCCCTATGAGGGGTAATCGCACATGACGAAATATATATTTGTTACCGGCGGTGTGGTGTCGGGCCTGGGCAAGGGCGTAACCGTTGCTTCGATCGGTCTGCTGCTCAAGACCTGGGGCATTCGCGTGGCCGCCATGAAGCTCGATCCCTATCTGAATGTCGACCCGGGCACGATGTCCCCCTACCAGCACGGCGAAGTGTTCGTCACCGAAGACGGCGCTGAGACCGACCTCGACCTGGGACATTATGAGCGGTTCATTGACGAGAATCTCAACCAACGCAGCAATGTGACCAGCGGCCAGATCTATAACGAGGTGATCACAAAGGAGAGACGGGGCGACTATCTGGGCGGCACGATTCAGGTGATCCCCCATGTCACGAATGAGATTAAACGCCACATGGGACAGATGGCCCGCTTGAGTGAGGCCGATGTCGTCCTCGTGGAGATCGGCGGCACGGTTGGCGATATCGAAGGGCTGCCATTTCTTGAAGCGATTCGCCAGATGCGCAAAGATGTCGGCTCCGAGAATGCGCTCTATATCCATCTCACATGGCTGCCGTTCCTGGCCGCCAGCAAAGAGTTGAAGACCAAGCCGACGCAACATAGCGTGCGCGAGTTACGCGACATCGGCATCCAGCCGGATGTCATCATTGTGCGCTCCGATTATCCGGTCGATACGGACGCGCAGGAGAAGATCGCTCTGTTCTGCGATGTGGAGCAGGACGCCGTCATTCCTATGGTAACGGTGGACACGATCTATCAGGTTCCGCTCAGTCTGGAAGAGGCCGGCCTGGGCGGGCTTCTGGTCAAACGGCTTGGACTGACCGCCACCGAAAGTTCCCTTACAGATCTGGGCGCCTGGCGCCGACTTGTCGCTGAACTGAGCCGCCCGAAAGAACGCATCAAGGTGGGTATTGTTGGCAAATATGTCGAGTTGGAAGACGCCTATCTGAGCGTCAAAGAGGCGCTGATCCACGCAGTCCTGGCCGAGAGTTTCGATCTGGACATCGAGTGGATCAGTTCGGAGTCCCTGGAAAAGGGACGCGAACTGGAGCGGCTGGAACAACTCGACGGGATCGTGGTGCCCGGTGGCTTTGGCTATCGCGGCATTGAGGGCAAGGTCGTTGCCGCGCAGTATGCCCGCACGCAAGAGGTGCCCTATCTGGGCCTGTGCCTGGGCATGCAGGTGCTCTGTATTGAGTTCGCGCGCGCTGTGTTTGAGAGTGAGGAGCCGAACAGCACCGAGTTTGACATCAGCACAGAGATTCCTGTCATCGACCTGATGCCAGAGCAGCGGGACATTGCCGATATGGGCGGCACCATGCGCCTGGGCATCTATCCCTGCCAGTTGCGGCCGGATTCACAGGCAGGCGCTGCCTATGCCGCCGCGGGCTTCACCGAACAGATCAACGAGCGCCATCGCCATCGTTTCGAGTTCAACAATACCTATCGCGAGCAGTTAGAGGCGCACGGCCTGGTGCTGAGCGGGCGCTCACCGGATGGCCGCCTGGTCGAAATTGTGGAAGTGGCGCAACACCCCTTTATGTTGGGCACCCAGTTCCACCCGGAGTTCAAGAGCCGCCCGACAAGCCCGCATCCTCTCTTCAGCGCCTTCATCCGCGCAGCCATCCAACACCACGTTCAGACCGAGGACGGGGCGGAGCAGGTAATGCAGGGTTCCAATGGCATGAAGCATATTGACAGTGAAGCTCACCTGGTGGCAAGGCAGAACGTCTGAACCTTTGTGCGAGGTACCATGCGCCAATCGGTTCTTTGTAGTCAGATCGGGAGAGCCAGATGACTGAAATCATTGCTGTTTCGAGGGCAGGGCCTTCTCCGGCGTCGGAACGTGCAGTTGAAGAGGAGCCGGTTGTGACAACGCGCGCAGACAGCGCGGCGGTCGCGCATGAAACTCTGTCGCCGGAAGACGCGCTGGCTATCGAGCGTCTTGTCACAGAGGACGACACCCCCGTGGACAATCTGTTCTCCGAAAAACAGCGGCGCCTGCTTACGCGCCCTCTGTATGCCTCCTGGCAAGGCCCAGGTGGCGGGCGTCCATTCCTGGTCGCTTCCGACGTCGGTGTCTTCCGCACGCCCAAAGAACCGCCGCTCGTGCCCGATGTCTTCCTCAGTCTTGATGTCATACGTCCGCCGGACTGGTGGTCGAAGCCGGGTCGCAGCTATTTCATGTGGGTGTATGGCAAGCCGCCCGATGTCGCGATCGAGGTGGTGTCGAACACCGAAGGGGGCGAAACCGGCGACAAATCAGTTCGGTACACTTCCTTTGGCGTGCCCTATTATGTGATATTCGACCCGCAGGAGCAGGTGCAGGATGGTCTGTTACGCGTCTATGAACTCTCTTCCGGCGTGTACGCGCCGCGTTCAGCCGACATTCTGCCGGGCGTGGGCTTGGGCTTGCAGTTGTGGCGGGGCGAATTTGAAGGAGATGAAGCGACGTGGTTACGCTGGCACGACGCGTCCGGCGCGCTGATTCAGACCGGTGAAGAAAACGCTATGCAAGAGAGGAATAGAGCCGAGCAAGCGGAGAACAAAGTTGAGCAAGAGAGGAACAGAGCCGAACAGGCTGAGAACAGGGCTGAGCGGCTTGCTGCCCAATTGCGCGCTCTTGGCGTCACTCCGGAGAACGGCGATCATCCCTTGTAGCCAAAGCATATTCCGTATGACGCCCATATCCATCGGCACGCATGGCACAGTTGAAAGGTGGGCGTCCGGCCTTCTCTTACGCAGTGCGCATTACGAAAAAACTGTCTTCAATGTTTACGCAGATTGATTCAGGGTAGGAGTAAAGATGTCTGGTCATTCCAAATGGTCTACGATCAAACGAAAGAAAGGCGCCAACGACAACGCCCGCGGCAAGCTCTTCACAAAGCTGGCTCGCGAATTGCAAGTGGCAGCCAGAGAGGGCGGCCCCGACAGAGACGCCAATGTGCGTCTGCGGCTGGCAGTCGACAAGGCGCGCGCCGAGAACATGCCCAAGGACCGCATCGAATCGGCCATCCGCCGCGGCGCCGGTCTCGACAAAGATGCAGCCGACATTGAGGAAATCCTCTACGAAGGCTACGCGCCGCACGGTGTCGCCATCCTGCTCGAATGTCTGACAGACAACCGCAACCGCACGATCGCCGAAGTGCGGCGCTGTTTCTCGCGGGCGAATGGCAACCTGAGCGAACCCGGCTCCGTGGCCTGGCAGTTTACGGCCAAAGGGTATGTGGCGATCAATCTCCAGGACAGCAACGGCAACACCGCCGAACTGGATGCCGAGGAGATTTTTATGGAGGCTCTGGACGCGGGGGCGGAGGACGTTGAGGTCAGCGACGATGCCGTCGAGATCTTCACGGAGAGGACGGAACTCGCCCAAGTGGCCGGGACACTACGTGAGGCGGGCATTTTGCCGGATGCGTCGGAACTGATCATGCAGCCCAATCAGACGCTCTCGCTTGACCCTCGCGCCGGTCTGACCGTCCTGCATCTGCTCGAATCTCTTGAAGAGCTTGACGATGTAAATAAGGTCTACCACAATCTGGAACTGACCGATGAGTTGGTCGCACAGGTGGCATAGGCTTGACAGACGCCATCGACGCGACCCACGCGAATACCGGTTCGCACGCGCAGGAATACGACCCGACCTGGCGCGTTCTCGGCATCGACCCGGGCACCGCCTCAACCGGTTACGGCGTCGTTATGGAGAACGTCTCCGGCGACTACGAGTTGATCGCCTGCGGCGTGATCCGCACAACGCCCGATCAACCGATGCATCTGCGCCTGCGCGAGATCTTCCACGATATCCAGAGCCTGATCTGCGAGTTCCAGCCGCATGAGGTCGCGGTCGAAGAGCTTTTCTTCGGGCGCAACGTCACAACGGCCATCTCCGTCGGCCAAGCGCGCGGCGCGGCTTTGCTGGCGGCCGCATTGTCTGATCTGCCGGTGGTCGAGTATACGCCTGCGGCGATCAAACAGGCGCTCACCGGCTACGGCAAAGCCGACAAACAGCAGATGCAAGCGATGGTTCGTCAACTCCTGGAGTTGGAAGAGGCCCCCCACCCGGACGATGCGGCTGATGGCGTCGCCATTGCCCTCTGTCATCTGCAGACGGGGCGCTTCCAGGCGCTCGTTGCCGACGCCTAAACGCAGGCAGCAGATCCACCCCTTTTCGCACAAGGAAATGACATGATTCGCCAGGTACGCGGCACAGTCGTGGCCGTGGGCAACAATTACCTGATCATCGAAGTCGGCCATGCGGTGGCCGGCATCGGTCTGCGCGTCTTTACGCCTGAGCCGACAGCCGCTGGCTGCCGCGTCGGCGACCTGCTTGCGCTGCATACGTACTTGCAAGTGCGGGAGACGGAACTGAGCCTGTACGGATTTGAAGAGCCGGACGAGCTTGAGATCTTCGAGGCGCTGCTGGGCGTAAGCGGCATCGGCCCGAAAGTGGCGCTCGCAACTCTCGGCACGCTGACGCCGGACGCGCTGCGCCTTGCGATCTCCAATGAAGAGCCGGGCATTGTGGCACGCGTGCCGGGCATCGGCAAGCGCACGGCTGAAAAGGTCGTCGTCGAACTCAAGGACAAACTGGCGCCGCCGGAGGGCGAACTGGCGGCGCTCGCCACTGCGCTCGACGCCGATGCGGAGGTGCTGGAGGCGCTCACGGGGCTGGGGTATAGCGTTGTCGAGGCGCAGCGGGCGCTCCAGCAGATACCCGCCGACGTGACCGGCGTTGAAGATCGGCTGCGGATGGCGCTGATTCAGTTCGGTGAATAGCCGTCTCTAGCAGATGCGTAAGCACACGGCGAAGCCGGTCATAATTGACACCCACGATTATCTCTTCTATAATCGAACCCGGTTTTGGTCTCCATTCGTTGACACGGGAAAGCAAACAAGAGATGGCCGACGTTCAGCAGTTGCGCAGGGGAAACCTCTACGAAGAGGACAGTCAGTTATGGCGCGTGCTTGACTATCAACACATCAAGATGGCCCGCGGCGGCGCGACCATCCGGCTCAAAGTGCGCAATCTGCGCAGCGGCGCAACGATCGAGAAGACCTATAACAGCGGCGCGCGCGTCGAAGACATCCGCCTCGACTCACGCGCGGTCGAGTATCTGTATAGGGATGGCGATCTGTATCATTTCATGGATACGGACACCTTCGAGCAGGTCGCGCTGTCCAAGGACTCTTTGCAGGGCGTCGTCCAATTCCTGAAAGACAATGCGGTTGTGGAGTTGGAATCCTTCGAGGGCGAGCCGATCAACGTGAGCTTACCCACGACGATCGATCTCGAAGTTGTGTGGGCAGAAATGGCCGTCGCCGGCGATACGGCGAACAGCCCGACCAAAGAAGTGGAGTTGGAGACCGGCTTCCGGCTGAACGTGCCGATGTTTGTCAAGGAAGGCGACACCGTTCGC
This sequence comes from Caldilineaceae bacterium, assembly GCA_965221145.1. GTDB lineage: Bacteria > Chloroflexota > Anaerolineae > Caldilineales > Caldilineaceae > Bin5. Next base: position 901,090 of record OZ244877.1, read on the forward strand.
ATCGACACGCGCGACGGACGCTATGTCACACGCGTGCAATAGAGGCCGCAAAACAGCCGCCGCCAGATTTGCTCCCGCGGCGGACTTTACTGTATAGTTCTACGTTGAAATGCCGTTGTAGCTCAGTCGGTAGAGCGACGCTCTCGTAAAGCGTAGGTCGTCGGTTCGAGTCCGACCAACGGCTCAGATGAAAAGCCCCGTCACTGCCTTGACGCCGGATTGTTCCCGGTGTCAGCAAATGGACGGGGTTTTTCATTCCATCTTTTGAAGATTTTTTGTGATGGCCCTTCCATCAAGTTCTTCCGCCAAAAAATCTTCAAATTGTCCTCTACGGTTTTTCCGGATGCACACCGGCCATCAGCAATCCCAACTCTTCGGCACTCGTCTCGTTCCGCTCCAGGATATTCATAATCTGCCCCTCGTAGATCACGGCTATCCGGTCGCACAGCGCCAGCAGCTCATCCAGATCTTCAGAGATGAGCAGGGTAGCCGTCCCTGTGCTCCGTTGCCCCAACAGCCGTTGATGGATGTATTCCATGGCGCCGATATCGACACCGCGTGTGGGCTGGGCCGCAACCAGAACTTTGGGGTGCCGGGAAAGTTCCCGCGCCAGGACTAGCTTCTGGATATTTCCCCCCGACAGACTCTTGGTTGCGGTTTTGATATCCGGTGTCTTGACATGGAAATCCTGCACCAGTTTCCAACTGTAACGCGCGATATATTCGAAGTCCAGAAAGATGCCGCGACTGAAGGGCTGACGGACGTGATCCTGCAGGACGAGATTTTCTGACACCGAAAACTCGCGCACGATGCTGTCGTGCATCCGCTCCTCGGGAATGTATGCCAGCCCGTTCTCTGTGCGACGTGCGGTCGTCCAGTCGGTGATGGACATGTTATCCATCTCCACGCTTCCGCCGCTGACCGGGCGCAGACCGGCCACGACTTCGGCCAGTTCCCTCTGACCGTTGCCGCTGATGCCGGCCACGCCCAGGATTTCGCCGGCCTGGACGGAGAATGATACATCCCGCAGAGCCGGCTTCCCTGTAACGCCGCGCGCGCTGACATTCCGCAGGCGCAATCGCACAGCGCCGACATCCACATCTGTGCGCCGCCGCTCCAGCAAGACCTCCCGTCCCACCATCATGCGCGCCAGCTCCGGGCGCGTCATCCCTTCGGTGGGAACCGTCCCGATGCGGCGGCCTTCCCGCAGCACGGTGATACGATCGCTGATGGCCAGAACTTCCTGTAGTTTGTGGCTGATGAAGACAAGGCTGTAACCGTTTTCTTTCATGTGCCGCAGGGTGACAAACAGTTCGTCGACCTCCTGCGGGGTCAGAACTGCGGTCGGCTCATCCAGAATCAACAGGGCTGCCCCCCGGTAGAGGGCCTTGATGATCTCGACCCGTTGCCGTTCCCCCACCGAGAGCGTCCAGACAGGCGCCCGCGGATCGATTTGCAGGCGGTAGGCCTCACTCAGCTCGCGAATGCCCTCCTCCACCCGGTCCAGGTCGAGAAGCGGTCCGCGGTTGGACTTCAGACCCAATGCCACATTTTCGGTGACGGTAAGCGTATCCACCAGCATGAAGTGCTGATGGATCATGCCGATGCCCTGGCGGATGGCGTCGGTCGGCGAATGAATCGTCACTTCGGCGCCGTCGCGCAGGATACGGCCCTCCTCCGACTGATAGAGGCCGTAGAGAATCTTCATCAGCGTAGATTTGCCGGCCCCGTTTTCTCCCAACAGTGCGTGAACTTCGCCCCGGCGCACGTCGAAATCCACCTGATCGCAGGCGAGGACGCCTGGAAAACGTTTGACGATTCCCTGTATCTGCAGATGTTCGATTGTCCGCTGACCAGTGGGCAGAAGAGTTGGCGACGCGCGCTCTGTTATCATCAGAATCGAGTGTGAAGGGTGCAGAACGGGGGGAGTGAGTTTTGCCTCACTCCCCCCGTTCTGTAGGCTTCTCGTGCCTTATTCCATTGTCTGCGCAGCGCCGCTCTTGACGTTTTCGATTGCTTCATTAGCGGCCGCGATTACGTCGTCGGCGATGGTCATGTCGCTATTGAATTCCACCAGCAGACCGTCGTTTTCGAGGGTCAGATTGTAGGCAGTGCCGCCCAGTTCACCGGCTTTGATTTTGGCAATCATATCCGCAATGACACCGGTCCAGTCGTAGATCTGATTGGCGACGACTATTTCCCGCCCTAATGACGTCTGCTCGCTCTGGGTGCCCAGCCACAGGACGCCGTTTTCACTGGCAACACCGATCGCGCCGACTACCTGCTGCGCGGAGCCAGTCAACACATCGGCGCCGGCCTGGATGTGGACATTGGCGGCTTCGGCGGCCAATGCTGTGTCACCGAAGGAGCCGGTGTAGCTGACGTTCACCCGCGCGTCTGGGCTGGTGTCTGCCACGCCTTTGAGGAAACCATCGATGTACAGTTTGGCATCGCCCGCTTCCACAGGGCCGACAATGCCGATGATGCCGGACTGCGAGAGCAGCGCGGCGATGACGCCATTGACATAACCGCCCTCATCGGCCGCAGCTTCGTAGGCGAAAATGTTCTCATGCCCCTGATCTGCGCCTGTGTCCACGGCGGTACCCCAGGCGAAGCTGGTCTCGGTAAAGTCGCTGGCCACCTCAAACATCGAATTGCCATATTGGGTGCCGTGGGCAATGACCAGATTGTAGCCTTCTGACGCGTAATCGCGTATGGCCGCGGCCGCGTCAGTCACCTGGAACATCCCCTCGGAATATGCAATCTCCAGGGCGTCTTCGCCGCCCATTTCCGCCTGAACGGATAGCAAGGCGTCGAACATGGCTTGGCTCCAGGCGATGTCCGTGGTACTGCTGGGCATGACGATAGCGATGCGGAAGGGGCCTTCATCCGCCGGGGCTGCGTCTGCATCGCTGCTCTCGCTTGGCGCGGCGGCCGGCGCCGCGGGTGTTACACAAGCAGCCAAAAGCAGAGCGAGAATGAAAGTGAATAAAGCGATTCGTTTGTGCATGGGATTCTCCTTGAATGGAAATGAAACGACGGTTGACAATATATCTATTCCCCCCGCTCATAGGGCTTGGCGAGTGCTGCCGGCTGCTGAATCTGCCGTACAATGAAGGTGAGCACAACGATCGTAAGGATGTATGGCATCATGACAGCCAGGTCCGACGGTATCGGAATGTCCAGAACCTGTGCCCATAGCTGCAGGGCATTAACGAGGCTGAACAGTAGCGCGCCACCTAGCACACCTACAGCGCGCCAACTGCCAAAGTAAACGAGCGCAACGGCAATGAAGCCGAGTCCGTTTGTCATGTTCTCCTGGAAAACGTTCAACAGGCCAATGCTGAGAGATGCGCCGGCTACCCCTGCCAGCGCGCCACCGATTAGCAGCGTGACGTAGCGCACCTTATTGACGCTGACACCCAGCGAATCAGCGGCTTCCGGGTTGTGACCGACCGCACGGATTTGCAAGCCCAACGTCGTCCGATTGATGACAAACCAGGTGGCCGGCACCATCAGATAGGCGATGTATACCAGGGCATTGTGGTCAAAAAAGATGTAACCAATTCCCGGCAAATCGGATAGGAGAGGCAGGCGCATCTTGGAAAAGCCGCTGATCCCTTCAACCGAACCGATGAGCGTCTTGAAAAACAGGCTGCTCAAACCGAGTCCGAAAAGATACAGGCCGATGCCACTGATGCCCTGCTCTGCCTGCATCGTCACGCTGACGACCGCCATCAGCAAGCCCATCAGCGTGCCGACGAGCAGTGCCGCCAGCACGCCCAGCCACAGATTGTAACCCTGAAATACCACGTAAAAGGCAAAGAAAGCGCCCATCAGCATAATGCCGTCCACGCCCAGGTTCAGCACTCCTGAACGCTGCGCGAAGGTCTCTCCCAGAGCAGCGAAGAGATAGGGGGTTGCCAGCCGCACACCGCTGTGCAAAATACCAATGAGGGTTGTAAGCGTGAACAGTTCGTTGAACATAACTGGGTGAGATGGCAGATTCGGGGAATGGAATCGTTGATTGACCACTCATTCCCTCTTTCCGTCTCCCATCTAAAGTAAATCCCCAATGAGACCAAGAGTTTGCCTATTGCATGACGAGCAGGCGAGACGTCTGCGTTCGCAGGGGGTAACTCGTGCCGGAAGTCTTGGTTTCAAACGGGATCTACATTAGCCTCCTTGTTGTGCCGGGGCGGGCATGACCTCCTCATCCCCCACCCGTCGGCGGGAGCGTCGTCGCACGTACAGATCGCTTGCGACCACAAACAGCACGACGAGTCCCTGTAGGGCGATGACCAATGCGCTGGGCACCTGCACGGCGCGCTGCATCTTGTCTGCGCCCACCAGCAGCGCGCCGAAAAGAGCAGAGGCTGGGATCACCCCCAAAGGATGCAGCTTCCCAAAGAGCGCAGCCACAATGCCACTGAAGCCGTATCCGCCGCTCATCCCTTCAATCATTCGGTGATGCACCCCCATTACCTCGACAGCGCCGGCCAACCCACACAACATTCCGCTCAGTGCCATGGACAGAATGACATAGCGGGAAACGGGAATGCCGGCATAGCGGGAGGCATGGGGATTCAGACCTACGGCCCGAATACGATAGCCAATCGTCGTGCGCCAGAGCAAGAAATAGACGGCAATGGCCAGGATGACGGCCAGGATTACGCCACTGTGGAAGAGCGTGCGCGGCACCAGCCGCATTAGCCACACCGTTTGCGGCAGGGCTGCGCTCTGGGGAATATTGGTGCCGGCTTCGACCTGCTTCGGGTCCAGCATTGGCCCGCGCAGGAGAAAGTTCATCAGTTGCAGAGCGATCTGATTCATCATCACTGTGCTAAGAATCTCATTGACGCCCATGCGCGCTTTAAGCCAGCCGGAGATGCCGCCCCACACAAGCCCGGCCCCCCCACCGCTCGACAGCGCCAGTGGCAGCAGAATCCATGCCGACAGATCGCGGAACGCCAACGAAAGGGCGGTCGCTGCCAGGGCGCCGACGATAATCTGGCCCTCGCCGCCAATGTTGATCACACCACCCCGAAAGGCGATACAGATGCCGATGCCCACCAGCAGCAGAGGTGTGGCTTTTGTCATAGTTTGGGTGATGCCGCTGACGTTGCCCAGCGCGCCCCGCGCCAGCGCGCCGTAGGCTGCTAGCGGATTGGCGCCCAACATCAACAGCAATAGGACACCCACCAGCAGCGCCACCAGCATTGCCAGCACCGGCAGCAATGCATCGATGAGCTTGGCTGTGTATATGCGAGTGTTCATCTTGCCTCAGTGACGCGTTGCCAATGTGCAACGGGAGTTGTCCGCCACACGTCATGCCGCCATGTCGGGCAGAAGAAGGACGGGCGATGCGGCAAACCATTATGGAGCATAGCACCGATCGCCCGAATTGGATAGTGCCGTTGAGCGTACTAGCCGGACGGCCCTGCGTCTGGGTAAAGGATTGCTGGCGCAGCGCGGGCAAAGACAGCGATCAGACGCACCGGTACATTCCCCACATTGCGGACTTCATGCAGGGCGCCTTCCGGGACAAACACGGTGGTATCGGCGCCGACCCGATGAAGTTCCTCTCCCAAAATAACTTCGACCTCACCGCTGAGAAAAGTCAGGCTCTCTTCGCAGTCGTGATAGTGCAGAGGGATCACGCCGCCCGGCGGCATATACTGTTCCCACAGCTCCATCTGCGTTGCGCCGCACGTGCGCGCAGTGATGATGCGAGCGCCGGGAATGCCGCTACGCGTGTTTATGGGATCGTAGTTTTCATGGGTGTGAGGAAGGACTGCCATCGTATCAACTTGTTGCTGTTGGAATGGATCACTTGTCTCTATGTCTGCGTGCCGCACGATTTCCGCAGCCGCAGCATCCGGCTCCCGCCCCGTTGGAACTCATACGGGACATCCTCTATTGTAGCCTGAATATCTTGTGCTGCGAAAGTATCTAAAACGTCCTGGAGATGGGGCGAGGGCGCGCCCCCGATCTGCAACAGGGGAAAGACGCGCGCCTCCGGGGCGACCCGCAGCATCTCTTGCAGGGCGCGTAGGTGAAAGGCCAGGTCAAGCTGTTCGCTGTACAGGAAGAGAAAGTGGGAAGAGAGCGCCAGGTCAAAGGCGTTGTCGCCGAAGGGCAGGTAGGGCAAGGATGCGTCCATATAGCGCCCTTCGCTCTTGCCCTGGGCGAAATCGGCCAGAAATCGGCGCATCGCCCCCATCCGCGGCAATTAGTACTTTAGGGGTTGACTTCCTTCAGGAAAGGATGTAGACTGGTAGCTACCACAGCGAATTGAATTGAGTGACTGTAGACTCGGATCGGCGGGCGCATTGCGCCCCCTTGTTGGTCATTCGATTCATGGTTCGCTGTGGTGGCTACCGTCAATCCGTTTCCACCAAGGGGGCACTCCCATGAATCGTCTCCGAAGCCGTGGCTGTCTGGCAGCTGCGGTTTTTTCTACCCTGTTTTTCTCCGGCCTATTTTTGACTTGCTGCATATGCAGCGCAATGCCGGAAGTACAACGAGCAGAAGTTGACGCCTCGCTGGATGAACTACAAGCGGCGCTCTGGGGACTGTTTACGTCTCTGGAGGGATTGTTGCCATGAAGAACTGTCGGCATTGCATGGCTGAAGTCCATGAATCCGCCCGCCGTTGTCCGCACTGTGGCGGAACTTACCCCGCTGGTTGCGGGCATGACATCAAGAACTGTGGGATATTCCTTCTCGTTGTCATCGGCTTGGCCTTCGCTCTTACTATCTGCGGCCAGATGGCCTAAACGGGAGACAACAATGAACACCGTTCTGAATTTCGGCTGCCTGCCCTTCCTCGCATTGTTGGTCTGGTTCCTGATGCTTCTGTTCTTCATCCGTGTGGTGATGTAACCAGACTATTCTGATCGGGCGTCCCAATGCTATACTGAACTCGTACAACCGTATAAATGCCGCGGGCCCGCTGCACAAACAGCGGGCCCGCCCAAGTGTCAAGGAGCTCTCAATGACTGCTTCTAAGAGTAACCTATCCCTGCAAGACGTGCAAATTGCCGCAAACGCATTGAATACGGCTCCGACCCGTCTAATGCTACAATGACACTCTAACCGAATAGAAAAAGCCGGTCGCTGTTAGCGCAGCACCGGCCATTGAGACACAAGGAGCAATCTTATGTCTGCTGATCATCCTACCATACCCCAATCCGACAACCGAATCGTAAGAATCAGCCGTGCTCACTATGAAGAGATCATGGCTGGGAACGCCGCACAAAAAAGGCGAATTGCCTACTTGGAGGCTTTGATTCAAGCTGACGGGACGTTGAGCAAGACTGTAGAGGGTTTGGGTGAACTGGCCCAAGCCTTAGCTGAAGGACTCAGGCGTCTGTCTACACCGTCACAGCCGCCCGAATGAAGGCATCGAACGGGCTGGCCTGATGGCGGGTATTGTACTTAAAGCAGGCTTCGATGATGTAGGCGGCGGCGTGTTCGTGGGTGTAGTGGTGGTGCTGGCCGAAGATGGCCCGCTTGACCAGTGACCAGAAGCCCTCGATTGTGTTAGTGTGGATCATCCCTTCGACATAGGCCAGCGTGTGATTGATGGTTTCGTGGGGAACCCACTCGTTCATGCGGCGATAGCCGGAGTACTCATCGGTTATCAGCAGCGAGTCATCGGCCTTGACGTGGCGGGTCAGGAAGGCTTTCAGCGTCTTGCCCGTTACGCGGGGCGAGGGTTTCGCTACAACCTTGCCGCCGCGGGCCAGCGCGCCGATGACGGGGAGCTTCTTCGTGCCGCGCCCGCGCTTGGGCGGATCGTCGGAATCTTTATCCTTCTTCCGAGGCTTTCCTCCCAAATACGTCTCATCCGCTTCCACAATGCCGAACAGGAAGGCGTCCTTGTCCACCATCGCTTCACGAATCCGCATCGCCATGTACCAGGCCGACTTCTGGTTCATGTTCAGGTCGCGGGCAAGCTGGCAACTGGAGACGCTCTTCTTTGCGTTCAGTAAGATGGCGATAGCCACGAACCACTTTTGCAGCGGGATTTTCGTACCCCGGAAGATTGTGCCGGAAAGTACGTTGAAACTGCTCTTGCAGCCGTAGCATTTCCAGCGGCCAACGCGGTTGCCGTCCTGCTGGCAGGCTACGTGGTCGCTACCGCACAACGGGCAAATCGTCCTGTCCGGCCAGCGGACGCTTTCGAGGTGGTCCATGCAGGCTTCTTGTGTGGGGAACTTCTGGCAAACTGTGATGAGGTCCACTGTGAATCTCCCTTGCTACTGTCCAATCCTGTATACACAGTATACCCGATCTCACCAGAGAAGTCAACCCCCAATCTACTAATTGCCAAAATTGTAGACAAAGCATTCCTGCCGCCCCCTGAAGAATTGGTCTTCAAAGATTCCGAGAGTGAAAAGATAACCATATCTCTTGACAAAGAGACTGTGGCCTTCTTTAAGAACAAAGCGCAGGAGTCAGGCGCATCGTATCAGAAGATCCTTCGGAATCTCCTCCGAGAGTATGTAGCCAATCATAGCAAATAGGTCTGGGTTAGAACGAAAATGCCGAGTACAGAAGGAATGCTGTGACGCCGACGGCGCTCCCTGTTCTGACCGCCAGCCAGGATTCCGCGCAGCGTCACAGCACCGAAGAAGCCGTTCTATCCCTCCGCCACCACCGGATTGCGCAGCACACCGACCCCCGAAATCTCAATCTCGACCACATCGCCCGGCTGAACCGGACCGACGCCCGACGGCGTGCCCGTCATAATCACATCGCCCGGCAGCAGAGTGACCGCCTCGCTGATATAGGCGATCAGTTGCGCCACCGGAAAGATCAGGTCGTCCGTGTTCGTGTGCTGCTTGACCTCGCCGTTCACACGAGTTGTCAACTCAAGATTGGTCGAATCCAGATCGGTGGCGATGTAGGGGCCGAGCGGCTTGAAGGTGTCAAACCCCTTGCCGATCAGAAGACAGCCGTTGCTCATCTCCTTGGCCTGGATCACACGCTCGCTGACATCGTTGCCGCAGGTGTAGCCAAATACGTAGTCCAGCGCATCCGCCTCGGCCACCCGGCGTGCCTTCTTGCCGATGATCACGGACAGTTCGCCTTCATAGTGGACGTTCTGCCCCTGGCGTGGGTAGATGATCGGCTCCTCCGGGTCCAGGATAGCCGTAGCGGGCAGCATGAACAGCATCGGCTGATCCGGCGGCGTGGACCCGCCTTCTTCGGCATGGGCCAGGTAGTTAAGCCCCACTCCGATCAGCCGCGGTGTGCCAACCGGCGCCAGCACGTTCACGTTGTCCAGATGGGTTGTCTCGCCACTCTTTTCGAGACTCTCGAACGGGCAACCGGCCAGCTGCCGGATGCCGCCGTCCTCTTCCAGAATGCCATAGCTTGTCGAGCCGTCGGCACTGTAGCGCAAAATCTTCATCGTTGATACTCCTCCCATTGTGTGATTTTTTGTGAATCCTACACCTTCTTCAGTCGCGCCGCAATTCTGTCAAGGCCAATGCTGGCGGAAGCCTGGCCCCACACGGATCGGCATCCGCCCCCCGTTTCGTGGAAGTAGGAAAAGGGTTGTAGGCATGATAGACTGTGCGCAAGCGCAATTTTTGAAGATTTTTTGGCGGAAGACCTTGATGGAAGGGCCATCACAATAAATCTTCAAAACCGGTGGTTCGTGGCCGGTGGACAGGCGATGGCACGGATCGCCCACCACTACCCACAATAACAAAGGAGCGTATTGATATGACAACCTCCGGCAGAGTCGCAATCATCACCGGCGCCGGTTCCGGTATCGGTAAACGCACGGTCCTGCATCTGTTGGCGCACGGGTACTCCGTTACCCTGGCGGGGCGTCGCCGCGACCGTCTGGAAGAGACGGCGGAAGAGTCCGGCGCCGGTAAGCGCGCGTTGATCGTGCCGACCGACGTGACCGATCCGCAGGCGGTGAAAGACCTGTTCGACCGCACAGTGGAGGCGTTTGGACGGCTCGATCTCCTGTTCAACAATGCCGGTCGCGGCGCGCCGCCCGTCGAGTTGGACGAGATCAGCTACGAGGACTGGCGAGCGGTGGTGGACGTGAACCTGACCGGCGTCTTCCTCTGTACGCAGCAGGCCTTCCGCATTATGAAGAATCAGACGCCCCAGGGCGGTCGCATCGTCAACAACGGTTCGATCTCGGCCAGCACGCCCCGCCCCAACTCTTCCCCCTATACATCGACCAAACATGCCCTGACCGGCCTGACCAAGTCCACATCGCTGGATGGGCGCGCCTACAACATCTGCTGCGGCCAGATCGACATCGGCAACGCGGCCACTGAGATGACTCAGCGCATGAAGACCGGCATTCCGCAGGCCAATGGCACGGTGATGGTGGAACCGACCATGGACTCCGATTCGGTCGCCCAGACGATCCTCTATATGGACAGCCTGCCCCTGGATACGAACGTTCTGTTTCTGACCGTGATGGCCAATCAGATGCCACTTGTGGGCCGCGGCTGAGCGCGTCTCTTGATAGTCGCCGATCCCCGGCAGTTCTTTGGCTTCCAGATTGGCCTCATCCGGCAGTTTGTCGATCAGGCTGTTCTCCGGTTTGACGCCGCAAAGGAAGTAGCGCATCCATATCAGCCCGTAGCAGGGGATCGGCCGCGGCGCTTTCTCTCGTCGGGCCGATTCCCTTTCTTCACCTCAAATCGCGCGCGGAGCCGAACATGAGAATTGGCGCCTTTGCTTCCTTGCCTGACCAGGAAAACTATCTGGGTTTCCTGAAGCAGTACGGCATCCATGACGTGGTGCTCAGTTACACATCCTACCCTGATTATCAGACACGCTTCTCGCCCGATGCCGCGGCTAAGCCGGGGGTATTCTGGGACTTTCCGACCCTGCTGCGGGCGCGCGCGCAGTGCGAAGACGCCGGCCTGAACCTGGTCGCGATCGAGAATCCTCTCCCCAACTGGTGCTATGAGCAGATCATCCTGGGGCAGGCGGGCCGCGACCAGCAGATCGAAAATGTCGCTGAAACCGTGCGCAATATGGGGCGGGCGGGCGTTCCGGCCTATGGCTATCATTGGATGGTGAATCAGCCGGGCGTCACCCGCAACTCCTGGCGCACCTCGCTGACGACCCCGGGCCGCGGCGGCGCCCAAGTCAGCAGCTTTGAACTGGAGCAGGCCAACAGGGGACCCCTCTTCCGCGAACGTGCCTACAGCCGCGAGGAGATGTGGAGCAACTACGACTATTTCATTAAGGCCATCGTGCCGGTGGCCGAGGAGGCCGGCGTGCGGCTGGCTCTGCATCCCGACGACCCGCCCGTGGCAGAACTGGGCGGCATGCCGAGGCTGTTCCACGATCTGCACGGCTTTCAGCGCGCCATGGATATCGCCGACAGCCCTGCAAGCGGGCTGAACTTTTGCCTCGGCAACTGGACCGCGATGGGCGTTGACATCCGGGCCGCAATTCGTCGTTTTGGCGGGCGCGGACAGATCGTCTACGGCCATGTCCAGGGCGTACAGGGCACAGGGCCTGATTTCCGCGAATGTTTTTTGGAAGAGGCGGACTGCGACTTTCTGGAGATTCTCAAGACCTTCCGTGAAGTGGGCTTCACCGGCGCCCTGTTCCCAGGTCATGTGCCCCAAACCATTTATGACGGTGAGCGTGTGCATCATGGGCTGCTCTACGCGGTCGGCTATCTCAAGGGGCTTCTTCAATCGCTCGGCGCGGGCTGACCGTGGCCGTTCACGTAGTGAATGGACGCATCATCGAGACAACGGCATGAGAGGAGAAACGGACCGATGTACCTGATTCTGATAGGCTGCGAATACGCGGGCACGACCACACTGGCCCATGCAATCAACGAGTGGACGAAGGAGTCCATGGGCACGGAGTTCAAGCTGATTCACGACCATTACAAGCTGCCGGATACCAAGCCGCATGGCATTGAACTGACTCCCGACGAGATAACGGCCTTCCAACGGCTCAGCCCCCGTCTGACGGAAGTGATCCAGCGGCACAACCTCTACTATCACACGCCCTGGGACTCGGGGGCCGACGACAACTTTTTGGGGATCGGTCTCTACTTTGAGGAGTTGATCTACGCGCCTCTGTACTACGGCTACGGCGGCCGCGGCGAAATGGGCGACCGCGGGCTGATTGCGCGCATCCTCGAGCAGCGGATCGTGCGGTTCAGGCCGGATGCGGTTCTGATACTCGTTCAAGCCGCGCCTGACGTGATCCGGAAGCGGATGGCAGAGAACTTGCACGCCTATCCCGTTGTGCCGGATGGAGACGTCGAGCACATCATCCAGCGCTTCGAAGAGGAGTACGGGAACTCGCTGATCCGGCACAAATTCACACTGGATACTTCCAACGCGACGGTGTCCGAGTCAGTGGCGGAATTTGTCGATAAAATTCATCCGTATCTGACCGACGGTGACCTTTTGCGCCTGGCGCTGCGCCGCGGAAAAAACGAGTAGCCCTATGAACAAGAGCAGATGCGACACGCTGATTCATAACGGCCAAGTGCTCACCATGGACGCCGAGCGCACGATCTACAGTCAGGGCGCGTTGGCGATTACAGGTGGGCGCATCCTAGCGGTCGGCGCCGACGCCGAACTGCGGCAGCGTTATGATACCGGCGAGACAATAGACGCCCAAGGGGCAATCGTACACCCCGGTTTCATCGACGCGCACAATCACATTGTGCATACCAGCTGCCGGGGGGTCTTCGGCAACATCCATGACGTAGACGCGGCGACCATCAAGTTCGCCGACTGGAAGGCAGACGTCACCGCTGAAGACGAGGCCGTCGCCACCGCGATGGCCGCAGTCGAGATGCTGCGCAGCGGCTTCACCATGTTCATCGAACCGGGTACGCTTTTTTCAACCGGCGCGGCGGCGGAGGCGGTCGAGCGTGTGGGGATGCGCGCGCTTTTCTCCCCGCCCTATCTCTGGGACCGGCGCGAGACCCTCGCCGCGATGCCCGGGCTGGAAAGCCCCAGCCTGACGGCCCGCGCGCCCATCGACAGCGCGCGCTCCATCGGCCTGTTGGATGCGGAGTTGCACCGCAATCGGAATCCCGACGCGCTTGTGCGCGGGTTTGTCTTCGTCTATGGGGTAGGCACTGCCTCGCCCGAACTGTTGCAGGCCGCCTACGCCTGCGCGCGCGACAACAACGTGCCCCTGCATCTGCACGCCGGTTACGCGCCCGGGGAGGGCGAGATCTATCGCACCGTAACCGGCGTCAGCCAACTGGTGCATCTGCACGAACTGGGCGTCCTCGACGAGCATACGGTAATCGTCCATGCGAACCTGCTGGACGAGGCGGAGGAGAGCGCCGTCCGCGAAACGGGCTGCCAGATCGTATGGTGTCCGATCTCCTTCTTCTCGCTCGGCATCGCCCGCAGCGCCAGCTTCAGGATGGCGGAACGACATCGCCACGGCATCCGCGTTTCGCTCGGCGCCGACGGCACGTTCGACTGCACGCCGGCCGAGATAGTGCTGGCGGCGCATTTCGCCTCACGGGTCTGCGATGATCCCCTGCCTCCCGGCGCGTTGCTCGAAATGCAGACCCTCAACGCGGCCGCGGCTGCCGGGCTGCAAAGCGAATTGGGCAGTCTTGAGCCAGGCAAGCGCGCCGACGTGGTTGTGCGCTCCCCGCGTGCGGCCGGAACCTATCCCGCCAACAACCCAGTTCATCTGCTGGCGCTGACGATGGGGACCGGCAGCGTCGACACGGTCCTGGTCAACGGTGAGGTCGTCATACGCGACGGGCACTCGACGCGCGTGGATGAGTTGGAGGTCGGCCGCGCCGTCACGGTATCGGTCTTTGCCCGCGCGCGGCGGCTCAAGATCGACCCCGGCCCCGAATGGCGTCGCGACGGATAGAGCGGTCGCCCGTTAATGCCATCATTTGAAGATTTTTTGGCGGAGTACCTTGATGGAAGGGCCATCACAAAAAATCTTCAAACAGGGAGGTATCCAATGTACGAGGCGACCATCCCCGGAATCGATCCCGCCGAGATCATCGATTTCATGAACATCGACCGGACGGACTTCGGTTCCTTCACCCGCGCGCAGCAGGTCCGCCACTTCGAGGTGGAGGGCTACGTTGTGTTGCCTGGCATGTTGGACGCCGGGCAGATTGCGCGTCTCAAAGCGGAACTTGCCGAAGTTCCGATGGAGCCAAGGCCCTACAGCGACTATCTGACGAGTTCGATCACGCAAGTGCAATGGCTCAGTCGTGCGGCGGCTGAACTGATCGGGCACCCGCCGATGATCGACTTTCTCAGCGCGCTGATGGGGCCGGACATTGTATACACACGCGGCGTCTTTCAGCGCACCAATCCCGGCTCGCCCGGCATCTCGATGCACACCGATGGGCAGCCCTTCGGCTCGTCGATATTCGACTATGAGGGCAGTTCGCCGCGTCTGCTGCGCGTGCTCTACTACCTCGACGACCTCATCCCCGCGCGGGCGCCCTTTCGACTGATCCCGCGCAGCCATCTATCCTTCCATGCGCAGGCCAATCCGTATGTACGCTACAGATCCCATCCAGAGGAGATTACGCTGTGCCTCAAGGCAGGGTCGGCGCTCGTCATCCCCAGTATGCTCTTTCACGCCACGCACCCGAACACCGACAGCGCATCCAGGGAACTGATTCAGTTCGGCTATCGACCGGCCTGGGCGGGCCCCGTCCAGCCGATGGATGAGTGGGACCCCGACCTGGTCGCCGCCGCACCCGAACAGGCCAGGCCATTTCTGCAAAGCCTCAACAAGACCGGTGGCACGTGGGGACTGGAACACAAGCCGGCGGGGATGACGGCAACAGCGCCGGGGATCAATCCGAGCCGCTGGGGCGATTAAGCGCAATGAAAGATGACACGCGCGCAAATGCTGGTTCGGCTTCAGGATCGAGACGTACGGTTCAGCGTAGAGGAAGAACTGGTGTACTGCGATGACCAGAGCGTCCTGATCCGGCACAGCTGCTTTGGCGAACAGCGCGCTCTCGTCGGGGACGACGCAGTGGCGTCTCCGACGGCGCCGAACACCTCAACAGGCTGACTCCTGAGTTGCGAGGGATTGTGCCTGAGGTCTATGCCATCGGCGATGCCAAACCTGCATTCAGGCGATTAGTCCAAATCCTGGTGCCCCATCAAGACCTGCCGATCGAGGGCGCCGAGGAAAGTCTGCTGACTGACGGGCTTCCGCAGTAAATCGCTAGCTCCCAGGGACAGGGCCAATTCCGCCTGAGCGCGAATGGTACACACAACGATCGGTACATGGGCGGTGAGCGAATATTGCCGTAGATGCCCAAGCAGTTCCCAGCCATCCACCTGCTGCATCATCACATCTAGCACGATGATGCCGGGAGATGTTTTCTCAACCAGGGACAGGGCTTCCTTCGGATCACGCGTTCCTACCAGGCGATAGCGCGTGCCTGAGGTGTAGCGTTTGAGCAACTGCAGCGCATCCTCGTTGTCAATAGCCAACACCAGCAGTCGTTCGAGAGCAGGTAAGATGAACCAGGCAGCGAAGGGCGCCTCGCTGCTTGATAACGTGAGCTTCCCTCCATACACGTTCACCAGTCGACGCGCCATGTCCAAGTTGGTTATGTCATCATTGAGAACGGGCCTTGGCCCAGGATGGGGACTGGTGGCCAGTACCTCCACCTCCATGTTCCAGAGAGTGGATTTGGCCGAGATGAGAACCCGCCCCCCCGGCGACCGATGCATGGCTACAGGCAGCAGACTCAGAAGCGCTTGCTGTAAAGCAGAAGCATGCACAGCCACATCGGGCAAGGTGTCAGGCAGAGTGATCTGCATATGCACCCCGTGTTGAACCGCCAGCGGCCTTGCCAGACGCAGGACTTCGGCAAGCACCTGAGCGATGTTGGCCGGAGCGCTTAGCGCAGAGTCCCGCAGCCAGGCCGAGTTCTCGTTCACCGTAAGGCCGGCTCCCCAGAAGGCGGAGGGCGGATCTTTATCCCTGCTCACTCCCAGCTTTGCTCCGAGTTCGAATTGCGCCCACAGTTGGTGCGCCAACATCTCCAGAGCAGCCTCCTGCTCGCGCCGCAGGTGGCGAACGCTCAAGGCCATCTGGTCAGCTACATCCCTCTGCGTGCGCTGTTGCACGTAGCGGTAGAAAAGAACATTGTAGGCCCGCCAAACAGGGGAGTGATGTGGCACATCTATCTTTGGCTGGAGGGATTCGATCGCGGCTATCAATATCTGGCGTAGAATCACAAGCGTATCCTCTCTGCCCGCCACGCCGAGAAGAAGAGCAAGTGAGTTGTGGTATAGCTTGTCAGGATTATACAAGTGGTCCAAGGCGCTGCGAAGATGGGAAACCACCTGAGCAGTGATCACTATGTCCTCTTTACGTCCTTTTCATGACCTCTGAATCATCCCCCAAAGTCTCAGAATAATGATATAATATTGATTGCGTAGATGGCAAATGGCCTATTTTCTATCCTACATTCAGAATAGGAGTAAAACTTATGAGAGCAAGAGGAAGGATAAGTCGGCGGGATTTCTTACGTGCTTCAGCAGGGGGTGCTGCAGCGGCTCTGGTAGCGGCATGCACTCCGGTTGCGTCGCCGGCAGCCGAGGAACAGGGGGCTGCACCGATGGAGGCAGTAGAGCTAAGTATCTCCCACTGGTGGGGAAACGCGTTCTCTGAGGGGTCAAACGCGCTGGCCGTGTTTGAGGAAAAAACCGGCATCAAGGTGGTTGAGGACCAAGCGGGCGGGGGCAATGAGAAGATGCTGCTTCAGTTCGCCGCTGGCACGGCTCCGGATGCGCTGATGATGAACTCACCCGGCAATGCCCCGTTCTTCCGTGAGGGGCTGCTCTTACCCGTGGATGATGCACTGGCGACCCACGACGTCGACATGACGAAGTGGGCTACTGATCAATTGCTCGAAAATGGTTACAAAGGCGAGATCATGGGGCTGTCTCTGTTCCCGATGCAGACGATCATGATTTATGCCAACAAGGGACTGGTTGAGGAGACGGGAATCGAGTTGCCCGTATGGGGAGATTCTACCGGAAATGCCTCGCCTGACTTCGACACCTGGAACTGGGACGACCTCCTGGAATTAGGACGAAGAGGGACCAAACGCAGAACTGATGGCACTGTGGAGCAATGGGGACTGGACGCCTCCTGGGGCGGGCTGGGATCTTTCTGGGATCATTGGAAGTATCCGATCTATGACCTGGGGGGTACGGAATTCGACGACGCATGGGGCTATGAAGAGACGGAATGCCTCATCAACTCACCTGAGTGTGCGCAAGCTATCCAGCGTCATGTGGATCTGATCTTGAAGGAGAATATCACCCCTGCGCCCGAAGCTTCCAGTGGGATCGAGGGAGGCCTCTTCCGCGCCGGGAAGCTCACGGCCGTATGGTCCTATAGTGGCGCGCACATCTTTCCTCCGGACGAAATATCTTTCGAGCAGATCTACATTTCCTTCCCTTGGGACAAAAGGCGTGCTATGGGCGTCGGAGCGAACTACTGGGCAGTGAACAAGGACGCCCAAAACCTGGATGCGGCATTGACGTGGACCATCCTTGATACCACCGACTGGGATCTCCTGGAAGAACAGATGCCCTTCAGCCTGGCGCCCTACGATACCCAGGCGCACCTTGAGCAGCTGCCAGCAGGGCCCTACCGGGAGGCGCATCTGATTACGCTTTCCAGGACCAATATGTCGGCGTGCGCGCAATGCACAGAGAACGTGGTCTTCTATCCGCGCTGGACCGGCGGTAGAAACACCATATTTGGACGGGAAATGTCGGCAGCCTTGGGCAAGATTTATCTGGAGGAGATGACCGTGCAAGAGGCGCTGGATGATGTCAAAGCGAAGGTGGATGCGGAGATCCAGGAGAACATGGCCAAGGAGTCAAGCTAAGCGAACTGACAGATGTATACGGTCAACGACCTACCGACCAAAGATCGGTGGGTTTCCTGGCCCAATCTTCTATGAAGCGAGGTGGTCCCCGGGGCTTTACGAGTAGCTCTGGGGACTGTCCAATCGCGGAAGGGGTCATCGTGTGATCAGATCGAACTTACGGTCGTGGTGGCAAATGTGGAGTTCGCCTCTCCTTTTGCGTGAAGCCCTGGGCGCGTACATGTTCCTAATGCCCTGGATCCTCGGCTTCCTGCTGTTCACCGCCGGACCAATGTTGTACTCCTTCTATCTGTCCTTCACCGAGTTTAATCTTCTCAGGCCCCCGACGGTCATTGGGATGGACAACTTCCAGAGGATGGTTGGCGATGAACTCTTCTGGCAGTCGTTGAAGGTGACCACAATATATACCGTGGCAGCGGTACCCTTGAATGTGAGTGTGGGATATGCCTTGGCACTCCTGTTGAACCAGAAGGTAAAGGGGTTGTCTGGGTGGCGCACCATCTTTTTCCTGCCCTCCATCGTGCCCGCCATCGCCACGGCATACCTGTTCGCGTGGATGTTCCACAGCGAGATAGGTCTTATCAACGGAATGCTGTATACGATAGGGATCCAGGGGCCGAAGTGGTTCGCGTCCAGAGAGTGGGTGCTGCCAAGTTTCCTCATTATGAACTTGTGGGGGGCGGGAGGTGGCATGGTTCTCTACCTGGCCGCGTTACAGGGTGTGCCCACAGAGTTGTATGAGGTTGCCATGATAGATGGCGCCGGCGTCTGGCGTAAATTTCTCCACATCGCATTGCCGCTCACCTCACCGATGATCCTCTTCACCTTCCTGATGGGCCTGATCGGTACCTTTCAGGTATTCACCGCGGCCTTCATCGTCACACAGGGCGGACCTGCCAATGCCTCGCTTTTCTATGTCTTGTATCTCTACTGGCAGGCCTGGGAGAGTTTGAAGATGGGGTATGCAGCGGCGCTGGCCTGGGTGCTCTTCGCCATCATTTTCGCACTGACCCTGCTGACGCTTAAGCTGTCAGGACGGTTGGTCTTCTATCAGGGAGGCTGAGGCATGAGACCAGGAGTGGCAAGTCGGATCCTGATCTACTTGCTCTTGCTGGGGTTGGGAGCAACCTTCTTCGCTCCCTTTCTCTGGCTGGTCGGCAGTTCCCTCAAGCCAGAGACAGAGGTGATTACCTTTCCGCCCAGCTTCATTCCCAGCCAGTTACACTGGGAGAACTATCCCGAGGCATGGAACCAGTTTCATTTCTTACGTGGGTTTTTCAATACGCTGACGATCATTGTAGGGGTGTTGATAGGTACAACGCTGACGTCCAGTATGGCAGCGTTTGCATTTGCTCGTCTGCGTTTTCCCTTTCAAGGACCGCTCTTCCTTCTCGTGTTGAGCACGATGATGATTCCTTACCACGTAACTCTCCTGCCCCAATACGTGATCTTCCGCGACCTGGGGTGGCTGAACACCTTCAAACCACTGATCGTGCCTTCCTTCTTCGGCGGTGGGGCTTTCTTCATCTTCATGCTGCGCCAATTCTTTAGAACCATTCCTCGCGACTACGATGATGCCGCCCGCATCGATGGCTGTGGCCTCTTGGGTGTCTACTGGCGAATCATTTTGCCATTGTCGTTGCCCGCACTGGGTGTGGTCTCGATTTTCGTCTTCATGGGCGCCTGGAATGACTTTTTCGGGCCCCTCATCTACCTGACCTCGCCGGATAAGTACACCCTGGCCATTGCCTATCTGACGTGGCAACGAATGCCGCAACACCTGGGGTATAGGCACTTATGGAGCCATGTCATGGCCATCGGGACTCTGCTCACCCTTCCGCCCATTCTGCTCTTCTTCTTCGCCCAGCGCTATTTCATCCAGGGGATCGTGGTGACAGGCATAAAAGGATGAGGGAGCGTAGAGGACTTCGCTTGCGGGGCATAGTTAATTTCCTATACTTGTCCAGAAAAATTTCGTGCCACATCTTCTATAGCACAGATTGGGACACAACTTTTCTGGTGGACTCTATTGCTAACTGAAGGAGCATCCTGGCATGTACCGTTCGAGGGAGACCGCTGTTGGCACGCGTCTTGCGGACCGGGATGAAAATCCCCCAATACCGCTTCTAAGGCGCCACGTCATCCTCAATCTGGGTGGTGACTGGCACTTCAAGATAGATCCCGAAGATGTAGGTGAAGCCGAAGGCTGGTTCAAACCCGGCGCCGTGCGGGGCAGACGTATCCCTGTCCCTGCGCCCTGGCAGTTCGTGTTTGAAGACTTGCGCCACTACGTAGGCTCGGTCTGGTACGAGCGCAGCTTCACCATCCCAGAGAAGTATAAGGACAGACGGATCGCTGTCGTATTCGTCTCCGTGGACTATCAGGCGAAGGTCTGGGTGAACGGCGAACCGGTCGGTGAGCACGTAGGCGGTTATTCTCCATTTGCGCTTGATATTTCTGCTCAGGTAAGAGGGGGGCAAGAGAACACGATCACGGTGAATGTGACGGATCAGGAGTGGGTGGACTTCAACGAGAACAACCACTGGAACGTACACATCAGTGGGATCTGGAGGGATGTGTGGGTTGAGGAGACGGGGAAGGCGCACATCTCCGATATACACATTATTCCGGATGTAGATGCCTCTATGGCCAGAGTGTGGGTCAAGGTAAACGCCCCAGCCATGCCGGAGAAGGAACTGGGGCTTCAACTCCTGGTCAAGGCCCCGGAGGGACAGGCGTTCGCCATCAAAGGGGAACTGCTCGTGTCGGGAAGCGAAGCAGCTACGACTTTGAGCAGGCAGTTCGACGTCGCGATAGAGAATCCTGTTCTGTGGGATGTGGAGAACCCGGTGCTGTATGAGGTGGAAGCCAGGCTGCTGAGCCGGGAAGGGGAGGTCGTGGACGTGGCCTCCACCGATTTTGGAATGAGGAAGATAGAGGTCAAGGGAGCACGTATCTATTTGAATGGCAAGCCTGTCTACCTTTTCGGCGGTTTTCCTTTCATGCATGAACTGAATATCCCGCCGAAGTATCAGCATCCAACGGACGAAGATATCCAGCGCCAGATTATGCAGGCAAAAGAGTTGGGGATGAATTTCATCAGAAGCTATGGGAATCTGGAAGATCCACGTTATCTCTACTGGGCCGATCGCTTGGGCATACTACTGATGCTGAGCCCACCTTCCATGCATCAAGTGACCGAGGAATCATTGCAACGGTGGCGCCATGAATGGCGCGCCTTGATTATCAGGGACCGGAACCACCCTTCCGTCTTGATCTGGTCGTCGATCAATGAAAGTATGGGATTATACTACGACGAAAACTGGGAGCTTCTTCCAGGGGCGACGGCCAGGGAGATATTAGAACGTGCATACGAGGAGGCCAAAGAGCTGGACCCCACTCGACCGACCATAGGCGACAGTTCCGGGGTACACATCAAGGGCGATATCCGGGACGCACACCCATATTACAAGCTCTCTCAATACGAGAACTGCAGACGGGATATGGAGAGCGTGAGGGCTCTTGGCCGACCCTATCTGATCACAGAGTTTGGGCCACACATCATGTTGCCGGACCTGGATAGGCTCAGAGCAGAGTGGGGCGAGAAACCATGGTGGATGGAAGAGTCAACACGGCTCAAGAAGCTCACCGGATACGAGCATAGCTGTGTGCATCCGGCCGGCTATGAGGAGCGCTTCTATAAGTGGGGGCTTGATGAAGTGTACGGCTCCTTCTCCAACATGGTAGACAAGAACGGATGGTTCATCCTCGCAGCCATCAAGTACCAGATCGAGCAGATTCGAAAGAACCCGGACATTTCTGGGTACACGTACACCGATATGTCTGACAATACCGGCGCCCACACCGGCCTTATTGACTATTGGAGGGAAAAGAAGCCTTGGAGTGCCGAATATGCGAAACTTCAGACGCCGGACCTGATCTTCATCGACTGGTCGCGGCTGAACTTCTGGTCGGGGGATGTATTCAAAGGGCAAGTGTACGTTTCTCACCTCAGCCGGCAGTCATTGAGAGGCCGTACAGTCACGTGGTGGCTGGAAGGCTTTGATCTTGAAGGCGAGATCCAGGCTGTATCTGTGAGAGACTTTGACGTAGAGCGAGTGGGAGAGATCGAATTCACCGTTCCAGCCGTAGAAGAAGGGACAATGGCGCGGCTCTTCGTGGCCCTAAAGAAAGATGAGCAGACGATCTCACAGAACTATGTAGATCTGCACTTCTTCCCCACAGCGTACAGGCAGCCGACAGTGACACAGAAGATCAACGTGCCACTGTGGCAAAGCCTGGGCTCTTTTGGACAAGGCAACTCTAAGGTTCAGGCATGGAAAGGCATGGGATGGGAGGCCAGTAGTCTTACCTATAGACTGGGAATGGCCGGCTACGAGGTATTCCCCGGTCTGGATCCCGACAATCCCCTGGCCATCGTTACGACCATGGACGATGAGGTTGAGGCGTATCTGGCCAACGGCGGCACGGTCCTCCTGATCGAAACCGATTCAGGGTCGCAGGACTTTCTATCCCGCTTTGGCTTGAAGCTGGCGACAGAAGCGGGAGGCCCGTGCGAGTCCCAGTTTGTGCGCAAGTCTGGCGGGTTATTCGAGAGGGTTCCGTTCGACAATCCGTTGCTGTGGCCCTTCTACCGGGTTTTTGCCAGAAAAGCAATCCTGGGCCTGAAGCCTGAGCATAACCGCGATATCTTAGCCGGCTACTTCGGTCACTACATCACTTACCAGGTCAGGGAGGACGCGGAGTTGCACGGAGTAGGGGCGACCCTGACCCAGTTCCGATTCAAGCAAGGTCGGCTATTGATCACAACCTTTGACCTCTTCCGCACCATAGATGAGGACCCGGTGGCGGCCATTATGCTCCAAGACCTGGTGAGTTATGCGTTGAACTCCTTTGAACCGCAGACAGTACTGGAGTCGTAATCCAAGTGATCCAGATACGCCAAGCTCTGTGGAGGCGCATAGTCCTTGCGCAGTTGGGCGTACATCGCGCGGCGGTTTTTTCGGGCCCATACCTCTGGCGAATAGCCGGCGGAACTGTATGGTTATTTGCGCCGGCATTGACTGCCTACCCATAGGAGAATACTTGTATGCCAAGTTCAGGGGAAAGCGCCGTTGGTAGACGTTCGGCAGACTATGGAATGCATGCCCCAATGCCGCTTCTGAAACGGCACGTCATCCTGGACCTGGGTGGCGACTGGCACTTCAAGGTGGACGCGGAGGATGTGGGTGAAGCCGAAGGCTGGTTCATTCCCGGCGCCGTGCGGGATAGACAGATCCCCGTCCCTGCGCCCTGGCAGTTCGTGTTCGACGACCTGCGCCATTACGTGGGGGCAGCCTGGTACGAGCGCAGCTTCAGCGTGTCGGGGGCCCACAGAGACAGGCGGGTCGCCGTCGTGTTCATCGCGGTGGACTACGCAGCCAAGGTGTGGGTGAACGGCACAGTGGTGGGCGAGCATGTGGGAGGCTATTCCCCTTTCGCCCTGGATATCTCCGAGCAGGTGCGGTTTGGGCAGGAGAACACACTGACGGTGAAGGTGACGGATTTGGAATG
Organism: Caldilineaceae bacterium; assembly: GCA_965221145.1. Classification (GTDB taxonomy): domain Bacteria; phylum Chloroflexota; class Anaerolineae; order Caldilineales; family Caldilineaceae; genus Bin5. The sequence continues at coordinate 924,562 of OZ244877.1, forward strand.
GGTGGACTTCAACGAGAACAACCACTGGAATGTACATGTCAGTGGCATCTGGCGGGATGTGTGGCTGGAAGAGACGGGTAAGGTATACCTGTCAGACATCCACGTCATCCCGGATGTGGATAAGTCCATGGCTGGGGTGTCTATCGAGGTAAACATACCGGCCATGGCAGAGGAGGAAGTGAGGCTCGAGGCGGTTGTCAAGGCGCCGAATGGACGGGTGTTCGCAGCTGAAGAGCAGATGCTTGTGCCGGTCGGCGGGCGCCCCGCGCTCTTTAGTCGTGAGGTGAACATCAAGATCGACGATCCGATCCTTTGGGATCTGGACAATCCGGCACTGTATGAGGTGGATGCCAAGCTGTTGGACCGGAAAGGAGCGGTGGTGGACGTGGCCTCGACAGACTTTGGGATGCGGAAGTTGGAGGCCAAAGGTCCGCGCATCTATCTCAACGATCGGCCTATCTACCTGTTTGGGGGCATGGATCTGATGCACGTCGGCATGAACATTGCGCCGGCGTACCAGCACCCGACGGACGAGGAGATTAGGCATGAGATCGCCCTGGCCAAGGAGTTGGGTTTCAACTTTATTCGCAAAGTGGGGTGCCTGGAAGATCCGCGCTACATGTACTGGGCCGATCGACTGGGGATGCTGCTGATGTTGATGCCCCCGTGCATGCACCAGGTGACGGAGGAGTCACTTGAGCGCTGGTTTGACGAGTGGCGGGCGCTGATCATCCGCGATCGCAACCATCCATCCGCCTTTATCTGGGCGCCGTTCAACGAGAGTTTCGGCCTCTATTACGATGGGAATTGGGACGTGCTCCCCGGGGCGACGGCCCGGGACATCGTGGAGCGGGCCTACGACGAGGGCAAGGCGCTCGATCCCACCCGTCCCATCATCGACAACAGCAACGGCCACGGGCTGGGACACGTCAAGCACGACATCGACGACGGCCACCCGTATTACAAGCTGTCGCAGTATGAGAATTGCAAGCGGCACATGGCGAACTTGAGAGCCACCAACAGACCGGTCGTGATTACCGAGTTCAACCCGCACATCATGGCCCCTGACCTGGAGCGATTGAAGGCCGAATGGGGGGGCAAGCCCTGGTGGCTAGAGGAGTCGACCCGGCTGAAGGGCATGACGGGCTATGAACATAGCTGTGTACACCCGGCTGGCTTCGAGTCTCGCTACCGGCAGTGGGGGCTTGACGAGGTCTATGAAGGTTTCACTGATTTCATGGAACGCCACGGCTGGTTGATCTACACCGCCATCAAGCACCAGATCGAACAGATCCGCAAGAACCCCGAAATATCGGGCTTCACCTACACCGATGTCTATGACAACGTCGGCACACATACCGGGGTCATAAACTACTGGCGGGAAAAGAAGCCCTGGAGCGATGCCTACGCAAAGCTGCACGCGCCCGATCTGGTTTTTCTTGACTGGACTCGGCTGAACTGCTGGTCCGGTGACGTTTTCAAGGGCGAGGCCTATATTTCGCATCTCAGCCACCGGCCACTACACAACGCCACGCTCCACTGGTGGCTGGAGGGTCACAATGTCGGCGGCCAGATCGAGAACGTCTCTGTGCCGGACTTCGACGCGGTGCGTCTGGGCGACATCCGATTCACAACGCCGCAGGTGTCAGAGGCGCGCGCCTTGCAGATCCGCCTGCGCTTTGAGCAGGACGGCGAAACGATTGCAGAGAATTATCAGGACATCTACGTCTACCCGCGCACCTACATGCGGCCGATCGTCGAACGGCCGATTAACGTGCCCCTGTGGCAGAGCATGGGCTCCGCCAGAGGCGGTCGCATCGATTGGGAGCCGAACTTGCTGGGCGGGCTGGGTGGCGAGCCGGCTGTCGACGAGCGCAGCCGGGGCAAGGTTCCGGCGTGGAAAGGGATGGGCTGGGAACCCGATGGCCTGGCCTACCGTCTCAGCGTCGCCGGCTACGACGTCCACCCCGGGCTCGACCCCGAGATCCCGCTGGCAATCGTGACGACGATCGACGACGAGGTCGATGCCTACATGGCAGGTGGGGGCACTGTGCTGCTAGTGGACCCCGACCCGGCCACGCGTCGTTATCTTGCCAGGTTCGGCCTCAAGTTCGCGTCGGAAAACGGCGGCGCCTCCGAATCGATGTTCATCCGCTCGGGCAGCGGCATTGGCTGGCGCGTGCCAGGGGGCAACCCGCTCGTCTGGCCCTATCACATGGTCTTTCCGGCCCAGGCGATCCTTGGCCTGAAGCCCGAGCAACACCACGACATGATCGGCGGCTATTTCGGCCACTACATTACCTTTCAGGTCACCGACGATCCCAAGTTGCACGGGCCGGGCGCGACCATCGCCCAGTTCCGCTACAAGCAAGGTCGGTTGCTCGTCACCACCTTCAATCTGTTCCGGCACATGGCGCCGGTGTCCCACGCCGATCCCGTGGCGGTCATCTTGTCCCAGGATTTGATCGCGTACGCGCTTGGGGCCTTCGACCCACAGACAATCCTGGTTGCAGAGAGTTGATGCAACGTTTTCGACCGGAATCCATCTTCCGACTACAGGCAATCGATCCCGATCGGTTACGACCGAGATGCGACTGCCTGTGTCCGGGAGTGCTGGGCAAAGAGGCATCTTCAGGAGTATCCTTACCGACCAGAGTTGATTGCTATCCTGTGAAACAGTGGCGAGATTGGCCGAGTGCGAAGAGAGTAGATTTTCGTGGTTATGAGTTGATGGCCCCAGGGGTGTGTCCCCATTTGGGCGCGCGTCGCACTCAGTCCCCTGGTCTGCCACGCGGAACTCCTTAGCGCGCCCGCCTTGTTGTTTCTCTGTTCTTCGGTGGGCGGGCGTTGGGGCCTCGCCCTGACGTGTAATATCCTGTGAATCCTGATTCAGACAATCGACACCCTCCCCCATTCATGGGGGGGAATTCTGGCTTCATCAACGACTATCGCTGGCAGTACTGAGTAGATCCTGATTTGGGCCACACATATAGGAGAGCGCAATGGCAGATGCGGCAAATCGTCATATAACTCCTATAGACCTTCATTCCGTTACTGTTTCTGGGCCGTTGGATAGGCGCATCGGGCTTAGTCTCAGTCATCTCTTGGCGGTGAGGGATCGAATTCTGAGCGGCGAAGGCCATACCCAGACTTGGGGGGTTGATGGATTAGGCCGTTGGGTAGCTGCCGTAGCGGCAGCTACCGACTTCGTATGTTCACCGTGATTTTCACTGACCGGCACACGGGTGCGTCACTGCGCCATTTCCTGGAAGTCATTCGCAACCATGGCTACTCGAAGCGCGACGTGTTCGGCGAACCCGGCGGGCCGCTCCTCGGCACGGCCACGCCCAATCGCAGGCGTCACCTGGAGCAGCTTCTGGAGCACATACCTGATGATGCTTGCGAGCTTGCGTAGATTCGTGTCCCGCGCTTGCGCTTCGATGTAGAAACGTAAGGCAGCGTAGCCGCAGTCAAACCGATATCAACCTGACGAGCAGTGCGTGAACCTCACAAGGAGGCCTGTATGGACATCGAGCAGCTGAAGGGGGAGCTGGATGAGTGTGGCTTCGTCATCATACACAACCTGATCTCGACTGCTGAAGCGGAGCGCATGGCAAAACGATTGATGGAGATCATGGGCCGGCAAGCGGATGCGGACAAGTTGGTTCAGAACCAGCGCGCCGTATGCAATCACGACGACCAGGACATATTCGTGCCTCTCGTTACGAACCCGGTTTATCTTGAGTTGGCGCGTCACCTGCTTGGACCTGATTTTCAACTGGCCGAGGTTGGCGGACTCTGGATCAAACCGGGCGCGCCGGCGCCGAGCTTTCATGCCGATGTGCCAGTGGGTTGGTTTCCGCAATCCGGCTTGCCGGTGCCGGACGCCTGCTTCATCACCAACAGTATCTGGATGCTGACCGATTTCAGCCGCGAGAATGGCGCCACGCAGCTAATCCCCTACACCCACCACTCGCGCCGCGTGCCTCGACCCGGTGTGGACTACAAACAACATCGCGTGTCAGCCGAGGGGCCGGCAGGGTCTGTGGTCATCTTTCATGGCAGTGTCTGGCATCGCGGCGGGGCCAACGTAACGCAGGATAAACAGCGCGTGGGGTTGTCGATTCCCTTTCACGCCTACTGGATGGACCCGGCGGCCGGAGGATGGCACTTGATGAAGCGCAGCGTGCGAGACCGGATGCCGCCGCAGGTCCAGCAGATGAGCAGGCGTGTAGTCGAGGGCTGATGAATGAACGCAAACACATCCGCGTCTTGAGACGCCCCGGCTCTGACAGCCTGCTGTAGAGGTGCATAGACGCGCCAACAATCATCTGCTCGCGTACGCCGACTAGCCTTGTTGCATCAATGCTAGCGCGCGGTGATGCTGGGAAACGTCATCCCAAATAAGAATTACTGCTTCTCAAGACAGAAAACGGACCTGGCTCCAGAGAAACAAGCTGGCGCCCGGCCAAGAGGAGCATCGGGAAGCGTTGTGTGGGCCTGAGAGGCGTCGACTCTCCGGTTGCCTTGACTTGCTCTTGCGACGTGTTCCTCGTGTGCCATCATTGCCGTGGTTCTGTCAATTCCCTTCAACTGAACTAGGTCTCGTTGACGTTTGTTGTGTTTGGTCAAATCGGCGACAATAGTAGGATGTCTACTAAGATCGCCAACGATGAGTGGCAGAAACTTTACGCATTCTTGCAAAGTCACCCTCGTGCCTATGCAGGGCAAGAGGAAAAGTGTCGACGTTTCGTTGAGGCAGTTCACTGGATTTTGCGTACCGGCGCGCAGTGGCGTGAACTGCCAGACGAATTTGGCAAGTGGAACAGCGTCTTCAAGCGCTACGCACGCTGGGAAGAGAACGGTGTTTGGGCGGACATGTTCACACAGTTCGCCCAAGAGCCTGACATGGCAGCCGTCATGCCCGACAGTACAGTTGTGCGCGCCCATATGTGCGCAGCGGGCGGGTCAAAAAAAGGGGGCGCCAGCCAGAACAGAGCCTAGGTCGGAGCCGGGGTGGATTCAGCAGCAAGATCCATCTCCTCGTTGACGCCTTCGGCTTTCCCTCACGCTTCATCTTGACGGGCGGTGAACGCCATGACATCACCCAAGCTGAATCGTTGCTCGCTCCTTTCCACTTTGACGCTGTCATTGCCGACAAAGGCTATGATTCTGACCCTCTTCGTGCATTGCTCGAAGCCAAACAGGTCGAGGTGGTCATCCCATCTCGCCGCGATCGCAAGCAACAACGGGACTATGACCGACTGCGCTACAAAGAGCGCAACAACGTCGAGCGTTTCATCAACAAAATCAAGTGGTATCGACGCATTTTCACTCGCTATGAAAAGCTGGCACGACGTTTCATGGCATTCTTGCATCTTGCCGCTAACCTGATTTGGCTTAAACGAAACGTCAACGACTCCTAGGCTAAAGCCATCATTTGTCAATCAAATCTCCTGCAAGAATCCCGATGCACTTGGGTCTACGCGAAATTTGACAAGACTTAGAAAAGGTGAGAACATATGTGCGAAAGAAGGCATTGTGCCGACCGCTGTAGTCCTGAACTCAGATAATCCGTGAGGGCCTATCATGCCATCCTCAATTGAATGGACAGACGAAACCTGGAATCCGGTCACTGGCTGTACGCGAGTGTCACCGGGTTGCGACCATTGTTACATGTACGCCCTCTATCCCCGCTTGAAGGGGATGAGTGTCCGGGGTTACGAGACGGGCCCGGACGATGTCCGCCTTTTGCATGAGCGTCTGCAAGCTCCGCTGACCTGGAAGAAACCCCGCCGTGTCTTCGTAAATAGCATGTCCGACGTATTCCATCCCAAAGTGCCGTTCGACTATGTGCTTGAAATGTTTCTGGTGATGCAGGAGTCGTCCTTGCGGCACGGCCACATTTTTCAGATCCTGACGAAGCGACCGGGCCGGGCTGTCGATTGGTGGCAGAAACACGAACAACACTTTCCTGAAGGCTGGCCAGCACGTATCTGGATGGGCACGTCGGTTGAGAGTCAGAAATACGCGCCCAGACTGACGGTGTTGGCTCGTGTGCCAGCACCCATTCGCTTTGTGTCGGCAGAGCCGTTGTTGGACCGCCTTGACCTGACCAATTGGCTGGAGAGAAGCGTGTTGCAGTGGGTGATCGTTGGCGGCGAAAGCGGTGCCGGCGCTAGAGCGATGGATCCGGACTGGGCGCGGTCGCTGCGCGATCAGTCGGTTTGCAATGGTGTAGCCTTTTTCCTAAAACAGTTAGGGGGCGTGCAGGATAAGCGGTCGGGAGAACGCGCTTTGTTGGATGGACAACTTTGGCACGAATATCCAACTTATGTGGGAGGAAAGAATTATGCCGCCCAAGGCAACAATATGGCAGCTTGAAGATCACACACTTGGCAAGCATAGAGTACTCATGAACTACATGAAAGCTTGGCTCCCCATCATGCGGAGTTGGAGCGGTGCTGTACTCTTCATAGATGCTTTTGCTGGTCCAGGAGAATACCAAAACGGAGAAGATGGTTCTCCCATCATCGCACTAAAGTCTCTTCTGGAACACTCTGCGAAAGACAAGATGAAAGGCAAGCTATATTTCGTGTTCATCGAGAAGGACCTAGACCGTAAAGTACATCTTGAAAAGGTCATAAAGCCGTACAGCGACAATCTACCAGTCAATTGTGGAATTCGTATTTTCCACACTACATTTCTTGAAAAGATGACGGAGATTTTCGACCAGTACGACAGCCTCAACCGGAAATTTCCGCCCGCATTTGTGATGATTGATCCATTTGGAGTTTCTGACACGCCTATGCACATTATTCGGAGAATCTTGGCCAACCCTCGTTCAGAGGTTTACATTTCGTTCATGTACGATGCTATTAATCGCTTTAGGAATCAACCCAACTTCGAGAGGCATCTTGACGAACTCTTCGGTAGCCCAGATTGGCGGGTCGGACTAAAAATGCCCGGAGGGATGCAGAGGAAGGGATTCTTCTACGCCTTGTATGAGCAGAATCTGAGAGAGGCGGGCGCTACGGCTGTGCTATATTTTGAACTGTATAGGAACGAGAGACTCATTTATACTATTTTCTTCGCCACGCAACACGAAAAAGGTTGTGAAGTGATGAAGAGAGCCATGTGGAAGACTGCGCCGTTTGGTGATTTCAAATTCAAGAGCGGAACGGCAAACCAACTCACTCTAGGCATAGAACCGGCTGTTCTCACCCCATTGCGAGAGGCCCTGCATTCAGAGTTTGGACAGAGTGGATGGGTCACTATAGAAGAAGTGGAACAGTTCGTTAGAACTGACAAAACGGAATTTCATTCTGGCCATCTCAAAAGGAAGACACTAGCACCGATGGAAAGAGAAGGTGAACTTGAAGTCAAGAGTTCCAATCCGAAGAGAGGACAAGGGTCATTCAAAGGAACTCAGGTGAAATTCATTAGGCCGTAATGAACAGACTCGACGCGTGCTGACAGACTTTACCGTCATTCTAGATGAAAGTTTATTCTCTGTACAGAACGGGAGTCGCAATAGAGAAATCCCTATGCCAAACTCCATGAAAATCGAAAGCATAGCCATCAAAAACTACCGTTGCTTTCGCGATATTGAGTTGAATGACCTGTCGCGCATGACCGTCGTGGTCGGCGCAAACGGTTCGGGCAAATCATCGTTGTTTGATGTGTTCTCCTTTCTTAAGGATGCCTTGACCGAAAACGTCGCCTTCGCCGTAGCCCGGCGCGGCGGATATCGTGAACTGGTCAGCCGGGGAGAGGCGGGGCCGATTGAGATCACTTTGAAGTTTCGCGAGAAAGGCGGACGGCTGGCGACTTACTGGCTGAAAATCGACAAACAGGATAATGGACGCGTCATCGTAGATCACGAGACGCTGAGCTATCGTAAGGGTCAGGGCGGTCGATGGGGGTGGCGCTTCGTCGACTTTCGCCGAGGTGAGGGCGAAGTAATCACCAACGAGTCCGAGTACGGCGTGACCGCTTCGAAAGGTGCAGATCAGAAAAAGAGGAAGTTCAGGCTCGAGGACCCCAGCATATTGGCCATCAAGAGCTTCGGTCAACTCCACGAGTTCCCAATTGTATCCGAGCTCCGCAGCCTGATTGAGAACTGGCACATATCGGACTTTCACATCGCTGACGCGCGGCCAAGCGCTGAGGTCGGTTACGCCGAACACCTCTCCACCCGCGGCGACAACGTCGCGCTGGTGGCGAAATACCTCTATGAGAATCATCCCCAGCAGTTCGAGAAAGTTCTCCGAGCCATGCGCCAGCGTGTTCCCGGCGTGAGCGACGTGGAAGCAAGGCCCACCGAGGACGGGCGGCTTGTTCTTCGATTCAAGGATGGCAGCTTCCAGGATCCATTCATCGCCCGCTATGTCTCCGACGGGACGATCAAGATGTTTGCCTACCTCGTCCTGCTCTACGACCCCAATCCCCACCCGCTGCTGGCGGTTGAGGAACCGGAGAATCAACTCTATCCCGCGCTGATGCGCGAGTTGGCCGAGGAGTTCCACGATTACGCCCGGCGCGGCGGCCAAGTCTTTGTGTCAACTCACTCCCCCGACTTCCTCAACGGGGCGGAGCTTGACGAGATACGCTGGCTGGTCAAGGAGGACGGCTTCACGAAAGTCCGCCGCGCGAAGGAGAGCGAACTTCTTCAGGCTTTGATCCACGAAGGGGACCTGCCCGGCGCGCTCTGGAGGCAAGGCGTATTCGACTTGCCCGGCCTGCTTTGGCGGCAAGACGAACAAGAAGGAGCACGGCCCTAGTGAACAGAGTTGTCTTCTTGCTGGAAGAGGCGTCCATGCGAGACCTGCTCAATGGATTGCTTCCCCGTTTGTATCCCGACTTGACCTTTCTGTGCCTTGCCCATGAGGGAAAGAGTGATCTTGAGAAAGGCATCCCTCGCAAGCTGCGGGCGTGGCGTGAACCGGGCGTGCGCTTTGTCGTCCTGCGAGACAATGACGGTGCCGACTGCATACATCTCAAACAGCGACTCATGCAATCCTGTCGGGCAGCGGGCCGGCCGGACACAGTTTAGGACTTTCGCTGGGAGGTCAAGAGGCTGTACACTTGAGAGATGATAACAAAACAGAAGTATGTCGAATACCTTGTCAGCACACCGATCAACTACACCTGTAGCAACTTGGCTGAACATCTGGAAGGCACGAGCCACGATGTGGTCAGCAATTACCTGAAGAGAGAGCGGCACACAGCCAGGCATCTATGGGAACTGGTAGAAGGACTGATCGACGACAGTCCGGACGCTTACCTGATCATTGACGACAGTGTACAAGACAAACGCTATTCACGGTCAATTGACATGGTAAAACTGCAATACAGTGGCGCTGAAGGCGGTCTGGTGCGCGGCATCGGTGTGGTCAATCTGGTTCACACCAGTGGTGAAGAGGGCGAGCATTATCCGCTTGATTTTCGCATCTACGCCAAGGAAGCAGATGGGAAGACAAAGAACGACCATTTTCAAGAGATGCTGCTGCGAGCCGTCAGTGACAAACAGGTTCAGGCCAAGACCGTGCTGTTTGATAGTTGGTATGGCTCCTGGCAGAACTTGAAGCTGGTTGACCGTCTGGGATTGACCTTCTACACCACACTCAAAGCCAACCGCTTGGTCAGTTTGAGCAAAGAAGATGGCTACATTCATCTCGATGAGATCGATTGGAGCGACGAACGGCTTCAGCATGGCATGATTGTCAAGCTCAAGAAAGTGCCGTTCAAAGTGAAATTGTTCAAGCTAGTTGCCACAAACGGCGACGTTGACTGGGTCATTACCAATGATCTGGATGAGACTGTGATCACGCAAGTCGCTCAAAAAGCGAACGAGTTGCGCTGGCAGGTCGAAGAATTTCACAGAGAACTGAAGCAACTGACGGGCACTGCCAAATGCCAATGTCGCAAAGCTCGTTCGCAGCGCAATCACCTCGCTTGTTGTTACCATGCTTGGCTTTCCCTGAAGTTCCAAGCTACCTTGCTCAACAAAACCATCTATCGCGTTCGCACTGACTTATTCAGCGATTATCTGCGAACCCAACTTCGCAACCCGACTATCCCGGCTTTTCAGCCAATTTAGCGAAAGTCCTACAGTTGTCAGGATAGCGTGTCAGGAACTTGAAGCCTGGTATCTGGGCGAGCCTGACGCTCTGGCTGATGCTTTCGAGATAGAAAAACTCCGCGAGATCGGTCGCAAAGCGCGTTTCCGCGATCCGGACGCAGTTCAGCAACCCTCGAAGGCTCTCCGAAGGCTTGTGCCTGGGTTCCGAAAAGTAAACGGCGCGCGAACGATGGCGAGTTACTTATCACGTGAAAGGAACAGGTCGGGGAGTTTTCAGGTTCTGCTGTCCGGTCTTGACAAGCTCTACACTGAGTGCGGAGGCATCACTTCGGGATGAGCAGGATAGTCGTGCAAGTCCTCCCCTCCGCCTCGCGCCAACACAACTATTCAAGTATTAAGACCCGCCCCCGGTTGTCGATGCCGCCGGCCCGGTCCGAGCCGCCGAGAACGAACGCAGCGCCTTCGTGACCGGCTATCGGCATGCCGTGAATGCCCGCCGGCAGGTCCGGCAGGCGCGTCCAGGCGGCGGCGGCCGGGTCATACGCTTCGGCGCTGGCAAGGGCGGTCCACGGGCGCTGGCCGAGGATCTCGCCTCCGGCGACGATGATGCGATCGCCGATCGCGGCTGCGCCGAAACCGCTGCGGGCCTCATTCATTTCAGGGCCGTCCCGCCACGCGCCGCTGGACGGGTCGAATATCTCGACGGTCGCCAGCGCGCCCGTCCCGCCCCAGCGCCCGCCGATGACCCATAGCTCACCGTCGAACGACACAGCCGCCACGTGCTCACGCGGCTGCGACGGGCCGGGCAGAACGTTCCAGGAATCCTCGGCCGGATCATAGCGGAGCAGCGCGGTCGTGCCGCCCGTGCCGCCGACAAGATAGATAAAGCCTCCGAGCGAGACCGCTTCACCGCCCATGCGCCGCTCCGGCATCGACCCGGCCAGCGTCCATGCGTCCGTGGTCGGGTCGTAGACGAAGATCGAGGCCGTAGCCTGCCAGGCCATGCTGCGCGCCCCGCCGAAAACGAAGACCTGGCCGTCGTGGCCGGTCGCCATCATGTGGTGGGCCGGTTCCGGCATCGGCGCGAGGACCGTCCAACTGTCGAGCGCCGGATCGTAGGCTGCGAAATTGGTCAACCCGCCGAATCCCCCCGGCACGAAAAAGATTCCATCCACAACCGCCACCCGCATCTCCGAGCGGGCTGTGGGCATCGGCGCGCCGGTCTGCCAGCTGTCCGCGGACTCGGCTTCGCCCGACGGCTGGGGCGTCGCTAAGTCTCCCGCTGTCGACGGTACGGGGAGTTGACCGGCCGCGCACGCGGCCAGAAGAAACGTTGCCGCCAACTGCAAGACAAACGCAAAGACACGTAGAGGGCTGCGCATTATCTTACCCCCGCACCCGCGCTTCAATCGCCTCTCCCCATGCCAGCAGGCGCTCATCCGCGCCGAAGGGCGCGCAGAACTGCACCGCCAGGGGCATATTTTCTTTCGCTTCACCCGCCGGGATCGAAAGCGCGGGCACCCCGGCATTGGTCCAGGGCAGATTCATGATCGGATTGCCCGTGGCGTGGATTCCTTCCGGCGCAGGGCCGGGCGCGGCCGGCGCGATCCACAGATCGGCGTCGGCAGAGAGGAGCGCGTCCTGCATGGACTGGCGCAGCTTCAACTGATCGGCGCGTATCCCGTCGAGTTCTTCGCCGCTGACGCCCGACCCCGTCCGCATGATCCGGTGCATGTGTTCGCTGTAGCGGTCGGGATACTCCGCATACCACTCGGCGTGGACTTGGGCGGCTTCGGCTGCGGACAAGCGACGGTGGCGCCGGTCAAGATCGGCAAAGTTCTCAAAGAACGGGATGCGCTTGATGCGGAACCACTCGTCGCCCAGCCTGTCGAGCGTCTCCTCGAAATGCTGCCAACCGGCCTCCTCCGCCTCGTCCAGATAGGGGCCGTCCGGCACTGCCAGCGCGGGCAGGCGGTCCGCGAGCGCCGCACCGTTTCCCCTCTGACCGGACGCATCCCAGCCAGCGCACAGGACCGATGCCGCCAGCGTCATCGAGGCGACATCCTGGCTGAACAGTCCCACATGATCGAGAGAGCGTGAAAAATAGAGTAGCCCGGCTGTGGGGATGCGGTCGAAGCTGGGCTTGTAGCCGATGACCCCGCAGAAGGCCGCCGGGCGGATGATCGAGCCGATCGTCTGCGTGCCCAACGCCAGAGGAAAGAAACCGGCTGCCACACCGGCCGCGGAGCCGCTGCTGGAGCCGCCGGGCGTGTGCGCCGGGTTGCGCGGGTTGCGGGTGGGGCCGGGCTGGAAGTAGGCGAATTCGGTGGTGACGGTCTTGCCGGCGATCAGCGCGCCGTTCTCTTTCAGGCGCGTAACGACCGCAGCCTCCGCCCCTGCAAATAGCGTGGCCGGTAGCTGCGACCCGGCCTGCGTGGCAAAGCCGTCCACCCGGAAGATGTCCTTGACGCCGACAAGCTGGCCGAACATGGGCGGACGGTCCGCCGGATCGGGGAAACGGGACAGTAAATCATTGGCCGCGTCCGTCAGCCGCTGCCGCCGCGCCGGTTCCGGCACGAACGCCTGGATAAGAGGCTCCTCGGCGTCAATGCGATCGCAGATCGTGTGGATGTACGACAGCAGATCAGTTTTACCGCTACGCAGGGACGCGGCACTGGGAAATGTTGAATGCGCTTCTGCTCGAATCCGGCGTGTTTCGGTTGTGGGCATGGGTTTCTTCTCCTGGGTCGGGCGTTGCGCAGCATGAGGCGCGCCGTTTCTACACTGCCGCCGCGCTAGCGCAGGAACGCCTCCACCAGCCCGCCGTCCACGTTGAGGATCTGGCCGGTCGTCTTGGCGAGGGCGCCGCTAAGCAGTAAAAGGGCCGCCTCCGCCTGATCTTCCGGCAGGATCGCCTGTTTGGTGAGGGTGCGCTGGGCGTAGAATTCGGCCAGCCGGTCCCGCAAGACGTCCGTCTCTTCCGACTCGTCGAAGGGGAGTTCGTACTTCAATAGCCCGGAAATCACGCGTTCGCGCGGGAACATGGAACTGCCGGTCACGACCGTCGCAGGGGCCAGCCCGTTGACGCGCACGTGCGGCGCCAGTTCGATAGCCAACTCCCGCACCAGATGGTTGGCCGCCGCCTTGCTCGTGTCGTAGGCCAGCGAACCCTTTTTCGCCACCGCGCCGTTGACGCTGGTCGCAATCACCAGTGAGCCGGGCAGTCCCTGCGCTTCCCAGATATTGCGCGCTTCGTCGGCCACAATGTAGGCGCCCTTGACGTTCACGTTGTATGTCGTATCCCACATATCGTCCGGGATATGGCCGCTGGCATCGGGAGGGAAGTAGAAACCGGCGGTGATCACCAGGTTGTCGATGCCGCCATAGGCCAGCAGCGTCTGGCGGAAGAGCGCCTGCACGCTGGCGCGGTCGCACGCATCCACACCCAGCCCGATGGCAGGCCCGCACGCGGAAATACCCGTACCGGCGACGCCGATGCCGACCCCGTAGATCTCCGTCAACTCGTCGGCGGTGGCCTGCGCGGCGTCCGCGTTCAGATCGGCACAGACTACATGCGCGCCCTCCCTGGCCACGCGGTGGGCGATGGCCTTGCCGATGCCGCTGCCGGCGCCGATGATGACGACCACGTTGCGCGCCAACTCCTGCTCCGGCGGCATCCGTCGCAGCTTCGCCTCTTCCAGCAACCAGTACTCGATATCGAAGGCCTCCTGCTTGGGCAGGGCCACGTACTGGCTGACCGTCTCCGCACCCCGCATCACCTCCACCGCGCAGCTGTAGAACTCGGCGGTCACCCGGCTCTCGCTCTTGTTCTTGCCCCAGGCGATCATGCCGATGCCCGGAATGAGGATCACCGTCGGGTTCGGGTCGCGCATTGCCGGAGAATCGGGGCGTTTGTGCGCGTTGTAGTAGTCGGCGTAGTCCTGGCGATAGCGGGTCAGGCCGCGCTCGAGCATTGCCAAGAGCTCTCCGATGTCCTTCGTCTGCGGATCCCAGTCTACATAGAGGGGTTTGATCTTGGTACGCAGAAAATGATCAGGGCAGGAGGTGCCCAGTTCGGCAAGCCGGGCTGCGTCGTAACTGTTGACGAAGCGCAGGATCGACGCGTCCGCTTGCAGGGTGCCGACGAAGGTTGTTACATGCGCTACCGCTTCGCGATTTGAGCGCAAGGTGTTCTGTTGACTGATCATGCCGCGCAGCGCAGGCAGCAACTCCACCAGCGCCTCTTCCCGCTCGTCGTCGCCCAGCACAGCGTACTTCTGACCGCCAAATGTGCCCAAACCCTTGTCGCGGCTTTCGATGTAACGGGCCGCCTTCTCGATGACGTCCAGGCTCAACTGATAGCAAGCCTTGTCATCTTCGGCCCAGTTGATCAGCCCGTGTCCGCCCATCATGATTGCGCTCATCGTCGGGTTGGCGGCCGCCATCTCCCCCATCACCAGCCCCAGGTCGAAGCCGGGCCGCTGCCAGTCTACCCAGCCCAGGTCATCGCCGAAAATCTCTGCGGTCAGCGCCTCGCCGTCCTGCGCCGCGGCGATGGCAATGACGGCGTTGGGGTGGGTATGGTCTACGATCGGGGCGGGGATAAAGGCGTGCAGAGGCGTGTCGATCGAAGAGGCGCGCGGGTTGAGGTCGTAGACACAGTGGAGATACTTGCCCACCATTTCGTCCTCAATCGGCGTCTTGAGGCCCTTCTCGTCGGCCGCGTCGTAGATAGCCCGCAGTTGGCGGATTTTGTCCATGTAGAGAGAGGAAAAGTTTTCCCGCTTGGACGTGCGCAGGTCGCCGCCGGAGCCTTTGACCCACAGGACCTCGACCGATTCGCCCGTCAACGGGTCGGTCTCCTTATATTTGGAAGAGGTGTTGCCGCCGCCGGTGTTGGTGATACGCTGATCCTGGCCGAGCAGATTGGAGCGGTAGACGAGACGGCCT
This sequence comes from Caldilineaceae bacterium, assembly GCA_965221145.1. GTDB lineage: Bacteria > Chloroflexota > Anaerolineae > Caldilineales > Caldilineaceae > Bin5. The sequence goes on from OZ244877.1 coordinate 939,596, forward strand.
ACCGGATCGAGCGCGGCGGCGGTTTCGTCGTCCCACAGGTAGGATACGTGTCGATAGTTTGAGGGCGCTACCGCTTCACTACTTGAGCGCAAGGGTACAGTCATGGCGAAACTCCGATAATGCAGTTTTCAGTCGTCAGGTCTTCGTTTTCAGTAACTGCCGCGAAAGCATGTCAGAAACTGGAAAATTCATTTGCAGTGTAGCAGAAAGGGCGGGGCCGCGCTAACATTCGGCCCAAACGGGTCAATCCCAGATTCTTGGGTGATGGAGGCAGGAGTCGCTGCGCTGCCCCGCTTGTCTTTATCGATCAGAAGGAACATATATTTTGTTGGTAGCTGGAAGAGACTTTGCCGAGGAATCGGGAGAAACGTAGGATTTCTTACCAAAAATGTCCGGAATGTCCGGTTTACCCCCCCCCCCCCCCCCCTTGAACATATGTTCCAATTATGCCTGTGCTTTTACCGGTTCTTCGTTTTCGTATCGCCATCGGCGTCGTCGTGTGATCAGGCTCGCGGCACCACCGCGGCGGCAGCGATGAGGGGCTGTTGGAAATCGGCCGTTTTGACGATGAAGCAAACCTTAGCAGAACCAATAAAGCACATTCGTTCGCATATGTCAAGTTTACCTGCATGACGGCCTTACGCTTGTCAAAATGAGCGTTTCGGGGTACAATTCTCGTGAAAGGAGATGCCCAAAATGACTTCAAAACGAAAGCGGTCAGTTCCAAGAGAAGACTTGAAAGAGCCGGTAGAACCACGCCCTAAGCGGCCCGTAGGCCGCCCCCCGCTTGAGTTCCCCGACCCCATTCCCGACACGCCGGAAAACATCGCTCGCGCTGTTTTGAACACGAAACCGAAAGGGCGCGGCAAATGGCGATTCGAGAAGCAACGCCGGGGAAAGAGCAACTAAGTAACTGTCCGCAAACAACGTAGCGATTTCAATCAAGCTTGGACTGGTCTGTCGAACGAAACCGTTAAGTTAAAAACGGACAGTTACTAAGACCTTGGCCTAGATAGAGGCTTCTCTGTTTTCTGACTTACGCCAAGTTAGACCAACCGAAGCTAAATCTCTTGTATGCCAACCTCTTCCGGCCCGGAGTGAATAATAAGAGGGGGGTATTAGCGGTAAGCGTCTGCACACGAAGACCTCATTACCAAATAAAGTGGCGCACAGGGAAACCAAGCAACGGGACTGTCGCGAAAGAGACTGAAGAAAGGAGTTGTAGCCATGAGAAAATCTCTTGGTATCGGCGCAATCATTGCAGGACTTGCAGGCTTACTCGGCTCTGGAACCATCTATTTGTCTTTGAACTCGAATATCACTGTCAGTGTGTTCATTTTGCTGTGCGCGCTTTTTAGCCTTGCTCTGGGGATAGTAACATGGAGGCAAAAAGGGGAAGTTTTCAGTTATGCTCCTTTGTTGGCCATCGCCGGAATCGCTGGAGCCGTCTTTGGAATGACGCTGATAGCGCTGGCCCTCAAATGATATATCGTCCAGATTGCAACGTTGCTGTAATGGGTATAGGGAACACAGAGAGAAAATGAATTTGCAGGAGAAAAAGATGACGGACAAGCAAACTCAGTCTTGACGCGCTTTTCCTGAGATTGGACTTTACTGGATGACACAGAAGAAAGGGAGTTATATGAGGGGTGTGCATAAGTCGTCCTCAATGGCAAAAGTGCGAACTAACGACACATCTGCATGGTTTCTCTCAGTGAAATTGCTAGATTCAAACCAGATTTCCCGTTAGTGTGGGTAGTTGCCCTGGTGAAATTCGACTGATTCTTGCCCTAGGAGCGCCAATTTCAGCAGGAATTCAGGCCGATAGGCTCCTATGAGCAAGCAAAGTAGCAGCTTGGAGCAATTATGCACACCCCTCAGTTATATGCAAGAGCGAAACACCAATATCATCTGACTTATCGACCCTTCCACTTACTTGCTTTCTTTGCTTCTCTGGTGTGGCAATCTAGTCGCCTGTTCCCCGCGTTTCACATTTGCTTGAAATCTCACTGATTTTGAGAGGTGAGCTGCGGGAGACTGTCTACCAGTTCATTTGGCTACTAAAGTATATAAGCACCTATAATTTGGGTGCTACTCAGCCTGCACTTTGCCCGAAATAGGGCACATTTCAGGCTTCGACAACCGCTTCTGTCAAGCCGTTTTCCCGAAGAACCATGACGCTCGAATTCTGGCGGAATCTGTCCGTCGTCTGGATATCGATCCATCTGTTCCTTCTGTGTCTGGTTCCCCTGGGCATTGCGTTCCTGGCTGTGCAGGGGATGAATTGGCTGCTCGGCAGGACGTCAGGCGGTTTGCAGCGATTGCAGAACGCCAGCAGCCAGACGCGCGCCAAAACGGAAGATGCGGCCGCACAGGTGACCACAGCCGTGATCCAGGGGCAGAGCAAAGTCGAGAATGTCCAGGCAACGCTCAGACAACTGCTGCGGCGTTCGAAACATCTGAGTTCAGGAGCAGGTGATCAACGCCGTTGTTGACCACTCTCGCTTGATTGGGACACACCCGCCGAATATGAGCAGCCTAGAGTGGTAAGGACAACGGATAGGCTTTAGAATAATGGCAGATCTCTTGCGAAGCTACATAGTCAAGATAATAAGGGGACTCAGGGAGTGAGTTTCTAACAGCAGCAATTCACAGAAGTCTTTCATTCAGGTGAAAGGGTTCAAGGCCTGACGCATGACTTCTACAAGTATCCTGCTCGATTCAGTCCTAGCTTCGTTCGATTCGTCTTGGACGAATTGTCAGTACCAGGCGATTGGGTGTTGGATCCTTTCATGGGTGGCGGAACGACCGTCGTTGAGGCTCTAGCCTCTGGCAGACGCGCAATAGGTTCAGACATTAACGAACTTGCCCATTTTGTTTCGAGAGTGAAGACAACCCCATTGAGCAATCAGGACATAACAGAAGTCTTCGCATGGGTGGAGAGTGTCAAGAGGCTGGCTCCACTTTGCAGTGTTGACGGCAGGTCAAGTAGGAACTTAGTGACTGTCCGCAAATAACATAGCGGTTTCAATCGAGTTCAGACTGATTTGTCGAACAAAACCGCTGAATTGAAAACGGACAGTTACTTAGTGCGAAACATGCCGTCTGAGTTGGCTCCGTTCTTTGAAACGGGAATAAAGTTCGCCAATGGGCTGACGTTCCGCCGCCGCCGTTCAATTGCGCGCTGCGCGCTTGTGCGAGTTGGACAATGGGCGCTGGATTCAAGAGCTACCATTCCCTCTGTAGCCGACAAGATTGCGGTGATGAACGAGGGCACGCTGCAACAGTTGGGCACGCCCAGCGAAATCTACGACTTGCCGGCCAATAACTTCGTCGCCCGCTTTGTCGGCTCGACACCGATGAACTTCGTCCCCGGCGCGCTGCAAAAGGAAAACGGCCACACGGTGCATAGGAGCGATCAGTTTGTCATCCCGGTCAGCGCCGAATTGGCTGACCGCGCGGCCGAGCTTTGCCCCAGCGGCAAATGTACGCTTGGCGTCCGCCCCGAAGAGATCCGCTTCACTGTGAATGACGACGGCGGCAACCAGGCCAGAGTCTTCCTGCTGGAACCGCTCGGCTCGGAGACGATTCTCGACATCGAAAAAGAGGGTCTCCTGCTCAAGGTGAAGGACGTGGCCGCGACGCAGGTGCGCGAGGGGGATACCCTGAGTCTCTCCTTCAATCGTTTTCATCTCTTCGACGACGCAACCGGCGAAGCGATTCGTTGAGCAGTTCCCCATTCGAAACCGGGGTTTTGAGCAGACTACGCGATGGGAACGCACGCGTTTCGGCTTCCCTTACACAATACGAAATACGCACAACGCAAAGCAATAAAGTCATGTTCAAGGTTACTGTCGGCAACGCTCCAGTGAGTTGGGGCGTTACCTCTGCCAAAGCGGAAAGAGGCGCCAACCTGGACTATAGCCGCGTGATGGACGAGATCGCGGCGGCGGGATACCAGGGGACCGAGCTTGGCCCGTTCGGCTACTATCCGATGGACGCCGCCCTGTTGCGCGCCGAATTGGGGAAACGGAGGCTCCAACTGGCTTCTTCTTATGTCCCCTTGCCGCTGGAGCAAGAGGGTGCGGTCGAATCCATTCTGAACACGGTCGGGCGCGTTGCCGTATTGCTGCGCGTATTTGGGGTGAAGGAGATCATCATTGCCGGGAACACGTCGCCGGCGCGGTTGGAGATCGCTGGTTCCGTGGCCGCGGACGGCACCGACGGCTGGAGCAGCGGGGAATGGCAACGCGCGGCGAAAGCTCTGACAGCCGCCGCGCGCATGTGCCGCGAGCAGTTTGGCCTGCGGGTTGCTTTCCATCATCATGCCGGCACCTATGTCGAGACGCCCGCCGAGGTCGCCCGCCTGATGGCGATGACCGATCCGGAGTTGGTCGGGCTGTGTTTCGACACCGGCCACTACCATTACGGCGGCGGCGATGTTCTGGAAGGGGCGGAACAGTACGCCGACCGCATCTGGTACGTGCATCTGAAGGATGTCTGGGCGGAGAAGCTGGAGCGGGTGAGACGGGAGCGCATCCACATGCGCCAGGCGTGGGCGATGGACGTATTCGCCGAGTTGGGGCAGGGCTGCATCGACTTCCCCGCTTTCATAGACGTTCTGAGCACACGCGGCTACCAAGGCTGGATGATAGTAGAGCAGGACGTGGTGCGGCGTCCCGACCGCGAGGGCGCATGGTCGCCGCTGGCGAGCGCCGAACAGAGCCGCGCCTATCTGCGCGACGTTCTCAAAATCTGAGTCGGACCCGTCCGATACCAGAGTCTTCCGCACAAATCACGGAGCGTTCTCCGCCTTAAGCAATACGAAGTACGCAACACGCAATACGCAATGCAGTCAAGAGGATGGCAATGGCTGACGTATCCGGTCAACTGAACCTCCTGCTCGAAGAAATGGCGACGTGGGAGCAACCGGAGTATGTGATCGCGAGCCTGACGCACCTGGTGGACATCCATCCTGAGTTGCTTACGCACTCCTTTACCTACGAGGTGCTGGGCCGCGCCTACGGGCTGCAGGACAACAAGCCGTTGGCAGCCGAGATTTTCGAAATGGCGCTCAAGCTGGATCCGACCCGCCAGCAGGCAAGCGACTGGTATAACCAGGTGCGCCAGTGCGAGGAGGTCAACTACGACGAAGCGCGGGTGCCCACCTATGTGCTGCCCGATGCGCTGCGCATGGCAGACGGCCGCGCGGTCACCGACGCCGCAACGTGGACGGAGGAGCGCCGCCCCGAACTCCTGCGCCTGTTCGAGGAACATGTGTACGGCAAAGCGCCGGGCCGCCCCGAGGCGATGACCTTCAAGGTCACTTCGGTCGACGAGCGCGCCCTCGACGGCCAGGCGACGCGCAAAGAGGTCTCCGTCTACTTCACCGGTCGCCGCGATGATCACAGAATGGATATCCTCATCTATCTGCCCAATGGACAGGCGGGGCCGGCGCCCACTTTCCTTGTCCCCAACTTCCAGGGCAACCAGTCGATCCACAGCGATCCCGACATCACGCTCTCGCAGCAATGGATGCGCAACCGTTTCGACCGCGGCATCCGCAACTACCGCGCCACCGAGGCCAGCCGCGGCTCGCTCACCTCGCGCTGGCCGGTCGAACGCATCCTCGAACGCGGCTACGCGCTCGCCACCGTCTACTACGGCGACCTGGATCCCGACTATGACGACGGCTTCCAGAACGGCGTGCATCCGCTCTACTACAAGGCGGGCCAAACGAGGCCGGCCTCCGACGAGTGGGGCGCGATCGGCGCGTGGGCATGGGGACTGCGCCGGGCGCTCGATTACTTCGAGACGGACGCTGACGTCGACCACGAACGCGTCTCAGTGATGGGACAGTCCCGGCTGGGCAAGACCGCGCTGTGGGCCGGCGCGCAGGATGAACGCTTTGCCCTGGTGATCCCCAACAACTCCGGCTGCGGCGGCGCGGCCCTCTTCCGCCGCCGCTTCGGCGAGACCGCCAGACATGCCAATGTCACCTATCCCTACTGGTTCTGCGAAAACTTCAAGCGTTACAACGACAAGGAGGATGAGTTGCCTATCGATCAGCATATGCTGATCGCGCTGGTCGCGCCGCGCCCGGTCTACGTGGTCAGCGCGGACGAGGATCTGTGGGCCGACCCGCACGGCGAGTTCCTCGGCGCAAAGCACGCAGAACCCGTCTACCGGCTCCTGGGCACGGAAGGCATGGCCGCCGCCGAACTGCCGCCCGTGGACCAGCCGGTCAGGAGCGTCATCGGCTACCACATCCGCACCGGCAAGCACGATGTAACCACCTACGACTGGGAACGCTACATGGATTTCGCCGATATTCACGTGCGTTAAAACGGGACGCTTTCGGTTCATTACTTTTCTCATCGCGCAAGAAATCCGGTAGCAATCGAATTCCGGTAACGGTGCGTCCTCTACGTTGGCGAGGCCCGTCACTCCGTTGCCCAACCCCTCTTCATTCTCGCAAATCAACCGGGGCGGCGTTGGTCCGCGCAACATGCCTGCTGGAAAAATCCCTTTGCGCATCTTTTCACTCACTGTTATGATGTATAAGTGTGCAAGAGCGAAACTTGGCATCGCAGGAGGGTTTGAGATCATATCAAGATCGGTTGGCATGTAGTGAGATGCTCCCACCCAAAATCACAGAAGGAGGAAGGATATGTTGCGGAATCAGAAAGGGTTGCTTCTTGTGGCGGTGATAGCTATTCTGGCTGTCATCCTTTCCGCCTGTGAGGCGCCGCAGGTGGTCGAAGTCGAAAAAGTCGTGACGGCCACGCCGGAACCGGTAGGAGAGCGCGGACCGCTGCGCATCTACTGTCAGGTCAAAGATGCCTCCGCTGTGTTCTGGCAAGGAGCGATTCTGGGTTGCCAACAGGCCGCCGAGGAACTTGGCCCCGACAAGGTGGAACTCATCTATACCACGGGCACAAGTGATATGGGCGTTGAGGACAGCATCAAGGCGTTCGAAGACGCATTGGCTGCCGGGGCCGATGGCATTGTGCTGGCTCCTGCCGATTCGGCCGCGCTGGTGCCTGCGGTGCAGGAGGCCAATGAGATGGGGATTCCCGTCGTCGCCATGGATACGGAGGTAGACGCACCGGCGAAACTCCTGAGCACCGTGGCCACAGATAATTTCAACGGCGTAATGGATGCGGTTGTCCAGCTGATCGAGGACGCCGGCGGCAAGGGCAAGTTCGCATTGACTACCTGTCCATCGACGATCAGTGCATGCCGCGACATTACCTCCGGCTTCATCGCCGCCGTGGAACAGTTCGCTGAGGCGGAAGTCGTCGCTATGCCGCTCGCCTGCCCGAGCCGGGAAAAAGGCTACAACGCGCTACAGGATATTCTGGTCGCTCATCCCGACCTGGCCGGCGTGTTTGGCTGTAGCGGACAAGATGGACTCGGCGCGGCTGAGGCGATCAGAGATGCCGGTTCATCGGCCCTGGTGGTGACCCGCAACTGCTCAATGGAAGAGCTGGAATCGGTTAGCGAAGGTCTGCTCCACGCCTGTTTCGCGCAGTTTCCAAGGCTGATGGGCTACAAGAGTGTTATGGCTATCTACAATCACTATCAGGGCGAGGCGGTCGAGACCTACACCGACTCCGGTTCCGACTATGTGGGGCAGGATAGGGTGCAGTCCTATATCGACCTGGGCGAGTGGATGGGCCCGCCGAAGTAGCTCGACCATTGGAGCGTCCACCTGTCGGTGAAGACGGGCAGAGGAATCGAGGCGCCTAACGGGAAATGACAGTCAACTTGGCTGCTGTGTGAGATCCATGGCTATCAATGACGGGAATACCGATGCCGCTTGTCTTGAGGTGCGGAGCATCTCCAAGCGGTTTGGCGGTATCCAGGCACTTGAAGAGGTCTCTCTGTCCGTCTTCCCGCGCGAGATCGTGGGGCTTGTTGGCGCGAACGGCGCTGGCAAGTCAACGCTGATCAACATTCTCGCCGGCGTCACCAAAGCTGACAGCGGCGAGATCTACGTCGACAATGCGAAGGTCGCGATAAACGACCCCATCGACGCGCGCCGTCTGGGGCTAGAGATCGTCTATCAGAACCTGGCCCTCATCGAGACCCTGGACATCGCCAGCAACATTCATCTGGGACGTGAACTGGTGCAGCGTCCCAGGCTCTTCCAATGGTTGGATGAGGGCCAGATGCGGGCGCAGGCGCAAGAGCTGCTCTCCAGTATCGGTCTCGACTTGAATCCCAAACAGCTAGTGCGCACGCTATCTGGAGGCCAGCGCCAGGCCGTTGCCCTGGCGAGAGCCATATTCTTCCAGGCGAAGATTGTCCTCCTCGATGAGCCGACGGCGGCTCTCGGCGTGGCCGAAACGCAGGCCACATTGGAAATCATCCAGCAGTTCAGGGATCATGGTCTTGGCGTGGTGGTCGTAAGCCACAATCTTGAGGATATTTTTCGTATCACCGACCGTATCGCGGTGATGCGGGCCGGGCGCGTCGTGGGCCTGCGCTCGACCAGGGCGACGACCTCGTCCGAGATCGTAAATCTCATCACTATGGGCTTCGCAGAGGAGGCGTCTTGATGCGTCAAGCCCTGCTCGTCGGTGCGCTTGTTCTGCTGTGTGCCCTGATCACAGTTGCCCAGCCAAGATTCCTGAGCCTCTACAATTGGCTGAACATACTTCAACAGGCGTCTGCGATTGGGCTGGTCTCGGCGGGCGTCGCCCTGCTCATGATCGGCGGCGGGTTCGACCTTTCAGTCGGCTCCGTGGTGGCATTGGGCGGGTACATCGTTGCCGTTGCCTTTGCCGCCGGGTTGCCGATGCCGCTTGTGATCCTGCTCGCTATTTTGGGTGGGGCTGTGGTCGGGGCTGTCAACGGCTTCGGCGTCGCGTACCTGAGAATTCCGGCGTTGATCATGACGCTCGGCTCGCTGTACGTGGTTCGCGGCGGGGTCCTCTTTTTGTCCGGCGGCGAGACGGCCGGCCGCAGCTATGCTGAAGCGTTCACATTTCTTGGCAAGGGGGAGCTTGGCCCGCTGCCGGTGCCCGTTCTCATCATGGCGGTGGTCTACGTGGCGCTCTACCTTGTACACAAAAAGACCCGGTTTGGCCGCTATACGATCGCGGTGGGGACGGACGCGGACATTGCGCGCAGGGCAGGAATCAACGCGCGGCTGCATGTAACGAAACTGTACATCCTGAGCGGCGCGCTGGCCGCTGCCGCCGGCGTTCTGCTTGCGGCGAGGCTCAACGCCTCCACCACCAATGCCGGCATCGGCTATGAACTCGAAGTGATCGCATCCGTCGTCATCGGCGGCACGAGTCTGTTTGGCGGCGAGGGTACCCTGGCGGGCACGATACTCGGTGTCCTCTTTCTTGCCGTCGTCCATAACGCGCTGAACCTGGTGGGCGTCTCACCGTTCCTGCAACAGTTTGCGATTGGCTCTCTGCTCCTGTTCAGTGCGGCTGCCGATATTATTGCCCCATTTGCACAGCAGCGCCTGAACACGGCGCGGCTCGGGCGGTTGCGCCGGTCAATCAGCATTTGACTTGCGCCCCGTGAATTCGTTTTCGAGTCGGCCAGAAAAATTCTAACCAGGAGGTCCACAATGACGGCAAGTCCAGGGTTGCTGGATAAACACAGACTCACCGAGGAGCAGATTCGCTTCTGGGAAGAGAACGGCTATTTTATCGTCGGATCGCTGTTCGACGAGGACGAATTGGCTGAGGGGCGTGAACACTTGGCCCGCGTCTTCGCCGGGGAATATGAGACCAACGTTCCGCCCAACAAAATAGACTGGTGGCCAGGCGATCCAGAGACGAACATGAAGAATGTTGACAATGGCTGGTGGGCCGACACCGTAATCCAACGTCTGGTGATGGAGCCGAAAATCGGCGCGATCGCGGCCCAGCTGGCCAGGACCGACAGCATCCGACTCTTTCAGGACCAGTTGCTGCACAAACCTGGAATCGGCCCTGAACGCCCGCGTTCGGCCACGGTAGGCTGGCACCAGGACTGGGCCTATTGGCAATGCACAACGCCGGGCGACGCCCTGACCGCGCGCATTTCGCTGGACGGAGAGAAGGAAGAGAACGGCTGTATGCAGGTCATCCGCGGCAGTCATCGCTGGCCGCTGCAGTCGTCCAGGGACTTTTTCCAGCAGGATGCCGATATTGCGGACCTCCCCGCGTTCAGCATGCCTGAAGGCGAAATGATCGAGATGGTTCCCCTGGCGCTGGAACCCGGCGGCATCTCCTTTCACCACTCCAGGACGCTGCACGCCAGCACGGAGAACCGAACGTACAACCCGCGCCGCACTATCGTGGTCCACATGCTGCCGGGCTATACTCGCTACAAGGCCGGTACGGGCGATCATCCGTGGAATGTGGCGGTCCTGGCCAGCCAGAAAGAGGGTGAACTAGAGGACGGCGATCTCTGGGAAGGGGGGCGGTTCCCCGTCCTCTATCCGTCCGCAAGCGCCAACGGCGGTTAGTGCATCTCATTTCAACTTGCAGGAGAATACAATGGCTTTTGAACTTCCACCCCTGCCATACGCGTATGACGCGCTGGAACCCGTCATTGACGAGCAGACGATGCGCACACATCATGGCAAGCACCATGCAACCTATGTTGAGAATCTCAACAACGCTGTCGCGGGCAGCGCGTTCGAAGACATGGCCGTAACCGCTATTCTGAACAAGCTGTATACAGTGCCGGACGAAATCCGGGCAGCCGTGCGCAACAACGGCGGCGGCCATGCCAACCATAGTTTTTTCTGGGGGACGATGGGTCCCAATGGCGGCGGCGCTCCTTCCGGCGCGCTGGCCGATGCAATCGCAGACGCCTACGGAAGTTTTGACGAATGCAGGGACAAATTTAACGGTGCTGCCGTGGGCCGTTTTGGCAGCGGCTGGGCATGGATCGTGGTCAGACTGGATGGCAGTCTGCTCATCTACAGTACGCCCAATCAGGACGGACCGTATACGCAGACCGGGGATGTTCCGCTCCTGGGGCTGGACGTATGGGAACATGCCTACTACTTGAAGTATCAGAACCGGCGCGCCGAATATGTCAGCAACTGGTGGAATGTGATCAATTGGGATGTGGTGGCAGAGCGCTACGCGGCGTTCGCCGGTTAGCGAAAAGATACGACGATCCGAATTCGCGACCCTGGAACTCTTTCCCTGTAGAGCCATATTCTGGCTATGTATAGTTGTCATGTGGGCCGACACTAAGGGCATGTGCAAGGTTGGCATGCCGCCAATTCACCGAGGAGGCAGGAGATGAAGTCAGGATCGAGACCGTTGACGCGCCGGCAGTTTATGTATCTGTCGGGTATGGCCGGAGCCGGACTGGTCGTCGCCGCATGTGTCCCGGCTACTGCGCCCCAGGCAGGCCAGGACGCGCCGGCGATGCCGATGGCGCGCGAGTACGTCATCAAGCATCCCATCATCCAGGATCCCCAGGGCGTGGATCCCAACAATCCGTTGACGCCGCCGAACAAGACGATGGGCACCATGTACCATGATGGTCTTTACAGGTTGACGAAAAATGGCATCGAGCCGAACCTTGCCACCGCCCTGCCCGCGGTCGAGAACGAGGGGCGCAGGTGGACGATCCCACTGCGTGAGGGAGTCAAATTCCATAACGGCGCGGCATTCACCGCGGCAGACGTCAAGTACTCTTTGGACTTTATCAAGGAAAACTCTCTCTCCACCTCAAGCCTGCTCGTCAACATCGAGAACGTGTCCGTGCAGGATGATCACACGGTCGTAATCGATCTGGCCGCGCCTGACTCGTTCCTGCTCTCCGCCATGTCGGTGACTGACGGCCCGCGCATCGTGGCCGCAGGCGCGTATGACGGCGCGCCGGTCGAAAAAGAAGGCTTGCAGACCGCGCTTACGAGCGAAGTGCCGGGCGTAACGACCGGGCCTTACGAGTTGATCGAGTACAGCGTCGAGGAACGGGTAGTGCTCAAGCGCTTCGACGACTACTGGGGTTGGGATCTGTTCTGGGGCGGTTTCTCCGAGAGCATTCCGCAATATCTCGTGTTCGAGGTTGTGAATGATCCGACGGTGCGCGTCTCCCAACTCCTGGCGCAGGCCCAGGACTGGAACTACAACGTTTCGCCGACGCTCCAGGCGCGCATCGAGGAGACGGCGGGCTTGAATTCAATCGCCGTGGCCGACCCGTTCATCAACTACCTGGCCTTTGTCGGCGAGGGCGTTCTGGGTTTCACCGAGCAGGGCATCCACAACCGCAAGGCGATCAGCGCGGCCATGGACCGGGTCGACATCAACAATGTTGTGAACGCCGGTCTGGGCAGCCCCGCCTTCAGTTTCTGGTATGCGGACGATCCGCTGGTCAACCAGGAAGTCGAAAAGATCCATTCGCTGCGCTCTGATTTCGACGCCGCGCGCGAGCATCTGAAGATGGCTGGCAATCCCGACGGCTTCAGCGCGCACATCGTTCTGGCCGAGGGGCGCGGCTACGAGAAGCCGGCCAGCATCATCCAGGAGCAGGTCGCCCAAGTGGGGATCGAGCTGACCGTCGAGGCCAACGTCTCATCCGCCAACTGGCCGCGTGTCATCGAAAATGAGGTTGATGGCGTCTACCATGACGCCGGCGACTCCGGCATCTGGGTGGTCGAATATGGCCGCTACTATGCCCCGCCCTATGGCATTTCGCCCTGGCACATGGACGACATGCCCGAAGAATGGCTCGCCCGCTTCATGGGCGCCATGCAGCGCATGAGAGAGGCCGCACCCGGATCGGAGGAGTATGCCGATGCGGTCAGGAACGTGCAGATGGTGAACGCCGATCTTGCGATTCACGTCCCTGTCGTACACGGGGCGCGGCTGGAGGTTTATTGGGACTATCTGGAAGGGATCGAGTCCAGCCCGACCATCACCCCCATCATCCACGGTGTCACCGTTGCGGAGACGGAAAACGGCCCGCCCGAGCGCGAGACACCCATGTAAATCAATACCTGCTCCGGTCAACTGCATTGCGAATTACGTATCACGTATTGCGTAGCGCCCGAGGCGTTCATTACGCAATACGTGATACGCATTACGAGGGGTCAGGTGGGATTCACATGCAAAGCCCACATAGCAGAGATCTACTCCGACAAGAAGCATAATCGTGGCCGCACTGATTGAAGCTGAAAGCGTAAAACGCTACTACTCCAGTTCGTCCTGGCTGCAACGGCTTCTGCTTTTGCGCGGAAGCGAGATACAGGCCGTTGATGGCGTGACGCTACGCATTGATGAAGGCGAAATCGTTGGCCTGGTGGGGGAAAGCGGTTGCGGCAAGACAACGCTGGGCTGGCTGCTGGCCGGTCTTGTTCAACCGACTGAGGGCGCGGTTCGCTTCAAGGGGCGCTCTCTGGCAAGTATCGACACGGAGACGAGAAAGAAAGTCCAGCTCCTGTTCCAAAACCCGAGGGAATCGCTCAATCCACGCCACAATGTGCGCACGATTCTGAGCTATCCTGTCCGCAAAATGGGATACATGGCCCATGCGGAGATTACGGTGCGCATCCACAGTCTGCTGGACATGGTAGGACTCCCGGCGCGCTATGCTGACCGCTACAGTTTTCAACTCTCCGGCGGCGAGTTGCAGCGCGTCGCGCTGGCCAGAACGCTGGCGCTGGAGCCGGAATTCATTGTTTGCGACGAGCCGACATCGGCTGTCGATATGAACGTCAAGGTGCAGATATTGAAGCTGCTGTCCGATATCAGCCGCGAGAAGGGGATATCGCTTCTGTTCATCTCGCACGACCTGAGCGCCGTCAGATTCATCGCCGACAGAATCTGTGTGATGTATCTGGGCAAAGTCGTTGAGCAAGCGCCGGCCCGGCAACTCTTCGAGCATCCTCATCATCCATACACCATGGCGCTCCTTGACGCAATCGCCGACCTTGATCCGGAGTCGACACGCACGGCGTCGCTCCAGGGACAGCCGCCGTCGCCGGTGGCCCCGCCAGCCGGTTGCAGATTTCACCCCCGCTGCGCTTATCAGGAGCAGGTAGGAACGATTTGTCGAGAGCACGGGCCGGCATTGCAGCCGCTGTCAACCGAGCATCTCGTCCGCTGTTTTCTCTACCCCGAAAACGGGCAGAATATCGCTCTTGAACAGTAGGGGCGCGGTCGGCCAATGTCACCACCGGGCGCTTTGAACAACGTCATGCTGCCTGGATTCCAGAAGAGCCACTCTGCACAGTGTCATTACTCAAGTACATCGGGCGGAGATTCGTTTCCGCCATACCGACCCTGGTTCTGATAACCTTTCTCTCCTTTGGCCTGCTATACGTCACGCCGGGCGGACCGGTTGAGGCGTTGGCCGGCATGTTCGGCACGGCGGAGCAGAAGGAGCGCATCCGCCAGGAGTTGGGCCTGGACGACCCCTTGCACGTCCAATACCTGCGTTGGATCAGCGGCGTATTCTCCGGCGACTTCGGCGAAATGATCGTGATGGCCCCCGGCACGCCTATCGCGGAGATGCTGCGGAAGCCTCTGATCACCACATTCTGGCTGACGCTCGCCGGGGCGCTGGTTGCGCTGACAGTGGGGCTTGCGATCGGCGCGCTCTCTGCTGTCAAGCCAAACTCCTGGCTTGACGGTTTCTCCAGGGTCGCCAGCATCGCTACTTATTCGATTCCTGATTTCTGGCTGGCGATCATCCTCCTCTTTGTATTTGGTGTGATATTCCGGTATCGCTGGGCGATCAGCGGCAAGATCGACTTTTCGCGCAACGTCGTCTTTTCCCTGCAAAGTTTGATCCTGCCGGCCATCGCCCTCGGCCTGGCCAAAGCCGGCATTGTCGCCCGCATAACCCGCGGCGAACTGTTCGATGTGCAGAACAAGCCGTTCATTCAGTTCGAAAGAATCATGGGCCTGCCCAATCGGGTCGTGATCAAGGATATGCTGCACAACGGCATCCTGCCGATCGTCACCGTGCTCGGTTACACGATCGGCCTGATCTTCCGCGGCACCTTCCTGGTTGAGGTCGTGTTCGGCATCCCCGGCATCGGTCTGTTCCTGGTGCGGGCGGCAAAAACGCAGGAGTACGCGCTGCTGCAAACGCTCGTGCTCGTTATCGGCACTGTCTTCATTCTGATGAATCTGTTGACTGATATTCTTTACGGCGTCCTCGATCCGCGCGTGCGCGCCTGACGTTGGAGGCAATCTGTGAACACGGCACGCTATCGTATTCTGTGGAACCGTTTCTTCGGGGATAAACTGGTCGTGCTGGGAGCGGTGATCGTTTTCCTATTTCTGGTGATTGCCGTCTTTGGCCCGCAAATCGCCCCGTATAACTTCGCGCAGCAGTTCAGGGCGTCGGCCGGCGAGCTTCTTCCCATCGACGTGATGTCAACCACGTCCACGGGCGAGCGGTTGCTGTTGGGGAGCGATTCGCTGGGCCGCGATATGCTGAGCCGCCTGATCTATGGCACGCGCACGACCCTCGTCATCTCGATCTCCAGCGTCCTGACGGCTACCATACTGGCGATCGTTCTGGGCAGCCTGACCGGCTATTTCCAAGGTTCGCTTTTCGACGAGATCGTGATGCGTCTGATCGATGCGCTGCTCACCTTTCCCGGCATTCTGTTGGCCGTCATCCTGGTCGCGGCGTGGGGCACGCAGGGGATCGAGATCGGGCCTATCACCACGACGCCGGAACTTACGATCGTGATTGCTCTCGTCTTCACATTCACCCCGCGGCTGACCAGAACGATGCGCGGCTCCACCATTCCGCAGGCGCATCGCGCCTATATCAAAGCCGCGCAACTGATGGGAATGCCGGTCTGGCGCATCGTCGCATTTGAACTGACGCCGAACTGCCTGACCGCCGTCATTATCCAGGCAACGACCTACCTGGGGCTGGCTGTCTTCAGCACAGCCGGGCTGGGGTTCCTTGGGCTGGGCCCTGCTGAGCCGCAACCCGAATTGGGCAAAATACTGGCCAGAACGCAGGAGTATTTCCTCAATCGACAGTTCTGGCACATATTCATCCCCGGCTTCACGATCTCGCTGCTGGTGTTCGCCTTCTCTGTGCTCGGTGACGGCATCCGCAACGTTCTCGATCCCGAGTACCGATTTGAAGAGGCGGATCTCTGATGGCCGTATTGAACGACGCCGATCCTATCTTGCAAATCGAGAATCTGTGCGTCCATTACGGCGCTGGCCGGCAGCGACTGAATGCGGTCAACGGGCTTTCGCTCACGATTGGCGCAGGGCAGACCGTTGCCATTGTGGGCGAGAGCGGCAGCGGCAAGAGTTCGGCGGCCATGGCGCTGGTGAACGGTCTGGCCGCCAACGGTGAATGGGACGCCGATCGCATCGTTTTCCAAGGCCAGGAGATCAGCCGCCAGGAGTTGATGCGTCTGCGCGGTCGCGCCATAACCTACATGATGCAGGACCCCAGCGGCGCTCTCAACCCGGTGCTCACGATCGGCGACCAGATCAAGCGTGTCTTGAAATACCATACCTCGCTGTCTAATGCGGAGCGGGAGGACCATGCGATAGAACTGATGGAGCGCGTCGAAATCCCTGATGCGGCGTCACGTCTGAACGCCTATCCGCATGAGTTCAGTGGTGGTATGCAGCAGCGTATCGTGCTGGCGATGGCGTTGGCGCCTTCCCCTGTGCTGCTGATTGCCGACGAACCGACAACCGGGCTTGATGTCACGGTTGAGGCCCAGATCTTTACGCTGCTTGACCGGCTCAAGCGGGAGCTTGCGATGTCGGTGGTGCTCGTGGCCCATGATCTGGGGGTTGTGGCAACGAGCGCGGATGAAGCGGTTGTGTTGTATGCCGGGAAAGTCGTTGAATGGGGAAGTGTCGCCGCGCTGTTCCGCCGGCCGCGTCATCCCTACACAATTGGCCTGCTCCGCTGCGCCCATGATCTGCACGAAGAGAACGTCCTCAATCCGATCCCCGGACGTATTCCCGGGCTGGGGGAACGACCGCACGGCTGCGTCTTCCATCCTCGCTGCGCCTGGAAGACTGCCGAATGTGAAGCCGCTGATCCTGAACTCATACAGCTGGACGGGCAGAGCGTGGCCTGTATTCATCACGAGAATCTGTAGATCTGAAACGGCTGACCTAAAACGCCAAGGCCCCTCGCGCCAATTTTTCAATATTGTATAGTCCTCATCGCATCTGTCTTCCGCCCTCCCGATGGGTTCGCCTGCGCGCAAATAGATCGGTTATAATCAACTATCATATCGGAGCCTTCCGTGCCCGCAACGGGGCGGCAGGTACAGTTGCGCAAAGCGAGTCAGCCCAATGAAAGCAGTTGCCAAGTTTGGATACGGCGATAAGGAAGTGGAGATGCGGGACGTGCAGGAACCGCAGATCGGGCCGGGGCAGGTGTTGGTGGAGGTTAAGGCCACCGGCGTTTGCGGCTCCGACGTGCATATGTGGCGCAATAAGCAGTCGTGGGAGATCACGCTGCCCCTTGTGCTGGGTCACGAATTTGCCGGTGTCATCGTCGAGGTGGGCGACGGCGTCTCCGGCTGGCAGGTCGGGGACCGCGTGGCGGTCGAGACGGCCGCGGAGATTTGCGAGGCTTGTGTCTACTGCCTGAGTGGCAACTACAATCTCTGTCCCAATCGTCTGGGCTACGGCGCGTTGGCCGACGGCTCCATGACCCGCTATGTGGCGGCCCGTCCGCAAATCCTGCATCGCGTGCCGGAGAACGTGCCCGACGAGCACGCCGCGCTCACCGAACCGATCTGCGTAGCCTACAACGCACTGGTCGAAAAGACGGCCATGAAACCCGGCGACCTGGTGGTGATCCAAGGGCCTGGCCCGATCGGCATCATGGCCCTGCAGATCGCGCGCATCCGCGGCGCGGGGACGCTCGTCATCCTCGGCACCGACGCCGATGCCAAGCGCATGGAGGTGGCGGCCGAGTTGGGCGCTGACTACATTCTCAACGTTCAGCGCGACGATCCGATGGCCCTGATCCGTACTCTGGGAGACGGCTTCGGCGCTGACCTGGTCATTGACGCCACCGGCGTCAGCAAGGCGCTGCAACAATCGCTGGAACTGGTGCGTCCCAATGGGCGCATCACCAAGATCGGCTGGGGGCCGCAACCGCTGGATTTCAGCCTGGACCCCCTGGTTGGCAAGGCTGTAACGCTCCAGGGCACCTTCAGCCATCTCTATCCTACATGGGAACGGGTATTGGCCCTGCTCTCCACCGGGCAGGTGAATCTGGCGCCGGTCATCGGCGGCATCTACCCGCTGGAGGACTGGGAAGAGGCTTTCGAAAGCATGGAGCAGGGCGAAAACGTGAAATCGGTTCTCCGCCTGGACGCATGAAACGCACAGACTCGATTCTGTCCCACATGGAAGCGAGGCACGACATGGCCTATTCGCCGCCGATACCCGATAGCACAGCCGAACCCACTTGGGAGATCGCGCAACTTTTCCCCGCCCAAGGCCACTGGAGCGAGGAGGAGTATCTCGCGCTCGACACCAACCACCTCATCGAATACTCGCGCGGGCAGTTGGAGTTCTTGCCGATGCCTACACAGTCGCATCAACTACTTGTCATTGCCTTGTTCGAGCTTCTGCGAAACTATGTGCGTACACGACAACTGGGTACAGTTCTGCTTGCGCCCATGCCTGTTCAACTCTGGCAAGGCAAGATCAGAGAGCCGGATATCCTGTTCATGCGCGCTGAAAATGATGATCGCCGCACTAATCAGTTCTGGCGCGGCGCCGATCTGGTCATGGAAGTCGTCAGCCCGGATGACCCGCGGCGGGATCGGGAGACCAAACGCCTTGAGTACGCGCAGGCGGGCATCCCCGAATACTGGGTCGTCGATCCCCTACAGAGGTCGATCACCGTACTGACATTGAATGAACAGACGTATGCGCTCCACGGAGAGTTCGACGAAGGGGCGGTCGCGACGTCGGTCTCGCTGGATGGATTCACAGTTTCCGTGGACGCCGTATTCTCTGAAGTCAGTTGACAGAGGGCAGATCATGGCCTACTCATCGGCAACATCCGAAAACGTAGCCGAACTGACATGGGAGATCGCGCAACTCGCGTCCAACGGCGGCGCGGGATCGAATCTCCCGCCGGACCAGGGCCACTGGCGCGAGGATGAGTACCTGGCGCTGGACACGAACCGGCTCATCGAGTACTCGCACGGGCGGCTGGAGATTCTGCCGATGCCCACCTTTTCGCATCAACGGCTCGTTGCATTCTTGTACCGGTCGCTTATGGGCTTTATCGAGGAGCGTGGGCTGGGTGTCGTGATGTTTGCTCCGCTGCGTATTCAACTTTGGCGCGGCAAGTTCCGCGAACCGGATATCGTCTTCATGGCGACCGAACACGCCGACAGGCTGGATGAACAGTTCTGGGACGGCGCTGATCTGGTCATGGAGGTCGTCAGCCCTGATGATCGCGGGCGGGACTTGGTGACCAAGCGCCGCGAGTATGCGCAGGCGGGCATCCCCGAATACTGGATCGTCGATCCTACGCAGAGGTCGATCACCGTACTGACATTAGACGGGCAGGCGTATGCCCTCCACGGCGAGTTCGACGAGAGTTCCATCGCGACGTCTGTCTTGCTGGATGGATTCACGGTTTCCGTGCGCGCCGTGTTTTGTGAGATTAACTGAGCGGGCGTTGCAGGCAGTCCAGACTGCTTCCCGCATTCCACTTTCCATCACTTACGGAGTTCATCTGTGACGAAGAAAGCTCCAATCATTCAGGTTTCGCTGGACGTAACATCCATTGATGAGGCGTTGGAGATGGCCGGCGCGGCTGTGCGTGCCGGTGTGGACTGGCTGGAGGCCGGCACGCCCCTGATCCTGGCCGAGGGTCTGCACAGCGTGCGCGCCATGCGCGCGGCCTTCCCCGACCATCCGATTGTGGCCGACCTGAAGACGATGGACGGGGCCGGCCTTGAAGCGGAGATGATGTTCCAGGCCGGCGCGGATTACGTTGTCGTCATGGGTGTCGCCCACGATGCCAGCATCATCGAACAGGTGAAGATGGCGCAGCGCTGCGGCGGCAAAGTCATGTGCGATGTGATGCTCTGTACCGACAAAGCAGGCCGCGCCAAAGAGGCGCAGGAGATGGGTGTCGATGTAATCATCGTCCACACAGGCTTCGATGAGCGCAACATGATCTCCGGCCTCAGCCCGCTGGACGACCTGCCGGCGATCCTCGCCGCCGTCGACATCCCCGTGCAGGCGGTGGGTGGGCTGACCGTTGAGCAGGCCATCGAAACGCTTGAAATGGGCGCCGAGATCGTCGTCTTTGGCGCGCCGCTCGTGATCGCTTCTGATGCCTTCACCGCGGCCACCGACGACTTTGAGGGCCTATTGCGGGAGATTGTGGCCAGAGTCAAAGGAGGGCAAGGAGCGTGAAGCCGCGCGCGCCGCGCAACCGCACCATCACATTGAGCGACGCGGAGCGCGAGCGCTATGGCAGCCGCCTGCTCACTTTGCATGGGCCGGTCCAGCTTGACGCGATCCTGGACCGCACGATCTACCAGAATACACTGGCCGTACTTGACTATCTGCCGAGCCACTTTGCCGACCTCATCTTCGTCGATCCGCCGTATAATCTGGCCAAGCAGTTCAATGGCCGTGCCTTCGCGGCCCGCTCGCTGGATGCTTACGAAGAGTGGTTGGCGGGCTGGCTGCCGCAGTTGGCGCGCCTGCTCAAGCCGAACGGTTCACTGTATCTGTGCGGGGATTGGCGTTCCTCTGCCGCCATCCATCGGGTAGCGCAGCGTCATTTTTTTGTGCGCAACCGGATCACATGGGAGCGTGAAAAGGGCCGGGGCGCAAACGCCAACTGGAAGAATGCCGCGGAAGACATCTGGTTCTGCACCCTCTCCGACGACTACGTGTTCAACCTGGATGCGGTCAAGCTCACCCGACGCGTGCGCGCCCCGTATACCGACGAGAGCGGCGCGCCCAAGGACTGGCAGGAATCCGCCCCCGGTAGCGCCGACGCTTCGCCCGCTCTTTCAGGAGGGCGCTTTCGCCGCACCCATCCGTCGAATCTGTGGACCGATCTGACCGTCCCCTTCTGGTCGATGCCGGAGAATACCGATCACCCGACGCAGAAGCCGGAAAAGCTGCTGGCCAAAGTCATTCTGGCGAGCAGCAAGGCCGATGCCGTCGTCTTCGACCCCTTCCTCGGCTCCGGCACGACGTCAGTGGTCGCGAAAAAGCTGGGACGGCGCTACGTGGGCGTTGAAGTCGAGCGGGAGTACTGCTGCCTGGCCGAAAAGCGTCTCGCGCTGGCCGCTGACAATCCGACTATACAGGGCTATGAAGATGGCGTATTCTGGGAGCGCAACACGTTGGCACAACAGAAGAGCCGCGTCCGGAAGAGACGCGCCGCCCGCGCCTCCCGGAATCAACTGCAGCTCTTCCAGCCGTAGGGTGGGCCATGCACGATCGCTTCCTTGGGAGCAACGCCGCCCTTAACCGCGCTCATATAGCGATGATGTAGCGCATTTAACATTCTCTCGCGGTGGACAGGTCCAGTCAGAGTCCATCTCTCAATCACATGATCCGCCCGTTGCTGACTCTTGGCCTGCGGACGTTTAGCAACGGGTGAACAACAGTTCAGACTGCCGGAAGGAGAAAGCAAATGAACCTGCTTCAAGATATCCAGGATGTCCGTTTCCCGGCCACACTGCCTGAAACGCTGCTGGCCGTCCACCAGACCTTTGACACGCCCCAGGTCGATGATATCCACGCGGCCGTGGGCAAAGCCTTGACCGAGAGCGGCATCATGGCGCCCATGCAGCCGGGCGATTCGGTCGCCATTGGCGCCGGCAGCCGCGGCATCGCCAACCTTGCCCGCATCGTGCGCGCGGCCGTGGATCACCTCAAGGCCGCCGGCATGAGGCCCTACGTCGTACCGGCGATGGGCAGCCACGGCGGCGCAACCGTCGATGGGCAAAAGGAGATCCTCGCCGGCATGGGTGTTACCGAGGATGCGATGGGCGTTGAGATCAGAGCGACGATGGAGGTGGAGGAGATCGGCCGCATCCCCAACGGACCGACGGTCTGCCAGGGCAAGGATTCCATGGCTGCCGACCATGCGGTTCTCGTCAGCCGCATCAAGCCGCACACCGATTTCCGCAGCCATCTGGAGAGCGGCCCCTCCAAGATGTGCGTCATCGGCTGGGGAAAACAGCACGGCGCTTCCATGATGCACAGCGGCGGCGGCAGGAACTTTCAGATGTACCTGGAACCGGCGGCGCGGGTCTACGAGACCAACACGAACTTCCGCGGCGCCATCTGCCCGGTCGAAAACGCTTTTGAGGATACGGCGCTGATCGCCGGACTGACCGCAGCCGAGGTGGGCACGCAACGGGAGGCCGACCTGCTGGCCAAGGCCAAGGATTATCTGGCGCAGATCCCCTTCGAAGCCGTGGACGTGCTGGTGGTGCGCGACCTGGGCAAGAACATCTCCGGCACCGGCATGGACACCAATGTCATCAGCCGCCTGAGCATCCCCCGTCAACCTGAGAATTTCGGCAAGGTGGACGTGGCCATCATCACCGTTCTCGACCTGACCGAAGAGACCCACGGCAACGTCTCCGGCCTGGGCTTGGCCAACGTTACCACGGCGCGGGTCCTCCGCAAGATCGACTGGCAGGCGACCTATATGAACGCGGTGACGTCCGGCATCTTCAGCGCCACTCGCTCGCACCTGCCCCTCACCTTCGCCGACGACGAACGCGCTCTTGAAGTCGCCCTGCGTATCTGCGCCGAACCCCAGGACGCAGCCAGGATGGTCTTTATCCGCGATACGTTGAGCCTGGAAGATTTCTACGTCAGCCCCAGCCTGCGGGCGGAAGTAGAGAGCCACCCTCGCCTCACCATCACCGACGAAGCGCCGCTCTCCTTCATGCACGGCGTCATGCAGACCCCGTGGCAACTGGAATCGGCGCTGGAGTACGCATAAGCAGTGGTCAGCCTGGCTAGTGGCAATCGGCTGTCAGGCTGGCAGCAAAGATAGGAGGGTGATCCAACCGTGCCGATGCGCTCGACTCCACGTCTCGCTCTTCTGCTCGGCGATCCCTGCGGGATCGGGCCGGAGATCGTAGCGCGCGTGCTGGCGGAAGATGCTGGGACGAACAAAGGATCGGCCTCGTTCAGCGGTGTCGACATCGTCGTCATCGGTGATCCCTGGGTGCTGGACTGGGGCGCGCGGTGCGCCGACGTTGCTCTCGATCTGCCGTGTTACGGTTCGCCGGAGCAATTGCCGCCCTCGGCGAATGGTCCACTGTTCCTGATCGGTCCAAGCTTCTCGCCTGACGCGCATACGCCGGGACGGGTGAGCGCGGCCGCCGGTCTCTATGTCCTGCAAACGCTGGATTACGCCGCGGAGCTGGCCCGAACCGGAGCAATTGACGGCATCTGTTTCGCCTCGCTGAACAAGCAGGCGATGCACGTTGCCGGCAGCCGCCATGAGGACGAGTTGCGCTATTTCGCCGACCGTTTGGGCGTGAGCAGCTACGTGGGCGAAGTCAACACGTTGGACGGCCTATGGACCTCGCGCGTCAGCTCCCATATCCCCCTGCGGTCCGTCAGTGAGCGCATCTCCGTCGAGAAAATCCTGCCCGCCGTCCGTCTGATTCATCAGACCATCCGCCAGAGCGGGCTGCCGTCGCCCCGCATTGCCGTGGCCGGACTTAATCCCCACGCCGGTGAGGGCGGGTTGTTCGGCAGCGAAGAGATTGAAGTCATTGGCCCGGCGGTCGAAGCGGCCCAGGAAGAGGATATCGCCGCGGTCGGCCCATTTCCGCCGGACACTGTCTTTGTGCGGGCGCGCCGCGGCGAGTTCGACGGCGTCGTGACCATGTATCACGATCAGGGTCAGATCGCCATGAAGTTGCTCGGCTTTGAGCGGGGCGTCACGGTCCACGGCGGCCTGCCCACGCCGATTACGACCCCGGCCCACGGCACCGCCTTCGACATCGTAGGGCAGGGGGTCGCCAATCCCGAGGCACTGAAACAGGCGCTCGGACTGTGCGCGCAGATGCTCATTCCTGCAAGCGCAGATGATCCGCCCGCATAGAGGAGATGGCACGATGAAAAGCGAATTGGCAATGCACGGCGGCTCCCCAGTGCGCTCTCGTACCTGGCCAAGCTGGCCGCAGTGGGATGAACAGGAACGCGCCGGTCTGTTGGCCGTGCTTGAACGGGGCGAATGGGGCGGCCACGACGCAGCCGTGGCTGAGTTTGAGAGCGCCTATGCCGCCCGTCACGCCGCGCGTTTCTGCGTTACAACGGTCAACGGCACGACGACGCTGGAGACTGCGCTGCGCGCCCTGGGCGTCGGCCCCGGTGATGAGGTGATCGTGCCGCCGTATACGTTTGTGGCGACGGCCGCGGCTGTGCGGATTGTTGGCGCGACGCCCGTCTTTGCCGACGTGGAACTGGAGACGTGGAATCTCTCCATCGCTGCGGTGGAAGCGGCCATCAGCGCACGCACGAAAGCGATTGTCCCTGTCCACTTCGGCGGCCTGCCGATCGATTTCGACAGCCTGCTGCCACTGGCGAAACGCTACGGCCTGTTCGTCATTGAAGACGCGGCCCACGCCCACGGCAGCAGTTGGAACGGCCAGCCCGTCGGCGCGCTGGGGGCCGTCGGCTCATTCAGCTTTCAGACGAGCAAGAATCTGACCGCCGGTGAAGGGGGCGCGCTGCTGACCAACGATGCAGACCTGGCGGAGCAACTGTGGAGTATTGCCAATTGCGGGCGGCGTCCCGACGGCGACGGGTTTGAGCATCCCAATTTGGGCACGAACCTGCGCCTCGGCGGTTGGCAAGCGGCAGTCCTGTCGGCGGGGCTGACCCGACTGGACGATCAGTTGCAGAGGCGCATGAGCAACGCCCGCCGTCTGCACAGTTTTCTGGCGGAGATCGACGGGCTGACGCCCCAACGCTGGGATCCCCGCGTCGACGCCCATGCCCATCATCTCTTTCTCATGCGCTACGACGCCGAACGCTTTGGAGGGCTTCCACGCCAGAAGCTCATCGCCGCGCTGCGCGCCGAGAACATCCCCGCGGCTCCACTCTACGCCTATCCTCTCTACCGCCAGCCCCCGCTTGTCGAACCGTTCAGCCGGGTGACGCCTTGCCCCAACAGCGAGCTTCTCTGCGAGCAGACCATCTCCCTGAGCCAGAATCTTCTTCTGGCCGAGCCGGACGACATGGACGACATCGCGAACGCCGTCTTGAAAGTGCGCGAGAATATCGACGCGTTGGCATGATAGACGGCCCGGCCCATTGTGCGGCGTGCATGGTGGACTGTCTCCATCCCTTACGTCATCGTTCAAGACAGGTGAGAGGGGTCAAAACTGCGCCTATCCGGCCCCGGTCAGCAACTCCAGCAGCGTCCCATCCCCGCCGAAATTCCCCGGCTTGATCACCACCAGCGTCTGGCTCCCGCCGATAACGGCGCTGCACAGAGGCATCCCCGGCAGCAACTCCCGTTCGACCGACAGCCGCCCCACGTCCAGGCGCATGAGAATTCGCATAGCCGTATCGCCGCCGACGAGGACAAGCAGATCGGGCGGTCGGCGGGCGAAGACGGCCGCGCTGGTGCGGGCCAGATGGTCGGCGCGGCGGCGCGCCTCTGCACCCTCCAGCACTGCGCCGGGCCGGGGATTCGGCTGCTGTAACAGCCAGATCGGCTGCACCGGATCGAGGGCGGCTGCGGACTCAGCGCCGGTCTCCGGTGACACGATCATTCGGCTGACAGGAAGATGGGGTGTACTACTTTGGGAGCGCAAGCCTTCCGCCTGCACATTCGACGCGGAATTGAGCAGGAAGTCGATCTGTCGGTGGGCGGACTCGCTGCCGCTGCCCACGACCAGCAGGACCGGCTGTCCCTGTCCCGCATCCCATACGTTCGCTCGACGCGCCGTCGGCGCAGACGGAAAGTCCAGTTGCGCGCCAACTCGCCGAGCCAGGGCGCCCGCCAATCCGGCGCTGCCGCACAGCAGCGCGTCCGGCAGCGCGTCCCGTTGCGCCTGCAACACCGTGTCCAGATCGACGTCCGTCAGCGCGTCCACAACCAGAACGATGCGTCCTCTGGGAGCGCAGGCATCCAGCTTGCACAAGGCCCGGTTCATGCGCGCCGCCAACTCTCCGCCGCGCACCTCCTCCAAAGAGAGCGCCGCCACAGGATGACGACTCTGCTCTTGCAGGAGGGAGGGCAGATGGACAGTAGAGCCTGGGTCTGACTCCAGGGGTTTGGACAGTTGGCTGCGGGCGAAAGGGAGTGCAAGTTCGGGGGCCGCGAGACTCCCATTGAGCAGGCCGCGTTTCTGGGCCGGGAAGGCCGGACAGACGACAGCGGCGGGCGCGTCCAACAGATCGAGCAGCGCGTCCAGTTCACTCCCAATGTTGCCGCGCAGGGTCGAGTCGATCTTCTTGTACCACTGGGCGTTCAGGGGTGGCAAGCGGGCGGCCGTATTGCGCGCCTGCCGCGCGGCCTCATCGGCCGGCAGATGGCGGGAGTCCGAGGTGAATGCGAGCGCCCCCGGCGGCAGAGGCGGTTCAGGAGTATCCAGGAAGATCGTTGCAGGCAGCCCGAAGTGTCGACAGCGGGCTGCCGTGTCCGCAGCGCCGGTCAGGTCGTCGGCGAGAATTTTCAAGTATCTCAAGGCGTCAGTTCCTGCTATACTTATCCTGCATTCAGCGTCGCATTGCGAAGTGGCAGCGGACTGAACCTTTCAAGCATAAACTTGCTTGGGCAGGTGCGCAAGCACCCAAAAAAAGTGGCCAATTCGACTTATGTTTGAAACCGAAACCTTGCGCTCGGATTACGCAAATGAGTCGTGGCCATCCAGCCAGCCCCTACGCAATTCGAGAAGAAGCGATTCTTCAATATAAACGCACAATAATATGAACGCACAATGGTGGCCGGTTGTCAGAAATCGCACAGGCCACCGGTTTGAAGATTTTTTGTATTGGCCTTCGCATGAACGTACGTCCGCCAAAAAATCTTCAAATACTATCCACGGACCTATGTCGCAAATCAATCTGTTTGAACAAGACACGCCGCTGCGATTTGAGCGGATTCTGATCTATCCCTACCCGGACCTGCGGCGGCTGTGGGTGCGAATCTGGCTGCCCGCCCGCCTGGAGGACGACGCGCCCAATGTCGAACTGCTCGTCTACAACCCCGACGGCACGGAAAACAACGGTCTCGTTCTGCTGGCCCAGTCGGACACTCGCCTCAACAATACCCTGCATCTCAAAGATCCTGTGCTGCCCGATGAAACCTACCGGGTGGAGGCGCTGCTCTCTGTCGGGCTAGGCCAGGACCCGCAACTGGTAGACCATCAGAACTTCGACCTGACGCTGACCTTCCGCGACCCGGAGGCGGGCGAACCAGGGTTCGGCATCAACTTGTAGCACGTGGTGGACAGTTTCCGGCTCTTGGTCACTGCTGCGAGCGCCCACCTGAAACTGGAAACGACAATGAGTTCATTAGCCGCCATCTCCCAGTACCATGACCTCCTCCACCAGCCCGGCCTCGCCGAAGACAGCTGGGATCTGCTCACGGCGCGCATGGCGGAGCGCCACATGGTCTTCGGCGAGCGCCCTCTATGCACGGTCCTGCGCCCGTTGATCTACACGCCAGCTGAGTGGCGTTATCTGACCGCCCGCACGGAGCTTGTCGCGCGCGTGTTCGACCGACTGGCCCGCCTGATGCTGGTGGACGCCGAATTGCGTGCACAGATCTACGCAACGCCGGAGGAGGAACAACTGCTCCAAATCGATCACGGCTACGGCGGCACGATCCCAACTGCCCGGCTGGACAGCTTCTACGCCCGCAACGAGGAACGAGGGCCTTTTCTGGAGCAACAGCGCCTTGATCTGGAGCCAAGCGCAGACGCGCAAGAAAAAGAGCGAGTAAACCGCAGCCTCAGTTTTGTCGAGATCAATGGCGAAAGCCCAGCCTCTATGGCTTATTCGGACGTGCTGAGCGATCTGTTCCTGGAATTGCCGATCATGCAAGCGTTTGGCGAACGCTATGCGGTGCGCGCGCTGCCCAGCAAAAGACCGGCCCTGGAGGAGTTTCTGCACGTCTACTACGAATGGCGGGGCAATCGACACAAACTTCCCGAAGTCGCAATCGTCGATTGGCATGGGGTGCCAACGGCCAGCGAATTTGAACTGTTCGTCGAGCAGTTTGCCGAGCATGGCATCACGGCGGTCATCTGCGCCCCGGAGCAGATGGAGTTCCGGCGCGGACAGTTGTACGCCGACGGCACGCCGGTCGATTTTGTCTACAAGCGGGTGCTGGTCAGCGAGTTACTACTCCGCTACGGGCTGGATCACCCGATTATCGACGCGCTGCACGCTCGCGCCGTCTGTGTCGTGAATCCGTTCAGTTGCAAACTGCTCCACAAGAAGGCCAGCTTTGCCATTGTCAGCGACGAGCGCAATGCCCATCTGCTGACCGCATCAGAACAGCAAGTGATCCGCGCCCACATCCCCTGGACGCGCAGCGTGGAGGAACGAACTACTCTCGACCCGGGCGGCAATCCGATCGACCTACTGCCCTGGGCCAGCGCCAATCGGGCGCGGTTGGTGCTCAAGCCGAACGACGAATACGGCGGCAAAGGAGTGTGTATCGGCTGGGAAACGGAGCAGAGCGCGTGGGACGCGGCCCTGACCGATGCCGTCAGCGTACCGACGGTCGTCCAAGAGCGGGTGCAGATCGCCTATGAGGAGTTCCCGGCTCTGACCGCTACGGGTGCTATAACGATCGACCGGCGGCTGGTGGATTCGGATCCGTTCCTGTTTCACGGTGAGCGTGTACACGGTTGCCTGTGCCGCCTGAGCAGCGAGACGCTCCTGAACGTAACGGCCGGCGGCGGCTCGATTGTACCGGTGTATGTGGTGGAAGAGAAGTCCACATAGTAGGGCGAAACCAGGGGGCATATGATCGACTACAGCCAACCATCATTCAATATCAGCATCGAAGAGGAGTATCAGTTTATCGACCCGGACAGCCGCGAGTTGCGCGGGTTTGCCACGGCCCAGGGGCTTACCCTACAAGTGGAGAGAGAGAAGAGAAGTGAGAAAAGAGAGAACCCTTCTCACGTCTCGCCGTCTGGCACGTCGGTCTGCAAAGATGTGAAACAGGCCCGACGGGAACTGCTGCGCGTGCGCCGGTCGATGCGGGAGTTGGCCGCTTCGCATGGCCTCAAGCTGATGGCCGCCGGCGCCCATCCGTTCAGCCGCTGGGAACGGGCGCATGACGAGGCGCCGCGCTATCAAGCCCTGATCGAGGACACGCAAATCATCGCCCGTCGGCTGCTCGCATTCGGCATGTATGTCAACATCGGCATTGACGACCGCAATCTGGCCATTGACGTGATGAACGCGATGCGGTATCTGCTGCCCCATATCCTCTGCCTTGCCAACTCCTCCCCCTTCTGGCATGGCCGCGACACTGGGCTGGCCAGCTATCGCTCCGTGCTGCTGGACGCGCTGCCCCGCACCGGCATCCCAAACGCCTTCCGCAGCCACAACCATTATCTGAGTTATGTCGATACCCTCCTGCGCACCAATAGCATCCCCGATCCTGAAGCCATCTGGTGGGATATTCGCCCCCACGAACATCGAGGAGGGGGAGAAGAGGAGCGAGCAGCGGGAGACGAACCCACGCCCCGCGGTGGATCGGCGCTGGAGATCCGCGTCTGCGATGCCCTGCCGGAGATCGACGACGCGCTCGCCGTTGCCGCGCTGATCCAGGCGACCGTCGCCTGGATGGCGGAGTTGCGCCATCGAAACATGTCCTTCCGCCTCTACGACCGCACTCTGATCGCCGAGAACAAATGGCGGGCGGTGCGCTATGGTATGCAAGGGAAACTGCTCGATTTCGGCATCGAGCGGGAGGTGCCCATTCGCGATCTGTTGCACGAACTGCTCGAACGGGTCGAACCGGTTCTGGACCGGCTCAACTGCCGGGCGGAGGTTGAGCACATCCATACCATCATGGAGCGCGGCGCCAGTTCCGACCAGCAGCGGCAGGTCTGGAGGGAAAACGGAGAGGACGGCAAGGCGGTCGTCGATTTTCTCGTTTCGCAGACGGAGCGCAAGGGCAGTTCTTAGTTTCCAGTTGTCAGTTTTCAGTAACACCCCCCGCGATGCGTAAGGGTTCACCCAAGACGAAAAACTGAAAGCGAGAGACGATGAGAGGATTGAAATGATTGCACGCCCCCAACTGACACTCGGCATCGAGGAGGAGTATCAGGTTGTCGATCCGGAGAGCGGCGAACTGCGTTCGTTCATCACCCAGTTCATCGAAGACGGCCAGATGGTGATCGTGGAGCGGGAGATCAAAGCGGAGCTGCACCAGTCGATGGTGGAACTCGGCACGCCGGTCTGCGCCACCGCCGCCGAAGCCAAAGAGGAGCTGCTGCGCCAGCGCGCGTTCATCAGCCGGTTGGCCCAGGAAAAGGGGCTGGCCATCGCCGCAGCCGCCACCCATCCCATGAGCCGCTGGTCGGAGCAGGAGGTGACGCCGTTCCCCCGCTATCTGGGCGTGCTGGAGGAGATGCAGTTGCTGGCCCAGCGTTTGCTGATCTTCGGCATGCACATTCACGTCGGCCTGGACGATCCCAACTTCGCCATCGACACGATGAACGTGCTGCGCTACATGCTGCCCCATCTGCTGGCCCTGAGCGCCAGCAGTCCCTTCTGGTCCGGGCGGCGCACCGGGCTGAAGAGCTACCGGGCGGTCGTTTTTGAGGACTTTCCCCGCAGCGGCATTCCCGACGTTTTCCCCAATCGCGCCGCCTACGAGGGGCTGATCCGCACCTTAGTCAACACCGGCTGCATTCCCGATTCGAGCAAGATATGGTGGGATGTGCGCCCCCATCATCTGTACCCGACGCTGGAGTTTCGCATCTGCGACATCTGCACGCGGGTGGACGAGGCGATCGCCATCGCCGCGCTGTGTCAGGCGCTCGTGCTCTGGCATTGGAAGCTGCGCCAGCGCAACGTTACCTTCCGAGTCTACAGTAAGGAACTGATCGACGAGAACAAGTGGCGCGCGGCCCGCTACGGGCTGGACGGCAAGATGATCGACTTCGGCAAGCAGGCCGAACTGCCTGCCCGCGCGCTGGTGCGTGAACTGCTGGAACTGGTGGGCGAGGAGATTTCCGAATTGGGCAGCGAAAAGGAGATCGCGCCGATCGAGCAGATCCTCGCCAACGGCTCCAGCGCGGATCGGCAGTTGCGTGTCTACGACGACACGGGCGGGGATGTCAAGGCGGTGGTGGATCATCTGGCGGCGGAGACGGTGGAGGGGCTGTAGGGCTGCGGGATTGCCCTGTCAGGCGAAAGCTGGGAATGTAGCCCTCATACCGCTTGCTATTTCGCATAGACAAAGAGCTCAATCCGAAAATGAACTGGCAAGAAGCCATTGAAAAGCCTGAACTGCAAGACCTGCCCTTCAAAATCGAACTGACGGAGACGGGTCAGATCCTAATGACGCCGGTCAAGGTGCTGCACGCAGCCTTCAAGGGAGAGATTGAACATCTACTGCGAAAGCTAAAACAGGGGGGCTTGGCCCTGCCCGAATGTGCCGTTGCCACGCGTAAAGGCAGCAAAGTTGCTGATGTCGCCTGGGTCTCTTATGAACGATTCGCCCGCATTCGTCACGAAACCGAAGCGCCGATTGCGCCGGAGATCTGTGTGGAGATTCTGTCCGCCAGCAACACTGCGGAGGAGAAGAGGGAGAAAGCGTTGCTCTTCTTCGAGAAGGAAGCGGAAGAGTTCTGGCTCTGCACAGAAGCGGGCGAAATGAGTTTCTATAGCCGGACAGGCCAGTTGGCGCGTTCGCTGCTTGTGCCGGATTTTCCTCAAGTCGTTAGATTTCAGTCCGACCTCTGAACCGCAGCGCCTGGCGGCCCGTGTCCCAGCGCAGTTGGCAGCCATTGACCGCGAACCGGCCCTTGGCCGCTCTCCACTGCCGTTCATTCCGCCCGGATGGGGCGGGCAACCAGACCATTTGAAGATTTTTCGTGTGCGATCTTTTGGCCTGAACGCTCCTCCGCACGAAAAACATCTTCAAACCGGGCGCTGAGTTCAGTGTAGTTGCCCGGAGGCAGCCGGAAGCTCCCCCTATTTTGGGAAATGCCCGACAGGATAGGGTGTTGGGATCAGTCACGAGTATCGTGATAGAATGCCCCCATGCCAGTTGGATTGCGGGCAGTCGTTATGCCGGAGGAGGGAGCATGGAAGCCACAGAACTGGCGCCGGACGGGCCTCGGACACAGACAGATCCATCACAATTGAATCGCTCTGCCACAACGGAAGCTGTTGATCCACCCGACGCTTCGGTCAACTCCTGGGCGCCGGATGAAGGACGCTATGTCACTCTCGAAGAGTACTGGGAAAAGTGGTATGAAAACCCCTACCCAGACATCGACGTCAGTTACGAATGGAACAACGGCAGACTGGAGGCCAAACCTTTGCCCAATGCCCCGCAACTCGACCTGTACAACTGGTTCCTCGCCCTTTTGCTCTGCAATGTGGAGACATTTCGCCACGCGGCTCTGATCAATCTGGAGACCGGCTTTGTCCTGAAGATAGAGGACGCTGCAGAGCCATCGGGGGAGCGCGTTCAGGTGCGTAAGCCGGACATCGGCATGATTCTGAACAGCAACCCTGTGTCGTGGGGAGGGATAGACCAGCGCCACTTTGCCGGGGTGTGCGACATGGTTGTCGAAGCGGTGTCCGATTCGACGCTGGCGGAGGTTCTGCGGGACACGGAGGAGAAGAGGAAGGACTATGCGCTGGGCGGGGTGAAGGAGTTCTACATCCTCGATCCGGACGGGGCGCGCATGCGCTTCTACCGTCTCGCGCCGGATGGGTGGTATGAGGAGATCCGGCCCGACGCAGAGGGGGTGATTCGCTCGGACGTGTTGTCCGGTCTTCAGTTCCGGCTGGAGGATCT
Organism: Caldilineaceae bacterium; assembly: GCA_965221145.1. Lineage (GTDB taxonomy): Bacteria > Chloroflexota > Anaerolineae > Caldilineales > Caldilineaceae > Bin5. Next base: position 972,572 of record OZ244877.1, read on the forward strand.
GCGGCGGCGGCCGCGTTTGGCGGAGTTGGCTCGGGACGAGGTGTATTCCGGGTATGTCATACCTGAGTTGCAGGTCGCTGTCACCAGGGCTGAAGAGGCAGAGGAACAGGCGGCAGCACAAGCGCAACGCGCCGATAGGGAAGCGGCGGCGCGCCAAGGGGCAGAGGAACAGGCTGCAGTAGACGTGGCGGCGCGTCAGAGGGCTGAGGAACAGGCTGCAGTAGAAGCGGCGGCTCGCCAGCAGGCAGAGGAACGAATGCAAGCATTGGAAACTGAATTGGCCCGCCTGCGTCAACAATCCTCCTGAACCGGCTTTACCAGAATACCCTGACCCGCGCCCGATTTGTGTAGTGTCATCAAAACCGATAGCCTCTCTTTACACACAGTCTGCTGGTGAGGGGATGGGTACGCCCCGGCCGTTTCCCATTGCCGTTTATTCTGTCCACAACTTCACAATTTCATCGGCATCGAAGCGGGGGAGATCGACCCGCCTGCCGTCGCGCAGGCCGTAGACGCCCTCAACCGGCGGCAGCACGCGCCCGATGCGCCGAGCCGTTTTGCCGATATCCTGCCAGAGAGCGAGCAGCGCCTCCACATCCTCCGGCGCGGCGGTCGCCAATAGTCCCCCGGATGCGATCGTGCCCAGCGGGTCAAGTTCGAACGCCGCGCACGCGGCGGCCGTCAGCGCAGTCAGCGGAACGGCTGACAACTCGACTTTCAGCCCGCAGCCGGACGCGTCGGCCATCTCCCACAGGCCGGTCGCCACGCCGCCTTCCGTCGGGTCGTGCATCGCCGTCACCAGTTCCGCTTCGGCCGCGGCCAACGCCGGCTCCAGCACGCTGATGCCCGGCTTGTAGAGGTAGTTGGCCGCCTCGTCCAGCGCCGCGGCCGTCCAGCCCTGGGCCAATAGCGCGTCCCGCTTCTCGCGGGCGATGATCGACGTGCCCTCAACCGCCGCGCTGCCAACCAGCAGGATCAGGTCGCCGGGGCGGCAGCCTCCTGTGCGCACCACCTTGCCCCGCGCGCTCGCGCCCCTTCGAGCAGGGGCACATTGAACGATGTCGCCCAACAGCGTCCCGGCCACGACAGGCTGATTCACTGCCGCCGTCACCTCCGTATGCCCGCCCGCCACCACGATCTGCAGCGCGCGGCAGGCAGCGCCGATCTGATCGCAGATTCGGCGCACGTCGGCCTCCGTCGTCCCTTCGGGCAGCAGAACGGTTGGCAGATAAAAGCGCGGCCGCGCGCCGCACACCGCCAGATCATTGGCGCACACATTCACCGCGTAATAGCCGATCTCATCGGTGGCGAAGGTGATCGGATCGCTCTTGGCGGCCAGCAGAGTATAGGTACCATCCAGTTCAATGACAGCGGCGTCCTCTCCCACACTCGGCCCCAGGAGAAGACGCGGATCTTCAATCGGCAACGTGGAGATAAGTTGCGCCAGCAGGTCTGCCGGCAGTTTCCCGGTCGGAAGAGAAGGCATTGCGTTTTGCGAACTGTGTATTGCGACAGCGCCGAGCCGCATCCGCTCAGACGGAGCGCGAGGTCACAGTGAGTTCCCCAAGAATATCACGAGCGCAACCCTGAATCAATCCCACCGAGACGGCAGCGCCGGCCGGCGGGCATCCAATGCACAAGACGCAACATTCCGCTTTCCCACACAGTCGCGATTTTCGAGCGCAGGTCAATCCTGTGCTATGATTGGGCGGTACCTTCAAGGGGTTCGATGGAAGCTGGCTACACTGCGCTCCTGTAGCGGTAGCGTACTGAGCAACTTCAACGCAGCCCATCCCTCAATTTGATGATTTCTTGTATTGGCGCTGGAATGGAAGACAATTCCGCCAAGAAATCTTCAAACATACAGTTTTCCCCTTGTGATTTCCAGCGGTTGAACAGCGTCGCAACGGGCAAACAGCAGATCAGACAGACGTCGCAGCCGGATGCTACAGCCACACAACTACCCGCGATTCATCGGGCAGGCTCTCCTTTTGGAACCCGACCCGTTCGTAGAAATGGTCGATGACGACAATCCCTGGATTGAAGGACTCTTTCTGTGCGTCTGTATCGGTGTTCTGATTGCGGTCGCCAAACTCGTCGGCGGAGTGCTCCTGACCGCATCGCTGCCCTCCTCCGAGGCGCTCCTGAACATGGCGTTTCGAGTTCTGCGCCAGAGCGAGGCCAACGGCGAGACACTGTATGAAATCGAACGCGCCCTGCGCGGCGTTTGGCCTTTCATCCAGGCGTATAGCGGTTATGATAGCGGCGTGTACCGTCTCTTGACTCTGGCAATTGCGCCGCTCGCACTTATCGGTCAGTGGCTTCTCTTCGGCCTCGTCAGCCATCTGCTCGCGCGCGCGGCCGGCGGTCAAGGCTCACTGGGTCAGACCCTGGGCGCGATGGCCCTGAGCACCGCTCCACGTCTGCTCTACCTGCTCGCCGTCGTTCCTTTCGTCTCCGTCGCCTCCGTCCTGATCCATGTATGGGGAATTCTGATCGCCTATCGCGGGCTGGAGGTGGCCCACGAACTCTCTCCCGGTCCGGCAGCATTGGCCGCCATCGGCACATGGGTGCTCCTGCTGGCCGGTGGCATCGTGGGCAGCGGACTGGGGACGTTGCTGATTTTGGCTGGGGGCGGTCTGTGAGGCTGCGTCACTGGTTGCCCACCCCCCAGAAGATGAGCGACGCGGTCCAGTTGCGCGTCTCCGGCTTCACCGACACCACCATGCGCCAATCTCTGGGCATGGTCGTCGTTCTCGGGCTGTTGGCGGGCTTCGTGCCGTTTCTGGTCAATTGGGAGCAGGCCGCATCATCCGGCAGCGCCCTTCCCTTGGCGCGCCTGGGCGCGCAGGCGTCTCGGCTGGACCAGACGCCGCTACACTATGCGCCCGCCATCTCAAATATCGCTCTTCTGGGCGAATTCCTCCAACTGATCGCCGGTCTTGATCAGCCTTTGCCCGGTTGGCTGGCCGCCTTCCTCAGCGCCCTCGGCGAGTGGATCAACTGGCCGCTGCGCTGGCTCTCCGTCTGGATCGTCTACGGCGCGCTGGTGATGGCCTGCAACAAAGCGCTTGGCGCGACCGTCCGCCTCCAGCCATTTTTTGCCGCGACCGGATTTGCCGCCGCGCCCCTGCTTCTCATCGGCCTCTCGCCGATCCCCTGTCTGGGGCGGGTGAGCAGCGTGGCCGGTATCATCTGGGCCGTCATCGTCTACGCCAGAGCCAACGAGGGGGTTACAGGTCTACCCCGCAAACGGTCGTTGGCCGCTGTTCTGCTTCCGCTGCTGTTCATTTTGTTTCTCAGTATGTTGGTAATTGCGCTGTCCGTCCTGTTGGCGTCGCTATTGGTCACCAGGCTCTGAATTCCATCGCACTCAGGCGAGCTGTCCCATAGCCGTCGCCTACTTTGCAAACACAATCTAACCCTGAATCACACAAAACGCAGTCCAGAGAACGGTAGAGAGGAGTCGTTATGTACCCCAAGAGTGAAATTCTCTTTCCCCACCGGGCCATCCGACCGCTGGGCCTGGAACGAGGCGCCGACTGGCGGGAACTGGTCGATCAAGTGGCAAGCCAGCGCGACGGAAACGAGGACACACTTGCCTTCTCTCTCATGATGATCCGTCTTTGCGACTGTCTCAACTGCGACCAGAGCAGTTACAAGGCTTCGCTTGGCTGTGTCACCTGCGCGCAGCGCGTCGTCGGCTCGCAAAAGTCCTCCGATCTGATGCTGCGCCAGACCTTCGAGCAGACGCGCCAGGAAATCAGACAGCAGCTTGCGCCCAGGCGCAGTTGACGTGTCCACTGCGGGCGGAACGTCTGCGCTCCCTGAGCACAGACCCGCGCGTTACGATCAGAAAAGCGCGCGCCGCAAGGCGCGCGCTATTTCGCTTCTACGCAACTAAGGGGTCAACGAATCGCTGTCAAAGACTGGCGGAGTGAACTGAATCCGCCGGGGCGTTACGGTGGCGATATCCGGCGCCGATTCTCTCCCGGGCCAGGACTCTTAGCGCCGGCAATGCAGTGCAGTTCTCACATCCCCTTTAGCACCCGCTGGGCCAACACCGTTCCCTCGGCCAGCAGGGTCGCCACCGCTTCATGCGAATGGGCTTCGGCATAGATGCGCAACAAAGGCTCGGTGCCGCTGGGTCGAATCAACAGCCAACTGTTGTTCGTCAGAATGAACTTGACGCCGTCCCGGTTGTTCACCTGGGCCACACTCGAGCCGGTCAACGCATTCGGCCGATTGGCGATCAATCCCTCCACCAACTCCGCCTTGACGAACGGTTTCACCGCCCGGTCGTCGCGGCCATAGCAGAATCTCCCCATATACGGCCGCTCCATGAGTTCGTCGATCAGCGCGCTGAGGGGTTTGCGCCGCTTGGCCACCATCTCCGTCAGCAGCAATCCCATCAGCAGTCCGTCCCCTTCAGGGATATGGCCGAGAATGCTGATGCCGCCGCTCTCCTCTCCGCCCAGCAGCACCGGTTCCTGCAGCATCAGATCGCTGATGTAGTGGAAGCCAACCGGCGTCTCGTGAACATGCAGCCCATAATGCGCGGCCAAGCGGTTCAGCATCTGCGTCGTGCTGACCGTCTTGGCAATGCTCCCGCGCAGCGACCGCTCCTGGACCAGAAAATCGACCAGAAGAGCCATAATCTGATGGGGGTCGATAAAGCGTCCGTTCGGGTCAATGGCGCCGATACGGTCGGCGTCGCCGTCAGTGGCCAACCCCAACTGATATTTACCTGTCGCCATCTCCGCCACGAGGGGTTGCAGATGCTGGGCGATCGGTTCCGGGTGGATGCCGTTGAAGCCGGGATTCATCTCACTGCGAAGTTCCGTCACATGGCAGTCGGCCCCCTCAAGCAGCCGTCGCAAGTATATCCGCCCCGCTCCATACATCGCATCCACAGCGACCGACAGACCGGCCTGTTGAATCGCATCGAAATCGACCAGCTTCCGCATCTGTTTGCGGAAGGCGGGCAGCGGGTTAAAGCGCTCTATAATGCCGGCTATCAGCGCCTGCTCATAGGCTATCATCTTGGGCGTCTGACCCTTCTGATCGCGCAGACGAATGCGTCGCTCCACCTCCCGATGGGTGGCGGCGCTGGCTGAACCTCCGTATGATGCCTTCAGTTTGATGCCATTATAGCGGGGCGGATTGTGGCTGGCGGTGATCATCACGCCGCCGTCAGCCCACTTGTCAACGATCGCGTAAGAGATCATCGGCGTCGGCGCATCGGCCTGGCTGAGCCAGACGCGGATGCCGTTGCCGGCCAGTACCTCCGCCACAGCAACCGCGTAGCGATCACTCAGAAAGCGCGTGTCGAAACCCACAACCAGCGAAGGTTGCAGACGCGGCAATCTCGGGAATTGGGCGTTCGTTACATCCGCAATCGCCTGCGCAACTTTGCGCACATTCTCGAAAGTAAATTCTTCACTGATGACGGCCCGCCAACCGTCTGTGCCAAACTTGATCGTCATTGCCTATTCCGTTTTGCCTGAGCATAGCGACTGGTCACTGACCGGCGCAGTTATCGGCGTCACCCGAAGTATTGGGCGCGCATTCGTTTTAAGAACTCGATGCTCTCCCGCATCTCTTCGATCCCGTTTACGCCGTCTTCGATGCTGACCCAGCCCTCGAAGCCTCGGTCCCGCAGGATGGAGAAGATAGCGTCATAATCGTTGCTGCCCTGGCCGGTGACACCGTGCTGGAGTTTATCAGGATAGCCGATCAGCCCGTTGGGCAGAAGCACCTCTTCCAGCGACGCGCCCTCAATCAGAAAGCGGTCGCTGGCGTGCATCGTCACCACTCGATCCGCGATTTGGCGCAGCAGCGCCACCGGATCGTCCCCCGCCACCAGCGCGTTGGAGGGATCGTACTGTACCCCGAAATGTTTCTGTTCTGGAATGGTGTCCAGCAGCTTTATAAAAATTTCCGCCTTTTGCGCAAATTCCGGGTACTGCCAATAGCCGTCCTTGTAATGGTTTTCCAGCCCCAAAACGATGTCATGCTCTTTGGCGATGGCGATACATTCCTGGATACACTCAACCACCCACTCCAGCCCCTGCTCGACCGATACGCCCGGTCGGCGCTGGCCGGAGAGCACGCGGCAGACCGCGCCCGGCCCGCCCAGCCGTCGGGTGATGCTGATCATTTGGGCTTCTCGTTCCACTGCACGCTGACGCGCCGCCGGGTCCGGGTCGGTGAAATCGGGCGAGCAGCAGAGCATGGGCATGGCAAAGCCAGCCGCCTCGATGGCTTCGCCGATCGAATCGACATAGGCGTCGTCCAAGCTCCAGAAGAAGCCCTCGTACATCTCCAACCCTTCTGGGCCTAACTCCTGCGCCTGCTCGATCCAATCGAAGACCGACATGGTGCGGTGAAGGGAGATTTCGTCCAGATAGCATTTGGGAAAGGCGGCGATCTTCATGGGTTTGGAACCGTGTTCAGTGCGATAGTCTTAGTCAACCATACGGATAACGGTTCAGACAAACGCCTAGCCCGTTTTTGCGTCAATGGCAGGCGTCCGAAATGGCTACGGCTTCAGTATGATCTTAACCTGTTCGCACGCCCCGGCGGCCAGGCTGCGGAAGATGTCCGGCCCATCTTCCAGCGGGGCGACTCGTTCCACCAGCGGATCCACATTCAGACGACCGGAGGCCAGGACTTCGATGGCCGCCGCGAAGTCGGTCTCGTCAAAGCCATAGGAGCCGCGCACGCTCATCTCCCGCGTGACGATGCTCTGCATGTCCACCTCTATCATACGCTCATTGTTTCCGATCCAGGTAATGTTGCCCCCATTGCGGGTCGCCTCAACCGACTGCTGCGCGGTCGGAGTGATGCCCACGGCCTCGAAGGCCACGTCCACGCCGCCGCCGGTCATCTCACGGATGGCGGCAACCGCGTCGGATGGGGCGCCCTCTGGGCCCACATTGATAACGGCGTCCGCGCCCAGCTCCTCGGCCAACTCCAGCCGGTGAGCCGAGCGGTCGGTGACGATGACCGTACCCGCGCCTTTCAGACGCGCGGCCAGCATCGTCAGCAGGCCAATCGGCCCGGCCCCAATCACCGCTACCTTCTCCGTCGGGTTGATCGGCGTAATGCGGGCGGCGTGCAGGGTGACGGCCAGTGGCTCGCACAGAGCGGCCCGCTGCCAACTCAGCCCGGCAGGCTTGGGAAACAACTGCGACGTGCGCACGGTGACGCGTTGCGCGTACGCGCCGTGCTCGTTCATCCCCGTCAGCCGCCGGTGTGGGGACCGGTTGATTGGGTACGGGTCTACGCCCTCGGCCACGGAAAAGAGAGGCATGACGACGACCCCGTCGCCGACCGCGAAGCCCTCCGTTTCAGGCCCCAGTTCTCTGATCGTGCCCGCAAACTCGTGGCCCATCACAATGCCGGGAAAGCGGCGGCCGCTGTTGCCGGTGAACCCGTGAACGTCCGAGCCGCAGATGCCCACAGCCTGCACGTCCACGACCACCTGACCAGCGTCGGGCGTCGGGTCGTCAAGCTCCTCCACGGGCATCGTCCACGGGCCGCGGTACATCAATGCTTTCATAAAGGTGTATCCTTTGCGGATTCAGGTGATTCAGTGCGCTGCCACTTCGCCATAAGCGCGCAAAGTCGGCACGCGACAGGGTGCGCGACCATAACGCGTGTCCGCCCGACGATCCATCGACGCGCTACACCCGGCCGGCTGATTCAAGACAGCCCCCTGAATTATTTCACTGGATTTCCGAATTGCGAGAACCGCATTTCGCCTTTCAACGACAATAGCGGGATCAATCTTGGCATCTGCATCTTTGCACGCCATCCTTGTTTTGTCAATGCCTGATCGTGAAAAAGCGCATCCCAAAATGTTAGGCTATTGCGATGCGCCTATTCAGCCGACGAGAAAAGACCCACTGACCAAGAATCGACCCATCTTCTGGAATCCTGTTAATCCACAAATCCTGCAAATCCTGATTCAGACAACGGTTGCCCAAGAATCTGGGATGCACCCTCGTGAAACGGTCGGTCTGCCGACATCTCAGCCTTTATCTACATGGCAGCCTGCCGCTCATACAACGACGTGAAAGCGCATTTAACCATTGCGCGCTCTGCGGGTATCATAGGTTGGGCCACCTAAACCGCTAAAGAGTTAGGCACGGCAGTTGAATCTGGCCGAAAGGAAGTCTGCATGGAAGGTTCTTCCAACCCAATCCTCCAGCGGGTTGGCTTACGAGAGAGAAACGCATTCGAAGGCGAATCGGTTCCCGACCAAGCGCATGTTTTGCCATCGCAGCAGGCCTGGCTGATTCTCTACGCGCTGATGATCCCTTCGACAATCATGCCTCTCAGTTCTTCCATGAGTCGCGTCGCCCTGCCCGTCCTGCGCGACACATTCGCCATGAGCGCCGATGTGGTTGCCTGGACTTCCAGCGCGTTTACGTTGCCCTATATGATTCTGATGCCCGTCTATGGCCGCTTGAGCGACGGGGTGGGCCGTCGGCGTCTCATTCTGGCCGGCATCGCAATTTTTTCCGTCGGCTCGGCGATGGCCCTGTTCGCATCCAATCTGACCTGGCTGATGATCGGACGGGCGGTGCAGGGGTTCGGCATCGCCGGTATCATGCCCCTGGTTATGGCCTTTATCGCCACCATTTTTCGCGACGGAGAACGGGGCAAGGCGTTGGGCACATGGGGTTCGATCGGGCCATTGACTGCGGCCATCGGCCCGTTTTTCGCCGGATTCCTGGTGGATGCCTGGGGGTGGCGGGCTGCTTTCGCGCCGGCGCTGTTGTTTGGCCTGCTGGGTCTGTACGCGGTGAGGCAGCGGGTTCCCGCCGGCCTCAGCAATGTGCAGCCGTATTTCTGGCGCAGCTTCGACTGGACCGGCGTGTTGTTGCTGGCGGGTACATTGACTGTAGGTCTCTTCTATCTATCCAGCCGTCCCATCACCGGCGTCGAGCCGCTTCGGGACTGGCGGCTTCTGGGCGCATTGGCGCTGTTGTTCAGCGCCTTTCTGGTCTGGGAGAAGCGCCGCCCCAATCCTTTCGTCTCCCTGAAGCTGTTCAGCTACCGCAACTTTCGCTTCGCCTCCCTGTGCGCGGCCCTTCGAATGTTTGTGATGGGCGGGGCCAGCTTTCTGATCCCCCTCTATCTCGTTGACATCCATGACTTCAGCCCCGGCTATCTGGGCCTGATATTGACGGTCAATCCCGGCGCGATGGCGGTGATGGTGCGATTCGGCGGGCTGGCGGCCGACCGCTGGGGCAGCCGCTGGCCGGTGCTCGCCGGTCTGAGCGGGCAGGCGCTGGCCGTCTTTCTCCTTTCCCAACTTCCGGCTTCCACGCATATCGGTGTAATCGTCGTCCTGTTGGCGCTTCAGGGGCTGAGCGTTGGCACAATGCTCGCCGCCCTGCACCAGGCCGCCATGTCGGAAACGGAGGACGAAGAGATGGGCACCGCTGCGGGTGTGTATAGTATGATTCGTTTCGTGGGCGTCGCCATCGGCACCGCACTGGCCGGTGTTCTGCTGCAAAGCGGCCTGGAGCGCGGCCTGCCCGCCATTGCAGCCTACCAGCAGGTCTTTCTTTACGTGGCGCTCGCCGGACTTCTGGGCATAGCCGCCAGCCTGGGGCTGGGTAGCCGCCAAAGATGAGCAAAACAGAACGCATATTGACAAAGTGAGAATCCGCGTCTCTCGACGCTTTCAGGAGAAGACCATGTTCCCCAACTTCAGCCCCAGAGCTTTGGGCATTAACGTGCCATTCAGCCAAGCCGTGCAACTCGCCCAACGCTATGGCTATGGCGGCCTTGATGTGTCGATCGCAGAACTTCAGCAGATCGCGGCGAAACAGGGCAATGACGCAATCAGCGAGGAGATGGCGCGCGCCGGTTTGAAGTTCGGCGTCTGGAGTATGCCCGTTGCTTACCGGAGCAATGAGGATACCTGGAGCCGGGAGTTGGCTGAACTGCCCGCCCAGGCCGCGCTGGCCAAATCCCTGGGCGCAGATCGCACCTCCACCGTCATCTCGCCCGCAGATGATGAGCGCCCCTGGGACGAGAACTACCAGTTCCACCTGAGCCGTCTGCGCCCGATCGCTGAAATCTTGGCGGCGCACGGCATCCGCTTCGGCTTGGAATGGGTCGGCCCCAAGACCCAGCGCGACGCCAAGAGGTTTTCTTTCATCCACACGATGGAAGGCGCAATGCAGCTGGCCGCGGACCTCGGCGCCGGTCCCGCCTTTGAGCAGGCGGGAAGATTGAACAACAGAGGCCAGAGAGAGCCTTTTGCCCCTGGCCTGCTGGTCGATCTCTTTCACCTCTACACCAGCCACACCGACGTGTCCGCGGTGCGCGGCCTGACCAACGCGCAGGTGGTGAATGTCCACGTCAACGATGCGATCGCCGGTCGCAGCGCGGATGAGCAGTTGGACGACGAACGCACGCTGCCGGCTGAGACGGGCCTCACCGACGTGGGCGGTTTCTTGCAGGCGCTGGATGCGATTGGCTACGATGGTCCCGTTACGGTCGAGCCGTTCAGCCAGCGTATCCGCGCGCTCACCCCTGCCGACGCCGCGCAGGCCGTATCCGACTCCTTGGCGCGCTCCTGGCAACTGGCTGGCCTCACACGCGGCTGAACCGCCTGAACTTTGCGACCCCATGCGCGCTCCATGCAATGGAGACGACAGATGTCTGCCGCGCGCGGCAGGCGTCATAATTGCCAACTGAATCAACCATATCACAATAAAGGATGCTTGTAGGGAATCCGTTCGGTCCTGTTTAGGATCGGAGTGACTTGGAAGCCCCCCTGGGATCACCGTCAACGGAGGAACAAATGCTTGCGAAAGTGCAGAGTTGCGCGATTGTCGGCCTGGACGCCGAACAGATCGAAGTGGAAGTCGACATCACCAGCGGTCTGGAGCGGCTGACCGTCGTTGGCCTGCCCAATGCTGCTGTGCGGGAAAGCGGCGAACGCGTGCGGTCCGCAATCGCCAACAGCGGCTTTTTATTTCCCCAGCACCGCCTGACGGTCAACCTCGCCCCGGCGCACCTGCGCAAAGAAGGCCCCGCCTATGATCTGCCTATCGCGCTCGGCATTATGGCCGCCACCCGCCAGGTGATGGCCGAACTGGATGACGCGCTGGTCGTTGGCGAGTTGGGGCTGGATGGCTCAGTGCGCCCCGTCAACGGCGTGCTGTCGATGGCGGCAATGGCACAGCAGTGCGGCTATCGGAGTCTGTTCGTTCCCCAGGCCAACGCATCCGAGGCCGCGCTCGTCGAGGGCATCGACGTCTATCCGGTCGCTCATCTTAGCGGAATCGTCGGCCATCTGTGCGGACGCAAGGAGATCCCCCGCCAGGACGCGACCTCGTTCGGCGTCGACGAGGAAGTCGTCTACCCGGTCGATTTTCAGGATGTCCGCGGCCAGGAGCACGCCAAGCGAGCCTTCGAAATCGCCTGCGCCGGTAGTCACAATGTGCGCATAGTGGGGCCGCCCGGCAGCGGCAAGACCCTGATGGCACGCGCCCTGCCGTCGATTCTGCCCGCGGCGACCCTGGGCGAGTCCTTGGAGATCACCCGTATCTATTCGGTTGCAGGCGAACTGGACGGCGCCGGTCCGCTGATTCGCGCCCGCCCGTTCCGCGCCCCGCATCATACCATCAGCCATGCGGGCATGGTGGGGGGTGGACGTATGCCCCGCCCCGGCGAGATCAGCCTGGCCCACCGCGGCGTCCTCTTCCTCGACGAACTGCCGGAATTTGGAACCAAAAACCTGGAAACCCTGCGCCAACCGCTGGAGGACAAAGTTATCACCATCAGTCGCGCCTCCGGTACGCTCACCTTCCCAGCCAATTTCATGTTTGTGGCCGCCATGAACCCCTGCCCCTGTGGTTATTTCGGCGATGAACGCAAGCAATGTACCTGCTCGATGATGACGGTTCAACGCTACCAGGGCCGCATCAGCGGCCCGCTGCTGGACCGCATCGACATTCATGTGGACGTGGCGCGCGTGCCCTTCCAGAAGCTGTCCGGCCTTGAAGGCGGCGAACCCTCTGCCCACCTGCGTCAGCGGGTGGAACGGGCGCGCGCCCGCCAGCAGGCCCGCTTTGCGCAATTGGACAAAGCCAACATCGTCGTCAATGGGGATATGGGGCCGGCCGAGGTGCAGCGATACTGTGAGTTGAAGGAGACGGGCAAGAATCTGATGCAGGCTGCCGTGCGCCAGATGGATCTGAGCGCCCGCGCTTATCACCGTGTGCTCAAACTGGCCCTTACGATCGCCGACCTGGCCGGCGACGAGGAGATCGACACGCCGCACCTGGCCGAGGCGTTACAGTATCGACCGCGGGCGTTGGTGTGACGACATTGCGTACAGCGTATTGCGTAAGAGAAATGAAGAATAAGACGTGTTTGCGGTCCGTAGTGATATTTCTTGTTTTTATTGCACTACTCTCTCTAGTTGTGCCGGAAGTGGTACTTGCCTCTTGGGAATTGGCTCGCGCCATGTGGAGTTTGCCCTTATTTTTGTTGATTTTGGGGGTGAACAAATGATTAAGCAGCAGTCGGGAATCCACGCCTGCTATGAGACAGAACCGGCGCGCAATGTGGATTTGACGCAGCCCGCGAGGTTGTGGTATACAAAACGTAGTCTAATCGTAGAGGCTGCGTATCCTATACGTTGATCCATCCTGGATTATTTGATTGCCGACCGTCGCGAAGCTGGGACGTCTGGCAACCACATCTATTCTCGCCTCGACGACATTCATGGCGGTTAGAATCCCATTCCACAGGGGTTCGTCCTTGCTACGCCAATCCTGAAGTCCACTGCCCGTCTCTATCGGTCGCGATAGCAGACCCCGCTAAAGCGCCCACAGGCGACGTGTTTGGATTTATTCACCCGGCTCGCGCCCACATTACAGGGCGCCGCGCATCAATGACAAGGAGAGTTGAAACAATGACGATCACAAGGAAGTCTGTTGGATTTGCCGTCTCCCTGATCCTGCTGATCTGGTTGCTCGCAGCCTGCGCCGCGCCGGCCGCGACAGAACCGGCAGAGATGGAAAAGGAAGAGATGCAGGAAGAAACGGCGGCAGAGCCTGTTGAGCCTTGGTATGATGAGGAAGACGTGGACAGCACGCGCATACACGTCTGCACCGATTCACCGCCCGCGTATGGCGGCGAGGTCGTCATGGCCGGCGGCGCCGGCGCCATGACGGGGGGCAACTGGTTCACCTTCAGCGCGCGGGATGACTATATCTGGAACCAGTTGATCGACCGCGACACCGATGCGGTCTCGATCCATCCCGACGTCGCCACGAGTTGGGAGGTCTCCGACGACGGCCTCACCTACACCTTCCACCTGCGCGATGATGTGCGCTTCCACGATGGCGAGCCGCTGACCGCCGAGGACGTGAAGTTCTCGCTGGAGATGTTCTTCCACCCCGATACCGGCGCTTCGCATGGACGAACCTCTGGGCTGGACCAACTGGAGGGCGCCGCGGCCTTTGAGAGTGGCGAGGCGGATGAGATCTCCGGCATCAAGGTGCTTGACGACTATACCGTAGAGTTGAACCTGTCGAAGCCGCGCAGCAGCGTTCTCAGCAACATGGCCGCCTTCAATATCTGGCCGAAGCATCTGCTTGAGGGCATCCCCTTCTCTGACCTGGAGAATTCCGAATATGGCGTGCGCAATCCGGTCGGTTCCGGGCCTTTCACTATGGGTGATTTCGAGCCGGATCAGTTCTATATTCTGGAAGCCAACGAGGACTACTACGACGGTCGTCCCTACCTTGACCGCATCATCTTCCGCCTTGGTCTGCGCGGCGCAACCGCCTTTGCCGCGCTCGAGAACGGTGAAATTCACATGGCTGGTCGCGTAACCGCGGTGGAATACGAGCGCTACAAGGACGACCCCAATATCGTCCTGCTCGGCGGTCAGCTCGGCGGTGGTATGACCGCCTTTGCCAACCAAAACCGGCCCTTATGGCAGGACGCGCGCGTACGCCAGGCTCTTCTGTACGCGCTCGACCGCGAGGCGATGGCCGAAGCCTATTACGGCGAGTTGGCTGAGGTCCTCCATTTGCGGCTGACGAATCCCGAATTCGTAAGTCCCAATATCACCAAGTACGACTACGACCCGGAAAAGGCGCGCGATCTGCTGGCCGAGGCCGGCTGGGATTCGGAGCAGGAGGTCAGCTTCGTCACCTACTACCAGGATGACCAGAACAAGCGCATCCACGCCGCCATGCAGCAGTATTGGAACGACGTCGGCATCAAGGTCGATCTTGTCTACCTGGACGGCCCCGCCTGGGTCGCCCGCGTCTATGACAACGATGAATTCGACCTCTCCTACGGCTGCTGCGGCTGGTTTAATCCCGATCAGTTGCGCCTCTCACTGGGCTGCGACCGCAGTTGGCCCTCGGGCCGCAACGTAGGCCACTACTGCAACGAGGAGTTTGACGCGTTGTCTGAAGCCGCCATGTCCGAACCGGATGCGGAAAAGCGCAAGGAGATGCTCTACCGGGCCACCGAGATCATCACCGCAGAGGCGGGCGAGATTCCCGTCTTCTGGCCGACACGCTACTCCGCCTTCAGCGCAGACGTTTGCAACAACGTTTATCGCCAGTTGGACGAGCCGTTTGCCGAGCGCTACCCGGCCAAATGGTATCTGGCCGGAGAGTGATAACGAGTAAGGAGTGAAGATCAAGGAGTGAGGAGGCAGAGCGCCTTTCTCACTCCTTGATCCTTTTCGCATACTCTTGGGATTGCGGATGAAGCGCGCTACGTTTTGCGCCGCATCGTCGAGATGCTGACCGCCCTGAGTCTGGAATGGACTTGGCGCAACCTGAAAGTGTGGTATAGATAACGTATCAAATCGTAGAGGCTGCCTTTTTTGCGCATCGATCCCTCCCGGATCATGCTGTTTGCGCCTCGATAACAAGCATGGCGTCTCGTATTCTTTTCCACCGTGATTCGTCCTTGTTACGCCGATTCGCGTTTCGGCCCTCGTGGGCCGGGACGCCCGGGAGCAATATCCTGAAGTCAACTGTCCATCACCTTCGACCGCGATAGCACCCCTCGCTAAAGCGCCTACTTGCGACGTGTTTGGATTCATGCATCCGGCTCGCGCTCATATCACTGGGCCCATCGCAACAATGAAAGGGGGTAGAACAATGTCTGGCACAAGGAAGCACGTTGGAATCGCTATCTTCCTCATCCTGCTGGTCGGGCTGCTCGCAGCCTGCGCCGCGCCGGCCGCGACTGAACCGGCCGAGATGGAGATGGAGCAGATGGAAGAGGAGACGGCCGCGGAACCCACAGAGCCTTGGTATGATCCGGCTGACGTCGGCAGCAGCACGATTAACGTCTGCCCCGATTCACCGCCCGCGTATGGCGGCGAGGTCATCATCGCAGGCGGCGCCGGCGCCATGACCGGCAGCAACTGGTTTATCTTTTCCGCGGCCGACCCTTACATTTGGAACCAGTTGCTCGACCGCGACACCGATGCGGTCACGATCCATCCCGACCTGGCCACGAGTTGGGAGGTCTCCGACGACGGCCTCACCTACACCTTCCACCTGCGCGATGATGTGCGCTTCCACGATGGTGAGCCACTGACCGCCGAGGATGTCAAGTACTCGCTGGAGATGTACTTCCACCCGGATACAGGCGCCTCCCACGGTCGTACCTCGGGGCTGGATCAGTTCGTCGGCGCCGCGGCCTTTGAAAATGGCGAGGCGGATGAGATCTCCGGCATCAAGGCGCTTGACGACTATACCGTAGAGCTGAACCTGGTGCGGGCGCGCAGCAGCGTCCTCAACAATATGGCCTCCTTCAACATCTGGCCGAAACATCTGTTGGAAGGCATCCCCTTCGCCGAACTGGGCGATACCGAATATGGCGTCCGCAATCCGGTCGGTTCCGGCCCCTTCATCATGGGTGATTTCGAGCCGGATCAGTTCTATATCCTGGAAGCCAACGAGGACTACTACGCTGGCCGCCCCTACCTGGACCGCATCATCTTCCGCATCGGTCTGACCGGCGCGACTGCCTTTGCCGCGCTTGAAAATGGCGAGATTCACATGGCCGGCCGTGTCACCGCAGTCGAATATGAGCGCTACAAGGACGATCCCGATATCGTCCTGCTGGGCGGTCTGCTCGGCGGCGGCATGACCGTCTGGGTCAACCAGAACAAACCCTTGTGGCAGGACGCGCGTGTGCGGCAGGCTCTCCTGCACGCGCTCGATCGCGAAGCCATGGCCGAAGCCTATTACGGCGAGTTGGCTGAGGTCCTCCATTTGCGGCTGACGAATCCCGAATTCGTAAGTCCCAATATCACCAAGTACGATTACGACCCGGACAAGGCGCGCGATCTGCTGGCCGAGGCCGGCTGGGATTCGGAGCAGGAGGTCAGCTTCGTCACCTACTACCAGGATGACCAGAACAAGCGCATCCACGCCGCCATGCAGCAGTATTGGAACGACGTCGGCATCAAGGTCGATCTTGTCTACCTGGACGGCCCCGCCTGGGTCGCCCGCGTCTATGACAACGATGAATTCGATCTCTCCTACGGCTGCTGCGGCTGGTTCAATCCCGATCAGTTGCGCCTCTCCCTGGGCTGCGACCGCAGTTGGCCGTCGGGCCGCAACGTAGGCCACTACTGCAACGAGGAGTTTGACGCGTTGTCCGAAGGCGCCATGTCCGAACCGGATGCGGCGAAGCGCAAGGAGATGCTCTACCGGGCCACCGAGATCATCACCGCAGAGGCGGGCGAGATCCCCGTCTTCTGGCCGACACGCTACTTCGCCTTCAGCGCCGACGTATGCAACAACACCTGGCGGCAACTGGATAACCCCTATGCCGATCGCTACCCGGACAAGTGGTATCTGGCCGGAGAGTAAGAATAACCGTGGTTAGTGGATAGTGGTTAGCAGCCCCGTTATTCACTGACCCCCATCTAACATTCGCGAGCCTCAAATCTGCCGATGAACCGTTACCTTCTTCGCCGAATTGTCCAGATGCTGCCCGTACTGTTCGGCATCACAATTATCACCTTCACCTTTACCGAATTGGCCCCGGGCGACGCCGTATCGGCGATGATCCTTATGGATTTCGAATCGGGAGCCGGCGGGGACGAAGGCTCGAACGCAGACGCGCTGCGCAAGAAGTACGGACTGGATAAACCCGCGCCCGTCCGCTATCTCCAATGGATGGGCGGCCTCCTGAAAGGGAATCTGGGCGTGCGTATCCGCAGCAAAATTCCGGTTGCTGAAGAGATCGGGAAGCGCCTGCCCGCAACACTCCGCCTGATGGTGGCGGCCATGGTGATTTCCGTTATATTGGGCATCCCCCTGGGCATCTATTCGGCGTTGAAACAGTACACGACATCCGACTACATACTAACGTTTCTGACATTCATCGGCATCTCCATTCCTGGATTCTTTGCCGCGATTGGCGCGATCTATTTCTTCTCGCTGAAGTTGGGATGGCTGCCGACCAGCGGCTACACGACAATCGCCAGAGATTTCGGCTTCTGGGGAACGATTCTGGATCGTCTCAAATATCTGGCGCTGCCAGCCACCGTGTTGGGCCTGGAGACGACCGCCGGGATTATGCGCTATACTCGCTCCAGCGTTCTCGAGGTGGTGCGTCTGGACTATATCACCGTCGCCCGCAGCAAAGGCTTGAGCGAGAAGGTCGTGATCATTCGTCATACCTTGCGCAATGCCCTGCTGCCGGTGATCACCATTATCGGCCTGCGCCTCCCCAGCCTCTTCGGCGGCGCAATCATTATCGAGACCATCTTCAACTGGCCCGGAATGGGCATCCTCTACCTGGACGGGGTTGCAACGCGAGACTATCCTCTGATTATGGGCATGGTCCTCGTTTCGGCTCTTACCATTGTTGCGAGCAACCTCATTACTGACCTGACCTACGGGAGTATCGATCCCCGTATCCGCTATGAGTGACGAATCTGCATCTCTCAATAGTCAGTTCTTGAGTTCCAGGAAAATCATAACGATTGAGTCGTGCGCAGATTCTCAAATCGCGAAACGATCCATGCGTGTTGAAGAGAAAGCCGAGGAGTTCTTTTGGAGCGACAGCGCTTTGATCCGAAGAGCCGCGGAGACGCGGAAGCAATGGGCCGTGGAGAAGGATTGCAAGAGATAGCCGCTGCCCTCGATTCCGACGAAGGGGGAGCAGCCGCGCAGCGTCGTCGGGCCTGGCGTCGTTTCAGCCGTCACAAGCTGGCCCTGGGGAGCGCGATTCTGATGATCGTATTGGTAATCGTTACCTTCCCTCTGGCGCCCGTCGTGGCCCCGATCCATCCTCACAGGATCGAGATCAAGGAGATCGGGCTGGCCCCCGCCGAAGCCGGCCATCTGTTAGGCACTGACCTAACCGGGCGCGACGTGTGGAGCCGCGTGATCTACGGCGGCCGCGTCTCGATGTCGGTGGGTATCGTCGCCGTCTCCCTCTATATCACAATCGGCACGATTCTGGGCAGCATATCGGGATACTACGGCGGGCGCGTTGATGCCTTGCTCATGCGGACAACCGACACGGTCATGGCCTTCCCCACGCTCATCATCCTGATCACGATCGTCTCCTTTATCGGGCCGGGCATCTTCAACTCGATGTTGGCGATCGGCCTGATCGGCTGGACGGGGGTCGCCCGTCTGGTGCGTAGCCTGATCCTTTCGATCCGCGAGACGGATTACATTATGGCCGCGCAAGCTGTGGGTGTCGAGAAGAAATGGATCATCGTGCGCCACATCCTACCCAATATCGTGGCGCCGATCACCGTCGCCGCCAGCTTCGGCATCGCCGGCGCCATCCTGACCGAGGCCGGCCTGAGCTTTCTCGGCCTGGGCGTACAGGTGCCGACGCCCAGTTGGGGCAACATGCTCAATGAGGCCCGCAATATCCATATCATCGAGAACATGCCCTGGTTCTGGGTCCCGCCCGGCCTGATGATCACCGTCTGCGTCTTGTCCATCAACTTTATCGGCGACGGTCTGCGCGACGCGCTCGACCCGCGCATGAGCCTGGATTGAGTCTGCCAGGCGCTCTGAGCGCAATGGAGGAAACAATGATTCTGACGTCGGAGCAAAAGGCGGCCTTCTGGCGGGACGGCTTCTTGCCCTACCCCAAGCTGATCGACGCTGAGGAACTGGCGCAACTGCAACAGTTGACAGAGGATATTGCCTATGGCCGCGTCGAGGTGTCGGCTGACATAAGGGGGATCCCCGTGCTGGAAACGGAGCCGACGGTGGCGCGCGGAGAAGTGCAGGCCGCCAATGCGCTGGATGAACTGCGCAAAATCAACTTCCCGGCCTCGATCCACGAGAGCTTTCTCGCCATCGCCAAGAAGCCAAAGATCATCGATCTGATCGCTGAACTGTTTGACGCCCCGGACATTAAGCTGCTTGGCGATCAGATCTTCATGAAGCCGCCCGGTCATGGCTCTGTTAAGGAGTATCACCAGGATTCGGCGTCATGGCCTTTCCTCATCCCCCAAAACCAGATCACATGCTGGATCGCGCTCGATGAAGCCACGCTCGAAAACGGCTGCATGCGTTGCATCCCCGGCAGCCAGACCTACGGCCTGCTCCAAGTGAAGCATCTGCCGCAGCTGTTGACCGATGAGATGAGAGCGCGGGAGGCGCCGGTTCCCTTGCCTGCCGGCGGCTGCCTCCTTTTCCACAGCCTGAACCTGCACTATTCCAGTCCGAATACCTCGGCTAAGCGGCGACGCGCCTGGGCCTTGCACTACATGATGGCCAAGTCGAAGGACCTGAGCACCGCCGAAGAGGTCCATGTTGACTACATTTCAGTACGGGGCAGGTCCTATGCAGGTTGCGTCTGAGTATGAAGTGGCTGCCCCTTGGGGGAGCGGGGGGAATGGACAGAACAGGCCGGAGTTTTCGCCTCTCCTGTCGCGCGTAGCCTATACGCTTCTGCTGGCTCTGGGTCTCATCGCGCTGATCGCCAGTTGGCGGGCCGTCTCCAACTATGTCAGTTCGCTCACCAGTGTAAGCGCACTCGAACTGGAGATCACCGATGTGCGCCGGGCTGATGATGACAACGCCCAACTCATCCTGCAGTTCAGGCTGCACAACCGCTCGTCGCTTCCTATCCGCCTGAACAGCTATTTTTTCGAGTTGTTTCTTAATGGAGAGCGCTTCGGCGGCAGCAATAGCGCCTATCACGGCGACGGTTCCGACGTGGACCAGTCTCTCTACGCCCGCGCCTCCACCATCGAACAGACTCTTGCCCCGTATGGGCGGCTGGATATGGAGTTCCCACTGTACGTATTTGAGTTGGATCAGGTTATGGCCGCGCTTCAGGAGCTTTCCGAGCCGCCCACCTGGTCCGTTGAGGCTGGATTACGAATGATTTATCCCCACGGTCGCGACGAGCGTCTGCTGCGGCTGCGGGCTTCCCTGCAAGAGTCGGTACGATGAGTTCATGGCTTCGCCAGAGTATGGCGGTCATCGCGGTCGCCGCCGTTCTGGCCTACATGGGGCTGATCTCCCTTTCCCATGTGGGCGGCTATGTCGCCTGGCCGGTCGATATGCTGGCGCTCAGCGTTGCCGCCGCTCTGTGCGGGGCGCTCCTTGCGCTGGCCGAGGGCAAATCAATCCTCCTGTTGGTGATCGCCTCCGCTGTGAGCGTTCTCCTGTTTGGCGGCTTCTGGATGTATACGTCTTGGGCGCTGCTGGGCAATCAGTTCCCGTTTGTCGAACTCATTCTTTCCGATTTCGTCTTTCTCTATATTCTCAAGCGCAGCTTCTTTCTGGCGGCGCCCGGCTTCGTGTTTGGCGTGTTTGGCGTAATCATCGTAGAGTTAGTCCTGCCATCGATCCTGCGCCGTTGAAGCGGAAGAGACGTGCGCTACCTGAATCAAGTGAACTCTGAGGAGAATGACCATGGCTCTGACAGCGGAACAGAAACAGTTTTTTGACGAAAACGGCTATCTTCCCTACGGACGCGTACTGTCGGACGAGGAGATTCAGGCCCTCCGTCAGCGCAGCGAGGATATCGCGGCCGGGAGAATGAGCCACGTGCCGGCCCACAACATTCAATTCGAACAGGTATTCCGCGACGGCGAAGGGCATTATGCGCCCCCGCGCGAAGGGGGCGCGGCGACAACTGAGCCGCGCATCGACATGATCCGTAAGATGACCTATCTCTGCTACCACGATGACCTCTTTCAGGCCGTGGCAAAGAAGGCGGAGATCGTGGATGTGATCGAGGTTCTCCTCGGCCCCAATATCAAGTTCTACGCCGATCAGTTGATGATGAAGCCCCGCTTCAACGGCACCGTGACCGACTGGCATCAGGACTCGGTGGCCTGGCCGATGTTTGCCCCCCAGAACCATGTGAGTTGCTGGGTGGCTCTGGACGACGCCACCATCGAAAACGGCTGCATGACCGTGATCCCCGGCAGCCACAAGTGGGGGCCGATTGCCCGTGAGTACAAGGACAGATTCCTGGAGCTGCCGCACGTGGCGGACCCGGTTCCAGTGGAGGTCAAGGCGGGCCACTGCATGTTCCACCACGGCCTCAACTTCCATCGCACCGAGGCCAACACCACCCCCAATCGGCGGCGCGGCCTGGCCCTCCACTATCTCGACGCCGAGACGAGTTACCTTGGTATCGTCGATGAAGATCATCGCCGGCAGGTCGAGGGCACGCCCCGTCGCGGCAAAACGCCGTTCATGCTCATCCGCGGCAAGGAGATCCCGGGGCGTGTGTAACAGCAGTTGTTAATGTAGATCCCAATTGAGACCAAGATTTTGCGCATACCAGGAGGGCGAACAAAACTCCTGCAATCCCAGGATGGAGGCCGTGTGAAAAGTCTTGGTTTCAAATTGAACTTACATTAGTGGCTAGTGGCCTGCAAGTTTTCTGATCGGCAAAGGGCAGTCTGCCGCCATCACTGCCCGTGAATGTGACACGAAGGAGAGGCTTGAAATGTCCCACAACTTACCTACCGCAATCCTCGGGCGCACCGGCTTGGAGGTCACGCGGCTCGGCTTCGGCGCGGCGCACCGGCGGGCCATGACCGATGAAGAGATGAGCGCCCAGCTCAACGCCGTCCTCGACGCAGGGATCACCTTTGTCGACACCGCCAACGATTATGGCAATAGCGAGGAGATGATCGGCCGCTTCCTCCGCCACCGCCGCGATGAGTTCGTTCTGGCCACGAAGTGCGGCTGCCATCCCGACGGGCATATCTGGACGCGGGAGAATCTCTTCCGCGGTCTGCATGAGAGCCTGGAGCGTCTGCGCGTCGACTACGTGGACGTGATGCAACTCCACAACCCGACCGTGGCCGAATGTGAAGAGGGTGAACTGGTGACCGCGCTGCAAGATATGCGCGCCCAGGGCAAGGTGCGCTGGATCGGTGCGTCGACCACGCTGCCCCACCTGCCTACCTATCTGAGTTGGGACGTGTTTGATGTGTACCAGATACCCTACTCTGCGCTGGAGCGCGACCACGAAGTCTGGCTGACCACGACCGCGCAAGCTGAAGCCGGTACGATCATCCGCGGCGGCGTGGCCCTGGGCGAGCCGAAGGTCGGTCTGGGAACGTCGGAGCGCTGGCAGGCGTTTGAGCAGGCCGGGCTGGGCGAACTGCGGCAGGCGGACGAGAGCAACACATCCTTCATGCTGCGCTATACGCTGACACACCCTGACGCTCACACCATTATCGTCGGCACGACCAACCCCATGCATCTCGAGGAAAACGTGCAGGCCGTGCTGGCCGGTCCTCTGTCCGCGGATGTGTACGCCGAAGCCAAGCAGCGGCTGGATCGAATCGGTGTGACTCCGGCCTGAGCCTGGGAACAGGAGTCCCCAGCCCACATGAAATGAGGCAAGCGCCATGACTGGTTCAATCGACATCGGCTCGCGTTGGGAACTGCTGCTTGACGACTACCTGATCGCCTACATGGGCCGCGGCGCTGAACTGCTGTTGCACCGCCCTGTGCCGCAGGAGGTGGTCCTGGAGACGGATGCGCCCTGGGAGGGCAACGCCTCCGGCTATGTTACAGTCTTGCAGGATGACGACGGCTATCGCATGTACTATCGCGGCTGGCACTTCACGCATGACACGGGTTCCCTGGAATATCCCCACGCCGAGGTGGTCTGCGTAGCCGAAAGCAGCGATGGCGTGCATTGGAGCAAGCCGGATCTGGGACTGGTCGAGTTCGACGGCTCGCGCAAGAACAACATCATTGTCGACGCCCGCGATGACGGCAGCCCGGCTATCAACTTTGTGCCGTTCAAGGATCCCAACCCCGAAGCAGCGGCCGCGGAAAAGTATAAGGCGCTCGCCAACAATCGAGGCTACAAGGGGCTGTTCCCGCTCAGTTCCCCCGACGGCATCCACTGGACGCCGATGCGTGCCGAGCCTGTGATTACCGAAGGCTATTTCGATTCCCAGAATCTGGCCTTCTGGGATGCCGAGCGCGGCGAATATCGTGACTACCATCGCGATTTTCGCCACGGACGCGACATTATGACCTGCGTCTCGCCGGACTTCCTCAACTGGAGCGAGCCGGTCTTCGTTGACTATACCCCAGGCCGCGTCGCCGAACTGTATACCAACCAGATTGCGCCCTACTACCGGGCGCCCCACCTCTTTGTCGGCTTTCCCGCCCGCTATGTTGAGCGCCCCTGGACGGCGGCCATCGAGGACCTGCCCGAGCAGGCGCATCGCCGCATTCGAGCCAGCGCGCATGAACGCTACGGCGCGGCCTTGACCGACGGCCTGTTTATGAGCAGTCGCGACGGCGTCACCTTCAACATGTGGCCGGAAGCATTCATTCGCCCAGGATTGCGGCCACAGGACAACTGGACCTACGGTGACAACTATCAGAACTGGGGCCTGGTGACGACCCGCTCTCAGTTTGACGGCGCGCCCGACGAACTTTCGATGTACGTCAGCGAAGGATATTGGCGCGGGCAGGGCGTCAGTCTGCGACGCTACACCACGCGGGTTGACGGCTTCGTCTCGCTCCACGCGCCCCTCAGCGGCGGCGAGATGGTCACCAGGCCGCTCAGTTTTCGCGGCGGCAATCTGGAGCTGAACTTCTCGGCCTCTGCCGCGGGCAGCGTGCGCGTGGAGATCCTGCACGGGCAGGTCGATACGGCCATCGAGGGCTATGGCCTGGC
The DNA here is from genome assembly GCA_965221145.1 of Caldilineaceae bacterium. GTDB lineage: Bacteria > Chloroflexota > Anaerolineae > Caldilineales > Caldilineaceae > Bin5. Next base: position 996,752 of record OZ244877.1, read on the forward strand.
CGATAGCGTTGAGCTTCTGGGTGACGATCTGGAGCGGACGGTTCGCTGGGCAGAGGGCGCCGATCTCAGCAAGCTCAGCGGAGAGCCGGTGCGGCTGCGCTTTGTGCTGTGCGATGCAGACATCTACGCCTTCCGCTTCGTCGAATAGGGACGGAAGACCAGAATGCAGGCCAATGCGGTCGTAGAGCCGCGCGAGAGCAGAGGATGAAAATACGGCGCTACCGTCCGTCCGATCTGGAAACGCTGAAGACGATCACGGCGATCTGCTTCGACGGCGTGTGCATCGATCAGAACATCGAGCAACTTTACGGACTGATCAACGGCAAAGACTGGCGCTGGCGCAAGAAGCGCCACATTGACGACGACGCGCAAATCCACGCGCCCGGCATCCTCGTCGCCGAGGCGGATGGGCAGGTCGTCGGCTACATCAGCACGCGCATCGACCCGGCCGCCAAGATCGGCGGCATCCCCAACTTTGCTGTCCTGCCCGCATACCAGAAGCAGGGTATCGGCCACAGGCTGCTGGAGGAGGCGGTCGCTTATCTGGCCGACGAAGGGATGCGCTACGCCCGAATCGAAACTTTGGTCCAAAACGATGTGGGGGCGGACTTCTACCCCAAGTTCGGCTTTCAGGAAGTGGCCCGCCAGGTTCACTATGTTATGCCAATCGCCGAGGACGATTGAACTGCCGCCAGCCCCTACGCAATACGAAATACGCAATGCCGTTTTGAACGCACCTTCACTTTTCGTTGTTTTTTTGCGTTGGAGATTGGCGAACTGGGTTTCCTACAAAAAAACATCGAAACAGGAGCTTCCGCATGTCAAGAGCCAAAGTCAGAGTCGGCATCGTCGGCGCAGGGCCAATCGGCGGACTGGGGCGCAGACCCCATTCGCACGCGGCGGGCTATCGGCGCTGCGAGGACGCGGATCTGGTCGCCGTAGCCGACATCAACCCGCAGCGACTCCAGCAGTTCGGGGATGAATGGGAAATTGCGCCGGAACATCGCTATCCCACAGCAGTGGAGATGTATGAAAAGGCCGGCCTGGATGTCGTCAGCGTCACGACCCATAACCTTTACCATCATCAGCCGGTTATCGAGGCCGCCGCCGCCGGTATCAAGGTGATCATGGTCGAAAAGCCGCTCGCTATCAGCGTCGCCTGGGGACGCACGATGGTGGAAGCCTGCGACCGCAGCGGTTCACGCCTGATCACCGAGCACACGCGCCGCTTCCTGCCCCACTATCGGCGGCTGAAGCGCATGATCGACGAGGGCGCGGTGGGTCAGGTCAAGACGATCAAGTATGAGGGCTGCCGACCGCTTCTTCACAACGGAACCCACACGGTCGACTACGCCTTTTACTTTACCTCGGCGGAGCCACAGCTTGTCTCCGGCTATCTGCGCAAGGAGGACGTGGTTGATCCCGGCGGCGCCGGCATGATCGCCTGCTCCGATGGCGTCGTCGTTATCGTCGACTGCATCGCCGAGCGCCGAGAGCATCTGGGCTATACCTCGATTGCTGGCGACGCCGGCCGCATCCACTTCTGCGAACGTCGCGGCCTGTGGGAGCACGGCCCGCTGGTCGAAGCGGACGAGGGCTACGGAACCCGCCACGATTTCCAGCCCATTCCCGACATGCCCGCCGAGTTCAAGTTGGATGACTATTTCTACTCGGCGACGCGCGAAAGTGTAGACTGCCTGCTGGAAGATCGGGAGAGCGTTTCGACAGGGCGCGATGGGCTGAAGTGCCTGGAGGTGATCACCGCTATCCACATCTCCCACAAGACCGGAACACAGGTGCGCCTGCCCCTGGCCCCCGGCCTGGATGAACTGGAGATCCGCTCATCTGGCAAGTAACACCACTGGCGACTGCAACGGGGATTCGCCACGAACCACCGCCATTTTCGGGAGTATTGAATGTCAGAGAACTATCGCGCCGGGATTATCGGCCACACCGGACGCGGCAATTACGGTCACCAGTTGGATACGGCCTTTGCGGGGCTGTCGAATGTCGAGGTTGTCGCAGTCGCCGACCCCGACGCGGCCGGGCGTGCCGCCGCCGCACAACGTACCGGCGCCGCCCACGGCTACGCCGACTACCGTGAAATGCTTTCGCAGATGGAACTGGACCTGGTGTGCGTTTGTCCGCGCTGGGTTTACGAGCACGCGGCGATGGTGATCGCCTGCGCCGAAGCCGGTGTCAAGGGCATCTTCTGCGAAAAGCCTTTCGCCCGCACGCTGGCTGAAGCCGACGCCATGCTCGCGGCCTGTGAACGGAACAACACAAGGCTCGCAGTAGCCCACCGCCGCGCCAACCCTTACGAACTTCATGCCAAAAAGCTGATCGACGAGGGGCTGATCGGCGATGTGCAGATGATCCGCCGCCACGGTAAGGCCGACCGTCGCTCAGGAGCGATGGATCTGATCGTCTTGGGCACCCATCTCCTGGACGACATCCGTTTCTTCGCCGATTCGGACGTGCTTTGGGCGCACGCGCACGTCACACAAGATGGCCGCGAGGTGACCCTGGCTGATGTCCACGAGGGAGACGAGGGGGTCGGCCTGATCGCCGGTAATGGCTTGGCGGCCTATTTTGTCTTCCAGAACGGGGTGACCGCCCATCTTGACTCCTATCGCAGTGACGATGCCGATACGCGCGAACAGGTCAACTGGCTCGGCCTCGAAATCCACGGCTCCGCGGGCATCTTGTCGCTGCGCACCGCGCCGCTGGGCGAACTCTACCACTACCCCTACCGGCTCTGGCTCCCCGGAGAGCGGGACGGCTCTTGGGAGCGCATTACGCTGCCGGAATGGGATTGCAACGCGGACGGCCAGCCTCGCTCCGTATCCGAAAAATTTCAACTGAACAACCGAGTCTTCGCCGAAGAGTTGATCCAGGCCATCGAGGAAGACCGGCAGGTGTCGGCAGTGACCAATGGCCATGATGCGCGGGCCGTGCTGGAGATGATCATGGCGATCCACGAGTCGCAACGGCTGCGCGGGCGCGTCAACTTCCCGCTGGAAAACCGAGAGAATCCTTACGAAGTCTGGCGCAGAGAGGGCGAGTAGTGAGAATGACCGCCGCTGACTCCAGGTTTGCAGTCAGGTGGCGCATAAATCATCCCCCAAGCAGGAGAGGAACATGGCCAACACACAAGATTCGACAGGCAAGACATACCGGGCCGGTATCATCGGGCTGACCGGAATCGGCCAGTCTCCGCCCCGCTACGACTTGTGGGCGACGCGCCATCCGCAGCCGCACTCGCACGCGTCCGCCCATGCCGCGCATCCGCGCGTAGAGGTGGTGGCCGTGTGCGAACTGGTGCCGGAGCTATTGACCCGATACGAGGAAAACTGGGGCGCGGCGGCCCAATACAACGACTATCGCGCCATGCTGGCGCGGGAGAATCTCGATCTGTTGAGCGTGGTCACCTCTGACCATCTGCACGCCCAGATGGTCGTCGACGCGGCCGAGGCCGGCGTCCCCGGCATCTACTGTGAGAAGCCCCTGGCCACCACCCTGGTCGACGCCGACCGCATGTTGGCTGCGGTGGAGAAGAGCGGCGCAAAGATCTGCGTCAACCATGGCAGACGTTGGGATCCCTTCTGGCGACAGGCCCAAGCCATCATCGAGGGGGGCCGCATCGGCTCGCTCACCCGTATCGGCGCTCACCTGGGGGGCGAACGGGCGATGCTCTTCCGCAACGGGACGCACCTGATCGACACCGTCTGCATGTATGCGGACGCGGCGCCGGACTGGCTGATCGGGGGCATGGAGGAGGGCTACGAGGACCGCACCGAATACCTGGGGGACGGCGGCCACGATCCCAAGACCGATCCCGGCGCATCGGCCTATGTCCACTTCACGAACGGCGTGCGCGCCCACATCGAAGTCTCTCAGAAGACGCTGGTCAATTTCGAGCTGGACCTCCTATGCACAAAGGGCCGCATTCGCATCAGCAACACCGAAGCCATTGTCTATCTGGAATCGGAGGAGCATGGTCACGAGGTGACCAGCCGTCAGATTGGCGGAACCGTCGACTACGGCAGCGGCATGGTCAACGCGGTCGATGAACTGATCCAGCTGATTGAGAACGGGGGCGAGAGCGTATCCAGCGGTCGGCGGGCCTTGCACAGCCTGGAGATCATGATCGCGATCATGCGCTCGCAGGCCAAAGGGGTGGAGAAGATCCACTGGCCCCTGGCCCGCGATGTCTAACCTCCATGATTATCCGTCATTTAGCGCGGTCTCGGCGAAGGCGCGCGCCTGCGCCGCCATATCGACCTCGACCATCTGGTTCCAGGCGTCCATCAACCGCAGCGTGACCGGCCCCGGTTCGCCCGCTCCGACGGCGTGGCCGTTGAAGCGCGTCGCCGGCATGATGGTAAAGGGCGTCGACGTGAAGAACGCCTCGTCCGCGGTCATCACATCGTATGGCTCCAGATTGCACTCCTGGCAGGGCAGCTCCAGACGCTGCGCCAGTTCCAGCACCGCTTGCCGGGTGACGCCGCGCAGAATGTTGCGGGGCTCCGGCGTAAGCAGGCGGCCATCCTTGACGACAAAGAAATTTGATCCCGTGCCCTCGGTCAGAAACCCGTCCTCGTCCACCAGGAGCGCCCACGCCTGCGGATCGACCTTCTGCGCCTGCATGTTGGCAATCTGATAGTAGATGCGGCTGCGATTCTTGATCTTGGGGTCGATCAGCCGCGAGGGGACCGAACGCTGCGCCGGGACGACGGCATGGACGCCGCTGACATAGGAGTCGGCGAGAGCGGCCAGGTGCCAGGTCAGCGGCCAACAGTTGATCGCAATCGTCGGCTTCACGCCATCGGCGAAGATCGACTGGTAGAACCCCAGCGCCCCGCGCGAGACATTGTGGACGATCTGAAAGTCCGTCCCATCGGCGAAACAGGGCCGGTTCCTCTCGATTGTTTCCAGGGTCGCGGCCTCCATCCCGTCCGGCGTCAGTCCACAGTCGATCTCCAGCGTCCGCAGCCCGACATAGAGCCGCTCGATATGATGCCGCAGACGGAACGGCTGGCCGTTGAAGGTGCGCGTCGTCTCGAATATCATGTCGCCGAACATGAGCGCAGAATCGAAGATGGAGACACCCGCCTCGTTTTCGGCCACAAACGATCCACTGATGTAAACTGTGCGTTGCGCTGTCATTGCCATTCTCCTTGTGCGGCAGTCATTGATTACTGGCTCTTTGCGAAGCCCCGCGTTGCCCGTGGCGTTACCAAAAAACTGAAAATTGACAGGTCTGACGCGCTCAAAAACGACCGATGGGTCCTCCGGTGCGGCTCCACAATTCTGTTGGGCGCAGACCGCAATTGATTGTACACTTGACCAAGTGGTTCTGTCTATCGCCGCAACGCTCACGAAACAGAAAAGGATCGTCGCGTGACAAAGGGACAACGGCTGGTTCTCACCCCTACGGGCCAAATTGAAATCGAGGAGTTTGAGGTGCCGGTTCCGGCATCCAATCAGGTATTGGTGCGCAATCACCTGACACAGGTCAGCGCCGGTTCGGAGATGAATGGCATCCGTCGTCGCCGCTCGGCCAGCGCGGCGGAGCAGGCGGAGTTTGCGCCCGTCGGGCTGGGCTACACGGCCATCGGCGTGGTCGAGGCCGCAGGCGACGAGATCGACAAGGTAGCGGTAGGTGACCGCGTGCTGTGCCGCGGCAATCACGCCTCCCACTGGCTGGTGACACCGGCGTTCGAGGCCAACGAGGTCGCGATCTCCCAGGAGTATCGGGTAGAGAAGCTGCCCGACGACCTGACCGACGTTGAAGTCGCCTTCTGCGTGCTGGGCGACGTTGCCCTGCATGGCGTGCGGCGGGCGCAGATCCAGATCGGTGAATCGGTGGCCGTCCACGGGCTGGGCGTGGTCGGGCTGCTGGCCCTGCAATTCTGCCGCCTCGTCGGGGCCTATCCACTGCTCGGTGTCGACATGGTGGAGGAGCGGCTGAAACTTGCCCGTCAATTGGGCGCTTCCCATCTGGTCGATGCCGGCCGCCAGGATGTGGTGGCTGAAATCCGCGCCCAGACCCAGTTGCCTTGGCGTTGGCGGGGCGCGCTGCCGAGCATGTTGCCGGGCAGCGGAGCCGAGGTGCAGCTCCACTGCACATCCTATATCGGCAACTATCCCACTATGATCAAGGCCGCAGCCGATCGCGGGCGCATCATCCTGGTGGGTGCGACGAGCGGCTCCGTGGCCATCGAATCGAACGAGCTATTCCGTCGCGAGATTGTGATGACAGGCTCCTACCAGACGGGCATGGGCGATACGCACCCCTACTGGCCGTGGACGCGCGGGCGCAATCAGCATGTGATCCTCGACCTGATCCGGCGCGGAGAGTTGAAGATCGAGCCGCTGGTCAGCCACATTGAGCCGTACACCGAGGCGCCCCAGCTTTTTGATCGCATGATGAGCGGACACGAGGGCTGGCTGAGCGTCTTTTTCACCTGGAACTGAACAATTGCGAGAAGTGAGCAATGAGAAAAGGGGAACTTCGAGGAGCGTGGGCGTGTCCTCTCTCCTTTCTCTTCTTCACTCTCTCCTCGCCACCAAAGAGAGGCAGACATGATCGACTTTCCGCGCTCCTTCTTCACCTGGAAGACCTTTCCCTGGCAGGCGGATCCCTACTACAAGTATGCCGGCGGGTTCATCGGCGAGGAAGGCGACGTGCGCCATGTGCGCTTCAGCCTGGAGGCCCGCTGCGTCATCTCTGACGGAAGCGGCGGCCAGACGACGGAACTTTTCGTCGGCGCACCCTGCCGCTCCGAATACACGATCCCGCGCCGAGATTTCTTCCAGATACCCAGTGACGAGTTCCGTATGGCCTTCAGCCGCACGCATCAGGTTCCGATTGCCCGGCGTCCCAGCAGCGAGACCGAGCCGGGGGGCGGGCGGGAACTCAGCGCCGCCTTCCAGGAACACGGTGTCAGTCTTCGAGAGAATCTGCATCCAATCGAGTTGCGCGCCAGCGAGCAGATAGTCGAGGCCACGCTGGCCAATGCCCTGCTCAACGCTTGCTGCACCTATCGCGATCCGCAGAGCGCTCTGCGCGTATCCGTTGAATTCCCTGTCGATCTGATCAACGTCAACCGGAAGGACGCCACTTTCCAGGTCTGCACCGGCCCGCTGATCCTGCCCGACCTGACCACCTGGAATGGTCAAGGGGTGGGCCGCGTCTTCCTGGCCGAGGTGGCTTTCACGGCCTTCGACTATGTAGAGTTCATCCTGCGCCGCGAGGTGGCTGCGGCTGCCGAAGAACTGACGTGGCTGCACCGACCAGAAGGCCGCGATCGACTGGAACTGCACGATCCCGCCAACAAGCCGCCGGGCTATCCACCGCCGCGACCTTCGCCCAAGGTCTATCATGAAGTGTGGGCGCTGCAATCGGAAAACGTGCTGCTGCGCGCCCCCAATCTTTGACCGAGAGCTTTTGCCGGAGCAACAGCACTCTGGCCTGAGCGTCAACGCCGAAGCGGAAGAAAGAGAGCGAGGAGGCAACTACCATGAGCAGTTCCACGGATGCTAATGCCGAGCCGGTTGCTATCGGCTCGCGGCTGGAACCCCTGGTTGACGACTATCTGTTCGCCAATCTGGAGGGCAGGATCGAATTGCGCCTGCATGCGCCGGTCAAGCGGGAGGTGGTCATGCAGACCGACGCGCCCTGGGAAGGCAATGCGTGTCTCTACCGCACGGTCATGCAGGAGGACGACGGCCTCATTCGCATGTACTATGGCGCGTGGCAGTACGACATGGGCGGCCCCCAGATCACCTACCCCCATCCTTACTATCTCTGCTATGCGGAGAGTAGGGATGGCAAAAGCTGGAACAAGCCGTCGCTGGGCATGGTTGAGTACGAGGGCAACCGCCGCAACAACATCGTTCTTTCACCGGAGAGCTTCCCCGGTATCGATCTCTGCGCCGGTGATACCGCCATTTTCCGAGATACCAACCCGGCCTGTCAGGAAGAGGCTACCTACAAGGCGCTCGTCCCTGGCCACTCGCCGCGCGTGCTCTACGCCCTCCAATCTACCGACGCCATCCAGTTCTCACTGATGCGACGCGGCGCTGAAGCTGTCCCGGAACCGGTCATTACCCAGGGCTACTTCGATTCACAGAACCTGGCCTTCTGGGACGGGTATCGGGGCGAGTACCGGGCCTATTTCCGCGATTTCCGCGGCGGCGCGCCGCATGGCGTGCGCGGAATCAAAACTGCTACCTCATCCGACTTTCTGCACTGGAGCGAGCCGAATTGGCTCGGCTACGGCGACAGCCCGGAGGAGGCGTTCTATACCAATCAGATCCGGCCCTACGCACGCGCGCCTCACATCTTCTTCGGCTTTCCCATGCGCTACGTGGACAGGGGCTGGGTGGCGCATACCGACAACCTGCCCGGGCTGGAGCTGCGCCGCGAACGCAGCGCGGCGCATACTCGTTACGGCACGACGGTCACAGATGGCGTGTTCATGTCCAGCCGCGATGGCGAAACGTTCAAACGCTGGGGAGAGGCCTACATTCGCCCCGGCCCCAGCAACGTCGACAGCTGGGTCTACAGCGACAATTGCATCGCCTGGGGACTGCTCGAAACGGAGGCCGATACGCCCGGCGCGCCGCCCAAACTCTCCCTCTATGTAACCGAAGGATATTGGACGGGCCGCAGCATGAATGTGCGGCGGTACAGCACGCGCATGGATGGCTTCGTCTCGCTTCATGCGCCCTTGGCAGGCGGTGACTGTCTGACCAAGCCGCTGATCTTCAGCGGTCGGCGTCTCTTCCTCAACTATGCCACCTCCGCGGCCGGCAGCCTGCGCGTGGAGATCCAGGATGACGAGGGGCGGCCCGTGCCCGGCTTCTCCCTTGAAGAGAGTGAGGAGATTTTCGGCGACTCGATCAACCAGGTCGCGCACTGGGGCGGCGGCAGCGATCTCGGCGAACTGGCGGGGCGTCCCATTCGCATCCGCGTCGTGCTCAAGGACGCCGATCTGTACTCGATTCAGTTCCGCGAGTGAGAGAGGTGCAGGCTTTTCTCAACACTGTGCCCGCCAGCGCCAAATGAAACTACTTCCGAACTCCAGGCCAACAATGCTAAAATAATCTCGGCCCTGCCGGTCGCAGCGGGCATAATCTGACTGTAAGGAGTGTGATACCAGCGTGGCACAACTCGCATTCTTCCCGGGTCATGATATCAAAGGCAAGAGACTAGATGTTGAACCGAAGCCTACAGGCTCTCGGCTACAATATGATCATCCCAATGGTAAACTCTACCAAGGGGACTCCGTTGACTGGTTAAGCGGCCTCAAAGACGAGACCATCGATCTAATCTTTGCCGACCCGCCATACAATATCAAGAAAGCGGAATGGGATAACTTTGAAAGCCAGGAAAGCTACATCGAGTGGTCGATGCAATGGATAATGCAGGCGGCCAGAGTGTTGAAACCAACAGGATCGATGTATGTTTGCGGCTTTTCTGAAATCCTGGCGGACATTAAGCATCCAGCCATGGGCTACTTCCGGTCCTGCCGCTGGATCGTCTGGCATTACAAAAACAAGGCAAATCTTGGGAATGACTGGGGGCGGTCGCACGAGGGCCTGATCCATTTTCGAAAAGCAAAGAACGTTAAGCTGAACGTCGATGATATTCGGATACCGTATGGCGCGCATACACTAAAGTACCCAGCACATCCACAGGCGGAATCGAGCCAGTACGGAAATGGCGGCAAGCGGAAAGATGTATGGACACCGAATCCCAAAGGGGCAAAACCGAAAGACGTGATTGAAATTCCCACGACCTGCAACGGTATGGGGGAGACGACCTCCCACCCCACGCAAAAGCCGGAAGAACTGGTCAGAAAGTTCGTCTTGGCTTCCTCGAGACAGGGCGAAACCGTATTGGATCCCTTCTTCGGTTCAGGTACGACCCTTGTTGTTGCCGAACAACTGGGGCGCAAATGGCTCGGCTGCGAACTAGAGGCAGAATATAATGTGTGGGCTATGGACAGGCTGGACAACATTCGAAAAATGCGCGTTGACGAATGGATCGAACATGATCGCAAGACAGCTGAGCGGCGAACGGGCATACGATAAGCCTGGACAGCCCCGTTGCAGTCACATCAGGAGTCGACCATGCACATATCCGAACTGGACTTGAGCAACCTGGAGCGGGGGCGTAAAGGCTCCTGCTGGCTGGACATCTCGCCGCGCGTGGAAGGCGGCTGGTGGCAGCTTCCCCTGCTGACCGTGACCGGAACAGAGTTGGGTTCGACTCTGGTAGTGTTCGCCGGTGTGCATGGGGACGAGTACGAGGGCGTCGAAGCGATTCACCGTATCGCCGAGCAACTCCGCCCGCCGGCGTTGCGCGGCACGCTGCTGATGGTTCCGGTCTGTAATATGGCGGCCTACGCCACCGCCACCCGCAACAGTCCGGTGGACGGGCTGAACCTGGCGCGCGTCTTTCCCGGCTCGGAGACCGGCACGCTGACCCAGCAGATCGCGCATTGGCTCAAGCAGAAGCTGATCAGTGCAGCCGACTTTCTCATCGATCTGCACAGCGCCGGCATCGTCGGTGACATCCCCACGATGGCCGGTTATATCCACAGCGATGATGACGTGGGGCAGCGTTCCCTGGCCGCGGCGCGCGTGTTCGGCGCGCCGGTGCTGTGGGGACATCCACCGCCGGTGCCGCCGGGCCGAACCCTCACCGCGTCCATCGAGCTGGGCGTACCTTGTCTCTACACCGAAGCCGCCGGCGCCGGTCGCGCCCGCCCGCAGGATGTGGACTGTTTCACCCGCGGCGTTCTCAACGTCATGCACCAACTGGACATGCTGGAAGGCGAGCCAGCCCCAAAGCCGCCACACTTGCACCTCTTGGGCGAGGGCAACATGGATGAGGTGACGTCCGCCCCAATGGCAGGCTACTTCCGTCCCCACGTCGAGTTGTTGGAGGAGGTCCAGACAGGCCAGCTTGTGGGCGCAATCCACGACCCGCTGGGCAACGTTCTGGCCGAACTGCGCTCAGAGAAGGACGGCATCGTCATAATGCGCCGCGGCCTGCATCGCGTACTAAGCGGTGACGGGCTGATCCACCTGACAGGCCGGGCCGAATAACAGTCACCAGCGGAAAGTGCAGTCGCTATCCGCTAACGACTATCCCCAATCAACTGCCGTTTCTACCAGCCGAGCGCGTATCCGTCGCGCCGCGGATCCGCGCCGCCCATGAATCCGCCGCTCTCAGGATCGACCATGATGCCCTGTCCGCCGCCCACCTCGGCAGACCAGGGTCCCAACCGGTTGAGCCTGTGGCCCATCTGCGTCAGTTCGAGCAGGACATCCTCCCCGATGCGGGTCTCTGCACCCACCAGCGTGCCCGGCGACGTGGCCTTGACGCGGGGGGCCTCGATGGCGGCCTGTATGTTCATGTCATGATCGATTACGTTCATGATCATCTGCGGCGTCGTCTGCAGAATGCCGTAGCTGCCCGGCGTGCCGATCAGGAAGCGCAACCCCTGGTCATCCCACACCTGGGCGGGTGACATGCACATCTCCAGTTTGCGTCCGGGCGCAACCGCATTGGGGCTTTGCGGATCGCTGTCCATCCAGTTGAGGAAATTGTTGAGCGTGATCCCCGTGCCCGGGATCACCACAGCCGAGCCAAAACCGGCGCCCAGGCTTTGCGTAACCGCCACCGCATTGCCGGCCGCGTCGATCACGCTGAAATGGGTCGTGCATTCGCTGTGCATCCAGCGGCGCGGATCGCCCGCCAACACCTCGTCGGCCATCTTTTCAGACGTATAGCGCTCTCCACCGCAGGGGCGGGCCTGCGCGCCGATTTCGGCGCGGCGCTGGGCCGCGAACTCTTTGGACAGCAGGCCGGCCGTGGGCGGGTTGTCGATACCGACATACTCGTTTCTGTCGGCCTGGGCCAGCTTGGCCGCCTCGATGAAGCGGTGCAGCGTCGCAGCGTGGTTGTGGCCCATCGCCGCGACGTCGAAGCCCTCCATGATGTTCAGCGTCTCCAGATATTGGACGGCCTGGCATGGCGGCGGCGGCGCAAAGACCTGGTAGCCTCGATACGAGACGGAGACCGGCTCCTGCCACTCGACCGCGAAATCAGTCAGGTCCCGGTGCGTGATCAGGCCGCCGTTCTCTTCCATGTAGCGAACGAGTTTGCCACCGATTTCGCCCCGATAGAAGACGTCAGCGCCACCCTCGGCAATCGCTCGCATGCTGTTTGCCAGATCAGGCTGCGTCATCAGTTCGCCTGCAACCGGCGCGCGGCCATGAGGCAGATAGGTTTCCGCGGTTGACGGATAGCGCAGCATCTCCGGCACACTGAACTCGGTGAAATAAGCATTGTTCACCGTCAGGGGGAAGCCCTGCTCCGCGTATTCGATGGCCGGTTGGAAGACCGCGGCCGCGTCCATCGTGCCGTATCGCTCCAGCGCGGCGAGCCAGCCGCCGCAGGCCCCAGGAATGATCGGCGAGCGCGGCCCGCGCGCGCGGCTCTCCGGGTCGCTCAACGCCTCAAACGTCGCGCCGTAGGGCGCGCGGCCCATGTAGTCGAGGACCGTGTGCTCGCGCTGGCGGGCGGAGTAGATGTGCATATAGCCGTCGCCGCCCAGGCCGGACATGTACGGCTCCACCACGTTGAGCGCGGCCGCCACGGCCACAACCGCGTCAATGGCGTTGCCGCCGTCAATCAGGATGCGCAGACCGGCGACCGAGGCCAGCGGATGGGCCGAGGCGATCATGCCCCGACTTCCGGTGACCGTGGAGCGGTGGACGATTCCCCTGGCAGAAAAGGACATCTGTTGTCTCCTTCAAAGACTGTTTTGTTACTGAGGTTGGATTGCCCTTACTCCTCCCAAATCAGCAGCACGCCCATCGCCTCCGACAGGCGTTCGTAGAGCAGATCGAAGGCGGCTTTGGCCTCCTGATAGGGGAACCGGTGGCTGATCAGCGGCTTGACTCGAATCTTCCCCGCCTGCATCAGTTCGACAGTCCGCGTCAGCAAGACTTCGCCCGGGTCCTCGTTGAAGTAACCGCCCAACAGCCGCCGCCGCTGCATCCTGCTGGCGTCCAGGGGCAAGGGTTGACCGTGATAGAGGCCGATCAGGTGCAGCGTGCCCCCGACGCATACCATCTGCTGCGCCTGCGCAAAAGAACGCACACCTGGCTGGCCGCCGACACATTCGAAGACGATATCTGCGCCTCGTCCCTCAGTCAACTCCATCACCCGCTCCACCGGATCCGTATTCGTCACGTCGATGGCTTCGTCCGCGCCGAAATCGAGGGCCTGTCGACAGCGTTTGGCAATGGCATCAACGACGATCAGGCGCTCACAAAGATGCTGGCGGGCCGCCTGCAAGACCATATTGCCGACCAGCCCCTGCCCCATAATGACGACCGTATGCCTGGGCCGGATTCCCGGAGAGTGCGCCCAAGTGACGCCGCTTTTGGCAAGAGGCAGAAAAGTGGCCTCTTCAAAGGAGATGTCGTCGGGCAGAGGCCAGACGCGGGGTCCTTCCTGCCCGAACATAGGCTGCACGACATACTGGGCATGGGGGGCAGAGGCCATGACGCGGTCGCCTGGCTGAAAGCGGCGCGCGGCTTCGCTGCCCACCGCGTCAACCACCCCCGCCAGCGAGTAGCCCATCATGGCCGGATTGATCGCCTCTTCGTGCATATAGCGCCGCAGAATCTCCGACCCGCGGCTGATCAGGCTGACCTTGCTGCGCACGCGCACATCCTGCGGCCCGACCGGGGGCATGGGCACCTCTTCCAAAACGATATTGCCGAATCCTTCAGGCTTGGCTACACGTAACATGGTAAGCACCTCGCTCTGAATTGCCGTGTTTAGTGATTGGCGGATAGTGGATAGTATACTACAGGAACTACATTCCATCAGCCGCGATTTACCGGTATCATGCGCCGCCCTAACTTCCTCATTATCTACACGGATCAACAGCGCTGGGATGCCCTGGGCGCCAACGGCAACCGGCGCCCGCGCTCAAACAGCGAAGCGGTAGCGCATCCTACACTTCACACGCCCAACCTGGACAGACTGGCGGGCGAGAGCGTCAACTTCGATCACTGTTTCGTGCAGAACCCCGTCTGTATGCCCAGCCGCCTGAGCTTCCTCACCGGGCAGTATCCCTCCACGCTCGGTGTCACCCACATGGGCGTGCCCGTGCCGGAGGATACGGTCACGCTGCCCCGCCTGCTGGCCCCCTACGGCTACCGCTCGGCCAACATCGGCAAGCTGCACTTCCAGCCGCACGCCAACCGCGATCACCGTAGCCATCATCCGTCCTATGGCTTCGATCATCTGGAGATCTCCGACGAGCCTGGCTCCTATGAGGATGCCTACCGCGCCTGGGTCCGACAGCGCTCGCCCGGCCAACTCCCATTCATCAGTTGGGGACTTGCGCCGATGACCGAGGTCTGGCAACAGGCGATGGGCGTGCAGGATGGGATTGACCACCCGGCGGAGCGCTTCCCCAAGCGTCCTCTGCCCGCCCGCTGCCGCGACGACATGACCCACACCGCATTTGTCGCCGAGCAGACCATCGAATTCATGCGCCAGCAGGCTCGTACCGGCCAGCCCTTCCTCTGTATCGCCGGCATCTACTCGCCCCATTCCCCGTGGGTGACGCTGCAACGGTACTTCGACCTCTACGATCCCGAGTCCCTACCTCTGCCGACCTTCCCACCCGAAGTAGACGCGCAGCGTAACCAGCAGAATTTCTCCGACGAGGAGTTGCGGCTGGCGCGGCAGGGCTACTACGGTCAGGTCAGCGAGGTGGACCATCACGTCGGCCAACTGCTGGGCGCGCTTGACGAACTGGGCTTGGCTGACGAGACGGTCGTCGTCTTCACCTCCGATCATGGCGAGTGGCTGGGCGAGCATCTGCGGTACGGCAAAGGCTACCCCGCCCACGACCAGTGCAGTCGCGTTCCGCTGCTGATGCGGCTGCCGGGCCATGCCGCCCGCGCCCGCACCGATTCCGGCCTGACCGAGGCGCTGGACGTGCTGCCCACGATT
Source organism: Caldilineaceae bacterium (assembly GCA_965221145.1). GTDB lineage: Bacteria > Chloroflexota > Anaerolineae > Caldilineales > Caldilineaceae > Bin5. The sequence continues at coordinate 1,011,813 of OZ244877.1, forward strand.
CTGGAACTGGCCGGGATTCAGATTCCGCCCCATCTGCAGGGCTGCTCGCTGCTGCCGCGCCTGCAAGGCGACGCGCCGGGCGCCAAGTTGGATGCGCCCCTGCTCGAAAGGGGCGCGAAGTCTGCCCTGACCGAGCATACCGGCTGGAAATCGCTGCGTACAGAGCGCTTTCGCTACGTTCTCCACGCTGACGGCTCCGAGCATCTCTACGATCTGTCCGCCGAGTGGGGCGACTATCGCGACGTGGCCGCCGAGCCAGCCTACGCCGCCGACCTGGCCGCGGTGCGTCATCAGCTTAGTCACAAGCTGCTGGCCGCGGAGAGGCCGCTGCCGCGCGCCTGGCCCTACTGAAAGGGCTGCAAAAGGAGAGAGCATGCCCCGCCAGGACCAACACCAGGAGCCTGCGACCCCCCGCCGCGCCGGTACGCGGCCCCACCCCATCTGCCGAGTCAGCGATTTGCCGCCCGGCGAGCGCAAAATCGTCGAGGTGGCCCGCCGCTCAATCGGCGTTTTCAACGTATTTGGCGAATACTTCGCGCTGCGCAACCTCTGCCCCCACCAAGGCGGGCCCCTCTGCCGCGGCGCCATCACCGGCACCGCCCGCTCCAGCCGGCCGGGCGAGATCATCTGGGAACGGGATGGGCAGGTCCTGCGCTGCCCCTGGCACGGCTGGGAGTTCGACATCACCAGCGGGCGCTCGGTCTTCAATCCTCATAGACTGCGCGTTCGAACCTACGACGTTACGGTCGAGCCGCAACAGGAAGATGAGGATCCGTCGGTAGAGCAATTCGATGTGACGGTCGAGGATGGGTGGGTGGTGCTGCACGCGTAGCGTATTGGAATGGGAGGCACTTCGGATGATGCGTAACTTACCTGAGCAACGAAGAGGGTCGGCTGGCAAGATCGCTTCCTCCTTTTGTAGCGCCGTAGAATTTCTTAGCGATGCGAAGATAGGTGGATGCACTGTTGGGATTCTGGTTTTCTTCGCTGCTCTGATCGCTGCCATGACCGCCCACTACTATTTCGACACTTTCCTGTTTGTGTATCTTCTCATCATAGTGGCATTTGCAGGACAAGTCGCGCATATCCTGATCTGCAAACGGGAAGGCTTGGCAGACTACCTTCTCTCTGTAGGTCTCAGATTTGCGGGCTTAGGTGTTGGGTGGTGGATCGCCAACACCTTTTTCGACTACGGCTCTTTCTTGATCGTTTTTCCCATGATGATTGGGGGATTCGCCGGGGACGGAGTGCGTGTCCTGATCCGCAAATGGTATCGCCAGGCATAACGCTTTCCCCGCGCTCTTGGTATGCCCCAAGATGGGGACAGAGATCTAATGTGCGTTCACATTGAAAACCCGCTTTTTTCTGAATTGCGTATTCTGAATTGCGTAAGGGCAGGCGTCTCGCCCGTTCTCCCGATATTCGCAAGCTCTTGGTCTCATTTGGGATCTACATCAGGAGTTCACCATGGACTTGGGCGAGGGCGCCTACGGCAAACACCGAAGTAACCGTTGAGTTCGCCAAGGGAGTAGGCCCAGAACGCTTGCTTTTGGGCTTCGCCCCACTGGAAAAGTCAGCAGGATAGCGACAATTTTTCCACGAGGAGGAACCAGACATGCGAAGGTTAGCCGACCGTATCGTACACGCGCGGACATTCGAATACCTCCTCGTCGTACTCATCGTCGGGAGCGCCGTCTTGCTGGGTGTGGCAACTTCTGAACATTTGGCTGACCGGTACGCGCTCTGGATGGCGTTGTTCTGGATCCTGACGCTGCTAGTGCTCGTTTTGGAAGTGCTTCTCAAGATGTTTGCGCTCTCGCCAAGGGTCGACCGGTATTTCAGAGATAGTTGGAACGCATTCGATTTCCTGACAATTAGTTTCCTGATAATCAGCATAGCAACCTATTCGCCCTCCTCCTCCGTCGACTACGCCGACTATGGGATACTCATCATGTTGCTGCGCTTGCTGCGGCTTCTTCGGAGCCTTTCAACCGTTCAGGAGCTGCGCTTGATCCTGTCGACACTGATTCGCTCCATTCCGAGCGTGGGACACATCGTGGTCTTGCTGGGCATCATCCTCTATGTGTATGGTTTTGTCGGGTACTCCAGTTTCGGAAAGCACGACCCGGTACACTGGGGAAATATAGGCGTTGCAATTTTGTCGCTGTTTCAAATCGTGACGATGGATGACTGGGTCACCATCATGTACACTGCCATTGAGCTGGAGCCGATGGCGTGGGTCTTTTTCGTCAGCTTTGTGATAATCAGCGCCTTTATCGTAGCCAATCTATTCATAGCCGTCGTAATAAAAAACCTGGAGGAAGTCATGCAGGATCGCCGGCGACCGCGACCGTTGGAAACGCCGGCATCCAGGGAAGAAACCCTCCGGGAACTGCGCTCAGCCCGGCAAGCGCTCGACCGCCTGGAAGAACGCTTGCAGCAGTTCCCCGATTAGTCGTTCCAGATCCTTGTGAACGCGCCTCCTGATGGGGTCTCGGCAGGAGAGTTCAGCGTGGTAACGATTCAATTCACGGACACCGACGGCAACAACTGATGTGCGTTCACATTGAGAACCCGTTTTTTTCTGAATTGCGCATCGCGAATTTCGTATTATGTAAGGGCAGGCGAGACGGCCACGTTTCAATTGCGTTATCCGTGAGAAAAGTCCTGGTTTCGAATGGGATCCACATTAGAGAAACGAAGAGAGAGCGAATACCTCTCACTCGTCATGTCAAACTCATTGCTTCATGCAACAGAAAGGGAGGCGGTACAGATGATGTACAATCTACTTGAGAGATGGAGGAGAATCCCCTTCATGCTCTCGTCAGGAATTTGGACGCTCGGTATTCTTCTTATCGGGGATTGGATTGGCGCTCCCTATTTCCAATCCGACTTTCGGCTGCGATTTGCCTTTATATGGTTCGCGGCATCCGCAGTTTCATTCGCGCATCAACTGATCTACAAACGACAAAGTCTGGGAGACATGCTGGTCATGGTAGGTATCATGGCTCCAGCGGTCGTCATAGGGGTATGGCTATCCTTTGCCTTTTTCGAAGCCCACGCCACCCTGGCGTTCCTTCCCCAGCTTGCTGGGCTAATTGTCGGGGCTGGCGCGTATGCCTTGTTCCGCAGAATATCTCGCAAAGAATAACGTTTCCCCCCGCCCTGGGTCTGTCCTGAGGCGGGATCATGGATCTCTGAAACACAGCCCTGCTATTGGCGGCCGGGGTGACGCGGCGCGGGCGGCTTGCCATCCTGTTCATCTCCGATTCCCAGGAATCGCGGAGCAGGCAACCCCTCTCAAGAGAAGGGCGCCTCCATCATCACGCCAATGCTGACAAACACTCCAGTGGATGGCATGCGGAGTCGTGCGAGTCGGTGTAGAATGTGGTGACTGCGCCCCTGCTAGTAAGGGGCGCGATCTCTAGCGATTTGCACTGCGATTCTCGCCAGAAGAGTACGCCGGGCACTGTCGTCACCATCACTGTCAATCATTCATCCCACAGGCGGAGCAACTATGGCCGATCCGATCATCACCAAAATCGAAGTCCATACCTATGAGAGCGAAAGGGAGAACCTCGGCACTGACTACAACGGTTTCAACATCGTCTACGAGCCGGGCAACCGCATCAAGCAGCAGGGCAATGTCCTGCGCGTCGAGACCGACCAGGGCATCGTCGGCGAGTACGCCGGCGGCAGGGCGGCCGAGTTTTCGACCATCCCCCTCTTCGCCCATTTTCTGATTGGCCGCAGCGCCCTGCAGCGGGAACTGATCTATACCGAAGTCAAGCGTGCCCTGCGTCAGGTGGCCCGCATCGGCCTGGCGCCGATCGACATCGCCCTGTGGGACATCGCGGGCAAGCTCTACGACCAGCCGATCTACAAGCTTCTGGGCGGCTACAAGAGCAGCGTTCCCTGCTACGCCAGCACCTACCACGGCGACCACCAGCCGGACGGCCTCTCTACGCCGGAGTCCTTCGCCGATTTCGCTGAGCAGTGCCTGGAACTGGGCTATCCGGCCTTCAAAATCCATGGCTGGGGCCGCGCGCCCGTCAGCCAGGAGGTGGCCAACGTCCACGCCGTGGGCAAGCGCGTTGGCGACAAAATGGATCTGATGCTGGACCCGGCCTGCGAGTTGATGACCTTCGGCGATGCGGTGAAGGTCGGCTGGGCCTGCGATGAGAACCGCTTCTTCTGGTACGAAGACCCCTACCGCGACGGCGGCATCTCCCAGTTCGCCCACCGCAAGCTGCGCCAGTTGATCAGGACGCCGATTTTGCAGACGGAGCATGTGCGCTCGCTGGAGCCGCACATCGACTTCGCGCTCGCCGACGCCACCGACTACGTGCGCGGCGATGTCGGCTACGACGGCATCACCGGCGTCATCAAGCTGGCCCACGCCTGCGAAGCGTTGGGCATTGACCTCGAATTCCACGGCCCAGGCCCGGCCCAGCGCCAGTGCATGGCCGCCATCCGCAACACAAACTACTATGAGATGGGCCTGCTGCATCCCAAAGCGCCCGCCAGCCACGACGCGGAACTCTATCTCGACTATCGGGACGAACTGGAGGGCATCGACGCCAACGGCCATGTGCCCATTCCGCAGGGGCCGGGGCTGGGCGTTGCCATCAACTGGGATTGGGTGGAGCGAAATCGCGTGTCGGTGGTAGAATGGTGAGTGCGCGACTGCTTGAAAAAGGCGCGAATCGCGGCTGATACTGCGTAAAACCAATTTCGTATAGTAAACTCTTGAATTCCAAGAGGCGCAGGCAGGAAGCCTGCGACCCCAGGAGGAGCCTCTATGACTCTCGCCATGACCGCCCAACTCTCGACCTCCGAGCTACTATCCGCGCTGGAGGGCGTAACTGCCATCCCTGTGGTGCCCTATCGCGACGGCAGCGTCGATTACGACGCGCATCTGAAGAACGTGCGCTATCTGATGCAGAGCAACAGCCTGAGCGACAACCGGCCGCGCGTCCTCTCCATTGCCGGAACCAGCCCGATCCACCAGATGAGCCGCTCCGAGCACGTCCGCTTGGTGGACATCACGACGCGCACAATGGGAAATGAAGGCGTGTATGTGGCCGGTGTGCTGCCCACTCCGCTCGTCGAAGCCAAGGCGACCATCAGCGAACTCGCCGCGCTCCAGCGCCCCCCCGATGCCTATCTACTCATGCCCCTGGCCGGTGTTTACGACCCGGACGGCATGTACAACGAGTTCATGGCCTTTGGCGAGGAGATGGATGACCGCTTTGGCGCCCGCCTGATTTACTACTTTAAAGATAGCCGCGACCTGTCGCAGATGGAGAATCTCTTCCGCGACTCGGACGCGTTCGTCGGCGTGAAAGTGGGCACCGGCGAGGACGACGTGGAACCGCTGACGCGGGCGCTCGGTGACAATGGGCTTGTCATCTGGGGGATCGGCGACCGCAGCACGCGCGCGGCCCAACTTGGGACGAAGGGACATACCTCCGGCATCGCCATGGTCTGCGCCAAAGCCTCCGACGCCATCAACAACGCCCAGCGCGCCGGCGACTATGCCGAGTCCCAGCGCGTGGAGGACGCCATCGGCGCGCTCGAGGAGCTGCGCTTCCGCGACGGGCGCCGCTACAACTATTCGGCGGTTATCTCGGCTATGGCGCTGAGCGGCTTCGACGACATTGACGGCGGCGAAGGCGCGCCCTTCAACCCCCCCGTCCCCGCGGAGATCGGCCGCGAAGTGCAGGCGGCGATTGCCGACCTGGCGCAATATCACTGAGTTTGATCAAGAAATGATCCCGAAGGGCAGGTCTTTGACTTCATTTTTCGATCAAATTAGGGAGCTACCCTATGGCATCTCAATCCAACGGCAGGACAGGCGCGCCGCCGTCCGTCCTGCTCATCTCTACAGATCACTGGCCCGCCTACCTGACGGGCGGCGCGGGGCACACGGCAATCCGCACGCCGACCCTGGACAGCTTGGCCGGCGCGGGGGTGCGCTACACAAACGCCTATGCCGAGTGCCCGGTCTGCATACCGGCCCGCCGCACGCTGATGACCGGCACGCCGCCGCGCACGCACGGCGACCGCAACTTCCTGGTGCGTGAGCCGATGCCGCCATTCCCCACGCTCGCCCAGACCTTCCGTGACACCGGTTACCAAGCCTACGCGGTGGGCAAACTGCACGTCTTCCCGCAGCGCGATCGCATCGGTTTCGACGATGTGATCCTGGCTGAGGAGGGCCGCCCCGTCCTCGGCGTGATCGACGACTATGAGATCTGGATGGGGGAGGAGGGCTATCCGGGGCGCTCATACGCGCACGGCATGAGCAACAACGAGTACAGTTTCCGCCCCTGGCATCTGCCCGAGGCGACCCATGTCACCAACTGGGCCACCGACCAGATGTGCAGGATGATCCGGCGCCGCGACCCGACCCGGCCCGGTCTCTGGTTCCTCTCCTACTGTCATCCTCACCCGCCGCTCGTGCCGCTGGAGTGGTACTACAACCTCTATCGGGAGGTCGACATCCCGCTTCCTTATCGGGCCGCGTGGTCGGATAATTTCGACGAGTTGCCCTATCCGCTACAGGTGATCCAGACGCGCTATGGCGGCGCTCTCGGCGATAAGGAGTTGCGGGGCATTTTCCGCGCCTTTTACGCGCTCTGCACGCATATCGACCACCAGTTGCGCCGGGTCATCGGCACGCTGCGGGAGGAGGGGCTGCTGGACAATACGATCATCTGCTTCACCAGCGACCACGGCGATATGCTTGGGCATCATGGGCTGTGGGCCAAGCGGCTCTACTACGAGCACGCAGCCAACATCCCGATGCTGTTGCTCGGCCCGGCCGGCGACGAACGCACGCCCGCCGGCAGCGAGGATGACCGCCTCGTCGGCTGGCAGGATGTCATGCCGACGCTGCTCGACCTGGCCGGTATCCCGATTCCCGAGAGCGTCGAGGGGACGTCGATGGTTGGGGCGGCGCGGCGGCCTTATCTCTTCGGCGAAGTGGGCGAAGGGCCGATGTCCACCCGCATGATCCGCCAGGATCAGTACAAGTTGATCTACTACGCCACCGGCAACTGTTTTCAACTCTTCGATCTGGAGGCCGATCCGCAGGAGATGAACGACCTGAGCGAGGCGGAGGCGTATGCCCCGCTGCGTCAACGGCTGACCGCGCTGCTGCGGGATGAACTCTATGGCAGCGATGAGGCGTGGCTGCAAGACGGCGAACTTGTCGGCCTGCCCGAACGCGCCTGTCAGCCGGCCGAAAACCGGGAACTCTCCGGCCAGCGCGGTCTGCACTGGCCGCCGCCGCCGTTGGACCAATCCGGCAGACAGGTGGGGATGCCGGGGTGACGTCCAGGGGAGGACGAATGTGTGAATCTCAAAAAGGTATTGGGCCGCTATAGGGACTCTCGGAGCGCTCGATTGAGCGCATCCTCGACAAAGGCGTCGAGGCTGACGCCGATTTGTTGCGCGGCAACGAAAGTTCGGCGCTGCATATCTCTGGTCATCCGAACGGAGATCTCGCTGGGCGTTTTCCCACTGACAGCCTCAGTCGGCTCCCGACCTGTCTCTTCGCAGTAGGTCAGATAATCGTCGACAGCTTCGTGAAAGGCGGTCTCCAACTCCTCGACCGAGGTTCCCTCAAAGTAGACATCATCGTAGGTGCCCAAAAGGTGGCCCCAGAAAATGCGGTCCCGCTCGTCATAACGTATATCGGCTGTGTACCCTTTGTAGTTCATTTTTCTGGTTCTATTCCGTGGTCTTTCAGGAATCCACGAGCAAGTCCTACGGCATAGTGTCTTGTTTCTTTGCCGGGATGAGGGCGATGGAATATCTTTACTTGATCATTTAATTCGATTCGTACGCGCGACCCTTTGCCTTCTGTTATCTTTGCACCGACAGCGATAAAGAGACGCTCCACATCAGACCAGCGAATGTTTGTGCGAGTAGGGCGGTCAAAAATTTCCTTCAGTGTCTTTCTTTGTTTACTGTTTAGTCCCATAGTACCAATTACTCCTGTCATAGTAACATAATGTAATGGTTTGTAAAGTAACTTCAACCCTTCAGATTAGCAGACTTACATTAGAATTGCGTTAGTATTATAGTACAAATGTGTTAGAATTCTAGCATAAGTGTGGTTGTTACACAAGGAAGTCAGAGTACTCACTTTGGAAAAGGACATAGACCGTGTCTTCACCCCTACGCCGCTACGCGCTCGTCGGTACCGGCGGGCGCGCCAGAATGTACATTCACGCCATCCTGGGCGACTTCGCCCCGTGGAACGAACTTGTCGCGCTCTGCGACCTCAGCCAGACGCGCATGGACTGGTATAACCGGCAGATCCAGGAGCGCGCCGGCGAAACGCTGCCCACATACCACGCCAGCGACTTTGACCGCATGATCGCCGAAACCAAGCCGGACGTGGTCATCGTCACCACCATGGACGCCACCCATCACCAGTACATCTGCCGCGCCATGGAGTTGGGCTGCGACGCCATCACCGAGAAGCCGATGACCACCGACGACGCCAAAGCCCGCCAGATCTTCGAGACGATCGAAAGGACGGGCCGTTCCCTGCGCGTCACCTTCAACTACCGCTACGCGCCCTTGGCGACCACCGTGCGCGAACTGATCATGCAGGGCGCTGTGGGACGCCCCCGCCACGTCGACTTCTCCTGGGTGCTGGATACGCGGCACGGCGCCGACTACTTCCGCCGTTGGCACCGCGAAAAGGACAAGTCCGGCGGCCTGCTGGTGCATAAGTCTACCCACCATTTTGATCTGATCAACTGGTGGATCGACTCCATTCCCAAGACCGTCTACGCCCAGGGCGATCTGCTCTTCTATGGGCGCGAGAACGCGGCCGCGCGCGGCGAAACCTACGGCTACGACCGCTACACGGGTGAGGAGGATGCCGCCGCCGATCCTTTTGCCCTACGCCTGGATGCCGACGAGACGCTCCAGAACCTCTACCTGAACGCCGAGGCTGACAGCGGCTATCTGCGCGATCGCAACGTCTTCGGCGACAACATCACCGCCGAGGACACGATGAGCGTCACCGCCCGTTATCGCAACGGCATCATTCTCAGCTACTCCCTGCTCGCTTACTGCCCCTGGGAAGGCTACCGCGCCGCCATCACCGGCGACCGCGGGCGCATCGAAGTGGAGGCGATCGAGGCGGTCGGGCGCACAATCGTGGCCGGTGAGGAGGAGAGCCTCAACAATGCGGAGAATCAGTTGCGCGACTTCGGCGGCAAGCATATCTGGGTCTTCCCCATGCACGGCGCGCCCTATAGCGTCGACGTGCCGGAGGGCGTGGGCGGGCACGGCGGCGGCGACCGCGTGATGCTGGAGCAGATCTTTCACCCCGACCCGCCCGATGATCCCTTTGCGCGCGCCGCCTCCCACATCGACGGCGCGGCCTCCATCCTGTTGGGCATCGCGGCCAACTGTTCCATCGCCACCGGTCAGCCCATCCAAGTTGATGAGTTGCTGAAACTCACTAACATCGAAGCCTGAGCGCCTCCCTCTTGTCGGGCATAGCGCGAAGGCTGAGCAAAGGAGACGCTCAATTGAACAATCTGTCCGGTCAGAATATCCTCGTCACCGGCGCCAGCAGCGGCTTCGGCGAGGCGATCGCTCTGCAATTTGCGCAAGCGGGCGCGCACGTGGCCCTGGTCGCCCGCCGCGAGGAAATGTTGCGCGCTCTGGCGGAGCGCATCGAGCCATTGGGCGTGCGCGCCCTCGTCTTCCCCTGCGATGTGGGCGATGAGGCGCAGGTCCGAGCAACCGTCGAGAAGATCAACGCGGAATTCGGCCCCGTCGACGTGCTGGTCAACAACGCCGGCACGAACATACCCAACCGCAGCATTGCCGACACGACTACCGCCGACTTTCAGGTCGTCGCCGACGTAAATCTGATCAGCGCCTATCTCTTCACCAATCTGCTCATGCCGCAGATGAAGGCGCGCGGCGCCGGTACCATCATCAACATGGGTTCGCGTGCGGCCAACTATCCCAGCCTGCTGGCCGGGGTCGCCTACAGCAGCGCAAAAATGGGCATGCAAGCCCTCAACCGGATCACCAACGAGGAGGGCAACCCGCACGGCGTGCGCGCCTGTATCATCAATCCCGGCGTTGCCGCCACACCCCTGTTGGACCGGCGGCCCACCCCGCCCCCCCAGGAATCGCGCAAGCTGATGATGCAGGCCGAAGACATCGCCGCCACCGTCCTCTACGCCGCCAGCCTGCCCCTGCGCGCCAACGCCGACCGCATCGATCTCTACCCGACCAACACGGAGGTGAGTTGACATCGCCCAGAAGCTCGCGCAGGTGCCGCCCGCCGTCGCCGCCGTTGCTCCCGATGGGCAACTCACGCCGGCCCAGAGACGACGCCTACTCATTTCGATCTCTCTGCGCAAGCAGAAGCCGGGGACTGGCAGCGCGCCTGAATTTTTGCGCCGGAGAGAGGCAATGATTGTCTGGCCTGATCTGCGAACCGTTCTGCAGGGCATCCGCTGGGCGGTTGTCGGCGCGGTGGCAACCCGTGCCTACATGCCGGAACGCATGACAAGGGACTTTGCCATCCTCGTCCACTATCAGGACGGAGACCAGGCGCTGGCGCGGCTGCGGGACGCCGGTTATCAGATGGCCTCGGAGTTGTCGATCCCCGGCTATACGCTGAACGCACCCGGCGGCGCCGAGATCGATCTACTTCTCATCCCATTCGCGTGGCTCGACGAAGCCTTTCAACACGACCATCGCGACGCGGCCGGGTTTCCGGTCCTGGGCCTGCCTTATCTCGTGCTGATGAAGCTGGAAACGTCGCGCGCCCAGGATCTCGCCGATCTGTCGAAAATGCTCGGCCTCGCCGCCGATGAAGAATTGGATGGGATACGGGAGATCGTTGCCCGCTACATGCCGGACGCCTCGGAGGATCTGGAGTCTCTGATCTATTTGGGCCGTCTGGAGATGAACGGGACGTGAACCGCTCCGACGCACGTGGATTGAACTGAGTCGCGGAGCCACTGTCCTCTGATGTTACGCGTAGGGATCATCGGAACCGGGCGCATCAGCGACCTGCACGCCATCGAGTACCTGCAAAATGAGCGCGCGCAGATCGTGGCCGTCTGCGATATCGATCAGGAGAGCGCCCAGCGGCGGGCTGCCGAGTGGGGCGTGCCGCCGGCGCGCATCTTCAAGCGCCACCGCGACCTGCTGGCCGTGCCCGACCTGGACCTGGTCGAAATCCTGCTGCCCCACCACCTCCACCACCCCGTGACCCTGGACGCGCTCGCCGCTGGCAAGCATGTCTCTGTGCAGAAGCCGATGGCCCTGAATCTGCCCCAGGCGGACGAGATGATTGCGGCTGCCGATGCCGCCGACAGGAGCCTGCGGGTCTATGAAAATTTCCTTTCCTACCCGCCGGTGGTGCGCGCCAAGGCCCTGATCGACGCCGGTGAGATCGGCGACCCGCTGACCATCCGCATCAAAAGCAACGCCGGTTTCAGCCCGACCGCCTGGCATGTGCCGCTCTCGACCTGGGCCTGGCGTTTCAACCCGGAGACCTGCGGCGGCGGCCCCATGATATTCGACGACGGCCACCACAAGTTTGCGCTGGCCTGGCACTTCATGGGAATGGCGGAGGAGGTACATGCCTGGATTGGCGAAATGAAGTTGATGCCGGGGCGCGTGTTGGACACGCCCGCCATCGTATCGTGGAAGTTCCCCGCCAACCGCTTCGGCTCGCTGGAGGTCGTCTACTCCCCCCAACTGGAGATCGAGACCCGCTACTACGCCCAGGATGACCGCGTCGAGATCACCGGAACCAAGGGCGTGCTCTGGATCAACGGCGGGCATGGCCGCCTGGGGGATTCACCCCCTCTGGCGCTGTATCGCGACGGCAAGACCCGCACCTTCGACGACATACCGACCGGCTGGGAGCAGAGTTTCGTCCACGCCACGCGTCATCTCATCGACGCCTTCGACAGCGGCGACCGGCCCCGCCTGACCGGCGCCGAAGGCCGCGCCATCCTGCGCTTCCTCCTCGCAGCCCAGCAGTCAGCGCGCTCGGGTCAGTCCGTGCGCGTGTGAATGGCGGAAGCCCACCCTGCCTGCAAAAATACACAATCGGCCAATCTGTCAGAAAAACACTCCTGACAAACTGGCCGATCCTGTAAAGATTTGACTGCGCCGCACGCCTAGCGCGGTATCTGGCAAACAGATTCCGCTAAAACGGAATGTCCTCCTCGGCGCTGGGACTGGGATCCGCGGCAGGCCCGCCACCCGTGGGCGCGCCTTGCCCCCCGGACTGACCCTTGTCGGCGGCAAGGGCTTCACTTTCTGCCCGCGTATTGAGAAAGCGCACAGTCCGCGCCCTCACATCCAGCGAGGCGCGCGCGTTGCCCTCCCGGTCGGTCCAAACATTGGGTTCTTCCACTTCGCCGACAACCAGAACCTTCTGTCCTTTTGTCAGATACTGGTTGCAGGTTTCAGCCAGTCGGGCCCATGCGTTCACGCGGAACCAGACGGTCTTTTCCTGGCGCTGACCGTCCTGGCCCGTCCAAGACTGACTGGTGGCCACGCTGAAGTTTGTGACAGCCGTGCCGCTGGGTGTGTAGTAGGGTAGGCAGCAAGTGAGTTACCTCTCGGCACTTTTCCTACTACCCCCCCCCGAACCGTGCTTGCGGCTTTCACCGCACACGGCTCTCCAGTATGTTCCTCCAGGTATCCCATTCTTCTCTGTGCTTTCCTGCGTGAATTGCTTTGTGGCAGGTTTCGCAGGTCATCAGCGTTTTACGTCTGATGGCGGCCATTCGATGTACCCAAGCCGGTTTGTCTTTTCTGCCCGGTTTGTTTACATCTTTTAGCTTCCGCACATGATGGACTTCGATATTTCCCTCTGCTCCGCACATCTCACATTCGTTGTTCATCATTCTGTCGATAAGCTGACTTCTGTTAGTACCTATCTTCGGGATGTTGTCTGTGAGACTGCTTGGCATGGGGTTTCTCGTAAGAGGTAAGGCTCCGAAGTGTGCTTTTAGCGGTTTTTTTCCTTTTCTCTCCACCGTTGCTTGGAATATACGGTAGCTCTTGTTTTCCACTTTCGTGGTCGTCTTGTATTTCTTGACGATTTTGGCTACAGTTGTTTTGTATTTTCCAGCGAGTGTTTTGAGTAGGGATGTTGACGCTATCCACTCCACCTCTTTTAGGCAATGCACGTTGTGAGCCATGATGTAGTAGTTTACGAGTCCCCTATATTCGGCTTGGTAGCTTCCGATTATGTCATATTCGCTATTCGGTAGCCAGCCTGCCCTATGTATTGGTTTCCCGTTCACCATGTATTTCTTCATGGCTTTTCTCTTGACTTCTCTGGGCACTCCGTACCAGATAGCTCCGTTTGCGGTTCTTCTCTCGTCGCTCTGCATTACGCGGAGGTCGTATCCGAGGAATCTCGCTTTTCCGGTTCTGGCATTGGTTATCAGAGTCTTTTCGATTGATAGCTCTAGTAAGAGTTCTCTTTCGAGGAAGTTTCTGATGTGTTCCCTTATTTCCTCTGCTTCCTTTTTTGGTCCTGCGAAGCTGAGTAGGAAGTCGTCGGCATATCTGATGTATTCCAGTTTCCTGTAACTGTCGTCGTCTATGATTGATGGGACTGATTTCATCAGTTTGCCGAAGTGCTTGTAGGCTTCTACGTCACCCTTCGTTTTAGCGCATCTACGTTTGTGTTCGTATCTGCGATATTCCGGGTTTCGTTTTCTGCCTTTGTCCTCTTGTTGGCCTCGGTTATAGAGTGGCATTAGCTCATCTTCTACCCATTTGTCGAGAACATCTAGGTAGATGTTTGACAACAATGGGCTGATGATTCCGCCTTGCGGTGTCCCGCTGAACGTTTCGTACCATCTCCAGTCTTCAACGTAACCTGCTTGTGCGAGATGTTTTACCAGTCGTAAGAATCTCTGGTCTTTGATTTTTTCTTCCATGATTTCCAGTAGGATTTCGTGGTCGATATTGTCAAAGCATCCTTTTATGTCGCCTTCGATAAACCAACTTACGTCTCTGTGAGTCTGTCCAATCTGCTGTAAGGCAGTATGGCAGCCTCGTTCTGGTCGGAAGCCGTGGCTTCTTTTGCTGAAAGTTGGTTCATAGTAGGCTTCGAGCAGGTTCTTCATGGTCGCCTGTAGCAGCTTATCATCCCCTGATGGGATTCCTAGCGGTCTACTTGCTCCGTTACCTTGTGGGATGTACGTTCTTCGTACTGGTTGCCATTTGTAGGTTTCGGCACGTATTTGCTGGATGATGTTGGTGATTCTTTTTTCTGACATTCCATCTAGCGTTATGTCGTCGCTACCGGGCGTGATTGCGCCTTTATTGGCGTATATCTCCGAGTACGCTTTCCTGTACATCTCTGCGTTGAAGAGTTGCCGGTAAAGCCTTTCAAGGGGCTTGCCTGTCTTTCCTCTCTCCTGGATGACTTCAAGAACAGTTTTGGCTATTTGCATTACGCATACCTCGCTGTCTTTCTGTCTGTCATACCTGTCTCCCTTTGCCATGTAAGAGGCTTTCCCTCTCTCAGACTACTATGGAGACTCCGTTGCCATGTGCCTCTCGGCATTTAGGCAATCCTGGAATCCGTAATGAATCTCTGTGTAGCATCCCTTAGACTCCCCGTTTGTCACCTTATTCCTGCTCTTTGCAGGCTGTTCCCTTTCGGCGGGCAGTTCCAGTAATGCGCTAATACTGGAACCTTTCTTGAGAAAGAATGCGATAATCTTTCTCTCGTTGGGCTTGGGTTTCATCCACTTTCCCAAGGGCGGCCGATTTACGCCAACTGGTGACTAGGATTCAAGCAGTCTAGCTTTAGTCGTAGGATGCAGGTCTTGGCAGACTGACGTTCATTGTGGCTATCCTGTCCTCTGCCTTTACTGCCATGCTGTTTTCCCTTTGTCCTTTCGGACTCCGGTAGGGCAGTTGACCTACGGGTGTTCCCGCTCCCCGTGCCTATTTGTAGGCAGGAGATTCATTCGTTTACCAGCGCACACGCATCTCTGGGTCGCGGCCCAGGTTTCCTACAAGTGTGATTTGTTGATACATTGAACTCTTCCTTTTTCCACTTCCAACTTTTCAATGCCCCTGGCTCGGCCCTGCAGCGCGCAGGCCTACCACGGCCGGACCTGTCGCGCTGCCCCTGGGTTTCCCTTGCCGAGCAAGACTACGCCTTTAGAACGGAATGTCCTCTTCGTCGCTCGTTTCGGCCTCGGGGCCAGGCCCGCCCCCGTTGGATGCAGGCTGACCGCCGTACTGACCCGTGCCGGCATCCTGAGCGTCAGCTTCGGCCCGCGTGCTGAGAAACTGCACGTTCCGCGCCCGAACTTTCAATATTGCCCGCGAAGTGCCACTGTCGTCGGTCCACACGTAAGGCTCTTCCATCTCGCCGACAACCAGCACGCGCCGCCCTTTTGCCAGGTACTGGTTACAGGTTTCCGCCAGTCGTTGCCACGCGGTCACCCGAAACCAGACGGTCTTCTCCTGTCGCTGGCCATCTTCGCCCGTCCAGGACCGGCTGGTGGCGACGCTGAAGTTTGTGAAAGGCGCGCCGCTCGGCGTGTAGTAGGGTAGGTAGCAAGCGAGTTACCTTTCGGTACTTTTCCTACTACCCCCCTCCGAACCGTGCTTGCGACTTTCATCGCACACGGCTCTCCAGTATGTTTATCCAGGTATTTCATTTTTTCTGTTGTTATGTCTTTATAATGGTTTTGGCTATTTGCATTACGCATACCAGTTTCCATTTTTGACATAACCTTTTTCTTTCTCCTGGATGACTTCAAGAACAGTTTTGGCTATTTGCATTACGCATACCTCGCTGTCTTTCTGTCTGTCATACCTGTCTCCCTTTGCCATGTAAGAGGCTTTCCCTCTCTCAGACTACTATGGAGACTCCGTTACCATGTGCCTCTCGGCATTTAGGCAATCCTGGAATCCGTAATGAATCTCTTTTTTAGCATCCCTTAGACTCCCCGTTTGTCACCTTATTTCTGCTCTTTGCAGACTGTTCCCTTTCGGCGGGTCGTTTCTAGCACTACGCGAATGCTGGAACCTTTTGAGAAAGAATGAAGTAATCTTTCTCTCTTAGGGCTTGGGTTTCATCCACTTTCCCAAGGACGCCGATTTTACGCCAACTGGTGACTGAGATTCAAGCAGTTTAGCTTTAGTCATAGGATGCAGGTCTTGGCAGTCTGACGTTCATTGTGGCTATCCTGTCCTCTGCCTTTTCTGCCATGCTGTTTTCCCTTTTGTCCTTTCGGACTCCGGTAGGGCAGTTGACCTACGGGTGTTCCCGCTCCCGTGCCTATTTTTAGGCAGGAGATTCATTCGTTTACCAGCGCACCTTCATCTCCGGGTCCCGGCCCAGATTCCCGATCAAAGTGATCTGCTGATACATTGTACAGTCCCCTTTCAGGATTCGCAATTGGATTGACTTAGGGATCCGGTAGTCGACAAAGACTGATCGGATCCGAATGCCTGTTAGTGTATATATGTTCTAGCAAAATGTCAATACTTGAATTCTATAACAGAAATTATGTTCGGGAAGGACCGATTCGTTTCTCCTGTACATCTTCGGCATACCCCGTGCGGACGCTTCTGAGCACGGCCCGAAATTAGCCCTTATCGCCACTTCGTGGAATAATGACGGCATACTCTGATCCGTCATCTCCCATTCATCTTTCAACGCGCCGCAGGAGAAGACCCGCGCACGGGCAATAGGAATCGGGTCTGCATGTGAGACTGGAAACGATCCGCAACCATCTGCGCCAACACGGTATGGCCGGTTGGCTGCTTTACGACTTTCGCGGCCAGAATCCGATCGCAGCATCCGTTGCCGGGTTGGAATCCACCGGAACGCGGCGCTGGTTCCTATGGATTCCTGCCGATGGCGAACCACAATGGCTGGTCCACGCCATCGAACAGGCGACCTTCAGCCCCGTACGCCCTGACGTGGCCGGTCCGCTGCATCTGTACGTCGGCTGGCACGAGATGGAGCAGAAGCTGAGCGATCTGTTGCCACAGGGCGCTTCCAGCCGGATCGCCATGGAATACAGCCCCCGCGGCGCGATCCCCTACGTCAGCAATGTCGATGCCGGTACGCTTGAGATGGTGCGCGCGGTCACCAACGCGACTGTCGTCAGCAGCGCCGATCTGGTGCAACTCGTTCAGGCCGTGCTCTCATCGGAGCAGATGGATAGCCACCGCCGCGCCGCCGCCCACGTGCTGGCGGCCAAGGACGCGGCCTTCGCCTTCGTGTCGGCAGCCCTGCGCCAGGAGCGGGAGATCACCGAGTACGGCGTGCAGCAACTGATCGTGGCGCATTTCCGTGCCGCGGAACTAGCGTGGGATCACGATCCGATCGTGGCCGTCAACGGCAACGCGGCCCTGCCCCATTACGCCCCCAGCGCACAGCAGCACAGCCCGATTTGGCGCGGTGACGCGCTCCTGATCGATCTATGGGCCAAAGAGAAGAACTGCCCTGACGACTGCTACGCCGACATCACATGGAGCGCCTACTGCGGAGGGGAGCCGCCGCCAACGATGGCGAGCGTTTTTGCCGTCGTCGCCCAAGCACGCGACACCGCCATCGCCTTCATCCGGCAGGCGTTTGACCGCGGCAAAACGGGTCACGGCTACGAAGTCGATGACGCCGCCCGCAAGGTGATCGAAGAGGCCGGTTTCGGCGCCGGCATCCTGCACCGCACCGGGCACAGCCTGGGGCCGACCATCCATTGGAACGGCGTCAACATCGACAACGTGGAGACCCAGGACCGCCGCAGCCTGATGCCCGGCGTCATGTTCACAATCGAACCCGGCATCTACCTGCCCCAACTGGATTTCGATGACAGCGGGCAGGCCAAAGGGCTGGGCATCCGCAGCGAAGTCAACTGCATCGTACACGACGGCAGCCTGGAGGTGACGACGCTGCCATTTCAGCAAGAGCTGGTGCAGTTGGGCGACTAAAATGCACCCCTCTCGCGGTTCAGCCTTCGCTGCCGACGACAGGACGCCCTCAACTCCATGAATTGTGCAATACGAAGTACGCAATACGCCATGCAGTGAGAAGAGCGGATCATCCTATGCGTAAAGCCACATTTGAACGAAGACCCCAGCGCGTTGCGTTGTTCGTCACCTGCATGGTGGACATGCTCTACCCCGGCGTGGGCATCGCCACCTGCGAATTGCTGGAGAAGAACGGCGTCGAGGTCGTCTTCCCGGAGGAACAGACCTGCTGCGGACAACCGGCCTTCAACGCCGGCTACCGCGACGAAACGCGTAAACTGGCGCGGCGCTTCCTGTCGATCTTCGGGCCGCTGGTGGAGAAAGGCGAGGTAGACGCCATCGTCGCGCCCTCCGGCAGTTGCGCTACCATGACCGGCCACTTTTATGAGATGATCTTCCAGGAATCTCAGGAGATGGATCTGGGCCATCAGGCCGAACGGCTGGCAGCGGTGACGTTTGAACTGACGGAATTTCTGGTCGATGTTCTCGGCCTGGCAAGCACCGGCGCGTATCTACAGGGCAGAGCCGCCTATCATCCCTGCTGCCATCTCTATCGCGAGCTAGGTGTGGACGAGCAGCCCCGCAAGTTGCTGGACGGCGTGCAGGGCCTTGACGTCGTCGATCTCCCCCACGCCCAGGACTGCTGCGGATTTGGCGGGCTGTTCGCGATCAAGAATAGCGGCATCAGCGCGGCCATGGGCCGGGCAAAGGCCCGCTATGCGCAGCAGTGCGGCGCGGACGCCATCGTCCTGTGCGACGTGAGCTGTATGACACATATCAACGGCATTCTCAGCCGTGAAGGCGTAAGCTGCCGCGCCCATCATATCGCCGAGATTCTCAATGACCATCTCGGCAGACATCTGCGCCCGCCCTCGGCGCCACCCCCGACGCAAGCGGACCATCCCCGGCGCTGGGGCGATACGGCCTGAGATGCTGGCGCAGTGAGGGTTGCAAGACCAGAGTGAGTCCGAGCGGGAATGCTCCCATTTCCGGCTTCGCTTTACATGCGCATTGACCGGCCAACAGGAACGATCACTATGCAGGTAGACATTCATGCCCCCTACAAGGACCGCGTCCAGCAGGCCCTGAGCGATCCCAATCTTCGGGTCGCGGTCAGCAAGGCCACCGACCGTATGTCCGATGCGCGTCACGCCTCTATGGGCGCAATCGAGGGACAACAGCTGCGGACGCAGGTGCGCCAGATGAAGGAGAATGTGCTGCGGAACTGGCCCGACTACTTGCAACAACTGGAAACGAACCTGCGCGAAAACGGCTGCGTCGTCCACTGGGCCGAGGAGATCGAGGACGCGCAGGAGATCGTCAAAGAGATCGCTCTGCAGAACAGCGCCAAGCTGGTCGTCAAATCAAAATCGATGGCGACCGAGGAGATCCACCTCAACCACGCCATGGAAGAGGCCGGCCTGCGCGTCGTCGAGACCGACCTGGGCGAGTATATCATCCAGCTGGCCGATGAACCGCCCAGCCACATTGTCGCTCCCGTCATCCACAAGCGGCTGGAAGAGATCGCCCAGGTCTTCCAGGAAAAGTTGGATATGCCGCCCACGCGTGAACCGTCGAAGATGACATCGCTGGCGCGTGCCCGACTGCGCCAGGAGTTCTTCGCCGCCGAAATGGGCATCAGCGGCTGCAACTTCGCCATCGCCGAAACCGGAACCGTCTGCATCGTCACCAACGAAGGCAACGGGCGCATGGTCAGCAGTATGCCCCGCGTCTATGTGGCCGTAATGGGCATTGAAAAGCTCGTCCCCACGGTTGAGGACGCCTTCCTGCAGCTACAGGCCCTTTGCCGCAGCGCGACAGGGCAGCAACTCACGGTCTATTGCTCGATGACCAGCGGGCCGCGCCAGGAAGGTGACGTAGACGGCCCCGAACAGGTGCATGTTGTGCTGCTCGACAATGGCCGTTCCCGCATGTTGGCGCGCGGCTACGGCGAGGCGTTGATGTGCATACGCTGCGGCGCTTGCCTCAACGCCTGCCCGGTCTATCAGGAGATCGGCGGCCACGCCTACGGCGGCACCTACAACGGCCCGATCGGCGCCGTGATCTCGCCTGCCCTGGCCCCGGAGATCGCCCAATTCAAGGAGTTGCCCCATGCCACCTCTCTGTGCGGCGCCTGTCGCGAGGTCTGTCCGGTGAAGATCGACCTCCCTCGTCTGCTGCTGGACCTGCGCTCCGATCTCGTGGAGCAGGGCGTCGGTCCCAAAGCGGAGGCCTTGGGCATCAAGAGCTATGCCGGGCTGATGAGCAGCCGCCGTATGTACGAGAATCTCGGCAAACTTGCCAGCATTGGCTCCAATCTATACGCCGGCATGAGCGGGGGCAACATCAAGTTTCTGCCGCCGCCCCTGAATGGCTGGACCGCTTATCGGGACTTTGCGCCCTTCGCCCCCAAGAGCTTTCGGGCGTGGTGGAAGGAGCGTAAGAAGCTGCGCGGGCAAACGTGAGGTCCCGCGCGCCGAGCCGATTCAATCTGGATGATCGAACATGAATGCACGTGACACAATCCTATCCCGCCTGCGGGAGACCCTGCGCCAACCGAACCTGCCCTTTCCCCCGCCCGAAAGCCCCGCGCTCACGCAGGCCGAGCGCATGACCGTCACCCACGCCGCCGGAGATCGCTGGGCGCTGGCTGAACGCTTCGCGCAGGAGTTGGCCGCGGTGAAGGGCAGTTGTGATCTGTTGGAAACCGTGACCGAGGCTCGTTTGGCCATCGTTTCCCGTCTGCAAATATGGCTGGAGGAGGAACAGGCAGCCCGCAAGACAGCCGACGCCGAACGAATCGAGGATTGGGATATCCTCTGTTGGCCGCTGGCGCACCTGAACGTCGGTGGATTGCAGCACATGCTGAAGGAGACGGGCTTCAAGCTGGTTGAACCGACCGATCTGCACGATCCCCAGCAGCGGGAGCGTATCCGCTCGGTTCGGGCCGGCATCACCTCGGTGGAGGCGGCCTTTGCCAGCACCGGCTCTTTCCTTGTCGGCGGCGGTGGAGCAAACTCCCGCGCCGCCAGCCTGACCCCCTTCCGTCACCTGGTCCTGATCCCCTTCAGCAGACTCTTTGCGACCGGTGAAGACTGGATGGCCGAGATGCGGTTTTCTGGAGAACTGGACGCCTACGTGCGCCGGAGCCGTAACCTTTCGATCATCACCGGCCCAAGCAAATCGGCCGATCTTGAAGGCAATCTGACGTTGGGTGTCCATGGCCCGAAAGTCGTGCATGCCATTCTCTTCGACGATGTGCAGCGATAGATTTTACGACAGGCAATGGTTGGCGAGTGTGACGCATCGTCGGACAGGCAATGTCCCAATGCCGCGCGCCGCCGCGCGCGTGTGAATAACTGGAAAGGAGCTTATAAGATGGCGAATGAACAGGAGCAACAGTTCCGCACGATTATCGGCTGCACGCAGTTGGCGGACGCGCTCGCTGCCGTCGACGACCCCGCCGCAAGCGCCCTGCGCATCGTAGACTGCCGCTTCGACCTGAGCGACACCGAGGCAGGCCGCCGCGCCTACGCCCACAGCCACATCCCCGGCGCAGCCTACGCCCACCTGGATGACGATATGTCGGGGCCGATCGTGCCGGGCCGCACCGGCCGTCATCCCCTGCCGGATGCGGCGGTCTTCGCCCGCACCGTCACCCGCCTGGGCATAAGCAACGCGTCTCAGGTTGCGTTGTACGATGACGGCAGCGGCAGCATGGCCGCGCGGATGTGGTGGATGCTGCGCTGGATCGGCCACGAGGCCGTCGCCGTACTGGACGGCGGCTGGGACGCCTGGACAGCAGCCGGTCTGCCCACCCGCAGCGGTGTCGAAACGTCGCAAGCCGGCAGCTATTCGGCTGATCCGCGTCCTGAACTGGTGGTCGATGCCCATGAGATGCTTGCGAAGACCGCCAGCGGCGGCGCGTTGGTCATTGACGCCCGCGCCGCCGATCGCTTCCGCGGCGAGAATGAGACCCACGATCCCTTGGGCGGCCATATTCCCGGCGCCTCCAATCTGCCCCATAGCGGCAATCTGCGCGACGGTCTCTTCCGCGAACCGGCCGAGTTGGCCGACCGCTTCGGCCAGCTGATGGGCAAGCGCCCTCCCACCGAAGTGATCTTCTACTGCGGCTCCGGCGTCTCCGCCTGCCATAACGTCCTGGCTGTGCTGCACGCCGGGCTGGGGGAGACCCGTCTCTACCCCGGCTCCTGGAGCGACTGGATCACCGACCCGGCGCGGCCCACGGCCCAGGGGTAGACCGGGGGCAGGAGGCCCTGCGCAAGAGTAAATATAACGAGTCGTCCTCTTCAATCTCGGTGTAGCGGACACATGCTACCGTTTCGAATTCTGGGCCGACAATGGGCGTGAGCGACGCGTCCGTGTAATATGTACACAGCAACCCGTGCTCATCTTCCGTCCCCTCGCCGTGCCAGAAGGAGTGCAGCAGCAGGCCGTTCGCATTGGGACTTATATACTTGCTTAGCCATGAATAGAAAATCTGGAATCGGCGCTGGGCGGTGGTGGTCAATGCGTTGACAGGTATAGCACAGTATGCTATAATTTAACTATATTATGCCACGCGAGGGGGACGATCATGGCAGCCACGACTGATCATAGTGGACGATTCAATCAGGTTGAAAGCAGTGTAAATGATCTAAATAAAAGTGTTGGCAGATTGGAAGGGGAGTATAGACATTTGGCTACGAAAAACGACGTAAGCAAAAGTTCCCTTCGGCTTGTATTTTGGATTGTTGGTGTAGGTATAACAGTACTAGCAATTCAAATTGCGGCTTGGTCTAATATCATGTCAAGCATTGCGGCATTGGCGATGCAACCGTAGCCATAGTCGTTGCAGGTCAAGCGTCTAGCCCTGGCGGGAAATCCACCAGGGCCTTTTTTTGGGAATTACTTACTTAACTGCACAGAATTTGGGCAACGACGCCATGTAGTATCATGTTATATTGGTACAGTTAGGAGGGGTACTAACCTTGCGGGTTTATTCCATAATAGTCGTGGAGAGCCTGCGTCAACATCTCCGCTGTGGTGTTGAGACCAGCACCAAGTACTCTCGAAGCCATCTTCGCTATCACCCCTCCTAACCAAGTTTTCACCTTGGGACCCAGTTGCCCGTCAGTTGCATTCGGTTCCCCAGAAACGGCAGTTTCGATCTCACGGATATCTTCATCATCAATGTTGAGTTCTCGCAGAAAATTCAGTAGGGAGTCCGTATCACCTTTTTGAACTGTCTTGGTTATCTGTTTCACGTTCTCGCCACTCGCAACGGTATTTCGGTCGCCATATATATTAACGTTAAAGAGGTTTCTGGCGACTTCAGAAATTACCGTTCGGTTTTCCAAGTCTTCCGACGTGATGTTGTTTTCCTGAAGTCCTAGCACGAAATCCAAGAGTTTATTCTTTACCTGATCAAGGATGCCTACAATGACATGGGATGGTATAGGCTGTTGCGCATCAACGAGCACCATACCCCCTGACAATTCAATATACTCCCGCCCGATCATCACCATTTCTTGCGTCCATTTGTTATGTAGGGTGTCCTTCAATGCCTGTGCTTCCAGTTCCCCAACACCCTGTACAAAATATAGGTTCTCTACGTGGTCCTTGAGAGAGTCGGGCAGATGATAGGTTGGGAGTACCATATTCTTCGTCATACGTAACTACCCAGCCTCGTCTAGGAAGTTGATTGAAAAGGAACGGGCATCGGTTAAAAAGACCAAAAATGACTGCCGGAAAACGTGAATCCTCCATCTACACGCCATAATTCGCACCATTTGTGCCGTTTTGACCCGAACCTGACCTTTTCAGACAGATTCCAAACACGATTTATTACACTTGGATGACTTGGTTGCCCATTGAAAGTCGCACATTGCGTAATGGCTGAGTAGTTACCGTCATACTTTGAAATGGTCCAACAAAGGTGCCAAAATTGGTTGGGCTAAAATGCCTGTACCCTGGCACACTCTCCCGGTCTCTATACCCACCAAGTTCAAACTCAACCCACTCACGAAACTCCGGCAGACCTATAGCATTGGCAAGAATCTTTGCTTTTCTAAGTGTATTGGAAAGACTTGCTGATTCGTTTACCAAATCGGAACGTATTTCATCAAGCAAATTCATGGTTCACTCCACTAAGTTAATGAGGATGTTCAAAGTTGAGAGCAGGTTTAGGCATAATGTTTCCTCTGGCGGGGCAGATGTGTTATAATATATATTGGAAGGGTGGAGAAAGGCGGGTGTGTATTGATATAGGGAGTATCTTCGACCCGCCTCAGACACAAAAATGTTTGCAATTGTGCCCATCCTTTCAGCGCCCCTTGCAATGGGATGCAAAAGTGCATCAAGCACGCTCCACGAGCAAGCCTACTACATTTGTGGTGGGCTTGTCCATTTTTGAGAGAAAGGAGGTACGTTATTCCAGATTTTTTGCGCTGGGGTGATCTGTCTTCGTCGTCATAGAATCCCATGCAAAAGATGTCTCCTGTGGGATGAACGTATCAGGAAGGTTTGTGTCATAATGATGCGGATCGCACTTCAGCCTACCCCAAAGGATATTCCCAATGAGAACGCGAACTGGCAACTTCCCCATCGGCTTCCGGCGCGGCAACTCCAACTGGCAACGGGACCTCCCCTCGCTGTTGGAATGGGCCGTGCAGAATGATCTCGAAGTGATCGATCTGACCAGCGCCCCCGCCGCCGCGGTCAAGGCGGTCGCCGAAGCGGGCCTGCGCATCGGTTCCATCGATCTGCCGGACGCGCCGGGGATGATCGCAGCCGACGCCGGTCGCCGCGCCGAAACCCTCGCCCGCAACAGCGACTATATCCGCGCCTGCACCACCGATGGCCCCCAGAATTTCTTCGCCGTGATGCTGCCCGATGATCCGGAACTGCCGCGCGCCGAGAACTACGCCTATATGGTTGAGAGTTTTGGCGCGTTGGCCGCCGTCCTGGAGGAGAGCGGCTCCCACTACGTCATCGAAGGCTGGCCGGGGCCGGGCGCGCTCTGCTGTACGCCGGAAACCTACCGCGCCTTCCTGCGCGATGTCCCGTCACCGTCGATGAGCCTCAACTACGACCCCTCCCATTTGATCCGCATGGGCATCGACCCGCTGCGCTTCCTGGAAGAGTTCATCGATCGCGTGCATCACGTGCATGGCAAGGATACCGAAATCCTGGCGGAAAACCTCTACGAATACGGGCACGAGCAGCCGGCCGCCTTCGCCGAACGCATCGCCTTCGGCGCGCACAGCTGGCGTTATACGATTCCGGGGCAGGGTCTCTTCCGTTGGGGTGAAGGTCTGCGCATTCTGGCGGAGAACGGCTACAGCGGCTGTGTCTCCATCGAACTGGAAGATTCCAACTTCAATGGCATGGAGGAGACGGAAAGGCAGGGCATCCTCCACGGCGCCCGTTTTCTGGCAGGCTGCTGATCGATTGATCCTGACTGCGTTCAAAACTCAAAGCACTGGTGCAGCGTCGGCGCGACAACATCGCTATGGCCCTGCGCCTGCAACGTCTCCGCCAGCGCAGATGTCCCCTCCGGCTCGCCATGAACGAGGAATATCTTCTGCAGCCGCTTCGGATCGAAGTGCGACGCCCACTGAAGTAGCTCCGCCTGGTCGGCATGGGCGCTGTAGCCGTTGATTCGGGCGACCTCGGCCCGCACATCGTACTCTTCGCCGAAGATTCTCACCGTCTCGTTGCCCTCCAGAATGCGGCGGCCGAGCGTGTGCTGCGCCTGGTAGCTGACGAACAACACCGTGTTTTCGGGATGGATGATGTTGTTCTTCAGGTGGTGAAGAATGCGACCGCTCTCCGCCATGCCGCTGGCGCTGATGACAATGGCCGGTTCCGGCATGTGATTGAGCTGCTTGCTGCGGCGCACCTCGCGCACATATTCGATGCGGGGATAGTCGAAGGGGCTGCGCCGCCGCCCATCCTCCAGAAACGTCTGCACGTTGGTATCCCAAGATTCCGGGTGCATGCGGAACACATCCGTCGCATTGACCGCCAGCGGGCTGTCCACGTAGACAGCAATCTCTGGGATGTCCCCCCTGGCGTCCAACTGATTCAGAGCGTAAACGATCTCCTGCGTGCGGCCCACGGCAAAGGAGGGGATGATCACCTTCCCCCGACGACGCGCCGTCTCGCAAACCACCTCTCTAAGTCGCCTTTGCGCCGTCTCGTACAGGCCGTGCAGGCGGGTGCCGTAAGTGCTCTCCATGATCAGCAGGTCGGCCTGCGCGGCGATGGCTGGGCTGCGTAACAGGGCAATCTCCTCTCGGCCCAGATCGCCGCTGAACACCAGCCGCCAACTCTTGCCGCTGGCAAACTCCTCGATCTCCAGTTCCACAAACGCAGAGCCGAGAATATGACCGGCATTGTGGAAGGTGAGCGTCACACCGTTGGCGATCAGCACAGGGCGGCCCTCACCGACGCTGACAAAGAGCGGGAGCGCCTCCCTGGCGTCCGCCCGCGTGTAGATGGGAGCGACCGGCGGCAGACCTTTGCGGCTGCGCTTGCGGTTGAGATACTCCACGTCCTTTTCCTGGATGTAGCCGCTGTCCAGGAGCATATACGCCGACAGATTTCGAGTCGCTGCCGTACACCAGACATTGCCGCGAAAGCCCTGCTTCACCAGATTGGGCAGCTTGCCCGTATGATCGATGTGCGCGTGGCTGAGCACAACACTATCGATCGATTGCGGCTCCCAGGGGAATTTCTGATTGCGTTCATACGTATCGCCTCGCCGCCCCTGGTACAGTCCGCAGTCCAGTAAGATGCGCTGCCCGTTCACTTCCAGCAGGTGCATCGAACCCGTCACTTCCTGCGCCGCGCCATGAAATGTAAGCCTCATCCACCGCTCCTTCGTCTATCGAATAACGGCTGGAACATTCGTGCGGATCAGGACTTGACACCGCACAGATGTTCTTGTATACTTGGGATATGGTTTGGGAAATGTTCGCAAAAATTGGGATAATCGTCAACCATCGGCCTGCCCGCCTACAGAGAAGCGATGGTGCATTCAACCACCTGCGCACATATAGCGAAACGGTAGCGCATTCATCAACCTGTGCTCACATAGCGAGCGGTGGCGCATTCATCAACCTGCGCTCATATAGCGAGCGGTGGCGCATTCATCACCTGCGCTCATATAGCGAAGCGGTAGCGCATCCAACAACCATCAATGAGGAGCATAGCCATGAACCTGTCCGAACGCCAAAAAAGCATTCTCGCCTTTATTGCCGAATTTGTCGGAGAAAATAACTACCCGCCGACAATCCGCGAAATCGGAACCGCCTGCGGCATATCCAGCACGTCGGTGGTGAAGTACAATCTGACCAAACTGGAACGAGAGAAACTGATCCGGCGCGACAAAGAGGTGAGCCGAGGCCTGAGCTTGGCCTGGGAGCGCCTGCAGCAAGTTGGGCTTGCCGCCAACCTGATCGGCGCGCCCACCCCCCGCGAACCCGCCGATAACGAGAGCGGCGGTCCCCTCCAGGGTCTCTTCCAGATACCGGTTTTGGGCTTCATCGCTGCCGGTCAGCCGATTCAGGTCGAGACCACAGATCACTTCAGCGCCGATGAATGGCTCGAGTTGAATGAGTCGCTCTTCCGCAATCCGGCCGAGCTATACGCGCTGCGCGTGCAGGGCGATTCAATGATCGACGCCAGCGTTCTGGATGGGGATATCGTCATCCTTCGACATCAGGAGCGGGCCGAAAACGGTGAAATGGTCGCCGCCTGGATTGACAACCAGAACGAAACGACGCTCAAACACTTCTATCTGGAAGGGGATCAGGTACGATTGCGACCGGCCAATTCCAGCTATCCGGAAATGTTCCTGCCCGCCGCCGATGTGAGTGTCAAGGGCAAAGTGGTTTCGGTGATTCGGCAGCTGGAATAACGTTGCGCCGCTCCCGACTGCGTTTTACGCCCACCCATCCCCCGTGAAAAAGACGCAGGCATGAATTTTTTCGGCATCAACCAGGGTGCAGCGGCGCGCTGCTCATCCTCTATCGCGCTACAGAAGAGGCGGGTCTGAACCTGTCCCTGCTTCTTGGGGGCGGCGAGCACGGGTCTGTTCAGCCTCAAGTAGCCGTGCCAACTCGCGGCGTATCTGCGTGCGCCGTTCCAGCAGATAGTTGAACTGCTGGTCACAGCCCGCTATCGGCGTGGGATAACTACTGATCTCCCGCTGGATGCGCTCCTTTTCGGCTTGCAGCTGGGAGCGCAGCGTCTTCTGCTCTGTCTCCAACTCGGCAGCCTCGACCAATAGTCCGGTCATCTCTCTTCTCCACTGCGTGGTCAACTCGTCATCTGACCGGGCTCCATTGTATCACGCGCCCATCCCTGGGTGCATCCCAACTTAATGTGCGTCACCCTGACTTGCCCGATTCGCTCATCTGTGCTACACTCCTCCACGATCAGGAACGCCGCCACCGCGCGCCCAGATCCCATACCGCAATCCGGCGCTCGGGTGCCCTCTGAGCGCGCGAAACGGTAGCGCATCTAACAGTGCGCGCTCATAGAACGAAGCGGTAGCGCATCTAATGTGAATCCCGTTTGAAACCGAGACGTTTCGCGCAGAGAACGCAACTGTAACCTGGCCGTCTCGCCTGCCCTTACGCAATACGGACTACGCAATTCAGGAAAAAGCGGGTTATCAATGTGAACGCACATCTGTACAGCTGAAGGGGGGCGCAGACCGGCAAACAGGGCAGCCGCGGCGCAGTCGGAAAGAGGCGTTCAGCCGTCTGCCCCGCTCGACAATTGATTTCGTATAGACAGCATGATTTTTCGTATAGCAATAGAGAGGGGGGGGGGGTAAAGCGGACAAAGCGGACATTTTTGCTAAACGTTTAGTCAGTTTCCATCCCAATGCCCCGGCCTGCGAAAAGAGCGAATCCCGCTTTTTTCGCCCCACGCGAGACCGGTTTCCCGCAAATGTCTCGGACGTCCGCCCGCCAGTCTGAACCGCACAAACCACTTGACCGGTTATCAAACAAAAAGATCAATTGAGAGTACAGACATTCCCGCCGCGCCGCCCCGCCCGTCAACACCTATCCAGGCGCCTGGCGCCAAGCAGATTCCATCTCTAATGTGAATCCCATTTGCAACCGAGACTTTTCGCGCCGATATCGCAATTGAAACGTGGCCGTCGCGCCTGCCCTTACGCAATACGCAATACGGGGTGCCCTCTGGGCCACGCGATTCAGAAAAGACGGGTTCTCAAAGTGAACGCGCATTAGGATGCGCTCCCATCTCCAATCGACTATCGCTGGGCCGACGACTGTAGTATACTATCCCCAGCCATCGGCGCTGTCCACCCCGGCCGGCGTCAGCGCAACAATCTGTCCAACAGTCGATGTTCTTACCCCGATGCCTCCCTTACATACGTTGCCCTACAGTCGCGGCGGGAATATGCCGGTCAACTCTGGCTCGCGCAGACAAACTCAGGAGAGAATGGAATGACAAGAACAGGACGGGCGGTCATCGCCCAAGGGCAGAAATTTGAAATTCGCGAATACACGGTTCCCGATCCCGAACCGGGCAAAGTGCTTCTGCGCCAGGAGTTGGCCGGTATCTGCGGAACGGATCTGCACTACTGGCAGAACGGCATCAAAGGCGAGATGGTCATGGGCCACGAGAATGTCGGCGTGATTGAGGCCATCGGCGCCGGCGGCGCGGTCGACTACATTGGCCGCTCGTTGGAAGAAGGCGATCGCGTCATCTTCTCTCCGGGCACAGGCGGCTACGGCGCATATGGCTTCTACGACACGCCCGACATTCCGCCCCACTTCTACGGCGGATTCGCCGATTACATCTATTTGGGCCTCCACAATACCTGCATACTCAAGACCGACTGCACGCCGGACGTGGCAGTGCTGACCGAACCGTTCACGATTGGCGTCCACGCCGCCATGCGCGGAAACGTGCAGCTAGGCGATACGGTCGTCGTGCAGGGCAGCGGCGCCATCGGCCTGGTGACGCTCCTGTGCGCCAAGCAGATGGGCGCGGCCCAGATCATCATGGTGGGCGGCCCGGCCACGCGACTGGAGCTGGCAAAGCGGTTCGGCGCCGATGTGACGATCAACATTGAAGAGGTGAAAACCGCCGCAGAACGCACCGAGCAAGTGCTGTGGCATACCCCCTTGAAGCAGGGCGCCGACATCGTGTTTGAATGCGCCGGATTCCTGCCCGCCACGCCGGAGGGGCTGGGTTACGTGAGACAAAACGGCGTATTTGTCGAGGTGGGCCACTTCGTCGATATGGGTTCCATCGACTTCAATATCAATCAACTGCTCATGCGCAAGAATATGCGGCTTGAGGCGATCTGGGGCAGTACATACGAACACTTCGTGCGCGGGCTGCGTGTCTTGGAGAAGAACGAATATCCCTATGGCGATATGGTCAGCCACACGCTCCCTCTGGACCGCGTGCTGGACGGCTTCAGCGCCCTCAATGGCAGCTATCGCCTGGGGGATGAGGAAGTGATCAAGATCGCCGTCAAAGCGTGGGACGATTAAGACAAGCGGACGCGCCCTGTGCGCGTGCCATTACGCATCTCTAACGTCCATGTCTGCGCCGCCCTACAATCGCGGCGGGACGTAACCAGTCAAAGGAGAGAGGTATGTCGTTCGGATCGGGGGACTATCAGTATGAATTGGTGGAGAATTGGGCGAAGCTGCCCGCCGGCTGGCAGTTTGGCTGGGTAGCGGCGGTCGCCTGCGATTCTCAGGATCGGGTCTATGCCTATTCGCGCAGCGAGCATCCGCTTGTCATTTTCGACCGTGACGGCAACTTCCTCGCCTCCTGGGGTGAGGATGTGATCCAAGATGCGCACGGGATATTCATCGACAGCGAGGACAACGTCTGGTGTACGGAACGCGAAACCCATTGCATCTTCAAGTTCAATCCCCAGGGAGAGTTGGTGATGACGATTGGCGTGCCCGGACAGGAGGGCGCGCCGGGTGAACCGTTCCGCTTGCCGACCGACTTGGCAGTGGCCTCCAATGGAGACCTGTTCATCTCCGACGGCTACGACAATGCGCGCGTGCATAAGTACTCCGCATCGGGCGAGCGCATCCTCTCTTGGGGTGACTGGGGGGATGGGCCGGGCCAGTTCGCCCTCTCTCACAGCGTGCGCCTGGACAAGGACGAGCGCGTCTGGGTCTGCGACCGCACCCATGACCGCATCCAGATTTTCGACACCGACGGCAATTATCTGGAGGAGCGCACCGGTCTGCTCAAGCCGGACACGATCTATTTCGATCCCCAGGTCGACGTCTTCTATACTGCCGAACTGGACCAGCGCGTCAGCGTCTGGACCCTTGACGGCGAGTTGCTGAGCCACTGGGGCGGCGCGCAACGCAGCGACAGGCCGGGCGAGTTCAACGGCTGTCCGCACGGCATCTGGGCCGACTCCCACAGCGATCTCTACGTCGGTCAGGTGCAGGTGGACGACGGCTTGCAGAAGTTCCGCCGCCAGTGAGTGAGATGGGGACTAGCTCAGTTTCCCATCCCTTCTCGTTTTCCGAGTGTGCAAAAGTGAGGTTAATATAGAGGTATTCGTGGCTCTCTCGCGAATACCTCTATTCGCCCAACGGAAGCAGATCATGCTTATTGAATTCAGCGTCGCCAACTATCGCTCATTCCGGGAAAAAGTTTCTATCAGCATGGTAGCCAGCCCGCTCAAAGCGGAAGGCGGCGAATTGGACGAAAGGAATCTCTTCGCCGCGCCGGGCGACGTCAACCTCCTGACGAGCGCTGCCATCTACGGCGCCAACGCCGGCGGCAAGAGCAATCTCATCGCCGCCATCGACTTCATGCAAACCTTTGTGAGACATTCCCTTGTGAATACAGAGCGGTTTGGGAGAATCGAAGTTGAACCGTTTCGGCTAAATACGCAGACCGATGACCAGCCATCCTCCTTTGAGGCGGTATTCATTGTGGATGGGAGGCGCTAT
Organism: Caldilineaceae bacterium; assembly: GCA_965221145.1. Lineage (GTDB taxonomy): Bacteria > Chloroflexota > Anaerolineae > Caldilineales > Caldilineaceae > Bin5. The sequence continues at coordinate 1,043,837 of OZ244877.1, forward strand.
CGGTATGGCTTTGAGGTCACCGTGCAACGGGTCGTGGCTGAATGGCTGTTTGTCGCGTCGAAAGTCCGGGAATCCAGGTTGTTTGAACGCAACGGGGACAAAATCGTTCTGGGCGCGAAATTTAAGGCAGAAGGCAGGCGCCTGGCCGCCAGAACCCGACCCAACGCGCTCTTTCTCTCTGTAGTTGCACAGTTCAATGGCAAAATCTCGCAACAGGTAGTTGGCTGGTTCGGCTCACTTGGCATGTCATCCTCCCCGGATGATATGGCCGTCGGTATGCGGCTTTTCACGGAGATGTTGCTCAACGATGAAGATTCCGCACAGAAGATTGTAGACCTGATAAAGCAATCTGATCTGGGGGTTGAGGATATTCGAATGGAGAAGATAGCGCTTCCCACTCCAGGCCTCATCCTACCGACAGATGAAGCTCCGGAAGAGATACACAAGTTGCATTCCGCTCTCAAAACCTTCCATGAATTCCTCGAAGAAGCCGACGAATTCAACGAAGAAGAACAGATGATGGTGCGAACCGTTCACCGCAAAGTGGATGACACCGGCCAGCCTGTTGCGCCGGAACTATTCGATCTGGATGGGCATGAATCTGAAGGAACCAGAAAGCTCTTTGCCATGTCGGGGCCCCTTGTCGAGTCTCTGAAGAACGGCGACGTGCTCATCATTGACGAATTAGACGTCCATTTGCACCCCTTGCTGACCAGAGAAATCGTCAGACTCTTCAACGATCCCGAAACAAATCCCAACCATGCCCAACTGATTTTCGCCACGCACGACACCAATCTGCTGGATAGTCAACTGCTACGCCGCGATCAGATCTGGTTTGCAGAGAAGGATCGCCAGGGGGCCTCGCATCTCAATTCTTTAGTTGAGTTCAACATACCCAATGATGCATCCCTGGAGAAGGACTATATCCAGGGGCGCTACGGGGCCATTCCGTTCCTGGGCGACATAACTCAGGTTCTGCTGGACAAGAACTGACATCCCGACGACGGAGACGGCGAGTACTGCAAGGAGCCTACCCGTGAACACAGGCGGCGACGTTTCGACAAAGTTGAATCGCTTCTTGCCAAGCCAAAGTTAAGGACGAATGACCCGCTTCGACACCTCCGTACTCCAACCGGACCCGACCCAACGCCGTTCCATCCTGGCGGTGTTGGACGCCGCGCTCGACGCGGTCGATCCCTTTGCCGCAGTGCAGAACGTTCTCCGGCGTCGCGGCGACATCCTGACCGTCGCCGACCACACCTCCCATGATTCGGCGCGTACGCTGACCTACGACCTGCGCCGCTATCGCCGCATCCTCGTCGTCGCCGCGGGCAAAGCCGCCGCGCCGATGTGCCGCGCCGTGGAAACCGTGCTCGGCGACCGCATCAGCAGCGGGCTGGCGGTGACGAAATACGATCACGGCCAGCCGTCCGAGCAGTCGTCCGCAATTCTTTCACCCATCCGCGTGCTGGAAGCCGGTCATCCTGTGCCGGACGAAGCCGGTGTCCTCGCAGGCAAAGAGATGCTTGCCCTGGCGGAGCAGGCCAATGAAGAGGATCTGCTGATTGCCCTCCTCTCCGGCGGTGGCTCCGCCCTACTGGTCGCGCCGGCGCGCGAGTCTGCCGCTAGCGCCGAGCCAACTCGCTCAAGAGGCGAGGCGGTCGCGCATTCAGCGCTCACCCTGGCCGATCTGCAAGGAATGACCGACGCGCTGCTGGCCTGCGGCGCAACCATCAACGAAATCAACTGCCTGCGCAAGCACACCAGCGCCGTGAAAGGCGGTCAACTCGCACGCGCCGCCGCCCCGGCTACGCTCCTGACTCTGGCCCTCAGCGATGTCATCGGCAGCCCCCTGGATGTCATTGCCAGCGGCCCGACCGTTCCCGATGTCAGCACGTGGGCCGACGCCTGGGCAATTGTCGAAAAGTATGCCCTGAGCGCCGCCCTGCCCAACACCGTGCTTCGACGCTTGCAGGCCGGGCTGGCCGGTGAAATCCCCGACACGCCCAAGCCGCACGATCCGATCTTCACCAAGAGCCAAACCCTTGTGGTGGCCGATAACCGTACCGCGGCCAATGCGGCCCTGGCAAAGGCGGCGGAACTCGGCTATAACAAGATTCTGCTCTCGACATTTCTCGAAGGCGAGGCCGCTGAAGTGGCGAAAATGCTCGTCGGGCTGGGGCGGGAGGTGCTAGCCAGCGGACAACCCGTTCCCGCGCCCGCCTGTCTGATCCTCGGTGGTGAAACGACCGTCAACCTCGGAGAAAATCCGGGCCAGGGCGGCCGCAATCAGGAGATCGCGCTGGCCGCCGCGCTGGCCTTGCAACATCTGCCGGGGCTGACCGTCGTCTCACTCGCCACGGACGGCACCGACGGCCCTACCGACAGCGCCGGTGGCATCGCCGACTGCGGAACGGTCGCAAGGGGAGAGAGCGTCGGCCTCTCCGCGGCTGACAATCTGCGCCGCCACGATGCCTATCCCTTCCTGCGCGCCACCGCTGACCTGCTCCTGACCGGGCCGACACAGACGAATGTCAATGATCTGATCTTCGTGTTCGTGCATGACGTGTGAGAGAATGAGCAGTACAAATCCCCGTCGCAGCCACAACGACGTGGTCAGCGGTCGAATCATTCGTGCCGCTCGGCGTCGATAAGGAATCAATCATTCGTTTCGAATCTTCACAAGCAGAGGAGTTGAACGCTATGCCACAGTTGACAGTAGGAGATGCAGGCACATTCGAAGTGGAAGCAGGCAAGCGGCTGGTCCTGGCGCTTGTCGAGGACGCAGGCGTCGACCAGATGCATGCCTGTGGCGGCAACTGCAAATGCACGACCTGCCGCGTTGCCTTCGTTGACGGCGAACCCGCGCAGATGACCGTCGCCGAGAAGGAGAAGCTGGCCGAAAAGGGGCTGACCGGCGTGCGCCTGTCCTGCCAGTGCCTCGTCGAGCAGGATATGACCGTGCAGATCATCAGCCGTCTGGAGGGTAGCGGCCGCCCCGACGCCGGTCCCCCGCCGGAGCCAACGATTCAGCCGGAAGCAGTGTGGACGACAAAAAAGTAGAATCAGGGCAAGGGCAGCGGCGCCGGTCTTCCACCTCCGCCGCGGGCGGAGCGGAATCTCCCGACAGACCGATTCTGATCTCTGCCATGCAGTTTGAAGATGAATTGAAGAGCGGCGAACGCTCCGTCCGCGAGGTCATCGAAATCGCCCGTCAGAGCGGCGCTGACGGACTGGAGTTGCGGCGGGAAACGTGGCCGCGACTCGATGCGGAACTGTCGCAGACGGCCCAACACATCGCCGACGCCGGGCTGCTGGTCACCTACGGCACGCAGGCCACACTCTTCGACGACTCGTTACAAGGCCAGCGGCAGTTGCGCCAGGACATTGATGCGGCCGCCGCGCTCGGCGCGTCCCTCGTGCGCTTCTTCCCCGGCCTGACGCCGCCCACCGACGATGGCGCGGCCTGGGCACGCGCGCAGGAGATCGTGGACTACGCCGCCGCGCAGGGCATTGTCATCGCTCTCGAAAACTACGCCCGCACTCCTGGCGGCACATTGGCGGAGGTTCAAGGGGCGCTGACTCGCTTGACGTCTCCTTCCCTGCGCACAAATCTGGACATGGGCAACTATCCCAACCACGGTCAGGATGTGGTCGCCGCAATCGACAGCTTGGCTGACCAGATCATCGCCGCCCATCTGAAGGACAAGACCGCCAATCCGTCCGATCCTCCGACCTTCCTCGGCGCCGGTGTGCTGCCGCTGGCAGAGATTCTCGACGCGCTGGATCAGTTGCCCCAGCGCATCTTCTACATTTTCGAATTTCGCGGCGGCGGCGACCCGGTAGGGCGGATCGAGCGCAGTCTGGCATTTCTGAAGCAAAGATAGAAAGAACTCATGACCACGTATATGAATAGCATGAGCGCCGTGCAGACGCTTTCCCGCGCCCTCAGTGCATGTCCCGGAGAGCTGACATGAGCGGCAAGGATGCGCTTGTCGGCAAACGGGCGCTCGTCACCGGTGTCGATCGCGGCGGTATCGGTCAGGGCATCGCCCTTGAACTGGCCCGCCAGGGCGCGGCGGTAGTCTGCCACTATCCCTTCAGCGACGAGGGCGCGGCCGCAACCGTGGCGCAGATTCAGGCAGGCGGCGGAACAACTGCGGCGGTTCAGGGCGATTTCACGCAGTCGGCTGCCGTTTGCGCCCAAGTCGTGGACGCCGCCGTGTGAAGTGCGTGATGAGGGACCGGTATACCTACGCCGGACCAACAACCTGCCGTGAACCTCTTTGTTTGAATCGCGTGTTCCCTACTCGATCCGCAAAGCCTCTTGGTGTTCCGTCAATTCTGCAACTTCGTCCTCAGCCCCGCGTAGAACCGCCAACAGTTTGATCAACTCGGAGATCGTCTGTAATGTGAGAAGCGCAAAGGCGACGATAATCATTGTCTTGAGCGGCGCACGCGGCAGGCCGTCGGGATCAGGTGACTGCTCCCACTGCCGCCACGAGGTCATCACCGGATGGATGGACACCCAGACGCCGATCACGCAATAGGGAAGGAGAAGCAATAGATGTCCCCAAAAGTCCAGCAGGGCTTTGCGTTTCTTGCTCCAGTTCGCATAGATAAAGTCAACCCGTACATTGATGCCGTTTTTCAGGATATAGGCGAAACCCAGGAAGAAGACCAGCGAGTACAGATACCACTGCATCTCAATAAAAAGATTGGAGGAGAGCTGCACGCCGATGTACTGCCCCATACGGCGCACGACGACATTGTAGAATCCGACTGCGACCGCTACGATCACAAGCCACACCGACACCTCCCCAATCCGCTCCGAGAGGTTGTCAATGAAGTTGGAAATCTTCAGAAGCACCCGTAACATTGTTGCAGTTCCTCTTATGAGGCGGCACGCGGCGAATGCGCAATCCCGTCCTTACGTCGTTCGATTCTCTTTTCTTGGGGAGGATTGTTCTATCTTACCCAAAACTGGCAGAAATACAAGAACTGATTGACCGCTCCCAGCGGCGGCAACCGACAACTTTCTTCTCGAATCGCCAAGTCGGCGCGGCCAGCGCATCCGCCCACCCCCTGGTGTGCATCCCAGTTTGTTGTGCGTCACCCCGACTTGCCCGATGCGCTCATCTGTGCTATACTCCCCCACGATCGGGAACGCCGCCACCGCGCGCGCAGCCCCCCATACCGCAATCAGGCGCTCGGGTGCCCTCTGGGCGCGCGAAGCGGTAGCGGCGTCCTGAAAATGGCGCAGGAACACGAAACGGTGCCCTCTGGGCGCGCGAAGCGGTAGCGCATCTAACAATGCGCGGTCGCATAACGAAGTGGTAGCGCACTGAATTTCAACCAATTCCTGCTTCTTTTGGGCAAAGGGGGGGGTAAAAGCGGACAAAGCGGACACTAAATAATTCTATATCTTGGAAAATATCCATCCTGCCAGCCAGGTTCCCCGGCCGAACATGACACCAATACCGTAACTAAGCAGCGCTCATAGTACGAAGTGGTAGCGCATTCAACACCAACGCTCATAGTACGAAATGGGAGCGCATCCAACACACGGCTTCTATCGGTGCAGGAAGGTCCGCTCTGGCAGCGGCGCGGCAAGATAACCCGGCTGGCATTTTGAAGATTTCTTGGCGGAACTGTCTTTCGTTCAACGCCGTTACAATAAACTGTCAAAACTGGCCCTACCCACCTCCACCGTGCCCGGCGTCAGCAAGCCTCCCGCGCTACCAGAGCAACGATGCAAAAAATCTGGGATGCACACACGCCCTGCCGCCACTCGTACAGAGCGTCAAGAGGGAGTATAATTCGACTGTACAATATCTATATTCGATTTCATACAGTTTCTCTTCTCGCCTGCTGGCTGTCGCGGGTTGAGGACATTCGGCAGGCTCGACACAATGCTGTTTTGCCATTCAAAAAGGATCTTCTATGGACTGGTACCAATCGCTAGTTAAGGTCGGGGTTTACGTTGATGCTGCCAATATCTATCGCAATGGCGGCTCTCGTATGCAGTATGATGTCTTGCGCGAATTTGCCTGTCGGGATATGGGAGAACCGGTGCGTCTGAACGCCTATGTAACCCACGACGCCGATCGCGCCCAGTGGGATATGGACTACCGCATCGGCGCGTTGCGCTTCCATTCCGCGTTGCGGGATCTCGGCTATAAAGTGATTATAAAGCGCGTGCGTTGGTTCGATGATGAGGCCGGCAACCGCTATGCCAAAGCCAATTCCGATCTGGACTTGGCGGTGGACGCGCTGCTCCAGTCCGAAAATCTTGACAGAGTGTTGATCGCGACCGGTGACGGCGATTTCGTCCAGGTGGTGCGAGCGCTCCAGAACAAGGGTTGCCGCGTGGAGGTGGTCGCTTTCGACAATGTATCGGGCAGTTTGCGCCAGGAGGTGGATATGTTCATGTCCGGTTATCTGATCCCCAATCTCCTGCCCGCCTCCAATGGCGTTGCCGATTGGGGCCAGCCCGATTCTATCGTGCGCGGCTGGTGCTACTACTACAATGAGGATAAGGGATTCGGTTATATGCGCTTCCTGACCAAGGTATCGCCCCATCTGTGGCTGGTGGACAAACGCAAGAGCAAGGATTCCCCCTATGAAAGCGCCTTCTTCCATTTCTCGATGATGCAGGATGATTCGGTGAAGGATTACCTCCCCAGCCGCGATCATATCTTTGAATTTCGGCTCATCCCCTCGGAACGGGACCAGAATGAACTGACCGCAACCAACATCCGCATCGTCTGCTCCCTGTCGATACCAACATTGAACTGATCCGATGCTTTTCCCATCTGTGCCAATAGGAGCCTGAACCCCATGCCCGCAGCCATCTCAGCCCCGCAGCCGCTCGCCGTGGAAGCCGGCGCCCGGGTCCTTATGTCCGGCGGCAATGCCGTTGACGCCGCCGTCACCGCCGCATTGGTGCAGGCCATCGTCAACCCGCAGATGTGCGGCATCGGCGGCTATGCCGTGATCAATCTGCACCTGGCCAACGAACAAGGTTCTGTTGGCGTTGACGCGCCCGCGCTGGCCGGGGCCTTGGTGCGCGATGATATGTGGGTGGAGAAGCTGATCCGCCCCAATCCCGGCGGCTGGGGTTTCTTTCTCGAAGGCAATGTCAATGAGGCCGGTTACACGTCCGTGTGTACGCCCGGCGCCGTCAAAATGTATGCCATGCTGCTCGACCGCTGGGGCACTATCGACTTCGGCCAGGCCGCGCAGCCGGCCATCCGCATCGCCCACGACGGATATACCGTGAGCGATGCCCAGGCCGTCAGCTGGAAGCGCTCGAGCCAGTTCTGGGAAGGGATGAGCCTGCGAGACTATATCCACAGCAACGCGGAGGCGCGCCGCATCTACCTGCGCGACGATGGTGAAACCTATGACATCGGCCAAACCTTGCGCAACCCGGACTACGCCGCGTCCCTGCGTCATATCATCGAACATGGCAGCGAGGATTTCTACCACGGCGAGTTGATGGAGCGCATGGCGAGCGATCTGGAGGCCAATGGCAGCTTCGTCACCCGCCAGGACTTTGAACAGTACCGCCTGCGCGAGGACGCCTCGGTGCGCGGCAGCTATCGCGGCCACGCCGTTAGCAGTTCCGCTCCGCCCCACGGCGGCGTAACGCTGGTCGCGATCCTCAACATTCTGGAAGGCTACGACCTGGCGGGCATGGGCCACAACTCGCCCGAATACATCTACACCGTCGGCCTGGCGATGAAGGCCGCCTTCGCCGACCGCAACCCGCACTTGGCCGACACCGATTTTGAGGATGTGCCGCTTGATTGGATGATGTCGAAAGAACGGGCCGCCTACTGGCGGGAGCATATTGACTTTGCCCGCCCGCCGACTCGACAACTCAAAACAACGGAGGCGGGGGGGCAAATAGGCCAGCCCATCGAACCCACGCCGTCCTCGGCGGAGTCCCCGCATACGACCCACCTTTCCGTGATCGACGCGCAAGGCAACTGCGTCTCGCTCACGCATTCGCTGGGCGCGTCGTCGGGCGTCATTACGCCGGGGCTGGGCTTCATGTACAACAACTCGATGGTCAATTTTAATCCGCTGCCCGGCCATCCCAACTCGATTGCCCCTGGCAAAGGGCGCACCACCGGCATGACCCCGACAATTGTCTACCGCAAAGCGTCTGCCGACAGGGATGCCCAAGCGCAGGAGCCGTTGCTCGTGCTGGGCGCGCCCGGAGCCACCCGCATCATCACCTCGGTCTTACAGGTGATCCTCAACGTCATCGACTTCGGCATGGATATCGATCGGGCAGTTCATGCGCCCCGTTTCGACTGCCAGTTGGACGCCATCAGCTGCCAGCGGCGCATCCCGATCTGGGTGCTGGACGAGGTGAACAAGCGCTATCCGGCCATCCACATCCCTTACAGCCACGGCGGCCTGGCGCTGGTTCATGCGCTCCACATCGACCCGCAGACCGGCGCGCTCACCGGCGCCGCCGACACCGGCAACGAGGGCATGGCAGTGGTGGTGTAGTTCAGATTACGATTTTCTTCCCTGTTGAGGCGAAAGGAGATGGCCCAATGCCTTATGCCAAATACACGCCCAAAGAGATTACATCGCTGGGAGAAGCGATCTATGGTCAACAGATACGTGGCAAGGTCGAGCCTGAATATAGTGGCAAGTTCTTGGTCATTGACATCGAAACCGGTGCATACGAAATAGACGCTGACGACCTGACAGCGACGAAACGTCTGCTTGCCAGGTGTCCCGATGCCGTCATTTACGGCCTGCGCATCGGCTTTCCAACTGCTTATCGAATCGGTGGACGTTTCGCAGTGAATGCGCAATGATTTCTGGGAAAGTCACAGCGAATCGAGAAGCTGTTATTGAATTGGAAGTAATAACCATTGGTGCTAGTTTGGAGATGGTCATGAGAACAGCGACAATCTCTCTTGAAACGCCCAAGCAACAAGAGAGGAGCCATTCCCATGACCACAGTCGATTTTATCACAGAACTGTTCTGCCAAGTGGATGACCAGATCGGCTATCTGCCGAAACACAGCCAAGCGCGTCTCTATCCGAGCGAAGTCGTCACACTGGCGCTGCTCTATGCGTTGACCGGCAAAGGCAATCGCGCCTTCTGGCGCTGGTTGATGCGGGATTATCAACCCTTGTTTCCCAATCTGTGCTGTCGCACGCGCCTCTTTCGTCTTTTCAACAGCCAGCGCTACCTGATCGGCGAATTTCTGGCGCCGCCCTCCTTACTCGGCGTCATCGACAGTTACGGCATTGAACTGCTTCATCCGCGCCGGGAGGGCCGCAGCGCCCAGCAAATCGGCAAGAAGGGCAAGTCGAACGGCCGCTGGATCGTGGGCGGCAAGCTCTGCTTCCTCCTCGACCACCTGGGGCGTGTCGTCGATTGGGAATGTGACACCGCCAATGTCTATGATGGCTCGGCCTTCCAACATCTGGTCGACAAATTCCAAGACGATATGGTCATCTTTGCCGATACCGGCTTTGCCAAAGCTGGCTGGCAGCCTGACAACTTGCGTCTGTGTCAGCGCGGTGAATGGAACATGCGCATGCTTGTCGAAACGGTTCTCTCCATGCTCACTTCCATCTGCCAGTTCAAACGCATGGCGCACAAGGCTTGGCGCTATTTCGAGACCCGCGTCGGTTTCACCCTGGCGCTATTCAACATCCTGATCCAGTGGCACGGCTTTCTGCCCGATGAGAACGGCTTCGTTCCTCTTTCCATCGCTGAATTCAGCCTTTAACGACTAGCACCAATGGTTAATAGGCTCAGATCAAAGGAAGGAAAGGGTTGAGGCTGCGATTGATACAGGTTTCAATGGTGATCTGACCTTGCCAAGAGACTTGGTAAACCTTCTCAAGCTGCAATCGGCTGGGAATCGGTTTGCGACCTTGGGCGATGGGAAAACGGTGATATTGAATGTGTATCTTGCGAAAGTGTTGTGGCATGGTCGAGAACGCGAAGTGCTTGCTCTGGAAGCCGACGGTAGACCCTTGGTTGGAATGTCATTGCTTTATGGAAATCGCGTGGTGTTAGCGGTTGTGGACGGCGGTGATGTAACGATTGACCCTCTGCCATGACCCAAAATGATCTTGAGGTTCTCCCCATGACCTATAAATATATTAAAGTGATCGTCTGTCTTGCGAACTCGCGCAAACAGTCGGAACGCTGTATCGCCGGCCTTGAGATTGAGGGAAGTCAGTTGAGCAGATGGATTCGTCCGGTCAGCAGCCGTCCCTTGGGAGAGCTCGGTTTTCCTGAACGGAAGTTGACGACTGGCTCTGATCCTGAATTGCTCGATATTCTCGAAATTTCGATGCTCGGATCCCGCCCTCATGGATGTCAGACTGAGAATCATCTGATCGATCACAACTCTTCCTGGGTGAAGCTGGAGGAGTTTCCGAAGCAACAACTCCTCCGGTATTGCAGAGCGCCCAATCCGCTCTGGATCAACGGACATGACAGCGCGCACGGGCTAAATGATCGGATCCCTGAAAAGCAGGTGGGTTCGCTGCCCGACTCGTTGGTTCTGGTAGAACCGCAGCAATTGCGAATTGAAATCAGGCTGGAGGCCGCAAAGCTGAGAGTGCGGGCTGAATTTCGTATAGCAGGTCAGATGTACAATCTTGGCGTGACCGATCCCGTCGTAGAACGGCAGTGCCTCTCTCGCGAAGAAGGCTTTCACTCTTACAGGAAACGTGCCGTCGCCTGCATATCGATCGGCGAACCCTTCAACGGATACTGTTACAAGCTTGTGGCCTCGATAATCCCTCTATGAAAGGCTGTGCTGGGGAATCAAAATGAGCCAGAAACTCTATACAGTCGGGCATTCGATACACCCGCTTCCACAGTTTCTTGACCTGCTCAAAAAACATCAGATCTCTGCGATCTGCGATGTGCGCTCCACGCCGTACAGCCGACTGCATCCACACTTCAACCGCGAACTCCTCCGTCAGGAACTGAAACGCCACAATATCACCTATGTCTTCCTCGGCGAAGAACTGGGAGGTCGATCTTCCGACGCCTCTTGCTACGATGCCGAGGGCAAGGTAAAGTATGATTGGATTGCCGATACAGAAGTCTTCCGGCGTGGCTTGGGGCGCGTCAGAGAAGGCATGAAGAATTACCGGGTCGCGCTCATGTGTGCGGAGAAGGATCCCCTCACTTGCCATCGAACGATTCTAGTTTGTCGTCACCTTCGCAGGGAGAGTGATCTGTCGATCCTGCACATTCTAGAAGACGGCCAGACTGAACCCCATGAAGAGAGCGAAATGAAACTATTGAAGCTCGCCCGTATGGAGCAGGGAGACCTCTTTAAGAGCTTTCAGGAGCAACTTGAGGAAGCCTATGATCATCAGGGGCGGCGCATCGCCTATCGGGAACAGCCGACGGAAGGGAGCGGGGAAAGGCACGAAGATCCGGAGGACGGGGCCTGAAATGAAACTCTACACCATCGGCTTTACGCGCAAGAGCGCCGAGACGTTCTTTACTCAACTCAAAGAGTCTGGTATCCGCACGCTGATCGATACCCGCCTGAACAATCGGTCGCAACTATCCGGCTTTGCCAAGCAGAACGACCTCCAGTATTTCTTGCGTGAAGTCGGCAAGATCGACTACCTGCATCTGCCCCTGCTCGCGCCTACCCAGGACATACTCGACGCCTACAAGAAAAAGAAGGGGCCTTGGGAAGAATATGAGCGTTCATTCCGCGCCCTCATGGTTTCCCGAAAGATTGAAGAAGAGTTCCAACCCGAACTCTTCGAAAACGCCTGCCTCCTATGCAGCGAGCACAAGCCCCACCACTGTCACCGGCGTCTGGTCGCCGAATACCTCCACGAAAAGTGGGACGGAATTGAAATTGAGATCGAGCATCTTCAACCCCAGGACCCCGCCTGATGTCTCACTGCGCGACTTAGAAGCAGATGCGTCTGTACGTTTGTTGTCGTGCAATCAGAAACGGGGATAATATAGAAATCGTGCTGATTACTGAAGAGCAGGTAGAGAATCGCAAATACTGGATCGACGAGGTAAGCCGCCTGAGTGGCGATTTTGCCGTTGATGCTGAAAGGGTTGAACGAAAATTGTCGCGTGAAATCCAAGTAGCCGGAATCCAACCGCTTCTAGGACATTTGCGACTATGTGGCGCAATTCCTGAGAGCTACGGACACGATACCAGCGAAGAGAAACTTTACTCCAAATATACTGATGTAGTTATCCACGAAGCATTTACTGCGCTGGGTTTAACGAGTATGGTTCTCAGGGAGCGAGCGAATGTGGCCGATGTTGAATGTGTCACCGACACCTACAGTTCTGTTGCCGATGCAAAAGCGTTTAGATTGAGTCGCACCGCCAAGAATCAAAAGGATTTCAAAGTCCAAGCAATGGACAACTGGAAGTATGGAAAACCCTATGCAATGATCGTCTGCCCTGGGTATCAATTGCCATCTCGGGCAAGCCAGATATACCAACAGGCTACAGCGAGGTCAGTCTGTATTGCGACGTACACACATTTAGCTGTGCTTGTCCGTTATGCACAAGAGTCAACGAAGCGCTGAACTGTGGAATTAGTTCGTGAGATATTCAGGGCTGTTGAAGCAATGAATCCATCAAAGGATGCGGCCAATTACTGGCAGACAGTGAACCGAACACTCCTGGATTCTGATGGAAAGATCAGTGGAATATGGAGAGAGGAGAAACTTGCATCACACGAAGCAATACTCATCGCGAGAGCGGAAGCGTTGACTTTTCTCGCAGAGGAGCGCACGCGCATTATGAGTCTCTCCGAAATGAGGCAATCAAAGAGGTCTTAAGATGGAGAAAACTCGATAACAAGATTCATGCGGTTAACTCCGTCGCCCAGAACCGAATCCTTAACCTGGAGTGACCGATAATGATGAACGCGAACTATCTGGACAGGATCACACGCGGCGACTGCCGAGACCACATCCCGCTCCTGGCAGACAACAGCGTCGAACTCTTTCTCTCTGATATCCCGTATGGAATCAGTCTGGACGATTGGGACGTTCTGCATGACAATACGAATTCGGCGTTGCTGGGGCAATCACCGGCGCAGATCGGAAAGTCGGCCTTCAAGAGACGGGGCAAGCCAATCAATGGTTGGTCGCAGGCGGACAGAAATATAGGCCGAGAATACCAGAGTTGGTGTCAGAGTTGGGCCGATATCGTGCTTCCGAAAATGAAGGATGGTGCTTCCCTCTTGGTCTTCGGCGCGCGCCGCACCATTCATCGTGTCGTCAATGCCTTTGAAGACAGCGGATTTCTCCTGAAGGACGTCCTCGCTTGGCAGAAAGAATCGGCGCACCATCGGGCGCAGCGAGTAAGCATCGTTTTCGAACGACGTGGACTGAAAGCCGATGCCGAGGCCTGGTCCGGCTGGCGTCTGGGCAATCTCGCGCCCGTTTGCGAGCCGATTGCCTGGCTTGTCAAACCATATAAGATCGGCGGAACCATCGCTGACAACATCCTTGAACACGGTGTGGGCGCGATGAACCTAGCGGACTGTCAGATCCAGGGCGCCAACCCGACCAACCTCCTGGCCTTCGGTTTCCAGAAAGGCGAACAAAGAGTTCACGAGGCCCAGAAACCACTCACATTGATCGAATTCCTGATCAGGCTGACAACCAGGAAAGGCCAAGTGGTCCTCGATCCGTTTATGGGGAGCGGGACTACAGCCGTGGCCGCACGGCGGCTAAACCGCCGTTTCATCGGTTTCGAGATCGTGCCGGAGTTCTATCATAGTGCAGTGCAGAGACTGGACCTGGAAGACAGAGCCGAATATGTGGAAGAGCGCAGTCCGCACCAGCCAGCGTTGGTAGAAAAAGCAGAAGACGAATACGGAAATCAGCAGGCCGCCTGCTAATTCCCTCACCGATCCGGCTCAAAAACCGACCCGTCCAGGACCGTCTGCAATCCCGCTGACACCACGTCAAGCCGCCTGAGCTCCTCGGCCGGCAACGCCAGATCGACCGCGCCGACTGTGTCCTCGATGTGCGCCGGAACATCCGCGCCGGAGATGATGCACGTCACTTCCGGGTGGGAGAGGATCCACGCCTGCGAGACCTGACCGGGCGTCGCCCCGACACGCTCGGCCACCGCGATCACCTCCGCCACCATGTCCGCCACCCGATCGCGCACCACATCCTGGAAAACGTGCCGCCGCCGCCCGCCCCACAGACTATTTTCCTCCGGCAGCGTATCGGGCCGGTAGACGCCGCTCAGCAGACCGACGGCCAGCGGACTGTACACCATCACACCTACCCCCATCTCCGCCACCATCGGAAACATCTCCCGCTCCAGCTCCCGGTTGAGCAGATTGTAGGGATTCTGCACCGCGATCAGCGGCGCAGCGTTGAGCCGCTCCTGCACGCGCAGCGTCTGCACAACCTGCCACGCCTGATGATTGCAGATGCCCACATAGCGGATCTTGCCCTGCTGCACCAGGCTGTCCAGCGCCCGCAATGTCTCCTCCATCGGCGTGGTTTCGTCCGGTCCGTGGATCAGGTAGACATCGATTCGGTCCGTGTTCAGCCGCTGCAACGAACGCTCAACCTCGCGCAGAATGTGATAACGGGAAAGCCCGTCGTCGTTGGGGCCGTCGCCGACCGCCCCGCGCACCTTGGACGTGATGACAACCTCATCGCGGCGGCCGTGCAGCGCCTTGCCCAGCAGCATCTCCGACGTGCCGCGATTGCGGCTATCGTCGCCCAGGCCATAGACATTGGCGCAGTCGAACAGATTTACCCCCTGATCGAGCGCAGCTGCGACCAGATTGCGCGCCTCCTTTTCGTCGCTCTGCCCCCGCAATCCCAGCCCCAGGGCCACGCGCGAGACCTTCACACCCGCGCTGCCAAAATTCACATATTGCATCGCTCTCTCCTTGTGCTGGGAAGCGAGTTCTAATCATCCAAGATGGACGTTTTCCTTGCAGCAGGCCGTCCCCCCTCCTGTTCCGCAGTATACAGGCTCACCGCGGAAGATTCAACTGTCGCCTACCAAAAATGAGACGCTCTATATTTTGACAACTCGGCTCCTTTCCATTAGACCGTTCGCTTGTTAAACAAGCTACGTTTGCCCAGCAACTTACCAGCAAGGCGCAGGTTGCCGCTCCCACAACAGGGCATCAATACATTCCATTTTGAAGAAATCCTGGCGGACGGACCACTATCCCAACGCCAACCCAAAACCTGCTTCAACAACTTTTTTCAAGGAGACATGAAGAATGGAAAGCAAAGTTAGTTGACGTCAATTCTTACGCCTGGCCCGTAGCGCAGCCGGCGCCGTTGCTCTGGCCGCCTGTGCCGCGCCGACCGCGCCGGCAGGCGGCGGGGAAACCGCCATGTCCCAGGGGAGAAGATCGTCATCCGCTACGCCGGACTTGACGGTATGGGCGCCCGTGTAGAGACATTCATGCTGCCGTGGGTGGAGGAGAACGGCTACGAACTGGAACGGGGCGCGTTCGGTCAGCCGGAGCTGACGGACAAGATCATGCAGTCTGTCGTCACGGATACCTATCTGGCCGACATCTTCCAGTTCCCAAGCAACGCGCGCGCCGATGTCAACGGCGCCAACGCATTGCAGGAGATCTCGGATCTTGTCCTGGAGGCCATCGCCTTTGACGATGTCCTGCCCGGTATCGTCAATACCCTCTCCTGGGAGGGGAAGGTCTATGCTCTTCCCTAATGATGGCGATATCCACTACTACTCCTTCCGCAAGGATCTGTTCGCCGACGAGGACATCAACAGCCGTTTCAAGGACACATACGGTTACGATCTTTCGCCCGAAAATGGCGCTGAGACCTGGGACCAGTGGCGCAACATCTGTGAGTTCTTCACCGGCTGGGACTGGAACGGCAACGGCGAGGAAGATGACTTCGGCGCCGCCTGCATGACCAAGCGCGCCGACACCCTCTGGTGGGGTTTCAACTCTCGTGCCACCGCCTACGCCAAGCATCCCGATGATGCGGCCTACTTCATCGACCTGGACACCGGCGAGGCCCGCCTCAACAACCCCGGCTTTGTCCGCGCCCTGACCGAATGGGCCGAGGAGATGCAGAACTGGGCGCCCTCCGGCGGCACCAACTTCACCTGTGGCGATTCGCTGAATGCCATGAACGGTGGACGCGTCGCCCAGACCTACAACTGGGATGCGGTCACGAGCGCGACCGCGCCGGAGACCTCAGTGATCCAGGGTCTGCAAGGCTACGACATTCTGCCCGGCTCCCACGAAGTCTTCAACTCCAAATCGGGTGAATGGGACTACTTCGACGTGCCCAGCCACGCGCCCTTCCACGCCTTCGGCGGCTGGGTGATCGCCGTCTCCGCCCAGGTAGACGAACTGGCTTACGACGCCGTATGGGGCTTCGTCACCGATCTGACCAAGCCGGAGAGTGGCCTGAAGTTCGTCACCGATCTGACCGGCGCCAGCCCCTACCGCTTCAGCCAGATGGAAGCGGTCGAGGAGTTTGCGACCGGCCCGCTGCAGTTGGGCGAAGAGGTGCCGATCGACTATCTGAACGCCGCCCGCGAGACGCTCGACCATCCCAACGCCGTCACCGACCAGGCCTTCGGCGGCTGGGTCCAGTATCGCGACGCGCTCGAACTGGGCGTCTCCAAGGCGCTGGCCAACGAGCTGCCGCCCCAGGATGCCCTCGACGAAGTCGCGGCTGCCTTCAACGAAATCAGCGAACGCATGGGCGGCCTGCAGCATCAGGCCGAACTGTATGCCCGCACCCTGGGCAAGTAAAAGCGAGGAGTGAGAAATCAGGGTAGAGGAGTGAGAAAGCTTCTCTCTCCTCTTTTCTCTTTACCCGCTCCTCGGCATCGCGGGACTTGACCTGTCATGGCAACTGAACCCCGTATCTATCCCTCAAGACGCTCGCGTTTTGAAATCCGAGACAATCTCTGGAAGTGGATCTTTCTGCTTCCAGCTGTCATTATCATCCTCATCCTGCTGGCGATCCCCGTGCTGTGGACGCTCTACGCCGCGTTTACGGATCTGCACCTGTACCGCATCGGTGATTTCGACACGAAGTTTGTTGGCCTGGCCAATTTCGAGAAGCTTTTGGGCAACCGCTCCTTCTGGCGCACTGTGCGCAATACCGTCGTCTTTATGCTTGGGGTTGTCCCCACACAGCTGATCATCGGTCTGACGGTCGCGCTGGCGCTGAACAACATCACACGAGGCCAGAAGCTGTTCCGCACATGGTTTCTGATGCCGTTGATGGTCAGCCCGGTCGTCGTCTCCTTTATCGTTGGCCGCATGTTGTTCCAGGAAGACATCGGCCCCATCAACGACATTCTTCGCAACATGGGTTTTGACGGCGTCCCCTGGCTGACCAGCCCCACCTGCACGAGGCCGCCCGCGTGGATGGCGCAAATCAGTTGCAGGCGTTCTGGAAGATCACCGTGCCGCTGATCATGCCCATCACCATGACCGCGCTGCTGATCCGCATTATTGACGCATTCAAAGTTGTGGAGATTATCATGGTGCTGACCGGCGGCGGGCCTGGGCAGGCCACCGAATCGGTGACGCTCGCCATCTATCGCACCGGTGTCAAAGGCGGGGACCTGGCTTTCGGCAGCAGTCAGGCCTATTTCCTGCTGCTGGTGCTGATGATCTTCGGCGGCGCATACCTGGTATTGACAAGAAGAGCGATGGGGAAGGACTGATGGGACTCGCCGCACAAAAACGCCTACGCACAATCATTTCCTATTGCATTCTGCTCTTTTGGGCGTTCATTCTCCTCTTCCCAATGTATTGGGTGGTGATCACCTCCTTCAAGAATGCAATCGACATGTCGATCAGGGCGACCTACATGCCCTTTATCGACTTTCAACCCGGGCTGCACGCCTGGCGCTATCTGTTCGTGGACCGGCTCACCTGGTTCCTCGATACGTTTATGAACAGCGTGCTCGTCGCCTTCATCTCGTCGACGGTTGCCCTGGTGATCGGCTCCAGCGCCGGCTATGCCTTGGCCCGTTTCGACTACGGCGGCCGCAACAACTCCATCGTCCTGGGCTTCATGTCCCAGCGCATGTTCCCCGGCGCGCTCTTCATCCTCGCCTTTCTGGTGATGTTTCGCGAGTTGGGTCTTCTCGACACGCGCTTGGCCCTGATCATCGTCTACAGCAGCGGCGCGATCCCGTTCATCGTCTGGGTTATGCGCGATTTCTTTGAGGGGCTGCCTGTCGAGATCGAGGAAAGCGCCATGATCGACGGGGCCAACCGCCTCGGCGTACTCTTGCGCATCGCCATGCCCCTGGCCGCGCCCGGCCTTGTGGCCGTCTTCGTCCTTTCCCTCATCGGCGCCTGGAATGAATATCTGGTTGCCCTCACGCTGACCTTCCGCGAGGCGATCACCATTCCGCTGTTCATGACCATGCAGGTCAGCCAGACCGGCTACACCGAATGGTGGAACATGAGCGCCATCTCGCTCGTCAGTGTCATCCCCGTGGTCGCGGCCGGCATGGCCCTGGAGAAGTACATCACCGGCGGCCTGACGTTCGGGGCATTGAAAGGCTGAAGCAGCTGCGCGATTGTTACCGTCAATTCAGGGAGCGGCTATTCCCCGTTCTTGCGCCTCCGCCCCAGCCAATACCGGGCCAGCCAGATCAGAACCCCCAGCGGAATCAGGAACACAAGCAGCAGCGGCGCCAAGTACAGGAGCGCCCAGATCAGCGCCGTCATCAGCCCTTGCAACGTCTGCACCAGCGCGCGCAACGCGTTGCGCGCCGGGCCGTTTGCGCTCCATGGCTCTTCGACGATTGGCCGGTTGATGCTGTCGGGGATCAGTTCAATCCATATCGTGGAAAAGCTGATCTGATTGTCCAGCAGATTCTTGCGCCCTTGCAGCGTCTCGATCTCTTCCCGGACCTGCATGAGACTGCGGTGGACGGCCAGAATGTCCTCCACCTTGGCGTTGGGCTTCTGGCGCACCTCGGTCAGAAGGGCCAGCAACTCCGTCTCCGTAGCCCGCAAATTGCGCAGCTGTGCATCGAGATCACTGTACTGGTCGGTTACGTCTTGTCGGCTGACATTCAGGTTGCGTACATCCGTGGCCAGCGCCTGCAACCGCTCCAGCGCAGCGTCCAGGCTGTCGCCCGGCACGCGCAGCGTCAGCGAGCCGCGCAGCACTTCCGTCTCGCCATACCTGTCTTTGGAGAGCTGGACATCGGCCAGATAACCGCCCACGTCTGACGCCAGCGTTTCGATGCCCTCCACCGCCGCCTCCGCATCCGACACCACCATCGAAACATTGGCATTGGCGATGATCTTGCGCGTGTCCGCCAGGTTGGCCGCCGAATCATCCGCCGCCTGCTCCGATTCAGACGTGTCCGCGTCCGCAATTGCATACTCAGCCGACGAATCAGCCGAGGACATCGCCGGCGCGGCGCAGGCAGCACAGATGGCTCCAAAGAAGATCAATATGATCAGATTGTTCAAATGGCGCAATCTCATTGGCAATCCTCCTGACAGTAGGGTTCCCGCACAATTGACATCGGGCCTTAGTTCTGCGAACTCAGCCGCCGAATTTGTCCGACGGAAGGCCCCGTACCCCCACTTCCGCCACGAACAGCCCGCCCGCATGAGGCTGCTGCGCCTTCTCCGCGTCGCTCATCCCCAACATAGCGCAGGTGATGTACAGCTGATCCAGGTTGGGGCCGCCGAACGCGCACGCCGTGATACTGGCCGTAGGCAGTTCAATCTCCGCCAGCACCGCGGCCGTGTCCGGATTCCAGCGCCGCACCCGGCTGGACCCGAAGTGGGCCACCCATAGCATCCCCTCTTCGTCAATCGTGAAGCCGTCAGCAATGCCCATCTCTTGGGGAAAGTCGATTATGATCCGCTCATTGCTGATGCCGCCCGTCCCCACATCGTAGTCGTAGGCGCGAATGGCGTAGTCGAGCGAGTCGGTGTAGTACATCGTCTTGGCGTCCAGGCTCCAGATGATGCCGTTGGAGACGCCTATGTTCTCGATCATCTTGTGGACACTGTGGTCGATGTCCATGCGATAGACGCTGCCCTGGTCCGAGTGGTCTTCATAGGCCATCGTGCCCGCCCAGAAGCGGCCGCCGGGATCGCACTTGCCGTCGTTGAAACGGTTGCCCGGCAGGTGCGCCTCCGGGTCGGCGAGCATCTCCAGCTTGCCGCTGTCCGGGTCAAACGCGGCGAAGCCGTCCCGCAGCGCCAGCATCAGCCCGCCGGACGCCCGCTGCACGACCGTTCCCACGTGCTGACCCACGTTCCATTCCCGGTTTTCGCCCGTTTGCGGGTCATAGGCGTACAGTTCGCTGGACATGATGTCGACCCACCACAGCACGTTGGCATCGGCGTCCCAAATCGGACCTTCGCCGACGAGAGCGTGGGCATCAATGAGAAGTTCGGCTTTCAGGGACATGCAGTTCCTCCATTGCGCATTCTGTAGATTCAATAAAAAGATTCTTCCGATGTAACGCAAGACAGCCGCGATATTCTCGCGTCAGTCCGATTCAAGTTGCGTTCTCTCCATACGCCGTAAACGTCTCGTCCACCTCCGCAATCGGTACAGGCCTGCATTCCTGGGCCGAGCGGATGGCCGCCAACGTGGAGCGCACCGCGCGCACACCGTCCGCGCCGCCGTAGCGTACCTGACGGTCATGGCGGATCGCTTCGAGCAGGTGATGAACCTGATTGATATGGCCCTGCCCATAGTAGCTGATCTCCGACGCCCACACCTGGTCGCCGCCCTCATCGAAGCGAAAGCAGGCCGTCTCACGCCCCTCCCCGTGCAGAATCAAATGCTGTTGCCGCCCCTCCCAGAGCAGGTTGTGACCGCCCTCCCCCAGCACCTCAATCATGCCCGTCTCGCCGATAACGGTCGTGCTGAAGCCGTGCATAAAATCGTATTTGCCGTTGAGCGGCTCTGCCCGCATCCACACGCCCTGCCGCTCCGGGTCTGCGTAGCGCCAGGTGATAATCGGTATGTCCATCTCAGCCGTCCGGTATGGGTCATGGGCCGCGCCGGCGCGACGCTGGCCTCCGTCGCCCGTCGCGGCCACCGCGTAGACCTCGTCGATCTGCGCGTCCCCCATCAGATACTCGGCTGTGGCAAAGAAATGCACGGCGTGATCGAAGATCCACGGATAGCGCCCGCCGCCCGACTGCGCCCCGTCCAGCCGCCATGCGCGCGCCGCCGCGCTGATGTGCAGCTCGTGCTGCACGCGCCGATGCCAGGCGCCGTGCCGCTGGCGTATTTGCAAAGGTCGACCGATAGCGCCGCTCTCGACGAGGGCACGCGCCTTCATGTGGGAGGAGAGAAAGAGATACGTCTCGCCCACCAGGAGTTTGACGCCGGCGCGCTCCACAGCCCGCACCGCGTCCATCCCCTCGGACACGCTGCGGCAGAACGGCTTCTCACAGTGGATGTGTTTGCCCGCCTGCGCGGCCTGCCGCGTCATCTCCGCGTGCAGAAAGGTCGGCGTGGCGATGTCGATAACGTGTAAGTCGCGGTCGGCCAACAGATCCGCGTAGGAGGTGTACACGCGCTCGATGCCGTACAGTTCGGCAAAGGCCGCCGCCCGCTGGCCGTCACTGTCACACACCGCCAGCACGCGCGCCGCAGGGTGGCTGCGATAGCCCCGAATGTGCGCCGTCGCCGCCAGCCCGAGTCCGACAATCCCCACGCAGATTTCGTCGCTCATGCGCCTTCTCTTCTGGGACGAGGTTCGCTGCGCTCCGCTCGATGGGGCGCGACGCGATGCCGCGTCAGCCCGCGAAACGCGGCATAACCTCCTCAATGAACAACTCCATGCCGGCGGTCCGTGGAAAGTCGGCCACACGGATCTGGAACAGATCAAAGCCGATATCGACGTACTCTTGCAAACGGGTCGCCACCTGGTCTGGCGTGCCGACGAGGGAGACCCTGTCCTGGGCGTAAGGCGTCGCTTGCGCCTGCTCTCTGGCCGCCGCCTCCGAATGGTGGATGGCGATTGTCGGCAGAGAGATCGTCTTGCGAATTTCGTCGAAATCGCGCCCCACCGCGGCGCAGTGTTCCCGCAGCACCCGTAGCTTGTTGGCAGAGACCTGCGGTGAGCCGCCCGGCATATTCCACCAGTCGGCGTGCTTGGCAACCACCCGCAGCGTCAACTGCTCGCCGCCACCGCCAACCATCACGGGTGGCAGCGGATCCGGCTGCGGATGGCAGTATGCGTTCTCAATGCGATAGTAGCGTCCCTCGTAGCTGGCTGGCGAAGTTGTCCACAAAAGTTTGACGATTTCTATCGTCTCCTCCAGCTGTTGGATGCGGGCAACCGGTCGTGGAAACGGCCAATTGTACGCCTCGTACTCCTCCACCAGCCAGCCGGCCCCAATGCCAAAGATGTAACGCCCACCGGTCATCCACTGGAGCGAGGCGGCCATCTTCGCCGTCAGCGCCGGGTTGCGGTAGGACTGGCACAAGACCAGACTGCCCCAGTCGAAATTCGGGTAGCGGGCGGCGAAATTGGCCAGCGTCGTCATCACTTCGGTGGCCGGCGTATCCCGCGGCACAAAGGCACCCCAAGGATGCACGTGATCGTCCACCCATACCGATGTCAGATGGCCGTCCATAAGTTGAAGATGCGTGTGCATTTGTTCCAGAAAGGCGTTGGCATTGCTGCCGTCCACGGGGAAGGAAGGCGCGTGCCAGCCAAAGTCAACTGAGGGCATTGTTGGCTCCTGCTTTTGAGTCGTCAAAACGCCCGCCGTCCGCTGTCACCAGGGAGGCGTGGCCTGTGTCTGAATGCTGATGAACCGGTAAGACTGATGATAACTATGGTTGCAAGTATAACTTTCCCGAATAGCGGTCGCAACTACCAGGTAAGTTCGGGTGCATCCAGGATTTTTGCGCAGTCGTTGTCTGAATTGTGGCCTTCGGGACATGGGGATGGGTTCTGACTAAAGCACAGGCGCATTTGCCAGCATATCAGGACGCGCCCATCCGCCAGTTAAGAAATTCGGATAGCCCCAAAAAGCTGGGGACGAGATTTCATTTTGGGTCGTAGTCAGCGAATTGGTGTGGGTGCCGGATTTTGGGTCGTGACGCGGGAATCGCTGTGTGAGCGGGCTGTCAGGGGGTGGATTCCAGGAAAATTCTTGCAAAAATGTCCGCTTTGTCCGCTTTACCCCCCCCCCCTTGACTACTATACGAAATGAAACGTTCTTTCGCGTTGACGTAGGCTGGCGCTGTTGGCAGGCGGCCAGGGGTTGGCTTTGCCTGACCGATGCACCGAGGTATTATACCACACTTCAATTTTGGCAGGTGACAGGCTCGGCAGATGGTGTGTATCCGGGATATTTGGCGCGCTTCTCGCCCTATCTTGCCAGCTACGCCGGGCGCGGGCGAGACACGCGGGATTTTGAAGGTTTTTTGGCGGAGAGGCTTTCATTGCCAACGCCAATACAAAAAACCTTCAAACCCAGGGGGATATGCAATAATCTCGGATGCACCCGTAAGTTCTTGCTTACAGATCGAGAGTTCAGCCTCCTTTGATCGCGCAGGTCAGAGCGTGTTATACTGCCTTTGTGGAGTTGTCAGATGCGCTATCTCTTCGCACTATGAGCGCGATGTGAACACAGCCAACCATTCCCTTTGTCGCCATTTTTTCACCATTGCGCGGCTGCCCTTGCTCCTGTTGACCGCCGTACTGATCGCGGCCTGCGAACCCTCGCCGCAAGTGAATGTGATCGGCTATCTGATCGAGCAACGCCTGGGCGGCCCGGTTGAGCCTGCGCCATCGGTCGAGCGGGGCAGTCTTGCCGGCCAGGTCTTGTTCGCGGGCGAGCCGGTGGAGGGAGCGTCCGTCCTTGTCGCCACGCGCACAGGCACGCCTTTTGCCACACGCACTGACGCAAGCGGACACTATCACATCGCCAACATCCCCCCTGGCCAGTACGTGCCCGCGGCCGTCGCCCCCGCCTTCGAGGAGACCGCTCTCAGCGGCGCGTTCGGCCTCCCCTATCCAATCACAGTGCGCGCCGGGGAGACGGCCCAAGCGCCCGACCTCACGTTGCGTCCGTATCGGACGCGCCCCCTGCCCGCGCCCCTGCCGGATGCGGCCGCTCTCTCGGCTGCCGAACCGATTACCATGACAGCTCCCTTTCCTCCGGGCGCAATCGCCTGGGAACGGTCCTTCGCCTTCGCCCGCGACGGAGGCATCAACAGTTCTCTGCGGCTCTATCGACCCTTCCCCGATTCCGGCGAGAAGTTGCCACTCCTCTTCGCTCTCTTCCCCGGCGATGTTGACGACTGGGCGTCCATCAACGTGGCCCTGGCTTATGCCGGGTACACGGTTGTGGCCCTGTCACCCACCGCCGACTGGGGCCTGGATGTGGCCGAACACGCCGAGGACGCCCGTCTCGCTCTGGCATTGGCCCGCGGCGGTCACCTGGGCGTGGACCTGGCCGACGCGCCGGCGGTGGCTGTGGGGGGCAGCTTCAGCAGCGCCATCGTGAACCGACTGCTGCGCGACGAGCGCGACCAGTTCGCCGCCTGGCTGACCCTGGGCGGCATCAGCAATGCCTTCACCGGCAGCGCCGACTTCTATGCCCGCCGCCTGACATTGCCCGAACGGTTTCGCCTTGTGATCCCCGCGCTCGGGCCGGCAAACATCTATCCTCTGCCTTTCCTCTACTTTTCGCCGGTCTACACCGCCTCCCACCTGCCGCCGACCATGATCATACACACCGATGTGGACCGCATTATCCCCATCGGCCAGGCATACGAACTGGAGAAGGCTCTGCGGGCAACGGGCGTACACGTGGAGGTTTTGTACTATGAGGATGTGAGTCATTACCTGCAAATCGGCGAAGACCTGACCGAGTCCGGCGTAGAGATGTTCTGGCAGGTGTTGACCTTTCTGGAGGCGCACACGAGGTCGAGCGGGGAGTAAGAGGTCTTTTCTCTCCCCACTCAGTTTTGACGGCCAGACGCAGACTGATTATGATCGGTAACGGGCGGTCCACCGCCATCGACCGAGACCGCCCGCACTAGCGGATAACCGCTGTCCGCCTTCGATTCGGAGGATCTGATGAGCGCTTTGACTGCTGTCTCTGTGAACGAACGTGACTACCAGGCGTTGGCGTCCGGCGCAGCGTTGCAGCTGCGGCCCCACTTCGGCATCCTGCGTCTGACGGGCCGGGACCGGGTGGACTTCCTGCAACGGATGACGACCAACGACATCGCCCGTCTGCAAGCGGGACAGGCCGCGCTGACCATACTAACCAACCCCGTGGCGCGTATCGACGCCGTTTTCACCGTCCTCTGCCGCCAGGATGATTTGGTGCTCCTTACATCGGAAGGGCAGGCCGATGCCCTGCGTCAGCGCCTGCAGGGGCAGATATTCTTTATGGATAAGGTGTCCGTCGCCGACGAGCGCGCCGCGCTGCGCCGCCTACGCCTGATGGGACCGACCGCGGGAGATCTGCTGGCGGGCGCGGGACTGCCGCAACCGACCGATGATGACAGCTTTCTTGAGGAGGAAGACGTCATCGTCCTGCGGCAGGAGCGTTTCGATCTGCCCGGCTATGAGATCATCTGTGCAGTTGACGAACTGATCGCGCTCCAGGGGCGGCTGACCGACGCAGGCGTCGTGCTGCTCACCGACGCCGCCGCCTACGAAGCCCACCGCATCGAACTGGGCCGCCCGCGACCGGGACAGGAACTGACCGATGCGTTCAACCCGCTGGAGGCCGGGATGACCTGGGCGTGCGCCGAGGACAAAGGCTGTTATACCGGCCAGGAGATCATCGCCCGCCAACTCACATACGACAAGGTGACGCGCTCGCTGGTCCATCTGCGCAGCGACATGCTCTTGACGGAAGGCGCGCCCGTCAGCGTCAAAGACCGCGCCGTCGGCACAGTCACCAGCAGCGCACACAGCCCCACGGCCGGTCAACTGGCGCTGGCGATCCTCAAGCGGCCTCACAACGTTGAAGGCGCTACCGTCACGGTGGAGGGCAACGCCGCGCGCGTCGAACAGATTGCCCCGCCGGGGCGTTGATCGACAGAGGACGGAGCGCATAGAAGCATTTCTCTGTCATACGATTGCCTAATGCCAACCCCACCCTGGCGCTTGATCATCGAAGAGTCTCCCCGCTCCGGCGCGGCCAACATGGCCGTCGACGAGGCCATTGCCGAGGCCGGGGCGGCCGGGGCGGTTCCCCCCACGTTGCGCTTCTACCGCTGGCATCTCCCCACCGTCAGCCTGGGGCGTCATCAGAAGTTGGCCGACATCGACGAAGCGCAGATCGCCGCGCACGGCTATGACCTGGTGCGACGCGCTACGGGCGGGCGCGCGATCCTGCATACCGACGAGCTGACCTACTCGGTCGCCGGGCCAATCGAAGAGCCGCGCATGGCCGGAGGCGTGATGGACGCCTATTTGCGCTTCAGCAACGGGCTGCTTTCGGGTTTGGAGGCACTGGGGCTGGCCGCCGAAACGGCATCAGGCCGCAAGCGCGCCGCGCGTGATCTGTCGGCTGCCTGTTTCGAAGCGCCCAGCGCCTACGAGATCACAGCCGGGGGTCTCAAGCTGATGGGCAGCGCGCAGAGCCGACGCAAAGGCTATGTCCTGCAACATGGCAGCCTGCCATTGAAAGGTGACATTACGCGGCTGGTGGACGTGCTGGCGCTCTCCCGTGCGGCCAAGGAGCGTCTGCGGCAACAGTTGGTCCGCAAGGCCGTCACCCTGGCCGATGCGCTGGACGTGCCGCCGGATTCGGAGCAACTGGCCTTTGCGCGCGTGGCCGCGGCGATGGCTGACGGATTCGCCGCCGCATTGGACCTTGTCCTGGAGCCGGGCGCGCTTACAGCGGGGGAGCTACGGCGCAGCGCCGAACTGATCCGCACGCGCTATGCTGACCCGGCCTGGACGCGTCAACGGTAGCCCGACATGGCGATCGGACATCTCACCCTCGAACTCTATCTGCCCCTGACCGGTTCGCTGAAAGAGAAGCGGGGCATCGTCAAACCGCTCATCGCCCGCCTGCGCCGCGACTACAACGTGTCGGTGTGCGAAGCCGACGGCCAGGATGTGCTCAGCCGCGCCGTGCTGGAGGTGGTCTGTGTCAGCCAGAACGGCGCGCTGGCCTACCGGCAACTGGAAAAGATCGCCACGCGCGTGGAAAACTGGCGTCTCGAAGCCGAGTTGATCGATTACTTCATCGAAATGGTTGACTGAAAGATCAGTGGACAGTGGCTAGCGAAAAGTGAATAGCAAGCCCACTGTCCACTGTAGTTATCAGCGAGCGCCCGGCGAGGGGTTGTGTTTGCTCAGCGCGACCAGGGACTCATCCTGATGATCCTGCGCCGACCAGCCGATGTGGCGCACAATGAAAATCGCTACGCAGACGACAACGCTGACAATCGCGATCCACTGCGCGGTCGCCAACTCGCCCATCACCCACGCGTCCGGTCGAAACATCTCGACCCAGAAGCGCCCCAACGGGTAAGCGATAAAATAGAGGAGTGCGCCGTCCCCCTGGCGCAGCTTGTGCCCGAACTGGCGATAGATCAGGTACAACAGGCCGAACATCAGGATGTTCCAGCCGGCTTCGTAGAAGAAGGTCGGGTGATAGCCGTTGGTGGCATACCAGTCCAGCGTGGCCTGGGACAGTTCGCCCGCGCCGCAGAAGCCGACATCAGGGGTCGCTTCAGGAGGCCGTTGACAGTGATAGGTCGGGTTGATGTGAAAGGCCCACGGCACATTCGTGGCCGGGCCATAGAGTTCCTGGTTGACGAAGTTCCCCATGCGCCCGATTGCCTGGGCGATCAGCACGTTGGGGCCGATATAGTCCAGGTAGTTCAGGAAATTGAGCTTTTGGCGCCACGTGTAGCCGACGATGGCGATGAGCCCGCCGATCAGCCCGCCGTATATGCCCAGACCACGAAATCCGCCTTCCCAGAAGTTGATGATTTCGAGGGGATTCTCACGATAGAAAGCCCAACCCGGCGCATCGGCCGGCGTGCTGAATACGTGGTACAGACGGGCGCCGACAATCCCCAGAATGAGCGTCCAGGCAAGGAGATTCCAGATGTGATCCGGATTCTCGCCCGCGCGCGCGGCCTGACGGGCGGACAGCCATGCGGCTATAAACGCTCCGCCGATGATACATACGCCATACCATCCCAATGCGAATGGCCCGATTTCAAGAATGATGGGATTCATGCTGTGCCCGCTATCTGTGTGGTGGGAAAGGCCCCGTCCTGACCAATGCAGTAGTATAGAAGATACTCGTGCATTCGCAAAGAACTGTAGTCAGCCGTTGCGCGCTCCTGCGAGTTGATGCCGATGATCTCCTCTACGGGCCTGGCGCGCCATTCTCCAGCCATACTTCCAGCGTTGTGCCCACACGGTGGAAGCTCTCCACGCCCAGCTTATCCAATGTATCTTCGACTGTGTGCCAGTAGGGATAGGTAAAGTCGATGATGTCGATCGCGGTGAAGCCGGCCTCGATAAACGGAGTGTGGTCGTCGATCAGGGCCGTGCCCGGCGCAGGGACGAACCATTCGCCGTACCCCAGCTGTTTGGCGACCGACCAGATCGCCTCGGTCAGGGCGGAGTCGGAATTCGGTTCCCACAGAATCTGCTGATCGGCATCACCGATCATATCTACGATGATGGTGTGCCGCGGCGATTGGCACTGTTCCAGTCCGTCCAGATTGTCGACGAAATAGCGGCTGCCCAGGATCCAGTTCCAGCCGGGAATGCGCCCGTTGTCTTCGGCGTCGAAAAACGCCAGGCAGATCGTGTGGTTCGTACTCTGCACATCCAGCGTACGGGCCAGTTCCAGCAGCACGGCTACGCCCGACGCGCCGTCATTGGCGCCTGGCACCGGTTTGTTGCGGTTGTCGGGGTTCGGATCCGAGTCGGCAATCATGCGCGTATCGTAATGGGCGCCTAGAATGATCACCGGGCCGGATCCCCTGAAGGCGATGATGTTGCGTGCCTCTACCTCGTCCAGCGGTCGGAACGGCTGAATCAGCACATTCCACCCGTTCTGGTTCAACTCCTGGACCAGCCAATCGCCCATCTCGCGGTGGGCCAGCGTGCCGGTGATACGCGGCCCGAAAGACATCTGCTTCTCTGCATAGATCATCGCCTGATCCGCCGAAAACGCCGCCGGCGCGACAGGTAGCTCCAGCAGGCCATAGCCCAGATAGCCGAAAAAACCGGCGGATGCCGCCAGAGCCACGAGCAGCGTAATCTCGGTGCGGTAGGTCTGTGTCGTGTTCATAAAGCGCCGCCAGAATGATAGCATATTAAGGACAAGGAATGGGGAGAGAGGAGTGAGAAGTAGAGAAAGGAAAGGCTTTCGCTCTCCTATTTGGTCTCTCCTTTAGGAGCGGGGCCGCAGGCGAATACGGATCGGCGTGCCCACAAACGGGTAGTGCCGACGCAGCTGATTTTCCAGGTAGCGAAGATAGCTGAAGTGGGCCAACTCCGGGTCATTGACAAAGAGAACAAATGTGGGCGGCTCAACGCTGGCCTGGGTTGCGTAGTAGATGCGCAGGGGCCGCAGCAGTTTGGTGGCCGGTGGTGAACGGTGATAAGCATCCTGAATGACCCCGTTCAGCTCCGCGGTGGGGATGCGATAGCGCCGCTCAGCCGCAACTGCCAGCGCGGTCGGCAGAACTTTCTGCACTCGCTGCTTCGTCAGGGCGCTGATAAAGAGCACCGGCACGTAATCGAGAAATTTCAGATCGGCGCGTACCTCTCGCGTATATTCCACCATCGTCTGCGTGTCCTTCTCCACGATGTCCCATTTGTTCACCAGAACGACGACGCTCTTATACGCCTCCAGCACATGACCGGCGATGTGGGCATCCTGCGCGGTGACGCCCTGCACGCCGTCGATGAGCAGCAGGGCCACATCGGCGCGATCGATGCTGCGCATACTTCGCAGCACGCTGTATTTCTCGATGCCCGGCTCCACGCGTCCACGCCGCCGGATCCCTGCCGTGTCGATCAGCGTGATCTTCTGGCCGTGGTAGACCATTTCCGTGTCGATGGGATCGCGGGTGGTGCCGGCAATCTCGCTGACGATGGCCCGATCCCGTCCGATCAGCGTGTTGAGCAGACTGCTCTTGCCGACATTCGGTCTGCCTACGAGGGCGACGGCTACACCTTCATCGTCCTCCCCATCCGTGGCTGGGCTGTCAGACAACTCGGCCGCGATCAGGTCGAGCAGGTCGCCAACGCCAATGCCGTGAAAGGCGCTGATTGCGATCGGTTCACCGATCCCCAGCGCCCAGAACTCCGCCGCGTTGAACTGGCGCTCTTCGCTCTCGGCCTTGTTCACCGCCAGAAGGATCGGCTTCGTCGTCTGTTGCAGATACTCCGCCAAATCCTCGTCGGCTGCTGTCAAGCCATCCTTTCCGTCCACCACCAGGACGATCACATCGGCCTCGTCCACCGCGATGCGGGCCTGGTTCGTAATCTCCGTTACGTAGCTGGCGGAGTCCCGCGCCAGGGGCGCGACGCTCGGTCGGGCAGCCCGATACTCGGCCGTCTTCTGCGCTTCGAGGCCGCCTGTGTCGATGACAATGAAGGCGACCCCGCTCCACTCCGCCTCCCCGTAGAGCCGGTCGCGGGTCGTGCCGGGCAGATCCTCGACTATCGCTGTTCTGGCGCCGATGAGCCGGTTGAACAGGGTCGATTTGCCCACATTGGGGCGACCCACCAGCGCGATCACTGCTTTTGGCTGTTTCATCTCAGTTCAATTGGACGGCGCGGGCGTTTCTGTGGGCGGCGGCTCAGTTGTTTCCGGCTCAGGCACGGGCGACGGCACCGCTGTTTCCCCTGCCGGCGGCGTTTCACTTGTCCCTGGATCGGGCGTGGATGGCGGCTCAGCCGTCTCGACCGGCTCCGGCGTCGGCGTGGGAGTCGGTGTGATCAGGGATTCGATCAGCACTTCGATCGCTTCGGGGATCACGCCCTCCTCAACGATGCCTTCGGGCACGACGACCGTCGGCTGGACAACATGGCTGCCGGGCAACAGTCCCGTTACGTCGAGCACTACGCGCACGTCTTCCGGGCCGAGCAGTTCCAGCCGGGGCAGGGGGCCGCTCACGATCACTTCCACCTCATCGAGCGAAACAATGGTGCGCATATCATTGCTCGTACCTTGGACGACCGGGTGGCGGGTGACGGTCAGGCTGCTCTCCAGCGGGGCCACGCCGACCGTGACAAGGACACTGTTCTCAAGCGTTGAGACGTTCTCCGGCAGGACCAGGAGAAGTTGCTCCCGCACCTCTCCGATTGCGCCCTCAATGAGGAGCGGCGTCGTCTCCACATAACCGGGAACTTCGCGCAGCGCGCTGGGGCTGCCAAGCAGAACAACCGTCAGCGGCTCTACCTTCACACCGGTCAGCCGGTAGTTTGGCGCAGGCAAGCCTTTCACATCGGCGCGCACGACCACCTCTTTGCGGCCGGGCGGCTGCACCACAGGCACAACGATGCGAGCCGTACCCGGATCAACTTTGACCCGTTCCACCTCCAGGTTCTGGGCGTTGCGGGGGCTGAGCGGCCGATTCTGTTCCACCTGGCTCTTGGCATTGCGCAAAAAGACTGCGGCAATCACCGAGCGCACCTGCTCCACCTGCGTGCGCGGGCCACTGATCTCCACCTCGGCCGGTTCTGCCAGCGGCTCCTGCCAATCGTACCCGAACGCCGCGCTGTCCATCACCTCTACCTCGACCTCAACGACCTTGGAGATCACCGGCTCCAACTGTACCCGCAGTTGACGCGGTTCGTGCGCGATGATTTCCACGTCCGGGTTCAGTGCGGTGACATCCACCTGCACCTCATGGCTGCCCTCCGGCAGGTCGGCCAGATCGATGACCGCGCTGAAATCGTCCGCCTGTTGCGATTCCAGAGTGCGTTGCGGCGCTCGCAGCGTCAGCATCGCCGTGCGACTGGTCAGGTCTTGCAGGCTCTGCAAGCCTTCACCCATATTCCGCACCTCGATCAAAATCGGCTGCTCATATTCTTGCCGACGCAGTGGGTTTTCCTGATCGATGGCGATAAGCCAGACTGCAAATGCCAAAAGCACCGACAGAAGCAGTGTCGTGGTCTGTCTCATGGTACGATTGAATCGTTTGACGCAACTTCGGCGATCGTGCCCCTAATGAAGGCGCCAAAGCGAAAGTTTGTCACACTCGGATCGGAAATCATTGGCCTTCAGCCAGATATGCCTCAGTCTCCGCGTTGCCCATAATCGGCCTGGGATCATAGAACTCTGTGAGCCTGCGCCGTAGCTCGTTCGAATCCAAGCGACGCGCCATGCGCCCACCGGCCGCAATCGAGATCGCCCCGGTCTCTTCGGACACGACCACGCTCATCGCGTCGGTGAGTTCGGTGATTCCGATGGCTGCCCGGTGGCGCGTGCCCATCTGCCGGTCCGCAATGTTACGATTGGTCAGCGGCAGGATGCAGGACGCAGCCGCAATTTTGCCGTTCTGGATGATGACTGCGCCGTCATGCAAGGCGGTGCCCGGGAAAAAGATCGTCAGCAGCAGCTCTACCGTAACTTCACCATCGATCTCAACACCCCTGTCGATATACTCCATCAGGCCGCCGCTGCCTTCCATAATCAGGAGCGTCCCGTGCCGGCGCGCCGACAACTGCTCGCAGGAGCGTACGATTTCATTGATCAACGGCTCGGTCCCGCCATTGTTGCGGCGCAAGAAGAATGGCGTTCTCCGGCCTACTTGCTCAAGAACGCGGCGAATTTCCGGCTGGAAAATGACCGGAATCGCCACAAATATCACCACAGAACTGCTGCGTAACAGCCAACTGAAGGCGGTCAGCTCCACCGTGCGGGTGATGACAAAGACCAGAACGCCGATGATCAGGATTCCGAGCACCAGTTGTACGGCCTGTGTTCCCCGCAGGAGCCGCAACAGCGCGTAGAAGATCAGCGTGACCAGGAGCAGGTCAACAAGGTTCTGCCAATCTGAAAGACGACTGAGAATTGCCAGAAAGTCGGTCATAAGACACCAGTTTTTTGGTTTTCAGTTTCTAGTTCTTAGTAACCCCATGCGTGCGCGCCAGTTACTAAAAACCAGAAGCAAAGTACTTGCTACGGCAGTTCCACTCCCCCCAGCAGATGGGCGAGAACCGCCTTCTGCGCGTGCAATCGGTTGTGGGCTTGCGGAAAGAGGGCACTGCGGTCACCGTCGGCGACGGCGTCGGATATCTCTTCGCCGCGGTGGGCCGGCAAGCAGTGCATAACGAGCACGTCCTCATTTTGGGCGCGTTGCACCAACTCTGAATTGACCTGATAGGGCGGCAAGGCGGCCATCCGTTCCTCCCGTTCATCTTCATCTCCCATACTGATCCAGACATCGGTGTAGAGGACATCCGCGCCGCGCACACCGGCCAGGTCGTCGGTAACTTCGACCTCCGCTTCCGCCGCGGTCAACACGTCCGGCGAAGGAGTGTAGCCCTGCGGCGCAACGACGCGCACGTTCAGCCCGACCTTGCCCGCAGCCATCAGGAGACTGGTGGCAACATTATTGGCGCCGTCACCCACGTAGACCACTGTCTTGTCCTCCACCGTGCCGAGTTGCTCCCAGATCGTGAACACATCCGCCAGGGCCTGGCAGGGGTGGCTGTAATCACTCAGGCCGTTGATGATCGGCACGCTGCCCCATTCCACCATCTCTTCGATGTGGCGATGGGCAAAGACGCGCGCCATCACCCCGTCCACATATCCACTCAACACACGGATCACATCCGCCGGGCTTTCACGCGTGCCCAGGCCGATCTCTGCCGGGCTGAGATAGAACGCATAGCCGCCCAGATGTTGCATGCCCATTTCAAAGCTGACGCGCGTGCGCAGCGATGGCTTCTCGAAGAGCATCGCCAGCGATTTGCCCGTCAGGATCGGTTCATTGCGTCCGCTCTGCCTCCACTCGTCCTTCAACTGTTTTGCAAGTTTCAACAGGCCCCAAAACTGTTCGCTCGTCAGACTTTCGATGCCGGTGAAATGGGACAGGGGTGGAGCACTCACGACATTCTCCTGAAACCTGGGTCTGGACGCAGAGCAAATGTCGGCAGCCAGTCTGTACAAGTGTCGGCGCTGTAAAGGATAAGAATACCGGATACGCCAGCGGCATTTGCGCTAAAGCTCCTCATTGTAGCAGAGACGCATCGAATTGTCCTGATCGCAGCAACTCGATCATTCGCCACTCCTGCAAGCACAGGGTTGTCTACAAGTAAGACGCCTGACCGGCATGGGAAGTTCCGTTCGGCAATGGGCAGTCTGCCGGCATCCTGTCTATCTCTTCCGGCACGGACCCTGGCTGATTGGTCTCCGGATCAGAAAGTCGTCTGCGTCATGGCCGCCGCGCTGACCAGCAAGGCCGCCGTCCACGAAGCCTGGACGCTGACAAGCGACCGGCCGCGATAGATTGCCAACCAGGTTGCCAGCCACAGGATGCTCAGCACGGCCAGTTGCAGAGGAGCCTGGCCGACAATCAGCAAGAGCGCAATGCCAGTTTGAGCCAGCCCCACCGCCCAGAGAGCGATCCTCGGGCCGACGCGCGCGCCGGCCGACTCCAGACAGCGGTTGCCGCCCCACACATGCACTGTCCACAATAGGACCAGCGCCCAGTGGTAGCCGCTCCAGGGATCGAGGCCGAAGAGGGTCATGCCCAGGAGCCAGGGCGCCGCGACGACGACAAGGCTGTGCAGCACGGAGACTGAGATCAGCGCCACGTGACGCTGAAGCCAGCCGCTCACGGCGATGCCAAGCACCAGAAGCGTCGCCCAGACCGCCGGAATGCCGATAACAAAGGCAACCATGAACGCGGCAAGAACGCTGGGCAACCATGCCCGCGCCAGGATCGAGAGAACACCGGGGCCGTGCAGGCCGAACAGACGCGCAGCGGGCGACCCAAGGGCCAGATAGGGCAGCCAGGATCGTCTGTGTAGAATCGTCTGCTGTATTCGGGGCAGAGCCTCGGGCGTTGCAAGCCCGCCCCACATGTTCCCCCAAAGCGGATCGACCAGCAGGAAGAGAAGCACCAGAAGTTGCGGGGAGACGGTTCGGCTCACATCGCCGATTCCCGCGGCCAACGCCGCCGCCGCCAACGACCAGGCGGCAGAGATGCGCCACGGGGATAGCTCCAGCCAAAAACGGGCGTCCAGCAATGCGCTGCTGGATGTAGCTGGAACGGTCAACGGGGCCGACTCTGTCTCTGCTGCCGCCGCGCCGATCTTTTCTGATGCTGTCAAAATCTACCTGTACTCTTTCGCGCTGCTGACTGGCAAGATCGCGCGCCGCTGCTCGGCAGAGGCGCATTGAAGCACTGCTTTCTGCGGTGGGGTAGTGTTTTGATCCGCCGCTGATATTATAACAGAAGGGGCGTCTGTGGGGAATTTTACACGAGTACTTGCAGTCGACTCGGCTGGACTGTAACAGACAGTTTCTCGATCCCACGCGATAGAATCTCGCCATCGGTATGCACGGGAACGGGCTGCTCGGCCGCGATGCAAGCGGAGCGCAGTCGGCTGAAATGCACGGTTTTCTGACCGTATAGCCCAGTCCTGGTCATTGCCTTGGGCAAGAGATTCAGAATGCCAAGCTGTGAGAGCGCATCGGCAAAGGCCAGATCGAGCAGCCCGTCGTCCATCACCGCGTCCGGCGTGAGATAGAAGGCTCCCCCTGTGCGGCACGTATTGCCGATGCTGATCAGCAACATTGGCTTAGCGACTTCGTGGGTTTTGCCGTCGCCGTCGGTCCATCCGATCTCGAAACGGGGCTGGTCATAGGCTCGCAGGGCGCGCAGCGCCGCCCACAGATAGATGGCGAAACCGCGAAGCCGCTTGATTTTGCGGCTTTCAACCGTTACCTGCGCCTCAAAACCTATACCAAGATTGTTGTCGAAATAGCGCCTCAAGGAGTTTCTGCCGTCGAACGCTTCGACCAGCCCCAGATCGACGCGGCGGGTGTTGCCCTGGCGGATGGCATGAACGGCCGCATCAAACTCTCGGGCTGCGCCGATCACATCGGCAAAGTCGTTGCCGCTTCCCACCGGCAGAACGGCCAGTCCCCGCACCGTCTCGTCCTCCGGCGTCGTCAGGGCCAGGCCATTGACCACTTCATGGATGGTTCCGTCGCCGCCGGCCGCGGCGATGATCTCGTAACCGTCCAGTCGGGCGCGCCGCGCCAGAGACGTAGCATCCCCCGGCGCTTTGGTCTCCGTCAAATCGAAGGGAACATTGCCGCGGCGGAAGGCCGCCTGAATCGCGGCGGACGCGCGCCCGCCGCGCCCACGTCCCGCGTAAGAGTTGAGGATGATCTTAACCGTTTCCATTGCGTCTCCACGGCCTTTTCAAACAGGGGCGCACTCTCAGGAACTTGACCCATCCAGAATCAACGCCTGTCTGGGAGGAATCTTCAGGTCCCACAGCGTTCCGTTGTGGGCGCTATGTATCTGACCGGACGCCTCCGGGGGCCAGATGACGCGAAACGATGGTTGGGATGAAGGAGAACCTGCGGCGTTGTCATCCGTGTCGTTGCCGTCCCCTCCATCGCCGGTCATTTGGGCGCCCGTCCCCAGAGGAACGGCCAGCCGCGCCGTAGATTCTGCACGGTTGAACAGCACGAGCAGGCGGTCTTCGTCCGACTTGGCGCTGTCTGGGCGTTGGCCAGCGCAGAGAGAGCGGCTGAATCCGAATATATCGCCGGCGGCAACGAGTGTTGTGTAAGCGCCGGTGCGCAGGGCCGGGCGTCTGTGCCGGAGTTTGACGGCCTGTCGATAAAAGTCGAACAGTTCGCCATCCCAAAGCCGTTCATTCCCCCACGGAAACGCGCCGCGACAGCCGGGATCGGGGCCGCCGCTCATACCGATCTCCTCGCCGTAATAGATACACGGCGCGCCCGGCAGCGTCATCTGCAGCAGCGTGCACAGGCGCACGCCGCTTGCGTCGCCGTTCAAGGTCCACAGGCTGCGCGCGGTATCGTGGCTGGTCAGCAGGTTGAGTTGGGCGGTCACCACCTGCCAATCGTGGCGTTCCAGCATCCTCTCAACGGTCGCGGCGAAGGCCGCGGTGTCCAGTTTTTCGATGGCAAAGCCGCCGGGCCGATAGTCGCGGCGCAGCGTCTGCGCGCCGAAGTAGCCGTAGGCCGCGCGGCTGAAGACGTAGTTCATCACCGCGTCAAAGCGATCCCCGCGCAACCACTCCTCCGCCTCATGCCAGATCTCCCCCACCGTGTAGGCGTCGGGATTGGTCTCCTTGACCACCTGACGGAACTCCTGCCAGAAAAGCGGATCGTTGATTTCTTCCGGCACGTCCAGCCGCCAGCCGTCCGCTCCGAACGCGATCCAGTGGCGGGCGACCTCCAGCAGATGTTTACGCACACCGGCGTTGCTGACGTTCAGTTTCGGCAGCGCGGGATTCTCCCACCAGGCTGCATAATTGTGGGGCTTCTCCTCGCTGTACTGGTACGGGCGCAACGGCCAATCCCGCACGCGGAACCAGTCCACATACGGCGAACTCCTGCCCGTTTCCAGGATGTGATGGAATGCCCAGAAGCCGCGTCCGGTATGATTGAAGACCCCGTCGATCACAACGCGCATCGCCCGCGCATGGGCTTCGTCCAGCAGCTCGCGAAATGCGGCCTCCCCACCGAGGAGCGGATCCACCTGCATATAGTCGAAGGTGTGGTAACGGTGGTTAGACGCCGAACTGAAGATCGGATTCAGATAGAGGGCGCTGACACCCAGTTCCGCCAAATAGTCCAGCCGGTCAACGATGCCCAGCAGATCGCCGCCCTGGAAGCCTCGCTCCGTTGGCCGCGCGCCCCAAGGCTGGAAACGGATCCCCGGTGGGTGCTGCAATCGGGGGCTGCGGCAGAAGCGATCCGGGAAAATTTGATAAAAGACTGCGTGCTTCACCCAATCCGGTGTCGTAACGCCCATTGCCATTCCTGGGAACTTATTCGCCTGCAAGCCCTCCTGCACAGCGACATACGAGGAGTGAGACTTCCACTGTCTCATCCTCGATTGTTGCATACGCACTGGTCGTTGTCAAAGCATTCCCATAGTCGAGGGTATCTCAGATTTTTGCATGATTGCTCTGGGAATGCGGGAGGCTTGCTGACGTTAGGAACGGAGGAGGTGGGGAGGGCCAGTCTTGAAGATTTTTTGCAATGGCGTTGGACGAAAGACAGTTCCGCCAAGAAATCTTCAAAATGCCAACCGGGATTTCTTGCCGCGCCTCTGCCGGAGCGGGCTTTCCTGCACTGATAGAAGAGGTATGTTGAATGCGCTACCGCTTCTCTATAGGAGCGCGATTACTATACATTCAGGAAAAAATGTCCGCTTTGTCCGCTTTTACCCCCCCCCCCCCCGATTACTATACGAAGGGGAACGTCTTGTTTGCGGTTGCGGAGGCCGCCGCTGCCGGCAGGCGGCCAGGGAATGCAGCGGAGTCCGGCTCGGCCGGATGCCTGCACGACTGACATTATACCACACTCTTGTACTGGTGTGCGGCCGGGCCTCTCACAGGGTGCAGTTCAAAATGGGGGCGGGTTTGGGGCGTGTCTCTGGCCAGCGACACGGGCTGCGGGCGAGACGCCCGCGTTCCCAGGGGGATGTCCCCAAATCTGGGATGCACCCTCTCACAGGGCGTATATCCCAGATCACTGGGGAGATTTGCCTGACCATTGGCGGCTTCGACCAGGTCGATGGGTTTTGCCTCACATGACGGACAATCAATTGGCATGCACCCACAATAATCCTGGATACACCCTGACACACAATACATTGGGATGCACACCTAGAAGCCAGAGATGCGCATGGCCCATCTGTTAGCGTGCAGTCCTGGCCTGTGTGATAATCCCTGTTGCTACGCATTCTCTTTCTGTCATCCACGGGTCGGGTTTTCAGCGACCAGGAGGCCTTCTCGTTTTCTCTTGCGAAGCAGGCAATACGCAATGTCCGGCCCGCATCCTATGTACCTGCGCTTTACACGCTTCCTCCTGCCCCTGATCTTTACAATTCTCATCATTGAATTCGGCGCGCAGATTATCAATGCCGGCATGGCGCGGATGCCCGACGCCACGCGCGTGCTGGCCGCCTTTGGTCTGGCGTGGGGGCTGGTGACGGCGCTGTCCAGCCCGCTGGCGCAGGTTCGTTATGCCGGGCTGGTGCTGATGGAAGATAAGCGGGATTTCTGGCGGGGCTTGCACTATGTCGGCGCCCTGGCTGTGTTGATGATGGCCGTGCAGTGGCTGCTCGGCGGAACGTCACTCAGCCGCCACCTGCTGGAGGGTCTGCACAAGATCGACGGCGACACAGGCCAACTCGTGCGCGCCATGATGGTGTGGCTACTGCCGATGCCCATGCTGCGGGGCGTCACACAACTCGGTATCGGCGTGCTGACGCGCGGCAAACGCACCGGTCATGTCAGCATTGCCACTGCTCTGAGCGTTGCCGCGGGCTTCGCGACCGTCGTCGTTCTGCTCCAGGTCGAAGCAGTCCGCGCGCATCCAATCTGGCTGCCAATCCTGGTACTTTATGCCGCAATGCTGACCGAATGCGCCGCAGTCCTCTGGTATCTGTCACGCTATTACGCCAGCGGCTTGCCGGATCAACTGGATCGTGCGCCGATCTCCTACATGGCGATCCTGCGCTTCACGTGGCCGCTGGCGCTGATGAACTTTATGCAGGAGTTCAGCCGACCGCTCATCAACCTGTTCGTCGTGCGCGGCGTCGATGGCGCGGAAGCCATGGCCGTGCTGACCGTCGCCTACACGCTCGGACAGTGGCCCTACCGCTGGCTGAACGAACTGCGCGCGCTCATGCCGCCTTTCTATGCTGAGGTGCGCTCCTATCGCCCCTTTCTGCGCTACGCCTATTGGTGCGGGTTCGTCGCCATCGTCATCTGCGTCCTGCTCTTCTGGACGCCGCTGCGAACGGTGTTGTTGGAGCAGGTGATCGGCCTGTCGCCAGTGTTGGCCGAACTCAGCCGCGCGCCCCTGCAAATCTACTCAATCTTCCCGTTCGTGGTGGTACACCGCGCCTATTTCCACAGCATCGCCTTTATGGAGCGGCGCACGCTGCCGATGGCTGTCACCGCGCCGATGCGCGTCGGCGCCATTTTCGTTGCCCTGCTGATCCTGCCGCTGTTTGGCGTGCAGGGCGCGGCCCGCGGTGTGGCGGCTCTGCTGGCCGGTTTCAGCGCCGAGACCGTGACAATCTGGTGGCTCCTCCTGGGCAAAGAACAGTTGCGCATCTGGCGAACGCGTCTGGCCGTGTGAAAGGATGCCCTCCAGCCCACACATTGCGCACTACGCAATGCGTAAGTCCTGTCCACACCGTGTCCCTTATGTATAACGCGCCACCGCGTCCATATCCAACTCGATCCCCAGCCCCGGCCCATCGGGAATCGTCAGCATCCCATCGGCGTCCAGTTGCCAGCCGCCGACCACGATTTCGTCGATGTAAGGTGCGCCGGTCTTGTACTCCACCAGGTCCGTATCGGCGAGGGCCGAGGCCAGTTGCAGATCGGCTGCCAGCCCCAGAGCCGTGTTCCAGCCGTGCGGAATCAGGCGCACGCCATTCTCCTGCGCCATCCAGCCGATGCGTCGCTCCTCGCTGATGCCGCCCACCTTGGCGACATCCGGCTGCACAATATCGAATGCACCCCGCTGCAAGAAGGGCAGGAACGACTGGCGCCGGGTCAGCACCTCGCCGCCGGTGATAGGGATGGTCGTGTTGCGGCGCAGATGGATGAAGTCCTCCAGATCATCCGGGCGCAGTGGCTCTTCGAACCAGTCCACGCCGTAATCGGCCAGCATCTGCGCGCAACGCAGCGCCCACGTATAGCGGCCCTGCCAGTGCGCATCGCTGCCGCCGGCGTCTACCATCAACTGGTTGTCGTCGCCCACGACCTCCCGCGCCGTCGCCACGATCTCCTCATCCAGCCTGTCGCTCACGCGGCCAAAGGGGCCCCACCCCATCTTGAAGGCGCGGAAGCCCTGCTCCTTCCAGCGTTGCAGTTCGTCCCGCAGCGGGTCAGGGTCGTCCATCAGCAGAGAGGCGTAAGGCCGTACCCGCTCACGGTAGCGCCCGCCCAAGAGCCGACCGACCGGCTGCCCGGTTACTTTGCCAAGAATGTCCCACAGGGCGATGTCGATGCCGCTGATGGTGTGGGTGACGCTGCCGCCGCGTCCCAGCCAGAATGTGTTCTGGTGCAGACGCTCGCTCACCCGCTCCGGCTCGATGGCGGACTGGCCGATCAGCAGCGGACGCAGCACCTCCAGCGCGGCCAACACAAGCCCATCGTTGGTGAAGACGGAGCCGCAACCGCTGACGCCCTCGTCCGTCTCGACGAATACCAGCGTGTGGATGCAGTCCTCCTCCTTCAACTCCTCGCTCCAACCGCCCTCCGGCGTCGCGCCGCGCAGGCCGACCGCGCTGATCTCCTGAATCTTCATCTCGGCTCCTTGTTCGTCTGTGACAGTTGCCTTGCGCCTCTTTCGAGTTCTGCATATATGTCGCCGATGCGCACCAGTTCAGCCGCCGTGTTGAAGTAGCCTGTGTAGCGAATCGTGTCCGGGCTTACGTCATAGTGGTAATGCCCCGCCTGGTTATGGCCGCCCAGATTGAAGAAGTGGGTATGCTCGCCGGATTCGCGCAGGTGCAGCCGCCCGCCGGTGGGGTCGCCGGTCCAGAAGACGGCCAGGCAGAGCAGGTCCGGCCCCATGTGTTCATAGAACTGGAGAAAGTCGGCGGTCACCTTTTCGGACTGCGTGTCGTAATAACGGTGGGCGATGCACTCGTAATCCGGCATGATATGGGAGCGGATCTGGCCCGCTTCGACGACAAAGACACCGCCCATGCCCACCTGCTTGCTGTGGGGCGGCGTACACCCTGCGCCGATCTCCGAATGCGCTTGCAGGCTCTTGCGCAGCGCCTGGGTGAAGGAGCCTTCGCTTCCGATCCGCTTTTCCACACTTACTTTGAGCGCCGCGCCCGGCCGCCCCTCCGACAGGAAGAGATTGGAGAGGCCGCTATGGCGCGTCGACCTATACGGTTCGACGATGCATTCCTGTTGCCGGCCCACCCGCGCCACTCTGGAGCGGTTGACGCCACCTGCCTGCAACGTCGCTATCATCTCGCCGCAATGTCCATCCAATGCGCCAGGGTAGGCCATGCCCGCGCCGAGAATGCTCCCCTCCGGCTGCCCGCAGTCGTGTGCCATCTGCGCCATATCGAAGGTAACGTGCCGATAGCTGGGATTGTGCGCGTAGGGTTCGCCGCCCACCTCCAGCAGGACGGTGGAGCCGCCGAGGCCGGCGGTGGCGCAGCCCAGCGTCCGCAGGTCGGGGCAATCGGTCACCTCGACTTCGACGTGGGCGTAGTTGGCCTGCAATCCATCGCGTACAACCGGCGCCAACTCCTCCAGCTCCGGTGTCAACAGTTCCACCCGTTTCATCTCTTCCATTCCCGTTCTCCAATTTTCAGCTTCAATCTGTGTGTGCAATCAACTGTTCCGCCAACTCCAGGGCATCTGCCGGCCAGAAACATTCCGGCCGCGGCTTATGCACGTTCGCAGCGCCCGCCTGTGGACGGCAGTTGCGTATCGTCTCGACCCACCGACCGGGGATCGCCTCCCGTCCATGCACAGCGCCCAACAGCGCCCCGCATATCGCCGCGTTCGTGTCGGTGTCGCCCCCGCGCATAATCGTGTCCACCACGCCCTCTTCGACATCGCTGGCATTGAGGAGTTGCCACAGCGCATTGGGAAAGGCGATCAGCACCCATCCCTGAAAACGAACAAAATCGTCCGGCGGCGAATCGGCCGCCCTGGCAATCGTCTCTTTCAGGCGCGTGTGCGCGTCCATCTCGTCCGCCCACACGACGACCTGCTCATAGAGTTTACTGGCGCTGCATCCCGTGCGCACAGCGTGGGCAATCGCCATGGCGAACAGCGCGTTGGCCTGCTGGCAGACCGGATGGATGTGGGTAATCGCCGCGTCCTGCCGCGCCCATTCCGCCACCTGCTCCAACTCGTAGTTGACCCCGAAAATACCCAACGGGCTGATCCGCATCATCGCGCCGTTGGCCTGGCTATCGGGACTGTGCCAGCCGGTCAAGCCGCTGGAGATAGTCGTACCGCAATCGAAAGGATCTGAGTTCAGCCAGAAGATGTAGGCTTTCTTCACTTCTGCCGCGTCGAACCTTCCGTTTGCAACCAGAGTTCGCGCCAACAGTAGCGCCATCTCGGAATCGTCCGTCGGCTGTCCCGCGATCGTGCCCCACGTGCCTCCGTCGGCCATGTCGCGGACGCCGTTGGGGTAACGCCGCCGAATCTCTTCCGGTCGCTTGAACTCCACAAGGCTGCCGAGAGAGTCCCCGATCAACTGACCGAGAAGGCAACCCTGCGCTCGCGAAAGCAGGGCAGAATCAGCAGAATTCCCGTTGACTGGCATCATGTCTCGCCTCCTGACCTTGCGCGCCTCTTTGGAGCAGAGGCGCATTGAACCACTTTCTACCCGCTCCGTCAACGACTGTGTAACATAAGTTCATAGATAGTGAACTGCTCGACCCTGTGTCTCTGCATCATCTCCAGACCCCGTGCGGCCAGATGCGGCTCTCTGTTTCGCAGCGGCTGCCAGGTCGGAACGATGACGAACTTTGGGCGCTGGGCTATTTTGGCGGCATCATCGGCGAGCGAGACCGGGCTTGCGAACCAGCGCGCTTCCCGCTCCAGGAGGCGGGGAAACGCAGCAGCTGACGCCGAGGTCGTGCGGCGTTCACCTGGCTCCTCATAGAGATAGAAGCGCAGGTGCCAACTCAGCGCCTGGTGGTACAGAACTGACTCGGCGGGGCTATTGCTATCCAGCCAGACAAATGCCTCCCGCAGGCCATCGTACGCGCCATGATCGCTACCTATCGGGAGGTCGCCCCTGGCCGCGTGGACCGCGCCGGGCAGCAGAAGCACAATCCATAGCCCGATCACGGCTCGTCTCCATAAGGTGGAACGGGCAGCGAGTATCCTTGCGCCGATCCACCCGATCAGGACGGCAAAAAAGGGCGCAGTCGGGAGGAAGTATCGATCCCAGAGCGGCAGACTGGCAACGGCATGGATACCCAAATAGGCCCCGATCCATCCACATAGCAGGACAGCAATGACCCTGGTCGCCTCCGGGAGCGCAGGCGTCTCGCACGCACTATCATTTTGCAACCGCCCGCGCAAGACCGCAAGCGCCAGCGCGACGGCCAGGACGATCCAC
This sequence comes from Caldilineaceae bacterium, assembly GCA_965221145.1. GTDB lineage: Bacteria > Chloroflexota > Anaerolineae > Caldilineales > Caldilineaceae > Bin5. Next base: position 1,088,155 of record OZ244877.1, read on the forward strand.
ACGATCGGATTGGCGGCCAGATACCAGAGCAGTTGGGCGATGCGGGCAACGCGGCCCGGCCATTGCGTGAGCGCGACGATCTCCAGCGCGCCATAGTTGCGTATGCCCAAATCCCAGGGCGACGGCGCGACCGCCCAGCGCAGACTGTCCCAGTATAGAATCGGCAAGACTGTCAGGGCCAACCCGCCGCCAAAGCGCAAGAGGCCGCTCGCGGCTGACTTGGCATTCAAGTTTCCCGCGAACAGAACGGCCAGCGTCAGCGGGACGAAGAAAACGCCCTGCTGCTTGGCCATGAGCGCGCCGCCCAGGCACAGACCGGCCCAGAACGGACGCCGTCTTTGCGCCGCGTAAACTGAACAGACGCCCCCCAGCACCAACAGGGGATCGGTGAACGCGGTCGGGCTATAGCTGATCGCAAATGGATTCAGCGCATACGCCGCCGCTGCCACCAGGCCCGCGCTGGCCGTCCACGCCTGCCTGGCCATGGCGGCGACAATCGGGATCGTGAGTGTGCTGATCCCGATATTCAGCAGCCGTGCGCTCGCCTCTGACGCGCCGAATGCCTGAAAACTGGAGGCAAGCAGCCAGATGAACAGAGGTGGCTTATCTATCCACTGTTTGAGAAAATTGGGATCATCGTGCAGAAAGTGCAGCGCCCAGTAGCTGTAGAGCGCCTCATCCTGATGAAAGCGAAAGCGATCCAACATGACAAGGCGCAGAGAAAATCCCAATAGCAGCAGGAGACAGATGCACAGTTGATAGCCAGGCCCCGTCCCCGTAGTGTTGGGTAAGGGAGTGCCTGTGTGGGAAGAGACGGCAGCCTGTTGATCTGCGGCGGTGGAGTGCAATGCGAAACGCAAGGTTTCATCGCTATCGTTTGTCTTTGCGCAGGGAGAGAAGCTGAACTGTCGCGCAATGTGAACATTCTACTCCAGGGCAATTGGGCGTTCAAAACAACGGAGCTAAACTAAGGGGCATACGCAGAGGAGTGAGTGAAAAGGAAAGAGAAGAGAGAAAATTTCACTCCTCGTATTTCGGAGACAGTGGACATGGCCGACTTCACGACGACCAGGCAATTCCGCACCTGTCAGGAGATCTTTGCGCGCTGGTATCCCGGCTTCCGTAACGCCGGTGAGCAGTATCAGGACTTGATCGCCGACCTGGTGACGCCGGAGACGCTGCTACTCGACCTCGGTTGCGGACGCACGAGCTTGGCCGCTGAGCAGATCCAGCGCGCAAAACGCTCCGTGGGCGTGGACCTGAGCTTGGCCGATCTGCAACACAACCGCGCTGTGGCCTATCCTGTCCTGGCCGACGGTGAGGCGCTCCCGTTTGCGGACAACTGCTTCGATCTGATCGTCAGCCAGTGGGCGGTCGAGCATTTCGAGCGTCCCGAGCCTGTCTTTGCCCAAATTGCCCGCATTCTACGGCCAGGGGGAAGTTGCGTCCTCTTTACCACCAACGCCAATAACTACATTCCTCTGCTGAGCCGTCTGCTGAGCGGACGGAGCCAGAGCGGGCTGATTGCGCGCCTGTTGCAGCGGCCTGAACATGAATCCTTCCCCACATATTATCGCGCCAATACAGCCGCCCTGATAGCGAAACTGTGCCAACAGACCGGACTTAGCCAGACCGCGACCGTCTATGTCGGCAACCCATTCTACATGGCCTTTTCGCCGCTCTTGTTCTACTGCGCGCTCTTCTTTGAGAAGATCACCGACGCGCCGCGCCTCAACTGTCTGAAACTTTATCTGTTGACCGTTCTGTCCAAAGCTGCAGCATCCAACGTTCAGCCTGAGCGCCTCCCAGCTGTCGGGCATGGCGCGCATGCCGAATAGCTGAACTCATCCCCAGGAGTCCACCCCCAGCAGCTTGCGCCCCAGCGGAGTCAGGCTGGCCGGCGTCTGATTCCGGTGCTCCCAATCGCGCGGATCACCCTGCCATCTGGGCATCGGACGGCACTCCTGCCACGAGAGGATGCGCGCTGCGCGCTGCGCCTCGTCCTGCTCCTGGGCCGGTGACATGGTGATATACTGGGCCAGCCGCGGCCGCGTCGAGCGGTTATGGCCGTTGCCGTGCGCCAGCAGCCGGCGCCAGATGACCAGATCACCCGCCTTGCCGTCCACCACCTTGATTTCCAGGCCGTTCATGTCGGGAAAGCGGGGATTGCGGTCGGGCGGCTGGCTCTTCACCCACTCGTAGTAGGTCCTGTGAAAGCCGGGAATACACTGGAAGCCGCCCTGATCGTCGCCTGTGTCGGTCAGGTAGAGCACGCCCTGTACGCCCAAATGGTTGGATGCGCCCCAGGTTCCGGCCTTCGGCAAGTGCGCGGCAGATGCGGTCGCCTCAGGCCGGACCGAAAGGGGCGCGGTGGTGGAAGGATCCGGGCGCCAGGTTGTGGCGATGTCATCGCCTTCTTGCAGTGGCACCTCGGCCGTGTCGATGTCCCAGTGGATCATCCCCTTGTGCCCCCACTCCGGTTTGTCCGCCCGCGCCGGGGGCTTCATGTTGGCCCGGTCCAGCGATACCCACAGCTTCGCCGTGCCCAGAATCTCACTGAAAGCCTGATGCACGCGTGGATACTGGCGGTTGTCCCACAGCGTCTGGTGCTGGTACATCTCCACCATGCCCGCCTGCGAGATCGGCGAACAGTGATCCTCACGCGTGTAAGGTTTGTACTTATACCAAGACTCCTGATCGGCCTCCTCTATCTCCAGGAATGTCCAGATTCGCTCGACCAGCGCGTCCAGATTCGCCTGCGGCACGGCATTCGGGATCACGACATAGCCGTGCTCTTCCCAGAACGCCCAATCTCTTTCACTCAGTACCGGCATCTCTCCCTCCTTGCTCATCGCGCCCCGTTTGGGCGGGTGCGCATCAGAATCGGTCATCGTCAAATCGTACCTCTTGCCCAATTTCTGCGCTGCGTAACAGCCCCTCCATCATCTCCTGCACGATCAACCCATGGCGCAGGGGGGCTTGGCAGGGGACGCCATCCAGAATGCAGGCGATGAAATGATCGGCGATGGCGTTCCATGCCCGGCTCTTTACCTCGCCAAGTCCCTCGAAGGTGATGTCATGGGGGCGGTCGTCATTGTTGAGATCGCGCCCTGTCTGCGGTTTGGCGCCGAACTCATGCGCGGTCTCCAGGATGGCGGGCGCGACCGGGCCGTTCGTGTAGAGAGTCGGAGGCCGTATCTGCGCGCCCGCCTCTGTCCCGAACAGCTCGATCTGCAAGTCGCCGGGCTGATGGGAGGCCCAGAAGCTCTCCACCTGCAGGCCGCTCCCGTCCTGGAAACGGATGAATCCGCCTGCGTAGTCGTCAGCGGCAAATTGGCTATAGTAGCTCTCCGGCGCGGTCAATGCCTGGCTGGGCGTCTTTCGTCCGAAGTAGCCCAGCCCGCGCGGCCCGAACTTTGCACCGGCCACACCGGTCACGCTCAGCGGCTGCGGCATCCCCAGCAGCCACCAGGCCGAGTCGAGCACATGCACGCCCATGTCGCGGAAGGCCCCGCCTCCCTTGCGGATGAAGCCGGTGTTCCATGCCGGGATGCCGTTGCGGCGGATGCTGCGGGCGCGGGCATAGTATAGCTCGCCGAACGTCCCCTGCTGTGCCAGCGCGCCCATGTACTGCACTTCCGCGGCGAAGCGGGTGGAGAGAGACATCATGTTGACCACCCCGGCCGCCTCCGCCCCCTCCACCAGACGCGCGGCGGCTTCCACCGAGTCGGCCAGCGGCTTGGTCACGAGCACGTGTTTGTCGTGGGCAACCGCCTTCAGGCCCATCGGCGCGTGCAGTTGATTGGGCGTGCCGATAAAGATCGCATCGACTTCCCGGCTGCGGCAGAGTTCGTCGAAATCGGTAAACAGGCGAATCTGATCGGGCTGTGGCAGAAGCCGGGCAAAATCGGTCATGCGCTCTTCGACCAGATCACACAGCGCCACGACATCGGCGCGAGGATTTTTGGCCAGCGCGATGCCGTTGGGCCTCCCAATGCCCATGCCAACGACAGCTACACGTAGTTTTTTCATGGAAATTCTTTGCCGCCTTTAGGGAGCGCGAGCACCTGCCCGCTGCGACTATCGCTCAATCGTGAGCGCGTAATGCCCTTCGATATAAGGGTAACGCTCGGCAACGTCCTCGGCTACTTCTATACCCAGCCCCGGACGATCCGGCAGATGCAGACGCCCGCCGCTCATCTGCGGCGGCTCTGCGGCAATGCCCCATTGGAGCGGGCCTTGAATCTGACAGACCTCAAGAATCTCCAGATTGGGCAGAGCGGCGATCGCATGAGCGTGGGCCATCGCCATCAACCCGTTGTGCCAGGAGTGGGGACATTGTTAGATGCGCCCCTGCTCGAAAGGGACGCAAGCGCTTGAGGCCGTGATGCGCTACCATCTCGGCGATGCGCACCAGTTCGGTCAGGCCGCAGATGCCCGCGTCGGGCTGGACAATATCATAGGCGCGCTGTTCAATGTACGGGCGAAACTGTTCCAACGTCGTGAAGCTTTCGCCGCCCGTCACCGGCATCTCCACGGCAGCCGCAAGTGCGGCGTAGCCGTCGATATCGCTCCACGGGATCGGCTCCTCCAACCAGGCAAAGCCCAACCGATCCAACTCCCTGGCAATCGGCAGCGCCTCGTCCATCGTCAGGCGGCAGTTGCCGTCCAGAGCCAACTCCATGCGCCCAGCCACCTCCTGATGCAACTCTCGTACCAGGCCGAGGAAGCGATCAACCGTTACACCGTCCCAATCCCATTGCGTGCCGATACGAAATTTCATGGCAGGAAAGCCCTGCTCGACATAACCCGTTGCCTCTTCAATCAACTGTACCGGCTGCTTGCGCCAGTCGTAACGGCAGCCGCTGGACGCGTACATGGGCACGGAGTCAGCCGGGCTGTCGCCGAGCAGTTCGCTGACCCGCTTGCCCTCGATCTGCCCGCGCAGGTCCCACAGGGCGCAGTCGATTCCGGCTACAGCCGCATCATGGGCGCGGTTCCTGCCGTTGGGATGGGGCGCGGTGGCGGCGTCTGTTGGGTCTTTGCCGATGAGCGTTGGCGCCAGCCAGTCAACCCATTCGGCGATACGCGTCGGTCCACCGTAGGCGCTGGCCTCGCCGATTCCAACCGGCCCCCCGTCCGTGTGGACCCGCACAACTGCGCAATCGGCCTTCACCGTGCGGTACTGAGCGGTGAACCACTGGCGTTCCGGTTCGTGCATGCGAGAGAGGCAAAGCGTTTCCAGGGCGGTGATTTCCATCTAGTCTTCTCCCGCGCCCCGTGCGGGCGGGGACGCAATGATATAGCTACCACGGTAGTTTGTACGACGGCTCGTTGACATAGCGGGCCGTTTTGATATCCAGTTCGATCTGCGTGGCGGGTGGGAGTTCGACCTGCAAATACAGGTCATTGACGGTCGCATCCTCCACCGTTTTTTCCACTGCTGGCGCGTGATATGCCTTGCTATCGCCTGGATATTCACCCGTTCGTTTCGTGTAGCGAACAGTCTTGAAGCGATGCTCGCCGAAGCCGCCTGCCTGCAATATGACTATACGCGGCTCAAGCGGACTGAGGTTGACCAGCTCGACCACCGTGCGCTCCGCCTCCAGCCTGGTCACGAGCGCGGCCACGTCCGGCGGCAGGCCCGGGCGCTTACGCGTCACGTTGAAATAGCGCAACCGGCAGTGGAGGAGCCCGCCGTTGTAGATGATCTGCGGCGCGCCCAGCGTCAATTGTACAAGCGCCTCGGTGACAACGGGATTGTGCTCTTGCCAGTGGTGAATGTTCACCTGTGTGAGGTCCGCCGCATCCTCGCGAATGAGGTCCAGTCGGCGGCAGACTTGCGCGTAGGTCGAGGCCAGAATCTGCGCCGGGTAGTCGGGGTTGTCTCCCGCCAGGAAGCGCAGCCAGGGCTGTTCGTGGCCGTTGTCCTCCTTGTTGCGGAATCCATGCACGCGCCTCCAGTCGTATTTTTCTACGCCGCGCAGCGCCTCAATCCGCTCCCAGTCGGCGGGATCCATCGACAGGTTCCAGATGGCGGTGGGGTAGACCGGCGAGAGGGGCTGATAGTCGAACCAGCCTTGGTCATTGTGCCGGTAGGGGACGACGAAGACTTCCTCGGCCTCCTCGGCCAGTTGATCCACCCAGTGCCCGCGCAGGCTCATCGCCTCCTCGCGCGGGTCGCGCATCTCTCCCAGCGCCCAAATGGCATCGTACTGGTCGTTGGCGAACTCCAAATACCTTTTCTCGCCGGTGAGCAGAAAGGCGTTTCCGCCGCTGACGATCGCGGCCATGCCGATGTTGTAGTAGCCGTGGGGCCAACTCCAGCCGTACAGTCCGCCGTACCAGCGCCCGTCCAGGTACTCGCCAATTTTGCCCGAAAGCCCCACATTGTCCGGCAGCAAGCGGGATGGCTTTGGCCGCCCTTGTTGATCAGTCTGCCCCGCCTGCTCGCTTACGGGAGTGTTGCGTGCGGCCCGTTCCCGCCAGGCGTCCACATACTCGACCATCCAGCGGCGATACTTCTCCTCGCCGGTGAGCAGAAAGGTGTTGGCGATCAGACTCGTCACCATCAGATTGCCGACCACGTCCCCTTTGCCCATGCGTTCCTGCATCGCATCGCCCATGCGACGAGCCAGGGCGGGATCTTTCAGATCGTCGTAGTCGTAGCCCCCCGGGATGTCGGTGTAGGGCAGGCCGTAGGTGCGCATACCGGCGCTCCAACCGTAGCTCGGCTCCGGGCTGTCGGTATAACCCCAGCGAGGGCCGCCGCTGCCGTTGTGCGGCGCGCGAATTAATCTGCGCTCGGGATCGTAGTTGAGCGAGTTGGGATTCTCGTTCAGGTATAGGCCGGCAAAGCGTCTGGCGCGTTGGCGGTTGCGCTCGTTCGTCGGGTCGGCCAGGCAGAGGAAGTAGAAGTAGATGTAGCTCTCGCCCTGGTGAAATTGATCGTAACCCCGCTCGTACTCGTCCAGGACCGGTCCGAGTTGGGTCAGCTGCCGGGTGATGGCGTCCCACTGGCGCTGGCCCAAGGTGAGCAGGTGGTCACCGCCGCCGAGCAGGTAGTAGAGGGGCCAGTTGTAGGAACTCTCGTACAGATCATCGGCGCCGTCGCGCGAGTTTTTCCAGGTGTCGGCCCAGATCAGCGTCCCGTCGGCATGGGTGTATTTGTCCAGGAAGGGGTAGACCGACCGGTCCATCACATCAAAAAGCGTCCGCTCCAGTACAGCCCAGGCGGGCGGATCACCGAGAGGGACGCTGGCAGTGAGAGTTAGCACGAGGTTCCCCCTATTTGATGGGATAGTGGCTATCTTGATGAGCAGGCGCGACGCGCTTCAGATAGCGCTCGCCGCAATTGTGGCAGCGCCCCCAGCGAGCAGAGCTACGCTGAGGGCACTGGTACAATAAGTGGCAGGCAACCGAGTCGCGTTGCCTGCCAATGTGTTTCGCTAAACCTTAGCGGGGATTCTTAGCTCGCCACTCCTGCAACTGGCGGTTGACTTCGTTGACAATCGTCTGGGCGATCTCAGTCTTGATCGGTTCCCGGTCCACCACAAAGCCAGCGCTTCCGATGGGAAGGCTGTGTCGTTCATCTCTTTGGTGGCTTCCCACGCGCCGACCTGCTTGGCGTCGCGGTAGTAGGCGTTGAACTGGTTGCCGAACATCCAGTCGGTGTTCGGATTGTATGTGCTGGTGTCACCGGCCACGCCATCAGGGAAGCGCATCACCTGGTTGGCTTCATCTTCCCATACCCAATGCGTGCCTTCGATGCCGCGCGAGAGCAGGTTGTAGATGTAGGCATTGGTGTTGAACTCCTCCAACACCTCCATCGCCTTGCCCTGGTTCTTGGAGGTGGCGCAGATGGCGTTCATGGTGGCGGTTGCGCCGGCGGTGTCAAGAATCAGCGGCACAGTCAGATTCTTGCTCAGAAACTCGAAGCCGTAGGCGTTCTGCGCTTCAACGTCGTTGCCCGGCTTTTCCACATGATAGCCCGTGGCGTACTGGCCGGCGCGGAAGGCGGACTGGGCTTCGTCATTGGGCAGCGGCTCCAGGGGTATATAGCCTTCATCCACCCAGCGTTTGGTCGACTCGGCCGCCATCTGGAATTCGACCGACTCCACCATGTTTACAGAGGTCAGCGTGTCGTCATCGGCCTTCATGCCCAGGAAAGCGATGCCGTCATCCAGGGGATCATAGCCGTAGTACTGCGAGAGCCAGAGCCCTCTGCCCGGCGCGGCGACGAACACAGGAGTGATGCCCTCGCCGTCACGCACGTCGGCCAACCAAGGCTCCATGTCCTCCCACTTCGTGATGGAATCGAGATCGAGGCCGTACTTTTCGGCCAGGTCCTTGTAGCTCACAATCACCCACGAAATGAAGTAGGGGAAAAATAGCATCGTCTGATAATACTTGCTCATGCGGCTGCGGTAGGCCTCATTCATCAGAATCGCAACAGTCAGCGCGCAGATCGTGATCGTGCTGATGAACAGCAGATTCATAAGCAGCGTATTGCGGGTGATGCGAAAGGCGGCGTCGGTTCCGAATAGAAAGCGGAAGTTTTGAAAGCCGACCCACTCGCTGCCGAGGATGCCAGGATTGAAGCGATAGTCCTTGAACGCGATCACGATGCCCAACATCGGCAGGTAGGCGAAGATGAAGAGCAACACGACTCCGGGCAGGGACATGGAAATCAGCGAAAGATTCGTCTTGAACTCTCGCTGGTTGCCGAAAACACGGCGGGCAGTTCGTTCGAACGCAGAAGACGCTTGCTCCGTCCGCTGTGGCTTGGTCGCCGAGGCAGCCTGCCTTCCCAACTGCTTCTCGTTAATTGCAGTTCTTTCCTTTGCCCACATAAGATTGCATATCAAAAGTGGCTTTAGCGGATTGCCACAGCGGCATTCAGGCTGAGAGCCTAAGATCTGAATTAGTCAAGGTGTTTGTTGCCCTGATCACGACTTGCGCGGTCGGGGCAGCAAGTTTGAGGATGGCGGCAAACCGCCCTTTGCCGAACGAAAGCAAGGCTACACGACGCCCGAATCTTTGTCAAGTTTTTCACTATCCCTAAGAAATAGTGTATCTAACATAAATATATTATAATGGTCGCCCAGCACCCCTGATGACAATCATTGCACACATGAGCGAGGAGGATTTATGGCAGCACAGACTGGGGAGTACGCCGTGGAGAGGGAAGCGGCCCTGGCCCCGCCGGTGGCGGCGGTCCACTCCGTTACCCATCAGAACCACGGCGAAGCACGCGTCGACCCCTACTATTGGCTGCGGGAGCGTGACAATCCCGCAGTGTTGGCATATCTTGAAGCCGAGAACAGCTATACCGAAGCGATGCTGGCGCACACCGAGACGCTGCAAGACACGCTGTTTGAGGAGATGAAGGGCCGCATCAAAGAGACCGATGAATCGGTGCCCGTTGCGCACGGCGGCTACTTCTATTACTACCGCGAAGAGAAGGGCAAGCAGTATCGCATCTACTGCCGGAAGAAAGGCAGTCTGGACGCGCCCGAGCAGGTGCTGATCGATCTCAATGCCGAGGCCGAGGGCCACGACTATCTGCGCATGGGCAACTATATGGTCAGCCCCGATCATTCGCTCCTGGCCTTTGCTCTGGATACCGACGGCTCGGAGACCTACACGCTGCGGGTCAAAGATCTGACAAGCGGCGAACTGTTGCCCGACCGGATCGAGAACACCTACTACGGGCTGGAGTGGAGCAACGACAATCGTACCCTCTATTACACGACACTCGACCCGGCTCAACGGCCTCACAAGCTGCACCGCCACCGCCTGGGCGACGCCGCCTCCGACGATGAAACTGTCCACCATGAGGAGGATGAACGCTTCTTCCTGCGGCTCTACAAGGCCAAGAGCGAGCGGTACATCTTTTTCGCCCTGGGCAGCGCCGTCACTTCGGAGGTCTACGCCGTCGACGCCGACGACCCCGACGCCCAGCCCATCCTCGTGCAGCCCCGCGTGCAGGATATGGAGTATTTCGTTACCCATCACCAGGATCGATCCGGCCAGGATCGTTTCCTCATTCTGACAAACTGGGAGGCGGAAAACTTTCGCGTCATGGTTACGCCGGTCAGCGCGCCCGCCCGTGAGAACTGGCAGGAGCTTATCCCCCAATCCGCCGAGGTCATGCTGGATTGGATCGAGTCGTTTCAGGACTTCCTTGTGGTCTATGAGCGGGAGGGCGGCCTCACCCACATCAACATCTACGCTCTGCGCAACGGCGCCTTTTTCGAAGGGCGCGAAGCAGCCTCCCACCGGATGGAGCAGCTGGAGCCGGTCTATACGGTTTCAGCCGGTCTGAATCCTGAATTCGGCAGCCAATCCCTGCGCTATCACTACACATCTCTCGTCTCTCCGCCGACGGTCTTTGACTATGACATGGAAGACCGAACGCGCACGTTGCGCAAACAGGACGAGGTGAAAGGCTACGATCCGGCGGCATACACGTCGGAGCGCATCTGGGCGACCGCACCCGACGGGGTCAGAGTGCCGATCTCCCTCGTCCATGCGGCTGACCTGGAACGGGACGGTCAGACCCCCTGCCTGCTCATCGGTTACGGCTCCTACGGGATGAGTTATGATCCTTCCTTCAGCAGCAACCATGTGAGCCTGTTGCAGCGGGGATTCGTCGTCGCATACGCCCATATTCGCGGCGGCGGTGAGATGGGGCGGCAGTGGAAGGAAGACGGCAAATATCTGAAGAAGAAGAACACGTTTACCGACTTCATCGCCTGCGCCGAGACACTGGTCGCCCGGCGGTACACATCGCCCCAGAGCCTGGTGATCAGCGGTCGCAGCGCCGGTGGCCTGCTGATGGGCGCCGTGACCAACATGCGCCCGGACCTGTTCGCCGGCGTTGTGGCCGGCGTTCCGTTCGTCGATGTGGTCAACACGATGCTCGACCCCACGATCCCCCTGACGGTCATCGAGTGGGAGGAGTGGGGCAACCCCGCCGATGCGGAGTTCTATCAATATATGAAGAGCTATTCGCCCTATGATAATGTCGAGGCCAAGGACTATCCGGCCATTCTGGCGACAGCGGGGCTGAACGATCCGAGAGTGCAATACTGGGAACCGGCCAAGTGGGTTGCAAAATTGCGGGTGTCCAAGACCGACGACAACCCGCTCCTGCTCAAAACCGAAATGGGGGCCGGTCATTTCAGCAAGTCCGGGCGCTACGACTATCTGGAGGAGATTGCGTTCGAGTATGCTTTCGTTCTGGACACCGTTGACGCCAACGAATCCAATCACAGGAGGTGCGGACGATGATTTGGATAGTTGGTAGAGAAATTGTGCGCGAACGTTCCTATGTTTTCCCCCTGGATTCCCCCTTGCCTCGCGTGTCGCCATCGTTGCCGCGGCGACTGCTCCGGAAGTTGCCGCGCTTTGAAGATGAAGCAGAGGAACTGGTGACTCTGCGCTACAATCTGCAAAGTCGAGTCGCCAGCATCCATACCTGCTATGGTGGAGTGGCCTGGAATGCAGCCGCACAGTGCCGGTTGCAGATCCATTACTGCCCGGACGGCTCCTTGCGTCCTCACCTGAACGTTCAGCCTGCCGGTCAAGCTGCCTTTGCGTCTAATCTTGCTGCTGATGGGCCGCCGCCGAGTGGACAGGATTTACCAGACTATGCCGATGAACAGGATAACGGCGCAGGCCCCGGAATGGCCAGGATTCTGTCCTATTCATCCGATAGTCCGGCACATCCTGCCCCGGATTCTGTCATGCGAAACGGCGACTCGAGCCGCCAGCCGACCTCTGAAATTGCTCACTCTCCGACCATGGAACGATCCGGAAGAACGGAAGAATTTAGCCGTTTTCCGACTCCCGAAGAGCCTAAATCAGCAGGGGAAAACGGCCATACGGTGGGGCAAACTGGAATCGGATATGTCTTTCTCGGACTGCTGGAGCCTGGCTCCGCGCAGCCGCATATAGTCTTGAGCACCGATACCTACAGTCTCTCTCTCCTCGGGCGCTATCGCCTGCTGGCCAATACGCTTGCCAGGTGGACGGGGACGACAACTGCGGTGGTCAATGGCTAGTGGTTCGCGGCCCGTGCAGTTGCCAGCCACGCGCTGCTATTCTCTGGGATCCTTGTTATGACTCGGATTGCTATGTGGTGCGCGCCGCGCACGATCTCGACGGCGCTGATGCGCGCCTGGGAAAATCGGCGGGACACGGTCGTCATCGACGAACCGTTCTACGCCCATTATCTGCAGGCCACGGGTATCGATCACCCTGCCCGTTACGAAATCATCGCAAGTTATGAAGCCGACTGGCGAATCGTCGCGGGCAGCCTGACGGAAGATCCTCTGCCGGAGGGCGCGACTGTCTGCTATCAGAAGCAGATGGCCCACCATATGTTGGACCATATCGAATTGGACTGGGTGAGCAAGCTGACAAACTGCTTTCTGATTCGCGCGCCTGCGGAGGTAATCACCTCCTACATCAAGGTACGACCGCAGCCTACGCTGCTGGATCTGGGTTTTCCTCAACTCTTGCGTCTGTTCGAGGCCGTCCGCCAACGGTCGGGATCCGTGCCTCCGGTCATCGACAGCCAGGATGTGTTGCGGGATCCGCGGCGCACGCTCTCGCGGCTGTGTGAAGCCGTGTCCGTGGAGTTCACCGAGCGGATGCTCTCGTGGCCGCCGGGGCGCCGCGATAGCGACGGTGTCTGGGCGCCGCACTGGTACGCGGCCGTGGAGAAATCCACCGGCTTCGCCCCGTATCGGCCCAAGGACGAACCGGCGCCGCCGCATCTTCACGGCCTTCTGGCCCAAGCGCAGGAGATCTACGAGGAACTCTACCGCTTCCGCCTATAAAATGAGGAGAGAGGTTCCTACTCCTCGCAGATGGGATTATGTTGCAGAAATTTTACGAAGCCAACCGCGATCTGCTGGTCAACATCAACGGCAAGCTCGTCCATCGAGACCGGGCTGGGGTCAGCCCATTCGATTCGTCAGTGCAAAACGGCGATGCTGTCTGGGAGGGGCTGCGGCTGTACGATGGGCGCATCTTCAAGCTGGAGGAGCATCTGGCCCGCCTGCAAGACGGAGCCAAAGCCCTCGCTTATGACGGCGTGCCCTCCAATGAAGAGATCGTGGAGCAGTTGCGGCGCACGCTCATGGCCAACGATATGCGCGACAACGTCCATGTCCGCCTGACCCTCAGCCGCGGCGTCAAGTACACCAGCGGCATGGACCCCCGCCTCAATACCGGTGGCACGACGCTGATCATTCTGGCGGAGCACAAACCGCCCGTCTACGAGCGCGGCGGAATCCGGCTGATCACGTCCGGCATTCGCCGCATCCCCCCGGACTGTCTCGATCAAAACATTCACTCCTGCAATATGCTCAATTCGATTCTGGCCAAAATCCAGGCGAATGCGGCCGGCGTGGATGATGCGGTGATGCTCGATCTGAACGGCTTTGTCGCCGAAACGAACGCGACACACCTGTTTCTGGTCAGAAACGGTACTGTCGCCACGCCCCACACCCACGCCTGCCCGGAGGGGATCACACGCGCGACGGTGTTGGAACTGTGTCGCGAACACGGCATCACTGCGCAGGTGCGCGACATTTCCCTGCCGGAGCTTTACCGTGCGCATGAGCTGTTCTGCACGGGCACGATGGGCGAACTGACGCCGGTGATCGAGGTGGACGGGCGTCAAATCGGTCGTTCCGAGAGTGGCTCTGTCACGCAGCGCCTGCGTCAACTTTACGCCGAACTGACCAGCCGTACAGGTTTCCCGATTCTGTCGGTTTGAAAGAGAGGAGAAGGTGTGGTCCGTCCCCCCGAACAAACCACACTCGCGGCCTGGAGAAGAGAGTTCAGAGTAGAGTTAGGGCCTCACTCTTCGCCTCTCCCTCCTCGCCGTGCTTGAAGGGCATGCGAGGAAGTCTTGCGCCAGAGCAGGAACTCTGTAGAAGAGAGGTTGGTTGCTTCGACTATGAGACGACGCGGCGAGGGTTAAGCTGGCTGCAAAGGAAGTTAACGTTCAGTTAATGACCCGTTCAGCAGCTCCACGGTGTGATAGATGGGCAGAGGTTTTCCGAGGCGGCGCAGGTGGCTGTCGATCTGGGTCATGCAGCCGATGTTGCCGGTGACAACGGCCTGCGCGCCCGTGCTGAGGACGGCTTCAGCCTTGCGTTGGCCCAACTGGGCGGCGATCTCCGGCTGTTCGATGTTGTAGCTCCCCGCTGAACCACAGCAGATCTCCCCTTCCGGGATTGGCGCCAGAGTCAGATTAGGAATCGCAGACAGCAGCCGACGGGGCGCATCCCATACGCCCTGCGCGTGGGCCAGATGACAGGCGTCGTGATAGGCCAAGGTGATCGGCTCCGATAGCGGGGGCGGGGGTTCGATGCCGAGTCTATCCAGGAAGACGGTGACATCCTGCACTTTGGCCGCAAAGTCCGCGGCGGCCTGCTCCTCGGCTTCGCCCGCGAACAGCAGCGGGTACTCATGCATGCCGGAGCCGCAGCCAGCCGCATTGGTCACCACGGCGTCGATTTCGTCCAGGTTGAAGGCGTTGAAGTTGCGCCTGGCCAGCCCGCGCGCCTGCTCCGCGGCGCCGGTGTGCATCGACAGTGCGCCGCAGCAGCCCTGTCGCGGAGGAATGACCACTTCGACGCCGTTGCGGGTCAGAACGTCGACGGTGGCGCGGTTGATGCCGGGGGTCAGCACCTGTTGCACGCAGCCGCTCAGCAGGGCCACCCTCGCCCGCCGCTCACCCTGGGCCGGTGACACCGTTGGCAGATGCACGCGCGGCGGCAGCCGGTCGGGCAGAAGATCGAGCATCGTATGCAGCGCGGGGGGCAGGAAGCGCCTGAATAACCTGGTGAAGCGCCCCAACGTAGCCGCGGCCCGGAAGCGTCCCGGGTAGGGCAGCGTCTGGTTGGTCAGCGTGCGCGTCAACTCCTCCATCGGCGTGCGGCTGCGCTGTTTTTCCGCCATCTCGCGAAAAGGGGTAAGCAGGTCGCCGTACTCCACACCGGAGGGGCAGGCGGTGACGCAGGCAAGGCAGCCCAGGCAGCGGTCCACATAGGGCAGGACCTCCTCCTGGGACAGTTCGCCCTCCAGCGCGCCCTTCATCAGCAGTATGCGCCCGCGCGGCGAGTCCATCTCCTCGCCCAGCTCAAGGTAGGTCGGGCAGGCGGGCAGGCAGAAGCCGCAATGCACGCAACTGGCCACGGCCTGCGCCATGGACGGGGCTTGCGGGCCGAGTGAGTCTACAGGGATTGAGTGGCGCATGGGATTTGAGTTTCCGGGCCAGCGCAGATCAAGTTGTCAACAATACTTTGCCCTTTGTCTGGCGCGCCTCCAGATAAGAATGCGCGCCGCGGGCGTCGTCCAGAGGGAAGGTGCGGTCGATGCGTATCGTCAGCTTGCCCTCGGCGATCCAGTTGAAGATGTCGTTGGCGCGGCCTTCAAGTTCTTCACGCGTTAGTATGTACGAGCCGAGGCTGGGCCTGGTCAGGAAGAGCGAGCCTTTCTGGTTGAGAATCTGCGGATCGAGAGTCGGCACCACGCCGCTGGCCTGGCCGAACAGGACCATGTAGCCGCGCTGCTTGAGGCAGTCCAGGCTCTTGTCAAAGGTGGCGATGCCGACCGAATCGTACACTACCTCCACGCCGTCGCCGCCGGTCAGGTCGCGTACGGCTTCGGCGAAGTCCACCTCGGTATAGCGGATCGTGGCGTCCGCGCCGGCCGCTTGGGCAATGCGCTCCTTCTCTTCGGTCGAGACGGTGCCGATCACGCGCGCGCCTTGCAATTTGGCGATCTGCACCAGCAGGGCGCCGGTTCCGCCGGCCGCGGCATGGACCAGGCAGGTGTCCCCCGGCTTGAGCGGGTAGGTGCTGCACGCCAGGTAATGGGCGGTCATCCCTTGGATCATCGCGGCCGCGCCCTGTCCCGCGTCCACGCCATCGCCCCGTTTGACCAGCACTCTGGAGGGAACGATGGCGTATTCGGCATAGGAGCCGGTCGACATTCCGTAAGCCACCGCATCGCCCACCGCCACCTCGGTAACGCCCTCGCCGACCGCGTCGACGACGCCTGCGCCCTCAACGCCGGGCGTGAAGGGCAGCGGCAGCGGATACCAACCTCTGCGATGGTAGGTGTCAATAAAGTTGACGCCCGCCACTTCGATCTTCACGCGCGCCTCACCCGCGCCCGGTTCCGGTGTTTGCAGGTCAACGCACTGGAGCACGTCGGGGGCGCCCACCTCTTGCACACGAATCGCTTTCATCAGGTTTCTCCTCGATGAGTGGTTAGTGACGAGTGGCTAGCGCTGGAACTAACCACCTATACTCTCTACGTCCGTTACCAGGGATCGAACTTGCCGTCCGGGTCCAGGGCCGCGGCGATGCGCCGCAGGAATGCGTTCTGCAACAGCCTGCCCAGCAGTGGACCGTCTCCGCCGTCTTGCGATGATGCCCGCCGCGCCTGCCCGATTAGCTGGACGCCCTGCAAGTTCAGCCCCAGCAAAAGACTGTGCAGGTCTGCGCCACCGGGGTTCGCTTCATCGTCAGGCCAGCCGAGCCACAGCAAGTTTCCGCCGACGCTATAGCGCCGCGCCGCCGCGTCACAGCCGCCGAGCGCCTCCTCAACCGCCGGGATCCGCTGCGGCGTCAGCGGGATTTTCACCAGCCCGATGCCCTCCGGCAGCCACGCCATTGCGCGCCCCTGCTGCCACAAGGCGTCTTCTTCCTGGTCGAACAACTGGCTAAGCTGCCGAGGTGAAGTTGCCCCCGCGGAGACCACCGCCTGCAACGCCTGCGCCCGCTGTTCCAGCGTCGAAAGCAACCCGCCGATGCGCATCCATAGGGTCCAACAATCCTCGGTCGGCGCAAAATCGACCGCATGAAGATCGATGTCGCTGCGCGTTATCACTTGCAAAGCGGACAGCAGATCGGCGAGCGCATCAAACTCGGCCGCGACCGTGGCAAAAGTCGGCGGCTGGGGGAAGACCTTGAAGGTCAGTTCGGTCAGTATGCCCAACCGGCCCAGACTGCCGACGAACAGCTTGGGGAAATCAAAGCCGGCAGCGTTCTTCACCACCGCGCCGCCGCCCCGCACCTCCTGCCCCTGGCCGTCGATAAAGCGGATGCCGATGAGGAAATCCCGTATGCCGCCGTAACGATAACGGCCCGCTCCGCTGAGACCGGCCGCGACCGTCCCGCCCAGGGTTGCGCCGCGCGCGGACAGGGGTGGGTCAAAGGGCAGGTACTGGCCCTCTTGCGCAAGCATCGCCGCCACATCGGCCACCGGTGTGCCGGCGCGGGCCGTAAATGTGTATTCGTCCGCCTGATAGTCGACGATGCCCTGCAGGGCGGACAAATCCAGCAGCAGCGTATCCTCTTCTCGGCAGTGGCCCGACAAAGCCGGCTTGGAGCCACCGCCCCGCACGCGCACGCGTCGCGCCCCCCGCACCATATCCTGGATTTCAGCGACTTTGGTCATTGCACTGGCCGCTTGCCGACCCGATACTTATGCCATCGGGAGCGAACTGAAAGTGAAATTCAAAGTGAGTCAGCATTTCTTGACACGAGATTTTTCGGGCGCACCATTACTCCCAACCGACGCCCGCCGCGAGAATCTGACGAACGTCCAGCAAGGTCCAAGCAATTCCGACTAAGGCTACCGTCTATTCTTCAATGATCATGTAGAGAGCGCCATCCTGATAACCGGTCGCGTACACATTGCCTTCCTCGTCTGCGCCGATACTGCTAATGGGAACAGAGGCCTTCAAGGGCAGTGTGCTTTGCCAGCCTTCCTGAAAATCCTGAGTCGAGTCTTCACGGGAGCGCGTCAACCCCCAGATTCGGCCGCTGCAGAAATCGGCATAGAAGAAGACACCCTGCATGTGCGGATGATCGCTTCCGCGGTATACGGCCCCACCGACAATGGCACAGGAGTAGACATGATCATATTCTACCACCGGGGAGGTCAAGCCCTGCGCACTACAGGGCAGGGACTGGAAACATCTACTGCCTTCCTTAATGCGCCATCCGTAGTTTTCGCCCCCGCGGCTCTTCGCGGGTTGGAAATTCACCTCTTCGCGCTTGATGTGGCCTGCGTCAGGGATGTAAAGATCTCCGGTTAGTGAATCAAATGCAAAGCCCCACGGATTGCGCAGACCCAGCGCCCAGATTTCGCCGCGGTAGCCGTCGACTTGCGTAAACGGGTTGCTGGCGGGGATGCCGTAAGGCTTGACGCCGGACTCCACATCAATGCGTAAAATCTTGCCCAACAGGGTGTTCGTGTCCTGCCCGCGATTGTCAACATCTATGAGCGAATGGTCACCGCCATCACCGCTGCCAATGTACAGGTAGCCGTCATGGGGGCCGAAGGCAATGCGGCCGCCATTGTGGACTTGGTATGGCTGGGCGATGGTCAGCACGATTTCCTCGCTGTCAGGGTCGGCACGATCAGGATCGGAGGTCGTTGCGAAGCGGCTGATAACGGTGTCGCCTTCTCTATTCGTATAGTTCACATAGAAGTGTTGTTTGTCCGAGTAAGCAGGCGGAAAAGCTGCGTTGAGAAGCCCCCTTTCTCCGCAACAGGAGACATGTTTCGTTATGTCCAGGAATGGTGTTTCTTCGACGACACCGTTCCTGACGATGCGGATCCGCCCCCTCTGCTCGATCACGAAGATCCGTCCACTTCCGTCGCCGGCGTGCGTGACCTGTACAGGCAGGTTCAGCCCAGTGACAGCCTTGTTGAGTTTCCACCGAGTCGCGCCGCCGCCTTCCCTCGGGTTCGCAGAAAGCGAACCAAAGACCTTCACTTCGCGCCAGGCTACCCAACTCGGACCGTCGAGCGTGAGAATAAGCAGTTCGCTTATGCGGCGCGGGGGATCGATCTCAATTTCCAGAGTCTGACCATCCTCCGTGTGCAGGTTAGAGAACCGTCTGTGTAACGTGCGCATGCCGGAGCCATCCCCCAGCCACACCTCATGCGTAGTCGGGCCAGCCGGCGATTGCGCGACAACCATTTCCACTCTGTCAACCAGGTACAGGTCATCGATGGAAACTGAGTACCACTGCGGAGGATGGAGTTCCGCACTCCAGGCTGAGTTTGGATCACCATCAATGCCCAGATGAGCGAACTCCTCACCTGCAGAAGCGAACGCCGCTCCCAGAGCCGAAACATCTTTCCTAAGCGGCTCCGGTGTTTCAGCTTCAGAAGGTATGGCCCCTGCGGCTTCTGTGTCACCTTTCGCTGGCGACGACTCTATCGTTGCATCGAGCGGGTTGATCGAGGGCGAACCAAACACTCTCACCTCTCGCCAGCCTACCCAACTCGGACTTTCGAGGGTAAGAATCAACACCTCGTTTATCCGGCGGGGCGGGTCTATCGAAACTTCCAATGTCTGACCATCTTCCGTATGGAGATCGATTAGCCGTCTGTACAGTACTCGCGTATCAGAACCACCCCCCAACCAGATCTCATGCGTAGTTGGACCGGCGGGCAACTGCGTAACGATCAGTTCCAGCTTGTCAACCAGATAGAAGTCATCGAAGACAATCGAGAACCACTGGGGCGCGTATTTCCGCGAGTTCCAGAATGAGTCCTGATCGCCATCATTCGCAAGATGCGCGAAGTTACCTCTCTCGAAGGCCCTTCCAGTTCCCAGAATAGCGACATTCTCCCGGGGCGGCGGCGTTGCCGTCGCGGCAGGCCGGGTTGCCGCAGCAGATACGGCAACAGTCTGGCCAGGTTCGGCGATGGGGACACAGGATGTCGCCGCAATCAGAAGCAACAGTCCAACTGTCAGTGCTCCGAGCCTCGTTTTCATTCACTCCTCTACCCTGATTGAGAATCCACGCGTAAACACAGTTCGATTTTTCTACGCCAGGTGCGCCAATGCCAGCCAAAATCGTGGGAGGAAGGCTTCTTCGGGTGGGCAGAGCCGCGGTTTGGATCGGTCATGCACGCCCCTAATGTGAGCCAAACCGGAATGACTGCCGGGGCGGTCTTCGTGAAGCGTTGCCTCCAAGTCATTCGCGAAAGATTACGCCAGCCTTCTCCAATGGATGGGGGCCGACATGCGCCAGAGACTCGGCTTCGCCGGAAGGCAGCATCTTGCCCCGATTGGCCAGGGATTTACCGTCCACACTGCGGCGCACATCTTCCATCGCCTGCATCTCAAGCGGCCCGTACATCTTGGGCAGGAAGGCGCGCTTTTCTATGCCGACGCCATGCTCGCCGGTGATCGAACCGCCCATTTCCACGCACAGTTCGAGGATTTCGCCGGCCAACTCCTCCGCCCGTTCCAGTGCGCCTTCCTCGCGCCCGTCGAACAGAATCAACGGGTGCAGATTGCCGTCACCGGCGTGGAAGACGTTGGCCACCTCGATGCCGTAGCTGACGCTGAGCCGGTCGATCTCCGCCAGCGCGTCGCCCAGACGGCTGCGGGGCACGACGCCATCTTGGACGATGTAGTCCGGGGCCAGCCGCCCGACGGCCGAGAAAGCTGCCTTGCGCCCCTTCCAGATGCGGGCGCGCTCATCCGCCGTCTGCGCAATGCGCACTTCGACCGGAGCGGTCTCTGCGATGATCTGCATGAGTTGGGCAAATTCGGCATCGACCGCGCGCTCTTCGCCCTCCAACTCGACGATCAGCAGCGCCGGTGTGGTCGGATAACCGGCTTTAGCGCCGACCTCAGCGGCTTTGATCGCGAGGGCGTCCATAATTTCGATCGCGCCTGGCAGCAGACCGGAGGCCACGACCGCGGTCACGGCATCGCCGGCCGCGTGCAGCGAGTCATAGGCGGCCAACACGGTGCGATAGGTCTGCGGGATCGGCAGCAGCAGCAGCGTGATCTCCAGGGCGACGCCGAAAAGTCCTTCGCTGCCGACGAAAAAGCCGGGCAGATCGGGGCCGACGCTTTCCAGGCTCTCGCCGCCCAACTCGACGACCTCGGCATCGGGCAGAGCGACGGTCATCCCCAGGACGTGATTGCTGGTCATGCCATACTTGAGACAGTGTGCGCCGCCGGAGTTGAAAGCCACGTTGCCGCCTATCGTGCAGATCGACTGGCTGGACGGGTCCGGCGCATAGTAGAGGCCGTGGGGCTTGGCCGCCTCGGAGACCTTGAGGTTGACGACGCCCGGCTCGACGACGGCGATACGCTCCTCCGGGTCCAGCCGCAGGATGCGGTTCAAGCGGTTGAGCGCGATGACGATGCCGTCGGCGATGGGCAGGGATCCGCCGGAGAGACTGGTGCCGCTGCCCCTTGCCACAAAGGGCACGTCATGCTCATGACAGAGGCGGATCGTCTCGATGACCTCTTCGCGGTTCTGCGGGATCACCACTGCCGCCGGTCTTTGCTGAAAGACGGTCAGCGCGTCCGACTCATACGCCATCAACTGGGCCGGGCGCGTCAAAAGTCGATCTGCCGAGTAGAGGCGCGCCAAAGCCTGGATCAGCGGGTGAACGCTCATCTGCCCTCCCCTTGCCGGTTGCGCACCTGTACGATTTCGGCGATGATCGCCAGCGCAATCTCCCCGGGGCTGCGTCCCCCCAGGTCCAGTCCGATTGGCGCGTGGATGCGGGCGATCTGTTCGTCGCTGATGCCTGCCGCGCGCAGGGCCGTCACCCGCTTGGCGTGCGTGCGGCGTGAACCGAGCGCGCCGATATAGCCAACAGGATTATCCAGCGCGCAGATCAGCGCGGGCGTATCCAGCTTTTCGTCGTGTGTCAGGGTGACGACATAGGTCGATTCGTTCAGCGTCATCTCCTGCAACGCGTCCTCGGGCCAGCGTTGAACCAGTTCATCCACATGATCGAAGCGATCTTGGGTGGCGAAGATTGAGCGGGCGTCAATGACAACCGTGCGCAGACCGAGTTCGCGGGCGAAAGAGACGAGGGGAATGGCGATATGGACGGCACCCACGATCACCAGCGTTTCCTGCGGCAGGTGGACATCGATCAACAGGTCCCACTCCTGGTCTTCGATGGACAATGAAACGCGCGTCGTCTGGCGCGCATTCATGGCCGCCTCGGCACGCGTGACGGCCGCCTGATCCAGTACGGAGAGGCCCAATGATCCGACTGTAGACAGAGCGGGCTTGCATCCATCCGGTTTGCGTACTCGGCGCACGAGCAGCTTGCGCCCGACTTCGGCTCCGCCCAGCACTGTGAGGACCGCGCACAGTTCATCCTGGCGGATGGCCTGCGCGATCGCATTAAACAGTTCAGCCACTTTAATCTTCCCGTCGCAGCGACTACCAATCCAACGGTTCTATGAATACTTCGATCGTGCCGCCGCAGGCCAGCCCCACTTCCCAGGCCGTCTCGTCGGCGATGCCGTAGGCGACCAGGCGCGGCTCGCCCGTTGACAGCACCTCCAGCGCCTCCTGAACTGTGGCGCTTTCGACACAGCCGCCGCTGACGGAGCCGACCATCGCGCCGTCTTCGGACACCGCCAACTTCGCGCCCAGCGGCCGCGGCGCTGAACCGTACACCTGCACCACCGTCGCCAATGCGACCTGTTTGCCCGCCTCCCGCCATTGGTCGATCTCAGCCAGGATGTCTTTCAAGGTAAGACCTGTTTTCGTGTAGTCTTGAGTTCGGTTGCGACTGTGCGTCCGCCAGAACGTGCGCCAACTGCTCCAGACTGATCAGATTGTGGACGGGCAAAAACTCGTCGGTATGCGCCAGCGCCGCCTTGATGCCGCGCGTCAGTGGCTCGTAGCTGGGTGAGCCGAGCAGCGGGTTCAGCCAGATCAGTCGATGACAACTGCGCTGCAGGCGGCCCATCTCCTGACCCAGCATCTGCGGATCGCCCCGATCCCAGCCGTCGCTGATCACCAGAACGATAGCCCCCTGTCCGCAAACCCGCCTTGCCCAGTCGAAATTGAAGGCGCGAATCGCTTCACCGATGCGGGTGCCGCCGGCCCAGTCATGCACGGCGAGGGCGGTTCGATCCAGCGCCAGGTCGATGTCTCGCCGCCGTAGATGACGCGTGATGCGGGTCAACCGCGTGCTGAAGACGAACGCCTCCACACGGTCCAGCGCGTGCGTGATCGAATACAGAAACTGCAACAGCACGCGGCTGTAGCGATCCATCGAGCCGCTGATGTCGGCCAGCGCGATGATTGGGCGGCGTTTGGTCTTCCGCTGACGCCGGGCGATCACCAGCGGCTCCCCCCCGTAACGAACATTCTGGCGCATTGACCGCCGCAAGTCGACCAGGTCGCCGTTGCTGGCCGGTACGCGGCGTCGCGTGCGGCGTTTTGCCGGGGACCATTCCACCTGCTGCATGAACTGCCTAACCTGCTGCAACTCATACTCGGTCATCGTTGCGAAGTCTCTACTCCGCAGGGCCTCGGCGCTGCTGTAGGTGTAGATCTTGTCGATGTGCGGCTCTTGGTCATGCTGCTGGCGGTCGTTCTGGCGCTCGCGGTCCGCCTGGATAAGGCGGTATTGAATCTCGCCTTTGGGCGTGCGTTGAAGAAGCTCACCTAGATCGAAGCGGGCAAGCTCCTGCTTTTCCCTGGCCTTCCAGAACAGGTCAAACGCTTCGTCAAACAGTTCAATGTGTTCTTGGCGGCTGATCAAGACAGCTCTGGCGGCATCGCGTGCCTGCGCTCTTACCCGTAGATCGATCTGTGTAAGCGCCTCGACCAGGTCAAGAATCTGTGTCGGCGTCACCGGGATGCTCAACCCGCGCAGCAGGCGGGCGAAGAGCAGGAGGTTCTGGAGGAAGTTGCCATGAACGCCTGTGGATCGTGGCAAATCGACAGTGGATTGCGACTGCACTATTCACTAACCGCCGCAGACTTGCGCAGTATTTGGACGATTTCGCGGACGGTCTGCCCCTGCACTTTTTCGATGTCGTCCCGATATTTGAGGAGTACGCCCAGAGTTTCGTCTACCACGTTCTCGGTAAGCTCCTCCTGATCGAGCGCGGTGAGAGCATTCATCCAATCGAGCGTCTCCGCGACCCCTGGGAATTTGTACAGTTCCCCCCGCCGCAACTCCTGCACAAAGCCGACGATCTGCCTTGAGAGCCTCTCCGACGCGTCCGGCGCCTTGGCGCGCAGGATTTGGTACTCCTTCTCGAAGCTGGGGTAGTCGATCCAGTGGTAGAGGCAGCGCCGTTTCAACGCGTCGTGAATCTCGCGCGTGCGGTTGGACGTGATGACCACCACCGGCGGCGTCGCGGCCCGGATCGTACCGATCTCCGGCACGGTGATCTGAAAGTCGCTCAGCACCTCCAGCAGAAAGGCTTCAAACTCCTCATCGGCCCGGTCCAACTCGTCGATCAGCAGGACAGGCGCTTTGCCGTTCTTCTGCCCGCGATTGTCTATCGCCTGCAGAAGCGGTCTTCGCAGCAGAAAGGTGTCGCTGAACAGGTCTTGGATGGCGGATTCCCGCAGACTCCCGTCAGTGGACGCGCCTTCATGCGCGGGGACTTGCGCGCCGCGGCCCGCCGCCTCCATCAGCCGGATCTGCAACATCTGGCGGGCGTAGTTCCATTCGTACACCGCGGTGCTGACATCCAAGCCCTCGTAGCACTGAAGTCGAATCAGCCGTGTGTCAAGCATCTGTGACAGGATCTTCGCCACTTCGGTCTTGCCGACCCCGGCCTCTCCTTCCAGAAAGAGAGGGCGTTTCAGTTTGAGCGCAAGGAAAACTGCTGTCGCCAAGCTTTGATCAGCGATGTACGCCTGGGTGCGCAGAGCTTCGGCGACGGATTCAACAGAGGGCAGCATAGTGGTTAGAGGTCAGTGGCTTGTAGTGGCTGTAAGCAAATGGTCACTGGACCAATGGAAATTGACTGCAACCAGGCGGACGCTTCTTGGGGCCTTTTGAACCGGTGTAAGGTCCGGTGTTTGAACTCTTCGCTACTCAAGAGCGCCGGATACTTTTTGCGGTGGCGCCGGTAACTGGTGAAAGCATACCAAACGATACTTTCGCGCCCGAAAATACGCCCGAGAGATTGGCGATTGCCGCTCCACATATCCTCTTGGCTGAAGAGACGGCCAAACGTGCGCCAAAGAACGCGCCACATCACCAGGGAAAAGCTGTAGTCCAGCCAGACGAGGTGGCTGGCCCGGCTCCAGACGATATCGCGGCTCTGGCTATAGTTGCCATCAACGACCCAGGCATCACCGGCGGTTGCCGCCAGTATGCGCCCGCGGAATACCGCCCTGGAAGCCCCCTGCCAGTTCGCTTCCCAGTAGAGCGCGTCCAACTCGATATGAGGCAGGTCCAGTTTCCGGGCTAACTACCGCGCCAGCGTCGTCTTGCCGGAGCCGCTGACGCCGATTACGATAATACGAAACACCGGAGGATAGTGGATAGTAACTTCGCTAACCACCCGCTACTATCCACTATCCACTGCGTTTACGCTCTATCTCTGGCCGTGCGCAGTGCCTGCGCGCCGATCGCTTTGGCCAGCTCCTGCCGATAAGTGGCTGAGGCGAACATGTCGCCGGTCGCGTCGGGGATCGACAGGTTCTCGTTAACTGCGCTCTCAATCGCCGCGTCGCTGAGGTCGGAACCGGCCAGGCTTGACGCTACGGCAGCCGCGTCCACCGCAGTGGAGGAGACGCCGTTGAAGCAGAGGCTGGCGCTGGCGCAGGTGCCGTCAGCATTGCGCGTTACGATCGCGGCCGCGCCGCACAGCGCATAGCCCGAGGCCGGATGCTCGAACTTTACATAGGCCGAGCCGCTCCCCGCCTGCGCGGCCGGAATTTCGACCTCCGTGAGGATCTCGTCCGCTTGCAACGCGGTCATCATCAGATCGACGAAGAAGTCGGAGGCGCTGACCGAGCGGCTGCCGCCGGGTCCGGTCAAATGCAGCGTCGCGCCCAGTGCCAGGGCCGCGGCCGGCAGGTCTGAGGCCGGGTCGGCGTGCGACAGGTTACCGCCAATCGTGCCGCGATAGCGCACCTGCCGATCACCGATCTGACCGGCGGCCTCCGCCAGCAGCGGCGCGGCGCCCTGTACAGCGTCGGAGTTGGCGATCTCATCGTAAGTGACACATGCGCCGATGCGCAGGCTGCCGTTGGCGCTGATACCCTGCAATGCCTCGATGCGTCCGATGTCGACGAGGGCGGAGGGTGAGGCCAGCCGCAGCTTCATCACCGGGATCAGGCTGTGCCCGCCTGCCAGGACCTTGGCATCCGGGTCGTCGGAGAGTATCTGAACTGCCTCCTGCACGGAGGACGGGCGGTGGTAATCGAATTTGGATGGGTACATTCTCTCACTCCAGTTTTGAGTTTTGAGTTCTTAGTAACTGCCGCGAACGCTGGGATTCACTAAAAACTGAAAACCAGAAGCTAACTGTTCATTGCGTTCCAGACCTTCTCCGGTGTCACCGGCATGTCGATGTGGTTGACGCCGAACGGCGACAGCGCATCGACGACCGCGTTGACGACCGCTGCCGGAGAGGCGATTGAGCCCGCTTCGCCGACACCTTTGACGCCCAGCGGATTGTGCGGGCAGGGTGTCACGGTGCGGTCGGTCTCGAAGGAGGGCAGGAAGTGGGCCTTGGGCACCGCATAGTCCAGCATCGTTCCGCTGAGCAGGTTGGCGCCCTCGTCGTATACGGCCGTCTCATACAGAGACTGTCCCACGCCCTGCGCGATACCACCGTGTACCTGTCCATCCACGATCATCGGGTTGATGACGTTGCCCACATCGTCGACCGCCAGGTAACGCTGCAATGTGACGTGCCCGGTCTGCGAGCAGAGTTCCACGATTGCAATATGGGTGCCAAAGGGGAAGACGAAGTTGGCCGGATCGTAGAAGCTGGTCGCCTCCAGCGCCGGTTCGATCCCTTTGGGCAGATTGTGCGCGAGATAGGCTTGCAACGCCACATCGGGCAGCGACTGCGTCTGGTCCGGGGAACCTTTGACGAAGAAGTTCCCGTTTTCAAATTCGAGGTCTTCCTCGGCGGCTTCCAGCAGGTGCGCGGCGATGGTGCGCGCCTTGTCCACGACCTTCTGGGCGGCGGAGGCGATTGCGCTGCCGCCGGTCGCGGCGCTGCGACTGCCATAGGTGCCCCAGCCGTGCGGCATGACGCCGGAATCGCCCTCGATTACGTCGATGTCTTCGTAGGGAACGCCAAGCGCGCTGGCGACAATCTGCGCAAAGGTCGTCTCGTGGCCCTGGCCGTGGCCGGAGCAGCCGCTGTAGACGGTTACCTTGCCGGTGGCGTGGACGCGCACCACGGCGCTCTCCCACTGACCGGCCTGCGCGCCGAGCGAGCCGACCACTGCCGACGGCGCAAGTCCGCAGGCCTCGATGTAGGTGGAGAGGCCGATGCCCAGGTATTTGCCATTTTCCCTGGCCGCGGCCTGTTCCTTGCGGAAGTCGTCGTAGCCGATTGCTTCAAGCGCCTTGTCCAGCGCGCCTTCGTAGTTGCCGCTATCATATTCGAGAGCGACCTGGGTGGGATAGGGGAAGTTATCGGGTGAAACGAAATTGCGGCGGCGGATCTCGGCCGGGTCGATGCCGGTTACGCGGGCCGCCTCGTCCACCAGCCGTTCAACGATGAAGGTGGCCTCGGGCCGACCGGCGCCGCGGTAGGCGTCAACCGGGACGGTATGGGTGAATACGCCGTACACGTGGCAGTGGATCGCCGGCAGGTCATATTCGCCGGACATGAGCGTGCCATAGAGATAGGTGGGCACGGCCGGCGCAAATGTGGACAGATACGCGCCCATGGCCGCGTAGGTGTCGACCCGCAGGCCGATGAAGTTGCCGTCGGCGTCCATGGCCAGTTCGCCGTGGGTCACATGGTCGCGGCCATGCGTGTCGGTGACATAGGCCTCTGTGCGCGTCGCGGTCCATTTGACAGGACGCCCGACCTGCATCGAGGCCCACGAGGCAATAGCTTCGTCGGGGTAGTGGTGAATCTTGCTGCCGAAGCCGCCGCCAACCTCGGGCGCGATGACCCGGATTTTGTGCTCGGGCAGGCCCAACGAGGCCAGGCTCATAAGCAGGCGGTGGATATGGGGATTCTGGGTCGTCATGTAGAGCGTCAGGTGGCCGGTGATGTCGTTGTAGTCGGCGAGCGCGGCGCGCGGCTCCATGGCGTTGGGAATCAGGCGGTTGTTGACGATGTCAAGGGTGGCGACATGCGCGGCGTTGGCGAAAGCGGCGTCGGTCTTTTCCTTGTCGCCGATCTCCCAGTCAAAGGCAATGTTGTTGGGAGCCTGCTCATGCACGAGCGGCGCGCCGTCCTGGGTCGCCTTTTTCGGATCGGCGATGCCGTCGAGCGGCTCGTAGTCCACCCAGATCAGTTCGAGCGCATCGTGCGCGGTGTATTGGTCTTCGGCAATGACGATCGCCACACCGTCACCCACATGGCGGGCCGTGTCCTTGGCCAGCATGGTGTGATCGGGGATCTTCAAGTCCGGGAGCAGCCAGCCGACCGGGATTGCGCCGGGCGTGCCGCTGTCTTCGATATCTTTAGCCGTATAGACGCCGAGCACGCCGTCCAAGGCTTCGGCCTCGCTGCCGTCGATGCTCTTGATGTTGGCGTTGGCGTAAGGGCTGCGCAGAATGGTGCAATAGACCATGCCCGACAGCTGCAAATCGTCCGTGTATTTGGCCCGGCCTGTAATCAGTTCGGGGTCCTCTCGTCGGCGGATGGATGAACCGAAAACACCCGCGCCGTTGGTTTCACCTGCCATATGTTCGTTCCTCCTTTAGCCGTTCATCGTCTCGGCGGCAGCCTGCACCGCGCGCACAATGTTATGATAACCGGTACAGCGGCACAGATTCCCTTCTATCCCGTGACGAATCTCATCTTCGCTCGGCTGCGGGTTCGTGCTCAGCAGGTCAACGCAGGAGATGATCATGCCGGGCGTGCAGTAGCCGCATTGCAGTCCGTGGTTATCCCAGAAGGCCTGCTGCATTGGATGATATTCCCCGTCGGCCAAACCCTCGATCGTCGTGATGTCGCTGCCGTCCGCCTGAACTGCCAGCACAGTGCAGGACTTGACCGCCTGCCCATCGAGCAGAATCGTGCAGGAGCCGCACTGACTCGTGTCACAGCCGATCTTCGTGCCGGTCAGGCCCAGATCCTCACGCAGCAAATGCGCAAGAAGCAGCCTTGGCTCAACCTCCTTGCTGACGCTGGCGCCATTGACCTCCAGTTCGATGGATATACCCATAGAGCTTCCTCCTCTTTTGGAGTTATGTAGAAACTATTAACTACTGTTTAGCCTTGCCGAAGAGTTGACGCCACATCCATACAATCGCGGCGAAACCGGCCAGAAAGTAGAGAACCTTGCGTCCGCTGGTTTTGATCTCAAACTCTTGGGCAAGGTCCGTCACCACATCTTTGGCCACATTGATGCCAACTTCCATTGTCGAGGGCGTGGCCGGAGCGTCGTCGTCTCCCTGATGGCCGTGAGAAGACGCCGAATGATCGGGCTGCGCAGGAGAGTCCGGCGCGCGCGCGTTGTCCCCTGCCCGCGTATCCGAGGCCGCTTCAGTGCCGTTCGACGGGGATGGCGCGGCGCTCTGCGCAGGTTCAGGCACGGGCGGTTGCAGACGCGCCGCAATGATTTTGTCCAGGGATTGCAGACCTTGGCGGGTCAGTGAACGGGCCGTGCTGTCGACCAGGCGCTGGCCCACGCTGGCGATCCGTCCGCTCAATTGCGCGTCGCCATCGTAGTGCAGTGTCGTTGGCCCGTCGCCGTCCAGACGCAGGTTGCCAACTCCTTTGACGAACCCGGGGCGTCCCTGCCCGGCCAGCTCCATCCGGTAGCCGTTGGGGGGATCGATATCATTCAGTTTGACCGTGCCATTGAAACTGCCCTGCACCGGCCCCACGCGGATGTTGATCTCGCCGCTGAACTCGTTTTCCGCAGTCCTGTCCAACTGCTTACAGCCGGGCAGTATCCGCGAAAGAACATCGGGATCCAAAAGCGCTTCCCAAACCGCATCTTTGGGAGCGTCGAATTCATGTGAGCCTGCCAACTTGACCATTTTTACAGTGCTCTTTCTTTGTTAGGCGCTCTCTGTTGAACAGCGGGCTTGACAGATAGTCTGTATTGAGGGTGCAGGTCGAGACCCGTCCGCCAACATTTCGTCAAATTCGGTGATGGCCCGCTGTAGGGCACGCCGCGGATCCGGTTCCCGGCCCGGCAAAGGGGGTGAAGAGATTCCGTGCCAGATATAATTCGTCAAATTATAGCCTACCGTTTGAGAATGGTCAAACAACGCCAAGCGGGGGCATCCCCGTCATTGTGGGCTGCGAGCGCAGACAACGACCGTGCTCGCAACCCGGTCGTGGAGGCTCTGCCGCCGGTGGGATCGCGCAGCCGTCACTATGTACAGGAATACCAGGACACCGACGGCCGCGTACTGGAACACGAGTTGCGTGGGTATGCCCTGCGGCGTGCTGGCCCACACCAGAAAGGTATGGTTCACTTCAAAAGGTATCAGCATCACAAGGCTGCGCAGGATCGCCTGCCCGTAACCGATGCGGCCGCCGTCCACACTTTCCAGCCGCAGCCCCAACCGGCGCATCACCAGCGTAGCTTGTGCAGACGACGCCAGCGTCCCCGCGTAGTAGACAACCAGCGGCAGGTTGACCGTCCCCAGCAGCCACAGATGATAGACTCCTTTGGAAAGGCCGGCCCCGCTCTGCATACCGCGCGCCAGCGGATTCAAACGTAGCGCAAAGAGAATGCCCTGCAAAAGCAGCACGCCGGTAAATAGCAGAAAGACTTCGGCGCAATAACTCAAAACTCTTCGTCGGATCGACGCATACGGCTGCTGGGGGACGGCGGTAGCCAAGCGCTCTCTCCTTGTGTGCCGTCGCAGAAACGCGTATAGTGTTGCCTGAACTCCTGTGCGGACGGAACAGGTCGCTACACTATAGCGGATTCCGTTCGGCGCGCAAATCGGCGCGCCTGCGCCGCACCACAACCGGAGGCATCTATGCGTATCGTGTCGATCCAGTCCTATGCGTTGAGAATCCCCCCTGCCGCGTCGGATTCAGGCGGAGGCCGGGGCAAAGTCGAGGAATATGGCGACTATACAATCGCTGCCGACGCCTGGACTTCGATCTACTCCCGCAACCATGAGACCTGCCTGGTGCGCCTGGAGACCGACGACGGGCTGGTCGGCTGGGGAGAGGGGCAGGCGCCGGTCGCCCCGCGCGCCACAGCCGCAATCGTGGAGGAGCTATGCGCGCCGCTGCTGCTGGGCAGGGATCCCTTCGACGTGGAGTATATCTGGTATCGTCTCTACAGCGCCATGCGCGAGCGGGGCCACGTAACCGGCTTCTATGTGGACGCGCTGGCGGCTGTCGATCTGGCCCTCTACGATCTGCTGGGCAGGGCACTGGGCAAGCCGGTCTACAAACTTCTGGGCGGCGCTTTCCGTGGGGATGTGCCGGTCTACGCCGGTCTGGGCGGCGCGGAGCCGCGCGCAGCCGTAGCTCAAGCCAACGCGTTGCTCTCAGCCGGTTACCGCGCGCTCAAGCTGCACCTGCGCATGCCCAATCCGCAGCTTCTGGACATCGTGGCATCGGTGCGGCAGGCAGCGGGGCCGGAGGTCGAGTTGATGGTGGATGTCCACGGGACTCGCGACGTGTCGGGGGCCATCGAACTGGGAGAAGGGTTGCAGGCGCTCGGCGTGCGCTGGCTGGAGGCGCCCTGCCAGCCGGAGGACAGCCGCGGCCAGGCGGAGATCGCACGCGCCCTGTCGATGCAGGTAGCCACGGGTGAGTGGCTGCGCACCGTCTGGGAATGGCGCGACTGGATTGCGCTGCGCGGATTCGACGTGGCTATGCCCGATGTCGCCCGCACCGGCCTGTCCGAGGCCAAGCGCATCGCCGCCCTGTGCGACAGCTTCAACCTGCCGATTGCGCCCCACGTGGGCGGCGGCGGCATCCTGTCCGTGGCCGCCACGATCCACTACTCGCTGGCGATCCCCAACTTTCAGATTATGGAACACAGCCACGACGCCCACGCCTGGAAGGGGAGCATCGCCCACTCCTATCCGACGCCGCAGGCGGGTCGTTTTGCCGCGCCGCAGGAGCCGGGGCTTGGCGTCGAGATCGACGAGGCGGCGGTGGCCCGCTACGCAAGCTGAGTGGACAGTTGCCGGTGTCCTCTTGGTGGCAGAGGAATGGGCGAAGGTGAATCTGAATAAACGCGTGTACGATTTGTCTTCACCGGCATAGAGATTGTGGATGTGGGCGTTATATCGAGAGGATAGACAAACCATCCATACGTTCAAAGTGCCGGCGATTATTGGTGAGAAGAGTCAACTCGTAGTATATCGCAGTGGATCCGATCAGAATGTCAAAATCTCCGATGATTCTTCCTACAGCCCTCAGCCGGCCTCTTTCCCGAGCGAAAATCTGGCAGATGGCATCCTCTAGGTACAAGATATCAACGCCATCAAGAAAGTAATTTAGCGCCTTTTCGTTTTCTTGAGGAGATGTGGAATAGATTACGCCTTCGTACAACTCGGCTAGGGAAACGATGCTCAGTCCTATACCTTGCGGGGCCAGTAACTCAAGACGCCTGACTACCGGCTCGTGTCCGTGAAGATGGTCTATTACCCAATCGGTGTCTACGAGATAGCGCATTCATTACAACTTTGGCTGAGGTCGAGAGGTTGTGCGCCGGTCAGAGTAGATAGCCTGCTTTAACGCGTCCGGGTCGTGTGTCCCCTTCCACGCGCCTGCAGTAGCTCGCAGCGCCTCAAGCGTGCGCTCCGCCGGCTGGCCTGCGATGGATAAGATCACATCCTCGCCCTCCTCAAGGTTGAGCCTTTCCTTTGGTATAAGCACACCTTTTGAAAATCTAGCTTTGACATTCCTAATCATAATCCGTCCTTTCTACCAAACCTTACATCTTAGCAAATGCAGGAGTCCCTGTACTCATTGGAAGGCGCACCCGATTTGGGGAGCACCCCCCAAAGTAATGGTTGACAACATGTATAGCATATTGCACCAAGGCAGTAGGCAATGTCAATCCGTCTACTTTTCAGGGTGCATCCCAAAATGGGAGTGGTCCGCTGAAGCGGAACCTTCCGACTGCCCCTAGTCAGCGACGAGGACATCCACGAAGGTCACAAAGGGGCGCGAATGAGAGAGACGCCGGCGATTCCAGGGGAAGACCCCAAATCCGGGATTCACCCACTTTCCAACTCTGCAATATAAGTCACCTCTATCTTGGGACGCACACGCAAAGGAACAAAGAGGCAATATGGATGCGGTTTCCGTCTTTACACACCCAGTGCCTCGCGCAGATCCCGCAGATGATCGACCTCATGGGCGTGGATCGTCTCGTAATACTGCGCGACGCTGATCTCACCGCGCGACGGGTGGCGGCCTGTCAACTCCCATTCGCTGTCATCGAGAGAGTTCATCACTTCCAGCGTCTTGGCGCGGGTAGCGACCGCGTTGGCTATCAGTTCTTCGGGCACAACGTCCCCCGTTCGTCTGACGAGTCCGGCGTTCCAACGCTCCAGGTCGAAATCCGCCGCGATCGTGGCTTCGCCCTTGCGGATTTTGTGGACATGGATGCTCATGCCCCGCTCGCTTTCCACCAGATGGGCGAGAACCGTGGCAACCGTCCAGGTGTCACCTTCGGAGAAAACCGGCGTGCGCCACTGTTCGGGCGAGAGACTGTTGAGAAGCTCGAAAAGGGCCGTTCGCGATTCGTTCAACTTCTGTGTCAGTTGGGCTTTTCGTTCAGCGGACATAGATCGTTTTCCATGTGACTAGACGGGTGTGGATCGACCGAGTGCCAATGGTCGTATCTGAAACGTTGAGTCCTCAACTTTTCATGCGCCCCACAACGCGGGGCCGCGGCGGCGGTCGTTATCGACGATGAGATGGCGAGAGGCTCTCTGTAGTGTTTCCGCGCCGCCCCTATGGTATACTGTCACGGAAAAATCCACCGCTCTTGCCAATATTTCCAACAGGAACAACCTCATTCGATGGGCTTTTCTTGCCTCGGTCACCCGAAAAGCCCATCTCACAGGAGCATTCGCAATGAACGGTAAGTTTATCACTGCCGCGGCCATGGAGCGAGATCAGATGGACTGGGGCGTCATGGGCTGGGCCAGCCGACCGGCCACGACCGCGGCGCGGGATCTGGTCGTCATCGAAGTGACGCTGGAGACCGATCAGGGCCACGCCTTCCACAAGCACCCGCAGCAGGAGGAGGTGATCTACGTCATCGACGGCTCGATTGAGCAGTGGATCGAGCAGGAAAAGCGGCAGCTCTCCGCCGGTGACTCCGCATTCATCGGCGCGGACGTGGTCCATGCCTCCTTCAACGAGTCGGGCAGCCCGGCCAAACTGCTGGCCATCCTCGGCCCCTGTATCGGCGGGGAAGGCTACGCCCTGGTCGATGTGTTTGAAGAGGAGCCGTGGCGTTCGCTGCGCTGATGCAGGCAAGCATATCTGTTACAGACTATCCACGCTGACAGGAATCTCAATATGACCAACAAGTACCGCATGATCCAGGTGGGGACGGGTGGACAGGGAAACGGCTGGTGCGCCCGCTTCCTGCCCCCTAACATCGCCGACGGCCGCATTGAAGTGGTGGCCGCCGTGGACGTCAACCCGGACGTCCACATCAACGCCCAGCAGCACCTGGGACTGCCGCCGGAAAAGTGCTACACCGACATCGGGCGCGCCTTCGCCGATAACCCGGCCGACTTTTGTTCAGTTGTGGTCCCCCCGGCCTTCCACGAGTCGGTCGTGGATGTCGCGCTGGCTCACGACATGGACATCATCTCGGAGAAGCCGATCGCCGATACGCTCGAAGCCTCGGTGCGCATCGCCCGCAAAGTGAAGCAGGCCGGCAAGAAAATGGGCGTGACCATGAGCCATCGCTTCGACCAGGACAAGACGACCTTGCGCCAGGCGTTGCGTTCGGGCCGCTGCGGCGTAATCGACTACCTCGTCTGCCGCTTTACCTGCGGGTTACGCAACTTCGGCGATTGGGGCGCGCACTTCCGCCATACCATGGAAGAGGCCCTGATGATCGAAGGATCGGTGCATCATCTTGACATTATTGCCGACCTGGCCGGCGCTCAGTGCGATACTATCTACGCCCAGACCTGGAACCCGTCCTGGGGCCAGTACGTGTCCGGCTCGCAAGGCCACGTAATGATGACCTTCGAGAACGGTGTGCGCGCCACCTACGAGGGTGCCAAGACGAACGCCTGCGGCTTCAACGGCTGGGCGCATGAGTACGTTCGCGCCGAATGTGAACATGAAACCTTGATCATGGACAACCGCCGCATCGAGCGTTTCCCCTACCAGCCGAGGCAGTTCAGCCGCGAGGGCCAGGGCGAGGAGATCCCGATGTTGGAGCAGGCCAAGTGGAGGAACGAGTGGCTCATCGCCCAGTTCCTGGATTGGCTGGACGGCGCCCCGCCCATGGAGACCAACGTCGAGGCCAACCTCCAGTCGGTCGCCCTGATCTTCTCCGCCATTGAGAGCAGCCGCACCGGCCAGTCGGTCAAGGTGCAGGAGTTCCTGCGCCAGGCCCAGGAAGAAGACGAGAAGATGCGCTAAGGCGAGGAGAGAGAAGTGGGAGGTGAGCAGCAAGAGTAGTGCCCGCTCCTCTCTCCTATTCTACTTTACGCTCTTGCTTCGGCTTAAGCTCCCACCGCAACAACTCTGAGAACAGGTAACTACGCAACACGAATCAGACCCTCAACAGTCATAGGCCCGCAAACTTAAGATCACAGGAGAAATGCCATGTCAGGGACCGTTCTTCTCGTCGGCGCGCTGGACACCAAGGGCGTCGAGTACGCGTTTGTCAAGGATCTGATCGAAGCGGCTGGCTTGCAGACCATCGTGGTCGATTTCGGCGTGATGGGCCAACCGGCCTTTGAACCCGATGTCAGCCGCGCGCAGGTGGCCGCCGCCGCCGGGGGTGATCTGGCCTATCTGGCCTCCGGCACACACAAGGATGAGGCCATGCGGACGATGGCCCAGGGCCTGGCCTCCGTCGTGGAACGCCTCTATAGCGAAGGACGTTTCGACGGCATTCTGGGCATGGGCGGCAGCGGCGGCACCTCCATCGCCACCACCGCCATGCGCACGTTGCCGGTCGGCGTGCCCAAGCTGATGGTCTCTACCGTCGGCGGCGGGGATGTCAGCGCGTATGCCGGCAGCAAGGACATCACCTTCATGCCCTCGGTCGTTGACGTGGCCGGCATCAACCGGCTCAGCCGCGCTATTTATGCCAACGCGGCCGGCGCCATCGCCGGTATGGTGCAGACCGAAGCGGAAGCCGCTGCGCATGAGCGCCCGCTCATCGCCGCCTCCATGTTCGGCAACACGACCGCGGCCGTCGACCATGCGCGGGGTCTGCTGGAGGCGGCGGGTTACGAAGTCCTGGTCTTCCACGCCACCGGCAGCGGTGGGCGCTCGATGGAAGACCTCATCAGCGACGGCTATATCAGCGGCTGTCTTGACATGACCACCACGGAATTGGCGGACGAAATCTGCGGCGGTGTATTCAACGCCGGGCCGGAGCGCGTGCAGGCCGCGCCCCGCCAGGGCATCCCCACCGTCATCGTGCCCGGCTGCGTGGATATGGCCAACTTCGGCGGCATCGAGACGGTGCCGGAGCAGTACAGAGAGCGCACGCTCTATGAGTGGAACCCGGAAGTCACGCTCCTGCGCACCAATGAGGAGGAGAATCGGCAGATGGGCGCGATGCTGGCCGCGGCCGCCAACGCCGGCCAGCCCGGCAACGTGACCGTGCTGATCCCCCTGGGAGGCGTCTCCATGTTGGACAGCGAAGGGGATCGCTTCTGGGAGCCCGCCGCGGACAGCGCCTGTTTCGACGCGCTCAAGGCGGACCTGCGCGCCGACATCCCGCTGATCGAGATGGACGCCAACATCAATGACCCGCAGTTTGCAGAGAAATCGGTCGCCCTGCTGCTGGAGATGCTGCGCGCGCAGACATAGCGCGCTCCCGTTCCGCCCCACCTTACGCAATACGCAACACGCAAACTGAAGGAGCGCCCCATATGTCGATCCCAAGACAAGAGATCCTCGCTAGGCTCCACGCCCAGCAGGCCGCCGGTCGCCCAGTCGTCGGCTGCGGCGCAGGCACCGGCATTTCGGCCAAGTTTGCCGAAGCCGGCGGCGCCGATCTGATTATCATCTACAACTCCGGCCGCTTCCGCATGGCCGGGCGCGGCTCGCTCTCCGGCATGATGCCCTATGGCGACGCCAATGGCATCGTCGTCGAGATGGCGGCTGAAGTGCTGCCGATCGTGGTGGATACGCCGGTTCTGGCCGGAGTCTGCGGCACCGACCCCTTCCGTCTCAAGCATGTCTTCCTCAAACAGCTAAAGGAGATCGGTTTCAGCGGCGTGCAGAACTTCCCCACCGTCGGCCTCATCGACGGTACCTTCCGCGACAACCTGGAAGGCACCGGCATGGGCTATGACAAGGAGGTCGAGACGATCGCCATCGCCCATGAGCTGGACCTGTTCACTGCGCCCTATGTCTTTACGCCGGAAGAGGCCACCGCCATGGCCGAGGCCGGCGCCGACCTGCTGGTCGCCCACGTCGGTCTGACTACGGCGGGCAGCATTGGGGCTGCGTTCGCCTTCACGCTGGAGGAGGCGGTCGATAAGGTGCAGGAGATGGCCGCAGCCGGCCGCGCCGTCAACCCGGAGCAGATGGTGATCTGTCACGGAGGCCCCTTCGACGAACCGGATAACGTGGGCACGGCCTTGCGCATGATGCCCGGAATCGCCGGTTTCTTCGGCGCGTCCAGCATCGAGCGCCTGCCGACCGAGCGCGCCATCCGCGGCCAGGTGGAGGCTTTCAAGAGGTTGCCGCTGGGCGACGCGTAGACGCTGATTATTGCAGCGCAAAAGAGTGATACTGTCGAGTGGAATGTCCGTTTGGGTATCCATTCGCTATGTAGACCGGATGGAATGGGACGCACAAATTCGCAGCAGTTGTGGAGCAAAGATTATGCGCGGCAAGCGCCTCTATACGATCGCGATTGCAGTACTCCTTTTGATGGCCGTGTCGTCTGGGATTGCATCGGCGCAACAGGAAACGCCAACAGCCTCGCCAACCGCTGCGGCTGAACTTCCTCTCGCCTCGATTCCCGACGGTACATGGATGGTGGGCAATGAGGTTGCCGCCGGAATCTACTCAGCCCAGGGCGGCGCTGAGTGCTCCTGGAAGCGGCTAAGCGGGTTCAGCGGCGCGTCTGAGGACACGATTGCAGCTGGTTCCGGCGCTGTCCGGCTTATTGTCGAAATCGTGCCCACCGACAGAGGATTTTCGACGAGTGGCTGCGGCCAGTGGACGCTCGTTTCAGCGCCGTCAACACTGACGCCGACGCCAACGCAAGATGCAACGCTCACACCAACATCAACGCCTGCGCCGACGCTAACGCCGACTGCATCACCCGTTCCCACGCCGGTTGTGAAGATTCCAAAGGGTTGGAAACGGATCGAGGATGACCGGCTTGGCTACTCGCTGGCTGTCCCCTTCCCCTGGATTACCTTCGACCTGCAAAGCCGCCTCCTGGACCCAATCGCCAGTATGCTTGGCGGCGAGGAGGCTGTGGATCTTCTGGGCGAGTTTCTCGATAGCCCCGAAGGCGCGAATATCGGCGTCCTCGCCATCGAGCCGGACATAAGCCAGCTGTTCGCGCGCCCGCCCTTCCCGATGTTTCTGAACGTTTCGGTTGCTCCTCTGCCTGATAACGTAACTGCCGACCAGTTGGTCGCCTTCGTGAAGAGGTCAGCAGAAGCGATGGAGGATGCACAGTTGCACAGCATAAGGACCGGCGCGGTCAACGGGTTGCCGGCGCTTCAGGCGGTTGTCACCGCCGACCTGGGCGGCAGCATCGGTCTCGAACTCGCCCCGCATCTTGTCATAACGGTTCTGCGCGCCAATCAGACGGCCTACATTTTGACGATCGCAACCCGGTCGAACTCGGCTGAGGCCAAGCAGGCGCTCATCAATCAGATCGTCAGCACGTTCCTGCCCGAACGAAGAGCGCAAGCGACACCCACGGCCGCGCCAACCGCTTCGGCAACGCCGACCGCTGAACCGGCAGGCCTCGTGAAGCCGGGAACCCACGTTGTCGGGACTGACATCGATCCCGGCGTGTATGTGGGCATGGCGGCGGCAGGCGTGCTCTGCACCTGGGAGCGATTGAACAATCTCAAAGGGGATATTGAGAGCGTCATCGCCATCGGCGTGCCCGAAGGGTTGTTCTACGTGGAGGTTCTGGAGAGCGACCTGGCCTTCACGACCGGCTGCGAGCTATTGCCGATTGAGCAAGTGCCCGCGCGCGCCGATTTCCTGACATCGGTTCCCGTTGGCGCCTACCTGGTTGGCAGGGACATTGCGCCGGGTCTATACCGAGGGGAGGCGTCGCAAGGCGCGCTCTGCACCTGGGAACGTCTGAACAGTGTCCGGGGAGATTTGGAGAGCGTCACTGCGATCGGCACGCCCGAGGGGCAATACTGTGTTGCCGTAACCGCGACGGACTACGCGGTGCGCTTTGGCTGTCCGGTAGAGAAGGTAGGGTAGTTAGGCAAATACTTGACATGGGCCGCGTCCTGCATCACGGGGGCGAAACGCAAATCGACTCACTTACGGAGGAGTTCCTTACATGCTCTATTCCAGCATTCCCGGCATCAACAAGCCGGTCTCCCGGCTCGTGCAGGGGACGATGTGGATAAACACCGGCAATCTCGATGCCGCCTTTGCCGCGCTGGACGCCTTTCACGCGGCCGGCGGCAACTGCTTCGACACCGCCCATATCTACGCAGGCGGCGACAATGAGCGCGCCTTCGGCCAGTGGATCCACAGCCGCGGCGTGCGCGACGACGTCGTCATCCTCGGCAAAGGCGCGCACCACAGCCAGGACCGCAGGCGGGTGACGCCCTTCGATATCCAGTCCGACATTCACGACAGCCTGGCGCGCTTCAAAGTCGACCACATCGACCTCTACGTGCTCCACCGCGACGATCCGACCCAGCCGGTCGGCCTGATTGTCGAGACCCTGCACGCGGCCAAGGAGGCCGGCCAGATTCACGCCTACGGCGGCTCCAACTGGAGCGTCGAACGCCTGCAAGAGGTCAACGACTACGCCGCCGCGCACGGGCTGACCCCTTTCGTCGTCAGCAGCCCGCAGTTCAGCCTGGCCGTGCAGCAGGAGCCGCCCTGGATCAACTGTGTCAGCCTCAGCGGACCCGACGGGGAGTGCGCCCGTGCCTGGTGCCGGGAGAACGGCGTCACCCTTTTCGTCTGGTCCAGCCTGGCCGGGGGATTCTTCAGCGGCCGCTTCCGCCGCGACAATCTCGACACGCTGACCGAACGCTACGATCAGCTCGCGGTCAAGGTCTACTGTAATGAGGAAAACTTCCGGCGCCAGGACCGGGCGCAGGAACTGGCCGCCAGCAAAGGCGTCACCGTGCCTCACATCGCCCTGGCCTATGTCTACAACCAGCCCGAGGGCATCCACGCACTGTCGGGCGCGCGTACGCCCGATGAGGTACGGGTGAACGTCGAGGCCACCGAGATCGAGTTGAGCGAGGATGAAATCGCCTACCTGGAGTTGAAGAGTTAACTGACGGCTGCCAGTCCCAGATAGTTCAGTCGGATGAGATTTCAATTTCCACGCGCCAGTGGCCACTCGGCCCCCACCACGCCGGCTCCTTGAGGGCTTGTACCTTCTCCGATTGCTCAATGCCTTTGGACGCGAAGACAAAACTCAGTTGTCGGAGGGCCACTGATGACTCCTAAAGTGTGCTGGCCGTCCTAAGCGAGTTCCCTGTATAGTGTAAGGTACTCGTATGTTGAGTTGCCGGCTGGCGAGTCGAAAAAGTGGTTTTGCACGTGGACCTCTGGTCTGAGGCTGGCATTGCCGGAAGATGGATGTGGTACTAGCCGCGGGAGGCGGGAAGAAATCAGGTCTCGTGCGTAATGCGGCAGGCTCTGAGGTCGGTTGCGCGTTTTTTCACCTCCACGTGGGCGGCCGCGTCAATACATAGCCGTCGGGCTTTGTGATGCTATTTGGGAGCTGGCTCTTTTTGAACACGTTACGGCCTATAGTGCGAAATCCAGAAGCCACCTTTCTCAATTCCTTAGATGCCCGTTTAGGAGGGAAAGCAACAATGACTCTCTTGTTTGGGTATCTCTCGCCTACGGCCCGTACCGGGCCAGCCAAGTCGCTATCAGCAGAAACTATGATCGCGGTATCGAACACATTATCCTGAGCGTCGCCAAGCAACTCAACCGCAATGTTTACGTCGGTCATCTTCTCTTCGAAGGTCTTCCAAGTCGATCCACAATTGGAGCAAGACATTGTTTTTGCCAGATGATATCCATAGTGAATTGTCACTTTTTGCAACAATTCCGTCGCTTCCAGGAACGTCCTCTGCCGCATAGACCTGCCCGGACTGTTGAAATCACGAACCACTTCAGTCGTGAAATATTTGACTCCCACCAGGTATTGATTAGGGATCAGAAGGTTTTCGGACAGTTGACGAATGTCGAGCCAGAAATACCGT
This sequence comes from Caldilineaceae bacterium, assembly GCA_965221145.1. GTDB lineage: Bacteria > Chloroflexota > Anaerolineae > Caldilineales > Caldilineaceae > Bin5. The sequence goes on from OZ244877.1 coordinate 1,129,705, forward strand.
CTCCAACCCCTGTCTCTGAGACCGTAGTAGAGATTGAACCCATCAATGTATGCAGCCACGCGTTGCATGAACAGTGTCCCCTCTTGCGTGTCTATGTTCGTTAGCCATTACTGATGAACGGAGTACCGTGATTTTCTATGAGTAGAACTTGACAATATCCCCATTCAAAGTGTATTATTTGCATACCACCCCAACGATAGTATCGTTGGCCCGACGTCCCCCCTTTGTGGGGGGCGTCTCTTTATACCAGTGCAATTTCCCCCACATTTCTGCTCAGCTCCCCTAGTTTTCCTCTCATTCCTTCTTCGGAAAATCTTAGATGTGGCTCTCAGGATAGGGGCGTCCCAATGCTGGGCTAATTTTAGGCTTCCTCGGTCCGGCTTCAACTGATATTGGTGAGTTGCACGTAATGCCAAAGTTGGTTCCGTTGGTCTGTACTGTGTTAATCAAAAGGCGATCCGTCTCACCGACCGGATCGCCTTTCGATTTGCGATGTTTTTTCCCGTTAGGGCATCGCTACTTTGGTGGAGATGGCGGGAATCGAACCCGCGTCCGCAACATTCGCCCTGAAACGTCTACAAGCTTAGTTGATCCTAAAGGATTCGTCGGCGGGCCTCGGATCAACACAAGGCGCTTCTCCGACTAACCGATTCTCTTAGACAGCGCTATCGGCGTACCGCTGCCGCAGCTCACAGTGTATGTCGGCGACCGCCCAGCCTGCTGGCCCCACTGGGACGGGCCGTGGCCCTTCAGAAAAGGACCGGTGGCTTACTTAGGCTGCCACAGCCGCAGAAGCGGCAGGGGTGAAGCCAAAGTTGAAAGCCATGCCTGTGTTTTTGGCATTTGTAGTGTTTGCGCCTTTTTAACGTAGTCGACGCTCTACGGCTTGCAGTCTCAGGCCTGACAATGCCCCGTCGAAACCGTTCATCCCCATCTGAGGCCAGTATAGCCCAATTCATTGACCAGGTCAACTTCGCGCGCCTTTGTATTTCATCGCCCAGGATGAGGCCGTCCAACGTGGCCGTGAGATTCAATCTGAACTGAAACTTAGCCGGAAATGCGCTCCATTCCGGGGTGCGCCGGACTCATCTCAAGATTTCATTTGGAAAAGACCCTTACCAGATGGCATAATTGCACCATCATATCATAGACCATAGTGTCACTGATCAAAGTAGGCGGTATTGATGTCAGAACACCAAGAAATTCCAGAGACTATTGCCGAAATTGACGAAGCGATAACAAAGCTCCTTGACGAACTTGCCGGGACTTTCGGAGATAATGGGGCATGTCGTCCCTTCTTGTTGACCGACACGCCGATTACACGTGGAACCGTTGATAACGTGTTTGATGAGTTGCAGAAGATTTCTGAAGCCTGCTCAGAAGAGGGGAGCCTGGTCGTCGTGGTCGACTCTGGCGGGGGAGATATTGACGCTGCGTACAACTTGGCCATGTTGTTTCGCAGTTATGGAAGTAAGCAACTTACTTTCGTTGTTCCTCGATGGGCGAAGAGCGCCGCAACGCTTCTAGTCTGCGGCGGCGACGCCGTGATTATGACACCGGTAGCTGAATTGGGGCCCCTAGACCCACAGATTACGCAGATCAATCCACTGGAACAAAGAGTAGAGGAGTTTTCTCCGCTTCACATCGAATCAACTCTTGAAATGATAAGAAATGAGTTTAGTCAAGGTAATACTGAACTCGCTGAAGGGCTATTGCAGCGACTCCAATTCCCGATTACTCTTGGGAGTTTTAAGAAGTCGCTGGATATTTGCAAGCAGTATGCGACCAAACTCCTGGCATCTCGTATGCATAAGGGTGAAAAAAAGTTGGCCGAAGAGATCGCCAACAAGCTGGTAGAGAACTATGCAGATCATGGTTTTTGCATCAATATTGACGAGGCAAAAGAGTTGGGGCTAAATGTTCAACAGCCTTCTGAGAAACAATCTCCTCTTGTCTGGAAAGTCCACAAATTGGTGCGGAAAAAGGTCGCACTGCAGACCGAACAGGATCAAAGAAAGATGACAGACCGCCTCCGAGGATTGCCGCCCGGCGTTCAAGCCGGATTGCCATCGGAGACATAAGAACAAGAGTTGCGCCTGATTGAAAAGGAGAAATGGTGAATGGACGACACATTCGCTGTCTCGGTACGACAGGCAGAAATGCTTCTGTTGAATGACGCCCAGATATCTATCAACGAGATCCAAGCCCTGCCATTCATCAAGGATCGGCAAGAAGCGCTGGCCGTCATACAAAGACTCATAAAGATTCTCCCGCCCAAGTACAGGGTGGAAATAACTACAGATCCTTGGGATTCCAATAACATAAAGCTCACCCTGGCGCCGAGTAAGGATCGAAGGAAGGGTGTGGCCTCCAAGCAAAATAGTGAACTTCTAGCACATATCTGAACAGTTACACTGGCGTCGGCAACCCGCTGGGCCGGTTCTGCCCAAATCTGGGATGTGCATCGCTCCTGATGGGCCTCAATTCTGGGCCTGCCCATCCTGCGGCATTTTCTCTCCCCTCGCCAGCGCCAGCAGCCACTGTGCCGGCAGCAGCAGCAGAGACGAAAACGTCAGCGCCGCGGGGATACGCGCGACCGTCCCAACCCAACCGAGGACCGGTCCGCCCGCGGCCTGGCCGAGAGAGTTGGCCTGGCCCCAAAGAGAGATGACCGTTGCCCTCTGTGCGCTGGGCGTACTGCGCACGATCCAGGCACTCTCCAGCGGCTCAAGCGTGCTGCGGCAGAGATTGATCGCCCAGAGCGCCAGCAGCGCCAGCCAGAAGCTGCGCGTCCAGGCCAGCAGGAGCAGGCTCGCAGGCAACAAACCATAGAGCAGCGTCAGCCAGTTTATGGAGCGCCCCTGCACCTCGGTCGCCCGTCCGCGCCGCGCCAGTTCGTTGGCGGCGATACCGGTCAGAGTCGCGCCCACCCCTATGACGCCGAACCAGATCACCGGGCTGCCCAGACCGAACAGAGACGGAAAGCTGAAATCGTTCAGCAAGTGCGGAGTCCACAGGCGGTCGTAGCCCTCGCTGTACAACCCGGCAACGAGGCTGAGGCCCACGAGGATGCGCAGGGCGGGATTGCCGCGCACGGCCTGCAGCCCGGCGCGAGCAGTTGCCACCAGCTGTTTCAATGTCTCACGCTCCTCTGCCGGCGTGGGGCGGAAACCTCTTTCCGGCATGGTCAGCGCCAGGTACGCGGCCAAGGAAAGGTACAGCGCGCCGCCGAGGATGATCGGCAGTTGAAGCCAACTCTGCGCCAGCCAGGCGCTTGCGCCTATCCCGACCAGCCCGGCTATCAACCCGACCTGCGCGGAACGCAGGAAGACAGGACCGGCCGCGTTGACGCCGATCTCATCGGCCAGCCAGGCCTGCAACGCGCCGCTGACGAAGGTATAGCCGATGCCCCACAGGACCTGCGCCCCAAGCACCGCCCAAAACATGGCAATCGATCCCTCCAGCAGAAAGCCGCAGCCGACCAGCGCCATGCCGACGATCACCGAGAGACGGCGCGAGTACACGTCCGCGACGACACCGGTTGGCACCTCGAATAGAACGACCGTCACCTCCAGAACCGTGCCCACCAGCACAAGCTGCAGAGGATTCAAGCCCACCGTCTGCACCTGGTAAATCAGATTGATGGTGAAGACCAGCGCGTTGAACAGCGCCCGTCCGCCACTTATGGCAAGAAAGAGATGCGTTGGATTGTGTTTGGGCAGAGACATTCAGGTTCGACCCGGCTCGCGGGTAGAGGTTCCCTCAAGAGCGGAGGTGGGATGGCAGCGACCAGATGAAAGGGAGATCGCGTGTTCGCACCGCTCCGCCAACTGCCAGGCGTCCCCGTGGCGCCCAAGACGAATCGCTTACCGCTGCTGCCTTCCGGCCCTGACGGAGTTCACGGTGTCCTGCCGCACAGGACCCAGCAACTGACGAAGCGATGCAAACACGCGAGGCGGAGAGGGAGGGATTTGAACCCTCGAGGGCTTGCACCCTACGAGCTTTCCAGGCCCGCGCACTCGGCCAGACTATGCGACCTCTCCGAACTGGAAGGGGCGGCCATCAAGGCAACTTGGCGCTACCCCTTTCCCAAAGCCGAATCAGTATAGCCAATGGGAGCAGTATGGGCAAATTCGGCGTCCCGCTTGCACATACGCAATACGCAATACCCTTTACGCTATGCAGCAAAGCGCGGGTTGCCAATCTGAAAGGACTGTCGCCGCTACTGTCTTTCCAACAGCCAGCGCGCCGCGTCCTTGGCAAAATAGGTCAGAATCATGTCCGCGCCGGCCCGTTTGATGCTGATCAGACTCTCCAGGGCGCACTTTCGCAGGTCGAGCCAGCCGTTGGCCGCGGCCGCATGGAGCATCGCGTACTCCCCGCTGACCTGATAGGCGGCCGTTGGCAGGTTGAACTGCTGCCGCACCGCCGCCAGGACATCCAGATAGGGCAGCGCCGGTTTGACCATGATCATATCGGCGCCTTCATCCACATCGAGCGCGACCTCTTTGAGCGCCTCGCGGCGGTTGGCCGGGTCCATCTGATACTGGCTGCGATCGCCGAAAGAGGGCGGGCTTTCGGCTGCCTCGCGGAAGGGACCGTAGAAGCTGCTGGCATACTTGGCCGCGTAGCTCATGATCGGCACATGCTCCAGTCCGGCCTCGTCCAACGCAGTGCGGGTGGCGGCCACCATGTGGTCCAACATCGCCGACGGCGCGATCACGTCTGCGCCCGCCTCAGCGTGGACAACCGACGCCCGCCCCATCAACTCCAGCGAGGGGTCGTTGAGCAGATAGCCTTCAGGCAGGGCGGCGTTGTAACTGTCGGCAGCCGGCGTATTGATCAGCCCGCAGTGCCCGTGATCGGTGTATTCACAGAAGCACATGTCGGAGATGACGATCAACTCCGGCGCGGCCGCTTTCAGGGCGCGGATCGCCTCGGGCACAACGCCGCGGGGATTGAAGTTGTCGCTGCCGCACCAGTCCTTTTCCGCCGGAATGCCGAACAGGATCACCGCCGGAATGCCCAACTCCAGGATCGACTCGGCCTCTCTCGCCAATTCGTCAACCGAAAACTGAAACTGACCCGGCATGGAAGCGAGCGGTCGGCGCTCGTTCCGGCCGTGGCGCACAAACAGCGGGTAGATGAAATCGGCAGGCGACAGCGTTGTCTCCTGAACCATACGCCGCAGCGCCGGGCTGATCCGCGTCCGCCGCGGGCGCAGCACAGAGTCTGGCGCAGGCGTCTGACCGCTGATGGTGACAGGCACAGGCTGTAAGATGTTCATAGTAGCTCCGCCAGTTCGCTTGTCGCCAAATGTCCAACAGATGGAGTCGGCGACCAGCAAGTTCAATCCTACGACGCCCGTCTATTGAAGCGGGCGTTGGAATCTTGTGCCGTCATCGGCTGTGTCCGGCAAAATAGGCCTTCAGGCTGTGTACCAGCCCTTCGACAGTGCGATTCTCAGCCACGACATGTACGGACAAATCATGCTGCCGCGCCGCCCCCGCCGTCATCGGTCCGATGCAAGCAACTGCCACGTTGCAGAGCATTGTTGCGTCGCCGCTCTCGGAAGTCAACCGCTTGACAAAGTTGTGAACCGTTGAGGCGCTCGTGAACGCGACGGCATCCACATTCCCCTGGCGCAAATGGCGCGGCAGATCATCCCCGCCATGACCGACAACCGTCCGGTAGGCGGCGACTTTCGTGACCTCCGCGCCGGCTCCGCGCAGGGCGTTCTCAAGCGTCGGGCGGGCCAGCGCAGACTGGGGCAGGAACACGCGGCTACCTCCGCTCACCCGCAGGCTGGCGGCCAAAGACTCGGCCACATAGTCATCCGGCAAAAGGTCGACAGAGAGGTTCAACTTCTCTCTGATGGCGGTTGCGGTGGCCGAGCCGACGGCCGCCACTTTCATGTTGGCCTGGGCCGCATCCGCGTGCCGAATGCCCAACGCGCGCAGCCGGTCGGCCAGTATGTACACAGTGTTGGCGCTGGTGATCACCAGCCAATCGAACCGGCCCGCCGCCAACTCCTTCAGCGCCGCGTCAAGTTTTTCCCTATCTGCGCATGGCACAATTTGAAGCGTCGGGTAGTGCAGCACCTCGGCGCCCTCCGCCTCCAATAGGCGGGTCAGGGAGGGCGCTTGGCGCACAGCGCGGGTATTGGCGATGCGAACACCTGCCAGCGACTGGGTAATCATCTCCCGATTCGTGTCTGTCTGGCAGCGGATCATAATCTGTGCATTAGCGTTGCGGGTCTCCCCCGATCGGCCCTTCCCTCTCGGCAATCTGATCGATGATCTCCTGCGCTCCTTTACGCAGCGCCAACTGCGCAAGGCTGCGGCCCAACTGCTCGGCGTCGCTATACGGCCCGGTCAACTGAGCATCGATCTGTCGGCTGCCGTCCGGCGCGCTGACGCGTCCCCACGCCCGCAGACTTCTTCTCTTCCCGCCGTCTGACCCACCGCCGCCTTCCGTCACCCCCAGCGCGGCCACCGGGGCGCGGCAGCCGCCGCCGAGTCCGCCTAAGAAGGCGCGTTCAGCCGTAACCGCCGCGCGCGTGTCGCTGTTATCAATGCCGCCGAACAGCGCCAGCCACTCCGGCTCCTTCCGGCACTGCACCGCGAGCGCGCCTTGGCCGGGCGCAGGAAGCATCATCTCGAACGGCAGCGTAACAGTGATGAGCGCGTCCAACTCCAGTCGCTTCAGACCGGCGACTGCCAGAACCGCGGCATCATACGGGCCGGCCGGATCAAGAGTCTTGCGCACGCGCGTGTCCACGTTGCCGCGAATGTCCATGATGCGCAAATCGGGGCGTTGCGCCAGGAGTTGCGCGGCCCGCCGCAGGCTACCTGTGCCGACCACCGCGTCTTGCCGCAGAGCGAGCAGAGCGGGTAGACGCGCTCCATCGGAACTCTTTGTCCTTCCCATCTCTAAAGCCGCCCCGCCTTCACCGCGGACTATGAGCGCATCCGCCACATCACCTCTGGCCGGAATCGCGCCCAGGGCCAACCCAGCCGGGTCGGCAACGGGCAGATCCTTCAGACTGTGGACGGCCCCATCGATCCCGCCTTCGCGCAGCCTCTCCTCCAACTCCATTGTGAACAGCCCCTTGCCGCCGATGCTGGGCAGGGGTCTGTCCAGAACACGGTCCCCTTTGGTCTGGATCACAACCGTTTCGATGGTCAGGTCAGGGTAGAGTGCGTGGAGGCGCGCCGCAACATGCTCTGTCTGCCAAAGAGCCAGGGCCGATCCGCGGCTGCCAAGACGGATGTGACGAGAGGTGGACATTCTTGATTGGAAATGGGCGGTCTGCCGCCAACGCCTGCATCTGTTGCGGTGCGGTCGTATCGTTTAGCCCACAAACGAAGGCAATCACAACAGGGCTTTGCCGCAACTCTCGATATCAGAGATTCCGTAAGAATAGCAGCAGCGTATCTACGGGTCAAGTATGAGCGGTCAGATGGCGTGTCCCAAAGATCGCAATGCGGGTGTATCCAGGATTATTGTGGGTGCATGCCAATTGATTGTCCGTCAAGTGAGGCCAAACCCATCGACCTGGTCGAAGCCGCCAACGGTCAGGCAAATCTCCCCATTGATCTCGGATGCACCCTGGGAGAGGCCCGGCCGCACACCATAACAAGAGTGTGATATAATGTCTGTCGTGCAGGCATCCGGTCGAGCCAGACCCCGTTGCACTCCCTGGCCGCCTGCCGGCAGCGACGGCCTCCGCAAACGTAAACAAGACGTTGCCCTTCGTATAGTAATCGAGAGGGGGGGGGGGGGGGTAAAAGCGGACAAAGCGGACATTTTTTCCTGAATGTTTAGTAATCGCGCTCATATAGCGAAGCGGTAGCGCATTTACGACTGGCGCTCGGGTGCCCTCTGGGCGTGCGCAGCGGTAGCGCATCCAACCATTCCTTTTGAAGATTTCTTGGCGGAACTGTCTTTCGTCTAACGCCAATACAAAAATTCATCAAAGTGAAGATTTTTTGGCGGTCTTGTCTTCCATTGGAGCGCCAATACAAGAAATCATCAAACCCGCCGTCAATACGTCCGCATCCAGACCTGGGAATCTCTTCCTCTGTCAACTACAGGTCAGGCCAACGTGCCAACGCAACGGCTCCTGCCATCATCGCCCCAAAAATCTCGGATGCACCCTCGCAATGCCCGTGTGTTGCCGCTTCGACAACTTTCAAGTAGAATGGGACAGTTTATTCACAATCCGGCTGGCGAACAATGACAACCTTGCGCCTGCCCGGCCTCATTGATGCGCATGTCCATCTGCGGGAACCGGGCTACACCCAGAAAGAGGATCTCCATTCCGGCACCTGCGCGGCGCTGGCCGGCGGCGTGACGACCGTGCTGGACATGCCTAACACCGTTCCGCCCACCTCCACCCCGGAGCAGTTTCAAGAGAAGGTGAAACTGGCCCGGGCGAAGGCGGTCTGTGATGTGGCATTGTTTGTTGGCGCAACCGTAGCCGACGCCGACGCCTATTTGCCGGTCGCGACGCGGGCGTGCGGCCTTAAGATCTACGTCAACGAGACCTTTGGCAGCCTGCGTATCGAAGAGTTGGGCCTGCTCCATCGTCTGTTTCGGACGTGGGCGGCGCGCGCGGACGAACTGGATGGCTGGAGACCGGCTGCGTCGCCCGCCTCCTCTCTTGGCCCTATCGCTGTCCACGCAGAGGAGTTGATGCTGCCCGTCTGTCTGACCCTCAGCCATCTCTACGATGTTCCGCTGCATATCGTGCATGTCAGCCGCCGCAGCGAGATCGAACTGATTCGCGAGGCGAAGGAGAAGGGCATCCCGGTCACCTGCGAGGCAACGCCCCATCATCTCTTCCTGACCGAAGAGGAATTCCAGCGCGGCGGCAATCGTTTCGATATGCGGCCCAAATTGGCGACGCCGGACGACGTGGCTGCTCTGTGGGAGAACCTGGAGGTCATCGACATTTTCGCCACCGATCACGCGCCCCATACGCTGTCAGAGAAGGGCATGCAACGGCGAGGAGAAAGTGAAGGGGAGGGAGAAGAGAGAATTGTCCTTGCCTCACCAGATGCTTCACAGAGCGACAGCGCTCACTCCTCACTTCCCGGCGTGCCCGGCGTGGAGACGATGCTGCCCTTGCTGCTGACAGCCGTGGACGCCGGACAGTTGGAACTGGACGACCTGCTCCTGCGCTGTGTCGAGAATCCCCGACGCATCTACTGCCTGCCCGAACAGCCGCAGACTTGGGTGGAGGTAGAAACGGACACGGTCTATGAGCTAAGCGACGAGCGGATGCGCGCGCGCTGCGGCTGGACGCCCTTTGCCGGGAGGCAGGTGGTGGGCCGGGTGGCGAAGGTCGTTCTGCGGGGTGAACCTGTCTTCGACGGCGAAGAGGTTCTGGCCGCGCCGGGCAGCGGACGCGTTCTATTTCAAGACAGCGGACATTAACTGCAGGGCACGGGAAGGGGACAGATGACGAACGCAATAGAGAGTTTCGCAGGAGAGGACATTCTCAGTGTAGGGCAGTTTGATCGCGCCTCCCTCGACGCCATTTTCGGCGTTGCCCACGAGATGCGCGTGCTGGTTGAGCGTTTCGGCGGCGCAGAAATGTTGCAGGGCAAAATTCTGGCCAATCTCTTTTACGAACCGTCAACCCGCACCAGTTCCAGCTTTACAGCCGCCATGCAGCGTCTGGGCGGGCAGGTCATCCCTATCAACAACGTCCAGTATAGTTCCGTGAGCAAAGGAGAGAGCCTGCCGGACACCGTGAGAACGCTCGAATGCTACGCCGATGTCATTGTCATCCGACACCCAGAAGTGGGCGCCGCGGCCACAGCCGCCTACTATGCCAAGAAGCCGGTCATCAACGCCGGCGACGGCGTCGGTGAGCATCCGACCCAGGCCCTGCTGGATCTCTTCACCGTGCAGGAAGAGCTACAGCAGATCGACGGGCTGACGGTCGTCATGGTGGGGGATCTGCGCTTTGGCCGCACCGTGCATAGCCTGACCAAGCTGCTGCTGAACTACGATGTTTCCTTCGTGTTTGTCAGTCCGGAGATTCTCCGTCTGCCTGCCGATGTGCTGGAGGCGGTCGAGGCGTCCGGCCATTCCTATCGCCAGGTGGAGGATCTGCACTCTGTCATCGGCGAGGCGGATGTGCTCTACATGACGCGCGTGCAAAGGGAGCGTTTCACCGATCTGGCCCAATATGACCGGGTCAAGGATTTCTTCGTGGTCGACCCGGAGCTGATGGCACAGGCCAGAGAGAAAATGATCATCATGCACCCACTGCCACGCGTCGGCGAGATCAGTTACGCGATTGATGATGACCCCCGGGCCGCTTACTTTCGCCAGATGCGCAACGGCATGTACATCCGCATGGCGCTGCTGGCCGCACTGCTGGGCAAGGTGTAACGAGAGGCGAAAGAGGAGAGAGAGGTGAGAAACCCTGGCAGTGATGCTGAGCGGTCCAGTTGGCGATTTTCCGGTTCTGGGAACAGTCGTACTTCGCACTTCCCCCCGCTTACCGCTCGCTCCCTCAGATCTGTCCAGAAAACCCCTATGATTTTGACGTCCTTAATACTCTCCTCTATAATTTCCAGAATCCTGTCCTGCTTACACCGAGATGACTCGGCCCGCGCACAAGCGGACGTACCAGTTGATAGACACTGCGACCCCACTTCGCACGACAGCGTGCTATGCGCCATCGCTCGAAAGATGCGCGATTTGGATGAAGAAGGAAGGAGCGTATGAAACGGATTGTGATCACAGGCATGGGCGCGATCACACCCATTGGCAATGACCCTGGCACATTCTGGCAAAATCTGCTAGCCGGCAAATCAGGGGCCGGCCCACTGACGTTGTTTGAGGCCGGGGGAATGCCTTACAACACCGCCTGTGAAGTCAAGGAGTTTGACGCGAAGGAGTATATGGATCGCAAGGTCATACGGCGCACGGCGCGGGCGACGCAGTTTGCCGTCGCTTCCACAATACAGGCATTGGCCGACGCTGGCCTCGAAATCAACGATGAAAATCGGGATGAGGTCGGCGTGATGATGGCCACCGGCGGCGGCGGGATCATCGAAATCGAGCACGCGACCGAAAAGCTGGTCGAGAAGTCCTGGAAAACGGTGGGACCGTTTGTCGTGCCCAGCGCCATGGCGAATGCGTGTAGTTGTGTCGTTTCGATGGCGGTAGGCGCGCGCGGGCCTATCATGACAAGCGCTGCGGCCTGCGCCAGCGGCCATTACTCTATTTTGGAGGCGTATCACTTCTTACAGAGGGGCGAGGCCGATGTGATGATCGCCGGCGGCACCGAATCGGCCATCTCGATGTTGACATTTGCGGCCTTCGGCAATATGGGGCCGCTCTCGAAAGATACGCACATACCGCAGCAGGCATGTCGGCCCTTCTCCATCGATCGCAACGGATTTGTCAGCGGTGAAGGGGCGGTAACGATGATCGTGGAGAGCGAGGAGCATGCCAAAGCGCGCGGGGCCAAGATATACGCCGAAGTCCTCGGCGGCGCATTGACCGGCGACGCCTACCACTTGACCGCGCCGGACCCCAGCGCCGAAGGCGCCAGCCGCGCCATACGCAAAGCTCTGCGCTATTCCGACCTCGCACCCACAGATGTGGATGTGATCCTGGCCCACGGCACCGCCACGGAGTTGAACGATGAGGTCGAGGCCCGCGCCATCCGCGAGGTCTTCGGTCAGCCGACGCCCAAAACCACCAGCATCAAGAGTATGGTGGGCCATGCGCTTGGGGCCGCGGGCGCTGAATCCGCCCTGGCCGCAATTATGGCCATCCGTGAGAATATGATCCCGCCGACGATCAACTATACGGAAGACCCGGACCTGGGCGTTGATGTCGTCGGCAATCAACCGCTCGCCCACCCGATACGCCACGCCATCGTCAATGCCTTCGGCTTCGGCGGGCAGAACGTAGTGGCCGTTTTCGGAGAGTACGACGGCTGACTGATAGGTGGGCTACCCCTACGCTGCATAAGCGCGAGATGAAGCGCAGGGGCAGTTGAAATAAACGCGGCAGGCCGCAGCTTCTTTACAGGATGCCCCAGATGCGCGTCAGGCCCGCCAGCACCAGCAGTCCCGAGATGACGAAGGTCAGGGCGCCGTTGCGCAGCCGAACCGTCTCGTCCGCCCGCTTCGTCCATACCCAGCCGATGTGCAGCAGGGCAATGGCGAGCAGCATCGTGAAGGGGTGTTCAATCGTGCGCGCCGCATTGGCTCCGACAATGCCCATACTCGCGCCCACGCCCCACAAGGTCAACCCAAGCAGCAACTGGATATCCACGACGATGATGGCGTATAGCCCGATTCGCTGCTCCAGTCGATTCCACGTCCGCCCGGTCAGCCAACTGAACAGATAGAACGCCACCGCCACAATCAGTGCCAGCGACGCCAGATATTGCCAGCCGCTATGGGCTTGTGTGAAAAAGTTGTACATAATTTATTCCGTTCCTTTATCTCTTGATCATAGTTTCTGTTGTGGGCGCCCATTCATTGCGCCCCATGCGATATTATGACATACGCCGCCTTATAACTGTATTCGACAATCCAATAAAATGGTTGTTTTTGTCTGCTTCTGGTACACTGCACGACTATTGAGTGCCCACCCGCGGCGCAGCGAAAAACCTGGTTTCCACCACAGCCGCTATCGGTACGCATTGCAATGATGACGCGGTAGCGCATCTCACAACTATGGGGCAGCGCCGAGCGTTGAAAAAACTTCAAGGGCAGGTGGCGATTGTTACCGGCGGCGGACGCGGAATCGGCGCGGCTGTGGGTCATCTGCTGGCCGCGGCTGGCGCATCCGTCGTCCTCAGCGCGCGCAGCGAAGATCAGATCGAATCGGTCGCCAAGGAGATCCGCAGCACAGGGGCGCGCGCCATCGCCGTGCCCTGTGATGTCGCCAATCCCGACCAGATCGAAGAGGTCGTGGAAGCGGCTCTCACTCAGTACGACCGGGTCGATATTCTGGTGAACAATGCCGGCGTCATCTGGCCGGTCGAACAGATCTTTGAGGCCGACCCGGAGGAATGGGCCTACAACATCCACTGCAATCTCGTCGGGCCTTTCCAGATGGCCCGCAACGTGCTGCCGGTGATGATCGGCCATGGCTATGGCCGCATCGTCAACGTTTCCAGCGGTGCAGGCGAGCATGTCGTGCCCGGCTGGAGCGCCTACTGCGCGGCCAAGGCCGGCCTCAATATGCTGACCCGCTGCATGGCCGTGGAATTGCAGGCCGACGGCGTGACCGGCGTGACGGTCAACGCGCTCGCGCCCGGCATGGTGGATACGGAGATGCAGGCGGACATACGCAGCATCGACACGCACGACTCAAGCCTGGACTATAGCAGTTTCCATGAGGCCCACCAGCAGAGCAGCCTGCATAGCCCGGCGGCGGCGGCGCGCCTGATCTATTGGCTCGTCGGGCCATGGAGCCGCGAGCGTTCCGGCGAATTTTTCACCCGTGCAGACGCGCAATGGGTAGCGCGAGTAGAGCAAGACCTGGCCTGAAATCCCTACTTTTTCACCATATTTGGAGGCTTAGCACTGATGGTATATGAGCGGATTGTCGTTCCCAGCGAAGGCGAAAGGATCGGCATCGATCAGGACGGAAACTTGCAGGTGCCGGACAATCCTATCGTCTGTTTCATCGAAGGCGATGGCACCGGCCCGGACATCTGGGCGGCCAGCCAGCCGGTGCTGGATGCAGCGGTCGCCAAGGCCTATGGCGGTCAGAAAAGGATCGTCTGGATGGAAGTCTACGCCGGGGACAAGGCCAATGATGTTTACAACGAGATCGTATGGTTGCCCCAGGAGACTCTGGACGCAATCGACGACTACATGGTCGCCCTCAAAGGCCCTTTGACCACCCCGGTGGGCGGTGGTATCCGCAGCATAAACGTCGCACTGCGCCAACAGTTGGATCTCTATGCCTGCGTGCGCCCGGTGCGCTACTTCAGCGGCGTCCCCAGCCCGGTGAAGCAGCCCGAACTGGTGGACATGGTAATCTTTCGCGAGAACACCGAGGACATCTACGCCGGCATCGAGTTTGAAGAAGGCGACGAGGAGACGGAGCGCTTCAAAGAAATTTTCAGCGCGGCCTTCGGCGAACGCTATGCAAAGGTGCGCTTTCCCGACACCGCCGGATTCGGCATCAAGCCGGTCAGCCAGGAGGGCACCGACCGCCTCGTGCGCGCCGCCATACAATACGCGCTCGACACCGGGCGCGAGAGTGTGACGCTCGTGCATAAAGGCAACATTATGAAGTTTACCGAGGGCGCCTTCCGTAACTGGGGCTACCAGACCGCCGACCAGAGCTTTGGCGCGAAACCACTGGATGGCGGCCCCTGGCGTCAACTGCCGAACGGGGACGGCGGGGACATTATCGTAAAAGATGTGATCGCCGACTCCATGCTGCAACAGGTTCTCACCCGCCCGGCAGAGTACGACGTGCTGGCAACGCTCAACTTAAATGGCGATTACATCAGCGATGCGCTGGCCGCGCAGGTGGGCGGCATCGGCATCGCCCCCGGCGCCAATATCAATTACGAGACCGGCCGCGCCATCTTCGAGGCGACCCACGGCACCGCCCCCAAATACACCGGCCAGGACAAGGTCAACCCGTCGTCGGTGATCCTCTCCGGCGAGATGATGCTGCGCCACCTGGGCTGGCACGAGGCCGCCGACCTGATCATTCAGGCGATGGAAAGAACCATCGGCCAGAAGCGGGTCACCTACGACTTCGAGCGGCTGATGGAGGGCGCGACGCTGCTCAAGTGCAGTGAATTCGGCCAGGCGTTGATCGGCAATATGTAGGGTTCCCCTGCCATAACGAAATGCCCGAAACTGAGAGGCCCGTGCAATGCGCGCGGGCCACTTTTTTTCCGACTGCAGCTCAAACGAATGACGGCGAGAGTCTCACTTTTAAGCTGACTTTTTCACATGGCGCAAACACTGTATAAGCGCTGCCCCAGTTGCCGTATCGTTCCGGCAGTTCCCGCCACTGCACACCAGTGCGCATTATCCAGAACACGCCATCAACTTAACGACGACACGCTTCCTCTTTTCTGGCATAGGCATGGGGATGCGCTCGCAGGTATTCGTAAAGTTTCTGCCACTGTTCTGTGGCGATCTTGGTGGTAGACATCCTGCCATTGTAGCCCCTTCGAATTCTCCGCCAAATGCTAACGCGGGGTTACACATGGCCCGATCGTATTCAACGGTATGCTTCTCCACGGGACTTGATCTGCGCGACAAGTATAGATGAAGTTTCGTCATGTATAGAGCAAAGCAACCGATATTTGCCAACGCGATAGATCCACAGCCCTTCATCTGAATTCTTCATCTGCTTACCTCTTAAACGCGCATCGTCTTCTTTCGCAATCCGATCTTCCATGAAGTTGACAATACGGACTGCCGTCCTGCGATCTACCCTGCGGAGAAATCGGAGTGCGTCCCTGGAGTACCTAATCTTCCAAGTCAAGCATCCGTCTCACTTCGTCGGTGGAGTGCGTCTCTTCACTGGTCGCGGCAATGCGTGACAGGATAGATTCGGTCTCGCGGTAATCTTCTACCTGTTCATTGATGATTTCCAACATGAACTTGGAAAACCCTTTGAGAAAGATCATCCTTTCCTGGCTATGCTTTTTCTCCAGCTCTATATACAAAGCCAATATCTCCATGTGAGGCAGCGGCTTGGCGAAAAACTCCTCCACCTCTTCTTCAGTGAAGATTTGAAGATGATCGCGGACGTCTTCGGTCAATTCCCATGTCAGATCACGGTACAACTCGTCTAATGCGTCGTGCGTTGCGCAATGCAACTTCGCTATTGAAGTCTGGATATTGATTTCTTGTTGTGCCTTTTTGCGCGCAAAGTAGTCGTTTATGTTCATCAGGGATCTCCTTTGGCAGTAGAACGCCACAAGAGAATAATAAAGTTTCCACACCTTGTCAATGCCCACAAGGTCGATCCGGCCAGGCGCATCCTGACTTGGAGGTAACCAACCTGTCAGATTGTCAAATCCAAGATTGCTCGCCAGCGTTTCGCCAAAACACATGCACCATCCTGGAGGTGGCTAGGATCAACTGGACGTATGACAAGAGGAACTCTTGTGGTAGACTTCTGCTATCTCAACAAAAGGTAGTGGTTGCATGAGGCAGCAGTTTACAGAGAACAACCGAATAAGAGGGCTTTACCCAACTCTCAAGGCAAGGAGACACATATAACATATGGTTGAGTCTGATTTGCAAACCCTCGGTTGGCCTACACCGGTTAAGGTGACTCCGCTTCCTGACTATTCAATTGCGGTTGAATTTTCTGACGGCGTATCTGGAGAGGTCAATCTTTCCCAACTGGCAGGTAAAGGCGTATTCAAGGCGTGGGACGATGTTGAACGCTTCAATTCGGTTTATGTAGACGAATACGGGGCGATTGCCTGGGGAGACGAGTTAGACATCTGCGCAGATTCTCTTTACATGGAGATAACCGGACTAACCGTCGAAGAATTTCTGGGTAAAATACAGTCCCCCCCCACTTGAGAATGCCTAGGACTCGTTGACAATTGTCTGAACTGTGATTTATGTGATTAGGTGATAGAGATGATTGACGGCGTTAGCGCAGTTCATGGCCGTCGATCACGAAAATCACGCGAATAACAGTCCGATTTTGCCTGCAGGCAACCTGCAATTGTCACCTTTCTGCCCGGTTCTCTCAAATGTCAACGGAACCTAAAGTTTGCTCTTTCAACGGCATAGATACATTTATGTGGTTCAATGAACCCAATCATCCGCCCCATTTTCATGCGCATAAGGCCGAACGCAGAGCAGTGATATTTCTTGAACCGGAGCCACATCTGGTTGTCGGGAACCTCACTCGTTCAGAGGAAAATCGTGTCATAAATTGGGCAGAGCTTCGCCAGAGTGAGCTTTTGCAAGCGTGGGAAGACATGAGACAACACAAAGCTCCCCGACGGATTTCTCCCTAGCCCGTTCCCCACCTACGTCAGGAGACGACTAGAATTCCCCGCTTTGGAGATTGATGAAGCCCAAGCCCCGATGGCCTGGGCTTCTTTGACTCTCTTCTGCGTGCTCCAAGAGCCAGACAGATTTCCCTGCCGATGTAGTAACGGACTTTCATTCCCTGGCCTAAATTGACAGGATCACCCGTGATGATTATGATTCGGTTACGGAATCATAATCATCTGATCAAGGCATCCTGAATTCATCTCCCATCTCAAATTCGCACCCCGCGATAAGGAGATCCCAGCCAATGGCTGCCCTTGTAGCATCGATTTACAGAGGCATATCCTACCGAGGAGCGGAGGGCCAGTGGGCCTGGATATTGCACCGGGCCAGCGGGCTTGGCATCGTGCTCTTCCTGTACATGCACATCGTCAGCATCTTCATTGCCGCCATCGGGCCGGAGCCGTATGAATGGGTCCATAAGACCCTGTACACGTCGCCTCCCGCCAAAGTCATGGAAGTATTTCTCCTGTTCGGCGTGCTCTATCACGCATTCAACGGAATGAGGATCATCATCATCGACTTCTTCCCGGCGCTGGGCAAATATCAGCGCACGATCGTGCGCATCGAACTGGCGCTCGTTGTTCTGGTGCTCGTGCCGGCGGCAATCATCACCTTGGCAGGCGTCTTCTGAGGAGCGCAATATGACTGTTACCACGGGACGGGCAACAAGAGGAAAGACACGCTACGGCGCGCCCAATCACGAAGGCCGCATCTGGCTCTTTATGCGTCTGAGCGGGCTGGTGATGTTTATTACGGTTGTGTTCCACCTGCTCTACATGCACATGGCGGTGCGCGTCGAAAACATCAC
The DNA here is from genome assembly GCA_965221145.1 of Caldilineaceae bacterium. Taxonomy (GTDB): domain Bacteria; phylum Chloroflexota; class Anaerolineae; order Caldilineales; family Caldilineaceae; genus Bin5. The sequence continues at coordinate 1,147,561 of OZ244877.1, forward strand.
ATATGAGAACATTGACCAACGCTGGTCTGGGCCGGCCGGTCTTTTCTGGAAGCTGTTCGATGCCTCGCTTCTGTTCATCGGCATGGCCCACGGCATGAACGGCGCGCGCTTTTCGATCAACGACTATGTGCATAACAAATTTCTCAATCTGATGCTCACAGCTCTCGTCTACGGTATCGGCGCTCTGTTGATTCTGGTTGGTCTCGCTGCCATAGTCCTGGGTGTCGGCGGCGTCGGACGACTGCTCGGGATGGGGTAGATGTGAGAAGCCCTACGGCTTCGCTTTATGAGGACAAGGTGTCAGACGCCCTACCGCTTCGCGATATGAGGACAAGATGATCCATACGCACAAGTTTGAAACGATCGTTGTCGGCGCTGGCGGCGCTGGCCTGATGGCCGCGCTATACGCCAGCCAGGGCAGCGATACGGCCGTCCTGACCAAACTCTATCCCACCCGCAGCCATACAGGAACCGCGCAGGGCGGGATCGGCGCAGCCCTGGGCAACCTTGAGGCAGACCGGGCCGAATGGCACACGTTCGATACGATCAAGGGCAGCGACTATCTTGCCGACCAGGATGCGGTCGACATTATGTGCCAGGAGGCGGTCGAAGTCATTTACGAGCTGGAACACATGGGCCTGCCCTTCGACCGCACACACGAGGGCAAGATCGCCCAGCGACCTTTCGGCGGCCATACCAGCAACTTCGGTGAAAAGCCGGTGCGCCGCGCCTGTCACGCCGCCGACCGCACCGGCCACATGATTTTGCAGACCCTCTACCAGCAGTGCATCGCCCGCAACGTGCGTTTCTTTGATGAATTCCACGTGCTGGACCTGCTGCTCTCCGACGAAGGCCAGGCCACCGGCGTCGTTGCCTATGAGATCGACAGCGGCGATCTGCACGTCTTCCATAGCAAAGCATTGATCTTCGCCACCGGCGGCTTTGGCCGCATGTGGGAGATCACCAGCAACGCCCACAGCCTCACCGGTGACGGCCCCGCCATCGCCCTGCACAAGGGCATCCCCCTGGAGGACATGGAGTTCTTCCAGTTTCACCCAACCGGCATCTACAAGATGGGCATTCTCATCACCGAAGGCGTGCGCGGCGAAGGCGGCATCTTGCGCAACCGTGACGGCGAGCGTTTCATGGAGCGCTACGCGCCCAACCTGAAAGACCTGGCCAGCCGCGACGTGGTCAGCCGCGCCATCTACCTGGAGGTCCGCAACAACAAGGGCATTGACGGCGGACGCTACGTCCATCTCGACGCCACGCATCTGGGGCGTCAGGTCGTGGAGACGAAACTGGCGGATAGCGCCGAATTCTGCAAGACCTATCTCGGCATCGATCCGGCGGTCGAGCCGATGCCTGTCCAACCCACGGCCCACTACGCGATGGGCGGCATCCCCACCAACGTGGATGGCGAAGTGCAGCGCAATGCCCGGGGCGAGATCGTGCCCGGTTTCTACGCCGCCGGTGAAGTCGCCTGCGTCAGTGTGCATGGCGCCAATCGTCTGGGTACGAACAGTCTTGTGGACCTGGTCGTCTTCGGCAAGCGCGCCGGCAAAGCCGCGGTCACCTACTGCCAGCAGAACGACTGGGCAGAGTTGCCGGCCGAGACATGGGAGCCTACGCAGGCCACGTTGGAGAGAATGCTGAACCATGCGGGCCAAAACAACGTCGCTGATCTGCGCACGGAAATGCAGGCTTTGATGATGGACAATGTGGGCGTTTTCCGCACCGAAGAGGGCATACAGTCGGCGCTGAATCGTGTGCGGGAACTACAGGAATGCGCCCGCGATATCACCATCATGGACAAAGGCAAACGCTTCAATACCGACATTCTGGAAGCCATCGAACTGCAGAACCTGCTCGACCTCGCCGAGGTCACCGCCGCCAGCGCGCTGGCCCGCCAGGAAAGTCGCGGCGCGCACAGCCGCGAAGATTACAAAGCCCGCGACGATGAGAACTGGCTCACCCACACCTACGCGTCGAAAATGGACGGCGAGATCAGCCTCGACAATGCGCCGGTGAACATTTCAATCCACCAACCGAAGGAGCGAACCTACTAATATGCGCATCCAAATGCGAATTCGCAGATTCAATCCGGAGACCGATTCACAACCCTGGTGGGGCGAGTACTGGGTTGATGTGGAGGGGTCGGATCGGGTGCTGGACGCTCTGCACCAGGTGAAGTGGTATCAGGACGGCACGCTCACGCTGCGGCGTTCCTGCGCTCACGGCATCTGCGGCAGCGACGCGATGGTGATCAACGGGCGCAATGCCCTGGCCTGCAAAGTTCTGATGCAGGATGTGGGCGACGTGTGCCAGGTGGAGCCTCTGCGCTCGATGCCGCTGATCAAAGACCTGGTCGTGGATATGGAGCCATTTTTCGCCAAATATCGCGCCGTGCTGCCCTATCTGATCAACGATGAGATTCCGGCCTCCGGGGAGCGGAAGCAGAGTCAGGAAGCCCGCGCCCGTTTCGACGATACGACCAAGTGCATTCTGTGCGCGGCCTGCACCACCTCCTGCCCCAGCTTTTGGGCCAACGAGGATTATATCGGCCCGGCTGCAATCGTTCAGGCCCATCGTTTCATCTTCGACGACCGCGATACAGCCGCGGATCTGCGGCTGCGCGTACTTAACGACGTGGACGGCGTGTGGCGCTGCCGCACAGTATTCAATTGTGTCCAGGCCTGCCCGCGCGAGATCGACGTGACGCGGGCCATCGGTGAAGTAAAGCTGGCGCTGATGTCATCATAAAGTCCGCACCGGCTCGAATGAAGAGCTAAAACGTAGACGGGGCAGCCAGACTCAATCCGGTCGTACCGTATCCAGCCATGCCCGCAGCCGAGTTGCCAGCCTCGGTTTGGGCGTTTCCGTTTCCACTTCCACCTCTCTCAGCGCCAGGGCAAAAGCCTCGCCGCTCTCATATCGCTCCGCCGGCTGCTTGGCAAGCGCCTTCAGAATGACCTGTTCCAATTCTGGCGAGACCCAACGGAATACCGAAGGAGGCGGTGGCTCTTGGCTAAGATGCGCCTCCAGCACCTCCTCCCGCGAACCGAAAAAGGGCCTGCGCCCCGCAACCATCATATAGAGCACAATTCCCAGGCTGTACAGGTCCGAGCGTCCATCCGGCGTTCCTTCGGCGCGGATCTGCTCCGGCGCCAGAAAGGCCGGCGTTCCATAGATGCCCTGTGCGTTGTCTGTAGGATTGTGGATGTTGTAAACCGTTCCGAAATCGAAGAGAACCGTCCGTCCCGCCGGCCCCAGCAGAATGTTGGACAACTTTACATCCCGGTGGACATGGCCCGTGCTGTGGAGATAGTCCAGCGCCTCGGCCACCTGGCGGGCGATGTCGATGGCGGCGACCTCGCCGATCGCCTTGGCGCGCTGCAGGAACTCCTCCAGCGTTCCTCCCTGGATCAGCTCCATCGCTATGAAGAGGCGGCCGTTGGCCTCGCCCGCGTCGTAGACCCGCAGAATCCCGGGATGGCGCAGCCGGGCCAGCGTCCGGTATTCCATTTCAAAGCAGGTGCGCAAATGGGGTTGGCTCGCCGCCATAAAGTTGAGCGCCTTGAGCGCCACCTGGCGGCCGGTCAGATCCTGCGCGCGGTACACGACTGCTGTCGCACCCTCTCCCAAAGGTTCCAGTATCCGATACCGCCCCAGTTGTGAGGATATGGGGAGTAAGTTTGCTCCAGCGCTCGCGCCGTAGGACATGTCAGCTACTTTGGTGGCAAGGTGAGGCGCAATACCAGCGGCCAGGGGATGGTGGTTAGTGGAGTTTTCCATCCACTCTTCACTGGTTCACATTATAGCCGATGGGCCGATGCTTGTAAATTTTCTCACGCCCAATCGGGGTGCGCCCCGGATGATTACCTGTTCCCCTTGGGAAAGCGGGCGTCTCGCCCGCGCGCGGCACAGAAGACCAGTGGCAGACAGAGGCGCGCGACGAATCTGGGATTCACCCCCTGCGGCTTCGCTGTTTTTGCGGGGCAAAGAGGTAAGGCGGCTCTTACCCTATCCGGTTATCCATCCCCACTGCTGCAGAGTCGCCAACGGCAAACACTTGCGCGATAGCAAGGAATCCTACTGCTATGGATTGTTCTGGGCCGCAACTATCAGCGGGCCGGTCGTTCCCCTATGGCGATGTTCTCGCCCGTAGCCCACTGGGAAATGTCAGAGCGGCTGATGGCCGCGGCCATCAGGTCGGGGAAAAGATCGGGCGTACAGGCGAACGCAGGGATACCCAACTCTGCCATGGCTGCCGCAATACGGTGATCGTAGCTTGATGCACCATCGTCATTCAGCGCCAACAAGGCGATAATCTGTACACCGGCGCCTATCAACGTGGCAGCCCGCTTGTGCAACTCCTCAACATTTCCCCCTTCGTAGAGATCGCTGATCAGAACCAGAATCGTGTCGTTGGGTTGGCGAATAAGTCCCTGACAATAGGACAACGCCCGCGCGATATCCGTCCCGCCGCCCAACTGTGTGCCGAAAAGCAACTCCACCGGATCATCGAGTTGATCGGTCAGGGCGACTACGGCCGTGTCAAATACAACCACACGGGTCTCCAGAGAAGGCAGAGAGGCCAGCACAGCGCCGAAGATGCCGGCGTAGACAACGGATGTTGCCATCGAACCACTCTGGTCCACGCAGAGCACCACACTGCGCCGCGCCGCGCGCCGGCGTCCTAAACCGAGATGCGCTGCTCGGGTATAATCGTTCTGTAATCCGGCTGATAGTGCTTGAGGTTGGCCTGGATCGTGCGCGGCCAGTCGATTTCGTGGGCCCGAGGACGGCGGCTGCGCGCAGCACGGTTGATGCTGCCGCCTACAGCCTGGCGCATCGGATTTCCCAGCTTGCGTTGTAGTTCCTCGACCACAGTTCGCACCACACTGCGTGCCGTCTCCATCGTACGCGCCGGCATGGCGCTCCGAAGGGCCAGAAGGTTGGCAACCAGGTGAACGTCCGCCTCCACAGTCTGGAGCAACTCCGGTTCCAGCAGAAGTTGACGCATATTGAGACGCTCAAGCGCGTCGCGTTGCATCAATTGGACAACCGAACTGGGAAAGAAAGTGCGTATGTCGCCGAGCCAACGCGCCACACCGGGCGCTGAAGCGCCTAAACCCCCTTTCCGCTCCGAGTCATAGAGTGCGCTGAGGGCGTTGTCAATCGCAATATCATTGCCGAACAGGGAGGCGCCTGTCCCGTCAGCGTCATCGCCGCCTAACAGCAACCGCCAGCGACGCAGCCGTTCCTCAGAACAATCAGCCGTCATCCGCTCCCTCCAGACGGAGTCCCAGCAATTGTGCAATGGTAGGAAGCGCCAGCGCGGCACGGTCTCTGTCGAACTCCTGTGATGAGCCGGTGGCGGATATCGAATTGCCTCCGGCGGCTGCGAGTTCGCCAAGGCGCCGCCGCTCAGGTCGGGTAAACGTCGCGAATGTCCGGCGCAAGACCGGCAGGATCTCGATAAACCGATCCGCTGCCAGCCCGGCCACCCATTGATCGATCAGATCCCACAGTTGGCGGTCGTAGATCAGGATCGTGCCGCTGGCGCGCAGGAAGCCATCGATCCACTGCGCAGCCTTCAGGGGGCTGGAGGCTGCCGAGAGGGAAACCCCCAACTGCCGCGCGGTTTCCTCGCCGTCATACAGATTCCGGTCGTGGAGGAAGCGGCAAGCGCGCCCTGCGATCAGTGTATGGGCTTGATCCTGCTGCGCAATTGATTCCAGTACCGACAGCCATCGCTCCAAGTGGTCGTTTTTGCCCTGTGGCGGCCTGCCATCTGATCCTGACTCCAGCAGCATGATGCTCTGGTGCATCCGATTGAGCTGGTTGAATGTCGTTTCAGCGACCTCGTCCGCGATCCCCATGCAGGCGTGGGGCAGCCCGATACAGATGCGCGCAACCAGTCCGTCGACAACGCGGGCGACCATCTCGACCTCTGTGCCGCGCACATCGCCATAGCGCTGAATTCGAACCAGTGGCGGGAAGGCTGCCATGAGGCCATGCACGTCACCGGCCACTGCCGCTATTTCCGCTACTCGGGCCAGCGCAACCGAGAGAGCCGCAGGGAGATTGGCGAGCAGAAATGTGTAAGCGAGGCTGGTCAACTCGGCCAGGCTATTGGACGCCCGAACCCTATGACGGGCCTGGGTATCCGCCGCGTTCTCAACGCTATTGCCCCAGAGGCTCGCCTCAATGACCGACACGGCGAGTTCGGGGCTCCACTCCAGCTTCCAGTTTTCGTGGAACGTGCCCCGCCCCGAACGGGCTGGCAAAAGAACGCCCCAGTGGATGTCGAGCAGCGACAGCCGGTGCAGAAGCCGGCTGCGCCCCAAGCCCATTGGTTTGCGCAGATCCAGGTCCAGGTCGCGCGGGGCTGCTTGCGGTTGCAGTCGCAGCTTCTTCTGGAGCCTGGACAGGTCCGCCTGAAGGGGTACGGTTGGTACGCCGGATGGCACCGCTCCCAATCTTTCGCCGATGAGAAGTCTGTCGTGGACCAGTGTGATCGGCAGGCTTTCGCCAAAACAGAAGATGCTCTGCGTGGCCTCCATCAACTCTTCGAGGCCGGACGCTGCACGCCCGCGCAGCGCGGCCAGCGCTTCTGCCAGACGGACAGCCTCGATGATATGCGCGGGAGATATGGTAAGCCCTTCTTCCCGCATCAGTTGCGCCGTCTTGGTAAGCCAACTCGCGGCCATCTGCGAAGGCGATCCTGTCTGCGTAAGCCAGAGATAGTGGTACCAACCGGGAGATTCGATTCCAGCTCCGTAGCCGCTTCGCAGCGCGAGTCGCTGGTACGTCCAAGGCACCCATGTGGCGGCGACATCCACGCTGGGGAGTCGCGCCAGCAGCGCTCTATCGCCCGTCTGGTCCTCCAGATCCATCAGAGCCGGCGTATGCCACGCCCCACAAACCACCGCTACCTGGCTGTAGCCTTCATCGTATGCGCCTCGTATCGCCTCCCGCATCGCCGCTTCCCTTAGTAGATTTGTCGTAGGCTGATCCAGTTTGGCGGCGGCGTGCTCCATATCTATCTCCGTCGCCACTTCGGAACGCAGTGCAACCATCAGTTCACCGATCGCGCTGAACAGATGGCGGCTGTCTTGCCTCTCCTCAATCTGCCGTTCCCACCAGCGTTCGCTATCGCCGTAGCCTGCAGCCGCGGCAATCCAGGCCAGTGGATCCTGATGGACGGACGCAAGCGATGACGCGTTTTCCTCTCCATCAGGACATTCTGCATCGCTTTCCGGCTGCGCGGAGGATGTCCTACCATTCATGGCGAACTGAGTGGCCTGGAGAAGGTCGATGAACCGGACAGGCACGCCGAGGCGGCGCGCGCCTTGCACCGCTTGCCATTCCGGAGAGAAAAGCGCGAACGGATAGTAGACCGCCTCGCTTGGCTTTTTCGGCCTGTAGATCAGCATCGCTACGGGCGGTACGAGGTTATCGTCCGCTGTCCAGGTCAGCAGATCCTGGCCTTCAGGCGGACCTTCGACGAGAAGGATTTCAGGCTGTAGGGTCGCCAACGCGCTGCGCACACTGCGCGCCGAGCCTGGCCCATGGTGACGGATGCCCATGAGATAGGGCTGAGGATAAGGCTTTACCCGTTTGTCCATTGTCAAATGTCCAAACTGCTTGAGTCATTTACGGGCATATCGCCCTATGAGCGCCGTTGGTTCGACATTGCGGGATCTGTGCTGGCTGGCCCCAGAATTCGGGCAGGGCTGACTCCCTCCACGCCGGACTACTGCCAGCGATGCCAGCAGGTCGACTGCTTTGCGATCAACTGCTCGTTGACTCTGCCTCGCGGCCGGCCCGGTAGAGATCGCTCCAGCCCTCCCGCTCCTTGACAACGGTTTCCAGATATTCCTGCCACACGATCCGGTCCTGTATCGGGTCTTTGACAACTGCACCGACCAGCCCGGAGGCAACGTCGCCGGCACGCATGTTGCCGTCGCCAAAATGAGCTGCCAGGGCCATGCCGTTGCTCACGACTGAGATCGCCTCAGCCGTGCTCAGCGTACTCGTAGGTGACTTGATTTTGGTCCGGCCGTCGGCGGTCAGGCCGTTGCGCAGTTCGCGGAAGACAGTCACAATACGCCTGATCTCGTCCAGAGCGGGTGGCTCCGCCGGCAGTTCGAGCATCCGACCCAGCCTCTCCACACGGTACTGGACAATCTCCACCACCTCCTCCGCCGTAGCAGGGAGAGGAAGGACGACAGTGTTAAAACGCCGCTTCAGCGCGCTGGATAGCTCGTTGACCCCCCGATCCTGGCTGTTTGCGGTGGCAATTACGTTGAACCCCTTCTGCGCCCGCACCTCGATATTCAGCTCCGGCACAGGCAGGCTTTTCTCTGAGAGAATCGAGATGAGCGTATCCTGAACATCGGAGGGGATGCGCGTCAGCTCTTCCACCCGCGCCACCGCGCCTGTCGACATGGCGCGCATCAGTGGGCTGGAGACGAGCGCATCCTGGCTCGGTCCTTCCGCCAGCAGGCGAGCATAGTTCCAACCGTACCGGAGCGTCTCCTCACTTGTCCCGGCTGTCCCCTGGATGAGCAGCGTCGAGTCGCCCGAAACTGCCGCGCTGAGATGCTCCGAAACCCGGGTCTTCGCCGTTCCGGGGATGCCCAACAACAGCAAAGCCCACTCGGTCGTGAGAGTTGCAATGGCGATCTGGATCAGTCGGCGGTTGCCAAAGTATTTCGGCTCGATCACCAAGCCGTCGTCGAGTTCGCCGCCCATCATGTAAGTTTCGACAGCCCAGGGCGAAAGACGCCAGTTGGGCGGACGCGGATGCGCGTCGGCGCAATCAAGCGCGGATAGTTCCTCGGCAAACTGCTCTTCGGCGTGTTGGCGCAGCGTTTCGGTCATTCTCTTGTTATTTCCTCTTCGATGACTCGGCGCAGGCTCAAGAGCCAATTCAGATACGCGCGCATTTCGTCCCAGTAAGCGTCGATGGCTGGCCCTCTCATGAGAATGTCAAGAGATGGAGAGATGACTGGCGACAATCGCAGCCCTAACTGCCGCGAAAGGTCGAACATCCGGGTGATCCCGAGCCGCTTTTTGGTCCAGGATCGATAGCAACGGGCCAGACTTTCGAGTAAGGCTCTGCTTGTCTCCTGGTCCCACTGGCCATCAATGGCCGCGGCCCACAACAGAGCGTCCGGGACAGGATCCCGTTCCGCAAGTTTTTTGACAACCATATCTGCTTGCATAGAGGGTGACAGGCAGTTGATGAGATCTGCCTGGCCCTGGGGGTGGGACAGCAGAGCAACAGCCCAGGATTCGTCCCTGTGGCGTTGGGTGGCTTGGCTCCAGGTGTTCACAAGCAGTTCCTCCCAATCCGTCCCGAGACTATGCTGGATCGCCTCATTGGGCTGGCACTGCCACTGCTGGCTCCAGGTAGAAGGTGGGACTAAGAATTGCGTCGGCCCAATCGGATCTACGTTTGCCTTTGTCGCGGGCGTCGAGGGCAACGCCATCTCTCAACGCCGCGTCGTCAAGCTCTTCCGGCAGAGTCAGTGACAGGCGCGGGCGGCTCCTCCATCCGCGTCCCTGTTCCAATGTGAGCATCGCCTGGGCGCGGGCAGTCATCCGGCTGACGAAGCGGGACGAAGCCAGGCGAGTAAGGAGATCGACCGCAGCACTTTTCACGGTCTTGGCTCGATCATCGAGCGCGCCTTCCAGAAACGGCTCGTCCTCTACTGTGAGGCCGGAACGAAGGACTTTCAGTTGCGCGGCGCGTTCGCGTGCCGATTCTACTTTCCAGGTCGACTCAACAAACTCTCGAACTGCGGCCGGGTCCGCAACTCGCAGATAGCGCAGCAGGAGTAGCCGGTGGAACCGTTCTCCGGTTCGCCAGGTCTGTTCCGGATCGGACATGTCGACGTAGTTCCAGTCAGGATTTTGTGTTGCCAACCACACCCCTCGGTGACCCAGAACCGGCAGGACCTTCCAGGCAAAGTCCAAGTTCTTGCTCCCCGTTTCCAGCAACTTCGGCAACAACAGGTCGGGCGCCCTCTTTCCAGCCCGGGCCGCATGGACACACCATTCGCTTACCAGTGTTGAGCGGAGCGTGCGGCGGTGGAGTAGATCCCATAGTAGTCGCCCTGCCGCAGGCGAACACGGCGGCAGGTCAACATTCGTACACGGGGAGATGGCTCGTTGCGAAAGTCTGATCGGTTGCTGACCAACGCTACGGTAGCTGCTGACGCAGGCGGCTGCGCTCAGTAGTTGACCCTCGCGGTCTCCATCTGGCTGCAGCTGGATCGACTCTAGGATCGATGCCAAATCGCCGTCTCTTGTCCAACTCTCGGCCTGTCGGCGCGCCGTGCCGACGAGAGCATTGGTTAACAGACGGTTCCAGATCGATTCAGGACTGCGCAAATCATTCGTCATCTTTGCGTAAGTCATGTTTAGTCAGCCCTGCTATGTCCGTCCACCGATCTTCCGGCGAGACGGTCAAGGGCAAAAATTCGCGTCCATCCCATTCGCCGCAACAGTTCATTGGGGCGCCGCCTGATAGGGCCAGAATCTCCCATCCCAGGGCAAAGCTTCTTGCCAGGGGAAGAGCAAACCTCTCCCGATCCAGCAGATACCAGGTATCATTGTGGTGGACGGGCACTACGCCTTCTAGGGCCAGCGCCATTCGGCCAATCCAGGGCATCGTCGACAAGGCGGCGCCATAGTCGGCGGTCGCGGTCCGAATCGTAGTCGCGCAGGGAATGTCTGCGGCCGGTGCATGTGGGCCGCGCGGCTCTCTGATCAGGGCGCGCAGAGGGAAAGCAGAGGGGTAGAAGACGATCGTACCCGTGAAGCACGTACCAACGTGAAAGCTGATGTCAAGAGGCCGGCCCGGCGGCGCGAAGTGAATGTAGAGAGCTAGTTTCCTGCTATTGCTGCCTGCCATCCAGATGCGCTGTACGCGCATGGCGCTTCCCCACATTCGGCCTCCAACCTCAATCTCGGAAATGCTTTGGCCCAGGACCGTCCAATTGTCTTCCACGCCCGGCCGCGCCAATAGTTCCTTCTTGTCATCGGCCCAGCCGATCAAACGTCGCAGGTCCGGCCAAAGTTCGGGCGAGTTCTGTTCGCCCAGGCGGTATCCGCTTACCAGAAGATGGATCTGAGCAAGCTTTTCCAGAAGACGCTCCTGCCAGCCTGCGTCAGACCGCACGATTTCTGCCAGTTCCTCCACCATGCGGGCCAGGCCGCCAGCTTGGGAGTCTACCAGGCGCGCGGCCGTGTTGTCCCAGAAATCAGGGGAATGGTTGGGCGCGTCGGCCAGACCCTGGCGAATCAGATCGCGCATCCAGTTATCTAAGTCTTCTAGGCCTTGTTCTACTTTCGCCTCACGCTGCGCTGCGCGACGAGCGGCAGCTTTGGGGTCTGCTACTCGCTTCTTTGGCATGACGGGCTCAGCCTGCTCTCGCTCGCGGGCACGCCGCTTGGCTATCCACTCTTCGACCCAGGGCGGCGGGGCTGTTGTTTCGAACTTGCCTGCGTCGGTCGCAAGGAGGATGAAGAGTCCAAGCGCGTGTTTGCAGGGAAACTTTCGACTGGGGCAGGAACAACGAAATGCAGGTTCGCTCAGGTCGATCTGGGTCTGGTGGGGATTCTTGCCGCTGCCTCGGCAGAGTCCCCAAACAGCGGACTCGTGTCTGCCGAATTCGCTCCATTTCTTGGCCGCGGCCTGACTCTTGCCATTCTTGAGCGAGCGCTCGTCCGGCGCGAAAGCATGAATCTGTTCGAGCTTGTAGTCGGGCGTCGTCATGGCAAAACCGTTGCTGTATTCGAGAGATGCTTCTCAGTCTACTTGCTGACCAGAGGCGGATTCTGCGGTCGATTCTATCGAAGTTTCGTAACTACTCAGCCATTACCCAATGTGCGACTTTCAATGGGCAACCAAGTCATCCAAGTGTAATAAATCGTGTTTGGAATCTGTCTGAAAAGGTCAGGTTCGGGTCAAAACGGCACAAATGGTGCGAATTATGGCGTGTAGATGGAGGATTCACGCTTTCCGGCAGTCATTTTTGGTCTTTTTAACCGATGACCGTTCCTTTTCAAACAACTTCCCAGACGAGGCTGAGTAGTTACGAAGTTTCTACGAAACCGCGGCTTCTCGCAACTGTCTTTTCGCCCGCGTTCGCAGAGCTAAGTTGGACTGTCGTTCCGTCGCTCAGATGGCCATCAGTTGGTACCTGCAAAGAGCGATGTGACACGGTCTACTCAGAATCGTTCTCCTGTCCAGACTTAGACCTCACCAGAACCCATATCGGGACAAAACACCCCTGCCCCTTGCAGCCCGGTATGTGCGTTCAGCCCCAGGTGCCAGCGTCCAAGATTCGCCCAGAAAAGCACTGACAACTCGGGCCCGCCGAAACAGACATTGGTCGGCGCGCCCAGAATTGTACCCTCGTAGTCGTCCATCAGGACGGTTAGATCGCCATTGGGCAGCACGCGCAAGATCGTGTCCGGTCGGTAGCAGGAGATCAGAAAGCTGCCATCGGCGCAAAAGGCCAGGCCGTCGGGCACGATGCGGGGCAACTCGACAACCGTCTCAGTCGGCCCGGCCTTGCGGCCATCCTCAACTGGGAAGCGGATAATGCGCGGGGGGCTGAGCGACATGGCGATGTACAGGAACTGACCGTCAGGGCTGAGAGCGCAGCCGTTGGGAAACTGGCTGTTCTCGGTGTCGATCACGGTGGTTGTGCCGTCCGGCGCGACGCAGTAGGTGCAGCCGTCATCGCCATACCACGTGCCGGAATCGGTCACATAGAGATTCCCCTGCGTGTCAAAGGCGGGGTAGTTGGGCGTGCGCATTGGGCGCTCCTCACTGCCGGCGCTATATTGGCTGACCTCGCCCGTAGGCGTCACCTTGTAGACGGCGCCGCGGTCAGCCGTGCATATATACACGTTGGCCGACGCGTCCAGAGCCATGCCCAGATTGAGGCCACCCGTATCCGCATACGTCTCGACCTGGCGCGTCGCGTAACTGATGCGGTAGACCTGCCCCGCTTCACCGCCGGCATATAGATTGCCGTCAGGCCCCAGCGCCACCCCTTCGGGATGGTCAAGACCCTCAACCAACGTCTCTGCATGTTTCAAATTGATCAACGGCATAGCATTTCTCCTCAGTAGAAGTGAACGCCCGTGCGAAACCAGCACTCCTGACCAGGGCGCGCTGGCATTGCCTTATGCGAATCCCCAGCGTTTCGCCCTTAAGCATGACGAAATACGCTCTACGCAATGCGCCTACGTCCCTCAATAATTGTTGGTAACAACGCCCGGCTTCCACTGGTTCGCGCCCATCAGTTGCTGCACCAGTTCCGACGGGTTCTCCAGGTCGGCCAACTGGGCGCGCATATCCTCCTGGGTGACATAAAAGGGGCGCGTGTACATTCCCAGCAGCACCGAACGCGCCTTGTCGGTTACGTTGGGCCGCGCCGTGTGCCAGGTCTTGCCGTTCATCACCATCACACTCCCGCGCCGCCCAGTCAGGATCTCCGCCTCCTCGAGCCACCTGTGGACGATTTCGGGCGGCGGACGGTGGCCTGTGAGATGGCTGTACGGCAGAATGCCCGTGCCCCCATTCTCGACCGTCAGGTCATCGAGAAGCCACATCGTCTGCCCGCTCACGTTATCGGTCGGCCAGGGTTGATTCAACCGCTGAAACGGAAAATCCGGGTGCCAGCCATAGCGGTTGAAGCCGGGATAGGTAGTGTTCGCGGTCCAGGTGGAGCAGATTACATCCTCATCGAGATACGTTTTCCAGAGCGCGTGGATCAGGGCGTGCGTCATCAGTTCCTGGAAGATCGGATCTTTGACGGCGATGCGCGCCACGCGTTGGGTCCGTGTTCGCCATGTGCCCTCAGTCGCCTCTTCTGCCAGCAGGCGCTCCAGCGCGGCGCGGGCCTCGTCCGCCTCTTCCGGGGTGATCACCGAGGGAATGACACAGAAGCCGCGTTCATCAATCTCGGCGATGATCCTGGCTATGTCATGTTTTGCGTTGGAAATCTTATCCACAAGCAATACTCCTCTTGCTGGCTCCGGTACGTTTGAACTCCTCGCTCACTCGGCGGACAGGGGCGGCTGGCCGTGGGCGATCAGCCACTCTACGAACTTGGCACGCATTGACGGCGAGCGGGCGTGACCGACTTGCGGGTCTACGAAATGCTCTGCCCGTCCACCGTCCGCGTTGATCAGACGGACCGTCTCCGCATTGATGGCCGCCGGGCAGTCGGTATCGAGGCCGCCGTCGATGAACAGGACGGGCCGATCCGTAAAACGTTCAGGATGGGACTGGGTCGCATATTTGGCGCACCAGTCGTCGCTCCCGGTGCCTCGCTGCGCCTGCCGACACCAGTCATCGGCCTGGTAAAAACTCGAGCGGCCTACAATCGAGACCATCGACATAAACGCCCTGTTTTCGGCAAAGACCATCTGCGCGATCAGGCCGCCCATGGATGCGCCGCACACCTGCGGATTGCGGGCTGAACTGTAAGGCAGCGCCATCGCCGCGTCGAATAGCGCCGACGCCTCTGCACGCGTTTCTTCCATCGCCTGGCAGACAAATGCCCAGCCGTTGAACTGAACGCGAAACCAGGCGTCGCTTCTGCGCTCGCCATGTTCATAGCAGTCAGGAGCCACGACGCAAAATCCCGCCGACGCCAGCTGCACCAGCGACTGGTCGGGGTTCTCGATGCTGCCCTTGTCGCCGCTCCAACCGTGATAGTGGATGATGAGCGGGTCTTCCGCCACCCGTGTGTCGCGCAATATAAATGAAGGAATACCGGCAAGTTCCTCTCTGTCGATACTCAGCATGGCGAAACGATCCTTTGTGGTCTCCCATGAATTCCTGCTAGAGCGCCGTCGGCCAGGCGGTGAAGAGTTGGCGCTGCTCCGGGGAATACCGTTGATATGTTCGCGGCAGGATGTACTGATCTTCGTCCATGGTGGCGATGTTCTGCGACTTCATCCAGAACGGACCATAGCCGATGTGGATTGTCTTGCGGGTCGCATCGGCGCGATTGGTCAGCCCGCCATGGCGCAGATTCTCGGTGAACAGAATGCCATCTCCGGCCTGCACTGGAAGCCCGATCATGCCCGGCTCCTCGTCTGGGTTCCGCCCCTTATAGGGGGACATCATATTGCTCTTGTGCGTCGCCGGCACAACACAGAATGGCCCATCCTCCGGCCCGACATCATGCACGAAATAGATCATGCGCACCATCATGCAGTTGAATCCGGCCTGGTTGTAGGCGTACTTATGCTTGCCGCTGACCGGTCCGCCCATGTGGGTGCCGGTCTGGTTGCCAGGGTAGCGAATACGGATTTCGGAGTTGTTGATCGTGGCCCGCTCCTGAACGATGGCGTTGATGTAGGACATGGTGCGCGCATGATTCACCAGCAGATCGAAGGCGAGATCGGCGTTGAAGAAGTCCTCAATGATCAGCGTCTTTCCCCTCTCCCTGGCACCGGTGGCATAGTAGCCTCTCTCGGCGTTGTGATGATACTCGTGGCGGCCGGTGGGGCTTAACCGGCGCGGCGGCTGGGCCGCGCGCAGAGACGCCTCGTCCTCCAGCGCGTCAACCGCCTCCGCCAGGCTCTCCACCTGGGCGCCATTCAGCAGACCGGGAATCGTCAGATAGCCCAATCGATCGAACTCGTACTGTTCAATTTCATTCATGTTCGTCTCCTGAGAGCAGCGCCAAACAATCCTGGCTCTCCCCTGTCTCGAAAACGCCCCAAATTGCAGGGGCGCATTGCACACTTCGTCAAATTGGACGTATGCGTCCTACGCAAATTGAGCGAACCCGGCGGGCGTCTTCACGTCGATCACCGTAATGGTCTCGGCCTTCAGAGCCGCCTCCAGCGCCTGCGCCATGTCCGCCAGCGACGCGACCTGCACGCCGCGCGCGCCGTAGGCTTCAGCCAACTGCGCGAAATCGGGACCTCGCAGATCGCTGGCAATGTAGCGCCCGTCTGAGCGGCTTTTCTGATAGTAGCGCAGCAGCCCCCAGGCGTTGTCGTTGAACACGAGGACGACCGGTCGCAGCCCATACTGCACGCAGGTGCCCAGTTCCTGGATATTGAACTGGACTCCGCCGTCGCCGGTGATGCACACGACTTGCCGGTCGGGGGCGCCCGCCTTGACGCCGGCGGCGGCAGGCAGCCCAAAACCCAATCCACCCCATGCCGGCGCGATGTAGCTCCGCTGCGCGTAGATATCAAGACAGTAGTTCGCGCCGCGGTGGTTGCAGACGCCGACATCGCCCACGAATATAGCGTCCCGGTCGGTGACCGCGCGAATCGTCTCCATGATCCTCGTTTCGTTGGGCATGGTCTGCCGCTTATACTCGCGTATCCTGCTTCTGACCTCCCTGACTTCGCGGACGAAGGCGCTCTCCAGGCGGTCAAGCCTGTTTTCCAGCGCGGCATTGAGCTGCCCCAGCACGGTTGCCGCATCGCCGACCAGGCTCACCGCGGCGGCATACCACTTGCCTATCGACTCGGAGTCGATGTCCAGATGGATGAGTTGGGGGGGCTGGCGCAGA
Organism: Caldilineaceae bacterium; assembly: GCA_965221145.1. GTDB lineage: Bacteria > Chloroflexota > Anaerolineae > Caldilineales > Caldilineaceae > Bin5. The sequence continues at coordinate 1,164,138 of OZ244877.1, forward strand.
CCCTGCGACTTCGCTCTGAAGTAAGAGAGGCTGGAGCCGACGACCAGCAGAACGTCCAGGCTGTCGGCGAAAACCTGGCGCGGGTCTTCAAGCCCGCCCGGTGGAAAGTTGTACTCGCCGCCATACATTCCCAGGCTCAGCAGGTGATCCTCGGCGATCGCGCCCTTGCCATTGGCCGTGGTGAACACCGGCACGCCCAGCCTCTCAACCAGGCGGGTCAGCTCCCGCGCCGCGCCGGCGCGGTGAACGCCCGTCCCCGCCAGCACGCCGATCCGCGTGCCACCTGACAAGATGGAAGCAGCCGCGTTGACCGAGGCGGGGTCCGCCGCCGAAGCCGCTACCTGGACCGGCTCCGGTATCGTCATGTCGGCCTCTTGCCCCTGAATGTCTACCGGAATCTCTATCGCGATGGGTCGAGGACGCAGGCTCTGAAACCGTTCAAATGCTTGATGTACCCGCGCGGGCGTCTCTTGCGGACGGCTGATATGGACGCAGTCCTGGGCGACCGTCGAGAGCATGCCCAACTGGTCCTTGGTCTCGTGCATTGTTCCTAAACCGCGTTCGTACAACTGCTCCTCGGGCGTGCTTGTGATGGTCAGTACAGCGGAGGAAGCGAAGTAGGCCTCGCCCAGGCCGCCCATTGAGTTGGCCGCGCCCGGCCCGGTGCTGGTCAGGCAGACGCCCGGCTTGCCCGTCGCCCTGGCGTATCCGTCCGCCATCATGGCCGCCGCGTGTTCATGGCGGGCGCTTATGAAGCGGATGGCGTCCTGATGATCGTAGAGCGCGTCGAAGATATCCATCGTGTGGCTGGAGATGATCCCGAAGATCGTGTCCACGCCCTGAACGCGCAGCGACTCGACCAGCGCCTGCGCTGCTGATATCTTAGCCATTCAACTGCCTCCACAGGCGAAGAGAGAGGCGAGGAGAAATACGAGAGAAAGCCCGCTCACCCTCCGACAACCCGCGCCGATCTGTGATGATGACATTCACAGTCTGTTACGCAATCACAGTTCAGGCGATCAATGCGGCGCGACCCGAAACTGCTGCACCACCTCTTCGTTCAGCTCAAAGCCCAGCCCAGGCCGTTGCGGGACCTCGATCAGACCGTCGGCGTCGACCTCGATGGTGGGCAGGAGCAACTCAGAGATGATGGGCGAATCGGGAAAGGCGATTGGCAGCTCGAAATAGGGCATGTTGGGCAAGACCGCGGCCAGATGGATCTCGGCTGCGACCCCGACCATGTGGCACCAGGCATGGGGCACGCAGATCAGCCCGCGGCGATAGGCAGCTTCGGCGATGCGGGTGATCTCGCGTATGCCCCCGGAACGGACCGAACTGGGCTGAACTACGTCTACCCGCCCCTTCTCCATGATCTCCTCAAACTCGAAGCGGGTGGAAAAGCCCCAGTCGCCCACCGCGATGCGCGTCTCCACGGTATCGGCCAGGCGGGCCAGACCGGCCAGATTGTCGGCCGGCAGGGGCGCCTCGATGAAGAACGGGCGGAACTCGGCGATGGCCCGGATCGAGTCGAGCGCCTGACCCACGTCAGACCAGCGGTTCTGCACGTCGATCATCAGGTCGCGGTCTTCACCGATCGTTTCGCGCGCCGCCCGCACGACTTCCGCGTCCCGCTGCGGACTGACATGGGCGAAGCCGCCCGGCCACTCTTCCAGTTTCATCGCCCGCAGGCCGCGTTCTCTGGCCAGAGTAAAACGCTCGATGATTTCGTCCACGTCGTCGCCCGGCGGGTAGACGGTCGCGTAGGGCCGCACCTTCTCTTTGATCGAGCTCGATTCCGTCACGGTGCAGTTGGCCTGCCAGATCAGTTCGCAGACAGGTTTGCCCAGCGCCTTGCCGGCGATGTCCCAAAGCGCAGTTTCGACCGCGCCGATGGCGGCAATCGTGACCCCGCGCCGGCCAAACAGCCCGGTGGCGGCATACATCTTCTGCCACAGGCGCTCGACATGCAGCGGATCCTCCCCGCGCACTATCTCCTCCAACCCGCCGTCACAGCGGATGATGGCGTCAATGACAAGTGAAGGCGATTCGGCCTGTCCGATGCCGCTGATGCCCTCATCGGTATGGACTCGCACCACCGTCTCCGACGCTTTTCCCGGATCGAACAGCGCGATAGTCTCGATAGCTGTGATTTGCACCTGACGCAACCCCCAACCTTCAAAGTTAATGTGCGTTCACATTGAAAACACGCTTTTCTCCGCACCGCGTATTGCGTGTTCCGTATTGCGTAGAGGCAGGCGAGACAGGCCCAAAGGGCACCTCGTTCCCAGGGTTCAGACCATGCGAGAAATCGTGGTTTCAAACGGGATCTACATTAGCAACCTGACTATCATTCGCGAAAGCGGAAAGAATAGAGGTCGGCATCTCGCAGAACAAAGCGCAGGCGAACCGGCGTACCGGCCAGGCGGCTCAGATCCGGTCCACCCTTCCAACGTACAACGCGCTCAAGATCGTCGCCCAGCAACTCCACGCAATCTTCAAGACTGAACCCCTCAATCGGCGTGTTCATCTGATCGCGCAGCAACTCAATCTGGACGCTGCCGGCGGCGGAGGCCGAAAAGTTGAGCGCCAACTCGCGGCCGGAAAAAGTCAGCGGCTTCGTGATCAGTTCGCCACCGCTCAGCGGCGCCTGCACCGAAACGAAGCCGTCGACGCGCAGCGTGTACCGCCACAGGGCGCTCTCCCCGTCGCGCCAGTAGCCGTCGCGCACGTAGAAGGACAGCTCGTCCGGCGCGCCGGCAAAGGCCGAGCGCGTCGTCACGATCCCCCAATTCTGATAGTTGTCGCCATAGGCCCAGTTGTTGCGCGGCCGCAGACCAGGATGGATGAACGATTCCGGCCACAGGTTGAAGTTGTATCCATCGCGACTGCTCATGAACATGCCGTCGGTCAAGGCGGTTCCGTAGCGCTCGCTGATGTCGGCGCGCATACGGCGATGTTCGACCTCCGGCAAATCCTCCATCGCGTCCGACCACGGACGTTCGACATAGCGGGCCGGGAAGCCCAGAAAGAGATGCGGCGCACGGAAGTAAGGCGCAATCTGATTGGTGTAAAGCTCGTCCGGGCGTCCCTGGTTGTAGTTGACAAAGACGGGTTCGGTCCAGTGGATGAAATCGGAGGAGGTGGCGGTGAGAATGTCGCGCCCGTAGCGCGATCCGCGCAAGCTGTCGCCATCCCCGTCCTGCTGGCCCCTGGCTGTGGGATGAGACGAGTAGGGTTCTTCGCCCGTCTGTGTCAGCCGGAACTCGTTGCGATGGTAGTCCCGGTATTCGCCGCGCTGCGCGTCCCAGAATGCCAGGTTCTGCGTATCCAGCAGCCCCTTGGTGATGACCGGCCCGTCGCTCATCTCCGTCCATTGGATGCCGTCCGCCGATCTGTACGCCCATAGCCCGCGCGCGTCGCCTCGCTGCATGAGGGCGAACGACTTGTAGCGCGCGTCGGGCGGACAGTCGGGATTCCCGTCCTTGAACGGAGCGAACATTCCGTTCAGAATCGACTCAGCATCCAGAATGATGTTGTTCTTCGTCGAACCGTCGAACTCGACCAGACCCAGTTCCGGCTTGACCCAGTGGATGCCGTCGTCGCTCTCTGCATAGCAGACATACTTGCCGCGGGGACTGCCTAACTCAGCGCCGCCGTAGACGAAATTCTGCCCTCGATAGTACATGCGACAGAGGCCGCCATCCTGAAAGACGGTAAATCCCCCGCTGGCGTTGCCCTCCCAGGGCGCGTCCATCCGCAGCGCAATATCCTGGGGAACGGGTCTGTTCAGACGGCGATGCGCGCCCCCACTCAGTCGGGCAATCAGATAGTCGTCGACCATTAGTTCAAGGCGGGAACCGATGTCGATAGGAATGGCGCTGTGCAGATTGGTCATCGTTTCTCTCAACTGATGGCAAGGGATTAGTTCGGCACGAACTGGAACGCGTACAGGTCCGCGTCGCGCAGGACGAAACGCAGGCGGATGGGGATACCTGCCAGATGGCTCAGGTCGGATCCGCCAGACCACCGTACAGTGCGTTCCAGGTCATCGCCGAGGAGTTCGATGCCGTCGTCGAGGCTGAATCCCCCGATCGCCGTGTTCATCTGGTCCCGCAGCAACTCAACCCGAACGCTTCCGGCGGCGGAAGCCGAGAAGTTGATTCGCAACTGCCCGCCTTCAAAGATCAGCGGCTTCGTGACCAGTTCGCCGCCGCTCAGGGGCGCCTGAACCGAAGCGAAGCCGTCGACGCGCAGTGTGTAGCGGCGCAGGTTCATGCTTTCGCCCCGCCAGTACCCTTCGGTTGTGTAGATCGAAAGTTCATCCGGCGCGCCGTCAAACAGGGATGCTGTCGTCACGATGCCCCAACCGGGAAAGCCGTCGCCATACACCCAGTTGTCCAGGGGACGCAGGCCCGGACGGATAAACGATTCCGGCCACAGGTTGAAGGTCTGGCCATCGCGGCTGCTCATAAACATGCCGTCGGTCAGCGCGCTGCCGTAGCGTTCGCTCGCAGCGGCGCGCAGACGGCGTTCGTCCAGTTCCGGCAGCTCTTCCACAGCTTGCGACCAGCCGGGGTCGACGTAGCGGGTCGGCAGACCCACGAAGATATGCGGCGCGCGGAAATAGGGCGTGATGGCGTTATTGTAAATCTCATCGGTGCGGCCCTGGTGATAGTCTACATAGTCCGGCTCGCTCCAGTTGATAAAGTCGCTCGACGTGGCCGTGCGCAGGTCGCGACCGTAGCGGGAGCCGCGCATAATCTCCCCCGCAGGACCTGGCCGCGCCTGGGCAGCATACGGCTCCTCTCCCGTCTTGGCGATGCGGAATTCGTTGCGATGATAGTCGCGGTATTCGCCGCGCACCGTGTCCCAGAAGGCCAGGTTCTGCGAGTCCAGCAGGCCGTCGGCGATGACCGGCCCGTCGCGCATCGCCGTCCAGTGGATGCCGTCGGGCGATTTCAACGCGTGCAGCCCATCCGGGACCTCGGCGCTATGCCCTGGCCGCGGCGCCGAACCATCCAGGCGGGGGATGCGGACGGCCCACGCCTTGTAGCGAGCGTCAGGCTCCGCCGCCGGGTTCGCATCTTTGAACGGCGCAAAAGCGCGTACCGGACAGGCTCTTTCCTGGCTGCTCAGAATGATATTGTTCTTGCTCGAACCGTTGAACTCGACCAGCCCAAGCTCCGGCCTGTCCCATTTGATCCCATCGCTGCTCTCGGCATAGCAGACAAAGTCCGGGTGGGGAGCCTCATCCAGCCCCGCCTCGGTTGTCACGAACTGGCGGCCAAGATAGTACATGCGATAGAGGTCGCCGTCCTGGAAAATGGCGAACGAAGTGCAAGCGTTCCCCTCCCAGGGCCTATCGGTCACGAGCGCCACCTCACGGGGAACGGGTCTGTTCAGGCGCAGTTCGGCGTCTCCGCCCAGGCGCGCGATCAGGAAGTCGTCCACCATCAGTTCAAGGCGGGAACCAATGTAAATGGGGACGCCGCTATGGGATTGGGGTAGGGTCATCCGGCTCTTTGCCTCCCTGTGACGAACTATGAAACGTCAACCTATCTCTACGCTGGACTGCCTGGCCGAATCTCGAACTCATCCATCGACAGTCTGCCCTGCACCTCGCGGTCGAATCCGACAAAGGAGAAGCCATAACTGTGCGCCTCTCCCAGTACACTGTCGAGCCTCGGCCCTCCCTGTGGATAGCTGCGGCGCCAGTACTCTTCGCTGCTGTAGCTGCGATGCCAGAGGGATTCGTCGTTCTCAAGCACAAGTCGGCTCGGACGCGGCGTCCAATGCTCGTCCGCGATCGGTATTGGGCGGCCAGAAAAGTGCCAGCGGACGCCAGGAGCGTGGACCCAGAAATAGCACTCGGCTCCGTACAGGCGCAGGTCATCGCCTCTCAGATATACGGACAGTTCGGCCTGTCTCAGGTCGATGGGATCAAGCCTGATCCAGTTGCGGTAGTGGATCAGCGCCAGGATCGAAATCGGTCTCTCAGGCACATCGGTACTCCAGCGTGACTGATCGGCCCAAATGAACCCGGAGTTGTTGACGCCGCCCTCTCTCTGCCAGGTTGTCAGCACAAAGATGCCGGCACCGGCCGTGATCTCACCGTGGTAGTCGTATGAGTGCCACCCTTCCGGCCTCATTTCAAAGCTGTTCCTGATCATTCTCTATCGCTCCTGGGCATCTCGCTGGCGTGGATGCCAAGCATTAGGAAAGGTCGGCAAGGTCTTTGAGATAACCCTCGAACTGGGCTTCACACCGTTCCTGGTAGGTGGCAACCGCCTCTGCCGCCGTCATGTTCCCCAGCCGTACTTCTGAACAGATCGAACCGCCAATCTGGTCTACCTCAGCCGGGTAGCCAAATCCCTCGCCGTAGTAGCGGGTCAGGGGGCCGAGATTTGCCATGACCCCGGCCGCCTTCACCACCGCCCCCTCCGGATCGGGGTCGGCAAAGTGATCGTACTTCCCGTTCAGGTCCTTCCAGGCAGGAAAGCCGCTGCCGCCATAGATCTTGCTGTACTCCCTCTGTCCCTCGTGCGAGCATAGCGTTTGTAGATAGGCGACGGCGTAATCCTTGTTGGTGGCGTTGCGGGGCGAGGTAAAACCCCATCCTGCTTCGCCGACAAACAAGGGCAACTCGCCGGGGATCACTTTGGGCGCACCTGTCATCTCGTAAGAGACGCCAGCGTCGATGCCCGGTTGCATGGATGGGCCGGTGCTGCCCCGGGCCAAAGCGATTTTGCCCGCATACGCCGCCTCGTGATGGCCGACATCCAGTTCGGTCTCGATGCCCATCTGCACCGGTATCTCGGCAAACAGCTGCATCGCCTGCACACCTGCCTCGCTGTTGATGTTGAACTGCTGGTTCTCAAGGTCCCACCAATCCGTTCCGTCACTGGCCAGCAGAGTCCGCACAATCCCCAGGAAGCTCTGGTTATCCCAGCCCTTGCTGCTCAACCCCCACGTCACGACCCGGCCGTCTTCTTCGACGTGCAGGGCTTGGGCCAACTCCCACATATGTTCGTAGCTGTCGAATATCCAGTCGCCATTGGTCGGCGGGTAGAGATCGGCCAGACCGAGAGCCTCCACGTCCTGGGTAGGCACATGGGCCATAGAGCCGACCGCGTTCACCTCCACCGGCACACCGTAAATCTCGCCTTCCCACGAATAGGCCTGGATAGGCTCATCATGGAAGGCTTTATTCGGCACCACGCCGACCGCGCTGTAAACGTCCTCACTCAGCGGCAGCAGCCCATCCTGCATGTACAGGGGCACCGAGACCTTGCCCATCATGCAGATGACATCGGGCTGCGTGCCGGCCGACATAGCGGCGATCAACTTGGTCTCCAACGGCCATCCCTGCGGTTCTACACGCGTTGTATAGCCTGTCTCTTTGTGGACAAGCTCAGCCAGCCGTTCGTAGGTTGCTACGTGCGGGTCGTATTGCAGCCCCCACTGAACGCCCTCCATGTTTTCGGAATCCATCTCTGGTTCCTGGGCTGCCGATTCCGACGCGGCCGGCCCGGCGCCAGGGACACCACAGGCGGCCAGCAGGCTGCTGCCAACTCCCAGGGCGCTGAAACGCAGAAAATCCCGCCTGGCAACAAAGTTTTTCTCGAACATTTTTGTGTCCTCCCGTAAGTGTCTGATTCAGAGCGTGCAGGCAAGACGCCTGCGCTCTAGGAAGCAAGTCTGTATCCGCATCTTGAGACGAAACGTGTCCAAATCCCCCGGTCATCGTTCTCTACAGATTGGCTCGTTCGCGATATCTGGCGTCCGTCGTCGAATGAATAGAAGTCAGGAGCTGAGAAGAGGGAACAGGAGTTGCCAAGCTAACCCAGGGGGCAACTGGTGATAGCGCCCGCCATCTGGGCGTGACAGGTAAGAGTCGGCTGGGTTTTGATTATACCGACTCTGAATCCTGTGTCAAAGCGTCTTACCGCGGCCTGAACGGACGGTGGTGTCCGAACTTTAGATTTATGTAATTGAGTAACGGACTGTGATGAGGGCGCTTGGGGCCAGCGTCCGCCTAGGCCGGAGCGAATGTACGGGCGGGACGTCTGCGCTCTCAGACTCTTGCTCTCTGCCCGGTACCTGGCAGTCGCTCCCCATCAATTCCATTCGAGAACAATTCCCAGGAACTCCTCCTGGCGGTTCATGATCAGATCCCACGCCGCCTTGGCCTCTCGAGCCGGATAGCGATGCGTGATCAGCGACTTCGTATCCAAATCGCCGCTGGCGATACGTTGCAAGGTCTGATCCATGCGTGCGCGTTGCCAACCGGAGGGACAGTGAAGCGTCTGCTCCCCGCGGCGCAGCTTCTGTATGTCAACTGTTCCATCTGTCCCATAAAAGCCGGCAGAGACGATATGCCCATCGTGCTTCATAAGCGGCAAGCAGCTGTTTATGGCCTGGATGTCGCCTACTGAGTCCACCAGGACGGCGATTCCGCCAGAGGAAATGGAAGCGTTTTGCCGTAATGCCTCGATGGGATCCGTGACGTTTTCGTTGACGGTTGTGGCGTTTTCTACCTGCAGACGGTCCAGGCGAAAGTCATGCCGCCCTATCATGATGACCTGCGCGCCCCGCCATGCCAGGGTCTGAGCCGCCCAGTGGCCGACCAGACCATCGCCGATCACCACGCCCACATCACCCGGCGCTACAGGGGGGCGGGCGCCGCAGTTGTAGCCCACCTGGGTCAGGACAAGGCCGCTGGCGGCTTCAGGGTCAACGCCGGCGGGCAGTTTCCAAATGCTGTCACACGTCGCCACAGCCGCAGACACGTGCCCTCCCGCGGCCGCGATCCCGTAGAGGACGCGACTCCCGGCGACGAACACCCAATCACCACGACGCAGGCCCTCTACTCTCGAGCCTACCCATTCGACCGTCCCCGTCTTCTGGTAGCCGGGCACGCGGGGAAATGCGGGCGGATCGCCCGCGCGGAAAGGGCTTTCACCGTTGCTTCTCTCTTCCCGCAGGTAGGAACTCTCCGTCCCGTTGCTGATCCAAGAGAAGCGAGTCTGGACCACGACGTCCTCGGGTGTCGGATCCGGCACCTGTATTTCCCTGAAATCGACCTGGTTCCTGGCCTCGAAGACCACCGCATCTGCCTTCACGCTGCCGTTTCCCCCAAGAGTGGATTGCGAAGAAAGAACTTTGGCACTTGGATAGTACAGACCATGCGCTCCGCCGGCGCTCTCAGCCGGTTCACCTCTCCGCCGCCACGCGTTCAACCGCGTCTGCGATCGCGGCGGCGATGTATTCGTTTTCCTCTTCAGGCAGAAGGGCATGAATCAAGGTGCAGACAAGCCTCTCGCTGATTTCGTCGGAGAAGGGAAGCTCCTGGCCTCCGACAAGTTGCCGGTAGTATCCCCGAGTCTTGTACAATTCCGCGGACGCCAGCCACGATTCGACTTTATACTCGCTTTCCAGGAGTTCCATTAGGCGGTTGCGCTTCTCCCCCGCCCACGCACGCGGCACCAGCATCGGGTAGACATAGTAGACATGCCCACAGTCGGCCGGCTCATAGGGCAAGGTCAATTCGTCGATATCTTTGAGCATCGCCGTCCGCTCGTGCGCCCGTTGCACGCGCAACGCGTTCGTCTCGTCGAGCCGCCGCAACTGTACATTGCCCACTGCGGCCTGAACTTTGGTCATCTTGTAGTTGGTGCCCCAGCTGTCCGTCGTGCTTCCGAACTGGCGGATGTCACATAGCCGCGCGTTGGCCTCGGGGTCGTCGGTCGTGATCATCCCGCCTTCCCCGAGCGTGGTCATATGTTTCCTCGTATGCAGGCTGAATACCGTCATCCAGCCTTTCTTGCCCACCGCGGTGCCCCGGTATGTGGCTCCACAGGCGCGCGCGGCGTCGCCAATTACCTTGAGCGGGCCATGTTTCGGGTGGGGATGGCGCTCGGCAATGTCCAACAGGTCATCCATCGGCGCGGAAAGCCCGACGAAATGAACCGGGAAGATGGCGCGCGTGCGCGGCGTGATCAGGCGCTCCACATCTTCCGGGTCGAGGTTGAGCGTCTTTGGATCGATGTCGCAGGCGGCCAGCCTCCCTCCCTGACTGACGATGGAGTAGGCCGAGGCTATGAAATTGACGGCCGGGCAGATGACCTCGTCTCCCGGCTCCAGGTCGAGGCACATCATCGCCATGTCGAGACCTGATCCGGCGCCATTGATCGAGATGGCATACTCCGTCCCGACGTATTCGGCGAATGAACGCTCAAATTCCTGGATCTCCTGGGCGCCGATGAAGCCAAAACCTCCCTCCCGCCAGTCCATCGATTCGCGCATCGCTTTGACAGCCGCCTCGATCTCCTCCTCCGTATAGACACCGCCAAGTTCAGGCTCGTAACGAATCGGACTCTCGGGACGCCGGTTCGCCAGGATCTCTCTTCTCTGACTTCTGTCCAGAATGTCAGCCATTGCTTCTTTCCTTTCCTTCGTCAGCCAATCAGCCAGGATAGTCGTCGCGCAGGAAATATGCCTGGGCGAGCGAATCGTTTTCGCACGTGACTCCTTCGGTCACCCAGTGGGTAGCGTAGCCCCGGCGCCATCGGTCTGACTCATTGCGGTAAGAGGTATGCAAAGTGCGGCTGTGATGGAAAACGACCCCGCCTTTGCCCACCGGGGCCAGCGCTTCCTTCGTGAAATCGATCAAGTCTGGATTCGGAACCAGATTGTACGGTTCGCCGGGGAGCGGCTCGTGGGGTAGAAGCGGCTCTTTGTGGCTGCCCTCGATATATCGCAGGCAGCCGTTGGCCTTATCCACGTCGTCCAGCGCGATCCAAGCGGTGATCAGGTGGTCGGCAGGGTGGATGCGAAAGTAGAAATTATCTTGATGATACGGCTTGGCTGAGCCAAACCGCGGCGGTTTCATCAGGATCTGATCGCCCTTCAGCAAAGGACGATTGCCGCCCAGAAAGTCGGACAGCAGCGTCGTCAATCGTTCGTCGAGCACCAGTTCCCTGAATGCGGGATGTTTGAGAAACGGCGTGTCGATTTTCCGAGGGGCCACCTGCCCGTCGTCTGAACGGTCAACGTGATAGGACGATTCGTTTTCGTCCAACTCGGAGACGCTGACGGAAAGAGCGACTTCGGCCACCCTTTCCGCTTCATGGGTTGCAAAGACATTCTCCACCACCGCCCAACCTCTGTCCCAATAGTGATCGTACACTTCCTGACTGATTTTCACCGTTGCCTCCGAGAACTGTTATGAGGGCGATGTGCCTTTCCTCGACCGTCGTCAGTGGCCCGTGGCGAGTAACTGAACAATGGCGAATGAGCGCTGACCACTGCCAAGCGGACATTACACTGTCACAAGCGGCTTCACAGGATGATAGATGAGGGGGTTCTGATCATCGTTGTCAAGGGGGGCGCCGATCTTCAGGGTTGCCATGTATGAATCAGGCAGTACGTCTTGATTGCCGTTGAAGGCGCTGCCGTCGGGCATGTAAAGACAGGTCATCGCCCGCCGCCAACCTGGAGTCATGTTGGCCCCGGCGGCATGGGCGACCAGGCCGTTGTGAAACGAGCAAGATCCCGCTTGCATCGGCGCGGCCACGGTGGGATTTTGCTTCCATTGGGGATAAACATTGAAAAGATCGCCGAGATTCTCGCCGATGCCTGAACTGTTGAAGGTAGCTCTTTTGTGCGTACCCGGCATAAAGTAGAGACAGCCGTTCTCCAATGTGGAGTCATCGAGCGCCACCCAGATACTGATCGCATCGGGCGAACTGAATGACCAGAACGGGTCGTCCAGGTGCCAGGCGGTCGGGTTGGCCCAGGGGGCTTTGTGAAGCGCCTGGTCGTGGTAGAGGCGGATGCCTTCGACGCCGGCCAACTGCGCTGCCATGGCACCCAAGCGCGGATCAAGCATCACCTTGCGCACTTTTTCGTTAGCTTGCCATAGATTGATGCGTTGCACAAAGACCCTATCGTAATAGCTGTCACCTTCCTGCCAGCGTTCATTTCCTTCCTGCCCGGCAAGTTTCCATTTGCCAAGTTCGGCAACGGCCTCTTCTACCGCATCGAGCCATGTTTCCAGTTCGTCCGCCGTCAGAAAGTCGTGAATCACGATGAAACCGTTGTCGCGGTAAGAATCAATCTGCGCTTGGGTCAGGTTTGTGTTCACAGATGGCCTCCAATTCGTCTTCGCTCTCTGCGCCGGCATGGAACTGACTCTTTCGCCTGGCCGGTCTCCCACCGAGGCGCCATGCCATAGCGAATGTTTCAAGGATTTTCATGCAATCTGACGCGCTCACCAGAGGGTCGTCAGCGGTTCGCAGGCATAGAATGCCTCGCACTTGTTGCGGATGGCGAACAGTTCTGCCTCGCGCATGGCGATCTCGATGCGGACCGGCCTGTCGACCAGTTCAGAGATGTCGCTGCGGTCCTGCCAACGGGGCCTGGCAAAGAGATGGTCGCCACTGATGGGCAGCGCCTCGTCCCACGTGTAGCCGGCAATCGGCTGGGCCGTCATGCCGTCCAGCATCTGCACGCGGATATGTGAATGTGCCATGGTGCGCACGTTGAGGCTGATCGCGCCATCCCTGGGGATGAGCACTTTCGTGCGCAGTACCCCGTCGCGGCCCCAGGTTTTCAGCGAACAGAACCCATCCAGGCGCATCTCATATAGCAGCGGGTTGCTGTGGCCGGCGTAATCCTGCCCGGCCTCCTGCATTTCGAGGAAATCGGCGTGCCCGCCTTTGGTGGCCTGCGCGTAGAACAACAGCTTGTCTTCTGTGGTTTGCAGCATCTCCATGCCGTAGACCGAGCCTCCGCCCTGCAGCCCGTAGGGTCGAATCGGCATGAAAGGCGCGTCGCGCGCGGTGCGGTACCAATAGAACCCGTTGTAACTGTAGGTCAACTCCGTCTCGATCCGGCCGAAGTACTTGAGATGGGGCCACCTGGGGCTGACGTCGCTCACCTCCTCAAAACGATCTGTGCTGAAAACGTGGAGCAGCCCGATGTACATGCCTTCGTATGGACGCGCCGGCATGTCGTAAAATTCGGCGCCAACGCGGTCCATACTGTCCGGCTGCAGCACTGTGGTCGGACGCGAAAACTGCTCGAAATCCGGTGTCGTAGAGATGGCAACCCGCCGGTCGGTATATATGGTGCGCACAAAGAGTTCGAACAGCCCGGCCTGCCCATTCCACAGGATATCGCCCGCCGTATCCGCACCCGGATCCAGCCACGGTCGTTCCGCGTCGACCTCGAACTGCAAGCCGTCAGCGGAGAAACCTCCCAGTGTGACATGTCGCGGCCAGCCAAGCACGGTCGTGACGTAGCCCCGCTCCGCCAAGGGTGTGCCGGACAGCGAATGGATCGCATAGGCCCAGATAGGCTGGCCGTTTTGGTCCACCACCACGTCCTTGAAGCCCTTCCAGCCCTGGTTGGCCGCGCCTTTCCAGCCGAGAGCAGCCGCGGGATCATAGGTCGGGTTGGGCCAGTCGTAGGGGCTGTCGGACTGCAACCGAAATACAACTCTGCCCTTATGGGTAAAGAGATACATCACATAGCACGCGAGCCTCCGGTCGTAAAACACTGTGATATAGCCGCCATAACCTTCCGATCCGAGCGGTTTGAACTCGGTGAAAATCTCTTTTACGAAGGTTGGCTGGCCCCACACACGCTCCAGACAGTCGGTGCGTTCGAGCATCCAGTTATCAAAGAACCAGATCCCGTTCATGTTCCTCTCCATACTTCAGCCGTTCATGAAAAGACACTTACGACTGGGCGGGATGCGCGCGGCAGTCATTCTTGTTGGCAAAGCGGCCTGGTTCGTCTTCGCGGCCCAGAGGGCGCCCCACCATCAAACGCGGCTGCAATGACCGACATTCGGGCATGCAGCACGTTCGGCAAGGGGCAATGCGATGACCCCAAGTCAGGCGCTGTCGGCACAGACATAGCGGGGACAGGCCTGCCGTCACCGCTAGTCGCGCATCAGGCGCGGATCCAGCGCATCGCGCAGACCGTCGCCGATGAAGTTGATGCTCAGCACGCACAGCGTAATAGCCAGCCCTGGGGGCACCCACAGCCACAGATAGTCCTGGATGATCGCCGGGGACCGCGCCTCATTGATCATCTGTCCCCAACTGGGCACCGGTATCTGGACACCGAGACCCAGGAAGCTCAGGCCGGCCTCCAGCAAGATCGCGCCTGCGACCCCAAAGCTCGCCGCAACAATGATCGGCGCCATTGTGTTCGGCAGGACGTGGCGGAGGATGATCCCTTTGGCCGGCACGCCTGTGGCCCGAGCGGCCATCACATAATCCTGCGCGCGGATCGACAAGACTTGCCCGCGCACCAGACGGGCGATGCCTGTCCATCCCAGCAGCCCGATGGCAAACATCGAGTTGAGAAGACCTGGCCCGATAAAGGCCACAATCGTTATCAGCATCACATATCCGGGGATAGACATGACCGTCTCGGTGACGCGCATGATGACCGAGTCTACCATCCCACCGTAGAACCCGGCCAGACTGCCGAGCACGATTCCGATGCTCATGTAAATTACGACTGCAACCAGACCCACGGCCAGCGAAACCCGCCCCCCATAGACCACGCGGCTCCACATGTCCCGCCCGGTCAGGTCGGTGCCCAGCAGGTGATCCGCGCTGGGAGGCTGACCGACCTCTCTCAGGTTGGTGGAGTGCGGATCCTGTGGGGCGACAACCTTCGCCAGCGGAAAGACCAGCGGTACCACGATCAGCATAAAGACCGCACCGGCCACCGCGGCCCTGTTCCGCATGAAGCGGCGCACGATTCGACCCCTGTGCGTCGTTCCGGCAGTCTCCTCAATCCTTATGCTTTCGGCTGCCCTGTTCTCATCCGAGGCCATAGTTGTTGGATGCGCTGAAACTCTGTTACACAAGCGCGAACGGTACAATGTGCGCCCGCTGCGCGGTTACAGCGCGCAGCAGCCCTTCTATTCGTAGCGAATCCGCGGGTCCACCACCACATAGGCGAGGTCGGTCAGCAGAGTGCTCAGCACGATCAGCACTGTCGAGATCAGCCCGATACCCATGATCAGCGGGTAGTCCCGTCTTTCCACACCGGCCATGAACAGGATTGACATCCCCGGCCAGCCGAAAATCGTCTCTATGACCAGCGCTCCGCCGAAAAGCTCGGGCAGATGAAGCCCCGTTATCGTGATCACAGGCAAAAGGGCGTTGCGCAGCACGTGCCTGTAGAGAACAACAGTCTCCTTCAGACCCTTGCTGCGCGCCACCGTTGCATAGTCCTGGAGAAGATGCTCCAGCATGCTTGAACGACTGTAGCGCATGAAGCTGGCCATACCTGGAATGCCCAACGCCGTTGCCGGAAGAATCAGGTATTTCAGTCGATCCAGCAGACCATCCCAGAATCCGAAATCGCGCGTCACCGTCGAGTAGCCGAAGGTGGGCAGCAGGTCCAGTTTGAGGGCAAACAGATACATCAGCAGAATCGCTGAGAAGAAGCTCGGCAACGCTATCGCCACATAGGTCCACCACGTCGCAAAGTAGTCCAGCAAGGAATACTGTCTAACGGCTGTGATGACGCCCAGCGGGATCCCCAGCGTCAACGAGATGAGCAGAGCGGTCACCGTCAGCTTCAGTGTCGCAGGCAGCCGGCGCACGATTTCTTCCGTCACCGGAGTTCTGGTTACAAAGGATTTGCCCAGGTTGCCGCGCAGAACGCTCCCAAGCCATATGAAGTAACGGACCGGGGCCGGCTTGTCCAGCCCATACGAGGCCCTCAGCGCCTGCATCCTTTCTTCGTCCATGTCCGCCACGACTCCTATGTCAGGCACGAACATGGCGGTCACAGCGTCTCCGGGGGCAAGCTCTACCAGCGTGAAGATGATTGCCGTGATCCCAAACAGCACTGGCACAGCCTGCAGGAGTCTGCGCACGATGTACCTGAACATGCACGTTTCTCCGTCTCCATTGGCCCGGCGCAAGGTAAGCGGGACGCTCGCGCCCCCAAGGTATGCGCTCAAAGAAGAGATGTTTGCAGTGGGGTCTTCCGCCTGCAAACATCTCTTGAGCTATTCCATCTCCTTGCGGGTGAAACGGCGTGGGGAAGCAGCCAAAGCGCATGCCCTTTCGCAATACGCAATGCTGCAAGGCGCCGGTTTCCAATCTTAACCTTCTCTACTCACTTCTCAGATACCACCGGTCGGGATGCTGGTCCGAGAAGACTAGCAGGTATTCGCGATACGTGTAGTTGCACAGGTCTTTACTGATGGCGTACCTGCGGTCCGGGCGGAAAAGCGCAACCTGATAGGCCGACTCTGTGGCTATCTCAGTCGCCTGATAGAACAGATCCCGGCGTTTCTCTGCGTCAGGCTCGGCGATGCCGCTGCGGACCAAGGCGTCCATTTCTTCGTTGCAGTTCCGGCTCCAATTGGGGTATGGGCTTTTGTCGCACGTATCGCGTGTGTACTCGTATGGGGCGGCAGGCCCACCACAACACGCGTATCCAATGTCGTAGTCGCCCGCCTCGCGGCTGCGCTCTATGAATGCGGGTGTATCCAATACGTTCACCTCGACCTTGATCCCAACCTGACCCCACTGGTCCTGCAGGGCGGCAAGCACCCGCCGGTCCAGGTCGCCCTGGTAATAGGTGATGATCGAAAGCTCGCGGTCGGGGTCCCAGCCGGCCTCCTCCAGCAGCGCCTTGGCCTTTTCTGGGTCGTAATCGTAAATCGTAATGTCGGGGCTGACCCATTCGCCCGCCGGATCGTTGTCTCGCAGATCAAAGGCCTCGGCGTGGCCGAGCCAAATGCCCTCGGCGATGGCCTCTTTGTCGATCGCGTACATGAGCGCCTGGCGCACTTTGTGTTCAACCCGTTCCGTGTTCATGTTCAGGTACATGCCGCCGGCCGTCGGCCCCGCGATCAGCACGACATTCGGGTCCTCCTCCAAGCGGACGCGATCCAGCCCTGACGCCAGATATCCCGTCTGGATTTCGCCCTTCTCCAACGCGGCGATCCAGGTCGCGGTGCTGCCGGTCACGCCGATGCGGTAGATCGCCCGGTCCAGGTACGGTCTTCCGCCATAGTAATCTTCGAAGGCTTCAAAAGAGGTGTATTCGCTTGGCACATGCTCGACGAACTTGAAAGGCCCCGTTCCAACCGGATGGCCTACCAGGTCGGAATCCATAAGCTCGCCGAAGGGGATCTCTTGCATCAAGTGGGCGGGCAGGAGGTTGATCGTGGCGATCAGATACTCGAGGTGCATCTGAGGTTCAAGCACGTTAATCTGAAGCGTGAAGTCATCCAGCGCCACGATACCTGAGATCTCGTCGGCGCTGCCGTCCAGAAACTCAGACCCACCGGCAAAGGCGCGGTAGGGCATCCAGCCGGCATTCCAGGCCCCGACTTCAGGATGAGCATGCACCTCGAACGAATACTTTACGTCGTCAGCCGTCAACTGTTCGCCATCGTGGAACTTGACATCGTTGCGCAGATTGAAGGTGTAGGTAAGCCCGTCCGCGGAGACTTCCCACGATTCGGCCGCGTCGGGTTCAAGCGTTACACCGTCACCCAGCACGTCATACAACTGGCTGAAAGAGTAGAACATGGGGTAGCCCGTACCCCACCAGGTCGGGTTTGACTCCCCCCACCCGAAGAAGATGTCGGTCGCCACTCCACCGTAGGTCGGCGGGGCATCGGTGCAGATGTTGATCCAAGTCTCGCCTACGTGATCCGGGTTATACCAGAGACCTTCTTCCGGCTCAGGCGATTCTGCGACAGCCTCTTCGGCTTCCGTTTCCGCGGCCATCTCCGGCGCAGCGGCAACGCAAGCCGATAGCCACAACCCCATTGCGAACAGCATACTGATAACTAGCGTCAACCGTTTCATCGCTTCCTCCTCATGATTTGGGCATCTTCCATCTCAGTCGGATTACATGAAGCACGCAATATATTTTGCAGTTGCCGGATGTCCAGACAGTTGGAGTAAGCTACCGGCAATTCGCCAACTGGGCACGTATGCTTGAACACCTCCGGGGCATATCTGAATTTACCTGCTGATCGACCGCCTTATGGCATCTCCTGTAAACGTGGATGGGTCAGAGCAACTCAGCTGTTTCCGACGGGTATTAGGATAGTACGGGACGCGGGCTGTGTCAAACACAATTCGCGCGGACGGTTCGGCCGTTGACTGTGGCGCCTCCTGTCTGCTTTGCAGGCGGGATGCCTGCGCTTCCAGGCAGGCCATGAGGCATCTCGTCGGCGCGCTCAATCCAATTGGTGGGCTTGCTGCACCAGCGAGATAACCTCTTCTTCCGCTTTGCTCATGGGATTGGCCAGGGCGGCCTGCCGGAGTTGCTCCAAGACGGTTGATCCCTCGGCCTGTTCCTGGCTCCACTCTTTGATGAAGGCCCCGCCCTTGATGTCGTTGACCACGCTGTTGCGCATCTTGGCGCGAATATCGTCGTTGAGCAGATCAGCCGAACGCGTGAGCGTGCCATACTGGCTGGTCGTAGAGTGGTGCGCCATCTGCCGGTAGAAGCCATTGCGGGCCATCAGCCCCAGAATCTCCGAAGCCTCGCCCGAAGCATACAGCTCAAGCACCATCAACTCCGGCGAAAAACCTTGCTCTACACCCAGTCTGAAGCACTCTTCAAACCAGGCCACCAGCCCGGACCAGACAATTTGTTCAGCGAACAGGTCAAGTTCCGCCTCTTCCCGGAACGACGACTCGATGACGCCGCCGCGGGTTGCTCCAATGCCTTTGGCGATGGCCATCATCCGCGCCCAGGCCTGGCCGGACGCATCCTGGTGGACAGCTGCCTGCGCCATTGCGCCCTTGCCCTCGCTGAACAGGGTGCGCACCATATTCCCCGTCATCCTGGGCGCAATCATCACCACATCGACATCCGGCTGCGGCTTGATCAGGTCATAGCCAACGTTGTATCCGCTCGCCCAGACCAGCGTATCGCCGGCGCTGATCCCCGGCGCGATCTGCTCATCCCATATCAAGGGCTGCGACTCGTCAGTGGTAAGAATGAACAGAAAATTTCCGGCGGCCGCTGCATCCGCGATAGACAGCAGTTCAAAACCATCGGCCCGCGCCTGTTCGCCGTAACTGTCTTCTCGATTGCCTACCAGGACGGTTGCGCCGCTATCGCGCAAGTTCAGCGCCTGGGCGCGTCCCTGGTTACCATAGCCCAGGATGGCTACCGTGTTCCCGGCCAGTGGTTCCAATGAAGCATCGTCATCAAAGTAGATTTTCATACGCGGCTCTCCTGGTTTATTTGGCCAACTATACCCAACAATTCCCGGCACAGGGTTGTATGAACTACCGTTTCGCTTTGCAAGCGGGGATTGCGGCGCGATCTTGTACGGGCCGTGTGTCTCTCTATTGGCCCAAGACGACATAGGATGTGTAGAGACCCGTATGCGCCAACGAGTCCCACTTCGCAACCGTCGTCTGCACAAGGGAGGTGTCCAACCACTGCTGCATCTCCCGTGAGAGTTCGCCGCCGCTGGTAGACCGGCGATTGCGCACCTCCACACTTTCGTACGCAATGAGGAGCATATACTTGCCCGCTCGGTCGCCTTGATCCCCTTTAAGGAGATAGCCTTCCTCCCCGGACAGGCGAGACATTGCGTAGTACTGCTCGGTTACAAACCGCTCAAAGTCGGCCTCGCTTACCCCCGGACGCAGCATGACCGGCTCGATCAGAACCTCCTCCGGCATTTCCGCCATCTCCTTCCCCACGGTCCTGTAGGCGGTATAGAGACCCGTCTGCGCCCACGAATCCCACTTCGCAGCCGTTGCCTGACCCAGGCCGAACCGAATTAACTGTTGAAATTCGTCGGCTGGCTCTCCTGTGGCCTGGTCAGGAAGATGTCGGCTGAGCGCTTCCTCGCCGCGCCTGTTTCGAGCAGAGGCGCATGTCACGACTTCGCTTCTTACCAGGTGCAGATAACCGCCTGTGCGGTCGCCCCGTACCCCTTTGAGGATGTAGTTCTCTGCTCCTGGCAACTGGCTGAAGAGGTTGAACTCCTCGCCCACAAACTTCTCAAAGTCCCTCGCGTCCACCCCGCCCCGTAGCATGACTTCGCCGATAGTAACCGCGTTGGGCATGGCGTCCTTCCTCCTGTCATCGAACGCATTTCATACGCTTGTCAGGCATCGAGGCGCCGCAGTTGCCTTCCCATGGCAAGCAGGCAAGAAACCTGCGTTCCCAGGGCCGGTCCATTGCAGCGGCCACTATCCCCTGACGATACAGTATAGCCGAATGAGAAGAGCCTGCAAGCGAAAAAACAGCGTCCCCCTCGCCTTCAGATCCTCGGCGAGAGGGACGCTTCTTGTCTACATTTCCAGGTTGTGCCTTCTACGAGACCATCTTATGGCTCAATGTCGCACGGAACGATCCGCCATGGCAACATCAGGAAATCACGGGCATCTCGCCCACACACATCAGACGTCCTCGCCTACCAGATGATAGGCGCCCACACCGTGCTCGGAGAGGTCCAGACCGGCCTGCTCCTCCTCCGGTGAGACACGCAGCACGCCCACCTTTTTGATGACGGTGAAGAGAATGAAGGCGGTGACGAAGGCCCACACCGGAATCGCAATCGAGCCTACGATCTGCGCAACGAAGGAATGGCCGCCGAAGATGCCGGTGGCGATGCCGCCCCAGATGCCGCACAGTCCATGCACCGACCACGCGCCGACCGCGTCGTCGATCTTCAGCTTCTCCAGCGCTTCCATGCCAACGCAGACCAACACACCGGCCACCGCGCCGATGATCAAGCCTTCGACATTGTTGACCGAATCACAGTTGGCGGTGATGCCGACCAACCCGCCCAAGGCGCCATTTAAGGTATAGCTCAGATTCGGCTTGCCCGTTTTTACCCAGCCATAGAGCATCGCCAGCAGTGTACCCGTTGCCGCCGCCAGCGTTGTATTGGTAGCGATCAACATGACGGCGTCTGCGTTGGCTGAGCCTGTGAAGGCAAGCTGACTGCCCGGATTGAAGCCGTACCAGCCAACCCACAGGATAAAGACGCCCAGCGCGGCCATTGCCATGTTGCTGGGGGGAAGCGGGTTGGTCGAGCCGCCGCTGAAGCGTCCGATGCGCGGGCCGAGAACGATGATCGCGGCCAGGGCCGCAAAACCGCCCACGGCATGAACGACCAGTGATCCGGCAAAGTCATAGAAGCCCATCTGGTCCAACCAACCGCCGCCCCATTTCCAGTAGCCGCTCACCGGGTAGATAATGGCGGTGACGACGATGCTGTAGATCAGGTAGCCGGAGATCTTCATGCGGCCAGCCACCGCGCCGGACACAATCGTGGCTGCCGTCGCCGCGAATACCGCCTGAAAGAGAAAGTCAACCTGCGGGTTCAGGTTGCCCGGCAGCGCTTCCGGCGGCGTCGAGGAGATGCCCAGGCCGCTAAAGCCCATGAATCCGGGAATCAACGACCCGCCGTACATGATGCTGTAGCCAATCAGGAAATAGAAGAAAACACCGCTCGCCAGGTCGATGATGTTCTTGAACATGATGTTGACGGTGTTCTTGGCCGAGTTGAAACCCGCCTCGACCATGGCGAAACCGGCCTGCATAAAGAGCACCAGCACTGCAGCGACGAAAAGGAACAGATTGTCTATCGAATAGGCAATTTCATCCGTCGACATCGGCGCCGCATCCTGGGCGAATGCAGATGGGGCAAAGACGAGAAGCCCAAGAACGGCAAGGGGGATGGCCCGCAATTTCGAGCCGTGTGTCATAGCGCGTACAAGCATTGACATCGAAAAGTTCTCCTTCCTCAAGTGAGAGTTAAGATAAATGTGCCCATCTCCTGACGGTTATGCCATGCGGCGACGGAATTCTGGGTCAATCTCCATCAGCGCACATCGTGCCGTAGATGAGCCAGCCGAGACTAAGTGCCTGTGTTTTGAACGTTTATCCGCAAACTGTTGAACCTCTGCCGGGCAGAGACATTGTTCACAACGCCACAAGCCAACAATTACGAGCTAGGATACTCGATAATTTGGCTGATTCCACTGCTCATCCTGCATGAAATTGAAAACGACTTTTTGGGCAAATTGCACATATCTCCCACTTCTCGCCTGAATTGTGCCGACTTTTTGTCGGATTGAATCCCTACCACTGCAAAATCTATGGCTAAGACGAAAGATAATTTGGGAACTTTGCGCATCGGCACCTCTTCCTGGAGCTTTCCCGACTGGCGCGGCGTCTTCTATCCGCCGCAGACGCCGGCCGACCGTCAACTCCACTATTACGCCACAAAGTTCAACAGCGTCGAGATCAATACCAGCTTCTACGCCCTGCCCGCGCCCAAGATTCTGCTACGCTGGCTGGAGAGTGTGCCCGCAGAGTTCACTTTTTCCCTCAAAGCGCCCAGAGAGATCACGCACGAAAAACAGCTCATGAATGTGGAGCGGATTACCGGCGCCTATCTGGATGTCGTGCGCTCTCTTGGCTCCGCCGCCGCCCCCGGCCTGCTCCAGTTCCCCGCCGCCGTTTCTCGCAGCAGCGCAGGGCGTCGCCTGGCCGATTTCGTCGACCGCCTTGCAGCCACGTCCGCAGAGATTCCACTGTCCGTTGAAGTCCGGGCCATCGATCTGATGACGACCGCCTTCGCCCGCTTCCTGATGGATCGGCGGATCGGTTTCGTCGTGGTCGAGCGCGCCGGGCAGCCGAATACCTATGCCAACTGGCAGGCCGCCGCCGAAAGCGCCGACCCCCGACTGCCCTTGCATATCCGCCTCATCGGCCAGGACCGCACCCCTCTCCCCGACGACAAGATGATCCGACGCCCCCAAGACGAACTGTTGGACAGATGGGCGCGGCGCATCACCGATGTGCTGCTTGCTGGCAGGGACGTATTCTGCTACATCCACAATCCCTTTGAGGGCCACGCGCCGGAGACGGTCCGCCGCCTGCGCGCCAGAGTTGGACAACACCTGCCCCTGCCCGAGTGGAATCCTGATATCGCGGGGCCGACCAGGGAAGATAGCGGCCAGCTGGGGCTGTTCTGAACGCGGGTTAACCTTGCTTAATTCGGGCGTTAACCTCCCCTTCGTTTTTTCTTTACCCACGCAGCGTAGTACTTCGCCGAAAGTCAGCCCCACAGCCTGATTTTCGATGATATACTGTGTTTCATAGCCAATCGCCCATCTTTCGAGCACAGGCGCGTTTCATAGCGACCCACTGCCCGCAACGCCAGCGACTCAGAGGATCGAAATGGAGATAGTGGACTTTCTGCAACTTGCTCTCTCGCTGGGCCTGCTCCTGGCGGTCGGGTTCCTTCTGCACTGTTTCCGCAGAACGGATCACCTACGCAATACGCGCATCGCAGGCGACGAAATGTAAGAGTGCGTGTTGACCTTTCACCGCGTCCCCAGTTAGTGCAAGCATGGAACGCTCCTGCTGCACCGGGGACGTAGCGGGCTGACGCAAGTATCGGCCCTGGTCATCCTCTTTGCTCCAGACGATCAATCGCGTGATTTCACTGCTGTCAACGCGCATACGGGATCGGGTCTTCGTCTTCACCCTCCTCTGGATCGGATCTGTCCTCGCCATCAGCTTCATGGAGGCTCCGCTCAAATTCCAGGCGCCATCGCTGACACTGCCTGTCGCGATGGAAATCGGTCACCTCGTCTTCCATGCCCTGAATGGAGTCGAAATCGGGCTGGCGCTGGTCATCTCAGCGATTACTTTGCTGGCAGAGAGGTCGCGGCGCATCCGCCGCATCACGGCGCTGATTGGCGCGCTGCTGGCAACGCAGGCCGCCCTGCTCTACACCGTGCTGGACGCCCGCACCTTGGCCATCATCAACCGGACAGAAGCGCCGGAGCCATCCTATCACCCGGTCTATATCGGCCTGGAGGTGGTCAAGCTGCTGCTCCTGCTGAATTTGACCCATCTGCAACTCAATGAGCACGAAGCAAAGATCAAGCAAGCGGCCTGGAGCGCGCTCAGCTCGGCGCAGGGTTGAGAGGGCGGTGTCCGCTTTTGGTCAAAACCGCTTGGCTGATGCAAGATGCACTGCAAATGGATGTTGCGCCACCTGCATTGCGCGCAACATTGCGGAAGAGAGGGACCCGGATGGGGCACGAACACAGCCATTATCACGAACATAGCCACGCGCACGGCTTTCATCACCATCATCATGGCGACTCAGCCAATCTGCGCACAGTGTTCTTCCTCAACCTGGGCTTCACGATCGTAGAGATTATCGGCGCTTATCTGACCAATAGCGTTGCCATCTTGTCCGACGCACTGCACGACTTGGGAGATTCGATTGCGTTGGGTATGGCCTGGGGGCTGGAGAAACATGCCGGCAAGGAGGCGCCAGCCCGCTTCTCCTACGGGTATGGCCGCCTTTCTCTGCTCGCTGCCTTTATCAATGCCGCCGTCCTCATCGCCGGTGGACTGTTCGTTCTGGCGGAAGTGATCCCGCGCCTGCTCAACCCGCAGGCCACCAACGCCCCAGGCATGATTCTGTTGGCGCTGGGCGGCATCGCCGTCAATGGCGTGGCCGTATGGCGACTAAAGGGCGGCGGCAGCATGAACGCCAAAGTCGCAATGCTGCATCTCCTGGAAGATGTGCTTGGCTGGGTCGCCGTGTTGATTGTCGGGACAACGCTGCTCTTTATCGATCTGTACATCCTGGACTCGATTCTGTCGCTACTCATCACTTTGTACATTTTCTACAACGTGTTGGGCCATCTGAAGAAGACAGCCGAACTATTCTTGCAGGCAGCCCCTGAAGGGGTGGACATGTCACAGCTGGCGCAGCGCCTGCGAAATATCAGTTTGGTAGAAGATTGTCACCATACCCACCTCTGGTCACTGGATGGCAACCAACATGTACTGTCCACACATCTCGTCGTCGACCATGCGGCCGATCAGACACAGATTCGCGAGATCAAACAGCGTGCGCGCGAAGAGTTAGACGGGCTGCATCTCTCGCATATCACCATCGAAATCGAATACCCTGGCGATTGCAGCATGGAGGAGACCCAGGCGTTAGAGAAAGCCGGGTTGGTCTGAACGGCACGGCCGCTTCGTCCCGTAGGCAAGGGCCTGAGACCGGTAAGCATCGTGCCGAGAATACTGCGGGTTGGATTCTTCAAACAACTGCCATTTTGACCGCCGGTCGCTGGGAGCATGAAGTACTACACCGCAAAGGAAGATCAAGCATGTTTGTTGAGAAAGTTCAGAGCGCATTGAATCAACAGATCAATATGGAGTTGCAGGCGCACTATACTTATCTGGCCGCCGCAGACTACTTTGAAGGCATGGGTCTGAAGGGTTTTTCCCAATGGATCTTCAATCATGCGGAAGAAGAGATGGCCCATGCAATGAAGATATATCAGTTCATCCATAGCCGGCGGGGCCGCGTCGAACTCTACTCCGTGCCGGCGCCGGAACAGAACTTTGGTTCGCCGCAGGCGGTGATGGAAGGCGCGCTCAAGCAAGAGCAGAAAGTCACAGCGTCGATCGACCGCATCGTCAAGCTGGCGCGCCAGGAGGGCGACTATGCCACCGACAGTTTTTTGCAGTGGTTCGTCGATGAGCAGGTGGAGGAGGAGGAACTTGTGGACGACCTGGTGCAGAAGCTCCGCCTGATCGGCGACTTCAAACCGGGGCTTTATCTGCTTGACCGCGAATTGGCCGGTGTCGATATGTTGGAAGACGCCACCGATTGAGGCAACATTCTGCGTGGAGGTCTGGCGACGGACAGGCCCATTGCAACCCGGCATCGACAGAAACGGATAGGTCTGCGCGCCGATCTCTCCCTATCAACCTGCCCGGCCCTGACCTGAGACGCGTTCCATTACCGAGGCTGTGGCGGAAGGGCGCATCCCAGATTATCCGGCAATTGCGATGTGCCTTTTCTGCCGACGAGAAAAGACCTATTGCCAAGGAATCGACCCATCGCCTGCAATCCTGTCCATCCACAAAATCAGCAAATCCTGTTTCAGACAACGTTTGCTCCAGAATCTGCGACGCGCCCGCCGGATATTCAGGCTTGACAGCCTCGCCCGGCCCGTGTATTATGGGGGCACCTTACTCTCGCTGGGCGCTACCCGGCGCCGAACTCCGGTGGAGAACAACACAATCATCGGAGAGATTGTAGAGGCGAGACAGAAAGTATAGCTGCCCAAACGTTCGCCAGAATGCGCCCCCGAAGGAGACCGAATCCTTACTTTTTGTCGACTTGTGCTATATCTGTTCTTGTGAGAAGATATAGGCCGGTCAGGGAATCAGGACTACGGACAGGAAAACAGTGTCGTCGATAAGGAGAACTCTTAATCCCCTTTTTCCAGACTTGCGCTCGATCCGTTCTTATGAGACGATATGGCTGAAGGTCATCATTTAATTGTTTCTCAATCAATTTGTGATGAGATCAAGAGTATAGTTCCCGCAACCCAATTCTCTCAAGGAGCAACAGAACCATGAACAAACGAACCCCACTCCTCACACTCGTTGTACTGTCTCTGCTGCTGGTAGTGCTTAGTGCGTGTGCTGCGCCGACCCAGCCCGACCGCGATATCGAGATTTCGACGGAGGCGGCGCTGGCGGCCCAGACAGCCTTGCTTAACGGATTGATGACTCTCGAGGTGCAGCTGAGCGAATCTGAACTCAGCAGCTACGTGACCAAGGCTCTCGAAGCCAACAGTGGTCCGAACCAGCCGATCGAATCCGTCCTCATCTGGATTGAGCCGGATTCGCTGCATCTCCGCGTCAGCCTGAAGGATGGCGTCAGCATGATGCCCGGCATGGATTCACTGGACCTCGTCGGCAACCTGATGGTCAGTGATGGTCATCTGATGGTCGATCTCCAGCAAGCAGGCGCCGGCGGCATCGCCGTGGGTGGCGCCATGCTGGCTCCGGTTGCGGCGCAGATCAACGCCGTCCTGGCCCAGAATATCATGCTCCCGGGCAACGTCATGGTGGCCCAGGAGACCGGGTCCCTTATGATCAGCATGAACTGATCGTAGCAGTGGGCGCGCAATCGTCGCCGGCTCTGCTGTGCCACCACATTGCACACAGCTGTTAGATCCGGTCGTCGCGCTGTAACAACGCCTGCGAACACCACTGTACCGTGCTGTAACGGTCCGCAATCCAGATTGGTCGTAACGACCAATCTGGTTTGCGGACAGTTTTTTGGCAGGGGAAGTTACGCTTTCGACGCCCTCCGCGTAACCGGTTACCGTGACTGTTTAACGGTATTCCATCACCGTCATCCTGGCGTCCTTCCCGCTCATTCTGCCAGGCATCCACAGAAAGCCGATTGTATCCTGACCGTTTGCATGACCGAATACCCTTCGTCTCCGCGTCGTCTCCTCTTCGCCTTTCTTTCGTAGTCCCCGCGTAGGGAAGAAATCGCTTCCGGCATTTGCCAAATCATGGCGCGTAACCGATACTCTAAAGAATTTCCTGCTCGGCTTAGCCAACTTTGCGCGATGGCAATCCTTCGAATGCCGAGCGAGTGGCGCATAAATTGTAGCTATGGGATGAATAGAATGAAACGATTACCCCGAACTGCATTGGCAAGGCGCATTGCATTATCCATGCTGATCTTGTGGCTGATGGCTCTGGCATTTGTCGGCGGCAATCTGTCCGGCTACTCGATCAGTTCGGCCCTGGCAGCTGAGGAGCGGCCAGCCCAATTCACCATCTTCTGGGAGGCGTGGGACTATGCCGCGGCGCACTTCGTCGACCGCGAGCGGATTGACTTCACCGCCATGACATACGGCGCCATCGAAGGAATGCTCGGCTCACTGGGTGACGTAGGCCACACAACTTTCCTCCCCCCCGATGCTGTCAAAATGCACCAGAGCAGCTTGCAAGGTTCTTTCGAGGGAATCGGCGCCTATGTGGCCATGGAGGATGGCGATGTCAAGATCGTAGCCCCCATCAACGGCTCCCCTGCAGAAGAGGCAGGAATCTTGGCAGGCGATGTCATTCTGGAAGTGGATGGTGAGTCGGTCGAAGGAAAATCGCTGGACCAGGTTATTTTCCTCGTTCGCGGCCCGGCTGAATCGGAGGTTGTTCTGACAGTCCGCCGCTTGGAAGTTCAGGAGCCTGTCACGGTCTCAATCATTCGTGACAGAATCGAAATCCCCAGCGTGACTTGGAGCGCCATCCCGAGTACCGAACTGGCCTACGTAGCCATCTCACAGTTTTCGTTCGGCGTAGACAACGATCTGGAGACCGCTCTGCAGGAGATAACCGAAGCCAATTCCTATCAGGGCATCATTCTGGACTTGCGCAACAATCCGGGAGGCTTTTTGCAGCAGGCGATTGAGGCCAACAGTCAGTTCCTTCCCCAGGGCGATGTGATTCTGATTGAGGCGGACGCGAATGACAACCAGACCGTCCATCGCTCTCGTGGTGAGGGATACGCCAGGGAGATGCCACTGGTTGTATTGATCAACAAAGGCACTGCCAGCGCGGGCGAAATCACCGCCGGCGCCCTGAAGGAAAACGACCGCGCCTTCCTGATCGGTGAGACGACTTTCGGCACGGGTACGGTTCTCAATCAGTTCAATCTCAGCGATGGATCCGCTATCCTTTTGGGCGTGACCAACTGGTTGACGCCCGGCGGCAACCTGATCAAAGGGCAGGGCGTGACGCCCAACATCGAAGTCGAGCAGCCCGCCGCGACTAAGATGGCCAATGCAGACATGCTCAAGAACATTACCACTGATGAGCTGGCCGCGCTGGAAGATGCGCAGTTTCTGAAGGCGCTTGAGCATTTGGGGGTCGAACTGAATACGGCCCCGCTCATTCAGGCAGACCCGCCTTACATCTTCTGGTTCCCCGAAACCGAGTGAGTCCGGGGCGCGACTATGGTAGTCGGCGCCCCCGACAATCTTTCCCGCCCCGCCCTATGATCGATACAATCCCTGTTCCCGTATGTAGCGCCCGACCGAGCGCGGGACCTGATAACGAATCGGTTGCTCCGTCCGTACCCGTTCCCGCAGTACGCTGCTCGCAATCTCCAGTTCAGGCATATCCAGAATAACGACACGTTCGCGCACCCCGGGCAGAGCCGCTTCCAGCGACATCCAGTCGATGTCGACATCGTGGCGCCGCAGAGCCACAAGCCGGCAGTTCTGCACCAACCATTCCGGCTCATACCAGGTCGGCAAATCGCGCAAGCTGTCCAGCCCCATCAGGAAAAAGAGGTGCGCGTCAGCGTCAATCCGCTCGCGGAAGAGCCGCAGCATATCCGACGTGTAGTGGGGTCCAGGGCGTTCGGCGTCAATGCAGCTAATGTCGATTTCGTTGTCGTCGGCAACGGCCAGGCGGCACATTGCCAGCCGATGATGCAAAGGAGATATTGGGTTCGCCTGCTTATGCGGCGGGTCTCCGGCCGGAACCAGAAAGATCTGATCCAACCGTAGTTGATGTCGGGCCTCCACAGCCAGGATCAGATGACCAATATGGATCGGATCGAACGTTCCCCCGAATAGGCCGATGCGCTTGCGCGTGGATTCTGAATTCATCTTTCCGGCGCGACTGAGACCGCTCATTCTCCCAACGCGTTTTCGTATCCCCACACCAGTTCAATCGTGCCGATCTGCACGCGGTCTCCGTCCTGAACGCCCTGTTTGCGTAGAGAGTCGGTGATCCCCATCGCCGAGAGAATGCGCTGGAACCGCAAGCCTGCCTCATAGTAGTCCCAGTTCGTCATCTGTGCCACGCGCTCAATCGCAATGCCCTCCACCAGCCACAAATCATCCTCCAGCCGGGCGACGCGGAACGCGTGTTCATCTTGCTCGGGCGAGAGCGTCGGCAACGCATCGGCAGACTCTGTCTCGACGGGCGCCGGCAGCGTATCCAGAAGCGACTTCACCTGATACAGGAGTTGCTGCACGTTTTCCCCGGTCACGGCGCTGATGGTGAGCTGAGGGTAGCCCGTCTCCGCCAGCTTCTCCTGTATTCGCGGCCATACCTCCTGGGCCTGGGGCAGGTCGATCTTGTTGAGAACGATCAGTTGGGGGTGTTCCGCCAGGGTCGGGTTGAAGAGCGTCATCTCTTGATTGATGACCTCATAATCGCCTAACGGATCGGGACTGGCTCCGTCAAGCAGATGGACCAATATGCGGCTACGCTCGACATGGCGCAGAAAATCCAATCCCAGGCCGACGCCGTCGTGGGCGCCCTCCAGCAGTCCGGGAATGTCGGCAAACACGATCTGAACATGGTTCACATCCGCGACGCCAAGATTGGGAACAATCGTCGTGAACGGATAGTCGGCGATCTTGGGCGTGGCATCGCTGATGACGCTCAGCAGCGTCGATTTGCCCGCATTGGGCACGCCGACGATCCCCGCGTCGGCAACGATCTTCAGTTCCAACTCCAGCCAACGTTCTTCGCCGACTTCACCATTCTCAGCCAGACGCGGCGCTCGATTGCGACCGCTCTTGAACGCAGCGTTGCCTCGCCCGCCCCGGCCCCCTCTGGCGACCAGCGCCTTCTGCCCGGCGCGTACCAGATCGGCCAGAACGGTATCGCTCTCTGCAAGGCGCACGATGGTCCCCACAGGCACGGGGATTAGCATGTCTTCACCGCTTGCGCCCATCTTCTGCGTGCCGCCGCCGTGCCTGCCGCGCTCTGCCCGAAAATGCACCTTGCGGCGAAAGGAGTGCAGCGTATTCAAGTCCGGGTCGGCAACAATGTAAACATTGCCGCCCGGTCCGCCATTGCCGCCGGCGGGGCCGCCCTTGGCCACAAATTTCTCGCGACGGAAGGCGACGATACCGTTTCCGCCGGCCCCGGCCTGCACATTGATTTTGGTCCGATCAAAGAACATAACGACAGTTATTTATGTATGGTGGCTTGCAGCCAGCTACTTTTCTATCCACTGAACTCTATTCTAGCGGAGGCGATCCCTCTTGAGCAAGATATTGCCACAGCCATACGCAGGGATATAATGGATGCGGCGAGTTGGCTCTGGGCAGGAGCGCAAATACCCTGGGCTTAGCGCATTGAGGGGCACTCGACTTGTCGAGGTAAAGTTGACGACGGACGCGCAGATCTTCGTGCATATAGACGAGCGATTTCAGGCAAGTGCGGATGAGGCCCTGTTGGCGGCAGCGGCCAAGGCAACTCTGCGCGCCTGTCGGCAGCCGCACCTCTTCCTCTCAATTCAGGTCGTGGACGACGACGTTGTGCAGCGCCACAACCGCGTCTACCGCCAGCAAGATGCGCCCACCGATGTTCTGAGTTTCGCCATCCAGGAGGGTGTCCCCTCCGCCGCGCAGATGCCCGACGCGTTGGCGGCTGAATTGGCTTCCGATCTGGGCGACCTTCTGCTGGCATTCCCCTATGCCTCACGCCACGCGCAGCAGTACGGCCACTCGCTGGCCGCGGAACTTCAACTGCTGGTGGTTCACGGAACTTTACACCTGCTCGGCTTTGATCATGACACAGAGAAGCGCCAGGCCGTCATGTGGCAAAAGCAGGCAGAGATTCTCGCCAATTTGACGCAGGAAGACCTTTCGCCCCGGCTCACGGTGCAGGACTGATTGATGAACCCGCCCGCCCGCGCCCGCAGTTTCTGGCAGAGTCTCGGTTTCGCCATCGCCGGCGTGCGCCACGCACTTCGCAGCCAACGCAATGTCCGTATTCACGTTGGCATCGCCTGCGTTGCTGTCATCGGCGGGATTGTCCTGCGCATCAGCCGGGCGGAGTGGGCTATCGTCGTCACTCTGATCGCGCTGGTCATCGGTCTGGAGCTTCTCAACACAGCTATCGAAGCGTTGGTTGACCTGGCCTCGCCCACGTTTCATCCTCTGGCGAAAATCGCAAAGGACTCGGCTGCGGGCGCCATCCTGTTGGTGGCGTTGGGCAGCGCGGCCGTCGGCCTGATCATCTTCCTGCCCCGCCTGTGGCAACTCTTCTTCTGAGGCTTCCCTACTCGGACTCTTCCAATCGGCGCTCCGGCAGCCAGAGGACGGCTGGCGCGCTGGCGAATGCGAGCAGCCCGCTGATCAGAAATGCGGTCGAAAGCCCGAATCTGTCCGCCAGGCTGCCCAGCAACCACAGAGCGGGTGAGCGGATGACGAAGTTGGCCATCAGAAAGATGCCGTTGGCCAAGGCCCGATTCTCACGAAAGGAGTCCTGCACAACCGCCAGCAGCACAGGAGTCGGCGATAATGTGACAAATCCCAAAGGCACCAGAAAGGCGAAGAGCAGCCAGCCGGAGCTGTTCAGGAATCCGAGAAAGAAAAGCGGCGCCGCCACGAAGAGCGCCGCCAGGATGCGTCTGCGCCCCAACCAGTCGCTCGCCGTGCCCATGCTCAGCGCGCCGACAACCCCGGCCCCCTCCAGCAACGTCAACGAAAGCCCCGCCACTTCGAACTCATAGCCCATCACATCCTGCATGAAAATTGGCAGATACGTCGTCATCGAAATCGACAGAAAGACCCGCGTCGCCATGATCCAGAGCAATGGAGGATAGACGCGCCGCGCCATCGGCAACATCTGCCGCAGCGAAAGTCCCCGTCCCTGCGTTGGCCGCGCGGAAACGCCGTGCAAACGCCAATAGAGAAAGATCGAAGCCAGCCAGCCGAACGCAGCCACCCGCCAAATGCCCTCCAGACCGAACCAACTGATTGCAGCGATCACCAACGCCGGCCCCACCGTCCGGCCCAACTCGCCCGCCGCCATGAATATGCTCATGCCGGTCCCCAGGCGGTTGCCCGCGATGCGTCCGATCATCGCCGGCGCCGGCGAATGAAATACAGCGGTGCTTATGCCAACGACGAACAGTAAGATCGCCAGCAGCACATAACTGTTCGCCAATCCCAGCAGACTGCACATTGTGGCCGTGGCCGCCGGCGCGAAAATGATAAAGTAGCGTAGGCTGATCTTGTCCGCCGCGTGGCCGATGAACGGTTGGAGCAGGCTGGGGATCTGTATGAAGATTGTCAGGCCGCCGGTCGCCGCATAGCCGATCGCCAGTTTTTCACGAATGCGGGGCAGCAACGGCGGCAAAAATGCGGTGAAGATGTCGTGAACAAAATGTCCGGAGGCGATCGTGAGTACCTCTTTGGTCTGGAAACTCGTTCCTTGTGGTGGTTCGCTGTGGGCGGCGATTGAATGTGCGAGACGATCTGGTCTGGCGGTCATGGGGTCGTCTGTTCCTGTGTGGGTTCGCCCGTTGCCGATTCCAGGTAGTTATGCGCTTGGCAACGGGCAATGCAGGTGGGTATCGCTGATTGTAACATCTGATCTGAAGATGACAAGCTGTGAATCGCCGCAATGATGGAATGTCCGCCATTTTTCATGCACTTGACACGTGCCGCGCCTCTCATTATAGTGTTGCTGTCAGTTCCCTATCCTTCAGCTTTCTGTAGTGCGCCCTGCCTACGAAGCCTCTATCAACCCAGCTGCCAACTCCGTGGGTCAGATGTCCGCATACCAGCGTCCGCCGAATCACTCTGAGTAGGGGGCTTGGCTTTTTCAACTCTTAGCCGTATTCAGCATCAAGGAGGAAGAGATGAGAGACCTCAGTAGACGAAGTTTTCTGAAAGCTGCAACGGGTGCGGTTGGAGTCGGTCTGTTGGCCGCCTGCGCTCCCGTTTCCGCGCCCGCAACCGAATCTTCTGACATGGAAGCCGATGCGCCGGACGAGATGGTGGCTGAACTTGAGATGTGGACCGAAATGGCGACCGTTCCCTGGTTGGGCGCGATGGACGAAATCGTCGAGCGCTTCAACAGCGCCAACCCGGGCATCCATGTCACCCACAGCGGATTCTCCGGGCTGGCCTACGAGCAGGCGACCAAGACCGCCTTCGCCGGTGGCGCAGTGCCCGATTTCCTCCAGACCGATGCCGGGCCGGGCGCGCTCTCCGCTTTCATCGAGGCCGACCAACTTATGGACCTGACTGCGGTCGTCGAGGACAATAAGGGCGCCATCTACCCCGATGCGCTCGACTCGGTCTACTATCAAGGCAAATACTGGGGCGCGCCCTGGGCGATGACGGTCGCCAACCTCATGTATTACAATCAGGCCATCCTCACCGAGCACGCCATCGATCCCGCCACGCTGACCACCTGGAGCGCATTCACGGCCGCCTGCGAGACGCTAAAAGGCGCTGGTGTAACGCCCGTCCTGATTGGCGCAAAGAACGCCTGGGCCAGCGGTCACTGGGCGCAGCATCTCTATATCAGAACCTACGGCGTCAAAGGCTCGGTCGATCTGTTCCTGCGCGGCCTCTATGCCGCCCATGAGTCGCCGCTGCGTTTCACAGACCCGGCCGGCGTAAGGGTCTGGGAACTGATCAAAGAGCTGCTGGACAATGATTACTACTCGCGGGGCGTACTCTCCGATGATTATCCGATCGCATTTGGCAAGCTCTTCCGCGGGGATGGCGCTTTCTTCCAGACGGGCGGTTGGCTGCTGGGGGAGTGGTTTGCGCAAGAGAATCCGCAGATCGACCTCAAGTTCATGCTGATGCCGGCAATCGACGACATTGCCGAAAGTGATGCAAACGAGGTCTCCTTCAACGCGCGCACGCTGATTGTGCCCAAAGCCTCAGAGCATCCTGAAGAGGCCCAAGAGTTTGTCAAGTGGTATCTGCAATCAGAGGAACCGCATCGAATCTGGTACACGCACTTGCCCGGCGAGGCGCCCCCCATGCCTCTGTCGACACCGATGGAAAATCTGCGGCCGGAGTCAGCCGCCCTCATCGAGTTGCTGAACAATGCCCCGGCGCTGACCATTATGCTCGAGCGGGCGATGGACTATAACATCGGCCAGGAAATCCTGTGGCATGGCTCAAGCGGCGTATTGAGCGGCGCGCTGTCGCCCGTGGAGGCCGCCGAACGCGCTGAGAATCTGGTGCTCGAATGGCGCGAGGCGCGTTTGTAAGTCGTGTGATAGCGAAACTGGTTTAGGCTTTTCTGTAGAGGGAGGGGGGATGCGGCGGTCTCGGCTGACGGGCAAGTCAGATCGTGGCCCGCGCACGGGTCGCTATGATGGACGCTTCGCGCTGTTCCTCATAGCGCCCGCCTTTTTCTTCTATACACTCTTTCTCGTCTTGCCGCTGTTCGGCACGGTCGTGATCGGATTCACCGACTGGACGGGTATCAGCTTTTCCACGCTCAGATTCACCGGCCTGGAGAATTTCGTTCAGATGGCCGGGGATGAGTTCTTCTGGGGCGCGTTGCGCAATAGTTTCCTGTTCGTGATCGGCTGCCTCCTCTTCCAGGTCGGTGTCGGGCTGCTCTTCGCCATCATCCTGGAATCCGGCCCACGATTCGCCAAGTGGTACCGCAGCATCTTCTTCGTTCCCTTTGTTCTGTCGCTCGTGGTGGTGGGAATACTCTTCAACTTCCTCCTCGACCCAACTCTGGGCATCGTCGACAGCCTGCTGAGAGCGGTCGGCCTCGATGGGCCGAAGTTTGGCTGGCTGGGCACGCGCACGCTCAACGTCTTCGTCGTCATCGCAGTACATATCTGGCGCAACTTTGGCTTCACCATGTTCCTGCTCATCGCCGGCCTGCAAGCCATCCCGCGCGAGCTGCAAGAGAGTGCCCGGCTCGACGGCGCCACGCCTTGGCAGCTGTCGACGCGGGTGACGATCCCCCTGCTGCGGGAGGTCCTGGTCGTGGCCGCCGTCATTACCTCGATCGACGCGATGCGCGTATTTGACCTGGTATACACGCTTACGGGCGGCGGCCCCTTCCATAGCTCGGAGACGGTCGTTACCTACATCTACCAGCTTGGTCTGGGTACAGCCCGGACGCAGCACGGTTACGCCACGGCCATTGCCCTCGTGCTGGTACTGATTATCATCGGCATGTCCACGTTACAGTTCTCTCTTGCCCGCGTCGGCAAGGGGGGCGTAACCTCCTGAGGGAGCCGCGATGGTTTTTCGCGAACTCAGTCTGCCGGTCAGGCTCCTGTTCTATTTCATCCTGGTGGCAGCCGCTATCAGCATCCTCTATCCTCTGACCTGGATGTCTTACACATCGCTCAAGACCAATGAGGAAGTGATGCTTTCCCCCTTCGGCCTGCCGACCCGCATCTCTTTCGCCAACATTGCCGAGGCCTGGCAGACCGGCAACTTTTCACGTCTCTATGCCAACAGCATTCTGATCGCGGTCGTCTCAGTAATCGGCGTCATCACCGTGTCGACGATGGCCGCATACGGTCTGGCCCGTTATTATTTCACCGCAAATCGGGGGCTGTTTCTCTATTTCATCATTGGCATGGCCGTACCGACGCAGGCGCTCATGGTGCCCAGCTTCAAACTGATGGCCATTCTGGAATCCTGGGCCGTTGCCATGCGCCTGCCCATCGCCTTCCTGAATAACCCGCTTTCCGTCATTCTTACCTACATGAGCTGGTCTTCACTGGCCATCATTTTCATTCGTGCCTATTTCATGTCGATCCCCCCAGAGCTGGAGGATGCCGCCAGAGTGGATGGGGCCAGAGAGTTTCAAATCCTGTGGCATATCATGATCCCGTTGGCGATGCCCGCCATAGCGACCATGACTATCTTCTATTTCGTCTTCTTTTGGAACGATTTTCTCTGGCCCCTCATCTATCTGCAAAAGCATACGCTGCGCACAATTCCGTTGGGCATGATGCACTTTGAAGGCAAATACGTGAGTCTGTGGAGCCTGCAAGTGGCGGCCCTGTCTCTGGCGGCCTGGCCTCCCATCGTCATCTATGTCATCTTCCACCGTCGTATTCAGCGCGGCTTGACCGAGGGCGCATTGAAATTCTGAACCGTGTTTCTCCCGCATCTGTCTGAGCTTCTCATCTGCTCGCCGGACCGTGAACTGAAGGCTGGCGACTGGCGCTCAGATAGTGAAGTGCTAAAGCAGTCAACACCCATGCAACGATTCCCGCTTTTCGTCGTTTCGACAATGCTTCTGTTGCTCACATCCTGCGGCGACGCCGCGGATGGAGACGCTCTCCAAACCAGTGCGGCCGCGCCGCCGGTTTCGGCTGCACCAGTTGAGATCAATGTCGAGGCTACAGATGCTACCGTGGCGACGGTTACGCCGCCGCCCACGCCCACTGAGACGGAGATTCCACTGCCCACGCCGGCGCCAACCGAAACGGCGTCGCCTACGCAGACGCCGACGTCAACGCCCACCGCAGTCGCGACGATTACACTCGAGCCGCCGCAGCCGACTGCCACGCCGACTCTGACCGCAAGCCCCACACATTCGACGCCGCAGCCGACGGCGACAGCAACCTCGACACCTATGCTGACAGCGACCGCCACGCCCATGCCAACGCCAACGCGGACGCCGTTTCCGTCGGCAGTATTCGTGCGCAGCCACTCCAGCTATGCTCTTGGCTCGCAACTTGTGGTTGTGGGAGAACTGCTGAATGGCGCAGCCTATGACGTATACGCCCCTCGAGTTCACGGCCGCTTTTACAACAGCGGCGGCGCGCTCATCGCCACCGCTAAGGCGCAGGCCGCCTTCGCCGAATTGGAGATAGAGCGCCCCGCTCCATTTCGCATGTTCGCGGAGGTCGACCCGACCGCGGTCCACCGCTACGAGTTGAGCGTCTCCTTCGAAGAGATCAGTATCAACGAGTATCGCGAGCCGGACGTGTCGACCTATTCTGTGGTGGAGCGCAACGGGCATCTTGCCGTCGTCGGCGAACTGCATAACGGACACGAGATGGCGCTGTCGTCGGTCGTGGTTGCCGCGACCTTCTACGATGAGGATGGAGAGGTAATCGACGTGGCGGTAACAGTTCTGATGGGAGGAGAAATCTCCCCCGGCGCCAACGTTGCCTTTGAAATCCTGTTGCCGGACACCGGGAGAGCGTATTCTAAACTACGAGTGCTGGCCCAAGGTCAACTGAGCCTTTTTTGAACGTGGGCAGCATCGATCTCGGTGCCAACTACCCGCGTGCCTTCCTTGTGGACGCCCGCTGCGACCTGACATTCTCCTTCTTGGGCGCGCAGGCGTCTCTCCGTCTGCCCTATGCTACTGATTGGCCGCGTTCGAATGGTTAACGAGCACGCTGACCCGGTTATCCTTCTCCGAGCTTTCCGCTATTTCATCCGCGGGGTCGACGACCACCTGCAGCGTGCGTACACCGATGCCACCCGCTGCCCGGAAGACCGTGCGCACCGTCGTCTCGCCGCCCGCTGCCAGGCGCTCCACCGTCTGCGGCGTGCCTAACGAATTGAAGTTGTCGGTCACATCCAGGACGTGGACGGCAAAGCCACCCACGTCCCTGTTGCCCTGATTTCGCACCGTCGTGGTCACGACGACCAGATCCGAATCCTGGGCCGGAACCACGTTCACCTCGATCCCCTGCACATTCAGGGCAAGATTAGCCGCCCCCGCGTCGCGCCCAGCAGAGGGGGACGACGCCGAACTGTCGGCCCCCGTCCCCGGCGTGTTCCCCACTGCCGACGCGCTGAAGCGCAGCGTGCGCTCGGCCGTATTGTCGCTCTCGTCCGTCTCGGCGATCGCGTCATCCGGATCAGCCGTCACGCGGATGGTGCGGTTGCCCTCCAGATTGGTCGAGTCGAGGTTCATCACCGCCAGCTCGCGCGCCCCGGGCTGAATAGGATTCTCGATAGTGAAGTTGCCGATCAGGGTTGCTTCGTCTCCAGTAGCGTCCTCGAATCGCACCAATACGTTCTGCGCCGCCCCTTGGCCCTGGTTGCGCACCACTGCCGTAATCGTGATCGGTGCGCCGGGTTCGGGCACAGTTGGGAAGAAGCGGATATTGGAAGCCAGAACGACCAGATTCGCCGCGTCCTCGGACGCCCCGGAAGCTGACCGCACCGTCAGAGTCTTTTCAGCCCGATTGTTCTCTTCATCCAGCTCTTTCAGAGCATCTTCCGAATCCGCGACAACCCTGATCTTGCGTTCCCCGACCTTGCCCTGGGTGTCGTAGGTTACGGCAACAGTTGTACTGTCATTTGCGCCCAGTTGGTCAATGCGCTGCGGCCCGCCGATCAACTGCGGTACACGCTCCGTCACGTCCATAAAGCGCACGACGAATCCCCTGGCGTTGGCGTTGCCCTGGTTCTTGATCGTCGCCGAAATGGTCGTCTCCTCGCCCTCGACCGGGTT
This sequence comes from Caldilineaceae bacterium, assembly GCA_965221145.1. Lineage (GTDB taxonomy): Bacteria > Chloroflexota > Anaerolineae > Caldilineales > Caldilineaceae > Bin5. The sequence continues at coordinate 1,203,213 of OZ244877.1, forward strand.
GACGGGATCGAATTCAACGTCAGCCTCGCTTACGATCACATCGGGCAGTTGCGGCGGCGAGATGACCATCCCCCGCGTCGCCTGATTGTCCCGCTCACTTATCTCGGCGATGACATTGTTGGGATCGACGACCACCCGAATCTGGCGGTTTCCTATCTCCCCGGTATTGGTGTAGGTCACCTCAACCGTGCCGCCGCCACCGGCCGGGATCGCATCCAGCAGCTGCTCCGTGCCGACGGGGACCGAGCCGCCGCCGCTCACGTCCAACACCTGCACGATGACATCGTGAGCTGTGTCGGTCCCGTTGTTCAGCACTGTGGCCGAGACCGTCACCAGGTCGTAAATCTGGGGAGACTGCGGGTCAAACTTGATATTGCCCGACAGCATCGCCAGGTTCGGCGCCATGGCTGGCTGCACCGGCAGCGTCACCACCGTCTGGTTGTCCTCCTTGCTGCTCTCGCGGACGAAGTTGCTCGGATCGACAACCACGCGGATGCGGCGGTCGCCCGGCCTGTCGAGCGTGTCGTAGATGATCGGCACTGTGGCGCTCGACCCCGCCGCCAGGAATGAGATGACGTGCGGCTGGCCTATCGGCACGGCGCCTGCTTCCGTCACGTCCAGGAACTGCACGACCACGTCGGCGACATCCTCAGCGCCGTCGTTGAGTACGACCGCTCTGATCAACACCCGGTCGCCTTCGGTCGGAGCCGCAGGATTGAAGCCCACATTGCGGGGCTGCACGATCAGATTCGGCGCGGACGCCTCCAGCACCTCGATCATCTTTCGGGCCACGTTGTCGCTCTCACTGCTTTCAACCACAAAGTTGCCGGGGTCGGCGATCACCTCAAGCTGGCGCTCGCCTTCTTTGTCGGTCGTGTCGTAAACGATGCCCACGGCTGCGCTGCCGCCGGCGGGGATCAACGAGATTGACTGCGCCGCACCGACGGGCACCGCGGGCCTTTCGGTTGCGTCCATGAACTGAACGTCAACATCGCGGGCCGGTGCGCTGCCGTGATTGACGATCACCGCGGTCACGACGATCCGCTGGCCGTCGCGCGGCGTCTTTGGCGTAAAGGCGACATTGGTGTTCTTGACCGCCAAGTTCGCCAGTGGCCGGTCCGCCATCTTCAGCGCCGCGGTCGCTCTGTTGTCGCTCTCCCTCGTCTCGGCAATGTAGTTATTGGGATCGACGATCACCTGTACCCTGGGATCGTCCCGCCCTGCCGTGTCAAAGACGACCTGGGCCACCCCGCTGCTGCCGGCCGGTATCAGATCGATCACCTGCGGCTCGCTGATGGGCAACCCCTGTCCGCCGCCTTCCACGAACTGCACGATCACCTCAGTGGCGTCGCCGCCGCCGTCATTCAGCACCGTGGCGTTGATGGTAACCTGATCGCCATGGACCGGTCTGCTCGGATGGAAGCCGATATTTCTCGATTCGATCACCAGATTGGGAATCGCCGGTGGGCGGATGGTGACCGTGGCCTCGGCCTGATTGTCCTCCTCACTCGACTCGGAGATGAGATTGCTGCGGTCGGCCACCACGCGGATTTTACGCTCGCCGGACTTGCCCTTGCTGTCGAAGACCGACTCCGCGATGCCGCTACTCCCGGCGGGTATGCCGGCGATCAACTGGCTTGGACCGATGGGAACCGCCTCGTCACCGGTCGCGTCCAGGAACTGCACGTTAACCTCGCCGACATCTTCGCTCCCCTGGTTGCGCACAACGACCCGTATCCGTATCTCATCGCCTGAATGCGGGTTCAGTGGGCTGAAGCTGATGTTGGCAGCATGAACCGCCAGATTCGGCGCGGGCCCCGCCGCGATCACAACCGTGTTGCTGGCCGTATTGTCCGTCTCATCGCTTTCGGGGATGATCGACAGGCTGTCAATGCTGGCTTTGATGCGCCGCTCACCCGATCGTCCGGCCGTCTTATACGTCACGCTGGCAATCGCGCTATCACCGGCAGCGATGGAAGGCAGAGTCTGTACATCGCCAATCGGACTCAGGCGGCCACCGGTTACATCCGTGAACTGAACATGCACATTCTCGGCGGCGGCAGCGCCGTTGTTCAGCACGGTCAGGGAGATGATCATTTCGTCGCCCGATGAAGCGTTGGGCGGATTGAACCCGATATTGTCGGCGAGGGCCACCAGATTCGGCATCGGAGCTGCGCCTATCTTCAGACTGCGCGTGCCCTTGTTGTCGATCTCGTTGGATTCGGCGATGAAGTTGCCCGGATCAGCCACGACCCGTACCTTGTATGTGCCCGGCGCCTCCGGCGGCGTGAACTTGACCGTCACCACACCGCTGCCGCCAACAGGAATCCTGTCGAGCTTCTTTGCCTCTCCGATCGGCACAGGCCGCCCCGCGCTTACATCCTCGAACTGTACGGCCACATCTCTGGCAATCGCGTCGCCATCGTTGCGAACCACCGCCTGAATTGCCACCGTGTCGCCTACGCGAGGATGGGCAGGACTGAAACCGATGTTCGCGGCCAATACAACCAGGTTCGGGGCTGGCTCCGGCCTCAGAGTCAGCAGACGGGTGGCCGTATTGTCCTCTTCATTCGACTCCCGAATACGATTGCTGGCATCAATCAGCACCTGAATCTTGCGCGTGCTGATGGGCCTTTCGGTCGTGATCGACTCGGTGATGGTCACGGCGGCCGCGCCGCTGCGGCCGATGCCGATCTCGGCAATCGTCTGCTCACCGCCCAAGAGCCGCGCTTCGCCGCCGGTTACGTCGACAAACTGCACCGACACCTGCTTGGCAGGCGCTGTGCCGTCGTTGCCGACAACAGCCCGCAACGTTACCTCTTTCCCGCTGACAGGCTCATCCGGGTATACGGCGATGTTGTTACTCTGGATGAAGAGATTCGGCGTCGGCGCGCTGCCCACAGACAAGGGCGCGCTGGCTTCGTTGTCCTCCTCACTGACCTCGCGGATGAAGTTGCCCGGATCGGCGACCACCTGGATTGAACGCAGGCTGCGCGCCCCCGGCGCTTTATACTGCGCGCGGGCCACCGCGGAGGAACCCGGTTCGATGCTCGCCACCACCTGCTGCTCGCCAATCGGTCGCACTCTGCCGCCGGTGACATCCACAAACTGGACGGTCACATTCTCGGCTATATCGCTGCCTGTGTTCAGTATCGTGGCATAGACCGTCACGTCAGCGCCCGCATCCGGTTCCGAAACGCTGAAACCGATGTTGTCGGCCACAACCATCAGATTGGGCGCAGGGCCGTGAGCCACACTCAGAGTGGCCGTGGCGCTGTTGTCCGTCTCCTTGGATTCGGCGATCAGGTTGTGGGGATCCACCTGCACTTGAATCTTCTGATCCCCGGTGCGTCCGCTTGTGTCGAAGCGGATGGATGCCACGCCGCTGCTGCCGGGCGCAATCGAGGGAATGATCTGCTGCGTCGCGATCGGCGCCGCCGGTTTCCTATTGGCGTCCAGAAATTGTACCTGGACATCCTGCACTTCGGAATCACCTGCATTCAGCACGGTCGCGTAGATGGTGACGACTTCCCCTTCAATTGGGTTGGCCGGGGCGATGCCGATGTTGCTGGAGGTTAGCTCCAGGTTCGGCGCCGCGTCCGTCCGCAGCGCCAGGGACTTGCTGGCGCTATTGTCAGCCTCACTCAATTCAGTAATGTAATTGTCCGGATCCACTTCGACGTTGATGCTCGGATCGCCCGTGCTGGAGCCGGAATCGTAGGTCACGCGGGCGACGGCGCTGCTGCCGGCTGCAATGCTGTCGATCACCTGATTCAGGGCGATCGGTCTGCCCATGCCGTCCAGGAATTGCACAACGACGTCGGCGGCGTCGGCCGTTCCGTTGTTGACAACCGTAGCAAAGATCGTAACCTGCGCGCCGGGTTGCGGCGAGGCTGGGTCGAAACCGATGTTGTCGGCGTCAATGAACAGATTCGGCGCTGGCGCGTCAGCGACGGTGAGCAACCTGACGGCCTCGTTGTCCGCTTCATTGCGCTCGGAAATAAAGTTGGTGGGATCGATGACCATGCGGATGCTGCGCCCGCCGTTCTTGTCCTCCGTGTCGTATTGCACCTGGGCCACACCGCTGCCGCCGACCGGGATTTCGGCGATCGTCTGTGGTGTGCCGATCGGGACGGCCTCCTCTTCATCGCTGACATCCACGAACTGTACCGTGACCGCGCGAGCGTCAGCGTTGCCATTGTTTATGACGGTCCCGTGAATGGTCGTGGTCTCACCCGCAAATGGCTGGGCGGGATTGAAGCCGATGTTGACCGTCTGGGCCACCAGATTGGGCATGAGTTGCTCCTCACCCGGCAGTTGCAGTTTGGCGGTCACCACCTGCACGTCGTCGACAAACCAGCCTTCCTTATCATTGAACGTCTCGTCTATCGAATCGAACCAGAAGCGAACCTGTATCGAGCCGCTCTCTTCGAGGGACTGGCTCAGATCGACATCCCGCCGCGCCCAACGCCCATCTGTGCCGTGGGATTCGAAGACCGTTCTCCAGGTCGTTCCATCAGCGGATACTTGGACGCGCGTGCGGTCGAAGCGCGTATTGACCTGCAACTCGCTCCATTCGTAGAACGTGAGCAGAGCATCGTCGGCGCCGGCGATGTCGATGACGCTCGAAGTAATGCTCCCCTCATGCGCCTCGCCCGTGTCGTAGTTTCGTTCCTTCTCCTGGCCGTAGTACCAGGCCGTCTCCGGGCTGTCGAAACGCAGACTGGAAAGATGCCAGAGACTCTTTCCCGCGTCTTCGATACTCCATTTGCCCTTTCCGCTTTCCATGTCGTCTTCAAAAACGATTGTTCCCGCGCTCGTGCGGGCGATGACGATATTGGACAGGTCGGAGACGTTGCCGACATTGTCGGCGGCCCGCAGCGCGAAATAGTAGGTCGTGTTGGGCGCCAGTCCGGTCACCTCCAGCGTCTCTCTGGAGCCGGACGTGCCGGGCGTCGGCGCCGTCAACACGCGGCTGGCAGAATCCCAAGTGGCGTTGGATATCGGCGCGTCCGAGTAGCGTATATCGTAGGACGTTGACACGCCCGTGAATCCGTCGTCCCCCGTCGCGGTCCAGGAGAGGATAATTTTGGTCAGAAGCACGCCGGACGGAGACAGATCCGAGACAGCCGCCGGCGGCGTCGAGTCCTTCTCCATGGCGTTAAATATATTCAGACGACCGTTGGTCAGCGTCTTCTTGGATTGATTTTTCAGCGGATTGACGCCGGAGAGGATGCGCTGCTTCACCTGTTGATTGTTCAACCCCTTGAACTCCGACCAGATCAGCGCGGCCGCGCCGGCAACGTGCGGTGAGGACATGGAGGTGCCGTTGGTCGCGCCATATCCCGATGGCAGGCACATGGGACAGCGGCCGGTCGGAACCGTTGAGAGAATGTTCACACCGGGAGCCGCCAGGTCCACCCAGTCTTCGCCCCAACTGGAGAAACCGGCATACAAGTCGTCGTGATCGGTGGCCGCCACCGCAATAATGTTGTCCAGATCGTAGGCCGCAGGGTAGAGCTTGCGGTTGGAATTGGAATTGCCGGCGGCGCAGACATGCAGAGGCGAATCCACCCGGCCCATCGCTTCTCTCAGGGACCGGGACGGAGAACTGCTGCCCCAACTGCTGTTCGTGACCACGATGTTCTGTTTCTGCTTGTTGCGCATGTCGTAGATATAGTTGAAGCATTTGACCGCGTTGGACGTTGTGCCGGTGCCGAAGGCGGTGATGAATTTGCAGCCAAGAACACGGGCCTTCCAACTGACGCCGATGACGCCCTTGCGGTTGTCGCCCGTGGCGGCAGCGATGCCGGCTATGTGCGTGCCGTGGCCGTAGTCATCGATCAGGGCGCCGCTATTGGTGATGGCGTTGATGCCGTGGAAGTCGTCCACATAGCCGTTGCCGTCGTCATCCACGCCGTCCGCAACGCACTTGCCCACACCCCTCGGACACTCCTGTGGGTTCGTCCACAGATTGGCCTTCAGATCCTCGTGGTCGACGTAGATACCGGTGTCGATGACCGCGAGGATCACGTCCTTCGAACCTGCGCTGATCTCCCAGGCTTCCAGGGCGTCGATATCAGCGTCCTCAGTGCCGCCGGTCTGACCGGTGTTGTGCAAGCCCCAGAGACGCTCGAACAGCGGGTCCGAAGGCGGCGTCTCGCTGAGTTGCAGCAAGTAGTTCGGCTCAGCGTATGCGACTCTGGCGTCGCTCTCCAGCACTTCGATCAGATTCTCGTCCACATCCACGGGCGCGGCGGCCAGTCGCAGGCCCTGGTCCGCGTCGTTGGGGTCGCTGTCCAGGTTGTCCTTTTCCGCCAGACCGTACTCGGCGTAGAAATCGGAAATCTGCTCACGGGTCACCGTCTTTTTGAAGCGGATCAGCACCTGCCCCTTTACATAGTCCGCTACCTGTTCATCCTGGCGAAGCGCCTCCTCGACCCTGTCAACTTGACTGCCGAATCGATCCTGTTCGCCCGAGTGAAGGCCGGCCTCTACATAATTAGCCAACCGTTCGCCGGAAAAGTAGAGTCCGGCGGTCAGGAAAATGACCAGGAACAGGGCGAAAAGGGAAATCCGTTTCATAGCGGGTTGGTCTCCGTCAATGCTGCGATCCGTCGAGTCTGTCAGGGGTGCCATGCGGAAGCAGTGCGAGAATGAGATCAGATGGTCCGAATATGTGTACACCATTTGACGCGATTGATCAAATGCCGCGCGTACCGCCAAAAGTAAGAACGGCGATGAAACCTGTGAAGCGTCAACTGTCTTGGGGGGTCGTGACGAGAGAAATGAGGATGCCGCGAACGACTAACAGCCTCCTGGGTCTCCTACGCGTCCCACTGGATCCGCTCTGCGCCCGCGTAAACGTTAAACCGCTCACCGCGCAGAAATCCCACCAGTGTCACGCCAAAACGCCGGGCTACCTCGACCGCCAGATGACTGGGCGCAGAGACGGCGCAGACCACCGGCACGCCCGCCACTGTAGTCTTTTGCAGAATCTCGTAGGAGGCCCGACCGCTGACCAGCAGAATGCAGTCGTGCAGGGGCAGTTTGCGTTGCATCAGCGCCCAGCCGATGAGCTTGTCCACTGCGTTGTGGCGGCCTACATCCTCCCGCAGGCAGAGGAGCGTCCCACCGGCGTCGAACAGGCCGGCCGCGTGAAGTCCACCCGTGGCGTCGAACAGCCCCTGCGCCGCACGCAGTTTCTGGGGCAGCGTTGTCAGGAGCATGGGGTCGAGCTGTGGCCCCGCCGGCAGAGCCGGACAGTCGCGCATGGCAATCGCGTCAAGACTGGCCTTGCCGCACACACCGCAGGCGCTCGTGGTATAAAAGTGGCGTTCGAGGGTCGCCAGTTCGGGCAGACTCGCCAGGCGCAGACCGACGTTTACGATGTTGTAACGTTGATCCGCGTCGACATCGGGATCCACGCAATAGGTGATGCCGCTGAGCAGATCCGCATCGCCAACGATGCCTTCGTTATGGAGGAAGCCGGCAGCCAACTCGAAATCATGGCCCGGCGTGCGCATCGTCACGGCGACGGTCTGCGTCTCGCCCCCGGCCTGCAAACGAATCTCCAACGGCTCTTCCGTTGCCAGGTGGTCATCTCGGAGTTTGCGCCGCCCCCGCTCCACAACCGTGATGCGGGTGCGCACTTTGCTGCCGACGCGGGGTATCATTGGGGTTCACCGCAGAGAACTTCTGAAGGGGACGACGTCAAGACGCGAAAACGCAACATTGCCTACACGCGGGAAACACGTATTATGCTCCATTGCGTAAGAGTATTGAGGATGCCCTCTGGTCGTGAAGGATACTCCCAAAGCGCAATGTGTGCCGAGAGTTTATGCCGTACTATCTGTCACCTCTGTGGGTGTACGGGTTGGAACTATTTCAGAGCCTCGGTTGTACTGCTCCTGATCTAGAGTGACGAGAGCCGTACCATAGTGGTGGGCCACTGCCAAGTACACTGTATCACTACCCCGCAATCGGTGTTTCGCGGCGATATCTACGGAGAGTTCCGCAAGCGTCTCATCGAGCGGAACCACAAACAGATTGAGCAAATTTCGAACGCTGTGAGCGAAAGCCTTGGCTATCTCTTCATCTTGATAGACCCGTGCCACAGATGCTGCCAGTTCTGGCAGGAGCAATGTTGGTTCAATCAGTGGAAGCCGTTGTGCCTGCAACCGTTCCAGCAGATCGTAACTCTGCTTGTGGCCAATCTCGTAACTGTTGAATGCACTTACAAAAACGCTGGCATCAATTGTGTACAATTCGGCCACCAGAGTTACCGGCGCATCTCGGAAAGAGCATCCATCAGACTTTTTTCTGGCTGAGGCATCAGCGCCATCTTATCGCGTAACTTTTCTAGCTCCGACCAGGGATCTGGACTTGCTTCCTGCGACATATCGCCATATTCCTCAAGCGGAAGCAGTACGCCCATCGGTTTGCCCCGGTACGTGATCGTAAAGCAGATCCGTTCCTCCCGCACTTTGCGCATGATTTCTGAAGCGTGGGTCTTCAATTCTCGAACGCCGATTGCGCGCATGAGTTGTCTCCACTGTGGTCATTCTTGTCGCCACAGTTTAGCAGGCAGCGGGGTTAAGGTCAATGGCGGCGGCAAAGGAGTTGCCTTCCTTATGTCCCGCCAACTCACAACAACTCAATCGGCGGCCACCGGCGTTCTCTCCATCATCGGTTCGACCTGCACCGGGCAGACCTTCAGCTCGGCCGTTTGGGTGATCGGATCGTAGCCGGAACCGGTCAGCACGTTGATCGGCACGTCGGCAAAGGAGAAACTGGCGAACACCGTCCCCTGAGGAGAGCGCCTGGTCGCCTGCACCCGCACCTCTACCGCGCCCCGACGGCTGCTGACCTTCGCCCAGCCGCCGTCGCGCAGCCCGTAGCGGGCCACATCCGCCGGATGCACCTCCAGCGTCTCCTCCGGCAGCAGCTCGTTTATGCCTTCCGACCGTCCCGTCTGCGTGCGTGTATGGTAACTCTCCAGCCGCCGCCCCGTAGTCAGCCACAGCGGATAGGCCTCGTCAATCGTCTCCGCCGGATCGCGGTAGTCGGTGAAACTGAACTTGCCGCGGCCGTTGACGAACCCGTCCTCGTGCAGACGGGGCGTGCCCGGATGACCCCGATACGGGATCGGCCACTGGTACTGACCGCTGTCCGCCAACTCCCAGTCGATGCCTTGATAGATCGGCGACAGTTCGCATAGTTCATCGAAGATCGGCTCCGGCGACTCATAGTCGAGGCCGGACATGCCCATGCGCTGGGCGATCCGGCTGATGATCCACCAGTCCGGTTGGGCCTCGCCGGGCGGGTCGACAGCCTTGCGAACCCGCTGGATGCGCCGCTCCGTATTCGTGAAATGGCCGTCCGTCTCGGCCCAGGAGGTGGCAGGCAGCACCACATCGGCCAACTCTGCGGTCTCCGTCAGGAAAATGTCGATGACAACGAGATGCTCCAGGCTCTTGAGCGCGTGGATGCAATGCTTCATATCCGGGTCGGAGACGACCGTGTTTTCGCCGTCAATGAGCATGGCGAAAATCGTGTCGCCGCACTGCTCCAGCGCCGTCACCTTGGTGATTCCCTTTTCCAGATCGATCTTGCGCCCGTAGGCTTTCTCGAATTTCTCCTGGTTGGACGGCTCCGTCACCGGCTGGAAGCCGGCATAGTTGTTGGGCAGCGCGCCGCTGTCCCCGGCTCCCTGGATGTTGTTCTGCCCCCGCATCGGGTTGACCCCGGCGCCCTCGCGCCCGAGATTGCCGGTCAGCAGCGCCAGATTGCACAGGCTCTGCACATTCTCCACGCCGCAAATGTGCTCCGTAATGCCCAACGTATAGTAGATGCCCGCTTTGTCACCGGAGCCATAGAGGATGGCCGCCTCTTCGATCATGGCTGCGGGCACGCCGGTGATGCTTGCCGCCCACGCCGGCGTCTTCTCCTGGAGGTGCTCCACCAACTGCTCGTAGCCCTCCGTGCGGGTGGCGATGAACTCGTGATCGATCAGACCTTCGCGTACGATCACATGCGCCATGCCCAGCAGCAGCGCCGTATCGCTGCCCACTCGGATCGGCAGATACACGTCGGCCATCTCCGCCAGACGGATGCGCCGCGGGTCGGCCACGATCATCTTGGCGCCGCGGGCGATGGCCTTCTTCAGCCGCGTAGCCGCGACCGGATGGGTCTCGGTCATATTTGTGCCGATGCAGAAGATCACATCCGGCTTCTCCATGTCCGCCAATGGATTGGACATCGCCCCGCGTCCGATTGTTGCCGCCAGACCGGCGACGGTCGGAGCGTGTCAAGCACGGCTACAGTTGTCGATATAGTTCGTGCCGAACCCCACGCGAATGAACTTCTGCATCATGTAGTTCGCTTCGCTGGGTGTGCGCCCGGAGGCGACGCCGTAAACCGCGTGGCGTCCGTGCTTGTGCAGCACATCGCGGAAACCCTGCGCCGCCCGTTCCAGCGCGTCATCCCAGGTCGCCCGCTGCAATGTACCGTCCCCGCCGCGCACCAGCGGGTGGGTCAGTCGATCCGGGTGATGGACATAATCGTAGGCAAACTGGCCCTTAACACATAGCGCGCCCTGATTCGCCGGGCCATCAAAAGCCGGATGCACGGCGATGATGCGATTGTCGCGCGTCACCAGATCAAGCGAGCAGCCGACGCCGCAGTAGCCGCAGATTGTGCGGGTTGTCTGGGTGGGAGCAGCGGTTGTGTTCATCAATGTGTCCTTTCAACGAGGAGGGAAAACGCCCCACTTCTTAGCTTCCGCCGTCTGGCTGCGCCTGTTCGGCGAAGCGCAGCGCCTTTCTGTCGGCCAGCGCGCCGGTGGGGCAGGTTTGCACACACTGACCGCAGAACGTGCAGGCCGAACTGCGCAGATGGCCGCCGAACTCAACCGTGATCTGCGTGGCGAAGCCGCGGTTGGCGACGCTGATGGCGTAATCGCCCTCCTGTTCGGCGCATACGCGCACACAGCGATAGCAGGAGATGCACAGGTCGTAGTCGCGCAAAATGAACGGGTTGCCGTCGTCCGCTCGGCTGCGGCCCGACTGCGCGCCGTCAAAGCGACCGCGGCCGGCATCGTAGCGCTCGACAAGCGTTGCCAACTCCTGGGAGGCATGGCCCCGCAGTGGATCCACCGTCACCTCGCGGTTCTCGGAAACGACCAGTTCAAGCAAGGTACGCCGCAGCCCTTCGATATTGGCCGAGGCGGTCGTCACCTCCATCCCATCAGTGGCCTGTGTCGTGCAGGATGCCACCGGCACGCGTTGCCCCGCCACCTCCACCACGCACAGCCGACAGCTGCCGAACGCTTCCAGCCGCGGGTCATAGCAGAGCGTGGGCACAGCCTTGCCCGTGCGCGTCGCCACTTCGTAGACCGTCTCGCCGGGCGTGAAAGCGATCTCCTCCCCGTCGAGAGTCAGCGTGGGCGTCTGCTCGGCCTGATTCACGGATTGCATAGTGCGTTTCCAGTGATGCGTTGTCAATTCAATTGAAGTTATCGATATGCTTCACGGCGGTGTAAGACACGATGGATTGTGACAACCTTCTTCTCATCATCAATATCATAGAGAATGACGATACACGCCGACACGTAACCGGAAGTGAGATCGATCCCTCAATTTGCGAACTCCTCGGGGCCGGGGTTCTTCGGCCAGACCGGCAATGCGCTTGCTCGCGAGTCGTGCGTACCCACTTGGTAGTCTGGTTATATCCTGAACTGCCCGCGGCGCGATATGAACTTCATACATTGACACCCCTAGCGCGTAACTCTGCTCTGGCTTGTTCCCAAGGAATTGGTTCCTCTCCACTCATTTGCGAAGCCTCAATCTCTGCGCTGTCTTCTATGTCTTCAAGCAACTGCAAAAGGTCTTTCCAGATCGAATAGTCTAGCATCACAGCCTTTTTCTGTCCTTGAATATCGACCACGAACTCCGCTGTCTCAAGTAGCTCCTGAATATGGGAATTCATTCCAACTTCCTCCATTTGTTACTGACTCTACTTGAAATCAACAAGCGCCGATTTCTGTTGATCCCTTTGTTCGGCAATAGCCGAAAGGGATTGGCTCAGCCCCGATACTCAGCCACCTGCTGCGGGAAGTTCCTGAGCAGACTGTCGCTGACAAAACCGGCTGCCACGCCCAGTCCGCACGCGCTCAACTCCAGCACCTCGCCTATGTCGCTGACCTCCTGCTGCCAGGCGTCGAGTTGCTTGGGGCCGCCGCCGGAGAGCCGTTCCAGCAGGCGCTGCGTGCCGATGCGGCAGGGGAAACATTTGCCACAGCTTTCGTGAGCGAAAAACTCCATCGCCTGGCGGGCCGTATCCACGATGTCGCGGCTGTCGTCGAAGATCATCACGCCGCCCGCGCCCAGCATCGACCCCGCCGACCGGATGCTCGGCTCGTCCAGGGTGACGGTCTCGATCGCGTCAGCGCCCAGAAAGCCGCCTGAAATCCCCGCCATGGTCACCGCCTGAAATGCGCGGCCCGCCAGAGGGCCGCCCGCCCAGTCGTGTAGCAGCGTGCGCAACGGCAGGCCGAACGGCACTTCATAGTTGCCGGGACGCTGCACATCCCCGGACAGGCTGATCACCTTGGTGCCCGCATGGTCGCCTAGGCCCAGGCTCTGATACCAGTCAGCGCCCCGCCGCAAAATCTGCGGTACTGCGCACAGCGTTTCCACATTGTTGACCGCAGTCGGCAGATTTTCGAATCCGTGTGTGGTGGGATAGGGCGGGCGGTTGCGGGGGAAGGGATGCTTGCCCTCCAGACTGTTGAGCAGCGATGTCTCTTCGCCGCAGATATAGGCCCCGGCCCCCCGCCGCAGATAAAGCCGGAAACAGAAGTCGCCGCCGAGAACATTCTCCCCCAGCAACCCGGCCTCCTCGGCCGCCTGTATCGCGCGCTCCAGCCGTTCATACGTTTCGGGATATTCGTAGCGCAGATAGAGGAAGCCCCGCTGCGCGCCGATGGCATAGCCCGCCAACGTCATCCCTTCGATCAGGGCGTAAGGGTCGTGGTCCATCAACGCCCGATCCTTGAAGCAGCCCGGCTCGCCTTCATCCGCATTGCAGACCACGCTCTTCGGCCCGCCCGCCGCCTCGCGCACGAACTGCCATTTCATGCCTGTGGGGAAGCCCGCGCCGCCCCGGCCCGCCAGTTTCGATTCCTTCAACTGGTCGATAACTTGGGTCGGGGTCATCTCCTGCACGGCCCAGGTCAATGCTTCATAGCCGCCGCTTCGCCGATAGCCGTCCAGGCTGGACCGCTCCGGTTCGCGAATGCAGGCAAAGACGCATTCCTCCCGCCTTCCGGGATTGGGCACAGGAACGGGCGACGAGATGCGCCGCTGTAATGTCTGAAACGGTGCGCTGGACACGAACGTTTCATGGCCGATGAGCAGCGGCACCGGGTCGTCGCAGCGGCCCGCGCAGGGCATCTCCTCGGCTCCTTCCAGATTATCCACAATCTCCCGCGCGCCACGTTGGCAGCAGATCGGCCCCGTGCAGACACGCGGCCGCTGCAAGCCACCCTCCTGGCGCGCAAAGTGGTGATAGAACGTGACCGTCCCGTACAGATCGGCCAGCGGGATGCGCAACTCCTTGCCGATGGCTTCAATCGCCCCCGCTCCAATGTATCCGTCCCGGTTGTGGAAGGCGTGGAGAATCGGCAACAGCGGCGCCGGTTCCTCCCGATACCGCTCGATGAGAACCATGTCGGTGTCGGCGACGACGATGTTTTCCGTACTCCCGCTGGATGTCTGCTCTTGTCTGGTCATATCCTTTTGCGCTCTAACGGGTCATCCCACATGGAAGATGCAATGAATTTTACCAGTTCATTGCTGTTCTCCCAACTGGCGCCGGACCGGACCTGCCCTCCAGGAGACTCGCTGAACCCTCCCCGTCCAAAGCCACCAATGATCCACCCGAAAACGCAATACGAAATACGCAATCTCCTGACCTCCTTGTGGTATACTTGCAGGGATGATTCAGACAGCGTATAGCGTATTCTCCGAGACCGTACTCTCGCCCCAACCGCTGGTTCGGCGCAGCGCCATCGGCCTGCTACTGGCCGCCGGCGCCCTGGCAATCGCCTTGCTGATCGGGGTTGTCGGCCCGCTATTCGCGTTGGCGCTGGCTGTGGTGATCGTTGGCGGCACGCTTATCCTGATGGACACCCATTGGGGTTATGTCGCGCTGGTGGGGGTCGTCTACATCCTGCCCTTTGCCAGCCTGCCCTTTCGCCTTGGCTTCAAGCCCACCTTCCTTGATGCCGCGCTCGGCGCGTTGGTCTTCGTCTGGCTGCTCAAACTGGTGGCCGGCAGGCCCTCCTCGCCCCATTCGCCCTCGCCCCTGAAGCCGCTGACGACACAGGCCCGGGAGTTCATCGTCTCGCCCATCGGGCTATTGGTCGGGCTGTTTATGCTGATGGCCGTGTTCAGCTTTATCTTCGGCATGACGCACAGCCGACCCACGACCACGATCATTCGCCGTTTTGGTGAAATCCTGCTGGGCATCGGCCTCTTTTTCGTCGTCATCAATACGGTTCGCACCCAGCGCGAACTGAATTGGGTAACCCGTTGGCTCTTTCTGGCGGGATGGGTGGGCGCGTCGATCGCGGTCGTGTTTTACGTCATCCCCGAAACATGGACCATAAGGGCGCTGAACCAGCTCGCGCGCTTTGACTACCCCGGCGGCTTCGGCGCGCTGCGCTGGATCGAAGACGACCCCGACGGCACGATGCGGGCGATCGGCACAGCCGTGGATCCCAATGTGCTGGGAGGAATGATGCTCCTTATCGCAGGCATCGTTGGGCCGCAACTGTTTTCGCCGCGACCGCTCTTCCCCAAATGGTTGAGCGCATTGATTTTCGCCACCGTGGGATTGGCCCTTTACTGGTCGTTCAGCCGCTCCGCCCTCTTCGGCATGACCGCGGCACTCGCAGTTCCAGCCGTATTCAAGTACCGGCGCTTGCTGCCGATCGGAATCGTCCTCGGCCTGCTTCTGTTCCTGTTGCCACAGACGCAGGACTATGTAGCCCGTCTGATCGCAGGGCTGGCCGGGGAAGACTTGGCGACACAGATGCGCTTTGGCGAATACAAAGACGCCATGATCCTGATTCGTCGCTATCCGCTCTTCGGCGTCGGCTTTTCCGGCGTGCCGGATATCGACATCTATCTGGGCGTCAGTATGTTCTACCTGACCCTGGCCGAAAACATGGGCATCATTGGCCTCGTCATCTTTCTGGCCGCGATCATCGCCTTCTTCAGCATGTTCCTTGAAGCCTGGCGGGCGGGTGTCGCGCCCGAACGGGAAGCGTTGCTCCTCGGTCTTGGCGGCTCGATTCTCGGCGCGCTCGTCAGCGGGATGGGCGATCACTACTGGTTCAATCTGACTTATCCACATATGACCGTTGCTTTCTGGCTGTTTGTCAGCCTGACCGTCGCCACCATTCTGATCGAAAGGGAGAGCGCCGGTTCGGTTTCACCGGTCAGTGTTCGGCTTTGAGCGGGCGAGCGAATGCGACTGCGAACGGAAAACGGGAAATCAAGCACTATGACGAGAGCGACTGTAGAGCATCATATTGAAGAAAACGAGATCGGCACAATCCGTATCGAACCGATTCCTACAGTTCCGTCCGGCGAGACGCCGCACGACGCGCTTCCCGACAGTTCACCGAGCCGGGGGGCCGACATCATTCCCCTGCCGGTCAATGCCGATGCCAAAGGACCGGGCCAGCTTACGCGCGGGCGGCGTCCTCCCTGGTTGCGCGTTCGTTCACCGGACACCCCCCGCTATCGGGAACTCAAACAGCTGTTCCGCGGGAAGAGCCTGAACACCGTCTGCGAAGAGGCGATGTGTCCCAATATCGGTGAATGCTGGGGGCGGGGTACAGCCACTTTTCTGCTGATGGGGGATACCTGTACCCGTTCCTGCGGCTTCTGCAAAATTAAGACTGGCCGACCGGCTATGCTCGACCCCGAGGAGCCGCGGCGGATCGGCGAGAGCGTTCAGGCCATGAATCTGCAGCACGCCGTGCTGACAAGCGTCAACCGCGACGAGCAGCCGGACGGCGGCGCGTGGGTCTTCTCTGAGAGTGTCCACTGGATTCGGCGTTTGCGGCCCGGCTGCACTGTCGAGGTGCTGATTCCCGATTTCAAAGGGGACTGGGCTGCGTTGCAAACGGTTATGGACGCCAGGCCGGAAATACTCAACCACAACACGGAGACGGTGGCGCGTCTTTACAAGACAGTGCGTCCCCAGGCCCGATATGTTCGTTCGCTGAAACTCTTGCAACGGGCCAAGCAGATGGATCCGCTGACGCTGACGAAATCGGGAATTATGATCGGGCTGGGCGAGTCCTGGGATGAGATCCTGACCGTGATGGACGACCTGAAGGCGCACGACGTGGACATTATGACCATCGGCCAGTACTTGCAGCCCAGCCGTTTTCACCTGCCCATCGTCGGATACTACACGCCGGAGCAGTTCGACCTTCTACGCGTTGAGGGCGAGCAGCGGGGCTTCCGCTGGATGGAATGCGGCCCGCTGGTGCGCAGCAGCTACCACGCCGACGGCCAGGCCCATCTGAGTCCACGGGCGGATGCCGGCGCCAGTGTGCAGAGCGCAGGTTGAGGTATCTGCCTTTCTTCAGAGTTCCTACATAATTTGGTCTACTCTGCCCCCAACTGCATCTCAAGCCTCTGATATGACAAAGCCACATATTCCGGGGAGACTTCGTAACCAATCCATTTGCGGCCAGCTTCCTGCGCGGCCACAGCGGTTGTGCCGCTGCCGATGAATGGGTCCAGGACGACATCATTGGAATAGGTGTAAAGCTGGATGCAGCGTGCGGGCAGATCCACCGGATAGGGGGCCGGGTGCTTCACCTTCCTGGCCGACTCCGCGGGGAACTGCCACACGCTTTTCGTCCACGCCAGAAAATCCTCTTTGCTGATGGTTGCCCGCTTCTGATCGCACTCCGGTTTCTTGCGCGCAAAGTCGCCCTTGCAGAAGACCAGGATATACTCGTGTACATCCCTGAGAACCGGATTCGATGGCGAACGCCAGCTGCCCCACGCGCAGGACGATCCCGCGCTGGCCTGTTTGTTCCAGATGATCTGGCCTCGCATCAGAAAGCCGACTTCGATCATGTCTTGAGTAATGTAGGTGCTCAGAGGCACATACGGCCTGCGTCCCAGATTGGCGACGTTGATGCAGGCTCTGCCCCCATGCACCAGCACCCGATACGTCTCTTGCCATACGTCGCGCAGAAAATCGCGGTACTCGGCCTCCGTCATGTCCTCGTCGTAATCCTTCCCCACGTTGTAAGGCGGCGAAGTCACCATCAGATGCACGCTGTTGTCCGGCAGTTCGTGCATGGATCGACTGCTATGCGCATAAAGTCGATTCAACTCCGGGACCGCATTCTCCTGCGACTGATCACTCTCTGCAACCGTCGAATCCTCATACAACTTGCGATTGTAAAACGAACTGGAGTCATGCCCGATTCTGGCGCTCGTTCCGAATGATTGCATCTTCGTATTCGCCATGATGACTCTCTCCATTCCCTGGAAACGCGGGCGTCTCGCCTGCCCTGCCCCTCTTGCTCAGCTTCATGGATGATATGATCGCCAGCTCGCGCTATGCCGCCGACAATGGGGCAGTTGCCACAGTTATGTATAACATTACCTGATCCTTGTCAATCTTGGCCGAACCCAGGAAACGCAAGCGTCTCGCCTCCCGATGCTGTGCCTGCATTGCTTCACATTCAAAACCAATGCCAATTGCACGGATTACACAATAGGTATCCTTGAGACGCGAAATTGCCCTGCAATTAATGCTCTTTCGTATTTCATAGAGCGCCCAGAATTATGCTTTCTGTCTCCATAACGGGTATCATACTAACACTTGGCAGAACGCTGGACGGACCAGCGCGATGAGAAAGCGGAAAGATCGCCCAGTTCCGTTCAGCGCAAACTGAACCGTCAGACCAATTTACAAGGGGCTGAAATGGCTCGACAGGACTTTTTCAACGCACGCGATACGCTCCACACGGAAAACGGCCCGGTCACAATCTATCGCCTGGATGCGCTCGAAAAGGCATCCGTCGCCAATGTGAGCCGACTGCCGTTCTCGATCAAGGTGCTGCTCGAGGCGGCGTTACGTCAGGCTGAAGGTTTTGAGATTACCCGCGAGGCGATTGAAACCATCGCCAACTGGGGGCCGGATACTGCTGGCAAAGTCGAAATTCCGTTCAAGCCGGCACGTGTCATTTTGCAGGATTTCACCGGCGTGCCCAGTGTGGTGGATCTGGCGGCTCTGCGCAGCGCCATGGCCCGCATGGGCGGCGACGCCAACAAGATCAACCCGGTCGTGCCGGTGGACCTGGTGATCGATCACTCAGTGCAGGTGGATCGATTCGGCTCGGCGGCCGCGCTCTTCTTCAACGCGGAGCGGGAGTTCGAGCGCAACCACGAACGCTATGAGTTCCTCAAATGGGGACAGCGCGCCTTTGACAACTTCCGCGTCGTGCCGCCCGCCACCGGCATCGTGCATCAGGTGAACCTGGAATATCTGGCCAGCGTTGTGCAGACTTCTCCTGGGAGCGCACCGACCGCGCCCGAAGCCTACCCCGATTCTCTGGTGGGAACCGACAGCCACACGACGATGATCAACGGGCTGGGCGTACTTGGTTGGGGCGTCGGCGGCATTGAAGCCGAAGCGGTCATGCTCGGCCAGCCGATCTACATGCTCATGCCGGATGTGGTCGGCTTCAAACTGACCGGCGCGCTGCCGGAAGGGGCCACCGCTACCGACCTCGTGCTGCGTGCGACCGAAATGCTGCGCCAACAAGGCGTCGTCGGCAAATTCGTCGAGTATTTCGGTCCCGGTCTGGGCCAACTGAGCCTGCCCGATCGGGCCACGCTCGCCAATATGTCGCCCGAATACGGCGCAACCATGGGCTTCTTCCCCGTAGACCAGGAGACGCTGCGCTACCTCGCCAACACTGGGCGCGACCCGCAGACGATCGATCTGGTGGAACGCTACTGTAAGGAGCAAAGTCTCTTCCATACCGAAGACACGCCAGACCCGGTCTTCAGCGAGATCGTCGAACTGGACATGAGCACCGTGCAGCCCAGCCTGGCCGGTCCCAAACGCCCACAGGATCGCATCGCTCTTTCAGATATGAAAGAGAGTTGGACTGGGATGCTCTCCGCTCCGGTGGGCGCGCAGGGCTTCGGTCTGGAGAGCGCCGAACTGGACAACCGCGCCAATGTCAGCTTCAAGGGCGCCGACTTCACGTTGGAGCACGGCGACGTTGTGATCGCCGCCATCACCTCCTGTACCAATACCAGCAATCCTTCGGTGATGATCGGCGCCGGACTGTTGGCCAAGAAGGCGGTGGAACGGGGTCTGGACGTGAAGCCGTGGGTGAAGACCAGTCTGGCCCCCGGCTCAAAGGTCGTAACCAGCTACTTGGAGGTCTGCGGGCTGATCCCCTATCTGCAAGCCTTGAACTTCCATACCGTCGGCTACGGCTGCACCACCTGCATCGGCAACAGCGGCCCTCTGCCTGAACCGATACGCGACGCGATCCATGACGCTGATCTGGTGGCGGCATCCGTGCTGAGCGGCAATCGTAACTTCGAAGGACGCATCGGCCCGGATGTGCGCGCCAATTTCCTGGCCTCGCCGCCGCTGGTGGTCGCTTACGCCATCGCCGGAACCGTGAATATCGACCTGGACAACGACCCCCTGGGCTACGACCCGACCGGCGCACCCGTCTTCTTGCGCGATGTATGGCCGAGCCAGGAGGAGATCCAGGCCGAAATCCATCGCAGCCTGAAACCGGCGCTCTTCCACCAGCAGTACGGCAATGTCTTCACCGGCAATGAGCAGTGGAATGAAGTGCCCATCTCCGGCGGCGATCTTTACGCCTGGAATCCCGCCAGCACCTACATCCGGGAGCCTTCCTTCTTCCAGGAGATGGGCACCGATCTGCCGCCCGTGCAGCCCATTGTCGGCGCACGCGTGCTGGCGGTCATGCCGGACAGCACCACAACCGATCACATCAGCCCGGCGGGCGCGATTGCGCCCGACAGCCCCGCTGGCCGCTATCTGACCGAAAAGGGCGTCCCCCGCTCCGAGTGGAACAGCTACGGCAGCCGCCGGGGGAACCACGAAGTGATGATGCGGGGCACGTTCGCCAACATTCGCATCAAGAATCAGATGCTGGATGGAGTCGAAGGCGGCTATACGGCCTACATGCCCGCGGAGGGGCAGCTGACTGAGGCAGCCGGTTCCCATGCCGACAGCCCAACCGAGATGGCGATCTGGGATGCGGCCGCGCAGTACCAGCAGGACGGCACGCCGTTGATCATCCTTGCTGGCAAGGAGTATGGCACCGGCTCCAGCCGCGACTGGGCCGCAAAAGGGCCGTGGCTGCAAGGTGTGAAGGCGGTGATTGCCGAAAGCTTCGAGCGCATCCATCGCTCAAATCTCGTGGGCATGGGCATCCTGCCCTTGCAGTTCAATGACGGCCAGAACATGCAGTCTCTGGACCTGAGCGGCTTTGAGACCTATGACATCCTCGGATTGACCGAGGAGATGGCGCCCAACCAGGAGTATACGGTGCGCGTAACCCGTGAACGGGGAGCCGTCAGCGAGTTTCGCGTCACCAGTCGACTGGATACGCCCGTGGAAGTGGACTACTACAAGAACGGCGGCATTCTGCACACGGTCTTACGCCGCCTCGTCAAAGAAGATTGACAAAGGAACGATGCCTTATGGCTCTACCCACACGTGCAAAGCAGGAACCCTTTCAACTGTCCGGCTGGGATCTCTCCGACCTGCTGCCGGCTGACCCCGAGGCGAACGGGTCCGGCGTAGCCCCTTCCGATACTGTGATCGACGAACGACTGGCGCAGGTCGGGGAGGATGTAACCGCGTTTGAGGCGCTGCGGGAAGAACTCTCAGCGCAAATGGAGCCGGACAAGCTGCTCAGCGCCGTGCAACAGTACGAAAATATCTCTTCTCAACTTTACCGGCTGGGAGCTTACGGCAGCCTTTGGTTCTCGTCGGACACGCAGTCGCCCGACGCGCTCACCTACTCTAACCGCATGCAGCAAGTTTTGACGGAAATACAGAACCGTATGCTCTTCTTCAGCCTGTGGTGGAAGGGCCTTGATGACGAGCACGCTGAAGCGCTCCTGCCGGACGCCGACGCCTACCCCGATTACCGGCATTTTCTACAAGAGATTCGCCTCTTCAAGCCCTATATGTTGGAAGAAGAAGCCGAGCGCATCATCAACGTGAAGGATGCCAACGGCATGAACGCGGTGATCACCATCTACTCGATGTTGACCAACCGCCTGGAATTCGAACTGGAGGTGGACGGCGAGACGAAACGGATGACCCGCGGCGAGGTCATGGCCTATGTCTACTCCCCCGATCCGGATATGCGCGCCGCCGCCTACCAGTCGATCCATAAGGTCTACAAGGAGGAGGCCCCCATTCTGGCGCAGATATATGTCAATCGTGTGCGCGATTGGCACAACGAGAATGTCACGCTGCGCAGCTTTGACTCGCCGATAGCCGTGCGCAACCTGACCAATGACATCCCACACGAGGCGGTCGAAGCGCTGCTGGAGGTAGCCCGCCGCAATGCGCCGCTCTTTCAGCGATATTTCTCGCTCAAGGCCAAGTGGCTGGGCATGGAAAAGTTGCGCCGCTACGACATCTACGCGCCTCTGGCAGGCTCGTCGCGTGAAGTACCCTATGAAAACGCGGTCGAGCTTGTGTTGGACACCTTCAAGCGCTTCGACCTGGATTTCGCCGGAAAGGCGCAACGCGTCTTCGACGACAATCATATCGACAGCGAGGTGCGTAAGGGAAAACGCTCCGGCGCGTTCTGCGCCACCGTGCTGCCGAGCATTACCCCGTATGTGCTGGTGAACTACACCAATAAGGTGCGGGATGTGGCCACCATCGCCCACGAATTGGGCCACGCCGTCCACAGCATGATGGCCGAGCACCACTCGCTCCTCACGCAGCACTCATCCTTGCCCCTGGCCGAAACCGCGTCGGTCTTCGCCGAAATGGTGATGAACGACCAACTCTTGGCCGAGGAGAAGGACCCGCTCGTGCGCCGCGAGATTCTTGCTGCTAGCGTGGATGACATCTACGCCACGGTGATGCGTCAGGCCTTCTTCGTGATCTTTGAACAGAGCGCGCATCAGGCCATCCAGGAGAACGCCTCCCCACAGGAGTTGGATCGCCTCTATCTGGAGAATCTGCGCGAGCAGTTCGGCGACAGCGTGGAGGTGTCGGACGAGTTCCAGTATGAGTGGATCAGCATCCCTCACATCTACCATACCCCCTTCTACTGTTACGCCTACAGTTTCGGCCAACTGCTGGTTCTCTCGCTCTACCGGCGCTATCAGCAGGAGGGCGACGCCTTCAAGCCGGGTTACCTGAAACTGCTGGCATACGGCGGTTCAGCGCGCCCGCAGGCGATTCTGGAGGACGCCGGCATCGACATGACCGATCCTGAATTCTGGCAGGCGGGCTTCGATGTGATCCGCGACATGATCGATGAGTTGGAAGCGATGACGCTCTCCTGAGGCGGGTTCTGCTCGAAAGCTGTAGGGCCAGCCCCAGGTTGATTACGGCCCATCCGCTGAGGAAGCGTAATGTTTAAGGAACTCGATTGCGTTGTGCTCACCACAGATATTCCGGAGGACGGACTCAAGCAGGCCGATGTGGGAACAATCGTTCACGCCTACCCTGGAGGTAGCGCCTTCATTGTGGAATTCCTGACGCTGGACGGCAACACCGCGGCTGTCACCGAGGTCCTGTCATCTCATATCCGCGCCGTTTAAGAAAGTGACATCACGCACGCGCGCTCGATGAAGATCCAGGCATGATCGTCGAAGACAAGCGGAAACGATTCGAGCTTGGCAGCGCACCGGGCACAGCCAAGACATGATTGGGTAAATACATCTCCGTATGCGATTATTGTTCCCATTCTGAATACACTCCACTGAAACCAAGAATCGCACTTCAAGTGTGTTGGCAGTGCGATTCGTGTGGCCCATTCGGTTAGCCCATCCCCCATCACTGCGCTTCAGTCCCCCCACAGACCGACAATGTTATCCTTCCCATGCGCCCTCCCGGATCGGCTGGCGTCTTAACGGCTGTTCGGGTGGATGAAGCGGCGTCGGCGAGAGGTCTGACAACCGTGTCCGCAGTTGTTCGGGTCCTGTACGTGGGCCGCAATCGTGCGTTCGCCCGCCAAATCCATGGCGTTCTGCTCGATCAAGCCGGTATCTACGCGCCTGAGCTGCACCAGGCCATAACATTTGTGCATCTCACCAGTCAGAAGCAGACCCTGCAAGAGTTACGGTTGGCCCCGTGTTCCGGCCTGTTTCTGGAGCTTGACAGGCGCAAGAACAGCCGCATACGCTTCTGTCTCATGCTGCGGGCGCGTTTGCCCGACCTTTGTATCATCGCCGTGGGACAGGAACGTTTCCGGGAACAGGCTGAAGCCGCTTTCGATGAATTTTTTCCAATCCCGCTGAACATTGACCAGGCCCGCCCTGTCCTCCAACGGCTACTGCGCGGACAACAAGGCACGCAGACGGCGGTCGGGGCGCTCAACCTGGACAGAAGCACGCGTACGGTGGACGGCCCCGCAGGCCGGCGCAATCTGTCACCCAAACTGTTCGATCTCTTATCGCTATTGTTGGAAAACGCAGGCAGAACGGTCAGCCGAGAGGAGATTATAAAGGCTGTCTGGCACACGGAGTATGTGGGTGATACGCGCACGCTGGACGTGCATATCCACTGGTTGCGGGCATGTATAGAGCCAGATCAGTCCGGCAACCGCTATCTGGAGACTGTGCGGGGAGAAGGGTATCGCCTGAACGTGTAGGCGGTCTGCGCGCTAAGGCTATCCCACTTGGCGGCGCACTTCCAATACATTCGGCAGACGCTCAATTCGGGTCAGGATGCGGGTCAATTGGGAGATATTGGATAGCTCCAGCGTGGCGTTGATCAGGGCCATGTTGTTCTTCATCCCCGTCACCGCCTTTGCCGACTGCATGTTGATCTTCTCGTCTGCCACCAGGCTGGTCACGTCCCGCAGCAGCCCGGCCCGATCGTAGGCCTTGACCTGAATGCTGACGGGATACATCTCCTCACTCTTGGCGCCCCACTGCACCTCCACAAGCCGGGCATTTTCCGCGCGTTGGATCAGAGAAGTGATATTCGGACAGTCGGTCTTGTGGATGGAAACGCCCCGCCCTTTGGTCACGTAGCCGACGATTGGATCGCCGGGCACCGGATTGCAACAGCGGGCACGATTGGCCAGCACCCCGTCAAGACCGGCCACCTGTACGCCGTCAATCGAAACGATTCGCGGCGGCGCCTTTCGGGCAAGCTGCTCCGGCTCCTCTTCAATCTCCTGGCTGCGTTCATGTTCGATGACCCGCTGCGCGATATGCTGGCTCGTCACATCACCGTAGCCAATGGCAGCCAAAAAGTCGTCCAATTCGTCAAAGCCACAGATGCGGGCCACGAAATCGAAGGGCTGCGTAACGCTCAACCGCTTCAGATCCTTTTCCAGAATCTGGCGGCCCTGGGCGATGTTCTCCTCCCTGGCCTGTTTGCGGAACCAGGTACGGATCTTCCCGCGCGCCCGCGTGGTGGCGACATAGCCCATATTAGCGTTGATCCAATCTCGGCTGGGGCCGCCCCGCTTGGCCGAAATCACCTCAACCTGGTCTCCATTCTGGAGTTGAAAGTCCAGCGACACCAGTCGCCCGTTGACCTTTGCGCCCCGGCAGCGGTGGCCCAACTCAGTGTGAACCCGGTAGGCGAAGTCGATCGGCGTCGAACTGCGCGGCAGGTCGATCACATCGCCCCGCGGCGTGAAGACATAGACCCGGTCCTGGAAAACGTCCGTCTTCATTCCGCTGACAAACTCCTGGGCATCGGTCACGTCCTGGCGCCATTCCATCAACTGGCGAATCCAGGCGATCTTGCTGTCCAGGTATTCGTTGGGCTGCTTGCCCTCCTTATAACGCCAGTGGGCAGCGATGCCGAACTCGCTTACCTGGTGCATCTCTTGCGTGCGGATCTGCACCTCCATGGGCTTGCCGTTTGAACTGAGCACAGCCGTATGCAGGCTGCGATACAGATTGTCTTTGGGATTGGCGATGTAGTCGTCAAATTCGCCGGGGATGGGCCGCCACCGGCTGTGGACAACGCCCAATGTCGCATAACAGTCGGCGATCGAATCGACGATAATGCGAAAGCCGTGGATGTCGTAAATCTGATCGAACGGCACGTCCTTC
This sequence comes from Caldilineaceae bacterium, assembly GCA_965221145.1. Lineage (GTDB taxonomy): Bacteria > Chloroflexota > Anaerolineae > Caldilineales > Caldilineaceae > Bin5. The sequence continues at coordinate 1,228,586 of OZ244877.1, forward strand.
CGCCGCATCTTGCGATAGATGCCGTAGATGTGCTTGGGGCGCCCGTGGATTTCTGCTTGCACGCCGGCCTCGCTGAGGATTTTCAAAAGCGTTGCCTGCGTCTCGTCTACCCAACGCAACCGTTCGGCCCGTTTCTGGTCCATGGCCCGCGACAGATTACGATAGGTGACCGGCTCCAGATAGCGAAAGCTGAGATCTTCCAACTCCCATTTGATCTGCCAGATGCCCAACCGATTCGCCAACGGCGCGAAAATTTCCAGGGTCTCGCGCGCAATGCGCCGGCGCTTGTGTTCCGCGTGACCCTGCAAAGTGCGCATATTGTGGACTCGATCAGCCAGCTTGATGAGCACCACCCGGATGTCATCGACCATGGCCAGGAACATCTTGCGCAGGCTTTCGGCCTTCTCATCGGCGACGCTGTGACGCATCTTGCTCAACTCTTTGATGCGGTTCAGCTTTGTCACGCCGTCGACCAGTTCGGCAATGTCGGGGTTAAAGTTCTTCTCCAGATACGCGATCGTGTAGCCTGAATCCTCCACCACATCATGCAGCAAGGCCGCGGCCAGCGTGTCGGCATCCAACTGCAACTCCGTCAGGATTCCGGTCACGTCGATAGGGTGCAGAATGTACGGCTCACCGGTCATGCGCGTCTGCTCGCGGTGGGCGTCGCTCGCGACCAGATAGGCGCGCAAAATCCGCAACCTTTCGTCGGCGCTGAAATAGCCCGGCAGCCTATTGTACAGTTCTTCCAGCGCTTTGACCTCATGCAGATTCAAGAGAGGCTGGAGGAACAACCTTCCGTCGCTGACCCGAGGAATGGCTTCCAAGGGGATACTACGCAGGAGCGGACTGTCCGTAGGGAGACCGTTGCTTGGGATTGCCGGCGTCTCTCCCGCCTTGACGCCCATAAGGTCGTCAATAACGGGCGTAGCCGAAAGAGGAGCCTCCGGCGCCAATTCAGTGCTACCCATTGTAATTCTCTCTCTGCACCGTATATATGGGGCCAAATCATTTCGGGGCGTCTGACTTTCGTCGGCCCAATAATACACCTATTATAACAGGGGACAGTCCAGTGCTGCAATGCCGCAATTCTGGGCGGCTATGCCCCAAGCCAAAGAGGGGAATCAAGCAAAATTCTGGACAATTACACTAGAAATGAGGGGGTTCGCGCTCCGGCTCGACAACCTGCCGGCCTGTCTGCGCTACTGAAATCGATAGGAGACGTATCCTGGGCAAGTTGCCTACGATCCGTCTATGATGAACTACGAACTGTCGCGGCGCGTTGCCCAGGATCAATCGCAGCCCACCCGTCTACCACATAGATCGCCGTCCAGACACAAGAACTCCGCGACCAACGTTTGGATTTCTGGCAGCGGCGCCTCACTACAGTCAAACCAGTGGATTTCGGCTATGCGTCGAAACCAGGTGTACTGGTGACGAACGAAACGGTGCGTTTCGATCTGGATGCGCTCAACTGCCGAGGCCAGTGTGATCTCGCCGTCAAGATAGGCGGCGATCGCCTGGTATCCGAGGCTGGACAGGGCCGGCAGATCGGGCGAGTAGCCGGCCGACAACAGGTCTGACATCTCTTCCACCAGGCCGGAGGCCACCATCTCAAGCACGCGCCGGTCAATGCGCTCATGCAAGCGTGGACGCGGCATATCCAGGCCGATCTTGAGAATGCGGTACGGCGGCGGTGTTGCTGTTTCCAGCTCGCTCTTTCTGCGGCCCGTCGTCTGCACGATCTCCAACGCACGAACGACCCGGCGCACATTGTGCGGATGGATCTTCGCGGCCGCGACCGCGTCCAGCGCCTGCAAGCGGGCGTGCAGCGCGGCGCGGCCCTTCTCCTGCGCAAACGCCTCCAACTCGGCCCGCATCGCCGGATTCGGCGCGACCGCTGGAATCTGCAGCCCTTCCATCACCGCGCGCAGATAGAGGGCCGAGCCGCCCACCAGGAAGGGCACGCGCCGGCGTTGATGGATGGCGTCAATGGCGGCGAAGGCCATCTGCTGATAGGTTGCCAGCGCCATCTGCCTGTTCGGCGGCTGCACGTCGATCAGATGGTGGGGAATCCGCGCCTGTTCATCCGCGCTCGGCTTGGCCGTGCCGATGTCCATGCCCTTGTAGATCTGGCGGCTGTCCGCGCCCACGATTTCGCCGCCAAAGCGCGCTGCCAGATCGAGGCTGAGGGCGGTTTTGCCTACAGCCGTTGGGCCAAGGATTGCGATTAGGGGCGGCCTCTCCATCGCGGACCCCTGCTCAGCCGGTGACAGCATGGCGGATATGCTCCACGCTGACGAGTTTCCCGGAGCTGTCCATCTGCACGGCCACCGCGTCGATCCGCCAGGGGCCTTGCCACATCTTCTCCTGCACGTACAACGCCGCCAACTCCCGCAACTTCGACTGCTTCTTGCTCGGAAACGCCTGCCGCGCCGATCCGTGGGCATGACCCCGTCGGGTACGCACCTCGACCAGGACCAGCCAGCAAGCGTCGGACGTTCCCTGTGCGTAGTCGGGCGCACGCTCCTCCGCCACGATGTCCAGTTCACCGGCCCTGCACCGCCAGTTGCGCTCCACAATGCGCAGACCGGCCTGGCGCAGGGCGCGGGCCGCGATCATTTCCCCCCGCACGCCCAGAGACCGTCGGCCATCACGCACGCTGCCAGGCTCCTCCATCGTTTCGCTATTGGGGCGTCGTTTCCACTGTCGGCACGATGCCGGGGCCGGGCAGGACCAGCGTCGGCGTCATGCCTTCGGCCGTAAAGATCACCTTGTCCGTGTTCTTGAGCGCGCTCGCATTGGCCTGGGCGATGAGAAGCTGAACATATGCGGGCCGCCCGGCGTAGAGTTCGGCCAGCGCGGTCTCCACCGCGATCTTTGCTCTGGCCTGTTCGATCGCGGCGACGGCCAAGACCTGCGCGATCTCGATGTCCCGTTCCGCGGCGATCAGGTCATTGCGCTTCTGCGCTTCGATAATGGCCTTTTCCGCTTCGACGCGGGCAAGCTCGTTGGCGCGCTCAGCCTCGATGACCGCTTTTTGCGCTAAGACCTTCGCCTCCTCCAACAGGGCCAGAGAGGTCTGCTGACGGGCCTGCTCCTGGATGCGGCTCTGCTCAATGCGGATTTCGCCTTCCTGCCGGGCCTGTTCGGCGAAGGCTTGGGCATCGGCCCGCAGCTTGTCCTGAGCGGCCTTCTCCGTCTCCAACCGGCTCTGAACAATGGCGTCCAGGGCGCTCTGTACGGCCCCCGACAGAATCACATCGGGCACAACCAGATTCTCAACTCTGAGGCCGAAGTTGCCAGCACGCCTATTGAGTTCATCGTCGATGCACTGGCGCAGCACATCCCGCGCCGTCCCGACGACATTGTCGTCAAAGGTGCGATCACCGATACATACTTTCATTGCCTGCCGAGCCTGGTCCTGCATACGGCTGCGAGCCAACTCGTCGTCCAGATAGATGCCCCTGTACTGTGCCCACAGCGCCTGTAACGTGTCCTTTTGCAGGATGTTCGGGCGGAAGATATCGCCGCTGACCACCAGACCGATCCGCTGCTTGTCTTTGGTGATGATCTCATCGTCCTCTACGTTGAAGGGGATGGCTTGGCTGGAAACCCTTTCCATCTCCACAAAGAGGCCGAAATCCGTATAGACGCCCGGCCCGACCACATTCTTGATCCTTCCGCCCTGGAACTGAACGCCCACCTCCTGTTCGTTTACGCGTTCGAAGGCGTAAAAGAAGTTTCTGGCAAAGTTCAGCAGAATGAGGACGACGATGATGCCAACGATCACCAATATGAAAGGCAATCCGCCTGGCATCCGTCTGGGGACTCTTGGTACATTGCTCAAACTGTTCATCAGCCGCTCCTTAATGAGGGTACTCTGGGCACGCAGCCAACCGCGGCCGCTCTGCACGTGTATGCGGTAACTCGCTATACCATATCATACTATACCGCTCCTTCCTCTTTTCATAACTGACTTCTGGCAACCGGATAACCGACAGTGTGCCAGATAAGCTCGTCAGGTAGGCCACAGGCAGTTCAGCGCGTCCCGAATGGGCGGGTGTGGTCCAGATTTGGGGGCGACCAGAGTGGCTGGTTTCGGAATCCAGTGTAGCTTTCCAGAGATAGCCAGAAACTCACCCCCATTTTGGACCGCACCCGAATGGGCATCCAATTTGACAGCGGGCCTTTTCCTGGATTACCATTGGCATTGACAACCGAATCATGTTTTCTTATCAAGAGAGGTGGAGGGGCCGGCCCGTTGAAGCCTCGGCAACCGACGCTGTCGAGTTCAGTTCGTGCGGCGTGACAGGTGCCAATTCCGGCGGTGTGGATGCACCGGCAGATGAGATGCGCTAGTCAGCTTTCTGCAGCCCTTTTCCGTGTATCCACCGGAAGAGGGTTTTTTTGTGCGACCGACCCGCCCGTAAGTTGGTTGCGACACCATTGACACGCTGACATGCGTCGTGAAGGAGACAACATGGCCGCTACTAGCTCAACTCAATCCCAGACCTCCGGCGTGGACGGCGCTGACCCCCATACCGATGGGTTGTCGCAACCAGCCGATTCCAACGGCAAAGGCCCGCAGGCCGGGACGCATAACCCATCGCCCTTGACGCAGGCCGTCCATGCAGGAGAAAAGCGCTATCTCTCCCACGATAGCCTGACCGTGCCCATCGTCCAGACAAGCACCTATACGTTCGAGGATACGGCCAGTCTGATCGACTATATGGAAGAGCATATGTTTTGGGAGGTGCCGGAACGGGAGGAGTACGGACGCTACGGCAACCCGACCGTGCGCGCGGTGGAGGCGAAACTGGCCGCGCTCGACGGCGCCGACGACGCGCTTGTGCTCTCCAGCGGGATGGCTGCCATCACCACCACGCTCTTCATCCTGCTCAGCCAGGGTGATCACTTTGTCATGACCGAAGACTGTTACCGCCGCACGCGCGGCTTCTGCAACACCTTTCTCACCCGCTTTGGCGTAACCTGTACAATCGTCGCCCCAGGTGACTACGACGCCCTGGAGGCGGCCATCCAGCCAGAGACCAGACTGATCTTCTCCGAATCGCCCACCAATCCCTTCCTGCGCTGCCTGGACTACGCCCGCCTCGTCGAGATCGCCAAACGTCATGGCCTGCGCACCATCGTCGACACGACATTCGCAACGCCCTGCAATGCCCGCCCCTTGGAATACGGCGTCGATCTGGTGATCCACAGCGTAACCAAATATCTGGCCGGTCACAACGACCTGCTGGCGGGCTGCGTCACCGGAAGCTACGACATCACGACCGCCCTGCGCCAGTCCCAGGGCGTTTTGGGCGCGGTGCTCGACCCCCACTGCGCCTATCTGATCCTGCGCGGCCTCAAGACACTGGGGCTGCGGATGCGCCAGCACAACGAGAGCGGACTGCGCATCGCCCGTTTTCTCGAAGACCATCCCAGGATCCGCCGCGTCTGGTATCCCGGCCTGGAGAGCCATCCCGATCACGAGGTCGCGACGCGCACGATGTCCGGTTTTGGCGGAGTCATCAGTTTTGAGGTCGAAGCGGACGGCCCGACGACAAGCCGTTTCATCGACGCCTGCCAAATTCCGCGCATCGGCCCCAGCCTGGGCGGCGTCGAAAGCCTCATCGAGCAACCGGCGCTGGTCAGCTACTACGATACAGATCCGGAGATCCGGCAGAGTCTTGGCATCTCAGACGAACTTGTGCGCCTGAGCGTCGGCATCGAGGATACGGACGATCTGCTGACCGACTTTGACCAGGCGTTGGCAAAGATGTAGCCAGCCAGACCCGGCAAACGGGACGCAACCTGTCCTCGGGAGATGGGACAGACCAGACCATGTTATTGACCAGGATTCGGGACACAATCCCGCTTGCGCTGACGCTTCTCATTTCGCTGCTCCTCATCTGCGCCTGCGCCCCCGCCCAGCCTTCCCTGGCCTCAGCAGATGTCGTGGATGTCCTCAGCCGCCCTGTGGACGACCGATTCGCCCGCGCCTTGGCGCCAATGGAGTTCCGGTTTCCGCTGGATCACGGTCCTCACAACAACTATGCCACCGAGTGGTGGTACTATACCGGCAATCTGACCGGCGAGGATGGCGGCGCATACGGCTACCAGCTCACCTTTTTCCGCAGCGCCCTGGCGCCGGGAGTGACTAGCCGAGCATCCGAATTCGCCGCGCAACAGATCTATATGGCCCACTTCGCGGTCACCTCGGGGCCAGCCCGCCAGCACCTGAGCTACGACCGTTTCAGCCGCGGAGCCGGAGGCGTGGCCGGCGCGAGCGGCTCCCCTCGCTATGAAGTCTGGCTCGACGACTGGCGCGCGCAGGAGGTCGGGCCTGGGCAGATGCACCTGCTGGCTTCAGCAGAGGGCGAAGACGGCCCAGTCTCGATCGATCTCACTCTTACGGAGACGCGCCCGCCGCTGCTCCACGGCGACGCGGGATACAGTCTAAAGGGGCCGGAAATCGGTAACGCCAACCACTACTACAGCCTCGTGCGCATGGAGACTACGGGACATCTCGTCTTCGGCGGCGCGCGGGTCGCAGCGTCCGGCCTCAGCTGGATGGATCATGAGTTCGGCACCTCCGCCCTGAGCCAGGACGCGGTGGGCTGGGACTGGTTCGCCGTCACCCTGGAGAACGACGTCGTCCTGATGTTCGCCGAGATTCGCACAAAGTCCGGCACAAGCCAGGACATCTTCGAGGGCACGCTCAGTTTCCCTGATGGACGACAACTCGCTATCTCCCCTGACGACTTTGAACTAACGTCCACCGGCCAATGGACCAGCCCTGACAGCGGCACTGTTTATCCGAGCGGCTGGCGCGTCACCTTTCCGCAGCTTGATATCGAACTGACCATCGACCCGCTGATCGACGATCAGGAGATGGACGTTGCCTTCACCTACTATGAGGGCGCAACGGTTGTGCGCGGCACGATGAACGGCGAATCTGTCGGCGGCCGCGGCTACGTGGAACTGACCGGCTACGGCGAGGGCGGATTTCAGCGATAGTCACCGGCAGGGGCATAGTCTTGCCAATCGCGGAAAAGCAGTTCACAATTGGCGGGATGCAAAACGGCCTGGTTCACTGTCCAATCGTGCGATCGCGACGATATAGACGATCTCGTTGGGAGAATACAGATTCATGTCAACTCACTCGTTTTCAGGAAGATTGACCACGGTGAAACTGTCCGCTCGCTCCCTGCTGCTGATAACCTTTGCTTTGCTCGCCGCTCTGCTCCTGGCAGCCTGCGCCGCGCCGGACGCTGCGCCGCCCGATTCGGAGACCGCGCCCGTTGCTGCCGATACCGCGACCGCGCAGCCGGAACCGGAGCCTCAGCCGACCGAAACGCCCGTTCCCGAACCCCAATCGGCGCCCGCCGCCACGCCGCCTCCGCAGGAGGAAGCGAAGTCCGAGAGCGAAGAGATGCCCTCCGTCAGCCAGACCTTCGTGATCCTGGCGCAGGAGTCGGAGGCCCGTTTCATCATTAATGAGGAGCTATTTGGCCAGCCCAAAACGGTGGTCGGCACAACGAACGCGCTGTCAGGCGAGTTGACCGTCGATCGGGCCAATCCCTCGGCCAGCGTGATCGGCCCGATTCAGATCGACGCCGGTACCTTCGTCACCGATAACAACCGCCGCAACGGGGCCATCCAACGCTTTATCCTGCAATCCAGCCGGCATCGGTTCATCACCTTCAATCCGACCGCGCTATCCGGCCTGCCGGATGCCGCGGCCATTGGCGACGAGATTCAGTTCGAGATCACCGGTGACCTGACCGTGCGGGATATCACCGCACCTGTGCTCTTCACCGTGACAATGCAGATCGTCTCGGAGAGTGAATTGCGGGGGAGCGCCACCACCGTCGTGGCCCGGGATACCTTCAATCTCACCATTCCCCAGGTGCCCAGTGTCGCCAACGTCGGTGAGGAGTTCATCGTCGAATTCGACTTTGTGGCGCGGGCGGAGTAGGTCAGCTTGGGGGAGGCCAGCGTCAATGCAAGACTGTCTCACCAAGGGATCGCAGGCGGCTTGTCTGCTCGCTTTGTCTGCCCCAACTCCAACTGAAAGGTGCGTCCGATTTGACTGATCTGCAACTGCCCACCATCGTAACCGGCGCCTCCGTTGAAGTCGAAGCCCTGCGCGAAGGGTTCAACCGGGGGTTTTCCGATTATCCATACAACTTGCAGATGGACGCGTCTGCCATGCCCGTCTATCTCGCATCCTCCAGCATCGCCGTTGAAGATTGCGCAGTCTTGATGGCGGAGGAGCAGGGGCGGCTGCACGGTGTTGGCGTTTCGCTGCTGGGCGTGCGCGGCGAAGAAGGCTGGTGCGGCGGTCTCAGTGTCGCGCCGCAATTTCGGGGTCACGGTTGGGGCATGCGGCTCATGGAGCAGCTCAAGCGCCGCGCAGTGGAGCGGGGTGTTCGCCTTGTCCGGCTTGAGGTGCGGGTCGAGAATGACCACGCTCTCGACGTCTATCGCCAGGTCGGCTTCAAGCCGCAACGCGAACTGCTGCTCTGGGAGCGAGACCCCCGTCAAGGCGCGCTTCCCCTCCCCTATGAGCGGCTGGAGGAGACCGATCCGGCGCAGATATTGCGCGAGTTTTACAGCTGGCACGAGCAGCCACTGGCCTGGCAGCGGAGCGCCCGCAGCCTGCTCAGCCATGTGGCGCAGTACGACTGCATCGGGTTGACGATTCCGGCCAAAGACGGAGCGCCGGTCGCCTATGTAGTGGCTGAACTGATGCCGCGATCGCGGCCGCGGGGGGAGCCTGCAACGCGTTTGCAGATTCTCGACATCGCCGTCGACCCGAATGCCGACCTGCTGGACGCGGGCCGGCCGCTGGTGCAGGCACTGCAACTACGGTATGCAGATGTAACCTTAGCGCTTCTCAACGAGCCGGAAGACAGTAGTCTCAATCGGATCTTTGCGTCCTTCGGCTTCCGGGTCTTTGATCGGCAGTACGAGTTAGTGCTGGACCTTTGAAGCAACATGGTTGAGAGAGTCCGGTCGATATAGTTCAATGATGGCACGGGCGTCTTGCCCTCTGCCGCACCAGGAGATACAAAAGTAATGAATGTCCCAATTCGTGTAGCAGTGACCGGCGCGGCCGGTAATATCGGTTATGCCCTCATCTTTCGCATCGCTAATGGCGATCTGTTCGGCCCGGACCAACCGGTCATCTTACAACTGCTGGAGATCCCGCCGGCAATGGGCGCGCTTGAAGGGGTGGCAATGGAGTTGGACGACTGCGCCTTTCCCCTTCTCGCACAGACCATCCTGACCGATGAGCCGGACCTAGCCTTTGCCAACGCAAACTGGTCGCTGTTGGTCGGCGCCCGCCCCCGCACGGCTGGCATGGAGCGCAAGGATCTGTTGAGCGCCAACGGTCCGATCTTCGTCAATCAGGGCAGGGCCATCAACGACAACGTAGCCGCGGACGCCCGCATCGTCGTCGTCGGCAACCCGGCCAATACCAACTGCCTGATCGCCATGAGCAACGCGCCCGACGTGCCCGCCGAACGCTTCACCGCCATGACCCGCCTCGATCTCAATCGCGCCAGGAGCATGCTCGCCCAAAAGGCGGGGCGACCGATCCAGGCGGTGACGAATGTAACGATCTGGGGCAATCACAGCGCCACACAGTACGCGGACGCATTCCATGCGCAGATCGACGGGCAACCGGCTCCTGTTGTCGTAGGGAATGATAGCTGGATCAAAGAGACGTTTGTCCCGACCGTGCAGCAGCGCGGCGCTGCGGTGATCGCGGCCAGGGGCGCCAGCAGCGCGGCCAGTGCCGCCAACGCCTGCATCAACCATGTGCTGAGTTGGTACGCCGGCGCCGACGAGAGCGACTGGGTGAGCATGGGCGTCCTCAGCACCGGCGCATACGACACGCCAGGCGGGGTCATCTTCAGCTATCCCCTGGCAATAAAGGATGGCGTGTACCGGATCGTGGAAGGGCTTGAACTGAGTGAGTTCGACCGGGCGGCGATCGCCGCGACCGCTCAGGAGCTACTGGAGGAGCGAGAGGCGGTCGCAGACTGGTTGCGCTGAGTTTGTCTGAATCGAGATTCCCACGATGAGAGGATGAACTGCGTTTACACCCGTGTTATCGCATTTAGCAAAGGGAAAACACGCGTGTTTTCAATGTGAACACACCTTAGCCGCCTCCGCCGCCCAATTCCTCCGGCAGCGGATCGATCAGACCTTCGATTACAATTTCCCGATATGATTTCTCAACCGATGCGGTTAGCTCCGACTGCAGGTCATAGTGGATCGCCAGTTGCAGCACGGCTCGCATCACGTCCTGCAACTCTTTGGCGAACGCGTCGCGATCCGGCGCGCCCAGCTTTTGCGCCTTCACGCCCTTGCGCTCGAAATGGTTCACCTGGCTTGCCACTTCACCGCATTCCTCGGCCAGGCGCGTGACGATGTAGAACGGATCGTCCCCGTCCTGGAAGCGGTTGTTCAACCCTTCGGCGATTTTGTAGAGTTTCTCAATCATATTCAGACTCTTCCAACCGGTCGAGCGCCTGCTGCAAATCCGCGGGCAGCGGCGACTCGAACATTCGCTGCTCGTCCGCTCCGGGCAGACGGATTCCCAGTCGGTGGGCGTGCAGAAATGGCCGCTTCAGCGCCAGCCTCGACTTCGTGTAGCCATAGTCCGTGTCCCCGGCCACTGGATGCTGACGCCAGGCAAAATGCGCCCTAATCTGGTGCGTGCGCCCCGTATGCAGAATGGCGCGCACCAGCGAGAATCGGGCCGTCTGGCCGCCCGCCCCGCTTTCGTAAACGCGCAGGCTCTCGTACTCAGTCACGGCTGCGCGACCGCGCGCAACCGAGGAACCTGAATCAGCCGGCAACACCGCCATGCGCTGCCGCCGGGTAGGATGGCGGCCAATCGGCGCGTCAATACGACCCCGCGGCGGCTCGATTCTGCCCTCCAACAGGGCTAGGTACTCCTTGTAGACGGTCCGTTCGGCGAACTGCTCCTGCACAAAGCGCATGGCCGCGTCATTCTTGGCGACGACGATCAGCCCCGATGTGCCCTTGTCCAGCCTGTGGACGATCCCAGGGCGTTTCTCCCCGCCGATCCCCTCCAACTCGGAGCAATGGTGCAGCACAGCGTTGGCGAGCGTGCCCGCTCCGTGGCCCGGCCCCGGGTGGACGACGAGACCGGCCGCTTTGTCGATGACCAGCAGATCGCTGTCTTCATAGATAATGTCAAGAGGAATGTTTTCAGGCCGCAGCGAGGTCTCTTGCGGCGGCCTTTGCAGCACCTCGATCTGCGCATCCGCTTCCAGCGCCAGACCCGCTTTGTTGGGGCGTTCTCCATCAATGAAGACCAGCCCATCGAAAATCCAGCGTTGGACTGCGCTGCGGCTGACCTCCTGGAACTGGTCCGTCAACCAGCGATCCAGCCGCTGGCCCGCCGCGGACGAGGGAACAGTGAAGCGGCGCACCACTTGGTCTTCATCGTCCGCGCGCCAATCTTCGTCCCGATCCTCCTGGCTACGCTTCCGACGACCCGGGTGCGCCAATGTCGATGGCCTTGTCTTCTTCTTTAGCCTGCTTGGAAAGCTGAATGTCCTGGTACAGGATTACGACCGCCAAGGCGATCACGCTGCAAACAATCGCGGAATCGGCGATATTGAAATTCGGCCAGTAGTAAACGCCGGGCACGCCGATCTTGACAAAATCGGTCACGTAGCCCTGCTGGATGCGGTCGATGACGTTCCCCAGCGCGCCGCCGACCTGAAAGCCGAGCAGAACGCGTATCAATCGCTGATTGTCCGGCAGATGGCGTATCGCATAATAGAAGACGCCGACCGTCACCACAGCCGCGATGACGATGAAAACTGAGCCTGCCCCCTGCAAGATGCCGAAGGCCGCGCCGTAATTATGCACATGCTCAAAAACGAAGTACTCGCCCAGCGCCGGAATTGGTACGATGTAATCGAACACGTCGATAATATTCCGGCGCACCAAAATCTTCGTCCACTGATCCAGCGGGATCACAATTGCTGCCACCAGCAGGATGAGCCATGTGCGCCCCATAATCCGGCTGAACGTAGAACGGTTCTCAGACATTGTCCTTCTCCTTTCTGCCTCGATTCCAAATTCTAACACAGCAACCGAAAGATGAGGAATGGAGACACCCGTGCTATACTTACTTGGTTTACATCGTTTGCAACCTGATTCACGCAAAGCGGAGAGATGGGATGGCGCGCGAAATTACCGTCGCCCTCGTGCAGATGGCCCCGGCATTGACCAGCGCCGAGGAAAACCTGCGCAAGATGGGCGAGTTCATAGAGACTATTTGCACTACACAGCCGACAGACCTGATCATTTTCCCCGAACTGAGCTACACCGGCACGGAATTGGCCCTGCGGGCGACCACTCTGGCCGAACGGGTGCCGGGCCACGCCACCAACTACCTGGCCAAACGGGCGGATGACTACAACACGCACATCGTCTTCGGCCTGGTCATAAAGGAAAAAGTCGAGAGCATCCTGTACAACGGCGTCGCTTGCCTGGGGCCGGAGGGCGATGTCATGTCCTCCTATCATAAGGTACATCTGCTGGGCGAGGAGCGCCAGGTCTACCGTTCCGGCTTTCGTTTCATCAATGTGGATGCCGATTGGGGCCGTTTCGGTCTGATGATCGGATCCGACCTGGTCTTCCCGGAAGCGGCCCGCAGCCTGATCCTGGACGGCGCGGAACTGCTCGTGCTGGCCGCCAACTGGGAGACTGACAACCGCGAGCAGTGGCGGGCGCACATTGTCAGCCGCGCAACGGAAAATGCCGTGTTCGTGGCCGCCGCAAACCGCGTCGGTCAAGAACCGACGATCCAGTTCGCCGGGGATTCGATGCTGGCCGGGCCGGACGGCGAACTGTACACCGTTCTCGAAGAGCCTATGGAGGGGTATGCGGTCGCGACCATCGATCTGGACCGCGTGCGCGCGATCCGCGAGGAGCGCCAACTGATCCAGTTCCGCGAGCCGAACGCCTACCGAACTATCGTCAGGAAGTACTGAGCGGACCCGGTGACCAGTACAAGTCTGCGGTATTGACCGCGAACCACTGACCGCTGAAATCAAACTATGACCGAAATGGTGGATTCGTCCCAACCATTGTTCCAACCGTTCACCAGCGGAGACTGGAGTGAGCACGCGGCGATGACCGACTACCGCGCCGAGTGGTTCAACTCCCTGCTGGTTGAGCGTGCTGCCTGGACCGCGCAAGCGCCCACGGTCGAACTGTTGGATACTGTCATTGGCGGGCCGGGCTTCGTCTGGTTCCGTTTCTGGCTCCCTGATCTGGATCAGCTGGTCGAAAAGTATTTCAACGCTGAGGGCAATGCAATCGGCGTCTACCTCCCGGTTTGCAGACCGCTGGAGCGGCAGGACAGTGCCTACAGCACGTCTGATCTGATTCTCGCGATTTGGTACAATGCCGACAAACGCGTTTCCGTACTGCGTGAGGACGAGTTCGACGAGGGCGTCCGTCGACAGTTCCTCAGCAACGAGGAGGCTGAACGAGCGGAGATCCGCATCCGCGAGTTGACAGCCGCGATTTTCCGCGAGGAGTTTCCGCCGCCGCTGGTGCGTAACTTTGCCATCGCTAAGGAAAAGAGTAGGTCCGATTCGCAATGATCGCGATTGTTGATTATGGCGTCGGCAACCTGCGCAGCGTCTACAAATCGTTCGAGACGGTGGCCGGCCCCCTGGGAATTCAGGTCGATATCGTTGACCATCCGGTCGACTTCACCCGCTGGCGGGCGCTTGTCTTGCCGGGCCAGGGCGCGTTTGGCGACAGCGTCAACAACCTGCGCCGTCAGGGATTTGAAACACCCTTGCTCGACAGCGTGGCCGCGGGCCTCCCCCTGCTGGGCATCTGTGTGGGGATGCAGATGCTATTTGACGAGAGCGAGGAGATGGGCGTCCACGAGGGCTTGCATCTGATCCCCGGTCGCGTGCGCCGCTTCCCTGCCGAGATGCCTGATCCGAACCGCAGCGGGCGCACCCTTCGCATTCCCCAGATTGGCTGGAATCAACTGCATCGGCAGCGCCCGGACCCACTGCTGGCAGGTGTCCCCGATGGCGCGTATGGCTACTTCGCCCACAGTTTCTTCTGCGATGCCACCCGGTCCGACGCCGTGCTCACGCTTACCGACTATGGCATCGACTATCCGTCGATTGTCCGCCACAACAATGCCTGGGGCATTCAGTGCCATCCAGAGAAGAGCCATACCGTTGGCCTGCATATCCTGCGCAATTTCATCCAGACAGTGGAGAGCCGGCCAGCGAACCGCGTCCAGTGACTAGGGTCGGCATCGCCTTCTCATACGAAACACGAAAAAGTACAGAGTTGACAGATAACAAACTGAGCGGGACAAAAAAACTGTATCTCATTACCCATGCCTGTACGCGACAGATCCCTCACGTTGACGCCGCCTCCTGGCAGCTGAACGACGTGGGGCGCAGTCAGGCCGCGGCCCTTGCCCGCCAGCCATTTTGGCACGGGGTGGACCGGCTGCTGCTGAGCTGCGAACCGAAAACGCGCCTGACCGTCGCGTCGCTGCTACAGGAGAAATCGTTGCCGGTGGAGGAGGATGACCGCTTCAATGAGTTGCGACGCACGCCCGAATGGACAAACGATTATACGGCCCGCGTGGCTGAACTGTTCCGGCGACCCCAGGAGTCGGTCGCTGGTTGGGAGCGGGCCGCAGACGCGTTGACCCGCTTCTGCGCAGGTATCACCGCGTGGACGTGCCGCCATCCGCAGGAGACGTTGGCGCTAGTTGGCCACGGCCTGACCTTCAGTCTTTATCGGGCGCACCTGTTGGGCCTGCCTACTGTGTCGTTGCGTGACTGGCAGGAACTTCCCTTTGCCGCGGTTGCTTGTGTCGAGGGCGGTCGCGTCAGCGAAGATTTCAGCGTGCCGCCCGGCGTTCCCAACGTCCCCAGAGGCGCGGCTTCGCCTCGTGCAAGTTCCGGCAGTTAAACATTCGAGCAACAGGTGGCATAGAACCGGGCCAACTCCCTTCTTGCCCTTTGGAATGAGTCGTGGAAGCTTTTTTAGAGTTGGAATTTGAAATCGTACAGGTTCTGGCCGTTGTTCTGCTGGTGGCGCTGGCCGTTCGCCGCGTGCGTCTTCCCTATACGGTGGCGCTGGTCGCGGCCGGGCTGGTGCTGGCAGTGCAGGGCAGTATGCACCTGGAACTGACGCCGGGTCTGGTGCTTGGCCTGTTCGTGCCGCCCTTGATCTTTGAGGCGGCTTTCCATCTGCAGCTGAAGGACTTGAAGGCGGATCTGGCGCCGATCGTGGCGATGGCCGTGCCGGGCGTGTTGCTTAGCACCGGAATCGTCGCAGCAGTGCTGGTCGTCACTGACGTGTTGCCCTTGCCGCTCGCGCTCATTTTCGGCGCACTGATCTCCGCGACCGATCCGGTGGCTGTCGTCGCTACCTTCCGCTCCGTCGGCGCGCCCAAGCGCCTGATGACGCTTGTCGAAGGGGAGAGCCTGTTCAACGACGGCACCGCCGTGGTCCTCTTCCACATCATGCTCGTCCTGGGCCTGGGGGGCACGCTCAATCCAATTGACGGTCTGGTCGATTTCCTGCGCGTATCGGTCGGCGGTCTGCTCATCGGCGGCATCCTCGGCTATGCCGTCGCTAAGCTGATCGAGCAGATCGACGACTATCTGATCGAAGTGACGTTGACCACCATCCTGGCCTACGGCAGCTATCTGCTGGCCGAACAGTTCCGCTTCAGCGGCGTATTGGCGGTCGTGGTGGCAGGCCTTGTCAACGGCAATATCGGCCCCCGCGGCATGACCCCTTCGACCAAGATTGTGCTTTTCACCGTCTGGGAATATATCGCCTTTCTGGCCAATTCCTTCATCTTCATTCTGCTCGGCATCAGTGTGGAATGGGAGGAACTGAAGACCTACTTGGTTCCCTCGCTGATCGCAGTCGTCGCCGTGTTGGGGGGCCGCTTCATCGTGGTCTATCTGCTGGCCGGTGTTGTGCGTATGTTCAAAAAGAAGCTGCCGTCCGCCTATCTGCTGGTCATGTCGTGGGGCGGACTACGCGGCGCAATCAGCCTGGCGCTGGCGTTGAGTCTGCCGGCCGCCATCGGCAACCGGCCACAACTGCTGGCGATGACCTTTGCCGTCGTCCTCTTCACAATTCTGGTGCAGGCGATTTCCATCTCAGGGCTGCTTTCGTGGCTCGGCCTGAGCCAAGGCTCGCAGCAGTCCAACGAATATGAGCGCATTCAGGGGCAACTGCTGGCGATTCGGTCGGCCGCCCGCTACCTGGATCGGCTCTACCGCGACGGCGCGCTCATTCCGACCGCCTATACAACCGTCAAGGCCGAGCTTACCGCGCGTGAGGACCTGGCCGGAAGCCAGGTCGAGCATCTCCTGGCCGAGCAACCGCAGTTACGCGAACAGATCATCTCTTTGGCGCGTGTCGAGGCCCTGCGCGCCGAGCGGATCGCCCTGGACGAACTGACCCGGGACGGCCTGCTGAACGAGGAAACGTTGATTGAACTCCAGGCGGAACTGGACGAAGCGATTCTCAGGGTCGATGAATCCCACGCCTCCTGACCTATGAAAGTGCAATTTTGTCAGCAAAATGCGAATCTATCCTGCAATTGATCTGAGAAAAGGACGCTGTGTACGCCTGCGGCGCGGCGATCCGAATGCTGAGACCGTATTCGGCGAAAACCCGGCGCAGATAGCCCGCCACTGGGAGCGGCTGGGCGCAGAGTGGCTGCACGTCGTAAATCTGGACGGCGCGTTCGGCAGCGCAGCCGATTTTCATCCCAAAGTCCAGCGTTTGTCGTCCGACGCGCTGGCGTCGAGAGATTTTTCTGGAACAACAGACCTTGGCCTGAAGGCTCGCGGAAACGCGGAAGAAAAAAACCGAGCAAAGGAACTGCCCATTAATTTGCAGCGCCTGCAACAGATTCGCCAAGCGGTCGACATTCCAATTCAGTTCACCGGCGGTCTGCGCAGTCAGGATGATATCGAGTTGGCCTTTTCTCTCGGCGCAGACCGCATTGTGTTGGGGACCGCGGCCGTGCGTAATCCGGAACTGGTACGCACGGCGATCGGGCGCTGGGGCGTGCCCCAGGTGGTGGTCGGGCTGGACGCCAAGGACGGCAAAGTCGCCACACACGGCTGGCAGCAAGTCAGCCAACTGAGCGCAATCGAGTTGGGCCACCGGATGGCTGCTCTGGGCGTGAAGCTGGCCCTGTACACGGACATCAGCCGCGATGGAATGCTCAGCGGCGTCAACGTGCAGGCCACTGCAACATTGGGCGACATGACCGGCTTGCAGGTGATCGCCAGCGGCGGCGTCGCCGGCCTCGACGACATCCACGCGCTCAAACGGCATGAACATTACGGCATTGACGGCGTGATCGTCGGACAGGCGCTCTATACCAATGCCTTGGAGTTGCCAGCCGCCATCGAAATCGGCAACGCCCCGCGCATACGCCGCAGCGCCGGCATCATCCCGTTTCGTTGTCGCGCCGGCGACACTGCCGTCGGCGGTGGACCGCAACTTCTCCTGCTTTACAATCACTTTTTCGAGGAGTGGCAGTTCCCGCGCGGAGGCGTAGAACCGGGCGAAAGCGATCTGGACTGCGCCCGGCGTGAGTTCGCCATCGAGACCGGCCTGCCGATCCTCAGGTTGCACGAAGGTTGTCCCACTGCCCTGGATTTCACGGCCAACATTCGCGGCTACGATGTCGAGCGCACGATCGTCTACTTTTTGGCGGAAGTCGGAGATGGCGCCGTGCAGCTGGGCCACGATAACCACAGCGAGTGCCGCTGGTGCAGCCTGGACGAGGCGCGGAGCCTGCTCCTGGAGACTTCGCCGGAACAGCTTCCCGCATGGCAGGCCGCGGCCCGCGTTCTTAATGCCTGACGCGGCGGATGTCAATAGTCAGCCCGCCGGAAAAACTGCGGGCGAGAGATGGAGAGTACCTTGCTGGCAAAACGGGTGATACCCTGCCTTGATGTCAAGGACGGGCGTGTCGTCAAAGGCATCAATTTCGTCGACCTGGTCGACGCCGGTGATCCGGTGGAGCAGGCGAAGGTTTACGATCGTGAAGGCGCCGATGAGCTGGTCTTCCTCGATATTACCGCGACACATGAGGCGCGCGATATCGTCGCTGAGATGGTGCGCCGCGTAGCCGATACGGTCTTCATTCCCTTCACCGTCGGCGGCGGCATCCGCAACGTCGAGGACATGCGGGCGATCCTGCTGGCCGGGGCAGACAAAGTGAGCGTGAACAGCGCGGCGGTTCGCAATCCAGAAATTGTAAGCGAGGGCGCGCGTCGCTTTGGCAGTCAGTGCATCGTCGTCGCCATCGACGCGCGCAGACGCCGCCGCGAGCGCACGCCGTCCGAATCGCCCGGCTGGGACGTATTCATCAGCGGCGGGCGCATCAACACCGGCCTGGACGCGATCGAGTGGGCGCAGAAGGTCGAGGCGTTGGGCGCAGGCGAAATCCTGCTGACCTCCATGGACGGCGACGGCACGCAAGAGGGGTACGACGTCGCGCTGACGCGGGCGATTTCGGACGCCGTCAGCATCCCGGTCATCGCCAGCGGCGGCGCCGGCCGACCGGAGGACTTCGCCGCCGCGCTCACCGAAGGCGGCGCGGAGGCAGCCCTGGCCGCCAGTCTCTTCCACTTCAAGCAACTCCAGGTGATAGACGTAAAACGACACCTCCAGACACGCGGCGTTCCCGTGCGCATGCCGGAGGACGCGATTTCTTGAGATGGGGCGGGATCCTGTGATGAAGAAAAACAAGACGCTGGCGATGACCAGATCATTCTATTGGCAGATTCGAAGACGCCGGAAGTTGAAGCAGTTGGCTTGGCAAGATCAAGCGCGATGCGTTGAGGCCGTGCTCAAATTCGTCGATAACCCAACATCGCCGGGGTTGAATCTGGAAAAGCTTGGAGGCGGCCCTGATAGCAACCTCTGGTCAATACGGGCTTCACAGGAGTTGCGCATCCTCTTGGCCGAAGATGGCGATCGCTTCATTTTTGTGAACGCAGGCCATCATAAGCCAATGTATGATTGGGCCAGGCAGCGAAAGCATCGCGTTGACCCAGTGTCGGAAACAGTGACCGATTTCCAAGTGCCAATTCCTGAATTCCCGTTGTCTTTGAGCGGCGGTCACCCTGTGAGGGCAAACGAAACCCAAGTCGAAGACGATCTGATCGACAGCGCAAGCGTTCAGGAAATGATTCAACGCGTTTTCTCTGGCGACTTTGCGGAATGGGAATTATTCTTGCACCCCGAACAGAAACCTTTCGTCAGCCGGCACTGGTCCGGGACTGCCCGCATTCGCGGCGCGGCGGGCACAGGGAAGACAGTAATTGGGTTGCATCGACTGACGGAGTTGGCCCGCCGCTACCCCCATGAAAAAGTGTTGTTTACCACATTCAGCCGTTCGCTCGCCGATGATTTCAACAAGCGTTATCAGAAGCTCCCGTTGGCTCCTTCAAATGCCGAGTTCGCGAATATCGATAGGATTGTATACAGGTTTGATAGACGCCAGGTGGACAGTTTGTTGACGCAACAGACGTTTGAGGCAGCCTACGAAGAGGTCATGGCCGAGTCGCAATCTGAGCGAATAGGAAAGGAATATCTCAAAGCGGAGATCGAAAGGGTAATCAAAGGAAACGGTATACAACGCCTTGAAGAGTATCTGTCAGTGGAACGCTTGGGCCGCAAACGCTCGTTCTCTCGCAAGATTCGGAAGCTGGTGTGGGAACTCTCCGAGGTCTGGGACCGGAAGCTGCGAGAACGTAACGCTGTGCGTTACATCGACAAAAAAATTAGGGCCAGAGATCTGGCCCAGAACGCCTCCCGCGGCCGCTACCGTTGTGTCATCGTCGACGAAGCGCAAGATATGACATTGGTTGAGATGCAGCTTGTGCGCGCTCTTGTGGCCGGCGCGCCGGAGAACACCGTGCCGAAGGATGGCATGCTCATCCTCGATGATCCCGCGCAGCGCATCTATCCTGGAGGGTATCGGCCCCGCTGGGCCGGGCTTGAGATTTCCGGGCGGTCATACCAGCTTACGCGTAACTATCGTAATCTGCCTGCAATCTACCGCGCGGCCAAACGGGTTCGAGGCAACGATCTGGTGGCGGTCGAAGATGAGGAGGATAGGGCCATACTTGATGCTGAACTGGATTTTCCTGAAGGCGAGTTTGAAAGGCCAATCCAGGTTCTGGTTGACAGCAAAGGGGAGACACCCTTCTTGCGAGACAAGATCTGGGAGACCAACGCGCAGAAAGGCTTCAGCTTTAACGACATGGCCGTCTTATTCAAGCATAACCAGCAGGTTGATGCAACGATGAAATACTTGGAGCGCGAAAACATCCCATGCGCCCAACTGACTCGTGATGGCGTTACTGGGGATGGCGTGCGTGTGGGCACCTATGATCGCGCAAAAGGCTTGGAGTTTCGTGTTGTATTCATCCCTCGCTTGGGGAGGACACAGTTCCCGCAGGGTAACGAGGACTCTGACTCGATGCGGCAAACCGTCGATGCAGACCAGATTCGAGAAACGCGTCAGCTGGAATTGGATCGACTCTACATCGCCATGACGCGGGCGCGGGAGCGGCTCCTAATGATCGCAGACGAGGATCCTTGCGATGAGATTCGACGGGCGCTCGGTGAAGAGATTGTATTGAGAGATTTGCGGGGCCAGGCTTAGACGGACCCGGCCTGCTTTGTGTGATTTTCACACGTTTTAAGTTACCTTGCACCGTACCCGGTCGGAAGTTTTCGACCGGAAACCGGAACTGAACTGGCGCCATGTCCGAACTGGTCGACTCCCTTTCCGCCACAATCGCCGAGCGCAAAGCCAACCCGACACCGGAATCTTACACCGCGCGTCTTCTTGCCGAAGGAACCGGCAAAATCGCCCAGAAAGTCGGCGAAGAAGCGGTCGAAGTCGTGGTTGCCGCCCTACAGGAAAGCGACGAGCGGCTCGTCTCGGAGATGGCCGATCTAATCTACCACAGCCTTGTCCTGTTGGCGCAGCGGGAACTCTCCTGGGCGGACGTGGAGGCCGAACTGGCCCGCCGCTTCAAGTAATTCCACTCTGTGATGTTCGACCGCACTACACGCTCTCGCTGAGTTTATCCCGGATTTTGGCGTGAAGGAAGTCATTTTGGAATGTGCCCGGCGCTCAGGTGCAGCACAATCGATTGTCCGTCAAGTCAGGCCAAACCAATCGACCTGGTCGAAGCCGCCAATGGTCAAGCATATCTCCCGAATGATCTGAGATACGCCCTGTGAGAGTCCCTGCCAGGGCGATTGCATCTAAATCTGGACGGCAAATCAGCCGCATATTCACCGAAAAGAAAGTAATGATAAATGGAAGTCGCTATCAGCTTGCTGATTTGAGGTGGTATAAGGCCCAAATAGCGGCCAACAATTGCCGGAAACCGTCAGTTTCCTAGGCCACGCGCCATGATTCGTACACTTTTCGGTGTTTTACCCTGAACTGAATTCAATTCAGGCAGCTTCACGAGGTCTTGATCCAATTAGATGCGATTGCCCTGCCCTTGGAGGGGGTGCATCCGAGATTATTGCATATCCCCCTGGGATCGCGGGCGTCTCGCCCGCACCCCGCGTAGCTGGCAAGATTAGGGCGAGAAGCGCGCCAAAAATCCTGGATACACCCCTGCCGGGGTGTGGTCCAGATTTGGGGGCGACCAGAGTGGCTGGTTTCGGAATCCAGTGTAGCTTTCCAGAGATAGCCAGAAACTCACCCCCATTTTGGCCCGCACCCCCCTGCCGAGCCTGTCACCTGCCAAAACTGAAGTGTGGTATAATACCTCTGTGCATCGGTCAGGCAGAGCCAACCCCTGGCCGCCTGCCAACAGCGCCAGCCTCCGTCAACGCGAAAGAACGATTCATTTCGTATAGTAGTCAGAAGGGGGGGGGGTAAAGCGGACAAAGCGGACATTTTTGCAAGAAATTTCCTGGAATCCACCCCCTGACAGCCCGCTCACACGGCGATTCCCGCGTCACGACCCAAAATCCGGGACCCACACGAATACGCTGCCTGCGACCCAAAATGAAATCTCGCCCGCAGCCCGTGTCGCTGCCCAGAGGTCGCCGAAAACTCACCCCCATTTTGAACCGCACCCCTTTGAGGGGGTGCATCCCAGATTTGGGGTTGTCCAGAGTAGCGGGCTGAGCATCCCAGTGTAACTCCCCAGAGGTAGCCAGAAACTCGCCCCCATTTTGGGATGCACCCCTTTGAGGGGCCCTGCCGCACACCAAAACAAGAGTGTGGTACAATGTCTGTCGTGCAGGCATCCGGCCGAGCCGGACCCCGTTGCACTCCCTGGCCGCCTGCCGGCAGCGACGGCCTCCGCAAACGCAAACAAGACGTTATTCTTCGCATAGTAATCGGAGAGGGGGGGGGGGTAAAAGCGGACAAAGCGGACATTTTTTCCTAAACGTTTAGTAACTACTCAGCCTCGTCTGGGAGGTTGTTTGAAAAGGTACGGTCATCGGTCAAAAAGACCAATAATGACTGCCGGAAAGCGTGAATCCTCCATCTACACGCCATAATTCGCACCATTTGTGCCGTATTGACCCGAACCTGACCTTTTCAGACAGATTCCAAACACGATTCATTACACTTGGATGACTTGGTTGCCCATTGAAAGTCGCACATTGGGCAATGGCTGAGTAGTTACAACGTTTAGTAGAATGGCGCTCGGGTGCCCCTTGGGCGCGCGAAGCGGTAGCGCATTCATGACTGGCACTCGGGTGCCCTCCGGGCGCGCGCACCGGTAGCTCATTCAGCCATTCCTTTTGAAGATTTTTTGGCGGAACTGTCTTTCGTCTAACGCCAATACAATAAACTGTCAAACCCGCCGTCAATACGTCCGCATCCAAACCTGGGAATCTCTTCCTCCTGTCAACGGCCGTTCAGGCCAACCTGCCAACGCAAAGGCTCCTGCCGTCATCGCCCCGATTCTGGGACACACCCCTCTCTCTCCTGCGCCCCGGCTTGGGCGCGTCCCGATCCGCCTCCCCAACCCTTGCCGATTCGCTCCCCATTCCCTGCCGGTGGTACAATAGATTATGCTGATTTTAACTGTCATCGGGAGGAAACAAAAATGACTGTTCCTGTGATTGGCAACACACGCAACGGCACTCCCTACGCCCCGAACCGCGCAAAGGATGACGCAACGCCCCAGGTTGCGGACGCACCGTCCAACGCCCCTCTACCTCTGACCGACGGCCTGTTCGGCCAGGATGCCATGACCTTCGATGATGTGCTGCTCGTGCCCGGTTATGCCGAGGTGCTGCCCGCCGATGTAGACATCAGCACGCGGCTCCATCCCAAACTCGCACTGAAAATCCCGCTCATCAGCGCAGCCATGGACACCGTCACCGAAGCGGACCTGGCGATTGCTCTCGCCCGCCAGGGGGGACTGGGCGTTATCCACCGCAATCTGTCGGCGTCGCAGCAGGCTGAGGAGGTCGATAAGGTCAAACGCAGCGAGAGCGGGATGATCGTCGATCCCATCACCTTGCAGCCGGAAGACACATTGGCCGATGCCGAAGCGGTCATGAGCCATTATCACATCAGCGGCGTCCCCATCACCGACGACGATAAGCTGCTGCTGGGCATTCTAACCAACCGCGATGTGCGCTTCGCCACCGACTACCAGCGCCCGATCTCCGACTTCATGGTCTCGGATAATCTGATCACCGCGCAACTGGGCACAACTCTGGAAGAAGCCCAGGCGATCCTCCACCGCTACCGCATCGAAAAGCTGCCCCTGGTCGATCAGGACGGCTACCTGAAAGGACTGATCACCTATAAGGACATTCTGAAGCGGCAGGATTTTCCCCATTCCGCCAAAGATGAGCGGGGACGCCTGCTCGTGGCCGGCGCAATCGGAGTCGGCGCAGAAGGGCTGCGCCGCGCCGAAACTCTCGTCAACGCCGGCGCCGACGCGGTTGCCGTCGATACAGCCCACGGCCATACACAGGGGGTCATCGACATCGTGCGGGCGGTGCGCTCTCGCTTCCCGGAACTGCCCATCCTCGCCGGGAATGTCGTCACCGCCGATGGTGTGCATATGCTGGCCGAAGCGGGAGCCGACGTGGTGAAAGTGGGCGTCGGCGCAGGTTCGATATGCACCACCCGTATCGTCTCCGGCGCGGGCATGCCCCAACTCACCGCCATCGCCTCCTGCGCCGAAGCCGCCGCTACCTCCGGCGTAAGCCTCATCGCCGATGGCGGCATCCGCTACAGCGGCGACATCACCAAAGCCCTGGCGTGCGGCGCGTCCGCGGTCATGCTCGGCAGCCTGCTGGCCGGGCTGCATGAGTCCCCTGGCGAAATCGTCATCCGCGAAGGGCGTTCGTTCAAGGAATATCGCGGCATGGGCAGCAGCGGCGCCATGAAGGGCCGCGCCGCCGACCGCTATGCAACCGGCCAATCGATCAATGGGGCTTCGCCCGACATCGGCGGCAAGACCGTCCCCGAAGGAATCGAAGGACAGGTGCCCTACAAGGGCTTCCTCAACGAGTTTGTCTTTCAACTGTTGGGCGGCTTGCGCTCCGGGATGGGATACGTGGGCGCACAGAGTCTGCCGGATCTGTGGCGCAAAGCGCGCTTCGTGCGCATCAGCCCGGCGGGCTATCAGGAGAGCCACCCGCACAGCATCGTCATTACCAAAGAGGCGCCAAACTACCAAGTGAAACCAGGGAAATAGAATGACTGTTACAGCCGTTGTCGGCGCACAGTGGGGGGATGAAGGCAAGGGCCGGATCGTCGACTACCTGGCCAAACGGGCCAACTTTGTCATACGTTTTCAAGGAGGGGACAACGCCGGCCATACAGTCGTCAACGACTTCGGCAAGACCGTGCTCCATCTGGTTCCCTGCGGCATCTTCTACCCCAACGTCCACAATATCATCGGCACCGGATGTGTGGTCAACCCCCAATCCCTGTTGCAAGAGATCGCCAACCTGAAGTCGATAGGCGTCAGCTGTGACCGCCTGTGGATCAGCAGCCGCGCGCAGATGATGCTGCCCTATCATCGTACCCTCGATGAGTTGGAAGAACAGGCCAGAGGCGCTGACACCATCGGCACCACCAAACGGGGCGTCGGGCCGGCCTACAGCGATAAGGCCACCCGCTCCGGCCTGCGCATGGGCGATCTCCTGCAACCGGAGTGGCTGGAGGGACGGCTGGACAGCGCCCTGCGTACCATAAACCGCAAGCTGACGGTCCTCGGCGGCCAGCCGGTCGATGGTCGGGAGATGTACGACCTGATGATGGAATTCCGCCTGCAACTGGCGCCCCGCATCGTCGACACAGTGCCGATGCTGCGCATGGCGCTGGAGGCCGGCAACGATATTCTGCTGGAAGGACAGCTCGGTGTCATGCGCGACCTGGATTGGGGCATCTACCCCTATGTCACCAGCAGCAACCCAACAGCCGCGTTCGCGACGTCCGGCGCGGGTCTGCCGGCGCGGTCACTTGATGGCGTATACGGCGTCTGCAAGGCCTATAGCACCTGCGTGGGTGACGGCCCCTTCCCTGTGGAGTTGCATGACGACATCGGCATGCGTATGCAGGACGTGGGCCAGGAGTTCGGCGCAACCACTGGTCGCCCGCGGCGCTGCGGCTGGTTTGACGGCGTCGCCATCCGCTACGCCGCCTGGCTGAACGGCATGACCGGCCTGGCGATTACAAAATTGGACGTGCTGGACGGCATCGAAACGCTCAAAATCTGCACCGGCTATCGCCTTGCGGATTGCACAGTGCTCACCGACACCGTGCCCGATACGTCGCAACTGCTGGACGCGCAACCCCTCTGGGAGGAGATGCCCGGCTGGGACAGGCCGACGACAGGCTGCCGCAGTTGGGGCGATCTGCCCGTTGACGCCCGCAACTACGTCAACCGCATCTCCGAACTGGCCGGCGTGCCCGTCGCCTATGTTTCCGTCGGCCCGGAGCGCGACAATATGTTCGGACGCGGCGGCCTGACCGACGCAAGCGGCGAGTGAGGCGGGGGTGTCGTTCAAATGCCCTTTGATTCCAGCGTGCTGGATGAAGCGATCACGCGGCGTTCCGACCGCTTGGAGAATGAGCGGCAACGTCTCTTCGCGCAAACCGTCGCCCTGCTGAATTCGCTCAGCAGTCGATACGGTATTCGCTCTGCCTACATATTCGGTTCCGTGGCGCGGCCCCGCCGCTTCCACGAGCGATCCGACGTGGACATCGCGATCGAAACCAGCCGGCCCAAACTGCTGACCGAAGCGATCGGACGTTTTTCGTCATTGCTGGAAAGGGACGTGGATCTGGTTGACCTTGCCTCCGTCCCATTTGCCGAGCGCATCCGGCGGGAGGGTGTACTGTGGACGCCCAAGTGTTCCTGATCCTCCAGACCGACATTGCCGCACAACTGGCAATTGTCGACAATGCCTTTGCCAATCTTGAAGACCGGGCACAGGATTTCAATGCCGAAGACATCCGCCAGATGGAGAGCGTCGCGTATCAGATACACAATGCCTACAATGCAATCGAGGAACTCCTGCGCCTCATCGCCGCGCATTTCGAGAATCAGATCGGCGACGCTGCCCGCTGGCATTCAGCGCTCCTTCAACGCATGACCCAACCCGTCCCTGGAGTGCGTCCTGCTCCTTTGACCAGAGAGACGTTTCTCCTTCTCGACGCCCTGCGCGGCTTCCGCCACTTCTTCCGTCACGCCTATGTAGCCACCGTCGAACCCGTGCAGCTTGAGTTCAACTTGCAGAAGGCACGCCAGGCGCACTCTTTCCTGCATCGAGATCTGTCAGCATTCTTGGAGCAACTGAAACCGGAGTGAGTGATCAACGGTGAGCAGAGCAAACGCCGCCGCCCACTCGCTTTCATTAATAGCTTATGACGACATTCACGCACGACACCTACTTATCTCCCCTGACCTGGCGCTATGGCAGCGAGGTGATGCGGAAAACCTGGAGCGAGGCGGAGAAGCGCAAGCTGTTGCGCCGGGTATGGGTAGCGTTGGCGGAGGCCCAATACGAAGCAGGGCTGGTGACAGCCGCTCAGGTGGCCGATCTGCGGAGGCGCCAGGATCACATCGACATCGAACGCGCCGAGGAAATCGAAAGGGAGATCAGCCACGATCTGATGGCCGAAATCCTCACATTCGCCGAGCAGTGTCCTATAGGCGGGCCGATTATCCACTTGGGCGCAACCTCGATGGACATCCTGGACAACGTAGACGCCCTCCGCCTTCGCAATTCACTCGATCAGATCATCGAGAGACTGAGGCGCACCCTCTCAACACTGGCGACGCGCATCGAGGCCGAAGCCGACACGCCCGCCATCGCCTTCACCCACATCCAGCCCGCCGAACCCACCACGGTTGGCTACCGTTTCGCCCAGTACGGCCAGGACCTGCTCGCCGACCTGATTGAGTTGCAGCACATTCGCAATGATATTCGCGGCAAGGGGCTGAAGGGCGCGGTCGGCACGAGCGCCAGCTACGGCCAGCTGCTTTCTGAGAGCGAGTATAGCCCGCGCCAGTTGGAAGAACGGGTGATGCAGAAGTTGGACCTCCCGGCCTACGAGGCCACCACTCAGACCTACCCGCGCAAACAGGACTGGCTGGTGGTCAACGCTCTGGCAGGGCTGTGCGCCAGCCTGCACAAGTTCGCCTTCGATCTTCGCATCCTGCAATCGCCCCCGTTCGGCGAGTGGAGCGAACCCTTTGGCCCAAGGCAGGTCGGCTCCAGCGCCATGCCCTTCAAGCGCAACCCTATCGCCGCCGAAAATATCGACAGCCTGACCCGCCAGGTGGCGGCCCTGCCCCGCATCGCCTGGGACAACAGCGCGCTCAACCTGTTGGAGCGCACGCTCGATGACTCTGCCAACCGCCGTCTCTTCCTGCCTGAAGCCTTCCTGCTGACGGATGAGGCACTGACCCGCTGCCAACGTCTGTTCGAAGGCGTGACAATTTGGCCGGGACCCACTGCCCGCAATCTGCGTGACTACGGTGTCTTCGCCGCCACCGAACGCCTGCTGATGGAGGCGGTCAAGGCGGGCGGGGATCGCCAGCAGTTGCACGAACTGATTCGCGAGCAAAGTCTGCTGGCTTGGCAGGCCCTCCAAGAAGGGCAACCCAACCCCCTGGCGGACTATCTGTTGGCGGACCCTCGTATCTCTGCCTTGGTGCCGCCCGCTAAGGCGCGCAGCCTGCTGGACTCATCCGCTTACGTGGGCGACGCGCCGCAGCGGGCCAGAAATATCGCGGCCTCAGTCCGCGCCGCGATCGCCTGAGATGGCTCAGCTTGTTCTCACCGCCGATCCCGGATTCACCCACCTGGCCTTGGAGGAGTTTGGTCGCGACAGCCTCAACGGGCAGCCGCTGGCCGAACTGGCGACGGGCGTGTGGCTCGTTGACTGCGACGAAGGGTTCTGGGGACTGGCCGAGGCGTGGATCGACAGTCCGCCCATCTTTGTACGCCACATCTGCCCCGTCGATCTTGCGATCCCCCTCATCGCCACACCCAGAGACTTGTCCCGACTCAGCGACGCAGCCGTAACCGAGTATGTCGACCTGCTCGATCAGGACGTCAGCTTCTCGGTCCAGAGCCGCATCCTTCCCGACCTGCCGTACAAGCCGTTCGACGTCAACCGGGCCATTGCAGCCGCCCTCTCTGACGCCACGGGCACACCTCTGGATGTGCGTCAGCCATTCCAGATATTGTCCGTCGTCTGTGCATCGTTGGATCAATGGCCTGTCACCGGTGATCAATGGCCAGCAAAACCTGTGGCGACTGGCGACTGGCCACTAGCCACTAGCCACTGGCAACTGGGGTTTCTGGGTCTCTCCCTTGCTTCCCACAACTTATCGGATTGGGCTGGCGGCGTGCGCCGTTTCCGCCGCGAGAAGGAGCAGATCAGCCGGGCGGAGTTCAAGCTGCTGGAGGCGCTGGAGTCCTTCCACATCGAACTGCCGCCCGGCGGCGTGTCCCTCGATCTGGGCGCGGCGCCGGGGGGATGGACTCGGGTGCTGAGGCAACAGGCCCAGTATGTCACCGCAGTCGACCCTGCCATGCTGCATCCGCGGCTGTCAGTTGATCGCGACGTGCGCCACAAGCGGATGACCGCTGAAGCCTACCTGCGCGATGGGCCGGACACGTATGATTTCATCGTCAACGATATGCGCATGGATGCACGCGGATCGGCACGGCTGATGCTCGCTTTCGCTGACTTTCTCTATCCCCACGCCGAAGCGCTGATGACCCTGAAATTGGGACATACGGCCGCGCCGGTTGACCGAGCCTGCGCAATTTTGCAGGAGCGCTACACCATCCTGCACATGCGCCAACTGTTCCACAACCGCAAAGAGGTGACCATCCATCTGAAGCCGAAATAGAGCGGCTCAACCATCACGACCTCAGGCGCATCTACCTAGCGTCAGGGATCCGGCCCGACCGGCAACGTGTAAAGATACCAATACTCCTCGCGCGGGTAGACCTGCGCCACCGACGCATCCCAGACGAAACTGCCGCCAGCAACGCCGCCTGTCAATCTACCCAATCGCTGGTCGATAGTGTTCAACTGGGTCGCCAGTGCTTTGGCGCTTGCGGCGTCCAAGGCTTTACCGATCTCGGCAATCCGCTGGCGGTTGCGTATTTCAAACGGATACTGCACGCGGCACTCGCGGCGGTTCTCCTGGCAATCGTCGAGAAACCAATTCAAGCTGTTCAAGCGCGCTTTGGCCTCACGCAGCAGCAGAGCCTGATAGTGGGACGGGAGACGGCCCGTTGTCGCCTCGATCTGCGTTCTGGCCTCTGACAGCGCCTGCTTCTGCGCCGGGGTCAGAGCGTCCGACTGCGCCGAAAGTTTGTGCAGCCGCGCCAGCAGGTCGCCGCCGCTGCTCTGAATCCGCTCCTCGCCCTGTGAGGACGCGGGCATAGCAACCGTCCGGTACACCTCGCCGCGCAGAATGTAGCTCTCGAACTGCGCGGCCATCGCCCCGACGACCGCCAGATCGGTCTCCGGCGTCGCGGCAATAACGGTACTGAGTCTGGTAGCCATTTCTTGCTCCTTGAATCAGTAGACACATCCGGCCCCCGTTCCCGCTTCCGAATGGTCTATTGCGTGTTAGGCTGACGCGTGAACTGCCGATTATGGCTCCCCTGAAGTCAGCCACAACGTCACCGGGCCGTCGTTGACCAGCGCCACTTCCATATGCGCCTGGAAAACGCCTTTCGATACGGGGACGCCTTCCGCCGTCAGCAGCTCACAGAATGTGTCGTAGAGTTCCTCGGCCTGCGCGGGCGGCGCCGCCTGGGTGAAACTGGGCCGCCGCCCCTTGCGGGCGTCGCCGTAGAGGGTGAACTGGCTCACCGCCAACACCGCGCCCTCGACATTCGCCAGGTCCAGATTCATCTTGCCGGCACCGTCCTCAAACAACCGCAGCCCTGCTATCTTGCGCGCCAGCCACGCCGCTTGGGCTTCGCCGTCGTCTCGTGCGACCCCAAGCAGCACAAGATATCCGCGCCCGATGCTGGCAACCTCCTGGCCTTCAACATGTACACTGGCCCTGCTGACTCGCTGAATGAGCGCGCGCATGGCTCCTCCTCGGATTATAGTTGTCTCGGCTACGATTGGGTGCATCCCAAATTATCGTGCGTCACCCCGACTTGCTCAATTCGCTCATCTGTGCTATGCTCCTCCACGATCGGGAATCGGTTACCGCGCGCCCAGCCCCCCATACCGCAATCCGGCGCTCATAGTACGAAGTGGTAGCGCATTCAATATGCCCCTTCTATCGGTGCAGGAAAGCCCGCCCCGGCAGAGGCGCGGCAAAAGATCGCGATTGGCATTTTGAAGATTTTTTGGCGGAACTGTCTTTCGTCCAACGCCATTACAAAAAACTGTCAGAACTGGCCCTACCCACCTCCTCCGTTCCCAACGTCAGCAAGCCTCCCGCGTTCCCAGAGCAACGATGCAAAAAATCTGGGATGCGCCCCTATGATTTTCCCACTTGACAAATAGAACCCTTGTTCTTATACTGTGAGCATGAACTTCTCAATCGCCCTTGAACCGGTGGAAAAGATCGCCCGCATGGGAGACGTGAACGGCTTTGAAGCGGCCGGCGATGCGCCCCATGCCGAACCGACACGCCCCGGCTGCTTTACGCCCTCCCCCGCCAAGCCGACGCGCCAGGAGCGCAATGCCGCCTCCCTGCGTCGTTCGATCTCCAATGTGATGACCCCCAAAGGGCCGATGCCGGTGCTGAGGACGATGATGACGACCGCATGTGAGCGCAACTGCTTCTACTGTCCGTTTCGCGCCGGACGCAGCAGCGCGGAGCGCCTCACCTTTCAGCCGGATGAGATGGCCGCGGGCTTTCTGCGCATCCAGAAAGCCGGTCTGGTCGATGGCCTGTTTCTTTCCTCCGGCATTGTCGGCGGCAGCGTCAAGGCCCAGGATAAAATTATCGACACAGCCGAGATTCTACGCAAGCAACAGAACTACGGAGGGTTCATCCACCTGAAGGTCATGCCCGGCGCAGAGTTTGAGCAGGTGCGCAGGGCGATGCAACTGGCGGACCGGGTCTCGGTGAGTCTGGAGGGCGCGACCCAAGGGCGACTGGCGCAGCTGGCGCCGCAAAAGAAGTTCTGGGACGAACTGATGCAACGGCTCCTGTGGATGGAGCAGATCCAGCGCGAGGAACGTGTGCGGGCTTCATCCGTCACCCAATTTGTCGTCGGCGCGGTCGGTGATACCGATCTGGAACTGATCTCGCTGAGCGAGAAGTTGTACCAGCAGGCAGGGCTGCGCCGAGTCTATTTCTCCTCTTTCTTTCCGGTTCCCGACACTCCCTTCGAGAATCTGCCGCCCGCTTCCAGTAAACGGCAGCATCGGCTCTATCAGGCCAGCTTTCTGCTGCGCGACTACAACTGGGAGACGGAGGATATCGGCTTCGGCGCGGACCAGAACCTGCGCCTGGACGTGGACCCGAAGCAGGCCTGGGCGGACCTTTATCTGCGCGGCGCGCCCGTGGAACTCAACCGGGCCGACAGGCAGACGTTGCTGCGCGTGCCCGGCATCGGGCCGAAGAGCGCCGACCGCATCCTGCGCGCCCGCCGCCAGGGCCGCCTGACCGACCTGAAGGAGTTGCGAGCGTTGGGTATGCCTTCACCGCACAAGGCCGCGCCTTACGTGCTCCTCAACGGGCGTCAGCCGACCCACCAGATGGCGCTGTTCCCTGTGCCTGGGTAGCGAATTCGCCTGCTTCCGACTCCAGGTCTTGGCTGGCGACAGCCGAACGGTCTCATCTGCACGACGAACTTCTGCCTCTAAACTTTCGATAAGGCCGCGAAGGGGGGGATTGGATTTGCTAAGTTAGTCAAAGGAGACTCCTGTGATAGCATAGTTGGCGTGCGATGCTGACGAAGGCCTATGCGGATCTGTCACGGCGCGAAATATCTTGTATGCCAATGATTGCGGCCAAAAGCAAAGCGCACACGCCAATTTCCCAATCAGAAAGGAGCTCCCATGACAACCTTCGATATCGAGCGAAATGCGATCGAACTTGAGCGGGATGGGTATACTATTCTGGAAAACGTGCTGCCGACGACCGAAATCGAAGCGACGAAGCAGGCCATCAAGCAGACCCTGGCATCCGAAGAGACAGTTGGCCGCAGGTACGGCCTGCAGAGTGAGAATCTGCGCATGGCGTTCAACGTCCAAGCCAAGCACGTGCATTTCCGCAGCATGCCGTTGCGCAATCCGGCGCCGGCCGAGGTCGCCCGACGCGTGCTCGGCGAAGATATGTTTTGCCACAACGTGGTCATCCGCACGCCGCTGCCCTCGGGCGCGAAGGATCACCAGAAGTACGGCGGCAATCTCCATGCCGATTGGGCCGATTTCACTGTCAAGCCGTTTGTCGGCGGAAGGCACTTTCCGATGGCGATTCAATCCGTCTGGGCGATCGAGGAGTTCACGCGCGAGACCGGTGGCCCGTATATCTGGCCCGGCACGCACCGGTCGCTGGAAGTCCCGCCGGAGGAGCCGGATGAACTGCCGCCGGGTTGGCGCATCGCCGAAGCGCCTGCCGGGTCGGTTGTCATGTGGGACAGCGCGCTCTGGCATTCCGGCGGCGTCAATCGCAGCGATAGACCGCGCTACTCGCTGATATTCTACTTCCAACGTTGGTGGATCAAGGGGTTCAACGATGCGTACCGCTACATTTCGCCGGAGGTGCGGGCGACAATGACCGCGGAGGAGTTGCTGATGTGGGGGCTGGAGGCCGGCATTCCGCCGAACACGCACTTCCGGGGCATGAGCGAGGCGCAGATCGCGGCGCTGACGCCGGAGGAACGGGCCGTGCTCAACATAGCCACGTACTGAGAGCGGCCGCGTTCTGCGTGATTCTTAGTGGACGCTGGTCGGCGCAACTGATGGCGCCGTTTTCGACTTGACCTGGAGGTTTTCGGCCAGATATGTGTAGGTCTGACTAAACAGATTGTCATTCTATGTCATGGTTTCAAGTCCAAGCAGAGGATGACTGCTGAAGGAGATCAATGGCTGAGAGCGCCCAAATCGGTCTCCCCCTGCGAAATACACCGCGCTCGAATCAATTCCGCCCCGTCTCTTCATAGGCTGCCGTCAAAGCATCGAGAACTTCGGGGGTGATGTTAAGCACCGAGTTTCCCTGTCCGAACTTGGTTGGTGCAATAGCCTGCTCAACAGACTCAACCGAATCTGGCGCGAGCCGATCAAAGACCGATCTCCATACCGAAATGTATGGCCGCTCTTCATCATTCCAGATGGTTACCAGGCCAGCATTGTCCGGCATGATTCTGGGCAAGAGCGTGATTCGTTTCCCTCCAATGCCGGTGAAGGTGTAGAGGCGTACATTCGGCAGCCAGGAAATCTTCTTCGCCCATACTAACAACTGATCGAACAGTTCACGAGTGTCACCACGGGTGTCTGCTATCGAATCTCGAAATACATCTGGCCCATCGGTCAGATGTCCTTTGGATCGATCGGGTTTCACTGGGTCAGACGTTCTCGGAGGTGACGTTGCTCCGAGATCAGGCGAGACGCGTTGAGGCAGCGCTACCTGCACGCCATTTACGTCATAGATGTTGAGGACAATCAGATCTATCGTTAGCGCATGGACGGTTATGGCATCCAGGTACGCCACGATTCTTTCAAGTTCGGCTGAGACTTCATCCAGAATGAGGACCAATCTGAAGTTGCCTTGGTCCAGAAATTCTTGCAGTGAGGTCGTGAATGTATCGCTGTCAACAGCCCCTTCCTGATCTTGAGCCTGTACTGCGCCAAGGATGGAACCATAACCGGCGACCGCAAGTTTTCGGTGCAGGGGGCCTTGCTCAAGTCCCTCGACACTCATTCCCCGCAGAAACGCCGCATAGGCGAGTACCTGCGACACGATCTCTCTGCGCGCTGCTGGATTGCTGGCGAGTTTGACCTCGATGATCGTGGGCCGTCCAGAAGGCTCGACCGCCAGGATGTCGGCATATCCGTTCCCCAGTTGCACTTCAGACCCCAGAACCACAAGGCGCAGCGAACCGGCCACCGGCAGCAGATCCGGGTTCTGTTGGATGAGGCGATGTAGAGAGGCTTCGTC
Source organism: Caldilineaceae bacterium (assembly GCA_965221145.1). GTDB lineage: Bacteria > Chloroflexota > Anaerolineae > Caldilineales > Caldilineaceae > Bin5. The sequence continues at coordinate 1,263,313 of OZ244877.1, forward strand.
CTGAAACAACTGCGGTGTATCTAACTCCCACCCATCCCCTTTGTTCGACCATATGCCGGTCATACGTCACCTCCTGACCGTCGCGCTGACATCTCCTGTCGGAGGTATTTTCCGATCTGTCCTGTGTTGAACAGACGGGCTCATGTGCCCGCATAGTGTATCCAATCCTGCCCAACGGCATTGACCAACTTTCGATCTGCAGTCCACAACTCTGCGTGGAGACTTTCGGCTAAGGCAAGATAAAAGCTGTCGTAGGCACTTGCGCGTTTCAGCCGATAGGTCCATCGAAGCGCATCCTTACAGAGTGATTCTTCTGGCGCAACGATTGAGATGTCCAAGCCGAGCGCCAAATCAAGCAGCATATTGGCAGTCTCTTCTGTGAGCTGCCGAAAGTGAACCGATTTGGCCAGTGTGGATGTAACTTCGTAACGCCACAATGTGGGGGCATAAAGAGGGGTTTCTTTTTCTTGCCAAGCATTCATCTGCGCCTGAAGCGTTGGCTGCAAACTGCCAGGGAAGAGCATCTTTAATGTGTAGCTGGCGTCAATAATCACTGGTGGCGGCACTTCGCTCCTCCAGGTCTGCTCGCGCGGCCTCCAGTAGCTGATCGGTATCTGGGGGTACACCGCCCGTTTCAGCTAGGATGACCTGATTGATGCGAGCGCTTTCTATCAGCCACTTCTGCCATGCAGATCGTCTCTGTCCTTTATCTCGCTCTCGCAGTTGTTCCAAGTCGTCCAGACTGACGAGAACGGCTTTGGGCTTTCCCCTGGAAGTGAGTATGACCCTCTCTCCTCCATAAGCGACGCGATTGACCAGTTCAGATATGTCCCGTTTGACCTGTCCGATGGCGATCTGTACTTCTGCGCTCATGCCTCTGATCCCTCTTCTCTTGAAAATTGTAAGACACTGATATTCAGTATAATACAATTGGCACATTTTCACAGATTTCCGTTTGAGTGAATGCATTCCAGATGCGGGCATGTCAGCGTTTCTGCCGCTTGGTGGCTCCCTTGGAGTTTGCTTTCTCCTGAACTGAACCCACCAATCAGCTTCCTCGACCACGCCACAGCCCTGCCCCCAGCACAGCCGCCGCCAACCAACTGCCCGGCCCGAACAGCCCGGTCGCGCCCAGCAGCGCACCAGTCTCTACAGCACCGACAGAATATAGTATTGGTGTTGAGCGCATCTCAAATCCGCGCGTCGCCGCGCCCCAGGCCGCGCCGCTGCCAGCCCACAAAATCAGCCCGATCGGCGCCTCCTCCGGGAAGAAACCGAGGATAGTCAACGCCAGGATCACCACGACAAGCGCCCGCCGTCGCTCATGCAACGACGGTTCTTCAACTATGCGCCGGGTCAGCCACTCCGCGCCAAGCGTGGCCGCGCAGCCCAGCGCCGCGTTCAGCCATGGCTGGCCGTGGCCCGAATGTGTTAGGACGCTTGCGGGAATGTAGACGAGGCGGAAGGCGAGAAAGAATGGGATGAGGGCAGGCGCGAACGAACGCCGACTCATCCGCTATCACCTGAGCGTCCAGGGGTCCTGCCTGCCAACTCAGTTGCCAGCGCCATCGCCGCAGCCGGTTCGACCCAGGCGAGGCTGTCGAGTTGCAGCGCATCGGTGCCCGCGGCCAGACAGTGGCGGGCCTGTTCGCGCGTGTGGATGCCGCCGCAGGCGATCAGCGAACCGGGCAGGTTCAGCGCCTTCACTTCCAACAGGGCGGCCATCATCGCCGGAAAGACCCCCGGCCCGAACGTCTCCCCTGTGATCGTCTGACCGTCGGCGCGCACTGCCGCGCCAATCGGCGGTCTGCCGACCACAACACCGGCCGCGCCCGCCGTCACCACGACCGGCGCCAACGCAGCCGCTCGCGTCAGCGGCAGCTTCACCAACACCGGCAGATCCGACTCTAACATGAAGACCTCCAGCATTTTGGTGATCTCCAATTTGCCGGACTCCGGCGGGCAGAGTAGCTCGAATCCCTGAATCCCGTCCGCGGCAGAGAGTCGCTGCACCGTTTCCGCGGCTTCCTCGCAGTCGCTGTCCGCGATTTGGGCGATGACGGGACAACCGATCCGGGGCCAGAGATGGGCGAATTTCCTCACCGCGGCGGACACGCCCCGATTCTGCAACGCTACATGACGCACGAACCCGCCGATGGTCTCGGCCAGCCGCGGCGGCTGACTACCTCCCCGGCTGCGGCGAGTAAACGGACCGACCACCACCGCGCCGAAGCGGCCCGGCTCCATCTCTCGATGTTTTGCCTCGCCGTAGCCGATGCTGCCGGCCGCCAGCATCACTGGGCACTTGAGAGGCAGCCCGAGTTTGTGGTTGGGCGCGAGTTCTATGCCGCGCTCGGATGCCCCCTGGGCGCGCGAAGCGGTAGCGCATTCAACCATCCGCTCCGTCCCGGCCCATCAACTCGACGAATGTTTCCACGCCAATATTCGAGCCGCACAGGATCAACCCGACCCGTTTGCCGACGGCTTGCTCGCGCAGCGGGCCGAGCAGTGCCGCGGTCGAGGCCGCGCAGGCCGGTTCGCAGGCCAGTTTCATCTCGTGGAAGAGGAGCCGTATCGAGCGTGTCATCTCCCTATCGCTGACGAGCACGACATCCTCAAGGAAATGACGGCATAGGCTGAAGCTGTAGGGCTGCGTCGCCGGCGCGCCCAAGCTGGTGGCGATGGTCTGGACGCTCTCTATTGACTGAAGCGTGCCGCTGGCGAAGCTGCGGTGCATCGTGTCCGCGCCCTCCGGCTCTACCCCGAATATGGCGCAGTCGGGCTGCGACTGCTTCACCGCCGCGGCAATGCCCGCGGCCAGGCCGCCGCCGCCGATGGGCACGATCAGCATGTCCAGCGGGGGCGCGTCTTCGCATAGCTCCAGGCCGACGGTCGCCTGTCCGGCGATGATCGGGCGGCTTTCGAAAGGGTGAATGAAGGCGCGCCCCTCCTCCTGTTGGATGCGCTCGACCTCGGCAAACGCCTGGTAAACGTCAGCCACAAGCACGACTTCAGCGCCATAGCCGCGTGCCTTTTCCACGCGGAACTGGGGCGCGGACTCTGGCATTACAACTTTAGCGTTGCTTCCGAAAATCTGAGCGGCGTACGCTACGGCGATCGCATGATTGCCCGCGCTGACCGCGGTCACACCGCGTTCCCTGTCCGCCTCGCTCAGCTGCAACAGGTCATTCACGGCGCCGCGCGGCTTGAACGTGCCGGTCCTCTGAAACAATTCCAGCTTCAACCAGACATCCGTGTCCGCCCCTAGCGCGTTCGTTACCGTTTCGCTCTCCCAATGCCAGACCGGTGTGCGTACAATATACGGATCGATGCGACGGCGCGTCGCCCGGATATCGTCGAGCGTGGGGATGTCGAGGTCGGTCGTTTTGTCAACGGTCATAGTATGCGCCTTTGCATATGAAAGTAGTGGGTAGGGTCGATTGCCCGGGCTGGAGAAAGCGCCCCCGGTCTCTTTACGCAGACTCCCCGGGGGCCGTGTTCACGCGACCAGCGTCCCTTTCGTGCTGGGAACGCCCGCCCGCCGCGCATCGAGTCGCGTGGCGCCGTCCAAGGCGCGGGCCAGTGCCTTGAACAGCCCTTCGGCCTTGTGGTGATCGTTGCGCCCGTAGAGGACCGCCGCATGCAGGTTCATGCGCCCGTGGATGGCGATGCTTTCGAACAGATGGAAGAGGAGATCGGTGCTGAGTTGACCCAATCGCGGGGTGGCGAATTCGGCGTCAAAAACGCAGTAGGGCCGGCCGCTGAGATCGACGACCACGCGGGCCAACGTCTCGTCCATCGGCACATAGGCATGCGCGGCGCGCACGATGCCGCTGCGATCCCCCAGCCCCTGATCGATGGCCCGCCCCAGGCAGATGCACACATCTTCGGCTGTGTGGTGTTCGTCAATGTGGAGATCGCCGCGTGCCTGCGCCGTGAGATCGAAGAGACCATGCCCGGCGAGGAGCGTCAGCATGTGATCGAGGAAACCTATGCCGGTGTCTACATCGGCCAAGCCGCTGCCATCCAGCGCCAACTCCAGCACGACCTGCGTCTCTTGTGTCGTTCGTTCGATTCTGGCCTGTCGCATAAGCACACCGGTCTGTCTTTGTCTCTTCGCCTGCCCCACTCCGGACAGGTCGCCATCTCCTGCTGGGCGTCCGGTGGGCTGTAGCTGTCAATGACAGGAGACGACCCACTACGCCAATTGTCCCACTGATTGCGCAGGTGAGCAAAATTGTTCGCCCCGTCGTAAACTTCACTACGGTTGCATCTCAAGCTATTGTGCGTCAGGGTACATCCAGGATTTCTGCGCAGTCGTTGTTTGAATTGTGGCCTTCGGGACATGGGGATGGGTTGTGACTAAAGCGCAGGCGCATTTGCCAGCATATCAGGACGCGCCCACCCGCCAGTCAAGAAATTCGGATAGCCCCAAAAAGCTGGGGACGAGATTTCATTTTGGGGCGCGGGCAGCGAATTGGTGTGGGCGCCGGATTTTGGGTGGTGACGCGGGAATCGCGGTGTGAGCGGGCTGTCAGGGGGTGGATTCCAGGAAATTTCTTGCAAAAATGTCCGCTTTGTCCGCTTTACCCCCCCCCTTGAACATATGTTCCAAATCTTGTCTGAACCGGGTGCAGGGATGGCTGGGCTTGCGGCGGGTGTTCGATGCGCCAAATGGGCACAATGCTGCTAGATATTATTACGAGATGTCCGCTCTGTCTGCATTTGTTTTCTTGCGCGCCAGAGGCGGGCAGGAATTGGTTGAAAGGACAGTATTGCTTGCATTGGCGAGAGTGTATAAGCTCTTGCAACCAAGATGGAGGGAGTATAGCACAGATGAGCGAATTGGGCAAACTTGAGTATTGGGGGGGGGGGTGTATCCGAAATTATTACGTACAACCCCAAACGAACTGCGACTCCGCTTGTGCCCAGACTGCGCTCAATCCTACAACTGCGAAATCCCTAATCATATAGAGGCTGTGCAAAAATTCTGGATGCACCCGTGCGTCACCCCGACTTGTCCGATTCGCTCATCTGTGCTATGTTCCTCCACGAGCGGGAATGCCGCCACCGCGCGCCCAGCCCCCCATACCGCAATCCGGCGCTCGGGTGCCCTCTGGGCGCGCGAAGTGGTAGCGCATCCAACGCACGCCTTTTATCGGTGCGGGACAGCCCGCACAGGCAGAAGCGCGACAAGAAATCAAGGTTGGCATTTTGAAGATTTTTTGGCGGAACTGTCTTTCGTCCAACGCCATTACAAGAAACTGTCAATACTGGCCCTGCCCACCTCCTCCGTTTCCAGCGTCAGCAAGCCTCCCTCGTTCCCAGAGCAACGATGCAAAAAATCTGGGATGCACCCTTTCACTACCCAACGTTTGACATTTATGGCTTTCGGGCTACAATCTCCCTGTGGTCTATTATCTTGGAATCGACGGCGGTGCAACCAAAACTCATATCGTACTGTCGGACCTAACTGGCCGCTTGGTAGGGGAAGGGCAGGGCGGCCCCTCCAACTATCATATAGTCGGTTTGGAAGAAGCCGGCGCCAACCTGTCCGCGGCGATTAAACAAGCACTGGCTGAATCGGCGGTTGCTCCAGCCGATGTGCAGGCCGCCTGCGCTGGAATAGCCGGTTTCGATGGGCCGTCCGACAAGGGGAATGTGCATGATATCCTGACATCGGTGCTGGCTGGCTGTGGACTGCTGTGTCCGTGGCAGTCGGTGAACGATTCGGTTGTGGCTTGGGCGGGCGCCTTTCATGGCGGCCCCGGTGCGCTCATCGCCGCCGGCAGTGGGGCAGTCGCCTTTGCCGTGGGCGCCAATGGCCGCTCCGCGCGTGCGGACGGTCTGGGCCACTGGCTTGGGGATGCCGGCAGCGGCTATGACATCGGGCGCAGCGGCCTGCGGGCAGCCCTGGCCGCGCTGGACGGCCGCGGCCCAGTTACTCGTCTTGCAGACCATTTCCGCGCCATCGCCGGGCGCTCTCCGCAGGAATGGATCGGCTGGATCGCTGATCTCGACACGAGCATTCCCCACGCGCATTTTCAGTTGCGATCGTTCACACCCTTCGTCGCGCAAGCGGCCGCCGCTGGCGATACGGTTGCTCTTTCCATCCTGAATGAAGCTGGCATATCTCTGGCCGATACAGCCGCTTCCGTGCTGCGCAAAGTCGGACTGCTGAGCGCCCCCCAGGTCGCCACAGCCGGCACTGTCCTGGCAAATTCGGCCCATCTGCGCCAGGCGTTTCGCGCCGCGCTGACCGCGCAACTGCCCGGCTGCCAGATCGTTCCTGCCCGCGCAAGACCGGCGCACGGCGCAACACTGCTGGCCCGCAACCCGGCGCTCATGCCCCAGGATGCCCTGCAAGCGTGTGGGTAAACCGCCCGCCTCCTGAACTACCGGCGCGCTCTTGAATCTGCTATCTCCGCACCGCTCGTGCGATTCGCTGCAAGGAGTGAATATGTATCAGGGCATTGAGATCATCGACTTTCACGTTCATTTCCCCACCCAGAAACCGTGGTTCCCGAAGATGGGAAACACAGTGCAGAAGTATATCGAGAAGGTGGGGGAGGAACGGGCGCGCAAAGTGCAGGAACTGAGCCGCCCTTACGGGGAACACTGGCGGCAGATGTGGGGATTTCCGAAGCCGGAATCGGCGGACGATCACCCGGGGGACAGAGAGCAGGCGCGCCGCTGGGTCGCTGAACTGGACGAGCACGGGGTGCGCGCGGTCGGCTTCGTCACCGGCGGCGGCAACGAGCATCTGGCCGAAATCGTCAGCTGGTACCCCGACAAATTCATCGGTTTCGCCCATCACAACCCCTTCGAGCCGGACGCGGTCGAGCAGTTGGAGTACGCCGTAACCGAACTTGGGCTGCGGGGGTACAAGCTGCTGGCGCCGATGATCGAGCAGCCAATCGAAGATGAGTCGATCTGGTCGGTCTGGGAGAAATGCGCGGAATTGGATATCCCCGTGCTCATCCATTTTGGCATCCAGGGGAGCGCCGGCGGCATCGCCTGGCATGAGAACATCAGCCCGTTCAAGCTGCATAACATCGCCAAAGCCTTCCCCGACGTGACATTTGTTATCCCCCATTTCGGCTGCGCCTGGGAACGGGAGACGCTGCAACTCTGCTGGGCCTGCCCCAACGTCTGTGTAGACACCAGCGGCAGCCTGCAGTGGATCCGCTGGGTGCCCGGCGACGTAACCGTCAAGTACCTCTTCCGCAAGTATTATGAGACGATCGGCCCCAGCCGCATCATATTCGGCACCGACAGCAGTTGGTTTCCGCGCGGCTTTGTCCTGGAATATCTGCAAGATCAGATGCGCAGTTGCCTGGACCTGAATCTGCCCGCGCAGGACATCCAGATGATTTTCGCCGGCAACGCCGCCCGTTTGCTCAAGATCGACCTATGACCTGCTGCCCGAACAAAACGGGTTGCAGGAATTTAGTCACGTAAGACACAGTTAAGACAGACGAATCCCGGCCCATTACCTTAAGGAGGAAACGTACCATGAAACGCTCCAAACTGTTCATGCTTCTAAGCGCTCTTCTGGTGAGTGTTCTGCTCCTGGCCGCCTGCCCCGCGCCGGCTGCGCCCGCTGAAGAACCCGCGCCGGAAGCCGCAGCCGAAGAGGCGGCCCCCGCCGCAGAAGTGATCGAGATCGAATACTGGCAGTATAACTTCGCTGCCAGAGTCGATGCCATGAACCAGCTGATCGCCCAGTTCGAGGAAGCCAACCCGAACATCAAGGTGATCCACAACGCCGACATTCCCTACGCCGAGTTCCGCGATAAGATCGCAGCCAGCGTGCCCGCAGGCGTTGGCCCGGATGTCGCGACGCTCTTCTACGGCTGGCAGTCGGCCTGGATCGACGCCGGTTATCTGGTGCCCCTGCCGGAGGACGCCTTCCCGCCAGCGATGGTCGATGAGAAGTTCAGCCCGATGGTGCAGGCCAGCTTTGTCGATGGCACGCTCTACACGCTGCCCACTGCCGTGCGCGCCCTGGCTCTTTTCTATAACAAAGACCTGATGGAGGAGGCCGGCCTCGACCCCAACAGCCCGCCCGCGACCCTGGACGAGCTTCGTGACCAGGCAGTCGCCTGTACCCAGCGCGATGACGACGGCAATTTCGTGGTCGAAGGCTTCGTCGCTCACCCGTCCGCGCAGGACCATCACTGGTTCCGCGAGGTGCTGGTGCGTCAGTTCGGCGGCGTGCCCTACAACGATGGCCACAGCGAGGTCCTCTACAATGACGAGGCCGGCTTACAGGCCTGGAACTATCTGCTCGCCTTCCACACCGAACTGGCGACCGGTGATCGGGATCTGTTCGACGGCAGCACAAACGCCTTCGTCGGCGGCCATGTCTGCTTCCATGTGGACGGCTCCTTCCGCCTGGGCACGATCGCCAATAACAATCCTGAAATGAACTTCGGCGTCACCGAGTTGCCGGAGCACAACGGCATCAAGAGCACCTTTGGCTCCTACTGGACCCACGGGTTGACCAAGAAGGCGGCTGCGGACCAGGCCCGCTTCGACGCCTCGGTCAAGTTTCTGCAGTTCATCACCAGCGCAGATGCCGGCGCGCTGTGGGTCGACATCGTTGGCGAACTTCCGGCCCAACTCGAAGCCGGCAGCAATCCGGAACTGCTGGCCGATGAGAAGCTGGGCGCATTCGCCGCCGGTCTCGAATACTCTTATGCCACCTTCTTCGTCGACGAGAGCCAGCAGCGTCAAGCCATCATCGACTCCTTTGACATGGTTATTCTGACCGACGAAGACCCGGCCACCGCGCTGCAGATCGCGGCCGAGACGGACCAGGAGATTCTGGACGAATTCTGGTCCAGCCGTTAAACAAAGAGTGAGTAGCGAGAGGAGAGAGGAGATTCCTACCTGGTAGATTTTCCTCTCTCCTCCATCTTACGCATTACGAAGAACGCAGTACGCAATCCCACAGAGCGTCCTTACGGCTGACGATGCGTATTCGCGTGTCACTGTGCAGACACGATGGAATAGCTCCATGCGCTTGACCCTCCGCCAGCGGCAGATTATCTGGGCTTACGTCTTCATGAGCGTAGCCCTCGTCTTCTTTGTCGTCATCCGCTGGTATCCGACCATTCTGGCCTTCAATGTCAGCTTTCGGGACTGGAATGTGTTCGAAGGCTCCGGCCCCTGGGTGGGAATCGAGAACTATCAGGAGATTTGGAAAGATGCCGGCAAGCCGCGCAGTTCGGTCACGGCAGCCTTTTCCAATACCGTTCGTTACGTTCTGTTCGGTGTGCCTTCGCAGTTGGTTCTGGCGCTGGCAATCGCTCTGCTCCTGGCACAGATCCGGCGCTTCGCCGCTGTCTTCCGTGTTGCCTATTTCGCGCCCTATGTGACTTCGGCTGTGGCGGTCGCCTTTGTCTGGAACTGGCTCTATCAGCCGGAGACTGGGCTGCTCAATCAGGCGCTGGACCTGGTTGGGCTACCCCAGCAGCCCTTCACAAAAAGCCCGCAACAGGCGTTGCCGTCGATCACTGCGGTCGCTGTGTGGCAGAATCTGGGATTTGCCATCATCATCTTTCTGGCCGGCATACAGCAGATTCCGGGCCTGTATTACGAAGCCGCACGCATTGACGGCGCCAATTCGTGGCAACTCTTCTGGCGCATCACCCTGCCCCTCCTCAATCCGATCATCGTTTATCTGACGGTTCTCGGCACGATCTCCTACTTGCGGCTGTTCGCCCTCGTCCAGAACATGAGTCCCCAGGGTACGGGCGGGCCGTTGAAAAGTACAACGACCGTCGTGCTGGAGGTCTATCGGGAGGGGTTCTCCAGCTACAAGATGGGGTATGCCGGCGCGCTCACCGTGCTTCTGTTCCTGCTGATCCTGCTGATTACGATCATCCAACTGCGCTTTATTTCGCGGCGGGTGGAGTATTAGGGAAAGCCGTTGAGGAGAGGCTGTCCATGGCTACTTCAGTAGAGATCGGCAACGAAGGCGCTCTGCCGATCACTGAACAGTTCGCGTCGCCCCAGGGGGTAGGACGGCGACGCATTGGCTGGGCAGTTCTGATCGCATATCTCCTGCTCGCCCTCGGCGGGATCTGCATGGTCACGCCATTTTTCTGGATGATTCTGACGAGCGTCAAACCGGCGCCCGAACTGGTGGACTTTTCCTTTTTTCCCGAAAATCCGACCCTGCAAAACTACCTCAATGTACTCAACACCAGTAGTTTCGAGCGTTGGTATCTCAACAGCGTTATTGTGGCCGCAATCAGCACGACCAGCGTCGTTTTCTTTGATACTCTGGTGGGCTATACGCTCAATAAGTTTGACTTTCCGGGCAAGAATATCATCTTCATCGGTATGCTCGGCACGCTTATGATCCCGACGGAGATGCTGATCATCCCCTGGTTCACAATGAGCGTGCAATGGAGTTGGCACATCGGTTACGCCCAGTATTGGGGGATCGCATTCCCCGGTGTGATCACCGCTGCCGGCATATTTCTCATGCGCCAGTTCTTCGACGGTGTCCCCAACGAACTGTTGGATGCCGCCCGCATGGATGGCATGAACGAGTTCGGTATCTGGTGGCGCATCGCGGCGCCCTTGGTCAAACCGGCTATCGCCGCGCTGGCGATTTTCAATTTTATTGGCAACTGGAACGCCTACCTCTGGCCGCTCATCCTTGCCAACAGCCGCCAGTTCTACACGCTGCCGGTCGGCTTGAGCTTCTTCCGCGGCGAATCCACGACCCACTGGGAGAAAATTATGACCGCAGCCAGCCTGGCCAGCATCCCCCTTCTGATCGTTTTTCTGATCTTCCAGCGCCAGATTATCAAAGGCATCGCGCTGACAGGACTGAAAGGCTGAGAAGCGGTAGCGCATTCAACATTCACACAATTTGCCCGCCGCAAGCTCCAAGAGCCGGACATTCGGGCGACGGGCGAAGCACTGTCCAAACTGATTAGGAGCTATGTCTTGAAGTTACACGAATACCAATCGAAACGGATTTTCGCCGAGTATGGGGTGCCTATCCCCGATGGCGACATCGCATCCACGCCCGCCGAGGCGAAGGCCATCGCTGAACGGATCGGCAAAGCGGTCGTCATCAAGAGCCAGGTGTTGGTCGGCGGACGAGGCAAGGCCGGCGGCATCAAGCTGGCAAAGACGCCGGAAGAGGCTGAGGAGGTGGCAGGCCGCATCCTCGGCATGGACATCAAGGGGCTAACGGTGAAAAAAGTATTGGTGGACGAAGCCGCCGACATCCGCTCCGAAATCTACTTGGGAGCCGTTCTGGACCGCAGCGCCCGCAAAGTCGCGATCATGGCCAGCAGCGAAGGCGGCGTGGAGATCGAAGAGGTCGCTGCGCAAACGCCGGAAAAGATCATTACCGTTCATGTCCATCCCCTCCTGGGCATGCAGGGATACCTGGCCCGGCAGCTGGCCTACGGTATCGGCCTGTCCAGGGAGCACATACCGGCCTTCACAAAGATCGCCCAAAACCTGTATCGGGCCTTTGTCGAGAGCGACGCCAGCCTGGCGGAAATCAATCCGCTGATCATCAACGGGGACAACAAGCTGGAAGCGGTCGATGGCAAAATTCTGTTGGACGACAGCGCGCTGCCGCGACAGGCGCAGCTGGCAGCCATGCGCGATCCGGACGAGGACAGCCCCACCGAGACCGAAGCCCGTGAAGCGGGTCTCAGTTATATCGATCTGGACGGCGAAATCGGCTGCATGGTAAACGGCGCCGGGCTGGCTATGGCCACGATGGACATTATCAAACTCTATGGCGGCAACCCGGCCAACTTCCTGGATATCGGCGGTGGCGCGGGCGCAGAAAAGGTCCTGGCTGCGTTGCGGATCATTCTGCGGGACACGCGCGTCAAGGCGGTTCTCATCAATATCTTTGGCGGCATTACCCGCTGCGATGAAGTGGCCAATGGCATCGTTGAGGCGATCAACAGCCTGCACGTCGAAGCGCCGATCGTCGTGCGCATGGTGGGGGTGAACGAGGATGAGGGCCGTCAGATTCTGGCCGATTCCAATCTTCCCTCCGCCAACAAGCTGTCCGAAGCCGTGCAGATGGCCGTCGCCGCCGCCAAAGGAGAAAGCAATTGAGTATCCTCGTCGACAATGAGACGCGTTTGCTTGTACAGGGGATTACCGGAAGCCAGGGAGCCTTTCACGCGCAGCAGATGATCCAATATGGCACGAATGTGGTGGCCGGCGCTGTGCCGGGGCGCGGCGGACAGTGGGCCGTCGGCAATACCCCGGTCTTCGATACTGTGCGTGAAGCGGTCGCCACGACCGATGCCAATTCCAGTATTATTTTCGTCCCGGCAGCGTTTGCCGTGGACGCGCTGTTGGAGGCCGCCGACGCCGGCATCGATCTGATCGTCTGCATCACCGAGAATATCCCTGCCCTGGACATGGGCCGCGCGCGTGCCTTTCTGGACACGACCGATTCCATCCTCATCGGGCCGAACTGCCCTGGGCTGATTTCGCCGGGTTCGGCCAAAGTGGGAATTATGGCAGGCCATATCCACACACCGGGCAATGTCGGCATCGTCAGCCGTTCGGGCACGCTCACATACGAGGTGATCTATGCCCTGACAGCACGCGGGATCGGCCAGAGCACAGCCGTCGGCATCGGCGGCGACCCCATCAAAGGGCTGAATTTTCTGGATGTGTTGCAGATGTTTGAACAGGACTCAGCAACCGAGCAGGTCGTGTTGATCGGCGAGATTGGCGGCGCCGATGAGCAGGTGGCCGCCGATTACATCAGAACGGAAATGAGCAAACCGGTCATCGCATTCATCGCCGGTCAGACTGCCCCGCCCGGCAAGAGGATGGGCCATGCCGGCGCCATCATCTCCGGCGGCGAAGGCACGGCCATGGAGAAGATCGAAGCGCTCCAGAGCGCCGGTGTTGCCATCGCCCAGCACCCGGAGGAGATCGCCGAACTGGCTGCGCAGAATATCTAATTGATGGCTCGAAAGTATGCTGTGATAGTGGCATATCCCCCGCGAACCAATTGACACCGAAAGAAGGAGGCTCGTATGTCGGATCAGAGTTCAAACGGCCAGGCAATCGAAGTTCCTGCCGCTGACAGTGAGTTGTACCAGCCACCGCAATCGGCTATCGCCAACGCCAATGTCGCCAACTATCTGGACTTTCGTCTCGAGGCGCTCGCAGACATCGAGGCTTACTGGGACGAGCGCGCACGCGAGTTGATCGACTGGTTTGAACCCTATGAAAAGGTGCTGGACGATAGCGGCGCGCCATTCTACAAGTGGTTTGTCGGCGGCAAGACCAATATCGCCCACAACGCATTGGACAGGCACGTCAAGACATGGCGCAAGCACAAACTGGCGTTGATCTGGGAAGCGGAAGATGGCGGGCGGCGAACGTTCAGCTATTACCAGCTCTGGCAGGAGGTCAACAAGTTCGCCAATGTCCTCAAAGCCAAGGGCGTCAGCAAGGGCGACACCGTCACCATCTATATGGGGCGGACACCTGAACTGATGATGGCGATGCTGGCCGTCACCAAGATTGGGGCTGTCCATTCCGTAGTTTATGGGGGTTTCAGCGAGCAGGCCCTGGCCAGCCGCATTGACGACGCCCAATCCAAGGTACTGATTACCAGTGACGGGGCCTGGTTACGCGGCAAGACCGTCAATTTGAAGGAAATTTCCGACGAGGCTGTCAAGCGCAGCCCGATCGTGCAGACGGTAATCGTCCATCAGTGCACCATGCAGGAAGTGAAGATGACGCCGGGCCGCGATGACTGGTGGCACGAACTGATGGCCCTTCCCATCGCCAGCCCCGCCTGTGAGTCGGAGCCGATGGACGCCGAAGATCCGCTCTTCATCCTCTACACGTCCGGCACGACAGGCAGACCCAAGGGCGTCCTCCACACCTGCGGCGGCTATCAGGTCTACACCGCCACATCGCTCAAATATGTCTTCGATCTGAAAGAGGATGACCTGTGGTGGTGCGCCGCCGACCCCGGCTGGATCACTGGCCACAGCTACATCGTCTACGCCCCTCTGATTCTCGGCGCAACCGGTTTCATGTATGAGGGCGCGCCCGACTACCCCCAACCGAACCGCTATTGGAAGCTCGTGGAGGACTACGGCATAACCATCTTCTATACGGCGCCCACCGCCATTCGCGGGTTGATGCGTTTCGGCGATGCCTGGGCCGATCAGCATGACCTGTCCAGCCTGCGCCTCCTGGGCACCGTTGGCGAACCGATCAACCCGGAAGCGTGGCGCTGGTATCACCGGGTGATTGGACATGAGAACTGTCCGATTATGGATACCTGGTGGCAGACCGAAACCGGCGGCTTTATGATTACACCTACCCCGGTTGTCCCGCTGAAGCCGGGCAGCGCAACCCTGCCTTTCACCGGTATCGACGCCGAGGTCGTGCGCGAAGACGGCTCCACCTGCGAAGCGAACGAGGACGGCTACCTGGTCATCAAGCGTCCCTGGCCGGGTATGGCGCGAACTGTGTGGGGGGATCCGGACCGCTATGTGGAACAATATTGGTCGGAGTTTGCCAAGCAGGGCTGGTACTTCACCGGGGACAGCGCCCGCCGCGATGCCGACGACTACTTCTGGATTATCGGGCGCATGGACGATGTGATCAAAGTGAGCGGCTACCGGCTCGGCACAGCCGAAATTGAGAGTGCGCTGGTCAGCCACCCGGACGTGGCCGAGGCGGCCTGCGTCGGCATCCCCGATGAGCTGCGTGGCAATGTGATTCACGCCTACTGCATCCTCAACGCCGGCGTCAGCGGCAGCCCCGATCTGACCGATGCCTTGAAGCTGCACGTGCGTCACGAGGTCGGGCCGATTGCCGTGCCCTCCGAACTGAGCTTTGTGGACGGCCTGCCCAAGACCCGCTCCGGCAAGATCATGCGCCGTCTGCTCAAAGCGCAGGTTCAGGGCCTGCCCATCGGCGACGTAAGTACACTGGCGGACTAAGTGAATTGGGATATGGGCGGCGTGCGTTGGCGCTGCCCATATCCATTCACCCGTAGATCGACAGAAGCTCCCCCTCCCCTGAGCACACGCGCCTCATAGCACGCTTCGCAGCACAATCTCCCCAAACGTTTCGTTTTGTTCGGCTGCAATCTCCTGCCGTTTGATCAATTCCAGAACGGCCAGGAATGTAACGACGATTTCGATGCGGCTGCGGCTGTGGGAAAGGAGCGCGGAGAAGGGCATTGCGCCGTTGGCCGCGCCGTTTGCGCTGCGATGGCTGCTGATCCTCGCTCGAACGGCGGCGATCTGCTCGGCAACGGTGATCGGATAAGTTTGGACAGTAGGCGGAGCCGGGCTGCTGGGAAGGCTGCGCAACGCCTTCTGCGCGGCCGCAGCCAGCTTCTCGATGGTCAGGGCAGAGAGATCCAACCTGCGTTCCATCTGCGGCGGCGGGGCCAGGCGCGCACTGGTGCGCAGCCCAATCTCTGTGCGCAGGCGCAACTCGTCCGTCGCGGCTTTGAAGCGGCGATAGTCCAGCAACTGCTGAATCAGCGCCTCGCTGGGCTTCTCTTCCATCTCCTCTTCTGCCGGTTGGGGCAGAAGGCCGCGACTCTTGATGTAGAGCAGGCGGGCCGCCACCATCAGAAAATCGGCCAATGCCTCCGGCTCGATATCTTGAATCGTCTCGATGGCGCGTAGATACTGATCCGTTATCGCAACCAGCGAAACTTCCGTTATATCCAACTCCTGACGCTCGATCAGATGGAGAAGGAGGGCGATGGGGCCGTCGTAGATAGGAAGATGAACCGCGTAGCCGGCGCCGAGGGGATTGAAGGCAACGTCCATGCCATCTACGACTCAAGCAACGAGCGGAAGCGGCGTCCATCGTGGGCCAGTAACAGAAGCCTCTGCGTAGCCGATATCGCCTCGCCATCATCCAGGCGGTCGATCTTCACGCCGACATCCACCAGGCGTTGCTCGTCTTTCGCCGTCAAGCCGGGGCCGGACCCGATGAGCGTCACATAACGCGCCTTCAACGCATCCTCTAAGCGAGTCCCGGCGTTTGGACTGAACTTCTCGAAATAGTCAGTGGCCTCCGCCATGGTCGTCGCCATCGCCTCTTCGGTCGGGAAAAGAATGTAATGATATGGCGGGACTTCGCTCTGCACGCTTTCAATTTCCGCCACAAGGATATCGCGCCAGCGTGCGCCGTCCAGCCATTCACTTCCCGGGCAGGCTGTGTAATTGTGCGAGAATTCCCGGTGGCCCAACACATTGGCCAGAGGAAGTCCGAATTCTTGCAACAACCAAGCGATCAATCGCGCCCCGGCTTGGACCTGGAACGCGGTCGGCACATATCCGTTCATGAAACTGCCAGCAAATACGACGCCTACAGAATAATAGTTGTGTCTGCCTACGTGGTAACTTCGTTTTTCCAACGGCTGGGTCTGCAATACCTCCCCGTCTTCGGGAATGTAGTAATGGTAGCCGATGCCGGGCCAAGCCCTCTTGCCGCGCGTAAGGTCTTCGCCAACGTGCGCTTGGGCGATGCGCTCCGGCCCGACGGAGGTCGGCAGAGCAGTGTGATGGACGGCAATGTAGGAAACGGATGTCAAGGGACGGTTATAGTAGCGCAGTGTAGGGTGCCGAGGCAGTTCAGGGATAATGTCCCGAATCTGCGGACGCTCGACTTGCCGTCCGCGGTCTGGCCTCTCCCGCGCCTCCGCAACCGCATGTCGCAGCCGCTCGTTTTCGCGCCGCAAAACATCGATCTGTGGCTCGTCTGTCTGGCTACTCGCGGGAGACTGATGACTCGGCGGACTGAGTAGCTCCTCGCGCACGGCGGCCGCGTCGGGCATGGTTGACGTATCGTTTCCCGTCCGCACCGCAGTGATCAGAATGTCCTTCCAACGTCGTCCTTGCAGCCACTGCTCTCCGGGCGAAGTATGGTTGATGAATTCGTTCACCCCGCGGATGCTGGCCAGCGTCAATTGGGGGAACTCCTCCATCAGCCAGGCAATTAGCTGCCTGCCCGACTTGATCTGTGCCGGAGTTGGGATGTCATCGCTAAACTCACCGGCGAAGCCAATGTTGATGGCCCGGGCAATATACGGGATCTTGCCGTCCACCACCTGCATCAGAGGCTGAGTCTGGTACACTGTACCGTTGGAGGCGATGAAAAACTGATACAGGATCCCCGGCAGCCGACGATGGAACGCCGCTGCGATCGCCTGTAGAGGGGTGATCGGCGGCGCGGCGGTGTGGTTGATGACGATAAACTCAACATCCTCTGGAGTGCGCTGGAACAGACGCTGTGAATCGCGTGGAAGACGGGTGATCACGTCTTCGATCGGCGGCTTCGGTGCAGGCAACTGCTCCGGCCTGGGCGTGGCCGGACTGTCGTCCAGCACTGGGGGCGCCTCGTCTTCCTCCATCTCCGTCGGCGGCGACAGCGGTGAATCGGTGAGAAATTCGACGATTCTTTCGTGGAAAGTCCGCTTCCAGACAGGGCCGGCGTTGAACGTTCTGCCAGGGCTGGAGGTGTCAAGCAGGTCGCACAGGCCGACGACGCTCTGGGCGGTCAGATGGAAACGAGGCAGCAGCCAGGCGCACAGTTGGGCCGCGGCTGTCAACTGCGAAGAGGGCGGGACTTTGTTGTCGAAGTTGCCCTCCAGACAGATGTTTACACCGGTCAGGCTCCACTCCGCCTCATCGTTGACAACCGCATCCAACGCAGACACCTGGAGAATCTCGCCGCTTTCCAGAATGAAGTATTGGTAAGCAATGCCAGGATAGCCCTGCGATATGTGAGCCTGCGCGATCGCCTGAATCGGCACGCCCGCTGGAGCCGAGGTGTGACTGATCACCAACCGTTGAATCTGATCGGGTGTGCGCCGTGCAAGGGGACCGCCCCCCCGAGGTAAGGATGCAGTAATATCTGCTATGGTCGGCCCGTGCGGCGCGGAGGGGGAGCGCGCTTCCGCCCTGACGTGTAGATCGGGCGTTGTTTCTGGTGGCGATGCCGGTTCCGCCCGTCTCCATTCCTGCGCTTCGGGGTCGTGCCCGACCGGCGCCGCCTCCGCGGTTTCGGCCGCTTGCGGGCGCGCTTCGCTCACACTCAGCCAGCGGGTGAGGATATCCGACTGCATCTCCTCGAACCAGTTCTCGCCGCCGCGAATCAGATCCAGAACCAGCGTATAGTTGCCGGGCCGGTCGGGTAAGATCATCTGCGCGTCGAAAGTAACTTCCTCGCCCGGCGCGACATCGTGAGGCAGAGGCGTCAGTAAGGGCCGTCCATCAGGATACGGCAGCTTCTCGCGACTCTGAAAGAAATGATAACCGAGCGCAACCGGCTGCGAACCCATTGCCGGCCAAGCGATCGTGCCCGTGTTGCGAACCGTCACCGGGAAGTTTACGCGCTGACCTGCGTGTATCGGGCTGGGCGGTTTGCCCTTTAGCCACTGAACGCGATAGACCATTCCGCGTCCCAGCGTCAAGTTTTCGGTGACATCGGCATCGTGCAATTCAGGCGCGGCGCCGACGGGCTGAGGCTCAGGCTGGCTAACCGCCTTGGGTACAGGTTTAGGTTGTTCCTCTTCCTTCTGCCAGCGGTAATCGTGCCGCAACGCGTTGCGAAAGTCCTCAATGACGCCTTCTTTCCCCTTGATATGCCAGCGGTCCAGTTGCGGCCAGCGGTAAAGCACCAATGCCTGAATCTGCTGCGCGTTCTGACGATTCCAACGGTCGATCTCGGCGTAGGCTGCCTGGATCCAGCCTCGATTTGCGTTTTCCCAAGCGCCGCCCTGATCCGTCTCGGTAATGTAGACCGGCAGATGGCGCATATTGACCGGGATCGCCTGCATAAAGTCCCGATATGCCTGGAAGTGACAATGATAATGGGGAAAGTCCGGCAGTTTGCTGTTGTCCAGGATCAGAGTGGGATTCGCACCGTGGGTATAGGTATGCAATGTGATGCCATCGCAGCCGTTGGCGCCGCATTGCAACAGGATGTCCTGAAAATACTTGATCCAGTCGCCGCCGGTGTTACCGGGGTATACCGTTTGGTTGTTCCAGGGAGCCACTGCGCCGATCAACACGAGATCCTCTTCGTGGCCCTGGAGGCTGTGGATCGCCTGCCGGCACATCCCGTAGCAGCTGGCATAAAGCTGCGGTGTGATCAGCTCCTCCCCTTCCGCGATATCGTCCCCGTCTTCCCTGTAGGAAGCGGGGAACAGCGCGTTGAACCGCTCAGGTAAGCTGCGTAGCGTGGGGTCATCGGCAAGGGATTCGTCAACGTGTGGACGCGCGCCGAGCGCGGCCGCCAGGCGGGGACGCTCGATAGCGTAGTTCATTTCGTTGCCAATCACCCAGTGGCTGCAACCCCGGCTGACGGCGACGAAGTTAGCGCAACGGCGAGCAAAGTTGGCATATTCGCTGCTCGGTGGAAGCGTGCCCTGGGGATAGTACCCATTGTTCAAGCGAACAATCACACCCAGTCCATGACGACTGAAAGGTGTGTAGTCTTTGCCCAAGAGATCGTTCGGATCATGCCCCAAGACTTCACTGAAGACGATCCAGCCCGCTTTTTTGGCCGCGCGCATATACTCTTCGCCGCCAAAATCATGGATGCCAAAGATGTATTCGCTACTCACCGTTCGCAAAAGCTGTCAACTTCAATGAGAGTGGAAACCGCTACCACAAGTCTCGCGTAGATACGGTCGCTGCACGCGGCCAAAATCGTTGCAGATGACGCGGCCGTTTTCAGGCTGCATATCTCTATTGCTGAAATGGTTGACCACCCGAACCCTCTCGCAAATGGGGGAGGTTGGGCGCAGGCGCGTAAGACTTGCATTGTAATACAGGGGGATGAAATCGGCAAATAGGCACAAATTCCCGTCGGCACGGCAGTGTCCGCTTTTATGCCCGCGCCTGCACGCGGTTGAGGAGATTCAGCAACGGCCCGCGCTGTTCCATACCGCTCTCGCCGTAGTCGCTCAGACCCAGAAGAACGCGGCGGCGGGCGCGGCGCAAGAGGCCAATCAGCAGACGGGACAGGCTCTCCTGGCGGCTCTGTAATTCGTCAAGATCGCTCCAGCCGCGCTCGCGCGGCCAGTTGCGTGAGAGAACATAGGGGTGGGTCAGGGGTTGGTAGATGCGTTGCCACCAACCTTCCGCGCCAATGTCGAGCCAGAACTGCACATCCACCGCTCGGTTGCGCATCAGAAAGGTGTAGGCCGGCGCGATCAGCACTGCGTCATGCGCGTCGGTCCAACCCGGTGGGTGGAGCGCGGGGAGTGCGCCGCTTTCCACCAACTCGATGTAGGCGCGGCCAATGTCAATATGCCGGGAGGATAGCGGGCCGTCCTTCTGATCGTCAAGCTGCCCGTCTCCCCCGCGCCCTGTATCGGGCTGCCCTCCAATGGCCCAACGGAAATTGCGAGCAGACCTGGCAAGCTGTTCAGCCATGCGGGCCGCGTCCGGCTGGTCATGGAATCCGAAACCGGGCTGGCTGAGAAGCTCGCCAAAAATGCGGGCAAAGAACTGATCGATGGGCGTATGCTCGGTCTCCACTCGATAGGCGGTTAGCCAGTTGCGCAGCCGTTCGTAAATTTCACCGATGGCAAACGTTACCCTTTTCTGTACATCGCCCCGCAGGCTTTCGAAAGCGAGCATCTCCCCTTCGGCGCTGCCCCGTACACCGTAGACCGTCTGAGCCAGAACGCTTGCCCGCACCGGATCCAGCTGGGCGATGGCGCTGCCGAGCGTCAGCGTCACATCCGAGGGTAAAGGCACGCGCCGCCACGTCGGGTGCGCCAAGGCGGCCAGCGTCAACAGCGTCCGCACCGCCGGTTCCACATTCAGGGCACGGCTGGGGCGGTGACTTGCGGTGAGGATGCGCTTTTCCTCCAGGCGAGTCTGGATGCTGAAGCGCAGGGCATCGCTGACGAACGGCGCCAGCACTGCGATCTGGCCCGGCGCAACGCCCTCCTGATTTACGAGCCGCCCGATTTCCTCTACAGCCCACTCGATCATCTGGGGGTAGAAGCGATGAGAGCGTTCGGGGAAAACAATCGGAGGAGGGCCGGAAGAACCGGCGTCCTCATCGTCCCTGCTCTCCTCCGGGGCGCTTTCGGCAGCTGGCCATTGGAAGGCCTGGCGGATGTGACCGATCACCGTAGGCAACCCGGGGGCCATAATGTGGGAGCGGGACAGCCGCGCGCGACGGGCCGTGCAGTCGGCCAAATGTTCCGCACTTTGTGGGTCCGCACCCAGAAAGGCCCGATAACCGCCATCCTCATCCACCACGATCAGCGCGCTGTCCAGATGGGGGAGCCAGCGGCGCACCAACTCCTGCGCGGCATAGGTTTCCTCTTCCGCGTTGTCAAAGATCAGGTGGCGGTAGGTGCGGAACAGGTGGGTCCTGCACCATTCGTTTTCGAGAATGTTTTGCAAAAAAATCTGCATCTGCAGACTGTAATCGACCAACGACTCCTGCTGGCACAATGCTCGGAACTCCTGACTGATGCGTCGGGCCGTCCGCAGGACATTCAGCCGGGCGGTCATCTGCTCCCCCGGTGGCACGGTATTTTCCAGGCGTGCGTAGGCTTCATCAATCGTGAAGTCGTGTAGCGCCGCCTTGTTGAGATTGTCCAGCACTTGACTGACGATACGACCCCGTTGCAGGCGAACAGGGTCGAACTCGGCCTGCTGGACGGCTGCATTCACGAAGCGCTCCATGTGGTACTGCGTAGTCTCCAGGTTGAGGAAGGTCGGCTCTTTGCGAGGCTCTGCGAACCCGGCTGAGCGGGCCACCAGAGGCCAGTACAGCGCCACGCTGGATCTTGCCAGCGATGCCACCGTCGTTACCTGCACCAGCGCGCCTGCCGGTATATCCGAGCGACGCAGCGCCTCCTGGTAAGGTTGTCCGAGGGTGCGCTGGGGGACAAGCACCAGAATCTGATCGCCTCGCACCCGTTCCTGGCGCAGCAGCCGCTGAATGCGCTCAATGGCGGCGGTCGTCTTGCCGGCTCCGAAAGGTCCGCTCAGATACAAGGTATTGGATTGAAGAAGAAGCTCGTCAGTCACAAGTCCGCCATTGGGCATTTATGTAGACTGCTACTCTATCGTGATTGGATGCTTCTATCGCTGCGGAGAATTTTAGAAGGCACTCGCTACAGATGGCGCCTTGAGGCTATGCACAAATGGCGCGGAGAGTAGTAAGCGAAGATTAAGAGGCAGATACGCAGGGGCGCGGCACGGCCTACCCCTGCGCGCAAAATCTACCGCCTCCCGTCAATTGGAAGTATGCGGTTCTGCGAGGAGCGCTTGGATCACCGACTCGGAATAGTCATACTGGCCTTCGCCAATCTTCAGATAACGGATCTGACCGGTCTTGTCGATAAAGTACATCGCCGGCCAATAGCGGTTGTGGTAGGAGCGCCAGGTCTTCCAATCATTGTCGATGGCGACAGCGAACTCAATTGTCAGCCGCTGTAGCGCATTCTCGACGTTGTTCACATCCCGTTCGTGTGTAAACTCCGGAGTGTGAACGCCGATGATGACAAAACCGTCGTCCGCGTACTTCTGGTGCCATTCCCTCAACGAGGGAATTACATTGACGCAGTTGTATCACCCATATGTCCAGAACTCAACCAGCACGACCTTGCCCCGCAGGTCCGCCAACTTGAGCGGTTCGGAGTTCAGCCATACCTTGTTGAACAGTTCCGGCGCTTCACCCTGGGGCCGCAACTTGGCCAGAAGCTCCAGTTGCTGCACGGTCGGGCCAACGACCAACGCGGAGTCCGTTTCATCAGATGTCATTGTCTGCTCTTCCGCCCCATCGTTTGCGTCGGATTCGGCGGCCAGCGCTTCTTCTTTGGCCGCGGCCTGTTCGGCCCGCGTTTCCGCGATCCGGGTCTGAATCGCTCCAACCTTCTCACTCTGATCGCTCTGGGTGGGTGTCGATTCCGGCAAAACACAGCCGGCCAGAATCAGTCCGCAGACGAAAGTCAGCAGAGCGTACCAATAGTGCCGCACGCTCTGGCGTTGCGCATTGCTCAATCGAACGGCGAACGCATGCCCGAAACCTGGGAGGTAGTGCCGTTCGACCGAGTTGTCGGTCAGTCCCTTCGTTCGAGTTATCACGGTTTATTTACTCTGAGGGGTACAAAGGGAGGCGCGCACTGCGCGCCTCCCTACTTCACTCGGCGATTGCCGTTCATTCGTCCGACTTCTTTTCCATTTCGTCCGAGTCCGGGTCAGGCCCCATGGCATCCAATTCGTCGAAGAAAAGATCGGCATCGGTCTGGGAAGGTAGCGATAACTCATCGCCGACATGGATGAGATCACAGTCCTCCGTCACTTCAGTATTGTAGAGGCAAATGGCGCCCCAATACCTGCTGTGGCCGTAGGCGCGAGCGGCGATGGAGCCTAACGTGTCCCCGGCCACCACAGTGTAGGGTGTGAGGCCCTCCTCCATCAACTCGATCTTTTCCATCATCATGGCGTCGTCGCCCATCATGTCGCCTTTATCGGCCATCATGTCGTCCTTGTCAGACTTCATGTCGCCTTTATCGGCCATCATGTCGTCCTTCTCACCCATCATGCCTTCCTTCTCGTCCATCATCATCTTCTCTTCCATCATGGACATGGCATTGGCATGGGTGGGGAGCATCAACTCATCGCCGACATGGAGGAGGTTACAGTCTTCGAGCGAGTTGGCGCTGCAAATGACGGACCAGTACTTGCTGTTGCCGTAGGCGCGTTTGGCAATGGAGCCTAACGTGTCACCGGCCACCACGGTGTAGGGCGTGTCCCCTTCCTCCATCAGCGTGATCTCGCCCATCATGGCGTCGCCGGCCATCATGTCGTCTTTGTCCGACATCATGTCGTCCTTATCGGCCATTGCGTCGTCTTTGTCGGAATCCATGTCATCCTTGTCGGCCATCATCTCGTCCTTCTCACCCATCATGCCTTCCTTCTCGTCCATCATCATCTTCTCTTCCATCATGGACATGGCATTGGCATGGGTGGGGAGCATCAACTCATCGCCGACATGGAGGAGGTTACAGTCTTCGAGCGAGTTGGCGCTGCAGATGACGGACCAGTACTTGCTATCGCCATAGGCGCGCCTGGCGATGGAGCCTAACTTGTCGCCGGCCACCACGGTGTAGGGTGTGTCGCCGTCCTCCATCAGCATGATCTCGCCCATCATGGCGTCGCCGGCCATCATGTCGTCCTTGTCGGCCACCATGTCGTCCTTGTCGGCCATCTCCTTGTCCATTCCATCGTCCATCATCATGACCGGCTCGATGGTGACCTTGACAAGGGCGGAGACATCAGGATAGGTATAGCCGTCATCCACGACATGCACGGTTGCCATGCCATCGGCCGGGCCGGTGTTGGCAGCGGACTGGCGGGGAGCCTGATTGGGGCCTGCGCCCGGCTCCTCATTTTCCTCCGTTCCCGCGTCCCACAAGAGTAGGTCCGCGGTTACGTCGTGCATCATATCCATTGCCATGCCGTCCATATCGAAGAGGGCGATGCCCGCCTCGTCCGGGCCGACGAACAGGTCATTGGACTGCACGAACATGGTGGCAAAGGAAAGATAGGGCGTATCGGGCGTGGCCTTCACCTCAAACTCGTACGCGCCGCCGGGCAGAAGCGGCCCAGGGCCGTCGGCGCCGGCAGGCGTATTGAAGACGCCCGCATGCAGGTCCATGCCGCTCAAGGCATCAAACAGGTTGGCCGGGTTGCCGTCCTCGGCCAGGGCCTCCAACCCGTAGCCCCGATCCGCTTCACCGGTCGTGAAGAGGGGGCCGGCTTCGCTGTGCAGCACCCAGACGCCCGGAGCAAACGGTGTGGGCAGATCGGAGTCGCCGGAGACGTTCTCGATGCGTACCAGGAAGGTGACCGCACCCTCCATCATCTCTTCGTCATCTCCGTCATGGCTCGATTCCAATGTTGGCCCGTTCCCCGCCAGAGCGTTGCCCGCGGGAATCAGCACAACAGAGGTAGAGAGCAGCAACATTGCAATAAGCAGCAAAGAAAGCGGTTTTCGTAATTGCATGGGGTATTCCTCCCTAAAGGTTGGTCATCTGCAATTGTTATGCCACAATAATGTCGAATAAAAATCCGCCAAACTTATTATACCAGATAAAAAAGTCTCTGTCAGTAAAAGAAATTACCGAATTCTTAACTCTTGGCCGCTCGTACTCTCCCCGTGGCCTTCATGCGAGGAACTCCACGCCCCATGACCGGCGTAAAGATACTCGTCGTCGATGATGAACCGAGCATTCGAGAGGTGGTGAGCCTGTACCTCGAGCAGATGGGATTCGCTCCCACTGTCGTCGGCGACGGGCGAGCCGCGCTGGATCTGATTCGGACCGACCCGCCGGACTTGCTGATTCTGGATGTGATGCTGCCTGGCGTGGATGGATACGAAATTACGCGGCAGGTGCGGGCCAATAGCGAGATTCCCATCATTCTGTTGACCGCCCGCAAAGATGAGATCGATCGCATCCTCGGCCTGGAATTGGGCGCCGATGATTACGTCGTCAAACCCTTCAGCCCGCGCGAGTTGGTCAGCCGGGTCAAGGCCGTGCTGCGGCGTACCCAGCAGGCGCCCGCCCCCCCCGGCGGCGATCAACCGGTCACCGTCGGCTCCATGCGCATTGACCCCCGCACCCGCCAGGTGACCGTCGAGGGAAAGGAGATTGCCCTGACGGTCAAGGAGTTCGATCTGTTGTGGATGTTCGTCAGCAATCCCCAGCAGGTCTTCAACCGTTCCCAACTTCTGGATCGGGTCTGGGGCGTGGCAGAGTTCATCGACGCCAGCACGGTTACCGTCCATGTGCGGCGTCTGCGCGAGAAGATCGAAGAGGACCCGTCGAATCCGCGCCATATCATCACGGTCTGGGGGGTAGGGTATCGCTTCGAACCGGGAGAGCAATGAGCGAGGCGGGCAATGTGTGCGCCTCACCATCTATCGAGGCTTCGTTCCATGAATACGACAACCACATTCCCGTCACCTGTTTCGCTGTCTATACGCTTTCTTGCCGGCGTCATCATTGCCGTCGTTGGCGGGCTGCTTCTGTTCCTGGCGATTCTCGATCCACCGCTGGACGATCTGTGGGCGATGGCGTTGTTCCTGACGGCGACCGCGCTTCTGTCCGTGGCTGCGGTCTATCTGGTCTACCGTCTGGGCTGGCTGCACTACTCCCCCCGCCTTAGTTGGACCCTTCTCGGCGGATACGGTTTTGCCAGCCTGTTGACCTTCCTCAACGTGTTTGTGATCGCCCGACTGATGTTCGCCAGCAATCATGACCTACGCCTGGCCGCGGTGCTGCTCATCTTTGCCGGCGGCATCGCCACCGCGCTTGGGTATTTCCTTTCGACAGCGTTGTCGGAGAAGATACATTGGGTGGGGAGCGCCGCCGCCGCGATCGCCGACGGCAGGCGGGATGTGCGCGTGGAGGTGGTGGGCAAGGATGAACTGGCGCAGCTGGGCCATACCTTCAATCAGATGGCTGCCCGGCTGGAGGAGGCAGAGCGGCAGCAGCGGGAGACGGAGCAGTTGCGCCGCAATCTGCTGGCTTGGATCGGCCACGATCTGCGCACGCCCCTGGCCTCGATCCGGGCGCTGGTGGAGGCGCTGACAGACGGCGTCGTGACCGAGCCGACCCAGGCGCAGCGCTATCTGCGCACGATTCAGCGCGACGCGGCCTCCCTTTCCTCTCTGATCGACGAGCTGTTCGAGATGGCCCAGATCGAAGCCGGCGGCCTGCATCTTGAGCGGCAGCCCATCTCCCTCTCCGATCTGATCTCCGACACGCTGGAGAGCTCTGCCGTGAAGGCCGAAGAACTCGGAATCGGCCTGTCCGGAAGCGCCGACCCGCGCGTCGATCCTGTGTGGGTTGACGCCGGACTCGTCGGACGCGTGCTGACCAATCTGATCGGCAATGCTGTGCAGCACACTCCGTCAGGTGGAGCTGTGTCGGTCAGCGCGCAGGGCGTAGTGGGCGGCGTGCGCGTGGATGTGTACGATTCCGGGCCGGGCATCCCTGTCGAAAGTCTGTCCAAAATCTTTGAGCAATTCTACCGCGGCGAGCAGTCCCGCAGCCGCGCCAAGGGCGGCGGCTCCGGCCTCGGGCTGACCATCGCCAAGGCCATCGTCGAAACACACGGCGGCGTCATCGGCGCCGAGAACCGCTTCGAAGGGGGCGCGCGCTTCTATTTTGTATTGCCGAACGGGTAGGTTGTTGTGGATGGGATGACGAAAAACAAAACGCTGGAGATCTTGCTATGGCTGATAGATCAGCTTCAGATAAAGTTCCAACAAACTTTGACTTGCTGAATCCAACTCTCGACGCGATTCGCTCCTTGGGCGGCAGCGCCACCCTCAAAGAAATAACCAACCATGTGATTGCACGTCTGGTCCTTCCACCTGAACTCACGGAAATACCTCACGGAGAGGGAAGTCAGACAAGCCTGGAGTACAATCTGGCCTGGGCAAGAACCTACCTAAAACAGTACGGGCTGATAGACAACTCAAAGAGAGCCATTTGGTCTCTTACATCGAAAGGCCATGAAACGAACAGTGTGGATCCGCAAGCGGTCAGCAGATATATCAAATCCGTCAGATCCTTGGCGACTTCTGAACAAGAAAAAACCGGCGAGGAAGTCCCCAGAGACCTTGAGGATGGCCTTGTCGAAAATGACTCGGAAGAAACCGCTGTTTGGCGTGAACACCTGCTGGGAATTCTTCGTGAAATCCCATTTGAGGCCTTCGAACGCCTATGTCAAAGGCTGTTGCGTGAATCCGGGTTCATTGAGGTAGAAGTAACGGGCAAGTCAGGAGATGGTGGAATTGACGGCAAAGGCATTATCCGTCTTGCCGGGCTGATTAGCTTCCCCGTTCTGTTTCAATGTAAGCGTTGCAGTGGCAGCGTTTCCGCAAGCACAGTTAGAGATTTTCGGGGCGCGATGCAAGGACGTGCTGACAAAGGGGTGATTTTGACAACCGGAGTCTTCACAGGTGGCGCCTACAAAGAAGCCACGCGAGATGGCGCGCCCCCAATAGACTTGATAGATGGCACACTCCTGGTAGACCGACTAAAGGAACTCAATCTCGGTGTGAATACAAGAACGGTTGAAGTTGTGGAAATTGATAGAAATTGGTTCAAGGCGAGTTAGCGTCCAAGAAAGCTCCATTGTTCTGTAATTCATACGTGTCCTCTTCTTGAAAACTGCTAACCACGCGCAATCCCGGCACGCTCGACGATTTTTGGAACGGCCTCCTCCTGGCGATAGGCCCTGATGTGGACGCCATGCACTCCTTCGATCTGCCGTACCTGCTCGATGATCTCCACGCAGATCTGAATACCCTCTTCCCGCTTCTGCTTTCTCGGCGTCTTCGACAGCCTGTCCACCACTGCATCAGGGATATGCACGCCGGGCACGCGGCTGCGCATGAACTCCGCGGCGCTCACACCTCTGAGTAGCTGAACGCTAACAAAACATTAACAAAATGCTAACAAAAACCCCTTGGCTTTCTTTGATTTTTCTGCTAAGATAGAGGGCCGTTTTTGCGAAGTTTTCTCGGCGTATCTCCGCCGGGCAAACAAACACTGACGAGACTTTGTTGGCACATTAACAATCGAAATGCAGTGTGAATGTACCGAAGCAAACTGGCTAGCAGTTCAATTCTGGCTATATGTGATTGCGGCGAAACTACGTTGGAGTGTGCCAAAACTTTTATTTATGAGGAGGATAAAAGTTCAAATGGGAGATTAGCGGGAAACTAAAGTTACTAGATCTAAGGTAACTACTCAGCCATTACCCAATGTGCGCCTTTCAATGGGCAACCAAGTCATCCAAGTGTAATGAATCGTGTTTGGAATCTGTCTGAAAAGGTCAGGTTCGGGTCAATACGGCACAAATGGTGCGAATTATGGCGTGTAGATGGAGGATTCACGCTTTCCGGCAGTCATTATTGGTCTTTTTGACCGATGACCGTACCTTTTCAAACAACCTCCCAGACGAGGCTGAGTTGCTACGATGATGGTAACTACTAAGCCTGGTATGTGGAAGGGAAGAATGGCTGGTCAATAAATGCGTTGTAGATGGCATCAATGGCATTGTGACCGTGTTTGCGAGCGGTTGAGATATAGGAACGAATGGCACAGAAGGTATCGGCGCCCTCTTGTGTGCGGAAGGAACCGGAGACTTTCTGTTGAACCTTGATCATGCGCACATCGCGTTCGACCTGGTTGTTGTCAAAGGGGATGCGGAAATCATACATAAAGGCCAAGACGCCAGATTTATGCTTGTGCAGGCGGTCGAGCAAGTTTTTGGGCGGCGCTTGTTTGGGGCGGCCGCGTGCTCTGGGTCGGGTCGGCTTGGGCGGCGGGTTAGCGGCCAAGCCTTGGGCAATGAGCGCATCGTACTCGGCCTCGTAGTAGGCCAAGCGCTCTGGGGGTAACACAGTGTGCGCTTCTGGGGTGGATGCGACTTCGGCTTTGATGGTGCATAACAGACGAGCCATCTTCTCAGCCCATGCTTGGCCGTATTGCTCGAACACAAAGCGCAACTCGCGCAGATGATGGACGTTGCAGAAAGCGTGCTGGCAGTCGCTAAACTGGAGATAGGGGGCCCAGTGGTCATGCAGAGCAACGCCCTGGTAGCGGGGCAAGATGCCAGCGTCTCGCATGCCGACATGACCTCGTTTGCCATGGACATGGTAGTAAGTCAGCCTGGCTGTGCTGGCCACATGCAGCCACTGCAAGCGCCCCTCGACACGCAACCCACTCTCATCGAAGTGGACGACCGGGTCAGCGATGAGTTGTGCGCGAATGTGTTCCAGAGTCGCTTGGCTCCGGCTGACAAGTTGACGGGCGGCGGCGAGTATGACCGCCTCCGAGGGCGCATCGCCGTAGAGCGCGGTCAGCAACTCTTTGATACGCGCCAAGGGGATGTACTGTTGGCCATACAGGTAGCAGGCGAGCGCTTTCAGACGCGGGCCATACTGGGTCGGTTGGGTCACGTGGGCTGGAAAAGCCTCCTTCACATGGGCGCCACAGCCAGGACACTGCTTGACCTCTGCCTGATGCTCTGTGACTTCGATGCCAACCGGCGGCATGTCGAACACCTGCCGTTTCACATGCCCCTTGGCGCCGACCCCCTTCAGGTCTGTTTGGCAGTGCGGGCAGTCCTGTAGCGTATGAAGGATGACATGATGCGGTTCCGCCACTTGCGTCAAGGTTTGCCCTTTGTGACCAGGTTGCCCCCCACGCGGCCGCTGGCCCGACTGACGCAGACTCTGTCTTCTGCGCTTCTTCAGACCATCGCTGCTGGGTGGCTTGCCGCTATTGTTACTGTCTTTCGCCAACTGATCCTGCAATTCCTGGATCAACACCTGCTGCGCAGCCACTTGCTCTCGCAATGCCAGAATCAACTCGATCAGACTCTCTTGGTCTAATCGCTTCAGTTGCTCACGATCTACTGCCAACGAGTTGCTCATAATTCCCAATTCTACCACTCCTACCATTGGTTTCGCATTAGCTTCCTGTTAGCATTCTATTTGATCTCTGGCCCTTTATCCTATGCCTTAGTAGTTACGATCTAAGGAGGAAAATCAATGGAGATATTTTCAAGCGTAAGGTCGCAGGAACATCCTGCAAGGCAAGACACTAACAGTTATATCAAGAGCCATTTACTTGAGTACATGAAAATTACTTGAAAGGAAAAAAACATGGTAGAGTTAGAAAAATTACAGTGGGACGAATGGAATGTTAACCATATTGCAAGACACGACGTAACTAAGAAAGAAGTAGAAGAAGTGTTTATGGGATTCTTTCAGACTTTTGAGGGCAAAAAAGGAAGGCTTGGAATTATTGGACGTACTCGAGATGGCAGATTCCTTACGGTCATTCTAGATCCGATAGGGGGAGGACAATACTACCCTGTAACGGCTCATCCCTCATCCCGAAAGCAGAGAAAAAGCTATATCCAAAGAAGCGAATCCAATGACTGACAACGAGCAAGAGCAGAGAATCCCAGAATTCGAGAGCCGCCAAGAGATAGCGGAGTGGTTTGATACGCACGACTTTCTGGATTACCCCGACGAGTTCAGGGAGGTGCCGAGCGAGAGGGTGACAGTATCGCCCGATTTGTCGCAGACTCTCACGATTCGCCTGAGTTCCAGCATGTTGGATGAACTCCGTCATCAGGCGGAAAAGAGGGGTATTGAGGCAACCGCGTTAGCCCAGATGTGGGTTGTGGAGCATCTGCAGAACGAGTAGAGGCAGAATCAATCGGTACAGTAATCTCAATACACTGCTGCGAGAGCTACCTTTGCCGGTAGCTCTTTGCATTTGAATGGGAAGTGAAAAGTCATTCTTGCGGCCGCGCTCGCGATATCCCGGCACGCTCGACAATCTCAGGCACGGCCTCTTCCTGGCGGTAGGCCATTATGTGGACGCCATGCACTCCTTCGATCTGCCGTACCTGCTCGATGATCTCCACGCAGATCTGGATGCCCTCTTCCCTTTTCTGCTTTCTCGGCGTCTTCGCCAACCTGTCCACGACCGCATCGGGGATATGCACACCGGGCACGCGGCTGCGCATGAACTCCGCGGCGCGCTCGGAGCGCAGCGGCCCCACGCCCACCAGCATGTAGACCAGCTCGTGCAGCCCCATATCGCGCGCCCGGCGCATGAACCCCTCAAAGATCGGCACGTCGTAACAGTATTGCGTCTGGATGAACTCCGCGCCGGCCTCGATCTTCTTCGCCAGGCGTAGATGGCGCAGATCTTGCGGCGGCACGAAGGGGTTGGCGGCCGCGCCGAGGAAGAAACTTGGTGGTGTCGTGAGCTTGCGCCCGCTCAGGAGTACGCCCCGATCACGCATGATCTGGGCGGTGCGCAGCAGTTGCAGCGCGTCGAAATCGAAGACGCGGCGGGCCTCCGGCTGGTCACCCGCGCTTACATCGTCGCCGGTGAGGCAGAGTACATTGCGGACGCCCAGCGCGGCCGCGCCCAGCAGGTCGCCCTGAATGGCGATGCGATTGCGGTCGCGGCAGCTCACCTGCAAGATCGGCTCATAGCCCGCCTTCGCCATCAGCGCGCAACAGGCGACGCTGCTCATGTGGCAGTTGGCGCCCGAGCCGTCCGTGGCATTGATGCCGTCGCACACATCCCCCAACGCCAGCGCGTTCGCGTAGACATCCTTCGGGTCGGCGGAATCCGGCGCGTTCAGTTCCGCGGTCACGGCAAAGTGGCCACCGCGCAACACCTGTTGGAAACGGGAGCCGATCGCAAGCGGTTCCTGCTCGCTATCAGAGGGAGATTGGTCTGGACGTTCCATGAGCAAGGCAGAAGGGGTGGGAACAGCTGCGGCTTAAGGTTGTACGCTGCGTCTCTGCTCGAAAAAGGCGCGGGATTCGGCGCGGCCGGACAGGGCCTATGCCGAATCGACCTCTTCCAGTTCAATCGTCGACCAGCCGGATGGGCGCTGCGCGTCAACCCCATCCAGCAGATTCAGCCACGCGCTGCTGTTCTGCAATGAGCGGTTCACGGGCGGCTGCAGAAGCTGGATCTCGCCGCCGTAGCGGCCCATCTGCGCGTCCCGCTGCCACGCCTGCACCCAAACGCAGGGCATCTCCGGGATCACCTCGCAGTGACCGTTCTGGCGCACGCCGCCGCAAGGTCCGTTGCGCAGGTTCTTCGGGCAGTTCATAGGACAGGTCATGCCGGTGCTGTGGAGAATGCACTGACCGCACATCTGGCAGTTGAACAGATAGCCCTTGGAGATTTCTTCACTCCAGACGAAAACGCGCTCCGTCCACCGCGCCGGCGCGACGCGTTTCAGCAGAGGGTAAACGAAGCGCAGGGCCGACTTCGAGGCCGCGTAAATCGCCTCCAATAGCCGTGGACGGTTCTTCAGCCACTCGCTGCCGGGCATGCGTTTGGATTCGGCGAAGGAAGACACCGGAACGATACCAAGACCTTTCTGGAATTGAAGACGGCAGCACGATCATACCACATGACGATCGGTTCTCTCCAGCTCCGCTGCCGCCACGGGTGGATCCGAGATTTTTGGGCGATGATGGCAGGAGCCGTTGCGTTGGCAGGTTGGCCTGACCTGTAGTTGACAGAGGAAGAGATTCCCAGGTCTGGATGCGGACGTATTGACGGCGGGTTTGATGATTTCTTGTATTGGCGCGCCAATGGAAGACAAGTCCGCCAAAAAATCTTCAAAAGGAATGGCTGAATGCGCTACCGCTGCGCACGCCCAGAGGGTACCCGAGCGCGATTGTTGGATGCGCTACCGCTTCGCTATATGAGCGCGATTACTAAACGTTCAGGAAAAATGTCCGCTTTACCCCCCCCCCCTCTCCGATTACTATACGAAGGAGAACGTCTTGTTTGCATTTGCGGAGGCCGTCGCTGCCGGCAGGCGGCCGGGGAGTGCAACGGGGTCTGGCTCGGCCGGATGCCTGCTCGACCGACATTATATCACACTCTTGTTATGGTGTGCGGCCGGGCCTCTCACAGGGTGCATCCCAAAATGGGGGCGAGTTTCTGGCTACCTCTGGGGAGTTACGCTGGGATGCTCAGCCCGCTACTCTGGACAACCCCAAATCTGGGATGCACCCCTCTCACAGGGCGTATTCCAGATCATTGGGAAGATTTGCCTGACCATTGGCGGCTTCGACCAGGTCGATGGGTTTGGCCTCACTTGACGGACAATCAATTGGCATGCACCCACAATAATCCTGGATACACCCGCCGCAACCGCCGTCTTGGAACAAGACCTTTCGCGAGTTCAACCCTCTTGCTGTGCCCGCCAGGCTTCGTATTCGGCCTGGGCGTCATCCCGCAAGGGGTAGTATTTGCGCAGGTCGCCGCCCTCGGCCAGCCTCATGCGTGAGAACTCCTCCCATTCCGTGTGTTCGCCGGCCTTCTCCAGCAGTTCCGGCGCCAGCGCGATGGGTACGACAACGACTCCATCGTCGTCTGCGACTATTATGTCACCGGGCATCACGGTTGTATCGCCGCAGGCGACCGGCACGTTGACGGCAACGGGGAAGATATTAGTCTGCGTGTGGAAGTTGGGGGTGACGCCCCGTAGCCACAGACCCAGTTCCAACTCTTGGGCCTTGGGGAAGTCGCGGATACAGCCGTCGATGACCACGCCGACACCGCCCCGCCCCTGGAAATAGGTCAGCATCATCTCGCCGAATACGCCACTGGCCATATTACTCCTGGCATCAACGACCACAATGTCCCCCGGCTGGGTATGGTAGAGGACATGGCGGTGAAGCTGCTGCTCCGGGTCGTTGTACTCGTCCACGCCGTAGAGGTCCTCCCGCTTGGGCATGAACTGAAGCGTCAGCGCCGGGCCTGCCACAACCTTGCCGGGCGTCCATGGCTGCGGCCCCCGAATTTGTGCGTCGCTGATTCCCAGGCGGCTCAACTCACCGCTGGCAGTGGCCGCGCCGATCTCCGCCAGACCCTCGATCAACGCCCGCGGCGGGCGCTGAATGTCCTCTGTTCTGATCGTCATTCCTCATCCTCCGGTCGTTGCGAAGCCAACCTATCAGATGGCCCAGGGACAAAGGACGCACAGGTTTGCAACTCTCTCTAGCCAAGAGACACTGCCCCGCTGGCGCACTTTGTTCCTGATCACCGTCGTGGCTCTCATTATAGCCCTTTCCATACCCGCCAAAGAATCCCCACTGCCCCAATACCGTGTCAATCTCTTCGTCTGTCCTTTCGCGACACGTAAGACGCAACACGCAATGTTGTAGCCGACGCCGGTTTCCCACCTCAATACATTTCAGTTTGGATGCTGGGTTGCTTTCCTGCGGCTGAACGGTATGGTACAATTTTCCAGTAAGTTCATTTGTTCGAAAGCGTCGCCTTGTCGCTCTCTCGTTGATGCACAGGACAGCGTGCGCTTCCGTCGCAGTGGTTCGCCACCATTGTATTGTCTGAGGAATTCTCGTTATGGGCAGAGATGTTGGACGCGCGGCGCTGACCAAGTTCAACCTGGACAAGCAGATGTCGCCCCGGCAGCAACTTAAGCTTACCGGATGTGTAGTCTTGCTGATTGCGGCGCTCACATTTTCGGTTGGCTCCGGCTTTGGTTTCTTGATTGGCCGCATGAGCAGTTCCGAAACGGCCCCCAGCGCGGCGGCGGCTGCAGCGGAGACGGAGCGAGCGCTGGCGCCGGAAGATATGGAGATCTTCTGGGAGGCGATGGGGCTGCTTGAGGAGGACTTCTATGGTGAACTGCCCTCCCACACGGAGCGCAGCTACGGCGCCATTCGCGGTGTGCTGGACACGCTCGACGACGAAAACACCGGCTTCCTGACTCCGACGGGAGCCGCCAGGTTTATGGAAAACATTGAAGGCAGCTTTGAAGGCATAGGCGCATTTGTTGAGTGGGCTGAAGAGGAGGGCGCGGTCCGCATTGTTGAACCTTTCGAAGATCAGCCTGCTTGGAACGCCGGTATCCGCCGCGGCGATCTGATCATCGCTGTTGACGGGGAAGAAGTGGCCGATCTGTCCAATCTGACCGAGGCGATCAACATAATCAAAGGGCCGCGCGGCACCGAAGTGGTGCTGACAATCCGCCGCGAAGGCCAGGAGGACTCCTTTGACGTTCCCGTGACCCGCGATCGGGTCGAGATTCCCGTCATCGATAGCGAGGTGTACGGGGAGAATGATGAGTATGCCTATGTACATCTCCAACGCTTTTCCGACGACGCCAGCGCCAAGCTGCGCGCCGCGCTTGATGAACTGCTGACGGACGAGACGCAGGGCCTGATTCTCGATCTGCGGAGGAATCCCGGCGGCCTGCTGCGGGAGGCGATCAAGGTGACGAGCGTCTTTCTTGAAGACGAGCGCGTGCTGATCGAACGTTTCAGCGACGGCACGGAAGAGATTTACGATACTGAAGGCGAAGCCCTTGTGCCCGAAGATCTGCCTCTGGTCGTGCTGGTTGACGAGAGCAGCGCCAGCGCCAGCGAAATCGTGGCCGGCGCCTTGCAAGACGTGGGCCGGGCGCGCCTGGTTGGCGTAACAACCTTCGGGAAAGGGAGCGTGCAGTTGCCCCACACCCTTAGCGATGAGAGCCTTTTGCGGGTGACGATCGCCCGTTGGTATACACCGGCTGACCGTTCTATCAATGGCACTGGATTGGAACCGGATATTGTGGTCGAACTCACAAATGAGCAGCGCGAAAACGATGAAGACCCGCAACTTGAGCGTGCCATCGAGCTTCTCAGTGCCGAAGAGTAAGCGGCATTTTGGGCAAAGCGACCCTTCTAAGCCGAGCCTTGTGTGCCGTCTGCCAGGCTGTACGCCCTGCAAGGGCCGATGAGGACAGATATAGCGAGCATTGAAATTGGCCAAGAAAAAGCAGCAAACGATGGCGACCGGGCCACGGACCATCGCCACAAACCGTAAAGCCCGCCACGATTACTTTATCGAGGAGACGTTCGAAGCCGGAATCTCTCTGACCGGTACGGAGATCAAATCGGCGCGCGCCGGCGCGGTCAACCTGCGAGAGGGTTTTGTACTCGTGCGCGATGGCGAGGCCTGGCTGATGGGCGTGCATATCGCCCAGTACAGGCAAGGCAATCGCGCCAATCATCAGGAGACCCGCTCGCGCAAGCTGCTCCTGCACAGACGGCAGATCGATCACCTGCATGAGTGCGCCACCCAGCGCAACTGGACGATTGTGCCGTTGCGCATGTACATCAACGCCGCCGGCCTGGCCAAAGTCCAGATCGCGTTGGTGCGCGGCAAGAGGCAGTACGACAAACGCCAGTCGATTGCCAGACGGGACGCTGAACGGGACGTCAGCCGTGCCCTGAAACAGCAACAACGCGATTTTGGCGGGAGGGAATAGCCCATCGAATTAGCGACAGCGCTTCTTCACTTCCGCGGGTGGAAGACGGTTGCTAACGAAAAGGGGCGCAGAATAAGTGGTGACTACAGAAACATCATCGCCAGCTTATCGTCCAGGTTCGACCATCTCGTTACCACATGGCGGGCATCGTTTTTAGAAATCGAATCCTGCATTTCATCACCTGGACGTGCCACCTATGCCGCGCAGGAGCACGTTGCAGCCCCCACCGGTCTTGTATATGACCCCGAAAACGGTCCTTACTGATTCTCATAAGGTTCTCGGCACACTTTGGCATTATTCATTGACGCAGGTGCAGATAAAAGTAGACCTTGAGCCGAAACTCCTGGGCGACTCGCCCAGAGCGGATATTCTTCTCCTGCGGCGCGAGGGAGATGCGTGGAATGCAGCGCAGCGGGCGCGGCTGCCGGATGGCGTGCGCGACAACGCGGCGGGACATGTTCTGGTCGAGTTCAAGTACTCGGAATCGGCGAACGAGTCTGCGCTCGCCCAGGCGGTCGCTTACGATCATTTTTAACGTCAAGGGCAAAGATTGTCTGAGAAGGAGGTGATGACCGTATTGCTGAGCGCCAAAACGCCGCGCAACGAGCGGCTGGCGTCGTGGGGCTATGAAGAAGTGCAGAAGGGCGTCTTTCGCAGCTCCCTACCCCTGCTGCGCCGTGTGTGGTTGCTGGCGCTGAACCGTCTGGAGCCACAGCCTCACAACGCCTATGTCAAGATATTTTCCAGCCGTTCTCAGGAGCGAGAGACGGCGTTTGCGACGCTGGATATGCCCACAGCGCAGGAGGAAGCCGATCTTCAGTCCTACATACTAGGGCTGCGAACGACAATGAAAGAGCAAGGAGAGGATGAGATGAAAAGAGGGTTGACCCCGGAGAAGATATTGGAGATAGGGGAACAGGTGCGGGACTTTGTTCTCGAAACGACCAAGCCTGAAAATGTCGGCGAGACATTGCGGCGGCGAATTCTTGAAACGATTTCGCCTGCAGAAAGACTGGCGGGACTCGACGTGGAGGAGAGACTGGCGGGCATGAGTGCCGCGGACCGTAAAGCGCTTTTGAGACTGTTGCAGGATGCGGAGGACGCTGCCGCCGGGGCGGAGGTCAATGCGAACGGGGATGCAGCATAACTTTGGCGTAGTGGCTGGAACATGTCCAAAGTCCAGAGGGCGCACCGCACCTCAGCAAGAGGGCATATTGGGTGTCGGTACACGGGTTCGGTTTCAATGCGTGATGCTTGCCATCTTGTGGTCTCCCTGTGGTGCTACAGACACCGTCGCTTGGTATTGAACACTATGCCTTGACCGCCTACCTTTTTGCCGCTAACCTCCTTGTTTTGCGATCCACCGTTCAGGACGAAAATGGCTTCCGCCCCGCAGCAGCCCAATGACAAGCTAGGGCGCGTGCTGGAAACGCTCCTGGCCGCCCGCAAATATCGTTCCGTTCATCAAGGGCTGGCGCGCACCATTGCCGCGGCCGAACTGGCTAAGGGCCGCTCCCTCAAAGAGACCGTCAAAGCGACTAAGAATCAGTTGCACCAGAGCGCGGCAGTCTATTTCCGCCAGAATCTTGACTACGACGAAGCGCTGCGCAAATTGCAAGCGGCAATCGGTTCCATTACGTTTGAGCGGGACGCCGGCGCGCCCAGTGACGACGATTCCGTGCGTCCGATTCTGCGCCGTCTGATGGCCGCCCACGCCTCTACCTACGAGCGGCTGCCCCTGCTCGACACATTCTACCGGCAACTCTTTCAACGACTCCCGCCGGTCAATTCAGTGCTGGATGTGGCCTGCGGCCTGCATCCGTTGGCGCGCCCGTGGATGCCGCTGCCGTCGGCCCTACCCTACACCGCCTGCGATATATTCGCCGACCAGATCGATTTCCTCAACCGCTTCTTCGACATGATGGGCTACGCCGGAAATGCTGTGCAGCGCGATGCGCTGGAGGACATGAGCGCGCCCGCGGCTGACATCGCCTTCCTCCTCAAGACGCTGCCCTGTCTGGAACAGATCGAAAGCGGCGTGGGACAGCGGCTCCTGCACCAGATCGACGCTCCGCTCCTGATCGTCTCCTTCCCCAACCACAGTCTGGCTGGCCGCAAGAAGGGCATGGCGCAACATTACGCAGCCTATTTCGATGCGATTACCGAGGGCAGTGGGTGGCAGGTGGAGTCGCTCACGTTTCCTTCGGAGCAGGTCTACATTGTGCGCAAATGATTGAGGCCGCCAAGCGACTTTTCCCCCTTGTCCGAACCAGGTAAGCCTGGACCCTCACAACTCTGCAATCCACTAACCATCGATGCTCCAATACAGGAATCGATCGGTCGCCGAGGTGATGACAAAGCCTACCTTCTGCAAGACGCGCATTGACGCCACATTGGTATTGGCCGTCTCGGCAATCACCGCCTTGACCGTCTCCTCCTCCAGCGCCCACCGCACCATCGCTTCGACAGCCTCGGTGGCCAGGCCGCGATTGTGATAGACGGGATCGAAGCCGTAGCCGATCTCTACTTCACCGGCCTGGTCCGGCGCCCCTTTGAACGCCAAGTTGCCGATGATGCGGCGCTCCTCCTTCAGCACGGCTACCCACTGGCAACGCCAGCGCGCATGGTGCGGCCTGCGCCGCATGTGACTGATGGCCCGCGAGACGATCGGGCGCAACTCGTCTTCGAGTCGCTGCCCACTGGCGGTCAGCCCCAAAGCCTGCTCCAGCCGGGCAAAGTTGTCTCGCTGCCAGCGCATCTGCTGCACCGTCAGAGCAATGAGCGTCAGTCGGTGCGTGTCGAGGCGAGTCATGGGTGAAAGGGGGGGGCCTGAGCTGGAATCCGTGGGATAGGGATGGGCGTTGAATGGCAGGAACGACCGGCTGCAGCTGGCGACGCAGTTGTCTTTCAACTGCGATCCTGGATAGTCGGGCGGCTCATCTGGGGGCCGTGGCCGCGTCGATAGACGAGCAGCGTGCGTTTGAATTCGATGACGACGACGCCTTCCTGGTTGAAACCGACTGTGCGCACGGTGACGATCCCCTGATGGGGGCGGCTTTTCGAAGGACGCAGATGCAGCACTTCGCTCTGGGCGTAGATCGTATCGCCCTCAAAGACCGGCGCCGGCAGACGTACCTCGTCCCAGCCCAGATTGACCGCGTTCTGCGAAATGTCGGCCACCGACAGCCCGGTCACCAACGCCAAGGTAAAGGTCGAGTCCACCAGGGGGCGCCCCCACTCGGTCTGGCTGGCGTAGTGGGCGTCGAAATGGATCGGGTTCGGGTTCACAGTCAGCAGCGTGAACCACACATTGTCGGCTGCCAGCACGGTGCGCCCCAGTCTGTGTTCGAACACGTCGCCCACGGCGAAATCTTCGAAATAGCGCCCCTGACCATCTGTGTTTGCGGACATTTTTGTTGCCTCTCTGCGCCAGACCGGACTGTCTGAACTGTGATTGTAGAGCGTCCCTCTCTACGCCTTACACGACCCCATCCCGCTCAAGCTGCTCTATCGCCGACGGCGCGTAATCCAGCTCGGCAAGCAGCGCCCGCGTATGACTGCCAGGCGCCGGGATCGGGTCGAAGCGCGGCGGCCAATCTTCACTGGTGGTCGCCGGATGCAACGCCGGCAGCGGCCCCACGGGCGACTCCACTTCGCCCAGGCGTCCCCGCGCCACAAGCTGCGGATGCTGCCAGAAATCCTGCACATCGCGCAGTTCGGCGTTGGCGATCTGCGCCCGCTCCATGCGCGCTGTTACCTCCGCCACAGTCAGGTCCGCGAAGATCGATTCGATCTCCTGCTGCAATTGCGTGCGATTCTGGACGCGCCGGCTGTTGTCGGCAAAACGGTCATCCGCCGCCGTGTCCGGCTTCTCCAGCACTGCCGCGCAGAAGCGTTCCCACTCTCGCTGATTCTGAATAGCGAAGAGGATTGTGCGCCCGTCGCCAGTGGCAAAGGGGCCATAGGGCGCGATCGCCGCGTGGCTGGCGCCGGTGCGGGGCAGGCGCGTTCCGCCCAGCGCATAGTAGGCGGGGAAGCCCATCCACTCGCACAGACCGTCGAAAAGGGAAACATGCAGCACTCGCCCGCCGTCGCCGCGTTCACGCTGGAGCAGGGCCGCCAGGATGCTGCTATAGGCGTACATCCCGCCAGCGATGTCGGCGACGGGAATGCCGGTCTTGGCCGCTTCGGTCTCGCTGCCGGTGACCGAGACGACGCCCGTCTCCGCCTGGATCAGCAGGTCGTAAGCCTTCTTGTCGCGGTAGGGTCCGTGCGCGCCGTACCCGCTGACGTGGCACACGATCAGATCGGGGTAATCGGCGCGCAGGCGCTCGTCGTCGAAGCCGAGCCGCTCGACCGCGCCGGGCGCCAAATTCTGGACAAAAATGTCCGCCCGCCCCAGCAGTTGCGCGAGGATCTTCTGACCGGCCTCTGCCTTCAGATTCAGCGTCATCGACTCCTTGGAGCGGTTGGCCCAGGCAAAATGGCTGCACATCCCCAGCGCCGCGGAATCATAGTGGCGGGCGAAATCCCCGCCGCCGGGCCGCTCAATCTTGATGACGCGCGCGCCCAGGTCGGCCAGATGGCGCGTGGCCAGCGGCGCCGCGATCGCCTGCTCTAATGAGACTACGGTGACGTGTGACAGTGGCAGAGGCATCTGAACTGTGTTCCCACCCGTGCTTACGCAATACGCAATAATCAGTAGGAGCGCGGCAGCCCCAGCACGTGCTGCGCCAGATAGGACAGGACCAGGTTGTTGGAGACCGGCGCGATCTG
Source organism: Caldilineaceae bacterium (assembly GCA_965221145.1). Lineage (GTDB taxonomy): Bacteria > Chloroflexota > Anaerolineae > Caldilineales > Caldilineaceae > Bin5. Next base: position 1,304,991 of record OZ244877.1, read on the forward strand.
GTACAGCTTGGCCTCGCGGAACTTGCGCTCGACATCATGCTCTACGGCAAAGCCGAAGCCGCCGTGCGTTTGCAGACAGACGTTGGCAGCTTCCCAGGCCGCGTCCGCGGCCAGCATCTTGGCCATGTTTGCTTCCGCGCCGCAAGACTGCTCATTGTCGAACAGCCGCGCCGCCTGCCAGCGCATCAGGTCCGCGGCGCGCAAATTGGCGTAGGCCTGGGCGATAGGGAACTGCACTCCCTGGTTCTGGCCGATTGGCCGGTCGAAGACGATGCGCTGATTGGCGTACTCGACCGACCGCTCGATGAACCAGCCGCCGTCGCCGACCGACTCGGCCGCGATCAGGATGCGCTCGGCGTTCATGCCGTCGAGGATGTAGCGGAAGCCCTTGCCCTCGTCGCCGATGCGGTTGGCCGCCGGGACGCGCAGGCCGTCGAAGAAGATCTCGGTCGTGTGATGGTTGATCATCGTTTCAAGCGGCCGGATCGTCAACTCGCGTTCGTCCGCCGTTCGCAGGTCCACCAGGAAGAGCGACAGTCCGTCGGTGCGTTTCGTGACCGCCTCCAGCGGGGTCGTGCGCGCCAGCAGCAACATCAGGTCCGAATGCAGGGCGCGGCTGGTCCAAATTTTTTGGCCGGTGATGAGGTACTCGTCGCCGTCGCGTTCGGCGCGCGTCTGGATGCGGGTGGTGTCGGAACCGGCGGTCGGCTCGGTGACGGCGAAGGCTTGCAGCCGCAAGCGCCCCTCGGCCAGCGGCGGCAGCCACTGGTCCCGCTGTTCCGCCGAGCCGTGACGCACGAGCGCGCCCATGATGTACATCTGCGCGTGGCAGACGCCGGCGTTGCCGCCGCTGCGGTTGACCTCCTCAAGGATGACCGAGGCCTCGGCGATCGACGCGCCGCCGCCGCCGTATTTTTCCGGGATCAGCGCGGCGAGGAAGCCGGCCGCGGTCATGGCGTCGACGAACTCGACGGGGTAGGCGCGCGCCGCGTCCAGCCGCTGCCAGTAGGGGCCGGGGAAGCGGGCGCAGAGCTGGCGGACGCCGCGGCGGAGTTCGGGGTAGTGGTGGTTTGTGTCGATCTCAATCTGGGATGGTGACATCGGTGTATGTTGGGTGGTGACTGAACGAATTGCCTATTTCCAGAAAACGCCTGATGGAGTGGTCAGTGGACTTTATCCAATATGTTCAAGAGCCGAAAATAGCCTGGCCAAGTGGCAGTTCTACAAGATCTAACTCAAGGAAATAGCCTGAAATAAAGACAAAACTCTTGCGATGATGTAATATTGCAACAGATGCGAGAATAGGAAAAGAAAGGACTGACAGTTTTCTGGTAAAGGAGCGAACAAGTGACAAAGAGCGATTTGAGAGTTCCTTCATATCAGGAAGGGTCGAAGTTCCCGTGGGTCATTGGTTTGGAGGCACGCGGCAGATATAGGCTTTGGCTCCGATACTCAGACGGAATTGAAGGTGAAATTGATCTGTCTGATATGGCCGATACCGAACTGTTTTCTGACTGGCAGAAGCCAGGCGCTTTTGAGCAGGTCGAAATCGGTGACTACGGTGAAGTATTCTGGACGGAAGATGCTGCTCTTTGCGCCGATTCGCTGTATCTTGACCTTACAGATCAGTTAGCTACTTCGTTTCGCAGGCGGCGCTGAATCTCGGGGGCTGAAGCCGTCTCGAAGAACAGTTCCAGTGTCTCCTTCAGATTTGTTCTCGCCTCGGCCCCGGTTGCTCCCTGACTGGCGATGTCCAACTGTGGGCATAGGGCGATGTAGGCTTCCCCTTCGGGTTCGATGATGGCTGTCAGTTGTCTGGTCTTCACTTGTCTGAATCAGGATTTACAGGATTTTGGGATTTGCAGGATTCCTGCGGTTGTTGAAAATTCGTTTGTAGTCCAGACTTTCCGCCCCGAAATTGACCAAGAGACCGATTTCAAAACCATAAGCGACTACATAGTTTTTGGCCTGCGCAATATGAACTTTCTCCAAGGCGGTTAAGGCCTTTAACTCAACGACAACCCGATCAGCCACAATAAAATCGGCTCTTCTCGTTCCCACAGCAATGCCATCGTAATAGATAGTTTGTTCCACCTCTCGACCGAAAGCAATGCCAGCGCGTTTGAACTCAATCGCAAGGCATCTCTGATAAATCACTTCTTGAAACCCACTCCCAAGCGTATTATGCACCTTCATGGCGCAACCGATAATCTGATATGTCAAGTCATCATTGATCATCTGGCTCATCCCCTTCTGTCTGAATCAGGATTTACAGGATTTGGGGATTTGCAGGATTGTAGCGGCTGAAAGTACGCCTGGTCATGGAGCATCCTGTCCATCCTTTCATCCTGATAATCCTGCTTCAGACAATGTGTTCCTCACCTGTCTGAAGCAGGATTTGCGGGATTTGGGGATTTGCAGGATTGCAGCGGCTGAAAGTTCGCCTGGTCATGGAGCATCCTGTCCATCCTTTCATCCTGATAATCCTGCTTCAGACAATGTGTTCCTCACCTGTCTGAATCAGGATTTGCGGGATTTGGGGATTTGCAGGATTGCAGCGGTTGAGAGTTCGCTTGGTCATGGAGCATCCTGTCCATCCTTTCATCCTGATAATCCTGCTTCAGACAATGTGTTCCTCACCTGTCTGAAGCAGGATTTGCGGGATTTGGGGATTTGCAGGATTGCAGCGGCTGAAAGTTCGCTTGGTCATGGAGCATTCTGTCCATCCTTTCATCCTGACAATCCTGATTCAGACGATGTGTTCCTCTCCTGTCTGAAGCAGGATTTGCGGGATTTGGGGATTTGCAGGATTGCAGCGGCTGAAAGTTCGCTTGGTCATGGAGCATCCTGTCCATCCTTTCATCCTGATAATCCTGCTTCAGACAATGTGTTCCTCACCTGTCTGAAGCAGGATTTACGGGATTTGGGGATTTGCAGGATTGCAGCGGTTGAGAGTTCGCCTGGTCATGGAGCATCCTGTCCATCCTTTCATCCTGATAATCCTGCTTCAGACAATGTGTTCCTCTCCTGTCTGAAGCAGGATTTACGGGATTTGGGGATTTGCAGGATTGCAGCGGTTGAGAGTTCGCCTGGTCATGGAGCATCCTGTCCATCCTTTCATCCTGATAATCCTGCTTCAGACAATGTGTTCCTCACCTGTCTGAAGCAGGATTTACGGGATTTGGGGATTTGCAGGATTGCAGCGGCTGAAAGTTCGCTTGGTCATGGAGCATCCTGTCCATCCTTTCATCCTGATAATCCTGCTTCAGACAATGTGTTCCTCACCTGTCTGAAGCAGGATTTACGGGATTTGGGGATTTGCAGGATTGCAGCGGTTGAGAGTTCGCCTGGTCATGGAGCATCCTGTCCATCCTTTCATCCTGATAATCCTGCTTCAGACAATGTGTTCCTCACCTGTCTGAATCAGGATTTACGGGATTTGGGGATTTGCAGGATTGCAGCGGCTGAAAGTACGCCTGGTCATGGAGCATCCTGTCCATCCTTTCATCCTGATAATCCTGCTTCAGACAATGTGTTCCTCACCTGTCTGAATCAGGATTTACGGGATTTGGGGATTTGCAGGATAGAAGCGGTTGAGAGTTCGCCTGGTCATGGAGCATCCTGTCCATCCTTTCATCCTGATAATCCTGCTTCAGACAATGTGTTCCTCACCTGTCTGAAGCAGGATTTGCGGGATTTGGGGATTTGCAGGATAGAAGCGGTTGAGAGTTCGCCTGGTCATGGAGCATCCTGTCTATCCTTTCATCCTGATAATCCTGATTCAGACAATGTGTTCCTCACCTGTCTGAATCAGGATTTACGGGATTTGGGGATTTGCAGGATTGCAGCGGTTGAGAGTTCGCCTGGTCATGGAGCATCCTGTCCATCCTTTCATCCTGATAATCCTGATTCAGACAATGTGTTCCTCACCTGTCTGAATCAGGATCTACGGGATTAGGGGATTTGCAGGATTGCAGCGGTTGAGAATTCGCCTGCTCATTGAGCATCCTGTCCATCTTTTCATCCTGACAATCCTGATTCAGACAATGTGTTCCTCGCCCCACACGCGCCTAATGGCATCCTGAATCTTCTGCTCAAATCGTTCGATTAACTCGCGGTTGGCGTCAACGAGGGCTTGCTCGGCTTCTAGTTCGGCGATGAGAGCCCTCTGAATTTCCAGTGACGGGAGTGGAATCTGGATTCTCTCTAAGTTGCCTTTCGTGATATGAACGAGGCCCACCCCACCATGGAGGTTTTTCTCTACTTGGGATACCGCTCTGTTGAGAATGTGGAGCAAGTATATTTTGGTTGTGTGGGTCTCTTCGAAGCCGACTCTGAAGATGTGTTGGTTGAGCACAGCCTTCCCACCCTTCCAAATGTGCGCCCCAATGGACGTTCCCCGGGAACCGGACCATGAGAAGAGAAGCTCGCCTTCTTCAATGATGTATCGGTCTTTCACTTCTCCTGAATAATAATTGAAGGTGCTTTCAGGGTTGTTGAGGTTCTGTATCCTAACAATAGGAAGGCCACCGCTACTAGAACTCTCCCAGTCTGCTGGTTTGAAAGCGCGTCCGTTAATTAGATCACAAGTCTCGCCTATTGTCACCAGCGGCCAGTCCGGGCCAACATGAATATGCGGGCGGTAGTTCTCGACGACGGCGCGCGCCCCGTCAATGACCTTCTGGTAGCCTTCGATCTCCGCGACGATTTCCTGCTGCACTTCCAGCGGCGGCAGGGGGACTTCGAATTGTTTTACGAAATCTCGTGGCACTCGCTGGAGACCCCCGGTTCCGGTCATTTGTGCAATCCCGGAGTGTCGAAACTGAGAGTGCGTGACACAGAAATATATCCATTCGGGCAGGACCAACTCACCTGAACGCAGTACATGGAATTCACTAGAGCCAAAGCCGATTCCGTTCAATAGGCCGCATGCTATTCCAGCCTTGCCGTTTTCAAAACACGGCGTTACCTTTGCCAGCAGAACATCATTATTTCTGAAGTAGGTGTAACTCGCCGAGACTTCTGATAGAACCTTCTCCTGAAGAGGCTGAAATGTAATCCTATGTTCTTTCAGATCAGCCATTGGAACGAATGAGACTCTTGTTGCTGGATCAAGACCGGCTAATTCGCTCTTCCGGGGATTGATCTCACACACTTCTTCGATTGCAGCCAAAGGGAAGGCCGTCGCTCGTGGGCCACTCTCCCTATACCGCTCTCCGCTCAGATTGTATTCCCCGTCCGCGGCGACCTTCTCCTTTTCCACAATCAGCCTGTTTCCTGGTTGCGAATCATCCGCCGTGTACTCCGCCGTATTCTCCGCCACCAAAGCGTTCGGCGCAGGCTGGGAATCGCCCGCCCGCAACTTCTGCATATATTCGGCAATCTCAGCCCGCACCTGCGGCAGGTCGTTCTTGTCAATCGGACGCCGCTGCGCGCCCAGGTCATAGCCGTCGTTTTCGACCTTGAAGAAGGCGATGCGGTCTGTCTTGCGCGCCAGCGCCTTGTCCAGCAGCAGGATCGACGTCTTGACGCCGGAGTAGGGGTTGAAGACGCCCGCCGGTAGCGAGACGACCGCCACCAGGAATTCCTCCACCAGCCTTTTGCGCAACTGCTTGTGCGCGTTCTGGCTCTGGAAGATGATCCCCTCCGGCACGATGATGCCGGCGCGGCCGCCCGCGTTCAGATGATCGGCCATGTAGTCCACGAACAGTACTTCGCTGCGCTTGGACTTGACGCCGAAGCGGTTGTGCGGCCGGATGCCGCCTTTGGGCGACATGAAGGGCGGGTTGGCGAGGATCACGTCGGCGTACTCGTTCCAGCGTTCGTCGCTGGTCAACGTGTCGTATTCGTAGATAAGGGGAGCCACAAGGCGGTGCAGGTACAAATTGACCAGCGAGAGCCGCACCATGTCCGGCGAGATATCGTAGCCCTTGAAGTTCCTGGCCAGTTGATACTTTTCGTCGGGTGTCAGCGCGCTGTTGCCGTCGGCGTCGGTGTTGGCGGCGAGGATGTGCTTGTAGGAGGAGATGAGGAAGCCGGCCGTGCCGCAGGCCGGGTCGAGCACGACATCCTCTTTCTTCGGGTCCACGATCGAGACGATGAAGTCGATGATGTGTCGCGGCGTGCGGAACTGGCCGGCGTCGCCCTGCGAATCCATCACCGAGAGCAGATACTCGAAGGCGTCGCCAAGTCGCTCCGAGTTGTCGTAAGTGAAGCCGTCGATCACCTTGAGAAAGGCGCGCAACGTCTCCGGGTCGCGGTAGGGCAGGAAGGCATTGCTGAAGATGTCCCTGAACAGTTGCGGGATGGCGGCGTTCTGGTCCATGCGCTCAATTGCTTCGGCGTAGAGATTAAGCATCTCGTGGCCGCCCAGGCCCGGTTGCATCAGCCTGGCCCAACCGTAGCGGGCGAACTCGCCGGCGAAGAACGACCGCTTGCCGCCCAACTCCTCGCTGGTGGCGTCGATGTCGTCCATGAACTTGTAGATGAGCGCGATCGTGATCTGCTCGACCTGGCTCTTGGGGTCGGGCACCTTGCCCACGAGGATATCGCGGGCGGTGTCGATGCGGCGTTTGGTGTCGGCGTCCAGCATGGGGTTCCTCTAGGCGGCAAACTGGTTCAGGGACACGTAGTCTTTGATGTACTCTGGGACGAGCGTCTGATATTTCTTAGGTACGGCGCGGAAGTCGCCAATGGAGAAGACGGCGTTCGTAGCCAAGACAGAGAACTGTTTGGAATCGACGATGTGACGTGTGAGATCGCTGGTTACGTATGCCTTGAAGTATGCTCTGATGACCGGAATGGCCTCGGCCTCATCGGGCTTGTAATCGGCGACGAACTTGGCGAACTCCTCTTCCAGCAGTTCATCTTTGGACTTGAATTTTGGAATGATATCGAACACCTTCTCCAGGATCTCACGCAGGGTCAGGCGGCGGTCCACGGCCGCGGCCTTGCGCAGCTTGGCCAGGGTGTAGTACTCCTCCGGCTTGTCCAGAACTTCGCGGTTTACGTAGTCGATGACCCGATCCCACTGGCCCGCCTCCACCGCCTGGGCAACGGTTTCGTCCGCCCGCACGGTGTCGGCGAACTTCTCGAACAGCATCCGGTCGATCTTCATCCCCTTAAGCCCGATTTTCTCCTCGCGGACGGTCGAGAGGACATCAGCGCCGCCGTACTCGTAAGCGTCGAGATAAACGACAGTGCCATTTCCATTCTGATCATCGCGGCCAGTGGAAAGAGGCAATTTGAGAATCTGTTTATAGTTGTACTCGGTTTCAAAGTACTCGTAGTTTCCGAAAAAGTCGAACAACTTGAAGTCAGTCTTATCCGGCTGGGTCACATCCTCCTTGATGCGCTCGTCGCGCAGTTGCACAAGGAAATTGTGCCGACGCGTGCCCCGCCCCTTGATCTGAACGAAATCGGTCGGCGAGAAGATGGGGCGGAACAGGCCCAGGTTGAGGATGTCCGGGCAGTCATAGCCGGTGGTCATCATGCCGACGGTTACGCAGACGCGGGCCTTGCTGGTGTTGTAGTCGGGTAGGAATCTGCTCGTGCCTAGAAGATTGTTGTTGGCGAAGTTGATGGTGAACTGTTGGGCGTCGGCTATCTGCGACGTGACCTGAACAGCAAAGTCGGACTGGTACATGCCGGGGAACATGCGGTCGGCCATCTGGTTCATAATCTGGGCCAGCCGGGCGGCGTGATCCTGGCTGACGGCGAAGACGATCGACTTGCCGATCTCCCCGCTGACAGGGTCCCGCAGCGCGTTTTCCAGAAAAGTCTTGCAGAAGAGGGCGTTGGTGGCATCGGAAAAGAATCGCTTCTCGAAATGGCGCCGTCTGAACGAATCGTCATGTTCCTCGCCCGTTTCCGTGTCGGGAAACGAAACCACGAAACCTTTATCAGAGAGTAACTGCGTGGTGACATCGGTGCGCGCGTCCACCAAAGTCGGGTTGATCAGGACGCCGTCGTTTACGCCATCTAACAGTGAGTAGCGGAAAGTGGGTTCTCCACTCTCACAGCCGAAGGTGCGGTAGGTGTCCAGCAGCAGGCGGCGTTCCACTTCGCGCGGATCGCGGGCACCTACTCCTGTGCTCTCTGTATTCTTCAAGTAGTCTCGCGGCGTCGCGGTCAGACCCAGCTTGTAGCCGACAAAATAGTCGAAAACCGCGCGGGCGTTGCCGCTGATTGAGCGGTGGGCCTCGTCGGAGATCACCAGGTCGAAGTCGGTGGGCGAGAAGAGCGTCTGGTACTTGTTGTTGAATTGCAGGGACTGTACCGTGCTGACCACGATCTCCGCGGAGCGCCAGTCGTCTCGCTTCTCCTTATAGATCACCGTCTGGAAGTCGGCGGAAAGCAGTCCTTTGAAGACCTTGTGTGCCTGACCCTCAAGTTCGAGGCGATCGACGAGAAAGAGCACGCGGGTCGCATTGCCGGTGCGCAGAAAGAGCTTGATGATGGCCGCGGCGGTGAGCGTCTTGCCGGTGCCGGTCGCCATCTCGAACAAGAAACGGTCGTTTTTGTCCTGCAGGGAGCGCTGCAAGGCGTGAACGGCCCGCAACTGGTAGTCGCGCAGGAAGCGCAGGCCGTAGGCCTGGATGAATCCGGGCCGCTCATCTTTGTTCTTCCACGCCGCTGCTGAGGCGTAGTGGGGGCGCTGGCTGAGAACGATATAATCGCCCTGCACACGCTCATCGATCAGGCGTTGGGGGTTGGGCGTTACCCGCTGGTAGCCTGATACTGATTCCGGTGAAGGAAACGTGGTTATGATGTAGGGATTGCCGCGCTTCAAATCCCAGAAGTAGTGCAAGTTGCCGTTGGAGAGAATGACGAAGCGGCAACTCTTGGCGCGGGCGTACTTGCGGGCCTGTTCTTTGCCGACCAACGGGTTCTTGTCCTCGGACTTGGCCTCCAGGACGATGAACGGGAAGCCGTGGCTGTCGAGCAGCAGAAAATCGACGTAGCCGGTGCTGGTCTTTTCGAAATTATCGCCCAGGTTGTCCAGGTCGGACTTCTTGAGCGTGACGCTCGCCTCCAGCCGAATGTTGGCAAGGTTGTTTCCGTCGGTGAAGAAATGCCATCCGGCGGACTCGAGCAGCTTGTTTATCTTGATGCGTGCGGTTGCTTCTTTCATGAGCTATTGAATCGTGCGACTTCTCAATCTCAATCCCCTACTCCCCGCGCGGCAGCAGATGCTTCTGGATCTTGCCCATCGCATTGCGGGGCAGGGCGTCCACGAAGCGCAAGCGACGCGGGCGTTTATAGGAAGCCAACTGTGCGCGGCAGTACCGCTCCAACTCGGCCTCGTCGATGTCGCAGTTGCAGACCAGATAGGCGACCGGCGCCTCGCCCCACTCCGGGTCCGGCTCGCCGACGACCGCCGCCTCTTCGATGCCGGGGAAGGTCGTCAGCATCTCCTCGACTTCGCGCGGATAGATGTTCAGCCCGCCGGAGATGATTAACTCGTGCCGCCGCCCCAGCAGGGTCACGTAGCCGGTCTCCGGGTCCATGCGCGCCAAGTCGCCGGTCAGGAACCAGCGATTGCCCAACTCGTCCTGCACAAAGCTCGCCGCGGTCTTCTCCGGCGCCCGCCAGTACTCGTCAAATACATTGCTGCCCCGCAGCAGCAGTTCCCCCTCTTCGCCCGCGGGCAGATCGCGCCCCTCCGCGTCAACAATGCGGGCGAACACACCCGGCAGGGGCGTGCCCACGGTACCGGCGATGCGCGGCCCGGCATAGGCGTTGCTGAAATTCATGCCGGTCTCGGTCATCCCATAGCGTTCAAGAATGCGTTGCCCGGTCAGCCGCTCGAATTCGTTGTGGACCTCGGCTGGCAAGGGCGCGCTGCCGGAACAGAAGAGGCGCACCGCGGGAAAGGTCGAATGCGCCCCTGCTTGAGAGGGGCGCGGTTCGGGCGGCTCGTCCGCCTGCGCGAGCAGGTCAACCAGCCGCGTGTAGATCGTAGGGACGGCGAAGAAGAGCGTGGCCCCACCGCTGGAAAGGATGTCGATCGTCTCGGTTGCATCGAAGCCGGTGCGCAGGCGGATTGTGGCTCCCATTGCCAGCGCGCAGTGCAGCCCCACCACCAGGCCATGCGTATGAAACAGGGGCAGGGGCAGAAGCAGAACATCATCCGGCTGCCACGCCCACGCGCACAGCAGGCCGGTCACCGTGGCCAGCACATTGTTGTGGCTGAGGACCGCCCCCTTGCTGGCGCCGGTCGTCCCGCTGGTGTACATGATCAGGGCCGGTTCCTCGCCGCGCGCCAGCCGAGACGACGGCTGCGACGAGGTCGTCCCACCCGCATTCGCGTCGTCCAGCCAACTGTCCGCCTGTTCGACCGACAGCAGCTTGAGGCCAGGCCCGATGTCGGAGTCGGAAAGGTCATCCAGGATCGGCCTTTGCGCCTCTTCCGTGATCAACAGCGTCGGCTCGGCGTCGCGCAAAATGTGGCTGAGTTCGCGGCGGCGGTAGCGCAGATTGATGGGAACCATGACCGCGCCCGCTTCCAGGGCCGCCAGATAGGCGATTACGAACTGCGGCCGGTTGCACAGATAGAGGGCGATGCGGTCTCCCTTCTGCACGCCCATCTGCACGAACGCGGCTGCCCATCTCTGCGCCTGCCGTTGTAACGCCGCGAAGGTCAAGCGCTGTGGCGCCAGCGAACCGAGCGTATCATGGAATTCGATGGCTGTTTTGTCCGGCTGGCGTTCGCGGCCAATCGCAAAGAGAGTCGTAAGATCCATCGCGCCCTGCCTTCTGAATGCGGTCTGTTCCGTCCCGCTATTATAGGGTCTTGCGGGCGATGTGCAACCTTACAGGAGAGGATGGGTGCATCCAGGATTTTTGCGCAGTCGTTGTCTGAATTGTGGCTTTCGGGACATGGGGATGGGTTCTGACTAAAACGCAGGTGCATTTGCCAGCATATCAGGACGCGCCCACCCGCCAGTTAAGAAATTCGGATTGCCCCAAAAAGCTGGGGACGGGATTTTATTTTGGGGCGCGGGCAGCGAATTCGTGTGGGTGCCGGATTTTGGGTCGTGACGCGGGAATCGCGGTGTGAGCGGGCTGTCAGGGGGTGGATTTACCTAAACGTTTAGTAAAAATGTCCGCTTTGTCCGCTTTACCCCCCCCCCCCCCCTTTACTACTATACGAAATGAAACGTTGTTTCGCGTTGACGGAGGCTGGCGCTGTTGGCAGGCGGCCAAGGCGTGCATTTGAAGATTTCTTGGCGGAAGACCTTGATGGAAGGCCCATCACAAAAAATCTTCAAAAACGGAGGTTGGCTTTGCCTGACCGATGCAAAGAGGTATTATACCACACTTCAATTTTGGCAGGTGACAGGCTCGGCAGATGGGGTGTATCCAGGATATTTGGCGCGCTTCTCGCCCTATCTTGTCAGCTACGCCGGGTGCGGGCGAGACGCCCGCGTTCCCAGGGGTGATTCCCCAAATATGGACCGCACCCCCCGCGATCCCAGGGGGATATGCAATAATCTCGGATGCACCCGAGAGAATAGGCGCAATCCAGAAGAGGGAGGTCCGTGTCAAAGCGCCCCTGTTCGAAAAAGGCGACATCAGCAAGCAGGGCTACAGCTTGGGCTGGCGCGGGGAACGTGCAGGAGTGGCTGCCGAGAGCATTTCACTCGCTACGGCCTCGCATGCACAAGGGCAGGCGTCAGGATGCAAACGGGCGGACGAGGTCGCGATTTTCTATCAAATACTATTATAAAGTGTCTGGAATGTCCGCTTTTACCCCCCCTCTAGGCTACAGAAGCAAGCGGGAATTGGTTGAAAATGTGTTTTCCAGCCATTGCTCAACGGTTCGGGCCGTTCCTGCTGGAGGACTCATGCGCGTGTGGAACACGAACTTGCGTATTGCGGAAAGAAAGAGGGCTTTCAAATTGACCGTAGTTCAGGTCTTGACGTATGCGGACGTCGGCGCGGGCATGCCTGTGGTGGGCCTGCCCGGCACGTCATGGCAGGTGCGGCAGCGGGCTTCGTAACTCTCGCTGCCGCCCACGAGAATGACCGGCTCATCGTAGCGGGCCGGTTCACCGTCGATCAGGCGTTGGGTACGGCTGGCGGACGCGCCGCAGCGTACGCAGATGGCGTTCAGCTTGTCCACGCGTTCGGAAAGCGCCATCAGCAGCGGCATCGGTCCGAACGGGTCACCGCGGAAATCCTGGTCCAGTCCGGCGGCGATTACCTGTATCCCGCGGTCGGCCAATTCCTGGCAGACAGCGGCGATAGCGCGGTCGAAGAACTGCACCTCGTCGATCGCGACCACGTCCACGTCCGGCTGCACGACATCGAGCAGAGAAGCGGCGTTCTCCAGGGCGATGGCATCACTGCGCGAAATGCCATTGTGGGATGCCACCCGTTCATGGCCGTGCCGGTGGTCGATATGGGGTTTGAAAAGCCGAATTCGGCGGCGGGCAATCTCTGACCGGCGTACCCGGCGCAGCAGTTCCTCGGTCTTGCCGCTGAACATCGAACCGCAGATCAGTTCGATCCAGCCGCCGCGGGATTGGAAGTGCATTCAGGGGTTTGCTCGCGCTTGCAGCTAAGCTTCCGCTTCCACTTCCTGCTCGTAGTGGGACATTACCTCGGCCGCGGCCTCTTCCGGGTCATCACCGCGCGCTCGTGCGCGGCGCGCGGCGGCATCGGCTTCCTGGCGCGCCTGTGCTTCGATCTGTTGGCGGGCCGCCGCGCTCTGCCGCGATTCCAGCCGCTTCACAAACCGCTCGACGCGACCGACCGAGTCAATGATACGCTGTTCGCCAGTGTAGAAAGGATGGCACTGGCTACAGATATTGACGTTGATCTCCGCCTTGGTGCTGCCGGTCACCCAACTATTGCCGCAGGAGCAGTTTACCTGGGCAAGGGAGTGATATTCGGGATGAATCTCAGTTCTCATGTGTCTACACCTTCTCCATCGCCAGCTTCTCTTCAGCCGAATAGACGCTGACCTTTCTGCGGTTCTTTTTGGCCCATTCAAAGGTCACGAAACCGTCCTGTTTGGCGTAGAGGGTATCGTCTTTGCCCTGGCCGACGTTGGAGCCGGGAAAGATTGGCGTTCCCCGCTGGCGAATCAGAATGCTCCCGCAGGTCACAAACTCGCCGCCATATCGTTTTACGCCCCGCCGCTGGCCGTTGGAATCGCGGTTGTTGCGGCTGGAGCCACCGCCTTTTTTGTGAGCCATAATCGTTACTCCTCTTTCTTCTCTTCTGTTTCTGAATCGCTGCTGTCGGAAGCGCGCTCTTCTTCTGCGGGCGCCTCGTCGACATCGGCGTGTGCATCTGCGTCGGCTCCGGTTTTCTTGCCCCTGCCTGCGAACGGCAACGCTCTTATCCTATCTGCAACATCATCCAGAACGTCGCCCGCTTTGTCGACGGCGTCGTCCAAAACGTCACCCGCTTTGTCAACGGTTGCGTCCAGAATGTCGCCTGCTTTGCCGGCGGTTGCGTCCAAAACGTCACCCGCTTTGTCAACAGTTGCGTCCAGAACGTCACCGGCTTTGTCAGCGGTTGCGTCCAGAACGTCACCGGCTTTGCCGACGGTCTCGTCCAGAACGTCACCGGCTTTGTCAGCGGTTGCGTCCAGAACGTCACCGGCTTTGCCGGCGGTCTCGTCCAGAACGTCACTAGCTTTGGCAACGGTCTCTTCCAAAGCATCGTCAGCTTTGGCAACAGTCTCCTTGAGCATGGCGAAAGCATCGCCGGCAGTTTCGGTCTCTTCTTCCGTGTCGGTTTCGGTCGTCTTGACGGCCTCTGTGACGGAGTCGGTCTCGGCAACTACCGCAACGGCGGCCTCGGCTTCGACTTCTTCGACGACCGGTTCAGCTTCTTCCGCAATCGGTTCTGCCACGGAAGCAACAAGTTCGGGCGCTGCCTCTTCTTGCGCCTCTTCTACGAATTCGAAACCCTCTCCGCTGATCTTGTGGATCTGCAGCCGGGTCAGATACTGGCGGTGGCCGCGGCGGACACGAACACGCTTCTTCGGGCGATAGCGGAAGACCAGAATCTTCTCGCCGCGGTGCTGTCCGGTGATCCAGGCCGTGACCGAGGCGCCATCGACATTCGGCTGGCCGATATTGACGCCATCGTCGCCGGAAACCAGCAGCACATCATCTAACACGACACTGTCGCCGACATTGCCGGGCAACTTTTCTACTTCGAGAATATCACCGGGGGCAACTCTATACTGTTTGCCGCCGGTGCGAACGACTGCGTACATCTTTATCTCTCCTTTGACCGCGTCCGGGGAAGCTGAGTCGGTTTCGCCGGAACTTCGGATAGCGGCTTGCGGGCAAAGTGCTGGTTCCGCCCCTGCTCAAAAGGGCTGCGGAGCGCGCCGCAATTCGGACGACAATGGGTAGGCATCTCTGAAACAGTTGCTAACCATAAAAATGGGGCAGCAAAGCCGATGGCAGGCCACCCACACAAAGTAAAAGTATATGCCAAGAAAGGGGATCCGGCAAATCTGAAAGGCGGTCCGCGTGACAGGTGTGATGTGGGCCGGTTTTCATTCATTGCGGCCAGGAAATTTTGTCTAATAATTAGACAAAATGCGATTTTGGCAGATTTTGTCCATATTGTGAACGCCCTTGGTCATCATAGCGGAGAGTTGGTCATGCGCTTGTGAACTGTGTCATTTACGTCGTTTCGAGTCTGAGCACATCCGGGATCGGCGCGTTGGCGGTCCCGGACAATTGGTTTGGAGGGCATTTGTGTCGAGAATCATTGTGATCGGCACCGGGTTCGGCGGTCTGAGCGTCGCCGCTGACCGACCCGTCGCTGGCGCCGGAGGGCGGCGAGACCTTCTACGTGCTCTCGCCCGTGCCGCATCTGGGCGCGAAGATCGATTGGGCGAGCCAGGCGCGACCCTATCGCGACGCGATTATGGAGTTCCTTGAGCAGAACTATCTGCCCGATTTGCGCGCCAACATCGTGGCCGAACACTGGATCGATCCCCCGCCATTTCGTCGACACGCTCAACAGCTATCTCGGCTCAGCCTTCTCCATCCAGCCGACCCTCACGCAGAGCGCCTGGTTTCGCCCGCACAACCGCTCGGAGGATGTCGACAATCTCTACTTTGTCGGCGCTGGCACCCATCCCGGCGCCGGTGTGCCGGGCGTGGTCTCGTCGGCCAAGATCGTGGACAATCTAAGCGGCGACCCCGCGGCCGCGACTGCGCGCGCGCCTTCACCTACTGCGAGCGTTGCGACCACTCGTACAGTCCCTTGCGCGCCCTCTGAAAGTCCCCCGGCGGGCGGCTGATCGAGGTCGCGCCGGCTGTGTCGACCTCGATGATGCGGGCGGAGACCGGCTCATACGCAGCCCGCGGCGCAACCGCCCCCTTGGCCACGAAGATGCGCTGCTGCTCCGGCATGATGCCCGCCGAGCGCAGCTGATTCAGACTCATCGGCGGCGTGCGCAGGCTGTCCAGCAACAGTAGACCCCCGCTCGTCGCCAACACCGCAGTCAGGCCCTGATCCCAATCGCGCTTGCCACCGTGACGGCGCTCGGTCTCGATGAACTTGCCATCGTGGAGCGCGCGCACCTCTCCCGCAACCGTCAGCGTCGGCCCGTGCTGATCGTCCACCTTGCCGCCCACCGGCAGGGTCACGTGCGCGCCAATGCCCGCGGCCGCGCAGGCCGCCGCGGCCTCCGGATCGTACAGGGCCACGACCCAGCCGCTCGCCCCTTGGCGCAGCAACTCGTCCAGAACGATGGTGGCGTCACCGGCGCTGCCGCCGCCGATATTGTCGCCCATCTCGAACAACGAGACCGGCGTCTCCTGGCTCGTCATGGCCATGCGCACAGCCTCGGCCGCCCCCGAAACGCGAGGCAACAGTTCGTCCCGGGTCGACCACATCATCTCAGCCAGCCGCTGTGCCTCGCGCTGGGCCAGGTCCAGCTCCCCGTCGGCAATGACCACGATTGACGGCCCCATCCACGGAACATCCGCGTACTGGTAGCCGGCCGCGACGCTGGCGGCCAGTATGGTCGAATGCGCCCCTGCTCGTAAGGGGCGCGGAGCGGGCTGTCGCTCCAGTTCGATGGCCGCATCCATCACCTGCTTCATCGGCCCGCCGCCTGTGTTGTGGAAAGCGATATTGTAGACCAGTTCCGGCTTGACAATGGCAGCCTCCGGCCGCGCCGCGCCGCGCACTGTGCGCATGAGCAGTTCTGCGGCCTGCAAGCCGCGCTCCCGCTGATCGACGTGGGGGCAGGTCTTGTAGATGATCAGCGCAGTGGCGTCCTCGACCAGTTGCGGGGGCACGTTGCCGTGGTAGTCGTGCGTGACGAACAGGGGAAAGTCCGGCCCGACAAGCGCACGTACCCGATGCACGGTCTCGCCGTCGGCGTGCGGGAACCCATCCGCCACCATCGCCCCGTGCAGAGCCAGCAGCAGTCCGTCCAGCGGCAGCGCAGCCCGGATTCTGTCCAACAGTTCATCGACGAGCGCCGCATACGCCTCGGCCTGCACGGTCCCCGACGGCGTGGCGTCCGCGCCGAAGAGCGGCACAATCTCGTAGCCGTACTCCTCCGCGCCGGCGATGAATCCGCCCACCTCGTGGAAGGTCGAGCGGTAGCGTTCGACGATTTCCGACCCGCGCAGGATGTGGAAATCCGACAACGGGGTCGTGAAAGACGCAAATGTATTCGACTCGTGGGATAGTGAAGCAATACCTATGCGCATGGCAGGATTCCTTTTTTCCAGTGCATATTTGCCCAGTGGCAGATCAGCAGTATAATCAATCGAGGAGAAGACACTCCATAAGCGCGGTTATTATCTGTCTTGACCGCTTACATTGCAATCCGGTCAGATTCGTCAGCGTTGCATAACCGGTTACAGCGCATGGCGGGCAAGGAAGCGCCGCTCATCAACCGGCCACAGAACGGCTCTGGCCTATTGCGCATAGACGGTAGGAACCGTTGGAATCCCCAGGGCGCCGCAATTGCAGCGCCCTGAATCAAGAATCCCTATAGGAGGATAGCATGGCTTTCACCATCGAAGTCGGAGACAAGGCGCTTGACTTCAAGTTAATCGCCACGGACGGCAACGTCTATAGTCTCGACAGTTTTTCCGACGCCGAAACGCTCGTCGTCTTTTTCACCTGCAACCACTGCCCCTACGTCATCGGCTCCGACGAGGCGACGCGGGCGACTGCCGACAAGTACGCGTCCAAGGGCGTGAAGTTCGTCGGCATCAACTCAAACAGTGTGCATGTCAACGCGGAAGACGACTTCCGCCACATGGTCGAGCGCATGGCCGAGCATAAGTTCCCCTGGGTCTACCTGCGCGACGAAACGCAGGATGTAGCCAGGGTCTACGGCGCGCTGCGCACGCCCCACTTCTACGTGTTCAACAAGAATCGTGAACTGGTTTACACCGGGCGCGGCGTTGACAGCCCGCGCGACGCCAGCCTGGCGACGGTCAACGATATCGACCGCGCGTTGGCCGAGCACACATCCGGCCAGTCCGTCAGCGTCGAGTTGACCAATCCGATCGGCTGTAACGTCAAGTGGGCCGGCGAGGATGCCCACTGGATGCCCGCCGACGCCTGCGATCTGGTCTTGCCACAGATGGCATAGTGCGGCATTCGCCCCTGTTCGAAAGGGGTGCTGAAAAGTTCACTGCACGCGGCGCGTACCGCTCACAATCGGTACGCGCCGCAAGCTACCCCACTGGTTTCCTCTTTTCACAAAAGAACAGGCGGTCCGCTCATGCCCTCCTACTCTGAACTCGACATAACACCTATCATTAACGCCAACGCTACCCTCACCCGTCTCGGTGGCTCGCTCATGCCGCCGGAGGTGCTGGAGGCGATGCAGGAGGCGGCCAAGTTCTTCGTCGATCTGCCTGAACTGCAGCGGCGGGTCGGCAACCGCATCGCCCTGCTCACGCAGAACGAGGCCTGCTATGTCAGTTCGGGCGCAGCCGGGGGCATCGTCGTCGCCATCGCGGCCTGCATCACCGGCAACGACATGGCCGCGATCCACCAGTTGCCGGACCTGACAGGCCTCAAGAACGAGGTGGTCGTCCACAAGTCGCACCGCAACGGCTACGATCACGCAGTGCGCCAGGTCGGCGTCATGTTGGTGGAGATCGGCTACGCCGATGGCGCATTCGACTGGCAGTTGGAAGCGGCCATCAACGCCAACACGGCCGCGGTCATCTGGTTCCAGGGCACGATGGGCGGGCCGAACGACCTTCCGCTGGAGCAGGTGATCGACATCGCCCAAGCGCGCGGCGTGCCGGTGCTGGTGGACGCCGCGGCGCAACTTCCGCCGGTGGAGAATCTGTGGAAGTTCACGCAGATGGGCGCGGACGCCGCCATCTTCAGCGGCGGCAAGGATCTGAGCGGTCCCCAGTCCTCCGGTCTGGTGCTGGGCAAGCAGTGGCTTGTCGACGCGTGCGCGCTCAACGGTCCGCCCAATCACAGCATTGGCCGCCCGATGAAGGTGGGCAAGGAGGAGATGCTGGGTCTGCTGGCCGCGGTGGAGCGTTATCTGGCGCTCGATCACGAGGCGCGCTTCTCGCAGATGGAAGAGATCGTGACCGGCTGGTGCAGCGAGTTGAACCGGCTGGACGGAGTGCGCGCGACCCGCGCCTTCCCCAGCGAGGCGAACCAGCCGTCGCCGCGGGCGCAGGTCCGCATCGACGCCGCAACTGTTGGCCGCAGTCGCGATGAGATCGTGCAGGGCCTGCTCGATGGTCGCCCGGCGGTATCGGTTGCGCCCGGGCCGGATGACTCCGTCTATCTGAACCCGATGACGCTGGAGGAGGGCGAGGAGGAGGTGGTGTTGGCGCGGCTGGTGGCGGAGATACGGGGGGGAGGGAACTGAACGGACTTTTTGTCAGTTCTCAATTGCTCGCCCTTGGTGTAAGGATGCCTGTGTGTTGCGCTTGAAATTCTAGATACTGTCTGATAGCGCGTTTTGGCAAGAAAGTTGATATGGAAAATTGGCCCGCTACAGATTTGAGTTCCTGAGCGACATTCATGACTTTGACACGATAGCACGCGGAAATGGGGTCCGCGCTCGGCACTACCTGAATCGCCGATACGGCCGGAGACGCAGGCGCAAGATGAAAGGCAGGGCAACTGTGCAGTATGAAGATGGCACTGTGTGGTTGGCTGAGATACATTGATTTGAGGCGCACGGAATCGGACAGAGAGATCATAAGGTCGTAGGTGGTGGTTACATTTGACTGATAGGTTTGGTGATAACCACCTATCAGGTTGAGCCTCATCAGTCAACGTATAACCACTACCCTTTTTCTGACGTGTCCGGGATCAGGCGCGTTGTTGGCGTAGTCGGGTTAATTCGGCTTTCAAGACTTGCATCTGTTCCTCCGCCTGCTGCCGGGCGGCCGTTTCCGCTGCGGCCTGTTCCTCTGCCTGTTCGGCCCGTTCCTCCGCCTTTTCGGCCCTGGTCACAGCGTCATGAAAGTCAGGTATGACATACCCTGCGTATACCTCGTCCAGAGCCAGTTCCGCCAGGTCCGGCAACGTCAGCAGGTCCTCACGCCGAAACTGAAACCCAGGCAATACGTGCGAACGGATTACCCCGGCCGCGTCGGGCTGAATCTCCTCATAGCGCCGGTCGGCGGCTAGACGATAGAACCGCATGTAGAGGTCGTCGGGGTCAAGGATGTAATACTCCTTCACCCCGGCTAAGGCATAGTCTCTCTTCTTCTCCTCCGTATCCCGCCGCACCTCTGCCAGCGTCGAATCCGATATTTCTTCCACGCACATATCGCAGACCCCATCATAGGCCCGTTGTTCTCTCGCCCCCCATGGCGCCGGATTGTCATGCCGGATCACGCCGATGTCGGGCTTGCGCACGACCTCCCAGTTCTCCGCCCGCTCTTGCGCATCCATCAACGTCAGGGTGACGCCGGTTTCCAGATTGATCAACTCGGCAATGGGATTGCTCTGGACAAAGCATCCCATGAGGGTGTAGAACCAGCGATACTGTCTGATCTGCGGAGGGTTGGGCAAGGGTTTGGCCTCCAGAATGCCGTTGTTCCATTCGTAGCTGACGTCGATGTCCGGGTAAGGATTTTCATACCACTTGTCCCAGTACTCTGCCTTGGAGACGCGGCGGCCATCGTCGGGCGCAAAGCGGTTGACCTGGGGCGGGGCTGCCTGCTCCTGCGTCAGGTCATGCGCCATCTTGATCGACTCCATGCTCCCTCCTCTGACATAAGAACGCCTGCCGGCGCGCATTCCGGTTTTGCGGGGGAATTTTATCACGATTCAAAGGGCGAAGGCAATGGCGCATCTGATGGGGGCGTATCCCAGATTATTGGGTAAGCGTTGTCTGAATCAGGATTCACGGGATTTGTGGATTGACAGGATGGCGGACGATGGGCCGATTCCTATACGGTGGGTCTCTTCTCGCCGGCTGAAAAGGTACATCGCAGTTGCCAAATAATATGGGATGCACCCTCTGATGGGAGGCAAAAGGGTGCATCCAGAATTTGGGGCGAGGATGGTCATATAGGGATTTTATGTCAGCGGTCGCTGAGTAGGCGGGCGCGGAGGGCAAGCATGGCCTGAGCGCCGGGGCGAGACCAGCGGCATGCCAGCTTGCTTCATGCGTTGCTGAACCAAGGTTTTGGCTGCGGATTTGACAACGCCGCTACCGATAGGCAAGCCGGCCTTTCGATAGGCGGCGTAGTACATGCGCCATCGATTTTTCCACAGATAGGGTCAGAAAAGAACGAATCCCCGTGAGGGTCGAGTTCTGTTTCTGTGAATTCCTTTGAGGAAACTTCAGTCTATGCTATATTTAGCTAACACTAGCTGAAATTAGCTAAAGGAGTTATGACAGTGAAGATAAAAACCATCAGTGCGACAGAGGCCAAGAATCGTTTTGGCGACGTGATACGTCGAGCGTACCGCGGCCAAGAGCACCTTATCGTTGAACGGGGAGGAATCCCAGTTGTTGCTATAGTGCCCATCAGCGACTATGAGCAGTTCTTGACACAGGCACAACGCGATGCAAGCGAGGTAATGGAAGCTGGCATTTCGACGGCCAGCGCCCAAAATCAAGCATGGAAGCGCCTAATGACGTTTCTCGATGAGATGCATGCGCAAATGCCGGATGTGCCAGAGGAGGAGATCCAGAAGGATATAGAAGAAGCAATGGCTGCTGTACGGGGTAGATAGTCATGGTGAAGCTACAAGCATCTATAGATGCTGACACGTCAGAAAAGGACAATCCCCCGTAAGGCAATTGAAACGAAGCGTGTTAGAATTTCCTCAGTTTACCCCACCGCGCGCCGTGGGTCCGGGCCAACGTAAAGGAACAAATGATGACCGCCGCCGCCAAGATCACTGACGTTGAACGCATCCTGCTGGTGGTGCCCTTTGTCGAACGCGTGCGCCGCGAGATGGAGCGCGCCAACATCCACCGCTGGTCGGAGTGCGAAATCATCCGCGTCACCACCGACGACGGCACGGTCGGCTACGGCGAGACGATCCAGAATTATACTTGGGGACGCGTGCCCGACACCGACAGCGTGCTGGGCCGATCACCGTTTGAGTGCATGTGGGACGATTCGCTCGGCGCGGGCTTGCAGATGGCGCTCTTCGATGCCGCCGGAAAGCTGGCGGGCGTCCCCGTTTACCGGCTGTTGGGGACCAAAGTGCGCGATTGGTGCCCGGTCTCCTTCTGGGACCATGACATGGGGCCGGACGACTACGAGCGCGAGGCGAAGGTTGCCGTCGGGTTGGGCTTCACCTCGATCAAGATCAAGACTCGCCCCTGGCATGATGTCTACGAGACGGTCCGGCGCATCAGCAACGCCACGCCCGACTGGTTCCATATCGATTGCGACTGGAACGACTTCCTGCTCGACGTGTCCACCGCCGTGCCCGTACTGCGCGAGCTGGAGGCGGATTTCCCCAAGATTTCGATCTGGGAGGGGCCGATCAAGGCAGACGATGTGGCCGGAAACCGCCTCCTGCGCGAAAAGGTGCGCACGCCGATTGCCCACCATTACGGCACAGTGCCCGGCGCGGTCGCCATCCAGCAGGGCTACTGCGACGGTTTCGTGGTGGCTGGGGGCGTCTCCAACGTGATGCGCTCCGGCATCTCCGCGGCCACCGCCAATATGCCCTTCTTCCTCCAGATGGTCGGCACCGGTCTCACCACCACAATGGCCCTGCACCTGGGGTCGGTGCTCAGCCATGCCCAGTGGCCCGCCATCAACTGCCATGAACTTTATCAGCATAACTTACTAAGTGAGCGCATCCCCGTTGTCGGCGGCTACGCGCAGACGCCCGAAGCGCCGGGGCTGGGCATCACCTTGGACGAGGAGGCCCTTTCTGCCTACAGCGTCGATGAAGTCGATCTCAGCCTGCCCTCCCGCCTGATCCGCTACAGCCGCGCCAATGGCGTGCGCGTCTACTTCGCCGACTCCAACTGGAGCCAACAATCCCATATGTGGGACTACTGGCGCACGGCCAACCAGCCCATCTATGAGCGGGGCGTGCAGACGGCATATCTCGACGATGATGGCAGCCCTGATTTCGCTGACCTCTATCAACGCGCCGCATCGGGGCCGGCGCTGTCACTGGAAACATAGCGCAGAGAACAATCGCAGTTCTTATCTATCCGATTCACAGCCGCGCCGTGCATCGGCGCGCAGCGAACAATCAACAGGAGTAGAGCGTGTCATATCTGGCAAAACTGAAGGAAATGGGCTACGAACTGGAGAAGATCGACCTGGACGGCGGGCGGCTGATGCAGGCGGTGCGCTCCGGCGACCATGTATACGTCTCCGGGCAGGTCTCCCGCTTCGGCGATGAGGAGATTCAGGGCAAGGTCGGGCAGGACCTGACGACCGAAGAGGGCTACCGCGCCGCGCAGCTGTGCGCGTTGAGCATCCTGCAGGCCGTACACACGATCGCCGGGCTGGACAACGTGCGCCAGGTCGTCAAGGTGTTCGGCATGGTGAACGTCGGGCCGGGCTTCAACGATACGCCCTCGGTCATTCACGGTTGCAGCGAACTGTTTATCGAACTGTTCGGCGACGCCGGACGCCATGCCCGCAGCGCAATCGGCCTGACCGTGCCCCTGGACTGGGCGGTGGAGATCGAAGCCATCATCGCGGTGGACTGATACGGCGCGTGTTGCGTAGTGGCAGGGCAGTCTTTGACCGATCATAAATCGCTGACAGTCTGTGTTGCTCGGCGGTACAGATTGTCAGCGATAAGTCTGAAGGCAGCTTGAACGCAATTGGTGGAATAGAGTTCAGAGGCCCATGATCGGTGACTGACCACCGCCGTCAGGAGATTGCAGGATGTCCGACAGAACCTATCGCGCCGCCGTCATCGGGTTGGGGCGCATAGGCAGCACATTCGACGATGAGATCAAGCAGGGCGGCCTGTTCTTTCTGCCCTATTGCCATGCCCCCAGCTATGCCGCATCCCCTCACACCGAATTGGTCGCCGGAGTTGACCCGCACACGGAACAGGGTGCGATCTTTGCCGAGCGTTGGGGGCTGTCCGGCCGGCAGATCTACAGCGATCACCGGGCGATGCTGGAGGCGGAACGGCCCGACATCGTGAGCGTCTGCACCAGCGCGCGCCACAGGGCTGCCATTCTGCTGGACGCAATCAACGCCGGCGTCAAGGCGATCTGGTCCGAAAAGCCCTTCACGCTGAGCCTGGCCGAAGCCGATGCCGTGATCGACCTGTGCAAGCGCAAGGGTGTAGCCGTTGCCGTCAACTGCTCACGCCGCTACAATGCCTTTATGACCGAAACCCGCCGCATGTTGGAAGAGGGCGAACTGGGCGAGATTCTACAAATCACCGCCTACGCACAGTGTAATCTCTCCCACAACGGCAGCCATGCCATCGACGCCATGCGCTATCTGGTCGGCGGCGACGTGGAGTGGGTCTTCGGCGAGATGGAGTCGGACGAGAAGGCCGCCGGTGAGGAAGACCTGATGGGGAACGGCTATCTGGCTTTCGACAACGGTGTGCGCGGCTTTCTGCGCGGAATGCCGACCGGCCTGGCGCCGTGGGAGTTCGACGTCATCGGCACAGAGGGGCGCGTCCGTTCTCTGGCGCAAGGCATGGAGACACAGTACTACCGCTGGGCGCCGGGCGGTCTGCGCAATCAGGGCGTGCCGGCGCTGGCTCCATTCCCCTTGCCCACGAACATCCCGAGCATGGGCCTGGCCGCGATCGCTGACCTCGTTCATTGCATCGAGACCGGAGCGCAGCCGCGCTGTTCGGCTGAGGATGGGCGCAAGGCACTGGAGATCGCCATCGCGCTGCGGGAGTCGCACCGGCAGGGCGGTCGCCGTGTTGAACTGCCGCTCGCTGAGCGTTCGTTGCGCATACTGTCGGCTGGAATCGCCCAGGATGCCGTGCCCGCCCGCGTTCGCCATCAGCAGTCCGGTGGCCTCAGAGGCTGGTAATCAGTAACCGCGGAGATCAGAATTCAGTACACGGTACGAACCACAAGCCACTGCCTTCAGGAGAGAGGGACATGACTGAAAGAATATATCGCGTCGCCATCGTCGGTCTGGGACGCATGGGCAGCACGATCGATGACGAGTTCCCCGACAGAAGCCCGCCCTACTCGGTCGCCGCATCCTGCCTGGCCAGTGACCGTTTGCAGGTGGTGGCGGGCGCCGACATCGACGCGGACAAGCGGGCCGCGTTCGGTGAACGTTGGGGCGTCAGCGCGCTCTACAATGACTATGTGGAGATGATCCGGCAGGAGGACCCCGACATGGTCGCCGTCTGCACGCGCGGCCACCTGCACGCTGAGATGGCGACGCGGGCTGCCGAAGAGGGGGTGGCGCTGATCTTTAGCGAGAAGGCGATCGCCTGTTCCATGCTGGAGGCGGATGCGCTCCTTAAAGCGGTGCAAGAGAACGGCGCGCTGTTCAACTCCGGCGTCCTGCGGCGCTTCGACCTGCGCTACCACCAGGCGCGCGACATAGTTCGTCAGGGCGAGATCGGCGAACCCCAGGCCGCTGTCCATTACGCCAGCACGAACCTGCTCCACGGCCATATCCACTCAATTGACACGTTGAGTTTTCTGCTGGACGATCCGAAGGTGGAGAGCATCTGGGGAGAGTTGAACTCGATCGATCATCGCATTCCCGACAACCGGCTGGATGAAGACCCCTACGGCATCTTCCAGTTGTCCTTCGCCAACGGCGTCGCCGCCACCAGCGTGCCCAGCGGCAACTGGGAGTTCGAGGTGCTGGGCGACGGCGGCAGCGTGAGAATGTTCAACAATGGCGCGGGCTTGCAGCTCCGCAAAAGCGAGGGCGGCAGAGCGCGCATCGCAACGGAGGTTCCTGTCGAGAAGGCGCCCGAACACAGCGCCACACAGTTCTGCCTGGAGGACCTGGTCCTGGCGCAGGAAGAGGGCCGCCCAACCCTGGGGCATGTCGAGATCGCACACCATCTGACCGAGGTCTGCCTGGCCCTGGCCGAAAGCCATCGGCAGGGACAGCGCATCAGTCTGCCGCTGGAGAACCGCTCGCTCTACATATTCCACCGGTGAAGCGTACCCGCCATTTGACTGGAGAAATGCCATGAGTAAACCAAGAATCGACGACCGCGACTGGTCAAGCCTGAGCTTCGGTCAGCATGTCTATCAACTTGAAGTCGAGGGTTACACGGTCATGCCCGATCTGCTCTCCCCGCAGCATCTGGACTGCCTGCGGGCGGAGACGGCGAGGCTGAACACCATTGCCGTGGATTACAGCATAAAACAGCAGGTGCGGCCGCGCGCCCAGTTCGCAGGCGGCGAACTCACCCGGCTGATCGCTCATCCCCCAACCGTTACGTTCCTGGAAAGGCTGTTTGGCGATGATATCGTGTTCATGTCCTACGCCTACGCCCGCTCCGAGCCGGGCCATCCGGGGATCAGCATCCACACTGACGGCCAGCCCTATGGGTCGCAGATCTTTGGCTACGAAGGGAGTTGCCCGTGCATGGTGCGTGTGCTCTACTATCTCCAGGATCTGACGGAGGAGGTTTCGCCCTTTCGTGTAGTCCCCCGCTCTCACCTGGCCATGCATGCGCACGGCAACCCTTATCTGCGCTATGAATCCCACCCGGAGGAGGTTATGGTGACGGCCGCGGCCGGTTCCGCCGTGCTGCTCAATCATCGGGCCTTTCATGGCAACTTCCCCAACGTGGGCGACTATGCGCGCGAGCTACTGGCGATTGCCTACCGTCCGGCGTGGGCCGGGCCGGTCGCCGAGGAGGTGGAACAGTGGCCGAAGGAAGAAGTGGAGAAGCTGCCCGAAGAGGTGAAGCCCTTCTTCATCGACCGCAATACGCGTCGCTGGGACTTTGGCGGCGGCAACAAGCCGGACAACATGGCTAACGAGGCTCCCGGCATCAACCCCAGCCGATGGGAACAGGCCTGATCTGAGTTCAGTTTGTGAACCAGTTTTTTCTCGCAATGCGTATTGCGTACTGCGTATTGCGTGAGGGCAGGCGAGACGACCCCGATTCCATAGCGTAACGCGGACGAAAAGTCTCGGTGTCAAACGGGACTCACATAAGGAGTCAGGAAGCCGGAGTGACCAGTGACTAGAGGCCGGTAGCCAGTGGGGTTACTATCCACTATTCCCAATCCACTTCTGAAGGATCGCAGGGTGCAGATTTCAGGCCAATCCGTCGAAGTTCCTGACATACCGTGGCAACCCAAGGTTGATCTGCCTGCGCAGAGCGCGGCGGTCATCGTCGTTGACATGCAGAACGACTTCGTGAAGGACGGCGGCTCGCTGGTCGTGCCCGACGCGGCGGCCACGCTGGCCAGTTTGCAGGCGCTTCTGGCGCGCGCCCGCCGCGCCGGCGTACACATCGCTTACACGCAGGACAGCCATTTCGCCGGCGATCCCGAATGGGAGATCTGGCCGCGCCACTGTGAAGTAAACAGTTGGGGCTGGGAGATTGTCGAGGAGTTGGCCCCGCAGAAAGAGGACCTGGTCTGTCAGAAAAGCCGCTATGACGGCTTCTATGGCACATGGCTGGAGCATTTCCTGGCCAACGTGTGGAAGGTGCGCAACCTTGTGATCGTCGGCACCGTATCCAGCATCTGCGTACTCCACACCGCCGCTTCAGCCGGTCTGCGTTGGTATTCCGTTGTCGTGCCTGCCGACGGCATCTCCGCGCTGACCGAGTTCGATCAGGTCCTGACGCTGCGGCAGGTCTCCTGGCTCTACACCGGCAGCGTAACCAAGACCGCTGCCGCCATCTCCTTCATTCACAGCACCGGCCACTGATAGATGCCCCCGCGCACTTTCGTCGCATTTGATCTGGAGACAACCGGGCTGAATCCCAAACGGGATGCCATCATCGAGTTCGGCGGCGTGCGTTTTGAAGACGGTCGCCCGCGCGAACGTTTCACCACCTGCATCAACCCTGGTCGCCCTATCCCGCCTCGCATCCAGCAAATTACCGGTATCCGCCCTGCGGACTTGGCCGACGCGCCCCCAATCGAAGAGATGATACCGGAAATCCTGGCCTTCATAGGCGGGCGCACCGATGCGGTTGTCGCCCACAGCGCCGGTTTCGACGTCTCCTTCCTGCGCGCGGCCGGGGTGAAGATTAACACGCCCGTACTTGACACGCACGAACTGGCAACGATTCTGCTGCCGGGGCAGGACAGCTACAGCCTGGGTGAGCTATGTCTGGCCTTGGAAATTCCCCTGTCGACCGCCCACCGCGCCGACCACGATGCAGAAGCCACTGCCGATCTGCTGCTCCACCTGCTGGAGCGGATCGAGGCCCTGCCCCGCGCTACGTTGGAGGTACTGTGCGCCGTCGGCTTCGATAGCGACTGGGGCCCCCTGCTCCTCTTCCAGGACGCGTTGTCCCGCCGCCGGGAACAAGCAGAGGGTGATGAGGAGCGAGAAAAGAGAGAATGGCCTGAAGAGAGCGTGCAGCGCGTGCCTCGCCCTCTCGATCCCCACTCCACGCTCCACGAGATCGCAGACGAGTTTCTCACCGCTGCCTTTGCTGACGACGGGCCGCTGGCCGCAGAGTTCGATGCCAGGACCGGCCCGAGCTTTGAGCGGCGCGACGGGCAATATGAGATGGCGCGCCAGGTGTTGGACGCGCTGAACCGCGGCGACCACAAGATTATCGAGGCGGGAACCGGCACGGGCAAGAGTCTGGCCTACCTCTTGCCCGCTGCCGCTTGGGCCGCGGCCAATGATAGCCGCGTCGTCATCGCCACAAATACCATTCCTTTACAGGATCAGCTTCTGGAAAAGGAGTTGCCGCGTGTGTTTCGAACCTTGGCGTCATCCGGCCTGGATAAAGGCGCGCCCGGTCAACCTCCGGTGCGGGCGATGGTGTTGAAGGGGCGATCCCACTATCTCTGTACCCGACGCCTGGCAAGCTGGCTGGAGCGTCCCCGTCCGCGAAGGAGCCTCTTGACAACGGGTCTCTCGCCCCTGGAGTTGCGCTTCCTGGCCAAGATTCTCGTCTGGCTGCCCAGCACGCGCACAGGCGACATGAGCGAACTGCCAGTCCACGACCGGCGGGAGCAGGCGTTGATGGCGCACGTCTCGTCCCATGCGGATGAATGCAGTCCAGAGCGTTGTATGGTGAGCGCGGCCCCCGGCAAACATGACTTCCTCGGCGGACGTTTTCGCGACTTCTACCTTGAAGCCCACCGCCAGGCCAGAGCGGCCCATCTGCTGGTGGTCAATCATGCTCTGCTGCTGGCCGATGTGGAGGCGAGCGGCCAAGTTCTGCCCGCCTACGACAATCTGATTGTGGACGAGGCCCACCACCTGGAGAGCGCGGCGACCGAGCAGTTTACCCAGCAGATCGACCTGCGCGCCCTGACCTCACTGCTGGATAGTGTGGACGATGCCGTCTCCCAGCTGACACCCCGCGTGGCCCAAGATGCGGCACGCCGGTTGATACGCCAACTGGCGGCCGAGCGGCGGACGGTGCAACCCATCATTCCGACATTTTTTGAAACGTTGCTCGATTTCGTGCTGCGCCACAGTGGGCCGAATGTTGACGCCCAATCGAAGGCTTTTGCAAATGCGCGGCAGATGCGGTCACAAAAGCCTTCGAGGACGCCCCGCGACGGCGCCGGCTATCCACTGCAAGTGGCCCTGGATAGCCGGATACGCGCCCAACCGGAGTGGAGCGAAGTCGAAATTCAGTGGGACGAGGTCAGCGCGCAACTCGGTCGCATGCTGGAACGATTGACTGAATTGGCCGCACTATTGGACGGCGCGCCCTGGGGATCTGGAGGGCGTCAAGCCCACAAAACTGTTGACGACGCCCCGCTCGATGTGGAACACGAAGCCCGCGGCAATTCAGTAGAACTGCTATACCGCGCCCAGACCGATCTGGCGGCCCTGTTGCAGGTGGCCGACGACGTGATCCTGCGCCCCCTTCACCTACAGGAGCAGTCGGTGGCCTGGCTGGAGCTACTCTCCAACGCCAGGTCCCGTCCCAAGCGCGGCCCCGATTCGGTAATCCTGCGCAGCGCGCCCATTCAGGTGAGCGAAAAACTGGCTGCCGATCTGTTCGGCACGCGGCGCGCGGTCGTGCTTACCGGCGCCACGCTGCAGGCCGGGGATCGGTTCGACTTTCTGCGCGATCGGTTGGGCTGCTGGGACGCGAACGGAATCGTCATCGACAGCCCTTTCGACTACAAGCGCAATGCGCTTCTCTACATGCCCAGCGACATGCCGACACCGGACCATCACCACTACCAGCAGGCACTGGAGCAGGCCATACAGCAGGCTGCGTTGGCCGCCGAGGGCAGAACTCTCGTTCTGTTTACCAGCCACAATCACCTGCGCGCGACCACGGAAGCGATCCGGGCGCCGCTGGCCGCGGCCGGCCTGACCGTTCTGCGGCAGGGCGAGGGCAGCCGCCGCCGCAATCTGCTCGACTTCCGGGCCAATCCTCGTTCGATCCTCCTTGGCACGAGCAGCTATTGGGAAGGGATCGACCTGGCGGGCGATCAGCTTGTCTGTCTGCTCATCGCTCGCCTGCCCTTTGCTGTGCCGACGGACCCGCTCTACGTCGCGCGTAGTCAACTGTACGAGGACTCCTTCCATGAATACGCCGTGCCCGAGGCGGTCATCCGTCTGCGGCAGGGTTTTGGGCGGCTGATCCGCAGCGCCACCGATCGCGGGGTCGTTGTCCTGCTGGACAGCCGCCTGTGGCAGCGCAGTTACGGCGAGATTTTTCTCGACGCCCTGCCGGCCTGCACCACGCGCCATAGCCCGTTGTCCCATCTGGAAGAGTCGGTGCGCGACTGGTTGCACAGTAGTGGACAGTTGCCAGAGACCCATGACCCGTGGCCGGTGTCGGGTGGCTAGAAACAACGCTGACCACGGTGATTTGCGTCTTCAAGTTGTCTTGGACGCCGGCCCAGCAGTCCATCAGGGCGCGGGCTTGGCCCGATATACCGAACGTCTGGCGTCGGCACTGTGGCATGACAATGGCGATGCTATCGACCTCTCCCTTCTCTACAACAGCCATAGCGGCCATCAACTGCCCGACTCCCTCGAATCCATCCCCGTCCGCATCTTGTCGTTGGGTCAACATCCCTGGCGGCTGGGCGCGCTGGCCTGTCAACTCCTGCGCGCGCCGCTCGTGGAGCGCAGACTCCCGGCCGGCGGCGTCTTTCACGCCACCGAGCATCTGCTGCCGTGGATGGCGCGCGCGTCGGTCATGACGGTCCATGATCTGATCTTTGAGCGCTATCCCCAACACCACACGCTGCCAAATCGTGCCTTCTTGCGCGTGGCGATGCCCTTGTTTGTGCGTCGGGCGGATGCTATTATTGCGGTGAGTCAGCACACGAAGCGAGATTTGCTGGAGATTTATGGCACGCCGCCGCATAAGGTACATGTGATTGACGAAGGCATCGACGAGCATTTCCGGCCAGCAGATGAAGGAGAGATCCGCCGCGTCAAGGAGCGGCATTCGATCCGGCGGCCATACCTGCTGATGGTGGGCACGCTGGAGCCGCGTAAGAATCATGTGCTTGCCTTCCAGGCATTGGCTCGGTTGAAGGCGGAGGGATGGCCTCACTGCGTCGTGGTCGTTGGCCGCCGCGGCTGGCTCTTTAATGCCGTGCAGCGCCAAGTGGAACTGCTACAGTTGACCGATGACGTCATCTTTGCCGGTCGCGTGCCGGATGTCGACCTGCCGGCACTCTACAGCGGCGCCGACTGCTTTCTTATGCCCAGCCTGTACGAAGGGTTTGGCATCCCCGTGCTGGAAGCGATGGCCTGCGGGACGCCGGTCGTTTGCAGTAGGGCCAGCAGTCTGCCGGAGGTGGCGGGGGACGCTGCCCTTTTCATCGAAGCGATGACCGGAGATGGCCTGGCCGCGGCAGTGCGGCAGGTTCTGTCGAACCCGAACATGGCGGACAAGATGAGCAGCGACGGCGCGCGCCAGGCTGGCCGCTTTTGCTGGCGGCGCGCGGCGGAGGAAACAGTGCAAGTCTATCGGGCCGCCGCGGGATGGAAATGATGAAACCGTTGCGCATCTGCCTGGTGAGCTACGAGTATCCTCCCGCAGGCATAGGTGGAATCGCCGCCTATGTCTATCAACTGGCATATGGCCTTGCAGAAGCCGGACATGATGTTTCCGTCATAGCAGGACCGGCGAGCGGAGATAAGCAAGAAATCGGCAATGAGAGCAGTTCTCTATCTCCCCCCGGCTCTTCACGCTCTGTTCACCTGTACCGGGTGGATAACCGCCGGTTTCCCCTGCCGCCTCCGGTTCGGCGCAAAGGCGGCGGACTATGGAATATGCTTGAGCGTAGCTGGACCGTTGACCGCACCATCGCTCGCCTGGAAGGGACGCAAGGCGCTTTCGATGTGGTTGAGATGCCCAACTGGGGATCGGAAGCGCTTGTTTACAGTCTGCATCCGCGCGCCCCGCTTGTGATTCGCCTGTCTACACCGCTTGCGGAGTTCATTCGGCTCAGAAAGCACCCTCCGCCTCGCTTTGGCATTCGCCTGGTCTACTTTCTGGAAGCGCTTCCCGCCCGGCGCGCCAACTGTATCATTGCGAATAGCAAATTCATCGCCCATTGCTGCGCCGAACTCTACCGCATTCCTATTACTAAGCCCGTTCTGATTCCACATGGCATCCCAGTACCGCCCTCTCCACCTGTGAAGAGGACAACGGATGATCAAACGGTTACAATTCTATATGTAGGTCGTCTGGAAAGGCGCAAGGGGATCGACCGTTTGCTTCAGGCCATCCCGCAGGTGATTTGCAACGCGCCGCACTGTAAGTTTGTCATTGCCGGCGCCGACATTGGCGCCGCGCCGCAAGGGGGGAGCTATCGGGACTACTTTGCCGGCTTTGCCACCTCGGTAGCGCGCCAGGCGACGACGTTCCTGGGCCATGTTGAAGAGGGGACACTCTCCCGACTCTATGCAGAATGCGATGTCTTCGTATCGCCGTCTCCTTTCGAATCGTTTGGCCTAACATTTGTGGAGGCCATGATCCACGCCAAACCGGTCGTTGCCTTCCGTGCTTCGGCGGTTCCCGAGGTCGT
Organism: Caldilineaceae bacterium; assembly: GCA_965221145.1. Classification (GTDB taxonomy): domain Bacteria; phylum Chloroflexota; class Anaerolineae; order Caldilineales; family Caldilineaceae; genus Bin5. The sequence goes on from OZ244877.1 coordinate 1,337,557, forward strand.
TGCGCACAACGAGACCGGCATTCTGGTTGAGTTGGACAACATACCCGAACTGGCGAATGCCCTGATCAGGCTGGCAGCAGACGATGAGATGCGGCAAGAGATGGGTAAACGCGGTCATGAGCGGGCGCGGGCGAAATTCACCGTACAGCGCATGGTTGAAGAGACGGTGTCATGTTATCGCCGGATCATAGCGGAAACAAAAAAGAGGTATCGAACAGTTTGAAGAAGCTCATCCCATCTGCCCTGCGCTCCCAGACACGCAACTTTCAACGTGCATCCAATAAAGTATCCGTGTCTGTGCTACCCAGCAGACGAAAGGACACGGCTTGAGCGTCTATTCAACGGTCGCCAGAAATACTCTGTGGAGCGCGATTAGCACGAGCGGGGGTCTCCTATCCGGCCTGGTCACAAGCATCCTCCTCGCTCGTGCTCTTGGTCCCACGGTGATTGGGCAGTATCACTACTGGATATGGGTGATGGGCCTGCTGGTCTTGCTTTCCTCTCCCGGCCTGACGCAGGCCATGACGAAGTTTGGCGCTGAATTCTTGGGAAAGCAGGAGCGGCAGATGGCCTCGACTCTCTTTGTATGGCTCCTGCTGGCTGAACTGGCGCTAGGGGGATTGGTAAGCGGCGCTGCCCTGCTATACGCCTGGGCCCCGTGGGAGCCTGCGCCATCAGTTGATGCTATAGCTCTTGCCCTCGTCGCCATCTCGGTTGTGCCCGGCGTCGTCGAAATGCTGTTTCTTGCGGCGGCGAGAGGGACGCAGGATTTTCGATTTCTTAGCCTGGCCAGCCTGGCCGGCAATCTTTTCTATGCCGTCTTCGCCATTGCAGCCGTCTCGCTTGGCTTTGGCATCCATACCCTGCTCGTGATCCTCCTCGCGAGGCGCATCGTCACCCTCACTTTGGTCGGCTGGCAATTGCCAACCTATTACACGCTGCGCGGCGCGCTCCGCTTCCCGTTTGGCAATGGGGGCATCCGCTGGGGTCTCGCCCCCGTACCGCCCGAACTTCGGCGTCGCCTCTTTCGTTACTGTCGCGATGTAACCCTGATTCTTGTGATCGACACAGTTCTCTACGAGCGATCAGAACTGTTTTTTCTACGGCGCTTCGCCACGGACGCGGATATCGCCTTCTACAGCCAGTCATTTGATCTTGCTCTGAAAGCGATGGCGATTCCGGCAATCTTTTCTGGCGTGCTACTTCCTACTTTTTCCTCTCTCGCAGGACAAAGAGGAGCCGGGGAGCTTCCCGAAAGGTTCAAGTCTCTGCACCTGTCATCGTATCGGGTCTTAGCTCTGATCGCTATGCCAATCGGACTGGGAGGCGCTGCAATCACACCGGCGTTCGTGCTATTGTATGGGCCGGATTTCCTGCCGATGTCACCCGTGCTATCCATACTTCTTGTCGGCAACATTGTTGGCGCGCTGGCTACTGTGAGCTCCACAATCCTGCATAGTGTGGACGAACAGGGATTCATCGTGCGGCTGGGTCTTATCGGGGTTCTCCTAAATATAGGCCTAGATTTTCTTCTGATACCAAGATATGGGGCAATTGGCGCCGCGTTTGCCAATTCTGGCAGCCAGCTCGTTTCCGGTGTAGTGGGCATCACCTACTCGACGCGGCGTCTCAATCTCACCTTTCCGCTGCGCTCACTGGGGCGAATCGGGATGGCGGCTCTGTCCGCCGCCGCTGTCGCCTGGCTCATCAGTGTATGGCTCGGTGGGCTGGTTCTTGCCATTGCCGCCGGGATTCTGGCATACCCTGTTGTGCTACGGCTGTTCGCTGCCTTGGAGACATCCGATCATGCCCTTCTAAGCCGGGCGAGCGTTTACCTGCCCGGCAGACTCATACCTGCCTACCAAGGTCTAGTTGACTTTCTTGCGCCACAAATGAGCGAATAGTGTGTGGAGGGGTTGCTATCCACTATTCACTATCCACGAACCATTGGTGTTTGCGTGAAACCTTATGTCTGATCGTCCATTCTGGTCCGTAATCGTTCCCACCTATCAACGCGAGAAGGTCCTGTGCGATACGATCGAGTATCTGCTCGGACTCTCCTATCCCCATTACGAGTTGCTGGTCATCGACCAAACGCCGCGCCATGAAGAGGAGACGGAGCAGTTCCTCCGCGCTTGCGAAAGCGGATACTCTGAGCGATTTCGCTGGCATTTCGTCGCCAAGGCCAATTTGCCTTACGCGAGAAACGTGGGCGCCAAGATGGCAAGAGGGGAGTATCTCCTCTATTGTGATGATGATATTATCCCGCCCGCGGACCTGATCGAACTGCACATGCGAAATTTGACGAAACCCGGCGTTGGCGCGGTCACTGGGGGTGTCTCTGTGGAGCGAAAGAAACTGCCCCCGAAGCAGCAACCATGCGAAATCCTTCCCAATGGGCGTATGCGCGACTATTGGGAATATGATGTCCCGAAAGGAACGACCGACAGCTTGAGAGGCGGCAACATGTCCATGACGCGTCAGATCGTCTTCGACATTGGTCTGTTCGACGAAGGATACATCGGTCGCGCAAATGGAGAAGAGACGGATTTCTCGTTGCGCCTCCTCCGTTGTGGCTATCAGATCGCCTACGACCCTGCCGCCGCCATCGTGCATCTGGGCCACCCGATAGGCGGCGCGCGCGCCAGCCAGGCCATCAGTGAAGGGATCTACTTCTATGAGTCTCACCACAATAACGCATACTTCTTTGCCAAGAATTTCCAACAACGGTATTTGCCCTGGTTCCTGAAACGGGAAATGGGATGGATCCTCGTGAAGCAAGCCATTTTTCAAAGACATCCGGCGCGGACCATCCCTTCTTTGCAAGGCTTGTGGTACGGTTATTGGGCAGGGCTGCGCGCGCGGAGGAAAGAGTGAAGATGCGTGAGGATAGAGGGAAGACCTCTCGCCCCTTACTACTCACCCCGGACTGCTCGCCTCTGTGGTCGGTTATCGTTCCCACTTATCAGCGCGAGCAAGTTCTGTGTGAGACGATACAACATCTGCTTGGCCTCTCATACTCGAATTATGAACTGATAGTGATCGACCAGACACCGGTGCATGAGGCCGACACAGAACAGTTCATCCATGCCTGTGGGGAAAAGTACCCCGAGCGATTTCGCTGGCATTTCGTAGCCAAAGTCAATCTGCCTCACGCGAGAAATGTCGGCGCCAGAATGGCCAAAGGCGAGTATCTCCTTTACTGCGACGATGACATTATTCCTCCCTTCGATCTGATTCAGAGGCACATGATGCATTTCGAGAAACCCGGCGTCGGCGCGGCCACCGGGGGCGTTACCATGAAGCACAGAAAGCGACCGCCTAAGCCCTCGCCCTGTGTTATTCTTCCCAGCGGGCGCTTGATCGAACACTGGGGCCATGAGCTGCCGAGATGCACGACCGACAGTCTGAGAGGCTGCAATATGTCGGTGGCGCGTCAACTGGCGTTCGATGTGGGCCTTTTTGATGAAGGATTCATCGGCAACGCCCATCGGGAAGAAACGGATTTCTCACTTCGTATCCGGCGCCGCGGCTATCAGATCGTCTACGACCCTGACGCCGCGGTTGTGCATCTCTCCCATCTCGCAGGTGGATCGCGTGCAAGCCAAGCTACCAACAAGGGGAAGTATTTCCTTGAGTTGTACTACAATCACGCCTACTTCCACGCCAAGAATTTTCCGCACCGCTACCTGCCCTGGTTCCTATACCGGGGATTGGGGCTGGTCTTTGTGAAGCTGGGGATTGTGCAAAAGCATCCACAGTGGATCGTTACGGCGCTTCACGGTCTCTGGCGCGGGTATCGGGCCGGACGGCGCAAAAGAGTGATTAGCGACGCTATCCTCTGAAAGCCCGCCGCGATTCACTGGTTTTCAATGAGAGTATTGCTGCTGTACAAGGACTATTACCCCGTCCTCGGCGGGATCGAGAACAACATCCGCCTGCTGGCGCAAGGTCTGCGGGCAGAGGGTGTTGACGCGCGGGTGCTCGTCACCAACACCGGGTCGGACACGCTGCGCCAAACAATACATGATGTGCCTGTGACCAAGACCGGAAGGCAGGCGCACGTTCTGTCCACGCCGATCAGTTTTTCGTATTTCACTGAGTTGCGGCGTCAGGCGGCGAACGCAGATATCGTCCACCTGCACGCGCCCTACCCGCCCGCTGAACTGGCGCAACTGCTGCTCGGACGCGGAAAACCATTTGTCGTCACCTATCACAGTGACATCGTGCGCCAGAGGGTTTCGGGAAGGCTCTATGCGCCGCTGTTGCGCCTGGTCTTGCATCGCGCGGCTCGGATCGCCGTCTCCAGTCCGGCCTACGTCGAGTCATCCCCGTTCCTGCGGCGCGTGCGCGACAAATGTCGTCTGATCCACTTTGGCATCGAGCTTGAGCGCTTTGAGGAGACCGCGCACGTACAGGCCGAGGCTCAACGCCTGCGCAGCCGCTTCGGGGAGCGGCCGCTGTTGCTCTTCATCGGCCGCCTGCGCCACTACAAAGGCGTGGATGTGCTGATCCGCGCTATGCGCCAAGTTGACGCTCATCTCTTGATCATCGGCATCGGTCCAATGCGGGAGGCGTGGCAAGAGTTGGCGCGAATGGAAGGTTTGACCGTCAAACTAACATTCCTCGGCGAGTGTTCGGAGCGGGAAAGCCTGGTCGCGCGCTATGCCGCTGATCTCTTCGTGCTGCCCTCCACTAACCGCGCCGAGGCCCTGGGCATCGTACAGCTCGAAGCGATGGCCTGCGGCTTGCCGGTACTCTGCACGGCATTGGGCACGGGCACATCCTACGTCAACCAGCACGAAAAGACGGGATTGGTCGTGCCGCCCAATGATCCGCAGGCGCTGGCCGCGGCGGTCAACCGGCTGCTGGCCGATCCGGCGCTACGCGCGCAGATGGGAGCCGCTGGACGAAGGCGAGTGAAGGAGGAGTTCTCGTCGCAAACCATGATCCGAAACATGATCTCATTCTACAAAGAGGCCCTCGGAACTTAATGCAGGCCTGGCAGAATGCGGGCCACCACTGTGGGCCGCAAACCCGATGAGCCACTACATTCTTGACGCCCGCACGGCCAGCGCCCGTTTCCCCGGCATCGGTCGCTACGTGCGCAACCTGTCATCAGCGTTGACACCCCTGTTAGCTGCTGATGAACAATTGACCCTCCTCGGTAATACGGCCAGCGGGGAAGCCTCCCAGCCAGGCGCAAAGACCTACCCCGTGCCGGTCTCCCCGTTTGACATCAGCCAGCAGTGGCGCATCCCCCTCCTGCTCAGACGGCTGCGAGCCGACGGCCCGGCCCTCTATCACAGCCCCTACTATGTCATGCCCTATCGTCCGGGTCTGCCGACCGTCCTGACCTTTTACGACATAACGCCGCTTCGGTATCCGCGAAGTGTGTCTGGGAAGGCGAGACTGTTCTTTCGTCTGGCTTCGACCCTCGCCCTGCGCGCCGCAAGCCATGTCGCGGCAATCTCCGAGGCCACCCGCGACGATCTCATCCGCTACTTTTCCGTTCCCACCGCCAAAGTCAGCGTCACGCCCCTCGCCGCCGATTCACGATTTCAGCCCCAGCCCGCGTCCGAGATCAACCGCGCGCGGGAGAAGTACGGCCTGCCCGCTCGCTTTGTCCTCTATGTTGGAATTAACAAGCCGCACAAGAATCTGCCCGGCCTGATCGATGCGTACGCGCAGCTTGCGGCCGCGCACGCGCCTCCGCTGGTGATCGCCGGTGTTTGGGACGAACGCTATCCACAGGCCAGGCAGCGGGCCGAGCAAAATCAGTTGGGCGACAGAGTTCGTTTTCTGGGTGCGGTGGATGAAGGGGACTTGCCGGCGCTCTACGGCGCGGCAAGCTTGTTTGTCTTTCCCAGCCTGTATGAAGGGTTTGGCTTGCCCGTGCTGGAGGCGATGGCCTGCGGTACCCCGGTAGCCTGCGCCAACACCGCCAGCTTGCCGGAGATGGTCGGCAGGGCCGGTCGGCTGTTCGATCCCCATTCTGTGGCCGAAATCAGGGACGCGATGGCGGAACTTTTGGAGGATAGCTCGCAGCGGGTTGAACTGAGCGAGCGGGGAGTGGCGCGGGCGAGCGAGTTTTCCTGGCAGGCGACCGCCGCGGCTACGTTGCGTTGCTACCGGGAACTGCCAAGAGTGAGGAAAGAGGAGTGAGAGGTTCCCTCTCTCTTCCTGTTGAGCCAATAGAGCGCCCGGATTCCGGCCAGCGTCAGCCAGGGATCGTAGAGTTCGATGGAGCTTGTCAGCGGGGTGATGATGTGGCCGAGGCCGCCGGTGGCGAAGACGCTGATTGGCGCGTCAAGTTCGTCACGGATACGCGCCAGCAGACCTTCCACCAGCCCCGCATAGCCGAAGACGATCCCTGACCGGAGCGCTTCATCCGTATCGCAGCCGATAGGTGAAGCAGGCGGGGTCAACTCGACTGTCGGGAGGGCGGGCGCCTCTTGACTGAGCGCATTTGCAATCGTGCCCAGACCCGGCGCGATGGCCCCGCCGCGGAACCGCCCCTGCGCGTCAACGACATTGAACGTAGTTGCCGTACCGAAATCGACGGCCACCGCTGCGCCCGATGTACGCCTGCGCACGGCCACAGCGTCCGCCAACCGATCCATCCCCACCCGGTGCGGGCGCTCCACGTCCAGGATCATGCCCAACTCCAGCCGTGGATGCAGAACCAGCGGCTCGCGGCGCAGAATCTCCGTCAGCAGGCGCTGCCACAGTTCGGTCAGCGGCCAGACGACGCTGCACAGCGCAGCATCTTCAAAACTGTTCGCGCTGAAACCGCTCTGCTCCCAAAGTTGATGCAAAGAGCGCCGATACAGGTCCGGCTGACATTGACGGTTCGTCGGCAGCCGCCAACTGGCAACCGGCGCATCGCCTTCCCCTTGCGCGGCCTCGGGTCCCGCTGGGTGTGGAGGATGCCCCGGATAGGCGCCCAGCACGATGTTGCTGTTGCCGATATCGATGGTCAGGAGCATATATCAGTGGATAGTGAACAGTGAATTGTGGCCTGCGGCTTGTGGAGTCTTCCATCCAACTTTTGCTATCCACCGCCCTTACTCGTCGTTGGCGTCCTCTGTGCCTTCTTCCTCCGTCGATGAAGCGGTAGGCTCCTCCACATCGGTTACGCCGGGGATCACCGTGCCCGGGCCGTAAAGGAACATGGCGTTCCAGGGGCGATAGACTGACACGATTCTATCCTCCCGGCTCTTGCCATTCTCCGTTACCGTGCGGATGACGGTTGTGGTCATTCCCTCTTTGGCCCACTCCACCTGCTTGATCTGGCCGGGTTCCAGCGATGCGTCCTCCTGATAGATCGGGTCACCGGGCTGTTTGACGTCCTTGACCTCAGCTTCGCCGATGATCACTTCCCTGTCCGGCTTGGTACCATAAAAGCGAAAGGAGAGGATACCGGCCACGCTGTCAACAACCGGTTGGACTAGCAGATGGGCGTCCGAGTCATTGAGGAATCGGAAATCCACATAGGGCGTGTAGATCGTCGCATCAAAGCCGGGGTCGCCGTACCAGCTCACGACATAGCCATGATTGTGGCGCTCCAGAAGTGGGAATCCAGCTGACAACGCCGCCCGGAAGACGGTCGTGCTCACCTGACATACGCCGCCTCCCACGCCGACTGCCGTGCGGTCCCCCCAGATGATGGCTGAATCTTCAAAACCGTTTGCTCCGCTCACCGCCTCAATCGTCGAATTGAAGCTGAAGATGCCGCCGGGAGGAATGACAGCGCCGCCGAACTTTTCGGCGGACACCTCGATGTTGTGAACGCGCGCGCTGCTGCTGCCGCCAAAATAGGTGGTGCCGCTGGCGATCAACTCTTTGATGCCCAGTTGGTCAAGTTGGCCGGAATCGACTTCCGGTGGAATAGCTATGATCGGCAACGTCCCCGTTCTGCGATCCGACGTCAACGCCTGGCGGACCGCCTCAATCGTCAAGTCGACATTGAGCCGCTGACCCGGACGGCTCGGCTGCAAGACGGTCAGCTGTCCGGTGGCGTCGTCGAAGCGCAGACGGGCGTCCTGGGCCGGAAAGGAAACCTGCCTCGCCCAGCCAATGACAACAGCCCGCAGCGCCTCTTCATTGAGAATTTGGGGGACGCCGCCGGGCATGATTTTCGCCAGAAGCGTTGCGTCCAGAGCAAAGCCGATCCCCGTTTGCTCATGCCGCAAGACAATCGGCCGCGGCAAGGTGGAGGCAGGGGAATCCTGCGTCGTTTCAGCGGGGGAACTCTGCGGCGGCGCAGTGCTGAACGTCTGTAAGGGTACAGTTCCGGCTCGACCGCTGGCCGCCTGCGCCAGTATAAGTTGCGCGGTCGCGGCGATGTCTACGTCCAGCCCCGCCTGGGACGGAAGCGAGAAGTCGCCGATCTTTAGGGCAGGGCGACTTGATCGCCGCACCTCGGCCGCGGCCGCGCCGACGACTTGACGCACTGTGCCTTCGCTGATGACGACCTCCGGCCAAATCGTCTGCTGGCCGTTAAACGCCTGCCACTGGTTCAACGTGCGTTCGAGCAGTCCTCCCGCGCGCCCCACAAAATAGGCGCGGTTGACCGCATCCTCAAGATCGGCCTCGGGCGTCAGCGACTCTGCACCCAGCGCCCACTGGCGGCCTTCATGTTCAAGAAAGACCGGCGCCAAGGGGTAGGGCGTCAACTCCTTGTGCAGGCGCAGCAGGGCCGTCGCACGGGTCTCTCCTCCGACCGGAACGCCGGCCACGCGCACGCCGCTGAAGATTCGGTCCGTGTGCCAAAACTGCCATCCGGCGATTGCCCCGATTCCGGCCACGAGCGCAACGCAAAACCAGATAAGGAGATACTCGCCACCGCTGGGCGGGCGCACTGTAGGTTGGGTAGGGGGAGGAGGTGTGATTGCGGTCATGCAATGTAGGGTGAATCGAAACTGCCGCGGTCAGCGCCGCAATAGGCCACCAGCAATAGCCGCCGGTTTAGGCGTGTAACTGTGGAACAATATACAGGAACGGGATAGCGATGTCCAGTGCGATCAGCGCCAGGAACAGGCCGACATACAGAAACGGTCGCAGCTGCTGTGCCTCGCTTCCGGCGCCCTTTCCTGTTACCAACCGGACAGTGCGCGCCGACAGCAGTCCGTGGAGGAGCAGACCGACGGCCCCCACACCGTACAGCAGTAGCGTCCACTTGTTGACCATGCCGCCCAACAGTAGCGGCACGACAACGTGGGCGGCCGCGCCCGCCAGCAGGACGCCCCCGGCAGCGATACTGACCCGCCGCTCCAGGACGGCCCACCATCCCACCGCGAAGAGAAGACTCCAGGCGGGCAGAGCCGGAAAGAGATAGCGGCCCTGGTGCTGGATGAATCCGAGGTTGTACCAGCCATAGGCGGCGAACGTCCCCAGCCATAGCAGTATCAGAGTCAGCCACGGAGAAGAGCGGAAAAGAGGCCATTGCATTGCGTCGCGGTTCACCCGACACCAGAACAGGACGCCCACCGCCGCCATCACTGACAGGATGAAGAGCGCCGTATAGATGCGGGCATCCAAAAAGACCCCCAGCCAGCCGAATACGCCCCAATAGCTCTTGCCCGTGAACATGAAGGCCCGCTCCAAGTATGCGCTCCAGCCGTTCTCGGCGATCCAAGCGGCTGCTGTCGGCTGCCCGGTGACGACTTCGTCGTGCCATGCCAGGCCGAGAAAATCCAGATTCCCGTATAACAGGCTGTTGCGGATCCACCAAGGCAGGCCGAGGAGGAGGGCAGGCGCAATGAGCAATGCGTAGCGCAAGATCTGTGCCCTTGTCGTGAGAACACGTGCCAGACCTTTCCAACTCGCTTGCTGGCCAGGGAAAGCTCGGACAGAGCCGACAATCACGACGATAAGCGCGATTGGAAGAAGAATGTAGGCGGTCGCCTTGGTGAGAAAACCGACACCAATGAGCACGCCTACAAACAGCAGATGGCGGTGGCCCGATACCGGCGCCCCGTTGCCAGCATCCTCTCCGGCGACTGCTCTCTGCCAGCGCAGCAGGGCCAATAAAGCCGCGGCGATCACCAGTTCAGCCAGCGCGTCGTTGTTGACCGACGCCATCACGGCTATGTGCATGGGCAAGAAGGCAGCGAAGGCGGCCGCGCCCAGGGCAATGTAAGGCGCGTTGGGAAGAACCGTGCGCGCGCAGAGGAAGACCAGAAACACGACCCCTGCGCCCAGCGCAACGCTGAACAGCCGCAGAGCCAGCAGATCCCCACTCAGCCAATAGAATGGTGTTGCCAGCAGATAGTAGAGAGGGGGCTGATGAAATTCATAGCGAACCGGTTCAATCGACAGTTCAGGGGGAAATTTCTCCGCTTTCAACTTCTGAAGATAGGCGTCGTCATAGTCGCCCATCTGCAATACCGGCAACTGCCATTCGGTCGCAACATAGGCAACATAGTTGTAGTGGGCCGGCTCGTCCGGATTCTGCCAGGGCGGGGTCTTGAGGGCGAAAAGGGAGGCTAGAGCAAGGTAAACGAGCAGGATCAGGAGCAGAGTGTAAGAGGTTGCGCCGCTGTGCGAAGACTCTTTCACGCGCTACTCGTCCGCCTCCCCCAGCACGTCTGCGAGATCCAGTTTGACGAAAAGCGGCGCCGGTTTCTGTAGCGCCTGTCCGCCGGACAGCCACTGCGCCTGCCAGAGGCCGCTGGCGTCGGTGTGGTCGTAGCGCAGCACGATATGCGCGCCGCGCGCGTCTTCAATCGTTTCCGTATTGAGGTGGCCGAAGAGAGGCTGTGTATAGCCCAGATAGCGGTGCAACTGTTCACTGCTGTGCGGCAGGATCGGCGCCCACATGAGCTTGAGCCAGTCGATGGCCTGAAGCGCAACGTAAATAGCCGTGGCCGCGGACTGCGGCGCGACCTGAATCGTCCGCCACGGCTCCTTTTCGTTCAGATACTGGTTCACCCTTTGGCTGAGGCGGCGCACCTCCTGCAAAGCGGCCTTCAACTTAACCGCTTCGTACAGAGCGGCCACGCTTTCGAATCCCGCGCGTATCTCCTCCAGAAAGGCTTCGTCCGTCGCATTGAACGAACCGGGGTGGGGCACGGCTCCGTCGAAGCGGCGGTATGCGAAGCCCAGCGCCCGGTTCACAAGATTGCCCCAGTTTGCAACCAGTTCGTTGTTGACCAGTTCGACAAAGTCCGGCCAGGTGAATTCGGTGTCCGAGCTTTCCGGCGCCATGGCGGTCAACACATAGCGCCAGGCGTCCGGCTGATACGTTTCCAGCACCGTATTCCAGCCGATTACATTGCCGCGGCTGGTGCTGAACTGTGCGCCGCCGAGATTGAGGTACTCATTGGCCGGAACATCGTAGGGCAGATGCAAACGGGCCGTCGCCAGCCCCTTCGCCGTCTCGGACCGACCTGGGAGGGGGGCGTCTCTTTCGCCTGACTCGTCGTTGTAGCCCATTATCATGCCCGGCCAGATTTGCGTGTGGAAGGGGATGTTGTCTTTGCCGATGAAATAGTAATGCCGGGCATCCGGCGCGAGATCGCGATCCCACCAGGCCCGCCACTGCCCGCCGCTCAGTTCGGCCCATTCGATCGCCGCGCTCAGGTATCCCTGCACAGCGTCGTACCAGACGTAAATGCGCTTGCTATCGTAACCCTCCTGCGGAATGGCGATGCCCCAATCGATGTCGCGCGTGATGGCGCGCCCGCGCAACTCCTTCAGGTTCAGTTGCCCCTGCGTAAAGTTGAGTACGTTGTTGCGCCAATGCTCCTTGCCGCTGCCGATCCATTCCAGCAGAGGTTCATTGAGAGCGCCGAGGTCGAGGAAGAAATGCTCGGTCTCCCGCACCTCCAACTCGGTGCTTCCACTCAGCTTGGAGCGTGTATTGGTCAGTTCCAGCGCATCGTAGAGGCGGCCGCAGTTGTCGCATTGATCGCCGCGAGCCTCGGCAAAGCCGCAGAACGGACACGTCCCTTCCACATATCGATCGGCCAGGAAACGCCCTGCTTCCGGATCGAACCATTGTTTTTGCACCTCAGTGTAAATGTACTCGTTTGCCAGATGACGCCGGAACACCTGCTGGGTTACATCCCAGTGATTTTGCGTGTCGGTGTGTGTGTAAAGATCGAAGGTCAGGCCCATCGCCTGGCAGCCCTCCACGAAAAGCTCGTGGTATTTGTCCACCACCTCTGCGGGGTGAATGCCTTCCTTCTCCGCCTGCAAGGTTATGGGCGTGCCATGCGTGTCGGATCCGCTGACCATCAGCACATCGTTGCCTGCCATGCGCTGATAGCGGGCAAAGATGTCCGGCGGCAGATACGCGCCGGCGATCTGTCCGATGTGCTTTTCGCCGTTGGCATAGGGCCAGGCCACGCACACAAGGATTTTTCTGGCTTGAATTGTCATCGGATGTCCTCTTGCGTACTGCGTGTTCCGTATAGTGTAAGCGTCCTTCTCTGTCCCATCATTATAGCAGCAGCCGGCTCGATCACATCATCGGGTCGTGGATTGTAACCAGACTCGCCAATATCTTCTCACTGTGCGGGACGGCGCAAGCTTTTGCCATTTCTGATCCGGGACAGATATAATGAAAGAGAATAAGTCGATCTTTGCGCATCTTTGCGGGCAACTTTGACCTTGCGCGCCGTGTGCCTCCGCGTCGGATGTGAAAGGCCAAAAGGGATCAAGTATGAAAGCATTCACAGTAATGTGGCGCACCATCAAAGCGCTTTACGAGGACCTGCTTCTGTGGGTCTGGCTCAGCGTACTCTGGTGGGTCGGCATTTTTCTGGTGATACCGGCGGGGCCGGTGACGGCAGGCATCCACAACGCGGCCAACCGCGTCGCCAACTACCGGCGCGTGGAGAGCGCATTCTTCTGGGAAGGGGCGCGGGCGACGATCGGTAAGAGTTGGCTGCTGCTTGGCATCAACATTCTGCTGATCGTCGGCGTGGTCGTGAATATCCGCTTCTACGGGGACAGTACCGCCAATTGGGCGCGGGTCGTCAGTATCGTCTGGGTTTGGATTCTAATCATCATTCTGATGGCGGGCCAGTATTTCTTCCCTTTGCTGTGGCAGCAGGACGAAATGAGCCTGAAGATGGTGTTGCGCAACGCCTTTATTCTCGCTCTGCGCCACCCTCTCTATACATTCCTGATGATGCTTTTTCAGATACTCCTGATTGTTGTCAGCGTCGTTACCGTCCTGCCAATCTTCCTACTCACACCTGCGGCCGTCGTTCTGGCGATGAATTTCAGCCTCGTCGGACTGCTTCAGCAACTGGACCTGGCGCCTGACCCGCCTCCGGGCGCGTAACACCAGTGGCAATTGCTTACCCACGTACATTAACAACTACCGACCACTATCATGGCGATTCTTGCTGAGTATCACAAACCACAGACGCTTGCGGAGGCGCTCGATCTGCTCGCTGAGCGCTCGTCGCGGCGCGTGCCCCTGGCTGGCGGCACCCATCTGGTCGCGGCCCTGGAGACGCGGCAGCGGCAGGACGTGGACGGCGTGGTCGATCTTTGCGGCCTGGAACTTTTTTTCATCGAGCGGGATGGTTCGATTTTGCGTATCGGCGCAATGACGCCCATCATGGACTTGGTCGAGCACAATCTGTGCGCATCTCTGGCGGGAAGCATCCTGCTCCGAACTGCCCGCTATGAAGGGCCACTGAATCTGCGCAACGCGGCCACTGTGGGCGGACTTGTCGCCCTGGCTGAGCCGGACAGCGAACTGTATGCCGCGCTGCTGGCGTTGGACGCGGTGGTCGTGACGACCAACAGCGAGGGCGTCGAAACAGTCCGTTCTCTTCATGCGCTTGCCGCTCTCCCGCCGCAGTGGGCGCGTACCTCTGAACTTATCACCGAGATACGATTGCCGCTGGCCGCGTCAGAAGGCGGGCACGCGCGCATCGCCCGCACACCGATGGATCGCTGCATTGTCGCCGCGGTGGCAGTCAACGCTTCGAACGGTGTCTCTTCCCAACATTCAGCCACGCAACAAGACGGCGCGCGTATCGCCCTTTGCGGCGTGGGCGCCCGGCCTCTGCTGGCGGGCGGCGTGCTCGCTCCGCCGGACAATTTCAGGGGCAGCGCCGACTATAGGCTGGAGATGTCCGACGTTGTGCGGCGGCGGGCGCTCAATTCACTGGCCAGCGTCCTGTGACCAGTCGCCAGTATTCCCACATTCCACGAGCCAAAGACCACAGACCATGCGAATACCTGTTTCTCTCACCATCAATGGAACGCTCCATCGAATCGACAGCCACGCCGGTGAGCTGCTGCGCACGGCCTTGCGCCGTCTGCGCTTCTTCAGCCTCAAGCACGGCGATGAGACCGGCGAGAGCGGCGCGGACGCGCTCCTTTTCACCCGCACGCCCGAAAATCCGACCAGCTATCGACTTGTCAACAGCGGTATCCTGTTGGCGGCTCAGGCCGATGGAGCATCGATCATTACCCTCGAAGGGCTGGAGGCGAACGGCTCAGGCGGTCTGAATCCATCAGTTTCCACGTTGCAGCAGCAGTTTATCGAATGCGGCGCAATCCAGTGCGGCTACTGCACACCGGCGCAGATCCTGGCCGCCCAGCATCTGTTGGATGCAGACCCGCAACCCAGCGAAGCCGATGTGCGCACGGCCATCGCCGGCGTTCTTTGCCGCTGTACTGGATATGTGAAACCGGTGCAGGCGGTCCTGCGGGCCGCGGCCCAACTGCGGGGAGAGGCCGAAGCGCCACCGGAAATCGACGTGCGCGATGCGCCCGCTACCGGGGAGTGGCCGACGGACGGCGGCGCAGAGGAGTCGCCAACGGACGGCTGGCACGATGACGGGACGGTGACCCATACTCGAACGCGAAGCGTGCCGGTGACGGTTGCTCCGCCCCAGACCCAGGTCGTAAACAAGCCGGAACCCAAGGTCGATGGGGTCAAGTTAGCCAAAGGGCGCCCTGTCTTCACCGACGACGTGGAGATGCCCGGTATGCTCCACGCCGGCCTGCTCACCAGCCCGCTTGCCCATGCCCGCGTCCTCTCCATCGATACGTCCGACGCGCTGGCGCTGCCCGGTGTCCACGCGGTGCAGACCTACGCCGACCTGCCCCGCGTCATCTATGCCAGCGGCGGCCAGAGCTACCCCCAGCCGCCCCCTTATGACCAGGTGAGCCTCGATTCGAAAGTGCGCTACGTGGGCGACCGGGTGGCGACCGTCGCCGCCGAGACCCCGGAACTGGTGCAAGAGGCGCTGGAACGCATCAAGGTTGAGTACGAGGAGTTGCCCGCGGTCTTCACGCCGGAAGAGGCCATGCAGACCGGCGCGCCCGTGATTCACGACGAGGATGACGCGCAGATGATCCACGACCCGGCCCGCAACATCGCGGTGAAGCTGCGCGTGGATCACAATGATGTGGATGATGCCCTGGCCTCTGCCGCCTTCGTCTTTGAAAGCGAATACCGCGTGCATCAGGTGCAGCAGGCCAGTATCGAACCGCACGTGGCTATCACTTACTGGGACGAAGATGACCGGCTGGTCATTCGCACAAGTACGCAGGTGCCCTTCCATGTGCGGCGCATGGTTGCGCCTCTGCTCGGCCTGCCTGTGCGCCGTATCCGCGTGGTGAAACCGCGCATCGGCGGCGGCTTCGGCGGCAAGCAAGAAATGCTGATCGAGGACCTGTGCGCCCATCTGACAATCGCGACCGGGCGGCCTGTCAAGTTCGAGTACACACGCCAGTTGGAGTTCACCTCCGCCCGCACGCGCCATCCGCAACGGTTGCGCTTCCGCAGCGGCGTGGACGCCAGTGGCAAGTTGGTCGGAATGGATGTACACGTTGTGGCCGACACCGGCGCCTACGGTACGCACGGCCTCACCGTGCAGATGGTCACCGGTTTTCGCGCCCTCAGCACATACTGGCTGCCCGCGGCCCGCTTCGACTGTGATGTCATTTACACCAACAAGCCCGTGCCCGGCGCTTTCCGCGGTTACGGCGCGCCCCAAGCCCTCTTCGCTCTGGAGCAGCATATGGAGGAGATGGCGCTGGCCTTCGGCGTCGACCCGGTGGAGTTCAAACGGATCAACTGGGTGAAGGAGGGGCAGCCGCTGCCCATGGCTGTCGCGATGGGCGAAGGGCGCGACGGCTTCCCGCAGACGGTGAAAAGCAGTGGTCTGGCCGAGTGTGTCGAAGCCGGCGCCGCCTCCATTGACTGGGCGCGGCGCAACGATCCGGACTGGAAAGCGCCGCCGGACAGGCCTCACATACGACGCGGTATCGGCTTGGCGATCTGCATGCACGGCACCGGCATCGCCGGGCTGGACATGGGCGCGGCCAGCATCAAGCTCAACGACGACGGCTCCTTCAACCTTTTGGTCGGCGCAACCGATCTGGGCACCGGCTCGGACACTGTGCTGGCCCAGATCGCGGCCGAAGCGCTGGGCGTCCCCCTGGAGCAGATTCTCATCTACAGCAGCGATACCGATTTTACGCCCTTCGACACAGGCGCATACGCCAGCAGCACCACCTACATCTCCGGCGGCGCAGTGCTCAAGGCGGCCGAGGACGTCAGCCGCCAGATTCGCCGCCACGCGGCCGCGCATCTGCTGAACGGTTCAGACGCCGAGCAACTGTGGCTGGAGCGCCAGCATGTACACGCCCCGGATGGCCGCTCCGTCTCGCTGGAAACGGTCGCCCTTCACAGCATTCACCAGGAGGAACAGCATCAGATCATGGCGACCGCCAGCCACATGAGCTACGTCAGCCCGCCTCCCTTTGCCGCGCAGTACGCGTCGCTGGAAGTGGACACGGAGACCGGCCAGGTGACGGTCGAAAAGGTGGTCATGGCGGTCGACTGCGGCGTCGCCATCAATCCGGTTACGGCCAGCGGCCAGGTCGAAGGCGGCATGACCCAGGCCCTCGGTTACGCGCTGTGCGAGGAGATGCCCTATAACGAGAAGGGGAGGCTTGAGATCGGCAAATTCGGCGATTACCGCATCCTGGCTGCCGATGAGATGCCGGAATTGGGGACGATTCTGGTGCAGACCTACGAGCCGACCGGCCCCTTTGGCGCAAAGGCGGTGGCCGAAATCCCGATGGACGGCATGGCCCCCGCAATCGCCAGCGCCATCTTCGACGCCACCGGCGTGCGCATCCGCGAGATCCCTTTCACGCCGGAACGGGTGTGGCGGGCTTTGCGGAAGGAAGAACCATAGACGTTCCCAGAGTACAATCGAGTGGAAGTTTGACTACGTGACGAAAACGAACTACCATCTCGTCAGAAAGTGACGAAATAAAAAGGGAAGAGAATATGCCTGCCAGAACGATGAGCAGCGATGAAGCACGCTCCAACTGGCGCCGTTTGCTAGAAGGTGCGTTGACCGGCGATACGGATACCATTATAGAGCGCTATGGTCAGCCGATAGGGGCCCTGATTCCTTTTGCCGACTATGTGGCCATCCTGGAGGAATTGGAAGATCTACGGGTGGCTCGACAGGCCATGGCGGCAGTTGAAGAGTGGCAATATGATCCGTCGTCTGCACGGCCCTGGCGTGAAGTTTATGCTGAACTGGGTGTAGAAATCAGTGACGAGCAGTCGCTGGACAGTCGTAGTACAGCGGCGCGCGCAGAGAGAGTGCAAGGAATTTGAGGTAGACACGTAAATGAAACATAAGGGGTTTATAAACCAAAGTAACATTTGAGGGTTGACAACCCACCGACTTTGTAGTACTTAGCAACGACCAGTGGACACATACACAAAGCAGCAGGAAGCAATACAAAATTCCAGAAAACTATCCACCATTTTCTTTTCTACAAAGGGGCACTATCCACCATGAAAAGCAGACTAGGAGTCGTTGACGTTTCTTTGAGACAGGCAAAATCCGAGCGCTCAAGTGCGAGATTGACAGGAAATCGATCTTTCCGCAGATCTTTTTGGCTGAATCTGCAAGAAAATAAGCATATTCTGCTATAGATCGCGCTGCCGTAGGCTATAAACGTTTTGCTTTTGCCGTTCTTCTGAACTCATCTTACAAACGTCAACGGAACCTAATCGTTTCCATAATCACGGTAGTCTTAGTTGTCCTGAGCGTATCGTACCTTTACGCCCAGGATGAGGAGTTGACACTAGATGGAATAGCCGGGCAACTTTCTGCGCTCACCGAACGCGTCGCCGAAATGTTCACCGCACAGGCCGATCTAACGCATCGCTTGGCAATCGTCGAAACAGCCATTGCTCCGACACCGACGCCCACTGCCACTGCTACGCCAACACCGGACCCAGATGTCCCAAGACTCCAATTTGGGGATATTGAAGAAGACCATGACGCCAACAGATTCGCTGCCTGGAAAAAATATGGCGAATATGAAGGCAATATTGTCGAGATAGAGGGGGATATTGAAAATATCGGGAATAACTGGGATGGGAGAGGATTCCCATACATATCAATTGGTTATGTTCCAGAAGTGCATTGCACTTTAGAGGAGGTTGAAGAAGACGTCTTGTTAGGACTTAGAGAGGGAGATAGAATTGTTGTCATGGGAGAATTCACCATTTGGGATGAAATAGATAGCTATTTGTTCATTATCATGGAGAATTGTCGCATCGTCCCTGATGAAGAGGCCGACCCTGACCAAGAGTAGCGCGCATTTGTGCCACAGCCCCGTTATGATCGCCATTCCCTAATACGACAACCGCATTTTCGGTAGATTCGGGAATCAGAGGGAAAAGCAGGTGTCGCGATGGCACAAATGCAGGCTGTTGGCTTGGTTTTCTGACTGCTATACAGCGTTTTCTCGCTCTCTTTATTGCCGGAAAATCACGATTTGCGGTACTGCGGTTGTAGTACTAAGAAACAGGAAAAAAAAGGCGGACAAGCAACGTCCGCCCTGCGATGTTACTTTCCTATATAAGCCCCAAACATAACATTACGTGAAACTTGAAGACATCGTTGCTGCAATACGGTACAATCGAATACGGATATCACACCACGCGGATGAAGAAGCGCAATTTGACAGCTTATCGTATGAAGAGATTTTTGTAAGCGTACTTCATGGCGAAGTTATCGAAGAATATCCTGACGATAGACCCTATCCGAGTTGCTTGATTTACGGAAAGACCTTCGCACAAGAGCCGGTACATAGTGTTTGGGCCTACAACCAGGCAAACCGATGGGCGGTGCTAATCACCGTTTATCGCCCTGACCCAGTTCGCTGGATCGATTGGCGCGTAAGGAGAACCGAGAATTGATGCCATTTAAAAACTGCCCGGTATGTGGAGGTGAAATGGTCGAGAAGGAGGTCGAGAAACTTCTGCGCGGCGGGGTCAATATCGCAGCCGTGACCGCCCACGCGGAGGTCTGTCTGCATTGTGGAGAGCGATTGTACTCAACAGAAACTGTAAGTCGTTTCCAGCAGATTCGCGCCAAACTGGCTTGCCACGAAGTAGCAGATCTTCAGCCCCTGGGACAATCATTCCAAACTGCCATATAACCTGCGGATGCGCTTGCCGACTCTTAGAAGCTGTTTGAAAAGTAACGCGTATCGCCCAGATAGGCCGAAAACAACCGTCGGAAAGCAGTCAGATCCTTCATCTGCACGCCATAATTCGTATCAATTGCGCCGTTTTGCCCTTAGCTTTACCCTTTTCAAACAGGCTCTTACGCAAGTACCCATCCTACTGCGCCGTGTACCCGCCGTCTACCGGCCAGACGCTCGCCGTGACGAATGAGGCGTCGTCGGAGGCCAGAAACGCAACCACCGCCGCGATCTCTTCCGGCTGTCCCATCCGCCCCATCGGGTGCAACCGCTTCATCTCCGCATGGATAACAGGGTCGCCGGTCACGTTGGCCGTCAGCGGCGTATAGACGAAGGCGGGCGCAACCGCGTTGATCCGAACACCCTCGCTGGCAAAGCGCACACCCATCTCCCTGGTCATCTGCACGACCGCCCCTTTGCTGTGCGGGTAGGCCGTGAAGCCGTCGGAAAAGGGCAGCGACGTCGGGTAGGCGACGATGCCCATAATGGAGACGAGATTCACAATTGCGCCGCGCCCTGCGGGCCGCATCACCGTCAACGCCGCGTGCGACATCAGGAAGACACCTTTGGCATTGACCGCCATCACTGCGTCCCAGCGCTCTTCTAAGTCGGCGCTCGGCGGCAGAGTACGCGGGGTTATGCCGGCCGAGTTGACCAGACAGTCCAGCCCGCCGCAATGGGAGACCGCATACGTCACACTGGCCTCTGTATCGGCACGCCGCGTCACATCGCACACGGTCGTATGCAGTGGCTCCTGCGGGTTCTCGGCAGCCAACTGATCCAGACCAGCCTGGTCAATATCACAGGCCAGCACAGTCGCCCCGTCCGCCAGAAACCGCCGCGCGCAGGCCCTCCCTATGCCCGAGGCCGCCCCCGTGATGAGCGCAACTTTGCCGGTTAGATTCATTGTCTAAGAATTTGGTATCCGGTGGTTAGAGGTGGTGGACGATCATCGTCGACCAACTGGCTACCACTCGAAACTTTGCACCACGATAATGCCGCGCTCTGCGGCGGTGCGCAAGAACTCGGGGCGCGCGTAGTGAGTGATGAGCAGCAAGGCGATGTCTTCATCGGGATGGGCGGCGCGCACAATATTGGCCTTGGTCTCCAACTGGCTGAAGATCCTGTCCTCCTCACGCTTCGAACTGCGGCGTTCGTCCAGGCGCTGTTTGGATTCGCCAACGATGAGAACCGGTTTGCCGTCGCGCACAGCGCGGCCAAAGAAGTTGATCTCCTCATTGTTGACAGGCGCGCGAATCAGGCGCTCCGTCACTTCAATGCCATGTTTATCAAGCAGGAAGGCTGGCAAGGCGCGGTAGGCTTCGTTTTCCAAGGCGTAGCTCATACTGCGGGACATGCCGCCGATTTCGGAGCGAATGTCGCTCGTTGCCGAGGTGAGCTTCGCGACCTGCTTTTCGGTTCTTTGTTGAGCAATGGTCAGTTCCTTTATAGCGGCGGTCATTTCCTCAATCTGGCTGGAGTTCTTGTTCTGGGCGGCGGTCAAGTTCTCAATCTGGCTGGAGTTCTTGTTCTGGGCGGCGGTCAAGTTCTCAATCTGGCTGGAGTTCTTGTCCTGGGCGGCGGTCAAGTTCTCAATCTGGCTGGAGTTCTTGTCCTGGGCGGCGGTCAAGTTCTCAATCTGGCTGGAGTTCTTGTCCTGGGCGGCGGTCAGATTCCTAATCTGGCTAGAGGTCTTGTCCTGGGCAATGCCCATCGCCTTCTGTGACTCAGCCAAATCCTGAACGATGGCCTTTAACTCGGTGAAATCGCTGACCTTGACCAGATTATTGTAAGACAAACTGATCACTTCGAGCAGGACTTCAGCTTGTTGAGGTTCAAATGCCGACTGTAGTTTCTGCTCAATCTCTGATTGCATCAGCATAGGGGGTTATCCTTGTACAGTCTACCAATTCGGCAAGCCCGATCAAGCGGATTGTACTGTACCACCTACGCGAGAGCAAGTTTCGGCACGGCGGCCTGATGACCTGCAAAATGGGGCGCCGGGTGAGGAAGGGCAACCATTTGGAACGAAGCATCTGATGTGTGAAGGGAAAACAGCCTTAGCCGCGCGCAGAAGCCCAGTTTTCCGTTGTCTCGACCTATCGGATTTCTGCCCACATCGCAACGACCAGGCGCTATGGGAGTCCGTCAGCCCAAGGCGGCCTCTACGCTCTGGATCACCGTCTCCAGGACCTTGATGCGCGCAAAACGCTTTGACTCGGCGGCTACGATCGTCCAGGGCGCCAGCACGGTGTCGGTCTTCTGTACCATTTCCTCAATCGCTTCTTTGTATGCCTGACGCTTTTTGCGGTTGCGCCAGTCCTCGTCGGTGAGCTTCCACTGGCGCAACGGGTCCTTGGCGCGGCTGTCGAAGCGCCGCTTCTGTTCTTTCGAGGAAATGTGCAGGAAAAACTTGAGCAGGATCGTCCCGTCCGAGACCAGAAGCGACTCCCAATGGCGAATCTCCTCATAAGCGCGCCGCCAATCCGGAACGCTTGCAAAACCCTCGACCCGCTCCACCAGCACGCGCCCATACCAGGTGCGGTCAAAGATGCACATACCCCCCTTGCCAGGAACGGCTGGCCAGAACCGCCAGAGGAAATGGTGGCGCTTCTCACGATCGGTCGGCGCTTGGTACTGATGCACGGAGAAGTGGCGGGGATCCAATGGGGCTGTCAGCCGCCGGATACAGCCGCCCTTGCCGGCCGCATCCCAACCTTCCAAAAGAATGAGGAGGGGAGGGCCCGTATTGCCCCCGATCTGCCCGCCCAGTCGCAGGCGCAGCGCCACAAACTCCTGCTGGCGGGCGGCCAGCAAACGTTCGTACTCCTTCCGCTTAAAGCTCTGAGTCAGATCTACATGATTCAGGCGCGAATGTTCCATATCTCTGTACCTCGCTTTCTCGACTTCTGTCAGATATAATGGAGAGCGGAGCATCGGAATTGCGGGGGAATTGGCTTCGGCCAAATTGCAGGGGAGCAGGCAGGCGGCCGCGCCTTCAAAGATGCGTCAACCGTATCCTGCGCGCCCCTGTCACCGTATGGCTTGGGTTTCGGCTCTCTTCCGCCAAGAGTCCTTTGGCCTGTCAATCTTCGGTCACGTAATCCTGCCGAACCGGGTAGCACACATCCAGGAATCTGCAGGCGGTGACCGCACGTCCGGCGTGTTCGGCGTTGGCCGGGAGCACGGCGATCTCGCCCGGCCCCAGCAGGCGCGTCTCGGCCCCGCTGACGCTTAGCTCAAACTGGCCTTCCAGTATTGAGACGACCTGCTCGTGGGGATGGGCGTGGGCCGGCAGAAGCGCATCCGCTTCAGCCCTCCAGTAGACGAGCGTCAGATTGTCGGTGTGGATGACTTTGCCAAAATAGCCGGGATAGAGTTCTCGCTCGCTGGCGGCATCCAGATTGTAATTGTCCATCTCCTGCTCCTGGATGATATGTGTTACCTGGCCGCGTTGCCTGCGACGCGGCGTTCACGACACTGTTACAATGCAGAGAGCTTGGTCATCAGCGCCGTCGTCGATGGCTCTGTCAGCACGTCGCCGTCGGGAAAGACAATCGTGGGTACCGACATGTAGCCGTTGTTGAGCCGCTGCACCAACTCCCTGGCATCTTCATCGCCCTCTATGTCGATCTCCTCATATTCCACTCCCTGACTCTCCATCACCGACTTTGCCCGCCAGCAGTCCGGGCACCATCCGGTGGTGTACATTTTGATCTGGGCGCCGTTTCCGGTTACGCTATGTGACATTCGGTTCTCCTGTCGTGCGAATCGAATCAAGATGCGGAGAGGTCGGGCTGCCGCACCTCGCCCTGTGCCATATTTCTCTGCTGCGCCGTCAGCACGCATTGATTAGCGAGTATACCGCATCTGTGAATTCTGATAAAGTGCGTTGCGATCCGATCCAGCCCAGCCGGAACAGTCGATCCTGGTCGCGCTTCCGAAAAGGAACTGATTCTTTTCCAACATATTTCGTGTAGTCACCGGGATGTCTTCAAGATGACTCAGTACACCAGTTCACAAGCCCCAGCCACTTTGCCCCCCACAGCCTTTTCCGAACCTCTCCAGGAGACGCAAGACTTGGTCCATCAACTGGAGAAAGTTATCGAAGGCGAAGTGCGTTTCGACGGCTACAGCCGTATGCTCTACAGCACCGATGCCAGCCAATATCAGATCCAGCCGTTGGGCGTTGTGATTCCTCGCAACGCCGACGATGTGCAGGCCGCTGTGGAGTTGGCCGCCCGCCATCACGTGCCGCTTCTGCCTCGGGGCGGCGGCAGCTCGCTTGCAGGGCAGTGCGTAGGCCCGGGGCTTGTCATCGACATGAGCAAGAATATGGACGGCATCCTGGCCGTGGATGAAGAAGTCCGCACAGCCACCGTTCAGGCAGGCATTTCCATAGGTAGGCTAAACCGCACGCTGGCCCCGCTGGGTCTGATGCTGGGGCCGGATCCGGCCAGCGCCGACCGCGCCTCGGTTGGCGGCTCGATCGGCAACAACGCAACCGGCAGCCATAGTATTCTCTACGGCATGATGGCCGACAATTTACTGGAGACAAGCGTCGTTCTCAGCGACGGCTCTTCTGCACGTTTCGGGCCGGTGGCCTCTGCGGAACTGGCAAGCCGTGACCGCGGCGACTCGCTTGAAGCGCAGATCTATCGTGAGATCCCCGGCATCGTGCGCGCCCATTTCGAGCAGATTGTGGAGCGTTGGCCCCGGCACTGGCGCCGTGTCTCCGGTTACAATCTTGACCGTCTGGCGGCGGCGCTGCTTCAAGAGGGGGAGATGGCGGAACATGCCGGTCTCTTGCGCGCGCGGCTGGGTTTCGACAACCTCTACCGCTCCGAGTTCTGCGACTCCACCCAGATCGACCGCTTCAATCTGAGCCAGCTCGTCGCCGGCAGCGAAGGCACGCTCGCTATTGTGACGAGCGCAACCCTGAAACTGGTCCCCAAGCCGCCAATGACCGCGCTGGCAGTCGTCCATTTCGACCGCCTCATCGACGCCTGCGCCGCCATCCCTGACATCCTGGAAACGCAGCCCAGCGCCTCCGAACTGCTGGACAGACACCTGATCGACCTGGCCCGAGCGCAGCCGGAGTGGGCCAAGCGGCTCCACTTTGTGGACGGAGACCCGGAGGCCGTGCTGTTGACCGAATTCTACGGCTTCGACGAACGCGAACTGTCGGCGAAGCTGGATGCGCTGGAGCGCCACCTGCGCAATCGGGGCTGGCAAAGCACCGTTGTCAAACTGTTGAATCCGACCCGCCAGAAGGATGTATGGGATGTGCGCAAGGCCGGGCTGAACATTCTGATGGGACGCCGCGGGGACTATAAACCAGTGCCCGGCATCGAGGACGTATCGGTGCCTCAGGAGAAGCTGGCCGACTACCTGGAGAAGATTCTCGACTTCTGCGGCGAGCAGGAGGACGTGCCCGGCATCGCAGTCTACGCCCATGCTTCCGCCGGTTGCCTGCATGTGCGCCCGTTGTTGAATCTGAAGAACCAGACGGGCATCGACACGCTGCGGACGGTGGGGGAACACGCCTGCGATCTCGCCGTCAGTTTCGGCGGCGCAATGAGCGGCGAACACGGTGACGGTCTGGCTCGCAGCTACCTCCATCCCCGCCTGTTCGGGCCGGACCTGTATGGCGCATTGCGCCGCGTGAAGGAGGTCTTCGACCCGGATAACCGCATGAATCCGGGCAAGATCATTGACGCGCCGCCCTCCAGCGAGAACCTGCGCTTCGGCCAGGAGTACGACACGATTGAACTGCGAACCGTCTTTGATTGGGGCAGCGATTTCGGTTACGCCGGGGCTGTCGAAATGTGCAATGGGGCGGGCGTTTGCCGCAAGCTGGGCGCGGGAACCATGTGTCCCAGCTATATTGCCACCCGCGATGAAAAGGATACAACGCGCGGCCGTGCCAATGCCCTGCGCAACGTCCTGGCCGGGCGCATCCCCCGCGAGGAGCTATTCTCGCCGGAGATGTACGAGGTGATGGACCTCTGCATCGGCTGCAAAGCCTGCAAGAGCGAATGCCCCTCCGCGGTGGACATGGCGCGCATCAAGGCGGAGTATCTCGTCCACTACTATGGGCACAACGGCCTACCCCTCTTCAACCGCCTCATGGGCCTGCTGCCTACCTTGAACGGACTGCTGTTTCGCTTTGGCGGTCCGCTGATCCCGCTCGTCAACTGGAGCCTGAAAGCAGCGCCGGTGAAGGCGTTGCTCGCCCGTATCGGCATCGACCCGCGCCGGAATCTGCCCGCCTATGCGCGGGAGACGTTTTCGGCCTGGTTCGCCCGCCGCGCTGCAGGCGGGCAGCAACGCGCCGCGACTGCGAATAGTCCGGCTACCGTCATCCTCTTTCACGACACCTGGGCCGAGTACAATCAGCCGGAGATCGGTCAGGCCGCGGTGCAGGTGTTGGAGGCCGCCGGTTATAGCGTGCAACTGGCCGCCGGGCGAGCCTGCTGCGGGCGGCCGCTCATCACGGGCGGTCAGGCCGACAAGGTTCGTGCGTGGGTGGATCACAACGTGGCCCTGCTCGCTCCCCACGCGCGCCAAGGTCTGCCGATTGTCGGTTTAGAGCCGAGTTGTATCCTCACGCTGCGGGATGAATACCTGGAGCTGGCTTCCGATCGTGAGGCGGCGCAGACTGTGGCTGAAAACGCCTTTACCTTTGAGGAGTTCATCGTCCGCGAGACAGCGGCGAGCGATATGGAAGAGAGCAAATCTCCCGCCTCTCTCCCCACCATCTGGGGCGACGATCTGGGCACGGCCTATCTGCACGGGCACTGTCATCAGAAGGCGCTGATTGGCAACGAGGCCAGTCTGGCCGCCTTACGCGCGGCAGGTTATGCCGTACAACTGATTGACAGCGGCTGTTGCGGTATGGCGGGTGATTTCGGTTATGGACTGGATCATTACGAAGTGAGCCGCGCCATCGGCGAAGATCGACTCTTCCCGGCTGCGCGCGCGCTGCCTGCCGACGCGCTGCTAGTCGCCAGCGGCACCAGTTGCCGCGAACAGATCGAACATTTCACCGAGCGTGCGCCGCTCCACATGGCCCAGGCGCTGGCGGCGGCGTTGAAAGCTGACAGAGTTCAGTGATCAGTAGCCTGTCATAAGCCTGGCGGGTCTGGAATTCCTGGCCACTTGCCAC
Organism: Caldilineaceae bacterium; assembly: GCA_965221145.1. Taxonomy (GTDB): domain Bacteria; phylum Chloroflexota; class Anaerolineae; order Caldilineales; family Caldilineaceae; genus Bin5. Next base: position 1,364,231 of record OZ244877.1, read on the forward strand.
TGCCCACCCCAAAGCAATCCTATCACCAATACCTCATCGCATCCCGGAACAGTTCCGCCAAGTCGTCCGCATCCGCCGGTCGCGGCGAGAGTTTCGTGACCCGGTGCTGTGGCAATGTGCCCTCAACCAGCGCCGGGATGTCCGCCTCCGTAAAGCCGATGGCGCTCAGGCCGTTGGGCACGCCGGTCTTCTGCATCAGGTCGATAATCGCTTGCGCCAGCAGTTCACCCGCATCCTCCTCTGCCGCGTCGGTTGTGTCCACGCCCATCAGCCGGGCCGCGTACAGGTGCTTGCCGGGATTTGTCGGCGCTGTGAAGCGGAAGACCGCCGGCGCGTTGAGGATGACCGACATCCCGTGAGGAATGATCGGATGATCGGGCGGATACCCCGCCGGTCTGTAACTGCGCACCATTCCGCTAACCGGGTAGCTCATTCCGTGGGGCAGATGCACGCCGGCGTTGCCGAAACCGATACCGGCGTAGGCAGCGGCCAGGAGCATGGCGCTGCGGGCCACGTCGTCTTCCGTATCTTGGATCGCCCGCACGATGTTCGCTGAAACCATTTCAATCGCCTTGGTCGACCAGATGTCGCTGATCGGGTTGGCCCCCTGATAGGCTGGCCGCAGCTCCGGTGAATCCGGCGCGACGCGGCTATCGTAGGGCAGCGCGGTCAGAGATTCCAGCGCATGGCTCAGCACGTCCAGTCCGGTGCTGGCGGCGCCCATCTGGGGCAACGTGCGTGTGTTGTGGGGATCGAGAATGCCGATCTGCGGACGCAAAGCCCTGTGCGCGATGCCCGTCTTCGCGTGCAGTTCCGTCAGGTCACAGATTGCGACGCCCGTCGTCTCGCTGCCGGTGCCCGCGGTGGTGGGGACGGCAATGTGGGGCCGCAGCGCGCCCGGCACGGGAACTCCTCTACCGATCGGTGGGTTCACATAGTCCAGAAACTCCGCCGGATAGGTGGCGTATAGATTGGCGGCTTTGGCCGTGTCGATTGTCGAGCCGCCCCCTACCGAGACGTATCCGTCGAAGTTGCCGTCGCGGGCGAAGGCGATAGCGTGCTGAAAGGAGATGTCGGTCGGTTCCACGCGCACCTGATCGTACAGGACGGCATCGATGCCCTCCTCTCGCAGCGCTTTCAAAGCAACCGCCACCGGTTCGCCGCTTGCCAGGCGCGGGTCTGTGACCACCATCACCCGTTTGGCGCCCAGCTTGCTCATATCGAAGCCCACTTCACGGGTCACGCCCGGCCCGTACTTGATGCTGGACGTGTCCATCGTAAACGCGCTTTCCTTCACTGCCGTAATCCCCTCCGCTGGCCCGCTTGAACTCGACGATCCCCGCTTCAGGCAATGCTGTTCTGACATATGAATACTCCCCTTTCTGCTGTTAGGATGGTTGATAATCTGATGACAAAGACGGAACCGCCACCCTGTCCAAAAAGAATAACATCGTAAGCCAAACCACAGAAAAGACGACCACAGGGTTAGGGGCATTTGCAGCGAGGCGTCGAATTCAGTGCGGCTTCGTCATTTGCGCACACCCATCGTTGGATTCTACCGCCCCATAGTCCTGCGAATTCCGGTGCGGAATTGTCTGGCGGCACCCGGCCATGTATACTTTTCTGCATGGAGATTCGTATTTCGACAAGCCTGTGGGCCATCCTCTTCATTGCCTCGTTGGCCCTACTTCTCGCCGGTCCACTCTGGCAGTTAAGCGGGCTGCCGGGGAACACGATAGATGAGCAACTGCATACGCACCGCAGCGCGGCCATGTATCGGGCCTTCGAACAAGATGTCTACTGGCCTCGCTGGTTTCCCATCGTTTACAACGGACTCGGCGCGCCCACTTTTCATCATTACAGCCCCGGCCTGTATTGGTTGGTCGCTGCCATCCATGGAACTGGCATCAGGCTGGATCAGGCGCTGAAACTAGTTGTGACAGTGGCGCTCATCCTTTCCGGTTTCGGCGCTTATGCCTGGTTGCGCCACGTGTTCAGCCCGGCGGCGAGTTTAGCGGGCGCCGCGTTGTATCTGCTGCACCCTCATATTCTGACGCGTTCATATTACTATGTGGGTTCCTATCCCCGGCTGTTGGCGCTGCTGCTTTTGCCGGTCTGCCTGTGGGCCATAACCGCGCTCCATATGCGGTCGCGCCTTCGCTATTGGCTTGCGGCAGTAGTCACGCTGACCGCGCTGGTTTTCAGCCATACACTAATGACGATGGTCGGAGCGTGTATCCTGGCCCTCTACTGGCTGCTGCTTGCGATTGTCTACCGCCGGCCGGCCGGTCTTTTGCGCTGCGCAGTGGCCGCACTGCTGGCAGCGCTGTTGTCAGCAGGCTTCTGGCTGCCCGCGTTGGCCGACCTGACCCTGGTGCAGATCGACAATGCCCGGCATGGCTACTTTCATTTCAGTAGCTATTTCCTTGATTGGTGGCACCTCTTCAGCTTCCAGTCCCCTATACTTGACAGCCGCGCCGGCAATCCACTGATGCCGCTCTTGAGCTTGGGTTTCGGCGCGGCATCGTGGTTGGCCTTGGCGGCCGGACTGGCTAGCCTGTACTTCGTATCGCGGCGGGAGCGTCGCTACTGGGGCCTTGCTGGTGTCCTGTTTGCTCTGACGATGATCATGCTCACGCTGCCAGTGTCTGAACCGCTGTGGGAGACGATCCCAGGACTCAGTCTGCTTCAGTTCCCTTTTCGCTTTCTGTCGATTGCTCCTATCGGCATCCTGCCGGGGGCGGCAGCGGCGATAGACGCATGGCCGACCGGTCGGCGATGGCTGCCCGCTCTCGGCCTGGTGATCGTTTCTGTCCTGGCGCTCTTCCCCTATCTGTTTCCTGCCCATACATCACTTTCGTCATTCCGGCAGATACAAACATTGACAGCCGAAGATACGCGCCAATTTGAGCGGACAAGCCTCGCCTGGGGTATGACCGTAAGCAATGAATTCCTGGTTCGGGACGCGGATCTGGACGTAGTCACCGGTCAGACGCCGGAACCGAGCGCAACGCAGCTTACATGGCGCTCCCCCCACGAAGCGGTTGCGGATCTCTCCGGGCAGACAGAGCCGATCTTGCTGCGTCTGCACTTTCACCCTGGCTGGAGCGCCGGAGAACGCGCATCGCTGACGCCTGGCCCCGCCGGCTGGATGCAGGTAACAGATCTCAGCGACCCCGGCCAGCCGCTTGTGATTCGTTGGGAGGGGACCGCCTGGCAAAGCTGGGGGGAGCGACTGAGCCTGGTCGGTCTGCTCGTGTCTCTCGTCGGCCTTCTGTTTATTGCGTTTCGGCGGCGAAGAGGGGAAGAGGCGGGAGGAGAGAGAGAACACATTACACGTCACGATTTGACCGCCGCCAAATGTCCGAACACCTGGAGTCAGCGGCGGCCAAACTCACCCCACGTCAAAGCGATGGTCGGCTGCATCTTTGTTCTGGTGGTCGTGCGCTATGCGGTTGACCAGTCCAGTGGGGGACCCTTCCTGCTCCATTCGCCGCCAGGCCGGTTGGCCTTTGCCGCAGAGGGGCCGCCTGTGACCCTGGGGGACGCCTCCTCCACCCAGGTGACGCTCCTCGGCTGGCAGTTGCTGAGTGGATCAACGCCTGAGCCAGGCGGGAGGGTCAGAGTGCGCCTTTATTGGCAAGCAGTGGGCCAGATTGACGAAGAGTTACATAGCATTGTGCATCTGTACACACCCTCCTTGCAGCGATCCTGGGCTGTTAAAAATGTTGGGATTGGCGGGCGCCCGGACTCCCAGTGGTGGGAACCGGACAAGTACTACGTGGACGATCTGCGTCTCAGCCTTCCCGCTGACCTGCCGCCGTTAAGTTATTCGCTGGTCGCCGGTTTGGTCACCTCTGACGGCGAAAGATTAAACGTGCCCGGCACAACAGATGGTCTCCTGCATCTGAGAACGCTAGATGTCGCGCCGTTGCGCCCTGGCCTCTTTCAAGAGGAGCGCCCAATGACCGTTGCGCGTGCCGCCACCGATGACGGCCTGCGTCTGCAAGGCTATGATCTGTTTGAGGAATCGGGCGGGCGGACGTTGCGCCTCTTCTGGGAGACCGGCGATGGGGTTGCCAACGACTGGATTACCTACATTCATCTGTATGATTCCGGCGGAGCGCGCGTCGCACAGTTCGACGGTCCTGCGCTGGCCGGGCTGCAACCGACTAGCCAATGGCATACGAATGCGCTGTATATCGACCGCCGCCAGTTCAATCTGCCAGCCGAGTTAAAGCCGGGGGCGTATCTGTTGCGCATTGGACTCTACAGCTACGCAAGCGGAGAGAGACTTCCGTTCCAGCGTGATCACGAAGCGCAAGAACACTTTGAAGACGGCCAGTTGCTGATCCCTCTTACCATCGCCCCCTCGGGTGGCGGCCCAGACCGAAACTGACTTCGGAGAGTTGAACGACAATGTCGAATCGTATTCCGACTAGCCTGTGGGTCATCCTCTTCATCGTTCTGTTGACAGTGCTTCTCGCCGGTCCCCTCTGGCAACTCCCCGGATTTCCAGGTGGTTCCCCGAATGGGGAAGTGCATCTTCACCGCAGCGCGGCCATGAACCGGGCCTTCGAGCAGGGCGTTTATTGGCCGCGCTGGTTTCCGGCCGTTTACAGCGGGCTTGGGGCACCCACTTTCCATCACTATAGCCCCGGTCTTTATTGGTTGGTAGCCTCCCTCCATGGGGGAGCTATCGGGCTGGATCAGGCTTTGAAGCTCGTCATGACAGCGGCGCTCATCCTCTCCGGCTTCGGTGTTTTCGCCTGGTTGCGCTACGCGTTCAGCCCGGCCGCGGGTCTCTCCGGCGCCGCGCTCTATCTGCTCCACCCCTATAACTGGGCGCGGGCCTTTTACTCAGAGGGATTGTTTGGGAATGCTTATCCCCAGCTTCTGGCACTGCTGCTCCTGCCTGTCTGCCTATGGGCCTTTACCGCCCTCCACACGCGGTCGCGCATTCGCTATTGGCTGGCGGCAGTCGTTTCGCTCTCCGCGCTGGTTTTCCTCCATAACCTGACGGCAATGGTTGGGGCTGGTATCTTGACAGTCTACTCCCTGCTGTTGACTGCTGGCTACCGCAGGCCGGAAGGTCTCCTGCGTTGCGCACTGGCCGCGCTGTTGGCTGCACTACTGTCAGCAGCCTTTTGGCTGCCGGCGTTGACCGACATGTCGATGGTGCAGATCAACAACGCACGCGAAGAGTACTTTCACTTTAGAAATCATTTTCTCAGTTGGTGGCAACTCTTCAGCTTTGAATCTCCAATTCTGGACAGTCGGGACGGCAACCCGTTGATGCCACTCATCACCTTCGGCGCAGCCTCGTGGCTGGCTGTGGCGGCCGGGCTGATCACTGTACTGGTCGCGGCGCGCCGAGAGCACCGGATCTGGGGTTTGGCGGGTGGCCTGTTTGCTCTGGGAATGCTCACGCTTACACTGCCCGTGTCGGAACCGCTGTGGGAAAGGATTCCCGGACTCAATTTTGTTCAATTTCCCTCCCGTTTCTTGTCGATGGCTGTGTTCGGTGCGCTGCCGACGGCCGCCGTGACCATCGACGCCTGGTCGCCTCGCCGGCGTTGGCTGCCGGGTCTCACTTTGGTGATTGCGTCTTTCTTGGTTCTCTTCCCCTATCTGTTTCCCGCCCATACATCATTTTCACCCTCTGCGCCGACGCCAAACTTTAGCGCCGAAGATACCCGTCTGTACGAACAGACAGGGAACGTCTGGGGCATGACCCACAGCAATGAATTTCTAGTTCGTGACGCAGACCTGAACGTCGCCACCGGTCTCGCCTCCGAGCCGAGCGCAACGCGGCTGACGTGGCGCTCGCCGCACGAAGCAGTTGCAGATCTCTCCGGGCAGACAGAACCAATGTTGCTACGTGTGCATTTTCACCCCGGCTGGAGCGCCGGAGGACGCGCATCACTGACGTCCGGCTCTGTCGGCTGGATGCAGGTATCAGAGCTACGCAACCCCAGCCGACCATTGGTGATTCGCTGGCAGGGGACTGTCGCGCAACGCTGGGGGGAGCGGCTTAGTCTGGTCGGCCTGTTCGCAGCGGCAGTCGCCCTTCTGACCCTGGCAATTCGGCGGTGGCGGGCAAACAAGCTGATCGGCAGAGGCGAAGAGAGAATGTGGAGCGAGGAACCCATTTCCGCGCATCGCTCTTCAACTCTGACCTTAGGGGCAATGACAGGCTGCCTCTTAATTCTTGTTGTGGCGCGCTTTGCGGTTGACCAGTCCAGCGGGGGGCCGTTTCTGTTGAATTCGCCGCCGGGGCAGTTGGCCTTTCCTGTAGAGGGACAGGCCACCACCGTGGGAGACCCTGACGGCTCTCAAGTTACGCTCCTCGGTTGGAAGTTGATGAGCAGCGAAACGCCTAAACCTGGCGGGACGATCAGGGTACGACTGTATTGGCAACCGCACGGACCACTCAAGGAGGAGTTGCTCAGCTTTCTGCACCTGTATAGTCCTTCCTTGAAGCGTTCCTGGGCCGTCGATAACCGCGGAGTGGCCCGCCCTGACTCCCAGTGGTGGGATCCGGCCAAGTATTATGTGGACGATCTGCGTCTCAGCCTTCCCGCTGACCTGCCGCCTGTCACCTTTTCGCTGGTCGCTGGTGTAGTCACCTCTGACGGCGAGAGATTGACTGTTCCCGGCTCAGCAGACGGTTTCCTGCATCTGAGAACGCTGGATGTCGCGCCGTTGCGTGCTGGCCTCTTTCAAAGGGAGCGGCCAACCATAGAAGCGCAGGCCGCCACCGATGACGGCCTGCGTCTGCAAGGCTATGATCTGTTTGAGGATTCGGGCGGGCGGACGTTGCGCCTCTTTTGGGAGAGCGAAAGTGCGGTTGCCAGCGACTGGATCATGTACATTCATCTGCATGATCCACGCGGAGAGCGCGTCGCCCAGTTCGACGGTCCTGCGCTGGCCGGGCTGCAACCGACCAGCCAATGGCATACGAATGCGCTGTATATCGACCGCCGCCAGCTCAATCTGCCAGCCGAATTTGGTCCAGGCACGTATCTCTTTCGCATCGGACTGTACGATCCCATAGGTGGGGAGAGGTTGGCATTCAAACCTGGCGGCGAGGGACAGCGCCACTTTGAAAACGGCCAACTACTGATCCCTCTTGCCGTCGCGCCTGACAAAGATGCGTCCGACTAACACTGAGTACCCACAATAGATTGCAAAATCCCACGTTCTAGGCGGAGACTGTTTGAATCTTTTCTCTGTGCAGGGTATACTCTCCCTAGTAAGTCTAACGAGTCGCATACGCAATTCCCATCTGGATTCACAGGCTAGGCGCGCCCGATCAGAGGACGTACTGCGACCAAGTCTCCATCGTCGTTTCCACCAACCCTTAACAGGACGCTTCGTCTATGCCCACGATCTCCCATGACAGCCTGAGAAAGTACGGCGCGGCCATCTTTGCCGCCGCTGGTTTCCCCGCAGATCAGGGCCGTGATGTCACGGATCACCTGGTCGATTCCAATCTCGTGGGGCACGACTCCCACGGGATCATTCGCCTGCCCGGTTATGTGACGTCGGTGCGGGATGGGAATATGAAGCCGGTCGGCACTCTCAAAATTGTGCGAGAGACACCGGTATCAGTTGTCATTGACGCCCAACAGATGCAGGGCATCGTTCTGGCGAAAAAGGCGATGGAGATGGCTGTGGCGCGAGCCAAAGAGCACACATTCGGCGCGGTCTCCGTCCATCGCTCTACGCACATCGGACGGCTGGGCGCGTTTCCCCCTATTGCCGCGCAACAGGACTGTATCGGGCTGCTGCTTCTGAACGGCGGCGGACCGTTCACCGCGCCATTCGGCGGCACGGGGCGCAGACTGCCGCCGAACCCGCTCGCTTTCAGCGCGCCGCGTGCCGACGGCGCCCCGCTCATGCTCGACATGACGACAAGCATGGTCGCCGGAGGCAAAGTGGACTTGCAGCGGGCCAGAGGGCTGCCTGTGCCGGACGATTGGCTGGTTGACGCCGCCGGCAATCCCGTCATGGACCCCAATCTCTTCATGTCCGGTGACGTAGCTATGCTGCCAATGGGCGGCTCAGTCGGGCATAAGGGCTACGGCCTGGGCATGATGGTCGATGCCATTGCCGGCGGTCTCTCCTGGGCCGGTTGCAGTTCGGACCCGCCGACCCGGGGCGCTTCCGGTTGGATCGCCATCGCGATTCGCATCGAGAGCTTTATCGACCTGGAGGAGTACAAACAAGAAGTGGACCGACTCGTGGCCTGGGTGCATTCCTCGCCGAAATTGCCGGGCGTAAGAAGAATCTACTACCCAGGTGAGATCGAGGAGGAGCGCCGCCAGCAGCGTCTGGAGGACGGAATCCCGATTGAGGAGAGCACGTGGGCGCGCATCGTCGAGACAGGGGACGCGGTAGGCGTGCCCGCGCCGGCCGTGCGCACGGAGTAACCGAGGCGGGCCGCACGCGGCACGCCGATTTCAACCGATTCCGAAGGGGCTATGTGACATGACAACCTACACCAAACTGTTTCGTGCGCCCTACGCGGTGCCCAACGGCCTGCAAATGACCGATGACGGCCTGTGGATGGTCGATCAGATCACCGACCGCCTGATGCTGGTTGAACGGGCCGGCGAGTTGGATTACTACGGCGTGCCCAAGATGATTCGCGACATTAAGAGCGACTCGTCAAATACAAGTGGGATGGCCTGGGGCGAGGGCAGCCTGTGGCTGGCGGCCAACGGTTCCGCAGACCAGTGGCGTCCGCCGCGGGCAGCGGATGCGCGCAAGTCGATGGGTGAGATCCTGCGCGTAGACCCGGCAAGCGGCGAGACCATCTCCCGTCACCCGCTGCCCAACGGCGGCGGTACGCATGGCATCGAGTACGACAATATCGAGCCGGGCCACCTGTGGCTGACGACGCTCAAGAACCAGACGCTGTCCAAAGTGCGCATCAGCGCCTGGTCGGTGCAGCATGTGATTCCTCTTCCCTATGATCGCGCCCATGGCGTCGTGCGCGTGGAGGATGGCGTATGGGTCGTGCATACGGGCGATCGGGTCATTGTGAAACTGAGCGTGGACGACGGCTCGGAACTCGCACGTATCACCGTGCCCGCGTCCGAGCCGGAGCCGCACGGCCTGAGCGTCGACACCGACAACCGCTTTCTCTACTGCGACGCGTCGTCCGGCTGGGTCGTTGCGATCGGCGAGTCATAGCGCAATGCGTTTTTCCTGCCTGCCTGCGTCTCTATACACTGCTTTCAGCAGTGGGAAACGGACGCTGGCCGACTGGTTTCGCTTGGCCGCCGCGCTCGGTCTCGACGGAGCCGACATCAGCGTCGCCCATCTGCACTCGCTGGACAGCGCCTATCTGGACGGGCTGCGGCGGCAGGCGCAGGACGCGGGCGTCGTTATCGCCGGCATGGTGACCTACACCGATTTCACCCACCCGGACCCGGCGGAGCGCCAGCGCCACCGGCAGGAACTACGCCAATATATCGACGTGGCCGCGCGGCTGGGCGTGGGCTTCCTGCGCGTCACCGCGGGGCAGAAGCATCCGGGCGTGGCGCGCGCCGACGGTGTCGCCTGGGCCGCCGATGGACTGTCCGCGTGGGTGGACGCGGCGAACGCTGCCGGTGTCACGCTTGTCTACGAGAATCATGCCATCGGCTACGTCTGGACATATTTCGATTTTTCGCAGACAGCGCCGGTCTTCCTGGAGATCTGCGCCCGCACTGCGGACAGTGGACTGAAGCTCCTGTTCGACACGGCCAATCTGCTGGCGGTCAATGATGATCCGCTGGCTGTGCTGGAAGCAGTGCTGCCGCGCGTGGCAGCCGTCCATGTCAGCGACATAAAGCGGGCGGGCGAGTTCGAGCCGGTCCTTTTGGGCACGGGAGTCACGCCCCTGAAGGCGATCTTCGACCGCTTGCGGGCCGCCGGTTTCGACGGTTGGATCTCCCTCGAAGAGGCCAGCAAGACCGGTGAAGACGGATTCCGGCAAGCGATTCCGTATGTCAAGGAGTTGTGGTTGAACTGAAGGCGTCAAATTGTGAGCAATTCCCATGTCTGACGAACGACCCAAAGTCCTGTTGGCCTTCGACGCCAATGTTCGCTATAACCATCTGGCCCCGCAGGACCTTCGCCGCCTTGAAACATTGGCCGATTGGGACTGGTTCCCCTGCGAGGGAGGCGGCATCTACGATACGAACTCCGATCCGGAGGCCGCCGCTAAGTTGGCAGAAAGGCTGCCGGGACACGATGCACTGGTCCTCTGCTGGGGCGCGCCGACCTTGACCGCGGCTCTGTTCGACACGGCGCCAACGCTCAAATTCATCGGTGAGATGGAGGGCGATCGTTTCGCCAGCAGAATCGATCTCGACGCAGCGTGGGCGCGCGGCATCCGCACCGTCGACACAACCAACGCCTCCTCCTATCCGGTGTCAGAATGGGCGTTGGCGATGATTCTCGTCTGCCTGCGCAACGGCGGCGGGCACTTTCGCAGGATGATCGCCGGCCAGACCCTAGCCGACCGTTCGTTGATGGCGGGGATGCCGGGCATGTTGTGGGGCCGCCGGGTGGGGCTTGTTGGCTGCGGCCACATGGGCCGACGGTTGATCAAGTTTCTGCGTGCTTTCGAGACGGAAATATGGGTCCACGATCCCTATCTGCCCCAGGAGTTGCCGGAGGCGCTGGGCTTCTTGCAGACGAGCTTGGAGAATGTGCTCTCCTGCGATGTGGTCGTCTGTTTGGTTCCCCACACGCCCAGAACCGAAGGGATGCTGGGCAAGGCGGAGTTGGCCTGCCTGCGGCCCGGCGCCGTCTTTGTCAGCGTTTCACGCGGCAAAGTGACCGATTCGGCCGCGCTGATCGAAAGGCTTAAGCAGGGTGATATCGTCGCCGGGTTGGATGTCTTCGACCCGGAACCCGTTCCGCCCGATAGTGAAATCCTGCAACTGCCCAACGTCTTCCTCAGCCCGCACATTGGCTCATACGGCGGCCCGACCGTGCAGCAGGGTTTCTTTGCGCTGATGGTGGATGAACTGGAGCGCTTCTTCAACGGCCACGAAACGCAATTCGACCTGACCCCGCGCGCGCAGGCGAATCGCACGGGAGCAGCGCCCTGATCCTTTTGGACTGTATGGTGTTGTCGATTCGTTACTCCTGGCGCTGGCCGAAAGAGGCCAAAGGAGATTCAGATGGTTATGGAATCTTTGGACCAACACATAGAAATTACCCCTGGCATAGCAGGTGGGAAGCCGCGTATTGCAGGACATCGGATTACAGTAGAGAATGTGGTCATCTGGCACGAGCGCATGGGCAAGTGCGCCGATGAAATCGCCTCTGAATACGATTTGACGCTGGCCGGCGGCAGGTTTACCCAGCGCGGCACTTGAGGCGCGACGCTGCTCAGGCTTACTATAACGATCATCGTGCCGAGATCGACCAAACGATGCAGGAGAGTAAGGCATTTGTCGAAGCCTTGCGCCGGAAGACACCTTCGAAGCTCCTGGAAAAGCTTCAACAGCAGATGCAATAGAGTGAATAGTGGATAGTGAACAGTGAACAGTGAACAGTAAGGAGAGCGCTTCACTAGCCACTAGCCACTATTCACTACCGAAGAGGGAGGGCTATGAATCTGGAACTTGCAGGCCAAATCGCCGTCGTCGTCGGCGGGGCCAACGGGATGGGCAGAATGATCGTGAACCAATTCGCGGCCGAGGGCGCGAACGTGGCTTTGCTCGATCGCGATCCGGTCGCGGTCGAGGTGGCGCAGGAGGCCGCCGCGCACGGCGTGGCTACGCTCTCCGAGCAGGTGGACGTGACCGAATTTGCGGCTCTACAAGCGGCCGCGACCCGCGTGGAAGAGGAGTTGGGGCCGGTGCGCCACGTGGTCTTTACCGTCGGCATTGATTCGGGCAAAGGCGGCTTCCCCTTCTGGAATCTGGAACCCTCCGACTGGCAGCGCGTCCATGACGTAAATGTGCTCGGCGCTGTCAATACGGCCCATGCCTTTTACGCGCCAATGATCGCCCGCCGGCAGGGCACTTTCCTCTTCTTTTCTTCCGTGGCCGGGCAGATCGGATCCCAGACCGATCCGCCGTACAGCGTCTCCAAGGCCTCGGTGCTCAGCTTTATGCAGATTGCAGCCAAGGACTTTGCAACCTACAATATACGCGCTAACGCCATCTGTCCCGGCATGGTCGATACGCCGCTCCAGAGGCGTATCCACAAGTTTTCAACCGCCGAACTGCCTGAGGACGAAAGACCGACCTACGAAGAGTGGTGTGCGGAGAAGATCGGGCGGTTGGCCGTATTGGGTCGTCTGACATCCCAGGAGGAGATCGCGGCTACGGTCGCTTTCCTGGCCTCGGAACACGCCCGCAGTATCACCGGCCAGGCCATTAACGTGGACAGTGGCTGGGTCATGCATTGGTAAATTTCCTATATTTTCACATGGGGTGACGCAATGACCGAGACAAACGGAACCAACCTGAGCGAAGCGGAACTGGACGCCGAACATTGGCTCCAAGCCTACGAGCAGATGATCAGAATTCGTACTTTCGAGGAGGCGGCCAACGAACTCTACACCAGCGCGAGGATGCCGGGCATTGCCCATCTGTATATCGGCGAGGAAGCGATCGCCGTCGGCATCTGCGAGACTTTGCGCCAGGACGACTACATCACCAGCACGCACCGGGGGCACGGCCACTGCCTGGCCAAAGGCGCGGCGTTGGAAAAGATGTTCGCCGAACTGTTGGGCAAGGAGGCTGGCTACTGCCGGGGCAAGGGCGGCTCCATGCACATTGCAGATCAGGAGACCGGCAATCTGGGCGCCAATGGTATAGTCGGCGGCAGCGCAGGCATCGCCACCGGCGCGGCCCTGTCGATCAAGCTGCGGGGAACGGATCAGGTGGCTGTCTGCTTCTTCGGCGACGGCGCATTGGGCCAGGGCCTTCTATATGAGTCGATGAACATGGCCCAACTCTGGAAACTGCCTGTCATCTACGTGTGCGAGAACAATCAGTACGGCGAGTACACGCACAACTCAAAGACCGCGGCCGGCTCCATGATCGGGCGCGCCACAGCGTTCGGTGTCCACGCGCAGGCGATTGACGGCCAGGACATCCGAACGGTCTTTGCCACCGCCCGTCTCTTGGTCGAGCGGGCGCGAAAGGGTGGCGGGCCGGCCTTTCTCGTCTGTAATACTTATCGCTTCCACGGGCATCATGTCGGCGATATCGACCGCCCCTACCGCACGCGTGAAGAGGAAGCGGAGTGGGCCAAGCGGGATCCTGTCAAGCTCCTGGAAGATTGGTTGTTGAAGAGCAAGCAGGCGGAAACGCAGGTCTTCGAGCGCATCCAGCAGGACGTAAAGGCGGCCGTTGATGACGCGGTCGCGTTTGCCCTAGAGACGCCATTTCCCAACGAAAGCGAGGTGGAGCAACATGTCTACGCTTGAGAACGGAGTCCGTTGCAGCCCGTCGATCCACGCGCCGGGTGAGCGAGAAATCACTTTCGGCCAAGCGATCCGCGAGGCCATTGCCGAAGAAATGGCCCGCGATGAGCGCGTTTTTGTCATCGGTGAAGATGTCGCCGTGGCCGGTTCCGTCTTCAAGGTGCTCGTGGGTCTGCTGGACGAGTTCGGCGCCGATCGCGTCATTGACTCGCCCATTTCGGAGGCGGGCATCGCCGGCCTCGGTGTGGGCGCGGCCATCACCGGTATGCGGCCAATCGTCGACATCATGTTCGGCGACTTTACCACTTTGGTGATGGATCAGTTGATCAACCAGGCGGCCAAGACCCACTACATGTCCGGCGGCAAGCTGAACGTGCCCATGGTCCTGCGCACGACCTTGGGGGCCAGCCGCCGTTCCGCCGCCCAGCACAGCCAATCTCTGCATGCGCTCTTCAGCCATATCCCCGGTCTAAAAGTTGCTGTTCCCTCTACCCCATACGACGCCAAAGGGCTGATGAAAAGCGCCATCCGCGACGAAAATCCGGTGGTCATTTTTGAAGATAAGCTGCTCTACCAGCAAAAGGGGCCGGTGCCGGAGGAGGAGTATGTTCTCCCCTTGGGCCAGGCGGATGTGAAGCGCACGGGCGAGGACATCACAATCGTCGCCACCAGTTCGATGGTATACGTGGCGCTGGAGGCGGTCGAAAAGCTGGCCGCGGACGGCATCAGCGCAGAGTTGATCGATCCCCGCACGACCTCCCCGCTGGACACTGAGACGCTCATTCAGTCCGCCCGGAAGACAAGCCGGGCGCTGGTGGTCGACGAGGGTTGTCAGCAGTATGGTGTCACGGGTGAGCTTGCCGCAGTCATCGCCGATGGTGCGTTCTACTATCTGGACGCCCCGGTCAAGCGGATTGGCGCGATGAATGTGCCGGTGCCGTTCTCGCCTGCGATGGAGGATCTGACGATCCCAAGCGCGGACTTGGTGGTCGAAACCGCCAAAGCCATGTTTTGAAGATTTCTTGTATTGACGTTGCAATGGGAGACAATTCCGCCACAAAATCATCAAAGTGGGTGAACTACATGCCTGACTCGCGATGTATGGCCGCCGAAAGGGGGATGACATGCCCAAGGAAGTCATAATGCCGGCGCTGGGGATGGCGCAGGACGAGGGTGTCTTGCTGCGCTGGCTGAAAAAGGAAGGCGAGATGGTTCTGGCTGGCGAACCGCTCATGGAGGTGGCAACCGACAAGGTGGATGTGCAGGTCGAAGCGCCCGCCTCCGGTGTGCTAACGGCAGTGACCGCCCAAGAAGGGGATGAGATTCCGGTCGGCCAGGTGATCGGCCTGATCGCCGCTGAAGGGGAGGAGTTGCCCGCACCTTCTGCGCCAGCCCAGGCAACCGACAAGCCGGATGAAACGGTGGTGGTGCCGCCTTCAGAGAGCCGCGCGTCCAGCCCGGTCGCCGCGCGCATGGCCGCGGAGCACGGCATCGATCTGTCTCAGGTGGCGGCTGTTGGCGGGCGCATCTCAAAGGAAGACGTGGAAGCCCATATTCGCTCTGTCGACTCTGGCGGCCGCGTGCTCGCGTCACCGAAGGCGCGGCGGCTGGCGCGGGAGCGGGGCATCGAACTGGCGTCGCTGGTCGGCAGCGGTCCGCAAGGCGCTGTGCTGGCCGCGGATGTGCCGCTGACAGCGCAACCGCAAGTCGCGCCGCTGGCAGTCTCCGAAACACCGGCACCGCTTGACCGCGCGCTTGCTGAAAGAGAGCCGGAGCAGCCGACCGTTTCGCGCATGTGGCGGATCATGGCCCAACGGCTGACGGAGAGTTGGACCAGCGTGCCCCATTTCTATCTGGTGCGGGAGGTTCATGCTGCCCAGCTGATGAACTGGCGCGATCTCCTTGCCAGCGATGCGGCAGACGGGGTCAAGATCACTTACACCGATCTTCTCACCAAGCTGGCGGCTCTGTCTCTGGCCCGCTTCCCCCGCCTCAACTCGTTCTGGCAGGATGGTGCAATCATCATCAATGCCGATACAAACATCGGCTTGGCCATCGCTGTCGAAGACGGGCTGCTCGTGCCGGTGGTGCATAACGCCGATCGCCTGCGCGTGGACGACATCGCCGTGCGCAGAGCCGACCTGGTCGCGCGCGCCAACAGCGGCGCGCTACTGCCTGACGACTTTGCCGGAGGGACGTTTACGATCAGCAATCTGGGCATGTATGGGGTCGATGCCTTCAACGCAATTGTCAACCCGCCCCAGGCCGCGATCCTGGCGGTGGGCCGTATCGCCGACCGCGTCGTGGCGGTGGACGGGCAGCCGGCCGTGCGCCCCATGATGACTCTGACCCTGTCCTGTGATCATCGCGCCGTCGACGGCGTCCGCGCCGCGCAATTTCTGGACGCCCTGGCAGGAATGATCGAAGAGCCGCTGCGGGCGCTGTAGCTGCCCTCACGCGACGATATGGACGCGATTACCAAGAATAGGGGATCGAATGCCGCGCATAAACCGAGCAATAGAACTGTTGGAAGCCAAACAGCCGATCTACTACACAGGTGTCCACGGAGGCCTGACCTACGAGAACGGAGTAGCCCACAGGGACACTTGGGCCGACTGCTTATTGGTGGAGTTCGAGCATGGCGCCTTCAATCCTGTGGGACTGAAGGAATTCATGCGCGGGCTCGCTGATGCGGGCACAACAAGAAGTGGACACCGAACTCCGACGGTCATCTGCACGCTGCCCACCGACGGCACCGACGAGAATGTGATGCGGGCCAACGCTTGGATGATCAAACAAATTCTGGCGCAGGGCGTCCACGGGCTTCTGCTCTGCCATGCGGAAACGCCCGCCGCAGTCAAAGTGTTCGTCGAGTCCTCCCGCTACCCAGTCCACACAATTGGCGTCGCGTGCTCCGACGCGCCCGACCGAGGTGAAGCCAGCCTGACCCACGGGCGCAGAGGCGCGGGCGGACAGGCAGTGGCTGCTGCCATCTGGGGTACAACACCCCAGGAGTACGTCCAGAAGGCTGACGTTTGGCCTCTGAACCCTGACGGTGAGCTTCTGCTCGGCCTGAAGATCGAGAATCGGCGCGCGCTAGCGAATGCCGAAGCCAGCGCTGCCGTGCCAGGGATCGCGTTCGCAGAGTGGGGACCAGGGGATATGGGGATGAGCTTAGGCCACGCCGACGCCCACGACCCGCCCTATCCGCCCGACATGAGCGCGGCCCGTGCCCGCGTTAAGGCGGCCTGCGACGCCGCGGGCGTCTTCTTCCTCAACAGTGTGCGCCCGCACGATGTCAAGGAACGAATTGATGAAGGCGTGATGATCGGCACAGCAACCGAAGAAGCGGCCCGCATTGGACGGGAACATACCAAACGCAAGTTGCCGTGGTAGACCAGATAAGAGATACGCACGCCCTCTTCAGATAGCAAAGGGGGACATTTTCGGGCAGGCCGAGGAAGATTGCGAAATGCACGAGCAACAGCGACAACGAGCCGCGCAGTTATTGGATGAAGCCGCGATCGACCGAGCGCTCTTTTCGGATCCTGACAGTGTGCGCTGGTTGACCGGGCTGAACCTGCCCGCGCCGGCGCTGGTCTGGTTTGACCGCGGCAGTTTCACGCTTCTGGCCAATGAGGGCTATGCCGCCGCTTTCAGTGCCGAAAAGGACTGCGCGCACGTTCCATTTGTCGGCTATACGATTCAGCAGCCCATTGACGCCCCAGGTCGGCTGGCCGAGGCCCTGCATGATTTGGTCGTCGGAAGCGGGGCGCTGCCCGGCGCGGTCGGGATAGAGGAGAAGAGCCTGCTACTTGCACTGTGGCGGACGCTTCACAACGCGCTTCCAGGCTGCGAACCGGCATCGCTTGAGGGCAGGCTCCTGCCATTGCGGGCGGTCAAGACCGACGAGGAGTTGGCCCGCATTCGCGAGGGTTTTCGCTTGGTCACAATCGGCCACGACGCAGGCCGCAAGGCTGTCAAGTTGGGGCAGCGCGAAATCGATGTCTGGACCGAGGTGCAGACCGCGGTGGAGCGGGAGGCGGGCAAGTGGATGCAGATGGGCAATGATTGCATCGTCGGCCATCGGCCAGCCAATATGAGCGCCGCGCCCCTTGACTACGAAATCATCGCCGATGATTCCCTCATTCTCGACCTGAGCGTCGTTGTCGACGGCTACTGGACCGACAGTTGCGCTACTTACTATCCGGGTCAACCCACGGCTCAGCAGATCGAATTGCACAAGTTCGTGGAGGAGGCCCTGGCCTTTGCCGTTTCCTTGATCCGGCCCGGCGCAGTGACGCAGGACGTAGATCGCCAAGTGCGCCGCTACATGGCCGACGGCGGCTACGAAGTCTATCCCCACCACACCGGCCACGGCATCGGCCTGACCGGCCACGAAGCGCCCCGCATCGTCCCTTACAACCAGGAGTTGTTTGAGGAAGGCAATGTAAACATGCTGGAGCCGGGCATCTACATCCCAGGCGTAACCGGCATACGCCTGGAGGACGCGTTTCTGGTCACAGCAGACAGGGCCGAGCCGCTGAGCCATCACGACAAGAGCCTGCCCTAGTGGTTGATGTTTACAAGGCAGGCCCTTTCAGTGGCGCGGCGCAGCCCGAATGCTGCCATTTCGCAACGTCGAACAGTGCGAATGGCTACCGTCTTTCGTCCCTCCCCAAGGTTCTGATACACAACAAGCAACCCTCTTCCCCATCGGTGAATCGTCAGTTTCGTTGACGCGGCTTAGCCGAGCCGCGTTTTTGATTCCCATCTTGTTGACTGTAGACTCTTGGCTGTGGAAGCAAGGAGAGAGAATCAAAGAGCAGAGAACACCTTCGATGAAATCTGCTGAACAGTCTGAAGCAAACTTTGCCCCATCAAGAAGAGGAACAACTATCCGCCCCGCGCTGGCAATTGGGGCGATTCTGCTTGCACTGGCGATGGCCGTTATCATGCTGCGCCTTCATCGCTTGAGTGAACTTCCGCCTGGACTTCATATCGATGAAGGCGCACACGGGGTGAACGCACTTCAGGTGTTGCAAGGAGAGCACGCTGCTTTCTTTCCTGACAACAATGGACGGGAAGGCCTGATCGTCTATGCGATAGCTCTGGCAGTCTCCTTCCTGGGGCGCACTGCACTGGCAATTCGCGTGCCGACAGCTCTGGCCAGCGCCGCCACCGTCTTTGCCGTCTTCTGGCTGGGATGGCGGCTCTTCGGGTGGGACGAAGATAGCGGGCGGGCCACTCCCTGGCGCGGCCTCCTGATCGGCGGCATTGGCGCCGGTCTGCTTGCCGTCTCCGTCGGTCAAACTGTTCTGGGTCGCACCGCGTTCAGAGGAAACTTTCTGCCTCTGCTGCTCTCACTGTGTTTTGCCCTGCTCTGGTTGGGGTGGAGGCACCGAAGTTTGTGGCAGGTTGCATTGGCCGGCGTGTGCGCCGGGTTGCTGCCGTACACCTACATCCCCGCCCGGTTCACGCCCCTCCTGTTTGTCTTCTTCGGCTTGAGCTTCCTACCGTCCTGGATCAGCAGTCAAAATAGTGCAGACATAGGAGAGACCGGTCCTCTCACCCGCTTCAAGACCCTTTGGCGGTCCGATCCGCTGGGGCGGAACTTGCCGCTGGCAGGTCTCTTTGTGGGCGTGGCCATGCTGGTTGCTGCGCCCATTCTGATCCATTTTGCTCTGCATACCGATCACTTCTTTCTTCGCAGCGAGCAGACCCTGGTTTTCGATCCTGAGCGAAACCAAGGGAGCCCACTGGGAACCTTTCTAAACAACGTGTGGGGGTATCTGTTGGCGTTTGGCTTTCGCGGTGACCCTCTCTGGCGGCACAACTTTTCTGGCCGACCTATGCTGAACCCGTTGGAAGCGATCTTCTTCTGGGTTGGCGCGGGGATGGCCGTTTGGCGCTGGCAACGACGGCCTGCCTATCGTCTGCTTCTGCTCTGGCTCGGTGTGCTGTTTCTGCCGGCAATGTTGGCGAGAGAGAGTGCGTCCGTCCCTCCCAACACATTGCGTATAATCGGCGCGGCGCCGGCTGTCTATCTGCTTGTGGCTGTCGGCGTGTGGGAATCGTTTCAATACCTGAAGGCGCGGTATGTCCGGCAAAAGGAGACCAAGGCTGCGCTCGCGCTGGCGGTTGTGGTCTCTGTTCTGATTCTGGCCCAGGGTGTGCTCACCTTCCGCACCTATTTCCAGAAGTGGGCGGCTGCGCCTGAAATCCAAAGAGCGTACGAGGCCGAGTGGCCTGAACTAATCCAAATGGTTTATGCACACCCGCCCGATGAGAGCGTTGTTTACTTGATCCCAGGATATTTGCGGCAATATAGTTTCGAGTTTCTCTATCAGGGCAAAGTGCCGGTCCATTTCGTGCATTCGGCTACGCCCAACTTTGCGCACAGGATCGAGTCCACACTGGCGGCTACGGAAAGTCTGACCACAGCTAAAGTTGTTGACTGGGACATTGATGTGATCTGGAAGGGAAACGAAACCGAACTCCTTGCCGTACTCCTGAGCAAATACGGACGGTATGTGGGTTCCGATGAGTACGACATCCTGCAAGTCCACAACTATGCGGAACTCTCATTTGATCGTCCCTGGACTTTCTATGATTACATAGAGCCGCGGACAGTCAACTACGATGGCGGCATATCCCTCCAGGGCCTTGCGCTGGGACGAGGCGAAGAGCAACTGTCATCGCAGCAACCGCTTATCGTGGAAGAGGAACGTGCCTTCTGGTTGGTCTTGAAATGGGAGACAGCACCCGACCTGCATATTGACTACGCCATTTCCCTCCGTCTGCACGATGCTGAGGGCCACACCGTCTACCATAAGGACGAAGTCTTGTGGAAGGCCGATCATACTATGACGGGGAACGGAGGGCCATCCGAACCGTTCGATACTCCTTTCCAGGTTGATATCCCGTCTGATCTTTTGCCCGGTGAGTACGAACTGCGGCTGATCGTCTACGATGAAGAGAGCTTGAAACCAACTGTTGAGTTGGGCGTCTGGGAACCGGAGGTGGCGCTGGCGCGACTGCGTCTGGTGGAATTCCAGAAGTAGAAAGCTATATCGGTCTGTACCGATCAGGACGATGTTCCCAGGCTGTGCTTAGCAATGTAAGTGGGAGTTGAGGACAAATAAGAATGTCAGAAAGGCCAACCGGTTCCGGGAAATCGGTACGTCTCCATCTAGCATGGGTGACGGGGGGTATCCTGCTCGCATTGGCGTTAGCTGTTGTGATGCTGCGCCTTCACCGTTTGACCGAACTCCCTCCTGAACTCTATCACGATGAAGGGGCACACGGTCTGAATGCTCTCCAAGTTATGCAAGGAGAGCACGCCGTCTTTTTCCCCGACAATAATGGACGAGAAGGCCTGATCGTCTACGCGATAGCCCTGGCGATTTCCTTTCTGGGGCGCACAGCGCTTGCAATTCGGTTGCCTACAGCTCTGGCCAGCGCCGCCACAGTCTTTGCAGTCTTTTGGCTGGGGTGGTGGCTTTTTTCCCGGGACGAAAAGAGCGAGCGGGCCACGCCTTGGCGCGGCCTGATAATCGGCGGCGTTGGGGCTGGTCTGCTGGCGGTATCCCTAGGGCAGACGGTCCTGGGTCGCACGGCGTTCAGAGGAAGTTTCTTAACGCTCTTGCTCTTACTGTGTCTTGCCCTGGTCTGGTGGGAGGGGAGGCAACCTAGTAGGTGGCGGGCCGCGCTGGCCGGCGCGTGTGCGGGACTGTTGGCGTACACCTACACGCCAGCATATTTTACCCCTTTTCTGTTTCTCTTTTTCGGCTTAAGCTTTCTGTATCCATTTGGCACAGAATCAGGAATGAAGGCGCGGATTGGGCAGTTGAAGCGGAATCTGCCCTGGGTAGGCGTCTTTGTAGGCGTGGCCGCGCTGGTTTCAGCGCCGATTCTGATCTATTTTGCCCTGAATCCCGACCATTTCTTTCTGCGTGGCGGTCAAGTCTCGGTCTTCCATCCAAGCCGAAATCAGGGAAACCCTTTAGGCGCCTTTGTTGCGAATGTGTGGGCACATCTGCTGGTCTTTGGATTCCGCGGCGATCCGAACTGGCGACACAACTTCGCCAGCCAGCCGATGTTGAGTGCTTGGGAGGCGTTCTTTTTCTGGCTTGGCGTGGGGATGGCCGTGTGGCGATGGCAACGGCCCGCTTATCGTCTCCTGATTCTCTGGCTTGCGGTGCTCTCTCTGCCGGCAATGCTGGCCGTCGACGTCTTTCCCCCGCCCAACACCTTACGCATGATCGGCGCTGCGCCGGCTGCCTATCTGCTCGCAGGAGTCGGCGTTTGGGAAACGTTTCGATTCCTGAAAGAGCGGCGTGCAGGCTTGAGAGGACGCGCAATTCACATGGGTCAGGCAAATTCAGCATGGGCTGCCACAACTCTTTTGGTCGTAGTCAGCGGCGCGATTCTGGTTCAGGGAGCTCTCACCTATCGCACCTATTTCCAGAAGTATGCGGTTGCGCCCGAACTCTTCGGGGCATATAACGTAGAATGGGCAGAATTGGCTCGCGCGCTGAACGCACAGCCGGCCGCTTCGGATCAGGTCTACCTAATCCCTCATCCCAAAGTTGAGCAGCCTTACGGGTTCGAGTACCTTTATCAAGGCGCTGCGCCAGCCCACTATGTCCATGCGACCACTCCGCACAACCTGGCCCAAAAGACTGAATTGACGCTGGCGGCGCTGGAGAACGTTGCCACTGTCAAGGTTGTAGACTGGGACAATGATCTCGTTGGCGGGGAAGCCAAAGCCGATGAGCATTTGGCTGTTTTTCTTGGCAAGTTTGGACAGTATCTGAACAGCGAGACGTATAACAGCTTTCAAATCCACACTTATACGGGAATCCACCTGGACCGACCTTGGACATTGTACGAACATCTGGAACCGCTGACAGTCCACTATGATGGCGGAATATCTCTTCACGGGATTGCCGTGGGTCGAGGCGTAGAGCAGCTGCCAACTCAACAGATGATCGACCTGGGAGAATTTCGCTCACTGTGGGTGGCCTTGCAATGGCAGACCGCCCCAGGATTGGAAAACGATTACTCGATTTCGCTGCGCTTGCATGATTCCGAAGGAGGTGGAGTATATCAGAGAGATGCTGTCCTGACGAACTCCGAGCCTTCGTCAACGAGGCACTGGTCAGCGGATGAACAGGTCGATACGCTCGTCTACCTTGATATTCCGGCCAGTGTCCCGCCTGGCGAATATGAACTGCGACTGGTCGTCTACGACTTCGAGACCCTTCAACCGACTGTTGAACTAGGCGTCTGGGAGGCGGAAACGGTCCTGGCGCGACTGCGGTTGGCCGGAGTAGAGTGACAGGAAGCTACTCCGTGGCTTTCCAGAGTTTGCAGGAAATGCCTTCTATTGCGGGCAGTACCCCGTCTCTACAAATTGTTCCCAAAGGCGGGAAGGTGAGTTAAACTATTCGTAAGGATAGGCAAACCCTGTGCAAGCATGAAATCACTGCGGTCATTGGTATGAGAATGAACAAGGTCCCCCATAAGAACGGTATTTGAAGATTTGTCTGGCAATCCAGTCTCATCGGAAAATCGACAAGTCACAAGGGGGCTTGACATGAATCAACTCTTCGGGATGTACCTGAGAGTGCTGGCCGTGGTCTTGTATGTGCAGTATATCGGGTCGCAATTTTATGATCCCACCGCCGAAGGATTAGCAGAGTCAATCTACCGGATCCTCGACCCCCTGCTGGTGCTGGGAATGATCATCGTGGTGTACTACGCCTACCAGCGCAAACGCGCCGTTGATGCCGGCCCTGATGACGGCGTGACCAGAGAGTATTTGGAAGCCAACGGCATTTTCTACTTCAGCGTTGCTATGATGGCCGGTCTGCTCTGGAGTTGGGTGGGCTTCCAATTCGCGAATCCTGCTACGACATATGGCTGGCTGTGGGCTGTGATAGACATAACTCTGCCGCTTCTATTTTTCGCAGCCAGTACGCAGCTGAGGAAAAGTGAATAATAACCTCATCTGACCGTTCCAGGTACGCTCCGGTCTTCGATGGCTTGGGTATCTTGGGCGACAATTTCTGAGAAAGGAACTCTGATGGAAAAGATCCCTCTTGCAATCGTAGGTTGCGGTGGAATGGGACATCGCCATCTGTACGGACTGGCGGAGTTGACCAATGCCGGGCTTTCGCCGTTCGAGTTGGTGGGCGTCTGTGATCCGGTTCGGGCCAACGCCGAGTCCCTGGCGGACGACGCCGAGGAGCGCCTGGGAACGCGTCCGGTGGTCGTTGAGCGTATGGAAATGCTGGAGACCCTGGGCGTCGTCGCCGTAGACATCACGACCACGCCTCGCCATCACCACACCGTGGCTGAGGAAGCATTTGAGCGGGGCTGGCATGCTATGGTCGAAAAGCCGGTCGGCCTGACTGTGCGCGCCAGCAATCACATCCGCGCGGCGGCGGAACGCAGCGGTAAGATCGTCAGTGTGGCAGAGAACTTCCGCCGCGATCCGATGAACCGCTTGGGCAAAGCGCTCCTGGACGCCGGTGTCATCGGGTCCCCGCGGCTGATGATTCACAACACGGTGGGCGGCGGCAATCAGATGACCATCACCGTCTGGCGGCACCAGAAGAACCAGAGCGGGGTTCTTCTGGACGTAGGGGTCCACGTCACCGATATTATGGAGTACTACCTCGGCCCCGTCAGCACCGTCTACGCCCAGACCCGGCTGCACGAACCGATTCGGCACAACCCCGCCGCTGGGACTGCCGGGCGCTCGCCGAGCAACCCCTCAGGTGTCTATGCCGAGTGGCAAAAGCAGATGCCGGCGCAGTTTGAGGCCACTGCCGAGGACGCCGCCTATGCCACGTTGGTCTTTGAGAATGGTGCAGTCGGCCAATACATCGAGGATCACGCGGGCCACGGCCAGGGTGTATGGACGCGGCAGATTCACGGGGCGGAGGGATCGCTCGAACTACCTCCCGACCGCTCCGGCCAACTCATCACGCTGCACAAGGACGGCGAGTCCATCTGCGATGAAAGCCTGCTCGCTCTGGTGCCGGACTTCCATCTGGAGCCGATTGTCGCGGCGCTTTTCGGCGGCGACCGCCTGTGGGGATATAATTTCCCCTTCCCCATAACTGATCGCAAACTGATCGCTGCCGAATACGGCGAATTGGGCCTGGCCATCGAGGACGGCGGCTCTATAGAGGTCGATGCAGCCCAAGGCGCTCGGTCGGTGGCGCTCACCTACGCCATGCTGGAATCCGCTGTGGCGGGCCGGGCGTTGACGATGCAGGAAGTGCTGTCAGAAGAGGTTGACGGCTACCAGTTGGAGATCGACGAAGAGCTGGGACTGGTGTAAGGGGACTGTCTTTCGGGCTCACATGCAGATGCGCCAGAAATCGGCAACATCTGCCTCTATTCGGACTTCTCGGCGGGAGAGATGAGAGCATAGATGACGCCATCGAGATGACCGGCGGCGTACAAGTTGCCCTGCTCGTCAGTTCCAATGCTGCTGATGGGAACGGAACCTTCTATTAGCAGTCTGTTCGTCCAACCCTCTCCCTGACGTTGCAACGCCCAAATGCGTCCACGGCAAAAGTCGGCATAGTAAAAGACACTATTGCGTACCACGCCGCCGGCGATGGCGCACCCCTGGGAATGGTCATAATTGGTTACCGGCAAGACAAATCCATCGTTGGCACAGTTCACACTTAGAACCTCGTGACAGAAATTGCCCTCCCAGATAGGCCAACCGTAGTGTTCACCGCCGGAACTATCGGCACTTTGAAAGTTCACTTCCTCTCGAGAACTCTGGCCTGCGTCGGAGATGTACAGATCACCGGTCTGCGGATCAAAGGCGAAGCCCCAGGGGTTGCGTAGCCCCTGCGCCCAAATCTCAGGGTACATACCGGGCGATGTTACAAACGGATTGTCAGGAGGGATACCGTAAGGCTTGGCGTCCGATTCCACGTCGATTCGCAGAATTTTGCTCAGCAAGTTGCCAGCATCCTGTGTCAAAACCTCCGGAATTGTGCCTCCGCCATCCCCACTGCCAATGTAAAGATAGCCATCGTTCGGGCCAAATGCAATAGTGCCGCCATTGTGCGATCGTTTGGGCTGGTCAATCACAAGGAGGATTTCTTCGCTATCGGGATCAGCTTGATCAGGGTCGCCAGTCGTCGTAAATCGACTGATCGCGGTATCTCCATCGAGATTTGTATAACTCGCGTAGAAATGTTGCCAGTGTGTCCCAGTCGGGCGCTCGCCACTCTTCGAAATGGCATGGTTAGGGGGAAAGACGAGATTGAAAAACCCCTGCTCGGCAGCAAGCGATAAAACACGATGCGTAATATCCAGGAAGGGCGTTTCGTCAATCGTGCCATTCCTGATGATGCGGATACGTCCCGCTTTCTCAACCACGAACAGCCTGCCGTTGCCATCCCCCGCGTGCGTAATCTGAACAGGCATTTCCAGCCCAGAAGCAACCTCTTGGAGCTGCCATTCGGCCTCTTCGTGTCGCGGCTCAGTTGCGTTTTCCAAGCCCCAAATCCGAATCTCCCGCCAGGCAACCCAGCCATGACTTTGAGTAGTGAGTATGTGTAACTTATTGGCTTCAAGGGGCGGATCGACAATTACCTCCAAAGTGTGGCCATCTTCGGTCTGAACATCTGCAAATCGCTTGGAAAAGGTTGTTGTGTACGTATCGTCTCCAAACCAGATTTCATGCGTCGTGGGTCCAGGTTCGTGTTGAGATATGGTTAGTTCGATCCTGTCGACCGTCTTTAACTCATCGAATTCGATGGCAACCCAGGTGGGCGCCAGTTGCTTCGCAACCCACATTGTCTCGAGGTCGCCATCGAAAGCTTGCTTTATGGACTCCTCTTCAACGGAAGCGGATACGTTCCCCAGTTCGACAAGATTCACACTGGCCGGAATGTCTTGTGTAGGTTCCGTCGTTTCTGTGCAACCGACTGCTCCCAGCAGGAGTACCAGAAGGACGATTCCAACACTTCGCGCTTTCTTCATTACCTTGATTCCGCCTGTCTAATGGCTACCAGATTCGCAGTGGCCTGGTATGTCAGGCATGCTCTGTGCGTCTTGGCGTTGACGCGAGCGGCCCACAGCCGCCGTCGCGAGATAATTCACTCTGTCGGCGTTCGCAGAAGTTTCGCATCAGTCGTCTGCAAGCGCCGGCATCACCTCATTCTTCAACAGTTCCATCGAACGCAGCCAGCGCGCCTTGTCGTCCCAGTCATGGCCGATGGCGAGGAGCGTGCCAAAGCCGCCCGACTGCTCCTGCACCCCCTGCAAGCGGCGGATGCACTCTTCCACATCCCCGACGATGGCAAGATGCCGCACCGCGTACTCCGCGGTCAACTCCTCGTCCGGCAAGGCCGGATCCTCCTTCATGGTATCCACGCGGCTGGGACCGACCAGTTTGATCAGATAGTCATAGGAGCGGGCTAAGGCGCTGTTGAGAGCGAAGTCGAGCGCCTCCTCCGTAGTTTCGCCCACGAAGATGTTGCGGGCCACCCGCCAATCCTTCCGATTGGGCGCGTCCCGCCCTGCTTCGCGCGCGCCGGCACAGTATGTTTCCCAATGTTGGGAAAGGGTGGAAGCCGGCACCAAATTGCTGCTGACAGGCAGAAAACCGCGCTGCCCGGCCATGCGCGCGGCCATGGACGCACCCTTAACAATCGCCATCGCCACAGGGGGATGGGGCTGCTGATAGGGGCGCAGTATCTGGCCCATCGCGATCTCCGGGCGAGTCTGATCGATGTGGATGTGCCAGAAATCGCCCTTGAAGTCGAACGGCGCGTCTGTGGTCCACAGTTTGAGCACCATGTTGATGCTCTCCACCGTCATCAGCCCCAAAGTGCGAGGATCCGGCGGCAGATCGAACAGGCTGAGGTCGGTGGAAATACCGGTCTGGCCGAAGCCGCACATGAGCCGGCCGCGTGAGAGGTGATCCAACAGGGCCAGGCGCACCGCGACATTGACCGGATGGTGGAACGGCGCGATCGTTACACCGGTGCCAAACTTGATCGTGCTGGTGCGGGCCATGGCATTGGCGATGAAAACGTCGTTGGCCGGGATCGGTTCCCAGGCGACCGTGTGATGCTGACCGACCCAGACTTCCGAATAGCCAAGCGCCTCCGCCCGCACGATCAGCTCCAGGTCCTCTTCGAAGCATTGCGTTATGTCTTTCCCCGGCGGGTGCAGGGGCATGAGAAAGTAGCCGAGTTGCATGGGCAAGTCTCCAAGCGTGTAAGAGTAGACTGTGGGTAGCTGTGTACCGGCAGCCGTTTCCGGGCGTCTCGACAGCACGGCTGTCATCCATCATGGGGATGGGATGCCCCCGACAATTGAACCACTGCTTGCTATCATTTAGGCCGCGGCCTTCTCCAGCCATGCTTCGTCGATCTCAAGACCGAATCCGGGGGCATCGCTGGGCCGCACAAACCCGTCCTCTATGACAGCAGTGCCCGGTAGTTTGACCATTTCCGCCAGGGGCACGCCGGGCGAGGAGACGCCCTCCGAGCGTTCGCCCCATGTGACGGCCGGCATGGCCATGGACAGATGCTGGCCGAAGGGGTAGTTCATGCCGCCGTGGGCGATGACGGAGATATGGTTGGCCTGCGCCAGATGGCAGATTTTGGCCGCCGCGGTGATGCCGCCGCACCAGAGCACGTCCGGCTGAAAGATGTCCACCAGGCGTTTGCCTGCGGCCGCGGCGAAGGGCGCCAGGTTATACCAGTGCTCGCCGGTCGCCAGGGTCTGCCAGGGCAATCGTTGGCGGATCACCTCGTAGCCCAGAAGATCCTCCGGCTGGATGTAGTCCTCCAACCATTTGAGATTGTAGGGCCGCATCCGTTCGGCCACGCGCACGGTGAATTCGCTATCGTAACCCGTCCAGGCGTCCAACATCAGTTCCACGTCGTCGCCGATCGTTGCACGCGTGCCGGCCACAAGCTCTTCCAGTTTGTTCAGGCCCTCCAGCCCGTGTTCCGGCCCCCAGGGGCTGAATAGCTTCGTGGCCTTGAAGCCCAACTCCATGTACCATTCCTGATCGAAACCGGAAGCATAGCAGAATATCTTATCTTTCTGGGGGCCGCCGAGAAGCTCGTAGACCGGCAGCCCCAGCAGCTTTCCCTTGAGATCCCACAAGGCGACGTCGAGCGCGCTGATGGCGTAGCTGGTCATGCCGGTGGGGCTGAAGGCGGAGCAGAGGCGCACCATCATGTCCCACAGCTTTTCGGTGGCCATGACGTTTTCGCCGATGAGATTGGGGCCGAGATGTTCGTTGATGATGCGCGTAACCGGCGGCGCGTAAAGCGAGAGGCCAAAGCCCTGCGTGCCGTCCTCCGCCGTGACGAGCACCGCAGGGCGTTTCCACGTAGCGAAGGAGACGTGCCCCTCGCCGTTGGGAAAGCGGTCGTAGCGGGCCATCGGTCGGTTCATGTGAATCGTTTCGGCGCGGCTGGGCGTGCGCGGTGTTGTCTGCGGCTGCGGGTTGGTCGTAATCTCAAATGCTCGGATCTCTTTGATTTTCATGTGGGCTTTCCGTATTCATGTAGAAAACCCTGTGCAAGGGCACAGGGTGATAGATGGCGTGAATGGTAGGTCAATCTGCGACCTATATGGACCACGACGGGCTTGCATTGCTGACAGTATTGATTCGTCTGAAATCTATCATAATACGTTCCGGGAAATCCTGGCTAACTGACCTGCAAGGCGCTCAGTTTCTGCTTTGTTATGGTCTGGGCGTGGAACTCCGGTTATGAGTGCGTGGTCAGGTAAACGTTCAAGCGGATCTCGTACTACATCGAGACGGTTGTCGATTTCGCGCACTTTCCCCACGTTTAGCAGCGCAACTCCATATGTCCTATTGAACGAATCTGCAACAGCCTTTGCCTCTTCTTGTATTCCTTGCTCAGTACATGAATCTGCAACGGTGACGGACAAACCATAGTCATCCTTGCCATTCGTGCGGGGGATGTACGCATCGGGTAGTATTGTATCTCGATCAGGATCGACCCATCCTCTTCTCAGCATTGCTCTGTAAACTGAATTCCTAGAATGTAAAACTGATTGCTGTCCGTTCTTATCATTAGTTGGTCTCGACATTTCGACAGTTCCGTTGCAACCAACTGATTCTGTCGGCTAGGTTCTGCGCTGACACGATTTCCGTACCGTAGTTGTCCCCGTCCTCAAAATAGATATACGCTTCATCATTGATGGCACCTGGAATAACCAGCCGCACACTGGACTGAGGATAGATCCATTGAACTCGAATACCCCCGTCAAATGAAACAGATACAGCGGCCTTGGGAAACGTATCCCTCAATCTTTGGAAGGTAGCATCCAAGATGTCCAAGACGCGGTCTGTTGCGTAGCTAGTTGGCACTGCCGCTCCATAATCGTCTTCATAGTCGTCTTCCTCTTGCAGGAATTCACGAATTCGCGACACCACAAGAGAGTAGTTCTGTCCTGCATGTTCTTCAACTAACACCGTGTCGCGTGCCATGAGATCAATTTCCTCTAGCAAAGCAATGAATAGCAGTCAATCATTCGTCAGGCTTGTGTGTGCCACTCATCCTCAAACCAATACGCCAGAGTAGTTTCTTTGAAGTCTTTTTCTACCGATTCGTTTCATTTGTCCTGAGTGCCTTCGCCAGTGGAGCGAAGGCACGCGGAGGACAAAATCCAGCACATTACGTCAGCTCTCACCTTCATTCTATGCAACTTTTCCCAAAATGCAATCCCCGCATGCCCTTCCGGGTGCATCCAGGATTTTTGCGCAGTCGTTGTCTGAATTGTGGCTTTCGGGACATGGGGATGGGTTGTGACTAAAGCGCAGGCGCATTTGCCAGCATATCAGGACGCGCCCACCCGCCAGTTAAGAAATTCGGATAGCCCCAAAAAGCTGGGGACGAGATTTCATTTTGGGTCGCGGGCAGCGAATTGGTGTGGGTGCCGGATTTTGGGTCGTGACGCGGGAATCGCGGTGTGAGCGGGCTGTCAGGGGGTGGATTCCAGGAAATTTCTTGCAAAAATGTCCGCTTTGTCCGCTTTACCCTCCCCCTTGATTACTATACGAAATGAATTGTTCTTTTGGGTTGACGGAGGCTGGCGCTGTTGGCTTTGCCTGACCGATGCACAGAGGTATTATACCACACTTCAGTTTTGGCAGGTGACAGGCTCGGCAGAGGGGTGCAGTTCAAAATGGGGGTGAGTTTTGGGCGTGTCTCTGGCCAGCGACACGGGCTGCGGGCGAGACGCCCGCGTTCCCAGGGGGATATGCAATAATCTCGGATGCACCCATGACACACCAGTTGGGCGGGCTATTTTGTGGGTCAATTGCCAGTCTGATGCGCTTCGGTTCTTGAGCTGAGCAGGGGGACACCGACCGCTATGCACGGGCGGCTGAGGAGAGTGACGATGAAGTTTGCGCAGGAAGACAGGACGCTTCGCCTAACCTGCGGCCCGACCGGAGTCCGTCAAGCGGTGAGCCACAGGATCGGCTCGGACACGTATTCGCGCACGGTATTGAGGAAGCGCGCGGCCGGGCCGCCGTCCACCACGCGGTGATCAAAGGTCAGGCTGAGCGCAACCATCTGGCGGGGCACGACCTCCCCGTTGTGGACGGCCGGCTTGCAGACGATGCGTCCGATGCCCAGAATGGCGGCCTGGGGCAGGTTGATGATGGGCGTGAAAGCGTCGATGCCGTACATGCCCAGATTGGTGATCGTAAATGTACCGCCCTGCATCGCCTCATGCCCCAGACGCCGTTGACGCGCCCCCTCGATCAGGCTCTTCGATTCCGCTGCTATCTGGCGCAGGCTCTTGGCGGCCACGTCGCGCAGCACCGGCGCCAGCAGCCCCGCCTCCGTGTCGACCGCAAAGCCGATGTGGATATCGCTGTGCAGAAGTAGCCCGTCGTCGCTCCAACTGGCGTTGAGCGTGGGGTGCTCTTGCAGCGCCGCGGCCGTCAGCTTCAGATAGATGTCATTGTAGCTGGGAACGGCCAGCCCGCGTCGAGCGTAGCTCTCCTTCACTTTCTGGCGCAGCGCAACAAAATCGGTGGCGTCGGCCTCGGTGGTCAGGGTGACGGGAGCGGTCGTGTGGGCGCTCTCGGACATGCGCTGGGCGGTGATCTGGCGGATGCGTGTGTGGGGCGCAAGCGTTGTCGCGGCTTCGTCCATCTCCGTCGGCTGTAGATCGCGGGCCGCGATGGCGGCCTCCACGTCCTCGCGCTGGATGCGGCCTCCCGCTCTTGCTGCTGTCAGCGTCGCCAGGTCGATACCGGCCTGCGCGGCCATGCGGCGCGCCACGGGCGTGGCGTCCACGAGCATCTCTTCTGTTTGCATCTCCGCGGCCGCGCGCACATCCCGTTCGACGATTCGTCCGGAGCGGCCGCTGCCCGTCAACTTTGTCCAGTCCACATCCAGTTCACCCGCCACGCGGCGCGCGCGCGGGCTGATCGGCGGCGCGCTGCGCCCGTCCGCAGCAGATGGACGCGTCGCGCTAGCCTGCGGCGCAGAGGGCAGCTCCGCAGGGGTCTGCTGCTCGGCGCTCTGCGAGACCGGCTGTGACGTCAGTGGGCTCCCCTCCGGCAGCGATTCCCCGGCTTGAACGATGTAAGCGAGCAGAGCGCCGACAGGAATGACATCGCCGGACACGGGCGCGCTGGGGGGGAGGTGCAGGATACCGCCCTCGAAGACCTCCACCTCCTGCGTGGCCTTGTCCCCTTCCACAGTGAAGAGCAGGTCGCCCGCCTGCACTTCGTCCCCGTCCTGCTTTAGCCATTCGCCAAAGATGCCTTCTTCCATCGTCCATCCCAGGCGCGGCATTGTCACTTCGTAGGCCATCTCATCTCTCTCTTTGAAAAAACTTGTTATGGCGGTGATGACAAAGGAATGTCCGCCGAAATCCAGTCAAATCGGTTATTCGGCGAGCAGATCGCGAATGCTCTGTTCGATCTCATTCGGCTGCGGCGTGATGGCGTGTTCCAGCGGCGGGCTGTAGGGCGTGGGCACATGCGCGCCGTTGAGGCGGCGGATCGGCGCGTCCAAATCGTCAAATCCCTCGTCGATGACCTGTGCCGCGATCTCGGCCCCGACGCCGCAGGGCTGGAAGGTCTCATCCACGATCAGCAGGCGTCCCGTCTTGTGAACCGATTCGAAGATCGTCGCCATATCCAGCGGCGCGATCGTGCGCGGATCGATCACTTCGGCGGAAATGCCCTCCTCAGACAGCTTTTCGCACTCGGCGAGCGTCTTCTCCACCATCGAACCGATGGCGACGACGGTGCAGTCCGCCCCCTGGCGTGCAATGCGCGCCTGCCCAAATGGGATTGCGTAGTCGCCCTCGGGCACTTCGCCCCGGTTGAAGAGCAGCGACTTGTGTTCGAGAAACAGTACGGGGTCGTCGCTTTGTAGCGCGGTGGCGAAAAGGCCCTTTGCGTCGCTGGGGATGGCTGGCACCACCACGCGAAAGCCGGGAATATGCGCGAAAACGGGATAGTAGCTGCCCGAATGGTGCGTCGCGGCCGCATGGCCGATCCCAATCGCGCCGCGCAGGATGATCGGCATCTTGAGGCGGCCGCTGCTCATGTACTGCATCTTGGCTATCTGATTGACCAGTTCACCGAAGGCGTCGAGGATGAAGTCGATGAACATGAAGTCGACGACGGGCCGCGTCCCGGTCATGGCCGCGCCGGCGCACATGCCCACGAAGCCGCGCTCACTGATGGGCGTATCGCACAGGCGCTCGGGGCCGTACTTGGCATAGAGGCCGGCGGTTGTATTGAAGTTGCCGCCCCGTTCGCCGATCCCTTCGCCGACGACGAAGATCGATGGATCGCGGGCCATGGCGCTGTCCAGGGCCTCCAGGGTTGCATCGACATAGGTCAACTCTCGCATGGTCTTCACCCTTGACTGTATATGTGATCGATGACCGTATCCGGCTCCGGCCATGGGCTGTTGCGGGCAAACTCCGCGGCGTCCGCCACCGTCTCTTTGACCTCGGCGTCAATGGCGGCGAGCGTCTCGGCGCCGGCCTCCTCATTGTCCAGCAGCCACTGGTGCAGACGCTCGATCGGATCGCGCGTCTTCCACTCATCCACCTCTTCCTGCGTGCGGTAACCGGCGTCGCGCATCCCTTCGGAGTGGGCGCGTGTGCGATAGGTTTGGCACTCGATCAGGGTGGGGCCTTCGCCCGCCCGCGCCCGCTGCACCGCCTCCTGCGCCGCCTCGTAGACGGCCAGCACGTCGTTGCCGTCCACGGTTGCGCTCTCCATGCCATAGGCAGGCCCCCGGTTGCCCACGTGGGGATTCCCGGCGGAGTAGGCGAAAGGCACCTCGGTGGCATACAGGTTGTTCTCACAGATGAACAGTGTCGGCAGCTTCCAGATGCTGGCCAGGTTCAGCCCCTCGTGGAAGGCGCCGTTGTTGACCGCGCCGTCTCCGAAAAAGGCGACGCCGACCTGGTCGCTCTTGAGCAGCTTGAAGGAGTAACCGGCGCCGGTCGCCTGCAGGATACAGGGGCCGACGATGCCGCTCGTTCCCATCATCCCGACCTCCGGCTTGAAGAGGTGCATACTCCCCCCCCGCCCTTGCGAACAGCCGGTAGCGCGCCCGAAGAGTTCGGCGATCACCTCGCGCGGGCTGACACCCTTGGCCAGTGCGTGCCCGTGTCCGCGGTGCGTGCTGAAGACGGCATCGTCGGGGCGCAGGTGCGCGCACACGCCGATGGCGATCGCCTCTTCGCCCACGTAGGTATGGCAGGCGCCGTGGATCAGCCCCATCTGATGCGAGCGGGCCAACTGCTCCTCGGTGTAGCGAATAATGAGCATCTCCCGATAGAGAGAATGGAGTTGCTCCGTCTGGGGCATAGCATCGACCTCCTGTGTAATGAACTTGAAAGTCACCCGTAAATTGACTGCTCTTGCTCACCCGGCCAGAGTTCAAACGGGCGTGGCGACCGGCATTCCGGGATGGGAGCCACTCACGTTTTTGGCCAGATTTCCGCCATCCAGAGGAATCAGCGCGCCCGTCATCCAGCCGGAGGCATCAGAGGCGAGGAAGATCGCCGGCCCCTTGATGTCGTCGGGATGACCCATGCGGCCGATGGGCAGACCGCGCAGATAGGAAGCGCCGAGATGAGGGTCCGCCGCGATGCGCACTTCCAAGCCCTGGTTCATGATCTGGGCGCAGACGATGGCGTTGACGCGCACGCCCAGGCTGCTCCACTCGGTGCTGAGTTCACGCGTCATCGCGGCCACCGCGCCCATCGCCATGCTGTAGGCGATATGGCCGCGTCCAAGCGCGCTCAGGCCGGCGATGGAGACGATGCTGAAAATGCTGCCG
Organism: Caldilineaceae bacterium; assembly: GCA_965221145.1. Taxonomy (GTDB): domain Bacteria; phylum Chloroflexota; class Anaerolineae; order Caldilineales; family Caldilineaceae; genus Bin5. The sequence continues at coordinate 1,399,043 of OZ244877.1, forward strand.
CGCCCCTGCGTCATCATGCGTTTGGCCGCTTCCTGCGTGCAGATGTAGCGGCCAACGACCAGATTCTGCATCACCTGCTGGATCTGATCCTCGGTCAGGCCCAGCGGATCGGTCATAATGCCCTCGCCTGCGATGTTGGCGAGTACGTCAACGCGTCCCATTTCGCTATCGACCAACTCGAACATGGCGCGGATCTGATCCGGATTTGAGATGTCGCAGTTGACGGGCATGGCGCGGCGGCCCAGCTGCTCGATCTCGTGCGCGGTCTCCTGTGCGCCGGCCTCATTGATGTCGAGCAACACGATGTCCGCGCCGACCTCGGCCAGGCCCAGCGAGGCGACGCGCCCCATTCCGCTGGCCGCGCCGGAGACGATGGCCACGCGGCCGGTCAGGTCAAAGAGTGGGTGGGTCATTGCAGTCCATCTCCTTTTCCAAAAGTCGTAACTCCCCTAAAGCTTGCAATCATTTGGACATCAATTTCCAGTCGAAAGCCGAAACAGGCAATTCTACGAAGCGTCGCATAGGATGTGTCTCTGAAGCAACGGCCAAACTCTCTCTGGTCAAGAGAGAGTTTGGCCGTTTTCCGGAGAGATGCCATAAGCACGTAGCTGAGCAGCCAGACGCTCGGCCCTGTTTCTTTCCAGTTCGGCCCTGCTCCTCTCTTGTTCAACTCTGTTCTCTGCTTGTTCAGCTCTGTTCTCTGCTTGTTCAGCTCTGTTCTCTGCTTGTTCAGTTCTGTTCTCTGCTTGCTCGGCTCTGTTCTCCGCTAGAGTGGCCCTTTCTTCGCCGGTCAGAATCAGAACGCCGGACTCGTCATGCCAGCGTAGCCAAGAATCTTCCCTTCCTTCAAACACGCCCCGCCACAGCCGCAGTCCCAGTCCGGCAATCGGCAGGAAGTCGGGCGGACACTCCTCATATTCGCCTGAGGAATTGAGGCTATGCGCGCGCAGGAGAACGTCCAGAACCTGCTTAAGCGGGTCAAAAATGACATAATGGGGAACGCCAAACCTGGCATATTGGATGAGTTTTTGCTTGGCTTCCCCGCCCTCGGTGTTAGAAACAATTTCGATCACGATGTCAGGTGGCTTGCCATATTGCCATATACTATAAACTCGATTCGGCTTGGCCCACCAATCATTGGGAGGCTTGACGTCGAGGCTGAGGAAGACATCGGGCACGAGTGGCGCTTCGGCGGGCGCGCGAAAGACACCCACGTCCGCCGCTGCCAGGAAAGTGCGCCCACTGCCAGGGCCTTGCCAAGAGGCATACAAAGAGTGCGTGAGCAGTCGCTGCTGTCGCTCAGAAAACAGATTGTCCACGGGGGTGTCGTCCTCGGTGACAAGATGCTCAACAGCCTGAACATCATCCGGCGTAAGAGTTGGATGGCTGGCCGTTGCGTCATATGGGCGCGTTGTCAGGTTCGGTTCCTTTTGTACTGTCGTTTCCGGCTCCAGTGGAGGCGCGGAGGAGGTATTGGCTGTGAATTCAGTCATCTCGTTTTCCTGACTTGACTACAGGACATCAGAATAGTGCGTATGGCTTCTCACAGTCTATGCGCGAAGCAATGTCTTGCCATCTACGTCTCTTATATCTGGCGCAATACATGAACATCAAGATCACACTGCAGTCGGCTACGAGTCGGGGTTTCCAGACGAGTCTTTCCGGCGGTCGCTTTCTGAAAGCCCGAGCCGCTTCATCTAGCATAATCTCCTATTGGGACCAAGAGCTTGCGTATTTCGTGAGAGCAGGCGAGACGCCTGCGGTCCAAGTACAAGCCCTGCGCAAAAGGCCTTGGTTGCAAAAGGGATCGCTTTCAGGTAGCAAGCCGATTGACCGGCGCACGCGGCCGTTCTCCGCGCAGGACTCGCACTACCTCCTCCGCCCCCTGCACGCGCACGTCAACTTTCGATTCCTCAGAATACCACCCAGCATGGGGCGTGAGCAAAATGCGCTCTTCCTGCAAGAAAGGGTGGTCCGCCGCCACCGGCTCGACCGCCAGCACGTCCAGGGCCGCGCCCGCGATCTGGCCGTTCTGCACGGCTGCCAACAGCGCGTCCTCGTCGATCAGCCCGCCGCGCGCCGCGTTCACCAGGTAGGCGGTCGGCTTCATCATCGCCAGCGTCTCGGCGTTCATCAGGTGGCGAGTTTCTTCCGTTAGCGGCGAATGCAGCGAAATGTAGTCGGCAGTGCGCAGCAGCGTCTCCAGGTCAACGACCCGCACACCAAGTTCCGCCATGGCCGCCGCGTCCACATACGGATCGTAGGCGATTACATCCAGACCCAGTCCGCGCCCCTTGACCGCCGTGGCCTGGCCAATGCGACCGCACCCAATCACGCCCAGCGTCTGGTCGCTGAGCCGATAGAGGACGCCGCCGGCCTCCGCGTTCCAGATGCCCTGGCGTGTAGTGCCGAGCAAGCCCGCCAGCCCGCGCGCCTGCGCCAGCACCAGCGCAATGGCGTGGGTCGAGACCTCATCGATCGAATAGTCGGGCGCGTATGTCACCCAGATGCCGCGCGCCGTGGCCGCGGGAATGTCGATGGCGTCCAGCCCCGTGCCCACGCGGCAGATCAGGCGGCAGCGTGCCATACTCTGGATCAGGTCTGCGGGAACGGGTTGGATGGTAACCATCAGGACATCGGCCTGCCGCGCCGCCTCTCTCGCCTCATCCGTATCCAGGTTGCCCACATGCTCGACCTGCGCGTTGATCGTGCTGAGGATCTCCTTCTCGATTTCGATATCCCCAAAGCCGGGGTAAGCAATTACGACGGTCGGATTCATAAATTCTTCTCTCAACCCTTCGTGTGGACCAAAGTTAAATTTCCTCAAAACCAAGGCGCATAGCCCGAACTACGCAAGACGGAATACGAATTACGCAATCCAGCCACGCGCCTCTCTCAAACGCAAAGCCACCCTATCCTGACGAGACATCCTTGCGGTTGGACGCGTCGCTGACCTCAACGTGGGCATCGCTGCGCTCAAGCACTTCTGGCCGCAGCGCCGCGCCCAGTCCGGGCCGGTCCGGGAACTCCAGATGACCGTCTCGGATAACCAGTTCCTCGGTCATCACGTCGTTGTACCAGCCCTCGGTATACGCGCGCACCGTTTCCATGATCATGGCATTGGGCGCGTGGGCCGCGAGATGAGCGGCTGACCATACGGCCACCGGGCCAATCGTATCGTGCGTGGTGAAGGGCAAATAGTATGTGTCGGCCAGGGATACAATCTTGCGGGTCTCGGTCAGGCCGCCGGTCCAGGCCATGTCAGGCATAATGATATGGGCCGCATTCTTCTCCATGACCTGCCGGAAGCCGAAGCGCGTAAAGAGGCGTTCGCTCACGCAAATCGGCACCTTCGTCGCCGCAACCAGACGCGCATACGAATCAACGTTGTCGGGCGGGATGATCTCCTCCAGCCACATGATGTCGTAGGGTTCCAGCGCGCGGCCAATGTCGATAGCGATCGGCAGATTCCAACGCGCGTGCCCTTCAATTGCGATCTGCATTTTGTCGCCCACCGCCGCGCGGATCTGCTGGACCGGTTCGAGACCCTTCTTGAGGTCATCCGGGTCCAGGTAGTGGCCGACAGGACCGACCGCGCCGACGCCGGCGCGCTGACCGACCGGCCCGCCCAAGGAAACGCCGAACTGATCCCAGGGCCAGATTTTCATCGCTCGGACGCCTGTTGCAAGCAACTCCTGCGCCAGTTCGCCGGCCCGGCCCTCCATCCAGGCGTGGTAGTCCTGATGGGGGCCATGGCTCACGCAGGTGTTGTAGATGGGAATGCGGTCGCGGCTGCGCCCGCCCAGCATGTTGTAGATGGGCTGGCCGGTGTACTGTCCCAGCAGGTCCCACAGGGCCACGTCCACCGTCGAGATGGCGCGCGTCTCCGCGCCGGCAAAGCCGAAAAAGTTCACCGTAGCGAACATATTATTCCAGTGGTTCTCGATGTCGAACACGGAGCGCCCAAGCAACAGGTTGGCGAAAACATCATGGATCACCGCGGCCACGGCGCGCGGCACGTAGTAGGTCTCGCCCAGCCCGATCAATCCCTCGTCGGTGTGGATGCGCAGCCAGAGAGTATTGAACTGTTCTTCAAACCAGACGGTCTCGAGTTTCTGGATCTTCAAGTCTTCCTCCTATGCCTTCAGCCCGGTCATGGTGATGCCCCGAATGAACTGTTTCTGCGCCACAGCGTAGAGCAGCATGACCGGGGCAACGGTCAGCATGGAGCCGGCCGCCCACATATCATAGCGCTCCCAGTAGAGGCTACGCAGCCCGGCCAGGACGACCTGCAAGCTGCGGAGCGTCGAAGCCCCCTTTTCAAGGAGAAGCAGATGCCTATGATCTGACCGAATTGAAGGGCCAAAAGAATCGCTTGGGGTAGATGTCGCAATCCTCCGGCAGTTGGGGAGAGGTCGTGATTGGATTGACAAGCAAAAAAGGTTGAAAGTATACTGCCTATGATCGAAATCATAGCATACCCTCATTGTGAGCGCAAACGACTTTCCTGAACTGGAAGGCGATTGTGCAGGCGGCTGAGTTGCGCCCAATATGGTCTGACTTTTGTTCCGCGGGCGGGAGTTCAGCGGGCATCGCAGCCGGTTGCTATGTCGCGGCCTTGGGGCGTCGATAGGGAGAGTTCAGACCATGTCCAAGTGGAGCCACCTGCAAGAGTTTCGCGTCGTGCGCTTGAACGCCACGCTCTCTCCGATGAGCCAGTACGAACGGGACCTCTTCCATGAACACCATCTCTATCCCATCGAGGTGGAAGCCAACACGCCCGCGACGATCATTCCCCGCGTCGCCGACTGTGATGCGATTTTCGTCGTCTCCACCGCGCTGCCGGAGGGAGTAATCGAAAGCCTGAGCCGCTGCCGGGTGATCTCCCGCCTCGGCACGGGGACCGACAAGATCGACGTTGCCGCAGCGACTCGTCGAGGAATTCTTGTTACCAATGTCCCCGCCTTCTGCGTCGAAGAGCAGGCCGATCATACGATGGCGCTGCTGTTGGCGTTGCTGCGCAAGCTGCCGCAGATGTCGCAGGCCATGTCAGCAGGCGCGTGGAGCAAGGGTCGCAGCCAAGCCTCCACCAATCAACGTCTTGCCGGCCGCGTGCTGGGCCTGGTCGGCTTCGGCAACTCCGCACGCGCAGTGGCCAGGAGAGCGCAGGGCTTCGGGCTACGGGTCGTCGCCACCCGCCGCAATATGGACGCGTCCAGGGCTGCCGCTGACGAATTGGGCGTAGAGATGATGGCCCTGGAGGATGTCCTCGCGCAGTCTGACTATCTGTCTCTGCACCTTCCGCTGACCGAAGAGACCTACCATCTACTGGATGAAACGATGATGCGCAGGATGAAGCCGGGCGCTTACCTGATCAACACATCGCGGGGGGCGATTGTGGATGAGATGGCGCTGGTGGGCCTGCTGCGCGAGGGAAGATTGGCCGGGGCAGGTATCGACACGTTCGAGGGTATCGACGTTTTCGTCGAAGAGGAGAGACCGCCGGACCATCCCCTGTTGCCGCTCGACAATGTGATTCTGACGCCCCACGTCGGCGCAATCTCCGTGCAGGCTATGGAGGATGTATCCAACGGGGGGCTTGGCAACGCGGCCGCGGTGCTGAGCGGGAACTGGCCGCCGCGTGAGAATTTTGTCAACCCAGGAGTTATTCCCAGATTCCCCCTGGCCGAACGCGACGCTTGACGGAACCGCTGCGCACTCCTGGTACGCGGCAAAACGTGTGCAGGGGGAGGCAATGGCTTGCATCGCAGAACCGTCCTACACGTCCGCATCAGGGGATCAATTCATGGTTGATAGGCGTGCTCACAGCGACTCGCAGACAATACGTAAACAGACTGTAGAGGGATTTGCATTGGTTATCATTTCTGGTGTATTGTGCATTTGAATCGTAGGCAAGCATGTATAGTTCGTTACCGATTCACATTCTGGTTTAACTTAGCTTTACATAGGAGTTCAATCCAATGACCCACGTTATTTTTGATCTGTGCATTCGGGACGGTGCCTGCGTCGACGTTTGCCCCGTGGAATGCATTATCCCAGGGATGCCTGAAGACGAGTGGCCCTGGTACTATATCGATCCGGAAACCTGCATCGACTGCGGTGCATGTGTGCCCGAATGTCCGACGGACGCCATCCTTACCGAAGAGGACCTGCCGGAGGAGTACGCCTACACGACCGAACTGAACGCAATGTACTTCGAGGAAGGGCCGGGCTACGCAGCTCTCGATATGGTCTGACCCGGTACGATTCTGTCGCACGAACCTGCTATTCACGCGTAAGTTGGACAGCCCCGCTCTCCGTCTGACGGAGAGCGGCAGGATTGCCCATTCAAAGCAAGTTCGTTCGATTCGAAAGGCCGCCCCTGCCGACGCAGGGGCTTTTCTGTCCGCAGGATCTTCCGAAGTTTCAGGAGACAAATCCCATGACCGATTCCCGCGAATTGAAACCACCCGACTGGTCGGAGGTCGAGCGCGCCCTGATTATCATGGCGCACCCGGACGACCCGGATTTTTCCTGTGCCGGTTCCGCCATTCTGATGGCGCGCCAGGGCATCGAGGTCACATACATGATTCTGACCAACGGCGACAAGGGCAACCACAATCCGCTCGTGACCCGTCAGCAGCTGATTCTGATGCGCAAGGAGGAGCAGCGCAAGGCGGCCGCGCAGTGCGGCGTGAAGGATGTCCTCTTTATGGATGAGGAGGATGGCTTCCTGCGTCCCACACCGGAGATCCGCAAGCGCGTCTGTCGCGAGATCCGCCGCATTCGACCGCAGTTGATCATTTGCAACAGCCCCGACCGCTATGTTTCCGGACGCGGCTACATTAACCATCCCGATCATCGCAACGCCGGACTCATCGCCCTGGAGGCGATCTTCCCGGCAGCCGACAATCCGATGTTCTACCCTGATCTGACGAATGAAGGCTATCCGCCCCACAAGATCAGTCAACTCTACATCAGCCACGCCGAGGAATCCGATGTCGAAGTAGACATTACAGATGACCTTGACCTGAAGATCAGCGCGATTCTCTGCCACGAAAGCCAGTTCGACGACCTGGAGGCCACGGAGAAACGAATGCGCGAGTGGGGGGGCGAGGAGCAGGAGGACGGCAGCAAGCGCCACTTTGAACGCTTCCAACAGTTGAACTTTCAGCGGCGGCCGCGCAGAGAGCCGCAAGAGGACGAGAAGTCCACGAAAGAATAAGCGGCGCAGTCGCGAGATGCGCTACCGCTTCGCTATATGAGCGCGAAAGTTGTGAGATGCGCTACCGCTTCGCTATATGAGCGCGAAAAGTGGAGGGACTTTCCCTCCACTTTTCTCTTTCTATTCTCCTGTCATAGCGATGCTGTCATAGCATCTGAGCCCGCACTTTACTCCACTTCACCCATCAACTCTTCCTGCAGTTCATTGGCCGTCTCGGTCAACGCGTCGAGCGTGGCCTGGATGTCCGCGCCCTGCATGATCTCGTTGAAGGCCATCTCGGCAGCGTCGCGCACAGCCTGGTAGGAGATGAGCTGCGGCTCGTACGCGCCGTAGCTCAGCAGCGCCAGGGCTTCGCCGTACTGAGGATTCTGCTCAACATAGCCGGTCAGGTGCGCTTCCGTTCCCGCCCGGGTGGGGAAGTAGTTGCTGGCTTCCACCCAGCGGGCCTGTGCCTCCGGTGACGTGAACCACTTAATGAACAGCCAGGCGGCAAGCTCCTGCTCCGGCGGTCCGGCCGTGATCATGACGTCGGCGCCGTAGATGTTCTGCACGGGGTCCGCCGTCGTGTGCGGAATCGCGGTTACGCCCCACACGTCCATATCGCGGCCCTGTTCTTCCGCAATCGTCTTGATATCGTTGGCGTAGAAGGGCAGACCGGAACTGGAGCCTTGCGTGAAGCTCGTGCGGCGCGCGGCAAACTCAGGATTCGGGTAGCCCTCGGTGAAGAAGTAGGCGCAGCCGTTATCGAGCATGCGCTTCAGCAGCGTCATCGGCTCGATCGTTGCCTGGCCGTTGTAGACGTAGCCGGTGTTGTCTTCGTTCAGAACATCGCCGCCATAGGCAAAGGTCCAGGATGCCATCGCGGAGGCGTCATCGCGCAGGATGTAGCCGCCGGTGCCGTCGCCGTTGGCCGCTGCCGCGGCGCAGGCCATCTCTTCAAACTCGTCCGGTGTAGTGGGCGGCCCGGAGAAGCCTAACTCTTCCAGCCAGGTCTGGTTGTAATAGAGCACTTCCATCGAGCGGTTAGGCGGGAAGCCCAGGCGTTGGTTGTCAAAGACCGGGTGGACGCCCTGCTCGACGAAACTGGCGAAGAAGTCAGCCCTCTCTTCTGCGGTCAGACCCCAGGTCGGATCGTCAATGAACGTGTCGAAGTCGGCCAGCACTTCGTTCAACTGGTAGAAAGCCTGATCGTTCTGATAGCCGACGATCAGGCTGGCTGGCTGCTCGCCCGAAGCGGTGCTGGCGTTTACCTTGTCGCGAATATCGTTGTAGCCGCCCTGATTCTGCGCGTCGAGGACAATGCCGCACTCATTGTTGCTGTTGAAGTCCTCGACAATGACCGCCAGCTTTTCCTCGCGAGAGCCGCTGTGCTGATGCCACCAGACAATCGTCTGGCCGCGCGGGTCAATTCCGGCCAGCGGGCCGTCGGACGCAGGAGCGCATGGCCCCTCGTCCATCGCCTCGCCGGCGGGAGCTTCCTCTGCTTCCTCCTCCATGGCCGCGGGCGGCGCTTCAGCCGCGGGCGCCGGGCAAGCGGCCAAAACCAGCGCCGCTACCAGAAGAGTTGCAAGCATCCAAAATCTTTTCCTGTTCATACGGTTTGGTCTCCTGTGTTGGTTGAACACTGAAACGAATCACACGATATTGAAAACCTAAAGAGAGAGCCGAACATCTTCGCCCTCCCCTTTCTTTGGCTGAACTGAGCCTCCTACCCCTTCAGCCCGGTTGTGGCAATTCCCTCGATGAAATGCCGCTGGGTGAAAAAGTACAGAACCACAATTGGCAGCATGGTGATGATTGCGCCTGCCATTTGCAAGTGCAGCAACGCGCCCGCCTCGTCCAGAAAGGAAAGCAGTCCGTAGGAGATGGGCCGCCAGTCCGGGGTCGTTGTCACCAGAATCGGCCAGGCCAGTGCATTCCAGGCGCCGACAAACCCGAACAAAACAAGCGTCATCACCGCCGCGCTGGAGAGCGGCAGAACGACCGTTATCAGATAGCGTAGATGCCCTGATCCGTCGATCTGCGCCGAGTCCCAAAGCTCTTTGGGGATCTGCTGAAAGAACTGGCGCAGCAGAAATATGCCGAACGCGCTCGCCATGAATGGGATCGTCAGCGCAGGCCAGTTGTTGATCCAGGGTACCGGGCTGATGCGCCCCAGCCAGGAAACGGTGATGAAGTTCGGAACCCAGGTGATCGCCTCCGGCAGCATCAGCGTCGAGAGCAGCAGCGTGAACAGAAAGCCCTTGCCGGGGAACTCCATCTGGGCGAAGGCGTAGGCCGCAAGCGCGCAGAAGACGACGGCTCCACTGACCGAGATCAGCGTGATCTTGACGCTGTTCATAAAGTACCGGGAGAACTGCGCATCGCGCCACGCCTCGACATAGTTGCTCCACTGCGGCGTTGCAGGCAGCGCCCGCCCGCCGGTCGCTTCGGTCAGATTCATCAGCGAAACGCTGACAGTATAGAGAAAGGGGAGAATCGCGGCGGCCGCGCCCACGGTCAGAAAGGCGTAGATGAGCAGGCGAATGAGCGCTGCGCGTCGAACGGCCGGGTGCGTCTCTCGTGCCGGGGCAGAACTGCCAGCCATAGCGCTGTTAGCCATAGAAGACCCTCCTGCTGGCAATCCGGTTGTTGATCAACGTAATCGCCATAATAATGATCAGCAACAGGATGGCCAAGGCAGAGGCGTAACCGTAACGCGTATCCCGTTTGAACGCCTGAAAGATTACGATACTGGCCGTATCGGTCGTACCCAACGCGGCCGCCTGGCGCAACACGAAGATATGGTTGAACGCTTTGAATGTGCCGATGACCGCATAGAGCGAAAGAAAGTAGATCGTCGGCGAGAGCAGCGGCAGCGTGACATGCCGAAACTGTGCCCACCCGCCCGCGCCGTCAATGTCGGCGACTTCGTACAGTTCATTGGGAATTGCGCCCAGCCCGGCCAGAAAGATGACCGTATCGAAGCCGACGTATGTCCAGATGCCGTAGAGCATGATCGCCACAAGCGCCAGGCTGGGTCCCGCCAGAATCGGCCCCAACTCCACATTGGACCCCGCCATCATCTGGAAAATGCCGGCTGGCTCGCTCAACCACAGCAGCGGTTCGGACCCGAACAGGTCCAGCATACTGTTCAGCGGCGCGGTGGGCCGGTTGGAGAAGATGATGCGGAAGACGGCCGCCGTGCCCACGAACGGCGCGACATAGGGCAGGAAGTAGAGTACGCGAAAGAGCGTCTGCCCGCGAATCTTCTGAAAGAGCAGCGCAGCCAGGATCAGCGCCAGCCCCAACTGAATCGGCACCGTTCCCATTACATAGAAGACCGTTGCCAACAGCCCGTTCCACCAATCCTCGTCGCCGGAGGCGATGACCCGCGGCAATTCGCCGATCAGCACCCAGCCGCCGACCATCAGCGCCACCGCGCCGACCAGCCTGAACGCTATCCCGGTATTGGATGAACGGTCGCCCGCGCTCCCCCATAGTTGCCAGGCCAGCAGGAGCAGCAGAAACCCTGCGCTGATGGTCACGATTTGCAACCAAAGTTCCAGCCCCACGCCCTCCTCCAGGGCCTCGGCGTAGGCGGCGTTGATTTGGGTCCACGTCAGCCAAGCCAGCGCCGCGCCGCCAATCAGGGCGATGCTGGCGCTGAAGAACGGCATGAAGTAGATGCGCTCACGCCTGTCAACTGGCCTCTGGCGATTGATAAGAATCGCCCAACCGGCGCCCACGGCCAGCACGACGATAGCCAGCCACAGCGCGATCTGAATCTTCGGCAGCCACCATGTCTCCACCACCAGGCTGCGGAAGGCGGCCTGCGTATTGCTCTGCCCCCGCAGCTTCGAGGGAATCAGCAGCATTTCCGGCAGGAGGAGGTAGACAAAGCGGGTAAAGAGCGCGACTCCCACCGCCGTCAGAACTCCTGGCAGCAGCCACGGCATCGGCTCTGTCCCTTCCTGCCGCTGCTCCTGGAAGGCGCGTGCCAAGGTATGCGCTGCGTAATAGATCAGAGCGGCAGCCATCCAGAAGGAGAGTACATAGATCAGGTTGTCAACCGCTTTGACGTAGTTGCCCAGACCGTCGTATGAGCCGACGATCTTGTTCAGGCCGCGCAGAGTGCTCTCGTAGGCGGCAAAAGCGAGAGGGAAGAGGCCAAACAGGCCAATGATGAGAAACGCCGGCGCCAGAAACGAGTAGGCGAGCAGCATCTCGCGCAGACGTCTGCCCTGCCGCCCGCGTAACCAGCCGGGCGCCGCCCGCATCTGCTGCCGAAGATCACTGCTTATTGCTGCCGTTTGGGAGACTGTACTGTCCACGTAATGGCCGCTTATCCAAGTCTGCAATGATACAGGGCCGACGCCGAACTATCCGCTTATAGTATAGTGCAAGCTGGGTGTCGCGTCAATGAAAGCGCCATGTGCCTTGTCGCTATACGGCCGTCCTTTCAAGGCGTAAGATGTGCGACATCGCACCCCGGTGACGGACCGCTGGCGCGCGACCCAATTGTGGCACATTTCCGGTAACGTCAGATTAAGATAAGGTCAACATTGGTTTCTTCCGCGAACTGCTTTCCGCTAGGCGATCAGCAGCCGGCCGATCTCGCACGTCTCGGCATGGCAGAACCACAGTACGCCTTCGTGAATGGTCATGCCATGAACTTCGTCGGGCGCTTCCACGCGAATGACATCGAAGATGCGCCCGCTCTGTGCATCCAACAAACAGACCGTGCCTGCGGACGTGTCGGCGACCCACAGTTTTCCGTCATCCGCCCAGGCGATACCATGGACTCGCAACCCCGGCACGCGGAAGCGATGTACCTCCTGCCAGCCGTCCGGGTCGATGATATGTACCATCTGCGAAGGCGGAGAGGCCACGTACAGTTTGTCGTCGCGCCACTCCAGGCCGTGATCGCCTGTCTCCTGCGCGTCCGCCGCGCCCTCCCGCCAGGCCACAACGCCGGCGCCGGGTGAACTGTACTTGGCGACGGTTCGGCCCGTTTTCGCATCCAGTTGCGCGATCTTTCTCTCATAGGTGGAGGCAATCCAGACATAGCCGCCGCCTATCGTGATCCCGCTGGAATGAACTGTGTCAGTTTGGGCGTCGAACAGCACCTCCCCGGTCGCGTAATCCTGACGATAGAGTCGATTGTTGCCCTGGTCAATGCACCACAGGCCATCGGCGCTGGCCTGGAGGCCGTTGGGATGCGGCCCGGGACTTGAGAACCGCTTCTCTACCTGCGCGATCTTTACCGGCATGGTTGTACTCCCCGTAGTGTATGGTGCGAGTGGTCGTCAGCCCGCCAGCCCGCCAAATGCCGGCAGCGCAGATTCAATTACGATACAGGTCATCCCTCTCCGCGTCAAGTCCGCTATGAATCTGTCTCGGACAGCAAATCGGCAACCAGAAAATTGCATACACCCCCCGTCCCATCTATAATTGAACCTGTTGCTCTGGCCTGAGCCGACGCCATCTGCCGGCCCTTGGCGAAGGCCAGAGGAGGCGCGCATGGGGAGCGTATGCGTTTCACCTGGTTGCCTCTCTATTGCGTTATTCAACCGTTCCAACTCTATGGAGCACTGCTATGCTTAAGACCCATACATGCGGCGAATTACGCGCCAGCGATGCCGGCAAGACGGTCACACTCGCCGGCTGGGTCAACCGCCGCCGCGATCACGGCGGGCTGATCTTTCTCGACTTGCGCGACCGGTTTGGCATCACACAAGTAACGGTCTCGGACGATGCGGCGTCCGATCTGCCGAATGGTTCCGGTTCGTCCAACAATGGGCATAATCAGTCGAACGCGCTTGACGTCGCCTCCCAAGTGCGCAGCGAGTTCGTCGTGCAGGTCAGCGGCGCAGTGCAAGAACGTCCGCCAGGCTTCGAGAACCCGGAACTGGAGACCGGCGAGATAGAGGTCATCGCCGCCAATCTGGAAATCCTGAACGAGGCCCTCACGCCCCCCTTCGTTATCAGCAGCGGCCAGGCCGATGACGTGGATGAGGCTGTGCGCCTCAAGTATCGCTATCTCGATCTGCGCCGCCCCAAATTGGCCCAAAATTTGCGGCTGCGCCATGAGATCGTCCGTTTTATCCGCAGCTATATGTACGAACGGGCCTTCCTCGAAATTGAGACGCCGATCCTGCTCAAAAGCACACCGGAAGGCGCGCGCGACTTCGTGGTGCCTAGCCGTGTTCATCCGGGTAAGTTTTATGCGCTGCCGCAGTCTCCTCAGCAGATGAAGCAGCTGCTGATGATCGCCGGAATCGAGCGCTACTTCCAGATTGCGCGCTGTTTCCGCGATGAGGATCTGCGCGCCGACCGCCAGCCGGAGTTCACGCAACTGGATCTGGAGATGAGCTTTGTCGAGGCCGCCGACATCATGGCGCTTATCGAAGAGATGCTGATCGAACTTTCGGCGAAGGTCAGCGACAAGCCAATTCAGAAGCTACCCTTTCCGGTGCTGAACTATGACGACGCCATGGCCAGGTACGGCATCGACCGACCGGATTTGCGCTTCGGGCTGGAACTGTTCGACGTAACCGAACTGGTGCGCAACAGCCGTTTTGGCGTCTTCAAGAACGCTGCCGCCGCGGGTGGCATGATCAAGGGCGTTCGTTATCCGGACGGGGCAGGTCTGAGCCGCAAGGATGTGGAAGGGCTGATCGAATACGTAAAGCCCTATGGCGCCAAAGGGCTGGCATGGATCGGGATAACCGGCGAACCTGACGCCGACGGGCGCTATCCGACCGAGAGTTTGCGCAGCCCGATCATCAAGTTCCTCAGCGCGCAAGAGATCGACGGAATCGTGCGCGCAGCCGAGGCCGCGCAAGGGGACTTGATCCTGATGGTGGCTGACGAGGCCGGTGTGACTAATCCTGCGCTGGCCAACCTGCGCCAAGAGATCGGCGCGCGGGCGCATCTAATCGATCCGAATCTTCTGGCCTTCTGCTGGATAGTCGACTTCCCCTTGCTTGAGTACGACAGCGAGGAGAAACGCTGGCAGGCGACCCACCATCCCTTCACCAGCGCCCGCGACGAGGACTGGAGCATCCTGGAGGAGCGCCCCGGAGATGTCAAAGCCAAGGCCTATGATGTCGTTCTCAACGGCTGGGAGATCGGCGGCGGCAGCATCCGCATCCACCGCAGCGATCAGCAGATGCGCATGTTCCAGCGTCTGGGTCTGAGCGAGGCCGAAGTGGATGCAAAGTTCGGCCATATGCTCGAAGCCTTCCAGTACGGCGCGCCTCCCCACGGTGGTATCGCAATGGGGATCGAACGGGTGGTGGCCCTCTACGCCGACGCGCCGAGTATCCGCGAGGTCATGGCCTTCCCTAAGACCGCAACCGGAACCGACCTCCTATTGGAGGCGCCCAGCCCGGTGGACGACAAGCAGCTGGCCGAACTGCACATCGCCGTCAGGGAACGCAAGAGCCAGTGACGATGACAGGGCGCCAAATCTCTGCTGAAATTGCCGTTTGGCGTCAGTATTGAGATGTGCTAAACTTTCGCAACTGTCCTGCAGTGTACGTGATTGACTAGCTTGAGGGCGAACCAACACCAGAATCACGGGAGCAAGGCCAACGAACGTAGATGTGATAGCCTACCCGATATGGGACAGGGCAAGACGGAAGCGTTCAGCCAGCGCCCACCTACGAACCTCGGTTCGTACCCACTGGATCACACGACATTGCGGGGTCAGAGAACTGCGTCCGGGGCAGCCTGGGCGCAGTTCTTTTTGCAAAAGGGGCAGCCTGTATCCCCGGCAATAGCACGCGCGGGGAGATCCTTACGACGACAAGAGATGACCGCGCGCCAGACCATGAATACACGGAAGACGATCCCATGACTGAGGAGCGCCAATTTCCGACGCGAACTTATCCGGTGGATCTGCAAGTCCACAGCAACTGCTCTGACGGCACCGATACGCCGCAGGAGTTGATCGCAAAGGCCGCCGCTCTCGGTATCCGCGTTCTGGCGGTGACGGACCATGACAGCGTATTGGGCGTAACTGAAGCCCAGGAGCACGGCGTCGGGGCAGGTGTGTTTGTGCTTCCCGCCATCGAATTCAGTACCGCCAGCGACCACGAGCAGGATTTTCTGGATTTCGACATTTTGGGATACGGCATCAACCCGACCGACCCAGCCCTCCTCGGGATGCTGGATAGGGTGATGGAGAGCCGGGTGGAGCAAAAAGTCCGCCAGGTGGAGCGGATGCAGAGCTATGGCCTCCACGTGCCGGTGGAGGAGGTGCTGGCGTTGGCGGGCGGCGTTCCGGGGCGTCCGCACATCGCCCAGATCGCCCTCAAATACAACCCGCACAAGTTCACTTCCATCAGCGATGTCTTTCAACAGTACCTTGCCTCCGATGCCGAACACTCCACTTATGTGCGCCGTTCCTTCATTTTGCGAGTCGAGGATGCAATCGAACTGACACATGCGGCCGGCGGCAAGGCGGTCTTGGCGCACCCGGGCATCTACAGACGCATCCGTAGCCTCGACGATTCTCTGTGCCGCATGGTTGACATCGGACTCGACGGTCTTGAACTTCACTACCCCTATGCTGCCGAGGGCAGGGACGCAACCGACAGGCCCATTGCCTGCTTCGCCGAACTGGCGGCGCGCTTCGGCCTGTTCACCACCGGCGGCAGCGACTATCATGGCGAGCGCAAACCCAATCGCCTGGGCGAGGCCGGCCTCGAATGGGAACAGTGGGAACGACTGCGGGGCGAAAACGGGTGGTAGCGCATCACGCCCCGTCCGAGCCGGGGCGCATGGGACATGTCCTGCGCCCCACATGGCTGGAGATCGATCTCTCCGCCCTGGCGGGCAACGTGCGCGCACTTCGTCGCCGCATCGGGACTCGTCGGCTTCTGTATGCGGTCGTCAAGGCGAATGCCTATGGCCATGGGGCCGATCTGATCGCGCCGGCCGCGTTGCGAGCCGGTGCCGACCGTCTGGGCGTGGCCGCTGTGAATGAGGCAATCGCCCTGCGGCAAGCAGGGGTGGGCGCGCCGATTCTCGTGCTTGGGTACACGCCGCCCGAACTAGCGGAGACGCTGCTGGAATACGCGCTCACCGCCACCGTCTTCGAAGCGCGCACCGCCCTCGCCTTTGCCGAAGCCGCCGCCCGGCGGGGTCAGCCCTTGACCGTTCATCTCAAAGTGGACACGGGGATGCACCGCTTGGGCATCGACCACGCTGATGCGCTCGAACTGTGCGCGCGGCTCGAACGCAATGCCCATCTGCGGCTGGAGGGCATCTACACCCATTTCAGCACGGCTGATGAAGCGGACCAGCGGTATAGCCAGGAGCAGCTCCGCCGCTTTACCACGCTGTTGGAACGGCTTGCCAGCGCCGGCTGCCGCCCGCCCATTGCCCACGCGGCCAACTCCGCTGCCACGCTGGCCTTGCCGCAGGCGCATCTGGACGCAGTGCGCTGTGGCATCCTTCTCTACGGCCTCTCCCCCAGTTCCGATCGTCCCGTGCCGCCGGAAATGCGGCCCGTTCTCAGTTGGAAGGCGCGCATCGCACAGGTCCGTCGCCTGAATGCTGGTGAGCCGGTTTCCTACGGCAACACATGGCGGGCGCCCGATGCGCGCACTGTGGCCGTCGTGCCGGTGGGCTATGCCGATGGCTTACCCCGCAGCCCACGCAACTGGCAGCGCGTTCTTGTCGGCGGGTGCGAAGCGCCAATTGTGGGCCGAGTCTGTATGGATCAGACGGTCGTGGATGTCACCGAAATTGTGGCCTCCGGCGGCTCTGTGGCGCAGGATGATGAGGTCGTTCTGATCGGCAGCCAGCAGGACGCCAGCATCTCGGCGGAAGTGGTCGCCGAGCGGTTAGTAACAATAAATTACGAGGTGACCAGCCGCCTGATGGCTCGCCTGCCCCGTATTGTGCTGGCGGAAGATAGCCCGTTGCCGCCCGAACTGTAGACATTGAACGGCTTGCCTGACGGCGAGGGGGCGTACACGTGGCTGAAGCGGACCGTGACCTGGTGAAAAAAGCTCAAAAGCTTTTTGACCTGCTGCTGGCAGAGTACGGCGAACCGGCATGGCGGCCTTCCCGTTCCGGCTTTGAGCAACTCATCCACACGATCCTCAGCGCCAATACCAATGATCGCAACTCCGGTAGAGCGTTCGAGACGCTGAGACTGCGCTTCGCCGAGGACTGGGACGCGGTGCGCGCCGCGCCGCTGGAAGAGATCAAAGACGCGATTCGCGTCGCCGGTATGTACAACCAGAAGGCGCCCCACATTGTCGAGACTCTGGAGATTCTACGCCGCGAGGAGGGACAGTACAATCTGGACCACGTCCGGGCGATGGAACCGGAGGCCGCCCAGACCTATTTGCAGCGTTTCCCTGGTGTGGGCCATAAGACGGCCAGCATTGTGCTGTTGTTCAGCTACGGGATGGCGGCCTTTCCTGTCGATACGCACATTCAGCGCCAGAGCCAGCGTCTGGGCATGAGCGGTCGGCGGGCGTCTGCGGAGAAGATCAAGGCAATCTGGGAGACGGCTCTGCCAGCGGAGACCTACTTTCCCCTGCATGTCAACCTGATTCAGCATGGCCGCACTGTGTGCCAGGCGCGCACGCCCCGATGCGCGCACTGCGCGTTGCAGCACGAGTGCGACTATTATAGACGGGTCGGCGCATGGATGGACAGGACACATTGACAAGGGCCGGGCAACGCGCAAAAGCCGCCTGAATTCCCGTCTGGCGGCTTTTGGTCAGGATGTAAGCGTGCGGCCTCAGAGGTCGCCCGGAAATGCCTGCGGCAGAAACGGGCAGCCGCTTATGCTGGGTTCGCTTTGTTGTACTGGAGCATCAGCCTGCTCTTGCGCCGCGCCGCGTTGTTGGCGTGGATCACGCCGCGCTGGGCAGCTCTGTCCAACGCAACGACTGCTGAGCGGACGGCACCCTGCGCCTCTGGATCCGCATCTTCAATCAAGACGCGAGCCTTCTTCACAGCAGTGCGGGCAGCGCCGCGATAACCTCGGTTGCGGTCATGGCGGCGCACATCCTGGCGCATACGTTTGGCAGCTGATCTGATATTCGGCATCTGTTTCTCCACCGCGGCCCCATCGGCCGCCCTGAATTAAGAACGCTGGCTATTTGGGATAGATGAGGCAATTGTAGCAGAAGATACGCCTGATAGTCAATCTGGAAGCGTGCTGGGTGCGTTCTTATCGTCATGGCGCGTCAGAGAGAGGACGCCAAACTGCCTTAAATTTACCCCCGAAATGTGGCATGTTTCCCCCTTTTGCGATACAGTATGCGCGTAGTAGAAGTGAACCCATCCCCGGAGACGAGGATCCCTATGAAGATTAGCAAAGTGACGCCGATGGTGCTGGGCACCGAGTGGCGTAATCTGACCATTGTCAAAGTCGAGACGGATGAGGGGCTTGTCGGCGTGGGCGAATGCCGCGCACTGAACCGCACCGACGGCGTCCTCGGCTATCTCAGCGAAGCCGCGCCGCGCTACATTCTCGGCGAGGATCCCTTCAACGTCGAGGCCCTCGTCGCCCGCATGTTCCGCGAAGATTTCGGCCGCGCCGGCGAGATCACCATGACCGTCACCGCGCTCCTCGAAGTCGCCTGTTGGGATATCATCGGCAAAGCCCTCAACCAGCCGGTATACCGGCTGTTGGGCGGCGCAGTGAGGCGCAAGATCAAAGGCTACGCCAATGGCTGGTACACCGGCGAGCGCACCGCAGACGAGTTTCACGCCGCGGCCAAACGGGTGCTGGCAAAAGGCTATAAGGCGCTGAAATTCGATCCTTTCGGGGCCGGCTTCTATGAGATGGAACGGTCGGAGAAGAACTACGTCATCGGCTTGGTGGAGGCGGTGCGCGACGCGGTCGGCCCGGATGTGGAGATTCTCATCGAGATGCACGGGCGCTTCAACCCGGTCACTGCGGTAGAGTTTGCCCGCGAGTTGGCCCCCTTCAAACCTTCCTGGCTGGAGGAGCCGGTGCCGCCCGAAAATATCGCCGCCCAGAAAAAGGCCGCCGACGCCATCGCCCCCCTGGGCATTCCTGTGGCGACCGGTGAGCGGCTGCATACGATGTTTGAATACCGGGAGCTATTCGAGTTGCAGGCGTGCGATATCATCCAGCCGGACATCACCCATTTCGGCGGAATCCTCAACACCAAGAAGCTGGCAGCCTGGGCCGAGGCCTACTACATGCTCATCGCGCCCCATAATGTGGGCGGCCCCATCTCCACCGCGGCCGCGTTGCATCTGGCCGCTTGTACGCCCAATTTCAAGATTCAGGAACATTTTAACGATTTCGGCGAAGCCTATGTGAAGGAGGCCGCGCCGGGCAATCCGGAAATTGATGAAGACGGCTACTTCGCCCTGCCCTCCGGCCCCGGCCTGGGCGTAACTCTCGACGAAGAGGTCGTCGCCGCCAACCCCCGCCGCCGAGTCCATTTCAATCTCTTCGCTGAGGACTGGCATCGGCGCTCGGCGGAAGTGGACTGATATGGAGTATTGCGTACTGCGTAACGCGCCGGAGCAGTCTTTGATACGCAATACGAGAGGAGGGGCCAGGCCGACTGCTACAGTTTATAGGCCTCCTTCGCCAGTCCATATGACAGGGCGTGGGCCATGTCAAGGGCCTCCACGTCGTCGATGATGCCCTGGACCAGCAGTCCGGCGAGCCAGTCGCAAGCGACGCGCCGCCACAGTTCATGCCGCGTGGGGATCGAAGCGAAGGCCCGCGTATCGTCGTTGAAGCCGACCGTGTTGTAGATGCCCGCCGTCTCCATCACCTGCGCGAAGAAGGTGCGCATTCCGTTGATGCTGTCGTAGAACCACCAGGGCGGCCCGATCCGCAGGATCGGGTAATGGCCTGCCAGTGGCGCAAGCTCCCTGGCGCTGGTCGATTCGTCCAACGTGAACAGGATCAGGCGCAGCGACGGATGGGCGCCGTAGCGGTCCAGGAGCGGCTTCAGGTTGCGGGTGAAATCGAGTGCATGGGGGATGTCCGCGCCCTTGTCCGCGCCGAAGCGCCGAAAGAGCGCCGTGTTGTGGTTGCGGATCGAGCCGGGATGGAGTTGCATGACCAGCCCGTCCTCGCTGCTCATGCGGGCCATCTCAACCAGCATGT
Organism: Caldilineaceae bacterium; assembly: GCA_965221145.1. GTDB lineage: Bacteria > Chloroflexota > Anaerolineae > Caldilineales > Caldilineaceae > Bin5. The sequence goes on from OZ244877.1 coordinate 1,419,379, forward strand.
GCGCGCTAAAGCGCCGGGCGTCATCGGCGGACGCCTTGCCCGAAAGGCCCCGCTGGAAAATGGCGTCGGCCTCGCCATGTGAGAGAATTTCCGTGTACGGCGTCTCCGCCGCGTGATCCGTGGCAGTCGCGCCCATCGCTTTGAAGAAGTCGCGGCGGCCTTCCAGCGCACGAATGTAGGAGGCATAGTCGCCGATGTCGATCGCGGACGCGGCCCGCAGCAGTTCGATCTGCTCCCGCCAAGCGGGTTGATCGATCCCGTTCACGACCTTGTCCGGGCGGAATGTCGGATAGATGCGTCCGTGCCAGCCCGAATCCCGAATCGCCCGGTGGTGTTCGAGTGAATCGGTGGCTGCGTCGGTCGTGGTCAGCGCCTCAACCTGAAACTGCTCGTAGAGTTTGCGAGGAGTAAAGTCCGGGGCGGCCAGTTGTTCGGAGATTTCATCATAAATAGTCTGGGCATTCGCCGGAGTCAGCTTCTCGCTGATGTCAAACAGATCGTGGAACTCATCCCGCAGCCACAGTCCTGTGGGCGTACCTTGAAACAGGTGAAAGTTTTCGGCAAAGGTCTGCCAGATTGTGCGGTGATCGGATTCGACTGCGCTGGCATCCTCGCCCTCGTTCATCGGCACGCCCTGCGCCTCCAGTGGAACTCCTTGGGAGTACAGCATACGAAAGACATAATGGTCCGGGATCAGGAGCAGTTCGGCGGGCGACCCGAAATGGTATGAGGCATCGGCGAAGAGCAGCGGGTCCACGTGACCGTGAGGGCAGATCAACGGTAGATCGGCAACGCTCTCGAACAGGGCGCGCGCCACGGCCCGCTGGGCGCTGCCGCCGCTGAAATAACGTTCGGCCCGGTCCGGCATATGCTGACCTAGAGACGAGTTCACAAAGAGTTCCTTTCGCGCAAACGGAGTGGTTCGTGGACAGTGGATAGCACACACCACGATTCGACATCAGCTTGTATCTATCCACTGATTATAGCCGAATGAAACCGCAAAAGGCGAGGAGAGAGTGATGGGAAAAGAGTCCCGCTCCCCACTTCACGCAGTCAGGAGGAGGCCATGAACTTTTGGGAGCAGTTTTCGTTGGAGGGGAAGGTTGCCGTCGTCACAGGCGGTACAGGCGTACTGGGCGGGGCCATGGCGCGCGGACTTGCCGCGGCCGGTGGGCACGTCGCCGTACTGGGGCGGCGGGCGCAAAAGGCTAGCGAAATTGCCGACGAGATCAACGCGGCCGGCCACGAAGCTATCCCCCTGCCGGCCGATGTCCTGGACGAACAGAGCCTGCACGCGGCGCGGCAGACCCTGCTGGACAGGTGGGGCCGCGTGGATATTCTGATAAATTGTGCTGGCGGAAACCGGCCGGACGCCACCGTTTTCGGCGACCTGACATTCTTCAAGGTGCCGCGCGAGGCTCTCGAAGGCGTTGTCGGTCTGAATTTCATCGGCACGGTCTTGCCCATCCAGGTCTTCGGTGAACCGATGGCGCAGCAGGGCAGCGGCTCGATTATCAATATCTCCTCGATGGCCGCGCAAAAGGTGCTCACACGGGTGATGGGCTACTCCGCGGCTAAGGCGGCCGTGGACAATCTGACCCGCTGGCTGGCAGTCGATCTGGCCGAAAAGCACGGTCCGGGGCTGCGGGTCAATGCGATTGCGCCCGGCTTCTTCATCGGTGACCAGAACCGTGCGCTGTTGCTCAATGTGGACGCCCCGCCTGACGAACACGGAAACCTTCCCTTGACCGCGCGCGGACAGCAGATCGTCGATCATACGCCGCTGGCACGATTCGGCGAGCCGGATGAACTGGTCGGAGCGGCGCTCTGGCTGGCCAGCGACGCCTCGCGCTTCGTCACCGGTATCGTCGTCCCCGTGGATGGAGGTTTTTCCGCGTCCAGCGGCATCTGATGAATTGGCCCGCCGTTTAAGGAAAGAACGCGCCGCTATCCACCGCCCATTTTTCGCAGCGTCGATTCTTGCTCGGCGCGGTGAAAAATTGTATATTGTCTGGACTATGAGTTGTGCAATAGAGTGATCGATGGAAACCTTGCGCAAGTCGAACCAAAGCCAGCCAAAGCCCCGCCATCACAGGGAGTATTGATGAGCGATTTCGATTCCACGACGCCGGCGCGCGACTTCATTCGTGAAGCGATAGCGGAAGACATTAGCAACAGGCGCTTTGACGGACGGCTGCAAACGCGCTTCCCCCCGGAGCCGAACGGTTATCTGCATATCGGCCATGCCAAGGCGATCGGCCTGAACTTCGAGGTGGCGGCGGAGCACAAAGGCCACTGCAATCTGCGCTTCGATGACACCAATCCTCTCAAAGAGGAGCAGGAGTTTGTTGACGCCCAGTTGGCCGACATCCGCTGGCTGGGCTACGAACCGGCCAACGTCCTGTACGCGTCCGACTACTTCGGCCAGCTCTACGAGTGGGCGCTCCAGCTCATTGAAACGGGCCACGCCTATGTGGACGATCTCAGCCAGGAAGAGATTCGCGCCCACCGGGGCACGCTGACCGAGCCGGGCAAGGACAGTCCCTACCGCCACCGCTCCGTCGCCGAAAACCTGGATCTGTTCAAGCGCATGAAGGCGGGTGAATTTCCTGATGGCGCAAGGGTGCTGCGCGCCAAGATCGACATGAGTGCGCCCAACATCAATCTGCGCGATCCTGTGATGTACCGCATCCGCCATGCGTCGCACCAGCGCACCGGCGATGAGTGGTGCATCTACCCGATGTACGACTGGGCGCATGGCCAATCCGACTCGATTGAGGGCGTGACCCATTCACTCTGTTCGTTGGAGTACATGGACCACCGTCCGCTGTACGACTGGTATCTGGACGCGTTGGGCGTCTACCATCCACAGCAGATCGAATTCGCCAAACTGGAATTCACCTATATCGTGACCAGCAAACGCCGTCTGCTGCGCCTGGTAGGGGAGGGCTACGTGAACGGCTGGGACGACCCGCGCATGCCCACGCTGGCCGGTCAGCGCCGGCGGGGCGTGCCCGCCCAAGCGCTGCGCGACCTGTGTGAACACGTTGGCGTCGCCCGCACCAACAGCACTGTGGAGATCGAGCTGCTGGAGCACTTCATTCGCCAGGAGTTGAACCGCACGGCGATGCGGGTGATGGGCGTCCTCGATCCGTTGCCCGTGGTGATCACGAACTTCCCCGAAGGCGAGACCGAGTGGATGGAAGCGGTCAACAACCCGGAGGACGAGAGCGCCGGCAGCCGTCAAGTCCCCTTCAGCCGCAACCTTTACATCGAGCGGGACGACTTCATGGAGGATCCGCCGCGCAAGTATTTTCGCCTGGCGCCGGGCCGTGAGGTGCGCCTCCGCTGGGGCTTCTTCATCCGCTGTGAGGAAGTCATCAAGGATGACAAGGGCAAGATCGTCGCGCTGCACTGCACATACGATCCGGAGACCAAGGGGGGCTACGCGCCGGATGGGCGCAAAGTGCGCGGCACGATCCACTGGGTCAGCGCCGACCATGCGACGCCCGCCGAAGTGCGCCTCTATGACCGCCTGTTCAACGTGGAAGATCCCTACGACGTGCCGGAGGGCCAGGACTTCTTGGCCAGTCTTTCTCCCAACTCGTTGACCGTACTGGACGGCGTGCAACTGGAGCCGAGCGTGCGCGACTTGGCGGCCGGCCAGACTGTGCAGTTCGAGCGCAAAGGCTACTTCTGCGTGGACCCCGACAGTTCCGGCGACCGGCTCGTCTTCAACCGCACCATTACCCTGCGCGACACATGGGCGAGGATGCAGTCTTCGCCGAAACGCAGGGGTCGGGCCAAGCGCTGAGTTTCTTCCGGGCAATGAAAAAGATGTAGACGTGTGTCGGGCAGCTCTGTCTGGAGAGGTCTTTGATACGCAATACGAAACACGCAATGCTGCTATAGGCCTATCAGAGCAATCCCTTCGGTTGCGGCACAAGAATGTGCCCTTCTTCCAGCGTACCATAGCGCTTTACGGCGCCCGGCCCGTGCCGCCACAGATAATAGGCGATATAGGCGCAAGTGAGCGCGTCGAGTGAGTCCTCATACGCCTGCAATGCCGCGCCGCGCAAGCCGACAACATCGGTTCCTTTGAGAAACTGCTTGGTCCGCCGCAACGGTGGATTGGCCTTGCGCAGCCCGCGCAGCAGCGAGCGGTAACGCTCAAACTCCTGCCAGCGTTCTTCATTCGTGCGTCCGCGCCCGCGCTTGTACTTGAGAATGCGCTCCAACCCGAACAGGCTGACGAGAGCCGGATGCGGGTAGACTTCGCACACCAGCCGCGCCTTCGTCCGCCGCGGAATCACATCCGTCTCTATGAACTGAAAGCGTTCGGTCAGCGCCGCGGTCAACGCTTCCCCGCGCACGACGCCATCACGCGCCAGCAACTGACGGCTGGCCGGATATGCGCCGGCGTGAAAGCGCCGCCAATCTTTTGACAGCGTCTGGTCGCACACGCGGCTGCCCGTCTCGTTCGGCACGCGCAGCGGCGCGTCGACCGCCACGATCGACCCCTGGCGGCGCGAGACATGCGCGCCGACAAAGTCGACGATCTCGGACGTCCTGCCCAGCCTGCCGGTGCAGGCGACCAGCCGCCCGTCTCGGATCACCGCCGCGCCCGAGGGATTGCGTTCGCTCCAGGCGAGGTCGATGCCGATAAAGGAAGGCCTGCCGCGTTGCTTCGCCATGTTGCCACTCCTTGCGCGACGCCATCAGGACAGTGGCGCGTGACATTTCTATCCACTATCCACGCACCACTAACCACTGGTGTTACGACGCCAGACAGACCTTCTCCACCGTCACCTCCTCCAGGAACGCCTCGTCTACTTGCGCGCCGTGACCGGGGCCGTCCGGGACGGTGAGCGTGCTGTTGCTGTTGAGCGTAAAGGGATTGGTGACGATGTCGCGCCGAAAATAACGGTCATTGGCACTGATGTCGCCCGGCAGCGTGAAGTTGGGCAGGCTCGCCAGGGAGACGCTGATCGCCCGCCCGATTCCGGTCTCCAGCATACCGCCGTGCCATACCGGAATCCCGGCAGCCTGACATATATCATGGATGTCGACGGCATCGGCCAGACCGCCAATGCGGGACGGCTTGATGTTGATCACGCCGCAGGCATCCGATTCCAACGCCCAGCGTGCATGGTCCGGCGAAACGATGCTCTCATCCAGACAGACCGGCGTCTCGATCAGCTTGGCCAACTTGGCGTGATCGAAAATGTCGTCGTGGTCGAGCGGCTGTTCGTTGAGCAGTAGGTCAAACTGGTCCAATTGGCGCAGATGCTCGGCATCCTCCAGATGGTAGATGCTGTTGCCGTCGACTTGCAGCAGCAGGTCCGGCCAACGCTGGCGCACCGCCCGCGTCGGCTCGATGTCCCAACCCGGCTTGATCTTGAGCTTGACCCGTTGGTAGCCGTCGGCCAGATAGCCTTCCACCGTCTCCAGCAGCGCGTCAATGCTGGCGTGGATCGGCACACTGACGCCGACAGCCACCTCCTCACGCGTGCCGCCCAGCAGGCGGGCCAGAGAGACACCCTTAGAGCGAGCGTAGAGATCCCAAACAGCGAACTCCAGCCCCGCTTTCGCCATGCGGTTGGCGCGCACGCGCTTGAAGACCCGGCGCACATCCTCCGGCCCTGTAAAGGCCGCTTCCAGGAGCATCGGCCCCAGGAACTCGCGCTGCATGATCAGCGCCGTGTGGAAGGTCTCCTCGTTGTACCAGGGACCGTCGCTGACCGGAGACTCGCCCCACCCCGTCACCCCGTCTGCGTCCACCCGCACGATGACTGCGTCGCTGCCCTCGTGGCGCCAGCCGCTCGTCTCAAAGGGGCGCACATAGGGCATATGGATTCGGCGGAGTTCGATGCGTTCGATTTTCATAGTCAATTGTCCGTAACTGCATTGCACATTGCGTAACCCCTATTGCGTAGAATCGAATTCACATAAACCATGCTGAATTTCACGCTTGGTCCACCAACGAAACGCGCAGGATTGGCGATATGCACAGGGGAGAGGGGATTCTTGATTGAATGCACGACCGCTTCGCTATGAGAGCGAGGGTGCGGCTTTGCCAAAAGACGCTCCTTTTGAGCAGGAGCGCGTGCGATAACAGTTCGCCCGACGGGCGAAGAAATGCGAGGACAGAGGGCTTTGCGTCCGCCGACCTTTCAGGTCCGGGGCGCTTCTGGCAGTCGCGCAAAGCAGCGGACGACCAGAAGTGAGCGTTTGGCGGACGGGCTGCCCCCTATGAGCGGCCTGTATGAATCGGCCGCGCCCCCTTCGGGCGGGAGCGCAGGCAATCATCTACGCAGCGTACACGCAGTCTACCTGGCGTTTGCTCGCCGCCGACTCCAGAATCGCATCACAGATCACGGCGTTGCGATAGCCGTCGACGAAGTCCGCGCCAATCGGCGCCACCGCGCCATCGTTGACGATGCAGTCCAACAAGTGGGTGATCTCATGCACAAAGGTATGCTCCCAGCCGATGATATGACCCTGGGGCCACCAGTTCTCCCACCAGGGATGGGACGGCTCAGAGACCAGCACGTTGCGGAAACCCTGGGCCTCCTCCGGTTCGTCGCCGACCCAGAAGATCTCCAGTTCGTTCAGCCGCTCCAGATTGAAGGCGATACTGGCCTTCTCCGCGTTGATTTCGAGGCGCAGCCCGTTCTTGCGCCCGGCGGCGAAACGGCTGGCTTCGACCGTGCCTATCGCGCCGTTGTCAAACTCCAGCAACGCGGTAGCAGCGTCGTCAACATCCACCTTGCCCATCGTCCCGTCGTCCCACGGACGTTCGTCGATGAACGTGCGCGTCATGCCGGAGACGCTCGTGACCTCACCCACCAGATAGCGGGCCAAATCGATAATGTGCGCGCCCAGATCGCCTAGAGCGCCACTGCCCGCAGCAGACTTTTGCAGCCGCCAGATCATCGGCAGATTGTAGTGGGCCATCACCCACTCCTGCAGATAGACCGCGCGGAAGTGGTAGATCTGCCCCAGCAGGCCGGAATCCACCAGCTTGCGAATCTGCCGAATCGCGGGAACGAAGCGATAGTTGAAGGCAACCATGTTCTTCACGCCGGCCTTTTGCACCGCTTCCAACATCGACTGCGCCTCATCCGCGCTGCGCGCCAGCGGCTTCTCACAGAGAATATGCTTGCCTCTCTCGGCGGCGACAATGCACGGCTCGGCGTGCGTGTCGTTCGGCCCGCCGTTATCGAAAAGCTGGATGTCGTCGTTGTCCAGCATCGCCTGCCAGTCGGTATAGTAGCCTTCGTAGCCGTAGCGTCTGGCAGCCTCTGCCACGGCCTGCTCATCGCGTCCGGCGATACCCACCAGGCGCGGCACGGCCGGCGGCGGGTACATCATGTGGGCGATGTTCAACATCGCATGACTGTGGGCCTTGCCCATAAAGGCATAGCCCAGCATTCCGACACCGATCTCCGGGGCGTCGCCTTCCGCCCGCGCCCCAGCCATCGAAGTGAATCCGGATCCTTCACTCATGAGTCAATTCCTCTCTCGTTCTTAGTTTCTGGCGTGGTATAGCCATCTGCGTGCAGGCGGGACGGGGGCGCCCCGCTCATTGGGTCGGCTTCTACTCGGCAAAGGCCGCATCAAAGGCGATTTCCGACGGTGGGAAGTCGACCTGACGCGTGTACGCGCAGGATTCGGTTGCGCCGTGTTCCCGGTCCATGCCTGCGTCCTCCCACTCAATGGAGAGCGGGCCGGCGTAGCCAATGTCGTTCAGCGCGCGGATGACCGCTTCAAAGTCGATCCGGCCGCGTCCAACTGAGCGGAAATCCCAATAACGGCGGTGATCGCCAAAGTCGGCGTGGCCGCCAAAGACGCCCGCCTCTTTGCCATGATCCGACCAGCCCACATCCTTCATATGCACATGGAAGATGCGATCCGCGAATGTACGGATAAAGGCGACGTAGTCGACTCCCTGATAGCCGAAATGGCTGGGATCATAGTTGAAGCCGAAAGCCTCGTGGCCATTGAGCGCGTCGATTGCATTCTGGGCGCTGTAGATGTCGAAAGCGATCTCAGTCGGGTGGACTTCCAGGCCGAATTTGACGCCATTCTCGCTAAACACGTCCAGAATCGGCGTCCACAGCTCGGCAAAGAGCGCCAGCCCCTTTTCCAGAAAGTCGGGCGGGTTGGGCGGGAAAGAGTAGACCAGATTCCAGATAGGCGAGCCGGTGAAGCCGGGCACCACCTTCACGCCGAATTTCGCGGCTGCGCGGGCGGTGTCCTTCATCTCCTCGGCCGCGCGGGCGCGCACGCCGTCTTCAGAGCCATCGCCCCAGATGCGCGGCGCCAGGATACTTTCGTGGCGTCCGTCGATGCGGTCGCTGACAGCCTGTCCTACCAGATGGTTGCTGATGGCAAAACATTTCAGCCCATGCTTGTTCAGCGTGTCCCAGCGTCCCTGCACATAGCTGTCGTCCTCCAGGGCTTTGTCCACTTCGAAATGGTCGCCCCAGCAGGCTAGCTCCAGACCATCATATCCGAAAGACTTGGCCTTCTCACAGATGGTTTCGAAAGGCATATCCGCCCACTGACCTGTGAAGAGCGTTACTGGTCGCGGCATGAATTCCTCCTTGACATTTGGCAATGAGATTGGTTGACGCTACTACCTTCGCTGTCTATATATTCGCTCCACGTATTCCACGGCAGGCCAGAGAAAGTTGACCTGTGCGCAAGAAATCGGGCAAAGAGACATCGTAAACCGGCTCACTATACAATCATCGCTGGGAATTGGCAATCCTTGCCAGTTAAAGGTGCGCGTATTCAGGGCCGTTTCGGCGATATCAATGTCATGGCCATCGTGACCCTGGGACAGCCTTCGGCGCGGCAAGATTGCAAAACCAGGTACGGGGAGGTTGAACCCACAATTAACGGCCGCGGCCAGACCAGATGAAGCTGCGCACATCGCTGGGGACGCCGGCGGCTTCAATGATGCGCGCGCCATCGTCGTCCGTGAAGACCCGCACAACAGAAATCTGCCATCTGTAGGTGACGTCTCGACCCGGCGCTGGCGCCCACTGATTTGAAAGCCGAAAACTGGTCGCCTTCGTCCATACAGGGGGTGGCAATTCAATTGAGCCTTCCAGTGGCCAGATGTACAGGACATACCATTCGTTCTGTTCCAACAGGCCGCCGCTCAGCCAGCGAAACAGCACGCCATCGACACGGGAGACTATTTCTTCATCGTTCGGCCCGACCAACTGAAGAGCCTCGTACATCTGGGCAGATCCCGCGGCCGTGCGCGCAGGGGCCGCTTCGCTGATCGCCAGTATTGTGGAAGGCACGCCGGAAACGGGCACCAGCAATACCTGATCGGGCCGGATGAATTCGTCTGCGCCGATGTTGTTGGCCTCCTGGATCGCGGCTACATTCGTGCCGAAGCGCACGGCAATCGAAATGAGCGTGTCTCCAGACCTGACCGCATATTTGAAAATCGTGGAGATGGTTGCCCCGCCGCTACCGTTTCCGTTCTCGGAAATCGAGAGGGGGACAGGAATGAGAAGCTCCCCGCCGGCGCGTATCTGCGTACCGCTCAGACTGTTGGCCGCCTGGATATCCTCGACAGTTACGCCATATTTGGCGGCGATTCCGAGCAGCGTCTCCCCCGCCTGCACCGTATGGCGTTGTATCAGTGGCCCTGTCTGCTGCTCGTCGGCGCCGACGGTCTGGGGCTGTGCATCGACAGCCTCTTGCGGCGCGGGGAATGTGTCGGTCTGTGCTGAACCTGGCGGCAGACTGTCATCGCCCTGCCGCCCAAACTGCCACCACACGATGACGACTGCCAGCAGGGCAAGCGCCAGCGCCGCATCCCGTAAGGTGAGGCGCGCCGGCCTTTTCCTGGAACCTCCCGTCAATTCATGTCCGCAGAAGTAGCAGGATTCAGCGTTTTGGGCGACCCGTGACCCGCAGTTCGGACAGCGGCGGCCCGTCGGAATTGTTGAATGTACACTTTGAGTCATGCCCTAGGTCGTCGAATATAGTACAGCGTTGTTTAAGGAGCGCAGTATAGCACGGGATTAGAACGTGCGCGAACAATCAGGTTCCGGCTGCAAGGCGACCGTCGCCGTTTGCAGAATTGAAGGGAAATCACGGCTCATTTCTCTTATGTCGGCGTAAAGACGATCTTGACCCCTTCGCGGCGCTCGAACAGGTCAAAAGCCTGCTGCCACTCCACCAGCGGAAGACGGTGGCTGATAAGTGGGGCGGTCTGGACCAGGCCGGCGCGCAGCAGTGCCAGGGCCTTGTGCCAGGAACTGGCGACTGTTGCGAATGTCCCCTGCACCCGTACCTCTTTGATGCAGACCTGTTCGAGGTCCCAAATCACCTGCTTGCCAAAGAGACCCACCTGCACATATCGCCCTCGGTGCCGCACCAGCTCCAACGCGGTCTGCGCCGCCGCTCCGGCGCCGGAACACTCGAAGACGACATCGGCGCCGAAGCCGTCGGTGCGTTCAGACACGGCGCGCTCCAGATCGTCCCTGCCCACGGCCAGAACGTCGTCCGCGCCCAGTTGCCGCGCCAGCGCCAGCCGCGCCTCATCCGTCTCCGTGCCGATCACCACCGCGTGCGCGCCGGCGGCCTTGATCACCTGTAGCATCAGCAAGCCGATGGCGCCCGGGCCGGTGATGACAGTTACGTCCCCCGGCTCCACTTTCGTGTTCTCCAGCGCGTGGACGCAACAGGCCAGCGGCTCGGTCAGCGCGCCCGCCCACTCGTCTACGCCGTCAGGCAGATGATGCACCGATCGCTCCGGCACGAGCACGTAGCGGGCAAAGGCTCCGTGAACGCCGCTGCCTATCGACGCGCGCCCCTGACAGTGGTTCGGCATCCCTGCCCGGCAATAGGGACAAAGTCCACACAGGGCAAAATAAGGCTCGCTCGTGACAGAGCTGCCGGTGGTGCAGCGCGTAACGCCGCTTCCCACATCCACAACCCTTCCCGCGACCTCGTGGCCGAGGATGACCGGCGGCCGGCTCGGATACTCGTCATGGTAGATATGCGCGTCGGTGCCGCACAGACCGGCCGCCGTCACTTCGATCACAACGTGTCCGGGGATAGCGGTTGGTTCGGGCGCGTCAAGCAGCCCCACCTGACGAACGCCCGGACGCAATTTGGCTACACCTTCCATTCTGATTAACTCCCCAAGTTTTCCAGGTCGGCGCGCTGCAGGCTCCGGCGGCGCTGACACTGAGCAACGAACAATTGAGATGAGTCGCTCTTCGCCTTGAAGCGCATGTTCTGAGGCTGCCAACTCCTACGAAATACGAAATTCGCAGTGCAAGAAAGTGACTGCCTCCTGAATTGAACACACACTAGGCTCCAAGTTGCCTCTTGTTGTACGCTACAGGATTCAGTGGCGTGTCGATGAGTTCGCCCAACTGCGCGCCCGGCAGCCAGCGATCCCAGTCCCTTTGCTGATTCTCATTTCTTGGCCGGGCAACTCGCATCCCGTCTTCCATATAGATGATGGTCATGACCGCCCGCATCCGGTCGCTTCGGTTCGGACCCGCCCGGTGAAACGTCCAGCCGGAGTGGAAGCTGACCTCCCCTAGTTCAAAGGGTGTAATGTATTTCGCATAGTCATGCAATGTGCGACCGATCTTCTGTTCACTCTCATCACTGATGGCCAGTTCCCGGTTCTTTAGCAGCTTGTGGCTGCCGACGCAGAACGATAGTGGCCCCATTTCATCCGCGACCGCCTGTAGGGGAATCCACGCCGTGACCGTGTTGTCGTTCGACAGGGGCCAATAGAACTGATCCACATGCCAGGGCGTGAAGCCGCCGCCCGGCTCCTTGTAAAGCGCCTGGTCGTGATAGATGCGCACTCCGTCCACGCCCATCAATTCCGCCGCAATCTTTCCCAGCCTTCGGCAGACTACGAACCTCTTCACCTTATCGCTGTGCTCCCACAGATTCGTTATCTGCAAAAAGGCTTTGCCGTAAGTAGTGCGCTCTTCCAGCCCCAAAGTCTGCCGGTTCAACGCGTGAACCAGCCGCGTGAACTCCGCGCCGTACTCGGCCAACACGGTCGGCGAAAGCACGTCCGGCAGTTTGACAAAGCCGTCGCGACGGTAGCTGGCGATCTGTTCATCCGTCAATCGGTAATCTGCACAGAATTCGGCCATGTCGTAAACTTTCAACTGTTCGGCGGCAAAGGCGGGCGCAAATGCCCCTCCAAGTATAACCGAAACCAGGACAAAAGGCATCCGGCGAAAATCAGATCTGCCGTTTTACCCCAAAACGTTTGTGTGGTTAAATGCGCGCTACCGCTTCGCTGTCTGAGCGCGGGTCTGGCTCAATCTCTACCGCTTCTACGTTCTGGGAAGAAGGAGGACATCGGAGCGTTCCGTTGTGGCGCGCAACGGATTGACTGCGATCCCAGGCGTGGCGAGGTCCGCCTGCATCAGGTCCTACCAAACTTGTGTCGGGAGGAGACCGGTGACGAATCGAGTATACATTGCCCTGGGCAGCAATATCGGCGACCGGGCCGCACACCTTCATGCTGGATTGGATGCCATGGCCTTGTATCTGGAGGTTGAGGAGACGTCCCACCTCTACGAGACTTTGCCGATGTTGGTTACGGATCAGCCGCTGTTTCTGAACGCTGTATGCCGGGTGACCACACGCCTGGCGCCAGCGGATCTGCTGCATGCGCTCAAGCAGACGGAATACGGACTTGGTGGGTCCAAGACGTTCCGCTACGGGCCGCGCACCATCGATCTGGACATCCTCTTCTTTAACGACGCCATCGTCGACACGCCGCAATTGACGATTCCGCACCAGCGTATTCCCGAACGGGACTTTGTGTTGGCCCCCATGTTGGACCTGGACCCGGAACATCATCACCCTCGCCTGGGCTTGAGTGTGCGCGAACTGTGGCAACGGCTGGACAAGCCAATCCCGCCGCGGGTGATGCCGATCCCAATCAGGCGATCAGCCCCCGTCGCTGAGGGGCTGTGGCACTGGCGCCGGGGCGCACGCGTGATGGGCATTCTCAATATGACGCCGGACTCCTTTTCCGGTGACGGGCTTGCCTGTGCGCCCGACCCGGTGGCTTCCGCTCTTACGCGGGCGCGGCAGTTCGTAGCCAATGGCGCCGACGTACTGGACATTGGCGGCTATTCAACGCGGCCCGTCCATACCGATCTCTCGGTCGAGGAAGAGATCAGCCGTGTGACGCCGGTCATCAGCGCGTTGCGCGACGAAGTTGATGTGCCTCTGTCCATCGACACGTTCAGAGTCGCCGTTGCCGAGGCTGCACTGGACGCCGGCGCGTCCTGGCTGAACGACGTATCTGGGCTGTGGACGGTGAGCCGGGAAGGAGAAAAGAGTGCGCCCTCCTGCCGCGAGATGGACTTGCTGGCAGCGCGCCGCCGGGTCCCTCTGGTGATGATGAACAACCGTGCTCCGCTCCATGCCGGTGGACAGGGAAAAGCCGCACAGTCCAGCCCTCCGCCTGAAGACATCGTTACGGACGTATGCCGCGCACTGATGACAGCGCTGGAAATGGCCCGCCGCGCCGGTGTGGCCCGCTGGCATCGCATCATCGACCCAGGCATTGGCTTCGGCAAGACGGTCTCCCAACATGCTGCGCTCATTGCCCGGCTGGATGAACTGCGACGGTTGGATTATCCGCTGCTATTTGGCTGTTCGCGCAAGGGTTTTCTGGGCAAAATGGCCGGAGGCGTCCCGGTGGAGGAGCGGCTGGCAGCCACAATAGCCGCCAACGTACTGGCCGTGGAGCGGGGCTCCCAGATTGTGCGCGTCCATGACGTGCGCGAAACTGTGCAGGCGCTGCGGGTCGTCAACGCAATTGTGGGAACGGATTCACAAGCGAAGTTTTGAGGCAAGTACAGTGGAAACCGCCGGAATCGCCGTTTGAGAAGAAACGAGGGACACGACAGGACGATTAGCCCAACAGAACCGAAGATCCTAAGTCTTGAAGAACTCACTCCGGCGGTGGAATTTTGCCAGGGGATCTCTTATTCTGTGTTAGATTCCAGGCTCGTTGTAGTTCTTCTTTACGAAGTGTAGCCCAATTGAACACGAGACGCTCAATACTTTTCGGAAGGCTGCCACCGGACATTGACAAGGTGGCAATTTCAATTGTGGCTTCATCTCCGGCATACTTTACGTGAAAGTGGGGTGGATTATGGTCATTCCATTCCATTCTTATGCCGATTCCGTTGAATCGGCATAGATTAGGCATATTCGGCCAAAGGGCGTGGGTTGGGGAACATCTCTTCATAGGTCTTGCCAGTGATTTCCATATAGAGAGCATCAGGGCAGAATTCCAGATCTTCTCCCCACGAGATATCTCTGCCGTCGATATACACAGATTCGAAAACGGCTCGATCTCTCCATATCTGGAACAGTTCACTCTCAAGCATGTGCGACAGGTCAACTTCGCCCTCAACGCCGTCATCATATCGAAGCCAGATTCGATATCCCTCGGACGCTCTTACCTCAACCGGTTGAACAAGGCCCATTTCATTTTGCCTCATGCTGGTATAGGGGGATGCAGTACTCTGTAATACAATCCTACTCTACGCGAGAGTGCGGGGGAAGTCAACCTGATTTCCAGGTGTGTCCCAGGACGGGGACTGATTCTATTGAACCGCTGGACTGTTGCTATGGATTCGAAAACTGTCTGGTCTGGATACGTCCAGCAGAGTTTTGAACTGGTGCAAGCGCTCTTGCCAGAAAGGAACGCCAGGAGCCGAACGCTATGCGGTATCCTTTGACCATCACGAACTTGCACGGGCGTACCGCCGTTGTGGTCGGCGGCGGCGTTGTCGGTGAGCGCAAAGTGCGGAGCCTTGTGGCTGCCGATGTGCCGGTGCGTCTGATCAGTCCGACCGCCACGGAGCAGCTCACAGCCTGGGCCGGCGGCGGCGAAATCGTCTGGCAGAAGCGGCCTTACCGCGACGGGGACCTCAACGGCGCCGGGCTGGTGTTTGCCGCCACAAACATCCGCGCTGTCAACCAGGAGATCGCATTGGCCGCCCACGCTCAAGGTCTGCTAGTGAATGTAGCCGACGCGCCGTCCGAGGGAAATTTCCACTCGCCCGCGGTCGTGCGCAAGGGTGACCTGATCGTCTCCGTCAGCACATTGTCCGGTCGGCCGCGGCAGGCAACCACTGCCCGCGATAAGATCGCGGCGCTGCTGGCGTCTGAGTCATGAGTGCAGTTCGGCTTGGATGGAGGGAGAGGAGAGCATGACGGGCAAAGCCTATCTGGTGGGGGCCGGGCCGGGCCGCGCCGACCTGATCAGCGTGCGCGGCCTGACGCTGCTGCGGGCAGCCGATGTCGTCATCTACGACCGCCTGATCGCCCAGGAGCTTCTGCACGAAATTCGGTCGCAAGCTGAGCGCATCTTTGTCGGCAAACAGGGGCACCAAGGCAACATGATGCCGCAGGCCGAGATCAACGCGCTCCTCGTCAGCCGCGTGCAGGCCGGTCGTCAAGTTGTGCGACTGAAAGGGGGGGACGGCTTCGTCTTCGGTCGCGGCGGGGAAGAATGCCTGGCGCTGGCGGAGGCCGGACTGCCCTTCGAAGTCGTGCCCGGCGTCAGCGCCGCCATCGCCGCGCCCGCGTATGCCGGCATTCCCGTCACCCACCGCGGTCTGGCAAGTGCCTTCGCCATCGTCGCCGGTCACGAAGATCCGACCAAAGAAGAGTCGATGGTCGACTGGTCGCTGATGGCGCGGATGGACACGCTTGTGGTAATGATGGGCGTGCGCTCGGCGGGTAGAATCTGCGACGTCCTGATCGCGCACGGTCGCGACCCGGACTTTCCCGCTGCCGCGATCGGTAGCGCCACAACGGTGCAACAGCGGGTGGCCCGCTCAACAGTGGCTGGTCTGCCGCAGGCGATGGCAGAGGCAGAAGTGTGCGCGCCGGCCGTACTCGTATTCGGCGATGTGGTCGCGCTGCACGACCAACTCGACTGGTTCACGTCCGCTGACGGCGGGGCGGGTTTTCTCACGCTCAAGTAGCCTGCACTGTGACCTGGCGACTAGCAGGACTTCGGACCGAGCCTACCTACTCCCGAAAGTGACAGCCGACGCTTTGCCGGTTGGCCCACGCTGCATTGGCGACGATGACCGCGGCCCGCGCCGCGTCCGGCCCTTCCTCGGCCAGAATGCGCACCGCGGCCGGGTTGCAGTGCCCTGCGCCGGCGCGCAGCGCATCCTCCGCCATCAGCGCGGGCGTATCCCCTTTGCCCACGTAGATGATGCCGCCCTGCGCCAAATATGTGTTCGAGTTGTGAGGCTTTTCCCCGCGCGTGACGAGCGTCACCGCTACGCCGGCGTCAGCCAACTCCAGCGCAGTCGTGGCCCCAGCGATCCCGGAGCCGATGATGAGGACATCGCAGTGCAGCAGGTCATCCGGCAGTGGAGGTGTTGGAACTCTGATTTGCGGGATTAGGGAATGAGTCGTGTAGATAGTCTTGGCACAATTCGGGATTTACAATAGTCGACAACTTTACTGCGCCGCAAGCCTGCGATCAGATCGGACTGGGAACTATTGCCACAGTAAACTATCATTACCCTACTATTGACACCACGCGATCCCATGCTATATACTGTGGCCGTCGGCAATTCTCAGAGGGAGTAATACGATGATCACGGAAGAACGCGTCGCCAGGTTGGAAGGTCAAATCGAACACATGGCAACGAAGGCCGACATTGCGCGTGTGGAGGCCAGGATTGATCAAGTGGCCGCCGCGCTCACTTGGCGTATGATCATCGTCGCCGGTGTAGTGCAGGCCCTCGGCATCGGGGCGCTAATCCAGTTTCTACCTCGTCCGTGAACCCTTCCCCCTGCCACGATTCAGCGCCAGCCGTTGCCAGGTCCAAAATGCGCTGAGTCGACACCTCCGCCCACCGGACAACTCATAGTAATGCAAATCCAAATTGAAACGAAGACTTGCTGACTTCGTGACAGCAGGAAAAACACTTGCGATCCTAGGTTATCACCCGTCCACATGGTGCGGTTCGCCCAATTTGGCTCGCTCATATCGGCATCGCCTATCGAATGACTGTGTTGCCTGCCAAGCAAGCGCGGGACATCCCGAGGACAGTGATGCCCCGCGTTTGAACCTGCTCCGCAAAGAACGTAGTGTCTGGATCCGTATCCAACGGAAACCTACCCAATCTCAACCATCCGCTGCACCGAACGCGCCGCCTTGGCCAGAATCTCCTCGGGCACGGTGATCTCGTACTGCATCTTTTCCAGCGCGGCCAGCGTGTCCTCCATCGTGATCTGGCCCATGTGCGGGCAGCGCACCGAGCACAGCCGCAGCATCTCCTTGTCCGGGTTGGCGCCGATGATGTTGTCCCCCATCGAGCACTCGGTCAGCAGTAGATAGCGCGGCGCGTCGGTCTCCTCCACATAGCGAATCATCGCCGACGTGCTGCCGGTAAAGTCGGACGCCTCCACCACCTCCGGGCTGCATTCGGGGTGGGACAGGATCATCACATCCGGGTACTGCGTGCGCACGTTGTCGATGTCCTGCACGCTGAATTTGTCGTGGACCTCGCAGCGGCCATGCCAGCCGATCAGACCATTGGGCAATGCGTTTTGCGTATTGCGTGTTGGCAGGCTGGCCTGGAGCGAGATTTCCTCGCCATGGGGCGGCGGCTCGACAGACGGGATGATGATCTGCTTGCCGGTCTCCTGCGCCACATTCTTCGCCAGAAACTCGTCGGGAATGAAGATAACCCGATCCGAGTCCAGCGAGTTGACCACCGCCACCGCGTTGCCGCTCGTGCAGCAGACATCGGTCTCCGCCTTCACATCGGCATACGTGTTGACGTATGTGACCACTGGCACGCCCGGGAACTGCTCCTTGAGGCGGCGCACGTCCTCCGCGGTGATGCTGGCGGCCAGCGAGCAGCCGGCCTTCTCGGCCGGCAGCAGCACGGTCTTGTCCGGGCTGAGAATCTTGGCCGTCTCCGCCATAAACTCCACGCCGCAGAAGACGATCACGTCCTTATCGGTCTGCGCGGCCATGCGGCTGAGATAGAGTGAATCGCCCACAAAATCCGGGATCGAGTGGAAGAGCGCCGCTTCCATGTAGTTGTGACCGAGGATGACCGCGTTGCGCTCCTTCTTCAGACGGTTGATCTGCGCGGCCAGTTCGGCCTTGATGCGCAACTCTACATCCAGCGCCAGGTCGTGCAGCTTGCGCGCAAGAGCCTCATACATAAGCCTGGCATCGGTGAGTTCTGCCAAGGGTGTTGTCAGTGTTGCCGTCGTCATGTGTGGTTCCTTATTGCTTATTTCGTATGGACACCGCGAGGGGGTTCAGCAACTGATCAGATCGAAACTGATATCCAGCGCCGGAACGGAATGGGTGAGCGCGCCAACCGAGATGGAATTGACGCCGGTGGCGGCAATGGCGGCGACACTGTCCAGATTTACGCCGCCGGAAGCCTCGAGGGGCGTGCGTCCGGCTGCGATGCGCACGGCCTCGCCGATCTGCTGCGTCGTCATGTTATCAAGTAGAATGCGGTCCAAGTCGAGGGAAAGAGCTTCCTCCAATTGGGTCAAATCTGCTACTTCCACTTCAATGGGCAGGCCGTTATAGCGCCTCCGTACTCGCTGCACGGCGGGCGTGATGCCACCCGCCGCGGCAATGTGATTGTCCTTGATCAGCGCCATGTCGAAGAGGCCAAAGCGGTGATTCTGCCCCCCGCCCAGCGCCACCGCCCGTTTGTCAAACAGGCGCAGCCCCGGCGCGGTCTTGCGCGTGTCCAGAATGACGGGAGGGCAGTTCGTATTTCGTATTCCGTATTGCGTACAGGCTTTGGAAGCGGCTTCGACGTACCGACTGGTCATGGTTGCAATGCCGGACATGCGCTGTAGGAAATTCAGCGCGACTCGCTCCGCAGTCAATAGGTGTTGCGCCGGGCCGTCTGCGGTGGCGATGACTGTCCCCGCGTCCACTCGCGCCCCCTCCTCCACGCAAGGAGAGAATCGAACATCGGACATTGCGTGTTCCGTATTGCGTATTTCGTGCTGTGCAACCTGCTCGTCTTGCAGCAGGCGGTAGGTCAATTCGACGATCTCCAAGCCGGCGATGACCCCGGACGCCTTGGCCAGGAAGCGCCCGCTGGCATGTTGATCTGGGGGAATCGTCGCCAGCGAGGTCACATCACCGTCGCCGATGTCCTCCTGCAACGCCAAAAGCACGGCCGGTCTGGCCTGCTCTATGAATTCGTCCATGCGCGATTCCCCTGTGGGATGCGAGTTCTACCTATGCGGTGATTCACCCCGTCACCCAGCCTCTGAGAATCATCAAGCCTTTCGACTGGGGCAGAATTGTCCGTGCCATTGCCCTGAAAATCTCTCGTCCTGTTGCTTATCCTTCTTTCGGAGGGAGGGCGTCGGCTTCCGCTCAAACGAGAGCGAATGTTTTCGGCGTAGAATACCACCGGCCCCCTGAATTTTGCAAAAAGCC
The DNA here is from genome assembly GCA_965221145.1 of Caldilineaceae bacterium. Classification (GTDB taxonomy): domain Bacteria; phylum Chloroflexota; class Anaerolineae; order Caldilineales; family Caldilineaceae; genus Bin5. Next base: position 1,438,883 of record OZ244877.1, read on the forward strand.
TATCATAATTCTGAATTCTGACAATGAATACCATCGACCTTTCTATGTCTGCGCCCCCAATGCCCGACCTGTGATTTGAACAACTGAGCGATAGGCTCTGATGAACGGCCCAGGGTTATTGACCTTGCGAGCCTAGTGCGAGAGGTCAAAATCGGGTACACTGAAACGATAGGGCGCACCATGCGTAATGATCCAATGGAATGAACATGATGAACGACACGACGCAGCGTTCCCTTCCAACGGGAGCGCAAGCAACACTGTCCGGTTCAGTGGCCGCTGCCACGGCTGAATCACGGAGCAGTACGCGACCGGCGCAGCGGATTTCCGGTCTCCGTTTTGACTGGCTGATGATTCTGTTGAGCGCAGTCTTCGTCGGCGGACTGTATCTGGATGGCTGGGCGCACAATCACGGTCGTGTGGATCAATCCTTCTTTACCCTCTGGCACGCCTTTTTCTACAGCGGTTATCTGCTCGTGGGCCTCGCGTTTGCGGGCGCAACCATAGTCAACCGCCTACGAGGATACCCCCTGGCGTTGTCGGTTCCCAGCGGCTATCGTCTGACGGGGATCGGTCTGTTCATCTTCGCCGCCGGCGGTGTCGGCGATATGGGCTGGCATCAGCTATTCGGCGTCGAAAGGGGCGTCGAAGCTCTCTTCAGCCCAACCCATATCATGCTGGGCGTCGGCATCGGCCTGATCGTTACCGGCCCTTTGCGCGCTGCCTGGAATCGCCAAGACGAAACTTTCGGTTGGCGCACGCTGGCGCCTGCGATCGCTTCTCTGGGCCTGTTTCTGGCTGCGTTCACCTTCTTCATGATGTTTTTCTTTCCCGTAACGGTGCAACTCGGCACGCCAGGGACAGGCAAAGGTTACTTTCACAGCGATGTGGACAAAGTGGCCGGGCTGGTCGGAGCCACGCTCACGGCCACTGTACTCACTGGGCCGCTGCTCCTGAGTCTGCGCCGCTGGCGCTTGCCCCTGGGAGCCGTGTCGTCCGCCCTTGGACTGGCGATCCTGGGGGCGACGATTGTGGATTACGAAGGGCCGCCGATGATCTGGTTGGCGCTCGGCATGGGGGCCGCCGCCGTGGCCGTCGACTATCTGGCCTGGCGGGCGCGTCCCAGCAGCAACCCGCGTACGGTTCGTTGGCTGGCCCCGGCCATTCCTCTGCTTCTCTACAGTGGATACTACGCAGTCCTGCTTTCGACCCAAGGGACAACCTGGTCTGTACATATGTGGACCAGCACCATCGTCATTCCGGCGTTGGCATGTTGGCTCCTCAGTTTCCTGCTTTTGCCCCCCGAAGCCGCCGCTCGCTCAAGCAGTTCGGACACGTAGCGGCGGCTGAGATATGCTGGAGTCCAAAGCGTGATTTTACCTGCCTTGACCTCTGATCAGATGCGTGAAGTGGATCGGCTGATGGCCGCAGAGTTCGGCATCCAGTTGGTTCAGATGATGGAGAATGCCGGGCGCAATCTGGCCCTGCTGGCCGGACGCATTCTGTCGGACGAGGACGAGACCGATGCGCTGCATGACCGCCCGATCGTGGTGCTGGCCGGCCGCGGCAACAACGGCGGCGGCGGGCTGGCCGCGGCGCGCCATCTGCTCAACTGGGGCGCTTGGGTGCAGATCGTGCTGACTCACCCGCCCGGTGAGTTTCCAAAAGGCGTAACGCGAGATCAACTGTCGATTCTGCGGCGCATGGACGCGCCCCTCGCCTGGGCGGATGAGGGCTGGGAACTGCCGCCCGCCGACCTGGTTATCGACGCGCTGATCGGTTACGGGCTGTCGGGCCACCCGCGCGGCCGCGCCGCGGACCTGATCCAGTTGGCGAATAGCAGCGTGGCGCCGATTCTCAGCCTCGACGCGCCCAGCGGCCTCGACACCACCTGCGGCCGTCTGTTCAATCCTCACATCGCCGCGTCTGTGACTATGACTTTGGCCCTGCCCAAGCAGGGGTTGCTGCAACCGCAGGCGCGTGCGGCCAGCGGCCAGCTCTTCCTCGCCGACATTGGCGTGCCGCCGACGCTGTACGAACGCCTGAGTCTGGATGTGGCTCCTCTCTTTGCCAGAGACACGGTGCTTCCGTTTCAGGTCGTAAAGGGCGTTGCCCGCCTGGAGAGCAATGGAACCGATGTTTGACCTGACGCCTCTTGTATTTGTGGTCAGCTATGCGCTCATATTTCTGGGCATTGTCGGCGCATTGGTGCCGGTTCTGCCGGGGCCGCTCCTGATTTGGCTGGGCGCATTTGTCTGGGCGTGGGCTGATGGCTTTGTCCACATTGGCTGGCCGACGTTGTTGGTCCTGGCCGTGTTGACGATCATCGCCTGGGCCGCCGACCTGGGTCTCAGTCTTATCAGCAGTCGTCGTTCCGGCGCGGGCTGGCGCTCGATCTGCGTGTCGATACTCGGAGGTCTGGTCGGTGCAATCTTGCTATCCAGCGTTCCTGTCATCGGCACGTTTATCGGCGCAGCTGTCGGCTCTGTTTCCGCGCTTTGGGTGATGGAGTTTCGCCGCGCGCAGTTGTCCGCCGCGGCTGCGAATCGAGCGGGTGCGGGAGATGAGCGCACGGGCAAGACCACCGCGCGGTCAAACCGGGCCGCGGCCACGCAGGCCGTGAAGGGCTATGTCAGCGGCTTTCTGCTGGCGATGGCCGTGGAGTTCGCCATCAGCGTGATGATGTTGTCGATCTTTGCCTGGCAGGCGTTCTTGTAGTCGTAGAATGCGCATCTGCTCGAACGATGCGCGGGGAGTTTAGCGGACGTGCGGGCAGTCGTCTTTGTCAACGGGGATATCGCAGACTATGGCGCACTGTCGCGCTGGTTGCGGGCGGATGACTATCGTATCGCGGCCGACGGCGGCGCGCGTCATCTGGAGGCCCTCGGTCTGACGCCTGATGTGATCGTCGGCGATCTGGACAGCATAGACCCGTCGTTGCTGGCGCGGCTGCGGGGACAGGGCGCAGCCGTGGAAAAGCATCCGGCCGCAAAAGACGCAACCGATCTGGAGTTGGCGCTTGAGCGGGCTGTGCGCGACGGCGCGCGCGAAATCCTGCTGTTCGGCGCTGTCGGCGGCCGCCTCGACCAGACTCTCGCCAATCTCCTGATCCTGGCCCAACAGAACTGGACGGTTCCCTTTGCCATCGTCGAAGGAGATCAGTTTGCGCGCGTGTTGCACGGCCGCCAATCAGTTACGTTGACGGGGCCAACCGGCGGCTATGTCAGCGCGGTGGCTCTGAGCGAAGAGGTGACGGGTGTTACCTATCAGGGACTTGAGTACCCGCTGGAGAACGCGACCCTGCGCCTGGGCAGCACGCGCGGCGTCAGCAATACGCTGGCATCCTCACCGGCGCAAATCTCGATTGAGTCCGGCATCCTGCTGGTGACTCAGCAGTTTCCGTAGGTCAGGCATACTGCAATTCGTATTGCGTATTTCGTAAACTGGGCGGGAGATGTTTGAATTTGAGGATACAGTTTTAGCTGCTCGCATCGTCCGGCACGGGCGTATCGCTCTCGGCAGTCTGTGCCAGCAGCAGCGTCAGCACGAGCGCCGCGACGAACGCGCCCAATTGCGAAATGCGCAGCGAACCAAGCAGCCGCGTGTCGGCCGCGAAGCCGTCGATGAACAGCCGCAGGAGCGCAAACGCCAGGAGCGCCTGGCCCGCTAAGCGTCCCGCTCTCCTCCAGTTGCCCCACAGCAGAAGGCCGCCCATAATCAGCATCATCCCCATCGCCCGGTAGAGAGCAACCGGATGGCGCATGTCGTCGAACCAAGTTAGCCCCCAGGACATGGCCGCCGGCGGAACGCCCGCTATGCCCACTGTCGCGCCGGTCAGAAAATTGGACACCTCCAAAACCGCGCCACCCGCGAGCAGGCCGAACAGCGCCGTGACCCCAACCGGCCGCGGGTCGACTCCCAAGCGAATCAGATATACATAAGCAGCGATCAGCGCGGCGACCGCGCCCGGCCAGAAGAGAAGCCCGCCGGGCCGAATGCTGATCAGCAGCAGCGGCTCCGCGCGATAGACGCTCCAGAACTGGACTGCATGGGACAGACGGGCTACAATGAGGCCCGTGCCCAGCGCGATTGTGCCCAGATTCCACATCATATCCGGGTCCAGTTGCAGGCGTTTGCCGACCTGGGCCATGACGGAGAGGCCAACCCAGGCCGCCACGATAGCAAGGATTTGAGCTGTAGGCAGAGATAGGGGGCCAACCGGCAGTGACGGATACATAGCTTCTCCTGGGTAACGCTGACGCAGAGACAGGCTTCAACGGGGCCATAACTCCACCAAGCCCAAGTGTAGTATACTGTCCCCAAGGTGACGACCACAAGAAATCGGCAACTGTATACCGGCAAGCCAATGAATCTCGACCACATTCGAAACTTCTGCATAATCGCCCATATCGATCACGGCAAGAGTACGCTGGCCGACCGTCTGATCCAGCGCACCGGCACAGTTACCGACCGCGAGATGAAGGAGCAACTCCTCGACTCGATGGATTTGGAGCGGGAGAGAGGCGTTACCATCAAAGCCAGCGCCGTGCGTATGATCTATCGCCGCGACCGCGCCGGCGAATCCCCCGCAGACTATGAGATGAATCTCATCGACACGCCCGGGCACGTCGACTTCACCTACGAAGTCAAGCGCGCGCTCCAGGCCTGCGAGGGCGCCGTCCTGGTCGTCGACGCTTCCCAGGGCATTCAGGCGCAGACGGTCGCACATCTTCTGGCGGCCATGGAACTTGACCTGACCATCATTCCGGTCCTCAACAAGATCGATCTGCCGGCGGCCTTGCCGGATGAGGTCGCCCAGGACATTGAAGACCTTCTGTCCGTGCCCGCAACCGACATTCTTCGCATTAGCGCCAAGGACGACCTCAACATCGAAGAGGTGCTGGAAGAGATCGTTATGCAGGTGCCGCCGCCGCAGGGGGACGCGGGCGAAAAGCTGCAAGCGCTGATTTTCGACTGCCATTACGACCCATACAAGGGCGTTGTGGCCTACGTGCGCGTGGTCAACGGCAGCATCGACGCGCCCGCCCGCCTCCTCGCCATGTCCGGCAACACACGCATCGACCCAATCGAGATCGGCATCCTCACCCCCGCGCCCGTTAAGGCGTCGCGCCTGACTGCCGGCGAGGTCGGCTATATCGCCACCGGCCTCAAGAGCGTGCAGGACCTGGACGTCGGCGACACCATCACGCTCGCCTCCGATCCGGCGACGGAGCCACTGTCCGGCTACGAGCCGATGAAACCGATGGTATTCGCCGGTCTCTACCCGACCGACGCCGACGACTATTACGACCTGCGCGATGCCCTCGAAAAGCTGCACCTGAACGATGGCGCGCTGACATTTGAGCCAGAGACGAGCCAGGCGCTGGGATTCGGTTTCCGCCTCGGTTTTCTCGGTCTCTTTCACATGGAGATCGTGCAGGAGCGGCTGGAGCGGGAGTATGATCTGGGCATCATCTTCACCGCGCCGTCAGTGGCCTACCGCGTGGTGACAACGAACGCAACACAGTTTCTGCTCGAAAGCCCCGCCGACCTGCCCGACCCCAGCCTGATCGAGCGCATCGAAGAACCCTGGTGCGGCCTCCAGATCTTTGCGCCCTCTACCTACATCGGCCCGATTCTGGAAATGGTGACAAAGCGGCGCGGGCGCGTCAAGAATCAACTGTGGCTGGATACAAAGCGGGTGGAACTCAGCTTCCAGATACCGTTGGCCGAAATCATCGTCGACTTTTACAACGAACTGAAGGCGCGCACGCGCGGCTACGCCTCGATGGACTACACGCTGGACGGCTATCAGGCCTCCGATATGGTCAAGCTCGACGTGCTGGTGAACGGCCTGTCGGTCGACGCCCTCAGCATCATCATCCATCGCGACGACGCCTACACCAAAGGGCAGCGCATGGTGAGCAAGATGAAGGACATTATCCCGCGCCAGCAGTTTGCCGTTCCGATTCAGGCCGCGATCGGCAACAAGGTGATCAGCCGCGCCAACGTGAAGGCGCTGCGCAAGGATGTGCTCTCCAAATGCTACGGCGGCGACGTGACCCGCAAACGCAAGCTGCTCGAAAACCAGAAAGCGGGCAAGAAGCGCATGAAGATGGTCGGCGCCGTGGAGATCCCGCAGGAGGCCTTTATGACAGTGCTGAGCCTGGAGGATGAGTAATGGAGGGAATCTGTTCTGAAGGTATTCAGATCTCAACTTGGAGGAAATGCCGCTCTGCCTCTCCCTCTCTTGATCTAATTCGCCGAAAGTGCTAATATACAACTGTCAACTAACTGAATAGCTTGGGTTGAAATGCAATTGGGAAGATTAGCAAAGGAGTTCGAAACAAGAACTAACTGGTTGAATGGTCAGTAGTGGCTTGCTGCTGCAAGGGCCGCTGTGCCAGGTCTTATTGGCCAAACTGCGAAGGCGTTTCGCAAGTGCATTAAAAGCAGAAAAAAAGGAAAGGCGGTGCTTATGGAGGCACTAATTCGTTTTTCCTTTGTTGTAGGCATTATTGCCATTACGCTGACCGCAGATGCCTCCAACCTTGACGGCTTGGGGCAGCAGGTCACTGCTGATCATTACGGTGACGGGAGACAACTATGGTGACCGACGGTGTGCGAATTGCTCGACTGGAAGGTGAATACAGACACTTGGCAACGAGGGCAGATATCGAAAGCCTTCGTACCGAGCTACGCGGCATGAAGTGGCTGATCGGCGTTGGAATCTCAATAGCAGGAATTGTAGCGAGCATCGTGGGTTCGTTGTTGACTTTGTGGCTAGGTGCCTGAGTGAAACGAATTGGCTATTGAATGCAATTCCCCTTATAGCAGTCCTTCCGACACCCCCTCCCCTCTCGAACTGATCCGCCGCCACAAGCTGGACCTGAAAAAGTCGCTCGGCCAAAACCTCCTCATCGACGCGACCCACCTGGCCCGCATCGCCGACGCCGCCGACCTGACCCCTGCCGATACGGTCCTGGAAATCGGCCCCGGCCTCGGCGCGTTGACCCGTCATCTGGCCGCACAGGCCGGACGCGTTGTGGCTGTAGAGCTGGACCAAAGGCTGATTCCCATTCTACGCGAACAGTTCGCCGCTCAGCCGCACGTCTCCTTCGTCCACGCCGATATTCTCGAACTCGATCCCGCACAAATCCTGTTCGGCGCACCGCCCGCTGCCGGGCAGGCGCGCCCCTCACCCGACGCCGCGCCATACAAAGTAGTTGCCAATCTCCCTTATTACATTACGAGCGCGGTTTTGCGCCATATACTGGAAGCGCCGACACCGCCTTCCCTGGCCGTTCTCCTGGTGCAGCGTGAGGTGGCCCAGCGCATGGTCGCCCAGCCCGACGAGATGTCGCTGCTGGCGGTGAGCGTACAGTTTTATGCCCGTGCCCGCATCGTGCGCAAAGTGCCCGCAGGCGCTTTTCTGCCCCGCCCCAAAGTCGATAGCTGTGTTGTGCGCCTGGATCTGCGCCCTCGGCCCGCGATCGCCGATGTGGCCCCGGCTCGCTTCTTCCGCATCGTGCGCGCCGGCTTCGGTCAGCGGCGCAAGCAACTGCGTAACAGTCTCAGCGCCGGGCTGGCCTGTTCCAAAGAGCAGGCGGATCTGTGGCTGGACGTCGCCGGAATCGATCCCCGCCGCCGCGCCGAGACGCTCTCTCTGCCGGAATGGGGACGGCTCGTTAGAACCGTGCATGACCGCAGGAGTGAGTGATGAGGAGCGAGAAGTGGGAGATGTTTCTCTCTCCTCTCTCCTGCTGTTCCTCTCACCTCGTTTACAGCTGCCCCGCCAGCCGCTGGATCTTAAGGCTCGTTTCCCGCCACGTGATCATGCTCAAACCCATCTTGACCCGCAGTTGGTCATCCTTCATCCCCTGCCTGTAATCCCGCGTAGCGCAGGTCCAGCGCAGCGTCTCGAAGCCGACCTTTATGCGCCTGATACCCGCTCGACCGCCTGCCTCCTCCAGCACATATTCCAGATTGCGGGGCGTGCATTCAAAGAGGAAGTTTTCGGGCTTGTACTTCTCCAGGTACTGCTCCAACGGCCTCAAAAAGTTGGAGTGCAGGGGCAGCCGCCGGTTCTTGTGCGCGTTGCGTTCTTCCTCGTAGCGAATGAAGACCGCCGGCTGTTGCGTATCCGCTCGCTCAATGTCCTCGATCAGAACTTTGACGGCTTCGCTCTTCTTGATGCCCGTCTGCAATAGCAGGCTGAGGAGAACATAGGGGCGCGCATCCGGCTTGTCGCGATCCCACAGCCTGTCCTGACAGACGCGCACCATCTTGTCCACCTCGGCGCTGTTCAGAATCTCGTGCAGCGCCGTCCTGACCGCATGCTGGACGAGTGGTTCAGCCGGGTCCGTGCCAATCGCGCCGACGCTGTGCAGCCAGGCGAAGAAGGATTTGAGCGTAGTGATCCGTCGCGAAAGCGTTTTGGGGCCGCAGGGGCGCCCGCGCTGACTCTGCATCCACTCGAGAAAGTCCTCAAGATGCTGCACCTGAATCTCCCGCAGCACCGCGGAGTCGTCCATAAACGTGCGCAGAATCTTAAGATCACTGCTAAAGGCTCTGATTGTGTTCTGGCTGTAGCCTTTGCGAACCATCTGTTCTTCATATTCATTGATCGCTACGCCGAGCGGGCTGTTCGCTCTCAGCGTCGGCGCAAGACTGCCCTTGGGATCTACCCCTATCTCTGGCGCTGCCTGCGTCTGATTCTCGCTCATACGGCAAACCTCCGGTTCTATGTCTGAATCTAGGCGATTAACGCCGCGTCTTGCGTGTAGTCATACGCCAATATAGCCGCGCCAGTCAGTTTTGGCAACCTGCGGCCCCACAGGGGTGTAGCCAGGATTACTTTGCGTGCATCCCAATCGATTGTCCGTTAAGTGAGGCCAAACCGATCGATCTGGTCGAAGCCGCCAATGGTCAAGCAAATCTCCCGAATGATCTGAGATACGGCCCTTTGAGAGCCTCGCGGGTGCATCCAGGATTTTTGCACAGCCTCTATATGAATAGGGATTTCGCAGTTGTGGGATTGAGCGCAGTCTGGACACAAGCGAAGTTGCAGTTCGTTTGGGGTTGTACGCAATAATTTCGGATACACCCAGCCTCGCGAGCCTCGCCGCACACCAGTACAAGAGTGTGGTATAATGTAAGTTCTGAAGGGATCCGGCCGATCCGGGACCCTTCGCACGACCTGGCCGCCTGCCGGCAGCGACGGCCTCCGCAAATGCAAAAAAGGCGTCACTCTTCGCATAGCAATCGAGAGGGGGGGGGGGTAAAGCGGACAAAGCGGACATTTTTCCTAAACGTTTAGTAGAATTGCGCTCATATAGGGGAGCGGTAGCGCATTCATGACTGGCGCTCGCGTGCCCTCTGGGCGCGCGCAGCGGCAACCCTTTCAACCATTCCTTTTGAAGATTTTTTGGCGGACTTGTCTTCCATTGGCGCGCCAATACAAGAAATCATCAAACCCGACGTCAATACGTCCGCATCCAAACCGGGGAATCTTTTCCTCCTGTCAACTGCGGTTCAGGCTAACCTGCCAACGCAACGGCTCCTGCAGTCATCGCCCGAAAATTTCGGATGCACGCACCCACAAGGGTGCCTCCCAAACTGTTGTTCCGTCGCGATGTGCCCTTTCAGTTGGCAAATGAAGACCCTCTGCATTAGTACCTGCCTTTCGCCTGGTATCCTGTGAATCAAAGAATTGCGAAAACCCAGATTCAGGCTGCGTTTCCCCGGAAAAACTGGGTCCTATCCGCCCTGTCGTCCAATCTCTGGGATTCCAGGCGTCCATCCCACTAACGATCGGCTCCCAACTCCCTCTAAGAAACTTCCCGCAGCCGGAAAACGTCCGCCGGCCGGCAGCGTGCGCGCCGCGCAATTTTGCCTGCCACATCTTTGACAGGTTTTGTGCCTTTTTGTACAATGTCGCAGTGATCGGGGACAAGGATTTCGCACGCGCCGGTCAAAAGCGGATCGTGGTCTCTTGCAGAGAGGGTCTGCGGCGTGCTCACCAATGCCGTTCGCGGATTCTCATCGGCGAGACAGTTAAGACTGGGCACTCTTGAGGGAAAGTTTCATGGCGAACAACCGTCGACACTTTATCATCGCATCGGTGTTGATCGCAGTCTGTACCGTGCTCGTCTATTGGGTGCTGGATGGCGTTCTCATCAAGCCGCCGGCGGCTGTCGTCGAGGCCGGCCCAATCGACAACCTGTTTGACCAGCACATCTGGCTGATCGCATTCCTGTTCGCCCTTGTAATCGTCTTCATGTGTTACGCCCTGATCGTCTTCCGCGCCCGCGGTGATGAAGGCGATGGTGAATATGTCCACGGAAGTGGATTGCTGGAGATTCTGTGGACGGTCGTCCCCTGTTTCGTTGTGGTTTACTTCGCCTGGATCGGCACCACAATGCTCATCGACCTGACCAGGGAACTTCCCAACGAATACGTCGTAAGCGCCGAAGGACGGCAGTGGAGTTGGCTCTTCACCTACCCGGAGACCGGCGCGGTCACTCCTGATTTGGTCCTGCAGGTGGACATACCTGTGCGCATGGAGCTGACTTCGGACGACGTTCTGCATAGTTTCTGGGTGCCGGAGTTTCGCGTCAAACAGGACACCGTACCAGGCAAGATCACCTATGTGCGCTTTACGCCCAACGTGTTAGGCGAGTATGTTCTGCGCTGCGCCGAGCTTTGCGGCACGAACCACAGCGGGATGCTGGCTACGGTGCGGGTGGTCCCCGCCGACGAGTTCAAGCTCTGGCAGACCGAGCAACTCGCGCAGCTTCAAGAATGAGACGTTTCCCAGGCATGAGCAGACCTGTTTTCCCTAATTCCGCCGGACGCCGGCGCTTAGTCCTGAATCTTTTGGCAGGAGATTCGATATGTCGCTATTCACTCTAGGAATCGCCCGCGGGCTTGTCGGCCAGGTGCTTGGCATGGTCATCGGTATGCTGTTGACCTCCGCCGTGCGCGTGCTGCTTGGCCTGGAGGCCTGGGCCGCGGAACCGGCGTGGACCGTTGGCTCCGTTTGCAGCATCATTGGCTTCCTCCTCGGCGTTGGCGCGCTGGATGATTGGCTGCAATGGACAAAGGGCGTCGCCACGCCCATTCACCACGGGCCGCCGGTCGGCAAACCGGCCTGGACTCGCTACTTCAGTGTCGATTACAACCACAAAGTGATCGGGGTGCAGTATACTGTCTGGGGCATTTTCCTGCTGATGGTGGGCGGCACAGTGGCGATGATCTTCCGCACCGAGTTGGCCCGCAGCGGGCTACAGTTCCTCGGCCTCGACCTGTACAACAGCTTCATCGGCATGCACGGGATGATCATGATCTTCGCGATCCTGCTCGGCGTTGGCGGCATGGGGAACTATTTGGTTCCCCTGATGATCGGCGCAGAAGACATGGCCTTTCCCCGTCTCAATGCACTCGGTTTCTGGTTCAACGTACCTGGCAGTCTGCTGCTGCTGCTCAGCATCTTCATCGGCGGCTGGGATGCCGGCTGGACGGCCTACCCGCCGTTGAGCGCCCGCGGCCCCGTCGGCTACCAGCTCTTCTTCCTGGGCGTTTTCGCCATCGGCCTCTCCTCCATCGTCGGTTCTCTGAACCTGTTGGTTACGTTGCTACGCATGAGGCCGCCCGGCATGAGCCTCTTCCGTATGCCGATCTTCTGTTGGGCTGTCTTCGCCACCAGCCTGATTCAGCTTACGGCGACGCAGCTCATCGGCACCAGTTTCCTGATGGTCTCGGTGCAGCGGGCGATTGGCATGGGCTTCTTTGACCCCCGCGGCATGTTGGGCGAAGTCAGCCCGATGGTCGGCGGCGGCGACCCGGTGCTATTCCAACATCTGTTTTGGTTCTACAGCCACCCGGCCGTCTATATCTTTGTTCTGCCGGGTCTGGGTATCGTCAGTGAACTGCTACCTGTCTTTTCCCGCAAGCCCCTTTTTGGCTACAAATGGATTGCTCTCTCCAGCATGGCGATCGCCATTGTCGGCTTTCTCGTCTGGGGCCACCACATGTTCACGTCGGGCTACAATGATATCCTGCGCGTGCCCTTTATGTACGTAACGCTGCTTGTGGCCATCCCGACCGGCGTGAAGTTTTTCAGTTGGCTGGGGACGATGTGGGGCGGCAAAATCCATTTCGATACGCCGATGCTGTTCGTGCTCGGCGCGATCAGCGTATTCCTGATCGGCGGGTTGAGCGGCCCAATACTGGCAACCGTGCCTACGGACTTGCCGTTGCACGACTCCTATTTTGTCGTCGGCCATTTTCACGCCACAATGTTCGGCGGTTTTGTCTTCCCGTTCTTCGCTGCCCTCTACTATTGGTTCCCCAAAGTCACCGGGCGCATGTACAACGAAACGCTCGGCAAGATCCACTTCTTCATTATGACGCCCGCCTTCTGGGTGCAGACGCTTGGGCAGATGGGCGTGGGCGTGATGGGCATGCGCCGTCGCATCGCCGACTACGATCCAACTCTGGGCGCCGGCCAGATCGAGAACTGGCAGCTGGCGGTAACGATCGCCGGATTCGCCATCGCTTTCGGCGTGATGCTGATGCTGTGGAACTTCTTCCAGAACGCAGAGGTGGGCGCAGCTGCCGGTAACAATCCCTGGCGATCCCGCTCACCTGAGTGGCAAATTCCTTCACCGATTCCCGAACATAGTTTTCCTGCCCCGGTGCGGGTTGTGGGCGAACCCTACGATTACGGCCTGGCCGATTCCGGTTATGTGACGACGGCTGGCGACGACTAGCGCATTTGGCCTGCGCCACTTTACGCGTACGCGCCGGGTGAGCAAGCAACATAGAGAGATACGTGAACATGAGTGAACACAGTCCAACCAAACGCAAGTCCGCCATCTATCGCCAAGGGATCATCGTCGCCATCGTTCTGGCCATTGTGACGGTCATCGAGTATTACGTGGCGCTCAATCTCAACTCCTTCGCCATAATGATGATCCTGGCGCTGTTGAAGGCCATTCTTGTCGTGAACTACTTCATGCACATTCGCAGCCTCTGGTCGGAGGATGAACACTGATGAGCGTATCCGCTATCGAACATGGGCACGGCCACTTCGCGGATGATCACGGCCACGCTGGCGCAATCGATCTGGCAACCTACCAGGAGAATACGCGCCGCAACCGGCTGGGAATGTGGCTGTTCTTCGCTTCGGAAGCCTTCCTGTTCCTCGCCCTGCTGGTTACGCGCTTCTATCTCTGGCGCGGCCCACATGGCGAGATCGTGCGCCCGGAGCTTGACCAGTTCTCCGGTCTGATCGTCACCGCGGTTCTGCTGCTGAGCAGCTACTTCATGAACCGCGCCGAGATCTCGATTGCCAACAACAAGCGAACTGATTTTCTCGTCAGCCTGCTCATCACCGCCGCGTTGGGCACGGCTTTCCTCGCCGGTGTCGTCATCTGGGAGTGGGGGATGTTCCCCAGCCTGGTGAAGGGGCATCTCAAACCCACCGACGGCGTCTTCGGCGCGGTTGTCTTCGGCATGACCGGCATGCACGCGCTGCATGTCCTTTCCGGCGTCGTGTTGATTCTCAACGTCTGGTGGTTGGGGCGCAAGGGCCACTTCTCCGCCGAACGACATTGGGGTGTGGAAGCCTGCGCCATCTACTGGCACTATGTGGATCTGGTCTGGATCTTCTTCTATCCGGCCATCTATCTGATCGGAACAACCATTGGTTCGGCCCACTGATAGAGGGTTTGCCACAGCGACTTTCGTACAGCCTGATCCAGCGCAGTCGCCGAACTGTGATATGCGCTACCGCTTCGCTATATGAGCGCAGAATGAATCCGCTAACAAGAGCGCTCCTCCTTTCCTGGGATCTTCGCTTGGAGATTCTGGCGCCACTGGTCTTGCTGGCAGCGCTCCATTTTGTCGGTTGGCTGAGACTGCGGCGGCGCAGCGACGGCCGCTTCGCCAACCGTTGGCGGCTGGCATCCTACACGGGTGGCATCCTGATCCTGGCTGTGGCGCTCCTCTCTCCGATCGACGTTTTGAGCAGTCAGCTGTTTTCCATCCACATGGTGCAGCACCTGCTGCTGATGATGGTCGCGCCGCCGCTCCTGCTCCTGGCAAACCCGTTCCCCACTTTTCTGTGGGCCTTGCCCGCCGACCTGCGCGCTAGGGTAGCCGCTGCCTTTCGCCGCACAGCAGTCTGGCTGGCCGGTGAACGCGTCCTGAGCCGCGCTGTTTGCAAGATCACCGCTCCGGGCAGCGCCTGGGCGCTCTACGTCCTGATCTTTTTCGCCTGGCACGACGGTAACGCTTACAGCCTTGCGTTGCGCTCTTCCTCCGTGCATGGGCTGGAGCATGCCACTTTCGTGGGCGCGGCGCTGCTTTTCTGGTGGCATGTAACCGGCGCCGCGCCGCGCATCCACCCCAAACCGGTCCAGTGGATGCGGGTCGCCTACGTGCTGGCCATGATTCCACCCAATATGCTGCTGGGCGTGGCACTGTCTTTCGCCGAAGCTCCGATCTATCCCTATTACGAGACGGTGCCAAGACTTTACGGCCTCGGCGTAATCGACGATCAAGTGTGGGGCGGTCTGATCATGTGGATCCCCGGCAGCATGATGTACGTGATTGCGGCGCTGGCGCTGCTGGCTCGCCTGCTGATGAGCGCGGAACAGAAGGCGCGTGCCAGGCGGCCGCATCCGCCTGTGTTGGGAATGGCGCCGCGGTCAAACGGCCGCGGCCCAACAGCAGTGGCCTGCGGCTAGTGGACAGTGCTTGACCACGCATTGCCCTTTTATTTCAGGAGTGCGCATTGATGTCGCGGGCGGGACAGGCGCCGGGAGCGCCCCGATTCCAGGCAAAAGAAATGCTAAAGTCAAGAAGGATACTACAGTCTAAAATCTATTCGCTGCTTCTGCTGACCGTCGCGCTGTTGCCAACGCCTCTGCTGGCCCACGCCGGCGTCGGTATACAACATCTGAACAACGTGGCGGCCGGCCCCTATCGAGTGTACGTCTGGTCCGATCCGGAGCCGCCCGAGGTTGGCGAATATCACGTAACCATCGCTCTGACGGAGAATATCGAAGGTGACACAACCGGTCTGGCAGGTGGCCCTGTTCTGGATGCAAATGTAGTTGTGGAAATTACGCACCAGGAGAGCGGCGAGATTCTCAGCGCCAAGGCCACCCACGATGACGCGCTCAACAAGCTTTTCTACGAAGCCAGTTTTGCTCCGTCGAGACAGGGACTCTGGTCTGTGCAGGTGCGTATTGCCGCGCCGGGCTGCGGCGCGAGCGAAAAGGGCGATGACAACCTGAGTGGCTCATCGTCATCAACCTGTCAACCTGAGCAAGTGGTGAGTTTTGAAGATGAGATACTGCCCAAAGTTTTCCCCTGGCGGGCGCTTCTTGGCGGTTTGCTCGCCATAGTCTTGATGATCGGCGCAGGCGTGCTTTACTGGAAAACGCAGCCGCCTGTCCCCCCTGAAGAGGCGGCCCGCGCCAGAGAAGGAGACTCCCTATTGGAAGGCGGCCGCTCATGACGTTTGGATCGCCGGAAACACAATCCGCGATTCTCCGCCGAGGCCGCGCAATGCTGCAACACCTGTCCGATATGAACAGAATGGCCTTGTCAACCAAGCAGATCGTGGCGATACTTAGGCTCCTGTTCAACCGGAATTGGTGGTGGAAGACTCTGCTCGTCCTACTGGCGATGGCCATCATGGTTGGCCTTGGCTTCTGGCAGTTGGATCGCCTTGAGCAGCGCAGGGCGCTCAATCAGCAGCGCCGCGCCGCGCTGGCCGCCGCTCCAATTGAATTGACCGGCGCATCGCTGCACCGTTCACCAGCCGAACTACGGAATCGCCAGGCCGTGGCGCGCGGCGAATATGACCACGCCAGGCAAGTGGCGATCCGCAATCAGAACCTGGACGGCCAGCCCGGCGTCTATCTGGTGACGCCTTTCCTGATCGCAGGTTCGGAGAAGGCCGTACTGGTCAATCGCGGCTGGATACCCGTGAGCGAAGCCGAACCGACCACCTGGCGTATTCACGATGAGCCGCTGGACGGCCCCCTGAACGGTATCCTCGAACCGACCCGCCGCCGACCGGACGGTACAGTCTCCCCAATTCCGCAGGATGTCGTCACCGGTTGGTTCCGCCTCGACATCGAAGCCATTGGCCAAACCCTGCCCTATGAACTGATGCCCGTGGTCTTGCAGCTGGTTCCCGGCTCCGGTTATGAGCCGAATTCGCTGCCGCGCCGCATCGAGCCGGATATCTCTTTCGACGAAGGCAACCATTTCAGCTATGCGCTGCAATGGTTCGGCTTTGCCATAACCGCCGCCGTCGTCTATATCGCTGTCGCGCGGCAAACAACCTAGCAGCGCCTGGATGGTGCCATGCAGACCAATTCAGATAGCCGACTGCTCGTCTCGCGGATACGGGGGCGATTCGGGTGAGCAGAGACCGCAAACTCGTTGTCATCGCCATACTCTCAGCCTCGTTGGCGGTGATGCTCAGCACAGGAATTCGCTCCAGTTTCGGCCTGTTTCTTGCACCGATCACCGAGACGCTGGGAACCGGGCGCGAGAATTTGAGCATTGCCTTCGCCGTCAACAATCTGCTCTTGGGCCTGCCTCTGATTGGCCTGCTCTCTGACCGAATCGGGCCGCGCCGGGTTGTGATCGCAGGCTCGGTTCTGTACGCGGTCGGCCTGGTTCTGGTTACATTTGTGACGACAACGCTGGGGCTGGTACTGTCACTTGGGCTGCTGGTGGGCGTGGCCCTAAGCGCCACCACCTATGTCGTCGTGCTGGGCGCGGTGGCGCAGTTGGTCTCGGAGGAGCAGCGCAGTCGCGTGTTCGGCGTCATCACCGCCATGGGTTCTGCGGGGATGTTCGTGCTGCCGCCGTTGGCGCAACTCCTGCTTTCCAATCTTGGCTGGAAGGGGGCACTCTACGCTCTGGCAGCGGTCTCTGGAATTGTGGCTCTGATGGCATTTGGTCTGCCGCGCCGTCCCGGAACACAGCTGCATGGCGCGCAGCAGCTGCACGTTGACGAACCGTTCCTGAAAGTGCTGGACAGGGCCAAGCGCCATAAGGGCTATTTGCTACTGACCACCGGCTTCTTCGTTTGCGGCTTCCATGTCGCCTTTATCGGCGCTCACTTGCCCGCCTACCTGGGTGACAAGGGGCAGCCGGAGCTTGTCGCCGCCGGCGTCCTGGCGTTGATCGGAGCGTTCAACATACTCGGTTCGATGACATTCGGTTGGCTGGGAGATCGCTTCCCTCGTAAATATATGTTGAGTCTCATCTATCTGGGCCGGGCTGTCGTCATCCTGCTCTTTCTGCTGGCGCCCGTCACCCGTATGTCCGCGCTGGTTTTCGGCGGTGCGATTGGCTTCCTGTGGCTGGCGACCGTCCCGCTCACCAGTGGAACTGTCGCTCTGTTCTTCGGCACGCGCTATCTGTCCACGCTCTACGGCATCGTTTTCTTCAGCCATCAGATCGGCGCATTCATAGGCGTGTGGCTGGGTGGGCGCCTCTACGACGCCTCGGGCACATATATGCCCGTCTGGATCGCCGGAATCGCTCTGGGCGTCTTTGCCGCTCTCGTCCACCTGCCAATCCCGGAACGCGCGCAACTCTCCAGAGCCGCCGTGGCCGCGGACTAGCCATCCGCAACACGCTCCTGCTCCAGCTGGCCACCTTAAGCCCATTGTCTGTCCACACATTCCATTACTCGAAATCAAGGTAATCTGATGAAAACTGTTCAACCACAACGAGCCGGGCTTTCGGTTCAGCGCCTCTCCCGCGTTGACAGGCTGCTGGAACGCTACGTGGAAAGCGGCCATCTGGCCGGCACTCTCGGCCTGATCTACCGCAATGGCGAAATCGCCTACTGTAACGCCGTCGGCCAGCGGGACCTGGAGACAGGCCGTCCCATGACCGAGGATACGATATTCCGCATCTACTCAATGACGAAGCCGATTACCGCGGTGGCCGCCCTGATGCTGTTCGAGGATGGACAGTTCCTCCTCGATGACCCGGTGGAAACATACATGCCAGAGTTCGCCGATGTTCAGGTTTACGCCGGGGACCTTGAGAACCTGGAGTCGCCGCAGAGGCCCATTAGCATGAAAGACCTGTTCATGCACACCGCGGGGCTGAGCTACGGCTGGGGCCAGGATTCGCCTGTCGAGAAAATGTATCGTCAGTCCATCGGCAATCGCGTAACAATGTCCCTGGAGACGGTTACCCAAAAGATGGGGGAGTTGCCGCTGCTCTATCACCCCGGCACTTGCTGGCAGTACAGCTTGGCGACGGATGTCCTGGGCCGTCTGGTCGAGGTGCTCTCCGGCCAATCGCTCGACGGCTTCTTCAGCCAGGAAATCTTCAAGCCGTTGGGCATGAACGATACCGGCTTCCACGTGCCTTCTGATTCGTTGGAGCGTTTCTCCGCCTGCTACGGCCCACCCGGCGGCTTCAGTTTTGGTCGCGATCTCGGGCGCAATTCGAGAACCCATAACGGACGGTCCGATGACGCTGAGAAGATCGAGAAAATCGAACTGCAAGACTCTCCCCACGACAGCCGCTTCACCAAACCGCCCATATTTATCTCCGGCGGGGGCGGCCTCGTATCGACCATCGGCGACTATCTGCGCTTCTCCCAGTTGTTGCTCAACAGCGGCGTGCTGGACGGCAACCGCCTGCTCGGTCCCAAAACGGTCGAGATGATGCGTGCCAACCATCTGTCCGCCGAGTTGATCCCTATCACTCTGGGCGGCGTCGCCAACGCAGGCTATGGCTTTGGCCTGGGGGTGAGCGTGCTGGTGGATCTGCCTGCATCCAGCGCACCGGGCAGCGTCGGCATCTACGGTTGGGGCGGCGCGGCGACAACCCAATTCTGGATCGATCCTGAGGAGGAGATGCTGGGCATATTCATGACCCAATTCATGCCCGCCCGCTATTATCCGGTCGCCCGCGAGTTTCGCGTGGCGGCCTATCAGGCATTGGTCGCGTAGACCGTAGATTACGCAGGAGATCGTCATGCCTATCCAGAAGGAATCTCGACTGCTTCGCATAGGTGTTCTGGGCGCTGGACCGATCGCGCAGATCGCGCATCTGGAGGCCTGCCGCAAGGGGCGCAACACGCAACTCTACGCACTGTGCGAGTCCGCGCCCGACCTGTTGGCGCGCGTGGCCGCGATGCACCGGCCCCAACGCAGCTTCACGCGCTACGCCGAAATGCTGGCTGACCCGCAGCTGGAGGCGGTGATCGTGGGCGTGGCCGATCAGTTTCATGTCGAACTGGCCCGGCAGGCGCTGGAAGCCGGGAAGCATGTGTTGGTGGAAAAGCCGATGGGCGTCACCGTTGAGGAGTGTGAGGCGTTGCGCGACGCGGTGGTCTCCTCCGGCCTTACCCTGCAGGTAGGCCACAACCGGCGCTTCGACCCCGGTGTCATCCATGCACGCAATTTCATTCAGGAGAAGATCGGCGGGATGATGTCGGCCCAATTCTGGTACTACGATTCGGTCCATCGCTACACCATGACCGATGCTCTGCAACCGCTGGTCGAAACTAGCGCGCAAGCACGACGTCCCCCTGGCAATCCCAAGGGCGACCGCCGCCGCTACCTCATGTTGGCGCACGGCAGCCATCTGACCGACACGGCCCGTTTCCTGTCGCAGAGCGAAATCGTGCAGGTGCGTGCGCGGCTGCTGGAACGCTTCGATCGGCGCTGCTGGTTCGTGGATGTGGCCTTCGCCGACGGCAGCCTGGGCCATCTGGAACTGACCATCACCGTAGCCGGTGACTTTGAAGAGGGCTTCCGCATCCAGGGCGAGCAGGGCAGCGTCAACGGGCGCCTGCCCATCTCCTGGTATCATAAGGCAGGCAGCGTGGAGTGCTTTTCCACCGAGACCGACCTCTATACCCGCCCGCTGGGTCAGGATGGCCACGGCTACCGGCGCCAACTCGAAGGCTGGGCCGATACCATCCTGCACGGAAAAGCGCAGTGGGGCGCCAACGTCCACGACGGCCTCGCGTCCATGCAGGCGATGGTCGCGATGGCGCGCTCCGCGGCCACCGGCGGCGATTGGGTCGCGCTTGAATCAGCCACAGGAGGCATCTGAATGCAAATCGGAATTCTTGCTCGCACCTTTGAAGCGCCAACGCTGGCAAATGTACTGGACGCGGTCGCGGCCCACGGCATCCGCCACATCCAGTTCAACGTCAGCAGCATGGGACTCTCCGACATGCCGGAGGGGCTGGACAACTCAGCGATTGCGCAGGCTCGCCAAGAACTGGATGCCCGCAACATCGAAGTGGTCTCCCTGTCCGCTACCTACAACATGATCCACCCGGACCCGGCTGCGCGCGACAAAGGGATACGCCGGCTGGGCGTTCTGGCCGCCCATGCTGCCGACCTGGGCACTGACCTGCTCACCCTCTGCACCGGCACCCGCAACCCAGACAATATGTGGGCGGATCATCCGCAAAACGGTTCGACCGAGGCCTGGTCGGATCTGCTGACCGCCATGGAGCGGGCGATCGCCCACGCTGAAGAACAGGACGTGCGCCTGGGCATCGAGCCGGAGGTGTCAAACGTGGTCAACTCCCCACACAAGGCCCGCGAACTTCTGAACACGATGCGTTCGGGGCGCTTGACGATTGTGATGGATGGGGCCAACGTCTTTCCAAAAGGAACGATCCACCGCCAACGTCAAGTCCTGGACGAGGCCTTTGACCTGTTGGGTGACCGTATCGCGTTGGCCCACGCCAAAGACCTGAGCCGCGACGGCGAGGCCGGCCATGAAGCCGCCGGTACGGGCCTGCTGGACTATGACCACTACCTGAAGCTGCTCCACCTGAGTGGCTACCGCGGCGCGGTCGTGCTTCACAGCCTGTCACCGGCCCAGGTTCCCGGCTGTGTAACCTTTCTGCAGGAGAAGCTACGGCCCTATATTTGAACGTGACGGCACACGCGGGCGACAATGTGGCTACGGAAAGCCTGCCCCTTGAAGAGACCGAGGAGGAACGGCATGAGTCCATCCATGAGAGTGACACATGTACTTGAGTCCGCCCTGTATGTGACCGACCTTGCGCAAGCCCAAGAGTTTTACACGGAGGTCTTGGGGCTTTCACTTTACTCGAAGTTGGAGGGGCGGCACGTATTTCTTCGCTGTGGGGATAGGATGGTGCTTCTATTTAATGCCGAAGCGACGTCTGTTTCTGCAGGCGGTCCAAATGATGCTCCTTTGCATGGCGCGAAAGGCGCAGGGCATCTGGCCTTTGCCGTGCGCGATCATGAGATTGAGCAGTGGAAGAAACACCTTGCCAAACACGGTGTGGACATCGAGAAGGAGATTCGTCCGGGAGGCAGCCGGGCCATCTACTTCCGCGATCCGTCGCAGAACAGCATTGAAATCACCTCGCCGCAGATGTGGGGTATTTCGGAGGAGACACTCTTTTCCGCTAGTTGAGCGGGAATCAGCCTTGCGGAAAGGGGAAGCGTTCCTGCATCCACGCTTTCCATCCAGGCTTGTCGCGGGCGACGACCTCGGCGGCATCTTCGCCTTACAGATAGAGCCGCACGGACATGATGAACAGGTCGTCTGCTGGCATCGCGAACAGATGCGCCACGCCTGAAGTCGGCTCGTCCAGCCGCATGATGACCTCCGCTTCATCTGGAACACGGTCAACCAGTCCGGCGAACTGCGGCGCGTCAGCAGGCGCAGACCTGCGCTCGCCCGTCTTTGCCGCGGCGATGCCAAGTCCGGCAGCCAACGTGTCCCATGCCGGGGACTCCTTCGAAGCCACGCCCGGCAGGTCCAACAGCGCGCACGGTTGCCCGCGGAACTCGGCCATGTAGATCTGCAGGATGCGGAAGGAGGGCGGCCAACCTGCCTCTACGCCCATGAGAGAACCATCGTACTCGTCGCTGTCGGCGAACAGACTGTGCTCGACGCGGACAACGCACGGTCCGCCCGTGTCTTTCTCTACGCTCCACACTGTGGCCACCGGCGGACCACCCACGACAAAGTCCCGGCTTTCGACCGCAAAGCTCCGCGGCGCGTTCCACTCTGTCACAGTCGCCACCGAGTCCATGCCCGGTCCGAAGTGGCAGACCATGCGCGTCGGCTGACCGTCTGCGTCCACGCTGACCTCGGTCGGCACGAACCACGACGATATGCCCGGCCCGGTGGCAATCGCCCGCCAGACCTCCGCGGCGGAGCCTGCTACCTCGACCTCCACTGTAACCGACCTGCGCCCGGTTGCATCCGTTCTTACGGTCATCGTGTCTCCAGTATACGCGCCAAGCGTTCGGCAGTCAATGTGAATCGCTCTGCAATTGCGGCTCACCTGTAACCGGCGGCCCTGTTGTGCGCTTGCTTGTATAACATCGCAAACAGGGGGACGGCTGTTCGGGTTGCAACTCTTTTCAAATGCAATTAGAATGGGAGCATGGGTTATGAGTGGGACGAGGAGAAGCGGCGTATCAACCAGGGTAAACATGGCATTGACTTCTCGGCCATTGGAGACTTCAACTGGGGCACGGTTGTCACCAAACCTGATTTTCGACATGCTGAACCGCGCACACTCGCATACGGTCTCATCGGCGCTCGCCTTTATGTAGTTGTCTTTACTGAACGGAACAGCGACATTCGCATCATCAGTATGCGCAAGGCCAATCCGCGAGAGGAAAAGGAATATGAACATCGTCGAAGTCAAGGATAAGACCTTTGACGAGATTGCAAGGGAGTATGGGGAGGAGGCCGCCATCAACGCTGGGATCGCCGCCGATCCCGATACGTTTGAACTGGATGAGGAGGGGTTCAAAGAAGCGCGGCCTGCCAGCGAAACGCATCCACACATTGTCGAGCGTTATCAGCGCATGCGGGAAAGAGAAATAGCAAACACCAAGAAAATGCTCTCCATCCCCTTAGACGCTGATCTCGCGGAGCATATCCGCAGCATCGGCCCCGACTGGGAGAATGTGGTGAACGAAAAACTGCGTCGAGCTTTCTTTGACTCCTGAAGCGGCTAAGTCGTCTCGTCAAAGCCCGTTGCCACGTACTCAGAGGATTCAATCATATAGCTGCGTGCGGTCCGTCAGGTGGGAGAATTCCCACGCGGCGGTAGGAGTTTCAGACTCCCGTTACAAAAAGGAAGAGCAAATGGATTTCAATTCGATCTTTCAAACGTGGAAGAAGGTACTGACCAATCCCGGCGTAGAGACATTTGAGGCAGAACGCCAGGAATCCTCAGCCATTCTGTCCACCGCGCTTGTGTGGATGGTCCTGGCCTCGGTGATCGCGGCGCTGCTCGGTCTGCTGCAAGCGCAGATATTTTCGTCGGCAATGGGCGGAATGGGTCAGATCGTGGGGTTGCTGCCGGCTGAACTCCAAGGCCAGTTCGGAACGATCACGGACACCAGCGCGTCAGGAGGGGCATTTGCCAGCCTTGCGATCATAATCATTGGACCGCTCTCTTTCCTTATCGGTGTGGGCATCTACCACGTGATCGCTTCCACATTGGGCGGGCGTGGACAATATGGGCGCTACGCCTATCTCACTGCCACCTTCGCCGCGCCGCTCTTGATCGTCAGTTCCATTCTCGGCTTTGTGCCGTTGGCTGGAAGCTGCGCAAGCGTAATCCTGGCAATCTACCAGTTTGTGCTTGCCTACTATGCCACCAGGGCAGAATATGGGCTGTCACAAGGCAGGGCCATTATTGTGGTAGTGGCGCCGCTCCTGGCCGTTTTGGCCTTGGTAGTCTGCGTGTTTGCAGTGGTCTTGGGCACAGTCTTTTCCGCCGTTCAGCAATAGCCCATGACCATCATCGACGCGCACAATCACCCTGATTGGCACGGTCACGATCTGCCGAAGTTCCTGGCCAACATGGATCGCTACGGCATCGATAAGACGTGGCTCCTCACCTGGGAGTGCCCGCCGGATGAGTACGATCCGGCTGGCTACTTTCCGGTGATGCATTTTGGCGACGGCAGCGCGTACCCGGTCCCCTTTGCTGCCTGCCTGCGCTATAAGCAGGCCGCGCCGGAGCGCTTCATCCTTGGCTATGCCCCGGACCCACGCCGCCCCGAAGCCATCGACCAACTCCAGGCCGCGATCGAGATTCACGGCGTGCAGGTCTGCGGCGAAATCAAGTTGCGTATGCTCTACGACAACCCGGACGCCCTGCGGCTGTTCCGCTTCTGCGGCGAGAAGGGGCTGCCGGTCACCTTCCACATCGACTATCCCATCCCCACCGGCCGCAGCTATCCCCGCACCGACTGGTGGTACGGCGGCAGCATCGACTCGTTTGAGCGGGCTTTGCAGACTTGCCCCGATACGGTCTTCATCGGCCACGCGCCGGGCTTCTGGGCGCATATCTCCGGCGACGACCAGTTCGACAAAGTCGGATATCCCAAGGGGCCGGTTCTTCCCGGCGGCAGGCTTTTCCACCTCTTCCGCACCTATCCGAACCTCTACGCCGACCTGTCGGCCGGTTCTGCCTACACGGCGCTGACGCGGGACTTCAGCCAGCTGGCCGGCGTCAAGACCGTTGAACCGTTTGTGCTCGAATTTCAGGACCGGCTCCTCTTTGGGCGCGACTACTTCGACGGTCGGATGCAGACGCTTCTCAATCGCCTTGACCTGTCGGATGAGGTGCGCCACAAGATTTTCTGCGCCAATGCCGAGGCGCTTCTGGCGTAGCTTTCAGCCTGTTGGCAAGGGAATCTCTTTGGAGTTGACGGTATCTGGCCGCCCTGTTTGAGGATGGAGAGATTCGAGGGAATCCTAACAATAGGGATGACGCGCTATCGTCTAGTCGGCCAGAAGCTCTTCCACGCCGAGCGCTGACGCCATCAAGCGCCGATAGCGGGGCGCGTCGACTTCGGTGATGACGTCAAGTTCCGTCCAGCCGTCGCAAACTTCGCGTTGGCCAAATCTGCGTCGGTCGAAAACGGTCGCCCCTCTGGTCGCGCCGCCCGTCAGTTCAACTCGCATGGGGCTTCGCTCGGTCGCCGCTCCCTCCGGGTCGATCACCGCGGCAACCGTACCGGCATCGCCGATAAGCGAGTAGTCCGCCCTGAAGTAGCGGCAGTAGTGCAAGCCGATCCCGCCCGCGATGCGCGCGCTCATGCTCGCCGCCAGAGACAAGGCGCTCGCTTCTGCCTGCGTAAAATGCACCTGCATAAACGGATCCAGGGGGTAGAGGGTGACAGGCACACCGCTATGCAAAACGATGGCGGCCGCTTCCGGGTCGCAGCGAATGTTAAACTCGGCCGCCGGAGTCGCATTGCCCGGCGCGGCAAAAGTTCCGCCCATCACATACAGCCGCGCGATCTTTTCCTCGATGCGGGGGTACATTCGCAGCAGCATAGCGATATTCGTGAGGGGAGCGAGACAGATCAGGGTCAGCGGCGCGGCTGCCTCGGTTAGGGAGCGTTGCAGAAAGTCGACCGCGTGGATATCGACCGCTTTGCGCCGCGGCGCGGCCAAGCCCAGGTCGCCCATTCCGTCCTGGCCGTGCAGAGCGGGCGGGGGCAGACCGGCATCGAGGATCGGGCTGTCCATGCCCACAGCAACGGGGACGGGCGGCGCGTCAATCGCATCCAGAAGCGTGAGGGTGTTGGCGACAACCTGCTCCAAGCGGCAGTTTCCGGCCACACAGGTGATGCCGCGCACATCCAGCGCCGGCGATGCCATAGCCAACAGCAGCGCCAGAGCGTCGTCGCCGCCGGTGTCCACATCGAGCAATACGGGGAGCGCTGATGACATGGTGTAGCTCCTATCGTGCTGCCGACGCATCCATATTCTTGATCAGGTGAGCGCTTCGACTGCGCAGCGCCAGGGCCAGCACGGCCACCAGCAACGCGCCCAGAATCGGGGCCGCGACGATGCTTTCCAGTGCAGTCTCAAGCGTCAACTGATCCGCCAGCCGACCGGTAAAGGTCGCGCCCAGACCGCCCGGCCACCAGCCCAGCCCCATCACCAGGCCGGACGCCATGGCCAGCCCCCTCGGCCAGACCTCTTGGGCGACAACAACCGTCGTGGGGTAGGTGCAGCCCAGCAAAAATCCAACGAGAGCCGCAATGATGATTTGGACACTGCCATTCGCATGCAGGAAGAACCAGTAAGCCGGACCCAAAAGGGCGAAACAGGCCAGCAATAGCTGCCAGCGGCCGAATCGATCGGATAAGACACCGCCAAATAAGCTGCCCACGCCGACAAATATTGAAAATACGAAGAGCATCTGTCCGCCGAAGACGACAGAATAGCCGCGGCTCTCCAGCAGCGTCGGCAGATAGGTCGTCAGGCTGAGTTGGAACCAGGCGCGTGTCATCGCTACGGCTGTGATTAAGACCAGGCCCAACAAGAAGCCTTGCCCCGCCCGCGACTGTCGCTGGCGATGCGCTTCGCGATCGTCGCTGCTTTCTCGCCCAAGCCCGGTGACCAGCCCGATGCCGGCCACGATGACGACGGGCAGCAGGACGATCGTGCCTTTCAGCCCCAGCAAGCCCAATCCAACCGCCAGCAGAAGCGGACTTGTCGCCGAACCCACGTTCCCGCCAACCGCAAAGAAGGAGACCGCGCGCCCCGTTTTTCCATCCACCGTGGCTTTGCTGACGACCGACGCGCCGGCGGGATGGAATGCCGCCGACCCAAACCCGGCCAACGCCACCGCGGCCATCAAAGTCCAGTAGCTGTTGCTGAAACCGACCAGCGCCATGACCAACCCCAGCCAGACGATGCTGAGGGCGGTGACGCGGCGGGCATCCCAGCGGTCAATGAAGTAACCGAAGAGCGGCTGCGCCAAGGACGTTGTGGTGGTCCCGACCAGCGTAACCATGCCGATCTGCTCGTAGCTCAGACCGAACTCGGCCCGGTAGAGCGGGAAGAACACGGGCAAATACTGGTGGAAAAGCTCCAGCAAAAAGTGCCCGGACGCCACCAGGAATACCACATTCGTCAGCATCCCACTCTTGAGAGACGCCCGTGGAATCTTATGCGCCTGCCTGTCGCTGATCATCTCAGTTTTCGCATAGCCGACAAGTGGTGACGCCCTTGCTGAACGAGCACGAGAATTCGGAAACGTCTCGCCGCCAAGATTGTGTTCCTGCAATTCATCCCTTTGCGCCCCCTTCGGGGTCAATAAAAAAGGAAAGAGGGATTGAAGATCAGGAATCTTCATCCCTCCTACTCTGCCATGATAATATGCAAGCTGAGAACTGGCAACTTGCGCCGACGCTGGCAAGGCTTCCCCCACGTCGGCGCGCACGGTATGGATCTTGTCCGCCGCTGAAGGGGACTTGCAGAAGATGATGAACGTTTGCGCCCAATGTGGCCTTTTCCGAGCAGATAAGACCGTGTTTGACCCGCGCCGTCCCAATGATGGTTCCGTGCTCGCCAGCCAGACACGGGCGCAGAGCGATGCGACCTATACAGTGGCGAGTTGTCCGCACTGCGGGCACGCACAGCCATTTCAGCAGCTGCCGCTCATGCTGGTCGGCGGGGCCAGCGCAACAGGAAAGAGTGCAATCCTGCGGGAACTGACAGGGCGGATCACAGCGGCCGTACTCCTGGATGCGGATTTACTCTGGCTGGAGGAGTTTGAGAAGCCCGAGGACGGCCATCGCCGCTTCTTCGAGACGTGGCTGCGGCTGGCGAAAAACATCGGCCAGAGCGGTCTGCCCGTCGCTCTCTTTGGCGCCGGTTTCGCCGTGCCGGAGAATATCGAACCGTGTGTAGAGAGGCGCTACTTCAGCCGCATTCACTACTTGGCCTTGTCATGTGAAGAAGAGGCGCTGCGCGGGAGGCTTGAAGCGCGCCCTGCCTGGCGCAAGAGCGGCCAGCCCGACCGCCTGCAAGAGCAGCTCGCGTTTAACCACTGGCTGCGGCAGGAGGGACCAAATCAGAAGCCGCCGCTGACGCTGCTGGACACCACCGACGAGCCTGTCGCGGACTCGGCGCGTGCCGTCAAGGAGTGGATTGAGCGTATGATTGCGGTTGAGCCGGCGCGGGCAGACCCATGAGCCAGCCATCGAATCTATGGCGAAACCGTGTATTTCTGCGCCTGTGGGTGGCCCATGTCACCTCCGGCGCAGGGACTGCCATCACCGCAGTTGCGCTGCCACTGACAGCTGTGCTCGTTTTAGGGGCCACTCCCTCGCAGATGGGGCTGCTGGCAGCAGCCGGTTCACTGCCCAACCTGCTCTTCGGCCTCGTAGCCGGCGTGTGGGTGGATCGCGTCCGGCGGCGTCCGATTCTGGTGTGGGCTGATATTGGGCGGGCGCTGCTGCTTGCATCGATCCCCGCGGCCGCGTGGCTGGGTCAACTCTCATTCCTGCACCTGTGGATTGTAACCTTCGCGGCCGGCGCGCTGACCGTCTTTTTCCAGATCGCGGCGATCTCGGTTCTACCTGCTCTGGTGGAGAAACGCGAACTGGTTGAGGCTAACAGCAAACTTTCCACCAGCGATGCGCTGCTCGCCATCGTCGGGCCGGCCGCGGCCGGCGGCCTGGTGCAACTTGTCAGCGCCTCCAAAGTCATTCTCATCGACGCAGTTTCATATCTGCTGTCAGCCCTGGCGCTCAGCGGGGTGACTGAGGATGAGCCAACCCGACCGAAACCGGGCGGCGATGAAGCGGAAGAGCGCGATGCCCAGTCCCCGCTGAACATGAAGTCCATCCGCCGGGAGATCGCTGAAGGGATATACGAGCTACTCCGCACGCCTCTTCTCAGGACTCTCACAATTACATCCAGTCTGGGGATGTTGGCCGGATCCGTGACCGCTGCCGTGCAGATGCTGTTTCTGGTCGATCAGCTGAACTTTAACCCGGCGTTGATCGGCGCCGTTCTGGCCTGCGGCGGCGTCAGTTCTTTGCTGGGGGCGCTGCTTTCCGGCAGGGCGGCACGGATTCTGCAGGTTGGAAGGACGCTTGTTCTGGGCAAACTGCTTTGGGTCGCGGGGAGTCTACTCCTCGCGAGCGCGGATCAGTTTCGACGATGCGGCCGTGGCGGTGGGCGCGGCGCTGGCGCTGAACGGTTTGGGGAGCACGCTCTATTTTGTCAATCAGATCAGCTTGCGCCAGGCAATAACGTCCGTGCGGCTGCTGGGGCGAGTGACCGCAGCCAGGCGCTTTGTGCTGTTCGGCGCGGCGACGCTCGGCGCGTTCATCGGCGGCGGTCTGGGTGAGACAATCGGACTGCGGGCGACCCTATTCGTCGGCGCGGCAGCATTGACGGTGGAACTGGCGTTTATCCTCTTTTCGCCCATTCGGCGGGCGCAGGTTGACTAGCCCGTCCGCTGGGATTTGATTCGCTGCGTCGTCGGCAGCAACGGAAAATCGAAGAAGCGGATGCGGATTAACAGAGCCAGCGCGCCGACTAACAGCGCACCGGCAAGCAACCAGAACATGCCTCCATAGCCCAACACAGAGATAAGCAGCCCGCCGAGAAGCGGACCGGCCACCTTTCCGGCGTTCTTGAGCGAACCGGCCAGACCCATACCGGCCCCTACTTTGCCGGACGGCACCTGCTCCGCGATCAGGGCCACCGTCGCCGGGAAGATCAGCGCCTGGGCAGCGCCCATCGCCGCCGCGACCGCCAGCAGACCGATCGTACCAGACGCCGTCAGCAAGAAAGGGAGGCAGAGCGCCAGGCAGATCATGCCCAGCGACACCGCGCGCAGATGGCCCAACCGGTCGCCCAAGCGACCGCCCAACGGCTTAAGAAGCACCAACGCGCCTTCCTGCGCGGTGAAGAACAGCCCAATCTCGACGGTAGAGTAACCGGCGGTCAGCGCGTACACCGGCAGGAATGCCTTAATCACATAGGTGACAACAAAGACAGCCGCCTCCAGCGCGCCGGAGAGCCAGACCGCAGGCGCGCCGACCAGAACGGCATGGCGCTTCACATACTCCCGCACCGTTCCAGCCGCGAAAGTCCTCCCTCCCCTACCGGCATCACGCGGCTGACCACGATTCGGGGCCGCTTTACCCGCTTTCGGCACATCGTTTCCCAACGCCAGCACCGGCACGAAAGCAGCCATGCTCAACGCGCCGATCAACGTGAATACTGCGACCGGTTCCAGCGTCAGCAGAAGCCAACCGGCCACAGCCGGACCGACCACGTAGCCGCCGCTGCGCGCCATGCCGAACCAGCCCAGCCGTTCGGCCTTCTGCTTCCCGCTGAGTTCCGCCACATACGCGATCGTCACCGGGCCGTAGATCGCTGTGGCCGTGCCGTGGAGCAGACGGATGGCTATCAACTGGGCGGGCGTCTCGATCAGCCCATAGAGAAAGGGCACGCCCGCGAAGATCAACGTGCCGATCAGCAGCCACAGCCGCCGCCCCATTCGATCCGAGAGCAGACCGAAGAGCGGTTTTGTCACCATGCCCGTGAGCGTAGAGATGGCGACGATCAGCCCCAGCAGCGCATCCGACGCGCCCAACGACGCGGCGAAGATCGGCAGCAGGGGCGTCTTGCCCATCTGATAGGCGCTGCGCACGATGAAATCGGCCAGCGTAACCTGGAGGAACGCGGGCGTGCCTATGTTCCTGTGGGCGGCGAGAGGGTTACGCATAGCGCCTTCTCTACACCACCACCGCCGGTACGTTGGCCGCCTGCACTGCGGCGTTGAAATCGGCTATGCTTTCTCCCAGGATTGAGTCCAGCTTGTCCAGTTGCGCGTCGGTCTCGGCGCTGAGTTTCTCGAAAACGTCATAGGTCTGCTGGGGCGGCTTTTCATCTGCCGAGGCGATGACGCTGATGAGATTGTGCAGCTTGGCGTTGAGCATCGTGCGCAGCCGCAGCCGGTCAAACGCCACCTTGGCGTCGGGCTGAACCAGCTGACCTTCCACCTCGCTCAACTGCTCCGCGATCTGATCGGCCCGCTCCTGAATCGCGTTCGATGTCTGCTCGTCCGCCGCGCTGTCCGCCACCGTCTCGGCCATCGCTTTCACCCGCTCGCGCGCTCGGCGCAGACGCTTGACCGCCTGGTGGGTCTGGCTGAGCTTTGCGTTTACCTCCTGCCACAACTCGAACTGGGCCAGCATGTCCTCCTGGCTGCTCCCCACTCGCGGGTCAACGTACAGTTCGAACGATTCGGTCTGACTCTCGCCGTCCACGGTCAGGCGCACCTGATAGGTTCCGGGCGGCGCCAAAGCCCCGGTTGTACTTTTCTCCGTGAACGCGTCGCCCGGCAACTGTTCGGCGTCGGCATAGCGCAGATTCCAAACGAAACGATTGAGGCCGGCGCTGGCCGGAATGTATTGTACAAGCGGATCTTCGCTCTCGTCCTTGTCCGTTTCCGCCGGTTTCGGACCGAAGGAGCGGATCTCGTTCTCATTGGCGTCGAGCACGGTCAGGCAGACATCCTCAGCGCCATCCGGCAGCGTGTAGAAAACGAGCGCGCCCTGGGGCGGATTCTCGCCGCCGTCGATTATCCGGCGCACGCTCTGGCCGGTGTCGTCCTTCTCGTCGCGGTAGGTGATCAACTGGCCGAACGCCAAGGCGTAGTTGCGCCCGTCGCCGCGCGTCATGTCAATGCTCCAGGGCAGCCAGCGCCGCAACGTCTTGCGCGGCGTGAATAGCTTCGCCGCGCCGCCGTTCAGCGATGCGGTCTGGCGCAGGGGCGTAAGATCATCAAGAATCCAGAAGGCGCGACCGTGCGTGGCCACCACCAGGTCGCTCTCCTTGACGAGCATATCGTAGACGGGCGCGACCGGCAGATTGCCCGGCATCCGTTGCCAGTTTGCACCGTCATCAAAGGAGACGAACAGCCCCGTCTCCGTGCCGACATACAGCAGACCATCGCGCGCCGGGTCCGCCCGCAATATGCGTGTGATCTCGTCCTGAGGGAAGTTGCCGTCGAGCCGCTGCCAGTTCTGGCCTCTGTCCGTGGTCTTGAACAGATAGGGGCTGTAGTCGTCCAGCTTGTAGCGGGTGGCGGCCACGTAAACCGTTGACGGATCATGCGCGCTCGGCTCGATGACCGTGACGAGGCTCCACTCGGGCAGATCCGGGGGCGTGACGTTGCGCCAACTGCCGCCGCCGTCTTCGCTGATATGAATGAGGCCGTCATCGCTGCCGGCCCAAAAGACGCCCGCCTCGTGAGCTGATTCGATGAACACGGAAATCGTACAGTAATGCTCGGCCCCGCTCGTGTCCAGCGTCAGCGGCCCGCCGGATGCCTCCAGCTTGCTCTCGTCATTGCGCGTCAGATCGGGGCTGATGATCTCCCAGGAGCTGCCGCTGTTCGTGGTGCGGAAAACGTGGTTGCCGCAGGTGTAGAGCACATTCGTGTCGTGGGGACTGAAGACAATCGGGAACGTCCAGGGGAAGCGGTACTTCATGTCCTTGGCGCCAAAGCCGCTGTACGGCTCCGGCCAGACCGTCACCAGGCGAATCTGCTTGGTGCGGTGGTCGTAGCGTTGCAACGCGCCCCCGCCGCCGGGCGAAGAGCCGACCGCGCCGACATAGAGGATGTTGGAATCGTCCGGCTTCACCGCGATGTAGCCGCTCTCGCCCGTGCCCGCCGGGTAGCAGTCGCCCCAGGGGATGGCGCCCTTCTCGGTGGCGCTGGGCACGGCAATGCTGGAGTTATCCTGCTGCGTGCCATAGACATGATACGGGCTTTGATTGTCCACATCCAGATGATAGAACTGGCTGGTTAGCTGGTTGTAGATCGTGCTCCAGGTTTCGCCGCCGTTGAAGCTCACGCAGGCCCCGCCGTCGTTGCCGTTGATCATCCGTTTCGGGTCGTTCGGATCGATCCACAGGGAGTGGTTGTCCCCGTGCGGAGTGGTGATATCACTCCATTCTTTGCCGCCGTCGATGCTCTTCCACATCTTCAGATTGTTGACGTAAACGGTGTCCGGGTCCTGCGGGTCGGCAAAGATGTGCAGGTAATACCAGGGCCGGTTCAGCAGATCCTGGTTTCTGGTCAGATGCTCCCAGTTGGCGCCACGATCATCGGAGCGATAGACGCCGGACTTTTCGCCCTCGGCCTCGAGAATAGCCCACAGCCGATTGGGCTGTGCAGGTGAAACGGAGACGCCGATTTTCCCCAGGATCCCCTCCTGTGGCAGGCCCGGGTTGCGGCTGATGTCCGTCCAGTTGTCACCGCTGTCGGTTGACTTCCACAGGCCGCTGTCCGGCCCACCGCTGATCAACTCCCAGAAGTGGCGATGCACCTGCCAGATCGAGGCATACATGATGCGCGGGTTGGTGACATCCAGCGTGAGATCCACTGCGCCGGCCTTGTCGCTGACATGCAGAACGCGCTCCCAGCTGCTGCCGCCGTCGGTGGAGCGATAGACGCCGCGCTCATCGTTCGGCCCAAAGGCGTGTCCCAGCGCGGCGACATAGACGATATCCGGATTCTGTGGATGGATACGGATCTGGCCGATGTGATGGCTATCGCGTAACCCTACGTTGTTCCAGGTTTCGCCGCCATCGGTCGACTTGTAGACCCCGTCTCCCCAGCTTACATCCAGCCGGATCGTCGACTCCCCCATCCCTGCGTAAATGACGTTCGGATCGGACTCCGCAACCGCGATCGCGCCTACCGAAGAGGCATCGAACTGCCCGTCGCTGATGTTTTCCCAGTAGTGGCCGCCATCGATCGTTTTCCAAACGCCACCGGCCACCGCTCCGAAGTAGAAAACGTTGCTGTCGGTCGGATGACCGGCGGTCGCGACCACGCGTCCGCCTCTGGGCGGGCCGATGCAGCGGAATCTGAGGGCACTCCAGGCGGATGATTCAGATTTCATGTCGATGTTCTCTCCGTCTGATTTGTTTGTCTGTTAAGTTATCGAACGGTTCGTCCTCTGCGCCTCGACACCCAGGACGCAACGAATCATGTCTACCTGCATGTCTTGACGGCTGGTCAATTGGGGTGCGCACTCGAAGACAACGCTGCCTCTCTGGAGGAGTTCAATTGGCTGAGATTGTGCTGGCTTGGGAACTTGATCTACCGAGTATGGTCAAATCCACCCGTGTCCAACGTCTCCGGGACACGAGATGGAGAAAGGGTATCTCAGTTTGTCAGAGAGGTCAACTTGCTGGAGGTTCGGGGTGCATGCCAGATTTCTTGCATCGTTGCTCTGGGAAGGAGGGAGGCTTGCTGAGGTTGGGAACGGAGGAGGTGGGTAGGGCCAGTTTTGACAGTTTTTTGTAATGGCGTTAGAAGAAAGACAGTTCCGCCAAAAAATCTTCAAAATGCCAACCGGGATTTTTTGTCGCGCCTCTGTCAAAGATGGCTCTCCTGCACCGATAGAAGCCTTGTGTTGGATGCGCTACCACTTCGTACTATGAGCGCCGGTTGTTGAATGCGCTACCGCTTCGTACTATGAGCGCGCATTGTTAGATGCGCTACCGCTTCGCTATATGAGCGCGGGTTGTAGGGTATTGGTGTCATGTTCGGTCGGGAAACCTGGCTGGCAGGGTCGATATTTTCTAAGATATACAATTATTGGTAGTGGTCGAATAGTAAGTGATCTGGCAATCTGGATGCATGGACATTCTTGTCCGTGAATCCGCGAATCATGGCAATCTCCGAACTGCAAGAATCACAGTTCAGACACAGACTTTGCCCTCACCACTTACTTTGTGACCACTACCCAATTATTTAGTGTCCGCTTTGTCCGCTTTTACCCCCCCATAAAAAGAAGCAATAATTAGTTGAAATTTGGTGCGCTACCACTTCGTCATGCTACCGCGCATTGTTAGATGCGCTACCGCTTCGCGCGCCCAGAGGGCACCCGAGCGCCGGATTGCGGTATGGGGGGCTGGGCGCGCGGTGGCGGTCGTGGAGAAGTATAGCACAGATGAGCGGATCAGGCAAGTCGCGGGACACACGGGTGCATCCAGGATTTTTGCGCAGCCGTTGTCTGAATTGTGGCCTTCGGGATGTGGGGATGGCTTCTGACTAAAGCGCAGGCGCATTTGCCAGCATGTCAGGACGCGCCCACCCGCCAGTTAAGAAATTCGGACAGCCCCAAAAAGCTGGGGACGAGATTTCATTTTGGGGCGCGGGCAGCGAATTCGTGTGGGTCCCGGATTTTGGGCGTGACGCGGGAATCGCTGTGTGAGCGAGTTGTCAGGGGGTGGATTCCGGAAATTTCTTGCAAAAATGTCCGCTTTGTCCGCTTTACCCCCCCCCCCCCCATGATTACTATACGAAATGAAACGTTGTTTCGCGTTGACGGAGGCTGGCGCTGTTGGCTTTGCCTGACCGATGCACAGAGGTATTATACCACACTTCAGTTATGGCAGGTGACAGGCTCGGCAGATGGGGAGTATCCAGGATATTTGGCGCGCTTCTCGCCCGATCTTGTCAGCTACGCGGGGCGCGGGCGAGACGCCCGCGATCCCAGGGGGATATGCAATAATCTCGGATGCACCCTGACGTACACTAAGTCGGGATGCACAATAAGTCGGGATGCACCCTGGGAACGCCTGCGTCGCGACGCGTTGCGCTCTTCCAATCCGGCGTTTGCGGGCAATGTCCGATCAGCGCGACAATACAGACGGCGCGTTATGAATAACCTGCTCTTGCCATGTTGAGCAATCACTAAACTTAAGCCGAAGGGAAACGATATGCCACTGCTCTTTGACATGTCCCAGGAAGAACTGTCCTCCTATCAAGGCGTCAACCCGCGCCCGCAGGACTTCGACGACTATTGGGATGCCGCGCTCGCTGAACTGGCCTCAATCGATCCGGATGTTGAGCTTGTGCCCGCCGACTTTCAGGCTCCTTATGTAGAATGTTTTCATATGTACTTTACGGGAACACGCGGCGCCAGAGTCCACGCCAAGCTGCTGCGCCCTCGCGGCGCGTCAACGCCCCATCCGGCTCTGCTCATGTTTCACGGCTATAGCGGCAACGCCGGAGACTGGCAGAGCAAACTGGGCTATGCCGCGGCCGGCTTTACGGTCGCCGCGCTGGACTGTCGCGGCCAGGGCGGCGGGCGCTCCGAAGATGTCGGCGGCGTGCCCGGCTGGACGCTGCGCGGACACATCGTGCGCGGCCTGGACGGCGAGCCGGAAGATCTGCTCTATCGTCAGACCTTTCTTGACACGGCCCGCATGGCGCGGATTGTGATGGAGATGGAGGACGTGGACGCAGACCGCGTTGGCGCAACCGGCGGCAGCCAGGGCGGCGCGCTCACCCTCGCCTGCGCCTCTCTGGAGCCGCGCGTGAAGCGGGCCGCGCCCGTCTATCCATTCCTGTGCGACTACAAACGGGTGTGGGACCTCGATATGGACCAGAATGCCTATGCGGAGTTGCGCGAATGGTTTCGCAACTTTGACCCGCGCCACGAGCGCGAGGAAGCGGTCTTCACACGCCTGGGCTATATCGACGTGCAGTTCCTCACCCCGCGCATCCGCGCCGAGGTGATGATGGGCGTCGGCCTGATGGATCAGGTCTGCCCGCCCTCCACCCAGTACGCGGCCTTCAACAAGATCAGCGCGCCCAAACGGACCGTTATTTACCCCGACTACGGCCACGAAAAGCTGCTTGACTTTGACGACATGATCTTTGAGTGGATGCTGGAATTGTAAGTCCAGCGGAAGTTACGCGGCGTACACTGCCTGGCGCAAGCCGCGAATGTAGCCGATTGCGTACAGCCTGCCGATCGAAGAGTAACCGGCATCGTTGTTGCTGTCGCCCTCCATCGTCGGCACATGATCCGGCCGCAGCACGCCTTCGAAGCGGATCTCGCGGTAGGCTTTCATGCAGGCGAGCATATCGGTCTTCCCGTTGTCGTGAAAAGTTTCATTGAACTTTTCGGGCGCGCCTTGGACGTCGCGGAAGTGGACAAAGAAGATTTTGTCCTGTGCGCCAAAATGGCGAATCACTTCGGGCAGGTCGTCGGTCATCAACGTGAAATTGCCCTGACAGAGGCAGATGCCGTTGGCCGGGCTGGGCACCAGATCGATGAGGCGCTGGAAGTTCTCGACGCTGCGCATAATGCGGCCCAGCCCCCGGATCGGCGACAGAGGCGGGTCGTCCGGATGCATGGCGAGTTTCACGCCCGCCTCCTCAGCCACCGGCACGACGATCTCCAGGAAGTATTTCAGATTCTCCCAGAGCTGCTCTTCGCTGACCTCGCCATAATCGGTCAGCGGCGCGTCGCGCATAACATCGTAGTCGAAGCCCGTAACCAGCGCGCCGCCCCGTTCCGGTATCGTCGTGGCCGTGCGCATCCAGCCAAAGACCGGCATCCACTCGGTACACCAGACCGGCACGCCCAACCGCCCGAGGTTGCGGATCAGTTCGCAAGCTATCTCGATCTCCTCATCGCGGCCGGGCAGGCCCAGTTTGGCCTTGTCCAGCGGCGGGCGGCTCTCCAGCACTTCGAAGCGGAAACCGGCGTTCTCATAGGCGCTCTTGAGCCGCGCCAAGCTCATGAATCCCCACGGCTTCATGTCCGGGTCCGGGTGATCTATCGTGGACATATCCATCTGCCCCACCACACTGTTGACGCCGCACTGCTTGACAAGCCTCCACAGGGGCGACGGTTGCGCCGGCAGCATTTCGGAGATTCGGATCATTGTAAGTTTCCTTTGGCTATGTAAACGTGGTCGGAGATCGGCAATCGTTGAAACGGTGAACGGCGCTGGCTGCGCTCTGCTTGCCGCTGGTTTTTGAAACATATCACAGATCGTTCACATCGCAAGTTGCAGACCGTAAAAAGGCGAACTCAGATTACCGTTTGACAGACTCTGTTGGACTCCCCCTGCTTCTGCGGTAAGATATGACCATTCACCGTCGCGACCACTGCGCACAACAACCTGCCACACTGCTGCGGGCGGCCAATCCGCAGAACGAATCGCCAGGGAGAAAGTGGAATGACCAATGAATCGAACGCAAGGGAAGTCGCCACCCTGGGCGGTGGCTGTTTCTGGTGTCTGGAACCCCTCTATGAAGCGCTGATCGGCGTGGAACAGGTCGTTTCGGGCTACGCCGGCGGCCATGTCGTCAACCCGACCTATGAGCAGATCTGTACAAAGACAACCGGCCATGCAGAGGTAGTTCAGGTACTGTTCGATCCGACCCTGATCTCGTTTGGTGAGATCCTCGAAGTCTTCTTCACCTCGCACGACCCGACAACGTCCAATCGCCAGGGCAATGACGTAGGCCCTCAGTACCGCTCGGTGATTCTCTACCATAATGACGAGCAGAAACGGGTCGCCGAAGAGTTGATTGGCGACTACGCGCCGCAAGTATGGGACGATCCGGTCGTCACCGAGTTGATCTCCCTCGACACCTTTTACCGCGCCGAGGCGTACCATCAGAACTACTACCGGGATAATGGATTCCAGCCCTACTGCCTCTTCGTGATCCGTCCGAAAGTGAACAAATTCCGAAAGAAGTGGCAGGCCAAACTGAAAGCGAGTTGAGACACCCCATGTCCTCACAAACAGATATTGCCACCTTCATTCAGCAGACTCCGCTCGTGGATACCCATGAGCACATGAAATATGAGCATCTCTATCTGGATGAGCAACCGGATATTCTGCGCCAACTTTTCCAGAACTACGTGCCGGCCGACCTGCGCGTGGCAGGCGCATCCCAGGAGGCGGTCGACCGCCTGTTAGACCAGACCGACGCCGACGTGGCCGCCCGTTTTGCGCCTGTGCAGGATGCGTGGGAGACCGCGCAATACACGGGCTACGGCGAGGCCGTGCGCATCATCGCCAACGAACTCTACGGCCTCGATGCGTTGACGCCCGAAACTATCGCCGCGGCCCAGGAAAGAAATACCTCGCTTGTCCAGCCGGGCGAACGCCTGCGCCTGTTGAGGGATGAGGCCAATCTGGACCATATACAGACCGACGCCAAATCGATGGACATCCAGGCCGACCTGTCCGGGCCGGATTTCTTCTTCTATGACATCTCCTGGGTTGATTTCTGTTCAGGGCGGCCTAACCACGAAGAGATCGGCGAATTCACGGGCCAGGAGGTGACGGACCTTGCCTCCCTGCGGCGCGTCATGGAGACGATCTTCGCCTCCTCCTCGTCCGCCGCGATCGCGGTCAAATCGCAACACGCCTACAACCGCACGCTGCGCTGGCAGGAGCGCTCCGACGCCGAGGCTGCCAGGGCGCTGGACATCTACCTGCGGGACGGCGACGAGATGGATGAGGCGACGAGGCTCTGTTTGGGCGACTGGTGCTGGGCCAGGGGCGTGGAACTGTGCATCGAACACGACCTGCCGCAGAAGATACACACCGGCTATTACGCCGGACATAGCCGAATGCCGGTGGACCGCATCCGCAGCGGTCATCTGGCGCCGTTGTTGGCGAAATATCCTGACGCCCGTTTCGTCCTCATGCACATCGCCTACCCCTACACGGAAGAGCTGATCGCCCTGGCCAAACATTATCCCAACGTCTACGCCGACCTGTGTTGGGCCTGGAGCATCAACCCCTACAGTTCGATGGAGTTCGTGCGCCGTTTCATTCACGCGGCCCCGGCCAATAAGCTCTTCCTATTCGGCGGAGACACCGGATACCCGGGCGCGGCCCTGGCCTATGCGCGGCAAGCGCGCACGTGGTTCACAAGAGCGATGCAGGCGGAGATGACCGATGGCCTGCTCAGCGAAAACCAGGCGATCGATCTGGCGCGACGCTATATGCGCGACAATCAGTATGCCTGTTTCAATGTAGAAGAAAAGAAGGCGTTCTTGCGCGCAAGGGTTGAGGCGTAAACCGCACCGAGGAGCTGAAGCGCATGGCCGACAGCCGCCCCAATATCATCTTCATCATCACCGACCAGCAGCGTTTCGACACGATCGCCGCGCTGGGCTTCGATACCATGGAGACGCCGCATCTGGATCGACTGGTGCGGGAAGGCGTGAGTTTCACCAACTGTCACATCACTGCTCCTTCGTGCGCGCCGGCGCGGGCCAGCCTTTTCACCGGCTACTATCCCCACACCACCGGCATCTTGAAGAACGGGGACCGCTGGACCCGTTCCTGGGTGGAGGATCTGAATGAAAGCGGTTACCACTGCGTGAATGTGGGCAAGATGCACACGTCCCCC
Organism: Caldilineaceae bacterium; assembly: GCA_965221145.1. Classification (GTDB taxonomy): domain Bacteria; phylum Chloroflexota; class Anaerolineae; order Caldilineales; family Caldilineaceae; genus Bin5. The sequence goes on from OZ244877.1 coordinate 1,478,931, forward strand.
TTTGAAACGCCTCTCGGCTTTCACGAGCGGTATGTGGTGGAGAACAAGGATCGCTATCTGGAGGGCCGCTACTACTACGACGAGTGGGACAAAGCCCTGCGCGCCCGCGGCCTCGTCAAGCAGCAGCGCGTGCTATACCGTCAGCGGGGGGACTACGCCGACAGCCTGGGCGCGTTCGATTGGGAGTTGCCGGAAGAGCTGCACTCCGATATGTTCGTGGGCGATTTCGCGACCTGGTGGGTAGGCAACAAGCCCAAGCCGGACGGACCGCTCTTTCTGCAGGTCGGCTTTCCCGGCCCCCATCCCCCATACGATCCCACGCCTCGCTTCGCCCAACATTATCTGGACAAGGTGTTGCCCATCCAGGCGGTGACGCCGGAGGAGATCGCCGGCCAGCCGCCGCCATTCCAGGAGATGCGCATTCACAACTCGGAAGTGGATCACGATTCGGTTGTGCATCTGCTCGACCCGACGCCGGAACAGCGCCACCGTCAACGCGCATATTATATGGCGAACGTGTCGATGATCGACGCTAAGGTGGGCGAGCTGCTGGCCGCGCTGGAGGAGCAAGGCTATCTGGAGAACGCGGTCGTGATCTTCACCTCGGATCATGGTGACTGCCTGGGCGATCACGGCCACAGCCAGAAGTGGACCATGTACGATACCATCACCCGCGTGCCGACGATTGTGTGGGCGCCGGGGCGTTTCGCCGGTGGCCGCTCCCTGGACCAGCTCTGTTCGCTGTTCGATTTGGGGCCTACGGTGCTCGAACTGGCCGGGCTGGATGTGCCGAACGAATTCGAAGCCGAATCTCTGCTGCCCGTTCTGGAAGGGGAGGCGTGGTCGGGGCGGGATGCCGTCTTCGCCGAACACAGTCGCGACGGAACTCTGCCGACCGACTATATGACGATGGTGCGCACCGCCGACTGGAAGCTGGTCCACTTCCTGGACGAACCTTTCGGCCAGCTGTTCGATCTGGCAAATGATCCAGAGGAGGTTCATAACTTGTGGGATGACCTTGCTCATGCGGACAGGAAACAGGAGCTTGTGCGAGCGCTGTTGGCGTGGCGCGTCCGCAGCGGCCTGACAACCAAAGACTTGACTCTGAATGCTCGTTAATGGGAGAGTGCAATGCAGATCACAGACGTGCGAACGATATTTGTTGACCGCTACCTGTTCGTTGAGGTGGACACCGACGCCGGCATTACCGGCCTGGGGGAGTCCGGCGCCTGGGGATTTTTGGAGGCGTCAGCCGCCGCGGTGGAGACGTTCAAACGTTATCTGATCGGGCAGGACCCGCTGCGCATCGAGCATCACTGGCAGTATCTATACCGCTGGAGCCATTTCCGCGGCGCGGCGGTGATGGGCGCGCTCAGCGCGGTTGACATCGCGCTGTGGGACATTGCCGGCAAGCATTTCGGCGTGCCCGCCTACCAGCTTCTGGGCGGCAAAGTGCGTGACAAGGCACGTGTCTACTTTCACGTTTTCGGTGAAACAAAAGAGGAACTGATCGCCGGTTGCGTCAGTGCCAAGGAACAGGGCTTCACTGCCGTCGGTCACCTGACGCCCTTCCTCGACGACAGTCGGAACATCCCCTATTTCAAGACGCACGTGGATATGATCGAGGACGCCATCGAGACAGTGGGCGCATACCGGCAGGCGGTCGGTCGGGACGTGGATTTGTGCATCGAGATCCACCGGCGGTTGACCCCGAGCGAGGCGATTGTGTTGGGACGGGGCATCGAGCCGTATCATCCCTTTTTCTACGAGGATCCGGTCACGCCGGACAATCTGGACGAGATGGCGCTGGTGGCGTCCAAAATCGGCATTCCCATCGCCACGGGGGAGCGCCTGCACAGCATATGGGAGTTCCAGGCTCTGTTGCAGCGAGGCGCGGTGCAGTTTGTGCGACCGGACGTGTGCATGGTGGGCGGGCTGAGCCACGCCAAGAAGATCGCGGCCCTGGCCGAGGCGTTCCACGTACAGGTGGTGCCGCACAATCCGCTCAGCCCGGTCAGTACGGCGGCCTGCATCCAACTGGCCGCCTGCATTCCCAACTTTGCGTTGCAGGAATATCCCACAGGGGAGGACGAGCCGCCCAAGAGCGAAATCGTCAAGAGCGCGTTAGCTCAGGAGGACGGTTTTCTCATCATACCCGACGCGCCCGGCATCGGCATCGAACTTGCGGAGGACGCAGCCGTGCGCCATCCCTACGTCCCGCGCGCAGTGCATACGCGTCTGCACGTGGACGGCTCGGTGGTGGATCAGTAGTCCAGGCGATAGCGCTCTATTCTGCGGAGATACTGCTCTGGGCATTGATGCGCAGATCCAAGAAGATGCGCTTCAGAGGTGGGCTGACCGCGCTATCTGGTTCTGCCAGTAGAAGCTCCTGATACATTTCCAGATACTGAATTCGCAGTCGGTGGAACAGGTGAATGAAGTGGCGCAAAAAGGCTATACAGTCGAGGATAACAATCTCAATCCCGCCGGTACACAGGAACCGGATTGATGAAGATAGTTCACGGCATCCACTGTGGTTAGTTCGAAATTGACCCACAGTACTTCCTGTCTATAATCTTTCACCGAGTGGACTTTTTTAACTGGCCCCTCCACATAACTCCAGGCCCCGTACAATCTGTCCATTAGGGCGCAATGATAGCCTGAGATAGCGACCTTCCCCTTGGCGTGGCGTAACGATTCGGCCAACTCCTCATGTTCGGCGTCTGTCATTTCATATCCATAAGCCTTTGAGTCCCCTCTGGATTCATGTGGATATGGAGGATCCAGATAGAACAGCGTATCCGGGCTGTCGAAACGCTGGATCACTTCGAGTGCGGGGGCGTTCTCAATCTGCACACGCAGTAGGCGCTGCGCAATCTCCGCAAGCCCTTCCACGCTTCCCAACCAGCGCGAGACGGCGCCGGCCATGCCTGCGCGGCTGGTCAGCCTGCAGTGTGCCCACCGACCCGGGCTTGCGGTCTGCGCCAGCCCTGTCCGCACCTGACGCGCCCGAACAAAAAACCTGCGTGCATGCTCTAAATCGTTCAGAGCATTGGTTGATTCTGAACAGGCGATTGTCAACTCTTCTTTGGAAAAGGGCGTCAAACCGATCGCCTCGATTAACAGTTCTTTCTGTTCGCGCAGCACTCGAAAGAAATTCACAACGTCGCCATCAAGATCGTTGTATGTCTCAACAGGGGAAGGCGCTCGATTCAGCAAGACCGCAGCGGAACCGCCATAAGGTTCGCAATAGTGCCTTGCTTCCGGCAACAACGGCAATAGCCAATCGAGATGGCTGAACTTTCCACCGTACCAGCCAAAAGCAATTCGCTTTTCCATAGAGTCTACCTTTCCCCGACATACGCTCGGATCGCTCTGTCAGCCAGTATACAATAGAACGACTCCAGCGCAACCGAAGTATGTCAGGGGATGCGCCCCGGGAGAGATCTCACGCCAGCAGCTGCGAACCCGCGCATAACACTCGTCTTTTTGCAATGGAAACGCGTTTTCCTGCCAACCAGCGCTCGTGATTGCAAAGGCGCTTCCGGCGCCGGAGTTGCAACCCTCCTGGATCGTAGCTACAATCAAGGCACAAGATAAGGATAAGAGTGTCGATACGACGTTTGACGAAATTGCAGCAAAAATGGCGAAGATACGTCGCACTCTTCGCCATTTGGGCGCAAGGCCGCCTTATGCATGACGCACACGTAGAAAGGTAGCGCATGAAAGCATTTCCGAGAATAACTTTCGACCCTAACGTCATGGGCAGCAAAGCATGCATTAGGGGGCTGAGGGTGACGGTGGGAACAGTGGTCGGCCTTTTTGCGGCTGGGCGGTCGGCCGAGGAGATTCTGGCCGCATACCCTTATCTTGAGCGAGAAGATATTGACCAATCCTTAGCCTATGCAGCATGGAGGCAGGAAGAAAGGGAGGTTCCACTCTTACTCCCATGACCGTGAAACTCCTGGTCGATATGAACCTGTCGCCCGAGTGGGTGTCGGTACTGAGGGGCCATGGTTGGTCGGCGATCCGCGGGCCAGTGACGCGGCCATTATGGAGTGGGCTGCGACCCACGAATATGTCGTGTTTACCCACGACCTGGATTTTGGCACGATGCTGGCTCTGTCCCACGCGGCCGGTCCAAGTGTGCTTCAGGTTCGCGGCGCAGACGTATTGCCGGATCATCTCGGGGACGCGATCCTAGCTGCCCTCAAGCAGCATGGTGCCGATTTGTCCTCCGGCGCGTTGGTTGTCGTCGACGAGAGTAGAAGTCGGGTCCGGGTTCTACCGATCGGGTGAGGATTTTGTTTCAGGGGTATCCTGACCTCCTCACTGTTCACAGTTTGTCCTATTGCGTGAAGGTGTCTACCGTTTGCCGTGCCAAAAAGTAAAGTGGTATACTGTCCCTCAGTATGAAAAACAGCGCGCGTGACGTTCGTACCTCGATCCCCTTCTCCACCGACGGCATCTCTGTCGGCGGGGTCATCGCGCTTAGATAGCCCGCGCCGGGGAATTGCGAGACGCATTCCCTGTGCCAGAGCGGGCGCAACTGAAGACGTGAGATGTGGAATATGGTCCGCACAGGCGCGGACATGGCTTCCATGTATCGCGTTTTTTATGTACCCAATTATTTGAAGATTTTTGGCGGGCATGTCTTCTATTGGAGCGCCAATAAAAAAATCTTCAAACCTGACCATCAGCAGTTTTATGAGCAGTGATCCTCCGCGACAGGAGATTCTCAAGATGTCTGACAGGTATATGCATAACGAGATCGAGTCCAAGTGGCAGGCCACCTGGGAAGAACAGGGCCTGTACGATACCGTCGAAGACCCGGACAGACCGAAGTGGTACGCATTGACAATGCTGCCTTACACCTCCGGCGACCTGCACACGGGCCACTGGTATGCGATGACCCCCAGCGATGCCGCCGCGCGCTTCCGCCGCATGAGCGGCTTCAATGTCTTCTTCCCGATTGGCTTTGACGCCTTCGGTCTGCCGGCGGAGAATGCGGCCATCAAGAATAATGCGCATCCCCAGGAGTGGACGTATAACAACGTCGAGCGCATGCAAGGCCAGCTGCAGCGCATGGGCGCGATGTGGGCATGGGACCGCGAAGCGGTCAGTTGCGACCCGGAGTATTACAAGTGGTCCCAATGGTTCTTCCTCAAACTGTACGAAATGGGCCTGGCCTACAGGGAGTACGCGCCGGTGGACTGGTGCCCCAACTGCAACACGACCCTGGCGCGCGAGCAGGTCTGGGGCGAAGATCGCCACTGCGAACGCTGCGACACGCCGGTCATCAAGAAGGACCTGAACCAGTGGAAGTTTCGCATCACCAACTACAGCGAGGCGTTGCTGGCCGACCTGGACGAGATCGACTGGCCGGAGCCGGTAAAGGTGATGCAAACGAACTGGATTGGGCGCAGCGACGGCGCCCAGGTCATGTTTATGACTGAGACGGGCGCCCCGATTGAGGTATTCACGACGCGGCCCGACACGCTGTGGGGCGCGACCTTCATGGTGCTGGCGCCGGAGCATCCTCTGGTGGATGAGATCACCACCGACGAGCAGCGCGACGCGGTCGCGGCCTGTGTGGAGCAAGCGAGCCGCCTGGATGAAATCGCGCGGACAGCCGAGGACAAAGAGAAGACCGGCGTCTTCACCGGCGGCTATGCCATCAATCCTGTCAACGAGGCGCGCATTCCGATCTGGATTGCCGACTACGTGCTCATGGGTTACGGAACCGGCGCGATCATGGCAGTGCCGGGCCATGACGAGCGTGACTTCGAGTTCGCCAAAAAGCACAACCTGACGATCCAACTGGTGGTGCGGCCTCCGGCGGACAGCGAAGCCGGTCACGTCCGCAGCGCCGAAGACCTGGAATCTGCCTGGCCCGGCGCAGGCGTGATGATCAACTCCGGGCCGCTGGACGGCACGCCCGTGGGCAAGGAGGAAGGCGAAAGCGTCAAAGCGGCAATCGCCTGGCTGGACCAGAATGGGAGGGGCGTCGGCGCGGTCAACTACCGCCTGCGCGACTGGCTGATCAGCCGCCAGCGGATGTGGGGTACGCCCATCCCCATGATCTACTGTGACAGTTGCGGGACGGTGCCTGTTCCTTATGCCGACCTGCCCGTGCGCTTGCCCGACGATGCCCAGTTCAAGCCCACCGGCGAAAGCCCGCTCAACTATCACGAGGGCTTCCGCTACGTGAACTGCCCCAGCTGCAATGGCGACGCCGAGCGGGAAACGGACACGATGGACACGTTCATGTGCTCCAGTTGGTATCAGTACGCCTATGTGGATCCCTACCACAAGGCGGGCATGCCGTTGGCGGCGGACGATATGCCCTGGGACAGCGCCCGCGGCCAATACTGGCTGCCGGTCGATCAGTACACCGGCGGCATCGAGCACGCCACCATGCATCTGCTGTACACGCGTTTCTTTACCAAGGCCCTGAAGGACATGGGCGTGGTTGACTTTGACGAGCCGATGCTGCGCCTGTTCAATCAGGGCATCATCCTGGGGCCGGACGGCGAGCGGATGTCCAAGAGCCGCGGCAATGTCGTCAACCCGGACGAATACGTGGACAAGCACGGCGCAGACACAGTGCGGGGCTACCTGATGTTCATCGGCCCGTGGGAGCACGGCGGGCCGTGGGACCCGAGCGCGATCGAAGGCGTGAGCCGCTTCCTCTACCGGGTATGGAGCGTCGTTGTCGACGAGCCGAACGCGAGCGGCACAGCCAGCGCGGAAGATGCACGCGGCCTGGAGCGCAAGCTGCACCAAACGATTCTGAAGGTTACGGAGGACCTCGGCAGCTTTCGTTTCAACACGGCCATTGCCGCGTTGATGGAGTTCAACAACCATTTGATCAGAGTAAAGGAGACTGTCGCGGCTGACGCTGAGGCATCGATCTGGCAGGAGTCGGTCCGATCGTTGCTGTTGCTGATGGCGCCAATTTTCCCCCATATCAGCGAGGAGCTATGGCAGCGGTCGGGGAACGGCGCTGCCGATGGTGGGAGCGTCCACCAGCAGAGCTGGCCGCAGGCCGATCCGCACAAGGCCAGAGAGGACGAGATTACCGTTGTTGTGCAGGTCAACGGCCGCGTGCGCGACAAGCTTAACGTCGCGCCGAATACCGCCAAAGAGAAGCTGGAGGCGATGGCCCTGGCTTCAGACAACGTGCAAAAATGGATGAACGGCAAGCAGGTGCGCAAGGTCGTTGTCGTTGCCGACAAACTGGTGAACATCGTAATCGGGTGAAGCCAGGGGAGTTACCATTGACCTCTGCGTCGTCACCGTCGGCTTGAGCAGGTGTATCAGTTTCCAAGTATGTCGCAGTCTGTGAGCGCATCCTTGACGACGCCGGTCTGCGCCATACCATGCACGCTTATGGCACGAAAGTGGAGGGCGAGTGGGATGAGGTCTTCGCCGCCGTGAAGCGCTGCCATGAGGTTGTGCATGGGATGGGCGCGCCGCGCATATCCACCAGCCTGAAGGTTGGCACGCGCTGCGACCGCGAGCAGGCCATACAGGACAAAAACGACAGCGTCAACCTTTAGTTAGAGGGAAGAGAAGCGCCCGACTCGACAACCTGAAACAACTGAGGGCGTCGGCATGAAGAAAGGAATCTCATGAGCGAAGACTGTATTTTCTGCAAGATCGTGGCGGGGGAGTTGCCCTCGGAACAGCTGTACCAGGATGAACTCGTCACAGCATTTCGGGACATTTCAGCCCAGGCCCCGGTGCATCTGCTGATCGTTCCCAACCGGCACTTCAGAGACCTTGGCGAGATGGGCGATGAGCAGGCGGAACTGATGGGCCGCATTGCGCAGGTCGCCGGGCAGTTGGCCGCGCAGGAGGGTGTCGCCTCAGACGGCTGGCGTTTCGTCACCAACATCGGCCCGTATGGCGGTCAGGAAGTCTTCCATACGCACTTTCACCTGCTGGGCGGGCGACCGCTCGGGCCTCTCCTGGCGCGCTGAGTCGATAGAACCAGTGGCCAGAGGTTGTGCTGGTCACTGGTTGTCGTCCGGCTACTTCACCACCGCCATCGCCAGCCCGTCGGCGTAGGGAACGACCGTGCTGACAAGCCGTTCATCCTGGCTTAGTTCGCGTGCAAATCGGCGCATCCCCTGCACCCAATCCGAGTCCTGCTGCTCAGGATCGACCAGACTTCCCCACATACGAACGTTGTCGCCCAAGATTACTGTGCCCGGGCGGCTGTATTGCAGCGCATAGTCCAGATAGTCGGGATAGTTGTTCTTGTCTGCGTCGATAAAGATGAGATCGAATGGCGCCTCGTCTGCCAAACCCGGAAGATTGTCGAGCGCGGAGCCGACCCGAACCTCTATCTTGTTCGCCAACCCCATGCGCCGCCACTGTTCGCGGGCAAAATCGGCGTACTTCTGCTCCAGTTCAAGACCTATCAGCTTGCCGTCCGCCGGCAACGCCCGCGCGATCCACGCCCCGCTGTATCCTCCCAATACGCCAATCTCCAGAACTTTGCGGGCGTTGGTCAACTGGATCAAAACCTGGAGGAACTTGCCCTGCTCCGGGCCGATGCTTATGTGGGGCAGACCGGCTGTGTCTGCTTCCGCTTGCAGGCGGGTCAGGTCGTCATCGTCGCTATGGAACAGCTCGCGCACGAACTGCTGGTAGGGATCAATCTCAGTCAATTTGGACATCGGTTTTCTCCAATAAGGGTTTCTCACTTCACCAGCGCGGCGTCCAGTGCGTCTGCAACCGTATGCGCGCCGATGATTTCGATTTCAGGATAAAGGTCGGGCGCATCTGAGTTCGGATGGCCGGTCGCAGGCGGTTGGTCTGAGCCTGACTGCCTGCGCCTGAGCGCATGGCGGGGCACGATCGCGCGCGTAAAGCCGAGTTTGGCCGCCTCGCGCAGACGGAGCGCCAGTTGGCTGACACTGCGCAGTTCGCCGCTTAGACCGATTTCGCCCAGAAGCGCGACCTCCGCAGAGATCGGCACATCGCGATAGCTGCTGGTGATGGCCGCCGCAATCGCCAGGTCTGCCGCCGGTTCCCCGACGCGCAGCCCGCCAACTACATTGACAAAGATGTCCTGGGCGCCCAGTGAAAGGCCCAGGCGCTTGCTCAACACAGCCGTAACCAGCAGCAGACGGTTGAAATCTACTCCATTGCCGGTGCGTCGGGGCTGGCTGAACGCTGTCGTGCTGGCCAGAGCTTGCACTTCAACCAGCAGAGGCCGGCTGCCCTCCAAGGGCACGGCGATGGCGCTGCCGGCAGCGTTGGGGAGCCGTTCCGCCAGAAACAGCGCCGAGGGGTTCGCAACCGGCGCCATACCCCGCTCCGTCATCTCGAAGACGCCCACTTCATTCGTGCTGCCGAAACGGTTTTTGACCGAGTGCAGCAGTCGATAAGCGTGGAAGCGCTCCCCTTCCAACTGGAGGACGGCGTCAACCATATGCTCCAGCACGCGCGGCCCGGCAATGGCGCCCTCTTTGGTCACGTGGCCGACGAGGAAGAGCGGAATGTTGAGCTGCCTGGCCTGGCGCAACAGTTGGGCGGCGCAGTCTCTTACCTGGGATACGGAACCGGCCGCGCTGCCGCTGGCGTTGCTGTGGATGGCCTGAACGGAATCGACGATCACCAGCGAGGGCTTCAACCGCCCGATCTGCTCGAGGATCTGCTCCAGGATCGTGTCGGCCAGAATGTACAGTCGCTCATCATTTAGCCCTAGGCGAGCGGCCCGCTGCCTGATCTGATAGGCGCTCTCCTCGGCGCTGACGTACAGGACCTGCCCGACCTTGCGCGCCACGTCCGCCGCCGTCTGGATGAGCAATGTGCTCTTGCCAATGCCCGGATCGCCGCCGACAAGAATGCCTGCGCCGGGCACGATGCCCCCGCCAAGTACGCGGTTCAGCTCCGGGTTATCGAGAATGAGGCGGCGCGATGGCTCTTCGGGAATGTCGGGCAGAGGCAGGGGAGTCGGCGCGCCCTCCAACTGGCCGCCGCTCAAGGCAGAGGCGCTTTCGTGGATGCGGCTCTCTTCCAGCGAGTTCCATTGGCCGCAATCCGGGCACCTGCCCATCCACTTCATCTGCGCGCTGCCACACTCGCTACAGATGTATTGCGTTCTGACTCTGCTCGCCACAGACGCCTTCCTTTTTTGCCCTCCGCCAAGGTCCCGCAGACGTGGAGTCGGCTCAGGGCAATATGCGCAATTACGCCGGCGCCGGAAACGCCTGCACCATTTCCAGCACCTCGTCGCGCACAGCCTCTTGCAACGCCGTATGGTTGGGTTCGTGGGCTATCGACGCAATCCAGCGCCCGATCTGTTCAAACTGCGGCTCTTTCATCCCCCGTGTGGTGGCCGCGGGCGCGCCCAGGCGGATGCCGCTTGTAACCATCGCCTTGCGCGTGTCGAAGGGAATCATATTCGTAACTACTCAGCCATTACCCAAAGTGCGACTTTCAATGGGCAACCAAGTCATCCAAGTGTAATAAATCGTGTTTGGAATCTGTCTGAAAAGGTCAGGTTCGGATCAAAACGGCACAAATGGTGCGAATTATGGCGTGTAGATGGAGGATTCACGCTTTCCGGCAGCCATTTTTGGCCTTTTTGCCGATGACCGTTCTTTTTCAAACAACTTCCCAGACGAGGCTGAGTAGTTACTCATATTCTTGTTACAGTGGATCGCTGCGTTATCGAGAGCCAACTCCACCGCCTTGCCGTTTATCTCTTCCCTGGCCAGACTGTTCAGGTCGATCAGCAAGAGATGATTGTCCGTGCCGCCCGAGACGCTGCGCAAGCCCTTTTGCTGCAAGGTGTCGCTCAACACCTGCGCATTGTTCAGCACCTGCTGCTGGTAGGCGGCGAATGACTCTTCCATCGCCAGCTTGAAGCCGACCGCCTTCGCCGCAATGATGTGCATGAGCGGGCCGCCCTGCATTCCGGGGAAGACCGCCCGATTGATCGCCCTGGCGTGCTCCTCTTTACACAGGATCAGGCCGCCGCGGGGGCCGCGCAGCGTCTTGTGCGTTGTGGTTGTCACGACATCACAGTAAGGCACGGGGTCAGGATGCAGCCCGACGGCGATTAGCCCGGCGACATGGGCCATATCCATCATCAGAAGACAGCCGGCCTCGTCGGCGATTTCGCGCAGTTCGGGATAGTCGAAGTGGCGGGGATAGGCGCTGGCGCCCACCAATAACAGCTTGGGCCGGTGTTGCGCGGCCATCCGCCGGATGATGTCGTAGTCGAGCTGCTCCGTTTCGGGATCGAGGCCGTAGTGAACGAAGTTGTAGTAGTGGCCCGAACTGTTGAGATGGAAGCCATGGCTCAGATGGCCGCCGTGATCCAGTTTCATCGCCAAGACCGTGTCCCCCGGCTTCAACAGCGCCATATAGACAGCGGCGTTGGCCTGCGCGCCGGAGTGGGGTTGCACGTTGGCCCGCTCCGCGCCGAAGAGCGCCTGCGCCCGTTCGATGGCAATGTTCTCGGCGATGTCCACGTACTGGCAGCCGCCGTAGTAACGCCGCCCCGGATAGCCCTCGGCGTACTTGTTCGTCAGCACACTGCCCGCCGCCGCCAGCACCTCCGGGAAGACGTAGTTCTCGCTGGCGATCAGTTCGATGCCGTTGGTCTGTCGTTGTCGCTCCAACTCGATCGCACCGTATATTTCGGGATCGCTCTCGCGCAGGATCTGCCTGGGATCGGGCTGATCGGTCCAGGCGGGCAGGCCAATGCCAACCTCCTGGGAAACTGTAAGAAAGTCGCTCATCAATGTCCACTCCTGAGTCCGTCAATGCCATCGGCGCTCGATTCGATAGCAAGTCGCGCCAACATCGAACATTAGCACGGGCCGGGGCATTCGTCAATTTCCGCCGTGATATTTGATTTCTGCGTATGTCTTTGACTGTCGGACAGGCATTGTTTGCATCAGGATTTTCGGGATGTGTGGATAAACAGAATACCAGGATTCCCATAGAGAGGGTCTCTTCTCGTCGGCGGCAAGGGCACAGTTTGAAGATTCTTTCGGCGGAACAGTCTTCAAAGCCACCACCAATACGAAAAATCTTCAAAGTTGTTGTTTGATAAAGTGAGCAAGGCATATGCTAAAATGGCTGGCACGGGAATGTGGATGATTCGACCGACCGGGCAGGGGGAGCGCCATCTAGCCGCCAGGGATGGATTAGATAACGCGGGATGGCAACTTCCGCCAACAGGTTGGGTTGGGAAAATTGTGATGAGACGCAACGCCTGGAGAACCTCCTCAACAGATATGTGTTCCGATAGACGGCTGCCCCGTGAGCCGCATCGGGTCAGGGCGAGCCGCCAGATGCGCCCCCCGCCGCGCGCTCTCTTGGCCGTGCTGCTGCTACTCTTGGCTGCTTGTAGTCAGCATGAGTTTACGGGCACAGTATTCGATGAGTTTGAGCCGGCAGCGCCGATTCGAGGGCAAAACTTCGATGGTTCGCCTTTCGCTCTCGCCGATCTGAAAGGCGACCCCGTCCTTCTGTTCTTTGGCTATACGTTTTGCCCGGATGTCTGCCCGCTGACCATGATCGAGCTGGCTGCAGCTAAACGTGCGTTGGAGGAGGATGCGCCCGCCCTGGCTGCCGATCTCCAAGTTGTCTTCGTCTCCATCGACCCGCAGCGCGACAATCTCGCTCGCCTGGAGCCTTATGTACTGGCCTTCCATCCACAGTTCTACGGCGTGCGGGTCCAGGAGGACGAGTTGGAGGCGCTCAAACCGGCCTACGGTCTCTATTCCGAGCCCCCGGAAGGCCAGAGCCTGGCGGATGAATACTATCTTCTTGATCATTCCTCCGGCGTCTATCTGATCGACCGCAAAGGGAACTGGCTGGGACTTTTCCGCGCAGATGTGACCGCGGAGGAGTTGACCGCAGACCTGAAGGCGCTGCTGCGCTGAGCCGCGCTGCGCCACGCCCTGATTCGAGAAACAGTGACCGAATAATGCGCACGTTCGTCGCAATAGAGATTCCTCCAGACGTTAGACAGCGGTTGCGTACGGAGCAACAGCGCCTGCGCGATCGCTTGGCGCGCCACGATGCCGACGCCGTCTTGCGTTGGACGAATACAGACAATCTGCACCTTACCTTGCGCTTTCTGGGAGAGACGGAAGAGGATCAGCGAAAACAGATGCAGGTCGGGTTGGCCGAGATAGCGGCGGCGCAACGACCGTTCACGCTGTCACTGTCAGGGTTAGGTTGTTTTAGCTCGTGGAACAATCTGCGCGTGCTTTGGGTGGGGATCAGAGGTGAAACCGAGGCGTTGCAGGCTGTGCAGACCGAAGTCGAATCCCTGGCCAGGCAGGTAGGCTTTGACGCGGAAAGGAAGCCCTTTTCGCCCCATATTTCCTTGGCGCGCAGCGCTCGCAATGCCTCGCGTGCAGCCGTGCGCACGGCATCAGAACAGTTGCGCCGGGCAGCCGCCGAGGAAATGCCCCAACTGAACATCGACTGGACCGTTCGCGACCTCTATTTCATCCGCAGCGTGCTGGGCCGAGGCGGCGCACAGTACTCCACGCTGACGCGTTGTTCTCTGGCCTCTGTCCCGTAACTAATGTGAATCCCGTTTGACACCGAGACTTTTCGCTCACAATGGGCAACGGAAGATCTTCGTCTTGCCTGCCCTTACGCAGTACGGAATAGGCAATACGCAATTCTGGGGAATATCCGGTTTTCAATGTGAACGCACATGAGCTCATTCAAAGCGAGGCTCGTCTGCTGGTATTCTTGCCGCCTGCGGCGCGGTCACCTCTTGCACAACCGGCGCTTCCTCTCTTTGCCCTCTCTTGCGCGCCTCCTCCCATGCCGGCGAGCTATCTTGTTGAGGTTGCTGACGGATTCTGGAGTCCTCCCCCTGAGTTGCCCGCTCAATTCCCTTGAACACCAAGCCCAATGGCGCGCAGATCAGGCTACCGCTAATGAATCCCCATAAGCTCAATCCTGCTATGCCGATGATCTGCGCCTGAAGCTGGCCGGGAAAGTCGAACTCAAAGTTCTGCGCGGCCAACAGACCTGTCACACCCTGACCGGAGACGCCCAAATAGCTGCCCACTCCAATCTGCTGCCAACCCGCGCCCGCGGCGCCATCAGCGAAGATCCCCACGCACAATAGCCCGATCGCTGCCGGCAGCCCACTGGTAGCAATGATGCCGGCGCTGTCGTTCAGGCGGAACACTCTATTGAGCGAGAAGATTATGAAAGGCACACTTCCCCCGGCGAGCAGGCCGATCAGCAACGCGCCCAAGTGCCCTGGAAAGGGACCCGCGGCCAATCCGGCAATGACTCCTGCCACCAGTCCACGCGCGCCCATCCCTGGGTCGCTCGTCCCGGTGACGAACCATGTATAGAGGAGCGGAACTATTACGCCCCCGGCCGCATAGAGCAGGCCGTTGACAGCGGTACGCATGGCGGTGAAAGGTTCCACGCCCACCTGCTGAACAGGGCTTGCCCACACCCATCCCAATACCCCAGCCATGACGAACAGCGCGCCCACGACGGCCAGCATCGGCAGATGGACTGAGGGCAATTCAGGATCGGACAGGGGCTGAGGGTCCCGTTGGGGCAGCCACACCAGCAATGCGGCCAGCGTAGAGGAGGCAGACACGAGGAAGACGGAGCCTGCGCCGCCGAAATCGACGACGCCATGCCCCAGACCGAGATTGCGGCCCAACGCGGCCAGCCAACCACCGCCTTGTATCCAGTTCCCGGCCAGCGGATAGACAAAGCCGCCGACCAGTAGGGCGATGATCAAAGTCGCCACAGCCGGCGCGCGCCCGCGCAGAGCCACTACAGGCAACATCGCCGCGGCCATGGCCCAGGGAACGTGCGCCAGAAAGAGGCCCAGCGCGGTGGGAGTCGCCGCCGCGCCGGCGAGGAACCAGCCCTCAAGCCCCGCAGCGATCCAGCCAATTCCCCAACCTTCGGGAAGCGGAATCCACCCCCGCACCAGGCCGGCCAGTTCCGGATTGTCGGGGTAGAGGTAACCGACGCTGCCGAACTGAAGGGCGAAGCCGACGGCCCAATAGCCCAGACAGGCCAAACAGAAAGCCGCCAGCCCGCCCAGCGCGGCATCCCAGGCCCGCTGGCGTTTCAGACCGGACGCGGCGACCAGGATTAAGCCCGCGGGCACAAGAAAGGCAAGACCGCTGGCGGTCAGATGCCAGAGATAGGTAACGTCCATAGGAGTGCTTTTGATGATTTTTTGTATTGGCGCTGCAATGGAAAACTTGTTCGCCAAAAAATCTTCAAAATGTTTGCTCCTGCAAAACTGATAAAGACAACCTGGCGGGGGCAGCGCGGTCAATCAACCCTTCAATCTGGCCGTTGCGGTTCCGCTTTTGCGGAAACTGAAACCCACCGCACAAGCCTCAATTTAGCATAGCAGACAATCTGGAACTGACCAAAGTAACCAGAGAAGCACGGCGGCGGGACCTATGCTGGTGGGAACTCTCCACACGCCCCTGGCGTTGGTCTTGGATCAGCTAAGTGATACAATTGTCGCGGCGCCCGATGTTTGCAGGGCAGGCCCTCGGCGGCCCAATAAGATGGATGCGTAACCGTGTTTGAGAAAGTACCCGTTCGCTCTTCCAATAGACAATTTCAAGGGGAATCCGTCTTCCTCAACCTGGTCCGGGTCGGATTTCTGGCTTTAGTCCTTGTCGTTCTGTGGGGCGTGGGGAGCGTGGCGAACGCACACTTGACGGAGCAGTTTCTGGCGATTGAACAGCAGTCCGCTGCGTTGATCGATCCGAATAGGGGTGAAGATGCGTTGACGCCGGAATACATAGAGGCGCAGATCCTCGCCTGGAATCTGCGCCTGAAAGAGGATCAGCTGCAGATTCCTGCGAGTACGGAACCTCGCCCCCGCCCATTTACCATCAATCTCGGCGAACCGGCCCGTTTTATTTCCGCCCGCCTCGCCGCAGCCGGATTTATTCGCGACGCGGAACTGTTCAATCTATACCTGCGGGTGAACCGGCTGGACAGGAACATCGAAGCCGGCAGTTTCATGTTGGCAGAGTCGATGACTATGCCGGAGATCGCGCAAGAGTTGCAGCAGGCCCGCTTTGAAGAGGTGTTGGTGACGATTCCCGAAGGCTTTCGGGCTGAGGAGATCGCCGAACGGCTGGCCGAGAACTTCGTGATCGATGGCGAGCGCTTTCTGACGGCTGTGCGGCAGCCTCGGAGCTTGAGTCTGTTTGACGATTACGATTTTTTGCAGAGGCTTCCGGTCGCCGCGTCGCTGGAGGGGTATCTCTTCCCTGACACCTATCGCTTCCCCGTTAATGTCAGCGAGCCGGAAATCGTGTTGGCCTCCATGTTGGAAAACTTCGAGAAACGGGTGGGCACGGATGGCCTGATCGGTGGAAGCAGCGGCCTGAGCGACTATGATCTGATTACGTTGGCATCGATCGTGGAACGGGAAGCAGTGCAGGGGGATGAGCGCCCACTGATCGCCAGCGTCTATCTCAATCGGCTCAACGGCGCTTGCCCAGATGTGGGCGGGCGCTACCTGCAGGCCGATCCAACCGTGCAATATGCCAAAGGCACGACCGGCAACTGGTGGTGGAAGCCACAAAAGATTGAAGAGTACGCCGAGGTGCAGAGTTTGTACAATACCTACCTCAATCCAGGACTTCCGCCCGGCCCCATCGCCAGCCCCGGCCTGCTCGCCATCGAAGCGACCAAGAGTCCTAGTCAGACGGTCTACTGTTTCTTCGTTGCTACCGGCGATGACGGTCGCCATGCCTTCGCGCGGACGCTGGCTGAGCACGAGCGCAACCTGGCGATCTACGGATACCAGCCTTAAATCGGCAGTATCAAGAGACGAATAAGCTGCTTATGATGCGTTTGGGCTGCACTTGGGGACGAAAATCGAGCGGCATGACCGGCATGACCGGCACGTCTGGACCTTCCGAGGAGACTAGGGCCTATGCTACGATAGGTGCGTCCCGCCTGTTAGGGCGTGTCATCTGCCGCTACTTGGCTATCGCTGTTGCGCTCACAGCCTGCGTCTCCACGCGGCCGGTTGTCAAGATCGGTCTGCTGGCCCCCTTTGAAGGGCTGCACCGTGAGAGCGGTTACGAAGCGCTGTCGGCAATGCGGGCTGCATTGGCAGAGCATCCGCTGCCCGATGTGGAGGTCCTTCCCCTCGCGCTGGACACGTCCGCTGATTCGGCACAGGCTCGCCGCGCGGCCGCGAAACTGTTGCGCGACGGCAGCGTAGTGGCCGTCGTCGGACCGATGCAACCGCGGCAGGTCGCGGCCGTCGCCGATCTCATCGCCACTACCGATGTCGCCTGGCAGGTGCCCACGGCGCCGTCCTCAGCTGAGAGGGCGCAGGCGTTGGTCGCCGCCTTCTTGGCTCTGATCGACGGTCAGAGGATTGTGCTTGCAGGCCAGGACGACGGCTGGCCCCAGTTGTCCGCAGAAGAGTGGTCAGCCAGAACGGGCAAGTCCGTTACTGTGGGCGATGAAGCGGAGATCGGAGCGTCTGTGGATGGCATACTCTGGCTGGGCAATGCGCAGGCGGGCGCCGCGTTTCTGACCCGCCTGCGGTCAAAGAATCGTATAGTTCCATTCTGGACTACGGGCGTCGGTGGCGATCCGGTCTTTTCTTTACTGTTGCAGGAACAATTAGGTGGTGAATCGCTTGGTCCGGTCTACTGGGGCGTCGCGCTGGACGGCAGTGCCAGTTCGAGTCCGTATCGAGAGTGGGCAGCAACGCACGCCCCGGATACGCCGACAGCCTATGCCGTCTATCGGGCCACGCAACGTGCGTTAGAGCAGGTCGCCGGACACGGAGGGCAGCCGGACAAGCAGGGACTGGCAGTTTTCACTCTCGACCGCACAGGAATGAGCACGTTGACAGAAGTCGTCCCTTTCCCCTGAGCCGAGTCGAGTCCGAACCGCCCTTTGGCCTGCACAGACCCCCATCATACCCATCGTTGAGTTCAAAATGCGTCTTCTCATCATATCTTGGGAGTATCCTCCGAATGTCGTAGGCGGGATTGGCAAACATGTGGCGGAGCTTGTCCAGGCGTTCGCGGGCCTGGCCGCCGCCAGCAATGTTCCCTTCCAGTTGGATCTGTTGACTCCTCACAGCGGCAACGCCCCCGAAGTCGAGAATCTGTCGGAGACGGTTACGGTCTATCGAGTGGAAACGCCTTCAGTCAATCCTCTTGATCTGTTCAACAGCGTCATCGACAACAACCGCTATCTGGAGGCCAAAGCCAGGGAGTTGCACAGTCGCGCATCCTATGACCTGGTCCACGTTCACGAATGGTTGACTGCCTCCGCCGGTATCGAACTGAAGCACGACTGGAAAATTCCCCTGCTCGTGACCATTCACGCCACCGAACGGGGACGGCACCATTCCCACATGCCGAACGAGATGAGCCACCAGATCAATCAACTGGAGTGGCAGGTCTGTTACGAAGCATGGCGGATTATCGTCTGTAGCTCCAATATGGCAGGTGAAGTGGGCAGATATTTCGACGTGCCGCTGGACAAAGTTACCCTGATCCCCAACGGCGTCGACATTACTCCGTTTCAGTCCTGCTCGGATGAGCAAGTTCGGGACTTGCGAGTAAAATATGCGCCTGACGGCGAAAAGCTTCTGTTCTTCATCGGACGCATCACGCCGGAGAAGGGTGTGCAGGTGCTGCTGCGCGCGCTCCCTTCTTTGCGCCAGACACATCCGAACGTGCGCCTGCTGGTGGCCGGGAAGAACAGCGAGCAGATGCAGCCGTTGGTGGATGAGCTGGGAATCGGCGAGGCGGTGGAGCTATTGGGGTTCATCGACAGTGAAACACGCAACTGTCTCTATCGCACGGTCGACGCGGCGATCTTTCCCAGCCTCTATGAACCCTTCGGAATCGTCGCGCTCGAAGCCATGGCCGCCAACTGTAACGTCATCGCCAGTGATGTAGGCGGCCTGGGCGAGGTAGTCGAGCACCGGCGCACAGGCCTGACCGTGCTGGCTAACGATCCCCAGAGTATCGTATGGGCGGTGGAGCAGATCTTTTCGGATCCAGTCCAGGCTCAGGCGATGCGCGAGCGGGGGCTGCAAGAGGTGATCCGCTCCTATGATTGGCGCGCCATCGCCGCGTCAACTCTGGAAACATACCGCGCGGTGGTCGCGCAGAGGCAGAATGTCAACTGGTGATTCGTTCCAATATGATCGGAGCGTCGACCACGGCAACTGACTTTGTACTTGGCAAGTCCGTGATTGTGTAGGCGTTCTGAATTTGAGCGGCCGCGAGTTGGGCGCCAGTTCTATCGGCCGCGTGGACCGTACAGAGCAGTTCGCCGGTGCGGACGCGCGCCCCCACCTTGGCCGCCAGTACGACGCCCACACGGTGGTCGATTGCGTCTTCCTTTTTCTGTCTGCCGCCGCCCAGCCCAACAACCGCCAAGCCGATCGTGCGCGCGTCCAGGGCGCTGATGACGCCGTCCCGCTCCGCCAGCAGATCGAGAAAGATGGGCGCGGCGGCCATGCGCTCCGGTTCGGCGACGAAGGCCGCGTCGCCACCCTGAGCGGCGACAAATTCGACGAACTTGGCAAAGGCCGCGCCGGAGTCGATGGCGCTCTCCACTCTGTGTCGGGCCAGACCCATAGCGGCCACTTCCCCTCTCGAATGCTGAATCTGCTGGAGTTTGGGATCGCCTAGCAACAGCATCTCTGCCGCCACTGCCTGGGTCAACTCCTGGAAGTCTTGCGGCCCGTTGCCGTGGAGCGTGTCAATCGCCTCTCGCACTTCCAGGATGTTGCCGACGGCCCGCCCCAAGGGCTGCTCCATCGCCGTGATCAACGCCGTCACCCGCCGACCGGCGCCGCGTCCGATCGAGACCATCAGCTGGGCCAGTTCTCTCGCCTGGGGCATGGATTCCATAAATGCGCCGCGCCCGCATTTTACGTCCAGGACGATGGCGTCAGCGCCAGCAGCCAGCTTCTTGCTCATAATGCTGCCGGCAATGAGAGGCAAACTGGGAACCGTGCCGGTGACATCCCGCAACGCGTAGAGCCGTTGATCGGCGGGCGCCAGCGTGGCCGTTTGGGCAGCCACCACCAACCCCACCTCCTGCAGCTGCCGCCGGAACTGTTCCACGCTCAAGCTCGCGCTCCAGCCGGGAATGCCTTCCAACTTGTCGATTGTGCCCCCGGAAAAGCTGAGGCCGCGGCCGCTCATCTTGCCAACCGGCAACCCGGAGGCCGCTACGATCGGGCCGACTGCCAGCGTGGTCTTGTCGCCGACGCCGCCGCTGGAATGCTTGTCAACAATCAACTGACCGCCTTGCGTCATCCCGTGCAGATCCAGTGTCTCTCCGCTGGCGGCCATCGCCAGCGTGAGCGCGGTCGCCTCCGACGGCGTCATCCCCTGAAAATAAACGACCATCGCCCAGGCAGCGATCTGATAGTCGGGGATCGTGCCCTGGACAGTTCCGTTCATCAGGAACCGCAACTCATCGGCAGTGTGCTCCCCGCCGTCCCTTTTCTTTGTGATCAGATCGACAACGTTCATTCAGAGATTCTTGGGCGCTATTCGGGTCGGTGGTACACTTTCCATTGCACCGGCGTCTATATCACGCTGGCAACGGCAGACAGAGGGCCAGGTGGGAGCGTATCGGTTGCAGGCAGCCGAACCGGTGAAGAGTCCTCTTCATTATCTATCCAGAGGGACGAATGGGCAAGACAGTCACAGTGGTGGGCGGGGGATTGGCCGGTACAGAAGCTGCCTGGCAACTTGCGCAGCGGGGCATTGCCGTGCGGCTGTACGAGATGCGGCCTGTTCGCCCAACGCCAGCCCACATCACGGACCGGCTGGCAGAACTGGTCTGTTCAAACTCGATGGGCAGCACACTGCCGGACCGGGCGCTGGGCATTCTCAAGAACGAGATGTTGAGTCTGGGCAGCTTCGTGATTCGCACGGCGTTCAAGCACGCGCTGCCCGCCGGACAGGCGCTCGCCGTCGGGCGCGAGGAGTTCGCAGAGGAGATCACCGCCCGTATCGCCGCGCATCCGCAAATTGAACTGATCCGCGAAGAGGTAACGGCCATTCCTGACGGCCCGACCATTCTGGCGACCGGCCCTCTGACAAGCGACGCCCTGACGCGCGCCGTCCAGTCCCTGACCGGCCGTTATCTCTACTTCTATGACGCGATGGCCCCGATCGTCAGCTTCGAGAGCATCGACCGCTCGATCGCATTTCGTCGTAACCGATGGGACAAAGCCGACAGCGCCGGTACGGACGAAGGCGACTATCTCAACTGCCCTCTCGACCAGTCGCAATACGAGGCCTTTGTGGACGCGCTGTTGGCCGCGCCCAAGATCGAACTGTCCGCCGCGGACAAAGAACTGGAACGCTATTTTGAAGGCTGTATGCCGATAGAGGTATTGGCGCAGCGAGGCAAGGACGCGCTGGCTTTTGGACCGATGCGGCCCGTCGGTTTGCACGATCCGGCCACCGGACAGCGCCCCCACGCCGTGGTTCAACTCCGGCAGGACAACGTGGCCGGCACGCTATACAATCTGGTCGGCTTTCAGACAAATGTAAAGTGGGGCGCGCAGGCAGAGATTCTGAGGATGATTCCCGGTCTACAGGATGCAGAATTCGTGCGTCTGGGACAGATGCATCGCAACACGTTCATCAATAGTCCGACGCTCCTGCATGCGACGCTGCAATTCAAGGGACGAGAGGATCTCTTTTTCGCCGGACAGATCACCGGCACGGAAGGGTACGTGGGCAGCGCGCTGGGAGGGCTTCTGGCCGGGATCAACATGGCGCGCCTGCTGGACGAAAAACCGCTCATGCAGATGCCGCGCGCCTCAATGAGCGGCGCTCTGTTTCACTATATCACCAATGCTGCGGCTGACGACTTCCAACCCATGAAGGCCAACATGGGCCTGTTGCCCCCCCTTGAGCAACGCGTCCGCAACAAGCGCCAACGCTACGCGGCCTACGCCGAAAAGGCGAAGCAGGAATTGGAAAGCTATTTGGGTCGAATGCAGTTTACGCCGGTATCCTGACGAAAGAGGTCCGCGCTGACCGTCGCGATTGTGTTCAATGCTGATGTCCCGCTGGGCTGTCGTGGGTGGCGACAAAAGTGGCCGGACTGCATGAAATGTTGCTCTACTCGGCGGCCCTTGCATTGGTAATGGCGAGCAGCGCATTGGTCTGATCCAGCATGACTCTATAGATTTCGTAATCGCCAAAGTAAGCCCGCTCGTATCGATCGCCCTCAAATTCACCCGTGAAGAACCAGCGCTTGGTATACTGCATGGAAACGAGCATCCCCGTTCGAATGTCGTGGCATGTCTGTCCATTGTAAATCGTCGACCAGCCGCTCTCTTCTACGACTTCCGCCTCCTGATCATCGTTGCACCAGGCTTGGATCTCCTCGCCGGTGTTCAGACGAAAAAGTGCGTTCGCCTCCCCAGGACGGGGGCCTACCCAGTAGTTGAAAAAGAACAGGCCGGTGCTGTTGGGATATCGCTCGGTGCCTTCGATGCGGTCGATCTGGTGCGGCCACGTGGAATCTTCCCCGCAGGCCTCCTCCCACGTCACGATGCGGTTAATCTCCAGCCAACGCAGGTCGCGCTTATTGTGAACCTCCGTTCTGGAGACGGCTGCACACTCGCTCACAGCGCAACGCCTGGATCCACATTCGTACTGAACATTCCAACGGGCCGACAGGTCTTCAGGGAAAAGAGGCAGCAGGGCAGGCAAAGCCTGGGCGGCCTCGTCAGGCTCCACCACAGTCTGGGAGATCCATGCCGTCTGCGCTGGATTGTCGGGAGCATCGTCGGTCCCGGCGACGCAGCAGATGCGCCACCAGCCCTCTTCAGTCTTGCCAGTTGTTGTTAAGGTATCGCCTTCCACTGCTTTGGACACGATCTGAAAGTCTGTGCTGGGGCCGCTGCGGATATTGACGTTCGGCCTCTTGATGGTCAGCGTCGCCACTTGCAGTGTATCCTCTTCGGCAGCTGTGTTTCCGTCTATCCCCTCGGGATCGACGCCTGTGCCGCCATCCGTTAGTAGCACGATCCCCGGAGGAAGGATATTCTGCTCTACTTCAACCATGGGGGCAGGCGGGGACGCAGGGGCAATGTCATCCTCAGAAATCGGCACGCACGCGGCCAACAGCAGCAGGCCGAAAAGGGGCAAGAGATGAGAAATTCTTTTCGGCTCGGCTGAGTTGATGTATATTCTCTTCAGTATGGGTAGATTGGATTTTCTCTTCCGGTTGTCCGTGCAGTTCATCTGTTGATTTCGCCCCTGTGCCTGGTACGGGCAGTGTTTTTCTGTCTTGGGCCAATGAGGAAATGGCCGAGGGCAGCACTGTGACCGCCGAAATACATCCTGGAGATATACTCGTGCCGTGAACTTTCAGTATAGCGATCTTATGGCAGATTGGCAATAGTTGTGTTCTAATGTCCGCCATAGACCTGAACGACTGACTTTGTGCGGCAACTGGCAGGGTTCAAGACGTGATAAAGTGCCGCTATGCAGCCTTCCGATCAGAACGATACCGTAACGTGAACCGATCCGAAACCTGCCCAGTGCCAGCTACTGAAAATCCGGGACAATCGACCTTCTCGCCGCTTGCGTGGCAGGACGTATCCTTGACTGTAGTCGTGCCGACCTACAACGAGGCCAGCAATCTGGAGGAGTTGGTCGATCACCTGTTTGCCCTTCCTATACCCAGTTTACGCCTGGTGATTGTTGACGACAACTCGCCCGACGGCACGGGCGCTCTCGCCGACGAACTGGCCCAGCGTTACAATCGCTTGAAGACTCGCATAGCCGTGATTCATCGCCCTGTCAAGAGCGGGTTGGGCACAGCCTATGTGTCAGGCTTTCGCCGCGCGCTGTCGGACGGCGCAGATTTCGTCTTGCAGATGGATGCCGATTTCAGCCACAATCCGGCATACATTTCGCAAATGCTTGGCGTGATCTGCGCAACCGGCATGGACGTTGTAATCGGCAGCCGCTACGTGCCCGGCGGAACACTGGACAAGAACTGGAGTCTGTGGCGAAATCTGCTCAGCTGGGGGGCCAACCTGTACTGCCGCATCGTTCTGAAAATTCGCGTGCGCGATATGACATCCGGATTCAAGCTGTGGCAGCGCAGAGCACTTCAAACGATTGAGTTGGATACGATCCGCAGCAATGGCTACATCTTTCAGGTAGAAATGGCGTACCTCAGCGAAAAACTAGGATTTCGCATCATCGAGTTGCCGATTCACTTCGAAGACCGTCGGATCGGCCAGAGCAAAATGGACGTGCGGGTGAAGATAGAGTCGATCTGGCGCGTTTGGGAACTGCTCTGGCGGCATCGCAAGCCTCTGTTAGAAGAGAGAGGGGCCAGAGCGAACAGTCGGTCATCCAAGGGCAGCGAGCAATCCACAGCCCGCCGCCAGAAATCGCCAACGGACGCGCCCACATAATGCACCGCTTACGACGATTTCGCGCCGATTTGCTCACGCTTGGCCTGCTCATCGTCCTGCCCCTTCTCTGGTTCGGCCCGGTTCTGTTCACCGGCAAAACACTGCTTCCTTACGACAATCTCTATCAGTCCGAGCCGTGGCGCGCCCTGCAGCCCGACACCGTTCCCCACAACGGCCTGTTGAGCGATCTGGTCCTCGAAAACGCCGTGTGGAAACTGCATGTGCGCCGCACTTTGGGGCAGGGCGAACTGCCTCTGTGGAACCCGCAACTCTTCACCGGCACACCCTTCTTCGCTGCCGGTCAGGCCAGCGTCGCTTACTTCCTCAGCGTCTTCTTTTACTTTCTCCCCGTCGAGGCGGCCTATGGTTGGTTTACCGCCATACAGTTGGCAGTCGCCGGCATAAATGCCTATCTGCTCGGACGTGCGCTGAAGCTGCGCCCTGTCGCCGCCCTCTTCGGCGGCATCGCCTTTCAGTTCAGTGGTTTCTTGATCGTCAGCGTTGTCTTCACAATGGTCATCGCTGCCGCAGCCTGGCTGCCCCTGCTGTTGGCAATCATAGAGCGCGTGATCCAGAAGCAGGAGGAGAAGGGCACCGCCTCCTTCCGCCCGATCCCATACGTTGTGGCTGGTGGAACTGTTGTAGGGCTGGTCGCCCTGGCCGGTCACCCGGAGTTTCTCTACTATACGCTGCTCGTGGCGGCAATCTATGCGGCGGCGCGACTGCTTGTGGCGTGGAGAAGAATCCTGGCAGGTAGAGAAACTGAAGCAGTAGAGAGTTCAGAGGATGCTGCCTCGCGATCCTTGCCGCGAGGATCAGGGATTGCCAGATGGTGGTCGAGGAGCACAGCGAGTGCGCTAGGAAAGATCGCCGGCTGGCTCCTATTGCTCGCGCTGGTCGGCCTGGCAATCGGTGCCGTGCAACTCCTGCCCCTATTTGAACTGGTGCAACAGAACTTTCGGGAAGGTTCCGCCTCTTATCAGCAAGTCATCGGTTGGGCCTGGCCGAACCGTCACATTCTCACCTTTGCTCTGCCAGACATTTTCGGCAACCCCAGCCATCACCACTGGTTCGATCTCTGGGACTTGCGCTGGCGTCCGGCGACGGTCAATCGGTTTGGAGAGGCGAGCGATACGATTTTCTGGGGCATCAAGAACTACGTAGAGGGCGGCAACTACGTTGGCATCGGCACATGGGCGCTGGCCGCGTTGGCGGTCGTGGTCACGTTGGGGCGGGCGTCCCACGCAGTGGAAAGCGGCGCATCCAACCCACAGCGCGCCGCGCCACAGACACTGCGCACGCCCACCGTCATCTTCGCTGCGCTGGCGCTACTTTCTCTGCTCTTCGCATTTGGCACGCCCCTGTACGCCCTCCTGTTTTACGGTCTGCCCGGCTGGGATCAACTCCACAGCCCATTCCGTTGGGTCTTCCCATTCACGTTGGCGATGGCTGTTTTGGGCGGAATCGGGCTGGAACAGGCGCTTTCTCTCCGCACTCCGGGCAGCGCCCAACGTTTCATCGCGGTCGCACGCGTCAGCATTTCGTGTCGAACAATTATCGTCGCTCTTTCCTTAATGTCCGCCGCCGCCGGACTCGCCGCCCTGCTGGTCGTCGCCGCCAGTTTCTTCATTCCCGCCCCGTTCGTGAATCTGGCGCAGCGGGTCGTAGAAGGCTCCGATCTGGCGCAGTCTGCCTATGCAGATGGGCGTATGTTCTGGGGTTACCAGAGCGTTGGGCTGGCGCGCTTTGGCACTGTTGCCGCGGTCAGTGGGCTGCTCTTGTGGCTGCTCATACGAGGGAATCGGAATGCTTCCCCAAGCAGGGAGGCCGTCGATGGCAAGCCCCTCATTGCCACGATGCAGGCGCGCGTTGTCGGCGCCCTACCGTACGCATTCATCATTGTTCTCTTTCTCGATCTCTACTCTGTCCAAGGCTCCTTCAATCCCGCCACACGCGCGGCGCTCTCACCCCTGAAGAATGTGCCGCCGGTTGTACAGTTCATCAATCAGAGGGAGGGCGTAGGCTCTGATCCTGCGATCCGCTACGCGCCTTTCCGTTTCACCACCTTTGACCCGCCCGGCAGCAAGACGTTCAACGCCAATGTCGGGATGTACTACGGCTGGCAGGACATCCGCGGTTACGATTCGATTATTCTGGGCCAGTACGTGGGCCTGATGAACCGCATCGCTGATCAGAGCGGCGAACTCCTCTACAACCGCATTGCGCCAATCTACGCCTCCGGCACGCCAGCCAATGGCGGCAACCCATACGCCGCGCTGGAAAATCCGCTGTTGGACCTCATGGGCGTCCGCTATATTCTCTCCGAACTGGTCGTGCCCAATGCGGACACGTGGACGAAGGTCTACCAGGATGACGCTGTCCGCGTTTATGAAAACCTGGAGGCGTTCCCACGCGCCTTTATCGCTACCGAGGCGGTCGTCTTGCCGCCCGCAGAGCAGCCGCTCCTCGAGGCAGATCTGCGTCGGACTGTGTTCATTGAAGAGCAACCGATCGCCGATAACGCGCTCATTCCATCCAGCCCACAGATCGCGGACACATCCATCAGCCGCTACACAGCCAACAATGTCTTCATCGATGTCAATCTCAGCGATCGAGGTTGGCTGGTCCTTGCCGACGCCTTCGCCCCCGGCTGGAAAGCCTATCTGCGGCCCTTTGGCGCCCCTGAACATGACGAGCAGGAGTTGACGATTCACCGCGCCAACGCCGCGTTCCGCGCCGTCTATCTGCCGGAAAGCGGCCAGTGGACCGTGCGCTTCACTTACAGCCCCATGAGCTTCAAGATTGGGCTTTATATCAGTTTCCTGGTCGCGATGCTGAGCCTGTTGCTGCTGGGATGGTGGATCTGGGGCCGTTATTATCGACCGGAAGTCACTGCCAATGAGGTGCGCACTGTTGCCAAGAATTCGGTTGTGCCAATGGGCCTCAATCTGGCGAACAGAGCCGTCTACTTCGTCTATGCGATGTTCTACCTGCGCGTGCTCGCGCCAGAGGGCGCCGGTCAATATGCGTGGGTTATCACCGTGTACGGAATATTCGAGATTCTCAGCCGCTACGGACTGGGCACTCTTCTCACACGAGAGGTCGCGACGGACAAAGATCAGTCCAGCCGATTTCTGACGAATGTGTTGGCCCTGCGCACGTTCTTGTGGGGCGGTAGTCTGATCCTGATGGGGCTGGTTGTGGGCGGCTACTGGTTCAGAGGGAACATCGGTCAAGCTGAGTTGCGGGCAGTCGCCGTGTTTGCCTTGGTGATGCTTTTCGCCAACTGGTCTGACGCCTTCAGCAGTTTCTTCAACGCCTTTGAAAAGATGGAGTATCCCGCCGGTCTCGGCATCGCGATGGCGCTCTTGCAAGCGGCTTTGGGCGCGCTCGCTCTGCTGCTGGGCTGGGGCATTGTCGGGCTGGCGTGGGTGGCGCTGGCGGTGAATCTCGTCCAACTTGTGTGGCTGATCTGGCTGGTGCGCTCGACCCTCTTCAAGCCCGAATGGAAGTGGGACTGGCCCCTGCAGAAGTGGATGCTGGCAACCAGCGGCCCGTTGATGATCAACCACCTGCTTGCGACGATCTTCTGGCGTATCGACATCTGGATTCTACTTCCCCTGGCGGGGGCGGCCAGCGTAGGTCTCTACAGTGTTGGACTCAAGTATCTGGACGGGCTGAACATTATCCCCAGCACCTTCACCCTGGCGGTCTTCCCGCTGATGAGCCGCTTCGCGAAACAGAAGGGGGCGGCGCTGCTACGCTCCTACACGCTCAGTGTGCGGCTACTCCTGCTGATCAGCTTGCCGGTGGCAGTGACGATCACACTGTTGGCGCATCCGCTTATCTCGCTTCTCGGCGGGGCAAAGTTTATCAGCGCATCCCACGGGGCGTCCTCGCTTCCGCCCTCCGTATGCAGTCTGGCGGTGGCAATGTTAGGCACTTTCGATTGCAGCGCGCTCAGCTATCGTGGTGGCGCAGCGTTGGCGTTGCAGGTGATCATTTGGAGCATTCCTGTCGGCTTCGTCAACAGCGTAACCCAGTACGTCCTCATTGCCGCTGATCAACAACGCTATCTGACGAAGGCGTTCGTTGCCGGCGTCGTCTTCAACCTGGCTGGCAATCTGTTGTTAATCCCTGTATTCAACTACATCGGCGCGGCCGTGGTAACGATCTTGAGCGAATTCTGCTTGCTACTCCTTTTCGCTCTGCGCGTTCGTCAACACGTCGGCGCGGTCACCTGGTTGGATCTGATCTGGCGACCAGTGATCTCGGCAGTCGTGATGGGGGCGTTTGTGTACGGGTTGTCCGCGATTGGAATTGGCGTGTGGCTGGCGATCCTGCCGAGCTGGGCGGTGTACGGCGGGGTCCTGGCGCTGCTAGGCGGCTTCGCCGATGCCGACCTGCGGGTTGCGGGGGCGGCGCTGCTGAATAGACGCCTCAACTGGCAGATGCAAGACGCAGCAGAGAACGCGTAAACGCTGTTCTGTCGAGTGGATCGAAGAGCGTGCGCTCGTTCCCCCAGAGTATTCAGCAAAATATCGGTGGCTCAGCGGCGGGCGCGCCAAGGCAGGATCGTGAAGCCGTGCGCCTCCAGCCAATCGGGGTCCGGGCCGGGCCAGCCGAAGCGCCGTAGATCGATTCGGCCATCGGCAAGGAACTGTACGCCCTCGTCCGCCAGCCGTTCTTGTTGCCGGTCAGTCGCCAGAGGGTCCCCGCGAGGACTGATGCCCCCTTGGCTGTTGACCACCCGCTGCCAGGGAATGTCGGTGTCATGCGGCAGGCCGCCCAGCGCGTACCCGGCCATGCGCGGTGACGCCGCGCCGACGATCCACGCGATCTGACCGTATGTCGCCACCTGCCCAGGAGGGATCTGCCGCACGACGAGGCGCATTTTCTGATAGACAGTTTCGTCAAATTCAGCCATCGGAATCTGCTCCCTGATGTACGACTGCGCCCCGAACTGTCCTGCCGGAACGCATTGGGCTGATTCGCACGCGTTCCTCGATCAATTGCCCGATGATCCTGCCACTGCCCTCTGCGTTCGCGCAAAACCGGGCAACAGCCGACCAGAACGTTTCGCCCCATCCCGCCGACAAATGCCTCCGGTTTGGCGATTCGGCCATGCGCGACTATGCTTGCCTTCATGGAAGTCTCGATTCCAGCTCTGATGACGGACTGGACATTTTATCCTGACTCGGCCGCGGCCCTCCTGCTCCTCGCCCTGCCCTACCTGTGGGGCTGGCTGCGGCTGAGGCGCAAACGCGCCCCTTTGGCGACGGTTGGTCGCCTGTTCAGCTTTGCCGGAGGCGTGTCGGCCCTCGGGCTGGCATTCCTCTCGCCGCTTGTCGCCATACAGCAGGAACTACTTATGGGCAGGGCAGCGCAGCAGATTTTCATCGGCCTTCTGGCTCCTCCGCTCCTATGGCTGGCCTGTCCGGCGCACGTTGTCCTGCGCGGTCTGCCGGTATCCGTCCGGCGATGGGTGGTGCGAAGGCTGAAGGATTCGACGCTGTCAGGGCGCTTCGTTCGCAGGGCGACGCACCCTCTCGTCGTCTGGATGTTCGCGTTCAGCGTCTTCCTGCTGTGGCACGAGCCGGGCATCGCCAACTGGTTGCTTGCCCATCCCGCTGTCTATCGCCTCAGCCTGTGGGGCGTCTGGATTACATACATGCTTTTCTGGTGGCATCCACTGGGAACCGGCCCGCGCCTACGGCCCGCGATGACACCCGTCATTGGCTTTCTCTATGTAATCATCGGTGGCGAGGTGCCGAATATGGTGACCGGCGTGACGCTTGCCTTCCGCCAGACGCCTGCCTATGATTACTATGCGGGCCGAATGGCCGTTCCAGGTCTGACGGTCATTCAGGATCAGATGATCAGCGGTGGGATGATCTGGTTTCTCGGCAGTATCATCTACGTCGGCGTCGCGGTGGCGCTCCTGGGTCGGGTCTTCCGCAACTTTGAAGCGCCGCAGCCGCCTCCGATCAGTTGGGACGCTACGGAGCGGACCATAGCGCCTGGCCTGGAGCACCGGGTCCTGGGCCAAAGATCAAAGTGAGCTTAACACGAAAAGCAACGAAGGCAACGATGGTCCGACTGGCGCCCTGTAGCCGACGACCAATCTGCGAACTGGAAGGGTATGGATACTGAAATGCGCAGCGGCAGCCAGCCGCTACAACGATCTTTCCAGCAAAATCCAACCACCCGCAACTCAGCCTGTTGGTATGGCAGGCGGTCTACGACGCCTGGCATCGTACTGCTCCTCTGTCTCTGCACCGCGTTTCTGGCCTCCTGCGCCTCATTCGCCCAAGAATTCTTTCAGCGATACAACCGTCAAGACCGCATTGCACAGATCAGTGTGCATAGTCAGGCTACGCCCGATTCTCCGCGGCCGTCCTCAGCAGAGGAGTCGATGACGGGACAGAATGTGTTCGTGCCTATGCGCGATTTACGGGAGTTGGCACTGCGTCTGCGTCCTGACGTGAACAGCATCCCGGAATCCGTGCGCGCGCCCCAATATGCGGTCGGGGACCGGATTCCTTTCTGGGCTTCCAACATCGACTACAATGAGCAGTTTCAGCTTGAGGCTGAGTTGCTGTACAAGAACGATGTGGTCTATGTCTGGGTAGAAAGCGGCCATGAACTGGATCTGAACGCGATGACCGCATCGGCAGATAACTTTGCCCAGAAGATCTATCCGCATGTGCGGGCCTTTTTCGGCACGGAATCGAATCCAGGCATTGACGAAGACCGGCGTCTGCACATTCTCCATGCCACCAATCTGGGGCGCGGCATCGCCGGTTATTTCAGCAGCGCCGACTCGTTCAGTTTGCTGGCGAATCCGTACTCCAACCAGAAGGAGATGTTCTACATCAGCCTGGACTGGCTGAAACAAATCTACAACTTTGAGGAGTACGAAACCGTATTGGCCCACGAATTTCAGCACATGGTTCACTGGTACAATGATCGCAATGAGGAAACGTGGGTCAATGAAGGGATGAGTGAACTGGCGCAGGAAGTTGCCGGTTATCCCCCGGACATTGGCTTCGCCCGCGTATACGCCGCTCAGCCGGACACGCAACTGAACACCTGGACTTTAGACCCGAATGACAACGGCAGGCATTACGGGGGAGCCTATCTGTTCATGGCCTATTTCTTGCAGAGGTTTGGTGAAGAGTTGACGCGGGCCGTCGTAGCGCAACCGGCCAACGGCATCCAGGGGTTCACGGACGCGTTGCGGGAGGCCGGTTCGGCGCTTGCATTTGAAGACGTATTCGCCGATTGGGTCATCGCCAACTATGTCAACGATTACGACGCGTTGGGCGAAGAGGGAGTCTATGGCTACCGCCAGCTGCAGTTGCCTGGGCGCGTCCAGGAAGAGACCTTCCGTCGCTATCCCCAGGAGACGAGGCAGAGCAGCGTGCGCAATTTCGGCGTTGATTACATCGCATTGCGTGGCCCCGGCGATGTGTCGGTTCATTTTCGAGGGAATCTCAGCACGCGTTTCGCGGACGTAGACCCCTACAGCGGTGAATCTGTCTGGTGGAGCAATCGGGCGGACGATTCCGACGTCCGCCTGACGCGGGCATTTGACTTCTCCGACGTGCCCGCCGGTGAAGACCTGACGATGAGCGTGCAAATGTGGTTCGACATCGAGGCAGACTACGACTATGGCTACGTGCTTGTCAGCCGCGACGGGCGCAAGTGGGACATTCTGCCCGGTCAGCGCACGACCATTACGAACCCCAGCGGCAACAGTTTTGGCCACGCCTACACGGCAAAGAGTGCGGCCACGCCCGGTGGCGAAACACCAGGGTGGGTGCAGGAGTCCTTTGATCTGCACGCCTATGCCAGCGATAAAATACTGGTGCGCTTCGAGTACGTTACCGATGATGCGGTGAATGCGCCCGGCTGGTTCATTGACGACATCAACATTCCCGCGATTGGCTATGCGGCGGACTTTGAAAACGGTGCGGATGGTTGGGAGAGCGAAGGCTGGCTGCTGACCGATAATCAGCTTCCCCAGAAATGGCTCGTGCAGATTATGGCGTTCTATGACGGCGAACTTGTGAGGGTCGAACAAGCGCCGGTGGGGGTAGACGGAGCGGCCCGCATCGACGTAGACGGATTGCGCCCGGACAGCGAAGTAGTGTTGGCCATAAGTGGTCTGACGCCGGGCACGACCGAAGAGGCTCTGTACGAATACCGTATCGAGCAGCGGTGAGGCCGCAGGCAGCCGCCCGCAATGCCGCCTAACATCGTTCGATGAAACTATTCCTGGTTCTTGCCCAGGGCGCGTCCGCGAATGATACGGGACAGACCGACGCCGAGGAGAAAACCGGCGACGATATCTCCGATATAGTGGATATTCAACGCCACTCTGGCCCAACTGATCCACAGGACAAGCAATGGGGCCAGTTTGCCGGCGCCGGGCCAGAAGGCGCTGGCCCACGTCAAAATGACGCCGCAACGCACACCGTGCCCACTGGGAAAGCTATGCGCGTCCGCGCCGCCCGCGTAGAGAAAACGCCCGCTGCCGGGGCGGGGACGGCGAACCGCCTGTTTGACAAGCATCGTCCCCAGCAAGCCGCCTGCAAACGACAGAATCCAGCCAACCAGCGTGCTTCGCTTCAGTTGGTTGCCGCGGGACTGTCGCCACAGAAAGAGTGTTACCAGCAGCCACAACACTGAGTCGCCGAGATGGGCGCCAATGTGGGCCAGCCAGAAGAGAGGGTGGCCCACCGAAAGCTGATCGTCTTTCAAGGCAGTGCGCGTGCTGTACGTTTCATCCAGCCCGGTCAGAACGTCCAAGAGGGAGCGCATACTCAGACCTTACTCGCGGCCTCCGTCCGACCGGCCGCGGGGGCGGGTATTGGCCGGATGGTCGGGATGTGCCCGTAGATAGGCCTCCACTTGGGCCAGCTGCTCCGGCTTGTCTATATCCATACCCGCTTCCGCGATCGGCAGGACAACCGGAATGCCGCGGAGATCGGCGATTCGGTCGGCGATGTCGAGAATGTCGGCAATGGACAGACGGCGCAGGAGGAATCTGAACAGGGTCGGCAGGCCGAGTTCCCACACCTGCGCCAGTACATTCTTGCGGTTGTCGATGAAGTAGCGGACGCGCTCCTGGATGCGGAAGCCAGCCGACAGGCGCCCCAGATACAGATCACTGCTGCAATAAGAGCCTTCCCTCAGTGGCAGGTAGGTGCGTCTGCTCTGGGGAAAGGCGGCGAGCATGATGTCTTTGCGGACGATGCCCCAATAGGCATCCAACGAGAGTGGCTCGCACGCTTCGATGAAGCGGTTGACAGTTTCGCCCGTAAGCAGGGCGACATCGGCTGAGAGCGCGATGACATAGCGGTCGTTTGGGTTCAACTCTTGAAGTTTTCGCAGCCCCGCATTCTGGCTGGCCCACAGGCTGGGCTGGTTTGGCACATGATGCACAGCCACCCCGAAATCAATCTCCCCCGGTTTTATGCCGACGACGACGATTTCGCCGATGCGGTCACTCTCCGCCAGCGCCTGTACCACATGCCAGGCCATCGGCATACCCGCCACGGGCACGAGCGACTTGTGGGCCGCGCCGACAACTGCGCTGACCTTATCCTGCTTGTCCGGGTCATAACCGGCGGTGATAAATGCGTCGAACCGTTCCTGCAAAGCGCCCCCTTCTCGCGCAATAGAACGCAACCCTGGCGTATGACCGGAGTTTAGGAGGGGAACGTTTTATCCGCTCCCACTCCTGGCAGTAGGTTGCTGTTCAAGCCGGGCCGCATTGGGGGGACGGCAGATCGCTATTGGGAGCGATCGATAGCGATGCGCAGGCGGTACTCTTCCGCCATCAACTGTTCGACTTCACTTTCCAATTGCTGCCGTTGCCGCCGCTGATGCGGATTGTCTGATTGACGAACTACCTCCAGTTGCCGCCGCGCCCTGGTCAGTTCACGCAGAACCTCCTGTTTACGGGCGATCAGCGACTCCCGGTCATTCATCTTCGCCTCCCCAGTCCATTTCATCGACGCTACGCGGCGCTCGCGGCTTGTAAAGCAGGTATGCCAGCCCGACACCGAGGAAATAGAGGCAGATGAGCGGCGCCATCACAATCGTCATGTTGACCGGATCGATCGTAGGCGTGATCATCGCCGCCACAACCGAGATGACGACGACCGCCTGCCGCCACATCCCCAGCAGCCGCGGCCCGCTGACGAGGCCAATGCGCGCCAGAAACGCGATCACGAGAGGAGTTTCAAAGGAAACACCAATCCAGAAGACGATGCGGGTGTAAAAGCCGACGTAGCGGTCAACGGTCCACTCCTGATCGATGACATCTCCCAGGAAGTTTTGCAGGAAGCCGACGGCCACCGGCAGCATGACAAAATGGGCAAACGACACGCCGCCGAAGAACAAGAGCATGAATCCCGGCAGGAGCATAAACAGGCTGCGTTTTTCGTGGGGGAAAAGCCCTGGAGCGATGAATGCCACGATCTGGTAGACCAGCACCGGCATGGCAACGATCACGCCCATCACGAACATGACCTTAAAAAACACGAAAATTGTGTCGGTCGGACCGATGGCGATTAGCTTTTCTTCGACTGGACTCGTTATGAACGCAATAACCGGCTCCACGAAGGCGATGCTGGCGACAACACCGAAGATCAGCGCGCCGACGATCCAGATCATCCGATTTCGGAGTTCAGTCAGATGTTCCAGCAACCCCATGCGGCTGCCGTCAAATGGATCTTGTTCCAGCGCCGTGTCCAGCTGCGTCATGCCTGCGTCTCCTCGCTACCGTCGTCGCCCGACTCCTCCTGTGTCTCAGTCACTGCGAGAACCGGCTGTTCATCTGAATCAACGCCACTCTCTTGCACGTTAAGCTCGCTGTCAGCGACCACACCCGTGGACCCATCGCGGTCGTCACCCAGCGCGGCGGATTCGTCGCCCGCAGGCGCGTCAACCTGATCTGTCTCAGCGTCCTTCGGCTCGGGCGCTTCTTCCTCTGCGGCCTTCTGCGCGGCCAGCGCCTGACGCCGATCTTCCGCGCGCCGCTGGGCGCGTTTGTTGCGCTCCTCAACATATGATGAGTTCGATCCGCTGGAACTGGACTGTCTCTTCGCCCGCTGTTGCTTGCGCAAATCGGCAAGGGTCTTGACACCGCGCTTCTGTGTATTGTTCGTCTGTCGCGGCGTGGAGCCGACAGCCGGATTGCGCGTTGTCACTTTGGACGAACTGGCGCTCGGCGCCGAAGGGATTGCAGTTTCCGTCGTCGTGGACTTGCCGTCGGCGCTTTCGCCGCTCTGCTGACGTCCGTTCGTCGAGGCCGACGCGTTCAGGTCGGACAGGGCCGGCTGGGAAGCGGTCGCGGCAGTCTCGGGGGCGATCGTTTTTTCCTCGGAATCCGTCGACTCTGCGCCAATGGTCTGGGTCGTCTGCGGTTGAGAGGGCGCCGAAGTCTGTCTCGTGGAGGCTGCGGACTTCCGGCTGGCTCCCTTGGCGGACTTTTCGTCCTCCTCCTCCTCGTCCATCAGTTGCTGGATGTGATAGCTGGGATCGAGTTCGCGCAAGTCGCCAACCTCTTCTTTGACCTGGCGCGTCAGTTCGCCGGACAGTTTCTGCAATCGTCGAATAAAGCCCATGACTTCCCTGGTCACCTTGGGCAGCCGCTCCGGGCCAAGAAAAATCAGAGCGAAGATCATAATGAAGATTAATTCGAGGACGCCAATGCCGAAGATGCTGTTCATGCCAGGAGTTACCGGCTCACTTTATATACTCGGTTGGCTGGGTAATCTCGCGCAGAGCGGTGCCGAGGACGCCGTTGACAAAGCGCGGGCTGCTGTCGCTTCCGAACGTTTTGGCCAGTTCAACGGCTTCGTTGATGACAACTTTGGGCGGCGCGTCCGCGTCCGGGCTGGTCAGTTCAAAGATGGAGAGGCGCAGGACGTTGCGATCGACGATGGCCAACCGATGTACGGGCCACTCCGGCGCGTAGCGCCCGATCAACTGGTCCAGGTCGGCCTGATACCTGAGCACGCCGCTTACCAACCAGTATAAGAACGCCAGCGTCTCGGGCGAAAACGGCTCTTCCGCCAGTCGATATTGCAGGGCAACGCCGGGTCTGTGGTGCGTGCAGTCCACTTCGTATAGCACCTGCACCGCGGTACAGCGGGCGCGTCTGCGCTCGGCCGTCCATGCAGCGCCTGCGGTTCCCCTTGTTCCGTTGTCGTTTAGTGCCCTGCTGCCCGAGCCTTGAACCACCGTCGTCTTGGAGTTGACGGCACTGAGAGAGGCTACAGTTTCCGGCTGCGAGGATGATCCATCTCCCCCAATCTCGTTGTCGGCTTCGGCCACGAGCGCAGGTTCGCGTAGTGCAGACGACTCTCCCAAGTGCAGTGCATGTCCTATCATCGGCGCCTGCCCTTCAACTTGCAAATGATCACATCATCACCAATCCGCCATCGACGGAAAGTACCTGGCCGGTTATGAACCCAGCCCGCTCGCTCGCCAGAAACGCGACAGCCCAAGCGATCTCCTCTGCTCTGCCGAAACGTCCTAGCGGCGTACTGGAAATGGTATGCTCCTTCTGCTCATCGGTCATCACATCTGTCAGCGATGTCGGAACAAAGCCCGGCGCGACCACGTTCACTGTGATGCCGCGGCTGCCGACTTCGCGTGCAAGACTCTTGGAGAGTCCGATAATCCCAGCTTTGCTGGCCGCATAGTTCGTCTGTCCCGCCTGACCCGCCAAACCGACAATGCTGGAGATGTTGACGATACGGCCCCACCGCTGGCGAATCATGCCCCGCAATGCCGCCCTGGTGACATGATAAATGCTGTCCAGGTTGGTGCCGATGACCTTGCTCCAGTCGTCCGGCTTCATGCTCATCAGCAAAGTATCTCGGGTCGTGCCCGCGTTGTTGACCAGTATATTTATCTTGCCTAACTCCGATTCGACCGCTTTCACCAGCGCGGCGGCCTCGTCAAAATCGCCCACATCGGCCTGGAAGCTGGCACATTCGCCTCTCGCTTCACGGATGGCGGCGGCAGTCTCCTCCGCGCCGGCCTTGTTGCCGCGGTAGTTCAGGGCCACATGCGCCCCCCCGGCTGCCAATTCCTTGGCGATGGCGGCACCAATTCCGCTGCTGCTGCCCGTAACCAGCGCAATTTTGCCTGAAAAGTCCATGAAAGCTCTCTGCGCGACGGCGTAGCTGCCGCTATTCTACTACAGGCTGGTGAAAAAGAAGAATACGAAATTCAGGCTATGCGACAGAAGCCGCCAATCGCCTGAAACGGGGCGACGCCAACGGTCGAGAGATGGCTGACTGCCAGCGCGATTCAATCCCCGGTTGATGGGCTGTCCTGCTCAACTGAACTGCTCGGCGAATGTCCGTACATCGGCCGCAGTGGCCACATTCACCCGTTTGACTTTGCGCTGGATGCGCTTCATCAGGCCGGTCAGCACGGAGCCAGGCCCGAACTCCACAACCGTTTTGACCCCGGCGTCGACGGCGTATGTCATCGACGCGGTCCAATGGACGCTGCCGGTCAGTTGCGCGTTCAACTCCTGGCAGATCGCCTCCGCGCGGTTGAGAGGACGTCCGCTGGTATTGCCAATCACCGGCGAGAGCGGCTCCCGCACGTGGGTCGCTTCGATCGTGGCCTTCAGTTGTGCGGCTGCTGGCTCCATCAGTGGGCTGTGCGCGGCAATGCTGACCGCCAGGGGCACAACCCGGCGCGCGCCCGCTTTGTCCAGCGCGGACATCGCTGTGCTCATGCTGCTTTCGTCGCCGGAAATAACGATCTGACCAGGGCAGTTGTCGTTTGCAATCTGGGCCACGCCATCGTGGGCCGCCGCCTCAACACAGATTTGGGCGACCACTTCCTGGGTTAACCCTATGACGGCGACCATGCGCCCCGGCTGCTTTACTCCGGCCTCCTGCATGAGCCGACCCCGCTCCCGCACGAGGCGCAGCCCGTCGGCGAAGTCAATGCAGCCGGCCGCGGCCAACGCCGTGTATTCGCCCATTGAGTGTCCGGCGAAATAGGCGGGTCGGGGCAGGGCGCCAAGCTCCTCGTGAATAGCGCAGAGGGCTGCCATGCTGGACACGAACAGGGCCGGTTGCGCGTTGATCGTATCGGTCAACCGTTCCTCCGGCCCCGCAAAACAGAGTTCGCTGAGCGCCACACCCAGAATATCATCCGCCTCGGCAAAGACGGCGCGCGCGGCAGGATAGGCATCGGCCAACTCTTTGGCCATGCCTACGTGCTGACTCCCCTGTCCGGGGAACAGAAAGAGCAGCTGGCTGGGCGCATCGCTGTACGTGAGCGCGGGTTTCATCCGCCTCAGGCTTCTTCTTCGTCAATGTCAAGAATCTGCATACGGCCCATGTACGACCCGCAGTGCGGGCAGACCCGATGGGGCAGGGTCTTCTGATTGCACTGAGAACAACTCACCACTTTCGGCGTGCCGATAGCGTGGTGCGCCCGGCGGCGGTTGCGGCGGCCTTTGCTGATCTTTATTTTTGGTAGCGGTCCCATGGCGGGTTTCTCCTCATCTATTCGCTGGTCTCTTCATTTTGCAGCGCCAACAGAGCTTCCCAGCGGGGATCGATCCCCGCGGCTTCTGCCGGCGTTTTCTCGCCTCTGTCTTTGGCTAGAGCAGCCTCCGACAGCAGTTTATGGTAACTCGGACAGGCATCCTGTTCCGGTGCGCCGGTCGCGGGGTCGGTATAATCGCAACCGGTCACGATTGGAACGGATAGCCAGATGTTCTGGCGCACCACCTCGGTTATGTCGAGTATGTGCTGCGCATCGATCAACAGCGCCTCGTCGGTCAGATCCTCCGACTGCCCCTCAAACTCCTCCGGCGGCAGAAAGCGGCCGGTCTGGACATCGGTCAATGGTCGAAAGCTCTCAGCGAAGCGCACGGTCACGGGAAAAGTCACCGCTTCCAGGCAGCGTCCGCATTGCAAACTCAGCATTGCCCGCAAGTCGCCGTTCGCCAGCACACCGCTGTGGATGCGCAAGAGTTCCAGGTTTCCGGTCAGATGGCTCACTGGCGTCAGGCCGTCGTCGAGATCGGTAATGTCATCGTCGAGCGCAAACTCCCTGCGGGCGCCGGTCGCCTCCTTCATAAGTTGAGCAACATTAAACT
The DNA here is from genome assembly GCA_965221145.1 of Caldilineaceae bacterium. GTDB lineage: Bacteria > Chloroflexota > Anaerolineae > Caldilineales > Caldilineaceae > Bin5. Next base: position 1,518,551 of record OZ244877.1, read on the forward strand.
CCACAACTTCAATCCTCCTGCCCGGTTCCCGCAGGACTGCCTGGGCCTTTCCAACGATATGACGAACGAAGGGGACTCGTTGAAAGCCCAGTGCGATCAGCTTCATGCAGCCAATCGGGCGGCAATCTCTGCGCAGAGTCGCGAGCGCACAAGAAAAGATTATAGAGGAAATCGGACTGTGCGCCAAAAAGTCAGGCCGTTCTAAGCGTCAGTTAGGAATTAGGCGGCCCCCCTCGCCGGCGCCGGGAAGCAGTTCACCCAGAATGGCGGGGCGTCAGGGGTGCATCCGAGATTCTTGGGCGATGATGGCAGGAGCCGTTGCGTTGGGACGTTGGCCTGACCTGTAGTTGACAGGAGGAAGAGATTCCCAGGTCTGGATGCGGACGTATTGACGGCGGGTTCGACAGTTTTTTGTATTGGCGTTAGACGAAAGACAGTTCCGCCAAGAAATCTTCAAAAGGAAATGTTGAATGCGCTACCGCTTCGCTATATGACCGCGATTCTACTAAACGTTCAGGAAAAAATGTCCGCTTTGTCCGCTTTTACCCCCCCCCCCTAGATTACTATACGAAGGGGAACGTCTTGTTTGCGTTTGCGGAGGCCGTCGCTGCCGGCAGGCGGCCAGGGAGTGCAACGGGGTCTGGCTCGGCCGGATGCCTGCACGACAGACATTGTACCACACTCTTGTACTGGTGTGCGGCCGGGCCTCTCACAGGGCAGGGCAATCGCATCTAATTGGATCAAGACCTCGTGAAGCTGCCTAAATTGAATCCAGTTCAGGGTAGAACACTGAAAAGTGTACGAATCATGGCGCGTAGCCAAGGAAACTGACGGTTTCGGGCAACTGATGGCCGCTATATTGGCCGTAAACCACCCTCAAATCAGCAAGCTGATAGCGATTTCCATTTATCATTGCTTTCTTTGCTGGCGAATTTCCGGCTGATTTGGCGTCCAGATTTAGATGCAATCGCCCTGTCTCACAGGGGTACATCCCAAAATGGGGGCGAGTTTCTGGCTACCTCTGGGGAGTTACACTGGGACCTTCAGCCCGCTACTCTGGACAACCCCAAATTTGGGATGCACCCCTCTCACAGGGGTGCATCCCAAAATGGGGGTGAGTTTCTGGCCGTCTCTGGAAAGCTACACTGGATTCCGAAACCAGCCACTCTGGTCGCCCCCAAATCTGGACCACACCCCTCTCACAGGTCCTCACAGGGGCGTATCTCAGATCATTGGGGAGATTTGCCTGACCATGGGCGGCGTCGACCCGGTCGATGGGTTTGGCCTCACTTGACGGACAATCAATTGGCATGCACCCACAATAATCCTGGATACACCCGGCGTCCAAGGCTATCGCGAACTTCGTGATAGCAGCGAATCTTATGCCTCTTCTGGGAAAAAACAGAAGATCGGATGGCCTGATTTCGCTTGGATGGCACCCAATTCGGCTGTTATGTCAATCAAATGGGCGAACCTGCCCGAAAACGTTAATGTTCGCGATTGCCCTACCCGGTGTCAGTTTGGCATCCATCGCAGGCAGATGGTACAAGAACATGGTCATGCCTGCGTTTTTATCAATTTGCGCAATAGAAACTGTATAAATTGACAAAAAGCGAAATATGTGGTATGATTTGTTCAATAGGCGAATGTTAGCCTGACCGGAGCATGTATCCGAAGCCGGAAACGGCCATTCAGTACAAAGAACAATCTCATGTCTATTAGTCCTGATCAAAACTCACCGGCATGGCAGATTCTTGAGCATTTGCAGCGCAATCCCTCTGCCACAATCAAGGATTTGGAGATGCTGCTGGGCGTGACGACCACAGCCGTGCGCCAGCATCTGAACGCGCTCCAGGCAAGCGGCTACCTGGACCGGCGGGAGGAGCGCTCCGGTGTCGGGCGGCCACACTATATATATGTGGCGACGGACGCGGCCCGCGAGTTGTTCGCCTGCCGCTGCGACGTTCTGGCGCTGACGATGCTCCAGGAGATGTACGGAATGGTGGGAGCGGAGCAGATGGGCGCGCTTCTGAAGCGGGTGGGCGTCCGGCTGGCCGAACGCTACGCGGAGAACGTCACATCACCCGGTTTGCAGCCCAGAATCGAAGAGTTGGCCGCCGCGCTGGGGCGGCAAGGCGTTCTGACCGATGTCTCCACCGTTGACGGCAATGCGATCGCCCTGAAGATGTATAACTGTCCCTATCACGATCTCGCCATCGCCCACCGTGAGATCTGCGAGATGGATCAGCAGATGTTGGAGCAGGTGCTGGGGGCCGACGTGTCTTTGGATGACTGCATAATGGATGGTGACGGGAGTTGCTCCTTTGTGATCACCCAGAGCAGTCACTTGGAGCTTGAGGTTTAATCCTGAACGGTTCCCCGCTTCAGGTCGCAAATTGGAAAGTGTACGGCTGCAATCAGCCGTTCTACCTGGGAGTGAATAGAGAATATGAGTACGCTTGAGATTCAAAATCTGCACGTTACTGTCGGAGATACCGAAATCTTGAAGGGCGTAGACCTGACGCTGCACAGCGGCGAGGTTCACGCAATGATGGGGCCGAACGGATCGGGCAAGTCTACCCTTTCCTATGTGATCGCCGGTCATCCCCATTACGAGGTGACGCAGGGCGACGTCCTGCTGGACGGCGAAAGCATCCTGGATATGGAGGCCGATGAGCGCGCCAGAGCGGGAATCTTCCTGGCCTTTCAGTATCCGGTTTCGATCCCCGGTGTCAGCGTGGCGAACTTCCTGCGCACGGCAGTCTCCAACGTGCGCGGCTACACGAGCAAAGAGGCCGACAGCAACGCCAATGGCGTCATCGGCAGCAATCTGATGCCGATGCGGGCCTTTCGACGCGAATTGAACACGAAGATGAAGGAGTTCAACGTTGATTCCAGCTTTGCCCGCCGCTACCTGAACGAGGGATTTTCCGGCGGCGAGAAGAAACGCACCGAGGTTTTGCAGATGGCGATGCTGGAGCCGAAATTTGCAATTCTTGACGAATCCGATTCCGGCCTGGACATCGACGCCTTGAAAGTTGTGTCGGATGGCATAAACAAACTGGCGACGGAAGAGCGGGGATTTCTGCTCATCACCCACTATCAGCGCATCCTGAATTTCGTCAAGCCGGACTACGTCAGCATCTTCTTCGGCGGTCGCATCGTCAAGACGGGCGGCCCGGAAGTGGCGCTGATGTTGGAGGAGAGGGGCTACAACTGGGTGGAAGAGGAGTTGGCAGGCGGAACCGTACTCGCCTGATCCGTATGCGGTCGGCGGGGCAGGTCGGACGCGGCTGACTTCTCTACGACAGACAGGGCAGCAGACGCAAAATCAGGAATGGTTGCGCCCGGCTACACACAAGCGGTCGCTCCTTACCATTTCAAGGAGGGTTTTCATGGCAGCACAGACAGATCTACAACATCTTGAAGGCGTCAAGGAAGAGTATCAGTACGGCTTTCACGACGAAGAGAAGGCGGTATTCAAATCTGAGAAGGGCCTGACGCATGAGGTGATCGATCAGATCGCGGACATTAAGAACGAAGCGGATTGGATGCGTCAGTTTCGGCACGAAGCGTTGGAGATATTCTATTCCAAGCAGATGCCGACCTGGGGCGCCGATCTGAGCGGCATCGACTTTGACGACATCTTCTACTATCTGCGCCCGGCGGAAAAGCAGAGCAAGAGTTGGGACGATGTGCCGGAGGACATCAAGCGCACCTTCGACCGGCTTGGCATTCCTGAGGCGGAGCGCAGATTCCTGGCCGGTGTCGGCGCGCAGTATGAGTCCGAGGTGGTCTACCACAGCCTGAAGGAGGAGTGGGAGAAACTGGGCGTCGTCTTCCTGGACATGGACAGTGGGCTGCGTGAGCACGAGGATATTGTGAAGGAGTACTTCGCCACGGTCATCCCGGCTGCGGACAACAAGTTCGCCGCGCTCAACAGCGCCGTCTGGAGCGGCGGCAGCTTCGTCTATGTGCCCGCCGGCGTGCATGTCGACATTCCCTTGCAGGCGTATTTCCGCATCAACGCCGAAAACATGGGACAGTTTGAGCGCACTCTGATCATCGTGGAAGAGGGCGCCAGTGTCCACTATGTAGAGGGATGCACTGCGCCAATCTACTCAAGCAACAGCCTGCACAGCGCGGTGGTCGAGATCATCGTCAAGAAGGGCGGGCGTTGCCGCTATACAACGATTCAGAACTGGAGCACCGACATTTACAACCTGGTGACGAAGCGGGCGCTGGCCTATGACAACGCCACCATGGAGTGGATCGACGGCAACCTGGGCAGCAAGGTGACGATGAAGTATCCCGCCGTCTACATGATGGGCCCCAAGGCGCACGGCGAGATTCTGTCGATCGCCTTCGCCGGCAACGGTCAGCACCAGGACGCCGGCGGCAAGGTCGTCCACGCGGCGCCCAACACGAGCTCCAAGATCGTGTCCAAGTCGATCAGCAAGAACGGCGGGCGCGCCAGCTATCGCGGCCTGTTGAAGGTGGCGAAGGGCGCGCACCACAGCCGCAGCAACGTCGTCTGCGATGCGCTGCTGCTGGATTCGGACAGCCGCTCGGACACCTATCCCTACATCGAGATCGACGAGGACGACGTAAGCGTCGGCCACGAAGCGTCGGTCAGCAAGATCGGCGAGGAGCAGCTCTTCTATCTGATGAGCCGGGGCATCGACGAGGACGAGGCCGCCGCCATGATCGTCGGCGGATTCATCGAGCCGCTCGTCAAGGAGCTGCCGATGGAGTACGCGGTCGAGATGAACCGGTTGATCCAGTTGCAGATGGAAGGCAGCATCGGCTAACGAAGCTCGGCCATCGGATCGGAACGCGCAATGCGCAGCTGGAGGTCTGGACATGCAGACGATGTCCCCTATACCTGTACGGAGTCAACTGAATGTGACTGTGCTTATCAAGGAACCGAGAGAAATCGTGGAGGCGACCGCCGGCTTTTCGCAAGAGACCGTACGGCGCGCCTCCGCTGTCAAAGATGAACCGGCATGGATGCTTGACTTTCGCTTGCGCGCCTGGCAGACGTTTGAGAGTCTGCCCTGGCCCAAGCCTACCGACGAAGCCTGGCGGCGCACGCGCCTGACCGGCTTCAAATTGGACAACTACACGCCTTTCGCAACCAATTGCGGGATCGTCGCACGCCATGAGTTGGACCCGGTTCTGCGCAAAGAGTTGGACGAGATGGAGTCGTCCGCCAGCTTGATCTACCGCGATGGCGGCCTCATATACAGAGAAGAGAACGACGATCTGGACGCGCTAGGCGTCATCTTCACCGACCTGAAAACGGCCGTGCAGCGCCACCCGGACTTGTTGCGGCGCTACTTTATGACCGAGGCGGTCAAGCCGGACGCCAATAAGTTCACGGCTCTGCACGCGGCCTTGTGGGACACCGGTTCGTTTATCTACGTGCCCCGCAACACGAAAGTCGCGCTGCCCTTGCAAGCGATCCTGAACCAGGGCGATGGCGTCGGCGGTTATCACCACACCCTTCTGGTCGCCGAGGAAGGCGCCGAAGTGACGGTCTTGGATGATCTGCTGGGCGCGGAAAACGCCTTTCAGGCCAGCGTTGTAGAGCTGATTGTGAAGGACAACGCCCGCGTCCGTTATATGAACTTGCAGGACTTCAAGCACACCGCCTGGAATTTCCTCACGGGGCGGGCGGTGATGGGCAAAGATACCGACCTGCGCTGGATCCAAGTGAGTTGGGGCAGCCGCATGACAAAAGCCTTCCTGGACCTGGACTTGCAGGGTGAGGGCGGGCATGGCGAACTGTTGGGGCTGTACTTCGCCACCCGGCGGCAACATATCGATCACCAGACCTTACAGCTGCATCGCGTTCCCAACTGTTTCAGCGATCTGCTGTTCAACGGCGCGCTGAAGCACCGCGCCCGCAGCGTCTACATGGGCATCATCAAAGTGCTGCCGGACGCACAGAAGACCGACGCCTTCCAACGCAACGGCAATCTGATCCTGGACAGCAGCGCCCGCGCCGACAGCATCCCCGGTCTGGAGATCGAGGCGGACGATGTGCGCTGTACGCACGCTGCCACCGCCGCGCAGGTCGAAGACGAGTATGTCTTTTATCTGATGGCCCGCGGCCTCTCCCGGCCCCAGGCTGAGCGGATGATCGTGCAGGGCTTCTTCCAGGTCGTGCTCGACCGCGTGCCCGTGGAAAGCGTCGTGCATAAGCTGGAACAGGTGATTCGACGAAAGATCAGTAGATAAGGTCGGGACTTATATACTTTAGTACACAAGCCTCGCTACCCTACATGAGGGCGCGTAATTGACCACGACAGCCAAAACGATCCATAAGACCTATCAGGCACGCGGTTACTGCTCGCGATCAGGATATGCACGTATCCGCGAAGTTCTGCGCGCTTGCCGCTGGCTCTACAATCGCTCCTTGGCGCAACGGCGCAACATCTATCGGGCCTGCGGCAAAAGCATGTCCAGATTCGCACAGATGAAACACCTCACCAGGTTGCGAGCCGCACAGCAGGCATGGCGAGACCTGAGCCTACAGGTGTCTCGCGGCGTCTTGGTGCGACTCGACCGGGCATTCAGGGCCTTTTTCCGACGCGTAAAGGCGGGCGAAACACCCGGCTTCCCGCGCTTTCAAGGGATGGGGCGTTACCAGTGCATTGAACTGGCCGAAGTTTCGCCCGGTATGGTCAAGGGCAACCGGATCAACATTAAGGGGCTTCCCGCGATTCGCATTCGTCCAACTGCCCCATTGCCGGACAGCAAGCAACTCAAGGCTTTGCGGCTGGTTATGCACGGACGCACCCTATCCGTCGATCTGGTCTATTCTGAGCAGATCGTGCCGTTAGCACATACCGACGAAGCGGTCGGCATCGACATGGGCGTCAACGAACGCATGACGCTCAGTGATGGCTGCACGGTCGAGCGGCGTGTGGTTGACCGCGAACGTGAACGCAGATTGCAGCGCGCCATCAGTCGGCGCCAGAAGGGCAGCAATGGGAGACGCAAGGCGGTCGCGGCCTTTGCGCGGGAAAAGCGCAGGAACGCTATCCGCAACCGCAATGCGTGTCATCGCATAACGACGGATCTGGTGCGCCGATACGGATGTATCGCCATCGAGGGATTGCGTATACGCAACATGACTGGCGCGGGTGGCGCGCACAAACGTGGATTGAATCGAGAGATGTTGGCGCAGACGTGGGGCATGATCAGACAACAACTGGCGTACAAGGCAGAATGGGCCGGTCGGCGGTTGGTCGAAGTCAACCCAGCGTATACGTCCCGCATCTGTGCGGAGTGCGGGGAGGTAAACGGGAAGCCTCGCAGGTATCGGGTTTTTGCGTGTTCTGTCTGTGGTCACGCAGATGACCGGGACGTGAACGCGGCACGGAACATATTGGCGCGTGGGAATATCGCGTCGGTAGCATAACCGCATCTGTACGCGGTGCTGCCAGAAACGTATACTGTGTACTAAAGTATATAATTCCCATAAGTTCATACATCAAGCAATGGAGGAGTGACATGGCAGACAAAGGGTATGCCAATCCTGACGTGTTGGTCAGCACTGAGTGGGTCGCCGCGCATTTGAACGACGGTAGCATTCGTCTGCTCGAATCGAATGAGGACGTCCTGCTCTACGACACGGGCCACATCCCCGGCGCGCAGAAGATCGACTGGCAGGAAGACCTGAACGATGCGGTCGTGCGCGACTATGTGGGCCAGCAACAGTTCCAGTCCCTGATGGAGCGGCTGGGCATTTCCAACGACACGACGATCGTGTTCTACGGTGACAAGAGCAACTGGTGGGCCACCTATGCCTTTTGGGTGTTCCAGTTGTTCGGGCACACCAACGCCAAAGTGATGGACGGCGGCCGCCAGAAATGGACTGACGAAGGCCGAGAGTTGACGACCGACAAGCCCTCCTATGGCGCCGCTTCCTACAGCGCGCCGGCGCGCAGCGATGGCGCAATTCGCGCCATGCGCGAGCAGGTATTGGCGCACCAGAGCGCGGCTCTGCCACTGGTTGACGTGCGCAGCCCGGCGGAGTACAGCGGCGAACTCTTGCACATGGCCGACTACCCGCAGGAAGGTTCGCTGCGCGGCGGGCACATCGCCGGCGCCCGCAGCGTGCCCTGGGCGCGTGCGGCCAACGACGACGGCACCTTCAAGAGCGCCGACGAACTGCGGGCCATCTACGAGGAGGAGCAGGGTCTCAGCGCCGGTGACGACATTGTCGCCTATTGCCGCATCGGCGAGCGCAGCAGCCACACCTGGTTTGTGCTTACCTATCTGCTCGGCTACGGGAACGTGCGCAACTACGACGGTTCCTGGACCGAATGGGGCAATGCCGTCGGCCTGCCGATAGAAAGGTAAGGGCCAGACTAGGCACAAATCTGTGCCATGCAGTATCATTGAGATCGAATTCACGAAGATCAGGGAGGCAAAGGGTGGACAACGCCCTTTGCCTTTCGCATAGCTATAATTCTTGCGCTTATGGACCCTTTCCGCGAAGCGATCATCGACCATTACAAGTATCCGCGTCACAAAGGTCAACTGGATGACGCGAATTTCCATTATCACGATTCGAATCCGTTCTGCGGCGATGAGGTGACGATCCAGGTTAAGGTCGCAGATGACAAGGTTGTGGATGCCGCGTTCGAAGGCCGGGGATGCGCCATCAGCCAGGCCAGCGCGTCGATGATGATGGAAGAGATCATCGGTATGCCGGTTGCCGAGTTGAAGCGTTGGGGCAAGGAGGATGTGCTCGATCTGCTCGGAATCGAGATCGGGCCGGTGCGGCTCAAGTGCGCGCTGCTGCCCTTGAAAGCGCTCAAAGCCGGGCTGTACGGTCTGACGGACTGGCCCGCATAAAGCACACGCGCGAAGGTTGTGAGATTCTATGGATGACTTTGTAAGAGTTGCCGCGGTCGAGGAGATCCCCCCGGGTGGGCGTCTCCTGGTCGAACTGGATGGCGTTCGCATTGCCGTCTTTAATCTGGACGGCGACTACTACGCGATCGAGGATGTCTGCACGCACGACGGCGGCCCGCTGGTGGAAGGCGAGATCCTGGAGGGATGTCAGGTCGAGTGCCCCCGCCATGGCGCACGCTTCGACATCCGCACCGGCGCGGCGCTCAGCATGCCCGCATTTGAACCGACTCCCGCCTACGCTGTGCAGGTCGAAGGCGGCGAAATCTACGTGGAACAGCCCTTTTGAGGAGAATGAACCGATGACTGACAACACAGTGCCGACGCCCGACGAGGTCCGCGCCGAGATCAGAACACACGTGAAGGATCCTGAGTTGATGATGAATATCGTCGACCTGGGGCTTGTCTATGACATCGAGGTGACCGAGGAAAGCAACATCGACGTTACGATGACCCTGACCAGCCCCGGCTGTCCGGTCGGCCCGCAGATCATCAGCGACGTTCAGCGCACTGCGCACACTGCCTTCCCCAACGTCAGCGAGGTCAACGTTCACCTGGTGTGGACGCCCTTCTGGAATCCCGACATGATGTCGGAGGATGCCAAGGACGAACTGGGGATTTTCTGAACGGTGGAAGGGTACGCCCCCTCTATAACGTGACAGACGGCAGGCTGCTCATGGAGGGCTGCCTGCTTTCTTTTCGTCACTCCTTGAAAGGGATGGTTCCGCAAAGGACAAGGGTTCTCCGTTTTTTCTACAGAGAATTCCAAAACAAACCGTAGAAAGATAGAAAATGCAGGAGGAAATGTTTTCAAGAGCCGTTCCAGTCTTGAAGTCTACAAATGGACTGGATTATCCCTTATTCACAAGATTCCTTGAAGGAGGAGTTGAACATGACAGGATGTAATCGCGCAAGGTACAGTTATGCGGAAAACAAAGTAGACTTTACCTTATTTGTGGACGAAAACCTTGTCACCAGAGGCGAAGCAAGGGGTGTTCGGGGCAGAAAAAGGACGTTTCATGTGCAAAATCCTGAAACGAAAGGATGGATTAAATTTAAACAGATGGAACTCGCCAAGGATTGGGCCATAGATTTTTACGACGACCATCCAGGTAGTCGCAGTAGTACGCCCGGATTCTTGTCTTTGTAGAAAACACCGATATGAGCGCACATTAGTATGACTAAGTAACTGTCCGCAAACAACGTAGCGATTTCAATCAAGCTTGGACTGGTCTGTCGAACGAAACCGTTAAGTTAAGAACGGACAGTTACTAAATGCGTGGTTCCTGAAGAAAGGGTAAGGGTGAGCGTCATGTCTAACGTGAAAGTATTCTTAGAGGAAGTTCATATCAAACATCTTCTGAGCTTGCGCGATGTTGTGCTTCCGCTAAAGCAATTGACCGTTCTAGTCGGTCCTAATGCAAGTGGGAAATCGAATGTTTTGAATGCATTAAGCCTTCTTAATGGGATGATGACAATTGGAAGCCTTCCTCCAATTGAAGTCGTCCAGGATTCGCTTTGGGCTGGCGAAGACAACAACATCTATTATCAATTGCAGACTAAGGTGAATGAGACTCCGACTGTCTATGAGTTGGGGCTTAGAGTCGATGCAGACAGTCGGTTTGTCACCGAAAATCTGTCGGTTAAGAATGTAGAGGTCATATCAGTTCAGAATGGCGAAGGCGTGGTTTGAGACGAAGACGGAAGGAACAAAACTTCATATAGGTCCAATAAACTTGCCGTGAAGTCCGCAGGCGATTACGGGAACAAACCTATCACAAATCTTTTGACAAAGTTTATAACGGGTTGGGAGTTCTATGACTTTCGACCAGAATATATGCGACGGGGTCTTTCTAAATCAGAGACAATTATTTGGGATGAATTCACAGAGTCCCACGAATCCATTAAGCTTGATATTCGTGGTACGACATTATCGGCACTACTCTTAAATTGGCATAAGAATAACCGGGAGCGTTTCGAAAGCGTCAGTGAATCTCTCGCTGACAGTACGAATATCCGCATAGACCATAGTGTTTAGGACTTTCGCTAAATTGGCTGAAAAGCCGGGATAGTCGGGTTGCGAAGTTGGGTTCGCAGATAATCGCTGAATAAGTCAGTGCGAACGCGATAGATGGTTTTGTTGAGCAAGGTAGCTTGGAACTTCAGGGAAAGCCAAGCATGGTAACAACAAGCGAGGTGATTGCGCTGAGAGCGAGCTTTGCGACATTGGCATTTGGCAGTGCCCGTCAGTTGCTTCAGTTCTCTGTGAAATTCTTCGACCTGCCAGCGCAACTCGTTCGCTTTTTGAGCGACTTGCGTGATCACAGTCTCATCCAGATCATTGGTAATGACCCAGTCAACGTCGCCGTTTGTGGCAACTAGTAGTTCAGCAATCTTCTATTGTCGGATAAAGACGTTTGAGCTTGATGCGAGCGTCAGCCGTAGTGAAACGCCAGTTGACGGTAGTTGCCGAGGCATTGCGGCGTTTTTGCCAAGCATCGACTTGCTGCATCAAGGTGGCTTGGTCCGGGATGCGAGCTTTCAAGCATTGCCGATGCAGGACACTGAGTTCGATTTCAGCCATATTGAGCCAACTGCCATGTTTGGGGGTGTAATGGATTTCCAGTTTGGCGGCCAGACGGCGGGCTTCGGCTGCCGGGAACGCTTGATACAGAGAAGCGAGTTTGTGTGTGTTCAAATTGTCCATCACCAGGACGATCTTGTCTGCCTGCGGAAAGTGGATGTCGACCAGGTCACGCATGCAGTGGGCAAAGTCAACCCTGGTGCGGCGCGCTGTCACCTTGACATGACGCCAGGCTTGCAGAGGCGCGAAGCAGAGAAAGAGGTTGCCGGTGCCGTTGCGTTCATATTCGTAGTCATATTTGGCCACAGCGCCCGGTCGGGGTGGCAGGGGCAGACGGGTCTCTTTCGTCAACTGTTTGCTGCCTTCATCAAAACAGACCAAAGGTCGCTTGGGATCCTGCGCCCGATGATAGACCTCAAGCGTATCTTCCATGGCACAGACGAACTCGGCATTCGCCGTCGCCGGAATACACCACTCATCTTTCAGCCAGGGCTTGAGTTCGTTTTTTTTAGCGTCGTCCGCACCGTTTCGCGCGAAATACGCTCGACCACCTCTAATTCGACCAGCTTATCGGCCAGCATCTGCAGCGTCCATTGCTCCTGTCCATCAGGCGCAGCGCTACACGCTAACTGCACCAAGCGGGCTTCGCCGGCGCCATCCAATACGCAGGCGCGCTTCCGTTGCGGTCGCATGTGGATGAGCGCAGCTTCAATCCCGGCTGTGACACAGCGCGCCCGAATTCGCTCTACGGTGCGCGCGTGCGCACCTAAGGCCTTGGCAATCTCGGCATCAGTCCAGCCACCTCCGGCTTGCTCTTCATCGGCCATCAGCAGAATGCGTGCCCGTCTCAAGCGCCGCGCCGACCCGGCGCCTGTGTTCACCTGTGCATCCAGTTGCGTGCGTTCTTCCTCTGTCAAGCGCACCCGATATCGTTTCGCTGGCATCTTTCCTCTCCTCGTGTCTACGTTTCTGGAGAGTGTGCCACAGTTCACTCTGTCCGACAAATCTTGTCTGTTACACTACTAGCTTGAACAATTTCACTTTGAACGGCACTTTCTTGAGCTTGACAATCATGCCATGCTGAAGCCGTTCGTCGCTCCAATCGATCTCATCGAGATGAATGTAGCCATCTTCTTTGCTCAAACTGACCAAGCGGTTGGCTTTGAGTGTGGTGTAGAAGGTCAATCCCAGACGGTCAACCAGCTTCAAGTTCTGCCAGGAGCCATACCAACTATCAAACAGCACGGTCTTGGCCTGAACCTGTTTGTCACTGACGGCTCGCAGCAGCATCTCTTGAAAATGGTCGTTCTTTGTCTTCCCATCTGCTTGCTTGGCGTAGATGCGAAAATCAAGCGGATAATGCTCGCCCTCTTCACCACTGGTGTGAACCAGATTGACCACACCGATGCCGCGCACCAGACCCCCTTCAGCGCCACTGTATTGCAGTTTTACCATGTCAATTGACCGTGAATAGCGTTTGTCTTGTACACTGTCGTCAATGATCAGGTAAGCGTCCGGACTGTCGTCGATCAGTCCTTCTACCAGTTCCCATAGATGCCTGGCTGTGTGCCGCTCTCTCTTCAGGTAATTGCTGACCACATCGTGGCTCGTGCCTTCCAGATGTTCAGCCAAGTTGCTACAGGTGTAGTTGATCGGTGTGCTGACAAGGTATTCGACATACTTCTGTTTTGTTATCATGTCTCAAGTGTACAGCCTCTTGACCTCCCAGCGAAAGTCCTAGTGTTATTAACGGAGATGACCACATATGCCTTTTGGAAGGCTATGAGAATCCGATACCTTTGCAGGGCGCATCTGATGGTACGTTGCGTCTCGTTGCTTATTACATCTTGCTGAACCAGCCAGAATTGCCTCCGCTGATCGCCATTGAAGAGCCGGAGAGAAACCTCCATCCCGGCGCCTTGGCGGAAATTGCAGACGTGCTTGAACGAATCGCCGAACAGTCCCAGGTGATAATCACGACCCACAGTTCTCAACTATTGGGTGCGTTCAAGTCAGAGCGCTTGTCTGACTCGCTTGGCGTCTTACTCCTGTGCAATCGTCCCGGAATCGGTACAGAGGTATTCAACCTTGAGGATATCCTTCATGACCGAGAAGCGCTGGAAGGCTGGATTGCGGATTTCGGCATTGGAAGTGGCATTTTCGATAGTGAGCTTCTCCAAGACCTGATGGAGGAGCCAGCGTGCCAAGCATAAGGATCTGGACTCTGGAGTCAGACTATGATGCCAAAGCCGTCAAGTGTCTGGCGGACAAGCTGGTGAGACATCTGCAGCTTGATCCCTTATCAGTCCGCTGGGTTGGTAAGAATGCGTTTAGAGCTATCAACAGGAGAAGAGGCTCAAAAAGGAACGGGCTAAAGTCTGCCGTTATAAACTATCTGAAGTAAGATGACTGCGTGATAATCGTCATCGATAACGACGGACCAATGTCAGGCCACCAGCGGCGTCAAGAACCTAATTCTTTTTTCAATCAGGTATCTCAGGTTGTCAAGGACAGCAGTCTACGTGGCAAAATCCATTTTGCCCCAGCGGTTCAGGAACTTGAATCCTGGCTGCTGATCGATTGCTTGGGGATTTCCTGTTTCTTCGCCAGCAAACGCCGGCAGTACAGAGAAGACTGCCGCGATAAGGTCTTGTCAGATCGTCTCCTGTCACCTTTGGTCAGGAACTATCAGAAGGGCGACACTCAAAACATTGTCGAAGCGGTAGAAGGCGGCAGAGGCGCCAAAGAGTTCTTAATTGTCTTCTCTGAAAAGATCCTGCTAGGACTCAATCCAAATATGCGGGAAAGGAACCTTAAGAGGGAGCGGTATCGCGAAGGGATGTCTCCAGAAATCGCTGAGCCTGTGGTCATCAACCAGAAAACACTGCAACGCAACAAATCTCTTCGTCATCTGGGAAGCCTGTTGGCACAATTCAGATGAGCGGTCATACTAGGTACAACTGCACGCTACGTTGCCCGCTAAAGCTGGAAGTCAGCGCACCGCGCCCACCGCCTTCTCCAACGTCAACGTGCATCTCGTGCGGTCGCCCTTCTGGATTCGCGACGTGTTGTCGGAGGATGCTTAGGACGAACTGGGCACTTTCTGAGTGGACCGGGCCACGTCCCCGAATCCGTTTTGTCTGAACTGAAGTCAGCCTGCTCAGAGCCTGCCCTATGCGGAGGCGTCCTGCCTTCATTCGTTTCCATCCATGGGGTTCTGGCCAGAATCGAGGCCATCAGGCTCCAGAGTGTGCCTGTTGTGACCGGTCCCGATCTCTATTTGGGTTGGCTCCCTCGCGCCTCTCTGAGCTTCCCAAGGATCCCTTCGTACTTGACTGCAAGGTCGTCGCCGCCCATCTCCCGCGCCAGCCGTAGCGCCTCTTCAAGGTCCGCTATCGCCTCGTCCAATAGTCCAACTCTTGTTCTGGCCAGGCTCCGCAGGTAATGGGCCCCAATGTTTTGGGGTTGCAGGCGAATAGCTTCGGCAAAATCGCCGATCGATTCCGCCCAGTGCTCCAGCTCCACCTTCACCCTTCCCCGCTCCAGATAGGCTTCCGCGTTATCCGGCTGCAGTCGAACTGCCTGGTCAAAGTCAACACCTGCCTCCTCATGGCGACCAAGATCTCTCTTAATTGCCCCACGCATAAAGTAGGCGTCGGCGCGTGACGGCTGCATTCGGAGTGCATGATCGAGATCGACAATTGCCTCTTCGAGTTGACCATGGTCGGCTCGCGCCACGCCTCTGTTTACCAGAGTCTCAACCCTTTCAGGCTGGTAAAGAAGTGCCTGATCGTAGTCAGCAATCGCGCTCTCTGGTTCTCCCCGGTCGAGTCGAATGTTTCCCCGGGTATTGTATGCATGGCCGTAGTCCGGTTTGAGGCGGATCGCTTGGTCAATGTCAGCCAGAGCTCCTTCAATATTGCCTAGGCTTTTCCTTAACGCTCCCCTGTTGAAAAGAGCGTAGGCGCTGTCAGGCTGCATACGAACCGCCTGTTCAAGATCGACCAGGGCTGATTTGTCCAGTCCCAAGCGGTGTTTTGATACGCCTCTGTTGACATAGGTTTCGAAGCTTTCCGGCTCAAAGTGGAGCGCGCGGCCGTAATCCGCGATCGCTTCTTCAAACATCCCCAAGTTGTCCTTAATGACAGCCCGCATCGTATAGGCATCGGCATTCTCAGGTTCCAGTTCGATTGCTTTGTCGAATTCAACTACCGCTTCCTCAAACTCACCGAGAGTGTATTTCTTCAACCCTAATATTTCGTGCGGATTCTCAATCTGCCCAGTCTCACCCGTTTGGCGGTCTTGGGTCGAAGCGTTTCCCTGCAATTGGGAAGGCCTTCTATCTTTCCTGCCCCTGGCGGATTGCCCCTCCCCGCTGCGGCCAAAACTCGCTAATGAGGCAATTGCTCGTCGGACGGCTTCAATGAGTTTCTGCACGTTTCAGTTTCCCCCCGCGCTTGCCTCCAGCGCGGCCGCGAAATCGGCGCGCGCCTCCGCTGTGCGGCCCAAAGCAGCCTTCGCCACGGCCCGGTTCCTGTACGCTTCGACATCCTCCGGCTGTAACAGGATCGCCTGATCGTAGTCGGCGATGGCCTCCTCAAATTGACCAAGCCGCTCCTTCGCAGCCCCGCGGTTGAAATAGGGTTCAGCGCTCTCCAGCTGAAGGCGGATCGCCTGATCGTAGTCGCCTATGGCAGCCCCATGTCGCCCCAGTTTCGCCTTCGCAACGCCTCGATTGTTGTAGGCTTGGGCATAGGCCGGATGAACGCGGATCGTCTGATTGTAGTCGGCGATGGCGGCCTCATATTGGCCGAGGGCAACCAGGGCAACGCCCCGATTGTTGTAAGCCTCGGCATAGCTCGGATTCAGTCGGACCGCCTCGTTGAAGTCTGCAATGGCCTCCTGATGCCGGTTGAGGACGGCCTTCGCATTGCCGCGATTGTAGTAGGACTTCGCATAGTCCGGATTCAGGCGGATTGCCTCACCGAAGTCGGCGATAGCGTTTTCGTATTCTTCAAGGGAGCTATATACAAGGCCGCGATTGAAGTATGCGTAGCCATAATTCGGCTCGAGTTGGATTGCCGCGCTGAAGTCGGTGATAGCCTCCTGGCGCCGACTGAGGGCGGCCTTTGCATTGCCGCGATTGTTGTAGGCCTGCGCATAGTCCGGTTTCAATTGGATCGCCTGGTCGTAGTCGGCAATGGCGGCCTCATTTTGGCCGAGGTTGCTCTTTACATTGCCACGATTGTTGAATGCCTCGGCGTAGTCCGGTTTCAGACGGATGGCTTGGTCGTAAGCGGCAAGCGCCTCGTGGGAAGCGGACTTTCCCTCTTCATGCAGTCCTTCTCGCGGCCGTACATAGGTGTAGGACTGTTGTCTTGTCATGGTGTGGCGCTCCGGGTCCTTTGTTCCGTGAGATCACCAATAGAGCGGTAGGCGAGCGCGGCCAGGTCGTCATTGGATCCTTCAGCGACATTGGCGATGTGCCGCCATCTTGCGATTGCCTCGCCGGTTTTCCCCTCCTCTGCTAACTGACGGGCCTCGGCAATTGCCGAGGCCCCGACTCTGCCCGGATCGCGCCCAAAATCGGCATCAGTTTTGTTCTGCGCGAACCCGGAACTGATATCGGCTATGCCCCGCAGATGCTCGTCGGCTTCTTCTCCATATTTCCTGATCTCTTCAACGAGTCTTTTTGCGTTTTCAGCGTGCGTGCGCGCCCTTTCGACATTCCGGCGCCCCTCCTCCTCGATCACCTGGAACTTTCTGAAGCCCAGGTATACGCCCGCGGCGATGACAATTGCCAGAATCGTCAGGAGTAGGGCGATGCCAGAAAGCCACCAACTGATCGAGGCAGCGCGGTCGTCCAGGAGTTCGCGTCGGAGTTCGTTGAAATGTCGCTGGATTTCGACTTCGGTGGCGGCGTCGATTCCCGGACTCTCTGCCGGCGCTTGCGTTTCCTCTCCTGGAGGGGCTTGCGCAAGGACGTGATTGGGCCCGCTCCTGTCTACGGCGGCCATGGCTGCAACCACCAGGCCGGCAACGATGACCCACCGCCAAAATGGATTATTTCGCATAGTGAAGCTCACTTAACACTCAGATCGTTTTTGGGTCGATGGCGTCGCAGTAAGCCGTCAAGCGACTCCATGAATCGTATGTCTCGCCACCTGGACAATACGGTAGATGGCTCAAACGCACTGCCGCCATTCATCCTCTCCGTCTTCTCGATTCTTCCACTCCGGCTATTGTCCCGCGGCCAATTGCTCGACAATTCAGTTCCGAAAAATCTGCCATCCACACTGAGAAATTCAGAGCCGAGGCTCATAAGTCATATGCTCACAACTCTTGGTCAATACTCTCGGCCCTTTAACACGACGACAAAACCATCTTTCCCATCGTATCCCTTCCCGCCCGGTAGACCGCCTTTAGCCATGTTTCCAGCGTTCCCAACGTTCCCTTCCATCCCATGGAAGTTGAACAGTTCCGTGTATATGTTGCTGACAGCGGTTCGAAGGGATATCTCTATAGTCATCAGGCGCGCAAAGCCTTCATATCTTGGTGGAAGAATCTCGTATTCACTCCCGCCTATCCTATTCAGAATCGCCTCCACTCCATTCCGATTGTATAACAGCTCCGGTCGATCTTCTCCCTTCTCTATTAACTCTTCATAACACCGAAGCGCTTGGGTGAATCGGCCAATCATGACATATAGGCTTCCTCTGTTGAAAAGAGCGGGCGCGCTACCAAGGTCTAGCGCCTCTTGATAATCACTATCTGCATCGTCAAAATTGTGTAAGAGGCCGTTGACATTCCCTCTGTTGAAAAAGAGCGAAGCCTCTCTCCGCTCCGTCTGCGGAGACAACCGAACCGCTTCCTTGTAATCTTCCAGCGCTCCCTTGAGATCGTTCAATTCCGCCCTTACGTTGCCGCGATTGAAATAGAGCGGCCAGTGAATGAATTGGTTGGTGTCCCTTACCGTATGCTCTTCCCAGTTGAGGAAAGGTCTGTCCTTGTTAACAATGGCCAGATCGAAATCCTCTTTCGCTCCGCTGTAATTACCAAGTTCCGCTTTGGCGTTCCCTCGCAGAAAATAGGACTCACTCACATCGGGAGCCAGGTCAATACACTTATTGTAGTTGGAGACCGCACTGAGGTAGTCACCCTGTTGATAGCACTGATTTCCTTGAAGACCGTAAAACATAGGGTCCCCTATCTGCCTCAAAGGCGATTGTGTGCCATTCGCCGCGGAGAAACTTTGAATGTCGGCGAACAGCGCAAGTTCACCGATGGCCAGCAAATCTTCAATTTCCTTTCGAACGTGTACCTTGTCAGATGCGCTGATCACGATAGAGCTTATGGCGTCATTGGGAATCAGTGGACGGCCAATGACGAACACGTTGCATTGGCGAAGAGCTTGCGCCGCCGCCTCATCGTGAACCATCGCTTCGCAATAGAATTGCTTCTCATGACTGCTAGAGGGAGAAAGTAGCTCTTCGGCGCTATGCCGTGCTTCTTCACTAGAAATCTGCTGAAATTTAAGCGAATCGCTCAGGTCAAGGACCAAGACCTGCCCATCGCGGTCGTCTCTTTCACAAGCAAACCACAATGCCAGCAAAGGATCCCATGTGAAGTCGACTAGACCCGTAGCTGCGCCTAAATGCTGCAATTTGGCGAGAAGCTGTAGGTCCGAAACCTCTTGGCCATCATCAGTTCCGAAGCCATTCGTTCGGGCAGGATCGAGCAGTTCACCACGATGATAGGCCAAGTAAATCCGCGAGAAGTGAGTTGCCTTAGTGATGTTTTCGTCATTCATGAAGTACCTTATCAAGCGACGCGTAGCGGCAGAATGCAGCTTCCAAGAATGGTCTGCTTGACCACGGAATGCGCACTTGCCCGGAAGCGCGCTGAATCTCTTCAGATATTTTTCTGCAATAAGAGTCATCGATATTACTCCGCCGGTTGGTTTCCATTCGTAATCCTATAGTTGCCAAGGTGTCTTGACATCTCATCAAATTGTCACTTTATTGAAATATCGGGGGCAATCGTCTTGTCCATGGTAAGAATGCGGCGGTCATCTCGGCGAAGGGGTAAATCGGAATGATCCGCTGGTTCGGTTAGCAGGGTCATCGATCTCGCTCTTGGAACTGTTGAAATCCGAGCGCAATCATCTGCAGCAGTAGGGGATGGCTGTGAAGCGGCTCGTGGCGCAGGCTTTCGGCTGTGTAAACTGCGTGGCGGGCGTAGCTCTGATGGCCGGCGATGTGCAGCCATGCGGCCTGCGCCAGCAATGCCTGCCGAAGCTGCTCCGCCAACTCCTGGGGGACGTTCTCCGTCACAATCGTGCGCGCCAGCCTGCTCAGCGCCTCCATCGGCAGATTCGCCAGGGGATGCTCGCCGGTCTGCGTTCGGTCCTGGCCCCGCTGGTTGTGAGCGTCGCCTGCTTGGTCGGCTTGTGTATTCTGGACCGGCAGGAACCAGCCAGCCATCGCAGGATGACCCAGCAAATTGCCCGTGATTCGCGACAGATCGCTTTCCTCCTGTGTCCACAGGTCCGGGCCTGATTCAAGCAACGCCGAAATTTGGGGAGAGACGGTGCCCGCGCTGTGTTGAAAGACAAAAGGGTTGTAGAGAGTGAACTCCTCCGGTAAGGCGCGTGCCGGCGCAAGCCAGTGTCTCTCAAGGCTCTGTTGCAGGCAATGGCGCGCGAAGGCGAAAGGTATAGTCAGAAAAATCGTGCTGTCCCCTGGCGTGAGGGAGATCGACAACAGTTCGCCCTCATCCCGCCGGGGCGGAAGGTACTGTCGGTCTACCAATTCGCTGCCGAACGTTTCCAGAATGCCGCCTACTCTGTTGATCCGCAAACCGATAAGGGTGCCGTCGGCCCCGCTTCCGCTTCGCAAAAACCATAGGCGCTGGGATCCTTGGAAATCACAGGGTGTGATCAGGGCCCACCAGTCGTCTGCCGGCGTCGGCTCCCAGCGGGCGCCCGCGAGACGCAACTTGCGAAGTTGCCGCGCGGCCACCTGCGCCAAGTCCGGTTGCAGGCTCGACTGCAGTGCATGAAGCGCGACCGCGCTCTGCGCCGCGACCGCAGGATCACGCAGCGCGCTCAGGCGGGTGATAGCTGCCTCGGCAACCTCAGCGCGTGAGTCGTATGCGATCAGGCGCAGCAGCTCCGGTTGATCCACTTCCGCCAGCTGCCCGAGCAGATCGAGTACCAGAAACGCGACATCCCGGCTCTCCTGCCGCATCTGACGCACGTACTCCAACAGCACGTGACGGTTGGCCCGCCCCTCCTCCAACGCCTCATGCAGACTCTGCATCACGATGATGTTGGGGTCTCTCAGATCGCCCATCAGCCCCGCCGACACCTCAACCTGTAGGAATTTTTCGAGTATCAAGGCGGCGGTCAGGCGGGTCTGGGTCGGATTGTCCCGGCGCCCGGTCTCTTTGCGCAACAGCGCAACGGTCTCCGGGTGAGGAAGCTGCGCCGCCAAGCGCCCCAAGCCGCCGCGCATCTGGCTGCTGCCGGTGTTCAGATATTTGCGCAGCGTCGGCAGGATAAGCTTGGGCGCGTACTCTTGGGTGATCCTCAGCACAGCCTGCGCCAACTCAGGCTCTGACGAGGCGTTGGCCAGCGCGGCGACAGCCTCGTTGACCTGGCGTCTCTGCTGAAACGTGTTGATGATTTTGTCGCTCATGGGGGAAGTATACCACGAGGTGAAAATACTGCTGCGTTTGCCTCTGTTCCGGCCAAATGGTAGACTAACAAGAGGGTGTCTGGTCGAATTGCAGATGGGCGCGAGACCTCGCCGGACCCTAGGCCCAACCGGGAGAAAGGCAATATGGCCCAGGCGCTATATCGCAAGTGGCGCAGCCAAACATTCGAGGAAGTTGTCGGGCAGGAGCACGTGACCACGACCCTTCTCAACGCCCTGCGGGATGGGCGCGTCGCCCATGCTTACCTGTTTTCCGGCCCTCGGGGGACCGGCAAAACATCCACTGCCCGCATCCTCGCCAAGGCCCTCAACTGTACGGATGAGGAAAACCGCCCCTGCAACCGGTGCAGCCACTGTACCGCCATCAATGAAGGCCGCATGTTGGACCTGATCGAGATCGACGCGGCCAGCAACAACAGTGTGGACGATGTGCGCGAGCTACGCGAGAAGGTCGGGTTTCGACCCAGCGAGTCCCGCTACAAAGTCTACATCATCGACGAAGTGCATATGCTCAGTTCCAGCGCATTCAATGCGCTGCTGAAGACGCTGGAAGAGCCGCCCCCGTACGCGCGTTTCGTGTTGGCGACCACGGAACCGCACCGCATCCCGGCGACCGTTCTCAGCCGCTGCCAGCGTTTTGACTTTCGTCGGATCCCGGTAGCTGAGATCGCCGTGCATCTGGCGCATATCGCCGCGGAGGAAGGCTACGAAGTGCAGGAGGCCGCAGTCTTCGCCATCGCCCGCAGCGCGCAAGGCTGCATGAGGGATGCCGTCAGCCTGCTGGACCAGATGACCAGTTACGGCGCGACAACAGCGGAGGGTGGCAGTCCCGCTATCAGCCTGGAGCAGGTACAGCAGGTGCTGGGCAGTGTCGCCAGCGCAACGGTGGCCGCCTTTGTCGAAGTGTTGGCGACAAAGGATATCGCCGCGGGCCTGCAACTTATCCATGACCTGCTGTTGCTAGGGGGCAGCTTGCACGAGTTTGCCGGGCAGGTCGTCGAGCACTTGCGGGGCGTTATGCTGATACAGATGGTCGGTGACGGCGCGTTGCTTGAGGATCGCGCCCCGGAGACGGTGCAAACGATGCAGCAGCAGGCCAAACGGATTCCTGAGCCAAAGACGCTCTGGGCCATCAAACGATTCAGCGAAGCCATGACCGAGTTGAAGGGCGGCTACCAGCCCCAGCTGCCCTTGGAATTGGCGCTGGTTGAGGTCGTGCAAGGTGTACAGCCGCAAGCGGTCGCGGCAGCCCAGGAGCAGGTTCAGCCACAGCCGGTAGTCTCAGCGCCTCCGACCCCAGCGGCATCGGGTCAGCCTGAAGCCCCGCCATCTGCGCAGGTCAGCAAGAGTCCCGTTGCAGACGAGACGGCTTTTGCCCCACTGGACGCGGACGCCATACAGCGATTGCGGGCGAACTGGAACGACTTCTTGAATATGGTGCGCAATCGTTGCGGATTAAAGGAGCAGGCCTCGCTGCGCTCGATACGCGACCTGGCGATCGGCGGCGATACCGTGGCCATGGCATTTGGAAACAATTCGTTTGCGCAGGGTATGATTTCCGAGGCCAAGACGAAGGAAGCCATTGCCGGCATTCTAGGCGAGATTCTGGGCCAAAAGGTGACCCTCAACTGCCAGAGCGGCGACAAAGCCACCGTGCGCGCGGCGGCCGGGCGCGTGGTCGAGGAACAAGATTCGACCGGACCCGACCCCTTGATAGAGTACGCCGTTTCCGAACTGGGCGCAGAGGTCAGCGACGGCCGCTCTGGCAGCCAACGGGCTGCTGCGCCGTAACTTACAAATTGCGTTGCTACATATTGCATTGGGAGTGAAATCAATGGCGAAGAAGAAGAAGAACCAAAGAACCAGGATCGGCGGCAGTCCTTTTGGGGGCGGTGGCGGCGGTTTTCCCGCTGGTGGCTCGCCTGGCGGCGGTGGCATGGGCGGCGACTTGGCCGCGCGCGTGCGCAAAATGCAGGGTGACATGGAGAAGGCCCAGGAAGAGTTGGCCGATGAGATTGTAACCGGAAGCTCGGGCGGGGGCATGGTTGAGGTGGATATGGACGGCCATCAGACAGTGCAGGCGATGCGCATCAAGCCGGAGGTGGTTGATCCCGAAGATGTGGATATGCTGGAAGACCTGCTGATGGCTGCGATCAACGACGCCGCCGAGAAGGTCAAATCGCTGACGGAAGAGCGCATGGGCGGCCTCACCGACGGACTGAATATCCCCGGCATGGGATTCTAGGATCGCGCCATGCAATCACTGGCACAGCCGGTCACAAATCTGATTGACGCCTTCAGCCGCCTGCCGGGCATCGGGCCAAAGTCGGCCTCGCGTCTGGCTTATTTTCTCCTGCGCAGCGATGAAGAGATCGCTCTGACACTTTCGACCGCGCTGCAGGAGTTGAAGGCCAATACGCTCTTCTGCGCCATCTGCCACAATATCGCTGACAGAGACCCTTGCGCCATCTGTGACAGTATCCAGCGCGATCGGTCGATTATCTGCGTGGTCGAAGAGCCGCTCGACGTGCAGGCGATTGAGCGGACCGGCACATACCAAGGGCTATATCATGTCCTGCACGGGGCGATCTCGCCGGTAGAGGGCGTCGGGCCGGACGATCTGAAGCTGCGAGAGTTGCTCGGGCGGCTGCAGCGGGGTCAGGGCGCAGATTCGGACGGAGCCGTGCAGACGCGAGAACTGCTTGTGGCCACCAACCCTAACCTGGAGGGGGAGGCCACGGCGATGTACATTGCCAGGCTTGTCAAACCCCTGGGCGTTCTTGTGACTCGCCTGGCGCGCGGCCTGCCCACCGGCGGAGATCTCGAATATGCCGACGAGATGACACTGAGCAACGCGCTGGCCGGGCGGCTGGAGATGTGATCCGCGGGGGCGGCACTCCGCTCCGCAAAGGTATAGCGAGATGGCTGACTCCAAAGGCAAGCCTCAAACGCGTCGCTTGCAGACCGACCCCCTCCACGGCAAACTGACCTCCTTGAAACGGACCTGGCAGGACAAGACCCTCGCCCCGGTTGTGAAGAGGTTCCCGGAGCGCAAGGAACCCTTCACGACGAGCAGTTCGTCCATCGTCATTCAGCCGCTCTACACGCCCACCGAGCGCGCCGCGGACGGCGAATCCGCGGACGAATATCTGCGCCAACTCGGTTTTCCTGGCGAGTACCCCTTCACGCGCGGCGTGCAGCCGAATATGTATCGCGGCCGCCTGTGGACCATGCGTCAGTACGCCGGATTCGGCTCGGCTGCCGAGAGCAACCGGCGCTACCACTACCTGATCGAACAGGGGCAGACCGGGCTTTCCGTCGCCTTCGACCTGCCCACGCAGATCGGTTACGACGCCGACCACGATCTGGCGCTGGGCGAAGTGGGCAAAGTCGGCGTCTCAATAAGCAGCTTGCAGGATATGCGAACGCTTCTCCAGGGCATCCCGCTGGACAAGGTGAGCATCAGCATGACGATCAACGCGCCCGCCGCGATCCTGCTGGCGATGGTGATTGCGGTAGGCAAGGAGCAGGGTGTGCCGCCGGAGAAGCTGCGGGGCACTGTGCAAAATGACATCCTGAAGGAGTACATCGCCCGCGGCACGTACATTTTCCCACCGTTGCCCTCGATGCGCCTGATGACGGATCTCTTCCGTTACTGCGCCCGTCACGTGCCCAGATGGAATACCATTTCGGTCAGCGGTTATCACATCCGCGAGGCCGGCAGCAGCGCCGTTCAGGAGGTGGCGTTCACGCTCGCCAACGCCATCGAATACGTTGAACAGGCCGTCAAAGCCGGGCTTGATGTGGACCAGTTTGCGTCGCAGATCAGCTTCTTCTTCAATGCGCACAACAACTTTCTGGAAGAGGTGGCGAAGTTCCGCGCGGCCCGTCGTCTTTGGGCAAAGCTGATGCGCGAGCGTTTCGGCGCAACCGATCCGCAAAGTTGGCGGCTGCGCTTCCACACGCAGACCGGCGGCAGCACACTGACGACCCAACAGCCGGACATTAACATTGTGCGCGTGACCGTTCAGGCCCTCGCCGCCATACTCGGCGGCACCCAGAGTCTGCACACGAATTCCAAGGATGAGGCCCTGGCCTTGCCCACGGAAAAGGCGGTCGAGATCGCTTTGCGTACCCAGCACATTTTGGCCGCTGAGAGCGGCGTTGGCGATGTCGTGGACCCGCTTGGCGGCAGCTACTATAT
This sequence comes from Caldilineaceae bacterium, assembly GCA_965221145.1. Classification (GTDB taxonomy): domain Bacteria; phylum Chloroflexota; class Anaerolineae; order Caldilineales; family Caldilineaceae; genus Bin5. Next base: position 1,543,983 of record OZ244877.1, read on the forward strand.
CGAATGGCTGACTGATGAGATTGAGCGACAGACGTGCGACTACTTGGAGCGCATCGACGAGATGGGCGGCGCGATGCAGGCCGTGGCCGACGGGTTCATCCAACGGGAGATCCAGGAGTCGGCTTATGCCTCATTGCGGGCGATAGAGAGTGGAGCGCAGACGGTTGTCGGCGTGAATCGCTACCAGAGCGAGGCCACGCCCCCCGAAGAGACCTTGCGCGTGGATGAGGTCGTGCAGAATGAGCAGATCGCGGCGCTCTCCGCGCTGCGAGCCGGTCGCGACCAGGCGAAGGCAGACGCCATTTTGCACAGTATCGGGCAGGCGGCGCGTGCGCAGGACGAACCGCTGATGCCGCTCTTCGTGCAGGCGGTCGAGCGCGATGTCACCGTGGGCGAAATCTGCGATGCCCTGCGCGCTGTATTCGGCGAGTACCAACCGACAAGCTGGGTATGATGCAGAAGCAGCCCAATAGCTCCTATTGCTTTGTCTGCGGCTTGAAAAACGTAGCCCGAGTCAAGGTGCGTTTCTATGAGACGGTCGCCGCTGACGGAACGGCGGAGATTCTGGCGCGCTTTTCCGGTCAGCCGATTCATCAGGGCTATCCGGGGCGCATGCACGGCGGCGTCCTCACCGGCGTCCTTGACGAGACGATTGCCCGTGCCATCAATTACGGGTCGGGCGTGGACGTGGCGAGGTGGGGCATCACTGCGGAGTTGACCACGCGCTTTCTGCAGCCGGTTCCGCTTGAGGTGGAGATCAGCGCCCGCGGACGGGTCCTCACCCAGAACCGGCGCATCTTCACCGGCAGCGGAGAGATCTGCCTGCCCGACGGAACGGTCGCCGTGCGCGCCGAGGGCAAGTTTCTGAAGCTGCCGCTCAACGCCATCTCCGGGCCGGATGTGGAATTGCCGGGTTGGCAGCTGTACGCGGATGAGGAGTGATTCGTGCTCGAGAGCATCACCGTAGAAGGCTTCAAGAGCATTGCGTCGATCCAGGACTTGAAACTGGGTCCGATAAATGTCTTGATTGGACCGAACGGTTCGGGAAAGTCGAACTTTATTGGAGTTTTCTCATTCCTGCACGCCATCTATTCGGGGCGTCTGCAAGAGTATGTGATGCGCGCCGGCGGGGCTGAAAGAGTTTTGCACTTCGGGTCGAAGATTACGGAGAAGCTGGCCATTCACGTTTTTTTTGAAGACAGGGTAGTCCAATATGGGATTAAGTTGGCTGCGACAGATACCGACACGCTTTATCCGAGTGCAGAGTTTGTTGATGATCCGGATCTGTCAAAGGACGGACATCCGCACATGGAGTCGCTTTGGAGTCGGGGTGGTGAGGCCGCAATCAGCAACCCGCATGGGCAAGGAATCGTGTTGGACAGCGGCCCGCCACTTGGTACGGGCACTCTTGGGGGTGGAATCAGCGAGTCGGAGCAGTATGTCCGCGATCAACTGTCAAGTTGGCGTCCTTATCACTTCCATGACACCAGTTCTACCTCCCCAATGCGAAAGATTGTGGATGTGAACGACAACCGGTTTCTACGCGGCGACGCTTCCAATCTGGCCGCCTTCCTCTTTTTCTTGATGGCAAAGCATGAAACCGAATACAACTTGATCCGCCGCACCGTACAGCTTATCGCCCCCTTTTTCGATGACTTTCTCCTTCAGCCTTTGGCTCTGAACGAAGACAAGATTCGCCTTGAGTGGCGACATAAGGGAACTGACGCCTACTTTGATGCTTCCTCGTTTTCCGATGGCACTCTGCGTTTTGTCGCATTGGCGACATTGCTGCTCCAGCCGGAGTCTTTGCGCCCTTCTGTCATCATCATAGACGAGCCGGAATTAGGGCTGCACCCTTACGCAATCACGCTGTTTGCCTCGCTTGTTAAGCAGGCGTCAGTCAGCGCACAGGTCATTCTTGCGACGCATTCTACCCTTCTGCTTGATCACTTTCAACCCGAAGAGGTGCTCGTGGCTGACCGCGTGAGCGGACAAACGCAGTTCAGGCGGCTTGATGCTGACAGCCTGAAAAATTGGCTAAAGGCCTACAGCCTCGGCCAGTTATGGGAGAAGAACGAACTCGGTGGTCGCCCTGCGAGAGAGTAGTTGGAGACTTTCATTTATGACCAGACTGCTCCTCCATGTGGAGGGCCAAACCGAAGAGAGTTTCGTAAACGAAGTGCTTGCTTTTCATCTTTACTCTGTAGGTTTTATCGAGGTCAGTGCCCGATTAATAGGAAATGCCCGCCAGCGTGACCGACGCGGTGGCATCAAGCCGTGGCCAGGTGTGCGGGAGGGCATTCTGAATCACTTGAAGCAAAACGCTGGGTGCATGGTCAGCACAATGGTTGACTACTACGGACTTCCACAGCGCGGGGCTGACGCTTGGCCTGGGCGAAAAGATGCTAACATAGCGGGACTCGCGGAGAAGGCGAAGACAGTAGAGGACGCGCTGCTGGTGGATGTCTGCAAACACATCGGCAGAAGTTTCAATCCTGATAGATTCATTCCATACGTGATGATGCACGAGTATGAGGCCATGCTCTTCAGCGATTGTGTTGGATTCAGTCGTGGGATTGGCCTTCCTGGTCTCGCTATGCAGTTTCAGGCGATTCGAGATGCGTTCGGTAACCCGGAAGAGATCGACGATTCACCCCAAACAGCACCTTCCAAACGCATCAAAGCACTGGTTCCCAGATACGAAAAGCCGCTAATGGGGACATTAGGCGTTTTGGAGATCGGCCTTAATACCATACGAAGAGAGTGCCCGCACTTTCGTGGTTGGTTGGAGAGACTGGAATCCGGTCGTTCGAGGAACACGGTTGCACCTTCGGCAGGTTCTCGGTAATGCAAGAGATTGAACAAGAAGGGCCAATGCAACTCACTGACGCCCAGATCGATCACGTCGGCATCGTCGTGCAAAGCCTGGATGAGGCGCTCGCCACCTACTGCGGCACGCTCGGCTTTCGGCTGCTGGAGCGGATCGACGCGCCTGAACATGGCGTGGAGATAGCCTTTCTGGACGCCGGTCACAGCACAATTGAGCTTCTTGCGCCCACCGATAGCGAGAGCGGCACGGCGCGGTTCCTGGCGCGACGGGGGGAAGGCGCACATCACATCTGCTTCGCTGTGGACGACATCGAGCGGACGCTGGAAGAGTTGCGTGCGCGCGGCGTCCGCCTGATCGACGAGACCCCCCGCCAGGGCATCCACGGCCAGGTGGCGTTCGTCCATCCGCAAGCCGGGCATGGGATGATGATCGAACTGCTGCAGAAAGACGGGGCGCACTAGGTCGAATGGCATCAGTGTTCGCAGGTCAGCGCCCTAAGATACGCACGCAACTGTCCCATTGGAACGACGTCATCGACAGCCACTTGGCGGCCAACCGCGCTGAAGACGCTCTGCCGCTAATTCGCATTCTCCTCAAGAGTCTGCCCCGCCATCTGCCTACTTATTTTCGATTTCTCCAGGTCATCTGGCTGCTGCGGCGCTGGGATGAGGGCCGGGACTGGGCATTGCGCTTGCTGCGCGCCGATCCCGGCAGCGAATTGGCCTGGGCCGTGCTCGCGAGGTGGGCGGAGACTGAAGGAAATCTGACCCTGGCGCAACGCTATTGGACCCTTGCGCTGGAAAGCGCCCCCTACAACCGTCCCATCCGCCAAGGGCTGTCCCACACACTCCTGCGCCAGAATCGGCCGCTGATGCTCACGCGCCCGGCGCTGGCGACCCTGTATCGAATGGGCGGGCGCTGGGAGAGAGCAATTCGCCTCTACGAGGAGTTGACGGGAGCTGAACCGCAGCGATTGGATTTCCAGTGCAATCTGCTTGAGGCAACCTGGCACTGTGGACGCTCGCAAGAGGCGCTGCCGCTGGCGCGTGATCTGGTCAAACAGAATCCGTATCTGCTGCTGGGCTGGGTGGTGTCGGCACGCATCGGCGATGAGGACGACCGGGCGCTGGCCAAGGCGCCGCTTGCTGCCCTGGACCCGGACGGCGAGTACTCGATCACGCGCTTCGCCGACAAAAACGCTTTCGCCATCCCCACCGACCTCGCCGTAACGCCGGAGGACGCCGCACTGTTGAACGCCGCACGCGCATCAAAGTAACTCGTGCTTTCGCGAGCGTGGAAGGGTCATCCGCCTTGAATCATCCCCTCATCATGCCATTTTTTTGTCAAAAGTAGGGTCACTGCGGTAGGCTGCGGAGCGAACAGATCGGAAGGGCCAGCCACAGTTGAAGCAGGCAAGTTTCTTTCTCTAGTTATCCTTGCAATGAAAAGGAGTAGTTTGTGCAGAGTCAGCAACAGTTGAAACAGACGCTTATACAGTCAATGGAGAGTGACGAGGATATCGCAGTCATACAGCCGCCTGCGATCGGGCAGACGCAGCGGCAGAATGAGCTGCTCATGTTTATCAAACCGGAGATTCTGGCCGTCGACGAACCGGGCAACCTGGGCAACTCTCTTGATCTGATCTGGGCCAAACTGTCGGAGTTCGACGCCTCCGTCGCGGGCATCGTGCTGGTGGGCGGCCAGGCGCTTGAACGCAAGGAGAGCATGGACCGCCATTACGGCGCAATCAATGTGTTGTCAAAGACCGCTTCATCCGGTCTGAGCGCGGCCGACCGCCAGAGCGTCTACGATGCCCTCGCCGTCGCGCCCGCCGACTATGCCCTATACGGCGGACACGAGTTCCTGGCAAAGCATCCCTCTTTCACACCGTCGGGCCTGGATATTCTCTGGTTTACAAAGAAGGCCGAAAAGATTCGCAGCGGCTTTTATGTGCAGGCGTATGAGAAGGCGAACGAAAAGTTCATTCTCGTCAACGGATTCCACCCGGCCCAGTTGGCCCACTTCACCGAGGCATCCCATCGCATTGCGCTCATGCTGGTGCATTCGGATACTGGTTGGGCAACGTTGCGCGACGAGATGATTGGAGATACCTTCCCGGAGAAGGCGGTGGCCGGTTCAATTCGCGGAGAACTGCACGCCAGGCCCGGCCGCTACGGTTTTGATGAGGTTACGATCGCCAATAACGGGGTGCATCTTTCGGCTGGTCCCTTTGAGGCGCTGTTTGAGATCGCCAACTTCTTCGGCAGCCTGCTGGAGTTGGACATCGCCTCAACGCGGCCCCGCATTGTCGATGCGATGCGCGGCGCCGGCATCTCGGAAGGAGACGCATTCGAGGCGATGGAGAATCCCGACGTGGATGATGGCACGGGCGAAACGACCGATCTGTTCAGTGCGACCGAACACATGGACGCTGACGCGGCCGTAGCCCTGTATAGCTCGAATGTTGCAACTGGGTAGCGTCCCCCTCCTGAACTGGAGATGAAGGCTTTCGATACTGGGGACGTACGCGCCGCTTACAGTATCTTCATCACAACTTGGGCATCAACCCATAGCCCTTCAAGGTCGTAGTGGAGGCGCGTTTCTTCGGTAAAGAGGTGCAGAATAACGTCACCGTAATCGGCCAGGAGCCACCCTCCCCCCTCTTGGCGCAAATCATGAACGTTCAGCGGTCGCATCTTCTCTTCGATCCGGAGTTGCTGCCATAGATCATCGCGGATGGCATTGGCCTGCCGTTCATTGTCCACAGTGCCTAGCACAAAGTAGGTGGCGATGCTTGTCTGTTCGCTCACATCGAGCAGAACGATCTCCGCTGCCTGTTTTTCCTCAATGATTTCGACGATCTTCCGGGCCAATTGGTTGCTGTTCAGTTGAGCCTCCTTGTCGGCGGATGCAATTGGGTCGGTCTTTCAGTATATCACAGTTTCGGGCCGATTCGGGTGTATCCCAACTAATCCAACTAATCGGGTGCATCCGAGATTATTGCATATCCCCCTGGGTTTGAAGGTTTTTTGTATTGGCGTTGGCAATGAAAGCCTCTCCGGCAAAAAACCTTCAAAATCGCGGGCGTCTCGCCCGCACCCCGCGTAGCTGACAAGATAGGGCGAGAAGCGCGTCAAATATCCTGGATACACTCCATCTGCCGAGCCTGTCACCTGCCAAAACTGAAGTGTGGTATAATACCTCTGTGCATCGGCCAGGCAAAGCCAACCCCTGGCCGCCTGCCAACAGCGCCAGCCTACGTCAATGCGAAAGAACGTTTCATTTCGTATAGTAGTCGGAGAGGGGGGGGGGTAAAGCGGACAAAGCGGACATTTTTGCAAGAAATTTCCTGGAATCCACCCCCTGATAGCCCGCTCACACGGCGATTCCCGCGTCACGACCCAAAATCCGGCACCCACACGAATTCGCTGCCTGCGACCCAAAATGAAATCTCGTCCCCAGCTTTTTTGGGTTATCCGAATTTCTTAACTGGCGGGTGGGCGCGTCCTGATATGCTGGCCAATGCGCCTGCGCTTTAGTCACAACCCATCCCCATGTCCCGAAAGCCACAATTCAGACAACGACTGCGCAAAAATCCTGGATGCACCCGCAGATTCCTTCGCCTTGCTGCTGCACTGTAATTCGCCTATAATGATGACCGTCGCGAGGTGGCGCATAGCCCTGATCGCGGCGTTTTTCGCACGTTAGCCTTATCCCTAATTACGATTCTCTGGCAAGTTTGTTGGGTCGGAAATCCTAGCTTAACCTCTCACCGCGCGTCGGCCCTACCAGCTTGGTGAGCAGTTCATTTGCACTAGCAAAGGAGAAACCGAATGAGATTTTCACGCCTGATGACTCTATTCACCGTTCTTACGATGCTTGCGCTGCTTCTGGCCGCTTGCCCGACGCCCGCGGCGGCCCCGGCTGCAAGCACAGATTCCGGCGCGGCCGATACCGGCGACAGCGCAGCGATGCAGTTCAAAGTTGGTCTGGTCACCGATGTCGGTCGCGTGAACGATCGCAGCTTCAACCAATCTGCCTGGGAAGGCGTTGTTGCCGCGGCTGAGGGGTTGGGCTTGGCGGAAGATGACTTCAAGTATATCGAAACGCAGGATGCCAAAGACTACGCCGATAACATTCAACAGTTCATCGACGCTGACTACAATGTTATCGTCAGCGTCGGTTTCGCGCTTGGCGACGCCACCACCGTTGCTGCCAAGGATAACCCCGATGTCTTCTTCATCGGCATTGATCAGTTTCAAGGGGAGACATTGCCCAATCTGGCCGGTCTGATCTTTAACGAGGATCACTCCGGTTATCTGGCCGGTGTTCTGGCCGGCAGCCTGTCCCAGACGGGCACCATCGCCGCGGTGCTGGGGACGGACCTTGTTCCTCCCGTCGTCGCCTTCAATGAAGGCTACATCGCCGGAGCGCAATCAGTGAACGCGGACATCAAAGTGATTTCCACCTATCACCCCGGCGAAATCTCCCAAGCGTTTGTGGACCCCGAATGGGGCGCGGCGACGGCCAAGCAGGCGCTTGATCAGGGCGCGGATGTGATCTTCGGCGCGGGCGGCAGCACCGGCAACGGCGCGTTGCAAGAGGTCGCGACCGCTGAAGGCGCCGGCGAATCCGTCTTCTGCATCGGTGTGGATACCGATCAGTGGAATACGGTTCCGGCGGCCCAGCCGTGCCTCGTCTCTAGTGCCATGAAACTGATCACCCCGGGCGTGGTCGAACTGGTGAACATGGCGAACGATGGCGCATTCCCCGGCGGCAACTATTTCGGCGACGCCGATTTGGCCCCGTTCCACGATTTTGACGAGATGATACCGCAGGAGTTGAAGGACCTGCTGGAGACGACCAAGACCGGTCTGATGGACGGTTCGATCGATACGGGTTATGGCAACTGAGCCGTCCGGTTCGTGAGACATCACTTTGATTGTCGCTGACCGCATCCGCCGCGCAATTGGCGACGATCAAACCGGAGCGGGAGGCATCGGTGGCGGCCTCCCGCTTCCTTCTCAGAGGCCCCCGCGCAAGGGCCTCGGCGCACCCGCGCTGCGGACTGCGGCAGTGACTGAACGGTTCGCACAACACACCATGATCGCCAAGCCGAGCATCGTTCGCTGACGGAGACGCGCAGTGGCGACCGCCTTCCCGAAAACTGGCTTCTCTCGCATCTTGCGAGCGCTCCTCATCCCGCTGCTGGCGTTGCTGGCAGCGCTTCTGACCGGCGCGATCGTCATGCTGCTGTCGGGCGACGACCCCCTGGCCGCGTACAGCGGGCTGTTTCAGGGCGCGTTCGGCGACGGTAAGGGCTGGGCAAGGACGATCCGTAAGACCATCCCCTTTATTCTGACAGGACTCTCGGTTGCCGTTGCCTTCAGGGTCAGCCTGTTCAACATTGGCGCGTCGGGCCAGTTCGTTATGGGTTCAATCTTCGCCGTGGCGGTGGGCATCAACTTCGAAGGCACGCCGATCTTCATCCATCTGCCCCTGGCGTTGATCGCCGGGATCTTAGGTGGCATGATCTGGGGGGCGATCCCCGGAATTCTGAAAGTCTATACGGGCGCCCATGAGGTGATCGTCACGATCATGCTCAACTATGTGGCCTCCCTCTTCGGCAGTTGGACGGTTTACGCCGGCGGCACCCAAGGCCAGACACCCGGCCCCCTTTGGGATCGAACCGCCGGCGCGATCTCCGAAACGCCGGACGTGCTGGCGTCTGCGCAACTTCCCTGGCTGTTCGGCCCGCCCTACCGGGTCCATTACGGCGTTTTCATCGCCGTGGCCGCCGCTGTATTCATCTGGTGGCTGTTCTTCAAGACGCCGCTTGGCTTTGAGATGCGCACGGTAGGGCACAACATGCGCGCGGCGAGCTATGCGGGCATTCGCGTCAATTACACCATCATTCTGACGATGGCGATTGCCGGTGGGTTGGCCGGGCTGGCCGGGGCAATAGAGGCCCTGGGACTGAACCATAAATTCGCCCCGGAGTTCGGCGGCGCTGTCGGATTTGACGGCATAACCGTGGCGCTACTGGGGCAGACCCATCCATTCGGCGTTATGCTGGCGGCGTTCATGTTCGGCGCGCTGGACGGCGGCGCGTCCAAAATGCAGTTCGAGTCCGGCGTGTCAGCCGACATCATTCAGATCATTCAGGCGCTCGTGCTGGCCTTCGTGGCCGCGCCGCTCATCATTCGCATGATCTTCCGTTTACGCCAACAGCCGCAGGAAGAGGCGGCCTCTACGGTCAGCACAAGTTGGGGCGGCTCGTGAGCGAATCTTTACGCCTCTCCACCGGTCAGCGCATCAGGAAACGCTACCGCAACCCCCTGCTCCTGGCGCTGGCGCTGATCGTCATGGCGATCCTGGTCGAGCAAACGCCTCTGCGAGAGCAGACTTGGCTGCGCGTGCTATTCGGAATCAGCGCGCTCAACTTCACGTTGCGGGCGACTGTGCCTCTGGCGCTGGGCGCGCTCAGCGGAATCCTTTGCGAACGATCCGGCATCATCAATATCGGCATCGAAGGCATGATGCTGGCCGGTGCGTTCGCCGGTTTTGTCGCCAAGACCAGCACCAACCACTGGCCTCTGACAGTCAGCCTCATTTTCAGCGTGGCCGTAGCCGTAGCCGTCGGCGGGCTGATGGGCGCGATCCATGCCCTGTTCTCGATCCGCTTTCGCATGGATCAGATCATTTCCGGCACGGTCATCATCATTCTGGCCTTTGGAACCTCCTCCTATCTCTACAACCGGGATGCCATCGCCGAGGGCAAGTTTTCTTCGATTGCGATCCCCGGATTGGCGCAGATTCCGGTCATCGGGCCGGTCCTGTTTGACAACCCGCCGATCACCTATCTGGCGCTGATCCTGGTGGCGGTCGTGCATGTCGGGCTGTTCTACACGCGCTGGGGGCTGCGCACGCGAGCGGTGGGCGAGCATCCCCGCGCCGCGGATACGGTCGGCATCAATGTCAACCGCTATCGCTACGTGAACACAACCCTGGGCGGGATGTTGGCCGGGCTGGCAGGCGCATTCCTGGTCCTGGAGGCGGTCGGCCAGTTTCAGGAGGGCATGACCGCTGGGCGTGGATTCATCTCGCTGGCGGCGATGATCTTCGGCAACTGGAATCCGTTCGGCGCGTTGGGCGCGGCCACACTTTTCGGCTATACCCAGGCCCTGCAAAACGAACTGCTTCTGGCAGGAGTGACGCAGGTGCCCCGTCAGTTCATCTCGATGCTGCCCTATGTCGTCACGATTGTCGCCGTGTCCGGCCTCGTGGGGCGGGTGCGGCCGCCCGCCGCCGAGGGCAAGGTCTATGAGACGGAGGGCAGCGCATGAGCCAGACCCAGACTGCCCCGGACCGCCAGCAGGGAACCGATGCCCCGAAGCTCGAAGTTCATAAGATCACGAAGGTCTTCCCCGGCGTCGTCGCCAACAGCGAGATCGATCTGACGCTGCATCGGGGGGAGATACTGGCTCTGCTGGGCGAAAACGGCGCCGGCAAGTCGACCTTGATGAACATTATCTACGGCCTCTACCAGCCCACCGAGGGCGAAATTCGGGTCGATGGCCGCGCAGTGGAAATGCACTCACCACGCGATGCCATCGATCTGGGCATCGGCATGGTGCATCAGCACTTCCAACTGGTGCCGGTGATGAGCGTCGTGGACAACATCATGCTTGGCAGCGAGAGCGTCAAAGGCGGCCTGCTGAACCGCGAGAGCGTCGCTGCGCAGATTCAGGAACTGGCCGAACGCTACAACATGCCGCTGGATCCGAACGCGGTCATCGAAGATCTTCCGGTGGGGATACAGCAGCGCGTCGAGATCATCAAGGCTCTCTACAGGAAGGCCGATGTCCTGATTCTGGATGAGCCTACATCCGTGTTGACCCCGCAGGAGATCGAGGGCCTGTTCGCGGTGATGGAGTTGCTGCGCAGCCAGGGCCAGTCGATCATTTTCATCACCCACAAGCTCAAGGAGGTCTTGCGCATCGCTGACCGCATCGCGGTGCTGCGCCGAGGCGAGATGGTGGGCGAAGCCGATCCGGAGACTGTCTCGCAGGAGAACCTGGCCGCAATGATGGTGGGGCGAAAAGTCACGCTGGAGGTGGAAAAGGAACCGGCCAGCGCGGGCGAGGTGCTCCTGCAGGTGCGCGAGATTGAGGCGCTCAATGACCTGGGCGAACCGGCCCTGCGCGGCGTCTCATTGGACGTGCGCGCCGGCGAGATCGTCGGCGTTGCCGGCGTTCAGGGCAACGGCCAAACCGAACTGGTCGAAGTGATCACCGGTCTGCGCGCGGCCGCCGCCGGAAGCGTATTGATGAGCGGCCAGGAGATGACCAACGCCCCGCCGCGGCGCATCACCGAAGAGGGCGCCATCTGCCATGTGCCGGAGGACCGCCAAATGTACGGGATGGTGGACGCCTATTCCGTGGCGGATAATCTCGTCCTCAGTTCATACTACAAGCCGCCGTTTTCCTCCGGCATGACGATGAATGAACAGGCGATTGCCCAGTATGCGGAAGAACTGGTGGAGCGTTTTGACGTGCGCACTCCTTCCGTCAGGACGCCCGGCGCAAGCCTCTCCGGCGGCAATCAGCAGAAGATGGTCGTGGCGCGGGAGTTCAGCCGCCCCATCCGCCTTCTGGTCGCCGCGCAGCCGACGCGGGGCATTGATGTCGGCTCGATTGAGTTTATCCACAGTCAGATCGTCGCCAAACGGGACGAGGGCGTTGCCGTGCTGCTGGTCAGCTACGAGTTGGACGAGATCATGGCGCTCTCCGACCGCATTGCGGTGATGTTCCACGGCCAGGTCAGCGCCGTTCTCTCTCGCGACGAAGCCACGCGCGAAGCGATCGGCCTGCTGATGGCAGGCGTCCGCGCGGAGGCGTAGGGGAGCACTGAAAGCGCAACGGAAAAGACCGACTCCATGACCGATCCGGCCCTCGACCAACCCCAACTGGAAGATTACGACGACATCAGCGAGGATGCCCGCTTTCCGCATGCTAACAGCGAACTCTACTTTTCGGCTGACAGGGACAGCGATCTCGACGACCTGCGCTGGCATTGGCACGGGCGCGCCTATGCGCGCGCCATTCGCATCCGATTCGACGCGCCGATCTACACGAGCAGCGGCATCAGCAGCGAGCAGCTGGATGACGTTTTGCCTTTGGCCGTTCAGCTATACCCCGGATATCAGGAGACGATCTACGGCGTGGAAGGCGTGATCGTCAGCAAACGCATCTTCGCCCCGCTCGACAGCTACTACGACCGTTCCCTGTTGTGGATGATGGAAGCGCAGGCCGAAGGCGATCGCTTGATCCAGATTCGTGTGGAAATCGATTGGGGCGAACCGTTGGAGCAGCGCATGGTGGACGGGTTGTTGGTCGCCCAGAGCGATCCCGGCGAAGCCAAGGGCGCTCACAGTCAGCGCAACGCCGAAAGTACGCGCGTTTTTGGCGCAGCCGAGGGGCGGCCCGATCTGGTTCAGTTTCCGTCCGACTCGCAAGCGTTGCTGGTCTATCATGTGCTCGTGGCCGGACAGGTGGACCTACCGCTGATCCTTGCAGTGAGCGATGTGGGCGAGCAGGTGGCCTGGAACGGCTTCCTTGTCCAGCGGGACATCTCGCGCGCCTTCAAGCGCAGCCTCAATCGCTGGCACGAAATCACTCACCGAGGGCGTCTGTGGTCACCCGATGTGCAAGCGAACCGGACGGTACAGAATGCCAAGATTGGCGCACTGCTAAAGCTGGCCCGCTTTCGCACAGGCTTCGCACCCGCTGATCGGGCCGTCAGCTCCGTTCCGGGGCTGGTCGATCTGTTCGATGCCTTTGCGCCGGAACAGAGCCGCGCGCAGCTGGACACGCTGCGCCGAATAGCTGAGCGGACAGGGGGCGCATTGCCTCTTCACCTACCGACATTGCCCCGGCAGGCGGTTGACGCACCCGATGCCGCATTGCCATTTACGGCTGCGGCCTACCTGTCGGCCCTGCAAGCGCATCTGCAGCGGCATCCCAATCTGGAATGGCTGTCAACGCACGCCAAGGCGATTGCCGGCTGCGCAAATGAGTTGATTGCGTCCTCAAAGGCTTGCTCAGTTCCAGCCGCTCCCGACAGTCCAAGCGCGGACGCCAAAGAGGCCGCCCGCCGTGCGCTGACCACGGCGTCCGCACTGGCGCAGACGTTGGGCCAGTGCGAGGACGCCGCGCGTTGGGCACATTCGGTGGAAGCGTTTCAGGGCAACGTTGGCACGCTTCCAGCAGATTCCGAACCGACGATCTGGGAGCGGTTGGGGATCTCGGCTGATCGGGGGAATCTGACAGTGCGCCGGGAGTGGCCGACCGACTGGAACTGGTGGGCGCTGTTGAACCTTCCTCATTCCGCGGAGAAGGACAGCGACGAAATTAGTCTGCTCTGGGACGGGGAGACGCTGCACTCGACGCGCCCGGTCACGTTCGACGGCCCGCTGGCGATTCACAGTCAGGTGCGCGCCTTCGGCTCGGATGAACACAGCTTCGATCTGCGCTTCCGCCTGGGCAGCGCACTGTTCTTACCCACGTTTAAGTGATATGGCGATATAAACTGGGATGGCGGGCATCTCACGCAAACGCCGCCGGTGCCAAATTACATGACAACCGCTTACGTCTACGATCCTTTCGAGAGCCACCATACGTTTCCCGGCCATCCTGAAAACTGTCAGCGGATGGAAAGCATCTGGGCACTTCTGGAAGCGGACGGCATCCTGGAATCGCTGTCCCGTCTGCCCCATGCCGTTGCTCCCCTCGACCCGATTTTGGCTGTCCACAGCGAGCAGTACGTCGAGTTGCTGGAGTCCGTCTGCCTGGATATGGGCGGCTCTGGCGGAAGCGTTGAGGACAGGACGCGCGGCTGGGGAACGGCGGCAACGTGGCTCGACCAGGATACATACGTCCTCGGCGGCAGTTACGAGGCGGCTCTGCGGGCGGTGGGCGGTCTGCTGAATGTCACCGACGCGGTGATGACCGGCGCGGCGGCTAACGGCATGGCTCTGGTTCGGCCTCCGGGCCATCATGCCCGGCCCCACAGCGCAAAGGGCTTCTGCCTGTTTGGCAACGTGGCGGTGGCAGCCCGCCACGCCCAGCAGAAGCACGGCGCGCAACGCGCGCTCATCGTCGATTTCGACGTGCATCACGGCAATGGCACGGCGGAGATGTTCTACGATGACGCTTCCGTTCTGTTCTTCAGCATTCACCAATATCCCCATTACCCGTTTAGCGGAGGCATCGACGAGATCGGGCATGACACAGGCGAGGGCTACACGGTGAATGTGCCCTTCCCGGCGGGCGTCGGAGATGCGGGTTACATCGCGGCGCTGCGTCAACTGTTAGAGCCTCTGGCGCAGGAGTTCAGACCGGACGTGATCTTTCTGTCCGCCGGTTTCGACGGCCACTGGATGGATCCGCTCAGCGAGCATCGAGTGAGCGTTGGCGGCTACGCGGCTATGGTCGTGGAGCTGCTTGTCCTGGCGGACGCGCTCTGCGGCGGGCGGCTGATCTGCTCACTGGAGGGCGGCTACCATCTGGATGCGCTGCCGCACTGCGTACTCTCTACTCTGCGCACGCTCAGCGGCAGCGCTGCCGGGAACAGCGATCCGTTTGGCGCTGTCGAAGGGCGACCGCCGGCCGGGGACCGGGTGCTGTCAGCGGTCAGACGGCGGCTGGGGCTTCGCTGAGGTGTTCCAAATTCGACTGCGAGGCGGCCTATGGTAGGCTTGCAAAAGGATTTCCCGGAGCGGCGCTGCTCTTAACCGCTCTCCCTAGCTTGCAATAATTGCTCCACCGCCCGACGAGACAATCTTTGGGTCCAGTCTGGCGATACAGTTCTTTCGCATTTCAAGAGGAAATATGCACACAATCATTCTACAGACCAAAGCCCGCCAGACATCCACAGGCAAGACCTGGCGCATCGAAGTGTTGGGTGATAGTCTCATCAAGGAGGATGTAAAGGTATCCATCGGCGAGTTGGAATACCACCCGGCCAAAGCTGAACGCCGCTCATTGATCGATTTGCTCACGATCATTGAGCGTCACAACTTCCGCATCTGTCATGTCGAGCACAAGCCCAACGACGACGGGCTGGAAGAGTGGATGTTCATTCTGCAAGGGTAGGCATGAAGGCCGTCGCACGTCCTGGAGCCGGAACTCTTTGCGCTGATTCGTGAATGGCGCGGGCCGTCGGGTCAAAAGACGGGCGCAGCGCAGCTTGGCCGGAGGACAACCGTGACCGTCCAACCACTGATATTCGCCCACCGGGGCGCCAATGCTGTCGTGCCAGAAAATACGTTACCAGCTTTTGAGAAGGCGCTGGAGATGGGAGCCGACGGTATCGAACTGGACGTGCAGGCGACCGCCGATGGCGCGCTGGTCGTGTTGCACGACTTTAGCTTGGGCCGCACGACAACCAGCGCCGGTCTCCTGCGCTCGCATACATTGGCGCAACTCGCAGATGTCGATGCCGGCGTGCGCTTCGACAACTCGTTTGCGGGCACGCCGATTCCCACCCTGGAGCAGGTATTCGATCTCGTGGGGGAACGCTGTATCGTTAATGTTGAGATCAAGAATATGGACTGGGATGGGGGCCGCGAAGCGCAGCCGCTGACGCGCATGATCCAACGGCGCGGGCTGCATGATCGGGTCATCGTTTCCAGTTTCAATCCGTTCTCCCTGCGCAAAATGCGACAATTGGATCCGTCGATCGCCCTGGGGCTGCTCTACTTTCCTAAACTGCCGCGCCGGACCGGCCCGTCGGGAAACTTCATTCAGAAGGTCCGCCATCTGCCGCTCAAGCATCTCTTCTTCCATCTGTCCCGCGCCTGGTTCAGCTCGCGCATTGCGCCGGAAGCGCTCCACCCTCACTTCGAGTCGATCGACGCCCGACTGGTCACAGCGGCGCGCAGCCGGGGGCAACGCGTTAACGCCTGGACCGTAAATAGTGCCAGCGAGGGGCGGCGACTGGCCCGTCTGGGCGTGAATGCGATCATCACCGATCTGCCAGACGTGATGAGGCACGAGTTGTCGATGGTCGACCCCAACGCAGAGCCGCCAGAATCTTGAGTCGCGGCGCGGTCGGATGAGTCAAATCGCCAACTAGGGCAAGCGTATGAAATCCACCACGGCAACCGCGCCGGGAAAGGTGATCCTGTTCGGGGAGCACGCAGTCGTCTATGGGCGGGCGGCGATCGCCGTGCCTGTGACGAAGGTGCAGGCCACTGCCACGGTCGAAGACGCGCCGCCGCGAACGGGCTGCACGATCACTGCGTCGGACATTGACGCGCGCATCCGCCTCTCCGCCGCGCCAGACGATCCGCTGGCTTTTGCGGTGCGGCTGGCAACAGAGGCCGCGGGCATCCAAGCCGAACCGGACTGGAATGTGACCGTCCGCAGCACCATCCCGATCGCGGGGGGGATGGGCAGCGGCGCGGCTGTCAGCGCAGCTCTGGCGCGGGCAGTCCTCTCCCACAGCGCCGCTCTGTCCTGCGGCAGCCCCGATGCGGAGACGGTCAACCGAATCGTTTTTGCGGTGGAGGAACTGCATCACACAACGCCCAGCGGGATCGACAATACCGTCGTCGTGTACGAGCAGCCGGTCTGGTTCGTGCGCGGCAGGCCGCCGGACATCTTTGACATCGCCCGCCCCTTCCTTCTCCTCATCGCCGACACCGGCGAGGCAAGCTCCACCGGCCAGGTGGTGGCGGATGTGCGCCGGGCGTGGCAGGAAGACAACAGTCGTTACGAAGCGATCTTCGATGACATCGGCGCGATCGCGGAGGCGGCGCGGCGTGCCATTGGCGCGGGGGCCGCGGCGGCGCTGGGGCCGCTTATGCGGGAGAACCAAAGACTGCTGCGCCAACTTGACGTCAGTTCGGAGGCGCTTGATCGCTTGATCGCCATTGCGGAAGGAACCGGCGCGACCGGGGCCAAACTCTGTGGCGGCGGACGCGGCGGCAATCTGATCGCATTGGTTGAGCCGGAGAGAATCGACGCGGTGCGGGAGGCGCTCCTGGTCGGAGGCGCTGCTCGCGTGATCGTTACAGTAGTGGGCGAGTAGACGCTAACTCGGGGCCGCCCTGTAGCCGCCAACTGTCCCGCAGATAGGCGAGTTGCCCGCCAACGACCGTGGCCACGACCTGCGCCTTCGCGTCCAGAAGGGTCAGATCGGCGCGGGCGCCGGATCTGATGCGGCCCACCTCGTTGTCGATTCCCATCGCCTGCGCCTGAGAGAGGCATGTCAGCGGCCAGGCCTGCACCAGCGGCCAGCCGGTGGCTGACATAAAGTTGCGCAGCGCCGCATCCAGAGCCAGAACCGAACCCGCGAGCGTGCCATCCTCTAATCGGCAGACGCCATCCTGGACAATGACCGGCAGGCCGCCCAGGTCATAGCGCCCCTCGGGCATACCCGAGGCACGCATCGCGTCGCTGATCAGGAGCGTGCGGGTCGGCCCTTTGCAGCGCCCCAGAATGCGCATAGCCGCCGGATGCACGTGCATCCCGTCGGCGATCAGTTGGGCGTATATTCTATCGTCGCTCAGCGCCGCGCCCACCGCGCCGGGATGGCGATGATGCAGTCCGGTCATCGCGTTGAAAGTGTGGGTGGCTTGCGAGACGCCCGCGTTGATGGCGGCGCTTGCCTGATCAAACGTGGCCGCCGTGTGGCCGAGCACAACCCGCACGCCCGCCGCCTGCGCCCTTTCGATCAGCGCGTCCGCTCCCTCTACTTCCGGCGCAAGCGTGATCATGCGTATCGGCCCGGCAGCCAAAAGCGCTTCGAATTCCTCCAAGGACGGCGGACGAATGAAGTCCGGATTCTGAGCGCCGGGGAACTGCGCGTTGATGTAAGGACCTTCCAGATGGACCCCAAGGATACGCGACCCGATAAGAGAATCGCCTGCCCCTCCCGACCGCGACTGGCCCACAAACCGAGCCACGTTTTCGACCGCAGCCAGCGTTTCGGCATGGGAGGCGCTGACGGTCGTGGCGTAGAAACCGGTAACGCCGTGCCTGACCAGGAACTGACTGATCGTTGCCAGGCTTTCCGGCGTGGCGTCCATCATGTCCGCGCCGGCGCTGCCATGGATGTGAACGTCGATGAAACCGGGCAGCAAGATGCAATCACTGCCGTCAAGAAATGGGACGTCCAGCCGCGAGCCATCACTCCGCCAGCGGCCGATCTGATCACCCTGGCAGGTGAGCGTGAAAGAATGGCCAGGGGGCGCTGCCACCGTGCCGAAGACCGTTCGGGCGGTCAGGCCGCTGATAGCAGTGATAGGATGGCCGCTGCCTTCACTTGGGTTCGCAGACTGCTTGCGCTCGTTCTGCACGATCTACTCCCTATCAGGCGTCTCGGTCGTTTTCTTCCAATATAAAACGCCCAGCGGCGGCAGTTCCATGAGCGCAGACCAGGAGGAGTCCTGCCATGAAAACTCCTCCGCTTGCACAGGGAAGGGATTGTCGACGCCGCTGCCGCCATATATCGGCCAATCGCTGTTCAGGATCTGCTGGTAGCGGCCCGGGCCGGGCAGACCGACGCGATAGCCATGGCGGGGCACCGGCGTGAAGTTACAGACGACGAGAATGCTGCTGTCGCCCTCTGAATCCCGGCGCACGAAACTGATGACAGAATGATCGACATCTTGCAAATCGACCCACTGGAACCCGTCCCAACTTGCGTCGACCTGGTGCAACGCTTCTTCCCAGCAGTAGAGCCGATTGCTGTCCCGCACAAACCGCTTTAGGCTTCGGTGTTCCGCCCGTTCCAGCAGATGCCAATCCAGGCTGGCCGTCTCTGTCCATTCCCGCCACTGGCCGAACTCCCCACCCATGAACAGCAATTTCTTGCCCGGATGGGCGTTCATCAGGCCGTAAAGCAGACGCAGATGCGCGAACTTCTGCCACCGGTCGCCGGGCATTTTACTGAGCATCGACTTTTTTAGATGAACGACTTCATCGTGGCTGAGCGGGAGAATGAAACGTTCGCTGAAGGCGTAACTCAAGCTGTACGTGACCAGTTGTTGATTGTGGCGGCGGAACAACGGGTCCATCTCGAAAAAGTTGAGCGTGTCGTGCATCCAGCCCATATTCCACTTGTAATCGAATCCCAGACCGCCGGCACGGGTGGGACGGGTCACCATCGGCCAGATCGTGCTTTCTTCGGCGATGGTCAGGACGCCGGGCACCCGTTCATGCAGGACGTCGTTTACCCGGCGCAACAGGGCGATGGCATCCAGATTCTCCTGACCGCCATACTGATTTGGAATCCACTCGCCTTCCTGCCGGCTGTAATCCAGATAGAGCATGGAGGCCACCGCGTCAACCCGCAGCCCGTCTATGTGGTACTCCTCAGCCCAGAACAGCGCGCTGGCAAGCAGGAAGTTGCGCACTTCGTTGCGCCCGTAGTCGAAGATCTTCGTGCCCCAGTCGGGATGTTCCCCGCGACGCGGATCTTCGTACTCATAGAGAGGCGCGCCGTCGAAATAGGACAGCCCGTGGGCATCCTTGGGAAAGTGGGCCGGCGCCCAATCGAGGATGACGCCGATTTCGTTCTGGTGGCAGTAGTCGACGAAGTATTTGAAATCGTCCGGCGTGCCAAAGCGGCTGGTGGGTGCGAAGTACCCTGTGCTCTGATAGCCCCAGGAGCCTCCGAAGGGGTGTTCGGTTATAGGCAGAAGCTCGATGTGGGTGTAGCCCATCTCCTGCACATAGGCGACCAACTGATGCGCCAGTTCTCGATAGTCCAGTGAACTGTTGTCTTCAGGCGCCCGCCGCCAACTTCCCAGGTGGACCTCGTAGATGTTCAGCGGTCGGGCCAATGTCTGCCTGCTGACGCGCTCTGCAACCCATCTCCCGTCCCCCCAGGGATAGCTGTCCGGCGGCCAGATGCGGGATGCTGTCCCCGGCGGCACCTCGGCGTAGAATCCATACGGATCCGATTTGTCGATCCTGTAGTCCACAAGCGGGAGTTGAATGGAGAATTTGTACTCGTCTCCAGGCGCAAGCGCGGTGGGGATGAATAGCTCCCAGATCCCCTCTCGGTAAGCGTACATCGGATGCGCATGGGGGTCCCAGCCGTTGAAGGGGCCGATCACACTGACGCCCTGGGCATTCGGCGCCCAGACCGCGAACTGCACACCTCTGACGCCGTCCACCGCGCGAAAGTGAGCGCCGAACCTGCGGTAGCTAAAGAGAAAGTTCCCTTCACCGAACAGGTATGCCTCGTCATCCGTGAACCAGGATTCAGTCAACTGATGACGCGCTTCTCCCGTTCCGTCGCCGATACCGGACATTTCCTTTCTGTTACGCAGCCCAAGCGCTTCGGCGCGGCCGCCTTCTTCCCATTCCGGCAGACGGACATCATCGTCCGTGGGCGCGGCGTCAGTTTTCGTCACCGACATATACTCTTCAACCCCGGCAGAAAGCAGGAATCCACGACCGTGTCCCAGCTCATGCTCTGGGCCAGCGCGCTGCCGATTCGGACCTGCTCCGCCATTTGGGCGCGCTTGGTGGGCAGGCGTTTGACAATCCGCTGGGCCGCGCGCCTCGCATTGCGGATCTCGATTCCATTCCGAATCTCCTGGTCAATGGCGAGCGCGTCCTGAGCGGAGACGGGCGTGTCCTCATCCGGCAGACTGATATAGTCGGCGACAACCAGCGGGAAGACATTGCCAGCGATGATCGGTGTCTCTCCGTCGCTTTCCGGCCCGCTGTCGTGACCGCCGGACCGGACATGCTGTCCCTTCAGTATATCTTCCTGCAACAGCCCTTGTTGAACGAGATCGCGGGCCGCTTGCTCAAGAAAGCCAACACAGCCGCACACGTTGCTGACACAAGCGATCGCGCCAAAGTTGATAGGTTCCACCTGTGCGATGCCGAACGGTTCGTAGATGCTCTGCCCGAACTCCAGATCGCTGCCGCGGCGGATGTCCTGAAACTCCATCGCGGACGACATCCGCGCGCCGCATCGTTCCCGGCTCCAGCCGAACTGATTGATCAGAACGATGCGGCTGCTGCGGGCGACATGGTTGAACGGTTCTACGTCGTTGAAAAAGAAGGGCGCTTCCTCTCCGATCAGGTCGCCGTTGTCAGCGCGGTGGTCGACGGGCCAATCATATTGCGCTTCCCAGCTGTGTACCCAATCCGGCTGCCGACCGGCGGGCTGGCTCGTGGCGAGCACGAACAGCACTGCCGTCTTCCCAACCGAACGCAACAACTGATCCAGATGGGTCATCACCCGCACGTCTCGCCACAATGCCTTGGAAAGGACCAACCGAGCCACATGGGTGAAGACGTAATCGGGCCTAAATCCGAGCAGGCTGCGACAGTAATCCTGCAAACGGCGTTTGGCATCAAGCCGATCCGCCGTCGTTATCTCAGCTGCCGCTATTCCGTTGTAGACGAGATCGATGTTGCGGTGGGCAAAGTGCCCGCCAAGGAAACGCAGCTCCTCTTTCACCAGGTCACCGACGGCGAAGATCGCGTCGCAATGAACCGCTCGCCGCACGATTGCGTGCTTGAAAAAGTCGCTCTGGTCGCCGAACATGGTGTCCAGCGGAAGATGGGACTCTCTGGCGCGCCGCATCACATTGTAGAAGCGGGTATCGTGGCCGCCGTGGCCTTCCACCAGCAGGCGGGCCGTCGCCATCTCGTGGGCATAGAAGACCGTGCGCCACTGTTCCGGCTCGTTCATCTGCGCGGCGAAGACGACCGGCATCCCCAGCCATTCGTGGGCAATAATGACCCGCTCATCGGGCGAGCGTCCGGCGTCAACGCCAAGCGCCTTAAGCCCGTCGAAAAGAGGCTGGGCGATGGCGACGTAGAGGTTGTATTCGTGATCATGGCTGTAGTGCCGGCTCTCGATGCCGTAGTGCTCCCAGAGGAAGTAGCAGAATCTCGCCACATGCTCCATGTCCGGGTTGCTGGCATCGACCAGCAAAATCTCGTGATTCACTTCTCCGAACCGGCGCACGCCGTACAGGATCGCCACCTGATAGGTCTGCTCAACCACGCGCAAAGCCTGTTGGACCGCCTCATTGACGCCGAAATAGATGCCGTGCAGGCTGCTATAGCGGATCTGCACGCCGCTGCCCGGGCTGTTCAGTCGTTCCATCTGGAGCGCGTCCCAGCCGAACATCGGGCCGACCAGTATGGTGCGGTCAACCTGCTGGTTGTAACGCTTTGCGCCCAGAAGTCCGTCGAGAACGGAGCCGATGCCGCCGACCTTCGCGGCTGCTTCATGGGTCGCGTGGATCACCAACGGAATGGTATTGGACACAACTCTCTCCAATACGATGATTGTGGATTCACACCATCATAGCACAATTGAACAAGCGCAAACGAATTGATTCTGGCGCTAGGTGAGCCGATCAGCCTACTCCGGCGCATGACATTGAGGGATGCGCGAAACTGTGCTATGGTGGCGCGCATGGCTAACCGAACGGGTAAGAAGCAGAAGTTGACGGAAGAGGAAAAGGATGCCCTCCTGCAAAAGAGCAGCAAGCGGCTAACGCTGATCTGTAGCCTGACTCTGCTGTTCGGCGTGCTGCTACTGCGTTTGACAGCCCAGAATTCAGATTTCAGCGCGCGCCAATGGCTCATGATTTCGGCGCTTGCCCTGGCCGGTGAGTTCTGGTATCTGCGCCGGGTGCTTCACCAGAATCATTCACCTGACAGCGACCAACTCTACCCGGACCTGGGCGCGGCCAACCGGATGACGATTTTTCGCGGCCTCGCCTACGCGTGGATGGCCGGTTTTCTCCTGATGCCCCGGCCCGGCGGGCCGATGGACTGGCTGCCGGCGCTGCTCTATGTGGGGGCCAGCATCGCCGACGTTTTCGATGGCTACGTGGCCCGCAGAGCCAACCGCGTATCGCGGCTGGGGGAAACGCTGGACATGGAATATGACGGCCTGGGTGTCCTGGTTGCCTGCGCGCTGGCTGTCCAATACGGGCAACTGCCGCTTGTGTTCCTGCTGGTGGGCGCTGCCCGCCCGCTCTTCGTCTGGGGGATGCTGTGGCGCACGCGAACGGGGCGGCCCAACTTCCCGATGTCGGCGAGTGATCAGCGGCGCATCATTGCCGGACTGCTCATGATTTTTCTATCGACCGTGCTGTGGCCGATCTTCGAGCCGCCCGTGACGTATGTTGTCGGCGCGGTTTTCGGCGGCGCGGTTGCGCTCAGCTTCGTGCGCGACTGGCTGGTCACTATCAGTAGGCTAAAATCTAAGCATCAAGCCTATATATTGTGGCGTGCCCGTCTGAAGCTGTGGGCCTTCACATGGCTGCCGGTCGGCCTGCGCATCATGATCGCGGCGTTTGTTGCCCTCTTGGTGGCAGACATCTTGCAAGGACCGATCCCATGGCCTGCGGCGGTGAGTTGGCTCATCGCTCTTGTCGGTGCGGTCGCGGGCCTGGCGATCCTGTTCGGGATCGGCGCTAGGGCGGCGGCCGGGCTTATCACCGCGGTTGCATACATTGATTTCGCGTTTGGCGGGCAGGCGTGGCTGGGGCTTGCATTGCTGTTTCTGGCTTCCCTCTTGATCGTCGTCGGCAGCGGCCAATTTACAATCTGGATCCCGGAGGAGCGCTGGCTTCGAATCGGCGCCGGAGAAGATGGGTAGAGGGAGGCGAACATCCTTAGCAGTATGCTTATGTGCGCTCATATCGAGAATACGCTTCTCCCGTTTTGCCCAAGAGCGGGCTAGACAACCGCTTTCCAAAAAGGAATGTGAGTAGTTCTGGGGCACACTCAATGATCGTTTCATAAGAGACAGATTGCGATGATTGACCTTCTTCAACTTCTCCACGAAGGCAAGATTACGATCAGTGAAGCCTATGCCGTGCAAGATGGCAACACATCCAGCTTTCACTATGGTGACGACGACGTTGTCGACTGGCTCGCGGCATTCGGGTTTTCAAAGGATGAGCTGAAGATTACTGGCCTCGAAGAGATGGTTCGGCTACGCTACGAAGGCTGGCCAAAGACATGCGCGCAATGCATTCTGCCACTGGACTACAAGACTGAACATTGGTCGGATCGGTCAAGGCTCGACGGGGAGATATGGCTGATACATTCCTCCTGCAGTGAGGAGTGGGCGAAGGGTAGATGGAAGTCTGCCGTGGACGCCCTGGCCAGGGCTGGAACAAACGATGAACAGATTCGGACCCTCCTGGCCGACTTTCCCGCTATGCTGTCTGAGTCGGAAGAGGAATCTGAGCGCAGAGCGAATTCTTGCAACGGCTTGGCCGATTTTCTAACGCCGGAGCAGTCACAACGATCGCAGATCATCGACCTGATCGCTCTGCTCCATGACGGAAAAATCACGCTCAACGAGGCCGACAACATATTCAGCAACGCCACCGCTCAGATTCCCATTGCCGAAGGTGATCCGAATTTTTGGGCAGCCCCCTTGGTCCTTTCTCGACACGAGGCAAGAGCAATAGTACACGCGGCTGGCCCAGAGGAAGTGTTGCTTTTTCGCTATCAAGGCTGGCCGACGATTTGCGCCGAATGTAATCTTCCCTTGGACCGCGAGACAGATGATTGGCATTGCGATGTAGATAAAGACGGTAAGTTCTGTTTGCGCCATACGGACTGCTGGTCAGGCGATGGCCCGATGCAGAAAGGGTGGTACTTTGTGGTACACGCCCTGGAGAGAGCCGGCGTAAGCGCGGAAGAGATTCGCGCAGTCTTGGGCAACTCGCCGCCGAAAATGGAGCGTTGAGAAAAACGCGAGTTTATGCGATTATAGAATCGTCTATCTTTCCCCTTTCGGCATTGATGCCAATTCTGGCCTTACACAAGGAGACAGAAGATCATGGACGATCTGCGTTCTTTGGGTTCACAGTCGTATCGCATCATTGCGCTCGCGCTTCTAACCGGCCTGATCCATCTCTACCTGGGTGTTCAAGGCGGGATTCCGCTCTTTATCCTCAACGGCCTTGGATTCATTGCGCTGGTCGCCGGTCTCTATTTTCTCCCCCAACTGGCAAACTGGAGACTCCACCTCCGCTGGGCCTTGGTGGCCTATACAGCGATTACGATCATCGCCTATTTCGTGGTCAATAGTCAGCCATTTGACAGCTGGATAGGTCTGGTCACCAAGGCTATCGAGGTGATCTTAATCGTGCTGCTCTACTTGCAACAGAGGTAACGTCATGCGCATCGAGGAACTGGAAACGCCGGTCGGCGTCGTCGATTTGAACCGTCTGTCCACCAATATCGAACGGCTACAGGCCTATCTGGACCGTCACGACATCGACAACCGGCCCCACATCAAGACGCACCGCATTCCGGCCATCGCCCACATGCAGATGGAGGCGGGCGCGATCGGCATCACCTGCCAGACACTGGGCGAAGCGGAGGTGATGTGCAGCGCCGGCATCCACGACATCTTTTTGCCCTACAATCTGCTCAGCGCGGCCAAACTGAGGCGGCTGATGCTTTTGTCGCGGCGGGCCAGAATCAGCGTTACCGCAGACTCCGCCCGCACCGTGGCCGGTTACGCCGACGCGGCCGCGCAGGAAGGAACGGTTCTGCCAGTGCTAATCGAGATGGATGGCGGCTACGAACGCTGTGGCGTGACTACGCCGGAGGGCGTGCGGGAATTGGCCCGGCAGATCGACGACGCGCCGCATCTGCATTTTGGCGGGCTGATGGTCTACCCATCCAACACGGAGTCTAACGCGTTCATGGCCGAGGCGAAGATGCTGCTGGCCCAGGATGGGCTGGCCGTTGAGCGCGTCAGTGGCGGCAGCTCCTTTTGCATGTGGCAGGCGCACGAGTTCACCGAGATGACCGAACATCGGGCGGGCATGTATGTCTACGGCGACCGCAATCTGGTCGATGCCGGCGCGATGACGCTTGATCAATGTTCCTATTTCGTCTTGGCGACCGTTGTCAGCAGGCCGACCGATGATCGCGTCGTGCTGGATTCGGGCAGCAAAGCGCTGGCAGCGGACAGCGCCCGACAGTCAGCCGGTCATGGCCTGATTGTCGAGCATCCCGAAGCCGAGATATTCAAGCTGTCGGAAGAGCACGGCCACGTGGACGTGTCCCGCTGCGGCCGCAAGCCGGAGATCGGCGACCGTGTCACGGTCCTCGTCAACCACTGCTGTGTCTCCAACAATCTCTTCCCGCGCATCGTCGGCCATAGAGGCGGCGAGGTCGAACTGGAGTGGCCGATCCTGGCCAAGGGGTGGTGAGGGGGCGAATCTTCGTTCACATTGCGAACGCGCTGTGTCCGCACTGTCTATTGCGTAGGGACAGGAAGGACGCCCGCTTCTCCGGTTGGCAGTTCGTGCGAGCACAGAAGGCGTCAGAATGAAATGCCAAGCAAACTTGGTACGACGACCACGACGATATACACCAGCAAGACCACAACTAGCACAAACCGCACTTTCGACCATGTGCTGAGCTTGCCGAACCAGTTTCCTCTGCGGGGACCGGGGGCTGGGATGTCGTCCGGCTGGAAGGTGGCACGGCGGCGCTGGGCGGAAGCGGTCGCAGGGTCTGTCGTCGGGCCGTCACTGACCCGGTGTCTGGGCACGCCATGAAATTCCTGGTCCTCGGCGACCGGTTGGCTCAGCATCCGATTCAGATCGAAGGCAAGTGAAGGCAGGCGCGACTTGAGAGCGTCCAATCCCGGTTGCTCGATATAGAGTAGATCCAAGTCTGCGTCGGCGAACGCGCTCTGCCCGTATGGCTCATCAGACAGAATAGCCTTTTCGCCAAATATCTCTCCCTCTCCGCGGGTCCAACTACCGGTGCCGCTAAGAGGTTGCAGCCGCACAATCCCCTTCTCGATGAAGTATAGCGCATCGCTCGGCGCGCCGGCCCGATAGACCTGCTCGCCTTGACGAAAGTGGGCAAGGCGCAGATGGCGTGCGACTTCCCTGAGTTCGCGCGAGTTGAGGTTGGTAAGCAGCGGGAAGCGACGCAATCGCTCCTCGTCCATTGCCTCCTGCCGTGCGTTGGGACGGGAGGCGATTGCCTGATCGAGCGCCGAGCCAATCGCGGGATGGCGGCCCACCAGTTCTTCCAGGTCTGTTCTGTACAACACCCACAGATTGGTGTTGCGGAGGGCAGTGGTATTTTCCAAGCGGTCCTCGCCTGTCAGCAGGCTCATTGCCCCAAAGTAGTTGCCGACACTGATGCGGGCCAACTCCTGGAGAACGCCGCTGTCGTTTTCCGCAGTCAACTCCACCTCACCATGATCGACGAGAAAGAGGGCATCGCTATTGTCGCCCAGGCGGTAAATCGACTCGCCCGCAGGAACGTGTTGGAGTACCAACCGCTGAACGATTGCGTGCAGGTTGGCCGGTTCCAGATGGGCAAAGATAGGTGTCTGCGCCAGACGTACAACCGCTTGGGTTTGATCGGCGACACTCAGGCGGCTGCGGCTGTGGCGGCCCAGCGTGCGGCGCAGCAAGGGAAACTGGCTGCTCAGGCTGTAAAATGTGGCCGCCGGCAACGTCCAGACAAGGCCGTCGTCCACGGCAAACGCGCTGGCATCGTGTGGTTTGTTGGTCAACAGAGGTAGGACCCCGAACAGAGTTCCCGGCTTGACCAGGATTGGGGTCGGGCTAGGCTCTTCCGGTGTAGGCGCCGGTTGCAACTCCAGCGTGCCCTTCTCCAACAGAAACAGCGCCTCGGCCTGATCTCCGGTCTGGTAGAGGAAGCTGCCCCGCCGGAGTTGGTGGGGTTGCATACTTCTGGCTAGAGGCCAAAGCACCTTGTGCGGCAGGTCGCCCAAGGCCCGTGTGTGGGCAAGTTGCTCGACCAGATAATCTTCCAACTGTGCGATCTGCTCGCCGAAGTTCTGGCTAAGTTTGATGCCGATATTGAATTGGCGCTGCAGCAGTTTACGCAGGTTGGAATCGGGCAAGGCCCACATCTGTACGTCTGAGGCGGCCACAGCGCTTGTGTTGTGGGCAAGGCCGCGCAGAAACTCTGCTTCTCCCAGCAGACTTCCAGGACCCAGCGTCGCCAGCACTGAGCCGTAGGGGTCTAGTAAGCGGACAAAGCCGTTGCGGATCAAGTAGAGTTCGTTGCAGGTCTCATCGCTGCGGTAAACGGTTGCGCCGCTTGGTTGACTCTCTTGGCGGAGAATCAATACGATCTCCTGTAACTCTTCGTCTGACAAGCTCTGAAAAAGTGGCGTTGCGCGCAGAAATTCGACAGACATTGAAACTCCTTTCGGACGCGATGCTTCGCCGCGAAGTCCCTTTATATTGTGCCTGAATTGGTTCGCAATCTCCAAGGGCCGCGCCGGTATGGCAATAGAGGCGCCCGCGTCGGCGCGGTCACGTTTCTTGAAAAGACGAATAGATTATGGATCGGAACAGTTGTCGAACGGGATGGCCCTGCCTTATTCGCCGCTTTGAAAGGGGGCGAGCGTTGCGTATTGCGGATCCGTCTCGCCGACGGCCTCAGACGTTGAGGCCTTCTAACCTTGATAAATCAAGAGCAGGAGTGTTACGATACCTTGAATACTGGAGAAACCTTTCCGCACCTGCTATAATGTATGCCAAAGAGCATTTATCGACTGATGTGAACATGACGCCCGTGACCCCTGGGCAGTTCACGATTGGTGGCGGGACATAAAACGGCCTGCCATCAGTGCAGACCGCCGGCCGGAAAGGTACCTCAATACAAACCAGCCTGATTCCTGTTCGAGGGAAATGAGGAAACAAGAACGCGTACCTGCTTCGCCAGTACGGAGAATCTCTTCCATCAACTGTGCCGAAGGTGGGAGTCGAACCCACACGGGTTTCCCCACACGAGTTTGAGTCGTGCGCGTCTGCCTATTCCGCCACTTCGGCCTGGACAAAGTATAGCGGTTTGGGACGGGTTCAGTCAAATGGAGTCGAGCTACGTCCGAAATTTTTGCCGCAACTCAATCCGCCTGAATCCGAACCGGACGGTGCAGCGATGTCTGCCATGCGGGCTGTTGCACCACAGGAAAGAGGGCTGGAAGGCCGCACGGTCTGCCGTTGGGGCGTCAAAGCGGGCAGGAAATGAACTTGGACGATCTGATCGAACGCTCGCAGCAAGGAGACCTCGAGGCGTTCAACCAACTGGTAATCGAATATCAAGGGGTTGGCTTCAATGTCGCCTACCGTCTGCTCGATGACGCTGATTCGGCCGCGGATGCAATGCAGGACAGTTTCGTCAAGGCGTTTCGGGGCCTGGAGAACTACCGGGGCGGCAGCTTCCGCGGCTGGTTGATCCGCATTGTCGTCAACACCTGTTACGATCATCTGCGCCATCGAAAGCGGAAACCGGCCGACAGCCTGGATGACATGCCCGTGGAAGAGGATTACGTTACGGAGTTGAGGGACCGCAGCGAATCTCCCCACGATTTCGTCGAACGGCGAGAACTTGAGGCATTGCTTGGGGCGGCCATTACGTCCTTGCCGGAAGTTCTGCGCACGACGATTGTTCTACGCGACGTCGAAGGATACGCCTACGAGGAGATTGCGGAGATTACAAGCGTCGCAGTAGGTACGGTCAAGTCGCGCATCAATCGCGGCCGCGGCCGCGTGCGCGACTATTTGAGCAAACACGCGGAACTTTTGCCAGCGCATTATCGTCATTCAGTGAAGTAGGGGAGTTTGATCTGCTGGCTCGGATGTCAGTTCAGGAATGGAAGTTTGCTAGAGATCGCGGGAGCCGGTTTTTTTCGCGGTCAGTCCACCTTATCGTCTTGACAGGACTGTGGCAACACAGAGCAAGCAAGTATGGCGCTTCAGTTTTCGAATTCGATCGATGAAGAGTTGATTGCGGCTTATGTAGACGGAGACGTCTCAGCCGAGGAACGACAGCGCGTCGAGGCGGCCATGGCGGTCAATGAGCAGATCGCCTGGGAAGTGAATACGCTGCGCCAGACGGTCGAACTATTGCACGATATGCCAAGAGTCGCTCTGCCGCGGTCATTCGTCCTCACGGAGGATCAGGTAAAAGATGTGGTGCAGGCGCGGCGCAGTCACGCCCGCGTCCCCCCTGCCGTCGAGGTCGAAGCGCCCGCCGAATCTGCGTGGCAGCGTCTCCTGGAATTTCTGTATGGCGGCAATCCGGTGTTTCGCAATGCCGCGGCGCTGGCGGCTGTCTTGCTGCTGCTGGTTGTCGTAGCAGAGATTCCATTGCAACAGAGCCAAGTCAGCAGTCCCCCCGCCTTGAACGGCCAACTCTCAGGGGCGTCTTCAACGCCCCAAATCCAAGTGACGGTCGTCGGAGAACCCTTCTCGCGGATGGCTGGCGCCGAAAGCAATGAGCCAGCGACAGGTGAGCAAGTTGCCGATTCCGAAGATAACGTGACGTCTATGGAAGGCACTTCGGTCCAAGAGAGTGGGGAGACCTCAACCGGCTTTGACGTAATGAGCACGGGCGAGGGCGACACCGCGACCGTCGTTCCGACGCCGCAGCAGGTTGTCAAGGCCGAGGAGCAACCTGCGATCACCGCCGCCCCGACAACTGCACAGTCCGCCCAGGAAGAGTCAAATCCCACGTCATCTACAGACGGCCCGAACGCGCCTGTCGAACCCGAAAGAGAGAGCGAAGAAAGGTCCCGTTCCTCCCTGCTGACTCTTCTCGCCTATGCACGCAACCTCCTCATCGTAGCGGTCATTGTGTTCTTGCTGCTCAGCCGCTTCATACCCCGAGGCAACCGTGCCGGAACTGCCGGAAGTTGAAACCTACGTGCGGGCGCTTGCGCCTCTCCTGGGTGGAAAGACGATCCTGGCGGCGGAGGTGCGTTGGCCCCGCACGATCGCCGCGCCTGACGCGTCGCTCTTCCCGGATTTGATCCGCGGGCGGCACTTTATTTCTTTTGGGCGGCGGGGCAAGTACATGCTGTTCGGCCTGGACAGCAGCGAGACACTCGTCGTGCATCTGCGCATGACCGGCGAACTGCGGCTCCTTGCGCCAACCGCGCCCAGGCAGAAAATTGACCCGCAAGCGAGCGAACCTGGCCCGGCAACGGCGAGAGCGCCTGTTGACAAGCACACCCATGTTCGTTTCGAATTGGACACGGGCGAGGAGCTGAGGTATCGGGACCCCCGCAAGTTCGGGCGCATCTGGCTGGTGGCGGATGCGGAAACTGTCGTGGGGAAGCTCGGCCCGGAGCCTTTGGCAGCGGAGTATGCGCCCCAATCCCTGGCGCAGGCTCTGGCCCGTCGCAAGTCAGCTGTAAAGGGGCTGCTGCTCAACCAGACGGTGGTGGCCGGCGTTGGCAACATTTATGCCGATGAAGCCCTATTTCGAGCGCAGATCGATCCCCGCCGCGCTGGCGGTCAACTCGCCGCCGAGGAGATAACACGGCTACATCAGGCTTTGCGGGATGTCTTGCAAGCGGGAATCGAGGCCCAGGGCAGTTCACTGCGAAACTATGCGCCGCCGACTGGGGGCAAGGGTGGTTTTCAGGAGCAGTTCCAGGTTTTCCGCCGCGGCGGTGAGCCGTGTTTTCACTGCAACACGCCAATTAGCCGCATCGTCCTCAACCAGCGCAGCACACATTTCTGCCCCGCATGCCAGAAGTAAGCGGGGAGTAGGACAACCAACGATTGAACGCCAAACCCAGGCGAAGGTAAGTAGCGCCGCGCCTGGCTGTGGAGATACCGACGGCACGAACTGTGAGCTTACGGCTCGACGGGAAAAGTTACTCTCAGAATCGTGCCCACCTCTACTTCCGATGCAGTGTTCGCCAACATGAAGGCATAGCTGCTCACCAATGAGTTAAAGGCGCTCTCCATCTCCTTGCAACCGGATGGGAGGTAGTCCTCAGAGACGGCCAGGACCCCTTGCCCCAGCGTCATGTTCAGCAGACCGGCCACACGCGCAGCCCGCTCCTGCGCGTCTTTGAAAGCGGCCTGGATGGCCAATTCCTCCAGCGCGTAGCAGTCCTCAACCATGAATGCAACCTGCATGGAATGGATGACCGGTCCACGTTTTGCCTTAAGATCATCCTGCAAAGTCTGTAGAAAATCACGCAGATTGTCTGGCTCATCATGAGTGAAGGCGACTTCACTCGTAAGCCCTCCGGGCCCGGCAAAGCTGTGACTGAAGAGATTTATCTTGATTGTATCCTCATTGATGCCGCTTTCAACCAGCAGATCCCGAACCAATATCAGATCGTCAGGATCAACCAGAAGAAGCTCAGGGCCACTGATTCCGTAGCTGGTATGGGTACTCGTAAACAGATGGACTCGGACGGCATTCGGGGCGGCAGAGGCATAGCCGTAGCCTGTAACTGTAATGCTCGGAACTGGGTCTTCCGAATCCTCGTGCGCCAGCGGCGCAGCATAACTTGCGGTCGGTACCACAAGGAGCGCCAGCACGAACAGTACGCTAAACAAGATGTTCTTCATCTGATACTCCATTCAACCCGCGTCCGGGGCCATGTACTGCGGGGTCCATTGGTGATGATCCGAAGATTGCGGCGGTGAATCACAGTGCAAGTGCTCGAATTAGGGAATCTATTACCTGCCGCCGGGTTTACGCGACCTATCCTGGGGTGTGGCGTCGCTTCGCTTCCGCCAACTCCTTTTCCAACGCTGACTTACGTGCCACTTCGGCCTCTTTGCCTTCGGCCAAGGCCCGGTCCCAGCGGGATTGATAGTTGGCGTCGAAGGTCGTGCCCCGCGATGGCCCAAAAATGTAGGCCGCGGCCGCGCCGAGCGCCGCGCCGATAAGCAGGCCGACTACAAGATTCTCAGCTTTGCCCACAGCGAAGTCCTCCTGGCCCGATTGCGACTAGTCGCGGGCAGTTTTCGTTTTCCCGAATGGATTCGAGGAGCCTGGCAGCGCCTCAGCCTACCGTACCGTCTATGATGGTAACGTCCTGCGGCTCTTGTTTGTACGCGGGCGCAAGAGCCGTCTTCTCCTCCGGCAGGAGCCAGCCGATCAGTACATACACCAGCACACCGGTGCCGAGACTACCGATGGCGAAGGCGACCCAGATCAGCCGCACCAGATTGGCGTCGAGGCCGATAGCCTTGCCAATGCCCCCGCACACGCCAAAGACCATGCGGTCTTCGCGGTTGCGTTTGAGCGGGATGCTGGACTTGGCCCGGCGCAGCCCGTTTTTCACAGACTCGCTATTGAGGCTGGAGGCAGCCCGCGTTTTGCCGTCCTTCATCCTGGCTCGGGCGCCCATAATTCGGCTGCGCCATGCCTTCTGATTGTTGAGCAGCAGCAGGCCCGTGCCGATCAGCAGCACCGGCCAGAAGAGAAGCCGCATTACAAACCAGAAGACGCTCCACAGCGCCGGAAGGATCCCTAGATTTCCCAAGAGCCACAGGGCCCCGCCAAGAACCAGCAGCAGCCCCGCCCGTCCCACGTTTCGTTCGTTCAGTTCCAGCGCCGCCGGTGCATGCAGACCGGCCTGCGCGGTGCCAACGGGGAGCAGCAGCCACAGCGCGGCATAGGCAAACAGGCCCGCGCCTGCTGTGCCGAGCGTCAGCCCCACCCACATGATGCGCACAAAAATGGGATCAATGCCGAAACAGTCCCCCAGTCCGCCGCAGACTCCACCGATTAACTTTTCTTCCGGGTGGCGGAAGAGACAGGTTGACCGCTTTGTCCCGGCATCGGTAGCTGGCTCGCTCTCGACAGTTTCCACGGCTATGATCACCTCTTCAGTCTGTGGCTCGGCCATCGTAACGGGGCTGTCATGAGCCTCTGATTCGGTCGTTTGCGCAGGCTGAGTTGGCGTTGACTCGCTCATAACTGACTCCTTAAGGCAATGGATAGAGACGGCTTCATCATCTCTGCGGCGCGCTGCACTCTTGATGATACTCTACGCACGCCTTTGTAGAAAGTTTCGCGCGCCCGCGAAATCCTGTCTGCGGATGTCCTGAATGCCTCTCTAATTTGGAACTTTCCGTCTGAAAATGTGCGTGTCCCCGTATTGCGTATTCTGTATTTCCTGCCAAGACCGCTTTGTCATATTCACTACGGAGGCCCACCCGTCAAGCCCCGATACGCACCTCTCGGCCCTCCGCTTGGCTGCGGTAGATGCCATCCAGGATCGCCTGAACCTGTAGCGACTGCTCGGCGGGCACGGGCGACGGCGCGCCCTCGGTGATCGCCTCGGCGAAGGCTACGCATTCGAGCGCATGAGGCTCCATCTTGTCCTGCGTCAGTTGCAAGAACCGGTTGTAAAACTGTCTGGTCTCGTAGTTCGTTTCCAGAATCTTGGTCGTAGGCCAGTGGCAGCCGCCCTCTGTGCCGTAGAGCCAGATCTGGGTGTCCTCGTCCATGGTGTCGTGGTGCAGCAACCAGCTCGTCTCCAGAATGAGGGTCGCGCCGTTCTCAAAGCGGACAAAGGCGGCGGCAAAGTCCTCCACGTCCATGTCCTGGGGCACGGGGGCAAGGCCCCAGGCGCTGAACGCGCCTTCCCGCTGGGCCAGAGGGGCCTTGGCCACGCCGGTGACGGCTACGGGCTGGGGGTTGTCCATCAGCCAGAGCGCCAAGTCAAGAATGTGGACGCCAACATCGATCGTCGGGCCGCCCCCGCTATGCTTCTTGTAGATGAATCCAGG
The DNA here is from genome assembly GCA_965221145.1 of Caldilineaceae bacterium. Lineage (GTDB taxonomy): Bacteria > Chloroflexota > Anaerolineae > Caldilineales > Caldilineaceae > Bin5. The sequence continues at coordinate 1,578,389 of OZ244877.1, forward strand.
GCGGACGGGCAATAAGGCACGGCGCAGCATCCAACTGCGGGCGTGGTAGATGTCCCCCAGCGCGCCAGTCGCAAGTTCGGCCTTCAGCGCTTTGGAGTCGCCGCGAAAGCGGAAGTGCTGGGCGGTCATCAGCAGCTTGCCTGAGCGGTTTCGGGCCTCGATCATTTGGCGAATCTCCGCCGGAGTCGGCGCAAGAGGTTTTTCGCATAGAACGTGCTTGCCGGCGTTCAGGGCCGCAATGGCGAGGGGGGCATGGTAGCGGTTAGGGGTGCAGACATCTATGATGTCAATGTCCGGGTCGTTGAACAGTTCCGCCGGGTCGGACGACAGTTGCGAGACGCCGTAGCGCGCGCCCCACTGCTCCAAAGCGTGAGCAACGATATCGCTGCCGGCCACAACCTCCGCCTGCTCTGAGGCGGCCCAGCCAGGCATATGCGCTTTGGATATGCCGCCGACACCGACAACGCCGACTTTCAAGAGTTTGGACACGCTCAGATCCTTTCAGTATTACCATCAAATGCCGATCATTCAGGTCGATCATAGCACGTCTGGCTTTCAGGCTCAACAGCTTGGGGCCTTGGGGTGTGTGCCGGATATTTGGGCAAAGGTTGTCCGAAACAGAATTATGGGGATTTGTGGATTCAGCAGGATGGCGGGCGATGGGGCGCGTGGGCGGCGGAGGGAGGGCATGGGTCAGTGCGCTGCCGTTGTGTCTTTTGAGCGTAATTTTGCTAAATGTTTAGTAAGAATGTCCGCTTTGTCCGCTTTTACCCCCCCCCCCCCCCGAACATATGTTCCAAATCTTGTCTGAACCGGGTACAGGGATTGCCGGGCTGGCGGCGGGAGTTCGATGCGCCAAATGGGCACAATTCTGCTAGATACTATTGGAAGATGTCCGCATTGTCTGCTTTTGTTTGCTTGCGCGCCAGAGGCGGGCAGGAATAGGTTGAAAGGACGGAATTGCTTGCATTGGCGAGAGCGTAAAAGCTCTCGCAACCAAGAAGGAGGCAGTATAGCACAGATGGGCGAATTGGACAAGTTTGGAGGCATTGGGAAGGTGCATCCCATATTTTTGGGTAAGCGTTGTCTGAATCAGGATTTTCGGGATTTGTGGATTGACAGGATGGCGGACGATGGGCCGATTCCTATACGGTGGGTTTCTTCCCACCGGCTGAAAAGGCACACCGCAGTTGCCAAATAATCTCGGATGCACCCGGCATTGGGGGTCAGGGCAATCGCATCTAATGTGCGTTCACATTGAGAACCCGCTTTTTCTGAATTGCGTATTGCGTAAGGGCAGGCGAGAGGGCCACGTTTCTATTGCGTTATGCGCCCGACAAGTCTCGGTTTCAAACGGGATTTGCATTATTGGTTCAAGACCTCAAATGGTTCAAGACCTCGTGAAGCTGCCTGAATTGAAATCAGTACAGGGTAGAACAGCGAAAAGTGTACGAATCATGGCGCGTAGCCAGGGAAACAGACGGTTTCCGGCAACTTATGGCCGCTATTAGGGCCGTAAACAACCTCAAATCAGCAAGCTGATAGCGATTTCCATTTATTATTACATTCTTTTCGGCAGATTTCCGGCTGACTTGGCGTCCAGATCTAGAAGCAATCGCCCTGCATTGGGGGTGGATCCAGGATTCTGGGCGCGCTTTTCGCCCTATCTTGTCAGCTACGCCGGGGCGCCGGCGAGACATCCGCGATTTTGAAGGTTTTTTGGCGGAGAGGCTTTTATTGCCAACGCCAATAAAAACCTTCAAACCCAGGGGGATGTGCAATAATCTGGGATGCACCCGCTGCGCGTTGCGCATTGCAAAGTTGCCCAACTGATGATATGAATTGGCTGAGTGAGTCTTTCAACAATTCTGCACCTCTATCGAATCCATCAGGAGAATAGCGCATGCCAAGTATGACAGGCGGCCAATTTATCGCCGAAACAGTTCATGGATATGGAATCACCCATGTCTTTTTCATGCCCTATATCGGCCCGCGGGCCTTAATGGAGATGGAAAAACTGGGGATCAAGCGAGTGCAGACCCACGGTGAAAAGGCCGCCGCCTATATGGCCGATGCCTATGCACGGATTAAGCGCGCTCCCAGCCTGTGTATGGCGCAATCCGTCGGCGCGGTCAATCTGGCCGCCGGTTTGCAGGATGCCTATCTGGGCTGCTCGCCCGTCGTTGCTCTGACAGGCCGCGAGTTTCTCATCAACCAACAGCGCCACGCCTACCAGGAGGTGGATCACGTCAATCCGTTCTCGGCCGTGACCAAATACAGCGCATACGTCTCTACGCCGGAGCACCTGCCCGTCTACCTGCGCCAGGCCTTTCGCGCTGCCACCACAGGAACGCCCGGCCCGGCCCACCTCGAATTGGAAGGCATCGCCGGGCAAGAGGTTGTGGAGAAGGAGGCCGATCTTGAGGTCGTCGCCGAAGAGATGTTTGCGCAACTGCCACCCTTCCGCCCCGAGGCGGAGCCTGCCGCGATTGCGGCCGCGCTTCAACTCCTCAGCAGCGCCGAACGGCCGTTCATCGTTGCAGGCGGCGGCGTGACGGCCTCGGACGCACGAGCGGAACTGATCGAACTGGCCGAGAAGCTCTCCATTCCTGTGGCCACATCGCTGAATGCCAAAGCGATGTTTCCTTACGACCACGAGCTGGCCGTCGGTGTCCCCGGCTCCTACTCACGCGCGTGCGCCAACCAAGCACTTTGTGAGGCCGATCTCGTCTTTTTCATTGGCAGCCACACAGGAGGGCAGGTGACCAACTTCTATCAGATCCCTCCGCAGAGTACGCCAATCATACAGCTGGATATCAATCCGGAAGAGATCGGGCGCAACTATCCGATACAGGTGGGGCTGCACGGGGATGTCAAGAGCAGCCTGCGGCGCATGATCGACAGCGCTTCGCCTGCCCCTGCGCGCACGGCGTGGATTGGCCGCGTGCAAGAGTTGGTGCAAAACTGGAAAGCAAGTGTGGCGCAACACGTCGACGCCGAGATTCTGCCCATGCGCCCGGAGCGCCTCTGCCGCGATCTGGCGGACCACCTGCCGTCTGACGCCATTCTGGTCTCCGATACCGGACACGCGGGCATCTGGACCGGCACGATGATGGACCTGAAACACGCCGAACAGAGCTTCATTCGCTGTTCCGGTTCGCTGGGGTGGGGGTTGCCGGCGGCGATGGGCGCCAAGTGCGCGCAGCCGGATCGCCCCGTCCTCTGCTTCACAGGAGATGGCGGAATCTGGTATCACTTGGCAGAGCTGGAGACAGCGGTGCGCTGCGGCATCAATACTGTCACGGTCGTCAACAACAACCATTCTCTCAATCAGGAACAGGTCGGCGTCGAACAGACATACGGTGGGCGCACGACCGGTTCCGATGAACTCTGGCTCTTCGAGGACGCCGATTTCGCCAGGATTGCCGAATCGATGGGCGCTCTGGGCCTCACGGTTCGCAAACCGAGTGAACTCGCCGGCGCGCTCGATCAGGCCTTCGCTTCGGGCAGACCGGCAGTCGTTGACGTCAAGACTCACATAGAAGGCATCGCTCCCAAGGCCTGGGTTCCCGCCTGAGGAGCAGTGATCAAGGCGGCGGCAAAGGCGTTGACGCGGGCGCTTTGCGGAAAACTCGAATAGGTGGCAACTCTGTCTGCTCTGCTACCTTTGCGGTCAAACAGTGTGCGCAGTTTTGCTTTGGGGATTGGCTATCTGCTAGAATGGAGCCTACTTTCGGCAGTGTATGGCGCGCCAAATTACATGGCCCACTGCCCGGCCGCGCACACTGATGGCCCGTTCAATTCTGCCGATAGATTCTGCCCAATTGGTGGCAGATTGCTTTTATCGTTTCGATCTGAAATTGCGGAAGGCTTTCCATGAAAGCGATGCTCTATCTGGATCAGATTGTCGAGCCGGTGGCTGTGCTGGATGATGTGAAGATCGTAGAATTCGGCAGCGACAACCACCCGGAAGGCGAACGCGTCCGACTCTATTACCATACCTACAATCTGAACGCGACAAAGACGATGGTCGAACTCCACCGTGATCGGAAGATGACAGTCAAACTGGAGGATGGCCGCTCTGCCCCCGTTCTGATCACACATGCCAGTCTGGATGCAAAGGGTCAATTTGTGGGCGTTCTGCGCGTGCTCGGCCCGCTGGCCTGAGAACGGCGTGTTCCTCCACTCCCTCCGGCTCACCCCCAGCCAGTGTACGGGCCGCCGCGGGGGGAGCGACTCTGACTGTCCGAGACGGGTCCATACACCAGGCAACGTGCAACAATTTCATGGCCGCTGAACTGAATCTGCGCCCGGCACAGGAGAAGATACTCCGGTACAAAGGGGGGCGGCTCGGTGTCAGCGCGGTACCCGGCAGCGGCAAGACGTATACTCTGAGCCGCCTGGCCGCCAAGTTGGTGCAGAAGCTGGCAAGCGCCGGCCCAATGGACGACCGCGAGGTGCTGGTTGTCACGCTCACCAATGCGGCTGTAGAGAACTTCCGCGCACGCATCAATCAGTTCATCCAGATTGGACGGCTGCTGCCGGGCGGCTTCCGCGTGCGCACTCTCCACAGTTTGGCCCATGACATCGTCCGCGAGCGACCCGGATTGGTCGGGCTAGGAGAGGACTTTTCCATTGTTGACGAGCGCACCGGTCAGGAGATAAAACGGCAGGGGGTCAATAGTTACCTGCAGACTCATCCCGATGTATTGGGTGGACTGATCGCCCCAGAGTATCTGAGCAACCCCCGCCGCATCGAACGTCATCTCCCCGAAAGCGCGCAGGAGGTCGCCGAAGCCGTCATTCGGCGGGCAAAAGATCTGCGCACAGATGCCGTCACGTTGGATAATGCACTGAAACAGCAGTCGGGCACGTGGCCGCTGCTGTCGTTCGGGTTGCAGATTTACAGGGACTATCAGCGCGGTCTGAGCGTGCGCGGCGGGATCGATTTCGATGACCTGATTCTGCTGGCGTTGCAAGCGCTTGAAGCCGACGGCAACTATCTGTCCCGCTTGCAGCGTCGCTGGCCCTATGTGCTTGAGGACGAGGCGCAGGATAGCAGCGCTCTGCAAGAAGATATGCTGAAGCTGCTGACCTCCGCGCATGGCAATTGGGTACGGGTTGGCGACCCCAACCAGGCGATCCACACCACATTTACCAGCGCCGATCCCAAGTATCTGCGCGAATTTGTGCTGAAGGAGGACGTCTGCTCTCTGCCGCTGCCCGATTCCGGTCGCAGCGCGCCGCCAATCATCAAGCTGGCTAACCAGTTTATTGACTGGAGCCGTGAGGAGCATCCGGTTCTGCCAGAGGCCAAGGCGCTTTCCCTGCCACACATTGAGCCAACCGGTGAAGGCGACCCGCAGCCCAACCCCGAGCCAGGCGTTCCTGATGTATTCTTCTTTGAACGTGCGCTTACGCCAACGGAAGAGATTCAAACGCTGGTCGTGAGTTTGGGCCGCTGGCTGCCGAAGAATACGCACAAGACGGTCGCCGTGCTGGTGCCCGACAATCGCCGCGGGGCCGATTTTGCCAGGGCCTTCGAGGAAGCGTCACTGCCTTACGACGATTCGCTGCTACAGTCCACGAGCACGACTCGCGTTACCGCTGACGCGCTGGTGAAGGTGTTGCGCTACATTAGCCAACCCCACAATTCGTCCCACCTGCCCGCGTTCTGGTCCGACGTATGGTGGCCGCGGCGAGGGCGACCGCATTGTCAATTCTGTCTTGGCGTCGAAAACTGCGACGCCGGAGTTGAACGGGCTGCTCCTCCCTGGCTGGAGGCGACCACCGATTCAGAGGGGAGCGCATCAGAAGAAGAACTGCCGCAGCCTGTGTCGGTCTTCGGCAAGGCGTTGGGCCAGATGCGGCAACCTGAGCAGTTCGTCTTCCCCGCGGCTGGCGATGACTGGCTGGACGGAATCGGATGGATTGATGAGTACGAAGGCTTTCGGTCGGTCGTCGAGCTGTTCCGTACAGAGGTTCAACGATGGTGCGCGGCGACGATTTTGCCTATCGACGAGTTGATTCTGACCCTGGGCCAAGGTCTCTTCACAGAAGCGGCGGAACTGGGCCTGGCGCATAGCGTGGCCATCCTGTTGGCAAAGCGAGTGCGGGAGCGCCCCGAACTGCGTCTGCCGGCGTTGACGAAGGAGCTGGAGGAGATCGCCCGCAATCGGCGACGCATCCTGGGATTTAGCGAGGATGCACACGGTTTCGAACCGCTGGCGGGCAAAGTGACCATCGCCACGATGCACACAGCCAAGGGGCTGGAATGGGACCGAGTCCACTTGGCGTCGGTCAGCAACTACAGCTTTCCCAGCGGCGGGGATGAGGACAGCTATCGCGGCGAGCGCTGGTTCGTGCGCGACAGCCTCAATCTGACGGAGGAGGCCATTGCCCAGACCGAGCAGCTGCACATGGGTACGCTGGACGAGTACGTGTCTGGCCAAGCCACGTTGGACGCCCGCCAGGAGGTCGCGGCGGAGCGGCTGCGCCTTCTCTATGTGGGCATCACCCGCGCCCGGCAGGAACTGATCCTGACGTACAATACCGGCAGCCGGCATGAGACAAGCCCCAATGCGCCAGCGCTGGCGTTCGAGGCGCTGCGCTTGTGGCGGGAGAGTGGAAAATAGATGAGTAGGGCAGGAGGAGTTTACCTTTGCAACGTTTCGCAAGAGTAAAGACAAGAGGATTCAGAAGCCTTGTCGATGTGGATCTTTCTTTACGTCCGCTCGCAGTAATGATTGGACCAAATGGCTCCGGTAAGACTTCTCTTCTCGATCTGCTCCTGTTCTTCAATCAGGCGATGCAGGAAGACCTTTCGAAGGCTATTGAGCAACAGGGCGGGATCGTCTCCATTGCCTCACGCATGAAACCGGCGCCTGACCAAGTGGACGTTGAACTGTCATTTTACTCTGAAGAGTCCGGTGAAAAAGATGAAATGGTCTATCGGGTGCATCTTAGTGTCAACCCGGGGGAACATCCCATTCGTCTGGAACAGCTTGAAAGACAGTTGGACACCCAGGACCCGAATCCCCATCGATACATAAATGTCGAAAACGGAACTGTAACATTTGCAATGCCAGGCTCAGTGGGCGCCGTGGCATCAGCAGGGAGCATTACGACAACGGAATTGGCACTGGCACAGATTCCAAGGTTTTACGAAGACCCTGAGAGATTGCGCAGCGCTTTGGCACGAGCATGCTTCTATAGTCAACTAGATGTTCAGCCACGGTCCGTGATTCGCCTACCCCAGTCTCTTACTCCAACAATCCGGCCGGGGCCAAATGGAGAGAATCTCTTCTCTGCCTTATATAACCTTAGAGCTTCGCATGAGAGCCTGTATCGCTCACTCGAGGTTGTTCTCAGGACGGGTTTTCCGGACTTCCGTCGTCTGGAGTTTCCGGTTGTTGGATCTGGCCAGGTGACTCTGAGTTGGTACCAAGAAGGTCTTGAAGGACCTCTCTATCCAAATGAACTTTCCGAGGGCACTCTCCGATTTCTCTGGCTCGCGACAGTTCTGCTTTCGCCATCGCCCGCTCCCATTACCTGTATCGACGAGCCGGAGGTCAGCCTTCACCCTGAGCTGTTGAAACTCTTGGCAGGATTGCTTCAGGACGCCTCAATGAGGGGACAATACATTGTTGCCACGCACTCTCCTGAACTGATCCGATGGTTGGAACCGAAAGAGATCCTGATCTTGGACAAGGAAGAGGGCCGGACCAGCTTTACTTGGGCAGATTCCCTTGACTTGAAGGAATGGCTCCAGGAGTACACTCTGGATCAGATTTGGCTGATGGGTACCCTGGGAGGGCGACCGTGACAGTCGTATTGCTGGTGGAAGGAGCGACGGAAACAGCCCTCAAGAATCACTTAAAGCGTTTTCTTGACCAAAGGGCAAGCCAAGAGGGGAAACCAAAGCTGGACCTGCGAACGAAGCCTTTCAGGACAATTCCAAGCGAAAAGGAATTTCGGAGACGTCTGAGTTTGGAGTTGCGCGATAACAGTGTAATAGCCGTTATTGGATTGCTCGATGTCTACCCCAATTTCGGAACGGCGAAAGAGGTCAAGGAGTTCATGCATAGGGCCGCCGGAGATGACGACCGCTTTCATGCACACGCCGCTCAATTCGATGTGGAAGCCTGGCTTATTCCGCACTGGGAGTTCATTTGCAATCGGATCGGGGTCAATAGAATTCGTCCCGGCAGCAATCCTGAGCAAGTGAACAACACGGACCCTCCTTCCAAGCGTCTGGGGGCACTTTATCAGATTGCAAGGCGGAAGTACAAGAAACCGATAGAAATGAACGCGATTTTGGAGCGGCAGGATTTGAGTTTAGCGGCAAGCGAATGTCAGGAACTCAGGATGCTATTGAATACGCTTTTGCGACTCGGGGGTCTAACTTTGCTCTGACACTCGGATTCGTCACTTGCTTCCGAAGTGGACTGGGCGCAGAATGCCCGTCGCCTGGATCGGTTGCAAAGGGCAAGTGTTGACAGTCATTCATCAGAAGGTTGACAGAGCAGACGAAGAGATGCAACAGTCGAAAATCCAACAATACTGTGAATCTGTTATCGAAGCCGGTTGGCTGGCGGCTCTGATCGTCGCGCCGCTCTTCTTCAACACCTATTCCAGCCGCGTGTTCGAGCCGGATAAGATCAGCCTTGTTCGTTCCATCTCCCTGGTCATGCTATTGGCATATCTGGTGAAGATCATTGACGGCGGGCGGCTCTGGCTGCCAGGGGGAGGAGGAATGTCAGTGGCGGGGGGCCAGCGCCAGGAGGTCGGTGAAGGCCCAGTAGCCACCGGTAACGGGTCGCTGGCCAATCTGTTGAGTCTGCCACTCCTGCTGCCCGTCGCGCTCTTGGTGGCGGCCTACGCGCTCAGTACGATTTTCAGCATTTCGCCCTATGTCAGTTGGTGGGGATCATATCACCGTTTGCAAGGAACGTTTACATTCATCAGCTATTTGATCATCGCCGTTTTGACCGCGGCCCATCTGCGCCAGCCGGCCCAACTGCGGCGGCTGCAACATACAGTAATTCTCACCAGCTTGCCAATTGCCATCTACGGCGTGATCCAGCACTACGACCGCGATCCCCTCCCATGGGGGGAAGATGTAACAACCCGCATCGCGGCCAATGCCGGCAATGCGATTTTCCTGGCCGCGCACCTGATCATGGCGTTCTTCCTGACGCTTGAGCGCGTGTACTCAAGTTTTGCGTACCTGCTGACGAGCGGGTCACAGCCAACCGAGGCAGCAGAGTTCGTTGAAAATGAACAAGATCCATCCTTCGGACATAGCCTGGCCGGCACACTGGCCGGTAGTTCTTATCTGTTTGTGCTGGTTGTTCAGCTCTTCGCAATTTTCTGGACCCAGAGCCGCGGCCCCTGGCTTGGTCTGGCAACCGGGATCTACATTTTTGTGCTGCTTCTACTCACAGGGATACGCCCGCGCAACTACCGCGCGTGGACGGCTGTTTGGGTAGGATTAGGAGTGGCCGGCGCCGTCTTTCTCGTTCTTCTGAATACGACGGCCCTGGGCGCTTCCTTCAGTCGAGTTCCCATCTGGGGACGCCTGACAACGATGCTGGATAGCAGCAGTGGCACGGGCCGGGTCCGGGTTCTGATATGGGAGGGCACGGCGAAGATGATGTCGCCCCATCCGCCGCTGGCCTTTCCCGACGGGAAGAGAGATGCTGTCAATCCGCTGCGTCCGCTAATCGGCTACGGGCCAGAGACGACGTGGATGGCATTCAATCGCTTCTATCCTCCAGAACTGGCCCAATGGGAAGCGCGCAACCGTGCGCCTGACCGCGCCCACAATGAGACCTGGGACAGCCTGGCTATAACAGGAATTTTCGGCTTCCTGGCAAGCTCACTGCTCTATCTATCGATCTTCTATTGGGCATTGCGCTGGCTGGGACTGATCCGTTCTCGACGCGACGCCGCCCTGTTTTTTGTCCTGCTAGTCGGCGGCGGTGTACTCCTCAGCGCCCTGTTCCTGCTGCGCGGCGTCAGCGTCGGCTTCCTTGGGGTAAACTGGCCGACCGGTATGATTCTTGGGCTGATTGTCTATGTTACGTTAGCGGTATTTCTTCAGCCTGAAGCTGCATTTCCAGCCGCGGAGCGCCCGCGGCAACTCCTGTTGGCGGCAGCCTTGTCAGCAATAATTGCCCACTATGTGGAGATCCAACTTGGTATTGCGGTTGCCGCGACGCGTGTCTATTTCTGGATGATCGGAGCGCTGCTGCTCGTGTTGGGCATGCGCTGGCTCTTACCGGAACCGATCGACCTGGAGGAGGTGAATGACGACACGAAAACGTCGAGAGGCGAGAGGAGAGGACGCGAGAGGCACCGGCGTTCAACGACACGGTCAACGCCGAGTCGCCGCCGTCGCGCTGCGCTCGAAAGCAGTGGAGAAGGCTTCTACATTCCGGCAACCGTCATGCCAGACCTGCTGGTGACGATGACACTGGCCTATCTCTTTACGACCAATTTCCTGGGATTGTCGAATCCCTTCGCGATCTTATTTGGAAGTCCGGGCAGTTCCACACAAGAGGAGGCTGCGAATAACGGGTCTGTCATAATGTGGCTCTTGGTCTTCACCTGGATTATCGCTGCTGCATTGAGCGCATCGACAGCCATCTTGCGCCGCCCTGTGTCTGGGACCGCGCAGCGGACTGGGAGGGCAACTCCCAGAGCACAACGGGGAGATGGCGCCCCTAAACAAGGAGAGAGATTGAGAGCCGTACTCGTGTGGGCGGGCATAGCAGCCCTCTACGGGCTGATTCTGTTCATAGGTTGGTTCCTATATGGCCTGATCCAAGCGGGGCGGCTGCTTCCCCGCCAAATGGTGGGCGAGATAGCGAGCCACCTTGATCATTTCGCCGGACACTTCAGCCTGTACACTTGGATTGTCGTATTTTGGTGTCTGATCGCAGGCCTGGTTCTGGCGTGGCGCTCGATCGCGGAATCGAGGCGAGTGTGGATGAACCGCACACTGGCAACGATGAGCGGCGCAGCCCTGCTTTCTGTAATCGCCTTCTTTGTCGTTGGCAACATAAACATTGCGCAAGTGCGGGCGGATATCTTCTATAAGCAGGGCCAGACGTTCGAGAGGGTCGGGAAATGGGTACCGAGCGCGGACATGTATCGAAGAGCATTGACTGTGCGACCTACAGAGGACTACTATATGCTCTTTTGGGGGCGCAGCCTGTTGAAAGGAGCGACGGTTGCGCCGCAAGAAGGCTCTCGCTCCTTGTCGGCCGCGTTGTCTCTGCAAGATACGCTTGATATGACCGCCACAGAGGTTGAGCAATTGGGGCAAGAGGATCTGCTGAGGGTGGTGGAGATCATTTTGCAAAAGGCGCAGGAACTAAACCCGTTAAACATCGATCACACGGCGAATCTGGCCCGTCTCCACGATAACTGGGCGAAGGTGACTGACGATCCGCAGTTGCGAATGCAAGCCTGGGAAAAGAGCGCACAGTATTACGAGGCCGCTCTGGCCCTCAGCCCCTATGCCGCCCATCTGTGGAACGAGAAAGGGGCGGTGCTGGCCTCTATGGGCCAGCACGAAGAGGCAGAGGCCGCATTCAGGCACAGTCTCTTTCTCGACGACCGTTACGACAACACCTATATCCTGCTGACAGAGTTGTATCAGAAGATGGGCGAAATGGAGAAGGGCGCCGAAATCCTGCAACGCGGCCTGGAGATACGGCCGGGAAACTTGCTGCTCCTCAGCCATTTGGGAGTAGCCCTGGTCCATGCCGGTGACCTGGAAGGAGCGCTGGAAACCAATCTGCAGTTAATCGAACTAGATCGGAACAATCTCGGTACACTAAGCAATCTACTGGTTCTTTATCGGGATCTCAACCGTTCCAGGGAGGCCATGCCGTGGGCAGACCAGGCGGCCGCTTTGCTCGAAAGCGGCCATAGCGGAACGAGCGCGGACATTCAACTGCAGAGCCTGCTTGTCGAACTGTATCATGAAAGTGGAAGGCTGCTCGACGCGGCTGATCTCTTGCACGATATGATCGACTCGAGGCCGGACGACTATCGCTACCCGTTAAGATTGGCTTACGTTTACTATGAACTAAGCGACATTGAGCAGGCCCGGCAGTTCGGCGAGAATGCTTTGACAATCGCCCCCGATGGCGAGAGGCCCGAGATCCAGGCGTTTATCGATTCCCTTGAATAGTTTTGTGGGCACCAGAAATCGAGCTGTCCAATGAGTCCCTATCTCTTGATGGCCGCCAGCGCTCTTATCATTGCTGTCGGCGGCACGCCTTTGGTGCGCTATGTAGCTCTGCAAATGGGGATTCTCGATCAGCCGGCTGCGCGTAAGATCCACAGTGCGCCTGTGCCCTTGATGGGGGGCGTCGCCATTTATGTCGCCTTCATCGCCTCCCTGGCTTTCTGGGGCGAACGGAGCTATGTCAACGAGATTGTCGGAATCTTTGCAGGCGCAACACTTGTCAGCATTGCTGGCGCGCTGGACGACAGCCGCGGTGTGGGGAGCTACTTAAAACTGGCTGTCCAGGTGGTCGCAGCAGGCATTCTGATCATTAGCGGTGTGCATGTGCGTCTATTCAGTGGCATTATGGACATCATTCTGACGCTCTTCTGGGTGGTCGGAATCACGAATGCGTTCAATCTGTTGGACAATATGGACGGCCTGTCCAGCGGAATTGCGACGATTGCGGCGGCCTTCTTCACGCTCCTCGCTGCGATGAGCGATCAATATCTGGTCGGAACATTGGCCGCCGCGCTGTGCGGCGCATGTGTGGGATTTCTGGTGTACAATTGGAATCCGGCGCGCGTCTTCATGGGCGACACTGGCAGCCTCTTTCTCGGCTTTCTGCTCGCCGCCGTCGGCATCAAGCTGCGCTTTCCCATGAACAGCGCCAGCATAACCTGGCTGATTCCGGTGCTTATATTGGCACTACCGATCTTCGACACGACTCTGGTTTTTGTCAGCCGCCTGCGCCGCGGCAAAAATCCGCTCACCACCGCTGGCAAGGATCATCTCAGCCACCGTCTTGCTCGGCTGACTGGCAGTCGGCGTGAAGCGGTCCTGTTATGCTATCTGATCGCGGGAGCAATGGGGCTGGCATCCGTATTTCTGACCCAGGCCAACTTACGGGAGGCCATGGTCGTCGCGCTGGGCGTACTTCTGCTGGCAGTCTACGCACTGTGGAAGCTCGAAAGACAAGACAGCGGACATTGATCGTGCCGGGTATGCACTCCCGTCGGAACGTACATTTTTTGAAAAGGAGAACATCTTGACTAAGGCAACCAATCGAGCGCTTCTTTCATTCCGCTCTTCAATCCGCACACAGTTTACTTTCGCCGACCGGCCCGACAAGAAACAGCGCGGCCGGGGCAGCCGTGTCGCTGCATTGCTGCTGCTGTGCGCGCTGGTAATCTCCGCCTGCAGCGCCCCTTCCGAGGCGGTTGAAGTTGCTGAAGAGGCCGACGAAGGCGCTGCTGCCGCGCTTGAACCAGCGGCCCGCAATGAAATGTACAGCGCCGCGCCGGCAATGGCGATAGACGCGGACAAAGAGTATACAGCCGTTTTCAAGACCGACAAAGGCGATATGCGCGTGCGGCTATTCGCTGATCAGGCTCCGGTAACGGTAAACAATTTCGTCTTTCTGGCCCGTGATGGTTTCTACAACGATACGAACTTTCATCGCGTGCTGGAGAATTTCATGGCCCAAGGCGGCGATCCGACCGGAAGCGGCGCGGGCGGGCCTGGCTATCAGTTCCAGGATGAGATCGTCCCCAGCTTGCAGTTCGATCGGGCCGGCCTGCTGGCGATGGCAAACGCCGGGCGGGGCACAAATGGCAGTCAGTTCTTCTTCACTTTTGTCGAGACGCCCTGGCTGAATGGCAAACATACAATTTTCGGCGAGATCGTCGAGGGCATGGACGTGTTGAACTCGCTTTCTATCAGAGATCCGAGGTCTCCTGGGGCATCCGAGTTTGCTGGAGATCTTCTGATAACCGTTGAAATCGAAGAGGCAGGCGGGCAGTAAGGACGGTCGAACAGCAGTTGATCGCGTTTTTCGGGAACATTTCCTTCACGTCTGTCGTTGTAAGATCACTCATCCGGAAATCCGCCCATGAACCGTCCCAGGAATCCAGGCAGAATGCGGAACGCGCTGAATTGGATGACGGGTCGCGAAGCGTCCGCTGCAACCGGTGAAGAGATTGCGGAGAATGCGTCCGGCCGCAAGCCGCTCCAGATGATCTTGCAGGTCTGTGCGCTGCTTGCGATTACCGGCGCATCATTCTGGCTGGCCCTCAATGAAGAGTGGGTGCAGCAGTTCAGCCATTGGGGGTATGCAGGTAGCTTTCTGATCAGTCTGATTTCCAATGCGACTATCGTTCTGCCCGCCCCCGGTCTGATCGTCGTCCTTGCCTTGGGGGCCAACCTGAATCCGATTCTTCTCGGCGTCGTTGCCGGTTGCGGCAGCGGATTGGGCGAGTTGTCGGGATACCTGGCCGGAGCGACCGGCGGCGAGTTGATCAGGAAGCGGGGCGTCAGCGCAAAGCTCCATAACTTGACCACCCGCTATACCATGCCGGTGTTATTCGTTTTGGCGATTTTGCCGACGCCTCTCTTTGACGTGGCGGGAATCCTGGCAGGCGCAATGCGGTTGCCAATCTACCGCTTTTTGGTGCCCGTGATCAGCGGCAAGATCATCAAGCACATCATTTTCGCCTATGTCGGCGCGGGATCTGTTCCGTTGATCAGATCATTGTTCGGGTTCTGAGCCGTTTTCAGCAGGGCAACGAAGCGCGAAGGCCGGCGCATTGCCACGATTGCAGGAGTGGCACGCCCTGCCGGCCATGCCGGTGATCCTCCAAAGGAGTAAAGAGCCATGGTCCACCGTATTTTCTTGTCCTTACTGCTCTTTCTGATCGCACTGGCGACCCTTAGTTGTGCGCAGGGCAGTCGAGACAACAGGAACAGTTCGAGTGGCGCTGTCCGCGCGCCAGCAGCTGAGGAGGTCGAGCTGGCTGACTACTCAGATGACGTATATATTGATGAGTGGGAGCCGGGTTACGATACTTTCGATTCCCCACCGTTTGCGCTGAGCGAGGGGCAGCCCGACTGGGATGCCGGCGAGGCGCGTCCGCCCCTCGCGCAGACGACACCCCTCACGCAGGAGCAAATTCAAAGTCTGCTGAACCGCTTGCCGCCCTTCCAAGCGGACGAGGGCGATGTCGAGCAGATGCGCCTGCCCGACGAAGTACTGCCGCCACCCCGCCCAGGCGAAGAGGTGGAGCTGCCCTTCCCGCCGCCGCAGGCCGAGATTCCTGCCGTAGACTATGCCGACTTGCCCTTGAGCGTCCTACGCTATTCGCCCGAGGGTGACGTACCTCTGGCCCCCCAACTGAGCATAACGTTTAACCAGCCGATGGTTCCCCTCAGCAGCCACCAGGAACTGTCCCAAGAGGATGTGCCGGCGCAACTGTCCCCCTTTATTCCGGGACATTGGCGGTGGGTTGGCACAAAGACGCTGCTTTTCAAGGCCGATGTGGACGGCGCCGACCGTCTGCCGATGGCGACGGAGTTCACGGCCATGATCCCAGCCGGAACGGAATCCGCCAGCGGCATGGCGTTGGAACAGCCCGTCAGTTGGGCGTTCCGCACACCAGCCCCAACTTTGCAGACGGCGCATCCCACAGGCGGCCCGCACAGTGTAAAGTCGGTCTTTTTTGCCTCCTTTGATCAGCGCATCGATCCTGCCGGCGTAATCGAACAGGTGCAGGTCACTGCGCGCGGCCGCAGGTACGCGGTACGCGTGGCAAGCGATGAGGAGGTCGCCGCAGAGGCGCGGGTTCAGCGGCTGGTCGCAGGCGCGCCCGAAGACCGTTGGCTGGCTTTCGTAGCGACCGAAGCCTTGCCGCGTGACACGACCGTCACAGTGACGTTCACTGCCGGGACGCCCTCGGCTGAGGGACCGCTTGTCAGCGCGCATCCGCAGAGCTACAGCTTGCAGACGCCCGGTCCGTTTGCGCTGCGTGAACATGAATGCGGCTGGTCAGGCGGCCAAAACTGTCCGCCCGGCGATCCTTGGCTGCTGAGATTCAACAATTCCATAGACACCGAGGCATTCGACCCTTCGCTCCTCTCGATTGAGCCGGAACCGGACGCATTTTCCTTTGAGGTTTATGGTAACTCGATCTGGATTCAGGCCACCACGCGCAGCAACACAACATACAACCTCACCGTGGCTTCCGGTCTGACCGATCTGTTCGACCAGACATTGGCCAAGGACGCGCAGGTGCAGTTCCAGATTGGGCCCATGGAGGCGTTCCTGACCGCCAAGAGCAACGGCCCCATCACGATCCTGGACCCCTACGGCGCACTGGTTTTCCCCATCTACACGGTCAATGTGAACGCGGTCAAGGTGCGCGCCTTTCGCGTTGCGCCGGAGCAGTACGTCGAATACTTGCAGTGGCGGCATGCCCACCGCCGCGACAACACACAGGATCCGCCCGGCCAACTCGTCATGGAGCGCACGTTCGAAATCAGCGCCCAGGCCAATGTAATGATCGAGACCAACATCGATCTCGCCGACGCGCTGGATGGAGATTCGGGCCACCTGATCCTGTACCTTGAGCCGGAGAGCGGTCTGCTCTCTGCGCTCTTCAATCGGCGACTGCGGGAAATGCGCGTCATCAGTTGGGTTCAGGTAACGCAAATTGGCCTGGACGCCTTTGTCGACGCCGATGAGATGTACGTCTGGGCTAACCGCCTGGCTGACGGCGCGCCGCTGGCCGATGTCGACGTGACTCTCTGGCCGCAGGATGTGCATGGCACGACTGACGAGACCGGTTCAGCGCAGTTGACGCTTCCCCGGCAAAGTGCGCAGTTGCTAATCGCCCGCCACGGCGATGATGTCGCCTTCCTGCCCGAAAACCGCTATGAATTCTACCGAACCGAGAGGGGTTGGAATGGCTGGCAGCAGCGGGACGAGCGTGCCGAAGTCCGCTACTATGTCTTCGACGACCGCCGGATGTACCGCCCTGGCGAGACCGTCAGCATCAAAGGGTGGATGCGCCGGATCGAGCCAGGCCCGGAGGGCGATCTAAGCCTGTTTCCGGAAGGCGCGGCGCCCCTCCTTGATTATGCTGTACGTGATTCGTCGAACAACCTGATTGACACAGGAGAAGTATCCGTCAATGCCCTGGGCGGGTTTCACTTCCAGTTTGAGCTGCCCGAAAACGTCAACTTGGGATACGCCTGGATCGAGTTGCAGCCGGCTTCTGGCGACTTCGATGAGTACGAAGCGCGCCACGGCCACGTGATTCAGGTGCAGGAGTTCCGCCGACCCGAATTTGAGGTCAGCGCCAACGTCAGCGAAGGACCCCACCTCGCCGGCGGCCACGCGCTGGCGACGGTCAGCGCCAGCTACTTTGCCGGCGGCCCGCTGTCCAACGCGGAGGTGGACTGGCATGTAGAGGCGTCAACCGGATCCTACGACCCGCCGAACTGGTCCGACTTCACCTTTGGAAAGTGGGTGCCGTGGTGGGGCTATGACCACGAATCCAGCTACTTGGGCAGTGCCTCGTTCAGTTCGCGCACCGACTCCGCCGGCGAACACAGTCTGCGCGTCGAATTCCTGACAGACGATACCTCCGAGGCCGATTCCGAAATGGCTGGCGAGGGGAGAACGAGACCCTTCCCCGTTCACATCGGCGCCACGGCCACGGTGCTGGACGTGAACCGGCAGGCGTGGAGCAGCGGCGCCGGTCTGCTGCTGCATCCGGCTGACCGCTACATCGGCCTGCGGACAGCCCGCTACTTTGTCGAGCAGGGCGAGCCGCTGGCGGTTGATATTGTCGTCACCGATATTGACGGCAATGCAATCGAGGGGCACAGCGCCGTCGTGCGCGCCGCCCGGCTGGATTGGGAGTATCGCGAATACAGGTGGCGGGAGATTGAGAAGGATGCGCAGGAATGCACCGTCGAGACGACTGTCGCGGCCGCGCCGGATGACACCGAACATGGCTTTGCCACCTGCACATTTGACACAACCCTGGGCGGCGAGTACCGCATCACCGCGATCGTTGTCGACGACGCCGGTCGGCGCAACCAGACCGAACTGACCCGCTGGGTGAGCGGTGGTCAGCGCCCGCCAAGCGGCAACGTGGAGCGGGAAGATGTGCAACTCATCCCGGACAGCGAGGACTATGCCCCCGGCGATAGCGCGCAGATCCTGGTGCAGGCCCCCTTCTTCCCTGCTGAGGGTCTTGTAACCTTGCGGCGCGACGGTCTCGTCTACAGTGAGCGGTTCACAATGGACGGCCCGACCTACACCCTGCACGTGCCTATCGAGGAGCAATACATTCCCAACATTCATGTGCAGGTCAATCTGGTTGGGTCGGCAGTGCGCGTGGACGACGCGGGCAACGAGCTTACTTCAGCACCGCGTCGCCCCGCCTACGCGCGCGGTCGTCTGAATCTGCCGATCCCGCCGCTGAGCCGCACGCTGGCTGTTGGTGCTGACCCGCGGACGCAGGAATTGGAGCCGGGCGCAGAGACGACAATCGACGTGACGGTGCGGGACGCATCCGGCGAGCCGGTTGCCGATGCCGAGTTTGCCGTCGTTGTGGTTGACGAGGCAATTCTGGCGCTGACAGGCTATCAACTGATTGACCCCTTAAGCGTATTCTACAGCGAACGCGGTCGTGGCGTCGGCGATCATCACAATCGTGCCGATGTGGTGCTTGCGAGCCTGCAAACGTTGCAGGGGGCAACGCCGGCGCCAACCGGGACTCCGCAACTGCAGTCAACGGCCATGCGGGCCACCTTTGGGATGGACAGTGCGGCTGCGGCCCCGGCCATGGCGGAGATGGCGATGGACGAAGAAATGGCCGAATCGGCGAAAGAGGCTGGAGACGATGCGGAGTCGATTCTGGTACGGTCGAACTACGACCCGTTGGCGCTCTTCGCGCCCGAAGTGCGTACGGACGAAAACGGTCAAGCCAGCGTGACGGTGACATTGCCGGACAATCTGACCCGTTACCGTGTGATGGTGGTGGCGGTGGCAGGAGGCAAGTATTTCGGCACAGGCGAATCAAGCCTGACCGCACGGCTGCCGCTGATGGTGCGGCCTTCCGCGCCCCGCTTCCTGAATTTCGGCGATAGTTTCGAGTTACCGGTCGTGCTGCAAAACCAGACCGACGAGGCGATGGAGACGCATGTAATCGTCCGGGCGACCAACGCCGAACTCGTGGTGGAGAGCGGCGGCGACGGAGCCGTCGGCTATGCGGTGACAGTTCCTGCCAACGACCGGGTCGAGGTGCGCTTCGCGACGACGACGGCCAGCGCCGGCACGGCTCGCTTCCAATTCGGCGCGATCGACGCCAATCAACCGTCCGTTGCCGACGCGGCCGAGGTCGATCTGCCGGTGTACACGCCGGCAACGACCGAAGCCTTTGCCGTCTACGGTGAGATCGACGAGAGCGGCGCGATCTTACAGACGCTGCGTCCGCCGTCCGAGGCCGTTCCGAACTACGGCGGCCTGGAGGTGACGATCTCCTCTACCGCACTACAGGCGCTGACCGACGCCTTCATCTATCTGGTGCGCTATCCCTACGAGTGCTCCGAGCAGATCGCTTCCCGCATTCTGGGGGTGGCCGCGCTGCGGGATGTGTTGACGGCGTTCGAAGCCGAGGGGCTGCCGTCCCCTGCTGAGATCGAGAAAGCGATGGAACGCGATCTGAAGACGTTGGAGGCCATGCAGGGCTACAACGGCGGCTTCCCCATCTGGCGTCGCGGGGGCGAAGTCTGGCCTTATCACAGCGTGCATGTGGCCCATGCCCTGGCACGCGCCCAACAGAATGGCTACGACGTGCCTGATGAGATGCTGAGCGGCTCCCTCGACTACTTGCGCAATGTCGAGAATCAGTTCCCGTCCTGGTACGGGCGCGGCGCCCGGCGTGGGCTTTCCTCCTATGCTCTCTATGTGCGCAAACTGCTCAGGGACAATGATCCGTCCAAGGCGCGCGCGCTGATCAGGGAGGCAGGGCTGGAGAATCTCTCGCTGGAGAGTGTCGGCTGGCTGCTGTTCGTGCTGACCGACGATCCTGCCTCGCAGGAGACGGTTGCCGAGATACGGCGCTTTCTTAACAACCGGGTGACGGAGACCGCCGGCGCGGCCACGGTCGCCTCCGGCTACAGCGACGGCGACTACCTGTTGCTCCACTCCAGCCGCCGCGCCGACGCTGTCTTGCTGGAGGCGCTCGTCGTCGACCAGCCGGACAGCGACCTGATCACGAAGCTGGTGCGGGGGCTGCTGGGGCATCGCACGGCGGGCCGTTGGGGCAATACGCAGGAGAATGTGTGGGTGCTGCTGGCGATGGACCGCTATTTCAACACATTCGAGTCGCAGACGCCTGACTTTGTCGCCCGAATCTGGCTGGGCGAGCAGTATGCGGGCGGTCATGCGTTTGAGGGCCGCTCGGCGGAGAATGTCAATCTTGACGTGCCGATGCAGTTCGTCCAGGATAGCGCGACCGGCGCTGATGGCGATGTGCCGCTGATTTTGCAGAAGGAAGGCGAGGGGCGGCTCTATTACCGGCTCGGCCTGCGCTATGCGCCTACGGACCTGCGCCTGGACCCGGCGGATCATGGCTTCACTGTCGAACGTATCTACGAGGCTGTGGACGATGCGGGCGATGTGCGCCGCGATGAGGACGGCGTGTGGCACATTCGGGCGGGCGCACGCGTGCGCGTCAAGCTGACGATGGCGGCTCCTTCCCGCCGCGTTCACGTCGCTCTGGTGGATCCGCTGCCCGCCGGTCTGGAGATCCTCAACCCGGAACTGGCGGTCACCGGCGAACTGCCTCAAGACCCGAGCAGCAGCCGTGGCGGACGATGGTGGTGGGGCAGTTGGTATCAGCATCAGAATCTACGCGACGAGCGGGCCGAGGCCTTCAGTTCATACCTGTGGGCCGGGGTCTATGAATACAGTTACATGGCCAGAGCCACGACGCCCGGCGCCTTTGTCGCGCCGCCGGCCAAGGCGGAGGAGATGTACGCGCCGGAGACGTTTGGGCGGACGGGAACGGATTGGGTAGTGGTGGAAATGGGTGAATAGTGAGAGGCACGTGCGCTGATTCCTGCCTGAGAGCAACAGGCAGGAGAAAGGAGACAAAGATGCCGCGCAGAAAAGCTACCAGGGGAAGCTGCATCTACTGTGGCAAGGAATACACCCGCTGGGGAATGACCCGTCACCTGCAAACGTGTACAGAACGGGCCAGCGCTGCCGAGGCTGATGCCGGGACGAGAGGGCGTGTGCAGGAGATTCATCACCTGCTGGTGGAGGGCGGCTGGGCCGGCGGCTTCTGGCTGCACCTGGAGATGCCTGGTCAGGCGACGCTGGATGAGTTGGATGAGTATCTGCGAGTTATCTGGTTGGAGTGCTGCGGCCACCTGAGTCAGTTCCTCATCAACGAAATCTACTATGAGAGAGAGCCTGATGAAGAGTGGTCAATTGGCGAAACAAAGTCGATGGCCGCCAAAATTGGCAGCGTCTTCCGACCGGGGACGGAGGCAGAGTACGAATATGACTTTGGCTCCACCACTCAACTGAGGATTTCCGCCAAAGATGTGCGCTCTGGCAAATGGAGAAGCAAGCCCGTCCGCCTGATGGCGCGCAACCATCCACTTGATCTGCGCTGCATGGTCTGCGACAAACCGGCCGAGTGGATATGCGCTGAGTGTCTGTGGGAACAAGAAGACTGGTTCTTTTGCCAGCAGCATTTGGGCAAGCATGACCACGACGATGAGATGGCCATGCCCGTCGTAAACTCACCGCGCATGGGCATGTGCGCCTATGATGGACCGGCGGAACCGCCCTATTGACGATCTGATCGCTTCATCTGATTCTGGATTTCCTGCCAGATTTCGGTCAGTTCCAGCCGGTCAATCCAGTGCGCCAGATAGTCTTGTTCCAGACTATCATCGCCTACCATGGCGATGATGCTGCCGATGTCGCGGATATGTTTGGGCTGGCTGCTCAAACTATAGTATTGAAGCTTGTAGAGGATCAGATCCTCCGGCGAATGGACGTATGCTTCGCCGATGTTCGGGCCGAAGTCGATGAGCAGGCGGCGTTGCAGCGCGCTGGCCCGCAGAGGATCGTCGGGCCGCAGCAGGAAAATCTCCAGTTTGTAGCCCGTCGGCTGGTGGATGGCATTGATTGGCAGGTCCGCGGGCGAAAGGTAAAGGTCGAGTATCACTTCTACCGGAACGAGCATTTGCCTGGCCCGCAGCGTCTCGGAAAGGCGGGCCATCTGCTCAACTGGCAGATCGACCACAACATTGAAGTCCCTCGTGGTTCGGGCTTCTCCCCATCCCCAGACGGCGACGCCTCCTCCCACCAGATACTTGACTCCCGCTTCTTCCAGCGCATCGAGAACGTCGCGCATGAAACTGCCAAATTCCTGATTGGGATCTGCCGCCACAGCCTCCTTCCTGTCCGTCGATGGTTTGCGCGCGAGGCCGAGCGACATCCCCGGCGTCAATTCAGGCTGGCGCAAGCGCATGCGATAGGCGACGACCTGCTCCGCAATTCGGATCATCGAAAGCCCCTGTTGTACCCGCTGCGCTGCTGTCAATTTTCGGGTCACGGATACTTGCGCCGGATCGATATCCCTCAGCGCGCCGGCGATCTCCCGCTCCTGCGTGTTCGTGAGAGGCATGGCTAAGTAATTGCTTGTCGTGCAAAACGTCGAAAGCGCAGCTCTATTGGAGCGATGCCACGATCCTCTGCTTTACGTCCCATTGTCCCGTGCTATTTGCTGCGGCTTCTTCCAATTGCGCCGCCCCAGCCGCGCCACAACCCGCTGCAAGATCGCTTGGGCGACCTCATCCTTGCTCATCAGCGGCCAGGCCTCGCGGTGGCCGTCGCGCTCGAACAGCGTGACCCGGTTGGTGTCCACAGCAAAGCCGCTGTCCGGCGCGGTCACGTCGTTGAGGACGATCAGGTCGAGATTCTTGCGGGTCAGCTTGTCGAGGGCATTGGCTTCCAGATCGTTCGTCTCCGCGGCAAAGCCGATTACCAGTTGCGGTCGCTTCCGCTCAGCCCCTCGCTGTTGGCCGACCGTCTGCAGAATGTCCGGCGTCCGTTCAAGGGTGATGACCTGATGTTGCGGCGACTTTTTGAGCTTGTGGTCGGCGCTGCTGGTAGGGCGATAGTCGGCCACGGCCGCCGCGCCGATGAGCACATCGGTCCGGGGCAACTGCTCCATGACCGCCGCATACATCTGATGGGCTGTGCGCACGGGAACGAGCGTTACGCCGCCGGGGGGATGCACGGCCAGGGGCGCGTGGACGAGGACGGTGTCCGCGCCCAGATCACGCGCCGCGCGTGCCAGGGCCGCGCCCATCTTGCCGGTGGAGTGGTTGCCCATGAAGCGCACCGGATCGATCGGCTCACGCGTGCCGCCCGCGGTGATCACCACCCGCAGCCCGTCGAGAGGGCCGCCGCGTCCGATCACTTTGCAGGCTACTTCAAAGATCTCCTCCGGCTCCGCGACGCGGCCCGCCCCCACTTCGCCGGAGGCCAACCGCCCTTCGGTCGGGCCGATGAAATCGACGCCCCAATCGCGCAGCGTCTGGACATTGCGCATCGTCGCCGGGTGGGTCCACATATTGGTCTCCATCGCCGGCGCAAGCAGCATGGGGCCTTTGTAGCTGAGTGCCGTGATGCTCAGCAGATCGTCGCTCAGGCCCAAGGCGAGGCGGGCAATTGTGTGGGCCGTGGCGGGCGCGATGATGAACAGGTCGGCCGTGTGCGCCAGGGCCACATGGCCGATGCGCAGCCGTCCGGCGTCGTGCCAGAACTCGAACGTATCGGTCGCAACACTGCGCTGCGTGATCGCCTGGAACGTCACCGGCGCCACAAATTTCGCTGCCGAGTGGGTCATGATCACGTCCACCAGCGCGTTGGCCTGTGTGAAGCGGCTTGCCAGCGTCACCGACTTGTAGGCCGCGATGCCGCCGCTGATGCCAAGCATGATGCGTTTGCCGGAAAGAATGGGAGCCATAAGAAATATCTCTACAATGTCGAACCGTCGCCGCGCCCCACTTGGGCGCGACAGCGGGTCAGGAATCGGCGACGCCCCCGTCGTGGTGACGAGCGAGGTATAAGCTGTACGAGCTTCGGACGGCTACCGAACTGAAGTCCGGCGCATGGCGGGCGCAGGCGGCTTCGTCGATCTCTACGCCCAGGCCCGGCTTGTCCGGCGGCAGGATATGGCCGTCCACGACAGGCAGTGGCTCGTCCACAAACTCGGTCATCGAAAGGGGCATCTCGTCCGGGTCTGCCATCTCCTGAATGACGAAATTGGGCGTTGTGAAATCTACATGAACGCAAGCGGCGGTCGAGATCGGGCCGTAGGGGTTGTGGGGCGCGAGGCCGGCATAGTAAACCTCCGCCAGTGCGCCAATGCGTCGCACTTCACTGATGCCGCCGGCGTGGCAGGTGTCCGGCTGCAGCAGACTGGCCGCGCCGGTCTCCAATATCTCGCGGAAGCCCCAGCGGGTAAGGAGGCGCTCGCCGGTGGCGATAGGGATGTTCGTTGCGCGTGCCACCTGCGCCATAGCCGCCGGGTTTTCCGCCTGCACAGGTTCTTCCATGAAGAACGGTTCATATTGTTCAAAGCGCTGCGCGTAGCGGATCGCCATCTGGGGCGTAACCCGCCCGTGCATATCCAAGAGGATGTCCACGTCATTGCCGACGGCCTCGCGCACGGCTTTCAGACCGGCCTCGGCTTCATCCAGGACGCGCAGCCCGTCCACAATGTTTGTGATTGGCACGGGCACCGTTTTGACGGCGTTCCAGCCCTTGGCCGCCTTCGACTGCGCACTGTCCGCCATCTCATCGGGCGTGCTGCCGTGGTAGTGCGTGTACATCCGCACCCGATCCCGCACCTTGCCCCCCAACAGTTCGTATATCGGCTTGCCCGCCTCCTTGCCTTTGATGTCCCATAGCGCCTGGTCGATGCCGGAGAGGGCGGACAGACCGATAATCCCCTGTCGCCAGAAGCCGCCGCGATAGAGAATCTGCCAGCAACGTTCCACTTCAAGCGGGTTATCACCCAGTATCATCGGCTCCATATCCTGGACACAACCGGCCACTGCGCGTGGCTTGCCCTCAACGGTTGCCTCCCCCCAGCCGACAAGGCCCGGCTGATCGGTCTCGACCTTGACAAAGACGAATATGCGGCGCTCTCCTTGAGCGAATATCGATCTGATAGCGGTGATTTTCATCGCGTCCTTTCCTTATGCGGTCGCCAGCTTCTTACGTATCATTTCCTCCGCCAACTGCCATTCTTCTGCGCCCGCTTCGATCTCTCCATCGAGAAGAGCGCTACGCAACCTGCGCAGAATCTGGCCGTAAAGGGGGCCGGGCGGCAGTCCTAGCTGACGCAGGTCTCTGCCACTTAAGGAAGGGTGAATGTGCCGCCAACTCTGAGTGTAGCAATGCAGCCGCTCATACAGCAGCGGCTCCCTTTCCAGCAGGGAGAGCAGCAGCCGTGCGGGCGGCTGCGCCTGATCGAGCAGGGCAACGGTAGCGCTGGGCCGCGCGTGCGGGTCGACCAGTTGTGGCAAGTGCGCCTTCAACAACTGGAGTTGACGCATAAGCCGCCGTGTCTCGCTGCGCAGCTTCAGGCGTTCGCCCAGCGCCTCTTCGATCTCCGTGGGACCGCCATTGGTTGCACGCTCCGCTGGCAGGAGTTCGTAGATAAGCAGCCCCCAATAGAGCCGTTCGATAGACCCGGCTATCCCTTCAAGCGGACCTTCTAGGCGATCCTGTTGCGGCAGCGTGGTCGTCTCTACCGATTGCTGGCGCTCCGTCGCGCAGCCATCGGAGCCATTCCCCCCAGCACGATCCTCCTCCCCAAAGGTTGCTGCCAGTATGTTGCGCAGCGCAGCGCTGTTGCGGGCAAAGTCGTCGCAGGGCTGCAAGTCAGGATGAATCTTTCTGAGTACGCCCAACTCGCCCAGGCGCAGGATGGCTTCTTCCGGTCTGGCTTCCTGAAAGATGCGATCCAACTCCTGGCGGATGCGCGCCGCTGTCACCCGCTCGAGCAGCGGCACCGCGTCCAGAAGGTGCTCCTCTGTGCGCGTTTCGATGCGAAAACTGAAACGTTGTTCATAGCGGACGGCGCGCAAGATACGGGTCGGGTCATCCACAAAACTCAGGCTGTGCAACACCCGCACTTGCCCCGTGCGCAGGTCGGTCAACCCTCCATAGAAGTCCAGCAGATCGCCCCAGCGGTCCGGCGTCAGAGCGATGGCCAGGGTGTTGATCGAGAAGTCCCGTCGGTGCAGATCCAGCTTTATGCTGCCTTGCTCCACGGTCGGCAGGACGGTTGGCTCGGTATAGAACTCGGTGCGGGCGGTCACGAAGTCGAGGTGGGGGGGCAGCTGGCTCTGGTCTAGTTGCTCCTCGGACGAAAGCTGCCCAGCGCAGTTCAGCGGATGCTCGGACTCATCCAGAATCCACTTGGCGGTGCCAAAGCGGGCGTGGGTGACGACCCGTCCGCCACACTGGGCTTGCATTCGTTCGGCCAAGCGGATCGCGTCGCCCTCGACCACCAGATCCATATCCACTGAACCTGCTCTGCCAGAGGCGTCGACGCGCCCCAGCAGAAGATCGCGCACGAAGCCGCCGACGACGTATACAGCCTGTCCCATCGCCGCCGCGGTCTCGCCGGCAATCCGTAGAAGTCGATGCTGCGCTGCCGTAAGCGTCTGTTCCAACTCGCGGGTGACATCCGGGATCTGCGTTGACGCCTCACCGTCCTCCCCCCAGAGTTTGAGCAGATCTGTGCGGGTGACGATGCCGGCCAGTTCGCCCAACGCGTCCACGACCGGAATCTGCCCCCACCCGCTTTCGATCATCAACCGATGCAGGGTGCTGATGGGCGCGTTGGCGCTGATGGTGTAGCCGCCCTGACGCATCACCTTGTGGACGGGCAGCGCGCCGAGCCTGTGGCTGAGCGTGCGGTCTACTTCCCGCCGGGTGAGGATTCCCACCAGCTGGCCAGGGCCGTCGTCGCTCTTGCGCAGGACGGGAAAGCCTTCATGGCCGTAACGTTGCATCAGTTCCATCGCTGCCGCAACCGACATCTCCTCGTCCAGTATGTGGGGTTGGCCGCGGCTCATGATCTGGGCGACGGTGGCAGGGGGGCGGGCATGCTCGATGAGCAGGTTGACAATGCATTCCCTGACCTCTGCCAGCGTTTCATCCTGCAACCATGCAGCCGCGGCGCGTCGGTGTCCGCCGCCGCCGAGCTGCTCGGCGATCTTCCCAACGTTGACGGCGTCGGTGCTGCTGCGGGCCACAACCTGAACATGATCGCCCAGGTTGACGATAACAAACAGGGCATCCGGGTCGAACAGTTCCCGCAGCGTGCGTGTAAGCCCGCTGAGTTCATCCTGGTAATCGGGGGCGTCAGCGATGGCGAGAACGACTTGCTGACCGGCAACGGTGAGGTGCTCGGCCTCTTCTGTCAACCGCTGGGTCAAACGCTGTTGCGCGGCGGTCAGGGGGTAGTGAAGAAAACGGCGGATCACATCCAGACGCGCGCCCCGCTCCACCAACCAGGCGGCGCAGCGGATGTCCCGGTGCGTGGTGGAGGCGTAGAGCAGGCTGCCGGTGTCCTCGTATATGCCAAGCGCCAGCAGCGTGGCGTTCAGTGAAGACAGCCCCATGTTTTGGTGCATCAGCCGCTCGATGAGAAGGGTGGCGTTGGCCCCGGTCGTGTGCGGTCCCAGCGACTCTTGCCAGACAGCCCAGCCGTGCGGCAGCGGCTGCGCGGCGGAGTGGTGATCGATGACCAAATAGTCGGTGTTTCCGTTCATCCCCTTGACGGCATTGACATTGCGCGTGTCCATCAGGATCGCCCGCTCGACTTGACCGCGCGGCAGATTCCGAGGCTCAATGAAAGGGAATTGGGTCAAATACAGCGATAGAAAGCCCTTTACATTGCGCTTCAGATTATGGGGCAGGACGGCCATCGCATCGGGAAATAGCAGCGCCCCGCCCAGCAGAGACGCGATGGCGTCGAAATCAGCGTGTTCGTGGGTGAGGATGACTGTTTGGCCGCGCATCAGCGTCGTCGGGTCGGCGAATGGTCGTAGATGGAATCTACTATACGCCGACCCGATGCGGATGCGCAAGCACAAAGCTGACCGGCGTGCCCGTTGTCTGAATCAGGATTGACCGGATTGAGGGATATTCAGGATAGCCAACGTCTGAGGCAAGGCCGCAGGGCCGCGGCGATTACCCATTTTCGGCGCGGCGCATGAGTGCCGATGCCGCGCGGTTGTGGCGCTCGACCAGGCGCGGCAGGTCAATGTGGCGGGGCGTGCCATCCTCAACCAGAAGGCGCCCGTTGACGAAGGCAAAGTCGACCGGCTGGGGCGAGCAGAAGACGAGCGCGGCCATCGGATCATGCACGGCGCCGCCGGAAAACGTGGGAGCCGACAGATCGAAGCCGATCACATCGGCAGCCATCCCCGGCACAAGCGCGCCAACATCGTCGCGGCCCAGCACTGCCGCGCCGCCAAGCGTGGCGATCTCCAGCGCCTCTCTGGCCGTCATCGCCTGGGGATCACCCATCACCCGTTGCAATAGCATTGACTGGCGCACCTCCGCCATCATGTGGCTGCCATCGTTGCTGGCGCTGCCGTCTACGCCAAGTCCCACTTTCAAGCCCGCGTCGCGCATGGCGCGTATCGGCGCAATGCCGCTTGCAAGCCGCATATTGCTCGTTGGACAGTGGGCCACGCCGGTCCCGGTCTGTGCGAACAGACCGATCTCTTTCTGATTGAGATGGACGCAGTGGGCGTGCCAAACGTCGTCGCCGGTCCAGCCCAGGTGCTCGGCGTAATCTCCAGGCCGATGACCAAACTGCGCCAGGCAGAACTCCTCTTCATCGGCCGTCTCTGCCAGATGCGTGTGAAGATGGACATCCATTTTGGGGCCGAAGGAGCGGGCTAAAGCTACGCTCTCCCGCATCAGGTCCGGTGTAACGCTGAAAGGGCTGCACGGGGCCAGCGCGACCCGGCGCATGGCAAAACGACCGGCGTCGTGAAAGGTCTCGACAACGCGTCGGCAGTCGCTCAAAATTGCGCTTTCGACTTCGGTCACACGATCCGGAGGCAGACCGCCTTTGCTTTCGCCGAGGCTCATGCTGCCTCTGGCCCCGTGGAAGCGCACCCCGATCTCGTCCGCGGCGGCGAACTGATCGTCAAGGCGCGAGCCGTTCGGCCACAGGTAGTGGTGATCGCTGCTGCTGGTGCAGCCGCTCAGGAGAAGCTCTGCCAGCGCCATCTGTGTGCTGACATGCACGTCGTCCGGCGTCAACTCTGCCCAGATCGGATAGAGAGTCTTCAGCCAGTCGAACAGGACTACGTCCTGCGCGGTCGGGATGACACGCGTGAGTGTCTGATAAAAGTGATGGTGCGTGTTGATGAGGCCGGGCAGGACGATTTTCCCGCGCGCATCGAAATGTACAGTTGAGGAGGGATCCCCGGTGGTTCCCCCCGTATAACGCTCCGGCAGGTCGGCGGTCGCGCCCACCCAAACGATCTGCGGCCCTTCCATCACCAGCGCGGCGTCCGCAATCTCCTCACGCTTCTGGTTCATTGTTACGAGGCAGGCGGCGTTTACGATTACTGTAGTGCTGGTCATGGGCAGATAGAGATTCCCGTTCAGTGCAAGGGGAGGACGCTGGGTGTCATGTTCTCTTCATCCAGCATTGCCGTCAATTCCGCTGTGGTGAGCGTGCGTTCCTTACCGGCCAGGGCGGTCAGGGCCGCTTCCATCACATTGGTGCCGAAACTTCGTCCATCCAGCCGCGGCGTAACCGTCACCAGATGAGAAAGGCCCCGCTCCTTGAGCAGGGCCACGTCGTCGTCGGTCGTAGTGTTGGTCACGATCGTCTTGCCTTCCAGACGCGCCGGCAGATGTTGCTTGATATAATGGAAATCGTCGGCGATGATTGAGGCCCACCGATATTGCCGTTCGAATTTAGGAACGATCTGATCCTGCTTTTCGCCGGTGGGGTAGATCCATTCGAAGGGCAAGCGGGCCATAATCGGAAGCAGGATTCTGGCCAACAAATGCAGGGCGCTAAGGCTGCGCAAGAAGACGGGGATGCCCAGACCGAAGGCCAGATCGCCGAAGAGCGGCTCATATCCCATATCGAGAAAGCCGCGCACCATGGCATAACGGCCAACAGCAACGCAGAAGAGCGCACGTTTGGGGTGGGTGGGCAACCGCTCCTGTAATTGGCGCGCCGTTTGCCGCTCGACAACTGCGCGTATGCCGCCGCCGTCAACCACAGGTGTTTGCACACCGGCGATAATACTGCGCACCGAGTGGAGCGGGAAGTAGCGGCCGTTCACCTCCAGCCCAAGGTCTGTGCCGCCGAAGCCGAAGGCGTCCACTTGGCCGTCGTATTCCAGGAAGAGTTGCCGCATTCGCTTCTGGTCGCCGTCAGCGCCGATCCGCTCCAGCACAATCGGCTCGCCGCGCAAGGTAGTCTCGACGCGCTTATTGCGCTTGCTGTTGCCCAAGCTGATGGAGACAACCCGCTTCATTGTGGCTTCGCTTCGGCAGTTTGGGACGAACAGGCAGGAGGGGATGCGCCCCGCCTGCGATCTCTGTCAGCGGCCTCAGTCGATGACGCCCACATGGCGTCCTGCCTCAATGAAGACACGCAGCGCGAAGTCGATATCTTCGGACGTGTGCGCGGCGGTGACGTTAGCCCGCAGGCGTGCGGTGCCTTCCTTAACGGCTGGCGGCAGCACGGGCAGTACAAAGATGCCGTTGTCCTGGCAATACTTTGTCATTGCAAACGCGCGCTCCTCTGTTCCGACCATGATCGGGACAATCGGCGACTCGGTCCGGCCAGTGTCAAAACCGGCGGCTTGCAGTCCGCTGGTGAACTGCTTCGCATTGCGGTGGAGAATGCGGTTGCGCTCCGGGCCTTCATCTTCGAGCACGAGGAAACCTTCGGTGATGGCCGCCGCCACCGAGGGCGGCAACGCGGCGCTGAAGACGAAGCCACGCGCAGTATGGCGCAGATAGGTGACCATTTTGTTGCTGCCGGCAACATAGCCGCCAATGCCGGGGATTGTCTTGCTGAGCGTGCCCATCTTCAGATCGATAGAGCCGTACATATCGAAATGCTCTTCAATGCCATGTCCGGTCTTGCCGAGGACGCCGATACTGTGGGCCTCGTCGAGCATCAAGCGTGCGTTGTAACGGCGGCAGAGGTCGTGCGCTGCGGGCAGATCGAAGATGTCGCCGTCCATCGAGAAGACCGCGTCCGCGATCACGAGCTTGCCCGCACCCTCCGGCGCGCGGCGCAACTGCTTTTCCAGGTCATCCATGTCATTGTGACGGAAGCGGACAAATTTGCCCCGCGCCAACAGGCAGCCGTCTACGATGCTGGCGTGATTCCATTTGTCGGAGAAGACCCAGTCGCCACGGCCTACAACCGTGCTGACGGTCGCCAAATTGGTTACATAGCCCGAACTGTAAACGATGGCCTCCTCGCGTCGGGCGAAATTGGCAATCGTCCGTTCCATTTTGGTGTGCAGATCGAGGGTGCCGCCCAGGATGCGCACTCCGTGGGTACCGGTGCCGTACTTGTCGGCGGCCGCTTTGGCGGCGGTCACAATGCGTGGATGATTGATCAATCCCAGGTAACTGTAGGTGGCAAACATCAGTTTGCGTTTGCCCTCAGTATGCACCCAAGGACCCTCCAGCGCATCCACCGGTTGGAAGTAGTAGTAGAGGTCGTAGGCCTTCACCTCTTCCGTGCGCTCCCACCATGCTTCGATTCTCTGCGTTAAGGGGTCAACATGCTCACCAACGCCGTTCAGGAGGGTTTCGAGGGGTGGAGCTTCGATGGCTGCCGTAGGGATGCCGTCACGATGAATCCCATTCGGCTCCGGCCCAAGGCGCGTTACCTGATCAACCATTGTATAAGACCTCATTCTTCGCTACAGTATAATTCACGTATGCAGACATGGCTTTGGGATAAATGAATGGCCACTATCTGCCTAGCTTTGGGAATCGGGCCAACTGACTGCCAAAGCCGCCCGAGAATAATATCATAGAATTGTATCGCAAAGTAGCCTACTGTGCAAAGTCTACGAAAGTTGGGTAAGATTTTGCCATTTCGGGCATGAGTAACGTCCTTATGCCCAGCCTTGTAGAAAATCTGTAAGGCTGACGCACAAATCCTTTGGCGAAACGGAATGATAGAACGGACAGTTGTACTACCGCAAACTGGGCCGGACGCCCCAATCCAACCATATCGGCCCCATCGCTTCCTGCGCAACGGGGACGTGCAGACGATTCTGGGACGCTATATTCCGGCGGATGCCCGGCTCGTCACTGAAGGTGAGCAGATGATCCTGTTTGACGCCGGTCCCGATCACACGGAAGCCGATCCAGGGCGGGCTGTGCGTCTGCTCGGATGCTACACGCCGGGCCGAAGCGGGGACGGCGCGCCCACCAGGCCGAGGGGGCTGGTGATGCTGCTACACGGGTGGGAAGGGGACAGCCATTCAGCCTACAATCTCGTACTGGGCAGCGCGCTGATCCGCGCCGGCTATGATGTCGTGCGGTTGAACATGCGAGATCACGGGCCGACGCACCACCTGAACAGGGGAATCTTCTATGCCACGCTGATCCAGGAGGTCCATGCGGCTACGCAGCAGGTTGGCCTTCTGGCCGGGGGGAGGCCGCTCTATCTGATCGGCGCGTCGCTAGGCGGCAACTTCGTCACGCGCATGGCCCTGCGCCACGCCCGCCACCCGATCCCGAATCTGCGCCGGGCCATCGCCATCAATCCGGTCCTCAATCCCCGGCGCACCAGCTTCCTTCTCGACACGCACCGGTTTCTGCGCCGCTATTTTCGCAGCTGCTGGCTCGAAACGTTGCGCAAAAAACAGGCGCTCTTCCCCGAACTCTACGACTTTGCGCCTCTGGCATCGATTCCCACGATTCGGGAGATGAGCGATTGGGTGATCAGACGAATCGGTCCCTACAGTCATGTCGACGAGTATCTTGACGCATATAGCGTGCAGCCCAGGGAAATCGACGGACTGTCCGTGCCGATATCGATCCTCAGCGCGGCCAACGACCCGTTGATCCCAGCGGTGGACATTACCGCACTGCCGCCCCATCCACTGCTGCAAGTCCACATTCTGCCATTTGGCGGCCATGTAGGATATAACGATCTCTTTCCCTTGCGCAATCGCCTGCCGGACCTGGTTGCGCCCCTGCTGGAACAGGACGACAGAACGGGCTGAGTCACGGGAGGCAAGAACTGGCCGGTCAATCAGTAGAGAATTGAGGGGAGAGAGGTGAGGGCTGCACTTTTTCTCCAGGCTGAAAGGTCAGGTATACTGAACCGCGTTCATTGCGAAGGTTCGCAAAGAACTTCAACCAATCTCCGCCATACGCATTTAAGAAGTACGATGTCCCATATCCTCATCACCGGCGCAAACGGACAACTCGGACGGGCGCTCGCCGCGCAGTTTGATTCCGCGGACAGGCTGACATGCTGGACTCGTCCCCGGCATGACATCGCCGACCCCAACATCGCCGACGCGGTGGCGGCGTCAGGGCCGGATGTGGTCATCAATGCCGCCGCCTGGACCGATGTGGACGGGGCCGAGGACGCGCCCGGTGAAGCGTTCGCGGCCAATGCGCTCGGTCCGAAGTACCTGGCCGAAGGATGCGCGCGCTGCGGCGCGGCGCTGGTGCAGATCAGCACGAACGAGGTCTTCGCCGGGGAGGCGGACCGCTTCTACCGCGAGTATGAACAGACCGCGCCGCGCAGTGTCTACGCTCGCAGCAAGGCCGCGGGAGAACAGGCCGCCGCGGCCTTGGACCGACTCTACATCGTGCGGGTGGCGTGGCTCTACGGGCCGGACGGCAGCAACTTTCCCGCCAAGATCAGCGCGGCCGCGGACCGGTATGGCGCGCTGCGTGTGGTCAGTGACGAGTACGGCAACCCGACCTTTGCGCCGGATGTGGCCGCGGCAATCGCCCGGCTCATCGAGACACAGCGTTATGGCATCTATCACTTCGTCAACGATGGTTGCGCCAGCCGTTACGACTGGGCGGTGGAACTGTTGCGTCTGACCGCACGCGAGGCGCTGCACGTCACGCCGATCGGCGCCCACGAATGGCCGCGCCCGACCATGCCGCCCGCGCACGCAGTTCTGGTCAACCAGGCCGGCGCAGCTCTGGGCATCGAGCTGCGCGACTGGCGGGAGGCGCTGGCGGACTATGCGCAGACTGAATTCAATGAATGAAATGGGCATTGCAATGAGCGCAAGAGACGAACTGGACAGTTCCGCGGCCGCGTCGCTGGTCAATCCGCCTTCACAGACAGGCGCGCCCCCTTTCTTTTCGGTGATCATTCCCAACTTCAATGGCAGCCGCTATCTACCCGACCTGTTTGCGGGGCTGGCGGCCCAGACGTTTACCGATTTTGAGATCATCTTCGCCGACGACGCCAGCAGCGACGACTCTGTAGCCTGGGTGGAAGCCAATGCGCGGCGCGCCCGAGTGCTGACCAGCCGCGAAAACAACGGATTCGTCGCAGGTGTCAACGCGGCCGGCAGGGCTGCGTCAGGCCGACTCATCGTCCTGTTAAATAACGACACGCAACCGGCGCCGGAGTTTCTGGCAGAACTGGCGAAAACCGTATGCGCCCATCCGCGAGCGGGGATTGTGGCCGCGAAACTGCTGTTGTTCGACGAACGCGACCGCATTCACACCGCCGGGGATATGCTGGGACGGGATGGCATTCCTCGCAATCGCGGCGTCTGGACCATCGACAGCGGCCAGTTTGACGACTCGACAGAGGTGTTCGGCGGCTGCGGGGGCGCGATGGCAGTACGCCGCGAGCTTTGGGATGCGCTTGGCGGCCTTGACGAGACGTTCTGGATGTATCTGGATGATGTAGACTTCTCTTTTCGCGCGCAACTGCTCGGTTGGCAGGCGGTCTTCGCGCCGCAGGCACGTGTCTTTCACAAATTGGGCGGCAGCGGCGGCGATGATCTGAGCAGCTTTTACGTGGGCCGCAACACGCTGTGGACTTTGGCCAAAAATATGCCGACCTCCCTCCTCGTGCTTCATTCCATGCACATCGTCAGCGCACAACTTTCGATTGCCGCCGACGCACTGAGCAATTTCCGAGGGAGCGCGGCCCGCGCCCGACTTAGGGGTCAACTGGCAGGACTTCTTGGCCTGCCTCGTGTCCTCCGCCAGCGCGCCGCTGTCCAGGCGCACAGGACGCGGCACGACGAGGAGATCGACCGTCTGCTGATATAATGTGCGTTCACATTGAGAACCCGTTTTTTTCTGCATTGCGTATTGCGTATTCCGTATTGCGTAAGGGCAGGGGAGACAGCCACGTTTCAATTGCGTTATCCGCCCGAAAAGTCTCGGTTTCAAACGGGATTCACATTAGAAACACCTCGCTCCTTCGCCATTCGCATTACGTTGCATCGCCGCTTTCACGTGCGCACGCGGCTCAGCCCACCCGCGCAAACAGTTCCTCCAGTAACCTGTCATCAACACGCTCGCCGATGAGAAAGCGCTGCGGCCCGCTGACCCCAGCATTGGTGATGATGTACTGCCCCGGCTGCGGACCGAGGTAGTGGGCCAACAGCAAATTGGTGACGTCCCGCCAGCGCAGGGCTGCCGTCTGATCTGCGCGCTGGAGAGCGAGCCAGTCGGCGGGAATCTCGATGGCGATACGGGCGCTGGCGGCATCGAAGACCGGCGTTCCATCCGCTCGATTGACAATTGTCAGATTTGGGCTGTGGTCGATTTCGTACGGGCGAGCCTGGTCTGCGCGCGACAGCGCCTTCTGTACACGCTGCGAATGAACCGGCCACAGCAGATTGAGCCGGGAGGCGGGCACGCGGTTCAGTTCGTTGCGAAATGGGTAGAGACTGGGCTGGAACTCGTAGGCCAGGGCGCGCAACCGAGTAAAGTTGAGAAGCGCGTTGGGAAAGAGAAGCGGATCCGTCGTCCAGCTGATCAGGTCGATGCCGGCGGCCTGGGCCTGGCGAGCCTGTAGCCGCTTGAGAAGCTGACCGATGCGACGCCCGCGCCGGCCCGGAGTGACGGCCAGCAACTGAGATTCCAGCCGCAACGCCTGACGAAAGCAGTGCCGGGGCAAGGCGGGCGGCATTGGGCCAAAACGGAAAAATCCCAGCAGAAAACCGGCCAGCCCGCCATCCACTCGCGCCACCAGAGAGGAACTCAACCCTGCGTCGTCGCTGTGCAGATCGCTGGGATACAGTCCATCCGCCGGGCTGTGCCAGATGGACTGCTGCATCGCTCGAATCGCATCCGCCTCCGCCGCGTCGGGATGGCCGCAATCCACGCCTTCAAAGTCGATATGGGTGGGGGTGAATCGGTGGGCCGCTCCGGGCTGGTAGAACACCGTCCGGTCGCCCGACGGGAGCGCCTGCTCAACAGCCTGGACGATTTCGTCTGCGCTGATGACCGGCGCGCTGTGTACATTCTCGTAGCGCAGCGTGTAAACGGCGCCGAGGGCGGTGATGTCGCGCGGGAGCAGGAATGCGTAGCCGGACAGAGACATTTCGGCGTTCGTCTGCTTGCGCCAAAGCGCAAAGAGAGCGCCGCCGATCTTGGGCAGGACCACCTCCAGAAAGTGATGCGGCAGCAGGGACGGTCGGTCCGCCAACTGCCGCCGCATTGCTCGCAATTGATCGGACCAGTCAGCGGCCGCCGCGTCGATCTGCGTCGCGCTGATGGAGAGATTCACTGTGCGGCCTCTCCATAGCGCTGCTGCCACTCTTCAACGGTCATGCCGTAGTAAAGCTCGTCCAGATAGCGCACACGCGTGAAAATCGCCCGCCGCACTCTTCCCTCTCGCACAAATCCCAATCGTTCGTGCAGGGCGTGTGAGGCCTCGTTTTCGCTGTGCATCTGGATAGTCACTTTCTGATAGCGCAACTCCTGAAAATAGTAGCGCAGAACGAGAAGGATCGCGGCCGCGGCATAGCCCTTGCGCCGATGGCGGGCCTCGACACCCAGTCCGTACTTGAACACGCCGTTGCGGGGATGACAGTTGTGCGTGTGGATAAAGCCGACAGCCGTCCCTTCGCTGTTCTCGATGATCCAACCGAAGCTATCGTTTTCCAGTTTCTTCTGCGCATCAGTTGCCGTAGACTGGCGCACCTGCGCAAGCGAAACCGGCGGCCACACAAATTCCAGATTGCGGGCCATTTCGCTGTCCTGGTTCCAGCGCCAGAACGTGTCGCCGTCCTCTGGCTCTACACCCCGCAGGCGGATCAGATCGGTCTGCCAATAGTTCATCGCGTCTCCTGAGAGTCCTTTGTCCAGTGTGCGGGCCGGTGTTCGATGCCCCCTTGCCCGACCCGTTCGTTGCGGAAGGCGCCGTAGCACTCGACAGTCTTGTGGAAGATTTCCTGATGGCCTTCCAGGTACTCATCTATGGCGGCGAAGGCCGCCTCCAGTTCATAACAATCCGTGCTGTCGCGTAGATTGACAAATCCCAGATCGAGGTTGTCGAGAGTGTAGGAGTGGTCGTCAAAGGGAATCTGGCGCTGGCTGAAGTAGAGGCGGATCTCTTGTTCCAACGAGGGCATCGACCCGTTCCCCATCAGGCGGCAGGGGACGATTCGTCCGGCGCGGCATTCGACGAATCGGCGTCACCGGCTTTGGAACGGCGGCGCGACGGGGCGACAGCGTCCATCGAACTCTTCAGTTCCGACTTGATCACCCGCGCGGAGCGGCGCAGTCCGGCCAGCCTACTGCTGAAGGCGATGAGGGGACTGATGAAACTCGTGCTGACAAATTCGGCCGAGCCTTTGACTGTGCCGACCGTCTCCTGGCCGTCCTTGATCACCGGCTTGATCTCGGCGCTAATCATCTTGACCAGCCGCCAAATCTGCCAGATGAGCACCAGCAGCAGTCCGTTCATTATCAGAATTTCTACGGCGACGAGGATAATCGCAATATCCCGGACTGTGGCGCTGACCAAGACGGACTCCTTTGCCAATAGGTCGAGTTGACGATGGGCGCTTCAACCGGAGATCTCTCCGGCCCAGTTGAAAAGTCCCCGCGACTAGGGGATAAGCATTTTGACGAGAAACAGGCCGAGCAGTGACGTAACGGTCGCTTCCAGAGTACACAACGTCCCGATTCGCAGAATCTCCCACTGTAGAGACTGGCCTATCCACTGCCCCAGCGCAAATCCGGCCGCGGCCGCAATCAGAAACAGCAGCAGATCGCGCAGGGAGCGGCCCGCCCACAGATGGAAGATGCTTGCGTAGCCCGCGGCCAGAAGAGTTGCCAGCAAGGTCGTCGGATTGAACAAGAGTGCCATGAGAGGCATACTGAGATTCAGCCGCGCTCCTCCTCGCCGCTATATCAAGGGGATTCGTTCGCTCGACGTTGTAACGAACGAATAGGCCGTCTCGTCATGCGTATCCGCCTTGGCGATCAGTCCACCGCCCAAGCAGTGGGCGTTGTCATAGAAGACAGCCCCCTGGCCGGGACTGATCCCCTCAACCGGCGCATCGAACACGACACGTGCGCTGCCGTCGGCTTGTGGATAGACGGCACAGTCGAACGGGCGGCCCGTATAGCGGATCTGGCACTGGACTCGGCTGCCGGCGGCCATCGCTTTGCCCTGCGTCCAGCTGACGCCGCTCGCCAGCAACTCCGTCCTGCCCAGCGCCGCGGCCGGCCCGACGACCAACTGGTTTTGGCTGCGCTCCAGGGCCACGACGTACAGAGGCGCGGCGGTCCCACTCAGGCCCAGCCCCCGGCGCTGGCCGACCGTGTAGTTGGGCAGTCCGCTGTGCATGCCGAGGACGTTGCCGCTCACGTCGACGATTTCGCCGGGCGTCATTGCGTCGGGCGCCCATTCCTTGAGAAAGCGGCGGTAGTCGTCATCGACCACGAAGCAGAGATCCATCGAATCATGCTTGCTGTGGATGGGCAGGTTGCGGGCGGCAGCCATCCGGCGCACTTCGTCCTTGGCGTAGTCACCGACAGGAAAGAGCAGGTCGTTCAGTTCGCTCGGCCCCAACATGCTGAGCACATAGGACTGGTCCTTGTGCGTATCCACGCCTCGCAGCAGATGCGCGCTGCCGTCCGCCTGCCGTCGCAAGCGGGCATAGTGGCCGGTGGCCAGGTAGTCCGCGCCCAGGCGGCGGGCATAGTTGAGCAGATAGTCGAAGCGGATGTGGCGGTTGCAGGCCAGACAAGGGTTGGGCGTCAGCCCGGCGCTGTAGCCGTCGATAAAGAGATCGACGACGCTTTCCTTGAAGGGCTGCTCGACATTGATCAGATAGAAGGGCATGCCCAGCTGATCCGCAACGCGGCGGGCGTCGTCCACGCTCTCCTCGTCACAGCACTTGTTGCCGGAGCCTTCGCCGCTCGCCACCTCCGCCCACAGCCGCATCATCACGCCAATGCAGCGGTAGCCCTGCTCGGCCAGCAAGGCGGCCGCGACCGAGCTATCGACGCCGCCGCTCATGGCGACAACGACCGTCGTTTCGGATGGGGGGCTGTGATGCGTGCGCAAAGATTCGGTATTCATCATGCGTCGTATTTTAACACAGCCGCTGATCTTCCGTCATGGTGACGGCCGGCTGCGCGTCAACTGTCGCTGTCCTATTCGCCCATGATTTCTCTGCAAAAGGAAACTGAGGTGGGCGGAAGGTGGTATAATGGGACTACACGGCGGTGGATGCGTGGAGCCGCCGTCCGGTCAGGAGGCAGCGGGCCGCAAGGACGGAAGGCCGCACGCGAGGAGATGCGCCGATGGCGACGCCGACCGACGTAGCAAGACCGGATATTTCACCGACGTTGCAAAGGGCATTGGAAGTGGCTTCTGCCCGCCACAAGCATCTGTGCCCGCGCCAGGTGTTGGGCGCGCGCGTCGCCATCGCCGCGGCCAGGATGCTGGAGCTGGACGTGCCGCGCGCCGACAAACGGCTGCTGGTGATCGTGGAGACCGATGGCTGCTTCGTTGATGGCGTGGAGGCGGTCGCCGGCGTCGCGGTCGGGCGGCGCACGCTGCGCGTGGAGGACTACGGAAAGATGGGTGCCACCTTCGTGGATGTGAAGACGGAGCGGGCGCTGCGGGTCGCGCCCCAGGTCGATGTGCGCGCGCGGGCGCGCCACTATGCGCCGGAGCAGACGCGGCGCTACTTCGCCATGCTGCACGGCTACCAGCGCATGCCGGATGCCGAGTTGCTTTCGTTCGAGTGGGTGGAGTTGGCGAAGCCGGTCGCCGCGATCGTGAGCCGCGCCGGGGCGCGGGTCAACTGTGAGGGATGTGGGGAGGAGATTATCAACGAACGCGAGGTCGTTGGCAGTGGCCGCACGCTGTGCCGGTCCTGTGCCGGTGGGGGATATTACTTGGTGAGCGGGGAGTAGCGATCTAAATAGGGGGTGAACTCTGTTGAAACGTGTTGTACAACCGGGGGAGATTCTGAAAGACGAGCTTGAGGAAATGGGCGTGTCCCCAATGGCGTTCGCCTGCCAGATTGACGTGCCCCCGAACCGCATCAGCCAGATCATTGCAGGTAAGCGATCCGTAACCGGCGACACTGCATTGCGGTTTGGGCACTGGTTCGGGATGGATCCACTGTTTTGGCTGAACCTGCAAGAGCAATTCGACACTGTCTAGATAGGAGATGAGAGGTAACGATGAACGAGCAACTTAGGAATTGTTGGAGGAAACTTCTGGCCGACTACGAATCAGTTTCAGGGCGTACTTGGAGCTACTTCTTTTGTCCAATTCTTCATCAAGATGAGGAAACTGAACTGTGTGCCGGACACGTAATCAATCAGGCTCTAGAAGATGCAGACAGGTCGTGGACCGTCCAACGCAAGGATGTCGACAACCGTTTTGGGACACTGTTTGAAGGTGATTTCCTGGCGCTTGAGCAAAAGGGCGAACTCCAAGTTGACGAGATTTTGGCTGACAAGAGGCTTTCTCGCCAATTCAATCCAAGAATCGAAGTTGACGGCCAATCAGTAGACTACTATAAGGAAAGAGATGCTGAAGAGGCTGTTCCAGAACAATTCTCGAAACTCTCGGTCGAAACTGAACGCGTGAGTGTACCACTAGTACTGAAGATTCCCCCCGAGGAAATGGAGAATTCATCTGGCGGGAAACTGGAGATAATTGTCGAAAAGGATGTGCGTCTTCCTGCTCTTGTATCATCCCTCAAATCGGCACATTTGACGTTGTTTCGTTTGCTAGGCTACAGATACGCATTGTCGGCAGGAGGCTATTTTCTGGGTCGGCAAATATTGGGTGAATTCTTCTTGAAAACGGAAGACATGAATCGACAGTGTGCTGTAAGGGCGGCCATGGCACACTTCAAAGAGTTCGCAGGCATATATCGCCCTGTTGATGACCTGTCTTGGGACAGTAAAGGTACATTGACAGACCATAAACTGATATTCTGTATGAGTGAAAAAAAGCCATGGGCATTCATTGCAATTGTCCGAACTGGAGAACTAAAGCATGCAGTAATGGTGCCTCTATTAAGAGATGCGGAGTCAGCTGAACGATTTTGCCGTTTTCTCCATTCGCCTTTCCCCTCATTTGAAGGAATGGTAGTGCAATGGGACGAAGACAAGAAGGTGTGGGTGGGGATATCAGATACTAACACTGTAGAGTGGCCCCACGCAGACCTAGAGGCGCCGATGGCATCTGAGAGCCCAACGAGGGTGGAACATGACAAATGAAATAGGACTTGCATTAGGTCAGTTCCTAACCTTTGAGATGTATACTCTCGCGGTAATGCCGGATCATTCTTTGCAGTTCCGGGGAATTCGACGATCGCCACTTTTCTCCTAAACCGTACCGGCCCATGTTCCAACTCAAAGCCACATACAAGGTCGTCAAAGATTACTTCGACGAGGTAGAAAGTCTGGCCCAACTCGGCGCGGTGCATGAGGGCGCGGTCGCGCCGGCGTTCGCCAATCTGCTGCGCGCCGCCGCGCAACCGTTCGGCTGGACGCTGGCCGAGCAGTACGCCCGCACCGCGCGCAGCGGGCACGCGATTCGCATTGACGGCGCGCTGTTGGATAAGTTCAGGTTGGCGCGCGGCTACTGGGAGGCCAAGGACAGCGCGGACGACCTCGACGCGGAGATCAGCCGCAAGCTGGCAGCGGGCTATCCGCAGGACAACATCCTCTTCCAGTCGCCGGCGCGCATCGTCGTCATCCAGCAGGGGCAGCGGGTGTGGGACGCGCCGGCTAGTGAGCCGGATGCGCTCGTCGCCGGGCTGCGCGCTTTCTTCAGCTACCAGCCGCCCGCGTTTGAACGCTGGCAGCAGGCGGTCGAGGAGTTCAAAGCGGTCGTGCCGGAATTGGCCGCGGCGCTGCTGGCACTTATCGAGGGCGAGCGCCGGAGCAACCGGGGCTTTATCGACGCCTTCGGACGCTTCGCCGAACTATGCCGTGCGGCGATCAACCCCAATATCTCTGACCAGGCGGTCGAGGAGATGCTGATCCAGCACCTGCTCACCGAGCGCATCTTCCGGCGGGTCTTCGACAATCCCGACTTTGTGAGCCGAAACGTGATTGCGCGGGAGATCGAGGAGGTGGCGCGCGCCCTGACCAGCCAGCGATTCAGCCGCCGCGAGTTCTTCCGCCCGCTGGACCGCTTCTACGCCGCCATCGAAACCACCGCCGCCACGATCAACGACTTTTCGGAAAAGCAGAGCTTTCTTAACACTGTCTACGAGCAGTTTTTCCAGGGTTTTTCGGTCGAGGTGGCGGACACGCATGGCATCGTCTACACGCCGCAGGCTATCGTTGACTTCATGGTACGTTCTGTAGAGGCGCTGCTGCGGCGCGAGTTTGGCCGCTCGCTGGCCGATCCCGGCGTCCATCTGCTGGACCCGTTCGTGGGCACGGGCAACTTCATCCTGCGGGTCATGCGCCACCTGGCGGAGATCGGAAAACTGGGCCGCCTGCCGCATAAGTATGAGCACGAACTGCACTGCAACGAGGTGATGTTGCTGCCCTACTACATCGCGGCGATGAACATCGAGCACGAGTATTATGAGTTGACCGGCCAGTACGCGCCCTTCGCCGGCATCTGCCTGGTGGACACGTTCGAGCTGGCCGAGGACATTCAGTTGAGCCTGTTTGCGCCGGAGAACACCGCGCGCGTGCAGGCGCAGCAGGGGCAGGAGATCACCGTCATTATCGGCAACCCGCCCTACAATGTGGGGCAGGTCAACGAGAACGACAACAACAAGAATCGCAAGTATACGACGATGGATAAGCGTGTGCGTGATACCTATTCGCGGGATTCCAAAGCGACCAACAAGAATGCGCTCGCCGATCC
Source organism: Caldilineaceae bacterium (assembly GCA_965221145.1). GTDB lineage: Bacteria > Chloroflexota > Anaerolineae > Caldilineales > Caldilineaceae > Bin5. The sequence goes on from OZ244877.1 coordinate 1,621,856, forward strand.
GTATGTGAAGGCGATTCGGTGGGCGGCGGACCGTATCGGCGAGGAGGGGGTTGTCGCCTTTGTGAGCAACAGCGGCTTTCTCGATGGCGTTGCGTCCGATGGGATGCGCAAACATCTCGCAGACGACTTCGATTCCATCTATGTTCTCGATCTGGGCGGAAACGTGCGCAAGAATCCGAAGCTCTCAGGCACGACGCACAACGTCTTTGGCATTCAGGTCGGTGTCAGCATCAACTTTTTCGTCAAGAGGGGCGGCAAGGCAGGCGCACCGGCTGAGATGTACTACGCCCGCGTCGATGAGAACTGGCGCAAGGAAGAGAAGTACCGCTATCTGGATGCACAGGAGCAGTACGGCAGCGTCGAATGGAAAAGGATTATGCCGGACAAGCGGCATACATGGCTGACAGAGGGACTCCACGACGAATTCGAAGCCTTTATTCCGCTGGGAAGCAGGGAGGCAAAGGCGGCAAAAGGTGAGGTGGTAGATGTGCTCTTTCACATTTTCAGCAACGGTGTCAAAACCAATCGGGATGCGTGGGTTTATAACTTCAATCGCTCCGCGCTCGCTGAAAACATGAGCGGTATGATCGACACCTATAACGAGCAGCTATTCAAGTGGGCAAGGCAAAGGAGTCGAGTCGCAAACGTTGATGATTTTGTTGTTTCTGATGATAAGAAAATCGGTTGGAGCTCAGGGTTAAAGCAGCATTTGAAAAGAGGGAATATCGCTGATTTCTCGCAAGAAAGAATGAGGACATCTCTCTTTCGTCCATTTACCAAATCGAGTCTTTACTTTGATCGGATGATGAATGAGAGGGTGTATGTCTTCCCATCCATATTCCCAACGCCGGAGACCGAAAGGGAGAATCGGGTGATATGGCTCAAGGTCGGTGCTGACTGGCCAATGTTTGCTTTCATGGTCAATGTAATTCCCAACCTGCTGCCACAAGGTGGTTCCCAAAACTTCCCCTTCTACACCTACGACGAGGATGGCAGCAACCGCCGCGAAAACATCACGGACTGGGCGCTGGCAAAGTTCCGTAGGCATTATAAGGAGGACACGATCAGCAAGTGGGACATCTTCCATTACGTCTACGGCCTGCTTCACCACCCCGCCTACCGCGAACGCTACCAGGCCAACCTCAAGCGCGAGCTGCCGCGCCTGCCGTTCGCGCCCGACTTCCGCGCTTTCGCAGCGGCGGGCGCGCGGCTGGCTGAGATCCACGTTGGCTATGAGGAGATGGTCCCCTATGCGCTCGAGGAGATCGAGACGCTGGGGCAGCAGCTCGATTATCGCGTGGAGAAGATGCGGCTCTCCAAAGACAGGACGCAGATCCGCTACAACGATTTCCTGACGCTGGGCGGGATTCCCGCGCAGGCGTTCAACTACCGGTTGGGCAACCGCTCGGCGCCGGAGTGGGTGATCGACCAGTACCGGGTGAAGACGGACAAGCGCAGCGGTATCGTCAACGACCCGAACCGGGCCGATGACCCGCAGTACATCGTTGGCCTGATTGGGAGGGTGATCGCGGTGAGCCTGGAGACGGTGGAGATCGTGGCGGGGTTGCCGGCGTACAGGTAGAAAACAAGGTCCCTCGACCCGGCAGGCACTCCAATTAATCGATTCTAATACATTTGTGCTATGATGCGAGCAGAACGGGAACGCGACTGTCATAGGAGCGTTTGTCGCGTCGCAGAGGTGAGGAGGAAATTATGAGTATTGAATCAGAACGGGAAAGGCTATCACAAAAGAAGACATTGGAATGTCTGCAGCGCGAACTTAAAGCGACCGAGATGGTAACGATGTATCGGTCAGACAAGGGTGAGCATTTCCATAGGGGCATCTATTGCGCTTTGATTCCGTCTGCCCAGATTGAGCGGGCACTTTCCAAGTCGTCATGGGATCTTTCACACGGCAGCGGTGTACCCGGAACTGTCGAAAAACTCATACTCGGAGAATGGAAACCTGAGTACCTGCGCTACGGCGACGATAACGGAGTTGAACCACTGGTCATAGACCGGGAATTCCATGGAATCAGGGATGACTACAAAGAGATATCGGAGGAATTCCGCCTTTTTCACAATCTGTACCATGACAGAAAGTCGGATGAATACCTGAAGATCGATGACACTGGCAATGAAGCGAGAATCGCTGTCGTTAAGCCGGGCCTTATCCAAATAAGGCTCAAGGAGATCCGGCAATTTCTGGCAGTAAAGGAGATGCACTTATCGATCCAATTTGAATGTGTGGAACATTCGGGGCACTGGTTGGAAGAACTCGAAATAGAGAAGGGCGGAGTCGAACAGCGGGATGGCCTCATGTTTTGGAGGCTCTACTGCGGCGATTCCCGTGGCTCTGGCAGCCATAAGTCATTTAGCCGGTTGTGGGGAAAGCGGCTTGTTGAACCACTGCCGAAGTCCAAGAGCGGATTCTGGGGATTTGCCGAGAAACCAGAGGAAAAGCACGTCGAGTTTATCATTGATATGGATGAGAACGGTGAGGAAGTCGCCTACACATGCAATCCGGACGCGCTGGCGAATTATTTTGGGGCAAATCCGACCGCCCCCGATTATCTGACTCCGGTGCAATTCCGTAAGCAAGTTTTGGACAAATACTATCAGGAGCCTAGCAAGTACTCGGTGGAGGATTCGCTCCTACGCTGTGGCCGACTATGGATCATGGATATAGACAACCATCACGCCGAAAAGGTCTGCGCGTGGTTGGGTGATTTGGGGCGAGACCTTCCGTACAATGAACAACTGCATTGGCGAGCGTACAACATTCCTCCCGAAGGGAGAATGAGTGAGATTTACTTAGGGCGTCAACTCCATGTTCAGGCCATGGAATCGGATCAACCTGATCTCCTGTTTAAGGAACAGTACGATGAACTGCAAAAGGTGTGTAGAAAACATCTGGGCTGGCCGTTGTTGCAACCACTGCACACGGACGACCGATACCACTTTGAGAGTTTGCGGATTCCGTCTACCGACGAACAGCGTGAATTCGATGAGTTGGTTTTGGGCCTTGCCAAGATACTGATCGACTCCCTGCACGTCAAGCGTCTGAATTCGCTGCTTTCGGATGAGCAGAAGCAAGGATTGGAGGCAGGTGGCATTGCGCGTCTTGAAGCTGTGCTGGTGTCGCGCGGCGTCGAAGGCGCCGCCGAACACATCGCTTTCCTGCGCAACCTCCAGAGCCTGCGCTCGAGTTCTGCCGCCCATCGCAAAGGAAGCAAATACAAGAAAATTGCGAAACGGTTCAACATTGAAGGTCAAAGTCGGCGGGATGTATTCTCCGGAATCCTCTGGCAGGCTCTGGATGTTCTCAACTACCTCATCCTTCTCGTGCAGAGCGGACGCGTTGAGAACGCTGAAGGAAACAGCATTGAGGAAATGTATGCGATTCTTGGTGAATTGGTTGGATTCGTGGATGCTGGCGCAACTGATGGTTCGATCAACCATGATGACCTCGTCTACGAACTGCGTTCAAAGCCATGATCTTTGTCGATAGCGGAGGTTGGATCGCTCTTTTCAACCAGAGGGACCAACACCATACGGACGCTCATGTCATTTACAATGAACTGGGACATCAGCAGGCGCAACTCCTGACCACGGATTACGTACTTGACGAAACGGTCACCCGTCTCAGGTATGATGCGGGCTACCCGGCCGCGAATGGATTCCTCAACTTTGTTGAACGCAATGAAGTAACAAGAGATTTGGTCGTTGCGAAGATCGATGAAACCGCTTTTGAGAACGCGAAACGACTGTTCCGCCAATACAGTTCTGAGAGGCTGTCCTTTACGGACTGCACGAGCTTTGTCGTATGTCAGAGGTATGGGATTTCTGCCGCATTCGCCTTCGACCAGCACTTCCCGATTATGGGGATCACCCTGCTCCCATAGTTCCATAGTTGGCTTCGTCTGCGAATTCGCCGTCCTTCCCCGTCCCGCATCCACCAGTGAGGCCCAAGATGACCAACGTGCAGACCAAACTCACCTACGCCGACTACATGAAAACGCCGGATGACGAGCATTGCGAGCTTCTCCATGGTGAACTGGTCATGTTTACGACGCCGCCTATATATCATCAGGAGGTTTTGGGCAGTCTCTTGGCGAAGCTGGCCGCATTCGAAAGAGAGTACCATCCGGGGCAATTCTATCCTGTCCTGACGGATGTGGTCTTGTCAGACAGGGACGTGGTGAAGCCGGACATACTGTTTGTGTCCAATGAACGCAGCCACATCCTCACGCGTGAGAACGTCCGCGGCGCGCCCGACCTGGTGGTCGAGATACTCTCTCCTGCCACAGCCGAGCGCGACCGGACGGTCAAGCTGGACCTGTACGCCCAATATGGCGTGCAAGAGTACTGGATCGTAGACCCCGACGCCAAGACGATCACGGTGCTGCTGCGGGGCGAGAGCCGCTTCGAGGTCAGTGGCATTTACGGCGAAGGGCAGAGCTTGCGTTCACCGATGCTGGCGGGGTTCAGCGTCGCGCTGGAGGAGATATTCTGAGAGGAGGGACTAAGTGTTAGACGTAAAGGCCAGGCTCACATACGCCGACTACATGAAAACGTCGGACGACGAACGCTACGAACTTCTGAACGGAGAGTTGGTTATGCCGCCAGCGCCGCTTACAGGCCACCAGATGATTTCGATAGCACTGGCATCTCGTCTCTATCTATATGTAGAGCAGAAAGGGTTGGGGACAGTTGTTGCTGCCCCTATCGACGTTGTACTGTCGGATACGGACGTAGTGCAGTCGGATGTTCTGTTCGTGTCCAATGAACGAAGCCACATCGTCACGCGTGAGAACATCCGCGGCGCGCCCGACCTGGTGGTCGAGATCCTCTCCCCCGCCACAGCCGAGCGCGACCGGACGATCAAGCTCGACCTGTACGCCCAGCACGGCGTGCAAGAGTACTGGATTGTAGACCCCGACGCGAAGACGATCACGGTTCTGCTGCGGGGCGAGAGCCCCTTCGAGGTCAGCGGCATCTACGGGGAAGGGCAGAGCTTGCGTTCACCGATTCTGGCGGGATTCAGCGTCGACCTGGAGGCGGTATTCTGAAAGGAGGCCCAAAGTGCTCAACGTAAAGGACAAGCTCACATACGCTGACTACATGAAGACGCCGGACGACGAGCGCTACGAACTTCTGAACGGAGAGTTGATTATGTCTCCATCCCCCAAGGAGATACATCAATACATTTCGGGTAATTTGTATTTTGTTTTAGGAGCGTTCGTAAGAGAGCGCAGCCTGGGAAGAGGCTATTTTTCCCCTTTCGATGTGGTGCTGTCGGACACGAACGTGGTGCAGCCGGACCTGTTGTTCGTCTCCACTGAGCGCGCTGCCATCATCACTGCGGACAATGTCCAGGGCGCGCCCGACCTGGTGGTCGAGATCCTCTCTCCCGCCACAGCCGAGCGCGATAGGACGATCAAGCTCGACCTGTACGCCCAGCATGGCGTGAAGGAGTACTGGATCGTGGATCCCGACGACAAGACGATTACGGTGCTGATGCGGGGCGAGAGCCGCTTTGAGGTTGACGGCATATACGGGGAGGGGCAGAGCTTGCGTTCGCCGACGCTTGAGGGGTTCAGCGTTGCGCTGGAGGAGGTATTTTGAGGTGTGGGGAGCCGGACGAATTTGCTCTTTGACAAGATGCTTCTTGTACAAGCTACCTTCAGATCCTTAGAGAATGTGTATTGGGACGCCATGTATTTTGGAAACCCTATTGCTCTGATGATAACATAGAACGCATGGCCTATGGCTGATTATCAGTGTCTTTCAATAACCCGGAGTATTCATGGAAATCGAAGTGAGCTTTCCTACCGACTCGGATGGATTCCTTTCGCAGGAATGCCCGTCATGCGAGCAGCGATTCAAAGTAATGCCTGGTCAGGGCAGCGAAGAACCCGTTTCTTTCTGCCCTCACTGTGGTTACAACGACCAGAACTGCTGGGGTACCCAAGAGCAAATCAGTCACATGCAGGCAGTGGCCTTGGAAACTATGGTTGCTCCGAAACTAAGGAATCTCGAACGACAATTCAAGAGATCACCGGGCAGTTTAATAAATGTACGTGTGAAGTCCGACATTCCCAAACCATCCCCTGCCCCTGTGGAGACCGATGATCCCTTTGATATCTTGCACTTCCCATGCTGTCAAGAAACTGTGAAGTTGAACCGACAGCAGATTCACTTCTGCATCATCTGCGGTACGGAGGTTGATATGACCATTAGCGAGGCAAAGATGGTGTTTCTGAGCCATAAAGGTGTCAATAAGGATTTGGTGATCGATTTCAAAGAAACGTTAGAGCTTTTGGGCTATGAACCCTGGCTCGATGAAGATGCGATGCCTGCTGGCACACGGCTCGAACGCGGTCTCATGCAGGGCATGAAAGATTCTTGCGGCGTCGTATTCTTCATAACGCCGGAATTCAAGGATGAAGGCTACTTGGCGACCGAGATAGATTACGCGATGAAGGAGAAACGACGTAAAGAGGGGAGATTCGCAATTATCACTCTGCAATTTGTTGGTAATGACGGAAAAGTCTCGCCAATACCGGAGTTGTTGCAACCATACATTTGGAAAAAACCCAAGACTGACCTCGAGGCATTGCGGGAAATCATTCGTGCGCTGCCTGTTGCGCCTGGGACTGTTGACTGGCGCGACGAGGTCACGGGCGTTGCCACGGTGCCACAGACGAAGTCCACATCTGCGGAACTTTCGGATGAAGCAACAGCAATCTTAAGAGAAGCTGTCACCAGCAATGGCTCGATAATGCATATCCGTGGCCTAAATCGTGAACTCATTTCTGTCAATAATAAGGAGATGATGCCGGATCAGAGTCCCAGAAATATCGCAAAGTGGAGAGGTGGCCTTGAGGACTTATTGCGACGTCGCCTTATCAAAGACATTGGACACAAAGGAAATGTCTTTGAAGTCACTAGAGAAGGCTACGATGCGGCAGACGAGCTTGGCTTGAGCCAGCTTTAAGACGCGTCGTAGCCCGGCTGTTTGACGAGCGAGTACTGCAGTCTTGCTGTACCGGGCTGGATATGTGGAGGACAAAGGGGCAGCCACAAGGAGTGCCGGAGGTAAATGCCCTCCGGCACCTTCCAACCAGCAACATTATTGTTTCCACTAACTTCCTCTGACCAATACCCAACTGGCGGAGTACTATTGGGGTAACGACGAAAGCCCCTCAATCTGAGTCTTGCCAAAGACTGTGACAATGACTTGGCCTCCGCCTTCACCCAAGAACACACCATCTATCCAGCCCTGGTCCCTCAGAAAGTCAAGCAGGCAATCAACCTCGCCCCAGCAGATAGATTCGGACCAGGCATAGGCAGCAAGTGTGTTGGCAAAAACGGGAACGTGGGCCCCTAGTCCATCTGTCTGCCTATCAATAAAGATCAGAAGCCTCTTAGCACGCGCCGATACTGAGAGAGCCTGTTCATCCCCGGCGGACTCGAAAGACATGACAATCTCGTCCGTAACAATTGGCTCTGCCGTATTCTGCATCCTCTGTTCGACAAGCCAAGAGGTCAGCCGTGCTTTCCCGCGCTCCTCTAGCCTCCACATCGCTGCGAATGCCTGCCGGGTAAGCTTGTATGCCCCGCTTGTCCGTTCAGAGATGATAAGATCTTCCCAATCTATGTCAAGTTTCTCTTCAAAGTTAATCCATACCTTACGTAGAGTTGCTTCGTAGCCGGCTCCCCAGATTGGACATTCAATTGTGGTTTCCATGTCTTCTACTCCTTGAGAAATGAAAAGTCGAATGATTCCGCAAGAAAGGCACCGGAGACCGGAGACAATCTATCCCCGACGCCCCTTTCATCTTTATTCAGTTCGCGGGATTTACCCTTCTTACATCATCCCGCCCAAGCTCGGACGCCGGCGGGCATCGGCTTGTCTTCTTCAGGAATATCCGTGACCAACTCCGCTGTCGTCAGGGTTATCGCCGTCGCCCGGCCTGAACCGTATTTCCCACTCTTTTTTCGAATCTCACCCGGTCGAAAGGGTAAAGGTATAATAGCGATTTACTACAATGACGTAATCAACTGGATCAGGAAGCCGAAACCGCCCAGTATGACAACACCGAGAAACCCGATTGCCCATTTGAGGCCGACAATATCGGCTTTGGTTGCCAGATGCGGAAGAGTTGCCTCGATTCTGGCCTCAATCCGGGCAAGGCCGTCCCCGGCACCGCCGTTCGTTCGCTCATTCTTCAATAGGGCTTTCCCTCTCAACCCTGACAGCGGTTCCCCAAACTCCACCCAATTAGCCCGTGAAGTAGAGTATGGCAGTCAACAAGACATAGAGCACGCCAAAACAGAAGGGTACCCACTTCTCTACATGAGTAAGTGGCAGATAAAGTTTCCTATCTTTTCCTTCACCTAGTGCAATCCATTCAGCATCATAAGGGGCAACAGGTAGCATCTGTTCTAGGGCAAGAACGACCTTGTATTTACCCGAGTTAAGCTGTCGGTACGAATTGACAACGCTCCACCAGACATAACAAAGAAGCATCAACGCGACAAAAGGCGCCAAGACGAGCAAAGACGATTGCAGTATCTTTTCTTTGATCAGCACAGTAAAGGCGACGACCAGGGCGGTATGTACACCAACGAAGAATGAATTTGCCAGCATCCTTCGTGAACTGACTCGATCAGCCATGTCAACATATATCTTGTACTGTTCAAATAGATGATTCTCATACTCTGCACCGTAAGTGTCTTTGCTCTGCCGGAGCAGGTTCAGGGTATCTTTGCTCATCAATTTTCACTCCTTTCCACTGATTATGCAGACTCGGTCGGCTGTCTTTGGAAGTTCAGGCTGTTTTGGCTCATTGGCTAGAGTGACCACCGGCGAATAGCGTCCACGATACTGCTTGTTTGCCAACCAACCATTTCCTCTGAGATCTTCTGCACTTCAATGGGCACGCGTTCTTGTCCCCAAGGAATGACTCCTATAATCGGTTTGCTATAGGACTGGGCGATATCAATTTCCTCCTGAATCCACTTTCTGTGATTCACATACATACCAGAAACAACAAGAAAGCAGTTTATCGGACGAATCTGTCGATTTAGTGCTTGCCGTAGCTCTGCGTCCGTCTTTGTCCCGAGCGGATCGTGTTCAGGAACTGAGTAGTTTCGCCAGGAGAAGTTGGTTGCTTGCTATAGAAGCTTTTCAAGACGGTAGTACTCGGAGTTGTGAACTCTGCGCCAAACATGGCTCAAGAACAGGTCGTATGTCTTCAATGCTGGCATGTCTTCTCTTCATTTTGGTAGTGGCTCAAAGGTGTGTGGTGGCTAACAAAGTAGCTCGTTTTCAAAGAGCAATGCTCACCATCGTCAGGGGTCGTTGAAACTTTATTTGTGTCAATCGTAAGATTGGAACTTATGTTTGTCCCACAGTATACCCAAAAGAGAGGCGTCGGAGAAAGAAACTCTCCGACGCCCCTTTCACTTCTATTCACTTCGCAAACCGACCGCGCTTACATCATGCCGCCCATGCCGCCCATGCCGGGATCGCCGGCGGGCATCGGCTTCTCTTCTTCGGGAATGTCGGTGATCAGCGCCGCGGTCGTCAGGATCATCGCCGCAATCGAACTGGCGTTCTCGACCGCGCTGCGGGTGACCTTGACCGGGTCGGACAGGCCGGCGCCCATCATGTCAACATATGCGTTCTGAATCACGTCGTAGCCGGTGTTGGCCTGGCCGTTTTCGTGCAGGCCGCGCACCTTTTCGATCACCACCGCGCCGTCCAGACCGGCATTGTTGGCGATCATGCGCATCGGCTCCTCGAGGGCTCGCCTCAGAATACGGGCGCCCGTAGTGGCATCGGCATCGTCCAGGCTGATGCCATCCAGCGCGGAGACGGCATTGATCAGGGCGACGCCGCCGCCGGGCACAACGCCCTCCTCGACCGCGGCGCGGGTGGCGCTCAAGGCGTCCTCGACGCGGGTCTTGCGATACTTAAGCTCGGTCTCGGTGGCCGCGCCGACGCGCAGGATAGCAACGCCGCCAGCCAGCTTCGCCAACCGCTCCTGCAACTTCTCGCTGTCGTAGTCACTGGTGCTGTTATCGATCTCGGCTCGAATCTCCTCGATGCGGCCCTGGATCTCCTCGGACGTGCCGTGGCCGCCGACGATCGTGGTGGCGTCCTTGGAACTGATGACCTTGTCAGCCTGGCCCAAGTCGTCCAACTGGGCGCTCTCCAGCGTGCGGCCGACCTCTTCGGAGAGGATCTGCCCGCCGGTCAGGATGGCGATGTCGCGCAGCATGGCCTTGCGGCGGTCGCCGAAGCCGGGCGCCTTGATGGCCATGGCGTTGAACATGCCGCGCAGCTTGTTGAGCACGAGCGTGGCCAGCGCCTCGCCGTCCACGTCCTCGGCAATCACGATCAGCTCACGCTTGCCAACCTGGACCAGCTTCTCCAGCAGGGGCACGATGTCCTGTGCGCTGCTGATCTTCTTGTCGGTGATCAGAAGATAGGGCGCGTCAAGTTCCGCCTCCATCCTCTCATTGTTGGTGACAAAGTAGGGGCTGAGGTAGCCGCGATCCAGTTGCATACCCTCGACATACTCGGTCTCAAACTGGAGACCCTTGCTCTCCTCAACGGTGATGACGCCATCCTTGCCGACCTTGGCCATCACCTCGGCGATCAGGTCGCCGATTGTCGAGTCGGCGGCAGAGTTGCTGGCGACCTGGGCGATCTCATTCTCACCGGCAACCGGGGTCGCCATGTCCTTGAGCGCGGCGACAATCGCGTCGCAGCTGGCCTCGATGCCGCGCTTGAGCAACATCGGATTGGCGCCGGCGGTGACGTTCTTGAGGCCCTCATTGACAATCGACTGGGCGAGGACGGTGGCGGTCGTCGTGCCGTCGCCGGCGATGTCATTGGTCTTGGTGGCGGCTTCCTTGAGAAGCTGCGCGCCCATGTTCTGGAACGGGTCTTCGAGTTCGATCTCTTTGGCGACAGTTACGCCGTCATGGGTAACGGTGGGGCTGCCCCACTTCTTGTCGAGCGCCACGTTGCGGCCCTTGGGGCCGAGTGTGGTCTTCACCGCATCCGCCAGGGCGTCAATGCCCTTCTTCAGGCTGCGGCGGGCATCCTCTTCAAACACAAGTTGCTTTGCCATTACAGTCTATCTCCTCCGGATTGTCCCGCTCTGCATAGGCGGGAGAAATGAGCTTGTTCAGTGTAGGGTGTAGGGACGATTACTTTTCCACGAGCGCCAGAACATCGGATTCCTTGAGAATCAGATACTCGGACGTATCCAGCTTGATGTTGGTGCCGGAGTACTTCGCGTAAAGAACGATATCACCGATGGAGACATCCATGGCGACGCGTTTCCCGTCGTCGTCCCGGACGCCGGGACCCGCTGCGACCACCTCGCCTTGCTGCGGCTTCTCTTTGGCAGTTTCCGGCAGGTAAATGCCCGTGGAAGTCTGCTCGTCCCCTTCCAGGGGCTGGACTACCAGCCGATCACCGAGCGGCTTAAGATTCATGCGACCTTCCTCCTTGCTTTGCGACAGTTTCTGATAGAGTTACATTGAGATGTAGATTGCCCGCCGTACCGTAGCGGGAAAATCGGTCCGATAGCGTCCAACTATCCAGGCAGACAACCCCGCGCAGGCAGCGCCCGCACAGATAGTTTGGCTCTTCTGATGTTGATTAGCACTCAAATGCCTTGAGTGCTAATCCATCAGAAAGTTTAGCATAATTTCTGTCGCATGACAAGACAGTGAGCGTTCAGAAGTATAAGCGTTTTGTTAGCGTTGATTTCGTCCGGGGGCGGCAACAGCGTTGACGTAAGCGATCATCTCGTCCTCTTCAGCTACGTACTCTTGCAGCTGAAATGCGGCGTACAGTTCGCGGCTGCGCCGGAAGTACTCGGTCGCCTGGGCGTGGTTGCTCTGTTCCAGCGCCACGTGGCCCAGATTGTGGAGCGTGGCCGCCTTGTCCATCCACGCGCCGCGCCGGTCCGACAGATCGAGATCTTTTTCATACCAGGCGAGCGCGGCGGCGAAATCCTGGCGGGCGTAGCTGACGGAGCCGAGATTGTTGTAACAGGTGCTGAGGCCGGTGTTGTCGCGATAGCGTTGGAAAACGGTCAGGGCGGCTTCGTATGCCCGTTGCGACTCGGGGTACATCTCCATGCCTTCCATGGCCAGCCCCAGGTTGTTGTGCGCACTGGCCACCAGTTGTTCGTCACCCAGGCGCAGCGCGACCCGCAGCGCCTTGCGATGCTGGTCGATGGCCCGTTCGTAGTTGTTCATGCTGAGATAGGCGCTGCCGAGATTCATGTAAGCCGGCGCCAGCGAGAGGGGGTCGCCCAGTTGCGCGGCGGCCTCGAAGGCCAGCCAGAAGTGATCCAGCGCCTGGCGCGGGTCCTCCAGCACACGGAACGAGGTGCCCAGGTCGGTGTGCCCGTAGGCCATCGCCATCAGCATGTCCCGCTCGTCGAAAATGCGCAACGCCCGTTGCAGCCAATCGATCGCTTCTTCGACCTCGCCGTTGAAGAAGCGCTGGCGGCCAATGTTCGCCAGCATCCAACCAAAGTCGCCGATGTCGCCGAGCGCGATCGCGGCCACCGCGCCGCCGCACAGCCAGCGCCAGATGCCCGGCGGATGACGCCAGAAGGCATAGTGGGCAAGCGCCAGCGCGTAGTCCCGCATCAGCTTGAGGTCGTCCTGCAACTCCGGGAAGTTGATCGGCATGTCGCGCAGGCCCTCGGTCTCCAGTCGCTCGGTGATCAACTCCTCCACCGAGCGCCCGAAGATGCGCTCCACCCGATCAGTGGCCCAATCCGCGCCCCAATGGACATTGCCCCAAAACGGGTCGATCTCCTGCCAGCGTTGGATTGGCAACTCCTGATACCGCTGGGCGAACTGCAAGTAGTAACGGGCGTGCTGGCGGTGCCAGTCCTCACCGAGCATCACCGCGCCCTGGACCAGATAGCGGCGCACGACCGGCTGCACGACGATGCGGCGGTTGAACAGGTCAACCTCGACCAGGGCGCGCTCGACCAGCGCTTCAAACGTCCGGCGCTTTTCGTCGTCAGTGCCCATGCCGATAGTAAACAGTTCGGTCAGCGCTTGAAAGGTTGCGCCGCCGGCCGCGCTGACCAAACGGTCCAGGATCAGGCCGGCCTCCGGCCAGAAGGCGGCGAAGTTTTCGACGGCAAAGCCGGCGATGCTGGGCATCTCCACCGCGCCGTCCACGGCAGGCAGTTCGGCCAGAAGCTGGTCAAGTTCGCTCCACAGCCCGAAATCGATCAGCAGCCCCGTCGCCAACCGCATACTCAGCGGCCTGCCGCCGGTGCGACGATGCAGTCCCTCGATATTGCGCAGCGCCGTATCGCGTACAGCTTCCGGCGCCCGTGCATGCACAAAGGCGACTGTCTCGGCCAGCGACAGCCCGCCCAGTTGCAGGTGTCGATCACCGACCAACTCGGCGAATTCAGGGTGGATGTCACGATCGATGAGTACAATGTGGGATTGGCCGCCGGAGTCGTGCAGATGGCCGATGATCTCTGCCAGCGTCTGGATCTCGCGGTCGGTTGCGCCCGAAAGTTCGTCCAGGATGAGCAGGCGGCGGCGTTGATAGAGTTGCTCCAGAATGCCGATGCCCCAGCGATCTTCGCTCACCCGCGTCAGAGTGGTGCCGAGAACGGTGTCCAACGTGCGCACGATGTCGTACATGCGAAAGCTGTCTCTTCCTGCGGCGCCCACCCAGATGATGCCATCGGGAAAGTGGTGGATGGTGTTCCAGGCGGCGGCGGTGGCCAACGTGCTCTTGCCGTTGCCCTGCCCACCGCTGATCGCCAGCGCCGGCTGCTCGTGCGCTTCGAGCAACCAATTGCACAAGGTCTTCAGTTCTGCGTTTCGCCCGCTGAATCCCCGCAATCTGTAAACGCCCAGATTGTGCTGGATACGCGTTAATTGATCAGCCATTCTTCAACAGTTGAGAGTTGCGCCGCAGGTTGCCAGGCAATGCGAAATATCACGATACGAACCGTTGTTCAGCTTTGATTCGACAGCGAAAGGATCAGGCAGGGATATTCGCTGGCAATAATCATCTCGTAGTTAAGCGCCTCCGACAGGGCCTTGCTGCCTTCGACTGCGCCGAAGCCCTGCTCGCCGATGCCGGGGGAGAGCAGGATCAGATCGGGCCGCACGCGCCGGGCGATCTCGTTGACGCTGAAAGGGGTGATGTTTTCCACCAGGTCGACGCGCTTGATCAGTCCGCTGCGTACCGCCTCCGGCCGGTCCGACGGGTCGCTGACGAAGATCTCCACAGCAGGGTTTTTCTGTAGCTGGCGCAGGGCGACACTACCGATATTGCCTGCGCCGATGAGCCAGACGCGCATGGTCTCTCCTCCCTGAATCTTCGCTCCCAACACAAAGTAGGTAAAGGGTCGCGCTGCCGAAATCCGTCATCACGCAATACGAAGTACGCAATGCCTATCAGATCATGCCGAACTGGCTGAGAAGATAGAAGAACACGTAGATCACGCCCGCGCAGGCCAGCCCGACAATGGCGCCCGTGCGCAACATCTCCCGTCTGTTCACCACACCGGTCACGGCGATCAGGCTCATGCGTGCGGAACCGCTGGGCAGCGCGAAGGCCAGGGCGATCGCGAAGATCGTCGGGATCACCAGGCGCACCGGATCGATCGAGGATGCCTGCCCCAGTGTGATCAGCACCGGCGCCAGGATCGCTCCCAGCGGCACGTTGTTCATAAACTGGGTGATACAGAAAGCCAGCATGATCAAGGCCCCCAGGACGATGACGAAGGGCAACCCCTCGAATGTCGGCGCCATCAGACTGGCGAACCAGGCGCTGGCGCTTGTTTTTTCCAAGGCGTCCCCCAGGGTCAGCCCGGCGCCGATGACGAAGAAGACGCCCCAGTTTACGCCTTTCAGGTCGCTCCAATCGACGATCTTTTCGACTGAAAGGACGGCCACCGCGCCGATGGCGATCACCGCGCTGCTCAGCAACGTGGCCGGCAGCTTCAAGAAATGTTCGATATACCCGCCCGCGACCCACAGAGTCACCGATACGAGCAGCACGGCGATGATCTCCCGCTCCGGGCCGGAGAGTCGTCCCAGCCGCTCGATCTCCCGCCGGGCAGGTTCGATGTCGATCGTCAGCTGCGGAAGTGCAAAGAGCCGCGGCAGCATCAGCCAGACGAGGGGCACCAGAAGGAGCGCGACCGGCAGGCCGTATTTCATCCAGTCGATGAAGCCAAAACCGTACAACTGCTCCAACAGGCCGCTGGCGATGGCATTCTCACCGCTGCCCATGATCGTGGCGATTGCGCCGATGCTGGAGCTGTAGCCGATGGCCAGGATCAGGACAGCCAGCGCCTTGCGTCCATCCTCCGGGCGCGGCACTTGCTGCGCAATCGTGATGGCGACCGGAATGAGAACGGCAGCCGTAGCGGTGTTGAGGACGAACATGCTCAGCCCGCCTGTGATCGCCATGATCCCGAAGAGCAGCGGGCCGAAACGTCCTTTGCTGCCCACGATTGCATGAAGAGCCAGGCGGCGGGTGAGGCCGTGTTTGCGCAACGCCTCCGCCAGAAAGAGGCTGCCCAGAATCAGGAATACGACCGGCGTGCCGAACGGCGCGAACGCCCCGGCGGCGTCATCGACGCCCAGCGCAATCTGCACGATCGGCACCAGCAGCGCAACGATCGGCAATGGCGCCGGTTCCAGCGCCAGAATCAGGCCGGAGAAGACGAAAAGCGCCAACGCCTTGTGCCCGGCCGCGCTCAGTCCGGCGGGTGTCGGCAGGAGCAGGACGATGATGGTCAAGCCCAACACGAACAACAGGCGGCGCAGGTCGAATACCTTGCGCATTCCTGCTTGGATCGGCTGTTGCAGAACTCTCAGGGGCGTTCCGGGACGCTGCAGGCGGCGCTTGCTGGTGACAGTACGTGTGGCGACCCGCTCTCGGATCAACGCGCTGCGCTGCGCCTCGATGGGAGGGCGTATCGGCGCCGCGGGTTGCGGCGGTTCGGTGGGAGTGCGTCGCCCATTGCCGCGTGAAGGCGCTGCGATTGTTGGTCGAGGCAGGGAGGATTTCAGGCGGGCGCGGTTGTATGACATATAAGGTGACAGTTCAGATTGGCAGGACCGCTCTCATCTGCGAGCATCCAACGGGAGTCGCCTACCATTTGCAAAATCGACAACCGGCAACAATTTCATGAGTCTGTGCTACATCGGCGCAGGCCATGGTGCGCAGAGGACAAGCCGGGGGCGAATTCCAGCGTTTTCCGCAACCAGTGAATGGCCCGATCACAGTTTTGCGGCTTCTTGTAGACGTGCGACAGCCCCAAAGTCAACGTGAATTGGGCGTTGATGTCGTCCTCGTCCATAATCGCCAGCGCCTCCTCCAGCGTCTCGGAAGCGCTTTCGTAGTTGAGGCGGCGGTAGTAGGCCATGCCCAGGTGGGCCAGAATAATGCCATTCTGCGGGTCCAACTCGGCCGCGCGGCGCAGAATACGCAGGGCCTTCAAGTGATCTTCTCTTTTCCAAAGCGCCCACCCGAGCGCGTCCAGCGCGTATGCGCGCTCGTCCACCGCGACAGCTTGCTCGTAGCTGGCGATGGCCGCCTCCCAATCTTCGAGATGCTCGTATTGGCGGCCCCTTTCGATGAAGAGATCGGCACGGTTCGGCGCCAGTTCGATAGCGCGGTTGAATTCCGCAATGGCGCGTTCATAGTCGTCCTGCAACTCGTAGAAGACCGCCAGGTTTCGCAAGGCCAGTACATTTCCCGGATCAATTGCCAGGGCCTCTTCCAGGTACTCCTGTGCGAGGTTCCAGTTGCCGACGTCGGTGTAGATTTCGCCCAGAACCGCCAGCACGTCCGGGTTGTCCGGCTCCAGGTCCAGGGCTTCGAAGGCGAAATTGCTGGCGGCATCGTAGCGGCCAAGCCAGTCGAGCGCGCGCGCGTGGATCGTCAGCGCGGCCACATTTTCGCCGTCGATCCGAACCGCTTCCAGCGAAAGCTCGAAAGCCAGTTCGATTTGGCGCGCCATGATGTGCAGCTTTGCCAGGGCGACCAGCGGGTCGGCGTTGTCCGGCTCCAATTCGGCCATCTTCTTCAGAGCAGTCTCCGCCTCGCGGTAGTTGCCTGCGGCGATGTGCGCTTCCGCCTTCGTCTGCCAGTAGAGCGCGCTGGGAGTGGGGGTGGTCAACGGCGGCGGCGGTTGCCTCACAAGCCAGTCCGGGCGTTGAATGTAAAGATAGACGGCCAGTAGCACTGCCAAACCGCTCCAAACGATACACCCATTGCGACGACGGCGGCGCGGTTTGTACGTCCAGTCAAGATCCATGCCACTTAGAGTATAGCGCAAGAGCGGCGCATCGTGCGCATTGTATATGGCCTCATTCCCCGAACTGAAGTACGCAATTTGAAACAGTTGCCATTGAAGGCCTGCCGCTCTGCTCTTGCTCGATCATGGTTGCGCAGGCGGGTTGTGGCGCCTGTTCGAGTACAGTTCCAGCACCAACGAAGCGTCTGGCTGAAAACTGTCTACTAGTACAGTGATGTTTTGGCCGGGGCGCAGGCCGGCGCGTCGCTCTCGTCGGTGATTGCGCCGGATCGAATTGTGGCCGGAATAGACGCGCTGTTGAAACCGGTACACGTAGTCTACGCGGAATTCGAACACGGTGGTGTTCAAGCGCGTGACCTGTCCCGACGTCACGGTAGTGAATCGCAATACTCGGCGGAAGTGATGCGTTCGCCAGAAGAATGCAGGCCCTGCCAGCAAGATGACAGCGCCCGCCCCGGAAACCAGCAATGGAATTTCTGCGCCCTCGAAAACGAGTCTGTCCAAATCGCCGCGCCCCAGCGCAGAATATAAGAAACCTACCGGCAGATAGCCGAGAGTCAGAACAAGGGACGTAGGGATCAGGGCGCCGAGAACGAAGAGCAAGCTGACGAGCGCCGGCAGATCCAAGCTGAGCAGACCCAGCAGCGTCAGGTCGTGTTGGGGCGATGGAGTTTGTTGAGACCGAATGCGAGGAGAACTGGGCATACGAATCGGTACGGGTGACCGTTCATTGCGGCTGTGCGGAAGCTGTGGCCGCACCTGCGGCCGCACCTGATGTCGGCACCGCCAAATTTCAAAGGGCCACCGGCACGGCCTGGCGATGTTGAGCGACAATTCGGGGGAGCCTTTCCAGGAGCTGATCGATCTGTTCCGTGGTATTGCTGCGGCCAAGGCTAAGCCGCAAACCGCCGGCCAGATACGCCGCCGGAATGCCGATGGCTTCCAGCACGTGGCTGGGCTGCTGGCGGGCGCTCGTGCAGGCGCTGCCACTGCTGGCGGCAATGCCTGCCAGGTCAAGAGCGATCAGGATGCCCTCGGCCTCCACATCGCGCATGACAAAACTGGCGTGATTGTCCAGCCGCTGCGTTGGGCTGCCGGTGAGCCGCGTCCCTTCAATCGCTTCCAGAGTGTGGCCGACAATCCGATCCCGCAGCACGCGCAAGCGGCCCATTTCGGAATCTCGTTCCGCTTGGCACAAGGCCAGGGCCTCCGCCATCCCCACGATCCCGGGCACATTTTCCGTGCCTGCGCGCCGCCTGCCCTCGTGGCTGCCGCCTGTCAGGAAGGGATGATAGGGCGTGCCGCGGCGCAGGTAAAGAAAGCCGACGCCTTTCGGCCCGTAAAACTTGTGGGCGCCGGCGCTGAGCGCGTCGACATTCAGCTCCTTCACGCTCAGGGGCAGCTTCCCCGCCGCCTGCACCGCGTCGGTGTGGAAAGGCACGTTGCGCTCCTGGCAGAGCGCGCCCAGGCGGCTGATCGGCTGTATGCTGCCGATTTCGTTGTTGGCGTACATGACGCTGACGACCGCAACATCGGAACCGTCCCCCAATGCCTGCGCCAGATCATCCGCATTGACCAGGCCATGGCTGTCCACGGGAAGCAGCGTCAGTTCAAAGCCGAAAAAGTCGCGCAGGTCCTCAGCAGTGTACAGCACTGCATGATGCTCGATCGGCGTGGTGATGATGCGGTTGGCGCCGCTCTGTCTACGCCGCGCTAGCGCGATTCCACGCAGCGCCGCATTGTCACTCTCGCTCCCGCATCCGGTGAAGACAATCTCCTTGATTCCGGCGTCGAGGATCTCGGCAATCGTGCGCCGGGCGTTGTCCAGACCCGCATAGGCCGCCCGCCCCGCATGGTGAATACTGGACGGGTTGCCGTATCTCAAGCTATCCGCTTGCTCAGTAGAGCCGTAGTACGGTTCCATCGCCGCCAAAACCTGCGGGCGCAATGGCGTGGTGGCCGAGTGATCCAGATATATCAGGGTCATACTGTTGGCTCGCGAGTGCGATCGGTATGCTGCACAACTTGCAGGATTGCAGTTGACGCAATATCGTATAGCAATAGCATACTTACTCTCAAGCATTTGCACAAATGCACGGCAAGTACGCTTGTGCGGCACTTGCAGATAGTTACATCACTCCCAACGGAGGCACGTGAATCGAGTCCGTTGGGCGGTCATGTCAGTGGACAACACCAAGGGTTGAGACCATGACATATATTGAGACGATTGTGGGGCGTCAGATTCTGGACAGCCGTGGCAACCCGACGGTGGAAGTAGAGATTCAGTTGAGCAGCGGCGCGACGGGCCGGGCGGCCGTGCCCAGCGGCGCCAGCACCGGCGTTCACGAGGCGGTTGAACTGCGGGACGGCGACAAATCGACCTATGGCGGAAAGAGTGTTTTGCAGGCGGTCGAGAATGTCAACACCGTTCTGGCCGAGGAACTGGAGGGCAGGGACGCCCTGGATCAGGTCGCCATAGACAGCTATATGTTGGAACTGGACGGCACGGAAAACAAGAGCAGACTGGGCGCAAACGCGATACTGGGCGTCAGCCTGGCGGTGGCTAAGGCCGCGGCCGAGGCGGTCGGCCTGCCGCTGTACCGCTATCTGGGCGGCGTCAACGCCCATACGCTGCCGACGCCGATGATGAACATTCTCAATGGCGGAAAACATGCGGTCAACAGCACTGATTTTCAGGAGTTCATGGTCATGCCGGTCGGCGCTCCCACCTTTGCCGAAGGTGTGCGCTGGGGCGCAGAAATCTATCACGCGCTCAAAGACATTCTCCACGAAGCGGGCTACAGCACAAATGTGGGCGATGAAGGAGGCTTCGCGCCCAGCCTGGGCGGGAACGAGGCAGCAATCGAGGTGATCTTGCAGTCGATTGAGAAGGCGGGCTATCGGCCAGGCGAGGACGTCTACATCGCCCTGGATCCGGCTGTGAGCGAATTCTATGTCGAAGAGACGGGTCGCTATGAACTGGAGATTGAAGGCACGGAGTTGTCCAACGAAGAGTTGGTCGATCTGTGGGAAGATTGGAGCACGCGCTTCCCGATCATCTCGATCGAAGACGGCATGGCTGAAGACGACTGGGACGGCTGGAAGCTGCTCCACGATAGGATCGGGGAACGTGTGCAACTGGTCGGGGACGATCTGCTTGTTACCAATGTGAAGCGGATCGAGCGGGCCATCGCAGAGCGGGCCTGTAACGCCCTGTTGTGCAAGGTCAACCAGATCGGCACGCTGACGGAAAGTATCGCCGCGATTGAGATGAGCCATCGCGCCGGCTGGGCGGCCGTAGTCAGCCACCGTTCAGGCGAGACCGAAGATGATACGATTGCCGATCTGGTGGTGGCGTTCAACACCGGGCAGATCAAGACCGGTGCGCCCGCCCGCAGCGATCGGGTCGCGAAGTACAATCAACTCCTGCGCATTGATGAGGAACTGGGGGAAATCGCCCATTATGCGGGGCTGGGGGCATTCCCGCACATCAACCGGTCGGCCTAGCCCCGCCAAATACAAAACGAGATGCGTCAGCTACTTCCTCACGCATCTCGTCTCTGGTGCCCCCGCTCCGACTCGAACGGAGATGCCCTAAAGGGCACAGGCCCTCAACCTGCTGTGTATACCAATTCCACCACGGGGGCGCAACCAACGCTAATCTTACGATTTGGCATCGAATCTGTCAAATGCGCCGCCCTTGCAAACGGCTCAATCGGCATCAAGAGTCTCGTCTACGGATACCGAAAAGGCCGGGAACAGGGCCGATGCGGCGCGTGTGCCGCGCCCGAATTCGCCGTGCTCAGCGTATTCGGCAGCGGACTCTTCCAGTTGTAGAACGGTGATCGTCTCCTTGTGCGGATCTACGATCCAATACTCTGGAATTCCTGCCCTGGCGTACTCCAGTCGTTTTGTAACCAGATCCCGCTCCCGGTCCTCAGACCCGAGGCTGACGACCTCCACGACCAAATCGGCGCCTTCCCAGAAGCGTTCTCCCCGCAGGTGACGACGGCGCGCCGAAAGATAAAGAATGTCCGGCTCTCGGTATTTGCCGCTCCACAGTCGCAGGCGCAGGGAGGCAAAGCGGACGATCCCGTCCTCCTTTTCAGCGTATGCACGCAGCGCCAAAAACAGAGATGCGAGAATCGCCTGATGTCTGTCGGTGGGCACTGGCAGCGCCTCCACCGCGCCGTTGTCAAACTCGATGAGCCGATTTGTCTCCAGCGCCAGGTACTCTTCCTCAAGAAGCCGCCCATCGGCCCTAATGCCATCTCTGAGATTGAGCATAATGAGTATTGCCCCTCCTATGCCTGTTTGCGCTTCTCCTCCTCGACCAGCACGCGGCGCAGGATCTTGCCTACCTGGCTCTTGGGCAGTTCGTCGCGGAACTCCACCAGCCCCGGCACCTTGTAGGGGGCCAAGTGCTCTCGGCAGAAGTCTGAAATCTCACCCTGCGTACTCATCTGACCTTCCTTCAAGACAATATATGCCTTGACAGTCTCGCCCCGGACGGCGTCGGGCACCCCGGCCACGACCGCTTCCTGCACCTTCTCGTGCATGTGGATTACCTCTTCGACCTCTCTGGGCACGACGTTGTATCCGCTGGCGATGATCAGATCCTTTTTGCGATCCACAATGTAGAAGCAGCCGTCCTCGTCCATGCGGGCGATGTCGCCCGTGTGGAACCAACCCTCCTCGGTGATGGACGCGGCCGTCTCTTCGGGCCGTTTCCAGTAGCCCTTCATCACCTGCGGCCCGCGGATGACCAACTCGCCCTCCTCGCCCGCGGGCACATGCTCGTATTTGCCATCCTCGTTTGGCTCGAGGCCAACAATCGCAACCTCCGTGCTGGGCACAGGAAAGCCGATCGATCCCTTTTTGCGCATCCCATTGATCGGGTTGGCGCAGGCCACGGGCGAGGTCTCGGTCAGGCCATATCCTTCGACCAATTTGCCGCCCGTGATCTGCTCAAAGCGGCGCTGTATCTCCGCCGGCAGCGACATCCCACCGGAGAGACAGGCTCTGATCGAACTGAGATCGGCTTCATCGACCTTTGGATGGTTGATGATTGCCGTGTACATCGTCGGGATGCCGGGATACATCGTCACTTTCTCGCGCTGCAAGATTTCCAGCACCAGATCGGTCTGGCGCGGATCCGGTGTGACGATCAACTCGGCGCCACTATAGATCGAGAAGAGCATCGCTACGGTCATCCCGTAAACATGAAAGAACGGAATCGACCCCAGCACCTTCTCGCCGCCGTATTCCAGGTCTCTGTACCAAGCCTCAATCTGCTGAACGTTGCACATGACGTTGCGGTGGGTCAGCATCGCGGCTTTGGGTGAGCCGGTTGTGCCGCCGGTGTATTGGAACAGCACGACATCATCCGGCGATACATCGACGCTTGGCGGATTTGGCGGGCTCGTCTTGATCAGATTGTCGAAACTCCAGATGCCCGGGCCGTCCGGCACGTCGACCATCATACCGGCTTTGCGCACCTTCTTCTCCACCAGTTTATTGAAGGGAAAGCCCAGCGGCTCGGGCAAATCGGTCACGATGACATGCTTGAGACCGGAGCTGTCCTTGACCTGCGCCACCCGCTCGTAGAAGCCGCTGAGAACGACAATCGCGGTCGCGCCGCTGTCTTCAAGTAGGTGGCCCAACTCGCGGGGTGTGTAGGTCGGATTCGTGTTGACCACTACGCAGCCGGCTTTGAGCGCGCCGAAAAAGGAGATCACCTGCTGGGGGATATTGGGCAGCATGATCGCGATGCGGTCCCCTTGTTGCAGACCGATCTTGCGCAAAGCGAAAGCAAAGCGATCAGCGGAGTCCTTCAGCGCCGTGTACGTCTGCGTGGCCTGAACGGTGATGCCCAGGGGCAGGTATGACAGCAAGAGTCGTGTTGCCACCTGGTTGGCATAGGTCTGGGCCGAGGCATCCAGCATTTCGTGTGTGAGTTGGCCGTTATACTCAATCGTCTCCGGCACACCTGATTCGTACTTCTCTACCCATGGTTTTTGCTCGTATAGTGACATCGCTCTCCATTCTCCTTTACTGGAAGCTGTTCAGTTCAACGTTGCGCGCACTAAGACGGTCTGGTCATTGAGAATCACCGGAATGATGCAGGCAATCTGCCTGTTAATTACGTAAAAGTATATCAAAAGGCGCGTTGGTTTGGCAATTAGGTCAACTATAAGGTACATCCCAGGGCAGTGAATCGGTATTCAAACGCCATTTTTCAGCTTACGGCGTGTACAGGCGACCGAGAGCCAAGCTCTATTGGCCCTGAGCCGGAATCAGTACTCCTGAACATTGACACGTCCAATCGGAGGCGAGTATACTGGGGCGGCAGGCAAGGCCATTTTGGTATACGTCCGCCCTTGGCAGTGAGATTGAACCTAGTTGGCAGTTGGTGCGACTATGCAGGATATGAATTCACTGGTAGAGAAATACGTACAGGAACCGGTATGGGCCGTTGTGGGGGCCAGCAACAATCGGGCCAAATACGGCAATCGAATCTATCTGAAGCTCAGAGCCGCCGGCTACAGGGTTTATCCTGTGAATCAGCGCGAGCGTCTGATTGAGGGCGATGCCGCCTACAGCAACCTGCTCGAACTGCCGGAAGCGCCCGCGGTTGTCAATATGGTCGTACCGCCGCAAGAAGCGCCCGCCGTTGTGCGTCAGGCAAAAGCAGCCGGCGCGCAGGCCGTTTGGTTCCAGCCGGGCGCTGAAAACGCCACCGCCAGCCGGTGGGCGCAGGAACATGGCCTGGATGTTGTTGAAAGCTGCATTCTTGTCCAGCTTGCCCTGATGCCTTCCCTTGTGGCGGCGTCATCAGACCTGTCCCGCGATCACGAACCCCGCGTCTCGTCCCCAGACCCTACCACCTCCACTCGCTGAGCGCATTGCGCGCCTGGGTGGGTGGAGGACTCTCAGTTGAGCGGTTACGAAGCGGCTGGATGTCAGCCTGCGACTCTTGACAATCGCACGCGACTGACATCACCAGGCAAGAGGCCAACGGCAAGAAACCGAACAAGGATAAATCCTGATGCGGATGTCGAAACTGTTTTTCCAGACTCTGCGGGAAGCGCCCGCGGATGCGGATGTGCGCAGTCATCAGCTCATGTTGCGGGCGGGACTGGTCCGGCAGGTCGCTGCCGGCATCTTCGAATATCTGCCCCTGGGACTGCGGTCCAAAAAGAAGATCGAAGCGATCTTGCGGGAAGAGATGGACGCGATCGACGGACAAGAGATCGTGATGCCGGTTGTGCAGCCGGCCGCGCTGTGGAAGCGCTCCGGGCGCTGGTATGAAATCGGCGACGATCTGGCGCGACTGACCGATCGCGGCGGCCGCGATCTGGTTCTGGGTATGACCCATGAGGAGGTAATCACGGAACTGGCCGCCGGTGTGATCAACAGTTACCGGCAGCTTCCACTGATGCTGTACCAGATTCAGACGAAATTCCGCGACGAGCCTCGTCCTCGCGGCGGCCTGATCCGCGTGCGAGAGTTCACAATGAAGGACGGATACTCCTTTCACGCCGATCACGCCAGTCTTGACGACTACTATCCGCTCGTCTACCAGGCTTACTTCAACATCTTCGGACGCGCCGGGCTGGATGTCATCGCGGTCGAGAGCGATACGGGAATGATGGGCGGCACGATGGCGCATGAGTTTATGGCATTGACAGAGGTCGGCGAGGACACGCTCCTGCTCTGTGACGAGTGCGGTTACAAGGCAAATCGGCAGGTTGCCACCTTTGTGAAGTCGGAGGAGGACGGCAGCAGTTCGGAGGAAGCATTGCCCAACGAGGAGGTCGCCACCCCCGGAGTCGACACGATTGCTGCGCTGGCCGACTTTCTCGAGATTCCGCAGAGCAGGACTGCGAAAGCTCTGTTCCTGGTGGCGACGATCGAGGAGGACGGGGAGGAGAGGGAGCAGTTTGTCTTCGTCGTCGTGCGCGGCGATATGGAGCTGAATGAGACGAAGTTGACGAACGCGCTGAAGGCGCGTCAGTTGCGCCCCGCCCAGCCTGCGGAGATTACGGCGATCGGCGCGCAGCCGGGCTATGGCTCTCCGATCGGCATCCAGAGAGACGGCGTCCTGCTGGTGGTTGATGACCTGATTCCCCGCAGCCCGAACCTGGTGGCAGGCGCCAATCGAGAAGGCTGGCACGTCAAGAATGTCAACTGCGGCCGCGACTACGAGCCGGATCTGGCGCTGGATGTGGTGGCGGCCGCTGACGGGCATCCATGCCCCGTCTGTCGCGCGCCGCTGCGATCCGTGCGCGGCGTGGAGGTGGGTAACATCTTCAAGCTGGGCACGAAGTACAGCCTGGCGATGGAGGCCACCTTTCTCGATGAAGACGGCGCGAGTGTGCCGATTGTGATGGGCTGTTACGGCATAGGCGCCGGTCGGCTGATGGCCAGCGTGATTGAGACGAACAACGACGAAAACGGCGTCGTCTGGCCGATAACGATTGCGCCCTATCAGGTGTCCCTGGTCAGCCTGGCGACCAAGCGCACGCCGGAGGTCACCGAAACGGCGGAGCGAATCTATGCGCAACTCCAGGAGGCCGGCATCGAAATTCTGTACGATGACCGCGACGAACGCGCCGGCGTGAAATTCAACGATGCCGATCTGTTGGGAATCCCCATTCGTTTGACAGTTGGTGCGAGGGGGGTGAAGAATGGCATCGTTGAACTGAAATTACGCTGCAGCGATGAATCCCTGGACCTGCCCCTGGGCGACATTGTCAATCAAGTGCGGGGCGTTGTGGACGACGAGACAGCGAGGATTCTCGGCAACCTTGTTACTGAGCCGCTTCAATAGGAATTGTCGTCAAAGCGGCGCGATTGGCAGCCCGCCCATTTTGACTCTGATCGCAGTTCGTGCTAGTGTAGCGGGCGTGCCTTGACAAGAAGAGGGCGCCGAAATCAAACCAACACCGAAAGGAGCGAGCACCATGCGAATAAAGCAGACTGTCAAGTATGGTTGTAACGCATCCTTTGCGGGGAGAACAGTGCCTGTGCGCTGAGAAAACCCTGGACTGTATTCCAGACCGTGGATGCGTGCTTCAGCCGCTCCACGGTTTTTTTATTGGTAGAAGAATTCGAAGGCGGCGTCGGTCCACCCGTGGAGAGGCGCCCGTCATCAGCAGAAAGGAGGTGCGAAAAGCCAGTGTTTCATCGTCTTCAATCCCCGGAAATCCGAGGGAGCACATTGGTTCGGCCTGAAAGCCCTCAGATGCCGCCCTTTGCGACGGCGAAATCGCACCCGATTGGGACTGCGTAGGCTGAAGGGCCAAAGAAGAAAGCGCGTAGCGCGAATCTCACGAATGGAGTAAGTATCTTGATCAAAATACGAAACTTTGAACTGAAGGACGAAGACTACCAACATGCGGTCGATATCGGCAACACCGTGTGGGTTGACTATCCCGAAACGGTGGGCGAGTGGAAAGAAGATGACGAGAAACGTTCGAAAGCGGTCAAGTGGGGCCGCTACTTTGCCGAGGTTGACGGGCAGACCGTCGGCTATGCCTACTACAGTCAGAACATTTGGATAAACCATCCCGGCAAGTTGTCGGTGGGCGTGCTGGCGCTGCCGGCATATCGCAATCGCGGCGTGGGCACTGCGCTCTGGAAGCATCTGTGCCGGGATATCGAGCAGTTTGACCCCCTGCGTCTGATCACCAGCACCAGGGAAGACTACGAGGAAGGCGTGCGCTTTGCGCTGAAGCTCGGTTTCACAGAGCGTATGAGAGACTGGGAGTCCAGGCTGGATCCGCTCAACATAAACACGGTTGACTGGGAACGCTATCCCCGGCGCATCGCCGAGCAGGGCATCGAAATCAAGACGGTCGCGGGGCTAGAGTCCGATCCGGATCGGGATCGCAAACTCTATGATCTGGAGTGGCTGATCGATCGCGATGTGCCCAGTGTTGAACCGCCCACGAAGGTGCCTTTCGAGGAGTTTCAGAAGGTCTGGGAACGGACGAACCTCATCCCAGATGCCTGGTTTGTCGCATTGGACAAAGGTGAATTCGTGGGGATGTGCAATTTATGGTCTAGCCAAGCCGATTCCAAAATCCTCTATGTCGGCCTGACCGGCGTGATCCGCTCCCACCGCAATCGGGGCATTGCGACGGCGCTCAAGTTGCAGTCAATCGACTATGCCAGGCAACGAGGGATCAGTGAAATCCGCACCTGGAACGAATCGAACAACAAGGTGATTCTGGACATCAACAATCGCATGGGGTTCGTGCGCCAGCCGGCCCACATCGACTTTGTGAAAGTGATGCGAGAGGAAGGCCCAGAGGACGCCGAACTCACGATCGTGGAGCGCTCTGAGGAGGAGACGGCTGCTGAAGGCGTTTTCGCGGACTAGCCGCTTTCGGCGCGCCGCCCATACCGTCGGCCTGGCCGCCAGCACGCGAATAGGTATCATAGCAGCAGGGGTATTCTCCACACGCCCCTGCTGTTTATCGTCCCGGTCCGCTCAACGCTAAAGCCGTTCCAGGACGCCGGTCAGCAGCCTCGTCAGTTGGGGCACAACCTTCTTGCCGGTTTCCAGGACCTCCTCATGGTTGGTTTCGAGGTCGGTGTCCAACCGATCGACCGCCATATTGGTAATCGTGCTGATGCCCAGCACCTGCATGCCCGCATGGACGCCCACCAGCGCCTCCGGCACAGTGCTCATCCCCACAGCGTCTCCCCCCACCTGGCGCAAAAGGCGAACTTCGGCCGGCGTCTCAAAGTTGGGTCCTGCCACATACGCGTACACGCCCTGGCGCAGCGTGATGTTCAGGTCGCGGGCGGTCTCCAGGGCGAGTTGACGCAGAGGCGGCGCATAGGTTTCCGTCATGGACGGAAAACGCGACCCGAACGACTCGATGTTTGGGCCGATCAGAGGGTTGTGCCCCGCCATGCCCACGAAATTGATGTGATCGTCGATCAGCATGAGATCGCCCGCGTGGAAGTCGGCGTTCAGTCCACCGGCTGCGTTCGTCAGGATCAGCGTTTCGACACCTAGTCGGCGCATCATCCGAATGGGAAAGGTAATCTCCGCAGCGGTGTACCCTTCGTACAGGTGGATACGCCCCTGCATCGCCATTACCGCCTGCCCGGCCAACTGGCCGACGATTAGCCGACCTTCATGCCCCACCACCGTGCTGGCTGGGAAGTGGGGGATCCCCTCAAAAGGGATCGCAATGGCGTCTTCAATTGCCTCAGCCAGTGGGTTGAGTCCGCTGCCCAAAACCAGTCCGATCAACCCGCGCGCGGAACGCTGAGCCAAGTATCGGCCCGTCTGTGCGCGCACAAAGTCTGCCGCGCGGTCATAGTCTGCCAGATCAAAGTGGCTGGGCATTATTATCCTGATACTGATCGAAATCTGTCTTCACTTGGCGGCGGGTCTGCACATTCTCTATCCAACCTGGCCTGCATCCCCGTGGAAACGAGACGCCTCTTTCCCCACCGTTTCCGGGGCGAGGACGCGCCAGCGAAACGCCTGCGCCCAGTCGTTGGGCTTGCCTTCCACCACGTCGGCGATTAACTCGCCGAAGACCGGCCCGAACTTGAAGCCATGCCCGCTCCCGCCCGTGGCCACGCTCAAGCCTTCCTTCTCCGGGTGCCGGTCGATCCAGAAGTCCTCGTCCAGTGTGTCATTGTAGAGGCAGCGGCGCGTGTAGGTGATCTCGGCGTCCAGCAGCGCAGGGAATGTGGATTCAAGAAAGATGCGAAGCTGAGCCAAATCCTCTTCATACACGACCCGCTCGTCGTGTTCAGGATGAAGCCGCACGCCGACGCCGTGCCGGGCGACTTTGACGATGCCCTCGCGCAACAGCGGGAAACCGTACCAGCCGGTGCGGGATGAGTCGGCCATGAAGACGACAAAGTTGGGCGGCGTGAACAACGCATCATCCTTCGGCTTCAGGTGGAAGATAGGGTGGCCGGTCGCCTTCATCACCTGCTGCAACTCCGGCAGCAGCCAGGGCGTCCACGAACCGGCTGCGAGGACAGTATGATCCGCCGCGAACGTTTCGCCTTCGCGCGTGCACATACCCTGCACCCTGTTGCCCGTCAGCAGAAGTTCGTCGGCGGTCTGACCTGGCCGAATTTCGACGCCGCTGTCCGCAGCCTGCTCGACCAGTTTGCCGACGACCCGCTCGCTCTCAGCATATCCGCCGCGGGCGTGATAAAAACCGTCCACATAGGCGCCGGTGGTCCAGGCGGGGAAGCGCCGCGTGATCTCGTCGCCGGAGAGCCTTTCGGGCTTCTGCCCTTTCTCCAGCAGCATCTGATAGCTGCTTTCGAGATACTCGCTGTCGGACATCGGCCCCTTGACCGCCATCAGCACGCCGGTTTCGTGGTACAGCTTCTCGCCGAACTGCTCGTTCCAGCGATGGAAGCCCTCGATGGCGCGCATCGCCATGCGCATGTACTGGCGGTTGCTGCCGTATTCCATGCGCACAACTTTGCTGACGTCCGTGGAGGCGGCCAGCGGATAGGGCAGCGGGCCGGGGTCGATCAGGGTGACACGGTAACCCCGGCTGCGCAACTCCAGGGCCGTTGTCACGCCGAAGATGCCGGCGCCGACGACCAGAAAATCGGATGAAGAGGACATTGTGGCGCTCCTGCGGAAATGCGGACCGACCAGGCCCTCGGTCTAAGCGTTTGCTACTCGCCCGCCGCGCGGTTACGTGCCGCGCCTTCCCGCTAAGTCGTCAGACTGTTCAGCCGGGATACGGCCTCATTTGCGCCCGCATCCAGCAGGCCGCCGTCGCTGGTAGCGGTGACGAAGCGGAATCCCTGCCTGGCCCTGTTCAGGGCATCGTCTACACTGCGCCCGGCAATTCCTGGGATCTTGCCTGTGTTCCTGCAGGCCTCCAGAATCGTTTCGAGCGCGCGGACATGCTCCACGCGGTCGTCCATCTCCGACGGGTGGAACCCCAGCGAAAGGGACAGGTCGGCCGGACCGGTCCAGCAACCGTCAATGCCGGGCGTGCTGAGGATCGCCTCAGCGTTCTCGACGGCCTCGGCGCTTTCCAGCTGCACGGCAACAAAGAGTTGCTCTTCGATCCACTCGCCGTAATCGGCCCCATACACTTTGGCGCGGCCCCACCCCCAGGATCGCCTGCCGGCGGGGGGGAGATGGCAGGCATCGGACGCGGCGCGGGCCTGGTCCGGCGTGTCGACCATCGGCACGATAATGCCCAGCACGCCCTCGTCCAGCAGGCGGCCGATAAACGTGTAGTCATTGCGGGCGACGCGGGCCATTGGAATCGCGGGACTTCCGTTGATGGCAACGAGCGCAGCAATGGCGCTGTCTTCACCCCAAGAGCCATGCTGACGGTCGACCATGACAAAGTCGATGCCGCTGCGGCTCAGAAGTTCAGCGTTGAGAGACGAACCCATTGCCAGGCCGAACCCGAAAGCGGGCTGACCGGCGAGCATCTTCTGTTTTGCAGTATTGAGTATCACGTTGTTCCTCCTGGATTGGCAGATCTGAAAGCTGTGAACCGAAGCAGGAATTGGTCTTAAAACATCAGTCGGTGGCCCTGAAAAGTGGAACGGCGCACGAGCGCCTGAGGTTCTCCAACTGATGCGAACCGCTCCAAACTGATAGTAGCGGTAGATGCGCTCTGTGTCAAAGGCAGCGCCAGCCCCACCGGTTCGCTCTGGCCTCGGCGTTCCATGCCGCGATGCGCAAACGACAGGTAGTCATGCGCAGACAGTGTGTTACAATTGTCCGCACTGGGATCTTCCTTGAGCATGTATCTCCATAAGGCAACTCGACGCTGCTCCGTTCGCCGGAGCGCAATTCTGGCGCGGCCACGCCTGTGATCTGCACGCGAAACGTTCGCCGCGTTGCCGGTTGTACCCATAACCCGAATGGCGACTGCCATGTCCCGACCTGAATTTGAACCAGAGGAGCGCATCGAGTCCAGCAACTCGCCAAGCAGGAAGGCGTCCCCCACAGCCTTGGTCGTAACCGTTTCGGGGGCGGTCGCCTTCGCCATTATGGGCGATTCGCTGCTGTACGCAATCCTCCCTCTGGCGGCGGGCGATCTGGGACTGTTGCCCGTGCATGTGGGGCTACTGTTAAGCGCCAATCGGCTGATTCGCCTGCTTTCGAATACGTGGCTCAGCGCGCTGTTCGCTCGCTTTGGGCCGCACCGAACGTTTGTCATTTCAGCCATTCTGGGCGTGCTCACGACAGCCGCCTATGGGCTGGGATGGGGCTTCGTGGTCCTGCTGTTGGCGCGGATCGGGTGGGGGATCAGTTGGTCCGGGTTGCGCCAGGGCACATACCAGTCGATTTGGGCGGGCGCCAATACGGAGGCGGGCCGGATGATGGGGCTGATGTGGGGCATCGTACGCGGCGGTAGTGGGATCAGCGCTGTGTTAGGCGGCTTTCTCTTCGATTACTACGGCTATCAAACGACTGTCTGGACCATTGCGGCGCTCTCGGCGCTGGCGATCCCGATCGCGGCCGGTCTCTCCTGGCCTGCGAGCGCGTCGCCATCGTCAAGAGAAGGGCATAGCCAACGGCCTTCTCGCTCCCGTCCAGACAGTCAAGAAACGAGAGAAGCCGCTCGGCGAGGCGGTTTGAACATTCTATATGGTTGGACTGTGGCGCTCTCCGATCCCCTGCAACGTTCTGTCCTACTGGTGGGATTTTTCAAGCTGCTGCTTAATTCGATCCTGATAGCCACGGCTTCCATCTTTCTGGCGGACCGCTTCGGGACCGATTCCGGCGGGATGATGCTGGGACTGAGAGTCGGCTCGTTGACCGGCATCGTGCTGGGGACCCGCTGGTTCTCGGACCTGTTTCTCGGCGCGGCGATGGGCGCTCTGGCCGACTGGGTCGGGCGCATACGGCTGACCATCGTGCTCGTCTTCCTGCTCTGTCTCGGTCTGGGCGTGACGCTGTGGGCATCCGGCAGCCTCGCGTTTTTCGCCTTGCTGGCTGTGCTCATTGTAAGCACCGGCGTCAACGTGGTTCTCGACGCTTACGCCAACCAGGCGGCCTTGGTCACGCCCCAGCCGCAACTGTTCGTGGGCGCCTATGCCACAACTTCGGATCTGGGATCGGCGGTGGGTCCGCTGTTTGCGTTTTCACTTGTGACAGCGATGGGGTTTGCGCCGGTCTATGGCGTCGCCGCACTGCTGGTTGTGCTGACAGTGTTCTATCTTGTCATGCTCGACGTCCGCCTTGCCAGACTGCAGCAACCAGTGACCAGTAGCTAGTGGAGTTGCGATCCACTGTCCACTGTACTTACGACAGGAGACGCGATGCAGTTCATCGGACACGAGATCACCGTAAGATTGCCCAGCGGCTTTTCGCTGGAGAAAAAGCCGCCTGTGCCGGAAGCCTTCGAATGGCAAGGGAATCTGCATACGGTGGCAGAGATGCT
The DNA here is from genome assembly GCA_965221145.1 of Caldilineaceae bacterium. GTDB lineage: Bacteria > Chloroflexota > Anaerolineae > Caldilineales > Caldilineaceae > Bin5. The sequence goes on from OZ244877.1 coordinate 1,654,632, forward strand.
GGCAATGTGGCATCGCTACGGTAAGCCGGAGATACGAACGCAGGGCGGGCGACCACCCTACTTTGTTCGCAGTGGGCGCACGCAGGGATCCTGGGGTCAGGGCCGGGCCTACTACCGCGTGCGAACGGAGAGCGGGCGGCTGTTTGATCTCTATTATGACCGCGCGCCCAAGGGTCAGCGCCGCGCCGGGGCCTGGTATCTATGGCGGGAACTGTCAGCCGCCGAAGAAGCGGTCGGCCTTGACGAGGATTCAAATAGCGACAGATGATTCATGGCCTATGGCGATAAGGGCTTTACTCATCCCTTTTCACAACGGGGAGATAGGCTCGAAATCCGGATTGCGGGCTTTCATCGGGCGATGGGGTCGGCTTGACGATGGGCGCGTGCAAATCGGCTGGTCGCGGGCTGGCCGCTGCGCCGCCGCCGCTGCCGGTCGTCTGCGCAGGTACATGGCTCAGCGTTACGAGGTCAATCAGCACGCCCGTGCGCCGGTTCGGTGACGTCTCGTAGACGTTGAAGATGAGCGTGATCTCCTTGCCCGCGTACTGGCTCATGTTCAGCGAACGGTACTGCCAACCGCTGCTCTGCTGCTGGACAAGCATGTAGTTCGCCGGTTGACCATCCTCCACCGCAATCACCTCGAACGAGTCGGCGCCTGTGGTAGGTTCGTCGCTTTCCATGCGATAAGCAAAGGCCAGGAATGGACGGCCCGTCGGTACACTTACGCGTTGGGACACTGTACTGTTGCCGCCATCGCTGCCCTCAGTTCCGGGAACGCCTACATTGGGCACGAAGCTGCTCGCCAGCCGTAGCGCATGGTCCGCCGTGCCCGCCTGCCCCTCAATCTGAGAGAGTGAGCTGCCGGACTTCGTCCAACCTGTGAAACTGTTCTCAAAGTCTCCGTTCGTCACTGCATTTGCGCTCGGCGCATAGAGAAGCGCCAGGCTGTCGTTTGCGCTAAAATCCCGTTGCCGGATGAGAAGTTGGTTGTTGACGAATATATTCCAGCTGCCTATTGCAACATCCATCGAAAAGTTGCCGCTGGCGTCGGTGGTGGCTCTGGTCTCGCCGATTCGTACTTCGACCCCACTTGCGCCCTCCCCGGCAGGATTGATCACCCTACCGGTCACCACGCTGTTGAGCGCGACGGTCGTCTCCCCCAGAACAGTGTTTCCCTCCAATTTGTACCCAAGCCGGTCTTCGGCATTGATACTGAAGCGATAGCGTTTGCCGGCCTCCCCGGTGTAAAACGCCCTGCCATAGCCCTTGGCATTCTCTTGCCACAGCTGCCAATCTCCATCATCGACCTGGACATATACCGAAACCGACTGCAGCCCGGCGCCCCAGTCGTTCACCCGCCAGGTTACGGGGAAGGTTGTCCCCGAGTAGGCCGGCAGGTCCACAATCGAGGCGGTGGGAGGCAGTGTGTCCTCTTCAATCAGCATGACCGGCTCGCCGAAGATGCCCATGCCGTAGCCGCCATGACCGTCGGGCCAGTTCGTATTGGTTGCGCCGGAAAGGCTGACCTGGTAGAAACCATTCGTCGGTGTCAGCGCAGTTTCAGTGCCGTCCATGCGAATCAGGCGGGCGCTCGTCCCGGTCGCGGGGATGCTGCCGGTCTGCGCCTGGGTTGTGACCGCCCACGTCAACAGGCGGCGCTCTTGCGTGTCCGGGTGATAGAAGGCCACGCGCCGCACACTGTAACGATCGATATCAGCCCAGGCGACTTCTGTGCCCGTAAGGTGCTGATTTGCCAACTTGAAGGCCGAATACGCCAATCGCTCTTCCGCGCTGGACGGGGAGCAGTAACTGGTCGTCTCATTCTTGGCAAGGCCGAAACCGTCCGGCGAATCGACCGCCACCACATTGCCGCAGTCGTCATGCAGCATGAAATGGAAAATCGGCCCGCCCCCGGCCAGTCGTGTATAGGCGATGTTCTGCCAGACATAGGAAGCCTGCTCGCTGGGCGTTGCCCGCCAAGGGCTGGGGCAGGTCGGCCCGGGGTAATCGTTGCAGACCGGCACGCCGCTCTCCGTTATCCAGATCGGCTTGTCCGTCCAGCCCCGGCCGTCCAAGGCCTTGCGCACACGGTTCGTGTACTGATAGCCCACGTAAGCAAGCGAGTAGTGATGTGAACCCGCCGCGTCGAAAAAGCCCTCGTAGCTGGCGCTCAACGTGTCGGCCTTCAACTCGTCCAGCATAAGGTAAAGCCACTGCCCATTGGCGAAATGAGCCAGGCCGCCGAACACGACGAAGGCGTCGGGGTCAATCCACTTGATTACGATGTAGGCAACCTTCAACAAGCGGGCGTACTCTCTGGGCGAGCCGGACCAGAAGTGGCACAGATCCGGTTCGTTCCAGATCTCCCAATGCCGAATATTGGCGCCCGCATCTCCACCGGGCATATACCGCGTAACTGCCGCGCCGACAAAGCGCGCCCACGGATTGGTGGGGTTGAGGCGCGTGCCTTCTGTCGATTCGTCTGTGCCGTTGACGAAGATCGGGTTCCAGAGACCATGGGGGGCCGGCGGGCCATCTTCGCGGGAGCAACTGCCTGACTGTGCCTGCAGATCAGGATTGTAGGGAGCCTCCTCTCCGACCATTGAGCTAACCAGCCGCTCCTCAGAGTAGTTCGTGACTTCGATGAGGTCACACTCGCCCCCTACCTCCTGGGGGTTGCAGTCGATCGGTAAGGGCGCCTGGCCCGGCGACAGCTGCGCAAAGGAACCGCCTAGCGACGTTGCCAATGCCCGGCCGCCGATGCGGTACTGGCGGGGCGTGCCCAGCAGAATCGCGAGCGTGTTCATTCCCAGGCTTTCGTTGGCGCGGATGGCAGCGTCCTGGCTCGTCCAGGTGAACTGACCGTAACGCCTTTCGACCTGCTCCCAGTAGACCGGGAATCGATCCATGCGCACGCCGGTGTCCAATCCGCGCTGGATGCGCTGTGTACCGCTGCTTGTCTCGGCTGAGTTGACGAAAGCCAGACCAAAATCGGCAATCGTGAGCGTTTTCGTATACGGTATTGTCGACGTATCCTGCCGCAGTCCGGACTCTAGCTCGCCAGCGACCGCATCGACCGCTCCCCCGCTCCCGTAGAGCAGCGACAGGAACACTGCTGCCATCAATATGGCAAGTAAGACCACATGCCCCGCTGCATTCGAGCGGGGACGGAGCGTAAGTCTAGCCCATCTGGAGGAAAGGGCCGCTTTCGTAGAGGAGAAAAAACAGTTCACCGAAAACCTGCTAACCACTGATCATTGGTCACTGATTTCGCTTGTCGCAACCGAGCGCTTTTCTCGGAACGACATGCCCGCCGCCAACGCCAGCACGACCGGCGCCCGTCCATCGCTCCCTGTCACCTCCACCTCCGTGTCGTCCAGAACGGAGCGGATAAAGGAGCGTAACTCGTCTGCATAAGCGACCTGATAGCGTTCGAGGAAGAAATAGAGAGGCTTGGCATGGATCACGCCGGCGCCGGTCTGGCGGATAATCCGATCCGGCGTATTGTTCTCGCATGAGATCGAGCCGAGCGAGCCGAGGACCTCCACCTTCTGGTCGTAGCCGTAGACGGCCTGACGCGAGTTGGTGATCACGCCCAGCGCACCGCTGCGGTAGCGCAATGTCACGACCGCCGTGTCGATATCTCCTGCCTCGCCGATGGCCGCATCCACGCGCACAGCCCCGCTCGCCGACACCTCTTCGATCTCGTCGTCGAGCAGAAAACGGGCCATATCGAAGTCGTGAATCATCATGTCCAGAAAGAGACCGCCCGACCCCTCAATATAACGCAAGGGCGGCGGAGCCGGGTCGCGGCTGGTTATTTGCACAAGATAGGGCGTGCCGGCTTCACCCGCTCTGACGGCGTCCCGCACACCATGGAAGTTGGGATCAAAACGGCGGTTGAAGCCGATCTGCAATTTGACCCCGGTCTCGGCGACGGCTGACAGGGCCTCATCGACCGCGGGCAGGTTCAGCGCAATCGGCTTTTCGCAGAAGACGTGCTTGCCAGACCGCGCCGCCTGAATGATAAAGTCGGCGTGCGTCTCCGTGCTGGAACAGATGGCGACAGCATCAATCGCGTCGTTGTTGAAGACCTCAGCCGGGTCGCCGCTGGCCTGTGGTATGCCAAAGCGCTGCGCCGTCTTCTGCGCGGCTTCGTGGATGACATCGGCAATAACAACTACCTCCGCTTCGGGAATAAAGCGCGTCAGATTCTCGGCATGAACCTGTCCGATGCGTCCTGCGCCGATGATTGCAAATTGTAACGTACCGCTCAAAACTATCTCCAGACTACAGTGGCTAGTTGCCAGTGATCAGTAGCCGATGAACTGCACCGGTCACTATGCACTGATCTCATCCAGCGAGACCCAGCGCCCCGTGTGTGCGCTCAGAGCGGCCGCATCGGTGATTCTCTGCACGATGGCGCCGTCTTCAAGGCTGGGGTTGAAGGGACGCCCGTCGGCAATTGCGTTGATCCAGCCCCTGGTCATGTGGTCCTCGACGCGAAAGACATCCCGATAGGTGTTGTGGACCGTATCACGGCGCACATTGCCCCACACATGCTCCGGTATCTGAAGGGGGCGGGTTGGCCCTTCACCGCGGCGAGTGCCATGCACCTCCTGCCCGTTCACCCAGTCGATGACGCTGCGCAGCGTGCCTTCCGCCCCGTGCAGATCGAACTCGTGGCGCTGGCCGAAGACTGTCTCCTCCGTACAGACAGCCGAAGCATGCACCAACCCCTGCGCGCCGTTGGCGAACCGAAAAAGCGTGTAGGCCGAGTCCTCCGTGCGCTCATACGGCTCCCCCTCCGGCGTGAGGGTCGGGCGCTCAATGAACTCACCCGCCAGCGTAAACACATCAGTAACGTCGCCAAACCACCAGTAGGCCAGATAGAAGAAGTGCGAGGCGATGTTGCCCAGGACGCCGGTTGCGGCAAAGGCCCGATCATGGCGCCAACTGTAGCCCGGTTCGCGGGCGTAGCCGGTGTAGTAGCGCAGATTCAGATGAAAGGGCTGGCCGATGTAGCCGTCGTCGAGCAGCTCTTTGATATAGCGGTTCGTCGGCATAAACCTGTAGGTGAAGGGCGTGCAGTGGATCAGCCCCTTCTCCGCCGCCAGCGCCGCCATCTCCGCCGCATGGCTGTAGGTCAATGCCAGAGGCTTCTCGCACAGCACATGCAGGCCGGCATTCAGCGCCTTCATGGTGATCGGGTAGTGGCTCTCATGGCCGGAGGCGACGACCAGCGCCTCGATTTCACCGCTGTGGATCAGCGTATCAACATTGGTATAGACCTGCGGAATCTCCCAGCGCGCAGCGAAGGCATCCGCACGTTCCCGGTTGCGTCCGCAGACGGCGACGACGTCGGTCTGCGGATGTGCGGCCAGCGCCGGCAGATACATTGAATCCGCCCACCAACTTGTGCTGACCATTCCCACGCGTACCTTTCTTGACATTTCTCTTCTCTCCGTCAGTTTACCGGGCCTGCAACCGCCCGCCACTTCGATGATTTCAGCTCCTCCGGGACGGACTACGCAGTACGAAACAGGCAATGCCACCAAGCGCGACTACTCACCCGAACTACGCTCAACCTGGCCCTACTCAGTTATAGGCCGAACATCCTCCCACGCGTCGCTTGCCCAAGAGCGGGTCATCGCCTCCTGCACTTCGGCCAGCCGCAGCGCATCGGCAAAGCTGGGCGCGCGTTGCTTACCTTCCGCGATCGACATCAGGAAACTATGCGCCTCAAGCACCTTCAAGTCCTCATACCCCAGCCCGATGGCGTCGCCTGGATTGAAACGCGCATGGTACGGGTAGGCGGGTCCGCCGAGCAGCGTGGTATAGCCGTCGTGCATGCCGTCGGCGCTCGGCAGATAAAGCTCCAATTCGTTCATGCGCTCGAAATTGTATTTGGCCGCCCCCTCGCTGCCATTGACCTCGAAGGACATCTCGCACTTCGGCCCGAAGATCGCCCGGCAGGTCTCGAAACTGCCCTGCGCGCCGTTCTCGAACTCCACCAGCGTGCTCACGTAGTCCTCATTCTCTACCTCACCGGTCGGGTCGCCCGCTTTGCCAACCGAGAAGTGCGTGCCCTGACCCGGCACCGGCAGGGGCCGCTCGCGGATGAAAATATGCCGATTGCTCACGAGGCGCTTGATCGGGCCGGCGAGCATGTGCGCCATGTCGACGGTATGCGACATGATGTCTCCCAGGGCACCGAGGCCGGCCTGCTCTCTCTTGAATCGCCAGGTCAGCATACCATAGGGGTTGCTGCCGTACATCGTGAAGAAGCGGCCCCGGTAATGGGTCAACCGGCCGAGTTTCCCTTCGTCGATCAGATTCTTGCAATGCTGCACCATCGGCGCCCAGCGGTAGTTGAAGCCGACAAAGCTCATCACGCCCGCCTCGCGCGCCATGCGTTCGATCGCCGCCGTCTCTTGCGGGCTGCGGCCCACCGGTTTCTCACAGAAGACATGCTTGCCAGCCGCGGTGACGGCCTGCACCATCTCCTTGTGCAGATAATTAGGCGCGGCGATGTTGACGACCTGCACGTCCGGGTGAGCTACGACCTCGTGCCAGTCGGTCGTCGACTCGGCGAACCCCAGCGAGGTCCGGGCCTCCTCCGCCCTGTGCGCCACATCGTCGCCGCAGATCACCAGTCGCGCGTTGACGCCGTCGTCGTGGAAGCGGTCGTTCACCAGCCGATAAGAGCGGCTATGGACCGTGCCCATCCAGCCCATGCCGATAACGCCTATGCCAATCTCTTGAGCCATGAGTACGTCATCCTCTATAGATTGCGACGGCCCGGATATCCCCTCTCACGCGCCCGCTTGTCACGGTTCAGACAGCAGCAACAGCCAAGCTCAGAATTTGCGGCTCCACTCCTGCGGCCAGCGTTCTACCACAACCTTTGTCTGTGTGTAGAACTCGATCCCGTGGCGGCTCTGGGCGTGGAGATCGCCGAAGAAGCTCTCATTCCAGCCGCTGAAAGGGAAGAAGGCCATCGGCGCGGCCACGCCGATGTTGATGCCAACATTGCCGGCGTCCACTTCATGGCGAAACTGGCGCGCCACCGCGCCGCTGCTCGTGAAGAGGCAGGCCATGTTGCCGTATGCGCTGACGCTGCGGTCGTTGATCAGCGCAATCGCATCCTCGATCGTATCGGCGTGTATCAGGCTGAGCACCGGCCCGAAGATCTCCGTGTGGGCGATCTGACTGGTCGGCTCGACGGCGTCCAGAACCGTCGGGTAGACCCAGTAGCCGTCATCGTACCCGGCCACGCTCTTCTGCCGTCCGTCCACAAGGACGCGCGCGCCCTCCTGCGCGCCGGACTCGATCAGGCCCTCGATGCGCTCCTTGCTTTCACGGGTGATGACAGGACCCATCTCCGTGTCGGCGTCCAACCCGTAGCCGACTTTGCGGCTGGTGGCCAGGTCGGCGATGCCTTCGGTGAAGGGGTCTTTGGCCTCGCCCACGGTCACGGCGACCGAGACCGCCAGACAGCGTTGGCCCGCGCAGCCGAAGGCCGAATCGCCCATCATCTGGGTGGTCATCTCGATATTGGCGTCCGGCATGATGACCACCGGATTCTTGGCGCCGCCCTGGCATTGGGCGCGCTTGCCGTTGGCGGTGGCGCGGCTGTAGACATACTTCGCCACCGCGGTCGAGCCGACGAAGCTGATGGCGCGAATGTCAGGGTGATCGAGGATCGCGTTGACCGTGTCCGCGCCGCCGTTGACCAGTTGCACCACGCCTGGCGGGAAGCCGGCCTCTTCGATCAGCGCAAACAGCTTCTGCGTGGTCATGGGAACCTTTTCGCTGGGCTTGAGGATGAAGCAGTTGCCGGTGGCGACGGCATAAGGAAGGAACCAGAGAGGGATCATGCCGGGAAAGTTGAAGGGCGTAATCGCAGCCACAACGCCCAGCGGTTGGCGCAGCATGTGCTCGTCGATGCCGCGGGCGATGTCCTCGTTGTTCCAGCCCTGCATCAGCGAGGGCGTGCCGCAGGCGACCTCGACGTTCTCGATGCCGCGCCGCATCTCGCCCACGCTCTCGGTGAACGTCTTGCCGCATTCGTTGGTGAGGATGCGCCCGATGTCGTCCAGATGCTCTTCAAGCAGCATCTTCAGGCGGAAGAGCGGCTGGATGCGATCCACCACGGGGGTTTCGCGCCACTCGGCAAAGGCATCCAGCCCGGCGCGTACCGCGGCATCCACCTCGGCCGCCGGAGACAGCCCCACCGTGGCGATCGCGGCGCCGGTGGCCGGGTTCAGCACATCGAGCGCGTCGCTCGCGCCGCCGCGCTGCCACTGGCCGTTGACGAAGTTGAGTAGTTCCTGTTGTTGTGTCATGTTTCCTTCCTCATCTATGAGAAGATCTCGATCAGCGCGATCTTGACGCCCAGCGTCGGATCGACTACCTCGCCTTCACTATAGACCTGTGGCTCCATGTCCGGCGTGAAGACGGCTATCTGCTTCAGGGGCGGCTGTACCAGCCACACTGATTGTACTCCGAATTCGAATAAGCTCTCCATCTTAGGGATTCTGTCGTCAACGCTCTCGAAAGGCGAAATGATTTCTATAGTGGCTACCGGAGGCTTAGCCAAAAGAGTTTCGTCGTGCAGCCAGTCCGGTTGTCGCCAATTGCAGACAGAGATGTCCGGCGTCATCGGCGGTGTTGTGGCAAGCGGCACTGCGCCTGCAACTGAGAACCGGTTCTTGCAGGCCGATATGAGCGCAGCCATCAGATTCGCCTTGGCGATTCCGCAATTGAAGCTCTTACCTTCGTCTGTGAACTCTAGTTCGAGTTCTTTTTTTTTCAGGAATCCAGTCCCACATCCTTTTGTCTGAGTCATTGTCTTTTTTTGTGCCTCTTTCATTAGAGGTGTTGCTACTATATTGCCTCTTGTATCGGAAAGGCCTCTCTGCATTGCTTAGCTTTAGGTTGACTAGCTCCCTGCGCACCTTGTCCCTAAAGAAGGGGGAATAATGTTCTTTCACCACCTTTATTATCTTATGGTACGCGGCGTATTGTCGGCATTTCTCTACCAGGCGATGTCCTTCCTTATGTCGGGCGGCAAGTACTAACTCGTGGGCTATCTCTAAGGTGGGACCCAACTCCCATTCTTCAAGGAAACGCGACGAGGTCATGGCTGAAACCATTGCCGACGTTCCTATGAACAATCCCTTCTTGGCTCGGGTAATGCCTACATAGAATAGCCTGCGCTCGTTCTCGATCCACTCGGCGGCCTCTGGCACACTCCTTGGGAACTTTATATCGAAAGTGGGATCATCGTTTCCGGCGAAAACCGGCATAAATCCCTCTTGGCATTCGGGAATAACAACATAGTCAAACTCAAGACCTTTGGTCCTATGGATGGTCGTCATCCTAATCCATTTGTTCTCAGGCTGACCCTGTGTGGTATCAAAATTGTCTGCGTGATTGATAAACATGCGCCAATCGAGCGAGGTGTAGTGGGCATAGCTCTTAAGTGCAGAAATGTTTTGCGAAAGAACAAACGATCCTACACCTTCCCCATGAAAGTTTTCGAAATGCTCTTGTAGACCAACGTCCTTGTCTATCCAATCAAGCAGGCTGCCGGCGCGATGTTTGGGATCGCAGTGGATTTTCCGCCCTATTTCTTCCAAGACGGACAACAACCCCTCAAGATTCTCCCGTTGGCTATCGCGCTTAAAGCGCGTAGGATCCTGTGTCGTTTCGTAAAGTAAGTCCCCTAGGGACTGATTCTTGTTGCGTCCTTGACGGAGTATCCGCTCCAGGTCCGCGCTGCTCAAGTAGCGGCTGGGCTTGTTCGCGATGTTGAGGAAACTATCCTCTGTAGCATTGCTTGGGACTTCATCCAATATGGCTGCTACTCTTATGTAGTCTAGCAGCGCCTGGGCCTCACTTGACTCAAAAAAGGGGACATTACCTTCCACCTTAAACGGTATCTTTTCTTTAATGAATTCGGTGGAAAGAGAGTTGAATTGGGCAAAAGTACGTCCCAGCACCTTGATCTTACTAGGCTCGACTCCATTGGAATTTACTAGAGTGACGACCTCTTCCTTGAGAGAGGGGCTGGCGCTGCCGCCTGAATCTTCGGGAGTGACTACCGTGATGCGGCAATCATTTTTCGGTTTGTGAGAAAGCAAATCCTTTGCGTAGCGATTTGTATTGTGGGTTATAACATTGTTACCTGCCTGTGCAATGCTGTAACCGAAACGGAAAGATCGAGTGAGTTCATAGGTTATGTGAGGCTTATTGGAAAAACTGGACGAAAATTCCCGCAGGATGTACTCGCTGCGGGCCCCCCTCCATTCGTAGATTGTCTGATCATCGTCTCCAACGACCATTACGTCTGCTCCGCGTGAGGCCAGCAATTCAACGAGGCGCTGCTGACCCAAATTGATATCTTGGTATTCGTCGACGATAATGTAGCTTAAGGGTCCTGCATGCTTTGCAAGTTTGTTTTCGTCTCCCCCCATAAGAGCTACCGCGAGCGGGACAAAATCATCATAAGTGATGGCGTTTTTTTCGTGTCTTCGCTCTTCAAATTCTCGGTAAATGGCAATGTACGCTTCGGCATTAGGGCCAGAGTAACCAGCCCGACAGTGGGGAGTCAATGCGCCCTTCCAAAGACTGATGGCCCTTTCGGCCTCTTCCAGGTTCAAGACGTTTTCATCCAATTCTTGCCGTCTGGCAACCGCAGAAAGCGCTATTCGGATTTCCAAGGTAGCTAGCCCTTCTCTTTTTCCGATCCACTGCAAATGCCCCTTTATGTTAGCAACCCGCCAAGCATAACTGTGAAAAGTATTCACAGAGGGTTGTTGCGAACGACTAATCCCTAGCTCGTCCAATTTCTTGACGAACTGATCACTCGCGAGACGATTGAACATTAGTACTTGTATCTGATGTTTTCTTACTCCACGATCTCTCATCAAGTGCTTGATTCGATGAGCCATTGTTGTCGTCTTGCCCGAACCTGCCACAGACAGTACTCGCCCGTGGTGCCCATCGGGATGGTGGACGACCTGGAGTTGTTCTTCAGTGGGAGCGTTTTCGGAAGATTCAGATCGTCTAGTTCTCATTTCGTGCTTTTCCCCTTTCTGGCTGTCCGTTTCAGGTTCGGATGGCCGAGGCATTCGCCCCTTGCGTTGGGGGCTAGACCGGCTCATCGCTTTCTTGATTCGTCGCCAAAGTCCGTTGTTGGGCATCCAATTGATTCCTGTCACCTATGAAAGAAGGATTGATTCTTGCGTAAGCTTACTGTTAAGGACGTGCAAAGCGGCACAATGAAACACGCTCAAAGGCGCACAATTGGCCCAGCGATCAGAAAAAATACCGCTCCTGCGCACGCATCTCTTCCCACTCTTCACGCGCCGCGTTGACCGAGTCCAGTTCACTCATTTCGGCGACCGACACATCCCACCCAGCCGCGCCCAGGTAATGGTTGACTTGTCAGCCATTCACCATGAAGATGTCTGCTAGTGCCATCTTAACGTCCAGTGTCGGATCGACGACTTGGCCTTCGCTGTAGACCTTCCGATCCATATCCGGCCTAAAGACCGCGACCTGCTTCAGGGGGGGCTGCACAAGCCAGACCGACTTGACCCCGAACTGGAAGTAGGTCTCAATCTTGGGGATAATATCATTGACGCTCTGAGAAGGCGACATGATCTCGATAACAGCTATGGGAGGGTCCGCCGCACGAATCTCATCGTGCAGCCAGTCCGGTTGTCGAAAATTACACACTGAGATATCGGGCGTGGTCGAAGGCTCCGTAGCAAGCGTTAATTCCCCTCCGACGATATATCTGTCTCCGCAGGCTGCGCGAAGAGCATGTTGCAACTGAGTCTGCACGAAAAAGTGATTGTAACTGGGGATGGGTTTTCCACGCTCCTGCTCGTAATCCTCCACCAAGGCTGTTTCCGGTGGTAGAGTTACTGTCATTAGAATTTCTCCTATGCAAGAGTCAGGAGCTACACGGTCCAGTCCGCCCGGCGCCCGTCCCGGAACCGACAGATGCAATGCCGCTCCTGCGCCCACGTCTCTTCCCACTCCGCGCGCCGCTGCCATACCACGGGCCATTTACGAAGTTGAGCAGTTCTTGTTTCTGTGTCTTATCCCATTCCCCATCATGAAAAGATCTCGTCTAGGGCTACCTTTATGTCCAGCGTCGGATCGACGACTTCGCCCTGGGTGAACACCTGTGGCTCCATCTCCGGCGTGAAGACGGCTACCTGCTTCAGGGGCGGCTGCACCAACCACACCGACTGTACTCCGAACCTGAAATAGTCCTCAATTTTGGGGATGAAATCGTCAACGCTTTGGCTGGGCGAAGTGATCTCGATAGTGGTCAGGGGGGCTTCCGTCACACGTATCTCGTCGTGCAACCAGTCCGGTTGTCGCATCTTACAAATGGAAATGTCCGGTGTCATCGGAGGCGCCGAGTCAACCGAAAGTTCACTTGCAACAAAAAAACGATCTCCGTAGGCAGCGCCGAGCGCAATGATCAGCCTTGTCTGCACATAGCTGTGGTTGAAGCTCGGCATCGGCTTTCCTCGTTCTTGTTCGTAGTCTTCCACCAAGTTCGTCTTTGGTGGTAGCGTAACTGCCATTGGATTTCTCCTTTGCCAGAGCCATGAACATTACATGACCGTTCGAGCGACTCCCGTTCCCATGCAAATGCGAAGGTTAGCTTTTGAGTTGCAGTTTAGCGGCCGTAGGCGTCATCAAATGTAATACCGCTCCGTCGCGCGCATCTCTTCCCACTCTTCACGCGCCGCGTTGACCGAGTCCAGTTCGCTCACTTCGGCGACCGGCACATCCCACCAGCTGTAACCGGGCACGCCCAAGTAGCGGTCGTTCGGCACATAGATGACCGTCGTCCTGTCAACTGACTTGGCATCTGCCAGCGCCTGCACCAGATCACCGAAATCCTGGCAGCGGATGACATGGCAGCCCAGGCTTTCGGCGTTGGTCGCCAGGTCCACCGGCAGTACGTTGACATCATATCCGACCTCATCCGTGGGCAGGCCGTTGAAAGACTGGCCGTTGCGATGGGGCGGTTCGACCTGATCCGGGTAGATATAGCGCGTGCCGAAACCTTCCTGCCCAAGCCCTCGGCTGAGGAAGCCAATCGAGCGGAAACCGCTGTTGTCCATCAGAACGACTGTCAGCTTGTAGCCCTCCTGAATCGACGTAATCAGGTCCGTGTTCATCATCAGATAGCTGCCGTCGCCCACCATCACGTAGACCTCGCGCTCCGGCTCCGCCATTTTGATGCCCAGTCCGCCGGCGATCTCGTAGCCCATGCAGGAGTAGCCGTACTCCAGGTGGTACTGCTTGGTATGGCGCGCCCGCCACAGCTTGTGCATGTCGCCCGGCAGGCTGCCGGCCGCGCAGATCATCACCGCATCCGGGTCGCCGTGCTCGTTGACCGCGCCGATCAGCGCGCCTTGATAGGGCAGGCCGCTTTCGGCTGTGTGGCTGTCGTAGTTGCGCTGGACCTCCGCCTCCCACTCGTCGTGCAGACGCTGCGCCTGGGCGACATTCTCGTCGCTGTTGCGGTAGCCGGTCAGCAGCTCGGAAAGCTCCTCCAGCGTGACGCGCGCATCCCCCACCAGCGCAATGGCACTGTGCTTGTAGGCGTCAAACTCGGCCACGTTGATATTCACGAACTTTACGTCCGGGTGCTTGAACGCCGTCTTGCTGGCGGTGGTAAAATCGCTGTAGCGCGTGCCGATGCCGATTATCAGGTCGGCTTCGTCCGCCACCTGCTCCGCCGCGAAGGTTCCGGTCGCGCCGGTCGCGCCCAATTGCAGGGGGTGATCGTAGGACAGGCTGCCCTTGCCCGCCATCGTCTCGCCCACGGGGATGCCGAAGCGCTCGACAAACTCGCGCAGCGCCGCGGTCGCCTCGCTGTAGAGGACGCCGCCGCCGGCGATAATCATCGGTTTGCGCGCCGTGCGGATCGCCTCTGCCGCCCGCTGCACGGCGTCCCGATCCGGCCGATTGCGCGGAATGCGCCAGACGCGTTTCTCAAACAGTTCCAGCGGATAGTCGTATGCTTCGGTCTGCACGTCCTGCGGAATCGCCAGAGTCACCGCGCCCGTGTCCGCCGGGCTGGTGAGGACGCGCATCGCCTCGATCAGGGAGGTGATCAGTTGATCGGGCCGGTTGATGCGATCCCAGTAGCGGCTGACCGGCTTGAAGCAGTCGTTGACCGATATGTCCTGGCTGTGCTCGGACTCCAGCTGCTGCAAGACCGGTGCGACATTGCGGCGGGCGAAGATGTCCCCCGGCAAGAGCAGGACCGGCAGCCGGTTGATCGTGGCCGTGGCCGCGCCGGTGACCATGTTGGTTGCGCCGGGTCCGATAGAGGTTGTGCAGGCCAGCGTGCGCAGCCGGTTGCTGTGCTTGGCATAGGCAGCCGCCGTATGCACCATCGCCTGCTCATTGCGTGTCTGGTAATAGCGAAAATCCGGGTACTGCTGTAGCGCCTGGCCCATTCCCGCTATATTGCCGTGGCCAAAGATTCCGAAGCAGCCGCCAAAAAAGGGCTGCTCCACGCCATCGCGTTCGCTGTGCTGGTTCTTGAGAAAGCGGACAATCGCTTGCGCCATGGTCAATCGTTCGGTTTTCATTTTCATCCTCTGATTTCCCCTGCCTTCCCGGCAGCGGCTAGTGGCCAATCCCGTTCAGGCGTTACCCGTAAATCGCCGGTCTTTCCGGTATGTCTACGGCTACGGGCAGCCCGCTCTTGCCCGACTCAATACTGGCATCGGCGACGAGAATCGACGCATACCCATCCCATGCGCTTGGCCCCGTGGCCTCGCCGTTGATGATCGACTGCACCCACGCCTGCGCCTCAATGATATAGGCCACTCTGAATCGTTGTAGCCAATCTTCTTCCACCCACTGACTGCTGGCGTTGCTGTGGCGCACAATTGGGCTTGACAGGGGGCTTGTCTCGACCATGCCGGTTTCCCCGGTGATGCTTGCGGTGATCTCATAACCGTATCCGGCCTCCGAGTTGCATTCAAGCCCCCCCAGCGCGCCGCTGCGATACTGCAACTGAATCATAACATAGCGCGCGCTGTGCGGATGGGACGGCGAGCAAGGGATGTAAGCGGTATGGACGCGGGCGATCTCATCGCCCATCATCCAGCGCGCCGAGTGAATGTCGTGAATGAGAGAGTTTGTGATTATGTCGTCAAGGGAGCGAATCAGATCCTTGGCCGCATTGTTGTGGACGCTGCGGAAGCCAAGCGCCTTTCCCTGATCGCCACTGTCGCTGACCTGCTTCACGGCAACATGAGCCGGGTCATACTGGCGCATAAAGCCGACCTGGACAAGCCGCCTGCCCCCGGCCACCTCCGCGTCAACGACCGCTCTGGCGTCTTCGCCTCGGGTCGCAAGCGGCTTCTCGCACAACACAGGCTTGCCGGCTGCGACACAGGCCCGCGTCAACTCGGCATGGAAGCGGTCCGGCGCGGCGATCAGGATCGCGTCAACATCCTGCGCCCCGATCAGTTGATCAGCGTCCGTGTAGACGGCGGCGCCGCCGCAGCGCTCGGCCACCTCTTGGGCGCGTGCTTCGTCCACGTCCATAATCGCGGCGACGTTGGCTACGGCAACTGCACTGGTCAAGTTGGCTGCGTGCCTGCCTCCCATGCCACCCGTGCCGATAATGCCGATATTGACTGTTCTGTTCATGTCTGCTGGTTCCGTGGAGGTGATTGATTCCATTATGAAACGTTGCGCCAGCTCCCACGCAATACGCCGTAGGAACGCCTTTTGGCATCAACGCAAACCCACTTTACTCCCCTGCGCCGTCACTCCAATAGGGATCGTCTAGCGGCGGCGGCTGAGGGACCGGGCCTGCGCCCGCAACGGACTGGTCGAAGTCGACGACGCTGCCGGTCATCATGCCGGACTCGTCGGACGCCAGAAAGGCGACGGCGCGGGCAACTTCGTCGGTCTGTAGAAGGCGGCCAAAGGGCAGCGACATTTCGGCCTTTTCCAGCCAGTCCTCTCCACCCGCGTGAAAAGTTTGCTGAATGATATGCTCGCTGGGGGAATTCATCCAGCCGATGGCCAGTGCGTTCACGCGGATTCCATAGCGCATCACGGCATGAGCGATGTTTTTGGTCATTACGTTCAGGGCGCTCTTGGATGCGGTGTAGGGCAGCAGAAAATGTACGCTGCCGTAGGAGGCCACGCTGGATATGTTGACAATGGCCCCGGGATTTCCTGCGCGCCGCATCAGTATGCAGGCGTCCTGCATGAGCAGTAAAGGCGCGCGCGCGTTGATAGCGATCATCTGATCAAAGAGGTCGGGCGTCGTGTTCCAAATGTTGCCGCGCACGGTGAGCGCGCCGCAGTTCACGAGCACATGAAGCGCGCCGAAATGCTTGTCCGCCGCGGCCACGATGCTGCGGCAGGCGTCCACATCGGCCAGGTCTGCCTGCACAAAATGCGCTTGGCAGCCGCCTGCCCGCAGATCCGCCGCCACCGCGTTGCCCCGCTCCGCGTTGCGCCCGTTGACAATGATGCCCGCAGCGCCGCGCTCGGCCAAGAGGCGGACCGTCGCTTCGCCAAGCCCCTGCGTGCTTCCTGTGACGACAGCGTACTTGCCTTCAAGAGAACTGGGATTTGTTGACATTTTTCGCATCTCCGATCAAGAGTGGTAGGCATAAAACCGGCGGGCCTGTCGAATCACAATGCTTCAAGTTTCAATATCGGCTGTCACCAACTCAATTCATTGCGCAGAAAAGCCCGGTTGCTCTTGGCGCTCTTCAGGGCATCGATGCCCATAGCGGGCAGGATATCCTGCTCAACCGTACCCCAGCCGTCAAACTCGATTTCGTGCAGGATCCGGTTGATCGACTGCCAGTCGATTGTGCCTTGACCCAATTCGGGGAAGACGCCCGACTCGACCCCGTCGTAGTAATCGCCGCCGCGCTCGATCACCTGCTTGCGCACGTCGGTGTTGCACTCCTTGATGTGCAGATACCAGGTGCGATCCCGCCATTTGTCGAGCACGGCAATCGGGTCGCCGCCGCCGTAGGCGATGTGGGCCATGTCAAAGCAGAGGCCGACCAGTTCAGGATCGGTGCGCTCCAGCAGGGCGTCGATCTCGAAATCGGTCTCCAGGTAGCCGCCTACGTGGGGATGCGCCGCGCACTTCATGCCGTACTCCTCGTAGACCATTCCGGCAAAGGCGTTGACATTGCGGGCGGCCTGTTCCCACTGCGATTCGTCGAGCGAATCCTGCTGGCGGATGCGGCCGGCGCGCTGGGCGCGGTTGTCCACCTCAAAGAGCACGTCCGACAAGACGACGTGCTTGCAGCCCAGAGCAGAGAGTACCTGGACCGTTTCCAGCGCCTCGCGGTAGGACGACTCGTCCTCCTTTCCCTCCAGAAAGTTGTAGATCGTGAAGGCCGAGGTTAGCGTTAGCCCACGTCGTTCCAGATCATCGCGCAGTGTCGGGATATCGAACGGAAGGTATCCGTATGGACCCAGTTCCGTGCCGATATAACCGGCCTCTTCGATCTCATTCAACACCTGATCATAGGGCGGCACGTTGGGCGTGTCCTTCATCAGAACGCCCCAGGAGCAAGGGGCAGAGGCGACTCGTACTTGCATGATTTACCTACCTATTGTGGCTGAGACAGTCGGATGTGCAACTGTCGAAAATGTGGACATTTCCCACTCACAACCTCTGGCGAAATCTGCGGCAGAAATCTTGCCGTATGAGTTCCCTTATTATAAGTCTCCCGAGCCCCACAAAGTATGGAAGATTCGACTATTGCGTCCGAAAGTTTTCCACGACATGAATTCTTGTTCTTGTCGAAATGGCTGAAAGTCTCCGGGCTGTCAAATTGCACAGACTTCTGGGTGCTCAACCAGTGGCGCATCTGTTGATGACACCCGCGGAAGTGAAGGTCCTTTGCGATAGTATTTTCCCAATCAGCGACAATCCAAGCCTCGATTTCTGGCGAGGCGAATCCAACAAAGTTAGGAATGTAGGCCGCTCCCGCCACTCTTGCTATCGCCTTGCCAAACAACCCTCGCCGGTCGTCAGGATCATGACAGTCCAAATCATCAATGACGAGAATCAAGTCACAGCGTTCCTTACCTTTCAGCGATTCAAATAGGAGCTTTTCAATCTGCTCTGCCAGGCTCTTTCCTGTCCTGCCATAGCCTGGCTCCGTAGACGGGCGGGGTCCAGGCTTCTGTCTGATTGGGGTCTTGCGTTCGTATGTGTGATCTTTGCAGACGTTTGCGAGTAAGGGAAGAAGCCCGCGCAATTCCGATTCTCCCCCGCCTGCGAAGACCCACACTACCACGGCCACCCCCCGACCGCGGGATTGCCGACCCTGTACAGATCGCCCAACTGCCAGCCATCCTCAAGCCAGCCCGACACTGTATCTTTGTCGAGTCTCTTGGGCTTGAAATGATTCTGGCTTTCCGGATCCTGTTGGAATGTATATATGTAACCTTCATCGAGTTGGTCGGTGAAATGGTCGAGCAGGTCCGGGCTATGTGTGGTAACAATTACCTGTGTATTCTGCGCTGCCCGCTTAATCCATTCCGCCAGAATCGGCATCCAGGCGGGGTGGATTCCAAGCTCCGGTTCGTCGATAACGATCAGTGCGGGCGGTTTCGGAGAATGCAGAATGACAGCCCAACACAACATGCGTACAGTGCCATCAGACATTTCATCGAGGAAGAATGGCTGGGAGCAGTTCTCGACATACCATTCTACTGTGAGCGAAAGTTTTCCCGACGTAACTGCGCGCACCCTTCTTGTTTGGGGGAGTATGTCTTTGAACACTTGATTCAGCGAATCTTCAAATTCAAAGTCTCGCTGGACCAGGTTATAGAGAACGAGAGCCAGGTTTTCACCCGACGGAGAAACAAAGAAATCCGACTGGCCTATCTTTGAGGGAGACTCTCGAATCTTTTTCAAATTCATGTTGTTGACATTGTAGAACTTCCAGGCCACCACAGAATTTATGATTCTTCCGCGAACTCCGTACAAAGGGGTTGCTTCAGGCGGGTTCTCGCTATTTTCGAGAAGCCGGGGCATTGCCGATAAAGCGAGTTCATTGACTGGTATATCCTGAATTCTCTCGAAGTGGCTCGGACCTCTTTTCGAATCCGACTTGGGATCCTGTGACTTATCGTATACAGAAACAACGCCATACCCACTGCCACCACTCCGTTTGTTGTGTGTATTGTAGTAGCAAAATGGTTCCGGTTGTCCCTGATCTCTACCGAGAAACTCGCTCGCTACATTTACCTCATGCCGGGCACTTTGTACGAGAAGCTCGATCTTCAATATTGTTTCGCTTTCAGAAGGAGGGAAGCTGTATTCTATGTCAATGTTTGCCGGAGCGTCCAACGTCCCATCCAACATCTTGGCTCGCCCCAAATTGGAGACGGCGTTTTCGAAACTGGTTCGCCCACTCTGATCATCTAGCCCGGTACCAGTTGTGTTTTCTTGAAGAAATTGCAGCAGTCCAATTACGTTACTCTTGCCCGACCCGTTCGCACCGATAAAGACTGTCAGCGCGCCAAAGTCGATTCCATCTTCCAAGCGGATATTCTTATAGTTCTTTGCGACTAGCTTTGAGACAGAAACAGTACTCATTGAGACCCTATCCAGCCAGCTTTCACGATTCTTGACGGACATTTGGCTCAAAAGCGCGACATTGCTACCAGTAATTCAACTATCTGCCAACTTGCTACAATCCCCCGCGCTTCTCCACAAACTCCATCACCTCGTCGTAGGTGGGCATGAAGTTGGCGCAGCCGTGCGCCAGCACGACGATCGCGCCGCAGGCGTTGCCCAGCCGCGCCGAACGCTGCCAGCCCCAGTCGTTGACAAATCCGTAGATGAAACCGGCGCCAAACGCATCCCCCGCCCCGAGTATATTGTAAATCTCCACAGGGAAGCCGGGCGCTTCGAGAACCTCGCCCGTGGCCAGATGCACGCGCGAGCCAAGCGCGCCCACCTTCTCGACGACCGCCTGCGGACCAAGCTCCAGCAGCCAGTCGATGGCCGACTTGACGTCGCCTTCGACCTTCGCATCCGATACCTGCGAATGGGTCAGGGACATCTGGCTGGCATCGCTGAGCACGGCCGCGTTGATCTCGTCCTCCGTGCCAATCACCACGTCCACGTTGGGCAGTACGGAGCGCGACACGACGCCGAACGCCCTCGGGTCATGCCACTGGTCGGGGCGGAAGTCGAGATCGAAGATGACGCTCGTGCCCACCTGCTGAGCGAACTCCGCGCCAAACATGGTGGCGCTGCGGCTTGGCTCTTTGCTCAGATTGGTGCCGGCAAACTGGAATACCTTTGCATCGGACACCGGCGCCGCCAGCACATCGTTGATGGTCAACTCGATGTCGGCGCAGTTTTCCCGGTAGTAGACCAGCGGAAAGCGGTCCGGCGGCTCGATGCCGAGGACAACGGCGCTGGTGCGGTGGCCCGGCTTGCGCGGGCTGAAGCTGAAATCGACGCCCTCCTTCTGCAGAAAGGCGGCGATAAAGTCACCCACCGG
Source organism: Caldilineaceae bacterium (assembly GCA_965221145.1). Classification (GTDB taxonomy): domain Bacteria; phylum Chloroflexota; class Anaerolineae; order Caldilineales; family Caldilineaceae; genus Bin5. The sequence goes on from OZ244877.1 coordinate 1,675,205, forward strand.
GTCCTCGCCCAGCCCGGTTACGAGCGCCGTTTTCAGGCCCAATCGCGCGCCGCCCACGCTGATGTTGGTCGGTGAGCCGCCCACATAGGCGGCAAAGCTGCCAATCTCCGCAAACGGCGCGCCGACATCATTGCTGTACAGGTCGATGGACGAACGCCCCATGTGGAGGGAGTCGTAGGTTCTCGTTGCGTTATCAGAAGACATGATCGGGTATCCCTGTTCGCTCAGGCCGTTTTCGTTACCGCTGTTCTTTGTCCGTTCTGCCCTCAGTAGAGCGGCAGCCGTTCATCCATACCGCCATAGTTGTCCTTCACCCAGGCATAGTCGGGATCTTCCTGGTTAGCCAGGCTCTGCGCGCTGCCGGCGAGGACGTTCAGATAGTATGTGGTGTAGCCGGGCATACTCACCACCGGATGATAGCCTTCCGGCACCAGCACCGCCTCGTTATGGCCGACCCGCACCAGCGCGTCAATCGGATTGCCCGCGGCGTGCATGGGCGAGTTTTCGTCGGTATACACGCGTTGGTAGGCGAACCCCTCCGGCCTGTCGATATGATAAAAGTATACCTCTTCCAGATCGGCTTCGATCACCCCGCCGGACTCGTCCTCAATGTGGACATCATGTTTATGCGGAGGATAGCTGCTCCAGTTGCCGCTGGGCGTGTATACCTCGACCAGCACTAACCGATGCACGGGTGAGCCGGGAGGCAGCAGGTCGTTGATCTGTCGGCTTACGTTGTCGCCGCCGCGTACGCTGATCGCCACATCCTCCGGCCTGATCAGCCACGGCTCGTGATCCTCAGTCGTCGGCGCCCAGGTGACGGCAAACTCGCCCGCCTGCTCAGCGGTGACGGTAAACTGTGTGCGCCGCGGCAGATAGAGCGCGTGGCCGCCGCCGCTGAAGACATCGGCCCGCCCGCCGATTTCCTCCCACGAACCGCGGCTGCTATCCACCCGGTAGCGCCCGCTCAGATTGACGAGCGCAAACTCGTTCTCACCCGTGTCAAACGACCAACTGCCGCCCTCGTCCAGCCGCCGCGCCTGGAACGAGATATACTCCCAACCGGCGCTCTGAGGCGTAACCTCAAGGATCAATCCCGGGACGTATCCGTCGGACTGCTGTCTGATCAGCACGTTATCTGCCGTGTATCGCATTCTCACCTTCTTTCGTTGATGCTGCCACAATCTGACCGACTATCAGAGTGCAAACTTTCATTTCTCCACCGCAGCAAAACGGGCATAGTCGAGCGGCTCCGTCGGATGCCCCAGTTGCGCCAGCAGGGGCGTCATCTGGCTGCGGTGCTCAGTGGCATGGTTGAACACGTGGCGCAGCGCGTCATCCATTTTCAACTCAAACTCGATGCCTTCCGTATTGCGGTAGTGCAGATACTCTGCCAACACGCTCGGCGACAACGAGCCAATATACTCCTGCCACGCATCCCACAGCGGGTCCCACGCGGTCCGTACATCCGCGAAAGTTGCGAATTCCGACGCCGAAACCAGACTGGTCGGGTTAGTGCCCCCGAAACGCTGGAGCCAGGCCCGTTCAGCGCCGTAGCCGTGAACGGCCAAGCCGTGGAGGGAATGCCAGAAGAAAGGGCGCTCGGCTAAGTATTCCTCCGCCTCGAGCGCGGCAAGGCTTGGGAAGACCCGCCGCCAGGCCCACTTATTGTAAGCAAAAAGTCTTTCTACAGATTGAATTGACATCCTCTTGTCCTCTCAAAGCAAGTGGCCGGATTGGGGCACTTGCTCCTTTCGTCTATCATTGCGACATTCAATATGTTGAGAAGCGTGTGGGGTATGGTGCAACGCTGGGCGCTGCCCATTCTCGCATGGCCTGCGCCCGTAGGATTAATGTCCATTTTGTAGCACGGGAAGGCCCAACTGTCAACCTCTGAGGAGAGCAGCACATCATGGTCGATGCCAAACACTGCCCGTTCCGGGCAAAGCCGAAAGCGCAGCGGGGGCAGGCTGGACCCAGTTGACCCGCAGAAATCTCACCGTCCGCTGCAGGACGCTCTCCGGCGTCACCAAACTGGTGTCGATGAGCAGATCGGCATTGTTGCGCGCGTGCTTCAGCCGCTTTAGTTCGGTCCGCCGCCAGGGCTCGCTCCAACTGACGTCGGGACGCCGCGCCCCTTGGGCAGGCAGGTCCACGTCCAGAAAAATGAGCCAGTCCGGCGGGCGGATCCGTTGCCACATATCGGGCACCTGGCTATGCTCCTGGGCCACAGGACGGGCGTTATAACCGAGCCGTCGCAAACCGGCGGCAAGGGTCGACTTTCCGGCGGCGCTGACCCCTACGATTTTGACAAGGTCTGTCTTCATTTTGCCGCCTCCATTGGCGGCCAAAAAATCTTTCTCCCTCGCGGAAACGCAGAGAAATCAGAGCTTCCCCAGCGATCAGATCGGCAGAGAAAGCTCCATGCGGCGTATCTTCTGGTCCTGCTGGTGGGTACCTACCTTGACGACGAGGACTGTGGAATCATCGCCAGGCCGCCCCTGGTCCAGCGACAGAGCTTTCTCCAGAACTCGGTCGGCGATCTCCCGTGCGCTATCGTCTGCGTCAGCAATCGGAGAGCCATCACCATGAGCAGCGCAGCCCAGCCTGGCCGCGCTGACTACATCCATAGCCCCTCCGCTCCGGTGGCCCGCGCTCCAGATGCCGTCGGTGAAAATGACGGCGGTCAATCCGGGCGTAAGCGGCAACTCAACAATGTTGGGCTTTGTATTGCGGTAAATGCCGATGGCGTCACACTGTTCGTCCAGCCACTCAATCTCACCATGCCTATGCACCAACACCGGGCAGCGGCTGTTGCGGCTGAAAACAAGTGTCTCGGTCACCAGATCGACGCTGGCGATGACCAGTTCGGCGCTGACCTTGCCGCCGCGAAGGGTGCGCAAGTAGTCGTGCGTGGCGCGTGCCACGGCCCCGTCCCGCACACCTTCCGCCAGCAGGCTCATCGCCTTCCGGCCACCAGATTGCTGATCGCCTTGGCACTGCGTCCACTGCGCTGACCGTCTGAAACGACGATGCTGATGCCACCGTGGGGCCGCTCGACCACCTCCACCGTGTCCCCGCTCTCGCTGGTGGCGTATTTGGCGACCTTGGCAACGGCAAGCTCAATCTCCAGCCGGTTCATCGTATGGCGCAACCTCCGTGCAATGGAGCATCTCTACACAAAAGCAGTTCTGGCTACATAGAGCGGACATGAAACAGAGATACGAGAGGCAAACATACCAGCCAAATGAGGCACAAAAAACTGGGTCCAATTCTGCTTGGGATCTAATCACAGCAATGGTAATCTGTCAATCAAGAGGAAAGGCTGCAACGCAGCCACGCAAGCTGCTTGACACGGCAACTACTGTGCCCGATAATCTCCGCAATCGACCACAGGAGATTTCCCTTGAAGATTACGCGAATCGACACGCATCTTACCGAGTTGGCGCATCGCTCGATCCCGTTCGTTGTCGTCCATACGGATGAAGGGATCCACGGTGTCGGCGAACCATTCTCGTGCGGGCCGGACCGGGCGACGGTGGCCGCCATTCACGACTTTGAGGAGTGGCTGATAGGCCGCGATCCGCGTGATATTGAGGGCTTGTATCATCTGATGTACGTGGGCGGCCGCTTCCCCGGTGGCTCGGTCGTCAACGCTGCCATCAGCGGAATCGAGCACGCCCTGTGGGACATTGCCGGTAAAGCCGCCGGGCTGCCGGTCTATCGGCTGGTTGGAGGCAAAGCCCGCGACCGTGTTCGCGTCTACCAGAGCGTGGGCGGAGATTCGCCGGAGGCGGCGGCAGACGACGCCCGGCGCCTCGTCCAAACATACGGATACACCGCCCTGAAGATGGGGCCGCTTCCGCCTGGTTGGCACCAGATGCCCTGGAATCAGGTTCTGCGAGAGACTGAGCGCCGCGTAGGCGCGGTACGCGAGGCGGTCGGGCCGGACGTCGATATCGGCCTGGATCCCCACGCGCGGATATTGGAGATTGGCCGCGCCGCGCAACTGTGTGAAGTGGTGGCTCCGTTTCGCCCTCTCTTTGTGGAGGAGCCGCTCCGCCCGGAGAACTACGAAGCAATGGCCAAGCTCAGCCAGAAGGTAAACGTGCCCATCGCCACAGGCGAAATGCTCTACAGCCGCCACGAGTTTCGGGAGTTGCTGGGCTACCACGCCGTGGACATCATTCAGCCCGACATCTGCATAACCGGCGGCCTGTGGGAGATGAAAAAGATTGCGTCTATGGCTGAAGTTCACTATGCCAGCGTCGCGCCGCACAATCCGTGCGGGTCGGTGGCGACGGCGGTCAATGTTCACTTCGCCGCCAGCACCTCCAATTTTCTGATTCTGGAGTACAAGGCGGATGAAGGCCGCCGCGCCGAGATCGTGGATGAGCCGATGAAGCTGGTGGACGGCTACCTCGAACTGCCACAGCGCCCCGGCCTGGGCATCGACCTGAACCTGGAAGCCCTGGCCGCGCATCCGGGCCGCTCCTGGCATCGGCCCTTCCTCCTGCGCCCGGACGGATCGCTGGCGTATCAGTGAGCCTGTCAACGGCGAGGGCATTCTTTTCGCCTGTGAATCCTTGTGCTTGGCGATGACTTAGCGTATACTGAGCGCAAGAACGTCTGTGCGAGTGAGGAAGGGGGCCGAAGTTGCAGATGCTAGCCAATGTTCAGGTTAGCAAGAGATTCGGTCAGGAGAGACGAAATTGGCGACCGTTAACACGATTGACACCATCGAAGACTTGGTCCGCATCATGGACGAGCGCCCCGAGTGGGTCGAAGCAATGCGCGCCCGGCTGCTGACGCGTGAGCTCTTGGAACTGCCCCGTATGGTCGCCACGTTTGCGACAGAGATGAATAGCTTCAGGGCCACGATGGATAGGTTCGTCGCAGAGACGAGCAAGTTCATTGCATCCACGAACAAGCGTTTGGACAATATCGAAGCCCGTTTAGATGGGCATGATGCCAGATTCGACGCTGTAGATGCCAGATTCGACGCTGTAGATGCCAGATTCGACGCAGCAGATGCCAGATTTGATGCAGTAGACGCCAACATCCAGAAGATGCGAAATGAGATGGGGCCGCTGAAAGCCGCCCATGCCAGGAGCGTCGCGCTAAGGGACAGCATTGCCATCGCCAGGGACATGGGCCTCCGGCGGACGAAAATTCTCACCGAAGAGGACATTTGGTACTTAATTGATACAGCAGACACAACCGACATTCCCACCAACGAATTGCGGAGCTTTCGCCTCGCCGACCTGATTATGGAAGCCACGGACCAGAACGGGGAAATCTGTTACATCGCGGTTGAAATCTCCTTCACTGCCAATGGCAGAGACACCACCAGGGCGATCCGCAACGCCGAATACTTGACGCGGCTCACCGGGAAACGCTCCTATGCGGCAGTGGCGGGTCTGAACCGAGATAACCGGATTCAAGAGTCCTTTGAGTCCGACAAGGTCTTCTGGCATCAATTGGACCCCCATCAACTGGAAGTGGAGTAGCTATACCCTCGGACCTTCGCCGGTGGCGAGAGGTTGCCCTTTCAATCCTGCTGACATTCTCTTTCTACAAACGCAAACGCAAAGCGACTTCTCAGAGGAAGAAAAATATGCACGCAATCGAAGTCGATCAGACGCCAACCGGCCCCCAACTCGTCTGGCGGGAGGTGGATGAGCCGGTCTTGCAGTCGGGCGAGGCGCTGGTCTCCATCCATGCCACGACACTAAATCGAGCGGACCTGTCCCAGGCCGCCGGCAACTACACGCCGCCCCCCGGCGCGCCGCACATTCTGGGACTGGATATGGCAGGGGAGATCGATGCCATTGGCGACGGCGTGCAAGGCTGGCGGGCGGGTGACACGGTCTGTGCGCTTCTGGCCGGCGGTGGGTACGCCGAACGCGTGGCCGTAGACCAGCGGCTCCTGATCCCGATTCCCTCCGGCTGGTCTTATGAAGAAGCAGCCTGTTTGCCGGAAGTCTATCTGACCGCCTACGTCAACATCTTTAGGGAAGCCGCCTATCAGCCAGGCGAGACGATTCTCATCCACGGGGGCGCGAGCGGTGTTGGCACAGCGGCCATCCAATTGGCGAAGGAGGCCGGAGGGCGCGTCATCACCACCGCGGGCCGCCCGGACAAAGTGGAAACCTGCCGCGCCCAAGGCGCAGACCTGGCGATCAACTACCGAAACGAGGACTTTGTCGCCCGCACGCTTGAGTTTACGCAAGGCGACGGCGTTGATGTCATTCTCGATATGGTGGGGGCAGACTATCTGGAGAGCAACATCAGCCTGCTCAAAGTGAAGGGTCGGTTGGTCTTCATCGCAACGCTCGGCGGCTCGGAAGCAGAACTGAACATAGGCCAACTCATGCGCAAGCGCGCCCGTCTTATAGGCTCGGTGCTGCGTCCCCGCCCCGTTGACGAGAAAGCCGAGATCATCAGGCGATTTCGACAGCAGTTCTGGGCGCAGATCGAGGGCGGCGCGATCCGTCCGGTGATCGACAGTGTGCTTCCGGTTGCCGATGCGCAGGCCGCGCACGAACACATGCGCGGCTACGAAAACATCGGTAAGATCGTCCTCAAAGTGCGCTGAGTTCGGCGAGCAAAGCCTGCACAGCCTCCTCAATTGCGGCCAGTGCCGTGTCCGCGTCCGTCACATCCAGATCGTGGACTGTCCAATAGCTCACACGCTCCGCCCACTGTTGGAAGCGCGCCCGCATCAGCGGCCGGTGCTCAACTTCATTGACTGCGATGGTCAGCGCGGCCGCGGCCAGATCGTCTTCCTTCACGTCCAGGGGCAGGCGGAGCGGCTTGGGCGGCTCGATTCCCAGCAAGCGCAGCCGGGTCAAGGCGTGCAATGACATATAGCCAAGATTCTCGCGGCTCGGCTGCAACCCTCTGCTGATCGCCTGCCACGCCAGACACTTCTGGCGGGCCAGGGCGTTGAAGTAATGTTCTGCAAAGCGGCTGCGGTAGTAGTTGCCGGTGCAGAGAAATAGGACTGTGGGAGTCATGGTTGTTGCGATCTGTTCGCTATGGCTGATTGCGTAGCGTTATGGCCTGAAAATAGGCGAACCGCTCCCCTTCCATCGGGATCACCTCGAAGTCTAGAATGTCAAAGAAGCGTTCGAGAATCGCCCGCATCGCATCATCCGTATAGAGCGCATAGAATCGTTTTGGGTCGTAGTGATCCTCCTCCCACACGCCCTCGTAATCCCTTCCGCCATAAGCGCCGATGAACAAAAGCCCGCCCGGGCGAACCACTCGTTGGACCGCTTGCAGCGCCCGCGGGAACTCCACTTTGGGCACGTGCAGAAGACAGTTCTGGGCGAAAAGCGCGTCAAAATGGCCGTCGGGAAAGTCCAGATGCAGGAAGTCCATGGTGTATGCCTCAAGCCTCTTTGCGCGGCACAGACGCACCATCTCCGGCGAAAGATCAGTGCAAACGACAGCCAGCCCGGCATCCTGAAAAAAGCGCCCCGTCTGGCCGGGTCCGGCCCCAATCTCCAACAATGAGATGGCCCGCCGCTGATCGGATTCTCGCGCACTTGGCGGCTTGCAAGAGCCATGCTCTGCTTGCAAGCGCTGTAAGAACTGTGTCCACAAGGCGATCTTCCACGCCTGAATCGGACTTGCGTCCCGGAGGGCGGCCTTGGCATCGTAGGCGCTCTGCAGCTTTGCGGTGACGGAGGAATAGTCTTCCACGTGTCTTCTGCCTCCCTGCCGCTCTCATTGGCGGTTGGATCCCTCTGCTTCCATTTTTCGGAAGTAAGCGGGGCCAGGCTGAGCCAACATGCGCGCCACCGGGCGCAACTCCATCCACCACTGCTCGTGAGGGCGCTGGAGTTCTGCATTCATCAAACGGGGAACCATATACAGAGGCGTGGCCCGCACATCGCCTTCCTGGATACCCAGGCAGACTGCGCCCACTTCAGTATAGCTCTTCGCCCGACGGTGCAGCGTCGTCATCTCTCCGATCCGGCGCACGGCTTCCCAGGCCAGCCGCGCCGCCAGAATGCGGTCGAATGGGGAGGGGTTGCCGCCCTGCTGAAGGTGCCCCAGAATTGACTGGCGAACTTCAAACAGATCGCCGCCCTCCTCGTCGAACAGCGCGGCAATGAACGGCGTCGTATAAAAGGAGTTGGCCGTTTCGTTGCGGATCATCAGCCCCAGGCGTTTGCCCTGCTGGAACCCCTGCTTTAAAAGCTCGATGTCACGTTGGAGGTCTTGCAGTGTGATCCCTTCCTCGTGCATGTAGACGCGTTCGGCGCCTGTGGCAATGGCGCTCATCAATGCCAAGTAACCGCAGTAGCGCCCCATCACCTCGACAATGAAACAACGATTGAACGCCACGGCAGACTGCTTGATCTTGTCCACCACCTCGACGATGCTGTTGAGGGCTGTATCGGCGCCGATGCTTAACTCGGAACCGGGCAGGTTGTTGTTTATGCTGGCAGGGATACAGAGCAACGGGATGTTAAACGCAGGAAAGTTGTGTCGTTCTTCGTAGAGACGATGGATGGCATGATAACCTGCCCAGCCGCCGATCATTACGATGGCATCGACCTGATGTCTTTCCAGCGCCTGCGCGGCCGCGTACAGCTCGGCCCCCTCCGGGCAATCCCGGCTGCTGCCCAGTTCAGAGCCGCCGGTTGGCGCCCAACCGTTGACCGTCATCCAGTTCATCTCTTGGATGTCGCCGTTGATCAGTCCGCGGCAGCCCCTCTTGACGCCAAGAGGAATGTGGCCGCTGTCCACCAAGAGGCGCACCACGGCGCGGGTTGCGGCATTCATGCCGGGGGCCGGCGCTCCACCCGTCATCACAGCGACGCGCAAGCGTCTCTGGCTCGGCGCAGGGGGGTGCGGGTTGGCACGGATCAGCGTGCGAAGGATGCGGAAGGAGTCCATGTAAGCCTTGCCGCGGTACTGCATCGCCTCGTCAAAGTCGCATTCGTGGATACATCTGTTGACATTGTGAGTTTGCGCCACGCACTCTGCCAAGGGCTGATGGACGATTTTATTGTTCTGTATGCCGATCAGCACCGCTTCATCGTCGGGCTTGGCGCTGAGAACGGCATCGGCAGCGGCAGCGCCAAGGAGCGTCGCCAGCACCCGATCATACGCGCTGGGCGCCCCGCCGCGCTGCACGTGGCCGAGCACAGTTACCCGCACTTCTTCTCCCAGATACTTTGACAACACGTCCTTCACATAGGCGCTGGTGATCGGATTGCCGCTACGGTCCTGCGCGCCCTCCGCCACCACCACGATACTGTCCCGCCGCCCAATGTCGCGACCGGTACGCAGGATCGAACACATTTTCTTTTCCCACGCAACCAGGTTGGGCGGACTTTCCGGGATCAACGCAAAATCAGCGCCCGAAGCCAACGCGCCCATCAGCGCCAGATAGCCGCAGTGATGGCCCATCACCTCAACAACAAAGGCGCGCTGGTGGCTGGCCGCCGTGCTGGTGATGGCATCGAGCGCCTCCGTGATCCGGTGCAAGGCGGAGTCGGTGCCGATCGTCATGTCGGTGCCAAGCATGTCGTTGTCGATCGATCCGACCAGACCGGCAACTGTCAGAAATCCGTACTCTTCCGCCATCGAAGGCGCCAGCCGACCCTCCGCTACCAGCTCCTTTGCCAGCGAGGCCCACTCCTCGCGCAGCACCTGCGCTCCGGTGAGGCTGCCATCGCCGCCGATTACGATCAGGCGGTTTATGCCGAACTGAAGCAGATTGTGGACAGCTTCCTTGCGGCCCTCGCGACTGAGGAAATCAGGGCTGCGGGCCGTTCCGAGCAGCGTCCCGCCATGTTGAAGCACGCCGCCTACCGAGTCCCAGGTGAATGGGCGGATCAGACTGCCGCCCTCAATCATCCCTTGGAACCCTTCGAAGATTCCATAAACCTGTGCCCCTTGCTCCAGTGCCGCGCGCACGGCTGAACGCACGGCTGCATTCATACCTTGCGCATCACCTCCACTGGTGAGGACGCCAAGACGTGCCGGTGTTTCTGAGGCCATATGCCGCCCTCCAATTGCGGCGAAATTTCAACCGAATGCCGCCTGCACAGGCGGTACATCCCGAGCCCCTCTATTATATCATGTAGCTGGGCGAGAAGGGGCATCTTGTCAACCGCCCCCAATGACGGCACAGCCCCCGCTATAGTATTGTAGCAGGGCGGCTGCATACGAAACTCGACACGCTTTGACAGATCAAGCAGTTCAAATGTACACTTCTCCGAGGAACTCGGACTGTGATTCGCTTGACGATTGCGATGCAGAAGTCGACGACTGTCATTCCTATTCGGATGAATCAGAGGCCATAATTATGCCAGCCAGACGAAGAACATCTTTCAAACTTGGAGTGACGGGCCTGGGAGAGCGGCAGGAGATCGCGTCAGGGGTTTATATCAACACCCACTATCGCGGCTGTACACCGGGATTTGTAGTCACCCGCGAGGGCCTGATTCTCATTGATACCCCTCTGATACCGAAACAGGCCAAGGACTGGCGGGAACAGAGCAAACTGGAAGCGCCGGAGCTACCTATCCTCTATCTGTTCAACACCGATCACCATCGCGGCCACGCCCTGGGCAACCAGTATTTTCTGCCGGCGACAGTCATTGCCCATGAGCGCGCCTACAAAGAGATGTCCGGCTATACCGAGAATTTTAAGGAGCGGGTCTACAACAGTTTTAAGCGGGAGCCGGAGATCCAAGAACAGTTGACAGACATCGAGATTATTCTGCCGGACGTCACTTTCACCGACAGCGCGCGTCTGCAATACGGCGGTCGCGAGGTGCAGCTCATCTACGTCGGCGGCCACACACCCGCTACCAGCATCGCCTGGTTGCCGGAAGAAAAGATCGCCTTTGTCGGCGACATTCTGTGGGTGGACCAACATCCGTACATGGCACAGGCGAACTCTCTCGAATGGGTTGACGCCTTGCGACGTATCCGCTCGCTTGGGGCAGAGAAACTGGTCCCGGGCCACGGGCCGGTCTGCGGGCCGGACGACACCGTAAAGGTAGAAGAGTACATTCTCTTCAAACGCCAGCGCGTCCGAGACTACTATCACGAGGGAAAGACCAAGAACGAAGCCAAGAGCGGGCTGGTCGGAGAAATGCTGGAACTGTTCCCGGTGCCGCTGGAACGAAAGGCTAAGATCGAGAGCCAGATCAAATCTGGCATCAACCGAGTCTATCGGGAGATTCAGCGTGAAGAGGAACTTGCCACGGCCGAGTCGGGGAATGGAATGCCGCAGCCGCCAGCGCCGACCACGGTCCTCGTGCAGGAGCCGGCGGCGGAGGCAAATCTGATACCGGCGCCCGCAGGGTTGGCCGCCCGCTCGCCCCAGCAGTCCGAAAGCAACGGAGGGCAGGAGGTCAAACAGGAGGCCAATCCGTAATGGCCTATTCAGTTCGGGAGGAGCGGCGGAGCCTGGCCATGAGTCTGCGGGAAGACCTGGCCGAGGCGGAACGCGTGATCGTCCAGTTGCGGCGGGACAATGTTGAGTCCTTCCTGCAGCTGTTGGACGGCATCGAAGAACGTTTCACACAGCTGGAATCCAGCGGTCTGGACCTGCGAACGGAGCAGACGCGCTGGGGCAGTCTGCACAGCAAGCTCCGGCGCGAAGCCGGCCGCGTAATGCGCGTTCTGGATGTGGCCGGCGGCCTGGAGCAGATGCGCAATGCCAATCCACCTGCGCAAGGGCTGTGGTGGCACCTCGACGCGGTAGTTGCCGCCGCCCGTCGACGTTTTCTTCGCCGCTTGGGCATGACCATCGGAACAATCACCGCTTTGCTGGCGATCGTGTGGGCGTTGCTCACGTTCGTCTTTCCGCCGGACCCGAACACTGTGATTGCGTCCCAAGCGATCTCAACGTTGCAGCAACTGGCCTTCGAAGGGCGCTGGGACGAAGCACTTGCGGTCATTGAAGCGTCCCAAGAGCAACTCACGCAGCAGGACCCTGAACTGTTGATCTGGGAGGCGGTCATTCGCGACAAGGTGGGGCAAAGCGAACGCGCGCAGGATGCGTTGGCTGAGGCCAAAGCGCTTGTGCCCTCCGATCAGCTGGTGGCCTACTGGTGGACGCTCGGCTCCATCCGGCTTGCCGTTGGCGATCTTGAGGAAGCTCGCGCTGCCGGCAATGAGGCGTTGGCGGAGGATCCCACCGATCCCCAAGGCTATTTCCTCTTGGCAAGCGTGGCCGAAGCGGAAGGGGACACCGGCGGCGCCATCGATCTCTTCGAGGAGACGTTCCAGCTGGCGACCGAAAGCAATCCCCAGTTGGCCGTCATCGCCCGCGTGCGCATGGGCAATCTGATGCAACGGCCCGGCAACATGTCGCTCTTCGGCGCGGGGCAATCCGGCGATAGTGAAGAAGAGGGTAGCGGAAGTGGCGAGTAGCTCTGCGCCAATTGTCTGATTCAAGATTTGCGGGATTGAGAGATTTTCAAGATGGCGTACGTCAGAAGAGGGAAAACGGAATAGCAGTCAGACCAGGGGGCTAAGCGTTACGAGTCCCCACTTTGGGACACATCCTTACGCCCCCTTAGCTCAGAGGATAGAGCAACGGACTTCTAATCCGTCGGTCGTAGGTTCGACTCCTACAGGGGGTGCCTTGGCAAACGGCGCTGCCGCCCATTTCTTGGGCATGGCAGCGCCGTTTTGCTGTTTGCAGGGCATTTGCACAAAATGAATTACGAGATACGCAATACGACCTGTTACTACCCAACCCGGTCCCGCACCGAATCTTTCTCGGAGATCGGCTCGTGCGGCTCCTTCTCGTTGATCGCCGTGTGGCGGGTCGTGCCCGGCACGACGTAAGGGAAGGTCGGGCCGCCGGCCGGCGCTGCCCAGCGCACACCATTGGCGATCACCTGGCGGATGATCGGCTGGTGATAGATCGGGTAGGTCTCATGGCCGGGCCGGAAGTAGAAGATCTTGCCGTTGCCGCGGTGGAAGCAGGCCCCGCTGCGGAAGACATTGCCGCCCTCAAACCAGCTGACAAACACCAAGTCGTCCGGTGTGGGGATGTCGAACAGTTCGCCGTACATCTCGCACTCTTCATTGACAAAATAGGGCGGCAACCCATGCGCGATGGGATGGGACGGCTTGACGACCCAGAGCCGCTCTCTCTCGTCGGCCTCGCGCCAGCGGATGCTGCACGTCGTGCCCATCAGCTTGCGGAAAATCTTCGAATAGTGGCCCGAGTGCAGAATGATCAACCCCATCCCTTCCAGGACTCGACTCTGCACGCGTTCGACCACCTCGTCGCATACCTGTGCGTGGGCGCGGTGGCCCCACCAGGTCAGCACATCCGTCTCAGCCAATACGTCCTCGGTCAGGCCGTGTTCCGGCTCATCCAAGGTGGCCGTGCGCACCGAGTTGAACCCGTGCTGCCGCAGCCCTTCGGCAATCGCCCCATGTATGCCTTCGGGATAGAGACCGCCGATAAGCTCATTCACTTTTTCGTGTTGGAATTCGTTCCAAACGGTAACGCGAATGTCACCCATCCTGATTCCTCCGTAATTTGAGAAGTAAGAAGCTGTTTGAAAAGTAATCGGCATCGGCCAAAAGGCCCAAAAGGTGCTGCCGGAAAGCAGCGAAACCCTTTATCTGCCCGTCATAACTTGCACCTTAGGTGCCGTTTTATCCCTTACCAGACCCTTTTCAAACAGGCTCTAAGAAATGAGGAGGAAGAAATTAAAGGCTGCCTTCTTCCTACTCCTCGATTTTAGGCTAAGTGCCCACCGCGACCGGCTTTCCCCCTTGGGCGGCCGATGCTCGAATCGCGTCCCACAGGCGGGCCATGCGCAGGCCGATCTCCGGGGGACAGGGGTTTTCCATTTCACCGGATCGCACCCTTAGAAACTGCTGCCACGTGCCCAGCGACTCCGGCAGTTCGACCGGCGTCAACTCCTCGTCACCGGTCTGCTGAATCAGGAGCCGCTCTCCCCAGACCCCGGTCTGCAGCATCCCCTTCTCGCACAACACGCGCACGTCCGAGCCGATCTTGCAGTTGGTGTTGCCGGCCGCGTTCATCGACACCAGCGCACCCGAATCAAGTCTGGCGATGACCGCCCCCAGAATGTCCACGCGCGCGCCCTGGTTGTCCATCCAGGCGGCCACCTCGACAAAATCCTCGCCCGCCAAATCGGAGATAGTATTGAGCATATGCGCGCCGGTGTCAAACAGGAACCCACCTCCGGCAATTTCCGGCACCTGGCGCCAAAGCCCGGTGGTGCTGACCATCCAGTTCTGCCACACGACCGCGCTGATGTTCAAAATCCTGCCCAGCGTTCCCGCCCGCAGAATCTTCGCCCCCGTTCGCACCTGCGGTGAAAGGCTGCCATTGAAAGCCACCGAGAGGAGCCGACCACTGCGCTGCTGCACGTCGATCAGCGCAAGCGCCTCCTCTGCGTTCATCACCATCGGTTTCTCCAGCAACACATCCAGACCGGCTTCCAGGCAGGCGCTTGCCTGCGGAGAATGTAGGACGTGCGGCGTGATAATGAAGACAGCGTCCAGCTCGCGTTCCAGCACCAGTTTCTCAAGCTCTGGCTGATTAGGTGGGGGTGGCAGGCCCGCCTCATCGAACAGGTCACAGAAGGCTTCGTAGGCTTGCCCGGACGGCTCGCAAACCATGTGTATCTCGGTGGTGTCCTGTTGTTGGAGCATGCGGCGGGCGTGGCTGCGCGCCATGCCGCCACATCCAACAAAGGCCATTCGAACACGGGGCGATTCCCCGCCGGACTGACGATCGGTCATCGACTTACTCCTGACTGTATGAGCACCGATTGTGCAAAAACCCGTATCGAGTCGGCCTGATCGTGCAGTGGCCTGCAACCGGGGCGGCTTTGCACCATCCTTGGGGGCCGACGCACGGGAATCCCCGCGGAAACCGGGATTGCTTCCAGAGGGCCGCCCAATCATACCTTGCAGAGCGGTCAGCGGCAAGAATTCGACTGCGACTACTGTGAAAATCGCGCATAAAGTCCGCGACGCAAAAGCCTTCCATCACAAGAATCAAAAGAACCAGAGGTAGGATTTTGTGAACCGTGCGCTACCTCCTACAATAGTGGGAAGTGTCAGCCACTCTTGTCCCAGGAGATTGCGGAGCGCCCTGCCAAATGCGAAGAACGCATTACCCGATCTATTGCAGTGGAGAGCGCATCGCGGCCATTGCTCTCCATCTTCCGCTCGCCTCTGATCACGAGTCTGCACAATCCCCTGGGCTTCCATGACCTCTCCCCAAGTCATCCTTGCCTCGGCAAGTCCACGTCGGCAACAGTTTTTGCACGCTTTAGCCATTCCCTTTGCCATCGAGACGGCAGACATTGATGAGACGCCCACGCCCGGAGAATCGCCAGCCACCTTGGTCGAGCGGTTGGCAATCGCCAAGGCCCTGGCCGTGGGAAGCCGGCTTATTGACGCCGATGCCGCCGTGCCGATCGATCTGCTCGTCGTCGGCGCGGACACGATCGTGGCACTGGATGATGAGATTCTGGGCAAGCCGACGGACGCTGCCGAGGCGCACGCCATGTTGCTGCGCCTGCGCGCCCGACCCCACCATGTTCATACGGCGCTTGCAGCGGTTCGCTTTGTTGGCGGACGTTGCCAGCAGAAGCGCAGCCTGGTTAATACGACGACGGTGAAAATGCGCTACTACAGCGACGCGGAGATCGCCGCATACGTGGCAACCGGCGACCCAATGGACAAAGCCGGCGCGTATGCCATTCAGCATCAGCAGTTCAGACCCGTGGAGAGCCTGTCAGGTTGCCCGGCCGGCGTGATGGGGATGCCTTTAGCCGACCTGCTGCGCCTGTTGACCGAGTTTGGCCTGCCCTTCGCGCACTGTCCGGTTCAACTCTGCAGCGCTCTGACCGGATTCCCCTGCTGCCAGGAGAAGGATGCGCGGACAGAAGGCCGTTTGCGCTGAATTGCATGGGATGACGACGTCGGCTGCGTGTTGCCAAAAGGCCAAAAGGGTTGGTACACTTATATCGAATATGGCGCGCCCGCAGGAGGGGCCGAGGGCGTCAGACGGCCCCAACTACGCGGCGGGTGGCGTCCGAGCAGATTGTCCAACTAAACCGCCACCAGGAGACGCCTTTGGCCAGAAATACGGAAGCCTATGAAGGATGGGATGAAGCCTACGAGGATGACTATTTTGACGCGCCGGCCAAGAGCAAGCCGAAGCCGAAAAAGAAACGTGAGCGAACAGTCGCGGGCGTTGTCGTGCGCGCAAGGGGGCATCATTTTGATGTCGCCACAACGGAAAACAAGCTGATCAGTTGCCGCGTTCGGGGGCGGCTCCTTCAGGAGCGAACCAAAGACCTCACGCTGGTTACGGTGGGCGACCGCGTGCAGGTGGTTCTCGAGGGCAAACGTTCCGGCCTGATCGATTCTGTCGAAGAACGGGAGTCGACTCTGAGCCGCCAACTTCCGGGGTCTACGCGACCGGCGGAAGACGTGATCGTAGCGAATCCCGACCAAGTGTTGATTGTCTTTGCCGTGCAGGACCCGGAGCCGCATCTACGGATGTTGGACCGCTTTCTGGTGATTGCCGAAGCCAACGAACTGCCGGCCGTCATCGCGGTCAACAAGATCGATCTCACCGGTCTGGAGGCAGCCCGCGAAAAGTTTCACCTTTACGAAGGGTTGGGCTATCCACTCCTTTATGCGAGCGCAACAGGACAGTTCGCGGTCTCCCCTGCCCACGATTCTACGGGGCTGTCGAAATCCACTGGCCTTGGGCCTCTGCTTCAACTGCTGACCGATAAACTGACGGTCGTGACCGGGCCGAGCGGCGTGGGCAAGAGCGAGCTCATCAACGCCATTCATCCCCAGTTGAACCTGCGGGTCGGCGCCCTGCGCAACTTCGAGGGCAAGGGTCGCCACACGACGCGCAACGCGCAGCTTTTCCGTCTGCCTGTGGGCGCCAATACCTTTATCGCCGATACACCTGGCATCCGCGAGCTGGGACTCTATGAGATCGATCCGGGCAGTCTCTGCTTTTACTTTATCGACATCAAGCCTTACGTCAACGACTGTCACTTCCCCAATTGTACGCACGACCACGAGCCGGGCTGCGCGGTGCGACAGGCTGTGGAGGACGGAAACGTCGCGCCCGATCGCTATGATAGCTACGTTCGCATCTTGAACGGGGAGAGCTTTCAACTGGATGAGTGGTGATCTGTAATCCTCGTTCGCCCTTCTCAATTCGCCATACGCCATACGCCATACGCCATACGTCATACGAAATACTTGCTATGCCCCAAATACTTGCCGAGCTAAATCTTCAACAAAAGACAGCGGTCCAAACCACGGAGGGGCCGGTGCTGGTACTGGCGGGACCTGGCTCCGGCAAGACTCGCGTGCTCACCCGCCGCATCGCCTATCTGATCGAGGAGAACGAGATCGCACCGTGGCATATTCTGGCGGTAACGTTCACCAACAAGGCCGCCAAGGAAATGGGAGAACGCGTCGCAGATATGATCGGGCACAAGTTTCCGCCTCCCGTTGCGGGCCGCCGCCGCTCTCTTGGCGGGCTGACCATCGGCACTTTCCACGCGGTCTGCGCGCGGGTGCTGCGCGTCGAAGTGGCGGCCATCGGCTTCGAGCGCAATTGGGTCATCTATGACAGCGCCGATCAGCTGGCGCTCGTGCGCGAGATTCTGAAGGAGATGAAGCTGGACGAAAAGCGCTTTAACCCCCGCGCAATTCTGGCGCAGATCGGCAACTGGAAGAATGACCTGATTACGCCGCAGGCTGTCCATGCCGAGGGCTATATGCAGGAGATATGCGACCGCGTCTATGGCCGCTATCAGCAGCTCTTGCACCTGAACAACGCGATGGATTTCGATGACCTGCTGATGCGCACTGTTCTTCTTCTGCGCCAGAATGAGGGGATACGGCGCAAATATCAGGACAAGTGGCAATACGTTCTGGTTGATGAGTTTCAGGATACCAACACGGCCCAATACGAGTTGGCGACACTGTTGGTCGGCGAGCCGGATGGCAGAAGGAATCTCTTTGTCGTCGGCGACGAAGACCAGTCGATCTACCGTTTTCGCGGCGCGGATTACCGCAACGTTCTACGCTTCCGCCACGATTTTCCTGACGCAAAGGTCGTCCTGTTGGAGCAAAACTACCGTAGCACGCAAAACATTCTGGATGTCGCCAACGCGGTCATCGCCGAGAATGAGAACCGCACGCCCAAGCAGCTGCGCACCGACAACGGCGAAGGACAGAAGGTCACGGTCCATGAAGCCTACAATGAGATTGAAGAGGCCGATTACGTGCTCGATGAAGTGGCGCGCCTGGGTGCCCGAAACGGTCTGGGTCTGGGCGCGGCCGCTGTGGTATATCGCACAAACGCGCAGAGCCGAGCGTTGGAGGAGGCGTGCGTGCGCAGGCACGTGCGCTACCGTCTGGTGGGCGCGACCCGCTTCTACGAGCGGCGCGAGATCAAGGACGTGCTGGCCTATCTGCGGCTGGTGCATAACCCCTCCGCGGCGATGGCGCTTGACCGGATTGTCAATGTTCCCCGGCGCGGCATTGGAACCAAGACCTATGAGACGCTCAAAGCGTGGGCCGCCTCGGCCTCCGTGAGCGACTGGGATGCGTTGCAAGCTCTGAAAGGGGCGGGAGGTGAAGAGAGAGGGGAAGGGACTCCGTCCACTTCTCATTTGTCACTCTCCATGCCTCCGTTTGGCGCCCGCGCGCGCAACGCGCTGGTTGGATTTGCCGATATGCTGGAGGGGTGGGTGCGGACGGCGGCCGCGAATCAATACGAGAGTGTCGGCACGCTCATGGATCGAATCCTGGCGGAGAGCGGCTATCTCGACCGCCTGCGCGACGGCAGCGACGAGGGCGAGGAGCGCTTCGAGAACATCAACGAGTTGCGCGCCGTCGCCGTCCAATATCGCCCCGACCTGGAAGATTTGGAGCCGGAGCAGGACCCGCTCGGCCTATTCTTGCAGGAAATCAGCCTCGTCAGTGAGCAGGATGACCTGGACCAGAGCGAAGACGCGTTGACCCTGTTGACCTTGCACACGGCCAAGGGGCTGGAGTTCCCCGTCCTCTTCATGGTCGGGATGGAGGAGAGGCTGCTGCCCCATGCCCGTAGCATTGACAGCGGGGATGAAGAAGATATGGCCGAGGAGCGCCGACTGGCCTATGTTGGCATTACCCGCGCCAAACGACGCCTCTATCTGGTCCACGTCTACCAGCGGAGTTTGTGGGGCAGCAGCGAATTACAAGAGGTCAGCCGCTTTCTGGAAGAGATACCAGCCAAGTTGCTGGATGGGAATGTCAACCCCCACAAGCGCCAATCGGCGGCCTACCAGCGGGCTACAAGTTGGTGGGACCAGGATGTTTTCCAAAGGCGGGCAGAGTCTGGGCCTAGTTTGGGCGCTCCTGCGGCATCTGGCAGGATCAGGGGAGGAAGGCCCGCTTCAGGTGAATCCCGCGGACGAAGGGAGGTTATTGGCCCCCTTTCCGGTCGCGGAGAGTACCAGCAGCAAGACTGGTCGAAACGGAAGCCCGGTCGCCGTCGGCCTGCCGCATCCGGGGCAAAGACCCAATTCAAACGCCTTCAGAGCGTGGAACATCCCAAGTTCGGCGTTGGCACGGTGATAGAAAGTATCGTCGTCAACGGTGAAGAAGAAGTATCGGTCGCGTTTCATGGACTGGGCGTCAAGAAATTCATGGCGTCGCTGGCGAATCTGAAAATACTATAGGAAGCTATCATGCGCAAAGGCGCACGAGAATAGATGACGCAATCCCCTTCCCCGCCCTGGAATATCACCACCAAAGCGATCGTTGCCGTGTCGGCGCTGGCGCTGTTCTGCCTGCTGGTGTGGGTATTTCGCGGCCTGCTTCAACAGGTGGTATTGGCTGCTCTGTTGGCCTATCTTCTCCATCCGCTGATCTCGCTCATCGACAAGCGCACACCCCTCAATCGCGTCAGCATCGTTCTGCTCGTCTACCTCGCTCTGGCCCTGGTTGTCGTTGCGACCTTCTCACTGGTGGGCGTTACCACGTTTCAGCAGATGGTCGATCTTTCCGGTGGCCTGCCAGGCTGGTTCGAGGACGCGATCGCCCAACTCCAGGCGCTTATGGAACAGTTGCCGGAGACGCTGATTGTTGGCCCGCTGACAGTTCCTGTTGCCGGCCTCCTTCCTCAACTGCCCGGCTGGGAGGAGGTGCTCGGCCAGGCTTTCGGCTTAATCCAGCCGATTTTCAGCCGCGGGGGCAGCCTCGCCGCCGGCGTCGTCACCGGCACTGTGGCCGTTCTTGGTCAGATCGTTTTAATTTTCATGGTCTCCATCTACATTGCCATCGACATTCCCCGGATTGGCGGTATGATCGCCAACGTGGCCCACAAGCCCGGTTATCGCCAGGATGCTGAACGCCTGATGTCCAGCATCAACCAGGTGTGGGCGGCCTACATGCGGGGACAGGCGCTTCTTGCACTGGTCATTTTCGCGCTTGTCAGCGTCGTTCTGGGCGCGCTGGGCGTAGACAATGCCCTGGGTCTGGGGCTGCTCTCCGGCGCGATGGAGTTTCTGCCGCTGCTCGGCCCCTTCGTCGGCACGGGCGCGGCGGTCCTGGTGGCCTTCTTTCAGAGCAGCCAGAGTTTCGGCATGACCCCGCTCCAGTTCGCGCTGGCCGTGGCGGTCGCAATGATCCTGATTCAGCAGATCGAGAACTCTATGCTGGTGCCCCGCATCGTCGGCAACGCCCTTAACCTGCACCCACTGCTCGTGCTGGTCAGTGTTATAATGGGCACTTCTCTGGCCGGGCTGCTCGGGGCCATTTTGGCTGCGCCCGTGGTGGCCTCCCTGCGTATTCTGGGTGACTATGCCTGGCTCAAAATGCTGGACCTGCCTCCCTTTCCCGATGTGGAAGAGAATGGAGAAGAGAGTATGGCCGGGAGAGTCGGGAGGAGACAGGCGGGAACGAACGCATCTGAATCCCTGACAGCGAGTAAGCCTCTCACGCCTCATTCCTCACTCCCCACTCCGCAAATATACCCTCTCTCCTTCGTGCCGGTCTTCAAGGATTACATCTGGGGGGGACGCAACCTGGAGACGAAGCTGGGGCGGGCGCTACCGGCGGGCATAGTGGCCGAAAGCTGGGAGATCGCGGCGCATCCCAACGGGCAGACGCCTGTCGCGTCCGGTCCGCTCGCGGGTTACACGCTCGGCGCGCTGCAAGAGCATCTCGGTGAGCGGCTGCTGGGTCATCGGGCAGACGCCGGGGAGTTTCCGCTGCTGATCAAGCTCCTCGACGCGAACCGCTGGCTTTCCGTCCAGGTGCATCCAGACGATGGGTACGCGCAGGAGCACGCCGGCGAACTAGGCAAAACCGAACTTTGGGTCATCCTTCACGCTGAGCCGGGCGCAGAGCTGATCTACGGGCTGAAGGCCGGCGTTGACCGTGACCGGTTGGCGCAGGCCGCCACAACCGGCTCGATTGAGCAAATGCTCCACCGTGTTCCGATTCACGACGGGGATGTGGTCTACCTGCCCGCGGGGACGGTCCACGCGCTCGGTCCCGGCGTGCTTATGGCGGAGATCCAGCAGAACAGCGACACCACTTATCGCCTTTACGACTGGGGCCGCCCTGGCGATAATGGCCAACCCCGGCCTCTCCATGTCCAGCAGGCACTGGATGTCATCGACTGGCAGATGGTGGAGCCTGAGATTGCGCGGCCGCCGATCCTGTCGTCGCCTGATGGCTGGGTGCGGGAGACACTGTCCGATCTGCGTACAATCGGCGGAGACCCGCCAACACTGCACGCGGCCGAAGGCGGCATGACAGCTTGCCCCTACTTCCAGGTTGAACGCCTGACGGGCCAGCCCGGCGCAGTCTGGTCCGACATCTGCGCCGGAGAATCCTTCCAAATCTGGGCCGCTCTGTCAGGCAAGGCAACTTTGAACTGGTCCGGCGCGCCGGTAGAATTGCGGGCAATCTCGTGGCTGCTCCTGCCCGCAGCCCTGGGCGCGTTCGAAGTGCGCGCCGAGAGCGATTGTGTCCTGCTTCGCATTCAATGAAACCCGATCCCAAGGAGAATATCTGTGCCCGATATCGACAAGCGTGCTGATACGACTTTTCCCATCCATGATCTCCTGGCTGGACGCTGGAGTCCCAGGGCCTTTGCCGACCGGGCGATTCCGCCGGATGTACTCGGCAGCCTGCTGGAGGCGGCCCGCTGGGCGCCATCCTCGCGCAACCTGCAACCCTGGCGTTTTGTCATCGCTGAGCGCCATCGCGATGCCGAGGGGTTTGCCCGCATTTTAGGCACGCTGATGGAAGGAAACCAGATCTGGGCGCAGCACGCCTCTGTCCTGCTCATCGCCGTAACCCAGCCGAAGCCGGACGACGCTCAGCGCGCCAACGCCTACGCCCGCTACGACGTTGGTCAGGCCATGGCCTACCTAGCGATTCAGGCAATGGCGTGCGGCCTTTACCTGCACCAGATGGGCGGCTTTCGCAGAGACAAGGCCCGCGAGGTTCTCGTGATCCCCGATGGGTATGAACCGGTCGTCTCGGCGGCCATCGGCTATCTGGCTGACCCATCAGTTCTGCCTGAAGAGATCCAGGCGCGCGAACTGGTCCCCCGCACGCGCCACCCTCTGTCCGAACAGGTCTTCAGCGGAATGTGGGGCGAACCGCATCCCGATTATGTATGAACTGGCAATCAGGCACGGGCAACTCATCACGCCTTCCGGTCCAATTCTGGCGGACCTGGCCATAGATGGAGGACGGATCGCGGCCATCGGCAAGAAGTTGAACGCGACGCGCGCCGTCGACGCGTCCGGCTGCTTTGTGATCCCCGGCGGCGTAGACTGTCATGTCCACTTGCAGATGCGCCTGAGCGGCCTGACCAGTACAGACAGTTTTGAAACCGGGACGGTGGCGGCCGCCTGTGGAGGCACGACCACGGTGATCGACTTCGCCGATCCTCAACCGGGCCAGCCACTGTTGGAGGCGCTGCATGACCGGCGGACCGAGGCCGACCGTCGCGTGGCGGTGGATTACGCTCTGCACATGACCATCCCCACCTGGCACGCCTGTGAACAGGAAAGGCTAAACGAGATTCCGGCTGTTGTAGTGGCCGGCTGCGCCACCTTCAAGCTCTATCAAGCGTATGACCGGATGCAGCTCGACGATGTTGCCCTGCTGCGGGTGATGCGCGCCGTGGCCGCGGCCGGTGGAGGGGTTGTCCTGCATAGCGAGACCGGCCCCCTCCTGGACATGCTGCGCGCCGACGCGGTCGCCGACGGTCAACTCGCTCCGATCTGGCACGAACGGACCCGGCCGGCCCGCTTGGAGGCCAGCGCGGTGCAACGCGCGGCAGAAATCGCGGCTCTGGCAGGCTGCCCTCTGCATATATTCCATGTCGGCGCGGCCGACTCGCTGGCGGACGTAATCGCCGCTCGCGCTCGAGGCGTGAACATCACCGCAGAAACCTGCCCGCAGTATCTTCTGCTGACCGCCGACGAGCATCTGGACGGCGACGACGGCCATCTCTACATCTGCGCTCCGCCTCTTCGCCGCAATGCCGATCAAGACGCCCTGTGGCACGCCCTGGACGGCGGCGCGCTGGAGATGGTGAGCACCGACCACTGCCCGTGGACCCGCGACGAGAAGCGGCGGCCCTCCTTTGCCGACGTGCCGGGCGGACTGCCGAGCATCGAGTCGCGGCTGGCGCTGGTGCATCACTTCGGAGTCAATGAGCGGGGTCTCCCTCTTGCCGCGTGGGTGTCGGCCTGTTGCACAGCCCCGGCCCGCCGCATGGGATTGACGGACAAGGGCGCGCTGCTGCCCGGCTACGCGGCCGACATCGTTCTGTTCGACCCAAAACGAGAGTTGACGCTCCGCTCCTTTGATTTGCACGAGGCCGCTGACTGGAGTCCGTATGAAGGCATGGAAGTGGCCGGATGGCCGCGAACGGTCTTTCTACGAGGCAGAGAGATTGTCCGCGACGAGGAATATGTCGGCGTCTCCGGCGAAGGCCGCTATATTCCTCGGACGCTGGCGTCGGGATGCTGACGAATCCGCACCGCGCGCAATATAGCGAGAAACAGAGGGCTTTATGATTACACTGGGTGAAGATACGTTGGCCGAAGGTCTGGCCTACCTGGCAGCGCAGGATGCGGACCTGGCGCGGGTGGTGGAGCAGCTTGGTCCGCCGAAACTGCGTCAGCGACCACCTGGTTTCTCGACGCTTCTGAAAATCATCCTGGGCCAGCAGGTCTCCCGCTCATCAGCAGATGCAACGTATCAACGCCTTTGCGACGCGATAGGCCCGCCTCGCCCCGCCGACTTTTTGACTCTTGATGACCAAGCATTGCGCTCCATTGGCTTCAGCCGCCAAAAAAGCCGTTACAGCCGCGGGCTTGCAGCCGCACTGGCCGAAGGGCGACTTGATCTCGGCCAACTGAGCCGAAGCGATGATAATACAGTGCGCGCCGCGTTGACAGCCCTCCCCGGCATCGGCAATTGGAGCGCAGAGATCTATCTGCTTTTCGCTTTGCGCCGCCCGGATGCCTGGCCCGCCAGCGATTTGGGCGTCATTGTCGGCGCGCAAAAAGTGAAGAGCTTGCCGGAGCGGCCAAGCAAGCAGGAAATGGATGCCATGGCCGAGGCGTGGCGTCCCTGGCGCGGCCTCGCCACCTTCATCTTGTGGCACGGCTACCAACTGGTCTGAGCCGCCGGCCGCTGAGTCTGCCGTATTTAATCACTTCAATCGGCGATACAACACAACGTAGGGTCCTCCCGCCCAAACGCGTCGGAAAAGCCCTTTTCGCATTCCCCATCTGCGTCGTTCGCTTCCATCCTTCTTTACTACTTCCATCCTTCTTAACTATTCGAGAAACTCGCCGCAGGTCTGGGACGCGTCCGTATCGCGCCCCTGATCTGTAGCTCTCTTGGCGTCGTAGATAGATCGTAGGCATATCGCTTACCAATCATCGGTTACACTTTTAGGCGGAGATTACAGCGCAAAAAGCCGCCGATCCAGGGGGCCGCGTTCCACTTTTCCAGTGTATTTTGCCCGCGCAGTCATGGGCCACAGACGCCTTCCTTTAGCAAGAAATGCTGATGCCATCTGGATTGAATGCGGCCCTGAATCGTGATAGCATTACCAATTGCATAGCCCCTCTTTTTTAGACAATGATGCAGAGCGGCCCACGTCCCCAGCAGTTCCCTGAGCCGGTCGCTGCATCACAGTCGCGGCCCCAGAGGATCTGGCGAAGTGCGGGGCGGCAGGTAGACTGTCTTTCGCCGAACTGATTGTCGCCGAAGGTAGGTGTAGGGCTGATTGGCGGCAGTCAAATTGGACAATCTTCGAATTGCAAATGTCTCGGGCACTGCGACGAAGCAGGCGACACCTTGCAGAGCCTAAACTTTGCAATCGGACCCGAGACTCGGAAGGCATCAGGTGTTCGCATCGTGCGCCGGTGTCGACCAACAGATGAACGGAGAGAGTCAAATGAGCTTCATGATCGGGCAGAGTGTCATCCACCCGGCCCACGGAGCCGGAACGATCGTAGGATTTGAGGAAAAGGAACTGGTCAAGGGCTTTCAGCGTTATTTCGTCATCGAGTTTATACGCAACCGCCTTACCGTACATCTGCCCGAGCGCCGCATCGAGCAGATTGGCGTGCGCCCAGTTATGTCAGCCAGACGCATTTCCGGTGTCATGGAGACGTTGGAGTCAATCCCCGTCGACCTGCCGGACGAGTTCAGGTTGCGCCGCGCGCTGATTGACAAGCAGATCCATTCAGGCTATCCAAATCAGATCGCGGCGGCCGTGCGCGACTTGACCTGGCGCAGTTCGGCCAAATATCTGACCGAAGCGGATAGGGAAGCGCTTGAAGAGGCGCGTGCGCTGCTGATTACCGAGACGGGTCTTGCGCTTGAGCAGGTCTGGGAGCAGGCAGAGCAGCGCATCGACGACGCGATCGAGCGGGCGATCCACGCGCGGCAGGCCGAGGAAGCGCGCGCGCTGGAGGAGCCGGAACCGGTGTCGGACTGGCCACTGCCTGCGGCGGTTCCAGCGGATTGGTGCGAGACCTCTCTTCTGAGCGCAACGCCATGAACAGGTCGGCCGCGACGCAGTCTGTGATTCTCCTCGCCGGTTGACCGGACTCCCAATTGCGAACAGGCAGCCTTGGCGCCTGCGCTCCCAGGGCGCAGGCGCAGTTACGTTGGGATACGCTCAAATTCCCTTTCATCACAGCGGAGTCGAACGATGCGCGTGCAGATCATGACCGACATGGAAGGTGTGAGCGGCATTGTCGTCTGGGAGCAGGTGAACGGCGGCGAGCCGATGTACGAGGAGGGGCGGCGTCTATATACGGAGGAGATCAACGCCGCTGTACGGGGCGCAGACGCGGCCGGGGCGACCGAAATTGTGGTCGTGGACTGTCACGGCGCAGGCGGCCCCTGGTCCTTCAACTCGCTCATTCCCGAACTGCTTGATCCCCGCTGCGAATGGGTGGCCCACCACACCTGGAGCCGCTACACTGATATGCTGGAAACCGGCTGCGACGCGGTGTTGCTGGTCGGGATGCACGCCAAGGCGGGCACAGCCGACGGCGTCCTCAGCCACACGATTTCGACCGTGCGTTGGCAGCATCTCTGGTTCAACGGCCAGGACGTGGGCGAGGTGGGCATCAACGCGGCGCTGTGCGGCTATTACGGCGCGCCGGTGCTGCTGGTAACAGGTGACGAAGCGGTCTGCCGTGAGTCCTCAGAACTGTTGGGCGACGGGCTGACAACGATTGCGGTCAAGAAGGGGCTTTCCCGCTACGCCGCCCGCCAGATCCCACCGGTGCGCGCCCGCCAGATGATCGGAGAGGGGGCGAGACAAGCCCTGCAAGACCTCAGCGCCGTGCCCCCCTACCAGTTGAGCAGCCCCACAACCATCACCTTCGACGTAGGCGCGCCCGACCATCTGGACGCATTCAAAGGTCGGCCCGGCGTGCGCCTGGAGCCGCCATACCGCGTTCACAGCGTCGGCGCAGACTGGATGGCCGCCTGGAATCAGGTCTGGCGCTGGTAAGATGCCGCCGAAACTGTTGATAACCGGCGCGACCGGCTTCCTCGGATCGCATCTTCTGCGGGCCGCGCAGAAACACTGGCATCCGGTCGGAACCTACCACCGCACCAGCCGCCGCCACGCCCAATACTTTTTCGGCGAGTTCGACAGCGGGCGCATCGATCTGGGCGACTTCAGCGAGACCAAAGCGATGATGGCCGATGTGCGGCCGGCAGCCGTCATCCACACCGCCGCCATCACCGATCTCGACTACTGCGAGCAGTATCCCCACGAATCCCTGCGCATCAACCTGCACGCGGCCATTAATCTGGCCGCCCTCTGCGGAGACAAGGACATCCCCTTTGTCTTCACATCCACCGACCTCATTTTCGACGGCACGAAAGCGCCCTACGCCGAAGATGACCCGCCCACGCCCATCAATGTCTACGCCGAGCACAAAGCCCTGGCCGAGGAGGGGATCCTGACCGCCAATGGCGATGCCGTGATCTGCCGGCTGCCCTTGATGATCGGCTATGCCGGACTGGGCCGAGAGACCTTTTTCCACAAGATGGTCGCCGCCTTTCGCGCCTTGCAGGAGGTCACGCTGTTCGGCGACGGCATCCGCACGCCGGTCAGCGCAGCGGTCGCGGCGCTGGGACTGCTGCAGATGGCTGGCAGCGGCTTTGAGGACGATGTGAATATCGCCGAGATCGACCGCGTGACAGGACGGCTGCACCTGGGCGGGCGCGACCAGATCAGCATCTACGAAATGGGGCTGTTGATCCTGCGCATTCTGAGGCTGGACGAGCGGCTGGCCATTCCTGTCAGTTTGTGGGACACCTATGCCAGCCAGCAGGACAGACACGGCGCCCCTTTCGAGCAGGGGCGTATTGAGCGATATCTTGCCGCTCGTTCGGCCAATGTCGCTCTCGACAGCAGCCGCGCCTTCGAGTTGGGCTACGATCCGCCCCCGTTGCCTGAGCAGCTTGACGGCCTATTGCCGGCGCCCTGGCGAATCCGAGGCGAAGTAGAGGATGAATCGGAAACGGATGGCGAAAGCGTCGAACCGAGCAAAAATGATTGAAGGGCCGTCCGAAGTTCCTTGACCATGTAAGGCAGCCTGTCAACTCCAAGCCCCTGTGCTATTTTGAGTGTGGTCCAGGTGTTTGGACCCGTCAAGTACCAAGACCAGGCACAGAGGATTTCAAGCCATCATTTCGAGAGGCGAAAACAGTGAAACCCCTGATACGGCTTTTGACTCTTGCGATTCTGATGTTAGGATGCGCACCTGGCACAACGTTCCCCATGCTCATCCCTACTCCATTGCCACCGGACGAAGATTGCAGTAACTTTTCTGAACGGGCACTAGACTTGTCGCAAATGGATAATCTCTTCATGTCCGGAAGCGGCAACAAAATTATCTTTGATGAGGATGGGGCGCGGGAACACGGATTTTCTGAAAAGAGCATCGCACTTGCCCGAGAAGCAGCTGCATTGTCAGAGGCATGGCTGAATGTGAGGCCGGGAGACGATCCTCCCGTTGTTACGCCTCACGTTCAATGGCTATACGATTGCGCTACCGAACATCATGGAAAGAAGGGGTGAAGTGAGTATGCTTTGAACTCTGGTCGCGGTCTCAGCAATCGCCATGACCACCCATCGCCCGGCATCCTGTTTATCCACAAATCCCGCAAATCCTGATTCTGACAACGTTTGCTTAAGAAAATGGGATGCACCCCATCCCCTCACCCATTTTGCGCAAACCGGAAAAATGCGTAAGATAACCTGAGTTCGGAGTTAGGTTAGGGCCGGCAAGAGAGCCATGTCTTTGTCAGAGAGATGGAGAGATGGCTTCTTAGCTTGCCAAGTGTAGGCAATCAGACCGGCGATGAGATTGACGATAAAGTTGGTCGTGCTGCGGTGACGGGTGTGTTCGATCTGTGAGATATTCTTGAGTTGGTCAACGATGGTCTCAATGACGAAGCGCTTACGCGTGAGCAGCTTGTCTTCGAGAACAACGAGTCGATTCTGCATATTTTTGCGGATGGGAGTAATCAATTGCAGTCCCCGTGCGAAGAGTTGTTCAAAGAGAGCTTGGGAGAGATAGCCGCGGTCGCCGACCAGCTTACCCCATAGTTTTTTGGTCATCTGGGGGACCGGTTTGCGGTCATCTATGTTGCCGGGCGTGAGTTGAACCGCCAGCAATTCACCCTGGTCATTGACAATCAGATGGAGCTTGAAGCCATAGAACCATCCCATGCTGCTCTTGCCCCGCGTGGCAATGTCAGCAAAGACCCGATGGCGACCAATGCGCCTGTTATGGCAGACGGGCAGCGGGGTCGAATCGATAAATGCTACGCCTGTCGTTTTACCGAACCGATAATGCAAGTAGGCACACAATGCTGGTAAGGAAGATGGAATCAACTCCACAAAGCGCGTGTAACTCACCAACTGGGGAAATTCAGCCCGCATATGCTGGCTCACATGCTGCGTATAGTAGGCCTTGAAATCACGCTAATGCGACTGGTGAAAGTGGATCAAAATCGTCATCACTTCACTCAAGCTTAGCTGTGGGGCCGGTCCTCGCCTGCGAGCCACTCCCAACAGCTTGGCATTCTCCCAAGTGGCCAACAACTGACAGAAATCATCGACATGACAGAACAATTTGAGTATACTCATCATTGAGCACCTTTCTATGCTGGTGGAGAATTGTTGGAGAACTCTTATTCTACCAGCTTGACAAGGTGCTCTTTAACTCCGAACTCAGGTTAAGATAGGGTCATTCCCTTACTTGGACAGCGATCTGCACGCTTCACTTGATCCAAAGCGCCTACATTGCTCGGCATCGGGTCATCAGCGAAACGAAGCACGGCGGAGCGTATATGCTCATTCAATATACAAACGAATACGCGGTAACGACACTGATGCTGACCAGCGAACAGAAACGTCTATTTGACAATCAGGGCTACCTGAATGTACGCGAACTCTTTTCTGCCGAGGAGGTCGAACGCTATCGCCAGCACTTTATGGCGCTGCGGGCGGCGGGGAGCTATCCCGGCGACTCGGCCGGCATTGACAACGGCAGCCAGGATCCGCTGAAGAGATACCCGCGCATGATCCATATGCACCGCTGGGACGAGTTGAGCCTGCAATGGATGCTGGACGCTCGGCTGCGGGACTGCATGACCGATCTGCTGGGACGCGAGCCGTTCGCCGTACAGACGATGCTCTACTTCAAGCCGCCCGGCGCGCGCGGCCAGGCCCTGCACCAGGACCAACACTATCTGCGCGTGCAACCCGGCGCCTGCATCGCCGCCTGGCTGGCTCTGGATGATTGCGACGAGGAGAATGGCTGCTTGAGGATGGTGCCGGACAGCCACTCGTGGCCCCTGCTCTGCACAGCCGACGCCGACACCACCCAGAGTTTTACCGACGTAACCGTCGACCTGCCCGATGGCATCGCGTCGGAGCCGGTCATCATGCAGGCCGGGGATGTCGTCTTCTTCAACGGGCAGGTTGTTCACGGCAGCTATCCCAACAGCAGCGCCGACCGCTTTCGCCGCGCCTTTATCGGCCATTACATCGCCGGAGAAGCGCAGGAGGTCGCCAAATACTTCCATCCCATCCTGCGCATGAATGGAACCGAAGTTGAAATGGAGATCAGCGAAGGCGGGGACCTGTGCGGCCGCTGGGTTGACGTGGACGGTACCTCGGTTGTCGAGATGCAGCCCAGGGAGTTGGCAGTGGCGAATGACTAGGAAGACCCGCCTGTCGAGGCCGTTGGCGCGACTGACGGGTCTGAGTCTCATAGAGTGAAGTCTATTTCATCCATCCAAATCCATAGTGAAAGGAAAAGAGAGAATGTCTACTCACAGACTGAACCGACGACAGATGCTGCAGGGCATGGGGTTGGCAGCCACGGGGGCCGCCCTTGCTGCATGCGTGCCGGCTGGGGCGCCCATGGCCTCCGGTGACGGCGACGCCGACATGGAACCGATCGACATCTGGGTGGCGACGAGCACGGGTTGCCCCGGCGGCGGCAGCCCGGAACGAACTGCGGCTGTTCGCGATCACCTCCTCGAACTGACGGGCGTCCGCGTGAACGCTTACCTCCTGCCCCCGGGAACCGCCAGGACCGAGAAGCTCAATCTGCTGATCGCTTCAGGCACCGAACCGCTGGATGTGTTCGAGGGCGCTTGGCCCGACTTCAAAGGCATCGTCCGGCCGCTCGACGAACTGCTTGCGCAGGACGGGCAGGACATTCTGGCCGGTCACTCCCCCCTGGACTGGAAGATGATGAAGGACTTTGAGGGCACGACCTGGGGCTATCCCCGCCTGGGCCTGATGGGTCACACGCATTTCCCCTACTTCCGCTCCGACTGGCTCGCCGAATCCGGGCTGGATGTGCCCGACACCTGGGAAGGCATGGAGGACGCCTACCTCGCCATGCGCGGCAACCACCCCGAAGCCATCATCACAACGATGGGCCGCACCCACCTCATGTACAACACCTTGGGCGCCTTCACTGATCACGGCTTCTCCCGCTGGATCGACCCGGCCGACAACATGCTCAAGCCGGCCGAACTGCAGGAAGGCTACCCGGATTGGCTCGCCAAAATGAATCAGTGGTGGGAGGACGGCTGGCTGCAGCAGGAGTCCTTTGCCAACCCCGACTACCGTTCCATGCTCAAGACCCTCACAATCGGCCTCTGGCTCGGCTGGTATTCCCGCATCACCGGCTGGTGGGATCAGATCCGCCGCGACGCCGGTTATGTCGACGAAGACTATATCCTTTCCGTCAAAATCGTTGGTCCCTCCGGTATCGCCAAAACCAACAACGCCGGCTCAAACCAGGCGTACATGATCTCGCGCAAGTCCGAGCATCCCGAAGAGGTGGTCAAGTATGTCAACTGGATCTACTCCGGCGGCCCGGACGACGTGACCAACTACCTCATCGCCTCCTGGGGCATCCCCGGTGAGGACTGGGAGTGGGTGGACAAGGAGCAGAAGATCGCCCGTCAATACTCGGCCGGAAGCGCCGTCTGCGAAGAGAAGTACTCGCGCGACTTCCAGATTACGTTGGGGCTGGGGCCGGAAACATGGGCAACCGCGGTCAAATTAGAACTGTCCGACGGCAGCATCGATTGGAACCGGCACTGGCAGCACATCAACACCTACTGGAACCAGTATGATGGCGGTCGTATGCCCGTCGACTTCGACGTGCCCTACGACCGAACTACCATTCGCGACAAGTTCCCTGGCGAAGTCGACTTGGAACGCTTCCTCGACGAGGAAAGCATCAAGTTCATCTCCGGGAATCGCCCCTTGTCCGAATGGAGCAGTTTCGTAGACGATCTGAACGGCGCCGGCCTGGACCGCTGGAGCGAACTCTACACCGAGCAGTTCCGGCTCTATCACCCCGCATAGACGAGAACTAAGAAGTAAGAAGTGAGGAGAGAGGAGAGAGGAGTGAGGAGTGAGGAGTGAGTAACTTCCCCTCTCTCCTCTTTACCCGCTCCTCACCCCTGGAGGTGGATCGATGCAGCAACTAGGCGGCGAGCAGCCAGGACTGGCCGTAACCCCGGCCTCCTCTGCTTACACCGAGCGCAAAGGATGGCGCGAAGCATGGCGCCAGATCAAGCGCGACCGCTTCCTCTATGCCCTGGCCGCGCTCCCCCTCCTCTACTTCGTCATCTTTCAGTATCTCCCCATGGCCGGTGTCATTATCGCTTTCCAGGACTATGACCCGTTTCTGGGGCTATACGACATGTTCCGCCTGGATCGCTGGGTCGGCCTCAAGCACTTTCGCAACTTCTTTGATTCCATATTCTTCTGGAATGTGATGCGAAATACGGTGGTCATCAGCTTGTACAAGCTGATCTTCGGCTTCCCTCTGCCTATCATCCTGGCCCTGTTGATCAATGAACTGCGCATGCGCGTGTTCCAACGCACGGTCCAGACCATCTCCTACCTGCCCCACTTTTTCTCCATGGTGGTGGCAGCCGGCATCGTGCGCGCCATGTTGACGCCCCAGGGCGGGCTGCTCAATCAACTCGTTGTGGGGTTGGGGGGAGACCCCAAAGCCTACCTTACCGACCCACACCTGTTCCGTTCGATCATCGTGACCATGGATATCTGGCAGCACGCCGGCTGGAACAGCATTATCTATCTGGCGGCGATGGCCACGATAAACCCCGAGATGTACGAAGCGGCCGCCATGGACGGGGCCAACCGCTTCCAACGCATGTGGCACGTCACCCTGCCCAGCATCTCCTTCGCCATCGTGATTACGCTCATCTTCCGCATCGGCGGCATGTTGAACGCAGGGTTCGAGCAGATTCTTCTCCTTTATTCGCCCTCCGTCTTTTCCGTTTCCGACATTATCGACACCTATGTATACCGCGCCGGTCTGATTGGCCGCCAATACTCCTTTGCCGCGGCCGTTGGTCTTTTTAAGTCGGTTCTGGCGTTCGTTCTGATGTACATGGCCAACAAAGTTGCCCAGAAATTGGGGCAAGAGGGACTCTGGTAGGAGAGCCGCCATGAAATTTTCCCGAAGCGAGAGGCTCTTCGACTGGATGAACATTGCCTTCCTTATTTTTCTGGCTCTCCTCTTTCTGTTACCTTTCTTGTCGGTTGTCTCCACCTCGCTGATCAGCGGTCGCGAGTACGCACTGCGCGGTCTGTTCATCCTCTATCCCCAAAAGCCGGTGCTCACCTCCTATCACCTGCTGCTGGGCCAGGGTTCCCTCGTGTTAACCTCCTATGTAGTCACCTTCGCTCGCGTCTTCATCGGCACCGGACTCAATCTGGTCTTTACCTATCCTCTGGCCTATGTGCTTTCCAAACGCCAGCTTTTCGGTCGCGTGCCCATCACGATGTTTATCTTTTTCACCATGCTTTTTCATGGCGGCCTCATCCCCAACTTTGTCCTGGTGGAAAAATTGAATCTCTTGAATAGTTTCTGGTCCTTGATTCTTCCTCCCCTGATCAACCCCTGGTGGCTGCTGATCATGCGCAACTTTATGCTGGCCATCCCCGACGAGTTGGAAGAGGCTGCCGTCATGGACGGCGCCAACCCATTGACCGTCCTGCTGCGCGTCTACCTCCCGCTTTCGATGCCCGTCATCGCAACCATCGGTCTCTGGTACGCGGTCATGCACTGGAACGCCTGGTTCGACGCCGCCATTTACCTCAACACACCCTCCAAATTCCCCTTGCAGTTGGTCTTGCGCGGCATCCTCGAGTTCGGGACCGGCCAATACGGCGACTCTTCCGGCCTGGCGGAAATGACCGAACTGATCGATCCCCCGCCGGCCGAGTCGCTGAAAGCCGCCATGATTGTCGTCACCACCCTGCCGATCCTGATGATCTACCCTTTCATCCAGCGTTACTTCGTCAAGGGCATCATGCTCGGCTCCATCAAAGGCTGAAACAGAATGAACGCAACGTTCCACGGCGCATGGCCCGCGCTCATCACACCCGCCAACGCGGACGGCAGCGTAAACCTGGCTGTCCTGCGCGACTTGGTCGTCTATCTGCTCGACAAGAAGGTGGACGGCCTCTACCTCTGCGGCAGCACGGGTGAAGGTCTGCTGATACCGCCCGATGGCCGCCGCAGCGTGGTCGAAACGGTCATGCAACAGGTCGGCGACCGGATTCCGATCATTGTCCACGTGGGCAGCGTAAGCACGCGCGAAGCGATGGCGCTCGCCGCTCATGCTCAGGAGATGGGCACGGCCGGCGTCAGTTCAGTGCAGCCCATTTATCTGGGGGGCATCGACGCGACCTACCGTCACTATGAAGCGATTGCCGCTGCCGCGCCCGCCCTTCCCTTCTTCCCCTACCTGTTCGGCGGCCAGATCGACGCGACGACGCTGATGAAGGAACTCCTCTGCCGCATTCCCAACGTGAGCGGCGCCAAGTATACCGGCCCCAATATGTACGAGATCGCACAGATCATCGCGCTAGGGGACGACCATCCGCATGAAAAAGGCTGGACCATCTTCTCCGGCATGGATGAGCAGTGCCTCTTCGCCGCGATGATGGACGCGCCGGGCAACATCGGCTCGACGCTGAACGTGATGCCCGGCGCGTATCGGCGGATGCGCGCCTGCTATGCGGACGGGGATGTGGCGCAGGCCCTGGCTCTGCAGAAGCGGGCCAATCGGCTGACCGCCGTGATGATCGATTATGGCGTTGCCGCCGCACTGCGCGTTTCTATGAAGCACCTGGGCATAGACTGCGGCCCTCCTCGCCTGCCGCAAGAGCCTGTCGCGCCCGACACCGAAGAAAGGATGCTCGCCGAACTCAAAGAGGCCGACTTGGCCGCGTTGGCCGCGATGTAGTCCAACGGTTCCCAACGACCGAATCCGATCCGAAATTCCGGCTGCTGCTCATTTGGCCGATCCGTCAGCTTAGCGTAACATTGGCTGAACCGCATTGTATGCCGCGTCGCCAGCGAAGTAGGCGACGCGGCATGTCGCGCAATCCAACTCTGTCAATGCGAGGAAGCCGCATGACCTTTTTTGCCAAGCTGGAAGCGGCCGCGCGCCGCAACGACACGCTGCTCTGTGTCGGCCTGGACCCGACGCCTGCGGCCTGCCCAGCACAGTACCACGCCGCCGCACGGGCTACTCGTATCTGCGACGCGCTGCTACGCTGGAACCGCGCCGTCATCGAGGCCACCTCTGATCTGGTCTGCTGTTACAAACCCAACATCGCCTTTTACGAAGCCCTTGGCCAACCTGGGCTGACCCTGCTGCGCAAGACCATCGCCGCCGTCCCCGCGCACATTCCCGTACTCCTGGACGCCAAGAGGGGCGATATTGGCTCTAGCGCCGCGGCCTATGCCCGCGCCTGTTTCGACGAACTCTGTGTGGATGCGGTCACGCTCAGCCCCTATTTGGGCAAGGACAGCATCGCGCCCTTCGCTGCTTATGAGGGCAAGGGGCTGTTCGTGCTCTGCCACACATCCAACCCCAGCGCCGGTACTCTTCAAAGGCTGCCCGTCCGCAGTGGGCAGAGTGATAGAAGGAATGGCACGCTGTTCATACAGGTGGCAGAGGAAGCTGTCAGTTGGTCGCCGGACGTGGGACTCGTGGTTGGCGCAACCTATCCCGAGGCCCTGGCTGACGTGCGCGCCGTCGCATCGGACGCCTGGCTGCTGGCGCCGGGCATCGGCGCGCAAGGGGGCGATCTGGAGGCGGCGCTGGCAGCAGGTCTGCGCGAGGACGGACTGGGGCTGCTCATCTCCGCCACCCGCAGCGTCACCCAGGCGGAGGATCCCCGCCAGGCCGCGGAGGAGTTGAGGGATCGTATCAGCCGAGCGAGAACACAGTTGCGCGACAAAGTGAGGGCAGAAGGTGCGCCCCCCACTTCTCCCTACACGCCAAACACAGAACTAATCATCGGCCTGGCGGAGTTGGGCGCGCTACAGTTCGGCGACTTCACGCTGGCCAGCGGCAAACGCTCTTCGCTCTACGTGGACCTGCGCCTGCTCGTCAGCCAGCCCAGCCTGATGCAGGCGGCGGCCAACGCCTATGCAAAAATGCTGGAATCGCTGGAGTGCGACCGCATCGCCGGGATCCCTTATGCGGCGCTGCCGATCGGCGCGGCTGTCTCCCTGGCCAGCGGCGTCCCCCTGATTTACAATCGCAAGGAGGGCAAACGCCACGGGCTGGGCAAGGATATCGAAGGTCTATGGCAGCCGGGGGAGCGGGTCGTCATCATCGAGGACGTGATCACCACCGGTGGCAGCATAGTCAGTTCGGTTGAACTATTCCGCGCGGCTGGGCTGGTGGTCGAGGATGCGGTCGTGCTGCTGGACAGGCAGCAGGGAGGCGTCGAGAACTTGCGGGAGGTCGGCATCCGCGTCCATAGCGTCCTGGCACTCAATGAGGTGTTGGAACTTCTGGCAACGACCGGACACATTCCTGCTGAGATTCGTCAGAAGCTCCTGGATTCTGGCGCAATGGGCGGCGGCGCATCGTTTGATTCTGAGCAGGGTGGCGAGTGATTCAAATTGCTTAAAGAATATCCCGAACTGTCAGTCGCATTTCTAAGTTGCGAACTGTCCTCTCCGCTTGTGTTGGCGAGCGGCATCTGGGGGACGACGGTCAGTCTGCTGGAGCGGGCGGCTGCGGCCGGCTGCGGCGCGGTTACGGCCAAAAGCTGTGGCCCGGCCCCGCGCAGCGGGCACGTCAACCCTTCCTGTATCGACTGGGGCGGCGGCCTTCTCAATGCGATTGGGCTGGCGAACCCCGGCGTAGAGGAGGAGGTTGGGCTGTTGCTGGAGGCCAAAGCGCGACTGCAACCGCGTGGCGTTGTCGTCATCGCCAGCATCTTCGCTGGCACGGCCTCCGAGTTCGGCGACGTAGCCCGCAGCGTCGCACGTGCCCGCCCCGATTGCATCGAAGTCAACATATCCTGCCCGAACGTTGAGGATAGCTTCGGCGAACCCTTTGCCGCCAATGCCGAGTCTGCCGCAACTGTTACCGAAAATGTCAAGGCAGCCGTTGCGGATCAGGGGATCCCGGTGATCGTCAAGCTGGCGCCGAACGTGCCCAGCGTTGGGCGCATTGCCCAGGCCGTCGTACATGCTGGCGCGGACGCGCTCTGCGCCATCAACACGATGCCGGGCCTGGTCCTCGACCCAACCAGCGGCCAGCCTGTTCTGGCCAACCGCAGCGGCGGCATCAGCGGCCCGGCCTTGAAACCGATCGCGCTCAAGGCCGTTTACGATGCCCGCAAAGCCTGTCCGCAGACACCGATCATCGGCACGGGCGGCGTCAGCAGCGGCCAGGACGCGGTCGAGATGTTGATGGCGGGCGCGACGATTGTCGGCGTCGGCAGCGCCATCTACCAGCGGGGTGAAAGCGCCATCCAGATGATCCGCGCTGAACTTCAGCAATGGATGGCGGCCCAGAATGTCGCCAGCGTCGCTGATCTCCACAACCGGGCGCATCGTGAACCGCAGTATGCGATAACGCCCTCAACGCCGCCCGCACCGATCGCGGCGTAGCCTGTATTGCCTACAGCGTATTGCGTAAAGTTCTCTTGCGGGGCGTTTTCACAGGACTGGCTGAAGTTTCGCCTTCTCTTACGGAATACGAAATACGAATTACGCAAAATAGCGCGTATTCAACACAAACGCCCTTCACCTGATGAGCATGGCGTCCCCGAAACTGAAAAAGCGATACCCCTCCGTCTTTGCCACTTCATAGGTGTGCAGCAGCATCTGGCGTCCGCCATCGGGCTCCTGTGGATGGATTTGGCCGATAAACGCGCTGACGAGCATCAGCAGCGAGGAGCGCGGTAGATGGAAATTCGTCAGCAGTACGTCGACCGCCCGGAAGCGGTAGCCCGGGTAGATGAACAGATCGACCGCAGCCGCGAAAGGGGCAACTGCCAGTGGAGGAAGATGCGGCCCGTAGGGATCGATCTCTTGCGCGCCGGTGGCGGCAAACTCCAGCGTGCGCGTGGACGTTGTGCCCACGGCGACAATGCGGCCCCCCTGCCGTCTGGCCGCGTTGACAGCGCCCGCCGTCTCTGCCGACAGATGCGCCCATTCTCGATGAATCTGATGCTCTGCCACCCGCTCAGCCGTGACCGGGCCGAACGTGGCCAGCCCCACATGCAGAGTAATTGTCTCCCAGCCGATCCCCTGGCCGCGCAAAGCCTGCAATCGTTCCGGCGTAAAGTGCAGACCGGCAGTCGGCGCGGCGACGCTGCCATCGGCGCAGCTGTAGACCGTCTGATAGCGTCCCCTGTCACCGCCGAAGTCGTGAATGTACGGCGGCAAGGGGATCTCCCCCAGTTCGCCCAGTTGCGTCGAAATCGGCTCCGCGAAACGTACCGTGCGCAGGCCGCCCGACCCCTCAGCTACGATCTCGGCCCGGATAGGCTTGGCATCCAGTTCGACCACGACGCCGGGGCGCAGCCCGCGCCCGCGCACCAGGCAGCTCCACTCCCTGCCGTCATCGTCCTGTTGGCTTAGGAGAAAGATTTCCACCCCGCCGCCGGTGGGCTTATGTGCGTGCAGACGGGCAGGGATCACGCGGCTGTCGTTGGCCACCAGCAGATCGCCCGCCCGCAGGAATGCGCCGATCTCGCCAAATGTGCGGTGCTCGATACGGCCCGATGCCCGATCCAGCACGAGCAGGCGGCTGCCGTCACGCGGGTCGGCAGGCTGTTGGGCAATGAAGCGTTGTGGGAGGTCGTAGTCGAAGAGATCGGTGCGCATAGAGCAGATCGTAGTGCGTGTTGCGTATTTCGTAGAGAAAACTATGACAGATCTTGATAGAGATGGAACGGAATCAAAAGGATCGCGGCCTGATTTCACTTGGTTGTAACACAGGTGATAGAATCGAGGAAGCACGCGGCTGACCGGGGTCAAGGCGTGCCCCTGCCCAAGAGTAGGCTGGTCGCGGCGATCAAGAGCAACCAACCAACCGCTATTGCAGAACGGCGGACCGCAATCTGTTTCGGAACTGAAGACCAGTGAAACGCAACAGACGGAACCCCATGACCCTGACAACCGTGATCCTGGCCCTCGCGCTCCTTTTCGTCATCGTTCTTCTGAGCGGCGGGCTGCTCATCTACATCTACTGGTGGCTGGTTCAACGGCCTGCGCCCCAACACGAGGGCGAACTGGAACTTCCCGAACTGGACGCGGCGGTGGAGGTTCTGCGGGACAAACATGGCATTCCCCATATCTATGCCCAAACCGAAGCGGACCTGTGGCGGGCGCAAGGCTTCGTCCACGCGCAGGACCGACTCTGGCAGATGGAGTTGAACCGTCGCGTCGCGCATGGACGGCTGGCGGAACTGTTCGGCCCGGTGGCTTTGGACGCGGATCGCTTCAGCCGCATCGTCGGCTTGCGCCGCGCCGCGGAACTGGAACTGGCAGCCCAGGACGAAGCGACGACGGCGACGCTGGGCCACTATTGCGAAGGCGTCAACGCCTACATCCGTAGCCGTAAGCGGAAACTGGCCGCAGAGTTCAACCTGCTCCGCCGCCAGCCGCAGGAATGGTCCCCGCTGGATATCCTGGCCTTTGGCAAGATGATGGCCTGGAGCCTGTCCATCAACTGGGAAAGTGAACTGATTCGCTTGCAGTTGGCGGGCAAATTAGATCCGACGCTGGCCGCCGACCTGGAGCCTGATTATCCGGCCACCAATCCGACGGTGGCCGAAGGCGCGGGCAGCGAAGAGTCGTTGCGTATGCTGCATACCGCCGGGCTGATGTTGAACGAATATGAGCAACTGAAGGAGTGGCTGCCACTTGGCGGCCGGGGCATGGGGCAGGGCAGCAACGCTTGGGCGGTGTCCGGCGAAAAGACGACCAGCGGGCGCACGATCCTTTGCAACGATCCGCACCTGGTCATGTCGATGCCCGGTGCGTGGTATGAGATGCACTTGTCCTGTCCGCCACCAGACGCATCCGGTCACGGCGTTCATGTCAGCGGGGCCTCCTTCGCCGGCGCGCCGGGGATCATCATCGGGCACAACGAGCAGATCGCTTGGGGGATGACGAACGCCTTCCCGGATGTGCAAGACGTGTACATCGAGCGCCCCCATCCACAGAACGGGCGCGGGAATCCGCCGCGCTTCGAGTATGAGGGCGAATGGGAGGAGGCGACCGTTGTACGGGAAGAGATCTACCTGCGCAACCGCACCCGTCCCCACGTGGAGGAGGTAGTCATCACCCGCCACGGCCCTCTGCTGAGCGAGTTGCTCAAGCCGCAGGAAGGAGAGTCCGGTTTCCCCGACGATCCTGCGTTGACCGTTGCGCCG
The DNA here is from genome assembly GCA_965221145.1 of Caldilineaceae bacterium. GTDB lineage: Bacteria > Chloroflexota > Anaerolineae > Caldilineales > Caldilineaceae > Bin5. The sequence goes on from OZ244877.1 coordinate 1,716,066, forward strand.
CTGTCTCTGCGCTGGACCGGCCACGAACCGGGGAAGGTGGTGCGGGCGATCCTGCGCATCAACCGGGCACAGAGTTGGCAAGAGTTTGACGCGGCGTTGGCCGACTGGAGCGCGCCCTCCCAGGTTTTCGTCTTCGCAGACTGCGAAGGCAATATCGCCTATCGCCTGGCCGGCGCCGTCCCGATGCGCCGCAGTGGGAACGGCCTGGTTCCCGCGCCCGGATGGAGCAGCAGCTACGAATGGGACGGGCTGATCCCCGACGATGAACTGCCCCGGCTGCTGAATCCCACCAGCGGCATGATCGTGACGGCGAACAACAAGATTACCGGCGACGACTACCCGCATGTACTCACCTTCGAGACGATGCCGGGCTGGCGGGCCCGGCGTATCGAAGAGATGCTGGGACAGAAAAAGCGGCTCTCCTTGCGCGACATGGAGCAGATCCAACTCGATCAGACGAGCCTCTATGCGGAGGCCCTCACGCCCCTGCTGACCGGACAATTGAGCGACGATCCATACGTGCGCGTCGCGGTCAACATGCTGCAGGACTGGGGCTATCACATGGATCAGGAGAGCGCGGCCGCGCTCGTCTTCCATTATACGCTTCTGCATCTACTCAATCTGACCTTCGGACAGAAACTGGGCGCGACCGCCGAAGGCTATCTGGGCAAAGGCAGCAGCCCGATCTTCCTGATCAACGGCTTTATGCTCCGCGCTGAAACGCGTCTGCTGGAGTTGCTGCAAAAGGAGGAAGATTCGCCCTGGTATGCCGACGCAGCCAGCGGCCGACGGCGCACCAGAGAAGAATTGATCGAGACGGCGCTCAAACTGGCGGTGGCTCGTTTGCGCCGCGACGTGAATCCCACGCCGCGCAACTGGGCCTGGGGGCGGATGCACCAGATCCGCTACAGCCACACGCTGGGCAGCGCGCCCATCCTCGGCTGGCTCTTCAACCGCGGGCCGTATCCGATTGGCGGCGACGGCGCCACGCCCAACCAGACCGCGTTCATGCCGGAGCTGCCCCCCGGTCTGGTCCAGGTTCAGGCCAGCTACCGGCAGATTCTCGATGTCGGCAACTGGGACGCCGCGCAAAGCGTGACGGCCAGCGGCCAGTCCGGCCATCCGGTCAGCCGCAACTATGCCGATCAGATTCCCATGTGGTTGGAAGGGGCTTATCATAAGATGCCCTGGAGCCGGGCGGCGGTTGAGGAGGCGGCCCGGCATCGCCTGATTCTGAAAGGAACTGTTCAGTGACCGTTGGTCGATGGTCTGCGGAACAGGGGGCGAACCTCTGGCTTCGAGGTGGCACAGGATGAACGGTTAGTGCCGTCACTATGAATATCTCCTCCTATCGCGGTTATCTCTATGCCCTCCTCGCTTACGGTACATGGGGCGTCCTGCCCATCTACTGGAAGGCGTTGCAGGCCCTGCCTGTGCTGGAGATTCTGACCCACCGCCTGATCTGGTCGGCAGTCACCATGTTGATTGCGCTGGCTATACTGAAGGACGGAGCCTGGCTGTTGAAGGTGTGGCGCTCCCCGCGCACACTCCTGCTTGTGATGGCAGCCGCCCTCCTCACCGCCGTGAACTGGTTCGCCTACATCTGGGCGGTCAACACCGGATATGTCGCCAAGATCAGTCTGGGATACTTCATCAACCCGCTGCTGAGCGTAATGCTGGGAGCAATCTTTTTGGGTGAGCGGTTGCGCGGCGGCCAGAAGATCGCCGTCCTGGTCGCCGTAGCGGGCGTCGTCTATCTGACGCTCAGCCGCGGCGAACTGCCCTGGATCGCGCTGACGCTGGCGTTCACATTTGGGATATATGGACTGATAAGAAAACAGATCGATCTGAGCGGCGGGCAAGGCTTTTGCCTGGAGATGACGCTGTTGCTGGGGCCGGCGCTGCTCATCTTGCTCTATACGGGACAACAGGGCAACAGCGCATGGGCCGGCGGCGGCTGGACGCGTATCGCTCTTCTGCTTGGCACCGGCGTCGCGTCGGCCATTCCCCTCGTCAGTTTCGGCGCGGCCGCGCGTCTGATTCCCCTATCGAGTCTGGGGCTGATGCAATACCTTGCTCCATCGACGCAGTTCCTCCTCGGCGTGTTCCTGTACAAAGAGCCGTTTACGACCGTGGAACTGGTCGGGTACGCCTTCATCTGGGCGGCGCTGCTTCTCTACTCACTTGAAGGCGTGCTGCATACGCGCAAGTCACCCCGGATACGCTATGTAGGCTGACGGGCCAGTAACGGGTGCCTAAATTCTGGGACACGCTAAGGCGTGCAACACTTGCATTTAACGGATACGAACGTATGTGTCATAATGATTTCGGGCAAGCTCAAGGTCATATGGAGGCTCGTCCTATGCAAATTGTTCTCGACACCTAGAGCGTACCCAACTAGTGGTACAAGCCCTGCCTGGAGCAGCCCTCCGTTCGGTTGGCATAGAGGAGCATAGGATCGATGGCCGAACTATTGTCTATCAACAATATCTCACTACTCCTGGTGTTCGTTGTCCCAGGCTTTGTTGCCCTTTCAATTCGATCACAGTTTATGGTTGGCACATCTGTGCCTGATAACCGGGAGCAGTTCCTGGGTGCATCCGAGATTATTGCATATCCCCCTGGGATCGCGGGGGGTGCGGTCCATATTTGGGGAATCACCCCTGGGAACGCGGGCGTCTCGCCCGCACCCGGCGCAGCTGACAAGATAGGGCGAGAAGCGCGCCAAGTATCCTGGATACACCCATCTGCCGAGCCTGTCACCTGCCAAAACTGAAATGTGGTATAATACCTCTGTGCATCGGTCAGGCAAAGCCAACCCCCGTTTTTGAAGATTTTTTGTGATGGCCCTTCCATCAAGGTCTTCCGCCAAAAAACTTCAAATGCACGCCTTGGCCGTCTGCCAACAGCGCCAGCCTCCGTCAACGCGAAAGAACGTTTCATTTCGTATAGTAATCAATGGGGGGGGGGGGTAAAGCGGACAAAGCGGACATTTTCGCAAGAAATTTCCTGGAATCCACCCCCTGACAGCTCGCTCACACGGCGATTCCCGCGTCACGACCCAAAATCCGGGACCCACGCGAATTCGCTGCCTGCGACCCAAAATGAAATCTCGTCCCCAGCATTTTGGGGCTATCCGAATTTCTTAACTGGCGGATGGGCGCGTCCTGATATGCTGGCAAATGCGCCTGCGCTTTAGTCAGAACCCATCCCCATGTCCCGAAGGCCACAATTCAGACAACGGCTGCGCAAAAATCCTGGATGCACCCCAGTTCCTCTCCTATGTGACAATTTCAGTCATTTATGGTACGCTGGTCTTGCGTTTTCTTGATGTTGCTGTCATCGCAAGCTCCGATTGGGCCTTTCTCGGAATAATTTTTGATGGGCCCGCTCTCTTAGGGTTGGTCTTGGGGATCAACATCCAGGAAGAGCTCTTTCTTCGCCTTCTCAGTTCTTTTCGTATATTTCCGATTCATCCTAGCCCGACAGCCTGGGACAGGAAATTCAGCCGGGCAGAAGAGCAGTGGGTTCTGGTGACTTTGAAGAACGGCAGCACAATCGCCGGCTTTTACGGCAAGGATTCTTTCGCAGCTTCCACGCCTAATGGACGGGATATATACATTCAATGGATGTACGATACTGATGAAGAGCGTTCTTCTCCATCGTTCCAGGAAAAGGGCGTATATCTCGGCGTGGGCGAAGTAAGTACAGTAGAGTTCTGGCCCTTTGACAGCAAGGAGGAAGCCGATGGGCAGGAGTAACCAGTATGTGCGAGCGCGGGACGTTTATCAACCGAAGGGTAGTGCCTCCTCTCCCAGTAAGCCCCCTGCCAACCCACCTCGCTTGGTAAGCAGTGTCAAGCGAAATGGGACTGAGCAATCAACTACCTCAAAGCGCAACACCCCTTCCCCGTCTCGTTCCTCGTCGAGGAATTCATAGTCAGAAATTTCTGACTTCCCCTCCCGCGCGCCCTTCAACTAATTTCACAGCATGCGGCAGGCGAAGAAGGACATAACGGCGACTCACCCTACCGGATTTTCGCTATCCAAGCAAACAAAACGGGTATATCCGTGATTCTGTGGACACCCCGAGTTTCTCGGCAACTGCGCCTTTGTCCTAATCACAGCCCATCCCCACATCACATAAATCACAGTTCAGACAACCGTGCGCTAAAAGGCATGCGCAAAATTGACAACTCCGCGCTCACACTCTATACTGCGCTCAAATTATCGAGAAAGGCAGCGCACCGGAGGAGTACCCACGCGCACGGACGGCAGAGAAACGCCCCCCTGGGCTGAAAGGGGCGTTCGTTACCGCAGCGCACAGATGGCTCGCAGCGTCGTTTTGGCTTGACGCCGGGCTCTCTTAGGGGGAATGTCGCCGGGAAGGCTGGGAGAGTGAACAGGTATAGAGCGTAACTCTCCCCGGATCCGTCCGTTATCGCGGCAGAGAGAGCATGTGGCCGTTCGCTTAACCAGAAATGGCCGCCTGCTAACCAAGGTGGTACCGCGGAGTCATTTCGTCCTTTGGATGAGGTGACTTTTTTTGTTCCACCTTCTTCAATGGGGCAGCACGCAAAGGGAAAATCGCATGACTCAGGAAATGCCCAAAATCTATGAACCCCAACAGTGGGAAGAGAAGCTGTACGAATGGTGGGAGTCGATGGGCTTCTTCCGCCCCGAACAGCAGATTGAGAGCGGGCTGGCCGACCCGGACGCCCCTCCGTTCGTCATCTCCATGCCGCCGCCCAACGTGACCGGCGTACTCCATCTGGGACACGCCATCACCAGCGCGATCGAGGATATGTTGATCCGCTATCACCGCATGGCGGGAAGGCCGACTCTGTGGGTGCCGGGCACGGATCATGCCGGCATCGCCACCCAGAATGTGGTCGAACGCAAGCTGGCCGAAGGGGGAACGACCCGTCACGAGATGGGCCGCGAACAGTTCGTCGAGGAGGTCTGGGCTTGGAAAGACGAATATCACGGTCAGATCAGCCGCCAGCAGCGGCGCATGGGCATCTCCTGCGACTGGAGCCGCGAACGCTTCACCCTGGACGATGGCCTCAGCGATGCCGTGTTGGAGGCGTTCATCCGCCTGTACAACGACGACCTCATCTACCGCGGCAACTATCTGGTGAACTGGTGCCCCCGCTGTGAAAGCGCCATCAGCGACCTGGAAGTCGAGCATGAGCCGATCGAGGGCAAGCTGTATACCTTCCGTTACCCGCTGCAGAAACAGGACGGCGCTGCGTCGGGGGCCAACCATGTCGAGGTCAGCACGACCCGACCGGAAACGATCCTGGGCGACACCGCGGTGGCCGTCCATCCTCAGGACGGGCGCTATACCCACCTGATCGGCAAGACGGCGTTGGTGCCGATGCTGGAGCGGGAGATCCCCATCATCGCCGACGAGCACGTGGACCCGGAATTTGGCGCCGGCGCGCTCAAAGTGACGCCCGGCCACGACCCGAACGACTACCAGATCGCCCAGCGCCACGACCTGCCGTTCGTCAATATCACTAACAAAGACGGCAGCCTCAACGCAGCGGCCGGCCCCTATGCCGGGCTGGATCGCTTCGCCGCCAGAGAGAAGATATGGAAGGATATGCGCACCGTCGGTCTGGTCGTGGGCGAGAAGCCCCACGTCCACGAGGTGGGACACTGCCAGCGTTGCCATACCATCGTCGAGCCGCTGTTGAGCACCCAATGGTTCGTAAAGACGAAGCCCCTGGCCGAGGCCGCCATCGCCGCGGTCAAGGATGGACGCATCAAGATCGTGCCCGAACGGTTCGAAAGGAGCTACTTCCACTGGCTGGAAAATATCCGCGACTGGTGCATCAGCCGCCAGCTGTGGTGGGGGCATCGCATCCCCATCTGGTACGGGCCGGACGGCCTGCAGTTTGCGGCGCGCAGCGAGAGTGAGGCGCTGGAGCAGGCGATCGAACGGTATGGCAACACTGTGGAATTGGAACAGGATGAAGATGTGTTGGACACCTGGTTCAGTAGCGGACTGTGGCCGTTCAGCACGCTGGGCTGGCCGAGCGTAACCGATGAAGATCTGGCCCGTTACTATCCGACAACCGTGCTGGAGACGGGCTACGACATCATCTTCTTCTGGGTGGCCCGCATGATCATGATGGGGCTGTATTTCACCGGCGAGCCGCCTTTCGAATACGTCTACCTGCACGGACTGGTACGCGCCGAGGATGGGCGCAAGATGAGCAAGAGCCTGGGCAATGCACTGAACCCGCTGGATCTGATCAGCGAGTACGGCAACGACGCTCTGCGCTTTACGCTGCTCACCGGCAGCACGCCCGGCAACGACATGAAGCTCAGCGTCAGCCGCATCGAAGCCAACCGCAATTTCGCCAACAAGATCTGGAACGCGGCCCGCTTCGTGCTGATGAATCTTGAGCCGGACGAAGTTGAGTTAAGCGATGGAGAAGAGCGCAACAGTGTAACCTTTGCTCTGCCACCCTTGTCCGAGCAGACGCTGGCTGACCGCTGGATTCTTAGTCGCCTGAACGCGGTGCAAAGCCATGTGACCCAACTAATTGAGAACTGGCAGTTGGGCGAGGCCGGTCGACAGCTGTACGAGTTCCTGTGGAGCGAATACTGCGACTGGTACATTGAAGCCGCCAAGCCCCGGCTTTACGGCGAGCAGGCCGAGGCGCGCAAGGCGACGCGCCAGGTGCTGGCCTATACGCTCGAACAGTCGCTGCGGCTGCTGCATCCGTTCATGCCATACGTCACCGAGGCGATCTGGAGCCATCTCCCCGGCGTTTCAGAGCGGGCAGAGGCGTTGATGACCCAACGCTGGCCCCGCGCGGCGGAGCGTCGCGACGCGCCCGCGGAGGATGGCTTCGCCCGCATCCAGGAGATTGTGCGCGCCATCCGCAATGCCCGCGCCGAATACAACGTCGAGCCGGGACGGCGCATTGCCGCCATTTTCGCCGTCGCCGGCCGCGGCCTGGTGCAGGAGAATCTGGAGCTGTTCACCAATCTGGCGCGCCTGGACGAAGCGCAGGTTGCCATCGAGAGCAATGCCAACGGGAGCAATTCTGGCCCCTCTGTCCAACTTTCCGCTGGCGGCATCACGACCTTTTTGCCGCTGGCGGGCATGGTCGATCTGGCCGCCGAGCGCAACCGCATCGAGAAGGAGTTGGCCAATGTGGAGGGACAGATTAGCCGGACCGCAGGGCTGCTGAGCAACGAGAACTTTGTCGACAGGGCGCCGGAACAGGTGGTGCAGCGCGAACGGGACAAGCTGAAAGAACTGGAGGCCCTGCGAGAACAGGTGAACGCCAGCCTCGCGCAGTTGAGCGCGTAAGGTGGTGGCATTGCTTTCGAAAACAACACAGCGCGCGTTAATTGTTCTCCATCTTTGGTAAGAAAAGATGGCAGTGTGTGTTAAAATCCCCAAAGGAATGAATACCGTGGCGAGGAGGAAAACATGAGCGCAGAGAACGTTTCGCTTCAAATGCCAGCTTCCCTCTACTCCAAGCTCGAGGAACTTGCCGTCGAAGCGCAGATCAATCCAGACGACCTGCTCACTACACTCGTAGAGACCGCTTACCAGCGGCGCGCATGGTTGCGCGATCTGAATGAGTTGCGCGAGCAGATAAAACGCGATGGAGGTCTGAGGGTCGGAACTAGCCGGGAGGAAGTCGTCGAAAAGTTACGCCAGACGCGACGTGAGATTTTCGATGCCGAATATGCGCATCTGTATCGATAGCAGTGTCTTTATTCCGGCTTTGCAGGATAGCGATAACGACTCTGTATGGTTGCTCGGTGCAATCGGCCCAAATCTCCGAGTGATTATTCCCCGCCTGATCGCGCAGGAAGTGAATCGGAATCTGACCACGCCCAAGCAGGTGCAAAGATTCTACAAGTTGTTTTCTGCTTTCGATTCTGCTTTCATCGTCGATGATCCAATTCCACGAAACTTGGTCGAGAAATATGTAAGACTTGGATTACCCGAAAAAGGTGATGCATTTATCGGAGCCTTTGTCGAGTGGCTGTACATACCCTATCTGATTTCGGCGAATCGTCATTTCCTACGCGATTTGCGAACAGAAGCCTTTCGCGTACTCGACCCGACCGAGTTTCACGCCAGTTTTCGAGCAGACACGCTATGGCGCTTCCCCCGTTGCGCCTCTGTAAGCGCGGCTCTGACTTAAGAGGATACGACTTGCGGTTGGCTGCGATAGAGTTCAAATACGTTACCTAACCGTTTGTGATAATTTTGACAATGCAATGCCCGCCTGCTATACTCAGCGTAACTCTAGTGAACGATGCAGCGGCCCGGACAGGCCGAGGAAGCTGCACCATCCAACGTACTGGTAGGGTGAGGAAGGGGCGAGAAGCGGGAAGGGGGCATTGCGCCCCTCTCGAGCAGGGGCGCATCGAGCAATTCCTTCTCCAAGGAGGTCAGGCACCATGGCGGAAGTGAGTCAGGCATGGCTTGACAGGGTTAAGCGTGCGCAGCAGATGGCTGCCGAGCGACGCGGCGTGGATGTGAACGTGATGCTGCCGCCGCGCGATGGCAGTGGCGGCGCAACGCATGAAGCCGCGCCCACAACTGAAGCGGCTGCGGCGCCGGAACCTTTACCGGCGACGATGACCGCGGCGGACGCCGCGCCTGCGGCTCAACCGGCGGCTTCCCCTGTCGCAGAGGCAGCCCCTGCCGAGACAGTTGCCCAGGTAGAGGCCCCACGGGAAGACGCGGCGGCCACCCAGGCCGCGCAGGCCCCGTCGTCTGTGCAGAGCAATGGCAGCGGCGCGGCAGCGGCGGCAGAACGGGTTGCGCCGGTCGGTCGCGCGGCGGTCCTTGAAGCGTTCGAAGCCGGCCAGGAAGGCATCAACCGGCGAGAGTTTCTGACCTACGCCTGGGCCGGTGCGTTGGGCCTGTTAACACTCGAGAGCGGCCTTGCTACCTATCAGTTCATGTATCCCCGCTTCCGTGAAGGTGAGTTCGGCGGCAAATTCCTGCTCGGCGCTGCAACCATCTTGCCCCAGATAGGCATCGATCCGGAGGCCAACACTACCGGAAAATTCTGGCTGATCAATACCGATGAAGGTCCGCGCGCGCTTTACATGGTCTGCACTCATCTGGGCTGTCTTTACAAATGGGAGCCTTCGAACAACCGCTTCGAATGTCCCTGTCACGGCTCCAAGTTCAACCGCGAGGGGCATTACATTGAAGGCCCTGCCCCACGCTCTCTCGATCAGTTCTCGATTGAAGTCGTTCAGGGCGGTTCCGTCGTCTCGGAGACGGAAGACGCAGGCGAAATGATCGCGGCGCCAAACGTATCAGGGCCGGATGCGGAGATCGTTGTCGATACCGGCAAGCGCATTCCGGGTAAGTCAAAAGCCTTATCACCGGCCAAAGCCGTCGCAGTGTCGGCGGACAAAGGCAACGACACCGCCGCCTGAAACGGAACAGGTTCAAGATGCGCGCCATGCGTACGGGCGCGAAGGAAACTCACGCTTCGTTCTTTATGAATGGAGAAACTGAACCAAATGACTGTCCAACAGAGCTTGCGGCAGCAAAGACTTCGGGGTGTAGTTGACACAACAAGCGCCGCTGAACGGGTTGTGCCGCTTAGCCGCGCGGCGGTTCTCGAGTCATTCAAAGTCGGTCGCGAAGGCATAAATCGGCGTGAGGTTCTGACTTACGCCTGGGCCGGCGCGATGGGTCTGCTGGCTTTGGGGAGTGGATTGGCCGCCTGTCAGTTCGCCTACCCCCGCTACCCTGCTGGGGAGTTGGGCGGAACGTTCCATCTTGGCCTTGCTGCCAACCTGCCTCCTGTCGGCAGTGAACCTCAAGCCTATCCAAAGGGAACGTTTTGGCTTGTCAACACCGAAAAGGGGCCGCACGCCCTGTATTCTCTCTGTACGCACAATTGGGAGGGCGTGCGAATAAAACTTTGGTGGGACTCTGCCGAAAACTATATCCGTTGCCCAGCGTGCGGTTCCAGGTTCTGTCCCGACGGAGACTACATTTTGGGACCCGCGCCCCGCTCGCTTGACCAATTCGTTGTCGAGGTCGTTGAGCGCCGCACTGTTGTAGCCGTGACGAAACTTACTGCTAACTTGATCGAGGCCCCAGCCGTGCCCTCGCCGGCAGCGGAAATCGTAGTAGATACGGGTAGGCTTCTTGCAGGGCCGCCGAGCGCTCTCACATTTCCTCATGAAGGAATAACCTGCCTGAACATGTAGGAGAGTACTTTCGATCTGCATTTCTCTTACCAGGAGACGATAGATCCAGATGGGCGTACAACAAGACATTCGCGAAAAGGGAGTTCTGGGTGCGGCGGCTGCCGCGGCGGATGGCGTCTTCACCCGCATTACTGCCGGGATCGATGCCGGTGAGTTCCGCCGCATGTTGCAGGGGGACCCGCCAGGCCGCCCCAACCCGCGCCTCAAGCCCCACGCGGAATCCTTCCTGCTCCACATCAAACCCACCTATTATCACGAAAGCGTTACCCGCTTCACCCACACGTTCCGCCTGGGACTGCTGTCGACATATCTCTTCATCGTCGAAACGATCACCGGCATTCTGCTGATGATCTGGTACGCGCCCTCGCCCGAACGGGCCTATACGGATATGATTCTGCTGCTCACTAATATCCCGTTCGGCCAATTTCTGCGCGACATGCACCGGCTCGGCGCGGAGGCAATGGTTGCGATCGTGACTTTTCACATGGTGCGCGCCTATCTCACCGGAAGCTACAAACCGCCGCGCCAGTTTACCTGGTTCACCGGCGTGCTCCTGCTGGTGTTTACCCTGTTCCTCAGCTTTTCCGGCTACCTACTCCCCTGGGATCAACTGGCCTTCTGGGCTGTGACGATCGGCACGTCGATGGCCGAGGCGGTGCCCCCGGCCGTCGTAGGCGAAACGGTGAATCTGCTGGCCCGCGGCGCGCCCGACATCGGCGCCAACGGCCTGTTGCGCTTCTACCTGTTGCATGTTCTCTTCCTGCCGCTGCTGCTGGTCCTCTTCTTCTTCGTCCACTACTACAAGGTCGTCCATTTTGGCATCAGCCTGCCGGCGGACGAAGAGGAGGTGGGAGAGGACACGGGCAATCGTGTGCCCGCCGACAAACGGGTCTACTATCTGCCCGACGTGTTGGTCGACGAAACGAGTTTCATGACAGTCGTCACGACACTGCTGATTCTGCTGACGGTTTTCTTCTTCCAGGCGCCCCTGGAGCATATCGCCAATCCGCAGTCAACGCCTCTGCATACGGTCGCGCCCTGGTATTTCTACTGGTTGCAAGGGATGTTGAAAATCGCTGACAAGTTCATCGCCGGCGTGCTTATGCCGGGCGTGCTGCTCGTGCTGCTGATGGCCATTCCTTACCTGGACTATAACCCCAGCCGCCGCGGCAAAGACCGTAAGGTAGCCATCGTCGCCGGTATCGTGGCCGGCGCGGTGATGATCATCCTGAGTTGGATGGGCACGCCCGAATACGCGGTGGAGGGCGCGCCGGCGGTGGAGATTGTACAGGACATGATGCCGGAAGAAGGCTCCGGTATTTCGCGCGAAATCGGATATCAACATCTGCCGGTCGGCGTCTGGCGCACCGATGAAGAGTACGACGTGCATGACCACGAATTCAACGAACTTTTGCACGAGTTCCACGAAGGCGTCGATTACTACCGGCGGCAGGACCCCGACTTCAACGCGCCTGTCGGCCAGGTGACAATCACCCAGGTTCAAGCCGGCCTCAAGAAGCTGAAATGGGAGATCTTCTGGTTTGACGCGCAGGGCAATGAAAGCAAATATGAAAAGAGCTTCTGGCTGCATGAAGACTCCATTTACTGGGAGCAGTACGCTTGGAAGCAACTGTTTTTCGACTATGTATCAGACGGCTGGAAGAGTCTGTCCGGCGCTCTTGTAGGGGAGTAATCCAGCGATTATGCATCGTTTCTTGGTCAGGTCTCCGATTGCCAAACTTATATGGGGCATTTTGTCCGCCCTGGTTGGCATTATTATCTTGTTGCTGGTTCTGGTGAGCGAAGTCCCGCGCATGGAAGCCCAGACCGTCAACTGGGAAGGCCGCTCTATCGAGAACGGCGCAACGTTGTTCTCAAATAACTGCCTCATTTGCCACGGGCCGGATGGACAAGGGATACTCGGCAAAGGGCCGGGGTTGAACAGCTACTACTTCTTCACCAGCACGGGTCGACTCGAAGATGTGGGCTGGGCCGGCTCGCTTGAAGATTACGTGAAACTGACCATCGCGGCCGGTCGCCCCAGCAAGACCGGGAGCCAGTGGCCGGAGGTCATGCCGACCTGGGGCGGACAGTTCGGCGGGCCGCTGCGGGGCGATCAGGTTGTTGATCTGACCCTTTACGTGATGAACTGGGAAGAGTCCGCCCTGGCCCAGACGCCGGAGGAGGATCCCTTTCAGCCGTTCGAGGATGTGACCAAGGCGGCTGAGTTCCAGAATACCGCCTTTCTCCTGCTAAGCGAGGAGGAGCAGGCCGCCGCGCAAGAAGAGTACAAGGCGCGCAACATCCGTTCGCCCCAGGATTTGTGGCAGTCCGAGGCCTGCTTCGCCTGTCACAATCTCGATGCAAGACAGGCGGATGAGCCGGGCCTGACTGGTCCTAACATGGCCGACCTATACGAACGGGCCGGGAGCCGCGTCGAAGGTATGACGGCCGAGGAGTACGTCTACCAGAGTATCGTCGAGCCTCGCGCTTATGTGGTTGCGACATACGACGGCCCCGAGATCGGGAAGATGCCAGAGAATTTCGCCGAAAAGCTGAGCGAGGAGGAGATTCAGAACCTGGTCGCGTGGCTGCTTGACCCCAATCGAGAACCGTAATCGAGGAGTGAGGAGTGAGGAACGAGGAGTGAGTTTCTCGCTCCACGTTCTTCTGCTCTCATCCCCTTCTATTCCCTCCTCCCTTCTCTTTCCCTTCTTCTGCCAACAATATCGTCTGTAGAGGCTGCTGTTTGGCAAATGGTACGTTGAAACATTTCCGCAATCGGCGTCAGGCCGGCGCGCTACTCGGCGCATCTCTGCATGAGATTGAGGCGGTGAATCCGCTCGTGCTCGGCCTGCTGCGCGGGGGCGTGCCCGTGGCCTACGAAGTGGCGCGTGCGCTTGGCGCTGCCCTGGATGTTTTTCTGGTGCGCAAGCTGGGCGTGCCCGGCCAGAGCGAGTTGGCCTTCGGCGCGATTGCCGATGGCGGCGTACAGGTCTTCAACGAGCAGGTCATCAGACAGACTGGGCTGAGCGAGGACGTGATCGATCAGATCGCCCGCCAGCAGGAGCGGGAACTGTCGCGGCGGGCGCGCTTCTACCGCGGCGCGCGCCCACCCGCTCCTGTCAAAGGCCGCACCGTCTTTCTGATCGACGACGGGATGGCAACCGGCGCGTCCATGCGCGCCGCGATCCTGGCCCTGAGTTACCAGAGACCACACAAGATCGTGCCGGCAGTCCCTGTTGCTCCGCCGAAATCGCTTGCCGAGCTGCAATCGCACGCTCCGACACTCTCCGACAGCGCCGCGGCCGCGCCTTCCTATCCGGTCAACCAGGCAGTCGCCCTGCTGACGCCGTCCCCATTCTGGGGTGTGGGCGCATGGTACGACGACTTTCGCCAAGTGAGCGACGCCGAGGTCATCAAATTGCTGGCCGCCAATCATCTTCAGGACAATGCTGCTACGTAACTTTCCCTCATGCCCGTTGGCGTCTCTATAATCATGTCCCAGATTCAGGGCGCCGGCCCCTCCTATGGGATCAGCATGTCGGCAGCCATTCTCATGTCGGTGCTTCCCATCGTCGCATTCCTGCTGATGCAGCGACAGATGATCCAGGGGATCACAATCGGTTCGTTAAAAGGATAACTACGCGAGGAGTTTCGCATGGACTACAGTCACATCCAGAAGCCAGAACTGGGCTACCGCTATGAGTTCAGTCTCGATGAGTTGGACGCTGCGCAGAAATGTGTCGAAACGCACGGCTTTGCCATCGTCAAGAACGTGCTGACCGATGCCTTGGTGGAGGAGCTTCAGAAGTCGGTCAAACAGGTGCTCGATCCGGACGGCACTTTGGGCGAAGGCAACAGTTACACTCATACTTCCTTTGTTGAGCATTCGCCTGCTCTGTGGAAGTTGCTCGACCATGAGCCGTTTATGCGGGCGCAGCGGGTCTTCAGCCAGGCGGACGAGTTGACGATCAACCGCACGGCCGCAATTCTACGCAACCCCGGCTCCGCGCCGCTTTCGTGGCACACCGACTGGCATGGCTTCGACGACGGCCCCCCTCGAAGCTCAGGTGACGTGCTGAACCGCGGACCCTGGCCGTCCGGCCTCTGGTTCTACATCACCGGCTCGCATCCCAAACACGGCGGGCTGGCCGTTATTGAAGACTCCCACGTAGAGGATTGGGAAGGGCCGGAGGGATTCCAGTTGACCCCTGACAAGCGCTCATTTTACCCCGAGGGCACGGAACCGCACAGCTACGTCGGTTTCGACATCCCGGGCCTGGTGCCTCTCTTCACCGATCCGTGCGATGAGATCGTCTTCGCCTCTCGCACCTACCACTCCGCCTTTCCCAACCGCATCGACCGCGTGCGGCTCTCCTGCGGCGTTGGCTTCCGCCCGCGCGGATACCCTGTGGACGCGCCGTGGCCGCTCTCTGAGAGCGCGCAGGCGTTTGTGAAGGCCGTCCCGCAGCATCTTAAGCCGGTGGTGGAGGACTATGTTGGCATCGACATCGAATGGCGCGGCGACGCGATGATGGGGTAGAAAAATGCGCCATATTTTCACTCGCCCTGGGGATGTTTCAGGTGGACGAGGGGCGTGCGATTGGGCAAACGGCCCATACACAGTGTCTTCGCCAGCCTTTTCGGAATGCGAAGAAGGTCAAAACGAAGTTGCCGTCTTGCCCGGATTTGCTCGCTTCTAACTTTCCTTACAACTCGCTGCCGCGTCTGATCGCGTCCTCGCCGAACCGTTTACGCAGACTCTTCACCGCCTCGTTCAGTTGTGCGGTCTTCGCATACGCTTCCGTGTCCGCCGGCAGGTCGAAGATGCTCATCTGACGCACCGCCGGGACCAGCCCGCTGCCGCCGACACCAATCAGCCGCACCGCCTCTCCGCCAGTCCGCTGCGCCGCCAGCAGATCCAGGGCGATGCGGGCGATCTCCTCCCCGTCGTCCACGGGATGCGCTAAGGTGATCTGGCGGCCGCGGGTCGTGAAGTCGGACCAGCGCAGCTTGAGCGTGACCGTGCGCGTGGCCAGTCCACCGCGTTGAAGCCGCGCGCCGACTTCGGCAGCCTGCTGCCTGAGCGCCCGCCGCAGCGTCTCCGTGTCTTCTACGTCCTGGGCGAAGGTCGTCTCCTGGCTGATCGATTTGGTCTCCCTTTCGGTGATCACGGGCCGCGGGTCAATCCCCTGTGCCTGGCGGTGGAGATCATGGCCCAGCTTGCCGAGTTGACGCGCCAACCCGTCCGGCGACGCCGCGACGACTTGGCCGACCGTGTGTATGCCCAACGCGGCCAGCCGTTCACGCGTGCGCGGGCCGACCCCCCAGAGCGCGTCCACCGGCAGCGGCGCCAGGAATTCGGCCTCCCGCTGCGGTGGCACCACCTGGATCGCCCTGGGGTAGTCGCCGGACTGAGCAGCCGCCTTGCCCACGTCAGTGGCGATCTTGGCGACCAGCTTGTTCGTCGCCACGCCCAACGAGGAGGGCAGCCCCAGCCTCTCCTCGACCTGCGCTTGCAGCCGCCGAGCCAGCGCGGTGGCGTATTCGGGACGCTCGGTTACATCCAGGAAGGCCTCATCGATCGAGAGCTGTTCCACCAGTGGCGTAATTTCATGCAGAATCGTCATCACGCGCTTGGAAACCTGGCCGTACTCCCGCATGTCCGGCGGCAGGATGCGCAGCTGCGGGCACAGACGCACGGCCTGCGCCATGCCCATCGCTGAGCGGATACCGAAGCGGCGCGCCGCATAAGAGCAGGAGGAGACAACGCCCCGGCTCTCAGGCCGCCCGCCCACGGCAAACGGCAGGCCCTTCAACTCCTCATGTCGCTTCTCTTCCACCGCGCAGTAGAAGGCGTCTAGGTCGAAGTGGATGATCTTGCGGATCATTGCTTATTGCGTTATCCGAACTGCGTAATTCGTATGGCGCGGGGCGCGGCTCGCAGAATGCCTTGAACCGGTCTGCAGAAACTCGCGGGACACAATAGCTAAAGCTACGCTCGCGCCCTCTATTTTAGCACAGTTGCCGCGCGCCCGTTTTGGCATCTGCTGAGGATACCCTATAAGATGAACAGCGGATTCAGCTACTGTTATGCGGACGTTTCGCCGCCTTGTACACAATTCGAAATGCGGAAAACCGGGCCTGGTAGTTAGACGCCCCTTGTCTCGTCGTCCCGCGCTCCTCAAAAAGTAACTACTCAGCCTCGTCTGGGAGGTTGTTTGAAAAAGAACGGTCATCGGCAAAAAGGCCAAAAATGGCTGCCGGAAAGCGTGAATCCTCCATCTACACGCCATAATTCGCACCATTTGTGCCGTTTTGATCCGAACCTGACCTTTTCAGACAGATTCCAAACACGATTTATTACACTTGGATGACTTGGTTGCCCTTTGAAAGTCGCACTTTGGGTAATGGCTGAGTAGTTACCTCAAAAAAAGGAAGATGTAATGACGGACAGGCCGGGCAGAAGTCGCGTCGCCACGCTATGGTCGGGCGGCGGCAGGGGACAGCTGGGCAGCACGCGCGGCGTGGCGCTGTTTATCAGCCTGCTGATGATCGACAGTCTGCACTATGTCTTCGCCCGCCTCCTCCTTCCCTACATCGAGCCGGGGCTGGGCGCATTCTATGTGATCAGCTTCGCCGCGCTCGAAGTCGGCATCCTCGGATTTGCCCTCGGTCGGCTGCGCCTGGCGCCGCTGCTTCGTCAGTGGCCCACGTTTCTGGCAATCGGAATCTGCGTTGCGGTCAGCACCAACCTCAACTACGCGGCCATGGCATATATCGACCCGGGCGTCGCTGCCATGGTGGGCAAGATGACGGTGGTCTTCAGCCTGGGCTTCGGCCTGCTGTGGCTGGGCGAACGCTTCAGTATTTTGCAAGTTGTAGGTACGGCTATCTCCGTGTTCGGGCTGGTGGTCATCTCCTTTCAGTCGGGAGACTATCTGGGCGTGGGCGCGCTGATGGTGTTCTGCTCTACCTTCATTTACGCGCTGCATACTGCGTTGACCAAGCGCAACATGGGGGAGGTCGATCTGCTCAACTTTTTCTTCTACCGGCTCCTGCTGACCGCGGTCATCCTGGCCATGATCAACGGCGCACGCGGCGCTCTGAATCTGCCAAGCGCTGAGGCGCTTCCGATCCTCCTGCTGGTCGCCACCGTTGATGTCGTCATCAGCCGCTTTCTCTACTACTGGGCGCTCCGTCAACTCGACATGAGCATTTTCGCCGTGGCCCTGGCGGTCAGCCCGGTGGCGGCGATCCTCTGGTCACTTTTCCTCTTCGACCTCTTTCCCACTGGCAAGGAGTTGCTGGGCGGCGCCTGCATTTTGGCGGGCGTGGCCCTCGTCACGTCCGCGCCAATATGGGAGCGAAAGCGTCGGCTCGCCAGGGCCGCGCGGTAGCTCTCTCCCTCCGATTTCCGATTCCGAAGACAGATCAAGCGCCCCATTTTCAATTCCTGCTTCCATCTATACGCAACGGCGCCGGTTGCGGTGAAGGCTTCGCTCTGCCATCAGTAAACGCCACATGGCCTCTTCGATTCCTTCATGGCCGAATTCGGTACACTCTGTAACCGAAACTGGGACATTTGAGCGAGACAAAGACGATGCAAAAGGGCTATTGTTGGAAACACTTCTCCATGTCGATGCAGCACATGAAATTCCCTTCAAGAATATAGACATGAGGCAGGATAAACGGCACGGCATACCGACTCTCAAAGTGAAGAAACCTGGTGCCGTGCTTTTTGCTTCCTAGGCCCCCTCACTGAGTTCCCCGTTCGGGCAGCCTTCGCCCAAAGCCGCACAGTAGAGACTACTGTGAGTTCTTCCCTGCGCCGGGGAGAGATGGAATTCCTCTATGTCCGAGTCAGCGATCTGTCCGCCTGGAGCAGCGGAATCCCCTATTCTATCGCATAGGCGCGCATCACCTTCGCAATGGGATGGACACCAACGGGTGTAAAAGTGTGGGTCTGGACGGGCCTGCCTGGGTTAGCGAGACCTGACGAAGATATACAGGGACTTCGTCCGACAATCCTTAAGTGGAGTGGACATTGCAGGGCGCGCAGTTGCTTAAGAGATGATAGGAATCAACCTTGGAGGTGATAGATGGAAAGAAAGCTGTATGATGTGTATTCGGACCATCTGATGAATTCTAACTTTGCACCGAAGACTGCAGGCATGGCGGCCTTGGTGGACTGGATAATAAACCACTCTCAAGTCAGTCACTTGCGTAGCGGCAGGAGGATGGAACCGAAAGACTGGTGGCAAATGGTCAAGCCTCGGGTGCGAAATATGCAGGAGGAAAGAGGTTTCATCACAATTTACGACTGCATAATCGAACAGCCCAGCGCCGACGAAAATGAACTCATCAGCTGGCACTACGACTATTCTCGTGGACGGGCAGTCAAAGGCATAAATTTTATCACTGCTCTATACACCGTTGACGAGGTCTCGATACCGGTTGCTTACCGGCTGGTAACAAAGACCGATTGGTTTACTGACAATCAGGGCAACAGGAAGCGACGCAGCAGCGTGACCAAGAGCGAGCACTTTCGTTCCTTGTTGCACACCTGTATGCGCAACCAGATTCCCTTTCGCTATGTGCTCAACGACATCTGGTTCGCTTCGTCTGAGAACATGAAATACATCAAACAGAAGCTCCGAAAAGATTTCATCATGGCGCTCAAGACCAATCGCAAGATCGCTCTTTCCCAACGGGACAAAAGGCAGAATCGCTTTCACAAGCTCGACCAACTTGCTTTGCCGGAAGACACAGTGACGGCTGTATTTCTGGAGCAAGTGCTTTTCCCCGTCTATCTTCTTCCTCAGACGATTACGAACGCAGATGGCTCGACCAATGCTCGTTATCTGGTTACCAGTGACTCCTCCCTGACTGCCTGACATGGGATCCAGTTTCGCGTTGGACCTGAACGCAAAATTGGAAAGACACTGCTCAGCCCAAACTCACCGAGTTGTGAACTCTGCATTCAGATGATCCGGCGGCGGGTCTCTCGTTTCACGATAACAAGAGGATCCAACGAAATGACTTCGACAGAGAAGGGGGCAGGAAGGCAGGAAGGCTTGTCAGCTATTTCTTGCCCTTGATGACTACGATGAATTCCCCCTGAAGTTTCTTCCCCTCGACCGTTTCAAGCAGAGTGGAGATTACACCGCGCTGCACGCGTTCGTACAGCTTAGTCAGATCGTTGGCGAGCGCCGCGGGACGGTCGCCGTAGACGGTCAGCGCGTCGGCAAGGAATGCCGCCAGTCGGTGTTGGCTCTCGTAGAAGATGAGGGTATGGGGCGAGGCCGCGTCCACCTCCAGGAAGCGCCGCCTTGCCGCGGACTTTCGGGGCGCGAAGCCGCGAAATGTGAAGCTGTGCAGAGGCAGCCCGGATAGCACAAGCGCGGCGATCAGCCCGGTCGCTCCTGGGATGGCGGAGACGGGCAGCCCTTCCTCCACCGCCCGCCGCACCGCGGAAAAGCCGGGGTCGGAGATGCCCGGCGTGCCCGCGTTCGTCACCACCGCCACCGAGCGTCCGCTGCGCAGCGCGCCGATGATGCGCTCCACGGCCTGTGGCTCGTTGTGCTCGAAGTAAGAGAACTGGGGCGTGTCGATCGCGTAATGTTTGAGCAGCCGACCTGTCTTGCGCGTATCCTCGGCCGCGATCAGATCGACCGCACGCAGCGTCTCCAGCGCGCGCAGACTAATATCATCGAGATTGCCGATAGGGGTGGCGACGAGATAGAGCATGTCAGCCTGTCAGTCGTTGGGAGCCGCGAAAACGTCTCAATCTTCTCTCCTCAATCTGTAGGCTGTTTGAATTCAAGGAATATCCACCGGTCCGAGAAAACCAACAGTCTCAACTTCGCTCCTCGGCCATAAATTCCTCTATCGCGCCGAACAGGCGCTTCAAATCCGACGGCCACACCTCGCCCATGTGGCCGATACGGAAGGCTTTGCCTTTGTATGGGCCGTACCCGTTGGCGATCTGCATCGCCCGCTCAGCCAGGAATAGGTTGAGCGCGCCGATGTCCAGGCCCGGACTGTTTTCGACGGTCGTAACCGTGTCGGATTCATAGCCGGCCTCCGCCATCAGGCCGAAGCCGTTAGCGAGGGCCCAGGCGCGGCTCATCTGCGCGCAGTAAGCGTGACGGGCGTAGCGGGCGTCCAGCCCCTCGGCGAAGATGCGGTCCAACTGCACGCTCAACGCCCGCAGCAGCGAAATCGCCGGGGTGGCTGGAGTCGTGCTGCGCTGGCGGTATTTGTCGAGCTGCAGGAAGTCGAAATACCAACCGCGATCAGTCAGCGTGGCCGCGCGCTCCATCAGCCGGTCGCTGACCGCTGTGAAGGCCAGCCCAGGCGGAACGGCCAACGCCTTCTGCGAAGAGGTGAGCAGCAGGTCCAGCCCCCAGGTGTCAAAAGGAAGCTTCACCCCGCTGAAAGAGGAGACGGCATCCACCAGAATCAATGTGTCCGGGCTGACCCGCCGCCCGCTCGCTGCAATGGCTTCGACCGGACTGGCGACACCGGTGCTCGTCTCGTTGTGGACGACCGTGATCGCATCCACGCGACCATCGGCACGCGCCGTTTGCAGTGCCTCTTCCACCTGCTCAGGTTTGACCGCCGTACACCAGGGCAGTTGCACCGCGATCGCCTCCTTGCCACAGCCGACCGATACATCGTGCCAGCGTTGGCTGAACGCACCGTTGACAAAGTTGATCACCCGCCGGTCGACCGCATTGCGGATGGCCGCCTCCTGTAGTCCCGATCCGGACGCCGCCACGGTGAAGACCCGTGCCTCGGTGTGGTAAAGCTGCTGCAACTGCTCGCTGCACTTGCCAAAAAGCGACTCTAGCTCGTCGCTGCGGTGGCCGATCATCGGCGCAGCCTGCGCCGCGAGGGCAGCCGGATGCACGTCGGTCGGGCCGGGAACGAACAACCTCTGCGGCGGCTTGTCCGGCGGCGTCTTGAAGGTCGAACCCTGCAAGCTGTCGTCATCGGGCAGTCGGTTTGCATCTGTTTTCGTCTCAATAGTCGTCGTCATAGAATCTGGAAGCCTCACTTGCAAGCAGACTAACTGGATTGGGCGATGGATCGTGGTGACAAGGAAACAAAGACACTCCGCTTGGTTTACACAATACGAATTACCCAACATCCCCGTGCGGGCCGAGCGGCTCGACGCAGCCCGGCTCATCGTTGCGCGCGTTGTTGACGACTTTTCTGACCGCGAATGCCCGCATCGCCGCGCCGCTGAAAGGCCGCATCAGATGCAGCAGCGGATCCGCCTTCTGCACGCTCGGATCGAGCCACTCATCATAGTCCTGCGGCTCCAGAATGACCGGCATCCTGTGGTGGAGCGGCGCCATCATCTCATTCGCCTCCGTCGTCAGCAGCGTGCAGGACTCGATCACCGAGCCGTCTTGCTCCCAGTGTTCCCACAACCCGGCGATGCCAAAAACGCCGCCTGATTCCAGTCCGATCAGATAGGGTTGTTTGCCGCCTTTCTCCTTTATCCACTCGTAGAATCCGTCGGCGGGCACGATGCAGCGTCGGTATTTGAACGCGGCGCGGAAGGAGGGCTTTTGGGTGACCGTCTCTGAGCGGGCGTTGATCATCCGGCTGCCGATCTTGGGATCCTTGGCCCAGAATGGGATTAGGCCCCAGTTCAAGTAGGTCGCTTCCCGTAAGCCGCCATGCGGATTTGCGCGCACGGCCAGCACGGGTTGCGTCGGCGCGATATTGTAGCGCGGCGCTGTGGGCGGCGCTTCATCCAGATCAAAGAGCGTCTGCATATTCTGCGGCGAGGCCCGCAGGACAAATCGACCGCACATTTCTTCCCCCCAAGAAGGTCTCAGATTCGAGAAAATCCAACCGCCAACCGTTTCCGATCTTAGCGAGTGGTAGTCCGCTTGTCAACTGACGCGCCCTGTAAGCAGACAGTTGCTTGCTCCCCAACCGGCGGCGCTCGTTGACCGGGCATCCAGAACGGACCGGGCGTGATCTTCTGGCCGCTCCCGTTTGACGGTTTTCTCCCCACCATGTAGCATAGCGGTCAGAAGGCCGCAGATCGACTGCGGCTGAACCACTTCCTGCCCATGCGACTGGCCATACTTGCCGACATTCACGGGAACCTGCCCGCCTTGCAAGCCGTGCAGACCGAATTGGAACGGCTCCAACCCGATTACGTCGTTCTTGATGGCGACCTGATCAACCCGGCGCCGTTCAACAATCGCGTCGTCGACGTTGTGCGCGCCTCTGACTGGGTGGTGGTGCGCGGCAACCACGAGTTTTATCTGCTTGACTACGGCACCGAGCGCGCGCCCAAAGGCACGGACGACGCGGAACGCTGGGGCAGCCTTCATTGGCTGGTGAAGCGCATGGGCGCAGAGCAGGCCAATTATCTGGCCGCCCTGCCCGATGAACTCTGCCTGCGCTTTCCCGGCTGCCAGTCAATTCGCGTCGCCCACGGGGTGCCGGGGCGCAATCGAGTCGGCTTCTATCAAGAGATGCCAGCGGAGAAGATCATCCCCAAGATCAGTTCGATAGAGGAGCGCACTATTGTCTCCGCGCATACCCATGTGCAGGTGGACAGACATCTACACAAGACAGAGTTCGTGGATCCCATGACCGATCCACACGAAGGCGGCGCGCTTTCCAAGCATGGCAACGCAGGAGCGACTTCAAGTTCCACCACGGCAGCAACTTCGGAGGATGCAGGAGAACGACGCGCCCCGGGACGGCATTGGCATTTAATGAATCCCGGCAGCATTGGCCTCCCCCTCAACGGCGACCCGGCCGCCCAGTTTGCGCTGCTGGAGTCTGTGCCCGAAAGCGAGGAGCCGGGCGGCTGGAAGGTGCTGCATCAGCGGGCGCCCTATGACCGGCGACCGGTTCTTGAGGCGTTTTCCACCGAAGGACTGTTGGAGGCCGGCGGCGTCATCGCCCAACTGTTTTACTGGGAACTTGTGACCGCCGAACCCGAGATTATTCAGTATTTTCGCTGGTGTTGGGCGAACGGACATGACCCGGATGCAAATGACATAAGGCAGTCCTTTGCGGCCTACGGCGACGCCACAGGACGCGATCGCTATGTGAAGGAGCGCGATCCGTTGACGGCGGCACAGTCAGCATGAGCCGCTCTCTGCGCCTCGCCATTCTGGGCGACATTCATGGCAACCTGCCCGCCCTCGAAGTCGTCCTGACTGACATCGACCGGCAAGCCCCGGACGCCGTCTTCCTGTTGGGCGACCTGATCAACCGCTGCCCGTGGACGCGAGAGGTGCTGGACATCCTGCGCGAGCGGGACTGGCTCTCGGTGCAGGGCAACCATGATCTGGTTCTGGCTCTGCTCCATACATCTGAAGGCTGGCCGCTCTTCAACGATCGGCAGCGTTTCCCCATCGTCCACTGGACGTGGAAACAGTTGCGCCCAATGGACATAAGCCATCTCCTCAATCTGCCGCATGACCTGCTGATCGAGATCGATGGTGCGCCGCGGCTGCGGTTGTTCCATGGCTTGCCGGGCGACCCGTTCGCGGGCATCGTGGCCGGCGCGGAGGAAGAGGAGGTCGCCAACAAGATCGCAATCTACGATGAATCCTTCATTATCTGCGGTCACACGCACCAGCCACTGGATCGCATGATTGCGGGGAAGATGGCTGAGTCCGATAACGGGCCAGTGCGCTCCTTTCGGCAGCGAGTTTTGAACCCCGGCAGCGTCGGCATGCCCTACAACGGCGATCCCCGCGCCCACTATATGCTGCTGGATTTGGTCGATGAGAACCGGCGACCGACTTGGCAGCCTGATTTTCGGCGGCTGACCTATGACCGCAAGCGGGTTGTACGCGCCTTCCGCTCCAGCGGACAGATGGAGGCCAGCGAAGCCGTCTCCAAACTGATTCTGCGCACGCTTGAAGACGGGCTGCCCTGGGTCAGCGATTTCCCCCAGTGGCTGCGCAACCAGCCTCCGCCCCTCCGCAGCAACCCGGAGAGTGCGGTCGATCTGTATTTGCGGACCCATGGACCAGGCCAGTGGGCCTTTACCGGCTGATAGTCCTGCTGCGCGCGGTCAACCGGCCATAGCGTGCAGGCGGAATCCTGAGTACTCCAGACGAGGACGTAGACAATGCAACCGAATCTAACCGAAGTCAGAGAAGAGTTTCCGGCGATACAGAGCGCGGCCTATCTCAATACGGGTAGCTATGGCCCCCTGAGTCGCGTCGCGGCAAGGGCCATCGAAGCAGCGAACCGTCAACAGCTGACCGCTGGCCGCCTTAACGCCAGCATCGGCGAATCCAACCGGTCCACCTCGGCTGCGCTGCGGGGCGGCTTTGCCCGCGTCCTTGGATGCGCGGATGACGAAGTCGCGCTGACGCATCACACGACCGACGGAATGAACATCGCCACCTGGGGTTTGCAGTATCGGCCCGGCGGCGAGATCGTAACTAACTCCTGGGAGCATCCTGGTGGGCTGCTGCCGGTCTATGCTGTGGCGCGGCGCTTCAATCTCACTGTCCGCGTCGTTTCGCTCAGTGTGGACGATGATGAAGATACCCTCGTAGGCAAGTTCGAGCGCGTCATCGGCCCGCGCACCCGGTTGGTCTCGGTCGCCCATGTCTCCTGGAAGACCGGCACGATACTGCCGATAGCCCGCATCGCCGCGCTCGTTCACCGGCATGGCGGCCTGATTGCCGTGGACGGCGCGCAGTCCGGCGGCGCGCTCCGGCTCGCAATGCAGTCGCTGGGCGCTGATTTCTATTCGATTCCCGGCCAAAAATGGTTGTGCGGGCCGGAGGGAATCGGTGCGCTCTATGTCAAACGGGAGAGGCTGGCGGATCTGCTTCAGACCTATGTGGGCTATCCGAGCCTGCGGGACGGTGATGCGTTCGACGACACGGGCATCTTCCTTCCACCGTCCGGCGCAAGACGCTATGAAGTCGGCACCACGTACCGGCCCGCGCTCGACGGGATGTGGAGCGGCCTGAAATGGCTGGAAGAACTAGGGCTGGACTGGCTGTACGAGCGCACGCAGGCAATCACTCGACATACGCGGGAGGTCCTCGCCGCCATCCCCTCCGTGCGCCTGATCCACACGCCGTCCCACGCCGGCCTGACCAGCTTTACAATCGACGGTATCGAAGCGGCCACAGCGGTCAACCGCCTGACAGAGGCCGGTGTGCTCATCCGCTCAGTGCCGAACCCGACGCTGTTGCGCGTCTCCTCCCACTTCTTCAACGACGAGTCAGACATCGAGAGGCTGCGAGAGGGCATTGAGGCACTGAGCCGGAACGGAGCATAGCTCTGTCCCTCGCCGACGAAAATCGGCTGAAAGGCTCAATTGGGCGGCTGGCGCAACAGATCCGACGCCAGCAGTTGATCGCGCAGGCTGGAGCGGGCGCGGCTGAGCCGGGACTTGATGGTGCCCCTCGGCAGACCTAAGTGGACCGCGGCTTCGCCGTAATCGTAGCCGTGGATGTCCACGAGGATGACAACATCCCGATACCAGGACGGTAGTCTGTTGACCATCCGGCTGAGATCGGCCAGTCTTTCCTGGCGCAACGCGCACCGCTCAGGGTCCTGATCGATCCGATAGTCCGCCGCCTCCAATTCAGACTCCTCCACCAGCTGGTCAAGGCTGACCGCGGGCTGGCGTCTCTGGCGGCGCAGATGGTCGTAACAGGTGTTGGCAACAATGCGCAGCAGCCACGCACGGAAGTTGCCATCCTTGAAACGCGGCATCGCCTGGTGGACCTTGATCAGCGCCTCCTGCACCGCGTCCGCGGCAGCTTCCTCTGTCCTCAGAATGCTGCGTGCAAGACGCGCCGCCGTGCTCCAATGCGCCTCGACCAATCCTTGGAACGCCTGCTCATCCCCTGCCCTGGCAGCCGGAATATGAGCCTGCGGTGACGCTCCGTCGCTGGGCGCGAGGGCTGCCGCAGACCGATTCCCAGACTGTGCCGCCAGAGATGCTTTGCTCTCACTGTGACTGCGTGCTGCAATGATATCTTCATTGCCGAGGGCGATAGCGCTGTGAAGTGGAGCCATGGGGAGATCCTTTCGCTTTGCCAGATTGATAAAACGCCCCAGCCGGGCGCCGAGCGGGGCAACGTCTCAAGGATATGTCAGGAGTGTGACCGAAAGTCTGAACGTTGTGAAACACAAATCGGACCGTTCACCTACGATCATTAGCTTACGGCCAATGAAAGTGCGGACGGCGGGACACTGCTATTTACTTTCGCGTGTGGCTTTTTTAGAGAGGAGCTGTGGTTGCAGCGTAGATGACAACTGACTTTCGGCGGCCATTCGAATCAGCAAACTCGACGAGGCGTCGGGCTTGACATGGCCTTCTTGGAAGGTGGCGAAGTCGCTATTGATCAGTCAGTTGATAGCCGTATCCACGCACGGTTACGAGCAAGCGCGACTGTGACTCGCCGGGCGCCGCTGCCGTCTCGATGCGGTTGCGCACTCTGCTCACCATGCGGTCGATGCTGGCGTCGAACACATCGCCGCTGGCCTCTGCCCAGATCTGATTGGCCAGTTCATCTTTGCTGACCACCCGCCCGCGATTCTGGTAGAGATACCAGAGCAGGTCGAACTGCTTTACGCTTAGAGGTGGAACAAGCACCTTGCCGTTGATAAAGACCTGACGTGTGGCCGGTTCCACCCGGATGCCGGTCTCTGCCAAGGCTTCCAGAAAAGGCGCGGTGATCGTTGCCGATGGGTCTTGGAAGCGGAAGCGAGTTGAGGCGAATTGGAGCGCGTCCCCGTCCTCCAGCCAAGCTGTGGCGCCTGGCGCGATACGGCCGCCGTTGACGAAAACACCGTTCTTGCTTTCAAGATCGTGCAGCCTGTAGGCATTGTCGATGCAGTGCAGCTCAGCGTGTTTACGGCTGGCAAAATTGTCATTCAATGTGATGTCGGCGCTCGCAGAGCGCCCGATCAGCATCGTTTCTTTCGAGAGCTCGTATTCCGTGCCTGCATCCGGTCCGCTCTGGCAGACCAATCTTGCAATTTGACTCACGCGTCTCTGCGCTCCATGTGCGGCGTATTGGCAACAGAATAGGGCGCGCCGCCTCTGTTGGGGGGAGACAAGCAAGTGATCGAAGCGGCGCTCGGCGTTCCCGTCCCGCTTTTTGCGGTCAGCGTTTTCTGCATTACTCTATAAGGGAGATGTAGATTTGACTTCAATTCGCCCATCACAATAAGTGCGAAATTAAGTCCACGCTCTCGATTTCTTGTTTCCCTATTCTCTATTCTTTGGTATTATAATGCGCTATAGACAGATTTTCAACCCTCGCGCCCAGACCAGCCTGCATAAGCGTTGGCGCATCGGGCGTGGCGGCAAGAAAGAATCCATTGCGCCGCCATGGTAGGGCAGCAGAGCCGAATTAGTCTTCTTATTTCGACTCTCTTCACGAACCGCTTAGCGGGATGAGTTGAATTGCGCCGCTCCGTTTGGGCGGCAGAGATCCATTTCGGATAGTCATTGCGCGTGAGCTTGTAGAGAAGATATGCTTTCTGAGCAAAGGGATTCTACCGGCTTGGCCGAAAGGTCTGAACCACCAGCAACAGAATTTAAGGCCGACGAGCGGACTGCGGAAGCTGCTGACAATCGTCCGGATTTCCCGTCTGCATCCGGGGGCGCTCCGGCCGACCAACAGGTTGGTCGATATCTGCTGGGCGAGCGTCTCGGCAGTGGCGGCGCGGCAACCGTCTACCGGGCGTATGATCAGATTCAAGATCGTTTCGTGGCCCTGAAGATGCTGTCGCCCGGCGCCGATGCCGCGGTCCGCGACCGCTTCCGTCAGGAAGCCCGCACCATGGCCGCTTTACGGCACCCGCATATTGTTCAGACGTTGCAGGTTGGGGATGCCACCGGCGAAGGCAGCGCCTACATTGCCATGGAACTTGTCGAAGGTGACAGTCTGGCACAATTGCTCGATCGCCGTGAACGACTGAGCGTCGCTGAAAGTTGCAATCTCCTCGCCCCGATTGCCCGCGCGCTGGACTATGCGCACAGTCAGGATGTTGTCCATCGCGATGTAAAGCCCAGCAATATCCTGTTGCGTAGGTCCGCCCCGAATGCGTTCGGGGCCCTGCATCAGGACGGCCTCGCTGCCTCCGCTGTCCACGAGGCTGAACAGATTCTCATTGGCGGTTCAGGTGAGGGGGCGAGGGGGACGACCCCTCCATCAGCCGACCAACCGGTGGCGCCGCTCCTCTCCGACTTTGGTATCGCTCGCGCCCTGGACACTCCGGAATTGACCAATGAGGGGCGCACAATCGGAACACCCGCCTATATGGCGCCCGAACAATGCGCCGGCAGCCGTGAGGTGACAGGCCGCGCCGATATCTATTCACTGGGCGCCGTCCTGTTTCGCTGTCTGGTCGGGCGGCCTCCATTCACCGGTACAACCACGCAGATTCTGCACGCCCATGTGTATTCGTCTCTGGCGCTGCCGAATGATCTGCTGGTATCCCTCCCGCCCGAGCTAGTCGATATCTTGCGCCGCAGCCTCGCAAAGGAATCGGAACAGCGTTACGCCACAGCCGGGGAGATGGCCGAAGATCTGACCGCTGTCGCCAACCGCATTTTGACGCAGGTAAGCGGTCTCACCGAGCAGACCTCCACGCTTACGCTGGTTTCGCTGCCTTCGGTCGAAATGCCGCCGCTACAGCCGCACACCACGGATACAGTTATCATTTCGGCAGGTGACAGACAGAACGCGGCGTCTGTCCCAGCTGCGCCGCCAAAAGAGGAGCGGGCCGAGCGAACCGGAATAGGCGTAATCATACGCTCGCGGACCCGTTTGCTGGCCACAGTACTGGGCAGCGTATTGGTCTTAGCGTTGATTGCCATGCTCGGCCCCACTGCCCGAAATGCGCTGCTTGAGAGTTCCTCGCCGGAGAACACGGAAAGTGCGATTGGCGCGTCCGAACAGCCGCTCTCCTCGTCAACCGTCGAGCCGCAAGCCGCGCAAACTGATGCCCCCGCTGCGGAAGTGCAAGTTGTAGACACGGTGCCCATAGCCGCCCCACAGCCGACCGCTGCCGATTCCCCTGCCGCGCTCAATGATGAAACGTTTGTCGCCTGTCAATACCAGATAGCGGTAGAGTTCGACAGCTTTTTCAGCGAAGATGCGACGGTCTCCGAACAACTGGGTTGCCCGAAGGATGTGCCCATCGATCTCTCCTTTGAGATTCAGTTTTTTCAGACCGGCATGGCGCTCGGTCGCCTGGATAAGCCTACCGTCTATATTCGCTATTTCAGCAACGATGAATGGGAGCAGCGGGAACATGACTGGCGGGACGGAATGCGGGAAGCCAGTGACGACCCGCGGCTCCAATCGCCACGTGAAGAGCTTTTCCAGCCGGTGCGCGGGATCGGCCAGATTTGGGCCGAAAGCCTGTTTGTCCAACAAGCTCTGGGCTGGGCAACTGCCCCGCCGGAGAAGACCAGCGGTGTACTGCAATCATTTGAAGGAGGGTTGCTCATATACAACAGCGAGAAACAAGAAACAATCCTTTTTTTGAAGTCGCAGTTGCGGCTCTAACTATCCAAAACGGAGGAATACGATGCAAATGTCGACATTTGAACGAGCCAGATGGTTGGGCCGACACGTCAAGCGGTTGAGCCGGTTCTCCTCGGCGCAATCATCTTACAGCGTCGCTCTGATCGTACTGGTATTGGCATTGACGTTAGCCGGCTGCAACCGCGACAGGCAGCAGGCGGAACCGACCGCACCGCCGCCGCCCCCCACCGACACGCCGGTGCCGCCGACGGACACGCCGGTGCCGCCGACCCCCACGCCCGTACCGCCCACGGACACGCCGGTGCCGCCGACCGATACGCCGGTGCCGCCGACCGCAACCGCTATGCCGCCCACGGCAACGCCCGCCCCAGAGCCGATCGTGACGGTCCCGAGGGGGTGGAGTCCGGTCAAAAATGACCGCCTCGGCTATTCATATGCCGTCCCGCCCGGATGGACAGTCTTTGACCTGCAGAGCGGTCAACTGAGCCAGATCATGCGCTTTGTCAGCCCGGCGGCCGCTCAGCAAGTGGATGATGCCCTCACCGGCCCAGGAGGCGAGTACGCCGGCCATCTGGCTGTCCAGTTGGCTATTTTCTCCAGGCCGCCTATCGCCGCATTGGCTGGCGTCGGCGCGGTGCCACTCGACGACGACATTCCGCAGGAAAACGTGGTGAAGTGGCTGGAAGGAATGCTCGGCGGGTTTACCATGATCCCGTTGGAAGTGACGAGTCTTGAGGCTGGCACAACCAACAACCTGCCCTCCATCAATGGAATTGCCACGGCCGACCTCAGAAGTCAGGGTCTCTTCGAGGCACATGCCGTCATTACGGCGCTGCGTGCAAATGATACGGCCTACATCCTGGTTGTAGCAGTTCCGGCCAACCAGGCAACGAACAGGCGGCAGGAAATCAATCAGATTGTCGGCAGCTTCCGACCCGAATAGTATACTGAGCTTAGTTCAACTGCGAGGGGAGAGAGCAACGGTGCGGCGCGGTGATTGTCAGGTGCGCGCTCGATGTCTCTTTCTCCTCGCTTTTTTCCCGTTCTTGGGGCAAAGTCAAATCGAGCCCCGCCAGGAGAGAGATGTCCGAACTGTTACGAGACACCGAGTTTGAGTTCTCTGCTATCAACCGGTGGATGTCGGAAGCGTGGCGAGCCGCAGTGGCCCAGCGCGTCCTGGCGTGGTGGGAAAACGCTTCCGAGGACGTTAAGAGACCATTCAAATCAGTTGTCAGCAAGAAAGTTACTGTCAATGGGTTCCGAAATTCACTAGATGCGCCCACGCCCCTTTTGCAAAAAGAAATATTGCGCATCATGCAATACTCGCCATTCTTTGTCGGCCTCGTCCTACAGATTTGGATTGAATCGCATGAGGACCTCAAGGATACAGTAAACAATCACCTCACGAAATCGAAGATATCGTCCGAAGGAGTTGACTTTTCCGAATCTCGCTTTAGAGGAAATTGGAAATCCGAGAGTTGGACGCGCGAAAGAGACAAGATTGTTGCCTCTCACAGTGAATTCTGTGAAGAAGATGTCGCGCTCATGTTGTGTTGTGTGTCGGGGAGGATGCCTGACGCAGCAGGGGAAGAGATCGAAGAGCCAGCCGGGACGCATGAGGAAGGACTCTTTCAACAGTGGCTTGGAATCTTGCGGGAAATGCCGGCAGACGCTCCAGAGTGGGAAGGGGCGAACGACTTTGTGGCGGCAGTCAGCGAACTCATCCAGGCCAAGGAGGATGAACACAATCAGATCGTCCGCTTTAAGGGGACATTAGCGGAATTGAAGCAGGAGTTTGGGCGCGAATTGGCTTTTTTCCAATGCGATACCGATTCGTGGTCTTTGGAACATCTGCGCGGCCAACTGCCAGCCTCAAGGACTGCGGCGCCCGGAGGAATGGCCGAGTTGCTGCGCCTGACAGAGCGCTTGAGAGCCTTGCTGACCGACTACAGGCCGGTTCACGACATAGCCCCGGTCATCCAGGAGGAGGTGGAACTGGGGCCGAAGCGCACAGACCTCCAGCTGCAGACGCTGAAGTGTTTGAGTCGAATTGATCACCTGTTGTCGGGAACCCAAGCCGCCGACGAAGCCATAGCACAGCCGAGCGAGGAGGGGATGCCTCCGGATCCAGGAGCGGCGTCTGCAGCCTCCGAACAGGAGGACGGCGCAGTACAGGGAATTGGCCCGGAACAGAACGGCCCGCCTCTCCCAGCCGAAGCACAGATTGAACAGGCCGAATCGGGAGTCGCGCCAGCCGGTGAGACGGCGCCTCTGGCCGAATTGGCTGGCGAAGACGACGAAACAGACGACGGTCAGCGACCAACCAAACCATGCTGCGCCGAGGGTGATGGCGAGACGGTTGTTGATGATGAGAGCGTTGTGTCGGTAGGGACTTACATTTCGCTGGAAGCAGAGAATCTGACCCTCAGACAAGAGTTCGATACGCTACAGAACGAACTGCAGACGAGCCAGGAGATCGTCAGGCTGTGGCGCGTGGCCTACGAGACGGCGCGCAAGGAGTTGGCGCAGACTGGCAAAGCGGTGAGCGACGATGAATTCCTGCCAATCAAGGACGTGAGGACCGCTGTGGCGGTTGCAAGAGAAAAGTTTGCCGATGAACTCCTGTTTCAACCCAACTCCAAGTCGGAAATTGAAGACAATCCTTACGAGAGGCCGAGGGAAGTCTGGGCTGCATTGGAATGGCTGGCCACTACATATCGCCGCTCTAAAGTGGGGGAAGTCAAAATACCTCGCTTCAGCCCGTCGATTCTAAAGGCTTGTGGTTGGCGGTACACAGGGAATCAGAGCCAGCTAACGATGAACAAATATGAGCCTTGGTACACGACTAGCCTAGATGGCAAGACCTATTGGCTCAAAGCCCATGTTGGGACCGGCAGCAACAAGGACGCTCGCTATACGATTCGCATTGCGTTTGACTGGGATAGGGAACGACAGGTCGTTGTCATCGGCTACATCGGTCAGCACCAGCAGACGAGCGCGACCTGAGCTACGGGAAAAAGAGTTGAAGAGGCCCGGAACGGCGTTACCGCGCTTCTTCGACAACAGGAAAGGTAACAGTCTTGACTCAACAAACAATTGACTTGCGCTCTGATACCGTGACCCAACCGACGGAGGCCATGCGTAAGGCGATGGCCACTGCGCCAGTTGGGGATGATGTCTATGGCGAAGACCCGACCGTAAACCGTTTGGAGGCGATGACCGCGGAAATGATGGGAAAAGAGGCCGCAGTGTTCGTGTCTAGCGGCACAATGGGCAACCTGACCTCGGTCCTGAGCCACTGTGGTCGAGGAGACGAAATGATCTTGGGCGATCAGGCTCACATCTTTCTGGCTGAACAGGGCGGCTCCGCAGTTCTGGGCGGCGTCCATTCCCGTCAACTGCCCACCGCGCCCGACGGCACGCTGGATCTGGCGGCGGTCGAGGCATCGATCCGCAAAGATGACGAACACTATCCATGTACGCGGCTGTTGGCAATCGAGAACACGCACAATCGCAGCGGTGGACGCTGTCTGCCCGTGGAATACATGGACGCAGCCGGCGAGGTGGCGCACCGCCATGACCTGAAACTACACGTGGACGGCGCGCGCCTGTGGAACGCGGCCGTGGCGTTGAACGTTACGCCCGCCCGCCTTCTGCAAGAAGCGGATAGCGCCAGCCTCTGCCTGAGCAAAGGGCTTGGCGCGCCGGTCGGCTCTGTGGTCGTGGGCGATGCGGAGTTCATACGCCGCGCGCGGCGTATGCGCAAGATCGTCGGCGGCGGCACGCGCCAGGCCGGGATCATCGCCGCGGCCGGCATCGTCGCCATCACCGAAATGGTCGAACGGCTGGCGGACGATCACGCCAATGCCCGCAAGCTGGCCGAGGGACTGGCTCAGCTTGACGGCATCTCTGTCGAACCGAATACGGTCGAAACCGACATCGTGATCTTCGAACTGCGCCGTGATGATATGACTCCGGCACAGCTGTCTGTCGGCCTAAAAGAACTGGGGGTGCTATTGAGTCCCATCGACAACATCCGCTTGCGGGCAGTCACAAATCTGGGTGTGACGTCCGCAGATATCGAGCGTACTCTCGACGCTTTTGCGAGCGTTCTCCAGTCTGAAGGCACTGGCGACGGCGACGGCGTGCGGGTCTACGGATAGGCACAGCAGGCCATGCGCTCATTGCCGTTGCGCTCCATCTGGCAAATTGTCAGCGAAATCAATCTGGCAGAGATTCGGCGAGAGATCGAAGCGCCTTTCCATCTGCTGATCGCAGCCGATGAAGAAGCCGACGCGGCGCAGGCCGCGTGCAGCCTGAGCGCACCCAACGCTGATTTCGTCCATCCCTGGATCACCGTTACTGACAATACCGGTTCCGGCCTGCGCTCGCAGAACACGGAAATCGTTCCCCTATCAACTGCTAGGCAGGATTCTTCCTCACAGACATCGCGGCCGTCGCCGGACTGTGCGTTGCTGGTCACAAACCGGCTCGAACTCAGCTCCGACCTGGCATCTCTTCAACAGGCGCTGAACGCCCAATCGATCCCCTCCCTGATCGTCGTTACCGGCATGGAGGGACAGCGTCCAGACGGCGCGATCGCTCGGCGGGGGGAGCAGGCGCGTGTCGCGATAGCGGATTGGTCTGATCAATCGGTCGCCCGCGTAGCCAGCGCACTAGTCGGCATGGTTCCCGGCCCGCTTCGTCTGCCCCTGGCCCGCCGACTGCCTCCTCTGCGCTCCGCCGCCTTTAACTTGCTCATTCAGGAGACATCCCAGGCCAACGCCAGCTACTCCTTCACCACCGGTCTGGGCGAAACCGTGCCGGGGCTTGGCCTTGTACTCGGTGCCGGCGATGCCATTGTCCTCACAAAGAACCAGTTGATGATGGCCTACAAGATCGCGCTGGTCTCCGGCAAAACCGGCACGCCACAGCAGCTTTTGGGAGAGATCGTCGGCGTCCTTGGCGGCGGTTTTCTGTTTCGCCAAATTGCTCGACAGATGAGCGGTCTGATTCCTGTGTGGGGCATAGTGCCCAAAGTCGCCGTCTCCTACGCCGGCACGTGGGCGATAGGCCGGGCGGTCGTGACGTGGGCAACTGAAGGGCAGAAAATCACGTCGGACCTGATGACGGGCTTCTATCGGGATGCCTTGGGCCAGGGACGGAAGGCGGCCCAGAGGATCGCTGACAACGCCCGCCGCCCCCGTCTTCCCGACAACGCTCCGGCGGCGCCAGTCAGGAAATCGGCCATTTCCTCACCTCTGTTGCGCCGGTTGCGCAAGCGCATTCCCCGCCTGCCTCCTCGTAAGTGACTGAGGCGGCATCATAGCCTCTGTGCCCATTGACTGCGTACGCCCTGCCTCGTTCCGTTTGAACTTGCAGATAGCCCATTCTGCGTTTATGCTGGCTTGGCATTCCGGTAATCCAATGGAGCAAAATATTGTGGCAATATCGGGAACACGCATCAAGCGGCCCCCGCCTACAAGCACTGTAGGACGCGGTCGGGCCGTGGCGACCGTCGCACTTACAGAAATAGCAAACGAGTGGTCCGACGAGTTCGTTCATGTGCAACTGGGAGACAGTCTCGATCTGTACAGCAAATGGGAAACTCCGACTGTGATAATCTCAGACGGAGGTTACGGTGTGCTTGGATTTGAAGGGGATACTTCGAGTCACTTGGGTTTGCCCGACTGGTACGCACCCCATATTGCTGCATGGTCGAAGCGGGCGACCCCAACAACAACGTTATGGTTTTGGAATTCCGAAGTCGGTTGGGCGGCAGTTCATCCTGTGCTGGAGGCACATGGATGGCGCTACGTGAACGCCAATATCTGGAATAAAGGAAAAGGACACATTGCCGGAAACGTTAATACACGTAGTATCCGGCGTTTCCCTGTCGTCTCAGAGATGTGTGTGCAATACGTGTATGAGGCCAGAATAAACAATCTGACCTTGAAAGAGTGGCTTCTGCGGGAATGGAAGCGCACGAAACTGCCGCTTCGCAAGGCGAACGAAGCCTGTGAGGTAGCAGACGCCGCAGTGCGGAAATACTTGGACCAGAGCCACGTCTGGTACTTTCCTCCTCCTGAGATGTTCATGCGATTGCAAGAATACGCGAATCTTCATGGCGACCCTGTGGGGCGTCCATATTTTTCCATAGACGGAAAACAACCGGGAACTGCCGATCAATGGAAAGCAATGCGAGCAAAGTTCGATTGTCCGCATGGCTTTACCAACGTGTGGGACCGTCCGGCTCTCCGAGGCTCGGAACGTTTTAGACTCAATGGAGACTCTGGCAAAGCCATACACCTCAATCAGAAACCCCTCGACCTAATCAGCATGATCATCAACGCGTCGTCAGATGAAGACGATGTTGTCTGGGAGCCATTCGGGGGGTTGTTCACGGCTTGCATTGCCGCGCGCCGCGGCCACAGACGTAGTTTCGGCGGGGAAATCGACCCAACCTACTTCTACTATGGCGTTCAGAGACTGAGAGAGGAAACTCTTCAGTTATCCCTTTATTGATTCAGGACGAGGTTTTCCAGTGCCTGCCACTTTGATTCTTCCGAACCTCTGTAAAGCAGGCGGTTCCACTCTTTGATTTTGCGGCCGCGTAGTCCTTGGTTCAGAACTCGCTGCTTGAATGTTTCAATTTCGCTGTGCATGATTCGGTCCATCTTGGCAAAATTGGTATCGAGTCGATAAGAAAAATTTCCCAACAACATGCGAAGCTGGGCTTGGTATTCAGAAGTTGTCTTATAGTTTTTGGCATGCAAGCCCCAGTTGTCAACGACTTTCTGAGCTTCGGCTAACTGCGCGGATGTTCCTTGAAACTTATACCCGTTCGTGTTGGTCTGCTGGAGATTGCGGGTCCGAGCGGTAGTATCCTCCGGCTCGATCACGAGATAATCCGGCGGGTTGTGGTAATGATAGTCCCTGGCTTCGGCTACAGACCGACCAGAGACAATGCAAACGTCGATGATTTGGGGTTTTCCGAAGATTATTTGGTCAGGCAGCCAAGCGAGCATACAGACGTAAGTTTGGTCTTGTGCGAAGTGGTCCTGGCTATCTCTGAAGCGAGCCGTTATTTCCGTTGCCAATGGGAACCATGCTTTGATCTCAAAACCCGGAGTTGGTGAAACCGACCCGTCTAAAATGGTGTCGGGAAAGCCGGGGTCCTGTCGTACCCACTCTCCAAGCGACTGATACTCCGGTTGAGCGTTCAGGAATTCGACGATATAGAATTCGATCAGGTTTCCCACGAATGGAGAGAGTTTCGAGATGACCTTTGTGAGGTTCGTAGCCTGACCCACTGTGTTCGGCCTGGAGATTGTCAGAACGTCAAACACATGGCCGTTCAGACTCTGGAGATGGACGGACGCCAACTGAAGTACTTCGTTGGTATTCATGAAGTAGCCTGCTCTCCTAGAGCCGTCACTCGAAGTAACTCGAACACCTCAATCACTGCCCGTTCCACACCCGGGGCAGGATGCTTCCTCTGTTTCTTCTTCATTTGACATTCGTGAGGGGCAATGGTATTCTTCGC
The DNA here is from genome assembly GCA_965221145.1 of Caldilineaceae bacterium. Lineage (GTDB taxonomy): Bacteria > Chloroflexota > Anaerolineae > Caldilineales > Caldilineaceae > Bin5. The sequence goes on from OZ244877.1 coordinate 1,753,370, forward strand.
CCGTAGCATGTCATGACTTCCTTATGGGGGCGTGGTGTAGCGGTTAGCACATCGGCCTGTCAAGCCGGAGGTCGCGGGTTCAAATCCCGTCGCTCCCGCAGAGAGACATGAACAAACAGGTCAACCCTTTCGACGGGTTGGCCTGTTTTCATTCCAGGGCGCTTTCACCTTCTTCCTCTTACCCTGCCGCGGCGTCCAGGTCCGGCGCGCCCATAATGTTGTAGCCGCCGTCTACATAGACCACTTCACCAGTGATCTTGTGCGCCCAGTCCCCCAGGAGAAAGCGGGCGGCATTCCCCACGTCCGCCTGCGTTACATTTCCCATCGGCGCAACGGTGCCGACATAGCTGAGGCTCTTGCGAAAACCGCTGACCCCGGCGGAAGCCAGCGTCTTGATGGGGCCGGCGCTGATAGCGTTGACCCGCACCTGTTCATTGCCCAGGTCCCAGGCCAGGTAGCGAATCGTCGCTTCCAAAGCAGCCTTTGCCACCCCCATCACATTGTAGTTGGGCGTCACTTTTTCCGCGCCGTAGTAGGTCATTGCCAGCATACTTCCGCCATCGGGCATCAGCGGTAGAGCACGTTTGGCCAGCGCGACGAGGCTGTAACAGCTGACGTCAAGCGCAAGCCGAAAGCCGGCGCGACTTGTATCAACAAAGCGACCGCCCAAGTCCTCTCGGGGGGCGAAGGCAATGGAATGGACGAGAAAGTCGATGTTACCGAAATGATCTCCGACCTTGACGAACAGTTCGTCAATCGCCTCGTCATCCGTGACATCGCACTCCTCAATGAAACTGCTGCCGACGCTGTTTGCCAGCGGCGTGACCCGCTTTTGCAGAGCCCCCCCGGCGTAGCTGAAACCAAGCGTTGCCCCTTCCTCGGCCAGTGCTTGCGCTATCCCCCAGGCGATTGAGTTCTTGTTGGCAACGCCAAATATCAGGCCGCTTTTTCCTTCAAATGATCCCATCACTGACTCCTTACATTGATCCGACATCGATTCAAGATGTGGTTGACCCTACTGAGACTCGAAACTTTCACGTCCTTTTTCTTGCTACAGATTGTGGTGCCGTTATGAATGCGACTATATGTGACCGTTGCCAAAAAAATCGTAAATATCCAAGACTGAGAACTATCCAACGAAATTGACCTATATTGGTGGGCATTTTCTGGAAATTGCCCCTTTACAAACATAGAAAAGTATGTTACTCTATCTTTCAGAGGGACCGAGTTGTCACGTTGTGGTTGGAAGCCACTATCGGGGGAAGCGTGGCATCCGGTTCCTTTCTCTTTTCCCCGCAAAAGTCCCCTCAGACAAGCACTATTCTTCCCCCATAGTTAAGGGCCGGAAACGACCCGCAGAAACCTCTTCTTGCCGACCTGCAATACGCTCTCCTCGCCGTTTGGCGCAACCAACGTCTGTACGCCGTCCGAAACTGTCTCGCCATTGAAACGCACGCCGCCCTGCTGGATCAGCCGACGAGCCTCCCCTTTGCTGCGCACCAACCCGGAAGCGCTCATCAGCTCTAACAGGTTCATCTCCTGAGAAAGCCTGTATTGAGGGGCATCGCTGGGCGCCGCGCCCTCGTGCATGCGCGCTGCATCCACAGCAGCCTGCTCCGCCGTGTCCTCGCCTTGAAAGATGCCGACAATCTCCCTGGCCAAGGAACGCTTCGCCGCCTGTGGCTCCATTTCGCCGGCATCGATCTGCGCCACCATCTGATCGATCTCTTCCTGGCTCCAGCGTGTCACCAGTTCAGCAAAGTTGCGGAATGTGTGATCCGGCAGATTGACCACCTTTGTAAAGATCACCGCTGGCGGCTCATCAATCCCAATGTGGTTGCCTGTCGACTTGCTCATGCGCCGGTGGCCGTCCGTGCCCACCAGAATCGGGAATGTCAGCACGACCTGCGGGCGCATTCCTTGCGCGTTCATCAGCGTGCGTCCGGCCATCAAATTGAAGAGTTGATCCGTTCCGCCGATCTGCACATCGGTATCCAGCATGATGGCGTCGTAGCCCTGCATCAGTGCGTAGAAGAATTCGTGCAGCCAGATCGGTTCACCACTGGCATGGCGTTTGCTGAAATTGTCCCTGGCGAGGAACTGCTGGACAGTGAAGTTGCTGGCTAGCCGAATCACATCGCCAAAGTCCAACTCGCCCAGCCACTTGTGATTGTAATCAACACTCGTTCTGGCGCTGTCCAGCACCCGCTGAGCCTGTTTCGTGAAGCCTTGCGCCTTGTCCAGCGCTTCTGCCAGGCTCTGTTGCGTGCGTGCGCTTTCCTTGTCGCTGGGGTCCCCGATGGTGCCGGTAAACGTGCCGATCAGAAAGATGACCTCGTGCCCCAGGTCCTGGAACTGGCGCAGTTTGCGCAAGGGCACAGTATGCCCCAGATGCAGGTCGCTCGACGTGGGATCGAAGCCGCAGTAGACGCGCAGCGGCCGCCCTTCTCTGCGACCCTCTTCCAGTCGGTCGCGCAACTCCTTCTCCATATTGGCGCGGGTCTGCTCGTCACCAAACTCGACCCCCCGCATCAATATCACCATCTGCTCTTTTACCGGTGGAAACTCCGCCATCGTCTCAACTCCTTCCTATTCCTGATCGGCCCTTGAACTACTCTTTTTTCGTTGCGAAACAAAAATGCGTCAAGCGGAGCGAAATTGAAATCAGTTAGAACTTTGGCTGGGCCATCGTCTGCACCGGATCCCGCCCGCGCAGAAAGTCAAAGTCCAAACCTTGTGGCGCTTGCAGCACATGATCCAGAAACAGCTTGCCATAGCCGCGATGATAGTCCGGCTCCGGTGGACGCCAAGCTGCTCGCCGCCGGTTCAGTTCTTCCTCACCGACACACAGATGCAGCCGTCTGCCGGGCACATCCAGTTCAATCTCGTCCCCTGTGCGCACCAGTGACAGCGGCCCTCCCACAGCAGCTTCCGGCGCGACGTGCAGAACAATCGTGCCAAATGCCGTGCCGCTCATGCGCGCGTCTGAGATGCGTACCATATCACGCACGCCCCGTTTCAGCAGCTTCCTGGGTATCGGCAGATTGCCTACCTCCGGCATGCCCGGCCCGCCCATCGGCCCCGCGTTTTGCAACACCAGCACGTCGTCAGGCTCGACATCCAGCGCCGGGTCGTCAATTCTGTTTTGCAGGTCGGCAATGCTATTGAAGACCAGTGCGCGCCCCCTGTGCCGCATCAGTTTGGGGGAGGCGGCCGCGTGTTTGATCACCGCCCCCGACGGAGCCAGATTCCCAAACAGGATCGCAAGCCCACCCTCCGCTTGCAGGGGACTGTCCGGCGAGCGGATCACCTGCTCGTCGAAAATCTGGCTGCTTGCAACATTTTCCGCCAGTGTCTTCCCGGTGATCGTCAGCGCATCGCCGTGGAGCAAAGGGAGCAACTGCCGCAAGATCGCGGGGATGCCACCGGCATAGAAGAGATCCTCCATCTGATATGATCCGCTGGGCCGCACATTGGCGAGCAGAGGCGTGCGCCGACTGATCTCGTCGAAAAGCTCCAGCGGCAGATCGACGCCCAAGCGGCCTGCCAGCGCTGGCAGATGGACGACGGCATTGGTGCTGCCGCCCAGCGCGCAAAGTAGCGTGATGGCGTTTTCCAGCGCCTGGTGCGTGAGGATCTGTGATGGGCGCAAACCTTCCGTCGCCATCGCCACTATCCGGCGACCGGCGCTCTCCGCCGAAAGGATGCGCCGCGAGTCGGCCGCCGGAATGGCTCCGTTGCCGGGCAGAGAGATGCCCAGCGCCTCGGTCAGCGAATTCATCGTCGAGGCCGTGCCCATCACCATACAGTGGCCCCGGCTTCGGACCAGGTTTTCCTCTACCTCGGCGTACTCCCCGTCGCTCAAATTGCCGGCGCGGTACTCGGTCGTGAGGCGGCGGCAGTCTGTGCAGGCTCCCAAGGTCTGGCCGCGCCAGTGGCCGTTGAGCATCGGCCCGCCAGAAACGAGAATCGCCGGCAGGTCCGCGCTCGCCACGCCCATCAGCGCCGCGGGCGTTGTCTTGTCACAGCCGCACAACACGACTACGCCGTCCATCGGGTTGCCCCGTATCATCTCCTCCGTGTCCATGGCCGCCAGATTGCGCCACAGCATCGAAGTCGGCGTCAGATAGATCTCCCCCAAACTGATGGTGGGGAACTCCAGCGGGAAGCCGCCGGCCTGCCACACACCCCGCTTGACCGCCTCGACCAGCTCTGGAAAATGGGCGTGGCAGCTGTTCATTTCGCTGTAGGTATTCAATATCCCGATCATGGGGCGGTTCATGTCCGCCCTGTCGAAGCCCAACGAGCGCGTAAATGCGCGGTGCATCAGCCCGGCTGTGTCCGGCTCATTGAAAAAGGCGCGGCCGCGGCCTTTGCCATCAATAGGGTCTACGTGCTCAGACACGGTTCCTCCAGATCGGCTGATTGGGATTCAGTTGCCCAAATGGAGCGAACTACGGCGCAAACGGAATCCGGTAGATGTTGCCGTTTCCGCTATCGGTCACGACCAAGTTCCCGTCCATGTCAGCGCTGATGCCGACAAGCTTGGGAATGGATTGGCTGGGCCGAATAACCCACGCTTCCAACTCCTCAACACTGTCGCCGGAAATGCGTAGGTATCCGCCCTGCTCCGGCTGGCTGACGTACAGTACGCCGCCGGTGTCCAGTGACAGATGTGGCCCGTCCACGCTGTTTGCATTGACCAGCGGCCAAAGCGTAAGCGGCTCGCCCTCTAGCGAGAAGCGGATCACAGACGTCATGCCGACCGAGGAAACGTAGACGGAGTCGTCGGAATGAAATGCGACATCTACGGGCTGTAGTTCCTTTCCCACATAATTGGTCGAAATTCGAATCAACTCCTGGCCGTCGGCGTCGAAGGCTGCCACAGCCAGCGCCGGCGTCATGGCCAGCCAGATGCGACCCTGGTTGTCGACATCGAGTCCCCGGCTGCGGTCCGCTGTGTTGTCGGCCAAGGGAACGACTCGCATGAATTCGCCGGTAGAACTGTGAATGCTCACCTGCCCGCCTTCGCCCGCGTCGAGCACGTATATGTTGCCAGCCGCATCGGCGGCGACATCCACTGGTTCGACGAAAGGTCGATTCGAGTTGAGAACCCGGGCTATCTCCTCCCCGTCGGCGTCAAGGACGAACAATGCTCCCTGGCTTGGATCGACGACGTACAACATTCCGTTCGCAGCCGCTATGCCCCTGGGACGGTCGAAACTGTCGCTGACAGTCTCGAAATCGGCTGTCTTCTCTAACCCGGGAAGCAGGGCTACTTGATTCAGGAGCAGTGCAGAGTTCAGCGCGTCGCCGGAAAGCGCAGGGTTAAGTATCGTCACACCCTCAGAGGGCACATCTTCATAACCTTCTTGCGGCGCGAGGAGCGCCTCCCCCAATTTCCATCCGAAACTGTCTCGTGCCGCGGCGACCAGCAGAATCGCCACAAAGAGCACGGGGCTGCCTGTCCAGATGAAAGGAGGCCAGATCCCTTTCACGACCCTTTCACGCAACCATGTGACGCGGCTGCCGAGCACGTTGCCCGTTGCCGAACTGGATGAGCGCGAAACACTTTCGTCCAGTTGTGGGTCCGGCGTCGGGGTTGGCGCCGCTGTCAGAGACGCGCCGCAAGCATCACAAAAGAGGCGACCACGCAGGTTGTCCGTACCGCACCGTATGCAGGGTTGCGTTGAGGATAGTGCCCGACCGCAGTTTCCGCAAAAGTTGGCGTCGGACCGATTAGCGTATTCGCAAATCGGGCAGGTTACGGCCGAATTCTCTGCCGACATGCCCTGCGTTGATTTCCAAGTCATGCTTCAGAATAGTGATCGCATAGGCGATGAGCGGCTCGCCGACCGAGAGATCGCTTGCTGTGAATTGTGGCAACCCCTTTGCTTTGAGAGATTCGCGATGAAACGCGGCAGAGGCCCTGCTTCAATGCTATTCTCTCCATTGGGTTGGCGTATTTTCCTGGAGGATTCCGCCCTCCATGCAAGGACTTTTGCCTTCAGTCATTTGTCAATTATCCAGCAACTGATTCCAGCCGCCAAACCAGAGGGACGGCCCCGCAGTCTGAAGTCGGGACGAGTCGCCAATGTGACACATAACTTTGCGCGGCATCCGAGGGCCAGCGTTGCCTTCCGACTCTCACAAACATCGGAGCGTCTACATCACAGTTCAGGACATGGCGGGACGAAGGGACTCGGCGACTGCACTATGAACTGCCATGAAACATTCTCGACCAATGCAGTTGCGCAAAAGGGGTCTCCGCGATTAGCATAAAATCGAAGATCGGCGAGACCCTGCTCTACCCTGCATCGCAGCTTGCACGATCTCGACAGCAACCAAATCGCCAAATTCAGACGGAGCGCGCCGTGAAAGACCTGCCCCGCCCCAACCTTCTCTACATCCACTCCGACCAGCACAGCCCCCACATAACCGGCTGCTATGGAAACGATTTGGTGGAAACGCCTAATCTCGACCGGCTGGCCGCCGCCGGTGCCGTTTTCGACAACGCCTACTGCTGTTCGCCGATTTGCGTTCCCTCTCGCATGTCGATGCTCAGCGGCCGCCATCCCTTCCAGAACGAAGTCTGGACGAATGAGCACGCGCTGGACTCGAGCATTCCTACATTTGCCCACGCCATGGGAGCGGTCGGATATCGCCCGGAGTTGGTCGGCCGGATGCATGCGCTTGGGCCGGATCAGCTTCACGGCTACGCGGCCCGTTTCGTCGGCGACCACGGCCCCAACCATCCCGGAAACCCGGGGCCGGACCGGGGAAATCTGGAGGGTGCCGCCGGCCCTGAACGCCGCAGCGTAGAACGTTCGGGCGCGGGCCAGAGCGGTTACCAGGTGCATGACGAGGAAGTCACCGCTGTCACAAACTCCCGCCTGAACCAACTCGGTGTGCAGAAGCGGGCCGGCCTGTTGAAGGAACCGTTCAGCCTGTCTGTGGGGCTGATGCTGCCCCATCCACCCTATGTCGCCCGCCAGGAAGATTATGACCGCAACGCCGCTGCAATGACGCCCCCGCGCAAACCGCCCCCTCCCGCTGACAAAGAGCATCCCTTTCTGCACTGGTGGCGGCAGTCGACCGGAATCGAAACGATGAACGACGATGACGTGCGGCGCGCCCGGGCTGCCTACGCGGGCTTGGTCTACCGCACCGATGCGATGATCGGGCAGATCCTGGAGGCGCTGGCCGCCAACGAGCTTGATGACAACACGATGATCGTGTACACGTCCGACCACGGCGACATGCAGGGCGAGCATGGCCTCTTCTGGAAGCACGTCTTTTATGAGGAATCGGTGCGCGTGCCTTTGATCGTAAGTTGGCCGGGCCGCATACCTGCAGGGCGACGCAGCGAGCGTGTGGTCAGCGCCGTGGATGTGGCGGCGACCATGCTGGACGCGCTGGACGCGCCTGCGCTGCCCAATTCAGCCGGCCGCAGCTTCCTTCCCCAGATCGACGGACGGGCGGACATTCCCGCCTGGGAAGACGTCGCCTTTTCCGAATACTGTACCGATAAGTTTGGCCCGCCAGAAGGCGCCTTCCAACGCATGATCCGCCGAGATGAATGGAAGCACATCTACTATCAAGGGTACCCGCCCCAGCTCTTTAATCTGCGAGAGGATCCGGACGAACTGGTCGACCGCTCAACCGATCCGGGCTGCCGCTCGATCTTGCAAGAGCTTCACACCGAGGTGTTACGAGAGTGGGATCCGGAGTGGGTGCGGCAGAAAATGGAGCAGAAGGAGGCGGACGGGTCGATCTTGCAGGCTTGGGCGCGTCATACCGGGCCGGAGGAGCGTTACCGCTGGCCGTTGCAGGGAGAAATGAACTGGCTGGCTTAGGATTGCTCCGTGACTGTGAGATGGACCGAGAATTGGTCAGTCCAGCTTGAACAGTCTGCTCGTTCAACTTTGACTCCCGGCTCTCTCGTTTCAAGTGCGAGAGAGCCGTTTACTCTCTCGGCCACTTCCTTCCCCAGAAGCAATTTAGCCAAGCCTCCGCCGCATTTCCTCTTGGGATGCGTCCAGTCGGGTTGGCATAAACCGTCCAGGGCAAATCGTTCCCTCCTGGAAACAGTCAGCACACATGGCACGGCTTTCCCTCCCCAACCCCTTGCGCTGCAGTCTGGGCCGCGCTGCTCTCGCCTCCCGGCGTGACTCTCAAAAAAGGAGTCACGCGTATCCCCTTGACGCCCCTGTGCCAACTTTGCCGATCACAAGTAGACCCGTTTAGGGAACATTTCCGACGCCAAAGCAGTCTAGGTAGGAGACTGGAAGCAAAAGAATTTTTTCACTCTTATATTTCTTTGGATAGAATAGAACCATGGCTACTGTCACTCGACGGGTGAGGCAGGACTTGAATGTCGCCGAACGCCGAAAGGTGCGACGGTCAATCTGGCAGGTTCGGCTGTCTGTACAGTTGTCAGTGTTGGCGGCTGTAGTTCTTGGTCTTTGGGCATTGTGGAACTTTACCGCGACGCCCGTTGAAATTGTGGTTGACGGCGTCGCCGAAACGGTCTACACGCATCGGCGCGCTGTAGGCGCTTTGCTGGCCGATGTCGGTCTGCTGCTTGGTCCCGTGGGGGCTGCGGAAAACTTGAAAGTGGGGCGTCCACCCTCGCTGGCTCGGCTCAATGGGACCAACCTGCCGGACGGCGTGTTTTTGGCGAGCTTGGGAGATAATGAAACGCAGATCGGGCAACGTGGCGGGCTGTGGCTGTCCCACAGCCTGGACGAGAGAATCGAAAATGGGTTGAGAGTAACGGTAGAGCGCCCGCGGCCGTTTCGAATCACTGCGGACGGACGGGAGATAGTGATCTCGAGTTGGGCCGGAACACTCGCCGACCTTCTGGCGGATGCGGGGATCGTTTTCGATCGACACGATCAAGTGATCATCAACGACGCACCCGGCGCGTGGGATGAAGCCATTTCCGCGGGACCGGTCCAATTGAGCGAGCCACTCTTTGGTCAAGGGCGCGCTTGGGAACTGATAGATCGGGAACCGCTACAGATAGAGATCAATCGCTCGTATCTGCTCACCGTCGATGACGGCTCGATACCCTATACGATTCGCACAATGGCCGAGACCGTCGGCGAGGCCCTGCGCGACGCAGAGATTACGATTTATCTGGGGGATCACGTCCAGCCCCGCTTGGGGACGCCGGTCAGCACCGGCTTAAGAGTGCGAATTCTTCGCAGCACGCCCATCAGTCTGTTTGCGGACGGTCGCCTGCACAAGACTCGCTCTCTGAGCCGTACTGTGGGGGATGCGCTGACCGAGATAGGTGTCGGCCTTTCGGGTTTGGATGAAGTCCTCCCCTCACTGGACGCGCCGCTGTACCCTGATATTCAGATTACCATCTTACGCGTGGTAGAAGAGATAGACCTCGAAGAGGAATTCGCTCCATACGAGACGATCTTCGTGGGGGATCCGAACCTGCTCATCGACACGCGTGATGTAAGTCCTGGCGCCGAAGGGATCACTCGGCGACGCTATCGAATTCGATTTGAAGACGGCCAGGAAGTCGCGCGCACACTTGAAGACGTGTGGGTAGCCCAGGAGCCGCGTCAACAGGTGATTTCCTACGGCCAGAAAATCGTTCCCCAAACGTTCGTGAACGAAGCCGGCGAGGAGATTGTCTACTGGCGTAAAATGCGCATGAGAGCCACCAGCTACAGCGCATCCACTGCTGGCGTTCCTACGAGCGTGCCCTGGTATGGAATCACGCGCACGGGGGACGTGATGCGAAAGGGCGTCGTGGCCGTTGACCCAAAACTCATACCGCTGCGTAGCAGAGTGTATGTACCTGGTTACGGCTACGGAGACGCCTTGGATACGGGGACGGCCATTCAGTCTAAGCGCATCGATCTGGGCTACGACGACCACAACCTGGAGTTGTGGAGCAAATGGGTCGATGTGTACCTGCTGTGGCCGCCGCCGCCGGAACATCAGATAGTGTGGCTTGTGCCAAATTGGCCTATCGAGCAGTGACCAGTAGACAATTCCTTAGGCGTGACGGGTCGGACAAATGCCCAATACTTGATACGAAGTAGAAACGAGCACAATGCGCTCAATTTGGACATACTTGATTCTCGGCGTTGTGGTGCTGGCCGGGCTGGTTTTGCGTACCTGGAACGTCAACTTCGATGGCGGGCTGAACGCTCACCCCGACGAACGCAGCAACACATGCTTTTTCGCGCCAACCCTCGGTTGGCCCTCCTCATTTGACGAGTTTCTCGATCCCGAACTCAGCCCGCTCAATCCCTTGAAGTACCGGGAGAGCGGCTTCCGTTCCTATGCCTATGGCCACTTCCCTCTCTATCTGGGCATTATCACCGGCGAACTGTTGAGCCAACTGGCTAGGCCAGCCGGCTTGCTGCCCCTCCCGGACAGGATCATCTCCCGCATGGAACTGGGTAACACGCCTTGCCAGGGCATGGCTCTCGCTGGTCGGCTGCTGATGGCCCTGCTGGACACGCTGACAATCTTTCTCCTCTTCCTGCTGGGGCGAAGGCTGTATGGCGCAGCCGCAGGTCTGCTGGCCGCAACTTTCTACGCCTTCACTGCCCAGGCGATCCAGCTAAGTCATTTCTTCGCCATGGACCCCTCCAGCACGACCTTCGTTGTCTTGACCGTCTACGGAGGTGTGCTGATGATGCAGGAGCGTTCCTGGCGGGGCGTGCTGTCCGCTGGTGTGGGGGCCGGGCTGGCGATCTCTGCCAAATTCAGCGCCTTGCCGATCCTGGCCGTACCCTTTGCGGCGGCTCTGGTCGTACTGTGGCGGTCCAAACGTCGGCCACATTGTGCGAACGAGGGCGAGCGAGACGACCGCAGCCACTCCCGAGGCATGTTGGTCGGCGCGCCCGTAGCGTTGTTGCTGGCCCTTGCCGCATTTGTCGTCACCAGCCCCTACGCCGTTCTCGACTTGGCAAATTTCATCCGGGTTACACTCGATGAGCAGGGTCTCATGGTTCGTGGGATCGCTGATCTTCCCTACACCCGCCGCTATCGCAACACAACGCCTTACCTGTATTTCATTCAGCAGCAGGTCGTATGGGGGATGGGCCGGCCCTTGGGCTTGATCGCCGCGGCCGGCAGCGTGTGGGCGCTGGCGAAGGTTATCCTTCTGCGGGCAAAGCCCGGAGAGCTAGTCGTGTGGGCGTGGTTGGCGCCCTACTTAGGCATCACCGGCCTCTTCTTGGTCAAGTTCAACCGCTATATGAGTCCCGCACTGCCATTTGTCCTCCTCTTTGCCGCCGGACTGATCGCATGGCTCTGGAAGCGAGGATTCAGGAAAGGTGAGCGAGGTGGGATGCTTTCGCTTTCCTCGCCGCTCACTCTTCTCTCACTCTTCCTGGCTCTCTGCTCGGTCGGCGGCGGGCTTTTCTGGTCTCTTGCCTATGTCAACGGCGTCTATGCCCATGAACACACCTGGATTGCCGCCAGTCGTTGGGTTTATGCCAACGCGCCGGCCGGCTCGGCGATTCTATGGGAGTTGTGGGATGACCCCCTGCCAAAGAGCATCCCCGGCGAGCAGGGCATGGACATCGGCACGCATGGCCTGCATCACATCAGTTGGGGACCATTTGAGGAGGATACGCCCGCGAAGTACGCTCTCTTCAAGCAGAAACTGCGCGAAGCAGACTATGTTATCTACAGTTCCAACCGCATTTACGAAAGCGTCGACGAACTGCCAGAACGCTACCCAATGACCATCCGCTACTATGAGTTGATGTTCGATGAGCAACTGGGCTTCGTCCGCGCGGCCGACATCACCTCACCGCCGCGGCTGTGGGGCCTGGCCTTTCCCGATCACGACGCCGACGAAAGCTGGACCCTGTATGACCATCCACGCGTGTCGATCTTCGCCAAGCAAAGGGAGTTGAGCGATGCCGAGTTCGATACCCTGCTGGGCGGAACCTGGGAAGGGGCGATTCCCCAGTATCGGGGAAGAGTATCGCCGCTTAACTCTGTTCTGACCTTATTGCAGCCAGTCACATCGCTTCTTGGCAGTCATTTCTCAGCGAACAGCGTTTTTCCACAGCAGGGCGCGGTTGCCGACAGCGCAGCCCCCGAATATCAGAACTCGGAAACCGAAAGATACTGCGATCCCTTGTCTGCTGGCGGCGCTGTATGCTATTGCGGCAGCGGGCCTGTTACGGATGATTGGCCCTCGTTGTTCAACAGCTTCAGGGAAGGGCAGTCGAAGCCGCTGGGAGATCCTGCTTCTCCTCTTGTAACACTCCTCGGTTGGGAGCTGATGGAAGGGGAAGAGGCTCAACCTACCGACAAAGTAAGAGTGCGCCTCGTTTGGCAGCCGCACCGCCACATTGACCAGGAGTTGCATAGCTTCGTGCAGCTGTTTACGCCCTCCATAGAGCATTCCTGGGCAGGCGCCCAAAATTACTACCCAGGCTGCCATTCGGCAATGAACTGGCAGACTGGCAACGTTTACGTGGACGACTTGCTTTTCAACATTCCTGATGATACGCCTCCGGTCAGCTACTCACTGGTCGCAGGACTGGTCTCTTCTGACGGCGAAAAGCTGGCCGTTCCCGGCTCACAAGACGGTCTGCTGCATCTGGGGAACTTGGACGTGGCCCCGCTCCAAACAGGTTTCTTCCAGCGCAAGCGCTTTCTACGCCAGGAGTTGCCCGCCACTCTCGCGCTGGCTGATACCAATGACGGTCTGCGCCTGCTGGGCTACGACCTGCTGCCCGCGCCAGGCGCGCCGACCCTGCGCCTCTACTGGGAGACCACCGGCCATGTTGACAACGACTGGATTACCTACATCCACCTGCATGATCCCGGCGGCGAGCGCATTGCCCAATTCGACGGGCCCCCACTAACCGGATTGAAGCCAACCAGTTCGTGGCACGTAGATGCGCTGTACATTGACCGCAGACAACTCATTCTCCCAACCGACTTGGAGCCGGATACTTATCTGATTCGCCTTGGCCTGTACAGTCCGTCCAGCGGAGAAAGGCTGCCGTTCCAGCCCGAATTCAGCGATGTTCAGGGACAATTTGAAGGCGGCCAATTGCTTGTCCCTCTTAGCCTTTCAGGAGAGACCGAAAACGGCCCCGACTATTGAGAGACCGACGTTGAATCAGACCCTCGAATCATAGGAATTGTGAGTTGTAGATGATAAACTGGATGAGACATGCGAGGCAACACCATGATCGCAATTTCACTAGCCGCGCGCTTCACAATAAGTCTTTGAACCGACGCTTTGAATACTTCTTCACTGCCGCAAGAGCATCTGCCAACGAAGTTAATATACCTCTTTCTTGGCGTTGTCATTCTGGCCGGGCTGGGTTTGCGCACCTGGAACGTCAACTTCGATGGCGGGCTGAACGCTCATCCCGATGAACGCAGCACCACCTGTAATTACGCGCCGACTATCGGTTGGCCTTCTTCTTTTAACGAGTTCCGCGATCCCCAACGCAGCCGGCTCAACCCCCTGTGGGATCGTCACAACGACCGCCACCACCGCCCATATACCTACGGCCATCTCCCCCTCTATTTGGGCATCCTCACGGGCGAACTGCTGAGCGATCTGGCGAAGCCTGTCGGCTTTATGCCCCTCCCGGACAGAACCATCACCTTGATGGAGAGGTCTAACACCCCCTGCCATGGGGTAGCCTTCGCCGGTCGTCTGATGATGGCTCTGCTGGATACGCTGACCATCTTTCTCCTGTTCCTGTTGGGGCGCAGACTGTATGGCGCGGCCGCCGGCCTGCTGGCCGCGACGCTCTACGCCTTCACCACCCAAGCGGTCCAGCTAAGTCATTTTTTCGCCATGGACCCTGCCAGCACAACCTTCGTCGTCCTGTCCGTCTACGGCGGTGTGCTGATGGTCCAGGATCGTTCCTGGAGGGGTGTGTTCTGGGCGGGGATTGGCGCCGGACTGGCGATCTCCGCCAAGTTCAGCGCCATGCCGATTCTGGCCGTGCCGATCGTCGCGGCTCTCATCGTTATGCGGGCTACTGCCAATTCAGATCGAGTGCAAGGACGGAAGCGCAGCGCAGGACTCTTCTTTTCCTCCATCCTCATATTTCTCCTTCTGGCCTTCGCAGCCTTTCTTATTACCAGCCCCTACGCAATCCTCGACTGGCAGAACTTCATCAATGCCACGCTCGTCCAACAGGGCCGCATAATGCGTGGGGCCGTCGACATTCACTTCACCCGTCGATTTCGTGATTCGACACCCTATCTTCATTTCATTCAGCAGCAGGTCGTCTGGGGGATGGGATGGCCCCTTGGATCAACCGCCTTGGCGGGCAGCGCCTGGGCATTGGCCAGAGCAGCTTTTCTGAAGGCCAGACGCGGCGAACTCATCGTCTGGGCCTGGGTGTTGCCGTACTTTGGCATTACCGGTGCTTTCTTGGCGAAATTCAACCGGTACATGAGTCCTGTCCTTCCATTTGTCCTGCTTTTTGCCGCCGGACTCGCCGTCTGGCTATGGAAACTGGGCGCCAAGCGCCATATGCCACTCGCCGCCCGACTTCCTGCGGCGCTCCTGGTCTTGGTCGCGGTCGGCGGCGGGTTGTTCTGGTCGCTGGCCTATGTCAACGGCATCTATGCCCGCGAGTACACTTGGATTCCTGCCAGCCGCTGGGTCCATGCCAACGTGCCGGCCGGCTCGGTAATCCTCTGGGAACGCATCGATGACACTCTACCTACGAGTTTGCCCGGAGAGCCGGGCATCGACCTAAACAGCCTCGGCCTACGTAATTTGTACTGGTCTTCCCTTGAAGAGGACACGCAGGAAAAGCTCGAGGATCTTCGCTATAAGCTGAATGAGGCGGACTATGTCATTTTCAGTTCCAACCGCAACTACCAAGCCGTTGACGAACTCCCAGAGCGATACCCAATGACCATCCGCTACTATGACTTGATGTTCGGTGGGCAGCTAGGTTTCGCTCTCACGGCAGAGTTCGCTTCTTACCCGCGGCTGCTGGGCTTGGCCTTCCCCGACCAAAAAGCCGATATAAGTTGGACCGAATATGATCATCCGCTTGTCTCGATCTACGCCAAACAACGGGACTTTGACGACGCGAAATTCCAGGCGCAGATGGATGGCTACCTGGACGGAGCGATTCCTCATTATCTGGGAAGGGTCTCTCCGCTCACTACTTTGTTGGACTTGCTAAATCCATTGGCTTCGGGTCTCAGAAACGCTCTGCGGGGAAGCGCAGTTCCTGAGAAAGCAGAATCTATAGCCCAGGATATCAAGGCTGACGGCAGCTGCGATCCCTTGCTTGATGGGAACGCATTGTGCTATTGTGGCAATCAACCTTTCGCCGTGGAACCGTCTGCGCTGCTCAAAAGGCTTCCGGAAGGACAGCCAACAACATTAGGTGATGCAAACAAGGATCTGGTGACACTTTTGGGCTGGGAATTGAAGGTCGATGAAAGGCCCCAACCCACCGATACAATCAAGTTGCGCTTGTATTGGCAACCGCACGGCCATGTTACTACGGAACTGCACAGTTTTGTTCATCTGTATGCACCCTCCATACAATATTCATGGGCTGTCGCGCAGAACTTTTGTCCGAGTTTCCAGACAACGACAGAGCGGCATTCCGGCAACATATATGTCGATGATTTGCATCTCACGATTCCTTTGGATACGCCTCCAACCACCTTTTCGCTAGTCGCCGGGCTCGTCTCTGCTGACGGCGAGAGGTTGACCGTACATGGCTCGCCGGACAATCTGTTGCACTTGGCGACTCTGGAGGTGGAGCCGATCCGAACAGATTTCTTTCATCGCAGGTAACTACTAAGCCTGGTTTGTAGAAGGGATGAAAGGCTGGTCAAGAAATGCGTTGTAAATGGCATCAATGGCATTGTGACCGTGTTTGCGAGCGGTTGAGATGTAAGAACGAATGGCACAGAAGGTATCGGCGCCCTCTTGTGTGCGGAAGGAACCGGAGACTTTCTGTTGGACTTTAATCATGCGCACATCGCGTTCGACCTGGTTGTTGTCAAAGGGGATGCGGAAATCATACATAAAGGCCAAGACGCCAGATTTATGCTTGTGCAGACGGTCGAGCAAGTTTTTGGGCGGTGATTGTTTGGGGCGGCCGCGTGCTCTGGGTCGGGTCGGCTTGGGCGGCGGGTTGGCGGCCAAGCCTTGGGCAATGAGTGAATCGTACTCGGCCTCGTAGTCGGCCAAACGGTCTGGGGGTAACACAGTGTGCGCTTCTGGGGTGGATTCGACTTCGGCTTTGATGGCGCATAACAGGCGCGCCATCTTCTCAGCCCATGCTTGGCCGTATTGCTCGAACACAAAACGCAACTCGCGTAGATGATGGACGTTGCAGAAAGCGTGCTGGCAGTCGCTAAACTGGAGGTAGGAGGCCCAGTGGTCATGCAGAGCAACGCCTTGGTAGCGGGGCAAGATGTCACCGGCTCGCATGCCGACATGACCGCGTCTGCCATGGAGATGGTAGGCGGTCAGCTTGGCTGTGCTGGCCACATGCAGCCACTGCAAGCGCCCCTCGACACGCAACCCACTCTCATCGAAATGGACCACCGGGTCAGCGAGGAGTTGTGCGCGGATGCGTTCCCGAGTCGCTTGGGTGCGGCTGACAAGTTGACGGCTGGCCGCGAGTATGACCGCCTCCGAGGGTGCATCGCCGTAGAGCGCGGTCAGCAACTCTTTGATACGCGCCAAGGGGATGAACTGTTGGCCGTACAGGTAGCAGGCGAGCGCTTTCAGACGCGGGCCATACTGGGTCGGTTGGGTCACGTGGGCCGGAAACGCTCCCTTCACGCGGGCGCCACAGCCAGGACACTGCTTGACCTGCGCCTGATGCTCTGTGACTTCGATGCCAACCAGCGGAATGTCGAACACCTGCCGTTTCACATGCCCCTTGGCCACGACCGCCGTCAACTCTGTTTGGCAGTGTGGACAGTCCTGTAGCCTATGGAGGATGACATGGTGCGGCTCCGCCACTTGCGTCAAGGTTCGCCCTTTGTGACCAGGTTGCCCCCCACGCGGCCGCTGGCCAGACTGACGCAGACTCTGCCTTCGGCGCTTCTTCAGGCCATCGCTGCTGGGCGGCTTGCCGCTATTGTGACTGTCTTTCGCCAATTGATCCTGCAATTCCTGGATCATCACCTGCTGCGCAGCCATTTTCTGCTGCAAGGCCTGAATTGACACCTGTTGCGCAGCCACTTGCTGCCGCAAGGCCTGAATCAACTCGAGGCTCTCTTGATACGATTGTGCTAGCTGCTCACGCTCTAATTCAACGAACTTGCTCATATTGTCTATTCTACTACTTCAAGATTGGATTCGCATTAGCTAACTGTTGGCTTTACGTTTGAACTCCTGCTCTTTATCCTATGGCTGAGTAGTTACCATCGCAGAAGGTTCCTTTGGCAGCCAATGCCTTCGATTGCCGCACCGGCTTATACCTTGGACGGCCTACGCCTGCTGGGCTACGACCTGCTGCCTGCGCCCGGTGCGCCGACTCTGCGCCTCTACTGGGAGACCACCGGCCATGTTGACAACGACTGGATTACCTACATCCACCTGCATGATCCCGGCGGCGAGCGTATAGCCCAATTCGACGGGCCCCCATTGACCGGACTGAAGCCAACCAGTTCGTGGCATATAGATGCGCTGTACATTGACCGCAGGCAACTCATTCTCCCGACCGACCTGGAGCCGGATACTTATCTGATTCGCCTTGGCCTTTACAGTCCGTCCAGCGGAGAAAGGCTGCCATTCCAGCCCGAATTCAGCGATGTTCAGGGACAATTTGAAGGCGGCCAATTGCTTGTCCCTCTTAGCGTTTCAGGAGAGACCGAAAACGGCTCCGACAATTGAGAGACCGACGTTGAATCAGACCCTCGAATCATAGGAATTGTGAGTTGTAGATGATAAACTGGATGAGACATGCGAGGCAACACCATGATCGCAATTTCACAAGTCGCGCGCTTCACAATAAGTCTTTGAACCGACGCTTTGACTACTTCTTCACTGCCGCAAGAGCATCTGCCAACGAAGTTAATATACCTCTTTCTTGGCGTTGTCATGCTGGCCGGGCTGGGTTTGCGCACCTGGAACGTCAACTTCGATGGCGGGCTGAACGCTCACCCCGACGAACGCAGCACCACCTGCTTCTACGCGCCCACGATCGAATGGCCATCCTCTCTCGACGAGGCCCGCGATCCCCAGCGCAGCCCGCTCAACCCCCTGTGGGATCGTCATAACGACCGCCGCCGCTCCTTTACCTACGGTCACCTTCCCCTCTATCTTGGCATCCTCACCGGCGAACTGCTGAGCGATCTGGCAAGGCCGGCCAGCTTGCTGCCACTCCCGGAAAGAACTATTACGCTCTTGGAGCGTGCCGATTCGCCCTGCGAAGGAGTGGCCTTCGCCGGTCGTCTGATGATGGCCTTGCTGGACACGCTGACCATCTTCCTCCTCTTCCTCTTGGGGCGCAGGCTGTATGGCGCAGCCGCCGGTTTGCTGGCCGCAACGCTCTACGCCTTCACCGCCCAAGCGGTCCAGCTAAGTCACTTCTTCGCCATGGACCCCTCCAGCACGACCTTTGTCGTTCTGTCCGTCTTCGGCGGCGTCCTGATGGTCCAGGAGCGTGCCTGGCGCGGCGTCTTCCTCGCCGGAGTTGGCGCCGGACTCGCCATCTCTGCCAAATTCAGCGCCTTGCCGATCCTGGCCGTGCCTGTGGTTGCGGCACTGATCGTGATCTGGCGGGCCAACCGTCCTTACCATCAGGCCAACGGAAACGAGCAAGCCGCCCTCAGCAACGCCAGGCGAATGCTTGTTGGCGCGCCGCTGGCTTTGCTGCTGGCCTTTGCCTCCTTCTTCTTTACCAGCCCCTACGCCGTTCTCGACTGGGAGAGTTTCATACAAGCCACACTCGTTGAACAGGGCCGGATGGTGCGCGGAATCGCGGACTTTCCCTTCACCCGTCAATACCGCAACACTACGCCCTATCTGTATTTCATTCAGCAGCAAGTCATGTGGGGGATGGGCCTGCCTCCCGGAGCGATCGCGTTGGCTGGCAGTGTCTGGGCGCTGGCAAAGACGGCCTTTTTGCGTGCCAGACCCGGCGAACTCGTCGTCTGGGCCTGGGTTGTCCCCTACTTCGGCCTCACCGGCGCTTTCCTGGCCAAGTTCAACCGCTATATGAGCCCCGTGCTGCCATTCGTCCTGCTTTTTGCCGCCGGCCTGATCGTATGGCTCTGGCAGCTGGGCGCCCGACGGCGGCTACGCTTGGCCACACGGCTGCCAGCCACGCTCCTTGCCATGATCGCCGTCGGCGGGGGTCTGGCCTGGTCTTTGGCCTATGTCAATGGCGTCTATGGCCACGAGCACACCTGGATTACCGCCAGCCGTTGGGTCTATGCCAATGCGCCGGCCGGTTCCGTGATCCTGTGGGAGCTGTGGGATGATCCCCTGCCTAAGTCCATCCCCGGCGAGCCGGGCATGGACATGGGCAGCCACGGACTGCGCCACATCGACTGGTCACCCTATGAAGAGGACACGCCGCAAAAGTACGCCATCCTGCGGCAGAAACTGCAAGAGGCGGACTACGTAATCTACAGTTCCAAACGCATCTATGGCAGCGTTGAAGAACTGCCCAAACGCTACCCGATGACCATTCGCTACTACGAGTTGATGTTCAACCAGCAACTGGGCTTCGTCCTCGCGGCCGACATCACGTCACCGCCGCGGCTGCTGGGGTACACATTCCCCGATCACGATGCCGACGAAAGCTGGAGCCTGTATGACCATCCACAGGTATCGATCTTCACCAAGCAAAGGGAGCTGCACGACGCCGAGATTGACGCGCTCCTGGGAGGCTCCTGGGAAGGGGCGATTCCCTGGCATCGGGGAAGCGATCCCCCTCTGTCCTCCTTCCTGAACGCCTTGGGATTAGGCAGCTCGCCGGAAAGCGAAGATCGCGGCCTGATTAACATTCTGTTCGCGCTCTTGCAAGGGAGGGAGATCCCCGCTGGCGACAGGCAAGGAAGCGCCCACGAGGCGCACGACTCCGGGCCTTCCCTTCTGCTCGAAACGCCACTCCACGAACTGCCGCTCGTGGACAATTACAGGTGGAACACGGCTGCCAGCGCCAATCCCTGGCTGGCGGTCGGCTGGTGGTGGCTGGTTGTCTCTATGCTCGGCTGGACGGCTTGGCCCCTGGCATTTGTACTCTTCCGAGGGTTGCGCGAGCGCGGGTATCTACTGGCCAGGACGCTGGGCTGGCTGCTGACCGGCTGGCTCCTGTGGATGCTCGCCAGCGTCGGACTGGCCCACAACACCGTTCGCAACGCCTGGCTGATTGTCGCATTCGTTGCGCTCTTGAACGCGGTCATTCTTGCCCGCTCCTGGCGGGAGATGCGCACCTTTATGCAGCGCATGTGGGGGACGATGCTCTTTGGTGAGCTACTTTTTGCCGCGGCCTTCCTCCTGTTTGTGCTGATCCGCCGCGGCAACCCGGACATTTGGCAACCCTGGCTCGGCGGCGAAAAGTTCATGGAGTTCGCCTTCCTCAACGGCATTCTGCGCAGCCCCAACTTCCCACCGGTGGACCCGCACTTCGCAGGTGGTTACATCAATTACTATTACTACGGCATCTATCTGGTCGCTTATCTGGTCAAGCTGTCCGGCATCTATGCCGAGGTCGCTTTCAATCTGGCGATCCCGACACTCTTTGCCCTCACCGTACTGAACGCGTTCGCAGTGGCCTATTCCGCTCTTGCTTCAAGAGTATTCAGCAGGAGCATAGTGCAAAGCCGACCACTGCCCTCACAGGATCAAGCGCAGCCCTCACTGCCGCGCCCGGTGATTGGGTCGGTGTACGCTTTCGCTGCTTCCGATCCGGCGGAGCCTCCGCCGACGCCCTCTGAGGGCGACCATGAAGATCAGCCATCGGAATTGGAGGAGGATTGGCCTGTACCGCAGGCTCTGATATATGGGCAAAACTTTGCAGACGAGGCGCACGTGCCTTCTGTTGGGGCCGGTTCCTCTTCGTTGGCGGAGACGGACCCCGACGACGGAATGTTGGACGACGAAATCTTGCCTTCAACCCGGTCCGTCGAGGCTGCGCCCACATCCGGCTCTGTAACTGAGATGCACAGACCTTGGTACGAAGGTATCGGCACGGCAATGCTGGCCCCCCTTTTTGTGGCCATCCTCGGCAATCTGGCCGGCTTCGGGCAACTGGTGCATACCCTGAACAGAGTCAGCCAGAGTCGCTTTGTGAGCAGTGTTCCCGGCGTTCAGAAGGCGGTCCATGCCGCCAGCGGTCTATGGCAGGCAGTCTCGACCGATGTCGCCCTGCCGAGCTACGACTTCTGGGCGCCCAGCCGCGTCATTCCCCACACGATCAATGAGTTTCCCTACTGGAGCTTTACCTTCGCTGATCTGCATCCGCACATGATCGGCATCCCGCTCTCGCTATTCTTCTTGGCGCTGGCGTTGACGCTCCTCAGGAAGTCGGACCTCGACTGGCGGCGGAACTGGCTGTATGGGGCGCTGCTCTTGGTTGGCGCAAGCTTCACTTTGGGCGTCCTCACAGTCGTCAACCTGTGGGAGTTGCCAACCTACTTCGGGCTGGGCATCCTCACCCTGGCGATTACACTCTACAGGAAACGAGGCCGTCTCCATCTGGCCCCAATCATAGGACTGGGCGCACTACAGTTGGGCGGCGCCTACCTTCTCTTTCTGCCTTTTTTCCGCACTTTCACAAACGTGGCTGCCAGCGGAGTCGGTCTCGTGCGCGAGCCGGACGCGCTGGGCCAGTGGTCGCAGATTTGGGGATTTTTCGCCTTTGTCCTCTTTTCATGGCTGCTGGTCGGGCAGCGCGAGAGAGGGCGAATCCGCTTCCTCCAATTGCATCGACTGCTGGTGAATCGACAGACCGCGCCCTACTTCACGGGGGCCATCCTGCTCCCCCTATTGGTTCTCGCATCCGTCCTGCTCCTGCTCTTCACTGACCAGATTGTGCTTGCCATCTGTCTGCCGCCACTGGCCTTTTTTCTCTCCCTGATTTGGCGGCGGGGGCGCGTCATGGATACCGGCACAATCTGCGCTGCGCTATTGACGGCAACTGGCCTGGCCGTTCTGGCCGGCACACAGGTTATCTACCTGAAGGACTTTCTGAGCGGCGGCGACTTCTACCGCATGAACACGCTCTTCAAATTCTTCAGCCAAGTTTGGGTACTGTGGGGCATCGCGGCAGCAATCGCTGTGCCCAAAATCCTGGCCCGCCTTTCAACCGTGCGAGGGGGACGCCTGCGAACACAGGAAGAGATTGCCCCTTCTCAGACGGTAGGATCCCTGACACCGGCTGGGAGAATCTGGGGCCTCGCCTTCCTGTTCCTTCTTTGCGCCAGTCTGGTCTATCCCATGTGGGGCACGCCGGCGCGGCTGGCGCAGCGGTTTCCCGGCTGGCGCCCGCCGATCGGCACGCTCGACGGGATGGCGTTTATGGAAAACGGAGCCTACCTTTGGCCGGATAGCGACAACGAAATCGAGTTGCGGTACGATTGGGAGGCGATTCAGTGGCTGTTGGCAAACGTGCGCGGCAATGTCGTTGTCGCCGAGTCCTCACAGATCGACTACTACCGGGCCGGAGGCACTCGGGTCTCCAGCCTTACCGGTCTCAGCGGTCTGTTGGGCATGCACGAACAGGAACAACGCTATGGCCGCGATGTGGGTGAGCGGGACGGCAAACTCAGAGAGTTTTGGAGAACGGATGACACAGGGCGCGTTCAGCAACTCATCGACGAATTGGACATCGGCCTCATTTACGTGGGGCAGCTGGAGCGGCATCAACATCCGAACGCTCTTGATAGACTGGAGCTACTGAGAGCAACCGGCCTGCTGGAGACGGTCTATCGGAATCAAGAAGTGACGATCTACGCCGTGCCATCCCAGATGCCAGCCCAGTTTACAGGCCAATGAAAGGCGCCAAGATGGGACTTCTCGCCAAAACTGCGCCGCTGCTGGCGCGCATCTGGCGTAGAACGCCGCAGTGGCTGCGGGGCGTTGTCACGTGGACGGTGGCTGGCAAGGTCATCGTCGGCGTAAGCGGCGTGCTCCTGGCAGATTCCGGCCAGATATTGCTCCTGAGCCACCGTTTTCACCGCCCGGGAATCTGGGGGATGCCCGGCGGCTGGCTTGCGCCCGGCGAGACGATCTTCGACTGCTGGCGCCGAGAGGTCAGTGAAGAACTCGCGCTGGACGTCGCAATCGATGGCATCCTCTGTCATCGGGCCACCCGGCGCACGCTGGAGTTTTTCCTGTTGGGGCGGATCAGCGGCGGCCAACTGACGATAGACCCGGTGGAGATTGTCGAAGCCCGCTTCTTCTCAGTTGAAAACCTTCCGCCTATGGAACGGTTCCATCTGGGCGTGGTCAAGCAGGCCATCAGTCGACGACTTGGGGAGACGGCGCAAGGCGGGAACGATCAAATGTACCAGAATCAAGCTTCTGACCAATCCGGCATGGCAGACAGGAACACTTTGTGCCCCGTCAGTGATGGTTCAGAGGAAGCCAGCGGCGTGGAGAGGGAATCGCTGCATGGGTGAAGTCGTCCTACTCTTCCTGCTTTGGTATCTGGTCACGCAACTCATCTCAGTTGCGGCGCTGCCCATGACCCTGCGTTACTTTCGCAATCTGCCGGACAGAGGATATGCGTTTGCACGCATCTTGGGCATCCTGCTTGTCAGCCTCCTGTTGTGGCTGGGCACCAGCTACGGCCTGCTGCGCAACACCACTTGGGGCGCCTGGCTGTCCCTCTTCCTCGTCGTCCTGCTCAGCCTCTGGATTGCAATGAGGAGGAGAGAGGAGGGTGAGAGCGATTTACATTTCTCTCCTCGCTCCATCTTCCGCTACATTCCGTCGCGGCCCTACCTGCTGACCGTCGAACTGCTCTTCCTCCTTGCCTTCGCTGCATGGACGTGGGTGCGCGCCCATGATCCGGCCATCAACCACACCGAACAGCCGATGGACCTGATGTTTATGAATGGAATCTGGAGCAGCCCCACTTTTCTGCCCCGAGACCCGTGGCTTGCCGGTTACGCCATCAGTTACTACTACTTCGGATATTGGATGCTGACCACGCTGGCCCGGTTCGTCGGTCAGCCGCCGGAGATCGCCTACAACTTGGGCCAGGCCTGTTGGTTCGGCCTGCTGATCACTGGCAGCTTTGGCATCGGCTATAACCTTCTGCGCCTGCGGACACGAGAACAGAGGAATGATGGTGCAAGCGAGATTGCTACGCTGTCAGGGGCGCTTCCAATGGCGGCAGGCTTCCTGACAGCCGTGGCCGTCGCCTTGACCTCAAACTTGCACGTGATCCTCGAATGGCTCTATGCCCAGGGCGCGCGCCTTGACGGCCTGATTCGCCTGGTTGATGTCTACAACTTCCCCGAGCGGGCACAAGTCTCCGGCAACTGGTATATCGACAGCGGGTGGAGTTGGTGGTGGCGGGCCAGCCGCGTCATTGAAGACGTTGATCTGACAGGGAACCACATCGAAATCATCGACGAATTCCCTATCTTCAGCTATGTCCTCGGCGACAACCATCCCCACCTGCTGGCCATGCCATTTGTTCTCCTCGTTATCGCGATCGCCTTGAACTGGTTCTTTGGGGTCGGGGAGACCGAGAATTGCGAAAAAATAAGCAACGAGCGAGGGAGCTTCTCTTACCGCTCACTCCGCCGCCTGCGCTTGTTGTCCGCTACGCTGCCGCTGGGCGCGACCGGCTTTCTCCTGCTGATTGCTGCTACGGGCGCACTCGTCTTTCTCAACACATGGGATTTTCCGCCCTATCTGGCGCTGATGTTACTCGCGGCCCTGTTCACCGGCATCGGGCGAGACGCCGAGGTCCCCACACAGTTGCGCAGCGCACTATCGCGGGCGGGCATCTTTGGGGCGATTCTCATTTTTGGCACAGTCGTTCTCTATCTGCCCTACTTCTTCACCGCACAGAGTCAGGCTGGCGGCATTCTGCCCAACCTGTTGCATCCGACCCGGCTTCCTCAGTTCATTTTGATGTTCGGCCACTTCCTGCTTGCTGTCGTCTGGCTTCTGTTCGCCGCATGGCGGGAACAGCGGCCCTCTGCGGCCACTCTGGCCATCTCCGCCGCATTCGTCATCGGACTGCCGATCGTCTTCCTGATCGTCACCGGTCTGCGGGCGGCGAATGGTGATGCAAGCGGATACGGGGAGGTCATCCTCCAGCGCCGACTCTCGCAGCCCTGGACGTTCCTCCTCATGGGTGGAATCTCTTCAATTGCGTTGGCGCTGCTCTGGCAGCGATTGGTCGAGTCGAGCAAGGCGCCGCGCACGACCACTTTTGTGCTATGTCTGGTCGCCATCGCCGCGCTTCTGACATACGCCCCGGAGTTCGTTTACTTGCGGGACAATTTTGGCAACCGCATGAACACCGTGTTCAAATTCTACTACCAGGGTTGGCTGCTGCTGGCGATCGCTGCCGCCTACACCATCGTACGGGCCACTTTTGAGGCTGTAGACCGGAAGAGATCGGGCGCAGAGGACCAAGTCCAATTGCCCTCTCTGGGATACCTTCTCCCTGCGCTCTCGCTTTTGCTTATCCTCGCCTGCCTGATCTATCCTGTTGCAGGCACATACGCTAAAATCAATGGGTATGGCACGCGCCAACCGACACTGAATGGCCTTGCTTACGTGGGCGTTGACGAACAGGCCGCAATCGACTGGATACGACGCAATACCCCGCCCAATGCGGTCGTCTTGCAGGCCAAGGGCGCCAGCTACAGCGCCAGTTCGGCGCGCATCAGCACGGCCACCGGGCGGGCTACCCTCCTGGGGTGGGACTGGCACGAAGCCCAGTGGCGCGGGCGCGCCTACGAAGAAATGACAGCCGGTCGGGCTGAAGCAATCCAACAGATCTATCAACCCCTCAGGCCGTCAGAGTTGTCGGCGTTGCTTGAACGCTGGCAGATCGACTATCTACTCGTCGGCCCGGAAGAACGCAGGCAGTATGGCATTACGCCCGATTTGGAACACCGGCTGAGCCAATTCCTGGAATTGGCCTTCGAGCAGGGCAGTTATCGTATCTACCGCTTTGGACTTTCGCAATAGATGAGCACGAACAGGGCGCAAGAGCAAGATTGAAGAGGCCAGAGATTGCTGGTTGCAAAAGTAGATCCCATTGCCTCGACCGCTTCCCGGACATCCACGACAGGGAAACAGCCGACCGCAACGGCCATTCCTGAAGGCGGCGGACCAGCCCGGCAAGAGGTCAAACTTTGGGTAAACGGGAGTGAACAATGCCTGAAGAAGAGCAATCGGAAGATCAAGCGCAGAGCGCCGAGGACGCTCCGGTCATAATAGAAGGACAATCCCCCTCCGCCACAAAGAGACGAGCGATGCCCTTCTTGTCGCTTGACAGAACTCTTGTGGAATCCACGCGCATTGACTGGGAAACGCTGGCCTGGGCAGCCATTTTGCTTCTGGCCGTCGTCAGCCGCTTCTACGCGCTCGGCGCACGCGGGATGAGCCATGATGAGAGTCTGCACGCACTCTACTCCCACAATCTCTTCCGCAGCGGCAGCTATCAGCACGACCCAATGATGCACGGGCCGTTTCTCTTCCATGCAAACGCCTTTATTTTCCTTCTGTTGGGCGTTAGCGATGCCACCGCGCGCGTAATGCCCGCTCTGGCCGGCATCGGCGCGGTCGTCATGGCCTGGTTCTACCGCCGCTGGATCGGGCGTGTGGGCGCGCTTCTGGCTGGCCTGATGCTGATGGTCAGCCCCAGCCTTCTCTTCCACAGCCGCTACATCCGCAACGACATATACATCGTCTTCTTTGCCATGATATGGGTATATGGCTTGTTTCGCTTTGTCGAAGAGCGGAGAATGAAGTGGCTCTACCTGACTGTCACGGCAATGGCCCTCGGCTTCGCTACAAAAGAAAATCAGTTCATGTCAGGCTCGATCTTCGGCGTCTTTTTGGTTGGGGCCGCGCTCTGGCGTTGGCTTAAAGGACGTGAGTCGCTCCGCGACAGTCCATTCGCAGATCTTGCAGTCCTCTTTTTTACCCTTGTCCTGCCCTTCACCGCTCCGTTTGGCCATCTCCTCCTTGGTTGGGATGCGCTCGCCCACAGCACCTCTGAGGACTTGGCCAGGTCGGCCTTATTCGTCGTGTTGATGATCATGTTGAGCCTGATCATTTCCATCACATGGTTCATGGTCGTGAAGGAGTACAGAAAGAGTCCCGAGTCCCGTATCGTTGATGAGCCGGCCCAGGGCATAACCTTCGCCAACTGGGCGACACTAATGGGCCTGTTCTGGGCGATTGAGATCGTACTCTTCTCCACATTTCTCACCAATTTGGTCGGTGGGCTGGCCACCGGCGTCGTCGGCAGCCTCGGTTATTGGTGGGAGCAGCACGGAGTACAGCGCGGCGGCCAGCCTTGGTACTACTATATACTACAGGGGCTGCTGTATGAGTTCCTGCCGCTTTTCCTCAGCCTGGGCGGCCTCACCCTGCTCCTGCGGCGCTCTGGCGCACGGATTTGGGGTGCGGTGGCGGCGGAAGAAGTGCAAGTGCCGGCCGACGAAGAAAAAGAGCGAAAACCTGTTGAGGCCGAGGCGGCGTCCGAGTCCTCCCTTCCCTCGTCAACCGCTCGTCCATACGTCATTTTCTTCTTGGCCTGGTGGGCGTGCGCGGCCTGGCTGGGCTATTCCTATGCCGGCGAGAAGATGCCCTGGTTGATGACGCACATGGCGCAGCCCATGGCGCTCTTTGGCGGCTGGTGGGGCGCACATCTCTTGCAGCGGATCGATTGGCAGAAGACTCGATCCGTACACGGGTGGGTCATGCTGGCGCTCGTTCCTGCTCTGCTCTACACGTTGGCGACCCTGCTCGGCTCCCTCCCCGATGGTGGCCAGGACCTGGACGTCGTAGCGCGTAGAGTGAGCATCATTCCTCTTGCCGGAATTTGTGTTGGTCTGTTGTTTCTCGCAACTTTGGCCTTCATTCGCTACAACTGGAAGCAGGTCTTGCGGATGGCGATCGCGGCAGTTGCAGGGCTTTTGTTCCTACTGACGATACGCTTTTCCTATCTGCTCAACTATGTGAACTTCGATCTGGCGACCGAATATCTTGTCTACGCTCACGCGTCGCCGGACGTTAAGCACGTCTTGCAGGAGATCGACTCGTTCAGTGAGGGCACTGTAGGCGGGCGCGAGATTCAGGTCGCCTATGACGATGACGTGGCCTGGCCGATGACCTGGTACATGCGTTTCTTCCCCAATCATATCTTCTACGGCGCAAATCCCAATACCGATGCCATGAGCGCGCCCATCGTCCTGGCGGGCAACAAGAACTATGACAAAGTGGAGCCATACTTGGCCAGGGATTACGTCAACCGCACCTATCGCCTGGTCTGGTGGCCGGAGGAAAGTTATAAAGGCGAGTGGAATGAAGAGGAGGGACGGCGCAGTCTGACGTTCGCCCAAATATGGGGCGCATTCACTGAACCGGAGCGGCGCAACCGTCTCTGGCAGATCTTTTTCTACCGTAATCACCCGGACCGTACGCTGACCGAATGGCCCCACCGCCACGAATTTCGCATGTACGTCCGCAAGGATATCGCCGACATCGTCTGGGACCTGGATGACGTTTCCATTACCGAAAGCGCGCCGGGCGCCCCCACGTTCGACTATGTAGAGACCGAGCGCAGTGCCAGTATCGTTTATAACGGCCTCTTTGCAGACCTGCGTCTGACTGTGCCCCGAGCCATTGCCGTTGGGCCGGAGGGCCGACGGTATATCCTGGACACCGGCAACAATCGAGTCGTCGTCCTCAATCAGGACGGCGCCTTCGCGCTGGCATTCGGCAGCACCTGCTTCCTTGACGACGTCGAAAACAGCGGTTGCACAGATGCAGACGACGACGGCCCGCTGGAAACGGGGGACGGCCAGTTCCGCGAGCCGTGGGGGATTGCCGTCGCCGCGGATGGCACGACTTTCGTCGCCGACACCTGGAACGGTCGCATTCAGGCTTTCGACAGCGGCGGGAACTTCCTGCGCAAATGGGGTTATTTCGGCGCCGTCACCGAGGATAGCAGGGACCCATTCGTCTTCTTCGGCCCGCGCGGCCTGGCCATGCTGCCGTCCGGCAACCTGCTCGTCGCCGATACGGGCAACAAGCGCATCGTGGAGTTCACGGCCGGCGGGGAGTACGTGCGACAGGTCGGCGGGGGCGGCGTCCTCCTCGGTCGCTTTGACGAGCCGGTCGATGTTGCAGTTCACCCACCGACGGGCAACATACTGGTGAGCGACGTTTGGAACCGGCGCATACAGGTGCTTTCGGCTGGTTTGGATCCGTTGGCCGAGTGGCTGATGCCCACCTGGGACAGCCAGGGCATCTGGGACAAACCCTATCTTACCGCCGCGGCAGATGGCACGATCTATGCCACGGATCCGCAGTTTGCCCAGGTGTTCGTAATTTCTGAAAGTGGCGTCGTGCAGTCCAGCTTCGGCAGGTTCGGCAGCGAACTCAACCGTTTCGCCAGGCCGACCGGTATCACAATCGACCCACTGACCGGAGATCTGCTCATCGCCGACGCCGAAAACAACCGCATTCTGATCTTTGGGAGCGAGTAAGGTTTCGATTGCGCGCCACGCCAGGCCTCGGCTGCTCGCAATTTTTCCTACGGCGCTTGCGCCGGGCTCGCCTTAGTTGGTGGGGCCTGCCTGCTCATACATTCGCGTTCACTCTTGCCGAACTACATTGGGGAATCCAACAGAGTTGATAATGGGTAATAGGGACATTGCCGAATCAACTGAAGGACTGGAGAGCAAGTTCTGTATTGCCTGCGAATCTTCCAACCGCGCCGCGGCCAGGTTCTGCGGGCGTTGCGGCCGGCCCATGACTGTCGCCTGCACCCAGTGCGGAGCAGACAACCCAAGTAGTAGTCGCTTTTGTGACGTTTGCGGCGTGCCTCTCCCCAGAGAGTCCTCTCCTGCATCGGGCGGCGCTCAAGTAGACAGCCCTCTCTCAGCAGCCCGCAGCACGGGCTTGCTCAGCCGTCTCAGCGCCCGCGCGCCGAAAGCTCCCGGCAGCCCGCGACTCCTCGGGCTGACCTGGGACACGCCCGCTCCGCAGTGGCAGTGGTCGCGGTCCTTCCTGCGAGATTGGATTATCCGCAACCGCTGGGAGCTGCTGGCGGTCGTCCTGCTGACAACCGTTGCCGCTTTCCTGCGCGTGTATCGTCTGGCAGACATCCCGGCCGGCTTTCATGGTGACGAAGCCTGGAGCGGACTGGAAGCCCTGCGCATCCTCAAAGAAGGCTGGATTGGCATCCACAGCACGAGCGCCCTCGGGCAAGCGGCCGGTGCATTTTACTTCACTGCGCTGCTTCTGCATTTCTTCGATGTCACAATCTTTACGGCCCGCCTCTCAATGGCTCTTTTTGGCATCGCCACGATCCCAGCGACCTATCTGTTGTTCAGGATTGGCTTCGGTCGCTGGGTTGCGCTGTTTGCCACGGCCGCGTTGACCGCCAGCTATTGGCACGTGCATATGAGCCGACTGACATATTCGCTGATTTCGCTTCCCTTTATCTGCGCTTTGGCAGCCGCCGCAATATTGTGGGCGATGCGGTCCCGCAGCAAGGCGAGTTGGGTCGTGGCCGGGGCACTGCTTGGACTTGCGCCCTATACATATTTCGCTTACCCAAGCTTTTGGCTTGCCACGGCCGCCGTACTTGCCACCTATCTGATTCTTCAGCGAGACCGATTGAGACAATCTTTGACGACAATGGCGTTTTTCGCCATCGGTTTGCTGTTCGCTTCAGGCCCTGCAATCCAAGCCTCAATTGCCTCTCCTACAGTCCAATCTGGCCGCATAGGTCAGGTTCTGGTATTTCGCGCCTCAGAATTTCCGGCGGCTGGGAGCTTGTCGGAAAAGGCAAATTTCCTCACAAAGCGTGCTTGGGAATCTCTGGCTCTTTTTCTGAGAAACCCAAGATATGACGGTGCAGACGGCACAGGCGGCAAAGGAGCTGTGGACATCGGCATTGCAATACTGGCTTACATCGGTCTCGCGGTGTCGGCAATCAGGTGGCGAAGCCCTCCCTATCTATTCGCCTTGTTGGCAGTTCTTGGAGCCTTGGCAGTACTGGTGTTTACCGACCCCTCAACAGGTGCTATGAGGCGAACGATTACTGCCATCCCCTGGCTGTTTGGATTGGCTGGAATCGGCGCTGCTACCATTGCCGGCCTTGCGCACCGCCTGCTCGGAGACTGGGGACGCATCCCCGCCATATGTGCGCTCGTTCTGGCGCTGCTTATCGGCGGAGTCTGGAACGTGAGCTACTATTTCAATGAATTGTCCCAAGACCAACATTTCAAGTGGACGTTTGCACCTGACCACGTTGACGCCCTTGAAACGGCCCACTCTTTCGACGACCCTGGCACAATTTACTTTTATTCGGGAAGGTGGAGCTTCGACTATGAAACCGTTCGCTTCCTGTACCCGGATAGTCCGGGAATCAATCGGTCGCGAGAATTCGGCACTTTTGACCTGACCAGACTCGATGACGGCCCAGTGACCTATCTGCTCATTGGACACTATGCCCAGGAAATCGACAGGCTTAAGCAGCTTTATCCAGGCGGCGAAACCATCGTTGACAGCGAGCCGCGCCCGCGGTTCATTGTCTATCACCTTCAATCGTGATCAAGGCGACATGTAAATGAACCGGATTCGCCTCGATACGTCCTTCTAACTCTGTCGATGGATATGCAATTAAGCGTCTGTCACAGTTGTCAATATAATAACCGCTCCACTGCTTACTATTGCGGAAGCTGTGGTCTTCCACTGACCCGCACGTGCGCCCAGTGCCATACAAACAACCCGGGCGCTTATCTGTTCTGCGACGCTTGCGGGGCGCCACTTGAGGGTGTAGCCCAGGACACAATGGGCCTGCCAGTAGAAACCCGACCAGCAGCGACCGGTAGCCGTGCCTTCTCCAGGCAGGAAGTATCGCCTACGCCGGAACTACGCGGCAAGAAGTGGCCCATCGGGCTGAGTTGGGACACGCCTGCGCCGCGCTGGCAGTTGTCGCGGGCTTACCTGCGTTCCTGGACGCTGCGCAACCGGTGGGAGTTGCTCGCCGTCATATTCTTGACAGTTGTGGCGGCGTTTCTGCGTGTGTACCGCCTGGGGGATATTCCACACGGCCTCCACGGTGATAAAGCTTGGAACGGAATCGACGCGGTTCGCATCCTACGAGATGGCTGGATAGGCGTCTATACACCGGCCGCGTTAGGGAACATGACAGGAGCAATCTACCTGACGGCGTTCTTGATCTGGCTCTTTGACGCCTCCGTCTTCACTGTTCGCCTTTCGATGGCGATCTTTGGCATCGCCGCTGTGCCAGCAACGCATCTGCTATTGAGATTGGGATTTGGCCGCTGGGTTGCATTGATAGGCGCCTTTGCCTTGACTGTGAGCTACTGGCACCTGCATTTCAGCAGAATGGGATTCCAGTTAGTGTCACTCCCCTTCGCCGCAGTGGTAGCCGCCGCCGCGCTGCTGTGGGCGATGCGGTCACAGCAGCAATGGAGTTGGCTGGTCGCTGGCGCGGCGATGGGCCTGGTGCCGTATACGTATCTGGCTTTCCCGGCCTTTTATGCCTCCGTAGCGGGTGCGCTGGCGGTCTATGTCTTTCTGCGAAGGGACCAGATAAGACTCATGTTGGCGCCTCTTGGACTATTCGTCTTGGGGACGTTGAGTATCGCAGCACCCTATTTTCACTTTGTACTAAACAACTGGGTTGTCTACAAGAGGCGTCTGGGAATGGCCTCTGCAATTCGTTCTCACGAGTTCCCACACGCCGGAACAATCGGGGACAAGGCAGGTTTTTTCGCCGGTCGTGTGTGGGAGTCTCTGACTATTCTTCTCAGAGACTTAAGACATGATGGCGTTGACGGCACAGGAGGGGCAGGCGCACTAGATTTCGGAATTGGGGCGCTGGCTTACATCGGGTTGGCCGTGTCAATCAGGAAGTGGAGAAACCCGCCGTATCTTCTCGTCTCGATGGTGGTACTCTCGGCTATCGTAACCCAGATATTCGCGCTTCCAGAGTCGGGGACATTGAGGCGCAGTATTGCAGCCGTCCCCTTTGTGGCTGGTGTGGCCGCGATTGGCGCCGCTGCCATCGTCGCCCTTGCCGAACGGCTATTTCAACAAAGGGGCCGCATTGTCGCTGTAGCCGCGCTAGTCGTGATCCTTTTGGCAGGAGGCGTCTGGAATCTGAGGTACTACTTTGGCGAGTTGACCCAAAGCCCGACCTTCAAGTTCACATTCGCTCCGGATCATATTGACGGCCTTGCCGCGGCCCACTCGTTCGATGATCCTGGAACGATCTACTTCTACTCAGGAAGGTGGAGTTTCACTTATGAAAGTGTCCGTTTCCTGTACCCGGACAGCCGTGGGATCAACCGGTCGCGGGAGTTGGGCATCTTTGATCTGGAGAGACTTGACGACGGGCCGGTGACCTATCTGCTAGTCGGCGATTATGGCCTGGAGATCGACCGACTCAAGGAACTCTATCCCGGTGGCGAGACAATCATTGACGAAGAGCCTCAGCCGCGCTTTATTGTGTACCACCTACGGTCGTGACCAGGAGATTTCCTCGTCCTGATTCCTTGGAAACTGGGTGAAACGTGTCAACCCGTTGCGAGACGGCGAACCCCAGTGCGGGTCAATGTGAAATGGAGCGAGGAGAGATCGTCTTCGTGTAGTCATTCACAGCCTACAGCAAGGCGACGGTTGAACCGAACCCAACGATATGCCAGAATTGAGGATTCCGCTCGTTTGAGCACTAGACAGACTAGGTTCCGTTGACGTTTGTAAGATGAGTTCAGAAGAACGGCAAAAGCAAAACGTTTATAGCCTACGGCAGCGCGATCTATAGCAGAATATGCTTATTTTCTTGCAGATTCAGCCAAAAAGATCTGCGGAAAGATCGATTTCCTGTCAATCTCGCACTTGAGCGCTCGGATTTTGCCTGTCTCAAAGAAATGTCAACGACTCCTAGAGGGAAATGCGAGAACTCTGGACACTTTCACTCTTGCCGCGATTCAACGGTGTTGGCAGACCGACCCCATTGCAATAGGTGCCGTCAACTTGGTCGATAACTTTCACCTTTCAATAGGCTCTGAGAAGAAGGGCGAGTGACTGATGACAATCTTAAGAGAGTTAACGGTCGGATTCTTGACCTTGGTCACCGCGGCCGTCTTCGTGCCCATTGCGGCAGCCGGTCAGAGAGCTGCCGAATCTGAAGTCAAGCAGCAGCAAGTCGCTTCCTTTGCGTCGCCATCGGCGGATACGGAAACGCCAGCGCCGCCGAGTCCGAATGTTGCTGTGTCAGGCTCAGCGCACGCCTCGGCCGGAGGCGAATCCTCGCATTTGGCGATAGACGGAAGTGAGGAGACATTTTGGAATGCACAAGGGTCCGCATCGCAGTGGCTCCTGGTTGCACTTGATGATTTCTACTTGGCAGATAGAATAGAGTTAGTCGTCACCCAAGCCCCAGCTGGCCCATCGACACATGAAGTGTGGCTGGGGAACGATTCCGGCGTGCGGACGCTCTTCACTCGGCTCTCTGGTGTCTACACAGAGGATGGCCAGACACTGGAACTGTCGATTGAACCGCCGCGCGTGATCAATGAGGTGTTGGTTCTCACACGCGACAGCCCGAGTTGGGTGGCCTGGCGCGAGATAAGGGCGTTTGGCTCGCCGCCTGCAAACCATTGAGCGATGCCGGCAAGGATGCGGAAGGGTAGGCTGCACACCAGGTAGCATTTAGTTCGCCTTCTGGCTACAAGAGTTCGGACGCCACTCCGTTCCTGAACACATGCAGTCAGGGCCAACTTCAACCTGTTGCCAGTCGCACTCAGCGTCTGGTCTGATCTTCGCTGTCCCGGTGGACATTCATCAGAGGAAGAAGCTTATCAGCAACGGAGAGCCAGTTATGACTCGCAACCTCCCCAACATTCTATGGTTTTGCGCCGACCAACAGCGGTTCGACACGGTGCAAGCTCTCGGCAATCCCCATATCCGCACCCCCAACCTGGACCGCCTGGCAGCGGAAGGGGTCGCCTTTACCCACGCCTTCTGCCAAAGCCCTATCTGCACGCCCAGCCGCGCCAGCTTTTTGACAGGGCGCTACCCTGGCAATGTGCGCGCCTGTATGAACGGCAATGAAGAGTGGGGGGACGGCGCACCGCTCGTAACACATTTGCTTGCCGACAAAGGCTATGACTGTGGCCTGAGCGGCAAGCTCCATCTGGCCGGCGCGCGTGGACGCGAAGAACCTCGTCCAAAGGAAGACGGGTACCGTGTCTTTCACTGGAGCCATGATTCCGAAGACCGCTACCCCTCCGGGCATGCTTACGCCGACTGGTTGGCCGCACAGGGTTATGCACTGCGAGACCTGCGGGAAGACCCGGCCTCGATCCCGCCGGAGCTGCATCAGACGACCTGGTGTTCCGACCGCGCTATCGACTTTATGTCGGAAAAGAGACGCAAAGGCCCGTGGCTGATGAGCGTGAATGTCTTTGACCCCCACGCACCGTTCGACCCGCCCCAGGAGTACCTCGACCGCTATGATCCCGCAAAGGTGCCGCCGCCACTATTTCGCCAGAGCGATCTGTCCACGCAGGCGGCGATCCCAGGCGATTTTCAGAATCCGGCGCGCCCACCGGGCGAGTTTGATTCGCAGAAAGTCATCGCCGCCTACTATGCAATGATCGAACTCATTGACGACAACATCGGCCGGCTGCTGGATGCGCTGGAGGAGACGGGGCAGCGCGAGAATACCGTTTTCATCTTCATGAGCGATCATGGCGAGATGCTGGGGGATCATGGGCTTCTGTTGAAGGGGTGCCGCTTCTACGAGGGGTTGGTGCGCGTGCCGCTCATCATAAGTTGGCCGGGGCAGTTTCCCGCACAAGAGGAGTTGCCGTTAAGTGATGAGAAAGACGACAACCGCTCCGCCGAGTCGGACGAAGCCGAACCAGTAATTGCCTCGTCCGGCGCGCCGGCCGCGGATTCAGCCGAGACGCCCGCTGGCTTGGTCAGCGATGCCCTGGTGGAGTTGATCGACATTGCGCCAACCTTGCTGGAACTGGCCGACCTGCCCATCCCTCAAGGGATGCAGGGCCGGTCACTTTTGCCGATCCTGCGCGAGGAGACCCCTTTGCAGCACCGAGACTTTGTCCGCTGTGAATACTACCGCGCGCTGAATCCTGACGTGCCGGGTCGGGAGCAATACGAGGGCAGCTTCGCTACGATGTACAGGGACGAGCGCTACAAGATCGTCGTCTACCACGGCCATGAGCAGGGCGAACTCTATGATCTTCAGGAAGATCCCGGCGAATTCACGAATCTGTGGAACGACTCTGAAAGCGTTAGTCTGCGTTTCGATCTGATGCGCCGCAACTTCGATGCTCTGGCATTCTCTGTAGACACAGGACCGCCCCAGACGAGGCCGTTCTGATCATTGCTCATACTGAATCATGTAACCGGCATGATGAGAAACTATAAGAGAGCATACCCACTTAATTCAGTTTCAGATCACGTAACAGTTGCGAAAGCTGCTCCATCTGTTCGTCTGTTAGAGAGTGATACGGAGGCCGCCGCCAACGCTGGGACAGGCCGAACAGTTCATACGTCCCGTGCAGAGCCGCGTCGAAGCCGCCTACCATGTCGAGGATATATTCGAAGTAGGGCTTGTCGTAGTCGCGTATGATGTGAGCGGCTGTCGTCCAATCCTCTGTCTGGATCGCCTGCCAGTAGGCTTGGGTGACTTGGGGAGCGAATGTAAGGAATGTCGACAGATAGCCGTCGCAACCGTAGTGCAGCAAGTCGAAGTGGTTTTGTTTCTGTCCGCCTGAGATAATGGCCCAATGTCCGTGGAGTTGCAGCGCCATCTTGCGAGCAAAGCCGCCCACCAGGTCATCCTTGATGGCAATGATGCCGGGTACTTCGTCCCGCAGTCGACGCAACACCTCCAGCCCCAACGCGGTCGAACGGCTGAAGACATTGGTCACCACCATAACGGGGATCTCGGCGGCCACCGCTGTGTAGTGGTCGACAAGTGTATCTACGGTGCAGGAACGCGCCCAGTCCGGCGGCAAGACCATGAGCAGGTCAGCCCCGACATCGCGCACGTAGCGTGCGAAGGCGACGGTTTTGCCCGTCCACCAGATGCGGTCAGCCGCCACCACCGCGGCTCGCCCGGCGGTCTGTTCAGTTACGATTCTGGTCACTTGGTCAACTTCATCATCCGTGAGCAGGGAGAAGAGACTGTCCCCATAGGTCAGCAACATCGTCGTGCTGCCAGCAGCGATGCCGCGCTCTATCAGCCCGCGCAGACTGGCGAAATCTATCTCGCCAGTTGCGAGAAACGGGGTATGCAAGGACATGACTGGCCCGGTCAGCAAAGTTTGCAATTCGTGTGTAGAACGCATGACTTGATTAAATCTCCTTATGAAGGAGATGGTAACTACTCAGCCATTACCCAATGTGCGACTTTCAAAGGGCAACCAAGTCATCCAAGTGTAATAAATCGTGTTTGGAATCTGTCTGAAAAGGTCAGGTTCGGGTCAAAACGGCACAAATGGTGCGAATTATGGCGTGTAGATGGAGGATTCAAGCTTTCCGGCAGTCATTTTTGGTCTTTTTACCGATGACCGTTCCTTTTCAAACAGCTTTCCAGACGAGGCTGAGTAGTTACAGGAGATGATGAAAACCTTTTGCCCAGTGAATTGGCCTTTGACTCCATATCATGTCGGAGTCTGAGATGGCGTGCGCCACTATGTGCCTCGGCTCCTTCAGCATACTCTAGCGAATGTAGCGGGTCAAGCCTTCTGTCAAGGCCGGGGGTAAGGTGACGCCTGAAATGATTGGGGAGGTAGCTTTCGCCGTGCCAGGGGCGGTCAACAAGCGGCAGCGAAGTACAAGCCAAGTTTGGAACACCAGCCCTGGGGAAGGGAGGGATCAAAAAGGCTACGAGAGCCAGGCGCCGACTGTGCAACAGGACGTCTGGGAGCCGGAGATCGTCCTGGCGCGGCTGCGGCTGGCGGACGCCGAGTGATGAACTCGACCCAAATGCCAAGCGAGTCGACCGGTGTACGCGCGGGACTCACTCAGTCGAACACAAGCACAGTCCGCGCTACCTTGCCCTGGCTCATGTCGTCGAAGGCCTCGTTGATCTCGTCCAGTGGCCGGTAACGTGAAATCAATTCGTCGAGCATGATTTTGCCCTGTTTGTAGAGGTCGAGAATCCACAGAAAGTCGACCCGCGGACGCGCCGCGCCGTGGAAGGCGCCCATGAGCGTCCGGTCCTCCAGCAGATGCCATCCCTCAACCGAAACATCCTGACCTTGCGGCTGTACACCTACCACGACACCCGTGCCCGTCATGCGCACTGAATCAATCGCCTGCCTCACAATTGACGGAAAGCCGACGACCTCAAACGCGTAGTCGGCGCCCCCGCCTGTGATCTCTATGATGCGCTGGACAGGATCCTCCTGGGCGCTGTTGATAAAGTGAGTTGCGCCCATCTGCTCGGCCAACTCCAACTTGTATGGCACGGTGTCGACCGCGATGATCTTGCCGGCAGCCGCCAGCACGCCCCCCTGAATGACGTTAAGCCCGACGCCGCCGCAGCCAAAAACGGCCATCGAGGCGCCGGTCTCCACCTTGGCCCGGTTGACCACCGCACCGATTCCGGTGATGACCCCGCAACTGATGAGACAAGCCTTCTCCAGAGGCGTGTCGTCCGGCACCTTGACGCAGGCGTCGGCCAGAACGAGAGTCTGCTCCACAAAGGTGGGTCTGATGTGATAGACCGGCTCCCCGTCCAGTGTCATGCGGCTCACAGGTTCCATGCGATGTGTTTCACAGAGGGCGGGTCGTCCATTCGTACAGTTGCGGCAGCTGCCGCACATCGCATCCAGAGAGAGGATGATCTTGTCGCCGGGGGCGAAATCGCGAACACCGTCGCCGACCGCATGAACGGTGCCGGCTCCCTCGTGCCCAAGCACACTGGGCGTCCGCCGGAGAGTTCTGTGACCGGTGACGTAGTGGTAATCGCTGTGGCATACCCCTGCGCCGACAATATCCAGCAGGACCTCCCCAGACCGCAGATCATCAATTTCAACATCCTTGACGGCTACGGGCGTGTGCGGCTCGTAGATAATGGCTGCTTTCATGGTATCTCTCCTTAAGCAGAGTCTTTCTTGCTTGGAAACGTGAATGTTGCACAGTGCCAATCATAAATGATAATCGGCCTGAGCACTAGGAGAATTCGCGTCTTGGTAGCCTATACCGAGACTTAGTACGCGGTCTGAAAGGCGGCGATTCCCGGCTGAGCGCGCTTCCGCATGTCTCTCTTTCCTATAGGGGCAGCCGCCCGCCTGCTCAGAATGCGCCATTGGGAGCGGTTACAGGAGTCGTGATAGAATCTCCGCAGACCCACGATCTATGCGCAGCCCTGAATTCGATTGCCCGGCATCCCCATACCGTGAAAGATGGCAATCGAAGACTGTACCAGAGTGGGAGGAGCGAATATGGAATCCAGAGAAGTGTTGCGAGAGGGGATCCGGAAACAGACCGATGACGACCAGGACAATGGCCGCCATCCCGCGCCGGGTCACCGCGCGGAGCACGCTCGCATCAACCAGTTTGCGCCTGATGACGGGCGGCGCGTCACCCTGGATGAGTATTGGGCCAAGTGGTATGAACACCCCTATCCTGACATTGACGTCAGCTATGAATGGAACAACGGCATACTGGAGGCAAAGCCCTTGGCCAACAAGCCTCAGCTTGACCTTGGAAACTGGTTTCTCGACCTTCTGCGGCGCTACTTGAAAACGCACGCGATCGCAGAACTGATCAATATGGAGACCGGCTTTTTCATGACGATGATGGACTCTGAGGAGCCGTCCGGGACGCGTAGAGCGGTGCGCAAGCCGGACATCGGCATAATTCTGCATAGCAACCCGGTCTCTTGGGGACGTATTGACCAGCGCTCCTTTGAAGGGGTCTGCGACGCCGTTGTGGAGTTTCTGTCCGATTCCACGCAGATAGAGGTGCGGCGGGACACGGAGGAGAAGAAGCGCGACTATGCGCTGGCCGGCGTGAAGGAATACTTCATTCTCGACCCGAGCGGCAAACACATGCACTTCTACCGTCTGTCGGCGCAGGAAAGTTACGTGGAAATTCAGCCCGACGCCGAGAATGCGATCCGCTCGGGAGTGTTGCCTTCGTTTCAGTTTCGTCTGGAGGATTTGGAGCGACAACCGGAGCTGGAGGAGTTGGCGTTAGACGATTTGTATAGCGGGTTTGTGCTTCCCAACTATCGAGCCTCTGTCGTCGCAGCCGCGGCCGAAGCCCAACGTGCCGAGCAGGAAGCGGCCTCTCGTCAGCAGGCAGAGGAACGGGCCGCGTCAGCCGAAGACCGGGTGAAGCAGCTCGAAGCTGAACTGGCCCGGCTGCGTAAACAATCCCCCTGACACTGTACAATTGGATTTTCTGACGCCGTAACAAGCGAGTCGCTGTTCTGCTCTAGCAGACGCAAGGAAAGGAGCCGCAATGGGCATCAGTTTGGGACTGGTCGGCTTGGGTGCGTTCGGCAGCTCTTTCGCCAACCTCTTTATGAGCCACCCCCTGGTGGATCGCATCGCCCTCTGTGACCGGGAGCCGGAACGGATCGCCCGTTTCGCCGCGCTGGATAACTGGCAGGCCAAGTTTCATCCGCGCGACGCCTACACCTCACTTGATGACATCTGCACAAGCGATGTGGACGCCCTCGCACTCTTCACACAGCCCTGGCTCCATGCGCCCCAGGCTGTCCAGGCTATGGAGGCGGGCAAGCACGTCTACAGCGCCGTCCCGATCGTCACCCTTCCTGATGGCGATGAAATCCTCGACTGGTGCGCGTGCCTTGTGGAAACGGTGGAGCACACTGGGCAAATGTACATGTTGGGTGAAACTACCTTCTATCGGGCAGAGGCGATCTACTGTCGGCGCCGGGCTGCGGAGGGCGCTTTCGGCAGCTTCGTCTACAGCGAGGGCGAGTACTTTCACGATGTCGATAGCCTCGGCAGCAATCTGCGCGATGTACAGGCGCATCGCCAGGCCAGCCAAGCCGGACAAGAGTGGTTGCGGGCGCGGGAAGCGTACAAGAACAGGGGTATCCGCTCCGGTCCCATGCACTATCCTACGCACTCGACCTGCGGGCCGATCAGTGTGATGAACGCCCGTCCGTTGAAGGTCTGCGCTTGGGGCTATGCCAACCGCACGGGAGACGCCTACTTTACGGACGAGGGCGACGCATTCAGCAATGAGACGGCTCTGTTTCAGATGAGCAACGGCTCAACAATGCGC
The DNA here is from genome assembly GCA_965221145.1 of Caldilineaceae bacterium. GTDB lineage: Bacteria > Chloroflexota > Anaerolineae > Caldilineales > Caldilineaceae > Bin5. The sequence continues at coordinate 1,794,831 of OZ244877.1, forward strand.
ATCGGTGAATTCCGCGAGATTGGACTTAGCGGGCGCGAGATATTCCGCATATATGGCACGCAGGGTAGCTTTGAGAATAGCCAATGGTGCGACAAGGAAGGGTCCACACGCTTGTCTGCCGACGAGATGCGCCAGCCACTGCCTGCGGAAGTGGAGGAGGCGTTTAGGTCCGTCAGCAAGAGTTCAAAGGTCTATGGCGGACACGGCGGGTCGCATCCTATTCTCGTGCATGAGTTTGTCGAAACGGTGGCGAATGAGCGGCAGCCGGCGATTCCGGTCTGGTCAGCGGTGCGCTACATGGCCGCAGGGGTGATGGCGCATAAATCGGCCATGCGTGATGGCGAGATTCTGTCGATACCGGACTGGGGAGATGGGCCTGTAAGATGACATTCTGGGCTGTTGTCCAGAAGTCTGGGCCTAGGTTACGTTCAGACTGCGTTCATGAGCCAGGCGCGATGAAGGCTCCAGACATCTTCTGCCGGATCCCAGCGCAACTCGTAGGAATTCTGATTCAATGTCTGCACCAGGAAACAGCGGACGCGCTTGCCATCCATGCCTTCGGCCCACTGTCGACCTTGCGCGGATACATAGTGCGTCTCCCCTTGCCAGACAAACGATTTTGGCACGATCTTTCCCGATGGCAGCGTGCGGATGGCCACGCCCACCGGCTCGTCGACCGCTATCTGTTCACTCATCCGCTCATTCTCCCTGCCGCATAGGAGCGCAGCATCTCTAGCGCGCATTGGGCGCTCAGCAGTTTGTTGCCGCGCCGGTCTGCCGGCCAGATTGCATATTCCGCTTGACTCGCGCCATCCTTGGCCGCAAGATGAAGATAGACTAGCCCCATCGGCTTTTCTGCTGTGCCGCCGGGTCCGGCCACACCGGTGATCGACACTGCTACGTCCGCTTCATAAAGCTGGAGCGCGCCGGTCGCCATCTGGCCCGCCACCGCAGCGTTGACCGCGCCCTCACGCAGCAAGAGCGCGTGATCGACGCCCAACAGGTTTTCCTTGGCGGCATAGCTGTAAACACCGGCGCTGCCCAAAAACCAATCAGAGCTGCCCGGTATCTCGGTGATCAGATGGCCCACCAGCCCGCCGGTGCAACTCTCAGCGACCGCCGCCTTCAGTCCGGCCCGTTTGAGCGCAAGACCTGTCTCTTTCGCCAAACCCGTCAGGGCCTCTTCGTTGATCGGAACAGTGATATTCTGCGACATTTTCTGAACTGTGTTCTCTATGGAGTCAACCGTGGACTGCAATTGAAGCGCCTGCACGCTCGCTTCGCGCAGCATTATAGATCGTCTCGATTCGACTGACCAACTGCCTGAACAGTTTTTCGCCCGCCGCCCCTTAGGGATTTGCCCGCTCAGACATACGAAGCCGCGCAGTTGACAGATTTCGCTGATTTCAGTATTGTCGAAAGGCGAAATCCGACAGATCGTCCGGGCGGTGCGATCAACACTGCAATGGCTGGATGAGCGTGGAAAGGCGCCGCCCATCACTTCCCGCAAGCTCTCAGCCACCTAATCGACTGAGGAACAACGATGGAACTCCAAACAAAACAGCCCCCTGAACTGGAATTCAGTATGCCGGAGGTCGAAGAGTCTCTGACTGCATATCTCTCGGCAATCGGCGGGGCTGTGATTGGCCTCCTTCTCACTTTGCTGGTATTGGCGATATGGAACGGGGGAACTCTGGATTTCACCAACACATCTAAGGTGAATGCCCTGGAAGCCGGATTGACCGGCGTCGCAACAGACCTGGAAGCCGTGAATACCAGTGTAAACGCGCTCGGCGAGCGCCTGGTTGTGTTGGAGCAGGAGGCGGGCGCGGTCGCCGCTCTGCAAGGTAGCCTGGCGACGCTCGACAGCAGCCTGGCCGACCTCGACCAGAGCCTCAGCGACCAGGGTATTCACCTTAGTGAGCTAGACACAGCCGTAGCCGATCTTCAGGTTACCCGGCGTAATTTTGACCTGTTCACCGCGGCCCTGACCGAGGCGTTGGCGCAGATGGAGGCCGCGAGCAATGTCGCGCCGCAATCGGATGAAGTGTCCACGGCCCGGCCAACTGATAGAGAGTCCGCTCGCCCAGGGGAGTCGACCGCGCAAGGTGGAGAAGCCGCTCCTGCAGCCGCAAGCACAACCCTCGCCGACGAGTCTCAAGGCACTGTGCAGGATAACTCTTCCATATCCTCGAACGGTTCCACTGTTCAAGCGGAGGAACAGGCGCTTTTGCTACCCGACGTGCCCGCGCCGGCGATCGTCGCCAGCGAGGAGGTCGCGCCCGATGCGCTGCTTGTCTATCTATATGTCGATGTGAATGCAGACGGCGCTTTCGACAGTGACGAGAACTTCATTGCCGGCGCTACCGTTACGCTTACTGCGCCCAGCGGGCAGGCGATGATGGCCGCAGCCATAGTCGCTTCCGCTGGGACCCTGTTCGGGGCGCTGACGGCGGGCGACTATACAGTCGCGGTCGAGGATGTGCATGGCTACACGCTAACAAGCGAAAGCAGTGTGTCGGTCAACGTCGATCCGGAGGCCGAAGCCGGGCAGGTCATCTATTTCGCTGTCGTGACCTCGTTGGCGGACTGATCGGCCAGGCAAGTTTGGCAGCGGATTGCACTACTCCCCACATTCATAGAAGATCAGCAATACCGAGCCGTAGCGACGGCGGTCGAACTCGATCAGTCTTTCGAGCGCAATCGGCGTCTCTTCGCGTGGATGTAACTGGACAATTACGACACCGTCCCCCGTAAGAAGGTTTGGCCTGGAGTCGACCGCCAGCAAGGCTGCACTCCACAACTTCTGATACTGGGGCGGCGCGATATAGATCAGGTCAAATGGTTCGCCCTTGAACTGCTCGGCATAAGCGAAGCTGTCCCGTCGCTCGACCGTTGCCCGGTCGCCCAGCCTGCAATGAATCAGATTTTGCCGCATGGCGCCGATGGCGGCACGGCTGCGGTCGATGAAGTGGACATGGGCCGCGCCCCGGCTCAGCGCCTCGATGCCCACCGCACCGGTTCCGCCGAACAGATCGAGCACGTAGCGATTTACGATCCAATCGCCCAGAATCGAAAAGAGAGCCTCTTTCGCCCGATCCGTGATCGGGCGCGTGGATTTCCCTGGAACGGACTGTAACTTGTGGCCTCTGGCGCTGCCCGCAATCACTCGCATATTGGTCGGTCCTGTGATTCATCTGTGTAAGAGACGCACTGCAGAAATGGGGCTTGTATGCACCCGTCCTCATCTGAGCAGATTATAGATGCGCTCATGTGAATTGCGACAATTGCGCTATCGGTCACACTTCGCTATAATGGCCGTGCTATCGAAAGTAAAGCGACAAAAACTGCATAGCAGGCTGATGCGCGGCGAGAGAGACTTCGGAATCGAAGCGCCGAAGGGGCAAACCGACAGGAAGACCCAGCCTGATCGGTGACACTCTCAGGCAAAAGGATCGTCGCGATGCGGCACCTTTGGAAAGCGTCGCTCCGCAAGACCGAGCGGCCACCGACGGGGCAATCGCACGCCTGAACAGGCGTGCGCCAATCTCTCAGGTCAAGGACAGAGGCAACGGGCATTCGTTTAGAATGCCCGTTTTTTCTACCGAGTTTCGTTGTCTCGCCCCCGCTTTGCGGCAGGCAGGGCAGCGGAAATCAGACGGTGACCAGAGGAGATAGAAATGAGCGCCCCTGCCCACGCAACCTCCACCACCCCCTCCCGCAACGGCTTTCGCCCGTCTACAGATAGAGGGCGTCAAAGTCGAACCGAGGAACTCGCCGCGGCCGCATCCGGCCAGGCCAGCCTGCTGCAATGTACCGATTCGTTCGTCCACCGCCACTTGGGGCCAGGTGCGGACGACGTGCAGGCGATGCTGCAAGCGATCGGCGTGGATTCAATCGACGCGCTGATCGACCAGACGATCCCTGCGCAGATTCGATCCGAACGTCATCTGGCCCTGCCTGAGCCGCGCCCAGAGTCGAACGTCCTGGAGGAGATGGCCGAGATCGCCTCCCAAAACCAACTGTTCCGCTCCTTCATCGGCATGGGCTACTACGACACGATCACCCCCCCTGTAATCCTGCGCAACATACTGGAAAACCCCGGCTGGTACACGCAGTACACGCCCTATCAGGCCGAGATTGCGCAGGGACGGCTGGAGGCGCTGCTCAACTTCCAGACAATGGTGAGCGACCTCACCGCGCTCGACATCGCCAATGCCTCCCTGTTGGACGAGGCCACCGCTGCCGCCGAGGCGATGATGATGTGCAAGCGAGCGCAAAAGCGCGGCGCATCCGCCAATACCTTCTTTGTTGCGGAAACCTGCCACCCGCAGACGATCGACACGATCCGAACGCGGGCCGAACCGCTGGGCTACCGCATCGTCGTCGGCGACCACCGCCAATACACCTGCGACGACGATACATTTGGCCTCCTTGTACAATTTCCCGACACCGAGGGAACGATCAGCGATTTCAGCAGCCTTGTCGAGCAGGCGCACGCCGTTGACGCCTACGTCGTTGTTGCGACCGACCTGCTGGCGCTGACGCTGCTGTCGCCGCCCGGCGAATGGGGCGCGGACATCGCGGTCGGCAGCGCCCAGCGCTTTGGCGTACCTATGGGATATGGCGGCCCCCACGCCGCGTTCATGGCAACAAGTGACGCCCTCAAGCGCCAGATGCCGGGGCGGTTGGTCGGCGTCTCGCAGGACGCACAGGGCAGATCGGCCTTGCGCCTCGCCCTTCAGACCAGGGAGCAGCATATCCGCCGCGACAAGGCGACCAGCAATATCTGCACGGCCCAGGTGCTGCTGGCCATTATGGCCTCGATGTATGCCGTCTACCACGGCCCCAATGGCCTGGAACGGATCGCCCGGCGCATTCAGCTGCTCACGGCGATCTTGGCTGCGGCGTTGAAGGAACTTGGCTACCGGCTTAATCAGCACGACAGCGGGCCTTTCTTCGACACGTTGAAGATCGCAGGCGGCCCCCGCACGCAGGAGGTGTTGCGCCAGGCGGCCAACGCACGGCGCCTCAACCTGCGCCTGTACGAAGATGGGGCCGTGGGCGTCTCGTTGGACGAAAAGACAACGGTCGCTGAGTTGCGCGCGCTGCTGGAAATCTTCGGCAGGGATGAAGATATGCACACTCCGCCCGCCACATTGGACGGGCAAACGAATTCGACAGATTCAGATGTTGCCAAGCTCGCCGAGGCGGTCAATCTGGACTACCCGGCGCCTTTCGCCCGCATCAGCCCTTTCCTGGCCCATCCGATTTTTACTTTGATCGATTCAGAGACGGAGATGCTCCGCTATATCACCAAGTTGCAAAACCGGGATCTTTCCCTCGCTCACTCGATGATTCCGCTCGGCTCCTGCACCATGAAGTTGAACGCCACAGCCGAGATGATCCCCGTCACTTGGCCGCAGTTCGGTGGGATGCACCCGTTCGCGCCCTTGGAGCAGGCCCAGGGGTACCAGATTCTCTTTGACCGCCTGGCCCGCGCCTTGCAGGAGATCACGGGCTATGCCGCCGTCTCCCTCCAGCCTAACGCCGGTTCCCAAGGGGAGTACGCCGGCCTATTGGTCATACGCGCCTTGCACCGCAGCCGCGGCGACGAGCGCCGCGAAATCTGTTTGATCCCCTCCTCCGCCCACGGCACAAATCCGGCCAGCGCGGTCATGGCCGGCATGAAGGTCGTGGTCGTCCGCTGTGATGAGAACGGCAACATAGATGTAGGGGATCTGCGGGCTAAGGCCGAGCAACACAGCGAACGCCTGGCCGCGCTGATGGTCACCTATCCCAGCACGCACGGTGTCTTCGAAGAGGCAATCGAGGAAATCTGCGGGATCATCCATCAGCACGGCGGCCAGGTCTACATGGACGGCGCCAACATGAATGCGCAGGTTGGCCTCTGCCGCCCCGGCGACATGGGCGCCGATGTCTGCCACCTGAACCTGCACAAAACATTCTGCATCCCCCATGGCGGCGGCGGGCCGGGCATGGGTCCGATCTGTGTGGCCGCGCACCTGGCTCCCTTCCTGCCCGGACATGCCGTCGTCCCGGGCGTCGGTGGGGAACACGCCATCGGCGCGGTGTCGGCTGCGCCCTGGGGCAGCGCAAGCATTTTGCCGATCTCTTACGCCTATATTGCCATGATGGGCGGCAGCGGTCTCACCGAGGCAACCCGCATCGCCATTCTCAATGCCAACTACATCGCCGCCCGCCTGCAGGACGCCTATCCTGTCCTTTACAAGGGCGCGCAGGGTCGGGTCGCCCACGAGTGCATCATCGACACGCGCTTCTTGAAGGATCACGGTCTGCAGGTGGACGATATCGCTAAGCGGCTGATGGACTTCGGCTTTCATGCGCCTACAATGTCCTTCCCTGTGCCCGGGACATTGATGATCGAGCCGACCGAGAGCGAGTCGCGCCATGAGCTGGACCGCTTCTGCGCGGCCATGCTGGCGATACGGGAAGAGATCCAGGCCGTGCAGGACGCCAGCATCAGCGCAGAGGAATCGCCATTGCGCCATGCGCCCCACACGGCTGACCTGGTTACGGCTGATCAGTGGTCGCGCGCATACAGCCGCGAGACCGCCGCCTTCCCCGCGGCTTGGGTGCGAGAGAACAAATTCTGGCCTTTTGTCGGGCGTATCGACAACACCTACGGCGATCGCAATCTGGTATGCGCCTGCCCGCCGCTGGAGAGTTATGCCTGAGACGAATTGCGGGCACTTCGTATTGCGTATTTCGTAGTGTCTTCTTGGCGGCCTTTGCGCAACTGTCCCAGCATGCTCAATTTGGCGTGCGGTCACGCAGTACGCAATACGTAATAAGATTCGCGCGCGTCGTCCCTATCGATCCCTTCATCAAAATTGCAAGATTCCATCGCTCCTGCCCCTGCATTGCCTGAGAAGGGGGCAGGTGTTTACGCCCAATTTTCTCGCCTTTGAGGTCGATAAGTGCATCACCCATATTTGGGCAACTGCTATGCGCCCGTCCAGCCGACTAAATGAGTCCAACCGCATTAGCACCGGCCCATCCCCTGCTATCCTGTCCATCTGCAAATCTCGAAAATCCTGATTCAGACAACGGATGCCAAGAGATGTGGAATACGTTCGGGTCGGCAAACGGGGTTGACTGAAAAGAAATTGGAGTATATAGTTTCTTGCGGAGTTGCAAGGTCGAGGAGTGGGCAAGGGTCGGTGTCATTGCTGCTCTGCATAGCTCTGTCAGTGCTGGGCGCGTATGCGCTCTCCAGCCTGCGTTGGCGCGGGCGCAATCTATTCGGGCTGTTCCTGCTGGTGACGCAAATGCTGCCCGAAATCCTGATTCTGATTCCTCTTTACATTATCTACCGCCGCCTCAATATGCTCAACAGCATCCCCTCCCTCGCGCTGCTCGACGCCGCATTCATCCTGCCAATCTGTATCTGGATTCTGAAGGGGGTGTTTGACAACGTTCCTCCAGAGGTTTTGGATGCCTTGGTCGTCGACGGCTGCTCCGAGTTGGGCGCGCTCTGGCGGATTGTGCTGCCTCTGTCCGCGCCCGGTCTGGCAGCGGTGGCGGTAGTCGCCTTCTTCTTCGCCTGGAACGAGTACCTGTACGCGGGGATCATGCTCGGCAGTGGGGAATTCATGCCGGCCTCGGTGGGGCTGTCTACGCTCAAAGCGATCGCGCAGACGCCGGTCGAGCAATACTTGGCCGCCGGGCTTGTCTTCTCTGTTCTGCCTGTGGCATTCTACCTGGCGATGCAGCGTTATATCGTGTCAGGGCTGACTGCCGGCGCGGTAAAGGGGTAAGCAGCGAGAGACAATCGCGGCGATTGGACATTCCACCCTCGCTACTCACAATGCCATTGGAGAGTATTCGCACATGGATTTAGGACATATAGTCCTGGAAGGCGGCGCGGAGTTCGGCGGGCAGATGGCGGCCCCGGACCGGCGCAGCATAGAGTTGGCAGGTGGCCTGGACGCGCCGCTCGTCATCATTCCAACAGCCGCCGCGCCCGACAACAACTGCGCCCGCGCCGGTGAAAATGGCCGCCGCTGGTTCAGTAGCCTGGGTGCGACCAATGTACAAGCCGTTCCCCTGATAGATCGCAGTTCAGCCGCTGACTCTGCCCTCGTGGATATGCTGGCCAACGCGCGGCTATTCTACTTGCTCGGCGGCTTTCCCGGCTATCTCTGCGAGACTCTCCTCAACACACCGGCATGGACCGCCATGCGGGCCGCGTACGCCGAGGGCGCGGTGCTGGCCGGAAGCAGCGCGGGCGCGATGGTCCTGTGCGAACATCTCTACGATCCGCGCGGCCAGCAGATTGTGCCCGGTCTGGGGATGGTCCCAAACGCATGTGTGCTGCCCCATCACAACACCTTTGGCCAGGGCTGGACCGACCGATTGCGGGCGCTGCTGCCCGAGGCGACACTCGTCGGCATCGACGAGGAAACAGGCATGATCAACGACCATTCAGCGCATGAATGGAGCGTTCACGGCGGCGGCGACATCACCCTCTATCAGCCCGGGCAGCCGATTTCCCACCCGAAGTCTTACCAACCCGGCGAGAAGCTTCCCCTTTCGCTTTCCGTCTGACCGCTACCACAGTCCGTCTGACGGCTTCCGAGTCAATAGCAACGTTCGAATCAGAGTTCAGAGTCGCACGATGCGAAAGTCTTCAAAGCGGATCCAGTGTTCCACGTCCGGCGGTCCATTGTAGCACTGGATGCTGACCTGCTCCTCGTCCGCCGGGGGCAGCGCGCCAGAGGCAGCCGTCCAGTACTCGGACGATCCCTGCGGGCGGAACTGCGCCTCCCACGAGTCGGTGGTGACCACAAGGCGCAAGCGCACGCTCTGTGTCGGCATCGGCTCTCTGCCTGGGATGATGTAGATGTCCCCGTCCACCAACTCCTTGACCTCTTTGAAGACTGGCTCGCCGTTCTGATACCAGGTGATGCCGGCCTGCTCGTACTGTTGAGTGGGCACAGCGTAGTTGAAGATCGTCACTTCGACCGCATGGGGACCCAGGCTCCGGTCCGGCGCCGGACGCACGAGCGCGTTGCGCACCGTGCCCGCTAACCCCGGCTCGACCGCGATCTCCAGCCCGCCCCCGCGCATACGCCATCTCTCAGGGTTCTCCCGCAGCCAGAACCAGTCGAAGTCCAATTCGCCGTCAAACTGCTCGCTGAAGACTACCTGCTCTTCGGCTCCGTCCATGACCATGACTCCTATCGTATTGTTCACTCTATATCGATCACGCCGTAATTCTATCATCATCGTAGCAACTCAGCCTCGTCTGGGAGGTTGTTTGAAAAGGTACGGTCATCGGTCAAAAAGACCAATAATGACTGCCGGAAAGCGTGAATCCTCCATCTACACGCCATAATTCGCACCATTTGTGCCGTATTGACCCGAACCTGACCTTTTCAGACAGATTCCAAACACGATTCATTACACTTGGATGACTTGGTTGCCCATTGAAAGGCGCACATTGGGTAATGGCTGAGTAGTTACTCATCATCTACTTTTCAACCACGACCGAATCGACCCTTCGCCAACAATCCTTCCCATCCCAAATTCCCCAAAATCCTGATTCAGGCAGCCCTTGCCTCAAAGTCTGGGACGCACCCTCTTTTGCGGGTGTATCCAGGATTATTGTGGGTGCATGCCAATTGATTGTCCGTCAAGTGAGGCCAAACCGGTCGACCTGGTCGAAGCCGCCAATGGTCAGGCAAATCTCGCCAATGATCTGGGATACGCCCTGTGAGAGGCCCGGCCTCACACCATAACAAGAGTGTGATATAATGTCGGTCGTGCAGGCATACGGCCGAGCCAGATCCCGTTGCACTTCCTGGCCGCCTGCCGGCAGCGACGGCCTCCGCAAACGCAAACAAGACGTTCCCCTTCGTATAGTAATCGAGAGGGGGGGGGGGTAAAAGCGGACAAAGCGGACATTTTTCCTAAACGTTTAGTAGAATTGCGCTCATATAGCGCAGCGGTAACGCATTTACGACTGGCGCTCGGGTGCCCTCTGGGCGTGCGCAGCGGCAGCGCATTCAACCATTGCGCTCATATAGCGCAGCGGTAGCGCATTCAACCATTCCTTATGAAGATTTTTTGGCGGACTTGTCTTCCATTGGAGCGCCAATTCAAAGAATCATCAAACCCGCCGTCAATACGTCCGCATCCAGACCTGGGAATTTCTTCCTCCTGTCAACTACAGGTCAGGCCAACGTGCCAACGCAACGGCTCCTGCCATCATCGCCCAAAAATCTCGGATTCACCCTCTTTTACCATCCAATTGACATTACAAATGGCAACCATTATACTGCTGCTACACCAATGCCACTTGCTCCTTGAACAGTTTCGCCTCGGCGCATACGCTCACGAAAGGAAGATCCTATGGCTGAAGAAATCAGAGAGTTGCGCGTCTCGAATGACGCCATGAACGATCCCTTCGAGTTGCAGCGTCGCATCGCTGATGAGGGATATCTCTTCTTCAAGCGGCTGCAGAATCCTGATAAAATGCGGGAACTGCGCAGCGTTATGATGGCCAAGATCCAGGATGTGGGCTGGCTGCTGCCGGACACAGACCCGGTTGACGGAGTCGCCGACATCTCCCAACAATGCACGGAAGGCGACCTCGAATACACAGCCGGGTACAGCCACGTCTACAAGCTGGAAGCGTTTCACCGCGCCGCGCACTGGCCCGAAGTGACGGAGATGATCGAGAGGATCATGGGGCGGCCGATCATGCCCCATCCGCACCAGATCGCCCGCATCTGGTTCCCCAAGTATACCGAACACACCACACCCACCCACCAGGACTTTGTCCACTTTCAGGGCAACTTTGAGACCCTGACCAACTGGGCGCCGATCGGCGATTGTCCCATCGAACTGGGCGGGCTGGCGGTGTTGCCCGGCTCGCACAAGGTCGAACGCGTGCTGGATCATCACTTTTCACTGGGCGCCGGCGGCCTCGCTGTCGACGTGGACGAGGAGGAAGAGATCGAGCCGATCTGGTACTCGACCGACTACGAGGCCGGTGATACGCTCATCTTCCCCGCGCTGATGATCCACCGCGCCCTGCCCAACTACACCGAGGACAGGCTGCGGCTTTCACTCGACAACCGCTATCTGGCGGTCGGCGATCTGATCGCCGATCACATGCTCGATCCCCATGGGCCAGCCGGGCTGACGTGGGAAGAGGTCTACGAAGACTGGGAGTTGGACGAGTATCAGTACTACTGGAAAGAGTATGACAACCCCGTCGTGGCGAGAGATACGAGCTATGGTGAGCGGGGCTTTGCTGAGGCGCTGGAACTGGCACGCGAAGGTCATGCGCAGGCGTTTATCAGGCTGCGTCGCACGATCAAGAATGATCCCGAATCGCAGGCCGCACAAGATGCCAGGGCGGTCCTGGGCGAGGTCGGCGTTCCGGCGTGAACGGAAGTTTTCTGTAGCCAGTTCTTGGACTTAAATGGGGAGGCCCACACGCGCCAAAACCGCAAAGCGGGCGAGGAGAGAGGGGGAGCAAATGACTTCTCTCTCCTTTCAGTGTGGCCCTTTACCGGCAGCTCTGGGCAATCTCCTTGGAGTTACTTCAAACGCACCACTGTCAATTCGCAGTCCCCCCTGAACGCCAAACATAGGTAAGAGGCCCCCGCTAATGCCAACTACCCTGTCTCCTGGGCAACTCAGTTTCTATCAGTTCAATGGGTATCTCCACGCGCCCGGCGTGATCCCGTCCGATCTGTCGGGTCTGATGCGGACTGTTCTTTCGCGCTGGGCGGACGACACCATTGACGGCTGGCTTGCCGAAGGACTGATCGATGACCCGCGGCCCGATTTCGACTTTCAACATCGGCTGGCTTACCTGTGGGAGGCCGCGGGCAGACCTGACTACATCCGCAGCCCACGCCGCGACCTGGTAAGCCGCGAGATGCTCGAAGTCCTGGTCCATCCGGCCCTCTTAACGCTGGCACAGGATCTGCTGCGCACAACCGAGGTCTCCGTCCATGGCATCTTCAACGCTCGCCCCAAACTCCCCGACCAAATCTGGACGCAGACTCCCTGGCATCAGGATGCGCAATACTATCGTGACGCAGAGCAAGTCCACGTTACCTCAATCTGGATGCCCCTGCAGGCGGTCACGGAACAGAATAGTTGTCGGTAGTGGTCACAAAGTAAGTGGTGAGGGCAAAGTCTGTGTCTGAACTGTGATTGTTGCAGTTCGGAGATTGCCATGATTCGCGGATGCACGGACAAGAATGTCCATGCATCCGGATTGCCAGATCACTTACTATTCGACCACTACCTAGTTGTCTTCAGATAGCGCCCGGCCAGCATCGCGGCGCGCTACACGACGGCTGGAAAGACCCGGAGACCGGCTTCCTCGGTCTGGCGCCGGACGCGCGTGACCAACTGGATGGCGTTTCGGTTGAGATGGCGCGCGGCGACGCCCTCTGCTTCACCCAGCTGACGCCCCATCGCGCTCTGCCCAATCGTTCGGATCAGGTGCGTTGGTCGATCGATGTGCGTTACGAGCCGACCGCGCAGGCGACCGAAGCGGGCCGCAAGCAAGGCTTCGTCGCCCACAGTCTGAACGATTCAGACTCAGTCCTGAGCTACGAGGCGTGGCTGCAACAGTGGCAGGAGATTCCCGCCGGGAGTTACTGATGAGCTTGACCCAGCAAGAGTTGACCCAATTTCATCGACAGGGCATTCTGCTCAAACCCGGCCTATTCGGCGCGGATGATCTGGAGCCGCTGCGAAACGCATTGACGGAAATCATCGACCAACAGGCGCGTGTTTTACTGGCCGATGGGCAACTGACGCAGCTCTATCAAGAAGAGCCGTTCGGCAAGCGGCTGGCCCGCATTCACGCCGAGAGCAAGGAGGCCGGCGAACAGATCACGCGCCGGATTATGGGCAAGGGCGGCGGTGGCTACAACGGGCCTGCCATGCTGCACTGTATACGTCACGCCCCACTGCTTTCCTGTATCGAGAGCCTGGTGGGGCCGGATATCGTCGGCTCATCCGTATACCGCATTCGTCCCAAGCTGCCGGGCTGGGGGCGGGGCGAGGTGCCGTGGCATCAGGACGCCGGTTACACGTTGGCCCACTGCGATCGCCATCTGATCGTAACCTGTTGGGTTCCGCTGGTGGATGCGACGCTGGAGAACGGCTGCCTGCACGTGATCCCCAGTGTGCATAGGGGCGGAATTCTGCGCCACTTCACCGGCGGACATGCCGGATTCTTTGAAGTGCCGCTGGATCAGTTGCCGTCGGTGGAGCCGATTCCCATTCCCATGATGGCGGGCGATGTTCTGCTGTTGACCAATCTGACGCCTCACGCCTCCTTTGCCAACCGAACGGACGAAGTGAGCTGGAGCATCGACCTGCGCTATCAGAGCACGGAGGTCCCCAACAACGTCGATGAAGACCCGGCGGCCTATACGCCGGAACGCGATCCCGTCACCATGGCCTGCTATCCGCCCGAAACCGATTTCGTCATTCGGGACAGGCACGATCCAGCGCGAGAAATCCGCTCTGCCGCGCAGTTCAAAAAGGTGCGAGAACGGTATGAGGGCAGCCGCCCGTTTCACCGGGACGGGGCTGGACGCCGCTGCGGGAGCGGTAAAATGCGGTCATATTGAACACGCCAAACACGTTGTGTCGGGTAGAAGCCAGTCGAGACGCCGACATTTCTATTGGGTGCGTTGTGCGAAACGTGACGGCGTGAATTGAGTTCTCTCTTTCTGCACTTGAGGTGCGCGATTTACAGAAAGGATGTACAATAAGCCAACCCTGAAAGCCCTTATCACGCGTCGCGCCCTACAACGGGCCCGCCCTCTGATTGATGCACGCTGAGTAACGCTATATTTCGCCCGCAAGGACGCGGCCTCGTGCGCCCACATAGGGTGCATAGCCAGCTTGGGGCCGCTAGAAAATTTCGCAGCGAACTGCGCGATGATGAAAGGAGACGATCCATGAGTGTACAAGCGATCGGCAGAGATTACAGCCTTTCCGGAGGTTATCAGGACGCGGTCGAACTGGACGGCGACCGCATCGTAGAGCGGATGGAAGAGACCTGGTGGAAGCCGAAGCTGTCCCGCCAGCAGATGAGAGAGATCATGCAGCGCCGTGACGGCCCCGCGCTCTGGCACTTCGGTATCTGGTTTGCGCTCCTGGCCGTCAGCGCATACCTGGCCGTCGTCTCCTGGGGAACCTGGTGGGCAATCCCTGCCTTTCTTGTGTATGGGACGATCTATTCATCGTCGGATGCCCGCTGGCATGAGTGCGGCCACGGCACGCCCTTCCGCACCCACTGGCTGAACGAGGTTTTCTATCATATCAGCTCCTTCATGACCCTGCGGGAAGGGATTATGTGGCGCTGGAGCCACTCACGCCACCATACGCACACCTACATAGTCGGGCGCGATCCGGAGATACAAGTGCAGCGACCGGCTGATCTTCTCAAGATCGCGATGGATTTCTTCTATATCCGCAGCGGGCCGCCGGAGGTCTGGCGCGTCGTTCGCAATGCGTTTGGGCGGCCCAGCGCTCATGTGTTGGATTTTATGCCCGAACGCGAACTGCCGAAGATGTACTGGTCGAGCCGCATCTATCTGGCGATCATCGGAATCTTCGCAATCTGGTCTATCGCTAGCGGCAGCTTTCTGCCGATGATGTTTGTCCTCCTGCCCCGCTTCTACGGCGGCTGGCTGCATCAGTTGCTCAGCCTCACGCAGCACGCCGGTCTGGGCGAAGACACCTATGATCATCGCGAGAACACGCGCACGGTCTTCATCAACCCGGTTTTCAGCTACCTCTACATGAACATGCAGTACCATATCGAGCATCATTCGATGCCGATGACGCCCTACCACGCGCTGCCGAAACTGCATGAGGCGGTCAAGGATCAGATGCCTCCGGCCTACAAGAGCCTGTGGGAGGCCTACAAAGAGATGATCCCCGCGCTCATCAAGCAGGCCACCGGCGACCCGGGCTATCAGATCATGCGCCCGATCCCGCAGGATCCGGAGACGGAGACTGCCGACGAGACCGCCGCCGCACAAGCGGCTGGGGAGTGGGTAGAGGTCGGCCCCGTCGAGGACATCGACGAGGAGGACGTCATCCGCCTCGACCACGGCAGCCGCACACTCGCCATCTACCGGCTGAAAGGCGACAGGTTCTACGCCACCGACGGCCTCTGCACGCATGAGTTCGCCTATTTGGCTGACGGCCTGGTGATCGGTGGCGTCATCGAATGTCCGCTGCACAACGGACGTTTTGACGTCGCCACCGGACGGGCACTGCGCGCCCCGGCCTGCGATCATCTGGAGACCTACCCGGTCGAACGCCGCGGCAACACACTTTACGTCCGCATCGGATGAACGGGAAAACTCGAAACGAGACAGAAAGAAGGGCAATCCTGCAACGGACAATTTGACGAGGAAATGCAAGCATGAAGATCGCCTTTGTCGGTGTTGGCGGCATCGCCCGCAACTATCTGGGCAGCCTGGAGAAACTGGGCGTCGGCGTGGCCGCCATCTGCGACATCAATCCTGAAACGGCGGCGCGCGTCGCCGACGACCTGAACTGTAGCGGCTATACGGACCATCGGGAGATGCTGGCACGGGAGAAGCTGGACGTGGTGTTCATCGCCATTCCGCCCGCGGCCCACGACAGCCAGACAATCAACGCGGTCGAGGCGGGCGCGCACGTCTTTGTCGCCAAACCGGTCGCCCTCGATCTGGCGCTCGCCCGGCGCACGCAGGAGGCCGTTGCCCGCAGCGGGCGCATCAATCAGGTCGGCTACATGGCGCGCTATTCGGACATAACGGAGCGGGCCAAGGAGTTGGTGCAGGGGCGGAATCTCGGAATGGGCATGGGGCGCTTCCTCGCGCGGATGCCAGAGTCGCATCCGTGGTGGGGCAAGGCCGCCATCAGCGCCGGGCAGATCGTAGAACAGAGCACGCACCTCTTCGACTGGCTGCGCTACTTCCTGGGCGACATCGAGTCCGTGCAGGCATTCGGCCACGGCGGACCGGACGACCTGATCGCCGACTTCGAGGACAGCACGAGCGTGAATCTTCGCTTCGCCAGCGGCGCAGTGGGGAGCGTCGTCAGCACCTGTTCGGCACGCGTCCACGACACATTCGTGACCGAACTGTTAGGGCGGGACCTCTACTTGCGTCTGAATATGGACACCCACCTCTCCGGCTACATCGGACAGGACGAGATCGACTTTCGCGGCGAGGAACGGGGCTACTTCCGTCAGGTCGAATGCTTTCTGGCCGCAGTCGAGGCGCAGGACCAGAACATGGTGCGCACATCCTACGCCGACGCGGTGAAGACGTTGGCCGCCACGTTGGCCGCCAATCGTTCGCTCAAGACGGGTCAAGTCGAAACTGTGGAGTGAGCTATGAAATTGGGCACGCTGCAAAACGTCATAGAGGAGCCGCTATCGACCGTTTTCGCGGCCGCCGCGCAGTTGGGCTTTTACGGTGTGGAACTGGATTGGAGCGATGTGGCCTACGCGCATTCGGGCGGCCCGCTGGGGCCGGAAAATCGCGGCGCCATCCGTCAGGCTGCCGCGGAAGCCAATGTAGAGATCCCTTCGGTCGCGGCCCATTTCCTTAATAAGGGCGGCCTGGCGAATGAGGGCAAGGAGGCGTTCGGACTGGAAGCGGTGCGCGCCGGCATCGCTCTGTGTGCCGATCTCGGCGCGGGCTATCTACTGTTGCCCTTTTTCGGTTCGGCGGTCATCAACGACGAGGCTGCCGTCTCGCGCCTGATCAAGAATCTGCAACGGCTGGCGCTCGAGGCCGAAGCGGCTGGCGTCACCCTGGCAATTGAACACACGATGCCTGCGGAGACGACGGCTGCGCTGCTGGACGAGGTCGGCTCGCCCTACGTGGGCAATTATTGGGACATGGGCAACTGCATGGCTCTTGGCGCTGATCCCCTTGATGAGATTGAACAACTGGGGCAGCGTATCATACGCGTGCATGCCAAGGAGTACCACCAGGGGGACGATCCCCCCGGCACGACCGAAGCGCTCCATTTTGACGGTCTGAACAGAAAACCGTTTGGCCACGGCGACGTGCCCGTGTCCGCGGTCCTGGACGGCCTGCGGCAAGTGGGCTACGACGGCTATATTGTCCTGGAGACGGGAAAGTTCGATGACGCCAAACGCTCGGCAAGGGCCGCGCTCTCCGTCCTGCACAGTGCGTCTGGAGAGCAGGCGTGAGCGCCAATCCCTATGGCATGGCGCGCTTTGAGGGCAAGGCCGCGCTGGTAACAGGCGGCGCGTCGGGCATTGGCCGCGCAACGGCAGTTCGCCTGGCAGCGGAAGGCGCGCATGTCTTCGTCGCCGATCTCAACGCGGCGATGGGCATTCAGGCGGTCGAGCAGATCCGCGAGTCCGGCGGGAGCGCTTCCTTCATAGAGGTCGATCTGGCCGACGATGCAGCCGTCGAAGCCAGCGCACGCGCCGTGGCCAGGGAAGTGTCTGCGCTCCACTCGCTGGTCAACAACGCCGCGCTCCTGAGGCGAGGCCGCATCGAGAGCGGTGACTGGGATCCAAACTGGGAGATCGAGACGCGCACCGGTCTGCGGGGGTGGGTGTTGATGACCCAGATGCTGCTGCCCCTGCTCAAACGGGAGGGCGGGGCCATCGTCAACCTTTCGTCCGAAGGCGGCTTTATGGGGCGGCCTGGGATGTGGGTCTACGACGCGATCAAGGCCGGCCTGGTGTCGGTGACGAAGACGATGGCCCACGAGTTTGTCGACTATGGCATTCGCGTTAACGCGGTGGCGCCCGGTTCGATCGTAACCGAAATGCACTTTGGCCGCTATCCTGACCCGGCGGCCCGCAAGAAAGAGATGGAAGAGGAGCCGATCACATCCTGCATTATGAAGCGGCGGGCGGGACCGGAAGAGGTCGCCGGCGCCATTGCCTTTCTCCTCAGCGATGACGCTTCCTACATCATGGGGACGACGCTGCACGTAGATGGCGGTCGCGCCGGCCTGAGTCTGGGGAACCTGGGCTGAGGCCGTCCGGCTGCAACGTGCGCACTCTCTCCGCGTTAGCCGGCGCCCAGTAGACCGCCTATCCTTTTGACACGAATTGCTCAACGCTAACCCCTCTTGCTGGCCCGGCGGCAGCAACACTCAGGAGAATTGAATGGACGGAACGTTTGACGGAAAGGTTTGGCAGGAACAGCCGACGCAGGCGCTGGAAGCGTTCACCTGCGACGGCTACATCGCCCTGACCGGCTTTCTGAACTCTGATCAGGTGGCGGAGGTCAGGGAAGAGGTCGCACGCTTTATCAGTGAGAAGATACCTAATCTCCCCCGTGAGCAAGTGTTTTACGAGACGCTCGGCTAGTCCGAAACACTGAAACAAATTGTGGGCCTCTTCGGCCACGACACATATTTTGAGCGCCTGATGTTCGGCAGCCGATTTGAGAGGCTGGCCGAACTGCTCCTGCGAGGCCCGGTCGTCGGCAAGAATATGCAGTACTTCAACAAGCCGCCGCTGATCGGCAAGGCAACGCCGCCCCATCAAGACGGCTACTACTTTATGCTCAAGCCTTGTGAGGCGCTGACGATGTGGCTGGCGCTGGAAGATGTGAACGAGGAGAACGGCTGTGTACGCTATGTGCGAGGCTCACATCGTCGCGGCCTGCGTCCCCACGGGCGCACGCAAACGCTTGGCTTTTCGCAGGGTGTCACCGACTACGGCACGCCGCAGGATGTGGCCGATGAAGTGGCCTTCCCGGCCAAGCCGGGCGATCTCCTGGTGCATAACGCCATGACCATTCACCGCGCCGACGGCAACCGCAGCCAGACGAGAACGCGCCAAGCACTAGGGTTCATCTACTACTCGGAACGGGCCAAGGAGGATGAAGTGGCTCATGTCGCCTATCAGAAGCGCCTGGCGACGGAGATGAAGGCCAAGGGCAAGATCTGACGGCTATTTCAGCGCCGGACCCGGTGTCCACTGCTGCTCGATCGGTTCGGCGTCCCCGTCATAGACGATCCTGAGCGGCTCCAACCGCATCTGCTGCCGACTCTGCGGCGGCGCGGTGACGCAATTGTTGCCCTCCAGATAGTTGATCGTTGCCTGCGTGCGCTCCGGCAGGTCGACGAAGTGTGGATAGTACCACATAGTGAGTACCGTCCTGCGCTCATCCGTCAGGTTGGCGTGCGCCGCGTGAAACAGGTTGCCGTATCCCATCACCAGGTCACCGGCATTCACCGGCACGTCGCTCTCCCCCTCCGCCCGCTGGAAAGCGATGTTTTCCGGGTTGGCATAGGTTCTCAGTTCATCAGTGTGCATGGGTGACGCCTGATCATGCAGCGGATGCCGCTTGCGATGCGACCCGGGAATCACCCGCAGGCAGCCATTACGCGGGGTCGTATGGGTCAGATAGTACATGAGAAAACACTGGATCGGCTGCCACGTATAGCTGACCGGATCGTTCCAGAAACGACCATCCTCGTGCCAGAATAGAGGCGGACTTTGGGGCGGCTTGCTGATGATGCGTCCGTGGCCGAATTTGGGTTCGTCGAATTCCAGTTCAGCCAGCGCCGCGAGAACATTGGGATGGACGATGAGTTTGGCCAGCACGTCATACTGATAGGCCATCTGCCAGTCGATCAGCACCATGCTGCCGGTCGTGCGCTGTTGCCTGAAGTGCTCCTCTTCTTGCTGGGCAAGAATCTCGTCACTCCAGGCTCTCAATTTGGCGAGCATCTCCGCTTCGAGGATTTGTTCAAACACGGCAAAGCCGTCCCTGATAAACTGTTCCCGCTTGCCGATATTGATCGTCTCCATGCCTTGCCTCTCTAACTTGCGGGGTGTATTGCGTCCACTACGGGGATGAAAACTGCCCAATCTTCCCGCGTTTCTCGTCATTCGCGCACACCGCTGGAAAAGGCGCGATCGCTCTCCGCACGGTCTTCCTCCAGCCCGCCCGCGTCAATCCAGTCCTTGATGCTCTGGATCGTTTCCCGCAGAGCGTAGCGCGGCGCAAAATCGAGCAGCTTCTTGGCCTTGGACATATCAAATTCGATCTCACCGCCTTGTGCCATACTCCACGGGAAGCCGGTGTTGACCTGGATGCCGGGCGCGACGCTCTCCAGGATGGCGGCGAATTCGGAGCCGCGCGTGGGGCCCGGGCCGCAACAGTTGAACACCTCACCCGGCGCGTTGGGATGCTCGCCCGCCACGATGTGCATGCGGGCCGCGTCGCGCAGGTCAACATAATGGCACAGTTCATCCCGCGAAAAGTGGGGAATCTGAATTGACTCGCCCGCCGCCAGCATCTCGGCGAACTCGCGCCAGCCGCGCCCGCCGCCGCGCCCGCCCGGACCGACGGCTGCCGTCAAGCGCAAGGCCGTGACCGGCAGCCCAAATTGATGATAGAAGGTCATCGCCAGGATCTCCTGCATGCGCTTGGTCGAGGCGTATATGTCCTTGGGTCGCGCCGGATGCTCTTCGTCGACCGGCATGTAATCGGGCGCGGCAAATCTCGTAGCCGGATACCACTCGTAGGCCGAAATGCTGCTGGAAAGGACGAAGCGCTTGACCTCCGCTTCGCGCGCGTAGTTCAGCAGATTTGTCAGACCCAACAGGTTGAACGTAACCATCTGCAACGGGTCACCGGTATCACCAGGCAGGGAGGCGACATGGTAGATCACATCAAATGTGTGGCTGCCGAGGGCGGCGCTGATCGTATCGGGCTGCGTCATATCGCCCTGCACCCATGTGCCCGGCATACCACGCGGCTGCGGTGAGCGCACGAAGACAATCACGTCATCCCCGCGCGCAGCGAGTTGACGGACAAGCTCCCGTCCTATGTAGCCTGAACCACCGACAACGAGACATTTCGCCATTTTCTCTTGCTCCTGTATGCGACTCCTGTCAGTTGAATCCGTGACGCGCCGGCCGCCTCAAGTCCTCTTGAGCCGCTCTGCCATGCGCTCGGCTATCATTACCGTGGTCAGATGCGTGTTGGCGCGCGGCACTTCAGGCATGATCGAGGCGTCGATCACGCGTAAACCGTCAACGCCGATCACGCGGCAATCGGGGTCAACGACGGAGCGCGGATCGTCAGCCGCCCCCATGCGGCAGGTGCCGACGATGTGATAGCAATCAGCGCACTCTTGCAGCAGCCACTGATCGAGTTGTGCGTCGTTCGAGAAGCTATCGATGCTTCGTCGATTGGCGCTTAGGGGATCTCCAACCGAAATGCCCTCAACGATATCGGAGAACGCAGGATGCCGGCCGATCTCAAACAGCAGCCGGGCACCGTCACGCAACCTGATCAGATCGCGCTCGTCGGAGAGCATGCGCTCCTCGATGACCGGATTGACCTCCGGATCGGGCGACGAAATGCGCAACCGACCTCTGGAGAAGGCTTGAAAGACCGAAACGACGACCACCCCACGCGAGAGCGCCTCTCCCTCGATGCCATATACATTGCAACTGGCGATAAGCATGTCGTTGAAGCCGGTGTTGGCAAGCCCCGACGTATAGCGGACGCAGCAGTTGGTGCGGCGGGCGTGGGGATCTCCGGCCTGTGCCTCAGCACGCAAGGAGAGATGAAGCCCCACTGCCGGATGGTCCAAGACGTTCTCACCAACGCCCGGCAGGTCCGCGACGGGGGTGATGCCAAGCGCCCGCAACGCCTGGGCCGGCCCGATGCCGGAGCGCATCAGAAGGGCAGGGGAATAGACCGCCCCGGCGCAAAGCAGGATTTCCTTGCCATGAAAGATGGTCTGGGCGCCCCCCTGTGAACGCCGTCCTGCCGTATGGCTCGCAAATTGCACGCGCACGCCCGCGGCGCGGCCTCCCTCAAACTCGACACGGTCGACCAGCGTTTCGCCGATGATTTCGAGATTGGGACGATCGCGCGCCGGTTCAAGGTAGGCATCATTGGTCGAGACGCGAATGTCGTTCTTCATGGTCAAGGCCACAGGCGATATGCCTGTGCTGCCCGGCGCGTGGCAGTCGTCTGCCCACTCGTAGCCGAGGTCGAGTGCAGCATCGCGCAGAGCCAGGTCGACCGGCCCCCACTCCTCGACCGGTGCCCGAGACAGAGGGATGGGGCCGCCGCGCCCGTGGTACGCAGGGTCGCCAAAGTTGAGATCGTCCTCCAGGCGCTTGAAGTATGGTAAGACCTCCTCACCCGACCAACCTGCACAGCCAAAATTCGCCCAGCGGTCAAAGTCGTCCGGCTCCCCGCGCAGAGCGATCAGACCGTTGATGGCTGAACTGCCGCCCACGCCGCGCCCGCGCACAAAAGAGCGGGGCGCCTGTGCCGCGCTGCGGCGCGCCGTAAGACCCGGCCACTGAAATTTCCCCTGGTACTGCCCGGCTAACAGGATTTCGCCGTGATTGTGGCTCTGCATGGCAGGCGGCGCATCCTTTGCGCGGTAATCAGGACCGGCTTCGAGCAGCAGCGCTGACACAGAGGGATCCTCCGTGAGTCGGGCTGCCAGGGCCGCGCCGGCTGATCCCGCGCCAACAATGATAAAGTCGTACATTCTCTTCCTCGTGCGCTTGCCAGCGCCTGTTTCGACCAGGGAGAAGGGAGCAGAGCGGGGCGGCGTCTTCCCATCCTATCCGAATGACAGGTATTCCATTGCGTCTTCGTCAGATTTCGCGCCTTCTCTTCCTCTGACGATCAGCTCAACAACGTCATCCAGCCCAACTTGGGAGACATCCAGCACACCTTGTCGGCGACCTCCCTTGAGTACCATAACACGGTCGCCGATTGCCAAGATGTCCGGCACGCGCTGTGTGATCAGGACGACGGAATGGCCTTCATCCCGCAAGTCCTTGATCAGACGCAATAGCGTGTTGGCTTCGCGAACGCCCAGCGCGGCAGTGGGTTCGTCCATCAGCAGAATTTTGGCGTCAAAGGCAATCGCTTTGGCGGCGGCCACCATCTGGCGTTGACCGCCGGACATCCTTTCAAGCTTCAATCTGGGGGAACTGATATTGATTTTCAGCCTCTTGAGCAACGCGGCTGACTCGGCGAACAGGTTGCGAACGGTCAGGAAGCGGGGATTCAGAATGCCCATCAACACGATCAGGGCAAGCGTGAGTATGACCTGCGGCTCCTGCAGGAGGAAATGGCCTGGTGCTTTGAACCGGCCCGGACTGCGCAGAGCTTCGCTGGATAAGTCTACTGCAAAGGAAAAAAGCTTCATAATCGAATCGCAACAAAAGCCTCGTATCGGATCTCTTATTTAGCCTTTCACCGCGCCGGCCGTCAGCCCCGTCACGATATAACGCTGAATAAACAGTGTGAGCAGCACAGCGGGAAGCGTAACCATAAGCGTGGCTGCCGCCAGTGGACCCCAGTTCACCGTTTCAAAACTCAGCATGTTATAGACTGCTACCGGCAGCGTCCGCGTTTTTGGCCCCGACAGCACGACGGAAAACATAAAGTCGTTCCAGGAGGTGATAAACGCCATGATCCCCGACACCACGAGGCCTGGCAGTGTCAATGGCAGGGCGATTCTAAAGAAACTTCCGAAAGGACCGCACCCGTCAACGAACGAAGCATCTTCCAGTTCGGGGTTCAGGTCCTCAAAGAAGCCAATCATGATCCAGACCACAAGCGGCAAACCGGCCACCATGTGACCCAGAATCAGCGCGATGTAACTGTTTGACAGGCCCAGACTGCGGGTCGCAGCGAACCAGGGTATCAGAAAGCTCATCGGCGGCACCAGCCTTGCAAGCAGGATTAGCAAGGCCATCTCGTAGCGTTTCCACTTGACGATGCCGTAGGCGGCAGGAACCCCAATCAGCAGCGCGAGGCTGGTCGCGCCAAATCCTGCCAAGCTGCTGTTCTTGGCATATTGTGGGAACGGATGCTTGCGGAATACCTCGGCATAGCTATCAAGTCCCAGGCTGCTCGGTAGGAAGACAGGCGGGTAGGCGGTGTTCTCCACTTGGTTCTTGAAGGAGAGCGAAATCATCCAGAAAAAGAAAAAAAGAGAAGGCAGCATCAGCGCCAGAATGACCAGCCAGAAGGCGGCCTTACCAGCATAGCCATATAGCAGCGTGAACTGTCGCCGCTCGTCCTGACTCTTTCGAACTGAGTAGGTCCTTACCATGATGGATCCCTTCTCATTCGAGTCAGTATAAGCGCTGCCCCCACGACCAGCGCGAAGAGCATGACCACCATGGACGAACTGTAACCGACATGATAGAAGTTGAACGCCTGTAAGAATAGCAGGATGTTGATCGTTTCGGATGCGCGCCCCGGCCCACCTTGGGTGAGCACAAAGATGGCATCGAAGGCCTTCAGCGCGTCGATGGAGCGGATCAGGACGACTACGACTATATATGGCCAGATAAGAGGGAACGTCAGGAAGCGGAATCTCTGAATCGCATTCGCCCCATCGATTTTGGACGCCTCATACAGTTCAGGAGGCAAGGCTGCCAGCCCACCGAGTATGACGAGTGCGGCAAACGGAGTTGCTTGAAACGACTCCACCAGTGCGACGCTTGGGATAACAGTCCGGGACGAGGCAACCCATAAGCTGGGCGGTAGATTGACCAGGCTCAGGAAATAGTTCAGCACGCCTAACGCGGGATGGTACATCAATTGCCAGATAAGCGCGACGGCGACGGGTGTCGCCATCATCGGCATAGCGAAGACGGACCGCAGAAACCCGCGCCCGAAGAACCGTTGGTTGAAGGCGAGCGCGGCCCCCAATCCCAGGGCTGTAGGTATCAGAGTGGCAAGGGCCGAGTAATACAACGTCTTGACGACGCCCTGATGAAACCTGGGGGCCGACAGCGCCGTGATGTAGTTTGCAAGGCCAATGAACTCTGGGGGGCGGCTGCCCAGTTCCCATTTCTGGAGGCTCATGTACAGGTTCCAGATCAAGGGATAGCCGATGAGAAACAGCACGGCGAAAACCGCGGGGGCGATGAAGACGAGGCCGGCGTGACGCTCTAACCGATCGCCCAAAGCCTTCGATCGCCATCGCTTGGGCATGTCGACTGCGGCCTTTGAGGTATCATCTTGTGATTCAAGCATGCTCAGCCCTTTGCAGCCATTCATGCAGAAGGTAAGCCTTGGCCGGTGGACGCGACGGAACGGCCGGCGCCACTGACCGGGCATGGCCCGTTACTCCTGGCCCCCACTCCAATTCACGGGGTGGGGGCCAGGGATGAACCCTGTGCCGACACTCACTTGCATTGCGATGCAAGCGAGGTTCGCACCCGAACAAAGTTTTCAACTTCCATCAGATTGGCCTGCGACGCGGCTCGCCTGCCTATCGCTAGGAACCGCGCATGACAGGCTCAAGCTCATCCTGCGCCTCCTGGAGCAAGGTAGCCACGTCGCCGCCTTCAATGGCCTTCGTCAGGGCGTTCCCAACAGCTTCGCCGAACTCATTGACCGGAATGATCTCCGGTATCATGGGCACCGCCACGCCGTCCTTGAGCGACTCCACGCAGGTATCGATCCAGTCCTGTGGCACCAGGCTGTTTGCCGCGAATGCGGGGTCCTCCCACGCGGAAATTCTGGCAGCCGGAGAGCCGCTGATCATGGCCTTGAGTTGGTTGCTCTTGTTGGTCGCCCACTGGATAAAGTAGAAAGCAGCCTCTTTCTTCTGGCTGAAAGGACTGATCGCCCAGCCTACGCAGGCTACTGGACCAAACTGCCCGCCCGGACCCGCCGGCAATAGCGAGTAACCGATTTTGTCGGCGATCATCGAATTCTCAGGGTCCTCAGATTTCGCAATCAGGTCAGAGCCGTCCACCCACATCCCTGCCTGGCCCTGGCTGAATAGTGAACTGCATTCGAGCCAGTCATATCCGGTAGACCCAGGGGGACCGTACTTCTGGAGAAGCCGTACATACGTCTCAGCAGCTGCGACCGCCTCTGGGGTAGCAATTGCCAGGTTGCCGTCCTCATCCTGCCAACTCCCGCCCATGTTCCAAAGGAAGGCCCCCCACATTACCCAAACTGCAGCCTTGCCGCGCAGAGTAATCCCATACATATTGGGCGGATCGTGCAGCGCCTCTGCGGCGGCCTCCATCTCCTCCAGCGTCTTCGGGGGTTCGATACCCTTCTCCGCCAAGAGGTCTTTGCGGTAGGCGTAGATGATCTGCGGCACAAACGAGGGCAGCGCGTAGATGTCCCCGTTGTCCAAGGTGACCCACTGCCAGCCAGCGGCAGCGATGTCATCTGCATCCCAGTCTGGATCGCTGAGGTTCGGGTCCTTGAGATAGTCGTTGATGGCAAAGTACCAGCCCTCGCTCTGGAACTTCAACTTTTCTATGGGAATGGCCGTTTCCCACACGTCCAGACCGGTATCGTTGCCTTGCATGTAGAGGAGCGTCTTCTGTCGAGCTTGCGCCTCTGGAGCCAACTCCCACTCGAGTTTGATGCCGGTCAGCGCGTCGAACTCTGCGTCAACCTCTTTCACAAGCTCCGAGATGGGGTGATTCTCTCCATGCACGAAGAGGGTCTCCCCATCGAAGCGCCGATAGTCGAAGCCTTCCATCGGCGGCTCAGCCGCAGGCGCTGCCGGTTGCACGGGCGCCACACAGGAGACAGATCCAAGCACAGAGGCCCCGGCCGCGCCCGCGGTCATGAGCTTCAGAATCTGCCGGCGGGTCATCTTTCGCATTTCCATTTCCTTACTCCTTTCTTGGTTCGTAGTGCGGGAGCGCCAATTCGCTGCCCACTTGATGAATTGGAAATCGCAAAGAAACTACCTCAAAAACGAGCCGTACAACATGTGCGTCGGCGTACTCATACTCTTACCGATCTCGACAAGCAGCGCTGGTTGCAGGGGAGACGACCAGTCCCTGCCTGATCGAGCAGCTTACTACACTGTGAACGCTGGCGGCAAACACGATCTGAACGCGGGTGCATCCAGGATTTTTGCGCAGTCGTTGCCTGAATTGTGGCTTTCGAGACATGGGGATGGGTTCTGACTATAGCGCAGGCGCATTTGCCAGCATATCAGGACGGCGCCCGCCCGCCCAGTTTAGAAATTCGGATAGCCCCTAAGAGCAGGGGACGATTTCATTTTGGGGCGCGGGCAGCTAATTGGTGTGGGTGCCGGATTTTGGGTCGTGACGCGGGAATCGCGGAGTGAGCGGGCTGTCAGGGGGTGGATTCCAGGAAATTCTTGCAAAAATGTCCGCTTTGTCCGCTTTACCCCCCCCCCCTTGACTACTATACGAAATGAAACGTTGTTTGGCGTTGACGTAGGCTGGCGCTGTTGGCAGGCGGCCAAGGGTTGGCTTTTCCTGACCGATGCACAGAGGTATTATACCACACTTTAGTTTTGGCAGGTGACAGGCACGGCAGGGGGGTGCATCCCAAAATGGGGGTGAGTTTCTGGCTACCTCTGGGGAGTTACACTGGGATGCTCAGCCCGCTACTCTGGACAACCCCAAATCTGGGATGCACCCCGGCAGATGGGGTGTATCCAGGACATTTGGCGCGCTTCTCGCCCTATCTTGCCAGCTACGCGGGGTGCGGGCGAGACGCCCGCGATCCCAGGGGGGTTATGCAATAATCTCGAATGCACCCTCCCACACGCCTCAGTTGCTCTCTCCTTCGGAGTATGCTCATGTCAGAGTCTTTCTCGAAGTTAGTCAGATCCATGACCGATTTGCGGCGTGCGCCAAAGCAGGCTTAGTCCAGTTCACATCTATTGCACTCTTCCGGGATTTCCACTTCAAGACTCAGAAGGACTGAACTGAGGACCTTGCCGTAGCCATCCAGGGAAAGCGTGCGTGTTGCCCCGCCATCCAGGGAATCGCGCAGCACAAAGTTGAGCGCGCCCATTCGGGGGAGTTCGTACCGTTTCACCTCGCCCTTCACACTGTCGTGAAAAAGTTCCTTGACCCGTTCTGCCGTGACCTGTTGCCGGATCAATTCGAAGTGTCGCTTGTCGTAGACGATGAGGCCTATGTTGGCGTGGAAGCCCTTGTCGCCCGAGCGGGCGTGGCAGATTTCGCGGAGTTGCACCTTCTTCATCGACTATGCCTCCCTGACGATCACCTCGGTATTCACCATTTCTCTGGGAACGAACGTCGAATAGTAACCCAGAATCTCAGTGATATCCTCGGCCCTCAAGCCGCGGCCGACAGCGGCCGGGCCATTGTTGTCGATGGTTTCCAGTTCGTGCATGATCTTCCAGGCCTCTGCCCGTTCGCGAGTTCTTCCGGCCACCCGCAGGCCCACCTCCCAAGGCGTGTTTTCTAACTCTCCCGGCGGCCCGTATAGCGCGTTGATCCCGATGAAGTCGAATCGCAGGGAGTCAGCTTTCAGGTGCGTCACATGCTCAAGGCGCTGCCTGATCACGTCGGCGGCGAGCTTGGCCCTCTCATAAGCGCCAGGCCCGGCGTAGAAGATCATCCCTTCCGCTCGATATCCCTCTCTGACCCCCAAGTTGACCTTCAGCAACTCCGGTTTCGGCTTGCCTGTTATGGTCCCGGTGATGGCCACCCGATCCGGCCCCACCTGCTCGAAGCCGATGTCCGTAAAATCGGTGACTACATCGGCCTCGATGTAGTTGGCGGGATCATCGGTCTCGTATAGCATCTGTTCGGCGCACGTGGCCGGACTCACCAGTCCCCCGCTGCCCGGCGTCTTGGTGACAATGATGTCGCCATGCGCAGAGACTTCGGCGATAGGGAAGCCCAGACGATAAAGATCGGGCACAACTTTGTAGGGCGGGTCCGCGAAGTACCCTCCCGTGACCTGACCTGCGCACTCAAAGAGATGGCCCAGGACGATTCCCCTTGCCAGCAGATCCCAGGCATTAGCCTGCCAACCAAACTCATGGATCATCGGCGCCAGAAAGAGAGAGGCATCCCCCACCCGCCCGGTGATGACCAGGTCGGCCCCCTGTTGCAGCGCCTCGACGATGGGGTCGGCGGCAATATAGGCATGGGCGGCAATCAGCTTGTCTCCGAACTCGTTGACCGGCTGCCGCGTTTCGTTCACGACCGGATTCAGTTCTCTGATCGAAGCAAGAACATTGTCGCCCAAGACCGCAGCGACTTTCTGACCGCCAAGTCCCAGGTCGCGAGCGACTCGTATCGCCAGATCCTGGGCTCCGCGCGGGTTGGCCGCCCCCATATTCCCAATAATGCGAATCCCGTTGCGGGCGCACCGAGGCCAGATCGCGCGCAGCCGCCTTTCAGTATACGTGTCGAAACCCTCATCCGGCTGGCTCATCTTGTGCCGCTCGAAAGCCAGCATTTCGCTCTCCGACAGCGAATCAAAGACGATGTAGTCTATGTTTCCTTTCTCGACCAGTTCGATAGCCGGTTCCAACCTCTCGCCCGGACAGGCCGATCCAGCCCCCAATCGCAACAGGTTGTCAGTCCGGTTCGCGTGTTTTCTCATCGCAGGACGCTCTTACACATTAACAGATTTGTGGTGGCGGATCGTGTGGCGCCGATCAGTATTCAGTAGGCAGCGGCACGTAGTGCGGCGGGATAATCTCCTCTTGCAGCGGGAGTTCCACCCAAGCGCCCGTTTCCATGGACTTATACACAGCGCACATGACTTCGATCGCCCGCGCGCCGTCCTCCCCGGAGACGAGCGGCTCCTCGTCATGGATGATGCAGTCCATGAAATGACGGGTCATATTGGTGTAGTTATTCGGTTCGCGCGGGGGATGCAGCGACGTCCAGCGCTTTTGGACAGGTCGGTTGACGATATCCTCGACCCAGAACAGTTGCGGCCAGCGATGATTGCGCAGGATTTCAGGCAACTCCTCTATCGTATAGTCCCGATTCGTGTAGACCGCCATGGGCACGCTCTGGAAAGGGTTGGTCGCATCGGTGGTCGTGTAGATCGTGCCTTCGGTTCCGTATAGCTCGGTTGCTTGCGAGACCGCATGTGAGAAGCGGTTGCAGCTTACACAGCCCTGCGCGCCGTTCTCATAGTCAAGCAGCAGCCAGACCGTGTCATCGCATAGCGTGTAGTCGGCGGGCATGGCCAGCCGCTTGGCGACCCCTATCGCCCGCTTGACCGGCGAACCGATCAACCATGTCAGAAGATCGATGGCATGTGCGCCGGTGTCCGGCAATGCCGCGCCGCCAGCGACATCGGCCCGTAGCCTGAAGTCGGTCTTGGCGACATGATTCTGGTAGAGATGCCAGTGTTCATGCAGCGAAGCGCGCGCCATCAGCACCTGGCCGATGACATCGTCCTCGATCAACTGCTTGGCCCACTGATTCTGCGTCCAGAAGCGCCGGTCGCAGCCCACCATCAGCTTGACCCCCGCTTGGCGGCAGGCCGCGACAATCTCCCAGGCCTCCTTGTTGGTGACCGCCAGCGGTTTCTCGACGACCACGTGCAGGCCCGCCTGCGCCGCCGCTATCGCCTGATTGCGGTGGTGGTTGTTGGGCGTTGCAATGATCACCGCCTCAAGATCGGTGCGCTCGGCGTACATCGCCCGATAGTCGGTATACCATGCCTCCGCGCCATATTTCAGGGCTGCCTGCGCTGCCGTATCAGGGTTGATGTCGCAACAGGCGATCAGCCTCGCCTCCGCTGTCTTTGCAATCGACGCAAAGTGCGCGATCTCCGCGATGCTCCCGCATCCTACGATGCCAAAACCAACTGTCTCCGTCATATTTCCCCCGCCTGTGCAACTTGGATTTCCACTCTATCGCCGTATTGGAGCTCGAACTGATTCAGAATCGTTTCCGCGTCCTCTGGATTGGCGCCGATTGTGGTCGCTCCAGCCTTGATCATTGCCATACAGGTGTACAAGTCGGTGATGTCGCCAGCTGCCTTGATGCCGATGTCCACATTCTCTCTAATCAACTGGACATCGACCAGACGGGCGCAGTATGTGCCATAGCCGGTGGAGGTCTTGACGTATTGGGCGCCGGCCTCCTTTATGATCTGCGCCGCTTTGACGATCTCCGGCTTGGTCAGATAGCAGGTCTCGATGATCACTTTGGTTGTCAGATCGCCGACGGCCTCCACGACCCCCTGGATGTCTTCACGCACATAGTCGTACTCGCCGGACTTGAAGCGCTGGATGTCCATGACCATATCGAACTCCACGGCCCCCTCCGCCAACGCTTGCCGGGCTTCCATGACCTTCATTGCCTGGCTCGTCGCGCCAAAGGGGAAGGCAATCGGGATGCCAAGTCTGGTCTGGCTGCCAGCGATAGCCTTGGCGACCAGCGGGAGATAGCCCAGGTTGGCATAGGCCACGCCCAGCCCCAACTCTATGGCGCTGTGGCAGAGTTCAAGGATCTTATCCTTGTTGGAGTAGGGTTCGAGACGACCGCACTCCATCATTCCTGCCAATTTCTGTCTTGTTAAGAGCATTGCAATCCTCAGTGACCAGTGGCTCGTGAATAAGGGCCAGTGAATTCAGCGGCGGCTGGCTATTGTACACCGGTTTCATTCGAACAAGCCGAAAGTCAGGCCGCGCACGAGGTGGCGGCGCAATGTTGCCGCCAACAGGAGAACTGGCGCAGCGATGATGAGATTCATGGCAAACAGCTCGCCCCACTCGACGCGCACGCGCGTTACATAGGTAACGGCGCCGATCGGCAGTGTGGCCGTGTTGCGCCCCGTGAGAATGAGCGCCAGCATATACTCGTTCCAGGCGACCATCGCTACCAGCAGCGCGGTCGCGGCCAGGCCGGGCATGACCACCGGCAACAGAACGCGCACAACGGCCTGCAGGCGGCTGCATCCATCCACCATCGCCGACTCCTCCAACTGGGGCGTGCGGGCAAAGTAGCCGCGCATGATCCAGATGATCATGGGGATGCTGAAGGAGAGGTAGGTCAGCGAAAGGCCGATGTAGGTGTCATACAGTTTCATGCGGTCGATCAGGACAAAAAATGGCAGCGCCACGACCACCGGCGGGATCATGCGCAGCGAGATGATCCAACCCAGCAGTTGCTGCCGCCCTCTCATGCGCAACCGCGCCAGCGAGTAGGCGGCAGGCACGCCGACCAGCAGCGAGACGCTGATCGACAGGACCGTAACGATGATGCTGTTTCGTAGATTCAGCAGCCCTTTTTTGGCGAACAGCACGCGCTCGAAATTGTCCAGAGTCGGTAGGAAGAACCAGACCGGCGGACTGGTGATCTGGATAGGGCCTGGTTTGAAGGCGGTGACAAAGCCGGCCAGGATGGGGATCAGAACCATTATGCTGACCAGCGTGACGATCAGGTAGGCCAGCGCCGTGCTCCAGTGTCGGCGCACCAGCCACCAGAATGAACGCTTTCTTCGCATAGACATCTGAGCTTGCATGGAGCACCGGTTGTTTCTGGCGCAGCTTTCCACTTTCTACTGTCGTTATTCCAGTTCCCGGTAAAGGAATCGGAAGTAGACTGCCAGGATCACGCCTGCGCCGAGCAGCATAATCTGCCCGGCGGCAGCGCCTCGGCCCATCTGGAAAAACTTGAAGCCAACGCGATAGATGTAGAGGCTCATCACCTCTGTGGACAGCGCCGGGCCGCCCGCGGTCATCACGTTCACCAGGTCAAACGTGCGAAAGGCGTCAACCGTGCGCAGAACCAGGACGACAAGAATAACGGGCGTCAAGAGCGGCAAAGTGATCCGCCAAAACATCATCCAGGGACCGGCTCCGTCCAGGTTGGCGGCTTCGTAAGGCTCGCGCGGCAGCGAGGTGACGCCTGCGAACAGAATCAGGAAGACCAGCGAGGTCCACTGCCAGACGTCGACCACCAGGACCGCCTCCATGGCCGATTTCGGGCTGCCCAAGGGGGCCTGTTGTGGTATATTGAAGAGGCCCAGAAACGGATTGAGCAGCCCAAAAAGAGGGTTGTAGATCCAGCGCCATGTCAGGCCGACGACCGGCGGCGCAATGGCCATCGGCGCAATCAAGATCAGGTGGAACAGAGTTTGGCCCCACCTGATTTTCTGCATCAGAAGCGCCAAGCCCAGGCCAAAGACGAAAGAGAAGATCACGCTGGCCGTCACATAGATCAAAGTCTTCGAGACGCTGTTGAGAAAGATGTCATCTTGCAGGACGAAGCGGAAGTTGTCCAGGCCAATGAAGGGCGCTTCCTTCTGGCCGAGGCTCATATCCACGAACGAAAGATAGATCCCGTAGATCATGGGATAGATGATGACGGCGAGCAGGGTGAACAGAGCAGGCGCAACCCACACGAAGCCGGTGTGCTGCCTGACGAACCGCAGATACCGAGCGCGCCAAGTGCCGTATGGCGTATCGGTACCGTCTCTTGCCTTCTGACTCAATTCCTCTGGCCCTGCCCTGTATTCATAGAGTCAATCCAACACAGCCAAGCCGCCCGACGCGCTGCTGTGAGCAACTCACCCCGGTTATTGCGCTGGAAACCGCTTGTGGCGCAATAACCGGGGCTTAACTCGGACCGGTCTCCACCAATTCACATCGCATTGGGGGGCAAGCACTGGCGAAAGACCGCTCCTCACTTTCCCCTAATTGCAGTCGGGATGCTGCACGCCCAAGCTGGCCAACTCGGCGCAAGCCTGCTGTTCCTTCTCGTCCGGCGTGTAGTTCTTGAAGACCCCGGCGTAGCCGGCGTCGGCCACGATCTGCTCAGCCTCGGCCTGGGCAGCTGCCAGCGCCTCTTCAAGCGTCATCTCACCGGCCATGAACCTGCCCACGTTGGAGGCAAAGGCGAACTCGGCCTCCGGCCACCACGCCTCACTCGGCCGCGGCACCATGATCTCCATCTGTCCCAGGTTGATCGGGAAGTACGGATACATGGCGGCGTAGTCGGGGTTGGAGCAGTCGGAGATGCGATAGCACCACTGCTGCTCCTCGGCCAGAATCATGGCGTTGGACTTGCCCTGCATGAACTGGATATAAGCCCAAGCGGCATCCTTGTTTTCGCTGTTGGCGTTGATCGCCCAGCCGCCTGCGCCCGCCATCGTGCCGCGGTGAATCTCGCCCGTATCGGGGTCTTCCCAGCCGGGAATCAGCGCCCAGCCCAAGTTTTCGGCCATCGGCGAACGCGTGGGATCCATCAGGTTGGAGATGGCCCAGTTCTCGGTGATGTACATGGCCACCTTGCCCTGCATGGCGTTGAGCATCACGTCGTCGGTGAAGTAGCCCTCTTTGCCGGGGGGCTGCGCGGCCAGAAACGCCAATTCCAACTGAAATTCAGGCCGATAGGCTCATATGAGCAAGCAAAGCAGCAGCTTGGAATCAATTATACCTCAGTTCGGAGTTAAATCACAGCAGGTAAGAGGGCCGGGTGCATCCCAAAATAGGGGCGAGTTTCTGGCTACCTCTGGGGAGTTACGCTGGGATGCTCAGCCCACTACTCTGGACAACCCCAAATCTGGGATGCACCCAGGTAAGAGGGCCATATCCTGGTGCGAAAGATGGATAGAAGGCTTCTTGTCCTGCCAAGTGTAGGCAATCAGACCAGCAGTGAGATTGACGAGAAAATTGATTGGGCTGCGATGACGGGAATGCGCAATCTGTGAAACGTTCTTGAGTTGTAACTACTCAGCCTCGTCTGGGAAGTTGTTTGAAAAGGAACGGTCATCGGTTAAAAAGACCAAAAATGACTGCCGGAAAGCGTGAATCCTCCATCTACACGCCATAATTCGCACCATTTGTGCCGTTTTGACCCGAACCTGACCTTTTCAGACAGATTCCAAACACGATTTATTACACTTGGATGACTTGGTTGCCCATTGAAAGTCGCACATTGGGTAATGGCTGAGTAGTTACCTTGAGTTGATAATTGATGGTCTCAATCAGCGAGCGCTTCCGTGTCAGCAGCCTGTCTTCGAGCACAACGAGCCGATTCTGCATGTTTTTGCGCAGGGGCGTGATCAGTTGCAGCCCCTTTGAGAAGAGTTGCTCAAAGAGTGGCTGCGAGAGATAGCCACGATCACCAACCAGCTTGCCCCACAGATCCCTGGTCATTTGTGGCACCGGTTTGCGGTCATCTGTGTTGCCCGGCGTGAGTTGCACCGCCAGCAATTCACCCTGGTCATTGACAATCAGATGGAGTTTGAAGCCGTAGAACCATCCCATACTGCTCTTGCCGCGCTTGGCAGCGCCAGCAAAGAGCCGATGGCGGGCAATGCGCCTGTTGTGACAGACCGGAATCGGGGTCGAATCGACAAATGCAACCCCTCTGGTCTTGCCGAACCGACGCAGCAGATAGTAGCCCAATGGATTCAGTGCCGATGAAGTCAACTCCACAAAACGCGTGTAACTGACCAGTCCGGGAAATTCACTGCACAGATGCCTACAGACATGTTGCGTATAGTATGCCTTGAAATCGCGATAATGCGACTGATGGAAGTGAATCAGGATTGTCATTACTTCGCTCATGCTCAGTCGCGGGGCTGGCCCTCGCTTGTGCCCAACGCCCAACAGCTTGGCATTCTCCCAAGTGGCCAACCATTGACAGAAATCATCGACATCACAGAACAGTTCGAGTATACTCATCGTGAGCACCTTTCATAGCCGGTGGGTTCTTGTTAAGAAACCCTATTCTACCAGCTTGACAAGGTGCTCTTTAACTCCGAATTCAGGTAATTATGCAACTCCTTAACTCATGTTACGCAGCCAGGGGATCAAGGCGAACTGGATCCAACTGACACAAAGCCTCGAAAGCCTGTTGCAGAGCTGAGAGATACAAGTGAGTCTTGAGGGCATAGTGATTCTTCTTGGTGCGCATCTTAAGCATCTCCAGCTTGGTAAAGGTCCAGAGAGCAGCCACAAAGTGATTGGTCTGCGTGGTTGGTGTGCGGGTTGGTGATTTGGCAAGGGATGCGTTCTGTTTGAGCGAGCGATGATACTCTTCCACTTTCCACCGTTCTTGGTAGATTGTGATCAGTTGGTCAGCTGTCAAGCAGGCGTCACTGGTCACCAGATAGCGCACAGCGGTCGAGCCATCTGCGTTTGTGCAGGTCTGACGGAGCAGATAGAGGGGAAAGGGCACCTGCTCCAGATAGATGCCTGTAACTGTGTCTTCTGGCAGGTCGAGTTGTTCCAGTCTGTGATAGCGACCATGCTGTTTATCTTGGCGAGAAAGGGCGATCTTGCGATTGGTTTTGAGTCCCATGATGAACTCTTTGCGCAGCGTGCGTTTGATATAGCTCATATTCTCAGCCGAAGCAAACCAGATGTCATTGAGCACATAGCGGAAGGGAATGCGGTTATGCACACAGTTTTGCAGCATGGCACGAAAATGCTCGTTCTTGGTCACAGCGCTGCGTCGTTTGCGTTTGCCCTGCTTGTCAATATACGATTCGGTCTTGGTCACCAACCGATAGGTCACCGGCAATGAAACCCCACCCACTGTGTACAAAGCAGTGATAAAGTTGATGCCCTTGGCCATCTGTCCTTGCGCATGGTCGTAGTGCCAGCAGATGAGTTCGTTCTCATCGGTGTAGGGCTTCTCGACGATGCTGTCGTCAATCGTGATGACGCCATGCTCGCCTTGCATGCTGCGCACAGAGGGCTTGACCATGCCGACACCAGTCTTTCGGCTGCAGTCGTTGGCTGTTGAGCATGCGACTGACTTGGTCGTGGCTGACCGCCTTGTCCATCAAGGCCGACATGCCTGTCGCCGTCGTTGCCGCAAATGAACTCAGGAGAAAGTCCGAATACAGGTCAAAGAGTTTGAAATTCATGTTTCACCTCCTGACCTTATTCTACTCAATTCGTCAACTACTGCGTAACATCAGTCCTTAAGTAATTTGACATTTGCACAGAAAGACCTCTATAATTGGTGAGCAATGACCGATGTGGTCAGGAAAGCTCAGTTCAGTTCAAAAAAGGAGCGAACTATGAAGACGCTGTTAATGTTGTGCATTACAGTTGTATTGCTTGCCAGTGTGCTTGTCATTCCCGTGTCAGCACATGAAGAATATCACGGGGAAGATAACAACGTCACGCCAGCCTTTTGTCTTGTGCCCAATATAGATGTGATCGAAATTCTGCCTGACGATCCAGGGCATCTAGAATTTCACGAAGCCGAGGTTACTGACTCTTTCCAGGAGAAGGCAGCCATTGTGGTTGAATTTCCACACATCTATGTACTAAACTATGACAATCAGCCCAACTGGAGTTACGATGATGGTGCGGAGTATTCAGTGCAAGATGGTTGTCATTCGACACAATTTTTGTACCGCTGGAAATGCACTAAATATGTCCGGCATGCCATTACCAATGAATGGATCTGCGTCGACGGGTTCTTTTATCTCTACGGTATACACTGGGGCCATTGTGATGAATAATGGCTGTCCTTACATGGGTGCATCCCAAAATGGGGGCGAGTTTCTGGCTACCTCTGGGGAGTTACACTGTAGTCCTCAGCCTGCTACTCTGGACAACCCTAAATCTGGGATGCACCCAATTTAGGG
This sequence comes from Caldilineaceae bacterium, assembly GCA_965221145.1. Lineage (GTDB taxonomy): Bacteria > Chloroflexota > Anaerolineae > Caldilineales > Caldilineaceae > Bin5. Next base: position 1,832,222 of record OZ244877.1, read on the forward strand.
GTGCATCCCCAAATGGGGATGGTCCGCTGAAGCGGAACCTTCCGACTGCCTCTGGTCAACTGCGAGGAGATCCACGAAGGACACAAAGGGGCACGAAGGATAAATACGCCCGCGATTCCAGGGGGATGACCCCAAATCTGGGATGCACCCTCCTTACATGGCAGGGCAATCATATTCTTTTGGGCCAAGAATCTATAGTTGGTCCCAATGTCTAATGTGGATCCCTTTTGAAACCACGACCCTTTGCAATGGCTTCGCAGTTGGAACGCAAGAGTTTCTCTCGCTCTCATGAAATACACAAGATCTTGGTCTCATTTGGGATTTACATTAGACCACGAAATGGTTGAAATAAGGTGGATCTAATCGGATGAGCGGATCCTTTCTTGGCAGTCTTTCATTTCAGACCGTGCCGTCCGTCAAGGGATGTTGTAAAGATGCCAGAGGTCGCCGTACTTCTGCAAGCTGACGATATCGAAGAACTCCTCGTCGTTAATCATCTTGTCCTGCACGGCGTTCCAGTCGCCGGTCTCCTTGAGCGCCTTCAGTCCATCGACCAGCCCCCGCGCCGCCATGTAGAGCGACACCAGCGAGCCGATCACCATCTGGCAGCCGGCTTTTTCGAACTCTTTGATGGCGATTGGTTCGATCGTGGCAAAGATGCCCACAAGCGGGGCCTTAATCCTGTCGGCAAAGTAGTCCAGTTCCTCGACTGTCAACGCCATGACGAAAATGGCATCGGCGCCGGCCTCGGCGTAGGCGTTGCTGCGGCTGACCACTTCGTCGATCATCTTTTCGCGGTAATAGGTGTCCAGATATGTCGTCGCAATGACATCGGAGCGCACGATGATCTTGAAGTTCGGGTCGTAGCGGGCATCGAGCGCAGCCCGGATCTTGCCGCACATCTCCTCCACGCTGATCAGTTCGCTGCGCGGGATACCGGCCAGAAAGGGACATTTCGACGGCAGCGCCTGGTCATCAATATGCACACCGGCCAGTCCTACCGCTTCAAAGTCCCGCACCGCATCCATCATGCTGATGGCGTTGCCGTAGCCCTCCTCCATGTCGGCGATGACCGGCAGGTTGACCGCCTTCACAATGTTGCGGGCGATCATCAGCCTCTCGGTCTTGGGCATCAGCGCCAGATCGGGTTGGCCGAGAAACGTCGCCTCGGTGGCATAGCTGCCGATGTAGACCGCGTTGAAGCCCGCCCGCTCCACCAGGACCGCCGAGAGCGCATCATGCGCGCCAATGGCGACCGCCATTTCACCGTTGTCGATCAGTTGTTGCAATTTTGCGGGGCCTCTGATTTTGGGTTCCTCCTTAGAAGGCGAGCAGAAAGGCGTGTTTCTTTCTCCTCTTTCCCCTTCACTCACGCCTTGATGTTGCAGAAGTTGGTCTTGATCTCGAACTCCCGATTCTGTTCGGCCTCGGTTGTGATCTCTTCAAGATAGACATCGCGTTGTTCCTGCGCCGAAACGTAAGCTGCCATGACGCAGCGCGTGATCTCTTTCCCTTCTTCACCCGTGAGAACCGGCCAGCCTCCCTTTTGCACAACCTGTATGAAATTGCGGGTGCAACTGATAAACGATGATGACCAGCTGCGGTTCTCCGGGGGGATGTCTTCCATGTATGTCGTTACCCTGCCTTCGGCAAAGACCGCAATCGGCGGGAAGGCTGGGCTGCCCGACATCGAGAGAGCCTTAAAAAAGTCGCGGTCTTTACCACCGGTGCATTGGTTGATCCACATGACGCCACTTTCACCGACGATCTCGACGAAATCGTCGAGCCAGAAGTCGCAAGGGAGCGCCATGCGGGGCGAGAATGAGAAATCGATCTGAGCGTACCTGGGATCGCCCGCCGCGCTCTTGAAGCGTGCCCGGATCATGGCGGGCGCGTCCAATGGCGTGTCGGCATCGATCCAGGCGCCGATTTTTTCGTACTCGCGCTCCATGAACCAGCGCGCCAACGCAAATTTGTGGAAGCCATCGTCGCCCACCAGCGGCCCGACTCCGGATCGATCCAGGTCCATGCGCCAACTCTTCGGATCCCAGAAAATCGGCCAGGGCGCGCCCTCTCGGACTCCGCCCATCGTATGCACGCGAATTGAAATCGGCTCGCCGATAGCGTCCTGGTAGAGCAGGTACAAGGCATACTCGTAGACCGGATAGAACAGAAAGTTCTCGTAGACACGCAACTTGACGCCGTTGCGCTTGCAACTGTTTATGATCTGATCACACTCCTCCAGCCGCGGCGCCATTGGTTTCTGTACGCTCACACCTTTGACCTTGGCTTCGGCGCAGCTGACGGCAAGCGCGCAGTGCAGGTGATGCGGCGTCAGAATCTCTACGATGTCGAGTGTCTCCTTCTCCAGCATTGCTTCGTAGTTTTTGTAGAGCTTCGCCTGCGGCTGATTCCACCTTTCCAGCCAGCGTTGGCCTGCGTCCTCGTCGACATCGCAGACCGCGACGATCTGCGCCTCTTCCGAGTCCAGGTATCCCAGCACGTGGTCGTTGCTGACATTTCCCAATCCGATGAACCCAACTTTCAACACGGGGGCCTATCCCTTTATACCGGTCTGCGCAGCGCTTTCGATGATGCGCTGCTGGGCGAATAGAAATATGAGCAGAAGCGGCAGAGCCATGACGACCGAGACCGCCAGCAGCCAGTGGGCAGGCGCCTGGTACAACGATTTGAGATAGGAGATCCCCAGCGGCAGCGTCGCCAAATCCTGATCGCTGATGACGATGAGCGGCCACAGAAATTCGTCCCAACTCGCCAGCGCGGCCAACAGAGCGAGGGTGGCGAGCGCCGGTTTCACCATCGGCACCACGATCTGGAAAAAGATATTAAGCTCTCCAGAGCCGTCGACCCGCGCCGCGTCGATATATTCATTCGGGATCGAGGTGATGAACTGGCGCATGAAAAAGACGGCGAACGCGTTGATCGAGATCGGTAGAATCAAGCCCTGGTAGGTGTTGATCCATCCCAACTGTTTGACGATAACGAACAACGGGATCATGATGATCTGGAGCGGCAGCAGAGACATGCCCAGGATGATGACAAACATGATCTCCTTGCCGGGGTAATCGTGCTTGGCAAAGCCGTAACCGGCCAGCGATGGAAAGAAGACCTGGATGCCGACCTGCGCAAACAGCACGATCAGACTGTTGATCAGGTTGCGGGTGAAGTTCTCGGATGTCCACGCCTCGGGATAGTTTCTCCACTGGATCGGGTCCGGTATCCATTTCACCGGAATGGCAAAGACCTGCTCCAACGGCTTGAGCGAGCCGGAGACGATCCACACCATCGGAAACAGCATGATCAAGGCGAAGACGCCCAACAAGGTGAAGCGAACGGCCTTGACCATCGCGCCTTGTCCGCTCATGCTTCGATCCCCTCGTGAACGCGGAAAAGGCGCAACTGAACGACGGTGAGAATCAGGATCAGGACGAAGCCGACCATCGAGATGGCGCTGGCGCGGCCCATACGCAGATCGCGCAAGCCCTCGTGGTAGATCATCATCGCCATCGAGCGCGTGGCGTTGTTCGGCCCGCCGCCCGTCATGATGAACATGGGCGTAAACACCTTCATGCCGGCGATGATCGTATGGATCACGACGAAGGCGAAGACCGGCCTCAGCATCGGCAGGGTGATGTGCCGCATCAAGGGCCAGCGACCTGCGCCGTCAATCGCGGCCGCCTCATAAAAGGTCTGTGGAATCGATTGGAGTCCGGCCAAAAAGACCACCATGAACCAGCCAACGCCCTGCCAGACGGACATGATGACAATGCCCCACAGCGCGCTGTTCTGCTTGGTCAGCCAGGAGACGGACAGCCCCAGGATTGCGTTGAGCGGCCCGTTCTGGCGCAGCAGCAAAGACCAGGCGGTCGCCATCGCCACCGCCGACAGGATGGTCGGCGCGAAAAAGACCGACCGGAAAAAGAAGCGGCCGATCAGCTTCTCCTTGATCAACGAGGCGAAAATGAAGCCGATCAGCCACGCCGGTGGACCAAAGAACAGGGTAAAGCTGAATGTTACACGAATGGCGGACCAGAAGTTCTTGTTGCCCACCAGGTTCTGATAGTTTGCTGGCCCGGTCCAAGTCATGGGGCCGAACAGGTCGAACTCATGGAAGCTGATGACGACGGCGCTGAGGATCGGGTAGACGTTGAAGACAAGAAAGAAGGCCAGCACAGGGAGAGTAAAGAGAAAGCCGACTACCTTCATGCGGGTGTGATAGCGCCAGTTGGCAGGCCAGACTCTGACCAAAGACAAACTATTTCTGATGCCCACGAGACTAAACCCCAATGGCTAGTGGCTTGTGAACAGTGGATAGTGCCGATGCCAGCCACTATCCACCATTCACCGCAGTCCTAATTTCCGTCCAGAACGGGATCGATCTCTTCAACTGCCTCGTCGAGGCTCATCTGCACGTCGGCGCCCTCGAAGGCCATCACCTCGATCTTGCCGCGCAGGACGCGGGCCGCCTCGGCGTAGTGCTCGGTCACGAAGATCGCCTGGCCGCCGGCGGCCGCGGCAGCAACCAGGTCGGCGTTAGGAACTCGCCCCGCGCCGGATCCTTTCTCAATATCCGGCAACGGCTGCCAGATGCCCGATGCGGCGGCCTGTCCTTGCGGGTCTGCTTCCAGGAAGCGCAGAAACTCCCACGCCGCCTTCTTGTTAGGCGAGGCCGCGTTGACCACCCAGGCCCAGCCCCAGAAGACGTTGCCAGGGTTGCCCGCCTCAATCGAAGGCATGCCGTATGCGTGATAGCCGCTCTCAATGACCGGACTCTCCGTAGCGACAAGGAATGCCTCATACATCCACGGTCCGGCCAGGTCACAAGTCATCTCCCCAGAACCGAAGGCTGCATGAACATCGCCGGGGATTACCGGGCCAATGTTGGGATCGCCCAACTCGTGGCTTACGCGCATCATCCACTCGACCGCTTCGACGCCGGCTGGCTCGTTGATCGTCGCCTTGGTGCGATCAGCGTTCAACACGCTGCCGCCGGCCTGGGCCAGAAAGGTCGTCAGCACCTGCATCGACCAGGTATCGTCGAAATACATCGGCAACTTGATGAAATTGCGTTTGAAATTGCCGTCGTCGTCCAGGTAGAAGTCGGGATTCCCTTCGATCACCTGCTTGCCCACGGCGATGAAGTCTTCCCAGGTCTCCAGCGAGACCGCATCCGGGTCGACGCCGGCATCGCGGAAGTGCTGGTCATTGCAGTACAGCACCAGCCAGCTCAACTCCCAGTGGTAACCGTAGGGCGTGCCATCGGCGGACGACCACGAGTCAAACGCCCCCGGCAGGCGGCTGGCCTTGAGCGCATCGACCGAATCGAATCCCAGTCCTTCGAGGGCTTCATCGTCGATCGGCGCCAACTGCCCTTTGTTGATCAGCTTAATCGCCTGGGGATTGATGACGGCGAAGATGTCAGGCGCCGTGCCGGTCGCCAACGAACTGGTCACCTTGTCCTCGAATCCGCCTTCGCCTACCGGCGGGATGCTGTGATCGAAGTCGATCGTGACGTTGGGATTCTCGTCCATGTAGATGCGGACGCGCTCCGCCTGGTACTCGTAACCGGGCGGCCAGTTGAAGTACCACATCGACAGATCGACCGGCTGGTCATCGTCTGCGCCCGCCATGTCCGATGTCATGGGAGCCGGTGCGACACAGGCCGCCACCAGCAGCGTGACAAGAGCAAGTAGGGCGAACATTGTGCTGGGCTTTCGTGCGTTCATCGGTCTCCTCCTGAGTGAGATATGAGTGGTTGTAAAACGCCAGCCTCAGATGATTGCATTTTTCTCTCGACATCTTCTCTGGAGGGCATGCGTGCGGCGTGTACGCCCCCCGTCCTTTCGATGATATGTATGACCGCGGCCGCGCCCAACCGGGCTGCCCATTCCACATCGCCGGTGTGCATGTAGACGGTCAGAAATACGGTTGAGAACGCATCACCGGCGCCGGTCGTGTCGATGACCTTGCCGCGTTGGGCCGGTAGGCGCGCTACTTGACTGGCCGTCGCAACCACGCAGCCCCTTTCCCCCAGTGTCAACAGCCCGACCGAGGCCCCCCAATCGACGAAGCGGCGCACTGTTTCTTCTTCGTCCGCCGTCGACGTCAGCGTATCTTCACCAAAGAGGTGACCGCAATCTTCGACGCTGGCGCGCACGATGTCGAAACAGGACACCAACTCGCGCAGATGCGTGGGATTCATCTGTTCAGCTTGGCTGGGATGTGCGCGTGAATGCGCGCCCCCGTAGCCGCCCAGGTCGATAGCCAGGGTCGCTTCGAGCGCGCGCAACCTGCGAATCGTGTCCAGGGGCACATCCTGGTCCATTGTGGCGATATAATAGATGGAAGCGCTGTGATAGGCGGGCGGGATGTCTTCGAAGCGGATGGGGGGCGCCTTCTGCGGGTAGCGTATCTCCTTCTCGCCCGACTCTTCGTAAATCAGCTGGCTGGCGGTAGTGCAGTTGCCCGCCTTGACCAGCACGCCGCGCATATCCACCTGCGCGTCGCGGAATGGCTGCAACAGGACATCCGGCATATCCTCGCCGATGGTGGTGACGATGCCCACCCGTTCGCCCAGGCGACCGGCCACCACCGATCCATAGGCGACCGGACTCCCCAAGACAGGGCCGACCGTCCGATCCGGGAAGTAAATCATCTCCTTGACGATATGGCCGATCAAGACGATATCAGGCTGACTGCCTTCTGCATTTGCAACCGGCTCCATTCGTCCTGCCCCTCTGAAAGTTGACCGTCTATTTGAGGCGCTTGCCCTGGATGAACTCCTCCAGCATTCTCAAGGCTTGTTCATCGGGTATCTGTTGCGGGGGATGTTTGCAGAAGAACGCGGAAGCGCTGCTCAGCACGCCGCCCGTGCCCCGGTCCAGCGCGACGCGACAACAGCGAATCGCGTCGACGGCAACTCCGGCGAAATTGGCGCTGTCTTCCACCTCCAGCTTGGCATCGAAAGTGATCGGCGCGTTGCTGAAATTCGCCAGTTCAAAGTAGAAACGGGCGGTCTTGCGGTCCTCCATGTTCGGCACATGGGCAAAGGCGGCCGACACATCCGCCTCGTAGGGGATGAGGGCTTCCACAGCGCCTCGCTTTGTCTTCTCCTTGCTCTCGCCGCGGTGGACAAGATTGTCGAAATCGGTGTTGCCGGCGTAGTTGAGTTGATAGGTCTTCTTGATCTGAATCCCGCGCGCCAGCATGGTTTCGACCATCGCCCGATGCAGGATCGTGCCACCCAACTGGCTCTTGACGTCGTCTCCGATCAGGGGAAGATTGCGCTCTTCCGCCGCACGCGCATAGGATTCTTCGCATACGATCAGTTCAGGCATTCCGTTGATGAAAGCGACGCCCGCCTCCAGCGCAGCCTGGGCATAGATGCGGGCCGCTTTGGCCGAGCCGGTCGGCAGCATGTTCAGCATCACTTGGGCGTCGGCATCCCTGAGAGCGGTGACGACATCCACAGGCTGCTGCATCGCCTGCTCCATGTGTCGTGCAAGATGAGGCGGCGCGCCATCGGCGACCGGCCCCATCACGACTTCTACGCCGGTCGCTGGCAACTCGACATCAGGCACGCGGTAGGCGTTGTTGGGGGGCGCAAAGATGGCGTCAGCCAGGTCATGCCCGACCTTGCGCGCATTAACATCGAAGGCGACAACTGGCCTGATGTCGGTTATATCATAGCCGCCCAATTCCCGGTGCATCAGGCCGATAGTATCGCCACTTTGCGCGTAGTAATGTAAGCCTTGTACGAGGGCGCTGGCGCAATTGCCAACGCCAACGAGGGCAAGCCTTATTTCATCTGACATAGTTGAAGATTCCGGATCGTCACTGATTTCTGGCCGGTATCGCCTGCATCAGGCCTTCCGCACTCGATGCGCAGGCACACGGCACGCAAGGTCAAATCAACTCAGCAGCCGGGCGGCGCCGCGCCGTTCGGAACGCAGCGCGTTCGTTGGTTGAACGGAAACCGCCGCGGACTTCGCTGGCTTAGAACGGCAAAGGCAGAAATGACATACAAGGCGTTTCGACAGCATTCCCAACTCTGGCAACTGCCAAATGGCTTCGAGTGATTTCTCTTCATACCCAGACAGGAAGCAGCCGGAAATTTTTCCCTCGAACTGCCGTTCAAACAGGTTCAAACACTGACGGGAGTCAGGGGGAGTCAGGAATCTGACGAATTCTATTGGCTGCTCTTGCGTCGATGGGCTTTAATATATTATTGTAGATTGTGGGAGTATAATAAGGACGTGAGCGTTTGTCAACCACCTCAAATCTGGCATGTCAGAACAGGAGCCAAGTCAGTATGCAATCCAACACCAAACCTCAAACTGCGTCGTCAATGGAAGAGTTGGATGAAGCGCGTCAACTGGAGATCCAAATTCTGAATTTGAAGAACCTGGGTTACACCATGGTGCGCGGCGCGATTCCGCCGGACATACTGAAGCCGGTTCAGGTCGCATTCGATGAGAAGATGAACGAACAGATCGCGAACATGGGGCGGCAACATCGCAACGCCTTCAACCGCTTCGACATTATCCCGCTCTGGCAAGAGCCGGTCTTGCGCCAGCTGGTCAATCTACCCAGGATTATGCCGATTGTGCGCGGCTATATGGAGCGTTACTGGGACGATGACCCGGTGGTTTTCGGGGCCGGTCATGGGCACTGCTTGTTTGAGCGCAGTCCGGCCCATCAAGCCTGGCACAACGATGCGCGGGTGAACAAGAAGGCGTCCGATATGACCCCGCCGATCTATATCCGGCTCAGTTTTCTGATCGAAGACGTGGATGACGACATGGGGCCTACCGCGCTGCTGCCCGGCACAAATGGAACTCATGTCAACTCGCCGTCCTGGTTCATGGCTCCCAATGGGCAGCCGCGTAGAGTTCCGGAGATGGTCCTGGCCAGCGGCAAAGCAGGGGACTGCCTGATCAACGACACGTCGATCTACCATACCAACACGCCCAATCTGAGCGACCGGGTACGCAAGATTATCTGGGCTTTGTACGCCGGGTCGCGGACACCGACCTGGGTGCGGAAGGATCTGCCGGACGACTACAGGAGCAAGAGTGTCCTGACCAAAGCGGATGTGGGGGCTGCTGGCGATCCTGTGATGGCGGCGTTATTTCGGAATTTGCCGGAGGATTGATTTAACGGCTATGATTCCCCCGCGCAACGCTTCTATGACTTCAGGCCGGTCATGGCTAGGCCGCGGATGAAGTATTTGGAGGCGAAAATATAGATGAGCATGACCGGCACGACGGTCAACATCGAGCCGGCCGCCCACATCTCGTAACGGGTCCAATAGAGACTGCGCAGACCGGCCAGCACCAGGGGAAGCGTCTGCTTGTCCGGGCTGTTGAGGACGACCAGCGGCCACAGGAAATTGTCCCAGTTGAAGAGGAAGATGAAGACGATCAGGGCGGCCAGCGCCGCGGTGGCCATGGGCAGGACGATGGTGAAGAAAATGCGCCATTCCGAGGCGCCGTCAATGCGGGCGGCATCGAGCAACTCCGATGGAATCGACTCCATGAACTGGCGCATCAGGAACAGCCCGAATGTTGACCAGAGTCCCGTGACGATGATGCCGCTCAAATGGTTGGACATCTTCATGTCGGCGATGGTGATGTAGAGGGGCACTAGAACCACCGCAAAGGGGATCATCATCGTCGAAAGCAGCAGGGTGAAGAGCTTTTCCTTCCCCCAGAAGCGATACTTGGCGAAGATGAAGCCGAGGGCGGCCGAGGTCAGGGCGCTGCACAAGGTCACCGATGTCGCCTGCAGCGTGCTGTTGCTGAAGGCCGCGACGAAATTGACGCGCGCGATGATTTCGATGTAGTTCTCCAGCGTCCACACCTTGGGCAGGAGCGCGGTCGAGCGGACTAGCTCCTGGAAATGTTTGAACGAGGCGAAAACCATCCACACGAATGGCGTGACCGACACAAAGGACATCGCCAGCAGGATCAGATGCAGAAATGTCTGACCGATAAGCCGCCGCGGCGAAGGTCGATAATGGGAACTTTGCAGGGGCCTTGCCAGATCGATCTGTTCCGAAGTCGCCATTCGTCTTGTTCACCTATTCAGTGGAAAGTTGGCCGGCGCGTATCCTGCCAGCCGGGCCGGGACGCCGGGCGCCGAGTCCCCATCAGTATGACCACCTGGGACGCAGCAGCCTGATCTGAACCAGACTGATGAAAAGAATCAGGACAAATTGGAGCAGCGCGGCCGCGGTCGCCGTGCCGAATCGCAGATCTTCGAATGCCTCCGAATAGATCAGCATATTGTAGACGTAGGTGGCGTCGCCCGGTCCGCCACGGGTCATCACGAAGGGAAACGTGAATTCCTGCAGCGCGCCGATGGCCAGCAGAACCGTAACCAAGAGCAAGGTATGCCCCAGCAAAGGCAAGGTAATGCGCCAGAATCGCTGCCACTCGTTGGCGCCGTCCACCAGCGCCGCATCGTACAACTCTTCAGGGATATGGAGGATGCCCGCCGTGAGGATGACAATGTAAAACCCCAGCCCTTTCCAGCTTCCAACCGCTACAATGGTGGGGAGCGCCGATGAAGTGCCGGCCAACCAGCGGGACTCGGGCAGGTGCAGCGCGCGCAATATCTGGTTGAACGTGCCCACTTCGGGATCCATCAACATGCGAAACAGGAGCGAGACAGCGACCAGCGAGACGACAACCGGCACAAAGATGAGCGCCTGGTAGGTGTTGCGCCCGCGGCGAACATTGGCCAGGCAGGTTGCGATGAAGATGCTCAGCGGCAAGATAAAGAGGAAGGCGAGCGCCGCCCAAAGCAACGTGTTGCGCACAGAGATAAAGAAGAGAGGGTGCTCGAAGAGTTGGAAGAAATTACCCAACCCGACGAACTTGCTGGCCTCCGGCCTTAACACTCGATACTGCACCACAGCCAGGCGCAGCGCGTTGAGGATGGGCCGGAACGAGAACATCCAATACCAGATCAGTGTTGGCAGGATGACGCTTGCGCCGAACCAGAACTGGGGCTTGCGCAAGGCCCAGCGTACAGCGTCAAGGATGCTACGAGTCCGGGGCACGGGCTGCTCCCGATTGTCGGCCGTGTGCGCGGTCGTCATTGGAGGCTCCCTTTTGAAGGTTTTTGGCGGAGATGCTTTCATTGCCAACACCAATACAAAAAACCTTCAAACTGCTGACGGGGAGGCCGGATCAACGCAGGGCGGGGGAAGCTCTGCGCTGATCCAGGGGCATTTCGGCCTCTATGCGCGCTCCTCTCCAGCAGGAGCGCAATTGACACACGCTCCTTTCAAGCAGGAGCGATTTGAACAATGTCAGGAGAGCGCGGCGATGTCTTCCAGGTAGACCTTATACTGCTCCTCGCACCGCTCCTGGTACGACTGGGCCGCCTCTTCCGCGGTCAGGTTGCCCAAGCGAACGTCAGAGCAAATCGAGGCTCCGATCCCGTCGACCTCTGACGGATAGCCAAACCCTTCGCCGTAGTAGCGGGTGATGGGGCCGAGATTCTCCATGACCTTGGCCGCCTGTACTTGTGGCCCATTCTCATCCGGGTCCGAATAGTGGTCGTATACCCCGATCAGCCCTTTCCAGGCCGGCGCGCCGATTCCGCCGTAGATCTTGGCATATTCCCGCTGCCCTTCATACGTACACATCGTCTGCAAATAGGCAATGGAAAAGTCCCGATTGCCGGTATTGGCGGGCGCCGCAAAGCCCCAGCCCGCTTCACCCACGAATGTGGGCAGTTCGTCGGGCAGAACTTTGGGGGCGGAAGTAAGCTCGTAGTAGACGCCCTCATCCCGTCCCTGTTGCAGCGCGGGGTTGGAGATGCCCCTGGCGATGCCAATTTTACCCGCCAGTGCCGTATTGAACTGGTTCTCGTCCAACTCGGTCTCAATGCCCATTTGCACGGGCGTCTCGGCAAACATTCGCATCGCTTCCACGCCCGCTTCGCTGTCGAGGTTGAACTGTCTGGATTCGAGATCCCACCAGTCTGTGCCATCGGCTGCGAGCAGCGTGCGCACAATGCCCAGGTAGCTCTGGTTGTCCCAACCCTTGCTGCTCAGCCCCCATTTCTCGACGCGGCCATCCTCCTCAACGTGCAGGGCCTCGGCCAACTCCCACATCTGCTGGTAGCTGTCGAAGATCCAGTCCCCGTTGGTCGGCGGATAGAGGTCGGCTAAACCGAGCGCATCGACATCCTGGGTGGGAACGCAGACCATAGAGCCGACCAGGTTGGCCTCCGTGGGCACGCCGTAGATTTCGCCTTCCCACGAGTAGGCTTCGATCGATTCCTGCTGGAACATCTCATTGGGCACGACGCCCACCGCATCGAACACGACATCGTTCAGCGGCAGCAATCCCTGCTGGATGTAGAGGGGAATCGACACCTTGCCCATCATGCATATAACATCGGGATGTGTGCCCGCGGACATGGCAGCGATCAGTTTCGTCTGCAGCGGCCATGCCTGCGGCTCAATCTGCACGCTGTAACCCGTCTCGCGCTGCACTAGCTCGGCAATGCGCTCGTAGGTGGCGACATGCGGATCGTACTGCAAGCCCCACTGAACACCCTCCAGGTCCTCAGGGGCGGCAGCCGGGGCCGACTCCTCGCCACCAGAATCAGAAGCCGCAGGCTGGCCCGTCTGAGGAGCGCAAGCGGCGATCAGGCCGCCAGCGGCTCCCAGGGCGCTCACGCGCAGGAATTCACGACGCGAAACAAATCCTTGCTTTGCCATTTCTCGTTCTCCCTGTGTGGATGGTCCGACTCAAATTGGGAAGCCAAATATGTGGCGGCGCCAGCCCGCCTTGTCATGCACGCAGCCTTGCCCCGCGCACGCCGCAGCAAGGGCTTTGTTGGGCAATTGACAATTCAGTTGGCAAGCAATATAGTGATTATGGATGGTACTATAGCAGGTATTGCGCCCGTGTCAAACAGGTTTCCTGACCCCCGATTCAGACCGAAACTCGTCCAGTCTATCATTGGAGTCTCGTCCACGCTACTCGATTCCACAGGGCGCTCTTACTGCCGGGCGCTACACGCAAGAGGGGAAGCGATAATGGAGCTGACACGCGAACAGAAACAGTTTTTCGAGACCTTCGGATACTTGGCCCTACCCGGCCTGCTGAAAGATGAGGTCGGTTGGATAACCGAGGAGTTTGGGGCGGTCTTCAGAGACCGGAATGTAGTCCATGACGGCAGCACGCGCTCCTGCATCGTGCCCTTCATCGACCAGCGCGAACGGCTCAGCACACTCCTGGACAATCCCAAACTGGTTGGGCTGATTTCCGGCTTGCTGGGCGAGGAGTTCAACTACCTGGGCGGCGATGGCAACTTCTACACCGGCGACACCCGCTGGCACAGTGATGGCTTCCATGACGTGGGCAAGTATCTCAAAGTGGCGCTCTATCTGGATGAGGTCGATCGCAATAGCGGCTGTTTGCGCGTCATTCCTGGCACGCACCGGCACGATCTGTTTCGGGACTGGGAGGCACGCCAGGCGAGCGAGTCCCTGGAGCGCTGGGGGATCGGGCAGAGCGAGGTGCCAGCGATGGCTCTGGAGACGCGGCCGGGCGATGTGGTCGCTTTCAACCATAACCTGATGCACGCCTCCTTTGGCGGCAGCGTGCGGCGCCGCATGTTCACGATAAATTGCTGCGCCCAATGTGTGTCCGAACCTGAGATTAGAGAACTGAAGCAGTATATCGGCAACCACTACCGCTATTGGATCGATCAGATGCACTCCGATATAATGCGGAGGACCGCCTCGCCCGCCCGTATGCGCCACCTGCAGCAGGTGATCGACAATGAGGGCCATCTCCCCGCACTCTCCGCCAAGGCTCGTTTGGAGATGGCCGAACCTTTGCGGGGGTAACGCGCAGACATGTTTGATCTGGTTTGACTGTGGCTGAAAGGAGGGCGATAATCAATTGGCTCGCCTCCTATGGTGCGTGTTGCTCCCGTATCCCCCAGGCAGTCAATCTACGACCATAACATGGCGCTGAATCCGCCACAGGCTTCACTTCCAATAGTAGCAAGGACCGGGAAAAGAAAGATGAAAAAGTCACTGCTGGCATTGCTGATCGTCGTATTTCTCATTGGCATCACAGTGCCGCTCTATGCGCAGGACGCAGGCTTAACGCTCGAAGGTCTGGCTGCCAAAGTAGAAGCGATTGTGGAACTAGCGACTTCGATGTCGGACCGGATTGTCTCGTTCGAACGACGCCTGGCCGTTTTGGAAGCGACCGACACGCCGACAGTAACGTTGACGCCGACCGAAACGCCGACACCAACTCCGTCGGAAACGCCGACACCGACACCAACGCCAACATCCAATTCGCCGACGGTGGCGATTACGCGGCAGATGAATGTGCGCGCAGGGCCGGGCACAAACTATCCTATAGTTGGCCAGGCAGCACCCGGTGACCAATACCTCATTTCCGGCAAGAATCCCGCCGGCGGCTGGTGGCAGATCATTATTGACGGCCAGTATGCGTGGGTCTATGCCCCACTGGTAACGGCAACCAACCCGGAAGTTGTACAAGTGGCTTCCTTCATTCCGACGCCGCCTCCGCCTCCGACTCCGGTTCCAACTGCGATCCCCGTCGCGCCGACTGCCGCGCCTCCACCTGCCGCGCAAGCGCCAGGGGACCCGTGCGCCGGCATTGGTGGGGACGGCTGCAAATTCAGGTTGCGCAACCAGGACTTCAGAGACAACGGCGGTAGGGAGTTGAAACTCTTTGTTGGCTTTGTGCATGAAGGACGCGGTGACGAGGTTCAGGGCGTCGGTGGAAGCTACTTTGTGGAGTTGCACAAGGATGGGGCACATGTATCCGCTGTCGATCATTCTACGCGCGGCGGGAACGCAACCCACCAAGGTCCCCAGGGAAACAAGTACAACTACCTGAAGATAGTTCCCCTCAACCAGATTCCGGGCGGGAATGTGGCTGGCAACTACACGATATGGGTCAAAGACGGCAACGGTGAACGGGACAGCCAGAACTTCACCTTTACCGTATCGGGTGGGAATGGCGAAGTTTGGTTGATATTTGCCCAAAACAATTGAGATAGGACTGTCGCGGGATGCCTGCGGCGATACACGTGATACATGATGACAGAACCGAAGTATTACGACTGTGTGCAAGACAAACGCGATTCATGGTCTATCGAAAGGGTTCGGCGGCAATACAGTTGCGCGTAAGGGGGATGGTGCGCGGCTTCGCTGTAGTGAACCTGATTCACAACAGTGGAGCAGAGGGTGCCTCGTATCCGAGCGACCTGGCTCAACAAACCTTCGATCGCGTTCATACTGACCTGTTCAGCGATACTCTGCGAACTCAACTTGGCAGCCCGACTATCAAGACTTTCCAGCCAGCTTAGCGAAAGTCCTAACACCAAAAGGTAGCAAGGACCGGGGAAAGAAAGATGAAAAAGACATTTCAGGCAATGCTAATCGTGGTAGCTCTCGTTGGAATCGCGGCGCCGATCTATGCGCAGGACGCAGGCTTAACGCTCGAGAGTCTGGCTGCCAAAGTGGAAGCAATGGTGGAACTTGTGACTTCGATGTCGGACCGGATAAACACGTT
Organism: Caldilineaceae bacterium; assembly: GCA_965221145.1. GTDB lineage: Bacteria > Chloroflexota > Anaerolineae > Caldilineales > Caldilineaceae > Bin5. Next base: position 1,847,830 of record OZ244877.1, read on the forward strand.
CGAGCAACGCCTCGCCGTATTGGAAGCGACGGACACGCCGACAGTGACGCCGACGCCGACGGAAACGCCGATACCGACTCCCACGACACCGCCCACACCGACGCCGACGCCAACCTCTAGTTCGCCGACGGTGAGCATCACCAGGGTCATGAACGTGCGCGCAGGGCCGGGCACCAACTACCCGGTAGTCGGCCAGGCCACCCCCGGTGACCAATACATCATTTCCGGCAAGAATCCCGCAGGCGGCTGGTGGCAGATCATTTTTGACGGCCAATATGCGTGGGTATATGGCCCACTGGTTTCGGCCACCAACCCGGAAGTCGTGCAAGTGGCCTCCTTCATTCCAACGCCGCCACCGACCCCGATCCCAACGGCGACGCCCATCCCTGCGCCGACGCAACCGCCCGCGCCCCAGTTTGCCTACTCTCTGGTGAATAGCGGCAACTGTGCCCGCAATGATCAGCAGACATACTTCGAGGGCGCAGTGAATGACAGGAACAACAACCGCATGAACAATGTCTGTCTGCATATCGCGTTTGCCGGGCCTCGCAACACCAAGTGTACCGGCTGCGGCAAACCGGCGGGCCATTGGGGATTCTCTCCCTTTGGCGGCCCTGCTAATCCAGGCACGCATGTCGAGATCTTCGTGGTGAACTGCCCAAGTGGCGGGTGGGATGGCTCGAGAACGAATACGAAGGACTTCTCAAATCTGACTCGCTTGTCGCCTACCTGGAGCAGAACGATTAACGAGAGCGTAGCGTGTAACGACATCACGTTCAAGCGGAACTAGCGCGCCGCTTACCTGGCCCCCGGGCTGATCGCAAAGGATCGCCCTGGGGGCCGGTTTCCCTGTATAACTGCCTGCCTCGAATTCAACACCGATAGCCTGGTAGAAAATGTACCGCCGACAAGAAACCGGCTTGGGCAAAAGTCACTGGCTGTCTCGGTGACAAAAGCTAGACTGGGAAGGCCCTTACAGATGGCCCAAATTTTGCCATTTTGACATCCCTGTAGCCAAGTATATACTCTATCGCAGGCTCTCTCCGGTCAACCAGCAACAGAGTGGACGATGGCAACCCCTCTCAGCGGCCCAATTTCAGGAGTCTCCGACGCGCGTAGCCTTCGGCGACGGGCGCAGTTGTTGCGTTTCTTGGAACGTTCGGCTATCCATCTCATTCTCCTCATCGGCACCGTCGCCATGCTTTTCCCCTTCTTCTGGATGATCTCGACCTCGCTCAAGCCCGAGTACGAGGTCTTCCTGCTTCCGCCCACGTGGATCCCGAGCGAATTCCAGTGGATCCATTACTACCAGGCCTTCGTCGACTACTTCAACTTTGCCCAATACGGCACCAATACAATGATCATCACGCTCGGCGTCCTGGCGGGCCGGTTGTTGAGCGCGTCGCTGGTGGCGTTCGGGTTCGCCCGCATCCGCTTCATCGGCCGCGATGTCATCTTCATCCTCGTGCTGAGCACAATGATGGTGCCCGGTCAGGTCACCATTATCCCGCTTTACATCCTCTTTAGAGATATGGGCTGGCTGAACACCTATTTGCCCCTAATCGTCCCGGCATGGTTCGGCGGCGGCGCCTTCTTCATCTTTCTGCTGCGCCAATTCATCCTCACCATCAACCCGGAACTCGACGACTCCGCCCGCATTGACGGCTGCGGCTGGCTAGGCATCTACGCGCGCATCACCCTGCCCCTGATCAAACCGGCCCTGGCCGCGGTCGCGATCTTCTCATTCCTGGGTACCTGGAACGACTTCTTCGGTCCGCTCATCTTCCTGCGCAGCCGCGATATGCTGACGCTTGCAGTGGGCCTGCATTTCATGGCCAGCGCCGCATCCTCCTCGGTGCGCCCGAACTTGCCGCACCTGATGGCCGGTTCGACGATGATTCTGCTGCCGCCGCTGCTCGTCTTCTTCTTTGCGCAACGCTACTTCATACAAGGGGTGACATTCACCGGCATCAAGGGCTGACGCCCCCGCTTCAGTGGAGTTTCTGTCCACGAACCATAGTTCGCAGTTCACTGATGTTTCATATTTCACTTTTCACTATGAAGGAGACAGCAATGTCGAACAAGCGATTGAGCCGCAGACAATTCCTTCGCGGAGCGGCAGTTGTTGGAGCCAGCGTACCCTTCCTGCAGGCTTGCGGCGGAGGGCCGCCGGCCGCGGAGGACTCCGACTCTGGCGCTGAAGAGGCCGCGCCGAGCATGGAGATGACGACAGTCCGCTATTCCCAGGTGATCGGCCCGCTCGACAAGCAGGTCGATATGTTCAACGAGCAGAGCGACACCGTCCACGTCGAATTCGAGCTTGTTCCCTGGGGTGAACACGCTGACAAGCTCCTGATCGATGTCGCCGCCGGCACCGCCCCGGACCTGTGGTTCATCGGCGGCCCCTGGTGGATCCAGATCAAGCGCAAAAAGGTCGCCCTCTCCATCAGCGAGTTCCTCGCCAATGACCCCGACGTCGTGATGGACGACTTTGAATTCCCGGCCGACAGCGACTGGGGAATGCTCGACGGCGAAATTTACGGCCTGCCCACAAACTCGGTTATCCTGCGTGGTCTCGCCTATAGCGAGAAGCGCTTCGACGAGGCCGGCCTGGACCTTCCCAACGAAGACTGGACCTTTGCCGACGTCGCCGCGGCCGGACCGAAGCTGAACCGCGGCGAAGAGTCCTACTCCATCCCCGCGCCCCTCCTCGCCGGCGATCTCTATCTCACTACCATCTGGCAGAATGGCGGCCAGATCATCAACGAAGACGAAACCAAGTGTCTGCTCGACCAGCCCGAAGCCGTCGAAGCGATCGAGCAACTCGTCGCCTGGACCGAATTTTCGATGAAACCCGGCGCGCAAGCCGCTCTCGGCGAATTTCCAACGGCAAGCGGAAAGATCGCCATGTGGCCGATGGTCCTGGCCGACTGGGACTCCTGGCTGAAGGTCACCGCCAACGACGAGACCGACCAGTGGATGACCTACTGGCCGTCCGTGTCCAATCCGCCCGCGGTCGATGTCTACGCCGGCAGCGTCCACATGGAGGCCATCTGGTCCCAATCCGAGAATGTCGACGCCGCCTGGGAGTTCTTCATCTGGCGGGCCATCAATCAGGACTCCCTCGATTACCAGATCACGCTGTTCCCGATCAACTATCGGATGGACGCGACCGTTAAGGGGGCCATCACCAACGAACGTCAAGCCGACTTCCTGACACTTCACTTACCGATTACCGGACTCTCCACCGGCGAATACTGGGGCCCCAGTACGACCGAGATCTTGAACGCCTTCCGCTCCGAGTACGAGCTTGCCATTCTGGGCGAGAAGACCGGCAAGGAAGCGATGGAAGCCGCCACCGTAGCCATTGACGTGATTTTGGAAGACGCGTAACGACAGTGAATAGTGGCTGGTGGCCAGTGGTTAGCAACACCACCGGCCACCGGTCACTTGCCATTTGGGTTTCTCTATGACAACGGACATCGGGCAAATTTCGACTAGCGGGGGCAGGAGGCGCATGAGCCGCTCTGCGCTCAAGGAGAATGTGGCCGGCTTTCTCTTCATCAGTCCCTGGATTATCGGCTTTCTTGCCTTCGAGTTCGGCCCGCTGATCGCTTCCTTCTATCTGGGCCTGACCAAGTACGATATCCTCTCGCCGCCCGAATTTGTCGGGCTTGCAAACTACGACAAAATGTTCACTCGCGACCCCCTGTTCTGGAAGAGCCTGTGGGTCACCGCCATCTATTCGCTGAGTACGGTCTTCCTCGGCGTCATCCTGGGCGTCATGCTGGCGCTTCTGCTGAACCAGAAAATCCGGGGCATGTCCCTCTACCGGACAATCTACTATCTGCCGGCGGTCGTTTCAGGCGTTGCCGTTGCCTACATGTGGGCCTGGATCTTTCGCCCTGAAGCCGGAATCCTCAACTATGCTTTGAGCCTCATCGGCATCACCGGGCCAAACTGGCTCTTCAGCACCACCTGGACCCTGCCCGCATTTATCATGATGAGCCTGTGGGCCGTCGGCGGCGGTATGGTGCTCTACCTGGCTGGGCTGCAGGGTGTGCCCACGCATCTCTACGAAGCCGCATCGCTGGACGGCGCCGGCCGCTGGGCCAGGTTCTGGAACGTGACGCTTCCCATGATTTCGCCGGTCATCTTCTTCAACTTCATTATCGGTATCATCGGTTCGTTCCAGGTCTTTACCAACAGCTTTGTCATCACCAGTGGCGGCCCGGCCAACTCCACCCTGTTCTTTGTACTTTACCTGTACCGCCACGCGTTCCAGAACTTCAAGATGGGGTACGCCGCCGCACTGGGGATGATCCTGTTCCTGGTCATTATGACACTTACCATCATTTCGTTCCGGCTTTCCAACCGGCACGTGTTCTATGAGGGGCGAGTTACCTAAATCGCGAGAAGCGGGGCGTGTTTCTCTCGCCTCTCTCCTCGGAGATACCTTAAAGGGAAGGAAAACAGGGATGCTGACAGACGAGCAAAAAGCACATTTTCATGCGTTGGGCTTTGTAAAGGTGGAAGGGGCGCTTACGCCGGAGGAGGTCGATGAATTCTCCTGGCGGTTCGACGCCATCATCGAGCGGGGCGAGACCCAGGGTGACGGTTCGGAGGCGGGCGCCCGCATCTTCCCGGACGGTCACCGCGTCATCCTCCCGCTGATCGAGGCCGATCCCTACTTCTACAACATGCTGGATCATCCAAACCTGGCCAGCGTTGCCGAAGATCTGCTGGGCGACGATTGCATCTTCTACGGCAGTTCGGACGGGCAGATCCACGATGGGGATACCACCTGGCATCGCGACGGCGGCACGCCTGGCCCTGCGATCGAGGCCAAGCTGACATTCTATCTGGACGACGTAGCGCCCGGCAAAGGCTGCCTCAGCTTCATCCCCGGCAGCCACCTGTGGCCGCTCCATTTCAACGACCTGGAAAAGCGGATCGACGACCATGTGCTCGGCTATCCCATGCAGGAGTTTCCGGGCCGCTACGACCTGCCGGCGGGCAAGGGCGACGTGATCGCCTTCCAGACGCGCATCTGGCACTCATCGTGGGGCGGCGGCGCCAACCGGCGGCAAATGGCCTGGATGATGCGCACCGCGCCCCGTATGCAGTGGGAAGTCGACCGAATCGTCGAGTTCAACAAGGGGTATTCCGAGAAATGGTCGAAAGAGACCGGGCGGCTCATCTCGGACCGCCTGTTCGAAACGGCTGACCCTCGGCGCATGAGGAAGATTCAACTGCTCAAGGACCTGGGCGCGTGAAATCTCAGCTCTTGGTTTCTTATTGAACGCCCGCGCACGAGTGCCTTTGCCAAGATCTGAAAGCTATGAACTGCCGCTAGGAGCAAAAAAGATGAACGTAGAATCGCACGTAGCCGAACTTGAGCGGGATGGGTATACGGTCATCCCCGATGCGCTCTCGCCGCAGGAGGTCCGCGCCACGCGTCAGGCGGTCAAGGACCTGCTGGCCGAGGAGCGTGATATTGCACTGGGCACTGGCACGCAGTCGGACAATCTCCTGACCTCGCATACTATCGTCGGCAAACATCCGGTATTCTATGAGTTCTTCCTCAATCCGCCGACGATGCAGGTGGTGCGGCAGATGATCGGCGACGACGCGCTCCTCTATGATGCCAACATCCGCATCCCGATGCCCACGGGCGCGGCGAACAAGCGCCAGGGTTTCCAACTCCACGTGGATAGGGAGGACTACACCGTCGTGCCCTTTGTCAACGGGAAGCACTTTCCGATGGCGATGAATGTCACTTGGTGTCTGGTAGACTTTACGATACAGAACGGCGCAACACTGCTGTGGCCCGGCTCGCATCAAGCTTGTCAGGTGCCCGAACCCGAGAGCAGGCCGCCGGGCTATGTTTATGCCGAGGCGCCCGCCGGCAGCGCCGTGATCTGGGATGCCGCCATCTGGCACGCCAGCGGCATCAACTGCGGCGACAGCCCGCGCTACGCGGCGCTGGCCTACTACATCCGTTCGTGGATGCGGGGCAAGACGGACAGCCTGCGCTTCATACCGCCCGACGTGCTCCCAATTTTGTCGGAGGAGGCCAAACACCTGCTCGGCTTCCGGCCTGCGCCGCCCGACTATTCGGATGTCAAGGCGCTCAACCCCGAGCAGCTTGCCGCCCTGACCGTGGATGAGAAGAAGATTCTCGGATTCGCTGTTTACTGAAGTGGATCCCGTTAGAAGTTACGATTCCTCGCATGGTCTGCGCCCTGGGAGCGGGGCGCCCTTAGGGCCTGTCTCGCCTGCTTCTACGCAATGCGGAACACGGGGCGCCCTCTGGGCCACGCTGTGCCGACAAAAGCGTTTTCTAATAGTGAACGCACAGTAGGGCGAATCGCCCAAAGCGCACATTGAAGAGATGGGAGCAGATCGACGATGCTCCCGAATACAGCCAGGCAAACTACATACCCCTATATCATCAGGCATTCGGCGGGGCTTCGACAGGATCCCCGACAAAAGGCTGAGTCAGACGCAAAGCCGAAGCCAGCCGGCGGAGGCAAACACAACGACAAAAGGGGCAGGTTTTCGCCCCTGATTGGTTCCCATAAGGAGGGAAACTCATGAACGAACAAAGGCAGGCTGGTGAGCGCCGACTGAGTCGACGCGGTTTCTTACAGGTATCGGCCGCCGGGGTGGCCAGTGTGACCGCCGGGTCATTGCTCTCTGGATGTGCGCCGTTGGCCCCCGGCGCTGCGCCGGCGGTCGTCAGCAGCGAACCGGTAACGATTAAGGTGATGTCCTGGTGGTGGGTAGAGAAAGGTTCGGACGTGGCCCTGCGCAACCTCGTCGAGAAATTCGAGGCGGCCTACCCGGAGATAAAGGTGGAGGAAATCAGTTTCCCTAGCAACATCTACGAGGACGCGCAGTACAGTCAGATGGCGGCCGGCAAGCTCGACGCCGACGTGATGCACACGCTTGAGGGCACCGGCATTAAGCTGATCGAGGGAGGCTTTCTGGAACCTCTGAATGGCGTTGGCAGAAGCGCCGGCATCTGGGAATACGACGCTATCAAGAAGATTCCCCCCTGGTTCTGGAGCAATCGAGCCAACTTTGATGACGCGCCGGATGATTCCGGTGATCTCTATGTCCTGATGTTCAACACGGCCCAGGACGGCCTGATCTACAACATGGACATTATTGAACAGGCGGGCGCCGCGCTGCCGGATACCCAGGATGAGGCGTATGAGCTGGCCAAGGCTCTGACCGACCGGCCTAACCAGTTCGGGTGGGCCAACCGGCACACAGTCCCCGAGAAAGCCGGCTTCTTCCGTGACATGATCCCCTGGCTTCTGGGGTATGGCGGCGTGTACGCAGATGGCCAGCAGCCGACGGTGAACACCGAAGCGATGATTAACACACTGGCGCATTGGCGGCGCATGTACGTCGACTGTTTCCCGCAAGGCTCAGACGCGGCCACCTTCCGCCGCATGATCGCCGAAGGCAAGGTCGCCCTCTATACCGACAACAACGCATTGCCCCCGAACTTCTTCAACATGAACCCGGATTCCGAAGGCTTCATCCGCTCGGCGCCGCTGCCGTGGCCGAATCGGAGAGGCGCGTCCTTCCCCTCCTATTGGGCCTGGCCCGCAGACTCTCCGCCGGAGAAAAAGGAGGCGGCAAGAACGTTCCTCGAATTCTGGGCCTCGCCGGAGAATTTCAAGGAGATGACCTGGGCGCGCAAAGATCCCCCCATGATCCCTGAGGCGAACACGCCCGAGTACCTGGATTCGCTGCCCTGGATGTCGGGATTCGCCACCACGGACGCCGTTCCGTGGCTGTTCGTCATGGGCGATTATCAAGGCCACGTGGAGGAGTTCCGCACCATTGTGGTCGAGCACGCATCCGAAGTCGTGGTCGGCACAATTAGTCCCGAAGAGGGCGCCCAACGAGCACAGCAGGGCTTGGAGGTTTTGGCCGACGAACTGTTCGGCTGACCTGGAAGAACAGAAATCGTCCGCGGCGTCTCGCTCGCTCCACCCGCGGCAACTCTACCTGCTGCGCCCAGGATTCAGAATAGGCTTGGGCGCAGCAGGAAAGGCCTGACACCTTGCTCGGACTGAAGCGCGTGTCATTCGCCACACGACGACGGCTTTTCTCTCTCGCCATGGCTTTGCCCGTGGCCATATACCTGACCCTTGTGTTTGCCTATCCGATAGGTCAGGAAATCTACCTGAGTTTTACCCGGTCGCGCCTGCTCGACCGCACGCCGCCGGTATGGGTGGGGCTGGACAACTACCAATCGCTGGCCGGAAGTGGTAGGTTCTGGCTCGTGATAGGGAACACGCTCTTCTACGCAATCGTGGCCAATGCTGTCATCATCGTCCTTGCAATGGGGCTGGCGCTGCTGCTGAATCAGGCCTTTCATGGCCGCAAGCTGGCGCGCGTCGTTGCGTCCCTGCCGTGGGCATTTCCGGAAGTGGCCGCCGTCCTGGTATGGAGTTGGATGTACAATAAAGACTTCGGCGTGATGAACGTCTTTGTTCGCTGGCTGCCCGGCGTCTCCGAGAACCCCAACTGGCTGTTGGATCCTTGGACGGCCTGGTTCTCCATCATACTCATGACGGTTTGGAAGATATTCCCTTTCTTCAGCCTGATCGTACTGACAGCCTTGCAGTTGATCGATAAAGAACTGTACGCCGCCGCCAAGATCGATGGGGCCGGGTCATTTCAGCTTTTCCGGCACATCACGTTGCCGGGCATCGCCCCAACGTTGGGGATCATGACGCTGTTGATCACCATTTGGGGATTCCGCCGCTTTCCCATCATCTATCTGTTGACCGGGGGCGGACCGGGCGTGAGGACTGCGACGCTAGTGGTCATCACATACATTACGGCCATCAAGTCGCTGAACGTGGGACTAGGCGGCGCTATGGCCATTGTGGGACTGATCATGTCGCTTATGATCACAGTGCTCTACGTGTTCGTAACCCGCCGGTTAGGCCAGGCACAGGTCTGAGAAGTTGGAAGCCACAGAGGGTGATAGGAATGCGGAACTCCCCTGCGCTGGCAAGCCAGAGATGGGCGATCGCCAGGAAGCGCGCCGAGCGCATCGCCCTGTATGTCACCATTGTCTTTGTCTGCCTGGTCATCGTCTTTCCGCTTTACTGGTTGGTGATAAACGCCCTGATCCCGGGCCGGGAAGTGTTTCGCTATCCGCCCGTTTTCTTCCCGCAATCCTTTCGGCTGAACGCTTACCAGGAGATCATTGAGCTTCATCCCATCCTGACTTGGCTCAAAAACTCGGTCATCGTCTCTTCGGGCACCGTGCTTCTGTCCATGATCCTGGAGATTATGGGCGCTTACGCTCTGAGCAGACACGGCTGGCCTGGGCGGGGCCTGCTGGCAATGGGGCTTCTGAGCACTCAGATGATCCCCTCGGCTGTGCTGGTCATCCCTATCTTTATCATATTTCGCCGGGCGGGTCTGGTCGACTCACATCTCGGTTTGATCTCGGTTGACACAGCGCTGACCGTGCCTGTCGGCATCTGGATTCTCAAAGGGGCTTTCGATACGATACCGGAAGAGATAGCTGATGCAGCTCTGGCAGATGGTTGCAGTGAATTAGGCGTTCTCATCCGTATGTTACTGCCCCTGTCGTTGCCGGCCCTGGTTGCTGTAGCCGTGATCGCGTTCTTCACAGCTTGGGATGAGTTCGTCTTTGCTTCGGTATTCATCATTTCACAGTCATTACGCGTTTTTTCGGTGGGCATTTCTACCTTTATCGGTGAAATGGCTACACCGATCGACCTGATCTTTGCCGCCGCCAGCATCTTTGTGATCGCGCCGCTCATCTTTTACGCATTTGTTGAACGGTATCTGCTCTCTGGCCTCAGCGCCGGCGCGGTGAAGGGGTAGTCTGGACTTGCGCCTGCCTACCTTATGTCAGGAAGAAAGATCTTATGCATGCTGATGAGATGATCTATCCACCCCCCGAATTCCCGGCCCCGGACGTGCCGGGCGAACGGTATGAAGCCGTCGTGCCGGACACGCTCGACCTGGCCGAGCGGGCCGCCATGGCCATAAGCGGTATCGCCGGCGGAATCGACCAAGACCTGGATCATCAGATGTGGTTTCTCATCAACTACGCCTGCAATCCTGCGACCATGCACCATCACGCCGCCGACGCAACCTGCGACGCGCTGTTGGCTCCAACCCTCCCGCTCCTGCGCACGATGAGCGGCAGCACGGCCCACATTGCCACGGAAGTCGGGCTGATGGAGCATCTTTTGCGCGACACGTCGCCTGAGGATGGGCTGTATTACAACGTCTTTCGCCCGGACAAGCCTTGGCATTCGGAGTATGGTCACTCGCACAGGGCGCTTATCAATGAAGACTTCGCCGTCACCGTCGCCCAAGCCCATCTGCTGGAGGCGATGATTTTCTGGCGCGAGTTGAGCGGCGATCCGGCCTGGGAGACGCGCATTCGCAAAATGGTGGATGGGCTGACAAATATCGCCGTCTACAAAGATGATTACGCCTACTACCCGGACGGCGGCTTTGCCGAGGTGTGCGGGTACCCGCGCTCGGGCTGGCGGCATACCGATGAGCCGGAGGACGATTACAACAATGCGGAAGGCTCCGTAACCAGCTACTATGGCGATATTATGCGCGTGCTGCCGCTATGGTATCGGGAAAGCGGGGACGAGCGGGCGCTGGAACTGGCCGGTCGTCTTTCACGCTTCTGTATGCAGCCCCGCTTCTGGGGCGGCAATCCAGAGCCGGTGATGGTGGCTGGCAACGAGTTGGGACACTTCAACTTTCACGCGCACAATCGCCTTCTGATCCTCGCCGGTATGCTGGAATACGCGCACATGGCCAATGACGCGCGTGTGCTGGAGTTCGCCCAGCGCGGCTTCGAGTTTGCGATGACCATTGGCGTCGCCAAGCTGGGCTGGGTCACGGCTCCCTTCTGGGGCGGCAATCACGTCGGCATGAATGAGGCCTGCACCTTCTTTGACCTGCTCAGACTCGGCATCCGGCTGAGCGATGCCGGGGCAGGGGACTATTGGGACATCGTGGATACGGTCGTGCGCAATCATCTGGCTGAGCAACAGTTGCTCGACGCCGACATTCTGCGCAGGATAATGGAGGCCAGCCCGCCCAGGAGAGACCCCTCCGTCCCCCTCAACGAGACCAAGCAAGGAGAGTGCGATGAAAACGTGATCCAGCGCACGCTGGGCTTGTTCGGTTCTTGTGCCACGCCCGTCGGCGTTCCCCAACCCTGGGTCATGCAGTGTTGCAGCGCAAATGCGCCCAGAGCGCTCTACTATGCCTGGGAGGGAGCGTTACGCCACGATCAAGGCACTGTTACCGTTAACCTTATGCTCAACCGGGCTTCGGCGTGGGCCGATGTCGATAGCTACTTGCCATACGAGGGCAAAGTACTGATCCACGTCAAAGACGCCCAGCGGGTCGCGGTTCGCGTCGCTTCGTGGATTCCCAGGCATAGTTTGCAGACGCGCGTCAACGGCGTCGCTCGCGAGGGGATACGGCTTGGCAACTACTTGACGTTTGACGAACTGCAGCCGGGCGATACCATCGCGCTTGTGTTCCCCATCCACGAATCCGAAGCGACCTACACCGGCAACGCACATCGCCCTGGCAGCAGCAGCAGCAAAGTGCGGGAGACGAGATACCGATGCACATTCCGCGGCAGCACTGTAGTGGACATCTCGCCCCGCGACGAAGACCCGACAACCTATCCTTTCTATCGGCGCGAGCATATGCGCAAGGATACCGCGCCGACGAAGAGCGTGACCCGCTTCGTGCCCGAACGCACCATCGTCAACTGGTAGAATGGCGAAGAGCCTGAATTCCGCTCAAGAGACGGCAAGGGCCTGGGCCGCCTGCTTATCCCTAGAGCTTGGGTTGGACATAGGCGGAGATATGGGAACGCTGCGGATCGGTTTCCCATTTGTCCAGCAGGGGGGCGATCTCATCCGGTATGCGTATTGCCAGATTGAGGGCGGCTTTGCAGGCTGCCCGGCGTACGACCGTGCGCTTGTCGGCTGCCAGTCGCCAGAGCAACTCCGACAGAAGAGGAAAGTGCTTGGCCGCTTCAGCCGAGGACAGGGCCATCGCCACGTTCCACTGTGCGCGGGGCGTTGCGCTTGCCCGCCCCAACCATTCTGCAACCAGCTTGGGTTGGCTCTTCAAGAAGCTATCGCCGATGGCGAATGCGCCACAATTTTTGCGGACATAGGGGTCGTCATCCTCCAGCAGCGGCGCCAGAATCTCCAGTAAGAGACGGCACTCGTCCCGTGTACAGTCTCTGGACGCAGAGCCGCTGGCGACGGCGACCGCCCGCCGCACATTGGGGGAGGCGTGGCCTGCCCACCGTTTGAGCGTCGGAAAGATAGCCGCAAATTCGGCGCTAATGATATTTCTCAGCGCGCTGGCCGCCCACTCTTTGACCTCCCAATTCGCGCTGTCCGCCAGAGTCAGCACGATTTCCGCCACTTCGTTGGGGTTACGCGTGTAGAGCGGAGCCAGCAGCAACAGCCCGATCTCTTGCGCACCCTCGTTTTGTGAGCGCGCAAAGGCAATGGCCGTTCTGTACAATGACGCGGGCGAATTACTATAGTGCGTACTGATGAGTTTGGCCGCTTGCAGCTTGACCGCCTGGCGCGGCGTCCCGGCGTGTCCGGTCTTCTGCGAATCGAGGACGGCGAAAGCAGTCTGCACGTTGCCCTGTTCCAGCGCCGCGCGGAATTCGTCCTTCCAGAGATTGGTCTCTGCGACGGCGCATTCTCCATTCATGCGTGTGCCTTTGTGCTGTGCGTCTGAACGTGGCATGCTGGACTCCGGTAATTGCCGAACAGTTGTGAGTCGATACGACTCTTATAGCCCACGCGGAAGTTCTTCGCAAGAATGTAGAGTTCATGGGGCGGGGAAAAGCATCAAGAACAGCTTCCCGCACACCGGCTGAAATTATGACCGCTCCAATCATCAGACTGACCACGCGCGTGGGCGCGCCAACGGTCAGCCCCTACATCTATAGCAGCTTTGCCGAGCACTTTGGGCGCTGCATCTACGACGGCATCTGGGTGGGGTACGACTCCGACATTCCCCACGAAGATGGCCTGCGCCGCGATACGCTTGAGGCTTTGGCGGAACTGGCGCTGCCGACAGTGCGCTGGCCCGGCGGCAACTGGGCCGAATACTACCACTGGCGCGACGGCATCGGACCGCCGCACGCGCGTCCCCAGCGTTACAACATCGAATGGGGTATCCCCGAAAGCAACGCCTTTGGCACGCACGAATATATGCGCTTTTGTGATGCAATTGGGGCTGAGCCATACCTGGTGCTCAATGTCGCCAGCGGTACCGTGCAGGAGGGCCGCGATTGGGTCGAGTACTGCAACTCCGACCACGATAGCGAGATCGTGCGGCTGCGTCGCGCCAACGGTCAGGAGCAACCCTGGCAGGTCAGACTTTGGGACGTCGGCAACGAAAGCTGGCACTCCGGCGGACAGTTCCGTTCGCAGGACTATGTTGCCGCCTACCGACGGTATTCCAACAAGCTGCGTATGCTGGGTACTGGAGACCGCGACAGGGCCTCGGCAGTCAAGCTGATCGCGTGCGGCGCTTGCCTTCTCTATCGAGACTGGGACGCCGAGTTCCTGGCCGGCATGAAGCAGACGCCCAACATGCTCCACATGGTTGACTTCATCTCCGATCATATCTATCAGGGCCGCAATCTGACCGACCGCGGTTTTCCTGATGAGGACCATTTGCGCCTTCTGAGCGAGTTGGACATACTGGAGGCTGAACTGCGGCGCGCCACCGCTTTGGTCAGGGCCTATAGCACAGAACGCCACTACATCGGTCTGGCAATGGGCGAGTGGGGAACGTGGTACAAGGGTGTCTGGATTTCCAATCAGTTCCGCCAGGCCAATACGCTGCGGGATGCGCTCTTCACCGCGACCACATTCCATCTCTTTCACAACTTTGCTGATACGCTCTACATGGCGAATATGTCGATGACGGTCAACGCGCTTCAATGTCTTGTGCAAACCTATGGGCCGCTGGCGGTCACCACACCGACCTATCACGTCTTCAAGATGTACAAACCACACCGCAACGGCATTGTGATGGATTGCGAGTTGTCAGACGGTCCGACGCTGCGTTGGCCTGACGGGTCAATTCGCCCCGCGTTGTCGGTGTCGGCGACCGCTTCACAGGACGGGTTGTTTGTTACCGTTGTCAACAACAACCTGTCGTCGGGCTTTGACGCACGCCTTCAACTGCCGCCGGGCTTTGCGCCGACCGGCGTCTCAGAAGAACGATTGACCGCGCCCGACATTCGCGCAGAGAATACAGCGGAGAATCCCGCCGCGGTCAGCCCGACATCGGTACACGTGGAGTTACCTGAGTTGGGCCAGTGCCATCTGGCTCTTCCCGCCAAGTCAGTGACGGCAGTGCAGTTTCGCGGTCAGTTGGCGTTACCTTTTGCAAATAGAGATTCAATTGCGGAAGAGGAGCAACTGGATCGACAGATGCGAGACCAAAGTGAGTTTGAAGTCAAAGTGTAGTCACGGGCCAAGACTGTCCAAACCAGTGCGCCGGAGCGAACAGACATAGAAATGACTCACCTGATCGATGTACAAAAGATAGTCTTCCCCGAAGTAGACCGGGTAGCCTTGGAACCTGAGTCGGAGCAGTTCGAACTTGGCCCCGACGATTCCTTGCTTCAGACACAGTACAGCCTGATCAGCGCTGGCACCGAATTGGCTAAACTGACCGGTTTGCAAAAGGTCGATTATCCCTTCATTCCTGGCAACCGGGCGATTGGCAAAGTGATTGCCGTGGGGGAAGGTGTGTCCGATGTGCGAGTCGGTGATCTGGTCTTCAGTCACACGGGCCATGTCAGCCACACACTGACCAAAGCGTTTCGGGTCTGCGTTCCTAAAGGGGTGGACACAAGGGACAGCGCCCTGGTTGGGCTGGCGCTGGTGGCGATGACCGCCGTGCGCGTCGGCCAAATTGAGTTGGGGGACCGGGCGGCGGTGATTGGGATGGGACTGGTCGGCAACCTGGCTGCTCAGCTGCTGCGTCTGGCCGGCGCGGACGTGATCACCATCGACCTGAGCGCCGCTCGTCTGGACGTGGCCCGCGCCTGCGGCCTGCCCCAGACCGTGAACGCGGGCGAGGAGGACGCCCAAGCCGCGGTGATGGAGATGACGCAGGGGCGCGGTGTGGATGTCGTGGTTGAAGCATCGGGCACGGCACAGGCAGCCGAACTGGCCGTCTCGTTGACGGGGCGCGACGGTGAGGGCATCGTCGTCCTCCTCGGTTCGCCGCGCAAAGAGCATGAGACCGATCTGACCCCATTTCTTAACCATGTTCACCTGTGGCGCAATGGCTCGGTGATGCTGCGGGGCGCGCATGAATGGCGTTATCCGCTCCACCACAGCCCGTTTCAAAAGCATTCCATGACGCGCAATGCCGAAATTATTTTTCGCCTGATGGCGCAAGGCAAGCTGCGCACCGCGTCCCTGATCACCCACGTTCTCAAACCTGCGGCCGCGGCCGAAGCCTACGCCGGTCTGCAACAACAGCCCGATTCCCACATGGGCGTACTCTTCGATTGGACGGACCACCAGTGAAAATCGCTTACGGCAACTACGGGATGCCCGATACGCCCTACGCGGCCATGCTGCGTGAAGTCGCTGCCATCGGTTACGATGGTCTGGAACTGTGCGTCGGCCCTGGCTACCCGACCGCCCCTGATCAACTGAGCGCCGCGCAACGCAGAGATCTGCGCCAGCGGGCGCTCGATCATGATCTGGAAATCGACACCTTGATGGCGGTCGGCATCCCTGTCTATGAGACGGACGCCAGGTCGCATGAAGCGCATCTCGAACAGGCGCGTCAAATTTTCTCGCTGGCCGCGGCGCTGGGCCTGGAACAACCGGTGCTGACCAGCACGCTTGGCGGGCGTACCGGCGACTGGGAGCGGGCACGGGCGCTGCTGGCGGATCGAGTAGGCGATTGGGCGACCGTTGCGGCAGAATGCGGCGGCATCTTCGCTGCCGAAGCGCACGTCGGCGGCCTGGTTCATGCGCCGGACAGAGTGCTGTGGCTCCTGGAGGCTGTCAATCTGCACAGCCTCAAACTCAACTTTGACTACAGCCACTTTGAGTTGCTCGACATTCCCTTGGCGCAGGCGTTGGAGCAACTGATTCCCCACGCGCTGGGTGTTCACGTCAAAGATGTGCGCGGGCGCTACCCTGACTTTGCATTTCTTCTGCCCGGTGAAGGGGAGTTGGACTACGCTGACTACGTGCGTCGGCTGTGCGCAACCGGGTACGGGGGCTACATCACCGTCGAGATCAGCGGACAGGTCTTTGGCGCTGCCGCGTATGATCCGCTGGCGGCTGCCGCTTTTTCTTACCGCACTCTGTCGGACGCGGTGGCTGCGGCAGGGATGGGACGCATCGACAATCCAACAAAATGATGCCGGAGATATAAGGGAGATAACGTCCCGTGAGAGCACTGATCGTGAAGAAAAAGGATGCGCTAACCAGGGAGAAGGTCTTCACCGACGATTGGCCGGCCCCGGACGCGCCGGTGGGGAATCAGGTGAAGATACAGACCCTCTACACCGGCATCACCAATGGCACGGAGCGCAATCAGTTGCTCAAGGGCAACTACGCGCCGCCCGATGAGCGCCTGCCGACCGTGACCGGTTATCAGACCGTCGGTCGCATCATCGAAGTCGGGCCGGACACCGCTTGCTTGCAGGTCGGTGACCTGATCTTCGTGGGCGGACACACCGGCGGCCATCTCGAATACGTTGTCGTTGCGGAAGACGACTTGCTTGTCAAGCTGCCCGATTCAGTTGACCCCAAGGAAGCTGCCTTGTTCGGCGTTGGCGCGGTGGCTCTTAACACCTGCCGCAACGCCGAATTGAAGCTGGGCGAGAAAACATTGGTCGTGGGCGCCGGATGTTTGGGGCAGATTGCCGCCCAGATAGCGGCTCTGTACGGCTCGCGGGTGACGATCTGCGACATTGACGACCGGCGGCTGGAGATTGCCCGGCAGAGCGGCGCGGTCGAAGAGGCGCTCAATGTCGAGGGCGCCGGCTGGGCGCAACAGATCCCTGACGCGGGCTTTGACGCCGTTCTTGATGTCGCCGGTGTGCCGGGCAAGGAAGATCAACTCATCGGCGCGGCGCGGCAAGGTGGCCTGGTCCTGTTCATTGCCGGGCGCGAAAAGGTAAGCTATACTTTCAATCTGGGGCAAAAACGTCTCATAACGATCAAACAGAACAGCCATTTCTACACAGATGATCTGGACAACCTCTGTCGTCTGGTCAGCCGGGGCATGATCAATCTGACACCCTTGCTGCAGGATGTAGTTGCGGCTGAGGATGCAAAGCGCATATACGACATGTTGCGCGATCAGCCCAACGAACTGCTGGGCACGGTATTCAGTTGGACAGCGTAAAGAGCGTCCCGGCTCGGCCAGGGGCGCGATGAAAGGAAGAGCAAGAAATGAGCGCAAAGTTTTCCGACAACGACAAGATCACGGTTGCCGTCATCACCGGCGGCCATGGGTTCGATGTGCCCGGCTTCCATGCCATTTTCCGCGACATGCCGGGCGTGGACAGTTACATCCAGCACCAGGACAATTGGGAAGAGGATGTGGCGAAGGTGCGGGGGGAATACGATGTGCTCCTCTTTTACAACATGCCCCGCGGCGAGCCGGAGAGCAGGGCAAAGGCCGTCTTTGAGCAACTTGGCGAAAGCGGCCAGGGCATTTTCCTGCTCCATCACGCCATCCTGGCCTATCTGCAGTGGCCCTTCTTGTCGGATCTGGTGGGTATCCCTGATCGCAACTTCGGCTACTCTATGATGCAGGAGTTGGCCGTCGAAGTCGCCGACCCTGACCACCCGATTACACAGGGCGTCGCCGACTGGCAGATGATTGACGAAACCTACTCCATGGCCAGCGCCGGGCAGGACAGCCACATCCTTCTGACCACCGATCACCCCGAAAGCATGCGCGTGCTGGGCTGGACACGGCAGTTCAGGAAGTCGCGGGTCTTCTGCTTCCAGTCAGGCCATGACAATCTCACCTATGTCGACCCGAACTTCCGCAAGATACTCCTGCGCGGCATCCAATGGTGCGCAGGGCGCATCTGACTAACGCCGCATACCAGAATAGCGGCGCGATAACGTTGAGCATCTGCAAAGGCGGGTTATCGGGCTTCGCGAACTTCGTTTACGTTACCGTTGCGGGACAGCGCCGGACTGATTCCTCAGAACGTCACCGGTCTTCTCCCATTGTGCGCCGCGCATCCGGGCGGTGGGCGCATCTTTGCAGAGCGAAATTCAATTGTCCAACGCAGAATAGGTCAGGGCGTTCTGCATTGTCAAGCCCCCGATAGTTTGGGGTGCATCCCAAATTATGGGAATTATATAGTTGACTAGCCGGCCTAATCTGGCGGGTTAGGCTTTTTGTGGGATCGGTTTTTGAGCCTTGTTTCGGGATAGGGCGTTTTTCACCCTGTTTCGGAGCGGGGTTTTCTTCGTTTTGCGCTGGCGTTTTGGGGTTTCCTCGCCGGGCGGCGGGCCCAGCGCCGCATCCACCATGTCATCAAACCGACCGTGTAATTCGTTCTTCTCTGTAGAGTTCTCTTTCTGGGCGGTCATGTCGGCGTCTCCGTTCGCACTTGCAAGAGTACCTTTACCCTACTATACTGGACAATACGACAGCGATAGGCACTTTGTAAAATCGGGTAATGGGGACATGGCGCCCCCTTGCTGGATTACAAGATGCATGGAATCGCTGTATGCATGGAATCGCTGTGGTGGCATCCATTACCCACCAACAAGGGGGCACTTCCTATGTCTGGAAAAGAGCTTGCGGCTCCAAAGAGGCATCGTGGTGCATGTGCGACGGTCAGCGCTTCTCTTTTGGGTAGTGGTTGTATATTTTGGTCATGTATAATTTTCGGATTGATGCCTGCGGAAGAGAAAACGGAACTAAGTAACTGTCCGCAAACAACATAGCGATTTCAATCAAGCTTGGACCGGTCTGTCGAACGAAACCGTTAAGTTAAAAACGGACAGTTACTAAAGGGGACGTGGATTGAACTGTATGACGCTTTCCAAGATTTGGGGAATTCCTGGAGGGGCACACGATGAAACACTGTCGTCACTGCCTGGCGGAAGTCCACGAATCGGCCAGGCGCTGTCCGCACTGCGGCGGTTCCTATCCGGCTGGCTGTGCCCATGACTTCAAGAATTGCGGAATATTCCTGCTTGTCGTGCTCGGCTTGGCTCTGGCCCTCTCTATTTGTGGTCAGATGGCTCAAGGAAGGAATCTATGTCTCAACTTGCGTCAGACGGTGAACGCCTGTCCCGGCTTGAAGGCGCTTATGAACACTTAGCTACTAAGGTTGACGTGGAGCGGGTGCGAACTGATCTGGGCCGTGTTGAATCCAGACTGAATCTGATGATAGTTGTCATGCTGGGGGGGTTCGGCGTCTTGATTCCCCTGGTTTTGACCTCATCATAAGAGCGATGCTGTCAATTCCTCATAGGTCAAGCGGCGGCCTGTCATGCCGTCTATCGTCTGGAGCTATGATCTCCGGCGTGTTGGCGTCGCCAACATTATGGCGGTGGGGGAACTCGTTGAGGTAGCGGTGCAGGTGTTTGAAGGACATCTAATGGTGCGTTCCGATGTATCCCCTCTTTAGCAATGCCCAGAATGACTCGATCCCGTTGGTATGCGCTTGGACTCGGACGTAAGCGGTAGTTTCGTTGGGGAACTGCTCAAAGAATTGGTATAAACTGAATGACTCGCTCACGTATCTACCTCCCGTGTCTATAGGGAGCTGATGTTACGCAGTAGTTGACGAATTGAGTAGAATAAGGTCAGGAGGTGAAACATGAATTTCAAACTCTTTGACCTGTATTCGGACTTTCTCCTGAGTTCATTTGCGGCAACGACGGCGACAGGCATGTCGGCCTTGATGGAGAAGGCGATCAGCCACGACCAAGTCAGTCGCATGCTCAACAGCCAACGACTGCAGCCGAAAGAGTGGTGTCGGCATGGTCAAGCCCTCTGTGCGCAGCATGCAAGGCGAGCATGGCGTCATCACGATTGACGACAGCATCGTTGAGAAGCCCTACACCGATGAGAACGAACTCATCTGCTGGCACTACGACCATGCGCAAGGACAGATGGCCAAGGGCATCAACTTTATCACTGCTTTGTACACAGTGGGTGGGGTTTCATTGCCGGTGACCTATCGGTTGGTGACCAAGACCGAATCGTATATTGACAAGCAGGGCAAACGGAAACGACGCAGCGCTGTGACCAAGAACGAGCATTTTCGTGCCATGCTGCAAAACTGTGTGCATAACCGCATTCCCTTCCGCTATGTGCTCAATGACATCTGGTTTGCTTCGGCTGAGAATATGAGCTATATCAAACGCACGCTGCGCAAAGAGTTCATCATGGGACTCAAAACCAATCGCAAGATCGCCCTTTCTCGCCAAGACAAACAGCATGGTCGCTATCACAGACTGGAACAACTCGACCTGCCAGAAGACACAGTTACAGGCATCTATCTGGAGCAGGTGCCCTTTCCCCTCTATCTGCTCCGTCAGACCTGCACAAACGCAGATGGCTCGACCGCTGTGCGCTATCTGGTGACCAGTGACGCCTGCTTGACAGCTGACCAACTGATCACAATCTACCAAGAACGGTGGAAAGTGGAAGAATATCATCGCTCGCTCAAACAGAACGCATCCCTTGCCAAATCACCAACCCGCACACCAACCACGCAGACCAATCACTTTGTGGCTGCTCTCTGGACCTTTACCAAGCTGGAGATGCTTAAGATGCGCACCAAGAAGAATCACTATGCCCTCAAGACTCACTTGTATCTCTCAGCTCTGCAACAGGCTTTCGAGGCTTTGTGTCAGTTGGATCCAGTTCGCCTTGATCCCCTGGCTGCGTAACATGAGTAGGGAGGATATTAGCATAGAACGATTGGGCTAGTCAAGTTGATAATTCCCCAAATTATTGTGCGTCACTCCGACTTGCCCGATGCGTTCATCTGTGCTACTCTCCTCCGCGACCGGGAACGCCGCCACCGCGCGCCCAGCCCCACATACCGCAATCCGGCACTCGGGCGCCCTCTGGGCGCGCGAAGCGGTAGCGCATCTAACAATGCGCGCTCATAGTACGAAGTGGTAGCGCATTCAACACACGGCTTCTATCGGTGCAGGAGAGCCATCGCTGGCAGAGGCGCGGCAGAAAATCGCGGTTGGCATTTTTATATATATTTTTTCGGAACTGTCTTTCGTCCAACGCCATTACAAGAAACTGTCAAAGCTGGCCCTCCCCACCTCGTCCGTTCCCGGCGTCAGCAAGCCTCCCGCGTTCCCAGAGCAACGATGCAAAGAATCTGAGATGCGCCTAAAATTTGAAGGGCCGCATCCAAAACCATTCGCCAGTTGCGATGTACCCTTTCACCCTGAGAGAACTGATCAGTTGAGCAGGTGTCCACCCATCGTCTGCCATCCTTTCCATCCGCAAATCCCGAATATCCTGATTCAAACAATGTTCGCCCAACAACTCATGACACACGCGGAACGTTTCAGATTCTGGCTTAGTTGCAAGAGACGGGCGATGACGCGAAAATGAACTGAACACAAGATTGCAAGAGGGGCGGAAGGAGAGGAAGCGCAATGACCGACACCTACAAACGGGACGGCTATCTGCTCGTCCGCCAGGCTATCCCGCCCGCTGATCTGGAACCGCTGCGCGCCTGCATTCAGCGCCAAGTGGGCAACTACGCGCAGGAGATGTTCGACCACGGCAAGATCGACAGGCTCCACAAAGAATTGCCTTTCGGAAAGCGGCTGGCCGCGTTGCATCGCGAAAACGAGATTCGACTGCGTTCGTGGGATGCGCCTGTCTTTGGGCCGGAGCTGCACGCCCTGATCCATCACTCCGGCATGGTCAACGCGCTGGAGCCGCATCTGGGGCCTCACATAAGTTTCAACGGGGACTACCACCTGCGCCCCAAGATGCCAGACAGCGAGTTGACCGCCTTTCCCCTCCACCAGGACAGCCAGTACTACGGCAAGCCATCACAGCATGCCCACATCATCACCGTCTGGATCCCGCTGGTGGATGTCGATGAAGTCAACGGCTGTCTCTATTTAATCCCAGGCAGCAACTCGTGGGAGCTTATCGGCAGCGCCCGCGACAAGGACCAGAATATGCGCTCTTTCGAAGATGTTGAAGCCCGCGGCATTCCTGTGCCTGTTCCGATGAAGCTGGGCGACATCCTGCTCTTTTCCAACATGACCTTTCATGGCAGCAAAGTGAACCGCAGCAAGGATGTGCGCTGGAGCATCGACATTCGCTACTGCCGCACTCGGGGCACGTATACTGCGCCGCCTCCGGTCGATGAGGGCGAAGAGTTTATGCGCGCCAAACTGGAACGGACCGGCCGCCTACCTCTGGTCGTTAGCGGCGCGGGCCAATCGACGACATTTGAGAAATGGCGAGCAGCCCTGCAGGCGCTCAAACGCTGAACACGAACCGCTAAGAGACCGACCAGAAATCCAATCATAAAGGAGAAGCCGTGCATATCCACCCACGCTCCATTGCGCACAACGTGTTTGACGTATGGCGTATCCCCGGACGCTTTACCAAGAACCCGGACATCATCGCCCTTCCCTCTGGTCGGCTCATGCTGATCTTTGCCGACACGGACTCCCACTGGTCGCAGGAAAATCAAATCCTGACGCTGCTCGCCAGCGACGATGGCGGACGCACCTGGTTCAAGCATCGCGAGGTCGACCAGTCCGACCTGCGGCAGGGCGACGAACGCATGTGTACGCCCCGACTCAGCCGCCTCCAGGACGGCCGCCTGGTCGTGATCATCGACCATGACGACCACAGCCACTTCCACGAGGATCAGCCGCCGGGCAACTGGCTTTACTGGAGCCACGACGACGGCGACACCTGGTCATCGGCCCAGAAACCCCCCATTATGGGCTTTGAGCCTGACCGCATCCACGACCTGCCGGACGGTCGGCTGGGCGTCGGATCCCACATCATGCGCGGCGAGACGCAGGAATTAGCTGAGATTCTGTCCTGTTCCGACGACGGCGGCGCAACCTGGTACGAAGCGGCCACGATCGCGGACAACGGCTATCACCGTGTCTGTGAAGGGGCAATCGTCCTGCTGGACAACCCGGACGCGGTCGGCGGCCAGGAGTTGGCCTGCATTTTGCGCGAAAATCACCATGCCGGGCAGCCCTGTTTCGTCACCTTCTCGCTGGACAGCGGTCTCACCTGGTCGCCCGTTCAGATGTGCCCCTTTGCGCTGGACCGTCCGTATGCCAAGCAGTTGCCCGATGGCCGCATCTTCGCCAGCGGTCGCCACGTCAACGGACCGCTGGGCACCTACGGCTGGTGCGGCGATATCAAGGCAGAGGCCGGGTCGTTTCAGGTTGGCGGGCCGCGGCGTAAGTATGCGGCGCGCCTTGATGACGGCGCGCTCGTGATCGACAACCTGCCCGGTCACGAAGCCCGCTACTGCCTGCTGCCGCCGGAATCGGTGCGCAGCGAAGTGCGCATGGAGGCGACACTCAAAGTTGAAGGGCGGCCCGGCCAGCCCGCGGCCTTTCTGGCGCTCTCACAGTTCGGCGTCGTGCTTAATGTTGCGGTGGACGGCATCTGGAGCAGTCTCGGCGTAGACTTCCGCCAAAAGGTTGACATGTCCGACTACCGCACGCTCACCATTCACCACCGCCGCGGGCTGCTGCGCATCCAGGTGGACGGCGAAACCGTGATCAACCAGTGCATTTTTCGCGAGGACAAGCCGATCGGCGACTCCCGCCGCGCTGGCTCTCCGGGCGGGTATACACAGTTCGGCCAGCCGCAGACGGGCGGGCGCAGCCATTGGCGCCAAGTTGCCTTACGCTCCCAGAATCCCACGTTGGATGACTTCTCCTGGTCGTGGGATGCGTCGAGCGGTGAATTCCCCGACGAATACCAGCGGCGGCGCATGATTCAGATTCATGGCAACCACCCGGAGCAACCGCCCGCGCCCGATCATGGCTATTCCTCCTGGTTGATGCTGGACGATGGGCGCATCATGTGGGTCGACTATACCAACTATGGCGACCCGGCTGGCTGCGCTCATCTTGTGGGCGTGTTAATCGATCCCGAAGACATAGACTGAAGGAGACCTATCGCCATGGACGCAGACAACGCATCGACCCGACCCTGGTGTGTACAAGAGGCCCTTTTCGTCAGCGGCGAAGGCGGCTATCACACCTACCGCATTCCGGCTCTGGTGGTAACTGTGGCCGGGACATTGCTGGCCTTTGCCGAGGGGCGCAAACACGGGCGCGGCGACGCCGGCGAAATCGACCTGATCCTGCGCCGCAGCTTCGACAGTGGTCGCACATGGAGCGCCTGCCAGGTCGTAGTCAGCGAAGCCGGCATGACCTGCGGCAACCCATGCCCCGTGGTCGAGCGGGAGAGCGGCACAATCTGGCTGCCCTTCTGCAAGAACCTGGCCGAGGGCGGCGAGACCCTCATCTGCGAAGGGAAAGCGCCGCGCACCGTCTGGATCACGCACAGCGTCGACGACGGCCAAACCTGGGCGCAGCCGCGCGAGATCACCGCGTCGGTCAAAGATCCACAGTGGACCTGGTACGCAACCGGCCCTTGTCATGGTATTCAACTGGCCAGCGGACGCCTGGTCGTCCCCTGCGATCACATGGTCGGCCTTCACTTCGACCGCAGCAAAGATCCAATCCATTCCCATCTCATCTATAGCGACGACCGCGGCGCGACATGGCAGCTTGGCGGTATCGTCGAAGCCGCAACCGACGAGTGCGCGGTCGCGCAGCTGAAGGACGACAGCCTCTATGTCAACTGCCGCAACCACGTTGGCGGCAAGCACCGTGCCGTGGCCCGCAGCCAGGATCAAGGGCAAACCTTCGCGCAGTTCGAGTGGGACGAAACGCTGATCGAACCTGTCTGTCAGGCAAGCTTGGAGGCGCTGCCCGGCGGGCAACTTCTCTTCGCCAACCCCGCCAGCACGCGGCGACAGCGTATGACCGTTCGCCGCAGCGATGACGGCGGCCGCACATGGCCGACAGCCAGAACGCTCCATCCCGGCCCTTCCGCGTACTCGGATCTGGCCGTGCTGCCCAATGGCGCTATCTGTTGTCTGTACGAGGGAGGCGACGATCATCCTCGTGAAGCGCTGACATTGGCTCGTTTCAACCTGGCATGGCTGGCTGAAGGGGCTGAACTGTGATTCGTTCGATCCATCAGCCACCATAGCAGCCTTAGTTCTGATGCGCAGAAAGGCGAAGCATTGCAAGGGGCTGGCCTAAGCTGGAGAATAACATGATGAATATGCACGCGATTCTGAGTCGACGGGTCGTGCTCCAATTCGCGATCCTCCTTTCTCTTTTTCTGCTGGCCGCCTGCGTTCCGGTGGGGACGCCCACAGATCAGGCGATAAGCCTGGCGGTGACGCAGCGTGCTCATCGACCCTCGCCGCATGACTGTGAAGATCGGTTCGTTGCACACACCCTCGATCATATCACCACAATTGAGGGCGATATTGTCAGAACCTACGACAGCAACGGCGCCGGCCTGGCCGTCAACGATCTCGACCGTGATGGCGATCTCGACCTTGTGCTGGCGAACCTGGCCGGGCCGAATGCGATCTTCTGGAACGAGGGGGACTTCGCCTTTCGCAAGCAGAACTTCCCGCACGGTCAGTCGCGCGGCGTCAGCGCCGTCGATATCGACGGCGACGGCTGGCTAGACATTGTCTTTGCCCATCGCGAAACGCGCCCGCTTGTGTGGATGAATGATGGCGGCGAGAGTGGCGAGGCAGTAGAGAGCCAGGCGCAGCAAAAGAAGTTTAAGCGCATCCCCGGTTTCACCCGTCTCGACTGGTTCGGCGCATCCCAGAAAGCCTATACCTTTGCCTGGGCCGACCTGGATGGCGACATCGACCTGGATTTCGTGCTCGCCACCTACCAGACCGAGTTCACGCGTGTCGACCCGACCGACCTTGCCAATGGTGGCGTCGTCTATTACGAGAACACGGGCGATGATTTCCTCGCCACCCATCTGGCCCCCTATTCGCAGGCGCTTGCGCTGCTGCTCGTCGATCTGAACCAGGACAACCACTTGGATATCTGGGTGGGCCACGACTTCCTGATGCCCGATCAGGTCTGGATCCGGTCGGAGGACGGCTGGCAGGAGGCGACGCCCTTTGGCGAGACCGCCCAGAACACGATGAGTTTCGCCGCCGGAGACATTGATAACGACGGGCGCACGGAACTGTTCGCGGCCGACATGAAACCGTATGCAGAGACGGAGGAGATGATGGTGGCCTGGTCTCCGCTCATGGAGACGATGGTTGACATGGCCGATGACCAGCAGATCATCGAAAATGTCCTCCAGGTCGCGGGCGGCGGTGGGACCTACGCAAACGAGGCCGGCGCACGCGGCCTGCAGGCCAGCGGTTGGAGTTGGTCCGCCCAGTTCGGCGACCTGGATCAGGATGGCTACGTCGACCTGTACGTTGTCAACGGCATGGCGGCTGAGGAGATGTTCGGCCACTTGCCCGGCGACGAACTGGTTGAGGAGAATCTGGTCTTCCGCAACGACGGGCACGGGAACTTTCGACCCGTGTCCACGTGGGGTCTGAACGCTACCGAGGGCGGGCGCAGCATGGTCATGGCCGATCTCGACGGCGACGGAGACCTCGACATCGCCGTGAACAATCTGCTGGCGCCAGCCGTCATCTATGAGAATCGACTTTGCGGAGGGAGCAGCCTGACCGTCGACCTTTCGTGGCCGCAGAGCAAGAACACGCACGCCATCGGCGCGCAGATCACGCTGCACACGACGACAGGGAGATACGTGCGCGCGCTGCGCTCCAACAGCGGCTATCTGACGGGCGAGCCGTCGCAGGCCCATTTTGGCTTTCCCGCCCACAGTACACCGCTCCTTCTGGAGATTCGCTGGCCTGATGGGGCGTCCTCGTCGCTGGTGATGCCTGCGGCCGGCGCACGAATCACAGTTGAACGCTCAGATTGAATGTTGTGGGTTCCAATCTAATGTGGATCCCATTCGAAACCACGACTTTTCTCACGGGCTACACCTTGGGACCGCAGGCGTCCCGCCTGCCCTTACGCAATACGCAAGTTCTTGGTCTCATTTGGGATTTACATTGGCGGGCCGGAGGTTCGTCCATAGCGTCTTCATCGTGGGAAGTTCTCCCTGGGAACTATCTTTGACATTTGCTGCGGAAATAGGTAAGATTGCTGCGATGACAAAGCCGCCCAAGGTATGACTTGCCCCCCAGTCGTCCGATTAGCGTTCCTGAAGTGAAGCCCCATTGCAACGTTCTTTCTTAGGGACTGTTGCAAACCCATTGCGTTGCAAAATACTCGATTGATTGAAGTGCGGGTCGCCGATTGAAATCCACCTACCTTCATCGAGATGGGCAAGCAGCTGACCAAAGACCTCGACGGCGACGGCGAAACCGGCCAGTACTTCTACGGCGGTTCGGGCGGCACCAATCAGCTTGGTTTGATCCGCGCGGCCGGCGGTGAAGTCTTTGACGAAGAGATCAGCACTTGCATCATCAACAGCGCCGACGCGGTCGAAGGCATTCAGTTCATGGCCGACCTGGTGTTGGAGCACGCCATTCAGCCTCCGCCCGAAATGCAGGCCAATCAGTTGGGCATCAATTTTAGCACCGGCAGGATCGTGATGGCTGGCGGCACCACCTGCGATTCGGTGCGTGATCTGCGCGAGGGCTACGAACTCCCCTTCGAGTGGGACTTTGTGGTTCTGCCTGCGGGCAAGGCCGGTTTCCGCTGCTGGGGCGATACCGATCAGATCGTGATCTCCTCCAATAGCGAGAACACGCAGGAGGCCTTTGACTGGGCCGTCTACCGCAGCAGCCTGGAAGCCTGGGAAGAAGGGTACGACAGCGGCATCAAACTGGCCTTCTCCGACGGCCCCACCCGCTACTCGATCTTCGAGTCCAAGGCCTATACCGAACCGCTAGGGGCGCTCGATATCCCCATGATCCGGGAAGGGTATCTCAACACGATTCCCAACCCCTTCGTGCCGAGAAGTCCGCAGCCCTATCGCGTGCTGTTCACGGTCATGACGACTGAGGTAGACAACGCGCTGCGCGGCGTCAAGACGGCGCAAGAAGCCGCCGACGATATGTGCGCGCAGATCGAAGAAATCCTGGCTGAGAACGCATAGACAGGCTTGGCGCTTTGCAGCCAGGCAGGCAAGAGTGGGGACGTGGAGCGCGGGGATGCCCGCCTCCCGTCTCCTTTCCCTATCGTTTCATTGTGTACGTGGCGCAAAAGGGCCGATCGATGATGTTGGGCAAGAGCAGACGCTACTGGAAAAACGTGTTTGAAGGCTACGCCTTTATCTCGCTCTGGATAGTTGGCTTTGCCGTCTTCACCGCCGGCCCGCTCTTTGGCTCCTTTTCGATCAGCCTGACCAAGTGGAATATCGTCGGCACGCCGGAGTTTATCGGGCTGGGCAACTACCAGAAGATGATCCAGGACGAGTTCTTCTGGAAGTCGCTCAAAGTAACTCTGATCTATCTCCTCAACGTGCCGCTGAATCTGGCTCTGGGTCTTTTTCTGGCCATGCTGCTCAACCAGAAGATTCGCTTCATTGGCTTCTTTCGCACACTCTTCTATCTGCCCAGCGTGACCGCGGGCGTAGCCGTGTCGCTGCTGTGGATGTGGATTTTCAATCCCCGTTTCGGCGTTATCAACGTGTTGCTCAAAAACATCGGCATCAAAGGGCCGGCGTGGCTGGGCAGCGAGACTTGGGCGCTGCCCGCCCTGATCGTTATGAGCGTCTGGGGCGTGGGAGGCGGTATGTTGATCTACTTGGGCGCGCTTCAAGGGATTCCGACCTCCTTCTATGAGGCGGCGACGTTGGACGGCGCCAACGTATTTCAGAAGTTCCGCCGCATCACCGTTCCCATGATCACGCCTGTTCTGCTGCTCAACCTGATCATGGGCGTCATCGCCTCTTTTCAGGTGTTTACCCAGGCCTTCATTATGACCAATGGAGGGCCTAACTACTCCACCCTCTTCTATGTGCTCTATCTCTACCAGCAGGCATTCAAGTGGTTCAGCATGGGGTACGCGTCGGCGCTTGCATGGGTGCTTTTCCTGGTGATCCTGGCCTTTACCTTCCTGATATTGCGCACGTCATCCAGTTGGGTCTACTACGAGGGCGGGTGATCTCATGGCTCAACATAGCCTTGAACAACAGAGCCAGCAGCCGTTTTCGGCAGGACTTGCCAACCTGTGGCAAAGTCAGAGCCGGCAGGATCTGCTGCTCAAGGGGGTTGTCTATGCGCTACTGCTGATCGGCGCATTCGGCGTTATGGTTCCGTTCTTCTGGATGATCAGCACATCGCTCAAAAAACCGGGAACCGAATTCACCTTCCCCATCGAATGGATTCCGCTCGTGCCGCGCTGGGGCAACTACTCGACCGCGTGGACGATTCTGCCTTTCAACCTGTGGCTGGTCAACACCGTCCGCATCACCGGGCTGTCGATTGTCGGCCACATTGTCTCCTGCGCCATTGTCGGCTTCGGCTTTGCTCGCATCCGCTTTCCGGGCCGCGACGCCATCTTCTTTCTCGTCCTGGCAACGATGATGTTGCCATACCCGTCGATCATCATCCCACTCTTCATTCTCTTCAAACAGTTGAATTGGATCGATACCATTCTGCCCCTGGTCGTTCCCACCTTCTTTGCCACGAGCGCCTTTTACATCTTTCTGCTGCGGCAGTTCTTTATGACCTTGCCACTGGAGCTGGACGACGCCGCGCGCGTAGATGGTTGCAGCACTTTCGGCATCTTCTATCGCATCTGTGTTCCGCTCATTAAGCCGGCATTGGGCATCATCCTGGTCTTCTCCTTCATGCACCACTGGAATGACTTTCTTGGCCCGCTGATCTTCCTCTCCGACTTAGACAACTACACGCTCGCGCTCGGGCTGCGTTTCTTCCAGGGACAGCACCGGGTCGAATGGACGCTGCTGATGGCCGCATCGATCATCGTCCTGTCTCCTTGTATCATCCTCTTTTTCATCGCGCAAAAGAACTATATCCAGGGTATCGTCATCACCGGCGTCAAGGGCTGATCGGACTTGCTAAGCCTCGACGCCTACGCTGGCCTGGTCCTGCAAACACGGCTGTTGCGGGCGAGGCGGCTCTCCGAAGGCGGCTTCTACCGGCGGTGAAACGCAGCCCCAGGGCGGCTTTCTTGGTTTGACTTTCAATTTGGTTGTCGGTATACTCATCGCGCCGACCGACTGACCGCAATGGAGAAATAACGCATGTCTGGAAAAGGGAGCCGCCGTTCCCTGCTCATTTGGATAGCAGCAGGGATCGCAGCAGTGGCGCTGAGTGCATGTATCATCGTGAACCCTCCACCGGCGGCCACGCCAACGCCCATGCCGACGGCTACGCCAACCCGCCAAATCGAGGTCGATGTCGTCAGAATCGTCGAGGGCGGTGATCCCGTAGTGGTCGGTCAGGTGGTTCGTGTTGCCCTCGGTCTCGATGAGGATAGCTACAGTGACCGTGGACGCTGGCAGTGGGAACGTTCCGACGATGGTCTGACAGGCTGGAAGAATGTCCCGTCAACGCGGCTGACCGATTCTTCCCTCTATACACCCGTTTCTGCCGACGAGGGCAAATACCTTCGCTCTTCCGTCAGCTACACGGACAGTGACGATATAGGCAAGATAGCGCTAAGCCAGACTGTCGGCCCGGTAGTTGGCGCGGAGATTGAGACCAGTGTCGTCGCCTTTGTCCTGGGCGATGACCCGGTTGTGGTCGGTCGGGCAGTCCGCGCCAGCCTCTCTCTTTCCAATTCAGCCGACAGCGAACCCGGGCGTTGGAGATGGGATCGCTCCGACAACGGTCTTCGGGGTTGGATCGATGTGACCGACTACGAGGCTGAGGATTCATCCATCTTCATGCCCGGTTCTGCAGATAGGGGCAAGTATCTGCGCGCCTCCGTCGTCTATCTGGATAGCGAAGGGGAGCGCAAGAGGGGGCTTAGCCAGACCGTCGGCGCCGTAATTGCCGTCGCCACCGTGGCGGGCGTTGTGCAGTTCTCTGGAAGCGCCGATCCGCCAAGAGTTGCGCAGACCATCAACGTCGAACTCACTCTTGCGAACGACCAGTTCAGTGATCTGGGGCCTTGGAAGTGGGAGCGATCCAACGACGGTCTCAGTGGGTGGAAGGACGTCACCAAGTACAAAACGAATTTGCCCCGCTACACGCCCGAAGCCGACGATGAAGGCAAATACTTGCGAGCCTCCGCCCTCTACATTGACAGCGAAGACGAGCGTAAGAGAGCGCTCAGCCCCACCATAGGCCCGGTGAAGGAAGAGCAACAGTAGCTCTTCACCCTCGAAACCTGTCATATCCCCCAAGAAGGTAGCGCTATTTCTCGACTCGGTATCGAGAAGGCCGAGCGATAGCAAGAAAAAAATAGCTCGATTTGATCGCCTCCCAGGCAGCCTGTCTGGGAGGCGTTTTCTTGTAGGGGCTTAGCGCAACTGTTTCGGACTGCCAAACGGCGGCCTGGCTGCGCAGAAGCTCCTCCGCACGCCCCATCAATTTGGAAAGGCCAGAGACTGACGGCTCGCCTACGTTTGGTCAATTCATTCAGGACGTAGAATGATCGTAGGCATGTTGTTCAGGATGTAGACTTGGCCAATTTCGGTGGCGGACAAGCCCGATTTTCACCTCCCTACCAGAGTAATTTCTAAGATTCTTGCCGGAATCGCAGCCCGTCTTTCGATGAAAAACTTTTTGGCAAGTGGATTTACAAACCAATTTCCAGGGTCTATACTGAGAACTCGTTAGGCACGTCGTGGGATGCCAACTCTGGCTGACACAAGCCGACGATACCTTGCACTGCAAACCCTGAAAGTAGGGATTCATGAATCAACAGAGCCAGGAGGTTGATAGAATGGCGAACCTGTCAATAAGAGGAGCAAGTCGCGTACAAATGGTCCTGCGCATCTTCCTGCACATGATTCTGCGCATGTGTGTAGTGATGCTGCGCCTGTTCGTCAATCGGGTCACTCTGGCCTTCATCGGCGCATTGATCATAGTTGGCGTCATTTATGCAGGGCTTAGGGTGGCGCCGCCCGCCAAGTCCGTCACCGGTCAGGTGGAGCAACGGTCGCTGGAGGAACTCACCGTCCAATTCTCCACCTCGCCAGCACCGCTGTCGATGCCGCTGTTGCACGTATCGTCTTACGACATCCAATGGCGCTCCATGGGCACAGGCGAGTCCTGGACCACGGAGGGTGAGATTTCGATTCTGGGCGTAACCGAGGGAACCGAAGGCGTTTCCTATACCGTCAAGGGCTTGGATCCCGACAGGGTCTACCGCTTCCGACTCCGGGGGCGTAACCTTCTTGGCGCAGGGCCATGGTCGGACTGGTTCCCGTCCAACGGGCTTGTTCCAGGCCCGGAGCCAACGGCGACCCCTGAGCCTTCGCCAACGCCTACACCATCGCCAACACCGCAGACGGAGACGAACGTCGTCAGATTCGCCACCGGCAATCGGGCAAAGGTTGGTGAGGCTATCACCGTCGAACTCACGCTCGCGCAGGATTCCTACAGCGAACTGGGAAGCTGGCAGTGGGAGCACTCCGAAGATGCGCTCAGCGACTGGGACGACATCAACGACATCTCGGTGGCCGATACGTCCACATACACGCCTGTCGGCACTGACGTTGGCAAGTTCCTGCGAGCCTACGCAACCTTCGTGGACAGCGAGGGCGTTCACAAGCGAGGACTAAGCCCAATAATCGGTCCGGTGGAAGCGCTCACAGAGTGATGTTTTTGAAGATTTTTTGGCGGAAGTGTCTTCCATTGCAGCGTCAATACAAAAAATCTTCAAATGGATAGAGGTACGGCAAGAAGCAAGGGGCAGTTCGGACGGCGCAGCGACTCCTGAACAATGGAGCGTTGCGCCGTCCTTCATTTCGTGAGTAACCTGGACTTGGAGAAGTCGCCCGGGCAATCAAATTGCGCTTGTTGCGACACGCAGTCGGATGATCTATGATGTAGCGGGCGGCCCTGAAAGGGGAGTGCCCCGGCGGTATGACAGGATTTCCAGGCGACCACGGAGGAGGATTGATGACCGATCTTCACCTGCAGCAGTATCTTTTCGATGTGCAAGGTTACATGGTGATCGAAGACGCGTTGAACGCTGCTGAACTCTCCAAGCTCAACCGCCTGCTGGACGGACAGCAACTGCCTGCACCCGGCCAGACCCAACGCTTTGGCAGCGCGCCCGGCGGTTCAGGCTTTCTCGAATGGGGTCAACCCTTCTGTGATCTGCTGGACCATCCCAGGATTATGCCAATCCTGCGCTTCAGGCTGGGCGACTGTTTCCGGCTGGATCGGGTTTACGGGATGTACATGCGCCAGGGCATGAAGAGAGGGCAGCTCCATGCCGATTATGGCGCGACACGCAGGTCCTCACGCGCGCTGCCGGGGGAATACGTTCCCTTTCGCGACAATCAGATTTACAACGGATTTGTGGTCGTGACCTGGTGTCTGTCCGATTCAGGCCCGGGGAAGGGCGGGTTCTGCTGCATCCCCGGCAGCCATAAGAGCAACTACAGGCTGCCGCCGCAGATCTACGAGGCGCCTGACGAGGCGCCCTGCGTCGTCATTCCTGAAGCTCCAGCCGGTTCGGCCATTCTATTCACAGAGGCGCTCACACATGGGACGGCAGCCTGGCAGGCCAAGCACGAGCGGCGCTCGCTGCTCTACAAATACTGTGTTTCGCACGTGGCATGGCAGGCACGGCGCGTAGAGCCGCCCACCAATGCGGAACTGACGCCGCGTCAACAGATTCTCTTCCGCGATCCGGCGGACCCGCATACGCACTTCCCATCCCTGTTTGAAGAACCGCAGGCGGCCTGACCGCGACCGTAAGAAGACACCTTTCCTTGAACTCTAGCTAAATCAAAACGGCGCAACCGAGCCTGAATTTTGAAGATTTCTTGTATTGGCGCTGCAATGGAAGACAGTTCCGCCAAAAAATCTTCAAACAAGGAGGTTGCGCCGCTTTACGTTTACGATGATAGAACTGATCCCCTCGCGACCTCTGCGCCATTCGGATTTTGCATTACGCATCGCGGACACAAGCTGGGTCACAGTCTCAACACACGCTATCCTTTCTTCTGCTCCTCAAGAACGTGGGGCGGGATGGCGTCCCCTTGCGGGCGGGGGATATGCTGCCAGTAGCCGTCGGGGTCGACGCCGCGGGCGATGATCGCCGGTGCGCTGTCCGGCTGAGGTCCGCGCACATCCGCCGGAAAGTAGCGAATCGTCAGGCCGCAGCGGCGGCGGTTGGAGGGGTTGGGCTGGGAGCCGTGCAGCAGCATATCGGTGTGCAAAGAGATCTGGCCCGCCTTCAACTCAACCGACACCGGCTGGGCGTACTGCTCTGGATTGTGGACATGCTGGTTGAGCACCCCGTCCTCCTCATCCGTGACCCATTCGAACGGAATCCGGCCCAACAGATGCGTGCCAGGGAAGAGTTTCAAGGCTCCGTTTTCCACGTCCACATCATCGATCGCCAGCCAGACCGTCACGACTTTGCTCGGCGTCAAGGCCCAAAACGATGCGTCCTGGTGCCAGTAGACCGACTTAACATCGCTGGGCATCTTGGAGAAATAATGTGTCATAGTGCAGACAAGATTCGGCCCCAGAATGTCCTCAACGTAATCGAGTATGCGGTCTTTGGTGACCAAATCGTAGATGCCGGCGCAGTGGGCCTGCCAACCGCTGATCGCATAACTGTCAAGCCCGGCGTCCGTAGCTATCTTCAACACCTTGTCAAAATAGCGACGGTTGGCGTCCGCCTCCTCCGTGGTGAAGAGATCGAAGGGGAATAGATAGCCCGTCTCGTTGAAGTATTCTATCTTTTCGGTCGTCAGTTTCTTGGGATGCGTCGTAGTGGCGGGGAAGAATCTGAGGTCCCGCTCCATATCCGGAATTGCGTCAATGACTGCCATGAGTGAGTTCTCCTATCGAGGTGCAGAAGCGGCGCAACATTTCTCCCGCTACATTTGACTTGGGAGCGCAGGCGTCCCACTTGTGCTGATGGCCGCGGCAAAATCGTAACCGCTTGGCGTGATCTTGTCAACCTGTTTGAAGATTTCTTGGCGGAAGTGTTTTCCATTGCAGCGCCAATACAAGAAATCTTCAAATTCCCACCTCAGAGCGGAACCGCCTTGCCGCTTTGCATCGACTCGGCGACGGCATCCAACACGCGCATCTGCGCAATGCTGCTCTGCAGTGAAATGCGATGAGGCTGCCCGCTGTCCAGGCAATCGCAGAGATGCTCCAGCTGGTGTGTAAACTGGTACGTCGGCGGGAAGTTGATCTCTTCCACGCCGTCCGCCGTGTGATGCTCCAGGGTCACGGCCTGGCTCTCGTTATTCCAGGCCTTCTCAATGCGCAGAAGGCCGTCGTATCCGCTGATTTCAACGTATTGCGACGCCCACGAATTGAACCCTACAGAGATTTGCGCCGTGCGACCGCCGGGAAAGACGAGCGAAATATAAGCCGCGTCCTCCACCTCGGCGCCAGGAACCTGGGCCGCAAAGACCAGTTCCGGCTCCTCGCCATAGACGAAACGCGCGTGGTGGACGTTGTAACAGGCCAGGTCGTAGATGGCGCCGCCGCCCTTGCTGCGATTCCAGCGCCAGTTGCTTCCGGGGTCATGCCGCCTCTCCAGTGGAACGTTTGTGCAGAAAGTGCTGCGGACGTTCTGCACCCTGCCAACGCCACCCTGGCGAATGATCTCCTGCGCCAAAAGGTGCATGGGATGGTGGCGAAACTTGAACGCTTCCGCTATCAGGACGCCATGCTCGCGGGCCGCCGCCACCAACCTTTCGGCCTCCGGCGCGCTCTGGGTGAACGGCTTCTCGCACAGGATGGCCCGCACGCGGTGGGAAGCCGCCAACTCAATCCCCACTTGCGCATGAAAAGCGCCCCAAACGCAGATCACCGCAATGTCGAACTCCTCCGCCGCCAACATCTCGTCGAGAGAAGGATAGATATTGGGCACACTGAACTGCTGAGTAAATCGTTCGAGAGCCTCCGGCGAGACATCGCACACCGCTGCCAGTTCGGCTTTGTCCGTACTTTCACAGGCTCTGGCATGCCCGCGGGAAATGCCGCCCGTTCCCACCAGAGCAACGCGATATCTCTTCTGCGATTCAGGTGTCATCCTCAGCTTTCCTTTCGAGACTGGGAGCTGAGCGCACTGGGCCGATCCCACCTGCTCTTGTGTGCCGCTCAGGATTTCACTACATTCGATGATAGTACCCCGCGGCGGATAAATGTGCTAACATTCCCGTCGTGTCTTGGCGCATGTCGCTTGCGAGCGCAAATCGCATCCTTGCCACAATTTGAAGATTTATTGGCGGAACTGTTTTCCATTGCAGCGCCAATCCAAAATTCTTCAAGACCTGTTCCTATTATCGACCCATTGAAAGGTTGATGCAATGAAAGTTTTCGCTGGCGGAATCTCAACCGAAACCAACACTTTTTCACCGATGCCGACCGGCATGAGGGACTACAAGATTGTCCGGCCTGGAGATGACGTCGAGCCGGGCACGATGACGGCGTTCGACCGGTTCAGGTTGGGCGCGCAGGCGCGCGATTGGGAATATGTCTTCGGGCTGTCAGCTTCGGCGCAGCCCGCCGGCGTCACGACACGCAGCACCTATGAGAGCCTGCGCGATGAACTGCTGGAGCGATTGCAGGCGGCGATGCCGGTCGATATCGTCCTCCTGGGCCTGCACGGCGCGATGGTGGCGGACGGCTATGACGACTGCGAAACCGACATCATCGACCGCGTGCGGCAGATCGTCGGGCCGGACGCGAAGATCGGCGTCGAGCTTGATCTCCATTGCGATGTGACCCAGGCGATGATTAGTACAGCCGATGCAATCGTGCTCTACAAGGAGTACCCCCATATCGACGTCGCCAACCGCGCCGACGACCTCTTCGACATCATCGCTGATGCCGCCGAGGGCAAGACCAAGCCGACGATGGCGCTATTTGACTGCCGCATGATCGGCCTCTATCTCACCTCCTATGAGCCAATGCGCGGTTTGGTGGACGAACTCCTTTCAATGGAGGGCAAGGACGGGATCCTCTCAATCTCCCTGGTTCACTGTTTCCCCTGGGGCGACGTGCCCACCTGCGGTGCGCAAGCTCTGGCGATTACCGATGGCGATGCGGACCAGGCCGCGCGGGTGGCGGAGGAGGTCGGGCGCAAGTTCTTCAACATGCGCCGTGAACTTGATCAGACGCCGCTGACAATCGACGAGGCGCTTGATCAGGCGCTTGCCGCGCCTGCTGGCGCCGTGGTCATCGCCGACCGAGCCGACAACGCCGGCGGCGGCGCGCCCAGTGACTCGACGTTCATGCTCAGCGCGATGCTTGAGCGGGGCATCGCCAACGCCGGCGTAGCGATGATGTGGGATCCGATCGCGGTGCAGGTCGCCATGTCCGGCGGTGTCGGGGCCAAGCTGGATCTTCGTCTGGGCGGCAAGATGGGCACGATGTCCGGCGATCCGCTTGATCTGAATGTTACTGTGACCGGCATCGTCGAAGACATGATCCAGGAATGGCCGCAACAAGGCGACCCCATGCGCATCCCCTGTGGGGATTCCGTCTGTCTGCACTGCGACGGCATCGACATCATCGTCAGCAGCAGGCGCGTGCAGCCCTTCAGCCCGGATGTGTTCACCAACTTCGGCATCGACGTTACGCGCAAGCGCATGCTTGTCGTCAAGTCGTCGCAGCATTTCTACGCCGGATTCGCGCCGATCGCCTCGAAGATCATTTACATGGCCGCGCCCGGCGCGGTCGCCCCCCGTTTTGCTGAGATCCCTTTCAAACGGGTGGACCTGCACAAATATCCCTGGGTCGATGACCCGTTTTGAAGATTTTTTTGGCGGAGGTGTGTTCCATTGCAGCGCCAATACAAAAAATCTTCAAATCGCCTGAACCGGACCAGCGTACACGACTGCTTGTCCGTAACGACACTGGTTGGCTGTTATTTTCTATGCGCTTCCAACGAGAGGCATTGGTCGGGGCCTTGCGGGAAATGGGCGTTTCCTACCTTGTGCCCAGCGACGCGGTATCTGAACCGGCGTTGGCCTGTCCGGAGACGCTGCTGCGCGCATTGTTGCGCCAGCCCGATTCTCGGCTGCAATTGGCGATTGTCCCGCTCTTCCTGCGCAATCCTACACTCGCCAGCTGTGTCCCGCTCTTGGTCGCCCGACTCGACGCCAATCTGTCTCTGGAACTGCGAACACTGTACATGGCCGCGGCCTACCTGCAACGCCACTGGCAATCCCGGCTTGGGCTTTACCTGGACGATATGAGTATGTTTCCCGACCTGTTCTCCGAGCAAATGGGGCTGCCTTCACCGGAGGAGCGATTCGGTAAGACCGGCCCATATGAGTTGGCCGATGCCTGGCAGGCCCGGTCGACATTCCCTTTTGCCCGCCTCGAGGCGCTTAACAGGACCATTGATCTCTTCTTTGAACAGTTGAAGTTGGAAAAGGCCCCCCAGTCAAATGCGTCAACAGGTTGACCGGCAGCGAATCGAGCTATTCTTGCAGCGAATTGGGCGGCTCTTCACGCGGCCAGGTCGAATTTCGCCGAAAGTTCGCGATCCTGAAACAGATGTGGCACGTTCGCTCGCCCGGCTGCACCCAATGACGCGAGGCGTCACAGGAGCGTGTTTGAAGATTTTTTGGCGGACAAGTCTTCAATGGCAGAGCCAATACAAAAAATCTTCAAATCGGCGGCCTCATGTGGATCCCTTTCGAAACCACGACTTTTCTCACGGGCTACACCCTGAGATCGCATGCGTCCCGTCTGTCCTTACGCAATACCCAATTTCTTGGTCTCACTTGAGATTTACATCAGGCCAATAGGCGCCTGGGTCGCTGCGTGTAGGGCCGCTGATTCAGGGCATCTTCGTCAAGATCGATACCGAGACCGGGTGTTTCAGGCAAAGTGATGAAGCTGTCTTCTACGGTGAAGGGCTGGCGTGCAATCTCCTTACCTATCGCCTCAAAGTTGACGAAATACTCGGTAATGATGAAATTCGGCATTCCCGCCGAAGCGTGCAGGGTTGCTGCCAGACCAACCGTCGTGCTGTTGTAGTTGTGGGGCGCCATGGCCACATGATGGGCCTCAGCCATGGCGGCAATATCGCGTAGTTCGAGGATACCACCGCAGTTGCACACATCGGGATTGAGAATGTCAGCGGCCCGCTTCTCGAAGACATCGCGGAACTCGTTCTTGGTGTAGAGTTCCTCCCCGGTCACCACTGGCAGGGAAACAGCCTGCCGCACTTCGGCCAGCGCACCCAGATCGCGGGCGGAGACCGGCTCCTCAAACCAGAAAGGGGCAAAGGGTTCCAAGGCGCGGGCCACTCTCGTCGCGTGCATAGGAGCCAGCCGGCGATGTACCTCGACCAGGATGTCCACATCCGGGCCGACTGCATCACGCACTGCCCGCACCCTCTCGACTGCCTCCTCCTCCTGGTGACGATCGATAAAGGCCC
The DNA here is from genome assembly GCA_965221145.1 of Caldilineaceae bacterium. Lineage (GTDB taxonomy): Bacteria > Chloroflexota > Anaerolineae > Caldilineales > Caldilineaceae > Bin5. The sequence goes on from OZ244877.1 coordinate 1,887,588, forward strand.
GCCACGGACCAGGAAACGGGTCGAATTTCAGCGCTGTAAAGCCCTGGGCAACTACGGCCCTGGCGCGTTCGGCCAACTCTTCAGGGGGCTGCGCGTTGCCCCAACCGTTGGCATACACGCGCAGCCGCCGACGGATTCGCCCGCCCAGAAGGTTGTAAACTGGTTGATTGGCGGCCTTGCCGACGATGTCCCACAGAGCCTGCTCAAGGCCGCTGACCGCGCAGAAAAATTCCATGCTCCCCCGTTTGGTCGCAAAATCGGTATAGGCGGAAAAGAGGAACTGTTTGATGTCGAAGGGAGAAGAGCCGATCAGGTAACGGGCCAGCTCCTCAATCTGTCGCTCGATGACCCGCTCACGGTCCAGTTGTGTGTAGGCTTCGCCCCAGCCGTACATCCCATCGTCCGTTTCGATCTTAACGAACAGCCAATGCTTGGGCGTGCCCGAATCCACCAGAAAGGTCTTGACTGATCCGATCTTCATATTGCACTCTCCATGCCGATTCATGGCCCCCGTGTATGTGCGTTCATTTGTCTGGCTTCCCACAAAATGTGCGTTCAAGTTGTAAGCATGCTCTTTGAAAATTTCTTGGCGGAAGTGTCTTTCATTGCAGCGCCAATACAAGAAATCTTCAAATTCCCGCACAGTATAATTCGTTTTGTGTAAGGGCAGGCAAGACGCCTGTGTTCCCAGAGTGCAGCCTATGCGAAAAGTCTGGGTGTCACATGGAGTTCACATTCGTGGCGCTGTCCCAAGAGAAGGAATTGGATGATCGGATTAGTAAGGGGCGCAGGCGACGCCTTTTGCATAAACGCGATAGGCGAGGTAGTTCATGCCCGAACATAGAAGTGGTGAATGTCAGACGGGGTGCATAGACGACATTCACTGACTCCAGATTGTGGGATGCCAATCGTGACAAGGAAATGATAGTGTCGAATATCACCCCTGTCAAGCCAGATCAGATCCCAGAATGTACCCCAAAAGTGGGGCGGGGCTTCCATTGTCCGAATCGGGACAACACATGGCTGGGGCGACGACGCAGCGCCCGCCCACCGAAGGCCTGAGAAGCAACAAGGCGGGCGCGCGGGCGTGGGAAGGAAGTCGGCGTAGCAGACCAGGGGACTGAGAGCTAAGCGCCCAAATTGGGACAAATCCGGACAGAAAAGGTGTATCCAGGATTATTGTGGGTCCATACTAATTGATCGTCCGTCAAGTGAGGCCAAACCGATCGACCTGGTCGAAGCCGCCAATGGTCAGGCAAATCTCCCCAATGATCTGGAATACGGCCTGTGAGAGGGGTGCATCCCAGATTTGGGGTTGTCCAGAGTAGCGGGCTGAGCATCCCAGTGTAACTCCCCAGAGGTAGCCAGAAACTCGCCCCCATTTTGGGATGCACCCCTGTGAGAGGCCCGGCCGCACACCATAACAAGAGTGTGGTACAATGTCTGTCGTGCAGGCATCCGGCTGAGCCGGACCCCGTTGCACTCCCTGGCCGCCTGCCGGCAGCGACGGCCTCCGCAAACGCAAACAAGACGTTCCACTTCGTATAGTAATTGAGAGGGGGGGGGGGTAAAAGCGGACAAAGCGGACATTTTGTCCTGAACGTTTAGTAGAATGGCGCTCGGGTGCCCTCTGGGCGCGTGAAGCGGTAGCGCATTCAACAATCGCGCTCGGGTGCCCTCTGGGCGCGCGCAGCGGTAGCGCATTCAACTATTCCTTTTGAAGATTTTTTGGCGGAACTGTCTTTCGTCTAACGCCAATACAAAAAACTGTCAAACCCGCCGTCAATACGTCCGCAACCAGACCTGGGAATCTCTTCCTCCTGTCAACTACAGGTCAGGCCAACCTGACAACGCAACGGCTCCTGCCATCATCGCCCAAAATCTCGGATGCACCCGACAGAAAGAGAAGGTTGGTCTAAGTACGAATTGCGGGTACGATAAGTAGAGGCAATACTATTCTATGCCGAAAGAAAAACCGCTAGTGGCGTAGTCCTTTCGTCTGACTGAACCTCAGTAAGCCAATCCGCCGTTTCATTCCAGGTAAGGAGGAGAGACACCATGAAGAGCCGTTTATTGAATCGCCGCGACTTCCTGCGCGCCTCTGCCAGTGCGGCAACCGGCATGGCCTTGGCAGCCTGCGCACCCGTAGCCTCGCCAGAGGGCGCCATGGATGGTAATGCGCCCGCTTCTGCCACCGCTGAGGTCAACTGGCTTGGACCGTTTGTTCCCGCCTATCGCTTTGAGTGGCTGCAAGGCCCGCTCATGGATATGTGGCGGGACGTCAACTCCGACATCACCATCGTCATGGAGCAGGCCACAAGCTGGCCCGACACCGAGGAGAAGGTCCTGATCCGCTCTGCGGCCGGTGGCGGCCCCGACCTGGTGCAGACGGGCGAAACCGGCGCCGTCACCGATTTTGCGGCGCGCGGGCTGTTCGCCTCGCTCGACCCCTTCCTCGATGCCGACCCCGAGATATCGGTGGACTTGTTCTATGAGGCCCCAATGCTGGCCGGGCAGTATGAAGGCGTGACCTACGCCCTGCCGCAGGACTCGATCACCATGATATTCTTCTACAACAAGGCGCACTTTAAAGAAGCCGGTCTGTCCGACGCACCGGCCACCTTCGCCGACGTCGCCGCCGCCGCCGAAGCGCTCACCGCCTTGGACGGCGTTGACTTTGGCCTCCAGGCCGTGGTTTCCAACTGGGGCAATTTTGCCAGCTACCTCTACGCCAACGGCGGCAGCTTCCTCGACGAAGCATGTGCGCAACCCTTGTTCAACGACGCCACCGGCGTCGAGACGCTAACCTTCCTGATGGACCAGGTAAACGCCGGCGTGGGCACGCCGCACGGCTCTGATGTCAGTGTTCAAAATGGGCGAGCCTCGATGGTGACGACCGTTCCCTGGATCGTCGGCTGGACACTCAACAACGCGCCCCAGATCCATGAGGTGCTGGGCGCAACAATCATGCCGGCAGGCAATGCCGGCAATGATGTCTGGGGCTGGGCGCACTACGAAAGCCTCCTCGACGCCAGTGAAGCCAAGGACGCGGCGTGGACATTCCTCTCCTGGATGCTGAGCGAGGATGTCGACCTGGTTTACCATGAAAATCTTAACTTCCTACCCGGCCAGCCGCGCACCTTCGCCAAGCCGCCTTTCAGCGATCACTGGGCGTGGACCGTCTTCGCGCAACAACTGGAACAGACGCGGCCCATGCCTCTCTGTGTGAGTTGGCGCGAGATCAATGCCGACATCCTGCGACCGGAGCTGGAAGCCGCCTGGATCGGCGAGAAGTCGCCGCAGGAAGCGCTCGACACCGCCGCCGCCAACGCCATAGACAAGCTTTAGCCTGGCGACTTTGATTTGAACGCAGCCTCGCTGCTAGTTGGACTGGAGAGGCCGTCTGCCTTCGGATGGCTTCTCCTGACTTTCTTTCACGCAACGGAGGACGAGAGTGCGCGCCGCCAAACTGCTGACCCCCCAAGTCAGGCGCAATCTGGAGGGCTACCTCTTCATCGGGCCGTGGCTGATCGGCTTTCTGGCCTTCATCCTCGGCCCGTTCGCCTTCTCCTTTGTGCTGAGCCTCTCCGAGTGGAGCATCCTCGAGCCGCCCAAGTTCGTTGGTCTGGGTAATTTCGAGAAACTGCTGGGCGAGGAACTGTTCTGGAAATCCCTGCGCGTCACCACGATCTTCACGGTCATCAGCGTTGTGCTGCGCGTCAGCATCGCCCTCCTGCTCGCCAGCCTGCTGAACCAGGGCATACGCGGCCATCGCTTCTTCCAGGCCGGTTTCTATATGCCGGTCATGTTCTCCGGCGTGATTCTAGGCGTGCTGTGGGCGTGGATGTTCCCGACCGACTACGGGCTGCTCAACGATCTGTTGCGCCGCATCGGCATCTCCGGCCCGCGCTGGCTTTCGACGCCGCCGCTGGCCCTGACCTCGATCATCATTATGAGCATGTGGCGCGTCGGCGGCATGATGGTCATCTTTCTCGCCGGTCTGAAAGACATCCCTTCCGAACTCTACGAAGCCGCCGAGATCGACGGCGCCAGCGGCCTGGGCAAGTTCTTCGCCATCACCATCCCTATGCTCACGCCAATCGTGCTCTTCAATCTGGTCATGAGCATGATCCAGTCCTTCCAGGTCTTCGGCGAGGTCCAGGTCCTCACCGACGGCGGACCCTACAATTCAACGCTCGTCTATCTGCTCTATCTCTACCGCCAGGCCTTCACCTACCTGCACATGGGCTACGGCTCGGCGCTGGCTTGGGTGCTCTTCGTCCTGATCGTCTCCGTCACCCTGATTCTGCTCAAAACGTCCGGCAGATGGGTCTACTATAGCGGGGTGCGCGTATGAGCGGTCAAGCCCGCGCAGGTCCTGCCGAAAGGAGTGCGTCAACGTCGAAGTTCCCGGCACGATTCTCGCGCTATCGCGTCCGCGCCGCTGCGCTGGACATCGCCATTCACCTGATTCTGGCGGCGCTGCTGCTTATGTTCATGCTGCCGATCCTGTGGATGCTCTCCACGTCGCTCAAACCCGCGCCCCAGGTCGAGGTCAGGCCACCACAGTGGATCCCCGACCCCGTCAGCTGGCCAAACTTTGTCGATTTCTGGGGCTATGCCAACTTTAGCAGTGGGCTGCTGAACTCGGCAATCATCACTTTTGGCGCGATGCTGGGCGTGTTTGTCTCCGGGCCGATGGTAGCCTTCGGCTTCGCGCGCTTGCGCTTTTCCGGGAGGAACTTCCTCTTCATTGTCGTGCTGGCAACCTTGATGCTGCCCGCACAGGTCACGCTCATTCCCCTTTATATTATCTATCAGGAGATCGGTTGGCTGGATACCTTCTATCCCTTAATCGTGCCATCCTTTCTGGGCGGCGGCGCATTCTACATCTTCCTGCTAAGACAATTCTTCCTCACCATTCCGATCGAGTTGGAAGACGCGGCCCGCATCGACGGCTGTAACGCCTGGCGCATCTTCGCCCAAATCTTCCTGCCACTGTCCAAGCCCGCGCTGGCGACCGTCGGTATCTTTTCCTTCATCAACGGCTGGAACAACTACTTCGGCCCCCTCATCTTCCTCTTTTCGCCCAAGAAGATGCCGGTTACGGTTGTCCTCGCCACCTTCAAAGACCTGGAGGGCGGCATCCAGTACAACCTGGTCATGGCCGCGGCGCTGGTCGCGGTGCTGCCCTGTCTGGCCATCTTCTTCATCTTCCAAGAGCATCTGGTGGGGGGGATCGCCCTCACCGGACTGAAGGGGTGAGCGCCAGAGGGGTGACGCATATCTTTTTCTCCACCGATTGACCCTGGAGCGCTCATGAACATCATCGTCATTATTTGTGACACGCTGCGCCGTGACTTTCTCGGCTACTACGGCAACGACCGGTTTTGGTTGGCGCTGAATCCATCTGGCGGACATTTGGCGCCAACCAAAATGCGCACGCCCCATATCGACCGCCTCGCTTCCGAGTCGCTGATATTCGATAATGCCTTCATCGGTTCCTTCCCCACGATCCCGCTGCGCGCCGAACTGCTGACAGGCAAGCACGTCTTCCACACAACCGGATGGGCGCCGCTGGAACCGGGGCAGACCACGCTCCAGAGCTACCTGCAGGAACAGGGCTACGTGACCGCAATGATAACGGACAACGTCCAGTACCTCAATCCCGGCATGAACTATCATATCGGCTTCGACGCCTGCCAGTGGATCCGAGGCCACCAGGCCGATCGCTGGCGCACCTATCACAAGCCAATCGAGTTCCCCTGTGATCCCTCTAAGCTACGCCAGCCAGAAAAGCTGGTCGTCCCCCACCTGCGCAACAACCGCAATCGCACGCACGAACGCGAGTGGCACGACCCGCAGACGGTCCAGGCGGCGATTGATTGGCTGGAAGAGAACTATCTCCAGGAACGTCTCCTGCTCTATCTTGACCTCTTCGGAATCCACGAGCCGTGGGATCCGCCACAGCATTACGTGGATATGTACGATCCCGGCTATGAGGGCGAGAAGGTGATTCTGCCCCGCTATGACTATGCCGGCTACATGTCCGACGCCGAACTTCTCCACTGCCGTGCGCTCTACGCCGGCATGATTACGATGACCGACGCCTGGCTGGGACGCCTGTTCGCCAAGTTGGAAACGCTCGATCTGTGGGAAAGCACTGCCATTCTGTTTATGAGCGACCACGGCTTTTATCTCGGCGAGCATGGCTTTGTGGGCAAGCACACGGTCCTCGATCGCAAAGACGGCTGGCCTCTCTACTCGACCGTGGCCCATGTGCCTTTGCTGCTCAAGCTGCCCGGCGACGGGGCGACTACCGCCGGGCGTCGCGTAACGGACCTGGTGCAGCCGGTCGATCTGATGCCCACGTTACTTGAGTTGGGTGGTGTTTCTCCGCCGGACGGTCTGCACGGCCATTCGCTACTGCCCGTTCTGCGCGGCGAAGATGGCGCCCAGCGCAGGCTTGCGGTCAGCTCCCCTGCGTTGGCCGCGGAGCCGGACGTCCTGGTCTATAGCTCGATCACCGACGGTGAGTGGACACTGCTCGACGGGGGCAACCGCGCAAACTGGGAGCTGTACCACCTGCCGAGCGATCCATCCCAGGCCGTCAACCTGGTTGAGGAACACAAAGAGACCGCCGAGCGTCTTCATAACGAATACATCGCTTACCTGGAGCGCATCGGCACTGCCGACGAAAAGCTGGTATTGCGGACTGTGAAATAGACGCATCTGCACATTGTGATGCAGAACTCAGACGAAAGGAATACCAAATGAAAAGCACCCTGCTCGGCCTATTGTGCGTACTGGCGCTTCTGATGGTCCCGGCAACTAGCTACGGCGCGCCGCGGACTCAGGAAGCAACGACTGATCCGACAACGAGTGTTACCGTATTGGGCTATGGTGCGGCGTCGGCTGCCCCAGATAGCGCGCGCGTCTACCTGTACATCGGAGAGCAGCCCACCTATGGCCCAGGCGGCCCTGAAATAACGTTTGTCGAAACGGCCGACCTGGAGCATGTGCGGGATTTCCTGGTCGAAAACGGAGTTGACAAGGACACGACTCAAGTTGATCTCTTCAGCCGCAACTACGCCTATGGCCCTTCAAGCTTCGCGGGCGAAATTTCCTTCGCCTATTCTGAAGTGGACGGTCTGCGGGCGCTGCTGCAGGCGGTACTGGATGAAATGGAAGGGCGGCGAGGTCCGAACATTCAGGGGGCAAAGATCGTCTTTCTTGTAGAGGACTGCGCCGCGCTGGAGGAAACGGCCATGCGGGCCGCTCTCGACGACGCGCGGCAGCGCGCAACGCGCATGGCCGGGCTGCTTGAGATGACGCCTGGGCGAGTCATTGCCGTCTCCGAGGATCTTTCCCCTGGCGTACAACGACCGGCGGGTGGCTGCATTGCCCTCGAAGGGTTGGCCTCCTCCAGCGGCTTCACTTTTATGGGTGCCCCTGGTCCCGCGGCCAATAGCGCGTCGAAGGTCGAAGTGGGTATTCTGTTGAAGGCGACTTTCGCTCTCGAACCGTGAGCCTGGAGTGAAGAACTGAATTGAGGGGTCTGATTCATGGCAGAAGCTGTGGTTATGCCCAAGCCAGGGAACAACGTCGAAAGCTGTGTCCTTGTCAGTTGGAAGAAGCAGGTCGGCGACCGGGTGGACGCCGGGGACACACTGTGCGAGATCGAGACCGACAAGGCGGTGATGGAGGTGGACAGCGCCTTTTCCGGTTCGATGCTGGCGCACTTCTTTGAGGAGGGCGCGGAGATTCCGGTCTTCACCAATATCGCCGCCATCGGCCAGCCCGGTGACAGCGTCGAAAGGTTAAGGCCAGCTATCGCGGCACATGAGGCCGAGCCGCAAGCGCCAGCTTTGATTGCCGCCGAATCCATCCGGCGGACACTTGGCGGCAAACAAATGGAGCGGACGCGTCGGGAAAGCGCATATACGGTGGCGGACCAAACACGCCCTCCGCAGAGACAGGCCGGCGTCTCGCCGCGGGCCACAAAACTGGCCGACAGGCACAATGTGGACATTACGAGTCTGGCGGGCAGCGGACCGCAGGGCCGGATCATCGAGCGCGATGTGCGGGCGGCATTCGAACGGCAGCAGAAAATGACGCCGCTGGCAAAGAGAATGGTTGGCGAGGGCGGCTTCGAGGCGCCAATCCAAGGAACTGGTCCTCGTGGTCTCATTCTGGCCGCCGACTTGACCACCGGCGAGCCTGCCGCATCCGCCCGGCAAGAGTTTCCCGATTTTGAAGCTGTTCCCGTTCAAGGTGTGCGACGTGTCATCGCCAAGCGCATGTTGGAATCGCTGCAATCCACGGCCCAACTCACGCTCAACCGTTCAGCCGACGCGCATGCGCTGCTGGCCTACCGCGGGCGCCTGAAGGTGAGCGACGAGACACTAGGGTTGAGGCAGGTCACCATCAACGATCTGATCCTTTTCACCGTGTCGAGGACGCTGAAACGCCACGCCCAACTGAACGCCCTCTTCAAGGATGATGTCATCTATCAATATAACAATGTAAACTTGTCGTTTGCAGTCGATTCGCCGCGGGGTCTGATGGCGCCGGTGCTTCACGGCACAGACAGGCTCAGCCTACGTCAGATCGCGCAGGAATCGAAGCGCCTTGCAACCGCTTGCCAGGACGGCACGATTGCGCCGGACGAGTTGAATAACGGAACATTCACCGTAACCAACCTGGGCAGCTTGGAGGTTGAGAGCTTCACTCCTATCCTGAATCCTCCACAGGTGGCCATTCTGGGAGTAGGCAGCATCAACCTGAAGCCGGTCGAGGCTGATGGCGAGGTGACGTTCAGAAAACAGATCAATCTCTCGTTGACCATCAATCACCAGGTCGTTGACGGGGCGCCGGCTGCCAGGTTCTTGCAGGCGCTTGCGCGCGGGCTGGCCGAGGTAGACCTGCTGCTGGCCGTGTGAGCTGCCAAACCCTCCGGCATCACGACGCCGCAGCCCTCCGAGCTTGAGAGCAACCATGACAAAGCTCATCCCCATTGACCCCAAGGAAGCCCGCCAAAGGTCGGTCATCGTCGGTCGGGAGATTCCGGTCAACGCCTACAGTTCGAACCCCGAACAGGAAGCTCGGAAGTACGGCCGCGACAGTCTGGTCCGCATCTATCGGGACATGGTTTTTATTCGTGAGTTCGAGACCATGCTCGACCGTATCAAGCGGGAGGGGGCATACCAGGGCATCGCCTACGATCATCGCGGCCCGGCCCACCTTTCAATCGGGCAGGAGGCGGCCGCGGTCGGACAGAGCTTCCATCTGCGGCCGGACGACTTCATCTTCGGTTCGCACCGCAGCCACGGCGAGATTCTGGCGAAGAGCATTTCCGCGATCGCCAAAATGAACGAAGATGACCTGATCGGCGTGATGGAAGGCTACATGGACGGCGCGCCGTTGCGGGTTGTTGAGACGTTCAACTCTGCAAACGCCCAAGAGCAGGCCATCGACTTCATCCTGTATGGCACCCTGGCCGAGATATTTGGCCGCGAAATCGGCTTCAACAAAGGGATGGGCGGCTCGATGCACGCTTTCTTTGCCCCATTTGGCGTGATGCCGAACAACGCCATCGTCGGCGGCTCGGCGGATATCGCCGTGGGCGCCGCGCTTTTCAAGCGCGTCAACCGCAAACCCGGCCTGGTAATCGCCAACATCGGCGACGCCGCCATGGGCTGCGGCCCTGTCTGGGAAGCGATCATCTTCGCCTCTATGGATCAATACCGCACGCTGTGGGATAGCGAACTGGGGGGCAACCCGCCTATCATCTTCAACTTTATGAACAACTTTTACGGCATGGGCGGTCAGCCACAAGGTGAAACCATGGGGTTGGGTATGCTGGCCCGCGTCGGCATGGGCGTCAACGCGGAGGCGATGCACGCCGAACGGATCGACGGCTACAATCCGCTGGCCGTCGCCGACGCCGTGGCGCGCAAGCGGGCGATTCTGGAGGCAGGACGCGGCCCCGTGCTTCTGGATACTGTGACCTACCGCTTTTCGGGCCATTCGCCTTCGGACGCCTCGGCTTATCGCGACCGCTCCGAGATTGAACTGTGGCGACAGCAGGATGGCCTGCTCAACTACGGCCAATATCTGATAGAGAATGGGCACGCCGACCGTGCGTTACTGGCGAGTTACCAGGCCGACATCACCGGGCGGCTCACCAAAGTGCTGGCCGCAGCCGTCTCAGAAGAGATATCCCCGCGAATCTGCACAGCAGGCGTCGCCATCGGCGCAATGATGTTCTCCGGCCAGACGCGGGAACGGATGGCAGAGGGAAGGCCGGAGGTACGCATCACCCGCGAGGAGAGCCGTTTGCAGCAGACGCAGACAAAGCAGCGCTTCGGCCTCGACGAACAGGGCAAAACGCTGCCAGGCCTGCGGGCCGTGACCTATGCCGACGCGCTCTTCGAAGCCATGATGCACCGCTTCTATATAGACCCCACCATGATCGCCTATGGCGAGGAGAACCGGGACTGGGGCGGCGCGTTCGGCGTCTACCGCGGCCTGACCGAGTGTCTGCCCTATCATCGGCTGTTCAACGCGCCCATATCGGAAGGCGCAATCGTCGGAACGGCGGTGGGCTATGCCCTGAGCGGTGGGCGGGTGGTGGCGGAACTTATGTATTGCGACTTCATGGGGCGCGCCGGCGATGAGATTTTCAACCAGATGGCCAAATGGCAGGCGATGTCAGCGGGCGTGTTGCAGATGCCTCTGGTGTTGCGCGTTTCGGTCGGCTCCAAGTACGGCGCGCAACATTCGCAGGACTGGAGCGCGATGGTGGCGCACGTCCCCGGCCTGAAAGTAATGTTCCCAGCGACCGCCTATGATGCCAAAGGCATGCTCAACCTGGCTTTGCGGGGCACCGATCCGGTCGTCTTTTTTGAGAGTCAGCGGCTGTATACGAATCCGGAGACGACTGTTGATGGCGGCGTGCCGGTCGACTACTATGAGGTCGAAATGGGGGAACCGGCTATCCGGCGCCCTGGGGACGACCTGACCATCATCACCATCGGCGCTACCCTGTACCGCGCCCTGGATGCCGCCGCCGAACTGGAGCAGGCGCACAACCTGTCAGCCGAGGTGATCGACCTCCGCTTCCTCAACCCGCTTAACTACGAGAAGATTATCGCCTCGGTGCGCAAGACCGGGCGGGTCGTGCTGGCCTCAGACGCCTGTGAACGCGGCTCCTTCCTGCACACGGTCGCTTCCAACATCAGTCAACTGGCTTTTGACGACTTGGATGCACCCGTTGCGGTGGTCGGCGCACGCAACTGGATCACGCCGCCGGCGGAGTTGGAGGAGGCCTTCTTTCCCCAAAGGGATTGGATCATCGACACCATCCACGAGCGCATCCTTCCCCTGCCGGACTACCGCGTATCAACCGATCAGGCATCGTGCGAAATCATGCGCCGCAATCGAGCTGGGACGTAGGCGCGAGGGCAAGCGGCCTATACAAAGTGCAACCGCAGCGCATCCTCGCCATGAATCAGCTCCATTTGCGAATCGCCCAGGTCGACCGTGCAGTAGGGATTCTCGTAATGTCTGAATTCGGTGATGGCCTCTTCACGGCCGTTTACGCGCAGAGGCCCCGTCCACCCGAAAGATAGTGTCTCCTCTCGGAGAGTAGTGCAATGCAAGGAAAGCTGCGTGAATTCCATCCTTAACGCCAATACCCTCCTCTGAAAGTCGGCGAAATCCCCGTCTTCAGCCCTCCGTCCCAGATGGCATAACCAGAGGTTCTCATGTCCAAAAGAGCGCAATTCCCGCCAGGCCTGCTCGCCTCGCTCGGTCATAGTCAACCCTTGGGCCGCCGTCAAAGCCAGATAGCCGTCCCCTTTGCGGGCAAACGCCCATCCCTCCTGCAGGCAGTATTCGTCAAACGCGTGTACCGGGAAGTAGGCGTGCGTGAGCGCCGCAACGCCGTCGCCGTCGGGAAAGTTGTGAACGGCGATGAGCACGTCCCGCCATTGCGCTACGCGTGGGAGCGTCGCGTTCCCGCGCCAGCAGTTTGGCCGATGCGCTTCATCTTCGCTCAGGCAGGCTGGCTGGTTGACAAAGACCACCGCATCCGCCCCGAATGTAGCCTGCCAGATGTGCTCCTGCGTCCCCGGCTGCCCAGGCCGGTAGTCCTGGGCTGAACAGAGCATATAATCCGGGGTCTTATAGGTAACTTTGTTGACCTCCCAGGCCGCTTCCTGATCCCCAGCTGCGGGCGGCGCGGCGCTGTGGCGCTCCCGATTCAGCATCGCTTCCGGCAGAGCAGCGGCGATGGCTCCGATGATCGGCGGCAAGAAATAGATGTCTGAGCAGGCCAGACTGACACTGCCCATCATGTGCTCGTTGAAGACGCCCATGCCCCACAACAGGCGGGAGATGCCGGACGAGGGCGCGATGCGGGCGCTGCGGATCGACAGACTGTCAGCCGCGCCTTGCGTGGAACCAAACGCGCCGCGGTAGGAGTTCAGAGCCATGCTGAGGAAGATCTTGTCCAATAAGACCGCGGCCATTTCTCGCACCTCGTCATCCTCCGCCAGGTCAACCAGGTGAATCAGGGCAACCACTTTGGCTTCAACCGTCAGGCTGGAATCCCATTCCTCGAAGCCATATTGGCCCCTTCTTTGCAACCAGCCTATCGCACTGCGCTCTCCCTCTGCCCGATGCCAGCGGCCAGGCTGCCCGCCGGAGAACGTTCGTCCAGCGAAGAGTTGGCCTGCCAAAATCTGAGCAGAGAAGTAGAGGATTCGCTGGCTTTCGCCCCAGCGGTCTGTTTCCTTACAACGCTCACCTTCCAACCAGAATGGGAATCCGCATACTTGCTCATTAAGCGTCCTGTTTAGCTCGGCAGGAAATGAACTGTTCTCGCCAAAACGGGACAGCATACCCAGCAAGCCGACCACGTCGCAGGCGCCGTCCGCTGCGCCCTGTGCCAGGTCGGCGATCGTCTGCAAGATTGTTTTGACTCTGACCTGCGGCCATCGTTCCAGCGCCATCCTGGCGATTTCGGAAAACAGATTGTCCTGCCGTCTTGTCGCGTCAAACAGGGCTTCAACTCGGCGCTGTGGATATGCGCCAAGTTCGGCCGGCTGATCTGAGAAGTTGTTCTTGGAGACGTGCAGGCGCAGCTTCCTATGAATCCGCATACCGCCTAAGCTGTATTCCTCCGGCCCTGGCATCAGTTGCAGTTCGCAAGCGCCCTCCGGAGCGCGCCGCGCCGTGCCCATATCCACTGTAGTAGCGTCTTCGTTCTTGGGGAAAGGAGATCGGGCCATCATGTAGATGCGTCCGGACGGTGTCTGCAAGCGCAACTCAATATCGGACGAGGAACGGCTGTCTGGCCGGTCGAATTCATCGGGCCAGAAAACCTCCACGTTCTCCTGTGGGGTATAGACATAGCGGTCGAGCCAGGCAACCTCGAACAGACGATCCAGCTGCTGGCGCCGTTCCAGTGGGGCGATACGTGTCGGAAGGCAGACTGCCCAGCCCTCCCCGGTCGCATTGGCTATGGACAGGCCGAACCGCTGAGGCGAGTTGCCCCTGGCAACCGTGTCAAGACGCGCCAAAATCTGGTTATGACCAGCCTGGAGTGGTGCATCGACAGTGATGGCATGGGGGCGCTGGCACTGTTCCTGCTGCAAAAGCTGCTGGCCGTTCAGCCAAATCTCCGCCGCGCCGCAGACATTGACGATGAACTCTACCTGCTGCACGGCCGGACAAACCAACTGGGCGAAGGTCCAAGCCTGCACGTATTGCCAGGTCGGATAGAATGCGCCAACATCGACAAGGTGGTCGTCAAGACAGCGGTAAGCTCGCCAGGTCAGCTTGCTCTCGCCAAGTGGGAAACTGTCGCGTTCGGCCAGCGCAGCGGGCAAACCCGCCCCCTGTCTGGCGGACGCTGAAGGGTCGTTCGCAGGAGAAGACAGCTCTGAATCTGAATGCGGAAAGGGAAGAAATGAATGCTCATTGCGGGCGCTGCGAAGCATTGAAGATATGCGCTCCGGCGGCAGCTTTGGATCCCCGCGCAAGTCCAGTCCCGAGGAAGCTGCCAGATCCTTGAGCGGCGTCGCATGGGGACCGGCCACCAGCCAGTGGTCGATAGCGCCGCTGTTGAGCGGATAGAATAGCTGTCCGGCTTCCCCCCGCTCTTCAGAGGACCCGGCGCTTTCACTGTTCTGCGTTCTGTCAGACATAACCGATTCGAGCCTTTTACAAGGGGCGGGAGGCCTCAAGAGACCTCCCGCTTCGATCTGTTCCAATTGCTGCAATGTCTACTCTGTCTCAGCGGCTAGCGGTCGAAGAACAGCGTCTCCGGTCGGTAGACATCGGCCATCGTATTGTCCCAGCCCAAGAACATCTCGTCCGGCATGTTCTTGATGCTTGGGTCCACCACGCCCACAATCGGGGACATGGTCGTTGTGCCGATCACCCATAGCTCTTCGCGGGCGGTGGTTACGATGTCGACGACCAACTGAAGTTGCTTTTCCGGGTCGGTCTCCGACTGGAGGGCCAGCCATCTTTCCTGATTCAACTTCGGCCCGCCCGTGGGTTCCAGGCCTTCCTCGCCATTGGTCTCGAGCCAGAGGCCGAATAGTGGATAGGGGGCGGAGTTCTTTTCCGGCACGAACCCACGCCGCGCGGTCAGGATGTAAGGGTGCGTCGGTGTTCCACCAATCGTCACTGCGTCCCATTCGATGGCCCGCATTCGTTCCCAATAGAGCCGGCTGTCGACCAGATTGTTTGTGGCGCGAATGCCAACCTGCTGCAGATGATCGACGACCAGTTCCGTGTCGTCCGTCCACCCATAGTGGAGGAAGTTGATGAACAGCTCCTCCCCGTCCGGGCGCAGCCGCCAGCCGTCGGCGTTGCGCTTGTCAAGGCCGATTTCGTCGAGCAGAGAGTTGGCCAGTTCAGGGTCATACTCGGTGTACAGAGTGGCCAGTTGCTCCGTGGCTGCACGTGTCGGGGATCCCAGCGGCGGCATCGGCTGCGACGGGCGTACCGTGCCGAAGTAATTCAACTTGTTGATCTCTTCACGGTTGATCGCGTGCGAGACCGCCCTGCGGAAACGAAGGTCCTGATAGATCGCCCGCTGGGCTTCATCCTCAGTGTGCTGGTTGAAGGTGATGTTGAGCATGGTGTCGCCGGGGAAATAGTACTTGACCACGCGCAACTTCCCTTCCTCCTCAGCCTGGAGGAAGTCCGGCAACAGTTTGAAGTCCAGCCACACAACGTGTTCCAAGTCGCCGGTCAGCGCCTGCAACTCCTGCACCTCCTTGCTAACCTGCGTGTGCAGAATGCGGTCAATGTAGGGAAGCTGCTGGCCTTCTTCGTCCACGGCCCAGAAGTAGGGGTTGCGCTCCCAGATCCAGGGCGGCGTATCGGGGGCGACTTTGGTTGGAATGAAGCCCTGTAGATACGGTTTCATGATCTGCCCTTCAACGTTATGACGGCCGACTTTGTGGCCGAACAGTTCGTTCCAGCTATTGAAACCGCCATCGCTCACCAGCTTATTCAGGTCCTCTTCTTCGGCAAAGTCCGGGTGGAACTGCGTCATATAGTGCTCTGGGTGGCGGCAGAAGTCTCCGCCTGACCAGTAGGAGGCCAGCCGATCCATGAACCAGGGCTTGGGGAGGTCGGCGATGAACTCGATGGTGAAGTCGTCGATCACATTGAACTCCATCAGGCTCTCGTCCGAGTTCAGGTAGACCGGAGGCTTGGCAGGGCGCAACTCCTCGTTTTGCAGCACACTGTTCCAGAAGAAGGCTGCGTCGTCAGCGTCATACGGCTCCCCATCCGACCACTTCAGACCTTCGCGCAGATGAACCGTGAAGTGTGATGAGTCTTCGTTGATCTCGAACGACTCTGCAATGTTGGGCACGACCTCGCCCACCTCGCCCCGCAGGCCCCAGGCGTAGAAGACCAGCGTCTGGCCGGAGAAGTTGCCCAGGTTGTAGCCGTTGAACGGGGGCGGGCGCAGCCCTGCAGTGTTGATATCGCCGCCGTACTTGCCGATCGCGTCAATCACCGGCAGCACAAGCGGGTTGATGGGAAGCCGTTCATCCACCGGCGACAACTCGCCGCTGGCGACCAGTTCGGCCAACATTGGAGCTTCTTTGAATTTACTGGATTCCGCCATGGCAGCGGCCGCGGCCTCTTCGGCAGCTGCTTCGGTCGGCGCGGCAGCCGGGGCTTGGGCTTCGCCCCCAGCGCAGGCCACGAGCACGACGCCGGCTGTAGCCAGGCCGGATACGCGCAGAAACTCACGTCGGGAAATGTTTCGCTTGGCAAAAATTTCGGTCTTCATGCGTGGAATTCCTCCTGGTCTGATGGTTGATTTATATCCCCAATTGTGATGTGCGCATCACCCCTTTCGATACCATTCAGCCCGACTGGGCTGGCTCTACCCCTGTCAACTGGAGTACTTCGGTGCGATGGCAGCTGACAAAGTGACCGGGTTCCGTTTCTTGCAGAATCGGCTCCTCGCTTACGCAGCGTTCGATTTGATACGGGCAACGCGGGTGAAAGGCGCACCCCGACGGGGGATCGGCCGGGTCGGCCACTTCGCCCGCCAGAATGATCCGCTCCTTCTTTACCTCCGGATCGGATCGCGGCACCGCAGACAGAAGCGCCTCGGTGTAAGGATGCCTGGGCTGCCGGAAGAGAGTCTCCGTCTCTCCCAACTCCACGATCTTGCCCACATACATGACTGCCACCCGGTCGCTGATGTGCTCGACGACGCTCAGATCGTGGGAGATAAAGAGATAGGTTAGCTGAAACGCTTCCTGCAAGTCCTGCAAAAGATTGAGGATCTGTGCCTGGATCGACACATCCAGCGCCGACACCGGTTCATCGGCGACGATCAGACTGGGATTGAGCGCCAAGGCTCTGGCCAGGCCGATCCGCTGACGCTGCCCACCGCTGAAAGCGTGGGGATAGCGTTTCAGGTAATGGGGCTTCAGTCCAACCTGCCCGAGAAGCTGCCTGACGCGATCCTCCAACTCCTTGCCCTTGGCGATCTGGTTGACGATGAGCGGCTCGCCAACCACGTCTACAACGCGCATACGCGGGTTGAGCGAGGAAAAGGGATCCTGAAAAATCATCTGCATCGCCCTGCGGATCCCCTGCGCTTTCAGTTCCTGCTCCGACAGTCCGGCCAGGTCCACCATTTCGCCGTTGTGCCGGAATAGGATTTCGCCGCTGCTGGGCCGGAATGCCCGCACGATCAGATTTCCCAGCGTCGTCTTTCCGCAGCCGCTCTCCCCGACCAGGCAGAACGTTTCGCCCTCCTTGATCGTAAAGCTGACGCCGTCAACCGCTTTGACATGCCCGATCACCTTCTTGAAAACGCCGCGCGTTACCGGAAAGTGCTTCTTGATTTCGGCCACTTCCAAGAGGATTTCTTCCATCTTTTCAGACTCCGACCTACGCGGTCCCGACCCTCTCTTCGTGATACAGAAAACAGGCTACCTGATGCTCCAACTCAATCTCTACCAGCGCCGGCGCCATGCCCTCGTCGCACACACCGGGCATCGCATCCGGGCAGCGGGGATGGTAGGGGCAGCCCTGCAAACTGGCAAAGGGGTCGGGCACAACGCCTTTGATCGAACTGAGCCGCCTCTTCTTGACATCGCCCAGCTTTGGGATCGAACGTTGCAGCCCGACAGTATAGGGATGTTTAGGCTCGCCGAAAATCGTCTTAACCGAAGCCTGTTCGACGACGCGTCCCCAATACATTACCACGACCGTGTCGGCCATCTCCGCCACCACGCTCAGATCGTGCGTGATGATCATGATGGCCATGCCCAGCTGTTCCTGCGAGCGGTTCATCAGGTCCAATATCTGCGCCTGGATCGTCACGTCCAGCGCAGTTGTCGGCTCATCAGCAATGAGCAGGTTGGGATTGCAGGAAAGGGCCATCGCAATCATGGCGCGCTGCAACATCCCGCCGCTGAGCCGAAACGGATACTCATCAACCCGCCGCAACGGATCGGGTATGCCAACGCTGCTCAGCATCTCAACCGCAATCTCGCGCGCCTCGACCCCGTTTACATCCTGGTGCAGTTGCACAGCCTCCATGATCTGCTGCCCAACCGTATGCACCATGCTGAAGGAACTCATCGGCTCCTGGAAGATCATCGCGATCTCGGCGCCGCGAATCTCCCGGATCTCCTTCCCGTCCTGGTCCAGCTTTACCAGATCGGTCTGCGCTCCGCCGTCCTGCCGCTGCCAGAGAATCTCGCCCCCTACAACTTTGCCCGGCGTCGGTTCGATCCGTAAGATCGATTGCGCCGTGATGCTTTTGCCGCAGCCGCTCTCGCCCACCACGCCCAATGTCTGTCCGCGCGCAAGGTCGAGACTGACGCCGTCGACAGCCTTGACGACGCCCTCATCGGTGAAGAAATAGGTTTTGAGGTCTCTCACTTCAAGCAGTGTATCCGACAAATTAACCCCTTGCTGACTCTCCGGCTAGTGGTAGGGGTCAGCCGCGTCGCGCAGACCGTCGCCCACAAAGTTGAAGGCCAGGACGGCGATGATCACCAACACCGCGGGCAACAGCATCCAGGGCAGACGAATTATCACCTGGACCTGCTGCGCGTCCTGGAGCAGCACGCCCCAGCTGATGGCCGGCGACCGCAGTCCGACTCCCAGGAAGCTGAGAGTCGTTTCGCCAATGATCATGCCCGGCACACTCAAGGTTGCCACAGCGATGATGTGGCTCATGAAGGATGGCACGAGATGCTTGCGGATGATCCAGGCGGTGTTGGCCCCGGACAGCCGGGCGGCCTTGACAAACGCCTCTTCGCGGACGGCCAGAAACTTGCCGCGCACTACCCGCGCCATGCCTGTCCAGCCCAGAATGGACAGAATGAGCGTGATGAAGAAATAGACGCGCACCACCGGCCAGTTGGCTGGCAGGGCCGCGCTCAATGCCATCCACAGCGGCAAACTTGGAAAAGCGCGCAAAATCTCGATAAACCGTTGGACGATCGTATCCGTCAACCCGCCAAAGTAGCCGGAAATGCCACCCATAATGATGCCCAGGACGAAACTCATCGCCACCCCCAGCAGCCCGATCGACAGCGAAAGACGCGTGCCATAGATCAGCCGAGACAGCAGGTCCCGTCCGTCTCCATCCGTGCCAAGCAAAAAGAGCGGGGCTGCCGGATCTGCGCCAAACAGATGAATGTCCGTCCGAAGGAAGTTCCACATTTTGTAGGGTGCGCCGCGAACGAAGAGCCGAACAGGATAGACCTGATTCTCGAGCAGTTTGTAGGTTCGCATGAACTTGGCATCCATCTCTTGTTCAGCCCCGTAAACAAACGGCTGTAAGTGGAAATTGCCCTCGCTGTCGATGAATCGCAGGAGCTGCGGTGGCGCCTGGGCATAGTCTACATAGCGTTCGTGGGGCGAAAGCGGGGCAAAGAATTCTGCGAAAAGGACAAAAAGATAGAGAATGATTAGCACAACTGCCGAGATCATGGCCAGACTATGCTTGCGAAACTTGCGCCAGGTCAGCACAAGGGGAGGCGCAAGGTAGTAAGCCTCCTCAACCTCGTCATCCACATCTTCAAGCAACAGACTTGCCAGTTCCTCTGTCTCAGAGGGGCGAGGCTTCACCGCATCCATGGCTGCGCAAACGCTCCTTTGCGTGGGACTCGGTAACCGTTATCAAACATAGCCATAACCTGACGACAACTGCGTCAATTCGTTCCTTCATAGCGGATTCGGGGATCGATGACCGCCAACAGAATGTCCGATAGCAAAGTGCCAATCACGGTCAGGCTGGCGGCCAGCAGGACGAACGAGCCAGCCAGGTACATATCCTCTTCCAGGAGCGCCTGCAGAAAGAGCGGCCCTGCCGTGGGCAAAGACAGCACCACCGACACAATTGTCTCGCCCGCTATCAGCGACGGCAGCACCCAGCCGACGGTGGAGATGAAGGGGTTGAGCGCCAACCGCACAGGATAGCGCAGGATCAGCTTCCAGTACTGCAATCCCTTCGCCCGCGCCGTTATCACATAGGGCTTCTGCAGCTCGTCCAGCAGATTGGCGCGCATCACCCGGATCGTCCCCGCCGTGCCCGCCGTGCCGATGATGACAATGGGAATGGCTAGATGCTTCAACAGGTCGATGACCTTCCCGAAGCTCCAGGGCGAGCCCTGATACTCCTTTGAGTACAGGCCGCCTACGCCCGTGTCCAGGTATTTGTAAGCGAGATACATTAGGATCAGCGCCAGTAGAAAATTGGGGATTGCCAATCCCAGGAATCCTGTAAACGTAAAGAAATAGTCGCCCAAAGAGTACTGTTTCACCGCCGAGTAGATCCCGATCGGGAACGCCACCACCCACGTAAACATTAGCGCCGCGAATGAAATGAGAAACGACATGAGCAGCCGCGCGCCGATCAGGTCCCGGACCGGCTGATGCCAGGCCAGCGAATAGCCCATGTCGCCGCGCAAAAAGCGGGTTATCCACTTCAAATAGCGCACGTACCAGGGCTGGTCAAGGCCGTACTGGTGACGCAGGTTCTCGATCACATGGGCGGGAACGTCCCCCGTTTCCATCAACTGATTGATGTAGGTCGTCACATAGTCGCCGGGCGGCAGTTCGATGATGATGTAGGAGATCACGGAAATCACCGCGAGCGTGGGGATCATCAAGAGGACTCGTTTTACAACAAATAGGAGCATGGCGGATTACTTGGCGTTCTGCCTGGCTTGCTTTGCTTGCTGGCGCCGCATGGAACTCCGCGACGAATTGGCTGCCCGTCAAACGCACATTGAGTTGGCGGTTGCTGATTCTCCATGAAAGCACAATTTCTTGATTGTATAGGAAACACCGCTGGCTGTCAACGCCAGAACATCTTCCGCGTGCATCCGAGATTTTTGGACGATGATGGCAGGAGCCGTTGCGTTGGCAGGTTGGCCTGACCTGTAGTTGACAGTACGAGGAGATTCCCAGGTCTGGATGCGGACGTATTGACGGCGGGTTTGACAATTTTTTTGAATTGGCGCCCCAATGGAAGACAGTTCCGCCAAAAAAACTTCAAAAGGAATGGTTGGATGCGCTACCGCTTCGTTATATGAGCGTGGGTTTGTTACGGTATTGGTGTCATAATCGGTCGGGGAACCTGGCTGGCAGGGTCGAGATTTTCCAATATATAGAATTATTTAGTGTCCGCTTTGTCCGCTTTGTCCGCTTTACCCCCCCCCCCCCCAGGATTACTATACGAAGGGAAACGTCTTGTTTGCGTTTGCGGAGGCCGTCGCTGCTGGCAGGCGGCCAGGGAGCGCAACGGGGTCTGGCTCGGCCGGATGCCGGCACGACAGATATTATACCACACTCCTTTTATGGTGTGTGGCAGGGTCTCCCACTGGGTGCAGTTCAAAATGGGGGCGGGTTTGGGGCGTGTCTCTGGCCAGCGACACGGGCTGCGGGCGAGACGCCCGCGTTCCCAGGGGGATGTCCCCAAATCTGGACCACACCCCTCCCACAAGGCAGGGCAATCGCATCTAATTGGATCAAGACCTCGTGAAGCTGCCTAAATTGAATCCAGTTCAGGGTAAGAAACCGAAAAATGTACGAATCATGGCGCGCAGCCAAGGAATCTGACGGTTTCCGGCAATTGATGGCCGCAATCTTGGTCGTAAACCACCTTCAATCAGCAAGCTGGTAGCGATTTCAATTTATCATTACATTCTTTTTGGCGAATTTCCGACTGATTTGGCGTCCAGATTTAGATGCAATCGCCCTGCCGTCCGGGGCCTTTCTCTTTACAAAATGAGCGTTTCGGGGTACAAATTTTGGGAAAAGGGGTGCCCAAAATGACTTCAAAACGAAAACGATCTATTCCAAGAGAAGACCCAAAAGAACCGATAGAACCTCGTCCAAAACGGACTGTTGGGCGTCCACCGCTTGAGTTTCCTGATCCCATTCCTGACACGCCAGAAAACATCGCCCGTGTCGTCTTGAACTCGAAGCCGAAGAAACGGGGGGAATGGCGATTCGAGAAGCGACGGCGGGGAAAGAGCGACTAAGACCATGAAAAGGAACTCCAAATGATCTTTGCGATAGAAGCCCCTCTTGATGTGGACACTAGAATTGATCTGGCCCGGACGATAGAAGTCAATCCGAGTGATACACACTTACATGATTCAAGACTCGTTTATGTCTGTGTTGCGGAACCTGGACAAGGCCACTATTTTTGCAGCTACTGTAACGGAGAAATTCATCTCCATGGTAGGCACAGAATCACGAAATGCTATCACCATGACAATACCGAGCGCAATGACTGTATAGGTGGTGATCGCTACCTGCCCGGATTTCTAAATCCGGCCTCCGTTACCGAAGTGTGTTGACAACAGGTCGCTAAAAGCTCAAAACCACTGATTCTCTAGTTTTTTGACATTCTGGAGTATGGAGATAGCCAATAACCGTTACTGCTTGGCTACTAGGGCCTTATGCTAGATAGCGTTTGAAAAAAGTCCCCTGGTGAGATAACTTTGGAGTTCGTGACCAACCAAAGCGACTCACCAGGAGGACCAACCGAATGATAGCTCACTTTGACGACTTCTGTCTATGGACATATGTGCTCGTTGACGACATGAGCCAGCTACTGGAAAGGCATCTGAGACGACCGGGGCCAGAGCCGGCGTGTAGCGATAGTGAATTGATAGCCATCTGTCTGATCGGCGAATGCCTGGGTTGGGATGTGGAAACAGAGTTACTCAGTCATATGCAGGCACATCGGGATAAGTTTCCTATCTTGCCGGAGCAGAGCCGCTTCAATCGGCGACGACGTAACTTGATGTGGATTATCAATGAGATGCGGCGCATGATGTTGGCCCAGATGGACCTCTTTTGGGATGAGCAGTGTGTACTCGATAGTCTGCCCATTCCTGTGGTTCAGTTCCATCTGGCGCCGCAATCGCGCGGCAATTGGTCTGCGCATGGGGCAAATTATGGGAAAGTCTCCTCCAAAAAAATGACGGTCTTCGGTTTCAAGCTCCATATGCTGATCACGATAGGTGGCCTCATCCTCGATTTCGAGCTGGCTCCTGCCAGCGTCGGCGACTTGGCTATCGGTCGCGAACTGCTGGAAGAACACTGCAACCGCATCGTCATCGGCGACAAGGCCTACATCAGTGCAGCGGTCGCGGATGAACTCTGGCAACACAATCGCATCCGCCTGCTCACCAAGCCGCGCAGCAACCAGAAAAAACAGATCTCTGCATCTGCCCGTCGCCTCTACGACTCGGTCCGCCAAATCATCGAAACGGTTAACAGTCAACTGGGCGCTCAATTCTCGATTGAAACCAACCATGCACACACTTTCCGGGGCTTGTGTGCCCGCCTCTACACCAAGTTGACTGCTCATACCTTATGCATCTATATCAACCGCCTCTTGGGCGTACATGACTATCTGCAAATTAAGAAACTGGCCTTTCCTAACTAGCATAAGGCCCTACTAAAGTATATAAGCCCCAAATGAAACGTTCTCTTCTTCTGCTGTTTCTCGTTGTTGTGGTGTCTGGCTGTGAGTCAGGGTCAGGAGGGACCATCACTATTCACCGTGGGCAAATGGGTGAGGTGTGGCCGCTGACAGTTGAGCGCGGTTTCCTGAGTTGCGATTGTGTTGATCTGGGATTCCTGCATTGCAAGAGCGCGGCCGTCACGATTCATGTGGATGGGACAACTTACTCTGTGAACGGTGTGGCTACACCTGGGCTAAGCACTGTGAACATTGACCCAATTCGGCGGGCCGACCCCGAATCTCCATCATCGAAGGTCGATTTAGTCCCGTTGATTGAACGTGGTCTTGAGTTGTGTTGAGGATGCAATGGAAGACTTTTTGTACGGCATTATCGTCGGAGTGGCGTTCGCTTTCGTCGTCGCACGATTCCTCTTCAACATAATGCCAAGGATGGAATCTCTTTCGATCACTATAAGACTGGTGATTGCTTGGATCATTCTTCAGTTCAGTGATGTCGCTTTTATCTTCTTCTTTGGTGAACCGACATTCTTGCTTAGTCTCGGATATTCTTCTGGATTTATCGCTTGTCTTGTTCTGATTGAGTGGAAACAGTCCGGGAATAGTTGGTTTTGAATCTGTAGAAAAGGATCCAAACCATGCTCAAGAAAATCCTATTGGTCGGACTCGCGATTCTCACTGCCGCCTGCGTTCCGATCACTCCAGAGCCAACCGCGGCGACAGAAACACTGCAAACACCGGAACCGACGCAAGCGCCAGAACCTACACAGGCATCAGAATCGACGCGGGTCCCAACAATGATGTCGGCACACGGGAGCTTCGCTGATTGCCCCGACGGAACTTTGACCGATGCCACAGACACCCAGGTCATCGTTGACTTCTCTGAAATGCTGCCCGGACAGATGGCGGCTGATCCCATCGCTGACAACATACCGGACTACGTTGATATTGTCAGGGTGGAGTCCAACCTAGATGGTGAGACCTTAACGGCAATTCTCTATTTGAGGGGCATTCCCGAAGAACTGGAAATCATCAGAAAGGGTGCCGGTGGAAAGGTGCCGGAATATATGTGGATGATTCACGTTGATCACATCGTTCCCGTGTACAAGGGTGGAGGCGATGAGTTATCCTATCTACAAGCGATTCATGCTCGTTACAATCTGAGCAAAGGCAAGAAGAGCGTTGAACAGTGGATACGCGGCCGTCCCGGATACGCAGTGATGCGAGAGACAGGAACGGAACAAGCATTAGGCAGGTTGCCATCATTCTGAAAAACTTGCAAAGATCGTAGGGTATTTGGCCCACGAAATTACTGATTTAGGGATCGTGTAGTATATAATTCCCAAAAAAATCGGAGCCAATCTCTACGGGGACTCCTCGTGCCATGACATCGCCTCGCCGCGAACAAGCGTGGCGCGGCGTTCATAGCGACCCGGCCATTCGACCGGCAGCTCCCCGCTCTCGACCATCAGCCTGAGCGGGTTCACACGCGTCTTGAGCGGCAGAAAAATGCGCCGCCGCTTGCGCGCCGACTCAAACAGCGCCATCATCACCTCCTGCACAGCCCTGCCCCGCGCCGCGCCGCTGATTGGCTGCTCCACCCGGCCCTCGACCCAATCGATCGCCTCCTGGCCCTGGTGCGACCAGCAGTCATGCCATGGCTCCGACGCCTCCTGCCAGCCCTCGTTTGCGCCGTTGAGATAGCGCGCCGTGCCAATCTCGTAGTTGTAGCGGGCCGAGAGTCCTTCGGGCATACGCATCGGCGCGTCCGACGGGATCATGCTTGCCGGATGGGAAGTCGTGTCCAATTCCATGATGCCGTGCGTGCCAATTACGCGGCAGCCCTGGTCCAGTCCTTGGATCAGGTTCCCTTGGATGAGGATGGTGGCGCCGTTGTCACAGGCGGCCATGCCCAGACAGGCGTCCTCGGCCGGCAGCCCGCGTTCCACCTGATCCGTCGTGCGTTCGACAGCGCCCAGCACCCACTCGACGCGCGGCTCGTCCATGAGAAAGAGGGCCAGCCGGATGTTGTGCGAGTTTGTATTGAGCAGATTGCCGCCGGCGTCCAGTTGAATCTGCGTAACCTGGCCAACGGTGCCCTGTCGGATCAATTCTCTGGCCTTGAGCCAGGTTGCATGGTGGGGCCGCTGGTAGGCGATCATCAGCTTGACCCCGTTGCGCACGCACGCCGTCAGCATGTCGTCGGCCTCGCCCAGGTCTACGGCCATCGGTTTCTGGCAGATGATCGCCTTGGGCTGGCGGGCTGCGGCCGCGATTACCATCTCCGCGTGCTGCTGGTGCCAGGAGCAGACATCGACGAAATCCAATTGCTCTCTATCCAGCATCTCGCGGTAGTCGGCATAGCGGTGTTCCTCGCCGACCTCGAAGAAGTCGCCGAACTCCCGCAGGGCATCCGCATTCGTATCGGCTATGGCGCCAATGGTGGTGGGACGACCCTCAACGCCCTGCCAGCCCCGTGCATGGACGCGGGCGATGATGCCGCAGGCGATGATTCCCGTTCGATAGGTGGTCATGGATTGCTCCTGGGTAAGGGCGGGCGATGTGTCGCGTCTAACACTGCAAAGAGCCGCGCCGGAGTCCGCATGGCGCGCAGTTTACTGCGCGAGAGCGACTTTGGTCTTATAGGGAAAAGGGGAATTGTTGGATCAGCGAGATTTCGGCCGCGTCGGAGGCCGTGCCATCCGCATGAAACGAAGCGTGCTGCCATAGCGTCAGCATAATCTTCTACACAAGTGAAGGGAAAGTTCCTGTCAGGGTGGTGAGCGCTCACTTAGTAACTGTCCGTTTTAACTTAACGGTTTCGTTCGACAGACCAGTCCAAGCTTGATTGAAATCGCTACGTTGTTTGCGGACAGTTACTTACGCCGTAGGCACATCCAGGTCCGCCAGCCACTGCGGCGTGATCCGTTTGCCCAGCAGGAAAAACTTACGTTCAGGATGCCAGAGGACGTCATTGCCTCCCCGATTGGTCATGCTGGGATAGACCCCGATTTCAATTCGCTTGCGCGGGCCGATACGCGCTCCATCATTGTCCATCAACTGCTTGGAGCGACTGAACCAGAGCGGCTGCTCGCCATGCGGCCTGTACTCGCCCAGGGCAATGAAAGCGGGTCGGCGATTGTGATCTGAATCCTCGGGCGCACAGCCCTCAAACCGCCCATCGTTGTTGTGGTGCAACAGCATGTAACGCCCGTCGGACAGTTGATAGATCGGGCAGCAGCATAGCGGCTCGATTATGGGATGCCCATGGTCACGGCGCAGCAGGGGGGCTGGATGACGCCAGGTCAAGCCATCATCGTCGGACGTGCTATACCAGATGTAGCCGCTCATGGTGCGCATGACGCAAAAAAGCCGCTCGTCAGGCAGGCGCACCAGGCTGGGTTCCTGCGCGATACTCAACATCGGGTTGAGGTAGTGGGGCACGCGCAGCGCCTCCGATCCCCAGGCAGAGTAACTGATCTCGATATCCTGCGGTCGGGGGTCGTCGGCAACATTTTCGAAGCGCATGAATTCGGTAACCGACTCGCGGCTTGTCCACGAATCGTTGGGCGGCGGGGTACGCACCGCCCGGCTGACCCAGCGGGTGAAACCGGTAAACCAGCGGCCTTGGAGATCGAGGATCGGCTTTTGCCAGACGATCCAGTTCGACGGCACATTGGCGTCTGGGTTGTCATACGGGCTGCGTTTCATGGGGATCGTAGCCGCCGCCGACCAGGTAACGCCGGCGTCATCGCTGTACACGCAATCCATCGTACCGGTGTGGCAGGAAAAAGGGTTGGGGCTAACATCGTCCATCCCCTGGTGCTGGTTATAGATCACATAGATACGTCCTGACTTGGAAGTAATCGGGAATCCCCAACTGGCCGGCGCGCCGCCTCCGGGACGTGTCGGCCCCGCCAACAACTGCGGCGCCGCCCAGGTAATCCCTTCGTCCTGCGAGCGCGAGAAAACGATGCGGTGATCGCTGGCGCCCTCATAGCTGCTCTGCGTCCATACAGTCATCAACCTGCCATCGGGGCCATCAAATACCAGGAAATGTTCATTCCCCGTATCGAAGGTGGAGCCGTCCATGCTGCCCGGTTTGTAAACCACATAATCCGGTTCGCTGCGTTGGAGCTCCCGTTCAAGATTCATGCTCATCTTTAACCCTCCCGGTTAGTTTCTCGGCGTTATGTCTCAGGCTTGTGGCCCAGATTTGGTGTCAGATAAAATCAGGAAGAGAGCCGTTTCCTTGTCGTTGAGAGGGACAGAAGGCTCTGCGGGCTGCCAGATGGAGGCAGACAAATCAGAAGCGAAATCAATAAGAAAGTTGGTTGTGTTTCGAATACGGGAATGCCCAATTTGAGAGGTGTTTTTAAGATGGTCGTTTGTGGTCTCGATGAAAGACTGTTTACGCGCAAGCAGCTTATCACCCAAAGCAGTTGGAGCCGGAGCCTCTGTCGCCCTCAGGCGTAACTGCTGAATCAGCGGCGCAGGGCCCGCGCCAGCCCGTCGCCTACAAATCCGATGGACGCAATCACCGCAACGAGAGTGATCGCTGAAGGCGCCCAAGCCCACGGCATCAACTGAAGATAGGTGATGTTCGTGGCGAAATTAACCATGCTGCCCCAACTTGGCGTAGGCTGTGGTACGCCAACGCCGAGGAAACTGAGGCTGGCCTCGGCAAGAATCGCATTTCGTATGCCATACACCGCGTTCACCACCAGCATGCCGACAGTGTTGACCAGAATGTGCCTGGATATGATACGGTGTTCTCTACAGCCGATCACTTCAGCCGCGATGATGAAATCCCGTTCTCGCAACGATAGAGCCTGGCCCCGCATCAGGCGACTGAGAGGAGTCCAGGCAAAGACTCCGATAATGATCATTGCGTTCTGTGTGCTCGGCCCCAATACGGCAGCCAGCGCGATCATCAGCATCAAGGTCGGGAACGAAGCGAACACCTCAGTCAGGCGTTGCAGCACCGAATCGATCCAGCCGCCGTAATAGCCGGATGCCAGGCCGATGGTCGCTCCCAATGTTGTGCTGATCAATACGGCAACCGCGGCCACGGCCAACGAGATTCGACTGCCGTAGATCAGGCGTGAAAGAACGTCCATCCCCGCGACGTCGGTGCCAAGCGGATGCGCAATCCCAGGCGGCTGACGCGCCTCACTGAAATTGGGTTCGATCGGGCCATAGGGCGAAATCAGCGGCGCGGACAGTGCCGCCGCGATCACAACCACGAGGATAATCAATCCAACGACGGCCCATATGTCCTGGGCAAAGAACGTCCAGAATTCGCGGATGCGGTTACGCGCGTCCCGGCGAACCGCCTGCTCTCCCCGCGCCCCGTCGGTTCCTTGCGCTACCGTCGCCGTCTTCACCCCATCTCCTCCCTGACTGCGCTTACCCCTGACGGATCCTGGGATCGACAACACCGTACAGGATATCTGCGATCAGGTTTGAAACCAGTACGGCGACGCCGGTAACCAACGTGGCCGACATGATCACGGGGAAGTCGCGCTGGGAAACAGCCAGGGCGATTCGGGATCCCATCCCACCCCAGCCGTATACAGTCTCGATCAAAATGGCCCCGTTGACCAGTATGGGCAAGCGCAGCGTGCTGATCGTGATGATCGGGATCATGGCATTGCGCAAGATATGGCGACTCAACACCAAGCGTTCCGCGAGGCCCTTTGCGCGCGCGGTGCGCACATAATCCTCGCTGCAAACATCGATCACGCTGTCGCGCACATAACGGATAACGCCGGCTGCGGTTAGCAACGCCAAAGTAGAGACCGGCAGGATAAAATAGGGAAGACGTTTGGCCAGGCTCGCCGCATCGGCGCCAAGCATATCCCGGTTGCCGCCCGACGGCAGTATCGGCAGGCGGACGGCCAGCACATAGAGCGCCAGGAGGGCCAGGACAAAGGAAGGCGTTGCGATCACGATCATCGAACTGAAACTGACAGCGCGATCGAAACCTGAGTATGGTCTGAACCCACTCCAGGCGCCGAATATGATTGCAAGGGCCAGCCCGATGACAAATGCGGGGAGCGTGAACTCCAGCGTCAGTCCTACAGTGTGGGCGAGCGTATGAGAAACGGGCCGGCTATCGATCAGAGATCTGCCCAGGTTGCCCCGCACTAACTGGCCCAGCCAGCGGGCGTAGCGAATGGGCAATGGGTCGTCGAGTCCATACTTGGCTCGCAACTCCTCCAGTTGCGCCGCCCTGATCATCTCACCACCCTCAGCCAGCATCGCCGTCGCCGCGTCGCCCGGCGCCATAGCGATGACGACGAAGCTGATGAGCGTGATGCCAAACAAGGTTGGTATGAAGGTAAAAACCCGCTGGAGGATGTAGCGCCACATCCGTTGCCTTCCCGAAAGTACGACAGTGCAGAGAAATGAACTGTCGGGGCATATCTCGAACATGCCCCGACAGCGTTGCGAACCTGAGCACGAACGACTATTTCAGATCCCACAACCAGGGTTGTGCGTAGGTCAGATAGGCTTCGCTGATCGATGTGAGACCGGTGAAGTCCTCATGCACGATGTTGGCGGCCATCAGGGCCTTGGTCGGAACGTAGACCGCCTCGTCCTGGACGATCACCGACATCTGGCGCCCAATCTCCACGTATCTCGCATAATCGGTCCCATAGGTTACAAACGCTTCTTCAATGAGGGCATCGACCTCGGCGTTGTTGTAACCGATGAACCCGACCCCTTCGGCAGAATACAGATAGTTCTGCATTTCCAATGGGCCGTAGATATGGTAAGGCCGGTGCGGATTCTCGAACAGGTCGAACTCCATTTCGTTGATGGCCGCCGTGTACGAGGCGCCATCAGGCTTTGTGTCAAACTCAAACTTGACACCCAGATCAGTGAACCATTCCTGGTAGGCCAGCATCTCCGCTTCCGCGGTCGGGTTGGGCGCGCCGCTTTGCGTCGTGCGCAGGAAATTCACCGTGTCATCGGGATTCCAGTTGGACTGCGCCAGCAGAGAGCGGGCATGGTCCATGTCAAAGCGGTAGACTTCAGCCGACGGGTCCAGCAAGTCCTCGAAGAAATCGGTGTAGAGCGGCGTTGCAAAGCCCTTGTAAATGTCGTTGCACAGCGTCTCCCGGTCAATCGCGTAGCACACCGCTTTGCGGAAGCGCGGATCCTGGTACTTGGGCAGTGTCAGATTGAACTGCATACGATAGCCCTGGATGTACTCCTTCCAGATGGCGGAGTAGCTCGGCATGGCCTCAAGCGCTGACGCTACTTCACCATCTCGTACCCACGAATGATGGAAGCGTTCTTGCGTACCGAGCGCCACAATGTCGCCGATGTCGCCGTAGGCATATATGATTCTGTCCAGCGGCGCACGGCCCCGCCAATAGTTCTCGTTAGGCACGAACTCGAACCACTTGTCGGTCTCCTCCCGCTCCATCATGTATGGCCCCGAGGCTACCCTGGGTCCCAGCATCTCAGGGGACTGTTCCAGGTCGCCCGGCGCGATTCCACCGTAAATGTGCTGGGGAATCGGCGCCCACCAACGGTGTGCCATCGACAACACTAAAGTCGTATCGGGCTTTGAGGTCTCGATGATGAAGGTGTTGTCGTCCACAGCGTGGACACCGGCCAATTCGTCAGTTGTCCCCTCCATCATCTCGGCGCTGCCCTTAATCAGCGAAAGCTCGCCCGCCGTCAAATCGCGCGCGTCCTTGTGGAACGTCATGTTCATGCTGTACACAACGTCCTGGGAGGTCAGAGGTGTGCCATCGCTCCACTGCAGGCCGGGCCGCAGATTGAAACGGATCGTCTGCGTGTCGACAAACTCCCACGACTCCGCCAAGCCCGGAACCGGCTGAAGGTTCTCGTCCAAATCAACGATAGGCTCCCACATGATGCGACTGGGCTGGCCGCTATTTGTCCAGAACCGGAAACCTGTCCAAAGGGTCTTCGGCTTTGACCCATAACTGTTGCCACTCCCCTGGATGAAAATTGCGACCTTCTCCTCTGGGGGCGGCGCTGCCTCGGCCTCGGCTCCGGTTTCCTGCGCTGGCGCCGGCGCCGACGCGGGAACACACGCACTCAGTGCGGGGATGAGAATGCCCGATCCCAGGGTCACTACCCCCATCCTAAGAAAATCACGACGACTAAAACGCCTGTTCATTGCTTTACTCCTTGCGTTGAGTGAAGGTGTCAGGAAGCACGCACGATTCTGATGTTCGTCTGCAAGAATAAACCAGCAGCGGCAATCAAGTCAAACTTCAATTCTCAAATTGCTCCAGCGCCTTCTCCAGATCGGCCAGGCTAGTGAACCAGCGCACCGTCTCCAGGAAATGAGCCAGATCATCGCTCTCCGCGCGCAGCCGCTGCAACTGCGGCCCAATCGGGCTGGAAGAGGCCGCGCCCGTAGCGTAATTGCCGTTGAAGGCGAAGTAGGCCTGGTTCAGCACACGCAAGGGATACCCATGCGCCACGAAATAGCGCCGCCGCGCCTCCATATAGGCTTCGGCTGTCTCCACAAGCCCGGCCTCCAGCAGGGCATCCACATGCAACCGCGTCTCGCGCATCGCACGCTGAAAATCGAATTGCAACGGACGACCGGGTCGTTCCCAACGCTGCTGAGTTAACTCGAAAGACTCTGACCAAAGCTCATATATGTTGCAGGAGCAGGACTCGTCAGAGGATGATTCTACTGTTGCCCCTGTTGGGGGCAGCGCTTCACGATAGTAGCGCCGCGCTAACCGTTCGCCGACTTCCTCACCGATGATTTCTGACACAGTTTCGTTTAGGGTCGTCACCTCGTCGCTTGTGGCGTAGCGCAGGCCCAGCGGGAAGAGAAAAAGATAGTGGTGCGTCCACTCGTGTGCCACTGTGCTGAGTACCCACTGTAGCGATGCCTGCTCGACAACCATCGCCGGGTAGACGGCCATGCCGCCGATCCTTGAGATGTGTGCGCTCAGGTTGGCGCTTGCTTCAATCGCCTTTTCGCTCTCACCCAGCGTTACCGGATCGTATTCGGTCTGCAGCACGCGCGAGTGGATCGTGGAGATGCGTTCGCGGGGGCTGACGGTCAGCTTGAGCGGCGGCTCGATGAACGTAAACTGGACTGGGGGCCAGACAAAGCCCCGCACTGCCAGGCCGGCTTCGATCAGTTCCACTCGCACTTGGCGTTCAAGGATTGCCTCGACACGGGGCCGTTCGGCACTCTGCTGACGGCGCAATTCCGTCAATTCCCGCTGTATGTAAGCCGTGGTCGAGGGCGCATCGGGGGAATCTGCCCGCCCACTGCCGGCCATATCGGGCTTGCTCCGACCCTCAAGCGCCGGTTCTGGATTGCCTTGGGACGGCGCCAATTGGTCGGAACCGCCATCTTGAACGGCTTGCGAGACCGTGCGATTGAGTTCCTCTTCTAACCGTCCGATCTGTTCCCTTCGTGACAAGTAGGTACGCACCAGCGCTACCTGCGTATCCTCGGTGAGTCCATCCAATGAATGGCGTCTGCCAACCAGGACTTTCCGGCCTATGGCTCCGACCTCCCAGGCGACGAAGTTGAAATCCGGTAGGGCGCTCGCCGTCTTGATGGCGCGGTTGCGCGCCTGGAGCGAGGTCGGTGCGCTGCTACCGGCAAGAAGCAGGGCAAGTAGCAGAACAATGGCCTTGCTTACCGTTCGGTGAAGTACGCCAATGGATAGGGCGCCCGCCAAGTTGCGGAGCCGTGCGCCGCCGCGGCCAAGCAGTGATGCAGTGGAGCGCAGACGAGCAGACAATTGTGTTTCAGAACTGTTGTTGTTCATTCAAAGCGCGCGTAAGAACTTGCATAAGCATCACATTTCAGGCTGACTATTCAGGGATCGCAAAGAAAGTTTGGTCGGCGCGCACGCGCCGGAACTCCAGGCCACAAGGGAGTGGAAGACCCGCGAGTTGCTTCGCATAGACATCATGACGGTAAGTGCGCTCAGTCGTTCCTGACAAATTTTCGGAGTCGCAGCGCCGTATTCAACAATCGCCGCGCCTCCGGCTGCCCGACCAGAAGCAGCCCACCGGCATAGACCAGCGCGCCGCCCCCACCGGCGACGCCAAGCTGCACGAGATCGGTCATCAGAGTAGGTGGTCCCGCCGGGTTGAGCCGTGCCAGCAGTTCCGCAATCACCAAGGCCATTGCAGTGGCAGCTCCGCCGACTGAAAGGAGAGTTCTGCCGGTTGGCCCCAACATCCAATTGAGTCGACTTTGTGGTCCCTGTTGCGCAGTGTTCGTATGCCTCTGCCGACGATGAGTCCCTACCGTCCAGGCCAGTAGCGCCAGCATCACCAGCGCGTGAGCGGCCTGCTTGGCCGTATCCGCCCAGACAAGGCCGAGAAAGCCCAGCCCTTCGACAAACCTTAGAGCGACGACCCCATATGCCAGAACGCTCAGAACGCCCACAAGCGCCGGCAGGAGCGTGTTGTTGCGGGCATAGAAGGCATAAATCAGAGGGAAGTCGATGGCAGCGAACAGCGCGCCGAAAAGATAGATGCGGAGGGCCATTGCCACTTGAACTGTGTCCGCGGCCGAGAACGGCCCCCGCTCGAACAGAAGCCGAACGGTCGGTTCCGCCAGCAGCCAGAGGGCCACGAGGACGGGCGCGATCAATACCAGCACCATGCGCAGGCCCCCAGCCAGTGTCTGACTGTAGGCGCTTTCGTCACCGGCGGCGAACTGCTGACTGAGTCGAGGCAGCGCCGCCAGAGAGATGGCGACGCTGATCATCCCCAAAGGCAGTTGTTGAAGCGTTGTCGCGTAGCGCATCCAGGCGATGCTCTCAACGCCTGTGCCGCTGGCGAGGCGCCGGTCCAGCGCGATCTGTAACTGGGCGACGACCAACCCCGCGGCGATCGGCAAGTAGAGCCGCACGATACGTGCCAGCGCCGGATGACTCCACCGCACACTGAACCACAGTCCGGCCCGGCGCACATCCCACGCCATCAGCCCGAACTGTACCATGCTACCGACCAGGACACCGACCGCCAGGCTGGCGATGCCGATGCGCCCGGCCAGCAGGGGAGCAGCCAGCACGATTCCAAGATTGTAGATGGCCGTGGCCACCGCGGGCAGACTGAATCGCTGGAGCGAGTAGAGAACGGCGGTCAACAGACCGGCCATTGAGAAGAACCAGACGACAGGCGCGATCAGCCGCAGTATTCGAGTCGTGAGAGGCAGAAGCGCCGGATCGAAGTCGTCAAAGCCGCCTGCCAGCACACGTGCCACCTGCGGCGCGAAGAGTACAAGGAGCAGAACGAGACCTGCCAGCGTCACCGCGGCCAGGCTGAGCAAGGCCCCGACCAGCCGCACCAACTCAGGACTCGGACGCGCCGTCTTGCCGTTTGCCCGCTCTATTTTGTCCGTGGGGCTACGTTCGGGTCGGGCATAGTCGCTCAGAACCGGGACGAGCGCGGCGCTCAACATACCGCCGACGAGGAAGTCGTACAACATCGTCGGCACGCTGCTGGCAACGGTAAACGCGCTGACGAGGCCGGACGCGCCAAAGTGGCCGGTGATGACCACCTCCCGCAGGAGACCCAGCACGCGGCTGGCAGCCGCGCCCAATGAAAGAAGTGAGGCGCTGCGGGCCAGGGCTGAAGATGGCTCAGGCTGTGGTGGCGAGATTGAACGCGGCGTCACTGCGGATCTGTTCTCTCTCGCCACTCTCAATGCCCTTGTTGAAAAACGCCTCCGGTCGAAACGCCGCTCGTCCGTATCTCGCGTAGCGCAAGCAGGCTGGACAAACCGGTCTCAGTCGGCTGCCACCAATTCGCTTGCCGGTTTTGGGGTGCCGGGCGTGGGCCAGGCGCGCGGATCTTCGCTCAGGTCAGGCAGCCCCTCGGCTTCCAGTGAGGCCAGGAACTTCTCCGCCTGCATGGCCGCGGCGCAGCCCTGTCCAACGCTTGTCGCCACCTGCTTGAAGACCTTGTCGGCAATCTCACCGGCGGCAAATACGCCGGGAATGTTTGTGCGTGTCATCGGATCGGCGATAAGATGACCGTCCTCATCCAGGTCCAGCTTGCCGTGATAGAGAGCGTTGTTGGGAATGTGGCCGATGTAGACGAAGACGCCGTCGGTGTCCATTTCCCCCTGCGCGCCGTTTACCGTGTCCCTGGTCGTGACGCCGGAGACGACACCCTTTTCGTTGCCATTGATCGATGTCACAACGGCATTCCAGACGAAGTCGATCTTCTCATTGGCAGAGGCCCGGTCCTGAAGAATCTTGCTGGCGCGCAGTTCATCCCGGCGGTGGATGATCTTAACATTGGTCGCGAACTTGGTCAGGAACAGGCCCTCTTCGAGCGCGCTGTCGCCCCCGCCGACCACCACCAACTCCTTGCCGCGGAAGAAGAAGCCGTCGCAGGTCGCGCAGTAGCTGACGCCTTTGCCGGTATACACCTGCTCACCGGGGATCTCCAGGAAGCGCGGTCGAGCGCCGGTGCAGAGGATCAGCGACTTGCTCTTGTACTCCTTGTTCTGAGCCGTGCGCACCGTAAACGGATGCTCGTCGACGACGATTTCAGTGACATGATCATAGGAGACGGCGCAGCCGAACCGCTCGGCCTGCGCCTTGAACTTCTCGACCAGATCAGGGCCGCTCAACCCTTCGGGAAAGCCGGGATAGTTTTCGACCTCATAGGTGATGCTGACCTGGCCGCCGTAGTCGTCGCCGGTGATCAACAGCGGATTCAGGTTCGCCCGCGCCGCGTACAGGCCCGCGGTCCAACCTGCCGGCCCGCTGCCAATTACGATCACTTCATGCAGCGCGTCTTCGGCTGCCGCGCCGTTCGGCATCTGTGCCCCATTCTGATTCGCTTCACGCATGTCGATTCTCCTGATATTCTGGGCGATCCGGCGCTGTTTTCCGTGAATCCGGTACGCGCTTCTTCGCTGGATCGCCTGGTCATGAAAAGTGAAAATGTCAGGCCGCGCTTCCACCCTATTTCAGACAATTCTCGCTACGTAGTCGGGGGAAGGGTCGCGGCAATCGCCTCCACTGCGAGTTCGATTTCGTCATCGCTGATGATCAGCGGAGGCAGGAGACGCAGCACCGTCGAGCCGGCAGGAAGCGCCAGAATGCTGTGCTTCTCCATCAATGTCTTCAGGAATGGTACCGCCTTGGTGCGCAGGTCGATGCCGACAATCAGCCCCCGCCCACGAATTTCGCGCACGACTCTGCGTCCGCCGATGGCCGCGTCCAACGCTTCACGCAACCGGTGGCCGGCGGCCTCCGCCCGCTCGATCAGTCCGTCCTGATAGACGCTCAACGCAGCCACACCGGCCGCGCAAGCCAAAGGATTGCCGCCAAAGGTGCTGCCGTGCGCGCCGGTGAAAAGGCTCTCCTGAACCTGATCCGTATAGACGACCGCGCCCATGGGGAAGCCGCCGCCAAGGCCCTTTGCCAACGCGATGATGTCCGGCGCCAGGTCAAAGTGCTGGAAGCTGAACCAACGGCCCGTACGCCCGAAGCCGGTCTGAACTTCGTCAATGACCAGCAGCGTGCCCCGCTCGCGGCAGAGTCGCTGGGCCGCGGCCAGGAAATCGGCATCGCCTTCATGGACGCCCCCTTCGGCCTGTATGACCTCCAGCACGACCGCCGCCGTGCCTTCAATGACTGCCGCATCCAACTGCTCGATATTGTTGAATTGTATGAAGCTGACGTCGGGCAAAAGCGGTTCGAATTTGCGGCGATAATTCGGGTTCCAGGTAATTGATAACGCGCCAACTGTGCGTCCGTGGAATCCGCCTCTGGCGGCCACAATCCCTGTGCGTCCCGTCGCCACGCGTGCGAACTTGATCGCTCCGTCAATCGCTTCAGCGCCGCTATTCGCCAGAAATGCGTGCGTCAGTTGACTCGGCGTGACCGCGATCAACTTATCCAAAAAGGCGGCGCGCGTGTCATTGTGGAAAAAGTTTGGGCAGGCGTGCAAGCGACCGGCCTGCTCCTGCAGAGCCGCGGTCAATACCGGATGATTGTAGCCGAGCATGGCCACGCCCTGCGATGCCGTCATGTCAAGATAGCGGCGGCCCTCACTGTCGATCATCCAGCAGCCTTCGCCCGCGACCATGACGGTGTCGCCGCGCCGGGGTACGACGCCGGATTCGTAGGATTGCGTATTGCGTATTGCGTGTTGCGTGTCGGGTGAACTTTGATCTGGTTCCATATGTAGTTTAGACGAATCTGAGTCCGATTCTTGATTGTTACGCGCTACAGCATAAATGGCGTGTTCTTCCCTTGCAGTCAAATTGCGTTCCGCCGGAATCATCGTGAGTAAGAGGCGACAGATTTCAGCGAGAATCTCACCCCTATGGTCAAATACGTCTTCCCCCAAAACGTAGCGACCGTGGAAATACCAACCTCGACTCTCACGCGACGAGCCTAGTGCATACTCATAGAACTGCGCCCGTGCCTTGCCAGTGCCACGCGAGTAGCCCTCCGAAATGTTGGCGCCTATTGAGCCAAGCGCCCGATAAAGTTGCCCTGCTACAGTTATCGTGCGTTGATCCCGGTATAGTTTCGCTACATCCTTCCAGCCAAGCTCGCCAATGAAGAGTGCCAAGCGGTAAACCTTCATGCGCCACATTGGATCATCCTTGATCGTCCGCGGCACTCTGTCTTCCCACTCTTCGTAATTCCTGTAACTCACCAAGTCGTCGCCACCGTCCTCTGACTACGCAATACGCAATACGGAATGCTCAAGCAATCTGAGTCCCTTGCCCTTCGAGCGCCTGTCGAATTGGATTGTCTATCCGTCCATCAGCGAATATCACTTTCTGCACACCGGCAGCAACGGCCTCAGACGCGCCCATGACCTTCTTCTTCATGCGCCCGGCCGCGAACTGCATAAAGTCGTCGGCCTTGGCGCGTGGAATCTCGCGAATGAGGCTGGACTCATCCGGGAAGTTTCGCAGCAGCCCCGGCACGTCGGAGAGGATCACCAGCGCCTCCGCGCCGAACGCCGCGGCAACCATCGCAGCCGCGCGGTCGCCGTCCACGTTGATCGCCTCGCCGCTCTCGGACGCGCCGGGCGGCGTCAGCACCGGCAGGTAACCGGCCCCCAGCAGCAGCCGCAGCAGGTCCACATTGACCATCTCAACCGTGCCGGTCCAGTCGTCCCGCAGCACGAGCCGGCGTCCGTTGACCCGCACGCGCAGCTTGTCCTTGCGCTTGCCCTCGAAGATGCGCCCGTCCAGACCGCTCAGACCAACCGCGTTCACGCCCGCTTGTTGGAGTTTCTCGACCCACATCTTGTTGAGCTGGCCGCAGTAGACCATCTCAAAAATCTCCAGCGTGCGGCGGTCGGTGCGACGGCTCTCAAAGCCGCTCTCGCTGGTAATGAATTGGGGCGGATGGCCCAGCGCCTCGGCTACCTCGTTGGTCGTCTCCGCGCCGCCGTGGACCAGGATCAACTCTCTTCCCGCCTGGCGCAGAGCGACGACATCGGCAACGATTGCGTCGATATTCAGCTCCTTGCCCCCGCCTACCTTAATTACAAGCATACTATCTGTCCTACCGGAGCGCCCACAACCTCTTCC
The DNA here is from genome assembly GCA_965221145.1 of Caldilineaceae bacterium. Taxonomy (GTDB): domain Bacteria; phylum Chloroflexota; class Anaerolineae; order Caldilineales; family Caldilineaceae; genus Bin5. The sequence goes on from OZ244877.1 coordinate 1,926,659, forward strand.
TGAACTGTTCGATTGACCAGCGCAACCAACCAATACCGCGGGATCCTCATACGGCTACTAATTAGTCGAATGGTATCACGAGAAGGGCCGTTTGAAAAGGTATAGACCCGCTGACTATGCTATAATGCAGGCGTTGCTGCGAACGAATCGGCCGCACGAATCTGATCTATCCCGCTACAGGAGGCGGGACACAATGGTAGCTAGAGTGGTAGCGACGCTCTTGACGGACAATGAGGAATCCACCGCGTTTGGCACTTGGATGCGGCCGGATTCCCCCTTCCAGGTGAGCGCATAGTGACAGCTCTACGTTGGCTTGGGCAACTCTTTCGCCGCCTCTCTCCCCTGGCTGCCCAGACAGGCGCATCTGCTCTTGACGTCAAAGGGGGGAATGGCGAGGATCAAAACGCCCATCCCTCACCGTTCAGGGGCAAGCGCCGCGAGTCGGAGTTCGTCGTTATCGGATTGGGGCGTTTTGGCACGGCGGTAGCGACGACACTTGTCGAGCAGGGGCGCACCGTTCTGGCCATCGACACGGACCTGGACCGCGTGCAGGCGCTCAGCGGTGTGCTTCCTCATGTGGTTCAGTTGGATGCGACCAACATTGACGCCCTGCGCCAGGTCGGTGTCGAAACCTTTGACACCGGCCTTGTCTGTATCGGCACTGATTTTGAGAGCAATTTGCTGGCCACGGTTCTCCTGCGCCAGTTGGGCGTGAAACGGGTAATCGCAAAGGCGCTCAATGTCACACAGCGAGAAATCCTGCTTAAGGTTGGCGCGGATGAGGTAATCCTGCCCGAACATGAGGCCGGTCGCCGACTTGGGCGCAAAATGGCTTCAGATCACCTGGTCGACTACTTGGAATTCAGCCATGATGTAGGCGTGGTCGAACTCTTGGCCCCGCCCAGCACTTGGGAACATACGTTGTCTGAATTGAACCTGCGCCAGCGGTATGAACTGACCGTCATCGCTGTGCGTCGGGGCGATGATCTGATCGTCAGCCCCAGCGCTAGCTTTCGAATCAAAGAGGAAGACATCGTCGTTGTGCTGGGTCGGGTGGAAGACGCTGAGCGTCTGCGCCAATAAGGATTTTGACTCTTACGAATCCATGATGCACACAAAAAAGCTGCCCCACTCGATCAACACCCTGTACAGTTCAATACAGCCTTTAATCTGATCACCCAATTCATTTCTTGGTCTGCCATGTCTCGTGAATTCCCCATCCTCGATCCCGAATCCGCGCAGCAATCCATCCTGCGCCGCCAACCGTGGGACGCATTCGATGTGCCGGAAGAAATGCTGGACGACAACGAACGCCTCTTCGGCGCGCGCATCGGACCCGATGAGGGCGTCCGCCGCATTTTGGCCGATGTCCGTGAACGCGGCGATGTCGCCGTGCGCGAATGGACGGAAAGACTGGACGGCGTCAGAGTGGAGGATCTGCGCGTCGAGCCTGAAACCATCCTGCGGTCGTCCGCCGAGATCGAGCCGGACGTTTATGACGCGCTAATCCTGGCGGCTGAGCGCATCGAACGCTTTCACCGCCGCCAGCCCAGCCAAAGTTGGATTCAGAACGATGAAGAAGGCACGGTCGGCCAGCTTGTGCGCCCAATCGAACGGGTCGGCATCTATGTCCCCGGCGGCACGGCCCCCTTGCCCAGCACGTTGCTGATGACCGCCATTCCGGCGCGCGTGGCCGGAGTGCGCGAGGTTGTAGTCATCACGCCGCCCCAGCAGGACACCGGCTTGCCAAACAGAGTAACGCTCGCTGCCGCCACCGTTGCCCGCGTCGACGCTGTCTATACGGCCGGTGGCGCGCAGGCCGTCGGCGCGCTTGCCTTTGGCACCGAGACGATTCCGGCGGTCGACAAGATCTGCGGCCCCGGCAACTTGTTCGTCACTCTCGCGAAGAGGCAGCTATTTGGCCTTGTCGGTATCGACGGTCTGCCCGGCCCGACCGAGACGGTCATCATCGCTGATGAACAGGCCGATCCACAGCTGGCCGCCGCAGACCTGCTGGCCCAGGCAGAGCACGACGTCCTGGCCAGCGCCGTGCTCTTGACGCCCAGCCAAGCCCTCGCTCACAAGGTGCAGGCCGCTGTCCACGTTCAGTTGGAGGAGCTGGAGCGGGCGCAGTTCGCCGCCGCAACCTTTTCCCGCACATCCGGCATCGTCGTCACCGAATCTCTGCCCCACGCCTTCACGCTGGCCAATAAGTACGCGCCCGAGCACCTTTGCCTGCTCGTGAAGGACCCATGGCGCTGGATCGACAAGGTGCAGAACGCGGGCGGGATCTTTCTCGGCGAGCGCAGTTTTGAGGTGCTGGGAGACTACACCGCCGGCCCCAGCCATGTCATGCCCACCGGCGGCACGGCGCGCTTCGACAGCCCGGTCAACGTGACCGACTTCGAAAAACTGATCAGCCTGATCGGTCTGAATGAGAAGGCTTTGGCCGCCATCGGCCCGGCCGCCGAAACGCTGGCCCGCACCGAAGGGCTTGGGGGACATGCCGCGGCCGTCAGCAAGCGGCTGAACTCTACCCCGCACAGAGAGGATGAACCCTAAAGATGGAAGCTGCCCCAATTCAGTCGCTGCTCAACCCGCATTTGGCCAGCCTGGAAGAGTACACGCCGATTCAACCGTTTGAAGTGCTGAGTCGGCGTCTGGGCATTCCTGCTGCGGACATTGTCAAGCTGGACGCCAACGAAAATCCCTACGGGCCGCACCCTGCGGTAGCGGAGGCCTTGGCCGAGTACGCCTTCTACCATATTTACCCGGACCCGCAACAGACGGAATTGCGGGAGGCTCTGTCTGCTCACCTGGAAGACGAGCAGCCGGAGCAGCAGCAAGAAGGCCAGACGGCCGGTCGGCACACGGTCAGTTCGGCGGCGCACAAGGTGCCAGTCGAACAGATTCTGACCAGCCACGGCGCGGATGAGCTTCTCGACTATCTCTGCCGACTGTTCCTCGCTCCCGGCGATTCTGTGATCAATGCGCCGCCCACCTTCGGCATGTACAGCTTCGACGCCAAGCTGGCCGGTGCAGAGGTGTTGGAAGTGTGGCGGGGCAATGGGTTCCACGTGGACGTCGATACGATCTGCAATGTTGTCAACTTAGCCGCGCATGAAGAGGAAGCGACAACCCCCAAACTGCTCTTTCTCACGTCGCCAAACAACCCTTCGGGAACCTGGCTTCCTGACGAAGACCTGCTTAGCCTGCTGGAACTTCCCATTATCGTCGTTCTGGATGAGGCCTATGTCGAATTCGCTGTCGAAACCAGCCGAGCGCCCTGGGTATTGGATCACGACAACCTTGTCATTCTGCGCACCTTTTCCAAATCGGCCGGCATCGCCGGCCTGCGGCTGGGCTACGGCATCTTCCCGGCCTGGCTGATGCCCCATCTGTGGAAGTTCAAGCAGCCCTACAACGTAAGTGTGGCCGCCACCGTCGCCGGACTCGCCAGTCTGCGCAACGCCGACGCCATGCAAGACATCGTGGAGAAAATCAGGGCCGAGCGGGATCGACTCTACCGCGAACTGCAGGCGGTTCCCTATCTCTCCCCTTACCCGTCGGGCGCCAACTTCGTTCTTTGTCGCGTCGAAGGCTTCGACTGCGCAGCGAATGGAGACGCTGCCGCCCTGAAACTGGCGCTGGAGCAACGTGGCATTCTCGTGCGCTACTATCAGAAGACGGGCCTGGACAACTGCATCCGTATCTCCGTCGGACGCCCCAAACAGACTGATCGTCTGCTGACCGAACTGCATCGGCTCGCCTGAACCTGATTCCGCAAGTCGGTCTCGCGGTCGCGGGCAACTGTCGTTGTTACAATTCTACTGCAAACACTCGCCAGGACTCTCTCCAACAATGCAGTCCAGATTCCTGTCCAACCATTCGCCACAGTGCGTAGTTGCCTCTACATCAGCCAGACAAGCCTTATCCATGCAAAAATAGTCAAGCCCCTCCTCCCACGAAAAGAGAAGCACAGTAAGGATGATATGCCTTGTAAAAGGTGGGTTCGCGTAGTCCTCTGCTTCGGCCTCAGCCACCAAGCGAGGGCCCACGCGGGAGGCCTGCTGATCTATCAAGTCCGTAAGCAGTTGGCCGTCTTCAAAGCAGTTCGCTTGGGCTTGCAGCAACAACATGTAATAGAACACTGTCAGGCCTGTTCCGCCAAGTTCATCCTCCACATCTGCCTCGAATTCCGTTCCTAGCAGCTCTCTCAGGTCGGCTTGTGCAGCCGAGATAGCCCACGTCATCTCGAACTCTTCTATCTTCAGGGGTTCGGTATACCTCATATCAGGCCAGAGAGGATCCGAGTCATAAGGCTCCGGTGTCTGCACAGTTGTCTTTTCCGGTTCCGATGTAGGTGACGGCGTGGGTGTCGGCTCGGATGTAGGCGGGAGATTGGGCGCCTGCGGTTCAGGCACAATCGGCTGGCAAGCCGTAAGTATCGCCGCAAACATCGTTACAGCAATCATGATTCTCATGGTGGATCGTCCTGTAGTTGAGGGCTACCGAGTGCCTGAGATAGGATGATAGGAAAATGCTACGCGTGAACTGTGCAGGCGACTGCGGCCCGGCGGGAGATGAGAGTTCTATTGTGTCGAGGCGATCCATGGCAATCAAACCGTGGCAGGAAATTCTAACGACCCTGTTCACGCGAGTATGTAGCAAGTAGAGCCGAACAAAAAAGCCCACTCCGCCGCAAAAGTAGGAGAATCGAAAGGTCGCAACTGTTTCAAATGCGATTCGTAGCTGACTATACGGCCAAAGCGGGCGTTCTGTTTCGGCAAGTCGCTTCAAAGGCCAGAGAAAGGCGTGGGCTGTGACTGGCCCGTCAGGTCGTTTGGTTGCCCACAGTTGGATGATGCAGAGGCTCAGTTCTTAACATCTATCATGTTGAGTTCTAATTCAACTCCTAATTCATTGTTCCGTGCCCTGCCAAGCGCCTGCCCACAGATTTCCGGCGCGCCGGTCAATCGTGGCCAAGCAGTCGCAACAAGGTCAACTCGCCGTCGGTTAAGGGCATCCGTTCCACCTCGGCGCGCGGGCGGAATCGCGTGCCCAACTCGTAGCCGCCGACTTCCATCGCCGAGGGGATGTGTCTATCAGCTTGCGCCTTGTACAGGAGTTGCAGAAAGTCCGGGTAGGGGTAAGGGTAATCGACCGGCTTAGGGGAGTGGACATAATAGTGGAACAGCCCGATACACGTCGGTTCGCGCCGGACGCTCCAGCCGGTTTCTTCTATCAGTTCCCGCTTCAGGGCATCCAACAGTCCTTCACCGTCGTCAACGCGTCCACCGGGTACGATATGCACGCCGCCCGGATCCCGCAAGACCATGATTTCCGCGCCGCGTGTCAATAGCGCTCTGACAGACGTTACCAATCTCAGCGGCGGAGATGCCGCTGCCTCAAGCGCGTAAGTGAAACGGGTCTGTACGAACTCCTTCCCGCTTCCTGACCAATCCAGCCGCTCCTTCGCCAGCGGCGTCCTTCCTTGCAGGAATCTCTTCAATGCCTGATCCATACACGTGGCCCGCCCGCGCCGCATCCGAGGTTAGCTTGAACTGTCTGAACGCGCCATGTGACGAAACACTGCGCAGGCCAGTCTCGCATCGTCCACGGCCCTGTGACTGTTCGACAAGGGGATGCCGCACTGCTGCCCGGCATTCTTAAGGCTCTGCCATTTGAAGTTTCCTTGACCCTGCAACGCCCCATAGTATCGAGCATACATCTTCATCACGCAGAACGCGCTCCCTCCCATCGCCTCCCATGTCAGCCCATGCTGCTCGTGCGACTGCCGCATCATGCGCAAGTCAAAGTCGGCGTTGAAGATGCCCACGCTGCGGTCGGCAAAGAGTTGCCTCACCTGCGGCCAGATTTCCGGCCACTCCGGCGCGTCCACAACCATTTCGTCGGTGATGCCATGCACGGCGGTTGCATCAGCGGGAATGCGCCGCGTCGGGCGCACCAGACTTTCCAGCACCGTCTGCCCCTCGGCATCAACGACACCGATCTCGACAATCTCCGCGTTTCTGCGAAAGCCGGTCGTCTCCGTGTCGAAAAAGAGGGGGTCACATTGGAGAATCCTGCGCGCCCGCAGGATTGCATTCTGTCTCATAAGTCTGGGCCTGGCTCAAAGCCTGACAAATTGTTGTCAAAGGGTAGAGTTGAATCTCTCGGCTGCGCCTCGACTACATTCACTGGCGAGTCGTCAGCGTTGACCTTACGCATTACGCAATACGCTATACGTTGAGTCGCACCGGCTCCGCCCGCCGCGCCGATTCGTAGGCCGCCAGCGCAACCTCCAGCGCGCGCTGACCGTCCTCACCGCTGATGAACGGCTCGCGGCCCGCGCGGATCATATCTACGAAATCGGCCAACAGTCCCTTGTCACTGTTACTCCCCCAGTGGACCCAGGACGTTTTGCCCGCCTTGTCCGAACTGACCTGGAGGTTCTGCTCAAAGGCGTCTACACAGATCAAGCCCTGTTCGCCGAGGACATCCAGTTTTACGTCGCCCCACGTGGGGTAGCTGGGCGGGCGCGACCAGCTGGTGTCCAGTGTGCCAAAGACGCCGTTTGTGAGCCGGAAACTGAGCAAGCCCACGTCGTCTATTCCCAGTCCCGGATGCAGGAGTTCGTGGCCGACCTCTGCGTAGACCTCCTCCACCTCCGTTTTCCACAGCCAGCGTAACAGGTCAACCACATGCACAGTGTGATCGAGCACCGCGCCGCCGCCCGCCAGCTCCGGATCGACGAACCAGCGGCCCGGCATCGAGCCGTGATTGACACACTTGACGCTGTAAATCTCGCCCAAAAGGCCCGCGTCGAGCTTCTCCTTCAAGTCAATCACCGGCGGCGCGTAGCGCATCGGAAAGGCGATCTGTAGCTTCGTGCCCGTTTCTCGACAGCGGTCGATCATCGTCTGCCCGTCGCTGGCGGTGGTGGCAATCGGCTTTTCGCACAAGATAGCTTGCACTCGCCCGGCAGCCTGGAGTACCAGGGGGGCATGGGTCGCATTCTCCGAGCAGATGATTGCGCCGTCCAGCCCTTCAGCCAAAAGACTCTCCGCCTGCGCAAAGTATGGAGCATTGTATTGGTCGGCAAAACGTCCGCCGCGGGCCGGGTCATCGTCATAGATGCCCGCCAGTGTAACGCCCGGCATCTGCGAAAGGAAGTGGACATAGCTCGCCGCATGCATATGGGCAAAGCTGAACAGGCCGAGACGGACATCGGATGCAGAAGGCAACACTCGCTTCTCCTCCGTCCCACTCTTCTCATTGTCGTTTGTCATTCGATCTGTTGCCTCTTTTTCAGGCGCTGCCTGTACGAGTTACGTAATAAGAACACGCATTACGAAAGTTTAGCTGATTGTGACCGGCTTCCCTGTCTCCAGACTCTCTATCGCCGCCCGTGAGACCTTCACCGCCATCAGCCCATCATGAGGAGAGACCAGAAACGGCTTGCTGGCCTCCGCACAACTGACGAAATGGGCCAATTCAGCATAGTACGGATCGTCCTGTGGAACGGTGGGCGAACCGCTGGAAGCCGCCAGAGATCCGTCCTCGTTAGCGAGCGCGACGTCAACCGGCGCCCGCGCCCGCGAATCCCACTCTATGATTCCCTCCGTACCGGCGATCTCGATGCGGGTGCAGAAGCGCCCGCGGGGATAGGCCCAGCTGCCTTCGATGTGGCCGACCGCGCCGTTGGCGAATCGAACTGTCAGCAGAGCGTGGTCTATCGGCTCCTTACCGGCGAACATCATCCCCTGGGCATAAACACGTTCGATTTCGCCGAAGCACCAGCGCTGATAATCGATGTCGTGGATGCAGAGATCCAATAGCACGCCTCCACTCTGGGCAAAGTCAGCATAGTAACTGGTAATCGCCAGCCCTCTGCGCCAACCTGCATTCGAGTCGGGAAAGCTTCCGCTGCGCACCGTGCGGATCACGCCCGGCGCGCCGATCGCGCCACTGTCCAACACCTCCTTGGCCTTGGCAAATTGAGGAAAGAAGCGCACCACCATGGCCACAAACAGGGGCGTTCCAGTGCGCTCGGCCGCGTCCACGATTCGCTCGCAGTCGGCGACGCTGTTGGCTAGTGGCTTCTCGCAAACGGTCGGCAGTCCGGCCTCCAGCGCGGCGATCACCGGCTCAGTGTGGGCCGGCCCCGGCGTGCAGACGTCCACATAGTCGACCGCATCGAGCAGTTCGTGCAAGCTGCCGAATGCCTTGCCGCCAAACCGCTCGACAGCGCGCCCGGCGGCCTCCTCTGCGATGTCGTAAAACCCGGCAAGTTCGACTCCAGGCATCTGCCCCCAGCGGTCCGCGTGCGTTCTGGATATCCCGCCCGCTCCGACGATCCCGACGCGTCGCATATAGATCTCTCCCAAACTCGATTTCCAAGAACGATAGAGAACGGCTCCTGGAGCTTCTTGTATTCTGGGCGGAGCCAATCGGCTCCTTTGGCTCACTCTTTCAGACGATTTCTAACATCCTGTTTGCATAGTCTTTGCCCGCTGTAGGCGAAGGAAGTGGCCTCCCTTCCTGTATGGTTAGTGCAACTGTTTCTTCCACAATGCGGCACAGTGCTGTGAATACTTCCTCTTCGTCATCACCATGACATCCACCATATAAGAGACCGGGGCAACTGCCGACATAGCACTGATCTTCCTCAGACCATTCCACAATTTTCGCATAGCGGGCACTTGTCTTCACTCTTTTGTCTCGCCGATGCCTGTTCCGACTACCTTTTATGGAAGCGATTCACGTTGCGGTTTGCGTTCTTGTTTCAAAATAGCTTGGTAGAGAGGGCCACAAGAGACAGGAGCGTCAAGAACTAATGTGAATCCCGTTTGAAACCGAGACTTTTCGGGCGGATAACGCAATTGAAACGTGGCCGTCTCGCCTGCCCTTACGCAATACGGAATACGCAATTCAGAAAAAAGCGGGTTCTCAATGTGAACGCACATTAAGCCAGCCCGAAATGATCATCGATCTCCCGCTGGTAGCCTCGTACGGCGCCGGTGAGCACCTCCTCCAACGTGACGGTCCGCCTTAGCATTGAGGACTCGATCATGCCCAACGCCGCGGCCAGGTCGCGCAAGCCCTCTTCCCCGTCGGTCTCCGGCTGGCCGCCGCGTTCGATTGCTTGCAGCCAATCATACTGCTGAATGGCAAAGGCGTCGGTCAGCCGCGCGGACCCGACAACGGGGAACAGTGTATCCAACAGTTCCGGCTCCGCGTCCGCCCAGAAAGTGTCCAGAAGATTGCGGCGGCCGCCGCTGTCGGCAACAATCTCACCGCCCTTGATGCAGCCCCGGCTGCCGTAGAAGACCGGCGCGCCGGGAATCGGCGTCTCCTCGCCGCGGCCAGCCCATGACCACATTAACTGCGCCAGCGCGCCGCCCTCACAGGTGACGGTCGACAGGTAGGTGTCGTCCACGTTGGCCTCGACCGATGGGCCGGCGGTCGGGTCCCCATACAGATAGCGCACCGGCTCGAAAGTTCGCACGGTCCCGCTGACCGCTGCGACCTCGCCACAGACATAGCGTACCATGTGCATGACATGCACGCCGATGTCGATCGCGCCGCCGCCGCCCCCTTCCAGCTTGCGATGACGCCAGGGCGTCTCGGCCACGATCTTGTCCGGCGACCACAGCCCGCCGATGCCGCCGAACAGGGCCAATTGCAGGTCGCCGATCAGTCCCTGGCGAATGGCCCAAGCCGCGGCACGCGTGGCCGCTGACTGGCGCACATTCTCGAACAGACCCAGCGTCAGCCCTTTTGACTTGGCCTTGTCCACCAGCAAACGTGCCGCGGCCACCGAGATCGCCAACGGCTTTTGCACCAACAGATGCAGACCGGCATCCAGCGCGGACGCGCCAATCTGGTGGTGCATCGACAGCGTTGTGAAATCGTTGACCGCATCGACAACGCCAGCCTCGATCATCTCGCGGTAGTCGGTGAAGACGGCCGCGTCGGTGTCCGGCTGAAACTCGTCCAAGTAGATGTGGGGCGCGGCCAACGGGTCGCCCGTTTCCGGCGCCAGCACAGCCGCGCGCGGCGGCGGACCTTCTCCCCGTTTGCGGAACATCAACGCGTCGTCCCGGTTGCGGGCGCACAACGCGGTAATGCGGAAGTCGTCATAACCGGCCTCGCGCAGCAGCCGATAGCCTTGCAGATGGGCGTTCAGAATACGGCCGCAGCCGACGATACCGATTCGGATCATGAGGAAATGCTCCCGCTGTAATGGGCTTTCTAGCTGTACGCCTTCAACCACTGAGTTTCCAGCAGTGTCACGGCAATTGCTCTCCTAGAGACTCGGCAATACTTCGCGCAATTACTGGCCGTTAAAACGCTCCTTGCCTTCAGTTTTCGTTAGGGAATCTAACTCAGGTCCAAATTTCCACTGTTAAACTCAATGAGCTTAACCCAATCTATGGAACCATTCCTTTCGCAATACATTTCGATGAACTCTCCTGCAAATCTGTTTTCAACCCTTGCCCTTTCCTCATTGAATCTCTCATTGTGCTCCGTCGCGCGGTAGCCAATGGGTTCGACAATTTCTATATATAGGTTTCTGTCTTGGCCAATTAAAAACCAGAAATTCTGACCTACAACCTTCATATAACCCCGCGGAAAGGTTGTCCGCGTTTTTCCGTAGCAAATGCCAAGCACTGGCTGAACGTTTAATTCATGTTTCGATTGCTTAAGTCGGGCAACGGCTGTCTTCAGGTCTTGCTCAAGTTTCCCGTGCTGAGAACTATTTCCCCAGTTTGGGCCGGACTTTATCGAAACTATGTAGTGGACTCCGTTGCTCTCAAATTCCAGATCCACTCCCTGGGCGCTTGACTTTCGACCATTACAGGTTTCGCCCGCGACAAATACAGCAAGATTCTCCAGGAAATCCCCAAACAGCTTTTCTTCCGAAGATGAGAGGAAGGCGTCGAGCAGTCCCTTCATCAATGTCCCCGCAGACCGAATGTCCTTGGCCCTGAAAAGATAGGGGTTTTTTCTGAGAAGCTTCGACAGAGTTAGTTTTTCCAAAGACTCGATCTTTCTCTGGTGGAACTCAACAATATTCTCATTGACGTAAGTATTCACTCTTTCAAGAGAAAGTGTCTTCATTATTCTTGTCAGTGGTGTAGGAGGATTGTTTTTCTAACAACCGATACGGAATCTGCGAAACCCTCTTTCTGGCCTGCTGACAATACTCATTATTGATGTCAATGCCAATATAGTTTCTTTGCAGTTTCCTGGCAGCGACGGCTGTCGTGCCCGAACCGATGAAGGGATCAAGTACAGTACAGTGCTCCTGAGTGAAAAGCTTGATAAACCAAGCGGGCAGATCTTCTGGGAAGGCAGCGCTATGGCTGCGATTTGAGCACTCTGTTGCCATGTGGATAACGTTGGTAGGATAGACCCTTTCCCTATCTACCCAGTTCGACACATTTTTGCCGAATCCACTCTCAACGCCGGACTCGTCCCTTATTCGGTCCGTTTCGCTCAACTGTTGTAGGCGGGTCTTTGCCCAGTCCCCCACCGGAACCATCACCTCTTCCTGGTACATATGGAACTTGCGCTGCTTGTTGAACTGCAACAGCCTCTCCCAGGAATCTCGAAAGCGATTGGGCCACTTACCTGGATAGGAGTTCTTCTTGTGCCACATGAACTCCTCTGTCCACAGCCATCCCTGTTCACGCATCCTGATGATCAGTTCCAGGACATAGGTATGGCGCTCGCCTTTAACCACCCTCTCCTTGACATTCAACACGAAGGTTCCGGTCGGCTTCAGCACGCGCAGGAACTGGGCGGCCTTGGGCAGAAACCAGTCGACATACTCATCAGGCTTGATGCCGCCATACGTCCTGGCTCTCTGGTCCGCATAGGGCGGCGACGTGAAGATGAGGTCAATCGAGTTATCGGGCCACCCTTTCAGCACCTCTTCGCAGTCTCCATGGACAATTGTATTCACATATTCCATACTGAAATCCATTATGCGTTGCCATTCAAGGTCCGGGCATAGGTACCGGCCTATCCGAATGCGGCTCAAATGGCAGAGTCAGGCCGACGCTTTTCGCAATTCGCTTGGCCAGATCACGGAAGTCGTCGTAACAACTCTGCACCGACTGCATGTGCCCGCCGATAGCTCCATCCGCAGGCTTAAGCAAGAATATCGGCTTTCGAGCCTCCTGCGCCAATGGCATAAGACTACGATAGTGCCTCAGGTTTTTCAGGCAGTAGGGATCGTTGTCGGTCGTGATCCCGTCATAATCAGCTTCACCTTGAAGAATAGATCTCCTGTACTCTTGTGGAATCCGTTGCATCCACTGACCGTAAGCCTTTACAGGTCTGTCAAGGCGGACCGCGTGCTGCAATACAATATAGCCGCTAGGGATCATTGTCGCGGCCGGAAGCGGGTAGTCTCGCAGCGACTCAGGTCTCTGATCGAGGCGCTCTTGCCATTGCAGACGCCAATCTATAAGCGTCGGGCCCAAGTTTCTCAAGCCTTGCAAAGAGAATAGATCGGGGACTAGTGGGATTATCACTTCTTCGGCCGCCATTAGCGCGGACCGATTGAGCGGGCCCAGATTCGGGCCGACGTCTATTAAGACCACGTGGGCTTCCGTCTGTTCACTTGCCCGCGCCGCCATGCGCCAGAGGGCGCTAATGACGCGAAATGCGCGCGGTCTTCTGTCAAGGCAGTTCAGCCATTCGCTGGACAGATCGCCCTCCGCCGAAGAGAGCGCAAGATCGCCAACCAAGAGATTCAAACCGGGAGCCACCTCTACTGTATGGGGTTCGGCAATGTCTCCCGTCCCCTCCAGAAGCGGTTCAAATGCGCCATACACGGTGCGAGCATGATTGTCTTCCTCCCAGAGTTCTATCAGATCATCTTCCGTCAGGAACATAGTGGTGAGATTGGCTTGGGGATCAAAGTCTGCCGCGACCACGGAAAGGCCAAGATCCGCGTACATCCAGGCAAGATGGTAGACCAACGAGGTCTTGCCGACCCCTCCCTTGTTATTGAAAAAAGCGATACTCTTCATTTGCATGGTCTCAAGGTAACGGAAACATGGGTGGGAAGAAAAGCAAATTCCGGGGGGGGATTGCCGTTATCTCTCAGTTCTTTTTTGGCTAGTTCTATGCCAAGGCCAAAGCGTTGGGCGAAGCCCAAGTGGTGCATGATCTCCGCGATCAAAGGATTGCGATAATCAGTCACACCCTGGTGAATGTTCTCAGGTGTAACGTTGCCGTACAAACCGCCAGGACTATGAATCTCGATTCGATCCTCAAACCAGTGTACTCTAGTCGGCGCATTGGAATTCTCATAGCTGCGGTGCATTACTGCATTGCTTGTCAACTGCCTAAGCGCCTCCAAAGGATAATCTGGCGAACGGATCTCTCTTGGAGTTGATCCGATTTCGGTACGAACCGAGATGTTAATCTCAATGAGTTCCTGCAGACGAAGCATTACATCTTCAAGCCGCCCTGTCAGTTCCTTGCGATTCCTGATTGGGTCGGTCAGGGAGGCGCCGGCTATTCTTAAGAATTGCACATAGGCGCCCGGAATCCAGAACTGCGGATCGCGGCCCAATGCAAGTAGCGCCCCCCAGGTTGGCGCGCCTTGCCCCAACAGACGCAATGAGCGAAGCTGTTGGTCCGTTGAACGCATGTTTTTTTCCCGTACTTCAAGCGCAATCGCGGCCGGCAAATAGGCCGACTCGAAATACCCCATGTCCAGGTCGTCCAGAGTTGAATCCGTACCCGGGCGCATATCAAACGGGCGGTCCGCGGCCCTCCGCCGCTCGACCAGGCGCTGTTCCTCCTCAGGCGAGGCTAGTTGAACTGTGGGCCCTACCTTTATCCAGACTCGCCCTTGATAGGCAACCGGCGGATTGGCGCTGGGAGCCACTTGGACGACCGCCATCTCGCAACCCAGGATCCTCTTTCCTTCTACCGTCAAAGATGGAAGGGGCAGGATATTGCCATCATCTCGCATTTGCGCCAGAGTGCGCAGTAGTTCATCGTTTACTAAGATGCCTGCGCATGCCCCATCATCCTCAGCGCCAATAAATATCACACCTGGTTTGCCGGTGCCGGGTAAGTCATTGGCGAAAGCGCAAATGTTTCGGCGGATGGCGCTTCGGTCTCCTGCGCTCCGTTTGCGTTCGGTCAAATGGGACTCACCATCCGTGAAAAGCGCCGCGAGTTCGTCGTCCGTGTAGAACGTCATGGGGCATTCCAGTCTGCAATTGCAGGTTCGCTCTACAGATTCATGGCTGCGGATACACCTGCGGAAAATGCTCGCCCCGCATCTGCTTGCCATCGCCCACTTCTACAAACTGTTTCATCACATGCTCGCCGCTGGCGACAAAACGCGTTTCGTTCGTCATGTAATGAAGAGCGATCGCCCGGCGCGGCCTGTCGCTGGCATTGTCGTGAGAGCCGTGCCACGTGAGCGCGTGGTGAAAGTGGACTTCGCCCTTCTTCACAGGACAGCTCGCCACCTGCAAAGCCCGCCCCTGAAACTCCATCGGCATTGCCTGGATCGCTTCCAGCTGCTTAAGGTATTCGATGTTGTTGCCCCATTGGTGCGAGCCGCGCACCATCGACATACAGCCGTTCGCTTTGTCGGCGTCGTCCAGCGCCACCCACGCCGTCACCTCTGTCATCGGCCTGATGATCGGCCACAATGGCGCGTCCTGATGCCAATGGGTCGTGCCGCCGTGCTGGGGCGGCTTGTATTGGATCTGATCGTGCCAGATGCGAAGCTCGCTGGCCCCCGTCAACTGGGAGATGGCGGTCGTGATTTCCTCACGGCTGATCAACTGCAGAAACGCCTCGCTGGCCTCCCAGATATTGACAATCTGCCAGACCGACCTGCTGTCGTCGCGACTCATGTTGCGCACATGCACGGGCTGGGGAATGTCCGTGCGCTCCCGCTCGTCAATGACCCGCATCACCTCAGTGCGCAGCGTCTCCACCTCTTCGCTGCTCAGCAATTGCCCGCCATTGAGAAATCCGTTGACATGAAACTGTTCGATCTGTGTTTGAGTGAGCATCAACCTCTCCTCATCATGACTTGAAACTGATGATCCACCACCGTTGACTCTGATTGAACGTGCCGCGGCGCTTCAGCGCGCGCCGCACGCCTGCAAACAGGCCTGCATATGGCCTCGACTCTCGGCAGCGATGGTGCAGCACTGCTCCAGACTGTACTCCCTCGCCCCAATCACCTCCAGATTCAGAGGGCCGTCGTAGCCGTTCTCGTGCAGGACACCGATGTATCCAACCAGATCGATATCGCCGCGACCGTTCGCCTGCAACTCCGGCTTGCCCGGCCCCTGCTGGCGCCCCTTGCAATCGCGGATGTGGACGTGCTTCACCCGGCTGATCACCGCGGCGATGGCCTCTACAGGATTCTCATCGGCCCGGTGAATGTGCGACGGGTCCATGTCGATGCCGAAGTTTGGCGAACTGATCGCCTCCATCGCCCGCAGTGTTGTGGGCGTGTCGAAGATGCTGGCCCCCACGTGCGCCTTCACGCACAGGGTGACGCCGTACTTCTCCGCCATCAGCGCAAGCGCGCCTAGCTCGTCAATTGTCTGCGCCAGGCTCTCCTCGTCATTGCTCGTGCCGCCCGGCCCGCAGTTGACAATCGGGATGCCGCACTCCACCGCCGCCTGCATCGCCCGCTCCATGATGTCCGCATCGCGTCTGGGCTGCTCCATCGCCAGCAACTCCAGGTCGTAAGCCTGCGCAAGCCGCTTGACCTCCGGCGCCAGCTCCTGCCAGCGCGCCAACACCAGATGCTCGCTCATCCCGTCAATGGCCGAGACTTCAACGCCGTCGTAGCCGGCCAAGGCGAGGCAGCGAAACGCGGTCTCCATATCATAGCCGCCGAACAGTACCGTATTTGCGCCAAGTTTCATGAATGTCGCTCCATTGTAGGGTGATGTGGCAGACCAGGCTGACCGATAGCCTCCTGGCCTAGCTCCGATTCGCCCGGTTTTGTCTCTATTTTCCTTTATTGACCTCTTGCGCTTTCGACCGCAGCAACGCCTCCTGACTGGCACGACCGATACGCAAATTGTCATATGCCTGCTGCGAACTGGCGAATGCGCCAACGCCCTCGATGCCATGCCAGTCGCCCTGATGATGGATGGGATTGGGCAGCCCGGTCTCCGCCTCGCGCTTGCTCACCCAGGCATCCAGTTGCGCAGTCAATGCCGCCACCACGCCCGGCAACTCTTCGGCAAGATTGCAATTCTCCTTCGGGTCTTCCACCAGATTATAAAGCTCCACCGGCGGCTTGAAATGAAAGTCCGGCTCCAACGCCAGGATCAACTTCCATTGCGGTGTGCGCCATCCGTGCTTGCGCATCCACGCGCATTCGGTGAGGTAAATGCCGCTCTCATGCGATGCCACTCTGCCCTCGATCATCGGCAGCAACGAGCGCCCGTCGAATACAATACCTGTGTCGATCTCCGCCAATTCCAGCAGGGTCGGAACCAGGTCCTTGTGCTGGTTGAATCCCGCTTCCCGCTGACCGGCCGGCAGCTTCGGCGGATAGCGCAGCATCAGAGGCACATGCAGAACATTGTCATAGAGGCCATGATGATCGAACCAGCATTCATGTTCGTAGAGCGTCTCGCCGTGGTCGCCGTTGACGGCCACGATCGTTTCGCCGAGGATACCGTGCGCCTCCAGCGCAGTGAAGATCGACTGAATGGCGGCATCCATGTAGGCGATGGAGCCGTCATACTGGGCGATCAGGTAATCCTTGTCGCTTATGCCAGGCGGCGATGCTGCGATCAGCGTCTCCCGGCAAGGCTCGAAGGCCAGCACCGGCTCCATAGACCGGTTGGCGGGATCGCATTCATCGCCATGATAAAAGATGCGCTCGAATGGCTCCGGCGGCAGGTAGGCCGCATGGGGATCCATGTGCCGCAGGAAGAGAAAGAACGGCCTGTCACCCGCAACCAGGCGATCCAACGCCGGCAACGCCTGCTCGTTCAGCCTCTGTGCCTTGGGGATGCCTCCCTCTGCCCAAGTGCCTTGCGCGGCGTAGCTCAGGTAGTCGTCAAAACCGCGGCTGCTGGGCCTGGCGGACAACCCCACACAGACCGTGTGATAGCCCTCGTCCCGCAGAATCTCCGCCAGAGTCTTCACCTCCGGACGCAAAGGGCCTTGATGGCGCAGCGCCACCACCTGCGTTGAGAACACGTCCATGCCTGTGAGCATCGAGGCGTAGGCGCTGGTGGTCGGAATATGGGAACTGTATGTATTCTCGAATAGCACTCCCTGCCGGGCAAAGAGGTCCAGATGGGGGCTGGTCAGCCGTTCGTAGCCATAGCAACTCATGTGGTCGGCCCGCAACGAGTCGATGCCAAGCAGGACGATATTCGGCTTTGCCTGCGATGATGCCATCTACCATCCTTGTCGGTAGCGGTGGAAATGCGACCGTCGCTATTCCTTCTCCTCGACCTCCCTCGATTTCGCCTGGAGCCGCCGCGCCGCGCTGGCGTCGCCGATGTGCAGGGAATCGTAGGCCTGCTGCGAACTCGTAAATGCGCCGACCCCCTTGATGCCGTGCCAATCGCCCTGGTGATGGATCGGATTCAGCAGCCCGGTCTCGGCCTCGCGCTTGCTCACCCAGGCATCCAGGCGCGCGGTCAGAGCCGCCACCACGCCCGGCAACTCATCCGCCAGGTTGCAGTTCTCATCCGGGTCTTCAATCAGATTGTAAAGCTCCACCGGCAGCTTGAAATGAAAATCCGGCTCCAACGCAAGCATCAGCTTCCATTGCGGCGTGCGCCAACCGTGCTTACGCATCCACGTGCATTCGGTGATGTATATTCCGCTCTCGTGCGAAGCGACCTGTCCGTCGATCATCGGCAGCAGTGAGCGCCCGTCGAACTCGATGCCAGCATCAATTTCGGCCAATTCCAGCAACGTGGGCACTAGATCCTTGTGCTGGTTGAAGCCGGACACCCGCTTGCCCGCCGCCAGTTTCGGCGGATAGCGCAGCATCAGCGGTACGTGCAGCACGTTGTCATAGATGCCATGATGATCGAACCAGCACTCGTGGTCGTAGAGCGTTTCGCCGTGGTCGCCGTTGATGGCCACGATCGTGTCGTCGAAGATGCCGTGCGCCTCCAGCGCAGTGAATATCGACTGAATGCCAGCATCCATATAGGCGATGGAGCCGTCATACTGGGCGATCACATAGTCCTTGTCGCTGATGCCCGGCGGCAGCCACGAGGCCAGAAAGTCGCGGAAGGGTTTGAACGCCAGCACAGGCTCCATCGACTTGTTGGCGGGATCGCACTCATCGCCATGATAGAACATGCGCTCATACGGCTCCGGCGGCAGATAGGGCGCATGGGGATCCATGTGCCGCAGGAATAGGAAGAACGGCTTGTCATCGGCCAGCAGACGGTCCAGCGCCGGTATCGCCTGCTCGTTCAGACTCTGTGCCTTGGGAAGTCGCCCCTCCTCCCACGCTCCCCACGCCTTATAGCTCAGATATTCGTCAAAGCCCCGACTGCTGGGGTTGCCATCAAATCCGACGCAGACGGTGTGATAACCTTCGCCTCGCAGAATCTCCGCCAGTGTCTTCACCTCCGACCGCAGCGGCCCTTGATGCCGCAGAGCCACCACCTGCGTCGAGAACACGTCCATCCCGGTGAGCATCGAAGCGTAGGCGCTCGTGGTCGGAATGTGGGCGCTGATCGTGTTCTCAAAGAGCACGCCCTGCTGTGCGAAGCGGTCCAGGTAGGGGCTGGTCAGCCGGTCATAGCCGTAACAACTCATGTGATCGGCCCGCAGCGAGTCGATGCCGAAGAGGACGATATTCGGTCTTGCGTTGGATGCCATCGTGCCTTCCTTCTCTGCTGGTGAACCGGAGAAATGGTGCCTGTGAAGTGTACTGGGAGCGCGGGCATCCTCGCCCGCTTCTTCAAATGCTTGTGCGGAACCGGTTTCCATATGAGGAGTCCGGTACATGCCTGAACAAGGGATGATCCCGAATATGGATGTCACGGAAGGAACTCTGCAAGTCGATGGAACCGTACCACATCCCCCTGCTCGTCGCAAGAATGTTCCCCCAATCTTCTTGTCGGCCCGCATCCCTGCCCACAAGGTTGGACGTATCAGTCGTATGCGCAATTGCCCTTTGCCAGACGACTGTTTACAATGGTGCGTACGCCATTCCAAACACAGGCCCTTCCTTCGCCCGGGCTGTGTAGCGTCGGGCGGTTCAGACCTGTGAAGGATTCTCTCCCCATGCCTCGAATGTCCCCGGTTCAGCGTCGGCTCATAATCACACTGTTCGTCGTCAGCAGCCTGAACAGTGCGGCAATGATAGCCAGTTTCGTGCTGACGCCGATCATCTCATACTCGCTCAGCGGCAGTGTAAAGCTGATCGGGCTCCCCAACGCACTGTCGATGGTGGGACGCGCGGGCGCCGGTTATCCAATGGGCTGGCTGCTCGACAAAGTGGGCCGGCGCGTGGGGCTGGCAGTCGGTCTTTCGTTCGTCATTTTTGGGATGCTCGTCTCTGCGTCGGCGATCAGCGCAGGCTCGCTGATGGTCTTTCTCGCCGGCGCGATCCTGCTCGGCGTGGGCCGCTCCGCCCTGGAACAGACGCGTTACGCCGCAGCGGAGATCTTCCCGCTGGCGCAGCAGGCCAAGGTGATCGGACTGATCGTGTTTGCGGGCACGATCGGGGCGGTGGGCGGACCCCTCCTCGTTAAGCCGGCGGTTGGGCTGGCAAGGGAGCAGGGATTTCACGAGCACGTCGGGCCATTCTGGTTCGGCGCGGCATTGATGGGGCTGGCGCTGGTCCTGTTGCTGGTTGCGCTGCGGCCCGACCCCAAGGAGCTGGCCGCGCGACTGGCCCGCGGAGGGGACTCCGCCAAGCCCACGAATGGTTCAGGGGAGGGCTCGCTCGCCTCGCAGTCCGAAGGGGATGCAGAGCACAGGGGATTGAAACAGGCCTTGCAGTTGCTAAAGCTGCCGGACGTGCAGTTGGCGATCGCGGCGATGGCGATCGGGCAACTGGTGATGACCCTGCTGATGGTGGTCACGCCGCTGCACATGAATCGCGCCGCCTACGATGCGGAGGCGATATCCTACGTCCTGATGGCGCACACGCTGGGGATGTTTGGCCTCTCCGGCCTCAGCGGCTGGCTGGCGTCTCGGGTGGGTCGCGTGCCGATGATCTTCGCGGGGGCGCTTGTGCAGGTGCTGGCGGCGATCATGATGCCGCTTTCCACGGAACTGCCTGTTCTCTTCGTTTCGCTCTTTCTCCTGGGGCTGGGTTGGAACTTCAGCTATATCGCGGGTTCCTCGCTGCTGTCGGCGGCATTGGAGGGCTCGCAGCAGCGCGGGCGCGTCCAGGGCATCAACGAGGCCCTCGTCGCCATCGCCTCCGCAGGTGGCAGCCTCGGAACCGGCAGAGTCTACTCCATTAGCGGCGTTGTCGCCGTCGCCGTCAGCGGCGTCGCCTTCTCCGCAGCCCTCGGCGCGTTAGCCCTCTGGCTCGGCCGCGCTCACCTCTTCCCCCTCCCCGCCGAACGAGGTTAGGCCGCGCATCTCTCTATCCCACAACGCTCACAACCTTTCGCAACACGCAACACGCAACACGCAATACGAAGTACGCAATACGCATTGCCTCACCCTCTCCCCGTCCCCGCCGCGCTCGGATGGTCATACGGCTCATCTTCCAATTCAGCCTGAAGCCGGTGAAGCTCCGCAGTCAACTCTTCCACCACGTCGGCATAGGCCGGATCATGATAGACGTTATTCAACTCATAGGGATCCGCCTCCAGATCGAACAACTCCCACTCCGGCTCCTTTGAATCGTCGATCACCCCCGGTTGATCCAGCCCGTCCGCATAATAGTAGATCAGCTTGTGGCGCAGCGTGCGCACGCCGTAATGGGCGTAGACATGATGCTGGGCCAGGTGCATCCAATAGCGGTAGTACATCGAAGTCTGCCAACCCTCCGGCGCATCGCCCGCCAGCAGAGGTCGGAAGTTGCTCCCCTGAAAGTGGTCCGGGATCTCCACACCGGCGCAATCCAGCAGAGTCGGCGTGAAGTCCACGTTGAGAATCATCTGCTCGTTGACCGTCCCCGCCTCGACCGCCTGCGGGTAGCGAACTATAAACGGCATACGCAGCGACTCCTCGTACATGAAGCGCTTGTCGTACCAGCCGTGATCGCCGAGGAAGAAGCCCTGGTCCGACGTATAGACGACGATGGTGTTTTCCGCCAGCCCCTCCTCCTCCAGGTAATCGAGCAGTCGCCCCACGTTGTCATCGATCGAGGCGACGCAGCGCAGATAGTCCTTGATGTAACGCTGGTACTTCCACTTCTTCTCCTTCTTCGCTGTCAGCCCCTCCGGCGTCGGCTGCTTGAGATCGGTCAGCGTCATATCGCGGTCGATGCGCATCTTCGCTGCGCCCGCCGCGGCCGCCCGGTTGCTGTAATCGTCGTCAAACGTCTCCGGGTATGGGATCTCCTCGTCCTCGTACATCAGCGCGTGCTTCTCGTCCGGCTCCCACGAGCGATGCGGCGCCTTGTGATGGCACATCAGGAAGAATGGTCGCTCCGGATCACGCGCCCGCAGCCAGTCCAGCGAGAAGTCCGTAATCAGGTCAGTGACATAGCCGCGATACCGCTTGCGCTCGCCCATCTCGATCATCTCCGGGTCGTGGTAAAGTCCCTGTCCCGGCAGCACGTTCCAGTAATCGAATCCGGTCGGATCGTTGACGCCGCCGTGGCCCAAATGCCACTTGCCGATGATGGCCGTCTGGTATCCTTCCGCCTGCAACAGCTTGGGCATCGTAACCTGTCGCCCGTCCAGCGTCGAGGCCAGCGTCGTGACGCCGTTGACATGGTTGTACGTGCCGGTCAGGATCACGGCGCGGCTGGGCGTGCAGATCGAATTCGTGCAAAAGCAGTTATTGAAGCGCATCCCCCCATCGGCGATGCGGTCCAGATGGGGCGTGCGGTTGATGCGGCTCCCGTAGCTACTCATGGCGTGCGAGGCATGATCGTCCGACATAATGAAGAGTATGTTCGGGCGCGAGTCGGGCATGGGAAATCCCTTTCGTATTGCGTAAAGTCGATCAGGTGGGCCTGCGATCGCCGTGCCCAAGCGCCTGCAAGAGCAACACGGGCAGACCCCGGCCATGCTATCAAACTACCATTGCCGGGTCAAACAGACCGCTAACCAGGTGCGTTACAAGGTAGGAGGCAACTCAATAGCGGAGTCGACGGTCCGATATCCCGAAAATCCTGATTCAGACAACGCGCCTGCCTTGCGATCGCGGCGCTTTTCGGGTACTTTGCTGTTCAACATTTTTTTCGACTGCCCATTGCGCCCCAACACCCGAAAGAGAATCTAAATGTCAGATCTATCCCTCCTGCGCCACGTCGTTCTCTTCCAGTTCAAGGACGGAACGCCCGACGGGAAAGTCCGCGCAATCGAAACCGCCTTCCGCGCCCTGCCTGAGAAGATCGACGCTATCCACGACTTCGAGTGGGGCACCGATGTCAGCGTCGAGGGCAAGGCCGACGGCTTTACCCACTGTTTCTTCGTCACTTTCGCCAGCGCAGCCGACCGCGACGCCTACCTGCCCCACCCCGATCACACCGCTTTCGGTACGCTCCTGCGGCCCCATCTGGAGAAAGTGCTGGTCGTGGACTACTGGCAGCGCAGGTAGCGGGTTCAAGCCAGCCCAATCTCCACCATCTGATGGCCTTCAAGCTTAGGAAGCGTGAAGTTGAGCCGCCCCCCCTCCTCCGTGTACCCAATCGTCTCGCCTTCCGGCACGCAGCGCACGCTTGCCACCGCTCCCGGCGTCCGCAGACTGACCGCCACGTCGTACAGCGGCAAGACATCCTCCAGCACGTCGAACTCCTGCCCGCGCCGCTCCGGGATGTAGTGCAGCAGGTGGACGATCCAGCGCTTCTGTTCCGCCTGCTCGTTGACCGTCGCCACCAGTCCGCTCGGCCCCCCGTGCCGCAGCAGCGGTTCGGGCAGCAGCATCTCCAGCGCGTTCAGCAGCAGCGTCTTGCACCAGCGCGGCGCGTTCTGGTGGTACTGGCGGAAGAGCGGATGCGCGAAGTAGATGACTTTGCCCGCCGCCGACTCCATCTGCCGGACTTTGGCGGCGGGCAAATAGCCGCCGCGCACCGCCGCCGGCCCGGCCGGTTCACCGCTGCATGGGGTCTGCCTGTGCGAGCAGAAATGCCGCCACGTTCGGTCGAAGTAGGCCGGGGCCATCCTCGCCAATACCTCCGCGCCCTCGTTCGCCTCGACTTCCAGGCCGCGCATATAGATTACGTACTCCGTATCCCGCAGCCCCCGCGCCAGCGCACCCTCCGCCCGCACGTAGTCCACGAAATCCCCTTTGTCGTAGGGGCGCCCGCGCACGAGCTGCCCGCGTCCGTCCACCGCGCCGTCGCCGCTCTTGCGCACGCCCCACGCCGGCAGCGCAAAGTCCGCCAGATCGGGCGTCAGGCCCGACTCAAACGAGGCGATCACTTTGCCGCCGCCGTCCAGGAACTCCGCCACCTTCTGCGCCAACGCATCGTCCAGCAGCACCGCGTCCGGCAGGATCAGCACGCGGTAAGGTGACAGGTCGCTCTCGCTATCGACAATATCGAACTGGTGGCCGCCCTCCTGCAACATGCGCACCGCGCCGATCGTCTCCGGTGTCAGACGCTCGCCGCTGAACTCCTCCAGCGTGAACACCCCAATATCGGTCACCGCCCGCGCGCCCCGGCACCACGCCTCCTTGCGCGCCACCTCGCTATACACCGGCCCGACCAGGTCGTATGTCGCCCGGTCCAGCCGTCCGGTCGGGTGGAGCTGGTCGCCGATCGAGCACTTGGCGTTGAGCGCCAGCATCTGGAAGCACTCGAACTGGAGCGCGGCCTCGTTCTTGTACGACTGGAAATCGCCCCACGACGTATGGAATTTGCCGGTCATGCCCAGGCAGTCGCGGCCGGTCGTGCGCGCGTAGCGTTGCGACAGCGGAAAGTGCATATAGCCCCAGCCGCCCGAGGGCAGCGACTCCAGCTCCCAATGGCTGTAGGCGTCGCCCGTAGCGCGCTGGCGCGGGCCGACGTGGCCGGAGTTGTAGAAGATGGTGCAGTCCTGGCTATGCCCGCGCACGTGCGCCGATAGCGTCCGTTTGAAGCGGTCCGTCACTGTGCGCCCGAACGCCAGCCGCTCCGCAGCGCACGACGGGTCCATGCCCCGCGCCAGCATCTCCCCGCGGCAGGCCGTGCAGGAACAGTCCTGGTCCTGCACGATGTCGAAGAAGAAGCCGTCCACCGCCGGCAGCAGCGCAAACATCTCATCCATGTGCGCCTTGAGAAACTCCACATAGGGCGTGTTCAGGCACAGTTTCGCATAGAACCCGGCCTCGTAGGGCTTCTGCCCCTGGATCGAGCCGTCCGCGGCGACCTGCACCCACTGCGGCTCATGATGCGCCGTGTAGTAGTCCCACTGCACCGTCGTGTAGATCGGCACGCGGATATCGAGAGCGTGCGCGGCTTCGATTTGCTCGGCCAGCAGGTTGCGGGTCAGATGAGGGTGACGGCGTTCCGGGTGCGTTTGCGTGTCGTAGAAGATCATGCCGTGATGCCCGCGTGCGAAGCAGGTGATCGAGTCAACATGCGCGTCGGCCAGCACCTGCGCCCACGCGCCGGCATCGAACTCGCCGCCGATGTTGGTGAGCTGCTCGCTCGTATGAAAATCAAGATGGATCTGGCGGTAGCGGAGGAAGTCTTGCATTGGGTTGGGCGCCCCTGTGGGTTGTGTGATGGATTGAGAGTGGAGCACTGCTGTCAAGTTGGGCTGTAGTGTATCGCATTGACCTGACACGTTTCAAACAGCTTCAGGGCGATTGCAAACTCCATGTCTGACCTGTGATTTTTCTGATCAGGGGATAAGCTGTGCTTTGGAGAGGCGTTCGTGCTCAACGACAACGAGGAAGAACTGCGCCTGTGCCGTGTCGCAGCATTCGGCGCGAGAGCAGAGAATTATGGCAATCCAATAACTGCATGAACTGCGGTTCAGACACACCAGACGCCTACACCTGGTCCAGATCGGTGTACGCGTCCCACTGAAAAGGAAGACGCTCCGACGCAACGTCGGAGCGCCATGGACGTCAGTGACTGAAGATCCCTTAGCCAATCCTCATTACGGAAGACAATGTTGAGATTGTAATAACCTATTTTGCGCCAGGTTGTCCGCCTTAAGCGTCTCGGGTCATTACGAGTTCCAGCAACCTTCACTGTACGCCTCGCGCATAAATAGCTTCTTGCGCGCCGGGTTGGCGCGCGCCATCCATGCAGCAGGAATCTCCTGCGTATAGCGGTGCGGCGGTCCCGCCTCCTTGAAAATGTCGATATTGAAAATCCGATACGGTTGCGGAGACTCTGACGGCTTCGCTTCGACCGCATGGAAGATTCGGGCGTTGATATAAACCATACTGCCCGGCGGCAGGGAGAGTCGTTTCTCCCGCAGCGGGCCACCCGCCTCCGCGTCGAACACGCCGGCAAGCATCTGTTCCGGTGTCGCGGCCTGGGTCGGCGCCACTCGGTGGCTGCCTGGGATGACTTTCAGATTGCGGTCGCCAAGCGTGAAGCCGTTCAAATAGTACAGAATCTGCACATAGTACTTGTCGCGTTCAGCAAGGTTGACGGCATTCCCGTGCTTCCAATGGTGATGGTCCTGGTGGTAAGGAATTGGCCCGATGCCCCGCGGCGCGATGTTGAGCGCGGAATGGCAGAAGTGATAGGCGTCGCCAATTGTGGCTCGCAGCAGAGAAGCAATGAAGGGATCGTCGATCAATTGGTCACTGTAGCGGCGGCGATCGTTCCAGGGACGAATGAAATACGATTTCGGCTCGCCACGACTGCTCTCCAACTCCTGGACGAACTTGCGCACCTGATCAAGTTCCTCGATCTCCTCGATCAGGCATTCCCTCGCCTCGTCGGTGAACACGTCGGCAAAAACGATGTAGCCATCGTTATGAAAAGCATCGATATCGACCTGGGAGGGGCCGGATAAGCGGAACAGTGAGTTCAAGTCAGTTGCCATTGCCATGCCTCCTTACGTCTGAACTTTAGCATACAGTTGAGGGGCTTACTAAGGCAATCGCGAACATTAACGTTTTCGGGCAGGTTCGCCCATTTGATTGACATAACAGCCGAATTGGGTGCCATCCAAGCGAAATCAGGCCATCCGATCTTCTGTTTTTTCCCAGAAGAGGCATAAGATTCGCTGCTATCACGAAGTTCGCGATAGCCCTGGGCTTACAAGACGGATTTGCTTGTTCCAACGCTTTATCTCTCTACACCAGGTTGTGCGGGTAAGGTGGGGGTGGCGGCGTTCGGAGTGCGGCTGCGTGTCGTAGAAGATCATGCCGTGATGCCCGTGTGCGAAGCAGGTAATCGAGTCCACATGCGCCTCGGTCAGCATCTGCGCCCACGCCGGCGTCGAACTCGCCGCCGATTTTGGTGAGTTGCTCGCTCGTATGAGAGTCGAGATGGATCTGGCGGCAGCGGAAGAACTCTTGCATAGGGTTGTCTACTCCTGTACGGATGGACAAGTGGTAGGCGTCAGACGATACGACCAGTAGTGTATCCTACCGCCCTTACACAATCATGCAATTGAGCAAGAACGGAATCTGCAGAACTTCTTGATTGCCATCACAAAATGGGCTTGCTATGTTTTGGAAAATCAAAAGTAAAAAGCGACTCGGCCATCTTCTCCCATACCCTGTACTTGCTGCAACTGTGGGAAATGGACATCGACGGACTGTGGAAACATCCCGCTTCGATTTAGAATGAGAGTAGTGATAGAACTGCCAACAATGCAGGATATGGCCAGCCTTTCAAACACGATTCGGCACGGGGCACGATTCTGAATTTAACGTCCGATCGGCCCGCCCTGCAAGTAATACGGCGCTTGACGCGGCAGTTTCCCCTGTTGACGCCGCTGCTCGACCATAGAGCGGCTAGAAGGGCAAAATCTGCCCAACTGATCCAACCAATCAAAATAAGTTCTTCGGGAAAACCACGATGCGTGCTGAACCAAACAACCGCTTTGACCCACTGCCTGTCACCCTGACCGGCGACCTGATTCGCCTGGAGCCAATCGACTTGAAGCATGCGCCGGATCTCTTTGCGGTAGGAAAGGACGCATCAGTCTGGAGATACTCTGCCCATCCGCCCTTCAACAGGTTTGCTGACGCCGAGCGATGGGTTAGTGACTATATGAGGGAAACGGCCTCGGGCGCCTTTGTCACTTTCGCCGTAGTGTACCGGGAAACAGGTAAGGCGGTCGGTTCGACTTCTTACCTGGACATTGTCCGCCAGCATCGGACGCTGGAGATAGGCACGACATGGTACGGGACCGCGTGGCAGCGCACCGGGGTCAATACCCAATGCAAATACCTGCTGCTGCGCCACGCGTTCGAAGACCTGTCTGCCCGGCGCGTTAGCCTCAAGACCGACCACCGCAACCTGCGCTCGCAGCAGGCCATTCTGAGGCTTGGCGCCGTGCAAGAAGGCACCCTCCGCAACCACAGAATCGCCCGCGACGGAGCGGACCGGCACACAGTCTATTTCAGCGTCATCGACAGCGAGTGGCCCGCCGTAAAGAAGCGGCTGCAAGGGTTGATGCAAAGGTGAACCCCTACCCCGCGCAGCGGCGTTCCCGGTTCTCTATTAGAATTGCAGGCAATTTAGGAAGAAAGATGGGACTTTCTTAGTGCAGCGGATAATGCGGACGGCGGGGCCGGTCATCGGGTCATTGAAGGTGGCAGGAACGTCGACGTGCGTTTACCACCTGCGGCTCAAGGGGCTGCTGCACGATCTGATGCACGGGAGCGTTTGAAGGGTAACCGAGCGGGAGAGTGCGTAAGTGGAGCGCTTAGTCCGTTTGGTCATAGATGCAGAGTCCATGTCCATCTTGACACCGATGACAGTTTAACCTGGTCTGGTAGCTAGTCAGACAAATAGCAACGGGGGTGAATCATGAGCAGGAGATGGCCGGTTCAGGATGCCAAGTCGAGGTTCAGCGAGTGGCTGGATACCACTCTCGCCGAAGGGCCACAGATCGTGACCAAGCGCGGAGTCGAAACCGTTGTGCTCCTTCCCATCGAGCAGTGGCGGAGGCTGGAGCGGATGACCAGGCCGGACCTGAAAGAGTTGCTCCTCGCCCCTGAGGCACGGACCGATGACCTTACGCCGCCGCCGGCCAGTTGCCCCTCTTCGAGCTAGTTGATGGGATGCTTTGAACAATTGAAGAATCGGCAAATCTGCCTGCCTCCTTACAATAACCATCGAAGCGCGTGGTTTACGCTTCAACTCCCCACGTACCCGCCAGGATGGCTTTCCCGCCTTCATGCCTTAGCCACCTTTCCCGGGTCTATATTCAACACCCCAGCGATTCTCGTATCTTTTCGCGGAGGTCATACATACCCGCATGGGGCCTCGCCGTTGGATCGTTCGGCTCCGCTTGCACTATATTCCGTTTTAGGAATATAATGCATTTATGTCTTGGGAGGTCGAGTAGACTGACGAGTTTGGGCAGTGGTGGCAGACGCTCTTGGAGAGCCAGCAGGACGCCGTGGCCGCCAGGGTCGAATTGTTGATGGAGTACGTGCCGGTCGTAGATGATCTCTACGACGAACATATGGAGGAACTACGAAAGGAGGGGTTGATCGAATGAGTGGACGCCATTCGTTTCGCGAGTTGACCAAGGAGTTCACACCGGAACGTCGTCGACGCGTCGACGACATGAAGGCGAAGTTGCTCGCGGAGATGCCGTTGCACGAGTTGCGCCGGGCACGGGCGCTGACCCAGCGGGATCTTGCGGAGATGTTGAAGGTGAACCAACCTGCCGTCTCCAAGCTGGAGCAGCGGGCTGATGTGTACATATCCAGTCTCCGTTCCTACATTGAGGCTGTCGGGGGGAAGCTGAAGATCGTCGCCGAGTTTCCCGAGGGCGAGGTAGCAATCACAAACTTCTCCGACATGGGAGAGGCTGAAGGCCCTCAATAGATGAGTGTTCGAACTGCCAAGCTGTGGGCCGTTCTCATCGCACAAAGCCGGGTGGGAAGAATGGCACTGTGTGACGACGGCCCGACACGTCTCTCTAGCTGGAAGCATCTATGCTTATGACGCCCTGATGGTTCGCTGGCCCCGAAGTCTGGGATTACTGGTGGATTCTGCAAGCTGGGCTGGAAGCTCAGGAAGAAGGTGTTGCCCAATGGTAGCTGATTCTATACAGAACCGACTTGATGTTGGCGACGTCCAATCTGTTGCAGAGCAAGGCCTGAAGGTGGTAACGGCCCAGTTCAAAGGAGTCGAGCCGTTCAGCTGGAACATATTCGATGAATTTGACAGGATGCGTGTTCTGACCTATTCGGCCAGCGCGCAGATGATTGTGAGAATGTTGGACAGATACCCCTTTGCGTTCTTCGAGTGCGTCTTCGGCTACGAAGGGGGGCTGCGGCGCGACGACAACCCCAGCGACTGTTCCTGGCAGCATCGAGTGGACCCTGATCTCCGCGACACCCAAAGGAGGGCACAATGGCAGATAAGGTAAATCGTCATGCGTTTCCTGTTGACCTTCGTTCCGTAAACATCTCTGGACAGTTGGACACGCGTATCGGCCTTGGCCTCAGTCATCTCTTGGCGGTGAGGGATCGAATCCTGAGCGGCGAAGGTCATACCCAGACTTGGGGGGTTGATGGTTTAGGCAGGTGGGTTGATGCCGTAGCGGTAGCGACCATGTACGGGAAAGATCACCTGCCGATACTCGATGAAACGGCTCAACTGCTTCTGCGTTCTCAGCAGCCGAACGGGTTTTTCAGCACGCGGCTCGCTTCCGGGACATGGTTTGGCGGCAGCCGGGCCTTGCTGGGCCTCCTGGCGTATTGGGAGGCGACTCGAAATCCTGAAGCCCTTGATTCGGCGCAAAGACTGGGCGACTTCTATCGCTCCAATCTCCCCCAAGAGACCACCTGGAACTGGATGCTTACGCCTTTGGAGGGGCTGGTTGCGCTTTCGAGGGCTACAGGAAACCAGGATTACCTGAGGTTCGCAGAAAAGCTCACGGGATTGGTTGAAGTCGATCCGGAGTTTGGCGACCCTGACGGCGAGGAACACAGCTATCATAGCCACTCATATCTCCTGGCGATGCGTGGGTTTGTCGATCTGTTCTCGGCCACCGCCAAACCGGAATTCCTTCAGCACGCACAGGATGTCTGGGATCGGATCCTGCGGCGCAACATGTGGGTTTCGGGCGGTATCAGTGAAGGCTCAACCTATCCCTTTGAAACCCGGGATGAAACCTGTTCAATCGCCGATTGGTTCCGCCTCTCGTTAAGTCTGTGGCAGGCAACGAGAGACCCAAAATATATGGATGTGGCCGAGCATACGCTGCTCAACCATCTCTACTTTGACCAGGATCACAGCGGAGGATTCTGCACCTACCGCTCCATCGGCGAAGACCAGACTGTAAAATCGCGTGATGATGTGGCTTGGTGGTGCTGCTCCATGCACGGCCCGCGAACACTTTTGGAAGCCGGCAAGTTCATCTACACCCACGACGATGACGGCATAGATGTCAACCTCTTTACTGCTTCTGACGCAATGATTCCCCTGAAAGATGGAAAGGTTCGCCTGAGTCAGATTACTACATACCCTTCAGAGCCTGTTGCGCGCCTGGAACTCCAGCCGCAAAGTGAGATTTCATTCAGCCTGAGCATAAGAATTCCCCGCTGGACCCGCTCCTTCCAAATGACCCTCAATGGTGAACCTCACGCCGTCACACCGGCGCCGAAGGCTTTTGCGACCGCATCTTCTGCGCACTTGCAAATGCCTGAGCAGGGCTACGCATCGATCAAACGTCTCTGGAAGCCTGGCGACGTCGTGGAGGTCAGTTTCGATCCTTATCTTCGGCTTGTGCCCGCCGATCAGAACAGCTTCTCCGCGCCGGCGATGACACATGCGCCCGCCGATACCGGCAAGGTGGAACTCGCCGCGCTCCTCTACGGCCCCCTCGTGCTGATGCTTGACCCTTCGCTGACCATCCATCAGATGTATGACTGGTGCAGGGCCGAACTGATGATTCCTCAGCGGGACAATGGAGAGTTGTTCCTGCCCAAAGCCGAGGCTTCGATTCCGGGACGGAAAGAGCTTTCGGTTCCCGGTATGTGTTTTATGACGTTGGCAAGGAAGTGGCAGGAAGGAGGAGAACCCGCCGTCCCGGATGACGAATCGTGGCAACTTGCTTTCCTCGTTCCCATCTCCGAGATCACGGACCGCTGGACGCCGTCCAGGGTCAGAAATGTTCCCTATGACGTGCGCAACGATTTGTGGCTTTTGGATCAAGCGCAAACCGAGAGCTATCTGGCGCGCGTGCAAACGCTTTTTGGCTCTTTTTCGCGCGAAAGGAGCGGGGATACAATTTGAACCACGTTCACGCTGTCAAAGTAGCAATTCCGATCTGGTTGCTCCTGTGACAAAGATGCAAATGCGCCCGCAAATCGCGTTGCGCGCCTGGGGCCAAGAACCCCAGGCGCCTGACCAGCACGTGTAGGCCGGCGCGTTTCGAATCGTATCATTTCTGCCTGGTTATCAATCTGGATCTCTGTATATCGTTTGACAGTAACGCTCATTCCGAGCGTTACGTAAAGGAGAAACCGGCTATGAAAGTGAATCCTCAACAGTTGATGGACGACGGCTACATCATATTGCGAGAGGTCATCCCTCGGGAGTTGCTGGATGAACTGCGTGCCAGCTATGACGCCCTCGTCGAACGTCAGGGAGGGCAAGCGTGGTTAGCGGGCGGGCGGCAGCCGCGGCTGACGACCAACCATGTCGTTGACGCCGCCACCGCCAATGCGGTCGAATTCTGGTTGCACGAAAACACGTTGGGTGTGAGCAGACAGTTGATGCGCGGGCCGGAAGCGGCCGTCACCGAGATGTGGGTGATGTGCAGTCCGATTCGTGACCACGGGCCGGCTGAGTGGCACCGCGATTTCGATGCGGCCAACATGGCGCCCCTGCAAGGTCTGCAGATGGACCTGCTTGAGAACGGCCCCGCCTATGTGCAATGGAACATCCCGCTCTATGACGACAATGTGCTGTGGGTGGTGCCTGGGAGCTTCCGTCGGCCCAACACCGAGGCAGAAAACCGCCAGTTGCGGGAGAACCCGCGCCAGCCGCTGCCGGGTGGCATTCCGGTCGAACTCAACGCCGGTGATGGCGTCGTCTATATCAATCTGAACCACCACTGGGGCAGCAACTACGGCGCCACGCTGCGGCGGACGATTCACGGTGGCTACCGCTCTGTCGGTGGCCCGCTCTATCCTTACAATCCGCAAAGCTGCAACTGGGACCTCGACCGCGACATGGGCTTCAGCCAATCGCTTTCGCCGGCGGCCCGGCAGACGTTCGCAGGCTGGGCCGGGCTGCTGGCGCAAGAACGAAACCTGGTTGAAGCGACGCTGCGAACAGTTCTGGACCAGGACGCGGCCGCATTTCGCGCCAGGCTGGCCGAGCTGCATCCTGGCGCAAAGGGCCGCATCGTGTGTGTGATCCTGTTGTCTAAACTGGCCAACAAAATCCGCGCACTGCAACGACCTGATGTGGCCAATCTACCTCTGGACGAGCGCGCACGCGCCATCTCGGTCAATGTGCCCATGTGCTGCTTCTACGATGATCTGGCGCGTCGTTTCTCCCTGTCGGAGGCCGACGCGCTGTGGCAACGGTTTGCGGCCTTGGACGCCAAGCTCCAGGCGGACACGCCGCAGGAGGTTCCCGGCCGGCCAGAGCGACGCTCACACTACTTTACCTACGCGATGCCGGCCAACCTTGACAGCGAAGACTTTATCGCCAGTTGGGGCTAACAGAAAACGCACAGGAGTCGCCATCATGCCCGGATTCAAACTTACCGAACACCAACTTGACTTCATGGACACATTCGGCTACCTGCACTTGCCCGGTCTGCTGAACGATCGGATTGACCGCGTCACGCAAGCGTTTGAGGAACTGATGACCAGCCGCGGCGGCGCAGACCACGACGGCTCAAGCAGATTCTGTGTCGTTCCGGGTCTCAACCACAACGCGTACCTCTGTTCGCTGCTGGACGACGACCGCATCGCCGGAATCGCCGCCAGCCTTTTGGGAGACGACTACCAATACTGGAACAGCGACTCCAACTACTATACGGGCGACACGCGCTGGCATTCCGATACTGTTTGGCCGCCGCCGATTC
The DNA here is from genome assembly GCA_965221145.1 of Caldilineaceae bacterium. GTDB lineage: Bacteria > Chloroflexota > Anaerolineae > Caldilineales > Caldilineaceae > Bin5. Next base: position 1,959,982 of record OZ244877.1, read on the forward strand.
GCTTCTACAAATTCGGCATCTATCTTGACCCGATGACGCGCGCTAACGGTGCGCTGCGGGTCATTCCTGGCAGCCACCGCGCCGGCGAGCCTTATGCCGAAATCATCCATCGCCAGTTGACCGGCGAAGCGCCCTGGGGTGGCATTCATGGCAGTGATGTGCCGGCGCTGGCGCTGGAGACGCAACCCGGTGATCTGGCTATTTTCAACCACGCTACCAAGCACAGCGCCTGGGGCGGCAGCGACCGACGCCGTATGTTCACCGTGATTTTCACTGACCGGCACACGGGTGCGTCACTTCGCCATTTCCTGGAAGTCATTCGCAACCATGGCTACTCGAAGCGCGACGTGTTCGGCGAACCCGGCGGGCCGCTCCTCGGCACGGCCACGCCCAATCGCAGGCGTCACCTGGAGCAGCTATGGGAGCATATACCTGATGATGCTTCCGAGCTTGCGTAGATTCGTGTCCCGCGCTTGCGCTTCGATGTAGAAACGTAAGGCAGCGTAGCCGCAGTCAAACCGATATCAACCTGACGAGCAGTGCGTGAAGCGCATAAGGAGGCCTGTATGGACATCGAGCAGTTGAAGGGGGAGCTGGATGAGTGTGGCTTCGTCATCATACACAACCTGATCTCCACTGCTGAAGCGGAGCGCATGGCAAAACGATTGATGGAGATCATGGGCCGGCAAGCGGATGCGGACAAGTTGGTTCAGAACCAGCGCGCCGTATGCAATCACGACGACCAGGACATATTCGTGCCTCTCGTTACGAACCCGGTTTATCTTGAGTTGGCGCGTCACCTGCTTGGGCCTGATTTTCAACTGGCCGAGGTAGGCGGACTCTGGATCAAACCGGGCGCGCCGGCGCCGAGCTTTCATGCCGATGTGCCAGTGGGTTGGTTTCCGCAATCCGGCTTGCCGGTGCCGGACGCCTGCTTCATCACCAACAGTATCTGGATGCTGACCGATTTCAGCCGCGAGAATGGCGCCACACAGCTAATCCCCTACACCCACCACTCGCGCCGCGTGCCTCGACCCGGTGTGGACTACAAACAACATCGCGTGTCAGCCGAGGGGCCGGCAGGGTCTGTGGTCATCTTTCATGGCAGTGTCTGGCATCGCGGCGGGGCCAACGTAACGCAGGATAAACAGCGCGTGGGGTTGTCGATTCCCTTTCACGCCTACTGGATGGACCCGGCGGCCGGAGGATGGCACTTGATGAAGCGCAGCGTGCGAGACCGGATGCCGCCGCAGGTCCAGCAGATGAGTAGGCGTGTAGTCGAGGGCTGATGAATGAACGCAAACACATCCGCGTCTTGAAACGTCCCGACTTTGCCAGCCTGCTGTAGAGGTGCATAGACGCGCCAACAGACATCTGAACGCGTACGCCGCAAGCCTTGAGGCATCAACTGTCATCTTAACCTTCTTGGCGAGAGGCCCTGATGTCGATCCCTTCTGCTTCCAAGCCGTTCATGCAGCAGTTCACAGAGGCCAGGCGACTCCTCTGGCTGGTCGTGCAGTTGGTGTGGCGAGCCAGCCCTCGCTTGCTGGTCGGCATCCTCCTTTTGTTGATGTTGCAAGCGCTTCTGCTGCCGTTGCAACTTGCGCTGTCGCGGGTAGTGATTGACCGCGCGGCGTTCGAGTTGGGCTTGCTCACCGACTTGGATTCCATCGCGACCCAGCTTCCTCTGCTGGCTTGGATTGGACTGGCTGCGGCAGCTTTGGCCTTGGGGCAACTCATCCAGCCTTTCTCTACAACCTTTCAGAGCTTGGCCGGCGATCGGCTCACCGGCTACGTCGCAGAACAACTGATCCGTGCAGCCAACCGCTGGCAAGGTCTGGCCCGCTTCGAGGACCCTGGCTTTGCTGATGACCTGCAGCGAGCCCGCAAACGCGCCGCGCGCGGCGCTTTGGACCTGATGGTGTTCGGTGGGCGGGCGGCTGTAGAGCTTTTCACTGCCACCAGTTTAGCACTGGTGTTGCTTGGGTTGCATCCCCTCATCCCCTTGCTGCTCATCATGGCCACATTGCCGCAGATGAAGCGGCAATGGGAATACGGTCGCCGTACCGACAGTCATCTCTATGTCCAAACTGCGGAGACGCGCCGGCTTGAGTATACCCGCGAGGTGCTGCTCACGCCGGAGACGGCCAAGGATGTGCATCTGTACGGGTTGGGGTCGTTCTTCCGCCGGTATTACGATACCATCTTCGCCGGCGCGATAGAATCACTTAACCAGTTGCGCCGGCCTCTGGCCGTCAACGTAGCCCTGGCCAGCATGCTGGCCACCGTTGCCTCGAGTGCGGTCTACATCTACGTAGTGTGGCTGGTCGCGCTGGGCGCGCGCACTGTCGGCGATCTGGCTCTCTATGGCGTCGCAGCCACCCTTCTGCAAATGAACTTGCTGGGCTTGGGCGGTGCGATAGGATTCTTGCCACAGGTGCTTGGCTTTCTGCCCAGTCTGTTTCGGGTGCTGGAAGCGCCCCCGGATTTGCCGAACCGCGGTGTGCCTTTCGACGGGCGCCGCGCGCCGCCTGTCGAACCGCTACCCGCGACACTCAGATCTGCGCTCCACGCCATGCGCCAGGGCATCGTCTTTGAGCAGGTGTCCTTCACCTATCCGGGCCGTACAGACCGCGTGCTGCGCGATGTCTCGTTTGCTATGAAGCCGGACGAGTGTGTGGCGTTGGTAGGCCACAACGGCGCCGGCAAGACCACGATCGTCAAACTGCTCCTGCGGCTGTACGACCCGATGTCTGGCCGCATTCTGTTGGACGGCGTGGACTTGCGAGAATGCGATCTGGATGCGCTGCGCCGGCAGATGGGCGTGATCTTCCAGGACTTCGTGCGCTATGAACTGACCGCCGGCGAAAATATTGGCCTGGGACAGGTCGATTTCCTGCATGACGCCACGCGTCTGCTTGACGCCGCAGAGTCCGCCGGCGCAGCTGAACTGATTCGCCAACTCCCGGATGGGTTGGACACGCTCCTGGGTCGCGCGTTCGGCGGGCGTGAACTTTCGGGCGGGGAGTGGCAGAAGCTGGCTTTGGCGCGGGCTTGCGTGCGCGACTGCCAGCTTCTGGTGCTGGATGAACCGACAGCGTCACTGGACGTACAGACAGAGCACGAGATTTACACTCGCTTCCACGATCTCACCCGCGATAAGATAACACTCCTGATCAGTCACCGCTTCTCCACCGTGCGCATGGCCGATCGCATCCTTTACCTGGCAGACGGACGCATCCAGGAGACAGGCAGCCATGCGGAACTGATGGCCGGCAATGGCGAGTATGCCCGGCTGTACCGCCTCCAGGCCGCCCAGTATTTGGGCCAGGATGCTGCGGGAGAAGGGCAGTGAATCCTCTCATAAGGGTAGGCTGGGCTGCGCGAAAGTTGTGGAAACGCGCCGGCAGCGCTGCGCGCGGTCTACCAGACAGCTTGCGCCTATGGGGGCGCGGTCTGGCCCTGGTAATGAAGGCTGCGCCGCGCATTTTCGCCATTTATTTGGCGCTCCTGTTCGTCCTTAGTCTTCTGCCTATCGCGCAGGTTTGGCTGTCGAAACTGGTGGTCGACGCTCTAGCCGTCGCGATGGGCGGCGCGCCTGGGGCCACCTCTGCCGCGATCGGCAACGAGCAGTCTGCCGCCATCGCGCTCGCTTCACTGTACGCGCTGACGCTGGTGGCATCTGCCGGTTTGGAACCGATCAAGCAGACGTTGAATATCTGGCTGGAGGATCGCGCCGTGGCCGAGGTGGACCGACGCTTGATGCACGCTGGCGCCAGCTTGGCAGACCTTGTTCGGATTGAGCGCCCAGCGTTCCAGGATCAGTTGAGTCTGATTCAGGATGCCGCCTTCTTTCCCTCACGGCTGTTAGCATTTCTGCAGGATGGTCTGGGCACGGCGCTCACGCTGGGAGGGTTGCTCCTCCTATTGGCCCGCTTACATCCAGGATTGCCCTTGGTGTTGGCGGCGTTGAGTGTGCCGCATCTCTTCAGCGAGAAGCGTCTGCAAGAAATCAAGTACGAAGCGATGTCCCGCCGCTCGCGCGCGGCGCGAGAGATGAATTACTGCGTTCGCGTCACGACTGAGCCGGCCGCAGCCAAGGAAGTTCGTGTCTTCGGTCTGGGCGATTTTTTCCTGCGCCGCTTTCGGGCGCGCTTCGAGACGGCATTTGCGCAGATGAGTCAAGTCCGCCTGGCGCATCTGCGCATGTCCGCGGCGTTCACCGCCCTGCATGCGCTGGCGCTGGGAGGGGGATTCTGGTATGTGGCCTCCCAGGCCAGCGCCGGTCAACTCACCTTGGGCGATATCGCGCTCTACCTGAGCGTTGTGATCCAAACGCAAAGCCGTCTTCTGAATTTGGCGCTCTGGCTTGGTACTCAATATGAGGCCCTTTTGCACCTGCGCGGGCTATTTGCCTTTCTGGATCAAGCAAAGCCAGCCATTGCGCTCCCGCCGCATAGTCAGGGGCGTCAGGCGCCCACTGAACTGCAGAGGGGAATCGAGATGCGGGGCGTCCATTTTCGCTACCCTGAGAGTACTTTGCCCGTGCTGGAAGACGTCAATGCCCGGTTGCCTAGTGGCACGGTGACGGCTTTGGTGGGGGCAAACGGCGCCGGCAAGAGCACGCTCGTCAAGTTGCTGACCCGCATGTACGATCCGGATGGTGGCGAGATCCGGGTCGATGGTGTCCCGCTGGCGGCGTATGAACTGCAATCGCTGCGGCGCCGGATCGCTGTTGTCTATCAGGACTTCGCCCGCTTTGCCCTGACATTGAGGGAGAATATAGAGCTGGGAGGCCTTGACATCCCAGCCGTTGGGCATAGTCGAGGCGTTCAATTGGGGGCAGTCGAGCTGGATGGGGGTGACGGGCAGGTGGAAGAAGCAGCACGTTGGGCGGGCGCCGACGAGGTGGCCGCCACACTGCCGCAAGGGTTTGAGACGCCGCTCACCCGGCGCTTTGAGGGCGGCGTGGACCTATCCGGCGGAGAATGGCAGAAGGTCGCTTTGGCGCGCGCCTTCGTGCGCGATGCCGCGCTGGTGATTCTTGATGAGCCTACGGCGGCCTTGGACGCTGAGGCAGAGTACCGCTTATTTGAGCGCTTCCGCCAGCTTGTGGCCGGTAAGACAGCGCTGTTAATCAGCCACCGCTTCTCCACCGTGCGTATGGCGGACCAGATCCTGGTGCTCGAAGGTGGCCGTATCATTGAGGCAGGCGGCCATGCTGAACTGATCGCGCTGGGTGGACGCTATGCCACGTTATTCGAGATGCAGGCTGGACGCTATCGGTAGAAGTATAGATGGAGGTGTGTTGGTTCTTGCGCTTGATTTCTCAACTTGCTGATCATTTCATAGCCGGTGGGGTTTTTGGTGAGAAACCCTATTCTACCAGCTTGACAAGGTGCTCATTAACTCCGAATTCAGGTTAGTTGGTAGTTCCCGCAAATGTACTGGCACGCAACGCCACATTTCCAGGAATAGGAGAAAGTTGATGTAAGTAAAGCCGTGCATAACCTATAGTTAGGATTCTGCAAATTCAACTGCTTGCACGATTAGCGCTTCTTCCCGGTCTGACACCCTGTGCTCAATGCAGTTGTCACAAGCCTTGGGCAATTGAAGGCCAGTTGACGGGGGGTATTCGTGTGTTTCCTTCAATGAAACTTTCGGACACGATCTGTGCGGCAAGGAACTCTGAAAAGTGCTATAGGGAGAGACAGTTTCCAAGATATTGACGAGGTACTGCCACCTACTCTAGGTTTCGGCAGTTCTATGTCTATGGTTCGGATTATCGGCACCGACTTTCTGCTGATTTCACAAAACCGCTCGCTTAAAACGGGCTTTGTCGGCTCAATAGCCGCCAGACCGGCGATCTGAACACATGATTTCTGCTCCTGATCACACGTTGCGATTCGCGGAGGTAGAAAAATGGTCGTGGAAGTTTCACATCTGATTAACCGCTATGTAACATCATTACAGGAAGAAGGTTGGATCCAGTCAAACAATGTGGAAGCAGCATTTCGCCAAGTTCCACGTCATCAGTTCATCAAGGAATCCTATAGTGGATCCTATAGGAGACCAGATGTCTTGGAGATCGACCCAGCCAACCCCGAGCATCTGGCGATGATCTATTCCAACAGAGCCTTCATGATCCGTTGGGCTCCCGACCCCAGCTCATCCTCGCAACCTGGGTTGATGGCTAACATGCTGGAACTTCTGAAACTGCAACCTGCAATGCGGGTATTAGAAATCGGCGCCGGTTCCGGCTACAATGCAGCTCTGATGGCTGAACTGGTCTCCAATCCCAAGTTGATCACCACCCTTGATATTCAGGAAGATCTGGTAGAGCAAACCCGACAACAGTTGGCAGCGGCTGGTTATGGTGAGATCAATGTCCTTCACCGAGATGGCTTCTACGGTTGTGAGACCGATGCGCCTTATGACCGTGTTGTGGCCACAGTGGGCTGTTCAGACCTCTCTCCCCACTGGCTCACCCAGCTTGCCGCCGATGGATTCATGCTGATCCCTCTTTCTCACGGTGGCGTTGGCCATTGTCCTTTGGTGCAGGTAGAGAAAGACAACGAACAGGTGGTAGGACGGATAGTAGGGTATTCAAGTTTCATGCCGATTCGTGGTGGCGAGTTTCCTCAGGAGCTGTGGTCCGTGTCCTCTGACGATGAGGAGGGCAAATTAGTTGACCTCATCCAAACGGTTGCGCCAGATAGCGAATATCCTCTTTTTCAAGGCCTCAAAAAGTTTCCAGGTCCTACACTCGTGACTCCTGATGAGTGGGCTGGACGACTCGAATTCCATTATTTTCTCGCCTTACACTCGCGCCGGACCTTTACCTGTTGGAAAGGCACGGGGCTTGGGGATGAGAAGAGTTTTATACTCCTGGGCGAAAACGAGATCCAGCTCTACGGAGATCAGGCGCCTTCGCTCTATGAGGAGCTGGAAAGCATTTACAGGCGCTGGAAACAGCTTGGAAAGCCACGGATGCTCGACTACAACCTGGAGTTTATCCCTCTATCGGTAGCCAACGAGCAAGAGCAAGATCCCCAGTCAGACATCTGGGTTATCGATCGCAAATTCTTCCGCCAGGTTGTGCGCTTGTGATGTTGAGCGCGGATTTGTATTTGTGTCCGTAACTACTCAGCCATTACCCAAAGTGCGACTTTCAATGGGCAACCAAGTCATCCAAGTGTAATAAATCGTGTTTGGAATCTGTCTGAAAAGGTCAGGTTCGGATCAAAACGGCACAAATGGTGCGAATTATGGCGTGTAGATGGAGGATTCACGCTTTCCGGCAGCCATTTTTGGCCTTTTTGCCGATGACCGTTCTTTTTCAAACAACTTCCCAGACGAGGCTGAGTAGTTACAATTCATGTACAAATTCGCTATGAAGAAGAGGGTTGGGGGGTTGAGCGCGCGCTAGCTGGTATTGTAAGGAGAATGAACATTTCCGAAGGAGTGCTAACGCAAGGAGAATATGCTAAAGAGTTGCAGTTATTTCAACTGCAATCTCTCTTTCTTGATCGCTGGCGCAGACTTTTCTTGAATACCTTTGATGAAATGTATGAAGTTCGCAAGAAAGGAACCCGCGTCATTTTGTTGTGGTCAGTCCTGAGTGGACTGGGAGTGGGGGCGCCGTTCATATATATCGTCTGGGCAACCATAAATGGAATCTACACGCTTGGGGATTTAGCCCTTTACGCTGGGATAGTATTTCAAGCCCGCAGAAGTCTTTACGTGTTAATCGGAAACATAGCAGAACTTCACAACGCCGCTTTGGGCGCCATGCCAATTTTTCAACTTCTGAATTTACAGGCCTCTATACAACACGTATCAATGCCGGAGACAAACATCGGAATGGACTCATGTATTGCCATCAATGATCTTTCCTTCTCATATCGTAACTACTAAGCCTGGTATGTGGAAGGGAAGAATGGCTGGTCAAGAAATGCGTTGTAGATGGCATCAATGGCATTGTGACCGTGTTTGCGAGCGGTTGAGATATAGGAACGAATGGCACAGAAGGTATCGGCGCCCTCTTGTGTGCGGAAGGAACCGGAGACTTTCTGTTGAACCTTGATCATGCGCACATCGCGTTCGACTTGGTTGTTGTCAAAGGGGATGCGGAAATCATACATAAAGGCCAAGACGCCAGATTTATGCTTGCGCAGGCGGTCGAGCAAGTTTTTGGGCGGCGCTTGTTTGGGGCGGCCGCGTGCTCTGGGTCGGGTCGGCTTGGGCGGCGGGTTAGCGGCCAAGCCTTGGACAATGAGTGAATCGTACTCGGCCTCGTAGTAGGCCAAGCGCTCTGGGGGTAACACAGTGTGCGCTTCTGGGGTGGATGCGACTTCGGCTTTGATGGCGCATAACAGGCGCGCCATCTTCTCAGCCCATGCTTGGCCGTATTGCTCGAACACAAAGCGCAACTCGCGCAGATGATGGACGTTGCAGAAAGCGTGCTGGCAGTCGCTAAACTGGAGGTAGGAGGCCCAGTGGTCATGCAGAGCAACGCCCTGGTAGCGGGGCAAGATGCCAGCGTCTCGCATGCCGACATGACCTCGTTTGCCATGGACATGGTAGTAAGTCAGCCTGGCTGTGCTGGCCACATGCAGCCACTGCAAGCGCCCCTCGACACGCAACCCACTCTCATCGAAGTGGACGACCGGGTCAGCGATGAGTTGTGCGCGGATGCGTTCCCGAGTCGCTTGGGTGCGGCTGACAAGTTGACGGCTGGCCGCGAGTATGACCGCCTCCGAGGGTGCATCGCCGTAGAGCGCAGTCAGCAACTCTTTGATACGCGCCAAGGGGATGAACTGTTGGCCGTACAGGTAGCAGGCGAGCGCTTTCAGACGCGGGCCATACTGGGTCGGTTGGGTCACGTGGGCCGGAAACGCCTTCACGCAGGCGCCACAGCCAGGACACTGCTTGACCTCTGCCTGATGCTCTGTGACTTCGATGCCAACCGGCGGCATGTCAAACACCTGCCGTTTCACATGCCCCTTGGCGCCGACCCCCTTCAGGTCTGTTTGGCAGTGCGGGCAGTCCTGTAGCGTATGAAGGATGACATGATGCGGTTCCGCCACTTGCGTCAAGGTTTGCCCTTTGTGACCAGGTTGCCCCCCACGCGGCCGCTGGCCCGACTGACGCAGACTCTGTCTTCTGCGCTTCTTCAGACCATCGCTGCTGGGTGGCTTGCCGCTATTGTGACTGTCTTTCGCCAATTGATCTTGCAATTCCTGGATCATCACCTGCTGCGCAGCCATTTTCTGCTGCAAGGCCTGAATTGACACCTGTTGCGCAGCCACTTGCTGCCGCAAGGCCTGAATCAACTCGAGGCTCTCTTGATACGATTGTGCTAGCTGCTCACGCTCTAATTCAACGAACTTGCTCATATTGTCTATTCTACTACTTCAAGATCAGATTTGCATTAGCTCTCTGTTGGCTTTACGTTTGAACTCCTGCTCTTTATCCTATGGCTGAGTAGTTACCTCATATCCAAATACGGCGCGATGTTCATCTGCTCATGGGTGACGCCGGCCTCCTTTTGCAGCTTGGGCAGAATAGGCGGGGATCGCAACTCATCCCATCGCGCGTCACTATTGCAACTTCCCTCGGGCGGAAACCTTCCACCGACCGACGACCTCGTCCGCGCGCGCCAACGCCATCTCACTGAACAGGTTGAACACGGGACAGATATGGTTGGGAATGATCTCCACTTTGTCCCCAATGCGTACCGGATCATCCGGCGAGATCTTCATCCAGCCGTGTTCTTCGCTGAGTTTTTCGAGAGCCCAGTCGGGGTGGCCGACGACATAGCCGTGACTCGACGCTGGTGGCTGGATGAGTATTCCATCGGAGCTTAACGACTTGCTACCCGCATCGACAATCACGCGATCAGGAACCGGTCTTGTGACCACTGTCGCCAGCACGGTCGCCGCGCAATCCTTCCAGGAGGCCACACCATGCAGTACCTCTCCGCGATCGTAAAAGGCATAGATTCCGGGTCGCATCTCGGTTACATCTGCCACTGTGGCCGTAACCTTGGCCGTGGCAGTCAGCCCGACTGAAATCACAGGTACTTCCAGGCCGGCCGCCCGGATTGATGCGGCCGTTTCGGCCATGGCCTCGCCGGCGGTCAGGCCGGCCGCCCGCACCTCGACGGGCCCTCCAGCATTCATCGCTTGACCTTCATGGGTCAGCAATCCATCGAACTTGAGCCCTGGTAACCGTGCCACGGCAAGTGCCAGGTCCACCGCCGGCTGACCGGGTACGACCCCACAGCGATTCAGGCCGGTGTTGACTTCGACCAGCACCGAAAGTTCCTGGTCGCGCTCCACCGCCGCACGGGAAAGCCCTTCGGCGATTTCCCGATGATCGAGCACGGTCGTAATGCTGGCACGCTCACATAAGTCAAACAGCCGGCGGAGCTTGGTTGGCCCTACAATCGGATACGCGATGAGTATGTCGGTAAGGCCCGCGGCAACGAAGACCTCGGCCTCTCCCAGCTTGGCGAGGGTGAGACCGGCGGCGCCAGCGTCCATCTGCATCTTGCCGATCTCAGGTGTCTTGTGGGTCTTGGCATGCGGCCGCAACCGAACACTTTCCCTCGCCGCGAAGGCCGCCATGTCGTCAATGTTATGCTGGAGCTTTTCCAGATCTACAATAAGCGATGGGGTATCTAACTCCTGCTTTAGCATGGTTTTACCTTCGCTCTCAGATCAGTGATGCAAACCACTGAATCTCTTTTGCCACAACCTTTCGGAAACTTCGGTTCGCGTTCGCAGAAGCTGTGGCAGCTGGCCTAGGCGGCTAGTAGCGCCAGATCGTGATGCGTCTGGTGTGAAGTCAGGACGAGAACGGCCCGCGGCCGGGCACGAGCCAAAAAATCCTCAGAAACGACGTACAATGGCAGGCCCAACTCCTGGCCCAGGGATTGGGCCGCCGCTGATACAACGTCGCAAACTCCGACGATGGTGGCCTCCGGCTGCTCTTGAATAAATGGCAGTAGGGCCCGGCCGAGATACCCGCAGCCGATCACTCCGAATTCCAGCATGATACTAATGTGAATCCCGTCTGAAACCGAGACTTTTCGCGTGGCTAACGCAATTGAAACGTGGCCGTCTCGCCTGCCATTACGCAATACGAAATTCGCAATACGCAATTCAGAAAAAAAGCGGAGTCTCAATGTGAACGCACATTAATCAAGCTGTTTCACCCCATAGCCAGGATAGGGGCCACCCTCGAAGGTGGGGTAGAAATGGCCCTTGCCTGCCAAGTGCAGATTGAAAAGATCACGCGCCTGATACGGATAGTTCGCCGCCGCTTCCTCATCGAAGTCCACCCCCAGCCCGGGACGATCGGGGATCTCCAGAAACCCATCCTCAAACCGGTACTGAGCACTCTGCGGTACGATCTCAAATGCCCACGGTTCGGCCGGACCCTGTTCTAGAACCAGGAAGTTGGGCACACACGCGGCCAGTTGCAACGTTGCTGCATAGCCAATGGGACCGTTGGGGCTATGCGGCGCAACCGGCACATAATGCGCGTCGGCAATCGCCGCGATTTTTCGGGCCTCCAGGATGCCACCGCAGTGGCACAGGTCAGGCTGAACAATGTCCGCCGCCTGCAGATCCAACAGTTGTTGGTAGCTGAAAATCGTGAATAGCCGCTCCCCCGTCGCCACCGGGATGTTCACCTTCCGCCGGAAGTAGGCCATCTCCTGGAAGTTCTCATGCGGGATGGGTTCCTCGATGAAGCCGATGTTGTAGGGCTCCAGCGCCTGGCCGGCGCGTACCGCATTCGCCGTCGAATTGAAAACGCCATTGCAGTCGATGAAGAGATCAACGTCCGGGCCTACCGCCTCGCGCACGGCAGCCACACAGTCGACAGCCGTGTGTAAGATGGCGTTCTCGAGCCGGTAAAAATCCCATCCTTCGCGGCGCATGAACGGGTTAAACTTCAGGCCTCGAAAGCCAAGCGCAACGGTCTTGCGGGCGGCTTCGGCGAACTCCTCGGGGGTGCGGCCAGACGGGTACCAGGAGTTGGCGTAGGGCTTGACCCGGTCCCGCACCTTTCCACCCAAGAGTTCGTAGACCGGCACACCCAGCGCTTTGCCCTTGATGTCCCACAGCGCCTGTTCGACCGCGCTGATGGCCGTGTTCAGGAGCGCGCCCCCGGTCCAGAACGCTCGACGGTACAACTCTTGAAAATGCCGTTCGATGGTGAAGGCGTCTCTACCAACCAGGTAGCGGCTCAACTCCTGTATTGCGGCCTCAGCCGACTGTTCACGCCCCTCCAACGTCCCTTCTCCGAGGCCGACGATGCCGGCGTCGGTCTCGATCTTCACAACCACCCAGTTGCGCCACTCGGCCCCAACCAGAAACGTCTTCAACCCGGTGATAAGTAATCGCTCTTTCACGCCCATTCCTTCCTCCTAACTTGCACCACCGTCGAAGTCTTGTAGATACATTTCACTAGGATAGGGGGACTTTGGAGGTGGCGGTGGGAACGGCTCCGATCGCAAACCGATAACGTCCCTGCCCCCCTCCAGCCAGTCCTCTTCAAACCAGGCATGTTCAATCCAGGCGTACTTGTATGAATAGAACAGGTGCCAAATCCCATCCCTGGCCTGCAAAAGCTTCGGATAGGCGAACCCGCCATCGGATATCTCAATATCTCTCACTCGAAACGTCTTTCCTTCGTCCTCAGAGACCCCTACACTCAGGGGAGTTCTTTGACCGTAGCTGTCATTGTAGACGATTATCAGGCGGCCCGACGTACTGCTGATGGCGATATGAACACTGGAATCCGGATTTCTGAGATTGGTTTGAACCGGTTCGGAAAAGGTCTTACATTCATCCGAGGATACACACCTCCAGTTATGCATCTGCACCTCTATGTCAGTTGCGCCCTGCCCGGACGCCCCGCGCATATAGCACAGAATGTCTCCCGACGACAGTTGGGTGATAACGGGTTCAGCGACTCCCCGCTCAGCCCATATATCTCCCTGCACCTGCCAGTTTTCCTGATTCTCATCAGAAACGAGAAACCGGCAGCGGTATTCCTGTATGGCCGGCGGATCCAAGCCCACCGTATAGGCGAGCACCCATCGTCCACTCTTCAGCTTCAGAGGTGGCGTAAACGGGAGAACCCACTTGCCGCTTTCCCGCTCGTCCAGCGGCAGCCGTTGCGGCTGTGCCGCCTCAAAAACACCGGGAGATCGTTCCGTAAGACGGGCAAAAAAGGTGGCGCTGATGCCAATGCCCCTCCGCCACAGCGGTACCGTAAACGAAACAGGCAGTTCAGCCAGCCAGGCCGCGCCAGTCCTAATCACGAACGTCCGGCGGTCTTGAATCATCCCGAAGTTTTCCTGCGGCACCGCACCGAAATACAAGTCCAACTCGCCGTCGGGTCGTAGCACCGGTACCCCGATTTCGGGCGTCCACCGCGTCCCGTCGAAGTCAAAACCGGCCCCAATCAAGACGTGGGTAGGCTGCCACGTACCGTCCGGGTTTCTCACCGCGCCCGCAATCCGCTGATCCTCAGCCCCTTCGTAGCTGGCGACGTACCAATTGACAAACAGCCGGCCATCTGGGAGTTCAACCACATTGGCGGCGTGTCCAATTGTCATGACGTTCGCGATAGACTCTTTGCCCAACATGATCCTCACCTCCTAATGCTGTTACGACTCGCCTGCCGGAAAAAAGTGGCCGGCTGTCACCCACCTAAGAGCGACGCGCCGACCTCCCATTTTTTTCATCACTTGCTAGCGAATGCCTGTTTGCGATATTCCCTGCACGAAATACCTTTGCAAGACGACAAACAGGATGATAATCGGTAAGACCGCAACGGTCGCGGCGGCCATGACCACCCCCCAATATACCCTCGTCATTCCCCCCGTGAACGCGCCAAACTGCAGAACACCAATCGTCACTGTCCTCGAGGCATCGCTGCTGATGGTCAGCAAAGGCCATAGCCAATTGTTCCAACTAGCCGTAAAGACGATGATGGTAGACGCTACAATGACGGGCCTAGCCAGGGGCAAGACGATTCTCAGGAATACACCAAGCCTGTCGCAGCCGTCTATCATCGCCGCATCTTCCAATTCGATGGGCAGGGCGTAGAAAAATTGTCGAAACAGATAAACCGCAAAAGAGCCGGACGCCATCGGCATAATCAGCGAGAAGTAAGTGTCCGTGAGATTAAAGTAGGCAAATATCAGATACAACGGAACCGCCAGCACTTCAAAAGGAATGATCATGGCCATCAGGTATGTAGTAAACAGGCCACCTCGTCCCGGAAACTCGATGCGGGCCAAAGCGTATCCAGCCGTTGAAGCCACAAGGAGCATCAGCAGAGTGGTGATTACGGACACGACCAAGCTGTTCCAGAACCACCTTAGCATGGGTTCCTCAAATACCGTTTGGTAATTCCACCAGGTGAAATCCTGGGGCACCCACTGTGGGACTTTGGTCAGAATCTGATCCCGAGGTTTGAACGAGGTGGATAGCATCCAGGCCAGAGGAATCATCCACATAAAGGCCCACCCCATCCCCAAGAGCCAGATCATTGTGTCTGGTAAACTAAAGCGCCTTCCACCGATGCGCCAGATCATTCTCACAACCTCCAAATCTATCCCTATTCGATTCTTTGGCGCACTAGCCGGAGCTCAACCAGCGCAATCACAAAGATGAATAGGAATACGACGACGGATAGGGCTGATGCATATCCCATCCTGTTCTGGACGAACCCTGTCCACCATACCTTGAAGAGAAGGGTTGTACTAGCCACACCTGGTCCACCCCGGGTCATCATCATCGGCAAGGCGATTACGCGCATAGCCGCAATCGTGTTGACAATCAGCACAAAACTGGTCGCCGGCGTCAGCATAGGCCAGGTAATGTGCCACAACCTTTGCCACAGGCTGGCCCCATCAATTGCGGCAGCGTCATAAAACGCCTGAGGAATGTCCTGGAGTGCCGCCAGATAGATAATCATGCCGAACCCGGCCTGCCACCAAGCTGCCACCATGGCGATAGAGAACAAGACGATGTTGCGGTTTCCGAGCCAATTGATATCCTTCTCCACGCCCACCTGTGTCAGGTAATAACCGAGCACGCCATGACCAGGTGACATAATCCACAACCAGGTCATGCCCACGATCGAAGCGGATAGGACCCAGGGCGCAAAAAAGACAAGCCGCGCGAAGGTGCTGCCTACTAATCTTCGGTTTACATACAGGGCCATCATTAGACTCAGGCCAAGTTGCAGCGGAACCGAGATGATGGTGTATGTTAAGGAGACACGTAAGGCTCTCCAAACGAAGGGATCGCCCACCAACTCTTTGTAGTTGCTAATTCCCACCCACTTGGGCGTGTCTATAATTCCCCATCTGGTAAAGCTGATCAAGACCGCAGCGCCTATGGGCAAGAGCCAAAAGAGGGTGAAGAGGATCACATGCGCCGACACAAACGCGTACCCACTTAACTCGATCTTTTTTCTCCTTCCAGGGAGGGAACTCGCCAACCAAGTGCTGCTCATGGCCTCTGGCTTATCTGTCGTCTCGATATTAGCCCTCTCGTCTGACCCGCACAGGACATTCCAATTTCTTGTGCGGCCTACGCCTGCGATGTAAGCGCCAACCGGGCTAGAGTGAGGTATTGCCGGCAGATGCTTTTTGCGACCTGCAATACCTCACCCTCGTTGCCAGCAGACCGTTCTGGCCTATCTGCGTTCTGCTTACCTGAAGCCCGACAAACCGGGTTATTGCCTCCGACAAGGGCTGCCGCTTTTGTACGAGATACACGCTCAAAGAACGAAAAAGCCCGGCTCTTGTCCTCACGAGCTAACGATACTGATCCGTCCCATTTCTCGTTTCATATCTTAGCCAACCTCAAGCCAGCCAACCGTCACGGATCCGCCGGTTAAGATCGGCCTCGAATGCGCCGAGAGCATCCTCAATGGTTGCCTCGCCTGTCCATATCGTGTCCAAATACGGGAAGCAGCCCGGTAGCTGGTACCAGTTCAAGCACTCCGCACCCGGCGTCGTCGGCTGAACAACCCCGAACTTGATCGAATCCATGAATGGCTGCATCTTCGGATCCTGGAACGACCCGATCTGTGACTCCCGTGGAGGGATAATTCCCATCTCCTCCAGCCGGTCCCCGAGGAAGTCCGAGAAGGCTTTCAGGAAGTGCGCCCCGGCCGTCACTCGGCTCCTGTCGTCATTTTTGATGAGCATCAGGTGCCACATGTCGAGCCAATTCGCATTTCGTTCGCTCCCGATTTGCGGCAAAATGGCTACCTCAAGATTCATCCCTTGTGATGACCAATGTTTATACCAGCGGGGAGAATCGATCATGACGGCGATCGCGCCGGCCTCAAACTGAGGAACATTGTCCCAAAAGGAAAAATTCTTATTGCCAATCTTGTGCTTGTCGAAGACATCCAGGATCCACTGGGCCGCGTCTATGCCAGCCTCGTTGTTGAAGGCAGCCCTGGTCCCGTCTTCAGCCATGATGCTGCCGCCATTTTGCATCAGCACCGTACCCCAAGCCAAGGAGGGGGGACCACCTGAGGTGGTCAAGCCATACCCGGCCACGCTTATGTTGTCTCCCTCGCCTTGGGTGAGCGTCTGACACCACTCGACGAAGCCAGCCCTATCTGTCGGGGAGTCCTTGACGTCAAGCCCTGCCTCGTTAAGGTAGTCAGCGTTCATCACCAGGCCGTAGACGTTGCCAGTCGTGGGCATGCCGTAGACGGTGTCCGCTAAGGACCCGAGCGCCAGCATCTCGGGAAAGAAGTCGTCCATGTCGAGGTCTTGGGCCACCAGCAGGTCCGCAAGCGGCTCGATCAGCCCCTTGCGCCCATACAAGTTCACGTGCGCCGCGCTATGGTGGATGACGTCCGGGGGCTTGCCGGCAGCCCAGGATGACAAGATTTTGGTCTGAAGAATGGCACACTCGATGACCTCCTGATTCACCGAGATGCCTACCTCATTTTCGTCATTGTACTTGTCCACTAGCTCCTCAAGGACTATCCCCACAGGCCCTGTAAAGCAATGCCACCACGTTAAGTCATGGGGTTGCAGAGTTGCAACGCCCTCAGCCGGGCTACCTTGCTGCGCAGCCGGCGCCGGCCCCGGGGCGACACAAGCAGCCAGACCGATCGCCCCAGCGGTTCCCGCCGCCATGGAGAGAAACCCCCGGCGACTCATCATCTTTGTCATCTCATTCCTCTTTGCTTTTCCATTCCTTCCTGTTCTCGCATCCATGACAATCTCCCTCCTTTGGGAATTAGAAGTGCAACAAGCCTCTTGCGTAAACCACATCACCCTCTCTTAAACCTTCACGTGCTCCGACGAGCCTATGTTCGCAAGCATCCCCCATAGGCCCAATCCCTCGACGAACTCAGACCGGTGTATGGCAACCCCATCAACCCCGGCTTCTAGCGCCGCCATTGCTTCCCGCTCAACCAGCCTGGCTATGTCTTCACTCCAACCAATATCCTCCCGCCCACCGACGATAGCTAAACCGGTAACCACTCTACATCGGTCCCCGACCTGTCGCTTGATGGTCGAGAGCTCGCCCGCGATGTCGGTCGGCGCTATTGACCACCAGGCCGGGTTCGAGAGCCAAAACCTGGGGTACAATACATCGAAGAGTTGTTCCTCAACCCAGGTGGGCCAATCAAACATCACTTTGTAGGCATTGGCCGGCTCGCTGAACGTGCTTCCGGTGGCCTCGGTTTGTAGCGAGAGCTCAACATCTGCCTCCAGGTTTGAAAGGACTTCCTTCAGTTCCCTGATGAACTGGGTAGCATAACCGGCCCTGAAACGCATCCAATTCTCGTCAGAATTATCGATCTCCCGCGGGTCTTGCCCGTATTCCACTCTAAAAGCAGTCATCGCAGGCTCGTCATACCCCAAGAGGCAGAACCCTTGCTCATCAGTCGGCGGAATGATAAATTCCAACTGCACACCATCAACGCCGTAGTCCTGAACGAACTCTACACACAGCGACGTGAAGTATTCTCGAACCTCGGGATAGGCCAGGCTCAACAATCCTACTCCTGGGTATCCTGTTAGCCGCTGGCGTCGGTCAATGTCTAGCCAACTTTTTCCCTCTCGTGTCTTTGAAAAGTATGCTGGATGGTCGCTGGCAAATTTGCTCAAGTGAAGGATCGGTAAGAACTCGCGCAGTGCCGATTCCGGGTGCGGGCGCCACCAGCCTTGATGGCCCACGGCAACATAGGGATGGACTTCAATGCCGTGCCCATGGGCGTGTTTCACCAAGACGTTCAAGGCACTTTTTTCACCGTACCCATAACGTTCGTAGGGCGCTTCGACTCCCGGAAGACGAAAAACCCAGCGATGGCTCCTGACCGGGGCGGTATAATAGGCACACAGAAGCTTTGTGACACCCACCTTTGCACATTTTTCAACGAAGTTGACCACGTCCTGCTCGTGCTGCGGTTCATACAAGCCCATCCACGAACCAGCGACACCACACCAGAGGCCCAGATCAGCACCCTTTTTTGAACTCAATTCGCCCTCCTTCTGCATATCGAGATAGGCTATGATGCTTGGCGGGCATCTGCCGAGCTTAGGTTTTCAAGCATCCCCCATAAGCCGAATGCCTCGACCGCATCGGCTCTGTAAACGCCCAGACCATCGGCCCCTTCGTCGAGCGCGGCTCCTGCTGCCCGCTCTGTCAACTCGGCTATATTGTCGTTCCCACCAAGACAGACCAGACCGGCAATTACTTGACACTTGTCCCCGACCTGCTTCTTGATGGTCGAGAGTTCTTCGGCTACCTTGGGAGGCGCTACTGGCCACCACATCGGCGGGGTCAGCCAAAATCTAGGGTATAGCGCGTCTATGAGTTGCTCTTCAACCCAGGTAGGCCAGTCAAACATCATTTTATAGGCGCGGCTTGGTTCGTTGAATATGCCGTCCGCGGCTTCAGTTGCCACCGAAAGCTCAACCTCCGTTCCTGGCTTTGAAAGGGCTTCTCTCAGTTCCCTGACGAACTGGGTGAAATATCCGGCCCTGAAACGCATCCAATTGTCGTCAGAATTATCGATCTCCCGCGGGTCTTGCCCATATTTCCCTCTAAAAGCGGTCATTGCCGGCTCGTCATACCCCAAGAGATAAGACCCTCGATCATCAGTTGGCGGAATGATAAACTCCAACTGTACACCGTCTACGCCATAGTCCTGGACATACTCAATGAACAACGACCTCGCGTATTCCCGAACTTCGGGAAATGCCAAACTGATGAAGCCTGTCCCCGGAAATAATCCTATCCCCGGCGAGCCAGCGAGCTTCTCGCGTCGATTGACATCTAGCCAACCTCTCCCATCTTGGGTCTTCGTCCAGTATTCGGGGTGATCTCTAGCAAACTTGCTCATGCGCGCAAAAACGCCCAGTTCTCCGACGGGCGAAACGCGCATCCAGCCCCCTTCGCTCCCCAAAGGGACATGTGGATGGACTTCCAAGCCATAATCATGAGCATGTCTGACCAAGACATTCAAAGGGCTTTTCTCGCCATACTCATACGGTTCGTACGCAGCTTCGACTTCCAGATGACGAATAAGCCAGCGATGACTCTTCACCGGGCTGATATAAAAGGAAGGTATCAATCTCTTAACACCGGCCTCTGCACATTTTTCAACGAAAGTGGCGATGTCCTTCTCGTAAAAGGACTCAAAGTACAACCCACCCACACCGCACCAGAGAACCAAATCGATACCGTTCTTAGACTCCACGCTTTACTCCTTTCGCGTTATGCGTCGTGAGCAGTCGCTATGTGGCAGGAGATCTCTTAACAACTCATCAGGTTAGAGTGCTAACTCGACTTGAACAGCGCTTGCATTTACCAGCAGTTTGCTACCTCTAAGGTTTGGCTCGCCTCAAGAAGTGTGGGCTAGCAAGATCAGCAGACGGAAAACCTCCGTGGAGGTCAACTTTCTCACCTTATTCAAGCTCAACCTGAGCTTGAATAGCTTGACGACCAGCCTTATTCGCCATGATGGCAAAGGCCTCCGGCAGGCCCTCCAGACCTTTGAGAACATGTGTCACGGTCGGCGCCAGGCGAATTCGCCCCGCGGCCACTAGCGCCGCAACTCGCTTCGTATCAGGTGGCTCCCGGGCGCCGCCAATGTTGATTTGCACGTCCGTCTGTCGCAGGGCGTGCATGTCCAGCGTCAGCGATCCCTGGTAGAAGGCTACCAAACACACGGTCCCCCCGCGGCGTACCATAGCCAGCGCCTGCTCCACGGAACTCGTTCCGGCCAGGCCCACCTCGGGCTTACCTCCGGCGCATTCGACAACGATATCAGCCCCAACTCCCTCGGTTAGTTCCCGCACTCGCCGCACCGGGTCCATTTTCGACGCGTCAATGGCCTCATCAGCTCCCAGATCGTGAGACAGTTCTAAGGCTTCGGGGCGTACATCTGTGGTGAAGACCCGTCCAGCGCCCGCGGCATGAAAGGCTTGCAGGCAACCTAATCCCATCACGCCTTGGCCAACGACAACCACCGTGTCGCCCAGCTGGACTGGAGCCCGCTTGACCACACTGATGCAGCCGGCCAGCGGCTGGATACAGGCACCCTCATTGTAAGACAGATTGTCAGGCAATCGGATGAGTTGGTCGGCTGCGATGGCCATGAACTGAGCGAAAGCGCGGTGATTGCCGCCCAGAAAGGCCCCCACTCGGTCACCTTTCTTCAGACCGGTGATGTCCCCAGCGAGCTCTACGACGTCGCCGCTGAATTCGTGGCCAAACACGTCTGGCATCTGGTGGCGCGAATAGATCGTCCATTCGTCTCCCAACATGCCACTCAGGAATTCCACGTCGGTGATGCTGGGCTGCGCAACCCGCACGTTGACCAGTATCTGACCGGGTCCAAGCTCCGGCCGCGGCAACTCTTCTATGCGCATATCGTTGAAATTGTGCCAAACAGCTGCCTTCATCACCAACTCCTGCCGAGAGCCTGTACGCCCCGATCGTTACCCACGCCTCAATTATCGAGCCCGAGCAAGGCGAGCGAATCGCGATGGATGATGCCCTCGATCACTTCGTCCGGCACGTGAGGCAACGGTGTTCCCGCTACCTGGTCGTTGAGCCGACGCATCTTATCCATACCCTCCTGCGGTGTCCAGAAGGGGAAGTCAGAACCGAACAGCAGCTTGTCGGTCACCCCCCACTCCAGGCAGAGAATCAATGCTTGCAGACCCGCCCAGGGACGTACCCACAGCGCTGACACGTCCGAGTAGACGTTCGGCTGCTTACGGACGACGATGGCCGTCTCTCGCTGCCAGGGGTGCGCCAGGTGCGCGATGACCATCTTCAGATCGGGAAAGGCGCGCGCCACCTTGTCAATGAGCAGCGGATGGCTATACTCGGTCACGTCCTTCGAGCCGGGCGTCGTGCCCAGGTGGAACAGGATGGGCAATTGGAGACGCTGGGCAGCCGCGTAGAGGGGAAAGATCGTCGTATCCGCCGGATTAAAGGGGTGTGATGTTGGATACAGCTTGATGCCGCGCAACCCCAAATCCTCCTTGGCGCGCTGCATTTCCTCAATCGCCCCGCCATCAAAGACATCTAACGTCATGAAACCGATGCACTTGGTTGGGTCGTGCCGAACCCATTCCGCCGTGAACTCGTTCGGCACTCGAACGCCGGACTGCGTAGCGGTGATACCGAACACGATGGAGACATCAACCGGTTCCATACCGCGCGCGTACTCCTCGGGTGCGAGCGGCTGCATCGGTGCATAACCGGCCCGTTCCATAGAGCGGTGAGTGTATTCACTGACGTGTTCGGGCTGGATACAATGGGTATGAATATCCACAATCATGGTAATCCTCCTTTGTCTGATCAAATCGATACGGCGGCCAGCCGGCGCAATTCAGCAATCGTATAGGAACCGGGCTCGAGTCCGTCTTCGGCCATCTCGTTTGCAATCCTACATAAGAGGTCGTTGAGAGGCGCCTCGGTTCCCACTCTCTTGGCTTCCCTGACGACCTCCCCTTCCAGGTAGTCGGTCTCCACAGTGCCCGCACGACGGGCGAGGCTCTGCCACGTCGACCCACCGTATGCCACGCCACCGGGCAGCTTCAAGTCTTGCGCTTGAGCCAGCACGCGCTCCCGAAACTCTTTCTCTGGTTCGTATGTAATGCCCGCCCGCTCCCAGACGCTGATAGCCTCGGCGCGCAATTCGCTTAGGAACGGGTCTAGCTCCTTCCTACTGGCTTGCAAACCAACGATGGCAAAGAGTGAATTCCCGATATTCGTGAGCAGTTTTGTGTGTTTCGCCGGCATGATTTGCGCGCTTAACTCCACCCGGAAACCGGCGCGCTGCAAATCACGAGCTACGTTCCGGGCAACTTCATCGACGCCTTCCGGGTAGCGCCCAATCTCGAGCACACCCGCGCAACTTACATCGGCGCCGATCACCTCACCGTCTACCAGAAACATCGCTGGCAGCGCGGTTACAACTCCATACACATTGTCAAAGTAGCGCGCCGCGATGCGCTCGTTGACCACTGAGTTTTGCATGCAAAAAACAGGCGTCGTCGATGACACGCCGGCCTGACGCAACTCCGTCAGCGCCGTGTCCGTATGTTGCGACTTGACCGTCAAGAGTACAGCGTCATCTGATTGGAAGGGGGTGAGATCCGAGGCAGAAATAGCCGTCCGAATGGAGACTCGATGAGCTTGAGAGGGACTGCGCACAACGAGTCCCCGCTGCTCGATGCGAGCCGCATGGCCTGGTCTGGCAACCAGTGCCACATTCAGTCCAACTGTATGCAGGTAAGCGCCGATGATACTTCCGACCGCGCCAGCCCCATAAACGACATACCTCAATATGGGCCCTCCTCGGCGACAATTCTGCGCGTTCTCCATAGCAGCATGGTCACATATTGAACTTACGTTATCATGCCCCTTCCCTTCTGTCAAGTCAAAAAAATTGGTGCGAAAAATCCTACTTGGACTTTCGCTAGGAGGTCAGGATCGTGTAAGCTTGAGACATGATTGCAAAACAGAAGTATGTCGAGTATCTTGTCAGCACGCCGCTCAACTACACCTGTAGCAATCTGGCTGAACATCTGGAAGGCATGAGCCACGATGTAGTCAGCGATTTTCTGAAAAGAGAGCGACTTACAGCTAGTCATCTATGGGAACTGGTGGAGGAACAGATCGACGACAGTGCGGACGCGTACCTGATCATTGACGACAGTGTGCAAGACAAACGCTATTCACGGTCAATCGAAATGGTAAAGCTGCAATACAGTGGCGCTGAAGGCGGTCTGGTGCGCGGCATCGCTGTCGTGAACCTGGTTCACACCAGTGGTGAAGATGGCGGCTATTATCCGCTCGATTTCCGCATCTACGCCAAAGAGGCGGATGGCAAATCGAAGAACGACCATTTTCAAGAGATGCTGCTGCGAGCGGTCAGTGACAAACAGATTGAGGCCAAGACGGTGCTGTTTGACAGTTGGTATGGCTCGTGGCAGAACCTGAAGTTGATTCACCGTCTGGGATTGACCTTCTACACCACACTCAAAGCCAACCGCATGGTCAGTCTGAGCGCAGAAGATGGCTATCTTCATCTCGATGCGATCGATTGGAACGACGAACGGCTCAAGCATGGCATCCTTGTCAAGCTCAAGAAAGTGCCTTTCAAAGTGAAATTGTTCAAGCTAGTTGCCATAAACGGCGACATTGACTGGGTCATCACCAATGATCTGGATGAGACTGTGATCACGCAAGTCGCTCAACACGCGAACGAGTTGCGCTGTCGGCGTCGAAGAATTTCAGCGCGAATTGAAGCAGTTGACTGGCTCTGCCAAATGCCAATGTCGCAAAGCTCGTTCGCAGCGCAATCACCTCGCTTGCTGTTATCATGCCTGGCTTTCATTGAAGGTCCACGCTACCTTGCTCAACAAAACCATCTATCGCGTCTATACTGACCTGTTCAGCGATTATCTGCGAAACCAACTTCGCAGCCCTACTATCCCAGCTTTCCAGCCGACTTAGCGAAAGTCCTAATAAGCCAAATTCTTGATAAACAAAACAAGATAATCTCCGCAGGGAGGATCGCGTGTTCGGTTATGCATTGAGAGAAGCTTACCAAAGTTTTCTTCTGGCTGCGCAAGCTTCTCCATACCACCTGCTCCGTCTAATGTTTCTAAATCTCTTGTTCGGTACCGGTCCTGCAATTATTCTATACCTGCAGAAAATAATTATAGACGAGATAACTTTATCAACGATGCTACCGTCAGGAGATCTTCTGGATTGGATTGGCTCCCACCCGCTGCTCTGGAATAGCATAATAGGCTTTGTCATTATCAATCTCTTACTCGATTCAATTGAAACCATTGCTGGCTTTGAGGCCAACACATTCTGCGAGAGCGTACTAGGGCCTTATGCTAGTTAGCGTTTGAAAAAAGTCCCCTGGTGAGATAACTTTGGAGTTCGGCACCAACCAAAGCGACTCACCAGGAGGACCAACCGAATGATAGCTCACTTTGACGACTTCTGTCTATGGACATATGTGCTGGTTGACGACATGAGCCAGGTACTGGAAAGGCATCTGAGACGACCGGGGCCAGAGCCGGCGTGTAGCGATAGTGAATTGATAGCCATCTGTCTGATCGGCGAATGCCTGGGTTGGGATGTGGAAACAGAGTTACTCAGTCATATGCAGGCACATCGGGATAAGTTTCCTATCTTGCCGGAGCAGAGCCGCTTCAATCGGCGACGACGTAACTTGATGTGGATTATCAATGAGATGCGGCGCATGATGTTGGCCCAGATGGACCTCTTTTGGGATGAGCAGTGTGTACTCGATAGTCTGCCCATTCCTGTGGTTCAGTTCCATCTGGCGCCGCAATCGCGCGGCAATTGGTCTGCGCATGGGGCAAATTATGGGAAAGTCTCCTCCAAAAAAATGACGGTCTTCGGTTTCAAGCTCCATATGCTGATCACGATAGGTGGCCTCATCCTCGATTTCGAGCTGGCTCCTGCCAGCGTCGGCGACTTGGCTATCGGTCGCGAACTGCTGGAAGAACACTGCAACCGCATCGTCATCGGCGACAAGGCCTACATCAGTGCAGCGGTCGCGGATGAACTCTGGCAACACAATCGCATCCGCCTGCTCACCAAGCCGCGCAGCAACCAGAAAAAACAGATCTCTGCATCTGCCCGTCGCCTCTACGACTCGGTCCGCCAAATCATCGAAACGGTTAACAGTCAACTGGGCGCTCAATTCTCGATTGAAACCAACCATGCACACACTTTCCGGGGCTTGTGTGCCCGGCTCTACACCAAGTTGACCGCCCACACCTTATGCATCTATATCAACCGCCTCTTGGGCGTACATGACTATCTGCAAATTAAGAAACTGGCCTTTCCTAACTAGCATAAGGCCCTACTAGGTAAAATTAAGACAAGAATGTACAAGAAGATAGCAGAATTTAATGATATTGCTTTATTTGAGAATCCTGAACTTTTAAATACGGTACAACTGGCGCTAGATGGTATTCCCAGACTAAGCCATCTCTCTTTCATTCTTGGAAACCTTTTAATGGGCTTTTTTAGTTTTGTTCCTGTATTCTTGTTATCCTTTTCGATTACATGGTGGATTCCGTTCGTTATTTTGATACTGGCCATACCCTCAATTTATGTGCAAATTCGCTATGAAGAAGAGGGTTGGGGGGTTGAGCGCTCGCAAGCTGGTATTGTAAGGAGAATGAATATTTCCGAAGGAGTGCTAACGCAAGGAGAATATGCGAAAGAGTTGCGGTTATTTCAACTGCAATCTCTTTTTCTTGATCGCTGGCGCAGACTTTTCTGGAATGCCTTTGATGAAATGTATGAAGTTCGCAAGAAAGGAACCCGCGTCATTTTGTTGTGGTCAGTCCTGAGTGGACTGGGAGTGGGGGCGCCGTTCATATATATCGTCTGGGCAACCTTAAATGGAATCTACACGCTTGGGGATTTAGCCCTTTACGCTGGGATAGTATTTCAAGCCCGCAGAAGTCTTTACGTGTTAATCGGAAACATAGCAGAGCTTCACAACGCCGCTTTGGGCGCCATGCCAATTTTTCAACTTCTGAATTTGCAGGCTTCCATACAAGACATATCAATGCCGGAGACAAATATCGGAGTGGATTCAGGCATCACAATCAATGACCTTTCCTTCTCATATCCAAATAGCAAGAGGCAAGTGCTCAAAGATATCAATCTGACGATTAAACCAGGTGAGACAGTAGCGATTGTAGGCAAAAACGGCGCCGGCAAAACAACGCTCATGAAACTGATTTGCCGTTTATATGATCCTCAAGAGGGGTCGATTGGCTGGGATGGCAAAGATATTCGTTCTATTGAACTGGAAACCTTGCGCCGCAATATAGCTGTTGTGATGCAAGATTACGCTAAGTTTCCAACAACAGCCCGAGAAAATATCGGATTTGGACTGTTGGAAAAATTGAATGACGATCCTGCCATTATGGGTGCAGCGGAGAAATCAGGCATGAGACAAGCATTCGAATCCTTGCCGGATTCTCTTGAGACGCCATTGACGAAACAACTGGAAAATGGCACTGAACTGTCTGGCGGTCAGTGGCAACGCGTTGCGCTTGCCAGGGCCCTGATCAGGCATTCTCAGGCTAAGCTTCTAATTCTGGATGAACCGACTGCTGCTCTTGACCCTACGATAGAACATGAAATTTACAACCTTTTCCGCGAGATGGCGCGCAATAAAATGGCTGTCTTTATCAGTCATCGTCTGCCCCTTGCGCGCACAGCTGATAAAATTATCGTCATCGATGAAGGTGAGGTTGTCGAAACAGGGCCACATGATGAGCTGATGGCAACGAATGGGCTATACAGTCAGATGTTCACACTGCAAGCAAGTGGTTATTTGAGTGAAGAAGCTAACAGGAGTACCCCTCATGTCCATGTCTAAACTGTATATTAAATCTGATGATATCCTCTTTCAAGAGATTGATAATGAAGGACTTTTTCTAAATCTTGAGTCGGGTCGCAATTTGCGTATGAACTCGACTGCGACCGAAATCTGGAACGAACTAGACTCGTCTTCAAACGCAAATAACATCGCTAATGGTGTAGTTGACCCCATTGTTGTCCCCCTGCTTTCCTTGCATAGCCCGCCGATGGACAAGAACCGATAGGACAGCCATTACCCTTGGCCTACCGGTTCCCTTCCCCGTGCTCAACTATCTTACTCTTCTCAATTCCCAGCAATTCTACCAGCTTCCGCTATAGTGAGAATCACTGGGAATGATCTGTCGATCATTGCATCTGTGCCACCTTGCAATCTGTCCGGCATAACAATGCAACAATGACGAATATAAAAAAATGGTAGTGGTCACAAAGTAAGTGGTGAGGGCAAAGTCTGTGTCTGAACTGTGATTCTTGCAGTTCGGAGATTGCCATGATTCGGAGATGCACGGCCAAGAATGTCCATGCCACCGGATTGCCAGATCACTTACTATTCGACCACTACCAAAAAAATAAGGGTGCATCCCAGATTTGGGGTTGTCCAGAGTAGCGGGCTGAGGGACACAGTGTAACTCCCCAGAGGTAGCCAGAAACTCGCCCCCATTTTGGGATGCACCCAAAGATAAATGCAAGTTGACCATGATCCTGCAACACTGGTATAATCGTATATCAGAGGATGTCCGAAAGAGGCCAAGTAGGCGCAAAACGGCGCAACATGGTGCGAATCATGGCAATGAGCAAAGTCTGTCACTTTCAAAGCCCTATCGTGACTGAGGCGCAACGGTGTCAATTTCGCACGTTCGGCTTTGTCGCCTTCCGGCAACTCTTCACGCCGAACGAGATTGAGCGCTACGGTCAGGCGCTCGAACGCTTACTCCGCCGCAATCGGGGTGGCGTCGATTTCGATGGCAAAGAACGCGATGTTGTGAGTCCATTTATCGAGCACGACCGCGATGTCTTCTTCCCGCTGCTCGATGATGAACGTCTGCTGGGGATCGTCGACGGTCTGCTCGGCGAAGACAGCCTTTTTACCGGCGGGAACGATGGCAACCTGTACGTGGGATCTACGCCATGGCATACCGACGTCAATGGCGTTTCGCCCAACGTACATACACTCCCCACGATGAAGACGGCCTTCTACCTTGATCCGGTCACGGACGGGCATGGCTGCCTGAGCGTGATCGCCGGAAGCCACCATCCGGAGGTCTGCCGCCAGCTCTACGACGCCATTCAGGCCGGGGTCTTCGACATCAACTTGACCGATGTGCCCGGCCGGACACCGTTGCCGTCGATGCCGGGGGATGTGATGGCCTTCGACCATCGTCTGTGGCACTCGTCGTGGGGCGGCAAGGTCGGCCGGCGCATGTTCACATTCAACTGGGCCAGCTGTCCGAAGCAGGCGTGGGAAGAGCGTGTGGTTCCCTACAGCACCGGGTACAGCCAGCTTCTGATGGAGACGGCAGGACCCCGCCGCAAACAGAAGATCGCCAAACTGGCCGCCAGGATTCAAGAGAAGAATCAGTCGTGAACGAGCAAATTGCATCAACATTTGGCGGGCAACGCCGTTTTTTCCAGACATTCGGGTACGTCGTTTTTCCGCAACTTTTCACGCCGAACGAGGTTGAACACTACGCCCGGGCGCTCATGCGCGTTGTCAGGCATCCGCGGGACCGGGCCACCACCAATGGCACGGGCAGCCAGTATATGGAGTCATTTATCGAGCAAGACCCCGACGTCTTCTATCCGCTGCTCGACGATGACCGCCTGCTGAATGTCGTGGATGGTCTGCTGGGCGCCGGTAGCCTCTACATCGGCAACGCTGGCGGTCTGGTCGCGGGGGATAGCGCCTGGCATACCGATGTCGCTGGCATTCTTCACACATACAGCACGATGAAGACAGTATTCCACTGTGATCCGGTCTCGAAAGGCGAGGGCTGCCTGAGCCTTATTGCCGCCAGCCACATCCCCGATTACAGCCGTGATCTCAACCAGGCAGTCAGAGATGGCGTCCTCGATATCCACTCGCCCGATCTGCCCGGAAGGGTGGATATCGGGTCAGCGCCGGGTGACGTCATCGTAGTCGACCAGCGGCTCTGGAAGTCGTCGTGGGGGGGAGCGAGCGGGGGCTGCCGCATGTTTGCCCTCGACTGGGCCGCATATCCGCAGCCTGGCTGGGAGGAGATCTTTCTTGGCGGCTACCGCTACTACAGGCGGGATATCCCCAACAAGCAGGTTTTCACCGATCGTCTGCTGGCAACGGCCGGACCGCGTCGTAAACGGAAAATCGCCAAGATGTACGACATCATCGCCGTCGCCGAGCGTGACACAGGAAATAGATTTGACAGGAAATAGATTTGAGTAGACGACCGTGGTGTAACGATCGTTTTGAGGATTTCTTGCATTGGCGCTGGCATGGAAGACAATTCCGCCAAAAAATCTTCAAATTTGCGCCTGTCAGTCATCTGCCGGCCGGATTCAAGAAGCCGGAACGAACTCTATCGGCGCATCTGCCTCAAAAGAGATGATCCAGGTCAGACTTGACACCTTCCAAGGAAGGGGGTGATGCCTTTCAAAGCACCAACGAGCGCGTTTCGATGCCGGTCTGTCGATGGGTAGGGCTCGCCACCTCGGCGAGCGTCTAGGCGTGCGACATACGCACTGATCCAAAGGAGAAAATAGA
This sequence comes from Caldilineaceae bacterium, assembly GCA_965221145.1. GTDB lineage: Bacteria > Chloroflexota > Anaerolineae > Caldilineales > Caldilineaceae > Bin5. The sequence goes on from OZ244877.1 coordinate 1,989,700, forward strand.
CATGCAAGCGAAGAACATGATGAGCCGACGCGATTTTCTACGCCTGTCAGCGATTGGCGCCGCGGGCGTCGTGGCAGCCGCCTGCGTCGCCCCGACAGCAGTCGAGGGGCCGGCCGAACCGGTGATGGAAGAGGCGATGGAAATCGAGTATCTGCACAAGGGCAACTGGCAGAACATTCTGAAGGGCAGCATCGATGACTTCGAAGCGACGACCGGTGTCAAAATCAAGCTGACGCAAGCGTCCGCAGCGGGAGCCCGATTGGATCTGCTTTCCAGGCTGGCGGCCGGCAACCCGCCCGACATCCATCAAGATCTGGGAAACAAGATCTTCGGCGAGATAGCCCGGGGCGTCTTTCTGCCGCTCGAGGACACGATAGATGCCTCGGAATGGGATATCACTGATATCATTCAATCCGACGTCGAGGGCGGGAGTTGGGGCGGCAAATTCTATTTTGCGCCTGTCTTCCACAACTCGACTTACGGCCAGTTCCTGACCTACTGGAAGCCTTATTTCGATGAGGCGCGCATCCCCTATCCGACCGAGGAAAAATGGTTCGAGAACTACTCCGACTTTTACTCGGAGTTGACCAAGCTCAACCAGACGGACGCCAGTGGCAACACCGTCCGCTGGGGATACGACAATTTCGTGCATTGGAGCGCCGCCCGCCTGCTTGGCGGCATTCTCGACCTGGGCGGCCACTGGTGGGACGATCAGAAAAAAGAGTTCACTCTCACGACAGACGAGGTGGTGGGGGCCATTAAGACCATCCACTTTGACGCCATCTGGGAGTACGGCTGTTCGCCGGATTCCGGGAATATGCCCGAGGGCGGCGGCTGGCAGACCTTCGATGAGGGCTATGCTACCTCAGCGGCAGAGCCGGCGCTACAGCATGCCGGCGGCGCGGGCAGGCCGGAGGCGATTCCGCTGATGGGCTACACCGAGATGCCGGGGCTGGTTGAGGGCAAACACAATATGGTCTACTACGAGACCCAGTCGATGGGCGCAGTGGCAGCGGCCCCGAAGAACAACCACGAGATGGCGTTGAAGTTCTGCATCAACCAGTTCAAGCCGGAGCCGCAGATATACGCGTGGAAAACATTTGCCCACGTTTCCGGGCTTAAGGACTTCGTGAACAATCCGGTTGCCATAGCCGATGCCGAGTCGGCTGGCAATTTCGGCATTTCCTTCGCCGACTATAAGCGGGCGGTCAACGATGAGCATACGTGGGTAGGTTGGGAATGGGGCGACATCGGACTTGCCACCTATGTGATGCTGCGCTGCTCGAATCGGTTTGTCACGATTCCCGAAGAAATCGCTGCGTCCCTATGCGAAAATACAGGGGATATGAGGTCCGGGAATATCACGCCCGAGCAACTTGCCGAAGAGTGGCAGGAGGTGGCCACAACCTATCGCAGACAGTACTTCAAGAACATTGGCGTGGACCCGGATGCGGCGTAACCCGACCGCAACATCTCGACCCCTCGACAAGCGCAGGGCGAGGTAAGCTCGATACAGTGCATGTAGTCTTGGATTTGACTGGGGGCAGGCCGCGATCGCGCCTGTCTCCAGTTATGCTATTCCTCAGCAAGCGTTGCGCGCGCGGCGAGTATCATACCCCTGTAATGCCTGAAATCGCTCCTGCACATATTGTGCATCACGTTTCACGCATGCGACGGCGCTGCATGGCGTCTTTCAGATAAAACCTGGCGGAAAGACAGGGACAGATGAAGCGATCCCATCGGATCTTGCTGGCACTGGCTGCGGGCATTCTTTTCCTGGCCGGTTCGTCACGCCTCGGGGCGCAGGGCCTGTTCCAACCCTACGATAGTTACACCATTGACAGCGCCGGACGCCCGGTCCCCCTGCCGGTTCCATACGAGTTAGACCATATTATCCACGGGGTCTCCTTGGGGATCGGTGATCTGAAAACGCCGGGCGATATCCTGATTGATCGCAGCAACGACCACCTCTATATCGTTGACACAGGCAACGACCGTATTGTTGAACTCGATGACCAGGGACAGGTCGTCCGCCAGTTAGGCGCGGAGTTGAATCTGAGCGCCCCGCAAGGCCTCTATCGCGATCGCCGCGAAGGTACCCTGTGGATTGCCGATACGGGCAACGGACGCATCGTACAAATCAGCTCGGATGGAAACCTGTTGCAGGAGTTTGGCGCCCCGCAGAGCGATGTGCTGGCTGAGATTCAGTCCGCGGCCCCCGATAAGGTCCTGGTTGATAAGCGGGGATACGTCTACTACCTGGAAGGCTCCGGGGCCGGCATAATCGTCATGGATCAGCAGAATCAGTTCCGCGGCTTCTTTGGCACAACCCGCGCCGGCTTCAGCCTCTGGTGGCTGTTTGTCCGCTTCCTGTACACAGACGAGCAGGCCCAGCAGGTATTCCTGGCCAACCCCACCGCCCATGCGGACATGTTCCTGGCCGCTGATGGCTTCATCTATTCGGCCGTCAGCGGCGCCACATCGCGCCAGATCCAAAAGCTCAGCCCCGTCGGCGTAAATATCTTCGTGGACAAGAGCTTGGAGCAAAAGCTCTACAAGAATAAAATCTTCGGTGAGCGTCGGCGTTCTTGGGAGCAACCGGCTCGTTTTGTGTCGGTGACAGTACACGACAATGGTACGGTCACTGCCGTGGATCAGGGTTCGGGCCGAATCTACCAGTATGACCAGGACCGCAACCTACTGTTGGTATTTGGCCGCCGCGGCGTGGGGCGGGGCGAGTACCAGCTTCCCAGCGAGGTAGACGTGGACAGCCGTGGCCGCCTCTATATCCTGGACGTCGCCCGCGCGGCCGTCTACGTCCTGCGACCGACACGTTTCGCGCAGTTGCTGCATCAGGCCAGCGCGCTGCAGTTTGATGGCCACTATGACGAAGCCGCCGCCGCTTGGCAGCAAGTCCTGGGCCTGACCTCGAACTATGAGTTGGCCCACAGCGGCATCGGCGCGGCCCATTATCATGCGGGACGCTGGCGGGACGCCATGCGTGAATACGCCGTGGGTCGTGATCAATTGGGTTATTCACTGGCCTTTTACGAGTATCGACAGCAACAGTTGCGGGGTTACATAGGCTGGCTTGTGGCCGCCTTCTTTGCCGCCATGATAGTCATCGTCGCCTGGCCCGCCCTATCCCGATTCAGGCCGTCTCGAGGCCGGGCAGCAGGGGCGCAGAGGCGCGATCACCTCCGCACGCATCTGCTGGGGATTTTTCTGCGTCCTATCGAGACGTTCGAGAGGCTGGCGCAAGGGCGATCGCTGTGGCCGGTCGTGATCCTGTTGGCTCTCGCCGCCGCGGCGCGGCTGGTCAGCCTGGCCTTGCTCGCCTTTCACATGCGCGCCACACCCACCGTAGGCTCTGTGCTCGACTGGTTTCGTCTCTATCGTCCCGTTGCCGTCTACCTGCTGCCTGAACTGCGTTGGGAAGATGCCAACTTTTTCCTCGAGATACTGCGCATCATCCTGCCTTGGACCCTGTGGACGATAGCCAACTATGGCGTATCGGCGCTCTTTGAGGGCTCCGGCACCTTTCGCGGCGTGGCCCGCACCACCGCCTATTGCCTCGCACCCTATATCCTGTTTGCTGTGCCGATTGCGCTGCTGAGCCATCTGATGACCGCGCAGGAAAGGGGACTGTACGAGTTCCTGTGGAGCCTGGTGTACCTCTGGGTACTGCTCCTGCTCCTGCTCGAGATTCGAACGGTCCATGACTACCTGGCTGGCAGGACGGTGGGTGTCGGCCTGGTGATGGTATTTGGTCTATTGGTGCTTGGCGGCAGCATCCTGGCGGTCGGCCTGCTCAGCAACGAAGTCGTAAATTTTGTTGGTGAGGTACTCTATGAGATCGTCCGCATCGCCTCTTTCTAGCGTTTTTTGCCGGTTGCGTATTGCCTGTTGCCGGCGCTACGCAATGCGTGTCGGCCTGGTCTGCCTGTTGCTCTTTGCAGTAACGGGCCCTGTGGCGGCGCAGGACGAGGAACCGTTACGCGGCGCGCAGGCTATCGTCAATGAGGTCCCGGCCGACTACATTCTGCTGGCGAAGAGCGCCTATTTGGAGCTATATATACAGCCCCAGACTGCCCAGATCGCCGTGCATGACTTACGCGTGTCGCGGGTGTGGTTGAGCAATCCCGTCTTGCCTGACAGCGAGCAAATCGCCCAAAACCTGCGCAGCGTCTTCGGCTCGGTGCTGTTTGTACTCACCACGTCAAGCACCGGCCTGCATGCCCGTCGCTTGGACACCGTGGATGAGGTAAGCGAGGTGCAAATTGAGCCGACGGCCCGCGGCGCCACCGTCCGCTACACGATGAAAGGAGCCACGCTCGCGTTCAGCCTGCGCTACGAATTGGGACCGGACTACCTGAACGTCGCCGTGGACGATGCCAGCTTGGTGGAATCGGACGAGAGCCGGTTGCTGGCGATCGACATCTTGCCCTATCTGGGCGTAACGCCATATCGTGCTGAGACATCCGCCTATCTGGTTCTGCCGGACGGGCCCGGGTCGTTGACCTACATCGGAGGACGCCAGCCCAGTTACCGCCAGGTTGTCAGCGTCACCAGCTACGGACCGGAGCGCTACTCGTTCGCCAGGCCGTCCGAGCAGCGCACGCCGCTGGCCTCCTTTGGCATCGTCCACCCCTCCACCGAAGGAGAGAGCATTGGGGGGATGGCCGTGCTGGGCGTGGTCACTGCGGGCGCTGGCGACTCTTCAGTGGAGGCGGGGATAGGCACTTCGCCCCTGTCGTTCAGCTTCGCCAACACGCGCTTTATCTACCGTAGCCCGAGCCTGGTGCCGACAAACAGAGGGAGATTTACAGAGATCTATCAGACGGAGCGTATCGCGGGCGACCGTGCCATGCGCTATTTTTTTCTGGTTGACGAAGAAGCCAACTGGGTCGGGATGGCGCAGCGACTGCGCAGACACCTTATGCAGGACCGTGGTGTGCCGCGTCTGAGCCTCTCCCCCTCAGCCAGGCCGGCCATGCGCCTGCGTCTGGTCATGGGCGCTGAGAAACCCGGTCTCTTCCGACGCCGCTTCGTGACGGCGACCTCCTTCGCCGAGGCTGGCGAGATCATGGCCGCGTTTCACGAGGCCGGCATGACTGCTCTGGACCTGGTGCTGGTGGGCTGGCAAGCTGACGGGTATGAGGGCAACCTGCCCAAACGCTGGCCGCCCGACCGCCATTTGGGAGGCGTCCAGGGGTTGGAGCGCCTGGCCGAGCAGGTACATACTCTGGATGGGCGATTGTTTCTGGAGGACGACTATACGCTCGCCTTTCTACGCAATGGCGGCTTCTTTCCCCTGACCGACGTTGTGATCCAGTCCAATCTGCTGCCGATCAGTGACATGGTGCCGGCTCATCGCGTGGAAAGGATCCCCGGATCACTGCAAAGGGGAAGATTCTTCCTCAACCCGATCTTTGCTATGGATAACTACCTGCGGCAAGATATGCCGCGCCTGGTTGCCCTGGGCGTAGATGGTCTGGAATTGCGTTGGGCCGGCCAACTTGTCCTTCAGGACGCCAACCTGCGGCATCCATTGCAGCGCAGCGACTTTGCCGCCGCCTGGCGACAGATGTTGCAGACGATCTCTGATGAGATGGGGGCAGTTGCTGCGCAGGGGGGCAACGAGTATGTACTCGGCGTGGCAGAAGCCGTTACCCAATTCCCGATCTACCACCATGATCACACCTTCGGCGACGTTACCGTGCCCTTCTACCCCTTGGCGACCCATGGCCTCGTACACATCTACGCAGAGCCGGCAAACCTGCAAACCAATCCTGAAACAGCCTTTTTGAAACGGCTGGAATATGGCCTGTTGCCGGTCTATGAGCTTACATATCGCGATCCGCTCGTGCTGGCCCGCACGACCTATCCCAAGCTCTATAGCTCCCACTATCTCGATTGGCTGGAGCGCGCTGCTGCTGAGTATGAGGCCGTCGTCAACCAGTTGGGCCATACCCTGGATCAGTTCATCGTCGGACACGAGCAATTAGCGCCCCAGGTTTTCGAGACGCGCTACGAGGACGGCACACGCGTCATTGTCAACTACGGAGACCAGATCTACGAGGATGGCGGCCTGCGCGTCGAAAGTCGAGGTTATCACATAGCAGTAGACAACGAACAGTAGTTAACGGACAGCGGACAGCGGGCAAAGACGAGACCAGCGACGGTCTGTTGTCTACTCGTTGAATGGAGTAGCGGATGAAACTGACATTGAGACAACAACAGAGCCTGTGGGGCTATATTTTCATCAGTCCCTGGGTCCTTGGCCTCGCTCTATTGTTCGCCTGGCCACTGGGACGCTCCCTGGTGCTGAGCTTTCAGAAGGTGACAGACCTATTCCAATGGCAAACCGAGTGGGTCGGCCTGGACCACTACCGCCAGATCTTGACAGAGGACATCGTGTTCACCCCGGTGTTAATTGAGACACTGCAAACCGTGGCAATCGACGTGCCTTTGATCCTTGTCGTTTCATTGCTGTTGGCGCTCCTGCTGACGGGGGTCGGTCGAGGTCAGACGTTCCTGCGCGCTGTCTTTTTTCTGCCGGTTGTGATCGGCAGCGCCGGGGTGATTCAACATATGCTCTCGGTTGGGGCCGGTGATCAGTTGCTGATGTCTACGCTGGAACCTCTTATGCAGGGGATTGGCGCGGAGGTCGATTCTGTAGCCGAAGGAACGCCGATTCAGTGGATTGTCGCCCGTCTCACCGCGGTCATCTGGTTTAGCGGTGTCGAGATCCTGTTCTTCATAGCCGGTTTGAACAGCATACCCCTCAGCCTGTACGAGGCGGCGCGCGTGGATGGCGCTTCACCGTGGGAGTCCTTCTGGAAGATCACCTTGCCGATGGTGTCGCCGGTCATCCTGTTGGTGACCATCTATGCCATGATCGACCAGCTTACCTTTCCAGAGAACCCGATGATCAAATACATCATGCAGGTCGGTGTGCGTGGACAGCAGCTAGAGTATGCTTCGGCATTGGGTATGGCCTACTTCATCATCGTATTTCTACAGATTGCGTTGGTCGTGAGAATCATGTCGAAGTTCGTTTTCTACGCAGGTGAAAAATCATGAGCGCAACAGTGGATAGAACTGCTACTGGGCTTCGTAGTCCGTCTGGCGCCGAAGGATCTTCAGCGCCGACCCGCCTGCGGGTGGGTCGCGTCAGCCGCTATCGCCTGTGGCGTACCGCGTCGCGGGTTCTGGGCAAGCTATTGCTGTGGGTGGTGTTGATCAATTTTGCCTACGTCTTTCTCTTCCCGCTGATGTATATGATGACAACGTCAGTCAAGACGCTGACCGAGATCAACAATCCGTCGATTGTGTGGATCTCGCGCGAGCCTAGTCTGCAAGCATTTCGTCTTGCATCCTCAATCATCGACTATTTCCGCGGCCTGTGGATCAGCACACTCATCAGCGCCGCTGCCGTGCTGGGTCAGACCTGCGTCGGCGCCATGGTCGGATATGGTTTCGCTCGCCCGCGCTTTCCTGGCCGCGAGTTTCTGTTTTGGATCCTCCTGTTTACGATCATCGTGCCGCTGCCCACGCTGGCCGTGCCTCTATACCTGTTTTATTCCAAGCTGAATCTGATCAATACCTTTATGCCGCTCATTCTGCCGCCGTTTCTGGGTTGGGGCGTCCGTGGGGGCATGATCTTGATCGTCTTTCGTCAGTTCTTCCGCGGGTTGCCGTCAGAACTGGAAGACGCGGCCTACGTTGATGGCGCCAGCCCGTTTCGGGTCTTCTGGCAGATCATGCTGCCGCTGGCAAAGCCGGCGATCCTGGTCGTCATGCTATTCACGCTGGTTTGGACCTGGAACGACACGCTCCTCCCTGGCCTGGTTATCAACGACACCGACGCGTACACGCTGGGGCAGCGGATGGAAAACTATGCTCAACTGTTCACACAGGCCAGACATTCGTCGGCCAAGACATGGTCGACGAGTGGAGAAATCGGCGAGAACGTGCTGATGTCCGTCACCCTGTTGGGCATTCTTCCCCTGCTGATCGTCTACATCTTTACGCAGCGCTATTTTACGCAGAGCATCGATCGTACCGGGCTGGTTGAATGAGGATTTCCACCGTGCCTATCGCTGCCGGCAATAGTCATTTGCGCCCGCCGGTCGCGCCGACGCGCCCGTTTGACGATCTCTTCTTCCAGTCCCAATGCTTTGGCGGGGAGGCTGTCCCGGCCTATCGCAAACGGTATTACAAGCTCTTGAGTTTAGCGTTTGATGAAGATTGACTATTTTCAAGGAGTTATCATGAGCGACGAGCAGAATGCCAGCTGGGAGCGCGGCGATTCGATCGGCTATATTCGGAAGGAGATACCGGATTTTGCCGTCAGCACTTACGCAGGCGAGCGCTACGAGGCGTGGGCGCCGGACACGCTCGACCTGCAGGAGCGGGCGGCGCTGGCGGTCAACGTGCTGACCAGGGCCACCGATCCGCTGGCGGACTATGAGATGTACTTCGACGTATTCTTCAAGTCCAGGCCGACGTTGATGGAGCACAACTTCAGCGACTCGTGCCAGTCCAAGTTCATGGAGGCGCTGCCGTTGATGCGCATCATCAGTGGCTCGGATCTGAATGCGCAGGTGGACCGGAGGTGGATGGAGGTAGCTCTGCATCAACTTGGGCCGGATGGTCTGGCCTACGCCCCAAACGGGGGCCGGCCCTGGACGTACGTGCGCAGCCATTTCATCCCGGAAGGTTCACAGACCGAGACCGGCCACCAGATCATTCCATTTTACTGTGGAAGGCTCTTGTCGGCGATGATGGTGTACCATCGGCGCGATGGGAGTTCGCTGTGGCGGGAGGCGGCCGAGCGGTTGGTGGACGGGCTGGCGGAGGTGGCGGTGGACCGGGGCCGCTATGCCTACTATGCTCCGTCGTCCCATTGGGTGGAAAAGGGAAGCACTTATGATTATGGGAAAGAGCATCCGCTGATGGGGGCGCACGTGTCGTTCGTGGCCCTGGGACTGGCACATGTGTATCGGGAGACGGGCTACGAGCCGGCGATAACGCTGGCCGAGAAGCTCATTCGCTACATTCTGGAGGAGATTCATTACATCGAAGCCGATGGCCGTTTCGGCTCGGACCGACCAACCGCGTCGGAGCAGGCGCATTTCCACATGCACACCTATTCTTTGCTGGCGATATTGGAATTTGAGCGCGTCACGGGGGATACGTCGTGGCTGGAACTGGTTCAGAGCAGCTTCAAGTATGGCATGGCTCATGGTAACGGCTTGCTGGGATACTTTCCCGAGTTGTTGCGGAATGACGCCTTGCAGACCTCAGAAATGTGTGAGGTCGCAGACATGATCGCACTGGGGTTGAAGCTGTCGGCAGGAGGCGTAGGCGACTATTGGGACGATGTGGACCGGTGGGTGCGAAACATGTTTGCCGAGGGGCAACTGCGACGTATTGACTGGATAGAGCGAGTGGCGTCGGATCTGCCGCCTGCGCAGATCGACGAGACGTGTCAGACTACGGAGTTGGTAGCCGAGCGCAATCTGGGAGCGTTTGCCTCTTGGCCGAAGGCTAACGATTGGTATGACGCGGACCACTTCTATGGCCGTGGCATTATGCACTGCTGCACGGGCAATGGCACGCGCGCCATCTACTACATCTGGGAACACATTCTCTCCCACGACGCCGGCAAGCTGAAGGTGAACCTGCTGCTGAACCGAGCCTCTCCCTGGGCTGACGTGGACAGCCATATCCCGTATGTGGGCCAGGTGGATGTGAAGGTCAAGCAGGAGGTTGATCTGGCGATGCGCATCCCGGAGTGGGTTACGCCCGAACAGGTGCGGGTAGGAGTAGGCGATGTCGACCGGCGTCTGGATTGGGACGGTCGCTATGCTGGCGTTGGCGCGGTCAGTCCGGGCGACGTGGTGACCATGACTTTTCCCATGGCTGACCGGACCGACACCGTATCCATCGAGAAGGAGGAGTATCGGCTGACGCGGAAAGGGAACGAAGTGGTGGCGATTGATCCGCCGGGGCGCTACTGTCCCCTCTACTTGCGCGATCACTACCGCGAAAACAGCACGCGCTGGCGGAAGATCGAACGTTTCGTTTCTGACGAGCAGATCTATTGGTGAAGCCGAACGCGAGCGCTAAGGGCAACATCGGCAGCCGGCGTAATGGCGTGCGCGGACATGACGCCGCATAATCGAGTGATGTGAGGAGGAATGAATCATGCACCTCGGAGCCGTGCTAACCGGGTTGGCCGACCGGCCTCTGGGCGAAGTAGCCCACAGAATCGATGAACTGGGGTTGAGAAGCGTCGAAATCGGGGCGGGCGGCATCTTCTCCAAGCAGCATTGCAACCCGGCTGAGTTGTTGGCAAGCCCGCCGGCCCTGGAGAAGTTTCAGGAGACGCTGGCTGAATCCGGACTGACGATCAGCGCTTTTGCCATGCACGGTGAGCCTCTCCACCCTGATCCGAACATTGCTGAGAACTACGACCGGGAGTTCCGCAACACCTGTGTGCTGGCCGAAAAGATCGGTGTGACACGCATCACTCTCATCGCCGGTCTTCCTGAGGCCGTTCCCGGAGACAAAGCGCCCAACTGGATACTCTATCCCTTCCCGTCCCGCAATATGGACATGTACCACTGGCAGTGGGAAGAGCGACTCATTCCTTACTGGAAGGAACACGGTCAAATTGCCGAGGATCATGGTATCCGCCTCTGCTTTGAAATGCTTGCGGGAGACATGGTCTATAACCCGAAGACGCTTCTACGTCTACGTGATAAGGTTGGGGCGGTCGTCGGGTGCAACCTCGACCCCTCCCATCTGTTTTGGCAGGGTGTGGACATCACCGAAGTGGTCCGGGCCCTCGGCGACGCTATTTACCACGTCCACGTTAAGGATAGCTGGCTCGATGCGCAACACGTGCGCGTCAACGGCGTTCTGGACAACGAACTGTTCCGTGAGCAGAAAGGCCGTAGTTGGGTTTTTCGAACAGTTGGTTTCGGACATGACGAGTTCCTTTGGCGCGCATTCGTGAGCGCTTTACGTCAGGCGGGCTATGACGATGTGCTTTCAATCGAGCAGGAGGACCCACTCATAGACGCCGACAAGGGTCTTGAGTTGGCAATTGGCATTTTGCAAAACGTTCTCATCTGAACATAAAGAGCTTTGCGCGCTTGCGGGATAAAGGTGCAGATGCTGCGCAATATAGCGAGAACTCCTCGGCATTCAACCGTTGTATTTGACGGCACGTATGACATCACCGCTCAGTTTCTCAGAGAGCCAAGCAAGATCGTTCACCTGGAAAGGAGGCGTGTCTGCTTCAACGCAGCAGAACACGGTATGACCATGATCAAATTGATCCATCCGGTCGTCGATATCGCCATCATCTGTAGCAACTTCGAGGAGTCGCTCCGGTTCTATCATGAAATCCTGGGCCTGGAGATTGCCTTCGAGATTCACATTTCCGACGAGTTGGCCCAAAACGTCGGCCTCGCGCCGCGAGGATTTCGTCAGGTGCGGTTGAAAGCCGGCGACACGCTGATCAAACTGGCGGACATCGCATCGCCGCCGCCCCCTCTTTCGGGTGAGTTTTCATCCGGCGTGAACTGGCTTACCCTTCTCGTCGAGGATATTGAGCAAACCATTGAGGAACTGAAGCGGAACGGGGTGGAGCTGCTTGCCGAACCCTTCTCGGCCCTTGACGCCGCCGGTGTGGTCTGTGCCAGAGACCCCGACGGACTCCTCATCGAGTTTGTGCAGCCGCGGCAGAAATAGCGTAACTGCATCACACCAGCAATCGCAATTATCATCCATCTGTGGAACAGAGGGCGGCCGCGATCTGAATGTACGGTCGAAAAGGAGACACAATACCCATCCATCCATGAAGGATCTCTATACCCGCCCGCCTGGGACCAGATCTCCAAACGCATCCGCTCTCAGCGCCTCGGTATTCCGCCGGTGAGCCTAAAATGTCCGGAGACCGCGGTGGAGGCCCAGGAGGGATCGGCAATTCTGATTCCGGGGGAAAGGGGATTTTGAGGGTTCTTTCCACGGCCATGGGGCAGCATCTGCTACGAAATGGGGAAAGTGGAACAAGGCGGATTCAGCAGGTGATGTTCCAAGCCCAGCCAGAAAATGGAACAACAGGAAGATGGACGCGAAAGTGCAGCGGATAATGCGGACGGCAGGGCCGGTCATCGGGTCATCCAAGGGGGCAGGAACGTCGAAGTGCGTTTACCAGCTGCGGCTCAAGGGCTGCTGCACGATCTGGTGCATGGGAGCGTTTGCAGGGGTAACCGAGCGGGGGAGCGCTTAGTCCGTTCGATCACAGATGCAGAGCCTATGTCCATCTTGACACCGATGACAATTTAACCTGGTCTGGTAGCTAGTCAGATAAATAGCAACTGGAGTGAAACATGAGCAGGAGATGGCCGGTTCAGGATGCCAAGTCGAAGTTCAGCGAGTTGCTGGATACCACTCTCGCCGAAGGGCCACAGATCGTGACCAAGCGCGGAGTCGAAACCGCTGTGCTCCTTCCCATCGAGCAGTGGCGGAGGCTGGTGCGGATGACCAGGCCGGACCTGAAGGAGTTGCTCCTCGCCCCTGAGGCACGGACCGATAACGTTACGCCGCCGCGCCGACAGCATCGCCACCGGACACCTTTGGCTGTGGAGTAGCACGATTGTATCTCCTCGACACCAACGTGGTCTCGGAGTTGCGTCGTCCCCGTCCACATGGCGCCGTCCTCGATTGGATCGCGAAGGCGCCGGCAGAGCAGCTCTTCGTGTCTGCCTTTACGGTTGGAGAGATACAGGCGGGAATCGAGTTCACCCGCGAGCAGGATGATGCGAAAGCGGAGGAGTTGCAGGCCTGGCTGGACAAAGTCTTGGCTTCCTACGGTGTATTGCCTATGGACGCGCCCGTCTTCTTGGAGTAGGCACGGCTCATTCTTAGGAGGTCGGACACTATCACCGAAGACGCGATGATCGCGGCGACAGCCACCATGCACCGGCTGACGGTGGTCACTCAGAATGTGAGTGACTTTGGCCAGCTTGGCGTGGAACTACATAATCCCTTCGAAGGTGAGGCCCAATGACGACCACGAGTCAGAGACGGCCCACGGCTCAAACCGGCGCGGCGGCGCTCTGGCGGGCTACGAAGCTGAACTGTGGCGCGTGGACGACGCCTACGCAGGTGCAGAACTACTCGCAGCTTCCACTGTCACCACTCTCGCCGGCGTCGGGTTGGTCCTCGCCGAAGAGGGACATGTTGGCGGGCCGCTGCAAAATGGTGCCCATGCGTATGCGGGCGATGACGGCCAACTGGGAATTGCTGTCTGTTGCCAACTGAAACGTCTTCTCAAAGAGATCGATGGCCGCACCGACGTCTCCTTCCACTTCAGCCACAGTACCCAACAGGAAGTAGCCCTGGGGATCGGATGGATCCAAGGCCAGCGCCTCGTTCCCGGCTGTGCATGCCTCTTCCAGGTCGCCAACAGCCAGCCGAATGAAGCCGAGCGTCCACCAATAGTCCACCTGCTGGTTGGACGGCACAAGCGCTTTGGCCTCCGCCAGCGTTTCCTGGACACTTTCACTCTGCCCCAGCTTGTCGCGAATCACCGCCTCCCAGATCAACAGTTCGACGTCCGACTGCGTGAGTTGCGCTTTGGCCTCTTCGATGACCGCCAGCGCATCCTCCCAGCGCCCCTCGAGGGACAGTTGTCGCACCGCGGTGATCGCTTCGGACGTTATAACAGCGTTGGGATCCGTCGGAATAACAAACGTGAACAGGGCCCAAACGATCGCCAGCAGTGCGACTACGGTTCCGGCGGTCATACCCAAGCGGCGAATGAAGCGGCGGCGGGCGGCGGCCACCACCGCGTCTAGGTGCCACCACAGCCCTTGCGCCGGGGGATTGGCTGCGCGCAACTTCTCCAGGCCGCCGGCCACATCCAGAACCCGCTTGACACGGTTGGCCTCTCGCCGCAGCTTGCTGTGCAGACTGCCCCAGCGCGTCTGCTCCGGCAGCAGGTCCAGACCGCTGGACTCCAACTGTGTGAAACGCTCGTCGATGCTGTCCAAGAGTTGCAGGAACGATTCAACGTTGTCCCGCCGCAACTGGATGATTACGCGCTCCGCCTCGGCGAGGTCTTCCCGCAGACTGGTGGCAAGGCTCTGCCGCTCCTCCCGCACTGAGTAGGCCATTTCTTTTCTCCCATTACACTGTATTCATTTTCATTCGTGGCAGCATGCCTGTCGGCACCCCCTATGGTGGGTCCCAATGTTTGGACCACAAAACGGGGAAAATAAGGTGCATCAAGATGGATGCGACAGGCTCTGATCAGATCGGCCAGGCCTCGAGCCCGTGTGTGATTCAGAGAGAGGGTACACCGCGCAAGATGTCCTGGTTGTCGCCTGTCCACATGATGAACAAGTTGCGTTTCATGTGTGCTTTCTCCGTAGTGTGCTATCGATCCGTCCCAAATTGTAAGGTCTTATGATACCTGACCCACCGAATAAATCACTTAGAACGCCTCTCAGAGCCTCGGTATTCCGCCCGCAAGCCCAGAATACTAGAAAACGGCCAGACTCGGCTAATTTCGCCCTGTACAACCTCAAAGGGTTCTAACCCCCCTGGGAAACCAGGAAGCGCCGCCCTCCTGCATTGTGCCCTCACTTAGCCCGCTACTGACCTGATATGTGGTGGTCAGTGCCGAGAGTTCTCGTCCCACAGGCGCCAGCCAGGCTGAAAGGGCAAAGCCGAGTCAGGGGTTGTACTACGTAGCCCCGACCATCCGTTGCGCAAAAGGAGTTGCATGCTAAGTACTAGCTAACTATAATGATAAAGACCAACCGGCTTTTACCCTTGGCGTTGATATGGAGGCTAGGCATGGCAATGGACAAAGAGCAGCAGTACCGGCAAATGGCGGTGAGGGGAAAGTACCAGAGGCTATACAGCCACCTGTGCGGACTTGCAACGCGGGAGTGGAGAACCAGCTTCAGCGAGATCGAGTCCATCATCGGCTTCGGATTGCCCGCGTCGGCGCGTCTTCACCGACCCTGGTGGTCCAACCAGACCGGGGGCAACGGCCACAGCCAGGCGTTGGCCTGGGGCGCCGCCGGATGGGAGACCGCGGAGGTGGACATGGATGCCGAGACGTTGCTGCTCCGGCGCAAACCAGCGGTTGTCGCCCGCAGACTTTCCCTGGACGAAGCGTGGCCCGTACATTCCGCTGGAGCCTGGCCGGAAGATCTCAGTCTCAGGCGCGTGGACATCTACGAGGAGAGGACTTAGCCGGCCCTATGTTTGTGGACACCAACGTGCTGGTAAAGGCCCGAATCCTGGAGGCCCCGGACCACGAAACAGCCAGGGCCAGCCTGGAGAGCGCCCTTGAGAAGCCTGAACCGCTTCGCATCAGCCGCCAAGTCTTGCGGGAGTACCTGGCAGTCGTCACCCGTCCACAGATCTGGCCGGTGGCCATTGCCCGCGCGGACGCCCTCGACGATGTGGAGCGACTCGCCGCCACCTTCGAGGTGTTGGAGGACGGGCCCGTGGTAACGGACTGGCTGGTGTCGCTGTGCCGTCAGGTCCCCGTCGGCGGAAGGCAGATTCACGACGCCAACATCGTCGCCACCATGCTGGCGTATGGGGAGCGCAGGCTGCTGACGTTCAACGTGGCTGACTTCCGACGCTACGCAGACCACATCGAGTTGGTCGCTGGATAACTGAAGCCTTCCGCAACCCACAGGTATAGTCAGGGTCTATCCCCGCGTGTGCGGGGGAACCGACAACTGAGAGCGGCTGGTTCTGTTTCGGAATGGTCTATCCCCGCGTGTGCGGGGGAACCCGCCGCCTGGTACTGACCTGCCGGATTGTAGCCGGTCTATCCCCGCGTGTGCGGGGGAACCTCGTCCGCCCGCTGTTGCATGAACTCCTTATCGGGTCTATCCCCGCGTGTGCGGGGGAACCCCATCCTTACTGCGTCGCAATGCGGCATGAAACGGTCTATCCCCGCGTGTGCGGGGGAACCCAGCAACCAGGCCAGCGCCCGCTCATCGTCAAAGGTCTATCCCCGCGTGTGCGGGGGAACCTAGCCAACAGTTCTATTCAGATACACACCGGGAGGTCTATCCCCGCGTGTGCGGGGGAACCCGCCGGCAGCCCGTGCAAGCCGGGCCGGGCGGAGGTCTATCCCCGCGTGTGCGGGGGAACCCCTGGCAAGCCAAAGACAACTCAACAGTGGCGAGGTCTATCCCCGCGTGTGCGGGGGAACCTCAAAAATCACCGAACGGAGCGAATGACCGCAAGGTCTATCCCCGCGTGTGCGGGGGAACCTGTGGACTCGGACGGCACAATCTACAAGCAGGCGGTCTATCCCCGCGTGTGCGGGGGAACCCAAAACTTGATTATCTGTTCAGATTGATAGTAGGGTCTATCCCCGCGTGTGCGGGGGAACCGACGGATTGAGCGCCCACAACCGCAGCCGCATAGGTCTATCCCCGCGTGTGCGGGGGAACCCGCCAGAACAGCCCCAAGACCCCCTGCAAGCGGGGTCTATCCCCGCGTGTGCGGGGGAACCGACCCATCGACCCCATCGGACGCATAGCCCTGAGGTCTATCCCCGCGTGTGCGGGGGAACCGCCGTGTGAGATCGTTGCGCCCACGTAAGTGACGGTCTATCCCCGCGTGTGCGGGGGAACCCGGCAACCAAAGTCTCTTCTTCATTGCCCATCAGGTCTATCCCCGCGTGTGCGGGGGAACCTTAGCGGCTGGACAATCGACGGCTACGGCACAAGGTCTATCCCCGCGTGTGCGGGGGAACCAGCTTATCAGGAATACTAAGGGAATATCCCTGAGGTCTATCCCCGCGTGTGCGGGGGAACCGGCCGTCCTTGCTGTAGGTCTGCACGTCGTCGGGGTCTATCCCCGCGTGTGCGGGGGAACCCAGAGCGATGTCGTCGGCGGTGGCGTCTATGAAGGTCTATCCCCGCGTGTGCGGGGGAACCGCTCCGGTCCGGATGGCGACCCAAAGATAGCGGGGTCTATCCCCGCGTGTGCGGGGGAACCGACGAGCGCGAAGAGGTCGAAGTGATGAACGAGGGTCTATCCCCGCGTGTGCGGGGGAACCTCCGAACCCGCGGGGGTGACGTGGACAAACACTGGTCTATCCCCGCGTGTGCGGGGGAACCTCAGCGGCTGGACAATCGACGGCTACGGCACGAGGTCTATCCCCGCGTGTGCGGGGGAACCGCCTGGGATTGGAAAGGAGGCTGGGAGAGGCGCGGTCTATCCCCGCGTGTGCGGGGGAACCTGCGTTTCCCTCGCCGCCAACGCCTGTGAGCGGGGTCTATCCCCGCGTGTGCGGGGGAACCTTTTGCGGATCCAGCGGACGCGAGTCGATATAGGGTCTATCCCCGCGTGTGCGGGGGAACCCCGCACTTGGACGCGGAGCAATACGAAGAACAAGGTCTATCCCCGCGTGTGCGGGGGAACCCATACGCCAGTCGCCCCTCGCCGTCCTGCAAAAGGTCTATCCCCGCGTGTGCGGGGGAACCACGCGGCTGCCGGTGATCGGGTGCGGCTTGTGAGGTCTATCCCCGCGTGTGCGGGGGAACCTGGCACCTTGTGGCCTTCGAGGCCATCGGCGACGGTCTATCCCTGCGTGTGCGGGGGAACCCGTTCGGGCCACGTGGCGGCAGTGGATAGCCCCGGTCTATCCCCGCGTGTGCGGGGGAACCGAAAAATAACCAAGCAGCACAGCATATCTAATCGGTCTATCCCCGCGTGTGCGGGGGAACCGTAAACCGTCCGTGGGTCGGGCTGGTTCTTCCCGGTCTATCCCCGCGTGTGCGGGGGAACCCCGGCCTGTCTGCGGGTCGCGTCTCCGCACCTGGTCTATCCCCGCGTGTGCGGGGGAACCCGCAGCATGGCCTCGTACTCTGCTTTCGTCATCGGTCTATCCCCGCGTGTGCGGGGGAACCGCCTGGCTATCTCCGCTTTCTTCACCAGCATAGGGTCTATCCCCGCGTGTGCGGGGGAACCGGCAAGACGCTGAAGGACGAAGAGGTACTCCACGGTCTATCCCCGCGTGTGCGGGGGAACCCCTTCCTCGATGCGGCGAATAGTCATCGGCATGGGTCTATCCCCGCGTGTGCGGGGGAACCGTGCAGAAACCAATCATGGCCTTCTAGCCCGAAGGTCTATCCCCGCGTGTGCGGGGGAACCTCGACAGCCTTCCGCGCCGATTTAGTCATGTAGGGTCTATCCCCGCGTGTGCGGGGGAACCGCCTTGACGTAACGCAGGTCAGCCGAGCGCACGGGTCTATCCCCGCGTGTGCGGGGGAACCGCTTGGCAGGCGGCGCCGATGCGGCGGGATATGGGTCTATCCCCGCGTGTGCGGGGGAACCCCGTCTATGAAGTCGTACACTGTGCCAAAGATGGGTCTATCCCCGCGTGTGCGGGGGAACCACACAATGCCTACCTGGAATAATCTGCCATCGAGGTCTATCCCCGCGTGTGCGGGGGAACCAGTAGTCGCCTATTTCGGCACCACCTGTGCATGGGTCTATCCCCGCGTGTGCGGGGGAACCGCGGTCGAAAACTTCCTGCATCCCCCCAGGGCCGGTCTATCCCCGCGTGTGCGGGGGAACCCTAGACACCCGCCCAGCCAGGCTAGACTGTACCGGTCTATCCCCGCGTGTGCGGGGGAACCGTACCGCTAGCGGGGGGAAGGCACCACGAGAGCGGTCTATCCCCGCGTGTGCGGGGGAACCTCTTTTTTGTGTCGAATATGGGACGGGAAGCAGGGTCTATCCCCGCGTGTGCGGGGGAACCAGCTACGGCATGGCCGCGGACGGGTCTGCGCTAGGTCTATCCCCGCGTGTGCGGGGGAACCTCACGCACAGGCAACCGGGATACGGCGTATTACGGTCTATCCCCGCGTGTGCGGGGGAACCCCTAAGCGTTCTTTTTTTGTCGCCTTTGCTGAGGGGCTATGACTTAATTGTACTTCACCAAGTAGATCCCGTCGGCATCGACGATCTCCTTGGGCGCCTCGCCAAGAATCCGTATGCGCTGACCGCCTACCGCTGACGGCTCGCGCCAGGTCATAACGATTGACCCTTCCTGCATGTCGCCATACCACCGCGTAAGAACTTCCCAGACTCGCCCCCTTATGCCGCTTGTCATGTTCGGCGAGGTGTATACGCCGGGCGCTATCTCCAACATGGCCGAAGCAAGAAAACCTCGATAACGCGCTGCAACATTTGTCGTGACCACGACTGTCATCTCTTTCCCCCTAGCTCTCGTCCGGCGAACCGGCTGACGAATCTTGGTCGGGATCGACGCCCTTGAATAATTTCCTGATGCGGTCGATCATCTTTGAGACCACCCGTTGCGTTCGAAGCATCTCCCCCGTGGTCTTTCTGGTATGTCGCTCGATGTCCAGATTCGGGTCGGCCATCACAGCCTTGGCTGATTTGAACGCTGCGGGCAGCAGAACAGTGTCGCGAAAGAGGTCGGCAATGTCCAGCGCAAAGGCGTCGCCGCTATGCTCGTGTATGAAGCCCAATTGCGGAATCGCACCCACCGCCATGACCGCGATCACCGCCGCAGACGTTA
The DNA here is from genome assembly GCA_965221145.1 of Caldilineaceae bacterium. Lineage (GTDB taxonomy): Bacteria > Chloroflexota > Anaerolineae > Caldilineales > Caldilineaceae > Bin5. The sequence continues at coordinate 2,009,315 of OZ244877.1, forward strand.
CCGCGACCGAAGCATGATTGATCGCCTGGTTCGGAATGTCTGCCGCCAAGGGCTTGTTGCGGTCGTAGCGGCGGCCATGCCAGACGATGCCGTACCGTTGAGCCAGGTTCTTGTAGGTCTGCCTCATGCGCGCTCCCTCCATCCCCCGCAGGATGTCGATGTCCTGGTGCGGAAAGATTTCGCCGAGACGCGCCGCGTACATCCTGCGGGCGATGGTGATGCGGCTGCCGCCGGGGTCCCCCCAAGCGCGCATCTGCCGCCGGGCGATTTCGGACGTATCCGGCATCAGCGGCGGGGCTGTGTAGCATCTGACGCCATCCTCGCCCACCGCAACCAGCGCGGTGCCGTGACGCGCCATCAGGCGCAAGGCGTCATGGCTCACTGTCGAGCCTGGCCCCAGAAGAATCATCGAAAGTGTCTGAAACGGAATTCCGTAACTCCCGCTTTCCAGCGGGCTTTTTGAATCGGGTGGGCTCTCGCGCTCGAAGCGCAGCGTGCCATCGCGGACCGTGAGCGCGCCGCGGGACAGCCACAGCAGGCCATGACGGTCCGCGTGCGGAATTCTTGCGGTTTCAAGCCCTAGTCTGCCTCGTAACATTTTCCCTCCGGTCTATCCCCGCGTGTGCGGGGAAAGTTATCCTGAAAGCGGATATTCGATTGTTAAGGTGCCTTTTCAAGCAGAACAATCACATCTGTCAGGCCGGCTTCCCCAAGGGGCGCAGCAGCAGCATGCCGTAGCCATAAGAACGATGCCGCCCCACCCCACGGCCCAATAGCCTTGTGAAATCGTCGGCATCGGTTACCGTAAGCGTTCCCCGCATAAGAGCGGTTGGCCCCTCGAACGGCCTGCGTCGCAACGCGCGCAGCGAACGGCTCCGCTGGAAGGACGCTAGGCGTGCCGCATCCAGTTCCGCCCCGCCATGGCGTTGGAACTGCTCCGCCAGCCAATCCGTATAGACCTCCTCGCGGCTGCGCGGCATCGCCCCGGGCGCATAGCGCTCCGCTTCCCGCTGGAAGGCGTCGATCTCAGCGCCCGGATTCTCGCTTCCGCGCGCGCGGCGCAAAGTGGGGCGGGTGAGAAGCTCGAACCCCAAGCGTGTACCCGCCTTCCACGTCGTCGGCATCGGCTTGCTATCCAGGCTCGCGCCGGGCAGCGCGCGAGCCTGGAGCGGGTCGGCGAACTGTGCGGCCGCTTCTCGCAAAGCGACGACGTCGACGCGGCCATAGCCGTAGAGGACGCCCCGTTGGGCGCCCTTGCTCCTGGGAAAGATCAGGCGGAAGGGCTGCGGCGCCAACTCTCCGAATACGCCAGCGAGGAAGCAGTGCATCGCGTATCCCTCGTCGAACGCCTGCCGGCTCATCATCCGCCTCGAGCCCGCCCAACGCTGGAATTCCCGCACATCCACGCAGCCGCGGATCATCTGCAAAGGCTGCGTCGCCACAGCTTTCATTCCGACAGCTCGGGTATCTTGGGTAGTCATACGGCTTGTGCCTCCATCGGTTGCGAATCTCCACGATCGGTCGCAGGGAACCGATCTGCGGGGATGGCGGACTCGCACACGCTGCGACCGCCGCCGTGCAGGCCGGATATCCAATTGCGCTGGTCGGTCAACATATAGGTGCGGTTGGGATCGACGTGCGCTGCGCCTTCGCCCGCAGGCCACAGTACGCGGATGCCCTCCGCCTGCCCATCCCATATGTGCAAGGGCGCTGCCAGCAGAGCGGCCAAGACAGTGTCGCTGTCTTGAAAGCCCCGGAATAGCGGCATGGAGGGCAGGCACGGTTTACGACCGATGAACAGGGGGCGGAAGGGCTGCTCCAGCGCCTCCGCCAATCGCTCCGTCGTCGGTTCGGTCGCGGCCGGCTGGAGGCGCAAAGCGACGGTGACGCGCATATCGGCCAGATAGTCGCGGTAGCGCAGTGTGTTGGTGTAGCTGCCGCCTTCGCGTCCATCCGCCGCGCCGCGCGTCGTCCATCCACTGTCTTTTTTGGAAATGGCGGCCGTCTGAAAGTCGGTCAGCCGTACGCCGCCGGCCGGTTCGCGGTCGATGCGGGCGGCGAAGATCAGCCGCTCTTGCAACGCCTGATGTCGGACGGCCTCAGTCCGGCGCCAGCCCAGCGCATTGGCCAGCAGACCGGTCAGCATCGAGGCGGCGGGAAACGAGCGCACGACGCCGAAGTTGTCGACCGTTTCCCCGCCGAAGGCCATCAACGGCGCTTCCAGCGTGAGTATCAGATGGCGCATGTCAGGCCGCCTCTCCGCTTTTGACGGCGCCCGCAGCCCAGGACGCCAGGTCGTCCAGGCAGAGACGAGCCGCGTTGGGGATGTCGCAGTCAGCGACCGACATGACCTGCCGGGCTGCATGCACGCCATAGGCGCTGTCGAGTTGGGTCAGGTATGCGGCCAGGGCCGCGGCCGCGTCGGCGGTCTGCGCGGTGGCCGGGCTGCGGAAAGCGTTGGCCAGGCTGCGCGGTTGCCGCGCCCCGATCTCGATCAGCATCAGATCGGCATAGGCGTAGGGCGCGGTGGAGCCGAGCTTTGCGCCGGGCGATACGGTGGCGATCAGATGGATGAGATGTTCGACGACCTGTGCGCCCAATGACCGGTCGGCGCCCTGCCACGCTTCGGCCTTGCACCCCTGCAAGTTCGAGATCAGGCCGGGCACGTCGATGACCACATAACCGTAGAAGAGGCCCGCGGTCAACTCGGTGTCGCCGATATGGGCCGCGCCGGCATCTTCATCGTCGCGTTGCAAATCGTCGACGACCGAGAAATAGTCGCTTTCGCTTTCTTCGGGATGGACGGTGAAGGCATGGGCCACATGGACGGCGGCGTCGATGTTCGCGGCCGGGTCGGACGTGACCATGCGGCCAAAGAGCGCGCTTTCCAGCCCACCGGGGAGGGCGGCCTCCTGGCGGAACGCCTTAAAGTTGCCGCGTTCCACTTTGCCAAACAGATCTTTCGCGCTCTGCCCGGCACCCTTGGCATCGTGCATGTGTGCGCGGCAGATGGCGTCGGCCTTGTCCCGCAGGTACGCTACTTCGGGCAGACCGAGCAGCAGCGGCTGACGGCCGCTTTCACTCGTGCCGCTGCTGCCGTACACGCCGACGTTGAATGCCTCTTCCACCGCGGACAGAACCTCTTCGTCGATCCCGTCGCCCTCCCGCAGCGGCTGGATCACCTCGCGGTCAATGACATTGCGCGAGCGGATCGCTTTGGCCGCATTGGGAATATTGTGGATGGCGTAATCGTCGTCAGCCACGCGCCAGTGCCGCTTGAGGCATTGGGATGATATACGGGTGCGCACCGCGCCGCCGAACGGCATGCGCTTGGCCAGCCCGCTGTCATCGCGGTTGAGCAGCGCGGCCGGGTAGGAATGGAGCGTGTGAATCTGCAAAAATCGTGAAACGGACATGATGGTCGATCCTTTCATTGGTGTATGTTCAGACGGTTTCATTCTGAAGGAGTGATTTGCCGCTCGGCTCGGTAGTACTCGCGGGCGATGCGGCGACGCGCCTGTTCCGCGGCCTCTTGGTTGTAGCCTTCGTTGAGGATAAACGAGGCCATTTCGCGCCAGTTGAATGGCTGGCCCGCGGCGGCCATCATGCGGAAGAGCCGGGCCAGCAACGTGCGCAGGATCGGCCCGCGCGCGGTCAACAGGCGGTTGAGGCGGGATTCGCTGTAGTAGGCGCTGCTCCGCTGGCTTTCCCCGCCGGAAAAGAGCGCGCGACCGACCGGCATCATCCCGTCATGCGCTGTACGGCCAACTCCATCGCCGGAGGCGGTAGGTGTCATCAGCGCGATGCCATGCAGGATCAGCGCCCACTTGTTCTCAACTTGCGCGCTGCCCAGCAGCTCATACCTGGCCAGCAGCCGCCAGACGGCCGCGGCATCCGGCGCGTCCGGGTCCATGCGCCGCAGTTCGGCCAGGTCGCCGCGCGGAAAGTCGCCGCTGGCCAGTGCGCGGGCCAAAGTCACGGCAATATCTCCCCAACTGGCGGGCCGGCCTTCGTGCGCGGGCGGGCTGGCCGTGTCAACAGTCTGTGTGCTATTCATTCCTCATCTCCCTCCTCTGCGTTGTCAAATAGGGACGGCAATCCTTGCGGCCCTCGGATTCTTGCCTCGAACAGGCTCTCGGCGTTGGCGCGGGCGCGGTAGCGGTGGATGGCTGGGCAAGGCAGCGCCTCTTCCGCCTCGCGCAGGATTCTGCGCGCCCGGTTCACGACACCGCTTTCGTCATCCAGCAGCCACGCATGACGGATCCGGCTGCGCTCGTCGTTGCTATCGCTCTCAAACTCAGCCTGCAGATCCTCGAAGAAGCGGGCGTCAACGAATTCGTCGAGCCTGTTGAGCCACGGGCGGGCCAGATTGCGGTGTTCGGCGCTCAAATTCTTGCTGTCCCCCCGCGCCGCGAAGACCTGAATCGCGTGACTGAGAATGCGCTGGACTGTGCCGATGTTTTCGATGCGAGATTGGGCGATGCTGCCAAGCTCGTTCATGCTCTCGCGCCGCATCAGCGCCCGTTTGGCTTTATGGCTGATCGGAATGATACGTTCGTAGTAGCCTTCAGTCTTGCCCTGTCCCCGCACCAACGCACGCGCAAGCAGTAACGTTGGCGCCGATGCGTCCCGCTCCGAGCGGGTCGGTTGCAAGAGCGCAGGCTGCCCCCAATTCGCTGAGGTGAGATATTCGGTCACCCGTCGGTAGGTAAACCCTCCCCTGGCAAGCGTCAGCGCTTTGCTCTCCTTGCGGTTGATCGGCATCCAAGGGTCGCCCGTTATGCCGTTCAGACTCTTCGCTTCGATGCGCGCCGCCTTGGAGCTTGTTCTGAGGCTATACAAGCTCCCATCGTGGTTGACGCGCAAGCGAACCCGTCGGCAGACCTCTATATAGTACGGGTTCAGCCGGTGCGGGAGCAGCGCCTCGCTCTTTGTCCCGTCCCAGGGGAGCGTCCACAGCAGGCCGACGCCATCCTCAGTCATAGGATAATCGGCCACCAGGGAGGCATGCCTCTCGGACAGGCCGAGCATATCGCGTCGCAGATGCACGCCGGGCCTTGCCGAGGGCGTGAGCGAGAAGGCCGCCCGGCTGCCCAACCCGCCGTTCATCCTTGAGATGCCGTAATTGCCCGCGCCGCTGAAGCCCTCCATCGTCTGCAGCGTGATCAGCGCCAAGATCCAATCGTCCGCCTCCGCCTGCGCCGCCACAGCCCACTTGATATCGTGATTTTTCGAGAGCACCAGCATATCCAAGCCATCGGGGGTCGGCACAGAGGTCTTGTAATCCTTTAGCCTGTCGTCCGATCTGGCTGGCGGCTGCATAAAGGCCGGGCGCGTGATCTCCTCCACCATCAAGCGCCAAGGCTCGTCCTCCGCGAAATCCGGCGTCAGGCCCCGGAGCAGCAGCAGCCACTGTCCAGCTTCTTCCGGCGGCTCATTTAGGCCCCCCTTGCGCAGCGCCATTACGCCCAGTTGCACAAGGAAAGCGTGCCAGGCGTGGCGTTGATGGGGCCTGAGCGCGGGGAAGGCCAGCGCCTGATCCTGCATCAGCAGCGCATACGTCTCCGGCAGCGTGGCCCTGAGGGCGGGGGTTGAGTCGGTGTCGACTCTGATGACTCTCTCCGTCAACAAATTGTGCATCGGGCGATTCTCTCCTCATCTGGTAGGAAGGGTGTTTTGATAAAGGTGGGGCGATAGGAGCAACGATTTGTGGAGTGCCTTGCCGTTAGAGCCGCCGCAACCCCAGCCGATCATAGCGGAAGCGCCTCTCGCCAATCGTGAACTCGAATCCACCGTCCCCCGCTATCCAGGGGACCGGCTGCTCCCCCGTCAATCCACGGGCCATGTGGCCGGGGATCACGATCTTCGCAATGGTGCAGTCGGCGGCAAAGGGGCTGGGGGCCGCCGGTTCCAACGTGATTTCAACGCCCTCATCGCCCAGCCTGGTGCGAATCTTCGCCTCCACATCGGGGAAGACGACTTTGTCGTTTTCCTCATAGAAGGAACAGTCGCGGCGCACGAGCACCTGTCGGGCGCTCAGACCGTCAGCGATGAGAGCGCCCTCTATCTCGATGGCATGGTCGCGCCAGTCCTCCCCCATCTCCTCCGTGATCGCGTCCAGCGCTTCGGGGTGGGTGCTGCGCTCTACCAACTCCCGGTTCATATGTGGAATGGTCCAGGGTGTGCCGTTGGCGGCGTGTTCAGCGATCAATCGCCTGCTGGCCTCCAGGATGCGCAGATCTTCGTAAACGAAGCCATTCGGCCCCAGGCCGTTTGTTTCCTGTCTGCGCGTCAGCCAAGGGGAGAGGTCGGCATCTGCGGGAGTCAGAACGAGGCAGGTTGGGCTGCGATAGAGTTCGGGGCGGTCGGCGCGTTGATGCCGGTGGAGCCTGCCAATCCGTTGCAGCAACACATCCATCGGGCACAGATCGCAGATCAACAGGTCGGCGTCTATGTCCAGAGACTGCTCCAACGTCTGCGTGCCGACGATGACAAGCCCGCCCGGTCCACGGTTCTTGCCGATCTGCTCCTCCACGGCCGTGTCCAGGCGCCCGCGGTCCGCGGGGGCGAACCGGCCGTGATGCAGCGTCAGTACACCATTGACCCCGAATAACAACTGCTGTTCATCGGGCCCGGCCCGCTCCTCCAACGCCTGCTGGGTTCGAACTGCAAAGCCAACCGTATTGCGAACAATCAAGACCTTTGCGCCCGCCCGCGCCGCCTGCAAGCCACGGTCTGCCAGCGCGGCAAACTCCTCCATCACCGGCAACGTCTCAACCTGAAGCCTCTTGCTTCGGCCACTCTCCCCCACCGCAACCACCTTCTCCCGCCCCGCGCCGCGCGTGGTGATGGCCGGGTAGCTGGCCTCCCGCGCCTCCTTCAGCGAGATGCCGTCCCCGGCGGCAAGACGGCCCGGCGCAGACAGGCGCTGGCGCGCAACCGAGCCGAGCGTGGCCGACATCAGGCAGGCATAGCCGCCCGCGCCAAGATGGGCGTCGAGCAGCTGTTCAAGGATTACCCGCATATACGGGTCTGAAGCATGCACCTCGTCCACAACCAGCAGATTGCGGGCCAGGCAGGCGGCGCGCATATGGGCGTGCCGCACCGTCAGAGCCGCCATCATCGCCTGGTCGACCGTCCCCACCGCAATCTGCGCCGCCAAGTAGCGCTTGGCGCTTTCAGCCGCCCACCGACGCCTGATCACCGGATCGGCGGCGCTGTGCTGGTCTTCCCACCAGACCTCGTAATGCGGCAGGCGCTTGCCCGCCGCCGCGCCGGCCCGCAGATAGCCCGGAACCGCAAGCACAGGTTCAGGTGTGTAGCCCTCCGGAAACATGGCGTCAATACATCTGGTGACACGGCTGTGTATCTGCGTAGCGGCGGATCGGGTGGGCAGGGCGAAGTAAAGGCCGTCTACCAGCCCCGCTTCGTACATACGGGCAAAGCGCCACAGAGCCGCCTCGGTCTTGCCGGAGCCGGTTTCCGACTCGATGATGACCAAGGATTCGTCCAGCGGGAGATCGGCAACCGCCCGTTGCATGGCGTTGGGCTGGCCGTCGATATCGAACAGCGCGGCGAAGCAGGGCAACTCCGGCAAAGCGTCCCGCTGCCCCGCAAGCTCCAAACCGATATCAGAAACCGCCTTGCGGGCGCGTTCTCGCGCCGAATCCATGTAATCGTCTCGGACCCGGTCGCAGAATTCGAAGAACTGTTCATCAGAGCCGAGCCAGTCCGCCAGCATGCACAGGCCCAGGAACATATGCTGGAAAGCGGGCGCAGACGGCAGGGGCGCTCCTGTGGGTATGTAGGCGGCCGGGAACCAGTCACGCACGAGTCGCACGATGCGCTTGACACATTGGCGCGGATTGAGGTCGCCGAACGGTCGCCAAGCGGCGGGGTTGGGAGCAAGATTGGCAGACAGATTCAACGGCGTGCCATGATGTGAGAAGGCTGCGATCAACAGGCCGCTTGCCGTTGCCCCGTCATCGTTATCCCATTCCATAAAATCAGGCACACCCAGGGTGTCAAGAAACCAATCCGCCGTCTCTTCGTCTTTGTACTCCAGCACAGGCACGAGGTCCGAGACATGTCCCATACGCGGCGGCTTCTTGCGCCGCGGCGCAAGATCTTCTTTGCGCCAGATACGGGCCTGAAAACCGATATTCACCTTGCCGATGTCGTGCAGGGCGGCGAAGACACACAGCCGTGCAACCGTTATCTCGTCCAGGTCATCTCTGTCACCCGCGCGCGCCAACCGCTTGCGGACTGTCGGTTGCTTCAGCAGGGCCTCGAAGCAGGCTGCTACATCGGCAAGGTGGTGTTCCAGAAGGTGTATTCGCTGATGATCCGATCTGTTTGATTTCGCCCAATGATGTTGGATGTAGATGGGTAGACTTTTGTCTTCCATCGTTTATTCCTTCTCCGGTCATGTCAAACGAATAGGGTTGCAAGTGGATAAGAACTACGGCAATCATATACATATATACTTATGACTATATGTATATATACTGCAATACAATTATTAACATCTCCGTGAGAGCGGAAAGGACGGCACGGCCGTTGCTCGGCATTGCGCCTGTCTCTCTCCAGTGCCCGTCAATGACACACTCAGGACATTTCCCAGAGCAGGCGCAGCGGCACCGCGTAGAGGCCGCCGTCGAAGCGGACGCTCGTTTCGCCATCGTAGAACACCACCCCGCCAACGAAGCGATTGCCTGTGGCAGCCTTGAGTTTACGCAGGGCGCGGAAATCGGCAGCTGTCACGGTTGCGCCGGCCTTGACCTCTACGCCCGCCAGAGCCTGTGTCCCCCGCTCGATGACGATGTCCACTTCGGCGCCGTCCCTGTCGCGGAAGTGGAAAAAGGAGACGGGGTCGGCGTGCCAGCTGGCCTGACGCCGCAGCTCCTGGTAGACGAAGGTTTCCAGCAGCTGCCCCAGCAAGGTCCGGTCGGCGGCGAGACTGGTTGCGTCTATGCCGAGCAGAGCACAGGCCAGTCCGGTGTCGCCCAGATGGAGCTTGGGTGTTTTGATGAGGCGCTTGAGACGATTGCTGTGCCAGGGCGGAAGCTGCTCAAGCAGGAAGACCCGCTCAAGCAAGGTGACGTAATCCCGGATCGTGGGACGGCTGACCTGGAACGGCGCGGCAAGCTCGGAGAGGTTGAAGAGCGTAGCCGTCTGCACCGCCGCGTGCGTCAACAGCCGCGGCAGCAGATCGAGGGAGCGGATGCGGGCGATCTCCGGCACGTCCCTCTGCACCTGCGCATCGAGATAGTTTTGATACCAGTTGGCGCGTCGGCGACCGGCGGGCCGCGCCAGTGCCGCCGGATACCCGCCCGCTACGATGCGGTCGATAAGCTCTTTACCCAGGCGCTGCGTGCGGCGGTTCTTGAACCCGCGGCCGAAAAGGACGTCAAGAAAGCCCGCGGGCCGCCCCACGGTGCCGGGCAGGGCCGAGCTGTTTTGAAGTTCACACTGCGCCAGCGGATGCAGCCTGATCGTTTCCATACGCCCAGCCAGGGAGTCTGATAGCGCCGGAGTGTGCAGCACGTTACTCGAGCCGGTCAGCAGGAAGCGCCCGGGCCGGCGGCGGCGGTCCACCTCCATCTTCAAAGCGGCAAAGAGCGCGGGCACGCGTTGCACTTCGTCGAGGATAACCCGCTCAGGCAGGTCAGCGACGAAGCCGATTGGATCGGCCGCGGCGCCCGCGCGGAAGACCGCATCGTCGAATGTGAAGTAGGTGTAGTCCCTGGGAATGCCAGACGAAATGTTTGGCGAGAGGTCTGCCCCGGCCCAGCGCTCTGGGGTGTAGACCTGGGCAAGGGTGGTCTTGCCGCACTGCCGGGGACCCTGGATCAGGACGACCGGCGAGTCCTCAAGCGCCTCGGTTAATCGCTGTTCGATGAAACGGGGGTAAAGGATGTCCTCAGCCATCGGCTGATTGTAACCTTTTGCTTCGGCTGATTGCAACTTTACCCTACGGCTGATCGAGAGATTTCTCCCTCGATGCTGCTCTTTTGAGATCTTTGAGTGGCCTCTGGCAGCACTTCCTCGATCCGATGCTGCCTGTATCCAGTGTTTCTCGGACCCAGAAGCATATATAGTGGGTCCCAATGTTTGGACCACGGAATGGGAGAAATAAGGTGCATCCAGACGGATGCGGCCGGCTCTGATCAGAGCACGAAGTGCTCTTCAGCTGGAGTCCGATAGTTGAGACTTTGATGCGGTCTCTCATGGTTGTAGAAGTCGAAGTAGTCGCGTAAGCCAGCTTGCAATTGGCGCACCGAGTCATAATGGTTGAGATAGATGTTCTCATACTTGACGCTGCGCCATAGGCGTTCGCAGAAGACGTTGTGCGCGGCCACGGCCGTCCATGCTGACCTGAACGTTGGCTGCGAGCAGGCAGGCGGTGAAGGCATCGGCCGTGATTGGAAAGCTGCCAAGCGAGCACATAGCGGCTGTGCCAGTCGATGACAGCGACCAGATACATGAAGCCACGAAGCATCGAACGCTGGAGATAGGCACGACATGGTACGGCGCCGCGTGGCAGCGGACCGGCACACCGTCTATTTCAGCGTCATCGACAGCGAGTGGCCCGCCGTAAAGAAGCGGCTGCAAGGATTGATGCAAAGGTGATCCCTTTCGCCCCGCAGCCGCGTTACCCGTTCACCTGCGCTTCAATGAAGATCATCCCCCGTGCCGTGATGACAGCACGCCAGGCAGGTTACCCAGTCCACATGCGCGCCGGCCAGCATCTGCGCCCGCGCCCCGGCGTCGAACTCCTCGCCGCAGATGCTAATGAGCTGCTCGCTCGTGTGGAGGTCGAGATGAATCTGGCGGTAGCGGAGTAAGTCGTCCATTGTGTTCCTGTGCAAAAAGATTGACTTATTTAGCGGGGAGAAACGGCTGCCGAATCGAGTTGTAGTGTATTGCACTGTACAGTTCGAATCAATTGCCTGGCAGCGATTCGAGTCTGCGGGCTGGCGGGAGAATCCTGATGTAATGGGCAACTGCGATGCGCACTTTCAGAAGGCGGGAAAAGACACCTTGCATAGGAAACGCCCCGTCGCCTGGCGTCCAGTCAATCCATGAATCCTGAAAATCCTGATTCAGACAACGTCTGCCCAAATCATTCGCATGTACCGGATTCGAGATACAACTCTTGACATTTCATCTTTTCTTGGTATAATCGAACTGCGTCTGGGAAGAGTCGCCAAGCGTCTCCTATCGGGGCCAAAGCCCCGAACCCAGTCGCTTTTTTTTATGGAGTCCCCCAATGAACCTTTGCTACATTGACGAATCAGGGACGCCTGACCTGCCGGGCAATACGTCTCATTTCGTTTTGGCAGGTCTCTCCGTCCCCGATGAGTTTTGGAAGCAGCACAACACCCAACTGGAAAAAATCAAGTTCAGATACGGACTGGGAGATGCCGAGATTCATGTCGCCTGGATGATGAGGAACTACCTTGAACAAGAGTCGATCCCTGGCTTTCAATCGATGACCCACGAGAGACGCCGGTCAGAAGTGGGCAAACGCCGCAGGGCAGAGCTTCTTCGCTTACAAAAGGAGAACCGAAAAGGATACAAGCAAACTCGGAAGAACTACAAGAAAACTGAAGCCTATGTGCATCTCACGCAGTGTGATAGGCGGCAGGCTGTGACAGACATTGCCAAGCTGATTTCAAACTGGGGCGTCGTCCGGTTGTTTGCCGAGTGTATAGACAAAGTGCATTTTGACCCTGCGATAACAAACACCACAGTTCACGAACAAGCATTCGAGCAAGTCGTATCCCGCTTTGAGCACTTTCTCCGCAACAATCAATCAGGCTTTGGGCTTCTCATTCACGACAATAACCAGACTGTCGCCAAAAAACATACCGAACTGATGAAGTCATTCCTGCGCAAGGGGACACTCTGGACACAGATTGAGCACATCATTGAAACGCCGATGTTCGTCGATAGCCAATTGAACAGCATGGTTCAGGTGGCTGATCTATGTGCCTACGCCATCCGCCGCTACCTCGAAAATGCAGAAGAGGATCTCTTCGACCTGATCTTCCAAAGGGCACACAGGGTAGGAGTGACCGCGGTAGGCGTTAGACATTTCACCAGCCCGGGTTGCACGTGCAAGATTTGCGCCAACCATGTTTCTCCAACATTAGTAGAAAATCAGTAATTCAAGACGGATCTTGAAGATTGAGAGGCCGCCTCAGTTCATTGAAACAACCTGCTGCCCTCATTGCACAGCGAGCGTAGAATAGGGCGCAATCAGAGATACATCCGCGCATTGGACACCGCCTCTTACCCCCTCTCTCCTAGAATTGCTCCATCCGTAGCCACCTGCACCCCCAACACCGTCATAAAGATCGGCACGTGGATATCCAGTGCGTGCGCGGCTTCGCTCTGCTCAGCCACCACATTGCGGGCTAGATGCGGGTTCCGCCGTTCCCGCTGCGCCTGCGTGTCGCAGAAGACCATGCCGTGATGCCAGCGCGCGAATCAGGTGACCGAGTGCATATGCGCGTCGGCCACCATCTGCGCTCACGTGCCGGCGTCGAACTCCCCACCGATGGTGGTGAGCTGCTCGCTCGTGTGGAAGTCGAGGTGAAACTGGCGGTAACGGAGGAAGTCGTGCATTGGGTTGGGTGCTCCTGTTGGATGCGTGACAAAACTATGCATTGAAATGGTACCCATAAACTAATACGACAACCGCATTTTCGGTAGATTCGGGAATCAGAGGGAAAAGCAGGTGTCGCGATGGCACAAATGCAGGCTGTTGGCTTGGTTTTCTGACTGCTATACAGCGTTTTCTCGCTCTCTTTATTGCCGGAAAATCACGATTTGCGGTACTGCGGTTGTAGTACTAAGCGCCGTATTGCATCCAATCAGTCGAAGCAACAGACAGACTCAGATGAGAGATTCTCATCAAGAGTGATTGCAACTACTAGCAGGTTGGCTAGTTCAAGGGCTCGGAAGTTGCTGCTCATTGGATTGCAATTCAATCACATAACGGGAAGGCCCCTTTCTCCAAGTTGTGTTGTGTCCGCCTCTGTACCAGCCGGAGTAAAGCAGGCAAATCGCATCTTTGGCCCGAGTCATACCTACATAGAATAGACGCCTGGCCTCATCAAATTCCTCGGCAGTTCTTGCCCTATAACTGGGAAGGCGGCCCTCTTCTAATCCCGGCACAATCACAACTTTGAATTCCAGTCCCTTACTGCTGTGTAGCGAGGTAAGTACAACTGTATCCGGTCTGCCTCCACACCCAGCGAATCTATCCAAATCTAATCCTGCCAGAGGCTCTCCCTCGCGACAACCCTCAACTATGGACTCCCAACCTGCTAGATCGTCTGGGTGCGTCCTTCGTGCATTGAGGCACCATGCCAAGTCTAAGGAAGAGTCCAGTCGGTTGAGCCACTCTACGAAAGGCATGTTGGGATCTGCGAGGGAATTAAGAGTTTTGAAGAACCTTGTACGAGTACTTAGGTCTCCAATGTTTAACAATATACCCGCCTCTGCACTAAGAACAGCATACCGATAGAACAACTCATCAAATTCGGGGCCCAGTTGGCTATCTGGATATAGTGAACACCACGAAGCGACGTTTTCCAACCACCGAGTAAAAGGAGTTCTCTGGTAGCGCTGGTCGCGCACGCCCGCATATTTGATGCCCGACTCGTCCAGTGCTTTGCGCAGTTCCTTTGCATCCCATTTGTCCAAAAAGAGGATGGCAATTTGGTCGTGAGAAATGCCTTGTTTTTCCAAATGAGGTATTAGTCGGGTCGCGATGAACTCTGCCTGCTGGCAAAGACCTCCAGGGCACTTCTTGATGAAGAGCCCTCCATTGGAGCTTTGTCTGGCAGACACGTAATTCCTTGGTTCAACGGGGTCGAGCACCACCTGTGATTTATCGATTATCTGCTGTATGCTTCGGTAATTCAAATCAAGAGTGACCTTGTGAACAGCTGAATCTTGTGCCAAGCTTCGCAAATACTTGGGACTAGCACCTGCGAAGCCGTAGATGGATTGGTCGGGGTCTCCCACGGCAAATACATCCATTTGAGTTAAGCGCATTAGACTCCTAACGATCATGTGGAGAGGATAGCCTAAGTCCTGATATTCGTCCACAACCAGAAAGGGGAAGCGGGCCTCTAGAGCCGAACGGACAAACTCGTGGCGACGTATCAAATTCAAAGCAACAAGAACAAGGTCGTCAAAGTCCAGCATACGGTCTTGGCGAAGTCTGCTCTCATAGGTTTCAATTAGCTTCGCCAATTGAGCGTTCTCGAACCATTGATCAGTATCTCTCTCAAGATGGGTCCTTCGGTACTTGCTCAGTTGGTCCCGATAATCTGCAGGACGACCCATTAATCCAATCTCATTCATGGCCTCCTGGAGGGCTAAGTCCTGTTGGCTAGTCCCCGCTACTGAAAATTCTGTAAGTAGGTCTTTCCGAAACAGCCGACCAAATGGCGTAACGACGCATTCAAGACAGAAGCTATGAACGGTCCCAATGAATAGTCTTCTGTCCGAGGAGAATCCGATATCTCCAAGCCTGTTTCTCACTTCTCTTACGGCTTCGTTGTTGTATGTAATGCAAGCTACTCCACGTGGGCCCTTGGTTCCCTGTGTCAATGAGCGTGCTACTTTTGCTACAAGGACTCGCGTCTTTCCGCTTCCTGGTCCAGCTAGAACAACGCAATGTCCGTCGAAATCTAATGCCTCAGTTTGGTTTGAATTGAGAGTTTCAATTAGAGTGGCAAGAGTAGGCGGGGGGGAAGTGTTCATTCGGACAAGACCTTTACAATATACCGGATTCCACCTGTGACGTAAGACGGGGATTTCCCATCGTTGATTCTGCTTGCCAAGCGTTGAGCCACTCTTCCTTTACCAATTCGTGAGATCGTCTTCATCAGATTCGTAGCCTCACTTCCATCCAATGGTGTGCTCCGATTCACGATTTCTTCTAGTTCCGCCAATTCCCGCTGAGAGGCACTCAACTCTGCAAGTGAGTCAACCATCTCTTGTCGAAGCCCACTGTCAAAGAGATCTACTTCTAAGGTACGGTTACCAACGAATACCCCTATCTCCTTAGCCGTTTCAATGGTCTGTGACCACAGTCGGGAGTTATACATTTCGTTCAACCTGACTGACTCCGGAAGGCCCAAGGCTTGTGCAACAAGGACTGCGCGACGCAGCCCTCTGCTCGCCTTTTCGCCTTCTTTGGTTTTGTACCAGTCTCCATCGGTCAGGATCACAAATGGAACATCCAAGCCTGTTGGCCCCAACAGCTTGGCGTAAGGAACAAAGTCCACTCCGTGAACACTGCAAACAGTGATCCCATGCTGATCCAAAGGCCTGCCCATAGCCTCTGCGATAGCGGGTATCAAGAACATTTCGGTAGCTCCCTCAACTAGGATGACCCCACGGGCGAAGAGTATTTCTGCTCTTGTAGTATCTAAGTATCTCTCTAGGTCGGCAATCTCTTGGCTTCCTAGGCCTGCTTGTAGGGTTGACCTTCCCTCCGAACCGCTACCGCGCTGATCATTCCTTAGCAGCACGACACTTTTAAGGGGAGCCACACTTGCAATGTGGGGTGAGTGTGTTGTTAGGAATATGGGAGGTTCCCGTCGTAGGAAGTCCTTAAAAACTAGGCGTTGAAGGTGAGGATGCAGATGCGACTCTGGCTCTTCAATCGCAAGAATCGTCTTTGCTCTTTCAACCGCAGCCGTCTTTTTTTCCAGTTCGACTGCCAAGAGCAAGAGATAGAGCAGGTTGTCTATTCCAAGACTCATTTCTCCCAGTGGCCTCTTTCTTTTGCCGTCCCCAAACATTCGCAGAGACCTCGTTAGCCTTTCGGGGGTCGTTGGAGCAAATCCAAGTGTTGGGTCGATTTGGTGAACGCTGCCAACCATCAGTGAAAGGCGCGACTGGATTTCCTGGTCCAGTTGCTGGACATCGTTTTCGGCTAGCAGTTGAACTGTTGCGTCGTCGATTTTGTTAGCCACTTGGGAGAGAATTTCAGTTGGTATGTCCAGGCGCTCTAAGAGGGGCTTAAGGGGTGATTGCCGCCATGAAGCAAGGTCTCTTTCGGCGTCTCTCAAAGCGGGGAGTACTTCCAGTGGAATCCATTTGCGGACGTGGAAGTCAATCTTGTTTTTTTCGGCTTCGCCACCAAAGACAACAAATTCGTAGTCTCTGATACTTATGTCCTGACCTGAGGGCAGATTCTCCTTGGGTCTAAAGCGGTACGTCAAGAGGGCAGTTACTGAGTCTGTATTAATGCAATACTTTTGCAGAACAGTCAATAGATATTCGTCATTTTGGAAGTCCTGGAATTCAACTGCAACCTCTATGGTTTTTCCACTCTTTACGGGTTCGCTCAAGCCATCCCAGAAGTCTTCTTCTCGCAGTTGTCTGGAGCTGTCTGAGAGTCTTGGATCAAGAATCAACCTCAGGGCAAAAAGCAAGTTTGTTTTGCCCACGTTGTTTTCACCTACGACAACGCTCTTGGGGCCTAGCCTTACATCGAGACTGCGGAAATTTCGAAAGTTCCTCACACGAATTCGAGACATGTGCATTTTGCGCTCCTGGCAATGTCAAAGTGATTGAAGAAATACGTTCTTGCAGTTCTGTTTTCCTTTTCAAACGCGCAGTCTCACAATTATTCGGCAATTGGTAGGCTAAATTCGCGTCTTTCCCTAAGAACGGCAGGCCCTCTTTTCACATAAGACTGAGTTCATGTGGAAAAGTCGAGGGAATACTTGCCTTCTCTTTTCCGAAAGGATATGTTTGTTCGCCCATATTCGATAAGTTTCGTCTTGGTGATTCGTTCCTCCAATCTGATTCCCAGACGATCTCGAATGTACTTACTAAGAATCTGATAGTTCCCAACGGTAACCAGGAGACGAGAAAGATCGCCTGTCGTCTTCATAATCAAGGTTTCGCCATCATCCGTAGTAACGTTAAATGCTTCTTGGGGCTTTGGAAAGAATGACCAGTTCGCCGGTTCAATGAGAATAGCCGCCTGATAGTTGTGATAGTGTGGGCTGTGCCCCATGTTCAAGCGGGAACTTTTGGGCACTTGTCCTTGGCGATTTAAGAGGGATATAGTGATCACCTCCCTCTCGTCTACGAAATTCTGCTCGTCGGTAGTTTCTTGTGAAGAGGGTTTGCCCCCTGAGCCTTCCTGTTCTAGATTTTCCGGTGGCGATTCTTCTGTCAACACGTCGCCCTGAAGAATCGTCAATACGTCTTGAATTGAAATCGTCAGTTCTACTAGACGACGATTCATTTCAAACAAGGCTAGATAAAGCTGTCGTGTTCCCATGATTCCTCCCATAGGCTGTATTGCTGACTGTCTGTTGCTATGTCAACATGATAATACCATGGCCCCGTCATCCATTCAAATTTTGACTACATTGTAGCGCATTTTGTGCCACACCCCAAAAATATTTCAACACTGTGGAATAGTAACAGAATATTGCGAATCTGTCAAATTGCTAAAGGTTTAGATCTCTTCCTAAGTTCATGAATGTGTGTCCATTGCACTGTTGAAGCGAACATGCTGGCTTCGCTCCATCAGGGGCCTGATTGTTGCAGATTGAGAATGAAATGGTAAGTCCTCAAGAGGGGAAAGTTTCCTTGAGCCGTGGATGTGAGAGGTGAACACAGCTGGAGATTGCGGATTGGCCCAGCCTAGAAACGGAGAGTGGGGCGTAAGACCTAATCTGAGTTCGTATATCCACCTCCCTCCTGCAAGTTGAGCGCCAGCAACTCCACCAACGCATCCTCCTCCGAAATGTCGGACGGCCAACCATACGCCGCCGCGACCGCCGCGTCCAGTGCCGCGTGCGCCTCCGCCAACCACTGCGGAGGCGCATTGTACAGATTCGTCAGTGTGTGCGCCTTCAACGCCTTCGCCGCCGCTTAGTCGCAGGGAACCGCCCGCCTGAGATACCCCGCCACCGGCTCATCCACCCACTCCACCCATTCCGGCGGGTTGAGCCTGCGGTCGTGAACAGCAGACGATGAGGCGAATAGAATAAATTGTCGCCTAAGGCAGCTACCGGATTGCGACTTTGAGGTTATTGCGACCCCGCTGGCACGCCAGGGCGCGGGATCGCCGTCAGCAGCAAGTTGCATTAGCGGTGTGGTGACTGTTCGCCAATCAGCGGAGCGACAACGCCCCCCATGCCGATAACGATGTTGGCAAGGTCGCCGATCAGCTTTTGGGTCTCGGCCAACCCTTTCGTATTGCGGTCCTGCTGTTCGGCAATCCTGTCCAGCGTGGCATCAATGCGATCGTAGCGTCTTTCCCACTCGGGGCGGTCATCCATCTCTTGCGTCATGGTCGGGGGCCTCCTGGTTTGCGTGAGAAGCTATTGGGCTGAAACCACAACGCAATCGTAGCGGCAGCCCATCCCGCTGTCAAGCGTATCCGCGTTCACTTTGTAAACACACTCTGCCACGTCGGGCGTTAAACGAGACCGCTGTGCCCGAATCACAGCCCATCCCCTAATCACACAAATCACAGTTCAGACTATCGGCGCGGAAAGTCTTGCTTTTCAGGAAAATCCACATCAAGAACCCCCCTGCGCCAAATTCAACGCCAACAACTCCCCCAGCGCATCCTCCTCCGAAATATCTACCTCCCATCCATACGCCGCCGCCACCGCCGCATCCAGAGCCGCGTGCGCATCCGCCAACCACTGCGGTCGCGCATTGTACAGATTCGTCAACGTCCGCGCCTTCAACGCCTTCGCCGCCTTTTCGTCGCGTGCAACCGCCCGCTTTGGATACCCCGCCACCGGCTCGTCCACCCACTCCACCCACTCCGGCGGATTCAGCCAGCGCTCCCGAAGCTCCACCAGCCCCCGCGCCGCAGCATCCAGTGAACTGCCAAAACGAAACGGTGACTGGCTACTTCTTTGCCTGCGTAGACGCGTTTGTGTCCTCGCACGAATGCGTAAAGTTTCTGCCACGGATGGTTGGCGATTCCGTTGCAGCGATATGAGCGCCCCGGTCGGCTTGCCGGCCGGGGCGTGGGCGGTTAGCTATCGTCACGGGCGGGCGGGGTAATGATGGTTGCAATGAAGTTGATCGCGCCGGCGAGCGTGTTGATCTGTTCAGATACGTTTTCGATTCGCTTCGTCAAGCGGTCGATCTGTTCAGAGTTGGCGGAGACCTGCTGATCCGTGCGGTCTTGGCGTGCGGCGATCTGTGCAGAGTTGGCGGCGATTTGTGCAGAGTTGGCGGCGATCTGTTCTGCGTTCTGTTGCAGGATGCTTTCGATGCGGTCAAGGCGGCTGTTGTTTCGTTCTGTCATTGGTCCTTTCCTTTCTGTGATAAGTTACCAATAAAATAAATTGCCGTCCATTTGACCGAACGCAGAAAACGTCAGCATGGCCTGATCTTTCCGAATTGGGAACCGTTCTATAACGGCCCGCGCGGCTTCTTGGTGCGCGCTAAGTAACTGTCCACAAACAACGTAGCGATTTCAACCAAGATCGAACCGATATGTCGAACGAAACCGCTAAGTTAAAAGTGGACAATTACTTGGCGGAAGTGTCAACGCTCCCATGACGCCCGCTCGTCCTTTAGGTAGGATTCCACCTCCTCCGCAGTCTCGAAGAGGCGCTGCCCCGGCGCTTCTTTCAGAATCTCAACTGTGGACCGCTGTACAGACCCCAATGAGTGAAGCACCACCACGTTGACAGACTCCCCAACAGGAAGCTTCTGGTCGACAATTTCAATCCTCCCTCCTGGCAACACCGTTGTTGTTATGTGAAGCGCCTTCTGCATTGTCTGTGTCCCCTTTCATGCAATGGTCGTCCTCGGGGTCGCTCAATTCGTCCACCCTCCCAGTCATCCATGCCAGTATATTGCAAGCACGGAATTGCTGGCAAGAATTCCGTGCTTGCTCTGTTTCCCGCCAAGGTGTTTCGGATAAGGCGCACGCAACTGAGAACTGCTTTGACTCAAGACCCGCTCCCCTCCCCCAAATTCAGCGCCAACAACTTCCCCAGCGCCTCCTCCTCCGAGATGTCCGCAGTCCAGCCGTAGGCAGCCGCGACCGCGGAATCAAGAGCCGCGTGCGCGCCTGCAACGCTTTCGCCGCCGTCCCGTCCCGTGCCACCGCCCGCTATGGATACCCCGCGACCGGCTCGTCCACCCATGCCGGCGGATTCAGCCAGCGGTCGCGCAGTTCCACCAGCCGCCGCGCCGCAGCATCCAGTGAACTGCCAAATCGAAACGGTGACAAGCTACCGCTTTGCCTGCGTAGACGCGTTTGTGTCCTCGCACGAATGCGTAAAGTTGCTGCCACGGATGGTTGGCGATTCCGTTGCAGCGATATGAGCGCCCCGGCCGGCTTGCCGGTCGAGGTGTGGGCGGTTAGCTATCGTCACGGGCGGGCGGGGTGATGATGGTTGCAATGAAGTTGACCGCGCCGGCAAGCGTGTTGACCAGGGCAGACAGGTTTTCGAGACGCTTTGTCAGGCGGTCGATCTGCTCAGAGTTGGCGGCGATCTGCTGATCCGTGCGCTCTTGGCGTTCGGCGATCTTTTCCAGGATGCTTTCGATGCGGTCTAGGCGGCTGTTGTTTTGCTCTGTCATTGGTCTTTTCCTTTCATTTTCAAAAGTATCAATCCTGATGGGCGGGCGGCGTGGACTGTGAGATATGCCCCTGAACGGCGGCGCGTAGGAAACCGATCTCTTGTGAGAGCTTGGCGATCTGTTCAGAGTTGGCGGCGATCTGTTCCGCGTTGCGGTCCAGTATCCACACAATGCGATCTAAGCGTTCGTCAATGTTGGCGATCTGTTCTGCGTTGCGGGATTCACGGCTTTTGAACCACTTCATCTTGTGTTTTCCTTTCCTGTGATAAGTTACCGACAAAAAATAAGTTCCGTCCTTTTAACCGAACGCAGCAAACGTCAGTATGGCCTGAACTTTCCGATTTTGGAATCGTTCTATATCGGCCCACGCGGCTTCCTGGTGCGCGCTAACTGTCTCCACTTGCCAAATTTAACGCCAACAAAGCCCCAAGCGCATCCTCCTCCGAAATATCGGCCTCCCACCCATACGCCGCCGCCACCGCCGCGTCCAGAACTGCGTGCGCATCCGCCAACCACTGCGGACGCGCATTGTACAAATTCGTCAGCGTCCTTGCCTTCAGCGCCTTCGCCGCCGCCTCGTCACGCGCAACCGCCCGCTTCGGATACACCGCCACCGGCTCCTCCACCCACACCACCCATTCCGGCGGATTCAGCCAGCGGTCCCGCAGTTCCACCAGCCGCCGCGCCGCCTCCGCAATCGCCACCGCATGCACATCCTTCGCATAGTCATCAGCAGGAATGTCGGGAGACAACCCTTGCGGGAAGGGGAACGTCTGAAATGTCGTGGTCGGCGTGTAGCGTGGATCATTGCCTTGCCCAAGCCATGTGCAGAGCCGCAGCGACCACGCCTCATGAAAGCGGCTGTGCAGGATGCCGAACGTCGTGTCGTCGTCGCGGGCGATGACGATCAATTGGCAATCAGGGCAGACACGAGGGTCACACCAAATGAAGAGCCGATACTTCGCAACACGCGGTGTGACGATAAATCGCGACAGACCGTTAAGTCTTTGCCATGTTTTGGGCCCAGGTGTTGCGTGCCGATACCAGAATCTCGCCCGACTTCTGTTGCGACCGCTCAGACGCATCGGTTTAACATGCTCGTCGATGTGGGCGAACGGAGCTTCATAAAATGCCGTTTCGGACTCCTCCATCTCAAAGCCAAAGTCGATAATCCACTTGCCAGACGGGCGGCGGGTCAAATCCATGCCGTTCACCCAAGGCTTGAGGACATCGGAGTTTGGCCTTCCATTTGGATTGGCCGGAAGCCGAAGCCATGCCCGGGCCAATTCCCCTGGGATATCGAACGGGCCATTCTTTTTGTCACCCATGAACGCTGCGTTCCGATTGCGAGGCAGCTTCTGGGCCAGTGTCAGGTCGGCAGCCTCTGAAGTCAGATCAGCGTTTATGCGAGGCACTGATTTTCCATTCAAGTGTGTGGGCAAACCTGCGTCCATGGAAGCAAAGCAAACCAGCGATACCCGCACCGCTGCGCCATCAACCACCCATGGTTCGTCCGACCAGGCATCGTAGATCAAGCTGTCTTCTACGATGTGGCCTAACACCGCGCGGCTGCGCCCGCCGCGGATCGAATTGGTAGCGACGAGGCCGGCACGGGCAATCTTGCATTCTGCGACCAGCCGCGCCGCCTTGTCGAACCAGTAACAGACCAAGTCGGCATCTCCGTCAATGCGCGCACCGTAGCGATTCCGCAAAGTCTCGAAATAAGAATCGCCCAAACTGCGCCTCAGAATCGTGCCCCCCAGAAAGGGCGGATTGCCGATCACCACATCCGCCTCCGGCCACTCCGGTTCCCCCCCGTCCGCCGCCAATATCGCATCGCGGCACTCAATCGTGTCCAGCGGCTCCAGGATCGGATCGCGCGCCCCGCTGAATCCATTCCGACGCATCCACTGGATCTCCCCAATCCATACCGACACCCGCGCCAGTTCAGCCGCATATGGGTTGATCTCGATCCCCTTCACATTCGCCGGGCCGACCGCCGGAAACGCCCGCTGCAAGCCCATCGACTCCGCCTCCAGCTGCACCCGGTGCTCTACGTCCTTCAGCGCATGAAGCGCCAGATAGAGGAAGTTCCCCGACCCGCACGCCGGATCCAGCACTGTGAAAGCCCGTAGCCTTTCGAGGAAATTTCGCAGTGTGCTCTCTGCACGACCGCGCTGTCGCGTTCGTCCGGCGCTCGTCGCCGCCACGTCCGCCCGCTCCAGCCGCAGCGAGATTTCGGCTCTTGTCCGCTCCCACTCTCTTAGCCACGGGCGCATCACCACCGGCTCGATGATCTGCATGATCTTGTCGCGGTCGGTGTAATGCGCGCCCAACTGCGAACGTTTGGCCGGGTCCAGCCCGCGCTCGAACAGCGTGCCCAGGATCGACGGGTCGATCTCCGACCAGTCCAGCGCGGCCGCCTTGAGTGTCGTCTCGATCTCGCTCCGCTCCAGTGGCAGCGCGTCATCGCTGTCGAACAACCCGCCGTTGAACCAGGCCACCGTCTCAAACCCGACCCGTCCCCCCGTCGCCATCGTTCCGAACAGCTCGCCCGCCATCGCCGCGAAATCCTGCGGCCGCCGCCGGGCGTGTTCCAACATGCGCGTGAACATTTCGTTCGGCAGCAGACCCACATCCTCGGCGAACATGCAGAAGACCAGCCGGTTGACGAAGTGCGCCACCGCCTGCGGGTCGTGGCCGCGCGCCCGCAGCGCCTGCGCCAACGCCGCGAAGGCCCTCGCAGCCCGCTCGGTCAGCGCCTGGCGGCTCTCCCCCGGACGCAGCCGCTCCGGGTCCGACATCGCCCACTTGAGCTTGTCGCGCACCGCCGCGTCCGCCAGCTCTTTCAGCGTAAACTCGTGCCTCTCGCTTACGCTGTTGGTCCAGTTGGTGTAGATGCGGAAGCGCGCCATGTCGGAGACCACCAGCAGCGGCGGGTTCTCCAGCGCCAGCGCGTATTGGCGCAACTGGTTGAACGCCGCGTCCAGGTCCTTGTGCTTGCCCTTGTACTCCCACGCGAAGCAGTGCCGCCTCCACACGTCCGCCCAGCCGGAGCCTCCCGTGTCCTTGCGCGCGCCGCGCTCAAAGCAGTAGCGTTCGCCGGTCGGGTCCTCCTCCGCCGGTGTCGGCTCGCCCAGCAACCGGCACAGGTCGATGAAATGCTCCTGCGCCGCCGAACGCTCCTTCAACTCCGAAGCCCGCCACTTGGCGATAAACTCCTGCGCTCTCATCTCCTCACCAACAACCCTCCGCCCCAACCGGGGCCGTTGAACCAACCTTGCTCGCATCCAGTCTATCCCAACCGGCGCGGCCAGCCAATCCCTGCGTGGCAGAAGGCACATCTCACTCCGTGCTTGCCCTCCTGCGCGTGCATCCCGGAACTGGAGTTACCCCCCCGCAGTCGCCCATGCCTCTATCCTTCGTTCCGGCCTGAGGCGACCGCATCTACCGCGCATTTGCCGAAGGCCGGACCCCTTCGTGTCCTTCGTGGATCGCTTCGTAGTTGACCGTAGGCAATGGAACCTTCCGCTTCAACGGACCACCCCCATATTGGGATGCACCCTTCGCCTGCAAACCCCGCGCGCCACCAAATGGCTGCATCCGAAATGATTGGGTCATTGCGATCTGCCCTTTCAACCGACGAATTTGAAGGTTTCTTGTATTGGCGTTGGCAATAAAAGCCTCTCCGCCAAAAAAATTTCAAAATAGATCCACGGAACAAGAATCGGCCCGTCGTCTGTTATCCTGACAATCCTTTTATCCTGAAAATCCTGATTCAGACAACGTTCGCCCAACAATCCTGGATGCACCCCGAAGGCCGCCGGGTGCATCCCAAATGATTGGGTCGTTGCGATCTGCCCTTTCAACCTTCAAGAAAGATCCACGGAACCAGAATCGGCCCGTCGTCTGTTATCCTGCTGAATCCACAAATCCTGAAAATCCTGATTCAGACAACGTTCGCCCTAAAATCCTGGATGCACCCCGAAGGCCGCCGGGTGCATCCCAAATGATTGGGTCGTTGCGATCTGCCCTTTCAACCTTCAAAATAGATCCACGGAACCAGAATCGGTCCGTCGTCTGTAATCCTGCTGAATCCACAAATCCTGAAAATCCTGATTCAGACAACGTTCGCCCAACAATCCTGGATGCACCCCGAAGGCCGCCGGGTGCATCCCAAATGATTGGGTCGTTGCGATCTGCCCTTTCAACCTTCAAAATAGATCCACGGAACCAGAATCGGTCCGTCGTCTGTAATCCTGCTGAATCCACAAATCCTGAAAATCCTGATTCAGACAACGTTCGCCCAACAATCCTGGATGCACCCCGAAGGCCGCCGGGTGCATCCCAAAAGATTGGGTCGTAGCGATCTGCCCTTTCAACCTTCAAAATAGATCCACGGAACAAGAATCGGCCCGTCGTCTGTTATCCTGCTGAATCCACACATCCTGAAAATCCTGATTCAGACAACGTTCGCCCAAAAATCCTGGATGCACCCCGAAGGCCGCCGGGTGCATCCCAAATGATTGGGTCGTTGCGATCTGCCCTTTCAACCTTCAAAATAGATCCACGGAACAAGAATCGGTCCGTCGTCTGTAATCCTGCTGAATCCACAAATCCTGAAAATCCTGATTCAGACAACGTTCGCCCAAAAATCCTGGATGCACCCCGAAGGCCGCCGGGTGCATCCCAAATGATTGGGTCGTTGCGATCTGCCCTTTCAACCTTCAAAATAGATCCACGGAACAAGAATCGGCCCGTCGTCTGTTATCCTGAAAATCCTGATTCAGACAACGTTCGCCCAAAAATCCTGCAAACGCCACGCGCCACCAAATTGGAGTATGGTATAATAAGAGGCAGCGGTCCAAAAGACCCGAAACCCGGAACAGGGGACAGCCCACCGGCGCTTCCGCCATCGGCCTTGCGTCACACGGGATTTCACCTGTAACCTGGCCCTCTCGCCTGCCCTTACGCAATACGGATTACGCAATTCAGGAAAAACAGGTTCTCAATCTGAACGCACATCTGTACAGTTGAAGGGGGGGGCTTAAACGGCAAACATGGCAGCCGCGGCGCAGTCGGAAAAAGACGTTCAGCCGCCTGCCCCGCATGACAGTCGATTTCGTATAGACAACACTATTTTTCGTATAGTAATCGAAAGGGGGGGGGGTAAAGCGGACAAAGCGGACATTTTTACTAAATGTTTAGTCAATTCCCATCCCAATGCCCCGGCCTGCGAAAAGAGCAAATCGCGCTCTTTTCGCCCCCCGCTGCACCGGTTTCCCGCAAATGTCTCGGACCTCCGCCCGCCAGTCTGGACCGCACAAACCACTTGACCGGTCATCAAACAAAAAGGTCAATTGAGAGTGCAGACATTCCCGTAGCGCCGCGCCGCCCGTCAACATCTATCCAGGCGCCCGCCGTCCAGCAGATTCCATCTCTGGAAGGCGCTGCCATAGAACAGCCCTGCTCCCGAAAGAAGCTCACATGAATTCGCCCGTTACCGACCCATTCCAATTCGACGACCTCCTCACTTCAGCCCAACGCAGCCTGCGCGACCAGGTGCGCGCCTACATGGAGACCGCCGTCAAGCCAGCCATCAACGACTACTGGGAGCGCGGCGAAATCGCCCTCGACCTGGCGCTCGGCCTGCGCGACCTGCCGATCGTGGGCGGGACGCAGCGCGGCTACGGCTGCGCCGCGCTGGACACAGTGAGCGACGGCTTGGTCAAGTACGAGATATGCCGCGTCGACGGCTCAATCAGCACCCTTTTCGGCGTCCACTCCGGCCTGGCGATAGGTTCAATTGGGATGCTTGGTTCGGAGGAGCAGAAGCGGCGCTGGCTGCCCGACATGGCGCGCATGGAAAGGCTCGGCGCGTTCGCCCTCACCGAGCCGCAACGAGGATCCGACGCGGCCCACGTACAGACGACCGCCCGCCGCGTCGGCCAACAGTACGTCCTCAACGGCCACAAACGCTGGATCGGCAACGGCACAATCGCCGACCTGCTGATCATCTGGGCGCGCGACGAGAGCGGGCGCTTCGGCGGCTTCGTGCTGGAAGACCCGGCGCAACAGCCCGGCTTCACCGCCACCGCCATGACCGGCAAAATCTCCAAGCGCGCCGTGCATCAGGCCGAAATCAAGCTCGAGGATGTCCACGTCCCCGCAGCCAACCGCCTCGAGAACTGCAACAGCTTCCGCGATCTGACCAAAGTGCTTGCCAATACACGCGCCGGCGTGGCCTGGGAAGCGGTCGGCCTCGCGGCCGGCTGCTACGAGATCGCCCTGCAATACGCCTGCCAGCGCGAACAGTTCGGCAAACCGATCGCCGCCTTCCAGCTGATCCAAGCCAAGCTGGTCGAAATGGCGTCCGATCTGGTGCAAACACAACTGCTCGTCTGGCGGCTGGCCCAGTTGATGGAAGAGGGCGCGGTCACCTCCGGTCAACTCTCGCTGGCCAAGCAGACCTGCGCGGCCAAGGCCCGCCGCGCGGCCGCCCTGGCGCGTGAGATCCTCGGCGGCAACGGCATCCTGCTCGACAACCACGCTGCCCGCCTCTTCACTGACGCCGAAGCCACCTACACCTACGAAGGCACCAACGAGATCAACCTGCTCATCGCCGGCCGCGAAATCACCGGCATCGGCGCGTTCGTCTAACGATTCCCATTGTCAAGCCCGTTCGACACCACGACCCTTTCCTCCACGAATCCAATGGAAACGCAATCGGCTCAAGAGCGCTTACGAAATACGAAATACGCAAACATAAGAAGATTGACCAATGCCAGCACAGACACTACAATTTCCCCTGGAGCGCCCCCACCCCAGCGCCCTCGATCGGCATAGCCCATTTGCAAGGAGCCATCGTATGCTTTCCGGCCTCATGATGGACTATTCCCTCACCATCGACCGCGTTCTGGAACACGGCAACCGCCTCTATCCTAATAAGCAGATCAAGACCAAGTTGCCCGACGGCAGCCTGCATGTCTACACCTACCGCGATCTCTACAGGCGCGTGAAGCGGCTCTGCAACCTGCTCGAAGGGCTGGGCGTCGAGCCGGGCGATCGCGTCGGCACCTTCGCCTGGAACAACTATCAGCACGTCGAACTCTATTTCGGCGCGCCGGGCGCGGGCGCGGTCGTGCATACGCTCAACATTCGCCTCTTTCCAGAGCAACTGGCCTACATCATCAACCACGCCGAGGACAAGGTGATCTTCGTTGACGCCACTTTGCTGCCGTTCATCGAACGGGTCGCTGAGCAGATCGGCGGCGTCAAGCATTTCGTGCTGTTCAACACGCCGCCGGAGGGCGTAGAGGCGAACCTTCCCGGCCAGATCCACGACTACGAGGCGCTGATGGCGGCAGCCGGCGATGAATACGACTGGCGCGTGGAGGACGAAAACCAGGCCATGGGCCTCTGTTACACCAGCGGCACAACCGGCCATCCCAAGGGCGCGCTCTACAGCCACCGCTCCATGTATCTGCACACGATTGGCTCATGCCAGGCCGCTGCGCTGGGTCTCACCGAAAACGACGTGACCATGCCGGTCGTCCCCCAGTTCCACGCCATGGCCTGGGGTCTTCCCTACTCCGCCATAAATGTTGGCGCAAACCTGGTCCTGCCCGGTCCGCACATGCAGCCGTCAGCCCTGGCCGCGCTGATCGAAGAGGAGCGCGTGACGGTCGCGGCCGGCGTGCCGACCATCTGGAACGGCCTCTACCACGATCTCAGGCAGAACCGCCGCGACATCTCCTGTATCCGTGCGCTGGTGGTGGGCGGCTCGGCCATGCCCCGCAGCCTGATCGAAGCCTATGAGAAGGAATTGGGCGTGAACGTTGTCCACGCTTGGGGCATGACGGAGATGTCGCCGCTGGGGACGGTAGCAAAACTGCTCAGCCACCACCGGAGCCTGCCGCAAGATCAACAGTGGGATGTCAAGGCCCGCCAGGGGTATCCGATCTCCGGCGTGGAGATGCGCATCGTCAATGATGAGGGTGAGGAACTGCCTTGGGATGGAACGACCATGGGCGAGTTACAGGTGCGCGGTCCGTGGGTGGCGCGCGCTTACTACAAGCTGGAGGGCGGCGGCGACAGCTTTACCGCCGACGGCTGGTTCCGCACCGGCGATGTCGTCACCATCAGCGACGACGGCTATATGTCCGTCACCGATCGAACCAAGGACTTGGTGAAGAGCGGGGGGGAGTGGATCTCGTCGGTGGAACTGGAGAACCTGCTGATGGCCCATCCCCAGGTGCTGGAGGCGGCCGTCATCGCAGTTCCCCATGAGAGCTGGCAGGAGCGCCCGCTGGCCGTTTATGTCCCCATCGACAGTGCCGATCCGCCTACTGCCGATCAACTGCGGCGATTTCTTGAACCGCAGATCGCCAGATGGTGGCTACCGGACGACTTTGTGCAGATCGACGAAATCCCCAAGACCGGCACCGGCAAGTTCGACAAGAAGGTTCTTCGCGAACGCTACGCAGGCTGAGGGATGTCCTATCAATTCGCGGCGTCCCACGCCTGTCTTAACAACTGAATACTCTTGGGCACAGCCGTGACGGCCTCTTCCGCGCCCTCCATCTCGATCGAACAGTAGCCGCGCCAGCCCGCGTCCAGCAGTATGCGGAAGACACGGGCATAATCGAGATCGAGCGTATACCACGAGCCGCCGCCGGGGTATGTCTTGGCATGGGCCAGGCGCACGTGGGGCGCAATGCGCTCCATCGCCGCGTACATATCCTCTTCAAAGATGAAGTTGCCCATATCGAGGATCGCTTGCAGCCAGGGCGAGTCGATCGCTTCGATGATGCGGGCCATATCCTGCGCGAATGTGGTCAGCCCCCAGTGGTTCTCCAGCAGCAGTAGCACGCCCCGCTGCTCCGCCCGCGGCAGACAGCGCTCAATCGCGTCGATCACCCAACCGAAGGCGTCGTCCATCGTGTAGCCTTCCCACGGCTCCACCCAGCCTTTGGCCTTGATCAGATCGTCGAAGCTGCCCTGCTTGCGGAAGCCGCCGGAGTTGACCCGGATCGACGGAATGCCCATCTCGTGCGCCAAATCAATGCAGCGCAGCGTGTGGTCGATATGCTGTTGGCGCACGTCCGCGTCGTCGTGGACAAAGTCCTGGTGGATCGACAGGTTGTAGAGATCCAGCCCCAGCGTGAAGGCTTGCCGCTTGAGCTTCTGAATGTACGCGTTCTCTTCCGATTCCATCTGCCGGTGCAGGATCTCGACCCCGCTAAGCCCCAGCTCCGCCGCCGCGTCAAGCACGCTTTCGATGGGCGTTTTCTGCTCGGTGAAATGCCAATAAGAATAGGTCGACGTACCCAGGCGCAGGCTGCTGCCTTGGGCGATGCTCCCGTTGTTCCTTGACACGCTCTGGGCAACTGTCATGGGTCTCCTCCTGCGAAACTGTCAATGCCATATGGGCCGCTAAGAGGGCGCTCAGGCGTCGGTCACGCATCCCTCCGAGGCGTTCGAAACCGTCCTGATGTACTTCCAGAGGACGCCGCTCTTGGCTTTATACTCCGGCGCGCTCCAAGCGGCGCGGCGGCGCTCAATCTCATCTGCCGCGATCTCCAGCGTGAGCGCGTTGTTCTCGGCGTCGATCGTGATCGTGTCCCCGCTTTGCGCCAGCGCCAGCAAGCCGCCTTCCTGGGCCTCCGGCGTGATGTGGCCGACCACAAAGCCGTGGCTACCGCCAGAGAAGCGCCCATCGGTAATCAGCGCAACATCCTTGCCCAGACCCTTGCCCATGATCGCCGCGGTGATGCTCAGCATCTCCCGCATCCCAGGGCCTCCCTTCGGCCCCTCATAGCGAATGACGACGACGTTGCCCGGCAGCACCTCGTTGCTCTCGATCCCCGCCAGGCAGTCCTCCTCGGAGTCATAGCAGACGGCCGGGCCGCTGAAAAGGATGCCCTCCTTGCCGGTGATCTTGGCCACCGCGCCGGTCTCAGCCAGGTTGCCGTAGAGGATCTGCAAGTGCCCGGTCTCCTTGATCGGATCGCCCACAGGCATGATGATCTTCTGCCCCTCACTCAGGTCGGGGACATCAACCAGATTTTCCGCCAGCGTCTTGCCGGTGACGGTCATGCAGTCGCCGTGCAGAAAGCCCTCCCGCAGCAGCATCTTCTGCACCGCCGGCACGCCGCCCACTTCGTACAGATCTTCCATCACGAACTGACCGCTGGGCTTCAGGTCGGCCAGCAGGGGCGTGCGGTCGGAGATCTCCTGGAAATCGTCGATAGACAGCTGCGCGTCTGTCGCCTTGGCGATCGCTATCAGATGCAACACGGCGTTTGTGGAACCGCCGAGAACAATGGTGACGGTGATGGCGTTCTCGAACGCCTCGCGCGTCAGAATATCCTGCGGCTTCAGGTCCATCTCCAGCAGATTGCGGATCGCCGCGCCCGCTTCAATGCACTCCTCCAATTTGTCCTCGCTCGTGGCCGGATAGGAGGAACTGTAGGGCAGACTCATCCCCAGCGTCTCAATCGCCGAGGCCATCGTATTGGCCGTATACATCCCGCCGCACGCGCCCGCGCCGGGGCAGGCGTTGCGTAGCACCTCCTTCATCTGCTCCTCGTCAATGTCAGCCGCCAAATATTGCCCATAGGCTTCAAAGGCGGAGATGATGTCCAGCTTCTGCTCTTCCCCGTTTTCCGGCAGCTGCAAATGGCCGGGGCGGATCGTCCCCCCGTAGACCATCAGACTGGGGCGGTTGAGGCGGGCCATCGCCATCAGCACGCCGGGCATATTCTTGTCGCAGCCGGGCAGCGAAACGTTGGCGTCATACCACTGGGCGCGCATAACCGCCTCAATCGAGTCCGCGATGATGTCGCGGCTCAGTAGCGACAGCTTCATCCCCGCCGTGCCCATCGAGATGCCGTCGCTCACGCCGATGGTGTGGAAGATCAGGCCGACCTGTCCAGCATCCTCCACGCCCTGCTTCACGCGCCGCGCCAGCGCGTTCAAGTGCATGTTGCAGGTGTTGCCTTCCCATCCCATCGAAGCGATGCCCACTTGGGGTTTATGCATATCCTCGTCGCTCAGACCCACGCCGTAGAGCATCGCCTGCGAGCCGACCTGAGAGATCGTCTGCGTAAGTACGCTGCTGTACTTATTGAGTTTGTGATTGGTTGTCACTGCCATGAGATTCTCTTTCCTCTTGAAAAGATGGTTGGCCCGCGTTGTCATGTCGCCGCAGAGCAACGCCTGCTTTCTCTTGCCCGACCCACCTCTGAACTTATCTGGCCCTGGGAAGCTCTGCGCTCTAACGGCTCCCTACATGAATCGGCGTCTCTCGCGCAACGTCTTGGCCCGGTGACATCGTTGGCCTATTGCTTTCCGTGTTGCTTGCTGTCGTATCAACTCCTTCGAGCTGGTCACAGGTGAGCAAGAAATACTCGACCGCATCGAAGATCGCTGTCCAACTTGCTTGGATGATATTCGTGCTGGCCCCGACCGTAGTCCAGTTGCGAACCCCGTCCGAACTAGTGATAAGCACGCGCACAGACGCGCCGGTGCCCTGATCGCTGTTGAGGATACGCACCTTGTAGTCCAGTAGATGCAAGCGGTCAAGCTGGGGAAAGTGGTGCTGAATAGCCTTGCGAAGCGCCAACATCAGCGCATTGACCGGTCCGTTGCCCTCCGCCACCTCGTGGTAAATCCGCTCACCCACCTCGACCTTGACGGTCGCCTCCGACGAAAGTACACGCCCGGCCCGGTTCGCCACCTCCGCCGTGTAGTCGATAAGCGAGAAGCTGGGGCGATACCCTTCCCCCGAGCAGCGCAACATCAGATCGACACTGGCCTCGGCGCTCCCAAACGCGAACCCGATATTTTCCAGTTCCTTGATCTGCTGGAGCACGGCGCGCTCCTTCTCCCGTGACAGCCCCTCAACGCCAAACTCATCCGCCTTGATGGTGATGTTGTCCTTGCCGCTCAGTTCGCTGACCAGCACGCGGGTCTGGTTGCCGATCAACTCCGGCTCAATATGTTGATAGCTGTCTACGTTCTTCAGAACGGCGTTGGCATCCGTGCCGCCCTTGTGTGCGAAGGCGCTCTGGCCGACAAACGGCTGGTGCGTACTGGGCCGCAGATTCGCCAGTTCGTTGACATAGTGGCTGAGGTCGGTCAAGTAGCCCATCTTCAACTGCATGTTGGCGATGATGCTCACGAGATTGGCGTTGCCGCAACGCTCGCCGTAGCCGTTGATCGTGCCCTGGACATGCGTACAGCCATTGCGGATCGCCTCCAGTGAATTGGCGACTGCAGTGTCGCTGTCGTTGTGTGTGTGGATGCCCAGCATGACCCCGCCACCCCGTAGCCGCGCGTCCTCCGCTCCGCCATTGCCGTTTTCACCAGATTGGGCCTCTCCGCCGACCCGTTCGCGGCGCACGGTGCGAACGATCTCGCCGATCTCCCAGACGAGATTGCCCCCGTTGGTATCACAGAGGACGATGCAGGATGCGCCGCCGGCTATCGCCTCTCTCAGCGTTGCCAGAGCATAGTCCGGGCTATCCTTGAAGCTGTCGAAGAAATGCTCGGCATCGTAGATCACCTCTTTGCCGTGCGATGCCAGATAGGCAACCGACGCGCGGATCATGCGCAGATTCTCTTCCGGCGTAGTCTGCAAGACATCACGCACGTGCAGATCCCAACTCTTGCCGAACAGGGAAATCACCGGTGTTTTGGCTTCCAGCAGTAGTTGAATCTGCGGGTCATCTTCTGGCTCCGTATCCCGCTTACAGGTCGAGCCGAAAGCCGTAAGCCGCGCCCGTTTCAGCTTCAGTTCCCGCCCCGCCCGGTCAAAGAACTCCATGTCTTTCGGATTGGAGCCGGGCCAGCCGCCCTCGATATAGTCCACGCCAAACTCATCCAATCGAGCGGCGATGCGTAGTTTGTCGTCGCAACTGAACGAGACACCTTCAGCCTGCGCGCCATCACGCAATGTCGTATCGAATATCTGAATCTTCACCTTTCCTGACCCCGTACAATCATAGTCGATTTAGAAGGCCCTGTGGCTGCCGCCGTCAAGACCTGAACCATGCTGACGCTCGTCAGCCCGTCGCCTGCAAAGCGGCGGCGATTCCGTTGATGGACAGCAGTATCGCCTGGCGCAATCGCGGGTCTTCCTCGGCAGGCATATCGCCGCCCGAAGAGTCCTCCGCCGTTTGTTCGCTGGCGGTGCGCTGCCTGTGGAGCAACGCGACTTGAATATAATTGAGCGGATCGACATACGGGTTGCGCAGGTTAATGCTGCGCTGAAGCCAAGGCTCATTGTCCAGCAGAGCATCTTGCCCGGTAATCCCCAATATGATCCGCTCGGTGAGCCGAAACTCCTCCATGATCTTGCCAAAGACCGCACGGCGCGTGTCGGCGTCGGCCAGGGATGCGTACAGCGTTGCGATCGTCATGTCCGCCCGGCGCATCGAAAGCTGCGCCCGATCGATAACCGTGCGGAAGAAAGGCCAGTCGCGATACATCCTCTGCAAGACCGCCATCCGCTGCGGCGATTCCGCGCGCAGACCCGTGCCCAAGCCATACCAGCCCGGTAGATTCACCCGACTCTGCGTCCAGGCGAACACCCAGGGAATGGCGCGCAGATCGGAGATGTCCGTCGTCTCCCGGCGCTTGGCGGGCCGCGAGCCGATATTCATCTGTGCCAACTGTTCAATCGGCGTGGCCTCGTGAAAATAGCGCAAAAAGGCGGGATTCTCCACCAGCGTCCGATACTTGCGCTCGGAGCGTTCACTGGCTTCCTCCAGGATCTCCGCCCAATTCTCTTCTAAGGAGCGTGAGGAGTTTTCTCCCCTTTCTTCACCCTTCCCATTGCCCTCTTCGCCGACGTTCAGCGGTTGACTTTTCTCGCAGCTTGCCAGCAAAACCGCGTTGACCAACTGCTCCAGATGGCGCTGGGCGATTGCCCGGTTGCTGTAGCGGGCGCTGACTACCTCCCCTTGTTCGGTGATCTTGATTCGCCCCTGTACCGATCCCGGCGGCTGTGCCAGAATGGCCCGGTTGGCTGGGCCGCCGCCCCGACCGATCGAGCCGCCCCGCCCATGAAAGAGCGTCAACTTTACGCCGTGGTCGCTGCATGTTTCGGCCAATCGCTTCTGCGCCTGATACAGAGTCCACGTCGACCGCAGGTAGCCACCGTCCTTGTTGGAATCGCTGTACCCGATCATGATCTCCTGGCGATTGTCCCGTAGCGCCAGGTGTTGCCGGTAGATCTGCGATTCGAACAGCGTTCTCATCACATCGGGCGCGCTGTGCAGATCCTCGATCGTCTCGAACAGGGGCGCAATGTCGATCTGCCCGAAAAGACCGGCGTCCTTCGCCAGCAGCAACACCTCCAACACATGGCTGACCGAGGTTGTCATGCTGATGATATAGGCGCCGATTGCCTCCGGCGCGATTCGCTCATGGGCTTGGCGGATGAGCCGGAAGAGGGCGACCGTCTCATTCGTCTCCTCGCTGTACTGCAAGCGCGCCGTCAGCGGACGCGGGCTTTCGTTCTCCTCGACCAGGAGTTGCGTCCGCTCCCTCTCCGGCAGCGTCATGTAATCGAAATAGCAATCGCGCGGCTGATTGTAGCGATTTAACAACTCCGCCACTGCCTCTCGATGGCGGTCAGAGTGCTGTCGAATATCCATTGATGCCAGATGAAAGCCGAAGATGCGCGCCTGTTGCACGAGCCGGGCGAACCGCCCTGACGCCAGTCGACTTCCCTTGTTCTGGCGCAGGCTCCGCTGAATCAGTTCCAGATCGTTTGTGAATTCGCTGGCATTGCGGTAGGCCCAGGGATCCGGCCGCTGCGTCTCCCATCTCTCCCTGTTCTGCGCCATGGACGCGCCCAGCCGCCGGTATATCAGGATCATCTTCTGGCGATACGGCTCAAGCGAAAAACGCTCAAGCCGGGCTTTGTCGCTCTCGGGCGCCCGCTCCAGGTCCCGTGCCAGGCTGTCGAGAAACTCCTGCGAAAAGCCGCCGCGCGTATGGGCCACGCTCAGATGACCATACATGCCGACGACCGTGCGCCGGTACAGTTCCAGCGCCTGCTGCTTCTGCTGACGCAAGGCGCCCTCAGTCACATCCTGCGTGACAAACGGGTTGCCGTCGCGGTCTCCCCCAATCCAGGAACCGTAACGCAAAAAGGTTGGTAGGTGGCCAGCAGATTCCTCTGCCGCGTCGCCAAAATCCTCGCCAGGATACACTCTCTCCAAAGACTGATTCAACTCACCGTAGATCTCCGGCAGCAGATCGAAAAGAGTCGTATCAAAATAATTCAGCCCCTCCCGCACCTCATCCAACACATCCGGGCGTCGTTCTCGGTTCACGTCACTTTGCCACAACGAGACCACGATTTCCCGGATTTGCTCCCAGGTCGCTTCCTTCTCGCTGGACAGTAGGACGTTGGCATCCAGGTAACGCAGCATCTTCGCCAGATCAAGCAGTTTGAGCAGAATGGTCCGGCGCTTGGCCTCAGTCGGATGCGCTGTAAAGACCGGCTTAATCAACAACTCTTGCAGCAGTTGGCGTAACTCTCTCGGCGGCGTCCCTCCTGCCCGCAGCCCTTCGACCGCCGCTGCGATCGTCTCAGGCATAGGGCGGCCTTCCTCCTCGGCCCGCGCTCTTCTCTGCCGCACCACCCGGACGCGCTGCTGCTCCTCGGCCAGGTTGACAAGCTGAAAGTAGGTAGTGAATGCCTTGAGTACGCCCAGCGTCCCTTCCAAGTCATCCACAAGGCGGCTTGTTCGCTGCTCGATGCGTGCGCCCGCGCTCGGATCCCCTTGGCGTTGGCCGCGGGTCAGGGAGCGCAACTCCTCCACCAATTCGAAGATCGCTTGCCCCTCCTGCTCGACAATCGTTTCGCCCAACAGGTTGCCAAGCTGGCGAACTGTCCAGCGCAGTCTGGTGTCGGTGTCGGCAGGGGCTGCTATGCTCTCCTGTGGAGTTGCCACGTCTCAACCACCTCACTCAGATCTTCAGCAAGAGTGCCACTGGCTATGCCCCAATGCCATTGCCCCTCAAGTAACTTTGCCTCTTCCGTCATACGCAATACGCAAAAAACGAAATTCGCGCCCCCAATGCGATCCCGATCTAGGATTCTCGCAACGCCTGCGTAACCAAATCGCCCATCACCTGCGTGCCAGTCGTCTCCGTTCCCTGTTGGGCAATGTCCGGCGTGCGCACACCTTCCGCCAGGACAGAATCGACAGCTGACTCGACGGCGACCGCCTCATCTTCCAGCCCCAGGCTATGGCGCAGGAGCATGGCGCTGCTCAGAATTGCAGCCAGTGGATTGGCGATCCCTTGCCCGGCAATATCCGGCGCGCTGCCATGAATCGGCTCGTAGAGGCCCAGGGGTAGGTCGTGCCGATTGCTGATATCGCCCAGGCTGGCCGAGGGCAGCATGCCCATCGAACCGGCCAGCATCGACGCTTCGTCCGTGAGTATATCGCCGAACAGATTGCCCGCAACGATCACGTCGAAATCGGCCGGTCGGCGGATCAAGTGCATGGCCATCGCGTCGACAAGAATATGCTCGACCTCCAGTTCGGGATAGTCGGACAACACCTCAGTCGCTACGCTGCGCCACAGGCGGGAGGAGGCGAGCACGTTGGCCTTGTCCACGCTGGCCAGCCGCTGCCTGCGCTCCATGGCCGAATCCGCGGCAAGCCGCACGACGCGGTCGATCTCCGGCCTCGTATAGACCATCGTGTCGTAGGCCTCGAAATTGTCGTCAGCTTCTTGGCGCGGGCCGAAATAGATGCCGCCCGTCAACTCGCGCACGACCAGCAGATCAACGCCCTCCAGCGCCTCTTCCTTGATCGTGCTTGCTGACAAAAGCTGCGGCTGGAGCTTTACTGGGCGCAGATTGGCAAAAAGATCAAGACTCTTGCGCAGCGCCAGCACGCCTCGCTCCGGCCTGTCGGGCATGCTCGGATCGTCCCATTTCGGCCCCCCGACCGCGCCCAGCAGCATCGCTTCGGCCGCGGCAGCCGCCTCCACCGTCTCGTCCGGCAGGCTCGTGCCAAACTGATCGATGGAACGTCCGCCAATCATCTGATGATCAAACTCAAGATTGTGGCCGAACCGTTCGGCTATTGCCGTTAAGATCTTTTTGGCTTCTGTTGTTACTTCCGGGCCGATCCCGTCACCGTCCAAAATGACAATCGTTGCGTCCATTCGTGCATTTTCCTTGTGAAGAGTTGAATCACCATGTACAGCCAGTGTGAAGCTCTATCCCGCCCATCGTGACTCTTACAATGTTTCAGTGTCTCTGGAATGTTCAGCCTGCATCAAAATTCCCCTGTGAAATCGGACGCTCTTGAGAATTCAGCGACTTCCCCGTCTATCGAAACACTGAACAAATTGCTGCTCATTTTGAAGGTGATTTCTGGTAACCCCACGGGGGAAGATTCCAGAAGTCGCTGAATTGGAAATTTCACATATTTTTCCAGAAACAAGCTCATAATTCGTCCCGCAGCATCTTCAAGGTGTTCCCAAGCGGCATCGCCAATATACGCTTCGCCTCCCACGCTCCGAAAACCATCGGCCAGTTCTTCGAGTTTCGGGTTAGGTGTTGGGTCAAACACGATAAGCACAGGCGTATAATTACTGGCCATACAATCTTTTGGGAAGTCCAATTCCTCCCGCCATCGTCCCTGGCCGGATGAGGCAATCGTGACCCTCATTTTTATTTCATACGCTAATTTGCTTCTAATGCAATCTACTTGGCGTCCTTTAGATTTGTCATTGTGTCTCCTGACGGGGCTTCTTGCGGCACTGAAAGACACTCCACCAATCGCATGAGCGATAATCGGTTCAAACAGATAACCAGTTTCCTGCCCGGATCGATTGTCAATATCGTAAATCCATTTTCTCCATAAGATAAACCCTGCCAAGGCTCTTGGACTCATCTGTCCAAACTGCAAGAGCGATCTTGGCCCAACCTGGTCCATTGTCGGAATCTGCTGGCATTCAAGAATCCGGACATATTTCAATCGACTCTTTTGGAGCGTAGCCAAACAAGAAAAAAATGTATCTGCGTCAGGAACGAAAGTGACTAAACGCTCGATTAAGCTCAGAAAGTCAAGATTCTGTAGCTTGAGTTTCCCCAAAATCGCTCTCTTCGAAAAAATCTGGCAGTTCAAGATTGCTGACTTCTGGAAACTGGCCCATGAGCCCTAGGTCCCGAACGATTGTCGCCACAAGGAAACTGCAAGCCCCATCGCTCAGGCCAACTCCCAACTCCCCGCCCCTAGGTGCTTGCGCCCGTTCGATTAGCGACTTCTGGGACTGTGTTAAGCCCATAGCTGTAACTGTTCCATTTTTGCAGTCCTGTGCATTCGAAACTTCTCATTGACCGCGGCATATACGTCTTGCAGTGCAGGACTCATTCCAGAAGATGTAGTGGGGACGAAAGACAGTAGAGCCCCCTCTTGTGTCTTAGAAACACTTTCGTTGACTTCAAGATCATTGCTTAGAGTTTGCGCGACCGCCTGTGCAAGGGTGGGAGGCACAGCATTTCCAATTTGAAGAATGATTTGCGAAATCGTTCCAGCAAAGAGGTAGTCATCTGGAAAGGTCTGAATTCGGGCACATTCTCTCAGCGTCAAGAATCGATTCTCAGAAGGATGTACGAATTCTGAGATTGCGCCGCTGGTAATCGCTTTTGAAGGTTGAACAGCGTTCAATCTTCTTAGTCCGAATGGCGGCCCGCCCCGACGTTCTGTGGGTGTCCCGTCCTTAACGCGCCTGTACGCGCGACGCTGGTAACTGTCATGCCACAATTCCGAGGGCAAGTGTTTCATCGACTGCCCAGGCTTCAATAGGGAAAATCTTTTCCTATCTATTTCAGAAATCTCACGAGTGTAGTGCCCCTGGGGGATCCCAGGAGGACTCTTCATTGGTGATGGAAACTCCGCTAACACGTCTCCCAAAACCGGGCAGGGAGGAAGACTTCTAAACTCTCTTGATGACCCAGGTGCGCCGAATGCCCTATGGGTCGGTTCTGGAAACATTGGATCCCATCCAAAACCACCAATTGCTATGACACGTTTGCGATGCTGAGGGACGCCATAGTTGGCTGCATTGATCTTTCGCAAATGTATGCGGTAGCCGGCCTGAATCAGCGGATTTAGCAGGTCAAATACCCTCTCTCCGCTGCCCGCTGTCAGAAAACCTTCCACATTCTCAAACACAAAGGCTTTGGGCTTGTGCCGCGCAACGAGTTCGGAAAATACTCGAACAAGACTGTTACGCACATCCTCAGCCTGCCGCATTCCCGCCGACGAGAACCCCTGACAAGGCGGGCCGCCAATGATTACGTCTGTGGGTGTCAATTCGGTTTCCTCGGTAATCTCGTTCCTCAAGACCTGATTCTGTAAGTTGAGTTGGCAGGTTCTTACTGCTGTTTCATCACTATCAATTGCGCTGACACATCTGAACCCGGACTGTTGAAACCCAAGCGATGTCCCTCCCGCTCCACAGAACAGATCAACAAACGTGAACTCAGTTGAAGTCTTCATCATATGTCGCCTTCAATTGCCCCGCCTTGCCAATGAATGCCCTTAGTAACTGTCCGCAAACAACGTAGCGATTTCAATCAAGCTTGGACTGGTCTGTCGAACGAAACCGTTAAGTTAAAAACGGACAGTTACTTAATGCAATAGAAAATGAGCACAAACCGCCCTTCCCGACACGTCCACCGCATCGAAGTCGGGCGCATGAATTGATTGATCAGTCTGCTCTGGCGTCGCTCTTCTGCGGGCGCCTCCCGCCAAAAACGGCCAATTCAAATATCTTGAAGAAGCAGTCTACATCCTCATAGCCAGTGTCCCGCAACCAGCTGCACTGCGTCTCCACCGACGCCAGGATGTTTGCCTGTCTGTCCTCACGCTTGAGATAGGCCAACGCGACCTGGTCACGAGTCTGGGCGTCGCTATCGGTCAGTTGACTTGCCCACAGGCTGTCGATGAAATAGTCGTCATAGAGCGCCTCGATGCGCGGCGTCGCCGAGGAGACGTGCTCGATGTTGACGAATATGCCGCCCGGCTCCAGCAGATCGAAGATGTCCACGTAGACTTGCCGTTTGACCGAATCGGGTTGATGGTGAATCGAAAATCCGGAGACAACCGCGTCGAACGGCGCGTGGGAGGAGATGATGTCGAACCAGGAGGGGTCGGAGTAGTCGACCGACGAAACGTGTAGGGACTTACTGTATGCCTGCAAATTGCGAACCGCGGCCTGAATCATCGGCATCGAAAAGTCGACCAGCGTCCCTTTGGCGAGAGGATACTTTTCCAGAATCATCGCCGCCAGGATGCCGTCGCCGCAGCCCAGATCCAGGAAATTGCGCACCGGTTGCGCGGCCTGCGCGGGCGAGTCCTTTGCTCCGGCAATCACCCGCATCATCACATCCAACTGAATCTGTGCAAGCGGAACGCCCTTGCGCGCTTGACGCAGATAATTATCGACCAGGCCGGGGTCTTTCCACACCGCACTTTTGCTATCTGCCGCAGCCGCGTCCGCGGTCATTTGACTCATCTCCTTTTGAGTTCTCAGTTCCTAGTTCATCATGACGGGCAACTGATCCGTCGCAACGCAGCACTAAGAACCAAAACCTGTCAAATTGATGCCGCGGCCTCGAAGGCGCTGATCTGCTCCTCCTTATCCAGTAGATAACCCAGATCATCCAGACCGCGCAGCAGGCACTGCTTGCGGAACGGGTCAATTTCGAACGACCAAGAGTTTTCAACGTTGCGAATGTCGGGCAGCGTGACGGTCTGGCTTGCCAGATCGATGCTGATCGTCGTATGGG
Organism: Caldilineaceae bacterium; assembly: GCA_965221145.1. GTDB lineage: Bacteria > Chloroflexota > Anaerolineae > Caldilineales > Caldilineaceae > Bin5. The sequence continues at coordinate 2,050,764 of OZ244877.1, forward strand.
GAATCTCCTCGATAAGATCAAGTATCCGGCTAACGGTCTCTTCCGGCAACCAGATAGGAAGCAGGCCGTTTTTTAAGCTATTGTTGTAGAAAATGTCAGCAAATGCAGATGAGATCACCGCACGGAAACCGTACTGCGTCAGCGCCCACACCGCATGTTCACGACTTGAACCGATGCCAAAATTTCGGCCGGCCACCAGCACCTCCGCGCCCTTGAATTGCGCCTGGTTGAGAACAAAATCGGGATTGGGGCTGCCATCGCGATTGTAGCGCCACCATGAGAACAGCCCATCGCCCATGCCCGCCTGCGTGACCGCCGTCAGGTAGCGCGCCGGGATGATCTGGTCGGTATCAACATTCTCTGTTCGCAAGGGCATCGCAGTTGACTTCAGCTTGGTGAAGGGTTGCATTACAGTATCTCCCTCACGTCGATTACGCGCCCATTGATCGCGGCCGCCGCCGCCATGATGGGACTCATCAGGAGCGAACGGCTGCCCGGCCCCTGCCTTCCCATGAAGTTCCGATTGCTGGTGCTGGCGACGTATTTTCCTTCCCCCGCCTTGTCATCGTTCATCGCCAAACACATGCTGCACCCTGCCCCGCGCCATTCAAAGCCGGCCTCGCTGAAGATACGGTCCAGCCCCTCCGCCTCGGCCTGCGCCTTGACCGCTTTCGACCCAGGCACCACCAGCGCCTCAACGTGATCCGACACGCGTTGTCCCTTAGCGATGGCCGCGGCCGCGCGCAGGTCTTCGATGCGGCTGTTGGTGCAAGAGCCGATGAAAACGATATCCACATGCTGGCCCTCGATCGGCTGTCCTTCGGTCAGACCCATGTAGTCCAGCGCGCTCCGTAGACTGCGCTGGTCTGCCGGGTCATCCAGATCATCCGCTCTGGGCACGCGCTCGGTTACGGCTATGCCCTGGCCGGGGTTGGTGCCATACGTCACCATCGGCGCCAGTGCCGACGCGTCCAGCGTCAACTCGCGGTCGAACGTGGCATCCTCATCCGTTCGCAACGTCCGCCAGTAGGCGACTGCTCGCTCCCAGGCTTCGCCCTTGGGCGCGTATGTGCGTCCCTTGATATAGTCGAATGTCGTCTCGTCCGGCGCGATCAGACCGGCGCGCGCCCCGCCTTCGATGCTCATATTGCAGATGGTCATGCGGCTGGCCATATTCAGCGCCCGTATCGCCGCGCCCCGGTACTCAAAGACGTAGCCAACGCCGCCGCCCGCCCCGTTTTTGGCGATAATCGCCAGAATGATGTCTTTGGCAGTAACACCCTTGCCTAGCTCGCCCTCGACGTTGATGGCATATGTTTTGGACTCCTTTTGCATCAGGCACTGGGTCGCCAGCACGTGACCTACTTCGCTTGTGCCAATGCCGAACGCCAGCGCGCCGAATGCGCCGTGCGTGCTGGTGTGGCTGTCGCCGCAGACGATCGTCATGCCCGGCTGCGTGACGCCCAACTCCGGGCCGATCACATGCACGATGCCCTGAATATCTCCCTCGATGTCGAACAACGGAACGCCAAACTCGGCGCAGTTCTCCCGCAATGTACGAACTTGCGTAGCCGCGTCGTCCGGCCAGTCGACCTCGACCGCCCCGATGCGCGTGGGAATGGCGTGGTCCATGGTGGCGAAAGTTTTGTCTGGGCAGCGCACGGGCAGCCCCCGCTCCCGCAGCGTGGCGAATGCCTGGGGGGAAGTCACTTCATGCACCAGATGGGCGTCAATATACAGTACTGCCGGCGCGCCCTCATCCTGCGCGATTACGTGAGCATCCCAGATCTTCTCATACATCGTCTTTCCCATACTTTATGTCCTTGCGTCTTGCGTACTGGTTCCGGTTTCCGGGATGGACTAAGGCAAACTCGTCTCCCCCATCAAATAGCGGTCACACTCCCGCGCCGCGCCGCGCCCCTCGTTGATCGCCCACACGACCAGGCTTTGCCCGCGCCGCATGTCGCCCGCCGCGAAGACGCCGGGCACGTTGGTGGCGAACTTGCCGTACTCGGCTTGGGCATTGGAGCGGGCATCCCGTTCCACGCCCAACTGTTCCAATACCGGGTTCTCCGGCCCCCGGAAGCCCATCGCTAGAAAAACCAACTGGCAGGGCCACACCTTTTCGCTGCCCGGAACTTCCCGCAACTGCGGGCGGGCGCCGTTTTCGCTCGGCAGCCACTCAATCATGACCGTATGCAACTCCTCGAGCCGCCCGTGTCCATCGCCTACAAACCGCTTCGTGCTGACCAGGAAGGTGCGGGGATCCGCGCCGAAGCGCTCCGCAACCTCGGCATGGCCGTAGTCCACGCGGAAAATGCGCGGCCACTCCGGCCAGGGGTTGTCCGGCGCCCGCTCCGGCGGAGGCTTGGGCATAATCTCGAACATATTGACGCTGTTGCAGCCGTGGCGCATCGACGTGCCCAGGCAGTCGTTGCCCGTATCGCCGCCGCCGATGACGATCACATCCTTGCCTTCCGCAGAGATGAACGGATAACTGAACGCGTCATCCGGCACGCGGCCATACTTGCCATCCAGGAGTTGCTTGGTATTGCCGTGCAAAAACTCCATCGCATAGTGGACGCCTTCCAGCTCCCGGCCTTCGATCGGCAGGTCGTGTGGATTGGTCGCGCCGCCGCACAGGACTACTGCGCTGTTCTCCTCCAACAGCTTGTCCGCCGGAATGTCCTTGCCCACCTCGCAGTTGGTGATAAACGTAACACCCTCGGCGCGCATCAGCTCGACCCGCCGCTCGACCCGCTCCTTTTCCAACTTCATGTTGGGAATGCCGTACATCAGCAGGCCGCCGATGCGGTCCGCCCGTTCATAGACAGTGACCGTGTGGCCGGCCGAGTTGAGTTGCGCGGCGCAGGCCAGCCCTGCCGGCCCCGAACCGACAACCGCTACTCGTTCCCCGGTGCGCACGGCGGGCGGCTGCGGCACAACCCAGCCCTCTTCAAAGCCGCGGTCGATGATCGCACATTCGATGCTCTTGATCGTCACCGGCGGATCGATCAGGCCCAATGTGCAGGAGCCTTCACACGGGGCCGGGCAGACGCGCCCCGTAAATTCGGGAAAGTTGTTGGTCGCATGAAGACGCGCCAGCGCCTCCCGCCAGCGGCCCTGATATACCAGATCGTTCCACTCCGGGATTAAATTGTTGACCGGGCAGCCGCCCTCCGGCATCGTACCGGTATGGCAGAATGGGATGCCGCAATCCATGCAGCGAGCGCCCTGACGCTGCAAGTTGTCTATCGACAGATGCAGATGAAACTCATTCCAATCCTGAATTCGTTCAAGGGGCGGACGTTCCGGGAAGGACTGCCGCTCGAATTCAAGAAAGCCGGTTGGGTTACCCATAAATGATCTCCTGACAGCGTATTGCGCAATGCGTATTGATTCGCAATACCGGGCTTGCAACTCCTGTTACGCAATACTCAGTTGCCGCTCACGCGCGCCGCATCCTGACTGTTGCGCTCGAAAGCGGCCATCAGCGCCTCCGCGCCCTTGAGTCCCGTGGCTTCGACTTCGGCGAGGCATTGCTGCATTCGCTTATAGTCTTTCGGCAACACCTTGACAAACTTGGTCACGTACTCGTCCCAATTTGAAAGGACCTTTCTTGCGACCTCCGAATTGGTATACGCGTAGTGGCGTTGGATCATCTCCCGCACTTCGGCGCACTCCTCCGCGTCTTCCAGCTTTCCCAGTTCGACCATTTCAAGATTGGCGCGTTGACTGAACCATACGCCGTCCACCGGCTCCTCATCCAGTACGTATGCAATGCCGCCGGACATGCCCGCCGCAAAGTTGCGTCCTGTGCGGCCCAGCACAACTACGCGGCCACCGGTCATGTATTCGCATCCGTGATCGCCGACGCCTTCGATGACAGCCTGCATACCGGAGTTGCGCACGCAGAAGCGCTCGCCCGCCATGCCCCGAATGTATGCCTCGCCGCTCGTCGCACCGTAAAAGGCCACATTGCCGATAATGATATTGTCTTCGGCCTTGAACGTTGAGCCATACGGCGGGTAAGCGATGATCTTGCCGCCGGAGAGTCCCTTGCCGAAATAGTCGTTGCCGTCGCCCTCCAATTCCAAAGTCATGCCCTTGGGGATGAACGCGCCGAAGCTCTGACCGGCTGCCCCCTGGAATTGCAACTGGATCGTGTCTTCAGGCAGACCGCCCGGGCCGAAGCGGCGCGTGATCTCACTGCCCGCAATCGTGCCTACCACGCGGTTGATATTCTGGATTGGCAAGGTCGCCTTCACACGGCGCAACGAACTTTCGGAGCTGCCATCCTGCTGCGCATCGTTTGCGCGTTGCACATCCTCAACGCGGTTGTCGAGCGCAGGTTTGCATAGTTCCAGCAGCGTGGTATTGTCCATCGCTTCGTCCAAACCGTGATCCTGACCGATCTGACAGTAGCGCCCCCAATCTTCCGGCACGTCCGGCCGGTGCAAGATGGCGGTCAGGTCGATTCCCTTCGCTTTCCAGTGATCAATCGCCTTCGGCACCTGTAGCCGGTCCGTGCGCCCGATCATCTCGTTCACAGTGCGGAAACCGAGCTTCGCCATGTACTCGCGCAACTCTTGGGCGATGAAGCGCATGAAGTTGACCACGTGCTCCGGGTCGCCCGTAAATTTCGCTCGCAATTCCGGATTCTGCGTCGCCACGCCCACAGGGCAGGTATCCAGATGACAGACCCGCATCATGATGCAACCCAGGGCCACAAGCGGGCTGGTGGCAAAGCCAAACTCCTCCGCCCCCAGCAGCGCAGCAATGGCAAGGTCGCGGCCCGTCTTGAGCTGGCCATCGGTCTCGACGACGACGCGGCTGCGCAGATTGTTGATGAGCAAGGTCTGGTGCGTCTCGGCCACGCCCAACTCCCAGGGCAGGCCGGCATGTTTGATGCTCGTCTGCGGCGATGCGCCCGTCCCGCCGTCATGCCCGCTGATCAGGATTACGTCGGCGTGACCCTTGGCGACACCGGCAGCGACTGTGCCCACGCCCACTTCCGACACCAGCTTGACGTTGATGCGGGCGTGATGGTTTGCGTTCTTGAGGTCGTGGATCAACTCGGCAAGGTCTTCAATCGAATAGATGTCATGGTGGGGCGGCGGTGAGATCAGTCCGACACCCGGCGTTGAGTGCCGCACCTCTGCGATCCAGGGATAGACCTTCTTGCCGGGCAGCTGTCCGCCTTCCCCCGGCTTGGCCCCCTGCGCCATCTTTATCTGCAACTCTTTTGCGTTGACCAGATAGTTGCTGGTTACACCGAAGCGTGCCGACGCCACCTGTTTGATGGCGCTGTTTTTCGAATCGCCGTTCTCTTCCAGGAAATAGCGGGCCGGGTCTTCGCCGCCCTCGCCGGTATTGCTGCGACCGCCGATGCGGTTCATCGCGACCGCCAGCGTTTCATGCGCCTCTTTGCTGATCGAGCCGTAGGACATGGCGCCGCTCTTGAAGCGTTTGCAGATCGACTCGACCGGCTCCACCTCTTCGACGGGGATGCTTGGCACGCCGTCGAAATCGAACTCCAGCAGGCCGCGCAGGTTGCACCACTCCTTGTTCATGCGGTCGATGTCCTGCGTATAGGCCTTGAACGAGGCATAATCCTCAGTGCGCGTCGCCTTCTGCAGCAGGTGAACGGTACGGGGATTGAACAGGTGCAATTCGCCATCACTGCGCCATTGGTAGTCGCCGCCGGGGGAAAGCAACTGCCCGCCGCTGCTGCCGTTCCCATTGACTGCTGGCCGGCCTACTTCGGAGACATGGCCGTTCTGCTCCACCTGCGAGTAGAGTCGCACCGGGTAAGCTCGATCGTGGCGCATCTTCACCTCGGCATAGATCTCCGGCAGATCGATTCCCTCCACCCGGCTCGCTGTCCAAGTGAAGTATTTGTCGACCAGTCGCTGGCTCAGGCCGAGCGCCTCAAATATCTGCGCGCCGCAGTAGCTCTGGATCGTCGAAATGCCCATCTTTGACAGCACTTTGACGACACCCTTCATCGCCGCCTTGACGTAGTTGTATACTGCGGTGTCGTGGTCGATGTTGACCAGTAGCCGGTTCTGGATCATCTGGTCCAGCGTTTCCATCGCCAGATAGGGGTTGACGGCGGTTGCGCCGAAGCCGATCAGCAAAGCCAGGTGATGCACTTCGCGCGGCTCGCCCGATTCGACAACCAACGCCACTTGCGTGCGGGTCTCGTTGCGAATCAGGTGGTGATGTAGGCCGGACACTGCCAGCAGAGCGGGGATTGGCGCAACGCCCGGCGCAACGCCCCGGTCCGAAAGAACAAGGATGTTGAATCCTTCGTCAATCGCCTCTGTCGCAGCTTGGAACAGATCCTCCAAAGCCTGTTCCAGCGCCTCCTCTCCTCCACTTATGTCGAAGAGAATCGATAGCGTCTTGGCGCGAAAACGCGGCGCGCCGCTGCGCTCGATGTGGCGGATTTTGGCTAATTCGCTGTTGGTGAGAATCGGCTGTGTCAGTTTGAGTTGGCGACAATTTTCCGGCTTGGTTTCAAGAAGGTTCAACTCCGTGCCCATCATCACCTCGGTGGCCGTTATCAGTTCCTCGCGGATGGCGTCGATGGGCGGGTTTGTCACCTGGGCAAATAGCTGCTTGAAATAGTTGTACAGTAGTTGCGAGTGGTTGGACAGGGCAGCCGCCGGCGTGTCGTTGCCCATCGCGCCCAGCGCTTCGACGCCGTCTGTCGCCATCGGCGCCAGCAGAATGCGCAACTGCTCAAACGTATAGCCGAAGACCTGTTGCCGTTCAATTAGCGTACTGTGATCGACGCCCGGCACGTAAACATCCGGCTGCGGAATCTCATCCAGACTGACCATATGCTCGTCGAGCCACTCCCGGTAGGGATGCGCCGCGGCCATTGTCTCCTTCAACTCCCCATCGGAGATGATGCGGCCCTCGTTCGTATCCACCAGGAACATTCGCCCCGGCTCGAGGCGCGCCTTCTTCAAGACGCGTTCAGGCTCCATCGGCAGCACGCCCACCTCCGACGCCATCACCACCATGTCGTCCTTGGTGACGCAGTAGCGTGAGGGCCGCAAGCCGTTGCGGTCAAGCACAGCGCCAACCATCGCGCCATCGGTAAAGACGATCGACGCCGGACCGTCCCAAGGCTCCATCATCGTGCTGTGGTACTCGTAAAACGCCTTCTTGGCATCGCTCATCGTCTCATGCTGCGACCAAGGCTCCGGGATCATCATCATCATCGCCTGCGGCAATGAGCGCCCCGACAGGTAAAGAAACTCCAGCGTCTCATCAAATTTGGCCGAGTCGCTGCCATCCTCTTGGATGATTGGCAGCACCTTCTTGATGTCGCCGCCGAACAACTTGCTCTCGAACTGGGACTGGCGGGCGTGCATCCAGTTCTCGTTGCCGCGCAGCGTGTTGATCTCACCGTTGTGGATCATGTAACGATACGGGTGAGCGCGTTCCCAACTGGGGAACGTATTGGTGCTGAAACGCGAGTGGACCACAACCAGCGCCGACTCCATATCCTCGTCCAGCAGATCGGGATAAAAACCCTTGACCTGCGGTGACATCAACATTCCCTTATAGACAACCGTGCGCGATGAGAGACTGGCGACATAGAACGAATTGCCTTCCCGCAGCGGAGAGTAGCGAATCTGGTTCTCGGCCAACTTACGGATCACATACAGTTTGCGCTCGAACGCCAATTCATCATCGCCTGTCAGTCGGTCCGGGCTGCGTCCGATGAAAACCTGACGGACGACCGGTTCGCCCAAGCGGGCGGTGTGGCCCAACTCCTGATTGGCGGTCGGCACGGTGCGCCAACCAAGAACGGTCTGACCCTCGGAGCGAATTATCTTCTCAAAAAGTTGCTCGCAACGGAAACGGTAGTCCCCCCTTTGTGGCAGAAAGATCATCCCCACTGCGTACTCGCCTTCCGGCGGCAGTTCGATCCCTTCAGCCGCGGCCTCCTTGCGCATGAACTTGTCCGGCGTCTGCATAAGGACGCCTGCGCCATCGCCTGTATTCGGCTCGCATCCGCACGCGCCCCGATGCGCCAGGTTGAGGAGCACCTGCAATCCCTGTGAAACGATGGAATGGGACTTCTGGCCCTTGATGTTTACCACGAAGCCGACACCGCAAGCGTCGTGCTCGTAGCGCGGATCATAGAGACCCTGTTTTGGTGGCAGTCCGTTATGCGCGTGGGGAGTAGAATGAAGAGTACAGGAAGGGGTAAGATGAATTTCAGACATAACGACATCTCCTCAGAAAAGCTTTCAGCTTCGAATCGTTCGCGCTTTGCGGGCGGCTAATTGGTCCCTTCACAGCAAACGAACAACCGTTACCAACAAGTGATGCGAAGCAGGAGCGTCTGCACAGACCGGATGACGTCGTTGTCGAAGCGTGCCTACTTTGCCTACAGGCCTAATTTGAGAGAATCCAATCCGAGATCATATCATATAATGTAAACGAATTTGGCAGTTTCGTCAACTTTTCTCCTCTTGAGTAGCCAAGCAATAGCCGTTGCCGCTTTTGATGACCTCCACGCCAATTTTACTAATTCTATTGGCGCGGAAACCTTACGATGAAGGTGTTGATTGGCCAAGAACACGCACTTTATTTTTGCCCGACTGCGGGAATGGGGAAGGGCACTTGGAAATCCTCAAGAAAAGGAAAGAGCGGCGATTCGAAAAGATCGCAGTCGCCGCTCTCCTGCTCCATTCTCATTCTAAATCCCGACCGTAGCCACCCCCGAATCCGCAGCGGCAATCGCGACCGTGGCGTCATCCGCATCCTCGGCCGCGCACAACTTATTCAGCGCCTGCAAGTACGCCTTTGTGCTGGCGACAATTATATCCGTATCCACGCCGCGGCCACCGAAAAGCCGCCGTCGCGGCCGGCCCTGTGCCGTCTTACTGTGACCGCGGCTGTCCGGCACCTCGATGCGCACCGTTACATCGCCGTTGGCGTCGATCCCCTCCGTGACAGCCTGCACCAGAAACTCCGTCAACTCATTGGGCTGCTGCACGATCTTGTCGATACACCGGTAGGCCGCGTCCACCGGGCCTCTGCCGAAGCTGACGTCGGTAATCTCCTCGCCGGTCTCATTATTACGCAGCGTCGCCACCGCAGTGGGCGTCATGTTCGTGCCGCACTGTACCTGCACTCCCATCAACTCCCAGACCTCGACCGGCTGATACAGTTCATCCGCCACCAGCGCCTCGATGTCGGCGTCAGTGACGCTCTTTTTCTTGTCCGCAAGATCCTTGAAGCGCAGAAATACCTCGTTCAGATTCTCTTTGTCCAGATGATAGCCCAACTCTTGCAGCCGCACGCCCAGCGCATGGCGTCCTGAATGCTTGCCCAGCACCAGCCGACTCTGATGCAGGCCAATCGTATGCGCGTCCATGATTTCGTACGTGCGCTTGTTCTTCAACATCCCGTCTTGGTGAATTCCTGCCTCGTGCGCGAACGCGTTCGACCCCACAATCGCCTTGTTCGGCTGGATCACCATGCCTGTGTAGCGGCTTACCATGTCGCTGCTGCGGTGAATCTCCTGGCTGCGTATGTTTGTGCGCAGGTCGAAGACCGACTGCCTCGTATACAGCGCCATTACCGTCTCTTCAAGACTGGTGTTGCCGGCGCGTTCGCCAATCCCGTTGATCGTCACTTCGACTTGGCGCGCCCCGTTCTGGACGCCTGCCAGCGTGTTTGCCGTCGCCAGACCCAGGTCATTGTGGCAGTGAACGCTGAAGATCACGTCCTTGCCGCCGTCAACGTTCTCTCGCAGATGCCGGATCAGTCCGCCGAACTCTTCCGGCGTCGTGTATCCGACCGTGTCAGGTATGTTCAGCGTCGTCGCCCCCGCTTTGATGGCAACGCTCAGTACCTCGACCAGGAAATCCGGATCGCTGCGACCGGCGTCTTCAGGGCTGAACTCGACGTTGTCGCACAGGCTGCGGGCGTACTGCACCATGTCGCCCACCGTTTCCAGCACTTCGCTGGGCGACATGCGCAACTTATGCTGCATGTGAATGTCGCTGGTGGCGAGGAATGTATGGATGCGCGGCCGCACCGCGCCCTGTACCGCTTCCCATGCCTTGTCGATGTCCTTCTTGTTGGCTCGGGCCAGGCCGGCGATGATGGGCGGCGCGCTGACATTGCTCTCACTGTCGACACGAGGCGTGCGGCCCACAGTTAAGGCGATCCGCTTGACCGCCGCCAGATCGCCGGGTGAGGCCGCAGGGAATCCTGCTTCCATTATGTCGATGCCCAAGCGCGCCAACTGGCGGGCGATCTCCAGCTTCTCCTGCTCGTTCAGCGTCGCGCCGGGCGACTGTTCCCCGTCGCGCAGCGTCGTGTCGAACACGAGAATCGTGTTGCCATGGGCGATGTCCCGCGCCCACTGCTTGACATCGGCCAGACGGAACTGTTCTACATCAATCTCAGAACCGTTGTCCGCGGCCCCGTCGGCCTGTTGTTGCCCATCAATTGTAGTCGTCATTGCAAGATGTCTCCCGAGGTGATTTGGCTGCCAGCCGACTCGACAACCCGAAACATCGGAGGCTGGGTGCCAAACAGGTCGAATGATGACGGATTCGCTCTCCCTCGCCGCGGGGGGCAGGGGATGAAGCCACTGTGTGGTGCGACTTGCCTATCCGCATAAGGTCGCTAAGGCCATCATCCATGTTCACCACCTCCTTTCCTGATGCGTCATTCCTGCTTCGCAATGCTCAGACTTCCTTCGCGTCCAGGAAGGTCATCATCCTGCGCAGTTCCTTGCCAACGTTTTCCAACTGCTGATTCTGTTCATTCCGGCGCCGTTCGTAATAGATCTTGCCGCCGCCGTGATACTCGTCCATCCACTCCTCAGCGAACGCGCCCGACTGAATGTCGGCCAATATCTTTCTCATCGACTCCTTCGTTTCGTCCGTGATCACCCGCTGGCCGCTCTTGTAGTCGCCCCATTCGGCCGTGTCGCTGACACTGTAACGCATGTAGTTCAGCCCGCCCTGGTACATCAGATCGACGATCAATTTCAATTCGTGCAGACACTCGAAGTAGGCGATTTCCGGCTGGTAACCTGCGTCGACCAGGACCTCAAATCCGGCCTTGATCAGTTCGCTGACGCCGCCGCACAGCACCGTCTGCTCGCCGAACAAATCGGTCTCCGTCTCCTCGGCGAACGTGGTCTCCAGGACCCCGGCCCGGGCTGAGCCGATCGCTTTGGCGTAAGCAAGCGCATTGGCCAGGGCATTGCCCGACGCGTCCTGATGAATGGCAACCAACGCCGGCACGCCCGATCCTTCGACGAAGACCTCCCGCACCCGATGGCCGGGGGCCTTGGGCGCCACCATCGACACGTCTACATCCTCCGGCGCGACGATGAAGCCATAACGGATATTGAATCCGTGGGCGAACATCAGTGTATTGCCCGGCGCCAGGTTGGGCGCGATCTCCTCCTCATATACCTTGCCCTGAATCGGATCGGGAATCACGACCATAATCATGTCCGCTTCCCGCGCCGCATCAGCCACGCTCACCACCCGCAACCCTTCGGCCTCGGCTTTTGCCTTGCTGCGGCTCCCTTCGTGCAAGCCGATGCGCACGTCCTGACCGCTGTCCTTCATATTCAACGCGTGGGCGTGGCCTTGGCTGCCGTAGCCGATTACCGCGATCTTCTTGCCGCTGATCTGGGCTATATCGGCATCATTCTCATAGTAGATCGTCGTCACTGTATCCTCCGGGATTCTGATTTCGTGTATGTTGTGGTTGCCGCGACCGCGCAACCTATAGGCGTCCAACTGGTATAGACGTACAAATGTATGACTTAGTTTCCCATTCTACTCCTGATCGTCGTGCCCGCTTCCGTTCAGGCTGGCGGCGGCCTTGAAAATCGCGGTGGATGGCTTCCTTTGTTTGGGCCGCTCGTCGCCGCGACAGAGCGCCACCCGCCCGGTGCGGACCATCTCTTCAATGCCGAACGGTCGCATCAGCTCGATCAGCGAATCGACCTTGTCTTCTGTGCCAACCGCCTGTACCACAAGATTCTCTGTGTTGACATCCACGATCTGCGCCCGGTAAATCTCGGCGAACTGCATGATCTCGCCCCGCGTCGCCGGGGTCGTGCGCACGCGAATCAGCGCCAACTCACGCAGAATGGCCAGCCGCTCTGTAATGTCATCCACCGCGGTGACATCCACCACCTTGCGCAACTGTTTGACAACCTGATCCGCCACCCGCTCGTCACCATCCACCACAAAGGTCATGCGGCTGATGCCCGGTGTCTCGCTGTGACTGACCTGAAGACTGTCGATGTTGAAGTTGCGCCTGCGCAACATGCCGGACACACGATTCAGCACGCCGGGCTTATCACGCATCCAGGCAACAAGAGTGTATTGCATTCGTCTCCCCCTGGGATGGCAAGCATCTCGCCTGCACCTTTCAGTTGCTGCCGCAAGCCGGGCAACCGAAGGTAAACTGACAATCGTTTTGACACGTCAACGTTACCAACTCGGCTGAACGCCGCTGTATCCCTGCATCAAGCCCGGTTTGGGCCGCCGGATCAACTCGTCAACAGCCGCGCCCGGCGCCACCATCGGATAGACGTTCACCTCTTCCTTGACCTGGAAATCGATGAGAAAAGGCCCGTCCGTCGCGTGCGCCTGCTCTAGAACCGCCACAACCTCGCTCGGATGGCGTACAACCGCCGCTGGGATGTCGTAGGCGTCAGCCAGCTTCACGTAGTTTGGCGAGAGAATCGGCGTACCCACGTAGCGTTTGTCGTAGAAGATCTGTTGCCACTGGCGCACCATGCCCAGGAATCCGTTGTTGATGATGGCGATCTTGACCGGCAGCTTCTCCTGCTGAATCGTCGCCAACTCTTGCAACGTCATCTGGAAGCCGCCATCCCCGGCCACACACCAGACCAGCGCCTCCGGGTCGGATATCTGCGCGCCGAGAGCCGCCGGCAACGCGTATCCCATCGTGCCCAGCCCCCCGCTTGTGAGCAGCATCCCCGCCTGTTCGTGGATGTAATACTGGCTCTCCCACATCTGATGCTGGCCGACATCCGTGACCACGATCACCCGTTTGTCCGTCTGTTCGGTCGCATGCCACAGTTGGCGGATCACATAAGGCGGAATCAGTTCCTCGACCTCATACTGAATAATGTCCGCTTCATCCGTCTCCGCGCGCCATTCGTTCAACGTCTGCACCCAATCCTTGTGTCGCCGCTCCCTGATCAGGGGGAGAAAGGCCGGCAGCGTCTCCGCCAGATCGCCAACCACCGCCACATCCGGGACAATGTTCTTGCCAACCTCCGCCCTGTCCAACTCGAAATGGAGGATCTTAGCGTTGGCGGCAAAACGGTCCAGGCGGCCTGTGATGCGGTCGTCGAAGCGCATACCCATGGCAACCAGCACATCGCAGCCCTGGATCGCACGGTTGGCAAACGCCTCGCCGTGCATCCCCCCCATTCCCAGACTCAGCGGGTGGGTTTCCGGGATATTGCCTGTGCCCAGCAGCGTCGTTACTACGGGGATTCCGGCTTTCTCGACCAGTTGCAACAACTCTCCACTTGTCTCGGAGAGGTGGACGCCGTGCCCGGCCAGGATCAGCGGGCGCTCGGACTCGTTCAGCAGGTCAGCCGCCGCCTGCACAGCTTCGGTACTGAATTCCGGCCAGGGTTCAAAGCCTGGGAGATTGATCTCGAAATCATAGCGAAATGTGCCGATCTCATTCTGCACATCCTTGCAGATGTCCACCAATACAACGCCCGGTCGTCCCTCGCGGGCGATGTAAAAGGCCTCCTTCATGATCAGCGGCAACTCTGCAATATCGGTCACGAGATAGTTGTGCTTGCACACCGGCTGCGTGACGCCGACGACGTCCGACTCCTGAAATGCGTCAGTCCCCAGCAGATTGGTGGGAACCTGGCCGGTTATGGCAACGATCGGCACGCTGTCCATCTGCGCCGTCGCCAGCCCCGTGACGAGATTGGTCGCACCCGGCCCGCTTGTGACGATGCAGACGCCCACCCGGCCCGTGGCTCTGGCGTATCCATCGGCCATGTGCGCGGCGCACTGCTCGTGCCGCACCAGTACGTGATGGATGCGCCCGTCCGCTTGGTATTCGGACAACGCGTCATAGGCCGGCAAAATCGCGCCGCCCGGGTGGCCGAAGACCAGATCGACCCCTTCCCGAAGAAGGGATTCCCAGATCATCTGCGAACCGCTAAACTGCTGGGGCCCCAGATCGTATCCGCTGTCAATCGGTTCTTTCTTGGCTAGTGCCATCCATCTCCTCCTGCAAACAATCTCAATCTTGGTAGGCTCGTCATTGATAGCGCAATGGGCGCGTATCTGCCACTTGCCATCGCACTGCTAAGATGTCCAAACCTGATGCGGTTGCTCTTAAACCAGATTTGACTATAGTAAAAAGACCCTTCCCGGTTGGGGAAGGGTCTACACTGACCTGAGCGAGAAGCCTTACTTACTGGACTTCTTTGCCTTCGCCAACCGTACACGGCCCCAAGCCGCTTACAAGAACGGCTACGAGACCGAGAAGAACGATGACAAGGCTAAGAATTTGGTTTGCGAAAGGCAAGACGGTCAATTCCAGTAAAGATAGACTGCCAATACAGTGAATGTATCCATGCTTGTAGTCTATTGTACATACATTTGTAAGATGTGCAACTATCAGATGCGGCAATTTGCACAACGGCGGGCTAATTCTTTCGACGCGAAATCCACATTGGATCAGGGTCGGTCTAAAATCGAGGGTATGTGCTATAATCGTCTCAGAATGAGGCCGGCCAGGATAATTTGTGGAGCTCAGAAATCATGGCGAACCGCACACTCATGCTGGAGCAACTTGGCAGCGTATTTGCCGAAGAACAGGCGGAGGTATTGGCGAAAGTCATTTTCGATTCCTACAACGCTCTCGTGCGCCGTGACGACTTCAACGAACTCAAAGAAATCGTCCGTGACCTGGCGGAGTCTCAACAGCGCACGGATCAACACGTAGAGTTATTGGCGGAGTCTCAACAGCGCACGGAACAGCGTATGGAATCGTTAGCTGAGTCTCAACAGCGCACGGAACAGCGTATGGAATCGTTAGCTGAGTCTCAACAGCGCACGGATCAACACGTAGAGTTATTAGCTGAGGCTCAGCAGCGCACGGATCAACACGTAGAATTATTGGCGGAGTCTCAGCAGCGCACGGATCAACACGTAGAGTTATTGGCTGAGTCTCAACAGCGCACGGAACAGCGTATGGAATCGTTAGCTGAGTCTCAACAGCGCACGGATCAACACGTAGAGTTATTGGCGGAGTCTCAACAGCGCACGGAATCCGCACTCCAGCAACTGGCCCGTCAAGTGGGCGGAATGAGCGACCGCATGGGCGGCGACTTGGAAGATGTGGCCGCCGCCATGATTCACGATCTGCTGGAGCGTGAGTTAGGCTGGCAGGTCGACGAACTGGGACGCGTCTGGCAGAAGTGGGACGGAACGGAAGAAGAAATCGATGTCTTCGGCCATGCCCGTGACACGACCCGCCCGGACACATCGCTCTGGATTGTGGGAGAGGTGAAGTTCAACCTTACGATGCGGGATGTGGAACGTTTTGCCCTGCTGCTGGAGCGCGCCGCCCAGCACCTTGTAGGAGAAATCGTACCGGTATGTTTCAGTTACCGCGTGCGCCCTGCCGTGCGAGAGGCTGTGAAAGAAGCTGGTTATCGCCTTGTCCTTTCCAACGGGCGGATGCTGTAGAAAGATGCTGGCGGCCTCCATCCCTTCATGCCGTCAGCAGAGGGTCTTTCACCTTGACTTGCCAACGCGCCAGTTCCCGCTCCAACCGTTCCCGTTCAGCAGTTGCACCATCATCCAGCGAAAGATCATTCAACTCCCACGGATCCGACGCAATGTGGAATAACTGTGTGCGGTCGCTGCCCTCGTCTCCATCCTTCCGGTAGCTGATCAACTTCCACTCACGGTCCCGCACCATCCGCTGCACATGCATGTAGACCGAGTGTACATACGGCCGCGACGCCGAAGTCGTGCCGTCCATCAGCGGCCTAAGACTCAGCGCATCCACCTGTGAGGGAGTCTCCAGCCCAGCCAACTCACAAAGAGTCGGGTACAGATCGTATGTGTGAGTAAGGGCGTCCACCCGCTTGCCCTTGGGCACGCCCGGCCCGCGCAGCAACAGCGGTACGCGCACGCTGTGATCGTACAGATTCTGCTTGCCCAGCAGACCATGCTGGCCCACTGACAGGCCATGATCGGCGCTATAGATGACGATCGTGTTTTCGGCCTGCCCACTGCGCGCCAGCGCGTTCAGGATTTCGCCGATTTTCTCGTCCATGTCCGAGATCATTCCGTAGTATTCAGCGATATGCCGCCGCGTATCCTCTGGTGTGCGTGGGAAACCGGCCAGCTTCTCATCCCGCACCCACATCTCCCCATTGTCGAAAGGATGCGTCCCCATGAAGTTGGCCGGCAGCGGCATCGCCTCGGGCGTGTATGCGTCGGCCCAGTCAGGCGGCGGAGTGCGTGGGTCGTGCGGCGCGGTGAAAGCGCAGTAGAGAAAGAAGGGTTGGCTGCCGTCCTGTTTCTCCACAAAGCGGATGGCCGCATCGCCGAACAGATCGGTCGAAAAATGGTCGCCGATGCGCTGGCGGCTGCTTTGGTATGTGCCCCGGGGGTCATAGTCCTGCACCGGCACTGCAAAGTGGCTAGCCATGCCACCGAAAAACACATTTTCTACCTCGCCGAAGGAGCGGGCGAAGCTGGCTGCATCGTTGTGCCATTTTCCCGTAGCAAAAGTCTTGTACCCGTTTTGGCGAAACAGTTCGGCCAGATAGGTGTGGCCCGGAGCCAGCGTTTGCAGCGCCTGCCGGTCGTTGATGTCGTTGCCGACGGATGCGCGGAACACGTGCGCGCCCGTGTGAACGCAGGCCCGCGTCGGCACACAGACAGCGCCCCTCAGGCTCCCGATATGATGGTTCTGGTGGAACGAAGCGCCATCGGTACAGAGTTGGTCCAGGTTTGGCGTCTGTACCGTCGGATCACCGTATGCGCCGATCGCCGAGGCGCGGTGGTCGTCTGCGATGAGGAAGAGAACGTTGGGCTGGGTTGACATTTTGGGGTATGCTCCCACAAAGGATTGCTGAGTTCGAATCGCTTGCCGCTACTTCGGTCTGGCTAATTTGTTTTACTGGGTGCTGCTCTTCTTCCACTCGGTGCGGTCCACCAGGCCATCGAACACTCTTACTACTTTTCCAAAAATTGTCGCCGATACAGTTCTGCGTATAGTCCGCCCTCGTCCAACAACGCGGCGTGACTCCCTCTGCTTACGATCTGCCCGTCTTGCATCACACAGATCAGGTCTGCCCTGCGGATGGTGCTCAGTCGATGCGCAATTACGATCGCCGTGCATTGGCTCAGCAGTCGATCGAGCGCCTCCTGAATCAGCGCTTCCGTCGCCGTGTCCACACTGGCAGTGGCCTCATCCAGGATCAGAATCCGGGGATCAGCCAGGATCGCCCGCGCAATGCAGATCAGTTGACGCTGGCCCAGCGACAGGTTGGCGCCCCCTTCGAGGATCTCGGTTTCATAGCCGTTGGACAGATCCGCGATGAACTCGTGCGCGTTGGCCTGCCGCGCCGCCTTCTCTACGGCTGCGGAATCGATCTCCGGTAGGCCGAAGCGGATGTTGTCCAGCACCGTACCAGCAAAGAGAAATGGCTCTTGCGAAACAATGCCGGTCTGGCGGCGCAGCGACTGTTGCGTCACCGTTCGTACATCAATATCGTCGATTTGCACCGATCCATCGCTCACGTCGTAGAAGCGTGCAACCAGATTGGCAATGGTAGACTTGCCCGCGCCCGTCGGCCCAACCAGGGCCACCGTCTGCCCAGCCTCGATTACAAGGTTGACGTCCCGCAAGACCGATATATCGCTACTGTAAGAAAAGTTGACCCGGCGCAACTCGATGCGCCCCTTGATCGCGGGCATCTCATCGCCGCTCTTTGGATCAGGCACATCCGGCTGGGCGTCCAGCAGTTCCAGCACGCGCTCACCGCCTGCCATGGCCGCCTGCATGGTCGTGTAGAGTTGGCTCAACTCCTGCACCGGCTGGAAAAAGCGAGTAACATACGCAAGGAACGCCACCAGCACACCAAGCTCCAGCGCGCCTTGCGCCACGGCCCGTCCGCCAAACCAGAGCACTACGGCAGTTGCAAGCACCGCCAGAAACTCGACCGTCGGTAAAAAGACATAAGAGAGCGCCATCGCATCCACAAATGCGGTGCGATTGTCCTGATTGGCCGAGTCGAAGCGGTTGCGCATCGCCTTTTCCTGCGCGAACGCCTGGATCACGCGCATTCCGGTCAGGTGTTCTGCCAACGTGCTAACAACGCCCGCCACACTCCGTCGCGTCTGGCGGAAGGCGACCTTTGCCCGCCGCGAGAAAAAGTAAGTGGCCAGCAGCATCAACGGAATGATGCTGAAAGTGATCAAGGCCAGGGAAGGGCTGAGCGCCAGCATGACGACGATGATGCCAATCAGAATCAGCAGATCGCCGATAAGGGTGATCAATCCCTGAGACAGCAGTTCGTTAATTACCGCAACATCGCTGATCACCCGCGAAATGGTTACGCCGACAATGTGCTGGTTATGATACCCCAGCGAAAGGGCTTGCAGGTGGCGCATCAGCTCTTCCCGCAGCGTCGCCAACACGCGTTGCCCTACCCACGACAGCAGATAGCGCTGACCTGATGCCGCCCCAAAGAGCGCCAAGAACATGACCGCCATGATAATGGAAACCTGCGCCAGCCCGTTTGCATTGCTTGCCGCGATGAATCGGTCGATCGCCACTTTGAGCAGGAGAGGGATCCCAAGTGTCAGACCCGTGACCACGAGCATCAGGAGAAAGGCGACGACCATTTTGGCGCGGTGCGGCCGCAGATAGGCCAGCAGTCGGCCTACGACCTGGCCATCGAATGCCTTTCCGTCTGCCTCGTTTGCCATGTTGCGCAGCAAGCTCTGGGGTCCGCCGCTGCGCCCTGCCGAACCAATTGAAATTGACATAATGATAAGTGATTCGCGCTCGTTAAGGCTGCGCCTGTCCTGCTCGTCAGACTTCTAAAATCTGAAGCTGCTCCTCGTAGATTTTGCGGTATAGCGCCGACGATTCGAGCAACTCTCCATGCTTCCCGGCAGCCGAAATCCGCCCCTTTTCCAGTATCAATATCTGGTCGGCCAGGCGCACCGTGCTGAGACGCTGGGCGATGATGACCGATGTGCGCCCCTTCATCAGATTCGCCAGAGCCAATTGGATCAGGTGCTCGGTCTGTGTATCCACACTGGACGTCGCGTCGTCGAGAATGAGAATGCGTGGATCGGTCAGCAGCGTGCGCGCGATGGCGACCCGCTGTCTCTGCCCGCCGGACAACGTAGCGCCCCGTTCCCCCACTCTTGTGGCGTAGCCGTCCGGAAAACTCTCGATGAACTCGTGGGCCTGGGCCGCACGGGCCGCCTCGATGATCTCCTTCTCCGAAGCGTCGGGCCGCCCAAAGGCGATATTCTCGCCTATGGACGTGGCAAAGAGCGTCGACTCCTGCAAAACGATGCCGATTTGACTGCGCAGCGAATGCAGTGTCGCCCCGCAAATGTCCTGGCCGTCCAACAGGATGCGGCCTTCTGTCGAGTCGTAGAAACGGGGGATCATGTTAATGATCGATGACTTGCCCGAACCGGTCGGGCCGAGCAGGGCAAGCACCTGTCCCGGCTGAATCTCAAACGAGACGTTGCGCAATACATTGTGCGGGCGGGCGTAGCTGAACGAGACGTTCTCGAAGCGCAGATGGCCCTGAACCGGCGCCAGCGGCATCGCGTCCGCCGCCTCCTCAACCTGCGTCTCTTCATCCAGAATCTCGAAGATTCGCTCTGCTGACGCCCCAGCCATTGCGATGGCGGGGATGACAAAACCCAGCCTACGGATCGGCGCCGCCAACTGTGCGAGATAGGTGAGGAAGGCGATCAGTTCCCCCAGAGTCAGCGCGCCCCGGATCACCTGCAAGCCACCGAACCAGATGATGATGACGGTGGCGAGATTGGCGATCAGATCCAGCATCGGGACGTTCAGCGCAGTGAGCTTGGCGGTCGCCGCGGCCAGCCCAAACCATTTCTGATTCTCCGCCTCAAATCGTTCGATCTCCACATCTTCCTGGGCAAAGGCCTTGACGATTCGCGCCCCCCGCAGGTTCTGTTCCAGCCGCGTCGTCAGCACTGCCAGCTGTTGCTGAATCGCAAGGGACAGCGGCCGGTGACGAGCGCCGAAACTCGTCGCCCGCTGGGCCAAAATCGGCATCGTCAGCAGCGCCATCAGCGCCAATGTCGGGTTCATGATGACCAGCGCAATCGCAGTGCCAATTAGCAGCACAACGCCGTTCGCCAAACCCAGCAACGACCGACCGGTCAGGAAGCGCATCCGTTCCACATCCTGCATGGTCCGCGACAGAAGCTGACCCGATTCGGTGCGGTCGTGGTAGGCGAAGGAGAGGTCGGTAAGTTTGGCGTGCAGATCTCGGCGCAGATCGTAGGAGACGCCCTGGGAGGCGGTCTCCGTCCACAGGCCCGTGAAGAATGTGAGCACGCCGCGCGCAACGGTCAGCCCCAGCAGCGCCAGAACCGACCAGGTAAGCAGTTGCAATTCATGCTGTTGAATGCCCCGGTCTACGATCCAGCGAATGATCTGAGGCGTAGCCAGGATAATACCGGTCGTTGCCAGGAGTGCGACGTAGGCGGACGCGGTCAACCGCCAGTACGGTTGTAGACGGCGAAACGCCCGCAACAAGAAGCGTCTGCCATGGCTCGACCGGACCGGCGCCGATAGGTCCGCAGGGATCGTTGTCATTCTTCAAATCCGGTTTAGTATGGTCGCGGGACGCGCACTTCTCCTAATTGTACCACGTTCCGGCGCACAGCCCTACCATGGCGTACACAATGCCCAGCGCCTACCTTTTTTGGCGAGAGGATTGAACGGCGAGAGGCGGAGGCGCCCTCAGAGTTTGCGCACCACGTCTCCGGCGCGGATCGGGCCGGGTTGGACAACCTTTGCATAGATTCCGCGCAAACGCAGTTCTTTCCCCACCGGCGAACTGACGAACTTTACCGCGTCCACGCCGAAACGTTCCGCAAATCTCTTGCAGCCGGTGTGGTCAATCTCCGTCACTTCGATGACCGCACCGCCCAGGGCCAACCGCGTGCCGGTCGGCAGATTCGCTTCGCTCAACTCGAGATCGATGTATAGTTGATCTCCGAACAGCTGCCAGCGCCCCTCATCCTGCGCCAGCAATCCCGCCACGCGGGCGTTCATAATCGTGAGCTGCCGCTCCGGGTCAAGTGGGACACCGGGATTACGCTTGCTCCAGTTGTCGCCCACCAGTCCTTCGTGAACCGACAGTTCGGCCTCCCCGATCACCTCACGCTCGCCTGAGCGCGGCCGCCTCACGATCAGACTGAGCCTGCCCTCGTCGTGAGGAGAGCGGCGGATCTCGTCCAAATTCTGTTCCATTTCTACCATGGTCAAGTTTGTCACATTCGACATAATAATGTATCCCCCTTCATCGCTGACATGGAGTCCAGCAGATCCAACATTTGGGCCGCCTTGATGTCCGCTCGAACTGCGCTGTCCGGCCTCATTGTAACGCTATAAGCCAGTCGCGCATGGCCGCCTCGTCCGCCTGACCCCGCCACCGCTGCCAGCGAGCCAGCGCCAGTCCAAGAAATGGCAGCAGCGCCGGCAGCGTAAACGGCAGCGCGTCCTGGGCCGTGCTATCCGCTGTCGCCCGCAGCGCACCGGCCACCAGCAGCGACAACGCCAGCAGCGTACTCATCACGATCCACGTGGCGATATACAAGCGCCCGACCGGATGCAACTGAAAATGACCCGCCAGGCGGCAATCCTCGCCGTCATCCTGAAGCAGCCCATAAAATACCTGCGCAAACGCTCCCCTCTGCCGCGCCATGCCCGGATGGCGCTCAATCTTCACGCCCCGCCCCGCAACCCGGCCAGCGACCTCGCCGCTCGACGCCAGCGCCGCCCCGATTCGCCGCGCTTCCGTGTCCGCATCCCCGTTCAGCGCAATAGTGATCCGCCGCCTACTCGACGTCCACAAGAAGGAGAAAATAGATCCTCGCACTGTTATTTGCCAGACTGAACGTACGCACGCAGTCCAATCAATGTTTTCTGTTGCTGCCCCTGAATTTTCACAATCTCTTACAAATGGAGCGCGGGCCTTCCCCCAAGATACGAAAGCAATTCATACGACATCCTCAACGAAAAACAAGTTGTGGGGCCGTCGCAACTCGTACCCCTTTCCTTCCGGGTAAATATCGCCACTTACGCTGACTAGCCTTCGTTCCTGGAAGGCCTTGATAACCATATCGTAGACAGACTGCTCGAAAGTGACTTTGAGGTGGACAAAACGTCCTTCAAGCGAAGTCAGAATCACCGCCTTTCCATTGAAGTCATCGGGCTGTCTTTCTAGTCGGACTACCTGCGCCATAATTCTCTCGTCCAAGGATGGATCGTGGTAGCGGAGAAACTCTGCTGCTTCTGTTAAGATGTCAGCCGAGTTCTCGGTAAACTGAAAGTGGCTGTCAGGTATACTGGAGGGCCGCAAGTCTGCCCAAAACAATCCAATCGCTATTCCTCGTCCGTTACTCGCCAACTCCGCTACCGCATCGCATAGATTAGCGCTTACTCCGTTCCCTACTCCCTGACGAAAAGGTTCCAGCGTATTCTCGGCAACCGCTTTGGCTATTGCATTTGTCGTGTGGCCTAGCGCCAAAGCCAACTGTGATGTCGCACGTCGAGGGAAAGGGGCAGCAAATGCGTCTCCGAAATCTATCTGCTTTCCAATGCCGGCCGGAACTGGCGAATGCAGTGTCAAGGCGTAGCCCTCATGGTATCCCGGGAGAGGCTGCACTTCGTTAAGGTAGTCTGCCACATTGGCGCTGACTCTGCCGCGGTATGTCGCCTTGGGTTTCTCTACAGCGCGTGCAGCCGACGCCAACATGTTGTAAGCGTCGCTGAGCAATTCTGCGCTCTTGCCCAGCGAGAGCGCCTCCCTTGCCGTTCCGTTGAGAGAGCGCAAGCTTATGACATCCGCCCCAGTCCCTGCCAGGTCATGGAATACGTCAAGCTGAGAACGTTCCTCCACAGTGGCAATTGTCTCAACCGCCTCGGCCATGCTTTCGGCGTAGTCGGCAATCGTGTCCCGAAGCGGGCAGAGATATTCCCACCTTCGCCCGCCATATTCCGTGCTGTAGATAGTGGCTCGATTCCCCCACTCTCCTTCGTCAACCCATCCCCGAGACTTCAGATACGAACGCAGGCTCAAGAGTGACAGTGACGATAGCGATTTCCGGTCTCGAATCTGCACTTTCACAGTGAATCCCCCCTTTCAGCCTTCTCCATCAGGTCAGAAAGTTGCTCGCTACTGAACATGTTGGCAACAGGAATGTGAATCGTGACGTTGTGAGTATTCCGTCTTATTGGTTGCCCTGCGAGGGAAATCCAATAGGCGCAATGGCGTAAGCAAAGCTCAGCTTCCGTTTGGTTCAGCCACTGCGAATTGTCCTGATGCAAAAGAACCACAATAAGGATACGCGGTGTTCGCGTGTCTGCCCTCAAATCATCGTAGTTCTTGATCGACAATGGGTAGGACAGTTGGCTCTCTCGCAAAACATCTCGGGAAGTAGCCTTGGCTTGGAAGTCGATCCGTGGGCGGCTTCCAAAGTCTCCCAACAAAATTCCGTCCACGCTGTCGTCGTCCACTATTGGCTCTACAATCTGATATCCTGCCTGTGATGCAACCGCATCAATATATGCGAGAGAGAATCGCTCCTTCATCCGGTTCAAATCCATTTCAACCATCCCTTGCTGCTTCTAACTGATACCGTTACCTACTCCTTTACTCCCAAGTTGCAAACAATTTCGGCATGTGCCTATTTCACGCTCTCTACCACGAATGGGCGAAGAAGCGAAACACTCGAGCTGTCATGCCATCGGAATAATAGCACGAATGTTCCGAGTTCCCCAATGACTTCAGGGCACTACACCGCCATCCTGTATCCGAGGGCTACGCGCCCAAAGAAGTTCAAATCGGATGCAGCCCAGCAAATCCCAAACCCGTCGTCTCTTCCCAGCCGCACATCAGATTCAGGCTCTGCAATGCGCTGCCGGCCGCGCCCTTGACCAGATTGTCGATCGCGCACAGCGCCACCACCCGCCCCGTCCGCCCGTCCAACTCGAAGCCGACATCTGCATAGTTGCTGCCGCTCAGGATCTTCGGCTCCGGGTAGCGGTAAATGCCGGTCTTCTCCTTGACGATGCGCACAAATGGCTCGCCCCGATACGTCCGCCGATACGCCCGCCACAGATCGCGTTCGCTGACGCCCGGCTTGACGAAGACGTGCGCCGTCGCCAGCACGCCGCGCACGTTGTCCACTGCGGTCGCGCTCAAGTGCGCGCCCACGCCGCTGTAGTTATCCGCATCTGCCAGCGCCAGCGCCTGCAATAGTTCAGCCGTGTGCCGGTGACCGGTCGGCGCGAAGCTGCGCATCGCCCGCGCCCGCTCCGGATGGTGTGTGGCGTCCCCGGAGCGGTTGCCCCCCTCGCTGCTGCCAACCTTCACCTCGCAGATGACATCCCGCTGCGGATCAGCCAACCCGCCCGCGAACAGCGGCCACACCGCCAGCACCGTAGCCGTCGCATTGCAGCCAACACCGCTGACATAGCGCGCGCCGCAAATCTGCTGCCGATACAGTTCCGGCAGGCCGTAGACGAACTGATCCAGCCAGGACGGCGCGGCGTGTTCCTTGCCGTACCAGTCCACATACGCCTGCGGATCGCGCAAGCGGAAATCGGCGCTGAGATCGATGACGCGATCGGCCAGCGCAGCAAACTCCACGATGCGGCCCATCGCGCCGCCGTGAGGCAGGCCGAGCACCAGCACGTCGCACGGCTCCAGTTCCGCCGCGCTGACAAACTTCAGCTTCGTTCGCCCCCGCAGATTCGGATGCGTGAAATGGACGAATGACCCGGAATTGCGCTCGCTCGTCACCTGCGCCACGTCAACGTGCGGATGATCCAGCAGTAGTCGCAGCAACTCCCCGCCGGCATAGCCGCTGGCGCCGAGGATGGAAACAGAAATCGTGGCGGTGGAAAGAGACTGCCGCAAGTCAGTTAGCTCACTTTCCATCACCTGTTTGCGGCCTGCCAGCCGTCGCGCCCCACCCTCAACGCAAAGTCGGCGATGCGGCCAGGAATATCAACGCCGGTTGGCTCAACGCTGTTGCGAAACTCCATCGTGTAGTTGACCTCGTTCACCAGCAGCCCCCGCTCCGGGTCCTCCAGCACGTCGATGGCGACGCATCCTCCGCCGACCGCTTTGGCGGCGCGCACGCACAGGTCGTTCAACTCAGGCGTCACCTGGCACACCGACGCCTGCCCGCCGCGCGCCGTGTTCGTGATCCAGTGGGGCGAATCTCGGTAGATGGCGCAGATCGTCTCGTTGCCAACAGTAAACGCGCGGATGTCGCGCTCCGGCTTCGCGATATACTCCTGAATGTAGAAGATGCTGTGATGGTACGTGCCCAGTACCTCCTTGTGCTCCAGGATCGTTTCCGCTGCCTCGCGGTCGTTAATCTTGCTCAGCAGCCTGCCCCACGAACCGATTGACGGCTTCATCACCACAGGATAGCCTAGTTCCTCGATCGCCTCCAACGCGCTCTCGGCGGTGAAGGCGACCATCGTGCGCGGCGAGGGGATGCCGGCCGCGGTCAACGCACTGGTCGTCTGCAACTTGTCGCCGCAAACGTCCGCCACCTGCACCGAGTTGACAGTCGGGATCTCGCGATCGCTGAGCATGCGCAGGCTGACCAGCGCCCGCCCGTGATGGATACAACGCTCGACGATGACATCGTAATCGTTGAAGCGCGTGTTTGATCCTTCCCCGCCGGAGATGTCAAAGATCAGCTTGCGATCGTCCAGCAGGTCAAACTCTGCGCCCCGCTGCGCGAACGCCTCGAACAGAAGTTTTTCCTCCGCACGCACGCGGCTGTAAAGGATGCCTACTCGCATCGGTACTATTCTCCCCAGTCTTCGTCCTCTTCCGGCGCCATTTCCAGCGCTACCGGGTCTAACCCGACGACTTCCAGGTCCGCGCCGCAATCGCCGCACTGAACGATTTCATTCTGCATCACGTCGTTGAGTTCGACCTCGCCAAAGCATTCGGGACACTCGGCCACGGTCGTAACGGTCTGAACTGCCATCGAACTTCTCCTGTGTGATGAAATCCAAACAATCGGGTTGGAGTCTTTGTCTTCAATTTCTAATTCGGCCCGCGCAGGGACGCTCTTGTCGACATACACAATCCGCATTCGGCAAAACGAACTCTCGCCAGAGCTACATCTTTTCACTGTTCAGCCGCCGCTTGACCTGCTCCACCAATCCGCCCGCCGCCAGAATCTCCTGCACTGTCGCGCTCAGCGCCGGGAAGACAAAGCGACCGCCATCGCACTTGATCACCCGCTGCTCCACGTCAACCGTAACGATCTCCTGGCCGCGGATCGCTCGCGCTGCATCCGGGCAGACAATGGCCAACAGGCCGTTATTGATGGCGTTGCGGTAGAAGATGCGCGCGAAACTCACGGCGATCACCGCGCCGACGCCGCTGTAGACCAGACAGGTCGCCGCCTGCTCGCGGCTCGAACCGCAGCCAAAATTGCGCCCGCCAACGATCAGATCGCCAAGCCGCACATTCGGCGCAAAGTTCGGGTCCAGGTCTTCCAGCGCATGGCTGGCGATCTCCTCCCTCCCCTTGGCCGTATAGGTGTACTTGCCTGGAAAGAGCACATCGGTGTTGACGTTGTCGCCATACTTCCAGGCCCTGCCTTGAATCTCCACTGTTCCTCCACGAATTGAAGAGCGAAAACTTCGCGCCCCCCGTCTGTCCCGTCTCAGACTAAGCTCCTCGGATCGGCGATCCTGCCCGCCACCGCCGAAGCCGCCACCACCGCCGGATTCGCCAGGTAGATCTCCGCTTCCTTCGTGCCCATCCGCCCGCGGAAATTGCGGTTTGCGCTGGAAATCGTGACTTCGCCCGTCGCCGGCACGCCCATATGGTTGCCCATGCACGGGCCGCAGCCCGGCGTGCCAATCGCCGCGCCCGCTGCAACCAACGTCTCGATGTATCCGCGCCGCAGCGCCTCTTGCAGAATCATGCTTGAGGCCGGGATGACCAGCAAACGCGTGCCGCTGGCTACCTGACGGCCGCGCACAACCTCTGCGGCCGCGGCGATGTCCTCCAGCCGCCCGTTCGTGCATGTGCCGATGAACGCCTGCTGCACACGCACGCCCGCCACCGCGGACAGAGGCACGACGTTGTCCACCGTATGCGGACAGGCCACAGTCGGCTCCAGTTCGTCGGCCCGATACCGGTAGGTGGCGCTGTACGCGGCGTCTTCGTCAGGGAACAACTGGGACTGCGCTAAATCGGTGGATTGGCCGTCGTTCCCGCGCTCTCCCTTTTCTCGGGCTGCTCTCGCTCGCAACGCCGTCTCCAGATAGGTTAGCGTTTTCCTATCCGGCGCCATGTAGGCCGACTTCGCGCCAAACTCGGCCATCATGTTGACCAACGCCATGCGCGCGTCGATGCTCAGCGCGCCGATGCCGCTGCCGCTGAACTCGACCGACGCATACAGCCCGCCGTCCGCGCCCCAATCGCCGATGATTCGCAAAGCAAAATCCTTGGCCGTGACGCCGGCAGGCAGTTCGCCCTCCAGGATGATGCGGATCGATTCCGGCACGCGCAACCAAAGCTCGCCCGTCGCCCACAAAGTCGCCACTTCGCTGCGCCCGATGCCCGCGCCAAACGCGCCCATCCAGCCAAAGTGGGGCGTATGACTGTCCGCGCCCAGGATCATCTGTCCGGGCAGCACCAACGCCTCTTCGCTAAGAACCTGATGACAGATCCCCCGCCCTACTTCAAAAAAGTGGCGGATGCCCTGCTCCTGCACGAACGTGCGAATCTCCGCGTGATTCTGCGCATGGCGGGTCGTCGGCGCCGGAACCGCGTGATCCAGCGTGATCGCCAGCTTGTCCGCAATCGCGACCCGCTCCTGCCCGAATTGTAGCCAGATCTCGCGGATGGCCGCCGTGTTATCATGGCTCAGCACCACGTCGGGGCGCACGTCCACCACCTCCCCGACTTCGACCGTCTCCAAACCGGCTGCCCGCGCCAGCGCCTTCTGCGCAAAGGTCTTCGCTGGAGGGCGGGAACCGCCCGTTTGCCGCTCTACCTGTTGGGAAATAGATGTTGAGTTCATCGTCCGGCTCCCTACGCGGGCGGCGTCGCCACCGTCAGCGCGCGGCTGTGATACTCTCGCAGAAGCACGTCCACGTCGTCCAAACTGAGTTTGCGCTGGTCTGCGGCTGTCTTGATGTGCGCCGTCACCTCTTTCACCTGCGGGTCGGTCAGGTCCAGTTGCAGCTGCTCCGCCCGCTGCTTGACCGCATTCCAGCCTGTGAGCCGGTGGGCGATGTGCAGATAGCGGGTCAGCCCGAAATCCGCCGGATCCAGGATCTCGTATGTGTCGGGGTTGTTGAGAATCGCCTTGGCGTGAATACCCGCCTTGTGCGTAAAGGCAGTGTAGCCGGTGATGTAGTTGTTGAAGGGGACATCCACGCCCACAACCTCGGCCACGAAGTTTTCCACCTCGCGCAGCATCGGCAGATTATACTTGCCTCGTATCTGCTCGGGATCGTTCGCGTACATGCGCGCCACCAGGCCGCCCAGCGGCGTGATGCCGTTGCGCTCGCCAATGCCGAGCACCGACGTGTCCACGTGCGTAGCGCCGGCCGCCAGCGCACAGTAGGAGTTGGCGATAGCGCAGCCTGTGTCGTTGTGGCCGTGGAACTCAATATCGCAGGAGACGACCCCGCGCAACGTTCGCACCAGGTCATGCACCTGCAAAGGTGTGGCGATCCCGACCGTGTCGGCAATTCCCACCCGGTTTACGCCAATCTTGTCCACTTCGCGGTAGACGGTCAACAGATCAACCAGGTCGCTGCGGAAAGAATCCTCGCTGCTGAAGCGTACCTCCAGCCCCTGGCTCTTGATGAATTCGACCACCTGCACCGCGCTGTCGATGATCTGGCGGATCGACTTGCCGTGCGAGAACTCGCGCAGATAGCTGCTGGTGCCGAAGAGCACATCAATGCCGTCAACGCCGGTGTCAACGGCCAGACGGGCGTCGTCCAGATGACATCGGATGTGAGTAAGCAGTTTTGTACGCAGCCCCAGGCCGGCGACGCAAGCGCAGTCCGCGCGGCTCTGCGGACTGGCCGCCGGTGAGGTCAACTCCAGGTACTCGACGCCGAAAGCATCCAGCCGGCGCGCAATCTCGACCTTCTGCCCGCTGTCGAAGAATGCGTTGGCGAACTGCTCCCCTTCCCGCAAAGTTGATTCAATTATGGCAAAGTTTTCAAGACTCATACTCGCGCCCCCGGCGATCTGTTAGGCAACAAAAAAGACCGGTCCATCCTGTCTGGAATGGCCGGTCGCTACCGTTGCAACTACTGAGCAGGCGCAAACAACAGACAGGTCAGTCTGTAATCCGCTTCTTGCCCTTTATGCAGTGACTTGGTCGTAGATTTTCAAGGCTTCTCATAGGTGCTGCATCCCTAACCCGCCAAAACGAAACATCCCCAAACGGAATTTCCGCCTTCGCCATTCGCTCTGGTAAGTCGATTATCCACACGAAGAAGAGTCCTGTCAAATTCGTCGACCTGTCTCGCTTATCTGTCTGACATCTTTTCGAGATGGGCAGAACGTTTTGAAAGTCGTGGAGCCAATCTGTGGCACGGCCTATTGACTGGAGACTGATGTGGCCCTGTTCTAGCGCAGGGCGTCGTCGTCTTTGCAAAGGCTTCTCGCGTTCTACCAAATGTCCCGTCGAACTGAGCCAGGCCTTTTTCCGCAATATCTGGCATCTACCCCGCTTGGGAAACGCGACGCCTTACCTCTCCTACATGTGAGAAGCTTTCCCAAATTGGACACGTCTCGAACCGAAATCGGTACAATAGAGCAAGACCCGGAATAGTCAAAGACCTTACACTGTTACTTAGTTGAAATCGGTCGAATTCCTGCAATCAGCAACTCTTATTCTATGAGCCAGAAACCTTCCTTGACCTCTGTACTGAGTCCCCGAAGATCGATCCCTACTCCGAATCTCGGTTCATCGTCACTTTCCCTGCCGGTCACTCGGCGGTTGCGCTCGTTTACGGACATCGCACGAACTGTCGGCTATAACCCTACGTCCATTCTACGTCAACAAATCGTTTACTTTGACGCGGCCGCAAAAACACGGGCCTGACTGGCTGCAGATAGGGATTGGTCAACCGGTCTGTAGCGGTCAATTTACTCTGGTAGCCATACGATTTCAGGAGCCAGTTACCAGGTGCGTTTTTCGAATTCTCAGGCGTTGTCTAAAGAGGCTGCATCGCTTGACACAGTATCATTGCGTCCTATACATTTCCACTAAGAGTTATGTGACAAACGCTCTTCTCCTTCACAAATTGAAGGGGAAACCGGGCCGATAGCGAAAAGGAGTAGCAGCGATGCACAGGCGGAGAGAGTTGCTGATCGGAGTCCTGATCGGGCTTAGTTTCATGCTGCTCGCTTCGCTGGCTGCGGCCATCGCCCCCCGCTCGCGCATGGCCTATGCCCAATCCAATCCGTGGATTTCGATTTCCATAGGGGAAGACACTTTGCCCCAAGGAGGTGCAACCTACCTCGTCGGCGGGCTCAACAATATGCCCCAAGACCCCAATGACGATGGCAAGTTTCACCCCGACCTCAGGTACCGGTTCGACCTGGAGCGCAATAACGAAGGCACGTGGACCGAAGCAAACGAATGCGAAGAGTCTTCATTCGTCGGTAGCGACAACTACATCGGCACGTGGTATAGAAGCCCGCTCGACGTAGGGACCGGCTCGCTTAGGAGTTTCACCATCCCCTCGAACTGTCCCGTCGGCTCCTACAGGGTTCTGGCAACCGCAAAGTATTCCCCGAACACGATAATTGTCACCGCAACGCATGATCTTACGATCATCCATGGGCCGGAAGTGTCGATCCAGTTGTCTTCCGACTCCTTCTATCGCGGCACGTCAACCGCTGTCACCTTAGAATTCAATCATTTGAACAACATTCAGGATGACCCAACTCTCAGCTACCGCGCTGACGTCATGCGGATAATTAGCGAAAATTCCATGAACTACGCCAATGATTGTGAAGGGACAGGGCTTGGCAACATCGTTAAGACCGGCGAAACGAACAATAGCAACTTCAATTCTGAAAATAATCCCAGTGGCACGATCGATGATCAGGATGGGGACGAAGATCAGGATGGGGACGGCGCCGTGGAAATCAGCGGCCAGATCCCCGCCACCTGTCCGACCGGCCGCTACAGGTTGACCGTCGATCTATGGGATTCCTCCAAGCGCATACTGACCTCCGATACACAAGAATTCGTCGTCAGTACAGATCCCAATGCCACTCCTTCCTCCAGGATTGAGTTTTCTCCTCAGCCCCCCGTTGCGGAAGGCACGGAAATCGACGCCACGATCACTTTCTACGATTTGCAACATGACACCGCAATCCGAGAGATCGCCAATGTAACCAAGCGAGTGGGTAGTAAGGATGTCGTCGAAGCCAGCTGTCACGCCGGCGGGATTGGATTGGGGCAGGATGTTCAGTCAAGGGTTACCAGGAACCCGATGGTCCGTCACTATTCTATTTCCTCCTCATGTCCCGCCGGCTCCTACACGATCACGGGCGTCATTTCCACTACGACCGGCACCGAGTTAGTTTCCGCCTCCGCCGACTTCATCGTCGGCGATCCGCCTCCTCCGAATAAAGAGCCGGTATTTACCCACACTTCGGGCGCCACCTATACAGCCAAGGTTGGGTCGCAGTTCAACCAGCCTTTGCCAGCGGGGAGCGGCGGGGATGGAGAGCTGAGATACACGGCGACCGGGCTGCCTCAAGGTCTTGTTCTCAATTCAGGCAATCAAACTGTCAGCGGTATACCGGAAGAGCACGGTACTTTCGTCGTTAGCTACAAGGTACTTGACGACGACGACGACGAGGACAGCAGGACCTTCACGATCGATGTCGAGGAGGATCTTACCCCTACATTTAACAACCCGCCGAGCGGCACGTACTCGGCAAGAACGGAGAGCGAGTTCAGACGGGATTTGCCAGCAGCGAGCGACGGGGACGAGCCATACACGTATGCGGTGACGGGCCTGCCGCCCGGCCTTGATTTCATTTCAGACCAGGTCAACGATCCACCGCTGCGTATTGAAGGCACGCCGGAACTAGACCCGCAGGTAGAATCCAAAGAATTCGAGGTCACGTACAAAGCAGAGGACGTGGACGGAGATCAAGTCAGCGCGCCGTTTAAGATCAATGTCACGCGGGATAAGAAGCCTTCGTTTGACACGCCGCCGCCGAGCGGCACGTATCCTGCAAGAACGGAGAGCCAGTTCAGACTGGATTTGCCAGCGGCCATCAATGGGGACGGGCCATACACGTATACGGTGACGTCTCAACCGCCTTTGCCGGCCGAACTGAGCTTCGACAAGAATTCGTTTGACATCACCGGCACGCCGAAAGTGGCCCAAGCATACAACGTCACGTACACGGCAACGGACGTGGACGGAGACCCGGTCAGCGCGACGTTCACGATCGATGTCAAGCAGAACGAAGAGCCTACCTTTACCACCAACCCGCCGAGCGACACATACTCGGCGAAAGAGGGGAGACTGTTCACCCAGCCTTTGCCAGCGGCCAGCGGAGGTGATGGCGATCTGAGGCACTGGGTGGAGGATTTGCCCGGCAGTCTCGAATTCATCACTACCACGCGTACCATCACGGGCACGCTGGATGCCAATACAGCTGGAGACCATGTGGTCACGTACAAGGTTGCTGATGAGGACGGAGATCAGGCCAGCGCGACGTTCACGATCGAAGTCGAAGAGGATTTCACCCCTACGTTTACCAACCTGCCGAGCAGCACGCACCCGGCGAAAGAGGGGAGACGGTTCAAGCTGACGCTGCAACCGGGCAGCGGAGGTGATGGAGATCTGAGGCACTGGGTGGAGAATCTGCCCGACGGTCTCGTTTTCATCCCAGCAACGCGTACGATCACGGGCACGCTGAATGCCAATACGGCTGGGGACCATGTGGTCACATACAAGGTTGCTGATGAGGACGGAGACGAGGCCAGCGCGACGTTCACGATTGAAGTCGAGGAGAATGTGACGCCTACCTTCACCAACCCGCCGAGCGGCGCCCACCCGGCGAAAGAGCGCAGACCGTTCACACTGACGTTGCAAGCGGGAAGCGGAGGGGATGGATCGCTACGCCACTGGGTTGAGGGTTTGCCCGACGGACTCCAATTTAACACAACCACGTTTACGATTACGGGCACGCCGAGTGAAATTCCAGATGGGATACTTGCTTCAGTCAATCAGGTCACGTACAAGGTTGCTGATGAGGACGGAGACGAGGGCAGCGCGACGTTCACGATAGAGGTCAGGCAGAACGAAAAGCCAACTCTGCCAAACCTGTCGAGCGAAATCTATGCGGCCAAAGAGCGCAGACCGTTCACACTGACGTTGCAAGCGGCAAGCGGCGGGGAAGGAAACCTGACCCATTCGGTCGACGGTTTGCCCGACGGTCTCGAATTCAATCCAACCACGTTTACGTTCGCGGGCATGCCGACTACGGGTACAGCTAAGGAGTATGAGGTCAGGTACAAGGTGAAGGACGAGGACCCGGAAGTAGTCAGCACGACCTTCAAGATAGTGGTCAGCGCAAACGAAATGCCAACTATTACAGACCTGCCCATCGAAGTCTCTACGGCGAAAGAGAGGCGGCTGTTCGAGCAGGATTTGCCAGCGGCAAGCGGCGGGGAAGGAAACCTGACGTATTGGGTCGAGGGTTTGCCCGACGGCCTCGATTTCATTGCAGACACGCGTAAGATCACGGGCACTCTGGCTAACAATACAGCTGGAACCCATGTAGTCACCTACAAAGTGAAAGACGACGATCCGGAGGTAGTCAGCACGACATTCAAGATAGTGGTCAGTGCGAACGCAAAGCCAACGCTGACAGACCTGTCGAACGAAGTCTATCTGGCGAAAGAGCAGCGGCTGTTCCCGAAGGTTCTGCCAGCGGGAAGCGGCGGGGAAGGGAACCTGACGCATTGGGTAGAGGATTTGCCCGACGGTCTCGACTTCATCCCAGCCACATTCACCATCACGGGCACTCTGGCTACCAATACAGCTGGCGAGCATGTGGTCACGTACAAAGTGAAAGACGACGATCCGGAAGTGACCAGCACGACGTTTAAAATCACTGTTTACGAACTGCCGACATTGGACCCAATCTCCGATGTCTCGACCACAAAGGACGAAGAGTTTTCTCTCAAGCCCTCCACAGTGAAAGGGGGAAGGGCGCCGTTCACCTATACGACGACCACTTTGCCGACGGGACTGACCTTCAACAAGACAAGTCACGCCATAGAAGGCACACCGACGGAGGAGAAAGACACTGATGTTACCTTTACCGTGACCGACGCCGACGGAGACACGGCCAGCGTCGAATTCCAGATTTCGGTCAAGCAAGGCGATACGGAGCCGAGTTTTCCAGCTCAAATGTCCCTTGAGGACCAGACCGCGCGAGTGGGGAGTTATTTCGAACTGCTGAATCTGCCTAATGCGTCTGGCGGGAACAGACCCTACATCTATAGGGCCACAGGTTTGCCGGCCGGATTGGCCCTTTACATAACCGACACACAAGTCATCACCGGCACGCCAGAGCCTGTGACAGGTGGCAACTATCCAGTCACATATACGGTAACATATGCGGTTACGGATAGAGACCTGGACGAGGTGGCGTTAACGTTTGCGATTGTTGTCACTGAGGATCATCAGCCGGATACTCCTATTGTTTCAAATTACATTGCAAAGCTGACTGTAACTACTCAGCCATTACCCAAAGTGCGACTTTCAATGGGCAACCAAGTCATCCAAGTGTAATAAATCGTGTTTGGAATCTGTCTGAAAAGGTCAGGTTCGGATCAAAACGGCACAAATGGTGCGAATTATGGCGTGTAGATGGAGGATTCACGCTTTCCGGCAGCCATTTTTGGCCTTTTTGCCGATGACCGTTCTTTTTCAAACAACTTCCCAGACGAGGCTGAGTAGTTACAGCTGACTAAGGATTTCAGCAAAGATCTGTCACCTGGAAGCGGCGGCGATGGGGATTACACGTATTCGGCTGCCCCTTTGCCCGCCGGTCTTACATTCAACAAGGACACGCGCAACATTGAGGGCACTCCCACATCAGCCGTCCCAATGACCGTGACCGTTACCTATACGGTTGAGGACGAAGACGGCGACCCGGCCAGCGCCGACTTCACCATAACCGTGTACGAATTTCCTTCGCTCGATCCTGTTGACGATGTCACGAAAATGCGAGACATACCAACCTTGATTGAGTTGCCTGAAGTAATAGGAGGCAGAGGGCCGTTCATATACGCTTTAACCGGTGACGCGCTGCCACTAGGCCTCACGTTTCATCCCATAACCCATACCATCACAGGCGCGCCTGAACAATTGGGAGCAGCCAGCGTTGTATATAGCGTAACGGACGCTGATAACGATCCGGCCAGCGTCCCCTTTACGATCACGATTGAAGCGACAGCGTCATCGGATCAGGAGGAAGAAACCACCACCACCACCACCACCACCACCACCACCACCACCACCAACAACAACAACAACAACAACGGCGACAACAACAACGGCGACAACAACAACGGCGACAACAACAACGGCGGCAACAACAACGGCGACAACAACAACGGCGGCAACAACAACGGCGGCAACAACAACGGCGGCAACAACAATGGCGGCAACAACAACGGCGGCAACAACAACGGCGGCAACAACAATGGCGGCAAGAGCAATTCCGGCAAAAAGAAAAGTTACACGCCGCCCCCGCCCCCGCCCCCACCGCCTCCCTCTCCGTCTCAGCAGCAGCAGAGTCCTTCTGATGCCAATGTGCCGGTAGCCATCACGACACCGTACGTCCTGAATGTGCGTTCCGGTCCGGGCCTGGACTATGAAGTAATCACGACTGTGCCTGAGGGCACGCATGCCAATATCTATGGCATCGACCCGCAGGACGACTGGTTCCTCGTCGAAATCGAAGGCGTCACCGGCCAGGTCTGGATCTACCAGGATCTGACCACCGTGGTCGGCTCGCTCCTGGGCGTCAGACGCCTCGCGCAGTGGGAAATTGATCTGTTGCCTGGCCCGGGAACGGAGGGCGACGGCCCACTGGCGATCACGACGCCGGTCCTGCTTAATGTTCGTTCAGGACCGGGATTGGATTACGACATCCTCACGACCGTGCCACAAGGGACGCAAGCCGAGATCATTGGCTTAGGCCCGAATAGAGAATGGTACAAGGTCGAACTGGGTGTACTGGATCAGCCCGCCTGGATCTACGCCGGCTTGACAACGCTTGTCGGCTCACTGGTAGGGGTAAAGCAGTATACCCTAGCGGAGTTGACGCAGGACGGAAGCGGGACCGAAGGTGACAAGCCGCTGGCGATTACCGTTCCAACCATCATGAATGTGCGCTCGGGTCCGGGCACCGAGTACGAGGTGGTCACAACAGTTCCGCAGGGAACGCAAGCGGAGATCATCGGCATCGGCCCGCAGAACCAATGGTATCTGGTCGAACTTGACACCTTAGACGAACCGGCCTGGGTTTTCCAAGACTTGACAACATTGGTCGGCTCTCTGGCGGGAGTCAGGCAGATCGCCTCGTGGCAGGTTGGACAGCCTGTTACAAGCCCGGAAGCCGACAAACCCTTGGCTGTCACGTATCCGTCGCTCGTTAATGTGCGAGAAGGGCCGGGCGATGAGTACGCCGTACTGATCAATGTCGGCCAAGGAACGCGGGCCAGAATCCAAGGCGTTGACCCGGATGAAAAATGGTATCTGGTCGAAGTGGACGGGCTGGACCAATTGGGCTGGATATTCGAAGACCTGACCGTTCTGGTTGGCTCTCTGGATGGAGCGAAACGAGTAACGGCGGACGAAATCGCCATGCTCCCGGTTGCCATCGCCAATGCGGCGCTTCTCAATGTGCGGTCGGGACCGGCCACAAGCTACGGGGTGGCGACGACTCTGGCACGTGGCGCCTGGGCCAAAATTATCGGCCTTGACTCTCAATCCGAATGGTTTCAGATCGAACTGGCGGGGGTCACAGGTCAGGCCTGGATCGCACGCGACCTGTCCTATCTCGTCGGCTCGCTCTCAGGCGTGAACCAGATTGTCGTCGGAGGAAACAGCGAGCCGACAACGGCCGCGTCATCGCAGCCATCTCTCAGTTCGATCACGGTTGAACTGTCACTGCCAGCCGATGGTCGCATCAATCTCGAAGTGAGTTGGACAGACCCCAGCGCATGCGCCCAGGTCTACAACCTCTATTACAGGTCCAACGCCGAGTCGGCGACCTACTTTTCACTGGAGACGGCTGTTACGGCCTCCGCGGCCAGTGCCAAGAGTCTCAGTTTCTTGACGCTGCCCGACAGGAGCTTCATTTCTGCCTGGTGCGGGACGAACAGCTCAGGTCGGCAAGTCGCCGAGATTCAGAT
The DNA here is from genome assembly GCA_965221145.1 of Caldilineaceae bacterium. Taxonomy (GTDB): domain Bacteria; phylum Chloroflexota; class Anaerolineae; order Caldilineales; family Caldilineaceae; genus Bin5. The sequence goes on from OZ244877.1 coordinate 2,088,578, forward strand.
TGACCCGAGCGAGGCCGGCACCTACAGTACACTCCCTCAGCCGTCGACAACTGATGCGACTGCTGCCAGGCCGGCCGCTACGCCGAATAACTGACGGCATTCCCGGTCAAATGCGCTTCCAAAGAGCGGGCGCCATTGCGATTCCCTTACAGTATGCAGTTTGCCTGTGAACAGAGAAGCCCCCCTGTCACTTGGACAGCGGGGGCTTTACATTTCAGAGTCGTTAAAGAGTAGGGGGTGAGAGCGAAGTCTGTGTCAGAACTGTTGCTCTTGCAGTTTGGAGAATGCAACAGTTCGCGGATGCACGGGCAAGATTTTCCAAGACACCGGATTACCAGATCACCTGCGATTTGAGCGCAACCCGCTAGATTCGTCGATAGCGTGACGCAATATGCAATACGATGTACGGACAGGCACACATCTCTGTGTCGAATTCGTCCGGCCTATTCCCGCACGTTCCCCAAACGCGTCCCTTCGGCCACATCCGTGTCACTCTCAAAGTCGAGCCGATACCCGTCCGGGTCGCTGAGAGAAGTGACCCACATCCCATTGCCAACCATCGGTTCCGTCGCGTCGAGGCCGCTGGCCCGGACTTCACGGTAGAATTGCACAGCGTCTTCACAGAGGAAGAAGATCGAGACGCCTTCGCCTACCTTTCCGCATGGCGTCCACGAATCGTGCCCCTCGGACGGGAACTCTTGCAGCATCAGAGCGGCTTCGCCCAGGGTGAGCCAGCACCATCACAGTTTGCCGTCCGGCTCCCACTTGTCTCTGATCTGGCAGCCTAAGCCCTCCACATAGAAGCGAATGGATGCTCCTATATTGGAAACCCTGAAGAAGGGCACTGCCTGTCTTACATTCATCTTGATTCTTGCCTCAGCTCTCTGGTGGCTCAGGATGGAAGCCCAATTTCAATGCCTCGCTTGCGCGCTGAATTCCGACGCCAACACCGCTACCAGTTCGTGTATGACCCGTCGCGGCGGTGCAGGTGCGGCGCTTCCCAGAAACGGAACTCTTCCGCCTGCGCTCGCTCCTCGTTGAACTCCACGCCCAGACCGGGGCCATCCGGCACAATATAGCGGTGGCCGTCCAGTTCCGGCTGCATCGGGAACCAATCGGCGTCGTAAAAGCGGCCCTCCTCCGTGGGCGAGACGCGCACCTCCAACCAGGCGAAATTCGGCACGGCCGCAGCCAGGTGAACCGTCGCCGCGCTGCAGATGGGGCCAAGCGGGTTGTGCGGCATCAGGTCGATGTAATGCGCCTCGGCCATCGCCGCCACCTTCATCGCTTCGGTCAGGCCGCCGACATTGCAGACATCAATGCGCGCGAACTGGGTGATGCCGCGTTCGATGTACGGGAGGAACTGCCACTTGCTCGAAAACTCCTCGCCAATGGCGAAGGGGACGTCGGTCATGCTGCGCAGCGCCTCGTAGGCCGCAGGTGTCTCGTCGCGAATCGGCTCCTCCAGAAAGTCCAGCGTTCCCGAGGGCATGCGCTGGCAGAATGATGCGGCCTCGGCCACGCTCAAGCGGTGGTGGTAGTCGATGCCCAACGCCGGCTCCGGCCCAATTGCCTCTCGCGCCGCCATCAACCACTGTGCCGTCATGCCAATCGATTCGCGCGGCTCGAAGACCGTCTCCGGCTCGTCAGCCCTGCGGCCCGGATGGGAGCCGGTGCGAATCGCAGGCCAGCCCAAATCAGCCAGCAGCTTGACGCCTTCCACAAGCTCCTCTTCCGATGATCCGCCCGTCGTTGCAAAACAGGGGACCCACTCCCGCTGCTTGCCTCCCAACAACTGGTATACGGGCACATTAAGCGCCTTTCCAGCGATGTCATACAGCGCAATGTCTATCGCCGAGATCGCGCCGGTCAGGATGCGCCCGCCTTCAAAGTATTGGCTGCGGTACATCTCCTGCCACAACGCGCCCATGCGCAGAGGATCCCGTCCGATCAGAAATTCTCGATAGTGTCTGACCGCGCCGACAACCGCCATTTCCCGACCGGAGACACCGGCCTCGCCCCAGCCGTGCAGACCCTCGTCCGTCTCAACCTTGACGATCATCTGGTTGCGCTGCCCCACCCAGATCGGGTAGACCTTGACATCCGTGATTTTCATAGCTCTCTTCCTAAGTCTCCTCTGTACTCGATCCCTTCCAGGCGACTGCACTTACGCAATACGAAATGCACTTGACAGCAACTCTCCATCGAGAATGCGCACTATCCGGCTGCCGCCTCTCGCAGGCACGCCAATTCATCCTCCGTCAGCGTCCGGCTGCCTGCCGCGGCATTGGTCCGCGCCTGATTTGCCGACTTGGCGCCGGGGATCGACACAGAGACGGCCTCATGGCTGAAGGTGTAACGAATCGCGGCCTGCACCATCTCCTCCCCCGGCGGGACGATCTCTGCCAGGCGGCCCACCTGCGCCACCCGCGCCTCAAACTGGGCTTGCTGCGCACCGCCCGCACTCCATCCGGCGCGTACCGAGTCGGTGAAGACGGAATCTTTCGTATAGCGACCGGAAAGCAGCCCTTTTGCCAATGGCCCCCGCACCATCACCGCGATGCCATGCTCCCGGCAGTAAGGCAGGAAAGCCTCCTCCGCCACCCGGTTGAGCAGCGAATAGTCCACCTGTACAACGCTGCACGTGCCTTCCCGATTGAAGCGTTTAAGTACGTCCAGGTCGTTGGTAGAGATGCCGTAAGCCCGCAAGCAGCCCTCGTCCTTTAGCGCCTCGAACCCCTCCAGATAGACGGTGGGATCGCTCAGATCGCCCTTGTGGCAAAGGATCACGTCTACCCAGTCGGTGCGCAGACGGCCCAGGATCGCATGGCCGGAAATGCGGATGGAATCAACGCCTGTCTTGGGAATCGCGCCGGCTGTGCGCTGACCCCAGTTGCCAATCTTGCTGACCAGGATCACATTATGGCGGATGCCGCTGAGCGCCTGCCCGACCCGCACCTCAGACAGGCCGTTGGGGATGCCATAAGACTCGGCCACGTCGAACAGGTTCATGCCGGCGTCGTAGGCCGCCCGCACCGTCGCCCAGGCCGTGGCGTCGTCAATATCTCCCCACTGATTCCCGATGTTCCATGCGCCTAGCCCCACCGCCGAGACAGGCCAGCCAAGTCTGCCGAAACTCTTCATTAGCATATGAGAATCTCCTCGTGTTCGTTATCTCAGGAAGATGGGATGCAGTGCCCACCGTAGTTACTCATGCCGAAGATTGTCTTCCATCCGGCCAAATTGCGCAAAATGCGAAAGTTGAAAGGACGCCAGGCTCACATCGCGCCTATGATTCGCTGAACAGCCGGCGGGCATCGGGAATCGCAGACTTGGCGAATGAGGACAAAATTTTTGAAAGATTCTGGCAAATCTGCCAATTACCTGTTGACAAGAGAAAAAATTTTGCTATGCTGCGTTTGCAATGAGGGAGGAGGTCATGCGAAAACTGCTGGAACAGTGTCCATCCTGCGGCGACGATGTCGAAGTTACAAGGCTCACTTGTACGCGCTGTGAGACCGAAGTGACGGGTCGCTTCGCGCCGTGCCGTTTCTGCAAACTGCCACCGGAAACTGCCCAATTCCTGGAGATCTTTGTCAAGAATCGCGGCAATGTGAAGGAAATGGAACGCGAGTCAGGCATTTCGTATTGGACCATTCGCAACCGCATAAACGAGTTGATTGCTGAACTGGGCTTTGAGACCGAAGAGGAGGACGACATCGCCAGACAAAGACACGAAATCCTGGCCAAAGTTCAACGTGGCGAACTCGCGGCCGGAGCAGCAGCTGAACGCTTGAGCCAGCTAACGTAGCCGCCAGTGACCCTCTATGCAATGGTCTGAATCTCTGCTGGCTGGATTCGTCCGACCTTGCAACGAGAGGCAAGAGCAATCAGATCGAGGAGACGCCCCCACAATCAACGAAGAACGCATCGCCATTCTCAGAATGCTGGAAGAGGGCACGATTTCCGTGGACGAGGCAACGGCGTTGCTTCACGCCATTGAGCCGATCGAGCCTTTTGATCCAATCCGATCTGACGGAGTTAAGTCGCCGCCCGCTGACAACAGGTCCACGGCCCAGGCCGAAGGCTCCGCTAATGCTGAGGCATCTTTCTCTGAAATCAGTTTGGACAGAATGACTGAGATGAAAGTGCATGGCGTTACCCCTGACTACATCGAAAAGATGAATGCCCTTGAGTTGTCCGATCTTTCAGCCGATAGGCTGGTCGAGATGCGCATTCACGGCGTTACGCCGGAGTTTGTACGCGAAATGTGTGCCCTTGGCCTTGATCCCTCCACACAAGAGTTGGTCGACATGCGCGTGCATGGCGTTACGTCGGGCTATGTGCGCCAGATGGAATCTCTCGGTCTGCCTGATCTCACCTTAAGTCAGCTGGTCGAGTTGCGCGTCCACGGCGTGACGCCCGAAATCTTCACGGAGTTCCAGGTGTTGGGATATGCCGCCCTGGACGCGGGCAAACTGATCGAAATGCGCGTCCTCGGCGCAACACCCGACTACGTGCGTCAGATGCAAGTCCTGGGCCTGGGCAATCTCACGCCGGAGCGGCTGATTGAAATGCGGGTTCACGATGTTGACGCCGACTATCTGCGCACCATGAAGGATCTCGTGTAGTATCCTGACAAGAACAGGCCGCTTCCGCCAACGGGTGCATCCGAGATTATTGCAAATCCCCCTGGGTTTGAAGGTTTTTTGGCGGAGAGGCTTTCATTGCCAACGCCAATACAAGAAACCTTCAAAGTCGCGGGCGTCTCGCCCGCACCCGGCGTAGCTGACAAGATAGGGCGAGAAGCGCGCCAAAAATCCTGGATACACCCCATCTGCCGAGCCTGGCACCTGCCAAAACTGAAGTGTGGTATAATACCTCTGTGCATCGGTCAGGCAAAGCCAACCCCCGTTTTGGAAGATTTCTTGTGATGGCCCTTCCATCAAGGTCTTCCGCCAAAAAACTTCAAATGCACGCCTTGGCCGCCTGCCAACAGCGCCAGCCTCCGTCAACGCGAAAGAACGTTTCATTTCGTATAGTAGTCGGAGAGGGGGGGGGGGGTAAAGCGGACAAAGCGGACATTTTTGCAAGAAATTTCCTGGAATCCACCCCCTGACAGTTCGCTCACACCGCGATTCCCGCGTCACGACCCAAAATCCGGCACCCACACGAATTCGCTGCCTGCGACCCAAAATGAAATCTCGTCCCCAGCATTTTGGGGCTATCCGAATTTCTTAACTGGCGGGTGGGCGCGTCCTGATATGCTGGCAAATGCACCTGCGTTTTAATTAGAACCCATCCCCATGTCCCGAAAGCCACAATTCAGACAACGGCTGCGCAAAAATCCTGGATGCACCCCTGTGAGAGGCCCGGCCGCACACCATAAGAAGAGTGTGATATAATGTCGGTCGTGCAGGCATCCGGCCGAGCCAGACCCCGTTGCACTCCCTGGCCGCCTGCCGGCAGCGACGGCCTCCGCCAACGCAAACAAGACGTTCCACTTTGTATAGTAGTCGCGGGGGGGGTAAAAGCGGACAAAGCTGACATTTTTTCTAAACGTTTAGTATGATCGCGCTCGAGTGCCCTCTGGGCGCGCGCAGCGGTAGCGTTGTCAACCGCTCCTTCTGAAGACTTTTTGGCGGACTTGTCTTCCATTGACGCGCCAATACAAGAGATTATCAAACCCGCCGTCAATACGTCCGCATCCAGACCTGGGAATCTCTTCCTCCTGTCCACTACTGGTCAGGCCAACCTGCAAACGCACCGGCTCCTGCCATCATCGCCCAAATATCTCGCATGCACCCTCCGCCAACTACCTTCTTGACTGAGCCATGTACTTGCTGCGAAGATAACGCTGTACACATTGCCGCAGGGAAATTCAGATGGAAGAGCAATGAGCGGAACAACTGTGAAGTCTTGTAGGAGATAACAGTATGAATCAAGAACGCATTGCCATTCTCAGAATGCTCGAAGAAGGCAAAATATCGGTAGACGACGCGGCCGCGCTTCTGGAGGCGATCGAAAAGGCAGTCCCGGCAGACAGGCCGCAAGCTGCATACACGACCAGTGCCGAACGCGGTGAGACGCCCGTCTCGCGCTTCGAATCTGACAGGAAGGCGCCTGGGCGCAGCCACAACCGCAAGACGCCGCGCGTGCGGGGCAAAAGCCAAGGCCGCGGGCCACAACGCACGCCCGGGCGCAGCCACAAGCGGATGGGATGAGCCGGATTCCACATCGAATCTGGCCCTTCTCCTGGTTGGGGCGCTCCCCTTCGAAGCCGACATTCCGTGCGCCAACCTTCGAGGCAAATATGACGACCCAACCCAACATCCTCGTCATCTTTACCGATCAGCAGACTCAGCAGGCGATCAGCGCGTATGGCAATCCACACTTGCATACTCCGAATATGGACTCGCTTGTTCATAGCGGACTGAGTTTCCAGACTCCTACTGCACTTTTCCTGTATGCAGCCCAGCCCGCAGCAGCCTGCTTACCGGGCGAATGCCTCACGAGACCGGTGTAGAAGTTACTGACCCGGCGGTAAGGCCGGGAATCCCAACGATGGGAGCGCACTTTCGAAGCGCCGGCTATCGAACGTACTATGCCGGAAAGCTACACCTCGGCCCCCATTACCGTCAGGGAATGGAGAAAACAAGCGACGGACCTGGTTTTGAGTTCCTGTCCGACGAATACCCGGAGGGGGTTCCGCGTCAGTTGGGCACCGATACTGATCCGATCTGGACGGATCACGCAACTGCTTTCCTTCGCAGCCAGAAGCGGCCATATCCCGAATCCGCCCAACCCTTTCTGCTGGTCGCCTCGCTCCACAATCCCCATGACATCTGCTACTGGTGCATGGATCGACGTGATTTCGTCGATATACCGCCAGATAGCGAACTCCCGCCCTTGCCCGCGAACCACCAGCCGTTAGCGGATGAATCAGAGTTTGTCGACCTCTGCCGCCAACGAACCGTGTACGCTCCCGAAATCGGATTCACGCCCGGCTGGGACGAGACTGAGTGGCGCAAATATCTTTACGCATACTACCGCTTGACAGAGCGAGTCGATCAGCAGATCGGCAGGCTGCTCAGGGCATTGGAGGAGAGTGGTCTCAGCGATGAAACGCTGGTCGTCCTGACGAGCGACCACGGGGAGGGTGTGGCCGCGCACAAGTGGGTCACCAAGCTGATGCTGTGGGAGGAGGTCGTGAAAGTGCCGTTCGTGATGCGGCTTCCGGGCGCGATTCCCGCGAATCAGGTCGATCGCTCCCACCTCGTATCCGGGCTTGATCTGCTGCCGACGCTGTGCGACTACGTCGACATCGCCGTCCCCGCGGATGTGCGCGGCCACAGCCTGCGTCCGCTGATCGAGAATCCCGCATTGCCGGGACGAACCTGCGTCGTGTCAGAACTGCAAGCCTTTAGGGATGATGTAACCAAGAAAGGCCGCATGATCCGCACTGCCCGCTACAAGTACATCGTCTTCTCCCACGGCGAGCGCCCGGAACTGCTGTTTGACCTGGAGACCGATCCCGGTGAAACGCAAAATCTGGCCTACCAGCCCTTCCATGGGGAGATCGTGTCGGAACACCGCGCTCTCCTGCGCAAGGAGATGGAGAACACGGCGGACCCGTTCAGTTTTCCGTTCGATGGAGAGTGAGGAATCCTGGCTATGTCTGTAGCGCTGTCCCTGCCCAGGACACAGAAAATCAGTCTGCCGGCGGGAACCATTTCCTCATAATCTGTTTGAATTCCAGGAAGGCTCTGTCCTCGCATCTGGACAGGGAAACTCTCTGCGCAATCTGTAGATACAAAGATGAACTGCGCCTCTTCTTTGCCGCGCGCAAGGCTGATTCGAAGGCAGCTTTGGGACGTTCCGGCTTGCTTTCACCCTCATTCAGCCATCCTTCCTCTTGAAGCCAACGACGGAGCCTGGTGTTTCCGTTTTTCCAACCTGCCACCTCTGCAACATGGGGTGAATCGCTCCATACCCATGCCTCTAATTCTGGAACAACAACGACCGCTCTTGCCCGTTCGCCCCACTCCGAGCGGGCAAACTCTGTGTTGACTTTGTCTTGCAGTTCTTGGGGGCTAAGACTTTCTCTCCCACTTCCCTCGTGATCGAAGATCACCAGTCCGTAGCGATACTGGTTCAGGAATCTGGGCCTGTTCAAATACTCAACGCCACGCAAGGCGCAACCGGGGTCGTGCTCTGGATGGACAAAGAAGTCTGCATCGACACTTCGAATATTCATTGACTTATACCTCCCCAGCATCCCTTTCAAGGCGCTCTCCAAGTTGTTGTCCGCGGCGAGTATCACTAGGTCTTTCATCCCAATACACCCGATGCAAGCAAAGTGCCCAAAGCAATCTCTCCATGCCAGTCCTGCAGCATAGGATGCTCCGAACCAAGTGCAATGTCGGTTGCGCCAGAATCATCTTTCGCAAAACATAGCAGGTCATCTTTCGCTGCAGTATTCAAAACCATCATCGAATGAGTCGCCAGCAATACCTGCGCTTCATACATGGAGGAAAGGGAATCATACGCCGTGGCCACCGCCCGCGGATGGATACCGTTCTCCGGCTCTTCAATTAAATATATTCTCTGGGGATCGGCAATGTAGGCTGGCAGCGTGAGGGCCGTAAGTCGAAGTGTGCCATCGGAAACCAGCCATGAAGGTATCTTTAGCCCACCGGCATATTCGTAGATCATGTAACAATGTCTATCCTCTGGCCGCTCGAAAGTCGTGATGTCCTCCAAGTCTGGGAGGGACGTCTGCAAGTGCGCGATCCAGTCACGGTAACCTTCAGGGTTTCCCTGCCGCAAGCGAGCAACAACCCAGGGGAGATTCGATCCATCTGGGGAGAAACCCGATGCCTTGCTCGGGGGACTGGGCCACCGGATATTGAAGCTATTGAGAACGAGCCACTGAACTCCAGTGCTCAAATAGTCCCGGAACCACTTGACTACAGGGTAATCCCTATCAGATGGCAGAATGAAGCTGAGAGCCGACCTTCGGGTTCCAATTCTCAACGCAGGGGCCCAGCCAATGTCAGGCTGAGCGTAACGCTCGCTACTGAAGTGGGCGCCTCCCCCCGGCACTCTATTAATCACAAGCTTTGTGTCGAGCTGTTCTTTGGGAGAAATCAGCGAACGCGGCGCCTTTAGGGAATTGGGGTATGTCGCGCGCGGCGCCTCTTCCAACTTGCGGCATTCCTTGAGTATGAAAGTCTCTTCTTTGAATTCGAACTGGCGCTCCGTCTCGTCAAAGCCTATTGTCAATTCGTAGCGGGCGGTATCCAGTTCTGGCCTAGGGATAAGTTCGCTCAATTCGACGGGAATACGCACCTCAACCGCCAATTCCAGTCTGTCCCCTTCGCGTCGGAATAGCAACTCCTCAGGATTGTTGGTACGATTCGATAAGGCCACATCTAGTCCCTCTGATACCAGGTCCTGCAAGAAGGCGACCACGTCCAGAAAGGTCGTCTTGCCCGATGCGTTCGGCCCGACAAGGACATGAAACGGCTTGAGCGGTCTCGAAATGTAGCGCAAGCAGCGATAGTTCAGAGCTTCAATCAGCGTGATCATTGACCGCCTCCGCTCCTCCTTCTCGTCCAGAACGCCAGGTACGGCGGGCTGACCGCCTTGTAATGCTCCCACGAGCCTGGCTCTGGATCGTCGTCCCACGTCCGATGCTCGTCAAAGGCCAGAATGTCGAACCCGCTGGCGATCAGGCCCTTGATAAACGTGCGCATGGTGTGGCGAAACTCGCGCGGGCCCGGCACTTCAATCTCCGTGCCGTCTTCCTGCGTTACGCTCCAGTTGTCCGTGCCGTAGATCGCCACGGCGTCAATCTCTCCATCGGCGTAGATCGAATTCGAAGAAAAACCACGCACGGGGTCGTAATCATCGGCGTTGAAAGTCTGCGTATACGGATTGTGCCACTGAACGTAGTAAAGCCCGCCTTCCTTCAGGACGCGTTCTACACCTGCAAAGACAGGATGCACGTCCGGCACGAAATTGATTGAAAAGGGCTGGAACACAATGTCAAAGGCGTCGATGCCGAAGCGGGACAGGTCGCGCATATCGCCCTGGTGCAATACAGGGGCCAGCCCATAGTGGTCTGCTACCCGTCGGTCCTGCGCCAGCTGTTCGTCGGAGAGGTCAAGCACCGTTACCTGCGCGCCCAGCAAACCGAAAGCGGCCGACTGCTGACCGCCGCCGCCGGCCAGGATAAGCACTCGCTTGCCGCGCACGTCGCCAAGCAGACCGTTCTCATCTACAATCTCCCGCGCAGACTCTTCGTCCAAATCCAGCTTGGGCCGTGAATAGAGTACGCCGGCGCGCACCAGACCGTTCCAGCGTTTACGATTGAAGCCAGAAAGTTCATCCATTTTTCATTGCTCTCTCTGTGGAGTCGGATGCTCAGGCGGATGACCTTCAATTCGAAGCTGGCCGCCCCAGTAGTTCGTCCCAACAGGCCTGGCGGATTTTCCGCTCTTTGTAATGATCGCTTTGCGAAACCCCTAGCGGATTGCCAAAAGTGAGGATGTTGTTGGCGTCCTGCGCCTTGTCGCGAGCGCCCCAATCGCGCGGCTTGCTCAGTTCTTCCGGATCGTGACTCCAGGTCGGAGCCTTATTGTCGCTGGCCCGGTTGAAGAGAAACTTGATCATGTGGCGTTTTACGCCTGAGCGATTGCTGGCCGTGCCGTGCCACAGATCATAGTGCGTAAATGCCACCGTACCAGCACGCACGGTTAAAGACGCCTGCCCGCGTATATTCGTGTAAGTGGACATCCTGTCGGTCGGCGCATTGCGAAACTGCGTGCCCGGAACGATGACGGTGGGACCCATCTCCGCGGTGATCGTGTGCGGATAGTAAAGGCCCAACAGGCGGTCGATCTGCGTGTTGCGGTTGTTCGTGCTATCCTGGTGCCATTGCATATAGCCCGAACCGGGTAGCTTGCAATGCCAATGGCGGTGGGAGTTGACCGTATAGTCCTCGCCCAAAAGGCTGATGAGTGCGCCCCGCACGGACGGATGCTCCAATACCTGCCATAGGTCAGGGACAGTCTCGGTAATGGCGTCCCCCGGGTTGGCTGTAAGGCTGTCTAGCTGCTCTGCAACGTGCTCGTTCAGCCCTGCGGGCAGCTCCGGTTCGACCATATGATAGTCGTTGACGAGAAAACGGGCCATTTCAACGTCTGTAAGCAGGTATTTTGTGTCAATCACGGGATGACCTCCATCTTTTGCAGGATAAACTCGTAGCCGATCACATCCAGATCCGTGTCGCTGTACGGGGACTGCATGTGCGGGAATTGAACAATCTGCCAGCCGTCAACGAGCGCATCATGCACCGTCGTGTAAGGCCACTCGAACTCCCCGCCGCTGATCTCAACCTGAAAACCCTCCGTCGGCTCTATCAGCGTGTACCCCAAAATGTCGGAAATGACGCTCGGCGTGCGCGCATGCAAATAGAGCAGTCGTTGACGGGGCTGAACACTCGAATCCATCTGCGAACAGTTCCTTGCGCTGGGGTTGGAAATGCCTGACCTGAAACTCAATTATAGAGGAAGGGGAATGCGGCTGCAAGCCATCCCCGTTCGGCGGGGCGTATCCAGGATTGTTGTGGGTGCATGCCAATTGATTGTCCGTCAAGAGAGGCCAAACCCATCGACCTGATCGAAGCCGCCAATGGTCAGGCAAATCTCTCCTATGATCTGGGATACGCCCTGAGAGATGGGTGCATCCGAGATTTTTGCATATCCCCCTGGGATCGCGGGCGTCTCGCCCGCACCCGGCGTAGCTGACAAGATAGGGCGAGAAGCGCGCCAAGAATTCCGGATGCACGCCTGCCGGGGTGCAGTCCAGATTTGGGGAATCGCCCCTGGGAACGCGGGCGTCTCGCCCGCAATCCGTGTGGCTGCCCAGAGGTCGCCGAAAACTCACCCCCATTTTTAACCGCACCCCTGAGAGAGGCCCGGCCGCACACCAGTACAAGAGTGTGGTACAATGTCTGTCGTGCAGGCATCCGGCCGAACCAGACCCCGTTGCACTCCCTGGCCGCCTGCCGCCAGCGACGGCCTCCGTAAACGCAAAAAAGACATTTTTCTTCGTATAGTAATCGAGAGGGGGGGGGGGGGTAAAGCGGACAAAGCGGACATTTTTTCCTGAACGTTTAGTAAAATCGCGCTCATATAGCGGAGCGCTAGCACATTCATGACTGGCGCTCGGGTGCCCTCTGGGCGCGCGCAGCGGAAGCGCATTCAACTATTCCTTTTGAAGATTTTTTGGCGGAACTGTCTTTCGTCTAACGCCAATACAAAAAACTGTCAAATTGAAGATTTCTTGACGGACTTGTCTTCCATTGGAGCGCCAATACAAGAAACTGTCGAACCCGCCGTCAATACGTGGCATCCAGACCTGGGAATCTCTTCCTCATGTCAACTACAGGTCAGGCCAGCCTGCCAACCCAACGGCTCCTGCCATCATCGCCCAAAAATCTCGGATGCACGCGCCATCCCCGTGCGGCGTTGACGACGAATCCGCAAAGCGGTAGAATTCACCAACTCGTAAGTCAGCGCACTTGCCATCACACTCTAGGTCGGAGATCAGCGCGCCATGATGTCAAATGCCAATACGCCGCAAGCCCGGTCGAACGGGGCAGGAAATGGGCGCAGTCCCCGGCAGCGGCGGCGCAAAGCTCAAAAACCATTGCCCGTTGAGCAGCCGCCAACCCTTTCAAACCGTGTGATCGACTGTGATATTCACAACGAAGTGTCGTCTATCGACCAGCTGATGCCTTACCTGGCCGACTACTGGTGCGATTACATCCGCGGCTCGGCCTTCAACGGTCCCCAGACAAACGACTACGCCCGCGGTGCGCCCACCTCAGCGCGACCGGGCAGCATTCCGCCCGAGGGCGGGCCAGCCGGTTCCAGCTTGAGGCTTGTTCAGGAGCAGGCGCTGGCTCCCTGGGAAACGGAGATCGGAATCCTCAACTGCGCCTACCGCGTGCAGAGCGTCAAACAGGAGGATTTGGCTGTCGACCTGGCTACAGCCGCAAACCGTTGGCAGATCGACGAGTGGCTCGCGCCCGAACCGCGGCTGCGCGGCTCATTGGTCGTGCCAAGCCAGGCGCCCGCCCGCGCCGCTGAAGAGATTCATCGCTTCGGCGATCATCCTCAGTTCGTTCAGGTTGTTCTGCCCGTCCGTTCATATATCCCCTATGGCAATCGCTTTTACGATCCGCTCTACGCCGCCGCGGTCGAGCGCGGTCTGGTGGTCGGCATCCACTTTGGCGGCGCGCCCGGCCATCCGCCGACACCGGTAGGGTGGCCATCCACCTATCTCGAAGAACATGCAGGCATGGCGCAGGTCTTCCAGTCCCAGGTGATCAGCATGATTGCGGAAGGCGTCTTTGACCGCTTCCCGGACCTGCGCGTCGCCCTCATCGAAGGCGGGTTCATCTGGATGCCGTCCCTCATGTGGCGGCTGGACAAGGAGTGGAAAGGACTGCGCTCCAACACGCCTTGGGTCAGACGTGCGCCGTCGGACTACATCCGTCAGCATATGCGCCTGACGGTTCAGCCGGTCGGCGCCCCGCCCGACCCCCGTTACATCCTCCAGACCATCGAGCAGATGGAGTCGGACACAATGCTCATGTTCGCGAGCGACTATCCCCACTGGCATTACGATAGCGATGATGAAGCCTGGCCGGTCACGCTGCCGGAACCGCTGAACGCCAATATCTGGTCAGAGAACGCCCTCGCTTTCTATCGACTATAGGGAGAACAAACATGACGCTGGAGTTGGAGATCACCAAACAACCGACGAACGTCCAGCAGACCCGCCTGGCGGTAATCGACACCGATATTCACAACTTTGACGTCTATGATGATCCACTCTTCAACCAGATCTTCACCGACTATCTGGCGCCCGAGTGGCAAGATCACCACAGGATGATTGGGCTGCGCGGCCATAACGGCGGCAGCTATCCACGCGCCCAACCCAACGCCGCCCGTACCGACTCCTGGCCCCCAAGCGGACGCCCGCCGGGCACCGATCTGGGGTTTATGCGCCAGCAACTGCTCGACGCCTGGGACATGGACTACGGCATCCTGAATCCTCTCGCCGGCGCAGGTGGACAGACGAATCTGGAGTACGGCGCACAGTTGGCGCGGGCCGTCAACGACTATCAGATCGCTGAATGGCTGGAGCAGGAACCGCGGCTGCGCGCGTCGATGCTGGTCAACTATGAGGACGCAAACCTGGCCGCCGAAGAGATTCACCGGCTTGGCGACCACGACGGCTTCGTGCAAGTCCTGCTCGTGGCCCGCACCTGTGAACCGCTCGGGCGGCGCAAGTATTGGAAGATGTACGAGGCCGCGCTGGAATACGATCTGCCGATCGGCATCCATTTCGGCGGATCGGGCGGCCATCCCCTCACAGCCGGCGGGTGGCCCTCCTACTACATCGAAGATCACTGTGGTATGCCCCAGGCTTTCCAGGCGCAGATCGCCAGCCTTGTGTGCGAGGGTGTCTTTGAGCATTTCCCTGAACTACGCATTGTGATCATCGAGGGTGGCTTCGCGTGGATGCCTTCCCTTGCTTGGCGGCTGGATCAGAGCTGGAAGCGACTGCGCGCCGAGGTGCCCTATCTGAAGAGGGCGCCCTCCGAGTATATGCGGGAGCATTTCTGGCTGTCCACGCAACCAATGGAGGAGCCGCGGCAGCGCCGACATTTTGAACAGTTGCTTGAGCAGATGGATGGCGGGCGGCGCCTGATGTTCGCGACCGATTATCCGCACTGGGATTTTGACTCCCCAGATCGCGCTTTGCCAGCTACCCTTCCCTTCGAGGTCAGGCGCGACATTATGGCGGAGAATGCGCGCCAATTCTACAAGCTGGCATAGCGAGTGAACGGGACAGACGGCATGGGCGGCATTTTCCGCTTCATAAACTCTCCACTTACAACAGTACAGGGAACGCCCCTGACACTCGTTGACTTGATCATAACTTTCGGGTCTGTGCTTCTCTTCTACCTGCTGGCGCGCGCAGCGGCGAGCCAGTTCCAACGTAGAGTAGAGCATCGGCTTACGCTCACAGCAACGAACCGGCGCCTCTACAGATCCACCATCTACCTGACGATTCTTTTTGCCGGGGTGTACATCTCTCTTTCCTTCCTTGGCGTGGATCTGTCAATCTTTCTGGTGCCGCTTGGCGCGCTGAGCATAGGGCTGGGACTGGGACTCCAGAACCTTGCCAGCAACTATATTGCAGGTCTGGTCCTGATGACGGAGGGAACGATTCGGGATGGGGATGTGATCGAGGTCGACGGCATACGCGGTACGGTCGTAGAGACGAGTCTGCGCACCACGGTCGTCAAGACATTCGGCAACACCGAAGTGATTGTCCCCAACTCCCTTATGGTCTCCCAACGTCTTGACAACTGGACCAAGTCGGACCGAATCCTGCGCGTCGAATCCCACATTGGTGTCGCCTACGGGTCCGACATCGGCGCCGTGCATGAAGTCCTGCTCGCTCAGATTGTCAAGCACGCGGCCGTGTTGTCCGAACCGGAGCCGCGCTCGTTTCTGGTCGAGTTTGCAGACTCCGCCCTGCTCTTCCGCATTCAATTCTGGATCGACGATCCGGCGCAACGTCTTTCCTCGCTCAGTGAGATTCTGGAAGACATCTATCTTGAACTGCAAAAGCAGGGCATCGCCATTCCCTTCCCACAGCGCGACGTATGGCTTAAGACAGAGCCGGTGGGTTCGCAAGTCGCCAGCGCCGCGGCGACCTGAGCCGTATCACAGACGCTTCGCCCACGCCTGGATTGAAGCGACCGAGAGTTCACAAGGAGACGTTTCGATG
The DNA here is from genome assembly GCA_965221145.1 of Caldilineaceae bacterium. Lineage (GTDB taxonomy): Bacteria > Chloroflexota > Anaerolineae > Caldilineales > Caldilineaceae > Bin5. The sequence continues at coordinate 2,104,457 of OZ244877.1, forward strand.
ACAAAGCTAGGAGCAACCCCGATCGCAGCGCCGGGCTGGACCGCGCAGACCAAAGAAGGCGTCAAGATCGTGGACTGCGACGTTCACCACAACTTTGAACAGCCCGAACAGCTGCTGCCCTACCTGTCCAGATTTTGGCAGAACCATCTGCTCGATCAGGGTCTGCACCTTCCCAGCGGCGGCTATTCCAACATACCCTACCGCACCAATCGCCCCGACCTGAAAGACCCGGACCTGAAGGAACGCGACTTCAACTTTTCGTTGGAGTTTCTCCAGCGCGAGCATCTCGATCCTTGGAACATCGACTACGCGCTGCTGACCGGCCCGCCCCCGTTTTACGGGTACACCGGCCTGCCGGACCCGGACTGGGCCGCCGTGCTTTGCCGCGCCTTCAACGACTGGACCATCGAGCACTGGTTGGAAAAGGATGATCGCGTTGTCAACTCCATTCTTGTCTCGCCCACGGATCCGCCCCAGGCCGTCGCCGAAATCAAGCGGCTGGCCGACCGCAAGGATACAGTCGCCGTGCTGATCCCCATGGGGACCAGTTTGCCGTTTGGCAACCGCTTCTACCATCCGATCTGGGAAGCCTGCGAAGAGCACGGCCTGCCGGTCGTCTCCCACATAGGCGGCGGAGGCGGCGCGGCGCGTACAGTGCCCACGCCTCTCGGCTTTCCCACTTACTACATGGAATCGCGCATGAGCCGTCCTTACGTGGCCAGCACGCACGCAGCCTCACTGATCTGCGAAGGTGTCTTTGAAAAGTTCCCCAACTTAAAGTTCGCCCTGACCGAGGTGCAGCAGCTGTGGGCCGTGGCAGTTATGTGGCACATGGATTCCGACTGGAAGGCGATACGCGATCAGACGCCCTGGCTGAAGCGGCTGCCCAGCGAATACTTCCGCGAGCATATACGGGTCGGTTCGCAGCCAATGCACGAAGCCGAGACCACCGAGCAACTGTACCAGTTCCTGGAGATGCTGCACGCCGACGAAACGCTCGTCTACTGTTCAGACTTCCCTCATTTCGATTGGAACGATCCTGTCACCACTTTTCCCAAACTTGAGCCGGAGGCGCACCAACGCATCTTCGCCGACAATGCGCTGGAGATGCTGCGTATGGAGGACTACCTGCAATGACAAGGGTCGTCATTGCGAAAGCCTGGGAAATCCCGCCGGGAGAGCGCAAGATCGTTGTTCCATTTCGCGGCCGGGCCGGCATTGGCGTCTTCAACGTCAACGGTGAACTTTACGCGCTGCGCAACATCTGCCCCCACAAGCGCGGCCCCCTCTGCACCGGCGAACTTACGGGCCGCATCGCCGCCGCCGCGCCGCCCTCAGGCCACAGCGCCGAGTTGACCGTCGAAGGGGAAGGCGAGGTCCTGCGCTGTCCGTGGCATCAGTGGCCCTTCGACATTGCCACAGGACGCTGCTTGCTCGATCCGAATGTGCGCGTCAAAACATACCCCGTGCGCATCGTCGGCAACGATATTGTGGTCGAGTTTGACGATTGAAGTATGGGTTTTGCCCAAGCTCTGAAATGGAGCAATTATGACAGTAACCGAACTGCTTGCTCGTCGCGATCGTCTACTGGGTGCGGGGGCGCCTATCTTCTATCAAAAGCCGGTCAACATCGTGCGCGGGGAGGGCGTCTGGCTATTCGACGACGGGGGCCGCCGCTACCTCGACATGTACAACAATGTGCCCTGCGTCGGCCACTGTCACCCCCGCGTCGTCCAAGCCATGCACAGGCAGGCGCAAACGCTGAACGTCCACAGCCGTTACCTGCACGAAGGCGTCCTGGACTATGCCGAACGGCTGGCGAATTTGCACGCAGACCCAATGACGAGCGTGGTCTTCACCTGTACCGGCACGGAAGCCAACGAAGTCGCCCTCGGCATCGCCCGCGCCGCAACCGGCGGCCGTGGCATCATCTGCACCGACGCCGCCTACCATGGCAACAGCGCCGAAGTCGGCAAGTTCACCCGTGTCGGCCAGCAGAGCGCGGCGCAGCAGCCAGACGAAATTCGCGCCATCCCCTTCCCACAGCGTTTCCGCCCCTTGCGCGACGACGCGTCCGAAGAGGAACTGACGGAACTCTATCTGGCCGAGGTGCAGAGTGCCATTGACAGCCTGCGAGACAGCAACGTCCCGTTGGCCGGGATGCTGGTCTGCTCGATTCTTGCCAACGAAGGGCTGCCGACGATCCCAAGCGGGTTTATGCCCCGTGCTGCTGAGTTGGTTCGCCGTGCAGGCGGGCTGGTTATCGCCGACGAAGTGCAGGCAGGCTTCTGTCGCACAGGCCGCTGGTGGGGCTATGAGGCGACCGAATTCGCGCCCGACATCGTTACGATGGGCAAACCGATGGGCAACGGGCTGCCCGTGGCCGGTGTCGCCGCCTCACAGGAGCTTGTGGATACCTTCCGGCGGCATTTTCGCTACTTCAATACCTTCGCAGCCAGCCCTCTTCAAGCCGCGGTCGGTATCGCCGTAATTGATGTGATCGAAGAGGAAGAACTGGCCCATCAAGTCGACCAGGTGGGCGCATATCTGCGATGCGAACTCCGCACATTGCAGTACTCGTGCGAACCGCTCGCCGATGTGCGCGGCCACGGTCTGTTCATCGGCATGGAGTGGGTGCGCGATCGTGCATCCAAGACCCCTGACCCTGACGGCGCCGCCGCAGTCGTAAACAGCCTGCGAGACAGAGGATTCTTCATCGGCAGCGCCGGGGCATTGAGCAACGTCTTGAAAATCCGACCGCCGCTCGTCTTCCAGCGGGAGCACGCGGACCTGTTCTTGACCGCGTTCGCAGAGAGTATCCGTCAACTTGAAGTCGTATGAGATGCCGACTGCGATCGCATAGCCAAAACTTTGGCAGCGCAAGCGCCTCGCCTGCCCCCCCGCAATTCAGTTCAGGATCACACCATTGACAGACCCAAATTACGATCCGAGTTCAGAGGACAGCTTCTTTCGCCACACCTACGAAATCCAAAACGAGCAAGCCCTGCTCACATCCGCCGAACGCGCGCTTGCGGCATGGGACCTGTGCGTAACCGGCATCAATCTGGTTTCCCAATCCGAAAACATCGTCTTTCGGGTCGAAACTGACTCCGGGCAGGCCTTCGTCTTCCGCTTCCACCGTCCTGGCTATCATTCGCTGCCCGAACTGCAAGCAGAGTTGACATGGGTCGCCGCCCTCAATCAGGCTGGCATCGGCGCGCCCGTTCCTCGACTGACCAATGATAGCCGTGCCTTTGTCAGCGTCTTCTTGACGGAGCTATCGCAGACAAGATACGTGAGTCTCGTCGAGTGGGTTGAAGGCGTCGCACTGGCAACGATGATTGAGCAGGAAACCGACAAGTCGAACCTGATCAGCTATTTTCACAAGACCGGACAGCTTGCGGCCCGTATCCACAACCAGGCCATGGCCTGGCCGCTTCCGCCCGGCTTCCAACGCCACGCATTTGACGCCGATGGACTGATGGGTGATGAGCCGTTCTGGGGGCCTTTCTGGGAACAACCGAAGCTGACCGCGGGCGAGCGCGCGCAGATCATCCACGCCCGCAATCAAATCTATCGAATCTTGACCGGATACGGCAAAGAGCGAGGAACCTACAGTCTTATCCACGCAGACTTGCACCCGGACAACCTGATCATCACCGGCGACCACGTTCACATCATTGACTTCGACGATGCCGGTTTCGGTTGGCATCAATATGAACTGGCGGTGGCGATCTTCTATTACCAGGACACGCCCTTTTTCGACACCATACGCGAAGCGATTGTCGCCGGCTACCTCACAGTACGACCTTTAACCGAAACCGATATCGAACTCTTGCCCATCTTTGTTCTGATTCGGAGCATGGTGCTGCTTGGTTGGATTGAGCAGCGACCGGAATTGGACAACAGCCATCAGTTGCCGGTTCTGATTGATAGGGCTTGTGAGCAATCAAGGGCACTCTTCGGTAGTGGCTGAAAAGAAGGCACAGCCGGCGATGGTTCGTTCCTTTTGCGCATTGCCGCATGCCTTCCCTCTAGGGCCTGCTCTCCCGATTATTCCCTGTTGACGCCAAACGCCCCGCCCTAGCCCGCTCAGTTCGCGCGCGCCGCACCGGCCCTGCGCGATTCCGAACTCCTGGAATCGCCCCCAGGTGTAATGCCGCGGCCCGTTTTCATCGTCGGCCTTCGTTGCGCATACTCTTCGCCACTGGCAGATTCTATGCGTTCGTCCGCGAACAGAGTAGAATGGTGTGAACGGTACAAGGTAGTGTTTGTCCTTGCCCGAATTCATTGCCACCTAAGTAAGGAATTTATGTCACAAAACACTTCAGAAGAGCATGACATAGACATTGCCGAATCCCGCGCCCCGGCTGAAACAAGCGCCTTTGACGAAAACGTGAATCCCGTTGACCTGGTCGAGCCGGAGAACGCGCTGCCAGCAATCAGCCTGGCCGAACTGCCCCAACTGGCCCAGGAGGCGGCCTTCAGGGCCGGTTGGACAAAGCTGATGCCGGTTCAGGCAAAGGCCATCCCCTATCTTCTTGCTGGAAGGGATCTGATGGTCCAGTCGCGCACCGGCAGCGGCAAGACCGGCGCATTCCTTCTGCCTATTCTGCACCAGATCAATGCGCGCAAGAATGTCTGCCAGGCGTTGATCCTGTTGCCAACTCGTGAACTGGCTTTACAGGTGTCAAAGGAGGCCGCGCTGCTGGGTCAGGCAACCGGCGTGCGCAGCGTCGCCGTCTATGGCGGCGTCGGTTACGGCCCTCAGACGGAAGCCCTGCGCGGCGGCGCGCAGTTGGTGATCGGCACACCGGGTCGGATCCTTGATCATCTGCTCCAGCGCACTCTGCGCCTGGATGATCTGCATCTGCTTGTCTTCGACGAGGCTGACCGCATGTTGTCAATGGGATTCTTTCCTGACATGCTGCAAGTGCAAAGTTACCTGCCTTCAAGTCCGATAAAAGGCTCGATGTTCTCGGCCACCTTTCCCGCGCATGTGCTGCGTCTGGCCCAACAGTTCCTCTCGCAACCGGACTTCCTCAGCCTGAGCCGTGATCGTGTCCACGTGGCTGAGGCCGAACACATTCTGTACGCCGATCCGGGCATGAAGAAAGATCGGGCGCTGGTGCGGCTGATCGAAATCGAGAATCCCGTGGCGGCGATTGTCTTCTGCAACACACGCCGCACGGTTGACTATGTGACAATCGTCTTGCAGCGCTTCGGATATGACGCCGACAAACTGAGTTCCGATCTGAGTCAGCAGGAGCGCGAGCAGGTACTGAGCCGCGTGCGCGAGGGGAAGCTTCGTCTGTTGGTAGCGACCGATGTGGCCGCGCGGGGCATCGACATCCCCGAACTGTCCCATATATTCCAGTACGAACCGCCCGAAGATCCAGAATCCTACATTCATCGCGCCGGGCGCACGGCCCGCGCCGGCGCCTCTGGCGCTGCCATCTCGCTGACCGCATCATTCGATGAACGCATACAGATGGAGCGCATCGCCAAGCGCTACGGCATTCCCCTTGAAGAGCGCAAGCTGCCAACCGACGAGGAAGTGGCCGCCCTCGTCTCCGAGCGGGTCACCGCTTTGCTGGAGGCCAAACTTCGCGGCCGCGACAATCTGCAAAGCGAACGTATGCGGCGGTTTCGACCGCTGGTGACCGACTGGCTGGAGTCCGAAGAGGGGCAGACGCTTCTGGCAATGTTGGTTGACGACTTCTATCAAGCCTCACTCCATGCCCCGCCGGTAATGCCCGCAGACAGTCCCGCACCGCAAGCCAGGCGGCAGCAACGTCGCAGCCGCCCCCGCCGACCGCGCAACCGCCGCCGAGAATCCTGACGCCTCAACCGCCCGGCGGCGTCTTCAGAATTTGCCGTCGTTTACAAGCTACAGGCCGCTATCCACTGTCCGGCACATTCTTGCGCAACTCCGCCAGCCAGACCGCGGCGGAGGAGTCGCTGGGCGCGCGCCAGTCACCGCGCGGGCTGAGGGAACCGCCGCTGCCCACCTTTGGCCCGTTCGGAATCGCCGTCCTCTTAAATTGGCTGATCTGGAAGAAACGGAACAGGAACAGATCCAGCCACTTCTTGATCGCATCCAGGTCGTACTGATTGCGCTTGTTATCGGGCAGAAAGTCCGGCCACATGCCTCTGCTACGCTCGCCCCAGGCCTGCAACGCCATGAATGCCACTTTGCTGGGCCGGAACCCGTAGCGGGAAATGTGGTAGAGGAAGTAGTCCTGCAACTCATACGGCCCGATTTTGGCCTCCGTTGACTGTGCCGGGCCGTCGCCTGCTCCGTCACCCGGAACCAGTTCTGGCGATATTTCGGTATCCAGGATCGACTGCAACACGCGGCTGGCCGCCTCGTCGAACTGTGATGTCGCGATGATCCAGCGAATCAAATGCTGGATGAGCGTCTTGGGCACCGACGCATTGACGTTATAGTGGCTCATCTGATCGCCGACGCCGTAGGTGGCCCAGCCCAGCGCCAATTCGCTCAGATCGCCGGTCCCCAGCACCAAAGCGTCATTATAGTTGGCCAGGCGGAACAGATGGCTGGTTCGCTCGCCCGCCTGCACATTTTCGAAGGTGATATCGTACTCTGGATTTTCCTCGGCGAAGGGGTGGCCTATGTCACGAAACATCTGCATCGCCGCTGGGCGGATGTCGATTTCATGCCCGCTGACGCCGAGGGCGTCCATTAGTCTGTGCGCATTGCCGCGCGTACCGGCGCTGGTTGCAAAGCCCGGCATAGTGTAGGCCAGAATGTTGGCGCGGGGGAGCTTCAGGCGATCCATCGTGTGGGCTGCCACGATCAAAGCCTGTGTCGAGTCCAGCCCGCCGGAGATGCCGACAACGACTTTCTCGATACCAGTGGCGCGTAGCCTCTGCATCAGCCCATGCACCTGAATGTTGTACGCCTCGTAGGCCTGTTCATCGCGCCGCACCGCATCGCTGGGCACGAAGGGAAAGCGCTCCATCTGCCGATGCAAGCGGTCGATGCGGCGCGATCGGCGCGGTGACTCTGCCCCTTCATTTCCCTCCGTCAGCCTCGGCGTCTGGAAGGCGAACTCGATGGTCCGAATCGCCTCCAACTGCTGTCTGTGCAGAGCGGCCGAATCGTTGAAGCTGGTCAGCCTCATGCGGCTCTGTGCCAGGCGTTCGGTGTCGATGTCCGCAGTGATGACCTGTTCGTGGTCAGCGAAGCGTTCGGATTCGGCCAATAGGTTTCCGTCCTCGTAGATCAGCGCATGGCCATCCCACGCCAGATCGGTCGTCGACTCCCCCGGCCCAGCCGCGGAGTAGAGATAGGCAGCGATACATTTGCCCGACTGGCTGGCGCACAGGTCCTTGCGGTAGTTGGCCTTGCCGATGGTGATATTTGAGGCCGACAGATTGGCCAGAACGGTCGCCCCGGCCAGCGCCGCATACGAACTGGGCGGAATCGGCGTCCATACATCTTCGCAGATCTCAACGTGCAGGCCGAATCCGCCCTCGCCAACTGCAAACTGCGCTTCCTCGTCCTGCGTCGAAGCGGGCTGCCCGTCGGTGGATGTCTCCTCCGCACTGTTCATCTCAGCTCGAAACAATAGATCATTGCCAAACGGAACTGTCTCGCCCAGAAAGCGCACATGCCGACCGACCGCATGGCGTGCCGCGCTGAACTGGCGTCGTTCGTAGAACTCGCGGTAGTTGGGCAAGTAGGTCTTCGGTACGATCCCCAGCACGCGTCCCCGGTAGATAACCACGGCGCAATTGAACAGGCGATGCTCGAACCGTAGGGGCGCGCCGATCAACAGAACGGGCGTCAAATCCTTGCTGGCCTCCGTGATCCGTCTGATTCCCGCCAAGACGCCACCCAACAGGGCATCCTGCTGGAGCAGGTCGTCAATCGCATAAGATGATATGCCCAATTCCGGGAACAGCGCAATCGCCGCGCCCGCGTCCGACGCTTGTCCGGCCAGACCAACCGTGCGCGTCGTATTGAACTCCGGGTCAGCCACCCGTACATGGGGCACGCACACAGCCACGCGGATGAATCCATGGCTATAGATAGAATAGAAAGAGTCGGCCATAGTGCGCTGTGAAACTTCCATCGTCAACTAAAGTCGGTGCGAAGATCGAAATATAGCGTATTATCAGAGAAACTGGCAGCGCGCGCAAGCACGGGTGCATCCAGGATTTTTGCGCGGTCGTTGTCTGAATTGTGGCTTTCGGGACATGGGGATGGGTTCTGACTAAAGCGCAGGCGCATTGGCCAGCATATCAGGACGCGCCCACCCGCCAGTTAAGAAATTCGGATAGCCCCAAAAAGCTGGGGACGCGATTTCATTTTGGGGCGCGGGCAGCGAATTCGTGTGGGTGCCGGATTTTGGGTCGTGACGCGGGAATCGCTGTGTGAGCGAACTGTCAGGGGGTGGATTGCAGGAAATTTCTTGCAAAAATGTCCGCTATGTCCGCTTTACCCCCCCCCCTTTACTACTATACGAAATGAAACGTTCTTTCGCGTTGACGGAGGCTGGCGCTGTTGGCAGGCGGCCAAGGCGTGCATTTGAAGATTTCTTGGCGGAAGACCTTGATGGAAGGGCCATCACAAAAAGTCTTCAAAACCGGGGGTTGGCTTTGCCTGACCGATGCACAGAGGTATTATACCACACTTCAATTTTGGCAGGTGACAGGCTCGGCAGATGGGGTGCATCCAGGATATTTGGCGCGCTTCTCGCCCTATCTTGTCAGCTACGCGGGGCGCGGGCGAGACAGCCGCGATGGGGATATGCAATAATCTCGGATGCACCCGCAAGCGCCAATGGACATTTGCGCATAGACTCTGCGATAATTGCGAGAACACCGAGCGATTCGGAATCCAAATACGCCTTAAGGAAACGGGCGGAACTCAGATCCGATCTCACAGCGGCGTCCGATGGAGGACTAATGTGCGTTCACATTGAGAACCCGCTTTTTTCTGAATTGCGTATTGCGTATTCCGTATTGCGTGAGGGCAGGTGAGACAGCCAGTTTCAATTGCGTTATCCGCCCGAAAAGTCTCGGTTTCAAACGGGATTCACATAAGGTTCGACGGGAGACAACAAGAATGACCTGGAAAGTTGCGGGCATCAACTTCGACCATTCGCATATGGGCGATCTGTTGCGCATGACCCATGAGCATCTTGACGCAGAGATCGTCGGCATCTGCCACACGGAAAGTGACCGCATGACGACAGTGATCGAGAATTTCGCCATTCCTCCCACGCGGGTCTTCTCCGATTACCGAGAGTGCCTGGAGAAAACGCAGCCGGACATCGTGATCCTGTGCCCCTCCACCGCCAGCCACGCCGACTGGGTACTCAAGGTCGCCCCCTACGATGTGCATGTGCTGTTGGAAAAGCCGTTCGCTGTCGATCTTGCCGGCGCCGACAAGATGATTGCTGCCATGGCCAAGACGCAGAAGCAGTTCATCATCAACTGGCCTCTGCGCTGGTATCCATGCCACGTGACGGCCAAACGTCTATTGGAGGAGGGCGTCATAGGCGAACTGATCGAGGTTCACTACTACGATGGCAATCGCGGGCCCCTCTTTCACTTGGCCGACAAAGTGGAGACCGACGAAGCCTTCCGTCAGCGCAAAAATGAAAGCTGGTTCTATCAGAAGAATGAAGGCGGCGGCTCGCTCTTGGACTATCTGGGCTATGGTGTCACGCTGGGTACATGGTTCCTGGACGGCCGCGCGCCGCTGGAGGTGACGAGTGTCGTCGACGAGCCGACCGGCCTGGAGGTGGACGAGCACAGCATCACGATCTGCAAGTATCCCTTCGGCCTCTCCAAGTTTGAGACTCGCTGGGGGACATTCACGAACCCGTGGACGCTACAGCCGCAGCCCAAGTGCGGCTTTGTTCTCAAAGGCAGCGAGGGAACGATCAGCAGCTATGACTACGAGGAAACGGTGCGCGTCCAGACCCACGATAGGCCCGAAGGATACGAGCAGCCGGTGGATCGGCTCTCGCCGCCCAATCAGAACGTCATCCAATTCTTCATCCACTGCCTGGAGACGGGACAGATGCCGCAAGGTCCCCTGTCCCCGACCATTGGCCGCATCGGCCAGCAGATCGTCGATTCCGCAATACTCAGCGCCCGCGAGAAACGGACGGTTCAACTACTGGCTTGAGGGTTAAATGTCAACTCTACGTTGCTTCTACTAAAATTCACGCCCTGTTATGTCGTTTCTCACTGTTGCTCAATGGGCATACAATGAGACCAATCCTACTTTTCAAGTCATAACGACCCCGTCTGAATGCAGCACTATAGTGCTTCGTCAAGGTCGGTAGTGAAGTCAGTGACAGGCAGCGAAGCAGTACTGTCAATTGCCTCTTTCACCGTTTCGGCGTCTATGGACACGATTCCTCTGTTCGCTGCTTGCAAGAGTACGCGCGCAGCATTTGACAGAAGGTCTCTCGGACGCTGGTTATTGCTTACCAGAGTGTCTAGTCCGCTTTCTTCAAACGGGTTTATCGTGCCGTTCTCATTCCTGTTTACGCGATAATAATCTAGATGCGCGATGATGATTTCCCGAGCCTGGTCCTGGGTGGGTAGGGGCAACTCAACTGAGGTGGGAGCATCGGGACCTAGGCGCGCTATCGCGGACAATCCCGCGTCAGTCCACGCCTGAGCGAGAGGGACGCTGGATGACTGATGGGTGGTTAGCACGCAAGAGAAAAAGTTGTATGCCGTATTGGCATAGCCTGGCCTCACGGTACAAAGGCCAAACTCTTTGGCGAATTCGAGACGATGTTTCCTTGTCATTTGGTCCACTAGGTTTTCTATATCATCAACAAACAGATAGCCCCCGGAGAAACCAGCAACCCTCAGGTAATTCACGATGTCATTGAAGAATAGCGACCGGGAGTAATCCAAGCCTTTTGTATCCCGAGGAATATAGTATGGGTCAAGGTTGCCATCCCTCCTTAAACTACGGACGTAATCTTCAAATGAGCCATTTGCCAAGGCTTCTGCAGTTGCCTGTCCTAGGTCTTCTTGTACCAATTGTTTCTTTATCGTGTCGTTCATGTTGGAAGGTGAGATCTGGTTAGCCCTTAGAATATCATCGTCAAGTAAATTGGCGTAGTCTGTGTCACCATTTGCCTTGACGACGGCCTCAACTTGGTGGTCCGAGAGAGCGTCGCGTCTCAAAGCCGCTCGTGCCACTTTGAGAACTCCATTCCTACACGTATCCACCAGCGCGGCCCAGGCTAGCTGTTCCATGTAGCGCCTGTCTACTTGAGCCGGGAATGCTACGTAGATGACAACGGCCGACAACCGGCTTTTAAATTCTGATAATCCCCAGTCTGAGTTAATCCTCTGTTGAAAGAAACGGAGCAACGCTGTCTTGCCCATCCCACGTCCCTGCTGTGAGTCACCCTTTGACCAGAGAGATGCTAACCTAACACGGTTGTGAAAGTCATCAGGGCGAATCAGCAACTGCTCAAACTTTCTAACCGCATCCTTCACAGGAGATTGGGCGTAGATTGCTCCATTGCGGCGTGGGTCCATACTCTTGGGATCGAGTACCGGCTCGGTTGGGAACGGCAAGTCCTTAAGTCCCAGAGAGTCATAGTGTGTCGACGACGAAACAGATTGTTTCCTTGGCAGATTCAGCACTAAAGTCTCCTTACTAAGTTGTATATCTGGGTATCCCGACGGTTCCGGACCAAAGGTTTCCGTTGACCTGATATTCCTTGGTAGCGTAGACCTACCGACAGAACAGGTGGCATCCTATCAAGCAAAAAGTTAAGACCGTCATCAAAGGCGGCTTCGGGAATCATAAGGTGTTCGCATACCCAGTCTCTCAATTCAGGAATGTCGTAGTACCCACCTTCGGGAGACAATTTGCAGAATGCTTTGTCTACCGCGCCTAGCAGAATGTCTTGGTGAGAAGCGTCCGCCAGATCGGGTTCACACAGATAGATATTGAAAGTCTCACTCTGGCCCAACGATATTCTCAGCGGCATATACCAAGGGAGGGGAGGAGATTGGGGAGTGCAGGGCGAGTAACTCTTCGTAAACTCGAGTCCTTGGCAATTCTCTCGTCGAATGTTCAGTAACCTTAGGCTGACCAACCGATTGCATATGGCCGTGAAGATTGGTACAGCAATTTTGTGATTGGGCACAATTCGTTTAATGATTTTGCTATGTAATATGCTTTCGAGTTTCTTTGGGCTTTCTCCCATGTAACCATTTGTTAAAATTGCAACCTCGGCGGTCGCATCTTTTCCGAAGGTGGGCTCAAGCATTTTTCGGAGATTGCCTTCTGCTCCAAGCACTTTGGGCGTTACAATTGGGCGCCATACGGATTTCACTTCAAGGTGAGTCTGAACTACCGCACGAAGGTTGTCATAGGTTCGAAGATGAGTTGCGACCATTAGTCTGCGTAGCTCCATGTATTTTCGCGATGCTAACAAGCTAAGTGCCTCTTTGCCAGCTTCGGTCAACTCATAACCCGCACTGGTTGAGCGTGCGAATTGAAAGTGAACTAACTCTTGGCATACCTTTTCACCAACCGTTTCGAATCTGCCTTTAGGTTCAGGTAGCATCAGACGCAAGGCTTTGTCGTACACGTATTTGAGCACACTACGTGAAATAGTTTCGACTTGATTGCTGCGTCCTGAATTTTTTTGCATTGCGTCCAGTACGCGCAGCCCTATGTAATGATAACTGACGTCTGCAGTGTTGTAGCTTGTTATATTCATTTTTCAAGACCTGCTGCAATTTTGAAGGCCCTAAGGATCTCCGTGCAGTCACTATTGGCCTGCCTGACTTGGTGGGCCAAAGCGTCAACTGGCAATGGTGCCACTGCCCTAATCAGAATTCTATCATCTGAAACAACGCCACACCGGCTGTCCAACCAAGTTTCGCTCAAAGTAGAAGAAAGATTGTTGAGTTGCGCGCACAAATCACCGAGACGTTCCCGTAAGTCGGAAGGAATTGCCAGACCTCTTGATAGTTTTGATTCCATAATTCTCGCATTGTCAACAAGAATCGGGAGTGGCCGGATGCCAGGTGCAATGGGGTGGATGCCTAAACCCAAGCAGGCTGCCACCCCTCTGTCTTCAAATGAAACGCTAGACATGAATGTGAGGCAAACATCCTCAAATAAGATTGCCGGATTTCCAGTAAAGTAGTCAAATACCTTGGCGAAGAAAACTATCACATCATTCTTGTCTGGCAATTTCCCACTACGATTCTTCATTTCTAGGATCGCGGTCAGGTTTGGTCCTCTGGCAACAATGTCAATTTCATGCAACACACCTGATGACGTCTCTAGACCTGCCCCAAGGCCCATTTCACGCTCTTGAGAGATAGACCAATTCTGCAAGTGTTGTAAACAGCTTTCGCGGAAACGCTTTTCGAATCCTTGATCCGGCGATTGTTCCCTCTCAGCATGCTGCCATTCTTGGCTGACGAACTTATAACAGTGTTTGAGAAATCGAAGCGTTGGTATTGTTGATAGAGACTCGGTCCTAATGAGCACGATTAGATTTGCTCCGTGCGCAATTTGATTTGCATTGAATGTTTAAGTGCGTTCAAATTGGAAACCCGCGCCCTGTCCGTACAATGGTGTGCGCCAGTCTAGGGGTCAACCAGTCTAAAGGATCGCCAATGCCAGTTAAGCCAACCAGAAGCTTACCCCATTTTTGAATCGCACCGTCCCAACAATAAGCGACTTGACTTCGGTCGGGAGCTGGTTCGAGAGTCGGAGAAGCTTCGGCCTCAAAGGCCCTAATTGGGAATCAAAAAACTCCAAGATAGATACCGTAGCCCCAGTCAGTTTCAGAGCAACTGCTTTCCACAACTTGACATTTGGAAGTTCTTGATTCTTTGTTGTCTGGTGGGCGGTGACGGACTCGAACCGCCGACCTATTCCTTGTAAGGGAATCGCTCTAACCAGCTGAGCTAACCGCCCATACCCAGCCACCATTGTAAATCATTCCTTGGAGATAAGCGAAATGTACAATCTGAATGGAAAAGTCGCGCTCGTCACCGGCGCCGGCGGCGAGCATGGCATCGGCAGAGGCATCGCCCTGCGCCTGGCCCAAGAGGGCGCGGACGTCGTTGTGACCGACGTCACCGCCCAACCCTATGCCGACGCCGACTGGGGCGGCCTGCCGGCAGTCCAGACGGAGATAGAGGCGCGCGGACGCCGCGCCCTGGCTCTGACCTGCGACGTGACCGACGCCGCTTCAGTTCAGTCCGCGATGCGACAGACGCTGGAAACGCTCGGACGAATCGACATCCTGGTCAACAACGCCGGCGCCCGCGCAGCCGGGGACCGCGTGCCGGTCGTCGAACTGCCGGAGACCGACTGGGATCGTGTGCTCGCCGTCAACCTTAAGGGCACATTCCTGTGCAGCCAAGCCGCCGCACGCCATATGCTCGCCCGCGGCGAGGGCGGACGCATCATCAGCGTCGCGTCAACCGCTGGGAAAAAGGGGGTGGCCCGCTTTGCCGCCTACTGTGCTTCGAAGTTCGGCGTGATCGGCTTCACCCAATCGCTGGCCCAGGAACTGGCGGCCCACGGCATCACCGTCAACGCAGTCTGCCCCAGCGTGACCACCACGGAGCGCATCGGCCACATGGCCAGCGTGCTTTCGGAGCCGGGTACGCCGCTGGACGAAGCGACGGATGAACTGCTCTCCAGGTCACTGGCGCGCACGCCGATCGGTCGACTCGCTCAGCCCCACGACATCGCCCGCACCGTCGCCTTCCTGGCCTCAGACGAAGCCGACTTCCTCACCGGCCTCGCCATCCCCGTCGCCGGCGGGACGATGATGATGTAGGCGCCCCAGTCACAGAGGCGATATATGAACCAAAAATTAGGAACACGATGGAAGCTCCAGAACTTGCTGACGAAAACCTGGGCATTTGTCGAGTAGCAACCGTTGTCAAACAAAGCGAAACCAGAAGGGGCGGCACTTTTCGCCATAGGGAGAAAGAATCAGATTGGAGAGGAGCCTCATGCCGGAGGTAGCGAAACGAAGCGACGTTCCCGGTCAGCGGCAAACGCCAGGCACGCCCGGATGTCTTCTCGCCGCAAATCGGGAAAATCGGCAAGGATTTCGTCATTCGACATGCCGGAGGCCAGGTACTCCAAGAAGTCATAGACTGTGATACGCAGCCCTCGAATACAGGGCTTTCCGCCCCGTTTTCCAGGCTCGGCGGTGATGATCTTTGAGAAGTCTAGTGACATTTCTAACCTACCTTGCTATTTTCTATACCTCTTAGTACTACAACCGCAATTCAGTGAATTGTGATCGCCCCGGCGAAAAAAAGTTCAGAAAACGCTGTTGGAGGCGGAAGGGAACTGAGCGGACAGCAGTCTTCGTTGCCATTTTGAAGGCTCTTTTTGTCCTTTCTTCACGCTATCACCGTAACTGCGGTTGTCGTATTAGGTGTCAACCTGAGAACCTTGAGATGAAGGCCATAGAAATCTTGTAGTTTGGTGATTTGTGAAGGCCTCGGATTTCCGGTCTGCTCCCCAAAAGGAATCTCTCCAACCGATATTATATCACCCTCTGGAAAGCAGCGTATTCTCAGTGCGCTACCAAGTAAGGCAATCGCGAACCTCAAGATGTTCGGCTATGCTGGCTCGACTGGTTTGCAAACACGGCAACGTCAGGCCTCACACAAGCGAATTCAGTCTTGCCGATATCTCGTTTTCGTCCTGTGACAGCGCAAAATCCGCTGCTATTGCCAACTTGGCAATAGCCCTGGCTACCAAGTCATTGCAATTGACAATAATGTTCTAAAGTGCTATTCTGGCTGCGTATGATTCAGTTCTCATTGCCTTTGAAACATCGCAACGGGAAACAAGAGATGACCGCAAATACAGACGGACAACAAATCGCCGCAATGGGGGAACGGCTTGCGCGGCTGGAAGAAAGGGACAAATCTTTGGCTACGAAGGTAGATATTCAAACCCTCAAAGCCGATCTGACATGGCGGCTCCTACTGTGGACAGGGATATGGACAGGTGTCTTGGTTGGCATCATCAAGTGGGGGTAACGCATAACGACGAATTATCTCCGAAATTCGGGTCGCGCCCCCTTATTTCAGAATGCGCTGATCGCTCAAATCCTTGCCGCCGATAGACTGCGTGATCGCTGCGCCCCGATACTCCAGAATCTCCAGATCCGCCAGCCCGTTGACGATATTGTACTGAGTGGGCATATCCTCCCACCTGGCCCGATGCCATTGCACCGACCCTTGGCCCCGCCACATCCCCAGCACCCGGCGATTGGGCGTGTGCGCTGGCGTCAGCACAGCGTACTCGGCATCCGCCGTGCCCCATTCGCCGGTGCGCGGCATGTATTTGTAGTGGAGCGTGCCGTCGCTGGTGACGTTTGCCGCTTGGGCGACGATCTCCTCCTCCGTCAACGCCTCCATGTCATCCAGTCTCATGTCCAGAAAGCGAAAACCGAGCCAACTGCCGAAACAGTGGGTCGCGCCGTTGTAGACGGTCGGCTCCGGCAGTTCGCAATATATCTTGGAGAATCCCAACTCCTCGCGGCCGGTCAGGATCGGATCGGTCAGATTTTCCCACAGCACCAGCAGCAAACTGCCGGTTAAGTGGTCAACTTGCCCGGTGTACGAGACCGGAATTGACGCCCCCAATGTGTTGTAGCCCCGCCCCGCCAGCCAATCGATCTCCTTCATGTTGGTAGCGTTGACCGTCACCACAGGCTCGCCATTCAGGGCAAAGCCCGGTGGCAGCAGCCCCTCCAACGCCGCCGCATGGGTCAGATAACTGATAGCATGGGAACGGCTCTTGGGGCTGCCTACACAGTCGAATCCGCGTCCGTCCGGCCCGCGGCGAGGGCCTGTTCGCGGGCCGAAATGGGTCGGCATACGGTACATCGCATCTGGCTGGAATGAGTATGGCATCTCGTGCGCTCCTGAGTTGGGTATGGGGGCGTAACTGAATGGCAAAGCCATACACTCTACACTGCTCTGTGTTCTACATCTGCTCGAACGCCTCTTCCTCAGCTTCCGTGTCGGCCTTGAGAAGCACAGCCCGGCCTCTGCCGCCGCCCGGATCCGCGCCAACCAATCCCTTCGACTCCAGCAGAGAGACCAGTCGCGCCGCCCGCGGGTAGCCGATCCTCAACGCCCGCTGCACGAAGCTGGCGCTGATCGTCTTCTCGCCGCGGATGGCGTCGACAGCATCCGCAATCAGTTCCTCCTCGTCATCCATCCTATCGAGCAAACCGATCCACGGCGCAACTTTCGCCGCTGGGCCATCGGGATTCTCCAGACGATCCCGTTCTTGCCACCAGTCGACCACACGTTTGATCTCTGAGTCGTGGACGTAACTGCCCTGAACTCGCTGAATCTTGGCTTTGTCTGGTCGCATGAAGAGCATATCCCCTTGCCCCAGCAGCTTCTCGGCGCCGGGTGTGTCCAGGATGACGCGGCTGTCGATCTGACTCGTGACGGCAAAGGCAATACGCGAGGGAAAGTTTGCTTTGATCAGGCCGGTCACTACGTCAGTGCTGGGGCGCTGCGTTGCCAACACCAGATGAATGCCTGTCGCCCGCGCCATCTGTGCCAAGCGAACCAGCTGCTTCTCGATCTCCTCCGGCGCGGTCATCATCAGATCGGCCAATTCGTCCACAATCAGGACAATGTTGGGCAGCGGCTCAAGTTTTTTGCGTCTTCGGGCCAGAGCATTGTATGCGGTGACGTTGCGCACCTTATGTTCTCGAAACAGGTTGTAGCGGTCATCCATCTGCAGCAGCAGCCACGTCAGCGCGCCGTGAACCTGTTCCACGTCGGTGATCACTCTGCCAATAATGTGAGGGATAAAGTTGTAGCCGGGCAGTTCCACCAGCTTGGGGTCCACCATGATGAAGCGCAGGCTCTCAGGTCCGTGGTGCATCAGCAGGCTGATGATCAGACCGTTGATGCAGGCCGACTTGCCGGAGCCGGTCGCCCCCGCGATGAGCAGATGCGGCGCGCGCGCAAGGTCGGAGACGACGGGCATCCCCGACGTGCCCCTGCCCAGCGCAAGCGGTAGCGTCCCGCCCTGCTTGGCCATCTGCTTACTCTGTAGTATCCCCTTCACGCCAACCATCGTCTTTTCCGGGTTCGGCACTTCAATGCCGACATAGGGCTGTCCCGGCACCGGCGCTTCGATGCGAATGGCAGGGGCGGCCAACGCCAGCGCAAGGTCGTCGGTGGCTGAGGCGATGCGGCTGACCCGCACCTTGCGCTTCTGACCACCCCTTTCGACGTACAAGGGCTGCACGCCGAACTGGGTGACTGTCGGCCCACTCTCAATGTTGACTATCTCCACCGGAATGTCGAAATCCCATAGCGTCTGATGGATGATTTCGGCCATCCCTTCAATGTCCCATCTCAGTTGAGCGGCTTCGTCGTCCAGCAGCGCCGTTGAGGGTAAGTCCTCCGCCTTACGCGTCCGCTTGAGCGGTGCGTCTGCCGACCCAGCGCCTTCAGCCTTGCGTCTGGCAGGCACGGCCGCTGGCATCTGAAGTTCCGCCTGCATCGGTCGTCCCGCGACGGGAATTTCAGGCGGTTCCGGCGGCAATTCGCCCGACTCTAAAGAATCGGTCTCTTGTCCATCGAATATCGGTGCGCTGACGTCATTCTCGTCGGGAAAATCAAGCTCGGAATCATCCTCCTGATTCAGGGGCGCAGTCTCGTTCTGGTCGTGAGCGAAGCGCCGGGAATGACCGGACAACGACTTTGCAAGTAGCTGCGGTACAAGAGCAACGTTGCCAGCCAGATAGATCAGAGGGGTATGGCGAAACAGCAGATAGACGCTCAGCAGACCGAGCAGAGCGGCAAACAGTGCGGCCGGCAGCTGTCCGAGCGCGCTGATCAGCACGTTGCCAGCGACCCAGCCCACCAGCCCACCAGCTACAACGCCACCGTTCGGCATCGCCCAGTCGGCGACTTCGTGACCGCTGATAAACTCCAGTGACGCCAGGGACAACAAGAGCAACTCCCCGCCTACCAGCGCTTCTGGATTCCAGTAACCGGCCTGTCGCCCCAGCATGATTACGGCCCCCGTTATCAGCAGGCTGAGCGCCAGCGGCCAGGCCATCCTGCCTGCCAGAATTGCGCACCATGAATCCTGGCCAAGAGTGAAAAGCGAATATCCCAGGTATCCCCCCAGGAGAAAGACCCCCACGCCCAGCGCGTCCTTGCCGAACTTAACCGTCAGCGCATGTAGCGTCGCCTGCAAGCCAGCCTTCGGGCCAGTATTCTGATACTTTCGCCGCGGCCTGCGCCGCCTGGCAGCCATAGTTATTGTCCCCAATCGGAATCCGCGCCGCGTAAAATCTGGGATCGTGGGCGTCTCACCTGCATCATCCGCCATCGCTTGCCAATGTTGCCGCGTCCTCTTCCTGAAAGCTGAGCAGGTCATCCCAGCCTTCCTGCTCCATGTCGGTTAACACCTGCGCCACTTGGCCGATGGCGACCCGCTGTTTGCGATACAGGTCGCTCTCGCTGATCGCCAAGCGGCTGGCAATGTCCCGAACTTTGCGCCCTTGAATGAAGCGCATCTCCAGGATATTGTACAGGAGCCACTCCGGCGTGCTCAGGTCCTGGCGCCCCCCTGGACGAAGATTCTGAATTGCCCGGCCCAGCACAAGTCTCAGGGCTTTGCCTGGGTTGCCGTCTGCCTCTTCGACAACCCGATCCACGACCCGCAGTTGCATAAGTGGGCTGCGGGTGAGCTTCGGGCCTCCCCAGTAGTGGCTGAGTGCGTCCTTTACCCAACTCTCGAACTCAGGGTTATGGATCGGGCTTGGCTCCAATAGTTCGGCGGGAGGCACTTCCGTATTATCCGACACGTAGGGCACAATCCCGCGAATCTGCTGTATGCGGTCAATGCCAGGAATGATACGGCGCAAGGCGACCATAACCTGCATCTGCAATTTGCGATCCAGCAATCCCTTGCCGACGCTCTCAATCTGCTGCGCCAGCAAGGCCCGTTCCTCTTGGCTGATCTCCGGCATATCGGTGCGTGTGCGCACGCCCAGCATACCCAGCACAATCTCTCCTTCTCGCTTTCCTGTCGATTCGAGCACCGGCCAGAGCCAATATCCTCCATACTCGGTTGGTTGCAACGCCAGTGCTTCCTGGAGCGTCTTGTCACTATTCACTGTCGCGGATGTCTGGCCGTTGACATCCCGTGTCGGCCCGACGCGGTCGAGCGCGCCGTTCTTGCGAACCTGGCCCAGGGCTTCGTTCAGGGCATCGCTCCAATTTTTGTCATCCAGAATCTCTTGCCTGGTTCCCTCCGGCCCGACCGTCGCCTCCAGGATCAGATCTGTGCCAATTGTCGCAGCCACAAATGCCGAAGGAACACGCAATATTTCGCATAGTACTGTTAGGTGATTTTCGAGAAACTGGCGCAGGTCAGAGGTTGTCAGCAAGCGTCTGTCCAGTTCGCGCAGCCAGGCGACCTCTTCTCGATCCTCACCGTACACCAGTCGATCCGTCAGAGCCTTTGTGATGCTCAGAATCACCTGGGCGGCTACAATCACACCTGTGATGACGCTGAAAAGCACGATATTGCGCGGCAGGCCGAGTACATGCTCTACGGTTGGGAGCGTCTGAAGTGCCAGGATTACGAGAATCGCTACGACCGGACCGCGTGCAAAGTAGCGGATCAGTCGATAACGGACCACTCTGTCCGGCGTATACACGCCAAAAAAGGCTACCGTATAGCTCAAAAGGACCAGCATGGAACCCACTGCGCCATTGCCCAAGATTGCCAGACCCAGAATCCACTCCGGAGAAAGAAGGCCAACCGATGACTTGCCCAGGGCGATCAGATAGGGAAAGGCGCCGATGCCCGGCGCCGCTGAGGCGACCAGCAGATATGTCATCCGCTTGCGGCTTTCCGCGGTCAGGCAGCGTTGACGCGCTTTCCAGATGTTGGAGTGAGAAAGGATCACAACAGAGGCGAAAAACGCGGCGAAGGGCCAAAACAGCAGGCCCGGATGCAGATAGCTGAGGAGCGGATCATATTCAACCGATTCTACTAAGAAGGTCGAGAAAAACGCCAACAGCGCGCTGAGAACGGAAAGAATGACAATACCAATGTTGACCAACCGGCGACGGTCCGTATGGTAGTTTGTAGTTCGCAGAATCGAATAAGAGAATGAGTAGTAAGCCCACGGCAGAAGTGCAATTCCCAGCCATTGAAAGCGCAGCCACTGGGTCGCCGAGAAGGCGTTGATCGCCTGTGTGAGCGCGACCTCGGACGCGTACGTTACCATGACCAGCGCCAGCAGAAACGCGAATCGCCGCGCTACGGGATGACGAAAGTTGTACGTCAAGGTATACGCCAAAAGGGAGAAGGCCAGTATCACAACAACCGACGAAACCAGGGCATTCATAAAACCCAGGGCGTCAGTGAGAGTCAGCGTAAATTCGTTCATTCGTTCCTATCTCTGGAAATGGCAACTGCCTGTCAATCCAACAATAACACACTTTGGATGCATGTTTCCGGCAACTCCCACCGGTCGTTTGAAGACTGACCACTAAGCCTTTTCAACCGCAGAATCCTGGGCGCGGCCTAAGAGCCTGTTTGAAAAGGGTCAGGTTAGGGATAGAACGGCACCTGAAATGCGAACTTTGCGATGCAGATGAAGGATTTCTCTGCATTCTGGCAGCCGTTTTGGGCCTTTTAGCCGATACTCGCTACTTTTCAAACAGCTTCTAAGATTCTCTACGTCCCCCAGTCGATACGTTCGTTGACTACGACCCACATATTGTGACGTTTTTCCATCTGCAAGAAAAAGTCCCCTCCGACGGTGGGCGACCGCTGTATGAGCAAGCGCACGCCGGCCCGGTCCACAGTTTCGAATCGCACCGTGTCCATCTGGATGATCGGTCCTTCCACGGCCATAGCTTCGGCGCCGTTTTCCAGCCAGATCGTCGGCCCGTCGAAGCCCAGTTCGCCGAGCTGCTCCGCGGGGTGGCGGACCAAACGCAGCTGGGCCAACATCCCGTCGGCGCCCGGCTCAAGCTGCCGGCGCCGGCCCAGTTTGTGGATTAGCGCAGTGCGGCGAATGCGCATGCTGTCCGGCTCCTGCGTATCGACGCACTGGTAATAGTTGGCCAAGGCGTAGGCTGGGCCAAACGCATTTTGAGCCGAGAGCAGCGCCAATAGCTCCTCCCGTACTTGACTCCACCTGGATCGCCACTGTGCCGCTGTGATTTGGTCGCCGTACTCCAGAAGTTGCAGGGTCGTGTCGGCCCCGAGTCGGTTGATAATTGACGGCGGTGTCAGGTTGGTTGGATCTTGCTTCAACCGGGCCAGAAGCGTTTCTGGCGCAGCCTCCGCCTCCTGAAAATCGCGAAAACGGTACCGAGTGTTCAGCGCAAAAAAGACGCCCAGTATCACCGCCCCGGTCAGGAGCAGAACCAGCGTCCACAAGAAAGGATCCATAGAGTTGAGAATCTGCTGTAAGGTCGGCAAGGAATCCAAACCGAGCCGCCGGAGCAGTTCCTCAAATAGGTTTTCGCTGTAGGACATGCAGAGCCAACTCGTTCAGTTAGAAAAGCAAAGTGTTCAGGCAGTCTTGTTTCAAGAGCCTGGCAGACATGATATTTCTCTGCGACGTCCCCCGTTCCTCAACTTAGCTGGTAAGCACTTTGACCCTATCGGCATAGGACCTTTGCAGTCTCCGTTTTCAAGCCATTGTATCACATTCCAAATAGAGAATGACTCTCCTTTGCCCGCGGCTCCAGCCATGTCAGCAGCCCGAACAGCCCACACTTCCCCCCTTCCGCACGGTGGCTGAAAAAGTCGTCGGTACTGCGGGCCGTGTCTATTCCCGCGAACTCTACTCGATCGGTGCGAATGCCGGCAGCGACCAACTGGTCGGCATTGGCCTGCCACAGGTCGAACCAAGGATTGGACTGTGTACCGTTTCGATGACGGAAGTACTTTTCACCGCCCGGCAGTTTTGCCATCGCCAGTTGCCTCACCTCCTCGCCAACTTCGTAGCTCTCCGGTCCGATACTTGGCCCAATGCCTACCCCCACGTCGGCGGCAACCGTACCGTAGGCCGCCTGCATCGCCCACAGCGTCGCCGCGCCGACCCCATTGACAGTTCCTCGCCATCCCGCGTGGCACGCCCCCAGAACATGGCGCACCCGATCATAGAGGATCAGCGGCACGCAGTCGGCGAAGACCAGGAACAGCGGCAAACCAACCGCTTCCGTGATCAGGGCATCGCACTGCTGTTGCCGTGTACCTGCGTCTTCCCAGTCGACCTTGGCAACGCCGGTGCCGTGGATCTGATGCGTGCGCACTGGGTCAGACGGATTCCGGCCCAGGGCAGCGCAAAAGCGGGCGAAGTTTTCCTGCACCCGTTCCGGCTCATCGCCTCGACTGTAGCTGAAATTCAAACTGTGCCAGGGGTCAGGCGATACGCCGCCTTGGCGACTGCTTACATGGGCCTGAAGAGGAAGAGAGACGAAACTCTCAAAGGCATAGGCCGCTACGCCATTGTCGTAGGAAGTGCGGTGCATCGGTGATTTTCGTTGATGGCTTCGGAATGGAGAAAGCCCATTGCCAGTATACCGCACTGTCATTTAGCATTCTACATTCTTCTGAGACCGTCCGACAGGCATCTACTTTACCTGTCTCATGTGTGACGGGAAATCCTGTCCAGAGCACGTCTACGGTTTCCCTTGTTCAGTCCGACCTCTGAAATTTCTCTGGCGAAATCGGGATAGACTGTACTCGCCAACTGGCCTTCGCTCTCAGCCTTGGGAATGATAGTCGAACTCGAAACGCTTCCCCGCGTGTAGGCGCATTTCGACCTGCGAGCCAGATAGACTCCGAAGCATCCGGGTTATATAAGTTCTGTAAAAGCCCATTGGGTAAGGCAGCCACGGTAATGCTTTCCAAAGCGTTTGTCTTCTGAGTTAGCTCGGAGTAATTGTACTTTACGAAAATCGTTGTGGTGATGAATTCCCAGTCGCGTAGGCTCAGTACAGCCGGGAGAGTTCCAGGAATATCAAGCGAATGTCCCGAACGAACCTGCTTGACAGTCATTGAGAATTGCGAAGTTTGTAGAGTGGCTGTCTGCTGGCCGCTGCTCTTTTCTGCTTTCGAATCGACAAAGAGCGCTTGCCTGACCGCATACTCTGGATGGAAAAGGTAGCGAGCCTGTTTGTAGTCCATTTTTCCAAACAACCGCTGATCAATGCGCGACATTCCCATCTTATCCAATGCTTCACGCGTGATATCCTCACCAATGTCGGCCACCAAATCACTTTCTACTCGAAATATCTCTTCTGCGCTGGCCCTATAATCATCGATTGCCTGCACAACCATTCGCAAGGACGCCTTCTCGATTTCTTCAAGTTGCTCCAACTCTGTTCCCAGCGAACGGGGGTCGATCAGCATTGACATGCCTTTCTCAGACTCTACTGCCGTCA
Source organism: Caldilineaceae bacterium (assembly GCA_965221145.1). GTDB lineage: Bacteria > Chloroflexota > Anaerolineae > Caldilineales > Caldilineaceae > Bin5. The sequence goes on from OZ244877.1 coordinate 2,128,943, forward strand.
GTCCGCCTCAGTCTCAGTATCTACTTGGTAGTCTGAATGTGTTTCAAGGAGGCGAATCGTCTGTTGTCCGACCGCCTCGCGGGCCAACTGAAAATAGCCTGGGTCTATTTCTATGCCGATAAACTGTCGGCTTTCTCGGACGGCAGCGACTGCGGTTGTCCCGCTGCCCATAAAGCAGTCAAGCACGACATCGCCGGGGTCGGTGAGAAGTCTGATCACTCTGGTAGGAAGTTCAAGCGGGAACTTTGCTTCGTGGTCATCATTGCTTCGCACGGAGGGGAACTGCCAAACTCCGCGCGAACCCCACTCCTTCCACTCTGCCGCAGACAAGCGGCTGCGATCGATCTTTGTGATGCCCGGTTTCCAGAAGATGTATAGGTATTCGAACTCGTCCACTGCGCGGTAGGAAAGGCTGGCCCAGCGCGAGTTCTCCCAGGCGGGGTCCTTCACCCAGATGCGCCGATCATAAGGGTAGAAGCCGGCATCCAACGCCCACTGCTCGACGAGTCCCCCAACAATCTTCACCCGAGTCTGCGCAACCGACTTGCCACCGCGGATATTGTTTCCGTTCAAGCGACGGTCGATCGTCTGCTCGCTGCATCCCAGGAGTTCTGCCAATTGGTAGCGATTGTAGTTGGGATAGCTCTCCATTGCTCTCAATACGTCTTCCCGTGTTATGGGCGAACGCTTGCGCCCCACGACCTCCGCCTGGATACGAGGCATCTCCGGATCGCGAAAGACAAGTATGTCGGCAATGTTGATGACCAGGAATCCGCCCGGTTTGACAGCTGGAAAATGGAGCGCAATCACGTCCGACAGTAACTCCTGCCATTCATCGAATTGCAGATGCGCCTCGTATTCCTTGCCGACAAAATAGGGGGGTGACCAGACACTTAGACCAATACTGTTCGGTTTCAGTCGGGGCAGAAGATCGAGAGCGTCACCTAGATGAATCTTGTCGACTTCCAGATATGCGCCGTCTGAATTCTGTCGATCGTAGAGAGGTTTGAGTTGCGCTTGCAGTTCGGGCGACAAGCGATGTAGATTTAACCCGGGCTGTTCACTCCCGGCCATCGTCTTTGTCCTCTCACTACTGGATTCCTGCTTCCGTCAAAGTCGTCAAACGTCACTTGAGCCAATCTTCTCTATAGAAATAACGGCGTCACTCAAGCGGAATCGGATCAACGGTAACATTCCCCATGCCCGTATCATGCTGCTGGGCCTTGAGCTTCGTCCAGGGCAGCCAGTCCTGGGCACGCCAGGCGCCGCCTTTCGCTGCGGGGATCGGCCGGTTCTCGTTGGCGCCGTAGCGGAAAGCCCAGTCGTCATCACACGCCTGGCAGGTGAGGCAACCGGCGCTGTCCGGCGGGCATGAGAGACCGGTGCGCTCCTGCGTTGCCAGCCGCAGCTCATAACTGAAGTAGCTCTCGCTAACGCCGCTCTGCACAATGTCCCAAGGCAACGGATCGCCGGACGCCCACTGCCCCAAGTAATGATCTTTATCCAGCCCCAGTCTCTCCATTGTGCGGAAAAAGATGCGTGTGTTCAACTGTCCCGGAGGTATCGCCAGCAGGACATCCGCCAACGCCCGGTCGCCTCTGCTCAGAACGGCTTGCACCTCTGCCCATTCTGGCGAATCCGCCCGCACCTCTACGCCGTGTCTTGCCAGCGCCTTGTTTATGACCCTTTGGCGCCGCTTGATCTCCTTGGCCGACATCATCGCTTCCCACTGGAAAGGAGTATGCGCCTTGGGAACGAAAGGCGTAGCGTTGATGGCCAGCCGCCGCCTGTATAGCTGTCGCGCCTTGAGCGTAAAGTCAATCAGAGCCTGAATGTCGTCGTCGGTTTCGGTAGGATGGCCCGTCATAAAGTAGAGTTTGAGCTGCGGGAAGTTCAACTCGTTCGCCAGCCGCACCGCCCTCATCATCTGCTCTTCGGTCTGGGTTTTATTGATCACATTCCTCAACCGCTCGCTGCCCGCTTCAGGCGCTACGGTCAACGTTTGGCTGCCACCCGCGGCCATCGCCTGGATCAGCGGCACACTGATCGGGTCCATCCGCATTGAGCTTGCGCTGATCGATGCGCCCATGCCAGCAAGTTCATTCGCCAACGCATCGATCTGCGTATGGTCGCTCACCGCCGCGCTGACAAGCCCGATCCGGTGATGCCCCTTGCTTATGGCCTCTTCTGCCCAGCCCAGCAGCTTCTCCAGAGGCTGCTCCCGCGGCGGCCGGTAGACATATCCGGCCAGACAGAAGCGGCAGCCGCGACCGCAGCCGCGTGCGATCTCCATCAGGTGCATGCCGCTGAACTCAGTATCAGGCGTGTATATAACTGACTGTGTGGGATATTTATGCAACTCCCGTACCCACAGCCGCTCAACTGGACTGAAGTCGACATGGTCGCGGTTCGAAGGGCGCAGTTGAGGGATGTAGAAGCCGGGCTGCTGATCTAGCTTTTTGAGAAAGGCATCGCGGTCTTCGTATAGGCCGTCACGGCATAGCGTCAGAAACTCGGGGATAGCCTCTTCACCCTCGCCGATAAGGACAGCATCGAAAAAGGGGGCCATCGGCTCCGGATTCATGGTGATTCCAGGGCCGCCCGCAATGATCAACGGCCAGGCAGAGCCATCCCAACGCCTGCTCTGGCTGCGCTCGGCGGCCAGAGGGGGGACGCCGGCCTGGCGCAGCATCTCCACGACATTGAAGTAGTCCATCTCCCAGGAGATTGTAAAGGCCCAGATGTCGAATTCATCCGCGGGCCGCCCGCTTTCCAGCGAGAGCAGTGGCTCGCCGGCGGCGGCCGCACCCTTTCGCCAGAAGATGCGCTCGCACACAACGTCCGGTTCCTCGTTCAGCCAGTGGTAGAGGAGTTGAAAGGCCAGGCTGCTCATCCCAACATAGTAGCTGTTGGGAAACGACAGCGCCACCGGCATGCGTCCGCCCCAGTCCTTGACCACCGCGCCTTCCTCAAGCGGCAGACCGCGACCGTTCCGTCTATGGATATTCTTTTTCTTTTGACCCGCGTCTTTACGAAATCTCGCCATTTCGATTTGGGCAATTCCTCTTATGACACAAGAATACTAGAGCGCCTCGGCTTACGGCCCGTCAGAACCAATGGCCGCCGAACAAAAGCAAATCGATCTAGCGTCAGCCAACGAGGCGCAACCTACGCAGCACGCACTATGCAGTGCAACATTGCTACCGTGTCAGACACACTCGCCTCTTGCCTCCATTCTACCACTTGGTGGTCAGCCTAGCGAAAGCAGAGCAAGCGCCTCCTCCCACTCCGTCGGCGTGTTGACATTAATAAACGTGTGCAAATCCGGGTCCAAGTGGCGAACTGTATCTGCGTCGACCTTGCGTACGTGCGCATTGGGCCAGAAGCTATCCATGCGGCGCAAGCCGGCCGCCAGCGCCTTCTCCACAGCAGGGAGGCAGCGCCGGTGATACAGAGCATGGAGGGGGTGTGCCTGTCCGCCTTCTATCGGCACGATCGTGTCATGGTCACTGTCGGCCAGACCGATCAGATGGCTGCAAAAGGCAGGCGACACAAAGGGCATATCCGCGGCGACGGTCAGCGCCCAGCCGTCTACGCGGCGCAGACCGGTTGCCAGACCGGCCAACGGCCCGTGTCCCGGCTCATCGTCCGGCAGGCAGTCCACCCGCGCTCGTGCAGATGCTTGATCTATCCGCATGTCTGGGCAGATTTCTCCAAGCTGGCGCAGGGCCGAACAGATTCTGGCGTCGTTGGCAACGACGATCACGTTTGCAGCAAGGGGCAGGAGCCGTTCGACCGCGTGTCGCACCAGCGGTCTGCCATCGGGCGGCACTGGCAGCAACGCTTTGGAGGTACCCATGCGGCGACTCTCTCCTCCAGCAATTACCAAGAGCGTAGGTTTCTCATTGGCACATGCAGCGGGCTTCACAAGACTGTTCCCTGGCGTTCTCCAGTCCCCAATAAAAAAAGCGAGTTGCATACACAACTCGCATTGAGCCAGCAGGCGTTCCGAAAGCCGACAATTCAGGCCGCCTGTGCGTCAAGATGCCTTACGACATCGCCGACGGTTTCGATATCCTGCGCCTGTTCGTCGCTAATCTCACCGCCGAACTCCTCTTCAAATGACATTATCAGTTCAACCAAGTCCAGACTGTCAGCATCCAGATCCTCTTTGAACTTGGCGTTTTCGGTCACTTCGTCAGGATCGACATCCAACTGATCCACAATTATGTCCCGAACTTGCTCGAAGGTTGTTGCCATACTCGTGCCCCCTTTGCCGATATACTTATATGGTGTCAATGCCATTGTCTTGCATTCTAAACCATAAAACACTAGAATCGAAGCAAAGTTACGTACACACACGGCAAAATGCGTTTGATTTGTTGGACAGGAACGCGCTGGGCCGACGCAACGCCCTTATTCCGCGGAGCAGGCAGGGCTGTAGATATTCAACGCGCTGCGCCTCACCGTCCGTAGGATAGCGCCACTTGAGGGTGCTGCAAGCTGAGAATGAGAGCAAAAACGAACATCAACTGCATCTGAACTAGCTCATCGGAGGATTCGCTTGTCCCATACCGGTCGCAAAGACGACCATATCCGCATAAATCTGGAAGAGGATGTCGCCTTCCACCAACTGACCACGGGATTCGAGCGCTACCATTTCGTCCATGAGGCATTGCCCGAGATCGATCTCGCCGCCGTGGACACCAGCATTGTTCTGTTTGGCAAGCGTCTTTCCGCGCCAATTCTGGTCAGCTCCATGACAGGTGGCACGGCTAAGGCCGGTCTCTTCAACCAACGGCTGGCAGAAGCCGTGCAACTCAAGAGCCTGGCCATGGGCGTCGGCAGCCAGCGCACCGCACTGGAAGATGGTCAGTCCGCGGCCTCTTTCGCCGTGCGCAAATACGCGCCCGATGCGCTGATCTTCGCCAACTTAGGCGCGATACAACTCAACTATGGCTATTCGGCTGACCAGTGTCGACGCGCCGTGGACATGGTGGAGGCCGACGCCCTGATCCTGCATCTGAATCCGCTGCAGGAGGTCTTACAGCCGGAAGGAGACTTTCTCTGGAGCGGGCTTCTGTCCAGGATCGAAGCTGTCTGTACATACCTGAAAGTCCCGGTAATTGCCAAGGAAGTGGGCTGGGGGATCAGCGGACAGACGGCGAGGCGTTTGATTGATGCCGGAATCAGCGCAATCGACGTCGCCGGCGCGGGTGGCACGTCCTGGAGTGAAGTGGAAAAGCACCGCGCCTCGACCGAACGTCAACGCCGTCTGGCAGGGTCCTTTCGCGAGTGGGGTATTCCAACCGCCACCAGTCTGGCCTATGTCCGGGCCGCGCGTGCGGAGGCAGGTAAGCCAGATATGCCGATCTTCGCCAGCGGAGGCATGCGCAGCGGCCAGGATGTAGCCAAGGCGGCCGCCTTGGGCGCGGACCTGACGGGGCTGGCGTCGCCCTTCCTGAAACGAGCCGTCGACTCGACCCAAGCGGTCGTGGAGGAAATTGACCTCCTGACCGATGAACTCCGCATTGCAATGTTCGCCAGCGGCGCGCAGACCATCTACGCCCTGCGCCAACCGGGCGTCCTGATCAACGTCGCCGAATCTCGAAGTCCCGAAAATGATCACATGCTCCACCGGTCGCGGACAGAGCCTTCTGAACGAGCCGAGGGTCAGTCTGCGGGGGAGTCTGCCAATCTATCACAGAGCCAGCCTGACGTTCCGGCGAAGCGTCCCGCAAAGCCGCGTAGCAAGGCGTTGGCCGAATTTGCATCGCTGTGGCTGCCGCGCATTGAAGAGGAGATGCGCGCTGTGTTGGCGACGCGGGACTCTGCGCAGGAGACCCATTACGCGATGATGCACTATCACATGGGCTGGGCAGACGAAGTGCTGCGGCCAAGCGTAGTCCCCTCCGGCAAGCGCATCCGGCCACTCCTTTGCCTGATGGCATGTGAGGCGGTCGGGGGCAACCCAGCCGATGCAGCGCCCGCCGCCGCCGCGGTCGAAATCCTGCATAATTTTTCGCTTATTCACGATGATATCGAAGATGGCGACGAGACCCGCCGCCACCGTCCCACTCTGTGGGCGTTGTGCGGCGTCCCCCAGGCAATCAATGTCGGGGATGGGATGTTTGCGCTCGCCTACGCGGCACTGCTGCGCTCACGCGCCCGCCGCCCTGCTGATGCCAATTCTTCAGCTTCCGACGCCCGCGGCCTGGCGGCCATCGACCGCTTTAACGGGATCTGTATTGCGCTGACAGAAGGTCAGCATCTCGACTTGAGCTTTGAAGAGCGGGAAAGCGTGACTGTTGCCGACTATCTGCAAATGATCGAGGGTAAGACCGCCGCTCTGATCGCCGGTTCTATCGAATTGGGCGCGCTTTTCGGCGGGGCCGATCCACGCCAGGCGGAGTGCCTGCACAGATTTGGGCGCAACATTGGGCTGGCGTTCCAGATTCAAGATGATATTCTCGGCATCTGGGGCGATCCGTCCGTGACCGGAAAAGCGGCGGGAAATGACATACTGCGCCGCAAGAAGAGTTTGCCCCTGCTTTACGGGTTGGAGCATCCTGGTGGAGCCGGCCGCATGAAGGAACTCTGGCGCAGCGGAGTCTCAGACGAGTGTCTGCCGGAGGTGCTTGGGTTTCTGGAGGAGATCGAAGCCAGGCGTCGGTCCGAAGAAAAACTCCACCAATTTCACAGCGCGGGGCTGAATGCGCTCTGCGACGCGCTTGGCCCTCAATCCGAAGGTTCCCTGTTGCTGGCACTGGCCGACGAACTCTTGCAACGTCGGCGATAGGAGGGATCGCAACCCTCTCAAAGCTTCATACTCCTTGCAAGCAAGTTTCCCAGCCCGTGTACGGACCTGATCCCAAGTTGACACGTGCCATCGAATAGTCGAGAGAGGCTGTCGATTCGCTTTGAAGGCCTCTCGCAATATATATGGTGGCGGCGCAGGCCGGCCCTGCATGGCCGGTTGTATTCAGAAAGGAACACCAAACAAGCTAGAAGGTCAAACTATCGGCCCTTAGCTCGGTCAAACAGAAATGGCCCGAAAACAGCCGCGGCTATTTGTTCAATTCCGAAGTCTGGTTCACCAGAGCGTAGATACTTCCGCTGATGAATCCGGTAACGAGCAAGTTCCCCGTCTCATCTGTTCCAATGCTGCTGATAACGGTGGACCCGTCTATAAGCAGGTCGCTTTTCCAGCCTTCCCCGTCGCGGCTTAGTCTCCAAATGTTACCGCGGCAAAAGTCACCATAGTAGAAAGTGCCTTGTTGTACAACCCCGCCCACAACTGCACAACCGTCAGCGTGGCTGAAGCTGGTTACCGGCATGATCAGTCTCTCCAAATAGCAGGCCAGTTCGGGGGCCTCAAGACAGACGTTTCCTTCCCAAATTGGCCAGCCGTAATTCTCTCCTCCGGTACTTGCGGCGTTTTGAAAGTTAATTTCCTCGTCTTTACTAGACCCAGCATCGGGAATGAAGAGATCGCCCGTTTGGGGATCAAAGGCAAATCCCCACGGGTTTCGTAGCCCAAGGGCCCAGATTTCTGGGCGGTAGGCCGGATCGTCCACAAACGGGTTGTCAGGGGGGATGCCATAAGGCTTGTCATTCGACTCTACGTCGATCCGCAAAATCTTGCCCAGCCAGGAACTATTCCTCGTCGACTCTTCTATGAGCGGTGTCAAGTTCACCGTGTCACCGCCGTCGCCGCTGCCGATATATAGGTAGCCGTCGTGCGGGCCGAAAACCAGTGTGCCGCCGTTGTGACCGTCCCATACTTGCTCAATTGTTAAGAGAATTTCCTCGCTGTGAGGATCGCCCCGACTTTGGTCGGCTGTCGTCCTGAAGCGGCTGATGACCGTGTTCTCATCGACATTCGTGTAGCTCACGTAAAAGTGATCCCAGTCAGCTTTACCAGGTGGAAAGACAATGTTGAGCAGACCTTGTTCAAGCCCTTTCGCAAATATACGGTCACCAATATCCAGGAAGGGTGTATCGCTGACGACACCATCTTCGACTGTTCGAATGCGTCCACCTTTCTCAACCACATAAAGCCGGCCGCTACCATCCCTGGCATGGGTAATCTGTACAGGTTGCTCCAGCCCGGAGACCACCTCTTTCAGAATCCAGGTATCAGCGTCCAGCGATCCCAAGACCCGGATTTCCCGCCATGCGACCCACCCCTGACTCTGACTGGTCAGTATAAAAACCTCGTCTACTCGACGTGGAGGGTCAACATCAACTTCAAGGACATGACCATCTTCCGTCTCTACTCTTGCCCATTGTTGGTACAAGCTCAATGAATTTGATTCGTCCCTAAACCAGATTTGATGGCTTGTCGGGCCAGGTTGGTGTTGCGACACGACAAGCTCTATCTTGTCTACCAAATAGTAGCTATCGAATTCGATTGAATACCAGACGGGCGCTTCCCGCGTTGAAACCCACATAGTCTCTAGACTGTTATCGATCGCATTCCCCGCCGACCAGTTTTCGACTGAGGTGGTAACGACTCCCCTTGGCGCAACATTTACTTGGAGAGTTTCGTCGAGTTCAACTTCAGAGGGTCGCGCACATCCTGCAATGGTCAGCACAATGGGCATGAGTATCCATGGAAGCGCACGCATGAGCAGTCTCTCCCGGCATGAACTCTCTCTTGCATTCAGTATTGTCATCAGAGTATACGAATAGAATGCTTTGCGTGTTCTATGGGTTGAAGGCAGCCCCGCTTGCACAGACTGGAGGGGACGGCACATCTCGATCAGGGTGCCGAAGGTGTTCCTGATTGCGGACGTGAGTCAAAAACAGTTAGTGACTGTCCGCAAATAACGTAGCGATTTCAATCGAGTTCAGACTGATTTGTCGAACAAAACCGCTGAATTGAAAACGGACAGTTACTTAGCCTTTTCAACGAGAAGAGAGTTCCGACAAAGTGTGGGTGGGGGTGGAGTTGGCTCACAAGCTCTCTCAGATGAATGGACCAGACCTGTGCGACCACTCTAGCGCGATTCGTGCTCTCACCACAAGAGGCCGTCATCCAATAGTTCTGGGTTCACCTCTTGCCCAACTTAATGTCGATTCCAACTGACAACCGAGAAGTGCCCTTCCAAAAGAAAAGGGGTGCGGAAACGCACCCCTTTGAAAGACATTATTTGTCTGGAAGCGTCCTTACCGATCCTGGACCCCTACACCAATATGCGTTCACTTTGAAAACCCGCTTTTCCCTGAAATGCGTATTCCGTATTGCGTACTGCGTCGTGGCAGGCGGGACGCTTATGCTCCCAGGATGCCGACAGTGCAGAAAGTCTTGGTCTCAAGAGGGATTCACTTTAGAATCCAAATTCTCATCCAGATCGGAAGAACGCTTCCAGCCTTCAGTTCGGTCCCACCTACCGGATCCCGGCCATCTCCTGCAACAGATGCCAGTTCGCAAGCCGGTCCGCCTGGGCTGCCATCAGGACTTCCGACGGTTCGCCCTGCTTGTCGAACTGTTTGCTGAAGCGTCCTTCGGAACGGGCGAACGTGATGAAGTCAATCGTCTCCCCGGTCTTCTTAATCGTGTACCAGTCCTCCTTCGCCGCCGGGTTGCCTTGCAGACTCAAACGCTCGCGGATCGTCTCCCCCTTGCGCGGGTCATAGACGAACATCGGGAAGGCCCGGCTGTCCACCGCCAGTTTGGCCTGATGGCGGGCCATGTTGTCGGCCACGCCATGCTCCGGCTGGCAGGTAGTAAAGACATTTATGATCGCCGGCCCTTCAAACTCAGCCGCCTCCAGAATCGACTTGTAGAAGTGATTGGGGACCGACTGCACCGTCTGCGCCACATAGGTGTTCGGGTGCATCATGGCGATACGGCCCAGCTCCTTGCGCATCTCTTGCTTGCCGGCATGGGCCGTACCATGCGAGTACATCTTGGAGTCCTGCCCCGTGAAGGAGGCCGTGCTGGTCTGGCCGCCGGTGTTAGAATAGACCTGCGTATCCAGCACGAGCACCTTGATGTTCATGCCGCTGGCCAACATTCGGCTGAGCGCCTGAAAGCCGATGTCGAGCATCGCGCCGTCACCGCCCATCACCCAAAGCTGCTTGTCCTGCCAGCCGATCTGATCCCAGCGCATTCGGATGCCCATGGCAAAGGTCGGGCCGTTCTCAAAGAGCGAGTTGCTCCAAGGCACGATGTAAGGGTTGTAAGGATAAGTGCTGCCGTAGACTGTGTTGCAGCCGGTGCTGGCGGCGATGCCGATGTTTTCGGAACCGTACTTGTAGCCCAGGGCGGCCAGCCACATGCGGATGGCGGTCGCCTCGCCGCAACCGGCGCAGGAACCGGCGCCGCCCACATACAACATGCTCTGTTCCGCCAGCATCATGTCCACCGCCACACGCTCGTTGATGAACTCCTGCGGCGTGGGAGGCAGCTTGCGGAAGAAGTCGATGCTCTTCTGGTAGATGGGAACGGTCGTATCTTCTTTTTCGATCATCTTCAGCGCGTGATAGCCGAGATCATCGCAGGCCTCAACACACTCTGCACACCCCTTGCACTTCGTGGGATCGATAAATATGCCAAACTTGCCAGGCGTCTTCTTCCGCTTCGCCGGCACGCTGTAAAACTTGTTGGTCTCAGCGAATTGATTCGACATGAAATTCCGTTCAGCGTCGTCCTCTATCTCATCCAATGCCTCGCCAAGCACGCCGTCGGTCACGACCTTCCCCAGAATGGCGGTGTCCGGGCACTGGGTTACGCAACTCATGCAGCCCGTGCAGTTTTCCTGAATGTACTCAGGAATCTCCGGCGCAATGTAACTGAAATCACGGTAGGCGCCTGTGCCCGCGGGAATGATTGAACGGGCGACGCCGACGTCCGCTTCCAGCGAATCCGGCCCCGGCCCCTCGTTATACTCCTGAATCACCCTTTGGAAAAAGTCATGGGCATCAACGACTGACGCGTCAAAGCCGTTGCCGTTGCCGTGGCCGTTCGAGCCATCGACGTGGCCGTTGTCTTCCTCGCTCTTATCGTGGCCGTTTGTCGTCCGGGTCAAAGTGCGAATGTCAAACGTATTTGTGGTAACACCCATAGGAGTTTCCGCCTTTCGGGTCTATAGTGAATCTATGTCGTAATTTCCGGCTGTTTCCTAGTTAAACAGCGTAATTTCTGCGCCCGGAACAAATACCGGCGAGTTGATGTCTTGCGCGATGATCTCCGGCGGAATCTCGAAAGACTCTTCGTAGCCCCGCCGCACACAACGCATATTCGCCTGCACGACCGCTTCGCCGCGCTTGCCGAAGTACTTGCTCAACGCCTGTTCGGAGCGCTCCATCACGTCCTCATCACTCAGATTTGCATCCTGGGCAAAAGGCGTCACCTGCAGGAAGATACCCAACAGCACGATGCCCTGCATACGCACTTCCAGGTCAGCCACCGGCGCCTCTTCGCGTGAAATTTTTGCGCCGTCTGCGGCCACAACACGCAATTTCTTCTCCCGAATCAGATCCTTCGCCTTGGGGGGCACATTGGCCCACACTTGTTCAGGCGTGCTCTTGTTCGTCTGCACAAAGAGCGTGCCGCCTGTCTTAATGCCAGCCAGAGGATTGCTCGTAAAGAAGGCGTTGATGTCGTTCATCGGCACGAAGTCTACGTTGTTAAGTTCGCAATGGGTCTGAATCGGCTCGTCCGCGACCGTCAAATAGTATGTCGTGGGCAGGCCCTTCTTCTCCGAACCGTATTTTGGATACGCCTGTACCTTCTTGCCGAAAATGTCGCCCGCAATTGTGGCGATAACCTTGTTCGTCGTGACCGAGCCAAAGCCGCCGACCGAGTGCCCGCGCATCGAAAACGCCCCTTTGGGCCGCACGTCCGGGTCGCCGTTCAAAGGCAATGAAAGGTCATGCTTGATGCCGACGACGAAGAATCGGGAGCCTTCCTCTTCCATGTTGCGGGCGATGGAGACGAAGTGCCCGGGGCGCACGTCTCGGCTACCCAAACCGGCTGAGCCGCTATAGATCGTCGGAATGTCGTCGATGGCTGCGAAGCCGGGGGTGCCGGTATAGGCATCTGCGAACGCAGCCTTGATGTCGTTCGTCACCGGATTGTTGGGCGCCATCGGATCGTCCATCCGCTCCACCACGGTGAACGCCCGCAAATGGCGCAACGCCTCCACAATCTCTTTGCAGGGGAATGGTCGATAGCAGGTGATATGCACGACGCCGAGCTTGATCCCTTCCTCGCGCCGAATGTAATCGATAGTCGCCTTGGCCGTCTCGATCATGCAGCCCATGCCGACGATGGCATATTCGGCGTCTTCCATGCGGTAGCTGTCCAGCATCTGGTAGCGGCGGCCAGTCAGTTGATAGAATTCATCCATCGCATTCTGGACCGCGTCCCCCACCTTCGAGTAGTACTCCCGCTGGGCAATTTTGCCCTTCATATAACTGTCCTGATTCTGCACAACGCCGGTCATCACGGGATTATATGGGTTGAACAGATTGACCAGCTTGTCCTCTGGCTTACCGATAAAGTCCTTCATCATTTCCGGCTCGCACAGCAACACATCTTCTACGGTGTGCGTGGTCAGAAAGCCGTCCTGCACATTGAAAAAGGGCGTGCTGCTATCTTCGGCGGCGCGGCGTGTGATTAACGCCAAATCGCCCGATTCCTGGGCAGTGCGCCCAAACAGAATGCCCCAGCCGGAGTCTGAAACCGACATGATGTCGTCGTGTCCGGCGTGAACATTCAAGCTTTGACTTGTCAGCGCCCGCGAGCCGATATGAAACACGACCGGAAGCCGCTTGCCCGAAATCGTGTACAGCACCTCGTGCATTAGAATGAGACCCTGGCCCGACGTGTAGTTGCTGACCCGACCGCCGGTCACGGCAAATCCTTCACAGGCGGCAGCCGCGCTGTGCTCGGATTCCGGTTCCAGGAATTTAAGCTCGTCTCCCCAAAGGTTTCGCGCGCCATTAGCAACGGCCGCCCCATAGCCGCCCCCCATCGTCGTTGAAGACGTGATGGGATAGGCGCACGCGGCCTGTGTAATATGTGTCTCGACCCAAACTACGGAACCGGCTCCGTCGGTCGTGGTAGGGATACCCGGGTACGGCACATGACCGTTCAGGTTGTCTGAGAATGTCTCAGGTGAACCCGAAAGGTTATTTGTGTCTGCCATGGTCATCCTCCTGATGCCAGCATAACGTGCAAAACAACGGTGAATTCAGGAATCACTATAGTATATCCTGTCTTCTGATTTTAGTTTACCACAGACCTGCACAATAAATCAAGCTAAGACTTGTGCCACTCAACTAGATTTCACGCTTCCGCCCTACTCCAGAGATACGATGCCATTGGGTGTCTCAAGCCGCGCTCGCATCGCAGGGGACGGCCCCGCCAACACCAGAATGTCGATATGCAGCGCCGACAACATTGGCTGCACCTCGGCAGGCCGAGGATGGAACAAAGAAAGTTCGAGCAGACGCGCCCCCTGCGCCGATGAGTTCACGGGATGAGGCGTACCCTCTCCCCATTCTATCAGAAACGGCACCAGACCATCCCCTGGTGGCGGCCAACTCTCTTGCGTCTCCGGTCGTTTCGTTGAGCGCCAGCGCAATTGGACACCGTCCGGACGCATGCGCCCGCCTTCCACGACGACGCCAGGGTCGTAACCCGCAGCCTGCGACGCCCGCGCCACCTCTTCCAGCGAAGGCGCAAGCACAGCCCATGTCACTAACTTCGGGCTTTGCAAAGTGTCTAATCCGAAAGCAAGCGGTTGGCCGTTGCCCTGCCGACTCTGCGTCGGATCCGGCGCGATGATCTCCAGGTAGCAGGTCTTGTTCAGAGCAAGAAGCGCATTGTGCGTTCCGTTGGGATGTCTGCCCCCAGCGGAAGGACGAACGCCGAAGCGCTCCGTCAGTTTGTCTACTGCCTCTCCCAGGTTGGGGGCTGCGTAGACGAGGTGATCGGGTGAAAGAGCCATATGCGTTTTCTCGTACCGCCTCCCGATGTTTTTCCTGGTATGATTTACTGTATAATAGCCCCGTTACGAAGTCTCCTTCCCTCTCGTCCGGTCTTCGGGGCCGGCTGTTCAGCCCGCATTGTAGCCTAACCGTATACGCCGCCAAAATGAGCTTCACTCTCAACAGGAGAAACGATGAGCGCCGAAGTACAGAAACCGACCGATATCGACATCTTTCTGTTCGATCTGCGAGGATACCTGCTGCTGAAAAATGCCCTGTCCGTCGAGGAAGTTGCCGCCTGCAACGCCGAGATCAATGCCGTCATGCCCCTGAAGGTGGAACAGTGGGCCGGATACATTCACGGCCATCAGTACGGGACCGCCGACGGCCTCAACTTGCAGCAGATCTATGAGGCCGGGCCTGGGTTTGAAAACCTGATCGACCATCCGGCCTGGATCGAAAAAGTGAAGTTCTTCGTTGGCGGCGAAGGCACGTTTGACTTTCATCATGGCCCGCTCTTCATCGACGAAAACTTCGCCAACCTGCGCGGGCCTGGCGAGGCCATCGGCATTCACTCCGGTGGACATGCCGGTTCTAAGCGCAACCAGTTCCGCTTCCACACCGGACGTTTCATGAACGGGCAGGTCAACGTGCTCGTCGCCCTCACCGACATCGGACCAGGCGACGGCGGGACGATGGTCATCCCCGGCAGCCACAAATCCAACTTCCCGCCACCGGAATACGAGGCGCATAGCATCGGTCTCGGCGGCTCGGCAGACGCGGTGATCGGCGCGCAGGAGATCTACATGGACGCCGGTGACGCCCTGATCTTTGTCGACACGATCTGCCACGGCTCCGCCCGGCGCACCGTCGCCGGTGACCGTCGCGTCGTAGTCTACCGCTATGGGCCGTCCTGGGGCTTCTTTCGCTTCGGCTATCGACCGTCGCCCAAGCTTCTGGACAGGCTCACGCCCGCCCGCCGCGAGATCGTATGGCCCCATGATGTGATGGAGCGTCAGCCGCAGAAGTAGTGGCACGCCCCCTCATCTCATGCGCGACGGGACATACCACATGTCGAGGCTTTCGCCCAGCGATTCCTTGAGCGATTCTGTCACCTGAGCCAGTTGCCGCAGGACATCCGCTGGCAGCGTAAGATCGAGGGAAGGGAGATTTCGCCGCACTTCGTCCGCGTTGCGCGCGCCGACGAGCAAAGAAGTGACGCCCTCCTGTTGGCGCGCCCAGGCCAGCGAGACTGCCGCCATCGGTTCGCCCAAGTCGGCGGCGATGCGCCGGACCTGGGCCACCGCCGTGAACAGTTCCTCCTCGTGGCCGGATTCACCGTGTTCGGACATGGACCGCTCGCCCGAATAGAGACGGGTGCGGGCCAGCCCCTCCGGCATTTCATCGGCGTTAGCATAGCGGCCGGTCAGGACACCTTGCGCGAGCGGGCTATAGCAGATCACGCCGACGCCGTTGGCCTGGCATAGCGGCAGCACAGCCCGCTCGATGCCTCGCCAGGCCAAGTTGTAGGGCAGTTGATCCGTTACGCACTGGCCCAAAGCGATCATTTCCGACAGGTCTTGCTCCGCGAAATTGCAGACTCCGTAGGCCCGGATTTTGCCCTGCCCTTGCAACGTTTCCAACGCGCCGACCGTCTCCGCCAGCGGCACATCCCAGTTGGGCCAGTGAATCTGATACAGATCGATATAGTCGGTCTGCAACGCGCGCAGACTGCGCTCGCAGGCGCTCACGATCCCGTCCGCCGCCAGATTAGCCTCGCTGACTTTCGTGGCAATCGTGGCCTCATGCCGCCGACCCTTCAACCCGCTGCCCAGCACCTCCTCAGAGCGACCGTATCCCTCCGCCGTGTCAAAGAAATTGATGCCTTCGTCCAACGCAGCGTGGACCGCGGTGATCGAATCGGCGTCCTCCTGCGCGCCCCACACATCCCCGCCTGCGAACGGCCAGCAGCCCAGCGCAATCGCAGAAACCTGCATATCGTTCCGTCTTCCCAACGCCATATACAGCATCGACTCTGCCCTCCCATTTCCCGGAAATCCGTGAATTGTACGCTACCGCACGGGGCCTGCTTTTGCAAGGCGCAGTTTCGTGGTACTCTCTATGACGGATTCAGCACGACAGGACATTTCGGTAACTGCCATGCCAAGCCTTCGCAGCCAACTCTTCAAACTTTACTTTCGCCAGCGCAACAGGCGCCTCTCTC
This sequence comes from Caldilineaceae bacterium, assembly GCA_965221145.1. Taxonomy (GTDB): domain Bacteria; phylum Chloroflexota; class Anaerolineae; order Caldilineales; family Caldilineaceae; genus Bin5. The sequence goes on from OZ244877.1 coordinate 2,145,111, forward strand.
TCGACCGCCCGATCGCGGACCAGCGCCAAACCCTCGACAAGCGAGGCGCAACGTTCCCTATGGCGGCTGATATGCACGCGGCGTCGGTAAACGCGTTCGGCGTACCTGGCGAATGGATCGACGCGCGGGTCACGCGTTCAGATAGGGCGTTCCTATACCTGCACGGTGGCGGCTATTTCATCGGTTCTTGCCAATCTCATCGCGGATTTGTGTCCCATGTCGCCAGCGCCTGCCATGCGCGAACACTGCTGCCCGAATACCGCCTTGCGCCGGAGCACCAATTCCCCGCCGGGCTTCTGGACGCCCGCGCCGCCTACAGATTCCTGTTGGCACAGGGGTATCCGCCGCGACGCATTATTGTCGGCGGCGAGTCGTCGGGAGGCGGCCTGACGTTGGCGCTGCTGTTGACGCTGCGCGACGAGGGGATGCAGATGCCCGCCGGCGCGGTCCTGCTCTCACCCTGGACAGACCTGCTTGGCACAGGTGAAAGTGTGCATACGCGCGCCAAACGGGATCCATGGCTTCGTCCCCCGGGGATCGAACTGGTTGCCAATCGCTACCGCGGCGGCACACGGGCCGATCATCCGCTCGTTTCCCCTCTATATGCCGACTTGCACGGCCTGCCGCCTCTGCTGATTCATGCGGGTGATGACGAAATCCTTCTGGACGACTCTACCCGCCTGGCGGACAAGGCGACCGCCGCCGGCGTGGACGTGACGCTCTCCATTTGGGATGGACTTTGGCACGCCTTTCATGCTTTCTATCCATGGGTGCCGGAGGCGAGGCGGGCGCACCGGGAAATCGGCCAATGGGTCGCCGAGAAGACGGGGACTGAGGAAGCAAATGATTCGATCAGCAGACGTGCGCACCGATTCAGAGACGCGCCAATGGGAGGCGCGCCTCAATCGAGAGTGGCCCCAGCGGGCCAAGGTGGCCGCCTGGATCGTGGCCCAGATCAGCGGCGTTTCGGCAAGCTCACACCGAGTGGTTGAACTGGCTTGTGGGGCGGGCTACCTGGCCGAGGCACTGCTACGCCAACTACCGGACGCTCGCTACTGCGGCTTTGATCTCTCGCCGCATCTGCTTGACTACGCCCGTCGCCGACTCGTCGACTACGCGACCCGACCTGAAAATGAATGCGGGATCGATTTTCGCTGCGCGGATCTGGTGCGCGATGATTGGGACGAACAGTTAGAGGACATGGGTTGGGCAGGACAGTTGGACGCGGTGGTGTCATTGCAGGCGTTGCACGATTTGGGTGGGCTTGCACAACAGACAGAGGTGCTGGCGCGAGCGCGCCAACTGCTGCGCCCCGGTGGCGTCCTGGCATACGGCGATCTGCTCCTGGATGCCGAGAATCCGCATCCCAGCCGCTTCACCGCGGCCCAACACGAAGAGATGCTGCGCGCGGCCGGATTCGTGCCCGGCAATGCAGCACAGCTTGTCGACAGCGCCGAGACCGTTCGGTTTGGCCGTTTCGGCTGCTTCCGGAGCTATCAATGAACCATCACACTCCCGCGCCCAAGATCGACAGCCGTTCTGAGCAGAAAGATGCCGGGCAGCCTGCATTCTGTCCCTACTACAGAAGTGGAGAACAGCTTAGGGCGAAGCACCAGGGCACAAATATGAGGTCTGGGCGGCGGTTCGAAAGCTGGGCGCTCGACCTTGTGCCCTTGCACGCCGGCGCGACGGTGCTGGACGCCGGTTGCGGATGGGGTCGATTCACCTGGCCTCCGGTCGAAAAGTACTCGCTGACATCTTCAAACATTACGTGTAGCGACAGTTCGCCGGGCATGTTGCAGACCACCGCACAGGAAGCAGATCGGCGCCGGCATCACCCCCGATTTGTTGCCGCTGACATACAGGCGCTGCCATTCCCGGCTAACCAGTATGACGGCGCTATGGCCAATCATGTGCTGTATCATCTGCCTGATATTGCCGGAGGAATACAGGAACTGGCGCGAGTTGTCAAAGAAGACGGCTGGCTGCTGGCCACAACAAACAGTGATGATGTAACTGTGCCGGTTCTTGACTTCCACTATGCGGCTCTCGACCGACTTGGCATCGACTATGTGTCCGAAGCCCACTCACCCTTTTCGATGGAAAACGGGGAGCAACTCCTGGGCCGCTGGTTCAGGAAAGTGGATCACGCCTACTTTGAAGATGAGACTCTGTATCACAGTGCAGAGGAGTTTCTTGCCAGCTACAAAACGATTGGACGTTACCGAAACTTGCTGGTGCGAGAGGATGTCAGTCAGGAAGCAAAACGGCAGCTGCCAGAACTGGTGCGTCAACAGGCAGAGGAGACGATTCGCGAGCATGGCGTACTTCGCTCGCCCGTGCGCATGGGCGCATTTGTTTGCACAGAGCCGAAGGTGTGATAGGAAGCCAGCGCAGCGAATCTGGCGATCAGTACCTTAGTGACTGTCCGCAAATAACGTAGCGATTTCAATCGAGTTCAGACTGATTTGTCGAACGAAACCGCTGAATTGAAAACGGACAGTTACTTAACGGGTTAGTATCGAGCGCGACCAGACGACCGGAGATCCAGAAATGAGTACTCTTAACCCGGAAAGCGACGTAGCAAAGCTGATGGGGACATCGACGAAAGCCGGAACAGTGGCATGGATCGGTCTGCGCTCGGAGCGGCGCGGACCCTTGCAGCCGGTGCAGGAGGCGGAAGCCGCGCCCGGCAGCGGTCTGGTGGGCGATCACTTCCACGGGCAGGGGAGCGGCAAGCGCCAGGTAACGCTGATACAGGGCGAGCACCTCGATGCGGTCGGCGCATTCCTGCGCGCGCCGTCGGCAGACCCGGCGCTGGCGCGGCGCAACATTGTCGTCCGAGGCGTCAATCTGTTCAGCCTCCAGGACAGACGATTTCGCATAGGCAACGCCGTCTTCGAGCACAGTGGGCCTTGCCACCCGTGCAGCCGCATGGAGGAGAACCTCGGCCCCGGCGGCTACAACGCCATGCGCGGCCACGGCGGCATTACCGCCAGGGTTGTCGAAGGTGGAATCATTCGCGTTGAAGACGAGGTGGAGCGTCTGCCGCTGGGCGAGGAGGTGATGGAGGAAGGCTAGTCCTTCCCGGCGACAAGAGGTGCATAGACGGCCCGCAGGCTGCTCGCTTCGTCGTCCGGGTCTTGGTAAGCGCGGGCGGTTTGCAGTCCGTTCTCGATGACCCATCCATAGGCTGTCGGATCGGCGGATAGTTGACGAAGCACGCTTTCCAACTGCGCTCCCAGGGCAGGCACACTTCCGTTTTCAACCAGGATACAGTTTTGTGACGACCCTGCGTGCTCCATGTAGACGCCGCCTCCAATGCCGCTATAGCCCACAACCAGACAGCCGCAAGCCATCGCCTCCAGGACAGATGTATTCATGCCCTCTTGCATATTCGTGGTTACGTAGACGGTTGCCTCGCGCAGATGGCGGGCATACTCGTCCTCGCTCAACTCGCGCAGCGGCATCCACTCGAAGTCGGTGAACGGCTCGCCCTTGGCGCTCAGAATGCTGTGCAGCCAGGCAGCCGAACGGTCTTTGCGGGTCAGGTAGCAGACCTTGGGGCGTTTTGCTTCCGGCGCATGGCGATAACGCTCACGATTGACATATTCGCTGACCAGGGTAGCCTCGATGCACATGCTCCAGCGCAGATACTGCTGGATGAGCGGCGACTTTGTAATCACCCGTCTGATACCGTAGCTGGGCCAGGTCTGCCCAGGCGGCAGATTCCAATAAATGGGAGACCAACTCAGTGCGATCACAATCCGCTCCCCAACAAATCGGGCCGTCTGCTGCATTATCTGGGGCATGACTTCCGGTATCACGAGAATGTCCTGGCTTGCAAACTTCGGCCGTTCCGAGAGCCACAACGTGGGTGCCTCATGGCCGTGCCAAGTCACCCGGAATGGCCGCTGCTGGTGGACGATCCAGGCATCGAAACCCATCTCAGTCAGACGCTGTACATGCCGGTAGAGCGTCTTGATGCCGCCCGATGGCTGGGGGAAGTCGGGACAGAAATAGAGAATGCGTGACATCGGCCAATTGCCTCCCTGATACGTCTATAACTGTTTCCGACATGTTCAACTTGGCCTGTGCCGCGCCGCAACACATTGCAAAGGAGAACTCAGTGCCATACCAAATCTTGACCGACTCCGCTTTGCCGCCTGAAATGTCGAGCATGTTGGCAGACACTTGCGAAGTGCATATCTGGGACTTGACTGAAGAGGACCCGATCCTGCCAACTATCGAAGCGTTTATCGTCTACGGTCATCCGATTGTGCCAGGCTCACTCATGGATAAAATGCCCAAGCTGCGTTGCCTCAGCAACTTCGGCGTCGGCGTCGATCACATCGTCCTGGAAGATGCCAAAGCCCGCGGCCTCCCTGTCGGCTATACGCCCGGTTTCGTGAATGGCGCAACCGCCGACATGGCGTTCACCATGCTCATGGCTATCGGCCGCAATCTCGTGCAAGGCTGGCGTCACGCGCATGGCCCCAACTATCTCGTCTACGACGCCAACATCCTGAACGGTCACGAGATTTATGGCTCGACCCTCGGCATCATTGGCATGGGGCGGGTTGGCCGTGTGATAGCCCGCCGCGCCAGCGGGTTCGAAATGAAAATCCTCTATCATAACCGCAAGCCCAGCCCTTCCGCCGACGAACTTGGGGCTTCCTATCGCACACTGGAGGGCCTTTTGGAAGAGGCCGATTTCGTCGTACTCAGCGTGCCTATGTCGCCGGAGACCCGCCATCTGATCAGCACGGCGGAACTGGCGCGCATGAAGGAAACCGCTTTCCTGGTCAATGTGGCCCGCGGCGGCATTGTCGACCACGAGGCGCTCCTCGACGCGCTGCAACGCAATCTGATCGCCGGCGCGATCATGGACGTTACCGAACCGGAGCCTCTACCTCGCGACCATCCTCTGCTGCGGCTGGATAACTGCGTCATACTGCCCCATCTGGGCAGCGCCTCTCTACAGACCCGCTTTCAAATGGCCCGCCGGACCGTGGACAATCTGCTCGCTGGGCTGCGCGGGGAGCAGATGCTTAGCCGCGCTGCCTGATGGAAATGGTGTTGGGGCGATGCGAGTCTCTCTTTACTCGACCTCTGGCGGACGGAGTAGTTCCGGCGGCGCGTTCGGCGGCGCGCTGAGCGTCAGCAGAAAGGCTTTCAGGGCCGCGCTCTGCTCCTCGGTCAACGCCAGAGGCACCAGATCAGAGTGGCCGGGGAAGGCGGGCGGCGCGTGATTGTAATGGCGAATCACCGCGTCGAGATCGGGGAAGATGCCATTGTGCATATACGGAGCCGTGTTGGCCACGTTGCGCAGGCTGGGCACTTTGAACGCGCCCAGCAACTCCTCGCCTTCGAGCTTGATGAAGCGTAGTTCCACGCACTCTTTCTCACTGGCATCGCTGTACTTCCCAAGGCAGTTGAACTCGTCCACCACCACCTGTAGCGCGCCCTGCGAACGGCCCTGGTCGAACTTGGCCCCTTCCGGCAGGGCCAGGCCGATGTTGTGGAAAGTGCCGTTCGTAAAGAGCGGACCGTTGTGGCAATCGGTACACTGTCCTTCGCCCATAAACAGCCGCAGACCGTTCGCCTCCTGTTCGCTAAATAGCTCCGCCATACCGCCTTGATCATCGGCAAGCGCCGCTGCGGCATAGTCGTCAAAGCGGCTGCGACCGGGCAGAATCCGGCGCGAATAGGCGACGATGCTCTTGCCAATGTTGGCGAAGACGCGATTGATTGTCCCCTGGTCTTCTTCCGTCATCCCGTCCCAGGCCGCCCGCGTCGCCCCGTCCTCCACCGGCGCGGCAGCCAATGGAAAGCGGGACACGTCTGAGAGATCCGGCCCTGGGCCGAAGAGCGCCTCATATTGGTCGAGGTAGTTGTCCAGCACATAGCGGGCGTGGGCGGTGCGATTGCCGCCGTGCTCGATAGCGGCCTCCGGGGGCGCGAGCGCCTGTGCCCACTGGCTGTCCTTGCGCCCGTCCCAGTAAAACCAGTCGCTGTAGGCGATGCCCACGATCGAAGGCGTGTGACGCGGCGTATCTGCGCCCCGCACGTTGGCGCGCACCTTGCCATCAGTGAAGTAAAGTTCCGGCATGTGGCAGGAGGAGCAGGAGACCGTATCATCAGAGCTGAGGCCGCTATCAAAGAATAGGGCGTGTCCAAGAGCAACAGCGGCGGGGTCGTCGCCAAACATATTGGAAGAATCCGGCGTCAGGGGCGGCAGTCGGTCGATGCTGAGGGAGGCGATCAGCCCGCGCTCGCCTTCCGTCCACCTGTGGGCCGACGCCGCGCCTTGCCCCAAGCCACCGCCGCTCACAACGCCATCTGCGGCAGAACCGGGAGACCCAGTCCGCGGCAAGACAAATGTAACGAAAGCAATGACGACGGCCACGATCAACAGAACTGCAGCCGTGCCAGCAATTATCCAGCGACGCACGCTCTACTTCAACTCGAATTGGAATGTAACTTTATCGCCCTGGTCGCCGGAACTGATCTCCAGCGTCATCACCCAGCCCCCGCCCATATTGAAGCGCACTCCCTCCAGCAGATAGTCGCCTTCACCCAAGTTCTCCGTCACTCGCGGCGCGGTGGGGTAGCCATGATTGTGCTCTGGCATCCCGCCGTCGACCGTGATTTCTGCATCGGTGACCGCGCTGCCGTCCGCCGTCTCGATGTGGAGCGTCCACGCGTGCGTCTCGTTGATAACAACCGGATCCAAGTTGCTGACCGCGCTGACGGTGAACAGGCGGTTCTCGCTCGTCTTAGCTTCGAGCGCGTCGGCAGCCATCGAGCCGCCCGACATGTCCATCTCCAAACCCTCGCCGTCGTCCATCGACATGCCGTCGCTCTGGTCCGGCATAATTACATTGCAGGCGCTCAACAGAAACGCCAGGGTCAGTAGGCAGGCAAGGAAGCGAGACTTCATCTATTCTTCTCCGTCGTTAGAAAACTGTCTATTGCAAAGTACCATTTACCACTCTTCCGAGTGAGGGTCTGTATGAAATCTACCGAAGTAAGAACCATTGCGCAGGCTGGGAAGCAGTGATATGGGTACACGGGATGGCTCGTAAACCCTTTTCCTTTTCCGGGAGCTTTTCCTCAGCCAGCAAGTTCCTGCCAGCGCGCCGCCATCTTTCGTAGCTTCTCCTGGAACGCCTCCTCTTCAATCACCTCCCGGTTGACCGGAAACGCAGGGATCTCGCCGCGGAACACCGCCAGCAGACTCTCGCACACAATCGTCCCGTTCATCTCGTAGAGGTCGTCGGTCCAGGCGAGCGCATGGGGGGACAGGATTACGTTTTCCATCTCGATGAGCGGATGATCCAGCGGCAGCGGCTCCGGCTCGACTACATCCAGGCCCGCGCCGGCGATCGCGCCGCTCTGCAACGCCGCCACCAAGTCCTCTTGTTTGACGATCGGCCCGCGCGCCGTATTGATGAAATAGGCGGTCGGCTTCATCAGCGAAAACAGGCGGGCGTCGATGAAACCGCGCGTTGCGTCGCTCAGCGGGCAGTTGACCGCGACGAAATCCGACTCTCTGAAGACCTCCTCCAGGCTGACCAGTTCAACGTCCAGCGCCTCCGCCCGCTGCGGATCAAGGTAAGGGTCATGGGCGATGCGCCGCCCCAGGTCGAACGGGCCGAGCAGGCGGAACAGTTCGCCGCCGATATTGCCCATGCCGACCGAGCCGACCGTCTTGCCGCTCATGCCCAGGCCGGAAGCCTGCGACTTCAGATCCCAACGGCCTATACGCACGAGCCGGTCCTTGGCCGCCAGCTTCTTCGCCAGCGCCAGGATCAGCGTGACAATCGCCTCCGCCACCGGTTTGCGCACCGCGTCCACCGCGATCGTCAGCAGCACATGGTTGGCGGTCAGCGCCTCGGTATCCACGAGGTCGTAGCCGACACCCCAGCGGGCGACGCACGCAAAGCGTTCGCTGCCGCCAACGGTGGAGGCGTCATAGCGACCGCCCATGGCGATCACGCCGTCAACATCGGCGATGGACCCGGCCAGCACCGGCTCTCCTGAGATTTCCTCAAAGAACTCCCATTCGACGTGCGGCAGGGGGTCGACAAGGCGCGCCAAAATCGGTTCAATTGTGCCGGGCGCAACGGTCTTGAAACTGGAAGAAACGCCGATGCGGAACTGTTGAGACATGGGAAGACTCCTTGATTACGTTATGGGTGCGGCGAACTGCTCTTGCGGAGAAGAGATTCTTGCACGCAGGCGGCCTGCGCTTCCAGGTGCGGGTAGAGAGATTCTGCGCACAACTCACTCCTCTTCTTCAAATAGCGACGCGCGTGAATGGAAGTAGGGCTTCTCGAACAGCAACTTCTGCCGCGCCGTCAGTCTTACGTTTTGCGGCGGCGGCGTGTAGTTCGCGCTCCAGGACTGTTGGCCGGGGCTGTATTTGAGCAGGAGCGAGCGCCTCTGGTGCTCCGCGATCCAGGCCATGGTGCAGTGGGCGAGCGCCTCGGTGAAGATGACCGCCGAACCGGCCGGCGCCTCCGGCACGACGACTGCCTCGTGGGCAGTGTGCGCGGCGTGGATGCTGTCCGGGCAGGCGTAGTTGGATTTGTGGCTGCCGGGCAAGGCGCAGAATCCGCCCGCAGAAGGCCCCGTGTCCGTCAGATTCCAGGCTACAACCGTCAACCCGTTGTGCATCTGACCATCGCGAAAGTGATAGTACTCCGGCGGGTCGTATGGCGTGGCGCCACCATGCAGACGCAGTTGCTCTGTGCCGGCGCGCATGTAGATGCCGTAATAATGGTCCAGGCGGAAGCCGTCGCCGAGGATCGTCTTCAGGTAGGGCATGATCCGCGCATGATCCAGTAGGTTGCAAAAGATCTGCCCCCACTCCAGGAAGCCGCCAAAGCGGGCGCTCAGCGTGTCATCCCCGGGCGGCGCAAGATTCCGGCTGTCCATCAGCCGGTTCAACCCCGCCAGCTTCTGTGCCGTAAGCACGTCCGCGATCACGAGGTATCCTCGCAGATCAAACAGATAGCGTTCTTCTTCATTCATAGGCTCCTTCTGTTGCCGGAGAGCAGGAAACAAGCTCCTCCCACTTTCAGCCACTTGCTACGAATCGACAAGGTTGTCCTCGATATAATCCCAATTGATGTCCTGACCCAGTCCGGGCAACTGGGAGATATGCACGAACCCTTCGTCGTCCATCGGGTCGTCAAGCCGGTTGAGCCATGCCGGCGGCTGGTCGTAGTCGATGAACGGATGCAGCAGACCGCGCTCGTAGTACTGGCCGGGTATGCCCATCGCGCATAGGGCGTGGAAATTGCCGGGGCCGCCGCCGTGAACCTCCATCCTCATGCCGAACGACTCGGCCAGGTGGGCCACCTTCATCAGCGGTGTAAGCCCGCCCAGATCGCCGACGCCGCCGCGCACCAGGTCGCACGCCCCGGCCTTGATCCACTCGGCGCGCGTGTACATCTTGCCTTCGGCTGTCTCCGGCCCGCAGATGGGCAGCGACGTCTGTTCGCACAGCCACACATAGGAAGACATGCTGTGCTCGTCCATCGGCTCTTCCATCCAGTAGAAGTCCAGTTTCTCCAGCCCCTTTGCCAACTGGAGCGCCTCCAGGCGGGAGTAGTAGTGGTACGGATCCAGCATCAGGTCGGCGTCGGGGCCGTAGACTTCCCGCACCGCGGCGCACGCGGCAATATCCCGCTTGGCATCGGGCGCGCCCTCATAGGGAGGCTGCCAGGTGTGGAGCTTGAACGCCGGGTAGCCCCGCCCGACGCACCATTCGGCGAAGTTCGCATAGTCCTCCGGCGTGCCCAACCCGCCTTCAATATCGTCGCCGCACATCGTGCTGGCGTATGCGGGCACCTTGTCCCGCGTCGCGCCCAGCAGCTTATGCGCCGGAATGTTCAGCGCCCGCCCCGCCAGATCCCACAGTGCCAGGTCCACCGCATTCAGGAGCCTGTCCGACATCGTAGCCATGTTGAGCCGTTGGCGTTCCTTCAGATTATGCCAGATCCGCTCTCGATAGAACGGGGCTTCGTCTGTAATGTAGGGCTTGACCAGGCTGTCGATGAGAGCCTGCGGGGGGCTGCCAAAAAAGTAGCCCTCGACTCCCTCATCGGTATGAATTGTGAGCAACGACTGCACGGCCTCGTGCTCATCTCCGGGATGGCCGTGGCCTTCGGAATCGCGCACGGTGTTGGAGATATAGCGAAAGCGGCGGACTGTCAGATCCGTGATCTTCATGGCGTTCTCCTGCCAATGGAGTGTGATGGGAACAAGCCGAACTTTAGCGCGCACCGCTGCAGGGGCGCGCCTGTCTTGCCTGGCAAGGAAGTTTAGCACAGTTCGGAGAGCCAGACGAAGCGGCGCGACAAAGTGCTCGCCGCACACCGCGCGTACGGGCCAAGACAGATCCAGGGCGCTGTCACGCACATGTGAGGACGCATAATCGGGCTGAACCTGCGCATCCTGGGGCACGCAGCAACAAGCCGAACTGGCGGTCTGATGCGCCGGGCCGGACCTTGGAATGCGCCGCCTCCGGCCGATTCGGTGAGAATCGGTAGCTACCCCACTTTTGCATTCAGCCATCTGTGGTACAATTCCCCAGTACATTCGGCCCCAATCGTACCTGTCGTTGGTCGGGCTGATGAGCGGATTCAGCCTTACATTCGGCTCTTCTGACCGGTCATGTGGTCGGGAGACAGTCGAATCTGTCGCAAAATCGAAACGACGAACTCGTCGGAGTTTGTTCAGGAAGAGGCAGCTGCCGCAGGCAAAACCGGCTCCTCTGAACACCCAGATTTCTTGTCAGACCAGTCGGGAAAAACATGAGCAACGAAGAGAAAGAGGAAGTAGAGGACGCTGAAGCGCAGGCCACGGATAGCTCGCCCGAAGACGAGTCTATCGACGGGCAGGCGGTCGTTGCGCACGCTGCGCCGGAGTCAACCGTTGACTCCGAACAGCCGGAGGCGAATGGAGCCTCAGACGAAAGTGTGGAGAACAGCGATTCGGAAGAATCCCCGTTGGGCGATGACGCTGACGATCTGCCGGTGTTGCCACTGCGGGGCATTGTCGTCTATCCGATGATGTGGCTGCCGCTCACCATCGGGCAGGGGCGCAGCATTCAACTGGTCGAGGACAACCTGCCCCAGAGCCGTATTATCGCGCTGGTTACAAGTAAAGATGAGTCCGTAGAGGAGCCGTCAGCAGAGCAGATTTACGAAATTGGAACCGCAGCCCAGGTGCATCGCGTTCTGAAGGCCCCCGATGGCACGATTCGGCTGGCCGTGCAGGGCTTGGAGCGCATCCGCCTGACCGAATTCATTCAGGAAAAGCCATACCTGCGGGCACGCGTTGAAGTGTTGCCGGAAACGCTCATGGAGGGACTGGAGATCGACGGCACGGCGCAGGCCGTGCAGAATCTCTTCCGTCGGCTTGTCGAGTTGGACGGGCAGATGCCGGATGAACTGCCTGTCATGGCCTCTAATGTCGAAAACGCCCGTCAGCTTGCTTACCTCGTTGCCAGCAGCATCCGGCTTGAAATGGAGGATGCGCAGCAATTGCTGGAAATGGACAGCGTCCAGGACAAACTCCTGCGCCTGACGCAGCTCCTCCACAATGAGGTGGAAGTGATGGAACTGGGCCACAAGATCCAGTCCCAGGCCCAGGGCGAGATGGAAAAGATGCAGAAGGATTTCTTCCTGCGCGAACAAATTAAGGCGATTCAGAAGGAGTTGGGCGAGGAAGACGAGCAGGAAGCCGACATACGTGAGTTGGAGGAGCGCATCGAGGCCGCGGGAATGCCTGAGGAGGCTTACAAGGAGGCGCAGCGAGAACTGAATCGAATGCGCCGTATGCCGATTCAGGCGGCCGAATACAGCGTCATCAAGACCTATCTCGATCTGATGGTCTCCTTGCCCTGGCAGCAGACAACCGAAGACAATCTGGACATCAACCACGCCCGCGAAGTGTTGGAGGAGGATCACTACGGGCTTGATGAAATCAAGGATCGCATTGTCGAATACCTGGCGGTGCGTAGGCTGCGGGCGGCGCGCAAGGCGGGGCGGCAAAACGAGGTCGAAGAGGACGCCCGCGACAAGATCCGCCGCGAGCGGGAAGGCGTCCTGCTCTGCTTTGTCGGGCCACCGGGCGTAGGCAAGACCAGTCTTGGAATCAGCATCGCCCGCGCCATGGGGCGCAAGTTTGTGCGCCTGGCCCTGGGCGGCGTGCGCGATGAGGCTGAGATCCGGGGGTTTCGCCGCACCTACATCGGTTCCATGCCGGGCCGCATTATCCAGAGCCTGCGCCGCGTCGAAACGAAGAATCCTGTCTTTATGCTCGATGAGGTAGACAAATTGGGGCGGGATTTCCGCGGCGATCCGACCAGCGCCCTGCTTGAGGTCCTGGATCCTGAGCAGAATCGAGAGTTTCGCGATCATTACCTCGACGTGGCATTTGACCTGAGCGAAGTCATGTTCATCACCACCGCCAATGTGCTGGACACGATCCCGAGCCCGCTGCGAGACCGCATGGAGGTCATTCACCTCAGCAGCTACACAGAGCATGAGAAGGTAAAGATCGCGCAGCAGTACCTGGTACTGCGGCAGATCAAAGAGAACGGCCTGCGTGAAGGCGAGATTAAATTTGCCGAAGAGGCTCTGCACAAGATCGTACATGACTATACGCGCGAAGCAGGCGTGCGCAACCTGGAACGCGAGATCGGTAAAATCTGCCGCAAAGTGGCTGCAACCATCGCTGCCAAAGTACCCTATCGCCTGCAAGCGCCCCTTCCCCTCGGATTGGATGACACGGAATCCCAACAGGGCTATCTTGAGGAGAAAGAGGGCAAGGGCAATAAGAAAGAGAACAACTCACTCTCTCCCGACTCCATTCGCATCACGCCCGAGTCACTGGTTGTGTATCTGGGCAAACGCCGCTTCCAACGCGAAGAGATCGCCGACCGCACACGCATGCCCGGTGTGGCGGTTGGGCTTTCGTGGACAATGACCGGAGGCGAGATTCTCTTCTTTGAGGCGACCAAGATGCCGGGCAAGAAGGGTTTCGTTCTCACCGGACAGCTGGGCGAAGTGATGAAGGAGAGCGCCCAGGCTGCCTTGACCTACGTGCGCAGCCGCGCCCGTGAACTGAACATCGCCCCTGATTTTTTTGAAGACATCGACATTCACCTGCATATTCCTGAAGGCGCGCTGCCCAAGGACGGCCCCAGCGCCGGTGTTACGATGGTGACTGCCATCACCAGCCTGCTCACGGGCCGCTCGGTTCACCCGGATATTGGCATGACCGGCGAAGTGACGCTGCGGGGCAAGGTGTTGCGCATAGGCGGGCTGAAGGAGAAGGTGCTGGCCGCCGCCAGGGCCGGCCTGAGTACGATTATCATACCGGCCGCCAATGAGGCCGACTTAGAGGACCTGCCGGAAAACGTGCGCGAGACAATGAAATTCATTCCGGTGGAAACCGTTGACCAGGTGCTTGGGTCCGCTCTGCAAGACGACTTGTTCTTGACAGTGCCGAGCCGCCCTGCCGACGCGCCGGAAACGCCCGCTGACGAACCTGTCGCCGAGACGGTCGAAGACCCTCTGCAACGGATCGAATACGCATCATAGTCTGACTGCCGCGTTCTTAACGCGGCAGTTTCCAGTTTCGAGATAGAAAATGAGTAGAAGACGAAGATCGAAGAGCGCGCCCAAAGACGGCGCACCTTCGCAAACCAATACAAGACAAGGCGGGAGCAAGCTGCGCTGGTACAAAGTAGACCTGCACACACACACATCGGCTTCCAGCGATTATGAGGAACCCGGCATCGGCTACCTGGAATGGCTGGCGACGGCTCGCAAACGCGGGCTGGACATCGTTGCCATTACCGATCACAATACTGTTGCCGGCGTAGCTGCCATCCGCCGCGAAATCGACTGGTTGACTCGCCTGCAGGAGCAGAACCGGCTGACGGATGAAGAACGCGGCAATCTGGAGCAATGGGGCAGGCTGGCAAACGAGATTGTCGTGCTGCCCGGTTTCGAGTTCACGGCCACTTTCGGTTTCCACATCCTCGCAATCTTTCCCCCCGACACCTCAATCCGCGAATTGGAGCATACGCTTCTGCGGCTGAATGTGCCTTCCGACAAGCTGGATGTCGGCTCGACAGAGACCGGCGCCAGCACCGATGTGATCTCCGCCTACGAGATAATTGTTGATTCCGGCGGTATCGCCATTGCCGCCCACGCCAATAGCACGCATGGTGTGGCGATGCGCAATTTTCCCTTCGGCGGACAGACAAAGATCGCCTATACGCAGGATGCCAACCTGAGCGCGCTGGAAGTAACCGACCTTGAGAGTCGCAGCCGCAAGGCTACGTCCCGCTTTTTTAGCGGCTCCAAGCCGGAGTACCCGCGTAAGATGCACTGCATCCAGGGCAGCGATGCCCATCGGCTCAGCGCCGATCCTCGCAACAACAGGCGTCTGGGCATCGGTGAACGCGCCACGGAACTGCTGCTGCCGGAACCCTCGTTGGAGGCCATCAAGGAGCTTTTTGCCAGCCGTTGGTTCGACCGTACACGCCCGTTTCGCGCGCCGGAAAGAGTGGTCGATCATCTGGCCGCAGCCAGAGAGGAAGGCCCCAACCAGACCCAGAGCTTCCATGAGTCGGCCAACAAAAAAGGCGGGCGGCAGACAGTCGTGCTGGCCGATCTGTGCGCGTTTGCCAATACGGATGGCGGCACAATCTTCGTAGGCGCCAGCGTCCGAAAGGGCCGCGTGAAAGGCCTCGCGAATTCGCAACAGGTGCAGAAGGAGGTTCAACAGGCCATAGCGGAACGGCTCACTCCTCCCTTGGAGGCCCGGTTCGAGATTCTGTCCAATGACGGCGCGGACGTGCTGCGAATAGGCGTGGACGCAGGCGACGAAAAACCCTATTGCCTTGATGGCTCCAAGTTCTATGTGCGTAGTGATGCCGAGACCAGTCTAGCGCTGCGCGATGAGATCGTGGCGCTTGTGCTGGAGAGCGTCGGCCTCAACGCTGATGTTGTCATGGGCGGTGAGGGAGAAATTGCGCCCGACGAAAGTGAACGCGCAGACGCGGGCAAAACGAATCCGGCCAAGGCAGGGGGTCCCAGGCGGTCTAAAGGTCGGACAAGCCAGGGTTCCACGGAAGAAGACGATCCCTTCTATCTTCCCCAGGATGGCGTTGAAATCGTGAATCACGAAACGCGGGGAGATACAACCTACTACGTTGTGCGCAACCTGCGTAACCAAGGTTCCGTCGGCAATGTCACCCGCAAGGGCGCACGCAAGCTCTGGAACTACGCCATCACCCAATACGAAGACAGTCCGGTCAATTCGGATCAGATCCGCTGGAAGAACAATGTCGGTATTATTCGTTCAGAGAAGCGGGCCGGTAAGATGCGCTTCGACCTGGCGTTGCGGGAAGGCTCCGCCGTGCGCATCTTCTATGGCGTCACCGTCGAAGGAATGGAAGGCGCCTGGGCCCAGTTTGTCGAAGAAAGCGGCTAAGCACAGTGGCTTGCCGCTTGCTTTTCACCAGATATAGATGACCGCCACCACAGCGATGAACCACAGGACTACTCCCGCCAACAGTGGTCGATCGGCAAACAGCAGATCTTCCGGCGCGCCCCCCCGTTGTTCTACATGAATCAAGTACAGATAGCGGAAGACAACAAAGACGATGAGCGGGACGGTCACCATCATCTGCGAAGGGCCGGCCAAAGCGGTCTCGGCTTCGAAGCTGTAGAAGGTGTAGCTGATCAGACCGCTGGCAGTGACGATGCCGAGGATCTGATCAAGAAACGGCAGGTTGTACTGTTTCAGACTGCTGCGATGGCCGGACGCGCCCTCTTTGAGGAGGATTATCTCGTGCCGTCGCTTGCCGAAACCGATGAAGAGCGCCAGCAAACTCACGCAAATGTATAGCCATGGGCTGAAGGCGCTGACGTCTACCGCCACGGTCCCGGCAACGATCCGCAGAACGAAAAACACGGCGATCATCATCACGTCAATGATCACCAGCTTCTTGAGATAAAAACTGTAAGCCGTATTCAGGATCAGATACGCTACCAGGGTCAGCGCAACGAGGGGATCGAGCAAGCCCGTGCCCAGGATACCGACTGCGGCAAGAACGACCAGAGCCGCTTTGGCCAGAGAGGGGTTGAGTTGTCCGCTCGGCAAAGGCCGCAGACGCTTGCGGGGATGGCGCCGGTCGCTTTCGATATCGACAAGGTCATTTAAGATGTAGACGCTGCTGGAGATCAGGCAAAAGCCGACAAACGCAATAGCGGCCGCCAGGGCCAGACCCGGCTCCAGCAATTTGCCGTCGAAGACCAGCCCGACCAGAATGAAGCCATTCTTGGTCCACTGCTTGGGCCGCATTGTGCGCAGCAGGCCGAACAGTTGAAGGCGCAAGCCTGACTGTTGATCTGTGGCCGATCTGTGGTGGTCCGCAGACACGGTCGGAGACGGCTCGGTGGTGCTGGGCATCGCGGGTAATCCAGGCTGGACAGATGGAACGACTCAATACTTGGCACGAAAAACCAGTCTATGATACTTCACAGGGCAAGGAGAGCCAAACTCCAACAGCAGGTTACCCGCAGCCCAGTTGAGTGGCAACAAGGAATAGAGGTCGTCGCGACACCAATGATTGGCGCACCGAATCGCCAAGTGACAGCTTGGAAGTGCCCGGTTCTCAACCTGAAAAGACATTATACATTTCGTCGCGCAAGACATGGTCCAAGATAGGCAATAAGCAATTCGTGACATGGCAGTTGTAATCATAGTTCTGGTTGTTCTCCTTCTCATCACGCTGAACGGACTCTTTGTCGCCGCGGAGATCGGCACTGTCGGCGCGCGGCGGGCGCGCATCGGCCAGCAGGCCGCAGAGGGCAATCGCTTGGCGCAGATGTTGCTGCCGATTCTGGAAAGTCCGACCCAACTTGACAACTACATTGCCGCCTGCCAACTTGGGATCACGCTCTCTAGCCTGATTCTGGGCTTCTACGGCCAAGCCGCGATAACGCCCCTTGTTGCGCCGCTGCTAAGCAGTTCCGGGCTTGTGGCCCAGGGCGCGGCAATCTCTATCGCCACGATAGGCGTTCTGGTCTTCCTTACCGTGATCCAGGTTGTGTTGAGCGAGCTGGCGCCCAAGACCGTCGGTATCCAGTTTCCTGAACGCACGGCTCTGCTGCTGGTTTCGCCGGTGATTTGGGCGATGCGTCTGCTGCGTCCGCTCATCTGGTTCTTCAATGGCAGCGGTCGTATGTTTCTGCGCCTGATCGGCTTGCGGGCCGTCTCTGAGGGTATGCACATCCACAGGCCCGAAGAGATTCTGATGATGGTGCAGGAGAGCGGCGCCGGCGGGCTGCTGGAAGAGGGCGAAACGGAACTCCTGGAGAATACGCTCCAGTTGCGCCAGCGTTCGGTCCGCAACGTTATCGTCCCCCGCACCCAATTGCTGGCCGCGCCGGTCGAGACTCCCGCGCCCGACCTGCTGCGCTTGCTGGCAAATTCGAGCCACTCCCGCCTGCCGCTGTACCAAGGCTCCCTCGACGACATTGTCGGCGTCGTCCATCTTAAAGACCTTCTCTGTCTGCAATTGACTCCAAACGGGACGGACGGTGACGTTCGCAACGTAATGCGCGTCCCTCCCTATGTGCCGGAAACCGCGTCGGTGGGCGATGCCGTCCGCCAGCTTCAACGCGATCATTATCATTTGGCGGTTGTCATTGACGAGTATGGCGGTACGGCTGGCATTGTAACGTTCGAAGACCTGATTGAAGAGATATTTGGCGACATCGCCGATGAGTTTGATGCCGATGGTCAGGAAGTGGCTCTGGGGCAGGATGGACGTCTACTTCTCGAAGGGGATGTCGAACTGGAACGACTGGCCGCCATCCTGGGCGCGCCGCTCGAGCGTGAAGATGTGGATACGCTTGGCGGTGCGATCCTCGCCGCTTTGGGCGCCATTCCCGAAAAGGGCCAGGAAATCCGGTTACAGGGCTTCGATTTTCGCGTGGAAGAAGTGAGTGGCTATGCGGTCTCACAGGTCAGTGTTGCGTTGCCACCCGGCGCGGCGAAAAACCTGCCGCTGGCCGTCGATCCATCCCACGCCCCCGGCAGCAGGCAGGCAAACGAGAGTTGAGCAAGTGGAAATTCTGCTTCCCGTAGCGATCATTGCCGCGTTGATCTTCTTCAATGGTCTATTCGTCGCCGTAGAGTTTGCGGTAGTAGCCTCGTCTAGGACGCGCATGGCCCAGTTGGCGAACGAAGGCTCCGCTCCCGCGGCCCAGGTGATGCGAATTCTGACCGATATTCGCTGGCAGACGCGCTTTATCATCATGGCGCAGCTGGGCATAACTCTCTCCAGCCTGGGCCTGGGCATGTATGGTGAGCACACCATCGCCGAGTGGATTCTGGCGCTCCTTGCGCGCTACGGCGTAGAAGTTGGCCTCCTGACCGTGGCCACGGCCCACAGCGCGGCTTCTGTGCTGGCAATCGCTCTAATGACCTACTTGCACGTGGTCCTGGGGGAAGTGATGCCCAAATCTCTCGCGCTGCAGGCGCCGGAGGCCACCGCCCTGCGCGTGATTGGCCCGGTCTCGGCCATCGAACGCATCTTCTATCCCGTCATCTACGTTCTGAACGTCATTGCGCGGGCCATCACGCGCGCATTCGGCGTGCCTGAACGGGACGCACGCGACCGCATGATCTCCCCCCAGGAACTGGAACTAATCGTTGAGGAAAGCTCAGAAGAGGGGCTTCTGGCGCCCTCCGAGAAACTATACATAGAGAACATCCTCGACATGAGAGAGCGCACCGTCGGCCAGGTGATGACCCCACGCACGCGCATCGTCGGCATCTCCGCCGATGAGACGCAGGGGCAGATTCTGCGGCTCGTTTGCGCGTCCAATCACTCCCGCTTTCCGATCTACGAAGGCGACTTGGACCAGATCAAAGGGTTCTTCCATGTGAAGGACCTGGCCCGTCATCTTCAGAAGGGCGCCCGCGCCGCGCCGCCCGACCTGCGCATGATGGCGGAGAGCCGCCCTGTGATCGTCGTGCCGGAGACGCTCTCGCTCGATCTGATGTTGCAGCGTTTCCGTGCTGAGAGAGGCGCGCTGGCGGTCGTGATCGACGAGTTTGGCGGAACGGCGGGAATTGTCACCTTTGAAGATCTGCTTGAGGAGGTCGTCGGCGAAATCCAGGACGAGTTCGACCTCGAGCGCGCCCCGTTTGAGTCGATAGGAGAGCGCCGCCTTCGCGTCGACGGGTCGCTGCTGTTGCATGAACTGAATCAACATTTCGACATCGACTTTGCCGATGAGGAGGTCGATACGGTCGGCGGGCTGATCATGGCTCACCTGGGGCGCATCCCGGAAGTCGGGGACGCCGTCGAACTAAATGGCGTCCGCTACACGGTCGAACTGGTAGCGGGCCGCGCCGTGGATTCGGCGCTGGTGGAACTTCCCCCTGGGAGCGAGGGCGTTTCGCCCGCTGGCGGGGGTGAAAACAACGTGGATTCGGCAGCCTCGGTAGATTGACAAAGACGCCCGTTGCTGATAGAATCCGCGCAGTTCTTGCCCTGCGGGTTGGTCTTGTCAGTCAAAGCGGGCGAGCGATTAATTGCAAATGAACAAATGCGTTGATGGAGACGAGTAGCTGTCAGCATGTCCTCAGCGAGTCCGGGTGGGTGGAAGCCGGATGGACCCCGGCGGCAGCGAATATCACTCCTGAGTTGCGACCCAAAATGCGGCCTTCCCGCTGAGTAGGCGTCGCCGGTTTCGTGAACCGTTACCCTCATGGCCAGGCAGGAAATCGCATCGTTGCTTGGCGGAAAGCTGTCCGGTCTGATGGCCGGGAAGCAGGGTGGTACCGCGGACTCTAAGGCCCGTCCCTGATTTGGGGACGGGCTTCCTTTTTTGCCCTCCGAAGCGCCGAGCCAGAGGGCCGCACCCTCAAGCGAGGAGAAGATGACTGCGCTCCTATACTATGAAGATGCCTATTTGCAGGAGTTTGACGCCGCGATCACGGCGGTTGAGAAAAAAGACGACCAATTACGAATCGCTCTGGATCGCTCGGCTTTCTACCCCGGCGGCGGCGGTCAACCCAACGATGTCGGCTGGCTGACCATTGACTGGCGTCGGCTCTCGGTGACCAGAGTCAAGCGGGAGGGCGGCCAGATATGGCACACACTTGGCGGCATGAAAGGCGAGTCGATACGGATTGTGCGCGGACAGAGAGCACACGGTGAACTGGATTGGGCGCGGCGCTACATTCTGATGCGCACCCATACGGCCATGCACATTCTCTGCGGCGTCGTCTGGCGAGACTACGGCGCTGCCGTGACCGGCGGAAACATGGAGCTGGGCAAGGGTCGAATGGACTTCGAGTTCGCTGCCATGAGCGCCGACTTGGTTGCCGCGATCGAGCAGAAATGCAACGCTGAAATTGCGGCGGCCCGCCCAGTCATTACCAAAGTGTTGCCCCGCGAGAAGGCGTTTCAGATACCGGATCTGATCCGCACAAAGATCAATCTGCTGCCCAAACAGATTGCCGAAGTGCGCACCGTCGAGTTGAAAGGGCTGGACCTGCAGGCCGACGGTGGTACGCATACCAACAACACAAGTGAAGTCGGCGCCATGCGCGTGGTCGACTATCGAAGCAAGGGCGCGATCAACAAGCGTATTTATGTGGAGATCGACGAGGCTGACGCGAAACGCGACGACACTCCCCCATACAACAAGGCAAATCGACGATGACTCAGACACTCACAAGAACGAACGCCTCGCAAGAGGAAGGCGCACAACCCAGCCGATTTGAACCGGTGCCCTCCAGCGTCTCTTTTCCTGATCTGGAGGAGGCGATCCTGAAGCTATGGCAGGACAAGGAGGTCTTCCAACGCTCCATGCGGGAGCGGGAGGGCGGGCCGGAGTATGTCTTTTTCGAGGGGCCGCCGACAGCCAACGGGCGGCCGGGCATCCACCATGTTCTGGCCAGAGCGTTCAAGGACATGTTTCCCCGCTACAAGACGATGCAAGGCTACCATGTTCTGCGCAAAGGCGGATGGGACACGCACGGCCTGCCTGTGGAGTTGGAGGTCGAAAAGCAGCTCGGCCTCACCGGCAAAGATCAGATCGAAGAGTACGGTGTCGCCAAATTCAACCAGATGTGCAAGGAGTCGGTCTGGGAGTACCTGAGCGACTGGGAGGCGCTAACCGAGCGGATGGCCTTTTGGGTGAGCCTCGACGACGCCTACGTGACAATGAACAACGATTACGTCCAGTCGCTCTGGTGGATTCTGCAACAGCTGTGGAACAAGGATCTCCTGTATGAAGGCTACAAGGTCGTTCCCTACTGCCCGCGTTGCGGCACGCCCCTGAGCAGCCACGAGTTATCCCTGGGCTACAAAGAGGGGACAGTCGACCCGAGCATATTTGTTAAGTTCGCCGTAAAAAGTGAGGAGGACACTTTCCTGCTGGCATGGACGACCACACCGTGGACACTGCCGGGCAACGCGGCGCTGGCCGTGGGCGAAAAGATCGACTATGTAAAGGTGCGGGTGAAGCCGCCGCCCGACTCGACCACCGGAAACAACGGCGGGCGGGGGCTGAATAGCTCCGGCGCAAAACTCTATCTGGCAAAGGAACTGGCTTCCGTCGTGTTGGAACCGGGCTATGTGATTTTGGATGAGATGAAGGGTGCCGCGCTGGTCGGCAAGGAGTACGAGCCTCTTTTCCGCTTCGGCCAACCTCCTGCCGAGCATTACGCTTACGTCATTGCCGCCGAATTCGTCAGCACAAACGACGGCACCGGCATCGTTCACATTGCCCCCGCCTTTGGCGCTGACGACCTGGCCGTCGGGCAGGCGCACGATCTGCCGGTCTTCCATACGGTCGATTCCGCCGGGCAGTTCAAAGAGGAAGTTACTCCCTGGGCCGGTCTCTTCGTCAAGGACGCCGACCCGCGCATCACCGCTGATCTGGATGGGCGCGGGCTGCTCTACAAGGCCGGAACCTACGAACACACCTACCCGTTTTGCTGGCGTTGCGACACACCCTTGATATACTGGGCAAAGCAAACGTGGTTCATTCGCACCAGCGGCTTCAAGGAGCGGCTGGTTACTCTCAACGATACCATCAACTGGGTGCCCGACCACATCCGCAGCGGGCGCTTCGGGCGCTGGCTGGAGAATAACGTGGACTGGGCCTTGGGCCGAGACCGCTACTGGGCGACACCGATCCCAATCTGGAAGAGCGACGCGCCCGGCAGCGACTACATGGAATGTATCGGAAGCGTGGCCGAACTCTCGCAAAAGAGCGGCAAGGCGTTGACGGGCCTGGACCTGCACCGACCTTACGTGGACGAGATCACCTGGCATGCGCCGGACGGCGGCACGATGCGCCGCGTCTCCGAACTCTGCGATGTCTGGTTCGACAGCGGCTCCATGCCCGTAGCCCAGTGGCACTATCCGTTCGCCAATCAGCAGGAGTGGGACACCTATCAGCAGGCCGATTACATTTGCGAAGCCATCGATCAGACGCGCGGATGGTTCTACACCCTCCATGCGGTCAGCACATTGCTCTTCGATCGGCCCGCCTTCAAGAACGTGATCTGCCTGGGGCACATTCTGGCGGAAGACGGATCAAAGATGAGCAAATCCAGGGGCAACGTAGTCAATCCGTGGCAGGTCTTCGCCGCACATGGAGCCGACGCCACACGCTGGTATATGTACACGGCAGGCCCGCCGGGGAACGCCCGTCGCTTCAGCGCAAACCTGGTTGCAGAGGTGAAGCGGCGCTTTCTGAATACGCTGTGGAACACCTACAGCTTTTTCGTCGTCTACGCCAATTTGGAAGGCGCTGTGAGCAATGAGTCTTCGGCTAACGACAATGACTTCGACCGCTGGTTGCTTTCCGAATTGAACAGTCTCGTCCGCGACGTGACCGCCGCATATGAGGCCTACGATGTGACCGCCGCCACGCGGCCAATCGCCGATTTCGTCGATGATCTCAGCAACTGGTATGTGCGGCTCAATCGACGACGCTTCTGGGATGGAGATGCGGCGGCCCTTTCCACGCTGCGCTACACGCTGGTTACACTGTCGAAACTATTGGCCCCGGCCATCCCCTTCTTCGCCGAAGCGATCTATCAGAACCTGGTCGTCTCCGTCGAGCCGGGCGAGCCGGACTCCGTCCACCTTGCAAACTGGCCCCAGGCCGATGAGAGGGCCATTGACGCCGAATTGAGCGCGGACATGGCGCTGGCGCAGAAGGTGACCACCTTGGGCCGCGCGGCCAGAGAATCCGCCGCCCTGAGAGTGCGTCAACCCTTGCAACAGGTGGTTGTTCGCACCCGTACAGAAGCGGAAATGGCCGGACTGGAGCGCGTGAAGGATCTGTTGCTGACCGAACTGAACGTGAAGGAATTGGCTCTTGCCAACGATGGCGACGATCTGGTGGAGGTGGAGGTATTTCCTCTGCCCAGACAGCTGGGACAGAAGTATGGACGCGGATATCCCGTCATCCGCCGCACTGTTGCGCAGATGGATCAGCGGGAACTGGCGAGGCGCTTTGATGCCGGCGAGAGCATGACAGTGGAAACCGACGGCCACAGCTATGTCGTGGACGCTGGGGATGTGGAGGTGCGCCGGACCCCGCGTGCCGGCTTCGCCGTCGCCGAAGACGGCGGCTATCTGGTCGCCGTCACGACAGCTCTGACGCCGGAACTGGAGCGAGAGGGCCACGCGCGTGAGCTTGTGCGCCGCATTCAGCAGCTTCGCAAGGATTCCGATCTGGAAATCAACGACCGCATCAGGCTGACGCTGCCGGATACTCCCTTGGTAGCCAGCCTGCTGTCCGCGCACCGTGACTATATCGTGGCGGAGACACTGACGTTGGAAGTCTTGTCGACGCCCGCAGCCAGCGATTCAACCGATGGGGCCAGTGTAACCTTCCTCCTGGGCGATGAGGATGTCACCGTCGGCCTGACCAAGACTCAATTCAGCAGCTAGTGATCATCTCTGTTCTTAAGGAAGAACTCAATGTCATCCTACCGTTATGAATCGAACCTCAAGTATGCCGAAACGCATGAATGGGCCAAACAGGACGAGTCCACGGTCGTCGTCGGCATCAGTGATGCCGCCCAGGACATGATGAGCGATATCGTCTTCGTCGAGTTGCCCGAAGTGGGCGAATCCGTGTCCGCCGGGGAAGCCGTCGCGGTCGTGGAATCCGTAAAGGCTGCCGAGGACATCATCTCCCCCGTAACCGGATCCGTCGTCGCCGTCAACGAGGAGTTGAACGATACGCCGGAGCTTGTAAACAGCGATCCCTACGGCGCCTGGCTCCTGAAAATCGACGCAACGGACGCCGCTGAACTTGACAAGCTGATGGACGCGGATGCGTATACAGCGTTTGTCGAAAACCAGGAGTGAAGAAGGGCGACGAGAAGCAAGAGTGGATGAAAGGGCGACACCTGTTCGCCGGGCTGTCGCGCCTCGTCCGCTGCTTCTTGCCCTCTTGCTGGTCACTCTGCAAATGAGCGGTTGCAGCGGGCTGCCCTCAAGGCCCCGCCTGCCCCATCTGCCTATTTTTCAGGGAGCGAGAGACGCCGCGGAGCCGGTCCGAAATCTGCGATTGCTGCTCCCCAATGAGGGTCCGCTTACCGAGGCTCTGAGCCGCCAAGCCGCCGGCTGGGCCGCTGACAGGGAGTTGCAAGTCGATATATTTACCACGGCCGAATACGCCCAGGAGCTTCACGAACGTTTGCAAGTAGAGGAGCCGCCGGACCTGTTCGTGGTCAGCAGCTTCCTTTTTCCCGATCTGGTCGCCGACGGACTTCTGGCCCCGGCAGCGGATGGCTTTTTTGAGCCGCAGGGCTATCCCCCGCATCTTGCCGCGGCATTTGTGTGGCCGCCCGAAGGAGAATCTGCCGCACGCTACTGTTTGCCCCGCGAGGTGCGGACGCTGGCGCTGATCTATGACAGCGATGGGTTGGCATCTTCCGCCCATCAATCTCCTCCGTCTGACTGGGAGTCCCTACGCGCCGTTGCCGTGGAGCAGACCGACTTGGACAGCAACCGCTTCGGCTTCATCGAGTCGCCGGATCTCTCCCGCTGGCTTCCCTTTCTGTACGGCGCAGGTGGTACAATCCTGGATGAGAGCGGGCGCATGACGTTGCATTCGCCTGCTGCCGCCTCAGCCCTGGACTGGTACATCCAGATTTTCCGCGACAACGTTGCCGGTCATGCGGGCGAGTCGAACAACGAGTGGGCCGGGCAGGTATTGGGCAAAGGCAAGGGTGCCCTTACCATTGAGGGCAACTGGGTCGTTCCCTATTTCGACGCAGAGTTTCCGACCTTCCGCTACGGCATCGCGCCTCTGCCCGCGGGACCAGCTCAACTGAACGTGTCGGTGGCCTTTACAAGCTGCTTAGCCGTCTACGCCCACTCACAATTTGTCGAAGAAGCCTTCGATCTTGCAGCATTCCTGACCGGCGCGGCACAGATACGCGCCCTTCCCAACGACGGCGGCTGGATGCCCGCCCAGACCGCTTTGCGAGATGAATGGCGCCAGGAATTTCCGCATCTCGTCGCCTTTGCCGATGCCGTGCCCCAATCCAGAGTCTGGCAGTTCTCGCCCGGTTTCGGACCGTTTCTGCGTAGCTTCAACCGCGGCATGGCTCAGCTTTTCACCGCCGAGGTCGAGGCCGCAGATTTCTTGGAGGAATTGCAGCAGTTGGGAGAACAAATCCTGGCAGCGGCCAGCGATCAGTGACGGGTTGCCAGCGATGACTACTGCTATGGACTTTGCTGAAAAAGTTGCGCTGATTACCGGCGCAAGCTCCGGTATCGGACGGGAGACGGCGCGGCGCTTCGCCCAATCAGGCGCCGCGGTCGTCGTTGCCGACATCAATGAGGAGGGCGGCGAGGAGACCGTGCGTCTCGTGCAGGAAACCGGCGCCGAAGGCATGTTTGTTGTCTGTGATGTCTCGCAGCGTGAGGATGTGGCTCGCCTGCTGGAAGAAACCGTCAACCATTTTGGCCGATTGGACTGTGCCGTCAACAACGCGGGCATTGGCGGCCCGTGGGAGCGTATCGAATCCTATCCGCGCGCAGGATGGGAAAAGGTATTGGCCGTCAATCTCACCGGTGTATTCTACTGTATGCAAGAAGAGATCAAACACATGGCCCGTGCCACCGATTCGACCGAAGGCGTGGACGCGGCCGCCATTGTCAACATCGCGTCCATCGCCGCTACACGGGGTCTCCCCAACCAGGCCGCCTATACAGCCTCCAAACACGGGGTAATCGGCCTGACTCGGGTCGCGGCCCAGGAGGTGGCACATTACAATATCCGCGTCAATGCCGTTTGTCCGGTCTACACGCGCACGCCGCTCTTCGATCCGCTCATCGCCGACAACCCTCGCCGAGCGCAAAAAATGCTGGAGCGTATACCGATGCGCCGTTTCGGGCAGCCGCAGGAAATCGCCGACGCAGTGGTCTGGCTCTGTTCGGAGCAGTCCCGCTTCATCACCGGGCAGGCGCTGAACCTGGACGGCGGCATGACCGCCTGACAATAAAATTTCACATGACTTGATTGGAGCAAATAATGTCCCGACAAGCGGCATACGCAAATCTGCAAGCA
Source organism: Caldilineaceae bacterium (assembly GCA_965221145.1). Classification (GTDB taxonomy): domain Bacteria; phylum Chloroflexota; class Anaerolineae; order Caldilineales; family Caldilineaceae; genus Bin5. The sequence continues at coordinate 2,171,777 of OZ244877.1, forward strand.
AAAATTGGCGATGAATCCGGCGTGGGCGACTGGTTTGCGGTCACCCAGGAGATGATCAGTAACTTTGCCGACGCCACATTGGATCACCAATGGATTCACATCGACGCCGAGAGGGCTGCGCGTGAATCGCCGTTCGGCGCGACGGTCGCCCACGGATTCTTCACGCTTTCACTGATTCCCCATCTGACCGGCATGGTCGAGCCGGACAAGCCAAAATATCCCGGCATCGCGCTGACCGTCAACTACGGCCTGAACCGCGTGCGCTTTCCCCATCCGCTGCTGGCAGGTTCCCGCATCCGGGCGCGTACACAGTTGCAGTCGGTTGAGGAGGTGAAGGGAAACGGCCTGCAAATGGTTCACAATGTAACCGTAGACATAGAAGGCGTGGACAAGCCGACCTGCGTCGCCGAAATGGTGTCGAGACTCTATTTCCACGAAGAGTAAACGCACCTATCCACTCGCCAAGAATCACTGGTCACTACCTATGTTCAATGAGCAGACCATCATCGTAACCGGCGCAGGGCGAGGCATTGGCGCAAGCGCAGCGCAACAGTTCGGCGCATACGGTGCCAACGTCGTCGTCAACGATCTCGACGAAGAAATGGCCGAGACCACGGCCCATGCAATTGTCAGCAGCGGCGGGCGCGCGGCGATCCCTGTGGCGGGCAGCGTGACCAATTGCGACTTCCCCGACCAGTTGATGAAGGCGGCTGTAGAAGCCTTCGGCCCAGTCAATGTCCTCGTCAACAATGCCGGGTACACCTGGGATGGCATGGCGCATAAGATCACCGATGAGCAGTGGCAGGCGATCCTCGATGTGCATGTGACCGCTCCCTTCCGCATGATTCGGGCCGCCGCGCCCTTTCTTCGGGAAGCGGCCAGGTCGGAACTGGAAGCAGGAGTCCCCTTCAGCAATCGTTGCATCGTCAACGTCTCGTCAACGTCCGGCCTGCACGGCAACATCGGCCAGGCCAATTACGCAGCCGCCAAGATGGGCGTCGTCGGCCTGACCAAGACAATTGCCAAAGAATGGGGCGGGCTGGGAATCCGTTGCAACGCGGTCGCCTTCGGATTTGTCGACACGCGCCTGACGCGCGTTCAGGAGATTCAGGAGGAGGCCATCGCGGTTGATGGGCGAGAGGTTGTGCTTGGCATTCCGCAGAAGGTGCGCACACTGCTCGACCAGGATATCCAACGGCGCATTCCCCTGGGCCGTCCCGCCACAGTTCAAGAGGCCGCGGCCGGCATCGTCCTGATTGCCTCGCCTCTGGCTTCATATATAACCGGCCACGTGCTCGAAGTCACGGGCGGAATGGGAATCTGACCGGCGACGGGAGACTAAAGAGAAGATGGATAGGCACGCGCAGCCAACCCCTCACAAAATGCGGACACAACATGTCAGACGAATTCCAGGAATCGGAAATGCCGTACTCTGCGCCCCAATCGGTACTCATAACCGGGGCTTCCAGTGGAATCGGGCGCGCCTGCGCTCTGTGGATGGACCGCGCCGGCTGGCAAGTCATCGCAACAGTGCGGAAGCAGGAAGACGCCCGCCAGTTGCAGCGCGACGCGTCCAATCGGCTACGGACAGTGCTGCTGGACGTGACCGACGCTGAGCAGATCGCAGAGACGGCGCGCATGGTTGGCGAACTGGTGGGGAGCGCCGGTCTGTACGGGCTGGTGAACAATGCAGGTATCGCCGCCGGCGGTCTCCTGGAATACGTGGATCCCGACGATCTGCGCCGGATTCTTGATGTAAACACGGTTGCGCCGGTCGCCGTTACCCAGGCCCTGATCCCTCTGCTACGGAGGGCGCAAGGGTGTATTGTGATGATAAGCTCTGAAGCCGGATTCAGTTCGACGCCGCTTGCCTCTCCCTACTGCGCTTCGAAATTTGCGCTGGAAGCTCTCACCGACGGGTTGCGTCTGGAGCTACGCCCGTGGGGCATTAACGTCGTTTCCGTACAGCCCGGCGTTATAAGAACTGCTATTTGGGAGAAGGCGCGCACCTACGCCAAGAGGGCATTGAGTGAGTATCCCACCAGAGCCTTCGATATGTATGGACCTCTGCTTGGAAGGTTGCTCGAGTCACTTGAGGAGACGCGGGGCATCGAGCCTGATGAGGTAGCCCGGACAGTCTACACGATCCTGACCACGGCTCGGCCCAAAGCCCGTTATCTGGTCGGCCGCGACGCGGTCATCCGGCGCTGGGTCGAGCGTTTGCCAACTGGGCTTCGCGACCGGCTGATACTGAGCAAAATGCCGAAGTACGGGACTGCCAACCCGCGTCCTGTCAGAGCGCTGCAAGAAGTAAGGAATGAAGAGTGAGAATTCCTCTCACCAACCCGCCTGTTGCAATCCACTGAAAGAGCCAATCTCTGCGCGAGGTGTGTAGAATGAGCAGAATCAGAAGGATGACCCGAAGCGCAATTGCGTTTACTCTGTTGACTCTTGCTCTCGCAGCCTGCGCGCCTCAAACGGAAACGGCTGTCGTTTCGCAGACGGAAGCGACTGTGTCGCCGGGCGGAGAAAGGGTTGAAGACGGCGATCTGGCGCCGATCCGGATTGGTGCATTGGTTCCCCTCTCTGCGCCAGGCTCGGTCGTCGGCGGCGAGGCGATGCGCGCTGCCATGATCATTGCCGCCGATCAGATCAACGCCAGCGGCGGCCTGCTGGGGAGGCCGGTCGAACTTGTCATCGTAGACAGCGAAGGCCTGCCGGAGCGCGGCGCCGCGGGGGCTGAGCGACTGATCAACCAGGATCGCGTCGTAGCCATCGGTGGCGGCTACCATAGTTCCGTAGGCGTGGCGGCCAAGGAGGTGGCCCACGACAACGGCATCCCGATCGTTCTCGCCAACACGTGGAACGACACCATCACCAGCGTTCAGTATCCCGAAGTCTTTCGCATCGCGCCGTTAAGCTCAGAAGTGTCGGCTGTTGATGTGAAGTTCATCGAGTGGCTGCGTGACGAAGCGGGAGCGCGGCTGGAGAAGGTGGTGATCCTGACCGAGAATACCGATTACGGGATTCCGGCAGCCGAAGACACGAAAAGGCTGTTGAGCGAAGCCGGGATCGACTCCGTGACCTTCGGCGTGGACATTGGCACGCAGGACTTCGCTGGCATAATCGAGCGCATAAAGGCCGAGCAACCGGACATGATTATGTCGTTGGCAACTGGCGAGGCCTCCTACAATTTCGCCCAGCAGTCGGCTGACGCGGGCATCGGTCCCCAGGACGTGCCCACGCTGTGTGAGCATGTCGCGCTGGTGAGCGATGCCTTCTGGGCAAACGTCCCCGACGGCAACTTCTGCTTTGTGCGACGCATCGGCCTGCCTCCTCAACTTTACAACGACATCGCTCTCGCGTTTCTGGCCGAATATGAGGCGCGCACCGGCAAGGAAGGGGCAGAGTCCTATGCCCTTGCAGCCTATGATGCGGTTCGCAACATCGCCAAGGCGATCACCGAGGCCGGCTCAACCGACTCCAAAGCCATTATCGCGGCCCTGGAGAAGATCGCTTACGAGGGCGCGCTGGGTACAATCACCTTTCCCATCAACAGTGACAACAACCCAGCGCAAGCAGGTGTGGATCCCAAATGGTGGCATCAGTTCCCCGACCCCGCGGTTACGGTCGTCCAATACCAGGTGGAAGGAGAGGACTCCGCCGGCGCGACGGTCGTATTTCCGCAAACCTATCGCACCGGCGATCCAATTGTCGTTGGCCAGTAGGCACAGGTCTCTAATTTCTTGATGCGCGTAGCTATGTTTGGAGGCACGTAAATTTCATTTCTCTTGACTTTTCCGATAAGCTATTGCACAATGTTCTTCAATTGGCTCTTTGAGTTCTGATCCCCCCCGAGAATCGTTCTGGCCTGTCAGTCCTTAGACAGCCAGGAACCTGTTGCAGTTGGCAGTAGACCCCATTTTCCATAGGAGGAAAAAACAATGTGCCGATCTCGAACTCTTGTCTGGAGCGTCTTAGCGCTGACTTTGCTGGCGCTGCTCCTTGCGGCCTGTTCACCACAAACGGAAACTGTCGGCGAAGCTGAGCCGGCAGCGCAGGAAGAAGCGGCAGCGCCCGAACCAACCGCAGCGCCCGCTGAAGAAGAGTCTGATGACATGGCGATGGAGCCGATCAAGATCGGCGGTTTGGCTCCCCTCTCCGCGCCGGGCGCAGTGGTCGGCGGTGAGGCTATGCGTGACGCGATGATGATCGCGGCCGACGAACTCAACGCCAGAGGCGGTGTGCTTGGTCGCCCGGTTGAACTGATCATCGTCGATACCGAGGGTCTGCCGGAACGCGGCACTGCCGTGGTCGAACGCTTGATCAACCAGGACGGCGTCGTCGGCATTGGCGGCGGCTATCACAGTTCGGTCGGCGTGGCAGCCAAGGAAGTTGCCCACGACAATGGCGTCCCTATCGTCTTCGCCGAAACCTGGAACGACACCATTACCAGTGTCCAGTATGACGAAATCTTCCGCATTGCCCCCCTTAGCTCGGAGGTCTCCGCTGTCGATGTGAAGTTCGTCCAATGGCTGCGGGACGAGGCCGGGATGAAACTGGATAAGCTGGTTATCCTGACCGAAAATACTGACTACGGCATCCCTGCCGCTGAGAACACGGCGCGATTTCTGGACGAAGCAGGCATCGACTCCGTGACCTTCAGCGTCGACATCGGCACGCAGGACTTCGCTGGCATTATCGAGCGCGTGAAGGCGGAAAGCCCCGATATGATCATGACTCTCGCGACAGGGGAAGCTTCCTATAACTTCACCCAGCAGGCGGCTGATGCCGGCATCGGCCCCCAAGACGTGCCCACGATGTGCAATCAGGTCTCGCTCGTGAGTGACGCCTTCTGGACCAACGTCCCCGACGGCAACAACTGCTTTGTGCGTCGAATCGGACTGCCGGTCCAACTCTACAACGAGGTAGCATCCAGCCTGGTCGCCGCATACTCGGCGCGCACCGGCAAGGCTGATATCGAGTCCTATGCCATGGCATCCTACGACTCGATCATGCTAATCGCCCAGGCGATCGAGGATTCAGGCTCTACAGACCCGGCCGACATCATTTCAGCTCTCGAAAACATCAACCACGTCGGCGCTCTGGGCCTACTCACATTCCCGATCAATCGCAGCAATACGCCTGACCAGGCCGGTGTGGATCCCAAGTGGTGGCACCAGTTCCCCGATCCGGCCATCACGATCGTTCAGTATCAGGAATCAGGACAGAGCGCCGTCGACACGACGGTCGTCTACCCCGATACCTATCAGACCGGTGATCCGGTTGTCGTCGGGCAGGAGTAGGATTCGGCACACAAGCGGATTGAATTGAAGCGGATGGGCCTGCAATCAGATCGGTTCTGGTTTGCAGGTCCTTCCGTTGCTCTTCACTCCGGTCGTTCGTCGCACTCGCTGCCGTCTGACTTATCAATCAGTAACCAACTCTCCACCCAGCTTGCGAATCGCCATTCTTAACCATGGAAAACGCAGCAATCTTCGGCTGGGCACTCCTATGGATCCTCTTCTGGGGCGCTCTTGGCGGAGTCGTAACGCCCCGAGTCTACGCGCGCAAGGACCTGGAAATCTCCCAGGCCTCCTTTGGCGGCGCCGTGATCGGCGCCGCGCTCGGCCCCTTCAGCCTTATCCCGCTCTGGATCGTCACCCCTAAGATCGACAATCGCCTGATCGGAATAGCCATCGCGCTTGTCGTCGGCATCTTCATCGCCGCCTTCGCCCTCGCAGATCCGGACAACCTATGCGTGGCCAATGGCGGGTTTGTCATCTCCCAGCTTAGCAACGGCATCGTTATCGGTATCATCTACGGGCTGATGGCATTGGGGCTGACGCTCATCTTCTCGATCCTGGGTGTCGTCAGCTTCGCGCATGGCGAGTTCTACATGATTGGCGGCATGGTCACCTATTTCGTGAGCGCCGAATGGCTGCCCGGCGTCTCCCCCATCGTCGCCATCCTGGCCAGCTGTATCGTGACCTTTGTCATCGGCTACATCTTTGAGCGAATCTTCCTGCGCCCAATGGGCAGCGGTCAGATCGAACGGCCCGCTGAGTACGCCATCCTGGTGACATTCGGGCTGGCCTTCTTCCTGCAATACTTCACCCAGGCCCTGACATCTGCGGTTCCGGTCAAAGCGCAGCGGTTCTTCCCCTTCCCGCGTACGGAGATACCTGCTGAATCGGGGACGCTGCTCAAGATGACGCCGGGAAATGTCACGATCTTCGATGCCATTTCCATCCCCAATCCTCGTTTCACGGCTGCCGTACTCGCCCTGATTATGCTGACCGCCCTGTTGTGGTTCCTCTACCGCACCTGGATCGGCAAAGCCCTGCGGGCTGTTAGCCAGGACAGACAGGCCGCGGCCGTCACCGGCATCAATCCCAACTCGATGAACACGCTGGCATTCAGCATGGGCGCAATGCTGGCCGGGCTGTCCGGCGCGTCGTTGGTGCAGGTCTTCTCCTGGCTGCCCCAGGTCGGCATTCCCGCTGCGGCCCGCTCCTTCGTCATCATCGTGCTGGGCGGTATGGGCAGTCTGCCGGGCGCCTTCCTCGGCGGCCTCGTCGTCGGCTTGGTCGAGGCCGCGGGAACCGGCTGCATTCCCGATGCGACCAAGGCAGCGGCCTACATTCCCGCTTATGGAATGGTAATCCTGACGCTTGTTCTGCTCTTGAAACCCACCGGTCTCTTCGGGCGCGAGCTATGAACACCACCGCCCTCCACCGCGTGGCCGCGCTGGTTGCGATCGTCCTACTCTTGGCTATCCCCTTGGCCTCGTCGGAATTGGGCGGGCTGGGGCCGCTCGTTCTGAACAGCTACATCATGCACTTGGCGATTACCGCTTTCTTCTACGCGATTCTCGCCTCTAGCTGGTCCCTTTTGGCCGGGTATGCCGGTCAGTTTTCATTCGGCCACATGGCATTCATGGCGATCGGAGGCTACACCAGCGGTCTGATCGGCAAGTTCATTCGGTTCACCACTGCGCCCTCCGAACTATGCACCGACATCCCCCTGCCCGGCAGTTGGTGGCTTGTCATTCTAAACATTCGCCGCGTCGGCACGATCGACGAATCCTGCCTCGACATGGCCAAAACACAGACCCTTCCCAGCGGTACGCTGATCGTCTTTCCGCCCGTGTGGGCAAGCATCGCTATGGGGCTGGTGATGGGCGCGACGTTCGGGCTTCTTGTCGGCTGGTTGGTTCTGCGCCTGCGTAGCACATATCTGGCCTTGTTTACCATCGGCTTTTCGGAGATTCTGCGCGCCTCGATCAGCGCTGAGATCCCGATTACCGAAGGCCAAAGCGGGCTGGAACTGGTGCCGCTCTTTCCCGGTGGGCTATTCGGCTTCAGTTCTACCAGCAAGATTCCTCCATACTACGCCATGTTGTTGCTGTTCCTGTTCGCAATAGCGTTGATGACGTGGCTGGCCGGCTCCCGCTTCGGCCTCTTCATCCGCGCCATCCGCGAGGACGAAGAGGCCGCGGCCGCCCTGGGCGTCAACATCGTGCGCTACAAGGTTCTGGTCTTTGTGATAACCAGTACGCTGGCCGCGGGAGCTGGCGCGCTGCAAGCCCACTACATCGGCATCGTCACGCCCAATACGCTGATCATCTTGCAGATGTCATTGGTCATTGCGATGGCCGTTATCGGCGGGCTGGAGAACATCTACGCGGCCTCGGTCGGCGCTATCGTCATCACCTTTCTCCTCGAACTGTTGCGCACCAATGTTACCATCGGGCCGCTTCACATCGACATGACCTTGTGGCGTCTGGTTTTCTTCGGCCTTCTGTTGATGCTAACCCTCCGCTTCCAGCGCAACGGCCTGTTCTTCCCAATTCTGGAGCGGCTCAACCGCGCCGGCGTCGCAAAGGAAACGGTCTCAATTCGCACACAATCGACCGAGCAGATCGCAGAGGACGACGATACAGAGGACGACGATACAGAGGGCGGCACTCCCATTGCTGCTGAAGAGAGTCGCGAGTAGCCCAATCGGATGGCAACCGCAAACTATGTTGAAACTTAACGCCAACAACATCTACAAGAACTTCGGCGGCTTGCAAGTGCTCAACGATGTCTCCTTCTCCGTCGAAGGCCCGGAACTGATCGGCCTCATCGGGCCGAACGGGGCTGGCAAGACGACGCTGACCAACATCCTGGACGGCGCACTCAAGCCATCCAGTGGGACGGTCTATATGAACGGGGAGCGCATCGACACGCGCCCGCCCTACGGCGTTGCCAAAGCCGGACTGGGCCGCACGTTTCAGGTCACCCGCGCCTTCCGCCGCATGACCGTTCTGGAGAATCTGCTGATTCCGGCCATGGCCATGCGCGCAACCGCCCGCCAACGCGACTTTGAGCAGCAGGCCCAGGACGTGCTGGAGTTCCTGACCATCGCTCATCTGCGCAACGAATACGCGCGCGCCCTGTCCGGCGGCCAGCAGAAGTTGCTGGAGTTGGGCCGCCTGCTTATGCTTGATCCCAGCATGATTATTCTGGATGAGCCGTTCGCCGGTGTCCACCCGCGGCTGATGGAGGTCATCTACCGCTACATCACCGAGGTAAATGCCCAGGGCAAGGCGTTCATCATCATCAGCCATAACATGGATACGATATTCACGCTCAGCCGTCGGCTGCTGGTGCTGAACTACGGCGATCTCATTGCTGACGGCGACCCGGAGACGGTGCGCGAAGACCCGATCGTGAAGGCGGCTTATCTGGGTGAGGATGAAGAATAATGCTGGCAATTGACGATCTGTACGTTGGCTACTACCGTGATCTGAACATTTTGCAGGGCGTAACCATGCAGGCCGAGGATGGTAAGATCACAACCATTCTCGGCGCCAATGGCGTCGGAAAGTCCACGATGCTCAAGGCGATCTATGGCTTCTTGCGCCCCAATCAGGGCCAGATTCTACTCAATGACCAAAACATCATTGACGTGCCCACCCACAAGCGCATCAATATGGGCATTTCATACATTCCCCAGCAGCCTGGCGTCTTCCGTTTCATGTCGGTGGAGGAAAACCTGCAACTGGGCGCGTGGACGTTCAGGAATGACAAGAACCGAGTCAAACGCAAACTGGCTGAGAACTATGAGCGATTTCCCGCACTGAAGCCTCGCCGCAATTCCAAAGCGGGTGAACTCTCCGGCGGCATGCAGCGGATGGTGGAGATCGGGCGCACGCTGATGACCGATCCCAGTCTGATTCTCGTGGACGAGCCAACCGCAGGCCTGGCCACGTTGCTCTCAGAAGAGGTCTACCAGATGCTAGTGGATCTGCGCGACCGCGACGGGTTGACGATTCTGCTGGTCGATCAGGAGATTCGTTCGGCCTTGAAAATCGCCGATTACGTCTACGTTCTGGAACTGGGCCGCAACAAGTTTCAAGGGCCTGCCGAAGAGTTCACCGATCTCGAAAAGGCGTTCTGGGTTGGATAGAATGAGCAAAACGCAATACGTAATACGCATTGGTGGCGTTCGCCAGTGAGTTTCGTCCTCTCTCCTTCGCTGGGCAAGCAGCTTGCCCCCTCGCCCACCCTCTACATCAACGAACGCGTGCGCCAGATGTGGGCCGCAGGCGAAACGGTCTACCACCTCGGATTTGGTGAATCCCGCTTCCCGGCGCATCCGAAAATCGTCCGCGCCCTGGCTGAGAATGGCGCCCGTCGCAGCTATCTGTCCGGTACAGGGCTGCCCGAGTTGCGCCAAGCAATCGCAGAGTTCTATACAAGGCATTTGCAACAAGATGTCAGCGCCGACCAGGTAGTTGTCGGCCCCGGAAGCAAGGCGCTCCTGTTCGCATTGCAAATGGCGGTTGCCGGCGCCACCATACTGCACACGCCTTCATGGGTAAGCTATGCGCCCCAAGCGCGCCTGATCAACCGCCCGATTCTGCGCATCCCTTCCAGCCCGGAGGACCACCACCGCCTGATTCCGGCAAAGCTGCAAGAGTTGCTACGCGACTCCCAACACGACCAACACCTGTTAATTCTGAATAGCCCCAACAATCCGACCGGGCAGATGCTGGAGCCAGCCCTGCTCGTGGAGATCGCTGCCATCTGTCGACAGCAAAATGTGCTGGTCTTATCAGACGAGATCTACGCGCTGACCGCCTTCGGGCGCGAATATGTCTCGATCAGCCGATTCTACCCGGAAGGCACGGTCGTGCTCGGCGGGATCAGCAAGCATCTCTCGCTCGGCGGCTGGCGGCTGGGCACAGCGATCATGCCGCCAGGAGAATCCGGGCAACAGATACTCCAGGCGGTCGCCAGAATTGGCAGCGAGCTATGGTCAAGCGTGTCGGCGCCAGTTCAGTACGCCGCCATTGCCGCCTACGGCGACGACCCTGAACTCGCCGCCTACATCAACAGATGCACAAGCCTGCACGCTCTCCGCACCCGCTTTCTATGGCGCGGCCTGTGCGAATTGGACGTGCCATGCGCAGAACCAATGGGCGGCTTCTATCTGTACCCGAATTTCGATCACTGGCGCAAACCGTTGGCCGCCAGAGGCGTTCACACATCGAGCGATCTGGCCCGATTCCTGCTGGATACGCTGCAAATCGCAACCCTGCCCGGTTCAAACTTCGGCGCGCCCGCAACGGAACTGTCTCTCCGCCTTTCGACCAGCTATGTTGACCTGGAGACGGATGCAAAGGCTACTGGAATGGTCGCACTGGCAGATGATTCGCTCAGTGATGAGCGGCTCTTGCGCGCATACCATCCCGGCATGAACGAAGTACTGGCGCGTTTTCGAACCCTCCTGGCGTCATTCTGAATCGGCGCTACCTGGCGGTCATGCCCCCGCACACCTCTCCGCATCCAACCTCGACTCTCGCACTGGAGATTTGGCATTTAATGTGAATCCCGTTTGAAACCGAGACTTTCTGGCGGACAACGCAATTGAAACGTGGCTGTCTCGCCTGCCTTTATGCAATACGGAATACGCAATACGGAATTCAGAAAATAGCGGGTTCTCAATGTGAACGGACATTAGGTTCCTCACGCTCTGTCGAGCGTTGTTCGGCTGCCGCCGGAAGATCCCATCAGAATGGAGCAGAAAAATGTCACGAGTGTCAGTGGATGAAGTTGATCAAGTCGCCGTAATCGGCGCTGGGACCATCGGTGCAAGTTGGGCTGCCTGCTTTCTGGCCCACGGGCTGGACGTTATGGTCGTCGATCCGGTGCGAGAGCAGGCTGACTTGCGCCGAGCTATAGATGCGATGTGGCCCGCGCTGGAGAGGCTGGGTCTGGCCCAGGACGCGGACGCGAGCAGGATGAAGTTCTCAAAGACAATTGACGACGGGCTGGCCGCGGCCCAGTTCGTGCAGGAGAGCGTACCCGAGCGGCTGCCCCTCAAACACGAGACGCTCCACGCGTTGGAAGAGGTCATCGGCCCGGCGGTGATCGTCAGCAGCAGCACCACGGCAATGCTGCCGTCGGACATCCAGGCGGCGGCCAGATTCCCGCAACGCATTCTGGTAGGGCATCCGTTCAACCCGCCCCATCTGATCCCGTTGGTCGAGGTTGTTGGCGGCTCGCAGACCGCGCCCCAGACGCTCGCCTGGGCGATGGAGTTCTACCAAGCAGTCGGCAAGACGCCTGTGCTGATGAAGAAGGAAGCCTACGGCCACATAGCCAACCGGCTCACCGCTGCGCTCTTTCGCGAGGCGGTCCATCTCGTGGCAGAAGGCATCACCACAGTAGAAGACATCGACGAGGTGATCACCCAAGGACCGGGCCTGCGCTGGGCATTGCAGGGGCCGTTCACCACCTATCATCTGGCCGGAGGCAGTGGCGGTATCGCCCACTACATGCAACATCTGGGGCCGACCCAGGAAGCCCGCTGGCGGACATTGGGAAACCCGCGTCTGGACGAAGAGCTTTCCGCCCGAATCGTGCAGAGCGTTGAGGAGATGTTGGCCCAGACCTCGCTTGCCCAACTGGCCAAGTTGCGCGACGACGGGCTGTTGGATTTACGACGGATCAAGAACTGACGCTGGACAACAAAACGCCCCGATTTGACAAACTTTACCACATGGGCTATTTTGGCAGCATGAATTCGCAACGACGAGGCGCCTCATGAACGAAGGCATATCCACAAGTCCGTATTCGGAAGACCAAGTAAAAAATGCCCTCCACGAGAAAGAGGTAAATGAACCATGCCCACGCTGTGGAAATAATTCCTTCTTCTACCTTGAACTAGGGACAACTTCCATGTTGACTATTTTTTGCAAAAGATGCGGATTCAAATTGGAACATTTGCTTTCAGTCCTGCTAGAGAAAACAGAAGAATAGTTATGGACACAATACTAGAATATGAAAAGGCGCCTAAGGAAATTATTGAACGATTAGCTATACTGGAAGAACACAGACAGCACGTAGCTACTGATAAAGATATGATGCGACTAGAAGGAAAAATAGATACAAGTGTCGAAATGTTGAAAGGGTTCATACAAGATGCGGTCTCTCAGTCAGAAATCAGAACCCTGAAACAATTTGTTAGATCATGGACTACTGGCGCAGCCATTGTTATCCCCGTACTGACCGGAATAATTATAGCTTTCCTCAATTTTATCCTACCTGAATAACCCCGCTTACTCGCGCCCCTCCCCTTAAACGCACGCAATTAGTCTTAACGTTCCGGCGAAAAATCGCTGTGAATTTTAGTATATAGATCCCTTATTTTTCCCATTCCGTGGTCCAAACATTGGGACCCACTATAGTGTGTTTACAGATGAAAGACACGCTAAAGGTCATCTGATTCACCCTGCCGACATTATAGTTGGAATGGATGGGGAATTTAGGGCGCACATTTGGAAAGGCCCCCAAGCGTGGCTCAATCAACGTGTCTGTCACTTTGTACCCTTGCCCGGGATTCCGAAAGTCTTCCTGTTTGGTAACTACTCAGCCATTACCCAAAGTGCGACTTTCAATGGGCAACCAAGTCATCCAAGTGTAATAAATCGTGTTTGGAATCTGTCTGAAAAGGTCAGGTTCGGATCAAAACGGCACAAATGGTGCGAATTATGGCGTGTAGATGGAGGATTCACGCTTTCCGGCAGCCATTTTTGGCCTTTTTGCCGATGACCGTTCTTTTTCAAACAACTTCCCAGACGAGGCTGAGTAGTTACCCTGTTTGAAGCATTGTCGAAGCCCCTTGCGGACTTCGAGAGAGATAGTAGGTACGACCGTAATCCACTTGGGCAAGAGGGACATAGACTCAATCAAACTGACAAGTTCCTCAGCGGAGATTCTTGATGCTTTCGCTAGGATCACCGACGATATCTACCAAAGGGTTGTTGCAAACGCGTCACAGTCGCTGACTCTATCCGCTCTTCGCGACACATTGCTGCCCAATCTGGTGGCGGGTGAGATGCGAGTGGAGCAGAGAGAGAATCATCTAGAGGACACAAACTGATGTCGACAGAACAAGATGGCGCGGCGAGACGCCCCATTATCGAGCTTTCAAAAGATGAGACGAAAGCATTCTTGCTCAAGCACGAAAGTTACACTAATTTTGAGTTACCCCTCTATTTCAGATTCGAAAGTCTGCTCACCGAAGTCGCCCAAAAACTTAAAAGGAACTTCTCGTATAAGAAGCATTGCAATAGTGCTAGCAAATTGGAGAAGGTCAATTACACAATTCTAAACAACAAAGATGGCAGATATTCTTGGCGCCCCTATGAGCTCATTCATCCAGTCCTTTATGTTTCTCTCGTCGTAACTACTAAGCCTGGTATGTGGAAGGGAAGAATGGCTGGTCAATAAATGCGTTGTAGATGGCATCAATGGCATTGTGACCGTGTTTGCGAGCGGTTGAGATATAGGAACGAATGGCACAGAAGGTATCGGCGCCCTCTTGTGTGCGGAAGGAACCGGAGACTTTCTGTTGAACCTTGATCATGCGCACATCGCGTTCGACCTGGTTGTTGTCAAAGGGGATGCGGAAATCATACATAAAGGCCAAGACGCCAGATTTATGCTTGTGCAGGCGGTCGAGCAAGTTTTTGGGCGGCGCTTGTTTGGGGCGGCCGCGTGCTCTGGGTCGGGTCGGCTTGGGCGGCGGGTTAGCGGCCAAGCCTTGGGCAATGAGCGCATCGTACTCGGCCTCGTAGTAGGCCAAGCGCTCTGGGGGTAACACAGTGTGCGCTTCTGGGGTGGATGCGACTTCGGCTTTGATGGTGCATAACAGACGAGCCATCTTCTCAGCCCATGCTTGGCCGTATTGCTCGAACACAAAGCGCAACTCGCGCAGATGATGGACGTTGCAGAAAGCGTGCTGGCAGTCGCTAAACTGGAGATAGGGGGCCCAGTGGTCATGCAGAGCAACGCCCTGGTAGCGGGGCAAGATGCCAGCGTCTCGCATGCCGACATGACCTCGTTTGCCATGGACATGGTAGTAAGTCAGCCTGGCTGTGCTGGCCACATGCAGCCACTGCAAGCGCCCCTCGACACGCAACCCACTCTCATCGAAGTGGACGACCGGGTCAGCGATGAGTTGTGCGCGAATGTGTTCCAGAGTCGCTTGGCTCCGGCTGACAAGTTGACGGGCGGCGGCGAGTATGACCGCCTCCGAGGGCGCATCGCCGTAGAGCGCGGTCAGCAACTCTTTGATACGCGCCAAGGGGATGTACTGTTGGCCATACAGGTAGCAGGCGAGCGCTTTCAGACGCGGGCCATACTGGGTCGGTTGGGTCACGTGGGCTGGAAAAGCCTCCTTCACATGGGCGCCACAGCCAGGACACTGCTTGACCTCTGCCTGATGCTCTGTGACTTCGATGCCAACCGGCGGCATGTCGAACACCTGCCGTTTCACATGCCCCTTGGCGCCGACCCCCTTCAGGTCTGTTTGGCAGTGCGGGCAGTCCTGTAGCGTATGAAGGATGACATGATGCGGTTCCGCCACTTGCGTCAAGGTTTGCCCTTTGTGACCAGGTTGCCCCCCACGCGGCCGCTGGCCCGACTGACGCAGACTCTGTCTTCTGCGCTTCTTCAGACCATCGCTGCTGGGTGGCTTGCCGCTATTGTTACTGTCTTTCGCCAACTGATCCTGCAATTCCTGGATCAACACCTGCTGCGCAGCCACTTGCTCTCGCAATGCCAGAATCAACTCGATCAGACTCTCTTGGTCTAATCGCTTCAGTTGCTCACGATCTACTGCCAACGAGTTGCTCATAATTCCCAATTCTACCACTCCTACCATTGGTTTCGCATTAGCTTCCTGTTAGCATTCTATTTGATCTCTGGCCCTTTATCCTATGCCTTAGTAGTTACCTCTCGTCAACGAAATGACGAGAAAGGATTCTTGGCTTGAGATCGTCACGCGATTCCAAAAATTCGCTTCAAATCCCAGGATCAGTTGTCTAAGCGTACCTGTTCAATCGTTGACACCTGAGACGGATAAAGCTGAACAAATAAAGCAGTGGTGGGAAAAAGTTGAGCAAAAGTCAATTGAGCTATCCTTAGACTTCGAATTCGTAGTTCACACGGACCTTGTTGACTGTTATGCTGCCATATACACACATTCAATTGCTTGGGCACTCCACACAAAAAAGATAGCAAAAGCCAACAAGAACGATATGGGATTGATAGGGAACGTCATCGATTTACACATTCGATCTATGAGACATGGTCAAACTAACGGTATTCCCCAAGGATCCGTCTTAACAGACTTCATCGCGGAAATGGTACTTGGGTACGCAGATTCCAAGCTTTCAACCAGCATTCTCGAGGAGAAAATAGAAGAGTATCAGATTCTTCGATTTCGAGATGATTACCGCATCTTCGTGAACAATCCCCAGGACGGTGAAAAAATACTCAAATGCCTTACAGAAGTAATGATTGACTTGGGGTTGAAACTCAAACCCGAGAAGACCAGGGCCAGTAGCGAAGTGATACGCTCGTCCATCAAAGAAGACAAACTTGACTGGCTGTTTCGAAAAACAGGTGACAAGATACTTCACAAGCAGTTGCTGATTATTCACGACCAGAACACGAAGCATCCGAATAGCGGTAGTATCAGTCGTGGCTTGCAAGATTTTGACGAGAGACTTGAAAACGTGAGGAAAGTCGACTTTCCAATGCCATTAATCAGCATCGTCGTAGATATCGCGTTACGCAGCCCGCGGACCTACCCTGTATCGGCAGCAATATTGAGCAAATTAATTGATTTCCTTGACATTGAAAACGAAAAAAGAATCGTAGTAGAAAAGATTAGGAGGAAATTCTCTGCCCTACCGAACACCGGGCATATGGAAATATGGCTCCAACGATTTAGCATCAAGTATGATCATAGCATTGACTATGAAGAGCCTCTATGTAATTTAGTACGTCAAGAACCAGCATCGATCTGGAACAATTGCTGGATAAGTCTATCTTCACTAGACAATGTAATTGATCCACAAAAAATCATTGATGAGGAAGAGCTTGAGCGAGTCGGAGCAGTCATACCGAACAAAGAAGTCCGACTTTTCGACCTACCTTATCCATGGTAACTCCCATTGAGCCAGCTCGCATGGAATCCTTGGAGACCTATGCACGCTCGCTTTTTGGCCACAAGGGTGGTATAGCGGACATTCCGGACATCTGGTACAAAAAGTCGTTGGGATTTCCCGCCCCGCCAGCCCGATAAATTTCGGCGGCGTAAATATCCTCCACTCGGCGAGGGTGAGACCAAGCGATGCCAGCATCGGCCCCAATTGGAAGGCAGCGAAGCCAATGATCCGGAGCGAGACTAACAGCCACGCCAGTCGCTCTTCACCGCTCAGTTGATACCCTCGCCGTGGGGCATTTCGCGTAGATGCTTTGGCGAGATTCCCCTGAAGAGTCGCCATCACCCGCTCCTAAGGGGTTCAGGTAGGCAGAATCCATTGGAAGAAAAGGGAACCGATTGGGCACCGTAGCAGGGTGCCAATGCGCGCCCACGGCGCCAAAATGGAACAAGAGCACCGGTATGTCAAGTTATGCCGGTATGCGCAGGGCATCCCATTCTTCTGGTTGGAGACCGGATGTGTTTCGGAATATCGGCAACTGCGAAACGCCCTTTCAGCCCACGATGAAAGGTTCCCTGCGCCGGAATCGACCAGTCGCCTGCAAGCCTGTCCATCTGCAATTCTCCAAAATCCTGGTTCAATAAAAGTCTCTGCAACAGTCTGAGATACCAACGGCGCAGCGGGTGCATCCGAGATTATTGCATATCCCCCTGGGATCGCGGGCGTCTCGCCCGCACCCGGCGTAGCTGACAAGATAGGGCGAGAAGCGCGCCAAAAGTCCTGGATACACCTCAAAAGCCGGGTGCATCCCAAATTATTTGGCAACTGCGATGGGCCTTTTCAGCCGGCGAGAAGAGACCCACCGTAAAGGAATCGGCCCATCGCCTGGCATCCTGTCAATCCACAAATCCCGTAAATCCTGATTCAGACAACGCTTACCCAATAATCTGGGATGCACCTCAAATACCCTCGAACTTGCTCAATTCGCCCATCTGTGCTATACTCCCTCCATCTTGGTTGCAAGAGCTCATACACTCTCGCCAATGCAGCAATACCGTCCTCTTAACCGACTCCCGCCCGCCACGGGCGCGAAAGAAAACTTGAGAGGACATCTCTTAACAATATCTAGTAGAATTGTGCCCATTTGGCCCATCGAACACCCGCCGCCAGCCCGGCAATCCCTGCACCCGCTTCAGACAGGATTTGGAACATATGTTCAAGGGGGGGGGTAAAAGCGGACAAAGCGGACATTTTTACTAAACGTTTAGCAAAATTACGCAAAAAAATCAATGGCAGCGTACTGAACCATGCCCTCCTTCCCCCGCCCCATCGCCCGCCACCCTGTTGAATCCAAAAATTTGGCCGCCGCCGACTCCAGCAGTTTGTCGGGTTGCCGCCGACTCAAGCAATTTGGACACTTGGCGGCAACCTGATAGCTTGGCGGCGGCCAAACACGCAAATTCTGTTTCAGACAACCTTTGCCCAAATATCCGCGGCACACCCGGCGCAGCCGCTGGATTGCAGACAGCTTCACATTCGAGTAGAATTTCAGCGTTCCGAATGTTTTCTCAGCCACAAAAATCGCGAGACCCTCCGTGTACCCTGCCACGCGCACAACCAACTTCAATCAGTCGATGATCCGCGAGATGACAAGGCTGGCCATCCAGCACGACGCCATCAACATGAGCCAGGGCTTCCCCGATTTCAGTCCACCGGATGTAATTGTAGAGGCAGCGGTGGAGGCCATTCGCGGCGCCGCAAACCAGTACACGGTCACCTGGGGCTATCCTCCCCTGCGCGAGATTCTGGCGGCGCAGTACACGGCGCAACTTGGTTGGACAGTAGATCCGGACATCCATGTCTGTGTCGTCTGCGGCGTGACCGAAGGCATAACGACCACACTGCTGGCGCTGCTGAATCCCGGCGACGAGTTGATCATTCTGGAACCGGGCCATGAGAACTTCCGCCCTTCCGCGCTCCTCGCGGACGCTTCGGCGGTTCCGGTCGTTCTGGAAGCGCCCCATTACCGCATCGACCCGGCCCGTCTGGAAGCGGCCATCAGCCCCCGTACTCGCGCTCTGCTCCTCAACACGCCCCATAACCCGACTGGGCGAGTCTTTGATCACGAGGAGATCATGGCGTTGACTGAATTCGTCAACCGGCATAATCTCATCCTCATAACCGATGAAATCTACGACCGCATTCTCTATGACGGGCGAGAACACGTATCGCCGGGGAGTCTGGACGGGCTGGTGGAGCGCACCGTTACAGTTGGAGGGCTGGGCAAGAGCTTTGCCGTCACCGGTTGGCGGCTCGGCTACGTGATCGCCCGTGAGCCGCTTGCGGCTGCCATCCGCGCCGTCCACGACTACTCGACGATCTGCGCGCCGACCCCATTGCAAGCAGCCGCAGCCGTCGCCCTGGACCAGCCAACTGACTATTGGGCGCAGTTAAGAGAGGAATATGCTGAGCGGCGCGATGTAATTATGGCGATTCTGGATGCCGTCGGCTTCCGCGCCATCCGCCCGGAAGGGTCGTACTACACGATGGCCGACTATACGAGCATTGCGGCGCCCCAGGCCGAGTGGCGCTCTGACCGCTTCGCCCGCTGGCTGACGACTGACGTGGGCGTAGCTGCGGTGGCGGGGCTTAACTTTTACACCAAGGACAGTGAGAAGTATGGCGACGGTATCGTGCGTTTTGCCTTTGCCAAACGGATTGAAACGCTGAGGGAAGCAGGCAGGCGCTTGGAGACGATCGGGCGTTGAGGCGTCTTCAGCAGTGGTCGAATAGCAAACAAAGTCGTTTCAACTATTTACGATTATGGTAACGGTGGCGTGAGGTCACCGACCGCATGTATCGCACAGTACATTCTCAAAGTTCGCAACAACCAGAGAGTCCGTCCCGTCAACCCTCAGGATCTTGGGCGCCCCCTCCAAAGTGATGTCGTACAATCCGGCAACCAGCCGCAGGGGGCCCGACGGCAGAGTGGAAGGCATTGGTAGACCAAAGCTGAAAGATGCTTCTTCGGCGTCCATCCGTAGCTCTGGATCGATCTGGCCAATCAGGCTGCCGGAACTGTCGAGCAGATGCAAAAATATCTTTTCGCCGCCTGTCAGCGTGGTGGGATCACCGCTCCAGTCCATATGGATGACGAGAATACCGCCATCGTGCGCTGTTTTTGGCCCGATCTGAAACCGCTTCAGCTTCACTCCATTCGTAAACTCAACGTCTGGGAGTAGCCACTGCTGGGGGTCGGGCCGGGCATAGAGTTGCAACGGCCAAACGCCGACGGTCTCCTGCGCAACCAGCCGAAAGGCGCTCGTCAGCGCTTTCTGCGCAATGCCTGTCGAATCCCAATTCGGTGCAGGCTGAACCGGCAGAATAATCCTTTCTACGCCACTGTCGCGCAGCGCTTCGACAGTTTTCACCGCACCCTCGGCGTCATGCGGCCCGGGCGGCAGGACAACGTGTTCGACATCGCCCGCATAGTAGTACCAAATCGTTGGATCGGGGAAGTTTTCGGCAAAGCGCACCTCGTCCAGTGTGTGTCCGGCGCTCCAACGGTCCATCGTAGCGGCCAACTCTCTCCAGCCCCGGGTTTTGCTGAAGGTCGGCTCGAAGTAGTAGTTTCGCAAACTGTAGAGATTCCCGGCGATAGTGAGGAGTAACAGGGCAGTCGCGGCGACATGACCAACGGGAATTCTTGCGAGAATGGAATGATTGGATGAAGAGGGATCTTCGCTCTCACCTTCGGCTGTCTCCGGTTCGCCGACCCAGTATCTCCATCTCCATCCCAGCCATTCTTCGACGCGCCCGCCGATTCTCGCCATGCCCATTGCCAGCAGCAGCAGAAATGGTGGGAGAGCCGTGATCAGATAACGCTCGTTGAAAATGGGGCGTTCCCGTGCGCTAACCCATGTTGCCAACAATGGGATGAACAGGCAAAGTAGCAGGAGCAGGCTAGGGCTATGCCCGCTGAAGGTGGCCTGGAACGGTTTCCCGCTGGACTCTCGCGCCATCGTGGTCGGGCTTTCGCTCGCACTATGCCTAACTTCCCTGAGCGCGCTGAAGACTCCAAAGAGTATGCCCGCGGCGATTACCGCGGCCGCCAAAATGCCGCCGTCGAATCGCCAAATGGGATGCGCTACTGTTTCGCCCAGGGCGAAGACGCCTAAGGACCGCCACAGCATTGCTCCTAACGTGGGCGAATCACCGTTGCCGTGGTAGCCAGTCAGCGTTTGCCAGGCGTTGATGAGCCACGGCGCGCTCAGAGCGGCTGCCCCGATTTGCGCCAGCGGCCAGCGGAAGAGAAGCGCGCCGTCGGTCGACCTCTGGTCACTCCCGGAGAAGCGGGGCGCGCCGGAGAAAGGTACACCCTTACGGTCTAGGGCCAGAAGAAAGAGGACATACAGGTTTAAGGCGAGCAAAACGAAAGCCGCGAAGTAGTGGACGTGCATGGCTGCGGCCGCGCAAATGGCATAACCGACCAAAGCGGGCAAACTTCTGGGCCGGTCGATGAGCTTTAGGGCAAGCACGGTGGTGGCTGTGGTAAGCGCCAGACTCAACGTGTACATTCGGGCATCCTGGCTGTGCCAGACTGCGTAGGCGCTCACTGCAAGCAGAAGGCTGCCGGAAAGGGCCACGAACGCGCCCAGCCGAAGCTGCCTGGCCAGCCTGTAGACAAGAGGGATGGCCGCGGTCCCGGCCACAGCGGTGATTGAGCGTAGCGCGAACTCGCTCGTGCCGGCAATGAGATACCAGGCGTGTTGCAGAAAATAGCTGCCGACGGGATGGGGTTCGCGCAATGCCAACGTCTGCTGTACGATGGCTTCGAATGAATTCAGGCTGAAAAAGTAGCCGAACGTCTCGTCGCCCCGAAGCTCCTGGAAGTCCAGCCGGTAGAGACGCAGCGCGAAGCCGATTAGGATTACCGCCAGGATGCCTGCGCGTTGCACCTGCAAGTTCGACATGACGCCCAAACTCGCGAGCTGCTCCTCCTCCTGTCCGGGCACATGCGCGACTTGGCTGCCCCTCTTGGCGGAAGGTTGTGCGAGGAGGAGGCGCAACTCTTTTGCAGGTTTCCGCGCTCTTCGCCAGGCATAAAGAGCCGCCAACGCCAGATGATGGCGCAATACAAAGATGAGCGCCGCCCAGCCTACTGCGCTGGCTGCCACTCCCCACTTGACGCTATTGGGCCGATACGCCAGTTCAAGCGTACCTTTTCCAGCGGGGACGGGCACGCCGATAAAGGCTTGATGGGCGCGGACGACTGGTAGGCGGGATTGCCCATCCCAAGTAGCCTGCCAGCCGGGCATCCAGTTCTCGCTGATGAAGAGCAAACCGGGCTGCGCGCTCTCGATCTGAATGAGCAGATGCGCGGCTCCTGCCCGTTCAACTTGCAATGCGGCCGCGCCTTTACTTCCGATGGCCATCCGTCCATCAGTCCAGCCGTCCCCCAATTTCTCGGCATCGGACTCGGCGATCAGCAACTCGGCTTTGGGGTCGAAATCGGGTTCCGCCAGCAGCGCCAGCGCGGTCTTGTCACTAACGCTTCGCGCCGCCTGCGTCCACCAAAGCCGCGGGGAGCTTTCGCTGAGGCTGTGCAGGAAAGTGGTGTCTGTCGGCTGGTGAAATTCGGCCTTCACCTGACTCTCGACGAACAGTTCCTCCCTCCACGTGAGGACAGTGCCGGTTCCCGTAAGTTCCCACATTCGCTCCAGCGGAAAGTTCTGAAACAGGGTGTCGTATTTGGCTAGGCGCAACGGACTGCTGCCATAGACGTCCTCCCAGCCAATGAACTGACCACTGCTCTCCGGCAGGCGGAATTCGTTATAGACGCGCGGCGGCAGTGAACCGGTATCGTCAGCAGTCGACTGATACGTTTGAAGCGTGGCAGCGGCTTCCGGCCGCGCCAGTGCGCTCCGAATCGCCGGTCCACTGGCGAGATTTGTTGTGACGTTGGCAATGAACAGATCGGCCAGAAGCAAGGGGAACAGCAGAATGAGATGGATCCGCGAAAGCAACTGGCCTGACGATACCTTGTTCAACGCCAATCGAGGGCTGCAAAGAATCGCAAAGGCGCCGGCAAAGAGCAAAGTCTTTGCGCCGCTAATGAGAAACGCCGTGTGCGAACCTTCCACGCGCGCCGGTAGCTGCCACAACAGCAGGAACAGCCCCGCGCCGACTGCGACGACGGCCACGAATCCCCAGCACAGACTACGACGCCGCCCGGCAGACAGGCTTGGCAAAAGGGCCAGGCCGTAGCCGCTGAGGACGCTAAGCGAAAAGGCGACCAGATAGATCGCCCGCTCCTGGCCGCGGAAGAGGTAGCCGCCCGGGGCGAACCGATAGAACAGTCCGTAGAGCGGCCCGTTTGCGCCGTATGAGAGCAGCAGGGCGACGCCCCCGCAGATGACAAAGTAGAGGGCTGCCGGGCGGGACAAGGAGTCGCCTGTGGGCAGCGAGAATCCAGACGAAAACAGAGCGGAAACTGCTATCAGCGCCAAGCCAAGCGCGGCAATTCCGATGTAATGCGGGGAATACTGCGTTAGTATGCCGGGCAGCAGCAGTTGCCAAGTGTCCTGGAGAGGGAAGCCGCCGCTCAACTGTTCAAAGGACAGGGAAGATCGAACAGAAAGCTGGGTAAATTCGAACGCCGGCCACAACTGAGCGAGAGTCAAGACGACGAGAACGCCTATATACGCTGCCACCTGGACGGCAAACAGCAGCGCCTGCCTAACCAAAGAGATGGCGCCAACCGTCTGCTCTCCGCCCTCCCTCCGCTGTCGGCTCAATTCGACAGCGCACAGCATCAACATCCAGCCTCCCACCGCGTAGGAGAGAAACAGGAATGTCTGGGGATGTCCGCCGAAGAATGCGACCGCGTGGATAGCTGCCGCCGCCAGCCAACGCTTCCAATGCGGGAAGAAGCCGCCCAAGGCGGTTTGCCCACGCGGCGGCCTACTGCCATTATTGCCGCTCTCTTCTTTCGCTTGAGAGGTCCTGCCGTCGCTCGGCAGGAGGAGAAGCAGAATTGCAGGCAGCCAAATCGCTGTGCGCAGGACCCCCAACTGCACAGGCGGATAGCCGGTGAGGTAGCCCGAGAATCCAAATACGATACCGGCGACAAACCCGGCCATTTTCCTGCCTGTCAAACGGCGTACCAGCGTGTAAGTGAAGACGCAGGCCAGAAAGATATGCAGAGCGGCCTCCACCTGTAGCCAGTAGAGTCTGCCCGCGGCGCTGCGGTCAAACCCTGTCAGGAGAAGAAGCGCGTTGCTGATTGGATAAAACACGGCAGACTGCGCGTCTGCCAGAAATGGATGACCGGAGTTTGTGTAGGGGTCCCAAACGGGCAGCCGCAAGCCCAGCAGCGCGTCTTGCTGGAAGAGGCTGAAGGGCAGGAAGTGCTGGTTGAAGTCGCCGTCCGGGAAGGCAGTCAGCCCTAGGAGATGTGGCGCAAAGAACAGCAGGACAAGCGCGCCATACGCCAAAGCGACCGGGAAGGTTGACTGTCTTCGCGGGTGGTTCATCTGTACTCGCGGCCCCGCCTCGACCGTCCCAACTGGCACAAGGGCGCTCGAAGCAAGTAGGCAATCGACAAACGCGCCTCCAACGCTGGGCTCCTCTGCAGCCGTGTGTTACACTCGTCCTTTAGTCCCTCGATGCCTGCTAGAGTTGAGAGTCCCGTGGTTGCACTCGCAGATGTAGAGTTCATGTACTTCGGCCTGTACGCCGCCTGACTTTCACGGGGTCGTTCCTCAACATTAGCTTCGTCGCATTTCGCTTCTTCGGCAAGAGTGTCAACCGTGGCGATATGGAGAAACGGCTCACCTGACCGTCACTAATTGTATAGACAGGACCTTGAGATGGGCAAATACAGAACGCCTGGCGCCTTGCTAGCCACGAGTCTTTTTCTTGTGAGCTTGACAACCAACTCTATGCATTGGCTAACTGTGCCACTACGTCCTGGTGGGGATGCGTCCAATCTGGGCTTGTATGCTCATGACCTTTTGCAAGAGAAAGTGTTTCCATTTTATGTATACCATCAATTTGGGCCACATCCTCTCATAATATATTAGCAAGCCCTTGTCTTTGCCGTATTTGGTCTCAGCACCTCAGCTCTCCAGAGTGTAACAGTCGTGGCGGGCGCCTTGGCTGCCCCGGCGATCCATTGGGCTTCTCGCTTGCTCTTCGAGGGCAAGGGGACGACGTTTGCTCACAGAGCAGGGCTCATCGCGGCCTTCGGGTTTGCGCTTTCTACCTACACCGCTTCCTATTCCCGCCAGGGTATTGAGCCAATTCTACTGCCTGTAGTGGAGTTAATTGCCGTTGCATTCTTGTGGCGCGGGTTTCGGCGCGGGCGTTGGGCAGACTTCGTGCTAGCCGGGCTGCTTGTAGGAGTCAGTCAATACATTTATATCGTGGCGCGTTTCTTTCCGTTCGCGCTGGCAGTAGCGACCCTTGGCGCCGCCATTGCGAACCACCAACTGTTGGTACATTGGCGTGGTCTGATCTGGGCTGCCGCCTCCGCCGCCCTGGTGGCTTTGCCTCAGTGGATACTGTTCGTGGCCCACCCATATACATTCACCGCACGCGTCTCAAACCCCGTTGGGCCTGATGGGGGAAATTTCATTTTTGAGTTGCCTGATCCTGTCGCCGTCCTTATTGCCAAGCTGGCAAATCTGCTGCTAGCGATTTTCTGGTATTGGGATACCTGGTTCAACCCTCACTCATACAATTCGCTTCTGACCCTCGTTCTATTCGCGGGACTGGTGGTTGGCGTAGCGGCCGCAGTCTGCCAGAGGGAAGAGGGGCTAGTTTTTGGTATCCTGATGATGGCGATGATGCTTCTGCCGGTTCTCTTGACGTACGACAGACGTGATTTTTCAGCGATTGGCTCTAATCGGCTCTTACCGGGGATTCCTTTCATCTTCATCACGGCAGGTCTGGGATCCGCTACTATCTGGGCAGCAATAGAAAGCATACGGCGTTTGCCGAACTGGACTGGCTACCTTCTACCGGCGTCGGTATTGGTATTTGGCTTGCTACGACAGTGGGATTATGCGTCCCAAGTGAGACCACAGATCCTTGCTCACTACGGACTTGGGACGACAACCACTCAGATTGCAATGTACGTCGGCAAAAATCTGGACAGACCCATTCTATTGCCCGCCGAGGTGTATCGCGAGGCCCGGCTCGCTTTCTTGCTAGCCGAGCACTTCCCACATCGGCAAGGCTGGTTGCAGGACACATTACAACAAGGTGAAAATCTTACAGCAATTCTACTGAACCCAGATCGCTCAAATGAGGACGGGTTTCCTGATGAATGGGTCTTGCTCAGTGACAAAACAACCTATTTCTTACCGCCTATACGGGATAGCATCGAACCCCTGGAAGGCGAGGAAGAGGAAATCGCCGTTGGGAATGGTGTCGTAGCAGCCAAGGCAATCGCGGCGCGCTGGCAAGGTGAGGCCCCGACGCCCTTACCCTTGGAAGCCCGCTATTCCAACAACTTAAGCCTGGTCGGTTACCAGAGCAGCGTTTTCGAGCCGGGATCGCCTCTAAAGGTATCGCTCTTTTGGCAGCCCGCCCAGGAAATAGAGAGAGATGTCGAGATATTTGTGCAACTCTACGACCGCGCTCGCCAGAAATCTATTGTCCAAAACCTTGTCTGGCCCCTGAATGGCGTCTTTCGAGTGCGTGCCTGGCATCCTGGTCAGATTATGCCACTGAGTCTCCACCTTCAGATTCCTGATGACCTCCCTCCCGGCCCATATCAGTTGAACGTTGCCGTTTATGACTTGCTGGCGCGCAATAGGATTCCTCTGTTGACAGGCGGCGACTCCCTCCCTCTCAAAACATTCAAGGTGCCTTTGCCAGTCGATCATCGTGTGCCTGAACATAGAACTGAACTGAATTTTGGAAACAGCATAGCGTTTGACGGCTATACTTTCAGCCCGACTTCAGACGGCCTGAAAATAACATTGTTCTGGCGGGCGACTGACTCGCCTCAGTTTGACTATACGTCTTTTGTTCATATCGTCGATTCAGATGATCGAATTGTTTCCCAAATGGACGCCCAGCCGCTCTATGGACACTATCCAACATCGATCTGGTCCCCGGGCGAAGTGATCGTCGATGAGCGCATTCTCTCCCCTATTCCTCGAGGGGAATATCGAGTCTACGTAGGGTGGTATAGGCATCGTGGGGAAGGGTGGGAACGGCTGCCAATCGTTTCAGAAGGGCCTTCCTCGACTGATCGTGCTTTGCTAGGTACGATTTCATTGCCGTAGGACCGCTGGCAAGAAGCAAGAGAGAAAGAAGAGGAGAGTTGCGATGAGATCATTCCCGGCGGGACTCCATTCTGCATGAGGCCAGGTGTCCAAAACGCTGGTGTCGGCGGAAACGGACTCCTGCTCGTGCCACCAAGAATCGATATTCTGTATTGTGCGAGCACGTGTGACTCTTGCGTCTTACGCTCGATGCGTTCACTTTATGCCAGCCACACAATAAAGTAGCTTGCCAGCCCCAGAAACAGCGCAAAGCCCAATATATCGGTGGACGCGGTGACCATCATGCTGGAGCCAAACGCCGGATCGGCGCCGACTTTGCGCAGGGTCATTGGCACGAGCACGCCCACCACCGCCGCCACCAGGAAGTTTCCTAACATGGCCGTGCCGATGACCGCGCTCAGGACCGGGTTGCCCAACCAGAAATAGACGATTGCCGCCAGCAGCACACCGAGGACCAGTCCATGCAGCAGGCCGACGCCGGTCTCGTGCCGGAAAACTCGCCAGAAGTCTTTCAGATCGATCTGACCCAACGCCAGCGAGCGCACGATTATGGTCATTGACTGATTGCCGGCGTTGCCACCCTGGGCCGCCACCACCGGCATCAGCGCGGCCAGGATGGCGACGGCGGCGATCGTCCCGGCGAACTGGGCCACGACAACGGATGATATGAGCGCCGTACCCATATTGACCACCAGCCAGGGGAGACGTGTGCGAATGGCGCGAGGAACGGGGCTGAAGATCACGGTCTCCTCGCTCATCTGGGCAAGGCGGTATATGTCTTCAGTAGCCTCCTCCTCCAACACGTCGACCACATCGTCCACAGTGACGATGCCCAGCAGATGATGCGCTTCATCGACCACCGGCACGGCCAGTAGGTTGTAGCGAGCCAGAATGCGGGCGACCTCCTCCTGATCGGCGCCGGCGGGAACGGTCAGTACATCCGAATCCATAATGTCGTCCAATCTGGCTCCCGGGTCGGCCAGTATGAGCGTCCGCAGGCTGACGATACCGGCCAGTCGATCTTCATCCACAAGGGTCTGACCGCTGACATCGGCAACGGGCGCTTCGCCGCCGTCGAGGACGTAGAGATAGTAAAGGTCGTGCTCGTCGTCGTAATGTTTTCGGAGGAACTGCATGGCTTCGGCGACGGTCATCTGGCGGCGCAGCATGTGGCGGGGCGAGTTCATTATGCCGCCCGCGCTATCTTCAGGATAGGCCAGCAGCGGCGTCACGCCCTCGGCGGCCTCCATTTCGTCGAACAAGGCCGCAGCCTGCACCTCTTCCAACTCGCCGATAAGGTCCGCCGCCATGTCCGGTTCCATCTCATCGAGAACGTCGGCCAACTCGGCGACCGTCAGGCCTTGAACGACTTCGACCATCTCCTCTTCATTCAGTTCTTCCAGAACATCGGCAACCTCTTCCCAGGGGAGTTCCTGTAAGAGAAGGTTCTGAAAATCCTGCGAAAGCCGATAGAGAATCTCCGAACTGTTAGCGGGATGGAGACGGCGCAAAATGCCGACA
Organism: Caldilineaceae bacterium; assembly: GCA_965221145.1. Classification (GTDB taxonomy): domain Bacteria; phylum Chloroflexota; class Anaerolineae; order Caldilineales; family Caldilineaceae; genus Bin5. The sequence goes on from OZ244877.1 coordinate 2,200,106, forward strand.
CCGGCGCGCGTATCGCCTCTGTGCAGCAGGGACTCCACTCGTCCTTGCAAGGTTTCGATGGCTACCAGAGCGACCATAAGATTCTCCACGAGATGGCCGGGCGACAACGGATCCAATGAGAATCGCCGACCGCGATTCGGCCGGCGACGTTCGCTACTCCATAGAGGGTCATACCGACTAAAGCACTATTGAGCCTTCAGTGACGTACTCTTTCGCGCGGCCCCTTGCGATAGTCTGTCCATCGTCAAGGGGCGTAGATACCGGCTTCAACTGTCTCCGGATCGGGAAATGGGCTGGCCTCGGCGAACTCAATCGCGTCCTCGATCTCGACGGAGGCCCGATGGCGAATCTCATCCAGTTCACCCAGATCCGCTTCTTTTTCCGCCAGCAGTTTGGCTTCGTACCGATCGATGGGGTCCTTCTTCTCCCATTCGGCCATCAGTGCCGGCGGCACATATTCGGCGCCGTCGTGAACAGCGTGTCCCATCATGCGCATCGTCTTGGCTTCAATGATTGAGGGGCCATCGCCTCGTCTGGCGCGTTCCACTGCTACTTTCGTGGCCTCGTAAACGGCCTCCACATCATTGCCGTCAACGATCACGCCCGGAATGTTGTAACCGGCGGCGCGGTCGGCGATGTTCTCGATCGGCATTTGCTGGGACACGTGGGTAGAGTAGGCGTACTGGTTGTTCTCGACGATCAACACATATGGCGCCTGATAAAGCCCGGCCATATTGAGCGTCTCGTGAAACAGACCGGCGCTGCTGCCGCCATCGCCCACGTAGGTCATGGCAACGCGCGCCTCCTTTCGCATTTTAAGGCTCATGGCGACCCCCAGGGCGATAGGCATTGACATGGGAATGTGGCTGATGTAGCCAACAATGCCCAGGCTCATATCGCCCATGCCGTGAATGTTGGCATCCCGCCCGCCCGTAACGCCGGTTTCTTTGCCCAGCAGATTGCCAAAGACCCGCCGCGGCGTCAGCCCGCGCAGGAAGTAAGCGCCAATGTCACGGTGCATGGGCGCGATAATGTCCTCCGGCGCCAGCGCGTAGGCCGAGCCGACGCTGACCGCCTCATGGCCCCGTTCGCTGAATGTGCCGCCCAGCCCCCTCCCCTGCTTCCATAGAGAGACCATCCCCTCATCGAATGTCCGCGTCAAGACCATCCAATAATAGAGTTCCAATCTCTGTTCCGTTGTCAATGCTGCCATTGCGCAACCCCTTTACGCCAATGCGCAGTGCGTATTGGGAAATATGATCGGCCCCACTTGCACGGAATGATACCACAAAATTGCGGCCACTGAGCGTCTGCATGACCCGGATGACGAGTCCGCACTTTTTCGCCAACGTAAGGCCGAACGCTAGACCTGCGTCGTGCCATTTGGAGCACATCCCACTATCCGGGTGAGTCGGCGACTCCGTTACCTTTGTGATCCGTCCGCGTGTTCGGCGGGGCCGCTTCTAACTCTACGTGCGTGCGGGCGAGCGCGACGATGCGGTCCACAATTTGCCGGATGGAGACGCCAAGGGTCTGGATCTGGTGCGCGTCATCAGCGGGGCGCAGCGGGGCGATGGCGCGCTGGCTATCGATTTCGTCGCGGCGTTGCATGTCGGCCAGGGTCTGAGCCAAGTCCACCCCTTTCCCGCGCGCCGCAAGCTCAAGGTGGCGCCGCCTGGCCCGCTCTTTCACCGGCGCGTCCAGGTAGATTTTGAGCGGCGCTTCCGGCAGGACAACCGTGCCAATATCGCGTCCCACCATCACAACACCCGCCTTGCCGCCCGCGCCGGAACTGTGCAGCAGTCCGATGCGGCGTTGTTGTTGGCTCAACGCCCGCCGCACGCGGCTGTTCGCAGCGACCGTGGAGACATTCTGATCTACTCTCCGTGCCCGAACGGCCCACGTTATGTCCTGCTCGCCAATCTGTATCGTTACCTGTCGCCCATCGGTGTGCTCGCAGCGCGGCGCGCTGATCTCGATTGGAATCTGCTCGGCAATTCGTCCAACGCCGTCTTCGTCGTCGGCGTTCAGTCCTCGTTCCAATATGGCCCATGTAACGGCCCGATACATGATGCCGGTGTCGAAGAACAGAAAGTACAGTTGTCGTGCGGCTTCGAAACCGACAGTGCTCTTTCCAGACGCCGCCGGGCCGTCGATGGTGATGGCGTTCACTGCAATGTCCTGACAGTCGAAGAGTTGGAGGTGAGAATTGAGGAGTGTGGGATTCTCTCTAATGTTCCCTTCACTCTCTTGTCGAAAGGGTTTGGTTCAAACAGATCAGAAAGTTCACCCGCGTTTCTTACGCGGAAAGCCCCTATTGGAACGCAACCGCCCCTCCCGCGATTTTGGACGGGATTGGCGGGGGCGGTTGCCGCCGCGGCCGTCAACAATGTCGCGCAACGCATTCACCTCGCCAGGATTCAGGGGCCTTGCCATGCTCGGCTGCAGCCCGTCCAATGTCAAAGGCCCGATCGACCAGCGAATCAACCGCCGCAGTTGTATCTCAACTTCCGCGGCCATGTGCCGAATCTGGCGTTTCTTGCCCTCGCGCAGGACAATACGTAGCCACACACCCCTTTCGGAAAACGAACTCTTCCAGTTTTCGCCTGCCGTCTCCCCTTGCTTTGGCGCGCCCTTGTCCAGAATCAGTCGCGCAGGGAGCCGTTCCGCCACATCAACCTGGGCCGGAGCAGTACGCCCACTTTCCAGTTCGATCCCCTCGCGCAGCCGAATCAGCGCTTCGGTCGTGGGTCGCTGCGCCGCCAAAACATAATATGTCTTGGGATGCTCAAAACGGGGGTGGGTCAGTTTGTGGGTCAATTCGCCGTCGTCAGTCAACAGCACAAGCCCTTCGCTGTTCAGGTCAAGTCTGCCCACGGGAAAAACACGGCCTACGCCGGGCGGCAGTAGTTGGGCGACAGTCTCGCGCCCGCGACTGTCACCGCCAATGTCGCTGAGAATTCCTCTGGGCTTGTAGACCTTGTAGTAGACATTGCGCTGTGAAAAGTGTACCGGTTTCCCATCCACGGCAATCGCGGCGCTTTCCACCTCCACCTTGGTTCCCAGGCTGGTGACCACTTCGCCGTCCACGCGTACGCGCCCAGCGCTGATCAGTTTTTCGCACGCTCTGCGGCTGGCTATACCTGCCGCGGCCATTACCTTATGCAATCGCTCTTCGGACATTGCGTTTTCTGCTACCTCTTGTTAAAGGAACCGAAAGTTTCCCTACACAGTTCATATTCTCGGATTCCTAGCGCACGATAAGGCGCTGTGTCGCGATGACAGCATCCCCCCGTCGCCATTCGAGCACGCCGGCTTCCATGCCCGCATCCCAAATGCCAGACGGCGGTGGCTGAATCCGTCGATAGACGCGCAGTTCCTGTTGCTCCCATCTGGCAAGCAGGACATCTGCGGGCGTGGTTTCTCCAGCGGCGGATTGGCCCATCGTATCCCCTTCAGTGCGCAGGAACCAGCGTTTGCCCGAAGAATCAAACAGCCTGTCCAGAACGGTGGGGCGTTCTGACAGGCGCAAGGGAACCCAACCGTAGGTATCTTGGACGGTCGCCAAAACAACCTGCATATCGTAGTAGCGATCCGCGCTGCCGAGTATGACCGCGAAGAGTTGATGGCCGTCCTGTTCCAGGCCCGCGATCAGAGATTGACCGCTGCGAACCGTTGTGCCGGTCTTGACCCCATTTACGCCGGGATACGAGCCGAGCAGCCGGTTTGTCGTCTGCAGTTCATGGCTGGCGACCGACGTGGAGGGAGTTCCGACAATCTGGCGGAAGAGTGGGTACTGCCACAGATGCCGCACGAGCGCAAGCAGATCCAGCGCGTTGCTCACCTGCCCGTTGGCGTCGAAACCATTGGGATTGGCAAATCGCGTACCATTCAGCCTCAACTCCTCGGCCCTGAGATTCATCCTCTGGACGAACGCCTCTGCCTGACCGGCGTGATGGCGGGCGAGAGCCATGGCCGCGTCATTTCCGCTGCTTATCAGCAGCCCCCACAACAGATCCTCGACCGATAGCGTCTCCCCTTGGCTCAGCCCCATCACGGCCTCGCCGACGAGGTCTTGCGGCTGAATCGTGACCTGCTCTGACAAACGATTCTCTTCCAGAACCAGCAGAGCGGTCATCAACTTTGCCAAGCTTGCCGGAGATATGGAGAGTTCAACTGCTCTCTTCATCAGAACTCGCCCGCTGTCGAGGTCGTATACGAGCACAGACAAGGCGCTGGTGTCAGGGGGCGGCGTTCGCGCCAGTTGAATCTGATTTAACTGACCGACTGTAAGCCGATGGCGTGGCCCAACATCTCGATCCATGAGCGTCGGCGGACCAAACCCACAGAGGAACAGGGCCAGCAGACCCAGTAGAGGAATCACGTATTGCGTATTTCGTACTGCGTAATGCTGGCCCCTACCTGTATATGTGAAGTGTTCGGTCGGTCTTGCTCGATAGCCGGCTCTCTCATTGTTCATGCTGGGAGTCCATCAGTCCGCATGGAGGTTGTCCGGGTTTTACGAGGGCCTGCGAAAACTGAATGGCAGGACAAGGCAACAAGGCCATCTCTTGTTCAGATCACCATCAGGTATTGGGCGTATGATAGGCAGAGCAGCCGGAGGAGGCACTGTTCACAGTCGTTCATCTACTTGCTGCCCGGCATCGCTAGGCCTCGGCCCCAATGGCAGGCGGGATGCGAGGTCACCAAAGGTAACACGAGAAAAGAGCTACGCCAAGGCCGCCTGTTCTCCGCCAGAAACCGGCTTCTTTGACCTTGCGATGAGCGAACCTTCTTCCCAGGCTACGACGAGCGGTGTTGCGGTAAAGATGGAACTGTATGTACCCGAAACAAGCCCGACGATCAAGGTCGCCATGAAGATGCGCAGCGTGAACCCGCCAAATATCAGAATCGCGGCAAGGACCAGGAGCGCAGTTACTTGCGTTGCGATCGAGCGTTGAGCCGTCTCGATGATACTGCGGTTTGCCACGATGGCCAGCGGCTCGCCGCGGTACCGGCGCAGGTTTTCGCGGATGCGATCAAAGATGACGATTGTATCATTGACGCTGAATCCAATAACCGTCAGGGTTGCCGTAAGGAAGAGAGCGTCCAGTTCCCAGCCCGCGATCAGGTTCATGATCGACAAGAACGACACCGTGATGAGCACATCGTGAACCAGCGCAACAATCGCAGCGACACCGTAACGGAAGGGATGGGAAATCTCTCGAAACGCAAAGGCGATGTAGACCAAGATCAGGATCGAAGCGGCGACGACCGCCAGCACAGCCGCTCGGCTGACCTCCGCGCCAATCGCCGGGCCGATGCTGCGGTAAAGCCGCTCATCAAATTCGCCGAAGCGTTCCACGATCGATTGCGCGATCAGTTCCTTCTGGGAGATGTCTATATTCTTGAACTTGACCTGCACGGTGCGGTCATCTTCGACAAGGAACGCCTTTGTGTCGGAATATCCGGCCTCGACAAAGACGCTGCCTATGTCGGTCGGCGCCACCGGCTGTTCAAAGCGCATTTCCCACTGCGTACCGCCCGTGTAGTCGATGCTGAGGGGCAGTAGTTTGCCGGAAGAGGTCACGTTCCAGAGCATAAAGATGACGCCCGGCAGAATGGCAAGCAGAGAAACCAGGAACCATAAACTTCGACGTTCAACCAAGCGATACATTAGGAGACTCTTTCGTGTTGCGTAATCGGTATTGCGCAGTCGGGCGCGATCCCCGTAAAACTTCAATATCCTAACAGCCCGCGACTTTGCAGCAGCTTCTGCCCCTGGTTTGAGAGAAAACCACGCATTAAGGTGCGTGTGACGAAAACAGCCGTGAACATAGACAGCAGCACGCCGACCGCAAGCGTAATGGCAAAGCCCTTCACGATGCTGGCGCCGAAGTTGTTGCCGAACCAGTACAAAACGGCGCAAGAGATCAGCGTTGAGAGGTTGCCGTCGCGGATGGCGGGCCAGGCGCGACTGAAACCGGTCTCCACCGCCAGGCGCAGGGAGCGCCCGCTGCGCAACTCCTCTTTCATACGTTCAAATATCAGGATGTTGGCGTCTACGGCCATGCCGATCGAAAGGATGAAGCCGGCAATGCCGGGCAGGGTGAGCGTCACCGGCAACAGCTTGTACATGGCGAGGTTCAAGGTCACGTAAATCCCCAGTGCAAAGTCTGCCAGGACGCCGGGCAGGCGATAGAGCAGGACCATGAAAATTAGAATGAGCGCGCCGCCTACGATGCCGGCTTGCAAGCTGCGGTCGATGGAATCCTGACCCAGGCTGGCGCCGATTGTGCGCACATCCACGACTTGCAGGGGGATGGGCAGCGCGCCGTAGCGCATCTGGATCGCCAGGCTTTCCGCTTCATCCTGCGTAAAGTCGCCGGAGATGACTCCGTTATCGTTGATGGCGGCGTTTATGACCGGCGTCGAGAGTACGCGCCCGTCCAGTATGATCGCCAGCACCTCGCCGATGTTGTCGCGGGTATAGTTGAAGAAATCGCCGCTGCTATCGCTCGTCAGATCGAACTGGATCTGCCAAAAGCGATATTCATCCTGCGTTGCGACGACCGCCTGCAGAATGTCCCCGGTCATGATCGTTTCGAACACTTCCTCCGGAAAGGGAATCGACTGCGGCGCGGCTTCACCTGCGGCCACGGATTCTTGCAATTTTGACACAGCGTTGGGCCGGTTGGTCGTGTTGATGAAATCTTCCGGCCGGACGGCCAGCCCACCGAGATTCACGAACTCCAACTGGCCGGTCGAACGGATCGTCTGGATGGCCTGGTCTGGATTCTTGACGCCCGGTAGTTCGACGATCATGCGGCGCTCGCCCTGCAACTGAACCGTCGGTTCAGCCAGACCCAGGCCGTTCACGCGTTGCTCAACGATGATCTTCGCTGAAGCGAGCGCGTCCTCCGCTAGCGGCTGATCTTCATCAATTTCAGCCTCAAGCAGGACCTGTGTGCCGCCTTTCAGGTCCAGCCCCAGCGTCAGTTCACGGATGTCACGTTGCGTGTCCCTGCCCGAAGCCAGCCCCTCCTCCAGCCACGCAGGATGGTCGATCGGCAGCGCCACGAAAAGCGAGCCTGCAAACAGACAGAGAATGACCACAACGAGGATATATTGTTTGCGCATGGAAACCCTTTGCGTACTGCGTATTTCGTGATGCGTTATCAGGCCGCCGGCTTGTATGGCACATGGTCCACAGTGTGACGACCCGCAATTCGAGCCGAGCAAAATTTACGCCAGCTAAGGTCCAGCCCAAAAAAGGCCATTAACGTTTCGCAAAATGCCCCAAATTGGATCGAAACCCTATCAATTATATGCCTTGACGCTACCGACACCAAAATCACAACCGGTAATTCGTCTCTCCAGGTGGCCGCGGCGCGGAAGAGCAGTCCAGTGTGGATACGCGGCGGTAGTCGAACATTCACCCCTACATTGGGACGCACCCCAGGAAAATAAAGCGACTTGACTCTTACCTGAATATAATGTATTGTTGTGGACGAGTAATTTCGAAGTCAGATTCGATGCGACTGGTTTTGCGTAAACGGAGGGAGTCTGAATCGACCTCGTCGCATTGAAATCTTCTATTGCTTAACACATCTATTGATTCTATGCGCGGCCCCCTGTTCCAACGAACGCCAAGCGCAGGAATCTTTTTGCCAGGAGGAAAGCCAATGGGAAACGAAGAGGTCGCAGGCATCGGTTTCTCTCATTCACCGGAAGACCCACGAGGAGGAAAAATGTCAAGCGAAAAGAGAGGCATCAGTCGGCGGGATTTCCTGCATGCCTCGGTGGCGGGCGCCGCGGGGCTTTTGGCGGCGGCGTGTGTCGCCCCCGTACCCGGAGCCGAGATGGCTTCCGCACCGGCGCAGGTTCAGAGAGAGTTGACCCTCATCGGCGGCGGCAGTGAGGCTTGGCAGAACATCTACAACTATTTCACCGAGAATACCGGCATCAAGGTAAACGTACAGAGCTATCCCACCGGCGGCGGCGATGCCGTAACCCAGAAGTTCATCATGCTTGGTGAAATCGAATACGACGACATCGACATTCAGGTTCACATGGATACCACCGCGGCAGTCTACCTGCAAAAGGAGTGGTTCGAAGACCTGTCGGATCTCTACTCGGAGGAAGACAAAGCGGATCTCCCCAGTTCTATCCGTAACTTCAATGACACCTACGGATGGGGCAGGCATCCCTATAACCTGGCGGCCATCGTCTTCTATCGAAACACTGAGTTGGTTCCCGAAGCGCCCGCGACCTGGGAAGAGATGGTCCAGGTTGCCCAGGAACAGACCAATGCGGACGAGGAGATTTGGGGCTGGCGTTCGTCCGGGGCCGGCTGGGCGCCCAACGTTACCGCCGTCATGGTGCATCAGGCCGGCGGCGACATCAACAACATGGATGACGACGCTTCACGCGCGGCGTTGCAGTACATGTACGACTGGGTACATACCCACGGGATCACGCCGCCCACCATCGTGCAGGAAGACCCCGGCGCCATTCGCCCCCACGTCGCCGTCGGCAAGGTGCCCATGTATTGGGACATGGAGAACGGTCTTGGCTACACGCTCGGGCTGGATGGCAACCAGATGACGAAAGAGACGCTGGTCGCCTCACGTTGGCCCGCAGGCCCTGCCGGAGACAACACGCTCATTATGCTGGGCGGGATCGGGATCCCGAAATGGAAGATCAAGAATAAGGATGAAGCGTTCGAGTTCGTCAGGTTCTTCATCCAGAAGGAGCACGCCAAGCAGCTGTGCATCTTCAAGAACTATACGCCGGCGCGAAACTCCTTGTATGAGGACCCGGACATTGTGGAGATGGTCTCGATCATGGATTCCGGGCCAGGCTTTGCCGAAATCATACGAGACGGCGTATTCCGATGCCCGTATACGTGTGATGTCCGCGCGGGCGCGTTCGAGAAGATCTACGGCGACGTTGCCAATCGCATGTGGGCCGGCGAGATGGATGTGGACCAGGCCTGGGACTGGGTTCAGGAAGAACTGGCGCGAGTCTGGGGAACATGACGCATAGCCGCCGATGCCCTCTGGCGATGTCCCACACAGAGCGACGCGGCAGAGAAACTCGGCGAAACTGGCCCCCAAAAGGCGCTTCAAGGGAGCAGGAGTCCTGATCTGACGGAGCCAATGTCTTACTCTGGCTCCGTCAGTTTCTATCTGCGCCAGACCGGCAGAATGTCTGCTTTCGCATAGACATGGAGAGGACGGAATGCTGACCAATCCCGTGGCGCGGCAACTCTGGCCAGGAGGGACGAGCGGAGCGCACGGGCGCTGGAAGCGTACCCTGAGCAAGTACACCATTTTCTATGTGTTGGTGCTGCCTGCGGTGCTGATTCGCGGCGTGTACACGGTCGGTCCCCTGATCCACACATTCATAATGAGCCTCTCCGACAAATCAATCGCTCGCGACGGCAGCTTCGTTGGGCTGGAGAACTATGTCGACCTGGTAACGGACCGCCACCTCCATGAAACGCTGAGTTTCACCGCGCTGTACGCCAGCTCAACGACGGTGCTGCAAGTCCTGGCTGGGCTGGGGCTTGCGCTGCTGCTCAATCAAAACCTGCGCGGCCAGTGGATGACCAGAGTGGCGATGTTGCTGCCCTGGGGCACGGCCGGCATCGTCGGCGGCATCATGTGGAAGCTGATCTTCGTTGAGTCCGGCGGCGTAGCGAACGACATTGTGTTGCGCTTCGACCTGTCTTCCTCACGGGTGCTATGGTTGAGCGACCCAAGCCTGGCCAAGCTCTCGGTGATCATCGCCTCCGTCTGGAAAGGTTCGCCTTGGGTGGCGCTTCTCCTGCTGGCTGGACTCAAAAGCATCCCCCAGGAGGTCTACGAGGCCGCGGAGGTGGACGGGGCCGGTGTCTGGGGCAGGTTCATCTACATCACCTTGCCGCTCCTGGTGCCTATGATGCTGGTGGTGCTGATGCTGAATGGCATGGGCGAGATCAACGCCTTTGGCGAAATCGTCGGACTGACCAACGGCGGCCCCGGCAGCGCCACACGCGTTATCAGTCTGCTGGTTGCTGAGCGATTCTTCAAGGATTCCCAATACGGATACGGCGCCGCCATGGTGCTGGTCCTGATGCTGCTCACCGTGGTGATCGGGGGGATATTCGCATTCCTGCTATCCAAACAGGAGAGGCGCTAACGCGGTCCGGGGCGACGGGGCGCCCGCGCGCCCAAGGAGACGTAGACCATGTCGGGAAGAGCAAGAATCAGGGTATTGAGGGCAGGTCAGTACTGCATCCTTGCCATCGTATTGGTCATCCTGCTGTTTCCTATCTATTGGATGATCAATACGTCGCTCAAAGTCGGCGGCGAGGTGGCTATGTTTCCCCAGACCTATTGGCCGAGAAACCTGACATTCGACAACTATCGTATTCTTTGGATGGAGCACAAGTTCGGGCAGGCAGCCCTGAACTCCTTCACCATTGCCTTTTCCGCGGCATTGGGCGGGACAATTCTGGGGGCGATGGCAGGCTTCGGATTCAGCCGCTTTGATCTCCCCGACAAGCCATTCCTCTTGGGTTTCCTTCTGGTAACAATGGCGGTTCCGGGGATGGTGATGGCCGCGCCGCTATTCATCTCCTACAGAGCGATTGGCCTCCTGGACACCAAACTCGGTCTGGTCCTCGTCAACTTGTCAGGCACGGTTACGTTTTCCACCTTCTACCTCTATGCCTTCTTTCATACCATTCCTACAGATCTCGATGATGCGGCGATGATCGACGGTTGTTCCACGCTGGGCACGCTGTTTCGTATCATCCTGCCACTGGTCAAACCGGGCGTGTCGGTGACCTTCATCGTTCTGTTTATCGGCGCTTGGAACGAGTTCCTGTTCGCGTTCTTCCTTACCTTCAGCGATAGTACCAAGGTGCTCACCGTGCGCCTTCTGGAAGTCCCCGCCGATCTCTACACGCCGCTGCATCGCATGGCTGCGGGGGGGCTGATGAACCTGCTTCCCATCGCTGTCATTATCCTGATCGCGCAACGATACATCGTGGAAGGCCTGGTCTCCGGCGCTCTCGGCGGCAAGTAACGGGCGCAATGCCAGAGCCACATCAATTCCTCACGGCCACAGCCGGACCATCTGCACACCACTTTAAGCCATGACACTGACAAAACAGATCCAAGGCGTGAACGTTACTCTTGATTTTGACCTTGATCCGGGCGTCCCGGAGTGGAAGCTTGTGTCGGAGAGCCGGGACGGCGCGCATGCGAGCTATCAGGGCGGCGGCTACACAATCACTCTGCGCCAGCGTCTGCGGGAGCAACATTGCCTGGTCGAGTTCAGTCTGGGACGGGATTCAGGTGAGCCTTTCCACCTGCGCCGATATGTGCTTACGGCGGACGCCAGCACGGTAGGTCTCGATAGAATCTGGCGGCCCTGGCATCTCAACCAGTTCATAGAGTATCTCGGTCTCTATCCCGACGGTGTACAACGCACGCATAGCCGCCATCGCCAGTTCGACGAAGTGCATCGGACAATGGCCGACCGGCGCATCCCCATCGCCGTTGGCATTGACAGAACCGGGCGCACTGTCCACGCAGTGGGTCTGCTTGACCAGCGTATCGAGACCGATATTCACTACCGTGCCCTGACCCATTACGCCACCGGGCTGCAACCCAAGGGCACTGTGCGTTATGAGTTTCAGAGGCCCTTTGAAGGCTACACGCTCGGCGAGGTAACTGAGCTTAGCGACGGCTTCTTCGTTTCAAGCGGCTCGTCCTGGTTCGACACCATGCAGGCCTATCGCGCCCTGCACGACGAAAGCCTGGGCAGGACCCTGCGGCCCAGCCCTGACGCAGCCTGGGAACCCCTGTGGATGCCCTGGGGCGGGTCAAAGGGGGACTGGGAGTGGGGGCGCGAAGAGGCGTTGCAGCAGGACGAGTTGTTCGAAGCCGCGCAGATTGCAGCCGACCTCGGCATCCGCGGCATGAACGGCTGGGGCGGATGGTTCAGGGATATGCTGCCCCACTACTACCAGTCCGAGGAGATGCTGTGGGCCTATCCTGACGACGTTGGCGACTTCGTGCCCGTGGCGGATAAGTACCCCGACCTGCGGGCGTTTGTGCGCCGGTTGCAAGGGATCGGCATACAGGTCATGCCCTGGGTCTCGCCGTGGATGGCCGGACGCGGCACCAAATTCAGGCAACAGGTCAAGCACGCCTTGATCGAAGTCGACCTGGATCCCTCCGACCGCTGGTACAATGAAGTAACCTCGCGTCTCTGTCCCCGCCATCCCTTCACCCAGGAATACGTGCCCGAACTGATGGCCCGCCTGTTGCGCGAGTACGAGTTCGACGGCTTCTGCGTCGACATGGTGGACGCGTGGGTGATCGAGCCGTGTACAGCCGACCATGAACACAACTACAGTTCGGTCGGGCTGGCCATGGCCGACACATTCGAGCGTATGCGGGCGGCGATGGATGCCGTCAATCCCGAGGCGGTGATCGAGTTCAGGGCGATGTACTCCAATATCAGCAACCTCTACAATGCCTCCACACACCGCGCGCCCGACACAGGATTTGTCTCTTCCTACGATGCGGACCGGCGCTGCTGCGTGATGCTGCGCTCGTATGTGCCGACCGGCGTGGCGGTTCACTTCGATCCGCTGTGGTGGCGCCGTGATGAGAAGAACGAGTCGGTGGCCAAGATGCTGTCGACGATGGTGGTGTCGGGCGTGCCGCAGCTGGGCATCGATCTGGTCAATATGTCGGCGGAGCATCGCGGGCTGATCAAGGCGTGGCTATCCTTCTACCATGAGCACAAGGAGGACTTTCGCTACGGGCAGATGAGGCCGGTGCAGAACGATGCGCTCTTCTCGACGATCAAGGTGGAGCGCGGCGCGAAGGCATTCGTCAGTTATGCCCAATACCCGGCGCTGAATGTGCCGCTCAGTCCCGACGCAGCCGAAATCTACCTCTTCAACTGCACCGAGGAAGATGAGTTGTATACGATCCTACAGAATATGAGCGGCTCATTCGCGGCCACCGTCCACAACTATGACTTGACACCGCTTGCTGAAAGGACACTGCGCGCCGCGAATCAAGCACTGCTCGTTGACCTGAACGTCCCCCAAGGGGGTTACATTTCCCTCAGGAAGAACCCTTCGCAACCGAGACCCATCGGTAGATAAGAACATTTACAGGCGGATCGTCCGCGCCCATTTGCTGGAAAGGTGTTTGGGTCGGAGATGACCGGGGTATGATCCAGATTAGGGGGAATCACCCCTGGGAACGCGGGCGTCTCGCCCGCAACCTGTGTGACAGGTTTCCCTTTAGGGGACCAGAGGTAGCCCAAAACCCACCCCCAATTTTGGACCGCACCTGATGACCGAACAGTTTTGTCAAGAAAGGATGTCTCGAACTATGGAAATCGAACTCAACGCTCACGGAGCGCAAGCCACGCTGGAGTTTACGCTGGAACCGCCGGTGTCGCAGTGGCAGTCCGCGTCAGCAAATCAGGACAACGCCAATGCAAGGTATGAAGGCGATGGCTACATTCTGGACATCGCGGCGGATCGAGATCAGCATCACACGCTGTTTGAGTTCCACCTGAGGCGCGCATCAGGCGAGCCGTTTACGATCTCTCAATATGTGGTGAAGACGGAGAGCAGCTCGGTCGGACTTGACAGAGTGTGGCTGCCCTGGCATCTCAACTGGTTCATCGAGCCGCACGGGCTGTTTCCCCACAGCGTACGCGACACGCACAGCCGCCATCGCCAACTCGGCGAAGTTCATCGAACAATGGCGGATCGGAGAATCCCGATCGCCATCGGCATGGACAGGGACGGCGCAACCGTACATGCCTTCGGCTTTCTCGACCAGCGCATCGAGACCGATATTCAGTATCGCACCATGACCCATTACGCTTCCGGGCTGCAACCAAAGGGCACGGTGCGTTACCAGTTGTGGCGGCCAATTGACGGCTATTCCCTCGGCCCCGTAACAGAACACAGCGACGGCTTCTTCGTGGCAAGCGGCCCGTCCTGGTTCGACACCATGCAGACCTACCGCGCGCTGCACGACGAAAAGCTGAGCAGAGAGGTGCGGCCCAGCCCGGACGCGGCCTGGGAACCGCTGTGGGTGCCCTGGGGCGGCGCCAAAGGGAACTGGGAGTGGGGACGCGAGGAGGCGCTCCAGGCCGACGAGGTCTTGGAGGGGGCGCAGATCGCGGCAGATCTGGGCATACGCGGCATGATCAACTGGGGCGGGTGGTTCCGCGATATGTTGCCCCACTTCTACGGTGTCGAAGACATGATCTGGGCCTACCCGGACGACGTCGGCGACTTTGTGCCTGTGCCGCAGAAGTACCCTGACTTGCGGGGATTTGTGGGAAAACTGCACGAGACCGGCATAAAGGTCATGCCCTGGATCTCCCCGTGGATGGCCGGACGCGGCACCAAAATCAGGGAGAAGGTCAAAGACGCCTTGATCGAAGCAGACCTGGATCCGTCCGACCGCTGGTACAATGAGGCGACCTCACGGATGTGTCCGCGTCATCCCTTTACGCAGGAATATGTGCCCGAACTGATGGCGCGGCTGATGCGAGAGTACGACTTCGACGGCTACTGTGTCGACATGGTGGATTCGTGGGTGTTCGAGCCATGTACAGCCAACCACGAACACAACTACAGTTCGGTCGGGCTGGCCATGGCCGACACTTTCGAGCGCATGAGGGAAGCGATGGACGCCGTGAACCCCAACGCGGTGATCGAGTTCAGGGCGATGTACTCCAACATCAGCAATCTGTATAATGCAACCGCCCACCGTGCGCCCGACACTGGGTTTACCTCTTCCTATGATGCGGACCGGCGCTGCTGCCTGCTGCTGCGCTCCTACGTGCCGACCGGTGTGGCCGTCCACTTCGACCCATTGTGGTGGCATCGCGACGAGAAAAACGAGTCGGTCGCCAAGATGCTGTCAACGATGGTGGTGTCGGGCGTGCCGCAGCTGGGGGTTGACCTGGTGAACATGCCGGCGGAGCATCGTGCGCTGGTCAAGGCGTGGCTATCCTTCTACCATGAGCACAAGCAGGACTTTCGCTACGGACAGATGAGGCCGGTACAGAACGATCTGCTCTTCTCGACGATCAAGGTGGAGCGCGGCGCCAAGGCGTTTGTCAGTTACGCCCAGTACCCGGCGCTGAAGGTGCCGCTCAGTCCCGACGCAGCCGAGATCTACCTCTTCAACTGCACCAACGACGATGCGCTCCACACCTTCCTGACAGACGTCGAGGGGCAATTTGAGGCTGTCGTGCAGAACTACGACCTGACGCCGATGACGGAAACGAGCCTGCGCGCCAATGACGGATCTCTGCTGGTTGACCTGGAAGTTCCCCAGGGTGGAATTGTTGCGCTCACGAGGACGTAAAGACTCGCTATGAGAATCAAAGAGGTAAGGGCAGTAGAAATCGACCTCGCCGCTATGCGGCCCAAGCGCGAACCTAACCGAAATGGCCGCGCTCGAAGCTCTTCCTAACCAATGGGAGGGGCTGGAACCGGCAAGCCCCATGGCGCGCTACCCGGCCTACAAAGGGCGCAGGTCCTCCTGGTCAGCCAACTGGAATAGCACGGCCTGCATCGTTACCGCCGCAGACGGCACTTTCGGCCTGGGCATAACCTCATTCGCAACGCCTGTCGTCAGCATCATCAATGACCACTTCAGCCCGCACATTGTGGGCCAAAACTGTATGGCCACGGAAAAGATCTTCGATATGATGTCGCGCCTGACGACGCCATACGGAAGCTACGGGCTGGCCAGCTGTGCCATTAGCGCCGTCGACCTGGCGTTGTGGGACTTGAAAGGAAAGATTCTGAACCGTCCTGTCTATGAACTTCTTGGCGGCCCCCAGAAAGAGAGGATCTTCTGCTACGCCACTGGTTTTGATAGCGCCTGGTACTTGGAGTTGGGATTTCGAGCCATGAAGTTGCCTATGCCCTATGGCCCTGCGGATGGGATCGAGGGGCTGAGGAAAGCTGAAGAAATGGTCGCTATGGTGCGCGAGCAGATCGGCCCCGACGTGGAACTGATGCTGGACTGCTGGATGGCTCTGGACGTTGACTATACCGTTCGACTGGCCGAGGCGCTGCGACCCTATCGTCTCAGGTGGATTGAAGACTACCTGTTGCCGGAGGACTTGGATGGCTTCGCGCAGGTACGGCAGCGACTGCCCTGGCAGACCCTTGCGACCGGAGAGCACTGGTACATGGCGCAGAGCTTCTCGCATGCGGCCAGCCGCCGTCTTGCCGATATATTCCAGCCGGATCCGTTGTGGGTGGGCGGGATTTCGGCCTGCCTGCGAATCTGCCATATCGCTGAGGCTGCCGGGCTTGAAGTCATCCCCCACGGCGGCATGAACTATCCCTATGGACAGCATCTTGCCTTCGCCATGCCGGCCATTTCCTGGGGTGAGCGCTCCGGCGGAGTCTCTCCGCCCGGTGTTCCTCTTACAGACACCTCTGTCTTGCCCGGAACAGCTGTGATTGAGGACGGCTATCTCGTTCCCAGCGACGCGCCCGGTTTCGGAATCGAGGTGGACGCGGCGTGGCTGGATAGAATCTGACATAGGAGAACGCGGGGCGCTTGTGTTTAGCTCGATTTCCATGAGTTGGACACAGGCGGGTGTGGTGAGCAACTGTGCCAACTGGAAGGATCTTGTCTGATAGAGGCGTGAGCAGAGGGCTGCGTGTCGGCGTCATCGGCGGTTCCATCGCAGGCTGCGCCGTAGCAGTCGAACTTGAGCGCGCCGGCTGCGATGTTACGGTCTTCGAGCGCTCCCCTGGCTCGCTGAAGGACCGCGGCGCCGGTATTGGCATCCCATTTGCCCTGCTCAAGTTGCTCCAGAGGCGCGATCTCTTCGACCCCGACATGGCGATTGTGCCGATCAAGCTGCGCCACTTCGTCACCCGCTCCTACAACAACGATCGCATCCTCTGGGAACAGGGCTTCGTCATCGCCGCGACCAGTTGGGATGTACTCTACCAGAACTTGCGCCAGCGCGTGCGCGACGAAATCTATCGCCAGGGCTGCGAAGTGACTGCCCTCCATGCGATCGAAGATGGCGCAATCGTCGAGCTTGCAGACGGGCAGGCCTTGCCCTTTGATCTCGTCGTCTGCGCCGACGGTTACACCTCAACCGGCCGGCGCAGACTCTTCCCCGACCAGTCGCTTCGATACGCCGGCTATATCATGTGGCGCGGCCTGTTGGATGAGCAAATGGTAAGCGACATCGCGCCCTACGAGGGGGTGAATATCTTTGCCGTTTCACCTCTGGGCCATCTCATCGCTTACCTGGTGCCGGGCAAGCAGGGCGAGACGCAGCCTGGCAAGAGACGCCTCAACTGGGGCTGGTATGTCAATACACCTCAAGTCGATCTGGCGCAATCGCTCACGGACCGCGACGGAAGGACGCACGCCACATCGCTGCCGGCCGGAAGCATTTCGGATGAACGGGCCAATGAACTGCGCGAACTGGCGCAGGAGTTCATGCCACGCTTCGTGGTCGATGCGATTGCTCGAACTGAGCGCCCCTTCATCCAGGCGATCTTTGATCTCCACGCGCCGGACTACCGCAGGGGCAACATCCTGCTGCTGGGCGACGCCTCTTCCGTTGCCCGACCCCATGCCGCCGCGGGCGCCACAAAGGCGTTGTACAGCGCGATCGCCCTGTCAGAGTCCCTCAAGTCGCAGCGGTCTTTGGACGTGGCTTTGACGCGTTGGAATGAAGAGCAATGCCGGGAAGGCGGTCGCCTCGTAGCGTTATCGCAGAGGCTGGGCCAGGCCTTGCAGGACCCGACAAGAGACTGGGCCAACATGGATGAACAGGACATGAGCAATTGGTGGAAGAGCGTGATCGGAAACGAGAAGTGGTATGTAATGACCGATGAGGATTGATTGACCGATGACGCGTCTGCTCTGACAATCTGATTGAATCCCATGCGGACGAGGCAAACATTCGCTCACAGGAGGTAACTACTCAGCCATTACCCAAAGTGCGACTTTCAATGGGCAACCAAGTCATCCAAGTGTAATAAATCGTGTTTGGAATCTGTCTGAAAAGGTCAGGTTCGGATCAAAACGGCACAAATGGTGCGAATTATGGCGTGTAGATGGAGGATTCACGCTTTCCGGCAGCCATTTTTGGCCTTTTTGCCGATGACCGTTCTTTTTCAAACAACTTCCCAGACGAGGCTGAGTAGTTACCACAGGAGGAAGAACCATGGCAGAGTTGCTTACAGGCAAAGTCGCGCTTGTAACGGGCAGCGCATCGGGAATCGGTCGGGCCACAGCGTTGGCCTTCGCCCGTGAGGGAGCCAGGACCGTCGTCTCCGACGTGGACGTTGCGGGAGGCGGCGAAACCGTCGGCATGATCGAGAGCGCTAGCGGAGAAGCCATCTTTGTCAGAGCCGACGTAACGGCTGAGGAAGAGGTCGCCGTCCTGCTCCAAGCAACTGTCGCGGCCTACGGCCAGATCGATTGCGCCTTCAACAACGCCGGCCTGGAGCGCGAATACACGCGCCCAGACGAACGTTTCACCGAGGAGACTTTCCAATCCACGGTCGATACGAACCTCAGAGGTGTCTGGCTTTGCATGAAATACGAAATCGAGCAGATGCTTGAACAGGGATTCGGCGCAATCGTCAACTCCTCGTCGATTGCGGGCTTGGTCGGGATTCCGCGCCAACCGATCTATGTCGCCAGCAAGCACGCGGTTGCCGGCATGACCAGGTCGGCCGCCGTCGAGTATGCCGACAGGGGCATCCGCATCAATGCCGTCGCTCCGGGCCTGGTTGACACGCCTCTCATGGAGCGCATCTACGCCAGCAACCCCGACATGCGAGAGGAAGCAGATAGCTGGCAGCCGATTGGCCGTCCCGGCAAGCCTGAAGAGATCGCCGAAGCTGTCGTTTGGCTAAGCTCAGATAGGGCCTCCTTCGTTGTCGGCCATATCATGACCGTCGATGGGGGATTTGTGGCCCAATAGATTCACATGTCATGCCAGCCTCCACTCTGCGCCGTTCCGCGAAAGCGCGTCGCCTCTGAGCGCGCACGATGCGTTCATCCCAAATTGTTGCGCGCCACCCCGACTTGCCCGATTCGCTCATCTGTGCTGCACTCCTGCGCGACCGGGAACGCCGCCACCGCGCGCCCAGCCCCCCATACCGCAATCCGGCTCTCATAGTACGAAGTGGTAGCCCATTCAACACACGCCTTCTATCGGTGCAGGAAAGCCCGCTCCGGCAGAGGCGAGGCAGAAAATCGCGCTTGACATCTGGTGGCCCTACCCACCTCCTCCGTTCCCAACGTCAGCAAGCCTCCCGCGTTCCCAGAGCAACGATGCAAATAATCTGGGATGCACGCCGCACGATGGGTGTATCCAGGATTATTGTTGGTGCATGTCAATTGATTGTCCGTCAAGTGAGGCCAAACCCATCGCCCTGGTCGAAGCCGCCCATGGTCAGGCAAATCTCCCCAATGATCTGGGCTACGCCCTGTGAGAGGGGTGCATCCCGAATTATTGTGCCATGGCGATACGCCCTCTCAGCCGGCGAGAAAAGACCTACTGAATTCGCATCGACCCTTCGCCTGCAATCCTGTTCATCCACAAATCCCGCAAATCCTGATTCAGACAACATCTGCCCAAAAATCTTGGATACACCTCGCACGATCTCGCTCTTGACACGATGAGCCAATTGTGGGACACTGTCCGCATATCCTATAATAGAGGAGGTGATGCACTATGGATAATTGTAGTCGTAGTACTGGTCCGGTAGCATCACCTCTGGAGCTTGCTCTCTAGGTTTTGCTATCGGACCAGACGCCGCAAGACCCCGTCATTGACGGGGTCTTGTATTTTTCAAATACAAGCGAGCGGCGAAGTCTGGTCTAGGCAGCATGTCCATCTTGATGCTCGCCCCCGCCATACAGTGACAAAATCTCTTGACAGGGAGACTCTATGCGGGTATACTCTGTTTTGTGAATGGATTCACAAACCGGCAAATCAGATCAGGCGCGCAACCACATGCAATCGAAGGTTGCGTCGTCGTCAAGAGTAGACTGCGCGCGAATGAGAGCGCGATAAGGAGAATTCCCATGACCAGCGCTGTCGTCCCGATGGAGAGGCGACCGGCTCCCCCCTCCCCCGATGCGAACCGAATTTTCGGCACGGCCAAGCGGCTACAGCGTGACCCGATAGGCGGCTTGCAGGAGTTTGTCGCGGAGGTCGGCCCTGCCGTCCGCTATCGGTTCCTCCTCAACTGGTGGGGCTATCTCTTTGTCCACCCCGAACACTACCAGCACATCCTGCAGGACAACTACAAGAATTTCACGAAGCTGCCCCATCCCACGTTTCAGTTGCTGCTGCCGCTGATCGGGCTCGGCCTCCTGTCCAATGACGGCGAGTCCTGGTTGCGGCAACGGCGTCTGGCCCAACCTGCCTTTCACCGCGAACAGATCCGGGGCTTCGGCCAGACCATGACCACGGCGGCGGAGAAACGTTTCAGCCGCTGGGAGCAGGCCGCCCGCGCCGGTGAAGTCGTTGCCTTCGACCGCGAGATGATGGAACTTACGCTGGAGATCGCCGGCAGGACCCTGTTTAGCATAGACCTGACCGGCTCGGCGCACGAAGTCGGCGACATCTTCAGCGGGTTTAATGAACTGTTCGTCAAGATGGCCTTGGAGCCGTTTTCTGTTTACACAATGCGGATTCCTTTCTGGCCCCGAACACGCCGCGTGGCGCGCGACATACGCGTGCTCGATCAACTGATCTATGGCATGATCGCGCAGCGACGCCAAGCCGACGAGCCCGGCGATGACCTCATGGGCATGCTGCTGTCTGCCCGCGATGCCGACACCGGCATTGGCATGGATGAGAAGCAGTTGCGCGACGAGGTAATGACGCTGCTGATCGCCAGTCACGAGACGACGGCGCTTCTGCTGACCTGGTTCTTCTACTGCGTCGCCAGACACCCCGAAGTGGAGGCGCAGCTTCACAACGAAGTGGACCGGACACTGAACGGTCGTCTGCCCACGATTGAGGATCTGCCCAAGCTGGTGTACACGCGCCAGGTGATCGATGAGACCATGCGGCTCTATCCACCGGCCTATGCCCTGTCACGCTACGGCAACGGGGCCGATGTCATCGGCGGCTACGCGATTCCACCGAATTCAATGGTAACGCTCTGCCCTTTCATCACCCACAGGCTGCCCGAATTTTGGCCCAACCCGCAGAAATTCGACCCGGAACGGTTCGCGCCGGCCAACAGCGCCGACCGTCACCGCTTCGTCTATCTCCCCTTTGGCGCTGGCCCCCGCCAATGTATCGGCACCAGCTTTGCGCTGACTGAGGGGGTTCTGGTGGCGGCGGCGATGGCCCAGCGTTTCCGTCTGCGCATGCCCGGCGACTATACGGCTGAACTTTCCCCGCAGATCACCTTGCACCCCAAAGGGGGGATGCCGCTGAAGTTTGAGCTTCGCTAACCGCCTCCCTGGTTCTCCGCCCGCCGGGACCATTGCGTCCCGGCGGCAATTCTACTGAACGCCCAGCCAGTCAATTCATTGTAGCTTCTTCGCGCGGGTGCTATACTGGCACGGGCGGAGTCAGCAACGTCGATCGAGGAATCGCCGGCGCAGACCGTTTCGCTACGGCAGTTCGTCCTGGCAAAAGATTCAAGGGGCGGCGGCGTGCCACATTGCGCGCCTCAAGTGTGCGACCAAGTTCAACGACAAGGAGTCAGAATCCGATGGCGAAGAAATCGTTGATGATGTGGGGCGGCTGGGAAGGCCACGAACCGAAGCAGTGCGTGGACATTTTCGCGCCGCTGATTCGGGAAGCCGGTCTTGATGTTGATGTCGAAACGTCTCTCGACGTCTATACGGACGCCGCCCGCATGGCCACCTATGATGTCATCACGCAGGTGCATACGATGAGTTCGATCACGAAGGAGCAAGAAAAGGGGCTGCTGGACACCATTGCAGGCGGGACCGGCTTTGCAGGCTGGCATGGCGGCATGGCGGACGCGTTCCGCCAGAACACGGAGTATCAGTTCATGGTCGGCGGCCAATGGGTAGCCCACCCGGGCAACATCACCGACTATACTGTCAACATTGTCGATCACGCCGACCCGATCACGGCGGGGCTGAGCGATTTCGGGATGCACAGCGAACAGTATCTAATGCACGTGGATCCCAGTAACGAAGTGCTGGCGACAACGACCTTCTCCGGCGAACACGCGCCTTGGATCGAGGGCACGGTCATGCCCGTTGTTTGGAAACGCAGCTGGGGCCGGGGCAGGATTTTCTACTGCTCATTGGGGCATGTGGCGAAGGATTTCGACGTGCCAGAGGCCAAAGAGATCGTGCGGCGTGGCATCATCTGGGCCGCAAGAGATTGACAACTGCCCAACAGCGTCGCTGCTTTGGGGATGGCAACGATTAGAAGGCAAGGGGAACAAGCGATGAAACTGCCAGCACGCATCGGACTGGTCGGCTGTGGCATTATCAGCAGCCGCTATATTGAGAATATCCAGGAAATTCCAGAGATCGAGATCGCAGCGTGCGCCGATGTGGTATCGGCCGCGGCCGAAGCCCAAGCCAGCAAGTACGGACTCAACCTGCTTTCGCCGGAGGAACTGTACACAGCGCCGGACATCGACATGGTGCTCAATCTCACCTCCCCCAACGCGCATTATGTCGTCTGCAAGGCGGCGTTGGAGGCGGGCAAGCCTGTCTACACTGAAAAGCCGCTGGCGGCGACATTTGTCGAGGGCGAGCAACTGCTGGCGCTGGCCAGGGAGAAGCATCTGCGCATCGGCAGCGCACCGGACACCTTCCTCGGTGCAGGATTCCAGTCGGCGCGACGCTATCTCGATGAAGGTATTATCGGCGCGCCAGTAGCCGCCAACGCCTTCCTGATGTGGCGGGGTCACGAATATTGGCACGCCAACCCCGCCTTTTATTATAAGCCCGGCGGCGGCCCGATGCTGGATATGGGCGTGTACTACTTGACGGCGCTCGTGCATCTGCTGGGGCCGGTGCGCCGCGTGACCGGTTCGGCGCGCACCACTTGGAAAGAACGCACGATCTGGAGTGAGCCGCGCAGAGGCGAGATCATCCACGTCGAGGTGCCCACCTATGTTGTTGGCGTGCTGGACTTTGAAAACGGCCCGATCGGCACGGTCATCACGACTTTCGACACACAGGCATCCGGGCTGCCGCGCATTGAGCTTTACGGCACGACCGGTACGCTCAACTTGCCCGATCCGAATACCTTTGGCGGACCCGTTCAACTGCGCAAGGCGCCCGACGATAGCTGGCAAGATCTGCCACTGCGTTTCGGACACGAGGGCCGCAGCCGCGGCATCGGGACGGCTGATATGGCGGTGAGCATGGTTGAAGGTGCGCCGCATCGGGCCAGCGGCGAAATGGCGCTGCATGTGTTGGAGATCATGGAGGCCATTCACACGGCATCGGATACCGGCAGCCATGTTGAGTTGACCACACGCTGTGAACGCCCTCAGATGCTGCCGGAGGGTGTGTATCCGGGTGTCCGACCCGCTGAATAATGCGTGTTTCGTATCGCGTAGCAGTGCGGCCACAATCGCGAAGAGAGTCATGAGGAAGCCATGACGGTCCAGATGATTGGCGGCGTGCCAGTTTGGGGCGATCCCCTTGACAACGCCGTTGAACAGATTCTCAATTGCACGGGTGAGGCGTCCGCCGCCGCGCTGATGGCAGACCATCACTTGGGGTATTCCGTGCCCATCGGCGGCGTGCTGGCCTATGAGGACAAGCTCAGTCCTGCGGGCGTCGGCTACGATATTGGCTGCGGGAACAAGGCCGTGCGCCTGGATGTGCCCGCCGCCGAGGTGAAGGCGCACATCAAGCCGATCATGGACGACATTTGGCGCACGATCTCGTTTGGCGTCGGGCGCAAAAACAAGGAGCCGGTCGATCATCCCCTGTTAGACGACGATCCGGCCTGGAGTCTGCCTGTTGCCCGCAAGCTGAAGAAGCTGGCCTCAGAGCAACTTGGAACTGTCGGCAGCGGCAATCACTATGTTGACATCTTCGAGGACGAGAAGAAGTGTATCTGGCTGGGCGTCCACTTCGGTTCGCGCGGGCTCGGACACCGTCTGGCCACGCACTTCATCAACGCCGGGGAACGCGAGCAGGGCAACCGGCCCGTGACCGAGCAGTCGTCATGCAGGGCGGCAGGACGAAAACGAGGCGCCGCCTACAAGGCTCCTGGATTGCTGAACGGGGACTCGGCGCTGGGCCAGGAATATCACGCCTGCATGCTGCTGGCCGGACGCTATGCTTACGCCGGGCGGGACTGGGTTTGCGAGCGAGTGGCCTCCCTGCTGGGCGCACGCATCGTGGAAGAGATCCACAACCACCACAATTTCACATGGAATGAAGAGCATGATGGCCGCTCTCTCTGGGTAACGCGCAAAGGGGCGACCCCCGCCTTCCCCGGACAGAAGGGCTTCGTCGGCGGGTCGATGGGGGATATTTCGGTTATTCTGGAAGGGGTGGAGAATGAAGAGGGGCAGATGGCACTCTATTCGACTGTCCACGGCGCGGGACGCGTCATGTCGCGCACGCAGGCCGCGGGGCGTGTCCGCTGGAAGAAGGGGCGCAAAGTTCATGTGAAGCAAGGCCAGATCGGACGCAAGCAGATGCTCAACTCGGTGCGGCGCCTGGGCGTGGAACTGCGCGGAGCCGGAACGGATGAAGCGCCCCAAGTTTACAAACGCCTGCCTGATGTCCTGGAACACCACCGCGAGACCATCCGCATCCTCCACACGCTCACACCGCTCGGTGTAGCGATGGCCGGTGAGGACGAGTTCGACCCGTATCGAGACTAGGAACTCATTGCGTATTTCGTGTTTCGAAAACAAGGCGAGACGCCCGTTTCAATAGGGTCAGAACGCCGCTTCGTATAGCCATCCGTAGCAGCCTTGCCCAACTCACATTGAATCAGACGAACCCTTTGGACTCGGCCTCGTCCAGCACGGCTTGAATAGTCTCCACCAATTGGCGTGCGCCCTCTACGCTCAACTCGACGGCGACCCGCGCGCTCGGGCCATGCGCTTCGTTCACGAAATCGATATTCAGCGCGTGTTCTTCGGGGGCATGGAAAGGGTGATCCCAGCTCACGTTGGCCTGGCTCATGTCAAACCAGCCGTCCGCGCCCTTGCCAAACCCTTCGAGCGAGACCTTCTGGACGATCATCGTACACATGGTTTTGCTCTCCCGTATCCTGTTTTCTCTTCGACAGACGCCTGCCCGTTGCGCCTCACTCTGCCAACGTCCGGCCCAAAAAAGTCCAGATTTTCTCCCAGCCGTCAACCGCCTGGGCTTGGCGATAGTTGGGCCGATGGTAGTAGAAAAAGCCGTGGCCCGCATCTTCGTACATGTGAAACTCGTACTCCTTGCCGTGCTGCTTCAGCGCCTCTTCATGGCGGGCCACCTCAGCCGTCGTAGGGCTGTGATCCTCCTCGCCAAAGAGGCCCAGGATCGGACAATTGAGGTCGGCGGTGTAGTCGATGGGCGCAACCGGGCGTTGGGGCGAAAGCTGCTCGGCCTCCATGACGACCCCGCCGCCCCAGCAGTCGACGACCGCATCGAAACCGTCGACGCGGCTCGCCACAAGCACCGCTTGCCGCCCGCCGGAGCAGGTGCCGAATACGCCGACTTTGCCGCTCACATAAGGCAGGGCACGCAGATAACGCATGGCCGCCCCTAAATCGGCGACGGCCACGTCGTCGGGCGCGCCGCCGTCGGCGCGCGCGGCCGCGGCCACATCTTCCGGCTCGCCATGCCCGAAGCGTTCGTACAGGTTCGGTGACAACGCGGCGTAGCCGTGGTGAGCAAATCTGCGCGTGGCCTCCCGATACCACTCGTCCCAGCCAGGCATGTGATGGATTAGCACCATGCCGGGAAAGGGTCCGGCTCCCAGCGGGCGAGCAAAGTATGCGTGGACGTTATCGCCGTTTGCGCCCTGCATGACGACCGTCTCCGCCAGCATTCCTTCGTATTGATCGGTTGTGTACATGATCTCTCCTCTTTTACGTCGAAAGGTTGTTTCGCCGCGGCGCGTTCAGTCTACCTGCTGATCATAGCTGCACGCCTGCCCTCTTGACAAGCATCAACCACGCGAAAGCCTCCAATCCCCTTACTGCCTCCAGCCCTCGGTCATGTTATGCTGCGGCAACTCCGGGCCAAGCAGGCCGCTTTTGCCCGCAGACGTGTAACGGTCAAAGTGTGTCACTAACAGATCGGAGAGATGTGCGGTCAGTGAATGATGCGCCGGGCTGTCGATCAGGTTACGGCACTCGCGCGGATCAGCCGAAAGGTCGAAGAGTTCGTGCGGCCCGCCCGGATGTCGGCGCACAAGCTTGTGGTTACGCGTTCGCGCCATGCGCATGGGTCCGTACTCGCCAAACTGAACGTTGCGCCAACTCTTGCCCACCTCGGAATCAGTACCGTGCAACTGTCCGACTGTTCAACCGCTCCCTTGCAGCAGTTCCAGTACACTGACAGCGGGCAGATTCGCTTGATGAATGACTCTGGCGAAGGCCTGTGTCTGACTGTGGCGTCCGAGGCAGGGGAACCGACAGGAGGGCCAAGTCATCTACGGCGAGACCTTACGCTTGAATCCTGTGATCTGGCGGAGGCCGCCTGTTCACGCTGGACAGTTGGCACCGCCACCGTTGTTGCGAGCGAGCCGTAAGCGAAGGAGTGTGCAGACGCAGCGGACACGAATTGAGTAGACCACTCAGATTCGTCCTATTGCCTGGGCTTGCTTAGGCGCCCTCCACCGGAAACTGCCCCAGCCCATAAATATAGATGTCCGGATCGTCGGGCGGCGACGCGCCGTTCTCGATCAGCGCCTGCATGGCGTTGGCCATCACCGGCCCCAGATAGAGTGGGCAACTGAGGTAGAAGTCTGCCATGTCCTCCGCCGCGTCGCCAACCCATTCTTCGCGGCCCTCCGCATGGTTGGAGACGATGCCCACCGAAGCCAGACGAATACCCGCCTTGTGGAAAACCGGTACCTCATGTCCTAGCGTATGGCCGACCACATGCGCGCCCATGTAGGCGCAAATCTGAATCTCTTTGGCCGTCTCAAAGCGTCCCCATGGCGTACAGACATAGATGCCGGTGTCGAAAACGTCCGGAAATTTGGGCTCCTGCTGGGCCGCTTCATAGAGGTGCGCCCGCATGATGGGGCAGAAGGGATCCTTGTAGCGGACTGTGCGCTTGCGGCCTGCCGTGAAAGGCTGATCGTCCTCTGGCCGGAAGAACATCATGTAATCAGTGTTTACGGTGATGCTCCAGGGCGGAAGGGGCGCGCCCTCTTTGTCCGGCCTTTGAATACCGCCTACGGAACCCTCCACCATCGCCCATTGGACACCGGCCTGGTCCAGCACCCAGGCCACCTGCTTGGCTGCCACCCAGGGTGTGCGAGGCGGGGTGCCCGGCCCATCCCACATCCCGTGCATGGCCGCGCGCCACACGGACTGCCCAGCGATGCGCAGCAGCTTGAAGGGGGCGGAGCGGCCATAGGGCGTGTCAAAGCCGTCGAATTTCTCCATGAGTTCCACATTTGGCATCTCCAGGTCTTCCGGGAAGCGTGCGCCCCAGGTGCCGGATCCGCCAATCAGAGCATACTTTGCAGTAGGGATTGTTGTCACTGATTCTTCCTGTTTGATATTCGTATGAATTCGATTGTACAGCAATCTTCGAGGCCGGTTCTCGTTGCCATCCCGTGTGGGCGGGCGTCATTCCGGCTGAGTAAGAGTCTGGCTGAATATGGGAGGCGCAATGGTCATACTGGACGTGCAGAGGCAGCCGTCTCCGTCCGGGACTTCCAGGCCGGCCAGCAACTCCAATTCCAGAGTCAATGCGATTTCAGGAAATATCTTGGTATAGAGATGGAGCATTGTACCGCGAATGTCGTGTTCAGCCTCCAGGCCCTGCGCATAGTTGCTGACCATGTGATAGTAGAGCACATGGATGCCCAGATAGCGGGCCAGAAGCGGGTTCTGACAGTCGCCGTGGAGCGTGGCGATCGGCGGCCGATCCGGTTGCAGGTCGGACGCGGTCTTAGCTGTGGACATCCAGTGAAGAATGTCGAAGTCGGTCTCAAAAGCGATCGAATCGGGTACGACCAGGGCGACGCGCGTGTCGGCAGGCGTGCGCACACCGCGAATCTGACCGTTCTTCGCGAACGGTGTTAGTCTGGCTTCCATCTTCGTCTGCAGCAGCGGGCAAAAGGGTTGGCCCAGCAGGAAATGGCACTTGGACCACATGCTTTCGAACTGCGTGCCGGGCAGCCCGCGGTGAACCGGGCGCGTATAGAAACTCCACGGGAGTACCACGTCACCGGGGCGGATCGCGACATCACCTTGACGCCAGTCGGCGATGCCCGACGTGCCGCCAACCAGCATCACCTTGACGCCAGCTTTCCACAAGACCCAAAAGCACTTTTTGAAGTTGAGATGGAAGAGCGAATCCTCACCCACGACCTCCCCATAGGAAGGGATCCAGATCACATCGCGGCCGCTTGGCGCAACGAAGTGGACTACGAGCGGGGACAGGCCGTATGGCGTGTTCAGGCGCTCACGCCGCTCGACTCGCCACCCCTTCGCTTCGGCCCGCTCGATTACGCCGTCCACGCCGTAGCCCCAGAGCGGACTCCCTGTGAACGAGGCAAAGTCGGCGCAGGGACCGTCGTACTGAACTGTGGAATCAATCTGGAACATAAGGTTGTTGTGTCTTTCTTCTGTGGCCGGCAAGAAATCGGCTCAACTCAAATCCTGAACTTGCCAGCGGAAGACATAACGCTCGATGATTTTGACCAGCAGATAGCCGCCTACCGCCAGGGCGCTGGCCAACATGGTTACGGCCCAAAGCCGGTCGGCACGGTACTGGGTCATTGACTGCACAATCAGATAGCCCAGGCCCTTGCGGGCGAAGAGCCATTCGGCTACGATTGCGCCGATAATGCTGCCGGTAAAGGCGATTTCGTGCGCGGCGATGTTGACCCGTTGCTGCATCCCACCGGAGAGCTGGTGCGGGTAGTGGTGATGGAATTCGCCCAGCCCGAAGTCGGTCAACAGTTCATTCGGCGACAACGCGCCGGCCGGGCCAGTAATCTCCAGTGTCATGCGCACATTGCTCAACGCGGTGCGCGAAGCCAGGAGGGCTGGGCGTTGAAACGCGACTCCGATCTGGTGCTGACTGCACGCATTCCTGGGCGTGTCACTGTTTACCAGCACTGTGCCGCCGCTGGGCAACTCCAACCCGGCGGCAATGCGCAGCATGGTGGTCTTCCCGCAGCCCGACGGGCCGATTAGTGAGAAAAACTCGCCGTCCCGAACGGTCAGGCTGACATTCTCCAACGCCTCAACGAGGCCAAACCGCTTGTCGACGTTCGTGAACTCGATAGTCAATTTTGTGCTATTCCTCTTGCGTTCCTATTCGCACGCGGGCAGGTCCAGCTGGTCGTATTGGATCATGGAAGCCGCCTTGGCGTTCCAACGTATGGCGGACATGTGAGCGATGGGCAGGTTGTCGTCACCGATCACCAGAGCCTCTTGCAGTTGGTAGCGTCGCAGGGCTTGTTCCTGCGTCAATCGGGCGTCCGCGCTGTAACGGACCGCTATCTCGGCTGACGTGTCCGGGTTCTCAAGCAGATACAGTAGCCCTTGGATCACAGCAGCCACATAGCGGCGCACCAGGCCCGGGTTCTCTTCCAGCGTGGACCGGCGCACGACCATAACTTCCGAGTAGTCATCCCAGCCCCATTGGCTGAACTGGAAGGCGACCCAGTTCATATACCCTTGCTCTTCCATCAGGCGGGGTTCGTTAATGAGCCAACCGGCGGCGTAGTCCATCTCGCCCGCTTCAGTTAACGACGCAACTAGCTCTCTACCCTTAATTTGAGAACTTGGAGCAAGACCATCAAGTACTAGCATTGGATAAATAGGATGATCAGATATATTCTCCTTAGCCCACTTAGTAAATTCATCATTAGTTACCACCGGATCGGGGGGAAAGCCGGTCTCCACCAGCTCCACTTGATCCGGAGAAATCCCGTACTTGCTGGAGATGAAGTCGAAGAAGTAGCCTTCGCCTTCATGCAGGCCAACTGTCTTGCCGATAAAGTCCTGGGGCGTTAATTCCTTGTCAGAACGTTGATCCTGCGGCGTGTCGTGATCCAGTCCCAGCCAGATGTAGGGACTGTGCTTGATCAAAGAGCCGAGGGCCACGATGTCTTCTCCGTTTGGACCAGCAGCGAGCGTGGGGATCAGGCTGCCGCCGGCGCTGACTGCGAAGTCGACGCCACCGTCAATCAAAGTCTGCAAATTGCCCAAACCAGGCCCACCGCGCACCAACTCTACTTCCAGACAAAGATCGCTAAAGAATCCCAACTCTACAGCGTTGTACCAGGGCGCGCCACCGTCGTTCAATATCCAGGACATGCCGACGCTGATCTGATCCACGCTTTCGCATTCCATGGGTTCCCAGATAGCGTCAGGGTCGGGCAGTAGATCGTTGGTGAAGTAGCCCTCGGCGGGGAAGTTTTCCTCAACACAGGCGAGGATACTCTGGAATTCGGCTTCGCTGCCGGCTTCCGCCATCTCGTCGGTCTCTTCTTCTGCCATAGGGGTTGCCTCTGCCTCCATCTGTTCCTCTTCGGCAGGGGCCGCGGCGGGCGCCTGCGCGACACAGGCGCTCAGGATCAAAGCCAGGACAGCCAGCAGTAAGAGTGCAGTCTTAGAGCGGTACATAGTTGGGCGTCTCCTCGTAAAGTCTGTAAATCGGCGAATATCTATATTGCTTTCGAGACATGGCAGCGGGACAGGCGCCAAGCGTGGCCGCCTCCTGTCGGTGTCGGTTACGAAGCCGCCGGATAGTCCTCGCGACGAAAATAGGAATTATCCAATGTGCCGTTGCTGGATGTTACAGCGCTGGTCACCCAGTGGGTGGCATAGCCCCTGCGCCAACGGTCCGACTTGTTGCGATGCGAGGTGTGCAGCGCGCCTGGCTGTGGTGGAATACGACGCCCCCCTTGCGCACTAGGGCAAGCGACTCCTTCTCCAGATCGATCAGTACGGGCGGCGGCACCAGGTTGTACGGTTCTCCAGGAACAGGTTCATGCGGCAAAATCGGACCCTGGTGCGACCCGTCGATGTAACGCAGGCAGCCATTCTCGGCCTCTACGTCGTCCAGCGCGATCCAGGCGGTGATCACATGGTCGCCGGGGTCGCATTGGAAGTAGAAATTGTCCTGGTGATAGGGTTTGGCCGAGCCGAAGTGGGGCGGCTTCATGAAGATCTGATCGCCTGACAAGAGCGGCGCCGCGCCCAGCAGTTCCGCCACCAGTTGTGTCAGCCGCTGATTCAAGACGAACCCCTGAAACTCGCCTCGTTTCAGGAACGGTTTGTCGATCTTGCGCGGCGCGATCTCGCCGTCTTCCGAACTGTCGACGACATAGCCTTCACCGTCGGCGCTCAGTTCCTGCTGGCTCAATTCGAGCGCGACCTGGGCGATGCGGTCGGCTTCCTCGCGGCTGAACACGCCTTCTTCCACTGCCCAGCCCTTTTCCCAATAGTGATGATTTGTCTCTGGCCGCATAGTGTCCTCCTCAGCAAAAAAAACGCAACGATTTCAACAGATTCTGGACCTGCTGTCGACAATTATGCTATAAAGTACCGATTTTCTCATTGATCCGCTCGACGAAAATCGCATCTTAGGCGCCGCGACGCGTTTCCGGTCCACTGTCATCCCGAGAGAACTCCAGTCGTGAGATTCCTGAACCGGACGACTTCGCCCCGTCACTATGCTTGGAGGTCGCAGGTTATGCAATGCGGCGAAGCTGTATGCGAAACCGGAATCCACCGCTTTCGGCACGTTAAGAGCGGAAAGAAGCACTTTGACATCGTCCCAGAATTACAGTATGATGGCTGCCGTCTGACATGGAAATGACGTTCCGAGGACAGACGACAACTTCCCCCACTTAGCCCTCGAAGTGGAACTGTTGCTCCCGTCTGCGGAATTCTTCCCAACAATCCTTTTGCCAAGTTTACAACAGTTATAGTTCCCAAGGTGTTGTTTACCTGCATCAACGAACCTGCCAACAATACCATCTTTGCCAAAGACGCTGCCAATCTAAGCCAAAAAAGCTGGGGTCGAAGTCAGGCCAAAGCACCTTCTTTTCATAGGCGCGACCTGATTGCGTTCCGGCGTCACAGGATGTGTCTGACGCTCTAGCTGTAAGCGAACTTGGTATCGCGTCCGCGTGCCGATGCCGAGCGTCGCACAGAGGCGCTTGAGCAGATACCTTACCCCCGGCTTTCGTTTTGCGGGCAGTAATCTTGCTGCGAGAGAAGGTGATCAAGGAGATAGAGAGGAATAAATCACTTCTGTTTTGGTGACTTCAGTTCGACGCCGCCATTTCATCCAGATTCAGGCAGGATCCGATTGCGCGCCGCTTTGGAGCGCAAACCATTCAGTAAGAAGTGAACAAGCTATGTCGAGAAATCGATGGCAGTTGATCGTGGGCCTGGTTGTGGTCTTCAGCGTCATGCTCACTGCCTGTGTCGCGCCGTCCGAGCCGGCCGGCGGAGGGATGGAATCGTTGGCAGAGTCGGACGGCATGATGCAGAAGGTGATGAAGCCCGATGACGCGGCCGACAACCAGATCCTGACCGTGGTGCATGAGGGCGGTTGCGGCTCCGGCCCCTTTCCCGGCATCGACTATGGCAGCCCCTGTAACTTCGGGCACATGTTCATGCCGCCCTTCCTCGTGGACATCGACGGGAACGTGATGCCCGGCCTGTTCACCACGGACTGGGAAGCCAACGATGATTTCACCCAGTACATCTTCCACATCCAGGAGGATGCGGTATGGTCCGACGGCAAGCCTGTTACGGCCCAGGATGCGCTCGACTGGTGGAACTTCATCTTTCACTCGGACCGCAACTCATGGCCACGCAACTTCGTCATGGGCGCGGTCAAGGGCATCGACGAGTTCGCCGACGGCGAGACCGAGACAATCGCCGGCCTCATCGCCCTGGATGACAAGACGATCAAGGTGGAGCTATGGCGCTCCGAAGGCTCGCTGCCCCAACTTTGGGGCTTCCGCGAAGCCGCGCCCGCCCGCTTTGGCCAGTACGCCGATCTGCTGGAGCGAGCCGACGAGTTCGCCGATGCCAGGGATTGGCGCGGCGCTATGGCGGAACGCTTCTTCCAGGGTGAGAACGCAGCCGACCTGATCGTCAGTGGTCCCTTCAAGCCGACCCACCTGTCGCCTGAGCCGGATGCCATCTACCGCTTCGAGCGCAATCCCATGTGGTGGGGCGAGCCTACGCTCCTGGACGGCATCGAAGCCACGACCATCCGTGACTTCCAGACAATGCTTCGCATGTTTGAGAATGAGGAGATCGACATTGCCCTGAATCTGGCTGGTCCGTCGTCGGTGCTCCTGCGCAAGAACCAGCCGGATGCCTTCCGCGAAGTTCCGATTTCAGCTTTCTGGGCCATGTACTTCCTCACCGAGAAAGAGCCGGTTGACGACGTAAACCTGCGCCGTGCGCTGATGTCGGCCATCGAGTGGGAGAAGGTAGCCGAAATTGCTTGGGAAGGTGAGCAGGCTCCCAGCAACGCCGGCAGCCCGATGGCCCCGGCCTACCAGTGCTTCGACGCCAATTTCCAACCCTACCCCTTCAATCCTGAACGGGCGAAAGAGTTCCTGGCCGAGTCCAAATACGGTCCGACCGGGGACACCGTGCCCAAGATTCGCGTCCTGACAGGTGGGAGTGATCCGCCAAGCATTCGAGCCGCCCGGATCATCCAGGAAATGTGGCGAGTGAACCTGGACATCGAGGATGTTGAGATCAAGAACGCCGAGTCCGAGTTCGTCGACGGTGAGGGATTGGTAGCCATCCGCGTCACCATCAGCGGCACCTTCCTGCCACGGCCGGGCCACCTGCTGAAAACGATGGCCCACACCCGCGGGGGGGTCTACCAGTCGTGGACGCATTACACCGAAGAGGGCTGGGATGAGGAGATCGATGCGCTCCTTTCGATGGATCCCAGCAGCGCCGACTACTGTGATCAGTCAATGGCCATGCTGGAGAAGTTCACCGATGCCGCGCTCGTAATCCCGACCGGCTACATTCGCGGCTGGTATCAGATTCAGCCGTGGGTCGGTGGCTATCGTCAGAGTCGCATCAGCTTCTGGCACACGATGACGGAAACCTACCGGAAAGAGCGATAAGCCTGCTGTTGGTGAAGCAATTTGAAGATTTTTTGGCGGACATATTCTTGATTGTGGCGCCAATACAAAAATCTTCAAACATCGCCCTGGCCGCCAGTGATGGTGCCTGGTAATTCCGCCGCAACGTCTGCTGCTCGATTCGGGCAGCCCTATCACAAGCACAAAGTCCCAGACAGGAAGATGTTCGACCGGTCTTCCTGTCTGGGACCGAAAGTTGAGAGGAGAGCGGCGCGCTCGCCTTGATCCAGTGGCCCGGCTACGCCCGCCTGATCCGTGGACAAATCCTGTCGTTGCGCGAGAAGGAGTTCGTTGAGTCGGCGCGTGCGGTCGGCGTCAGCCAATTAAAGGTGTTGATGCGGCATCTGATTCCCAATGCTCTTGGCCCCCTCATTGTGGCTTTTACGTTTGGCTTTGGCGGCGCAATAGTAGCCGAATCAGGCTTGAGTTATCTTGGCGTGGGCGTGCAG
Organism: Caldilineaceae bacterium; assembly: GCA_965221145.1. Classification (GTDB taxonomy): domain Bacteria; phylum Chloroflexota; class Anaerolineae; order Caldilineales; family Caldilineaceae; genus Bin5. Next base: position 2,234,908 of record OZ244877.1, read on the forward strand.
CCGCCCCAGGCCAGTTGGGGCTCGATGATCGCGACAACCAGATGAGCCGGCGCTACCGCCCCTGGCTCGTTGCGGTGCCCGGCCTGACCATCGCCATCGTCTCACTGGGGATCAACTTCCTGGGCGACGGGCTGAATGATGCCCTGAACCCGCGCCTGGCAGATTCCTGAGAGTCCAATAAATGTCACAATGTTTAACTGCGCTATAACCTAATGTCGCTAACGATAGAGCAGGAGATTCGCGAGCTGGCTGCCCGTCATCTCTCGGGTTTACAACGTAAGATATCCGATCGGATAGAGGAGATGAAACAGGATGACACCTCCCATTTTCTCATTTATCGTATCTTGGGAGTTTCGGTGGAAGAAGGCCAACTGATCGATGTGTACCAGAACAAGGGCCGTTTCCTCTACAATACTGCGGGCAGATTCTTGGGGAAGCTACAAAGCTGTGTTTTCGCGCAAAATTTTCCGACTCTGGTAGACTTAGAATTCCAAACACCAGGGGAAGTCGACCGAGGAGATTCGAGATAGATTGTTTGGTTGGGCTTGATGCTATTGAGATAAAATGGCGGGACGCGACGACGGACGGAGATCACATCACAAAAGAACATACTCGTATCGCTACGATTGCTGACGCTGGATACATACCTATCCGAGTCATGTATTACTACCCAAATCGAAGTCAGGCCATTCGTATACAGGAAACATTGGCCACCCTTTATGCAGGGCTCGGTGGGCAGTACCATTATGGAGATTCAGCTTGGGACTATGTAAACAAGCGAACTGAAATAGACTTGAAGGCAATCCTTGAATTGCTTGCTGACGAGAATGCAAAGAAGCAGACATGAAAGCACAACTGATTCAGGGCGACTGCTTGGATGTTACTCGCACGTTAAATTCCGACAGCATCCACCTGGTCTATCTTGACCCGCCCTTTTTCACCCAAAAGACCCATCGACTTCTGACAAGAGATCGCAAACGGGCATTCTCGTTTGACGACGTCTGGCATTCCCATGCAGAGTACGCCGATTTTCTGCATGAGCGGTTGAAAGAAATAAGACGCGCTATGCATCCTGACGGTTCGATCTTTTTTCATTGTGATCGGAATGCCTCACACACCGTCCGGTTTCTCTTGGATGAACTGTTCGGCGTCGGAAACTTTCGATCTGAGATAATCTGGCATTTCAGACGATGGTCAAATTCCCAGAAAAATCTCCTTCCTGCGCACCAGACAATATACTATTACACGAAATCCGATACTTATACATTCAACACAATTTATAGTGACTATTCCGTAGCGACAAACGTCGATCAGATTCTGCAGCGACGCAAGCGCGATGCGCATGGTAAGTCTGTCTATGATCGGGATGCAAACGGTGACTTCATTCCGGGAGGGTCGAAGAAAGGAGTTCCTCTCAGCGATGTGTGGCAAATCCCCTATCTGAACCCCAAGGCGAAAGAGAGGGTCGGGTATCCGACTCAAAAGCCCATTCTTCTCCTTGAACGAATCATTCAAATGGCTTCCAATGAGAATGACTTGATTCTCGACCCCTTCTGTGGGAGTGGCACGACGCTGGTGGCCGCATCGCTTTTGAATCGCCGATCTATTAGTATCGACCTATCAAGTGACGCCATCGAAATTTCGCAGAGCCGACTTGCGAAGCCGGTCAGGTCCGAATCGAACCTGATGAAATTGGGCCGCGACGCATACAGGACGGCAGATGAAGAAGCGTTAGCGTTACTAAGAGGGCTGGACATTGTGCCTGTACAACGAAATAAGGGTATCGACGCCTTCCTGAAGGACGACATAGATGGTTGTCCCATCCCGATCCGCGTTCAACGCCTTGACGAGACGATTCCCGAAGCTGCCGCCCAATTGTACAGAGCCGCAAAGAGTAAGGGAGCGCCCCTTATGTTCCTGATTGCAACAAAATCAGGAGGCTACTTTCCATTCGCAAATGATCTCCCCGCCGAGGTCCGTGTCATTGAAGGGCCAGCACTATCCGTGGAAAAGTCCCTGGAAAGATTCGAACTTGGTCATCAAGATAGGCTTCCCCCCGCAACTGCGGCAAACCCCAACCCATGAAAGAAGCCGAGTGCAAGGAACAGAATGGCCCGAAGACACGTGGGTCGATCTCTAATTCCTATTTACAGGAGGGATTCGCATGTACGATTGGACTGTGCTGAATCAAGCGGTCAACGCGACGCTTGCCAGCGGACGCGTATGCGCTCCGGTCTTTGTGCGCTGGACAGCATCTGTTGCGCAGAGCAAGGATGATCTAAAGGAGCTTCTAGTGGAGATGAGCGCCTTCACCGGGCTTTGGCTGGCTGCCAGCCCGCGACAGCTCTATGCTGCGGGCACCGAGTCGCAGGGGCATCTGTCGCTGGCGCTGGACTATGACAATGGCAGTTCAGCTCTGCTAGCACTCACGCTGGCGCACGGCCAGCCCTCGATGGATCTTGCCATCTATGGCGCCAACGGTGCAATCTATCACAGAGATATGACGGCTCTCTCTCGTGCGGCTATTGGTGAAGTCTGGGAGGGGGATGATCCTTCCCAGCCTGCGACATGGTCCACCGCGGATGCGCTGGACGCGCTTGACCGTTCGCTGGCGGGCAACCAGCCGGTTTCGCTGTCCCACTTTGGAGTACAGCAATGAGCGCTCAACGGTTTGGAGTCCTACTGATCTCCGGCAGGCTGACGCACCAGGAAAACTATGCCTTGGACCTGCGCGCCGACCCTCGCTGCACGCTGGTTGGGCTGTGCGATGAAGCTGACGTCGACTCAGAGCGAGCGCAGTTGAACCGGCAGTTTGCCGAGGACCTGGACATCCCCTACTGGCCCGCTTTGGATGACGCGTTGGCCAGAGAGGACGTCCATCTCGTTTCGATCTGCGCCGAACCGGAGCGCCGCGGCCGCCTTGTTGCCCGCTGCGCCGACGCCGGCAAACACGTCTACATCGACAAGCCGATGACCCCATATTTGGCGGATGCAGACGCGGCCGTCGCCGCGGTCGAACGGGCGGGCGTTCGCAGCCAGATGTTCAGTTCCAATCATCAGGCGTGGGTGCAACAGGCGCGCCAGGTGGTAGAGTCAGGTGAACTTGGCGAACTGGTGGCCATTCATGTCGATAATCTGTTCGCAAAAGGCCCGGGCGGAACCGCCACGCTGGGCAGTCCTCGACAAGCAATTTATCCACCGATTGTTTCCAACTTTGTTGACGCCAAAGCCGAACTATACGCGATGGGCGTCTATGCGCTGGGGCTGGTTTGCCTGATCACCGGGCGCACCGTCGAGACCGTCTATGGCAGCACGGCCAATTACTTCTTCGAGGCCCACCAACGCCACAATGTCGAGGATTTCGGCTTTCTTTCGCTGGCGCTGCAGGGCGGCGCGACAGCGACCATCACCGGCGGGCGCGTGGGATGGACCAGCCACGGAGCGGGAGGCACGAATCAGCTCTACTTGATAGGCACGCAAGGCTCCCTGCTGGTCGACGCCAACTGGCCGCGCCTTGAGGTCTACGCCTCCGGCCCGCCATGGACGCCGCCGCCGGTCAATCCACGCGATCCGATGGGCTTCTGGCGCACCACGCAGGAAGAAGTCAACGCCCAGCCCAAACGCAACTTCGCTCCACTTGCCAATATGCTGGATAGCCGCAGCGATGCAAGCCACTTTATCGACTGCATTGTAGAAGGTCGCGAAAGCGGCATGAATGCACGGCAGGCCGCAGTTCTGACCGAGATTCTGTTGGCAGGCTACAAGTCGGCTGCCGAAGGACGGGTAGTCCGGCTTCCGCTGGCCCGTACGGCTGAAGGTGTAACGGAGAAGGAGAACTGACCGGACATTGCTTACGCGGCAATGCCGGGCACGAACGGGAACATTGCACACCAGACGCTTCAAGAACAGGGGTCCCGCATGACAACATCGAATCGCCATTCAGCCGAACATCTGCAACAGATCAGCCAGAAGCTATTTGTGGCCGCGGGTACGCCGGATGACATCGCGGCGACGGTTTCGGAAATCATTGTCAACGCCAACCTTGCCGGTCACGACTCGCACGGTGTCCAGTTCGTCCCCATGTACCTGGATCGAATCGAGGCCGGCGACATCGCACAATCCGCCTACCCGGAAATTGTGCGTGAGACCGCCAATACATTGCACGTAGACGGCCACAACGGATTCGGCCATCACATGAGCCGTAAGGCCATGGACTGGGCCATCGAAAGGGCCAGGCGGTCAGCCGTCTGCTGCGTCACCTTCCAAAACTCAACGCACATTGGCCGCCTGGGCGACTACGCCGAACAGGCCGCCAAGGCCGGCTGCGTAACACTGATTACATTGGGCTGGGCGTCTCCAGAAGCAGGATCGCAGGTGGTCCCCTTCGGCGGCGCGCGCCCCGTCCTGGGAACCAACCCAATCGCGGTCGGCATTCCCACCGGCGACGACGCCCCCTTCGTAATCGACTTTGCCACGAGCGTGATCGCAGGGGGCAAGATTCTCGTCGCCCGCAGCAAGAGCGCGGACCTGCCGGCCGGCGCAATTGTCGATAAGAACGGGCGGCCCAGCACCGACCCGGAGGACTATTTTGACGGCGGCTCTCTCCTGCCCTTTGGCGGCCACAAAGGCTATGCGCTGTCGCTGTTCTTCAGTCTCATGGGCGGCCTGGCCGGTGGTTTCGCCTCAGAGGAGACCGCCATGTCGGGTCTGTTCATGCAGGTCTACGACGTGGCCGCCTTCTCATCTCTTGAAGCATATCAACAAAATGTCCGCGCCGTGTTGGATGGCATCAAGGCGACACCACCGGCCCCGGGCTATGACGAAGTCCTGGTACCTGGCGATTTTGAGTACCGTTCCCGGCAGCAGCGTTTGGCCGAGGGGATCGAAGTGCCGTCAGAGACGTTCCAGAAAATTGAAGCGTGGGCGGACAAACTGAATGTTTCACTAGAGTAGGTGGAAAAGGGGAGGAGCAAGACGATGCAGAATAGTTATCGCGTTGGTGTGGTTGGCCTTTCGGGCATTGCTGCGAACCGGCCTGCCCCGGAACCGGACAGTATCTTAACGACGCCCAGCCCATCCTCACATCTGAGCGCCTACAGCCATCTACCCCAGACGGATGTGGTCGCCGTCTGTGAACTGAAGACGGAACTGTTCGAGAAAGTGGCGCAGACATGGGGGCAGGAGTTCGGTGAACTGGAGACTTACACCGACTACAATGCCATGATCGAGCGGGAAAACCTGGATATACTGAGCGTGTGCACCTCGGACAACCGTCACGCGGATATTGTCGTCGCTGCTGCTGAGGCCGGCGTCAAGGGCATCATCTGCGAGAAGCCCATGGCAACAACGGTTGATGAATGCACGCGCATGATCGAAGCCTGCGAGGCCAATGGCGCAATCATCTCTGTGGACCACACCAATCGCTGGAAGCCGCACTACGACGTGGCAAGAGAAGCGATACGCAGCGGCTCGATTGGAGAGGTGCAGCGCATCGTCGGCCACCTGGGCGGCCCGCGTGCAATGCTTTTCCGTAATGGCACGCACCTGGTTGACGGTGTCTGTTTCTTCGCCGACTCCGATCCTGAGTGGGTCTTCGCCGAACTTGAACCGGGCTACGATCATTATGACAGGTATCTGGGCGACGGCGGACGCGACCCGGCAACCGATCCGGCCGGCTCCGGTTACATTCATTTCCGCAATGGCGTACGCGCCTTTATCAACGCCACCAAGAGCCAGTTTCCGGCCAGTTTAGCCATTCAGATCTACGGCGAAACCGGCATGATCGATGTCCACAACAGCCGCGTCATTCGCCGCGACCGCAACACGACCGAGTTCTTCCCTTTCCCCTCTCACCAGCTTACCGGAATACCGGCTTGCGTCGCTGAACTGATCGATGTGATTGATAACGGCGGCGACCTGCTAAGCCCGGCGCGGGAGGCCAAGAAGACGGTTGAGGTGCTGGTCGGCTTTTTGCAATCCCATGCGCGCGGCAACGTGCGCGTCGACCTGCCGCTGCCGCCGGGGCACTGAGGCCGATGCGAGCAGTCCCCGACGACAGAAAGTTCGTCATCGCCGACCAGGAAAGCCATGGGGCAGACCTGGTCTGCCCCAACCCGCGCGGCTGATACTGTTCGGTCGCCAATGTGGTGGCGACACCGGAGGGGCTGGTCGCTGTCTATCGGCTCTCCGATTCGCATTCGGCTGTCTGCACCCATGTCATGGTCGCATACTCCGACGACGGCGGCCGCAGCTGGCATGGGCACCGCTCGATCTCGCAGCGCAACGTCTGGGAACACCAAAGCGTCTGGATCGCGCCGCAGCTGAGCCGCCTCAGGGACGGCCGGCTCGTCATCATCTGTGACCTGGGCCACCGCACGTCCAAAGACAATTGGCCGCGCTTGGCTCTCTGGCAGCAGCCGGCGCGTGGGATGGCCAACTACCTATTGTGGAGCGAAGACCACGGCAAGAGTTGGAGCCAGCCGGTTCATGGCGACATCGTCGGCGGCGAACCCGGCTACATCGTCGATCTCTCTGACGGCACGCTGGTCTGCACCCGTACCGAGACGCTGGAGACGGACGCATTTGAAAGCCCGCCCCCGCCCGGCCACTCCATCTACCACCGCAACACAGCCGTTTTTTCTGATGACCGCGGCGCCGAAAACCAGGTCTTCTTTTCGCTCTATCCTGCGCTCACCAGCCGCGCTCGCATGGAGATGGAGGCCGAACTGCGTCTGGCCGATCAGTCCAGCGAGGGCTGCGATCTCTTTGCCGGTTGCCTTTTTCCTCTGACGCCACAGGGCGTGAGCTTGACCGACAGCGGCGAAAACGATTCCTCATTCGACGACAAAGTCAGCGCGCAGCGACATGCAAAGGAGTCCGCCTCTGTATTAGCAACGCCAGTCTTCCAACTGGATACGACCCAGTGGCATCGCTATCGGATCGTGCGGGCTGAAGGCGAGATTTCGATATACGTGGATGGGCGCCTGCGTCTGAAAGAGTCGGCGCGCAACGTTGCATGCCGCCTCGTCCGTTTTGGCAGCAAGCTGCGCGGCGTTTCCCATTGGCGCGCTGTCAGCGTCTCGGTCGAGAATCCACAGGACTACAGCATCGATTGGCGCTGGCGGGCGGATTCGGGCGCCTACCCCGACCAATTTCGGCGCGCGCGCATGATCCGCCTGGACGCCACCAGCGATTCCGGCTACAGCAACTGGGACGAAATGGAGGACGGCACGATCGTGATCGCCGACTATACAAATGACGAATTCAGCGACGCCGCCTCGATGTCAGGCAAGCAGCCGATTATCAAGGCGTATATCACCACTGAAGAGGAGTTGACATGACGACATATCGAGCCGGAGTCATCGGCCACACCGGGCGCGGCAACTACGGCCACAGCCTGGATACCGTCTACCTGGGCATGGAGGAGATCGATCTGGTCGCGGTCGCCGACGCCGACGCAGAAGGTCTGGCCGCAGCCGGTGAGCGGCTCAACATTGACCCCGCCAACTGCTATCTGGACTATCGCCAGATGTTGACGCAGGAGGAACTGGATATCGTCAGCGTCGCAACGCGCTGGCTTGATCAGCACCATGACATGGTCATCGCCGCGGCAGAGGCCGGTGTACGCGGCATCTTTTGCGAAAAGCCATTTGCCAGAACGCCGGCCGAAGCCGACGCCATGATCGACGCCTGCGACAAGGCGGGCACGAAGATCGCCGTTTCGCATCAGAGCAGGGTCAACCGCTTCGCCCATCAGCTGAAGGAGATGATCGCCGACGGCGTCATCGGCAAGGTCAAGGAGGTCCACAGCGAAGGCAAGCAGGATCACCGCGGCGGCGGCCAGGACTTGATGGTGTTGGGCACACACTCGCTCGATTTGCTCTGCTTTCTTTTTGGGCGCCCGCGCTGGGTGCAGGCGTACATCCTTCAGGATGGACACGACGCCGGACCGGATGACGCGCGTCAGGGCGATGAGGAGATCGGCCCCCTCGTAGGCGACCACTTGCAGGCCACCTACGCATTCGACAACGGCATCATCGCCACCTTCTCCTCACGCCGCCGCTCTGTGCGTCCCGGGCCGCGTCCGGGTGGTCTGGCGATCCACGGGACCGAGGGGATCCTGCTCCATCGCGACGGCTATCTTCTGCATTGTCCCCATCCGAATTGGTCACCGGCCTTCGCCGAACCAACCTGGAAGGTGCAGCTCAAGCCGAACAATCTTGGCTTTGACACATTGAACGCTTTCCTCGTGCGCGATCTGATCGCCGCGTTCGAGGAAGGACGCGAACCGATTTCAAGCGGTCGCGATGCCCGCTGGGCCTTGGAGATGATCCTGGGCGTCTACGCCGCACATCGACACGGGCGCACGCCGCTGCCGCTGGCGGATCGGGAACATCCACTGCGCGACTGGGTATAACAGTAGCTTAGTCTGATCGCTGATTGGCACAACTGAGGGTGAGGCTGCGATTAGGACTCTCCAATCGAACTCTGAAAATACAAACAACATTGGGAAAGGCGCAATGAAACGAATCAACCAGATAATTGAACTGTTGGAAGCCGGTCAGCCGGTCTATTGGGATGGCGGACGGGAACTGACATATCAGGGCGGCGTCAGGTCAGCCCAGACGTTTGCCGACTGGCTGGTCATTGGCATCGAGCATCAGCCTTACGACATCGCAGGTCTGAACGCCTTCATGCGCGGGCTGGTCGAGGGCGGTCCGACGCGCACAGGCCATCGCACGCCGCCCGTGCTGGTTACGCTGCCCTTCGACGGCGTCGACGAATATGTCGTGCGCAACAACGCATGGATGATCAAACAGGTTTTGGCGACTGGCATTCACGGCATCCTACTCTGCCACGTTGAGTCGCCGGGCGCGGTGAAGGAGTTCGTCGAATGGGTGCGCTATCCCTTCCACACGCCGGGCGTGGGCGAAGGGCTTGACATGGGCCGCCGCGGCTCCGGCGGTCAGGACAATGCCGCCTATGTCTGGGGCGTACCGACGCAGGAGTATCTGCGCAAGGCCGACGTCTGGCCGCTTAACCCGGACGGCGAACTCGTCCTTGGCATCAAGATCGAGAACAGCCGCGCGCTGGAGAATGCCGAAGCCAGTACCAGCGTGCCGGGCATCGCCTTTGCCGAATGGGGACCGTCCGATATGCGAATGACATTCGGCTACGACACCGTGCGCACACCTGAAAACACCGAAGAAGGCGACCTGAAGGCGGCGCGCGACCGCGTCTTTGCGGCCTGCCAGGCGGCCAACATCGCCTTCCTGGATGGTGTCGATCCCGCCAATGTCGTCGCGAAGATCGACGAGGGCGTCACCTTTCCCGCCGGCAACGAGGAGTCCGCCATCGTCGGGCGGCGGCACACCGGGCGCATGAATTATTGAGTGGATTTCTGGCATGGGAAGGCATGCAGATTTTTGCATCGCGGAGGGGTGTTTTTGCGTGGAAAGAGTGGATCTGGCTTGTAGGTTTTGGCGTAGTATTTGTGTTAGCGCCGCCGCCGCTAATCTATTTCTTTCTTTTCAAGCCTGAAAAGCTAGTCGCTAGGCAGGGAAGAGCGGTGCAGCGCATTTACTACTCTACCAAGTGGTCTGGCAGGAAGTGGACTGATGAGGAGATCGACGCTATCCCCGGGTCGTCTTCGCAAGAGCGTTTCTTAGGGGCAAAATTCTCAGAGTTTGTGCGCTACGCAGCAGACGAGCCAGAGAGGTTTCCGCGAGCCATAGCGCGCCGGAGAATAAGTGGCATAATCCTGCTCCTGTTCTGGGTGTTCGGAACCACCAGTTTCCTGTGCGTGGCCTTGTATGAATTCACTCGATTTGTACCATAGTTCGCGAAACCCCTACGTTTCAATCGCCTATGCCGCCCAAGCCAATTAACATGAGCATGAGTCCTAGGCGCAAGAAATAGCTTTTGTCGACCGCCTGAACTGATCTATACTTTCTACCATGTCACTGCAAATCACTTGGCAGGAAGCGCCTGTCTATCCCGCTTTAATCAAAGGGTCGGCGGTTGGCGTCGTCAACGGCCGTCTGCTGGTCGCCGGCGGCATGTCCTACCCCTGGCGCGAGGTCGAGTACGGCTTCGCCGCGCCGATCCTGGATGAACCGGTGGCCGGGCAAGAGGTTGCGCCCACGATCGGCGAGTGGGTTCCCTTGCCCCCGATCCCGGTAGGCCCGGGCTGGACATCCGGGGCTGCGGTGGCCGGTGGTTTGGCGGTTGTAGGCGGGCGACGCCGCGCGATAGGCAACCGCGCTACCGCCGATGTCTGGTTTCTGGATGTGCAGGCAGGCGCGAGCGACTGGGAAAAGCTGCCGGACCGCCCCTCCGCGGCGATGGTGGCGACTACCTTTGCCCGCGGCAATCAGCTTTACACAGCCTTCGGTACCGACTGGCATCCGCATGAACACGCCACAGGCGACTCCAACATCTACCGGCTGGATGTCCGGCGCAGGGGCGGTTGGGAGGTCGCGGCCCGTTTTCCCGGCGAACCGCGCTGGATGTGCGGAATGGGCATCTGCCGCGACAAACTCTACGTCGTCGGCGGCCACGACATCCCGGTAGGCGGGGTCGTTGAGGCCAAGCCCCATAACGCTTTTCGCCTGTTTGAGGACAGCGAGGCGCATGGGGGCAAAATTAGCCTGGTCGCCTTTCGCGAAATGTGGGAATGTGACTTGGCAACGGGGGAATGGCGAGAGTTGCCGCGTCCGCCGCGGGCCTTTGTCGCCGACGCCTTCACGGTTGCGGATCGCTGGATCGTGCTGACCGGCGGCCAGAGTTGGGTAGTTCTTCCCGATGGCACGTCCGTCCACATCATGGGACATGTGCCGGAACTGGATTTTGTCTGCCATTCTGACGAGGTCTGGGCGTATGACACCCAGGCCGGCAACTGGTCGGCTCTCGACCCGTTGCCCTATGGCATCGCGTCACACCGGGTCGCCGTCTGGGGGGATCGAGTCTACCTCGTGGGCAACGAGACGCGGGACCGGGCGCGCGGCAACGCCTATGGCACTGTCTTCGTCGGAAGAATCCAAACGGGCTGACACCACCTGAAACGGGCCTTCATAGATTTGCAAGAGGTAGATCAACCATGCAGCCCATCACAGTTGCAGGCGGGACAAGAGTGACGATGGCCGGTCACGAGCTTGTATTTGGCCAGACAATCTTTCCCCCGCGTGAAGCCAACTCAATTTTGGATGACGCGACAGCTTTGCGAGCCAGAATAGAGGAGGACGGCTACCTGCTGCTTCGCGATTTCTATGATCGCGACGCTGTCATGGCCGCCCGCAGAGAGATTCTTGAGCATCTGTCGGAAAAGGGGTTTCTGGACCCCGTTGCCCCGGTGGATGACGGCGTGATTGGGCCGGACAACCCAAGCCCCGTTCTGCGAAACGAGGTGGTCGTCAACCTGCACGCTTACCTGCGCGTCGTCAACTCCGAGCGCATCTTGGCCTTTTTTGAGCGCTTACTGGGCGGCCCGATTCTGACCCAGTCAGCATCAGCAGCCGCAAATCTCGCAGTTGGGAATCCTGTTCACTATGAAACTTCCTGAGCCAAAGAGCCGCACCGAGCAACTCGACATTCAACGGAAGACTGAGGCCATCGTCAACGGCAGCCGACCTGCGGATAAGGACTACCCTTACATCCCGCCGGACTATGACGTGCCCTTCCTGCACATAGGTACGGAAAGGCAGCTGTTCCTGGATAATTTCATGCTCGACCACATGGACGGCGTGCGGCGGGAAGTGTGCGCCCCGACCAAAGCCGCCGAGCCGCTGCTGTCCTGGTCAGACCTGCCCTGGGAACAGGTTCAGTTCAACCCAGGGACTGCCGGGGTGGCTCACGACCCGGACGACGGCAAGTTCAAAATGTGGTATTGGCAAGGGCTGACCGGCGACCCGTTCAACACAGGGCAGGTTCTCTGTTACGCCGAATCGACCGACGCCCTGCATTGGGAAAAGCCGCTGCGAGATGACTGCCTGCCCTTCCAGGGGCATGCCGCCACCAACATCGTCCATCCCGACGTATCCCAGTCCGGCCTTGCGCTGAACCATGATCGCAGCGATCGTGAGCTTAAGTACCTGCTTCTCAATTGGCCGCCCGAAGCAGCCCGTGATCGGGCGCCAGGCAGCATCCGTCTCTCGCGTGTGGACGCCTCCTCCGACGGTTTGCGCTGGCATACGATCAGCGAGGCGAGCGCCTTCCCCCACCACCATGAGCAGAAGGTCTTTTGGGACGAGAGCATCCAACGCTGGGTCGGCTACAGCCAGTACTCCCATCACCAGAACTTCCTCTACCGCAAGCGTCAGATCGGTCGCCAGGAGAGCAGCGACTTCATCAACTGGTCGCCCAAGGAGGTGGCGCTCTCCGCCGACTGGGACGCCAACCTTCCGCCCGACCTGGAGATGCACGACATGTCGGTGCGCAAAGTGGGCGGACTGTACATCGGCATCACCGGCGAGTTTCTGGCCGAACCCTTCTGGCAGGAGCGCAGCGGGCACAACTGGCGCGATCAGGCCTTCTGCCGGCTGGGGCTGTACACCAGCCGCGATGGCAGACGCTGGCAGCGGGTGGGCGGGCCAGGCGCGTGGGTAGACACCGGCTCGCCGGGCGATCAGGATTACGGCTTCGCCTGCTTCACGCCGGCGGGCGAACTCGTCCACAACGGACAGATGGTGATCCCCTACAGCGCCAATCCGCAGAAGCAGAGCTGGCTGGATCGCGCGCCGCCCACGCCGATCTATCCGCGTGAAGAGTTCGAGCGCCAGCAGCGGGCGTGGCAGGCGCGCCGGGCATATCAGGGCGGTCCCAAGACCAGGCGGGCCGTGGGCGGCCTTATTCTGCGCGAGGACGGTTGGGCGCGGCTCGTGCCGGACTATGAATCGGGCAATGTCTACACAAAGCAGTTCGTCTTTGAAGGTGACTGCCTGCGCGTCAACGCCGACTGCCGCTATGGCTTCGTCCAGGTCGAACTGCTCGATCCGCAGTTCCAGCCATACGAGGGCTTTTCGGCTCAACTCTGCGATCCGGTTGCCGGTCCGCGGGACAGGATCTGGCACACGATACGTTGGCAGGGCAGCAGCGATCTGCGCGCCCTGTGGAACAAGCCGGTGCGGATTCGATTCCATCTGCATGAAGCCAGCCTATATTCATTCCAGTTCATCAATTCTTAGCCAGAGATACGATAGTCAAATACCGGAATTTTCCGCTATTCCAAATCGAAAGGAGCATAGGATGGGCACGAAACTGCGTGTACACAACCCGATGGGGTATCCGCCCCAGATTGACCAGAAACATCTGGCCCCGCGTGTTGGCGACCTGGCCGGTAAAACGGTCTATCTCGTCGACTGCCGCTTCGACGACGGCGACATTTTGGTCGAGCAGATGGCCAACTGGTTCCGCGACAACCGGCCCGACATCGACATTGAAGTGCGGCGCAAGTCCGGCGTCTACACCGAGCGCGACGAGGCGCTCTATACCGAGATTCAACAGAAGGGAGCAGGGGCCGTCATGGCCGTCGGCCATTGAAGTACCTGTGCGCCGGCGGTCGCCGACCAATGCATAATTCTGGAAACCGAGTACAACGTCCCCACGGCCTCAATTCAGACCGGGATTTTCAAGTCTCTGGTGAAGGCCTCCACCCTGCAGCAAGGGATTCCCTATTTGCGCCATGCCTATGTACCGCAGCCGGTCATGGGGCGGACGCCTGACCAGTTGCGGGCCTATGTCGATGGCCCGGACGATGTGACGGGCCGCCCCTTTATGACCGAGGTCTTCGCTGCGCTCACCCGTCCGCCCTCGACGGAGGAGACTCGCCGCCACGCGTTCGATCGCGCCACGCCCCGTTTCGTCGACCAGGACACGGAGGACAACCTGCACGGCCTGTTTGTCGAGAATAGCTGGACCGACATGCTGCCCATCATTCTGCCCACTGAGGAGCGGGTCGCGGCCATGTTGGCGGGCACCAGCCGCAGCCCGGACACGGTGGTGGGCCAGATGCGCCCGACATCCACGCGCGAGGCGTGGGAGTACACGGTCGAGAAAGTGGCGGTCAACGCGGTGATGGCGGGGGCCAGACCGGAGTATCTGCCCGTCATTCTGGCGCTGGCAGCGACGGGCGCATCGGCACGGGCCAGCACGACAAGCTCGGCCGCGTCCATGGCCGTGGTCAACGGTCCCGTGCGCCATGAGATCGAGATGAACTGGGGCATCGGCGCGATGGGACCCTACAATCACGCCAATGCCACGATTGGCCGCGCCTTTGGCCTGCTCTCGCAGAATCTGCAAGGCGGTTCCATTCCCGAAGTGACCTATCTCGGCTCGCAGGGCAATAACTATGCCTACAACAGCGTCACCTTCGCCGAAAACGAAGAGCGCAGCCCTTGGGTTCCGTTCCATGTGCAGCACGGATTCGCCGCCGCCGAGAGCACGGTCAGCGTCTTTGGCGGCTGCCGATCGACGGCGTTCAACCTGGGTCTGCGGGCGCGGCACTGGCAGGACCATGTACGCAATATGCTGCGCGGCCTCAACCCGCACAATCCGCCCACCTTTGTGCTCGACCCCATCACCGCGCAGCAGTTCATCGATCGAGGGGGCTTCGATACCAAGGAGAAGCTGATCCAGTGGATCCACGACAATGCCACGATGCCGGCCGGCGTCTACTGGGACTACCAGCTGATTGAGAACTATGTCTATCCCTATGCGCTCAACGGCGTCGAACCGCACGCTACCAAGCTCAAGGCGGCCAGCGACGAACTGATTCCCATTTACGAGCTTGACGACATCCATGTCGTCGTTGTGGGCGGCGAGACCAATGGCTATTGGCGCATCATGGGCTGTAACTATTCCGGCACGACCTCGGTCGATGAATGGCGCTAGTTGCCTGGTGTCCTGGGCAAGAGAAGGACGACGTAGCCTGCATCTGAACCACAATAGGAGATTGCTCGGCTGGATTCATGGCCAATGAGTGATGAGATCGGGCAGAGTGAAGAAGCAAGTACGTCTTGCTTTCATACGCACTGCTCGATTTCCGTATCTCCTGATCGCGCAGCTACAGTCTGCTGAGCCGGTTCAATCTCTCACTCTCGATTGACCATTTCTTCGCTAAAACTTTGTGCCCAACGAGGAAGCGAGATGGATGAAATTGCCCGGTTGCGCATGGAGGGCTATTGCCTGCTCCAAGGCGTAGTCCCCCAGGACAAGGTGCCGCAGGTTCGCCATGACGTTGGCAAGTCAATGAAGGCAGGACTTGAGGCCTATGAGAAACTGGGCTGGTCGGCAGTCACTCACATGCTGTCCCTTGCTCCCTACCTTGCCGACTGCCGTCTGCTGGAGATCGTCCGCGAAATGTTCAATCATGCCACTGTGCGCATCTCCCAGACTGAGTTCAAGAGCGTGCCGCCCAGGAGTAATCCCCCCGAGTGGCGCGGCTTCCATACCGACTGGCCCCACGACCTGACGGACCGCTCCCGCTGCGGGCGCGTCAATCAGCCGTTCCCAGACATCGTCATGAGCATCACCTCCATCTGGATGCTGTCACCCTTCACGCAGGAAAACGGCGCGACCTGGGTCGTGCCCCGTACACATCGCGATCGCCGAAATCCGCGCGGCGAGAACGACGGAATCGACGAGTTCTGTACGATTCCCGGCGAGTTGCAAGTCTGCGGCGAGGCCGGCGATGTCATACTCATCGACAGCCGCATCTGGCACTCTACCGGCGCCAATCTGACTCACGAGATCAGGACGTCAATAGTGGCCCGCTACTCGCCCTGGTGGCTCAGTGTAGAGTACGGAAAGCGCAACGCTGCTTTCGTTCCTGCCCACATCTTTGACGGCCTGCCCGAGCCGGTTCAGGCCTTGTACGCCCACCGGCGGGCGGAAAGACGGGCCGTACAGCCCTTTCCACCGTAGCCAGACCGTTGCCGTAGAGTCGCTCGCACCTGTCGAAAGGCGGCAACTGGGGATGGGTTAGAAGCGATCTATAATCGGGAAGAAACGGGGTTTCAGCATTTTGAAAAGATCAGGTCCAGAGATGAATCCTTGCGCAAGCAGGAGTTTGAGTCCAGCGTGCCGCTCGATGACGTGTAGTTCGGAACGCTCTGTCCGAGGGTCGAACACGGTGCATTGGATTGCGTCGGCGCTTTGCTCGCACGAAGCTGATGCCCGCTTGCAAATTGGGTCGCCGTCGCCGTCGGCGGGCACACAGTCATAGTCAAAGCCCGTGAACTCTGCAAAAAGGACGATATTGTTGAATGGATTGGTTTCGCTGTTTCTGACCTGTCCATAGACGGAATCAGGGAAGGAAAGAACGCTGTACTCTTTCCACAACGCCAAATCCTTTTCGGTCAGTGTGACAGACCTTTTTATGTTGAAGTCGTATACATAGTATCCGGCGCGTCGGCCTGCTATCCGCTGGCAGGAGTTGATCTGCGCTTCCAGAGCGTCTGCCCGCCCGCCGCTGTCGGCGTCATCCGCCGCGCACGTTTGCAGGTACAGAAGTTGGGCGCTGAAGGGGCCGCCAACGTATTGACGATTCTCTTGACCTTCTCTGTACGCATTGAAGAGAAAGTAACCCGCGGCCGCCAACAGCGCGAGCAGAAGTACGCCTGAAACTATTCCTACAGTCTTTAAGGAGAACCGCCGCTCATCAGTGGCGGCCTGGCTCGTTTGCATTTGCATGGTGGAAAGTCCTTGAATTCAAGCGGCACTATCGGAATCGCCAAGACAGTTTACCAGAGTTACAAAAGCGACGTTCTGCCAGCATATTGGTTCAACGAAAGCGGAATGACAGAGGTTCCCCACGAAGTCATGTCGCCAGGCGCCGTCAATACCGGGCAACTGCGGGAGATGCGGTTTTGGTCCAACTTCATCCTGCGCCTTCTCGGCGTCATAGAGCCGGAGGAGTGCGGGCGCAAGCTGGTGGAGCACATTCTGTCTACAGATGCCTCTGATGTTGCTGGCAGATTTTTCCAATTGGGGCAGGAGAAAAGGGTGGGCGGCAAACTCAAGAACGGTCGCTGTGAGTTTGAAAAGCTACTCGCCTTCTGCGAGCAAGTGACCGGAATCAGGGCAAGCCAGATGGTATGAGATTCCGCTGACGCCTCCTGTCACGGCGTCCCATGCTCGTGGATCGATCTACCCTGCTCGCCGCCGAATACCCGACTTGGCAAGAGGAATTGAAAATGGAAAGCGAACAGATCGATGCGCCTGAAGCGAGAAGCGAGACCGAGTGGGTTGACGCGCAGCGCACGATGGAAGAAACGTGGGCAGGAAAGCAGCCTGTGGACAGTCGCACCTATCCCTACTTCAATCCAGATTATCGCCTGCCTTTCAAGCACATCGGAACGCAAAAGCAACTCTTCCTGGATAACTACATTCTGGACGAACTGCTTGACGCCCAGCGAGTGGTCCTGCCGCCCCAGAAGGCAAAGGCTCCACTGATTCAGTATGAAGAACTGCCCTGGGAACGCTATCACTTCACCTGTGTCCCCGCAGCAGCCCTTTTCGACCCCGACGACGGTCTCTTTAAGATGTGGTACAAAACATTGGTGAGCGGCAACACGAACACAGCGGCAGGGACTGAGGTCGTCCTCTGCTATGCCGAATCGGAGGACGCTCTGAACTGGCGCAAGCCGATGCGGGACGACTGCCAGCCCTTTGCCGACCGAACAGAGACGAATATCGTCATGCGGGACTTCGACAACGGCACTGTCGTCCTCAATCCCGACCGCAGCGACCCGGGGCGCAAGTTTCTGGCAGTCTACAACCCGTCCATGGAGGCCACGCGCCGCGGTGAACGGGTCATGTCGCGCGTGGCCGCGTCGCCGGACGGGGTCAACTGGAGGGTGATCAGCGACAATTCGCCGTTTCGCCATCACCATCAGATGCGCGTCACCTGGGACGAAGCGTACCATAAATGGGTCGGTTACTCGCAGGCATCCCATGCCTTCGCCAGCAGCCTGCATGTCCGCACGATAGGACGCCAGGAGAGCGCCGATTTCATCAACTGGTCTCCCAAGCAGATCATTCTGTCGAGCGATTGGGATCCTTGCGTCGGCCCCAATGTCGAGTTCCACACCATGTCAGTGCGCAAGGAAGGCGGCCTCTACATCGGCATCGTCGAGGAGGCGCACGGAGAACACCAATGGCTGGTCAACCGCAACGGCAGCAACCAGCGCGATCAGTTCCACACTAAGGCCGCGCTTTACACCAGCCGCGACGGTCATCGCTTCTTCCGCGCTGACGACTACCGCCCTTGGGCGGACAACGGGCCGCCCGGCAGCCAGGACTATGGCTATCTGGCCCATACGGTGGCCGACTATCTGTTGCACAAAGGCCAGATGGTGATCGCCTACTCAGCCTTTCCGCATAAACAGCGCGACACGAGACCGGCGGGCGTATCGAACCACGCGCCGTTGACAGCGTCCCAGGCATCCCGGCGACACGTCGAAGAGTTGAGCCGTCACGGCATGGGCAATCCGATGATGGACCAAGTTCGGCCCGAAGTTCCCCTGCAAAGAGGGATCGGGGGCCTGGTCCTGCGGGAGGACGGCTGGGCCGCGCTCCGCCCCCAATACGAGGCCGGGCAGGTGATTACCAAGCAGTTTGTGTTCGAGGGCAACGCATTGCGCGTCAACGCCGATTGCAGCTATGGATTCATTCGGGTGGCGATACTGGATTCGGAGTTGAAGCCATATCCCGGCTTCAGCCTGGAGGAATCAATCCCGCTTCATGCGTCGTCCACGCAGATCTGGCACGAGGCCGCCTGGAGAGGCAGCCCTGATTTGCGCCGCTTGTGGAACAAGCCGGTGCGCATCTGTTTTTCTCTTCTGGAGTCGAGTCTCTACGGCTTTCAGTTCCGATACCTGTCTGGTCCCGCCCGTGGGGGAGGAGGCGTCGATGCTTGCTAATGTCAATACTACCGATATCGGTGGTGCGATTCGGCTGGGCTGTCGTACGATGTGTTCCGTCTTCAACGCCGATGACGATGACATTCCCTTTTTCAGCTCACAGGTCTGGCCCGAAGCGGAGTTGAACTTCAGCCCGATGCACTCTGAGTCCCATGTGCCCGGCCGCCATTTGAACGCGCTCCTCAACGCCGAGGACGCAGTGGGCGTCTATTTTGACGAGGGTTGCGTCGAACGCCACGCACGCGCCGCCTTCCTTTCCTACTCCGGCGAGTTGCCTCTGCCACTCAACCGCGATCGCATTGGCGGTCGGCTTTGGCACTTTTCGCCCCACAATATACGTGAAGGGTTCCATGCCCTCTATGCCCTGGCCCGCTTTCGGCGTTCGGCTCGCGCGCTCAAACTGGCCGAGAGTAGCATCAGTGCAATTCAAGAGCAGTGGCATCCGCGCAAAGGTTGGGACACCGCATTGCTGGAGGGCAGCGTGGAGTTCCATCCCTCCACCTTCATCGTCGGTTTGGCGCGCGCCATCGGGCCTCTGGTCAAGCTTCATCGGTATACCGATTGTGCCGGCGCGCTCGATCTGGCGATGGAGTTGGCGCACAAGGCCACAGATGAATTCTTCCTGCCGAGCGGCAGTTACGATCGCGAAACATTTGGCGCGCATACTCACTCTACCACCTGCGTGCTCTCTTCACTGGCCCAGTTGGCCGACCTGACCCGAGACGCGCCGTTAATGGAGCGGGTACGAGCGTTCTATGACAACGGGCTGAATGAAATCCGCGACCCGCTAGGCTGGGTCATCGAGAGCAGCGGCGATCAGGCGAACCCGGACCTCGGCGAGGTCAACAACACGGGGGACATCGTGGAGACGGCTCTGCTCCTGGGGGGATGGGGTTATCCGCGCTACTATCAGGACGCAGAACTGATCTTGCGCTGCCATCTATTGCCCTCCCAGTTGTGCGACACCTCCTTCATTCAAGAGCCTGCCAACCCTCGCGCTGAGGATGGCAAGCGCGACGTGGCAAACCGTCATCTGGGCGCATTCGGCTTTCCCGCGCCCTATGGCCACAAGCCGCTGGACGCGCCGCGCATCAGCTTCAACATGGACATTGTCGGCGGCGCAGTGGCATCACTGTGCGAGGCATATCGGCAGGCGGTAGAGTCGAACCAGGCGGGCCATTGGGTGCATCTGTTATTCGATCACGAAACCGACGCCGTGGCGGTCGAATCCCCCTACACGCATCCGCACTTGCGTGTGCGTGCCAAAAGGCCCGGGCCTCTCTTCGTGCGCATACCTACCTGGGTAGCGCCGGAATCGGTCAAGGTAACCGGTGTTGACGACGATCCCCGCTGGCACAACGGTTATCTCGTCCTCAGCCGACCGGCCATCAACCGCTGGATCGCGATTCGATTCGAGATGGCAGAACGAGAGATTGTTCTCAGCCACCGCACTCGTGAGATCAATGTGCATGTGCGGGGCGACTCGGTTGTGGCTATGTTCAACTTTGGCGCTGATCTTACCTTTTTCCCGATGCTGGACTACTAATGTAAGTTCAATTTGAGGCCAAGACTTTTCACACGGACTGCATCCTGGGATCGCGGGCGGGACGCCCGCTCTCGCGAAATTCGCAAACTCTTGGTCTCATTTGGGATCTACATTAATGTGCGTACACATTGAAAACACGCCTTTTCCCGCACCACGTATTGCGTATTCAGTATTTCGTAGGGGAGGGTGAGACGTCTGCGGTCCCAAGGTGCAGACCATGCGAGAAATAGTGGTTTCAAAAGGGATCCACATAAAGTTCTTACGAAAACACAGATTGTCAAGAAAAGGGAGTCAATTATGGCAAGCAGACCGATACAGATATTGCTGGTCGCCGCCCACCCCGCCGACAGCTTTGACATGGCCGGTGGCACGCTGGCTCATCATGTTGACCAGGGCGATCAGGTCACCGCAGCGATCCTGACTACCGGCGTTCGCTCGCACCATTGGGAACTTGGCGAGCAGAGGCGCAGGGCCGGCGCCGAGCTTGACTTGGAGCAGTATGTGGCGCAGGCGGTTGAAGAAAAGCTGGAGGAGGTGCGACGGGCCTGCCGCATTCTCGGCTTTGACGATGTGCGCGATCTCGGTTTCGAAGACGACGACATCCTCGTTACCCAGGACAAGATCGACGCCATCGCCGACGTGATTCGGGCGGTGAAACCGGACCTGATGATCACGCACCATCCCTTTGAGAGCGGCGGCTTCAAGATGCACGGCACAACCGGCCAGTGCGCGCTCTACGCCATGCAACTGGCGGGGGGGTCGGGCCGGGGCCGTCAGGAACGCCACCCGATTCCCTGCATCTACTTTATGAACCCGACAGCCTACATCGGCAACAACAGTCTGGAGTACGCCGGAACGGATCGCGCCGATCTCTATATCGACATCACCGACGTGATCGACAAGAAGGTGCGCGCCCTGGACGAGATCGCCAGCCAGTACTACGGCGGTCCCTACGCCCGCAAGCGCGCCGAAACGTCAGACGGACACTACGGTAACAGCGCGCTCGTGGCCTACGCCGAGCAGTTCCAGCGCTTCACCCCGCTTGTGCGCTATACACTGCCGATCACGGATGCGGAACTGGCACGCATCACCGAACCGCAATCTGCGCATATGGGCCGACGAAGCGAACTGCTCGGGGGCCTGATGCCGCTGCCGGAAAACATGACCTTCACATCTCGCCATCGGATGTCCAAGGAGATGTACAAAGACTGAGAATTGCTGTGGCCTGTCATCCGCATGGACCACTGATAAGTGCCTTCCGGGGAGACAGTCTACTCTTCAAGCCGACTGAAGGTCATGCGTTCATCGCCAGCGCCGTTGCGCCAAAGATCCTGGCAGGTCGCGGCGAGTTCCTCAAGCCCCTCGGTGACCGTGGCGAACAGATTGCCGGGCATATGCCCGTCCGGCCCCAGCAGATAGTTGTCCCGCCCGTAGAAGATAGCGAGATCGATCAGTCCTGTCTCGCGACATTGCTCCTGCATGTCGGGCGGAACTTTGTTGCCAGGGGGTACCGGTAGATAGAGAATGTCGCCGGGGATGGGGAAGACCGTGGCGTTTTCCTTGCCCGGATCCCGTTCGGCAAAGGGGGGCGTCAGGATGTACACTTCGTTGTTGGCCCATTTGGCGTGGTAGGCCGCACCCGACAAGGGCAGTGCGTTCCAGAAGGCTTCGGCGGTCAGCGGCGCCGCGTCGTCAACCAGTTCGGCCACGGCGCGGGCGTCGTGCTTTTCGAATGAGATCACGATTCTGCGAGCCATACGGTTAGTCCCTCTTTCCTTTGTGTTTCCTGCTAATTCTCGAACAGTTTGCCCCGTCTCGGCAGGTGCGGCTCGACACCGAGCATCTTCAGCGCCTGCCAACCGGTCGCCTGATTGGAGGTGACGACGGGCTTGCCAAGCTGCTGCTCCAGGTCGGTGATGAAGTCAGCCGTCTTTTGCCCGGTGCAACTGATCAGGACCGCGTCCGCCTCCGCCACGTCAGCCTTCTGCGCGGCCTCGCGGATGGTCGCGGGCGGCACGATCCCATGATCCTGTGGATAGTGCAGTGGGTTGCTGTTGACCACCTCAATATCACACTCAGCCAGAAAGCGGATGAGGGCTTGGTTCACGTCCTCCATGTATGGCGAGGCGGTCGCCACGCGTTGAACGCCCAGCGAGTGGAGCGCGTTGACGATAGAGGTACTGGACGTGGTGCAGGACCGGCCGGTGGCATCCTCAACCCGCTTCTTGAGCGCCGCGTTCCCGGCCACGCCAAGCACAAAGCTGGCGGTCGTGCAGTAATAGGCGAAGACGCTAGGCTCAAGCCGCATCAGGCGGCCCGCCGCCGCTTCGATGTCCCCATTTTCCGCCAACCAGATGCCCATCTCAAGCCCGCCATCCTCCATCGGTACATGCGTCCGCACCGATACCATGGGGACGTAGTCCGGCAGGAACTTGCGAAACTCGTCAAGCATCCGGTTGATGTCGTAATCTATCCACATATCGTCGGGATAGATCGCTCCCAGCGTCAGATTCTCCTGTGCCATAGTGTCATTCCCTCCAACCCGCTCAGCCCGAACTGTGATCTGTGTGATAGGCTTTCAATAACTGCCCTTACGCAATACGCAATACCGGATAGCCGGTCCACGGACGCAAACCTCTCTATCCTTCGTCAGCCGTCGCCCCCCTTGGACTCCGTCACCGCCGGCGGGCGGGCGAATTCTTCGTAGCGAGCGGCGATGCGGGACGCGTCGTCGCCGTCGTGTACATAGACGCGGAACCGAAAGTTCAGCGTTTCGTCGCCGCGCACTGTGACCGCCCGGCGCGCGAAGGGCGCCGCACACATCCAGCCATCGTCGCGCACGTGCCAGTGCGCCGGGTGGTGGATATTGTCGGTGTGGCCGAAAATGGCGAGGCCGTTCGTTTCGGTTGGGCTTATCTGGCCCGAATAGTCGCACCACTCCGCCGCTTGACGGTGAACTTCCGACTCGTTTAGCTGGCCGCGGGCATTGAGGATGCGCCCGCCGCCCCGCATGACTTCAAGTGGATGGGCCACACGCGCCGCGAGGATGCCAAACGTGGACTGTCCAAACGTAACCTGCTCAACCTGCGGCTGGAACGTCAGATCAAAGTCGATCAGTTGCTCGCGGCCCGCGAGAGGATAGACGCGCACGCCGCGGGTTTCGCTAAGCAGCGTCTCCCCGGTATGCTTGATCCAGTCCAGCGCCATCTCCAGCCGCGCGTAGACCGGCCCGTCTTCTTGACAGAGAAACCTGCGGTGCGCAATGCGGCCAATGCCAACCAGAGGAGAATCCGTGCCCGCAAAGAAGTGCAGATGCTCGGTCTCGAAGCTGACATCATTCACAATTTCGTGTTCGATCCACAGCGAGCGATGATGGTCATGCCCGCCGCTGAAATCGCGTGGATGCCCCAGGCGCGTCACCGAACGACCGCTCGGCCCGGTCACGGGGTAGAAGAACGGCTTGCGATAACTCTCGGCGTAACAATACCCCAGCAGATTGCGATTGTCGTAATTCACCCAAACGCGGTCATTGGCGTCCGGCAAGACCTGGACCGCCGGGAATGGCAAAGGCCTTCCGTCGGCCCGTTCAGCGATTTCAAGGTCGATGCGCCGCCGCGCGGCGGCTGTGGGCGGCGCCAGCCAAGTCAGCTCTAGACGGTCCTGCCTGTCAGACATCAGTTCAGCCTGGGCCGGTACGGTGAACGGCTGGCCGTCAATCAGCTTTTCCTGTATCCAGAACCCAACTTGGCGCTGCTCGATCTGCGGCGGTTCAAGCCCCATTTCCGCAAGATCGATGGTTGCGCTGAACAACGCCTCTTCTAGCGGATCCACGCCAGCCGCGGCCGCGAGATCGAAACTCAGAACTGGTCGATCTTCCATTTCAACTGTCCGCCACGACCGGATTGCTCAAAATTCCAATCTCTTCAATTTCCAGCTCAACCGTGTCGCCCGGCTGGAGGCCCGGCGGATGCACCGGTGTCCCCGTAGCGATCATGTCACCCGGTTCCAACGACATGTACTGGCTGATGTACTCGATCAGCACGGGCACCTGGAAAAGCATGGTATTGGTATTGGCATGCGCGATCTCTTCGCCGTTAACACGCATCGTCATCGCCAGATTGTGGGGATCGCTGACCGCTTGCGGCAGCACGATGTCCGGGCCAATCGGAGTGAACGTGTCAATCCCCTTGGTGTATGACCACGGGCGCTGCACTTCAAAAGCGACGTTCTGGAGATCACGGGCCGTTACATCGTTGAGCACGGTGTATCCGGCCACGTAATCCATCGCATCCGCCTGCGAAATGTGGCTGCCTTGCTTTCCAATAATGACGGTCAACTCGATTTCCGGCTCGACAACGTCCAGATTTCGCCTGAAGATGATCGGCTCGTCCGGGCCGATGATAGAGGAGGTCGGCTTGAAAAAGAGCGGCGGCTCATCGGGGTTTTCTTCGCCAGGATGGGAATAGTTTCCCCCCAGGGCAATCAGTTTGCCTGGATTCGGGATGGGCGTGCGCAATGTGGGATTAGTGACAGTGAAGGCGCTGTTCAGATGATGCTCAAAG
Source organism: Caldilineaceae bacterium (assembly GCA_965221145.1). GTDB lineage: Bacteria > Chloroflexota > Anaerolineae > Caldilineales > Caldilineaceae > Bin5. The sequence continues at coordinate 2,259,933 of OZ244877.1, forward strand.
ACAAACATCAAAGTTGACTCGAACGTTACGGCATTGAAAAGACCGGCGCGCATCAGTGAAATCATGTCTGTTATTCGTTGAGGGCCTTCCTCGCCGTTTTGGATTAACTGCTGGGCCTGGTAGGCGCGCGAAAAGTCCAGCATCCCAAAATCTGTCACAATGCCGATGTGGTTGTGGCCGTCGTGGTCGAACAGGGCGATTCTCATGGATTCAAGCCTCCGGTTTCTGATAGTGAACTGTTACATTGTTGTTTGACCGCCAGCCATGCCACCACTGCCGACAGGTCCCTCTTGCTTCTCGCGCCCTGAAATTGCGCCTAAAGGGGCGGGTGTGATGCCTGCTCCCAACTGTTTAGATGTTTAGAGTTGGACACCGTCCCACTCATCCTTGCGTTCTGTGATGTCGAGGATATTGCCGTCCGGATCGGTCGTCTTCAATGAACCAACCGGCACATGGTCATAGTCGAAAGCCTTTTCCACCTTGACATCCTCTACCAGAATCTCCGCGCCCTCAGCGCGCAACAGGTGATAGGTCTCCTCCAGATTCTCGACGATAAAGCCCAGGTGGATGTATTCGCCTTCATGCGTGAAGGGCGGCCGCTCCTCCCCAACGTACTGGATGAGAGTAATGTTCACAGAGCCGTCCGAGAGATAGCACCCCGGCGGGTAGTTCTCGTCATACACGTAGCGCAAGAACTGCATGCCCAGTATCTTTTCGTAAAACGCACGCGACCGCTCCAGGTCCTTTGTTCGCAATGCTACATGGCGCAGAAGGCCCATTGGTCCGCTCCTTTTCTATGTCCAATCCTTGATGCCGCGTCCCCAGATTTTGGGCAACTTGCCGCCTTCCAACATCATGTCCAGCGGCGATGCCTGCACGTCGCAGGGGAATCGGATCCGCACACCGCCTTGGCGGCGTGATTCATAGGCCGCCATCGTCATCGACAACGCCAGCCGACCGGCGCGCCCATCGGAGACGGACTGACGATCTTCATCCACGCAGGCCACGACCTCGGCCATCGCGCCGGCCCAGGGATCGTTTTCCAGCGTCGGGATCGGTGTTCCGTCGCGAAAGAGCGTCTCGCCCGGCTGTTCGTGGGTCCAGAGGCGCATCTGCGGTTGCCAGCCGCCGTGCGCTTTGGCCTCAATGCGGCCGCGCGTGCCCTCCCAGACGAAGCCTTCATGTCGAAAGTTCGTGTAGCCACCATAAGTGAACTTACCCCGCACTCCGTTGGCAAACCCCACCAGAGCGAAGAGATCCTCCCGTTCCTTGTTGCGTTCTACATCGCGCGCAAGATGAGCGAAGATCCACTCCGGTTCGCCGCCGAACATGCAAAGAGTGTCAAAGCTGTGGGTGGCGTTGTGCGTTAGCTCCCCCAAATCGCCGATAGTCTGCACCTCAACGCTGAGTAACTCACCGATCTCACCCCGATCGATCAGTTCCTTGATATGCAGGTAGTTCGCTTCAAAGCGCATGGTGTGGTCCACGATCAGCTTGACACCGGCCTGCTCGCAGGCTTCGACCATGCGGTCGGCCTCCTTCAGATTCATGGCCATCGGTTTTTCACAGAAGATGGCGCGCACACCGGCCTTGGCCCCGGCAAGCGTCGGTTCAACGTGCTGATGGTTACGCGTGCCGATGCTGAGGATGTCCAGTTCCTCCTGGGCGAGCATCTCGGCGTAGTCGGTGTAGCGCCGATCCATGCCCCACTCTTCACCGAATGTCTGCACCGCTTCCGGCACAATGTCCGCCGCCGCCACCAGATTAACGCCGGGCGTGGCCTGATAGCCGCCGGCATGAACGCGGGCGATATGTCCGCAACCGATAATCCCTGCTCTGTAATCGGCCATTAACGTCTCCCTTATACTTCAATGATCAGGACAAGCCTATCTGCCCCCGATACATCGTAATCGCCTCTTGTTCCTGGAAGCCCAGTTGCTCGTAGAGAGGCAGCGCCCTCGAATTCAAAGAATCCATGTCCAGTTCAACCCGGGTGAACCCATGTTCCCGCAGGCGGCGCATCGCTTCCACCATCAGGAGATAGCCCAGCCCACGGCGTCTGAAGTCTGGATGGACGCCAAGAATGTGCAGATGGGCCAGGCCTTGCTCCTTTGGATTGAGGCTGGGGGCGCAATGGCAGATGCCCGCGAAGGCGCCTCCTGACTCGGCCACAACGCTGACCTGGTTCCGAAAGCGGGGAGAGGCCACGTGTCGTCCCCAACTTGCCTCGGTATACGAAAATCCTCCCCAGTGATCGGCGAAGGATGCGTTGAACGCGGCTACCCAGGCCGGCGCGTCTCCCGCACGGTAAGCGCGCAAATGCACTTCCTCTGGCCCGCGCTTGATCGATTCCTTGGCCGGGGGCGCTTCGTCCAATTCGCAGGCCATAATCGTGAACGTCCTCACCGCAGGAAAGCCGGCTTTGTTCAAGATCGAGCTTACCTCCGCATCCCCTCTCAACCCGCGCGCTTCCACAGTGCAGCGAACGAGCGCCCCGTTACTCCGGAAAGAGCCGTCGCCTTCGACCTCCCGCCGCGCTGTCTCTGCCGCCAAGAATCCGATGCGTTCAAGGCCCGCTTCGACTATTTCATCCAACGGCACAGCCCCGCGCAGCGCCGGATCAATCAAGGAGTCGAGCGTCCAAAATGCAAGGGAGCCGACCGGGTAGACCGCCACGCAGGCGTCTACCGAACTGCTGTCACCTGCGACAAGAATATGCCGTTCGACCTGCGTCAATCGATGCCCCAGTCGGCTGCGCACCTCGGCGCGGGTCAGGCCGCGTTCAAGCCCAAGTGGATAGCGCGGCGCGAACGCATAGAGGGGCAGCTCGTCTTCGGTAGCTGGCGACAGGGCACGCGCCACGCCGTCATGGCGATCCGCTCGGTCAAACAGTCGCCCCAGGGCACCCAGGTCGGCTCTGCGGTATTCTCGAAACCGGTGTCTCATAATCGCTCTCCGACCGTTGCTTCAGTAGCAGTAAACAACTGCCCGAATCCGTTCTGCGGATGCAGTCCTCCGGCCAGCCGCAGCGCCTCCCACATGGTGACCTGATTCGCAGTCAGCACAGGCTTGCCCAGCGCGGCATCCAACTCAGACAAGATCGCTGCCGTATGCAGTGCCGTGTCGGGAATCAGGATCGCCTCGGCGTCGGCGTGGTCGTTGGCCCGAACGAAATCGATCACTTGCTCCCGACCGACATCGCCTACTTCAACTGCCGTCCAAATGCCCAGGCTCTCCAGTTGCACGGCTTCGATCCCGCCTTCGCCGAGAAAGGCGACGAATTCAGCGGCCAGATCATGGGGATAGGTGGCGGCAACGGCCACCCTCCGGATCCCCATTGTCCTCGCAGCATTCACGAAAGCGAGTGATGTGCTGGAAGCGGGAACGCCGAGCCGACCGCTGATCTGCTGCGTCTGCTCCTCGGCGCCGGCCAGGCCGTAGACGAAGCTGCCGCTTGTGCATGCCCACATGCAAACATCAACACTGTGCGCCCGCAGCTCTTCGACGCCCGGTGAAAGGTGATCCCAATCGCCCGTGCGCCGGCAATCCTCAACCGTATGCAGGTCGGTGCCATCGGTGTGGGCGATGCGAACCTCCACCGGCGGCGCAAGCCGGGCGGCCATGTAGGGATAATCGTCCTCAGCCGAGTGCAGTGGATAGAGAATGCCAATACGCATTGTCAGGTTGCCGGTGGTCAAAGACTATAGAACATAACAATCCACAAATCGCTCTTCTACAGTGTAGCTTCCACCGCGGCGAGGCTATCGTTCAGCGCCTCGATTGCGCGATCCAGCTGTTCGCGGGTGATCACCAGAGGCGGCGACATCTTGAGCACGTTGTGGTAGGAGCCGCCGTAGTTGGTTGCGATGATGCCCCGCTGTAGCAGGCCCTCAACCACGCGCGCGCCCTCCTCGGTGGCCGGTTCGCGGGTCGACCGATCTCTGACGAATTCCACGCCTACCATCATGCCGACGCCGCGTACCTCGCCGATCAGGTGGTGCTCCTGCTGTAGCTCTTCAAGTCGTGACATGAAGTAGTCGCCCATCTCCGCGCTGCGCTGCACAAGGCCCTTTTCTTCGATTTCAGCCAGCGACGCCAGCGACGCCGCGCACCCGACCGGGTTGCCCAAAAAGGTACTTGTGTGCATCATCGGCCCCCAGGCGTCCGCCACCTCTTCGCTCATGATCGTGGCCGAAATGGGGAAGCCGCTGGCCAACCCCTTGCCCGCAACGATAATATCCGGCACAACGTCGTAATTGTCCATGCCAAACCACTGGCCGGTGCGCCCGAAACCGGTGATGATTTCATCGGCAATCAGCAGAATGCCGTGCTCGTCGCAAAGTTGCCGTACCTTCTGCACAAACTTCTTGGGCGGCACAATCCAGCCCCCATGCCCCTGAATTGGCTCCATGATAATGGCGGCCACGTCAGCCACGCCGGAATCGGGCATGGTCAGGACATGCTCCAGATAGCCGCCGTCGCAGAAGAAACACTCGTCGTCGTCGGAGTGGGTCGGGCAGCGATAGGGATAGGCGTAAGGTACGTGTGTCGTATCGGCCAGCATGTTCTGGAACGGGGCCCGGTAGTAGTTTTGCGAAGAGACCGACAGCGCCCCTGTCGTCTTGCCGTGGAAGCCACCCTGGAAGGCGATAATCTTGTGGCGGCCCGTGTAGATGCGGGCGGTCTTGAGCGCCGTTTCCACCGCTTCGGCGCCGGTGTTGGCGATGTGCGAAACGGACAACCGGCCCGGCGCACGCTCCGCCAATTTTTCCGCCAACTCGACCCGAATCCGGTTGGGATTGAGGCCGCCCTGACTGTGCATCATCGTTTCCGACTGTTTGGCGATGGCCTCCACGATGCGCGGGTTGCTGTGACCGGCGGTCGCCACGCAGAAGGCAGCCGTGAGATCGACGTAGAGATTGCCGTCCACGTCAACGATGTTGGCGCCGCGGCTGCGCTCCCAGAAGACCGGCGTCTCGCCGCGTGGGATGACTGAGCTGTTCGGAGGCTCGACCTTGCCTAATCGTTCTGTCCACTGACGGGACTGTGGTCCTGGCGGCGGAACGACGATGGAAGGGAGCGCCGTGCCTGCCTCAAGCGCTTGCCGATCTGGTTTCGCGTTAGCAGTCTGCATTTTGAGTCTCCTATCTGGGGAAAGATGGCGATGATTACCCTCCCCGCATTTCTCGCTTTTCACCAAATTGCTGTCAATTTCATGTGTAGTTCAGTTGCCCATAGCCACTGACCACTTCTCACTCGATTCGACGGATAATCATACGCTCGCCTACAAAACCCTCGCGCCAGATGCTTTCGCAGGCCGCGGCCAGGCCGTCCAGATTTTCGCTGATCGTGGCGAACAGATTGCCCGGCGCATACCCTTCGGGGCCGAGCAGAAAGTTGTTGCGCCCATAGAAAAGGGCGATGTCGATGAATGGCTGCCCAGTGCGTCGCTCAGGCGGGATGTCTATCGATGCAGCCGGAATCTCAAAGTAGAGAAGGTCGCCGGAGATTGGCAGGATCGTGGCGTTCTCCTTGCCTGGATCCGTGTCGAAGGGGGGAACCAGCGTATAGACTTCGCGCCCTGCCCATCGTGCGTGGTAGGCGTCCCCTTCCAGTGGCAGGGCCTCCCAGACCGCATCGCAGGTGCGTGGCGCATCCTCTTCCAGGAGTGTGGCGACCCCTCTCACGTTGCGCTTGGTCAAAATAATCTCAATCTGACGTGCCATAATATGTTGCTCCAATCTCGACGTTTCATTGAATCCAGGCAAGTGGTTGAGGGCGAGTTAGTTCTTTCAGTATCAATTGTCAAAGTAGAGATTACGCCGCGCCGCGCACACTGAAACGCGGCTGCACATCCGGGTTGAGCAGGTTGAGCGGTAACTCGCCTTGCAGCACGCGTGCTACCTCCTCAACGGCTTTCACACGCAAGTCGTCGAAAGCCTGCTGCGAGTACCAGGCAACGTGCGCCGTCACCAGAATGCGGTCGGTGCGGTACAGGGGGTGATCGGGCGGTGGTGGCTCGGCGTCCACGACATCCAGGGCCGCGCCGGCAATCTGTCCCGACTCCACAGCCTGATACAGCGCCTCGGGGTCGACAACGCCGCCGCGGGCCGTGTTGACGAGAAAGGCCGTGGGCTTCATCTTCGCCAGCGCGCCGGCGTCGATCAGGTAGTGCGTCTCTTCGGTCAAAGGCAGGTGAAGAGTGACAAAGTCGGACTGCGCCAGCAGCGTGTCAAAGTCGACGGGATCGACCCCGCGGCGGCGCATCTCGCTCTCGTCCACATAGGGATCCCACGCCAGCAAACGCCAGCCGAAGCCGCCCGCCTTGCGCGCCACCGAGCGGCCAATGCGCCCGAACCCGATGATGCCCAAGGAGCGCCCGAAACTGCGTTGGACCGGGTAGGGGGGCTTGGGCTTCCAACTACCGGCGCGCACGTCAGCCGCGCAGGCGTCAACATAGCGTATCGCGTTCAGTAGCAGAGCCATCGCGTGCGTGGCTACTTCATCAGTGCCGTAGTCGGGCACGTTGGCGATGCAGATGCCCGCATCTGTTGCCGCGTCGAGGTCGATGTTGTCCACGCCCACTGCCGGTTTGACAACCGCCCGGCATTGGGGCAGCCCGTTCAGTACCGACGCGTCGATCTGCACGTTGCCCACAATCAGGGCCGAGGCGTCCTTGCCTGCGTCGATGATTTCCTCTCCGTTCTTGCAGGGGCGCTTGACCAGATCAACGCCCAACGGGGCCAGGATCTCCTGCTCAATCTCCAAGCCCGGAAAAATGTTGGCGGTGATGACGACCTGTCGCCTTTCGCTCATATGGACTGCTCCGCAACGCCCAGGTAGGCGAGGATGGTATGGATGTAAACCTTCGTGGCGCGCACCACCTGCGCCAGTTCGACCCGTTCGTGATCCGAGTGCGCGGTCAGGTAGGTTGCGCCGTAGTAGAGGGCGGGGACATTCCCCCAATGCACAAAGTGGGGGACATTCGCTGCGGCCCGCGTACCTTCGAGCGGAAGTTCCTGGCCGGTCACTTGCAGGTGCGACTGCCGGATCACCTGGGCCAGAGGCTCGTTTTCGTCGATCTGGTAGCCCGGCACGCCGTCCAGCCACACATCCACTTGCGCGCCGCACTCCTCGGCCACGCGCGCGGCCAATTGGTCGAACTCCTGGTGGATCTCCTCCATGCGGCGCTTTGGGCCGAAACGGCGCGTCCCGGCGATTACGCAGGAGGCCGGCAGGCGGTTGAAATAGTCGCCCCCTTGAAAGCGGCCAACATATATCGACTCCGTACCCAGGTAGGGGAGTTGCTCCTTAGCCAGCTCCGCAGCCTTTTCCATGAGAAGCTGCACGGTGCGATGACCGGCCATCACCGGATGCGGCGTGCTCGGCGGCGCAACCGTCTCGTGGATTCCCTTATCGTCGCCTTTGATCCTGATCTCCCAAAAGGCGAGGCCCATCCCCGCGATCGGCAGATTATGGCCGCCCAACTCGGTGACGATAACCGCGTCGCCATGCACGCCTTTTTCGATCAGCGAGATGAGCGTCTCGTTGGTGGCGCTCTCGTGCAGACCATGCGCGGTCAGCAGCAGGTCGCCCCCCAGCTTGATACCGGCCCCGCGAATGATGCGAGCCGCTTCCGCCATCGCGGCCAGCGACGCCTTCATGTCCTCAGAGCCGCGCCCGTGGATGTAGCCGTCCTCGAAGCGGGGCTGCGGGCCTGGCAGGTCAATCGCATCGGTATGTCCGTCAAGTTGCAGCGTTGGCGATTCCCCGTTGCCCCGCAGCCATGCCACAACGCTGGGGCTGTCGGGGAACTCCTCATCCAGCTCCACCTCCAGTCCGATTTCCCGCAGCTCCTTGGCGTAAAATTCGGACACGGTCCGCTCCTGTCCCGGCGGGCTGGGGATGCGCACCATGTCCAACGTCAGTTGTGTGATCCGCTCTGGAATTACTTGCTCTGCGAGGGTTGCGGCGAGGGCATTTGTATCCATTTAGTTTTCCACCCAGTGCTCGAACAAGGGCTGGACCGCAGGCGGCAGCCCGGCGAATACCTCTTTCCTGACGGCCTCGACCTCATTCTCTTTCAAGCCGGTCGCTTGCATAAGCCGCGCGCGTTCACCGGAGCCAGGCATCAGACCGTTGAGATTGAGCCACCACGGCGCGAAGCGGATCGCCATGGCCACACGCGCCTGGTCGGTGCGGTTAGCGCCTGCCGCGTGCCACATGCGGCTGTCCATCACCAATACGCTGCCAGCGTTGCCCGATACCTGGATCTCGGTCGGATAGGGCGCGTTCTCGTCGTGGCTGCAAGTATCTGCGCTGGGATTTGTCTCCATGCGGTGGCTGCCGGGCACGATGATGGTTGCGCCGTTCTCGGCCGTATAGGGCGACAGCATCCACAGGGTCGTAAGATGGGCGACAATATCGGGATAAGGGGCTGGAATGTGACCGGCGTTGTGCTGATTGAACGGCCAGTCGGAGTGCAGCGTGCTGCGGGCGTTGCCCGGATAGTTGATCATAGCCGACGTAAACGATACCCGCACATGGGGACCCAACGCCGCTCTGATCAGTCCCAAAAAGTGCGGCGCAACCAGATAGGGGGCGAAAGACTGATTGTAGTTGATCAGACCGGTTCGATGTCCGATGCTGGTCGGCGCGTCGCTCCGCTGGTACTTGAGCGTTGACGCGGCAACACTCTCCCGCACGCACTCGACTTCCTCTTCAGGGATCACATTGTCGACAACGCACCATCCATCCAGTTTCAAGTGCAGGAGTTGCTCCTCAAGCGTTGCGTCTTCCACCATGTCTCATTCCTCTCTAAGCATTCCGTTGGACCGGCAACCGAGACCCGCTTCCCACTCCAATGCGTCACCGAGTCAGGACAATCGTACCCTCTTTCGAGCAGTCTTACAATCGGCAATTGGGTATGAAGAGTGGCAACCGTTTTGCTGGCGGGACGCCGACGCCTGTTGTCCCCAAGATTCCAAGCAATGACATCCTACTCAATAACCATGCGCGGGTCGAACGCGTCGCGCAGGGCATCGCCGATAAAGTTGACGCTCAGCGCAGTGATGACAATCATCAAGCCCGGGGGAATCCAAATCCACGGGATCGTCTCCAGGATGCGCAGCGACTGGGCGTGGAACAACATGCTGCCCCAGCTGGCTGTCGGTTCGTTCACGCCCAGGCCGAGGAAGCTCAGGCTGGCCTCGGTCAGGATCGCGCCGGTGACGAGAAAGGTCATCTGAACCAACACCGGCCCGACCGCATTCGGCAGAATGTGACGGAAGATGATGGAGTTGGGCTTTGCGCCCAAGGCACGCGACGCCATGACATAGTCCATTTCTCGCAAGCTGAGAAACTGCCCGCGCACGAGCCGCGCCAGACTCGGCCACCAGAACAGCCCGATCACCAATATCGTGTTCTGAATACCCGGATCCAGCATGGCGACCAATACCGTCACGATGATCAGAGTGGGAAAACACATAAAGGTATCGGTTACGCGGCTGAGAAAGCCATCGACCATGCCGCCGTGATAGCCCATGACCGCGCCCAGGACAGTGCCCAGCAGCGTCACCAGCGTGGCCGACGCGAAACCGACCAGCAGCGAGATGCGCGCGCCGTAGATAATGCGGCTCCAGACATCGCGGCCCGTCTGATCAGTGCCCAGCCAGTGCGCCAAAGTTGGCGGGTCCTCCTTTTCGCGCAAATTGATCTTGTTGGGCGGATAGCGGCTCACCATTGGCGCGAAAATCGCCAGGATGATCAGTATTGTCACCGTTACCAGTCCGGCAAGGGCCAGCTTGTGGCGGCGAAATCGTCGCCAGGCGTAGCCGGTCGGCGTGATCGGCGCGCGCCGACCGCCCAGATCAACGACTGCGTCTGACGCGTTGGCGCCGGTCAAGGTCGATTCATCTTGCATCGGTCTGACTGTTCAAATGCACTAGCATCCCCCGGCGGGATCATGTAAAGCGAATGCGTGGGTCGACAAAGGCATAGGCAATGTCCGTTACCAGATTGCTCAATAGAACTGTAACGGCAATGAACAGGTTCATGCCCAGGATCAGAGGATAGTCTCGGGTCATCACGCCCTGCAACATCAGGACGCCCAGGCCCGGCCAGCGAAAGACGGTCTCGACGATCAGCGCGCCGCTGAACAGCCACGCCACACTGAGGCCGACGCGCGTAACGATTGGAATCAGGGCGTTGCGCAGTATGTGGCGGTAAATGATCGTATGCACGCGCAGCCCCTTGGCCCTGGCGACGGTAGCGAAATCGGACTGCATGACATCCAACACGCTGGCGCGCGTAAAACGCACATACTCGGCCAGGTTCGCCATTGTAAGGACGAAGGCCGGCAGGATCAGATGCTTCAGATTGTCGAGCAGGGAGAATCTCTCGATACCGGGCGTGCGCAGGCCGCCGGCCGGCAGCCAGTCGAGGTGGATAGCGAAGAGAAAGATCACCAGCAAGGCGAAAAAGAAGGCGGGCACACACACCCAGGTGAAGCTCAACGCCATCAGAATGTAGTCAAGGATCGAGTACTGATGCAGGGCGGAGTAGACGCCCAGGGTAACGCCCAGCGTGATCGCCAGGAGCGTGGAGACGACCATCAATTCCAGCGTGGCTGGAAGGCGATCTCTTATCTCGCGCACCACCGGTCTGCTGGTCGTCACCGATGCTCCCAGATTGCCGCGCGCCACCTGCTCCAGCCAGATCAGATAGCGCACAGGCGCCGGTCGGTCCAGGCCATACTCCTTGCGTAACTCCTCAACGTACTCCTTGGACGGCGCGACCACCCCGCGCGCCGGCGCCAGCATCGCAGCCAGCGGGTCTCCGGGCGCCATTTCCAGCAGGATAAAGATCAGAGCCGTGATCATCACAAGCACGGGAACGCTGACCGCCAGTCGTCGCAGGATATACTCACCCACTCGTGGATTCCTCAATCATTTTCAGATAGATTCATTGGGCGTTGCGGGATGGAAGGAGTGTTCCTCGTTGCCCGTAGCCCTGGTGTCCAGTAGCGGGCGACGAGTGGTCATAGGCAGCAGTTGCCAGTGGCATCGCAGGCCACTGGCAACTGGGGTTCCACTACTCCTCAATCCACCACTCGTGGATGTTCTTCTCGAACTGCCGACGCCAGATGTAGAGGCCGTCGGACTCGATATGCACTCTGTTGTTGTAGACGATGCCGGCCGGCTTGCTGAACAGCCACACAAAGGGCAGGTCCTCGTTGAGGATGTCCTGCGCCTCGTTGTAGTGATCCTTGCGCTCCTGCTCGTCGGTCGTCGTCTTGGCCAGCGCAAACAGTTCATCGAGGCGCTCGCTGCAGTAGTGCGTGCCGTTCCAACCGGCCGGGTACTCGTAATCGCAGCCGGACACCTGGATGAAATTGTCAGGGCTGCCAAACAACGACTGCGCGCCCATCTCTATGTCGGCGGTGTCGGTCAGGTACCAGTCCTGCTCGTCGACCGACCAGTCACCGAAGCGGATGCGCGCCTTGATCCCTACCTCCGTCAGATAGGCCTGAATCGCGGTCATCATCTCATGCGCCCAGGCCGACTGGTAGTAGTAGAAGATGTACAGCTCCCGGTCCGGATCCCAGTTGGCCTCTTCCAACAGCTGGCGGGAGAGATCGGGATCGTAGTTCCAGTGATCCAGATTCGGCTTCATGTAGGGGCCGCCGGGGATGAAGGAGTCGATCATCATTACCTGCCCCTTGAAGATCTCCTCCAGGATGGCGTCGCGGTCAATGGCGTGGGCCAACGCCTGGCGGAAAGGCAGGTTCAGTTCCGGCTTGGTCTGCTTGATCGCCATGAACATCGGCAGCGAAACCCCGCCTGCGCCCCCGGCGAACAGGTGCGGGAAGGAGTTCAGATGCTCGACCTCTTGCGGGCTCATCTCACCCATCGGGCCGTCTACCTCACCTGCCTCCAGGGCCGTGAGGTGGGCGTCTCGGCTGCCGCGCACCATCAACACCCGCTCGATGTATGGCTTGCCCTTGAAGTAGTCGTCATTACGCGCAAACTCGACAAACTCGCCCGGCACCTCGCGCACATACTTAAACGGTCCGCTGCCAATCCGCTGCTCGACCCAGAAAGGATGGTTGCGCAGTTCACCACGCGGCACCTCTCCCAGAAGATGCTTGGGCCAGATCGAAACATCGGGCAGAACCGAGGGGAAGAAGGCGTTGGGCCGCTGCAACTGGATTTCAAGCGTCAGGTCGTCGATCACGATCACGCCCGCCAAAGTGTCTGTCTCGCCGGCCTTGTACTCTTCGAAGCCGACCACGTCATTCAGCTTCTGACCCCAGATCGACTGCGCTGACGGGTCGGATACCGTCTGGTAGCTCCAGGCGATATCCTCGGCCGTCAGCGGCTCGCCGTCATGCCAGCGGACGCCCTCGTGCAGATGGAAGGTGTAGGTCAGGCCATCGTCGGATATATCCCAGCTTTCGGCCAGGTCACCAATAATCTCGCCGGTGCGCGGCACCAATTTGGTCATCGTATTGGCGTCGACCGCGTCGAAAGCGATCGATACCTCCCACGAATAGTAGGTTGGGCTGGTTTCGTCCAGCAGCAAGCGCAACGTCCCGCCGTAGCGAGGACCGCTCGCCGCCGCCTCTGCGTCCGCAGACGAATCCTCCGCCATCTGCTCGCCTCCATCCGCATCCGCCGGGGCTGCGGGGGCCGCGCCGGCGCAAGCAGAAACCAGGACGCTCAGGGCCAGCAATACGCTCAACAATAAGGTGTACTTCCTCATAGGGTTCTCCTCCTGCCTGAAGTGAAACGGGATTCCGAACTACTCTGTTGAATCAAAGAGGCATTCCTCCGCCTCCTTGCTACTTGGCAAAGACAAAGGAGTAGAGCTTTGCGCGCTCCATGTGAAACTTTAGCGTGATGGGCCGTCCGTACAGTTGCGCGACATCGCTGCTGCCATTCCAGCGCACAGTGTGGCGCAGGCCGTCGCTGGCGATCAACTCGACTTCCTCGCGTCCATATCCGGGGATAGGGCGACCCTCGCCATCCAGGATTTCGACGGCCATTGAGCCGAGGCTGGCATCGGCGTTTACGATTAGTCGTTCGCCCGCCATCGTCAGTTTCTTGGTCGTCAGCGCGCCCTCGCCCGCGTCCATCGACACGAATCCGTCCAGCCTCAGCTTGGCCAGACAGACCACGCCCCCCTGCGGCTCATTGCGCTTTGTCGCCCAATGCAGACCGCTGAAGCCTGCATAGTAGAACCAAATCTCATCCCCTACCACAAGTGGATGCTGCATCACGAAGACCATGCCCTCGTCATGCTCCTCCGGCCCGGTGGGGATGAAAACCTGGCGGTCGCCGGCGCGCATCCACGTGTGGTTGTCGCGGCTGAAAGTCAGTTGAATGTCCACCTTATCCATCCACGGCGCGCCCGGCGTGATCTTAGGTTCCATGCCCGGCAACACGTGGTAGGCGGCAATGAAGCCCAAATAGACATCCTCGTAGGGCATCCACTCCATGTTGTAAAACTGCCGGTCCCACGGCAGATCATCGTCGTCGGGCGCCATGATGATCCCGTAGGGCTTCCAGTTGAGGAAATCCTCGCTCTCGCTCTGCAACACGACGCGCGTACCATTCCCGCTCGGTCCGCCGTAGCCGTAGCCGTCGGCGAAATCGATCTTCTCCCAGTGGCGGCTATGCGCCACGTAACGTTCCAGCCGCGGCTCCCACATCACCGAGTGGGGGCTGTCGCTGATCTTGGCCACCCGCACATCGGGCATAGGATTCCAGCGCAGACCGTCCGCCGAGAAGGCGACGCCGACACCGTCACCGCAGTTGTAGATCATCTTGTAAAGCCTGCCCGGATCCGCCGCCACCGGGTCCTTGTAGATGCCGGAGGTAACATTCCGCTGGCCGCGGTGAAAAACGAAGTTGTTGTCAGTGGAACCGCGATGGTCGATGATCCCCAGATTGGGCCGCTCCCAATGGATGCCGTCATCGGAGGTGGCATAGGCGATCACGTTGAACGACCAGGGGTAGTCGGCGCACTCATACCACATCTTGAAGAGGCGCTCATCCTCGTCGTACATCACCGTGCCCATGACGATGACATGCTCGTCACCGCCTACCTGTTGCGGCGGCTTAAGTTCGATGAGCGGGTTGTCGTGGAATTTGGTCGGTTGGTTCAGCGTGCGGAAGACGTTCTCTTGCTGGCCGACAATGAAGTCGTCGGCAAACAACTGTTTGCGGGTTCCAACGTCAACGGGAGGTTCGCCAAAGGGTGCCATGGCCGAGTCCCTGGATCTGTGAGAGATTGGGGGCGTCTATTCTCGTGTTCAGTCTGTGCGCAGTGTCAGACGGCATAGGGTGCGGTGGACTCCTTGCCCTGAATGAGCAGAATGTCGGATCGATAGCCCGGTAGCTGGCTCAAGTCAATCAGGCACTTGGCAGCGGACGGGATGTAACGCATGGCGTGTGCGCGGCGGCGGCGCTGCGTCTGATTGGCGGCAGTGGCGTGGAGAGAAAGGCTGTGCAGGAAGATGCAGCCCCCGGCCTTCACCGGCGCCGTCACCTCTTTCGCCAGCACATCGTCCGTCTCCAACTTTTCCACGCACTCGGCAGGCACCATCCCCAACTTGTGGCTGCCGGCGATCATTTGCAACGCGCCGTTTTCCAGCGTTACATCGTCGAGCGCCATCCACGCCGTAACCCAAGACTGCGGCAGCAGCCACGGCCAGGACGCCGCGTCCTGGTGGTATTCCTTGGCCGATCCATGCACGGGCGGTTTCATGAACATCTCGTCCGCCAGTAGTTTAAGGTCCTGCGTTCCCAGCAGAGATTGGACGACGGCAAGAATCTTGGGATGTTTCGCCAGCCCCAGGTAGAGGTCGTCGTACCAGGCCAGGAACTCCAGCTTGCGCAGCCTGTCCAGACCGCTCGGCCCGCCTTCCAGTTCGGCCTGAATGGCTGGCTCTTCACGCCTCCACTCTCTGGGAATATGTGTAAGACGTCCCGAGCCAATCTCCTCTGTACGCTTGCGCAGGGGCTCAATCTCGGTCTCGGTCAACAGATCCTCGACCAACAGAAAGCCATCCCGCTCATACTGCAACTTCTGCGACGGTGTGAGTGACATGATTCATTTCTCTCTGTGGGCGTTAGTGAACAGGTTTCAGCTTTCGCTGAGGGGATGGTCTGCGAACTGCGACCGCGGAGCTACCAAGCATAGGACACTGTTACGTCCCCATCATAAACATTCGCTGACCATCCTGTCAAACCGAAAAATTTCGCACACCTCTGAAGGATTTACTTTTTTCAGCAATATCCGATAAAATGAAAGTGTTCAGCGTCCCACAAAGTTCCCGAAAAAGGTCAATCTCGCCTCGTCGCGCTATGACTGCAAGGCAGAGCGGAAAAGCTACAGTTCTCAACCCGGTCGGACGGTACTGACAGTAGGCTTCGCTCTGGGACTTTGGGCGCACAAAACTCTTGCCACAGCCTCGATCGGCAGCGATTGTCGGAGACGTATAAAGTCGCTTCTGCATTTCACGCCGGGTATCAAAGTTCTACTCCCGCCGCCGGTAAATCCTACTCGAAACACCCAGCAGGAGGGCCTATGGAATATGGTCATGGTCAGCCAGATGATGGTTCCCTACATCGTGACTCTGGTGCCGCTCTATCTGCTCTTCGCCAGGTTCGATTGGATCGACACCTTCTACCCATTGATCGTGCCCGCCATCCTCGGCTCGCCCTTTTACATCTTTATGCTGCGCCAGTTTTTCCTGACAATACCGATGGAGTTGGAGGAGGCAGCCATCATCGACGGCTCCAGCCGCCTGCGAATCTGGTGGAGCATCATCCTGCCGCTGGCCAAGCCGGCCCTTGCAACCGTCGCCATTTTCAGCTTCATGTTCGCCTGGAACGATTTCACCGGCCCGCTGATCTTCCTTAACAGCCGCGAGAAGTTCACCCTGTCGCTCGGTCTCCAGGCCTTCATGTTCGAGCGCCGCACCATGTGGGGTCCGCTGATGGCGGCGTCAACAATGATGATCATTCCGATCCTGATCGTCTTCTTCCTGGCGCAGAAACACTTCATCCAGGGGATCGCGCTGACGGGGATCAAGGCCTGAGTCAGCGTAGCAGCAAGTGAATTCCTATGTTTGGCTCTACCGCCTTGTGGAATGACCATACGAGTGAAGCTACCTGTGGCGTCGCCGTTGTCGGGCCTTCCAGCCATACAATGGAAGTCCCTTACACATCTGGAGATGAAGCAGTGTTGTTTTTGGAGGTAGAACTGTGAACATAACTCAATTCACGATAGAGGAGGTTCGCTGTTTCGCCGACCGCCAACAGTTCAATATTCGCCCGTTGACCTTTCTGGTCGGGGAAAACAGTACTGGCAAGACCACCGCTCTGGCCTGTTTTCAGGCATTGGCCGACTACCTGAGTGGGAAGGGAGTCGACTTCAATTCAAATCCATATTCAATGGGGATCTTCAGAGATATCGTTAGAAGAAGCAGGAAACCAGAGAAGAATTTTTGCCTAGGATTTAACTTTGAGGATAAGGATGAATTAGTTGAATTCACAGTTAGGTATATTGAGAAAAGTGGGGGGCTTGAACCCTCTGTCGAGTCGATGTCGATCAAGTTTTCTGATGGAGAAATCGTCCTTAAATCGAGAGACAATATCAAATGGAGATTCGAACCAACGATTCTTGATGAGAAACGGAATCAGTATCACTTAGACGTGGGTACTGAGCGCCTGAATAGCGATGATCCCTTTTTCCCACTGATTTACTTCATCAACAAGAGATTGGACGAGAAATCCGAACATCAGAGAGCCTTTTCGAGATATTTGAGGGATAAGTTAGAGAAGGGAAACGGCTTCCTGAGTCCAGGATATGAGCCGATAATCCCAGTATTCAGTACCTCTCCAGTCCGTTCTCGGCCGAAACGGATCTATGATCCGACCAGAGAATTCCAAGATCCTGAAGGTAGCGACGTTCCGATGCGGCTAATGCGGATAGCAGCCACGAAGCCAGAAGAGTGGGAAACTCTAAGGCATCAGCTTGTCAAGTTCGGTGAAAGTTCCGGGCTCTTTCAGAGTATCGAGATAAAGAACCTCGGTCGCTCAATGGGTGCATCATTTCAACTGAAAGTCAAAGTCAGAGGGCCGAATTCAAACATTATGGACGTTGGCTACGGAGTAAGCCAGATTATGCCAATTCTGGTCTATGTCATGAACGCTTCCCAACCACAATCTCGTTTCTTGAAACGAGGTGAGAAGGGGTGCTTCTTGCTGCAACAGCCCGAAGTCCATCTTCACCCTAAGGCCCAGGCGGAACTCACGTCTTTGCTGGCCCAGCTTGCAAGTATAGGCAACCAATCGTTTATTGTAGAAACGCATAGCGACTATATGATCGATCGCGCACGAATTGAAATCATGAAGGGCCGTCTCAGCAAAGATGACGTGTCACTGATTTACCTGGAACCAAAAAGGAATATTGTCAAAGTGCATAGCATTAGTTTTGACAGGATGGGTAATCTGGTCAATGTGCCCCCCCACTACCGAGACTTTTTCCTGCACGAATCCAGCCGGCTCATGGGCTTCGAGGATTCATAGATGTGCATAATTCTGGACGCCAATCTCTTTGGAAAGTTTGACGATCCGCACAACGAGGACATGAGGCCGGTGCATCGTTGGCTAAGCAAACACTATGGCAAAATCGTGTACAGCGATACCCCCAAACTTCGGAACGAATGGAAGATGGGAGGTAGCCGCCTGCTGGAAAGGTTGCGTCAGGATGGCAGTCTGAGGCTGGTTTCAAAAGCAGATGTGGAAAAGATGGAGAGTTCGTTGGAAGGATATGTCGAGTCGGATGACGAACATATCGTCGCTCTTGCGCTTGTGGCAGCCGTAAACGTCTTAGAAGCTGTTTGAAAAGTAACGCGTATCGCCCAGATAGGCCGAAAACAACCGTCCGAAAGCAGTCAGATCCTTCATCTGCACGCCATAATTCGTATCAATTGCGCCGTTTTGCCCTTAGCTTTACCCTTTTCAAACAGGCTCTTAGTCTCCAATGACCAAGCATTGCACAGAGATTTCAAGAATCTGGTTGGTGGCAGAGTCTATCAGACAAAATCACACGCCCATCTGCTCACCAGAGATACCTGCCCTTAGACGGTTGGGGTGGACAATGTTGATACTTGTCTGGAGCCTTTGGGAGACTATGATAGTCCCAATCTAGGGAGCAGCGGAATGCAATCAGCCAGCGAAACGGAACAGCCTCAAGTTAGATTTCGATTCAAAAGACTTGGCCCCGTGAAAAAAGCTGAACTCGATCTGGGCGATCTCACCATCATTGCCGGTCGCAATAACACAGGCAAGACCTACTTGGCCTACACGCTCTACGGCTTTCTGAAGATGTGGAAAGGTATCGGCGCGCAGAAAACCGGGGGACGTACACGTACTGGGATAGAGAATCTCATTAGGAAGGCGGTTGTCGAGGGGCAGGCAAGGTGTCAACTCAAACGCGAAACGCTCATCCAGGAGCGCCAGGCGTTGATTCAAGCAGTGTCTGGAGAGTTCTCCGCCCAAGCTTTGGCTGATGTCCTCAATTCTTCAGAGGACGCTCTTGACGGCGCTGCAATCGAAGTCGAGCTTGCCGGTGACTTGCCCGAACAACACCAATATGAAGTAGCCCTGCGCGCGGGCGGTCTCCTTTCGATCCAGTTTGAGGAAAGTGAAATAATCGCAACCTGTGACAAGGCGTACGGGCGTCTCCTCTCCGACCTTCTGGTGTCGTCGATTGGTCTTCAATTCCTTTATCCCGAACTTTCTCTTGAACCCTTCATTCTCTGCGCAGAGCGCTTCGGCATCTCGCTGTTTTACAAAGAGCTTGACTTCACCAAGAGCCGGGTGATGGACCTGTTGCAGCAGATGGGAGACGCCAAGATGAGGGATTCCGCCTTCCCCTACCTTCTGATAGACAACGTAACCAGCCGCTATTCACTTCCCATCAAGGAAAACATCGATTACACCAGAAACCTTCCCTACTTCCAGAGGGACAGAAGCGAGATATTCCAAGACAAACTTTTCGATGATATTAAGGATATCATGGAGGGATTCTACAGGAGTTCCGGAGACGACATCCAGTTCAGGTCAAAGGCGCGCAAGGAACGCGGCTTTAGCCTGCCTTTGCATCGCGCTTCTTCTTCAGCACGCGGACTGGCAGACCTGTACTTTTTCTTGCGCCACGTCGCGCACAAGAACCATCTCCTCTTCATTGATGAGCCGGAGAGCCATCTCGATACCGCTAACCAGATTCAGTTCGCACGCCTGTTGGCGCGATTGGTACGGGCTGGCGTAAAGGTCCTGATCACCACGCACAGCGACTATCTCATCAAAGAGATAAACAATCTGATTATGCTAAGCAAATCATTTGAGAATAAGAGTAAGATCGTCAAGAAGCTGAAATACAAGAAGGATGATTTCCTGCCACCGGAATCTGTTCGAGCGTATGTAGCGGAAGACAACACCTTGACCCCGTGTACAATTGACAAGTTTGGCATTGATATGCCAGTCTTTGACAAGACGATAAATGAGATCAATCGGGCATCAAACGAACTGGCGTCTCGACTCATGATTGAGGACGAGGACAATTGACGTGTCGTTGAATACGTGGTTGAGCGCGAATCTGTCAGCGGAGAAACTGCGTCTACAAGATAGGAAGAAGAGCCGCACCATTCTGCTTGAGGAAAGAGGCAAGTTTGTGGATATGGCGGTACGTATAGTTGGCGCTCCGCCCACGGTCACCACGATACGTCTGGATGAGGTAGGCCACTTATCAGCCCTGACCCGCAAGTGGCTGAAGCATATCTGCGATTACTTGCTGGTAGCTCAGTTGGATGACAGATACTACGTCTTATTTGTCGAGTTGAAGCAAACGCTGCAAGGAGATCCTCGCCATAGAGAACAGCTACGGCGGTCTTTGCCCCTATTGCATTATCTTGTTTCTGCTTTCGAGGTAGATAGCGACCTACAGATTCCAGAATCGAGAATCGTGGTGCAGTACCTCCTCATTGCACAGCAATCGAGTCCGAAGTGGGATAAGCAAACAGTCAAATTTGATAGGGAAAGCGTTTTTGAGACGGAGGAATACAGGTCGCTCAAAATTCGCAAGAGCGTGGCACAAGCGATCCCGTTCCAAGAACTCTTGAAAGACTGATTGCAACAATTCTGCTATTCTTGGTGAAGGAACGGCATTGGTCAGTTCGTTTGGCAGCAGAAGGAAATGAGGGCCGTTTCCGCAATAGTAGTACCGATGGAAACTGCCAAGATCCATTACCGAGGCGCGCGAGGAAATCACAAATGGAACTGTCACCAGGCAAGCAACTGTTCATCGACGACTACTTTATCGAGTCGCTGGACGGCGCGCGCCGCGTCATCAATCAGCCGCAAAAACTAACCGTCGACGAGCCGCTCGCCATCCCTTTCGACCGCCCGTGGGAATCCCAGCTCGCGCAGCCCGGACGCGTCATCTACGACGAGCGCGAGCGGCGCTTCCGCATGTACTACCGCGCCTGGACAGGGGAGCAGACGCTCTTGTGCGCGCTCGATTCGAGCGACGGGCTGAACTGGGAACGGCCCGAACTGGGACTGGTCGAGTTCGACGGCTCAACGCGCAACAACATCACCAACGCCCATGCACAGCACCTTTCATTGATCCGGGATCCCTACGAACAGGATGAAACGCGCCGCTGGAAACAGATCGACAACCAGCCGACCGCTGTTGACGATTCCGGCGCGCCGCGCTGGCAAGCCCACTTCTCGCAGGACGGCTACAACTGGCATCGCTACCCCGTTGACCGCCACAGCCGACAGAAGATGCTCTTCAACTTCGGCTCGCCAGCCGAGACCTTCGGCGGCGTGATCGACCCGGACGCGCCCTACTTGCACTACTCCCAGCGCGGTTCGAACCGCCGCACGCGCGTCCTCGGACGCCGCGACAGCCAGGACTTCCTCAACTAGTCCGGCCTGCGCACCGTAATCGAGCAAGACCTGCTGGACCCGCCGGGCACCGAATTCTACTCGGCCGGCTTCGATCCAATCAGCCGTACCGACGGCGGCCTGCACCTCCTCATGCTGCACACCTTCCAGACCGACCTGAGCGAACCCTATGGCATCGCCGACGCTGAGCGATACTGGGGCGGCGGCGAAAGCGGTTCCTCAGCGCTGCCGGCCCGCGTCGACGGCTTCGTCGAGACACAGTTGGCGGTCAGCCGCGACACCGTTTCCTGGACACGCTACCGCCAGCCGTTCATTCCACGCGGCGAGGCTGGCACCTGGGACTGGGGCATGGTCTACGCCGATGGGCCGATTCTGCACGACAACCAACTCTGGTTCTTCTTCATGGCGGGCAATCTGACGCACAACGGTTACAACGCCCAGCCCTGGCAAGGGCCGTACACGACGCCCAACCGACGTGGCAAGGGGGTCGCGCGCCTGCGTCCGGACGGCTATGTCAGCGTCGAGACTGAATCCTATGCGCCCGGCCTCCTCACCACCCACCGTTTTCGCCAGGAACAGGGCGGCCAGATTCGGGTCAATGTCGATGCCAGCGCCGGTGAACTGCGTTATGAACTGCTGGAGGATACAGGCCGGCCGATTCCAGGCTGTACCTCCGCCGACTGCGACCCGATTCGCGCCGACACGCTCGACGGCCAGCTCTCTTGGAACGGTAAGCCGGGCTGGCCGCCTGTCAGCCAAGACCGAATGTCGCTCTACCCGCAACTGGCCCAATCGGAGTATTACGCCAAACTTCGCTTCCACATTGCGCCCGGCGCAAAACTCTACTCGCTCACAATCGACCCGCCCGATGTGACCCTCTGGCGAGTGAAACTCAAGTCCCGCTTGGACTAGGCTCGATTCTTGAGAGGCGACTCGCACGGCAGCCTGCAACAGTATAGACTGACCAATTCAGGAGATCAGCATGGCCGACAAACTTTCCGAGGATCAATGGCGTCAATTTGAAACCCAGGGCTTTCTGCGCCTGGGCAAGGTATTGAGTGACGAGGAACTGGCCGTCTTGCAGCAGCGCATGGATGACATCATGCTAGGGCGCGCGCCGCTGGACTATGACCGGATGGCCATGCAACTGGACCGCGAACCAGGCACCGGCAAGCCCGGCCCCCAGAGCAAAGGCCACAAAGGGGCGACGCTCAGCTACAGGAAAATCCAGGATCTGGAGTGCGATCCCTATTTTCTCGCCTATATGCAGAAGCCTCTATTCCGCCATATCTGCGCCCGTGTATACGGGGAGTCGACCACGGTGGCCTGTTACCGGGCCATGTTCATGAACAAACCGGCCCGCGAAGGCACGCCGCTTGTCTGGCACCAGGACCGCTGGAACTATCTTGATCATGATCCGCAGATCACCATCTGGACGGCGCTTGATCCGGCGACGGTGGAAAACGGCTGTGTGCAGATTGTGCCCGGCGCCCACCACACGCTGATCAATCCCTCCAACCCCTCCGGCTTTATGACCCCGGAGCAGGCGGTCGAACTAACGCGCGACGCTGAGATAATCCAACTGGAACTGGAGGCGGGCGAGTGTGTTCTGCTTCACAACCATCTGCCCCATAGTTCGGAAGTCAACAATACGGACATCCCTCGCAGGGCGTTCAGCGCCTGCTACATGGACGCGGCGACGAAGGCGGCGAATGGGCAGCAGTTCTCCACAATTTTCGGTGTCGGCGCATTGCAGCCGGAGCGAGTCTGAGTAAACCAGGCCGCGATACCTGTTGTGGGCCCCATCTCCATGAAGAGGGAGGGACGAAGAAGAGGTCGGCTCTTCCCTTTCCATGTTCGGTTGGCCCCCGATTCGCGGACAAGCCATCCCGACAATTGTCCACAGAGGTGAATCCAGGATCATAGTGGGTGCATCCCGATCGATTGTCCGTCAAGTGAGTCTCAGCCAATCCACCTGGGGTGCATCCGAGATTATTGCATATCCCCCTGGGTTTGAAGGTTTTTTGGCGGAGAGGCTTTCATTGCCAACGCCAATACAAGAAACCTTCAAAATCGCGGGCGTCTCGCCCGCACCCCGCATAGCTGACAAGATAGGGCGAGAAGCGCGTCAAGTATCCTGGATACGCCCCATCTGCCGAGCCTGTCACCTGCCAAAACTGAAGTGTGGTATAATACCTCTGTGCATCGGTCAGGCAAAGCCAACCCCTGGCCGCCTGCCAACAGCGCCAGCCTCCGTCAACGCGAAACAACGTTTCATTTCGTATAGTAGTCGGAGAGGGGGGGGTAAAGCGGACATTTTTGCAAAAATTTCCTGGAATCCACCCCCTGACAGCCCGCTCACACCGCGATTCCCGCGTCACGACCCAAAATCCGGGACGCACACGAATTCGCTGCCCGCGCCCCAAAATGAAATCGTCCCCAGTTCTTAGGGGCTATCCGAATTTCTTTACTGGCGGGTGGGCGCGTCCTGATATGCTGGCAAATGCGCCTGCGCTTTAGTCAGAACGCATCCCCATGTCCCGAAGGCCACAATTCAGACAACGACTGCGCAAGAATCCTGGATGCACCCTTTGAGAGGGGTGCATCCCAGATTTGGGGTTGTCCAGAGTAGCGGGCTGAAGGTCCCAGTGTAACTCCCCAGTGTAACTCCCCAGAGGTAGCCAGAAACTCACCCCCATTTTGGGATGCACCCCTTTGAGAGTCGTTGCCGTTTACCAGTACAAGAGTGTGGTATAATGTCTGTCGTGCAGGCATCGGGCTGAGCCAGACCCCGTTGCACTCGCTGGCCGCCTGCCGGCAGCGACGGCCTCCGCAAACGAGCACAAGGCATTTTTCTTCGTATAGTAATCGAGAGGGGGGGGTAAAGCGGACAAAGCGGACATTTCATGCTGAACATTAGCAAAATTGCGCCCAAATTGCGAACGGCTGGCGCATTCAACCACTCCCTGCTCGTGCCGCAACTTTGCCTGCCAACACTCCAAGAACATGACCAGAAGGGTGGTGGTTACACATTGACTGATAGGCACTGCAAGTTGTAATCATGGATGAGCAACTTCAAGGCCAATTTGTGGAAATGGTCGGACTTGGAAAAAGACAGAGTTTTGCGCACAAAGCGAGCCAAGCGTTGGCGCAGGGTGTTGTTCCAACGCTCGACGTGGGCGGTTTGACCCGTTTCCTTGCCCACGGCGCGGT
Source organism: Caldilineaceae bacterium (assembly GCA_965221145.1). Lineage (GTDB taxonomy): Bacteria > Chloroflexota > Anaerolineae > Caldilineales > Caldilineaceae > Bin5. Next base: position 2,284,130 of record OZ244877.1, read on the forward strand.
GCGTTGCGGCGTCGAAGGCCAATTGATACGCCTCCCAGAAGTCGCTGCAGGAACAACAAGAACGATAGCTTTGGGGGATGAGTTGGCGCAAAGCCCGGCCACTGTCGGCGCTGCGGTCGCCGATGAAGCAGGCGATGACCTGTCGGGTGCGCCGACAGAGGGCAATCCAGACCCAGCGTTGGTTGCTCTTTTTGCCCACAAATGACCATAACTCATCCAGTTCCAGCACGTCGTCCGGCGCAGCGGCCCACAAAGTTGCCTCCAGCGCTGGCAACCGGGCCGCCTTGTGGCGTAGCCAACGCGCCAGCGTCTGGCGCGCCGTGCCAAAGATGCGTTCCACACCACGCATGCTGGCGCGTTCCTGGTAAGCCCGCAAGATCAGCTCTTTCTCTTCCTCACGATAGCCTTGCCTGGCATTCAGCGTCCCGTAGCTCTTGCATCTGTGACAGTGATACTTCTGGGCGCCCTTATAATCGTGCCCATTTCTGCAGATGTCTTCGCTGTTGCAATGGGGACAACGGTGTACGATAATACTTGTGATCATGATGAGGCTCTTTCTTGTAGCTGGGTTTGTGTTTGGCGACAACCAGCCTACTGGATTGAGCCTCATCAGTCAATACATAACCACTACCCGAAACCCTTTATCTGCCCGTTATAACTTGTACCTTAGGTGCCGTTTTATCCCTTACCAGACCCTTTTCAAACAGGCTCTAAAGCGAGGCTCTACAATGACAGCACAAAACCTGTGGGGAGACTTTGGCGACATCGACATGGGACGAACTCCAACTGTTATCTTGCGAGAACAGGCAGGGTTGCTGCGGGAACTTACCAATGAGTTGCTTGAAGGGCGAGTAACGCGCTCCGAATTACCGATTTCCCATAATTTCAACGTATCACTATATGTCGTTGCGCCGGCGCTAGGAGGATACAGAGTCAAAATAGTCGATTTGACTTATGGGTTTGAGAGTAGCTATCCAGTTCAAGTATTTGATTCAATGAGAGAATTGGAGGTGATCGCCAAAGACAAAGAGGTGCTTGTGGAACTCCTAAAGAAAATACTGTCTTCGGAGGAGGTCAACAGGGTTATTTCAACCTTGATTTCCGAGTCGAAGATGTCTTTACAGGCTTGAATCGATCTCGATGAAGACGTTGCTTCTTTTGAAGTGGAGAGGCGATTCAATGAATGAATGGGGGGCCGGAACTGTCCCTTTGATTTCGCTGTACCTCTTGTCATTTTCCTTCGCATTCATTGCTGGTGCCTGCGTGCAATCGGAATTTCTTCCCCTCCCTCCAACGCCCACGCCAGCCGCAAGTACATTAGAAGCCCCCGACCTCAGTGAACTGACAGACCAATTAGCTGCCGAATACGGCTTGGCGCAGGACATCGCGGGCAGTGTGGTTGCCAAGCGGATCGAGGCCGCGGGTGACAAGCCTCTTTACGTCGCCTTTACCGTGGCCTATCCGCCCGACGATTCCTCATTCAAGCACAAAGTGTCGATCCACACACCGGGGCCAAAAGGCTGGTCGGAGCTGAACCGTGTCGAACTTGAGTGCGTCTCCTATCTGACGGAATCCTCACTGAATCAGGTTGATTTCGGTCAAACTGAAGTCTGGCTGACCGTCCAGGGCCTCGCTGGCGCTCACAGCGGTTGTTTTGAACTGCTGCGCTGGAACGGAGAAAGTCTTGCGACAGTGATCAGCGGGTTCAGCAGCAGTCCCGATGCCGGATACATGACGGACCTGAACGACGATGGTCAGTTGGACCTGCTGCTCGACAACAGCGACCCCTACATTTTCTGTTATGCGTGCGGTGTCAGACAGTACTGGGCACAACTATTCTATTGGGATGGAAAGGCGCTGGTGGAGGTGACGCCAACGCTGTTGTCCGACGAACATCCCGCTGAATTGCGGGCTCTGAACGATCGTGCGATAGAACTTGCCGAAGCTAGTCTGTTCGCCGATGCGCTGTCGCAGATCGAGGAGGCGGAGCGCACTGCACCGGAGGACGCCACTGTCGTCTGGAACGCTGTCTGGATTCGCCACCACCTGGAGGCCAGCCGCCTGGCAGCCGCCACCAGCCCGTTCCCGCTGCTGGGCGATGTCTTCGCCGGTGACTGGGAGACGGCATTTGACTCCCTCTGGACGATCGGCCTGCCGACCTTCTCAAGCAGCGTGCCGATTCCCAACGAGTCGGCGGCGTCCGGCTTCGAACAGATTGTCGGCGAACTCCTGGCCCAGTATGCTGATACGGCCATGGCTCTGCAACCGGAACGGGCGGCCATCCACGCACTGAGCGCCTGGGGACGCTTTCTGCTCAACCCCAACGATCCCGCGGTCCAGGCCGACTTTCGACGCGCAGCCGAACTGTCACAGGACGATTCCCGCTTCAGCGAAATCGTAGCCGCCTTTGAAGGCCGGATCGGCACGATACCCGTTGCCGCCACGCCCGCCCCGCCGCCGAATATCGCGACTTTGACAGAGCAGTTGGCCGCCGAATACGGCATGGCGCAAGACCCCACGCGCAATGTGGCCGCACAACCCATCGATGCTGAGAGCGATCCGCCCTTGGTTGTCGCCTTCACCTACGGCCTCCCGCCAGACAGTTTCTCCAAAATGCACAAGGTGTCGATCCACGCGGCCATGCCCGGCGGCTGGTCGGAGTTGAGCCAGGTGGAACTGGCATGTGTGAACTATCTGGATGAGTTTTCGCTGGAATTGGTAATGGCGGAGCCTGCCAACATCTGGCTCTCCGTTCAAGGCGGCGCTGGCGCACATGGCGGTTGCCTCGAGCTGCTGCGCTGGGACGGGCAGGAGCTATCAGTTGTCATCAGCAGCTTCAACAGCATTCCCGAGGCCGGTTCCGTAACCGACTTAAACGGCGATGGGCAAGTAGATCTGTTGCTCAATAACAGCGACCCGTACATTTTCTGCTACGCCTGCGGTTTGCAACTCTACAAGGCCCGGTTCTTCCGTTGGGAGGGACAGACGCTTGTCGAAGCGGCGCCCAGGTCCCTGGCCGAAGATCATCCCGACGACCTGCGCGCCTTGAACAGCAATGCGCTGGAATTGGCCGAAACGGGCTTGTACGCCGACGCTTTGGCTCAGATCGAACAGGCCCAACTCCTGGCGCCGGCAGACAAGACGGTCCACTGGAACGCGGTCTGGATTCGCCACCACCTGGACGTCAGCCGTCAGATTGCTCTTGCCAGCCCTTTCCCGCTGCTGAGCCACGTCTTCGCCGGTGACTGGGAATTGGCTTTCGACGCTTTGTGGACAATCGGGATGCCGACCTTCTCCGGCGACACGCCGATTCCCAGCAGTTCCGCGGCTTTCGGATTCGAACTGACCGTCGGCGAGTTGCTTGTTCTGTATGCGGACAACGCGCTGACTCTGCAACCGGAGCGAGCTGCCATCCACGCACTGGGCGCTTGGGGACGCTTTCTGCTCGATCACGACGATCCCGCCGTTTACCCAGGCTTTCAGCGGGCAGCCGAACTGGCGTCGACGGACTCTCGTTTCGGCGAGATAGTCGATGGTTTTAGCGAGCGAACGGGCAACGAGTGAGGAGCAAGGGGCGTTCTCTTTCCTCACTTCTCCCTGCACTCATTGGACGGGAGGCGAGATAAGTGCGAACAGTCGATGTCTGCGAAGTGAGACGGGCGGTCGCAGAACTATTGCGTCGTTCCGCCCATAGCCTGCCGGACGATTATCTGGCCGCCATGCGGACGGCCCGCCGCCAGGAGCATTCACCCACCGGCCAGCAGGTCATTGAACTCCTGTTGGAGAACGCAGCCTATGCGGAGGCCGAAACAGTCCCCACCTGCCAGGACACGGGTATGGCGATTCTCTTCGTTGAAGTCGGCCAGGAGGTGCATTTCAGCGGGGGCGAGATTGATGCTGCGTTGCAAGCCGCCACGCGCGACGCCTATGCCGATCTGCGTAAGTCGGTCGTGAGCGATCCGTTGTTGCGCGTGAACTCCGGGGACAACACACCTGCTCTGATCCACTGGCAGATTGTGGCGGGAGATGGGCTGCGGATCAGCGCCTTGCAGAAAGGCTTCGGGGCGGAACTGATGAGCCGCGTGCAGATGTTTCCCCCGTCGGTCGGCGTTGAAGGCGTCCGACGCTTCGTGCTGGAAACGGTCGAGCAGGCCGGTCCCAACGCCTGCCCGCCGCTGATCGTGGGTGTCGGCATCGGCGGCTCTCTGGACACGGTCGGCATGGCGGCCAAAAAAGCGCTGCTGCGACCCATCGGCAGCGTCAACCCTGCACCGCACATTGCCGAACTTGAAGACAGCTTGTTGAACGCAATCAATCGCCTGGGAATCGGTCCGCAGGGGCTTGGAGGGGTGGTCACCGCTCTGGCGGTACATGTCGAGACAATCGCGACACACATTGCCGCGCTGCCCATGGCGGTAAACCTCAACTGCTCTGCGCCGCGCCGAGCAACGGTAGAGTTATAATGGCAAAGACTGTACAAGCCCCTCTCGATGAGGACACAATACTCTCCTTGCGGGCGGGAGAGCAGATACTGTTGACCGGCAGGATTTACACGGCAAGGGATGCGGCCCACCAACGACTCTTCGAGGCGATGAAACGGGGCGAGCCGCTGCCGCTTCCCCTGGCCGGTCAGGTGATCTACTACGTTGGCCCGGCTCCGGCCAAAGAGGGCGCAGTGATCGGGCCGGCAGGGCCTACCACGAGCGGGCGCATGGACCCCTACACTCTGCCGCTGTTGGAGCGGGGCGTAGCCGGACTAATCGGCAAAGGGAGCCGTTCTGAGGAAGTGAAGCAGGCGCTCATCCGATACGGAGCAGTCTACTTTAGCGCGGTGGGCGGCGCTGCCGCGCTCTTGGCGCGGCAGATTCGCAGCAGCCGGGTCATCGCTTACGACGATCTGATGAGCGAAGCAATTCGTGAACTGGAGGTCGAAGAGTTTCCGCTGTTTGTGATCAACGACTGCCACGGCGGCGATGCGTACCAGGCAGCCAGGGATGCGTACCGCAATGTAGCAGGGGATAATCAGGAATCTTGAAAATGACTTTCGCTGAGGTCACGTAGGCGCTGTGCGGCCTGCTCGGCGGTCAGATCGCGCTGAGGAGTGGCCAGCTTTTCGTAACCGACCATGAACTTTCTTACTGTTGCCGAGCGCAACAGTGGTGGGTAGAAGTGGGCGTGAAGTTGCCAGTGGGAGGAATCGCCGCCGTCGGTTGGCTGTCCATGCCAGCCCATCGAATAAGGGAAGCTTGTCTCGAAAAGATTGTCATAGCGCGTTAAGAGCCGCTTGAGAAGATCAGCGAGAGCGAGCCGCTCTGAAGGCGCAAGTTCGGGCAGGTGCCCCACATGCCGCCGGGGCAATACAAGCGTTTCGAAAGGCCAGACCGCCCAATACGGCACGACCGCCACCCATCCTTCATTCTCGACCACTACCCGTTCCCGCGCATCCAGTTCCGCTGCCAGATAGTCCACCAGCAGAGGGACGTTGTGCTTCTCAAAATAGGCGCGCTGCTCATGATCCTCTTTGGCTGGCTCGGTCGGCAGGCGGCGGGTCGCCCACACTTGCCCGTGCGGATGGGGGTTTGAGCTTCCCATAATAGCGCCCCGGTTCTCAAAGAGTTGCACATAGCGGATTCGCGGATCCTGGCCTAACTCCTCCACCTGCTGCGCCCACAGATCCACAACACGGCCTATGTCCGGCGGTTTCATGCGCGCCGGCGTCAGATCGTGGCGGGGGCTAAAGCAAATGACGCGACAGACGCCCGTCTCGGCTTGTGCCTGGAAGAAGCGGCCTTGGTGCATCTCCCCGTACGGCATATCGGTGCGCAACGCGGCAAAGTCGTTGGTAAAGACGAATGTGTGCTTGTAGGCGGGATTGGTTAGCCCGCCAGCCCGATCATTGCCAGGACAGAGATAACAGGAAGGCTCGTAGCGGGGCAAGGATGGCGGCGGCGCACTCTCAGTCTGCCCATGCCACGGTCGTTGCATCCGGTGCGGGGAGACAAGAATCCACTCGCCGGTCAACATATTGCGACGCCGGTGCGGGTGCTCTGTCGGATCAAAGGGAGCTGTCATGCTGTTCTGGTGGTGGAGACCGCCCGGCTGAATGAATTGAGGGGCGTTTAGCGGTTATCGAAGGCTTGCTGGGCCAGAGCTATCGCGCCCAATACACCGGCGCGTCCTCCCAGTGCCGGTGGCACGATGTAGTTGTCCAGCCCTTCCATGACAGTCTGGCTTTGAATGTAACCGTTCAAATGAGATATGACTTCCTGACGCAGGAGAGGGAAGATATGCTCTTGTTCCATAACGCCGCCGCCCATAACTACCAGTTTCGGCGACAGGATCATCATTATGCTGGCGACGCCGACTGCCAGATAGTGCGCCTCCAGCGACCAGGCTTCGTGGCCCGGGGGCAGCGTTTCGCCCGGCTGACCCCAGCGTGCTTCAAGCGCCGGGCCGTTCGCCAACCCTTCCCAGCAGTCCCCGTGGAACGGACAGACGCCTGCGAACGGATCTCGCTCCCAATTGTGTGGCATCGCGATGTGGCCCATCTCCGGATGAAGGAGTCCATGCAACAGGTTGCCATCCACCATGCCGCCGCCGCCAATACCTGTACCAATCGTCAGATACACAAATGTGTCCACGTCCTGGGCCGCCCCCCAGCGATGCTCGCCCAAGGCAGCGGCGTTCACATCGGTATCGAAGCCGATAGGCATGTCAAACGCATCGCGGAGCATCGGCACGACCGGCGTATGGGGCCAGCCCGGTTTAGGCGTGTTGGTGATGTAGCCAAAGGTCGGCGAGTTCGGGTCCGGGTCTACGGGGCCAAAGGAGGCCACGCCGATGGCGGCAATGTCGTGATGCTCCTGTTGCTCGCGGAAAAAGGCAATCGCCCGTCCCATAGTATCGTCAGGCGTCTTGGTGGATATCCGAATCTCCGCCCGAACATCATCCGGCCCGCCGCCTACTGCACAGACGAACTTCGTCCCCCCCGCCTCGATTCCGCCAAATACTGTCATCTTTCCATTGACCTTTAGTGCTGAGTTGGCTGCGATTGCCGTTGGCCACGTCCGGTGACCTGGCAAGCCTGCCGCGTGAATCCTTCCTGGGACCAACCGGCGCGTTCTCCAAGCCGCGCCCGTAGCCACTCGTAGAGTTCAAGCGCCGCGTCCTGCGACCGCCAGTCATCCCAGCCCCTTCGGGCGAAAAACGCAGGTATTCCTGTGCGCGCCGTCCGCTTGCCGCCGCAGCCATCGCCCGAGACGAAGCTATCCACCACCACCTGATCGCATACCTCTAGCAGAAGCGCGCCGAATGTCTCCACGCCGGAGTAGGGCAGGCAAGGGCTGACTGTTACCTGTGTCGGAATTCCGGCGACGCGTGCCTGCCGGGCTGTATGCAACCGTTGTTGAATCGACGGACAGTGGGGAGTCAGGAATTGGCGCACGTCCTCGCGATCGGTCTCTATGGAAATGTTCAGCAGACAGCATTCCCCCAAAGCCGCCATCTTGTCGAAATCTCTTCCAGCCAGCGGTGAACGGGTTTGAATGACGAGGAAGCCGGGCGCTCGTAGGCCAAACGCCGCGAGACATCGGCGGGTCAACTGATAGGTTCGCTCCGCCACCTGGTATGGGTCCGTTGACGACGACATAAAGATCGCGGTGCGCGCCAGCGTATCGCTCTTTTGCAGTTGGGCCAATTCCCGATCTAGCCGCTCTGCGATGCCAACGCGAGGATAGACGTAGGCCCCCCACTCCAGGCCGCCGTTGAAGAAACGATGGACGTTAGATTGTCGTACATAACAGTAGCTGCACCCAAAGCGGCAGCCAATGTAAGGTTGCAGCGTGTGGCTGAAGCCTGTGAGAAAGCCGCCTGTCGGTGTCAAGGCGCTGCGGGCCGGGCGTTCATGCAGCACGATCCCACTCTGTTCCATCGGGGCTATTCCGTCCAATGTAGACATGCCGCCAGTATACCACTTCCGGCGGTCAGGTGCTATACTATTTGTGATGAATAGGAGATTTCGCTTCTGCCCCTATTGTGCCGGACCTATCGCTGAGGAGTTGCGCTTCAATGCGTTGCGGCCCGTTTGTTCGGCCTGCGGATTCGTCCAATTCGATGACCCGAAGGTTGCGGTGATCGCCCTGATTTTGCACGGCGGGCGCGTTCTATTGGTGCAGCGAGCTGTAGACCCTGCGAAAGGGAAGTGGTCGCTGCCCGGCGGCTATATGGATGCCGGGGAGATGCCGCACGAAGCCTTGCAACGAGAGCTTGACGAGGAGATTGGCCTACCAGTTCACATTGGTGTCCTGCTGGACATCTTCCCGATGCTCAATGAGGAGGGCGCTCGCATCGGGATCGTGTTGGCCTTTCAAGCCGTTCCGGCGGGTTCTGCGGAGATCCCCTTTGTAGCAGACGATGTTCAGGCCGCAGCCTGGTATGGGCCGGAGAAGATTCCGGGCGACCTGGCCTTTGAATCGACACGCAGCCTATTGCGGGGCTGGATGGAATCGGAAAAGAAGCCTGATACAGATGTCCACTGAACCACAGTCTCCCCCTGAAACGTCCATCCAAGTGAGCGGGCAGACTTGGCTGATCACCGGCGGCGCCGGCTTCCTGGGGATTAATCTTGTGCGCTATCTGCGCAAGAGGGGCATTCGCCTAGTGTCGCTGGACATTGCCCCTTTCGACTATCCGGAAAGGGAGTCGATTACCGTCCTGGATGGCGACATTCGCGATAAACAGGCGGTTCACGCGGCTATGGAAGGCGTGGACTTGGTTATTCACACTGCGGCAGCGCTCCCCCTTTACAGCCCGGAGGAGATCTATTCCACCGATATAGACGGCATCCGCAACGTATTACAAGCAGCTCTCGAAGCTAAAATCGAGCGCGTTGTTCACATCTCCTCCACTGCGGTCTACGGTATCCCCGATCACCATCCGCTGGCGGAGGACGACACGCTGGTGGGCGTTGGTCCATACGGCGAAGCGAAAATAGAGGCCGAAGAGATCTGCCTGGATTTCCGGCAACAGGGGCTGTGCGTGCCGATCATTCGACCCAAGACCTTCATCGGACCGGAGCGCCTGGGCGTATTTGCGCTGCTTTACGACTGGGCGAAGGACGGCAAGAACTTCCCAATGCTGGGTAGTGGAAAGAACCGCTACCAACTGCTGGACGTGGAGGATTTGTGCGCGGCGATCTTTTTGACAGCCACACTGCCAATTGAGCGAGTAAACGACACCTTTAACATCGGCGCAACCGAGTTTGCCACGATGAAAGAGGACTATCAGGCCGTCCTCGATTACGCGGGCCACGGCAAACGGGTCATCCCATTGCCTGCGGCCCTTGCCATTTGGACTTTGCGCTTGCTGGAGCGGCTGGGGCTGTCGCCTCTATACAAGTGGGTATACGAGACCGCCGCGACCGATTCCTTCGTTACCGTCTGGAAGGCCCAGCAGACGTTGGGCTGGAATCCGATTTACAGCAACCAAGAGGCGCTGGTGCGCAACTACGTCTGGTACACCGAAAATCTGGCCAACTTCGAGGGCCGCAGCGGAGTTTCTCACCGTGTTCCCTGGAGTCAGGGCATCCTGAAGCTGGCAAAGGTTTTCTTCTCGCTTCCATGAGGACGATCCAAATGCCGCCAGCGGATGACCTGCCTGCCGATTCTACTCCCGCTCTCGATCCTGCTCATCGCTGACCGATTCCACGGGGATGTCCTGCGGAGAGTCAGACGCGGCCCGCTGCTCTTCCAGGCCATCTGCGAATTTCTGCACTTCAGTGGCGGCCGTTTTCAATCCCTTGGTCAGCCCGTCCTTCAGTTCGGAGGCGAGCGGGCTCTCGCGAACCTGATTGGCTACTCTGGTCGCCTGCTCATGTAGTTCCTGTCCCTGCTCGGTGCGGCTGAAACGGGCGAGCGCCACCTCCAGATTTTCGATCAGTGTCCCCAGACAACCGCGCAAGTCGGCCTCCAGTTGATGACGCTGATCGCTGCTCCAGGCGTTGCGCGCCGCCCTGGCCATTGCCTCAACCAGCCGGTTGACCTCCTGGACTACGTCGTCTTCCGCATCGGTGGACGGTGATTTGTCGCTCGTATCTTGCGCGGGGGCTTCGTTTTTGTGTTCTTCGTCCATCATTCTCTCCCTTGTGGCGATCTCTTAATCAACTTTACGCCGAAAACAGGCTAAAGTTGCAAGACGCCGGTGCCTTCCGTTTGCCAGCCGCCGAACTCCTGCTCCAGCGCTTGCGCCAGGGCCAATACAACATCTTCCCGCCAGGGATGGGAGACGATCTGCACCGCGAGGGGGAGGCCGTCGTCATCCTTTGCGACCGGCAAGACCGCCGCGGGATAGCCGGTCAGGCTGAAAGGGACTGTATAGTCGAAACGCTGGCTGTCGCGTACGCCGATAAGAGGGGCGACATGGTGAGCCGCCGGGCAGAGGATGGCATCGTAATAGCGGATGTATTGGAGCAGATTGGTGCGGAACAGATCCCAGACATGAAGAAGCTCGACCACGTCCTGTCCGCGCGAGGCTGCCAGCCGCCGCCAGCCGCGATCCAGATCGCGAGCGCCACCCACCAGGTCAAGCGGTCGATTCTCCACGACCTGGGCGCCGCTGCGGGCCAGCGCTTGCGCGGAAGCTCCCACCGCACGGGAGACCGAGGATGTGACCAGGGAAGCGGGATCGAAGTCAAAGTAGGCGATTGTCAAATCACGCAAGGGCAACTGAGCGGGGTCGAACAGAGGCATGGCGACGACGCCGGCATCGAAATAATCCGGCCCGTCGATGACGCGCAAAGCAAGTAGCAAATCCTCGACGCGGCGGGCTGCCGGTCCAATCTGTGTGCGCTGGTCGGTGAATCCACCGGGCTGGTTATAGACCCCAGTATTGGGCACTCGACCCTGGGTCGGCTTAAGTGCGACTATGCCACAGTAGGCGGACGGTATGCGCAGGCCGCCCCTGGTATCGCCGCCCAGACCCAATGGAGAGCCGCCGGACGCAATCAGCGCGGCCTCGCCACCGCTGCTTCCACCGGGAGAGCGGCTCGTGTCATAAGGATTGCGCGTCTGACCAATTACCGCGTTTTCCGTATCGTTGCCGCTTCCAGCGGGCGGGCAGTTGGACTTGGCCAGAAGAATGGCTCCGGCCTGTCGCATGCGCGAAACGACCGTCGCGTCTGCGCGCTGCGTGCGCCTCTTGCGGATACGGGTATCCAACCGACTGAGAAGCCCCGCCGTTTCAATCGTGTCCTTTACGGTAAAAGGAAGGCCGTGGAGAGGGCCGAGTTCATCGCCGCCAGCCTGCTCTTGGTCCGCCAATTTGGCCTGCTCCAACGCGTCTTCGGCTATCACCGTCACGGCGTTCAGGCGGGTGTTAACCGTCTGGAGACGCGCCAGGTATGCCCCAACAACCTCCTGCGATGACAGTTCACCGGCGCGGATTGCGCGAATCAATTGGGTGGCCGAAGCGAAAAAAATCTCCTCCATCGTCGTTATCCTACCGCAGGTGGACTCTGCGCCACAATCTGAGGTGCAGGCTGCCGCTTGAGATCGCAAGGTTTTCCAGCTAGTGGCCTCACTGGGGACTCACTCAGAACGAGGGAACATTTCCTACGCCAAGGCTGTTATTCGACACCCGGCAAGCCGAACGCTCCACCTTGCACGGCTTGCAGACGGCCAAGAATAGATGTTTGCGCGCATTCGTGCAAAGGGCGTATGCTTTAGGCATACCGAAACCGCACAGGCTCGTGCAGGAATGGGGCAATGTCTCGACCAAACATTCTCTTTCTTTTTTCCGACGAACACAGTTACCGGTGCCTGAGCTTGCTTGACAGCCAGACCGGAGAGCCGAGTCATACGCCGACACTGGACGGCCTGGCCGCCCGCGGCGCCTATTTCAGCAGCGCCTACTGCCAGTCGCCCTTGTGTACGCCATCCCGCATTTGCCTGCTGACCGGGCGTTCGCCGATGACCAGCGGCGGCTGGGCCAACGAGTCTTACCTGAAGCCGGATATACCGACGATTCCCTCCGTTTTCGCTGACGCCGGTTACAAAACCTGTTTGGTTGGCAAAATGCACTTGGGCGGAACCAATCAGATGGCCGGTTTCCAGCACAGGCCCTACGGCGACTTGACTGGGCGCGCCGGTCATCAGCGGGACCCGCTGTCGAAGCGTGAGGGCGGCAATGAACTCCGCAGCCGTACAGCCGACGCCGGCGTGACCGAGCTGCCGGAGAGCATTTTGCAGGAGCAAGTGACGGTGCGAGAAACCGTTTCGTTCCTACGCGAGCATGAAGCCGACCGACAGGCCACGCCCTGGTTATTGTGCGCATCATTCAGCCGCCCCCACTTCCCTCTGACCGCGCCTGCACGCTTCTTCAGCCGCTATTGGCCGGATGGCGTGACTGCCCCCAAAGTGGGGCGAACGGGAGACACCGCTCAACACCCGATGACGATCGGCATGGCCAGCGGTTTCCACACAGAGGACATCTCCGAGCGGGAGATGATGAAGGCACGGGCGGCCTATTTCGCCTGCATCGACTATTTTGACGAAATCCTGGGCGATCTTCTCCATCTGCTGGAGCGGGATGGGCTGCTTGAAAACACGACAATCGTGTACACCTCGGATCATGGGGAGTTGGCCGGAGAGCACGGCATGTGGTGGAAAAACTCCTGGCACGAAGCCGCAGCGCGTGTGCCGCTGATCATCCAGACACCTGCGCAGCGTCGGGGAGAAATGCCCCCCAGCCATCTGGACACGCCGGTCAGCCTGGCCGATCTCTTCCCAACTCTGTGCGGAATGGCCGACATCAGGACGCCGGAGGGCCTGGCAGGGCGCGATCTTTCCCAAGCCGTCACCGTCGCAGTAGAACCTACGGCGACGCCCGTCTTCGTGGACAATCCGCTTCCGCGCTGGGGGGAAGGGAGCGAGCATCGCATTGTGCGCGTGGGACAGCACAAGTTTGTGCGTTTTCGGGGAATCGGTCCACACTTGTTGTTCGATCTGGAGGCCGATCCCCTGGAGCAGCGCAATCTGCTCGAAAGAGGGACTGAGGCCGAAAAGGCTGTTGGGCGACAATTAAAGAAGCTGATCGATGAGTCCTGGAATTTCGACGCCGCTGAAGCGCAACGCCGGAAGGATGAGGAGATCCTGCGGCGCAATCATCTGCCGGAGGCCGCGCGCAGTTGGGGCAACTGCTATCAAATGCCGGATGGCCGCATCGTTGCCGCGGATACGCCGCTCTACGATTCGATTGTAATCGAGCAATAGGGAAGCGCCCCGAAATCTAACGCTGGGTTGCATTGGCGGTTCGGCAGTGCCGCAGACGCATGTTATTTCGTGAACGCATTTGACCGGCACAAAGGAGGTAGGCATGACAGTCGTTACCATCTCCCGAGAACTAGGCTCCCGTGGAACACGCATCGCCGAGGCCGTCGGAACAGTTTTGGGCGTGCCCTGCATCGACAAAGAGGTGTTGGCCGAGATGGCCAGGCAGGCCGGTGTCCAGGTCGAGGTAATTGTCGAGGCGGAGGAGAAGCTGATGTCGGGCGCCGGGGTCGTCAGCCAGGAGATGCGCTCGCTGTTCTCGGCTGATCCGAGCCAACGTGCCCGTCCTATGGATCAGAAGACTTATGTTGGACAGATGACGAAAGCAATACGCACGCTGGCGCAGCAGAGAAACGCGGTCTTCGTCGGTCGAGGGTCCCAGTTGATTTTGGTAGACCATCCGGCGGCTTTGCACGTGCATCTTTTCGCGGCGCCGGAGAAGCGCGCCAGCCGCATTCAGCGCCGTCGCGGTATGGCAAAGATTGATACTGCCAGGCGAATCATCCAACTTGCGGACGAGCAGCGCCGCAACTGGTACCAGCGTTTCTTTTCGAGCGCAGATTGGAAGAATAGTCGCCACTATCACCTGATGCTTGACACAGGACGCATCCCTGAGGATGCAGCGGTGGCCTTGATCATTCACGCGGCGAAGACGGAACCACCCGCTTAGGGGGTGCAGACATGACCAATCAGGAACCAGATCGGCGGCCAACCCCGCCGCCCACACAAATTGAGAGAAAAGTAAGATGGGAGGCAGGGCGCTCCGTTCCTAGCGGGGCTATCCTTGTCATCCTGTCGCTGATGACAGTTTGGTTGGGCGCGTGTAATCGCGAATCAATCGAGGAGGCAATGACGCTGTCAACTCCGGCCATGACGCCCACATCCGAGTCATCAGCGGCTACACCTGCGCCCACTGCCATACCGCCGACCGCCACGGCGACGGCCACCGCCAGGGCCACTGAGACGGCTATCATCCCCGCGACGATTGCGCCTACGGCAACCGCCACAGTAGCGGCTACACCTGAACCAGAGGCGGAAACTGCGGTGGTAACCGTCCAAGGTGCAATGAACGTGCGCGGTGGCCCCGATACATCATTCGCGGTGATCGGTGCGGCCACGGTCGGACAAGAGTTTCCCATCACAGGCAAGAATGAGGAAGGCGACTGGTTGCAGATCGATTTCGACGGCGAGACCGGGTGGCTTTACGCTCCCTTTGTGACCGCGACCCATGCGGAAAACGTTCCGGTCGTCGCCAGCGAGCCAATGAAATCGCCCTCGGTGACTGTCAACGGGGAAATGAACGTGCGCGACGGTCCAGGCACAAACTATACGATCATCGGCACGGCTACTATCGGGGAAGAATTTCCCATAACCGGACAGAATGAGGAAGGGGACTGGTGGCAAATTGACTATAGCGGCCAGACCGGATGGATCTACGCCCCGTTTGTGACCCCAACCAATGCGGAGAGTGTGCCGGTAGTTTCCAGTGCAATGACCCCGGCAACGCCGGCCGCGCCAGCGTTAGCCGAGCCGGTGGTGACCGTAAACGGGGACATGAACGTGCGCGGCGGCCCAGGCACAAACTATTCTGTAGTCGGCGGGGCCACAGCCGGGGACGAGTTTCCCATCATCGGTAAGAACGAGGAAGGGGACTGGTGGCAGGTCGACTATAGCGGTCAGACTGGGTGGATCTACGCCCCATTTGTCACTGCAACCAATGCAGAGAACGTGCCAGTCGCCGCTGTCATACCTGCACCGCCACCTACACATACACCGACGCCGACGCCAGAGCAGCCGGGATCCAATTCCGATTTTCGCGGTTAGCGGGCGACCCCCACGAGCGTTGGCGAAGGCAATACAGGCGACTCCTCCGTGGGCGTCAAGCGGCTAATCGACCTCCAGACGCAACCGCGTCAAGGATGGAGTCCTACGTGAGAGAGTTCTTGTCAAGCGCCGGTCCCGGTCTTGCGTCATCGCCCTGAAATTCCTGTCGGAACAAAGAGTGTCTGGCAGGTTCTTTCGGGTCTCACATTGCAATCCACTTTAGTGCTTGAAGCGCAAGGACCGCCCCGGCAACTCCGGCCCCGGCAGAGCTACGGGTGCGCCGTCCTCAATGATCGGCACGCCATTGACCAGCACATCTCCAATGCCGCTTGACTGTTGATGCGGATCACTGAACGTGGCGTGATCCTGGACTGTAACTGGGTCGAAGATCACCAGATCGGCGTAAGATCCTTCAGCCACCAGGCCCCGACCTTCCAGGCCATAGCGTGCAGCGGGCGCGCCGCTCAGTTTCCAGACGGCATCTTCCAGCGAGAACAGCCCTTTGCGCACGCACGGCCCCAACAGCCGCGCCGCAGAGCCGTATTGGCGCGGATGAATTGCCCCGTCTACATGGTAAACGCCATCGGTTCCCATCATGTACTTCTCGTGAGCCAGGAAGGGTTCGACGAAGCGGTCGTCCCCGTGAAAGAAGACCAGCAGCACGGCCAGATTCTCCTCAATGAGCAGATCGCACAGAGCATCCACCGGCGCCTTTCCCACATCGGCCACATACTTACCCAGCGTCTTGCCTTGGTAGCCGCTGTTCTCCTTGCTCGGCAGCCAGGCGATCGTGATCTCGTCCAGATTGTTAGCATAGACTTGCATACTGCGGGCAATGTGGGCGCGCATGTCAGGATCTCGCAGTTTGGGCAGCGCCGCAAGCGGACCGTCGCGCCAGATCTCGTAGGGCAGCAGGTAGTTGAGCATCGTCGAGCCGGGCAGATAGGGGTAGACGTCGAAGGAGAAGTCGACTTCATTCACAGCCACATGGTCAACGTAATTGAGAATGGCTACGGCGTCGGCTTCGCTGGCCGTTTTGAGGTGGGAAATATGTACGGGAACACGGGCGCGCCTGCCTATTTCGACCGCCTCCTGTAACGCGGTCAGAATCCCAGTTTTGTAACGCATATGGGTAACATAGAGACCCTGGGCCTCCGCCATTGGTCGGCAGGCCGCCGCGAGTTCCGCAGTCGAGGCGTAGCATTGAGACGCGTAGTCCAGCCCCGTGGAAAGGCCGCACGCGCCTTCCTCCATGCCCTGTT
The DNA here is from genome assembly GCA_965221145.1 of Caldilineaceae bacterium. Classification (GTDB taxonomy): domain Bacteria; phylum Chloroflexota; class Anaerolineae; order Caldilineales; family Caldilineaceae; genus Bin5. The sequence continues at coordinate 2,300,538 of OZ244877.1, forward strand.
CGACCTGCATCTGAATCGATAGCATCTGCGAGTCATCGACAGCCTCCGGCCCCCAACCGCAGATGAGTGTACGCAGGTTGGCGTAGGGAATATGGGCGATGGAATTCTGAACATTGCGGCGGTCGAGAAGAGCCATGTAGTCGCCCAAGCTCTGCCAGCCCGTGTAATCCTCCATGCGCAGGGCGTTCAGTCCCCGCATGTAATAGAGCCACTCATGGGCCGTCTGCGGGCTGACCGGCGCATAGGAGATGCCGTCGGCCATGATCACTTCGGTCGTGAAACCCTGGCTGGTCTTGCTGACCAAATGGGGCGTCTTGAGCAGCCAGCCGTCGGAGTGATTGTGAACATCAACAAAGCCGGGCGCCACGACCCTGCCGGCGGCGTCGATAACACGCGCCGCGTCCGCGTCGCTGAGGTCGCCGACGGCAACGATTCGATCCCCGCGAATCCCTACGTCCGTGCGGCGGCGCGGGGAGCGGGAGCCGTCAATAGTGACGCCGTTGCTAATTACAATGTCATACATGCAGGCATCCTCCGCGGCAGTTTCTGATGTGCTTTGACATCGAAAACGTGCCTTTACCGTATGGCCTGAAGGGTTTTGGAGAGCGAGTCGCCGACCTTCAGTATGCGCTGTCCGCGCGCGACGTCCTGGCGTCAGACAGAAACTGCGTCAGGCGTTGACCGATTGCCCGACTCGCTCAAGTGTCTTCTGGTAGCGGCGCTCCATCTCAGGCGACTGCGCTTCCAGATAGTCCAGCTCGGCCCGGCGCGCTGCGGCTTCGTCAGGCGCGACCGGCACATCCACCACACCAAAGGCAATACGGTCATTGCCCCACTGATAGGCGCAAATTTCACCCTTGCTGATGATCAGGTTCATGCCCACATTGGCTTCAACAATGGGGACACCGTTTTCGCGTGCTCTGGCCAGGACAGCCCGATTCTGGCGTTTGCTCTTGTCACCGTAGGAGGGGATGAGGATGATGCGGGCGCCGTCCAGTACGAGCGCGCGGACGATATGCGGATTCCAGCGGTCGTTGCAGATAACGAAGCCAGCGCGACCTATCGGCGTATCGAAGGCGCGCAGCCGCTTGCCAACGCAGTTGAAATGCCACGAAGAGTGGGCGCCTTCAGCCAACTGAACCTTATGATAGCTGCCGCAGATTTCGCCCTGTTCGTCGAGGAAGAGCGCACAGTTGTAGGCTTCATCGCCGATGCGCTCAGCGAAGCCGAATGCGAGGCAAGTTTTCAGCGTGCGCGCCAGCTTTTGGAAGCGACGGATATAGGGGCCGTCGATCGGTTCCGCCATCTCCAGCATGACTTCGGCGCTGGCACGTCCCTCCACCACATCCATGACGACATAGCCTTCGAGCGCGCCCTCGGTCGTCAGAATCAGACGCGGACCATTCTGCGCGGCGCGGACAAACAACTCTTCCATACGGTCGGCGTTGCCGGCTTTGTCCCACTTGGCAGGCCGAAAGGAGATTGAGGCAACTTCCACGCTATCAAACATGGTGATTCTCTACCTCGCTTCAGATTGGGTTAAGCCGTCCGCCTTGAGCGTCCGCCCCTCGGTTAGACCGGCTGATAAGTCTCGCTCTTCAGAGACTTCACGGAAGTCCCCGGCATGGCTCAGATGCTTGAGGCAAGATTTCAGGCTGTAGTCAGATAGACGGCATAGAGTCTAATGTCTTCCGCTCGAACTCCGTTGAAGTTGAGACACAGGCGGATGGGGCCTTCGTCATGGCGCACGGCATCCTGCCCCTGCCAGGTGAGCGGCTGCGAGAGGCCGGACGTGCGCGGCGCAATGCAATCTACAGAGGTGTAGCCTGGAAGCGGCTCCAGGCGTTCGCTCAGGAGTTCGCCGGTCACTTCGCTATGTTCGCCGAGACCATCAATGTTCAGCGAAAGCCGCGCAGCCTTGCCGCCAAGACCGACGGGCGCGGAGACTACATGCGCGCCCTGTCCTGGCCGCAGACGGGCGGCGGTAAAGGGCTGAAAGTAGCCAAGCCGATCGCGCGGCCAACTGGCAACGCGCACGCCGTCGCTGCTCTGTTCGGGCCAGGGCGCGTACCAGAAGAGCGTCTCATCCCCCACCTGTTCAAATCCCTGGCCCTGGATCAGCGCCGGATAGTTGACCAACGTATCGCCGTGGGGCAGTTCCTCCCAACCATCCTCAGCCGCTGAGACAATCGGATAGTCGGCAATCGGCTCGCGGTAGTGCAGCGCATCGTTGCTAACGGCAAGGCCCAGATCCATGGTGACCAGACGCCGGTCGTTGGACGCGTGCCCGTTCCACATGCCGTAGAAGCCGATGATGACATTGCCGCGATTCCAGAGACTCGCGCCCAAGTGGATTTGCTCGCCGACGTTGCTGCCGGCGACGGCAGGTCGGGGCGAGACGTTCGAGCGGCGCATGCCCATACTGGAAGCCTGCGACCAGTTCTCAAAATTGTATGAGATATGGCTGACCAGCTGACGAACACCCCCACCGTGTGCGCCGCCCTGGCCGCAGACGTAATAGCAGCCGTTGTGCCGCGTGCCGCCCGCCATCTCCAACCAAGCGCCGACCGGATTGTGCGGCGATTCGCGCCAGTTGAGGCCGTCGGCACTGAAGGCGGCGGCGAATTGGCTGGAATACTTGCGTGATTGGAACAGCATTTTGAAGAGGCGGGTGGGATCGGGATCGTCGGGGTCATAGTAGACGACACAGCTTTGCACATGGTGCTTGCCCTGGTTCAGGTCTACCAGATTATTGCGCCGACTGCCCTTGTATTCGACGAGGCCCAGATCCGGCTTGTGCCAGTTGTAGCCGTCCATGCTAGTGGCAAGGCAGACGCGCTCGAACCAACCTGCTTCCTCACCTTGACCGAGATACCACATCCAAAGCTCGTCGCCGACGCGGTGGACGCTGCCATAATAGACGACGCGCTCGCTGTCCGGCGCACCCTCTTCGCCCAGCCCCACGGCGATGCGGGTGCGCCCGCAGGGTGTATGGTGGCCGTCAAGATGGAGTTCCACGCCGTACTGGAGAGGCAGGCTGTGGTCGTCGAAGGGAAAGAGGACGATCTGATCCAGATGCTGTTGCGGCCCGCCGTTATGAATGTTCACAAAGGTTTCCTTTGCGTCAAGAGGAGAGCGTGAGGGTGTATCCCGGAATCGGGGCGAAGATAGCAGGAGCAGTCGGCCAAGTGGGCCTGTCTGCTTCATCCAAAATAATGTGCTATCTTCTGGTGGTAGTGGTTATGTATTGACTGATGAGGCTCAATCCAGTAGGCTGGTTGTCGCCAAACACAAACCCAGCTACAAGAAAGAGCCTCATCATGATCACAAGTATTATCGTACACCGTTGTCCCCATTGCAACAGCGAAGACATCTGCAGAAATGGGCACGATTATAAGGGCGCCCAGAAGTATCACTGTCACAGATGCAAGAGCTACGGGACGCTGAATGCCAGGCAAGGCTATCGTGAGGAAGAGAAAGAGCTGATCTTGCGGGCTTACCAGGAACGCGCCAGCATGCGTGGTGTGGAACGCATCTTTGGCACGGCGCGCCAGACGCTGGCGCGTTGGCTACGGGACAAGGCGGCCCGGTTGCCAGCGCTGGAGGCAACTTTGTGGGCCGCTGCGCCGGACGACGTGCTGGAACTGGATGAGTTATGGTCATTTGTGGGCAAAAAGAGCAACCAACGCTGGGTCTGGATTGCCCTCTGTCGGCGCACCCGACAGGTCATCGCCTGCTTCATCGGCGACCGCAGCGCCGACAGTGGCCGGGCTTTGCGCCAACTCATCCCCCAAAGCTATCGTTCTTGTTGTTCCTGCAGCGACTTCTGGGAGGCGTATCAATTGGCCTTCGACGCCGCAACGCACCGCGCCGTGGGCAAGGAAACGGGTCAAACCGCCCACGTCGAGCGTTGGAACAACACCCTGCGCCAACGCTTGGCTCGCTTTGTGCGCAAAACTCTGTCTTTTTCCAAGTCCGACCATTTCCACAAATTGGCCTTGAAGTTGTTCATCCATGATTACAACTTGCAGTGCCTATCAGTCAATGTGTAACCACCACCGGGTTTCGCTGCTTTCCGGCAGCACCTCTTGGGCCTTTTGGCCGATGCCGATTACTTTTCAAACAGCTTCTGTAACTACTCAGCCATTACCCAATGTGCGCCTTTCAATGGGCAACCAAGTCATCCAAGTGTAATGAATCGTGTTTGGAATCTGTCTGAAAAGGTCAGGTTCGGGTCAATACGGCACAAATGGTGCGAATTATGGCGTGTAGATGGAGGATTCACGCTTTCCGGCAGTCATTATTGGTCTTTTTGACCGATGACCGTACCTTTTCAAACAACCTCCCAGACGAGGCTGAGTTGCTACGATGATGGTAACTACTAAGCCTGGTATGTGGAAGGGAAGAATGGCTGGTCAATAAATGCGTTGTAGATGGCATCAATGGCATTGTGACCGTGTTTGCGAGCGGTTGAGATATAGGAACGAATGGCACAGAAGGTATCGGCGCCCTCTTGTGTGCGGAAGGAACCGGAGACTTTCTGTTGAACCTTGATCATGCGCACATCGCGTTCGACCTGGTTGTTGTCAAAGGGGATGCGGAAATCATACATAAAGGCCAAGACGCCAGATTTATGCTTGTGCAGGCGGTCGAGCAAGTTTTTGGGCGGCGCTTGTTTGGGGCGGCCGCGTGCTCTGGGTCGGGTCGGCTTGGGCGGCGGGTTAGCGGCCAAGCCTTGGGCAATGAGCGCATCGTACTCGGCCTCGTAGTAGGCCAAGCGCTCTGGGGGTAACACAGTGTGCGCTTCTGGGGTGGATGCGACTTCGGCTTTGATGGTGCATAACAGACGAGCCATCTTCTCAGCCCATGCTTGGCCGTATTGCTCGAACACAAAGCGCAACTCGCGCAGATGATGGACGTTGCAGAAAGCGTGCTGGCAGTCGCTAAACTGGAGATAGGGGGCCCAGTGGTCATGCAGAGCAACGCCCTGGTAGCGGGGCAAGATGCCAGCGTCTCGCATGCCGACATGACCTCGTTTGCCATGGACATGGTAGTAAGTCAGCCTGGCTGTGCTGGCCACATGCAGCCACTGCAAGCGCCCCTCGACACGCAACCCACTCTCATCGAAGTGGACGACCGGGTCAGCGATGAGTTGTGCGCGAATGTGTTCCAGAGTCGCTTGGCTCCGGCTGACAAGTTGACGGGCGGCGGCGAGTATGACCGCCTCCGAGGGCGCATCGCCGTAGAGCGCGGTCAGCAACTCTTTGATACGCGCCAAGGGGATGTACTGTTGGCCATACAGGTAGCAGGCGAGCGCTTTCAGACGCGGGCCATACTGGGTCGGTTGGGTCACGTGGGCTGGAAAAGCCTCCTTCACATGGGCGCCACAGCCAGGACACTGCTTGACCTCTGCCTGATGCTCTGTGACTTCGATGCCAACCGGCGGCATGTCGAACACCTGCCGTTTCACATGCCCCTTGGCGCCGACCCCCTTCAGGTCTGTTTGGCAGTGCGGGCAGTCCTGTAGCGTATGAAGGATGACATGATGCGGTTCCGCCACTTGCGTCAAGGTTTGCCCTTTGTGACCAGGTTGCCCCCCACGCGGCCGCTGGCCCGACTGACGCAGACTCTGTCTTCTGCGCTTCTTCAGACCATCGCTGCTGGGTGGCTTGCCGCTATTGTTACTGTCTTTCGCCAACTGATCCTGCAATTCCTGGATCAACACCTGCTGCGCAGCCACTTGCTCTCGCAATGCCAGAATCAACTCGATCAGACTCTCTTGGTCTAATCGCTTCAGTTGCTCACGATCTACTGCCAACGAGTTGCTCATAATTCCCAATTCTACCACTCCTACCATTGGTTTCGCATTAGCTTCCTGTTAGCATTCTATTTGATCTCTGGCCCTTTATCCTATGCCTTAGTAGTTACCAGCTTCTTAGAAACTGAGCTTGAACAAAAGAGGGAAGTGGTCAGATGCTGCGTTCGAGTCTGGGCGCCCATCTGCTTTCATAAGTGAAGCAGAGTTTGCCACAGTTATGACTTGCAAATCCTCATTGCGAAAGTAAGGCAACAGACATGGCCGGAACAACACCTGATCAAAGATATGCCAGAATTGATTCAGTGGCGATGAAGTGTTGTAATAGTAGGTGCCAACTGGCCCTTGCGACTCGTCTCCAAACCTCGACCACATTGGATTGTAGAAAAAGTGTCGAATTTTTCCTCTGACTTCACGGCTCCATCTCTGTGCGATTCTTCGGTCCATGACCCCGTGCAAGCCTTCTGAAGATGCAACTCCAGCTTCAAACGGGTTCATATTTAGGTCTCCAACTATCAATGTCTGACAATGCCCAACCTGCTCCTCTGCTTTTTCAATGTGGGTCTCAGTCGCGTAGCAAGAAGGGTCTGGTCTTCCTCGTTTAAGTGTAATTTACTGGATAGGTGAGCTCCAACAATCAAGAGTTGTTGCCCTAGAATGGGATGCACAAGGTGCCGGATAGATAGTCCGTCCCCCTCCGATATTGGCCTGACCCACCAATCAGGAAATCGCGTGTAAATCACGATCTTTTGGGACGTACTGAATGTTTAAAAAAACTGCTGCTCCGACTTGGAATTCAACTCACTCAGCATGATCGGACTCGCTACATCGCATTCTGCTAGTATCAAGACGTCCACTTCATGCAAGTCAACAAGCTCTGAAACTAGAACGTGTAGCGGCTTATTATTCAAGTTCCAAAATAGGAATGTCAGCATTAGACAGAGAAGAAATCACCAACTTCGAGGTACGATCGCTGAGCTACTAAATGGAGGCGATTGACCAACAGCTGAGCCGTAAGAGAATTACACCTTCGTGTCGCGGTACATCTTGCCATTCCGCCATGTGGCGACGTATCCCTGTGTCCGAATTGCGCGACGCCGCGCCTTAATCGCCGCCCGCTTCATCGCAATAAGACCGAGTTCGGCATGACTCAGAGTCTTTTTCTCTTCTTCCGTTGCGTAGATCAGACCTGGCTCTTTCACTGCCATCTGCTGGCCTCCCAAGGCTCCTGGATTGCTTCCTCGCTCAACAACAACTGGAATATTGAATGTGCCATCGTAGAGCACCCAATCATCTACCAGAGGGCGGTAAACGCTCTCGAAGTTTCGCCAGCCCCTCTCCATTCGGCGGCGGATCACCTCGTCCGGCACGTCATGCCCGCCCTCGAGCACGCGCTGGGCTACACGCTCTATTGCTCTTTCCGGTGTCGAAAGGCGGATAAAGTGGAGTCGGACGACATATCCCTGGTTTTGCCACGCCGGGATCATGCGGGCGTAGTTTCGCCCGCTGAGCGTCGTCTCAAAAGCGAAACTCTCGCCCGCGCTGACTATATCACGGATCATCTTTAGCATCAAGCGACCCGCCTGAATCGCTGACTTTTCCGGTTGGAACGGGTTCAGACCGGCCGCGATCAGGTCGGCGTTGACGAACGTAGGGCAGTTCGCCTCGTTTACAAGAAACTCTCTTGCGAAGGTGGTTTTTCCTGCGCCGTTCGGGCCGGCGATGATTTGGATATCCTGGCTCAGTGTCGACGCCTGCTGTCTCGTGGAAACCATTGCCCCATTGTACATGATGCTGAGAATTCAGGGCAGCTGACATCCAAAGCAAAGGGCTTGGCTTTGGCGGAGCAACGCAAGAGGAGTGGCGTGACTCGCCGCCTTCCAATCTTGCCGCGCAGCATCCGCAGTGATACTGTTAGCAGCCTGTCGGATCAAGCGGCACAGGCCGCCAAACTTGACTGGAAGCTCCTACTAAGGCGAGGTATGCAGTAGAGATGACGAACCCTGAACTGATCGACGCCCTGCGCCAAAACTACATCGCCTACTTCCGCCTATTCGACGGGCAGCATGGCATCCGCGTGCATGAAGACGAGGAGGTTACTTGGATCATTGCGAATCGGCCGCCCGGTAACCACGTCCTGCGGGCCAACTTCGACGCCACCACTGCTGAGGAGCGGATCGATTCCCTCCTCCGAACGCTAGAAAAGAGAACCGGCGGAATCCGCTGGCTACTCTTTCCCGCTGACCAGCCACAAGATTTGGGCGACCGGTTGGCTCGGCGAGGCTTGGCTACGGGCAAGGGTGATCGGTGGATGTTTCGCTCGCTCCACCAGCTTCCCAGGCAAGAGACTGATGGCACGCTTTGTGTCACGCAGGTGGCGGCCAGGCCGGCGCTGCGTTCCTGGTGGACAGCCTCGGCGCACGGCTTCGGCATGACCCAGCGGGCGGCGCAAGTCTGGTACGATGCCTACCGTCGGCACGGCATCGGCACGGACGCGCATGCCTTTAACTATTGCGGACGCGTCAACCGGGAGACGGTCACGACCGGCACAATGATCCTCGCCGGTGGAATCGCCGGTATCTATGACATCTCCACCCCGCCATCATTTCGCCGCAAGGGGTATGCCTCTTCACTGGTAAGCCATCTGTTGGCCGAAGCTCAGCGGCGGGGCTACTCCCATGCCGGTCTGCAGACGGCGGACTCCGTAGCGCTCTACAGTAAGCTGGGATTTGACGTCGGCTTCGAAGAAAAGGAATACTTTTGGAGGGCGTAAGAGGTGAAACCGAATGAGGAACGGCCTACCCAGAGAAGTGCGCCCTGACCGACAGTCTGATACACTGATTCGAATGCATACATTGCAGGTCACTACAAACTAATCCGGGGAACTCTATGCAGGGCGAATCGGCCGTCGCAGCGCCCGCCGCCGGGCTGTCTTCACAGGCGCGCCCCACGGCAAGAAAGCGGGTTTTCAATCTGGCATGGCCGGTGATCGGCGAGAGCTTCCTGGAGACGATGTTGATGGTCGTCGACACCTGGATGGTCGCCCAACTCAGCACGGCCGCGGTCGCCGGCGTTGGCGCTTCGGTGCAGGTGATGTTTTTCATTGTCGCCGCGCTCAGCGCGCTGGGTGTGGGAAGCAATGTCTTGGTGGCGCAGGCCTATGGCGCGGGCAAGCTGGCCGACGCCGCGCGCCTGGCCCGCCAGTCGATCGTGTGGAGCCTTCTTCTATCCATTCCTCTTGCGGTCGTGGGTTTCTTCCTCGCAGGGCCGGTGATCGGACTGTTCGGCTTGGAAGCGGAGGTTGCCCGGATCGGCGTCGAGTATCTGCAAGTCACTATGGCAACGGTGGTTGCGCTTATCGTGCTGATGATTGGGGGCGGGGCGCTGCGCGGATTGGGAGACTCGCAGACTCCCATGCGCGTGACGGCGCTGGCCAATATCGTAAATGTTTTCTTGACATACGGACTGATTTTTGGCGTCGCCGGGCTGCCCGCTCTCGGTGCGGTAGGGAGCGCGTGGGGCACGTTTCTATCTCGCCTTCTGGCGGCGGCGCTTCTGTTGACCGTCATGTGGCGCGGCCGACAGGGTGTCTCCATTTCAGGCTTTGCAGGCTGGTTGCCCATGGTGAAAGTAGCTATGTCTGTACTGCGAATAGGCGTTCCCGCCGCCCTTGAGCAACTGCTCATCTCGGCGGGGTTTACCATCATGACGATCACTGTCGCCAGCCTGGGAACCGCCGCTCTCGCATCGCACCGCATCGCCTTCAATGTTCTCTCACTGTCCTTCCTGCCCGGCTTTGGCTTTGGCATCGCCGCCACGGCGCTGGTCGGCCAATCTTTCGGCGCGCGTGAACCGCAGCAGGGCGCTGAAGCAACGGAAATTGCCACCCGCTGGGCCGTGATATGGATGGCAGCGATGGGCGTTGTTTCGTTTCTGTTTGCCGTGCCGCTGATGCGACTGTTCAGCCAGGAGCCTGATGTCGTGCAAGGGGGCGCGGCCGCCATTCGGGTTGTCGCGCTGGCTCAGCCGTTCTGGGCCGTTCTGTTCGTTCAGTCGGGCGCGCTGCGAGGGCTGGGCAACACGGGCTTTCCTCTGCGGGCGAACGCAGGCGGGATCTGGACAACGATGGGGATAGCCTGGCTGGTGGTTACATTCTTCGATGGCGGCATCGCCCATGTGTGGGGCATCTTTCTCATTACCTCTCCCATTATGGCCACCATCCTGTGGCGGCGCTTCAAACGGGCGGTGAGGGAGTGGTCGGATGAGATGGAAGGGCGCGCCTGAGACAACTGTCATTCAGCCTCTATCGCACCGAACAGTTCCAAATGATTTGCCTTCTCCACAATATCTGCCACTCTGCAATAGCCGAGGGCGAGAGATGAGCCAACAGTATTCGATTCCCGCCGGGCGACATCGAGTCGAAGAGAAAATCCGGCGCAGCCACTTCATCACCACTTTGGCGTCGGCCAACACGGTCGAGGAGGCCAGAGAGTTCATCAAAGAAATGCGAAGCGAGCATGAAGCGGCTAACCATAACTGCTGGGCGTATGTCGTTGGCCCGCCCGCGTCGACTGCGCAAGTGGGGTTGAGCGATGACGGCGAGCCGCATGGCACGGCAGGTCGGCCAATGCTCACAGTGCTCTTACACAGTGGTATCGGCGATATCGTCGCCGTCGTTACCCGCTTCTTCGGTGGGGTAAAGTTGGGGAAAGGGGGGCTGGTCAAAGCATACAGCGGCGGCGTCAAACTCGCGTTGGAGACTCTGCCGCGCGCCGAGAAAGTGCCGAAATCTTCTCTCGAGATTGTCATCGGCTACAGCGATGTGACCATGTGCCAGCGTATGTTGCCGGAGTACGAGGCAGAACTGGTGCGTTCCTACTATGCCGCTGATGTGTGCTACGAACTTTCCATGCCGACTAAACACGTAAAGTCTTTCACTACCCGGCTGGCGGATCTGACGAATGGGCAGGCCCGGGTGTCGGTTCGCCATGACGAATAGCGCCAACTTGAATCTCGGCAATCGACGCCAGGATCAGGTCGGCTTCCGGCGCAAGCGCTTTGCGGCTGCCGACGCCGGTCAACACGCCAACTCGCAGCCCCGCGCCGGCCGCTCGCCCCATCCGCAGATCACCCGCTGCGTCCCCGACGACTGCCGCGCGCTCAAGAGGAATGCATAGCCGTTCCGATGCTGCCAGCAGTGCGGCAGGCGACGGTTTGTGATGATAAGGTCCATCTCCACAGGCGATGAAGTCGACGTAGCACGAAATGCCGAATTGGGCCAGCGCTGACTCTGTGGGGCCGCGGTCGTCATTGGTGATCACAGCGGTCATCACTCCACATTCGTGTAGCGTATAAAAGAGCGCGGCCAGATCTGTAGTCGGCGCCAGATTCTGCGCACCTTCAAACATTGGCGCAAACTTCCTCTGTACCAACTTGTGACAGTCGTCCCAATCGTAGCAAGGAGGCGTATGTTGAAAAAGGACGGTCGTTGCCGCATAGCCGATTGCTTCGCCGCTCGCGGTGGCAAAAGGACCGCGCTCATCGAACGTGCCGGTCGCCGAGTTATATCCCAGCGTACGAAAGAGGGCCGCGCGAATGACGGATTTGCCAGGAAGTTTCGCAAGCAGCTCCTCTATCCCGGCCAGAAATCGTGGCCGCAAGCTGGCGCTAAAGTCAAAAAGCGTGCCGTCTTTGTCGAAGGCGATCAGGTCGGCGTCAAAGGCGTGGTTGCCGAATAGTACGAGACCCATAGGCCGATGTGGCAATGTAAGTGACTGCGAGAACTGTTGGAGAGGAGCGGAGCCTATTGGCTATCGTCCGCGATTCTGGCCAGATAGTCTTCACCGATGACGATGCGAAGATCGGTTGTTTCGGGAATGAGCAGACCTGGCAGCGAGTAAACCGAGGTCGACAGATTGAGTTGCAGACCGATTTCCCTGACAAGGCTTTCGTCTGTATTGTAGTTGACGAGAATTGTCCGCTGATAGTCGCTGCGGTCGGCATCGCCGATGGAATCGACCTGCCAGCCCTTGGCTTCCAACTCCTGCCGCATGTGTGCCGCAATGCCGTGTCGGCCCGTACCGTTCAGGATTTCCAGGCGCGCCTCGCGGGCGGCCAGCACGCGGTCATTGGTCCGCGAATTGGAGAGGGACCCTTCCGCGACCAAGAGACCGGCGCGGGAGGGCGGGAGTGACTGAGACGCAGGACGCGGCCCAGAGGAGGCCTGCGTATTCATGGCCGGACTCGCTGCCGGGTCAAAGAACTGCCTGAGCGCAGGGCGAATCAGGTCACGATCCGGCAGCAATATCCAAGCCCCATTATGGCTGTAGGTTTCTTCCCCATAGCGGTTGTCAATCACCAGTTGGCGCACTTCAAACGAGTTGGAGCGCACATGGTTGGCGATTTCCGCTGCTTTGGTCAGAGGCATATCTGTGCTGACACTGCCCCACATGGTTTTCATTAACTGGGGTGCCCTGGCTATCAGAGTCGGAATCATATCCGCAGCCAGCACCTTGTCCACCACGGCCCGTAGCAACTGCTGCTGGCGTGCGGCACGCCCGTAGTCGCTGTCCATGTTGCGGGTGCGCGCATACTTCAGAGCGGTCTCGCCGTCCAAATGCTGCCGCCCGGCCTCCAGGTGAAAGGTCTGAAAGCCGAAATCTAGCGTAGGATACTCCGGGTCATGGATAGTCTGGCGCACGTCGACGGTGACGCCGTCGATCTCATCAATAAAGCGCACAAACCCGCTGAAATCCGCCTGCACGTAGTAATGGACCGGTTGTCCAATAAAACTACTAACTGTATCCATTGCAAGCTGCGCGCCCCCGCGGGGATCACTCTGTTCACCTTTCGCATAAGCGGTGTTGATTTTCGTCGTCAGACTATAGCCGGGGATAGGCAGCCAAAGATCCCTCGTAAGAGAGATCATACCGGCGGTATTCCTCTCCAGGTCCAGAGTGAGCAACAGCATTGTGTCGGTGCGGGGCGGCTCTCCGTCGCTGACCCGTTCGTCCGAGCCTAGCAATAATATGTTGACCTGTCTGACTGGCAATAAGGCGAGTGGTGACGCCTCGACCGTGTTGACGTTTGGGGAAGCAGCTGCTTGGTCCGCAGGCGGATTCGCCGTCAGAGCGGTTGAATCCCTTTCAAGCCGGAGTTCCGTGGTTACGACTGGCAAACTGTTTCTCTGGGCAATGTCCCTGGCAATGTCGCCGAGGATGTTCCCAACGAGGAAGCCGATGAAAAGGATGAAGATTGAGAATAGCCCAGCCACAACGATGGCGAGAGGCTTGCTCCAGGTGCGCCACGTGCGGGCCTGGACAGGTGTCGGTTCGTCAGGCCTGGCGGACCGACCTGAAAAGAGATTGACATTCGACATAATGTCGCAATTATAGCATGAATCCTGGCGCGCCTCACAATCAAAGGCGTCCAATCACAGGATTGAGCGGCGCGCTGTCAGACAGCGTATCTGGCACTGCGAACGACCATGAGACATCTCCCCACCAAGTCGTCGTCTGTTAGAGTCCCCCGGCTAGCGCGGGAGAGGATGCGCATAGAGAGCGGAACTCGTCAAAATATATAGCACGCCGGTCAACTCATCGAGATATAGCCCCCTCAACCCTGCCAGCGCCATATCTTCTGCATCAACATACTGCTCGATATAACCGCCTTCTTTGTCATAGACAAGGATGCGCTCTTCGGTCGCGTCAGCCAGATAGAGCATGCCGTCGGACTGCTCGTTCAGCGCCAGGTCAACGAGCAAGCCCCCCAGCCCCGGAATTCCCTCAAGGCTGAACGGCAACTGCTGGCCCTCGCGATAGCGCAGCAATGTACCATCCTCAGTGAGCAGCCAGATGTCCCCATCAATGCCCATCGCGACCAAGCTGGACAAATCGCCCTGAACCTGCTTGTCAAACCAGTTCTCCGGCGCGTCGTCGTAGCCCAACCCAGCCGGCGCGTAGCGGAAGATCTGATTCGACCGCTCGTCCGCCAGATAAAGCCGACCACTGTAGATGCTCAATTGCCCGACACTGCCAAGAGAGGTTTGTCCTGCCAGTTGCAAGTGGGTGGCCCCGTCCAAACGATTGTAACGAAACACATTGTTATTCCTATCCAGGATCAGCAGGCTGGCCTTGTCGGCGAATCCGGCAATACGCGGTTGCCAGGCAATGTCAACCAAGCGGCTTACCGTGACACCCGATACGACATTCCCTTCTTGCAATACAGTGCCATTGATTTCTTCAAGAAGAGTGCGTTCCGAATTGGTCCGATAGTGTTCGATTACCTGGCGGCCACTGTCCAACACGTAAATGTCCTGGTCGGAGACAATGATTCGATGCGGCGCGGCCTCGGCAGGATATTCCAGCAAGGGCACGTCGAGCGAGTATAGTGCGCGAACCTGTAACAACTCCTGTAGTTCGGTCGCAATGACCTCGGACATGTCCTGAATCTGTTCGGTCACTCCGACCAGGACGATCGCTTCGTCCAGATACCGCTGCGCCTCGCTCAACGAAGATCGAGCGGTGGTCCTGTCATCAACGGCCAGAGCCTGCTGAACCTGAAGCAACTGACTGTCGGCCAGATGAATGAGCTGTATTCCTTCCTCTTGGTTGAGATTTCCTTCGCGTAGGAAGGCGGCGCCGACAACAGCGGACGTTAGCAAAGGAATAAGAATCGCAATCGCTATGATCAGCCTGCGCCGCGTTCCTGTCGTAGGCGCCGGCGGCGCATACACAGGCAACGCGGGAAGCTGCGCCCGCTCTTCCGGTTGGGGCGCGGCTTGGAGCGCGGGCTGAGGAGAAGGCGCAGTACCGACCCAATCGGACTCCTGCGAACGCTCCTCCTGTTGCGCTTCACGTTCAGGTAAAAGGCCCTGTAGCAAACCTGACATCCAACTGCGCTGTCTGCCCAGTAACCTGAACGCACGCTTGTACCAGGGGCCGCGCAGCTTCAGGAAGGGCCGAAAAGGCACGGTAAGCTGGTTTTGCATTGTCTGAGCGCTGGGCAAGCTAGGAGTCGCCGCGGCATCGCGACCCTGGAATGGGACAATGCTGCGCACGGGTGGCGCAGCTCCGACTGCGGTCGGGAGGCGCGTGCCCGTGGCTGAACCAAGCCCTGGGGCTGGTCCTGCCTGCTCCGTGCTCACCAAGAGTATGCCGAGCAGTGGCACGTTTTCGCCCTGCTCCCTCAAATGCGCAACCATGTCCTGCATGTTGCCGACAGAGGTACTGACGATCGCGCCGCCAATGGTTCTGATGTCAGAAAGTAGGAACCACTCGCTTTCTCCCAGAAAAAGCGCGTCGCCGTCGTCGAGCTTGTGCCGGTAAATGTGGATACTCGGCGACGTACTTCTTCCGATAGGGCCAGCGTACCGGTCGGCGTCAAGCGGGAACTGGTCGAGGCGTTTAGCGGTTGCGACGAGCGCAATCGGTGGCCCAGCCGAAGCAATCACGAGATGACCCTGGACGATGGCGGCGCAGATGATGCCCGCTTCCAGGTCGATGTCGGGGCTTCGCCGATTCAGGTCCCGCAGCGTCTCGTGTGCGCCTGCAATGGCCCGTTCCAGAACGGTGCTGACCGGCCCGCCGGCCGAGTAGTACGTGTGCTCAATGATCGACTGCATCTCGCGCACGGCATAGTTGCTGACAGGGCTGCCGCCAATTAATTCGATCAGAATGTACAGGTTCCCTCTGGCCGCGCGCTCGTCACCTTGAGTCGGTTCAATTATCTCTACATGATTGGCGCGTGGATTGCGATGATCCATCAACAGAGCGTATTGGACCCGTGCGTGGGTAGAAGAAGCTGTGCTTGCCATAGTTGTTCAGAGTTGCGGCGAGGACATTGGCCGTTCAAGTTGGAAATGTTAGAATGGTTGGGCTCAAGGAGCTCCTCAAGGGACATGGTCCGACGGTGCCGTCGCTACTGAGTCCAATTCTAATTGTACACGTTACGCCATAAGGTTACAAGCGAAGTTTTAGACGCGATCCCTCTGTTCGATTGGCGTTTCTGCACCGAAAGTAGCAACAATTGGCATTTGAGTGGTTGCCGCATGGCCCTTCGATTTGTGAATGACCGGCGCTTCGTCCTTGGGCAGAGCGGAGCCAAAGCGGGGCTGACCTCGGGGCTGCTTGCCGTCCAAAGCGCTGCATTCGCCCGCAACCTGAATAGATGAAAGCGAATGAAAATCGGAATCGTAGGGGGGCCAAACAGCGGGAAAACTACGATCTTTAATGCGTTGACCCGTAGCGCCACTGCGACGGCTGCCTATTCCAGTGGTCAGGTGGAGGTGCATACGGCGGTTGTTGACGTGCCCGATCCACGATTGGAGAGCCTGGCAGAGATCTTTTTTCCCCGTAAGCCAATCCACGCTCAAGTAACCTACAATGACATTGCGGGATTGACAAAAAATATTGGCCGCGACGGGCGTATTCTCGGGCCGTTGCTCAACGCCATCGCTGTCAACGACGCGCTGTTGCTCGCGGCGCGCGCCTTCCAAGATCCGAATGTGCCGCATCCCAATGATCGAATCGATCCGGCTACCGATCTGGAAGCGATGGAGATCGAGTTTCTGTTGAATGACATGGTGACAATAGAGAATCGTCTGGAGAGGATCGCAGCGCAACGCTCAAGAGGGCAGCTGGAGGAGCGGCAGCGTATGGCCCGTGAAGAGGAGCTGCTAGCACGCCTCTACCCGCTGCTGGAAGAGGGAAAGCCCCTTCGTCAAGTTCCTCTGAGCGTTGAAGAGTCGAGAATGCTGACCGGCTACGGTTTCCTGAGTTTGCGTCCCCTCCTGCGCGTGATCAATGCTGGCGATGACGATGATGAGAGCATGTACGCCAATCTGATAGACGACGAGACACTCTTTCTGCGCGGCAGGCTGGAAGCGGAACTCGCCCTGATGGCGCCGGAGGAAGCCGCCGAATTCCTGACCGAGTTTGGGATCGCCGAGCAGGGTCTCAACCGGGCGATCCGCCGCTGCTACGCGCTCCTCGGTCTTATCAGCTTCTTTACAATAGGCGACGATGAGGTGCGCGCGTGGGCGGTCGCCGCCGGGTCCAAAGCGCCCGACGCCGCCGGTACTATCCATACGGATATGCAAAAGGGCTTCATTCGGGCTGAGACCATCCACTTTGACGATCTTATGAACGCGGGAAGTATGGCCGCGGCCCGCAGCAAAGGTCGGCTGCGGTTGGAAGGCAAGGAATACGTTGTGCAAGACGGCGACATCCTGAGCATTCGCTTTCAGGTATAGGAGAGTAGAGTTGCAAATTCAGACCTGTCGGTTTTTGTTCAATCAGTAGACTAAATGTATACTGTCCATTGGTGTTGCGCAGGGACAATGCCGATTTCAAAGAGGAGTGGAAGATGACCGAGGAACCCCGTACTGTTGAGGATGAAGCAACTGGCGACTCTGATGAGGAAGCCAACGCCGGCAAGAAGGTCGTTCGCCTGAGCGTCGGCCAGGAAATGACCGGCACGATCAAACAGGTCACCGAATTTGGCGCATTCGTGGACATTGGCGCGGGCCGCGATGGTCTGGTCCATATCTCCGAACTGTCGGTCGGGCGTGTGAACAATGTCAAGGATGTCGTGGAGGAAGGCCAGACTGTCACTGTCTGGATCAGGCGGCTGAACAGAGAACGCAACCGCATCAGCCTGACGATGATTTCCCCAAGCACCAAAACGATTCGCGACCTGCAGGAGGGTGAGGTCGTCGAAGGTGTCGTTACGCGCATGGTTCCCTACGGCGCATTTATCGACATCGGCGTCGGTACGGACGCCCTTCTTCACGTCCGCGAGATGGGGAACAGCTACGTCGAAAAGCCGGAAGATGTTGTGGCGCTGGAGGAAAAGCTGGAGGTCCGCATCATCACCCTCAATCGGCGCCGCCGCCATATCGATGTCAGTATCAAAGGGCTGCGAGAGGAACCGGATGCGGAAGAGGCTGACGCAGTTGAAGCCGAGGCCGATGCGGACGGGCAAGTTGTCGACAAGTTCGACGATATCGAGGTACTCTCGCCGATGGAGTTGGCCTTTAAGCGCGCCATGGAAGCCGGCGGGGAAGAGATACAGCCCGCTAAGCAGGCCCGGCGGCGACGGCGTCGTCAGCACAGCTCCCGCGCCATGCAAGCCGAAATCATTAAGCGCACGTTAGACACAATGCGAGAGTAAGTCTCTGGCGCAGCTTGCAATGCAAAAAGGCGACGGGACATTTGAATTCCGTCGCTTTTTTTTGATTGGCAACATCGAGATCGGGAATGTGGCTGAGCGCCCAAGTCCTGGCCAAACTTTCAAAGCTAACCTCGCAAGGCGGCCACAGTCCTGAAACATTGGCGGGGGTAAGAAGAGGCATGGATATTCGAGGGGGCGTTGCGCTGGTGACAGGGGGCGCGCGTCGCGTGGGCCGAGCGATTGTCCTGGAGTTGGCCCAGGCTGGCGCCAGCGTGGTAATCCTCTTCAACGCCTCCGCCGCCGCCGCCGCAGAGACCGCTCAGGACGCGCAGGCGCTTGGCGCGAAAACAATGACCGTCCAGTGCGATGTTGCCGATCTGGAGGCCGTGCAGCTGATGGCGCAGGCGGTGCGTGACCGGTTTGGCCGCCTCGACGTGCTCGTCAACTCCGCAGACTGGTTCGCCCGGCATCCCTTTCCGACCGAGAGCTACGAAACCTGGCGCCGAGTTCTCGACATTACTGTGCATGGCAGCTTTTACGTCAGCAATGAACTCGCCCCGCTTCTCCTGGAGCGCCCAGAGGCGGCAATCGTCAATATCGTAGATCTCTCCGTCTGGCATGCCTGGCCAAATTTCACCGCCCATGCCGTCGCCAAATCCGCGCTGCTTGCTCTCACGCGGCAGATGGCGCTGGAGTTGGCCCCCACCGTGCGCGTCAACGCCGTGGCGCCTGGGCCGGTCATGCCTTTGCCGCACTATAGCGAAGAGCGTCTCCAGCGCAGCGCCGACCGCACCCTGCTGAAACGTTGGGGCGCGCCCGAAGATGTCGCCCGTGCGGTGCGTTTTCTGGTTGAGTCCAACTATGTGACAGGCGAGGTGGTGCGCGTTGACGGCGGCGAGTTGATCGCGATGCGTTCCGATTCCGCCTGACAGCCAGGAAGGAGTTTAAACAGAACTTACTCGTCGTTTTGCAGCGAAAGAGTGGCCAAGAGTATGATAAAGAGGAAATGTATACCGAATGTCTGAACTGACTGGGTACAAGGAGTGCAGATAGCATGAAAACAATGTCGAACTCCAGTTCTCTTGAGTTGGACGTGACGAACTTTGGCCCTATTGCTAATGCTAGTATCGATCTACGACCACTTACGGTGTTTGTCGGGCCTAGTAACACGGGGAAATCCTACCTCGCGATACTCATTTACGCACTACACAAGTTCTTTGGCCCCGGAGTGCTTGGCGTGGGTTATGGGCGCAGATTTGTCAGGCGTTCTCCTTTATTCCAAAGAAGCTGGTGGGACGACCTTGACATCTCCGAACAAGATTTGAGGAGTGTGATAGATTGGGGACGCCACCTTGCTTCAGAGTTAGAAAAAAGCAGGTCTAATAGGGTAATAGATACTCAAATGCCCGAATCCGTCGCTGCAATGATGCGGCCAGCATTCAGCCATATGAGCGGACTTGCAGTTGACCTAAGCGAAGAGATCAGAAGATGCTTCGGTGTTGACGAAACCAAGCAATTGGTTCGCCGTTCCGGAAGAAAAGGCGCCACCGTTACGTTGCGACGGCGTGTCTCAGTAGGCAAACAAGACCAAAAGCCCTTCGAGTATGAATTCTTTGCCCCATTCAAGAGAGGAGCTAAACCTCGGCTGGCCGCCCTGATTCCCGATGATACGCCTTTGAAGATTGAGCTGGGCCGTGATCGACCCATGTTCTCGTTGCCTCGATTTGCCCGACTTGCTCGAGGGATGACTCTTTTCGAAGACGAAAACGAAGATAGAGAAGTCCTCAAGGCAGCAATGATGGATATTTGGAGATTAGTCTTCCCTTATACTATCGGGGACGTATATCGGACCGCACATTACCTGCCCGCAGATCGGACAGGCGTGATGCATGCACATCGGCTCCTCGTTCGCTCACTGATCGAGGAGGCGCCGAATGCCCTCCTTCAACAGTCCCATGTCGCCCAAGCACCTGTACTGTCAGGAGTAATGGCTGACTTCCTTGCACAATTGCTGGAGTTTGATGACACATCGTCCAAGACACGTAACCGGGAATTGGTTCGGCGACTGGAAGAGAATGTGCTAACGGGGACGGTGAGTGCGAAAAAAACGGATATTAGCTATCCTCGATTCTTCTACACGCCGAAAGGATGGAAAGAAGAGTTGCCATTAATGAATACTTCCTCTATGGTATCAGAATTGGCACCGGTAATTCTCTATCTGCGTCACATCGTCGTTCGCGGAGATCTTCTCATCATTGAGGAGCCGGAATCTCATCTGCATCCCGCCATGCAGGCCGAGTTCGCTAGGCAACTTGCGCTGGTAGTTAAGGCCGGCATTCGGGTTATCGTCACCACCCATAGCGAATGGATTCTCGATCAATTTGCCAATTTAGTGCGATTGTCCGCCCTTCCTGAATCCAAGAGAATAGGACTTGAAGGCACAGATGCTGCGTTACGCCCTGAGCAGTTTGGCGCATGGCTCTTTCAGCACCATCAACGCCCCAAGGGTTCTGTGGTTGAAGAAATACGAATCGATCCAGAAGCCGGCGGACTGTTGAGCGACTACAGCGAGGTTGCCGAACAGCTTTACAACACCTGGGCAGAAATCGAGAATCGAATCACAGAGAGCAAAGGGGCGAAGTCGGGATGAGCGAATTGATACGGCGAGTAAGTAGGGAGATGCCAGAGAAATGTCAGGTCAAGAGTTGCAGCAAAGAAGGTTGTTCGCTCACATTGAAGGGAATAGGAAAGACGCGAGTGATCGTCGACATGGATTGTGGGCAATTGGACCTGAGCCAAGACCAGACACGTTGTGATTATGTCTTTGTCGGCTCCCATACGAAAACAGACTGGGTAGTCCCGATTGAATTGAAGAGAGGGGGAGTCGAGGCAAGCGAAGTCAGCAGCCAAGTCCAGGCTGGGGCGAAGTTTGCTGAGAGTAAGCTGCTAATCGATGGTGAGAACGTTCGTTTTCGTCCCGTTGTAGCTTATGGGAGAGTCCACAGAAGCCAGATTGAGGAACTAAAGAGGCAGAAATATAGGATCAGATTTCGAAACGAAAGATACGAAATCATGCTGATCCGCAAGAACAAGCCGCTTGCAGATGCACTGAGATAAGACTGACACTTGGATGAGCAGTAAGGACATATATTCAAGTCTACAGTAGTTTGGCGTCAGCAATTTCGGACCCCCCTTTGCGTATAGAAATACAGAGCCGCGCTTCAACGATTAAAATGAGGCCGCAATGGAACTGCTGGCAATCTGGCTGGTGACTGCGATCAGCCTGCTGATCATTTCACGCATCACGCTGTTCGGCATCAAAATTGAGAGCTTTGGCACCGCGCTAATCGTGGCCGTTGTGCTTGGCCTGCTCAATGCGGTGCTGCGACCTATCCTGAGTTTCCTCTCCTTCCCACTGCTGTTGCTGACATTCGGGCTTTTCAGTGTCTTCATCAACGCGGCTGTTTTCTGGCTGGCGTCAGGACTGGTGACAGGATTTGAACTGCGCCGCGGCTGCTTCAGCGCGCTGATCGGGCCGATAGCTCTAGCCGTCTTGAATTCGATCATTCTGGCGCTCGTGCGTTAACCGCTTTCCAGCGAGTTGGGGTCGGCATATCAGGTCAGGCTGACCCTGTACGTTCCTCGAAATCTGTTCCTCCCATTCGCAACAAGACTTCCTCAAGAGGCACAAAAAGGCGTGCCTGAATGTTACCGGCACTTGCCCGATTCGGCTGCCGGTGTTACTCTGATTCCGTTCTTCCCAGTTGGGTGGAATTGGTGGAGCGCCGCCAACCCGCTCGGTGCTGCCCAGGTGCGATGAAAGGAGATTCGGTGGACCATCTGACAGCATTCTCGACCGAATTGGAGACAGGCGCAGACCGGCCCGAAAGGCCCGCCCTGTTGATCGGCAGCCTGATCGATCCGGGGCTGGACGTGGACGAGTATGTCAGAAGGCTGGATGAACTGGCCGATCAGGTCGATCAGCGCATGCCCGCCGGCGCGATCGGTCGTGCGCAGGCCGAGGCGCTGATCGCAGTCCTGCATCAGGAGTTGGAGTTCTTCGGCAATGTTGAGAACTACTACGATCCAGCCAACAGCTTCCTCCACCGGGTATTGGATACACGCCTGGGCCTCCCTATTACCCTTAGCCTGCTCTACATAGCAGTCGGTCGGCGCCTGGGCATCGATCTACAGGGGATGGGATTTCCTGGACACTTCATGCTCGAATATCGCGACGGGTCCGGGACGTGGATGCTTGATCCATTTCACGGAAAAGTTATTGCTTCCGAGGAGCTGTCTTATTATCTGTCGCGGAATTTTCAAGAGTCAATTCGGATGCCAATTGCCCTGGACCGATACCGGGTGGACACGAACGCATTGATACTGCGCATCCTCAACAATCTGCGCGCCGTCTACATTTCTCAACACAGCCTGAAAAACGCACTGTCCGTCCTCGATTACATGGTGATAGTGGAACCGGGAGAAGCCAGCTTGTGGCGGGATCGGGGGCTGCTCCACTTTGGCTCGCACAGCCTGCTTGCAGCTGAGAATGATCTGCGTCGTTACTTCCAACACCGGGACCGCCTGCATCTATTTACCGGAAAGTCCGAAATGGTGTTCAGTGGAGTGGCATTGGGGGCGTGGCTGCCGGAAGCTGAGCAGACGCCGACCGACGAGGAGCGGCGTATCTTGTTTGTGCTGAAACAGATTCGGGAAGGAATCAGGAGGCGTAACTAGAGCGACAATGAAGACCCCAGCCGACGCTACCCGAATGTGGCATACCTGTCACATTCTGCTTAACGCAGTTCGACCCTTTTTCTGTTCTCTGCGGGTGGAGGGAGCGGAGAATGTGCCAAGAAAAGGCGGAGTGGTCCTAGCTTGCAATCATCCTGGCGGCATGGACAGCTTTGCCCTGGGATACGCGTCGCCGCGCCAGGTGTATTACATGGCGAAACGGGAACTGTTCAATATCCATCCGGTTGTGACATGCCTGCTCCACGGCATCGGTGCGTTCCCTGTCAATCGCGGCGCTCGAGACACAGCTGCGCTCAAATACAGCGTTAAGCTCCTGCGGGAGGGGCGCTTGCTGGGCATGTTTCCCGAAGGGACCCGCAATCGGGGCAAGCCATTGCGGCGGGGCAAGAGCGGCGCTGTGCGGATTGCGCTGGAAGCCGGCGCGCCTGTCGTGCCAGTGGTCGTTCTCGGCATTCCCCACCTGCATGAGCACTGGTACAATCCGTTCAATCGCACGCAGGTATCTGTTCGCTTTGGAAAACCCTTGCGCTTCCCCGCGGGCAAGGCCGAGGAAGTGCCCGAATACACAACTGAAGTGATGATGGCGATCGCGCGCATGTTGCCACCGGAACTGCGCGGCCAATATGGCGAAAACGTCAGCGCGCCAGCAAGTTCAGCTTCCCAACCTTCAGCAGGAACTCAAACTCTGGATGTGGACGGCGCCAACAGCAGCGTCAAAGACATCGCGCCTACTCGATAGCGACCCGCCTCTCGCATTCCACTCAACGCAAAGCGTAGTGCAAATCGTTGGATCCGCTCAAGCCAAGGTGGCAACCACCCCTGCCAGCGCTTCTCGGCTGGGCCGCAACTTCTCCTCAGGCAGTTGCGTAAGCGGTGTGTCCGTCAGGTTCAGAAGCTCGGTAAAGGTAGGCTCCCCTTCGTTGATGTACAGAAGTCCTGTGATCAGCTTCTGCTCATCCAGGGAACGCTGGATGGCAGTGTAGGCGGCGGCTCGGTCCGACGGGTCGTGATTCGGATCGATCTTCTTGAGAACGATGCTGCCGCCGTCATGCAACTGCACCTCGATTTCGTCTTCGTAGTCTTCGATCTCGATCTCTTCGTATTCGGGCACAAAGTTCAACTCGTGCAACCGAACCTCGTTGGAACGCCCAAAACCGTAGCTCTTGGTCGATGTGTCATGGTTATTGAAGGTTACGCAGGGGCTGATGATGTCGAGTACGGCGATGCCGCGGTGATTCATCGCAGCTTTGAGCAGTGCCTCCAGCTGCTTCGGATCTCCGGCAAAGCTGCGGGCCACAAATGTCGCATTGGCGGTCAGCGCCTCCAGGCAAATGTCCAGCGGCTCCAGATTGTTGACACCCTGATACTTAAGGAACTGGCCTTCGTCGGCGGTCGCGCTGAATTGGCCCTTCGTCAGCCCATACACGCCATTGTTCTCGACGATATATACCATAGGTAGATTCCGTCGCACCGCATGTTTGAACTGGCCTATGCCGATCGACGCCGTATCGCCGTCCCCGCTGACGCCGATCACTTGCAGACTGGTGTTGGCGATGATCGCCCCGGTCGCCACCGAAGGCATTCGGCCATGCAGACTGTTAAATCCGTGGCTCCAGCCAAGATAGTAGGCTGGTGTCTTGCTGCTACAGCCAATTCCGCTCAGTTTGACAACCTGCGTCTGATCCAGGTCCATCTCCCAGGCTGTGTTCACAATCCGCTGGCTGATGCTGTCATGCCCACAGCCTTTGCACAGGGTTGAGGGGCGACCTCGGTACAAAGTTTTTTCCAGGCCGATGCGGTTGGTCTTGGCAGGCCTGGCTGCGCGCCGCGTTGCGGCGGCTCTTGTCGTGGCGCTCATCACTGCACCTCCTGCGTTGCCTGCTGAATCTGTTCGACAATGAAACGAGCGCTCAGAGGGAGTCCATCACACTTGGCGATCGACTTCAGTTTGAGCGCCTGCCCCGGCTCTTCGGTGGTCAGAATGGTGTGTAGCTGTCCGTCGCCGTTGGCTTCAATCACAAAGATTACAGGGTAGTGATCGATAAAACCGCGCACAGTGTCGTTGATGGGCAAGGCCCGTATGCGCAAGTAGCTGGTGGACAGACCGTCGAAAGCCAAGCGATCGCGGGCCTCCTCAACGCCGTCGTGGTTGCTGCCCAGGCTGATCAGCCCAATTTCGGCCTCCGCAGCCTCTTCCAGAACTGGCTCCGGCGTCAGTTTCCTTGCGGTCTCGAATTTCCTCTGCAACCGCAGCAGATTCTGCTCCCAGTCGTCGGGATGTTCGCTGTAAAAGCCATGCTCGTTGTGCCCGGTGCCCCGCGTGAAATAGGCGGCCATGTTGTGCCTTGTGCCAGGCAACGTGCGATAGGTGATGCCGTCGCCGTCGACATCCATGTAACGTGCCCACACGCCCTGCCTTTTCTCCAACTCCTCGGCGCTCAGCACCTTGCCTCGTTTGAAGGGGGCGTCTGAATACTCGAACGGTTCGGAGATGTGCGAGTTCATGCCCAGGTCGAGATCGCTCAGCACGATCACAAGTGTTTGTAACTCTTCCGCCAAGTCGAATGCAACGCGGCCGAACTCAAAACATTCCGCCGGGTTCGCCGGAAAGAGAACAACATGCCGCGTGTCGCCGTGGCTGAGATAGTAGGCGGCGTGGATGTCGCCCTGCGAAGTGCGGGTCGGCAGACCGGTGCTCGGCCCCATTCGCTGGATGTCCCAGATGACGGCGGGAATCTCGGCAAAGTAGGACAGCCCGGCAAACTCCGCCATCAGGCTGATGCCCGGTCCGCTCGTGCAGGTCATCGCCCTGGCGCCCATCCAGCCCGCGCCCACGACCATGCCCATAGCCGCCATCTCGTCCTCGGCTTGAATGACGGCGACGGTCGACTTGCCCGAATCCGGATCCGCTCGCAACGGTTGTGCATACTTTTCTATCGACTCCGCCAAGCTGGACGAAGGCGTGATTGGATACCAGGATACAAGCGAAAGACCACCGGCCAGGGCGCCCAACGCGCCGGCCGTATTGCCGTCCACCAGGATTTTGCCTTCGTTGAAGCCTGTCATCCGCTCCACCCGGTAGCCCTCGTGCGGCTGAACATTCACGCTGGCCCATTCGATGGCCCGCTCGACCATATCCATGTTGAGCTGCACCGGCTTTTCTTTGCCGTCGAAATGGTGGCGAAGCGCCTCTTCCACCTCAGTCGGGTCGATGCCGAGTAGTTCCGTCAACGCGCCAACGTAGACCATATTGGCTACATAGTCCCGCAAGGCATGGGGCAAACCTGCCGCCTTGACCAGGTCCTTCACCGGCATGGGATAATACGTCACATCCTTGCGACGGTTGGCGATCGGTAAAGAATCGTCATAGAGAATGATTCCGCCGGGAATGACCCGCTCCATGTCCTCCGCTACTGTGCGGCCATTCATACAGACCTGCACGTCGGTCATCTCCCGCCGAGCGAGATAGCCGTCCTTGCTCAGGCGGATGATATACCAGGTGGGAAGTCCCTGGATGTTGCTGGGGAACAGGTTTTTGCCGTTTATCGGGATTCCCATTTTGAATAGCGCGCGAAGCAATACGCCATTGCTGGTCTGGCTCCCCGAGCCGTTCGCCGTCGCCACATTGATCGCAAAATCATTGACGGCTGCGGGCGCGTTCGGCTGCGCGGCCGACTCTTCCCGAACTGCCACACTCATACTGGACTCCTTACGTCATTTCGCTGATCTGCGGTGGGTTCTTTGGGCGCACCACTGCGGGAAACGCCTCTGGTTCGCAGCAGCAGCAGATGCTCTTCATGCAACGCCCTGGCGTTGTCTACCTCACCCTGTTGAATGGCCTCGGCAATCCCTTGGTGATAGGTCCAAACCTCTGTCAGATAGTTGTAGTCGGCGTAGAGGTTCAGTTCTACCGCCTCGTACGCGTCCCAATATGCTTCCAGGAGTCCGGTCGCGAAAAGGTTGTCCAGCCTCCGAAAGATCGTCATGTGGAAGGCGCGGTGTTCCTGATGAGGAATCTGAATACGGCTTTGCTGGAGTTTGTGCCACGCCAGTGAAACGTACTGGTTGATTTCCTGCTTGTCATCGTCGGTCAATGACAGAACCGCCGGCTGCCAGAATGCGCTCTCAATTCCATTGCGCAACTCGCTGAAATCGCGGAACAGCCGTTCATCGGTTGCCAGTCCAAACATCAGGCTGGCACGTGCCGCGGGCGTAAAGCTGTAGCTGTTGCACTCGATGCCCCGTCGAGGCCGTGCCGCCACCAGCCCCAGAACGCGAGCGCCTTCCAACTGCTCACGTAACTTGCCGATACTGACCCCCAACTCGGCGCTGATGTCGTGCAGCGAGGGCAGCCTGGCGCCGGGGACGAAGCCGTTGTCGACGATATAGTGCAGGAACTCTGAGTCGGTATGGAGCTGTTTCATTTGAATTGCCGGAAACGCCTTGCAGAGTATGCTGGAAGGGCCTTAATTATCGTATTAATTATATCAATAAAATCAAACAGTTTGATCATACTTTAGTAAGCGCAATTAGTCAATCTGAGAAACTAGCTTGTGTGTATCCCGAATTGGGGCGGGCCCCACCCGGTCGCCTGGCCTACTACGCCGACTGCCTTCGCTGGACTTGTCGTATTGTAAGACTCCCTCTATCCGGTAAGTCCTGATTCAGCATAATGGCCCAAATCGTCCGCTTCAGTTCCGGCCTTCTTCATGTTGGGCCAGTTGAGCAAAGGCAGCCTCAGCAAGTAAAGCAACCCCGGTCGGCATGACGCTTTCCTCAAAGTCGAACGTCGGGCTGTGGTGCGGGCTGTAGAACCCCTCTTGCGGGTTGGCCGCGCCGACCAGAACGAAACAGCCCGGCGCCCGGTTGAGAAACTCTGCCATATCTTCACCCACCATCATCGGCGGAATCTGTGTGACGTTCTCAGCGCCTACGACATCGTTCGCAACCCCTTCCATCAGCGCGGCGCCGGCCTCAGAATTGGACGTTGGTGGCACGCAATTTTGCATCGTGAACTCGTAGGTCGCGCCCATTGCCTGGCAAACACCGGCGCAGATTTCGTCAATGCGCCGGTGGAGCAAGTCGCGTACCTCCGGCTCGAAACTGCGGACGGTGCCTTCGAGTGCGGCCTGTTCGGAGATTACATTGCCCGCGTTGCCACTGTGGAAGGCGCCAACGGTGACGACGGCCGTATCCGACGGATTTGTGTTGCGCGCCACAATGCTTTGCAGCGCAACCACCAGTTGGCAGGCGACCAGCGTGGCATCGATCGTATCGTGTGGCGTAGCCCCGTGCCCGCCCTTGCCACGGACCGTCAGCGTAAACATATCGGCAGCCGCCCACAGAGGCCCAGGTTGGACAACCACCTGGTTGTAGGGAAGCCGACTCCACAAGTGCAGCCCGTAGGCCGTGGCCGGTGATGGATCGTAAAGCGCGCCGTCCTCGATCATGGCAAGCGCGCCGCCCAAGCCCTCCTCAGCAGGCTGAAAAACCAGCTTCACCCGTCCGGAAAGCTCGTTTCGATGTCTTGCCAGCAACTTCGCAACACCCATGCCGATCGCCGTATGGCCATCGTGTCCGCACGCGTGCATCACGCCGGGACTTTCTGAAGCGAAGGGCAGCCCGGTCTCCTCGTGAATCGGGAGGGCATCCATATCGAAACGCAAAAGGACTGTCTCGCTGTCCGCCTTCAGGTCATCCGGCTCGACCAACGCAATCACGCCGGTCTTGCCAATGCCGGAACTGATCTCAAGCCCCAGATCCTGTAGATGGGCAGCCACTACACCGGCAGTGCGAACTTCCTGGAAACCCAGTTCGGGGTGGCGATGAAAGTCCCGCCGCCACGCCACGAGTTCGGGCAGGAGCTCATCCGCTTCACTTCGAATCCACTTTTGCACGACTCACTCTCCCATCTGGCTAACCGTCGATCCTGCCATTCATTGTAACAGGTGAAGTGCCAATCTCCATATGCTAGGGAACTTACTGTATGGCCCGTGCAACTGGGCAATCCTGCCCCCTGCGCGTTCTCTTTAGAATCGGAATTGCTGAAACGCAGTCAGCAACTCTCCTTGATCGCTCCCGAATGCGCTATCCCTGTCGCCAAACTAGCCCATCGGCTGCAAATTGGGTATACTGAACCGTAGTGAGACTACACAATAGAACTGCGTCTGGAGACTGGAAATTGGCCGAATCGGGCGTGAAAATAGACTATCTGTTTGCGAGCATCGAAACGAAAAGGCAGACGCACAGCGTAGTCGAATAGCGAAGGCAAGGCGAAAAAATGTCTATGATTACCGGTATCGCCGAAATCGTTCTGTGGGCGAAAGACAAACATGAATCGGTCGCCTTCTATCGCGACCTGCTGGGGCTGGAAGTGATCTCTCCTCCCGAACTGCCCAACGTTTTCCTCAAAGCCGGTGAGGGCGCGGCCGGCATCCCGCAGATGATCGTTATCGTGCCCATGCCGCAGGAAATTGCGGCCCAGCCGCGTGGCAATCAACTTCATCATCTGGCCTTCGAGTTGGGATCGGAGGACTTTGACGCGCTGGAGAATGTGCTGCGCGAGGCAGGCTATCAGCCCAGAGGCGGCGCCCATCCTGTGCTCGCCAGCCGCACGATGTACATTGACGACCCGGACGGAAATGAAGTTGAACTGATCTGTCAGCTCTAAGCGTTTTTCTCCTTTGCACTGAAGGGACGCGCCGCCATATGATGACGAGTTCACCTTATCCGATGTTATCGGTCGAGCAGGCCCTGGAGGTTACGCTTGCTCAGGCCAGTCCTCTGCCCCCTGTTACGCGACGCCTTTCCCGTGTGCGCGGCGCGATTCTGGCTGCGGATATCGCCGCGCAAGAGCCGCTGCCGCCGTTTCCCGCCTCTACAAAGGACGGCTACGCGGTCGTCGCCGCGGACGGCCCCGGCGTCTATCCTCTGGTCGGCGAGGTGAGCGCCGGCGCGCTGGCGGACTTTACCGTCTCGCCCGGCACAGTCGCCTACATCACAACCGGCGCGCCACTGCCGGCGGGGGCCGATGCTGTCGTCATGATCGAGGAGACGGAACGTCTGGAGCCAGCCGCAGCCGTCGTTGAGATTCGCATCAATGTGCAGGTGCGGCCCGGCGCTGACGTGCGCCCGGTGGGCATCGACGTGGAGGCCGGTCAGACAGTCCTGGCTGCCGGTGAACGCCTCGACGCGGCTGAAGTCGGCCTGCTGGCGACCGCAGGCGTAGTCGATGTGCCGGTCTATCCTCGGCCCAAGGTTGCGGTTCTGTCCACAGGAGACGAACTGATCGAGCCGGGAGAGGCGCTTGGCCCCGGCCAGATCCGCGACAGCAACCGGGCAATGCTGCTGGCGGCCATCGAAGCTGTCGGAGGAGAGCCGGTCGACCTGGGCATTTCGGGCGATTCCCAGGAGGCGCTTGAAGCGCGCGTTCAGGACGGCTTGGCGCAGGCCGACATTCTGCTCACGTCCGGCGGCGTTTCCATGGGCGAGTTGGATCTGGTCAAGCCCCTCTTGGAACATGCCGGCAAGGTGCATTTCGGCCGCGTGCGCATGAAACCGGGCAAACCTGTTACCTTTGCTACCGCCGATGTCGAGGACGGGCGCAGGCTTGTGTTTGGACTTCCCGGCAATCCGGTCAGCAGTCTGGTAACGTTTTATCTGTTCGCGGTACCGGCGCTGCGAAAAATGGCGGGTTGGCGAGAGCCGCGCTTGCGTCAGGTTCAGGCGCGGTTGGCGCAGGCTTTGCCCCTTGACGCGTTTCGGCCCGAGTTCCACCGCGCCACGCTCCACTGGGACAGTCGGCTAGGCTGTTTCATCGCCAGCAGCACTGGTAGTCAGGCGAGCAGCAGACTCCTGAGTATGCGCACGGCGAACGCTCTGTTGTCTCTCCCCCAGAGAGAAGGCATTCTGGCGCCCGGCGAACTTGTGGACGCGCTGTTGATTGGTGAGATGTAGGGGATAATCGGTCAACGCAATGTCTGGATTGACCCATCTTGACCAAGATGGCCACGCATCAATGGTGGATGTGGGCGATAAGGATAGCACCAGCCGCGAGGCCGTGGCCGAAGGCAGTGTCTTCATGGCCCCCGCGACGCTGGCCGCCATTCGTGACGGGGCTGTGCCCAAGGGAGACGTATTGGCCGCGGCCCGCATCGCCGGCATCATGGCTGCCAAACGTACTTCTGAACTGATCCCTCTGTGTCATCCGCTTCAACTCAGCAAAGTCGCGGTCGAATTTGAGATTGACGAAGAGGGGGACCGGGTCATCATCGCGGGCACTGTACGCTGTAAAGGCCGCACAGGTGTCGAGATGGAGGCTCTCACCGCTGTCAGCGTGGCCGCGTTGACGATTTACGACATGGCGAAGGCGCTGGAAAAGTCAATGACCATTGGCGAAATCCGCTTGCTCCAAAAGCGAGGCGGAAAGTCAGGCGATTGGCAGCGCAAGGCTCCGGCCCGAAGCGAAGGAGCGGTTGGGAAGTGAATGTGCGCTTGATTCTTTTCGCCGGTCTGCGCCAGGCGGCAGGCTTCAAGAGAGATCTCATCGATATGCCTGAAGCCGCGACCGTCGGCGACCTGTTGGATAGCCGCGTTCCGCACCTGCGCGGGCGCACGTTCTACGTCGCCGTGAATGAAGAGTACGCGCAGAGGGACACGATTCTACACGACGGCGATGAGGTCGCCCTCCTGCCACCCGTATCGGGCGGCGCTTGCTCCAGGAATCCTGGGCCCAGAAGGCTATGGTCGGGGAGATTGTGACCACAAGAAATGTCAACCAAGTTATTTGAAGTCACCGAACAGCCTCTTTCGCAGGACGACATTTTGCGTCGTGTCAGCCGTCCTGACTGTGGCGGCGTCGTCACGTTTGCCGGTACGGTGCGCGGCTCGACCGCGACGGATGGCGGCGCGCGTGAAACGGATTTTCTCATTTACGAGGCCTATGTGCCGATGGCCGAGAAGATGATGGCCCGCATCGGCACCGAGATACAGGAGCGCTGGCCGCAGGTGAAGTCCGTCAGCATTCTGCATCGAGTTGGCCGCTGTGACATCGAAGAACCCACCGTTCTGATAGCCGTCGCCACGCCACATCGGGACGACGGATGCTTTGAGGCCTGCCGCTATGCGATTGAGCGACTCAAGGCGATTGTGCCCATTTGGAAGAAAGAGAACTGGCGCGATGGTGCAGTGTGGGTCGAAGGTCCGCGTCAGCCGGAATTTGATCTTGCTACACCGGATAGTGGAGCAACATAGTGGACCTACTTAGAACTGAGACGCACTTGGACACTCTCCGATTTGGTGACTCCGCCTGGGTTATTGTAAACTAAATTGCTGTTGACACAGCGAATTTCTCGTCCTGTAGGCCGTTTGTAAGCCTATCAGGGCTGTGAGTTCTGAAGGCAGGTGCAGTCATCGCTGCCGGCAGTTTCGGCAGAGGAACTTCCCGACTCTCACCCGCGATGTCTGCGGCGCAGCATCGTTGGGACGTTGCCCTACGAAACCGTAAGTGGGGGCGCATGACCGGCAACGGTCATGTGACTACAACCGCAACAGAGAGCAGACCCGCCGTTCGGCTACTTGATGTTGGCCGGACTGGTAAGGGGTGAAACGGTGGGGTAAGAGCCCACCAGCGGTTTCGGAGACGAAATCGGCTGGGCGAGCGTGCAACGGAGAGCAAGGCGAGTGGGTTTTGCATTGTCTGCGAAGATGGTGTAAGATCTCGTCGCAGCGGTGCGGACGAGGCTGGATAATACCCAGCAAGTTACACACCGCCGGGCGTATTCGTCCGAGACAGATGATGACAGTCGGAGCGTGCTCAAGGGCAGTTCCGATTACAGAATCGGGGGTACACCTGCCTATCGAAGGTTCGGCTGACAGGACGAAGAGAGCCTTCGACAATCCAAATGGCTTGCGAGGCCGCTCTGCACAATTGGCGCTGGATAGCTTACCGGAATGGAAGCCGACGTGGCGGAATTGGCAGACGCGATAGATTTAGGATCTATTGCCCGCAAGGGTGTGGAGGTTCGAGTCCTCTCGTCGGCACTGGAAGTCAGCCTCCGGGCCCGTGGCCTAGCGGGAAGGCGCCTGCTTTGCAAGCAGGAGATCGTCGGTTCGAATCCGACCGGGTCCACTGGATATCTCGCTGGATTCGTGACCGGGGTGTTGTTTACTTAACAATCGACTTGCGGGCGTAGTTCAGTGGTAGAACGTCTCCTTGCCAAGGAGAAGGTCGTGAGTTCGAATCTCATCGCCCGCTCTGAAAGGACCGGCCTTAAAGAGGGTTGAGCCGCTGTAGTTTGGCGTAAGGGCAACTGCCGTTCAGCCGTCTTGCGAGTCGGTCTTTTTGCCGAGGTAGCTCAGTTGGTAGAGCAATGGACTGAAAATCCATGTGTCCCCAGTTCAAGTCTGGGCCTCGGCACCTGGAGGAAGTTTTCGGCTTTCCGTGGCAAATTGACGGACCGAAAAGTGAATTCAAGAGTCCCGTTTCGGTATGAGATGGGGGATCGTCTAATGGCAGGACTACGGACTTTGGATCCGTCAATCGGGGTTCGAATCCCTGTCCCCCAGCCTTTTTCGAGGTCAGGCTTCCCATCTGAGAGGGTATTGAAGCGGGGCATCGGAAGCCCAACGTTGAAGAAATGTGCGGCGCCTATAGCTCAAAGGCAGAGCATCTGATTGTGGATCAGAAGGTTGCCGGTTCGAGCCCGGCTAGGCGCCCCTCTCGCGGACCTCCCCACGCGGCACCTCCTCCTTTCACGCCACACCGCAGCGCCCCGACGCACTTCACGCCGGCCGCACATAGCCCGCCAGCCCTCGCCCCCGTCCTCCACGGAACCCCCCGCCGTTCGCCCGCCCGCCGCATTAGGCCGCAACAGACCTGCCAGATAACTGTCCACCGCTCGCCGCACCAACTCCGTCCGCGACGGACCCGTCAACGCCTGCACTTGCGCCAACCCCTCTAGCTGCCTTTCGTGGAACTGAATAGTCACCCGCTTCATCGCGGGCAAAGCTGTGCTCGCCCTCAACCGGCACATGACCGTTCGTCTCATTCGTATAGTCAACCGGATAGCAAGCCGCCGTCTCCTAGGCCATTTCGTGTAGCCAATCACGGTCTCGACAGGAATGATTTCGCATCGTCAATCCTCCGTCACCACTTGCCATGTCGCGTAGAACCAAGTTGGACGAACAGCGCTGGCCAGCGCATTGGCGCCTGATTTCAAGCCGCCGCCCACTTGTCAAAGCGGCCAACTTCGGGCAATATCCCCATTGCCCCCAACACGCCGCCAGTGCGGCCAGCGCCGCGGCGAGCAACAAGGACAGCGCGCACGCGACCCCTTCGACGCCTTCATGCAAGGATGGGCAACCGTACTATGAGCAGAGAACACGAGCAAACCTTGAATGTCTGGCTGGCCGTGCATCTGCGAAAGCTCGGCCTCAACGCCAAGCCGGAATCGAAGCAGGCGGGCAACCGCCGCATTGATGTGGAGGTGCGCATCGGCCCATTGGTCGTTGCCGTCGAGGCCGAACATGGGCAGAGCCGGGCGAAACAGGCCGAAGCCATTCGCGATGCCGACGCCCGCCTGCAACAGAAGCTGGCCCAATGCGCGGTCGCCGTCTGCTACCCGGACAACACAACCGAGCAATCGTTGCCAACGGCCCAACTGCTCTGGACTGTGCGCGATCCGGCCGCGCCCACGCCGGCGCAGGCCGAATGGAGCGCCGGAAATCTCGATCAGCTGGTCTCGGTCATCCGGCTTACGCCGGCGCAACTGGGCGACCCCGACTCGGTGGCGGCCGCGCTCTCCAGCGCGCTCGACGGCGCAGTGGCCCGACTCAGCCAGGAGCAGAAACGGGAACTGGCAAGAACGCTGGACCTGCCCGAAAGCGACAAGTCAGCCAAAGGAAACGCGCTCAATACCGCGGCCAAGCGGGCGTTGCTCGTCATCGTCACTGCGGTCATGTTCCACGCACGGCTGGACAACCATCGCCACACGCTGCGCCCCGAATATGACAACCGCACTGCGCCGCCGCAGCCCTTCGAGGATGACTGGCCTCCGGCGATGGCCCAGACGTGCGCCAACGCAGCCGATCCGATCGCCGCGTTCGCCGACGCCTGGAACCTGATCCTGGCGCTCGATTACAAGCCGATCTTTGAAACCGGGCGGGCGGCCCTCTTTTCCTGTCCCAATGACCCGGCCTACACCGCGGCTCTGCGCGACAGCGCACGCGCCGCCCTGGCCGTGGTCCGCACAATCGCCGGACTGCGCCACGATCTTTTGGGACGCATTTTTCACACCGTGCTCGGCAGCGCCCGCTACGACGGCTCCTTCTACACCACCACCGCCGCGGCAACCTTGCTGGCCACGCTGGCCATCGACGAAACGATGTGCGACTGGAATGACCCGGCGGCCATCGCCCGCCTGCGCATTGTCGACCCGGCCTGTGGCACCGGCACGCTGCTCATGGCCGCGGCGGAACGCATCCGCGACCTGTCCCCGCAAACACAGGACGATGAAACCGTGGCCGCCGCGCTGATTGAGCAGGTGCTCAGCGGCTACGATGTTAACCTGACCGCCACCCACATGGCCGCCACGACCCTGGGCCTGCTCTCGCCCACGACCCAGTTTCGCAATATGAAGATCGGGCGCGCCTTTCTGGGCGTGGACGGGATGGGCGAGGCCTACCTGGGTTCGCTGGAGTTTCTGGAGCGGCAGCCGTGGCTGATCCCCTGGCCCCAGTCTGTCAAGGCCATCGCCCAGATCGAGACCAGCGAGGAGATCCCCCAGGCCGAACCTGCCGACCTCGTGATCATGAACCCACCCTTCACCCGCGACAGCCTACGCCACGACCAATTCACGCCTGCCGAAGAGCGCAAACTCAAAGCGCGGGAGAAAGCGCTTTTCGCCAACAAGCCGGTGCATCTGTCCGGCAATAGCAGTCCCTTTATGGTCTTGGCGGATTACATCGGTAAAGCCGATCGGGGCGCGATAGCTGCCATACTTCCGCTGGTTGCTGCAACCAACGCATCATGGCTTGAGACCCGCAAATACCTGGCAAGCCGCTATCACATCGAGTCCATCGTAACGTCCCATGACCCGGCGCGCATCTACTTCTCCGAAAACACCAACATCGGCGAGATGCTTCTGATCTGTCGGGGCTGGTCTGAAAGTAAGGGGCCGAAGCCGCCTACGCAAGTGTCCAATCTGGCAACAAATCCGGCCTCGCCCACCGCCGCGCTCTCCGCTGCCTATGCCATTAGGGACGGAACGCTAGCAGCCCAGGGGATGGGAACGTTGCAAGCGTGGCCGGAATCGAGAGTAGCAGCCGGTGATTGGGGCGCAGTGCAGTTCCTCTCACCGTACTTGTGTCAGCAATTCGCCGCCATCAAGAATGGCGAACTGTTTCCGTCAATCCAGCTAGGCAGGGTTGCTGAGATCGGGCCGGAAGGCAGGCGGGTGCGCGACGCTTTCACAAAGTCAGATCTGCCCGACGAACAGGGCCGAATTGCGCTGTGGCAGCACGACACTGAGCGCACGCAATCAATGGCCGCTCAATGGGATACGCACATCAGCGCCAAACCGAAGAACGCTCATCTTGCAGGCAAGTACTGGACGCAGCGCAGCGCCATGTTGTTGCCTCACAAGTTGAATTTGCCAACTGCTCGAGCAGCAACCGTTCGTTTGAGTGTGAAGGCAGTGGGATCAATGTGGACACCTTGCCGCCTTACTTCAGTCGGGAACGATCAGGTTGAAAGGGAAAAGGCCTTCTGCGTCTACTTGAATTCCTCGGTTGGCATATTGGCAATTCTAGGTGATCGTACGAACAAGAAGCCAACCTATCCACAGTTTTCTCTGGACGACCTGCGCAAACTGGTCGTACCGCACTTCGCCGCCATCGGAAGCAACGCGGTTGTCACCTTAGCGGCGGCCTACGACGCCCACGCCGGTGACGAACTGCTTTCCCTGCCGCAGATGGATAACTGCCCCGTGCGCGCCGCGCTCGACACTGCCGTCATCGCCGCACTGGATTTGGACGCCGAGACCGTGGCCGCTATCCGCCGCAGCCTCGCCGCGGAGCCGTCCGTAACCGGCAAACGCTATGCCGCGCTGCCGGCAGCCTGACCGCCAAATCGCAACCCATTTCACGAAACGAAATCCCGCACATCCTGACGCAGACACCCATCCGTATTGCGTACCGCGTATTCCGTATCGTCTGTTACGCCCTACGCAATACGGAATACGTACTACGCCCTACGCAATCTGTATCTCAACCAAAGTTCACTCGCAGACCACGCCGTCGTCATCTTTATCATCCATATATGGATAGGCTGGGTGTCCCCGATGCACAGGCGCGATGCCATGACTCCTCGCCTCACTGCAAGTTATCCTGCCATTGTTATTGTCGTCGTAAAGGCTCAAAGGATCGTCCTCCGCCGGTGACTCTGACGCTTGTGACGCTTCTGGCGTAGGCGTGTCTGTCCCTTCTGCTGCGGGTGTGAGCGTACTGTCCGGCTCCGGCGTAGGCGTTTCTTCTTCCTCAACCTCAAACACCATTGCGAAGGAAGGACAGGAGGCAAGCACGCTGCGCGCGGCCTCCGCCTCTTTCGTATCCATCGACAAGCCGTATCTGCGCTTGACCGCCACGACCCGGTTTACAAACCAACACTGGTTCATCTGCGGCAACCATTCCGCCACGTCTTTAGCCACCTTCTGATTTCGATTCACCGCCGGTTCAGCGAATGTCAGGTTCAGCGAATCACTGGCAAATGCCCTGCGCGTGAAAATATCGGCCGCGCACAAACCGCTGTCGTGGGCTTCGCTGCGGGCGACGATATGTTCAATATCCACCTCAACGGCCCTGGTGAACGTCTTGCCCGTGTAGGGGCTATAGAACTTTCCTTTCAACTCAGCCACAATTTGCGCTTCCAAACTCGCCGGATAGTGGTAGTCGGCGGAATGGTAGGGAGTGCAGCGGTTCTCGTCCTGGACCGGTATGCCAGCCAACACATTGGCCGACGCCACCGCCGTCTCCATCGCTGCCAGCCGTTCCGCCAACACTCCCTGATCCGAAGTGAGCAGCTGAAACTTCTCAATCAGGTCCTCGAGAGTATTCGTCCCTTGAGCCTGCAACCGCGACGCATTGAGAATGATCAAAGCCAACAGCGTTCCCGCCATTACGACACCTGTGAAACGTTTCATGTTTCCCCCTTTTGGGAAGTGATTCGATGCGAAGGCCGCCAAGGGGGGACTCGGCGCAACGCCATTTCGTGTAGCGAAGTGTCTCTTGCATGAGGTGACGGGGGACGGGTGCGGACGGATCGAAGCGAGTGAGCGACATCCTGAGAATCCTTGCATCCCGAGAATCCTGACTCTGACTAGGGGGAATTGGGGGAAGGGAAGCTGTCAGAATCAGGATGTGCGGGATGGGGAGGGTGATCGGCGGGATCAAGAGCGGCTTTGTGAAATCGCCGCTCGCCCTGTGTCAGTCTGCTTTACGAAGTCGTCAGGCGCAAATTCGGCGATGCGTGGGCAGCGAATGGGGTAGTGCGAAGTGCGTCGGGGGCGAGCGTGTCAGAATCAGGATTTGGGGGATTGTAGGATGTACAGGATAGGGAGACTCCAATGCGTAGGCGATATTTCGTGGTGAGTAACGGACGATACGCAAATCGGAATATGGAATACGCAATTTTCTTACACTCGCCGCCGCTATCTTGCACAGCCCCAACCGTCCGATGGTCCTGACGGAGACGACTATCCCAGCGACTGCCGCCCATGTACTGTGCAATATGCACAAGGCGAGGCACTTTTTCCGTGTACAGCCTTTGCACAGTTTGACGACTGTACAGCTTTTGTCCATATTTCTTCGTGTACAGGTTTTGTATAACCAGTTCGTTGCGCCTACATTAGGGGGCAGAACAGTGGCACGGCCTCGATCCTGCACTGCGCCGACCACCCAGTTCGCTCGCACTACGCACTACGCAATTCGCCCAACGCCGCGGCCGACATCCCCACTATCCCCTATCCACCATCCACCATCCACCATCCACTACCCGCTCACCACCGAAGTTCAACCCATCCGCAAGGGAGGAATTGTGGGTAGTGGTCGAATAGTAAGTGATCTGGCATTCCGGTGGCACGGGAATCCCTGTCCGTGCATCCGCGAATCATGGCATTCTCCGAACTGCAAAAATCACAGTTCAGACACAGACTTTTCCCTCACCACTTACTTTGTGACCACTACCTTCGAGTCTTCGAGGAAGTCGAAATATCGTCTAACGTTGAGTTTGTAGTATGTGATGGTTTTATTGGATTTGCCTTCGGCTTGGCGGGCGGTGAGTAAGAGGAAAATGGCATCGTTCCAATGCGCAAGCAATCTCCTTTGGCATAGGCCACGGTGAGTGGGCGTAATGAGACCAAAGCCTTGCGAAGGGGCAATGCTATTGTGATCTGTCCATAGGTACAGACGACGGAAAGGGGCGAAAACGGTGCAAGGTTTTATCGTTGTGATAAGGTGAAGTGTTGGCCCCAACGTGGAGTAACGAGCGTCTGGGCCTGCGAAAGAGTGGCGCGCGAGTAGGCCCGCCTGCGATGTGGAGCGGTGAAAAGGCCCCGCTAGGGCATTGAATGTGGCAAGAGAAGAGCGTTCGGCCAGGAGATTGAACTTGGCAAAAGGACTGAATGTGGCTCAGGGAGAGGTTTCGGCGTAGCCAATGTGTACGGCGACGCGAAGAGTGGGAAGGCTGGCGGCGTAACGATTGTGAATCAGAAGGTTGCAGGTTCAAGTCCGGCTAGGCGCCTCTTTCGCGGCTGCCGCAATGCCGGAGCTCTTTTCTCTCTTCTACTAATGAGAATCCCGTTTGAAACCACGATTTCTCGCACGGCCTGCACCCTGGGAACGCAGGCGTCTCGCCTGCCTCTATGCAATACGCAATACGCAGTGCGGGAAAAAGCGTGTTTTCAATGTGAAAACACTTTAGTCCTTATTCTTCCCGGTCTTGGCCACTCTCACTCATCCAGATTGCCGTAGACAGCCAAGGGTGTAGCGGCCAATAGACCTCCGTCCACCGGCATGATGACGCCGGAAATCCAGCGCGACTCGTCGCTGGCAAAGTAGAGCGCTGCGTACGCTACGTCCCAGGCCGTGCCTTCGGTTCCCAGCGGCCCGATTTTGCGGCGCCTCTCCCGTTCTTCGTGCGGAAAACTGGCGACGAAGGAGGCGTGTACATGGCCCGGGGCGATACAATTGGCGCGAATGTTTTGGCGGCCATGGTGAACTGCCATGAGTTTGGTCAGCGTGACGAGGCCCCCCTTGGCCACAGAATAGGGGACGTTGCGGTAGGCCCCCGCCAGAAGACCGTCGATCGACGAAATATTGACGATGGACCCGCCGCCGCTTACCTCCATGCGTGGCACCGCGTACTTGCAGACCAGCGCCGCGCCTTTCAGATTGACGTCCAGTGCCAGATTCCAGGTCTCCTCTTCGAACTCAGTCACCATGCCATTGCCTGGGCCACCTGCGTTGTTGACAACAATGTCCAGACTTCCGTAGCGGTCGAAGCACTCTGCGGCCAGACGGCGGCAATCCTCTTCCTGTGTGATGTCCGCGAGGACGATCGATGCCTTTCCTCCACCTCTCTCGATGATCTTCAGAGTTTCCCGTGCCCTGTCCTCGTCCAAGTCCGCCAGAATTACCTGCGCGCCCTGCCGAGCGAAGAGAATCGCCGTGGCCGAACCGATTCCAGGCGCTGGACGACCGCGCGAACCGGCTCCGGTGACAATGGCCGCCTTGGACTCTAATCTATCGCCTTTAGGCGGAAGCTCCGTCTGTCCAGTCACAGTAGCAGTATCCAAGTAAGCTGATATGTGCGGGAAAAGAGGAGAGAGAAACGAGATTCTCTTTCATCTTCGCTGTGTCTTCGTGTCAGAACTATGGCCGTCCCATTACGTCCGATAAATAGCGGGACTTGGCGATCCCTACGACTTCATCTGGATCACGCTGCCACCAATTGCGCTCGGAGAATATCTCCACTTCATGGTAGCCGTCGTAGCCCGTCGCTTCCACCAGATTGCGAATGCCGCCAATGTCGATGACGCCGTCCCCCATCATGCCGCGGTCCAGGCGCAGGTCGGTCGTGTTCATCAGCCAATCGCAAATGTGGAAGGAGACGATGCGCCCGGCGGCTCGTTCGATTTCGCTTTCCATGTGGGGATCCCACCAGACGTGGTAGACATCGACGACGATGCCCAGTTCCCGGCCAGCGCCGAGCTGTTCGATCCAGTCGTTCGCCTGCCCCAGGGTTGACAAGCAGGAGCGGAACGCGCAGTTCATCGGGTGCAGAGGCTCCAGCGCCAGAGTCACCCCGGTTTCCTTTGCGTATGGCAGAATCTCGGCAAGACCTTCCAGGCAGCGGGCGCGGGCGGCAGCCAGGTCTTTCGACCCTTCGGGCAGGCCACCGGCGACGAAGACGACGCATTCGGCGGCAAGCTCCGCGGCCTCGTCAATCGCGCGTCGAGTTTCGGCAAGGTTTGCCTGAAAGCGGGCCGGGTCAGAGTCGGTCAGGAGGCCGCCGACACAGTAGCAGGTGGCGGTCATCTCGTGGACTCGCAGTAGCCGCCTCGTCTCTGGCGCGCCGATCTCCTGCAATTTGTCGCGCACGATTCCGATCGCATGGACCCCGTGGCGGGCGTATCCTTCGATCGCCTGTGGCAAGGACCACTGGTGCAGAGTTGTGAACTGGTTGATGGCAAGTCTACTATAGTCGCACATGGGCTGCTCTATTACGGGAGATTTCATTCCCCATACAAGATCGATAAGGTATAATAATACCAAATCAGGGACACAACGAATAAGGTGACTATTCGGTCTCATCTCTAACGCACGCCAAAGGACTATCCTTCTACTTGACAGGACTTGCAGATGCCTAGGAAGTCGATCCAATATCCCTTACCAATGAAATTGTTTTCTGATTCCAAAGTCGAGGAAAGGAAGAAGACGGGGAATCGTCAGAACTCAATTGCGCAGCAGGATCGTCCCATTCACGATTGGTATCGTTTTGTTCTTTCTTTTCCTCCGCACCTGGTTAGAGATTACATCGACGACTTTGGCTTGGCAAATGGGGCCACAGTTCTCGATCCCTTTTGCGGCACAGGCACTACGGTTGTTGAGTCGAAGATGCAAGGGTTGAAAGGGATTGGGATCGAAGCCAATCCCTTTCCGCACTTTGCCTCTTGTGTGAAGACAGATTGGCGCGTGGAACCGTCGTTTCTGCTTGACAAAGCTGCCGAAATAGCACACAAGACACAGCTAATACTCTCTTGCCAAGGGATCGATGATCAGATGCCTTCTGCCGCTGAACAGCTTTCTCTCAAACAGCTGCCGCACGATGCTGCACGCGTACTTATCAAGAATTCAATTAGCCCTCTTCCTCTCCACAAGACTTTGATTTTGCTTGAACAATTAAAAATTCATCAGCATGACGCCGAATACAAACATCTCGTTCTGGCACTAGGGAATTCGTTAGTCAACACAATTGGAAATCTTAGATTCGGTCCAGAGGTAGGTGTAGGAAAGGTCAAGCTTGATGTTCCGGTCATATCAACCTGGGTGAATCAGGTCAGGAGAATGGCAATGGATCTGCGGGAAGTTCAAGGCGCATTTTCCCCGGAAGCGATGGTCCATCTGGCTGACGCCAGGAATCTGGCCTGCATCTTGGCGCCAAGCTCAGTTGATGCTGTCATCACGTCACCTCCCTATCCCAATGAAAAAGATTACACGCGTACCACGCGTCTCGAGTCGGTTGTTCTAGGCTTCTATGATGATATGGCTCAGCTTAGACGATACAAGAAGACATTACTGCGCTCCAATACTCGCGGCATTTATGCGGCCGATGACGATGACCGATGGGTGTCGAGCCATGCTGAAATCCAGCGGATTGCTGAAAAGATTGAGCAGCGAAGAATCGAATTGGGAAAGACTTCCGGTTTTGAAAAGCTGTACTCGCGGGCGACCAGGCTGTATTTTGGTGGAATGGCTCGCCATCTTGCCCAACTGCGTAATGTCTTGAAGCCGAATGCGCGTTTGGCTTATGTGGTTGGGGACCAGGCGTCCTATTTGCAAGTTCTGATTCGTACAGGAGAACTCTTGGCTGATATTGCTCAGGATTTAGGGTATGAACTTGTGCGAATCGATCTCTTCAGAACCAGGTTTGCCACCGCCACGCAATGCCACCTGCGTGAAGAGGTCGTCGTGTTGCGATGGCCTGGATGATTTCGCGGGAAATGCCAAGAGTGGAAGCCGTATGCTGAAGTTGCTTTAATGGATGGTAGGAGACCGTGGATGAGCAAATATGAACAAGTGATCGAGTGGGTCTTTCAAAAGAATTTCAAGCCTGGAGATGTCCGAGTACGCTTTACAAGGGAAGAGTTGGTTGATGCGCATGACACTTTGGGCTTACCTCGAACCAAGAATATTGGCGACATTCCCTACTCATTTCGCTTTCGTCGGGAGCTTCCTGCCAGTATTTTGGACACTGCGCCAGAAGATGCTGAATGGATTATCGTAGGCATAGGGATAGCCGAATATCAGTTTCGATTGTCAATGCCAGGAAAGATCGTACCAACGTTGCATTACTATCCAATAAAGGTGCCGGACGCAACGCCTGAAATTGTCAGGCAGTACGCGCCAGGTACAGATGAGCAGGCTTTGCTGACACGGGTCCGTTACAACCGACTGGTCGACGTTTTCACGGGATTGACATGCTACTCAATTCAGAATCATCTGCGCACCACAGTGACAAAAATCGGTCAGGT
Source organism: Caldilineaceae bacterium (assembly GCA_965221145.1). GTDB lineage: Bacteria > Chloroflexota > Anaerolineae > Caldilineales > Caldilineaceae > Bin5. Next base: position 2,344,086 of record OZ244877.1, read on the forward strand.
TGAAGTTGATGAAATCTATGTCGGATTGAACAAACGGGGGACCCACTTTGTACTTCCTTGCCAAGCGAAGTCACAAGGAGACAGATTTGGCATCGTTCAGGTCTTGCAGGACTTTGCGCTGTGCGCGGACAGATATCCATACGCCATCTGTCGACCCATTGCTCTGCAATTCGTTGCCGAAAATAACGTAGCAATACTGGAACTCGCTGTTCGGGATGAAGATGACATTCTTAAATTGAACATCGTTGATGAGAAACAGTACATGTTGGTTCCGCGATCCGATATTTCGGAAGACGACTTAAGATTCCTCAAAGAGAGCGACCTGTCCTATTCGGCATGACAATCGTAGGTCATCCTCTTCCCGTCAGCCGGTAAACACATCCACGTCAATAGGTCGCCCGCCCGCCGGACACGTCGAATACAGCGCCGGTGGAGAAGCTGCACGCGTCGCTGCATAGCCAGGCAACCATTTCGGCGTTTTCTTCGATTGTCCCGAAGCGGCCCATCGGAATCTTGCCGGTGATTATGGCAATGTACTCGGGCGTCATCTCGCCGAGAAGGTCGGTCTGTACCATCGCCGGGGCCACGCAATTGACGATGATCCCGCTCTGCGCCAACTCCTTGCCCAAGGACTTTGTGAGTGCGATGACGCCGGCTTTGGCAGCGGAGTAGGCACATGCGTTGGCGTTGCCCTCCTTACCGGCTACCGATGCGATATTGACGATTCGCCCACCATCCTGCTCCAGCATCACCGGTACAACCGCCCGGCAACAGAGATAGACAGAGGTCAGATCGGTGGTGATTACCCGCTCCCATTCGTGCAGAGGATACTCCCATGTAGGCAGGGTCGGTCCTGAAACACCGGCGTTGTTGACCAGGATGTCGATAGCGCCCAACTGGGCGAGCGTATTCTGCACGGCTTGCTCAACGTCTGCCGGTTCGGTCACGTCCACGGAGAGAATGGCCTCGAAAGCCTGCCCTGCCGCTGAATTGCGTAGGGAATCCGTGTTCATATCCCATACCGCCACGGCCGCGCCGGCGTCGGCCAGCTGCTGTGCAATCCCCAGACCGATGCCCTTTGCCCCGCCGGTGACGACTGCTGTGCGTCCGCTGAAATCATATTGGATCACAGTTCGGTCCTTTCCTGGATTGTGACCGCCGATGTGTCGCAATGCACTTCGTTCTCTTATACCCCAAGTCGCGCCAAAATGCTATCGAGGAGATCGACTGGGTGTATCCAGGATTATTGTGGGTGCATGCCAATTGATTGTCCGTCAAGTGAGGCCAAACCCATCGACCTGGTAGAAGCCGCCAAGGGTCGGGCGAATCTCTCCAATGATCGGGGATACGCCCTGTGAGGGGTGCATCCGAAATGATTGGGTCGTTGCGATCTGCCCTTTCAACCGACGAATTTGAAGGTTTCTTGGTGGAGAGGCTTTCATTGCCAACGCCATTACAATAAACCTTCAAAAATGATCCACAGAACAAGAATCGGCCCGTCGTCTGTTATCCTGACAATCCATTTATCCTGAAAATCCTGATTCAGACAACGTTCGCCCAAAAATCTCGAATGCACCCCGGTAAGAGGGGTGTGGTCCAGATTTGGGGACATCCCCCTGGGAACGCGGGCGTCTCGCCCGCAGCCCGTGTCGCTGGCCAGAGACACGCCCCAAACCCGCCCCCATTTTGGGATGCACCCGGTAAGAGGCCCGGCCGCACACCATAACAAGAGTGTGGTATAATGTCTGTCGTGCAGGCATCCGACCGAGCCAGCCCCCGTTGCACTCCTTGGCCGCCTGCTGGCAGCGACGGCCTCCGCAAACGCAGAAAGAGACCTTCCCCTTCGTATAGTAGTCGAGGGGGGGGTAAAAGCGGACAAAGCGGACATTTTTCTAAACGTTTAGTAGAATTGCGCACATATAGCGAAGCGGTAGCGCATTCAACATTTCCTTTTGAAGATTTTTTGGCGGAACTGTCTTTCGTCTAACGCCAATCCAAAAAACTGTCAAACCCGCCGTCAATCCGTCCGCATCCAGACCTGGGAATCTCTTCCTCCTGTCAACTACAGGTCAGGCCAACCTGCCAATTCAACGGCCCCTGCCATCATCGCCCAAAAAACTCGGATGCACCCGATCGACTCCTCGGACAATCTGCTGCAAGATAAGCGTTGAACGGAACTGATGGCAATCCACTAAAATTCTGCCAGGTTGGGCCGCCGCATTGGAGCCAATCCGTGAGTCGAGCGCGCATTGTCGTCGTCGGGGCAGGTGTGATGGGCCGCCGACACGTTGAATATGTTGATGCAAGCGATTGCGCTGAACTGGCCGCAATTTGCGATAGCGACTCGCAGGCGGCTTCGTTGGCCGCGCAGTATGGCGTGCCTCACTTCCATGACCACATAGAGGCCCTGGACCTGGCCTCGCCGGATGGAGCGATTGTCGCCACGCCTACTCAACTGCACGAGGAGGTGGCTCTGGCCTGCATTCGCCGCGGGATCGTGCCGCTCGTGGAAAAGCCGATCACCGCCGCGCTGGCTGAAGGCCGCAGATTGGTGAATGAAGCCAGCGATGCCGGTATACCCCTGCTCGTCGGCCACCATCGGCGCTACCATCCCCGCATCAGACGGCTTTGGGAGCTTGTTCACGGGGGCGTGATAGGCAGCCTGATTGGCGTCTCCATGCTGTGGGCGGTGAAGAAGCCGGATGACTACTACGATATCCTCTGGCGAACTCGCGCTGGCGGCGGGCCTGTGCTCACCAATCTGATCCACGAGATCGACAGCCTGCGCTACGTTTGCGGGGAGATTGTCAGTGTTTATGCCGCCACCAGTTCAGCAACGCGGGGCTTTGAGGTAGAGGATACAGCGGCCATCACCCTGGAGTTTGCTGGCGGCGTCGTTGGCTCGGTCTTTCTTTCGGACGCGACGCCCGCCCCTTGGTCTTACGAGCTGACGATGTTCGAGAATCCGTCCTACGCTCACGAGGCGGAAAACTGCGCCTTCTTTTTTGGCACGCAAGGGTCGCTGGCCTTTCCCAAGATGGAGCTATGGCGCTATGCTGCCGCCGCCGGAAAGGGCTGGCATCAACCTCTGACGCAGGAAGAACGGATGCCGGCCGACGCTGATCCGCTGGCTGCGCAACTGGCCCATTTCTGCCGCGTCATTGGCGGTGAAGAGCAGCCAATCGTCAGCGGTGAGGAGGGCGTGCGCACCCTTGCCGCCACTCTGGCAGTGCTCACCTCCGGTCTTGAGAAGCGTCCGGTCAGCGTCTGGCCCGGATGAGCCTACGGTCCGGGCCAAAGGCGCGGCACTGCGTATTGCTTAGTCGGCAACGCGAATTACGCTGTGCGAGCAACTCTCGATCCCAGAGGGATAGTTGCGTGAGAATGCTTGATGTCAAAGAGAAATCCCACTAGACAGAGACGGGAGTAGAGCAGGAGGTAGGACGGGATGGGCAGCTTCTACGTGGCGGTTGGCGATAGCGTATCGTTCAGCAAGACGGTCAGCGAGAGTGACGTATATCTCTTCGCCGGCATTACCGGCGACCTGTCGCCCAATCATGTCGATGAAGAATACATGAAGCGCTCCGGCTATGGCCGCCGCATTGCACATGGCGCGTTGATAGTCGGCTTCATGTCGACTGCATCGTCGCTGGCGATTGCCGACTCGCGCAGCAGTGCGGACGAGACGCCGGTCTCGCTCGGGTATGACCGGATTCGCTTCTTGGCGCCGGTCTACCTGGGCGACACGGTCACGGTCCACTACGAAATCGTTGACATCGACGAGCAGCGCAGACGCTCCGTCGCAGATATACGCGTCTTAAACCAGAGCGAAGAGCTTGTTGCCGTGGGCCAGCATATTCTCAAGTGGGTGGCGAACGAACAGTGAACGGAGGGCAAGAATGAACCATCGGCATCGAGACCAGTTGGCGCGAACCGGCATCCTCAACTTGGGGCAGGTCATTCAGGACGAGGAGCTGGAGACGCTACGCGGCCTCTTCGACGCCGACCGCGCCGACGCTCGCTATTTCTGGCATCATTACGGCTATCAACAACAGGCCAACTACGACGCCCTGATCACAACGCCTCCATTCGACGGGCTGATCCGCCATCCCCGCATCTTGCCTGTCATCGAGGAGTTGATGGGCGGCCCGGTCTGCTTTGGCGAGATTGGCCTGCGCTACATGGGCTCTTATGACGGACCGCTCCACCGGAAATGGCATCGGGACAGACCGCACTGGCCGCAGCATCCGTTGCGCATGGATTACATTCAACTGATGGTCTATCTGACCGATGTCGACGAGAGCACGCATTGCATCTCGTTTTCGCCGGAGTCGATTGATGAGCCGATCCTGGAAGATCAGCAGGCCCAGTTGGCGCGCGGCGGCGTCTATGACCTGCATGGCCCGGCGGGGACGTGCGCGCTGTTCAATGTAGCTGCGCTGCACACGGCCACGACCCGGCCTACCCGCTCCGAACGCAAGACGGTACAGATCTACTTTGGTCATAGAGGGCGCGCGCCGTTGTCCAACGACTCGGGTATTCCTGACACACTCTGGCGGGATCACGTTGACGCGGAGACGCGGGCTTTCTATGCTGTTCTCAACCGGCGAACGCAACTATATTTGGCCGCGTTTGGACGCTGAGCGACCGTTTCAGACCGGACTGATCTCCCGACAACGCTCCAGAATCTCCACCTGGCGGCGCACGCTGGCCGCGGAAATCGCCAGCGGACTCCCCGTGCGGATTGAGTCATAGATGTCGCCGTACAGTTCGTTCATGCTTGTGATAAAGCTGAACTCCGGCGTGAATGACTCCTCTTTCCACGGGAGCGTTTCTCTGTTGTAGCTGCGGTCCGGCGTCGGCTTTGTGTCCAGCACCAGGGGCGGCGCTTCCGCGGGATCAAAATACTTCCAGTCGATCTCCCGCCGGTCAGCGCTTACGAGCGTCCCCTGCGTCCCCATCACCAGCCAGGCATCCTGCGGAAAGGCGCAACAGTTGGACATTTCCACGTCAATGACGGGGCCGTCGTTCGGTTTGATGACCAGTTTGACATGGCTCTCGGCGTCGCCTGCGAACAGAGGCGTCGTCTCCATCTGACAGAAGATCTCCGGCTGCGGATCGTCGAAAAAGTGGATCGCCCAGTCGATGGAATGAGCGCCCTTGTTGTTGAGGTCGCCGCCGCCGAAGCGTTTGAGCGTCTGCCAGTCCCAACGTCTGCGGAAGCCGTTGCCGGTGATCCGCATCTGCACGATGCGGCCCAATACGCCTGAATCCACCACCTCTTTGACCTTCAGGAAATCGGCATGATAGCGATAGTTTTGGTTTACGGTCAGCAGCATTCCGGTCTCTTTGGCGACTGCCATCATCTCGTCCACCCCTTCCAGCGATGGGGCCATCGGCTTCTCGACGATGACATGCTTGCCGGCGCGCATGGCAGCAGTGGCGTCGCTCACATGCAGCTGGCTGGGCGTGGCCACGATGAGCAGTTCGACCGCACTGTCGGCGATGATCTCGTCGATGGTGGAGTAGGCAAGGCAGTCGAAGCGGTCGATAGCCTCTTCCTGGCGCGCGGGGTCGGGATCGCAGACGGCCGTGACCTTGAATTTCTCACCCAAATGGGGCAGAACGTTGGCATGGATGCCCCAGCCGCTGCGGCCCAATCCGCTGATGCCGACGCGCACCGGATCGCCGGCGTTATCGTTGCCATTCACTGGTGTAGACTCTGCCATTCTCTCTATCCTTTCTGCGAGGAGCGTGTAGGAGGGCGCTTGGCGGGCCATCTGGCAGCCGCGCGCCTGTTCAGATTTCACTGGAAAACGCTACCGGTATGGCAATCCTGATCGGAGGCAGACCAAGCATATCAGAAAGCCTGCCGGATGAGTAAAAGGGAGGGATTGCGCGATTCACAGTAAGGACTTCGATAGACGGTGCGATGCCGCGCTCTTGCGGATCGGGGTTGGTAGGCTATAATCCTAGCGTAGTCCAGCGGACCGGTTATTGTGCGACCCGTCCGATATTGCGCCCGGCCCTCGTTGGCCGCAGCGGACAGAAAGCCGATGGGATTCTCGACACTGCTGATCTCTTGCTATGAACTCGGCCATCAGCCGCTCAACCTGGCTTGGCCTCTGGCTGCGCTGCGTGCGGACGGCCTTGACGCTCTCACCGTGGATCTGGCGGTGGAGCCGTTTTCTGCAGAGAAGGCGGCGCGCGCCGACCTGATCGCCATCGCCGTGCCGATGCACACGGCCTTGCGAATCGGCGTCGATGCCGCGCGGCAGGCGCGGGCCGCGAATCCCAGCGCGCATCTCTGCTTTTTCGGGCTGTACGCTTGGCTCAACCGCGGCTATCTGTTGGAGGGGGCGGATGGCGAGGAGGGGATCGCAGACTCGGTTGTGGCCGGTGAGGCTGAGCCTGTGCTGGTCGGCCTTGCGCAGGCGCTTTCAGCCGGTCAATCGCCGACCGCCGTAGCGGGGCTGACGACGAGACAACACGAAGCAGAGCCGCAACTGACGCGACTTACTCTCCCGCAGCCGGATCGATCTACGCTCCCTTCCCTGGATAACTACGCGCATTACGTGGTTGAGCCGGCGCAAAAGGAGGAGGCCGTCGTCTTTCAGGCCGGATATGTTGAGGCCAGCCGCGGTTGCCTGCACACCTGCCGCCACTGTCCGGTCGTGCCGGTTTACAATGGCCGCTTTTTCGTCGTGCCGGTCGAGACGGTCATGGCCGACATTGCCCAACAGGTTGAGGCGGGCGCGCGGCACATCACATTTGGCGATCCCGACTTTCTCAACGGGCCGGGTCATGCGCGCAAGGTGGCCCGGGCACTTCACAGCGCCTACCCTCAGGTGAGTTTCGACTTTACGGCAAAGGTTGAGCACCTCTTGAAGCATCAGGCGCTCCTACAGGAACTCGCGGCCTGCGGCGCATCGTTCATTGTTTCAGCGTTTGAATCCACCAGCAACCGCGTGCTCGCCCGTCTGCAAAAGGGGCATACGCGTCGGCAGATGGAAGAGGCCGTTACGTTGCTGAAGGAGGCGGGTCTTTCGATCCAGCCCACCTGGATGCCGTTTACCCCTTGGACCGGTCTGGACGACTATCTTTTCATGTTGCGTTGGATTCGGGAACAGGATCTGATCCCGCATGTACCGGCTGTGCAGCTTTCGATTCGAATGCTGGTTCCGCCTGGAAGCGCCTTGCTCGAAGACGATGACGCGTCCGAATGGCGCGGCTCGCTCGACGCGGCCCACTTCACCTACCGCTGGCTGCACCCTGATCCACGGATGGACGCGCTTCAGCAGCAGGTGGCGCGCATCGCCGAGCTAGTGGGTCACGCGCAAGCCGATGGCCCGTCCAATGGGAGCGCGAAGAGTGTTGGGCACTCAGTATCTTCATCGGATTTAGGAATCGCCAACCCCTTTGAAGTCTTCAGTCGTATCGAACGCGCCGCCTACAGGTGCGCGGGACAATCCGCGCCAACATGGCCAATTCCATCCTCGCACGTTCCCCAGCCGCCGCGCTTGACCGAACACTGGTTTTGCTGAGCGGAGCCGACTGCCGACCAGTTGGTTGGCTGAAGAAAGCGCATGAACAACCGTTCAATAGCGGAAGGCATTCTGTTCACTGATCAGTATCAACTGACGATGGCGCAGTTGTTTTTCAGCCTGGGGATGCACGAGAGGCAGGCCCAGTATGACTACGTCTGTCGCAGCTACCCGGACTACGGCGCGCACCGGGCCGGCTACTGTGTGAACGCCGGGTTGGACTGGCTGCTCGACTGGATGGAGGTGGCCCGTTTTGGCGAGGCGGAAATCGAGTTGATGCGGGGGATGGTCTCGCGCACGGGGCGTCGGGTTTTTGCCGATGACTTTCTGTCGTGGCTGCGCGCAAGCGGCAACTTTGACGGCATCTCTCTTCAGGCCATCCCCGAAGGTCGGGTCGTCCACGCGCACGTACCGCTGACGGTTGTGCGCGGTCCGCTGGCTATGGCCCAGATTCTGGAAACGCCGCTGCTGAACATTCTCAACTATCAGACGCTTATCGCCACCAAAGCCGCCCGCCTGCGCGAGAGCGCCGGGGACGCTCTGTTGCTGGAGTTTGGCGCGCGGCGCGCGCACGACCGCGGCGGCAACGCCGGCACGCGGGCGGCTCTGATCGGCGGCGCGGACTTCTCCTCGAACGCGGGCATCTCCCATCTTCTGGGCTATCCGCCCAAGGGCACGCACGCCCATTCTCTGGTGCAGGCTTTTCTGGCGCTGGGCATGACGGAGCTGGATGCTTTCCAAGCGTATGCCGATGTCTATCCTGATGAATGCCTGCTGTTGGTAGACACGATCGATACGCTGCAGAGCGGCGTGCCCAACGCGATTCGTGTCTTCGAGAGGCTGCGCAAGAAGGGCTACGCACCGGTGGGCGTGCGCCTGGACTCCGGCGATCTGGGCTGCCTGAGCGTGCAGACGGCCAGGATGCTGGACGATGCCGGATTCTCCGACGCCTCGATCGTGCTCTCGAACGACTTGGATGAACTGAGGATCGAGCAGATCAAGAGACGGATTGTGCAGGAGGCGGGGCGCAGCGGGCTGGACGGGGAGAGGATTGTCCGCCGGCTCGTCTATGGCGTGGGCACCCGCCTGATCACGTCCGCCGGGGATAGCTCCCTGGGCGGCGTCTATAAGCTGGTCGCGCTCCAGAGCGATCGCGGCTGGCAACCGGCGATCAAGGTTTCGGAGGAACCCCTCAAAACGCCGATTCCAGGCAGCAAGCGGGTCTGGCGCATTTACGACGGGCGGGGCCTGGCTACGGCTGACCTGCTTACGCTTGAGGATGAAGAGCCTGCCCAATCGACCCTGACGCTGCGACATCCGTGGAAACGGGCCAAGCGAAGAGAGTTGGCGGTCGAGCAGATTGCGCACATCGAGCCGCTGCTGGTGGATGTGCTGGTTGACGGGCGGTTGGTCTGTGAGAGGGCTGACATCGAGCAGATTCGGACAGTGCGGCGCGCAGATGTGGAGCGGCTCAATGCGGGCGTGCGGCGGTTGGTCAATCCTGATGCGTATCACGTTTCCGTAAGTGAGCGAGTGTGGGCGCTCAAAGAGCGGCTGCTGCGTTCGCTCTCACGCGGACGAACTGGCCCCGAATCTTGACTTAACGGCATATCATCGCTAAAATGGGACTTGGTTCGCAAAGTATACGTGTAGGAAACGTTCACCGGTTGTCAGTCGCCGGGTCATCAGCCTGCGGCAGTTGGTATGGCCCGGCCAGGGGGAGCCTATGACAGGGCGCAATCCCAATCCAAATCCTGAGATATTCGAGTTGACCTCCACCCGCAAGCCGGACAGTCTTGGCGGCCCTGTAGTCCTGCCCCTGGTTTCGGCGTCCAACTGCGATTCCCCGCACGTGGCCGCCGGACACGACAAGGCTAACGACACTGCAATAAGCCTGTCTGCGGAGCGGAAGCGGGGCGCATACCATATCTGGACGATTGGTTGTCAGATGAACGTGGCCGATTCCAATCATGTGGCCGCCGAACTGGAGAGGATTGGCTATCAGCCGACCCATCTGTTGGACGAAGCCGACATTGTGGTGCTGAACACGTGTGTTGTGCGCCAGAGCGCCGAGAATAAGGGCATCGGCAAGGCCAGCAATCTCAAGCCCTGGAGACGGGGCCGGGCGAACAGGACGCTGGCGCTGATGGGCTGCATGGTGGGGGTCAAGCCTAGCCCGCAGTTGCGCGACCGCTTTCCTCATGTTGACGTGTTTATGCCGCCGAGCGAACCGGCGCCGCTGATTACCTACCTGCAGAAGGAGGAGATTGCAGCCGAGTCCTCCCGCATCGAACAGGAGCAGTTGGCTCGGCGCTATGAAGTCCAGGACGGCGTGCGCCCGCAAAGCGCAGGTCAGTCGATCCGTCATCTGGCTCTGAGCGGGGAGGGAGCGGTGACCGCGCATGTGCCGGTTGTATACGGCTGTAGCCATGCCTGCACCTTTTGCATCATCCCCTTCCGGCGGGGCATCGAACGCAGCCGCCCCGTGACCGAAATTGTGGACGAAGTGCGCGGTCTGGTCGCCCAGGGCGTGCGCGAGGTGACACTGCTGGGGCAGATTGTCGACCGCTATGGGCACGACTGGCGAAACGGCGTCAACGAAGCCGACATCTCCACGCGCCCGCATGATCTGGCCGACCTGCTGCACGCCGTCCATGAGATAGAGGGTCTGTGGCGCATTCGCTTTCTGACCAGCCATCCCAACTACATGTCGGATCGCATCCTTGAAGCCGTGCGCGATCTGCCCAAAGTGTGCGAGCAGATCGAAGTGCCTGTCCAGGCAGGCGACGATGAAGTGCTGGCGCGCATGAAACGGGGTTATACCCAGGCGGAATATCGGGGACTGATCGACCACATTCGGGCGACGATTCCCGACGTGGCCATCAATACCGACATAATCGTCGGCTTCTGCGGCGAAAGCACGGCCCAGTTTGACGAAACGCACCAACTGCTGGCCGACCTCAAGCTGGATAAGGCGCATCTGGCCCGCTACAGTCCGCGGCCCGGCACTGTCAGCGAGCGGCGGATGGCGGACGACGTGCCGGAAGCCGAAAAGGTGCGCCGACACAAGGCGTTGGAACAGTTGCAGGAGCAGGTCTGCGGAGAGATCAATGCCCGGCTGCTGGGCGAAACGGTCGAGTTGCTGATCGAAGGACAGCACAAGGGCAAGTGGCGGGGCCGGACGCGGCAGAACAAGCTGGTTTTCGTCGAAGCGGGCGAGCCGGTCTCTGCTTCGCTTTCGGCGGACGAACCGACCGAATCGGCAGGGGCGTGCGAGGACCTGCGCGGGCGGATCGTCGAAGCGCAAATCACCTGGACCGGTCCGTGGAGTATGCAGGGCCGTTATGTCCGAGATGTTTCCCCTGTCGAGGCCTGAGCGCACACGCTCCACGAGGTTGCGCGCATGCTGAGATGAAACGATCAAGCGGGCTGCGGCCTGGCCGAATGTCTCCTATATGAACCCAATACTACTCAATATCCTTCTCTTTCTTGTCGGCTTTGCCTTCCTGACCGGCGGAGCCGACTTTCTTGTGCGCGGCGCCAGCCGTCTTGCCGTGCGGCTCAACATACCGCTGGTGGTTATCGGCCTGACCGTTGTGGCGTTCGGTACGAGCCTGCCGGAACTGGTCGTCAGCCTGATGGCCAATCTTCAAGGCGGCAGCACGGCCGATCTGGCAATCGGCAACGTCGTCGGCAGCAACATCGCCAACCTGGCTCTGATCCTCGGCGTCGTGGCGGTCTTGCGCCCACTCACTGTGGACCGGCAACTGCTTCAGAGAGAGTATCCACTGATGGTGGCCGTGTCGCTGCTCTTCACGTGGATGGCCTGGAATGGACAGGTGGTTCAATGGGAGGGGATCGTCCTCTTCCTGGGCCTGCTCGGGTTTGTCTACTGGAGCTACGCGGCCAGCCGTTCGCTTGCCGAGGAGAAGGAGAGCGAAGCGCTCGAGTACATCGGCGGGGAGACGGCGATCAGCGCCACCCAGCCGGAGGCGGGGGCCGTCCCCTCTGACGAGGCACTCGCGGACTCGCGGCAGAGGATTGCGCAGGCCGACAGAAGGCCGCTCTTGCCCACAGCGCTGGCTGGTCTCTTCAGGTCGCTTCTGGTGCGGGACATTGCCATGGTGGCGCTGGGCATCACCGTTCTCGTTCTTGGCGCAAACTGGCTGGTTGACTCGGCCACTTTTATCGCCCGCCACTTTGGCGTCAGCGAGCTTGTGATCGGTCTGAGCCTGGTGGCGTTGGGCACGAGCTTGCCTGAGTTGGCGGCCTCCGTGGTGGCCATTGTGTATCGTCGCGGGGACATCGCTCTGGGGAATCTCATTGGCAGCAACCTCTTCAATATGCTGGCCATCGTCGGCATCACGGCGGGCGTCCGGCCTCTGCCTGCGCCTCTGCGTATGCACGGCGTCGACTTCCCGGTCATGCTGCTGATAGCGACTTTGCCGCTCCTGCTGGTCCTGCCCTCTCCCCACGTTATGAACCGCTGGAAAGGGGCGCTGATGCTGGCGCTCTATGTGGGCTATATCGGCTTTCGGATTGGCATGACCTGAGCGCCGGGCTTGGCGGGGTGGCTTAGCAAAGGGGAGAGAGAGTGGACGAGAAGTGTCCCTAGTGCGCTTGAGACCTACTCTACTTGCCGGAACTCATCCCCTTCAACTCGGTATATCCAGACCTGGGGATCGACCGGATCGCCGTTTGCGCTGAAACGAAGAGGGCCAAGCAGCGTTTCGACTTCAAGCGCGCGCATGGCCTGCGCAATCTCAGCCCCTTGAAACGAGTTGGCTGCGCGCACCCCCGCCGCCAGGGCCTGCATCGCCGCGTATCCGTTGATTGAATAAGGGCCAGGCTCGCGAGATTCGAGTGACCGGTAGGCTTTGATCCAGCTCCCATCGGCCGCGATTTGGGGGCTGGGCGCAAACGCGCTCACGTACATGCCCTCGGCTGCGCCTGGCGCTTCGTCGATTGTCGTGGTCAGGAACGCGCCATCACTGGCCAGCATCGGCAGGCGAACGCCCGCCTCCACAAGGCCCGCGCGCAGAGAGGCGGCTTCGGTTGCATTACCGGCGAAAAAGGCGGCATCGGCAGCGGAATCCCGAATTGGCCGCAGCAGTTGCGCAACGTCGCGCTGGCCTGACTCAAATTCAAGTTGGATCGCTGCCGTTGCACCCAGTTCTTGCAGAGTGTCGATCAGCCCAGCGGCCAGTTCTCTGCCGTACTCTGTGTCATTGTGGACGATGGCAACGCGTTGCGCGCTCATCTTTTCAACGAAAAAGCGGGCGACCACTGCGGCCTGGTCACTGTCGCTGGCGTTGACGCGGAAGAACATTGTATGGCCCCGGTGGGTCAGAGAGCGTTTCCCTGCTGCGGGCGTGATGAGCACGAGGCCCATTCCTTCATACAGAGGGAGCGCGGCCGCGGTCGGGCCGCTGTTCAGGTGGCCGATGACACCGACGATCCGCTCGTTCCGCCTGAGCGCCTGCCGCAATCTATCCACATTGGCGACAGCGGCATTGCTCTCCGCTTCATCATCCAGGGCACGCACGACTAGCCTGTGACCAAGCAGGCCGCCGCTGCGGTTGATCTCCTCCGCGGCCAGTCTCGCGCCTCCCAGTGCCGTCTGTCCGGCATCGGCTTGGGGCCCGCTAAGCGGCGCGGCGACATAGACGATCGCGTCACCGGCAGTCGGTTTTGTGCCAGCGCCGCGGCAAGCGGAAAGCAGAGCGACTATGAGGAAAAGTGTGAATACGGTGATGAAACCGTTGCCGAACGTTCGCACTATCGCGACCCCTGTGTGCTGGGGTAAGAGTCTGCGCCGGTTCTGGCCGATCCATCAGTGGATGCGCTCATAGCGTGCGCAGAGCCTCCCTATCTTTCCGGCGACCGAAAGTAGGTTGCAATGAGGCGGTACAGTTCCTCAATGTTCGTCTCGTCTGCGCGGTGAAACTGGCCTCCGCCGATTCGCGCCAAATCCTCCAACAACGAGCTGTCGGCGTCCCGACCAAAGGCGATTGTATAGATGACAACCGGGACTTGCGCGTCGCTCATAGCCAACTGCAGTTCGCGCAGCCGATTCTGGCTATCGTTATCGCGGCCGTCGGTCATCACCACGATGGCGTTGATGGCTTCGGCGTCGCCGATGCTCTGAAGCGCGGTGTGCGTTGTCCATACGGCATCCACGAGAGCGGTGTAACCACCGGCATTCAAGCTCTCAACCTCTTGCGACAAGCGACTGCGCCCCTCGTTATCCAGTTGTTGTAAAGAGCCGAAATTCTTCACGTCCGAGCCGAACTCCACCAGCCCGATCCTGTCCCGATCTCCCTCGATTTGGGCGACGAAAGCGTGCAGCGCTGCTTTGGTCTTGGCCAGCTTGTCCCCTTCCATCGACTCGCTGGTGTCGACCACCAGATAGAGATTGGCCGGTCTTTTCGTGTAGCGCCATACATTCAAGACCATCTCCATCAGTGGCGTCGAGGGAAATGGCAGGAGTGTCTGCGGCTGATGGATGTCCACCGCGCCGTTGTTGGCGAATGGGCTCGGCGCAGCCTTCAGATCGATGGTCAGATCAGCCGGTCGGTAGCCGGATTGCAGCAATGTGAACTGGCTCTCTTCCTCCAGCAGAAACTCGGTGAACGCCCGATACGTGCGCCTCTGATTGTGCGTCAGCGCCGGGCCGGCGCGACCGTCCAACTCCAGCAGAGCAAAGGGATGATCGGCCCAGAGCGTGCCCTCCTGCGGATAGACGGCAACCCATGGGCCATTCGCGGGAGCGCGGTTGCGGCTGCCGGCCTGATTCCAGGCGATCACTTTCTGCTCCAGTGTCACGAACGCGTCACCTGACCCGTCGCGCGCGCCATTGGCATCCACTGTTGCCTCCACCTTGCGCACATAGTCCAGCACATCGGGGCGCGTGGCAATCTCCGACGTCTGTCCGTGGGCGGTTTCGGCGCCGACATAGAACTCCGCCAGCGTGGCAAGCAGTCCAACTGTGTTGTCGGTATTGGGATGGAACCAGCTGAATTCTGCGTCGCCGACGGCGCGGACGTGGAACTCCTTCCAGCCGATGTTCTGATTCGGCCAGCCAAGTTGACGGGCCGCTTCTGCGCGGATGGCGATGACGATCGGGCTTAGCGCAAAGTGGGTGGATTCGCCAATGCGTTGTTCGGGCAGGCTTCCCTGCTCCGCAGGAAACAATTCAGCCCAACGCCGGTCGATGCGCCGCAACCACAATGAACTGTCCGGAGCAACCGCCTGAAATCCGGGTTGCCGGAGCGACCCCTCTACCATTTCCTGGGGAGACATTGTAACGAGATCGATGCGCATGAGCTGGCCGTCGGGCGTGCGGAGTTTGCGGTTGTTGAACCTGTCCGCGCGCTCTTGCAGCGTTTCACCCATTGAAGGTGAGACAGCCACGGTCAGCACTGCGCTATCGGCAGGCCAGGTGGACAGGGGCGTCTCTCTTCCTTCGGCAGCCGACAGATTTTGGCTGAGCGCGAGGTATGCGATCCAACTTCCGAGGCGCACTGTTGCCGTGGAGCAAGTGGCGAAGAGCAGGATGACGGCTATGCCAATGGCGAGAAGCTGGCGGCGTGGGGGCATCCGCTGCCATATCGATGTGGATAACTCTGCGCGGCCACCATCAGCCGCTTGCGTCGATTCTCTCATGGGGCTACGTTCATGTCATACCAACGCAGAAGCGCCAGCAGAACGTCCCGGTTCGGAGGGCGCATGGCCGCTGATCGTGGGACGACATCGCGGACGCCCAGCTTCTGCCAGCGCACGAAGAGACTGTCGTCCGCGGCCTCAAGCGGAAGATTGAGGATGGCTGGGCGCAGGCCGTAGGAGAGGGCCTTGCGCTGTTGCGTTTCGCTCAGTAAGAAACGCTGGAACCCCAGTGCCGCGTTCTTCTGTGACGCCGTTGTCTCCGGCCCGGCCCAGATCGCGAACGGGAAGTTGAACCAACTGGTGAAATTGGGATATTGAATTATCGGCGGCTCTTCCCAGCGGGTCAGAATGCCTTGCATGTTTTGCAGCAATTCACTTTCCATGAACTGTCCGCCATCGCCGGCTGCGTGGCCAAACCGGGCGAACTCCTCGGCGGTATAGGCTCTGCCGCCACTGACTTCGCTTGTCCCGCCAAGAAGCTCCGCCAGCCAGGCTTTGAAATGCGGATCGGTCACGTCTTCCACAGTGATTTCCATGCGATCGTAGTATTCTCCGGCAGCCGCCATGATGGTTGCCAGGCCGCCCGCATTCGTGCGCGGGTCGGGAATCGCCAGTTTGAAGAGGCCCCAGTCGGGGTCGCCGCCCAACTCCTTCCAGCCAGTCGGCGCTGAGGCTGCGATGTGGAGGGCGGACCAGGAAATCTCGCCTACGTTTTCATGCAAGACCGCTGCTCGGCTGCGGAAAAAGCCCCATGCCAAAAGACTCATCGCCACCGACCGTGACCGGTACTGGCCGTCGCTCAGGAAGACATCGCGCCCCAACCGTTCACGATAGGAGACGTTGGCCATGTCGACGAGATAGCGGCTGTCGGGGATCCAGACGGCGGGGAAATGGTCGAAATCAGCGCGTTCTTGCTTGGTCAGTTCGGCTGGGCGCACGTCTGCTGGCAGGGCGTTGAACTCGTTGCGCTCCCACTTGCCCAGCGCGGTGAGTCCGTCCATGGGGACAACCTCGACCTCGACCGGCGCGCCCTCCACCTTGTGCCCGGCTGCGTTGAATTCCTCAGCCGCAGCCCGCACCCATGGCTCCACCGGCGGGGCCGTGATCACAAGAACATGCTGCACCTGTGGGCGCGCCGCGGCCAGACCGATGCCGACACCGACACCGGCCACTGTGCGCCACACGAGTGCGCCTACGACAAGCAACACGGCTATGGACAAGATTGCGACGATTAGAAGACGCGTGCGGTTCATTCGATCGATTCTTCGGTGAAGACTTCCTTTCTAAAGGCGGGGGAAAAGACGCTCCGATCCGCGTGAGCAGCCCGCTGGAGCAGAAGGAATGTATCTTGCTTAGTGATTACTTCCCGTGTCCAGAGTAGACGAAACAGTGGTCCTAAGCCCATGTACGGGCAGTTTTCCACGTGAGCTGACCTGAGAACTGCCGCGTCATTGAAGACAAAGAGCCATTGGCGAGCCTTGCAAAGAGAAAGGGCCTCCGCCTCTCCCTCACCAAGTCTTTGATTTCTTCTCTGGAGGTCTACTGCAGATTGTTTCTCTTCAATTGTCAACAATGTCAAAGTAATAACAGTGAAAACCTTCTCAGGAAAACGATACCCATAGCTAAGCGGAACCATCAGTTCTTGATAAATAGCAGGTGTAACCAAAAGTTTGCTTTTGCCGAACAACGCCTCAAGGAGTTGAAGTTTCTCAACTTTGGCAAATATGCTTGGAACGTCTGTATCAAGGACGACTTTGCGCGCGGTCATTCGTCAAGAATTCCTCAAAGTGCTCCATCTGTTCGGCGAAGAATTCACCCGAAGGCGTCAATTGTCGAACGACCCCGGCATCGGCGAGCGCCTCCTTAAAACTCTCAAAATCCATTCCGGCGACTTCCGCCGCTCTTGAAAGAGAGGCTTCCTCCTTTTTGTACATTTCGATTGCCAACCGTACACGTAAATCTGGTCGCGTCCGCAAAAGCGCCCGCAGCGCGTCCTGAATCATCTCTTCTCTGCTGCGATAGATTCCCTGTTCTACCAAGAGACTCATTTTGTCCAACAGCGTAACAGACTTCTCGATGGTCATTTTTTGTGATCCTTTCATTGCGCAATCAATCGCCGATTCACTACGCCCGCTCCAATTGTGAGCCGCAGAAGCCGCAGACTGCGGCCAGTTGGGAGGTCGTGCCATCCTGTAGTTCCTGCGGTGTGGCCGCGCCACAAGACGCGCACAGCGGCGCATAGCGCACGGCCAGGGGCGGCGCGTCCTCAAGCGGTCGATCCACTCTAAGGGGAATGTCGTCATCGTCAGGCTCCGTGCGTTCTATGTAAGCCCCCACCAAGCTGGTGACTCCGAGCAGCACGAGAATCCCCGGCCAGAACCAGTCGGTCGCGAAGAGGATCGCCATTCCGATCATAAAGACAGCGCCGGTCAGCCCTTGACGGGGTGCGGCAAATGAAGAGGTTATCATGAGTTACGTAAGCTCACTACGATCGATTCCCGCTTCCCTCATAATTACCATTAGAGTACCTCTGGGAAGCTCTTTTCTGTGAACGGGGACGACAACGCGACGGCGGGTCTGAGAGTGGAAGAAGATGTGATGACTTCCTTTCACGCGCTTCAGCACAAATCCTCTCCCTTCGAGAAGCCTGATGACTTCTCGTGGAGTTAAGGCTGGTAGCTTAGGCATGTGCTTGTACGTTAATCATGTATTCCAAAGTTTCCTCTTCAGTAGGAATCTCTTCCCCGTCCTCCTGGAGGCTATCAATGTATAGTTCTATGGCCTCTTTCGCCATCGCAATCGATTCCTCAATGGTCTCGCCATATGTGATACAGCCAGGGAGAGTGGGAACGATGGCGGTATAGCCTCCCTCCGGTTCTTTCTGAAGTAAGACTCTGTAACTCAAAACTCTCATAATGCACCTCCTCAATCGTCTTTGCATTGCGATAGATTCTACTACAATCTTGCCAAGGCAACACAACCGGGATGGGCGGGCACAGTAACTGAATACCCGCCCTCTAGTGTGCGTTCACATTGAGAACCCGCTTTTTTCTGAATTGCGTATTGCGTATTCCGTATTGCGTAAGGGCAGGCGAGACGGCCACGTTTCAATTGAGTTATCCGCGCCAAAAATCTCGGTTTCAAACGGGATTCACATAAGTTCCTTGCAAATTGTGACCTTGGTCAAAAAGACTATTGCGAATGAACGCGGTCGTGGTGGCAGAGGAAGTCAAGAGTGCAGCGAGTTTAGCGTCTGTTTGTGGTCAGTGGTGAAGCCCGAGGTGACCAGAGCTTTGCTGCCGACCAGGGAGGCTGGCGCCGTTCTTTCTATCGCGATGGAGAGTCTGCTGCCGGTTGGCAACGTAATTCTGCCATGTCGTATGGGTCATATCGGACGCCGCGGCATTGACGTAATGCACTAGGCGGCCGTCGATTTGCTTGTCATCAGCGTACCGGCGAAGCAGGGACCGACTGATCCTCTCACTTAGAATTTCGTCAATCAGCCAGAGTTCGTAGCTGGCGGAACTTCGGTCAACTGGCCGGCCTGTCTGGGTGTGCGCGAGGGCTGGACGGCTCTCGTACCTTTCTTGCTCTAGCACTCTTATCCTGTTTTCGGCCTTCTCCAAGGCGATTCCTGCAAATTGGGCCCTTTCCTCAGTTTCCATTAGGGAAGATTCTGCGGTCTGGGCTGCTTTCTCGGCCCTATTTCGGGCAGTAACTTCCGCTAATGCCTGTTGTTCAGCATCCTCGCGGACTATTGCTTCCTTTTGGGCCTGTTGATCTGCTTCCCTTCGGGCGGAGTCAGCCTCTTGAGCCTCTAACTCTGCTCTTCGGCGGGCGAAGGCTTCTGTCTGTACCTGTTTTTCTGCCTCTTGCATTGCGACTTCTGCATCTTGAGCTCTGTCCTCTACTTCCTTTAGGGAGGATTCTGCGGTCTGGGCCGCTTGCTCAGCCTCCTGTCGGGCAATTGCTTGCGCCATTGCGAGTTCTTCGGCGTTTTCACGGGCGGACACTTCCTTCTGAAATTTTATTTTTGCCTCCTTTAGGTTGGACTCAGCCGCGTTTAGCCACACTTCAGTTTCTTGCTGGGAAGCGATTGCCATATCGAACTGTTCTTCCAAATTCTTGCGGATCCTTTCCTTCTTTCCGGCCTCTGCTTCTGGATTCACCAGATTTGCCCTTATGTCTGAGACAGCCCTTTGTGCATCCCAAGCTCTTAATTCGCCAAGCACGTCCACGATTAGGCTGAGGTGTTCCAATGTGAAATCCAGGTCCAGGTCACGCAAATGAGGGGGATGCGAGACTTTGTTGCGCGCATTGGTGACTTTACTTAGCATTCCGAGATATTTCTTGTGATTTCCAAACTGGGGCGAGAATACGTCTTCCCAATAGTGGCCTACAATGGGTTGGAAGAAGCTTACCGGCAGCGCCGATGGTAGGTCGTCAGACTGACCTAGATTCTTGGCGAAACTTTCTGAAAGGTTGTTTCTCAGCGACCTCTCTATAGCTTCTTCTACACTTGCACCGGGCACTTGGCGAAGACAGCGAATGAGGAATGACCGCATTTCGTCCAGGTAAATGTCGATTGCTTCTGCGAGGGCGTTCTTGTTTGGTCGTTTTATGAAACTCAATTGAGAGAATCCTCCTTGGCATCCCAACTTGTGTAGAGCCATTCTCTTCCGATATTTCTTACACCGCTCTGGAATTTGTGCTCGCTGCGGTTCCGTCGCTAGGTTCGAACCCTTCTACCGGCTCGAACTTTGTTTCCTGTTACGATTGTCTATGTGCGAGAAATCGGTGTTCAGTTTGTTCAACCTAGTGTAAGTTACCGGTCAACCATCGTGGATTCAGGACGGCTCGTCGCGAAGTCTGGGAGTTTCAAGGGGGTTAGCCTCCAGTATAGAAGGATTTGCGTAGGGAGTTTGACATCAGGCTGACGTAGAAGCTGACAGAAAGCTGTCAGGAAGTCCTCTTGCTGACGACAGTGTTCAAAGCCTGTTCTTCACTAAATTGACACCTCGGAATAACGAATTCTCAACCCTGCCCGCGACCCGCCTCGCGGAATGTTTTGTGGTATAATGGAAACTGCCGATCAGTGGGGTGGGAATTGCCATGATTACCCGTATCGAACTTGACGGCTTCAAGACGTTCCAGGACTTTTCGCTGGACCTGTCCCCCTTGCAGGTCATCGTCGGCGCAAATGGCGTGGGCAAGAGCAATCTGTTCGATGCGCTGCAACTGCTTGGGCGGCTGGCCGAGTCGGATCTGCGGACGGCCTTTCAAGGGTTGCGGGGCGAGGCGAGTGAACTCTTTACGATGCGGCCAAATGGCGGTACGGCGGACCGGATGCGTATTGCGGTCGAGATGCTGGTCAATCGCCACGTGCAGGACGAATGGGGCGCGCGCCAGGAGTTGACATACCCCCGTATGCGTTACGAAGTGAAAATCGTCCGTCGTAGAGATGGCCTGGGTCTTGACCGCCTTGCCGTAGAGCATGAACTGTTGGCGCCGATCCCGCGTCACAATGACAGGTGGACGAAATCCTACGGTCTGAAGACGGGAGATTCCCGGATTCCGGCGATGACCGGTGGGCGCGCGTCTCCCTTCATTTCCACGCAGGAGGAAGGTGGCAGGGCGACTCTAGTGTTGCATCAGGACGGCTATAGCGCAGGACGTGCTGTTGTCGCCCAAGATGTGGAGCGGTCTCTGCTGAGCGGGATTCGGAACACTGGGTTTCCTCATGCGCTTGCCGTGGCCAAAGAGATGCGAGGGTGGCGCTTTCTGCAACTCGATCCTGCCATCCTGCGCCAGCCCAGCCCCTTGACAGCGCCCACGACTATGGCCGCCGACGGGAGTCACTTGCCGAACGTGCTGGCGCGCATGAAGGGGACTGATTCGATGCTGTTGGCAGACGTTTCCCTGGACTTGGTCAACCGGGTTCCTGGCATTTTGCAGGTAGAGGTTGAAGAGGATCGGCTGCGAGAACGCAGTATCGTCTGGGTGAAGAGTGCGGATGGGCGACGCTTCCCCTCTCGCGTTCTATCAGACGGCACGCTCCGTATGTTGGCCCTGGTCACGCTGAGGCACGATCCCGAGCACGAGGGGCTTCTCTGCCTGGAGGAGCCGGAGACCAGCGTTCATCCCTCGCGCCTGAAAGGCCTGACCCAATTATTGCAAGATATGGCGACCGATTTTTCGGACCCGGACGAAGTGGGGCAGCCACTGCGGCAGGTGCTATGCAACACCCATTCGCCCGTCTTCATCAGTCAACCGGATGTACTGTCGCATGTTCTTTTCGCTCATATGGCAACACGAGTTGTTCCCGATAGCGGCGTTGAACCGCAGCGTGTGACGCGCATCGTTCCGGTCGTGCCGGACCCGGTGCAGCCGCCTCTCCCGATTCCTGAAGAGGTGCGAAGCTATACGCTTAGCCAGGTGCAGGACTATCTGGAGAGCGCCGATTTGGGCGAGGCCAGACGTCAATTGGGCGCGCATCTGGCGCGTGCTAATGGTCAGCGGGCCGCCGAGAATAGGAGCGACGCCCCCGCCGGCAACCAGAGGCGGCGAGAACAGGCGCAAGGGTGAATTTGTCAAATTATTTTTCGCTCAGGTATCGCAAAGTGAAGTAAAATAGGAGAATCATGCCTAATATCCTCCCCAGCAATTTGCGCGAAATCGGGTATCAACTTTTTGAAGCGTCGGGCTGCACAGAGGAAGACGCCCGCGCCGTGGTCGACCATCTGGTTGAATCGAATCTGTTCGGTCACGACTCGCACGGCGCGATCCGTTACTATGATTATACGCGGGCGATACGCGAGGGGCGCTTCCAGCCGCAGGCCACGCCCGAAGTGATGCACGACAAGCCGAGTACAGCGGTTGTGGACGCGGGCGGCGCGCTAGGTCAGGTGGGCGCAACCTTTGCCATGAATCTGGCCATCGAAAAGGCCCGCCAAAATGGTCTCGCCACTGTCACTTTGCGGAACACGAGCCACGTGGGACGAGCGGGCGCTTATCCGTTGATGGCGGCGCGGCAACAGAATATGATCGGACTGGCGTTCGTCAATGCCGGTCGCCTTGGTTATCAGATTGCGCCGTTTGGCGGGCTGGAGGGACGCCTCAGCACCAATCCGATCGCATTTTCCGCGCCACGCCCGGACACTGACCCGATTCTGGTGGACATGACGACCTCGGTGGTGGCCGAGGGCAAGGTGCGCGTCGCCATCAACCAGGGCAAGCATGTGCCGGAGGGCTGGCTGATCGATGCAAAGGGCAACCCGACAACCGATCCGAACGATTTCAAGGCGGACCCCCCCGGCGCAATTCTTCCGATGGGCGGCGTCGTTGCGCATAAAGGCTATGCTTTGGGTCTTGTGGTAGAATTGTTGGGGGGCGCGCTCAGCGGTGAGGGCTGCGCGGCTGGTTCGCGCACGATGCACAGCAACGGCGTTCTCTTTACGGTATACAACATCGAGCATTTCACAGAGCTGTCTACCTACTATGAGGAGGTAGAGGCGCTGCTGAAGCACGTCAAATCCAGCCGGCTCGCGCCAGGGTTCAAAGAGATTTTGGCGCCGGGCGAGCCGGAGTTTCGCAGCGCGCTCCGCAAAGAGAACGACGGCATCGAAATTGACGAAACCACCTGGGCCGCCATCTGCCAGGAGGGTCGTACACTTGGACTTGATCCGAACAGTTGGTAGTCATTGTGTAAGCACGCGGCCCGCTTGGAGCCGCACGATCCAACCTGTAACCAGGGTGAAAGGGAGCATGCAATGGAACAGATGACTTCAAAACAGCGGTTCTTGGCCGGGTTGAACGGCGACCCGGTGGATAGGCCCCCGGCGGCCAGCATTGTGTCCGTCATCACCTATGAACTGATGGACATTACCGGCGCCCACTTTCCCCATGCCAACATCGAACCGGAGCCGATGGCGACGTTGGCCGCGGGCGCGCACGAGGTGATGGGATTCGACAGTGTGATGCCGATCTTCAGTATCGCGCAGGAAGCCGTAGCGCTCGGATGTCAGGTGGACTGGTCCGACACCGACATGATGCCCAACCCGACCGATTCGCCCTGGGCAGACCGCGACGCGGAGATCAAATTGCCCGACGGCTTTCCCGACTCATTTCTGGAAGACAAGTACGTCAAATGCTCCATCGACGCCATACGCCTGCTCAAGCAGCATTTCGGTGACGAAGTGATGATTCTGGGCAAGGTGATGGGACCGTGGACGCTCTCCTACCACTGCTACAACACGCAGGAATTCCTCTTCGATACGATCATGGACCCCGATCGGGTGCGCAAGTCGCTGGAGACGCTGGCGCCTGTGCCGGTTCTCTACGCCGCGGCCCAGTTGGAGGCCGGCGCAGATGCCATCGTCTGGGCCGACCACGCCACCGGCGACCTGGTGCGCAACACGATGTATCGGGACTTCCTCCTGCCCCATCACCAGGAACTGTTGCCGCAGGTGGAGGCTCCCGTCATTCTGCATTGCTGCGGCCGGACGCTTGATAGGGCCGAATATTTCAACCAGGCCGGATTTGCCTGCTATCACTTCGAGTCGGCCAACGCGCCCGACTTGATGGTAGAGAAGACGGCCGGTAAGATGAAGTTGGCGGGCAACGTCAACAACCCGATTACTCTGTATGCCCGCGGCCCGGCGGAAGCGCGCGCCGAGGCGCAGGCTGCAATCGACGCCGGTGTGGACATCATCGCGCCCGAATGCGCCGTCCCGCTCCAGGCCCCCGTTGCCAATCTGCAGGCGATCGTGGAAACCTGCAAAGACAATCCCACCCAATAGGAGCCGCCTACCATGAGCCGCGAAGAAGAAATCAAGAAAGGGTTGTACGAGCACACTTTGGTGGGTGAGGCTGCGGAGGTGGTTGCGCTCACGGAGGAGGGCATCGAGCGGGGGATGGATCCGCTGGATATCCTCTTCGGCGCGCTCATTCCATCGCTACAGGAGGTCGGCCGCCTGTTTGAGATCGGCGAGTATTTCGTGCCGGAGATGCTCGTGGCCGCGCGGGCGATGCAAGGGGCGATGGCGCTGTTGCGACCGCTGTTGGTCGACAAGGGCGCGAAACCGATCGGCAAGGTGGTGATGTTGACGGTCAAGGGCGATGTCCACGACATTGGCAAGAATTTGTGCAACATCATGCTGGAAGGCGAAGGGTTCGAAATCATTGACCTGGGCGTCAATGTCAAGCCGGAAGAGGTGGTTGGGGCGGTTCGGGAACATCAGCCCCAGCTCTTGGGCTTCTCCGCTTTCCTGACAACAACGATGCCCTTCTTCAAATCGAATCTGGCGGCGCTGACGGAAGCCGGGCTGCGGGATTCGGTCAAGGTGATGGTGGGCGGCGCGCCGGTGACGCAGGAGTACGCCGACAGTGTTGGCGCCGACGGCTTTGCGACCGACGCCAGCGCGGCGGTCCGTCTGGCCAAGAAACTCATGGTCGACATGGGGTATGATGTCAGCATGGGGGGCGGAGGCGGCGAAGGCTCATCGGCTCTTGCGACCGCGGTCCAGGCTGTCGAGGAACTCATGGTCAAGGCCGGCCACGGAGACGAGTAGCCCGCAATGAACACTGTGATTTCGTCCCCGAACAAGACAGTCGTTATCGGTCCTGAGCACCCCTTTGTAATCATTGGCGAACGCATCAACCCCACTGGCCGCAAAATCCTGACAAAGCAGATGATCGACCGCAACATGAGCATGGTGTGTCGCGATGCCCGGCGGCAGGTTGACGCACAGGCGCATGTGCTGGACATCAACGCCGGCGTGCCTGTTGACGGTGTTGAGCCGGCGATCCTCAGTCAGGCAATCCGGGCCGTTCAAGAGATTGTAGACGTGCCGATTTCGATTGACTCGTCCGTGGTCGAGGCGCTGGAAGTGGGCCTCAGTGTCTATGACGGCAAGGCGCTGGTCAATTCGGTCACGTATGAGGATGAGCGGCTGGAGACCGTGCTGCCGCTTGTAAAGAAGTATGGCGCGGCCGTCGTCGGTGTCGCCAACGACGATAGCGGCATCTCCAACGAACCGGAGGAGCGCCTGCGAATCGCCACGGCGATTGTCGAGCGCGCCGCCGATCATGGCATCCCGGCAGAGGACGTGGTGATCGACCCGTTGGCCCTGACGGTCAGCGCGGATGACAATGCGGCCCTGATCACATTAGAGACGATCCGCCTGATCCGCGAGAATCTGGGCGTAAACATGACCTGCGGCGCCAGCAACATCTCGTTTGGGCTGCCCTGGCGACCAACGGTCAACGCTGCATTCCTTACTATGGCCATCGCCGCAGGGCTGACTTCGGCGATCACCAATCCGCTTGAGGCCGAGATTCGGCACACGATTTATGCCGCCGACCTGCTCATGGGGCACGATGCCTATGCGGGCAATCTGATTCAGGCGTTCCGCTCGGAACGAGAACGAAAACAGGAATCGAGTTAGCTCGCGTTACATTCCAATCAGAAGGCATCTGTGTTTGTCGCCATGACAACGACCGAATCGCCCGGCACGACCAAAGTCACTATCGAGTTTCGACCCCACGACAAAGTGACCCGGGTTCCCCCCGGCATGACGCTCTTCAATGCCGCAAATTGGATTGGCCTGCCGATCGACAGCACCTGCGGGGCCAAGGGAACCTGCGGCAAGTGCAAGGTGCGCATTCTGTGCGGCCACAACGGCGCGACCGCGGCCGACCGCAGAGTGTTCACCGAGGCCGAGTTGGCCGACGGCTGGCGGCTCTCCTGTCGCAGTGAAGCCCAATCGGACGTCGTCTGCGAGGTGCCGCGGCTGATGGGGAATCCCAAAGCCGCGCTGATGGGCTTCGACCGCCATGTGATCCTGAATGCCAATGTCCACAAAGTCCCCTTGACGTTGACGCCGCCTTCGCTGGAGGATCAGCGCAGCGACTTCAGCCGTATCCGCGATGCGCTTGCGCCGGAAGGGTATGAGGTCGAGGCATCGCTGAACGCGTTGCGCCAACTGCCGAGCCTGTTGCGCAAAAGCCAATGGCAGGTGACCGCTGTCGTAGTTGGGCACGAACTGGTGAGCGTCGAGGGGGGCGATACGAGCGGGCGCTCATTTGGCTTGGCCTTTGACATTGGCACGACTACGGTGGTTGGCACGTTGCTCGATCTGAACAGCGGCGCGCCGGTCGCGGTCAGTTCCGCGCTCAACCGCCAGGCCGTTCATGGGGCAGACGTCATCTCGCGCATCAGCTATACGATGCTCAACGAGGGCGGCCTGTCCCAGTTGAACGAGGCAATCGTCGACACTATGAACGGCCTGATCGCCCAACTGCTGCAGGAGGGTCAGGTCGCGCCCCACGAGGTGTATGAAGTCGTGACCGCTGGCAACGCCACCATGCAGCACCTGTTTTTGGGCGCTGACCCGGAGCCGATCGGTCTCGAACCGTTCATCCCCGTGGTCGAAGAGATGGTGCAGACGTCGGCGCAGGAAGTGGGGCTGGCCATCCTGCCGCAGGCCCAGGTACACTGTCTGCCCTATTTGGGCGCATACGTGGGCGCCGATCTGGTGGCGGGACTATTGGCCACCGGGCTTGCTCAGAATGAAGGCGTGCGGCTGTTGGTCGACGTCGGCACCAATGGCGAGATCATTCTGGGTTCGGCGGAGCGTACCGTCGCCACGGCTGCGCCGGCAGGACCGGCTTTCGAGGGTGCGCAGATCCAAGACGGCATGCGCGCCAGTGATGGCGCGATTGAGGCTGTCACCATTACCCGGGACGGGATATCGCTCCAGGTGATCGGAGATGTGCCGCCGATTGGCCTGTGCGGCTCCGGTCTGTTGGACGCCGTGGCGCAACTGCGGCTGTGCGGGCTGATGCTGCCATCGGGGCGGTTTGTCAAGGCGGACGAGGCGTTCGATCTGGTCGTCCCTGATTTGGCAAAGCGCATCATCACCGCCCGCGACGACGGCAGGCGGTCGTTTGTTCTGGCGTGGGGCGAGGAATCCGGCAGCGGCAAGCCGATTGTGCTGACCCAGCGGGACGTGCGCGAACTTCAGTTTGCCAAAGGCTCGATCGCCGGCGGCATCGACGTCGTGATGCGGGAGTTGGGCATCGAGGCGGAGGAATTGGTCGAAATCTATCTGGCCGGTTCCTTTGGCAGCTACATCAATCCCCAGAGCGCCCGCATCATTGGGTTGGTGCCGGCGGTACCGGTTGAGCGCATCAAGGCGGTTGGCAACGCGGCCGGTGAAGGCGCGAAGATCGCGCTGCTTTCCTTCCGCGAGCGACAGGTTGCGCGCTCGCTGCCCCAGATCGTGGAGTACCATGAACTGTCGGGCCGCGGGGATTTCAACGATTCGTTCCTGGCCGTGCTTCAGTTCCCCGAACTGGACACGTTGGGGTTGGACAACGCCCTGGCGAACGGACAAGAGCCAAATCCGGGGTCAAGCGGACACGCCAACGTCCTATCGTCGTGAGAAGTCCGGTTCCCACTCTTCCCAACTCTACCTCTACAAGCGACAATTATCCTGCTCCAGGACAGCCTTGTTTATGAGCGTCTTGGGAACGCCACCTTGCAAGACAGTTACCACGTTTTGTGCGGCCTTGCGGGCCAACTCAGCTGTGGCGGCCACCGAGTAGAAGGCTGCGTGCGGCGTGACGATTACGTTTTCCAGGGCCAACAAGGGATTGTCCGCTGACGGCGGCTCCGGCTCGGTCACATCGAGCGCGGCGCCGCCAATTTGCCCATCTTGCAGCGCCTGGATGAGGGCGCTCTCGTCGATGACGCCGCCGCGGCTCGTGTTGATCAGCAGCGCGGAGGGCTTCATCTGCGCCAATGCAGCGGCGTCGATCAGGTGGGCGGTCTCGTCCGAAAGCGGGCAGTGGATCGACACGTAGTCGGAGGCGGCCAGCAGGACGCTGAGGTCATTGGTGACTTCGACACCTGCGGGCGCGTCTTCGGCTCGTAAGCGCGGCGTGAATGCTATGACACGCAGCCCGAATCCCAGCGCCTTGGCCACGAGCGCGCGGGCGATGTTGCCAAAGCCGATCAGTCCCAGCGTCTGTCCGCGCACGCGTGGGATCGGGCGCGGCGTGTCCCGCGTCCAGCCGCTGCGGTCGGGCGTGCGCGCAAGCGGGAACAGTTGGCGGGCCGTCGTCAACAGCAGCGCCATCACGTGATCCGACACCTCTTCCAGGCAGAAGTCGGGCACGTTTGTCACCAACATGCCCAGTTCGGTGGCGCTGTCGATGGGGATGTTGTCCAGCCCGATGCCGTAACGGCTGACGACGCGGCAGTTAGGCGCGATGTCAAGCGCCTCGGCGGGCACATCCTTCCAGCAGGTGAGGATCGCATCCGCTTGCGGCGCGAGCGCGATGATCTCTTCCGGCGTGCCGCCTCCGGCCAGCATAATCTCGCCATCGACTGCGGCCAGCACCTCCCTCTCGATATCGAGATCCGGCCACGCAATATCGGTTATCAGAATACGATTGGTCATTTCTGCGACTCCATTCGTTTGGACAAGCTCATCTTAGTTGGCCCGTTAGGACGGGTCGCTCTAGCTGATCATCTCCGCGGCGATCTTTTCCGCCATCATCATTACGGTGGCGTTGATGTTGGCGCGCACGCAGTCCGGCATCAGCGAGGCATCGACGATGCGCAGGCCGTCAACGCCGTGGACGCAGCCTGCCTGGTCGGCGACCGCCAGCGGGTCAGTGTCCGGCCCCATTCTGCATGTGCCGGAGGAGTGATGGCAGGTCTCGGCGTTGGCGAGAATCCAGCGATCCAGGGCCGCATTGTCGTGCAGCGCATTGCCGGGGCTTCGCAACATCGGGCCGAGCAGTTGACGAAAGGCGGGCTGTCCCTCGACAAGCGCCATACACAGACGAAGCCCCTCTCGCTGCCGCTGACGGTCGAACGACTCCTCGAAATAGCGATAGTTGAGAAGCGGCTTGTCGTGGATGGCGGCGCTGCGCAGGCGCAACTCGCCCTGCCCAACGGCCAAATTGACGACCGGCAGTAGGTAGAGAAAGTCATCCGGATCGTCTGCCAAATCAGGCGACGCCGCGATATAGATAATCATATCGTTGGGCAAGTTGGAGCCGTCAGCCGTGTAGCGAAGCCCCGTCTGGAGCCAGTGAAAACGGTTTGTGGGCCGGAACTTCAACTGCCAGCGCAGACCGGCCGTCGGGTGATCGCGCAGATTCTGCCCAACCCCAGGCAGATGCTGGCGCACATCGACACCGATCTCGCGCAAGTGGGGCGCCGGCCCGATACCGGAGAGCATCATGATCTGCGGCGTGCCCATCGCGCCGGCGCAAAGAACGATCTCTTCGGCGTATTGCTGCTCCACCTGGCCGCCGCGCTCCACCTCCACGCCGATGGCCCGTCCTGCCTCGAACAGAACGCGACGAGTGGTGCAGTCGCTCAGGATGTTCAGATTGGGGCGGTTGCGGGCCTGCGCCAAGTACGTCACGGCAGTGCTCTGGCGCACGCCGTCAATGTTGTTGAGCGGATACGGACCTACGCCGGTCGAGTGCGGCTGGTTGGCGTCCGCGCAATCCTGAAATCCTGCCTGGCGGCAGGCGTCAACCCAGGCCTGTTGTTCCGGTCCCCATTCTTCTTCTGGATAGCGGCGCACACCGATGGGGCCGTCGTCTCCGTGGTAGGCGGCTGCACCGAAATCGTGGTCGTTCTCCAGCTTGCAGTAGTAAGGGAGCACCTGTTCGAAGCTCCAGCGGTCATTGCCCATCTCGGCCCAGGCGTCGAAATCCTCCGGCACGCCGCGCAGAAAAATCTGTGCGTTGACCGCGCTCGAGCCGCCCACCAGTCTGCCCCTGGGCACAATCATCTCTGTGCATTGGGGAGTCGCCTGGCCCGTATAGCCCCAGTCGTGGCTCATCGAATAGATGCCGGACGGCGTGCCAAAGCCCAGCCGGATGTCCGCGGGCAGGCTGTCCACGGAAGGGTAGTCCGGGCCTGCCTCCAACAAGAGCAGTTGGCGGGTTGGATCTTCGGTCAGGCGGGCGGCGAGGATGTTCCCCGCCGAACCGGCCCCCACGATCAAAGTGTCATAATTCATGTCTTCCTCATCCGATCAGTTTCCGTCGCGCATCTCCGCGGCGATCTTTTCCGCCATCATCATTACGGTGGCGTTGATATTTGCGCGCACGCTGTCCGGCATCAGCGAGGCATCAACGATGCGCAGGCCGTCAATGCCGTGGACGCGGCCTTTCTGGTCGGCGATCGCCAGCGGATCCGTATGCGGCCCCATTTTGCACGTGCTGGACGTGTGATGGCCGGTGTCGGCGTTGGCGAGAATCCAGCGATCCAGGGCCGCATCGTCGTGCAGGGCGCTGCCAGGGCCACTCAAGACCGGGCCGATCAGTTGTCGAAGGCCCAGATCCTCCTCGACCAATTCCGTACACAGGCGAATTCCTTCCCGAATGCGCAGGCGGTCGAACGACTCCTCGAAATAGTGATAGCTGAGGATCGGCTTTTCGTGGATGTCGGCGCTGCGCAGGCGCAACTCCCCATGGCCTAGCGCAAGATTCACCGTCGGGCGCACGAAAAGGGACTCGCCCGCGGCGGTCGTCGCGTTCGGAACAGCGCCAACATAGACGATCATATCGTTTGTCATGTCGGAGCGGTCGGCGGTGTAGCGCAACGCTGCTTGGTGACAGTGGTAGCGGTTGGATGGCTTGAACTTCAGATGCCAGTTTAGGTCCACAGTCGGATGATCGCGCAGATTCTGTCCGACGCCGGCCAGGTGATGACGAACATCCACTCCGATATCCTGCAACTGCGCTGCCTCTCCAATGCCGGAAAGCATCATGATCTGCGGCGTGCCCACCGCGCCGGCGCAAAGGACCACCTCGTCGGCGTAAATGTTCTCGACTTGGCCGCCGCTCTCCACTTCCACGCCGGTGGCCTGCCCGCCCTCCAGCAAAACGCGCCGCGTCGTGCAGTCGCCCAAAATGTGAAAATTGGGGCGGTCGCGGGCCTCTGCCAAGTAGGTGATGGCGGTGCTCTGGCGCACGCCGTCAATGTTGTTAAGTGGATACGGACCTACGCCGGTCGAGTGCGGCTGGTTGGCGTCCGGGCATTCCGGAAATCCGGCCTGGCGGCAGGCGTCGGCCCAGGCAAGTTGATCCGGCCCCCATTCCTCCTCGGGATAGCGGCGCACGCCGATTGGGCCGTCGTCTCCGTGGTAGTCGGCCGCGCCGAAATCGTGGTCGTTTTCGAGCTTGCAATAGTAGGGCAACACCTGGTCGAAAGTCCAGCGGTCGTTGCCCAGCGCGGCCCAGGCGGTAAAATCCTCCGGCAGGCCGCGCAGAAATATCTGCGCGTTGACCGCGCTCGAGCCGCCCACAATCCTGCCACGCGGAACGGCCATGTCCGTGCGCCGCACGGTCGCCCGCCCCGTGTATCCCCAGTCGTGGCTCATCGAAATGATGCCGGAGGAGGATTCGTAACCCAGCCTGACATCCTGGGGCAAGCTGTCCAGGGTCGGGTAATCCGGCCCGGCTTCGAGCAGGAGCAACTGGCGGGTCGGGTCTTCAGTCAGGCGCGCGGCGAGGATGTTCCCCGCTGAACCGGCGCCCGCAACCAGTGTGTCATAGATCACGCTGCGGAATTCCCCGTCTACGTGTTGGCCGGGTTTGTGGAAAACAACTCGTCGCCCTCCTTGCGTTCGCGGTAGCCGCTGACCATCATGCCGGCCCGCTCAACTCTTTTGCCGTCTACCTCGCGGTTCTGCGGATCGCGGTAGCCCATGCGCACAAGGCGGCGGGGCTTCTTCGTCTGGTTGATGTACGATCCGTGGACCGTATCAATGCAAAAGAGTACGACGTCGCCCGCCTGGGCCGGAACCGCCAACGTATCTTCCAGGTGAAACTGATCAGTGGGCAGATGGGGTGAGCAGGGGCCATCCTCGGTCTCGGTGATGTGTTGCAGGTGGCCCATCTTGTGCGAACTGTCCAGGAAGCGGATTTCGCCGTTCTCGTGGCAGGTATCGTCCAGGTGGACCAACACGTCGATGAAGCGCCCGTCCTGATGGGGGTAGAACGGGTTGTCCTGGTGCATCGGGAACGGCTGCCCGGATTGCGGTGGCTTGATGTGCAGCGTTGTGTGGTGCAGCTCCACGTTATCCCCCAACAGATCGCGGAGCGCCTCGGCCAGCTTCGGATTGGTGGCGGCCCGCATCCAGACGACCGAGTAGTAGTGCAAATCCTGCATGGCCGTCAGTCTGGCTTTCTTCTCGGGCTCCGGGTCCATGTAGGCCAGACGCCAAGGGCCGGTCCACCCTGGGTTGGTGAAGGCCCAATCCTCGACAAGACGGTCTAACTCGTCCGAGAGTTCCTGGGTCTCTTCCGGCGTAAACAGTTGCGGAATGCGCAGGTATCCGTGTTCGCTGTAGAAGCTGATCTGTTGCGGCGTTAGCATCGGGTCGTCTCCTTTGCATGCCTTGATTTGAATGCTGATCGACCTATCTGACTGTCATGCAATGGGAAGCAGTTCGTCACCTTCCTCGCGTTCGCGGTATCCGCTGACCATTACACCTGGCCGCCCCTTGCTCTGGCCATACTCCTGGCGGTTCTGTGGGTCTCGGTAGCCCATGCGCACCAGGCGGCGGGGCAATTTCGTCTGGTTGATGTACGAGCCGTGAACCGTGTCGATGCAGAAGAGCACGACATCGCCCGCCTTGGCCGGAACCGCCACGGTATCTTCCAAATGAAAATCGTCCGTCGGCAGATGGGGAGAGCAGGGGCCGTCTTCGGTCTCGATGATGTGTTTCAAATGGCCGTCTTTGTGCGAGCCGTCCAGGAAGCGGATTTCGCCATTCTCATGGCTGGTGTCATCCAGGTGGACCAGCAGGTCGATGAAGCGACCGTCCTGATGACCGTAGAAAGGATTGTCCTGGTGCATCGGGAACGGGTGTCCGGTCTGTGGCGGCTTGATGTGCATCGTCGTGTGGTGCAACTCGACGTTCTGGCCCAATAGTTGGCTGAGCGCCTTGGCCAGCCGGGGATTGGTGGCGGCCCGCATCCAGGCGACCGAATAGAAGTGCAGGTCGTGCATCGCCGTCAATTTGGACTTCTTTTCGGTCTCCGGGTCCATGTAGGCCTGACGCCACGGGCCGCTCCAGCCGGGGCTGGTGAATGCCCAATTCTCGACAAGCCGGTCCATCTCGTCCGAGAGTTCCTGAGTCTCTTCCGGCGTGAAAACTTGGGGGATGCGCAGGTAGCCGTGCTCGTGATAGAAGTTGATCTGTTGCTGAGTCAGCATTGGGTCATCTCCTGTGAGTGCGTAAGTGCGGTCTATCTATCGTCATAGTGTACCGAAAAAGGGGGGATCGATGCAACCAATGGCGCAAAGGTACGGGAAGTCAAGTCGCCGCCCGGCGGTCATGGCGGTCGGCAAGGTCTCTTCCGCCCAACTCCATACGGATACGAATTACAGTCGCTTCGATGAGCGGATAGTCCCGACGCGGAATCGCCTCTCTCAGCAGGTCGAACGTCTCGCAATAGAGCCGCAGCCCGGCCCGCACTTCTTCGTGTAGTGATGAATAGTCTAAGCCACCCCCGTCTGTCACACCAAAGACGCAACGCAGTTGCCGCGCCCAGTTGCTTTCAGG
Source organism: Caldilineaceae bacterium (assembly GCA_965221145.1). Lineage (GTDB taxonomy): Bacteria > Chloroflexota > Anaerolineae > Caldilineales > Caldilineaceae > Bin5. Next base: position 2,377,897 of record OZ244877.1, read on the forward strand.
GCCAGCCGCAGCGATCACGTCGTCGAAGAAGGCGTTGTCGCTCGCAGACAGTACCCCTCGCTGCACGCGCATCACCCAGGCCAAGCCCCAGGACAACCCGAAGCGGGCGTTGAGCAAACGACCCGTGTCGTTGCGGCGCAGGCCCTCCAGCCCCTTGTGAACCTCTTCGATCCAGCCGACCAACTCCTGGCCCGTCAGGCGGTTGGCCTTCTCCTGGTGTGCTTGTGTCCACTGGAAGAGGCACGCCCGCTGCTGGATCGCGGCAAAGATGCCCTCTGGATCCCAGAACGCGCGTCCGTCGCGTAGTCCTGCAATGAAATTGACCGCTTGGCCCGGCTCCGAAAACCAACTCTCCACCTGGTTGGGCGTGGCCGTGCTGAGCACAACCAGCCATTCGCGAGGGCTGTACGCTCTGGGAGCGCCATATTCCTGCTCGCTCTCTTCGATCAGAAAACTGCGACTCTCGGCATCGTGCGTGTCACTGTTCACAAAGCGCACGACATCCACATCGCTGAATGGCCCGGCGTCGCCGCGTGCGTAACTGCCCAACAGAGCGAAGGCCACTGTTTCATCGGTCTTCCACTCTTCCAGGTAAGTTGAAAGGCTTGTCGGGAGATCCATGAATGCGTCTGTCACGGCTCGTGACGGCGTACAAGGTCCGGCCAAATTGGCGCCAACTTCCCCTTGCTGTATATTTCGCTCACGTCCAGCGCAGGGCCTTCCACCGGCGCTCCATGCTCGATCAGCACGTCGAAGTATGGTTCGCGGCTGTCGGCCAGGAGTTTGAGCAGCCTGTCGCGCATCTCGGCGCAGCTTTGTGGTTTGGCATCGGTCAGATTGTTCATCTCAAATGGATCGTTTTCCAGGTCGTAGAGCAGTTGATGGCCCGTCTCGTAGAAAGCGTACTTCCAGCGGGCCGTCACCAGCCCGCGCCAGTCGAGAAAATCCAGATTCCAGCGAGGATTGCCCGACATTTCGAGCAAGACTTCATCCGGCCCGTTGAACTCCTGCTGACCCCGCAACGCGTCGCTGAAGTCGATCCCCTGACAGTGGACCGGCACGTCCAGGCCAAGCAGGCCGAGCGTGGTTGGAAAGAGGTCGACGAGGCTGAACAGCAGCCCATCACGCCGACCCTGCGCCGGAATCTGCTCCGGCCAGTGGAAGATCGCGGGAATGCGCACTGCGTTCTCGTGGGGATTCTCCTTGCGGTTGATCGCCCCGTGCGTGCCCATGTAGTCGCCATGATCGGAAAAGTAGGCGGTCAGCCGATTGCTTCTGAACACAGGCAGGCTATCCAACTCGTCGCGCAGGCGGCCGATATTCCAGTCCAGGTTCTCGACCATTGCGTAATAGGTAGCCAATTGGGCGCGCATCTCGGGCGAGTCGGCGAAGCTCGGCGGCGTCTCCAGCGCGGCGGGATCGAAGCGTTAGAACTTTTCCGGCGCTTCCAGGGGGAAGTGGGGCGGTTCCACGCTGAGCACGAGGAACAGCGGCTCCTCTCGGTCGTAGGAACGCAAATAGTCGATGGCCAGGTCGGTCAGAAAGTCGGTTTGATAACTGCTCATCCTGCGTGGATTGGCCTCATCTTCGTGATAGTAAAAGCCTTGGAAGGGAGCATTGTTAATCTCGAAGCCGTACCAGTCCTGAAAACCGGCTCGATGATACTCAGGCGTGCGATGGGGCCAGCGCGTGTACGCCTCACGCTCCGCCCGCACCAGAGACGGCTCCTGATCGTGGACGACGCCGCAGTGCCACTTGCCGAAATAGGCGGTGTGATAGCCGGCCTCCCGCAGAGCCGTGGCCGTGCTGGGCGCGCTTGCCTTGAACACGTCAATAAAGTACTGTACAGGCCCGGCGTGGGCGTGGCGACCCGAAAAGATCGTCCCGCGCGAAGGCGTGCAGATCGGACAGTTGGCGTAGGCGCGATCTAGGCTGATCCCTTCGGCGGCCAGACGGTCCATGTTAGGCGTGCGCACGTTGGCATCGCCCATATGGCCCATTGCGCCGCCGAAATGCTCGTCGGACAGGATGTAAATGAGATGGGGCTGGCGCGGCATGGCGGCTCCTTGGCGGGCGGGACGACTGTGAACGGAAATCGTGCGTTGGCCGTAGTCCCTACCAGACGGAACGCGGTTCCCTACTCGACGCTACACAGTTCAAATGCCTGGCGCAGGCCGGCAACCAGATCCCCGCGCGGGCGAAATTCGTGACCGATGTAGCCGTCGTACCCGGCGTCGCTGAGAACGCGGCAGATGCCGCGGTAGTTCAACTCCTGTGCATCGTCCAGTTCATTGCGGCCCGGATTGCCTGCTGTATGGAGATGGCCGATAGCGTCCAGATTCGCGGTGATGGTGCGTAGGACATCCCCTTCCATGATCTGCATGTGGTAGATGTCGTAGAGCAGCTTCACGTTGGGGCTGTCCACCTGCCGCTGCACGGCCAGCCCCCAGGCGCTGTTGTCGCATTGATAGCCGCGGTGGTCGACCTTCGAGTTGAGCAGTTCCAGCAGGAGGACTATGCCATTGGCCTCGGCGTAGGGCGCGGCGCGGCGCAGACCGGCGACCGTGTTGGCGATGGCCTCCTCCTCGCTCATGCCGGAGATATGGTTGCCGCTGAAGCAGACCAGCGCGCGCAGACCGTGCGCGACGGCCAGGTCGCCCGACTCGCGCAGTTCGGCCTCGATGCGGTCGTGATTGGCAGGATTGTTGAGGCCGTCCGGCAGGGATTTGTGGCCGATCATGCTGATCAGTTGGAGGCCACAGTTGGCCGCCGTCTGGCAAAGCTCGGCGAAGTCATCGCCCCGCTCCCAGATTTCAATCGCCGGGAAGCCGATGGCGGCGATCTCGACAAGGAGTTGCTCGCGGGGCATGGCGTCCTGCGGCAGGATAGGGATGCAGACCGACTGTCTGATAGTCATGTTGTAGCTCCTCCGGGATTGTGGTTCTGCTGGCCCTTCTACGAGGTCTGACTAAAGGGAACTCAGAAAACTGCGAATTCCATTGAAAACCTGCTGATCGAGGTCTCCCCAATATCCTTTCATCGTTGCAAATCCAACGGAATGGTGGGGCTCAGGCTGCGTTGTCAGGTAAGCCCATGCGCGGGCCTTGTCGGGTCGTTTGACGGCATCCACGTCTATAGTTGAAATACAATTGAAGAATGCCTCAATGCAAGTATCCCTTGGCGTACCAGCGAATGTCTCACAAAGAAGCGTCTCAAGCATTCCTGGCCTGCTATTGTCGGGCAATATCAGCACGTTCACCGCCGGTTTGTTGCCACTACGCAACGCCGGATGGGCGGGTACCGTCAAATCTACATCTCTTAGCGAACCTTGGACGCTTCTAAAGGTATTCTCGGCGCTGTTTTCCGCGTCGCGAACAACGCCAAGAGTCTGAATTGTGTCGAATCCATCAATTTTCACGAAGCCCTTAAGGTATTCTCGCAAATCTGGCCCGCCTCCGTAGCTCCTGACCTGAATGTCTTTCAGCGAAAGATGCCTCTTGAACGCTGCAAAGAAGTTTCGCTGGTCATTGCCCTCAACAAGCAACTGAATACCCGATTCAACCTCTTCAAATTCTGCCATAAGCTAGCGAACCTCGAAGTTGAACTTTATCGCGGATGCAATCGATTCCGGATCATAGGTGACGCAGCGGTTATCATCGTCGTTGGCCTCAAGTCTGTGTAGACGAAAGTCATCTTCGGCCAGTGCTTCGTGCGCTGCCCTAACGCATTCACGACTATGCGTGGTGGCAAATATCTGTGTATTGAACTGTTTTGCCGCTGTGTCAATGGCACGCCAGACCTTTGGCAGCACAGAATGATGAATACCATTCTCGATTTCATCGACCAGAACCACGCCATCCGGCGCGGTGGAGATGGCCAAGACTGAGCGAGCAAGCTGGGTCATGCCTTCGCCCATAACCGCCAGGGGTATCAATTCCGATAGGCCGATGTCACCCCAGATCATCGGCGTGCCGCTGGCGGAATTGTCTTCGATGCTCTGTAGCTTTGGCTCGATGACCTGCAGCGCTTCCAAGAGCAGGTGGTCGCGTTTCTGTTGCCTCAACCCTGCCAATAGTATTGCATCGTCCTGGTTGTTTGTGGTTTGCGCTTTGAGAAACGCCGAGCGAATTGGTGCAACTATACGGGGTAACGTGACTTTAGCTTGTGATGCCTGTATAGCAATGTAGTTTTCGTCCTGGCCGCCTGAATCGCTATACCTAAGCGTGAGCGTCAGTTTGTCAGGAGGGTTGGCTACGGGCGTTCCGCATATATATTCCATAGGAATCTCAATTCTTGGAGATCTTTCGAAGGCAATTTCCAGTGCCAATGCACCATGCGACGTATGACACGCGTTGATCTCGATGGACCTGCTCATGTCCAAATTGGAAAAGAATGGTTTCCAAAAGATCTCCCCTAATGGTGCTTTGTCGTCCAGATCGACTCGCGAAACATTGACATTTCCTAGCATGTCCGGGTTCCCAGCCCTGGCCAACAAAAAGATCGCCTCCAGCAGACTCGTCTTGCCGGAATTATTTCTGCCGGCGATCAGGTTGATGCGGCGCAACTGGTCGATTTCGAGATCTCTGAAGATGCGATAGTTTCGTATGTGCAGCTTCTCAAGCATCGTCCTCCTCCTTCACTGTCTTCGCCCGGCTTCTGCCCGCAAGACACTCTGCTTCGGTCGTTCAATAAATCACCTTATTCAGCGGATACTCGATGATGCCGGTGGCGCCCGCCTGCTTCAAATCAGGGATCAGGTCGCGCACGATCGTCTCGTCAATGATCACTTCCAGCGCGACCCAGTCCGGATCAGTCTGATTGGTGATCGAGGGGGCGTGCAGGGCAGGCAGTTGCGCCGTAATCGCATCCAGAGAAGCTCTGGGCAGGTTCATCTTGAGGCCGACCTTGGCGCCAGCTTGCAGCGCGCCCTTCAGAAGCATTGCCAGGTTTTCGATCTTCTCCCGCTTCCACGGGTCGGCCCAGGCGTCGTGACTGGCGACCAGTTTGGTGGTCGATTCGGCGACCGTATCGACGATGCGCAGCCGATTGGCCCGCAGCGAGGAACCGGTCTCGGTGCCCTCGACAATCGCATCAACCAGAAGCGGCGCCTTGACCTCCGTAGCGCCCCAGGAGTACTCGACCTCGGCCTGCACGCCGTGCCGCTCCAGATAGCGGCGCGTGACCTGCACCAATTCGGTGGCGATGCGCTTGCCCTCCAGGTCCTGCGGGCGGTAGATGTCGGAGTCGTCCGGCACGGCCAGCACCCAGCGATAGGCCTGGTTGGTCGCCTTGCTATAGACCAGATCCTCGACTTCGCGGACATCGGCTTCGTTCTCCAGCACCCAATCCTTGCCGGTCAGGCCCACATCAAGCACGCCTCGCTCCACATAGCGGGCAATCTCCTGCGCGCGGAACATAAGGCAACCGATCTCCGGGTCGTCGATATAGGGTGCGTAAGAGCGGCCCTGTACGAAGAGCCGGTATCCGGCCTTTGCGAACAGAGCGATGGTGGATTCTTGCAGGCTGCCTTTCGGAATTCCGAGAATCAAGCGACTCATTGAAGTCCTCTATCTAGGTGTGAACGGTATTGGATGATGAAATCGGTATCCAACGGCCAGCGGACAGGGCTGCACTGCCGATCAGTCCTGTGGCCGAACAAAGTCTAGCTGCCAATGGGATGCAGGCATCTCGTCCGCACTGTCATTAGAACGCGGACCTCCAGCGATGCGCCTATAGTAGCAACCTGCGCGCGCCGTGCCGTCAGCGTTCTTGGTGTGGCATGCCCCCGTGCCCAGGGGGCGCACCAGATAGAGCAGAGAGTTCTGCTCGCAGTTGACCCGCACGTCGACCAGTCCGAGCGTATCGCCGGATGTCGCGCCTTTCACCCACAGTTCGTTGCGCGATGTACTCCAGAATGCCGCCACGCCGTGAGTCAACGTGTAGCTCAGCGCCTCATGATTGACATAAGCGACGATCAGCACCTCCTTGCTGTCCGCGTCCTGCACGGCCACCGGTATGACCGCAGCTTCGCTCCGTCCAATCGCCTGCAACTTGCCGAAGTCCAGGCTAAAGGCCGTTCCTTCCTCCAACTGGCTCATCGAATTCCTCTCTTGTCAAACTTGGCTTGCGGTCCACTTCGCGATTTCATTCCAGGGCGCCGCCCCACACTTCCATGTCAACGTCGATCTCCGCCCGATTGAGCACATCGTCCAGCAGCAGGTGCGCGTCAGGCAGATCTTCGATACGTTCGGCAACCAGCACCAAGTCGGCTGGGGTCGCGTCCGTGACGTATGCCTTCTTAAAGATCTGTCGGGGATTCAGCCAATAGCCGCCCGCGGCCAGCTTGCCCCACTTGGTCAGCAGATAGAGCACAACGTAGTCGCGCCCGCCGCGGCTGGTATCCACAATGCGGGAACCGTTTACGCTGATCGGACAGAGGAACTCAATGCCAGAGCGGGTACGCTCCGCCCGATAGTAGCGAATGTTGCGCGTGCGAGCAAAGCGATAAACCGCCTTTGGAATCAGTGCCGCAGTGGTTGGCTCCGCCATCCCTCTCCTTCTACACAGCCAATATGCAGAATGCGATACGACCTGTAGCCTAGCAGTCTTGCCTATTCTTGTCCAGATGAACGAGAGGCTGAGTGCGGCTTTTCTCGCCCGCAGTGAGAGACAACTCACTCCTATGTGATTGACAGCGCAGGGGCAGGCCAGTACAATGGAATCTGCCCCTGGTGGCGGCGCAGTCCGGCGATCCGAAGCGAACAAGACGCCTGCGCCCGAGTGATGCCGTATCCGCTTCTGAAAGGACATTCCAACATGGACATACACAGATCAGTCGCTTCTCAGTTCCACGCCGCACTGTCGATGATGGAGCAGACGGTTGGCGCCTGCCCGCAGGACATGTGGGACGAACCCGGCCAGGCGAACCCGTTCTGGCGCGTGGCGTACCATGCGCTTTTCTTCGTAAATCTGTATCTTCAACCGACCGAACACGACCTGGCGCTGTGGGACGAGGCGCGCGAGGGCTACCAGTTTCTTGGTCCTACGCCGTGGCCGCCGCACGCGCAGCCCGCGGCCGATCAGCCCTACAGCCGCGAGGAGATTCTGGCCTTTGTCGATTTCTGTCGCGCCGAGGTGGATCGGATCGTGCCAGCGATTGACCTGGTCGCCCCGTCCGGTTTCCACTGGCTTCCCATGGATAAGTTTGAACTCCAGATTTACAATATCCGCCATCTGCAACAGCATGTAGGAGACCTGAGCACGCTCTTGCTGGCGCAGGCGAATCTCGAAATCGATTGGGTCGGGATGGGGCCGGCGCAGAAGTAAGAGAAGGCGGCACTAGGTAGGGCAAACGCAACGTGACAATCGAACTGACCAAACCCACTGGAGAGAGTTCATGCACCTTTCGATGCACAATTGGATGCGCGCCGAGCCGATCGAGGTAACGGTTCGCCGCTTGGCCCGCTATGGTTATAAGAGCATCGAGATCAGCGGCGAGCCGGAGGTCTTCGATACGAAGGAACTGCGCAAGCTACTGGACGAAAATGGTCTGGCGTGCTGGGGCTCCGTTTCGCTGATGTTCGAGGGGCGAGATCTGATCGACGCCGCAGAATCAGTGCGCGCCAGTTCAATCCAGTACCTCAATGGCTGCATCACGATGGTGAAGGAACTGGACGGCTATGAGATGACGATCGTGCCGTCCACGGTGGGCAAGGTCGCGGCGATGGATACGCCGGAGCAGGAGTGGGCCTGGGCTGTCGAGGGGCTGAAGGAGGTATACGGCCACGCGCAGAAGGCTGGCGTGCGCCTGGCGCTTGAGCCGCTCAACCGTTTTGAGACGAACTTCCTCAATCGCGCCGACCAGGCCATGCTCCTGGCCGAGGAGGTCGGGCCGGACTGCGGCGTCTGCATCGACACGTTCCACCTGAACATTGAAGAGGCAAACTTGGTCGAGGCGATCAAGAGTACCAAAGAACGGCTGGTCGATTTCCACGTGGCCGACAATAACCGTATGGCGTGCGGCATGGGCGCGCTGGACTGGCCGATAATCGTAGACACGCTGAGGGAGATCGGCTATGACGGCGCGCTGACCGTCGAGTTTGTCGCGCCCCTGGACCGCACGCCGGCCAATCCCTACAGGAATGCCGTCGCGGCGGCGGAGCAGGAGTTGACGCCGGAACAGCTTCAGTTCATCCAGGATCACGGCAGCGGCGTTCTGTCGGAAGAGTTCTACAGCTGGCTGGTGGAAGAGACGGCCAAGACGCTGCTGCCACTTATTTGAGCCGAATGTTTGGGCGATTGTTTGACAAAAGGGTAGAATGTGCTATAATTCGCGCCATTGGCGAATGGGTTGTGATTATTACATAGGCGTCTCGTTTTTTCTTACGCGAATCTCAGTGCGAGATACGAAAAAGCGCGTGTCTTCAATGTGAATGCACGGCCACTAGTTGCGGGAAAGAGATGCCTCGTAAGATTCGAGCGTTGATCAACGAATTGGATAATGCCGGTTTTGTCAACCGAGGCGGAAAGGGCAGCCACAGGAATTTCAAGCATCCAAGGGGGATGCGTGTTACGATATCTGGAAAACTCAATGATGACGCCAAACCTTATCAAGAAAAGGAAGTCAGGAGAAACATTGAGGAGGCTCAAGGATGACCGGAAAGGCAAAGTATAACGGGGTCGTCGAGTGGTCGGAAGAAGACCAATGTTTCATTGGCTATTATCCGGGCGTTGTAGGACCGTGTTGTCATGGTGACGATGAGGACGAAGTTTATCGCAAGTTGCGCCAGATTGTTGATGAGTGGTTGGAGATTGAAGAGCAAGACAGAGCGCAAGCACGTCTCATCGGAAACCGTGCATAAAGTCATTTTCTCCTGTTGATGCTACGCGCAAGCACTGGGGCTAGAGTGAAATCCGGCGGCCCTCGCGCGCCGACTGATACGCCCCCAGGATCATTTCCACGGACTTGCGCCCCTCCTCGGGGCTGACATGCTCATCTTTCAATCCTCTCACATAGTCGATAAAGGGCCGCGGCACGGCTGAGATTCGTTCGCCTTGGCTGGCGGGGGTCGGCAGGTGAAACTCCTGCCACTCGCGGTCTCCCTGTCGGATCATGCGCAGGGGGGCCATCCCGGCCGGTCGCGGCGCGGCGGTGGACGGGCCATCGCCGTAGTCCTGAATGATCGTGCCCTCTGCGCCGTAGATCTCGGTCGTGTTCACCCCGGCTACGGTTGTTGAGCCGTTGAAGAGCGTGCCGATTGCGCCGCTCTCGAAGCGGAACAGCGCGACGCCGTTGTCGTCCGGCGCGAGCTTGGTGACCACGTTGTCGATCTCGGCCATGACCCGCTTGGCCGCGCCAAATGTCCAATAGAACCAGTCGGCCGCGTGGATGGCATCGTCGAAAAACATGCCTACGTTGGCCACCGGGTCGATATGCCAGCGGGTCGGCCCGGTGACGAAAGACTCGTTGTTGAGCACGCCGATGCAGTGCCGCCGCCGCACGACCGCGATCTGTCCGACCGCTTTGGCATCCACCAACTCCTTAATCTTGCGGTTGACCGGGTCCAGCCGCATCTGGAAGGCGACGCTGAACTTGACCCCGCTGCGCCGAACCGCCTCGATGATACGGTCACAGTCGGCCAGAGTCGTGGCCAGCGGCTTCTGGCACAGGATCGCTTTGCCGGCCTCGGCGGCCTGCTCGACGAACTGGGCGTGGCGGTTCGTCTCGGTCGTGACGATCACTGCGTCGATGTTTGGATCGTCTGCAATGGCGGTGGAATCGGCGCGATACTCCATGCCGAACGTGGCCGCCGCCTCCCGTCCCCGCTGCTCGTTGTCATCCCAGCAAGCGACCAGTTCTACATCACCGAAGCTCTGCATCGTGCGGCAATAGGCGTTGCTGTGACCGTGTGCGTGGCTCAACACGCCGATGCGTACTTTGTCCATTTGAATACCCCGGGATCGTATTTCATAGTGCGTATTTCGTAATGTCTTCTGCTCAGCGAGTCTTGTCTAACCGGCGAGAAGCCGCAGCGCAACGGGCTATTATTGGAGAATACGCCCGATACGCAATACGGCCTTTACGCAATACGCAATGAAGTTTGCGCTTATGCTTTCAAGCCACCTGCAGTCAGGCCGCGCACATAGTGTCTCATGCCGAAGGAGAACAGGACGATCAGGGGCACGGACGCCAGAATGTAACCGGCCATCTGCGGGCCGAAATCGGTAACGCCGATCTCGGACGTGAACTGGGTCAGCGCCACGGCCACCACCTGTTGTTTCGGGCTGGAGATCACGACCAGGGGCCACATGAACTGGTTGTACGTGGTGACGAGACGCACGACCGCGACCGTAACCAGAATGGGCGCGGACAGTGGCACGGCGATCTGGGCGAAACTTTGCAGCTCGGTGGCGCCGTCAATGCGGGCGGCGTCGAAGAACTCCTCGGGCAGCGTGGCGAAGAAGCTGCGGCAGAGCAGCAGCGCGAAAACCTGCCCGCCCGATGTCCACGGCAGAATCAGCGCCCAGTATGTGTTCTCCAATCCCATGTTGAGGATCAGCACATAGGCCGGGATCAGCGTAAGGATCGGCGGGATCATCAGCAGTGCAAGAATCCCCGTGTAAATGGCCTCTTTGCCCGGAAAGCGGTGGCGGGCGAACACAAAGCCGCTGAGGCTGGCCAGCACGACCGTCGCCGCGGTCGAACTGCCGGAGGTCAGAATCGAATTGAGAATCGGTCGCCAGATCGCCTGTGTGCCCAAGGCGAAGTTCACCCAGCGATACGGATCGGGGAGTGACCAGAAGCGCCCGTAAATCTGGCCGTTGTCCTTCAGCGAGAGGGCGATAAGATAGAGGATCGGGATGAAGGTAATGATTAGAAGGATGAGCAACACAGCGTACAGCACGATCTGCCCGCTGCCTATTTGGACGGAACGAAGGGAGAAGCGGGACGTGGAAAAAGGCTGGCCTCCGGTCGGGCCGCTTTCGCCGCGCCTAACCACGGTAGCCGCGCCATCTGACCCTTTTCTGCCTTGCGCCGTTGCCATCTCAGGCCTCGTATTCGGTGGAGGAGCTGACGAATCGCATGTTCAGGATCGTGCCCGCCAGGATGATAAAGAAGAGAATCATGCCGATGGCCGACGCCACGCCCATGCGATCCATGCGCATCGCCATGTAGTAGAGTTCCAGCGCAGGCGTATACGTGGCCGCGCCGGGGCCACCGCCGGTCGTGAGAAAGACCAACTCGAAAGTCTGCACCGCGTTGATGAAGTTCAAAATCAGTAGCAGCTTGATCTGGCCCATCAGCAGCGGCAGGTCGATGGCCCAGAAACGCTGCCACGTGCTTGCGCCGTCGACGAGACTGGCGTCGATGATTTCGTTGGAAATCGAGATGAGGCCGCCGTAGAAAATCAGCAGCGCGAAGGCGTTCACCCAAGGCACGCCGATAAAGATGATCGCGCCCAGCGACACGCTGGCGTCCCCGTACCAGACACGGGTCCACTCTTCCAGCCCGACGAGTTTGAGGCTCTCGTTGAGAAGACCGATGGCGGGATCGTAGATGTTGTTCCAGACGAGAATCTCCACGACTGCGGGCAGCACGATCGGCACGACGAAGAACGTGCGCAACCAGTATTGGGAGAATCTGTTGCGCAGGTTGAAGATGAACTCGGCCACCAGTAGCGGCATGGTCATGGTCTTCACAATCGAGACGACGACCAGAATGGCGGCATTGCGGAAGCTCGGCAGGAAGAAGCGATCCTCCAGCAGGGAGCGGAAGTTCGCCAGCCCCACCCATTCGGTGCGCGCGCCGGGATTCCAGTCGGTGAAGGCGTGATAGAGGCCGGAGAAGGCGGGATAGTAGTTGAAGGTCAGCAGGAGCGCCAGTGTCGGCAGGATCAGCAGGTAGGAGAGGCGGGCGCTCCACATCGTTTGCAGGACGCCGAATGGACCGGCCGCGCTGCGCTGCCAGACTTGCTGACCAGCGGCGGTATTGCGGGCGGCCCAGACGGCGGCGAGGACGAGCAGGGCGAAACCGCCGAGCAGAGCGAGAGTCAGCCGCAGCCGTTGGGCTGACGAGCGCGCTGCGCTGCTGAGGGCGGCGCGGCGATCGTAGTTTCTGGCCGCGCCGGAGACCGTGCCCACCGCCAAACGGCTGCCATCCCCCGCCAGGGCGACACTCAGCACCTCCGCCTCTTGTCGGAAACGATGCGTGAGCGTGCCATCAGCGGCGAGCAGATAGGCGCTGCCGTCCTCCGAGCCGACCAGCGCGCTGGAGCCGTCGGCGGCAAGCGAGACACTGGTGATGGCATCCTCGGCCTCAAAGGTCCAAAGTTCAGAGCCGTTTGAACCGTTGAGCAGGGTGGCCGACCCGTCGCTTGCGCCCGCCAGGATGCGAGCGCCGTTCGAGGAGACCGATACGGAGCGCACATTGTAGTCCAGCCCCGCCTGGAGCAGCGCCTTGCCCGTGCGGCTGTAGATCGTAATTAGCCCGTCATCGGAGCCGACGACGACACGCGCCTTCTCGCCGCTGCCGTAGATGTCCACGGTCTGGACGCCGATGCCCAATTCCTCCTGCCAGAGCAGTTGGCCTTCGCCGTCCAGGGCGTAGACCGTCAGATCATCGGATGTGGCCGCGATCAGCGAGCCATCGCGGGCGACCGCGGCGTTGTTCATCGGGCGGGCAGCTTTGAATTGCCATAGAACGTTGCCCGCCCCATCGAGCAGATAAACGAAGCGATCCTCTGAAGCGACGGCCAACCACTGTCCATCCGGGGAGATGTCCACGCCCAGAATGCTGTTGTCGGCCTCGAATTGCCAGAGCAACTCGCCGGCTGCGTCGAACAGCCGCAGCGAATTGTCACGGCTGCCGACGGCGACTCGTCCGCCGTCTTCGGTGATGGCAATGGCCTCTACGCGGCTGGAGGAGGCATGTTCCCATAGCAGACCTTCCGGCGCCTGCGCGGCCAGCGGCAAGGCGATGCCCAACAGGATCGCCACAGCCAGCCCGATCGCGCCAACGGCCCGCCTGAATCGTAAGGCGCGCACCTTTGTGCGCCAACCAGACATGCCGCCCTCTCGCAAGAGCGGCATGTCTGATCTACTACTCTGCAGTTGTTTCTTGCTTGACGCTTGATGCGATGACAAGCTCATTGACAGTCGTTCATAGTAGCTGGTTTTGCGTCCTCCGACCTATGGCGGAGGCAAAGTCAAACTTAGTACGGCCCGGCCGCGACCCAGCCCGGCGGGCGCTTTTCGGGGCTGTCCAGGTCCTCATGTGTCAGGTTGAGGTACTCGAGCAGGCCGTCGAAGTTGTCCTCAAGCAGAGCCTGGTAGCCTTCCGCGAACTCCTCGGCGGTCAGCTTGCCCTCGAAGAACTCCTGCACCATGATCGACCATTCACGCTTCGTCTCTTCATACTTGAAGAAGCCGCGAGCCACGGCGTCGCCGGGCGCGCCGGGCTTCTCATAGTTGCCGACAAAGACGCTTGTGGCGAATATCTCCTTCCACTCGCCAGGAAGTTCCACATTCTTGATCAGCGGTGGGCCGGCGATTCCGCCCCGCAGATTCTCGGGATCCAGCTTGTTTTCGAGGAAGATTTTCATACCTTGAGGGCTGGTCCAGAACATGACGAAGTCCACTTCCAGGTCATTCTGGGCGCGGTCTTTCAAGGGCAACGCTAGGTAGCCTTGTGTCAACTCATTGGCGCGCGCCGTTCCTTGCACGCAGGGGCCTTCGATGTTGGGGAAGGCGAAGCGGCCGTATTCAAACTCGACGGCTGCGGCCGAATCCTCTTCTGTTACCTCAGCCTTGCCGCCGTACTCGCCCTGCGCCAGTGAACGGATGTCCTTGGGCAGGCTGGTGAAGATGCCGCCATGCACCATGCGCATGGCCGCCTTTTGGATGAGGAAAAGCGGATAGGCATCGGCCATGCCGGCCCAGCCTTCGGGCACAAAGCCGTTCTCGGTGACGAAGACGCGGCCGATCTGCTCCATCATATCGACGGTACATTCGTTGTTGAAATTAATATCCCCCTCGCGCAAGGCTCCGAGGTGCCGAGCGATGTTGATGGAGACGCGGTCGGGGTCATCGTTGCGCACGTCGGTGGGGTCGTATGTCCACACGTCGTCGATCCCCTCGCGGAAGCACCAGTCCCCTTCCTGGCATTGGATGATCTGCAATTCGTCGCGGTGGTACTGGTCCATGGCCGAGCGCATCAGCCAGGGCATGCGTCCTCCCCCCCAGATCTGTTCGGTCGTGCCCTCTATGGCGATAGGGATGATGCCGGCGTCGCGCAACTTCTCGTTCCAGCCGACGAACTGGTCCCAGGTGGGGCGCGGCGGGACATCGGTGATGCCGGCCTGTTCAAAGAGCGCCTTGTTGTAGAGCCAGAAAGTCTGAACCGACATGTAGGGCATGGTGAACATCTGGCCGGTATTGGGGTCGCGCACCAGATTCAGGCCCCACTCTTGAAAGCTGTCTTCCCACATCTCGCCGGTGTAGGGATTCTCCTTGTTGAGGTAAGGCCCCCAGTTGACCAGACGTCCCTCCTGTGCGAACTCGCGCAGATGGGGCGATTCGACAATCGACACGCGCGGCACTTCCGACGTGAACTGCGTGCGGATCCACTGCAAGTAGGCATCAACGCCCGGGGCCTTCAACTCGACCAGGACGTTCACGTTCGGGTGCAACTCCATGTAGGCGTCGGCAATCGCCTGGTAGGTCTGCACATCGTTGGAGGCGATGCTTACGACGATTTCGCCGCTCATCTCCATCGCCTCTTCTTCGGCCTCCTCAATTTCCACGACTTCCTCTTCGGAGGCCGCTTCTTCCACGGCTGCGGGGGCCTCATCTGCGGCTCCGGTTTCTGCCGGCGCGCCGCAAGCGGCCAGGAAGACCAGCGCCACCAGCAGGAGCAGGCCGAGAACGGTTCGGTAATGTCTCATCGTTTCATCCTTTCGGTTTGTCTGTTAATGAATTGTATTTGCACGCTTCCCGCTGCGCCGTTTTCGGCCAGAATCGACCTGCGCAGCGCATGGGTGTCACTGGCAAAGACGGCGAATGTGTGTCGAATGTTCGCCGCCTGTCAACGCTGTCGTCGTTAATTCGCCGCGTTCATTGTTCGGCAAACGGAAACGTGCCCGCGTAACCCAGCGTCTCCAGCGTGAACTGGGGATTGCTGACGAACTTTATGCCGGGAAACATCGGGTTCTGCTGGTAATGCAGAACGATATTGGCCCGAATTTCGCCATCCGGATCCGGTCCCATCTTTGCGCCCTGGTGCAGAATGTGGCTGTAGAAGACGACCGCATCACCGGCCATCGGGTGCAGATGGGCCAAGTCCTGCTCGTCGCACCAACGCTGGAAAGGATCGTTGCGATCTTCCGTGTAGCGCAGGAATGGGATCAGTTCATCCGGCACAGGGCGGTCGAGGCAGTTCTTTACGAAGGTCAGCCGCGCCCGATCCGGCGTGTTGTCGGTCAGGTAAAATGTCGAGTTGACGCAGAGACCGCGGCTAGGATTCCGCGCCTCGGATTTCTGCGCCTGATAGTAGTAGTCGTAAAAATCCATGTGCCATTCCTGCGTGTAGGCCGCAGGGTTGACGTGGGCGCGTAGACTACGCAACTGGCACTGTTTGCCCATGATGGCGTGCAGATAGGGCGCCACGCTTTCGTGTCCGACCAACTCCCCCGCCAGTTCAGGCTCCAGCGCCAGCAACTTTTCGAAGGCGACGTTGCCGACGCCGTTGCTGATCTCATACGCGCCGCGGTCGT
Organism: Caldilineaceae bacterium; assembly: GCA_965221145.1. GTDB lineage: Bacteria > Chloroflexota > Anaerolineae > Caldilineales > Caldilineaceae > Bin5. Next base: position 2,393,667 of record OZ244877.1, read on the forward strand.
AAAGGGCGTAGAGGACCGTCTTCCACTGTTCCACCCGCTCCATCGGCAGGGCATTGGGAATCAGAATGAAGCCGTCACGGTCGAGTTGATCGAGCCGCTCTTGAATCTCACTGGCTGTTGCAGTCATAGCCCATCGGGTCTCCAGCATTTTTCTGTATTGCGTAGTGCGTATTGCGTGGGAATGCTTCTCGCCAGTCCAGCCTGCAACGCTCAGCCGACCGGCACTTCCTCGACGCGGCCGCTGTGATGTGAGCGGATGGCCGCTTCGATGATCTCTTGCACGGCCAGCCCATCGTGCCCGGAGGCGTCGATCTCCTCACGCGGCGCCCCGTCATCGACCTGCTCGATCCAGCGGTTGATGCGGTTGGTGAACGTGGCGTCGAACCCGCTGAGGCCGCCCATGATGCTGTTGCGCACGACGGTCAGTTCGTCGCTCTGGCGGGGGTAGAGCGTCAACTCTTGGTATAAGTTGTCCAGGACGAAGCGGCCTGCGGTACCCATCACCTCGCAACGCTCCAGGTTGTGGCGCGGGTTGGTGTCGTAGCTGCCGGTCAGGTGGCCGATGACGCCGTTGGCGAACTCCAGATTGACTTGCGCGTTCGAGTAGCAGACGCGGCCCGGCGCCTGGTTGAAGAAGGCCTGCACGCGGCGCACGTCGCCACAGAAGTAGCGCATGATGTCGAGGCTGTGCGGGTGGAGAGCGCGGATGTGAAACCAGGGCGACGTGTCGTTGGGATTGCCGATCCACATCGTCATGTTCATCAGCAAGAGGTCGCCCAGTTTGCCCTCCTGCACCCACTGCTTGGCCTTTGCCGCCGGCGGCACGAAGCGGTGGTTCAGATTGATGCCGAAATAGAGGCCGGTCTCGTCAGCCTTGGCCACCATCTTGCGCGCCGATTCGATGTCGTTCGAGATCGGCTTTTCGCATAGCACGTGCAAGCCCGCCTCAAGGCATTCCATAACCGGCTCGAAGTGGTGGCCGCCGTTTTCCGGCCCGGCGGTGGTGACGCTGACGGCATCCAGTTCAAAGCTCTTGATCAGTTCGGCGACGCTGTGGAAGGCGGGCACGCCGAACCGTGCGGAGGCCGCGGCGGCGCGTTCCTTGTCCATATCACAGACAGCGACCAGTTGCGCCCGCTCGCTGGCCTGGTAGACGCCGGCATGCGTGTTGCCGATATTGCCCATTCCAATCGTTGCTACGTTCAGCACGAAGCCTCCTCCTCAGCGTGGAGCGGATAGTTGTGGTTGGCGGGCGGTGAGAGATAAAACAATAGTGGCGGGAATCCTAGCATGAAGAATATCAGGTGTCAATTGGCGAGCGCATTAAATTGGAGGTCGAGTGGCCGCCTACTGATCGTCTGCGAAACGTTCGGCCAGTTTCTTCTCAAAAGGCTTCGTCCCGTGATAGATGAGCGGATTCTGGCGGTCGTCGTCCAGCACGTCGCCGATCGCGTAGCTGGCGAACTGTTCATCGGTGAGGATGTTCTGAATGCCGTTGAAGGTGCAGCCGTCCGGCATGAAGCAGCAGGTCATCGCCCGCCGCCAGCCGGGGGTCATGTTGGCGCCGGCGCCGTGCGCGATCAAGCCGTTGTGGAAGGAGCAGCAGCCGGCCTTCATCTCCGCCGGGGCCGCCATCGTGTCCTTCCATTGGGGATAGACACGGAAGATGTCGCCGATATTTTCGCCGATGCTGACGTTGTCGAAAGTGGCCGTCTTGTGGCTGCCGGGCAGAAAATAGAGACTGCCGTTTTGCAGCGTGGCGTCGTCGAGAGCGACCCAGAGGCTGAGCGTCTCACGCGAGGAGTAGGACCAGAATGGATTGTCCAGGTGCCAGCCGGTGGGGTTGGCCCAGGGCTGTTTGATCAACGCCTGATCATGCCAGAGGCGCATGCCCTCCACGCCCGCCAGGTCTGCGGCCATCTTGCCGAGACGCGGGTACAGGAGCAGCCGCCTCACATCTATATTGTCTTGCTAGAGGTTGACGCGCTGGACAAAGACATAATCGTAGTAACTTTCCTCGCGACCCTCATCGACTTCCTGATGCAACATGCGTTGCTTGCCGCGTTGACGCACGGCCCCGTCCACCGCCTGCCGCCACGTTTCCACCTCTTGCGGCGTTAGGAAATCGTGGACGACGACGAATCCGTTTTCCCGGTATGAACTGATCTGATCTTGGGTTAGCTGTGTGTTCATTTTTCCCTCACTGGGAGCGGCGGTAAGTCGGCTGTTTGAACCCTTGGCGTTCGAAGCGCACCGCAACGGGAAAGAGTAGAGCCGACACGGTTGCGTCGGCCCTACCCCTTGTCAATCGGTCGTGCAACCTACCTCTTCGTCTGGCCTATTCCGCCGGTCCAAGCTGTCCGGTCAGGATCTGAATGACAACGAAGGAGTCAGCGTAAGGGCTGTTGACGTAGATGGGATCGCCCTCCGGCAGCCAACCGCTGGCAAAGCGACTGGGGACCGGGTTGTTGCCGTAGCGTTCCCATAGCGGGATCTGCGGCAGCATTTCGTTGTAGGCCAGTGCGATCGTGTCCAGCGCCTCGATCTGCATGGCCGCGTCGCCGCCGGAGCCTGCTTCCTTGGTCAGCGCCCACAAGTCCACGTCGCCGACGCTGTCGGTGCTGACGCTCAGGTCGAAGGACATGCCGGGCAGCTCGATGCTGCCGGTGCCGCCGGCTGCGGCGACGCCTGTAGCGGCGGCGTTGTGCGTGCTTAGGTTGTTCTCATAGGAGAAGGACGGATGCGGGTTGCCAGCGCCCCAGCCGCGAATCGCCAGTTCGAATTTGCCTTCGTTCACGTCGATCGGGTGCTGCTGGAAGTTCACGCCGCGGAAGCTGGTCTTGAAGCCGAAGGCGGTCAGCTGCTCGGCCACGTTCTCAGCGGCGGCAGACCAGTCGGAATACTCGGCCGGCGCGGTCAGATCCCACTCCATGCGCGCGCCCGTGTCGTCCATCCACACGCCGTCATCGTCGCGGCTGAAACCGATGTCGAGCAACATCTGCTCCGCCAACTCCAAGTCCTGGCTGTACGGGTTCAGATTGGCGAGCGCATCATCACTCAACCACAGCGGGGTCAGATTGTCGGAGAAGCCGCACATGCAGTCGGTGGCAACGCCCGATTCGGCCAACGAGACGAAAGCGTTTTCTTCAAAATTGATGGCGTAGGCCAGGGCCTGGCGCACCTCTTTCATCTCAAAGGGGTGCATCGTGTGGTTGAAGTACAGGGCGGGGCCGCTGTAAATCGGCGCACGGATGATGCGATAGCCCAGGGACATGAACTCCCGCTCGGTGGCGGGCGGGAAGCCGTGCGTGGCATAGTCGACATCGCCGGAAAGCACCAGCGGCGTGACCACCGGCGTCTCACCGTTGTAGTTGACCATGCGGTCGAAGCGTACCGTGTCGGCCCAGTAGGAAGTCTCAACCTTGTTGAGAATCATCTGGGACTCGGTGATGCTGCTCGGGTCAATGGCGTAGGGACCCAGCACGACCATCTCATCGGGGCGCAGTTCGTTGAATTCTTGCAGCAACTGCTTCCAATCGTCGTCCTCGTTGGTCATGCCTGCTTCGACCAGATCACGCGTGCGCTGGGCGAAGTCGCCGTAGACCGAGGAGGCGGTGATATGTACCTCGCGCAGGACGCGGCGAGGCACTGTTGTGGACGGCCCGCTGAGGACAAAGTCGACCGTATGGTCATCCACGGCCTGCACGTCACTGAGGAAGCGCCAGACGCTCTGGCTGAGCAGCCGCGAGATCGAGAAGGTGTCGACGACATCCTGAGAGGTGAAGGCGCTGCCGTCGCTCCATGCCGCGCCCTGGATCAGGCTGACGCGCAAGGTGACGTCATCAACCCACTCCCAGGCCTCACCGGCCACGGGCAGCCAACTCCCATCGGCCCACAGGAACATGAACAGCGGCGGCTCCATCAGCGCACGGTAGATGCCCAAGGTCATGCCGTTCGTGACCCAGGTGTTGAAATGGCCGGTGGGCGGGGGCGAATAGGGCCAGGCCGGATGGAACTCGGCGACGCCGCTTCCCGCGCCGGCGGCTGGGGCGGCCTCTTCCTGCGCCGCGGCCGGAGCCGCCTCGCCGCCGCCTGTGTCGGCTGCCGGGCCGCAAGCGCTGATGATCAGCGCAGCAATCAGCGCGATGGCAAGCAAAAATCTTCGGTTCATTGTGTTTCCTCCTTAAGGAACTCAAGCAAAATGTATTTGTATCGAAAAGGAAAGAGCGATCAATCTTGAGTGAGCAGTCGCAAAGCCTGACCGGCTGAACTACTGCTCCCGACTCTTTCCCCAACGCACGAGTAAAACAACCACAAGCAGGTATATGAGGCCGATGACCAGAGTGAACTGCGTGATCGCATACTCGGCGCTCCCCTTCTTAAGAAAGAGCAGCAGGGCGCCGGCGACAAAGGCGATGTAAAAGCCGATTTGAAATGCCGCTCTGCCGAGAAATGGATCCATGTTTTCCTGTTGCGTATTCCGTATGTCGAACTGTCTGGCCGCCGGCGCAGAGCGAATGCGAGAGTACCTTCAGACTAGCTGAAGCGGCTCCGATTTGCGCACCGGACAGGCCACTCTGCCTCCGTCTGTGATCTGCTCCAACGTGGGAACGGCCACGTCGCACTCGCCCGGCACGATATAGGGACAGCGCGGGTGAAACGTGCAGCCGCCCGGCAGATTCAGGAGGCTGGGTATCTCGGCGCTGCGCAGTTCGATATGCACCTTCTTCTTTGCCAACTCCGGGTCTGCTTCTGGCACGGCCCCCAAAAGAGCCTGCGTATACGGATGGCGGGAGCTGGTGATCAGGCGGGGCGTCGGCCCTTCCTCGACGATCCGCCCCAAATACATGACCGTAATGCGCCCTTCCCAGGCGAAATACTTGGCCAGCGCAAGGTCGTGCGTGATGAAGAGAAATGTGACGTCGAACTCGTCCTTCAGCCGGTAGAGCATATTTAGCAGACTGACCCGGATCGATACGTCCACCATCGAGACGGCCTCGTCGGCGACGATGAACTTCGGCTCGACCGTGAGCGCCCTGGCGACCGACACACGCTGACGCTGGCCGCCGCTCAACTGGTGCGGATACTTGTCGAGAAATTCGGCCACCGGCGTCAGGTCGACGATCTCCAGCAGTTCGGCAGCCCTCCGTTCCGCATCCCGCCGCTTGCCCCGTCTGCCGCCCCCGCTTACGGTATGCACGGCCCTCTGCGTCTGATGACGCAAGAGTGGTGTGGTGATCATCTGGCGCACGGTCTGGGTCGGATTCAGTGAGGCGTAAGGGTCCTGGTGAATGATCTGGACGGCGCGCCGGTACTGCTGGTAGTCGCCCCTCTCCATCGCCGTAATGTCCTGCCCCTGGTAGAGGATTTGTCCCTCGGAAGGCGGCAACAGACCGACCACCATGCGCCCCGTGGTGCTCTTGCCGCAGCCGCTCTCGCCCACCAGGCAAACGATTTCACCCGGCTCGATGCCAAGCGAAATCGAATCGACCGCGGTGACCTGATCGCGGCCCCTGCCGAAAAACTTGCTTACATTTCTCAGTTCAATAATTGGCGCCATGCAAAGCGGCCCCCAATGTGCCAAGCTGTTTCAAACGTTCACCACCGCTGTCTGCAACGCGGCGTCCTGACTATGCTCTCTTGCCGCGCAGCCCGTTGCGCTCGATGTCTTCCTGCACAGCATCCGTATGCCAGCAAGCGGAAAAGTGGTTGTCGCCCACACGCTCCAACGCAGGTTCTTCGCTACTGCAACGCTCGCTGGCGTAAGGGCAGCGGGGGTGGAACTTGCAACCGGTCGGCAAATTGATCAGATCGGGCGGCGAGCCGGGAATAGAAGAGAGTTCCTCGAAGCCGCCGGCCACTGTCGGCACAGCCCGGATCAGCCCCAAAGTGTAGGGATGGCGCGGGCGATAGAAGATGTCTTCGACCGGGCCGAGTTCCACCACCTGCCCGGCATACATGGTCGCCACTCTGTCCGCCAACTCGGCGGCGATGGCCAGATCATGCGAAATAAAGAGCATCGTGAAATGCAGGTCTTCCTTCAAGCGGCGCAACAGGTCGATGATCGTGCGCTGGGTAAGAATGTCCAGGGCGGTCGTCGGCTCGTCCAGAATCAGAATCTGCGGATCGAGCAGTAGCGCAATGGCGAGGAGCGTGCGCTGCCGCATCCCGCCGCTCAGTTCGTGGGCGTAGGCGTTGATGACCCGATCGGGGTCCAGCTGCACGAACTGCAACAGTTCAATGAAGCGCTCTCGCACCTCCTGGCGGTTGTTCCAGCGGTGCGCTTTGGCGGTATCCCAGACCTGATCCCACACTTTGAGCACCGGATTGAAGGCGTTGAGCGCCGACTGGAAGACCATCGCGCAGTCGCGCCAGCGGAACTCGCGCAACGGGCCTTCTGCGAGCGCAAGCACGTCCAACTCGCGGCCGTCGCGGCGATAGATGATCTTGCCCGGGCTGACCTCCGCCGTTTCGACCAAAAGCCTTACGATCCCCAGCCCCAGCGTCGTCTTGCCGGAGCCGCTCTCGCCGATGAGGGCCAGGCTCTCGCCCGCCTCCAAGTCAAGCGTGACCCCGCGCACCGCCTGCACGCTGCCCTTGCGTGTGCGATAGCTGACATGAACGTTTTGCAGGCTCAGAGGCGGCTGGCTGCCGTTCTCCTCGACGCTCTGATGCCAAGAAAGTTCAGTGGTTTGGCTCATAGGCTTTGTAGTGCAGTTCGTCCCTTACTCGCTGGCTCGCAGCCGAGGATTGAATACCAGTTCCAGCGAGCGGGTCATAGAAATAATCGCCAGTTGCAGGATAGCGATGGCCACGATCGGCGCCATGATGTACCAGACACTGTCCTTGTAGAAGATCGCGCCCCGCACCCACGCCAGCTGGATCATCACGCTCCAGTTGCCGGCGGAAATCGGCACAAGCCCCAGGAAGACAAGACCGGCCTGCTGGTAGACGGCAAAGGTCATCCCCAGCGCGAAGCTGACGACGATATAGGGCATCATGTTGGGAACCATCTCGCGCAGGACGATGTGCCAGATGCCCAGATCGAGCGCTTTGGCCGCCTCGATAAAGTCTCGCTGCTTGAGGGAGAGCGCCTGGGCCCGCAGCGCGCGTAAAAGGGTCGGCCAGTTCAATAGGCCCATCAGGATGCCCAGAAATGTAAGGCTGTTGAGCGAAATGAAGGCGGCCAGCACGGCCAATAGGGGGAACTGGGGAATCGTCAGGATAGTATCGGTGACAGACATGATCGCGCTATCCACCCAGCCGCCGACGTAGCCGCTGAGCGTTCCGAACACCACGGCGATCACCGTTGAAATCAGAGCAGCCAGAAAGGCCACATAGATGACGTCCTTGCCGCCGTTGACAATCTGCGACCAGATGTCGCGGCCTTGGTGGTCCGTCCCCAACGGGTGCTCTGCGGTCGGCGTGATATAGATCCTGTCGATCTTGGTTTTTGTGTCCAGTTCGATAAAGACCGGCCCCGCGTAAGAGAGCAGGAACATGGCCACGACCACAATGAATCCGATAAAGCCGACCCGGTTGTAGGCCAGGAGACGCACGAACGTGCGCGTTCCCTTCCACGCGCTGACAAGGAGGCTGTCAGACTGTTCGCCTTCCATCAGTTCTGCTGCCATCTGGCTGCTCCTGGCCGCTGGGTGACGGAACTCAACGGGTTTGTCGTCATCATTTCTGGCTCAATTGTCTTGCAGCTTGATGCGGGGGTCGAGCCAGCCGTACAGGACGTCGGCGAAAAAGTTGGCAAAGATCACCGAGAAGGTGATGGTCAGAAAGATGCCCTGCATCAAAGTATAGTCGCGTTGATTGATCGCCTGCCCCAGCATCCGCCCGATGCCGCCATACTCGAATATCTGCTCCACCAGCAAGGAGCCGCCGACGACGAAACCGATGCGGATGGTCAAAATGGTAAAGAGCGGCAAGAGCGCATTTCTGCCGACGTATGCCGTGGTGATGCGCCACTCCTTCAGCCCGCGCGCCTTGGCTATGGTTACATAGTCTTCGCCCAGCGTGCTGATCGTATTGCTCTTCATGCTCAGCATCCAAAAGCCAATGCTTGTCAGTACATAGGTGGAGATCGGCAAGGCTCCGTGGAAGAGGGCATCGGCAAAAAAGGCCAAGTTGAAGCCAGGTTGCATGCCGGATGAGTAGGCGCCGCGCATGGCCGCGATCGGCAGGATTTTCCACTGTACGCCCAGCCAAACAACAATCAGTAGACCGATCAGAAAGTCCGGCACGGAACTTACGACTGAACTGAGCACGGTAAAGCCGTGATCGAGAAAACTGTCGCGGCGGTAGGCCATGATGACGCCCAGTAGGACGCCGACCGTGAAGCTGATCAGCAGCCCCAGTCCCACGCTGAAGAGCGTCCAGGGCAGGAAACGCAGGATCACTTCGGTGACGGTCGTCCCGGGTGAGAGGACGGATTGCCCGAAGTTGCCCCGCGCCAGATTTTGCAGATAGGAAAAGTACTGAAGGATGACCGGCCGTTCCAGGTCGATGGCAAAGAGGGCGGCCGCCTGATCCCTGGCTTCGTGGACAGGCATTCCGTAGGTGACGATCAGTTGGTTGACGTAGATCTCAATCGGGTTGCCCGGCAGCAGCCGAACCAGGAAGAAGATGATCGTAGTGACAATGAAGATCGTGGCCAGCGCGCGCAAAAACTTGCGGAAGAAATAGGAGCCCCAGACAGCGGCCAGGATGGAGAGCAGGCCGTCTGTGCGCCCTGTACTGACGTTCGCTACGTCAGCCGTTGTTGCCATACGTTTCTCCCCCAATTTGAAGACTAAGTAATGGCTGGGACAGCGCGCGGCATACGTTCAGCGATGCAGAGGCGCATCGGTTGCAATGGGCACTATCCGGCCCCCGGGGGGTGAAGGCTATGTCAGACCATAGGCTTCGGCAGTATAGCACAAACTGGACGTTGGACAAATTTTGGAGAGTGCCGCCTAAATCAGGATTTGCGGGATCTGAGGATAAGCGGGATAGGGAGGAAGTAGCGGACGTGCAGGAAACTGGATGACTTGCCACAGAGGCGCATCGTGGGAATCCTTGCATCCTGACAATCCTGATTCGGACTGCGCGGTGCGGTTGTCTGAATCAGGATATGCGGGATTGGACAGGTCAGGGGAAAGAATGCGGCGAAGGGGACCGAGGGGCTGGGTACGACGCGCCCCCCAATAGGGAAGCGCCGCGTTCTTAGGAACGTGCGAATCGAACCTACATCGCATACAATACATTTCAACGACTTGACTTGCAGATGCGGAGAATCCCTATGACGCTGACCAAGCAGGATGCACTCGACTATCACGCCAAAGGCCGCCCGGGCAAACTGACGATCACCCCGACCAAGCCGATGGAGACCCAGAACGACCTCTCTCTCGCCTATTCGCCCGGTGTCGCCCATCCGGTGCTGGAGATCGCAATGAGGCCGGAGGATGCGTTCGAGTATACGGCGCGGGGCAATCTTGTCGCTGTTATCAGCAACGGCACGGCCATCCTCGGCCTTGGCAATCGCGGCGCGCTGGCATCCAAGCCGGTGATGGAGGGCAAAGCTGTGCTCTTCAAGCGCTTCGCCGATGTGGACGTGTTCGACATCGAAGTCGACACCGAGGACGCGGCTGAAATGGTGCGCTTCTGCGAATTGATCGCTCCCACATTTGGCGGCATCAATCTGGAGGACATCAAAGCCCCGGAATGTTTCCTGATTGAACAGACCCTGCAAGCGCGGCTGGATATACCGGTCTTCCATGACGACCAGCACGGCACCGCCATCATCTCCGGCGCCGGGATGCTGAACGCCCTGGAGGTCAGCGGCAAGCGACTCGAAGAGGCCCGCATCGTCATCAACGGCGCCGGCGCGTCCGCCATTGCCTGCGCCGATATCTATGTGGCGCTCGGCGCGGACAAGAGCAATATCGTCATGTGCGACAGCCGCGGCGTCATCTACGAGGGCCGCATGGAAAACATGAACGAGTGGAAAGAGGAGTTCGCCAGCGACACCGACGCCCGCACGTTGAGCGATGCGCTGGTCGACGCTGACGTGCTCATCGGCCTTTCCGTGGCCGGGGCCGTCTCGCAGTCGATGGTGCGCTCGATGGGTGAGAATCCGATCGTCTTCGCCATGGCCAACCCGGATCCCGAAATCCCTTATCCCGACGCAGTCTCAGCCCGCCAGGATACGGTCATCATGGGCACGGGGCGCAGCGACTTTCCCAATCAGGTGAACAACGTTCTTGGCTTCCCCTTCATTTTTCGCGGCGCGCTGGACGTGCGGGCGAAGGCGATTAACATGGAGATGAAGCTCGCCGCGACGCGGGCGCTCGCCGACCTGGCCAAGGAGGACGTGCCGGACAGTGTATTGAAGGCCTACGGCCTGGACACGCTGCGTTTCGGGCCGGAGTACATCATCCCCAAGCCGCTGGACAGCCGCGTGCTGATGTGGGTTGCGCCTGCGGTGGCCAAGGCGGCCATGGAGACGGGCGTGGCGCGCAAGGCCATCGATCTGGACAAGTATCTGGACGAGCTGGCGCTGCGCATAGGCAAAGGCGTGCAGGTTATGCGCACGCAACAAAGCAAGGCCAGACAGAGTCCGAAACGTCTGGTCTTCGGCGAGGGCGAGCACCCCAAGATCATTCGCGCGGCCTATGCAGTCGAGTCCGAAGGCATCGGCTCGCCGGTGCTGCTGGGCAACCCCGACGTGATCCGCATCCGCTGCGAAGAGCTTGGCCTCGACTACCGCCCGACAATCGTTAATCCGCACCAGGACCCGATGTATCGCGAATATGCGACCGCCTTCTACCAGGAGCGCCAGCGCAAAGGTGTGACGCTGGCCAGGGCCAACGAACTGATGCGCCAGGCCAACTATTTCGGGCCGGCGATGGTGCTTCACGGCCATGCCGGCGCGTTCATCTCCGGGCTGACCTACAACTACCCTGATGTGTTGCGCCCGGCCTTGCAACTCGTCGGCACCGCGCCGGAACGGGGCGTGCTCAGCGGCGTCTATCTGATGATCGTTCGTGATCGCATCTACTTTTTCAGCGATGCGACGGTGAACATCGACCCGGACGCCGAAACGCTGGCCGCCATCGCCATCAATGCGGCCGACGTGGCCCGCCAGTTCGATGTCGAGCCGCGTGTTGCGATGCTGAGTTTTTCCAACTTCGGCAGCACGCGCCATCCACAGGTCGACAAGGTGCAGCGGGCGACCGAGCTCGTCAAAACGCAGCAGCCAAGTTTGCAGATTGATGGCGAGATGCAGGCGGACGTGGCGGTCGTGCCCGATCTGATGCGCCGCCACTATCCCTTCAGCGCCATCGAGGACGCCAACGTGCTCGTCTTCCCCGAACTGGCTTCGGCCAACACCGCCTATAAGCTGCTCAGCCGTCTGGGCGGCGCCGAGGCCATCGGTCCGATCCTGGTGGGCATGGGCAAGCCGATCCACGTTTTGGAAACCGGCGCCGAGGTCGTGGATATCGTCAACGTCGCCATCCTCGCGGTCGTCGATGCCCAGTATCAAGAAGAGGGAGAAAAGTGAGACTCTCTGTTCCCGCCTGTCTCCCCGAATTTACACGTTCCAGGTTTCGTCGCAGTTGGAAACTGTGTAGACGATCATCTCTGCCGCGGCCTCGACCTGCGGCCATACCTCCTGGTGAATGTCGCGCGCCACCCACTCCTGGCGTAGTTCCTCGCTCTCCCAGAAGGAGATGACCTCGTGCGAGAAGGGCGGCCTGACCGCTCCCATCGCATCAAGTTCCTCCTGCGAAAACGGCGTCAGCAGCGCGGCGCGCAGAAAGCCCGGCTGCTGTTTCATCGCCTCCATCCAGACATCCACGATAATCCGTTCAAGTTCGGCCTCTCCACCCTGCTTGGCGGAAAAGTATACATCAAGTGAAATCATCCTGTCTTCCTTCGATTGTGTGTGTGACCGTTTCCGGATGAGACGGCGTCCCTCTTGTCAATGCCAACAAACAGCCCATCCCAGTAAGTTTCTCGCCTACGCCCACGCAATACGAATTACGCAATGCGGGGAATGACGGGTTCCCAAAGTGAACGCACATTAGAACGAGCGCCTGCCCGCCACATTGACACGCAGCCGATACAGTGATTTCCCGGCAGTGACGAATAGGCTCTTCATATCGTCCTCGCCCCAACAGAAGTTGGCGCAGCCCTGCGGCATGTAGATGACGCCCAGACAGGTTGCGTCCGCGGCGAAGACGTGGATGCCGCCCGGCCCGGTCACGTAGAGATGGCCGCCGCCGTCGATCTTCATGCCGTCGGGCACGCCGTCGCGGTCGCCCGTCACCTCGGCCCACACGCGCCCGTTGCCCAACGCGCCGCTCTCGTCCACGTCGAAGACGCGCACGTGGCCGCGCATGGTGTCGTTGACAAAGAGTTGCGACTCGTCGAGCGCGAAGCAGAGGCCGTTGGGCTGATCGAAGTCGTCCACCAACAGCGTGAGCGCGCCGCTCTCCGGGTCCAGCCGGTATACCCCTTGGAACGCCAATTGCTGTTCACGCGGCAGGCCGTAGTACTCCATTCTGCCAAAGCTCGGATCGGTGAAGTAAATCGCGCCGTCGCGCTTGACGACAATATCGTTGGGGCTATTGAGTTCCTTGCCGCCGTAGTGGGTCGCCAGCACGGTGATCGAGCCGTCGGCCTCGGTGCGGGTGACGCGGCTGGTGGCGTGTTCGCAGGTGACGACGCGGCCGGCGGGATCGTAGGCGTTGCCATTGGCCATGTTGCTCGGAGTGCGCCATGTCTCGACGCTGCCGGCCGTCCGCCAACGGCGCATGATGTTGCCGGGCATGTCGCTGAAGATCAGGTGCTTCTCGACATGGTTCCAGATCGGCCCCTCGGTGAAGTCGAAGCCGCTGCCGACCTCCTCGAACTGGAGGTCGTCGCCGACAACGGCGCGGAATCTTTCGTCGCGAATTTCTACGTTCATGGGGTTCTCCGAGAGTGCTGGTTGGGAGTGAATCGGCGGGCGTGATGTCCACTATCCGTGTCATCCATATTTTCGCATGAAATATTGGAATGATCTGTTTTGGGAGCGAGCCGTTTCGAGATCAAACGACTGCAAGATCGCTTCCATGAATTGAATCCTTGTTTTGAATCTCCCCGGATTTAGCCTATCAAACTGTTCCTTGGTTATTTGGTCTGTGCTGCTGAAAGAAACCGAGATTCCAATCCGTTGGCAACTTGTGTCGCTGAGGCCTGCAAGATACCAACTCTCAATCTCTTTACACACAATCAGAACTTCGGTCGCAAAGAGAAGACTGGCGACCGCTCCAACATTTCCCTCTAAAGCCCTGAACGTGGAGAAGACTCTCTCCTTCCTGTCGGTCACGCAAGGGGACTCGTCCAGGTCTGCTACGAGGAGGGAATCGGCAAGCCCGTCGGTTTGCATGGCCCTAATGCTATTGAGGAAATCATTCACCTTCTCCTTTTTCTGCTGGCTATACGTCCAAAAATGGTAACTACTAAGGCATAGGATAAAGGGCCAGAGATCAAATAGAATGCTAACAGGAAGCTAATGCGAAACCAATGGTAGGAGTGGTAGAATTGGGAATTATGAGCAACTCGTTGGCAGTAGATCGTGAGCAACTGAAGCGATTAGACCAAGAGAGTCTGATCGAGTTGATTCTGGCATTGCGAGAGCAAGTGGCTGCGCAGCAGGTGTTGATCCAGGAATTGCAGGATCAGTTGGCGAAAGACAGTAACAATAGCGGCAAGCCACCCAGCAGCGATGGTCTGAAGAAGCGCAGAAGACAGAGTCTGCGTCAGTCGGGCCAGCGGCCGCGTGGGGGGCAACCTGGTCACAAAGGGCAAACCTTGACGCAAGTGGCGGAACCGCATCATGTCATCCTTCATACGCTACAGGACTGCCCGCACTGCCAAACAGACCTGAAGGGGGTCGGCGCCAAGGGGCATGTGAAACGGCAGGTGTTCGACATGCCGCCGGTTGGCATCGAAGTCACAGAGCATCAGGCAGAGGTCAAGCAGTGTCCTGGCTGTGGCGCCCATGTGAAGGAGGCTTTTCCAGCCCACGTGACCCAACCGACCCAGTATGGCCCGCGTCTGAAAGCGCTCGCCTGCTACCTGTATGGCCAACAGTACATCCCCTTGGCGCGTATCAAAGAGTTGCTGACCGCGCTCTACGGCGATGCGCCCTCGGAGGCGGTCATACTCGCCGCCGCCCGTCAACTTGTCAGCCGGAGCCAAGCGACTCTGGAACACATTCGCGCACAACTCATCGCTGACCCGGTCGTCCACTTCGATGAGAGTGGGTTGCGTGTCGAGGGGCGCTTGCAGTGGCTGCATGTGGCCAGCACAGCCAGGCTGACTTACTACCATGTCCATGGCAAACGAGGTCATGTCGGCATGCGAGACGCTGGCATCTTGCCCCGCTACCAGGGCGTTGCTCTGCATGACCACTGGGCCCCCTATCTCCAGTTTAGCGACTGCCAGCACGCTTTCTGCAACGTCCATCATCTGCGCGAGTTGCGCTTTGTGTTCGAGCAATACGGCCAAGCATGGGCTGAGAAGATGGCTCGTCTGTTATGCACCATCAAAGCCGAAGTCGCATCCACCCCAGAAGCGCACACTGTGTTACCCCCAGAGCGCTTGGCCTACTACGAGGCCGAGTACGATGCGCTCATTGCCCAAGGCTTGGCCGCTAACCCGCCGCCCAAGCCGACCCGACCCAGAGCACGCGGCCGCCCCAAACAAGCGCCGCCCAAAAACTTGCTCGACCGCCTGCACAAGCATAAATCTGGCGTCTTGGCCTTTATGTATGATTTCCGCATCCCCTTTGACAACAACCAGGTCGAACGCGATGTGCGCATGATCAAGGTTCAACAGAAAGTCTCCGGTTCCTTCCGCACACAAGAGGGCGCCGATACCTTCTGTGCCATTCGTTCCTATATCTCAACCGCTCGCAAACACGGTCACAATGCCATTGATGCCATCTACAACGCATTTATTGACCAGCCATTCTTCCCTTCCACATACCAGGCTTAGTAGTTACCATCATCGTAGCAACTCAGCCTCGTCTGGGAGGTTGTTTGAAAAGGTACGGTCATCGGTCAAAAAGACCAATAATGACTGCCGGAAAGCGTGAATCCTCCATCTACACGCCATAATTCGCACCATTTGTGCCGTATTGACCCGAACCTGACCTTTTCAGACAGATTCCAAACACGATTCATTACACTTGGATGACTTGGTTGCCCATTGAAAGGCGCACATTGGGTAATGGCTGAGTAGTTACCAAAAATGAACGTAGTCGTATTGTTCCGCAAAGATAGGCTCTATGACCCCTTCGAAAAACCTTACATCGTCGTATCCCTCCAGGAGAACATAGAGTATTCGATAGGCCACGATCAAACCCCCAGCAGATTGTCTGCAAAGAGGTCTTCAATGCCTAGGTTATTTTCGAGGAAAATCCTGACATGCTCACTGTCGGCGGGCTTCGTTACCCGGCTGTACCCGGCCTTATCTCGGTTTACCAGCAAGATGTTCTCCAGTCCTGCGTGTTTGACTGCCTCTGGATTGTGGGTTGTCGCCAATATCTGTTTGAACTCTGATACTTCCTTACACATGGCCATCACTCGTGAGAGCAGGTGCGGGTGAATGCTTTTTCCCGGCTCCTCGAAGATAGCGAACCGCTTCTGTTCCTGGAAGTAGAGCGCCACGACCAACGCCATGATATTGGCCGTGCCGTCAGAGATCAGGAAGGCTGGCAGATCCTTGTCTTCAGCGAAAGTCTCCCGCAACGTGATAGATAGGAACCTGTCGGCGACCTGCTCTACTTCGAAGCTCTTGATGAAGGAAAGGTTGTACCGGCACAGATTGCGCACATCTCGTTTCGCATCTTCGTCGCCAAGAAGATTCCTCAGCACAACGGCCAGATTGCTGCCGTCTGTCTCCAGTTCTGAGCGGCCGGCGACCGGTATGACGCGCTTGGCCTTCGTCGGATCAAAATCATAGATGCCGATTTCTCGAAACCAATCCCAGGCCGATTCGGCAAAAAAGTGGGCAAATGGCGTCTCCAGCAGGAGGGCCTTCTCCGACAGTGATCGGTTTGCGTTTGAAGTCAGGAACCCGATTTCGTTGGCCGAAAACAGAGGCTCTGGTTCGGCAGATGTGGAGAGTATCTCCAGACTTCCACCCGAATTCTTGAATTCGACCGTCGATCTGGGAGCATATTTCGCTCGCTGTTCGGCAACGACTGCCGGTTGCATCATCTCTTCTTGGGTGATCTCTTCCCACCAATAGGTAAGGATTATCCTGTCGCGGGCTACCGTATAACCGTTTCCCCGCTTATCAAACTGCAAGCAGAATTTATAGTCGAATGAATGAATCCGGTAGCGACGATCATTGCGCATCTGCCATGTGGACTCTTCCTGCACGACCACGTGGAAGATGAGCGGCTGCGTGTCTCCTATGTTTACGTTGCGCAGATACTCTACGCCGCCTTGCAGCGAGATGGCGTCTTCCAGTCCTTGCGTAGCGATGTCGCGCAGGAACTGGAAGGCCTGGACAAAGTTGGATTTGCCCGAAGCGTTCGCGCCGACCAGCAGGTTGAAGTCGTTCAGTTCAACCGTCTGATCGGCGAAACTCTTGAAATTGGCAATTCTGATCTTGGAGATTGTCATTATGTTAGCCCTGCAAGGTGGGACAGTCGCCCTGGTCGAGTTCTACGCACAGCCCTGTTGCGGCATCAGATCATCCGCTTCTGTTCACGTTGCTGGCGCTGGCGGCGGGGCGCTTTGCGGAAGGTGGCCTGGGGCGCAAAGCGCGGATACTGCGCCTGCGCGCCGGACAGCAACTCCTCGATGGTGAGAATCTGCACGCGCGGGAACTTGTGATCGAGGAAGTGGCTCGGTTCGTAGAAGCCGGCCGCGGCCGCTTCGCTGCGCATCGGCGCGGTGGGCGGCTCCAGCGTGATGAAGAGGCCGATTTCGGCTTTTTCGCGCTCCATGTCGCCCTTGAGCGTGGCAATCTGGTTGCGCTGCACGTGGCCGCTCTTGACCTGCACGATCACGCGCTTGGCCTTGCCGCTACCGTCGTCGAAGAAGCTGATATAGCCGTCCACGCCCGAATCGGCGCCCTTGCGTTTGTCCTGGGCCGGGCGGGCGTCCACCAGGCCGAGCGCCCACCATTCGAACTGGTAGCGGTCGTGCTGGGCGAGCGAGGCGGCGCTGGGCCGGTCTTTGGGGTCGCCGAGAACGGTGTAGGGGCGCAGGTCCTCGCCGAAGGAGTCGCGCAGGCGGTGGCGGATGAGGGTGATGGCGATGTGGGTGACGTCGATGCCGATCCAGTTGCGGTTGAGCCGTTCGGCCGCGGCGATGGCGGTGCCGCAGCCGCAGAACGGGTCGAGCACGACATCGCCTTCGTTGCTGCTGGCGTTGATGATGCGTTCGAGCAGGGCTTCGGGCTTCTGCGTGGGGTAGCCGAGGCGTTCCTTGTGCCATGAACGCAGCGGAAGTATGTCGTCCCACACGTCTTGTGCAGGCAGCCCAAGGTGTTCATCCAAATACACTTTCAGTCTGGGGACGCCATTTCTAGTCCAATAAATTTTATTGTCTTGCAAGAGCCTTTTGATTCCAGCATCATCATACATCCAGTGACGCCCAGATGGAGGGGCGATCATTCCACGCTCACCGAAGTCTCGTTCAGGGCCAGGGCCCGCAGCAGACAGATCAGCTGACATAAACTTGCGTTTGTCGGAATCTTCATACCGATAGTAGTTTTCAATGTATTCCGGGTTCAGAGGCTGGAAGACTTTATTCCATTGGAAATCATGCTCTTTGTTGTAGAAGAGGATTGAATCGTGGACGCTACCAAATCCTTTAGCGTCGCTATGGCTTGTTGTACGCCGCCAAATGATTTCATTGCGAAAGTTATTTATGCCAAACACGGCATCCAATAGTAGTTTGAGATAGTGGCTTGCTGTCGGGTCGCAGTGTAGATAGAAGCTCCCAGTTGGTTTGAGGACACGGTAAAGTTCGGCAAGGCGTTGCGCCATCATGGTGAGGTAAGCCATCATGTCATTCTGGCCCAGGAATGAGCGCATCGCCTGGAGCAGGTCGGCCAACGCTTTCGGCCCGTCCATCACCACGTCGTGGTAGGCGGATTCGGATTCCAGCCCCCACTGCCAGGTGTCGTCGAAGGCGGTGATTTGCGCCGCCGACTGCTCGCCGCTCTTCTCGCGGAAGAGCACGTTGTAGGTGGCGTTGGAGTTGAAGGGCGGGTCGAGGTAGATCAGGTCGACGCTTTCGTCGGCGACGTGCTGACGCAAGATGTCGAGGTTGTCGCCGAAGTAGAGTTTGTTGGTTGGGTTGGAAGTTGACATGGGTTTACTTTTTGTCCAACGGTGAGGTGGTGGTTCCGTAACTGAATAGATTCAGTAGCTTCTTGCGCAAGTCTTGTTCTTGGTCAATGAGGCTCCTCAATTCTTTATCAATCTCGAATAGTTGTTCAATGGCGCTAGATGTCACACCCTCAAGTTCCCCAAATGTGTTTTTCCATTCCCAGGGTGCTCTTCCCTGACTAATGCTTATGAGTTCAGGCGACGGGTGGGCAGCAGCATCGGAAAGCAACTGCCACCGTTCAATCAATCCCTTCTCGTAACTGTTCGAGTTATTCTTGTTATGGTATCTCAAGGATTTTATGATGTCTTCAATTCTCTTGAATCGAAGACTTCCCTTGGGACGAGTGATAGTCTTGCCTTCAACGGTTTGTTTGTTGCGTTTGTGGACCTTACTGTAGTAGGACCCCACCTCATTGGGAAATCTCTTGAGATACTGTAATTCCAACAAGATTTCGACCACAGGTCTAAGGAGAATCAACGAGCTCGCTAACGAACCTATTTGGATTAGGGACAAGGCATCCCTGAGGAAAACCGCAACTGAAACATGACTGGCAACTATTAAATGCTGAAATTCGGTCGTGTCGCTGTTCACGCATTTGCGTAGATAGAGCGCTGCCTCTTTGTGACATTCTACGAGGCCACTCAAATAATCGATCTGTGGACGCCACCCGTCAATCGTGCTCTTTGTGCCGTCAGAAAGAAATCTGAGAAAATACCATTTGTCACCCAAACGCACATACTCGCCATTCGTCCCGTCATAGACCAGTTGCACCACCGCATCTCTCGGATTTGAGAAGCTCTCACCGACTGATTTCATTCTGTCAAGCACGATTTGTCCTCCAAACTCTGATTCTAGCATCAATTCGACCACATCGCGGGAATCCAGCCAACTTATTCCTGGATTCCCCACTCGTCAAGCACCACTCCGTCAAATGGCCGGTCGTATCGGTACGGCTTGCCTCGCAGCGGGTATCGGTCTTGCCCTACCTGATTTTCTTCAAGCGGCTTAATGATAACTTCCACTTGCTCGCCGGATTTGAACGGCAGCCCGAAGATTGTGAGAGTCCCATTGTCGGCGACGTTTGCCTTTGTCTTAAATGTTGCCATACGGCTTACTCCCTCCCCCCAGTTTAGAAGTAGATCAGGCCGACGCATTTGTCGGCGATATGCTGGACGCAGAATGTCGAGGTTGTCGCCGAAGTAGAGTTTGTTGGTCGAATCTTGAATCGTCATGGTTTCGCCGTCTATGTCTGAAATGGGCTCTCATGCAACGGATTGCTCCGCCTTCTTTCAGTCATCTTCTATCGGCGCATCATACCGAATTGCGCATGACATGATACGCGGGACGAAAATGCGATCCTGAACCGTCTATTGCTTGTTCCATACCTCAGTTGGAAGTACGGGCTTACTATACGACTCAACGCGGGATTCCCATTCTGAATGGCTGGCGAAAGGATTTCGCATTTCCCCGGCATCCAAGAATCCGAGATAGACAAGAATTACATGGTATCCAAGTTCTGTTAATTTCGAGGACCAGGCAAAGCGATTTGCTATCTGATAGCGATGCTTATGGGACAGTGCCCAGCCGGGTTTCGTCTGGGCCGCCATCTTTACATTTGCTTCATCAATGCACTCGCCAATGCGACTGCGATTCTGATAACTTCCTCCTGCTTCGTCTTCTACCTTTAGCTCCGCATTGTTTCATGGATGGTGCAAGTGCTGGCAATATCGAAATTGGGTGACTTGGAGTCTTCGCTCGGATGTGCAAACCACCATTTACACAACCTTTCACAATCCTCATGAGGAAGCAACTGTGTCGCCTTATGCAACTGCGGTTCTTCCACTTGACGAAGTCCTTCTGGCATCCAGCGGTCGTCGGCAGACACCCTTCCCCACGGTGAAACTAACTTAGTAACTGTCCGCAAACAACGTAGCGATTTCAATCAAGCTTGGACTGGTCTGTCGAACGAAACCGTTAAGTTAAAAACGGACAGTTACTTAGTGAGCCTCCTGGCAACTTGCTCCCGAGATCCATCCGTCAACCAATGACAGCGAGGTTTGCTTCCTTTTCGTTGTTTTGGCTTGAGACATAGCAGCAGATCTTTCATGCGAGAATCCTTTCTTGGCATTTTGTCGTGCCGTTTCTTATCCACGTTCGCTAATCCGTGAACTCGACCCTTTCATAGGGACGGTCGTATTTGTACGGCTTGCCTCGTAGTGGGTATCGCTCCTTCTCTTCCTGAGCTTTTTCTATCGGCTTGATGGTGACTAGGTTCCGTTGACCTTTGAAAAACTGGTCAAAGAGGTGACATCTGCAGGTTGCCTGCGGGCAGAATCGGACTGCGATTCGCCTGATTCTCGTGAACAAAGACCGCGATCTGCGCCGGCGCCGTCAATCATCTCAATCACATAATCACATAAATCACAGTTCAGACAATTGTCAACGAGCCCTAATGCAAGTCCAATCTGAGTCCAAGACTTTTCATTCGGCCTGCATCTTGGGATTGCTGACGTCTCGTCCGTTTTCCCGCCGTTTTCGAACTCTTGGTCTCACTTGGGATTTGCCTTAAGCAAACTCGAATACAGGCACGGCAATCGATTTCGTGGATTCTGCCTGGCCATGAACCAGAAGACGAACCCTTTCCGTGGTCTCGCGGCTGAAGGATTCTTCCCCGCAACGGGCGCAAACGACCGCAGGAATCTTATCCACGAGTACATACTGGCCGTCGATCTGAAAAATTTCGGCCACCAATTTCTCTCTGCTCGCTTGTGCATGACAGGCCGCGCAAGTAAACACATTTACCCCCGCTACGTGTAATTGCTCCATTCCTGCTCGCTTGGTTCATACCAAGTGATGATTCGCACGAGAAAAGTGTCCGTAAGAGATACCTGGAGATGTAACGGCTTACCCGCTTGGGTGAATCCCAACAACAAGCAACTTGGAGTATACTTGTCATCCGCGTACTCCTCAATTGCTTCCGCTGTTGCCCCGGCCTCAACAATCTCCTGAACACTGATGTTTCGTTCAACTGCACGCTTTACGGCATGGCGAGTAAAGTCGAATTCCCCCGCTGACAGTTGCGTACGAACTTGTGCAAGTGTTTTCACGATTCGCTCGATTGCGCAAGAAAAAGAAAAGACCTGCCCCTTAGCTCGCTCCGAATGCCCGCCAACACGCAGGGTGATGCCCGGTTTTCCTCTTTGAGAAGGTTATCCAAGACAACGACGAGCAGGTCTTTGAGACGGCGAAAGTCGTCATCATTCGTGATAAAGTGCGTACACCCAGCATGCATGGCCGCCGCCGCGTGAAGCGCGTCGGGCGTTTTCAGACCCGTCTCGGCACGTAGACGCGCGGCCTCTTCCCACAGTGGGCGCGTGGTCGGGATCAGCCTCACCTCATTGGCGTCGAACAGTGAACGAAACAATCCCTCGACAACCGTGCCACTCTATAGATGAACCCACTGGAATCGAGATAGATCGGTCCGGCAGGCGGAAGCGTCACCGATCCCATGACACCCGTTCGTCCTTGAGGTAGGACGCCACATCCTCAGCAGTCTTGAAGAGGCGCTGCCCTGGCGATTCATTCAGGATGTCAACTGCGGACCGCTGCAATGCCCCCGAGAAGTGAAGGACGACTACGTTGACAGACTCCCCAACCGGAAGCTGCTGGTCGACAATTTCAATTCTGCCTCCAGACAACACCGTCGTTCTGATGTGCAGCGCTTTTTGCATTGTCGGCGCCTCCTTGTATAACCCTGGCATCCACGACCAACCGCATCACGCGGACCAATGCCCGCTGTCGCGGTCTTCTCGGATAAGTATATGTGAGGGTGTTTGAGGCCGTTCACCAGTCTGCTGTTCGCGCAGCCTCTTGGACAATTCCCGAAAGGCACGTGTCTTTTCCGCCATATCATCTCCGGCGGCTTGTTCTAAAATGTGGCGCACCTCGCTTTCGAGTGAACGATTGTTCCCGGCGGCGCGTTGCTCCAGCCGCTTGATGACTTGGTCATCCAATTGCCGAATCAGTACAGTTGCCATAATTCTTCTCCATTGCACAAGAGTGAGTTCTTCCGACGAGTCAAAATTGTTGTTGAATTCAATCCTTGACCTCAATCGTCTTGAGCCTTATCGTCGGCAAGCATCTGAGCGTCTGATTGCGCGGGTCGACTTCGATGCCCACCGACTCAAGCGCGGTCACGCCCAGCAATGGCTCCGCGTCTGCTTCACCATAGATAAGCGTCCCGCCCACGACCTCCCCCATGAACTCGATGTCCCCGGTTGTTATGCCAAGCCTCACCTCGCTGCCGTCCGCCAAGCCATAGACCCGTTGTCCCTTGGGCTTGAGACCAATGGCCTCCAGATGCGGCCTGGGCACCAGCGAGTCAATAGAGCCCGTATCAACCAGGAAAAGCCCTTCCCAGGTCCTATCCGGCTCAGCAGGGTTCCGAATGACAACCGTTACCCGTGGGATTCCCACTCTCATGCCTCCCTATGTCCCGCCATTCGTCATTGCGAAAGTTGCAATAGTATAACATATGTTCTGTTTCCCGTAGAATATCACACCTTGCGCACGCGGCGCATTCACAATCGGCGCGCTTCAAGTAGGTGCATCCTGCAACGTTGGGCATTGGTGAAGCGCATTTTCAGCCGACAAGAAAAGACCCGCAGTACAGGAATCGACTCGACGCCTGCTATCCTGTATACCCACAAATTTGGCCGCCACTGACTCAAGCAGTTTGTCAGGTTGCCACTGACTCAAGCAGTTTGTCAGGTTGCCGCCGACTCCAGCAGTTTGTCAGGTTGCCGCCGACTCCAGCAATTTGGACACTTGGCGGCAACTTGATAGCTTGGCGTCAACCTGATAGCTTGGCGTCAACCTGATAGCTTGGCGCCAACCTGATAGCTTGGCCGCGGCCAAACACGAGAATCCTGACTCATACATCGCGTACGCCAAGACTGCCCACATCCCCGTCCTCAAGGGTGTGGTCCAGATTTGGAGGCGACCAGAGTGGCTGGCATCGGAATCCAGTGTAGCTTTCCAGAGACAGCCAGAAACTCACCCCCATTGTGAACCGCACCCCGTTCGGGTGCATCCGAGATCATTGGGTCGTTGCGATCTGCCCTTTCAACCGACGAAAAAGATCCACGGAACAAGAATCGGCCAGTCGTCTGTTATCCTGGAAATCCTTTAATCCTGAAAATCCTGATTCAGACAACGCACCCCCCCGTCCTCAACCCAACTTGCCCGTTTCGTTCATCTGTGCTACACTCCTCAACGATCGGGAACTGACCACCTAACTTGGCCTCCCAACCCGCATTTTCAACTAATAGCCACCTCTTTTGGTCAGAGGGGGGGGGTAAAAGCGGACAAAGCGGACAATAAACAATAATATAGTGTAGAAATGACCGTCTCTTCCAACTAGGTTCCCCGCTGGTACGTGACACGAAAACCATTACAAAACAGCCTTACCATCGTTACAGAAGAGCCCGTTCTGGCAGCGGCTCGGCGAGAAGCCCCGGTGGGCATCCGGCCCGACCCGCCTCCTCCCTGCATGCCTGCACAGCGACCGCTGGCATGAAAACCCCACCTAATCGACTACCCCACGACCCGCCGTACACCCACTTTCGCACGCGGCGCGTTCACAGCCGGTCTATGGTAGAATAGCTCGCAAACAGTCCGCACACAGCCGCTGGAGGGACACAAGGAACGGAGGTCGGGAGGAAAGTCGAGATGAGCGGGACGCGGGAAATGACGTACATTGCGGCCATCACCGAAGCGATGGATGTAGAAATGGCGTGCGATCCGGAGGTGGTCATCTTTGGCGAAGATGTAGCCGGACCGTTCGGCGGCGCGTTCAAGGTGACGAAGCCGCTGACCGAGAAGTACGCGCCCCAACGCATCTTCAACACGCCCATGTGCGAGAACGCCTTCATCAGCATGGGCACCGGCATGGCGCTGATGGGCATGAGACCGGTCATCGAGATGCAGTTCGCCGACTTCATCTCCAGCGGCTTCGACAGCATCGTTCAGTTCGCGGCCACCAACCATTACCGTTGGGGCGGCGCCGTCCCCTGGGTTATCCGCGCGCCGTGTGACGGCGGCTTGCGCTCCGGCCCGTTCCACAGCCAGAACCCCGAGGCCTGGTTCACCCATACGCCCGGCCTCAAAGTGGTTGCCCCGGCCACGCCCGCCGATGCCAAAGGCCTCCTCATCGCCTCCATCCGCGATAACAATCCGGTCATTTACATGGAGAGCAAGATTCTCTACCGCTCGGAGAAGGGCCAGGTGCCCGAGGGCGAGTATCTCGTGCCGATTGGCGAAGCGAAAACAGTCCGGCCCGGCGGCGACCTGTCGATCATCACCTATGGCGCGCAGGTGCGGGAGGCGCAACAGGCGGCTGAGCGGCTGGGCGAAGAGGGCATCGAAGCGGAAATCATCGACCTGCGCACGCTCAAACCGCTGGACACCGTCGCGATCCTGGAAACCGCCCGCAAGACCGGCAAAGTGCTGATCGTCCACAGCGCGACCGGCAATACCGGCGTAGGCGCGGAGGTGGCCGCGCTGATCGCGCAGGAGGCGTTCGAATGGCTCGACGCGCCGATCCAACGGCTGACCGGCCTCGACATTCCCGTCCCTTTCAGCCCACCGCTGGAGGACGTATACCGCCCCAGCGCCGAGAAAATCTACCGACTGGCACAAGAGTTGGCGGCGTTCTGAACATGGCCAAACATAGTCTGAAACTCGCCACGCTCTGCTATGTCCAACGCCCCGGCCAGACGCTGATGCTGCACAGGGTGAAGCGCAAAAACGACTATCACCAGGGCAAGTGGAACGGGCTGGGCGGCAAGTTCGAGCCGGGAGAGTCGCCGGAGGAGTGCGTTGTGCGCGAGGTCTACGAGGAGAGCGGGCTGGTCTGCCGCGATCCGATTTTGCGCGGCCAGATCACCTTTCCCAACTTCGACGGAGAGGCCGATTGGTATGTGTGGGTCTTCGTCGCGCCGCGCTGGGAGGGGCAATTGCGCGATTCGCCGGAGGGTAGGCTGGCCTGGATCGACAACGACTACTTGCTGGGGCTGAACCTGTGGCCGGGGGACAGGCTGTTCATTCCCTGGGTCTTTGAGGCACGCTATTTCTCAGCCAAGTTCCTCTACCAGGACGGCGACTTTCAGGGATACGAGGCCACGTTTTACGGCTCCAATGGGCAGATAGAAAGGGAGAGACATCAGCACAAGGTTGACGCCGTGCCGGGCGAATTCCAGCCGGTCTATCAGCCGGCGGACGACACATACTGCTGGCTGTGCGGCGGGGAGGTGAGCAAGCGCCACTGCAAGATCATCTGTCGGCAGTGCGGGTTTACGCGCGATTGCAGCGACCCGTGAGGACCAGGCATTTCGTAGTCCGTGTCGCGCACTTCGTGTAGCAATAATCAGCCTTGGCAAATTGAATTGACGTTCAGGACTGGGCGAGGGCTTTTTCTCCGGCGGCCAGAACTTCCAGGATGCGGTCGGTGTCGTAGACGCAGCCGCCCCACGTTCCCCCGCTGACCGCCTGCAACGCGGCCCAGAGGCGTGTATCGGCGGGCAGGCGCGGGTCACCGGCCAAATCGGGATGGGGAGAGCGATTGGCCAATAGGGCAGTGCCCGCCTCGCGTTGCGCCGCAGCGTCCACATCGCTGCCGCTTCCGTTCCCATTCGGCTGGGCAATGAGATCGAGTCTGCCGCGCAGGTTGGCCGTGTCCACTTCGATCTGGATCGTATCCCCTTCGCGCACGCGTCCGATGGCTCCGCCCGCCAGCGCCTCCGGGCCGATGTGACCGATGCATGCGCCGGTGCTGACGCCGGAAAAGCGGGCGTCTGTGACCAGCGCCACCTGCTTGCCGAAGGGCAGGTAACGCAGCGCCGAGGTCAGTTGATAGGTCTCTTCCATGCCGCTACCCATGGGGCCGCGCCCAATCAACACCAGAATGTCGCCCGCCTGCACCGGCCTTTCATGGTTGCCCTTGATGGCGGCGATCGCCTCGCGTTCGCTGACGAAGACCCGCGCCGGGCCGGTCTTGCGATAGATACCGTCGCCGTCCACAACCGAAGGGTCGATGGCAGTGCTCTTGATCACCGAACCCTCTGGTGCCAGATTGCCGGTCGGGAAGGTGACAGTGCTGGTCAGCCCGCGAGAGGCCGCCGTTTCCGGGTCCATGATCACATCGTCTGGGTTGATGCCGTCGGCGCTATAGAGGCGCTCGCGCAATTGTTTGCGGCGCTCGCTGCCCTGCCATTCGTCGAGCAGCTCGTCCAGGCTTCGGCCATGCGCGGTGAGCGCGTCCAGCCGCAGCAGATTCAGTTCGCGCAGATGGAGCATCACCTCGGGCACGCCTCCCGCCAGAAAGACCTGAATCGTGGGATGGCCCTGCGGTCCGTTGGGCAGTACATCCACTAGTCGCGGCACGTCAGCGTTGACGCGCTGCCAGTCAGCGACAGTGGGGCGGGGCAGGCCGGCCGCGTGCGCCACGGCCGGGATATGGAGCAGCAGATTGGTCGAGCCGCCAAAAGCCGCGTGGACGACCATCGCGTTGTGGAGGGCGTCCTCGGTCAAAATATCGGCACAGGTGAGTTCGTTTTCGTGTAGTGAAACTAAGGCACTCGCCGAACGATCCGCCATATCCAACCAAATCGGCTGACCCGACGGAGCAAGTGCGGCGTGCATGAGCGTGAGACCCAGCGCCTCGGCGACAACCTGGGCGGTCGCTGCCGTGCCGAGAAACTGGCAACCGCCGCCGGGCGTTGCGCAGGCGCGGCAGCCAAGTTCAGCCGCCTCTTCCATCGTGATTTCGCCGTGGGAGAAGCGCGCGCCGATTGTCTGCACTTTTCCGGCGTCCTCGCCGTTGCTGGGAGGGAGGGTTACGCCGCCGGGCACGAGGATGACCGGCAGCTCCCGCTGCGCGGCCAGGGCGACCATCATCGCCGGCAGGCCCTTGTCACAGGTGGCGACGCCCATCACCCCTTTTCGTGTAGGCAACGAACGAATCAGCCGCCGCAGGACGATAGCCGCGTCGTTGCGATAGGGCAGCGAGTCCATCATGCCGGTCGTGCCCTGGGTGCGGCCATCACAGGGGTCGGTGACGAAACCGGCGAAGGGCACCATGCCGTGTTCTTTGAGCCTTGTGGCCGCCGCTTCCATCAGCAGGCCGACCTCCCAATGGCCGGTATGATAGCCGAGCGCGATCGGCGACCCGTCCGGCGCGCGGATGCCGCCCTGCGTGCTGAGGATCAGGAACTCCGGGTTGCGCAGCCGGCGGGGGCTCCAGCCCATGCCCGCGTCCTGTGTGAGTCCGAAGATGTCGCCGCTGGGCGCGTTGCGCAGATACTCTTCATCCAGGGGCAACGCGCCGCTGGGGCCGGTCGCGTTGGTCTGCACGTCGAACAGATCGTGACTGTCGTTGTCTACAGAGATCGGGCTGGAAGTTTTGGTGGACATTTCCCTTTCCTTTGCGGCGAACGAGCGAATGTTTGCATCAGGATTTACAGGATTGAGAGTTTCTCAGGATAGGACGCGGCAAGGGCGACCCAAAGTATTCGGTGTAGGAGGACAAGGGACTGAGAGCACAACACCCAAGATTGCATGCTCTCTTGCTTGCCCTTTATAGCATGGGCGGGTAGGATGGACAAGCGCAGTGAAGATAACATATTGAATGGATTTGGCCATGAAGGCGGGAGAAAACGGAGTTCAAGACGCGTTCGGTCAACTGCTGACCAGCTACTATGCAGGTGAAGACTGCACTGAGGTCATCGAGCGGGATGACGGCTTTCTGAATGTTACAGACAATATGTCAATGTACTTTGCGCCCTTCGACGAGTGGCATGACTACGTTCAGCGGTCGATGCAATCGGTGCGCGGGCACGTCTTGGATGTTGGGGTGGGGGCAGGTCGATTCGCGCTGTACCTCCAGGAGAAGGGGCACAAGGTCGTAGGCATTGATGTGTCTGCGGGCGCGCTGGAGGTCTGCCGCCAACGAGGCGTGGAGGATGTGCGTCAACTGCCTTTCCACAGGATCGATAGTTCGCTGGGCAAAATTGACACAGTTCTGATGATGGGCAATAACTTCGGTCTGTTCGCCAATCCCCGGCGGGCCAGGTGGATACTGCGCAGGCTCAAGAGGCTCACCGGTCAGAAGGCCCGCATCGTCGCCGAATCGCTGGATGTATACACGACGGACAAGCCTGAGCATCTTGCCTATCAGGCGCGCAACCGGCAACGGGGTCGGCTCTCGGGCGAAATCCGCCTGCGCGTCCGCTACCGGGACCTGATTGGCGACTGGTTCGACTATCTGATGGTTTCCCAGGCGGAGATGCAGGAGATCGTACAGGACACAGGTTGGCGCATCGTCGAGTTTCTCGAAAGCGGGGGCGGCCAGTATGTGGCCGTGCTGGAAAAAGAGTGAAGGAAAGAGGCGGACAGTTGGAAGCTCGAAATTCGTAACATAGATGAGGTTTCCGATGACTCGCACAGTCTTGCTCACCGGCGCGGCCGGCAAAATCGGCAGTTTCTTTCACAACGCCTACAAAGACGCCTACAGTTTTTCGCTCACGGATGTCGTCGAACTTGCTGACACCAAGGGCGCTCCCTTCACGCAGGCGGACTTGAGCGATTTTGACGCCATCCGCCCGCTCTTCGATGGAGTCGACACCGTCGTTCACCTGGGCGCCGACCCCAGCATGGATGCTACGTGGGAAAGTCTGCTGCCGAACAACGTCATCGCCACGTACAATGTGTTTGAGGCGGCCCGCCAGGCCGGTTGCCGCCGCGTAGTCTACGCCAGCAGCATCAACGCGGTCCTGGGCTACCCGGTTGATCAGCAGGTGCATACCAATCAGCCGGTCTATCCTATCAACCTGTACGGCGCGACCAAGTGCTGGGGCGAGGCGCTGGCCCGCTACTACTCGGCCGCGCACGGCCTCTCCTCGCTGTGCCTGCGCTTCGGCGCAGTGCAGTACCGGGACTCCGAATGGATCCACTTGGACCATCAATACGTTGACATTATCCAAACACTGGACGACAACGCCCGCCTGATCGCGGCCGCAGTCGAGGTGGACGATGATCGACTCTTCGGCAATTTCCACGGCATATCGGACAACCGTTACAAGCGGCTCGACATGACCGATACCAAGGCGATCCTCAACTATACGCCCCAGGACGACGCCTTTGAGATGGCGCGCAAACGCGGCAACGACTGAGTGACCGTCGTCGCCGGTGTCTGTTTACTCCTCAGTCAAGGCTCTTCAGTTCCGCGTCAATTGCCAGCAGTTTCTCAGCGGTAACGCCCGCCTTCGCCGCTTCTGGATAGTAAGAGATCTGCATCAGGGTCATGTGCATGGCCATTGGCAGATCGGGGTGAGCGGAGGCGCCAGGCAGGTGTTTTTCCAGCACGGCTTTTGCCTGCTCGCTTCTCAGAAGGTCCTGTAGAGTTGAATGAATTGAGTAGGACATCTATAACCGCTCCTTCGGGTTGAGATTGAAATTCACAATGTGCGCATAGAGTTACGAAGTGCGAGTTACGCACTGCATTTCTGGTTGTTGCGCGCGCAGTCCAAATAGCTGATGACGTACTATTCGGCAACTTTCATGGAATCTCCGACATCAAGAACTTAGCCCTGATGTGACCGATGCCAAGGCGATCCTCGACGAAAGGCACCAGGACGACGCCTTCGAGTTGCCTGGTCAACGCGTCAACCTTTGAGCGCACTGCGCCGTCCATCGCTTTCTTTCCCTCAGTCAATGCTTTTCAGATCGGAGTCAATTTCCTTTAGCTTCTCCGTGGTCAAGCCTGCCTTCACCGCCTCCGGATAGTAGGTTATTTGCATCAGGGTCATGTGCATGCCCTTCGGCAGATCAGGGTGGGAGGAAATGCCGGGCATGTGCTTTTCCAGAATGGCCTTCGCAAGCTCGCTACTCATGAGAGCCCCAAGCGTTGAATGAACTGAGTAGGACATCTCTACTACTCCTTCAGGGTCGACCTGAATGGGGCAATGTGTACTATGCAGTACGCAATACGCATTGCCTTCAAGGTTGTTGCGCGCCGGCCGTCTCCACGTAGACCGCGTAAAGAGACTGACTGCCGGCCATAAAGAGCCGATTCTTGTTCACGCCGCCGAAACAGAGATTGGCGCAGATTTCGGGGAGATGAATCTGGCCGATGCGCGTGCCGTCGGGCGCGTAGCAGTGGACGCCGTCAAAGCCGGGGCCGGCCCACCCGGCAGCCGCCCATAGGTTGCCGTCCTCGTCGCAACGAATCCCGTCGGCCATGCCCGGCATCATGTCCACAAAGAGCCTGCCATTCTCCAGCCGATTGTCAGGCGTTACGTCGAACATGCGGATGTGGGAAGGGCCGTTCGGGTCGTGGGAGCGCCCGGTATCGACGATGTAGAGCATGCTTTCATCGGGTGAAAAACAGAGGCCATTGGGCCGCAGAAAATCGTCGGCCACAACGGTCGCCACCCCCGTATCCGGTTCGAGCCGATAGACGCGGTTTGGAAGTTCCGCGTCTGCCCGTTGGCCTTCGTAGTTGAGCAGCAGGCCGTAGCCGGGGTCGGTGAACCAGACGCTGCCGTCCGAGTGGACGACGACATCGTTGGGCGAGTTGATCGGCTTGCCTTCAAAGCAGTCCATTAGCACGGTGATTGTGCCGTCGTGTTCGGTGCGCGTGACCCGCCGCCCGGTGTGTTCGCAGGTGACCAGCCTCCCCTGGCGGTCGCGCGTGTTGCCGTTGCTGTGGTGTGACGGGCTGCGATAGACGCTGACCTCCTGGGTCTCTTCGGTCCAGCGCAACATTCTGTTGTTGGGAATGTCGCTCCAGATCAGGCAACGGGCGTCGCCAAACCAGACCGGTCCTTCGGCCCAGCGGCAACCGGTAAACAGACATTCAACCGCGGCATTGCCAATCTTGTACTTGCTGAAGCGCTCGTCAAGCGTCTCCACTGCCGGGTCAGGATAGCGGATGACTCCCTGGTTCCAATCACGGTCTGACTGATATGGCGTGGCCATAGTGATCTCTCCTTACGGGTAAACGAAGGGTGAGCGTTCTTACGTATCCGAATCTACAAGGGCCAAAATATGGGTATCAAGGCGGTCGCCAGTCCCCACATAATGAGCGTCAACGGTATACCAATGCGCAAATAATCGCCAAACGTGTACCCGCCCGCGCCCCGAACGATTGCATTGGTCTGGTAGCCCATCGGCGTCATAAAGCTGGCCGACGCGCCGAAGGCGATCGTCATGAGCAGCGGCTGGGGATTCACTTGCAACGTAGTTGCCAGCGAGAGCGCGATTGGCGTCAGCAGCACGGCCACGGCGTTGTTGCTGATCAGTTGCGTGAGCAGGCTGGTGAATAGATAGAAGAGTGACAACATGACGACGGGGCTGACCTGCCCGGCAAGCGAAACCAGTTGATCCACGAGCAGTTGGGCCAGCCCCGTTTTCTGCATGGCGATGCCCAAGGGAATCGTGCCCGCCAGGAGCAGAAGCGTCGCGCCGTCGAGAGATGACATCGCTTCGTCGGTGCGCAGACAGCGTGTCGCGATCATCAAGGCGGCGCCGCCCAGCGCCAGAATGACGATCGGAATGTCTGTCAGGCTTGCCAACAGGATCACGGCCCCCATTATCAGCAGAGCCAGTCGGTTCTTCGCCCGCCTGACGATCGCCGACTCCACTCCTTCGACCAACAGGAGCTTGAACAATTCCCCGACTGCTTGCAGGCTGGAACGAGAGCCCTGGAGGAGCAACACGTCGCCGCTGTTCAGTCGAGCCTGGCGCGGGCCGACGCGCCGCTGGCCGACGCGCCGCTGCAAGCCCAACACGTGAACGTGATAACTGTCTTCAAACTCCAATTGGGCCAGTTGCCTGCCGATGGCGATTGAATCCGGCAAAATGACGGCCTCGACAATGCGGAAAGCGGGTGAGCTGCTGGTCGATCTTTCGGTCGGCCCCGGGGTAGGGTTTGGCCCAGAATGCGCGCCGCCAGTCGAGTACGTCTCGATGAAGCGGGCGATCAACGGGGGCGCGCCGCAGATAACCAATACGTCTCCCTCCTGCACGAGCAGAGACTCCGCTTCCTGCGGCCCGAAGCGTCCGATCATGCCGAAGCGGGCACTGCCGGGGCGGCGAGCGCGATAGGGTTTGCCTTCGCGCAGAAGTTCCAGCAACTCGATTCGCCCTTCTGACGTATCTTTGTTTTCGTGAAGCGTGCCCCGCAGATGGGACAGGCGGCGGTGATGGCGCTCCGACCTGCGCCGGGGAAAGCGGACACCTGCCCCGCCGCTGAACAGTTCGCCGACCTTCTGGCCGAGCAGCGGACTGAGCTTTCCCACCGTCATTTCGGCGACAAAGGGGGTGCGTTGGTGGCGTCCGTTGCTCAGTCCGCCTGCGGGGGCTCGGTCCGGTAACAGCTTCTGGCTTGTGACGACCACAAAGATGCCGCCGGTGACGGTGAAAATCAGGCCGAGTGGCGTAAACGTCAGTAGATCGAAGCCGGGGCCGCCCGCTTTGCGGTACAGATCATCGACCAGAATGTTCGTGCTGGTGCCCAGGAGGGTGATGGTCCCGCCCAACACGGCAAAGTAACTCAGGGGAATCAGTAGCTTGGAAGGCTGGATGCGAAAGCGTTGACTGAGCGACAAGACAACAGGCGCCATCATTACGACGACAGGCGTGTTGTTCATAATGGCGCTGGCCAGCGGGATGACGCCGCCCAACAGCATCAGCAAGCGGCGGGGGCTGCCCCCGGAGAAGCGCGCCAGCCCGATTGTCACTATCTCCAGCGCGCCGGTGCGCAGCAGTCCGCCGCTGATCACGAACATTGCGCCGACCGTGAGCGTGGCTGTGCTGGCGAACCCGGAGAGAGCCTCGCCGGTGTCGAGGATTCCGGTCAACGCCAGGACTGCGATAACGAGGGCCGAGGTCGTCTCCGTCGCCAGCCAGTCACTGAGGTAAAGAAACGTCGCCGCTGCAAGAATAGCAACGAGCATGATCATTTCGGCCGTCATGGATGAGTTTTTTCACAGGGGCGAAGGACAGTTCCTCTCAAGTGAGGGTACAGTGTCTGTCCGAAGCGCATTGAATGGGGAGTTTTTCAATGTCGACTGAAATGCAATTTCGGATCATCAATTGTCACGCCTAACTCGCGGTGAGTGCAGTCCCTTGGAGCGCAATTTCGTATAGTAATCCGGCGGTAGAGCCGAGGGAGCCACGTCACCGCAGGCAGAGGAATACACATTAGAATACTGGTTTGTCCGAGTTGAGTCAAGCCGGTCCGAGTCGCTGGAAGGAGAATCCACCCGTCCGAACCGGGGCGTTCGTTTGAAAAAGTACCGGTTGACGGGAAGCAGTCGTCGTGATAAGGTTCGTGTGTCAAATTGCCTAAATGAACCGGCGACGAGGGTGTCGTCGATCAGGGCAGGCTAGGCCGATCTTCGGTTGCGTGTAAGCGGAAGCGACTTGGCCAAGCCAAGAAAAGCCACCACAGTTGTCGAGGAAGTCGAGAGAAAAGGAGATTGGAAAGACGAAACAGCACTGTTGACGGGAATTGGGGCGCACGAACGATGCCGGTACGCAAGTTTGGAGAGCGGGCGAACGGACTCGAACCGTCGACATTCAGCTTGGGAAGCTGACGTTCTACCACTGAACTACGCCCGCAACGAGCAATGCCTTCCTGATTGGCGAGTTTCGTCTGTAGCGCAATCAACAATGCTCGTTTATAATACGGTTGCCGCGCCGAACTGTCAAATTCGCAAAGCAGGCGCTTGCAGAAATTCGCCGGATCAGGTAAAACGGGGGTGTTGTTTACCACGCTTTCGGGTCGGGCAACCCCCTTTTCACGCTCCGTTTGCCAAGCAACGGTTTATCGGGATCGCTAGTTCCGGGTAAAATAAAACATTGACCCCTGCAGCAACTTTTCATAATAGGAGGGAACATTCATATGATACAGTTTGACTTTGGCCGCCTGGAACAGGTAGAGCTGCGCACGGTCTGGGTGAGCGAAGACAGCGACTTTGCCACGTGGATGGCGCGGAATGAGAGCTTGGCATTGCTGGGAGAGGCCCTCAATTTGGATCTGGAACGGGAAAACATGGAGGGTTGGGCAGCGCCCTCCGCGCGCGGGGTAGTGTGCCGCACGCGAGGCGGTGGCGGCTATGTGGTGATAGAGAATCAGTTGGAACACACCGACCAAAGTCATCTGGGGCAGCTACTTACCTTTGCGGCGGAACTGAAGGCAGTAACTATGGTCTGGGTGGCAGCCCAGTTTACGCAGGAAGATCGCAATACGCTCAACTGGCTAAATGAGATTACGGGCGAGAATATACGTTTCTTTGGGCTGGAGGTGGAGTTATGGCGGATCGGGGATTCGCCGCTGGCTCCCAGGTTTCACGTTGTAAGCAAGCCTAGCGGATGGGGCGGGGAAGGCGTATCCACGCCGGAAAGCAGTGTCACCGTCAGTTCGGTCAACTCCGGCAATGTGTCGGCGCCGACGCCGACGCCGACGCCGGAGGAAACAACGCTGGAGGATCAGTTGCAACAGGTGGAGAATGAACTGCAACTGGAGTATCAACTCGTAGAGAATGAACTACAGATGGAGTATTGGCAGGCGCTTCGAAAACATCTTGAACACACAGCTAGTTTCATCCGACCGGGCACGCCGCGCTCGCAGAACTGGATGAATTTCGACGTCGGCCACTGGCGCCTGCGCATGACCGCGTTCAACAATATGCGCGATGGCGGAATCGGCGTTCAGTTGGTAATTCGTGAGGGTGATGCCGAGGTTTCCTACAATACGCTATACCAACAACGCGGCGAAATCGGGGCAGAGATCGGGGATGCGCTGGAATGGCGCGAACTGCCCGAACACAAGCAGGGACAGGTGATGCTGCGCAGGTACAATGCGGACCCGACCAACCGAGCGCAGTGGCCGGAGCAGCACGCCTGGTTCAAGGAAAAGTTGGAAGCGTTCGACAGCGCTTTCCGGCCTAGAATTACGACCTTCAACGCCAATGATTAGTGGAGTCAGTGAGCGCGCTCGTAGCCTGTTGGCGCTGTCCGGCAGGCCAAGCGGTTGCGCCTCCTATGGCGATGCTTTTCAGTGTGATCCGCACGGGCGTGCGCAGCATTTCGTATAGCAATAGAACATTTGCCGTACCGCCCGCATAGGCTAGGTCCCCAGAATCTCCCCAACGAACACGCCATCAGACATAATCTGTCTGCCATCCACTTCAATCGTGCAAAGTGTTGGAATCACGTCGACATGATGTTCCGATTTCCAGTCGGCGCCCGTCTGCTTGCCATAGGGATCGCCGAATGCCACATGCACACCGGGAAATTTCTCGTCTTGTAACAGGTTGCCAACCAGCCCGGTCAGGGCGATGTTGGTTCCGAAAGCGAATTCGCCGACCCGGTCTGCATTCTCCGCGCCGAAAATGTAGGAGCGGACGTCCTCTTGCAGCGCCGTGTCCTCACAGCGCACTGCGCGCACTTGCCCCTCTGCAACGTCTAAAGTGACCGGCGTGTCGAGAATCCCGTATCGCTCGCTGAAATAGTCGCCCAGTTCGTCTACAACAAGCACACCGTTGGCGTTCTGCGGCGAGGTGAACGTTTCGCCCTCCGGCAGATTGCCCCACTGGCCCGGCTCGTGATAGAGGCCGTGACAGGGAATCCAGTTGAAATCGGGATTGAAGGTCGCCGTGAAATCGGTGCCTTTCGGGTTGGTGACCCGGATCTCAGAAGCCTGGCGCGCAATTTCATGGACGCGCATCGTAACTTCGTAAATGCGCTGATAGTCGGCCCGCATTCCCTGCGTCATCAGCGGCGGGGTGATGTTGATCATGTGTCCGTGGCGGCCGCCGCCCGGATTCGCCTGCATCACCGCCGGCATATAGGCCATGCGAAACTTCAGTTCACCCGGTCGGCTGCTGGCAGTGTAGAAGCTGACATGGGGCTGGAACCGCTCTAACGTGCTCAGGAGATCGTCGGGCATCGCCGTGATCGGACGAGTGCCGAGAGATTCCAACGTGAGCATTTCAACCTGCGCGGCGATGGGACCGGCGGCGTCGGCGAGGGCCTGGCTGATCAACCAGGAGCTTTCGTCGCCCAGAATCAGCACGCGTTCATCGGGCTGTACCGCCATGCAGGTACACACAGCCGCCTCAGCGCCCGCCCGCATATCATCCAATGTGTATTCCTTCTGCTCTGTCATTTTTTGCGGTGGCCTCCCTGAGTGCGAAGAGTGGAAATGTAATGCGAGCATGAGCTACGCAAGACGCAGTACGGATTGCGCAATTTGAAATTCCGCTTAACCCAGGATCACCGGCTCCTCAGGGTAGTGCAGCAAGCTGGGCCGCTCACGCTGCGCCAGCGCAATGACGATGGTCAACGGCCCGAGACGGCCCCAAAACATGGTGAAAGCAATCAGCGCCTGTCCCCATGCATTCAGCTTAGACGTAAACCCCAGCGAGTATCCGGCATTGGCAAAGGCGCTCACGACCTCGAAGCCCAATGCGAAGATATCACCATGATTGAGCAGGGAAAGAACGATCGTGACCGCCGCGACCAAAAGTGTACTGATCGTCATGATCGCAACGGCTTTGTTCAGCGTTTCTCTGGGCACGGAGCGGCCAAATGCGACTGCCTCGTTATCCCCTCCTTTGGCGGTTGCCAGGGCGGAGATCAGGAGCACGCCGACGGTGCTGCTGGTAACACCGCCTGCCATGCTCGCGGGCGCGCCGCCGATGAACATCCAGAACAGAAGCACGAGCTGCGTGCTCTCGCTGAGTTGATCCAGGGGCAATATCGTCAGGCCGGCGGTGCGGGCAGAGACGATAGTGAAGATGCTGACGGCAAGCTGCTCACCGAAGGAATAAGCGGACAGGGTAACACCATAGAGTTGCCGATCCAGAAGCATTACGGCCAGGCCGGAGAGCAACAGAGCGGCGCTCAGCCCCAATGTGATGCGCGTGTTCAGGGCCAACATACGGTTCCTGAAGTAGCTGGCCACATCGTAGAGCACGGCGATTCCGACGCCTCCCAAGATGATTAGGGCTGCCATCACGGCAAGTGTGAAATAGTCGGCGCCGAATCCAAAAACGGGGGCGTGGCCGCTGTCTGCGAAGAGGTCGAAACCTGCGTTGCAGTAGCTGCTCACAGAGTGGAACAGCGCCAGCCACAGCGCCTCGCCGTCGGGAAGCTCCGTCCGCCAGCGCAGCCATAGCAAGAGCGTCCCTACCGCCTCGATCGACATGGTGACAACGAGGATGTAGAGCGCGAGATTGGCAACAGTGCCGAGCCGTCCCCACTGGCGGCTGAGCGAGGCCAGCCTGTCGGCGCCCAACGACTGCTGTATCATGACCCGTTCATTGAGGGTGACGCGCCGTCCGACCAGACGGAACAGCACAACGCTGAAAGCAATAAAGCCGACGCCGCCCACTTGTAGGAGAATCAGAAGGATGACCTGACCGAAGCGCGTAAAGTCGGTCGCAGTCGTCAGAACGCTAAGCCCGGTGACAGTAACCGCGCTGGTTGACGTAAAGAGCGCCTCGATCCAGGATATGGAGACGCCGGGGGATGTAGCAGCCGGCAGCTTCAGCAAGAGCGTTCCCAGAAGGATAATGCCGGCGAAACCGAATATCAATACGTGCGTCGTGTGCAAGCGCGACGTTCGGTGCTCCGCTTCGACCGTGTCGTGCGTCTCGGCAACGGGGGAATTCCCCGGGCCCCCCTGAAGGCCGGTCGCCGGTTGCTCCATGTGAAGCAGGTATTCGGCGGACGGGTTGTCCTCAGGCTTTCGCGGCGTATCGCGCTTCGACTTCGCGGAGTTCTGATTCATCACCGGTGCAAAATGCAAATCCTCTTCTGTCTTCGGCCCGAAGCGTAATGTACACGCAAGCGGCGCTGAGGCCAAAAAGCAGGAGGTGATTTACGCCCAAGACCCCTCCCCCCAACTTTTACTTTGTATAAAAATTATTATAGGGAATGAAAATGTGGGGCAAGTCCCCCTCTCCCCCTACCCTGTTTCTTGCCATTTTGCCTCTATTCATGTACGCTCTACAGTCGGTAAGCGATGCGTTCGCCATGCCGTGTTGCACTGATTCAGATTGCCAAGGGAGATCCGCCCCCAATGATCCTGTATCTGATTCGCCATGGTCAGTCTGCCAACAATCTGCTTGCCGAGGAACTCAAGGAGAAGTCCGGGCCGTTCCCCTACGAAAGGTACATGACGCAGCGCGTTGCCGAGCCGCCACTGACTGCGATCGGTGAGAGGCAGGCCGCACGCCTCGGAATGTATATCACCGACCTGCCAATCACCCACCTCTATTGTAGCCCGATGCTGCGCACGATGCAGACGATGCGCCCCGTAGCCGAAGCGCTGAACTGCGCGCCGTCCGTTTTGATCGACCTGCACGAACACGGCGGCGTCTTTCATCGCGCCGGCGTTGACGCGCAGGCTGTCGGCTATCCCGGCCTCGGCCGCGCGGAGATGAGAGAACTGTTTCCGGGCTTCCAGCTTGACGGCATCGGCGAGAGCGGCTGGTGGCGCGGCGGAGAAGAGGATCGGGCCGCCTGCCATGCACGCGCGGTGCGGGTCGCGGAGGAACTTCATCGAATGGCGAGAGACTCTGCGGAAGATGAAAGTATCGCCGCCGTAAGCCACGGCACCTTTATGGATAGTCTGCTCAAGGCGCTCCTGGGGCGGCTGCCGGGCAAAGAGTTCTACTTCAATCACCACAACACAGGCATCACGCGCATCGACCTGTTGCCCTATGGGAACAGTAGCGACTTAGTTGTCTTTCTTCGCTATGCGAACCGGGCCGACCATCTGACAGAAGAGGACATGACGTTTTGAGAGAGGAGACCCTTTTGCCTGAACTAAGACCTCGGCTGATTGCAAGCGATCTGGAGGGCGTCCTCGTGCCTGAAATCTGGATCGCTTTTTCCGAAAAGACCGGCATCGAGCAACTGCGGTTGACGACGCGCGACATCACCGACTACGATCAGTTGATGCAGATGCGGTTGAAGATATTGAAGGAGCGCAACCTGCGCTTACAGGACATTCAGGATGTCATTGCGACCATCTCCCCGCTGCCGGGCGCGGAGAAGTTTACCGCCTGGATACGCGAGCGCACCCAGTTCGTCATCCTTTCTGATACATTCTACGAGTTCGCCAAGCCTCTGATGGCCCAACTCGGCTATCCGACCATCTTTTGTCACTCGCTGGAGGTCGACGACGGCGGAACGATTACCGGCTACCGCTTGCGTCTCGACCAATCCAAACGCAGGGCGATTGCAGCATTTCGCGATCTTCAGTTCAATACACTGGCGATGGGCGACTCGTACAACGATATCGCCATGCTGGAACGGGCCGACGCGGGTGTGCTCTTCAATCCGCCGGAAAACGTCATCGACGACCATCCGCATCTGCCGGTCATCCGCAGCTATGGTGAGGGCAAGAGATTCATCGGCGAGTGGATAGCGGGTAGCTGATAGTCGCTGCCCTGACTGTTATACGAAATTGCTTGCCACTGGGGCTTATGAGCGAATCGCGGCAAGAGTTCGGCAGACCGGAGCGAGCGTCCGGCTCAACCGAGTTGGTGACCGTTCTTGGCTACATACTTACCGTCTCCTATCCGCTCCTGGCTCTGTCCACCGGAGTGCGGGCGCTGTTTCAGTTGCTCTTCAAGGAGGACGTTGTCAACTATCTGGCGCCGACTCTCAGCCTCGTCGCTGCACTCTGTTACTTGACGGCCACCATCGGTTTCGCCCGCCGCGTGCGTTGGGCCTGGCGTCTTTCGGTGGGCGTGCTGGCGTTCGAGACGACGCTCACCCTGCTCGTTGGCGCTCTCAGTCTTATGATCCCCGCAACCATCGGGCGCACTGTCTGGCGGCATTTTGGCGCCGATTACGGCTACTTTCCCCTCTTTCAACCGTTAATTGGGCTTGTGTGGCTGCTCTGGCCATCTATAAGGCGACAGTATGGGCTGAACGTCGGCCAGAATGCGATTGCGCATGACACTGTTGCAAACGGGATCGATGGGTAGATGAGCAACAAGACGGAGTCGACGGCGCGACATCACAGAAGCATTGCCTACCAGGTGTTGCGCAACGCCTATTTCTCTGGGCCGCTGCACCATTCGGAAGAGGCGATTCGCATGTCGGTCCACCGGTATGTCGGCCTCCTCTTCAGAGCGGTCGTCCTCGTGATTGCCTTGGCGATGTTGCTGCCGATGGCCTATTTGATGTTCCGTGCTGCCGGCGTCGGCCTGCCTGAGGCGTTCAACCTGCTGGCCCGCACTCGCACTGTCCAGATTCTGTGGAATAGCTTTCTGCTCGTGTTCGGTGTCACTACATTGTCTACAGTGCTGGCGTTGCCGCTCGCCTGGCTGACCGAGCGCACGGATCTGCCGGGCAGGCGCATCTGGACCGTATTGGCGATGATGCCTCTGGTTGTGCCAAGCTATGTCGGGGGCTTCGCCTTGATCGCTATGTTTGGCCCGCGTGGGTTGCTGCAGGAACTACTGTCCCCCTTCGGCGTGGAGCGCCTGCCGTCGATCTACGGCTTCACCGGCGCGCTCTGGGTCTTGACACTTTTCACATATCCGTATCTCTTCATGAGCATCCGCGCCGCGCTGCACCGGTTCGATCCGTCGCTTGAGGAAGCGGCGCGGTCGTTGGGTGATAGCGGCTGGCAGACGTTTCTGAGAATAACCTTGCCGAACCTGCGGCCGGCCATCACTGCGGGTGGACTGCTCGTCGCTTTGTATACGCTCAGCGATTTTGGCGCGGTCTCGCTTCTGCGCTTCAACAGTTTTACGCGGGCGATTTTCGTTCAGTATCTGAGCAGCTTTGATCGCAGTCTCGCGTCCCTTCTGTCATTGGCGCTGATCGTGTTTACGATTATACTTCTGCTGTTGGAGCGAAACAGTCGAGGGCGCGGCCGCCCCCGTTATTACCGGAGCGGCGCGGGAGTTGTCCCGTCTCGCAACCGCATTGAACTTGCAAACTGGAGAGTGCCTGCGCTGATCTACTGTGGAGCGGTAGTCATGGCGGCCCTTGTCATGCCGACGGGCGTGATCACGTTTTGGCTGTTGCGCGGCTTGGCATCCGGCGAATCGCTGGTGCCTGTCTGGACGGCGACGGTCAACAGTTTTCGCGCAGGCGCTATGGCTGCGGTCGCCGCGGCCGCGCTGGGTCTTCCCGTCGCTTATGCGGCGGTGCGTTTGCGGGGACGGCTCATGAGCTTTGCAGCGCGGGCGGTGTATATCGGCTATGGCCTGCCGGGAATCGTTATCGCGCTGAGTCTCGTGTTCTTCGGGGCGAACTTCGCGCCGGGCATCTACCAGACTATGTGGATGCTCGTATTTGCCTATGTCGTTCGTTTCCTGCCGCAGGCGATGGGCGCTATGCAGATAAGTCTGTTGCAGATGAATCCCCGTCTGGAGGAGGCAGGACGCAGCCTGGGACTTGGGAATCGCGCCGTCTTCAGGCGAATTACAGCACCGATCGTGCGGCCTGGGGTGCTGGCGGGGATGGCGCTCGTATTTCTAACTACGGTTAAGGAGTTGCCGGCGACACTGCTTTTGAGTCCAACCGGCTTTTCCACATTGGCGACGCAGATCTGGTCTGCGACCGATGAGGCGTTCTTTACCAGGGCGGCCGCGCCGGCGCTCATGCTCCTTGCCATGTCAGCTTTCAGCATCTTTCTTGTCCTCATGCAGGAGGAAAGGGAGGCGGTTAGCGGTCAGTAAGCTGAAACCGCCAACATTGGTGCTATGAGTCAGATGTCAAATGCCGCTAGTGCAACCGATGCCGGGCTTCGCCTACACGGTGTGAGCAAGCGCTTTGGTCCGAAGAACGCCCCGGTGACGGCTACCAACGAAGTCACGCTGGAGGTTGATCGGGGCGAGCTTCTGGCACTATTAGGTCCCTCTGGATGTGGAAAGACGACAACGTTGCGGCTCATAGCCGGATTCGAGCGCGTCGACGCCGGCGACATTGAAATCGACGGGACCGTCGTAGCCAGTACCTCCGTTCACGTGCCGCCAGAGAGGCGTCGCGTTGGCATGGTCTTCCAGGAATACGCCCTGTTCCCACACGTGAATGTTTTGGCCAACGTTCAGTTCGGGCTACGTCGCATGTCTGCGGACGCGCGGGCGGCTCGCGCCAGAGAAGTCATGGAACTGGCCGGGCTGACTGGAATGGAAGGGCGGATGCCGCACGAATTGAGCGGGGGACAACAGCAGAGGGTTGCCCTTGCAAGAGCGTTGGCTCCCAATCCGGCGCTGATCCTGCTCGACGAACCGTTCAGCAACCTGGACGCCAGCTTGCGCGCACGCGTACGCACTGAGGTGCGCGCGATTCTGCGCGCCGCCAATACCACCGCAATCTTCGTCACGCATGATCAGGAGGAGGCGCTGAGTCTGGTCGATCGGGTGGCGGTGATGCTGAATGGTAGTATAAAGCAGGTGGCCGCGCCGCTCGAACTCTACGCCAACCCGGCTAGCCGAGACGTGGCGGCGTTTATTGGCGAGGCCAATTTTCTGCCCGGCGTCGGACGGGGCGATACGATTGAGTGTGAACTTGGGATTCTTGCGGCGCGGAAACCGGTTCGCGGCCCGGTGGATATTCTTCTGCGTCCTGAGAATATCGAACTCCTGGCGGCGCAGCCCGGTCTGCCCGCGGCGCGGGTGCGGAGCACGCTCTTCTTTGGACACGAC
The DNA here is from genome assembly GCA_965221145.1 of Caldilineaceae bacterium. Lineage (GTDB taxonomy): Bacteria > Chloroflexota > Anaerolineae > Caldilineales > Caldilineaceae > Bin5. Next base: position 2,436,802 of record OZ244877.1, read on the forward strand.
CAGTTGCTAACTGTTCAACTCCCCACGGGCACGCATCTGACGGCCCGGCTGGGGCCGCTCGACGGATACGTTTCTGATCAGCCGCTTCACGTGGCGGTCCGCTCTCCCGTAATCGCATACTTGAGGGAACAGGAGTGAGCGTTCCTCTCTTCCGTCATCATCCTCTCCCCGAAGGGAGGTCAATAAGTGAGTGAAGGAATCATCCTGGAAGAAGCGCCGGATGTTTACGAGCAGTTTCGGGTTTCGTCTCCTGCACTGATGGTGATTTTCGGCGCATCGGGCGACCTCGCGAATCGCAAGTTGCTGCCCGCAATCTACAAACTTTCCCAACAGCGACTCCTGGCCCCCAATTTTGTCATATTGGGCTACGCCCGCTCTAAATTGACCGACGAGGAGTTTCGTCTGCGCGCCCGTTCAAGCATGGTAGCGAATTCTGAAGTCGAGTTTCTGAGCGCGGCCTGGGATGCCTTCGCCCCGCGTCTCTTCTACATTTCCGGCGAGTACGATGATATTGAAGGCTTCAAACATCTGCGCGAACGAATACAGTCGTTGGACGAGCAGTGGAACATTGGCGGCAATCGCCTCTTCTATCTTTCCACGCCGCCGTCCGTCTACGAACCAATTGTCACTTTTCTGGGCGCAGCCGACCTTGTCGAACCTGCTGAAGTGCGCAACTGGACCCGCATCGTTATTGAGAAGCCGTTTGGCAGCGACCTTGCCAGCGCCCATAAGCTCAATGACCACGTTCTGTCGGTCTTCGACGAGGATCAGGTCTATCGCATCGATCACTATCTGGGCAAGGAGACTGTTCAGAATGTCCTGGTCTTCCGTTTCGCCAACGGGATATTCGAGCCAATCTGGAACCGCAACTATGTGGACAATGTGCAGATTACCGTTGCGGAGAGCATAGGCGTCGAAGGCCGCGGCGGCTACTACGAGAAGTCGGGCGCTTTGCGGGACATGATGCAGAATCATCTTATGCAGCTTGTGGCGCTGACGGCGATGGAGCCTCCGATCGCGTTTGATGCCAAGTCGGTGCGCGATCAGAAGGTAAACCTGCTCCAGGCGATCCGCCCCTTGCAGCCGGAAGAGGTGCCGGGTTACGTCGTGCGCGCCCAGTACGGGGCCGGCACGGCAGCCACCCGCCCCGTCCCCGCTTATCTGGAGGAAGACGGGGTCGCTTCCGACTCCACCACTGAAACCTATGTGGCTTGGCGGCTGGAGATTGACAATTGGCGCTGGCAAGGTGTGCCATTCTACCTGCGCACGGGCAAGGCGCTGCCGCGAAAAGCCACCGAAATCTCGGTCACATTCCGCAGAGCGCCTCACCTGCTTTTCGATTCGACAGATGGAATTGACGGCTCAAGGGGCGCACCGGCTATAGCTCTGCACCCGCCTATGCACCGAGACAGCCTCAGCCGCAATGTCCTCACCATGCGTATTCAGCCGGATGAAGGCATTACGCTGAAAACATTGGCCAAGAGGCCCGGCCCGTCCGTCAATCTGACGCCGGTCAATCTGGAGTTCACCTATGGCCACAGCTTCGGTGACCCCCCGGACGCCTATCAACGGCTCCTGCTGGATGTCGTGCTAGGAGATTCCACGCTCTTTACTCGCCGGGATGAGGTTGAGATCGCGTGGCAGCGGATCACACAGGTGCTGGAGGGGTGGCACCTGCAGGAAGCGCAATCAGAAAATGGGGGCGCTTCGTTCCGGTTGCCGCATTATCCGGCCGGCACGTGGGGGCCGGAAGAGGCCGACTCCCTGCTGGAAAGAGAGAGGCAACACTGGATCGCAGAGTGAGCTGGAGCAGGTTGGTGTGTGCAGTTGTGTTTCGCTCGCCGGTTGCTCATTGGTCATCGCCGGCACAAATTTGACAGGAATCCGGGTCAGATTCGGGCGGCTCGATTTTGAGCGGTACAATGAGTTGACCGTCCTCAAAGCTGTCCGCGTCGTTGTCGTCAGGCTGGAAGCGCAGCCTTTCCCCGCTGGTCAGATTGAACAACCCAATGCGCAATAGATAGTTGCCCGCCTCCAGCCCGGCCGGCAACTCAAGTTGTCGGCGGTCGATATAGAGGGCGTTCGTGTGCCACTTGCTGGTGCCGACGAGTCCTGCCAGCGCCGCGCCGTCGAATTGGGCGACTCGTTCGCCGCTGGGATCATGCAGGTGAATATAGGTGACCCAGTCGATGGCAGGTGCTTCGCCGGTTTCCCAGAAGAGGCGCAGGGTGGGCGCGTCGGGTGACGGCCACAGGTCGTACCCTTGCAGGCGCAGGTTGTCATCGGTGTTCGCCCGCGCCGCAGAACTTGGCTTCTCTTTCTGAAAGAACCCAGGCCGGGTCTGTTCAACCTCCAGTTCTCTCAAGTAAAGAAGGTTTTCCACACCTGAGCCAGGCACTGTCAACCGTTCGCCTGAAGATGAGACCATGCCTGCGACCAGAGTATAGGTTAACGGCGGCACATCCGCAGGGACGATGAGGCGCAGCTCGTCAACGTAATACTTGTCCGCGTGCCACCATTGGGAGTCTGGACGACCTATACCTCGATTGCCGGTTGCCCAGGAGTGCTTCAACGCGGGTGTATACAAATGCAAAAATCCGCCTAGTCTCTCATCAATCTGCCCATGTGGTTGCCAGTATAGCCGGACGATGATCGGATCGCCGGGCTGGGGCGATGATCCCCGCACCATTTCCCAGCCGAGAAAGGTCAGCTGAGGGCCTCCCGGATCACCCAAGACCACTGGCTCTCCTTGCACGTCATAGGCCAACTGTCCCGGCGGGGAATGCTGTAGGAATGGTCCACGCCCGCTGCCGTCGACCGCGTAGCGCGCCGCGACGAGGACCAGAAGACTAACGCCCAATGCGCCCAAGGCAACAATTGAAGAGCGGGAGATAAATTCCTCTCTCACGCTGTCATCCGTTGCCTCGCTCCGCCTCGTTGCTCTCCGCCGCCGCGCCGAAACGAACAACAGGCCGAGCGTAGCGGCGATCAGTCCGACTAGGCTCAGGCGCTCGCCTCGTCGCTGCCAAACCGTCCCTTGCCAGCGTATCACGAGGGGTAGGCCGGGATCGCGCACATCGGTCACTTGTACCCAGCCCGCCGCGCCAGGCGTCAATTCGGCCTGCTCACCGGCACTCCAACCAGGATGATAGTGAAGCCGCAGCAAGATTGGCTCTGTCTGCCCAGTCAGATCGGCAACGGCTTCATGTGGTGAACGCCACGTTACGCTCGATGCGTCCGGTTCGGGACTCAGACCGGCGATCACGTCCATGTCCGCATCCTTGACCAGAAACTCATTGCTTCCTGTCATGCCCCATGCGCCGCCTTCCTGCTCAGACCGGCGAATGTCTTCGGCGGTCGAACTTTCCATCTGTCGGGGTGGCGTGAACGGCGTATACGAGGGGAACAGATAGGGCGAAAGCACGAGCACACTGACGGTCAAAAGGGCGGAAGCCGGGAGCCAGCGGCGCGACGACCATGCGTCAACGGCCAGCGCGGCTGCCGGCAGCGCTCCAAACGGCGCGATTGACAGAAAGCGCGAGGGAAACTGGACAAAACTTAGGCCCGGGACATTCTCCCACAGCAACTCAGATTCGCTCTGCGTGAGAGTCAGCAGTACAAGAGCGAGCAGACCGCCGGCGAGGCCCCAGAATCTGGCCGGGCCGCGTGCCGACAGCGGCACACTGACCAATCCCGCGACCAAGGCCAACCAAGTCGCCGCGCCGAAGGTTACAGGAGGCTTCAGCGGGGTGCCCGCCCGACTGTCCAGAACGAGCGACTGCACCGCAAACAGATCTGGCCAGCTGAGAAAGTGGTTGCTGAAATGAAAGAATTCCTGCCGCGCATTGTCGATCTGTACAAATGTCAGGTCGGCCAGCGAGGGAAGCCAGAAAGCTGCGGACAATAGGGCAGCGACCAGCGCGGCCGCGGCACAGCGCGCCAGACCATCCGCCCGGCGATAACCAATTGCCAGTAACAGCCAGTGGAGCGCCAGGACGCCTGCGCCTGTCATTGCCGTCAAATTGTGGGTGAAGGCCAGCGCAGCCATTGCGCCGACGGCGGCAAGCCAGTTGCGTGCGCGCCCCTGCATGTGGAGAGCGGTAATGGCCCACAGGCAGACGGGCATGATCAGCAAGGCCAGAATCTGGGGATAATCGCCGACGAAATAGAATGTGCGCGTCAGCGTATGGGGGTGAAGCAGATAGAGCGCTGCGCCGACCAAGCTCGCCGCCGGGCTGAACGCGAAGCGCAACCAACCGTATATGCCGAAGCCGGACAGAGTCAGCGCTGTCGTCATCACGAGTTTCAAAGCATGATCAAGCCTGATTCCGGTTCCGTGGATTGCCCCGACGAGCCAATACAGGGCCGGGCTGTAGTGATGGAAGGTGGGAGCGCCCAGGCCGTTGTATACGTCCGGGAACCAGCGCGGCCAGTAGACTCCTTCTTCGAGCGCGCGCGCGACAGCCGCGCTACGGTGAGTATGCAACTGCTCGTCAGGCGTACCCGCTGGCAGCCCGGAGACCTGCCAAAACGGGCCAGCGACAAGGAGGGCTAACAGACCGACAAAGAGGATGACCAGGAGGCCGCGTGCAAAACGCATTGACATTCCAAGGAGTATACAGTCCGAAAAACCGCCGAGCAAATCTGATCGGCCCCACGCTACGTCCCAGAGGTGGGGTGAAGTAACGGCTACCTCTGGGCAGCTACACTCATTGCAGGCGAGATGCCTGGGGCGCTGTTGTTGTGGTCCGCGACGATCAAGGGAATCAGCAACTGGCCGTTTTCAAAGTGGTTCTGAATGCCGTCTGCGGAAGGCTGAAATGGCAGTCGTTCTCCACTCTTGAAATCGTACAGTCCGATACGAAGCAGATAAGACCCAGGAGCCAATTCGGCAGGCAGGTTGAGTTGGCGGTTGTCTATATATACAGCGTTGCTGTGCCAACGACTGGTCGGCTGCAAACCGGCCAGCGCAGGTCCATCGAACTGGGCGACGAGGTTTCCCTGCGTGTCGGTCATGTGAATATACGGGATCCAGTCGTTGGCCACGGCGTCGCCGGTCTGCCAGAAGAGGCGCAGGGTAGGGCTTTCAGCCGCTGGCAACAGGTCATAACCTTGCAAACGCAGACCATCTTCGGTATCGGCGCCGGCGACAATGGTTGGCCGCTCTCGTTGGAGAAATCCCGGACGAGTCGGCGCGACAGCCATGTCCCGCAGATGCAGTAGATCATTCGCTGAGCCGGGAACGGCCAGTCTCTCGCCGGAGGAGGAGACAAGGCCGGTCACAAGGGTATAGGTGACCGGTGGGATGTCGGCAGGGAGGATGAGACGCATCGACTCTATGAAATACTTTCCTGTATCCCACACTCTTGTTGGCGGGCGCAGCACGCCCTGATTTTCGACAGCCCATGAACGCTGCAAGGATGGTGCGTACAGATGAACGAAAGTGTGATAGTCATCTTCAAGCTCGCTTAGCGCCTGCCAGTAGAGGCGCACTCTGACTGTGTCGCCAGCGCTGGGCATCGCGCTGCTTAACAGTTCCCATCCAAGAAGTGTTACCTGTTCGGCGGCGGGGTTGCCCAAGGTTGCAGGCTGGCCCTCCACGTCAAAGGCCAGCTGCCCGGGCGGCGAATGTCTGTAAAATGGTCCCCGCGGTGATTGGTCAAGCGCGTAGCGCGCCGCGACAAGGATCAGAACGCAGACCACCATCGCTCTGACAGAACGCGAAGAAGAGCTTTGGGCTGCTCCAGCACTGACTTCCCCGTTCTGCCGGCGGAGAACTAAGAACAGAGTTCCGGCCACAATGGCGAGCAGTCCCAACAGACTCAGACTCTCGCCCCAGCGCTGCCAGACCGTTCCCTTCCAGCGAATCACCAGCGGTCGCTCCCGGCTTTGCAACGCCGTCACCTGCATCCAACCGGAAGGCCCGCGCGACAATGTCGCGCGCGCACCTGCGCTCCAGCCGGGGTGGAAATGCAGCCTCAACAGCATAGGCTCCGACTGCGCGGAGAGATCGGCAAGCGCCTCGTGAGGCGAGAGCCATGTCATCCTCGTCGCGTTCGGCTCCACGATCTCCCCTGTTATGACGCGCATGTCTGCGCCCTGGACGAGAAACTCATTGAAACTGGTCATGCCCCAGGCGTTGGCTCTCGGCTCGTAGGCCCTCGTATCCTCCTGGCTCAAAGTTTCCACTGGCACAAAAGGTGAGAACATCGGTGTATGAGCAGGAAACAGATAGGGGAAGAGGACCAAGTAAGAAGCCACTGTCAATGCGAGTGCAGGCAACAAGCGACGGCCGCTCCTCCATGCGTCAACCGCCAGTGAAGCCGCTGGCAACGCGCCGAGGGGAGCGATCAGCAAAAAGCGGGAAGGAAACAGAAATAGCTTGACTCCAGGCACCGTTTCCCATGCAGCTTGAGAAACCGGAGAAGCCATCGCCAGCATTGCAAGCGTGAAAATGCAGCCGACAAAGCCCCAGACACGGCGTTCTTTGCCAGTTGCGAACAGAACACTGAGCAGCCCGCCCGCCCATGCCAGCCATGTTGCCGCGCCAAAGGTGTTGAGAGGTCTAAGCGGATTGCCGGCCCGGCTGTCCAGAATGGGGGACTGGAAACCGATGAGTTGCCACCACTGAAGAAAGATATTCTTGAGAAGATCGACGCCCACCAGGGCATTGTCGCTCTGCACCAGCGGCAGGTCGGCCAGCGACGGGAGCCAGAAGCCGGCCGAAAGAAGGGCGGCCAACAACGCGGCTCCTCCGCAGCGCAGCAGGCCGGCTGGCTTGCGGTAGCCGATAGCCAGCAGCAGCCAATAGACTGACAACATCACCACGCCAGCCATTGCCATCAGGTTGTGGCTGACCACCAGCGCGGCCAACGACGCAACTGCCGCGATCCAACTGCTTAGACGCGACTGCCGGTGGAGAGCCGAAAAGGCCCAGAGGCAGACCGGAAAGAGCAGCAATGCCAGCATCTGGGGATAGTCGCCGCCAAAGTAAACTGTTTGCGTTAGGAGAATAGGGTGAAGCAGATACAGTGAAACTGCGGCGAGTGAAGCCGTCGGGCTGAACACATGACGCAACCAGGCGTAGACGCCAAAACCGGACAGGACAAGCGCCACTGTCATCACCAGCTTAAGGGCCTCATCCAGCCCCATGCCGATTCCATGCGCGGCGGCTACCAACCAGTGCAATCCTGGGCTATAATGATGGAAGACGGGCGCGCCGAGTCCGTTGTAGACGTCTGGAAACCAGCGCGGCCAGTAGATGCTCTGCTCAAACGCACGCTCTATGGCGGCGCTGCGGTGGAGATGCACCTGCACGTCACGTGTGTTGAACGGTATCCCGTCGATCTGCCAGAACGGGCCGGCGACAAGAGTGGCAAGCAGGGCGATAAAGAGACTGACCCAGAGGCCAAGAGGAAGACGGTTCGACATATCTGGAAGTATAAGAAGTCAGTGAGCGCAGGGCAAATCGCTGCGCCAGGACAAGAAGCAGGGCCGAGCAAAACATTGTAAGGAGCGCATCGCTGTGAAATTGTTGGGCAATATCTCTGTTCTCCCTCCTCTGCCGCCGTCTATCAGCCGCCTGCAGGAACTGGCCTATAACCTCTGGTGGACGTGGAGTCCCGATGCCCAGGATCTATACGAGTCGATCGATAAGGAACTGTGGGAACAGGTTAGTGAAAATCCAATCAGGTTTCTGCGTACCGTTTCGTTGCGGCGCTTGGAGAGAGCTTCCCGCGACGACAGCTATTTGCAACGCTACCAGTCAGTGCTGGAGCGATTTGACGCCTATATGGCTGTCGACGCCAACACCTGGTTCAAGCGGAACTTCCCAGAGCGTCAAAACGAGCTGATCGCCTACTTCAGCGCAGAGTTCGGACTGCACGAGGCGCTCCCCATTTACAGCGGCGGTCTGGGAATCCTCAGCGGCGACCACTGCAAGGAGGCGAGCGATATGGGCCTGCCTTTCGTCGGCGTCGGATTCCTCTATCCACAAGGCTATTTCACCCAGCAGATCAACGCAGAAGGGCGGCAAGAAGCGATCTACGAGAAGATCGACTTTTCCGAGATGCCCGCGACCCAAGCAGTCGATGCGGACGGCATCCCGGTCGTCGTCCACGTCGATCTGCCGGGGAGGACGGTCTATGCCAAAGTCTGGAGAATACAGGTGGGTCGGGTCGTCCTCTATCTGATGGATACCGATGTTGAGGAGAACGCCCACCAGGATCGGGAACTCAGCGCCCGGCTGTACGGTGGCGACCACGAAATGCGCATCAGCCAGGAATACGTCTTGGGAATCGCCGGAGTCCGTACCCTGAGAGCACTGGGCTTTGAGCCGACCGTCTGGCACATGAACGAAGGACACAGCGCTTTCCTGAGCCTGGAGCGCATTCGGGAACTTGTGCAACAGGGAATTGAGTTCGACACGGCGGTCGAGATCGTGCGTGCCGGCAACATATTCACTACGCATACGCCTGTACCCGCCGGCCATGACGCCTTCCCGTTTGAACTGGTCGATAAGTTCTTCTGGCAATACTGGGGCCAGATGGGCATAGATCGGGAACGCTTTCTGGCGCTGGCCCGCCACGAACATGAATGGGGTGCTGAGTTCAGCATGACCGTTCTGGCTTTTCGACTGAGCGCCTATCAAAACGGTGTGAGCGAACTGCACGGTCAAGTGTCCAGAAAGATGTGGGCGCATTTGTGGCCGGACACGCCGGAGGATCAGGTCCCTATCCACCATATTACCAATGGCGTGCATACGGAAACATGGCTGGCGCCGGAGTTGCGATCCTTATACGATCGCTACTTCAGCCCGGATTGGCAGGAAGAAAAGGACGCGGCAAGCGCCTGGCAAGGGATCGAATCGGTCCCCGACGAGGCGTTGTGGGCAGCTCACTTGGCGCGCAAGGAGAAAATGGTCGAATTCCTGCGCGTCCGCTTGAAGCGGCAGCAGTTGCGCCATGGGGAAGGTCATAGTAAGCTCACACAGATAGATATGGTGTTCGATGCTGATGCGTTGACCCTGGGATTCGCCCGCCGCTTCGCCACCTACAAACGCGCAACGCTCATCTTTCAGGATACAGAGCGGCTCAAGCGGCTTCTGAACAGTCCGGAGCGTCCGGTGCAGATAGTTTTTGCCGGCAAGGCGCACCCGGCGGATGACTTCGGCAAGGCGCTGATCGAGCGCATCTACCGCCTGAGCCAGGAGCCGGATTTCTTCGGCAAGATCGCCTTTATCGAGAACTATGACATCAACGTCGCCCGCTATCTTGTCAGCGGTGTGGATGTCTGGTTGAACACGCCCCGCCGTCCCTATGAAGCCAGCGGGACCAGCGGCCAAAAGGCGGCCATGAACGGTGCGTCCAATTTGAGCATTCTCGACGGCTGGTGGCGGGAAGGCTACAACTCTGAGAATGGCTGGGCGATCGGTGAAGAGCGCGAATACAAAGATGTGGACACGCAGGACGAGGCCGATGCGCTCAGCCTGTACAGTATATTGGAAGATGAAGTTGTGCCGGAGTACTACACGCGCAGGGCAGACTGGTTGCGGCGAATGCGTCGGGCGATAGCCACCTGTGGGCCGCAGTTCAGCATGAGGCGCATGTTGGCAGGCTACACACGTTCCCTTTATGTGCCGGCGATGAACAGCAACAATGCCTACCGTGAAAATCATGGGGAAACCGCGCTTCAGGTGTCGCTATGGAAGCGGCACGTGCGCAACGCGTGGTCATCCGTGCATGTTGCCGTGCCGGAACTTCCCCCTGCTCAGGCAGAGATCGGAGATTCAGTCGCATTTGAGGCCCAGGTTTGGCCCGGCAGGCTGCCCGTAGATGATCTGGCGGTCGAAGTGGTCACGCTCCCAGACGGCGGCGCAGAGGGTTCGACGCAGCCCGTCACGTCGCGTGCGTTTGCCATGCAAGTCCGTCCCTCGTCAAGTGAAGGGCAGCATGAGTCTGAACAGTTCATGTCCGACGAAAGCGTCCTCTATCATGGTACATTTGTGCCTGAAGAGACAGGCAAATACAGTTTCGGCGTGCGCGTGCGACCCCATCACCCGGCGCTCATACATCCGCTGGAAATGGGGCTGAGCGCCTGGGCTTAGCAGAGCAATGTGTAAAGCGAATCCCGTATTGCGTAGCGGCCAGATGACCGCTGCCGTTCCGTCTTGAGATGAAGCGTATAGAACGCCAGGAGGAATGATGCGAGTGTTAGTGACCGGAGGCACCGGACTGATCGGATCGGCGCTGGTGCGAAGTCTCCTTGAAGACGATAGTGAGGTGGTTGTGCTGACCAGGTCGCCGGAACGGACTCAGGCGGCCGTTCCCAGCGACGTTCGTCTGCAGAAGTGGGACGGCGTATCGACCGGCGGATGGGGCCATCTGGCGTCGGACGTTGACGCGATCGTCAATCTGGCCGGCGAAGGAATCGCGGACGGGCGCTGGACCCCGGCGCGCAAGGAGCGGATCAGGGAGAGTCGGATCAATGCGGGCATGGCCCTTGTGGCTGCCATCCGAGAGGCGGAGACAAAGCCGAAGGTGTTGATTCAGTCCTCGGCAGTCGGATTCTACGGGCCACGCCATGACGAGACTCTGACTGAAAACGCGTCCCCGGGGACCGATTTTCTGGCGCAAGTCTGCTTCGACTGGGAAGCGTCGACGGCTGCCGTGGAAGAGATGGGTGTGCGGCGTCCAGTCATTCGCACGGGCGTCGTCCTCAGCGCGAAGGGGGGCGCTTTCCCCAGAATGGCGCTGCCGTTCAAACTGTTCGCAGGCGGCCCGCTTGGCAGCGGTAAACAGTATTTCCCGTGGATTCACATTGACGATGAAGTAGGCGCCATCCGCTTCTTGTTGGAGAACGAGAGCGCATCCGGCCCCTACAATCTCACTACCCCCGGTCCCCCTCGTAACAGCGAGTTCGTGCGCGAGTTGGGACGAGTGATGGGCAAACCTTCCCTCTTGCCGACGCCCTCCTTCGCCTTGAAAACCATTTTCGGCGAGATGTCGACGGTCTTGCTGGACGGTCAGAGGGCGGTTCCGGCCCGGCTGCAAGAGGACGGCTACGAGTTCCTTTTCGGCGATGCCGTTGCCGCGCTGCGCAATCTCGTGTAAAATCTGAGCGGTATGCCAGACCGCGAGCGTCCCGTAAGGAGAAGTTGAGAGTGGGCATCTGGATTCACAAATTATTATGCGAAAAGGCTAGGTCCGCAAAGAACGCTTGCAGGCCGCATTTTCAAGTGATGTCACCATGCAAAACACTTCGACCGGTGGCCCACCGCAGTCATCACTCTTGACTGAGGCGGCCGCAATGACAGCAAGAGAACAGATACCTGCGACAGCGGAGACGCGGAGACTCTCACAGCTTTCGTCTTCCCATGTCCTGTTGGCAGGCGTTGTCTTCAGCGCCCTGTTTACGCTACTCATCTGGGTGCTTGATTTCCGCCTGTCCAGCATCGAACTTCTGCCCGACTCGGGCGCTGCCTGGTACTACTGGAAACTGCCCGCACCGACCTTCTGGACGCGGGCGACATCCTGGAGATTTTACCTGGCCCATCAGCTTGCCATCTGGGGCATCATTTACTATGCGCAAACGTATCGAATAGCACCGCTACACGAAGGGCATTCACAAGGCAAACATTGTTGCGCTGGCGGCCAGTGCTTTCTTCATCTTCCTGCATCTGATACAGACCCATATCTGGTATGACGGCCTCGCCCAAGACACGCCCATCTGGAGCAGCCAGGGAGCGGTCATCGTCCTGCTCGTCTGGGTTCTGCTGATGGAAAACAATCGCAGGGGGCAGTTTTTCGGCAGACCGGCGCCCTTCCCTAAGGAGGTCATCCGTTTCGCGCGCGCCAACCACGGCTACTTTTTCGCCTGGGCGATCATTTACACGTTCTGGTTTCACCCTACGGTGCCCACATCCGGTCATCTGATCGGCTTCTTCTATATGTTCCTGCTACTCTTGCAGGTCAGCCTGTTCTACACGCGCATCCACACCAATCGCTGGTGGACATTTACTTTGGAGTTGGCCGTTCTGGTCCATGGAACGCTGGTGGCGGTCATGCAGGGCAATGGCTTATGGCCGATGTTCTTCTTCGGCTTTGCCGGAATTCTGGTCATTACGCAAATGTATGGCCTGGGCCTGTCTCTGCGAATTCGAATGCTTGTTCTCAGCGCCTTCGTCGCCTCAGCTTTGTTCGTCTACGGCCAGGTTGGTTGGGTCAGGCTCAACGAAATCGTGCGTATACCGTTGAGCGAGTACCTCTCCGTGTTCGTATTGGCAGGCATCTTCTGGCTCGGCCTGCGGACCGCCCGGACGGTCAAGCGACTCAGGCTGGCTTAGTGTCTCGCATAGCGGATTGGCTCGGGATGGCGCACTGTGAAGCGCAGACCGGCCAGCTTCGCAGCACCGGGAACACCGTGTGAACGATCAGAACGGCAGCCACGTACAACCGCTCCGACGTCAAGACGCAATTCGGGATAAGCATTCGGCTTGGCTGCTGGCCGTTCGCCCGAAGACCTTGCCCGCCGCCATCTCGCCCGTACTGGTAGGGTCGGCGCTCGCTTGGTCGGACGGTTTCTTCTCCCCCGCGCCGGCGCTGGCCGCAACGGTCGGCGCACTATTGCTACAGATACTCTCCAATTTTGCCAACGACTTTTTCGACTTTGCCAAGGGCGCCGACACGCGCGAACGACTCGGACCGACTCGGGCCGTGGCAGCCGGCCTCTTGTCTGCACAGGAGATGCGCGCTGGCATGGCTGTAGTCGGCAGTCTGGCGGCTCTGGTCGGCGTCTATCTGGTTCGGGTCGGCGGCTGGCCAATTCTGGCCGTAGGCGTTGCGTCTCTTCTGGCCGCCCTGCTCTACACCGGGGGACCGTTCCCCTTCGGCTATCACGGGTTGGGCGATCTGTTTGTCTTCATCTTTTTCGGATTGGTTGCCGTCGCAGGAACCTACTTTGTGCAGGCCGGGACTCTCTCGGCAGAGGTACTGTTCGCCGCGGCACCGGTCGGCGCGCTGATCACTGCCATTCTGGTGGTCAACAATCTACGTGACATCGAGACCGATGCCAAGGCCGGCAAGCGCACACTGGCAGTGCTGATCGGCGCTCGCAATACGCAGCTTCAATATGTCATCCTGCTGACCTTGGCCTACGCGGCCCCATTCGTCCTCTGGCTCGGATTCGGTGGCGGGCTTGCCATTCTGCTCCCGCTCCTCAGTCTGCCAGAGGCCGGCATGAGAATCCGTTCCATCTATTCAGCGACTGGGACGGCACTCAATCCTGTGTTGGCTGCGACGGCTCAGTTGTCTTTACTCTTTAGCCTGTTGTTGTCGCTTGGTTTACTTTTCTAATGTAAATCCCAAATGAGACCAAGAGCTTGCAAATAGCGGGAAAGCGGGCGAGACAGGCCCAGAGGGCACCGCGATCCCAGGATGCAGGCCGTGTGAAAAGTCTTGGTATCAAATTGAACTTATATTAAGCGCGTTTTGGATTGTCCTATGATATAATAATAGTAACTACTCAGCCTCGTCTGGGAAGTTGCTTGAAAAAGAACGGTCATCGGCAAAAAGGCCAAAAATGGCTGCCGGAAAGCGTGAATCCTCCATCTACACGCCATAATTCGCACCATTTGTGCCGTTTTGATCCGAACCTGACCTTTTCAGACAGATTCCAAACACGATTTATTACACTTGGATGACTTGGTTGCCCATTGAAAGTCGCACTTTGGGTAATGGCTGAGTAGTTACTAATAATATACCTAATGTGCGACTTTTGAAGGGATGATCCATCGGCCATCTTCCACTAGAATAGAGGTGTAAGAATAACTATTCATAGAGGGGAGAGAAACCGATGGATCGAGACCATTTTATCATCTCTGTCTACTGTTTGGTATGTCATCACTTGCGAGAGATTGTAGGCGACCGTCCTCTGCGCAGACGAGGCTTTGCCCCGGCGCTCAGCGACGAGGAGGTGATCACGCTTGAGGTATGTGGAGAGTATCTGGGATTCGACAAGGATGAAGCGATTTTCGATTATTTCGTCGCCCATTATCAAGCATGGTTTCCCCAACTCAAGGGGCGGACCAGCTTTGTGCGACAAGCGGCCAACCTATGGCAAGTCAAAGCGATGATTCAACAACGACTCACGGTGATCAGTGGACAAGCCAGCGATGCTGTCCAGGCCATCGACACGATGCCCTTGCCGGTCTGTGTGTACACCCGCAGTCAACGGGATCGCTGTTTCAAGCCCGATGCCGATTATGGCTATTGTGCTGCCAAAACGTTGCACTACTACGGCTTCAAGATGGGTCTGCGCATTGCGCGCGCCGGCATGATTGTTCACTACCCGCTCTTGCCAGCACGACCACATGACCTCCCACTGCTGGACGATTTGCTTGAAGAGTTCCAAGGTGTTGTCCTGGCAGACAAAGGCTTCATTGATGGCTTTCGCCAACTGGAACTGGCCAAAAAGAAGGCGGTGGAGCTACTCACACCGCCGCGCAAAAACATGAATGTACACCTTCCCGCCCCTGTCGCCCGCTTCAGCAGGCGAAGGCGCAAGCTTGTCGAAACCGTCGGTTCTCATCTGACCGAACGCTACAATATCGCCAACACTCGTGCCCACGACCTGTGGCACTACCAGCATCGACTGATCCGCAAGGTGCTTTCACACACCATCTGCGTCTTTATGAACCTACAACTCGGTCGCCCTCCGCTACATCTGGATGACCTGGTTACTCACTAAAGTCGCACATCAGGTAATAATATTCCTTTTGGTTCTTCAAATGGAAGCGAAGGCAATGGAGCGAAATCTGGATAAGATATTCATCAGAAGCCTCATGGCGTGCGGTATTTTGGGCATCAACCCCAGCGAACGCGAAAATCCACAGGACATTTGTGTGGACATCACCGTGTGGGCAGACACGCGACCGGCTGCCGCGTCCGATCTCATTGAGGATGCGGTTAACTACAGTACGATTAGCAAGGCAGTGGTTCAGCACATCGAGTCCGGCCGGCCGCGCTTGGTAGAACGTCTTGTGGCAGAAATCGCAGAGCTATGCTGCGAGATCGATCATCGTATCGCGGCGATAGAAGTGCAAGTAGCAAAGCCGACAGCTTCACGCTATGCTGATTCGGTGGGGGTTTCTATCTATCGCACGCGCGCGGAGATGAGAAAGGATGATTCATAAAGAGGTGAACGCGCATCGACCCACTACCCTGCAACAGGATATGGATGCTCCGCAGTTCGAGCGCCTTGTCATCGAAATGTTGAAGCATCTGGGAGAGGATCCGGAACGTGAAGGGCTGCAACGGACACCATTACGGGTGGCAAATGCGATGGCATTCCTCACCAGCGGCTACAAAGTGTCCGTGGAAAAGGCAGTCAACAATGCTCTATTCGAAGAAGCCAGTGAGGAGATGATCATTGTGCGGGATATCGAATTCTACTCACTGTGTGAGCATCACATTCTTCCGTTCTTTGGCAGAGCGCATATCGGGTATATCCCCAATGGATACATTATTGGCCTCAGTAAAGTAGCGCGAGTTGTAGATATTTTTGCTCGACGCCTTCAGATACAGGAACGCATGACTACGCAGATTGCCGATGCGATGATGGAGGTTTTGCAGCCAAAGGGAGTGGCTGTTGTCACTGAAGCCAATCACTTTTGCATGATGATGCGCGGCGTGCAGAAACAGACCAGCTCAGCAGTCTCCAGCGCTATGCGTGGCTGCTTCCGGGATGACGCTCGCACCCGGCAGGAGTTTATGCACTTGATTCCTATTGAGCGGTTGGTTTCTTAGCAATGACCTTCTCCGCCGTGGATCCGACTCTGGCCCCGCCCGGCAAACACGTACTCTTTCTCTGGGGACAGTACTTCCCGTATGAGTTGGCTTCGGGCGAAAGCTGGGAGGCCATCGGCGACCAGGTGGCCGACCGCATGCTTGCCAAGTTGGCGGAGTACGCGCCCAATGTAGTCGGCGCTGAAATCGGCAGGCTGGTGCAGTCGCCCCTCTGGCTGGAGCGGGAGTTGGGACTGTTGCGCGGCAACGTCATGCATCTGGAGATGTCGGTCAATCAGATGTTTACACTGCGGCCTGCGCTCGACATGAGCACTATCGAGGGCCGGTCAAGGGGCTGTATCTGACCGGCGCCAGCACACATCCCGGCGGCGGCATCATGGGCGCGGCCGGCAGAAACGCGGCGACGGTCCTCCTTCACGACTTGAGCCGTAAGCGTCTGTTCTTCCGGCGTTGACTGCCCGCGAGTCGGATAAACCAACTAGCTGCATGGCTCCATCTCCTCATGGCGGCCAGATTCGTGATTGTCCCACCGAGATGCTAAAATCTGCCTATGAATGAGTCACCGAAATCAGATAGCGATCGCACAACGATCTATCGCTCCCGCAGTACTGGGGAGGATCCGGTTGGCTATGTATCCGGTGGAGAAATTTTCCGCTTACGTTGGGACGAGGGCATCCGCATCGGGCGCTGTCATCGGGAAGAGGGCGGCTGGCGCGTGTTTCGAGACACGCGCTTTGACGAGAAGGAGTTAGGATCGATCACAACCGCTGGCGAAGTCCGCAGCCATGGCTTGTTTGAAGGCGGTAGCTTGGGCTGGCTGGAGGCGGATGGTACGGTCATTCGCGGCGGCCTGATCTTCGCTGAGGAGGAAATTGGCCGTGTCGAAGGCCCTCATCCAGAACCGGCCGCGGCAGCCTTGCTCCTGCTATTTGTGCCTGAAGAGGATGAAGCGGGACGAGAGATGAACAGGTTTGGGTGATTTTTTGAAAAAAGGACTGTGGTTTGTATGTAGTTATTGATGACTACACGAAATTAACTTCATGCCATTTGTCCAAACAACTCGCTTAACTATCCATTACCGCGTGTCCGGCAGCGTTGACGGCGTGCCCATACTTCTGCTGCACGGCTCGCACGCGTCCAGCCTATGGTGGCAACCGTTCTGCGCCATTCTGCCCGATTCCGTCTGCGCCGTCGCGCCCGACCTAAGAGGATGCGGACAGAGCAGCCACTCGCAGAGCGGATATGGAATCGAAGAACAGGCCGCCGATGTCGCTGGCTTTGTTGAGACGCTGGGCCTGTCAGAGTTCGATCTGATTGGACACGGCAGCGGCGGAGCCATCGCCATAGAGTACGCCTTGCGCCATCGAGAGCGGTTGCACAGCCTGATTCTTGTGGACAGCGTGCCAATTGAAGGGGTGTTTACTCCCTTGCAAGGGCTGCAACTCCTGGAGCAAATGCGAACAGATCGATCCCTCCTGCGCCGGGCCCTGCAGGCGTTGATGCCAACCGCCCCGCCGCCGACGATGAACAAACCGGAATTCGATGCGTTCTTCGATCTGCTCGTGGACGAGGCGGCCAGTATGGCGCCCCCCGCCTTTACCGCTGTGGCCGAGGCGCTGGCCCGCTGGAATCGTCTGGATGACGCCCAGCAACTCACCTTGCCGACCCTGCTGTTGCTGGGCACGGCAGACATAATCGTCGAACGGGAGGCCGCAACGCGTTCGCTGCTCGCGATTCCCGGAGCGGCCAATCTCGAAATCATGCGCGGGGTCGGCCATAGCCCCATGATAGAATCTCCCGTCGCTTTGGCCGAGCGGATTATAGACTTCATCACCGAAGATTTCGACAGCTTCGAAGAGGCGCGGGACTTTGCAGAGGAAAGCAGCGCGGGCATGGAAAGACCCTATGACGGCGACGATCTGGAGCCGACGTCAACCAGTTGAATTTCACCGACGACTCATGACTATCGAGATGACAAATGGCGGCTGAACAAGGAAGCGAGTTGCGTGCCCACTGGGATCAGCGTTACCGTAGTGGACAGACGCCGTGGGATACGGGCATCACTCCTCCGGAAGTGCAAGTCTTTTGGAATGAGCAGGCGTTGCCCTTCGCCGGCCCATTCGCGCTCGATATTGGCTGTGGTTCGGGGCTGAATACGCTCTTTCTGGCAAAAAAGGGACTCCGGGCCATTGGGTTCGATCTCTCTGGTCAGGCGTTGAGGCTGGCACACAAACGGCTGCTTGCCAGTGGTGGTGGCGATTTCCCGCAGTCCGGCGGAGCTACATTCGTTCAAGCGGATGTGAGCCGACTGCCGGTTGGCAACCTGGGGGCGCTCTACGCGCTCGATATCGGCTGCCTCCACAGTCTATCCGACGCGCGTCGACCGGGGTATGCAGAGGGAGTCTGTCGGGCGCTGCGTACCGGTGGACACTATCACCTGTACACATTCGACCGAGACCCCTCTGATGGCCCTTACGCCCGCGGTATGGACGAGGGCGAAGTTGCGACTCTGTTTGGAGGCGAGATGGAGATAGTAGCCGAAGAGTTGGGCGTTCCTACCAGCCACACCTCGAGACGCTCGCGGTGGTATCTCCTCCAGAAACGTTGACGCGGGGCAGCTGGTCAACCCTTCGCGCATCGCTACGCCCTACGCACTAAGTCTTGTTCACGGACATTCGGTCCTCGACACGCCGCCGGCGGCGCCTCCTCCCCCATCATCCGGCTGGGGACGATTCGGACTGATGGCTGTATTGGTGTCGATCAGGGGCGGCCGGTCGAAGACTTGCCGGAGTTCGGTGGCGATGTAGATCCAGTCCACAAGGAACACGGCCATCTCCTGCCGCCAGCCCTGTGTAAGCGCCGGGGCGCCCAGCACCATGCCCTTGACGCCTCTCTCATTCAGAGACAGCCCAAACCGAGCGTACTTCAGCGCGTCCCATAGGCCCACATCGGTGTCGACCGTATAGCGCAGCGCCTCGTACAACTGGCGCAGACGAAGCACGTGTGTCAGAAGCTCTTCTTCAACAAGCTGCTTGCGCAACGCCCAAACCACGCGTTGTTGCCGACGCGCTCTTTCCAGATCACCGCCGCCCGACCTGCGGCTTCGCACATAACTGAGCGCCTGCTGCCCGCTCAGCAGATGTTCACCCGGCGGCAGGTTGAGGTAGATGCCCTCTTCGGGATAATACTCATACAGGTAGCAATCGACGTAGATCCTCAATCCGCCCAATTTGTCGACGACATCTTCAAAACCTTCAAATCGAAAACGAACATGATGATCGATGACAATTCCGAGACGCTCTTCCAATATTGATCTCAGTAGCCGCGGTCCGCCCCCGCCCGGCTCGTCCAACTCTCCCAAATAGTCGATTACGTTGATGCGATTTGGCAGATGCCCCGGAATGTAGTCGATGTACATATCGCGTGGGAAGGAGATGATGGCCGCTTCGCCCAGGTCCGGATTCATCATCAGAAGCATAATGACATCAGTGCGCCAGTTTGGCTCGTCGAGTCTCTGATCGCTGCCCAAAATCAACACATTTGTCGTTGTCCGTAGGGGCGCAACAACTGGAATAGGTTGCGGCGTCGGCGTTGGAAAAGGCGTAGCAGTTGCCGTAGCGGTTGGTATCTGCGTAACCGTTGGTGTGGCCGTGGGCGCGTTCTGCTCAGAAGCCGACTGCGGCGGCTTCTGAGCGGGGGCTAAACTGGGAGCTTGCTCCGGTTTGTTGATTCCAACCGGTGGTCCGTCTACAATGGCATCCCGCGAATGGGTGATTTCGACTGTCTCTCCGGGGTCGGTGGCGTCGCCGGAACCAACCACGACGAAACTCAGCAGTATGGCGCTGCCGAGGATTAACAGAAGGTAGGGCCGGACAAACGCGGGCAGGCCTCGCCGCAGAACGTTTCGCGAGTATCTGAGTGGAACCGGCAGGTTGCGCTTAAAACTCATAAGAGAATTGGAAGTCAAAGGCGCGGCGCGCAACGCATGGGTCTCGCCCACGCTCTGATGCAATCTCGTAAGGGGCAGAGAGAAAACGAAAGGTGAGGATTGGGAAGCAAGACGGGTTCTCGCTCTTCAATTCTCCGTCTTCTACGGGGGAACAGCCCACTTTTTATACGTCAAGGTCTAGCAGAAATCGGCGCAGCAAGTCCATCGCCCGGTTGCCCACCCAGGCATTCGTCAGACGGTCCGCGCCGCCGAAGGGGAAGCGAACGACTTCAGTGCGGTCCGGCCCAGCGCAACCAATCCACGTCTCGCCGCCCAGGTTGGAATGGAAGGTCTCATCCGGCCGCCCGCTGGTGATGAGTGCAATTCCATGGGAAGCCCCGTATTCCTCACGCAACCGCACGGCCAGTTGTCTCGCCACGTCGCTTTCGGGGGGGAGGTCAAGCAGTGGACGCAGCGTTTTACTCGAAGAATCGGCAGGGTGAACGCGAGACCGTTGCTCCGATCCCGTGCCTTTCTGCATTCGTTCAGCGATTGCTCCGGCGGTCATTGTTTCCAGCAGGGCCACCTGCGCGTCGGCCTCGTTCAGCAGCCGCGCAAGCACAGTTTCGACCGCTTCGTCCGGCGTTGTGCTGTAGATATAGTCGCCGATCTGCGCGCGCACCCGCTCTTCCATTTCGTCCAACAGTTGCTCTGCTTCATCGGCGCTGGCGGCCCGGGCGGCTATCCGTACATCGGCCTGCCCCAGATGCGCGGCCAAACCCATCGTCGGATTGACGCTGTTCATCAGGTCGCCCAGTTCAGCATCCAGGTTGCTTTCGCCGATGCCTACCGTGCGCAGAATGCGTCGGCGAATGATACCGACTCCGCCGGTCAACTCCTGCAGATAGGGAAGCACCAGGTCGGCCATCATTCGTTTCATCTCACGAGGGACGCCAGGCATGGCGATGACCTTGGCGTTGCGCCCGTGGCGACGATCAAAGGTGATGAAGCCGGGGGCCGTGCCAACTGGGTTATCCAACACGGTCGCCGCCTGCGGGATGAGAGCCTGGCGCAGGTTGTTTTCTGTCATCTGCCGATAGCCCCAGCGGGCAAAGCGTTCCCGCAATCCTGCCTCGATCTCGAGATGGCGTTCCAGCGGACAGCCTGTAGCGTTGGCGATTGCGTCGCGGGTTATGTCATCGGCGGTCGGACCCAGCCCGCCGGTAATGAGAACCGCGTCGCTGCGCGCCAGCGCCATCTCCAGCACGCCTCGCAAGCGCGGTTCGTTGTCGCCGACGGTAGTCTTGTAGTAAAGATTGACGCCAATCTCGCGCAACTGCTGGGCGATCCAGGTGGCATTTGTATCGACAATGTCGCCGAGGAGGATTTCCGTACCAGAGGTTACAAGCTCTGCAGAGACATTCTTGGATTCAGTCATACTTGTTCCATGCTCTTGGAGATACGCGGCGATTTCAACCGACAATCTGACAGCTATGAATTGTAGAAGGGAGCTCTTCGTCAGAGCATGAGGGCGACCTGCCCGCGAATGCTTCTGACACGGCTCGCCAACGCCCTATTGCCTTCACCGTTGAACCGTTCTTCCAACGACTTTAGCGTGTCCACAAACTCCTGCGACAACTCAGAACGGTTCTCTTGCAGCAGACCACGTAATGTGCCTTCATCCGGCGCAGAGATGAGGCGATTGAGTAACCTTAACTCCGGCGGCATGCGCTCTTCCACGATCGCGACCGCTTTTTCGTAAATCACCCGCAGCCGTTGCACTGCGAAGGCGGCCCTGCTCTGCTGGGCCTGCTGAATGTTGGAGGCCAGCAGCGCCAGGAACATATCGTTGATTTGGTCAGCGTTTTCCAGCAAGGCCGCATCCGTGTCCGGCGCTTGCAAGATTTCCTGCAGGACGCCTTGCACCTGCTGCATGGCAGCCTGCTGGCTTTGGTTGCGCTGCTCACCCATCTCGACGATACGCTCCCGTATCGCGATCAGCGCCAAGCGTTCTTCCGGGTCACTGGTCTGCTCCAGGCGGTCGGCGAGGCCGAGGAGGAACTGGTAATCTGTCATGCCGGCCGCCGCGTTCATGACCGTTGTGGCGATGGCTTCGCCGCTCTCCCCCTCCATCCAATACTCCAGCAAAAGCGAGAGCAACCCCTCACGGGTTGTGCCCGGGCCGAGCTTACCCACCGCCTCCTGCACGCGCGCTTCCAACGCCTTCATCTCCTTGCCGGCATCGGTAGTGTCCATCAGCGAACGACGCAGATTCATCAAAGCCTCGTGCTGCTCCGCCTGACCCTCCGCGGCCACGGCATTGATCACCTGGCCCAACAGTACAAAAAATCCTGAGTCTATCAGCACCATGTTGCGCTCCACAACCATCTGCATCGCGCCCTCGTCACTGCCCAGGCGCACGAGGCTGCCGATCAGTTCCGACTGCTCGCGGCGGCGGCGAAGCATCTCCGGCGTGACGCCTTCAAAGCCCCACAGCTTCTCAATCAGCGAGTCCCATTCGAAGAACTGCTGCGGTTGAAACATATACCCAAGGCGCTGGTCCGACGGCAGCCGCCCGATCAGCGCCTGGCTCATGTCGCCGATCACCTTCTGAAGCTGGATATCGTCCAGCCTGGCCTGGCCGGGAACGACGACGCCCAAAAACTCGTGCTCCGGGTCGTGAATCATCAGAGGCACGCTGAGGGGTCCCCCTGCGCCGCAGGAAGAGCAGACAGCCGTGTTGATCTGCCCGCCCAGCACCATCGGTCGGAGTTCCGGGTTTGCGCCGAAATCAACGATCGAGAACACCGCTGCCGTGTAGGTTGTGCCGCAGCTCGGACAGTTGACTTGTGCGCCCGCCGGTGGAAAGAGCAGGTTCAGTCCAGGCTGTTGCTGAGGCGCGCCTTGTGGCCCGCTCTCAGGATCGTCCGCGGTCGTTTCAGGTTGCTGTGGCGAGGTATGCTCGGTTGACGGGGGCGGCTCGGACTGTGCCTCCGGCTGTTCTTGCTCTCTACGCCGCGAGGTTGAGAACCCTTTGGGGAGTTCGATGCCTCCCTCCGATTGAGATGGAGACGGGCTGCCGGGCGTCCAGATTTCAGTCATGGTTATTAATCCAATTCCTCTTGAAAGTCCAACTTTGTTTGTAGCGTTTCCTTCACCAGCACGGCCAAGGCCCAGCGCCGCTTCGTCAGTGCGTCCACAAGCCACGCCTGGTGCGTGGCGCGAGCCGCAAGGTTTCGCCGCTGCGTCGCGGTCAACCCCGGCTCCTCGGCCATCACGCCCAGCGGAGCCAACACGCCCCCGACCGTCTCCACCAACTCGGAAAAGTCGGACATATCCGGCAGCCGATCTGGTTCAGAACTTTCCACCGCCTGCTGCATGGCAGCGCCCAGCGGCAGAAGTGCGGAAACTTGATCCGATTCGATAAGATGCCTGGCCGCGGGGATGACCTGGCTGAGCGTCGCCAGCACCATCCGTGTATCCAGTTGGAGAGCCAGTCCCAACGCCTTGGCAAAGGAGGAAGCCGCGGCAGTATGACCGCCCGCGCGCAAATGCAGAAAGGCGTCTACGCGAAAGGCCTGCACCAACCCGGCGCCGTCCCCGATGGCGAGAAACGTCTCCTGGGCCACTCGATTGTGCGCGAAGGCACCTTCGACATCACCGCAGGACTCTTCCAGCGCGGCCAGTTGCGCCATGGCCCGCCCATACCCGGCGCGGTCATCTCTCTCAAGGGCAGCATCGGTCGCCTCAGTGTATTTCCGGGCCGCCCCTGAAGCGTCGCCGGCCGCAAAGAGAGCGGCCCCCTCATGCAGCAAGTGGGACACTGCCTCAGACGGCAGTAGCAAGTCAATCTCTGCGCTGATGGGCGGCACTACTTCTCCAACCGACCTCGAATCGTTGGCCATCATACTGAATTCTATCGAATCACAGGCGAATTGGCTATTTAGGTTGGCAACGCGCGCGCACTAAGTTGCTTACCGAGTAGGGAGACGGCCTGTGTTACTCAGGCTGGGCAACTCCAGCCAGCAACACCTGCTCCGTCAGGATCGTTATCCCAAGCTGCTGCGCCTTCGTCAACTTACTGCCCGCTTTCTCGCCCGCCAGCAGAAAGTCAGTCTTGCTGCTGACGCTGCCGGTTACCTTCCCGCCCCATTCCTCAATGCGAGCCTTGGCCTCATTGCGGCTCATGGTAGGCAGAGTTCCGGTAATCACAAACGTTTTTCCGGAGAAGGGCTGCGCATCTGGGGCGTCCTCTGGTTCGCGCTGCGGCATGGTCAGTTCGACGCCCAACTCGGCAAACGATTGGACCAGCGCACGATTCGGCTCCAGCGTGAAATAGTCGACGACCGCCTCGGCGATTTTCGGGCCGATCCCTTCGATGTCGCTGAGCGTCTCCACGTCCGCGGCCATAAGTTCGTGGAGAGAGTTGAAGCGGGCCATCAGCAGTTCCGCCACGACAGACCCGACAAAGCGAATCCCCAACGCGGTCAATAGGCGCGTTGGACCCTGGCTCTTGCTCTGCTCCACCGCGAGGCGCAGATTCTCTATCCGCTTGTCAGCATAGCCTCCGATCTCTTCGATCCGCTCCCAGGGCAGTCGATAGATGTCGGCCAGCGTAAGGACATACCCTTCATCAACGAACATTTCAGCCTGCTTGGTTCCGAAGCCGATAATATCCATCGCGCCTCGGGATACGAAGTACTCGACTTTGCGCACAAGCTGGTCCGGGCAGGCGTTGTTGACGCAATAGGTGGCGGACTCCTCCGGCGTGCGCACGAGCGTCTGAGCGCAGGACGGGCAGGCGGTCGGCATCTGCCAAGGCCGCTCGCTGCCATTGCGCAGGTCCTTAAGAGGGTGCAACACTTTGGGGATGACATCTCCGGCCCGCTTCACCAGCACGGTATCGCCTATGCGGAAGTCTAGCTCCTCGATGTAATCGGCATTGTGGAGCGTAGCGGCCTGCACCGTCACACCGCCGATGGGGACCGGTTCCAGGACCGCTTTGGGAGTGATTGCGCCGGTGCGCCCAACTTTCACGCCAATATCAAGCAGCTTTGTCGTAGCCTCCTCGCCGCCGGTTTTGAAAGCGACCGCCCAGCGGGGATCCTTGCCGGTGAAGCCCAGCCGCTCCTGGTGGGAGAGCAGGTCAACCTTGACCACCATGCCGTCCAGTTCGTATGGCAAGCGCGCCCGCAGTTCGTGCCAGTTGGTGACGAACTGGATCAGCTTTTCCCACTCGCCGTCGCTGAAGCAGCGGGACTCTTCGCAGACGGGGAAGCCATACGCACGCAGACGTTGCAGCGAGTCCCAATGGGAAAGAGGGGCGTTGTCTTCCCCTTCCAGCAAAAAGGTTTGATACGTCCACAGCTTGAGCGGACGCTCGGCGCTGATGCCGCTGTCCAACAGGCGCAGGGAGCCGGCGGCGAAGTTGCGGGGATTTGCGTAGGTGCGATCCCCTTGCTCCTCCTGGGACTGATTGAAGGCGTCGAATGCAGCGACTTCCACATAGACTTCGCCGCGGATGATCAGATGGCGGGGCGACGAAAGCTCCGAAACTGCGGCAGTATCGACCTTCCGGGCCACGGGTATATGCAGCGGCAGTTGGTGAACCGTGCGCAGATTTGGGGTGATGTTTTCGCCGACCTCGCCATCTCCCCGCGTCGCGCCCAAGGTGAAGCGCCCGTCTTCATATTGTAAAACGACGGTCAGGCCATCGAACTTCGGCTCGACAACGTAGCCGAGGCGCGCGTGCTCATCTTCCGGCAAAAGGCGCAACAATCGATCCCGCCACTTGTGCAGATCCTCTTCGCCAAAGGCGTTGGCCAGGCTGAGAACCGGGACTTCATGCCGTATTTTTTCGAAGCGTTCGGCGACCGCGCCCCCCACCCGTACAGTCGGGCTGTTCGGGTCCTGAAGTTCGGGGTGCTGCTCCTCCAAGGTTTGGAGTTCCCGAAAGAGGGCGTCAAACGCGGCATCGCTGATCTCAGGATCGTCGAGGACGTAATAGCGGTGCTGGTGATGCGCAATGAGTTGGCTCAGGTCTTCAACCCGCTTTCGTGGTAGGTCCATTTTCGGAGGATCGGTCTCTAAGCGGGTCTCGAGTGAACGGTGAACGCGCGACACAGACTGGCACGTGAATGGCGGGTCCGTTCAATGACAATGTTGGTCACACGCATCTCTTAGAACTACGTGAGGCGGCAAAGTGAGCCTGGGTTTATTGCTCGACCACAACGAAGAAGTCGGACGCGCTCCAGCCTTGCAGAGGCTCTTCTCCTTCCTCGGCAATGACTCTCATGCGGTACCACAGATGTCCGTCTGCGACCGCAGGATACTCCTCATCCTCCGGCTCTGCAGGCAGAACCGCAAGCACCGTTCCTTCCGCAAGGACGGTCACAAAGGTACCAAACCTGCCAGGCTCTTCTCGCAGGTTAACGCCTTGCCCGTCAGTGTCGGCGACCATGACATTGGCTCCAATCGGCAGTCTTACAGGAGCGGTAGTGGGCGTAGGCCCAGTCGTGGCCGTCGGGGACGCAGGCGTCGGGGCCACCGCTTCCACCTGTTGCACCGTAGGCTCGGACACTGCTTGCGAGGAATCGTTCGGCTGCCCGGTCAGTCGGGAGATAGCCAGCCACACAAGCCCGGCTATGACAACGAGTACAATTCCGCCGATCACCCAAACGGGGCCGGTGCGTCCCAAGCGACGGCGCGGCGCGGACCTCGCAGCGACATCCGCAGCAGGCGTCTCGTCAAACAAAGCATACTCTTTTTCAGGAAGAGGCTCGGCTGTCGAATCCGCATCGGGGGCGATGTTGGCCCACTCGGTCTCTTGCGGCGGCTGTGACGTTGCGAAGGTTTGCTCCTCGAACTCCTCCACGACTGATTCTTCTTCCAAGGCCCCGCCCGAAACCATTTCAAATGCAGGCGCGTCAGTCAAAAACGACTCGCCTGATGAATCGTGGGACTCCTGATACGGCGCTGGACTCGGCAATTCGGCCGGTTCACCGTCCGCGGCGAAGACCGGCTCGTCGGCGCCCGGCTCAATCTCCACGTCCAAGGATGGATACGGTCCCGTCTCTGGCGGAAAGTTCGGCTCCGAATCGGTTGAAAAGTCAGTCTCGGAATCCGCAGAAGGCTCCGGTTTTGGTACGGTCGAGAATTCAGGCTCCGTCTGCTCGGGGTATGGGTCATCCTGACCGAAGACCGGCTCGCCGAACGCTGCTTCGCTGTCCGCACGCCATTCGTCAGCAGGCGGGTCCGATGCTGTATCCTGGAATGATTCCGGCTCTGTATCCGCCGGCAAAACTGGTTCTGTTTGCGGGGGGGCTGGTTCGTCAATTCTGAAGATCGGCTCATCGGACTCCGGTTCGCCGTCCGGTCGCCGGGTGTCTTCAATCACTTTATGCACCTCCCGGGTCTATTTCTCTTGAGCAGTCCAAGTAGCTCATCCAGTCGTCTGGTATTCAACACGTCGTCGGCACGCAGCCAGCCACGCCGGGCGGTATGGACGCCGTAGGGCATCAGATCGAGTTGGCCGACGCTGTGCGCATCGCTGTTTATGACGATCTTGCAGCCCAGTTTGACGGCCTGCCCTGCGTGTTCGGCACACAGGTCCAAGCGGGCGGGATTGGCATTGATCTCAATCGCCGTCCCCGTCGCGGCGCAGACCCGCATAATCCTCTCCAAGTCGATCTCCGAGGGGGAACGGCGACCCAGCAAGCGACCGGTGGGATGGCCCAGGATGTCCACATGCGGATTGTGAATCGCCTGCAAACAGCGTTCCGTGATTCGTTCCCGTTCCTGACGCAGGCCGATGTGGATGCTGGCGACCACGATATCAAGCGTAGCAAGCACGTCATCGGGCAAGCCCAGCTCGCCATCCCCCAATATTTCAACCTCCGTGCCCTGAATCAGGCGGAAGTCGATGCCTTCGTCTGCGTAACGCTCATTTGCCGCGTCAAGTTCGCGGCGTTGGGCCAGGAGCGCCTCAGGGTCCACGCCCTGGGTTACGCCCAGCCCGACGCTGTGATCAGTGACCGCCCAATAGCGATAGCCCTTGCTGCGCGCCGCTTCGGCCATCTCTGCCACAGACGCCTTGCCGTCGCTCCAGGTGGTATGGCCGTGCAACTCGCCGAGGATCTCATTCGCCGCGATCAACTGCGGCAACCCTTGAGACTGCGCCGCGGCTACCTCCCCGTCGCCTTCTCGCATTTCCGGCGGCGTCCACTGTAGCCCGATGAACTGGTACAACGCTTCTTCGCTTCTGAAGAACTGCTGCTGGTCTTTACTGCCAGACTGATCCGGCGTTTCGCCATTGGTCCCGGCAGACCTGCTCTGGGCGGTCAATCCAGATTCATCGAGACGCCAACCTTTGCTCAGCGCAAGCTCGCCCAGGGCGGCGAAATGAGCTTGGCTGCCCGTGGCGTGGCACAGGGCTGCGCCCCAATGATCGGCCTCAACCACGCGCAACGTGGCGCGCATCCCATTGGTCAGTGAAACGCTCGTCTGCATGGCGCCGCTTTCCAGCACGGCAACGGCCTGGGGCAAACTCTCAAACAGCTCAATTGCCCGTTGCGGCGCATTGCTGGCGGCCAACAGTCTGATCTCGCCCGTCGTTTCCCGCCAGCGGCGCAGACTGCCCACGATCTCGACTCTTTGCAGCGTTCCTGACGGGATCTCCGCTTCCAGCGCTTGCGCGAGGCTTTCCGCCAGCGGACGGGAAGCCCCGATGGGCGTGCGGTCGTCGGAGCGCCGTTTGAGCAGTTCAATGCTCTTGAGAATGCGCTCTTCGGTCTTGGCGCCGAAGCCTTTTAAGCCCCGAAGTTTCCCCTCTTGCGCAGCCGCTTGCATGGCCGCCACGCTGGTGATGTCCAGCTCTTTCCACAGCCGCTGTACGGTCTTCGGGCCGACGTCCGGCACCTGCATCATCGCTACAACGCCGGCGGGCACTTGCGCCGCAAGCTCGTCATAGTAGGGCAGAGCGCCGGTTTCGAGAAGTGTGCCAATCTTTTCGGCGATGGCCTTCCCTATCTTTGGGAGATCCTCCAGTCCGCCCTCGGCGGCAACCGCATTAATGTCCACTTCGAGGCCATCGATGGTTCGCGCTGCGTTCTGATAGGCGATGACGACAAAGCGGCTCTCACCCAGAATCTGCAAAAGATCGCCAATCGAACGGAAGAGATCGGCAACCTGTTTATTATTCAGAGGTGTTCGCTTCGGGCCGTCCATAACCGGCATTTCCCCCGATGTCTTTGCGTAAAATCCTAAACCTATCTCTAGTTTAGATTACACTGATCAGCAGGATCAACGCAAATGGAAATCCAAACTCCTACAGGAAGGCGGGCGGCGTTCGCTCAATTGCGAATCTCCCTGTAAAATGGCGGTGGGTGAACTGCCGGAGAAGAGTCATTCATGGGGCGAGAGTATTCGTCCCGAAAGGGCAAGGCGGACAACAGGGTGGCTACAATTCGCTTGAGCAAAGTTTGCAAAGAGTTCGGATTGCACAGCCGACCTAACCAGGGGGCTGCCCTTCCGAGGATGCGCGCGTTCACGCCCCATGCACGCGAAGTATTGCCCGAAGAGCCAGACCGAGTGCGGGCGCTGGACCATGTCGATCTGACAGTCCCCGACGGTCAGACGATGGCGATTCTGGGGCCGTCCGGTTGCGGAAAGAGTACGCTGCTGCGCGTTGTCTCCGGGCTGGAATCCGACTATCGGGGCAGTCTCTTCTACGACCACCAGAACATGGAGGACGTTGCGCCCAAAGACCGCTTCATCGGCATGGTTTTCCAGAACTATGCGCTCTACCCCCACTTTGAAGGACACGGCAATCTCTCCTTCTTCTTTCGCATGCACAAAGCGCCGGACGCCGAAACGGAAGAGCGCATTCGGATCACATCCGAGATAATGGGGATCGGCTTTCGCGCCCTGCTCCAGCGCAAGCCGGGCACGTTATCCGGCGGACAACAGCAGCGCCTCGCCATAGCACGGGCGATCGTGCGGCGGCCACGCGTTTTCCTCTTCGATGAGCCGCTATCCAACCTGGACGCCAAGCTGCGCTCGCAGACGCGGGTGGAGATCAAGCGATTGCTGCGCCGTTTCTCCATTACCGCGCTCTATGTTACCCATGACCAGACCGAGGCGATGGCGCTGGGGGATCAGGTGGCGGTCATGAGGGCCGGGCAGATCGAGCAGGTCGGCCCCTTCAACGACGTGCGGCTTCGTCCCGCAAACACTTTCGTTGCCGGTTTTCTCGGCGTCCCGCCGATGAATCTGCTGCACAATGTTGAAGTGAGGGAGGGCGGCTTAGATGCGGGTCATGGATTGGGGCTAAGCCCGGCGCCGTCACAGCTTGCAGCCCTCAAGTCCGGCGATGCCCTGACTGTCGGCATCCGCGCCGAATCAGTGCAAGTTGCGGTTGACGATGGAGGGGCAGCGCCCGATGCAAGGGGGAAGCAACCGGCTCAGTCCAACATCTGGCATGGCACGGTGGAGTCGGTGGAACCGGACTACGGTCGGCAGATTCAGCTCATCTATTTCCAGAGCGGTGGTCATCGTCTTGTTGGACAGGCGGACGCCCGCGCCCGCATTGCGCGTGGGGAACAGGTTTTGGCACAGTTGGACGATACCGAGTTGCAATTATTTGATGGCGAAAGCGGAGAGCGCATCGTCTGAACCGCAGTTAGGCGGGAGAGGGATAGGCTGTGAACCCTTACCCGCACTTCACTTTTCGATCCTTGCCGCCGTCCTTGTCACCCGCATATATTGGCTCGTGTAGAGGTCGTGATAGAAACCCTTTTGCGCCAGCAGTTCATCATGGCTGCCGCGCTCGATAATGCGGTGATCGTTCACGACCAGTACTTCATCGGCATTGCGTATGGTGCTGAGACGATGGGCGATGACAAAGGCGGTGCGCCCCTCCAGCAGCCGCAGAAGCGCCTGTTGCAAATGTACCTCCGTGCGCGTATCCACGCTGCTGGTGGCCTCGTCAAGAATGAGGATGCGGGGGTCCGCCAACACTGCTCGGGCAATGGCAAGCAACTGGCGCTGCCCCTCGCTGAAGTTGTTCCCCTGTTCCGAAACCTGTGAGTCGTATCCGCCCGGTAGCAGGCGAATGAAGCCGTCGGCATTGGCCAGGCTGGCCGCGGCAACGACCTCCTCATCGGTCGCATCCAGCCGACCGTAACGGATGTTCTCGCGCACTGTGCCGGAAAAGAGGAAGGTATCCTGCAATACGATGCCCAGTTGTTTGCGTAGCGAAGCCTGCTGAACGTCGCGAATATCGTGGCCGTCGATGCGGATGCTGCCCGCATCCACGTCATAGAAGCGGCTGAGAAGGCTGATGATTGTGGTCTTGCCGGCGCCGGTAGGGCCGACCAGCGCGACGGTTGCGCCCGGCTCGGCGTGTAGACTGATGTTCTGCAAGACCTGTTCCGGCTGCGGGCTTTCCATGCCATTGGCCTGAGAGCCGGTTTCTGACCTCCGCTCTCTGCCCCTAGCTTCCCGGTGGGAAGCATTGCGCCTGCCATTCATCGCGGGGCTGGCATGTGCGGCAGGCTCGGACGGCGGTTCGGCTCCATAGCTGAAACTCACGTTTTCGAAGACGACATCCCCCTGAATTTCCTCCAGAGGCGGCGCGTCCGGGCGATCCGTGACCGAAGGCTGCACGTCAAGGGCCGCGAAGATGCGCTCCGCACCGGCCAGCGCCGACTGCAACTGGTTGTAGAGCATGGCAATGCCCCGCATGGGCCGGAAGAAGTTCATTATGTAGATGATGAAGGTCGCCAACACGCCGACTTCCAGAATCCCTTCAATCGCCAGCCAGCCGCCCAGAAGCGCGGCCGCGGCAATCGTGATCGTCATCATTGTCGTGAACATCGGGCCGAGCGCGGCGGTGATGATGTCGGCGGTCATCCCGGCCTTTCGGTAGGTGGAGTTGACCTCGTAGAAGTCGGCAAACACCTCCTCCTCGCGGGCAAAAGCCTGGACTACTCTTGCGCCGGCGATGTTCTCCTCCATCACTGCGTTCAGCGCTCCGAGGTTGCGCTGGACGGTGCGGAACGCCGCGCGGCTGCGGCGGGTTACTTCGCCGGTGATATACAGCATCAACGGCATCAGCACCAGCATCGCCAACGCCAACTGCCAGTTGAGCAGAAACATCGCTACAAATGTGCCGCCCAGCAACAGGATATTGGAGACAAATTCGATCAGGCCGTTGGACAAGGTGCGATTGATGGCCTCAGAGTCGTTCGTGATTCGGCTCATCAGATCGCCCACTTGGTTGCGATCGTGGAAGGCCATCGACATGATCTGCATGTGGCTGAACAGGCCGGCGCGAATGTCGGAGACGAAGCGTTGACCCAGCATCACCATGATCAATCCCTGCACCGTGGACGCGGCGCCCGCGCCGACATAGATGGCCACGATCCCAAAGACCAGATTTCGCAATCCTTCGGCGTCCCCCGTTGCGATGAACAGATCGATGGCGCGGCCAATCAGCATTGGCCCGTAAAGCCGTAACAAGGTGCTGACCGTCACGAACAGGGCGACGACAAGCAGTTGAAGGCGGTAGGGGCGCAGATATGCGGCCATACGCATCAGGGTACTGCGCGTGTTGTCGGCAGCCTCGCCTGTAAGCATGCCGCCGCCGCCAAAGCCGAGGCGCATCGGTTGTCGTTGTGGTGGTCGCGTGACAGTCATGGGAAAGTGGACTCAATCGTCTTACTGTTGGCGCCGCCTGCGGGGCTCATGCCTCTTCGAACTGGGAATAGTAGATCTCCTCATAGATTGCGCTGCTGGCCAGGAGTTCCTCATGGGTACCCTGGGCTGCAATCCTGCCATTGTCCAGGACCAGGATCAGGTCCGCATCAACGACGCTGCTGATTCGCTGGGCGACAATAAAGGTCGTCGTGTGCGCAAGCCCCTCAGTGAGCGCCTCTTGCAGGCGCAGTTCCGTATCGAGATCAACCGAACTGGCGCTGTCGTCAAGAATGAGCACAGCCGGTTGCGTCAGCAGCGCGCGGGCGATGGCGATGCGCTGCTTCTGCCCGCCGGACAGGTTGGCCCCGCGCGCCTCGACCGTGCTTTCGTACCCATCGGGCATTCGCTCAATAAAATCGTGAGCCTGGGCAGTCTGCGCCGCGTTGATCACCTCATCCAACGACGCATCCGGCCGCCCATAGGCGATGTTCTCGCGCACAGTTCCCGCGAAGAGCGTAGACTGTTGCAATACGACTCCGATATGTTTGCGCAGACTGGTCGGTTCCCAATCGCGCACATTTATGCCGTCCAACCTGATTGCGCCGTCAACCGCATCATAAAAGCGCGGGATCAGATTGACAAGGGTACTCTTGCCGGCTCCGGTCGCGCCCATCAGGGCGACCTTCTGCCCCGGCTCGGCGCGCAGATGAATGCCATGCAACACCTCCTCGCCGATCGCGCCCGATCTGCCGTTGCCGGACCTGTGCCCATTCGCCATCAGCCCGTCAGTGGAGGCATCGGAGTGATCCAAACCTCTCGGCAGCGAGCCGGAATAGTGGAAATGAACATTGTCGAACGTAATTTCGCCGGTCGGCTTTCTATCGACGACGGGTTCGGCAGGCGGCTGGATGGCCGGTTCCATGTCCTGCATTTCGACGATCCGCTTGGCCGAGGCTTCTGCCCGCGAGACCATCGACAGGATATTGCTGAGAAGCAGCAGGGGCGACATTCCGATCAGCAGATAGTTGTTGAAGGCGACCAATTCGCCGATCGTCAGACGCCCGCCTATGACGTCAAGCCCGCCCCACCAGATGACAACCGTTGCGCCAACATTGGTGAAGATCAACAGCACGGGCATCACCAAAGCCAGATAGCGCCCAACCCTGATGTTCTGCTCCATGTAGTCCAGATTTTGGGCATTGAAGCGCTCGACCTCGTGCTGCTCCCGCACATACGCTTTGACGACATGCACGCCGGCCAGATTCTCCTGCACCATGGTATTGAGTCTGCCCAGTTGTTGCTGCACCTTGGAGAAGAGGGGGCCAACTACACGCAAGAGCCAAGAAATGACACTCGAAGACAGCGCCAGTACAACCACCATGATCATGCTGAGTTGCCAGTCGATCATGAGAATCATGACAAGACTGCCGATTACCATTAGAAGCGTACGCAGCAGCAGCGCCAGGCCGGCGCTGAGAAACATGCGCGCCATGTCCACGTCGCTTGAGACACGAGTCATGAGTTGGCCGGTCTGCATCCGGTCCAGATTAGCGAAGGAAAAGCGCTGGATATGGCGGAACAGATCGTTGCGCAAGTCAAAGGCGATCCCTTGCGAAATCTGCGCGCGGGCGATTCCCTGACCGATAGTTGTGGCCGCGCCGATCAGGGCTGCCAGCAGCATCACCCCGCTGCCCTGCCAGACTGCTACCATGTCCCCGGCGCGGATGCCACTGTCGATGACGAACTGCACCATGCGCGGCGTCACCAACTCCATCAGCACGGGCAGGATTGTCGTAACAAGCCCCAGTACAGCCATCCAACTGTAGGGGCGCATATAGCGAATTACTCTTGCTAAACCACTCATCGGCAAGTCGCATCGAGATGGCTATGGGACACGCAGAGGAATATCCTGTGACTAAACTTTACTAAAGCGGTTTGGGAATTATACATTTGAATCGGATAGCCCGCAAGCTGGGCTGGATCGACGGATGCATCCGGGATTCTTGCGCAGTCGTTGTCTGAATTGTGGCTTTCGGGATATGGGGATGGGTTCTGACTAAAGCGCAGGCGCATTTGCCAGCATATCAGGACGCGCCCACCCGCCAGTGTAGAAATTCGGATAGCCCCTAAGAGCAGGGGACGATTTCATTTTGGGGCGCGGGCAGCGCATTGGTGTGGGTGCCGGATTTTGGGTCGTGACGCGGGAATCGCGGTGTGAGCGGGCTGTCAGGGGGTGGATTCCAGGAAAATTCTTGCAAAAATGTCCGCTTTGTCCGCTTTACCCCCCCCCTCTCCGACTACTATACGAAATGAAACGTTCTTTCGCGTTGACGGAGGCTGGCGCTGTTGGCAGGCGGCCAGGGGTTGGCTTTGCCTGACCGATGCAAAGAGGTATTATACCACACTTCAGTTTTGGCAGGTGATAGGCTCCGCAGATGAGGGTGCATCCAGGATATTTAGCGCGCTTCTCGCCCTATTTTGTCAGCTACGCGGGGTGCGGGCGAGACACGCGGGATTTTGAAGGTTTCTTGTATTGGCGTTGGCAATGAAAGCCTCCCCGCCAAAAAACCTTCAAACCCAGGGGGATATGCAATAATCTCGGATGCACCCCTCTCACAGGGCGTATCCCAGATCATTGGGGAGATTTGCCTGACCATTGGCGGCTTCGACCAGGTCGATGGGTTTGGCCTCACATGACGGACAATCAATTGGCATGCACCCACAATAAGCCTGGATACACCCGAATCGACTACTGCTTTCCGAATCAGGATTCGCGGGATTGGGGAATGGGCAGGATGTGGGGAAATCTGATTGCGGTGGGGCTTGCTCGCTGGCGGAAAGTGGAGGAGGAAAAGCGGTTGTGTTTGACTTTCTTGTGCCGGTGATGTATAAGTGCGAATGGCGTGCGGGGCGTTTTGTTCCTCCTCAATCCGTTCAGATCGAGGGCGCTGCCCGCGCCGTTTGCCAAGTATCAAGAGCAACTGTAACCGAGGGTTTCCATGCACATCTCAGAAGAGCAGCGCAACCAATATCGCACCGAAGGTTATCTCTTCCTTGAGAACGTCATCCCCGCTGATCAGGTCGAAGGGCTGCGCCAGGAATGTCAACACTACATCGACCGCTACGACGCGGAGATGGAAGCCAAAGGCGTAACAGTACAGGGAATTAACCATTACAAGAAGCGCTACTTCATCAGCCGCCGGGGGCTGGAGAGCCAGATTATTACGGACTTCCTTTTCAGCGAGCGTATGGCCGCCATCTGTAGGGCGACGCTTGGCGACTCCGCCTACCTGTTCCATGAGCAGTACGTGGTGAAGTTCGCCGAGGTGGGCACGAAGTTCGGCTGGCATCAGGATTCCGGCTACGTGGGCCACTATCACCGGCCCTACCTCTCCTGCTGGTGCGCGTTGGACGATATGACAATAGAAAATGGCACTGTCTCAGTTCTGCCATATTCGGCAATCGGCATGACGCCGGACGATCTCTACGACCACACACTCGAGGCCGGCAGCAATGACAAGATCGGCTACCACGGCGATCATCCGGGCGTTCCGGCGCTGGTGCCCGCCGGCAGCATCGTTGTCTTCAGCAGCCGCACATTCCACGGCAGCGGCCCCAACACATCTTCGCGAATGCGGCGCTGTTACCTGGCGCAGTACTCCGCAGAGCCGATTCTGAACAGGGAAGGAACCGGCCTCTGGGGCCAGGCGGTCCCGATCCTGCGCAACAGTCAACTTTGCCGCCCGTCAGTGGCTGCATGACATGCCCGGCGACGCCGGACAGGCGGTACGTGGGCTGCCTTGTCGCCGGGCCGAGCGAGTTCCACAGTTTTCCGCTATCGACAGGGAAGGAAATTGAAATGAAAGTTTCGAGCCATCTCTTGACCGACGATCAGATGCGCCAATTCATCGCCCACGGCTACCTGATCTTGAAGACCGATTTGCCTAAAGAGTTCCACGAAACGCTGAACGCCAAACTCGCCGCAGTGATGGAGAAGGAAGGAAATCCCGGCAACAATCTTCTTCCGCGCCTGAGCGAAGTCAACGACATTATTCAGAGTCCGGTCGTTCGCGGCGCGTTGACGAGCGTTCTGGGAAGTGACTATGCAGTTCACCCGCACCGCCACTGTCACTTCACTTATCCTGGGCGCAAAGTCCAGACCTGGCATAAAGACAGTTATTGGGGTCATCAGAAGGTGCGCAACCATCACAACTGGTGGGCGATGATTTTCTACTATCCCCAGGCCGTGGATGGGGAGATGGGGCCGTCGGGAATTCTGTCCGGCACTCAGTACTATACGAAGAGGGCCGGAGATGACACGGAACGGCCCGTCAGTATTGAGGGGCCGGAGGGCACCTTCGCCCTGATTCATTACGACCTGTGGCACAGTGGCGGAGCCAATCGCTCGCAGAAGTCGCGAGCCATGATGAAGTTCCAGTTTGTGCGCATGGACGCGCCCACATGCCCGGCTTGGAACAACCGGCAGGCCGAATGGACGACGGTCGAAAACGCAATGGTCGATCACAACGTGCTCTGGGCGCACCAGTGGCGATGGCATAGCGGGAGCCTGGGGGAAGCGGGCGACGGCGGCGCAGTTCGAGATGATGTGTCAAACGGTGCAAAGGGAAACGAGACAGAGATGCCGTCGCTCGCGCAGGCGTTGGCTTCCAAGTATGAGCCGAGCGGCGTCAATGCCGCCTATCGTCTGGCAGCCCATTCGGACGCGGCCATTCCATCTCTCGCTGACGCCCTCACCAGCGGCGACGCGACCGCCGCGCGCAACGCCGGGTACGGGCTGAGCGAGGCCGGCGAGGCTGCTCGCGGCGTTTTGCTCGACGCTTTACGTCACGAAAACGAAGTGGCGCGTACGCACGCAGCGTTCGCATTGGGGGAGTTGGGACGGTCCGATTTGGATGGCGTCGAAGAAGTGGCCCAAGCCGTGATTGACCCGTCAGTCCAGGTGCGGCGCGCGGCAGTCGAGGCGCTCGGCCTGCTGAAAGAGCCAAAAGAGGTAACCTTGCCCGCGCTGGTCGACGGGCTGACCGATGCCGACGGACAGGTGCGCTTCACCGCCGCGCTCTCACTTCAGCGACTCGGCGCATCCGCGGCGACGGCCGTACCGGCTCTGCAGGCGGCGCTGCGCGATGAGAACCGCTACGTCCGCGCCAGTGCCGTAGACGCTCTCTGCCGCGTCGGTACAACCGAGGCGCTCAACATCGCCCTCGACTTCCTGAGCGCCCACCGCTGGTGCCCGACGACGACGCCGGAGAATCTGTTCTGACCTTGGCGCCACTGCATCTTCACCCGTAACCGTTGCCTCCAAAACAGCAAGATTCTGGCATCGTCCAGCAAGTTGGATCGAGCTGCCTTTACGACGGGTTTATTGGTTGGAGAGTTGTTTTTTTTTGGTTTGTGTTAGGGTAATTTTTGATATGACTACACGAAAAAAAGTGGGCTCCACTTTGTTCAACCGTCTCAAAGTGGGCAATCGACCAAGAGAGTATCGCCATGGCAACGCAAGTTCTTGAGCCGCAGATCAACGCCGAAGAGCTATCGGTTTCGATTTGCGATCTCAACATTGCCCAGGCCGCTGCCATGTACCGGCAGCACGGCTGTCTGGTTGTGCGGGGGCTGATGAAGCCCTACATTGCGGACATGGCGAGGGACATCGCCGCCACGGTTCAACAGTCGATCGCGCTGCTCGACAAGGCGGAGAGGAGACCGGAAGGCTGGGTCTCGCCCAATGGCTCTCTATTTATACCCGCGCCCGAGGGCTACCAACGGGACAAGCAGATCATGACCGTCGGCATCAACTACTTGACCAGCGCAGCCTTCCTACGCGCAGCCATGGACGCCACCGCGCTTGACATTTTGGAAGCGATCCTCGGCCCGAATATCGAACTGTTCGGCAACGGGCAGTCGCTTGTCAAAGAGCCGGTGGGCGGCCATCCCAAACATCTGCATCAGGATTCGGCCTACTTTGAGCATCGTTACAATGGACCGGTGGGGATTCTCTCATACGTGGTGGACACCGATCTTGTCAACGGCGCGCTGCACGTCGTGCCTGGCTCGCACAAGCAGGGACAGCTCCGGCACGTAGACACTTTCTCCCATCTGGGTCTGGACGAGAAGGAATGGCCCTGGGAGACTGCCCTGCCAATTGTCGGGCAAGCGGGAGATTCGATCTTCTTCAACGTCAAAACCATTCACGGATCCAAGCAGAACCACTCCGACACGCCCCGCCCGGTCTTCATCAACCGCTATCGACGCCCCGACGACTATGCCGTCATCAGAGCCACCACCACCGCCAGCCGGGCCCAGGCTGGGCAACGCGCGCAGCAGGCCCGCCGCGCAGATGAACCACAGGGGCTGATGGTGCGAGGTTTTCGGCCTTATGAGGATGCGAATGGGGCCGAAGACGATGGCTCACGGTGACGACGCCACAACCTGGAACTTCTCCGTCAATCTGTGGGACGTTACGTTCATCACGTTGGGCCTCAGTCTCATCTCTCGCGAGACTGTGATCCCCGTTCTGGTGAGCCAACTGACCGACTCAAAACTGGCGATTGGCCTCGTTCCCGCCATGGCGAGCCTGGGCCTCTACCTGCCGCAACTGCTGACCGCCAACCTGGCCGAGCGCATGGTTTACAAGAAGCCGTTCGTGATGCTGATCGGCATCCTTTGTGAGCGCCTGCCCTATCTGCTCGTTGGCCTGATCGTGCTTGCCTTCGCGCTTTCGTCGCCGCTTGCCGCTTTGGTCGCCGTGCTGGCCGGCGTCGGGCTGGCCACCACCGGCGCGGGCGTGGCCACACCCGCCTGGATGGACATGATCGCCAAGGTGATTCCGGTCAACCGGCGCGGCATCTGGCTCGGCCTGGGCCATGGAATCGGCCAACTGATCGCCATCGGAGGCGCTTACTTCGTGGGGCGCGTTCTGGTCAGCTACGCCTTCCCCAGCAACTACGCGCTGCTCTTCTTTCTGGCTTTCGCGTTCATGTTTGTTTCCTGGGCGGGCCTGGCGCTCACCCGCGAACCGCCCAGCGAGACGACCAAAGAGGCAGTTCCCCTGATCCGCTACCTGCGCAAGTTGTCGACCGTGCTGAAGCAAGATCACAACTACAGGCGCTACTTGATCAGCAAATCTCTCGTAAACGTGGGAGGGATGAGCGCAGGTTTCTTTGCCGTCTACGGCATGGAACTGTTCTCTCTGGACGGGCGCGGCGTCGGCCTGCTGACGGCAGTCCTTGTCGGTTCGCAGGCAGTGTTGAATCCGCTGTGGGGTCTGTTGGGGGATCGGGTCGGCCATAAGACCGTACTGACGGCTGCGGCCTTCTGCATCATTCTTGCGCCGCTTAGCGCACTGATTGTGGGCGGCATGGCGGGGATAGATTCGCTCGCCGTCCAGAGCGTCGCGGCCGGAGCGTCACGGGGCGGGCCAGTGGCATCGACCTTGATTTTGGGTTCAGTCCCGCCAGGGCTGCTGCTGACGTTTGTCTTCCTCGGAGCCTATATTGCGGCGGACCACACCTCCTCTCTCAATATCATCCTTGAATTCAGCGCGCCCGAGAATCGGCCCACTTACGTCGGCCTGACCAACACGGTGCTGGCACCGCTGATGATCGGCGCGCCAATCTTCGGCGGCTGGCTGGCCGGCGCGCTGGGGTTCACCGCCATGTTCAGCACCGCGTTGGCGGTAGCGGTCGTTGCCTTCGGTTTCATGCTCTTCTGGGTGAGGGAGCCGCGTCGAACTGCGGCGAGCATTGTTGATGAAGAGAGAACCTCTGCCAACACACAGTGATTTTCGCCCGCTGGCCGGGTCACTTTACGCGAGCCGAATCGGAAAGGCTCAGCGCGATTCGCTCAGCCGATCCAACGCCATGACAATCACAATGGCCGCCAGCGCCAGCCCCAAAGCAAGAGAGATCTCGCTTGTCCAGGCGGGCGGCAGGTAGTTCCTTTGCACTGTGGGCAGAATATCGCCATGGCGGTCGACAATGGAGGCGACAGTCTCCTTCCAAGGCCAGATTTTACGCAGGCTGCCGGCCATCAGGCCGATGAGGAGGGCGACGGTAAGGTCATGGTAACGTTTGAACAGCCACGCCAAAATCTGTGCGAAGGTAACAATGCCGACGACCGCGCCAAGGCCGAGAATGGCAAGGCTGACAATGTCGCGTTGATTGACCGCTGCGAGCACGAACTGGTACTTCCCCAGCAGCACCAGAATGAATGAGCCGGAAATGCCCGGCAGGATCATGGCGCAAATTGCCACCATGCCGCAGAGAAATAGGAACCAGGCCGATTCGGGCGTCTGCACCGGGACTGCCCCGACCAGGAAATACGCGCCGACTGCTCCTACGACCAGCGCGGCGTAAAGCGGCGGTTCCCAACGGCGAATGCGCTTGCGCACTGTGACGATGGAGGCCAGCACAAGCCCGAAGAAAAAACTCCAGATCATCACGGGCCGATTCTCCAGCAGCCATTCCAGCCCGGAGGCCAGGGTCAGGACG
The DNA here is from genome assembly GCA_965221145.1 of Caldilineaceae bacterium. GTDB lineage: Bacteria > Chloroflexota > Anaerolineae > Caldilineales > Caldilineaceae > Bin5. The sequence goes on from OZ244877.1 coordinate 2,477,736, forward strand.
GCGACCGCGATGCCGACCAAGACGGCGGCCAGAAACTTAGCGTTGACCGCATGAAGCGCGGCCAGGACATCGAATTTCAAGAGCGCGCGCCAAAACGGCGCCCGCGCCCCGGCGCGAATGCTCAGCAGCAACTCTTCATAGATGCCGAGAATGAAGGCCATCGTGCCGCCGGAGACGCCGGGTACAACATCGGCGCTCCCCATTACAAAGCCGCGCGCGGCCAATCCAACATACTCTCGCCACGTTCGCCCGCGCCCAAACGGATCCGGTTCAGCAGAGTCGGTCGAACCTGCTGCGTCACCACGCTTTGCTCCGACCTGTGCATCCATGGTCATGTCCAAGCCACTTTCAAGTTGGCGTATTGTGTTCTCATCAAGGGTTCACTTTCTCGTTTGCATATTTGTCGTCGAGTTGGTTCAGACAGTCCCATTTGAAGGGCGCGGCCTGATCCCCGTAGCCTTGTAGTCTATGTCCCATCCCTAAAGTTTCGAAATCCGGGTATGCAGCAATGGAGGGTTTTGCAGGGTAGGTCGGCCCCATCGTGGCTTAAACGGGAAGGCAGGCGGGGCCGATCGGTTCGAACGACTTATATGTCAACACGAATTCCTGATGGCCCAGGCTCTCGGACTTGGTCGGCGCGCCGCCGGCAACGGCCAACACCTGCGCGAAGATCTCTTGGCCGACTTCATCGAGTGTTGCCTGTCCCTCGATGATGCGCCCGGCGTCCACGTCCATGTCCCCGGCCATACGCCGATAGGTCAAAGGATTGGCACACACTTTGATCACCGGGGAGATGGCCGACCCGACCACCGAGCCGCGTCCCGTAGAAAAGAGGGTCAGATGCGCGCCGCTGGCCATCATTTCTGCGATTTCGGCGGTGTCGTTGATGTTGGGAAAGCCGAAGCGGGCCTCGCCGTCGGGCACGATGTCCATCAGATAGAGTCCGCCCGACGGCGGCACATCGCCCGGCTTGATCAACCCTCGAATCGGGGAGGAGCCGCTCTTGGCGTATGCCCCCATTGACTTCTCCTCGACCGTAGTCAGGCCGCCGTCCGCATTGCCAACGGCGAAACTGCCGTGCCCCATCGTCGAATAGTATTGTGCCGTCTTTTCCATTGTCGAGAAGATTTCGGCGGCCAGTTCCGGCGTTACGGCGCGATCTGCCATGATCTGCTCGCAGCCGATCAGTTCGCCGCCCTCCTCGAAGATGGCGCTGGCATTGTGATCGACGAGCAGATCGAAGCAGCGCCCGATGGCCGGGTTGGCGGTGATGCCGCTGGTGGCGTCGGAGCCGCCGCAGATCGCGCCGACGATCAGTTCGTCCACAGTCATGGGTGCCCGCGTTGTCGTCTCCGCCAGCTCGGTGAGCGTACTCCGCTGCCACGCCTGGCCCTTCTCCACTGTGGAGAGCGTGCCGCCTTGCTTCTGAATGACGAGCGTTTCGGCCGGCCTGCCGCATTCCTTGATGCGCTGCGCCAGGCCATTGCGATTGAAGCTCTCGCAACCCAATGAGACGAGCAGCGTGCCGCCCACGTTCGGGTGGCAGCAGAGCCGCGACATCATATCGAAGGCATACTGGTTTTGATAGCAGCCGCTGAAGCCGATCAGATGGACGCCCTACGTGCGGAAGGGATAGACGATCTCACGCGCCACGTGATGGGCGCACTCCACCAGATAGACGACCAGGACCGTATTGCGAATGCCCTTGCGTCCATCCTGGCGCAGATACCCTTGAAACTCAGAATTGGCTGTCATCGGCGCGCCCCTCCGCCGTCATGTTGTCTCAGATTCCGGCGTGTAGGTGGGGATGTAGTCGCTCTTGACATTGTGCAAGTGGACATGCTCGCCCAAGCGGATATCGCGCTCAGCTGAACCAATCGGCGCGCCATACTTGATGATCTTTTCGCCGACTTCGATATCGCATGCCGCGATCTTGTGCCCAAGTTCCAGCGGGGCCTTGTAGACAATTGTGCGCTCGCCCAACCGCAGGCAGTCTCCTTTAGCCAGCGGACGCATCAGCACGTATACGTTGTCCTCCGCCGATAGCCGGAGAAGAAGCCCAGCCTGTTCTGCAAGCATATCCATTTGCGAATTAGCGGCCTTCAGCCGAAAGTTCCTTTGCCAACTCCTGCGCCCGCGCCAAGCTCGTGCTCTTCTCTTCGAGCATCTGCAAGCGCACGTCGGCCAAAGTCTCCGCAGACGCGCCGGTGGTCACGTAGAGGGCACGACTGGCCATGATCTCGTCGATCTGCTGGGCGACCCGCCGCACGTCGGGGCCGAGCGTGTGCGCCAGCCAACTGGCGGTGTCGTCCACCCGCTGATAGCGAAAATCACAGGAGAGGCGGATACGATCGGAGCGGTTGAGAATGCCGCGATGCACGGTCAGACTTGTGAATATCACGGCATCGCCGGGGTGAAAGTCGGACGTCACCCAGCTGAGGCTCTCGGCGTCCAGGCCGAACACCTTCTTCTCTTTGATTGCTTTGGCTGAACTGGCAACCGAGCCGCCGCCATGGTCAAGTTCGCCGCGCCGATGCGAACCCGGCGCGACGGTCAGCCCGCCGATCTGCTGGTCGATCTGCATGAGCGGCAGCCAACATGCGTTGAAGCTCTGCGAAAGGTAGCCGAACCGAAAGTTGCCGTCCTGGTGGGCGCCCAGCCCGATCGGCGCCGGCGCATCGGGATCAGGATACATCACCCGGATCAGGCGCTGCATCCACACCTGCACCGGCCCGCCGAACAGCCCTTCCATCAGCGCCACGATGGGGGGAGACTCCGCCAGCCGCACGAAGGAGTCGAGGCGTGCGATCAGGTCGTAGAAGGTCATGTATTCGCTCTCGGTCGGGTGGGGGCCACCGCTCCACATCGGGTCTGCTGCACCGTCATTTTCGATGACGTGATGTTCGCGCAGGATCTGCATGATGTCTTGCTTGACGGTCGTGACTTGCTGCGGGTCGACCAATTGGCGCAGGAACAGGTAGCCATCCTCTCGCAGAATCTCTGACAGGCGGACGGAATCGCCCAGATGCTTGCTCGAATCTCTGAACGGTTGAAAGCTGGACATCGCTCTGTCTCCTTATGAGCGCAAAATGTCCGCGACAGCATCGAGCTTGTCACGGGCCGTGTCTACGATCAGATTATAGTCGGTGGCGTAGCACAGAAAGGTAAAGCCCTGTTCCACACGCATTTGCAGCTCCTCCGGCGAGCCGCAGCCGTAGCCCATGGCGACGCCGTTCTGGCGGCCTACCGCCAGCGCACGCTCCAGCGCGGCCTCAATCGGCGGCAGCGAGTCATCCTGCATCGGGTTCAGGCCCAGCGAGAGGCTGAGGTCGAAACGACCGGCGTACATGGCATCGACGCCGGGCACGGCGGTGATCTCTTCTAGGTCGTCATACGCCTCTCTGGTCTCCAGCATGAGGACGACGAGCATGTTGTCGTTGGCGCGCTCGAAATAGTCCTCGTAGTCGAGCGTGTAGTTCGAGGCGCGCAGGGGACCGAAACTGCGCGTACCTGCGGGCGGGTAGCGCGTGGCGCGCACGATGGCCTCCGCCTCCGCCGCGCTGCGCACCATGGGCACGAGAATGCCCATTGCGCCGATGTCGAGGGCGCGCTGGATGAAAACGGGGTCGGACGAGGGGATGCGGGCGATGGGGATGCAGTCGGTCGCGCTGATGGCCATCAGCATCTGCTGCACGCCCGCCATGTCCAGCCCATTGTGCTCCATCTCGATGGAGAGCCAGTCGTAACCGGCGTGCGCCAGCAGTTCGGCGACCAGCGGGCTGCCCAAGCCCATGAAACAGCCGGCGGTCGGCTTGCCGGCGAGCAGTCTCTCCCGCACCCAGTTGGTTCTCACGGTATCGGTTCCCCCTGACAGTTAGCGTCCGGCGATAGAATTGGTCATGCTGATGTGTTTGTTCATGGTACAGTGTATTGATATTTGCGGAAAACGCAACCGTCCTCATGCTCGCGTCTTCCTGATGTTTGCAGAGCAGAGCGCGTTCATGCGGCTGTTAGACAATATCATCTCTTCCAAAGAGGTCGACTAGTCCGCAGACACCAGCGAGTTTGAAGCGGGGATAAACGAGTGGTGTATAATCTACACGGACTGATGGATGAGGAAACTGTCGTGGAGGAGGACCGATCATGAAATCCCGTTCCAAAGAGCTACTCGATCGTGCGATAGCCACGACCTCAAGACGTGCGCGTAACCTGTAACAGTAATGGAGTTGCAAAGAGGAGTATCGTATGAGTCAAGAAGGACTTGCCAGACCAAGTAGCCAGGACTTACTCCAAGAGATCGAGGAACAGTCCTCTCAGGGAGAATACATCTATAGAGGAGAACCCGAATGTTATCAGAGGATTTCCTCTACGCTCTATCGGCAGTATGAGAAAGTAATTGAAACAGAGGATTTCGATATTGAATTCGCGCAAGAGGAGATGCTGGAGCAAGTAAAAAGATACACATCCTTTACGGATGACACAGACATACTGACCGAGCTGCAACATTTCGGAGGGAATACCAATCTCATAGACTTTTCCGGCGATTATCTGATTGCATTGTTCTTTGCCTGTGACGGCTCATTCGATAAAGATGACCGACTCATTCTTTTCGACAAGGCATCAAGACCCCATCAAATCACATTGCCAAGGAAAAATCAGAACCACAGAGTCATCTCGCAGAAAAGCATATTTGTTCGGTCGCCTACTGGTTGCATCGGAGAGAGCGAGGTCAGAATTGTCTCAGTTCCCAAAGAATTGAAGCAAGAGGCGATGGAGCATCTGGAAAAGTATCACGGAATCTCCACAGGATCCATTTACAACGATTTATTGGGGTACATAAGAAATCAAGAAAAGCACCAAACTGCCTATGCCGAATTTTATATTGCTTATACATCCTTCAACAAAGAAGAGTTTAGGGAAGCCATAAGGCACTATGACAGCGCCATCCGTCTAAATCCTTTCATGACTGCATACACCAACCGAGGTGCCGCCAAATTTAGACTTAACTGTTTCAAGGCAGCTATTTCGGACTGCAATGTTGCGATTGGCTACGATTCAAGTGATGCAATTGCCTACTATTATCGAGGAATTGCCAGGAAATCTCTTGAAGATCGAAATGGAGCAGTGGAAGACTTAGGGCGGGCGAAAGTTCTAGCACAGGAACAAAGACAGGAAGACGTCTTGTTGGCCATTAACGAAGAACTAAGTGACTTCAATCATAGTGGCTCCAAGAAACAATGAGGAGCGTCTTCATTGCGCCCAAATAAAAGCTCCCTGATACCACGGCTCTAACCCGACCGCGGACTTCGGCGAGTTGGAAACGAAGACGACTCGATGATGTTTACATTCTAAGGACAGACCAAAAAGGAGGAAGTCAGATGACCCAGCTTCTTGAAAAGGCTTTTGCCAAAGCCGCGGCACTCCCGCAGGAGGAACAAGATAGATTCGCGCGTTTCCTTCTGGCCGAACTGGAGTCGGAGGAGCGCTGGGCCGAGTTGTTCAGCCGTCCCGAGTCGGAGGATTTGCTTGAGCAACTGGCCAATGAGGCTCTGTCGGCGCACCGGGCAGGAAAGACTCAGCCTCTTAAAATTAAAGATTTGTAGACGTGCGATCGTTTACCCAGCCCAGCTTCTGGAAGGCGTATCAACGCCTCCCGGAGCAAGTTCAACGGCAAGCGCGCAAAGCCTACCAGTTGTTTGAATCAGATCCTCATCACACAGGCTTGGAATTCAAGCGCGTAAGTCGACGAAATCCAGTCTACTCAGTGCGTGTGAGCACTTCCTATCGAGCCTTGGGAGTAATGGACGAAGGCGACATCGTGTGGTTCTGGATCGGCCCACACCATGTGTACGATCAACTATTAAGGCGAGTGTAGAACCGATACTCCTCTCCCCAGGTTTAATCTTCGCTCTGTGATATTCAGCAATCGCAACTGTCGTGCCGTGCAAAACGGATTTTCGATTGAAGATGCCGGCTGGGGCTCAGCTGGAGATATTTCATGTAGTCCTTTGTCGCGTCTTGTCGGACAGGTCAGGCATGGGCGATGGCGAGTGGAGCTTACGGGTGCGGGCGCGGAACTCCATGCCATTCTCGGCCAACGCGGCCAGTTCTTCGCTGTCGCCGGAGTGCCATACCTTCAGTTGCTGGCGGGCGATGTTGACGTGTTCAACTTCATCGGCCCAGTCGAAGTCCTGCAAGGTGGTCATCAGCGGAAGGCGCGCCAGATCGCGACAGAACTCGTATTCGGCGCGCTTGCCGGGCGGATACTTCATCAGGGCGGCCTCAACGCCGATCCCCAGCATGGCGTAGAGTTCGAGCGGCGTCATCTTGAACAAATATTCAATTTCAAAGTCCCGCAGGGGCATCACGCCGCGGTCGCCGTAGACATACTCGGTCGCGGCCTCGCCGAATAGGGAGTGGCGCATCTCATCCCACATATGGCGGGAGATCGCCACGTAGAAAGACCAGGGTTGCTCCTTGACCTCCCACAGGACAATCGCTAACGCCTCAGCGATCGTGATCTCACCCAGACGGGTGGCCATCATCTGAACGAGCCGATCCGGGATGCGGTCTTCGTCAACATGGATGATGTCCCAGACGTGGGGAAAGGTGTCGTCGCGCTCAGGTTTTCTGGCGACCCGAAAATCAAACCCCTCACTGCGCTGCGGCTGAATGGTCGCCTCCTTTGTCTCAAGATCGCCGGCGATCCCGCCCGCCGCACGCAGCATCTGCGCAAGGGTATCGGCCCAACGTTGACCCTGCGCCTCTTTTTCGGCTGTATTCACCACATCCTGATAGGCGGCTTCCAGGAGACGCAAACCCTCCTCTTCCTCAGCGATGATAGTCCGCATCAGCCGCACCGTTTCATAGTCCGCCAGGCCATTGGTCTCGCCCACATAGTTGCGGTAGACATTCAGCAGGGCCGGTTTGAACACCTTGACCAGCACAGCAAGAAGTTCGACGCTGCCGTCTGAAAACATCGCCTCGTCCAGGAGTACCGTGAGCCGATCATCCGGCGCCCTATGGCTCTTCGCTGTGGAGACGCGCAGTTCGGTAAGGCGGGTCTTGAGCCGGTCTGAGTGGAGGCCGTCCTCGTATTGCAGCCGCGACAGCAGCGCCTTCAGATCCCGCTGCGGCGTTGTAACGATATGCACCGCCTGCAAGAACATGAGCCTCTCCTCAACATAGGCCAGCCGGTGGATGCGCTGGGCGCACTCTTCGACGCTGAGACCAGGTTCTTTGGCCCGGCCCAGTCCGGCGAACTGATAGCTTGGGTTCATTCTTATTGCCTCCTGTCGCGAGCTTTGCGCCGAATGATCCTCTGCTACTCTGCTCGGAGCGAAGGATTCGCGGATGAAGTGCAGTATACGGGATCACCGGCTTCGCAACAAGAATGGCAAGTATAGCCGTTTTCGGTCGCTTTGACGATGATTCAAGGGTATGATATAAGTTGGAAATCGCTGAATTCCGCAACGGCGGACGGAAACCGGCAGACTCTCGCCTCCACCCGGCTTCGACGCCCGCTCAAATGGAGGATAGCCCATGCCTGACATTGTGGTGATCGGCAGCTTTGTGGTCGGCCTGACTGTGCGCGTTCCTCGCAAACCGGTTGTCGGCGAAGGACTGATCGGCGACCTGTTTGACATGGGGCCGGGCGGAAAGGGCGCCAATCAAGCGATCGCCGCGGCGCGGCTGGGCGCGCAGGTTGAACTTGTGGCCTGTGTAGGCGACGACCCGTTTGCCGAGATGGCGGGCACACTGTTCGAACGCGAAGGCATCTCTTCCGCGCACATTCACCGCATCCGTGACATCAACACCGGAGTCGGCTTGGTAACTCTCCTTCCCTCCGGCGACAACTGGATCGTGGGTCATCTTGGCGCAAATATGCACATGCGCTTACATCATGTGGAAGCGGCTGAGCCTCTCATCGCCCTCAGCGACATCGTCATGGCCCAGTTCGAAGCGCCGTTGGACTCGATAGCCCGCGGCCTGGAACTTGGGAAGACGCATGGGGCGATGACGATTCTGAATCCCGCCCCGGGGCAGGCCGCTGCTCCAGAACTCCTGGCGCACGTTGACGTGCTGACCCCCAATGAGAGCGAGACCCGCATACTGCTAGGCCTGCCGCCGGACGATTCGACGCCGACGCGTGAGCTTGCGGGGCGGCTGCTGGATTTGGGCGTGGATCGCATCGTGGTTACGCGCGGCGAAGAGGGGGCGGTCATCGTGACCGCGGACTATATTGAGGAGGTGTCTGCGGTTCCGGTCCAGGCATTGGACGTTACCGGGGCTGGCGACAGCTTCAATGCGGCGTTGGCTGTCAGCCTCAGCAAGGGAGCCACTCTGCGCGACGCCGTCTGCCATGCCACCTATGCGGGGGCCTACACGACGACCCATCTGGGCGTGATCGATGGCCTGCCGACCAGGGCTGAACTGGAGGAGTTCATGGCGCGAGAAATGAAAGGAGGCAATAAGGGAACCGTGTGAGCAACACCGTGCTGCCAAGAAGATCCAGAGAAACGCGTTACGACTGAAGAACCTTATCCCATGTAGTCTTCAGGAGGTATGTGATGACCAGCGGAAAGTTAAGTCGCCGTGATTTTCTACGTGCTACAGCGATTGCAACCGGGGCAATAGCCGCCGCGGCTTGTGGTCCTACCGCTCCGGTCGAAGAGGCCGCACCGGTAGCCGCCGCAAGCGCTTCAGATTGTGTGCAGGACTGGACCTCAGGTTGGCCACCTGCGCCGATCAAGTACGACCCCGTCGTGGAGGTCTCAGTCCCCTTCAATGCCTGGCCCACCTTCAAGCCCGGCCATGATGCCACCGACAATCCCTACTATAACTGGTACCTTGAAGAGATGGGGATCAAGTTCAACATTCATTGGATGGCCGACGGCGAACTGCGAACGCAGAAGCTGCAGGCAGACATCGCCGCGGGCACAATGCCGGACATGGTCGCCCTCCAGGACCCTCTGTTCAACCAGTTGATTGACGAAGGCGCCCTCAAAGAGATCAAGGACATTTGGGAGGCCGCGGCTTCACCACTCTCGAAGGAAGTCCATCGCTATCCTGAAGGCAAGAACTGGATCCACTGTTTCCGCAACAACCGGCAGGAGTTATACGGCCTGGATCTTGGCATCACCGATAAGGTATTCTGCACCATCAGTTGGATACGCAACGACTGGCTGGAGCAGTTGGACATGCCGATGCCGGACAGCATCGAGGGTTGGGATGAGACGCTGCACGCCTTCAACGATGGGGGGCTGTGTGATTACGGCATCACCGCGCAGAAGAGCCTCTTTTCCTGGGCGCACGATTTCACCAAGGTCTTCGGCGCGTACCGCGTCATGCCGGGCCTGTGGCGCGACAACGGTGACGGCAAACTGGCCTATGACAGCCTCACGGAGAAGAACAAGGATGTGTTGGCGCTTCTCAACGGATGGTATAGCGACGGCCTGATGGACCCCGACTTCCATACGCTCGACTGGGCCTCAGGGTTGAACACGGCTGCCGACGGCAAGGCGGGCATTGTGACGATGCCCATGTGGGGCACCTCTCGCATCGTCGAAATCGAAAAGAAGGTGGAAGGTGAGTTCAAGACGATGCCGCTGCCTACCGGACCGACCGGCGAGCGGGGCCGTAAGTGGACAAGCCCTGTTTTCCACGCCTGGGTCTTCCGCCGGGGCCTGGAAGACATAAAGGTAGAGGCTCTGATCCAACAGTTGAACCACCAGCGGGAACTGCACGTCAACGGACCGACAAAGCACAATGCCTACGGCCCGCTTGACGACATGGGCAACGATGGCCTCTTCCAGGAAGGTTACGACTGGGAGTGGGACGAGAACTGCGAGATCAAGTTGCTCGAATGGCAGACCGGCACTTCATTCAGGGATGTCGGTTTCCATCACGCAACCTATCCCGGCTACCAACAGCACGCCGACTTGAACCGGCAGAGGCTGCGCAAGATGGATCCGTCGGAACTGAGCAAGGCGGAGAAGTACTTCATCCGCGATCCAGGGCTGGCGCGGCAGGAAGTCGCTTACGCTCAAGTATTCGAAGAAGCCGAGTACGAGATCGAGAACGAGTACCTGGGCGTCAATACGTCGCGGATGAACGAGTTGCTTCCCGACCTACAAAAGTTGGAAGAAGAGTTCTACCTGTCGATCGTGCTTGGCCTGAAGCCGCTTGACGCCTTCGACGAGTACGTGAGCAAGTGGCACGAACTGGGCGGCGATGAGGTCGCCGAGGACGTCAACGCGTGGTACGAGTCACACAAGAGTTCATAAGCGCCGGCGCAGGTCGGTGCGCGGATCTTTGACCTGTTGAAATGACGCCCGACCTTGAAGTAGCCACTGTGTGACTTCCGCCAGACCGGCACGGAACTCTGTGCGAGATGGGGGGCGTGGGTTCAAGTTGGAATCCACGCCCCCTGGTTCAATTCGCCACTTGAATTCGCCACTTGAATTTGCCAGGACTGCCGCTGAGAGATGTGAGATAAGATGGCTGCCAGAAATACTGTCTCTGGGCCTATGCCCGCCGCCGCCGTGCTTTCCAAGGAGTACGAGGAGAAAAAGCCTTCCTTTCGTGCCGTGTGGCAACGGCACTGGATGATCTACCTGATGCTTGCGCCGGCCGCGGTTTTTCTCATCCTGTTCCACCTATACCCTCTTTGGGGCCTCTCTATCGCTTTTGTGAAGTACAGCGCGTTCAAGGGCGTGATGGGTTCGCCGTTCGTCGGCTTCGACAACTTTCGCAGGTTCTTCGAAGGGCCGGACGCCTTCAATATCATTCGTAACACGCTCGGCATCGCCTTTGGCAAAATCCTTTTGGGACAGACCGTTGCGTTGGCTTTTGCCTTGACGATAAACGAAATGCGCCACGCCCTCTTCAAGCGAGTGACGCAGACGACGACCACCCTGCCGCACTTTCTGTCCTGGGTGCTGATTGGCGGCGTGATGGTTGAGATACTGAACCGATCGGGAATCGTGAACCGAGGCATCGAATCGCTGGGCTTTGAGTCGATCAGCTTCCTGGGAGACCCCAAGCTGTTTCCTTTTACGATGATCGTCCTGGAGACATGGAAGGAGTTTGGGTGGGGCGCAGTGATCTATCTGGCCGCGCTCACCGGTATCAATCCTGAGACGTATGAAGCCGCCGCGGTGGATGGCGCGGGGCGCTGGGCTCGCTTATGGAACGTAAGTATTCCCGGCATCACGCCCATTATCGCGCTGCTGGCCTGTCTCAGTCTCGGCAACATCCTCAATGCCGGTTTTGAGCAGATTCTGGTCTTCATCAACCCGATCGTATTTGCGACCGGCGATATTCTTGACACCTATGTCTACCGGGTTGGCCTGCTGACGGGGGAATTCAGCCTCGGCACAGCGGTGGGAATGTTCAGGTCGGTAGTAGGGTTTGGGCTTGTCTGGCTGTCGTATTGGCTCGCGGACAGGTACGCCAACTATCGCATCTTCTAACGTCGGGGAGTAGTTTTCGTATGATGATAGATCGTCGGTTGCAGACTCTAGCTGGTGGCTTCAAAAGGAGGGAAAGCGATGGTTGAAGAACGGCGTATCGGCGATATCATCGCCAATTCTATCATCTGGCTTGTCACAATCTTGCTGGTATGTGTGTGTGTCCTCCCCTTTGTAGCTATGATTGCCAAGTCGCTCAGCAGCGCCGAAGCTGTAAGAACCAACCAGGTCAACCTTTGGCCGGTGGGTATCAATCTGGACAACTATTCATTTCTGATGAGGGAGAAGGCGTTTCTTGGCGCATTTGGCGTCTCCGTCGCCCGCGTCACGGTCGGCGTTACGCTCAACCTGCTCGTTATATCGCTTACCGCATATCCGTTGTCTCAAGACCATATCCATATACCGGGGCGCACGATCTTCAAGGTGGTTCTGGTCTTTGGAATGCTGTTTCAGGGGGGCTTGATTCCCACCTACCTGGCCTACAAGAGCCTGGGTCTGCTCAATCACTTTGTGGTGCTTGTCCTGCCGGGCGCATTGAATATATTCTTCGCTATTCTGATCATCAACTTCTTCCGCGGGATTCCCAGGGAGATGTCGGAGTCGGCGCTGATGGATGGCGCGAACCACTTCGAAATCTTGTATCACATCTTCCTGCCCTTATCCTTGCCCTCCATGGCAACGGTCGGGCTGTTTGCGGCGGTCACGCATTGGAACTCCTGGTTCGATGGGATCATCTTTCTTCGATTTGCCGAACAGTGGCCGCTCCAGAGCTACCTGTACAACCAGGTGACTCAGAGAAGGTTGGAGGGGACCCTGATGAGTGCGCAATTCCATGGAAAAACCGACCCCTCTTTTCTGAAGGATGCAACACCGGAAGCCCTGGCGGCGGCAATGGTCATGATCGGCTCGATTCCGATCATGCTTGTCTACCCATTTGTGCAGCGCTACTTTATCAGAGGCCTGACCCTGGGAGCGGTGAAGGGGTAGGAATCGCAGAACGGGACGCGACGGCTCGACAGCCTGGCTCGCGACGCTGCTTCGCTTCTCAAAGTTGCAAACTAATTCTTCACGCACCGCACGGCCCTTGCATGGATCAACCGATATGCTCCACATGGTGAGAATTCCAACGTGGCTGATGTAGACATTCAGAGTCGCATTCAACAGATTCGGCAAGATGGCTACTGTATTCTACGCGAACATTTCCCTGTCGATGCGGTGGAGGCGTGCCGGGTGGCGTTCGAACCGATTGCCGAGTCGTATCTGGCGGAGCACGCCGACAAGCCGAACCGGGGCCCGAACCGCCACTACATCCCCTTGCCCTTCCGCCCGCCCTTTTACCATCCCGCCTTCTTCAATGACGACGCCGTTACCGCCATCGCTGCGGGGATCCTGGGGGAGCAGATGGTCATCGATCAGTACGCTTCTGATACGCCCTTCAAAGACTCGGCGTATCAGGATATCCATGCCGATCTGCAGCCGCTTTTCCCTGAACGCCTGGACCTAATTCTGCCGCCGGAGCTTCTGGCGATGAACTGGCCCTTTGTCGATGTGACGCCTGAACGCGGGCCGCTTCAGATTGCCGTTGGCACACACCAGATGCCGCGTGCGCAGGCGTTGGCCAGCATAGAGTCCGAGGAGGTTCCGTTGGCATCGCTGCAGATGGAGGTGGGCGATGTCATGATCCGCGATCCGAGATGTCTGCACCGCGGCACACCCAACATGACCGATACGCCGCGTGTCGTCGCCGTGGTCAGCTTCATGCGCCCGTGGTTCTGCCGCCGCCGCTCTGATACGCACACGATCGGCCGCACTCTCTGGGAGACTCTTTCCGAGCGGGAGCAGCGCTTGTTGCAGCGGATCAAGATCGACGAATCGCGGTAGACCTATCCTTTGCGTTGGCCGCACCAGGAGCGCTTCCCTCATGCAGTTTGTCATCGACGATGAACTATCCTTCGGTCCTCGACTGGCGGTAGACAAGCTGAATCGCATCCTGAATTCACGCGCAGAATGGGGGCTGGAACTGGATGCGCCCGACGAGGAGCCGTCTTTCCTGATCGGTCTGGCCGACCGTTCGGACGTGGTAGGGAAAGCGCTGGCAACAGCCGGTTTGCGTTGTCCAAGCGCGCCCGAATCGGTGCTGCTACATCCCTTGCCTTCGAATCGGTTCATCATCGCCGGAAGCGACGAACGAGGCCTGATCTATGCCCTGCTTGAAGCGGCTCGCGCCGTCGAGGTGGCCCCGGCGGACGAGGGCGCTTCCTTCAGGCGGGGCCTTTCTCCAAGGGCGATTCTTGACAGCATTCCAACTGAGATCGGGTCTCCCCATCTTAGTTGGCGCAGCATGCAGCTCTTTCTCTGTAACCCTGAATTAGAGCGGGAGTGGGTCTGCAACGATCGCTTCTGGGAGGAGTACCTGGATCAACTGGCGCTGTGCCGCTATAACAATCTGAGCCTCACATTCGGCCGCCAGATCGCTTACATGTCGCCGCCCTACCCTTTCTTGCTGGACCTGCCAGAGTTTCCCCAGGTTCGCACGCCCGACTTCTCGCCGGAACAGCGACGTCAGCGTCTCGAAATGCTCATGCTCGTCTCTGCTTATGCCCAACTTCGCGGCCTTCACTTCACCATGGGCGTATGGTCACAACACGCCCATGGCTTCGGCGAGCCGATGGTCGAGGGGCTCGGCGCCGAGATTCTGGCCGGAGTGCTATACTGGCCGTAACTTGGACGAGGACGCGCAGGTCGAGCCGAGCGATCCGACACGATTCTACCGCGTTGAAGAGTACGTGGGGGACGTGCTGCAGGGGCGGCTGTGCGGCAAGTGGACCCCCGTTCAGGTCGCTTATCAACTGCGCCAACCGGCAGGACAGACGAGGCTCAGCCTGGTTCATATCGACTAGAAAACGACGGAAATGCGCTATAGCTTGTCTTGACTTCACCATCCTCAACCAATTGGCTGAGGATCACGACAGCCGTCTATTGGCCGCCACCTATCTGGCATTCTATCGCCGGACGGGAAAGCCGGGCCGCCTGCCTGTCGTTTGCCGGCTTTTGGAGCAGAGCCGCGCGCGCTGGCGCGCGCTGGCCGCGGTCGCAGACAGCGACTTTGCTGACGACCTCGTGTTCGGCTTCCGCGAGAAGGGTCACTGCGGGCACAGGCGGGACGATTTAGAGGTTGTGGAAAGGGATCTGGCGGTCAAAGAACAGTTGACGCCCCACGGGGAGGCGCCTCAAGTCGAGATAATGGGGTGGCCGGGAGATGACATTCATCCGCCCCCTCCTCAACTCGACTTTACGCCGCCCGCGCACGTCCAGTCCGGACGCGACCTCTTGCTCAGACTGGATGTCTCGGAATCCGAAGAGCGCTGCGCCCGTACTGTGCGCTGCTTCCACCGCATTGCGCACCAGGCGCTGGACTTCGAGGTGATCGACATGCGGGCTGAGGAGAGCGGCTTCTCAACCGCAATACCCGGCGATGCTATCGATCCAGCCTGGGATCTGATGCTGTTCTTTGAGTTCAAATTCAGCGACGGTTCGGCCACCCGCTGGCCCGTTTGGCGGACTGATTGAGACCCCGTACTTCGTCATACCGACGCAGTGACAGGTCTGTCTGGCCAACCGAGATCAGCTGTAGAGGCGTCGGGTGAGACAGGCAGAGTCCCATTGGCGAAGACGGCGTCGAGTTGGGCAAAAGGAGCTAGATGGGGGGATGACCCGATGGCTGATGAATTGAGAGAGTCTATGGAGTTGGGCGGCCGGCATCTGCTGGGTTGGCTCAATCCGGAACGAGACTACCTACCCACCGGCAGTTGGTGCATCACCCATGACCTGGCCAGGTTGTGGGATGCCATGTTGCGCCTTGAAGATGCGACGGGATTTGTTATCCCCGTCCATCTCGAAGGGGCGATGTTGAGAAACCTGCATTGGCTCTGCGACAACCCCGATGGGCTGCTTTTTGTGCCCCCCGGCCTGGATTGGCAGGCTCCTAGATTCGAGTTGCACACGGTGCGTGAGGGCATATTGACATTCAGCGCCCTCGTTCAGTACAGGAATAGTCGCTGGGCACGCGAGGCAGGCCACCGCTATCTGGAAACCATGCGCCGCTGTCTGGGGCCGGATGGCAGGTGGGATGTACTGAAGTTCGATTATGCAAAACATTTCGTTGTCGCGGATGGTCAGTCTTTCGACGACGTATATACCCACGCCAATGGGCCTGACCTGACCGTCTCCCACGGGCGCTCCATTGAGGCGTTGGTTTGGTTCTACAGAGCGACAGCCGATCAGCTTGCGTTGGACTTGGCGGAGCGACTTGCGCGCTATCACCTCGCACACTCAACGACCCCTGACGGCGCCATTCCCGCAGCGATAGCGGACGAGGCAAATCAGGGCGACCGCCAATCTTACCTCTACACGCTGTGCGGATTGTTTCAGTTCGGCCTGATTACGCACCAGTCCGCCTATATGGATGCCGTGTTGCGCACATACCGGAGGGCGATACCCGGCCTGGTCAACGAATGCGGATGGGTTGCACATGATCTGGGCCAGAACCGGTTCTCGGATGAGTCGGGCAATCCGTTAGCCAACACTGAGTCGACAGGGGCGGCCGTGCGGTTGGCATTGTGGCTTGCCCTCCACACAGGCCATACAGAGATCTTCGATGACGTGGAGCGGCTGGTGAGGGCTCGTCTTTTCCCAGGCCAGACGACAGAGGCTGATCTGCGGAACAACCCGGATGCCGAGATTGCCGCCAAGCAACTGGGCGGATGGGGCGCGAACCGATTTCCTCATGCGGGCAAGGGTTACAATCCGAGCGGCACAGCCGAGATCGTGCATACGTTCAGCGCCGTGTATCGGCATATCAGCGCGCGCACGGAGGCGGGTCTGTTCGTCTACATGCACTTTGACTACGCCGACGCCAATGTCGATATCAAGACCCGCAGGCGCAACGGGACCGCCACCATCACTGTACGCCCCCGCGTGAAAGACAATCTCCTGTTGCGCGTGCCCGGCTGGGCCTCGCGTGAGACGCTACGGATCACGGTGGACGGATGCCCGGTCCCGCTTTGCATGATCGGCGCATTTGCCTGCGTTCCCAAAGAGATGCTGCTGGTCGGGAAGGAGGTCGTCTTGGTCTACGAACTGCCCGTTCGCCGCAGCGAGGAGGCGATGCCGCAGGGGGATCGTTATCAATTCGCCTGGCGGGGTGACGAGGTCACGGGTATCTATCCAAACAGGTGGCCCCTGCCATTTTATCCAACCCTGGAGGACCCTGACAATGTTTGATGTCGACTACCGTGCCCTAATCTCGCGCGCAGACCTGATCTACTTACAGCCGGTCGAGCATCCGGTACAAGGCCAACCCATCGGCAATGGACGCACGGGCACGATGGTCTGGACCACGCCGGGCGCAATCCATTTCCAGATCAACCGCAGTGACCTGTTTGCTGTGGATAAGCACCATGCAGGCGACTATGCAGATCCTGCAGACCACTGCGGCGCGTGTGCACAGGTGACGATTGAGGCAGGCGGCACGCCCTTCGCGGCCGACGCGCCAGGCTTCAGCCAGCGTCTGTCGCTCTACGAGGCGGAATGCGAGATATGCGGCGACGGGCTTAAGGCACGCTGCTTTGTGGCGGCAGCCGACGAACTCTCCGAGTCGACCGACGTGTTGGTTGTAGAGATAGAGGATGGCCGCACCAATCCGCAACCGATCCGCGTTGCGATTTCGATGTGGCGTCAACAAGAGGTGCGCACCGGCGACCATCTGGCACGCTATGATTTCGCCGAGCATTTCTCTTCCGAAACTGGCGAACAGAGTGATCGGATATCGCTGACGCAGCAGTTCACTGAGGGTGAGCACTACTGCGCTTCGGCGGTGGTTGCGGCAGGGACCGGGACCAGGCTGGAAGATTCAGGTTCCGGTCCGGGCACGCGCACGCTGATCTTGCCCGCCGCCTCTGGCATGCGCACGGTACTCTTTGCGAGCGCGGTCTCCTGGTCGCGTGAAGAGGAGGTCGGCAGGAAAGCGCTGGCACAGATGGACGCGGCGCAGGGGGAAAGCCCTGCAGAGCTGCGGGCGGCCCATCTTCGCTGGTGGGAGGGGTATTGGGCGCGCACTTTCCTCCATCTATGCAGCGAGGACGGCGTGGCTGATTTCATGGAGCGGGTGCGCACATTGCATCTCTATTACATGGCCAGCAGTTCTCGCGGCCCCTTCCCGCCCAAGTGGAACGGTTCGATCTTCACCACCGACGGCGACAGGCGGAGGTGGGGCGCCCAGTTCTGGGTCTGGACGATGGAGATGCACTACTATGCGCTGGCGGCCGCGGATGCCGACGACCTATGCGAGCCGTTCTTCCGCATGTACACGCGCCAACTGGAGTCATGCCGCGTGGCCGCTACGCAGCGTTGGGGCGTGTCCGGCGCCTTCTACCCGGAGACCACCTCGTTTGACGGTCCGGTGGCTCTGCCCGATGAGCTGGTGGAGGAGTTCCGTGCGGTATTCCTGGGCCATCAACCGGCCGAGACGCTGTCCACGCGCCTGCGCGAGTTGTGCCGCTACGAGCACCATCTGCTTACGCAACTCTATCCGCTTGAGGGGCGCTCCGATAACCACATTACCTACATCAGCCACCTGGCCACGACCGCCTGCGAACTGGCTCTGCTTGCATGGTGGCGCTATCGCTACAGTGGCGATGCCGACTGGTTGCGCACCGGGGCGTACCCGCTCCTGCGTGATACGGTTGAATTTTACCGCGGCTTGGCTGTGCGCGGAACGGACGGAAAATTGCACCTCTTCGGGTTGAACCAGCATGAGGATTTCTGGGCCGCCGACGATGGCATCTGGGATCTAGCCGCCATACGCGGCGCCGCGCCGGTGGCTATCGCCGCGGCCGAGATTCTGGATGTGGACGTAGAATTGCGCCAGTCGTGGCGGGAACTGCTGGATCATCTGGCACCCTATCCGATGGGGAGCGAGCCGCAGTCCCAGGCCTTAACCGGCGGCGTCCTGACCGATGATGTCTGGGCCGCGGGACACCTGGGCGCGGTGGACGGCCAGCACAACCCGGAGGATGTCTGGCTGGCGCCGGTCTTCCCCTTTGAGGATTGGACGCTGGAGACCCGCCAACCCAGCACGGATGCGATCGTGCAGAAGTTGCTCGACCTGGCGCCGCGCATGAACTCGATCCTGCGCGGCGATGCCTGCAACACGGCCATTCGCACGCCGATCGCGGCGGCGCGGGCCGGGCGCGGGGCGGACCTGCCTGCCATATTGACTGCTTACTATGCGGCCTTTGGCGCGCTGGAAAACGGCTGGAGCCTGTTCGAGGGGCACGGAGAGATTGAGAACCAGGCCCACTCGATCGAACCGTTGGGTTGCATCAGTTTCATCTTACAGGAGGGCGTCGTGCAGAGCGTCTCACCTCAACCTGGTCAGCCGGAGATCATCAATCTCTTTGCCGCCTGGCCCAAGGAGTGGGACGCCTCTTTCCGTCTGCTGACGCGCGGCGGTTTTTTGGTCAGTTCCGCCATGCGAGGCGGCGAAGTGGATTTTGTGGAGATCGAATCCCGATTCGGCGAGGCGTGTCGCGTGCGCAATCCCTGGGGCATACCCTGTACGCTAATCCAGGAGGGAGGCGCTAACCGGGAAATGGATACCGAAATCCTTCAGTTCGATACGGCGCCGGGCAGCTCTTACCGTCTGATTCCGACAGGAAGGCCGGCGCCCGCGCCGATCCGCATCGCTCCGCAGTCTGCAACTGCGCCCGCATCGTACTTGGTGACTTTGCCGAGTGGAGCGACCGTTCAGGGGAACCTCGGCCGCGGCCGTTAGCGGCATCGCAGCCTGAGGAGCGCGCGGGCACTTGACCTGGCTTGACGCCTCAGTCGATATGGAAGACTTGGCGGAGGTCTTTGGCGACCGGGCTGTTGTCGGGATTCGAGGCCATGAGATCCCGCATATAGCGCCACCACTTCTTACAGATCTCCTCGTCGGCGATGCTGGCCCACTGCGCCTCGTCCTCGATTTCGGCGTAGGCGAAGAGTTGATGCGTGTCGGCGTCAAGGAAGATCGAGTAGTTGCTGACGCCGTGCGCCTTGAGGACAGCCTCCAGTTCGGGCCAGATCGGCGTGTGCCGCGTCTCGTACTCCACGTGTTGGTCGGGGTTGACCGACATGACAAATGCTTTGCGGATCATTGTGATTCTCCTTCTGAATCGTCTTACCTAAACGTAACTACTCAGCCATTACCCAATGTGCGGCTTTCAATGGGCAACCAAGTCATCCAAGTGTAATAAATCGTGTTTGGAATCTGTCTGAAAAGGTCAGGTTCGGGTCAAAACGGCACAAATGGTGCGAATTATGGCGTGTAGATGGAGGATTCACGCTTTCCGGCAGTCATTTTTGGTCTTTTTAACCGATGACCGTTCTTTTTCAAACAACTTCCCAGACGAGGCTGAGTAGTTACACCTAAACGAGTATTGGTCAATTGTCTTCAGTCCAGGAAGCAGGGGGCCATTCACCAAGCTCTTGCCCCATGGAACGCACCAGCTGTCCGAATGCACTGGTTAGCTTTCGGAAAGATCGGCATCGGCGGTGAGCGTCCGCCATCGAGAACAGAGCGCTGAGGGCTGGCTGGTCCGTAGTCTCAAGATAGCTTGCCCCAGCGTGCATGCGGGCTTCCAGATGCCCCTTTGCGCCACGCGGTCTCTCCGGGTGTGGATGGGGTTGCGCGTCGTCTCTGATTCCACGGCGCCCTCGCAATGATTCGATTGCGGCCAGAAACCATGCCTCATACTCCCGGTGCGCGATGACGACCTCACAGGGCACGTTCCCAGCAGCCGCTTCCGCCCATTCCTGTACGATCGGAGCTAATTCGGCGGGGCAGTCTGAGTCCCCATCGAACAGGATTAGGATAGCGCGGCAGTCTTTCTGCAGAAGCGCCAGCCTAACGGCTCTCTTTACTTCGGTCTCGCGAACAAGCTGGCTGCGAGGTTTTCGGATCGGTCGACCGATCTGGACGCCCCAGGCTTGGGCTTCCGAAATCAGACGGCGTAATAGTTCCGGAAACGCGTCCACTTCTCCGTGGCCTTCGACGATTGGCTGGATCTTCACGCCAACTCACCCTCCGAAAACAGTGTGAGTTGGCGGGGGTCGTGGACGAAAAGTTCCGCTGAGGTCAAGGCGTTCGCGCGCAGCAACTCACCCGCACCCATCAGGTGCTCGCCCAATGCCCTCCGCACCTCTGGCGAGACCCCACCAATCCGCGTTTTGCCTTTCTGCCAATTCACAGTTCGGAGGTGCCGGTCTTCGATCCACTTGGCATCAAGAATGTCCGGACTGTGCGTCGTCACCACGACCTGCATGAAACGCCTGGCGTGATGCAGCACGTCCAGGACTGATCCCAGCGCCCCTGGATGGATTGTGGCTTCCGGTTCTTCGATGACGAGGAGCGAGGGGCGAGGGCGTTGGTAGACTGCCGCCAGCAGCCCCAACACGCGGAGCGTGCCATCGGACATATTGAAGGCTTCGAATTTCACCCGTTCTTTCAATCCCCAGTCCTGGGCGAACTCCAATGTCAGTTTTATGCCATGCTTCTTCGGTTGAACGTCAACGGTTCGAGGAACTATACTCTCGAGAAGTTCAAGGATACGTTTCCAGTCTTCTGGGGCTGCTCGTTCTATCTCGCGCAGCACACTTGCCGCGTTGCTGCCATCGGGATGCAACCGTATCCCCTCGTCCGGATTCTGCGGATCTCGCAAGGCCGCAGGTTCGATTTGGCAGATTTGCATGTCCGACAAGAAGCGCAAAACGGACTGAAAGCGGGTATCACCACCGACAAGCGGGAGCGCCAGGGCGTTCGGCTCCATGACCGGCACAAGTGAACTCACGTTGCTGCGCCAACCAGCGGAAGTAGCCCTGCGATCGAACCAACTGCGCGATCCGTCAACTCTATCGACGATACATTGCTCTCGCACGACCTCAAAGCCATAGGTTTTCAGAGGGCTTAACTCAAAGGCATACCGTGCCTCGGTGGTATCGTCATCCAGATTCTGCATAAGGACCGCCAGACCCAGGTTTGACGGACGGCCGCGGGCGGAACTACGGTTGCCAACTGCGGAGAATCCCCCGCGGCGGGCAAGAACCGCTTGCAGCGGCGAGGCCATCGCCTCGGCTATAAATGCGAAAGCATCCGCGAAGTTGCTCTTGCCGGAGCCGTTCTGCCCAACGAGAAAAGTGGGGTTGTCGAATTCCACAACCTCCGCAGGCAGGCTGCGGAAACGTTTCAATGTAAGCTGGCGTAGAACGGGTTCAGACATGGTGTTACCTCTGCTTGACGAGTGTCACAATAGGTCCGATTCGCGGGCCAGAAAGTTTGCGATTCTTGGCTAACTCTAAATTGCTTCTGGCGCGGTTCAACCACTCTCGTGGATCATTCGGCGGAAACCGCTCAATTGGCTTCATACAAGACCCGCCCTTCCTGCAAGGCTGGCTTTATGACCAACGCATGGCTGTCTTTGTACCTCTCCACGTCCCCCGGCGATACGACGACCGCGTCGACCGCGACGCGCACGCCATACAACCTCCCGTAAATCCGGCCCATGCAATCGAGAGCGTCCACACCCTCCTTGATGATGAGCAGGTCGAGATCGCTGTGGCGGGTCATGTCGCCGCGGGCCGCGGAGCCGTAGAGGATGATCTTCTCCGGCTCGGCCACTTCGACGATGCGCCGGATGACCTCGTCCAGCATTTCCTGGTGAACCATTCTCCACTCCTGATCGGCGTACACCTTGCCGTGAAGATAGGATGACCGTTTCAGTCCGGTCAGAAGAAAACCGCTCTCTTCTCTCCATTCCAAGGACTGCCTCCACGAAATCTTACTCGCCCCTACAGGCTGCGTCAAGTCTCGCCGCCTGACCCCCGGCTCTTTTTCCGCGATTGATTACGAGAGTTCCCTATGTTATAGTAGCCGCGCGCGGTGTAAAGAATTTCAGATATAATTGACACGGCACAGCGGAAACTTCCTGTCCATCTTTCACTTTCAAGGAGGAAGCAGTGTATGAAACGCTTTAGCCTGGTACTATTGATCATTCTGTCATTGGCGCTGGCCGCCTGCCAACCGGTGGCCACTGAGTCGGCGGACGAGATGCCGATGGAGGCCGAAGGGCCGAGCGGAACGGTAGAGGTCTTCTCCTGGTGGAGCGGCGGCGGCGAGTTGGCCGGCCTCAACGCCATCATCGAAGTCTTCAACGAACGCTACCCTGATGTTGAGTTCGACAATGCCGCCATCGGCGGGGGCGACGGCGTCAACATGAAGACCGTGCTTGAGACGCGCATGCTGGGCGGCGAGCCGCCGGACTCGTTCCAGATTTGGGCCGGCGTCGGTGTCGTCGAGGACCACGTAGTCCCCGGCAGAATGGAAGGGCTGGACTTCCTCTATTCGGAAGAAGGGCTTTACGACGTGTTCCCGCAGTCGGCGATCGACAACGTATCCTTCGAGGGCACGCCCTATGTCGTGCCGGTCAACATCCACCGCCAGAACGTCATGTGGTATCGCGTCGACAAGTTTGAGGCCGCTGGCATCACCGAACCGCCCGCGACCTGGGACGAGTTCTTTGTAGCGGCGGAAAAACTGAAGGAGGCCGGCATCCCCGCGGTCGGAGCCGCTTCACATTCGGCTTTAGCCTTCCATACCTATAACTATTTCCTCAATAGTGTCATGGATGGCGAAACCTACCTCGGCCTGTTCGACGGCTCAACCGGCTGGGATATTCCACAAGTAGCCGAAGCCCTGGAAATCTACAAGCGGGTATTGGAGTACGCGTCAGACGACTGGCTTGAGGTCGGCTGGGGCGACCAGGTAGAGCGTTTCGCCGCCGACTACGACGAAACTCCGGCCATCATTCTGATGGGTGACTGGTTCTGGGGCTTCATCAAATCGGAAGGGGTCGAGGATATTGTCGGATGGGCCGACATCCCCAACCATCAGGGCAAATACGTCTGGGTGGCCGACTCCTTCGGTCTGCCCAAGAACGCGCCCAATCGCGAGAACGCCATCGCCTGGCTGAAGGTTGTTGCCTCGCGCGAAGGCCAGGACGCTTTCAACCCGCTCAAAGGCTCGATTCCGGTGCGCACCGACGGCGACGTGAGCCTGTATGACGAATACTTGCAGGAGTCGATGGAGGCTTGGCGCACGCAGGAACTGCTGCCGTTCATCGGCGGCCTGGCGCGGCAGAGCTTTGTGACCGACCTGGGCAACATCGTGAACAACTACCTGACCGGGCACGGCGACGTTGTCCGCGCGCAGGAGGAACTGATTCAGGCCGCCAAAGATTCCGGCATCGGCGAGTAGTAGCGAAACCTGTGGGTAGCGGATAGGGGACAGCCGACACATTGTCCCCTGTCCGCGCTTGGCTACCCATCTCCACGGCCCTGAATCGGACCATGTATACCGAACTTCCCGCACGGATTAAGTCGCTTCCGGCCTGGCTGTCAAGTTGGATTCGGGACGACCGCAAAATTGCGATCCTGGTGTTATCCCCTTCGATCATCGCTGTGGCCGTGTTCGTCTACATTTTTATGGGCTGGACACTGTACATTTCGGTCTCGAACTGGAGCCGTCCGGCGCTCGACCTCTCCTTTGCCGGATTCAAAAATTGGCAACGCCTGATTGCCGACCCCCGCTTCCACATCGATCTGCGCAATTTAGTCCTCTTTGCCGTCGGCTACATGTCCCAGTGCATCGTGGTCGGCTTCTTGCTGGCGGCGCTGCTCAACGAACGGATCAGGGGCGAGGTCTTCTTCCGCACGGTCTTTCTGATGCCCTTTGCCGTCTCGGCGGTTGTCAGCGGGACGGCCTGGCGCTGGCTTCAGGTGCCTTCAGCAGGCATCAATCTGCTGATCGCCAATCTGGGATTCGAAAACTTTCGGCCCCTGTGGTACATGCACCCAAAACTGGGTATGTTGGCGATCACGATCATGGGCGCGTGGCAGTTTTCCGGCTTCGTCATGGCGCTCTACCTGGCGGGTCTGCGCGCCATTCCCGATGAGTTGCGCGAGTCCGCAGTCATTGACGGCGCGGGCACGATTGCCCTCTACCGCCACGTATTCATCCCCATGCTGCGGCCCGTAACATTCACCGTGATCGTGCTCACGGGCGCAGGCTCGATCGGCAATTTTGAGTTACCCAGCATCATCGGCACTGGACCCGGCTTTGCGACCGATTCGCTCGGCTTCTACATGTTCGAGCAGACCTTTCGCTCCAGCCGCTACGGGTTGGGCGCGGCCGTCGCCACTTTCATGCTGTTCCTGTCCATACCGATTGTTCTGCCCTATCTGATCAGCGTCCTGCGTGAGGAGAAAGAATGAGTTGGCAGCGTCTATTGGCCGGCAGCAGCAAGTATGCGGTCCTGATCGCATTTGCCTCCTTTTACCTAGTGCCCTTTTACGTCATGATCCTGACCGGATTAAAGCCGCTCGAGGACATCAGTTCATTCGAGATCTGGAACATGCCCAAGAGCCTCGACTGGGGCAGCTTTCGCGAGGCGTGGAGCCAGATGGAGTCCAACTTCTGGAATAGTGTACGCATCACGATTCCGGGCGCGATCGTGTCGACGTTTCTGGGATCGATCAACGGCTACATCTTCGCCAAGTGGGGCTTTCGCGGCTCGAATGCAATCCTCTTTCTGTTCGTCTTCGGCATGTTTCTGCCCGGTCAGGGAATCCTCATACCGCTTGTGTGGGTCTTACAGTTCTTTGGCCTCTATGGCAAGGTAAACGGCCTGATCGCTGCGTATTGCATATATGGCATTCCGATTACGTCGCTCCTGTTTTACAGGTTTTTCGCCAGCGTCCCTGATGAACTGGTAGACGCCTCCAAGATCGACGGCTGCGGCTTCTTCGGCATCTATCGCCGGATCCTCTTGCCGCTTTCCGGGCCGACCTTCGCGGTGGTGGGCGTGTGGCAATGCACAAGGATTTGGAACGAGTATCTGATGGCGTTGGTCGTGCTGGGCAACCCGGCGCGGGCGCCCGTCACCGTTGCCATCAAGAACTTTTCCAGTATGGGGGTCATCCCGTGGAATTTGCAGATGGCCGCCGCCTTGATCGCCTGCGTGCCCACAATTGCGGTCTATCTGCTCCTCGGCAGGCTGTTCATGCGCGGTCTGCTGGAAGGCTCGCTGAGCGGTTGAAACTGTTTCATAATCAAGGAGGTGATGCGACTGAATTGATCGCCAGTCAGTGTGTTCGATAGTGTCATGCTCGTTGACAAAAGTGTCTGGCTCGTCAGTTAGTCATTCTTTCGAGGAGGAACGAAAAATGAAACGCATGAGTTTGTTGCACTTGGGTCTATTGGTCATGCTGGCGCTGACGTTGGTTGCTTGTCAGCCTGTGGCCACAGAGATGGCAGCTGAGATGCCGGCTGAAGCCGAAGGGTCAACCGGCGAAGTGGAGATTTTCTCCTGGTGGAGCAGCGGCGGTGAGTTGGCTGGCCTGTTCGCTCTGATCGATGTCTACAATGCGGAGAATCCGGACGTAGAGGTCGTGAACGCTGCCATAGGCGGCGGCGACGGCGTCAACATGAAGGTCGTTCTTGAGACGAGGATGTTGGGCGGTGAGCCGCCGGACGCATTCCAAGTCTGGGCAGGCGCGGGGATCATCGAGGATCACGTGATTCCCGGCCGGATGGAGCCCATCGACTCCCTGTATGAAGAGATGGGGCTTTATGACCTCTTCCCACAATCAGTGATCGACAGGGTCTCATACGACGGCAAGCCTTACGTTGTTCCGGTGAACATTCACCACGGCAACGTCATGTGGTATCGCCCGGACCGGCTGGCTGAAGTGGGTGTCGAAGAACCGCCGGTGACTTGGGACGAGTTCTTCGATGTGGCGGAGAAGCTCAAAGCGGCCGGCATTCCGGCGATCGGGTTCTACCAGGGTTCTGGGCCGGCTCACCATTGGCTTGGACATTTCCTGGTTAGTGTATTTGATGGTGAATCCTACCTGGGCCTGTTTGATGGCTCTACTGGCTGGGATGATCCGCGCGTCACCGAAGCATTGGAGCATTTCAACAGGACAATGGATTATACCTTTGACGACTACCTGGCTGTCGAGAGATCCGTCCTCAATGACCGATTTGTGGGCGACTTCGACGATACACCGGCAATGTTTTTCATGGGCGACTGGTTCTACGGTGACATGAAAGCAAAGGAATTTGAGGGATTTCGCTGGGCTTCAATACCCGGTCACCAAGGCAAGTATGTTTGGATTGCCGACTCTTTCGGTCTGCCGAAAGGAGCGCCCAACCGTGACAACGCCATCGCTTGGTTGCGTGTTTTGGCTTCGCGAGAGGGCCAGGATGCCTTCAATCCCAACAAAGGCTCGATTCCGGTGCGCTCCGACCCCGATGTGAGCCTGTACGACGAATACCTACAGTCTTCGATGGAAGAGTGGCAGACCCTCGAGCTCATTCCATTCGTTGGCGCAATGGCAAAGCTGAGTTTTGTGACCGATTTTGGGAACATCGGTTTGGATTTCATGAACCATCGAGATGTTGCCCGCGCACAGGCGGCGCTCGTACAGGCTGCCGAGGATGCTGGTTTTGGGGAATAGCTCGGACGGAATACAGGGGGGGCGCGGCTTGGCCGCCTCCCCCAATACAATACTGCGAAATGCTCCTACTTGGTTCCGGGGCGACAGGTTGCTTGCCATCCTGGTGGTGAGTCCATCCATAATCCTGGTAGCGGTTTTTATCTATGGCTTTATAGGCTGGACCTTCTATATTTCAACAGTTGACTGGAATAGCCCGGTAGTAGACTATACCTTCGTTGGCCTGAAAAACTGGCGACGCCTGTTTAGCGACCATCGCTTCCTCACCGACCTGCGCAACATGCTCTTTTTTGCGGTTGGGTATATGGCCCAATGTATAATTGTCGGCTTCTTCATCGCGGCACTATTGGACCAGAAGATAAAGAGCGAGGCCCTCTTCCGCACCATCATCTTTATTCCTTTTGCTGTCTCTGAAGTCGTCACCGGTGTCGCCTGGCGCTGGCTCATGCAACCGGCTTCAGGCATCAATCTTCTGATGGCCAAGATCGGCTTCGAGGAATACCAGCCCCTTTGGTACGCGCACCCCCGGCATGGCATTTGGGCAGTGTCGATTATCGCCGCCTGGCAGTTTACCGGCTATATCATGGCTCTCTATTTGGCTGGTCTGCGCGGCATTCCTGACGAGCTTCGCGAGGCAGCCATCATTGACGGCGCCGGCGCCCTTGCGCTCCACCGGCACGTGCTCATTCCGCTGCTCTGGCCTGTGACGTTCACGGCCATTCTGCTAACCGGCATGAGGTCGATCAAGCTCTTCGATCTTGTCGCCACCATAGGGGTCGGCCCTGGCTTTGCCACAGACTCGGTGGCCAATTTCATGTTTGAGTCAACTTTCCGGGCCAACCGCTGGGCGCTTGGCTCGGCCGTCGGCACTTTCATGATCATTTTGTCGGCGTTCCTGCTCATACCCTATCTGCTAAGCGTCCGAGGGGAGGAGGAACGATGATATTGCAGCGCCTATGGGCTAGGGGCGCGATCTATCTGGTATTGATTGCCTTTGCCGCGTTCTATTTGATGCCCTTCTACGTTATGTTCATCACCGGACTCAAGCCCTACAAGGACGTCAATGTTATCCGCATGTGGGATTTGCCTGAGAATTTCTACATGGGCAGCTTTGTCGAAGCCTGGCATACGGTAGCGCCCAACATTCGAAATAGCGTGATGGTCACGGTCCCGGCTGCCATAATATCGTCATTCATCGGGTCCATAAACGGCTATGTATTCGCAAAGTGGCGTTTTCGCGGGTCGGATACGCTCTTTGTCCTGTTTGTGGTGGGCCTGTTCTTGCCCTTCCAGGGTATCCTGATCCCGCTCGTTCGCGTCCTGGTGTTCGTTGGGCTATACGCCAAGGTCATTGGTCTGATCATGGTCCACTGCATCTTTGGCATTCCAATTACGACGCTCCTGTTCCGCAGCTACTACGTCGGAATTCCCAATGAACTGGTGGACGCTGCTAAGATCGATGGCTGTGGCTTCCTTGCCATCTACCGCCTGATTCTACTGCCGATTTCCATGCCGGCCTTCGCTGTTGTGCTGCTGTGGCAGTTTACCATGATCTGGAACGATTATCTGATTGGGCTGGTGGTACTCAGCAATCCGGTCTTGGCTCCAGTCAACGTTGCCATCAGAAACATTGCCAGCATGTACAGCATTCCGTGGAACTTACAGATGGCGGCGGCGTTGATCGCTTCAGTGCCTACCATCCTTGTTTATTTGCTACTAGGCCGCTTGTTCATGCGCGGTCTGCTGGCAGGTTCACTGAAAGGCTGAGTGCAGGTAGAATACAGGAGGCAGGCTTGCATCCAGCGTCAATCAGTCTGCGTATACATTTTCGGGCTTCTTGATTCATCGCATTGCACAGAGGGGTGAACAGATGCAACCCATGAGATTCGTGTCTTTGGGTCTACTGATCGTTTTGTCCTTGCTACTGGCCGCGTGCCAGTTCACACCAAACCAGTCGGAAGAGGTCACAGTGCCGGCAGAAGTGACGTCGGACCCTACGGCGACGCCTTCCCATTCAACTACATTCGACCCATCCAAGTACGCGAGAGTCTACGTCTATACGATTGAGGAGAGAGAAAATGACGGCCGCTCGCTGCTCCACATCTCCTATCCGGTAACGGAGCAGGATGCGATCAACGCGCGCATGGAAGCGGTTACACAGCAATTCATTGACGAGTACCGTAACGAGGCGGCCCTGAACGAGGAGGGATATCAGGAGTACAAGAAGGAAACCGGCTGGGAGGCGGCGACCTTCATCACCCACTATCGTCAGAGCTTTGACGTTTCGATCGCAAACGAAAACGTGATCTTCTTCGACGTAGTGCGGTCAATTCACACGGGCGGCACGGGAAACAGCTATGTGATGGGTTTCATCTTCGATCGCCGCAGCGGAGAGGAGGTGACCATTCCCGATCTCTTTGTGGACGACGGCTATCTGGAGCGCCTCTCGGCTCTGACAAGAGAGGCATTGGCCGAACGTGTCAGCAAAGAGGAGCTACTGTTTTACCTGGACTGGGTTGAGCGGGGCACTGCGCCAACGGCAGAGAACTTCGACAACATCCTGTTCCGGGAAGACGCCACAGTGCTGATCATGTTTGACAAATATCAGGTTGCCCCAGGGGCGCAAGGGGTGGTCGAAGTTGTGTTGCCCGTGGGTGCGATTGCCGATCTGCTCAAACCGGAAATGCGGGAGCTGCTGGGCATGGAAGCGGACGAGGGAACGCTGCAAACGGAGTTCGCCGAGACCGTTGAGCAACTCAGAGAGGGTGTGACGATTGCGCCGGCGATAGCGTCGGCGCATTCCTCGGCATGGGTGCAGTTAAGCTCCGGGGGAACCGTGCAGTTGACTTTCTCTTCCGTCGCGGAGACGGATTCACCTGATCTGGCCCAGGCCGGCGCGACGGCTGAGGATGAAATCAACTGCAATGAGGTTGCTTGCGTGGCGCTCACATTCGATGACGGCCCTTCAATCTATACGGAGGGCCTTCTGGACACACTCAAAGAGAACGATGTCAAAGCAACGTTCTTCATTATCGGACAATCGGCCCGTATTCAATCCGAAACGGTAAGCCGCATTTTTGAGGAAGGTCACGAGATAGGAAATCATACCTGGAATCATCCCAATCTGACCCAACTTTCCGATGAATCGATCCAGCAGCAGATTCAGCAGACCGACGACATCGTAACTCAGATCATCGGCGAACCGACGCAGCATCTTCGCCCCCCTTATGGCGCATACAATGACCGCGTGCGGGCGGTATCAGGTCTGCCTATCATATTCTGGAGCGTTGATCCGATGGACTGGAGAGACCGCGATGCGGGGATCGTGGCCGCCAGAATCATCGAGTCGCCCGCCGGAGCGATCATCCTGTCGCACGACATTCACAAGACGACCGTTGCCGCGGTGCCAGCAATTATCGCGGCGCTGAGAGAGCGGGGGATACACTTCGTAACCGTCACGAAACTGCTCGGACCGCAGCCACTGGTGCCGGGGAATGTTTACGCCAGACAATCCGATTCACCCTCTGAGTAGCCAATCGGGGGTAGCCGGTGGGGCTTGGCAACTGACCACGATCCACCGGCCACCACAAGGACCAAGCAACCTTGAACGACGACATCCGCTTTTTGTGGGACACCCCGGTGCCGATGCGTGACGGGGTGAAACTGTCGACCGACATTTACCTGCCGACGGGGGAGAAGGCCTATCCCGTTGTCCTCGCGCGGACGCCGTATGACAACATCGCGCCCCGCCTCGTTGAAGCGGCGCAGTTCTTCAGCGCGCGGGGCTATGCGGTCGTGCTGCAGGATGCACGCGGACGCTTTGATTCGGAAGGCCACTTCGAGCCGCGGGTGAACGAGGGGAAGGACGGCTACGACACGATCGAGTGGATCGCCGAACAGCCCTGGTCCACTGGCAAGATCGGCATGATGGGCGGGTCGTATGGCGCAACTGTTCAGTGGCTTGCTGCCCGCGAGCGTCCGCCGCACCTGACAACAGTTGTCAGTTCCGTCACCGGCGGCATGCGCTGGATGCACGATGAGAACTACATGAACGGGAAGTTTCCCGTCTTCCAGTTCCGCTGGTTGAACATGACCGGCGGGCGCACGATGCAGCACTACCCCTTCGAACCGCTGACCTCGCATCAGCCGGGTGTGGCCTCGCCCTACAACTTCAACAAGCTGATCCGCACGCGACCGCTCAAGGATGTCGATAAGGTGGTCGGGCGCACCAATACCTATTGGCGCACCTGGCTGGAGCGCAACACCTACGACGAATACTGGCAGCAGATGTCCTTCGAGGACTACTTTGAACTGGTCGATCTGCCGGCGTTACACATCACCGGCTGGTTCGACAACTGCCAGTGGGGCGAGATGTATATGTACAACGAGATGGTTGCCCGCTCGCCGGGGGGCGACAAGCAGTGGCTGCTGATCGGCCCGTGGGACCATGCCGGCTCGGCCAATCCAAAGCCGCGTCTGGGCGATCTGGCGTTCACGCAGGACGCGGTGCTGGACATCAGGGCGATCCATCTGCGCTGGTTCGACTACTGGCTGAAGGGCGTGGACAACGGGCAGAGGGACGAAGCTAAGGTCAAGATTTTCACGATGGGCCGCAACCGGTGGCGGGAGGAGACGGCCTGGCCCGTGCCCGAGATGGAACAAATCGCATACTATCTCCACAGCGGCGGCGCAGCCCACGTCCTGCCCGATGGCGACGAGCAAGTTGGGGCAGACA
The DNA here is from genome assembly GCA_965221145.1 of Caldilineaceae bacterium. GTDB lineage: Bacteria > Chloroflexota > Anaerolineae > Caldilineales > Caldilineaceae > Bin5. The sequence goes on from OZ244877.1 coordinate 2,509,554, forward strand.
GCGGTTACGGAACGCTGAATACGACCGCACCAGGGGACGAGCCCAACGACAAGTATATCTATGACCCGGATGATCCCGTGCCCTCGGTCGAGGATGCGGAGTCGCCTGCGCCACTGAAGGACTCGCACGTTCTGACGATGGACTATCGGTACGCCCTGCGCCGCGCGGACGTGTTGACTTACACCAGCGCGCCGCTGACAGAGGAACTCGAAGTAACCGGCACGGCCTTCATCACGCTGTACGCGGCCAGCGATTGCGTGGATACCGACTGGGTGGCGCTGCTGAGCGACCTGCAACCGGACGGCAAGTCGATTCCGCTCACGTCTGCGGTGATGCGCGCCTCTTACCGGGCTGGCGCAAGCAAGATAGACAGCCCGCCCCCCTCGCCCATCACGCCATGCAAGGTGTACGAATACACGATTGAGTTCATGGCGACTTCGATGGCGTTTCAGCCCGGGCATCGTCTGCAAGTGGCGATCACCTCATCGCTCTACCCGGCCTATGATCTGAATCCGAATACGGGCGCGCCCATCGGGGAGGATCTGCCGAGCCAGCCAGCCCATCAGATCGTCTTCCACAACGCCGACTATCCGTCGCATCTCCTGTTGCCGTTGGTAAAGAGATGAAGACCGCCACTACCTATTTGGCCGGCGCGGCAGAGACGGTGATTACGCACGTGAAGGACAGGCCACAGGTCTATGACGATCTGTACGCGCGCGCACTGATGCTGGCCGATGGGACAGACCGGCTTGCCATCGTTGCCACTGACATGGGGACCTTCAGCGTCGCCTATGTCGAGGTTCTGCTTCGACGCATCAGCCAGGCCACTGGCATCGCTGCGGATAACATCATCATCACGACATCACAGACGCACAATGCGCCGGGCGTTGACGGGCGAAACATAACGCCTGAGGCGAGCGAGTGGCTGGCTGAATGCATCGCCGGGTTGGTGAAGCGCGCGGACGCCGATCTCCAGCCCGCCAGACTGAACGTGGGCCGTGCGCCCGCGCAGATCGGCTACAACCGGCGCCTGATGGAGAACGGACAGGTCGTGATGGCGCCTAATCCTTATGGCGCGATCGTACCCTGGGTGGACGTTCTGGAGGCGAAGGCTTCGGACGGCAGACGGATCGCCGTGCTCTTCTCGCACGCCGCTCACCCGGTGATCGTCCACTGGCTGAGTGAAGAGGTCGGGCCGGACTTTCCGGGCTACGCGGTCAGGCATCTGCGCAACCTGCTGGCCAGAGCAGGTGAGCCGGAGGGCGTGTTCATGTTCGCGCAAGGCTGTTGCGGCGACATCAACGGCCATCCTTTGCGCGGCGGTTTCGGCGCATGTGAAGCCGCTGGACTTTCGCTGGCCTTCGCCGTAACGCAGGCGCTTGAGAACGCGCAGACTCTCCCGCCCGGCGCGCTGCGGGCACGTTCGCTCGATCTGTCGCTGCCCCTGCGTGAGCCGCCCTCAGCAGCCGAGTGCCGCGAGGCGCTGACGCAGGAGCCGGACAGCGAGCGCTATCGAAGCCTTCTGAAAATGGCCGAAAGCGGTGAGCCGCAGTATCTTCCGCTCTCCATGCGCGCGCTCGCCGTCGGCGACGGGTTGTGTTTCCTCACGTTCACGGGCGAGATGTTTGCCGAATACCAGCTGTTCGCGGACAAGGTGTCGCCCTTCGCGCATACGTTTGCGTACAGCCACACGAATGGCATCACAGGGTACGTGGCTACGCAGAAGGACTACGAGTTGGGGCCGTCCGGCGGCTACGAAGCCTGGGGGCATCCGACCCGAAACTGGCCCTGGATGCCGCCGCAACCGCAGGCTGAACGGCTGGTCCACGCCGGGATCACGCGGCTCCTGGGCGAACTTTGACGGGCGGTTGGCGACTCGCGACATTCGAGCGCAAGGACGCAATCCACCATCCGCCGCTACTGATGAGGGAGAAAGAACCGCAATGTCTAGCAATTCACGGCCGGACTTCGGGCCTTACTACATGCCCGACAAGTGGTGCCTGGACAGATACATGTATACCGAGGAAGTGCGCAGCAGCCTCAGTCTGCCCGCCAAATTCTATGTGCGGGACACGACGATTCGCGAGGGCGAGGAGACGCCTGGCCTTTCGATGACGCCGCGCGACAAGGTCAAGATCGCCGAGAAGCTCTTCGAGGCCGGTGTGCAGCAGGTGGACATCGGCTATGTCGGCGCGGAGCGGGACCACTATGAAACGGCCAAACTGATCAGGCGGGAGATCCCGGACCTGGCGATCACCGGCTTTGCCCGCGTCTGGTCGGCGGACTGGAAGCGGGACGTGGATCGCTGCCAGGAACTGGGCGTCGCACAGGTCGATGTCCTCCAGCATCCGATTCTTATCTGGGCGTCGGATGAGCAGGTTAAGGAGCTAGGTCCGGCCAGGGAGGCGCTGATCCCGCGCACTGTCGAGGTCATTGAGTATGCCAAGCGTTGCGGGTTGCGGGTGGCCTACGGTCATCCCGATGTGTCGAGAACGCCCTGGGAGACGCTTCAGGAGTTCTACTCGGTCACGGCGCGGGCGGGAATCGACCTGCTGATCCTCTACGAAGACGGCTATGGATGTCCGCCTGGCGTGCAGCATCTCGTGCGCAAGATACGCAATCTGGTGGACGTGCCGCTGATGATCCACTGCCACGACGATCTCGGTCTGGGGACGGCCAATGTGCTGGCGGCAGTGGGCGCGGGCGCGCAGGCGGCGGACCTGGTCGTGAACGGCCTGGGGGACAAGGGGGGACTGGTCAAGCTGGAAGAGGTGGCCGTCGCACTGGAAACGCACTATGGCATTTCCACTGGCATCCGTCTGGAGAAGCTGACCGAGTTGTCGCGCTTCGTCGAGGAGATCACCGGCTTCAAGCGGCAGATTAACAAGCCGCTGGTGGGCGAAAATGCCTACATTCACGAAGCCGAACTGCATGTCTACTGTATCGTGAAGGGGCTGTGGGAAGCGATGGAGGGCGTCCACCCGCACGTGATCGGCCAGGAGCGGACTGTGGTATTTGGCAGCACGACGCTCCACGGAGAGGCGGTGCGCGCCAGACTGGACGTTATCGGGCTGCGATACAACTCACAGGACATCGAGCAAATCGTGGGCAAGCTCAGAGCGCGCCTGGAGACACAGCACTCGCTTACGCTGGAGGAGTTCGACAAACTGGCGCGCACTGTACTCGTGTGATTTCCTATGAATGAGCGACCCAATGTGATCGTCTGCGTCTGCGACCAGTTGCGGGCGTTTGAGGTCGGCTGTTACGGCAACGATGTCATTCACACGCCGCATATTGATCGGCTGGCTGGCGAGGGCATGCGCTTCGAGCACGCCGTGTCCACGGACCCGGTCTGTATGCCCGCCCGCTCCTCGCTGATTTCGGGGCAGTACGCCCGCACGTGCATGGGCGCCACCGGCAATGTGACGGAGTTCGACGAACACGGCAAGCCAATCGTGTCTTCGTGGCCGCTCGGCGTTCGGCTCCACATTCCGGACGCCACGATCGCCGAGCAGTTCAAGGCCGCCGGTTACGATACGGCGCTGATCGGCAAGTGGCATATTCACACCGCGCCCGAACTGTTGGGCTTCGACTATACGCTTCATCCGCGAGTGAATCACCGCCACACCGGCCAGGAGTTCGTCGAGAACGGCGGCAGGCCGCAGGTCGTGGACGGGTTCAGCGTGGAGTATGAGATCGAGAACGTTCTCGATTACCTCGCTGCCGAGCGAGACAACCCGTTCTTCCTCTACTACAGCATCTCTCCGCCGCACATGCCATTGGCAGACGCGCCGGACGAATATCTGACGATGTACGCGCCGGAAAATGTACCGCTAAGGCCAAACGTCTTTGTAGACGGCAAGATGGCGCATGACGAGGAATGGTTCAAAGTCTATCTGTGGGACTTTCTCTATTACGCCAGGAAGCTGCCCCATACGCTGGATCTGCCCGTCGGCTTCGACCTGCGCCAGCTGACGGCGCTCTATTACGGCCTTACGACCTGGGTCGATGACATGGTGGGGCGGCTGATGGACGGGTTGCGGCAAAATGGGCTGCTCGACAACACAATCGTCGTCTTCACCTCGGATCACGGCGATAACCTGGGCAGCCATCACAGTTTCAACAAGGGTCTGCTGATCGAGGAGTCGATTCGGATTCCCTTGATTTTCCATTCGCCGCGGCGCTGGCAGGCAGCCGTCAACCACTCTCAGGTTGCGCAGCTTGTCGATATTATGCCGACCGTACTTGATGTCTGCGGATGTAACGTACCCGCGCATGTGCAGGGGCGCAGCCTTTCGTCGATTCTGGCAGGGGAGCGCCAACAATTGGAAGAATATTGGGGCTTCATCGAGACAGCGGACGGCGAAATCGGGGTCAGAACGCCCACCCACCTTCTGGGTATGGGCGTTGCGCAAGAGGACGGCAGAGCAGAGGACAAGCCCCGCCATTTCTATGATCTGCGGGACGACCCGTTTGAGATGAACAATCTCGCTGGCACGGGTCAGCAGCCACAGATTGCTGCCAAGCTCGAAGGGCTGCTCAGGGCGTGGCACGCGGACATGCCTTGAATTAAGCAGACTTCAGAAGACTGAACGGTAAGAGCCAGCAGACCGCATTTCACTTACTCATGCGGACGACCAGGTCTTGCCCGGCTTCTGCCCGTACTCGCTGGGCCAGTGAGATAGTCACCGACTCCGAACGCTGTTCGATGCTGGCCGGGACAGGCTCGCCCGCCAGTCTAACTGAGACCGCCTCGACCGTTGCACGCGACGGCAGCGCATACGCCATCTCCTTCACGGCCAACTCGCCGGACAAGACCTGCCAGCGCAGGGTGTATCCAGGATTTTTGGCGCGCTTCTCGCCCTATTTTGTCAGCTACGCGGGGTGCGGGCGAGACGCCCGCGATCCCAGGGGGATATGCAACAATCTCGGATGCACCCCTCTCACAGGACGTAACCCAGAACATTGGAGAGAATTGCCTGACGATTGGCGGCTTCGACCAGGTCGATGGGTTTGGCCTCACTTGGCGGACAATCAATTGGCATGCACCCACAAAAATCCTGGATACACCCATCAGGTTTTTTCGTGCTTCAGGAGGCCCGTTCGTGCTATAATGGTGGCGACCATTCAACTATTGAGACCTGAATTGGGTTATCCGCACGAGTCGCCCTCACGGAAGGAATCGAGGCCAATGACTTTGCGAGCCGGAATTGTCGGGTGCGGCGGCATTAGTCGTGCCCACGCCGCGGCATACGCCAACCTGGACGGGGTCACGCTCAGCGCCCTGTGCGACATCAACCGCGAAGCGCTCGATGTGCGCGCAGAGGAACATGGCGTCTCCGCGCGCTATACCGACTATGAGGAAATGTTCGAGAAGGAAGCGCTGGACCTTGTCAGTGCCTGCACGCACGCTCCGCTGCATGGACCGGTCGCCATCGCCGCCGCAAAGTATGGCGTCAACGTGCTGAGCGAGAAACCGCTGTCGGTCGACCTGAAGACTGCCGACGAGATGTTGGCCGCCTGCACGGAGGCGGGCGTGCGGCTAGCGATCAGCCACCAGTTCCGCTTCACGCCGCTCTTCCAGGAGGCCAAGGCCTGGATCGAAGCGGGGCGGCTCGGCGAGTTCCGCTCAGTGCGGGAGGTGGGGAAAGGGCGTCCGGCCGGTTTCGAGCTGATGGAGATGGGCGTACACTACTTTGACGAGATGGGCTTCTTCATGGACGGCATCGACTGGATCCATGCCCAGATCAGCTACCAGGGTCACGCTGTGGGCGTAGAGGACATAATGACGAGCCGCGAACTGTGCAGTACAGACCGCCGCGACAACGGCATTGTTGCCGGCGACACGATGATGATCCACGTCCAGGGGCGGAACGCAGGCTACGGGGTCATGGAACTCTACCGCCGCGAAGCCACGCAGGGCTGGTTGATGGGCCCGCATATTATCGGCTCCGAGGGACAGTTGATGATCAAGCCGAATCCACGCACGAATGTCGATGAAATTTGGCACTGTCCGTTCGATGTCTCCTTTGCCGCGCATACGCCGCAGTGGGAGAGGGTGACGATTGACCGTGAACGCTTTCGGATTGGGGACAAGCTGTGGGAGAGCCGCAGTTCGATCTGGAGCGTGCGCGATATGGTCAATTCGATCCGTGAAGGGCGGCAGCCTGAACTCGGCGGCGCGGCTGCGTTGACTTCGCTGGAGTGCGTCGCGGCGGTCTATGAGTCCCATTTCACGGGCGCGAGGGCGACTTTGCCCTTGAAAGATCGCCGTCACCCACTTATCAAGCGTCTCTGATCGCGCTGCCCGCAACTGTACAAGGAACTACTGTGTCGATTCTAGTATTAGGCGGAACCGGGCTGATCGGCTCACGGCTGACCAAGCGCCTGCTCAAGCTGGGGCAGAGAGTCGTCTGCTTCGATCTCTACCCCGATTACAGCAAGGTGGCCGACCTCGACGACGTTGACGTGGTCGTAGCTGATGTTACTCGCTTTGAGGACATCGTCGCCGCCATCAAGAACTACGGCGTGAAGCGAATCGTCAACCTGGCCTATATCCTGCCGCCGGAATCCGAGGAGAAGCTGCAACTGGCGATGCGGGTCAACCAGATGGGCATGAACAATGTGTTCGAGGCGGCGCGGCTGATGGGCATCCGGCGCGTGGTGTATGCTTCGACCATCGCCGTCTACGGGCTGCAAGACTCCTTTGGCGACCGCCCGGTTACGGAGGATGACCACTGCTACCCGGTTACGGTCTACATGGCGCACAAGCTGTGGAATGAGTTCATGGCGGCCAAGTATATGGAGCGTTACGGCCTGCAAATACCGGGCTTGCGCATTGCCAACGTGGCGGCGCCGGGGCGGACGAAGGGCTTCTCCGCATGGCAGAGCAAGTGTATCGACGTGCTGGCCGCGGGCAGACCGTTCACCGTCGCCTCGCGCCGCGATCAGAGGTTGCTCATTCTGCATGTGGACGATACGGCAGAGCTTTTCGCCAAACTTTGCTTGCAGGAGACACTGAACTACCCGGTTTACAATTCGCTGGCCTATGCGATCACGGCGCAGGAGTGGGCCGACGCCATTCAAGCGCATCTGCCCGATGCGGCGATAACGTTTGACGAATCTGCGCCGGACCAGCCCAATATCTATAACTGGTCAACTTCTCGTATTGAGAAGGATTTGAATGCACGGATTACGCCGTTGGATGAGGTGATCCGGCGGCACATTGATGAGGCGCGCTCAAGCATGAGGTGACATCGAGGGGGAGAAAGATGGCTTAGCTCCTCGCTTCTTGCACCTCGGCGGCGGTTGGTGAATGCTATGAGGTTAGCGAACAAAGTTGCAGTGGTGACAGGCGGCGCCGGCGGCATCGGCAGGGCGATCAGTCTGGCGTTCGCGCGTGAAGGCGCGGATGTCGTGGTGGGCTACCATGCTTCGGCAGAGAAGGCGCGCCAGGTGCGGGACGGGATTGAGGCACAGGGTCGTCGGTCGCTGGCCTGTAAGGTGGATGTGTCGAACCGCGCGCAGGTTGAGGAGATGGTCGGGACAACCGTCAGTGCGCTGGGCCGGATCGACATTCTGGCCAATGTCGCCGGCATCACGCTCAGGTCGCCGCTGGAGGAACTGAGCGAGGAAGACTGGGACCGGGTGATCGACATCAATCTGAAGGGCACGTTCCTGTGCAGCCAGGCGGTCGGGCGGGCCATGATCGAGCAGGGCGGGGGCAATATCCTCAATATCGGCTCCGTCTCCGGCGTCGCGCCGCACTACCATAGAGGGGCGTATGGGCCCAGCAAGGCCGCGGTCGCCATGCTGTCCAAGGTGATGGCGGTGGAGTGGGCTGCGCACGGCATACGGGTAAACACGATCCACCCGGGCACGACCGAGACAGAAATGACGAAATACTCCTATCCCACGGCGGAGATGCGGGCAAAGCGGGAGCAGACGATTCCCCTCAATCGTTTTGTGCAGCCGGAGGAGGTGGCGGCCGCGGCTGTGTTTCTGGCATCCGATGACGCGGCCGCGATTACAGGCCACTCGCTTGTCATTGACGGCGGATTCCAGAACGGCCTGTTTCAGCTGATGGAACGTCTGCTGTCGTAGGACGTTGTTCCGCAGAACGCTCCAAGCCAAACAACCCAAACAGTTCCTCGCCGCTCAGTCTGGTAGACAGGTCGAGCGATATGTCGTCAATGAGAGTATCGAACAGTCCTTGTTTGCGCACCAGAATCTGATCGATACGCTCCTCAATAGTACTCGCGCACGAGTACTTAATCACGTTGACCTTGACTGTCTGTCCCATGCGGTGGGCACGGTCTTCCGCCTGCCGCTCCACGGCTGGATTCCACCAGCGGTCGAGGTGGAAGACGTAGGATGCCTCCTGCAAATTCAAGCCCAGCCCTCCCGCGCGCAATGATATGATCAGTACCTTTTGCTCATCGCGGCTCCTAAACCGTTCAATTACTGTTGACCGCTCTTCCAGTGGAGTGTCTCCCGTCAGAGTGAGCGGGTTGAACTCTGGCAGAAAACTGGCAGCTGCCGCCACGCCGGATACTTCATTAGTGTACTGGGAAAAGATTAGCGCCTTATGCCCTTGCGCAGATAACTTTACCAGGCGCTCCCTGATGTCGTCGAGCTTGCTTGATTCGCCGGTTTCTGGGTCGACGTTGCAGATCTGCTTCAGCCTGGTTATCAGTTCCAGCACGTGCCGCACCCTGACTTCCGTGCCGAGGGACCTTAGGTAAACGATTCCATCTTCTTCGGCCTTCTTGTAACTGGCGAATTGGCTAGGGCCCAATTCAATCGTCAGCTTGGTCTCCAACTTGGGGGGGAGATCTTCCAGCACTTCACTCTTTTTGCGCCGCAGTTGCAATTCTCTGTGCCGGTTCAGCAGTTCAATTCCAGGAAAGTAGCGCTTGGGCGGCTCCTTTCCGTCGTGATCGACGAACTCCATTATTGAGGCCAACTCGTCCTCGCTGTTTTCGATAGGCGTACCCGTCAACGCCCATGATCGCTCCCTGCGCACGCCCTTGACCGCGTCGCTGGTGTCGTTACGGTTCTTGATCCGCTGGGCCTCATCAGCCACGACTACGTCCCACACACGCCGGGAAGGGGACAGATTGGCGATACCGCCGGCGTCCTGACGCAGCACATCGTAGCTGGCCAGAGTTATGTCTTTCTGTGCCTTCCATTGCCAACTACGGTCGGCTGCTGACCCGCGGATGATAATGGCAGAAAGTTCAGGCGCCCATTTCGCTACCTCTTGCCTCCACTGGTCCAGAACACTGGCGGGCGCGACAACCAGGAAAGCCCCGACCTCTCCCCGTGCGCGCAGAATGCGCATCGCGGCGATGGCCTGCACAGTCTTACCGAGTCCCATGTCGTCTGCCAGGAGCAGGTGCTTCATTTGCAGCAATGCGCGGACGCCGTCCTGCTGAAATGGCATCAACTCGCCCGGCCATTCCAAATGTGAATCTACAAGAGTTGCGAAGGACTCCTGAGCTTGGTGGGGCGCGGTAGGGCGCAAGGCCAGTAACGCCCACAGCCGCTCCGCCATCCCTGAACGAAAGATGCCCTGCGCCGTCAATGGGCGACAGAGATGCACGACGGCGTGCAGCCCGTTCATAGTAGCTATGCCACGAACGCGCCTGTACTCGAACACCTTATTCAGGCATTCAGCAGCCCGCCCGAATGCATCAAAGGGGTCGTCTCGGGCCATTATCCCGTCGAGAATTCGATGCGCTTCAGTTCCTTCGCGTGGTTTGTCTGTCGCCCACTGCAACTGCGGGGCGCTCTTGTTGCCTAATCTGACGCGGCAGAAAGGCAAACCTACGTGAAGGGCGTCGGCAACTACCCACGGCGGTATCTCGTCGGCAAGGCCGAATATCAGTGTCGGCGATCCCGTTGCTGACTGGAAAAGAGATTTGGCGAGGGAGAACACGGCGGCCTGGCGCCAATCCCCCGCTTCTGTAGAGAGAAGGGACGGGTCGAGCCGATCAGTGCGGGAAAAGGAAAAGCTCAGCGGTTCGCCCCGGCTCGAGGTTTCAAATAAGGCGGCTCTAATCCCTTGGTCTTGATCCTCTTCAACAAATCGCAGCCAGACTACCGAACTCGGTGTGCCAGTCTTGGTCAGGTCGTCAAAGGGGATTGGCATGGCCGACCTTACTCGGAGTCACCGGAATCTGCTGGGGATTCCAGGTCTCTGTTTTCCTCATATGTAGGGGTAAACTCGTGGAACTCAGTCTCAGGTCTGGAGCTTGGGCGCAGCCTCAGCAAGTCCCACTCGTTGATAACGCGGCGTACCCGGTAACGCATGCGTCCATAGATTCCCGCGCCACCTGCTCTCGCGTCTATCGGGGGCGCGTCCCAATCGTAGGCGTCGCTGTACAATGCGCGTAGCTTCTCGACGGTGGCGCTCACGTCATCATCGTCAGGTGGGTGAAGCGCCATAGACTGCCGTTCCAACAACCGCATCCCTGTCTCGGCGCGGGCGGCGATGTTGCTGTATCTGGCGTTGGCTTCCAGTTTTGGCTTAATGTAGTCGTGGTCCTTCTTCCGTCCGTCAGGGCTGATGACTGCGGAGGCGAAGTCTTCAGTAACTGTACCCACCACGACCAGGCCCGGGGAGTCTTCCCCGGCCGCCTGCCCCATCCAGCGCGCCACTTCGGCGTAAGATCGTCCGCGCTGTAGCAGCGAGTAGGAACCGACCAGCTCAATCTCGTCCAACAAAATCACCCAACCCCGATAGCCAGCACCCCTGATCAGTTCGAGAGCGAAGCGCAGTTGCTGCCGCGGCAATTCGGCGGCTTTGGGCATCCTGAAGCGGTAGTTCTGTTGCTGGCCGATTTGGCGCAATCCATCCGTAATCCTGGATTTCAGTATTCGACCTCCCGCCCAGAACATTTCGATTTCGCTGTTAAGATCGAGATCCATCGATCTTTCATGGACAATCAGGCTGGCAGGAAACATCATGCTGATCGCACCGCTGGCGGCAGCTTCGTCCGCCCATGTGAAGAACTTCGCATATTTCCCAGAGTCAGGTTGCAAGGCCTGCCCCAACTCTTCGATGAGTCGTCCACTGCGGTCAGGTAGCCTTCCGTTCTCCATTGCCGAGACGAACACCTTACCGAGGTCGTACATGGGTGTTTCTTTGCTGATCGCCACCTTGCTGCAGATGAAATTGCGATCGAGCGCCAGTTGTTCCAAGTGAACCAATAGATGTGACTTTCCTGAACCGAAGTCTCCAGAGATTAACAACCCCTGAACGCTTTGCGCCGGAGGGTCAACCTCTGCGGCCTCGCCCAGCATCTCCGTAAAACGATCTTCAACGTGCGGTTGGTTGCAGCCCAAGAGCCGCACAGCCGCCCGATTGGGAACGCCGCTTCGCAAGGCTTCCAGAGCCAGCCGACTTGCAACCTCTGAGTTGCCATCTGAACTGAATGACATGTAGCGCCTCCTTTACGACAGCCGCACTAAGGCTGCAACCGGATTGACAAGATTCCTGTCGCGTACGTCGTCCATTATTCGGGTCTGCAGCGCCGGATAAATTTTCCAGCCCCTCCTGTCCGACTGCTCGTCGATGAAGTCGTTGTTGGTCACCACCACCACAAGCGTCCCCGCAAACCTATCTACGTCGTCAATGAACTCGCGCAGCAATTCGTAGTGATCTATTGTCATCGCCCTCGTGTAGAACCGATGCCCGTCCTTGGGGTTGCGCGCCAGGGTAACGCGCGTGTTATCGAGCAGTACTACTGTCCCGGCGTACCCCACATAGCGCACCCAATATAGCGCTGATTCGATGAAGTATCGTGCGGTAGTGCGGTTTATGCTGGTGCGGATGGAAAAGGGGCGAACGTTGCTGATTCGGTTGTTAGCGCCGGTAAGCCAGTCCAATAGTGGTTGACTAGATTCCCCAGAGTCCATGCTTGAACATAGATGCGTCATGGCGACCTTAAAGTCTCTCGCCATCTTCTGGTTCTTGAATACTTTCCTTACTACGTCCGGCCTGATGTCCTGGAGAACGAACCTGGCTTCAAGCGCGTTGGCACGACCCAAAGCTTGGTAAATGTTGTCGGCGGCGCCTTTCAAAGGGATGTCATCGGATTTGAAACCCCTTTCTTCAGCCAGCCTTCGGACCATGCGTTGCGCCAGGATCCGCCAGTCGATCTGTTTGGCCAGCCCGAAGAAGATGTCCTGAGGCATGTGAACTCGACTTGTGATAGCATCCAATTCCACGAAAATGTAGTCCAACTCCTGGCAACTCGCCTTCAGGGCGCTGTACAGGTCAGGCTTTCGCATATCGGGAGTGACTGTGAATTTAATCGATGCGCCGCCGTTCTTGATGAAGGTAGACAGGTACTCGTCATTAATGAAACCTACCCATTCCTGACTCGGGATGGTGTTCGACATCAGACATCCTCGCTGAACTTGATTCCGTAATACTCGACGCTCTGCCCTTGCGGGCTGACGAATGTGAACAGGTCTCTAGTACGCCGTCGGGCGCCTGTGGAAGACGGGAAGGAGACTGATGCGCCTTTTCTTGTTCGGCGTGGGCCTTTGGCATCCAGATTGTATAGGTCCCTGGCAAAGTCGCTTCGATCATATTCGCGGGCACTTCCAGGCAGGGCGGAAATCAACCCGTAGATTCTGGCTAGGGGCACGACGCGTCCGGCCCCTCTCACCAAGCGGTCCGAGGGCTCTCCGCTTACGATGTCGGAGTAAATGTAATATAGCGACTCGAGGAAGCGGGTGGATGAGAAGCCACTGGATCTGGTCTGATTCTTGAGGAGTAAGTCGGCCAAGTGAGACGGTCGGACTGTGGACACTTTCTTCTTGTCCACAGTCACTGCATTTTCGCGCGGCAACACTCGAACAATGGACGGATAGGAAATCAAATTTCCATCACGCTCGTATATTGTCAGACCGACACCGGCAGCGGCGTTCTGGAGTTCATCGGTGTACTGTTCAATGAGGCATTTCTCCACCTCCTCGTCCGTGAAATGCCATGACGAAGCTGCGTTCTGAACTTCCTGCTGCAGCGAACTCAAGGCTTCTGCAAGCCGGCCCTGTTCACGCCTGATGGCCGCAATGTTGCCTTCTTTAGCGGCCCTAGCCAGTGCCCTGGCTCGCGTGGCCAGACCTGTCGCTGACTTGCGCGCTGATTCTCCGGCCCTTTCAGTATCGCTGAATGCTTGTTCTATGCTAATCACTTGCGCATCTCCCGGAGATGTTTTCCAAAGACGATTAAAGGCTATTGTAAATGCATTCACTACATTGTCAACCGGCGACGCCTAGGTGAAGGGTGAGACGCTGACCGCAATCGTCGTGAACTTGCCGCCAAGAAGGCGAGCGATGGTGGTCAGGTGGCCTGAACTTGCCTGATGATCGCTTGCAGATTGTCACGGCTCTGTCGTGAACCGGCCTTCAACGTCTCCAACGTGCTGTCAACTTTACGCTCGTACTCGATGGCCCAGATGCCGTCAAACGAATCGAGCAGCGTGCGGATGATTGGCAGCCAGTCGATGTCGCCCTCGCCAAATGCACGATACTCGACACCGGAGGCCGGACGGGCGACATCTTTCCAGTGGGTATAGACCACCCTGTCCTTTATGGCTAGCAGGGCTTCGTAGGGATCCTCACCACCGTAGGCATAGTTGGCCGGATCGTAAGTAACGCCCACCGATTTGTAAGGAACCATATCCAGCAGCCGCTTGACCCCCGCGCCGGTGGCCGATGTGCCACCGTGATTCTCAATCGCCAGAGATATATTTTTCGCCTGGGCGTAGCTGCCGAGCCGGTTGAAGGCCGCGCTGAGCGTCTCGTACAAGGCGTCCGTCACGCGCTCTGCCGGCAGAACATAGTGCTTTGAGTGGGTAAAGTCATGCTCGGTGAAGACCCGGATCACACGCGCGCCGAGCGCGTCGGCGTGGTCGATCACCTTCATCAGTTCGTCGCCGCGATCTTCGGCCACATCGCCATACAGCCCGACAACGGCGCCGCCGCCGAGGGCAGTTATCGTGACCCCGGCATCCGCCGCCATGCGCTGTACAGCGTCCAACTCCTGGGGGCTGGCATCGACTGCGATCTTGTTGCGAGACTCTTCCTCAAGCCAGCCGCAGTCGATTTCGACCGACGTCAGTCCGATTTCGCGAGAGGCGGCGAAGAACTCGGGCACGGTGTACTCGCGAAAGCCATACGATGCGTTGCCCAACGCGATGCTGGTAGACATCAGAACTCCCTCCTGGCATGGTGCGGACGACAAAAAGCGGTCGGGTGAGCAAAAGGACTGCTTTCTTCTTCAGGGTCCTTCAGGTTCGAAGATGCTGTTGTTCACCGGCTTGGCTCACCTGTAGATTACGCCAGCGGCCAGTGACACCCTGGCCAAAGATCGTCTGTTTGTACTCCGGGTCCAGGCCGGGCAAGGCGCCGCCACGACCATCCGGCAGATCGTCCAGCAGGGTGAAGATCGCCATATTGACCGAAAAGCGAATCGGCTTGATCACCGGCGCTGACGGCGGGTCAACCGTCGCCACCCACTCCACCTGATGGACTAGCTCCCCGTCCACGTACCACTCAGCGCGGTCGGGGCCGGGCGTCAGCACGCTGTCATCGCCGGGATCGTAGCGGATCTCGTAGCGATGCCACGACCCCGGCTCGATTTCCAGGTCGGTCAGCACCGGGTCCGCCATCGGCTGGACGGAGCCGACGCCGCCCGGCGCATTGACGACGAACAGTTCGCGCAACGCCATCACGCGCCGGTTTGAGATCTCGAAGTTGATGACCATGCCGGTCGAATCGTCGATCAGAGCGATGGCGGCGCACGCCAGACGGGGGTCGTCCGGGTCGGCTGCGAAGGGATTGCCCTCCGTTCCATGCACATTGACGGCCACGTCCACCGCCACAGAAAGCCCGTTGCCAGTAGCGAAGCGTCGGTCGGCGGTGACGATGGCCTTGACATGATCGAGAGGATTGTCGAAGCCAAGCGTGAAGCGCGGAATATCGATCTTATATTCGGGCCGCTCACTGGTCGGCGGCGTGATCGTCGCCGCCGGATCGAGGGCCGTGAAGTCGCCCGCCTGCAAGATATGCCAGCCGGCGCCGATGACGGGCGACCCCGCTGTCCAGTCATCGAAGTCACGCCCGTCCCCGGCCAAGAGATTGGGGGGCGCGGGCAGGCCGCGCCAGACATCCACCGTGCGCGGCGCGTTCGGCCAGTCCAGCGGCACGTACCTCTCCTCGTCCCATATCTGGTCCAGTTCCGTCGTCAGTTCGATGACATTTCCGGCGGGGTCCGGCACGTAGATGAAGATGTTGTGGCCGGGACCGTGGCGGCTTGGCCCGTAGATGATGGGCACGTCGTTGCGCCAGAGGTGATCGCACATGCGCTTTACAGCGTTCCAATCGGCCAGGTCGTAGGCATAGTGGTTCACCTTGGCGTGACCGGCGTTGAGGAGCGCGATGCCGTGATGTTCCTGATTGCAGCGCAGCCAGATAACGGCATCTTCGGCGGTATCCGACACGCGAAAGCCAAGCACATCGGTATAGAAGGCCGCCGCGCGCTTGAGTTCGATGCTTTGCAGCGTGATATGGCCGAACCTGAGCGGGCGGATTTCACGCGGCTGGAGGGGCTGATCGAGGCTTGTCATGCCTTCATAAAGCTCGATCCGGTTCCCGTCCGCGTCGAGATAGCAGAGGGCCTCTCCGTGGCCCGGCTCATCGTATCCCTTTTCCAGCGGTTGAAAGCCGCGCTGCGCCAGCGCGTGCTGGGCGGCTTCGAGCGCATCACTGTCCATGACCTCCAGGCCCAGATGGTGCAGCTTCCGCTCCTCGCCCGGATAGATGGCCAGGCAGTGATGTTCAGCATTGCAGCGCAGGAATACCGCGCCATCGCTGCACTCGGAGACCTCCAGGCCAACGATCTGCTCGTAGAAGGCGACAGTCTCCTCAACATTGGGGACGGTAATGGCGACGTGGCCCATTCGCTTGATATTGATCATGGGTTGGTTGGAAGAGCGGCTCGCCGCGTCTCCGTGTTCCTCCTATTGGATACTGAGGCCACCATCGATCACGAGAGCATGGCCGTTGAGATAGGCTGCCTTGTCCGAACTGAGCCACAGCACGGCGTCGGCAACCTCTTGCGGTTCGATCAGGCGCTTCATGGGTAGGCCGGAGATCAGCGTCGATGCCACGTGGTCGTCACCGCGCGTGAAGCGTTCGAACATGGAGGTGGCCACGACGGCGGGGCATACGGCGTTAACGCGAATGCCAACGTGGACAAATTCCAGCGCGACCGCCCTGGTCAGCCCGATCACGCCGTGCTTGCTCGCCACGTAGGAAGCCATATTGCTCTGACCCAGGTGTCCGACGGTCGAAGAGGTATTGACGATGGAGCCTCCGCCCTGCTCAAGCATTGCGGGGATCTCGTGCTTCATACTCAGCCACACGCCCTTGAGGTTGATGTCGATGACCCTGTCCCAGTCCTCCTCGCTGCTGTCCAAAATAGAAGCATTGGCGGGTTCGACGCCGGCGTTGTTATGGGCGGCATCCAAACGACCGTATTCGGCGACGGTCAGACGAACCATGTTTTCGACATCGCAGGACTTGGACACATCGGCCTGCACAAAGATCGCCTCGCCACCGGCATCACGGATGAGGCGCACCGTCTCAAGGCCGCCCTTGCTGTCTACGTCGGACGCGACAACTTTGGCACGTGCCTGCGCGAAGGCCAGAGCCGACGCCCGGCCAATGCCGGAACCCGCTCCGGTCACCAGCGTGACCTTATCCGCCAATGTTGCGTCTTCAAACAAATGAAGCGTCCTCCATAAGCCGATGTTCTGCGCTTATGCCAGAATGCCGCCATCAACGGCCATGGGGTGCCCAGTGACAAACGACGCGGCGTCGGAGCAGAGCCACACGACGGCTTCGGCAATCTCCTCCGGCCTTCCCATGCGCCCGATTGGCTCCAACTCGGCAAAATTGGCAACGGCATCCGGGTAGTCGACCGCCTGTTGTGCAACCATCGGCGTGGAAATCAGGCCGGGGCATACGGCGTTGATGCGGATGTTGGAGCGGGCGTACTCCAGCGCGGCGGAACGCGTCAACTGCACGACCCCGCCTTTGGTCGCGCTGTATACGCCAAGTTCGGGCGTGCCGGTCATGCCTGCGTTTGAGGCCGTGTTGACGATGACGCCGCCGCCTTGTTGCAGCATCTGGGGGATCTCGTATTTCATCGACAGCCAAACGCCCTTCAAATTGACGCGCATAATGCGGTCGAAATTCTCTTCCGTGCAATCGGCGGTCAGGGTCATGTCGCCGAGGATGCCGGCGTTGTTGAAGGCGCAGTCCAGGCGACCGTACAATTCCACACAACGATTGATCGCCCCTTCAACCGAGGCCGCCTCCCCGACATCGCAGGCGACGAACTTCGCCTCGCCGCCTGAGAGTTTGATCAGCCGCAGCGTCTCTTGGCCGCCGTCAATATCCACATCAGCGACGACTAGCTTGGCCCCGCGGTCAGCGAAGGCCAAGGCCGAAGCTCGGCCAATGCCGGAACCGCCGCCGGTCACAAAGGCAATCTTGCCGTCCAGACTGTTCACAGCGCTCCTTCCTTTTGTGCGAGGATTCGCATTCCCATAGCATGTCCCGTCATCGTCAATCGGCGGCAGCGGCGTGCGTATCCATGAAGCCAAGTTCCCCCAGGCGTTCGATCCATTGTTGCCGGAGCGGGCTGCCGCCGTGGTTTTCCAGCCAGTGGGCAGGATATAGTGAATCGCCCGGGCGATCATATTGTGCCGTCGCCTTGACTGAATTGGCCGCGCGCTTGCGGGCCGCGGCCTCTTCCGCCTCGCCTTCGGGGTTATTGTAATAGACGAAGGTACACATCCTGCGCCCCGTTGACCCGCCCCAACTGGAGTGCCACAGCCGCAGATCGAACGCGACCACATCGCCGGGCATGCTTTCGCAGACGAAGCCGGGCACGTCCGTGATGCCGAGGCCGGCGCGTTTGATCGTATCTCCCACCTCCTGGTGGAGAGGCATCTTATGCGAACCGGGGATGACCCGCAGCGCGCCGCTCTCTGCGCCTACGGGATCGAGATAGTAGGCGAATTTTATCCCGTAGCAGTCCTTGGTGGGATCGGCGCGGTGATCGGGATGCCAACGTGTATGGCCGACATAGCGGTTGGCGTCAGCCCCCATCCCCATCACGTCCTCGCCGAAGAGTTGCTGCGCCGTCAAGAGAAAGCGGTCATCCTCCAGCATACTTGCCATATAGGGCGTCTCCGGCCCCAGCGTGTTGGTCCAGTGGCGCTTGCTGCCGTCGAAAGGGAGATGCGCGTAGGCGGCGTTGAGACCGTCTTCATACTCGGCTTCAATCGTCGCCAGTTCGTCTGCGCCGAAGACCTGGCGCAATACTACAAAACCGAATGTGTTGAATTGGTCCAGTTGTTGATCGGTAAGCATGGCTCTCTCTCCAGAAAGTTGGATTGGATCGACCTATTCAAGATGGTTCGAAGTGTAATTTGTGGCAAGAGCTGTGTCAAGGCGAAAAATTAATGTCGAGCGCCGCGATAGAGCCTTCTTCAATGTAAAGTATAATGGAGAGAGATTGATTGCACTTGGCGCAAGCGTATCGTGCGTGAGGCGGCAATCAGCGAATCGGGCGACATTCAAACAGCAGTTCCCCACAAACGGGACGAACAGTTGACCCTCCGTCTCTTCTATGGCTGGTGGATCGTCGCGGCTGCGGTCCTCTTGCAGTTCAGCTTTCTCAGCATCAGTCAGTCCACGGTCAGCGTTTTCTTGCGCCCCGTTGTCGACGAACTGGGCTGGCAGGTCTGGCAGTTCACTTTGGGATCCTCACTGGCGGTGATGGCGGGCGCGCTGTCCGGCGGTGTGGTCGGCGGCATCGTCGACCGGCGCGGACCGCGCCTGCCGGTTCTTGGCGGCGCGCTAGTTGCGGCACTTTGCCTCTATGGCCTGGGACGGCAGTCCAGCCTATGGCTATTTTGGTCGCTGCACCTTTGCGCCGGGCTGATTGGCTGGACGCTCTTCGGCCCGCTGGTCGTCAACACTACGGTCAACAAATGGTTTGTGCGCAGGCGGGGCTGGGCGTCGGCGATTGGCTCGACCGGTATCTCATTGGGTGGGCTGATCGCCCCAGTAGCCATGACCCTGGCCGTCGATTCGTTGGGCTGGCGCAACGGCTACTATCTCCAGGCGCTCTTTGTCCTTGCCATCGTCGTGCCTGTCGCCTTTCTCTTAAGGCGAGCGCCGGAGGACTCAGGGTTGCGGCCAGACGGGGCCTCTGATGAGTCCGTGGAGCGCGACCGGCTGTCCGGCGCATCGGAGCCGCCCTCGTACACGAGCGGGCAGGCGCTGCGGACGCCGGGATTCTGGTTGCTCCTGTTCGGTTACAGCATGAATCAAGCTGCGCTCACATCGGTGCTGGCTCATGCTATCCCCTTTGCCACCGACGCATCGTTCTCACGCACTACGGCATCGTTGGCATTGGCGGTCAACGGTCTGGGGAATCTGCTCTCCAAGGCTGTGTAGGGATACTGCCTGCAACGGTTTGCGGCGCGTCGGCTGGCTGTGATCGCCTTCTCGTTAGGGGGAACCGGCGTGGCGCTGATGCTGCTGGCGGCCTCATCTGCCGAACGGCTGGGCAACGGGGGATCTGCCGCCGCGCTGCTGTTTGCCGGATTCTTCTGCTACGGCTTCGGTTTCGGCGGCACGATCCCGATCAGCGAGTATCTGTGGGTGAGCTACTTTGGCCGTGCGCACATAGGCGCGATTCGCGGCGTCAGCCAGCCGCTGACGATCATCGGCCCAACTATCGGACCGGTGCTGGTCGGGCTGGGCTACGACATCAAGGGGAGCTATCTTCTGGCGTTTCTTGCCATTATCGCCACCTACCTGCTTGGCGCGCTGTTGGTGGCGATTTCGCGCGCGCCGCAGGCTCACATCGACTAAGATGAACGGGTAGCGCGGGTCCCGATCTGTCGGTAAAGAATTCTACACATTTCCTGCGTCTTCCAGAATGCGTAATGCGTATTTCGTAACGGCAGTCGAGACGCCCGACTCCTGTTTCAGCTGCCCTGCATCAGTGCGAAAACTGCTCCAATACAGGCCGGAAACTTGTCAGATTTTCGCGGGTTGCTTGCGAGTTTTCAATGTGATAGCATTAACTTGCCCCTAGTTATCCATAGCGACCCGCCCGACCCTACGCGGCTGCAGGCATTGGGGAACAAGGTGTACACGGAGCAGGCGATGGAGAGGATGCGACCGCATGTGCAGTCGATTGTGGATGGCCCGCCCTCTGCGACGCGGACCGAAGGCGAGACAGACGTGGTGCGCGATCTCGCTTATACGCTCCCTGTCGCCGTCATCAGCCGGATTCCGGGCATTCCTGCGGAAGTCCACGAGCGCTATCCCTATTGGAATCTTGACTATGATGAGAATTCCGAACGCGCCAGGGACAACATGCTTGTCGTGCTCTTGCTCGAAGAAATAGGCGGCAGCCTGCAACGCGCGCAAGCGCCGGGCGCAGAAATCCAAGATGCGTCAAGGAGCCTGAACAGTGATTTCTTTAGGGAGACGACAGGATGACACTTACTGAACAGCAGTTGAAACATTTCGATACATTTGGTTTCTTGATCTTCCGGCAACTCTTTTCGCCCGAAGAGGTGCGAACTATCAGCCACGAAGTGGACACTGGCCTGGACGCCTTCCTGCCGGACGGGGCCAAACACGACCGCAAGAGGAGACATGGCGAGTCCCTGATGGACGCCAACACGCCGTTCATCACCTCCTTGATCGACGACCCTCGTTTTGCCGATGCCGCAGAGCAATTGCTCGAAAAGCCCGTCATTCCGGGGGCGACCGATGGCAACTACTTCGTTGGCGATACGGGCTGGCACGTCGACAATCCCAACTTCGATTATGCGGGAGTAAGATTCATCTCTTACCTGGAAGCGCTGGACGCGAAGACAGGCGCGCTACGCGTGATTCCCGGATCGCATCGGGAGCCATTCCACAGCCAGATATCAAGAGACACGCAACCGGTCTACGGAATGGGACCGGATGAGATTCCGGCCTTCGTATTCAATGCCCGGCCGGGCGACGTGCTGGCGTTCAATTATTGGATTTGGCATGCTGCCTTCGGTGGCAGCGACCACCGGCGGATGTTTGGCGCCGTTTACTATGAAGACCCGCAGAATCCGGCGGCGATAGCGGCGGTCCGCGCCAATTTTGCAGGCAGCCACCAGAGGCACTCGCAGAGATGGTATGGAGGACATGCTATGTACCCCAAATACTGGCGGTCATTGGAGAATCCACGCCACCAGCGATGGGTCGGCCGGATGGCCGAGCTTGGCATCTTGGAAACGCCGGGCTTTGAAGGCGGCTGAACGAGCAACGCAGATCGACTGTTGAGGTGACGGAGAGGAGGTGATGCTTTGGACGAGACGTGCCTAAAACGCGTGCTTGGTTAAGGAGGCTTTGCCAACTTGCGGGGCGAGCAGTTAAGCATTATATATGTCCCTGACTCCTACAAGAAGGGACATAGAAAGGATTCAAAATGTCCAGTCAGAAAATCAGCAGACGTCGATTCCTGAGCATAGCGATGGCGGCAGGAGGTGGCGCTGTGGCAGCCGCCTGCGTCCCGGCGGCTGCTCCGATGGCCGTCGACGAGGGAGCATCTGAGGCCGCTGAAGTGCCGGCCATGGAGGCGCTGGAACTGAAACTGACCACTCTTGGAGGTGTCGGTTGGCCGGAGGCCATGACTATACTGGCCGAAGAACACGAGGAAAGGACCGGTAACAAGGTAGTTCTGGACCTGGTGAATTGGCCCCTTTTGGACACGGTGCTTCCGGCCCTCGCCGCCGGCGAGCCGCCCGATGTCTACCACGACCATAGCACAAAATTCTTCAATATGTTCGCCGAAAGCACGGTTCTTACGCTCAACCCCTACGTCGAGGCTGCGGACTGGTCACCCGACGACCTTAGCCCCATGGACATGCAGGCGCATACCTGGGTTGACGGGTCGATCAAGGGAGTCCCCCTGTGGACTGACTTGTCAACCGGTCACTTCTTTGCCTACCGCGAGGACTATTTCGACGAGGCGGGCATTCCCCGTCCAACCACGCACGGCGGCTTTGACTCCTACACCCACCTGTGGGATGTGGCGCAAAAGCTCACCCAGACAGATGCCAGCGGCAACGTTACGCGCTGGGGATGGTCGAGTGACACCGCTTACCTCGGTTTTCGCATTCTCAACCTTGTGCTCGACCTGGGTGGACACTGGTGGGACGAGGGCAAACAAGAGTTCAAGCTGACGAGCGACGAAGTGATCGAGGCGCTTGACACCTATCTTATCGAACCGATCAGGCTCGGCGCTGCGTATGACGAGGATCACGCGCCTGAGCAGTCACGAAATGAGCAGTTGCCGGAGGGGGTGGCCGCCTTGTCGTCCAGCACCTTCTCCATCAGAACGGCCGAAGATTCACACCCGGACGTCGCTGAAGTGATGGCCCATGCGGAGGCGCCTTCGATCAATCCCGATCTGCCGAACGAACAGCGCCACTATGTCGGTTGGGGCGGCTTTGGCGGCCTGATCCCCGCCGCCATTCCCGGGGACAGGCACCAGGCGGCTTTTGAGCTTGCCGAAACGCAGTTGAAATCGGCCGCAACCACGCAGGCGATTCACCGGCACATCGGCCCGCCCGGAGCGAGCAAGGAATACGTCAACGACCCGTTCCTCGATGAACTGAGCGGAGAGACCCGCTACACAGCCGCCACGGTGGACATGTACAGGTGGCAGATGGAACGACCTGGCGCCTTTTTCGGTTGGCATTGGGGCGAGTTGGGCATGGCAAACTGGATCGGCGGCCCTCGCTGCTCTGGGGGAATTCTGGATGTCACAGCTGAAGCGGCCCAAGCGCGCTGTGAGCAGACCGGGAGCGTCATTTCCATGAAATGGACCGTCGAGGAGATGGCCGAGGAGTGGCAGGAGTGGGCCACGCACGGGTACAAGAATTTCTTCCTCCCCTTTGTCGGAGGCTAGGATTCGTATGGTTCGACTGCACACCATATGTGGCCGTATGCTCTTGCAACGTACTGGGGTTGGGTCTGTGCAGACCTGGCCCCAGGCGTAGCGGGGCTTGTTAGCAGGGCAATGACAAAACCTCAGAAGGCCCTAATTGCTCTCATCGTAAGCCTTCTCTTAATCGCCGGTGGTCAGCGGGTCCTGGCCCAAGGCCCGGTGGACCCGTATGGCAGCTACACCATCGATAGCACCGGCCGGCCGATCCCGATTCCCGATCCCTTCGTTCTGGACCGTATTATCGATGGCCTAACCCTCGGGATCGGCGAATTCGCCCTGCCCAGCGATATCCTCATCAATCGCGCCAATGATCACCTGTATATCGTCGATACGCGTAATGACCGCATCATTGAGCTCGATGATCAGCAGAAGGTCGTCCGTCAACTGGGTCCTGAGTTGGCGCTGGACGGACCGCAGGGCATCTACCTGGATAGCCGCGATGAGACGCTGTGGATCGCCGATACGGGCAACGACCGCATCATACAGATCACCCTAGCCGGGAAACGGCTGCAGGAGTTTGGGCTGCCACAAAGCGATGTGTTGACAGAGATCAGGTCGGCTGCCCCCAGCAAGGTCTTGGTTGATAGGCGGGGCTACATCTATTACCTTGAGGGTACTGGGGCCGGTATGATCGTCATGGATCAGCAGAACCAGTTCCGGGGTTTCTTTGGCATAAACCAGGTTGGCTTCAGTCTGCGTTGGCTATGGGCCCGCTACCTGTCCACTGAGGAGCAGCGGGAGAAGATTCTGCTGGCTAAACCGACCTCCCATTCGGATATGATCCTGGGAGATGACGGTTTCATCTACTCGGCCGTGGCCGGTCAGATGCAGCGGCAACTTCAGAAGCTCAGCCCGGTGGGCATCAACCTCTTTGTTGAAAAGAGTCTGGAAAAGCAACTTTACCAGCGCAAAATTTTTGGCGAGCGGCGGCGGAGTTGGGAGCCGGCGGCTCGTTTTGTGTCCGTGACGATTGACGCCGGCGGCACGGTTACAGCGGTTGACGCCAGCCGCGCGCGTATCTATCAATATGACCAGGATCGCAATGTCTTGCTGGCCTTTGGCAGACCAGGCGTCGGGCCGACGGAATTCGGCGTTGCCAGCGAGGTAGACGTGGATAGCCGGGGCTTGCTCTACGTGCTCGACACAGGGCGGTCCAGGGTCGCGGTTTTCCGTCCGACGCCCTTCGCCCGTCTCGTTCATCAGGCCAGTGAGTTGCAGGGCGACGGCCGTTACGCCGAGGCGGCAGCGGTTTGGCGACAGGTGCTGGGCCTGGCCTCGGGCTATGAACTGGCGCACAGTGGCCTGGGCAAGGCGGCTTATCACCAGGAACGTTGGCGTGAAGCGATGCGAGAGTACTCACTGGCGCGGAATCAATTGGGCTATTCGCTGGCTTTGCGCGAGTATCGGCAGGAGGTGTTGCGCCGCAACATGGGCTGGTTGGTCGGCGGGATGCTCGCGCTGATGGTGGGCATCCTGGCCTGGCCTGGCCTATCCCGGCTTAGTCGAACAGCGAGGTTGTCGTTCGGTCGCAGGGTCAGTTCAACGACTCGACCAATGGAACACCCGACTGCCCGCTTGCCTGAGCAATCGCCTGCCCGACTGGCGTTGGGTATCCTGGTACGGCCCACTGAGACCTTTGAGGCGCTGAGGAGCGGTCGGTCGCTGTGGCCGGCCGTGCTCATGGTGGGTCTGGCAGCAGTCGTCCGCGTAGCCAGTCTGGCCGTGATGCCCTTCCACATGCGAGCTACACCGGTAGTCGGGTCCATCTTCGACTGGGCCCGTCTCTATCGACCTGTGGCGGCCAGCCTGCTGCCGGAGTTGCACTGGGAAGAGGCCAACATAAGTGTAGAAATGCTCCGGATCATACTGCCCTGGCTCCTCTGGACCCTGGCCAACTATGGGGTGTCGGCGCTGTTCGATGGTGAGGGAACTCTACGCGGCGTCGTCCGTACCACCGCCTACTGTCTGGCGCCTTATATCGTGTTTGCTGTGCCAATCTCGCTTGTCGGCTATGTGCTGACCGCCCGAGAGCGGGGCCTGTACGAAACGTTTTGGAGTGTGGTGTTCTATTGGGTGCTGATCCTATTGGTCATGCAGCTTAGCGTAGTTCATAACTATTCCGGAGGCAGAACGGTGCGTGTCGGAACGCTGGCCGTATTTGGCATGGTAGTGCTTGGCGGTTTCGTTGGGCTGGTTGTGCTGCTTGGTCGGGCAGTCGCAAGCGTCGGATGGGAGATTGGCTATGAAATTTTGCGAATCGTCCTCTAGCCTGCGCTGGGCGCTGCGGGTTGCGTGTTGCCTGCTGCGCATCACTGGCCAAGGTCTATCGCATATCCGGTCCGGCTTGGTTCTCCTGTTGCTCGTTGCAGCGACTGTGCCGGTAGCGGCCCAAGAGGAGGAACCGCCATTGAAGGGAGCCCGATCCATTGTGGATGGCGTCCCGGCCGACTATAGCCTCATGGCGCAAAGTGCCTTTCTCGAGCTATACCTGCACCCTACATCCGCTCAGATTGGGATACGCGACCTTCGAGCAGGGCATGTGTGGTTGAGCAACCCGACCTTACCGCATCCCGAAATGGTCCCTGAGAGTCTGCGGGCGCCATTTGATTCGGTGTTTTTTGCCTTCTTTACCAAAGAGCTGTCAACACAAATGCGGCGTGAAGTCAGCATGGCCCACGTCCCAGAACCGGAGATTGAGCCGACCGTTCAGGGTGCAACGGTCTACTACGAAATGGAGGCGCTCGGGTTCTCAATGACCTTGCGCTATGAACTGGGGCCTGACTATCTGGACGTCACCGTGGATGAAGCTGGCCTGGCGGAATCGGCCGATCACTTGTTGGTCGCCATCGACATATTGCCCTACCTGGGGGCAACGCCCAATGGCATGGAGGAGCCGGGCTATTTCCTGCTTCCCGATGGACCTGGCGCGCTGGTATACCTGGGCCGCGAGCAGCCCAGCTTCCGCAAACGGTTCAGCGCAGCAAGCTATGGCCCGGATCGCTACTCATTTGCCCGGCCGTCGCAGCAGCGCACGCCCCTACCTGCCTTTGGCGTTGTCCAGCCCCCTTCCGCAGTGGGCGAATCGGAGGCCGCCGTGCTTGGCGTGATCACTACAGGGGCAGGCGATTCTTCGTTAGAGGCGACTATTGGCACAGAGCCGCTCTCTTTCAACACTGCCAATCCCCGCTTTATTTATCGCCGGCTCAACGAGTTTCCGATAAGCGAGGGTGTATTCAAGGGTCAATTCGAAACAAGGGGCGCGGGGGGTGATCGGGCGGTGCGGTATTTCTTTCTGGCGGGCGAGGAAGCGAGTTGGGTCGGGATGGCCCACAGACTGCGGCAGCATCTGATCGAGGATCGCGGCGTGCCCCGTCTGCACTCCTCCCTCAGGTGGGCGGAAGGGAATGGTCAACCGGTCAAGGCCGCTCTGCGTCTGCGCCTGGTTATGGGCGCGACCAAGCCGGGCCTCGTCTGGCGCAAGTTCGTTAAGGCGACAAGCTTTGCCGAGGCGGCTGAGATCACTGCCCTCTTTCACGCGGCCGGAATGACCGATCTTGACCTGGTCCTGGTTGGGTGGCAGAAAGACGGTTACGAGGGGAGTCTGCCGGTCCGCTGGCCACCCGATCGCCGGCTAGGGGGCAAGCGGGGACTGGCGAGCTTGGTCGAGGAGGTCCATGCCCTGGGAGTTCGACTGTTCCTGGAAGATGACTACACCTTGGGGTTGCTGCGCAGTCGCGGCTTTTTTCCCGTTACCGACGTGATGATCCAGCCCAACTTGCTGCCAATCAGCGACATGGTGCCTTCTTCCCTCTTCGATGTGGTGCCGCCGTTTCTGCGCCGGGGACTGTTCTTCCTTAACGCTGACTTCGCCAGCGATCGCTACCTGGAGCGGGATGTGTCGCGTTTGGCAGAGCTCGATGTGGACGGTCTGGAGCTACGTTGGGCCGGCGAGTTGGTGTTGAGAGACGCCAACCCGTGGCGCGGCTCAGATCGCAGCGAGGTCCCTGGGGCTTGGCGGCGTGTGCTGCAAACAGTCGTCGATACAACGGGTTCGGTCGCCGCCCAGGGCGGAAATGACTATGTCCTGGGGATAGCCGATACGGTCACGCAATTCCCTCTCGACCGCAGCAACTACGTCTATTTCGATGAGACAGTGCCCTTTTATCCGATAGCGACACATGGCTTGGTGCGGCTATATGGAAGGGCGACGAACCTGGACAAAGACCCTGAGAAGGATTTCCTGAAACGCCTCGAATATGGTCTGCTGCCGGTGTATGAGCTAACCTACCGCCAGCCGATTGTTTTGGCCAGGACGACCTATTCTGAACTGTATAGCTCCCATTACCTTGACTGGCTGGAGCGTGCCGCAGCCGAGTACGAGGTGGCGGTAGGCCAATTGGGACATACGGTCGATCAGTTTATTGTCGGTTACCGGCAACTGGCGCCCCATGTGTTTGAAACCCAATACGAGGATGGCACACGGGTTATCGTGAACTACGGCGAACAAACCTATGTAGGCGCCGACGTGCGCGTAAAGGGTCTGGGCTATGCCGTTTTGCGTCGCGAGTGAATGCCGGCACAGTTGCCAATCCAGTTTTTCGTGCTGTTGACCAGAGGTACGAGCCTTGAAAAGCTGCCGCGACCTTCGCGGCCGAAAGTGCTGGAGACTTGGCTCAGGCAACGAATTCTGCTGCAAAACAGAATAGAGGAGTGAGATGTACGGGCAAAAAATGAGTATGGTCTGCGGGGACCAGTATCTGGACCAACCGGAACGGCTGTACCGGCGGATTCGTGAGTTGCGCGGCGGACCCTTCCACCTCGTACAGCTTTACATCTGGAACGCCAAGTACATGGTTGACCACGCGCGGGTCGTGGAGGTCATCGAGCGGGCGGTGCAAGTGGCCCACGAATGTGGCCTGCGTGCCGGTCTGATGATCGCCGGCAATGCTCTGGCCGAACTCTGGCATCCGTTTCTGTTACAACACCCGGATGCCTTCGAGCGGGCGGTGTTTCAACTGCGGGCCGTAGTCAAGGGTGGTAGGATCGAGACCGTAGCGCCCAGAGTGTCCGCCTTCCCGCAAATGGCGATCAAAAACCAGTGGCTCACCTGGCCGGTCTATGGTGGGGTGCTGGGGGCTTACACACAGACAACTGACGGCGCCTGGAAGAAAGTTGCACTCAACGATGTTGTGGCTGAATTTCAAGGATTTCATGACCCCGAACTGGCATATCTCGCGTCAAAAGGTTTCGCGCATGGGAATCTGCCACCGGCGCAACGGCGCATCCAGGCCATGGTGGAACTGCCGGAGGGGACAGAGGTGCTGATTTACGTGGCGTGGGAACATCGGGGCGCCTGCGACATCTCCCATCCGGCGATGATCGAGCACTTCCGCAAGACCCTGACCGCTTACCGGCATATCCCCCTGGATGGCATTGCCTGGGATGAACCGATAAAAATGGCATGGAATGAGGGCCATGCCCTGGGATCCTGCTATCTGGACCGCTACCGGCAAACGTACGGGCGCGACCTCCTCGACGAGTTGGCGCTCCTGGACGAGGACGATCCCCAGGGACGTCACGTGGTGGTCCGGCTGGCGCACGGACGGTTGATAGGTCAGGTTGTGAAACAGTTGATCGACACGATGTGCGCCACGGGGCGTGAACTGTGGGGCCGGGACGTCGCCATCGGCAACCATTGTACGTTCCAAGGTGAGATCGCCACGACCGACCTGCGGGCCAACGGCGGCGACTACTTCGCCCTCGACCAAAATATGTCCGCAGCCTATGTCGACGCCCACTGGTTAGACATTTATGGCGGCACCCAGCGGGCGGGATCTCGCAGCCCCTATTACACTGATGTCTTAGCCGCCTCGCTGCGAAAGTATCATCCCTCCGGCCGCTGCTACTCGATGTCGTGGGGCGTCGGCAAACCGTCGGAACCGATTTCGTTTTATACACGGGTCATGGCCATGTTCCGCGTCAACTGGAATTGCTTCGGGTATGGCGATGAAAGTGGCCCTACCCCGCATCTCTTTCCCCATGACCCGGCCTGGCCAAAAGCTCAGGAAAGCGCTCGCCTGATTGAAGCGTGCGATCGCGTTCTAGGCACTCTTGAACGGCGACCATCTCTCGCGGTCTGGCATGGGGTTGAGGGCATGATGGGCGCGCGGCACTGGACCAATCACATGGGTAAGGGGGCGTATCTGGACCTCAGCCTGGCGTTCGTTGACAACAACGTTCCCTTTGACTTCATCCCCACGGCGGCGATAGAGAATGCAGTTGTTGGCGAAGGCTGTGTCAAGGCGCAGGATGATGAATACGCCACGCTTCTGATTCCGTACGCGGCAACCATGACGCCGCGAATGTGGGAGCAGTTGCAAGCGTTCATCGCTGCCGGCGTGCGAGTCGTGTTCTTAGGCCCGCCGCCGACGCAACTTGCCGACGGGACGCCGATTCTAAAGGACTTCTGCACGCTGGTGGGTGCCGATATTGAGGGTGAGGGGGCATACTGGCAAGCGTTTGAGCGCCGCTATGGACAACTTGATTGGACGGCGAGGGAGCCGTATGACTTCGCGCCGCTGCCGGCAGTTGAAGCTGAACGGTACGTCTATGACGGCGACGGCCAGCGTATTGGGGTGAAGGGGATTCGCCAGAACTGCATTTACATCACGGCTTGCAACCCTGGCGAGTCACTTCTGGCCGTTTCCCAGGGAGAACAGAAGGGAGGGAAGGTGGCGGATGCGGATGCATCAATGCTGTGGCAACTCTACGAAGGAAGAGATGAACAGGCCCTGGTCCTCTGCGCGCGACAGGGTCATGTACTGAGGGGAGACTTGAAGTTCGCCGGGCGCAAGATACGCCTCACGGGCGGCGCCGGCCTCGCTATGATCCATCTGGGCAGCCAAGGCATTGCGCGCGGCGCGACAGACGCTACCTGTATGATCGAGGCAGACGGAAAGCCAATCACCGTCGAACGGCTTTCGTCCGAATGACTTGCACGCTGGGTCAGTTACCTATTGGAGGCACCCCAGGTGTGTCGAGTGCGCCAAGCTGGTTCATGCGCCGGATCCATGACTGATGGCGCGGGTCGTCCACTGATCGCCAATACTTCGGGTACATGTGTCCGCCCCGCTCGGTGGAAGATTTGTGGTTATTCGCCATCTGGTGACAGAATGCTTCCACATTCGCCGGCGTTTCGGGGTCGGCATAATAGTTCACTTCCGTCATCCGCCGGCGGGCGCCGCCACCGAACGATGAGTGCCAGAGCCGATGCAGGAATACCAGCACATCGCCCGGCTGAGACTCAAAGGCGTAGGCCGGCATTTCATCTGCCTGGACGCCAAAGGTCAGGTCAGTGTCCTGTGTCAAGTTGCTCTGGCCCCACATCGGATTGCGATGTGACCCGGGTATCACCCTCAGTGAACCACTGGTTGCGCCTAATGGATCCAGATAGATGGTGAACTTCAGGCCCGAATAATCAAGACTATGGCTATCCGAATGCCAACGGGTGTCGCCGGTGTAGTAGTTGCCGGCGATGCCGATGCAGATAGCCGCCGTGCCCAGCAACTGCTCAGCGACATCGGCAAAACGCGGTTCGTCGCCCAGCGCGGCAAGCAAAGGCGTATCGGCATCCATGAACAACCGGCCAAGCCTGGTCTTACCGTCGTACTTTGCGCCGGGGGGCAGCAAAGATTCTATGGCAGCGTTGAATTCGGGGTAAATACGCTCCAAATCGTCTGCCGGCAGGTGCTGACGGAGGATCAAGAAGCCAAACGTATTGAAATAATGTACCTGTTGCTCAGTAAGTTGCATGCTGAGACCTCCTCCATAGAACTGGTTTCATGATAAGCCGCTTCTCTCAGGTATCGTATCACGAGCGTGCCGGAATGTCTATATCGGGTGAGACACGGGGGTATATCCCATATTCTTGGACAACATCCCTGGGATCGCAGGCGTCTCTCCCGCACGCGGCACAGAAGACTGGAGGCAGTCAGAAACACGCTACCGTTTTGGGATGCTCCCTTGCTGCCAACTTGTGTTGGCATATTCAGCTTGTTCCGTAAAATTGTCCTGGGCGACAGTTGATGCGGAATCCTTTCGTCTGAACCTTGGGAGTTCCCAACGCGAGCGGCTTTTTGCAGACAATATTTCAAACGCGTCCCCATACGTTAATTGCGAGTGAGCCACAGATTGGAGAAAGGGTCGAAAATGTTTGGGCAAGCCATCAGCATCATATGTGGAGATCAATACCTGGACGAGCCAGCGCGGCTCTACCGGCGGATTCGAGAGCTACAGGGCAGTCCTTTCCACTATGTTCAGCTTGTCCCCTGGAACACCAAGTACCCGATTGACCACCCGCTAGTCATGGAGGTCGTCGAGACGGCGGTGCAGGTGGCGCACGAATGCGGCTTGCGAGCCGGCTTGACGATCGCCGCCAACGCCTTGAGCGAGTTCTGGCACCCGTTTCTGCTGGAGCGCCCGGATGCCTTCGAGCGGGCGGTGATACAGCTGCAGACTGAGGTCAGGGAAGGTCGGATCGAGACGGCGGCGCCCAAAGTATTTGCCTTCCCGCAGATTGACAGCAGGAATGAGTGGCTTACCTGGCCGGTCTTTGGCGGTGTGCTGGGGGCTTTCACACGGACCGCCGACGGCACTTGGGAACGGGTTGCGCTCAGAGATGTCGAGGCTATCCACCAAGGCTTTCAAGAGCCCGGTCTTGAGCGTCTTTATGCAAGAGATCTGCCTCACGGGACTCGACGCCGGTTACAACGGCGCATCCGGGCCGCCGTGGACCTGCCGGATGGGACTGATGTCCTGCTATACGCCGCCTGGGATCACCGTGGCGCGTGTGACATCTCTCATCCCGCCATGAAAGCGCAGTTCCGCAGGATGTTAACCGCTTATCGGCGCGTTCCGCTGGATGGCATCGCCTGGCATGAGCCGATCAAGATGGCGTATAACCAGGGCCATGCCATGGGACCTTTCTATCTGGATCGCTATCGGCAAGAGTACGGTCGCGAGCTTGTCGAAGAGTTGGTTCTCCTTGACGAAGACGATCCCCGCGGACGTCATGTGGTGGTCCGCCTGGCTCATGGGCGGTTGATCGGGCGGATTGTACAAGAGTTGATCGATATGATGTGCGCCACGGCCAGGGAGTTGTGGGGCGAGGAGGTATTCATCGGCAACCAGTGCATGTGGCAAGGCGGTGGATCGATCACGGACCTGCGCGCCAACGGCGGCGACTACTTCGCCCTGCATCGCAACATGTCGGCAGCTTACGTAAACACCGCCTGGGGGGACTCACCGCGCACATCCTATTACACGGACATCCTGGCCGCCTCCATGCGCAAACGCCATCCCTCCAGCCGCTGCTACTCGATGTCGATGGGCTGGGACCCTGGCGACATGCCGGAGCCGGTCTCTTACTACAACCGTGTCATGGCAATGTTGCGCGTGAACTGGAACTGTATGGGGTATGGTGATGGAGGCGGGCCTACACCGCATCTCTTCCCTCATGACTCGGCCTGGCATGTGGCTCAGGAAGGCGCTCACCTGATTGAGGCGTGTGATCGCTTGCTGGGACGACTTGAACGGCGACCTTCTCTCGGCGTCTGGCACGGGGTGGAGGGCATGCTGGGCGCGCAGCACTGGACAAACTGGCTGGCCAAAGCGGCGTATTTGAACCTGAGCCAGACGTTTGTCGAGAACAACCTGGCCTTTGACTTCATTCCTACAGAGGCTATCGAGGCAGCGGTTGTTGTAGATGGTCGGGCACAAATGCACAAGGATGCATACGCCACGCTTCTGGTTCCGTATGCGGCGACGATGACGCCGCGCATGTGGGAGCAGCTGCAAGCGTTCATCGCTGCCGGCGTGCGCGTCGTGTTCCTTGGGCCACCGCCGACCCAACTGACCGACGGGACACCGATACTTGCGCAGTTTTCGGAACTCATCAGTTCCGATATACAGAGTGAGCGGGCCTACTGGCAAGCGTTTGAGCAACAGTATGGGCGAATTGAAAGCGCCGCGCGCGAGCCGTATGTGTTCGCGCCGCTGCCGACAGTTGCGGATGAGCGGTACATCCGTGATGCCGAAGGGCACTCGATAGCCGTGAAGGGCTTGCGTGAAAACGTTGTTTACATGCCGGCGTCCAGTCCGGCCGGTTTACTCCTGACCCTTGTGGGAGAAAAAGAGTCCGGCAAGGTTGAGGCTGTGGATGCTTCGATGCTGTGGCAGCTTTACGAAGACGGAGATGAGCAGTGCTTGATCCTCTGCGCGCGACGGGGTCGAGTGCTTGTAGGAAGCGTGAGATTCGCCGGGCGCACGATAACATTGTCGGGAGGCGCACGCCTGGCAATGATCCATCAGGATAGCAGAGGCGCCATCCGCTGTGCCGCGGAAGGCTCGACCACGGTCGAAGTTGATGGCCGGCCAATTGACGTCGCATGGCTCTCCGTTGCAGACGGGTCGCCAAGGGGGGAAGAGCAAGAGTTGACCTTGGAACCCGGCCCAGATCGGGTAAGCATTGCCCAGGATAGCCGCACTCAGGTTCGACACCAACACATGGTCTGCGCCCTTCCAACCTACGCCACGCGCGACAGTTGGGAAGCCAGAGCAGAACAACTGCGCCGCCGAATTCTGGTGAGCGCAGGGCTTTGGCCAATGCCCGAAAGGAGAGCGCTGAACCCCCACATAACGGGCCGTATCGAGCATGAAGACTATACAATCGAGAACGTATACTTTGAGAGCACGCCGGGATTCTTTGTGACCGGCAATCTCTACCGCCCCCTGGGCAGGCAAGGACCATGCCCGGGGATTGTGTGTCCGCACGGGCATTTCCGAGATGGCCGACTGACACACGGCGATGGCTGTTCGGTTCCGGCCCGCTGTATCAGTTTTGCCCGCCAGGGCTACGTCGCCTTTGCTTATGACATGATCGGCTACAATGACAGCGCACTTCAGACGCCCGAGATGGTTGGCCACATGGATGGCAAGCCCCTCTACCGCAAGAGTGTTCTGTTCGATCGAAGAGGCTTCCTCTGGGGCATCAGTCTGATGGGAATGCAACTCTGGAACAGCATCCGGGTGGTGGATTTCCTGCTGTCTCTGCCGGATGTAGATCCACAGCGTATCGCCTGCACTGGCGCTTCCGGCGGTGGTACGCAGACCTTCATGCTGGCGGCTATCGACAAGCGCGTCAAGGTGGCCGCGCCGGTCAACAGAATCTCGGCGCATTACCAGGGCGGGTGCATGTGCGAAAATGCCCCAAACCTGCGCCTGGATGGCTGCGATGTGGAATTTGCCGCGATGATGGCGCCACGCCCCCTGCTCATGGTCTCCGCCACGGGAGACTGGACCAGGAGTACGCCGGATGTCGAATTCCCCGCCGTGCAGGAGATCTACCGCTTGTACGAGGCGACCGCCAACGTCGCTACGGTTCAGGTAGATGCGGGACACAACTACAATCAGGAGAGTCGCGAGGCTGTGTACGACTGGTTTGGCAAGTGGTTGTCAGACAAGGAAGACTCACTGCAACAGGATCAGGATGAAGCTCGGGACGGCGCTACGATGGGCCGCTCGACAGGCGCCGCGCCGACGGTTGGGCAAGGGCGCCAAGTCGGTTTGTCGCAGGGATCAGGACAAGGCTCAGGGCTGCGCCAGCAACGGTTCAAGGAACAGCCGTTAGCAGTGGAAGCGCCCGAAAGGTTGCTGGTGTTCGCGGAAGGCAAGCTGCCGGCAACGGCTGTGAACGGTCAACGGTTGATGGCCAACCTTATCCGGGATGCAGAAGCCCAAATCCAATCATTCGAACCTGTCGATACAATCAGCCTGCAGGCCTACCGTGAGGTGATGGGGACCGCCTATGAATATGCCATGAATGCCCTCCAACCGCAGGCAAGCGATCTTCAGGTTGAGAAAGAAGGGATGGACGAGCGGAACGGCTATCACCTGGAACGGCTTGTCATTGGACGCAAAGGGGTTGGCGAGCAGATGCCAGCCTTGCTGTTCGCGCCCGAACAGGCATCGGGTGGCGTATTGGTCGTCCACCCCGGAGGCAAGGATGGCTTGGCGGAGGGAGAACGCCCAGGACCTCTCGTTGCTGGATTGCTGGATCATCGGTTCAACGTGCTGGCGATCGATGCATTCGGGACGGGCGAGCTTGCGCTGCTGCAACGGGATGAAAGCCCTTATGACTTCCTGGCGTTCAATCGGACTGACACCGCTCTTCAGGTGCAGGACATACTGACGGCTGTAGCATACCTAAAGACGCGAGGGAGCATCGTTCACCTTGTGGGGTTGAGGCTGGCCGGCCTCTGGTGTCTATTGGCCCGTGGCCTGACTTCCGACGTCGCCTATACGATCGCAGATGCGGCTCGGTTCGACTATGACGACGACAACGATTGGGTAGAGCGGTTGTTCGTCCCGCAGGTGCGCCGCGCCGGTGATTTCCGCACAGCGGCGGCGCTTGCGGCTCCCGGCAAGCTATTGATCCACAATGTGTCCGCGAGCTTCCCGGCGCAGTGGATTCGTGGGGTCTACGCCGTAGCTGGCGCATCTGAGGCTTTGCACATCCAGTCGAGACAGTCAGGTGTTGCATCGATCCTGAACTCACTGTCAAGTGGAATATGGGGCAGACCTGACGGAGCTGAAGCCAGGGGATAATCACGATGCGTTTGAGTCTGAAGAAGCAACAAATCGTATGGGGGTACATCTTTGTCGGCCCTTGGCTGATTGGCGCGGCTGTCTTGTTCGTCTGGCCGATGGGCCGGACATTGCTGTTGAGTTTTCAAGAGGTCACCGATCTGGCTTTTCTGCAGACTGAATGGGTCGGCCTGGTCAACTTCAGTGACATATTATTAAAGGATGTCGGGTTCATTCCGGCACTGATCACAACCATGAAGGAAGTCGTGATCAATGTGCCCCTGATCCTGGTCTTCTCACTACTGATGGCAGTTCTTTTGGCGCAGGTCACGCGCGGGCAGACGTTGCTGCGTGCGGTGTTCTTCCTGCCGGTCGTCATTGGGAGCGCGGGGGTCATTCAGCAGTTGCTCGAATACGGCGCTGGTGACGAGTTGGCAGCGGTAACGTTGGGGCCTCTCTTGCAGAGCATGGGTGAGGGGGGGCAGGGTGAGACGATCGTGGCCCCCATCCAGGTGGTTGTGAATCGGCTGACGGTGATTATCTGGCATACGGGCGTCGAGATCCTGCTCTTCGTTGCCGGCCTGAAAAGCATCCCGCCAAGCCTTTACGAGGCCGCCCAGGTGGATGGGGCCACGGGTTGGGAGTCTTTCTGGAAGATTTCCTTGCCCCTTTTGTCGCCGGTTATTTTGGTGGCCGCTATCTTTGCGCTGGTCGACTTGTTCACTGATCCGCTGAACAACGTCGTGCAGTATATAATGGATGTCGGCATCCGCCGGCAGGGACGGCTGGAGTCGGCGGCGGCATTGGGCGTGCTATACTTTGTGGTTGTCTTCGTGGTGCTGTTGTTGGTTACCCGTATCGCCTCCAAACTGGTCTTCTATGCGGGGGAGAGGCAATGAACACGGCAAACGTTGACCTACACAAGGGAGCCACCACCAGCGGGCGCCGATGGGTTGGGCTTGTTCGACGAAATTCGGACAAGGCCCGTCGCCGATGGAACGCGCTGCCGCGAACGCTTGGCGTGATCTTGCGCTGGGTCGTGCTGATCGAGTTCGTTTTCGTTTTTTTCTTTCCCGTTCTGTTTATGTTCACGACCTCGATCCAGACCCTGAGCGAAATCAACAACCCGTCGATCCGGTGGATCTCTCGCGACCCGACGGCAGGAGGATATCTGTTGGCCCTACAGATCATGGGTTATTTCCAAGGCTTGCGCATTAGTGTCCTGACCAGCGTTCTGGCCGCGCTGGGCCAGACGTTCGTGGGCGCCATGGTGGGGTATGGTTTCGCTCGCCTACGCTTTCCCGGCAGGGACCTGATCTTCGGGTTTCTGCTGTTTACGATCGTCGTGCCAGGGCATACGATCATGATTCCGCAGTTCATGCTCTACCACAAGCTGAATTGGCTCAATACTCTGATCCCATTGTTCGTCCCGGCGTTTGCCGGCTGGGGGGTGCGGGGGGGCATTCTGTTGATCGTCTTCCGGCAGTTTTTGCGCGGGCTGCCGCATGAGTTGGAGGATGCAGCCTGCGTGGACGGGGCGGGGCCGTTCAGAACGTTCTGGCAGATCATGCTGCCCCTGGCCAAGCCGGCCCTGCTGGTGGTGCTGGTCTTTTCGCTCACCTGGACCTGGAACGACAGTTTCGTGCCCTGGTTGGTCATCCAAGACCAAGAGTTGATGACCCTGCCCCAGCGGCTGGAGATCTTCACCTGGTTGATTCGATCCGGCTTGGGCACCGTTGGTCTCCCGACGCACTTTGAGCCAAACGTCTTCATGGCGGCCACAGTGCTGGCCATTATGCCGGTACTCGTGCTATACATCTTTGCCCAGCGCCACTTTACGCAGAGCATTGACCGCACGGGCTTGGTGGAGTAGAATGGAGGTTAGAGAACAATTGTCCGTTGCATGTCTGCATAATTGCAAAACTGTGTTCACATTGGAAACCCTCACTTTACTCGTGCCAAAAACCTTGGCTTCGTACGGCGTTAACTTTAGAAGCATCGAGAAGGAGGCCCAAAGATGCACAAGAAGCAAAGCAAGAGGATGAGCCGGCGGGATTTTCTGCGCGTTTCGGCAATGAGTACGGCAGGCATGCTGGCAGCGGCTTGCGTGCAGCCAGCGCCGGTGGCGCAAGAGGTCGTGGAGGAGGCCCCGGCAATGCCGGAGACGATGGAGTTTACGTTGCTCAGTCTGGATGGGGTCGGCTGGAACGAGGCGAATACCGTGCTGATCGAAGCCTTCGAGGAGAAGACCGGCCACAAGGGCAAGCTGTGGGGAGCGGGTTGGCCCATCAACAATACGTTGCTTCCGGCCATCGCCGCCGGCGCGCCGCCCGATGTCTACCATGACATGCCGCTGAAGCAAGCTGAGTTGTATGCCAACGGCACAGCCATGACCCTCAACGCCCTCGTGGAGGCGTCACCGTGGAATCCCGAAGACCTAAGCCCGGTCGACATGCAAGCCTGTACCTGGTTCGGGAAGATCAAGCAGATGCCCTTGTGGCACGACTTGTCCGGACAAAGCTTCTATGTCTACCGCACGGACTTTTTCGACGAGGCGGGTCTTCCCCATCCGGCCAGGCACGGTGGCTTGGAATCTTACGACCAGTTGCATGATGTGGCGCAAAAGCTCACCCAGCGCGACGCCAGCGGCAACGTTTCCCGTTGGGGATGGTATCGCGCTCTCAGCTTTCAGGTGCTCAGCAGGGTGCTCGACGAGGGTGAGCACTGGTGGGATGAGGAAAACCAGGAGTTCACGCTGACGAACGACGTTTTTATCAAGTGGATCAACAAGCTCTACTTCGAGCCCCTCGAGTTTGGCATCAGCCCAAACGAGGAACAGACCCCCGATATGTCAGATGTTGAGATGATGACGGAGGGGGTGGTTGCCATGACAGACCGTTTCTTCACTCTCCACATTGCCGAGGACGCGGGCCGCTCGGAGGCCGAAGTGATGAACCACATGCAGTCGCCGCCGACCTTTGAAGGACAGCCAGACGCAGATCGCCATTTTAGTGGCTGGGGCGGCTGGTCCTGTGGGATCCCCAGTTCGATCGCCAGCGACAGGCTGCAGGGAGCGTTCGATCTGGCTACGGCTCAGTACAATTCCGATGTCGCGCGGGCGTTTCACCGATTCGTCGGCCCGCCTGGGGCCTTGAAGAGTTACGCCAACGATCCGTACCTGGATGAGCTATATGAAGAGACGGTGTATGGCGGCGTCACTGTGGACATGTACAGATGGCAGGTAACGCATCCAGGCGTCTTTTTCGGTTGGGAGTGGGGCAACCTGAACATGCCCAACTGGCCGGGAAGCCGCTGCAGTGGTGGCGCTTACGTTGGTGACAGTGAAGAAGCGGCTGCCGCGCGCTGTGAGCGGGGAAGTTGGGTTTCAGGGAAGTACAGCGCCGAGGAGTTGGCCGAGGAGTGGCAGGAGTGGGCCACCCGCGTGCGCGAGGAGTGGTACGAGTCCATTGATATCGAGGTTTAGCTCTGACGCAGCGGTGTGATCATGGATCGTCTGGGGTCAGGCAGGACCTGATCCCAGGCCATTTAAGGGCCTGTCGTGACGTTCAATGCACACCGGCTTGGGTACGCGGTCGGTCTCCCAACGCACTTAGAGCCAAACGTCTTCATGGCGGCCACGGTGCTGGCCATTATGCCGGTACTCGTGCTATACAACTTCGCCCAGCGCCACTTTACGCAGAGCATTGACCGCACGGGGTTGGTGGAGTAGAATGGAGATTAGAGAACAATTGTCCGTTGCATGCCTGCATAATTGCAAAACTGTGTTCACATTGGAAACCCTCACTTTACTCGTGCAAGAAAGCCTTGGCTTCGTACAGCGTTCACTTTAGAAGCATCGAAAAGGAGGCCCAAAGATGCACAAGAAGCAAAGCAAGGTTATGAGCCGGCGGAATTTTCTGCGCGTTTCGGCAATGAGTACGGCGGGCATGCTGGCAGCGGCTTGCGTGCAGCCAGCGCCGGTGGCGCAAGAGGTCGTGGAGGAGGCCCCGGCAATGCCGGAGACGATGGAGTTTACGTTGCTCAGTCTGGATGGGGTCGGCTGGAACGAGGCGAATACCGTGCTGATCGAAGCCTTCGAGGAGAAGACCGGCCACAAGGGCAAGCTGTGGGGAGCGGGTTGGCCCATCCGAAATTCGACGCTCCCGGCCATTGCCGCCGGCACACCGCCCGATGTCTTCCACGACATGCCGGGGCAGATATCCCACTTGTACGCCGATGGCACGGTTCTGACCCT
Source organism: Caldilineaceae bacterium (assembly GCA_965221145.1). Classification (GTDB taxonomy): domain Bacteria; phylum Chloroflexota; class Anaerolineae; order Caldilineales; family Caldilineaceae; genus Bin5. The sequence goes on from OZ244877.1 coordinate 2,549,552, forward strand.
CAACTCCCTCATGGAGAAGTCGCCGTGGAATCCCGAAGACCTTAGCCCGCTTGACATGCAAGCCTGTACCTGGTTCGGGAAGATCAAGCAGATGCCCTTGTGGCACGACTTGTCCGGACAAAGCTTCTATGTCTACCGCACGGACTTTTTCGACGAGGCGGGTCTTCCCCATCCGGCCAGGCACGGTGGTTGGGAATCCTACGACCAGTTGCATGATGTGGCGCAAAAGCTCACCCAGCGCGACGCCAGCGGCAACGTCTCCCGTTGGGGATGGTATCGCGCTCTCGACTTTCAGGTGCTCAGCAAGGTGCTCGACGAGGGTGAGCACTGGTGGGATGAGACAAACCAGGAGTTCACGCTCACGAGCGACGCGATGATCAAGTGGATCAACAAGCTCTACTTCGAGCCGATCGAGCTCGGTATCAGCCCGAACGAGGAACAGACGCCCGAGATGTCAAATGTTGAGATGTTGACGGAGGGGGTGGTCGCCATGTCAGACCGTTTCTTCACCCTCCACATTGCCGAGGACGCGGGCCGCTCGGAGGTCGAAGTGATGACCCACATGCAGTCGCCCCCGACCTTTGAAGGACAGCCGGACGCAGATCGTCATTACACCGGTGGGGGCGGCTGGGCCTGTGGGATCCCCAGCGCGATCGCCAGCGACAGGCTTGAGGGGGCGTTCGATCTGGCTACGGCTCAGTACAATTCCGATGTCGCGCGGGCGTTTCACCGATTCGTCGGCCCGCCTGGGGCCTTGAAGAGTTACGCCAACGACCCGTACCTGGACGAACTATATGAAGAGACGGTGTATGGCGCCGTCACTGTGGACATGTACAGGTGGCAGGTGACGCATCCAGGTGTCTTTTTCGGTTGGGAGTGGGGCAACATAACAATGCCTGGCTGGCCGTCGGGCCGCTGCAGTGGCGGCGCTTACGTTGGTGACAGTGAAGAAGCGGCCGCCGCGCGCTGTGAGCGGGGAAGTTGGGTTTCAGGGAAATACACCGCCGAGGAGTTGGCCGAGGAGTGGCAGGAGTGGGCCACCCGCGTGCGCAAGGAGTGGTACGAGTCCATTGATATCGAGGTTTAGCTCTGACGCAGCGGTGTGATCATGGATCGTCCTGGGGTCAGGCAGGGCTTGACCCCAGGCCATTTAAGGGCCTGTCGTGACGAGCAATGCACAGAGTTGAAAACCTTACTTTTGGTTGCATCCAACAAAGTAATCCAGGCCGGATGCGTGGGAAAGGGGATGTACAATGAGGGCTTTGTTTCTACCGTGGTCCCTGATCGAGCGCGAGGCAGAGCGTATACTGGATGATCTGGCCAGCTTGACCAACATCAACACGCTGCTGGTGAGCCTGTGGATCAACACGCCACAGGGGGACCGGTTGCTGCTGCCGTCCGGCGACGGCTTGGGCGATTTTCGTCCGCCGGTACCTGTGGTGGGCGAGGCAGAGTTCGACTCATTCTCCCGCGTGCTGGAGATGGCGAGAGCGAAGGGATTTGAGGTCGGCTGCCATTTTTGCCCGCTGTTCGCATATACCAAGAACCTGGTCGCGCTGCGCAACGAGGCGCTTCTGCAGCCAGCTCTTCATGAGTTGCCGCACGGCGGCCTGATCTGGGCCTGTCCGAACAATCCGGCTACGGTTCAGTACGCGGTGGGGGTGGCCCGCAGTGCGATAGCAGCCTGGCGGCCGGCAGGGTTATTGGAACTGAACCACGTCGAGTATCCGCTGTGGCCGCATAAGGGTTTCGGTTCACTTTTCACCTGCTTTTGTCAGCACTGCCAGGACGCAGCGCAAGCGGCCGGCATCGATTTCGCGGCGCTAAAGCGTGCGGCCGGGTTGTTGCTCGAGGATCTCACAACCGCTCCGGCGGTAAGCGATTCGGCGCTGTCCTCACCAGCGAATCTCGTGCTCAACACCATGCTCAGGCGGCCTCAGATCGCGCAGTGGCTGGCGTTTCGCATGACGTCCCTGTCGCAGTTTGTACGAACAGTCACGGAAGCGGCGCGGGAGGCAGCCGCTCAGTTCAATCCCGCTCTGAAAATCGGAATGGACTTTTTTCTTCCTTCAGCGGCAAACCTCTTGGGAACCGACTTTGCTGCGCTTTACCACCTGTTCGACTGGGTCGCGCCGAAGTTTCCGGACTACCTGACCGGATCGATCGTGCCGATGATCGCTGATGAGATGAACGCGACGGGCGCGCCGGCGAGAACGTCCGCGCTGCGAGAGGATATGCGGCAGATTCTCGACGTGGGAGCGGGGCCGGCAAACTACGAGCCCAGTCCGTCGTTGGAGGAGGAGTTGCTCTACTGCAACACGTTCGACGCCACCGTTATCGACCGCCAGATGAGCTACCTTAGCCCTTTGAAAGGCAAGGTTCGCTCGTATCCTTGGGTTTGGTTGTACAACCGCGACCTCTCTGGCTTGCGAGATAAGTTTGAGGCGTTGGGCCGTAACGGGTTTGAAGGCTATTGCCTTTGGATTTGGGAGCCGGACATGACCACCGCCGCTTTGAAGAAGACTCAAGGTATTTTTTGAGGGGGAGACGGTCGCCCTGTCCCCGCGTACAACGGAGGTCTGGCAATGATCGGTGTCACCAAAGATATGCTGCTACCCACGGCCATCGTCGGTTCGATTCCAAGGCCGGTATGGTATACCGACAGCCTGCACGGGCGCTCCTTCAAGCAGGCCCTGAGCGACCGCAGCTTTCGCGAGCAGTACATTGATGCAGTCGGCGCGTATATTCATGACCAGACCAGCGCGGGGCTGGACATCGTGACCGACGGCGATGCGCGCTTCGACAATGACGTGGGCGGTCGCGGCTGGTTCTTCTATCCGTTAGAACGGCTCGGAGGGTTTGCCGGCCACAACGACGTCGTCGAGCGGTGGACATCGTTTGTGCAACCGGGCAGGATTCTCTGGGAGTTGATGGAGGCGTATCAGCAGCCCACGTTGGTGGATAGGGTAACGGCCGGCCCCTGGCAGTACACCGAAATATGGAAGACTACGCAGCGCCTGACGGACAAACCGGTCAAGTTCGGCGCGATCAGCGTCGATAGCCTGTCGCATATGATCCGGAACGAGGCGTACGATCAATACCGCGACCTGCTGCTCGACCTGGCGGACATTGCGAACCGCGAGTATCGTCGGCTGGCGGAGGCCGGCTGCCCAATCATACAGATCGAAGAGCCGCTGCACCACTATACGATCCACGATGCCGACAGCGATCCGGATCTTCTGACGGAAGCATTCAATCGCCAGGTGGCCGGCGTGAACAGCGAGATATGGGCTCACACCTGTTGGGGCAACCCCGCCCAGCAGACCGCCGAGGGCAACCCATCCTACGAACCTGCCCTGGAGGCCATGTTCCAAATGAACGCCGATGTCATCACCTTTGAGTGCGCCAGCCGCGGCGGGTCGGACTTGGCCGCGATCGGCCGCATCAAGTCGGACAAGAAGATTGGCGTTGGCGTCATCAGCCATCTGCGCACGCAGGTGGAGACGGCAGGAGATGTGGCCAACCTGATTCGCAAAGCTCTGGAGCACATTCCGGTCGAGCGATTGGTGATCACCACCGACTGCGGCTTCGGGCGCGAGGGACTATCGCGCCGGATTGCCTATTACAAAATGGTGGCCCTGGTCCAAGGCGCCAACATCGTCCGGCGGGAACTGGGTCTGCCCATCGCCGAAGTGCGCGCCGCTGATCCGAGGCTGGCGTTTGGTCGCACTGACTGATTTCGGAAGCAAGGAGGTAGCGATGAGGATCAATACGGCAAAACAGCGCATGCTGGAAGGAAAGCCGGCCCTGGGTGGCGATGTCATGTTCGGGTCACACCTGGCGGCTGAAATGCTATCGCGTGCCGGCTTCGACTATGTACTGGTTGACAACCAGCACGGCTTCTGGGAAGACGAGAGTACAGCGCTGGCCTTCAGGAGCATCTGTTTAGGCTCGGCAGTGCCCATGGCGCGCGTTCGACAGAACGACTTGTCAGCCATCGGCAGATTGCTCGACAGAGGGGCGCTGGGGATCGTCGTGCCGATGGTCAACTCGGTCGAAGAGGCCCGGGCAGCGGCCGCTGCGGCCCGCTATCCACCCAGAGGCGAGCGTTCCTGGGGGCCCGTTGGCGCAGAATTCCACGGTGAGGACTACGGGAGTTGGATCGACGATGAGGTGTTGCTGGCAGTTCAGATCGAAACGGCTCAGGCCGTCAATTGTGCCGAGGAGATCCTGGCGGTCGATGGCATTGACGGGTGTTGGATCGGGCCGAGTGATTTGGCGAAATCTATGGGCGTTGATCCGAACACAAGGGAAGGGGCGGAAGCCCGCGATGCTGCCATCCTCAGTGTGTTGGAAGCGTGCCGGAAGACCAACAAGATTCCCGGCATTGCCGCGATTGGCGACTCGCAACGCTGGATTGAGCATGGGTTCGTCTTTGTAACGGTTGGTTATGATGCCTGGTTCATGCTTAACGCGGCCCGGGAGACCTTGCGCAACCATGGCCGGCTGTGAGGTGGACCATGCTGGGGCCTTGCGCTAATGTGCGTTCAAATTGCGAACCGGCTATTATTCTGACTTGCGTTTTGCGAATTTCGTATTGCGTAAGGGCAGTCGAGACGCCCGCTGCCAGTGCAAATGTCTAGCGGCAGCCAGTCACATTCCCTTATCTTTTTGAGCACCCGTCAATTTGCGTGCATCCAAAAAACTGGGGGCAGGTTGCTTTCGGCCCCTGGTCTGCTACGCAGGTTTCCTTCCCCTGACGAATGCTACCCTGAAAACCTCTCAATCCTGCAATACCTGATTCAGACAGTGGACGCCCTGGGCCCATATTTTGGACGCGCCCATTCAGTTTGGGTGCGCCCCATACTTTCGGGGTAAACGTTGTCTGAATCGGGATTTTCGGGATTTGTAGAAGCATCAGGATTCCAGGCGATGGGTCGATTCTTATGTAGAGGGTTTTTGCGCGCAAGGTTTCCATGTGATAGCATTACTGTACCTTGCAGCGATCGATACCGACAGGAGAGCCGCTCATGAGTGCAACGTTGCCAGCGCCGCTTCGTGACGACCAGATTCTCTTTTTCAGGACTTTCGGCTACCTGGTATTCAGAGAATTCTTCTGTGCCGATGAATTGGAAACGATCCACCGCGAGTTTGACTACAAGCTGGCGGATCAGTATCCCGGACAGCCATACGACGGCAGTCGCCGCTACTGGGCGCCGCTGCTGGATGACGACACGCCATTCTTTGCCAACCTGCTGGAAGACAGCCGCTTTCTGACCATTGCCCAGCAGCTTTTCGGCGAAGATGTGCTCGGAATGGGAACGGATGCAAATCGGTACACCGGCAATACACGCTGGCATCCCGACACCGGCTCAATTCACCAGTATGGCGTGAAGTTCGCCTTCTACCTGGGACCGGTGGACGCGGACAGCGGCGCGCTGCGGGTAATCCCCGGCACACATAGGCTGCCCGGCGTCAAGGATTTCGCGGATGGCGTGCAGGCGCAGGCGCTGCCGGATGTGCCTTGCGCGGTTCTTGCGTCCAATCCGGGCGATGTGGTTGCGTTTGACTTGCGCTTGTGGCACGCATCCTACGGCGGCAGCCAGGACCGCCAGATGTGTACCGTGGTCTACTACAACAATCCCAAGAATGAAGATGAGGCGGCGGCGCTCCACCGGCAGGGTGAGAGGTCGCTCGACGCCTCGGTGAGGAAGTTCAACACCAAGCAGCAGTATCTCTATTCGAAACGCTGGATGTCGAACCCTAGCGGCAGCCCAGACCGCCAGCACTGGATCGACCGACTGCGGGAGATCGGTTTCTTTGATGCGCCGGGCCTCGTGGAGGGCTGAGCCATTTGACTGCGGCTCGCGGTCAATTGCCAACCACTGAGCGCAGATTCCCGAAGATCGGGAAATGCGCCTTCCAATCAGTTAATCCGTCTGCGGGCATTATGCCTGGTCTTGCCCACCAGAACTCTGAAAGGAGCGAATTTCATCCAAGACCTATCAATTCATCTTCGACGCAACTACAATGAGTAAAGGAGAGAGATCGATGGATCGCAGGAGAGTTAGCCGACTGCAATTCTTGCAGTGGAGCGCTGTGGCAACAGGTCGCCGAGGAGTGGCAGACTGAGGCCACCAACCGGCGCGCTGAACTACGTAAAGCAGCGGGCCTCGATAGCTAGGCTGGGCCCTGGCCTCGACGGCGCGACCCAAAAATCCTTCCCCGATATTCGGGGGGGAGGATCCAGCACCTAGAATTTTGCCTGGTTGCAGAATGACTTTGATTTTCCTGATCCATGTGAGCCTGAGGGGCGTGCAGGGGATTCCCTGCGTTACATGTATCGCGGAGAAGAGTGCCACGTCAATCGCATAAATCACAGTCCAAACAAGGAGGAGAGGCGATGAAACGCAGAGAGGTGAGTAGACGGCAATTCTTGCAGTGGGGCGCAGTGGCCACCGGTTCACTCGTTCTGGCAGCCTGCGCTGCACCCGCGCCGGCATCGGATGATGCCGCCGATACCGCGTCCGCCAGCGCCGAGGAAGCGATGGCCGAGGCCCTCAGCCTGACTCTAATGAGTCTGAAGGGCACTGGATGGCCGGAGTTCAACAACCTGATCGTCGATACCTTCATGGAGCAGACAGGAAACGACGGCACGCTGCAGGAGGTACAGTGGCCGATCCGCGATTCGCTTATTCCTGCCATCGCCGCCGGCACACCGCCTGATGTGGTACACGACATGGGCAAGATGTCGGCTGCGCTCTACATCGAGGGCGCATACCTGACGCTGAACGACCTTGTAGACGCCGCCCCATTCAGTATGGACGATTTCATATCGGCTGACGTAGAGGCGCTGACGTTTTTCGGCGACATCAAAAAGATCCCATTCTGGCATAACGGCGTTCCCAACGGGTTCTTCATCTACCGCAAGGACATGCTCGATGAAGCGGGCATCTCTCACCCGGCTACGCACGGGGCGTTCGAGAGCTACGGCGACCTTTGGGATTGGACCCAGAAGCTTCAGATACAGGACGCCAGCGGGAACATAACCCGATGGGGCTGGGATCACATTGGCCCAAGCTGGTCAGGATTCCCCGCCCTCGGTGGCCTCCTCGATCAAGGTTCGCATTGGTGGGATGAGGGCGCAGGTCAGTTCACGTTGAACACAGAGGAGATGGTCAACACGATTCAAAGCCTTTACCTGGACCCGGTTTACACGCACGGGGTAAGCTATGACAGGGCCAACACACCGGAAGTGGCCCGCAACGAGAGGCTGTTTGAAGGCGTGGTGGCCGCACAGCAGTTTACTTGGCCGATCCTGATTGCCTACGACAAGGAAATGCACGATATGGTCGAGCTTATCGGCTATTCGGAGATGCCGGGGATGGTACCCGGTTCGCATGAGTACGGGTATGAAGGCACATGGGGCGCGGGGATTGTGGCGTCCAGCCCTGCTGAGAACCACGAGGCGGCCTTCCAACTGGCGACGATGCAGCTTCAGTCTGAGATTGCGCAGGCCATAATGACAATCGCGGGGCCGCCTTCGGCATTGAAGAGCTTCGGCGAAGATCCCTTTATCGAAGAGTTGGCAGCGAAGGACAACGCTGGAGCCGTCTCGGTAGCCAATCTGAGAAGAGACATCGAACATCCGCCCACCTTCTCCGGTTGGGAGTGGATGGATGGGAATATCATGCATTGGATAGAGGGCCGCTGCGGCGGGTCCTATGGTGGCGAAGAGCGTTGCGGCGAGGGTGGGCTGGGCCATATCTTTGATGGCAGAGTTACTGCTCAGCAGCTCGCCGAAGAGTGGCAGGACGAAGCGACCAGAATTCGCAAAGAGCTTCGGGATGCCGCCGGCCTCGACAGCTGAGATTCTCAGTCCGGTCCTGGCAACAGAAGAGAGAAAAAGAGGAGTGGGAAGACAGAAACTATCTCGTCCCTCACTCCTCTTTTCTCGCAGGATGACACAGCTGTTTCAGCAGTAAGCAGATTCTTGTCCATCGCGTCGTTCAAACGGTCGACAAATCAGATCCGTATCCGTAAGCGATCTTTCGACAGGCGTATTCGGTCCGATATAGCCTCAGACTTACGGCAGCACCCCGCCTGACAGGACTCATGAAAAGATTCCACTATCTGCTCCTTTTGACCTGTCTGCTGCTCCTGACCGGCGCAGGATTGGCGCGCGGCCAGGAAACGATCGAGCAGTACCGCAGTTACACCGTCGATCATGCAGGCCGCCAGCTTCCGATCCCGGACCCGTACATCCTCGACCGGATTATCGACAAAATTGCCGCCGAACCGGACGAACTCTCGACCCCGCGCGACATCTTCATGAATCGCGAAAACGGCCATCTCTACATCGCCGACACGGGCAACAACCGCATTGTCGAGTTGGATGTAGCGGGCGAGGTCGTACGCATCCTTGGGGACGAGGTGGGCTTCGATCGACCGCAGGGCATTTTCCGCAGTCCCCGCGACGGAACATTGTGGATCGCGGACACCGGCAACGCTCGCATTCTGAATATCACCGAAAAGGGAAAGGTCCTGCAGGAGTTCGGCACGCCGCAGAGCGACGTGCTGGTGGGGATCAACGCGGCGGCGCCTAGCAAGGTTGTCGTCGACAAGCGCGGCTACATTTACTACCTGGAAGGCACCGGCGCCGGCATGATCGTCATGGATTTGCAGAACCGTTTCCGCGGGTTCTTCGGCTCTAACCGCAAGGCTTTCAGCCTGCGCTGGTTGTGGGCAAGGTATCTGGCAACAGAGGAGCAGAAAGAGAAGATCCTCCTTTCCACGCCGACCGCCCACTCCGACATGTACCTGGGCCATGATGGTTTCATCTACACTTCGGTGGCAGGTGAGTCCATGCGTCAGGTGCAGAAACTCAGCCCTGTTGGGGTCAACATCTTTATCGAGAAGAGTCTGGAGCGGAAGCTGTACAAGAACCGCATTTTTGGCGAAAAGCGTCGTTCATGGGAACCGGCCCACCGTTTTGGCGCGGTAACGGTGGACGATGTCGGCACGGTGACCGTGCTGGATCAGACCAGCGGCCGCATCTACCAATACGATCAGGATCGAAACTTGTTGATGGCGTTTGGGCGCATGGGCATTGGGCGGGTCGAGTTCGGGCTTCCGAGCGAGATTGAGGTGGACAGCCGCGGCTATCTATACATCCTGGACGGGGCGCGCTCGGTCATCTACGTGTTGCGCCCGACCCGTTTCGCCGAACTCGTTCAACGCGCCAGCGCGCTCCAGTACGATGGCCGTTACGAAGAGGCGGCGACCGCATGGCGCGGGGTGCTGGAGCTTGCGTCAAATTATGAGTTGGCGCATAGCGGCATGGCGGCGGCTTTCTATCACCAGGAACGTTGGCAGGAGGCGATGCGGGAGTATGCGCTGGCGCACGATCAGCTTGGCTACGCGCTGGCATTCTATGAACATCGACAGGATCAGCTGCGCCGCAACATGGGCTGGCTTGTTTCGGCTGTGTTTGTGGTGTTGGCCGGGGTCGTCGTATCTCCAGCCGTGTCGAATCAGTTCAGGATGCTTGGGAGAAGACGCGAGGAAGAGGCGCTTCCGGCGGCCGGTTTGGCCGAATCGCTGCCGGTTGGGGCCGAAGCCGAACGCCGCCAGGGTAGCCGATTGCGTGCCATCTTCTCCATCCCTGCCCGCTACCTTGCTCTCGCCTGGGGCATGTTTACGCGTCCCGTCGAAACCTTAGAGGACGTGGCGCGGGGGCGATCTCTGTGGCTGGCCGTCGCAATTGTGGTGCTGGCCGCCGCGGCACGCATCGTAAGCCTGTGGCTGATCGCCTTCCATATGCGCGCCACGCCAACGGTCGGTTCCATTCTGGACTGGGTACGGGTATACCGCCCCGTTGCCGCCTATCTCTTGCCGGAACTGCGCTGGGAGGACTCCAACCTGCTCTTCGAATCGGGGCGCATCGTTGTGCCCTGGTTATTGTGGACCGTCTCCAACTACGGCGTGGCCGCGCTGTTCGACGGCGAGGGCACGTTCCGTGGGGTGGCGCGCACTACAGCCTGCTGTCTGATCCCGTACATCATTTTTGCGATACCTGTCGCTCTGCTGAGTCACGTGCTGACAGTGCAGGAGCGCGGCTTTTACGAAGCGTTCTGGAGCATTCTTTACTTTTGGATTCTGATCCTGCTGGTGATCCAAGTTCGCACAGTCCACAACTACCCTTTGGGAAGAACCTTTGGGGTTGGGGTATTGAAGGTGTTCGGCATGCTGATCCTGGCCGGCGCGCTGGTCTTGGTGGGGCTGCTGAGCGTTGAACTGATCGGTTTCTTGGGGGAAGTTGGTCTTGAAATCTTGCGGATTGTCATTTAGCTTCGGCGGCGCAATGCGGATCGTCGCCCGCATGGGCCTACTCTGCTGCCTTCTGGCCGCGGCGACTATGCCTGTAGCCGCTGAAGAAGAAACGCCCTTCCATGGCACACGGATGCTCGCCGACGCTGTGCCGGAAGGCTACGATCTGGTGGCCCGCAGCGCCCATCTGGAACTGCACATGCAGCCGCAGAGCGCACAATTGGCGATTCGCGATCTGCGCTCCAGCATAGTGTGGCTTAGCTCGCCGCCCTTGCCCCCCGGTGACGAAGTGCCTGAGAGCCTACAAGGGAAGTTCGGCACGGTCTTCTTTGCCTTCTTTACGCGCGGGCAAAGTACGCAAATGCGCCGCGAAGATAGCATCTCCAAAGTCTCCTCCATGCAGATAGAACAATCTGCCGAGAGCGTCGCGGTCCGCTACGAGATGGATTCGCTGGGCGTCGCGTTGACACTGCGCTACAGCTTGGGGCCGGACTATCTGGACGTGGCCGTTGACGAAGCCGATCTGGTCGAGTCGGAGGACAACCTGATTGTCGCGATCGAGCTTCTGCCCTATCTTGGGGCAGTTCCCTACCGGGCGGAAACACCCGCCTACTACGTTCTGCCCGATGGGCCGGGCGCGTTGACCTATATCGGCAAGCAGGTGGGGTATCGCAAGCCCTACAGCGCGGTGTCATACGGCACGGACCGCTATTCGTTTGCCCGTCCGTCGGAGCAGCGCACGCCGCTGCCCGTGTACGGGATCGCCCACCCCGAAGGCGCCGTGCTGGGCGCGGCCACCGTCGGCATGGGGGAAAGCTCGATCGAGGCCGGCATCAGCATAGACCCGATGACATTCAGCCGCGCCAGCCTGCGCCTGGTCTACCGTCGGCTGACCCAGTTCCCGTTGCGCAAGGGGGTCTTCAAGGCCTTTTTTGAGACGGAGCGCGTCAAAGGGGATCGGGCCATGCGTTTCTTCTTTCTGGCCGGCGAAGAGGCGAACTGGGTTGGCATGGCACAACGGTTCCGGCAGCATCTTATCGAGGATCGCGGTCTGCAACGCCTCGGCTCTTCACCCGCGGAGCAAGAGGAATCTGTTGAACCGGCGCTACGTCTGCGCCTGGTAATGGGCGCGCAGAAGCCGGGCCTCATTTGGCGCAGCTTCGTCACGGCGACTTCCTTCGCGGAAGCAGCTGAGATTGCGACCGCCTATGTCGATGCCGGCATGACCGATCTTGACGTCGTGCTGGTGGGATGGGAGTCCGATGGATACCAGGGAAATCTGCCGCGTCGTTGGCCGCCCGACCGCCGACTGGGTGGCGCCCGCGGGCTGAAGCGTCTGGCCGAACAGATTCATGCACTGGACGCACGCCTCTTTGTCGAGGCGGATTACACATTGGCCTTTCTGCAAAACGGCGGATTCTTTCCTCTGACCGATGGCGTAATCCAGCCTAATCTGCTGCCGGTTAGTGATCTTGTCGCCGCGGCTGCCAACGTGGAGGTGCCCAGAGAGTTGCGTAAGAATCGCTTCTTTCTCAACCCGGCGTTTGCCCGCACTCGCTATCTGCAGAAGGAAGCGCCCCGCCTGGCCGAGCTTGGCGTGGATGGCATGGAGCTTCGATGGTCGGGCGAACTGCTGCTCAAGGACATCAATCCCCGGTTTCCTCTGGAGCGAACCGAGTTCGCAGCCTCCTGGCGAGAGATGCTGACGCTGGTCTCCGACACGATGGGATCGGCCGCTGCTCAGGGCGGGAATGGCTATGTCCTGGGGGCAGCCGACACCGTCACCCGGCTTCCGCTCTACCGCAATGATTATGTCTTTGCCGACGAGACAGTGCCCTTCTATCCGATTGCGACCCATGGCCTGGTCCGCCTTTACGGCGAACCGACAAACCTGGACTCCGATCCGCAACGCGATTTTCTTACCCGACTGGAATACGGGATGCTGCCGACTTACGAGCTAACGTACCGCGAGCCGATCGTGCTGAACCGGACGACCTACAATGAGTTGTACAGCTCGCATTACCAGGAGTGGATCGAACGGGCAGCCGCCGAATACGAAGTAAGCTTGGAGCAAATGGGTCATACCGTCAGCCAGTACATCGTCGGCCGGAGGCAGTTGGCTCCTCACGTCTTCGAGACCATTTATGAGGACGGCACAAGCGTGATCGTCAACTACAGTGATGCAGCCTATGCAGAAGGCGCCATTCGCGTCGAGCCTCTGGGATATCTCGTGGTTCGTGGCCAGTAACCACTGTTGGGAAGAAAAGTCGTATGAGAGTGAGCCTCAGAAAGCAACAGATAATTTGGGGATACATCTTTATCAGCCCATGGATCGTGGGCACGCTGCTTTTGTTCGCCTGGCCTCTGATTCGCTCGCTGATGTTGAGCTTTCAGAGTGTGACCGGGCTGGTCCAGTTGAAGAGCGAGTGGGCCGGCCTCGCCAACTATAGCGAAGCGTTCCGAGAGGATGTGCGGCTGATCCCGACGCTGACCGAAACGCTTGGCGATCTGGCGCTCGACCTGCCGCTGATTCTGGTCTTCTCCCTGATCATGGCCATCCTCTTAGCCCGCGTCCGACGCGGCCAGTCCACCCTGCGCGCCATCTTCTTCATGCCGGTCGTGATCGGCAGCGCCGGTGTGATCCAGGAGTTGCTGCGCGCCGGCGCAGGAGACGAGATCATGATGTCAACGATGGAGCCGATCCTGGTCTCTTCGGCATCCTCGCCGCTGGAGGGCGGTATTGTTACTCCGATCCAGGCGGTGCTGGATCGCCTGACGCTGATTATCTGGCGCACAGGGGTGCAGATATTGCTCTTTGTCGCCGGACTCAATAGCATCCCGCCCAGCCTGTACGAAGCCGCCTATGTGGATGGCTCCACCGACTGGGAAGCTTTCTGGAAGATTACGCTGCCCATGTTGTCGCCCGTCATTCTGGTGGCCGCCATCTATACGCTGGTGGACTCGTTCACCGATCCGCTGAACAAGGTGGTGGACTACATCATGGACGTGAGCATCGGCGCATCGCTGCGCCTGGACTATGGCGCCGCGCTTGGCTGGATTTATTTCATACTCGTCTTTGTGCTGATCGTACTCTTAGTGCGCCTGTCCGCGGGCTTGGTCTTCTATGCGGGAGAGAGAACATGAGCAGAATGCTTTCCGAAAGGTTTGGAAGTCGACTTCCTCTTCTGCGTTCACGGCCATTTGGCAGTTGGGAACATACATGGCGAGTAACGCGGCGGCGCTTGGGTACACTCCTGCGCTGGCTGGTTCTAATCGACTTTGTCTACGTCTTTCTCTTTCCGGTGATCTTTATGGTCACCACGTCGATCAAGACAGTGCATGAGCTGAACAATCCGGCGATCAACTGGATTTCACGCACTCCGACGACCCAAGGTTACGAACTGGCTTTCGAAGTGTTGCGCTACTTCGAGGGTGTGCGCGTCAGTCTCTTTACCAGCGTGCTCGCAGCAGTCGGCCAGACGCTGATCGGGGCGATGGTGGCCTACGGCTTCGCCCGTATGCGCTTTCCGGGGCGTGATTTTCTCTTCGCCCTGTTGCTATTCACCATCGTCGTGCCGCCGCAGACGACTATGGTTCCCCAGTTTATGTTGTATACTGACCTGAAATGGACCAATACCTATCTGCCGCTGATCCTGCCGCCGTTTCTGAGCTATGGCGTGCGGGGCGGAATCCTCCTGATCGTCTTCCGTCAATTCTTTCGCGGGCTGCCTTATGAACTGGAGGACGCGGCCCACGTGGACGGCGCGGGGCCGTTCCGCATCTTCTGGCAGATCATGATGCCGCTGGCCCAACCCGCTATTCTGGTAGTAATGCTTTTCTCGCTGGTCTGGACCTGGAACGACAACTTTACGCCCTGGCTTGTCTTGCGGGACAACACGCTCTACACGCTTACCCAACGCATGGAGATTTTCAACTCGCTGCTTAACAATTTCAGCGGCTCTACCTATACGAACCTGGAAGAAAACACCTTCATGGCCGGAGTAACGTTGACAGTTCTGCCTTTGTTGTTGATCTATTTGTTCGCGCAACGGTATTTCACCCAGAGCATCGACAGAACTGGGCTGGTCGAGTAAAGGCGATGAGACAAATGTCAAAGTTACGGCGGTCTGCAATTCTACTGTTTATGGCGCTTATGTTGATTGCGGCGCCGAGCGAGGTATGGGCGGTTGGGCGAGGCGGCGCGACGCGGCCCGCTCCGCTGCCACAGGAAGGCGTGGGCGTCCAGTATTTCCTGGAGACCACCTACGCTGACGCGCTGGAGAGCTATCGGGCCGCCGGGCATCAGCCGGTTTCCGATGTGGAGATCACGATCGCAGGCGGCCAGTATGCGGATGCGGATGCGCCTGGACTGCGCGTGGCGACGGAATTTGAGGGCAGAGAGGGGTCGATTCTGCTGTGGGAATCGGAGCAAGGATGGGTCGAGTATGAGTTCGACGCGCCCCAAAGTGGCCTGTACGAAATCAGCCTCGAATACTACGCACTCGAAGGCAAACGCTCCGCGGTCTGGCGCGAGGTGCATATAAACGGTGAACGCCCTTTTGTCGAGTCCAAGCAGTTCCTCTTTCCACGCATTTGGAACGACCAGCGCGAGCCAAGGCAGGACAACCGGGGATGGGATGTACGACCGCCCCAGCATGAGATTCTTGGCTGGCAGGAGAAGCGTCTGGACGACGCAAACGGCATGTTCCTCGACCCAATTCGCTTCTACTTCCGCGCGGGCGTGAATCGTATTCGCTTGATCGCCCATCGCGAGCCGGTCGCCATAGCCGCATTGCGTGTACTGTCGCCCAAAGTGTTGCCCTCCTATGCTGAGCGCCTGGCTGAATGGCGGGCATTGGGCTATCAGGAGGCCGAGGGTGAATTGGTGCAGGTGCAGGCTGAACATACCTATGCGAAATCGGAGCCGACCATTCGCCGCGAGGTCAACTACGATACCACCGTGCAGCCGCCCGCAGGCACGGGATTCAAACTGAACACGTTTGGTGGATACCGCTGGCGTCAAGCAGGCCAGGCGGCGTCGTGGCAGGTGAGCGTGCCGGAAGACGGCCTCTATCACATCAGTCTGCGGGCGTTGCAGGCGTTCGCCGATGGCCGACCCTCGGTGCGCGCTCTGCGCATTGACGGAGCGTTTCCGTTCGCCGAGATGCGCGAAATCCGCATCAACTATGACCGCCACTGGCAGACCGTTACGCTTGCGGACGAAGACGGCGCGCCCTATCTCTTCCACCTGACGCGTGGAGAGCATCTTCTCTCCCTGCAAGCGACCGTAGGCTCATTCGGCCCGACGGTACGGGGGGTGGAGGAGGTTCTGCTGGAACTGTCCGAGATCTCCCGCCGCATCGTCATGATCACCGGGGCGCGCCCCGATCCCTTTGTCATTTATGAAGTCGATCAGAAGATCCCCAACCTACTGGGCTGGTTGACGGACATCTCCGACCGTCTCGAGGCGCAGAAACAGTATCTGACCACCATCGCCGGACAGCGCCCCAATAACGTAGCGACGCTTGAGATCGTTCAGGATCAACTACAGGATCTGGTGCGCGAACCGGACACGATTCCCTTTCGTTTGGAAGACCTTGGGCGCACACAGGGTCAGCTTGGCGACTGGGTCGTGCGCCTCAAGGAGCAGTGGCTTGAACTGGATTGGGTAGCGGTCTCCGCGCCCGACATGGACGTACCGAACCGCCGCTATAGCGTCATTTCTGCGTTCGTCAGTTCGGTCTCCCAGTTTCTCGTCTCCTTCAGTCAGGATTACAATTCGGTGGGCAGCGTCTACACGGCAAGCGGGGATGAGGTGTTGCTGACGGTCTGGGTGGGTAGAGGTCTGGAGTGGGCGCTCATTCTGCGCGACATGATCGACGACGACTTCACGCCGCGCACGGGCATCAAGGTCAATGTGCGGGTGATGCCCGCCGAGCAGATGAACGTGGGCGGTCTCAACGCGGTGCTGCTGGCGATGACGGCCGGAGAAGCGCCGGATGTGGCCATGGCCTTGAACCCCAACCTGCCGATCGAGTTCGCAATACGCAATGGCGTAGTCGACCTGCGCCAGTTCTCCGATTTTGACGAGGTCGTCGAGCGCTTTCGCCCTGGCGCGTTGATTCCATACCAGTATCAGGAGGGCACGTTTGCGCTGCCGGAGACGCAGGACTTCAACATGCTCTTTTATCGCACGGACATCCTGAGCGAACTGGATCTGGCTGTGCCCGAAACCTGGGAAGAGATCTACACGGCGGTGATCGAACTTCAACAGTACGGCCTCAACTTCTTTTACGAGGCGCCTGCGCCGTCGGCTGTTGGCGGCCTGACAGATGCCGGGCTGATGCCGATACTCTTTCAGGAGGGCGGAGAGTGGTATACGGACGACGGACTGCGCTCCGGCCTGAACACGCCGGAAGGGCTGGCGGCGTTCAAGACATGGACGGATCTGTTCATCAGCTACAGACTGCCTCTACAGGCCGATTTCTTCACCCGCTTTCGCATGGGCCAGATGCCGATGGGCATCTCCAACTACTGGACGTATGTGCGTTTCAAGACGGCCGCGCCGGAGTTGCGCGGCCGCTGGGCCATGGCGCCGATGCCGGGCACGCCTCTCAATGACGGACGCATCGACCGCACCAACGGCGGCCGCGGCCAGGCGATCGCAATGTTTCGGGATACGCAGAATCCGCAGGCGGCCTGGGATTTCATGAAGTGGTGGACTGCCGAGGATACGCAGATTCGCTACGGCACTGAGGTGGAGGCGCTCCTGGGCGTGGAAGCCCGTTGGAACACGGCCAACGTCGGCGCCTTACAACGCCTGCCTTGGGATGCCCAAGATATTGAGGCAATTCTGGAACAGTGGCACTGGTTCAAGGAGACGCCAGTGGTGCTGGGGGGCTACTTTACACCGCGCCATATCTACAACGCCTGGAACAAGACCGTGCTGCAAGGCGAACACCCGCGCGATGCGTTGGAAGAGGCGGTGCGGGAGATCAATAAAGAAATGCGCAAGAAACAGGAGGAGTTCGGACTGATCGAGCCATGAGAACCCAATTACAGGAGCGCATACACAGCGAGGGACGTTGGCAGATCATCGGTTATGCCTTCATGGCGCCATATCTTCTGCTTTTTCTGATCTTCGTGGTCGGACCGGTCGTCAGCGCCATCTATCTCAGTTTCACCTACTTCAACATCCTGGAAGCGCCCCAGTGGATAGGCTGGACCAACTACCGCGCGCTGCTGGTAGACGACGATATCTTTCTCATCGCGATCGGCAACACGCTCACCTTCGCGATCGTCACCGGCCCGGTCTCATTTATCGCGTCGTTTCTGCTGGCTTGGCTACTCAACCGCATGCGCTTTCGCAGCGTGTATGTTCTGGCCTACTACACGCCCTCGATTGGCAGCGCCATCGCGGCCTCTTTCGTCTGGCGCATTCTGCTGAGCGGCGACCGCTACGGGACGCTCAACAACGCGCTGATCAGCTTGGGCATACTCGACGAGCCGATCCAGTATCTGGCCGAGCAGTCCTACATAATGCCGGCCATCATTATTGTCTCGCTGTGGATGAGCCTTGGCACCGGCTTCCTGGTCTTTCTGGCCGGTCTGCAGACGGTTCCCAAAGAGCTTTACGAAGCAGGCAAGGTTGATGGCATACCTAATGCCTGGGTTGAACTGATAAAGATTACCATGCCCATCATGCGGCCCCAACTGCTGTTTGGCACCGTGATCGGGATCGTCAACTCATTTGCCGTCTTCCAGGTGGCCGTGGCCCTGGTAGGCTTTCCCAGTCCGTTGTACGCCGGCCATGTGGTCATAACTCATCTCTACGACTATGCGTTCGTGCGCTTCGAGATGGGGTACGCGTCGGCGATTGCCGTACTGCTGTTCGCCTTCACCTTCATGCTGGGGCGCGTCTGTTTGCGAATTTTCGCATCTGAAAATTGAGTTGTCAGGATCGGGAATCCTATCATGAATCAGAGACAACCGAATCGTCCCCAACATCGCCTGCGCTGGCTGCGGTTGCAAGTGAACTGGACCTACGTCTGGATGTTGCCGCTCGCCATGGCGATGATCATCCCCCTGGTCTATACGACCTCTTTCGCCTTCAAGCCGCTGGAAGAGTTATTCCTGTTTCCGCCGCCCCTCTTCCCGAAGCGGCCAACCACAGACAACTTTCAACAGTTGGTGCTGGCGACGTCGAGCATGACCGTCCCTTTTTCCCGCAACATTTTCAATACGGTTGTGACCAGTGTGGCGGTCATGGTAGGCACGGTGCTGATCGGCTCCCTGGCCGCCTATCCCCTGGCGAAGTATCCGCTCTGGGGAAGGAATTTCGTTTTCGCCGTCGTCATCTCGGCGCTGATGTTCTCGCCTGAGGTGACCCAGATCCCACGCTATCTGATCGTCAACGGTCTGGGAATGATCGACACCTTCGGCGCACTGATTATCCCCAACCTGGCGCTGCCTCTGGGGCTGTTCCTGATGAAGCAGTTCATGGAGGGCGTGCCTACGGAGTTGCTCGAAGCCGGGCGCATTGACGGCGCGAGCGAACTGCGCATATTTGGGCAGATCATGATGCCTCTGACCCGTCCCGCCTGGGCGACACTGGCGATATTCAGCTTCATCCCCACTTGGAACGACTATTTTACACCGCTAATTTTCACGCGAAGCGAGTCGATGAAGACGCTGACTCTGGCGATGCAGACGATCGGAAGCGGCGCTACGAGCGTGGCCCGTTACGGGGCCGTGTTTGCGGCGGCCTTCCTGGTGTTGTTGCCGCCGGTGCTGCTGTTCATCTTTATGCAGCGCCGCGTGCTCGACACGATGGCCTATTCCGGGATCAAGAGCTAGGGACGGGGACGATGGCGGGCATCACGCTCGACGATTACCTTGACAAGCCGGATTTCTACCGCGATCCCTATCCGGTCTATCACCAATTACGCGCCGCTGACCCCGTGCATTGGAGCGAGATCATGGGCAGTTGGGTGCTGACCCGCTACGATGATGTCGTAGCCACCATGCGCGACCCGCGCCGCTTCTCCAGCGCCGGCCGCCACGCACTGTCGCTGGACCGTCTGCCTGAGGCCGTACGAAAGAAGGCCAAGCCGATCTATGACCATTACGCCGTGGGGCTGATCCACACCGACCCACCCGACCACACGCGGCTGCGCGCCCTGGTTAACAAGATATTCACTGTGCGGGCAATGGAGAGCTTGCGCCCGCGCGTGCAGGCAATTGTGGATGAGCTTCTCGATGCGGCGCAGCCGAAAGGCGAGATGGATGTGATGCGTGATCTGGCCTATCCGCTTCCTGTCGCCATCATCAGCCAGATTCTAGGCATCCCGGCGGAAGACCATGAGCGCTTTCGCTATTGGAATGACGGCGTCAACGAACTGACTGCAACGGGGCGCACGACGGAGGCGAACATCGAGCGCGGCCTGCCTAAATTTCTGCACTTGCGCGCCTATCTGAAGCGGCTGATCGAGCAGCGTCGGCGCGAGCCAGAGGATGACCTGCTCAGCGCATTGGTCGCGGTCGAAGAGGAGGGAGAGCGGCTGGGCGAGGACGAACTGATCACCACCTATCAAACGCTAATCACGGCCGGATTCGAGACGACGATGAACCTGATTGGGACCGGCCTGCTTACCCTGTTGCGCCACCCTGAACAGCTTGAGAGGCTGCGGGCGAATCCGGCGTCTATGGAGTCAGCGGTCGAGGAGTTGCTGCGTTACGAGACTCCGTTCCAGCGCAACTGGCGGGTGGCTGCGCAAGATGTTGAACTGGGCGGCAAGCGGATAGAGCGCGGTCAGCTTGTGGCGCAGATGTTGGGCGCGGCCAACCGGGATCCCGCCATCTTCCCGGACCCGGATCGCCTTGACATCAGCCGCCAGTCGGGCCGCCACATCGCATTCGGCTATGGCATTCATTTCTGTATCGGCGCGCCGCTGGCACGCATCGAGGCCGCCGTCGTCTTCAGCTCGCTTCTGCGCCGCTTTCCCGTTCTGCGCTTGAAGGAGGGCAATGTTGCGTGGAGGGAGGAGATCGTCTTTCGCGGCCTCAATTCGTTGATGGTCCAGTTTTGAGGAGCTTCTCGGCGCCCCCAAACGTATCCACCCGGTCTACTCACAAGGATAGCCAATGACAGCCAGATACAGAGTGGGCATTGTTGGGGCGGGCGAGAACGCTCGCGATCATGGTCGCGCCTGCCGCAATGTTGATGAGGCGGAACTGGTTGCCATCTGCGACATCTCCGCCGAGGCTCTGCAACGATTTGGCAACGAGTTTGGCGTGTCAAGACGCTATACCCGTTTGGAGGAGATGCTCAATCAGGAGGAGTTGGACATCGTTGTCATCTCAACGTGGGGCGTCTTTCATGCCGAACTGTGCAACGCCGTAGCCAACACGGGCAAGGTGCGGGCCATCCTGGTGGAGAAGCCGATCAGCATCACCGCAGCCGAATGCGAGGAGATGATCGCGAATTCTCGCCAGCATGGCGTCCTGCTGGCCGAGGGCTTCAAGTGGCGGCACGACCCGCAGCACTTGCGTGTCAAAGAGCTGGTCGAAGAAGGGCGCATCGGCCAACCGATGTCGGTGCAGGGCACTTTTTCTTCGCCCCTGATCCGCTTTGCCTCACCCACAAACTGGCGCTATGACCGGGCGCGCGGCGGTGGCTCCGTATTCGATACGGCCGGCTATCTGATCCACCTTGCGCGCCTCCTGTTAGACGATGAACCACGGCGCGTCTACGCGACGGGCAGCCCCCCCATCGAAGGCGCCGATGTGGAGATGTCAGCCGCGATCATGTTGCAGTTTCCAGGGGACAAGACGGCGCAACTGACGTCCAGTTACGAATACGGCTACTGCCAGGCAACAAACATTCTTGGCACGCGCGGCTGGATACGGATGGATCTGCCGTTCGACCAGCGCAGCGTGCGCGAGCAGGAGTTCGTGGAGAAGGAAGACCTGCCAGCTACCGTTCATGTCTACCACGACAATTTCAACACAGAGGTCTACCGGTTCACATCGGTGAACCAGTTCGACCTGCAACTCAGCCACCTTTGCGACTGTCTGACGACGGACAGGCCGCACCGGATTGCGCCCGAGTTCAGTCTGGGCAATATGCGAACAATTGACGCGGTGCATGAATCGATCCGTAGCGGTCAACCGGTTGACCTGCCAACGTAATCACTTTTCTCAGTCTCGACAACTTTACGGGGAGCGATCAGAATGCGGTCCAATACAGTGCGCCAAAAAGTGCGCAGCGGTCAGAACACCTTCGGCTGTTTCATGGGTATGGGCAGCCCCACCATAGGCGAACTCCTGGCCCACGCCGGCTGCGAGTGGCTGGTGGTCGAAATGGAGCACAACGGCCTCGATATGGCCGAGGTGGAGCATATACTCATGGCAATGAACGGGACGGACACGATCCCGATGGTGCGCATACCGTCTGCCGATCCGGTCTTCATTCAGAGGGCGCTGGACGTAGGCGCATTGGGCATCGCTGTGCCCATGGTCAGGACCGCAGCCGAAGCAGAGGCCATCGTGCGCGCCTCCCGCTATCCCCCCCAGGGCGCGCGCAGTTTTGGGCCGCTGCGGGCCTCGCGGTACACGATTGATTACGAAGACTACTTCGACAAGGCCAACGACAACGTGCTGATCCTGCTGATCCTGGAGACCGTCGAGGCGGTTGAAAACCTGGAAGAGATCGCGAATGTGCCGGGCATCGATGTGCTGTATATCGGCTCCTTCGATCTCTGTCTGTCAATGGGGCTGAATCCTTTCGATATGCCCCTGCCGGAAATCGACGACGTGATCGAGCGCGCCCTGGCCATCGCCCGCTCATGCGACGTGGCAGCGGGCATCGGTTCCGGCAGCCCAGAGGAGTTGCGCCAGCGCGCGGCCCAGGGCTTCACATTTCTCGGCTACGGGCCTGACTATCAACTATTGCTCGGCTCGCTCCGTCCGGGCGTGGAGGCTTTCAGGCAGTTGGGGTAGGCGTGAGTAAAAGCGTGAGTTTCCTACGACGACTGTCATATTGTACAAAAGAGGCAACTATGTGCTTTAGGTGCATAGACAGGAGGGTAGGAAATGCGCAAGGCTATGCCCAAATTGACGACATTGCCTGCCAGCCAAATGTGCCGAGATCAAGACGACATCTTCTCCAATCTCAAGAAGGGGCCTCTCCTCTTGACTCGTCGTGGGCAGGCAGCAGGCGTTCTCGTAGAACCGGCGGTGTGGAATCAGCTCTTGGAGAGGCTGGAGAAGCAGTCCGATCTGATCACTGCTCTCTCGGTAGAGCTGGAAGAGGAGAGGGGAGAAACGACGTTCGAACCTCTGGACGTCGAAGAACTGAAGGCATGGGCCAGTGGCGAGTCAACTGTACGGGCATGAATGGAATAGGCGGGTGCGGCGACAGTTGCAGGCAGTTCCTACTCGCATCCGGCAGGATGTTAGGCAGTTCGTTCTCGATCTTCGCATAGACCCTTACGCTGATCCCTCCGAATCATTGAACAGAGAGTTGGCTGACCTGCGTCGCATCAAGATCGAAGGTTGGCGCATAATCTACAAAGTCAATGAAGCGGACCGTGTAGTACGGGTACTCGCTGTCAAACAGCGGGGACCAGACACCTACACGACAATCTTTTGAAAGAGCCACGCCCACGTACTGCAGCCCCGACTTAGGTCGGGGCTTCCCAATTGAGGACATAGTGGGCGTTCGCTAATGGGATAAAGATTCCTGCGATCAGCGAGTTGCACACACCACCATCAGCGATACTACACCGCCAACGCCAACGCCCGCACCTCGCCGAACTCGCGCGCCAGCTTCGTCCACGTGTGTCCGCGGTCCGTGCTGCGATAGAGTTGCCCGGCCACGCTGTAGGCCACGATCCAGTCGGGCAGCGCCGGGTTGTGAGCGACCGCCCAGATAGTGCTGTTGGAAAGGCCGCCCAGATCAGCTCTCGCCCACGTTTCGCCCAAGTCGCCGCTATGGAACAGGCCGCCTTGATCCCCGGGCGGCCCATTGCCAGCCCCGACCCAGATGCGGCTGTCTCCGTTCTCCAGATGCGCGATGCCGCGGCAATAGGGCCATGGAAAGTGTGCCGCGACATCCAGCGGCGTCCAGTTGGTCATGTCGGTGCTGACGCAGACATCGTTATTGGTGCTGGCGACCAGCGTCTTGGGCGAGCCGGGCACGACGGTAAGCCCGTGGATGTCCAGGCTGGAGAGGCCCTCGCTGCCCTCGCGCCAGCTGTCGCCGCCGTCGCGGCTGATGCGCATTCCGTCGATTTCAATGCCGGCGTAGACGGTCTGGGAATCCTGGGGATCGATGAGAATGCTGGTCACACGTGGCGTGATCGGAACGCCAACGCACTCGTCTGCAAGCTCCACATCCAGTTTTTGCCAGCTGTCGCCGCCGTCACGGGTGCGGAAAAGGGCCGATGGGCAGGTTCCGGCGTATATCGTGTCCGGGCTGGTCGGATCGATGGCGAGCGCCCAGATTTGCAGATCGTTCATGGGCGAATCGACCCATTGCCAGCTGTCGCCGCCGTCTTCGGTGCGGAAGAGGCCGTCTTCCGTGCCTGCCAACAGCACCGCCGAGTTCTCCGGGCTGATGGCGAGTGCGCGAATGTTCGCCTCTATGAACATTCCTTGCGTGGCCCGTTGCCAGGATTCGCCGCCATCAGAGCTGCGCCATACGCTCTGACCGATGGTGCCTGTGTAGATGGTGGGCATTGATGCCATGTCAATCCTCCTTGAAATCGTCTTTGCTTGTAGATGTCAGGCGCGTTGCCGCCTCCGCCGGTTACTATGACATTTTACCGCAGCCGCATACCTGGCCGCTAACTGTGGAATTCGTCCGGCTCATCGGAGATGACGCGCCCAAGTTCACGTCTCAGCCACGTATAGTGCCGCTCGTACCATGTGAACGGGAACCCTCCGCCCGCTTCGTCCGCCAACGCCTGGAGGTGTTCCGCCTGAAGTTCGTAAATTCGCACCAGTGGTGCGACCAGGGACGACAGAACCGTCGGCTTGCGCGGGTAGGTATCGTTAAGGGCGGTCAGCCAGTCAGCCGGGAAGATCTCCGACATATGTTTTGCCCGTTTGCCCTTGCGCAAGCCTGACCGCCGCCACATCAGCTTGAGCAGATCGCCGCGCGCCAGATCAAGCGTGTACAGCACTGAGTGCAGTTCCTTTATGTGAAAGACCGCGGGCGTGTGCAGCATCATCAAGAGTAGAAACTTCGTCCGCTGCCAGACGTAGGCCGGCGTAAGCGGCTCGGTTTCGGGCCACGCCTGGGCGGGAGGCAGGTTGGGCGCTTGACGAAAAGCCGGCGCGCCCTGTGGCAGCCGCGAAAAGAGGATTTCCCACTCGTACAACTCCAGGCCGTCCGTCTGACTCGTGGGAATGGCGCCCGCCTCTACCAGCAGGCCGTCGGCTGTCAGCGCACGGACAAATGCCGTCTCCAGGAGCAGATAGTTCCCCAGCCCGGCAAGCAGTGTAGACGGTCCTTGCGCCAAATCGGGTGACGACGCATCAACGGCGAACCGGGTCGGCCTCGTCCAGAGTTGCTCGTACTCTTCATCAGCTATGGCGAAGCGAATGTCGATATCAGAATAGGGGTTGCCGCGCCCGTCGACCAGACTACCTTCCAGCCAGACAACGTCAACCGCGGGGATCTCTTTCAGATCAGCCAGCCAGCGACGGATCAGCGCCCACTGGCGCGTTGTTGAATCTGTTTCGGGCATGGCCAGTTCTTAAGAAGCAATTAGGAGGAGCAAGACTTTGCGCCTTGCCGTTCAGTGAACGTCGGCAGTTCCACGCAAAACGACGGCGAGAAACGAATGGCTCTTGCCGTCTATGCGCAACGCCTCCTTTACCTCCGTCGGCGCGGCGTCGTAGAGGGCACGGATGGCCGCCCGGTTCAGTTCCGTCGTCTCCATGCGCACGGTCCACTCCTCGAATTCCAGTTCGATGCGGTAGGTAAAGATTAACTCTGCATTGAAACCGGCGTCGAGAAAAAAACTGTACCACTCGGCCAGCGTATAGTCGCGCACATGGGACGAATCGCGCAATACCTCGATGGCATTCAGATAGGTGTCGCAAACGGGGTCGTCGAAACCAATCACGTCGCTGAGGATAAACTGCCCGCCGGGTCGCAGGACGCGACAGAATTCGTACAACGCTTGCTCCGGCTCGGGCCAGTGATGCGCACTGTAGCGGGAAACGACGAGATCGAACGAGGCGTCGGCCATTGGCAGCGACTCAACATCGCCGAGCCGCGTGCTGATGTTCGCCAGCCCGCGTTCCTCGGCCAGCATCTCTGCCTGCCGCAGCATCGAAGCGGTGAAGTCGAGGGCCACGACCTCGGAAACATGGGGCGCAAACGTGGCGGCAGTGTGGCCCGCGCCGCAACCGGCATCCAGAACTCGCTCGTCGCCGCGCAGGTTGGCGGCCTCCACCATCACCGGCAGATCCTCCCCCCGTGCATGCACTGCACTCGTGAGATATTTGGCCGCAACATGCCCGAACTGCTCCTGCACGGCGGTCTTGAGGTCGCCTTTCCTGAGCATCACTTTCTGACTTTCAGTCACCGGCGCCCTCCCCATACCGTTCCAAGAGCGTGTCGATTGTCCGCAGGCCGAATTCCACCGCTTCTACCGGAACGCGCTCATCGGCAGCGTGGACGGTTGCGCCAAAATTTGTGCCGGGCGGCAGTTTCAGCGGCAGGAAACCGTAGTTCTGAATGCCAAGCCGGGAAAACATGCGCCCATCAGTGAAGCCGCCGACCATCGAGGGAATGACAACGCCATCCGGGTCGAGTTCCTCTACAATGCCCTTCAACAGCGGGAACAGGCTCATATCGACATCAAGCCGCCCGGGGTCATGGCGAATGATAACAATTTCCAGGTCAACACCCAGGAGCGTATGCAGTTCGGCGATTAGATCGTCAGACGTGAAACCGGGCAGCACGCGGCCGTCCAATTCCAGGAGGATTTCGCTGGGGATGACGTTCGTCTTGATGCCGCCTTCCACGACCGTTGCGTTGACGGTATTGTGGAGCAGGGCGTCGAACGAGCGGGCCTGCGGCACGCCGTCCGCGGCCATCTGATCAAGGGTGGCGTCGGTGCGGGCCGGGTCGAGCAGCGCCATGGCCGCTGAGGCCAGGTGGTCCGGCGCACGTTCGGCCAGCGCGGGCAGCATCTGCTCCATCACCGGCGTGATATGCACCGGCAGCCGGTTGCTGTTGAGAGTCGTCAGCAATTGCCCCAGGCGCGCCATCGCCCCATCGCGCAGGGGCGTCGAGCCGTGACCGCCCGGCCCCTTAAGGCGCGCGCGCAGCCAGCAGACCTGCTTCTCGGCGACCATCAAAGGGTAGAAGCGTTGGTCGCCCAGGTATTGCGCGCTGCCGCCGCCCTCGCCGAGGGCATACTTCACGCCTTCGAACTGTTCGGGATGCTCCTCAGTCAGAAAGCGGGCGCCGTTATCGCTGCCGGCCTCTTCGTCGCTCATGATCGTCAGCACGATGTCGCCTGCCGGAGTACGCCCATCGGCCGCGGCGCGCAGTACCGCGCACGTCATCATCGTCACGCCGCTCTTCATATCCAAACTTCCGCGCCCCCAGACAAGCCCGTCCACCAGGTCGGCGGCGAAGGGATCGTGCTGCCAGGTCTGGTTCGCCGTTGTCACCACATCCACATGGCCCTGAAGCACCAGCCCCGGCGCGTCGCCGCGTCCTGGCAGCCGAGCCACAAGATTGGGCCGCTTGGGATCTTTCGCCAGCAGCGTTGTCGAGAGGCCGCCTTCCAGAAGGAGTCCATTCAGATAGCCGATACAGTCGGCCTCATCCCCTGGCGGATTCGTGGTATCGAAGCGTACCAGCGTGCGCAGCAGGTCAATCGGTCGTTCGTAGATGGGAGTGGACATGGCGCTCTTTTCTCTCAATCGATGCCAGCGGGCCTACGCGGTGGATGGTCTAATCTCTGCCAGCAAGCCTATCTTATCCGGCGCAGAACGGCAAAGTTACGCGGCCTCTGCTGCCTGGGCGCGGGCCACCCCGTCTGCCAGAGTCCCGGCGCGTACCTCGCTTAAGTTCGCGTTTTCAACCAAGATTGATACAATGGCCCCAGCAAATTCAAAGCCCATCCGCTGCCTTCTCCGTTCATAGCAAGGGACCCGTCCTATGACAACTCTCAGCCAGAGGCTTGCCGACAGCCGCCCAATCCTACTCGACGGAGCAACAGGCACAGAGTTAGAGAGCCGCGGCGTGCCGATGAACAAAGGCGCCTGGAGCGGGCTGGCCGTCGCTACCCATCCCGATGTCGTGCGCCAAGTACATCTTGACTACATCCAGGCCGGCGCGGAGATCATCATCACCAATACGTTTGCCAGCGGCCGGCATATGTTGCGGGAGGCTGGAGAGGAGAGCCGCACGGAAGAGATTAACCGGCAGGCCGCGCTGTTGGCGCGTCAGGCCAGGGAAGAGGCCGGGGAGGCCAAAGCCAATTCAGGCAAAGGAGATTGGGCGTTGGGCGCGGACAGGGTCTGGGTCGCAGGCTCAATTTCGGCGATGGCAGCAGGCCAAGGCGGCGCGAAGAGGCCGCCCCTGAATGAGATGCGCACAAATTTCTTCGAACAGGCCGAACTGTTGGCCGACGCCGGAGTCGACTTCCTGATTCTGGAAATGATGCGGGACATCGACTATAGTTGTGCCGCTCTCGAGGCAGCATCCGCAACCGGACTGCCGGTGTGGGTGGGATTCAGCTGCGCGCGGACGGAGGCAGGCAATCTGATTCTGTCACCCACCATCGCTGAAGAGGTTGGCCTGGAGGCGGGCGTGGCCGCGGTGATGGCTGAGGGCGGCGAACTGGCTGCCGTCATGCACAGCGACGTAAATGTGACCGGCGCGGCGCTGGCGGCGATCCAGGCCGTTTGGGACGGGCCGACCGGCGCCTATCCAGAAAGCGGCTATTTCACCATGCCGAACTGGCATTTTGTCGACATCATCCAGCCGGACGCATTTGCCGAGCAGGCCGTGGCATGGGTGGGGCAGGGCGCGCAACTGGTGGGCGGCTGTTGCGGCATCGGTCCGCCACACATCCGGGCTTTGGCTGAGCGGCTGCACAGTTCCGACACGTGACTCTATGGCAGGACGAACGGGCGCAGTTTACGCTTCGCGCCCCGCGTCAGTTGCACTATCTCTATTCGAGATGGCCTGCCTTATTCAAAGGTTTCGACTATGATTATCCCCTGTCTGCGCGTTCAAAGTCGTTTACTTACAGTTTACGCGCTCCTCGTGCTGACCTTTTGCGCGCTACTGGCCGGTTGCGGCCGCGAACGGGAGGATGAATTCCTGTACGCGGCGGACAGCCCTCCGGTTACAGTCAACTATGTTACCCCCGGTCTTGCCCTCTTTACGGCGCCGGAGGAGGTCGCGATTGAGCGGTTCAAGGAGCGAGCGCCCAGCATCGAGATCGACCGCCAGCCATTCCAGCGCAGCGGGGCCGACTTCCTATTCGACAACCCGCCGCCGGACGTGATGCTGCTGTGGGATGGTGAACTGTTGCGCAGCGCCGCCGAGCAAGGGCTGCTGTCCGATCTGTCCGACATCTGGACCGAGAATAACTTTGCAGAGAGTTTTGGTGAGCAGTTCAGAAATATCAGTCGTTTTGATGGTACGCTGCGCTTCGTGCCGGCTGGCTTCAGCTGGACGGGGATCTACTATAACAAGGAACTATTCGAGCGCTATGGCCTTACGCCGCCCGCCACGTGGGAGGAGTTTGTGCGTATTTGCGACACGCTGCTGGCCAACGGCGAGACGCCGCTGTCGCTGGCCGGGCAGAACCCATTTGTCAGCAGCCTATGGTTCGACTATTTGAATATGCGCCTGAATGGGCCTACCTTTCACCAGGATCTGAGGTCTGGGCGTGAGAGTTACAACGATGAGCGGGTTGCCCGCGTTTGGGAGTATTGGATTTCGCTGCTGGAGCGGGGCTACTTCATTGAGACGCCAAGCAGCACCAGCGACCTCAGCAGCATGACCGCGCTCATTCGCGGCGACGCGGAGAGTCCACTCAACTGGGAAAAGGCTGTCATGGCGCTGGCCCCGCATTTCAGCGTTGGCGAACTGCCCGCCGTATTCACGACCGAACTGGACTTCTTCCAGTTTCCTCAGATGGACGCCGGTCTGCCAATGGGCGAGGTCTCAATTGTGTTCGGTTATGTCATACCGGCCAACGCGGTCAACCGCCTCCCGGCCAGCGTGTTCGTCGGCTATATGGGCGCAGCTGAGGCGCAGGAATTGCAGCTCAAGCGCATTGGGGAGGACGAGAGCAGCGCCGGCTATGTGCCGGTACATCGCGATATTGATCGGGGCCTGCTGTCGGCGGCCGCGGAAAAGGGCGAGCAGATCGTGCGCGGCGCCGACGAGATACACCCGCCTCTCATACTCGCCCTGCCCGACAGTATGCAGGGTGGATTCAATCAGGTGTTGCGGAGGCTCTTTCTAAAGACGAACAATCCCCTTCAGGTTTCCGAGATCCAGTCGATCCTGGAAGAGGCGCGGCAGATGGCGATTCAGAATGGGGAGTACAGGCAGTAGGTCTGGGCAGTCCATGCAAGGAGGGAATCAGGAGCTACGACTCAAGAAATGCAACCAGGCGTTCCGTCGTTGCGTCCAAGTTTCCCAACTGGCACTCCCAGACTGTCATCACCGCCCACCTGCTTTCCTCAAGTAAATTGAGGTTGCGTTCATCTCTGGCTCTATTGCGTTCCAGCTTGGCCAGCCAGTAATCCCTGTTTGTGGCAGGAATCCGCACACGAGGGCAACCCGAATGGTAGTGCCAGAAGCAGCCGTTTACAAAAACAATCTTGCGCCGTCCTGGAAACACCAAGTCCGGCCGCCCAGGCAAGTCAGTTCTGTGCAGACGATAACGATACCCTAGTCCGTAAAGCTGCCGGCGCACTAGCATCTCAGGTCTCATGCCCTTAGACTTGACTTGCGCCATGGTACGACTTCGAACTTCGGGTGAAACGTTATCGGTCATGGTCCGCCCCGTCGCCAGGTTAACTTCCTCTAGCTTGGATTCTCCGCAGAGCAGCGTCATGCAGGCGCTCGCCCGGCGCGCAACGCATCAGGGGCTGCATGTATTCTCTCTGTTAAAGGACGCAAAACCTCTGTCGCCAACCATGTCACAACGGGGACGCACACAGCATCACCAAAGGCGCTGAGGGACTGCCGTTCCGTATTGGCCACGATGGGAAATCTATCCGGCACACCCTGCAATCGAGCGTATTCCCGCGCCGTAAGGGTCCTCATTTGGATGGAAGCGTTTCCCGCCGCAACCAGGAACTGCTTTCCACTGCCGCCCACCGCGGTGCGCAGACAACCCGCAATGTCATCCGTGCGAACTTCCGCCTGCTGCCCGGCCGCGCGCCGCCGACGGAAAAACGTTCTGTACCTTACTTTCTTCTGGCCCGCCATGCGTTTTACCATTTTCAGATGGGACAGCGGCATCATGGCAAGATGCTTGTCAACTCTGTCCTCAGACCACCAGCGCGGGTCATCCTGTGAAAGTCTTTCCACGATATACTCGGAGAAGCCCTCATTCTTGTAAGGCGGGGGTTCAGGTATGTCCAGGCGCGCCCAGCGAATGCTGTCGTTTTCCAGCATCAGCGTTTTCAACCTGGGAGGCATCAATCTCTTGGACCTGGAACTGAAATACGGGGAATCATCATCTACAGCAGTCGATTTTACTCCAGCCATGAAAAGACGCGGCCGGCTCTGCGGCACAAACGAACGAGCATTCAGCATGAAGACATCGCAGGCGTATCCAAGTTCATTGAGAGATTTCGCGGTCGCGCTGAAATCCTTGCCGCCGTTGGAATAAAGCCAACCCGTCACATTTTCCAGCAGGACAATCGGAGGCGCTTTCCCTCCCTGTCTCTTCAGTTTTTCATAGAATCCCCAAAAGGCGCCGGAGTGCCTGCCGTTTATCCCTTCCCCCTTGCCGGCCAGAGACAAGTCTATACACGGGAATGAGCATGTCGCAAGCGTCGCCTGGGGAACATCTTCCACGGCGACGGAAAAGATGTCCTTCACTTGGTAACTTTCACCGAAAAAACCTTCGTACATCTGCGCGCGTTCAGCACTCCAGTCATTTGCGTAAACAACCCGCCATCCCGCCGCTTCTAGCCCCATGCGGAACAGACCAATGCCCGCGAAGTACTCTGCGACCGTCAACGGCATATCCGTTGCTCCAGCGAGGGAAGATTCTGCCTTGATTGCTGATGAGACGTTATTCACTTATTTCTCCAACGCCACGGGAATTCTGATCTCTAAGGAGAGATCGGTTTCAACCTCAGCGACTCTTTCGTTGTACTTGACCAGCAGCAGTTTCATGTTTTGAGCAACTCTGTCACCTGCAAAGTCGGACAGTTCCTCTATATTCTGGGAAACAAAAGATTCTATCGCTTCTACCGAGACCCGACCAGCTGTCTCCAAGTCCGAAATTTGCCGCGCGCCCGCCAATATCTCGTCGGGGACAAGCAGGAAAACCCGCAGGCCGTCAGCAAGATTGCGCTTGCATTTGTCATAATGACCTCTATTGGGCGCCACGGATACGTGAAAGACGCAATCGTTTATTTGGAAATCCCCTTGCTCGTCCGATTGGCGGTCGGCAGAACTGGCCGCAGAGTTTCTTATCCCATAGTTGGGGAAACGCAGGGCCAGCTTGGCCCCAATCAGGTATTCCGCGACTTCGCCGGTCTTTCGACGTTTGCGAGCCGATTCCAGAATCATCCCAACGATTTCGCGGGACGTCATACCCGGCCTGTAATCGAACGAAATCATCTCTGCATTGAATATGTCTTTCGCTTTAGCCACAAGAAAGGAGTGCATATTCCCAATCTCCAACTCTCTGTCCTCCAGAGCCAAATCTCCCATGCCCGCATCGGACAGCGCCTTCAACAGCGGCTGAAGATTCTTCATCAGTCCGCGATTTGTGCGTCCTCCCTCTTGCAACAGAATCCTTTCTTCGCCAAAGCGCGCCAGGATTTTCTGAACATTCTGGCGGCTGGCATTTCTCAACTGATCGCTTCCTGTCGCTTTATGCGCCTCAATATCAAAGTCAAAATTGTCACGTAGATTCTCAAGCATGACAAGCCCACCCGCGATGTTGCCGCGGGACCTCGATCTTGGCGGAAAAGACTTCCACCAATTCTCTACGATTTCCGCAAAAGGAGATCTGTCAGCCATTGGAATAGGTGGAGTGGCTATGAAAACCGTCGAACATTACGCAGGGTAGGCCCAATCCGGCTGGTGTCCCTGCCACTTTCTATCCCAAATGCTACTCCATATTCGTGCCAGCGGCAAACTGATGTTCTGTGTCGAATTTCTGGTAGTGGTCACAAAGTAAGTGGTGAGGGCAAAGTCTGTGTCTGAACTGTGATTTTTGTGATTCGGAGATTGCCATGATTCGCGGATGCACGGACAAGAATGTCCATGCCACCGGATTGCCAGATCACTTACTAACCATTGGTGCTAGTCGTTAAAGGCTGAATTCAGCGATGGAAAGAGGAACGAAGCCGTTCTCATCGGGCAGAAAGCCGTGCCACTGGATCAGGATGTTGAATAGCGCCAGGGTGAAACCGACGCGGGTCTCGAAATAGCGCCAAGCCTTGTGCGCCATGCGTTTGAACTGGCAGATGGAAGTGAGCATGGAGAGAACCGTTTCGACAAGCATGCGCATGTTCCATTCACCGCGCTGACACAGACGCAAGTTGTCAGGCTGCCAGCCAGCTTTGGCAAAGCCGGTATCGGCAAAGATGACCATATCGTCTTGGAATTTGTCGACCAGATGTTGGAAGGCCGAGCCATCATAGACATTGGCGGTGTCACATTCCCAATCGACGACACGCCCCAGGTGGTCGAGGAGGAAGCAGAGCTTGCCGCCCACGATCCAGCGGCCGTTCGACTTGCCCTTCTTGCCGATTTGCTGGGCGCTGCGGCCCTCCCGGCGCGGATGAAGCAGTTCAATGCCGTAACTGTCGATGACGCCGAGTAAGGAGGGCGGCGCCAGAAATTCGCCGATCAGGTAGCGCTGGCTGTTGAAAAGACGAAAGAGGCGCGTGCGACAGCACAGATTGGGAAACAAGGGTTGATAATCCCGCATCAACCAGCGCCAGAAGGCGCGATTGCCTTTGCCGGTCAACGCATAGAGCAGCGCCAGTGTGACGACTTCGCTCGGATAGAGACGCGCTTGGCTGTGTTTCGGCAGATAGCCGATCTGGTCATCCACTTGGCAGAACAGTTCTGTGATAAAATCGACTGTGGTCATGGGAATGGCTCCTCTCTTGTTGCTTGGGCGTTTCAAGAGAGATTGTCGCTGTTCTCATGACCATCTCCAAACTAGCACCAATGGTTACTATTCGACCACTACCGAATTTCTTTGCAAAGTTGGTCAGGAGGTAGTAAGATTTTCTGTAGGTTTTTGAAGACAGGACTTTGGATGAATCCTGCCCAAGCAGTTCCAAGATCGGAATGGGATGATAGCGGGATAGCAAGGCTGATCGCCTTGTTACCAATGTGCTTGCGCTTTGCAGGAAAAGATTGACACAGAAGGAGCGATAAAGATGAACGGACACGATATACCCTGCCCCATTTGGGGACCCGAATACAGAGCAACAATAAAAACAACCAAGTTAATGGCTGCAACGTGGACTCCAATTATAGATCAAGAGGGTCTTATCTCCTCTGACCGGGCAGGCGGCGCATTTAGAGTTGAGTTACCTGCTTTTGCCTCGTTGCGTAACAATAGGCTAGGATCCCGCGAAAAAGCGCGGCTGACCACCTGACTTGTCGATCAACGGAGGCAAGGAAACATAGAGCCAATTATTACTGACGAGAGAGTCAAGTCCTTTGAGTCCACAGGGAATAAACGCGATCTTCCCGTGCCTGTCCGAGCCGAAAGGCTGCTGCGCTTCATCGCGGAAC
The DNA here is from genome assembly GCA_965221145.1 of Caldilineaceae bacterium. Lineage (GTDB taxonomy): Bacteria > Chloroflexota > Anaerolineae > Caldilineales > Caldilineaceae > Bin5. The sequence goes on from OZ244877.1 coordinate 2,583,879, forward strand.
AGACAGAAACAGCGGGGGCCAGAGTGTCCTTTGATGCCTGCGCTGAAGCTGCACACGCCTGGTCGGAATCTACCAATTGGAATGAAGTTGTATTCCTGTTGAATTACTTAAAGAAAAGGGAATTGCTAGAAAGTCGTAATACGACTCGAATTTACGATGTGAGTGTCACTGTAGACGGATACGCTCAGATAGAGAACTGTCCACGAATCCTGATAGCGCACAAGCCTTTGTGGCTATGTGGTTCGACGGTGAAATGAGAGAGACTTATGACAAGGGTATCGAACCTGCAATCAAGGATGCCGGATATAAGCCGATGCGTATTGACCGGAAACAGAATGTAATCAAGATCGACGACGAGATCATTGCCGAGATCCGGCGCTCCCGATTTCTGGTGGCTGACATGACACATGGGGAGAAGGGCGCCAGGGGTGGCGTCTATTTTGAAGCAGGGTTTGCTTTGGGTCTGGGTCTGCCTGTGCTTTACTCCTGTCGTGAAGACCCCGTTAGCGAATTGCACTTCGATACGAGACAGTATTTCCATATCTTGTGGGAGACACCTGAGGAATTGCGTCGCGAGTTGGTAAAGAGAATCGGGGCAGTTGTAGGAGACGGCCCACTTCACAAGACAACAGAGTAGCGCGGTTTAAGCGACAAGCGACTCAACGATTCCGTTTTTCCCAAAGGTCAAAGTTTTCTCCCAATATCGAAACCAAAACTCACCTCTCTGGAGTCTGAGACCGTATACGCCCTATACTATTGTTGGCCAAAAAGGTCATAAAGGTAGGCCCTAAATCCACAGGAAAGTTCCACGGCTCTTGCACACACCAGACTTAGCGACCGCACTAGATTTTGACGGCAAAGTCGTCCTCATCACCGGCGGCAGTCGGGGCATCGGCGCGGGGATTGCACGACGCTTTGCCGAGGCCGGGGCGTCCGTTGTGGTGAACTATGCGCAGGCGGCACAGGCGGCCAGCGCAGTAGTCGGGCAGATACTGGCGGCTGGCGGACAGGCGCGGGCGATGCAGGCCGATGTAACGCGGGCCGCTGACGTGGAGCGGCTGATCACGGAGACGGTCGCGCAGTGCGGGCGACTGGACGTGCTGGTCAACAACGCGGGCATCTATCCGGTATCTCCTCTGCTTGACATGGCCGACAGTGAGTGGGAGCAGGTGCTGGCGGCCAATCTGACCGGCACGCATCTCTGCACTAAGCGGGCGGCGCAAGCGATGATCGACCTGGCCAAGCAGCAAATTGCCCAAGGCAGCAGTTCAGGGATCATCAACATCTCGTCCATCGAAGCCACGTCGACCGCCTTTGCCCACAGCCATTACAGCGCGGCCAAGGCGGGCGTGGAGCAGTACACACGCAACGCCGCCCTGGAACTGGCCGCGCACGGCATCCGGGTCAACGCGGTGGCCCCTGGTCTCATCGACCGCCCCGGGCTGGCGCAGGACTGGCCGGAAGGTGTGAGGAGCTGGCTGGAGCGAGTCCCCTTGGGGCGGTTGGGCACAGTGGAGGACATCGCAGACGCCTGCCTCTTCCTGGCCTCGCCCCTTGCCCGCTGGATCACCGGCGCGACGCTCACGGTCGATGGCGGCGTGCAAGGGGCGCCCGCCTTCTAAATGACTATGCGAAATTCAGGACTCACAGCAGCCGACGTGATCCGAATCCTCGACCTGGAACCGCTGCCGGTGGAGGGCGGCTACTTTCGCCCTACCTACTCCGGCGAGCCACAGCTGCCCGCAGCGGTCTTGCCGCCCGCCATCAATACAGATCGCCCCATCACATCGGTCATCTATTATTTCCTGACGGCAGATACGAAATCGCGCCTGCATCGGCTCCTGACCGATGAGATGTGGCATTTTTATTTGGGGGATTCGGTCGATTTGTATTTGTTTTGGCCTTGTAATGACTACACGAAATTTGCCCTGGGACATGACCTGTTGCAGGGCCAGACTGTGCAGGCTGTCGTACCGGCGCATTGCTGGTTCGGGGCGCGTCTGCAGACCAGGGGACAGTGGGCACTGATGGCCTGTTCGCTCGCCCCGGCGTACAGCGACAAGGATTTTTCCCTGCCGGACGCGGCCGAGTTTGCTGCGCTGCTGGCCCGCTTTCCTGCACATAAGAAGATTCTCGAAGACTTGCGCTGATCCCGAATCCGACGATCCAGCCCGCACTTAAGGAGTCGCCCTCCATGCGCCCGCTTGTCGAACTTGCTCTCTTCACCAAGGATGTGCCCGCTCTGGCCGACTTCTACGGGAAGTTGCTCGGCGGCGCGCCGGCTTTTCAGTCTGAGCAGATGGCCCTCTTTCAACTGGAAGGACTTCACATTCTGATCCATCACCAGGAGCCGCATGATTCCTCCTACGAGGTCAGTGCAGATGGCCCACCCAATGAGGATCACTTCGCCATCGGCGTTAAGTACCTGGACAGCGTTTGGACAGACAATGGACTGAGAGATGCTCCAGGCGCGATCGATCCCACCACGTATCCTTGGGGCCGGTCAGCTTACACGCGCGACCCGGATGGCCGCCTCGTCGAGATTCAGGAGACGTAGCGGCTGCTTGCCGGTTCGAGCGCGTGCAAGTTCGTATTTCAGACATCGTGAACAATGTCCGAAACTTGGCTCGCGATCGCTCACACGTATCGCTTGGCATTGTGCTAGACCTATGTTATGGTAGGTCGGTCGTGCGGCTGTGGCGCAGTCGGCGATAATAGAAATTTTCTGTCAGAAAGTTCTCGTGAAAGGAGGCTTCGTATGTCAGATCAAGTGAGACTTATGAAGACTGTCACGGGTAGCTGCCTGCATACGGAGCGCAACTAGGCAGAAATCTTCGGACGCTTCCGTCACATGATGCAACGACGGGCATAGCCAAGCCAGATTTCTTTCAAGCGCAACAACTGTTTGCCCCCTCGACTTCGAGGCTGCTGGCGTTACCCCGCCCGCGGCCTTTTTTGATCTCCTCAGATTCAGATCACTTCTGCGCGGACCGAACCGGTATAACGGTATCCGGCTGTAAGCAGATCCAGGCCGCACAACCGAATCGTTCGCCCAGCCATCTCTCATGGTACAGGCGCCCCTTCGCAGGCGAATACACAAGAGAGAAGGCGCGGCACAGGCAGAATTCTCTGTACCAAGACACAAGGACAAACACTAAATTGAATTCCCTAGACCATGCCGGCAGGCCAACCTGGGACGATTTTGAGCCACAGTTCGAGACCCTTGAGGAGGACGAGGACAGCCCCTGGCAGGAAGAGGAAGCACAACGGATATTCTATGATAGGAAATTCCGTCTGACGTCGGGGCGGAAGTACCGCGTCGCCCGCAAGCCCAGGAACGTGCGCCAGCGTTTCGAGGAACATCGCGCCGAGGTTGAGCGTGTTGCCGAAGTCGCGGGCCTGGAAAATGTGTGGGAGATCACCTACACGCCGGCCCGCTTCGAGGGCGGCTTTCTCAAGAACTCGCTGGAACCGTTCTACGGGCAGGATCAGATAGTGGACGTGATGGCGCAAGTGAAGGGCGGTAAGGAGGCGAGCGTCTATCGCTGTCGGGCGCACCCGTCGATGGGTGTCGAGTGGATCGCGGCCAAGGTCTACCGTCCCCGCCAGTTTCGAAACCTGCGCAACGACGCCATCTACAGGGAGGGACGGCAACTCCTGTCCTCGGAGGACGGGCGGCCCCAGGTTGTCAATCCACGTGATAACCGCATTGCGAAAGCCGTGGGCAAGAAGAGCTTCTTCGGCGTACAGGTGCGGCACACATCCTGGCTGATGTACGAGTTTTCTACTTTGCAGACTCTCCATGCGGCGGGCGTGCCGGTGCCGACACCCTACGGCGTGGGCGAGAATGCGATCCTGATGGAGTACATCGGCGATGAGCGGATTGCCGCGCCCAACCTCAACGAGATGCGCCTGGAGGATGAGGAAGCGCTACCCCTGTTTGAGCGGACATTGCAGAGCATAGCGACTATGTTGCAGAAGGGCTTCGTCCACGGGGACCTGTCGGCCTACAACATTCTGTACTGGCAAGGCGAAATCAAGCTGATCGACTTTCCACAGGTGATCGATACACAGACCAATCGCAGCGCGCAAGCTGTCCTGAACAGAGATGTAATGAGAGTCTGCCAGTACTTTGGTCGCTACGGCATTCGGGCCAATCCCCGTCGGCTGGCAAAGGAAATGTGGGATCGCCATGCTGCGCCGGACCCGGACGATCTGGCGGCGGATGATTCTCGACTTGAACTGGGCGGGCATCCCGAGAGCGAGGAGGAGGAGGAATAACCCCGGACGCCGCTGGCGTTACCAAGGCAGGCGCCGAATGTCTCGACGCATCGCGCGCCAGAGTTCACCGGCGCGCAACACCGCGGCGGCGCGCACAGAATCGGTGCCATAGCGCCCCTGGCTGACGGCGGCGGACAGGCCGACCACGTTTCGGGTCAGGCGACGACGACGCTCCGGTTCGTTCTCGTGCTCGGACAGATGGGCCGATAGGCCGCGTCCATACTCCAGTTCGGTCTCGACCGAGTTGTAGGGCCGCCCGATGCGCCGTCCCCAATTCAGCAGTCCCAGCCACGGGTCTTGCGGCCTGCGCTCCAGCCAGCTCCACAGTGCGTAGAGCAGAGCAACCAGTGGCAGCAGCCAGATGAGCATCTGCCAGTTCCAGGCCCAATCTTCGTCGGGCGATTCAGCCTCGGCTCCGGCCTGCTGTGGTCTGAACGAGCTTTCCGACCCAAGCTGAATGACATTCTGTCGCTGAAGGGAGGGCCGCCCCGCGGTCGGTTCAAAGGGGAGCCAGCCGATCTCCGGCAGGTAGACCTCCGGCCAGGAGTGGGCTTCGGCTTCGGTTATCGTCCATTCGCCCGTCTCCAGCTCCCAATAGCCGCCTATGTATCCGGTGGCGAAGCGGGTCGGCAGGCCGTTCAGGCGGGCCAGGACAGCGAACGCGGTGGTGTAGTAGTCACAGTACCCCTCTCGCAGATCAAACAGGAAGAAATCGGCTACGTCCGTTCCGGGAGGTGGACCGGGCACTTCAAGATGGTATTTGATCCTGCGCAGGTGGGCCTCAATCGCCTCTGCAATGGCAAATGGGCCTGTTTGTCCTGCCGCCAACCGTTCAGCCAAGCTGCGCGTGCGCGGGGTGACGCTGTCCGGCAGGTTCAGATGCACCGCTATTTCCGGCGGCAGCGCGGCTCCTTCATCGCTCCAGGCCGGCAGAGCGTGCAAGCTCTCAGCCGACATTGCCGGTACATAGGAGATTACGTCGAAGCGATCCACAGGACCGATGCCCGACCAGATCGAAACCAGGTCGTCTGCGGAACGGCGTTCCAGTTCGTAGTCCATGCGGAACTCGGCGGGTTCGCCCGCCGCGGGCAGCACCGCGGTTGGCCCCGTCAGCCGCACCCTCTGGACCAGCGCCACGCGCCCCGGCCACTCTTCTTCGCTGCGCCAGGCCCGATTGGCTTCGAATGAGGCGTCTCTTTCATGGCCACTGTTGTCCCAGCCGCGCCCGTCGTAGTTGACGAATGTGCCGCGGCGCATGTAGAGCCGCGGCGGCATCTCTCCCAACTCGGTAACAGCGCCAAAAGGATAGTTCGTGGAAACGCGCATTACTTCGTACCGGCCCAGTTCCGCCCCGCCTTCGAGCAGGAATCGGTTGGGCAGTCCGCTGCCCAGGCGGCCCATTCCGCGCCTTCCGCCCTTCAGATCAGGGAACATCCGCTCCGCCACGTCGTCCACCGAATCGTAGACCGGAGACATCGACCGGTAGACCTGATAGGCGATGGGACGGATTACCACATTGGGCATGAAAGCGGCCAGCAGGACGATCAGCGCAGCGGCGGCAAGGACCGAAAGCAGCCGATCCATCATAAGCATGGGGCTGAAGTCCGAATTGTGCCTGACCCAACTCCGCTCCAGCCGCTGCTGATCCAACAAGACATGGAGCAGGAGCGTTATGACAAATCCGACCAGAATGAGCAGGCGTCCCTGCCGCCCGTAGAAGAGGAACGTCGCCAACAGCCACAGAACCGGCGCGCCCACAATCAGCCCGTTGCGGGTAGACTGAGCAAGCAAGGCGGTTACTCCGCCCACCAGCCACAGAACGACGCCGAAAAGGGAGAGAAAGACGAAGTCGTCCTGGTAGGCCCCTCCCGCCTGCACGCCCTGAATCCAATCGTTGTATCGCCAAAGAAGGCTGGAGAGATCGGCCTCTGCGCCGGAAGCCAGAGAATGCAGATCATTTGCGTTGGCTGCCCGCCACAGGTCAAGAGGGCCGGGAATCCAGTGAACGAGTACCTGCGAAACGGTTACGACTCCGAGAGCTATCCAGAGCAGGAAAACCGAGATGCGACCAAAATTGAAGGCCAGGACAAGGAAGCGCTCTCGCGTCGTCAGAGACCTTGCTCCGTTCATGCGTGCGCGCAAGCGGTCAGCGTCCGGCCTCATGCCTGCGGACCAGCCGCGCAGGAGGCCGGCCAGCCACCAGCCGCTAAAGAGGCTGATGACGCAGACCCACTCCAAATTAACCTGCACGCGGACAAGATCGATCCACCTGGCCTCGCGTATCGCCAGGGCGGGCAGCAGCGCCAGCAGAAGCGCGACCCAAAGGGCGGCCCAGCCCAGGGGTGGACGATAGCGCTCCGCCGCCCTGTGAAAGAGCCGTACAGTTACATGACGATCGTCGGCCACAGATAGGGCGCTCATCCGACATCTTCCTCTATTTCATAGGCGACGACGCCGCCGGTCGGAGTTGTGCGCAGAACTGTGCGCGTGCGTCGATAGGTCAGCGCAGGTTTCAGATTCGTCCCGGCTTGCATGAACTGCACCGGTATCTCGTAACGTGTGAGGATTTCAGTCAAGTTGGCATGGCGGTCATCATGGCCGTGGAAAAAAGGGGATGACCCGTCACTGGTGTGATCTGGAACCATCACAGGGATGTTGACCGCGGGCCGTGCTGCCTCGCTTTTCTCGTCACTGCGCTCGATAATATCGGCACTGCTGTTGGCGGGCGGCGTCACTGCGAGCACGCCGGAGGCCACCCCGCCGCGGCGCAAGTGCAGTAGTTCTGCCGCCCAGCCGGCGACACCTTCCCCGATATCCGGCGTGATTACCAGAACTGTCTGACCGGCGCTGAACAGCCCACGGCTGCGGCTCAACAGTTGGTCCAGCGTCAGCGTCCCAGCCTGAACGGGCGCCAGAGCCGCCAGAATGCGCCAGACCTGCCCCTTGCCCGGCAGAGGAGGCACGTCCACCAGATGGGATGGTGTGTCGGCCCGATGATCCTGCTCTACATATCCCGGGCCGGCTTCGGCTGCGCCCTCCGTCGAATCAGGCACGATTGACGCTCTGCCCTCAGCATCGTCTTCGCCTATAGACGGCCTTTCAACTGTCTCTGGGGCCGGCGCGGTAAGGAGCCCGACAGAGCGGCGTTCGCCACCGCCCAGATACTCCGCCGCCACGCTGGCCGCTAAAACGATGCCGGTCTCCAGCGTGCTGGTCGCCGCTTCGCCAGCCTGCACCGGCCCATTGACATCCAACACAATCCACAGATCACCGCTTGGTTCGGTCTCCACGTCGGTGACGATCAGTTCACCTTGCCTTGCGCTGGTCGGCCAGTGAACATGGCGCAGGCTGTCACCGGCGCGATAGGCCCGCACTATCGGCGCACGCTCCGTCCCGCTATAGGCCCGTCGACGGCGGTCCTGCCCAGACAAGTTGCCCCTGGGCAATTCGAGCGCGGAGATGTGCGCCACGCGAGGATAAACAAGGAGGGACTCAGAGCGTGATTCCCGTATCTCCAGGCTGAACAGACCGAATGGATCGGCGGTGCGCAGCGTGTGCGGGCCCAGGCGAAATACGCCCCGCTGGCTGCATCGGGCCTCGGCCCGCCAATGATAGCTGCTACCTGCGCCACAGCTGACCACCTGCCTTGGATTGTATCCCGGCATGCGGGAACTGTCGTCAAACTCCAGCCAGTGCAGCGGAAGGGAGCTGTCGTTGTGAACGACAAACCTCTCTTGGAGCGCATCCCCCACAACCAACATCGCGCCCTCGCGTCGCCGTTCAAATCGGATGAGAAAGACTAGAGTTCGCAGCCAGGCGTAGCCAATGCCGTAGAGAACCACCAGGGAGACAAGCAGCGCAGTCCAGATTTCGCTGGGTCCCAGCAGTTGCATGAAGAGAAGTAACGGGACGAAAATGAGAGGCCAACCAGCGCGCAGTTCGATGCGCCTCTGCGGGGGCAGATTGCGGTTAAGCAGTCGGTCGAGCGCCCGCTGGAGGGGGAGGCGAAACGGCAGACCTGTAAATCGGCTGTTCTTGCGGGCTGTCTCGATGACCACGATGAGATTGGCTGTTGGCTGATTGCTATGTCAAAATGTGCAAGGACGCGGCGTTCGGCAAAACTGCCGCAGTTGCCGACCACTGGAAACTGAACAGATTGTACCACAGAGCCATGATGCTACCAGGAACGTTGCAGCGGCCATTTCGCTCCTTCGGGCTTTCGCCCTTCGTATGGGGTAGAGGAACAATGGAAATAAGCGGCACTGTATTCGCGGAGTCCACTATCGCCGCAGTTGCAATAGACCCGTTCTCGCTGATTTGGCAGATACTGGCCGCCATCGCCTTTGGTGGGCTCATCTTGATCGTGATCTTCGCCATTATCGAGCCGGGACCGCTCGTCAAGAGGCGCCCTTTCCCGCGCAAGCGGCGTTCCACTCAGCCGACCGGCGAACAGGGAGACGCGGCGGAACTTGACGGAGTGGGCCGCCCGTCTGACAATGCTGAAACATCTGGCCGATAGAGAAGGACGAGGTGCCCACATGATGGCGGCAATACGCGAGAAAAGACAGGCAACATGACCCAGACACAGCCTCTGGACCAAACGTATCCGTCCCTGGTCGGGCAGATCGAGGGTGCAGTCAAGCCTGGACTGCCTATAGCATTGCGTCTGCCACCGAATCTCTTGCCTCACTCTGATTCGCTGGCCGGGCGCTACTTTCTCGTGCGTTGCAGCAGCTCTGTCGGCGTCGAGCGCAATGGCGACTGGTCGATTTTTCTGCGGCGCCCGTTGTTCGTTTGCGGCCGTCAACCCTATGATCATTACGACTTCTGGCAACTGTATCTTCCCAGCGGCTCGACCATGCCGTGCCTTGATGCCGAGGACGCGGCGGACGATCGGCTTGTCGAGGATGCTGGCTTTGGCTGGCTGGCGCGACGCGTCGTCGGGGATCTCCTTAACCTGCATGGGCCTTACGGCAACGGTGTCACCGTGCAGCCGTACCCGCACAATCTGCTGCTCCTGGTCGACCATGCAGACGACCCGGCCTGGTTCTGGCAGCTGTACTCCCTGTGCGAGCAGACGCTCGACAGGGGAGGGAGGGCGTCGATTCTGTTGCGGACTGCCAGCGACGAGGCAGTTGCATCTCTGATTCCCCGCCTGCCCGTGCAGGTAGAGGCACGCACAGTGACCGATGAGGCCGGATGGTTTGAGCAACTGCGCCAGACCGTGCAATGGGCCGACCAGATCTGCGCCGGGATTCCGTCTTCGCGTTATGGGGATCTCCTCAGCATTGTGAGAGAGAGCCGCTTCCGCGTCGACAGGAACTTTGTCCAGGTTCTGGTGAGGGCCGATCTGGTGTGCGGCGTAGGCGCCTGTCTCGTCTGCACGGTTCCGACTGCTGCGGGAGGCTTAACGCGGGCCTGCGTCCATGGCCCCGTGTTCGATCTGGTGGACCTGGTGGATTGATGCTGCGTGCTTGAGAAGGTCCTGGCTCGCGCGGCAGTTCGGACCCAGTGTACCGACACATCACTCCTGTCCCTTTAACGGGTGCATCCCAGATTTGGGGTTGTCCAGAGTAGCGGGCTGAGCATCCCAGTGTAACTCCCCAGAGGTATTCAGAACCTCGCCCCCATTTTGGGATGCACCCCCCTTTAACACTCTATGTTCCGCGCCTTGTTGGGTGTGGTACAATGTGTTGACGTCAATAAGGTTGTGAAGTGGTCGGGCGCTGTTTCATCAGCCAGCCTCCACGACCCCACAGGAGCGACCGCATGACCCAATCAAATGGGCGCGAGCGCGAGATTCAGCCCGCCGCCGGAGATGATCAGACAACCGAGACCTACGCGCCCGGTGAAGCGGGCTTTCCCCAGTATCGGCAGGAAGTGGAGCGAGTCTGGAACCACAACTCGGCCTACTGGGACGAGTATATGGGCGAAGGCAATGACTTTGTAGATGTCTTGTGCTGGCCAGCCATTAAGGAGTTGCTGGCCGTCCAGCCGGGACAAGAGGTGCTGGACATCGCCTGCGGCAACGGCCTGACCAGCCGCAGGCTTGGGCGCTTGGGGGCCAAGGTGGTCGGCGTCGACGTGGCAGAGCAGATGATCCAGCGAGCAAGAAAGCGCACTTCGCCCGCTGACGGCGACATAGATTATTTCGCCATTGACGCCAACGACGAAAAGCGCATGAAGGCGTTGGGACACAAGCGGTTCGACAGCGCGCTCTGCAACATGGCGCTGTTCGACATGGCGGAAATTGAGCCGCTGTTTCGTGTTCTGTTTTCACTACTGAAGCCAAAGGGATGCTTCGGGTTCTCAATGATGCACCCTTGTTTCAACCAGGCACATGCCACGCGGTTCGGCGAAATGGAAGACCGCGATGGAGTGATTATCACGACCTATGGCGTGCGGACGAGCAGATATATGACGCCGACCATGCGCCGCGGGCTGGCGCTGAGAGGGCAGCCGACGCCGCAGCCATACTTCCACCGCCCGCTTCATCTTCTGTTGAATGTCGGACTTCGGGCGGGCTTCATCCTGAACGGGATTGATGAACGGGCTTTCCCAGCCACCCACCCGCCGGGCAGTCACGAACTCAGCTGGGGGCCGAACTTTAGCGAGATTCCGCCGGTGATCGTCTTCCGAATGCAACGACCGTGATCCACTGCCACCGCATCTGCTATGCAGCGAAACTGAGGCCAAAACATGGACGAGCGAGTTTACTTATGGGAGACGCCGACCGCCAAAGAGAAGGTCATGATCGCCGGTTGGCACCAGTGGGCCGACGCCGGTTCGATCTCTTCGGGCCTGCCGGCCTATCTGATCGAGAAGCTGGACACGCGCAAAATCGGCGAGATTAGCCGTGAGCGCTTCTTCCTCTTTCAGATGCCGGGCGCCCACCATCTGCTACGACCGGAGGTGCATACAAAAGATGGCGTTGTGCAGGAAATGAGGGTAATCAAGTCGGAACTGCATTACGCCGAACTGGGCGGCAAGGGAGTGGTCATCTTTCTCGGCGAAGAGCCTCACGTCAATGAGGAGGAGTACGCAGAAGCGTTCTTTGATATTACCGAGGCGTTGGGCGTCAATCGGATCATGTCCGTCGGCGGCGTCTACGGCGCAATGCCCTATAACAAGGATCGGGATATCTCCTGTGTCTTCAGCCTGGAAAAGATGCGGAAGGAGATGGAAGAGTACGCCGTGCGTTTCTCCAACTATGAAGGCGGCACGACGATCGGTTCCTATCTCGCCTACCACGCCGGACAACGCAATATCGAATACATCTGTTTTCACGGCTTTGTTCCGGCCTACGACTTCGGTCAGGTGATGCTGCCGGCCCAGAGCGTGCGCATCGAAGACGACGTCAAGGCATGGTACGACATCATGCGCCGGGCCGACTTTATGTTCCACTTGGGGATCGATCTGTCCGAGTTGCGGATTCAGAGCGACGAGTTAGTCACGTCTATGGAAGAGCAGATGGAGGAGTTGGCGCGTCAAGCCCCCCAACTCGAAGTACATTCCTATTTGGAAAAGATTGACGAAGAGTTCACCGAGAAGTCCTTCATGCCTCTGGACGACGTATGGGAGCGGGAGCTGGGCGATCTTCTGGACGACCTGGAGGTCTGATCTTGGTGGCACCCTTGACCGATGCCAAATCGCAGGTGGCTGTCGTCTCCCGCAATGACGCCGAGGAGCTACTAACCCAGCTGGTTGAGATACAATCCTTCAGCGGGGAAGAGCTTGAGGCGAGCCTGTACTTGGTCGGGGCGATGCGAGCGCTGGGCTACGACAAGTGCGAAGTCGACGCGGTCGGCAATGCAGTCGGCGAGATGGGCGCGGCCGATGCCGGACGCACGGTTGTGCTGCTCGGGCACATCGACACCGTGTACGGGAATATCCCCGTGCGCGTGGAGGAGAACGAAACCGGCCCCGTGTTGTATGGGCGGGGCAGCGTCGATGCCAAAGGTTCGCTGGCGACTTTCACCTCCGCCGTTGCCCGCCTGGGACCGGACTGGGCGCACGCGAATGACATTCGCTTCGTGGTCGTGGGCGCAGTAGAGGAGGAGGCGGCGACCAGCAAAGGCGCTCGATTCATCCGTGATCGCTTTGACGGCCAGGGCGAGCCGACGCCCGATTTCTGTATCATCGGCGAGCCGAGCGGCGTCACCCGCATTACCCGCGGCTACAAAGGGCGGCTCCTGCTGGAGATGGAGGCCGCCCAACCCATGGCGCACCCCGCCGGTCCCAATCCGGGCGTTGGGACGACGGCCGTTGACCTGTGGAACAGGATTAACGCGCACGCTGAAAACTATAACCGCGAACGTGCAAGCACATTCGACCAGTTCTTGCCCAGCCTTCGTGAAATGCGCGCCTGGACCGATAAATCCATGCAAGATCGGGTATGGATCAAGATCGGTATCCGCTTGCCACTAGGGTTCCGCCCCGACGAGTTTGTGGCCGATTTGTGGCTGTGGGCAAAGGAGCGTGTGGACAGTTGCTCCCCGCTGCCCTGTCCTCCATTTGTGGAGGGCAAGGACGCCGCGGCGCAGAGATTTCAGTTTGGCGGCGAGGAGTTGTGCATCGAATTCTGCTTCCACGGACACGAACCGGCATGGCGAAGCGACCGCAACAGCCCGCTCATGCGCTCTTTTCTTGCCGCTATACGTGAGCAGACATCTGAGCGCCCTCGGTTTGTCAGCAAGAGCGGCACCAGCGACATGAATGTGGTCGGACCGGCCTGGCAGTGCCCGATTGCGGCCTATGGTCCGGGCGACAGCAGCTTGGACCACACGCCGACTGAACATGTCCGGCTGGACGAATACTGGCAGGCGATCCTAATCCTCGAATCCGCCTTACGCCGTCTGGCGGGGTGATTTCTCGCGCTATGTTTCACTACTCAAGCGGAGTGAGCCAGCGCTCTCCATCGCGGCCATCGGCTGCCCAACCTTCCACCTGCCCGTCATCTGAGCGGATCTGGTACCAGAAATAGCCGTCCGCGGCCTGGGGTCCGGCCACGACGGAGAACTGTTCATTGGTAGCCGCGTGCCCTACGAGAACGGAACCGACTCCTGGCAACGCCCGCACGCTCAGTTGGCCCAAGAGCGTGACCACGACACGGTCGCCAACGATGGGCGAACGGTTCACCGGCTGTACCTCGCCAATTCGGGCCGAGATCCACTCTTGATTTCCGTCGCCACCGGCTACCCAGCCGATGTTGCCCTGGTTGTCGTCGATCTTCCACCAGACATAGCCGTCAGAGGACGCCGGTCCCTCCAGGACCAGGACTCGCTTCCCTTGCGCGAGAAGGACTACAACGGGCGCGCCCGTGCTGGGCTGCTCGCGTATGTTGAGGCCGGTTGCGACAGTGATGCGGGCCTGGTCTCCGATGTTCAGCGGGTTCCTTACAACAATCGTCGGAGTCGGGGAGGGAATGGCTGTTGCGGTAGGGGGAGGCTGGGTAGGCGCCGCTGCCGGCAGCGTTTGCGCAGGCGCCGGGGAATCCTGCGCGGGCGCTGCGCCAGTATCTGGCGAAACATCGATCACTGGTGGCCTTGTCGGCGCAGGGCGAGGCTGAAAGCTGCCGCAGGCCAGAATCGGGCCGATCCAGATCAGGGACATCACAAGGACGCCCAGTGTAAGATTTAATTCAGGCGCTGCGTGATGGCTGTCGCGGCCAGACGTCTCAGCCTTTTGCAAGTGCGCGGCAGATGCGGTCGCAAAAGTCTTCGACGGTGGGTTAGCCGCTGAGTCGGGTGCGCCGCCGTCCGTGGTGGCGTGTAGGCGGAATCGTTCGTCGGGTATTTTGCTTAGATTTTCGCCTGCGTACCCCGTTTGATTTCTGAATCGGCTTACGTTAGATGGTACTTTACGCATGACTACTCACACAGCTTGACAGCCTTCAGCCAGTGAATGTCCTGAATATCGTCCAACTTTTTCAGGACAAGCGCAGGCGTCTGCTCGTCCGTGCCCAAAACCATAATCGCTTCGCCGCGCGGTGCGCGACGACCTACGTGCATAAAGCTGATGTTGACGTCAGAATGGCCCAGCAGTGTGCCGACTTTGCCGATAATGCCCGGTCGATCGGTGTGTGACGCCAACAACAGATTGCCGGTAGCCGGGAACTCCACCCACAGGTCATTGACGGCGACAAAGGTCGGTTCATCCAGGATCACCGTGCCCAGCACGGAATTCGTCCCGCTTGCGCTGGTCAACCGCAGGGTAATCATGCTCTCATATCGCTCGTGATCCGCCAACTTGCGTTGCACAATCTCGATGCCCCGACCCTTGGCCATCAGTTCGGCGTTGACCAGGTTGACCCGCTCCTCCACAATGTCGGCCAATACGCCGCGGATGGCCGAAGCCACGATGTAAGCCATGTCGAAGGCGGTCACAGGCCCGTGCCCGGTAATCTCCAGCCGCGTGATGCCCTGCTCATCTATCTGACGTAAAAAGCGGCCCATTCGTTCCGCCAATTCGATATACGGAATGATCGTTCTCAGCGCGGTGGGCGGCATGATCGGCGCGTTCACCGCATAGCGGGCAGGCCGGCCATGCAAAATATCCACCACCTGCAGGGCGACATCCTCGGCCACTCGCTCCATTGCCTCGACCGTACTGGCGCCCAGGTGAGGCGTAAGAATGATCTTCTCACTGTTGCGCAAGGGGCTGTCCACCGGCAGAGGCTCGCACTCAAATACATCCAGCGCAGCGCCGGCAATATGACCGCCCTCAACTGCTGCGGCCAAAGCCATTTCGTCGACAATTCCTCCACGAGCAACATTGAGGACACGCGCGCCCTGTTTCAGTTGCTTCAACCTGCGGGCGTCGATCATGTTGCGCGTTGCGTCGGTGAGGGGCACATGCACGGTCAAAAAGTCGACCTGCGGCAGCAACACATCCAGGGAGAGGAGGGTTACGCCCCGCTGTGAAGCGAACTCTTCGCTAACGAACGGATCATGGGCCAGCACACGCATGCCCAGACTGTGCGCGAACTGAAGCACCTCATGTGCGATGCGCCCGAGGCCAACGATTCCAAGCGTCTTGTCCCGCAACTCAGTGCCGACGAACTGGCTGCGGTTCCACCCCCCCGCGCGCACGTTACGTTCGGCTTGAGGTATGTTGCGAGCCAGAGCCATCAGCATTGCGATTGTGTGTTCTGCCGCCGCGACCGTGTTTCCTGCCGGCGTGTTGACGACCGTCACACCGGCCCGTGTGGCCGCTTCGACGTCGATGTTGTCCACACCCGTACCGGCCCGCCCGACCGCCTGTAGCCGCTTGCCGGCGCGAATCAGTTCAGCCGTAACTTGCGTGCTGCTACGAACGAGCAGCGCATGATAGTTGGGAATGATGGCCTCCAGCGCCGCCGGAGACAGATCCGTGCGGATATCCACAGAGACACTTTCGGCGTCCAGAAGGGGTTGCAATCCCTTCTGCGAAAGCTCGTCGCTTACCAGAACTTGGAACGTATCAGACATTTCTTCTTTCTCTTGTGGGGTCGCCGCGTTCTTGGCCGTGTTTGGCCGACCCGATGAACATTCGCCGATAGGGTGCGGCTTTGAAGGTTTTTTGTATTGGCGTTGGCAATGAAAGCCCCTCCGCCAAAAAACCTTCAAACTGTCACATCGCTTCCGGGGCGGACATGCCCATCAGATGCAATACCCGTGACAAGGCCGTCCGAGCCGCAAGGCTGAGCAGCAGCCTGGCGCGCGCAAGATGGGGCGGCACCTCTGAATGCAAGACCTGACAGTTCTCATAAAAGGAACTGAATGCCTTGGTCAGATCTTCGGCGTAATAGGTGAGATTGTGGGGCGAAAGCCGGTCTATCGCCAATTCGATTTGCTCCTCCATCTCCAGCATTCTGCGAATGAGATTCAGTTCTGCGGGATGCGTGAGAAGTTCGACAATTTCGGCGGCGTCCTCCGGTATGATCTCCGGCTGCGCGAAGCCGTTCTGCGCGGCCTTCTGCATAAGCGAACAGATGCGGGCATGGCCATACTGGACATAATAGACACGATTTTCGTTCTTGCGTTGGACGGCCAGACTCATGTCAAAGTCAACGCTGCGCTCCGGGCTGGTGGTGAGAAGCATGAAACGCACTGCGTCCGGCCCCACCTCATCCACGACTTCGCGCACGGTCAGCAGGTCGCCTGAGCGTTTGCTCATCTTTACCTCCTGCCCGTCGCGAATGAGTTTGACCAGGTTGTACAGCAAAATTGCCAGGCGCTCCGGGTCCACGTTCAGCGCCCGCATCACCGCCCCCATACGTGGGATGTGGCCTTGGTGATCCACTGCCCAGACGTTGATCACCTTGTCAAACTTACGCCGGGCAAACTTGTCATAGTGGTAGGCGATATCGCTGGCGAAGTAGGTGGGCGCGCCGTTGGAGCGGACGACCACCTCGTCCTTTTCATTGCCAGGATAGTTGCTGGCCAGGAACCATTGGGCGCCGTCCCGTTCGATCACTTCACCTTCATCGGCAAGTCGCTTCAGCAGTGAATCGACCAAGCCCTCGTCATACAGGCTTTTCTCGCTGAACCAGCGGTCGAACGTTACGCCCAGCCCCGTCAACTCGTCCTCTATATCGTGCAAGACGATCTCGCGCCCGATGCCTCGCATGGCGTCGAGGGCGGCCTCCGGCTCCATGTGAAGAAATCGGTCGCCTTCGCATTCTTTCACCAGCTTGGCATAGTCGTGCAGATACGCACCCTGATATCCGCCCTCCGGTATCTTCACGTCGCGGCTCGGAGTACCATCCTCCGACTCGAACAGTTGGACATAGCAGGCATACAGGCTCTCGACGAAAAGCTGAAACTGGGTGCCGCTGTCATTCACATAGAACTCACGCTGTACCTCGTAACCGGCGGCCTCCAAGATGTTGGCGAGCGTATCCCCCAACACGGCATTGCGCCCGCCCCCATAGTGAAGCGGACCGGTCGGGTTGGCGCTGACATACTCCACCTGCCAGCGTTGACCTACCCCTTTGTCGAGTGCCCCGAAACTCGTACCCGCCGCGCTGATCGTCGGCACCTGGCTCTGTAGCCAACGTTCGTTGAGGCGAATGTTGATGAATCCCGGCCCGGCCAACTCGACACTGCCTATGGTGGCGGGCCGACCGCTGCCGCTCGATACACCGACAGGTAGGTGGTCAACGATCGATTGTGCGATCTGGCGGGGATTCGCTTTCTGCCCGGTGGTTTTCTTCACCGCGGAGGAGGCGAGCAATGCGATGTTGGAACTGTAATCGCCATGCTCGGGTTGATTGGGGCGTTGAATCTCCACGGGGGGAACGTCAATCTCGGGCAGCTTGCCGGACGCCTGTGCCGCGGCAACCGCGTCAATAACCGCTTGCTTTATCTGCTCTCGAATCATTGTCGATATCCTGGTACACCGGCGCACGTTCAGCATGATGGACGCTGGCCCGATTCTCTTTGCTCCGCTACCTGATGGCGCTTTTTCAGTGAATTTGAAGGTTTTTTGTATTGGCGTTGGCAATGAATGCCTCTCCGCCAAAAAACCTTCAAACCTGGGCCTGGGGCAGCGGCAGTTCCTCCATTTCGTACCAATTCGGCCCGGCTTCGATGTCAACCTGCAAAGGAACGTCCAGACTATAGGCCGATTCCATCACATCGCGCACAATCTGTCCAACTGTATCCAACTTATCCAGCGGAACTTCAAGCACCAGTTCATCATGGACCTGCAAGAGCATTTTGGCGTGCAGCGCCTCGCTCCGCAAGCGTTCATGGAGACGCCTCATGGCGATCTTGGTAATGTCCGCAGCCGTCCCCTGGATGGGCGCGTTGATCGCCTGTCGCTCCAACGCCTGCCTCTGGTTGAAGGGCAGACTCTGCTCCTTGAGTTCCCTGAAATACCGCCTGCGCCCCAAGAGCGTCTCCACGAACTCCTCTTCGCCCGCCCTGTAAATCGTGTCATCGATGTATTGGCGCACCTTGGGATAGGTGGTGAAGTATTGATCGAGAAACTCTTGCGCCTCTTTCGGACCCATATCGGTCCTGCTGCTGAGGCCGAAGGCGCTGACGCCGTAAATTGTGGCGAAGTTAATCGTCTTGCCCAGGCCGCGCTGGTCATACGAGACCTGGTCCAGCAGCACATTGAACAGGCGGGATGCAGTCACCGCGTGAATGTCCTGCCCCTGGCGGAAGGCCTCCAGCAGCGGCTCTTCCTGCACGATATGCGCGAGGATGCGCAGCTCTACCTGGCTGTAGTCGGCAGCTAAGAGGAGGTTGCCGTCAGCGGCCACAAATGCCTTTCGGATCTCTCGCCCCTGCTCGGTGCGAATCGGTATATTCTGGAGGTTCGGGTTGCTACTGCTCAGGCGGCCGGTGGAAGAGCCTGTCTGGTTATAGCTGGTATGTATGCGGCCCGTCTCGCCGTTCACCAGTTCTCCGAGCGCGTCAACGTATGTGCCTCGCAGCTTTTCCAGCTGGCGCTGCTCGAAGAGCAGATCCAGGAATCCGCTCTGGTCAGAAGAAAGCTCGGCAGAGGCTGTCTGCAACTTCTCCAGTTCGCCTACAGCCGTGCTGACAAAACCGGTGCGCGTCTTCTTCAGGCCTTTGGCCGGGAAGCCCATCTCCTTGAACATTACTGTGCTGAGTTGCTTGGTGCTGCGCAAGTTGAAGTCGTGGCCGACGATGTTCTTCAGGCGCAGGTCTATATCGTGCAAGCGCGCCGCCAGCTTGCCGGAAAGGTCGGCCAAAAAGGCGGTATTCAAGCGGATGCCAGCCATCTCCATGTCCGCCAGCACCGGCAACAGAGGCAGTTCGATTTTCTCGTACAGTTCCCACATTTGCGCGTCGTGCAGCTTTGGTGCAAGCACTTCCCACAGCTGAATGGTGGCGTCCACGTCGGCGCCGCAGTAGGCTGTCACCGCCTCGATATCCGCCTGCCCAATCGAAATCTGCTTGCGCCCCGTGCCGATGAGCGCAGTGATGTCGGTCATGGTCCAGTTCAGCACACTCGCGGCCTGGCTCTTGAGGCCGAGCGCGTGGCTGGCGGAATCCAGCAACCAGGCGGCGGTCATCGTGTCGTGAATCGGTCCATTTACCTCAAGCCCGTGCCGACGACAGACAACCAGATCATACTTCCCATTGTGAGCCACTTTGGGCAAGTCCGTGCGCGCAAAGTAGGGCTGCACGGCTTTCCGCACCTGCTCCCAGGGCAGTTGCTGCCCTCTGTCGTGGCCGGTGGGAATGTAGCAGCCCTCGCCCTTGGCCCAGGCAATTCCAAGACCTACCAGGTCGGCGCTCATTGGGTCGGTTCCGGTCGTCTCCACATCGAAAGACAGTAGTTGCGACTTGTCCAAGGCCTCCAACAGCCTAGCCAAGTCTGCCTCAGTCTGAACGCACAGGTATGGGTGCTCCGTTGCGACGCTTGCAATCGGGCGCAATGGGCCGGTAGTCGCCGCGGACTCTATCTCGGGAAAGAGCGCCGCTTGCGGCTGCGTCCCACTAACTGTGGCCGCCTGTCCATTTTCGGCGCCCGCCAGACTCGTCCCGCCCAGTTGATCCAGTTCACGCTGGAGGCTGCGGAACTCCAACTCTTCAAATATGCGGCGCACGGTTCCGCTGTCGTACTCGGCAAGTCGGAACTGTTCAGCGTCGAAGGTGACATCCAGGTCGCAGATGATCGTCATCAGCCTCTTGTTGCGGCGCACATCTTTCTCTGCGTCGCGTAGATTCTGCTGCGTCTTTGGCCCGCGTACTTCGTCGATGTGCGCGTACAGCCCGTCGAGGGAGCCGTACTTTGTCAGAAAGCGTATCGCGGTCTTTTCGCCAATGCCCGGGGCGCCAGGGATGTTGTCGGAACTGTCGCCGACAAGCGCCTTCAGCTCCAGAAACTGCTCCGGGTTCAGCCCGCCGTAGCGCTCAGCCACCTCAGGCACGCCGTATGCTGAAGTGGTAGGCGAGGGGCCGCCTGACGTGTAGAGAATGCGCACTCGATCCGCGACCAACTGAAACAGGTCCCGGTCGCCGGTTAGTATCAGGACTTCGTGCCCTTCATCGGCAGCCTGCCGGGCGAGCGCGCCCAGCACGTCATCCGCTTCATAGTTTTCGACAGCGACGATAGGAATGCGCAAGGCTTCCAGGATTTGCTCTATTCGACCCATCTGCGACCGCATGTCATCGGGCATCGCGTCTCTGGTCGCCTTGTACTCGGCGAATTCCTCGTGCCGCCAGGTGTCCCCCTTGTCAAACGCGACGGCCACACCGTCGGGTTGGAATTCCCGCAGCACGCTGAACAGCTTGCGCACAAAGCCGAACACGGCGGTCGTCATCTCCCCGCGCGCGGTGACCAACGGTGTCTTCACACCGAAAAAGGCTCGATACGCTTGTGAATGACCATCGATGAGCAGGAATTTCGACACTAAGGCTCACCCTTTTGAATGGTACCGCGATCGTTTCCCACTGCGGCGAAGGTCTAGCCGATCTGGAGGCTGGCGCGCAGGTTCGCGGATCGCATCTCCCGTGGCAATCTGTTACTATTCGACCGCCAACTGACCGTCGGAAACCAGTTCTCGAATCTGCCCGATGTTCAGTATCGAGCGCAGCGTTCGCATGCGGCGGCCTGCATCCAGCCGATAGAGACCGGTCGGGAGATCCAGAATATAGTTCCTGTCGCTTAAATTGGCGAGGACGATCACGTCCTTTGGGTCTTGGAGCCAAGTGATGTCATCATAACTTCGCTTTGCCACTACATCCCTCCCATGCATGCTCAGGCATCGGGAATTGAACGACTGCTCGCTGTGCGCTGGCAGGCAGACCCATGCTACGTTGCACACAGGTCCACTCTACAGCCTACGATCATTGTACAGTTGGTCTCAGAATTTGACAAGGTTCTTCGCGCGAACGGGGCGCGTTGGGGGTTGGCCGCGAGCGGTCCTGCTTGGGCGGGCCAGCCAGGATTCGTATACGCCGAGCGCAACAACAAGCGTGTACCCGCCAGCGTAGAGGGCTAGAAAGGGCAGATTCCACCACTGGCCGTAAGCGGCGGAGATGAAGCAGCCGAGAATGGCATAAAGCGCGAGGAGAACCTCTCCCCCGGCGAGAGGTTCCAGACCCAGGGCGTAGCTGCTCCGATGCCAGGAATCGGCCTTGCCGCGGCTCTTGCTGCCAGCGGTGGTTTCGACCGTTTCGACGCGGAATTTCGGGGTACGCAAAAATGTTCCCGTTTGGCCAAACAGCGCCTGCACAGCTGCGACCGAGTTGCTGAGCGACAGGCCCATGCCCAGCAGCATCAGGACGGGCAGATAGGCCCAGCGGCGCGGCCAGTCGTGTGGATGCAGACGACGCTGGGCCAGCGCATACAGAGCGGGCGGCCCAACCGAGACCAAGCTCAGATAGGCCAGAGGCCAGCAGGGCTGGCTGCCAAATAGCATCAGGAGCGGGGTGACGAGCAGGAGCAAGAGCAGCAGCGGGTGGATTAGATAGCCGCCCAGATGGATGAGCGCCGCAGTTCGCTTGAGGAGCGGCCAGCCCCCTCGCCAGATTCTTGATCCCAGCTTGCGCAGGGTTGCTACGCTGCCTTTCGCCCAGCGGAACTGCTGCCTCTTGAAGGCCAGCAGCTGCGGCGGCAACTCGGCGGGCGCTTCCACATCGTCCAGATAGACGCCGCGCCATCCGGCCATTTGGGCGCGGTAGCTCAGGTCCAGGTCTTCACAGAGCGTGTCGGCCTGCCAGCCTCCGACCGCGCCGTCTTCGATGCAGGCCCGCCGCCAGACGCCTGCAGAGCCGTTGAAGCCAAAAGGAAGGCCGGCAGCATGGCGGGCGGCTTGCTCGACGACGAAATGGCCGTCCAGGGCAAGCGCCTGGGCCTTGGTCAAGACCGAATAACCGGCATTCAGATGTGCCCAGCGCGTCTGCACGAATCCGACATCGCGCCCTGAATCCGCCAGAAAAGTGGGGAGTGACCGGCGCAGGAAATCAGGCAGGGGCGTGAAATCTGCGTCAAAAACGGCGATGAATTCCCCGGTGGCCGCGGAAATCCCTTCCTGTAATGCGCCTGCCTTGTAGCCCTGGCGGTCGTAACGATGCAGCACCTGAACATCAACGCCTTTGCGTCGCCAGTATGCTGCGCGGCTCTCGGCAATGGCGGTCGTGCCGTCCGTGGAATCGTCAAGGACTTGAATTTGCAGGCGGTCGGAGGGATAGTCGAGACGCGCGCAGGCGTCGGTCAAGCGGCTGACGACGTGAAGTTCGTTGTAGACCGGGAGTTGCACAGTGACGGCGGGCCACTTCGGGTCATCGCCTTCCGGGCCAGGCTTTGGCGTTCGCAACGATCGTTCCGCACGGACTCTCAGCAACGTCAGCAACAATGCCTGCAGTCCGTATGCGGCCAGTCCAAGCGCGCCTGCAGTATAGAGGAGTTGCAGGCAGACAATGAGCAAAGTTTGAGGCACGGCTGGCACTCCGCTAGGGGTGATTCTGGGCGCGCTACACAAAAAAGCCGACGGTCTCCGCCAGCATTCACTGCATTTCGAAGTATAGTTCAAACAGGGCAATGCGTTAAATCTCGCACTGCCCTCGTCGCAGGCGAAAGTTTGTTATAACTCCTTGGTTACTCTGTCTGTCAGGGTTATCAAGCGACACCTACGTGGTCACAGTGGGGCCGTTGCGAAGTACGCTCTCATATTTGATACGCTGCTCGTCTAGCCAGTCGGCCATCTTGTCCCAGTTGTCCCTGTCGTGCGTATCGATCCTTAGCTGAGTTGTGCAGCGGAAATTCTTCCCGCCGAGGAATCCTGAATCCCTCAAGGCTGCCTTCAAAGACTGCCAGTAAGGACCGATCCGGGAAAAAACGTCCTTGTCGGCTTCATTCCAGTTTCCTGTCAGATAGACTCTAACACTATCAGGCCTAAAGTATTGCACGATCTTGAGATCGGCTTCCTTGACCATGTGCCTGACACGCCTACAGCTAGAACCTCTCATGCCTTTCGGCGCACCTTGCCGCCGTGCAGCGAAATGAGCCCAAAATTTGCTGGCGCGAGGGTCCTCCCATCCATTGGGGTACTCGATCACTTCAAACACCGGAGCAAGTATCGAGTTCTGATCCCGGTAAACACTGACCCTCACGGCAAAAAAGCTGAACGAATCCCCACTTTGTCTGTTCAACCAGCGGATGACGGAAAGGTTGGTACCCCAGAAGTCGGTGGCGACCCACACGCTCTTCTGTGCCTTCAGCCGGACATGGTAGTTGAGTAACTGACCCAGATGCCTGGGGTCTGCCCGAGTCAGTTGATTCTCTATAATGACGCGGGCACCGTCAGTGGGGATGCGAGCTTCGATGTCGGCCTTATACGGCCCGGCCTCGACCTCCGTCCCAACCAATTCCAAACCCATGCCCAAGACATCGGACAACAGATTCAGATTCTTTGAAAGACATGGCGTGAAATCCTTCGCCTCGTTAGGCCATTTTTTCCTTACACAAACCTTGGTCAGCTTGCCCAACTCCGGCTCCTTCTTGCTGCCCAACTCTTCACATGATAGGCAACATTCCCCTACTCCTGCTCAGCCTCTGCTTCCTTGCTCTGCGAGATGACTTGATCGGCCAGATAACTCGGCACCGGCTCGTAGCGGACGAACTCGATGGTGTAGATGCCCCGCCCTTGGGTCATAGAGCGCAGGTCAGTGCCGTAGCGCAGTATCTCGGCCAGGGGGATTTCGGCGTTGATGATGGCGCGATTGTTGCGGTTCTCCATGCCCTGCACGCGGCCGCGGCGGTTGTTGAGATCGCCCATCACGTCGCCCATGAACTCGTCCGGCACGGTCACTCGCATACTGTAGATCGGCTCCAGCAGCACGGGGCGGGCTTCCTGCATGGCGATCTTGAAGACCTCGCGGCCAGCCGTCTGGAAGGCAATGTCCTTGGAATCGACCGGATGATGCTTGCCGTCAAAGACGATTGCCTTGACATCAACGATGGGAAAGCCTGCAATCACTCCCTGGTCAAGGATTTGGCGGATACCCTTCTCGATGGAGGGGATGAAGGCGCTGGGAATCGAGCCGCCGAACACTTCGCTATCATAGGAAAAGCCATCGCCCCGATCCTGCGGCTCCACCCGCAACTCTACATCGGCAAACTGTCCGGCGCCGCCCGTCTGTTTCTTATGGCGATAGCGGGCGCTGGCTGAGCGGGTCACGGTCTCCTGGTAGGGCACCTTCGGCACAGCCGTCACGACCTTCACGCCAAATTTGTTGTCCAGGCTACGGATCGCCACGTCGATGTGCGTGTCGCCCATGCCCTGCAGGATGTTCTGCTTTGTCGCGTTGATGAATTCGACCCGCAGAGTCGGGTTCTCCTCGGCCAGAGCTTGCAAGCCCTGCCCCATCTTGGCGCTGTCCGCTTTGGTCGCAGGCATCACCGCGACGGAGTAGAGGGGCTTGGGATACTCCGGCGGTGCGATGACGAGCTGTTCATCTCCGAGCGTTTCCGCCGTGCTCAAACCTTCCATCTTGGTGACGACGCCGATGTCTCCGGCAACCAGCCCGGTCGCCTGTTCCAACTCTTTGCCGCGCACTTGGAACAGGTTTTGCAATTTCTCGCTCTTGCCGGTACGTCGAATCGTAACCTGACTATCGACAGAAAGTGTGCCGGAAAAGACGCGAACGTAGTTCATGCGTCCCACGTAACGGTCGACGATTGTCTTGAAGACATACGCCGCAACGGGGCCGTCCGCCTTTGCGCTCAGTTCTACCTCTTCATCATCACCATTGGAGGCGGTCGTCGCTACGCTTTCCGGCGAAGGCACATAGTTGGTCAAGGCACGCACCAGGCTATAGAGTCCGATGTTGTCAATGGCGCTGCCACAGAAAACAGGAATGATCTGACCGCCCCTGACGCCCTGGCGCAGCCCGTGCCGCACCTCATCCTCGGTCAGTTCCTCGCCATCCAGGTACTTCATTATCAGTTCGTCGTCGGTCTCGGCGGCGGCATCGACAAGGTTCTGGCGGGCTTCCTCGACAGCCTCTTCCATGTCAGCCGGAATCTCGGCAACGGTCGCGTCGGCGCCCAGATAGGCCTTCATGTCCACGAGGTTGACAAGGCCTTCGAAGGTCTCCCCCGCTCCAATCGGCAGTTGGAACGGCAGAATTGTCCCGGAAAAGACTTCATTCAG
The DNA here is from genome assembly GCA_965221145.1 of Caldilineaceae bacterium. Classification (GTDB taxonomy): domain Bacteria; phylum Chloroflexota; class Anaerolineae; order Caldilineales; family Caldilineaceae; genus Bin5. The sequence goes on from OZ244877.1 coordinate 2,609,281, forward strand.
GCTGGCCATCGCCCGCTCGAAATTGGCGTTCTCTCGATCCATCTTGTTGATGAACACCAGGCGGGGCTTTTCTACGGCCTCCAGCTGCTCCCAGGAAAGCTCCGTGCCGACTTCGACACCGGCGACAGAATCGACTAGCACAAGACCGGCCTCGGACACGGCAAGGCCGCTGATCACTTCACCCACGAAGTCCAAATAGCCCGGCGTGTCAACCAGATTCAGCTTCGTTCCCTGAAATTCAACCGGAACAATCGAGAGATTGATGGAGATGCCGCGCCGTTGCTCCTCAGCGTCCCAGTCCGATACGGTTGTGCCGTCCTCTACGCGGCCAACGCGATTGGACCCGCCGGCGTTAGAGAGAAGGGCCTCGACAAGGGAAGTCTTGCCAGAACTGCCGTGCCCCAGGATTGTGACATTGCGAATTTTGTCAGTTGAAAACTCGGCCATGAATCCTCCTCACAGCAATGGGTTTAGCCCCGCAATGGGGAAACTACCTGATCTCATTTGATAGATGCTTTCGGGTCCAGGTAGCCAAGCTCGGATCGTCGCACAACATGGCGGACAACCGTGAAAGACTGGCAAGCAACCGTCTCGAATTTTACTTTCTTTTGATAGGATTGTCAACGAAAAGGGACTGCTTGGCGCGCGGAGGGCACTGTATTGCCCCAAAGCGTCCTATAAGGCGGCGAATGCAGAACAGAGCCGCCCCGGAAATCGGCGCCCCTTGAAGCAAGGGGGGTAAAATCGGGCCGCTTCAGCTGTTTTGATACAGTTCCCGCATGATGATCATCTGCTGGATTTGCGTCGTGCCCTCATATATCTGATAGATCTTGGCATCGCGCATGAGTTTCTCTACCGGATACTCTTTGCTGTAGCCGTTGCCGCCAAAGACTTGAACGGCGTCGGTGGCGTTCTTCATGGCGGCCTCGGCGCAGTACGCCCTGGCCATCGCCGCCGACATCGTATTGGGAGTGCCTTGATCAACATCCCAAGCAGCTTTGTAGGCTAGGCGCCGGCCCGCTTCAACTCGGATAGCCATGTCCGCCAACATGAAGCCGACGCCCTGGAAACGGGAAATTTGCTACCCAAATGCAGTGCGCTCACCGGCATAGGCGACGGCTTCATCCAGCGCCCGCCGCGCAACGCCGACCGCAGCGGTCGCCACCCCCGGGCGGCTCTTGTCAAATGCTTTCATGCCGATCTTGAATCCGTCGCCCTCCGCCCCCAGCCGATTCGCCGCCGGCACCTCGACCTCCTCAAAGAAGACCTGGCAGGCCTGGGCTGCGTGCTGCCCCATCTTCTTCAACGGTTGGCTCGTGCTTACCTCCCGCCAATCCCGTTCGACAAGGAAGCAGCTCATGCCGTTGTGGCCGGCGTCCGGGTCCGTCTTGGCGAAGACAGCGAAGAAGCTGGCGACCGGACCGTCAGTAATCCACGTTTTCAGGCCGTTCAGAATATACGTGTCTCCCCGCCGTATCGCCGTGGACTTGATTCCGGCCACATCCGACCCCACGTCCGGCTCGGTCATACAGTAGGCGGCCATCTTGCCCTTATCTACGATCCAGGGCAGGTAGCGTGTCTTCTGTTCGTCGCTGCCGGCGATCAACAGTGGCAGCGTTGCCAGTTGATTCAGCATCAGAGCAGTCTGAATGCCGGAGCAGCCGTAGGCCATCGACTCGGCGATCACGTACTCTTCGAGCGCGGTGGCTCCCATGCCGCCATACTCCTCCGGGATGTTGAGATTTACGAGTCCGACTTCGCGGGCCTTGTGAAAGATCTCCCAGGGCCACTCTTCGGTCTGGTCGTAGTGCTCGGCCCGCGGCATGATCTCCCGCTTGGTGAAATCCATTGCCAAGTCTTGCAGCATCTTGACATCTTCAGGAAGTTCATACATTAGGGACGTTCCTCATGCAAAGCAGTTCTCCAAGAACGGAATCAGCCGCCAGAGTGGTATACTCTTACAGGGCCGCTGAATGGGAAACGTGAAAGGTGATTCGATGGGTTCAGATTCATTGCTCTTTCAGGAGATTCACGAGCAGCCGGATGTAATTGCACAGTTCGCGCAGAAGGGACATGGAGCGGTTGAACAACTGGCCGTCCACATGCGTGATGCGGACATACGCCAGGTTGTTGTTGCTGCCAGAGGAACCAGCGACAACGCCGCCCGCTACGCTCAGTATCTGCTGGGGGCAAGCAATCGGCTTCCTGTGATGTTGACCACGCCAAGCCTGTTCACCTTCTATAATCGCCCGCCCCTATTTGCGCCCAACACGCTCGTACTTGGCATCAGCCAGAGCGGCAAAAGCCCCGACATTGTGAGTGTCCTGGCCGAGGGAAGGCGCCAAGGCTGCATGACGGCTGCCATCACAAATTCGGTAGCGTCTCCTTTGGCTGAGCAGTCCGATTATATCGTGGGGCTGGGGGCTGGCGAAGAGCGTTCGATCGCTGCGACCAAGACCTACACGGCACAACTTTTCGCTGTGGGATTTCTCTCGGCGCATCTTGCCGAAGATAACGAGCGCATCGGCCTACTGCGTCAAGCGCCGACTCTGCTTCGGCAGACGCTTGAGATGAACAGCGAAATAGAACGACTGGCCGAGCGCTATCGGTACATGCGGAACTGTGTGGTCGTTGGCCGAGGGTTCAACTACTCAACTACGTTTGAAATCGCCCTGAAGCTGAAGGAGCTTACCTACACCCTGGCCGAACCCTATAGCAGTGCCGACTTTTTGCACGGCCCTGTCAGTCTGATCGAACCGGCCTTCCCGGTAATCGTTGTCGCGCCCAGCGGCGTGCTCGCGCCGGAGATGGGGGAGTTCCTCGGTCAGCTGCGTAGCTTGGAGGCCGAACTACTCTGCGTCAGCAATGACGAAACACTGCTCGAATCGGGGCGCACGCGTTTCCCTTTCCCTCCCGTTCCCGAATGGCTGTCCCCACTGCTGGCGATCGTGCCGGGTCAGCTATTCGCTCTCTATCTCTCGGCCGCCCGCGACTACGATCCGGACCGCCCGCGGGGACTGCGCAAAGTTACCGAGACCCGCTAGTTTGAAGATTCTTTCGGCGGAATGGTCTTCTATGCCAACGCCAATACGAAAAATCTTCAAAAATACCTGTTGGCGACTGACATTGGTTGAAGTCGAACGGCAAAAGAAAAGAGTAGAGCAGGCGTAGTCCTTCTACACCTGCTCACCATAAATGGGGGCGTAAGCCCTCCCCCAAATGCTTACGATTCTTCGACAGGGGCAGTTTGAAGATTTCTTGTATTGGCCTTGCTTTCGGAGACAATTCCGCCAAAAAATCGTCAAAAGTCCGACTCAGTTGCCCATGCCGGAGCCTGGCAGATAGAGCGTGATGTTGGCATTGGTCATCTGGATTAGGGGAAGCATGCTTTCAACCAAGTCTAACACCTGGTAAACGTCCCCGCCGGGCATTACACTTGCAAACGGTTCCAGCAGCCCCGACTGCTTGACAAGTGCAAGTACATTCTGCACTTCCCCACTGCCCCACGAAAGGTAGGGAAGACTGATCTCATTCACGCCGATGTGAATCCCCTCCTTGTCCGTCTTCAAAGTTACAGTCGTGACACCGGCGTCGGTCAGATTGGAAATAACCGAAGGAGGCAGGCGCAATGCATAGAAGGGCACAAGGGTCAGAACCGACCATTCGGTATCTGAAAGCTCGGCCAGCGTCCAACTGCCATCGGCATGATAGATAATCGGCAAGTCTATCGTCGGCGGAATGCCAAGAAAACTAAGCATCTGCGCCTGCGCCTCTCTGGCCCGTATGGTCTCTTCACTGTCCTCATGTCCTGTCAACGGGATAAACTCAACGCCCTCTGCCACGGGGAAGCGCAATACGAAGCCCATGCCCTGCTTTTGCACCAGCGGCAGGATTCTGTTCAGAGTCGGAACGCCCAAACCCAGCGCGTTCACCGCGTCGGCCGTTGCAACCAACGAGCCTTCCTCCCACACAAGTGAAGGAATCTGCCGGCCGTTCACCAACAGAAAGATGCCGTCGGCATTGTTGTTCACCTGAAAGTGCTGAATGTTGGCTGCGGTGAAATACTGTATCCAAATTGGATCGAGCGACAACGAGTACATGAGCATTGCAAGTCCCAGCCTGACCCCTGGTTCCGGGCGCGATTCAATGCCGCCGGGCTTTTCTACATTTCCAATGTCCATGTGTGACAACCCGCCAATGGAGGCAGTGCCATCCGATGCGTAATCAATCACGAGCGCCGGCAAGTCCACATAAAACTGATCCGGATCTCTCTCAACTACCGAGCCGGCACCCGCGCGGGAAGTGCAGCCTGAGAAAATCAGCGCGGCGACAAGAAGAAGCACAGCCCAAAGTGTGAGGCGTTTCTGCATTCGAGACCTCCTGGTTGGTGACTTGGACTCCTGATGAAGAGAATCCGGTTGCGAGCGGCGGACTTTTCAGTAACGCACTGCTTTAAGGACGAACTGGTCAACTACTGTTTCGCCGCAGAATGTTCTGGCGGAGGCGCAGTTGCCAGAATCGGGAGATTGAAGGGTTTCCTTACACGTTACAGATAGCCCTGTCGCAGGCTAGGCAGAGGCGCAAAAGCGGTGGACGAACCTGTACCATGCAAAATCTGCTCAGGCAAGAATTTGAAGGTTTTTTGGCGGAAATGCCTTCATTGCCAGCGCCAATACAAAAAACCTTCAAACGGTCTGCCTCAACTGATCCGCATTGTACACAGGCGAACGCAGTGTGTCAATTGTGATTCCTGGCGCGCACGTGTCGAAAAACTGTGAGACGCTTCTGTGTGAATCAAATGGCGACCAAGCATCTCGTCAGCGTTTTGGGCCTTGGACGTGCGATTCCAGACAGGCGGTCCGGCAGCGGACTCACGACCGCGTTCTCTTTCGCTTTGCCGAACCGCCCGAATCCTGGCTATAATGTGACTGTTTGAAGGTTTTTTGGCGGAGATGCCTTCATTGCGAACACCAATACAAAAAACCTTCAAAAGGATTGAATTCTTGTCGCCTGCCGCCAAAGTTCTCCATGATCGTTTCGTTCGAATCCGATTCCCACTTTAGCACTCTCACGCCAGGCAACAATCGTGACAACAGACGTTCCTTCGTCGCCCACTTCAACCACAGAAGAGCCAGAGGGAAGCGACGCTCCACTCCAGCCACCATTGCCGTCGATTGGTCCCTCATACCCTGGCAGAGCAGACAGTTCATTGACGAAGACGGACGACCTCGTGATGCTCGTCACTGGTGGAGGAAAACGTCATCTGTTGCGTCTCCAGTCGGGACGCCAGTTTCACTCTCATCTGGGCAGGATTCGGCATGACGATCTGCTGAATCTTCCGTATGGCACGACCGTTTACAGCCAGCTGGGGCACGCTCTTCTGCTGCTGGAACCCTCGCTCGACGACCGCATGACCCGTATCAAGCGCAACACCCAAATCATCTATCCAAAGGACGCGGCCATGATCGTTCAGCGTCTGAGCCTGCGCGCCGGAAGCAGGGTTATCGAAGCCGGGACGGGCAGCGGCGGCCTTACCATCGCCCTGGCTTGGGCAGTCGCTCCCAGCGGACGCGTGTTCACATACGAAGTGCGTGATGACAATTACAGGATTGCCCGCAACAACCTCGAAAAGATGGGGCTGCTGCCGTATGTAGAGATGCACGAAGCCTCCATTCTCGACGGATTCCATCAGTCCGACGTCGATGCGCTCGTGCTGGATGTGCGCACTCCCTGGATTTTCCTGGAGAATGCGCGTGCCGCTCTTCGGCCCGGAGGATTCTTTGCTGCTCTTGTCCCTACCACCAATCAGGTCAGCGAGCTGCTGCGCGGGCTGGAAAAGTCCGCCTTTGCCGACATCGGCGTGGAGGAGATTCTGGTGCGCAAGTACAAACCGGTGCCGGATCGCCTGCGTCCCGACGACAACATGGTCGGCCATACCGGTTTCTTGATTTCAGCGCGCCCAATCGTCGATGCCGAGGATCCCGGGCGCTGGCTGGGGGAAGAGCGCAAGCGATACGAGGCCCGCAAGAAGTTGGAAGAACAGGTCGCTGCGGAAGAATTGAAGCGAGCCTCGCAGATTGGCACGAGCGAACGCTTTCAACCCAAACTGCCCTGACAGATTGTTGAATCCATGACGAGAGGTGGGCTGACTCATCTGTACACGCCCCGACACACGGCGCCCAACTCTCATCGACCACTTACGAAAGAGGCTGAAATGGCCCAGTCAGAGCCTGCAAACCAACTGTTCGAATACTTCGGCAATATCCATATGCATACCACGCACAGCGATGGCGCCGGGTCCTTTGACGATCTCATCGCGGGGGCGGCGCAGGGGCAGCTTGACTTCGTGTTCGTGACCGATCACAACGTGCTGGTGCGGGAGGAAGAGGAAGGGTATCGCCGCGGCATCCTCACGCTCGTCGGCCAGGAGGTCCACGACACCGAACGCGAGGAATCGGGCAATCACTTGCTCTGCTTGGGCGTTGAGACCGATGTCAGCGATCAGGCGAAGGATCCCCAGGTTCTTGTCGATGCCGTTCGCCAACAGGACGCTCTGGCTGTGCTGGCGCATCCAATTGAGGAGAGGACGAACCTGTTCCCTCGACTTTATCCGTGGCACAGTTGGGAGGTCTCCGGCTACCACGGTGTCGAACTGTGGAACTATCTGTCCAGTTTTCGCAGCTTCACCAACAGTTATCTGCAGGCCGTGCTGGTAGCATTCCTGCCCCACCTGTTCACAGTTGGACCGCTGCCGGCAATGCTGAAAAAATGGGATGAGTTGACGCAAGCGAGGCCGGTCGTTGCTCTGGGAGGCACGGACGTTCATGCCATGACGCATAGCCTCGGCCCGATCAGCCGCCGCTTTATGACCTATGAGGAGTGCGCCAAGGGGCTGAATACCCATCTGCTGACCGAAACCGCCATGCGGGGTCAGCCGGAGGACGGCGACAGCGACCTGAACAACCCGAATGTGCAGCACGATCGTCGGCTGGTGTTGGATGCGCTGCGCCGTGGCCGCTGCTGGGTCGGATATGACCTGGCCGGGTCAACGAAGGGCTTCCGCTTTTGGGCCGAAATGACAACGCCTGATCATGCTCGATACGCAGTGTTTGAAGATTTCTTGGCGGAAGACCTTGATGGAAGGACCATCACAAAAAATCTTCAAATGGGCGACTCCATTGCGCTGGCGGCGGGGCAATGTCTGCGCTTGCACGTCCAAGCGCCGGAAAGCGCCGACGTCCGCCTGCTGCGCAATGGGCGGATTGTGGCGCAAGGGCACGTCGCCAGCCTTTCGTATGACGCCCGTGATGCGGGTGTCTATCGGGTGGAGGTCTGGAAGCATCGCTGGGGCAAATTGCGGGGTTGGATCTTCAGCAATCCCATTTACGTGCGCCGCGCCGAGGCCGAACCGCAGTCGTCCGCAAGCTGAACTCCTGCATGAGATCGATGCACGTTGTCGAGTTCAGCAATGCCTGTAGCTCCAAGATCCTGATCGGCTCTCAACCGGTAGTAATCTGGGCAGGCCAGCCGTCGATCGCCGCGCGCAAGAAGCCGAGTACCGTTTCTTCAGCCTGGTATGGGTAAGGCGTCGCGTAGATTTCAGCAAGCTGCGGCGCGTACCACCGATAAAGGACGATGAGGGCCACGGCTTGTCCAATCCAACCGGAGGCACTGACCGCTCTGCTGCCGGAAACGAATTGGTTCGTCCCCAGGCTTCTTTCGAATGCTTCCCGTTGCGCCCCTCCCAGAAAGAAGTTGATACGCGCCGATTCCTTGGGCCGCTCTGCGCCGTTCAGCCCCACGACCAGATCGATCAGAAGCGAACGCAGTTCGGCCAACAGGGCGTGCGCGGCCAGATGCTCTTGGCGATTCACGGCCGCAGGCAGTCGCGCCAACAGAATCCAGAAGCGGTCGAGTTGCGCTCTGATGGTTTCTGCATCAGGCGGGCTTAGCGCATCAAACTCGCCTCGCAGATAGTTGCGCAGTTCATCCACAAGCGCCGCGGCCAAGTACAGTGGTTGGACCTGCCCGGTGCGGCTACGTAACTCCCTTGCCATGGTGAAGGCGGCCCAGTGAATCCTGAAGAGAACGCCTCCTGCCCCAGACCCTTTGCCCATCTCGGCGGGCGGGTTTGCCGCCAAGGTGATACCGTGCAAACTGTTCGCCCAAGCCGCCTGAAGTGAGGAATCGAGTAGATAGCCTTCGTCTCCCAGCGCGCCACCCAGCGCGGCCTTCAAGACCTCTCGCTGGCAATCCTCTTTATTCGTGCCAGACGACTCTGCGCTCCACAGCAGGCAGAGGTCGACGCTGCTCCAACTGTCAGCGTCATTGCGGGCCAGCGAGCCGGTCAACCAGATCGCCTCAACCGACTCTATCTCAGCCAGCGTCGGAACAACGGCTTGTAGGAATGATCGCTGCCGAGGCAGTTCAGCATTCGGAGAAAAGTCAAAGTTTGAGAGCATAGGATTGGGTGAGCAGGGAAGGAATCATTTGTGGGAAGTATAACATAGCCGGGCAGCTCCTCTCAGACACTTTTGCCAGGCTGGCGCAATGTGCAAACTCTCCACCAGACGGCCCGCCCGGATGCATCCCAAATTATTGTGCGCCACCCCTACTTGCCCGATTCGCTCATCTGTGCTACACTCCTCCGCGATGAGGAACGCCGCCACCGCGCGCCCAGCCCCACACACCGCAATCCGGCGCTCATATACGAAGCGGTAGCGCATCTAACAATGCGCCCTCATAGTACGAATCGGTAGCGCATTCAAAGTACGAATCGGTAGCGCATTCAAAGTACGAATCGGTAGCGCATTCAAAACGCGGCTCCTATAGGTGCGGGAAAGCCCGCCCCGGCAGAAGCGCGGCAAGAAATCAAGGTTGGCATTTTGAAGATTTCTTGGCGGAACTGTCTTTCGTCTAACGCCATTACAAATAAATCTCAAAACTGGCCTTACCGACCTCCTCCGCTCCCAACGTCAGCTGGCCTCCCGCGTTCCCAGAGCAACGATGCAAACAATCTGGGATGCATCCGCCCGCCTGCCAAGCCCGCTGAATTGGTCATGTTCTGGTATAATGGTACAAACAGGTGCCGTTTACGACGAATCGCACCAGGCGCCGGACAAGTGGCACGACCGCAGTCCGAGCGGTGGCTGCCCCGATCTGTCCCAATAAATTCGACAAGGATCTCCTATGGCTGAGCGCAAACCGTTTAATGAACTGTTGGAAAACCTGAATGAGGACGACTGGGAACAGATCGAAGAGGAACTGCTGCAGGACGATGACGGCCCGCCGGGACCGGGCGCGCCGAGCCGCGGCGGCGGAAACGGCGGAAACGGCGGAAAAGCCGGCGGCGGGCGCTTGCTATGGTGGATGTTGCTGCCTTTTCTGGCGCTGATTCTCTTCAATACGGTTCTGGGCTTCGTCACCGACTGGCTATGGTATGAGAGCCTCTCACTGACCTCGGTCTATATTACTCGCATCGTCGCCTCGCTGGGTCTGTTCGCTGCCGGCGCGGTCGCATTTTGGCTGTTCCTCGTAGCCAATGTCCTGGTCGTTCGCCGCCTGAATCCACAGGGGCTGTCAGGCACGCCGGTGATGGAGGCGATTCAGTCTGTCGGTGTGCGCCTCACTCCGATCATTTTTTTGGCAGGCGCATTCTTCGCCTTCTTCATGGGCACCGGCGCCTCTTCGGCTTGGGAGGAGTTGCTACTGTACTTCAATCAGCAGCCATTTGGGCTGGTTGAACCGATCTTTGGCCGGGATGTCAGCTTTTTCGTCTTCACATTGCCGATATGGCAGTTCCTGCGCGGTTGGCTGATGACAACCATGGTGATCACGTTGATCGCCACAGCTCTGGCTAGTGGAATCGGCTGGAAAGGCTGGGGCGCCCCCGCTTCGGTGCGCGCCCACCTGAGCTTTCTCGGCGCGCTGATCCTGCTGCTGATCGCCTGGCAGTATCGGCTGGACGCGCTGGAACTGGTCTACAGCACACGGGGCGCAGTCTTCGGGGCGGGGTACACTGACGTTCACGCCCAACTGCCGGCCTTGAGTATTCTGGTCGTTGTTACCATCATCGCAGCCGTATTGCTGCTCATAAACGTATTTTTGAAGCAGGCGTGGCGGGCGATTGTGGTCGTGCTCGTGGGCTGGGTCGCCATTTCCGCCCTGGCGGGCAATGTCTATCCCAATATGGTGCAGCGGTTTCAGGTGAACCCCAATGAGTTCACCCGCGAACGGGAGTACATCGCCCACAATATCAAGTTCACACGCGCCGCCTTCGGCCTGGAAAATATCGTTAACAAGAATTTTGACGCCGCCACCGAGTTGACCGCGGAGGAACTCCTGAATCAGCCGGACACGATCCGCAATATCCGTCTGTGGGATTACCGACCGCTGCTCCAGACATACAACCAGGTGCAGGCATTGCGCCAACAGTACCAGTTCACCGACATCGACATAGACCGCTACGATATCGGGGGCGAGCGCCGACAGTTGATGCTATCGGCGCGGGAACTGATACCGGAGCAATTGGAGCAACCTGCCCAAACGTGGGTCAACCGCAAACTGGTCTACACGCACGGATATGGAGTGGCCGCGTCGCCGGTTGCTGAGATAACGCCGGACGGCCTGCCGACCTTCGTGCTGAAGGACCTGCCTGTGCAGGGTATTTTGGAGGTTACGCGCCCCCAGATCTATTTCGGTGAACGGACCAGCGAGTATGTCATCGTCAAGACGGAGACCGAGGAGTTTGACTATCCTCGCGGCGAGGGTGGCAATGTCTTCACTACATTCGAGGGGGACTCGGGCATCAATATCGGCGGATTTTTTCCGAGGCTGGCGTTCGCCATCCAGTTCGCCGACATCAACCTGCTCATCAGCCAGGAGCTGAATTCCGAGAGCGAAATCCTTTGGCGGCGGAACATCCTGGAGCGCACACGGGAGGTCGCTCCCTTCCTGCATTACGACTCTGACCCGTACATCGTCATCGGCGCAGACGGCCAACTCTACTGGTTCCTCGACGCCTATACAGTCAGCGGGCGCTTCCCCTACAGCGAACCGAGCGAGGCTGGAACGAGGACCCTTCCCCCCGGTTTCAACTATATTCGGAATCCGGTCAAAGTCATTATTGATGCCTACACCGGCGATATGAAGTTCTATATTGTAGAGCCGGACGAGCCGATTGCGGCAGCCTACGAACGCATATTCCCGGACCTGTTCAGCCCCTTCGAGGAGATGTCCGAAGACTTGAAAGCGCACATCCGCTATCCCAACGACCTGTTCAGCATCCAGGCCAGCGTCTTTCGCACCTATCAGATGACCGAGCCGACCGACTTCTACAATCGGGAAGATGTATGGGCATGGCCCGAAGAGATTTTCGACAACCAGTCGCGCCCAATGGAGCCGTACTACGTGCTCATGCAGTTGCCGGGCCATGAAGACCTGGATTTTATCCAGATTCTGCCTTTTACGCCAGCCAATCGCGAAAATATGATCGCCTGGCTGGCCGCGCAAAACGATCCGGCCAAGTACGGCGAAATGGTGGTCTACCGCTTCGGCAAAGACTCTCTCGTATTCGGTCCCAAGCAGATCGAGGCCCGCATTGATCAGGATCCGGTTATCAGTTCTCAACTCAGCTTGTGGAACCAACAGGGCAGTCAGGTGATCCGGGGCAATCTGCTGGTTATCCCCATCGGCGAAAGCCTCTTGTACGTGGAGCCGCTCTACATTCAGGCGGCCACCGGCAAGATCCCGGAATTGAAACGGGTCATCCTCGCTACGTCTGAACGGGTGATCATGGCCGAAAATCTGGGCCTGGCCCTGATTGAACAGTTCGGTACGGACATTCTGGCCGACGCGAAATTGGCGGAACTGGCGCAGACGGGGAACGGCGGCCTGCCAGTTGAACTGCCATCCACGACATCGGCTGCGGGCGCTATCGACTTGGTAGATTCCACGCTGGAAGAGTTGATTCTGGAGGCAAACAGCCGCTACACGCAGGCACAGAGTGCGCTACAGTCGGGCGATTGGGCCGCCTATGGCGCTGAACTGGAGGCGCTGCAACAGGTCTTGGAACGCATGGTTGAGATCAGCGGAATCTCACTGGAACCGACGCCCCAACCCGAACCCTCACCGACGCCCGAACCCTCACCGACGCCGGCAGCAGCGGAGAATTCGGGATAACGCGCCGATTCGGTTTCTATTTCCGTCAAGACTTTCGAGTCTTTTGGGTCAGCGATGTACACCTGACGTAGCCAGGAAAAGCAAGAATGAACAAAGATTTGACCTCCCGCCCGCCAACCGTGCAGGAAGTCATAGCCAGGAGTGAGAGTGAGTGGGACGCGCTGCAAGCGCCGCTATCGACTCTGGACGCGACCAAAATGACCACGCCCGGCGCGGAGGGCTGGTCGGTGAGAGATGAGTTGGCCCATTTGGCGGCGTGGGCCAAGGGGCTGGCTGCCCTCGTGCGCAAGCAGCCCCGCTACCCGCCAATGGGACTACCGGCGGACGCGGCGCCCCATACAGTCGGCATCGAGCGCATGAATCAGATGATCTTCGAGCGCAACCGCACGCGTACATTGGAGGAAGTGCAGACGGAACTGCTCGCCGCGCATCAGGATGCCATCGCTGCGATTTCCGAACTGTCGGACGAGGATCTTCTGCGCCCGTATGACGATTTTCAGCCCCAAGACCGACGCCCCGACGGAGATACACCAATCCTGTGGCGGATTGCCGGTAACACGTTTGGGCATTACGCCGAACATAAGGAGACCATTTGAAGGTTTTTTGGCGGAATTGTGTTTGAGAGCGCCGCCAATACAAAAAACCTTCAAACATGCGGATGTGGAGTCAAGAATGAGCGCGAAAAGAATTGTCGTCATTACCGGCGCATCGGGATATATTGCCAGCCTGCTGCTTCCTGCCTTCCGCGAGCGCTACGACCTGACGCTATTGGACGTGCGCACAGTCGACCGGGACGGTAACGAAGTGGAAGGCGTTCAGATCGCCGACCTGACCGACCGCAACCGCGACAGCTTTCGCCACCACTTTCGCGGCGCGGACGCAGTGGTTCACCTGGGCTTCACGCGGACGGCAGATCGGTCGGATCCGGTCCAGGACTTTTACGCCGAACTCTCAAATGTGGAGATGGCTTTTCATGTCTACCAGACCGCACAGGAGGAAAATGTGCGACGTGTGGTCGTCGCCAGCTCCAACCATGCGGCTGACTACTATGAACGCCTGATTCTGGACAAAAAGTGGGATGTCGTTACACCAGAGATGCGGCCCCTTTCCGACAACTATTACGGCTGGGCCAAGGAGGCATACGAGCACGTGGGCTTTGTGTTCGCAGTGGGACGGATGCAGTACCGCGGGCTACACGCTGATGAGCCTACCCCCCAGCCCCTCGAAAATGTACAGGTGCGCATTGGTGGGCCAAGGGAGGACGATCTGGAGCGGCTCCAGCCAGGAGACCTGCGGCGCATGTATCGCGCATTGGGCGTCTACATCAGCCCGCGCGACCTGCAACAGCTGTTCATCAAGAGCATCGAGACCGAGGACATTGGCGACGAGGAGGGCGTGCCGTTTCAGGTATTCTACGGCATCAGCGGCAACTCGCAGGCGTTCTGGAGCATCGTCAATGCCCGCAAAGTGATCGGCTACGAGCCGGAAGACAACAGCGAATACCGCTTCAGCGATCAGATCCACGACCACATTCGGGCTGCGCAGACAGAAAAGGCGAAAGCGAATTTGGGCGCTTAAGGAGGATCACACAGATACCTGTCGTCAGGAATTGGTGGAAATTACATGTCTCACGGCATTACCGATGGGCGGAGGTGACCAGGAGGGCAGGAAGAATGGCGGAACCTATAACCGTGTTGGTCGACGCCGATGTAGCCGAATTCTACCGTTCGGTTTCGGATGAAGAGCGACAAAAGCTGAATCTGCTTGTCAATCTGCGATTGCTTGAAGCGACAGGGGCTGGCAAATCACTACAGGAAGTCATGTCGGAAGTTAGTCGCAACGCGCAGCGGCGTGGTCTTACTTCGGATATTTTAAGGGAGATCCTTTCCGAAGAATGACCCGTATTGTCTTTGACACAAACGTAATTGTCAGCGCCTTGCTATTCAACGAATCCGTGCCTGGACAGGCGTTTTTTCGGGCTCTTGATCAGGGAATTATCCTGACTTCGGGACCACTGGTAAGAGAGTTAAACCAAGTACTCAACCGGCGCAAGTTCGACCGGTATATCAGCCCAAGAGAGAGGGACCAGTTTCTGGCAACTCTGATACGGGACACGCACCGGGTAGAGATAATCAGTGTTGTCAGCGTATGTCGCGATCCTAGAGACAATCAGGTCTTGGAATTGGCTTTAAGCGGCAACGCGACATGTATTGTCACAGGTGATGACGACTTGCTTGTCTTGCATCCGTTTCGCGATGTAGCCATTGTAGCACCCGCCGAATTCTTGCTGTCACAGAACTGACCCGCAGAATCGCTATCCTAACGATTCGATCCATATCACAACAACCAAAAGAGAGTTCCAAGCAAACGCTCCCTGGGGGTAGGAGAATTCCCCTTCCCTTCGTCCAGAATCTCTCTATGTCTGGGCTATCCTCCCGTGTGCGGGGTAACTCCCGGAAGGGGCTTACAGGAGGCAGAGGCAGCCCCCGTGATCCAATCTTTTGCGGACAAAGATACTGAGGAACTCTTCTATTCTGAACGAAACCGCCGTTTTAGCGCTATAGCTCGCGTTGCGCTGAGAAAACTGATACAAGTGAATCAAGCACGCGCTCTCAGCGATCTGGCCGTGCCTCCCGGTAACCGTCTGGAAGCTCTAAAGGGGAACTTGGCGAGCTTTCATTCCATTCGCATCAATGATCAATGGCGTATCGTCTTCCGGTGGACGGATTCCGGCCCGGAGCAGGTTGGCATCGTTGACTATCATTGACAAAACCCCTATAACGTTATATGGTTCAAGAATGAATACTCCTATTACGCCCGGTGAAATACTTTTAGAGGAATACCTCAAGCCATTGGGGATTTCACAAAATGCCATGGCCCGCGCCATAGGCGTCGCCCCGCGGGCGATCAATGAAATCGTTCATGGCAAGCGTTCGATTACGCCCGCCATGTCGATTCGCTTCGGAGCTTTCTTTGGCCAGTCGGATGAATTCTGGCACGGACTCCAGATAGAATGCGATTTTCGCAGACTGGAAAGGCAAAAGCACAGGCTTACTGCCGGGAACTTGCCAGCATCAACCCTGAGTCAGACGGGCCGTTAAGCCAACCTCTCACTTGTCGGTTCAAGCGTGTAGACCGATTCCGCCTCTTCGACGGCTTTGTCCGCGTCGAAGGCCAGGAAGTGATAGCGACCTGCAAGCCACTCGGTCAACTGGTCGCAGTAGTGCCCCGATCCTGGGTGCCCGGACTGACCCTGGGACTCGACCGCCCACATGCCATCCTCGCCCAGATCGCTGATGAGCCGATAGTTGGCGCCCATCAGCGCGCCCCAGTTGGGATCGAATCCCGTATTGCAGACGGTTACGCCATTGCCGCCCACCGGCAGGCCGCCGCGATCCAGCAGTTCGCCCAGTTCTCCACGACTGGATAGGACATGGCGTAGCTGTACCTTATGCAGTTCGCCCCAAGTCCAGGAGGACATTTCTTGGTCCAGCCGCTCCTCAAGCTCAGTCAAGGCAGCCCGCAAAGCATCAACGATGGCTGCCTCGCGGTCAGAGCCTTCGAACCAGCCGCATGCGTCAGCGTGGATAAGCGCCCCCGCCAGACCTCCACAGGACCCGGATAGCGCCGCTGCCAACTCCTCGTCGAATCGCTCGCTGGCAACGCGCCGGCACCACGCATTGAAGAAGACCTCGAAGATCGACGCGGCCGCGGAATCGGGCGTCATGTTGTGATCCCAGCTCTCCAGATAGCGGGCAGCTTCCAGGACACGGGCGTCGCCGCTTTTGCGTAGAACAGGCAGAAGCCCCGGCATAGCGGCGTCGGCGCGCAGAGTGCGCGTGTCCTGGTGCATTGCGGCGAATGTCTTTCTGGTAAACCTGTCGCGCTCCTCGATCATCTGGCGGATGCGCCTCGCCCTGTGACCGCTGGCCCAGGTGCCCGAAAGCGGATAAGGGAAATCGTCCGGCGCGACCCGATTGTTGGCCGAGGCGATCCAGCCGCGTTGCGGGTCTTCGAGACGGGGCATCTGTTCAAACGGTATCAGTCCCTGCCACTGGTGGGCGGGGTCCCAACCGGGCCGGTATCCGCGTGCCCAGAGTGTACGAACAGGGATCCCGCCGACGGCCTGATAGCCAATATGGCCCTCCACGTCAGCGACTACCAGGCTCCAGGTCGGTACGCGCCAGGTGCGAGTTGCTTCCCTAAACTCGGCGACGGATTTGGCGCGGTCGATGCCTAAGAGCGAAGTGAGCCATCCGCAGTAGGTATGCCCAAGCCAGCGCAGAGATACAGGGCCGGTTCCTTCAGCTTCAGGCGGCAGGATTTCGTCGACGATTGGCCCGTTGCGCGAGAAACGGACGGTCTTGCGAATCGCGTCAGCGCCGCGCACCTTGATCGTTTCGACCAGCGTGCGTTCCGGTTCATACTCACCATCGTAGAGGAAGCCGCCCGGCCTGTGCGGATCAGTGCGCTCGTGGTAGAGATCGCGTTGCGAGCAGATGTTGTTGGTAATGCCCCAGGCGACGCGCCGGTTGCGGCCAAACATCACCGTTGGCATGCCGACATAGGCCATGCCAGCCACGTCGAAAGAGCCGCCCGTCAGTTGCACCTCGTACCAGCAGGAGACAGCGGCAAAGGCGATATGGGGATCGCTGGCAACCATCGGCAGCCCTGAAACGGTGCGGGCGCCGCTCACCACCCAGTTATTGCTGCCCTCGCCCTCCTGCGGATCGCCCACACTTGCGCCGACGGGGGAGATACCGTCCGCTGCGGTCGGGTATGCGCCGGACGGGATGATGCTCTCGTCATCAGCCTCGCCGGTTAGGAACGCCTGGTACAGCGCTTCGTTGTTTAGTGCCCGCTGCGCCAGTTCCGGCCCGACAATGACGGGAAAGCGCACCGTCAGGTAGTAGCGAAACTCGGCCGCGATCGCCAGGCAATCCACGGGTGACCACGCTTCCGGCTCGTAATCCAACAGCGAGAATTCAATTGGAAGGTTGCCGCGTGACTGGTCGATCAGCGCGTTGACGCCGTCGGAGAACCTTTGCAGGAGTGTGCTCGTCTCGGCGGGCGTCGAGTCCCACTCGGCGCGGGCGATGCGGTTGAGGCCGACGGTGCGGGCGATGGTGTCCAGCTGCACACCCTCCGGGCCAAGAATCTCCGCCAGCCGGCCCTGGCCCTTGCGCCGCAGGTAGTCCAGTTGAAAGAGGCGGTCCTGGGCCATGGCGTAACCGAAGGCGTAGAACAGGTCTTCATCGTTGCGCGCCCGAATGTGGGGGACGCCCCAGCGGTTGCGCACAATGCGCGTCTCCGCGCTGACACCTGTCTGCAGGCGACCATCGGCGGCGGGCACTCTGCGGCGGCTCTCTTCACTCCACCAGTTGTCAAACTCCGTGCGCGTCATACCGTTTTCCCTGCACAGTGCAGAGATCGACTCGCCCGCGCCGAGCCGTTTGAGTAGCTCGCCTGTGTTCATTGCCATATCCGTTTCCTCCGGCAGCGACGTTGCCGCCTACCTCTATCAGGAATCGTACTGACTTGGGGACTTATCACTACGCCGTCAATGGTCTGATATTTTCCTCCAGCCACGGACGCAATTGGTCAAAGCGGAACGAATACAACTCGAATAGCCGCATGAAGAATTCGTAAGTGTCGCGGCTGTCGCGGTCGATAAAGTTGTCGTTCAGACGCAGGAAGATGTCGGTGACGGCCAGGGCAGTTCGCTTGTCGCCGTCTCTGAAGGGCGATTGTTGGCCAGGCTCTCCATAAGTGCGCCAACCTCTTCGATCAGGGAATCGTAGTACTCTAGCTGGTGCCGCTTGATGGCTGAAGCCAGCGCCCCCTCGTGACGCATGCCAAGGCGAGCCGTCAAGCTCGTCAATCAGCGTGTCATGGATAGCGATCGCTTCGCCTACGTCCGGGTAGTCATGGCTCATTCGGAGAGCAACTCATATTGGCGGCGGTTTCGCTCCACGCTGGCCCGGAAGTGAGTCATGATCTCAGCGCGGGGTCTATCCCGTGTACGGTTTTCGATGTATCCCTGCATCGCCTCTTCCATAAAGGCTTGGAAATGCCGTCCCTCGCTGCTGGCAATCTCGCGCATTGAAGCCAGTAGCTCCGGCGAAGCCTGGCTGGAACACTTTACTTTCCCGGCGCTCATCGCACGTCCCCCTTCTCTGTCTCCTACAATTGTGACAGGGAACGATGGGCGGGTCAAGAACTGTCTTGGCGGAAATGGATGGACAGTTATTCGGTCAGCATATGCCAACAGCTGGCAGTCGCGCTGTAGCCTTCGACCTGCGACGGGGCGAGCGCGCTTGGCGCGACAAATAGGCAGACCGAATTTTGCCTGCGGTCAATCTTGGAAGTGAAGGGAAATCCCTTGCGGGGAGTTGCTGCGTTTCCTAAATCGTAGCTCGCACAATTCAGTTAAAGTGGCGCGCCAGGCAGGACTCGAACCTGCGACCTTCGCCTCCGCAGGGCGACGCTCTAATCCACTGAGCTACTGGCGCAAAAGGCGGGGAGGGAGGGATTTGAACCCTCGAGGGACATTGCTGCCCCTACCCACTTAGCAGGCGGGCGCACTCGACCAGGCTATGCGACCTCCCCATTTTCTGTTGTCGGCTGATTTAGACGGTGTGTGAGTCCGCCAAACCAAAGCCAATTACTACCCAAATCAAGCGTTTCTAGTCCTGACTTTGTAACATTCTTGTGCCGTCTGCTATGTGGCGCAAATCTCCAAGGCACTCAACCTATCCTGCCCTAGCGTAACAGATTGTACCACAACACGGCGTATGGTACAATTCGGGCAGGGAGTACGAGTGGGATGAAACGAAGCGACGCTCGAATTTCGACAAGCACGAGGTAGACTTTAGGGCCATGGAAGAATTCGAGTGGGACACTGCTCTAATCATCCATGACAGTCGACATAGCGAACTGCGGTGGATCGCTTACGGGAACATTGATGGGCGGCTGCACGCAGTCGTTTTTGCAAGGCGGGCTGGTGGTCGCCGCATAATCAGCCTTAGAAAGGCTAACAGGCGAGAGGAGAGACGCTATGCCCAAGAGCACTAGAGTTGACGAATCCGCTGAATCAGCAGACGTGGAGAGAGAGACGACTTTCAGAAAAATAGCCGCGAAATACGGCGAAGAAGCTGCAATCAATGCGGGTATCGCCGCTGATCCTGACGCACGAGAACTTACCGATGAAGAGTTTGCCCAAATGCGTCCCACCATCGAGGTTGACCCCGAACTGGTACGCCACTGGCAGCAGAAACGCGGCAAGAGACCGGCAGCCCCATGACGCCCAAAGGGTCAAACGATTCCTGGTTGCCCGCGGCTTCACCCTCTGACTCCCCGCTGCCGATAGTCGCACTGCCCTTTTCCACGCCTCTCGCTTCCCAATTCTTATAACTGGTCTGCACAAAAATCTATTGGTAAGCGTCAAGTCTTGTGGAAAGTAGCTTTGATCTGAAGGGCCGCGAAATCCGGACCGAAGAAGGCGTTCTGAAATGGGGAAAAGGGGCGGCTGGCGGAGGGAGAGGGATTCGAACCCCCGGTGACATCACTGCCACAGTTGTTTTCAAGACAACCGCCTTCGTCCTCTCGGCCATCCCTCCCAGCCCCGGACTTTTCAGCCGTTGACCGCTAAAGTATATCCACAATGCCGAATACGTGTCAAATATGGAGGGGCTGACCGCGCGGGCGCAACGCCGCGAGTTAGCCCGCCGCCCCGCCAACATGCCCAATCTCCAGCTCTCCGCCAAGATATGGATGCAACACGTCCGGCAGGAGGATGCTGCCATCGGCACGCTGGTTGTTCTCCAAGAGAGCGATAATGACACGCGGCAAGGCCAGCCCCGAGCCGTTGAGCGTGTAGACATACTCCGGCCGCGCGCCCTCCTGCGGCCTGTAGCGGATGTTTGCCCGCCGCGCCTGAAAATCGCGGAACAGCGAGCAGGAGCTGACTTCCAGCCACTCCTGGCAACCGGCGGCCCACACCTCCAGGTCGTACTTGATGGAAGCCACAAACGAGAGATCGCCGGTCGCGATGGCGACGCGGCGATAGGGTAACTCAAGGCGCTCCAGCAGAACCTCCGCCGCCCGCGTCAGCGACTCCAACTCATCCCTTCCCGTTTCCGGTTCCACAAACTTGACCATCTCCACCTTCTGGAACTGATGTACACGCTTGATGCCGCGCGCATCTTTTCCTGCCGACACCTTCTCTCGCCGGAAGCAGGGCGTCGAGGCCACGTAGTAAAGGGGCAGAGCGCCCGGCTCAAGAATCTCGTCGCGGTGCAGGTTGGTGACCGACACCTCGGCGGTCGGGATGAACCAGTAGTCCTCCTCCGCATCGCGGTAGAGGTGGTCGCCGAACTTGGGCAGATTGCCCGTGCCTTCCATGGCATGGCCGCGCACCATCATGGGCGGGTAGAGTTCAGTAAAGCCGTGCTCGTTGATATGCACGTCCAGGAACCAGTTGGACAGGACGCGTTGCAGGCGTGCGCCGGCCCCTTTGAGGAAATAAAAGCGGCTGCCGGCCGTTGCGACGCCGCGCTCAAAGTCAATGATGTCCAGCTGCGGCCCCAGGTCCCAGTGGGCTTGAGGCGCAAAATCAAATTGGGGAATCTCGCCCCATTGGGTAAGGACCACATTGCCCTCTTCATCTGGCGCAATCGGCACGTCCGGGTCGGGCGGATTGGGAATGCGCATCATGGCGTCATGGAAGTCGCTCTCCACGCCGCGCAGCATCTCGTCAATCTGTGAAATCTCCATGCCGATCAGACCCATTCGCTTCTTCAGTGCGTTGGCCTCCTCGGTTTTCTTCTCTCGGAAGAGCGCGCCAATCTGCTTGGATCCGACGTTGCGCATCTCCCGCAGTTTTTCCGCGCGTTGCAGCAATTCGCGCCGTCTTTCGTCCAACTCCAGGGCCAACTCCCAGGGCGCCTCCGTATCATTCAGTTTTGCCATCGCCTCAGCCAACGCCTGCCGGTTTTCCCGCATCCAACGGATGTCAAGCATCTTTCGCTCCTGCAAAGTGAGTTCTGTGCGGCGAGTTCTCGCCGCGCCCGAAAACAAGAAAATCCCCTCGCCTGTTCAGGACGAGAGGACCCGTGTTGCCACCTGAGTTCGCAGATCAGTTACCGCTCATCAAAGAGTACCTTGGAGAGCCGGAACTTTACTGCCTCATTGCGCTGATAACGGGGCGGTCCGTCCGGCCATTTCCTGCCGGATGCTCGTGGGGCGCTATACCATTCGTCGCCTGTTGCCTCGCAGCGCCCGGCAACTCTCTGAAAGGGCGGACGGACGGTTCATTTCCCCTGTTGCAGCCATTTGTATTATTTTGTGGCGCTCAGGGTAGCACAGCCCTAAATTGCTGTCAATCCCATGTATGCGCAAGATTCGCCAGATCGACAAGTTGGAACATCGCCAGCGGGCCGGAACTGCGGAAGCAGAGTTGAAGCGGCACAGGCAAATGGGAGGCCAGCCATTCGACAACGGCATCAGGCATTGCCGTCTCGAACTCCAGGCGCACGACCGGAGAGGCCAGTTGCTGGTTGCGCAGCCCTCGGCTCTGGGCCTCCAACTCGTCTCCGTTGCGGCCGCCGTTTGAAGCTCGCAGGAGCCGGAACAGAGATACGCTCTCAATCTTCATGCCGGGGAAGAGTTCATCGAGAAAACCTGCCACCGCGTCTTCACTCCAGATGAACATACGCTGCCCCGCTGCTGATGGAACGGCTACAAAGCGGGACATAAGGCGAGGCACTTTGATGCGGGCGTATAAGAGCGGGCCAGTACCGAAATCCAGGCTGCTGAGATGGACCAGCAAGTTGATGCTGTGTGAACTGATGAAGGGAAAGGGATGCCCAGGGTCGACGGCCAGCGGCGTCAGCATGGGATAAAGTTGCTGGCGGAAAAAGCGGCGCAGGTAGTAGCGCTGCGGCCCGTCCAACTCGTGGGGAAAGCCAATCTCAATCCCATATTCTTCCGTAAGCGCCGGCAGAAGCGTTTCATCCAACTCGACAAAGGCACGTTGCAAGAGCGAATCCAATTGCGCAGTAATCTCCTCCCGCTTCGATTCTGTCAAGGCCGGCGCTTGCTCGGAAAAGTAGTGATCCAGAACGGAGGCAAGCAGGCCCAGAATCCGAATGCGCTCCAGCAGCGGGCAGTCGGGGCTACGGCTCTCGTCCAACAGGTAGGCGGCTTCGACGACCGGCGCGGGCTGTTTGGCAGAGCGCAGCCTGATTTTCAGTCCGGCGGCCAGGACTTTGGCGCGAGCGACCGCATTGTCGCCGACTGGCGCCGCGACGCCAGGTAGGTGGGAATCATAGCTGGCCCATGAAAACGGCTGGTCGGCGGAAGCTCGGCGCTCGTTTTGGAGATGGCGTGTCATTTGTGCTTGCTATCGCTCTCTGGCAACGAAGTCGATGCGGACGGTGAATTCGTCCTGAACGGTTAGCGTGTTGGCAAAGTTGGGCGGATCAAAGCCCAGATCTGTCATCCGCAGACGGGTCTCTATGGTGCCTGTTATGCTGTCATTTTGCAAACGGGCAGACACGTCCCAGACAGAGGGCAGTGCGGTGCCGCGCATGGTCAGTTCGCCCTCAAGGCGAAAGCGGGCCTGATCGCCTGCCTGGTAGTTCTCCGGCGCACCATGGATCTGCGTGGCGATGAAGATTGCCAGGGGGAATCGGTCAGACTCCAGTGCATTCTCCCGAATCCATCCATCCCGAAGCGTCTGGTCGGTGCGCAGTGTTGGCAGATAGACTGCAAAGCGGTTTGCGCCAATGGTAGGGACGGAGAGGTCGATCTGCAACAGTCCTTCTACGTCTTTCGTCTCGCCGATCACTTTGGTCTTTCCGACCGCCAGCCCATACTTGCGCGTGGCGTCGGCGAATAGCTCCTCATCGACAACATAGGTTGCCTTGGTCTGGGCGGGGACGATGTAAAACGTTCGCAGGGACTGTCCCTCGTCCAGGCTGACTGCAGGCAGTTGCATGAAGGCCGAGGCGGCAGCTTCAGTGAGAGTATATTCAAGGGGCACATCCGCTTGTTCGGACGATTGAGAGGACTTGGCGCTCTCGGCTGATGCGCCGTTACGGCCATTGCAGGCGGCTGCCACCAGCGCCACCATGAGCAATAGGAATAGCAGAATTCGAGTTCTCATGTTGTGCCTAAATTTTCGCTCATACTTGGCTCCGATCGGAAGGGAAAGTTGTACTGCTTAGAGGTCAGCCTAACGCTCGGGCAGCGTTGGCTAGTGCGCCTCCTCCACAAAAAGGACGCCCTCTGGCAGATAAGGAGGCAACTCTCCGTCTCTCCCGAAAGCGGCCAGCAATTGCCGGACAAACAGCGAGTAAAAGCCCTCATGACGAAATGTCGGCTCCTTTTCCCTCACTTCCAGCCCGTTCTCGAAACCGTATTCTGCAAATGATGCAACAAAGTCACCGTTCTTTGCAATGATGTGCAAAGGCGTGTCCCACCCGTCCTCCCCGCGGGAAACGCGGGGGGGCTGGTGGTCGCCCGCCAGCACGAAGATCGCCTCTTGATTCGGTTCACTCAGGATGAAATCCGTGAGCATCTCCAGTTGATACTCGATGGCGTTCCAGTAGTTTTGGCGGCGCTCTCTGTGTTCGATCAGCTCTGTCGCGGGAGAGGGCGCGTCGCCTGGGCTGTTCAGCGCCTGCCAGTTGTCGGCCAAGGCTGGCAGCGGCGTCCACGGGTAGTGGGAGTTTTGCGTAATCGTGAAGAACAAGTAGGGACCGTCAGCCTCGTGACGGATCGTCTCGCGCGCGAAATTCAGCGAAAACTGGTCCGGCGGCGCCGGGCCCCAGCCGTACTCAGGGCCGACATAGTTCAGGTCTTCGTACTGCATCCAGCGGTCTACCCCGAAGAAGTCGGCATATGTCTTCCATTCTGACTTCGGCAGGCCCATCGACAGCGCGGTCAACCGGTAGTAGCGATAGCCCTGCCTCTTCAGGAATCGCCCCAGGTCCGGGTATGCCTCCAGCTTGTATTTGTCCAGCAGCGCATAGTATTGTGGGTCCGAACTGACGCGCAGACCGAACAGTGCGCTGGTGTAGGACATCCACGAGCCGCCGCCCCATGTGGGCGCCAGGCTGCGGGCCGAGGCTGCGTGCCATCCGGCGTCGGCCAGTTTTGCGTCGAGCTGCCGCGTCAGCGCCTGGTAGCGGGCGCGCCAGTCGTTTCGTTTGTAGAGTACGCTACCATACGATTCGACGAAAATTATGTAAACAGGAGGCTGTCGGGCCAGGTTGTAGCCGCTATAGTCGTAGGCAAGTCGCACTCTTTCACTGTCAAATCGTTTTACATTGCCATAGACGCGGCGCGATTCAGCAATGTTTTTGGCAAGCTTGGCGAAAAGGCTGCTGAACACCATCTCCGGTCGGCTGATCCCTTCACGATAGGTATACGCCTGCGTGATGACGAGAAGCGCCAGCAGACCCAAGACGACACGCGATGACAGTGATAGCCTGCCTTCCGGCAGCACGAAACGAGCCAGCCGCGCGACCACGGCAGCGCCGACAATGATCAGAAGGACGATTGCGGCCACGAATGCGAAGGTTACACGGGCGTTCTGCAGGAAGAAACCAAATCCTTCCGTTGCCATTCTGAACTGGCTGTAGAAGACCGGCTCGACGCTGAAAAAAGTGAGCGATGCGCCCTCATAGAGATAGTAGGCAAAGAAGAAAAGATAGGCGGCAACGAAGCCGAAGCGCACCTTCGCCTTGCGCAGAGGGGAGAGAATCGCCCACAGGCCGACAAAGAGCACGATTTCTGAGTTGAAGCGCAGCAGATCGGGCGCTCTGCGCCAAAGGACAAGCTGCCGCCAGAACTGGTCGAAGGATTGACCGGCTATGTTGAGCGACGGCAGAACCGCCCCAGCCTCGCGGTCCATCAGGATAATCGGAAGGAAGAGCAGCCCATGCAAAACGATGAAGCTGGCCCAAAAGCTCAGGTCGGGATGGAGTCGCCAATGAGGTCTCGCCCAAGAGCGGGCCAGACGGGAAGCTAGTCTTAACAAGGGAGGAACGTGCGCCGCTCCTTCTGCGTCCGGTCGAATCTGGGCGTTGACAACGCGTTCAATCATGCGCATTTGTGCTGGATCAGAAGCTATCCTTCTGTCCAGGCGAGGGGAAGCAGGCCGCCTGCCGTTGCCTGTTCCAGCACTGCATCGACAGCTGACGCCAGTGCATCCGAACCAACCGCAACCGGGGCCATGCGCTCTTCAACCTGCGTTCTCGTCACTTGATTTTCGCGCCAGGTGACGCCTCCCGTATGATAGTTGTGCAGCAAGGGCATGAGTCGATCCAGCGCCAGAGCAAAGCGGGCCTCCGGCGTCCGCTGCGCTTCGTACTCCTCCCACATTTCTGACATCTCCGCCGCCTGCTCGGAGGGCAGCAGGCCGAATATGCGGGCCGCTGCCGTCCGCTCGCGCTCGCTCTTGCCTTCGTGACCGTCCTGATCATACGCGTAAGTGTCCCCGGCGTCGATCTCCACAATGTCGTGAATCAGGAGCAACTTGAGCGTATGCAGCAGGTCGACTGCCTCGTTGGCGTGTTCAGCCAACACGAGCGCCATCATCGCCAAGTGCCAGGAGTGTTCGGCTGAGTTCTCACGCCTATGGCTCTGCAGGAGCAAGGAGCGGCGCAGGACACCCTTCAGCCTGTCGATTTCGAGGATAAATTGAAGCTGCCTCGCCAGTCGGTCTTTGTTCATAGCGATGCGTGGAGCGCACTTGATTTGGGCGTCGGGAGGCGTAGCGGGCGGTCAGCGCGCCAGTACGCCTCAAGGCGGGTGACGAAGCGGCCGGGTCTCTCCACATAGATTCGCGCCGCCACTGGAACAGCCGCACGGCGTTGGCGGCTCCGCTCACGGGAAACAATCGAAGAAAGCAGTTCAGCGGACCCCCCGCTTGCGCCCTGTAACGCCCGAACATCGGACGACTCTTTCAGCATAGCCAGGTCATGCTCCTTGCCCAGCCGGTCGGCCAGAAGATCGATTTCGCGGGCAAGAACTTTCATCAGCCCGGGCCAGATCGGTTGCAGAATCTGAGAATGGTACCGAAGATACTTGACCCGCTTGCGCCAGGCATGGAAATTCTCGGTCGTAGGTTGGGCGTAGGCGGCTCTCCTTTCCACCCTTCCCCGGCCATAGATTCTGCGTAGCCCGCGTGCGAAAAGGGAGAATCCTTCGACGCTGAAATCCCAGTCCTGCACGCGCAATCGCGCCTCGCGCAGAGATTCGGTCACCATCGAGAGCATATCCTCATTATCGGCGACATTCCTCAGTAGCGTCCTGTGTCCTCTCACAAGGGAATGGCGCAGCCTGATAAACGATTTGTCGGTCATCTGCGCGCCGTAGCGCCGTCTCAACATATCGAAGGTTTCGATATAGACTGCGCTGTCCCGCACGGGAGACAAGATACGGCCCTGGTCGCGGAAGAAAGCGTTCTCGCGCCTGTATGTCTTGTCCGGCAACGCGCCGCGCCCAAGGCGCAGCACAGCGCGGACGCGTTTGAAATGCTTGCGCGCCTCGTGGATTCCGTCGTTCAGATCGTCTACGCGCTGAAGCTGATCGATGGCGCCGTCGATCTGCTCAAACACGATGCGGGGCAGTGCCTCGGTCGGCGATTCGTCCGCCATGAGCGAGAAGTTCATCGGGGATACCGTATCGTAGTTTCCTGCCGGGTGACAGCCATTTCTATGAGGCAGCCTTGTCCAACTTTTCAAACAGATCACGGAAGATGCTATCGCGGTCGACATATCGGGCGCTGGCGATGGTGTGTCGGCTATCGTCAAAGGCCCACGTGATGCTGTCGGTCAGGCATGGTGAACTGACCCGCTCCATCTGCGCCCACCGCGGATTGACCAGCCACCCGAGCGGCGCCAGATCCCAGATCTGTTTAGAGTAGGCGAACTGTTCCGCATGATACTCGCCGTAGATCTGGAAGAGATAGTCGCCAATCGCCCCTTTCCCCTTTACATGCGCGGCCATCTCCGGCAGCGTAGTATGCAGGTGGGAGACGACACCCATACAGGGAAACAGGATCAGAGGGACCCCGCAGTCCAGGACGATGCGGCTGGCGGCAGGATCCTGGCGCAGATTGAACTCGTGCGTGTCGGGCCAGTGCCGGGCGTGGCCGCCCAGCCAGAGCACCACGATGCGTTTGCGAATGGTAGGGTCCAGCAGCAGAGCCGAGGCGACATTCGTAATCGCGCCGATAGCGACGACGTAGAGAGGATCGTCCACTGGCGAGGCCAGCGCCCGCTCAATGAGATCGGCGGCGCTGTCGCTCTTCACGGGCGTCCGCTCATCCGGCAGCCATGCCGTCGAACCCTTCAACACATTGGCATCCTGCGGCTGGGCGACGGACGGCAGGCGATCCAAAAGGCGGTGAATCTCGGCATAGCTCTTCTCCATGCCATCGCCCGGATCGGAGGATCGACTGTTGTGGAAGGGGGCCGCGTAGAATGACTCCACGCGCAGACGTTCGGGCGAGAGAAGCGAATAGACGGCGGCGAACTGATCGTCGATTTCGTTGTAGGTGTCGGTGTCCAGCACCATGCGCACCGGTGCTGGGGGTGGCTTAAGGCGGCTCTGAAGGAGTTGCGGGTCAAGAGGAGTGAATGTCATCTGCCTGATTTCCGTATCAGCCGCCGCGGCCTCAGTACTCCCTTTCGAGCGGCCATGATCGGTTGCGTGCTCTAGGCCGCGAGCCGGTTTACCATCTCCAACATGGCCGTCATGTAGCCAATGGCATAGGCGCGCCCGCGGTGTCCCCAAGAGGTGTCATCGACCATCATCGGCACATGGTCGGTGATCATGAAGCCGGTGAATCCCACTTCCTTCAGCGTCTTCATTACATCGAACGGATCGACATTGCCCTCGTTGATGAAACACTCGTTGAAGCAGGGAACGGTTCCCTGTACGTCGCGAAAGTGGACGTAGACGATGCGATCGCGGCCACCGAAATGGCGAATGGCGTCCAGAACGTAGTCATGCCCGTCCATCTCGGACCAGCAGCCCATGCAGAAATCAAGGCCATGACTGGGGCTGTCGAAACGGTCGACGGCCCGTTTGAAGCCTTCAAAATTGCGGAAGATGCGCGCCACGCCGCCGAGAGATTCTACCGGCGGATCGTCAGGGTGCAAGGCCAAGGTGATGCCGGCCTCCTCCGCAACCGGCAGCAGGCGCTCCAAGTAATACTCGTAGTTGGCCCACATCTCGTCGGCGTCGAAGACACGTCCATGGGTCAGTTCATTTGGGTCATGCTCGGCCAGATTGAACCGAGTGCCGCGCGCGCCGCCTCGCAAGACCGCGGGTTCCTGCGTGCGCCACACCGAATTGGGCATCCAGTGGTAGCCGAGAATCGGGATGCCGGCCCTGCCCATGTTGCGAACCGTCGTCTGCATGTGTGCGATCTGTTCGTCCCGGCCCGGCAGGCCCAGCATCACCTTATCATAGAACGAGAGGGGCACGTTCTCCAAACAGATCAGCCGCAGACCGGCAGCCTGCGAACGATCGACCGCCGCCTTCAAGTCCTCGTACTCCCACTGCTTTTCGCCGGGAAGCCGCGGCGTGTTCATCAGAAAGTCATCGGCGCCAAGTTGCTTGATAAATGCCAGTTTCTCATCGGTCAGTTCATTGAACTGGCCCAGGCCGATGCGCATTTTCGGCGACATGTAGAGTCTCCTTTCTGTGGCTAAGAGGATGGCGCCGCAAACAGGAGCAGCGACCCGCAGATCTGCTGCCAGCCGTGGTTGCGGCAAGTTCCCCGAACGGAAGCCCTAAGCAATCACGGGGGCCGACAATTGCTCCAGCAACCGTGCCTGTTCTGCCTCGGTCAAGTCGACCAGCGGCGGGCGCACTCGGCTCCATCCCGGTCTCCCCGTCTGGTCGGCGACGATTACTTTCAGTGATGCAATCATGTTGAAACCGGAATCAAGGATCGCGTTGCGGACCCAGTTGGTGCGATTCTGGCGTTCCTCGGCATCGGGCGCTTGCCAGTTCTCATAGAGGTCGCGAATTACGTGGGGCAGGACATTCGCCATGCCGGATATACACCCGCCGCCACCGCCCAGCATGTTCTTCAACAGCAGAGCTTCAGTGCCACAGAAGACAGCAAAGCCGGGAACCTGCCGCGCAACCTCGTGCAGTCCCATCAGGGTATCAACGTCGCCGGAACTGTCCTTCACGCCGGCGGCCTGACGCGGATACGCCTCCGCCAATCGTGCCAGGAGCGCCGGACTGAGGGGTACGCCGCTCACCTGCGGGATGTGGTAGAAGTAGATGCGCAGTCGCTCGTCGTCCACGCGGTCGATAATGGCGGCGAAGGAGCGAAAGAGACCCTCATCGGAAACGCCCGGATAGTAGAAGGGCGGCAGCGTCAAGACGCCGTGGCAGTCGGCACGCACGGCATGTCGGGTCAGCTCAGCCGCTTCGGTGATCGATGCGGCGCCGCTGCCGACAACGAGCCTGCCCGCAGGAATGCCGGCTTCGATCACTGCATCGACCGCGGCCATTCGCTCCGCGGCGGAAAAGGAAGTGGCCTCACTGTTGGTGCCAAAGAGGACGAGCCCGTGGCAGCCGCCTTCCAACAGGCGATTGCAGAATTCGATATATGCCGGGAGATCGATGCTCAGGTCGGCGTGGACAGGCGTCAGGGTCGGAGCGAAGACGCCGCGCAGGGAAAGTTCGGCCATGCGATGGCTCCTATTCTTCTTGCGCAACTGTTGACAGTCGGTTCGAGCGAGAGTACGACTCTATGTTAGGGAATTATATACTTTAGTACACAGTATACGTTTCTGGCAGCACCGCGTACTGGTGCGGTTACGCTACCGACGCGATATTCCCACGCGCCAATATGTTCCGTGCCGCGTTCACGTCCCGGTCATCTGCGTGACCACAGACAGAACACGCAAAAACCCGATACCTGCGAGGCTTCCCGTTTACCTCCCCGCACTCCGCACAGGTGCGGGACGTATACGCTGGGTTGACTTCGACCAACCGCCGACCGGCCCATTCTGCCTTGTACGCCAGTTGTTGTCTGAGCACGCCCCATGTCTGCGCCAACATCTCTCGATTCAATCCACGTTTGTGCGCTCCACCCGCGCCAGTCATGTTTTGTATCAGCAGACCCTCGATGACGATACGCCCGTAACGACGCACCAAGACTGTCGTTACGCGATGGCACGCGTTGCGGTTGCGGATAGCGTTCCTGCGCTTTTCCCGTGCAAAGGCCGCGACCGCCTTGCGTCTCCCATTGCTGCCCTTCTGGCGCCGACTGATGACGCGCTGCAATCTGCGTTCACGTTTGCGGTCCACCACACGCCGCTCGACCGTGCCGCCATCACTGAGCGTCATGCGTTCGTTGACGCCCATGTCGATGCCGATAGCTTCGTTGCTATGTGGCAACGGCACGACCTGCTCGGCATAAACCAGATCGACCGACAGGATACGCCCGTGCATGACCAGCCGCAAAGCCTTGAGTTGCTTGCTGTCCGGCAATGGGGCAGATGGACGAATGCGAATCGCGTGAAGTCCCTTAGTAACTGTCCGCAAACAACGTAGCGATTTCAATCAAGCTTGGACTGGTCTGTCGAACGAAACCGTTAAGTTAAAAACGGACAGTTACTAAGGTATATAAGTCCCCTATGTTACGACCAGCAGGTCGGCATTGTCAAATGAAGCGGCAACGGCAAGGGAGCCGCCAATCTTGCGTAGTTGGCAGGCTGCGGCGGCTCGGCGGCGTGTCGATCAAAAATTTCCGTGCATCGTCGGCGCCCGACCCTTGCCTACTCACCGGTCATGTCCGGCATTCAGGGGTCAGCCAAGGCGGCCCGCAGACTTTCGTTTTTGCGATTTGCCATGTAGATTTTTCTGTGGATAATGCACTGAATCTAAACGTTGTAGGATTAATTGTTCCATTGGTTACATCTTTTCCGACTTTCCAAGTTGTCGTCACATGGAATAGAATTGCGCAAGACACTGCCTCCCACATCCGGTTCATATATCGCACAAGGGAGTAAATCTAGCGAAACTTTGGGTGACCAGTCGGGATGCCAACAATGGCGGAACCGGATGGCATTGGGAAGAAAAACCCGATTCGCGTGATTTTTTGGCCAGCTTACCAACCCTCGGTATTTCCAGCTGGCATGGTAGGAATCAACGTGACTACTAAAAAAAAATCCAAAATTCCACCTCGTTTGGAGTTGTTCAGCACCTATGCCCTGGACGCTGATTACTTTGATGAAATGTTCCATGTCAACGGCAGGGCACGTCCGCCGTACCTGAAACTGCTGCAAAGCATCCTCGAACTGCAAGAGAACGAGTTGACCCAGCGTCAACAGGCCGCCGATCTGACATTCCTGAATCGGGGCATCACGTTTACTGTCTATGGGGAAGACTCCACGATCGAACGCATCTTCCCCTACGACATTCTTCCTCGAATCATCAGCGCGCGGGAATGGAGCAAGATTGAGCAAGGTCTGACTCAGCGAATCCATGCAATCAACCTATTCTTGCGCGACATTTACAATGAAGGGCGCATCTTGCAGGAGAAGGTCGTCCCCTTCGATCTGATCTACAGCTGCCATAACTATCAGCGGGAGATGCGCGGACTGCAGGTCGTCAACGATGTCTATACGACAATTGTCGGCACCGACCTCGTTCGCCTGCCCAGCGGCGAATACGGCGTTCTGGAGGACAATCTGCGAGTGCCCAGCGGCGTCTCCTACATGCTTGCCAATCGGGAGGTGATGACGCAGGTCTTTCCCGGCATGTTTGGCGGCTACGGCATCAGGTCGATCAATCACTACGGCCAGGCCTTGCTCGGCAAGCTGCAGTCACTGTCACCCAAAGGGCGCGATGCGACAGTTGTATTGTTGACGCCCGGCGTCTTCAATTCGGCCTATTTTGAACATACTTTCCTGGCGCGAGTGATGGGGATAGAACTGGTCGAAGGGGCCGACTTGCTGATCCATGACGGCTTCGTATACATGCGCACGACAGGAGGTTTACAACGAGTTGATGTCATCTACCGTCGCATTGACGACGAGTTTACGGACCCTCTGCACTTTCGCCCCGACTCGGCCCTGGGCGTTCCCGGCCTCTTTAACGCCTACCGCGCGGGGAAAGTAACGCTAGCCAATGCGATCGGCACCGGTATCGCCGACGACAAGGCGATTTACGCCTACGTTCCTGAGATGATCCGTTTCTATCTGGGTGAAGAACCGATTCTGCAAAACATAGAGACCTACCTGTGCATGCGAGAGAACGAGCGCGCCCATGTCCTGGACAACCTGGACAAGCTCGTGGTCAAGGCGGTTGGCGAGTCCGGCGGGTACGGGATGTTGATCGGTCCGTACAGCACGCGGAAGGAACGTGAGAGTTTTCGTCAGCAGATCCAGGCTGATCCGCGCAACTTTATAGCCCAGCCGACTCTGCGGCTCTCCAGAGCGCCTTGTTATATCAACGGCAACGTGGTCTCCCGCCACGTCGACCTGCGCCCCTTCATCCTCTATGGCGGGTCACCTGATAACACAGTGATTGTCCCGGGCGGGCTGACGCGCGTGGCGCTGCGCGAAGGATCGCTCGTGGTCAACTCGTCCCAGGGAGGCGGCAGCAAAGACACCTGGGTGTTGGAACAGGATTGAGTTACTAAAGAGAAGCAAAGACTATGCTTTCAAGATCTGCTGACAGCCTATATTGGCTCGGACGCTACATGGAGCGGTCTGAAAACACCATCCGTCTTCTCAGGGTTCGCCTGAACTTCATGGTCGGACAGGCGCGACAGGCCGGAAACGAAAAGGGCTGGCAACAGTTCTTCTCTGCCCTGCGTCAGCCCGCGCCTTTGACGGAAAGTGGTGTCGTAGACGGCGAGGCGGCCTTGAAAATGGCCCACGATCTCACCTTCAACCGAGAGAATCCGAACTCCATCTCCGGCTGCATCAGTTTGGCCCGGGAAAACGCGCGCGCAGTGCGCTCCCAGATTAGCAGCCAACTCTGGGAGCACCTTAACCGCCTCTATTTGCGTTTGCATTCGTGGCAAGGACATCATAACTGGCACGACGAACGGGACAATTTCTTTCGCGAACTCGAAAGCAGCGTCTCCTTGTTCCAGGGTTTGGCCTATTCTTCGCTATTACACGATGAAGGATGGTACTTCATTCAAGTCGGCACGCATCTGGAGCGAGTGTTTTCAGTATGCAGCCTCTTACAGGCCCACTTCCGCTTTTTTGGTATTGAAGGCGGAAGGGCGCTGGACACTGAAGATCCGTTGAATGGGATAGGCGTTCTGCGGGCGTGCAACGCGTTTGAGTCATATTGCCGCGTGTACGATCCGCTGCCGGAAACACGCCTTGTAACGACATTCCTGCTGCTCAACTCACATCTGCCGAATTCGGTAAGTTTCAATGTCAACCAGATGGCGCAGCTGCTTGAACAGGTCACGACCGCGACCGAAACGCGACGCGCCGGCGAACTGAATCGCACCGCAGGCAAGTTGCAGGCACACCTGCAATACAGCCAGATCGAAGACGTAGTCCAGGTCGGGCCGCTGACTTTTCTGGCCGAAATAATGCACGCCTGCGACCAAGTCCACGAAGCCCTGTATAACGCCTACATCAACTATCCGCCTGGAGAGGCATTCTCCTGACAGACCGGTTATTCATCCGCGCCTATGAAATACTTCACCATTCACCATCACACCCGGTATCGCTATGAAGCGGCGGTCAGCGAGAGCACGATGGAGGTGCGATTGCAGCCCCGCACCGACAGCCGCCAGCGTTGCCTCAGCTTTCAACTGGAGGTCAGTCCCCACGCACAGCTTCTTACGACCAGCGACTGCGAGCAGAATGTAATTCACTATTTCGACATACCCAGGAGCCACACAGAGTTGCTGCTGCGCTCCCACAGCCTTGTTATGGTCCAGGAGGCGCCGCCCATCCCTGAAGCTCTGAACAGTTCAGAATGGGATGCGTTGGAAGAGATTGTCGCAACCGGCCGCTATTGGGACTGGCTGGCGCCCAGCAATTTCGCCGCTCCGACTTCGCTGCTTTCCGATTTCGCCGTAGAGATTGGCTTCAACCAGATTCAAGATCCCCTGAGCGCCCTCTTTCAGTTGAACGAGAGGATCCACAGTGCATTTGAGTACACGCCCAAGAGCACTGCGGTCGATTCACCCATCGATATCGCTCTGCAACACCGACGCGGCGTTTGCCAGGACTATACGCATGTGATGATCGCGCTGCTACGCAGGAGAGGAATCCCCGCCCGTTACATCAGCGGCTACATGTTCCAGGATCCGGAGAAGAAGATGGAAGAGGACTTCTCCAGCGCCTCGCACGCATGGGTGGAGGTATACTTGCCGTCCGCGGGTTGGATCGGGTTGGACCCCACCAACAATACGCATGTTGAAGACAAACACGTCCGTATCGCAGTCGGCCGCGATTACGCGGACGTGCCGCCAACCAGAGGGGTCTTCAAGGGAATTGTCAGGAGTGAACTCACGGTCGGCGTCCACATTTCACAGACAGAGGACGAAGCCATCCCACCCAATCTGCTGGAAAACGGACATTGGACGCCCAGAGAGCATGTCGAAGAAGTGAATAGCGCCCGGCAGCAGGGCGAAAACCAGCAGCAGTAGCGTGGCCGGACAGGCCACGATCCGGGCATGACCGGCCCTCTCCTTTTTGGGCAGTCCCCGCCCATCACTACCCCTGATTCATCAATTGTCAGCTCTCTTTATTGAATAACCG
The DNA here is from genome assembly GCA_965221145.1 of Caldilineaceae bacterium. Taxonomy (GTDB): domain Bacteria; phylum Chloroflexota; class Anaerolineae; order Caldilineales; family Caldilineaceae; genus Bin5. The sequence continues at coordinate 2,644,242 of OZ244877.1, forward strand.
ACTTCGGCGTCGGCACAAGGCGCATGACTTTGATCGTGGCGCGATTGAGCATGTCGGGGATGCGCGGCCCGATGTCGTTCAGCCACTCGTCGGACTGATAGACGGCCTCGTAGAGAGCCTCGCGGTCGGCTTCATCCTGAAAGCGGCGCAGCCACACGTAACAGTTTTCATCTTCCTCGTCGATGAATGATCCGGCAACCACAATCCCCTTCGAAACCTGGAAAGGAATAATCACGCTCTCCATATACTGCACCCATTCAGCGCGCTTGCCAGGGTGACACTCGTAGATTCTGTACTCGTACAACATTCGCGATGCTCCTGTATTCGTGTGGATAAATTCGTTCAGTCGGCCAGGATCGGCTCTGGCTGCGCCTCTTCCAACAGACGCATGGGCCGGTCGCCTTCGACTTCGTAGCTGGAAAATGTTGGCAAGTGCTCCATGTTGGCCGCGAACATCTCGTTGACCATCTCACGAATCTCGGCCATCGTCAGCACAGCAGTCGTAAGCGGGTCATGCAAAATCGCTTGGAAAATCTTGCGCGGGTCACCCTCCAGGATGCCTTCCACAGCCATCTCTTCAATCTGTGAACTAAGCCCGGTTAGCATAGCCACCGACGCGGGCAGCGGGCCGACGCGCACGCTCTCCAGCCCCTTGCCGCTGGCCCAAACGGGAATCTCCACACAAGCGCCGACCGGCAGATTGTCCACCAGAGGCGTCGCGCCGCTGCCGTTGGGCATGTTGCCGTTGAACTGAAACGGCTCGCCCCCTTCGAGCGCGTTGATGATATAGGCGGCGTACTCATACCCGCGCGAAAGATCGAGCGGAGCCGGGTTGTCCAACCAGGCGGTAATCTGCTCCAGCCATGACTCCTCCCGCCCCGAATAATGCTTGAGGACATAGGCGTATTCGCCTGGATTCCAGCCGGTGCCGTGCGTGCAATACTTCTCGATCAGGTCCGGGCGCTTGCGGAACCAGGGATTGTATTCCGAATGGTGGCCGCTGGACTCGGTCGGGTAATAGTCGAGGTGCAGGTACATCTCGTTGCGCACCTGCTCTTCGTTGTAGACCTCTGGCCTCTCGGTGATGGCCCGGCGGATTAGCGGGTAGGCGTCCTCCCCGTTCCATTCAAAGTTGAGATACCAGGCCATGTGATTGATGCCGGCGCATGTGTACGTGATTTCATCCGCGGGCGCGCCGATCCAGCGGGCCAGCATATGGGCGGTGCCCTGCACGCTGTGGCAAAGACCGGTGGCGACAATGCTGGTCTCCTTCTGGATGGCCCGGCAGTTGATCACCATCGGATTGGTGTAGTTGAGCATCACCGCATCAGGGCAGAGCCGTTCCATGTCCCTGGCGATGTCGACCATCACCGGCGTTGTGCGCATGGAGCGGAAAATGCCGGATGGGCCGCGTGTGTCGCCGATATTCGTGTCGATTCCGTACTGCTTGGGAATCTCGATGTCGGTGCGCCAGACATCGGTCTGGCCGACGAGGATTGTGACGATAACGTAGTCTGCTCCGTCCAGGGCCTCCTCACGGCTGAGCGTCGTCTCTACGCTGGCGGGATACTCTCCCTCGCGAACAATGCGCATCACTGCCTGCTCGATATAGTCGAGTTTCGCGGGGTCAATGTCCATCAGACAGATTGTAGCGCCCTCCAGCCGCGGAAAAGAAAGGACATCTTTGACCAGCTTGCGGGTGAAACCAAAGCTGCCGGCGCCGATAAATGTGATCTTGCTCATCGGAATCCCTCTGTTTCTGTTTCTGATTACATTCTTGACCTTCCGCCGAACAGACAAACGGTTGCGGCGAAAGAGGGGAGGTAAATGGGCCGCCTGGAGTGCGGGCGTATCAACCATGCACGTCGCCAGGGGGCCGAAAGACAGGAAGGCACGAGCCGTTATGCCGCCCGCCCAGTTCATATAAATTCTAGCACCGGTTCATCTCTCTGCCCCAAAACTGAGGGCGTGCTTCAAACTCGAAGCAACCGGCCAAAGAACGGCACAGGCGCGCGCCGACCACGCAGAACATTGGCTATGCCGGCGACCCAGGCGACCACTACGGCAAGATAGGCTGCGATGACCAGAGCAAAAACATAGGCCGCGATGACGCCGCCTAGAGGCAACAATGCCACCAGCAACGAGAACAGGAACCACGCCGCTGGCGCCAGGATCAACGCCAACACGATCGTCAGTCCTTGGAACGCGTGGTAGCGGGAAAAGGCATCGTCCTTGCGCAGCGCAAGGATGTAGGCCGGCCCCAACACCGGTAGCAAATAGGCGAGCAACGCGGCGTCTATGTTGATTCTGCCGCTACCGGAAGCGTTCTCGGTCATTCCGCTTCTCCAATTCCTTGCAAAGAGAGCTCGCGGGCGTAGTGGCAACTGGCGAAGTGGCCCGGTTCAATCTCCTCCCACTGCGGCTCCTCCTGCGCACAGACCTCCTGCGCATAGAGGCAGCGGGGATGAAAAACGCAACCCGAGGGCGGGTTGGCCGGGCTGGGGATGTCGCCCTCAAGGATGATACGATTCAGCTTGATCTCCGGGTCGGCGGGCGGAATGGCGGAGACCAGCGCCTCAGTGTACGGATGCAGAGGCCGCCGCAGCAGTTTGTCCGACTCGGCAATCTCCACCAGTCTTCCCACGTACATCACAGCGATGCGATCGCACATATGCTCAACGACCGACAGATCGTGGGCGATGAACAGAAAGGTCAGCCCAAGTTCGTCCTTCAACTGTTGGAGCAGGTTCAGAACCTGCGCCAGAATCGACACATCCAGCGCGGAAACCGGCTCGTCGGCGATGATCAGGCGCGGGCTGAGCGCCAGCGTGCGCGCCAGGCCGATGCGCTGCCGCTGTCCGCCGGAAAATTCGTGGGGATAGCGGCGCATATAGTTCGGTTCAAGACCGACCGCCTGCATCAACTGTGCGACCCTGTCCTCCAACTCTCGACCGGCGGACTCTTTGTGAATGATGAGCGGCTCGCCGATCAGGTCTTTGACGGTCAGGCGCGGATTGAGCGAACTGAAAGGATCCTGGAAGATCATGCGCATCTCTTTGCGCAGCGGCTTCATATCCGCCTGGTCAATGTTGGCGATGTCGATGCGCTCGCCCTCGTCCGTCGTGTACCAGATCTCGCCCGCAGTCGGATCGTAGAGCCGCAACACAGTGCGCCCGACCGTCGTCTTGCCGGAGCCGCTCTCGCCCACAAGCCCAAGGGCTTCGTTATGGCGAATGACGAAACTTACGCCGTCTACGGCCTTGACGTGCCCGACAATGCGTTGTAGGAATCCCTGATGGATCGGAAACCACAGTTTAAGGTCGTTGACTTCAAGCAGAATATCTTCCATGTGAGTTCGCGTTAGCGCTCCGCGGGGGGCGCGAGGTCTACCTCTATCGTCTCTTTTGCGAGCAGGATCTCAGGATCATCCCATCCCTTCCACGCCTGCAACTGCTGGAACGCCCGCCGATAGACGAACTGTACCTCCACGGTGAGCCGCTCTTCAGCCTGAGAACTGCTGCCGCCCGGTGCGGCAAAACGATAAGAACTGCTCCTTGTCGCGTGGGCCGGGATGCGCGTATCCTCGACCAACTCCACCATGCGCCAATGGGAAAACGTCGGCTCTTCGCCGGTTAACGTATCGCGCAAGATTTTGGCGAATCCCTGGCCGGCCTCACCCGCCATATCCCCGGCCCAGTCGGGCAGCACTCCGCCGTCGACCAGGGGCAGCGCATTGCCGCCGCCATCCGACGCCCGCACGACCAGCAACAGATGGCGCAAGGGCGAGCCTGTGGGGAAGTGATGGCCCGCGCCGGTGTTGGTGACATTCGCGTTCACCAGCAACTCCCCGCCTTCGATCTCGGCGGAGACTTCCAGGGCAATGGCGCTGCGTAGGAACAGTTCATCGGTCGCGCCGGGCATATCGTGAAGATGGATCTGATCCAATTCTCGATAGAGGCCGCCCTTTTCCGGGTAGACGAAGTAGCTGCGTTGCGCCCGTTCCGCCAGTTTGCCCAGCCCGGCAGGCAGTGTGCGCCCACTCGCACTCTCCAACCACGCCGCAGACTGCACCAGCGATTCCATGCTCGATGTCAGTCGCGGCGCCGTGGGCATGTGGCAATTCTGACAGGTTTCGCCGCTGTCGGGGCTGCTGTAGACACTATCCAGCCACTCGCCATAGGAGTTGTAGATGACGGTTTCGTCGTTGACGCCGTAATGGCAGGAGGCGCAGAACGCGCTCTCGACGTGTAACCGGTTAAAGCTGTCCTTGGGCCGCGCCACGTCGTCCACAGTCCCCATCAGCAGATCCTCGCCCGACTTGGGCCGGTACAACGTCAGGGAAAGGATGCCCGGCATCCCCGGATCAGGCAGAAGCGTACCGGTATAGAAGTTCACGGCGCCAATTTTGTGGCAGAAATCACAAGCGATCCCTTCGGCGGCCACGCCTATGGCCGCATTGGGGCTGACCCCTTCCGGCAGTTCATCGCTGGCTTCGCTGGTCTCCTGCATGTGGCACCCGTTCCAGCCGCAGCTATTGTCAGCGTCCAGCTTCGACGCCATCGGCGTGTGGCAGGCCGCGCAGTTGCCGTCCCGCTTGGGGAAGTCCACTTTGAATCCGGGGCCAAAGTAGGGCCTATCCGGGTCGCGGGTGCGGGGCAGACCGGTATCGTAGTTGCTGTTGCGACTGCGATTGCCCTCGACATCGGTGCCGTTGTACATGGTCAGAAAGCGAACATTCACCGCCGACTGGCTGTGCGCGTCGCGCTGCCATTCGGCAAAGGACGGGTGACACTCGCCACAGTTGGACGACGGCTCCCAGTTATACACGGCATTGTCGACTTGGTTATGAGGGTGCAGCGAAATTCTTATGTCAATTTCGCCGCCGCGCGCCTCGGTCCAGCCGAATATATACCCCTCCGCCCACGCCACCAAGGTAACATTTTCGGCGGTTGACAGGCCCTCAATCGTGAATCCGCCGTCCTGCTCGGTGAAGGTATGGTTGCCGGTCGTCTGCACGCGCACCAGTGCGCCGGCGACCGGCCCGTCGGCGTTGGTGACTGTGCCGCTGACCGCAGCCGTTGCAGGTTGCGGCCAGGCGAAAATGGCAACCATAGATCCACCTGCGGCAACAAGAAGCAGGAGTCCAAGCAGATAAAGGGGGCGCATCACTGCCCTATGCCCCCCGGCGTTTGGGCTGCGGGAACCGAGAATGGTACATGAAATGCCCCTGCCTGAACGCGGCGCAATGTCCTACGCCTAACCAACGCCATTCTCCATGTACACCTCAAACGATCGAATAGGGGCCGGCTGCATCGCGCAGACCGTCCCCCAGAAAGTTGAATCCCAGCACGGCCACGATGATAAAGATGACCGGCGTCATGATCCATGTATGTGTGCCCAGGGTTTGCAAATTCTGCGCGTCGCGCATGAGAAAGCCCCAGCTGACCAGCGGTTCCTGAATGCCGATGCCCAAAAAGCTGAGAAATGCTTCCGCCAGAATAATCTGGGGAATGGTCAGGGTCAGCACGACGATGATGTGGCTGATCGAGTTGGGGAAGAGGTGCAGGAATATGATGCGCGAGTCGGACGCGCCCATCTCCTTGGCCGCGAGAATGAAGTCGGTTTCTCGAAAGGCCAGCACTTTTCCCCGCACTTCGCGTGCCAGCAGCGTCCACGAAAGCAGCGAAAAGATGATCACCATGATGATGAACACTTGCAGAGAGTCCCACGTGCGCGGGATGATGGCGGCCAGCGCCAGCCAGAGTGGAAGCTGTGGAAAGGAGGCCACAATTTCGACGAAGCGTTGGATGATATTGTCGGTCACGCCGCCATAGTAACCCGATATAATGCCGACGACCGCTCCGACCACGATGCTGACCAACGTGGCGAACAGGCTGAGCGAAAGGGAGATGCGCCCGGCTGTGCAAGCTCGGCCCCACAAATCTCGGCCCTGTTTCTCCGTGCCCAGCAGGTGGATCTTGCCCCCCTCGCCGACGCCGAACAGATGCCGGCGCGTGGGGATCAGCCCCAGAATCTTCCATTCCCAGCTCCGGACAAAAAACTTGATTTCAAAGCGTTGCGAAGGATCCTCCTCCCACAGAGGTTCGTATGTCTTGGGGTCAATGGTCACGGCCAGATTGTAGACAAAGGGGCGCAGGTGAAAATTACCCTCGTCATCGATAACGCGGATGCGGGTGGGAGGGATGAAACTGTCCTGCAAATTGGCATCGGTCGGGTCGACCGGCGCGAAGAACTCGGCGAACAGGGCCAGAATGATCAGGGAAAGCACCATCAACCCGCCGGCAATCGCCGGTCTGCTTTTCCTGAAGCGCTGCCAGACAAGCTGGAAGTAGGACTCGTGCAGCTCATCGCCCGAGTCTGTATCCAGCATTTCTGTTTGAACTCCTTTTTCGAAGTTCGCTGTTTCCATTCCGACCTACCAATTGAATGTGTACACTTGCGAAAGAAGATCAATTCTTCCGTACATATCTGACACGTATTTCGCGCTCGGCAAGGGGCGTAATGCGCACGTTTTCGACTTTGTTCTGTTCGAATATTCTTTTCACTTTGTCAACGACTACGCGAACGCCGCCCACCCAAAACATGTCGCTGCCATCCCACTTGCTCTCATCAAAGTAGAGACCCTTGTAAACGTCAATGCTTTTGCCGCGGGACGTTGGCGGCGGTTTGGTGACGACGACGCTGCGACTGTAGTCTGCTTTGCAGATTCCACCGGTCACGGCCAGGCCATGGTAGTCTGCGCACAAATTGCCTTTTTGGTCAAAGACTTCGACCGGGTATGTTGACCAACCGGTAACCTCTTTCTTTCTCAAAATGTCAATAACACGTTCCAATACACAGACTGGTGTTACAAGTTGAGTCCAAAGAAAATCGGTCGCCTTCAGTCCCTGAGCAACGTCAAACTGGATTGGTTTCTCTAACTTAGACTTGCCTTGAGAGAGCAGTTCAACATCGATTCCCCCTGCCCTAGCGTTGGCAGGAAGGCGACTTCTCAGGCGAAATGGCTCAACTGCCATTGGATCGGAAAGTTCGAATAGTGTGTCAGTTCTGAGCAGTTTGGAAGAAGCCATAGCTTGTAGGATATCTTTCTCCGGCGTACAACTGGATGCCGTAACTGTACGGCGCTCAATTTGTAATCTTGAAGAGCACCTCGTAGCCATACTCGTGCGCAAGTTCCTGCGCCTCTTCCAGGATTTGTAGTCTGGTTGGCTTGGGAGTCTGTTCAAAGAAGCTCGTCCACGCATCGCCGTAGTCTTTGCTCCAACTCCCATGCCCCACTTCGTCAACCCAAACCAACAACCTGGGATCGTGGATTGTTTCTATTCCGTGTTCGACAAATCGTTCTTCGAATTCCTTTGGCAAGATGTGGTGGGCTTCAAGGCCCTTGGCCGCGTTCCTGCTAACTCCGGTAAATTTAAGTAAGGAGTTGCGATAGTTACCATTAGAGAATGCCGAAAAGCCTAAGGAGGAAGCCAGTTCATCTGCTGTTGCCGCACCTTCTCCTGCAATAGTGCGCATTCCCCTAAAGGGGGGATGTACAAGGCCCGACACAAGCCAGCGACGCACCGAAACGGGTAACTCAGTGACCGAATTGGCAAGGATTCTCTTTGCTAGTGGCGACACTTTGTCCGCTTGCTTCCCAATTATCTTCACGCTCTTCACAGAGATTGGCAGTAGGGGAATCATAGCTAGAGCAACCAGGATCTGCTCTGTCTTAGTCAGACACTCTCCGCTATAGGGATCCTTGCCAATAACGAACGCGACACCGTCTACAATATCGCCCCCTATGGGAACAAATCCTATAGCGATGCCGGCTCCCTCGGTAATGATTATTTCCAGGTCCACATTTCGGTCCGAGAAAGGGCTGTCCTCCGGCCAATTGAGAAGACCATCGCCGTCTGTATCATCGAATCCGTGGGAGATCAAAAGGCCTTCCGCCCGAGGTATGAATAGTGCGAACAGTGAATTTAAATCGGATAAATCAACCTGCAACTCCTTCATCCGTTGCCAGAGTCTTTTGGCGTCCTCGAAACTAAGTTCAGGAATCTGCGTTCGCAGTCGCTGCAACTCAAACCAGACCGCTTTGGCTTGTTCTAAACTCAGTCCGGGTCTGTCGTTTTGCAGATTCCGAATCTGTTTCCAAACTTGCGCCAGTTCTTGACGTCCTTCTTGAGGAGCATCTTCACTCAGCCGCTGAATCTGAAGCCAAAAACCACTGGCTTCCTCAATGCTTAGTGCTGGCACCTCTTCCCGCAGTCCTTGTATCTGTTCCAAGATCTCCTTTGCTTCCCCTACACTTATGCTCGGCAACTCCAGCCTCAGTGCTTGTATCTGCTCCCAAGTCCACTGTGCCTCTTCGAAACTCAAGTCCGGCAACACTACTTGAAATTCGCGAATCTGCTGCCATATTTCTCTTGCTTCTTCAAGGCTAAGTTCGGGCATTTCCAGCTGCAGATCAGGAATCTGACGCCAGGCTGTCTTGGCGTCCTGGAAGCTAAGACTGGGCATCTCTTCCTGCAATGCGCGTATCTGTTCCCAAACCTCCTGTGCCTCCTCAAATTTCAGGTCTGGCATCTCGAGACGCATGTCGCCTATCTGACCCCAAACTTCCTGTGCTTCGTCAAAGCTCAAGTCGGGCATGCCCTTCTGCAGTCCACGGATCTGTTCCCAAACCTCCTGTGCCTCCTCAAATTTCAGGTCTGGCATCTCGAGACGCAGGTCACTTATCTGATCCCAAACTTCCTGCACCTGGTTGAAGCTCAGGTCGGGCATCTCTAATCTCAATTCGCGGATCTGGCCCCAGATCTCTCTTGCTTCCCCGAAGCCCAACCCAGGCACCCTTTCCTGTAGACTCAGAATCTGATTCAAGGCCTCGCGGGCTTCCCTTAGGCTGAATTCAGGGATTTCCAAGCGCAGTTGAAAGATCTGAAGCCAGGAGTTTATTACTGTGTCCCAAAATCCCCCTCCCTCCTGATTGTCATCTGCATTCAGTTCAGGAGCTTCTGCCACAGCTACTTCGACTACTGAGTCTTCCGTACCTTGATTCTCTCCACTACGCAATGTCTGACTCTCAAGAGTGCCCTCTTCTTCCTTAGCGAGACTTCCAGGAGAGCCTTCGGCAGCGCTTTGGGACCCTCTGTCCGTCTGGTTTTGGTCCGCTACTTCCTGCCGTATGTGATTCTCTTCATCCGCTTCGGACCAGGATTCGACCGGGGAAGCTTCGATTTCCGAGACACTCTCAAACTGCGCCAATACATCGTAAATTTTCTCCTTGCCCACAGCCAACGGTGAACCTGGGCAGGGATCGGAAAACAATTTGCTGGGGGCGAAAGCATGCACGGGCTGGGCAGCGGCGTTGATGATTAGGGCCGCCGCAATCAGGGAAGATAGTACTGTCGATACAGTCCCTTTAACTCTTCTGTCCAACATTAATCACCATCCCTTTTGCGATTTCTTCTCTTACGAAAAACGCACCCTTGGATCCAGGATCGCCAGCGACATATCGGCGATCAGATTCCCGGCCACCAGCAGCACGCCGTAGATCAGCAGACAGCTGGCCGCTATGTAAATGTCCTCGTTGCGTAGCGAAGTCAGCAGCAGCGTGCCGATTGTCGGCAGCCCCAGCACAATCGAGGCCTGCAACTCGCCCTGCAGCATGTAGGGCAGCACCGTGCCCTGGTACATGATGATCGGGTGCAGCGCGTTGGGCACCGCGTGACGGCGCAACACCTGCCCGTCGGTCAGCCCCTTGGAGCGGGCCGTCGTCACGTATTGGGCGTTCAGTTCGTCCAGCAAATTGCCGCGCATCACGCGCATGTTGCGGGCCACGCCGCCCAGTCCGGCGATAAATACGACCGGCCAAATATGTTGGAGAAGATCAACCAACTTGGCCCAGCTTTCTTGCGCCTCGACCAGGCTGCCGAACGCCCACGGCGCCACCGCGTACTGGGGCGAGTGGAAGGCGGTCACATGCTCCTGATCGAGAGTGAAGACGAGGAAAAACATGAGTGCCAGCGCGATCCAAAAGCGGGGCAACGCCGACAGAACAAATGCTATAAAGGCGGCCACGTTATCCGCCAGCGAATACTGACGCGGCGCGACAAAAATGCCGGCGACGATGCCGACCACGGTTGACGTCAGATGGGCCAGCACGGCTAGCAGCAGCGTGCGCGGCAATCGCTCAGCGATCAGTTCGCCCACGTCCCGCTTATAGGCAAAGGAGAAGCCGAAACTCCCCTTCGTCACCATGTCGCGTATCCAGACATAGAATTGCAGGGGCAGCGGCTTATCCAGGCCGTAACGCTGGCGGAAAAGCTCGGCCTGGGCCTCCGCCTCCGCTTCGGTTGCGCCTCCATTTTCGATAAGAAACGACTTGTAGCCGTCGGCATAGTCGCCGGGCGGCAGCTGGATCACGATAAAGCTGACCAGCGCGATGCCCAGGACAACGAGAGCGGATACGGCGAATCGGCGAACAATGAAACCGATCATAAGGCGAGTTGAGAGACGAGAGATGAGAGGAGGGAGGAGAGAGAACTACGAGGAAAGAGTGAAGAGCGAGGAGAGAGAACTGCGCTCGCTCCTCGCTCCTCGCTCCTCACTCCTCTATGGGCTATTCGCTATCGTAGGTCGGAATCACACCCGGGCGCAGTTGATCGATCTGCTCTTCCGGGGCTACCCAGACCTGCTCGGCCATGACGTTGTCCCAAGTCCACTGGTACATGAACACGGGCATGCCTGCCGGAACGTTGTTGAAGCGCTTGGCGGACGCGAGGCCGTAGCGACCGACGAAAACACCCACGAAGTAGACGTTGTCGGTAACGATCCGATTGTATTCGGCCATCTGCTCGAGGCGGACATTCGTATCCGGCTCAGCGCAGAAGGCGTTGACAATGTCGACCAGTTCTTGCTCAAAGTCGAGAAGTTCGCGGGGGTCCGCTCCTTCGCGATGGAAGTTGAATTCCCTCGTAAGCGGAGCCAGGTCGGTGCAGCGGGTGAACGGAACAGCATACACCTGGCTATCGCGGTCGACCTTCAACTCCCATTCACCGGCCTCCTGCATTTCACGGCGGGCCGCGCTGTTCAGCGGGCGGACGTTGATCTGCACGCCCAGGTCGCCGAGCAGAGTTACGGCGGCGTCGCCAACGGTCTGGGTCTCTTCGGCGTCTTCACTCGTGACCAGCGCCAGGACCAGGTTTTCACCACTGGCCAGGCGATCGGTCGGCCAGTTCAGCGTGCCGTCCCCGTCCGTGTCCTCGAATCCAAGATCGGCCAGCAAAGCGGCTGCGGCCTCTGGATTGTTATTGTAGTAGGCAACCGTGTTTAGGTCGAAGTAGGAGGAACCGGGGAACAGACCACCGGCCCAGCCGCGCAGGAACGGCCCGCGCAGAATCGACTGCGAGATGCCTTCGCGATCCAGAGCAAAGCTGAACGCCTTGCGGAAACGCACGTCGCGGAACAGCTCGCGCACTGCCGCGTCGCGGTCATCACTCACACCCAGGGACGTGGAGAGATTCAATTTGATGCTGAAGCCCAACGTCTCCGGCCCCCATTCGACGTAGAAGTGGGCGTCATCTTCTTCGGCCCGCTTCAGTGTCTCGATGAAGGTGCTGGGATTCTCCAGATTGGAGTGATCCGCCGAGCCAGCCAGCGTGCTCAGCGTACGCCCTACGCCGGACGGCCCCTTCTCGAAGACAACCTCATCCAGATAGGGAAGCTGGTTTCCGGCCTCGTCCACGCCCCAGAAGTATGGGTTGCGGCGCAGGATCATCAGTTCGTCGGTGATGTACTCAACCGGCACGAAAGGTCCAAGCACGACCGGCGTCTGGTTCGGCGGCATCGACGCTTCGAAGTCCACGTAGTCCATGCTCTCATTGTACTTGGGATGCAGAGGCTTCAGGATGTGAGAGGGCGAGACGTGAAAATCGCCTTCATCCATCTGGAAGAGGGACTGCACCGGGAAGGCGACCGGGAAGACAAACTTGAAGGTGTAGTCGTCGATCACTTCAAGTTGGGTCATTTCGCCATCGAACATCCAGGCAGAGGCGCCCTTCGGCGACTGCACATTCGAGTCGACGATCATGTCTTCCCACGTGAACAGGATATCTTGCGTGGTGAAGGGATGGCCGTCAGACCACTTGGCGCCTTCGAGCAGATTCATGGTCAACTCGTAGCCGTCCTCGCTCCATTCCCAACTTCGGGCCAGGAAAGGCAGCGGCTCCAATGAATCGGAGCGGCGGTAGATGGGGCCGGATTTGAGCAAGGATGCAAAGGCGGCCGCTTCGATGCCGAACCAGCCTGCGCTCTGCCCCGCGCCGCGGTTGAAGCCTTCGGTCGGGCAGGCTGAGAAATCGCGCCAGACACCGCCATAGACGCCGATGCCCTCAGCCATGCCGCTCTTGAGTACCACATAGGGCTCAAGTGGCAGCCGTTCTTCGACCGGCGGCAGCGCGCCCTCGGCGACCAGGTCGCTGATCCAGTCCGGTTCACTGTAAGAATCCAGCGCCTTATAGGCAATGATCTGGTCCAGCGGCAGCTTTTGCACCTCGCGGCTACCGACGATCAACTGTGGCTCAGGATACTCGCTGGGGGAGAGATCCACCTCCGCCATCATCTCTTCGCTTTCGCTTTCCTTCGCCTCAGACTCATCAGCAGCCGGCGCCGCCGCCTCTGCGGGCGCGTCAGCCGCCGCCGGTTCGCTGTCGTCGCCGCCGCAGGCGCTGATGAGCATAGACGCCACGATCAGCAGGGACAGCACCAGGGAAATCGTTTTCGTTCGTTTCCTTCACATTCAACTTCCTCCTTTAGGAGTTTGTGATAGAGAGTCTAACCTGGCGCGGCATTGCGCGCCCGCCGTAGCTGTATTGGGGGCAAATCTACCCCGTATCTGCGCAGACTCAGGTCTACTCTGTTTATTGCCTGGCCGGAGGCACTACGAATCAGGCCGCGCTAACTTCCATCAATCATGCAGCCAGCAGGCCGCGGAATGACCCGGCTCATGCTCCTTGAATTCCGGCGACTGCTCCCAACAGATCTCCATCGCCTGCGGACAGCGGTCTGCAAATGAGCAGCCGCGTATCTCATCCATCGGGCTGGGAACCATTCCCTGAATCGGTTCCAGCATTTTGACCTCTTTTCGCCCCAGCACCGGCACAGAGTTGAGAAGCCCGACGGTGTACGGATGTTTGGGCTTGTGGAAGATTTCGTATACCGGCGCGTACTCCACAACTCTTCCCAGATACATGACGGCCACATGATCGGCCATCTGCGAAACAACGCCCAGATTGTGTGTGATCAGGACGATGGCAGAATCGAAGTCATCCTGCAATTCACGCATCAGATCCAAAATCTGCGCCTGCACCGTCACGTCCAGTGCGGTCGTCGGCTCATCCGCGATCAGGATTGACGGGTTGCAGCTCAAGGCCAGCGCAATCATAACCCTCTGGCGCATCCCGCCGCTCAGTTGATGGGGATACTCTTTGATGCGGCGGGCCGGGTCAGCGATGTGAACTTTCGTCAGCATTTCTTCGGCCCGCTCAAGCGCCGCGCGTCGCGGCAGGTTCTGATGCAACAAGACCGATTCCGAGATCTGCCGCCCGACAGGATGGAGCGGATTCAGAGAGGTCATCGGCTCCTGAAAGATCATGGCGATCTCTGCGCCGCGGATGTCACGCAGTTGACGGCCGCGCGGATCCAGCTTGGCGATATCGACTGTGTTGCCGTCTTTGCGATGCAGCAGAATCTCGCCCTCAACGATCTTCCCCGGCGGCGACTGTACCAGACGCATGACCGAACGAAAGGTGACGCTCTTGCCGCAACCGCTCTCACCCACGACGCCCAGTGTTTTCTTGCGGCCAAGCGAGGCGGTTACCCCGTCAACGGCCTTCACAACGCCCCGTTCGAGGAAAAAGTAGGTCTTCAGATCCCGTAGTTCAAGTATGGGATCGTCCGCGTAGGTTTCGACTTCGGCAACCGAGGTCGCGGGTGCTTGCTGATTCACAGCCATGGATTTGCGATCCGAACCGCCATGAAAGGCTGCGGGAGACAAGTGAGAGTTTGGGCGAAATTGCCAACAAGACAGACAAAGCCCGGACATGGGCGGCAAAGGGGGAAGTTGCCGACTCGTTCCTGAATTGCGCCAGGACTTTGCGCCTCTTGAGCAATATTTGAGGCGCGAGTTGACTGAAAGTTGGGGGCATTGTAGCCTCCCAATTTCCTCTTGTCAATTTTTGAGGGTTGCCTTTCAGGAGGCTCTCTGTGGCTTAGGACTAGCGGGTGGTGGACCTTGGCTAAAGTGGATGGCCGCCGGGGGACTGAGGGCGTAAGACCCTGGTATGCCACCAGATGGCGGGCAGACGCTTCAGCCTGCTCCACGGCTTGACATACGCGCGTCGGGAAAACACGTCGTAGTCGTGGGCTTCGATGTCCGCAAGAATTGCGCGATACAAGCCGGCGGCAGCGCCAATCGCAAAGTGGCCGTCGGCGTGCAGAAGCGCAATGCCTGGCCAGGATTCCTTATATAGTTGGCGGTTGCGCTCAATCTGAAAGCGCATGAACTGCCGCCAGCGATCATCGACAATACCTGCATCAACGTCCCCCTCATCCAATCCGAAGCGCCTCAAATCCTCCTTGGGCAGATAGAAACGACCGGCCTGCCAGTCCTCACCTACATCTCTCAGGATATTGGTCAGCTGCAACGCCACGCCCAATTTCAAGGCATAGGGGATCGCGTCAACGCTGGAAAAGCCGACGATGTACATACACATCAGACCGACCGTCGCCGCGACACCGTAGCAGTAGGTGGTCAGATCCGCAAACGTCTCGTAACGTTTGAACCCAATGTCCCGGGCCACACCCTGGAAAAACTGCTCGGCGTAGCTTTGCGGAATACGATAGCGTAGGCGCGTGTCCGTCCATGCTGCAACAATTGGATCCGAAGCATCTGCAATGGGCGACAAGGAACGCCAATGCCAAGCCTCAAGAGCCGCTCGCAACACTTCTATACTATCCTGGCCGACAGGGGCCTCATCCACTATATCGTCTGTGCTGCGGCAGAAGGCGTATAGCGCTCGCACGGAGCGGCGTTTTGCTGTTGGCAGAAATCGCGAGGCCATGTGGAAGGAGCCACTCTTGATCCTGGTGACTTCCTCGCAATAGTCATAGGCGAGCGCCAATGTCTCACTGTCTGCAACTTGCACGGCTGGCAGCGGATCATCAGTCTGCCGGGCCTCGTTTGCGAGCGAAAGCAGGGGCCGCTCCCATTCTCGAATCTTGATAGCCATTTGAGCACCTTTGCTCACGTTGTAACTGTGCTGGGTGGGGCAGGCAAGGAATCAGCCCCAAAAAGTTCGTAATCGGTCTACATTAGAGTACTCGATATTCCTGATTCTGTCAAGATTAAATTAAGTATGTGCGCAGGTTTTGTGAAACCTTCAACAATTGGTCGATCCGACACACTATACTCGATGTGAATCTAAAATGGGATCAAGAACTCATGACCGGCGGCAGAGAGGACGCGACTCACCGTGGCAAAAAGCCAACCACGCGAAGGTCCCATGAATTGAAACTGAGTCGCAATAGGTTACAAGTACGCTTTCAGCGAAGAGATCACGCATCAACAGGAATTGAACGAAGTTACTAATCAGAGCAGGGATGTGACGTTTGATATGAGAAGGAGCCGACGTGACGACCGTGCCTCCAATGCGCAGTAGGAGCGGAAAGAATCAAATTGGCGGACATCATACAAGACGAACAGTTGCATTACTCTAGCAAGGTTGTCAGCACGTCGGGCGTATTCAATGGCGCGCCTGTCTGCGCCTGGGCCGCTTCGTTGAAAAGAATCGTATGTGTAACATTCAGAAAAGCGGCCATCGCCTCCTCGGAAACTCCTTTTGTCAGACTTGCTTCATAAACTGACATAAGTCGGTTCAGATCGACTGTAAACGCCTTTCCCTCTTCGGTCAGCGACAGCATTACGACTCGCCGGTCACTGCGAAGGCGGCGACGGCGCAATAACTTTCTTGAGACCAACTCGGCCACGAGTCGGCTCATCCGGGATGGGCCGACAGGGATTAACTTTGTCAATTCAGTACTCGTCCACTTGTCTTTGTGTAGAAAGCGTCGGAGAACTGTGAAGTGAAGGAGACTAAGATTGTAAGGAGCGACCAACTCTTGCGCTCCTTTTGACGTCGCTTTTACCAGAGCGATTGCGCAAGTGCCCAAGTCCGTGGGCATTGAAACTCCCTGGGCAGCCTTCCTCGACGAGTCCAATTTGCGGGAGACATCCATACTACAACTCCAAAGTTTGGGAAGAAGATTAGACGAGAAGCCAGCTATTTTATGGAATGTGTTGCTCTCGGCAACGAACTGTTGAGGGATGGCATATAACTTTCTCTTAGTTAATTATACAAAATCATTGAACTATTTGAAATTGGTGTCTATCCAATTTGCTTCACTATATAACAGTTCTGATAATCTGTCTAGTTGGTGCTCTCGCCGCAAACCTCGCTTAGAGGTCCCGCGTTTTCCTGCGCCCATGCGAGCTACCTCCCGACACACCAGCCCGTGGGCACGCCTTTCCTGATACATACCGCGCAAGAACGAAGGTCCACCAGACGAATCTTGCTAACCCAATTCGAGGAATTCGAGACATGCACTTCGTCTTCGAAAGATTGGACAAGAGCTTGACAAATTCGTTATAATATACTCAATTCTTGTTCACGCGTTGGATTCGGACGTTGCGACATTGAGGCGCTTATGGGCATGGAAACTCCCACATTCAATCTGAAAGCGGTCGTGCGGGAGACGCGACTCAAGCCGGAAACGCTGCGGGCCTGGGAACGTCGGTACGGCATCCCCCGCCCAACGCGCAGTGCTGGCGGGCACCGCATCTACTCCCGCAGAGATATTGATACAGTGCTTTGGCTGATTCACCAACAGCAGGAGGGTCTTAGCATCAGCCGTGCGGCGGAACGCTGGCATACGATTGAGGATGCAGGACAGGACCCGTTGCGGGAGCCTGGCATTGCGCGCGGTCGATTTCTAGGAGGTGAACGTTGGGCAGGAGAGCCACATTTTGACAGCAGAGAAGAACAGGGAGAAGACCCTCAAGTCAGCGCAGCCCGCAACGATTGGTTGGCCGCGTGCATGGCCTACGACGGAAATGGGGCCGAAAGGACTCTGGCCCAGGCATTTGCTCGCTATGCCGTGGAGACCGTTTGCCTTGATTTGCTCTGCCAGGGTCTGCGCCAATTGGGTGAAGCGTGGCACACTGACAAAGTTACCGTTCAGCAGGTGCATTTTGCAACAGCCCTGGCCATGCAACGAATCGAAATCCTTGTGGGCGCTTCGCCTCAACAGACCCGGCCAGGCCAGATTCTGATGGCCTGTCCACCTGAAGAACATCACGTTTTCGGGCTGGCGCTGTTGCAACTCCTGCTCAGGCGTAGAGGATATGGAATTGTCTATTTGGGAAACAATGTGCCCTTGCGAGAGATGGAGAACACGTTACAGAAGATTCGACCGAACCTCGCCATTCTCGCATCGCAGCAGCTCTCTTCTGCTGACAATTTGCTGGAGATGAGCGAGCGCATCGCTCAACAGGATGTGCCGGTCGCCTTTGGCGGACGAATCTTCAATTTGCTGGAGCCGATTCGCAGCGCCATTTCCGGGCATTTCCTGGGCACGGATCTGAAGCAGGCCGTTGCCGGTGTAGAGAACTTGCTGAAAACGCCGCCGCCTTTGAACCGGCCTGCTCAACGTCCGGCAACGTATGAAGACTCCTTGTCCAGCTTTCATGCAAACCTTCCGCGAATCTCAGCCCATGTTTGGTCAAATATGCCCACTGAATCCGCCGGCCTGCCGTCGTTAGAGCAGTACGACTTCGGCCTGGCGAAGAGAATCATTGCTACACTGAAATTCGGAGACCTGTCCTTGCTCAGCATTGATGCGGATTGGCTTTGCGCCTTCCTGAATCGCCGACGTATCCCCCTCCGTTTGCTTGAACACTACCTGTCGTGCTATCAGTCTGCCGTCCAGACGATCCAAGGGAGTTCAGGAGACCCTATCGTCGAAATGTTGGCGATGTTCTTGGAAAAATTCCGATCAGCCGCCCAGCAGAGGCCGAATGACGAAGACGATAGGGCGATAGCCACCTGATTCCGCCCGCCTGAGATTTCGAGCGCTTTCTCCTACAGTGCCAACATGCCTTATTTTTCATTCCTCACCGGTTTCATCGGCATCCCTATCCTGATCGTCGCTCTTTTGACTTGGACGCTATACAGGACCGGAAAGAGGATTCCCCCTTCGTTACGCGCTTGGCCGGCAGCTCCTGTCATCTGTGGTCACGTATTGCTGGCAGTTCTTTACACAGCCCCGTGGGATAACTATCTGGTCGCCACGAGAATATGGTGGTACGACCAGGCGCTCGTGAGCGGAATCGTTCTTGGATACGTGCCGATTGAGGAGTATGTTTTCTTTGTCGCCCAAACTCTTCTGGTTGCCCTGTGGACGCTGGCGGCGGCGCGTGTCGCACCAACTGACAGTCGCGCCTTTCGCCCTCGCCCCGCGATCCGCCTATGGTCGACTGCAGTTGCAGTTCTGATTGGGGCGTATGGCGTCTATTTGCTCGGTTCGGGACAGATTGCAGGCGCCTACCTGGGGTTGGAGTTGGTGTGGGCGGTCATTCCCCTCTCAATTCAACTTGGTTTCGGCGCTGATATCCTCTGGCACTATCGACAGCACATTGCTTGGACGCTCGTTCCGGCTACAGTTTACCTGGCTATGGCGGATGCCTTCGCCATCCGTTCCGGCACGTGGACAATCAACTCGGAAAAGTCATACGGCATTGCCATCGGTGGGATTCTGCCCATCGAGGAACTGATTTTCTTTCTGTTGACGACGGCCCTGGTCGTCTTTGGCATGACGTTGATGCTGGCTCGGCCCAGCCACGAGCGGACTTTACGCCCATTCGCCTCCCTTGCTCACGGATGAATCGTGCAAGTCAGATGACAAGGGCAAGGTCCAGACGAGTCAAGTATGAAAAGGAAGAGGACTTCGCGCCAACCGTAGGCGTCATGGCAACCGGTTTGGACAAGAACGCAGTTTCTGCGCTACCTGGGGAGGCCCAGACGCTCGCTTCGGGTCAATCGGGGACAACTGTGCTGGAACCGGTAGCGGCTACCATTTTCTTTGAACCATTCAGTCGCACGGCGTACTGGCGGCGACAGCGTCAGCGAGTTACTTTTCCGGCTGAGGGCGTCGTCTATATCGTCGTTTGGCATCCGAACTCATCGGTTGGACGCTATACGCTGGTCGTCGGTCAGCGAGAACTGCTCGGCGGCGAATCAGGCTTCGCCCGAAAGCTGCGTGAATATTGGACGCCCGTTCAGCTGCCTCCCACAGCAGAGGACGGCCAACCCAACATTGCCGACACGGCAACCCCGGCGGGACAAACGTAATTCGCGCCGGTGGAAAAGGGCCTGGCCTGGCGGTGATCGTACTAAACGGTCTGAAGGGGTTGCTGCCAATCCTTCTTGCGGAGCTGTTCGGCCACTTGAGCGGCTGGCCTCTGGCGGCTCTTGCGCTCGCCGCCGTGTTGGGACACGCCTTCTCGATCTTTCTGGGCTTTCGGGGCGGCAAAGCTGTCGCCGTCACGTTTGGCATCTGGGCCGGTTTGAACGGGTGGACGATCCTATTCGTCTCCGTTGCGCTGGCCGGGATGATGATAATCACTCTCTCAAATTGGTGGGCGTTTCCCTCTTTGCAGGAGTCGGAGATGTCCGAAGGCGCGCCCTCTGTCTCCGTGATGATACCGGCGCGCAACGAAGCCGCCGTCATCGCGGAAACGGTGCCAGAAGTGTTGCGCCAGACCTATCATCGCTTTGAGCTTCTGCTGCTGGATGACCACTCGGATGACGGCACAGCCGCTGTAGCGCAAGAAAGCGCGGCATCCGACAGCCGCTTCCACATTCTTGACGGCAGCCCGATCCCCCCTGGCTGGCTGGGGAAGAATTTGACTTGCGAACAGTTGGCCGCGGGCGCAAAGGGGGAGATTCTGATTTCCGTCGATGCCGACGTGCTTTGGCAGCCGGGCGCACTGGCAGCGTTGCTATGCGAAATGGAAAGGAGCGGCGCAGACATGCTCGCAGTCTGGCCGACCCAGCACACAGTAACTTGGGCCGAGCGCTGTTGTGTGCCCCTCATGGCGCTCGCCATCCACGCCTATCTGCCTGTCCTCGGCGTCCATTACACACGCTGCGCTCTTCTGGCCGCCGCCAACGGACAGTGCATCGCCTTCCGTCGGCGGGCCTACCGGCGGCTCGGCGGCCATGCAGCAGTGCGAGGAAATGTGCTGGACGATGTCGGCCTGGCACGCCTGGCAAAGAAGGCCGGTCTGCGACTGCGCATGGCCGAGGCGGACGGCCTCATCACCTGTCGCATGTACCATGGTTGGCAATCGGTTCGCGATGGCTATGCGAAGAACATATTGGCAGGGTTCGGCAATGCCGCAGGCCTGATCGTCGGCGCGGTCTTCCATTGGCTGGTCTTCCTCGCCCCATGGATATTGCTCGGCCTTGGATTCGCCGGAGCGAACGTGCCCGGCCATCCCTTGTGGGCGCTGATGCTAATTGCTACGGGGCTTGTTGTGCGAGGGCTGACCGCCTGGCGCAGCGGTCAACGGGTGGGCGATGCGCTTCTGCTGCCTGTCTCTGTCCTGCTGATGACCTGCATCGCCGCCCAGGCATTGTGGTGGCAGATGCGCTACGGAGGGCCAATGTGGAAAGGGCGCAGAACGGTGCCATGAACGCTATCGACAGAAGGGGGGGCTTCACAGGGAATCAGCGCCCCGCGCCGCCGCGCCGCGCAGAGATACACGTCTGGGCGTGGAATCTGGCTGTGGACGCGCAAAGCCTCGCCGAACTGGAGGGGCCGCTGTCCGACGATGAATGGCGGCGCGTCCAGCGCTTCCGCTCCCACCTTCATGCCCGCCGCTTCGTCGCCCGACGGGGTGCAGTTCGCCGAATCTTGGGCAACTATCTGGATCTGCCCGCGCACGAAATTCGGTTTGTCTACGGGCCGCAAGCGAAACCTGCCCTGGCATCCGGCCTGTCCAAAGAACTGGAGTTCAACCTTGCCGATTCGTGTGACCTGGCTGTCCTGGCGGTCGGTTCCGGTCATCCCATTGGCGTAGATGTTGAACTGCTGCGGCCAATCCCCGAATCCGGGGCGCTGGCCGCACAAGCTTTCACGGCGCGGGAGCTTGAGGAACTGGAACGGGCGACGGAGTCGCAGCAGGCCCGCATATTCTTGCAATTGTGGACTCGCGGAGAAGCTGTTGCCAAAGCGGAGGGCTGTGGCCTGCGCTTTGCCGCTGACATCTTGGCTGAACCTGACTTGGCGACAAGACACCGACCAGGGCAGAACACGATCCAAGCCTCGGTGTCCGATAAGTGGCGGATTTGCCCGTTGCCCTTGCGCGCAGGCTACGTAGGCGCGCTGGCGACCTCGCAGGCAGTTGAGGAGATCATTCGCTATTCCTATTCGTCTGACTTTCCGCCAGATTCGGATTCCTTGAGTGCGTTCAACCCGATAGTTTGAAGATTCTTTCGGCGGAATGGTCTTCAATGCCAACGCCAATACGAAAAATCTTCAAGAGTGACCTTTTGGTTCCGTCCCATCAAACGGCTGAACCCAACGCTCTACTCCCGCACGTTTTCCACGCCCAACTCCTCCAACCGCGTCGCCATCTTCCCCCGCGCTGGACCGCCCTTCCGCATCATCTCTTTGCTGTAAACGAACGGATACTCCTCGTTCAAATGGGCGCGGACGGTCGCGCGCAGGCCGGAGATGGCCAGCAGGTCATCCAGGGGGTCGGGCGTGTAGCCGATAAACATGGTGCGACGCGGGCGACCGTCTTTGCGCCTGAAGGCGGAGTGCCAGAGGCGGTTGTCCCACAGCACCACGTCGCCCGGTCGCGTCGGCAGGGAGACAGACCCGGGAACCTCGTGCGGATCGAGCCGCAGGCGCGGGCGTCTGTCGTCCCAGTAGCCGCAAGAGCGGAAGATGGCGGCACAGTATTCGGGATGATGGCTGCCCGAAATCACGTTGAGCGCGCCTTGCTCGCTGTCCTGCTCATCAAGATAAATGGCGGCCTTGAGCGAGATCTGCTCCCGTCCCGGCTGGCCGTCGGAGTGCCAGGGCGTGTCATCGAGGTTGGCCCACATATCGCTGCCGCCGTTGTACAAGCACTCCGTACCCCAGATGTCGCGCATGGCTTCCAGTACGCCGGGATGCTCAATCAGCGCACCGAACGTATCGTCGGCCTCGACGAAGGGCGACACAGTTCTTGTGCCGACGCCGCCGTCGAAATAGTTATTGATCGGGGCCTCGGCGATCACCCGCTCATGCGCCTCCTGCAAACCGTGGACCTCGCCCGGACTGAGGCAATCCCGCAACACGACATAGCCGAACCCGCGAAATTGGCCGATTTCCAACTCAGACAACATTTCATTGCTCCCTGGCCGCTCTTGACTTCAATAGCCCAGCTTCTTGTTGACCTCGTTGCGCAACGGCTTTCCCTAAAGATGAAGGCAACGGACACGCACGGTCATGCAGCGTTACGCCGGGTTAAGAGACTCTGCTCGGTCTCGCCGCTTACAACGTCAAGCAGCGCTCTCATGTACCCGACCGCGAAGGCTATCGACGCATAGCTTTTCTCGTCGTCTGCGTCCAGAACAGGCACATGATCGTACATCAGCGCGCCTTCATACCCCACATCTTTGTAGGCAAACATGGCCTCCAGCGCATTGACATGCCCCTCGTCGATAAAGGTCTCCGAGAAGGCAGGGACCGTTCCCGTCACATTTCTGAAATGCACGTAGAATATCTTTTTTCGGCTGCCAAAGTATCTGATCGCATCGATCACGTTGCCGGGCATCTCCGAGATTGTTCCCTGGCAAAACCACAGCCCGTTGTGGTCACTGGGCACGATTTCGATGAAGCGCTTCAATGCCTCATGGCTTCGCATGATTCTGGCGACGCCGGCAATGGGCGAAATCGGTGGATCGTCCGGGTGGAGAGCCATTTTTACGCCCGCCTCCTCAGCGACCGGTATGACAGCCTTGAGAAAGTAGGTGAGATTGTCCCACATCTCCTCATCACTCGCCTCCACATTTTCGCTGACGGGAGGCTCCCAATAGTCCTGCGGCGCGCCCTGCACGAGGTCGTAGTCAAAGCTCGGCACGATGGCCCCGCCGCGCCCGCGCGTCGACTTTGAGGTCCGCAGCCCATAGTTGCCGTCGCGGCAGCGCAGCGAGAAGAAGTAGCCCAGCACCGGCACGCCGGCCGCCCCCATGTTTCTCAGAGTCTTGCACCAGTTTTCAATCTGCTCATCCCTGCCCGGCAGGCCCAGCTTGATTTTGTGGCTCCAGTCTTGGGGGATCCCTCCCAGCACTGCCCATTTCAGACCGGCATCCTCGATTCTCTGCCGAAAAAGCAGGAGGTCCTGAAACTCGTAGTAGCCTCTGTTGGAAAGGTAAAGAGACTGCCCGCCGCCGTCAACGTGCGTAGCGCCCAACTGCCGGGCGAGTGTCAGAGAATCATCGTCAAGCCTTGCAGACATAGCCAGCTTCATGGAAATTCGGCGGCAATTCCCGCGTCGTCACCCTGCAGGAAGCCGCCTTCCCCCTTTCGGTTTGAAGTGAAAAGCGCCCTTATGAATTCAACAAGAGCAGATGGAAGCGAAGCGGAGCCACGCGACTCTCTCGCATTCTCGACACTCGATTCCGTCAATCGCTGGTAGAGAAAACTTACTCAAACTGAACTTTGCTCTGATGGTGGGCCTTGCCCTTGCCGCGAATGAGGTCATCTCGATGCCATGTCTGCACGGCGCGATAGATGTAATGGCTTCCACCGAGGAGACGCTCCAACTGGTCTTCTGAATACCAGTCGCAAAGACCGTTGCTCAACGAACGCGACGCCAGACTTTCATCAGAAAATCCATACACGCGGCAGATGCCGTCCTCCATCTCCACATCTTCGATATAGGACATCCAGGGTATGTCCAGCCCGAGCTGCTCTTTCGTCAGGGCTTGCAGGGAAGCGATGCGCGCGCCCACGTCCCAGCCTCCGGTCCCCTCCTCTTCCCATCCTTCGCCGCCGGGCAGACCCCAGCCGCCTTGCTCTTCGTCGCGCAGCAGCAGGTATCGGGAACCGTCGCCGTCGGGACGCTCGATGAGCAGGCGCGTCGTGGCAATGGGCTTGTCGAAGCAGACCGGGATCAGGCGCTTGCCAGCGTCGCTCAGAGCGTTGAGGGCGGCGGAATTGTAGGGATAGTGGCCCGCGGCGGGCGGCGCGTTGGCCGCACAAAATTTGTGGAAGATGCCGCAGCGGTCGTCCTGGGCAGTGCCGGTTGGCGCCAAGTGCCACGTGTGCTGGTTCGCCAGCAGCAGGTCGCCGGCCTTGAGATCGGGATCGATGAAGGGGGGCAGTTGCTTGGGATCAGGACCGGTGAGATCCTGAATATGCACATTCTCATCGATCATTTGCGTCAGTTTGTGCGAGCCGGGGGAGACGAGGAATTGGCCGTACACCTCATCGAAATCGGTGAGGGGAATGATAGCGAACATCCAGTTCATCGAAGAGCCGACCGGCCGCCAACGCTTGTAGTCGCAGTGCGCCGGGCCGCCTTTGTTGCCCGGCGTGCGCACATAGGCGACGAAGGCAGCCAGATGAGCCGGTTGACCGAACAGGCCCTCAACGGCGTCAATGACGGCCGGGATTTCAGCAATCGGGGCCAGACCCGGTTCGGCCAGTTTGTTTCCGCTGATCGTGTATTTCGCCGGTTCCGGGTACTTCAGCGAAGGCGGGTAGGCATTGACTTGCGCATGGTGTTGGACGACACGCCGAAACTCGTCGACTTCGTCGGCAGACAAGACATTGCGCACAACCAGATAGCCGTTCTCTTGGTAGTCGGCTATCTGTTGCTCGCTTAGGGTCGAAGTGGCTGTCGTCGTCATCGTGTTACCTCCAAGCAATGAAGTGGGTAGGATTGACCTGTTGCTAAATTTATTCAGTCGTAGCCTCCGGTATGCCGGCTCGGTCTCTCACTTGAACTCGGGCAGCCATTCCGCCAGCGCGACGAAGGCTTCCTCTACCATCTCGTGGATCTGATCGAGCGTAAGTAGGGCGGCAGTGAGCGGATCCAGTGCCACAGCCTGCTCGATCGCCTTGCGATCCGCCTCGAGCGTCCCCTTGACCGCCAGCGGATCTCCTGCGCTGCGGCTGGCATTCAGCGACGCGCACTGGGGCGGCAGATCTCCCACGAAGCACGGATGAATCCCCATGTTGTCAACCAGGCACGGCACTTCCACGACGATATTGGACGGCAGGTTCGTAATCGGGCCATCATTCAGCACGTTGCCGTTGAACCGGAAAGGCTCATTGGTCTCCATGGCATTGATGATACCGACGCAGTATTCCGGGCTCCTGGAGACATCCAGCGGCTCATCGCCGTAGGCTTTATCACGTAGCTCTGCTCGACGCTCGGGTTCCCGCTCGATCTCCCTCTCCTGCCACGTTAGAGCATGGATGCCAGGTGTGTAACGCTCGATCATTTCAGGATTTTTTCGGAAGTAGGGGACATATTCCGCGTTGTGCCCGCTCGACTCAGTCAGGAAGTACCCGAAGCAGTTCATCATCTCGAAGCGTACGATGTCCTTCTCATATAGCTTGGGGTCCTGCATCTTCTCAAAGAGCAACGGATAGGCGTCCTCGCCGTTCCACTCGACTCGGAGGAACCAGGCCTGGTGATTGACGCCGGCCACCCAGTGCCCGGTCTCCTCAAACGGGGCATCAATGTACCCGGCCAGAGTCTCGGCCGTATGCTGCACGCTGTGGCAGAGGCCCATGCTATTGATGGGCGATGCTTCGTTCATGAGCAGCGGCACTGTCGTCGTTGGGTTGGCATAGTGGAACAGCCAGGCATCGGGGCAGAGTTCCTCCATATCACGGCAAATGCCCAACATCAGGGGTGCATAGCGCATGGTGCGGAAGACTCCGCCGAGACCGGTCGTGCAACCAGAGGACACATCCAGCCCATAGTTGAGCATGATCTTGCGTTCGATTACCCTTGCCTCTCGGCCTCCCAGAGCAGTGGCAGTCGATATGACGTAGTTGGCGCCATCGAGTGCCTTGCGCCTGTCCAAGGTTGGCTCGATCACGATGGGGATGTCAAGCTGCCTGGCAAGCTTCTTGGACAGGGCTGTGATGACGTCCAGATTGTCTTGATCGATGTCCATCAGCGACAAGGTGCAGCCCGCCAATGCTGGGCGCGTCATGATATCCGCCACGAAGCGGGGTGCGAAAGTGGTGCTGCCTGCTGCGATGTAAGCGATCTTTGTCACGGGGTCCTCTTCTCTCTCTATTGGTCTCGTCCGGGCGGTTTGCAAAGTTCGCACACAGCCGGACGAAGCGCTCCGGGTGGAAGTTAGCGGCGATGCCGCTGTAGCCGTGAATCGTGCCCTGATTCCGTTCGCCTGTGTATTCCCATTCGGTCTCGCCGTCCGGCATGGACGGCCTGGCCATAAGAAATCGTGTTGCCTTCTGTCGGGCGGATGGCGGCGCCTCAACAACGGAAACGGCCTGACGGCGCAAAGTCCCAGACCGACTCCCCGTCCCAGCTGTATTCCCGCATCCTGAACAGCCCACCCTTCGCCAATGATGTTCCAGGCATGAGCACAGTTGCCGTTCATGTCGATCAACTCAGCTTGCTCTTGCCAAAGCCGAGCCGCGTGAATCCATTGAAACACTTCTCTGGATCGTATATCGTCGTCCCCAATGGTTATGTAGTTATCATCTTAGACTTTCGCGGCGATGAACGTGTCCTCTGGTATGTTTGTCTGTTCAAGGTAGCCGACAACTTGGGGGGGTCAAGGAGGACGCCGGGCATGTGTTTGTTCTATAGCGCACACAGGGTGAGACGACGCGTCAGGCGGGCATCTAGGTATCCATGTAGACATCATATCTGTCTTCCTTCGCGCCGAGGGCATCGAAATGTTCTCGCTCCGCTTCGGTGCGGGCGGCCAGCTCCAGCAGCGGGTCCACCATTGCCCTGATGCGCGGATGATCGCTCTTGACATAGGCGTCGTCGGGACGGAAGATATGGCCTCTTCTGTTGTAGCGCATAAAGGAGGCGATCTGCTCGTCCGTCTCCAGCTTGCCGGCAAATCGCAGTTTCAAATAGCGACGGCCCGGCTGCATACCGTATACGCCGTGGTAGATCTTCTGGCTGAAGAAAACGATGTCGCCGGGGTCCGACTCGATGGCGACGCCGGGCATGTCGGTGGGGCCAAGCCCGAAGACTTTCATGGAAGTGTCGTCGGCCTGCGCGTTGAGAGAGAGTAGCTCGTCGTGGAGGGACGGCTTGTGCGAACCGGGTATGACGCGAAGCGCCCCCGTATCGGCCCTGACCTTGTCCAGGTAGAGGTGGAAACTGTAAGTGTTGGCGTGCGGCTCATTGGGTCTGTCCGTATGCCAGTGATGCACGCCCTTGTCGGTCACGCCTGTAAAGGAGAGGCTGCCGCCGGAGCCGTTCCAGACAAACCCCGGCCCCAACAGAGCCTCGACCGTCCCGCATATGCGGTCATCGACGAGCATTTTCGTCATCACCTCACCCTTTTCTACGATGTCGATTATGCCCTGATTCTGACCCGTCGGCGGTCCACCGCCTCGCTGCTCTTCCCACAAATTGTCTGCTTCTCGCGTGACCGCTTCCATCTCTTCAGGCGAGAACTGCTGCCGCAAGTGGATGAATCCAAATGTGTGGAACTGCGCCTTCTGCTCTGGCGTTATCATCTTGTCTCCTTGGTCGCTTTTTCATTGCCCTATCAGCGGGCGGATCCATCTTTAGCCGTCTCTTCAGCGCACCAGCATACGCGGGTCGAGTGCATCACGCAGGCCATCGCCGATGAAATTGATGGCCAGCACACAGGTTGTAATCATCAGGCCCGGCGGAATCCAGAGCCAGACCATACGCTCGACGATCTGGATAGATTTGGACTCATTTATCATGGTTCCCCAACTCGGAGTCGGCGCCTGCACGCCTAAGCCTAGAAAGCTCAGACCGGCTTCGGTGAGGATGGCTCCGGCCACTCCAAAGCTGGCCGCGACAATAAGGGGCGCTACTACATTGGGAAAAACATGCTTGACGATGATCTGCCTCTTTGATACGCCGATCGACTCAGCAGCAATAATAAAGTCCATCTCGCGGATGGCCAGGATCTGGCCGCGAACAAGCCTCGCAATGCTTGTCCAGTTGATCAGCCCAATCGCCAGCATCGCATTCAACAGCCCAGGGCCCACGATCGCCACAATGCTAATGAGGATGATGAGCGTGGGAAATGACATCACGATGTCGGTAATGCGCATGATGATCATGTCAACTTTGCCGCCATAGTATCCGGCCAGACAGCCGAGCACCGTCCCGATGCTAAGGTAGATTGCCACGGCGACCAGCCCGACCGACATCGATACGCGCCCGCCGTACACCACCCGGCTCCAGACATCGCGGCCAGTCTGGTCGGTGCCCAGTATGTGGGAGGCATTCGGCGGCGCCTCCGTCTGTTTCAGATCCATACGGTTAGGAGATATGGGGGCGACCACGGGGGCGAGAGGGAAGGCCATCAGGACAACTATCGTGATATAGATCGCCCCTGCCAGCGCCAACCTGTGCCTGACGAAGCGCCGCAATGTTTGGTAGCGTCGCTCAGGCAGCGCCGCCGCGGCGCCATTCACGGGGCTGAGGCCGGAGGAACTCTCGGCGGTCTCTACAGTCATGTGGTCGTGTCTCCAAGGGCAACGCCCGGTTTCCCGCTCCGCATTCTGTGTTCACTCTACTCGTACCGGATGCGCGGGTCCGCCACTGCGTACGCCACATCGGCCAAAAGGTTGCTGACGACGATGAGGACGGCCGATATCAGCACCATCCCCATGATCAAGGTATAGTCGCGTGAGGCGACGCCTTCCAAATACAGCCTGCCCAAACCAGGCCAGTCGAAGATAGTTTCGATAATCAGCGCGCCGCCGAAAAGCCCCGGCACGTGCAATCCGGCGATTGTGATAAGCGGGAGAATGGCGTTGCGGAAGGCGTGTCTGAAAATCAACAGCTTCTCGCGTAGACCCTTGCTGCGTGCTGTCGTGACGTAATCGGCCCGCAAAACCTCCAACATGCTCGCGCGCGTGTAGCGCATGTAGCTTGCCATGCCTTCAATCGCCAACACACCCGCCGGCATAATCAGGTACTTGAGTCGATCGAACAGGCTGGCGAAGAAGCTGAGATCGGTCAAAGTGATAGTGGAGTAGCCGCTGGTCGGCAGCCAGCGCAAGTTAACGCCAAAGAGGTATAAGACCGCAATGGCGGCAAAGAAGTTGGGAATCGAGATGCCGATGAAGACAAAGGTCGTGAACAGGTAGTCGGCCCACGAATACTGTTTGATTGCGGAAAAGATACCTAAGGATATGCCGCCGACGAGCGCAATGACGGACGAGGTTACCATCAGTTGAAGCGTGGCTGGCAAGCGCCGCCCAATCGCAACTGATACATCCTCGCGAGAGATAATTCGCTTGCCCAAGTTCCCGGTGAAGATCGACTGCAACCAGCGCAGGTAACGCTCAGGGGGCGACTTGTCCAGGCCATATTTGGCTCGTAATGCCTCCATATCCAGCTGCAAGTCTTCGGTCTGGTCCAGCTGGGAGAGGACCAGGGCGGAGACGGCGTCACCGGGCGCCAGCTCGCTAAACGTGAACGTGACGATCGAGATGCCCAGCAGGACGGGTAGAGCTAGCCCGAGCCGTCGAAGAAGATACCTCTGCATTGCTCACCTCGATGGGCGTGTTGCTCCGACGCTGCAGCAGACGGTCCGTCTTGCAAGGGTCAACCGTTCCCCGATGCTTGCGGATTGAAACGCCCACTCTTGTGTACATGGCATCCCCTCCCTCCCGGCGCAACAGAGGAGGCCCGCCGAGAGAGAGGGGCTTGCTTCAGAGTGCTTACTTTCTGTGCCACAGTCAGGAGCGCAGCGAAACCTGCGCCGAATCCGCTACTCTTTAAGATACCAGGTATGCGTCATCCTGTCGGCCCAAGAGGTCTGGGTCAGGAAAAAGCGGTAGTTGCACAGATTTGCGCTGATGGCTTCGCGACGATCCTGCTGCCAGAAAGGCAGGAGGGGGAGGTCCTCGGCGACAATCTCCGAGACCTGGTACCAGAGATCCTTTGCCTTTTCCGGGTCGGTCTCAGCCAGGGCTGCCTCTGCCAGTGAATCGAACTCTTCATTGCAGTAGTGCGCCGTGTTAGGGGAGGCGCCACACTTCAGTGTTGCTTCAAAGGTGTCAGGCAACTGGGCGAAGCAACATCCATAAATCATGTCGTAG
Source organism: Caldilineaceae bacterium (assembly GCA_965221145.1). Lineage (GTDB taxonomy): Bacteria > Chloroflexota > Anaerolineae > Caldilineales > Caldilineaceae > Bin5. The sequence goes on from OZ244877.1 coordinate 2,674,686, forward strand.
TCGTCCTGGCTCCTTCTTTCCACCAGGGTTGGGATGTCGAGAAACTGGGTGTTCACCTTCACGCCGACGTCAGCCCAGTACTGTTGCATGGCTGCGGTCACGCGTTTGTGGATATCCGCCCCGTAGTAAAAGTAGAGGTCCAGCTCCCTGTCCGGGTCCCAGCCAACCTCGGCCAGCAACGCCTTGGCCTTTTCCGGATCGTAGGAGTAGGTCTGGATGTCAGGACTCATCCATTCAGCCCCGGGATCGAAGGTGTGCCAATTGTAGACGACGGCCTCATCTTTCCAGATGCCTTCCCGTATCGCATGCAGGTCCAGTGCGTACATCATGGCCTGCCGCACACGCTTGTCGGGCAAGCGGTCATTGTTAGGCCAGATGCTGATTGCACCGATCGGGGCGCCGATGACCGTCGTGTTGGGGTTCTCTACCATGCGTACCCATTCTGCGCCGCTGACCTGAGCGCCTGCGTGGATCTCGCCGGCCTCGAGCGCGGCGACCCAGGTCGCCATGCTAGCACGCAGGCCGAAGCGAAAGATTATCTTGTCCAGGTAAGGACGGCCTTCCCAGTAGTCCTCATTGCGTTCGAGGACGTAGTACTGGTCGGGAACCAGTTCGGCCAGCTTGAAGGGGCCGGTTCCTATGCTCGCATTGGGATGAGATCCTATTTCGCCCCAGGGAACGCCCTCCAAGCCGTCCTTACTGAAGACATTTTCGTTGGCAATCGTCCCAAAGAACTGCCTGTAGGGAGATATCCAGGTGATTTCGATCGTAAAGTCGTCGATCAGCTTGACACCGGAGATATCTTCGGCCTCGCCGTTTTGGAAGGCTTCTCCACCGACAACGCGTGCCCAAGTGCTCTGGTGACCGCTGGCGGCCTCCGGATGGCCCCACACCTCGAAAGTGAACTTGAGGTCATGCGCGTCAAAGGTCGTCCCATCGTGGAACTTGACACCTTGGCGGACGTGCAGAGTCCATACCTTCAGGTCGTCGGAGATCTCCCAGCTTTCGACCAACTCGGGCCCATAGCCTTCCCCTCTGTAGCTGTTGTACTGACCGGCAAGCGACCTGACGCCGTGGTTAAAGATGAAATTGTTCTGGTGGTCGTTCAGCCAGCTGCCTCTTAAGCCTCCCGCCGCGTCGGCGCTGACGATTGTGCCGCCGTATCGCGGCGGGTCGTCGGGGCAGAGGTTGATGTAGGAAGCCCCGACATCAGCAGGATCGTACCAATCCTTCGGGGCCATTACGTCTGACGTGGGTTGGTCATCCTGCTCTGTCGTCGGCTTCTCCTCCTCCGCGGGAGCCTGCGGGGCAGGCGCCGGGGCGACGCAGGCAGCGAGCAACACGGCTGCCATGATGAACAAGGAAGCTACCAGTGTGAGCCTCTTCATTGCAATTCCTCCTTAAGATGTTGTCCAAGTTGTGCCTGATCGGGCACTGGCGTGCGAATCAGCAACCTTCTGTCTAGTCTACAACTCGAGAGGAATATCGGGGCAGGCTGGCCAGACCCAGGGACGATTTGGCGCTCCGGTCTCTTGTTGGCGAATGCCCTCCTTTCCTCGTTCGTTTACGGCATCCCCACGGCGAACTGGCGACCCCCCAGATCAGATCGAGTTGGCCCCGGCGGTTGAATGGCAGCAGGCGCGCCTCACCATTCATTGTGCCCTAAATCGGAGTCGGGTCTGCTCCAACGCTGTAGACAACACCGGCTGGCTTCGCTGAGGAGGGCGCTGCCCCGCAGTCTGCACAGGTCCAATTGTGTTGGGATGCGTAGGTCGGCAACTGCATGGCTGGAAGTCAGTTCAATAAAGGCAAGAGTGGCTTTCGTGAGGCCCAGAAGCGCCGACATTAACAGCGTCAGGATGAAAGGCGGCCTTGCTCCCCTCTGCAGTTTCTCGGTCGATCAACCAATAAGAAGCCAACGTCGAACGTCATTATAATGAAATTTGATTTGTTGTCAATACGACGAAAAGTTCGCCAGGCGCCCTTCCAGTTGGACGAAGTTGGACAGCGTGGGATATAATGACGAACCGGCATACAGAGATGCAAACATGAGTAAATGGAGGACGAGCAAGCATGGCCCGACGCAGTCGCCGCCGCCGTTCCAGCCCCAGCAAAGCAAATCCGCGCAGCTATAGCGATCTGCGCGCCCGCAGGGAACATGACCAGGACCCGATGACGCCCGCTCAGCCCAGAGTTGAGCCGGTGGCCTCAGATCAGCCGCCCCAGCCCGCGCCCTCCCCGGCCGGCCCAAAGCAGGCCGATTGGAAAACCGAGTACAGTCGCGTCTTTGCCGACCTGAAGCAACTGCTGATCGTCTCCGCCGCGCTCTTTGCGCTGATGCTGGTTGTTGGGTTTTTCCTGTAATCAATGGAAACTGAACTGGCCGATTCTTCACAGCCCTGCAACTTCAATTTACGCGGCATTTTGTCGGCCCGGCTGGCTCCATAGAAAAATGACGCGTATGCTCAAATGGAGGAGCCAGCACAGCCAGAAGTTACGCGTAAAGAGGAACAGCGTTGAGGTCGTCGCCAGCGCCAGTGCCGTTATCAGTCGATCGGAGGTTTGCCTGCGGTGGAAAGCAATGCCCGGCAGCGCAAGCGCGGCGCCAATCCAGACGGCCCAATACTGGGCTGAGTGCTGCGCCGCTGGCAATGAGAGGAGGAGTTCCCAGACCGCGCCTCGAAGAAAACACCAGTGAAACTCTTGTGCGCTGCTCTCTATCAACCGAAGACTGGATGCTCTGCTGCGTAGCGGCGTTCCCTGCGGAAGTTCCTTGTCAGTATGAAGACCGATGCGGATCATGACAAGCAGGGTCAACAGACCAACCAGCAGAAGGACTCCTACCCTTAGCCCCGATGCCCAGTCGATTTCTGTCAAACCCATCAGGCGCGGGGACAGTCCCCCCAGAATCAGCCCGATGTACGGCAGTTGTACCCACCGCACAACGCGCACGAGGCGTTCCAAGTCCGGAGCTACGAACCGCGTGACACCGCTGGTCAGGGCGGCCAGCAGGAAACTCAACGCCAGCCACAGCCCTGCACCCGCTGAAAACTGCGTCAGTTGTTCCAAGAGCCAAGAGCCATCCATACAAGGATTCTAGCGGAACAGTTCAAAAGTGACGATCAGACGCCTGCTGCTTGTCTTCCTTTTGCTTGCCTTCATTCTCCTGCTGAAGCCGAAATTTGTCTGGTCGGAGATCAGGAGGATTCGCGCCCAGTGGAATACCATTCTCACCCTCTTGGTTATCGTCGTCGTTATCTATCTGCTTTTCGGCCTATGGGGTGCGGATCTGCTAAGCAGGCTTCCGTAATAGCAACCTGCCACGCATTTCAGGCGGCAACAAGGCTGCCCTCCTCATTTCGAGGAGATCACCCCTGTTGCGTCAGACCGACCACCACAAATTGCCTCAACCAGCGACTTTTGAGTTAGCAACTCTACGAGACCGCGGCCAGCGCGTTGACGGGGCTATCCGCCGGTGCCACGTTATAGCTGACCTCTAGCAGGTCGCCATTCTCGCCGATCACAAAATGGCTTCGATGGATGCCCATGAATGTGCGTCCATACATGGTGCGCTCGCCCCAGACGCCGTATGCCTCGGATATGGCGTGATCCTCATCCACCAGCAACGTAAACGGCAGATCGAACTTGGAGCGGAAATTCTGGTGGCTTTCCTGTCCATCGGGGCTGATGCCGAAAACAACGGCATTCTTTTCGCTGATCTCTTCATGAATATCGCGAAAGCCGCAAGACTGGGTGGTGCATCCGGGCGTGTCGTCTTTGGGGTAGAAGTACAGAACTACCTTCTGCCCGCGGTAATCGGCCAGGTTGACCGTTTCGCCGCTGTCTGTCGTGGCCTCAAATGTGGGAGCAGGTGTGCCCGCCGTAAGTTCGGTTCGCATTGTTTCCCCCTGATTGTAGATCGTCTCGCGGCCCCACTTGCATGATGAGGCCGTCCTGTTTTTGGCCCGGCCTGCGGAACAAGATACCTTCTGTTATTGGAGAGCCGCAATCCCGTCAATTCGGGCTAAGAGTATTCTACCTGATCGGGCGATATTGCTAAAGAGCGCCATGCCTCTGATAGGGTAGCCCGCATCCGGTTCAGCAGTTGGCTCGAAATGTGTTAGAGTTGGTAAAGCGAAACAATCTTTAGTCCCAGGATCTACTTAAGCACAATGTCCACGATTCGCGACCGCCTTTGGCAACAGTATCAACTGGCCAGGCAGTCGGTCTGGGAACGACCGCTTGGGAACTCAAATGACGGTGCGACGGTGCGCCTGCTTCCCGCAGTTGTCGCGCGCAGAGAGTCGCGGCGGCCAACCGTTCTCGTGCATGGCTACAAAGATGACGCCACTATCTTCAGACCTCTCGAAAGCCATCTCTCCGAAATGGGACTGAAAACCTACGCGGTCACGCTTGCGCCCAGTGACTGTAGCGTCCCCCTGGAGACGCTTGCCCAGCAACTGCACGCATTTATCGACGCGAGTTTCCCGCTAAACCAGCAGTTGGATTTCGTCGGCTTCAGCCTGGGAGGGATTGTCGCACGCTACTATGTTCAGCGCATGGGCGGGCTTGCGCGCACGGGTCGCTTCCTGGCTGTGGCTACGCCCCATCACGGCACATGGACAGCTTTCGCCACCAGCCTTCCCGCGGCGATCCAGTTGCGCCCACATAGCAGCTTTCTCCGTGACCTGAACGCTGATGCAATGCGCCTGGCCGAAATCCAGTTCACCTCCTTGTGGTCGCCGCTCGACTTGATGGTCTTGCCGTCATTCAACTCCCGATTGCCCGTAGGCAAGAATTTGGCCGTGTGGACGCTACAGCACCAGTGGTTGATAACCGGTCGGCGCGGCATCGGCGCGATCGCAAAGCAGTTGACGGCGGGCAACAGAAAACTCCCCAGTCCCACACAGCCCAGCCTGGGGAGCAGGCCAGCCATTAGCCGCTAAAAGAGAAATGAGGATTCTCCCCTCGCGTTTCTACCAGTCCGTTCCTAGTCAAGGGGTAGGCTCCGGCCCGTCATTGCGCCCAGCGGCATCACGAAATCTCTGCATCAGACGATCCACTCTTACAGGATCGCGTCGCCCGCGAGTGGCCTCAACGCCGCTGCTCAGGTCGATGCCGTCGGGACCCACCAGGCGAATCGCATCGGCGATGTTATCCGGGCTGATGCCACCTGCGAGAAAAATGGGAATGTCAATTCGTTCCTTCAACGCGGCTACGGCGGCCCAGTCCCCGACCTTGCCCGTACCTCCCAGGCGCGTGAACCCTTCGCTGCTGTCCACCGAGTCCACCAGAAGCGCATCCGCACCGGCTGATTCGTATGCTTGCGGCGTTGCCTGACCAGCCACAACCGGCAGATGGACTGTCTTCCAGATCGCGCATGACAGGGAACTCTTCAACTCCGAGACCAGCGACGGCGGCTCATGGCAGAGAAGCTGCAACGCGAAGGGCCGCACCGTCTCCGCCACATCTTTTGCGAACGCCGCGCTTGGGTTGCACAGCAGAATGACATTGCGGACGCCGGATCCCGCCGCCACGGCTTGCGCCTGCTCCAAGGTCAGACTGCGCTCTGACCAGTTTACGTCCACCAGAATGCCGCAGAAGTCGGCGCCGGCGCGCCCGGCCAGGCGGGCATCTTCGACGCTGGTCGTGCCGCAAAGTTTGAGTACTGTCATTAGACCTGTGCCTAAAGTGCGCTCACAGTGAAAACACGCTTTTCTCCGCACTGCGAATTGCGTGTTCCGTGTTGCGTAGAGGCAGGCGAGACAGGCCCAAACGGCACCCAGTTCCCAGGGTGCAGAACATGCGAGAAATCGTGGCCTCAAACGGGATACTCATCGGCTACTTTCTCACATGGAGTCTCGCCATTTGCGAATCCGATCTGCCTGAATCCGACGTTGTTCGCCCTGGTCAGAAACGCCTCACCTCCGCCATTGGCAGCCAGCCACGCTTCGGCCCTGTCGAGCAAGTCCGAAAGATCGTGCCCGAAGGCATAAAGCGCCGACCCCCAACTGCTGATGCCGACGCCTACGCCCCCGTTTGCCCGCAAGAAATCCATGCACTCCGCGATGAGCGGGCCTTGCGTGTTCAACTCAAAGACCTTGAAGCCGTAGCTCTGATACGCCTCCATGGCCGCGCCAAACGTCAGCAGGTCCTCCTCCAGCAGCGCAGGCAACATCTGCGCCAACAGGATGCGGGACATCTTCTCCACGTCCTCGGCCTCGATCGGGCAGGCCTCCTCGAACAGATCCCGCTCCCGTTCACCGCTGGCGCCCTCGCCTTGGGGGATGACGACCAGCACGTCCCAGGCCGGGAAGCTGTAGCGCGCGAGCAGCGGGGGCGGCGGTACGCCCACCGATGCCGATGAAGGAGAATAACCCTCTTTGCTGCCCGTCCCGCGCCGGAAGCGATGGCCGCCGTCCAGCAGAAAGCCGCCATGTTCTATCGCGCCAATGCCGATACCGGATGTTCCGCCCCGTCCGACCAGCGCCGCGATCTCCGGCGCGCCCGATTTCAGCCCGTAAAGAGCGCATGCGGCGATCCCTGCGCCTACCAACGATTGCGAAGCGCTGCCGAGGCCGGAATGGGGCTTGGCCCGTTCCTTGATTTCAACCGACGCGCCGGGCAACTCATAAACCGCGCAGACCTTGCGGACAGTTGCGTTCAACCGCTCTTCAATGGCCCGCTCCATCGGACAGTACGCTTCGATCTTGTCGCTGCGCCGGGCGGAGATGACGGTCCTGGGCTGTTACAGCGCCAGACCGATTCCGCCGTCTATCCGACCGAGGCCGCCATTCAAATCGAGAAGGCCGAAATGAAGGCGAGCAGGTGTCTGAATGACAATTTCATCCATCGTCACATCGCTCTGCAGGGCATACCTCCATTGCTAATGTGAATCTCGTTGGAAACCGAGACTTTTCTCACGGATTACGCATTTGAAACGTGGCTGTCTCGCCTGCCCTTACGCAATACGGAATACGCAATACGCAATTCAATAAATGCGCGTTTTCAAAGTGAACGCATAGTAGACCGTCCTGACTCGACTCGCAGGGCGGACTTGGTTCCTGCTCGATGCGAGTCATCGGCCGCTTTCACCTTATGACCGCTTCGTCAAATCGTCTGACCCATCTTGAGGGCCTGCGTAACCTGCGAACGCATAAGCGAAATCGTCAGTAGAGCCGTTGAGCCTACGTACAGGATTCCCAGGACGAGATAGACTTGGTAAGCTCTTGGCCATGCTATCTGAGGAGCCAGGGGTAGAAGTCTCGGCATGCGATCGATACCGGTCTGCAAGTAGGGAATGAATGCGCGGCTCGTCCAGATGCCAATCCCAGTACCCGCAGCCAGCCCGAAGAGGAGCAGGACGATCAACTCCCATCCCATGAAGGCGATGACCTCCCACTGGGTGAACCCGATAGCGCGGAGCACGCCGGTTTCGATGGCCCGCTCCCGGAATGATGACACTGTGTACAGGACAAAGCCCAGAATGGTCAACAGCGTGCAGGCAATGAAACCGATCGAAAGCAGTCCCACTACACCTTGATACTCCGGCTGCCGCAGGGCTTGCGCTACCCAGGGTCCCGGCGCTTCCCAGCCCAGAATGCGAAACCCTCGCGCCCGTAACTCCTGTTCGATCTGACGGCCTGCCAAAAGTGGACCGGCTGGAGGTAGCCCAAATGTATCAGATGCGCGTTACCACCTAAGACACGTCGCCACCGCGCTCGTTCAATTCCCTTGGGATCAGCTTCCATGGACCTCTTGCCAAAGTATGTTCAACACGACATTGTTCTGCCAATAGTTTGATGAGATAGTCTGTTATGCCATTGCGGATACCTGGCTCTGGCTGTGGAATCCCAGGCGCATCGCGTGTTTCAGATGAACCGAGTGAGCCCGGATGCGCCTCTTTCAAAACCTCCAGAATCGCTTCCTCATGAAAAAGCATTGCTCTTCTAACCTCATTCAATTTCTATTCTCCATTTATTGTGAGAAAGTAACTACTCAGCCATTACCCAATGTGCGACTTTCAATGGGCAACCAAGTCATCCAAGTGTAATAAATCGTGTTTGGAATCTGTCTGAAAAGGTCAGGTTAGGGTCAAAACGGCACAAATGGTGCGAATTATGGCGTGTAGATGGAGGATTCACGCTTTCCGGCAGTCATTTTTGGTCTTCTTAACCGATGACCGTTCCTTTTCAAACAACTTCCCAGACGAGGCTGAGTAGTTACGTGAGAAACAAGAAAGCCACCGCCCGAAGACGATGGCTCTGCTGAAGGTTTAGCAAAACCGTTATCCCCCATGAGCAGGTGGAGAGGGCTGTGAAATATGGCCCTGAATCGCTGTGACGAGAAAACGAACATCATTGCTCACCTGTGCGATCTGCTTGCCAGTGTCGGCGATTGCTTGCTCTAATCTATCCATCCGGTTATCTGCATGAATCTGTCGTTCTGCCAACTGCTCAAGCATCCGCTCCACGCGATCCATGCGATTCTCAAACTGCTCCGTCCGCTTCGGCCGCTTCGTCTGCCTAGTCATTACTGCCCCTCTCCTTGCATTCACATATCATTCAGCCAAAACTAGACTAATTTACACAGTATAGCTTGTCAAGCCAACCAACCCACGCGGGTGTATCCCCGATTTTTGGCGGGCTTCTCGCCCTATCTTGTCAGCTACGCCGGGTGCGGGCGAGACACCCGCGATCCCTAGGGGATATGAAATAATCTTGGATGCACCCACCCACGCCCACAAGGCTATCGCGAACTTCGTGATAGCAGCGGATTGTCCGCTATCTCCAGCAGGTAACAAGCATTGACGAAAGATCACGAGTCAGGTGGACACGAAAAAACGGGAATGAGAATTTCTTTAGAATGAATAGCAGTTCGTAGACGTTGGTCCTTTGGGAGGCAGTTGTGGCGACGACCCTCAGACGCCCGCTTTGCCCTCATACAGTAACAAAGAATTGGTTCACCGGGGACTTTGTGGCAACTCAACCTAGCGCACCGGTTAGATGGAAGACAATCGCTGTCGCGGCGACGGCGGCGGTCTCGGCGCGCAAGATGCGAGGACCAAGCGACACGGGCTGCCAGCCGCTCTCGATGGCGGCGTTTGCCTCTTCCTGGCTGATGCCGCCTTCCGGCCCGGTGAGCAGGGAAATCGCCGCCGAACTTGTGAAGGCATCGCCGATGCCCATTGTGCTCTGTCTCGCTTCTTCCCAGGGAAACAGGCGAAGACCAGCGCCGTGTAGCACGGCCTCCTCCCAGTTGAGCGGATCCTCCAGAATCGGCAGCCGGCCGCGCCCGCTCTGCTCAGCCGCCTCCCTCACGATGGCGCGCCAGCGTTCGTACTTGGGCAGCAGTTTCGCGGCTGGGCGCACGACCGTGCGGCTGCTGATAACCGGCACGAACCGGCGCACACCAAGTTCGGTGCATTTCTGCAACACCCATTCGAACCGCACCCCTTTCAGCGCACACTGAAAGAGAGTCAATTCAATGTCAGGCTCGCCGTCAACAGGCTCTCGCGCCAGAACCAGCCCTGTCGCCTGCTGAGCGTCCAGAACTTCAATCCGCGTAACATAGGCCGTGCCGCTGTCATCCAGCACCGAGATCATGCTGCCGGGCGTCATGCGCAGCACGTTGCGAAGCTGATGCGCCAGCGGTGTGAGGTCGACGGAGCCGTTCAGTTCCGCGGAAACGCCTGCAAGAAAGAAGCGATGGTTGTTTCGTTCAGTGCCCAATCTCTCACTCCGCATCTTCGTTCCCCACCACCAATGCCACCCAGTCCCCCTCCTGCAATCGCTCAACCTCCCGCAGCCCATGACGGCGGGCAGCCGCCAGCACCATGTCGACCTTGTCCTCCAATATGCCCGACAGTATGATGTGGCCGCCAGGCGCCAGCGGCTCGGTCAGAGGCACTTTCTCGTAGGCCGCGTCGAACAGCCCGACAAGGATTTCGGCGAGGATGTTGGTGACGATCAGGGGATACCGACCGAACTGACCGGCTGGTATGCTCCCATGTTCAACGTGTAGCGAGTGGGGGAACAGAGGAATATCGTTGCGCTCTGCGTTCTCGCGTGTGGCACTGATTGCCAGCGGGTCAATGTCTGTTGCCCAGACGGGTCGTGCGCCCAGTTTGGCCGCTACAATCGAGAGGACGCCACTGCCCGTGCCGATGTCCAGCAGCGCCTCGCCTGGCTGGACCCATTCCTCCAACGCGGCCACACACAGCCGCGTGGTCGGGTGCATGCCCGTGCCGAAGGCCATCCCCGGTTCCAGGCGAACCACCACATCGCCGGGCCGCGCAACCGGCTCCTCCCAGGCGGGCGTCAGCAGGACCCGCTCTCCGATGCGCAAGGGCTTGTAATGCTGCTTCCAGGCGTTGGCCCAGTCCTCCTCCCGCACCGCGCGCAGCGCCGGTTCCGGCATGGGATAGAGCAGGCGCAGATGCCACAGCCCCTCTTCAATTTTGCGTTTGATTTGCCTCCCGCGGGGACCGGGCTTGAGGTAAGTCTTGACAACCAGACGGTATTCGCCAGCCACAGGATTGCCGAAGTCGTCAAAGCCGGTTGATTCCAACACCGCCCCGCCGCCGGACGCTTCACCGGCTTCGCTGTCCTCGATCCAGTCGCCGCCGTTGTAGCGGTTGAACAGTTCAGCGACCGCCTCAGCCGCCTCGCCATCGACCTCTACAGCAATTTCTGTCAGCTCATCAACTTTCATGGGGCGTTTCTTGCGGGCCTCGGCATTTCTCTGCGCGCCGCCGCATGCGCTATACTACGCCGCCAAAGCGCCAGGAACAGTACCGCGGGCCGCCAAGTCCCCGTCAGCTTCAACCACCTACAAGTAGCATGTTCACCATGACACTGCGCGCGCAGTCCTATCTCAATCTCGTCCTCTGCATTCTGCTCTGGGCTACGACTCCTGTCGCCTCGAAGAAGATTCTGGCAGAGTTGAGCAATCTGCAAATGCTCTTCTGGAGCACGATCTTCTCCGTAATCGCGCTCGGAGCGTTGGTCTTTGGGCAGCGGAAAGTGGCGACCCTTTCCCGTTACGGTCTGCGAGACTTCGCGCGGCTTAGTTGGCTGGGCCTGCTCGGCGCGTTTCTCTACTACATTCTTCTTTATGGAGCGTTCGCCCGCACTTCCGCAGCCGAAGGGTTCATTTTTTAAGGTTTTTTGTATTGGCCGCGCTCTCAAACACAATTCCGCCAAAAAACCTTCAAACTGATCGTTGGCGGGATTCTCATTCAGACATCGTCTAAATTCGTTGACTCGAACACTGGCAACGGTTCGATCTCCTGAAAACGAAGCAATCTCCTCTTCTGGCAGACCTTTCCATGCACACTATGTTCAGTCGGGGCGCAGGATTCGGTCCAAGAAACCGCGCCGCGGTTCGTGGACTTCATCGCCCAGGCTTTCGGCCAGTTGCCGGAATAGCATCTCCTGCTTTTCGGTCAGCACCGTCGGGGTCAAGAGCCGCACCGTAACGATCATGTCTCCTCGCCCGCTGCGCTGCAATCGGGGAATCCCTATTCCCGCTTTGCGAAAACTCTTGCCGGTCTGGGTGCCAGCGGGGATGTCCAAACTGATCGTTTCTCCATCCAAGGTCGGGATCTCCACCGACGCGCCGAGCGTGGCCTGGGCGATGCTGATCGGCAACTCCATGTGGACATCAAACTCGTCGCGCGTAAAGACCGGATGCTCCTCTACGCCGATTGAGACATAGAGGTTGCCGCGAGGGCCGCCCAGCGAACCTGCCTCCCCCTCACCAGCCAGCCGGATACGTGTGCCGTGGTCAACGCCAGCGGGGACATTGACCTTGATCTTGCGTGTCACGCGCATACGTTTGCGGCCACTGCATTGGATGCAGGCAGAGGAGACAACCTCGCCCTCTCCGTTGCAGGAAGGGCAGGTCGTGGCCGTAACAATCGTGCCAAAGAGCGGGCTTTGCTGGCGGCGCTGCACTTCACCGCTGCCGCCGCAAGTAGGGCATCTTTCCGGCGTCGTGCCCGGCTCGGCGCCGCTGCCATTGCAGCGGTCACACGCCTCCATGCGCGGCACTTCTATCTCTTGTTCCGTGCCGAAAGCGGCTTCCTCGAAGCTCAACAAAATGTTGACGCGCAAATCGGCGCCGCGGCGAGGCGCCCGCCGGTTGCCGCGGCCGGCGCCGCCAAAGCCGCCGAAAAACTCCTCAAAGATGCTGCCAAGATCACCGAATCCCTGGTTGAAATCGCTGAATCCACCGGCTCCGCCCAGGCCCGCATGCCCGAAGCGATCGTAGACGGCCCGCTTCTGTGGATCACTCAGAACCTGATAGGCCTCGTTGATCTCTTTGAACTTGCTCTCAGCCTCGGCATCGGGATTGACATCCGGGTGATATTGCTGGGCCAGCTTGCGGAATGCCTGCTTGAGAGCGCGCTCGTCTGCGCCCCGTCCTACGCCAAGCACTTCGTAATAGTCACGCTTTTCGCTCATAAAAAGCTATTCCCAACTGATGATCCACGCGCACAGGCCAGCCAGCCCAACGGTCGCACCGATGAGGCCAGCCCATTGCAGGTTGTCGAACCCTACATCGCGGGCGCTGTACACCAGAATTATGACAAAGCCGATGCCAAGAACGAGCCAGTTGGAAATCGTCGTGTGCTCGGCCCAGAATCGTTTCAGATAGTCCATCTACGTTCGACTTCCCCGTGCCCCTTTTCGAGCAGGGGCGCATTCTACACTCTAGCTTACAAGCGTTGTCATTCTGTGCGGGTATCGTCGCTTCAGTTCTTCCCAGATGGCGTCGAGTTGTGCGTATAACTCCGCCATAGTGCCATCGTTATCGATCACCCGATCGGCCTGGTTCACCTTGGCAGCCTGGGGCGGTTGCAGTTTGATCATGCGCTGGGCTTCACTTTCCTCCATCTTGCGCAACTCCAGGAGGCGCCGCAGTTGCGTGGCAAAACTGGAGGTCACCACCCAGATTTCATCGCATAGCGTCGACATCAGCCCGGCCTCTAGCAGCTTGATCGCTTCCAGAACGATTACATGGGATTCGTTGTTGGAAATTTCCTGCTTGCCCAACTCAAATATCTTGGGGTGAACGATCTTCTCAAGGCGGCCCAAATCCAAGGGATTGAAAAAGACGATTTTGCCAAGTTTCTTGCGATCAATCGTCCCGTCCTCGCGCAGAATCTCTTTGCCAAAGGCCCGCACAACTGCGTCATAGGCCGGGCCTCCAGGCTCAATGACCCGATGGCCGAGTTTGTCGGCGTCAATAATGGTCGCACATTTCTCAATCAGATAGTTGAGAATCGTGCTTTTGCCCGTTGCGATGTTTCCAGTTAGCCCGATGACCAGCGATTTGCGCGCCATACGAATAGACCCTTCTCAGTTAGTTGTGACCGCTCTCCATATTTTAGCTGACAAACTAATCTGCTGACAAGCTTATCAAACCGCCATCGCCGCCCACTCTTCCATCAGACTTTCCAGCCGTTGGGAGACAGCCCGATGTTGTTCCTGCAAAGCACGCAGCCGACTAAATTCCTGCGCCAAACTCGCCTGGGCCATTGACTGCTCGATTTCGGCCATTTTGCTTTCCAGACGCGAGATGCGCGCTTCCGTCTCGGCCACGGCCTGCGCCTGCCGTTCCGTCTGCCGTCGCCGGCGTCGAAACGTGCGCTGACGCTCCCACCCCTCTTGGGCCGCGCTCGGCTTGACTTCGACCGCGTTAGGCTCAACTTCATCCTCGGTCTGCGACCGTTCCAACTGCCACTGCCGCCAAGTGCCCTTGAAGACCTCCAGACGGCCTGGCTCACTCCCTGTCCCCGCATCCACCTGCCAGATCTGCGTGGCCAGGGCGTCGATCAGCGCACGATCATGCGTGATAAGCAGAATGGTCCCATGGAACTGGCGCAGCGCGTCCTGAAGGATCTCCTGACTGTCCAAATCAAGATGATTTGTCGGCTCATCCAGTAGCAGAAGATTCGCGCCTAGCAAAGTCAGTCGCGCCAGCGCGATGCGGCTGCGCTGTCCGCCGGAGAGACTTTCGACCGTCTGAAACACATCGTCGCCTTTGAACAGGAACTGTCCCAAAAAAGTGCGAGCCCGCTCGGTGGGCAGGCGTTTGATTTCTAACAGCGCGTCCAGGACGGTCTGGTTGCCCTGCATCAGACCGAAACCGGCGCCGATATGCCGCTGAGCCAGATAGCCAACCTCGACAGAAGCGCCCTGTTCAACCCGTCCGGCAAGTGGCTCCAGTTCCTCTATAATAGTCCGTACAAGGGTCGTTTTGCCCGCGCCGTTTGGACCGATGAGCGCGACGACCTGGCCCCGGAGAAGGTCCAGATCGGGCACATCCAATATCGGCGTATCGGTTGACGCCAGCGTGCGCATAGGCCGCAGACGACCTTGCGCGGTTGGCGAAGCTGACCTGCTGAGCGTCGCCCCATTGGAAACGCCAGACGCATTAGGAAAACTGTCGGCAACTGTTGGCGTTGCCTTCTTGTAGCCCGCGATCAACTTGCGTGTACGCAAAACAAGATCGCCGCTGCGGGAGTCCGTCCGCAGGGGAAGACGTATAAACTGCTCCGTCGGCGGCGGCGGTAGGGCTTCCTGCTCCAGAAACCTGTTCAGGCGCGTCTCCCGGCCCTGGGCCTCCTTTGTGCGTTGGCCGGCCTTGTAGCGTCGCACAAATGCTTGCGTTTCACGGACGAATTTCTGCTGGCTATCATACTCCTTACGCCAGAGAGCATAACGCTCTTCGCGTTGCTGCCGATAATGGCTGTAGTTGCCCCGATAGCTCTCGACGCGGCGATGCGACAGGTCCCAAATGCGCGTCGCCACCGTGTCGAGAAAGTAGCGATCATGGGAAACGACGACCACCGCGCCCTTCCAGCCCAACAGAACGCCTTCCAGCCATCCCATTGAGCGCACGTCCAGATGATTTGTCGGTTCGTCCAGCAGCAGCAGGTGCGGCTCCTCCAGGAGCAGGCGTCCAAGACAGGCCCGCGTTCGCTGCCCGCCGCTCAAGTGCGAAAGAGGCGCACCCCAAAGCAACTCTTGCAGCCCAAGACCGGTCAGAACGAATCGAATTCGCTGGTCTATAGCATAGCCGCCGGCCCGCTCAAACGCCTCCTGGCGCTGCCCGTAATACGCCAACAGAGCCGCCATCTCTTCCTCGCTGTGCGCCTCGTCGGTCATGCGCGCTTCCAGCCGCCGCAACTGTTCGCCCTGCGCCAACAGGTCAGCAAAAACCGATCTCAGGTCTTGGTAGAGAGTGCGCTTTCCGGCGGGCGGCGGGTCCTGTGCCAGGTAGCCGATGCGAGTTTCCTGTGCAATGAACAGTTCGCCGCTGACCCCGGTATCGAGCCGTCCAAGCGCCTTGAGCAGACTGGTCTTGCCCGCTCCGTTTGGCCCCACAAGGCCGATGCGGTCTCCCAACTCGATGCGGACGCTCACATTCTCGAGCACATCGAGATCGCCATAGTTCTTGGAAATGTGATTGGCTACCAGAAGGCTCATGATGAAACGCCGGACTGATCGTCTGAGTCTACACAGAAACGCCAAACCGTCCTCCCGCTTTAGAGCGGGCAACAGTCTGGCACTTTGACGGAACTATACCACAACTGAGGCACTTTGGCGATTCGGCAGCCTAAGTGGGTGTATCCAGGATTATTGTGGGTGCATGCCAATTGATTGTCCGTCAAGTGAGGCCAAACCCATCGACCTCGTCGAAGCCGCCAATGGTCAGGCAAATCTCCCCAATGATCTGGGATACGCCCTGTGAGACAGGGCGATTGCATCTAAATCTGGACGCCAAATCAGCCGCATATTCACCGAAAAGAAAGTAATGATAAATGGAAATCGCTATCAGCCTGCTGGTCTGAGGGTGGTTTACGGCCAAAATAGCGGCCATCAGTTGCCGGAAACCGTCAGTTTCCTTGGCTACGCGCCATGATTCGTACACTTTTCGGTGTTCTACCCTGAACTGATTTCAAATCAGGTAGCTTCACGAGATCTTGACCCAATTAGATGCGATTGCCCTGCCTGTGAGAGGTCCGGCCGCACACCAGTACAAGAGTGTGGTACAATGTCTGTCGTGCAGGCATCCGGCCGAGCCAGACCCCGTTGCACTCCCTGGCCGCCTGCCGGCAGCGACGGCCTCCGCAAACGCAAACAAGACGTTCCCCTTCGTATAGTAATCGAGAGGGGGGGGGGTAAAAGCAGACAAAGCGGACATTTTTCCCTGAACGTTTAGTAGAATGGCGCTCATATAGCGAAGCGGTAGCGCATTTACGACTAGCGCTCGGGTGCCCTCTGGGCGCGCGAAGCGGTAGCGCATTCAACACTTCCTTTTGAAGATTTTTTGGCGGACTTGTCTTCCATTGGCGCGCCAATACAAGAAACTGTCAAGCCCGCCGTCAATACGTTCTTATCCAGGCCTGGGAATCTCTTCCTCCTGTCAACTACTGGTCAGGCCAACGTGCCAACGCAACGGCACCTGCCATCATCGCCCAATAATCTCGGATGCACCCGCCTAAGTGCGTGTGCCTTGGTTTCTGTTGCTAATGTGGATCCCATTCGAAACCACGACTTTTCTCACGGGCTACACCCTGGGATCGCAGGCGTCCCGCCTGCCCTTACGCAATACGCAAGTTCTTGGTCTCATTTGGGATTTACATTTAAAACTGTCTGAATCGGGATTCAAGGGATTTGAGTATTCCCAGGATTGGAAGAGATGGAGGAACTCCACTTCAATGAGGCTATTCTGGTCGGCCAAAACGGTACATCGAATCTATCGAATAAATTGGGATGCGAACACCCAGGCAGTTCCTTTCATGCTGTCTTGCCCGATTGCGTTCCAATCACTTATAATCTGTTTGCAGACGAAATGGTTGCGAATTCCCCCGAGTGCGTCCGCTAAGTCATCCTCCATCGGCAATCTCTGCCATGCTGTCAACTTCTCTATCGCTCGAATCTTTGTAAAGGCAAAGGAGATTCCCATGACTAAGAAACAGTCAATACTCGGTTTACTTTTGGTCGCGGCGTTGATGCTCGCCGCCTGCGTCGGAGGGGCGCCGGCTGTGGAAGCCCCTGCAGCAGAAGCCCCCGCGGAAGCAGCGCCCGCCGACATGAGCGGCAAGGTTGTCATCGCCGCGGGTGGGACGGTCCGCATTGGAGGCTCATTCGCTCTGACCGGTCCAATCCCCGACGCAGGCAAGGATATCCGCTATGGAGCAGAAATCGCGATCGACGACCTCAACGCGGCGGGCGGCCACGAAGGCTTCATGTTTGAGTTGGTCGCTGAAGACGGCGCGTGCGACGGCACGCAGGGCACGAACGTGGGCAACAAGTTCGCCGCCGATGAAACCATTGTTGCCGTGACCGGCGGCACCTGTTCCGGCGAAACGTTCGGCCTGCTGCCGATTCTCCAGGAGGCGCGCATCCCCTTCGTCAGTCCCAGCGCCACGAACCCGGACATTACGTCAGCCGACTGTGATGTTTGCAATCGCGTCGCCTTGAGCGACGCCTTGCAGGGTGTTTCAGATGCCAATTTCGTTATCAATGAATTGGGCCTCAGTAAATTCTCGGTTGTCCACGACAACTCCGATTACGGCAAAGGCGTAGCCGAAATCTTCCAGATTCACCTCATGGAAATAGGAGGAGAGGTATCCAGTTTTGAAGGCGTACAGGTGGGGGATACCGATTTCCGCGCCTTGCTGGCGAGGGTTGGCGCAGACGGGCCGCAAGGCATCTTCTTCGGCGGATACTCGACCGAAGCGGGCCTGATCGCCCAGCAGATGACAGAGACGCCCGGCCTCGAGAACGCGGCGTTCCTGACCGTTGACGGCGCCTACACGCCCCAGTACCTCGACGCGGCCGGCGCGGCTGCCGAGGGCACGTATGTATCCTCCTTTGCCGGCGCTGAATCCGAGGAGATGAACGCCGAATTTGACGCAAGATACCTGGAAAAATACGGCGTCGCAGCAGGCGATCTCGGTCCCTTTCACGCCCAAAGCTATGACTCTGTGAAGCTGATCGCGGCGGCCATCATGGAGGTCGGAACAGTTGACGACAGCGGCAACCTGGTGATCGACAGGGAGGCGCTGATTTCCGCCATTCGCTCGGCCGATGGGTTTGACGGCCTGACAGGCATGATCAAGTGTGACGCGATGGGCGAATGCGGCGCTGGCGGTGTGCAGATCTTCCAGGTCGCAGACGGCGCGTTCGATCAGGTTTCCGGCTTCAGGATGGAGTAAATTGCAAGGAGCGAGGAGCGGAATGTGACCTTTTTCTCTCTCCTCGCTCCCCTTAATTCTCCCCTCAAAGGCACGCATGGCAAGGCGCACGGCAACGGCGCAGGCCGTTCAGCTTGACGGGCACTCCGTCCAGAGATTCGCAACGCGGGCCTTTGGCATCGCAATCGTCCTGGTCGTGCTCTGGCGGGTGTTCACCGTCGGGCTGGCTGAAGGCTATCCGGCCTCCTTCTGGATTTCCCAGGCTCTGAACGGACTGGTCCTGGGCGGGGTCTACGCGCTGGTTGCCCTGGGCTACACGCTCGTATACGGCATCCTCTTCATGATCAATTTCGCCCACGGCGAGGTCATGATGATCGGCGGCATCGCCGGTTTTTTCGCGCTCCAATTCGCCCAGGGCCGCGGCTGGATGGAAGGGCCTTGGCCGGTGGTCGTCGTTGCCTTGCTTTTCATCATGCTGATCGGCATGGCCGCCTCGGTTTTGATCGGCGTCACCCTGGAACGGCTGGCCTATCGCCCCTTGCGCCAGGCGCCCCGCCTTGTTCCGCTGATCAGCGCCATTGGCGCGTCCCTCTTTCTGCAATACTCGGTACTGCTGATCTTCGGCGTCAGTCCCCACAGCTATCGCAAACCTGAGCTGATCTCCGGCGGTCTGCGCCTTGGCGATGTGTTTATCCCCTATACCGGCGCGATCATCTTCATCACCTCCATCCTCTTGATGCTGGCATTGTATTTCATCATCCAGCGCACAAAACTGGGTCGCGCCATGAGAGCCGTAGCCGAGGACCGCTCCACCGCATCGCTGATGGGCGTCGATGTCAATGCAGTGATCGTCGTCACCTTTATGCTGGGGTCGGCCCTGGCCGGCGCGGCTGGAGTCATGCTGGGATTTCACAACACGGTCGTCAAGTTCAACAGCGGCTTTGTCCCAGGCCTGAAGGCATTCACCGCGGCCGTGTTGGGCGGCATCGGCAACATTCCCGGCGCAATGTTCGGCGCGCTCGTCCTCGGCCTGATCGAAGCAGTTGGGCCGAGCGCCCTCGGCATTCCCACGGTATATAAAGACGTTATCGCCTTC
Organism: Caldilineaceae bacterium; assembly: GCA_965221145.1. Classification (GTDB taxonomy): domain Bacteria; phylum Chloroflexota; class Anaerolineae; order Caldilineales; family Caldilineaceae; genus Bin5. The sequence continues at coordinate 2,693,996 of OZ244877.1, forward strand.
AGCCTCCTTGTGCTGATTCTGATCTTCCGACCATCCGGCCTTTTCGGTGAAGTGTTGAGCGAGAAAAAGGCATAGCAAGAAACGATCCCGTGCCCAGAGCCATCAATACAGGGCTTATCACCTTTGCCTTCCTAAGCTATTTGATTCTAATCGGCGTCCCAGGCCGAATGGGTGAGAGCGCGCTACCCGTTCTGGCGCTCATCGCTGCGCTCTTTTTCTGGTTCAGCCTGCGTCGCGAAGCAGCAAGGCCGCCGGGGAGCTACGCTCAGTTAGGCGTGACAGTTCAACTGGACAAACCTGGCTGGGAAATCGGCGAGCAAGACGAACTGACTTCCCGGCAGGCCGATAGATTCCGGCAAGGAACGTTTGCCTTCCCCATTGTGCGCCAGGGTCTGATTGCCGGTGCGGTCACGGGTCTGCTCATCGCAATCGTGAGCGCTGTGTTCGCGACTGTCATAGGCAGCGGCGTCTCAATCCAGCCTGTTTTTGACAAGATCGTGCCCCTGAATGTTGCCGCACTGCTCGGCGTTCAACCCGGCGCCGTCGCCCAAGCACAGGTCCCTCCTCTACGCTATCTGCTCCAGGCGTTCTATTTCACGGGCGGCGGACTTCTGGCCGCGTTGATGGTCATGGTAGGCCAGGCAGACCTGGCAAAGGCACCGCGCGCAGACCTGTTGCAAGCACGTCTCCACGACCCTTCAATCGTTTCCGCTGGCCGCTGGCTGGTCATCGCTCTTCCATTTGTCCTGCTGGCGGCGGTCATCTGGCTTGGCCTGCCCAACGTGAAGCCATTTGGCACGAATCAGGGCACCGTTCGTCTGTTGCTCACTCTGATGACGACCGGCAGCGGCCTTTTCGCTCTGCGCTTGACGCAGCCGGGCCGGGAACGGCTGACGGTTACAGTGCTTCTCGGCCTCGGCGTACTGGCCATGCCCTTCGTCCTGGATCAGTTCCAGAATTCCGTCATGGGCATCGTCTTCATCTTTGTGATGATGGGGCTAGGGCTGAATATCGTGGTCGGTTACGCGGGGCTGCTGGATCTGGGTTACGTGGCCTTTTTCGCTATCGGCGCCTACACGTACGCCTTCGTTTCGGCCCCCTTTTCCTCGCCTTTCATCAGTAGCCTGCTCATCAATCTGGGCATCCCGCCGGACAGCCCTCTGCTGGGATACTGGTTGGCTCTGCCCTTGGCAATGATCACAGCCGCTGTAGGAGGGATCCTGCTTGGCATTCCGGTGCTGCGTCTGCGGGGCGACTATCTGGCGATCGTTACGCTCGGCTTTGGCGAGATCATTCGCCTCTTTATGCTCAATCTGGGGGAGCTGACGAACGGTCCGCGCGGCATTCTGGAGATCGCCCAGCCTCGCCTGTTCGGGCTGACGCCGGAGACTGTCTCGGGCGGACTGCTCAGTTCACAGGGGTGGATATTCCTGCTGGCCTTGGTCAGTTCGGCGCTGATCGCATTTGTCGCCATACGCTTGAACGACTCGCGGCTGGGGCGCGCCTGGATCGCCATGCAGGATGATGAAGACGTAGCCCAGGCCACCGGCGTCCATCTCGTGCGCACAAAACTGCTTGCATTTGCCATCGGCGCAACCTTCGCCGGGCTGGCCGGACAACTATACGCCGCCCGCCAGATCAATATCTTCCCCGAAAATTTCTCGCTTTTCGTCTCCATAGACGCCCTGGCGCTGATCATCGTCGGCGGCATTGGCAGTCCTGCCGGCATCGTGTTGGGCGCGTTGGCGCTCAAGGGGCTGCCGGAGGTGCTGCGGGGCGTGGACGAATACCGGATCGTCACGTTCGCCGCCCTGCTGGTGATCATGATGATCGTGCGCCCGGCCGGAATTTTGCCTTCTGCCCGCCGCCAGATCGAGGCCGCTGCGCCTGATGAACCAAGCATCGCCGACGCGCCCGGCCCAAGGCATGAGGGAGCGGCGGAATGACAACCTTACTGGCCGTCCAGGGAGTCACAAAAGTATTCGGCGGACTCACAGCTGTCGATAGCGTAGACCTGGACATCGCCGAAAGTTCAATCGCGTCCCTGATAGGCCCCAATGGCGCGGGCAAGACCACTCTCTTCAACTGCCTGACCGGGCTGCACCCACCGGACGCAGGCGCAATTCTGTTCGCGGGGCACTCCCTCGTCGGATTGCGCCCGGATGAAATCACCGCCCGCGGCATCGCCCGCACCTACCAGAACATTCGACTCTTCGGCAAGATGACCGCGCTCGAAAACGTGCTGGTCGGTCAGCATCTGCGGCTCCATGCCTCCCACTGGAGCGCCATCCTGCGCACAGCCCGCCAGCAGGCGGAGGAGCGCGCCGCCCGCGAAACGGGCCGCGAGTTGCTCGATTTCGTCGGCTTGGGCGGTCAGGAGGAGGTCGTCTCAACCAATCTGCCCTACGGTGAGCAACGCCTGCTTGAGGTCGCCCGCGCCTTGGGTAGCCGTCCACGCCTGCTGCTGCTGGACGAACCGGCTGCCGGCATGAATCCCAAAGAGACCGAGCGCATGATGGAGTTGATGCACAGGCTGCGGGATGAGAGGGGAGTCACCGTTTTTCTGATAGAACACGACATGAAGGTCGTGATGAGCATCTCCGAGGAGGTGACGGTGCTGGACTATGGCAAGAAGATCGCCTCCGGCGCGCCCGATGAAGTGCGCTCGAACGCCAGAGTCATCGCCGCCTATCTGGGGCCGGACGTTGTCGTGGAGGGGTCAGCCGCAACGGTGAGGCAATGAGCCATGCTGATACTGGATTCGGTTCACACATTTTACGGCCACATCCACGCGCTGAAGGGCGTATCCCTGACGGTGAACGAGGGCGAAATCGTTACCCTGATCGGCTCCAACGGCGCGGGCAAGACCACGACCCTGAACACGGTCAGCGGTGTCCTCCCCGCGCAAGCGGGCGCCATCTATCTGCAGAGTCAAGGTAGGGCTGGGACAGGCCGCGCAGAGAACGACAATGGGCATGGCATCCGCCTTGACCGGCTGCCGGCCCATGAGATCGCCAAGTTGGGGGTCTCCCAATCGCCGGAAGGGCGCAAGATATTCGCACGCCTCTCCGTGCAGGAAAACCTGGCAATGGGCGCGTTTGCGCGCACCGACACGGACGGCATCCGGCGAGACCTCGCTCGCGTACTCGAACTGTTTCCCCGATTGGAGGAACGGCTCAGCCAGCCGGGCGGCACGCTTTCCGGCGGTGAGCAGCAGATGCTGGCTATCGGGCGCTCACTGATGAGCCGTCCCAGCATCCTGCTCCTGGACGAGCCGTCAATGGGCCTCGCGCCGATCCTGGTGCAGCAGATCTTTCAGATTGTCCGCGAGATTAACGCGCAGGGGACGACCATCCTGCTGGTGGAGCAGAACGCACAGGCCGCGCTCCAGGTAGCCCATCGCGGCTACGTCCTCGAAACCGGCCAAATCGTCCTCAGCGGCGATGCGCAATCCCTTCTGGCCAATCCGCAGGTTGCGGAAGCCTATCTGGGCATCTGATTCGACAAACCGGACGGGTTTGCGTAGAATGCTGATCCGCATCATCCTCGGCCTAGAACAGTTTCCTTTTGTCCACAATGTTGCGGGGCGGCTCACCGTTCAGATAGCGGCGCAAGTTATCCCGTAGCGTATTGATGCGGCGTTGGGGCACGTGCGGGTTGACTGCCGCCACATGGGGCGTGAGAATCACATTTTCCATCAGCCATAGTGGATGGCCCGCCGGCAGCGGCTCCTTCTCGTAGACGTCCAGCGCGGCGCCGGCGATGCGCCCTGATTCGAGTGCCTCAACCAGCGCGTCCAGCTTGACGACGACGCCGCGGCTGATATTGATGAGATAGGCCGTCGACTTCATCTGCGCCAATTCCTCCGCGCCGATCAGCCCGACCGTCTCCGGCGTCTGCGGCACACAGCTGACAGCAAAGTCGGACTCGGCCAATAGCTCGTGCAGACGCTCCTGCGGCCAGAGCGCGTCAAGACCCAGCTCCCGTATCAACGTCTCGTCCGGTCGGGCGTCAACCGCGATCACACGCATATCGTGGGCCTTGCCTCGCCGCGCCAGCTCCATACCAATGCCGCCCAGCCCGATGACGCCAAGCGTGCAATCCCCGAGGTGACGCACGGGCGTTCCCGTCTGCCACACGCCCTGGATCTGACGCCGCATATAGAGGTGGATACCGCGCGCGAACATGAGGACGAAACAGAAAGCGTGATCCGCGATCATGTCTCCGTAGATTTTTGCCATATTGCTGACCACGATGTCGCTTTCGGCCAGGGCGGGAAACATGTAGTGCTCCAGACCGGCGATGGGCGTCTGTAGCCAGCGCAGACTTTCGGCCCGCTCCAGCAAGACCGGTGTCAGATCGCCATACATGCCCACGGCCTGGGGCATCGCGGTCAGAGCGTCCTCTTCTGTCAACGCGTTGACGATTTCCAACTCCGCGGAGACCGCTTGGACCTGCGCCAATTCGTCGGCCGTGAGTGCCGGGTAAATTAGGAAATTCATCTATTTCGCACCTTTCTTTTCTTTAGGCAGCATTTGGCTCGCATCCTTCATTGTAGCGGATTTTGGCCAACGGGCAACGCACGAGAGTTTCTGCGAATCGCTCGCGTATGCAGCCTTCACCCTCGTCGATTTGCGTTCACTGCTCGACACGGCTATAATCTGTCGCTAGTTGGTTGGAACGGCGAAAACAGGCTGTTGCGATTTTCGTCGCTTTCCAACATCTACGCGAAGGCGTAGCGATTGCTCCGAATAGACCAGCAGATCGGTGCGCTTGGCCTGAACAGACGACACGATTGCTATAGGCAGGAAGGGATGGGGAGGCTGATATGGCGAAAAGAGGTCCTCGTCAACTTGTGAAGATGCGCAGCACTGAGAGTCATCACATGTACCTGACGTCCAAAAACCGGCGCAACAATGATAAGCGTCTGGAGTTGCGCAAATACGATCCGGTCTTACGCAAGCATGTCGTATACCGCGAAACAAGGTAGCCTGCGTAAAGTCTAGCGCCAGAAATGGGTCCGACTGTACGCCGTGACGAAGCGAGGATGCCGCAAGCCGGAGCAGGTGTTCATGCTACCCAATAGAGAATCTTCGAGACCCGCTGCCAATCTTCTTCTGTCGCAGCGGGTTTCTGATCTCTCCCTGTCGCGCAGTTCCTTCCACCGTCGCGGAGGTAATCCCTCCTCAAGCATGGGGACTACAAGAGAGAAATGCAGGCGACACCAAAGCGTTCAACCGCATCGAAATGACCCACCAGGGATTCGAACCCCGAACCCGCGGATTAAGAGTCCGCTGCTCTGCCAGTTGAGCTAGTGGGCCGTTGAGCAGATGACATTGTAGTTAGCAGGCCCGTTGTTGTCAAATCCTACGGTGGTTCGTAAGGTCACATATGGCTGAAGACATCGACGCCATGACCGACAAACCTTGGCAAGTCAATGGCACGTAAAGCGAGAGAGATAATCAGGATAATTGAGAGTGACGGATGGGAGCTGGTCCGGCTCCGCGGCAGCCACAGACACTACAAGCATCCATCAAAGAAGGGGCTGGTAACTGTTCCAGAACACGGGAACAAAGAGCTAAAGCCCGCTGTGTGGAACAGCATATTGAAACAGGCTGGACTCAAATGAGAAAGGACTTGCAAAATGACTTACACTGTCATTGTAGAAAAGAGCGCCAGCAATTACTCAGCCTATGTCCATGAACTGCCCGGTTGTGTCGCTGTCGGCGATACGCTGGAGGAACTCAAGCGTTCTGTTACTGAGGCGATTATCTTCCACTTGGCCACAATGTTGGAAGAGGGCATGGAACTGCCGAACTTGGATTCACTAACGAATCTGGTACAGTTGGAATCGATTGTTGAACTGGTAGAGGCATAACATTGCCAATCCGAATCGAATACAGGAAGATTCTCCCATGACAAGTCGAAACGAAGAGCTTGAACAGTATGCCCATCTCCTTATCCACTTGGGCTTGAATCTTCAGCAGGGACAATCGCTCGCAATTCGCACGGAACCGATTCACCGCGACTTTGCCCTGCTGGTGGCCGAGGCGGCCTATGATGCCGGGGCGAAGTACGTCGCAATTGAGTACAGCGACATGCGTTTGCAGAGCGTTCGAATCCGCAAGAGCACAGAGGAGGCGCTCGAACATCTGCCCAACTACATCGGTGAGATGGCGCGTGAGCGCAAGGATGACGGTTGGGCCGCAATCAGCCTGGTCGGCGAGGAGGATCCCTCTCTGCCCGCCCAGCTTGACCCCAACCGTCTGCGCATCCTTCAGACTGCCGAGTACCGCGCTTCGATGCCCTGGCGCTCGTCAATGATGGCGATGAAGCAGCAGTGGAACGTGGCCGCGCTGCCCACGCCGGCATGGGCGCAGAAGGTTTTCCCTACGCTCTCGGCCGAAGACGCGTTGTCCCGTTTCTGGCAGGAGATTCGCCGCATCATCCGTCTTGACGCCGACGATCCACTTGCGGCATGGCAAGCGCATCTGGACAACCTGGAGGCGGCTCGCTCCACATTGCAGGCCAAACAGGTGCGCGCTCTTCACTTCTTCGACCCATCACCCGGCCCGGATGGCAAGCCGTCCACCGATCTGACGATTGGGCTGACCGATCGGCCCAACTGGGCGGGCGGCGTAGGTGGGCTAGGCACCGGGGAGGAAGACGAAACCGCCGCCGCCGGGAAGGAGAGTGCGGGCGCAACCCCTGTCTTCCTTCCCAACATTCCCACCGAGGAACTGTTCACGACACCCCACCGTCTGCGCGTCAACGGTTGGATGCGCACGTCCCGGCCCAGCTTTCCCTTCCGTCGTGAAGTGAGCGAAGTGATGTTTCGCTTTGAAGAGGGGCGCGTGGTGGATTTTGCGGCTGGCGAGGGCCAGGAGATTTACGAGCAGTTCTTTGCGGTCGATGGCACGCGTCATTTGGGCGAAGTAGCGCTCGTGGATGTCGCTTCGCCGATTTTTCAGAGCGGCCTCGTGTACTACAGCACACTCTTCGACGAGAACGCGGCCTGCCATGTCGCCTTCGGCCAGGCATATCCAATCGGCCTGGTCGGCGGCGCGGCGTTGTCACCGGAGGAGCTGGCCGAAGCCGGCGTGAACAAATCCGATCTGCACCTGGACGTAATGATAGGTACGGCGACCTTGGACGTTACCGGCCACCTGAGCGATGGCACGGAGTTGGCCATCATGCGTCAGGGTCGCTACACGCCCGCCGTGTTGACATGAGCACGGATAACCCGCTCCAACCGTTCTTGAAGGAACAGGGGGTCGTCATTCTGGACGGCGCGCTGGCAACCGAACTGGAGGACCGGGGCGCCGACTTGCGGGATGAACTGTGGTCGGCCCGTTTGCTAATCGAGGACCCCGCAGCAGTTCGCCAACTGCACGTTGACTACTTTGCGGCTGGCGCGGATGTCGCCATCAGCGCCAGCTATCAGGCAAGCTTTGAAGGGTTCGCTCGCCGCGGTCTGAGCCGCAGTGAAGGCGCCGCGCTGATGCAGCACAGTGTGCGCCTGGCCAAGGAAGCGCGTCAGCAGTTTTGGGACCAGGCTTCCCACTCCACCGACCAGACCCGTCGATTGCGCCCATTGGTGGCCGCATCGGTCGGCAGCTATGGCGCATGCCTCGCCGATGGCTCCGAGTATCGAGGGAACTATGGTCTTTCAGTGGAAGCGTTGAAGGCGTGGCATCGCCCGCGTCTGGAAGCGCTGCTGGCCGCCGAACCGGACCTGCTGGCATGTGAAACAATTCCATGCCTTTGCGAAGGGGAATCGCTGGTTGAGTTGTTCGAAGAGTACCGGGAAACGCCCGCCTGGCTGAGCTTCAGTTGCCGCGACGAATCTCGTGTCAGTCAAGGTGAACTGTTTGCCAGCTGTGTTGAACTGGCCAACGGCTGTTCAACCGTTGTCGCGGTCGGGCTGAACTGCTCCTCTCCCCGACACGCCGGACAGTTGCTGCGCCGCGCAAGGGCAGTCACCGCCAAGCCGCTGGTTTGCTATCCCAACCGCGGCGAACGCTGGGACAGCGCTACGCACAGCTGGGTGGCCCGAACCGGCTCAGTAGATTTCGCGGCCCAGGCAGCATCTTGGAAAGCGGCCGGCGCGCAACTCATCGGCGGTTGCTGCCGCACGTCGCCTAGGGACATTCGCAGGCTGCGTGAGCTTCTTCTTGGGAGCCAGCAAGTGGATTCTGTCGAGCAAAGGCCGATGAAAAAGAGCCGGTCCATTTGAAGCAACCAGCCCCTCTCTTTTGCGTGGATTGGAATTGCATGGCAACGAAGTCGAGTGGTTCCTGGGGATTTACTCCGCACGTATCGACAGCAGATAGGTCAACAGGTCGGCCAGATCCTGCTCGCCCATGTCTTCGGAGAAGGTCTGGGGCATCTCGCCGGAGTTGTAATCGTCGACAACAAAGCCGTCCGGATTCACGATGCTGGTGTAGAGGTATTGCGCCGGACCGGCAGCACCTGACTGCTTAGAGCGCCCGACAGCTGTGTCGGCGATTTCAGACCACGTAGGCGCAACTTCCACCAGGCTGTTATCGGTCAAATGACATCCGATGCAGCCATGCGGCACGGTCAAGCGCTCGCCTCTGGCGGCATCACCCGGCATCAGAGCGACGATGGCATCCGGCAACCCGGCTAGAATCTCTTCTTCGCTGAGATCGGCGATACGCGGTCGCGGCGTGGGCGTAGGCGGCACAAAGACTTCACCCTCCCCAATAATCACCATGTTTGGAGAGATCAGTTGCATCCGTGGATTTGGCGCACATGCGCTGATCAGAACAAGTGCTACAATGAAGCTGGCAAGTGCATATTGGAAAGACTTACGACGTACCATCCACCGTCTCCATCAAGAGTTGATCGGTTGAATCCGCTGCTGTGATTGGGAAAGTCCCGATATACAGGCGCTATTATATAACAGCAACGCGCTCATTACCGCATCACGCACTGTCTGTGCAAGGATATGCGTTCAGGCACCCTGGGCGCAGGTAGTGGAGCGGAAATAGGTCGAACCGGGGGAAGGCTTCTACGAGTGCAAATTGCACGAAAGGTGATGACATGGCGCAAAAACTGAGCGAAGAGGAAGCCCGCCGAAGGCTGGATGACGACCTGCAGGCATGGGCCGTGCGGGAGGGAGAGCTTTATCGCAACTACCGAACCGCAAACTGGCGGGTAACGTTGATGACCGCCAACGTTATCGGCTTTCTGGCCGAAGCGGCCTATCACCACCCGCGGCTAGTCCTCAACTATCGATCAGTCGAGGTCTACCTGTCAACGCATGATGCCGACGGGCTTACGGAAAAGGACTTTGACTTGGCGCGGCAGATTGAGAAGACCGTGCGTTGGCCGGCGGAAGAAGTGGGGACTCTGAACGCCCCGCCCAAAGATTGGATACTTGGATGAACTGCTGAGGGACAACACTGGCGAATTGAGAACGCTTCAATATCAGCTTGCGCCCGCTGCGTCAAGCGGAATCCGGGCCAAAAAGGCATTGTAGAGAACGATGCTGCCGGCGATGGCGGCGTTGAGGCTGTCCACTGATCCCTTCATAGGGATGTTCACGCAGAAGTCACATTTCTCACGCGCAAGCCGACTGAGGCCCTTGCCTTCGTTGCCCACAACAAGCGCCAACGGGCCGCTCAGGTCGGCTTCCGAAAGAGAGATTGCCTCCGGGTCAACGTCTAGGCCGACGGTCCAGATATTGCTTTTCTTGAGGAGATCAATCGTCCGGTTCATGTTCTTGACCTGCGCTACCGGCAGATACTCGACTGCGCCCGAGGAGGCGTTGCTGACCGCAGGAGTGATGCCTGCGGCCCGCCGCTCCGGCAGAATGACGCCATCTATGCCAAACGCCTCGCAACTGCGGAAAAGGGTTCCCAGATTTCGGGGATCTTCCAGGTGATCGAGCAGCAAGAAGAGGGGATCCGGCTTACTCTTTCCTCTATCGAGCAAGTCATGCAGTTCGGCGTAGGGATAGGGCCCCGTTTCCAGCGCAACGCCATGTGGTTTCAGCTGGGCGCTGCGCAAGCGGTCGAAGATGCCGCCCTCTACATGCCGCAGAGGAAGTTTGCGTCTCTCCGCACTTTGCACGATCTCGGCAAGGCTCCCTTTGGGCGCGCCGTCTGCGACGCCCTCCAACCACAGCCGGTAGAAATGGCGCTTGCCCGCGCGCAATGCTTCCAAAACGGAATGGCGGCCAACGAGCAGTTCGCTCATGAAATTTCCTCGAAGCGCCAGGTCGTGCCTTCCGGCGAATCTTCCAAGTTTACAGACAAGGCGGACAGTCCATCTCGCACTTTGTCGGCCAACGCCCACTGCTTTTCCTGACGCAACTCGGTACGAACAGATACGAGCAGGTCGATGAACGCTTTCGCAGCCAAGGCGCTGCCCTCAGCCTCGCCCGCATCCAACAGGGAGAGTCCCAGGACACCGGCCAGCTCTCGCAGCGTCTCCTGCGCGGCCTGGAAGAAGGGGCCGGAGACGCCGGCAGCGCGTGCCGTATTGATCGCTCGTACCAATTCGAACAGGTGCGCCAAAGCAGAACTGGTGTTCAAATCGTCATCCATCGCCTGCCGGAATCCTGCACGAGAGGATTCGGTGGCCTCTCGCAAACTGTCTGCCTCTTCGCCAACCGATACAGTTCCTCTGGCCGGGCGCAATCCTCGCCGCAGCCGGGCGATGCTCCGTTCTGCAGCGCCGATCGACTCGGTTGTATAAGCTACAGGCTTGCGATAATGCCCGGTGAAAATCAGCATTCGCAGTGCGTCGGCTGTGTGCTGTTGCAGAAAATCGTCGATGGTAACGAGGTTCCCCAAGGACTTGCTCATCTTCTCCCCGGAGAGTTGCAGCATCCCGTTATGGATCCAATAGCGGGCAAATGGCTTACCGGTCAGGCTCTCGCTTTGTGCGATTTCATTCTCATGGTGGGGGAAGATCAGGTCGTTGCCGCCGCCATGGATGTCGATTGTCTCACCCAGATGGTGCAGGCACATGACAGAACACTCGATGTGCCACCCCGGCCGGCCCGGACCCCAAGGGCTATCCCAGGATGGTTCACCGGCTTTGGCCGCCTTCCACAGCGCAAAATCGGCCGCATGTTCTTTGCGTTCGTCCTCTTCCACCCGCGTACCGCCCAAGGCGTCTTCATGGCGACGGCGGCTGAGTTTGCCGTAATCGTCATCCTTTTCTACGCGGAAGTAGACGCTGCCATCCATTTCATAGGCAAAATCGATTTCGCCCAGTTCCGCGATCGCCCGAATGATGTTTGCAATCTCATTTGTCACGCGTGGATAGGTGTCCGCGGGCAAAATGTTGAGATCGCTCAGGTGCATCAGGTACTTATCGGTGTAGAATTGGGCGAGTTGAAACGGATCCTGCGCGGTCTCGTTGGCACGAACGATGATCTTGTCGTCGACATCGGTGAAATTAGTGACATAGGTCACGTTGTAGCCGATGTATTCGAGATAGCGCCTGATCATATCGAATACGATCGCGCTCATCGCGTGGCCGATATGCGCGTCGGCGTATACGGTCGGGCCGCAGACGTACATGCGCGCCCGGCCCTCTTCAACGGTTTGAAACGGCTCGCGCTGACGTGTCAGGGTATTGTAAATGTGAAGCGCCATCGATTACCTTGTCGGTGGGTGTCGTGTCCGTTCAATTGTAGAAGTGTCTGTTTATTGGACCGATTGGTAGGCGCGGCGGCGTTCCGAGGCCTCTTCAGGCACTGCGAAGATCAGGCGGCCTGCATTGGTTTGCAAGACTTTAGTAACGCGCACAGAGAGCCGGTCGCCCATGAAGCGCCGTCCCTGCTCAACAACCACCATCGTCCCGTCGTCCAGGTAGCCGACACCTTGATTGATCTCTTTGCCTTCCTGGATCACTTGAATGCTCATATCTTCGCCAGGGAGGACGACAGATTTTACGGCGTTGGCCAATTCATTTATGTTCAAGACGCGAACGCCCTGTAGCTTGGCGACCCGGTTCAAATTGTAATCATTGGTTACGATTGCCGCACCCATTTCTCTGCCAAGGAAGACCAGTTTTTCGTCCACCTGTTGTGCGCTCGTGGGGTCCTGATCGAGAAAGACGATTTCCACATTCCCGATTTGCTGCAAGCGGTCAAGAATCTCCAGACCGCGGCGGCCCCGGTTTCGCCGCAACATTTCCGCCGAATCTGCGATGTTTTGGAGCTCATTAAGAATGAAACGGGGAACGCCCAGGATCGCCCACAGGAAACCGGTCTCGGCAACGTCGGCGATGCGGCCGTCAATGATGACGCTGGTATCCAACAGCATCATCTGCGCATAGGGCGCGCCATCGGCCTTATCCAGGAGAGGCAGCTTCGGCAAGTCCCGCCCATCTTGGCTTTCGGTCTGGATGCGAAAGAAGGTGAGGATTTCTCGGTGACGCAGTACCATCATCGTAACGCCGAGATAGCCCATCACGATGACACCGACAAAGGGTAGAATCGTCCCGAATGGATTTGGTAGCAGTGAAAGCGGGTAGGCCAGGAGCGCGGCGATTGTCAGGCCAATCGCGAGCCCAACTGTGGCTGCCATGAGTTGAACTGTGGGGATCTGTCGCAGACTGGAACGCAGCGCGTGAGCAGGGCGGACGGTCAGCCACGGGGCGCTGAACAGGCCAACCAGACCGCTGGCGAGGATTGCCGGGACGATGATGCGCGCAGACGAGAGAGTCAGGCTCCTAAGAGTTTCGACACCCGCAATCTGCCTGCCCAACTCCCAACCCAGCAGGGCAAATATGAGGGTGACCAGTACCCTCAGAAGCAGCCCCCATCGCATATTCCGGTCCTCCTAGCCAGCAAAGCGAACGAATAGATAACGGAAACATCATACAGCATTTGAATCAAGAGCGCAATGATGGACCACGCGCCCCATGTTGAGTGGCCGAATGCAGCCATCTCTTTTGCCCATGCGAAAGTTGCTGAAATCGGATGGGAAGGAGGCAAAAAGTGAAAGTAAGGCTCTATCTTTCTTGCAGTGACTGATAAAGCCCCAGGACTTCGCGAGCGTTGTGGTGGGCGGAAAAACGATGGCTGTTCTGGTTGGCGGCGCTTCCCATTGCTGCGCGCAGTTCTGCGTCTTTTGCCATCCGCATGATGCGAAGACCAAAGCTGAGATCGTTGTCAACGGTTAAGAACCCGGTCTTGCCGTCAATGATCATGTCAGCGACGCCTGGCGAGGCGATGCCAATGGCCGGAAGCCCGGCGGCGGCAGCCTCAATAAAGGTCAGCGGATGCACCTCGCTCACGCTGGCTGACACAAAGAAATCAGCCAAGCTCAGGACGCCCCCGATGCGCTCGTAGGACACAGGCCCCGTAAACGTCACGCGCCCGTCAATCTCCAGGCTCCGCGCCAGTTGCCGGCACTCCCTCAGACTTGGACCGCCTCCGACCAAAAGGAGATGCAAGTTCGGCACCTCATCCTTCAGTGCGGCGAATACCCTCAGCAGACGGTCAACCGCCTTTTCCCCGCTCACCCTACCCACGTAGACGCCCACGACCGCTTGCTCGGGGATCCCCAGTTCCGCCCTTGTCGCCACATGGTCGGGATTGTGAAACTGACCCAATTCTATGCCGTTGGGAATGACCTCAACCCGACCCTGGATTCCCCACGTTTGCATCACCTCGGCCGCGCTCTGGCTGGGCGCGATGATTGCGCTGCAACGCTGACTGAATCGCTGGAAAAAGGCCTGCAACGCCGTCTCCGAAAGTGTCTCCGGCAGTAGCGGCAGATATTGCTGCACGTACAGATCGTAGCGTGTATGGCTGGTAAAGACTAATGGAATGTGGTAGCGGCGGGAAAAAGTTAGGCCAAAGCTGCCGCTGATAAACGGATGGTGAACATGAATTATGTCCATCCGCTTAAGGATTTTACGGCAGCGGGAATCTACTCTCACCGTCAGATGGTATCCGGTGTCGGCGATAGGAATACTGGGAAGGCGGATTACATTGCTCTCGTCCTCCGTCTCCTTGTCTTGCTCCGGCACAAAGAGATAGACCTGCTCACACCAGCGATCGAAATGTTCCTTCAGCAAGCCGACGTGGTTGACGACGCCGTTTATGTGGGGCTTATAGATGTCGCTAAAGAGGGCAATTCGCATATCAGACGCACACTTCCTTTATCGTAATCGCCAACCGAGGACTGCTCGGCGGCGTTCAACACTGGGATTCACTACATCATGAAAGTTGGATGCGCCCTATCGGTAAGGATAAGATGACGCATCCCGTACACTATACGCTGGAACGAAGCGAATGTTTCCAAGTCCGTCGGGCGGACTGGATTCCCTATGAGCTGAAAGTTCACAACGGCAGGCCTTCAGTTGCATAGATCCTTGACAATCTCCGCCACGCTAAACTTATCACGAATTGGCGGTACGAAGCGCCCTGGTCGTGGTTACAAGGATATAGAGAAGACGCCAACCAACCACAAACAGAGTTGTAAAGGCCAGAGACGTGAGCGCGAAGGGCAGCGTGACACGATCAGAGAAAATGGTAGCCCGGACGACAAACGCGATTAGATCCCCGACTAGCAGCGCCAGCAGCGAATTCAGCAGGAACCGACGCGGCGACATCTGAAGACCCCGCGGGTATGCGCCCAAGACAGTTGCAGCAACTGCCCAGCCTGCAAGAAACGGCGCGGCGATGCGCGGAGCATTCAGCAGCCAGTCTGCAAGCCCGGCCGCGCTGTGACTCATACCGCCCAGAACTACGAAAGTCAGGAAGGCAAGCAGATCGCCAAAGGCCAACACTCGAATCGAAGTCAATTCGGCAAGACGGTTGCTTCTGAATAAGACTGTCATGTCTGGAATCTGGCCTCCCAGCCGCGTAGTCGGGGAGCAAGACTTCGTTCGCGGCGCGTCGCGGAATGGCTGTCGAACGTGCCATTTCGCTTGAACTTGCAAAACAACCCCATGACTCCTACTATACCATAAGGAAGCAACAATTTCGCCATGCCAAAGGAAAGGGGTGCATCCCAAAATGGGGGCGAATTTCTGGCTACCTCTGGGGAGTTACACTGGTCCCTCAGCCCGCTACTCTGGACAACCCCAAATCTGGGATGCACCCAAGGAAAGAGGCGCCATGCCCCACCCGTCTTCAGGAACGTTTCTGACCAACTTGCGATGCTTGCGTTGCCATCAGGTCTATCCACTGGACGCACTCGAATACGTCTGCGCCTGCCGTCCCAACACAGGCAGCGACCTGGGGCATCTGGACGCGATCTATGACTACGACGCCATCATCGCTACACGAAGCTGGGAGGCAAGCTATACCGATGCCGTAGGCGAAGCAGGCACCGAACGCTCGAAAAGTGTCGCAGATTCGTGCGTGGGAAAACCTCTCGGACGCGCCATCCAGCGCTGGTGGCCGCTCCTGCCTGTGCGGCCCGACTCTCTGCCGCCCCTTCCTGTGGGGGACACGCCGTTGTTGCGCGCAGATCGACTGGCGGGCATGTTAGGTCTTCAAAGTCTTTACATAAAAGACGACGGACGGAATCCTTCCGCCTCCCTTAAGGACCGCGCTTCGGCGATTGCCGTCGC
Organism: Caldilineaceae bacterium; assembly: GCA_965221145.1. Classification (GTDB taxonomy): domain Bacteria; phylum Chloroflexota; class Anaerolineae; order Caldilineales; family Caldilineaceae; genus Bin5. The sequence goes on from OZ244877.1 coordinate 2,709,566, forward strand.
CAGAGCGCGGGAGACAGGGCGGGAGGTCGTCGCCACGGCCAGCACGGGGAACGCCGCCGCCGCGCTGGCCGCGATGGGCGCGGCGGCCGCGCTCCCTACTGTCATCTTCGTGCCCCGCACCGCGCCCGAGGCTAAAATCGCCCAACTTCTGGTCTACGGGAGCCGCGTTCTGGCGGTTGACGGTTCCTATGACGACGCCTTTGACCTGTGCATACGCGCCTGTGAAGAGTTCGAGTGGTATAACCGCAACACCGGTTTCAACCCGTACATGACCGAAGGAAAGAAAACTGTCAGCTTTGAGATTGCCGCGCAAATCGCGGCGCAAAGAGGCGGAGCGGAGCCTGTGGACGGTAGCGGCACGCTGCCGACATTCGAAGCGCCGGACTCTGTCTTCGTCTCGGTTGGCGACGGCTCGATCGTCGGCGGCGTGTACAAGGGCTTCTGGGAACTGCAACGACTGGGGTGGATCGAACGCATACCTCGCATCTTCGGCGTGCAGTCCGCAAACAGCGCAGCCATCTACAACGCCTGGCGCGACAGGATGCAACTGCCCCAGCCTGTGAGCGCCACGACAGTCGCTGACTCGATCAGCGTCAACGCCCCGCGCGACGCAGTCAAGGCATTGCGGGCGGTGCGAGAAAGCGGCGGCGCATTTGTGCTGGTCGAAGACGAGGCGATACTACAGGCGATTCTGCCATTGGCGCGGTTGGGGGGCGTCTTCGCCGAGCCAGCCGGCGCAACCGCGCTGGCCGGCTTGCAAGAGGCGCTGCGCTGCCAACTGGTAGATGATGGCGAGACGGTCGTTGTCATCAATACAGGCAGTGGTCTCAAAGATGTGCCCGCGGCTATGACAGTGGCGGGGAAGCCTACGGTGATCCAACCCGATTTGGAAGAGGTTGCACGGAGTCTGCGGGCGTAACTCGGCAAGGCCCACAACATTTTGGGAAGAGTCATAGTCGCAGGGATATTTTATGCAAGGATTCTTGCTTGTTTCCATATTGTTTCTCAGTCTCTACATATTGCCAGGGGCTGTCTTGACAACCAACTCCTGGGCGGGGGCCAAGGAAAGGCGCTATGAGAATCTTGCTCTCGCCGTTCTACTCTCTTTGGTCTTCGCCCCGCTGACTCTTACCCTGTTGAGCAGAGCCGTTCCGAGCAACGACACATTGCTGTTTGGAGGATACGTTACTATCTGGGGACTCGCCGCAGGTGCGTTGCGTCTCTTTCCTCGCCGGTTAAGGGCATTTCTTCCCGACTTCTCGTCGCTACCTCGCGCGGACGTAGCGGCATGGCTCGTTGCAGCTTTCATTGCAGTTGTCGTCTTTTCTTTGCGTTTGGGCTTCTTGCAAGGAAACGTGTCACAGATCAACGATGACCTTTTCAGCCTGACGAAGCTGACATCGATAGCTGCCACCGGCCTGCCCTCATTGTACGCCCGTCAGCCACTGTATCCCTTTTCTTACTACGACCTTGACTACGTCGCGCCTGCCCTCTGGGTCAGGTATTCGGGCGGCGCGATTGGAACAGCACAGGCTTGGACAATCCACATTAGTATTCAGACCTTTGCCATCTCTCTTTTTCTAACCCGCCTCATTTACTCTTTTGCCAAGACAAGAATTCCCCGTCTGTTCGGGCTACTCGCAATACACACGGCCACCGGGTTCGACATCTTCTTCCTGCCTTGGTTAAGCGAGCGTCAGAGCCTGCCTTACATGGAACTGTGGCCGCGCGATCTCGGATGGTTCAACGAGTTCATTACGATTTCCATGCCAATCACACTCTATGTGTGGGTACCGCAACATCTCTTGGCACTTGCCATAGTTGGGCTTATTTTCTATATCAACGTTCTCAAACCGGTCGACGGATTTCGTTCGGCCATAGCAAGCTCCCTTCTACTCGTCGCGCTGTTCAGGTCAAGCGCCTTCGTCTTTCTCGGCGCAGCGCCGGGATTGGCCCTCTGGCACATCTATGCACTGGCAACTGGAAAACATCGCCTGCGCTATCTCGCGGAACTTGGCCTCACTGGATTGGTTGCGGTGTTGCTCGTTTTGCCCGATCTGGCCGATCTGCGCTCCAAGCAATCTTTTCTGGATATTGGGCTGCGCTCATTTGTCTTTTTGCAAGATTGGGGCCCAAACTGGCTCAATTACCCGTTAACGTTGTTGGTCTTCCTGTTCTTGGAATTGGGTATCCTGTTTCCGCTCGTTCTCTGGATGTTGCTCCGTCCTAAACTTTTGACGCGCCAACTCCGCTTCTGGATTTTCATGACGATTGGTTTGTTGTTTCCAATGGCGTTGTATTCCCGACTCACAAATGACGTGATTTCCCGGGGCCTAATGCCGGCCCAACTGGCAGCCGTTATCGTCAGTTGCTTCGTCCTGGCCTTGTGGGAACGCCGCAACCGTCGCTTCGTCGTTTCGCTGACAGCGGCCCAGATAATCTTGTCCTTGACGACCGCCGGCGCCGAACTCTACCACCGCTTCACGCAAGCCGTACCCTCCGTACCTCCTTCCTCACAGTGGATCGCCCGAAACACACCTTTGGATTCCCTGGTCTTTTATGAGCAGAAAGAACGCAACAATCACGAAGTGAACTATGGCCGCCGCCTTGCCTATATCTCCACCTTGCGGGTCGAGCCAGACCACCAATATACGCCGATTCCTTTTCGCGCTTGGCGTTGCTTGCCGGACGTCAACCTATTTGACGCAAACGCCCTCTGTTCCTATGAGGCGATGATTCCTGGCGCGCAACCTGTTTTCGTCAAGTTTCTCTCCCCGGCGCCTGCTGTTGACGCAGCCTCCTTTAAGCCAGCATTTGAGACCGAAGGCGCCTCCGTCTTCTCTCTCAGTTGCCCCGCAGGCGATGTTCCAGAGCTTACTGACCCTCCGCCGTGGATAACCGGCCCCTACCAGCAATTGCGTCCTCTGTTGGAGCAGATGCCTGCAAATCACGCCATCGCAGCCAGCGAGGGTGATCTTGTAGAATGGCTCAGGCAGGAATCCTTCGCGCAGCGTCTGCTACCCGTAGTCTCAGGTCAGAACAAGCCGTTGAATCCCTTATCCCAGGTTGGGCTATGGCTTACGACTACACCGGAAGATGGCGAGACTGGCTCGTTGACGCGCCGGCGCCTGAACCGCCAGCTCAGTACGATCGACTTGAGCGCCCGACCTGTCTGGTTCTTGCTGGATTATTCGCTGGACTCGCGCTGGAACGAGTTGATCTACGCCCATGTCGAGCGCAACTATTTCGTCGCCCAATCGAATCTCACTCCTTCACAGTGGCTGAACTGCAAGCAACGCGTTGTCCTTGCTCTTCCCACCGTGGGAGGGGATCGCCTCAGTGTCGTTAATGCAGATATCAATTTTGGTGATCAACTCCTGGTTGAAGAGTGGCGCGTCGGCAGGCTGTCCCGCCGCGCCGGCGAGATTGTTCCCATCGAACTGACGTGGCGCAAACAAGAAGGTCAGCAACTCAAGTTCTTTGTTCACTTGCTGGACGAAGACTGGACATTGCTCTCCCAGATCGATCTCCCAGTCGCGGGTGAGGGAACATACAGTACCCAGCGCACCAAAATGGGCCTCTACATTCCGCTCGACATCTTGGCCGGCGCCTATCAGATCCGGCTCGGAGTTTACCAGCCTGACGACGGTCAGCGGTTGACCCTTCCAAATGGAGAAGACAGCGCCCGCGTTACTCTTGTCATCACCCCCTGACGCGCGCCAGATCCCTGTCCGCCAGAACACACACTTTGCCATACAACACATAAGAATTGGCTCTTCTGTGGATCGAGGTTATATTTGATTCGTCTAACCGCAACTTCGTTCACCTGCTGGATGAAGAGTGGACATTGCATGCGCAGATCGATCTCCCCGCCGCTGGAAACGTTTCGGACGACCTGCAGCTCGCAAAGATGGCGTTTTATCTGCCGTCTGAACTCCCTGCGGGCGATTATCAGATTTGTCTCGGCGTTTATCGTCCGGAGGATGGGCAACGGCTTACTCTCCTCAGCGGAGAAGACAGCGCCCACATCCCATTTACCGTAGCGCCGTAAGGAACGTCAGCACGCTGCCCGACACAGTCGATTCGCTTCCTGAACATGGTTTCGTCTTACAGCGATCTGTAACAAAGGCAATCTTCAAGATAGCACGTGGCTGGTTCAAACTTTGAAGGCATTTGGACATGGTGGCTTTCAGCGCCGTTCCCATTCTATTTCTTGTCTTTTACCTGTTGCCTGGAGCCGCGCTGATTCGCGGCGCTTGGGAAGACAAGCAGATTCGTTTTGGCCGCATCACCCTCGTCATTCTACTCTCTATCGTCCTCACGCCGTTGACATTTTCTCTGCTGAGTTGGGCCGTCCCCGGCAATGATACCCTCCAACTCTGCGCATTTTTGGCGCTTTGGGCGCTTGTCTTCGCCGGGATTCGATACGTTCGGCCAAGCGCAAAGAAATGGCTGCTCGACTTTGACACGCTCCCGAATGCGGACAAGACCGCCTTGCTGTTCTCGGTTCTTCTGACGGCAATCGTCGTTGCGCTGCGACTTAGCATCTTCCAAGGAAATGCCTCACAGGTTCCCGATGATCACTACAACATGGCGAAAGTGTCCTCCTTCGCCGCGACGGGACTGCCTTCGCTTTACGCGCGACAGCCACTCTACGCCTTCGAATACTATGACCTTGACTATATCGCGCCGGGCCTGTGGGTTCGCTATTCGTCAGGCGCGATTGGGATCGCGTTGGCGTGGGCAGTTCACGTCGGCGTCCAGACCTTTGCAGTTTCGCTCTTCCTCTCTCGGCTAGTTTATGTTTTCGCCAAGACGCGCGTCACGCGTCTGTTTGGCCTGCTCGCCCTCCATGCCGCCACGGGGCTTGATCTCTTCCTCTTGCCCTGGTTGAGCGATCCGCCACACTTGGATGCCTGGATGCGCGATCTAAGTTGGTTCGACGGATACATCCAGATCATTATGCCAATCACCCTCTATGTCTGGATGCCCCAACATCTCCTGGGCGTGGCCGTGGTTGGCCTGATCTACTATTTTTCGACTGCGAATCTGCCTAATGGATTCCCGCGGGCCTTTGCCGTTGGACTGCTCCTGGTCGCGCTGTTCAGGGCCAGCACGTTTGTCTTCATCGGCCTGGCGCCTGGGCTGGCGCTCTGGCATCTCTCTGAACTGCTGACTAGAAAAGAGCGCCTGCGACAGCTCTATCATTCCATTGTCACCGCACTAGTTGCTTTCGCTTTCGTTCTTCCCTACCTCACATCTGTCTTGAATAAGAGATCCTATTTGGAGTTCGGCCTTCGTTCCTTTGTGTTTCTCGACATTCCGGTCATTCCCTGGCTCAAATATCCTATCACCATGTTGGTGTACCTGTTCATCGAAATCGGCATCCTGTTGCCACTGCTCCTGTGGTTGCTGATGCGTCCCCGCCTGTACGCCAATTCCGTTTGCCTGACTTTGACCACGCCCGCTACGTCTGGACAGACGCCCAGCCCAGATGATGACACAAAACGCGCCCTGCGATTCTGGCTCTGTACGGCGGTTGGATTTCTGATTCCATTTGTAGCGAAGACACCCCTCTTCAACGACATCGCCAAGGCCGGCTCCATGCCGGCACAACTGGCGGCTGCCATGATTGCCTGCTTCATGCTGGCACGTTGGGGCGCGCAGCGCACTCGTGTCGTGAGCGCGCTTGTGGCGCTACAATTGGTCCTTTCTTTCGCGTCAGTTGGTACGGAATTGTACTATCGCGCTACCGAAGAAATCCGGACGATTCCGACACCGTCACGCTGGATTGCCAGCAATACGCAGCCTACTTCCTTGGTCTTCTACGAACAGGACACCGACATTCAGGACGGCTTGGATCGTATGTTGGAAATCAACTACGGCCAACGAATGTCTTTCGTGCAAGTGCCGGAAACGATTGACCTCAATTTTACGCCGGTCGCTCCAACCGCATGGCGCTGTATGCCGGACGCCAACCTGTACGATGCCAACTCGCTCTGTTCGATTGAGGCCCTCATCCCGGGCGCGCAGGCCGTTTATGTCAAGTATCTCTCATCTGCGCCCTCCCTCGATTCCTCCTGCTTCATTCCCATGTACGAAGCTGAGGACGGCTCCGTCTTCTCGCTCTCATGCCCCACTCACGACGATCCGGAGTTTTCAGAGCCGCCCTTATGGATGAACGAGCCATATCACAACCTTCGCTCCTTGTTGGCGGAGATTCCCGCCGACCATGCCATCGCCGCCACCACTGACGATCTCATCAACTGGCTGAGGCAGGAGGGATATGAACAGCGCCTGCACGAAATCGTGCTCGAACTTGACGGAGAGACATTAGACAGGAAATCACAACTGAGTCGCAAATTGGGCGTTATTGATACAATATCTTCTCCCATATGGCTCTTGCTCGACTACACGCTGTATCCTCCCTGGAACGACCAGGTCCACTCGCATTTCCAGAGGAGCTACTATGTCGCTCAGCCAAATGTGGCACGCTCGCAGTGGCTGCCATGCAAACAGCGGGTTGTGCTCGCTCTTCCCGCAACGGGCGATGAACTTTCCGCCGTCCACAGTGACGTGAACTTTGGCGAAAAGCTTGTCGTCAACGAGTGGCGCGTCGCCAGCCGCCCTCATCATCCCGGTGAGATCGTCGCGATTGAACTGGATTGGAGCAAGCTAGGCGATGAACAGCTCAAATTCTTCGTTCACCTGCTGGATGAAAACTGGAATCTGTACGGCCAGATCGATCTGCCCGCCGCCAATGACGGTACCGACGATGCACAACTCACACGCATGGGGCTAAATGTGCCCGTCGATCTTTCCCCCGGTTCCTATCAGATCCGCCTCGGGGTCTATCGCGCCGATGATGGTCAACGACTCGCCCTCCCCAGTGGCGAGGACAGCCTCCACATACCCTTGACGGTTTCGCAATGAGCCACGCAAGCGCCAGTGTGTATGCTATCTCCAACCTGACGAAACGCTATCCTAAGCAGAACAAACCGGCCAATGACGACATCAGTTTCACCGTCGAGGCGGGCGAGATCTTCGGTTTGCTGGGAGACAATGGCGCGGGCAAGAGTACGCTTGTCAGGCAGATGGCCAACCTGCTGCGTCCAACCAGCGGCTCGGTGACGCTGTTGGGTACACCCGTGCGGGACGACCCTCTGCTTGTACCAAGGCATGTTGGATACATGCCCCAATCGGGCCGGGCGCTCAATTCCCTGACCGTGGGCGAAGCAATCTACTTCACTGCCCACCTGCGCGGGCAGAGTCGAAGGGATGCAGTCGCCGAGCGGGAACGACTGCTGGATGTTTGGCAGCTTGTGGACATCCGCGATCACCTTTCCTCGCGCCTATCGGGTGGACAGCAGCGACTCTTACAGCTTGCCGTGGCCATGGCCGGAAAGCCTCCGATACTCATGCTCGACGAGCCGACCAATGAGCTTGCACCTCAGCGGCGGCGGCACGTATGGGAAACCTTGCGCGCTGATAATCAGGTGCGGGGCACGACTATCATTTTCATTACCCACGACGCGATCGAGGCCGAAAAGATCATCCAACGGGTTGGCATCATGCGTGAAGGCCGCCTGGTTGCGCTCGGGAATCCGCAGACTCTCAAGCGGCAACTCGATCGCCAGCTTCGCCTGGAGTTGCGATTTCCGCCAGATATGCCCCCAGACTTGCCTGCCGACTTTGACACCTTGGAGCTTGCTCCGGGGCACTGGCTGGCGCGACTCGACCGTTCCCAAGTCGAGACGATGCTCGCAACGCTGAACCGGTCACAGATCGAGGACTTTCACCTCAGGTCGGCAACGCTGGAAGACCTCTATCTGCACTACAACCAATGAAGACGCGACCGCCCCATCCACTTTATGTACAATTTTACGATCTGCTCCTGATCGAGCTTAGCAACTGGCGCTGGGGCTGGCGGAACCTTGCTCTGGCGGGGATGGTGCTGCCGGTCTTCGGGATTCTTGTGCTTGGCTCGCTCGCCCGTGAATTGGGCGCCGAGGCGCTTTCCTATGTCCTTGTGGGAAACCTGGTCATGGCTTTGCTCTTCGAGCACAAGGGCAAGCTGATCAGCCATTTCTCCTTCATGAAGGCAGCCGGCAGTTTAGACTACTTCGCTACTTTGCCCGTGCCCAAGCCACTGCTGATTCTGGCGGCGTCCGCCGCTTTCTTCCTGCTCTTTCTTCCCTCCCTGATCGTCACCCTCGTGGGAGGCGCTTGGATATTGGGGCTGCGCCTGCATCTGCATCCTCTGGCCGTGCTGGTCGTCCCACTTTGCGCGCTGCCCCTGGCGGGAATCGGCGCATTGATAGGCGTCAGCTTCCGCACGCCCGAAGAGGCGACATCGGTTGGACGGTTGTTGACAATCCTCATGCTGGCAATTGGACCCGTTTTGATTCCCCCCGGCCGCCTTCCTGACTGGTTGGTCGGGTTGGGATTCTTCAGCCCTGCGACCTACGCTGCTTCGGCCTTGCGTCAGGTACTCTTGGGTCCGCTTACGAACCGGCTCCTGTTGGACGTAGCCGTCCTGGCCGCATTTGTCGTCTTCAGCTTCTGGCTGGTCGAGCGGAGGATGGACTGGAGAGAGAGTTGAGAAGTTTCAGACAACGTTCGCCAGACACACTTCATTCTGTTAGGATTAGAGCGATGACTGCCCATCAATCCGCAGGCGCATAACGCACCGAATCTTTGAAGCGGGAGAATATGCTGTGAACCGATCCATCGTACCCGGCCCTACGTACGCGGAAATGCGCAATCCCACACTGTTGCCAACAGACGTGCGCGAGAACGCGTCCACCTCACTGACGAACGATGAACTGGCGCCCATCAACCTCTTCAACATCAACTGGAAGAACACCGGCACTGATGTTGAGCGCATCATCCTGCCAAGAGAACTGACCGGCGTGCAGGCCAACATCATCGTCCTCAGCGGCCGCAACTTCCCCAGCGGCTCAATGAAGGTTGGCCCAGCCTACACCACGCTGGCAGAAGCCGAGGCGCTGAACGGTCTGCGACCGGGCGACCGTAGCATCATTGGCCCCAGCACAGGCAACTTTGGCATCGGCACGGCCTACGTGAGCGCCTTGAAGGGCTACCAGGCCATCGTGGTGATGCCTGATACGATGAGCAGGGAACGCTACGAGCGCATCCGCAAGTATGGCGGTAAACTGGACTTAACGCCCGGCACCGAATCTGATGTCATTCTGACCCTGGAACGCACCCACAACGAGTATGTAAGCAAGCCGGAACTGTATGTCGTTCTGGCCCAGTTCGAACTGATGCCCAACTACCGCTTCCACCGCTACGTGACCGGCGACGCAGCTGCCCAGGCCGCCGCGGACGTGGGCAACGGTCAAGTCGCCGCCTTTGTCAGCGCGCCGGGCAGCGCCGGTACGCTCGCCGCGGGGGATCATCTCAAGTCCCTCTACCCCGACGCCAAGACCGTAGCCCTGGAGCCGCGCCAGTGCGCGACGCTCTTCAACGGCGGCCAGGGGCAGCACCGCATCGAAGGCATCGGCGACAAGATGGTGACCTTGATCCACAACGTCTACAACACCGACTTGCTCATGCTGATCAACGATGAGGAGACGGTGCAGGGGATGGAAGTTATCCAGTCGGGCACGAATGCGCTGGTCGAGCGCCTCGGTGTCGGTCAGGAAAAGGCGCAGGCACTGAAAGGAAAGTTCGGCCCAAGTTGTGTATGCAACATTATCGGCGCTATCAAGACGGCGAAATTCCTGAATCTAGGTCCGCAGGACAACGTCGTCACCGTCGCCACCGACAGCTATGACCGCTATCCGTCGGTGAGCAACGAACTCTATCAGCGCCACGGGGGCAGGCCGGACATGGATACGCTGGAGATGTGGGCCAAGGCCGTCTTCCTGGGCGCGTCGCTGGGCGAAACGAACGACCTCAACCGCCCGGGGGAACACGCACGGCTGCAGAAGATGAAACAGGATCTGTGGACCCGATTCGGCTATAGCCGGGAAGTGATCGAGCGGATGGCCAGCCAGGTGTTCTGGGATGAGGAGTTTGGCAAGATCGAACAGATAGACCCCGCTATCGCCGAAATTCGCGGAGACCTTGAATCACTCTGACAGTTCCAAAATAGCTGCGAAAATGGAACCTGAAGAGGAGCGGTCGACGCCTATTCCTGCTCACGGAGGACAGCGTACTTGCCGCCGGCGGCACGCACGAGAAGCCGCTCGCCGGAGGATGTCTGCTCCGGCGCGGTGACGACTTCGCCATCGGCCCGCTGCACGATGCTGTAACCGCGCGACAACACGCTCGACGGGTTCAGGCTCTCCAGGCGCGCCGCGCCAAATGCCAGCCGCTCCATTCGCTGACGAAGTGACAGTGCCACAGTGCGACGCAGACGCTCCTCAGAATCATCCAAACGTTGGCGGGCGATGTCAATCTGACGCAACGGCGCGCTCCGTTGCAGGCGATTGCGCAACGCTTCCCAATCCATCTGACGCTCCGCAACAGCATCGGCTCCCTGCCTCACTAGCCATGTGTAGGTCTGCCTGACTCCCTCCAAGACCTCCAAGCGGTCAGGCGTCGCAGCGACAGCGGCGGATGTTGGCGTGGGCGCACGCAGATCGGCGACGAAATCGGCAATTGTGAAGTCGGTCTCATGCCCAATCCCGGTCACGATCGGGGCCTCGCTTGCCGCAATCGCGTAGGCGACCTGCTCCTCGTTGAAGGCCCAAAGGTCTTCAATCGAGCCGCCTCCACGAACCAAAAGAATAGTGTCCAGCGGATCGTCCATAAGCGGCGGCGGTGGCTCACTCGCCGCGGCAGAATCGCCTCTCCCGTTATCGGAAAGGAGCGACAGATCAGCAAAGTCGGAGGCGGGACCGTGGTCGGAGGTCGGCGCCCTTGCCGGGAACCGGTTCGCCGCGTCCAGTGCTGCTGCAATTCGCCCCGGCGCATCGACTCCCTGTACCTGTGTCGGAAATAGAATGACAGCGACCAGAGGCCAACGCTGGCCCAGAGTCCGCAGCACGTCTTGCAGCGCGGCCGCGTTGGGACTGGTGACGATGCCGAGTCGCCGCGGCGCTGGCGGAATGCCGCGTTTGCGCGTCGCGTCAAAAAGCCCCTCGGCAGCCAGCTTCTCTTTCAGGGCTTCGAACTGCGCATAAAGTTGTCCCCGGCCTGCCGGTCGGACCTCGTCTGCATAGAACTGATAGCTGCCGCGCTCCGGGTAGACGCCCACATAGCCATGCGCCAGTATCTGATCGCCGACACGCGGGAGCCAGGTATGACGGTAAGCGCTGCCCCGCCACATCACAGAATTGATGACCGCGTCGCTGTCCTTCAGGCTGAAATAGATATGCCCGCTGGCCGCCTTTTTCCAACTGCTGACCTCCGCCAGCACCCACATGTCGCGCAGCAGGTCATCTTCCTCGAACAGGGCGACAATGTGGTTCGTCAGGTCTGTGATTGTTACTGGATTCATAGCCTGGAATTGTACCACAAAAAGCCAATTCGTATTGGGCCATTCCGTCTTTGCATTGCGTATTTCGTATTGCGAAAATTGACCCGGCGATCTCTTTCATTAGCGGGACTCACTCTGGCTGGAATCGAAATAGGTCCTGATACGGCGGACTTCGGCCACAGCTTCTCTTTGGCAAGCTCTGCACCGCACATTTCTACACGTTCGCAAACTCGTTATATTGACAAATTTCGATATAATGGCTAGACTTTGGCACAAGTGCTGAAGCGTGCGCTAGGGAAACGTTGGGGACGCCCATAGGAGAACCGACGTAACCAAGCTGGCGACGCTGTTCCAGACATAAGCGGGAGAATGAAGGATGGCAACTGTGCCAGGACTGAACAGGAACGAACTCTTGTCATACAGACAAACGAATGAAGAAGGGCCAGCGATTCCCTGCTGTGAAGCCCTGAACGCAGAGCTTGTCGATGAGACCGGAGCGGAGGACCTGGCAGGAGCATTCAAGGCCATCGGCCATCCTGTGCGCATACAGATCCTGGCGATGCTGACGCGCCAGGCAGGCCAAGTATGCGTCTGCGATATTGAATCCAAGTTCGATCTTTCGCAGCCAACGATCTCTCATCACTTGCGCGTGCTGCGCAGAGCCGGCCTCTTGGCCAGCGTGCGAACGGGGACTTGGATCTACTATTCAGTCAGAAAGGAGAGCGTCAGGCCGCTGCGCGCATTTGTTGAGCAGCTCCTCGATGGCTCTCCGGTCCCGGTGGCATGAGACTTGCGCCGCCGCGAGCATGGAGAGCCCAATGAATACCTTCAGATGAGCAAGACAGGTTCACTAAAGCATTGGCATTCAAACGCTCACTCTTGCGGAGAAATTACCGTGTCTAACCAAATGCAACTCTCGGAGAAAGTTAATGAAGCACAGGCAGATGATTGCCTCTCGGAAGACGGCTGCGACGGCGACAATAGCGGAAGCGTGCGCATTGCCCGCGACGACCCGCAGGCCATTCGAACAGACGTGCAGTCCTACTACGGAAATGTCGCCGAACAACAGTTGGACGGTTGCAGTCAGTCGGACTGTTGCGGCAGCAGAATCTATGTGGGGGAGGATCTGAGCGATCTGCCGAGCGCCGCTGTGAACAGCAGCCGCGGGTGCGGAAATCCTCACGCTATCGCCTCGTTGCAGACCGGTGAATTCGTCCTTGATCTCGGATCCGGAGGCGGGCTGGACGTTCTGCTGGCGGCGCGTCAGGTGGGCCAGACTGGTTACGTTTACGGCGTCGATATGACCGACAGAATGCTGGAACTGGCGCGAAGCAATGCAGCCAAAATAGGGGCTGAGAACGTTGAATTCCGCAAGGGCGATCTGGAAAATCTGCCACTGGACGCCAACGCGGTTGACGTGATCATCTCCAACTGCGTCGTCAACCTGACGCCGGACAAGGACAGCGCCCTGCGAGAGGCGTTTCGCGTGCTCAAGCCGGGCGGGCGGCTGGCGATCTCGGATATCGTCGTTGACGGCGACCTCAACGATCTGCCGGTGAGCGAGTCCCAGGTTCGCGCCGGGCTGAGTTGGGCCGGTTGTATCGCCGGAGCCTTGACCGTCAGCGAACTCACGCGCCTACTGGAGGCCGCCGGGTTCGAGGATATCGACATGACTATCGAACATCGCTACCACAGCACCGACTTCCTCGGCGACCTGCCGCCTGCGCTCAGCAACCTGCCGGCGCCCGTACTGAATGATCTGATTCAGCGCTTTGCCAGCAGCAGTATCCAAGCGCGAAAACCGCGCCGGTGAGCCGATACTGGACAGTCTGGTCGGCAACGCTGCTGTTCTTCGGCGCGTTCTACGCGCTGCTGGCGCCCATTCCCCTTTACATGGAGGCGATCGGTCTGCCCGACTAGCAGATCGGCTTGGTCCTCGGCGCGTTCGGCATAGCTTCACTCTTCGGGCGGCCCGTGCCGGGCGCGCTCAACGACAGCCTGGGCAGCCGTCCAGTCGTACTGTTTGGCACGGTAGCGCTGGCCGCGGGCGCGTCGCTGATGAGCCTTACCACGCATCACGCATTGCTCTTTGGGCTGCGCGTTCTGCAGGCGGCGGGCTATGTCACCTTCACCACCGCAGCCACCGCGCTGGTTGCGGACCTTGCGCCGCAGGCACGACGCGGCGCGACCCTGGCTCTATTCGGCGTCGCGGCCAACGTTGCCATCACACTGACGCCTGCCACTGTCAGCGCCGGACTGGATCTGCTAACCCCGCAATTCGGCTGCCCCAGCGCCCCTTGTCCGATGTGGTGTACCGAGGCGACCTTTGGGTCGGATTCCGGCCTGACCGACAAGCTGTGCCCGCTTTGGGGGCGGGGCATCGGCCACAGCGCCTTCTGGCTGAGCGCGTGGCTCTCCTTGCTGGCCGGTGTAGTTGTGTGGCGGGTGATCCCTCGCGGCATGCGCCGCGAACTGAAAATCGGTCAACTCGTGGCGCTGCCGTCACCCCTGCGCGGCCCGATGTTGACGACTTGGCTCTTCGGCGCTCTGTTTGCCTTCCTGCCTCTGCTGGCAGAACGCAGGGGCTTTGCGCCGGTGGGCGCGGCCTACGCCGTGTATGGTGTCTCCATCATTGCCACCCGTATTCTGAGCGGCCGACTGCTTGACCGCCCTAATCGCAGCCAAGTGCTGCGGCCCGCCTTGCTTGTAAACGCAGTTGGCTTGGCAGGTTTCGCCTTTGCGGGGACGATGCCGCCGGTACTCGCGAGCGCGGCGCTGATAGGCGTCGGATCGGGAATCACCCACCCGGCTCTGATCGCTATCTGCGTTGACCGCATGGAGGACACGCGGCGCGGTCGCGCCACCGCCAGCTTCTATCTGGTCTTCGATCTGGGCATTGGTCTGGGAAGTTGGCTCCTGGGCGTGGTCCTGAACGGTCTCGGATTGACGGGGCTATACGTAACCGCTTCGCTTCTCAGCGTTGCCGGCGCGCTGAGTGCGCCGCTCCTGTCAGGCAGGCGGACGCTTCCTGAAGAGGCGCGAGCTTAGTCCCCGTTGCTGCCCAGACAAGACCGACAGTCTCACAATGTCAAGATGGATTCCCAGTCAGTTATCCTGCCGCCGTCGCCTGCAACACCCAGACCTCGGGCTCCACAGGCAAGGAGCCGCTCTTGACTTCCACCTCCGGCGTATCGGCCCACATGACGCGAGAGGATGAATAGCGATGGGTAAACTCCCGCACATCCGCCATTTTGGGGAACTTGCATCCGGGCAGGTCGCGGTGCATCGGTATCGCAACCGCCGGTCGGAGTACATCCAACGCGTCGTGCAAATCATCCAACTCAATCGTGGGCGGGCCGCCGGTTGGTACGATTGCGACTTCGACGCTGCCAATCCGCTCCAGCTGCCACGGCTCCAGACGATTGCCGACATCGCCAAAGTGAACGAGGCTTATCCCTTCGACGACAAGGCGGCACATCGCGTTGTCGCGCGGTTGTAGCTTGACCCGCATCGACTCCATTGCCGGGATCGCGTTGAAGCGGATGCCAGCCCGCGTCTGGAAAGATGAATCCCCCTGCCGTTGCGATCCGTCGGTTAAGCCCGAACGGTCTTGGTCATCGAAATCAAGTATGTGCGTGGCGGTAACAACCTCCGGCTTGCCGGGAATCATGGCCGCATTGGCGTGGGCGGAGTCGTCGTCTGAGCTGCGCACGACGATGTCGGCGGATTCGGAAATAGTGGCAAAGCCGGACTTGTAGGGCGTATATGGAACGGTGATGATGCTGACGCCGTCACCTTCTATGCGTAGATAGGCGTGGGCGTACCATTTGATCTTCATTCGCTTCCTCTCATGTTGCACGATAGCGCGTGTTCAACCTGGAAATAGCAGAACAGACTTCGTGCCATCCCCCTTCTGTACCCGCTGCACCGCCTTCAAAATGTCATCCAAGCCGCAGCGCGTGGAGATAACAGCCTCTATTTCTTCAGGATGATCGCGCACAAATCGGTGGGCGCGGCGAAACTGCTCCACTG
Source organism: Caldilineaceae bacterium (assembly GCA_965221145.1). Taxonomy (GTDB): domain Bacteria; phylum Chloroflexota; class Anaerolineae; order Caldilineales; family Caldilineaceae; genus Bin5. The sequence goes on from OZ244877.1 coordinate 2,725,047, forward strand.
ACGAGGCGAATGTACCGGTCAACACGATCTCGCCGTAGTGGATCCAACGGGGGTCAACCGTCATCATTTCTCCTCGCGGCGTGCCGCCAAAGATGTTGAAAACGCCGCCATGACGCACGAGGGGCAAATAGCGTTCGATGGCCTGCGGCACGCCGACAGCCGCGATGACCACATCCGCGCCGACGCCCGTGTGTTTGCGCACGACGGCCAGTGGATCTTCTCTCTCCGGGTTGATAGCGAGCGTCGCGCCCAAGTTCTTCGCTTTGGCCAACCGCTCGTCGTTCACGTCCACACAGATGACCTGCGCGCCCAATGCCTTCGATATGATTGTATGCAGCAGACCCAGTGGACCGACGCCAACGACAACGACCGTATCCCCTGCATTTGTCTTGCACTGGTCGGCGGCGGCAACGCAGCAGGAGGTCGGCTCGATCATCGCCGCCAGATCGAAGGGCATATCGCCGATGTCCAACACGCCGCCCAAACGCACGATTTCCGCGGGAATGCGGACATACTCGGCAAACCCGCCATCGTCGCCGTGGCCCAGGCCATGTTCCCTAAGACAGAGACTGTTGCGCCCCTGACGACAGTAGAAGCAGGCGCCGCAGGCCGCGATGGGGTAAACGGCCACTCGCTGTCCCGGTTGCAGGCTGGCCTCTTCTGCGCCCGGCCCCAATTCGGCGACGAATCCGGCCACTTCATGACCTAGAATAGCAGGCAAATCGGCGGGGATACCGGCCCCGCTGAGCATCTTGACATCGGTGGCGCAGATACCGGACGCCCTCACCTGCACGACCGCTTCGCCCTCGCCAGCCCGCGGACGCGGCACTTCGGCGATGCGTATGTCATTCTTCCTGTAAACGACTGCGGCCCTCATGACGACTCGATTCCTCTACGCGGCGAAGGTCGGCAATCTCCTCTTCCAGCGCCTCGTCCATTTGCAGGGTCTGCGGCGCATACTGATCAATCTGCCGAAGCAGCCCCATCGCTCTGCGCCGCAAGAGCCGATTAAAATGTTCAAAGTCGGGATCTTCCATCTTGCCAACGCTGTGGTCAAACTCCAACTCTCTGATCGCCTGGAGAGTTGTGTCTTTGCGCGTCAGCAGTTCCGCCAACTCCTCTCGGTCCGGCGGAGACGAGACGGGGCGGCGCCGGAACAGAGGCCAGATGACAAAGCCAACGGCAGCGATTGACAGTACGCTGATGAGAAAGATCAATACCCACATGCTGTGTATGAGTCTCTCTTATACGCCGGTCTCACGATGCCGCGTTCAGGCCGGGAGTTCCCTGGCCGCCGCACGATCAGTGAATGTGGAGGATGCGCGCTGGGCCGTTCGCGCCGGCTGCGGATGAGGCCAAACGCTGACGACCGTCCCCAAGACGACGAGCAGCCCGCCAATCCACATCCACATCGTCAGCGGATTGATGTACACGGTGAAAGTCGCGCTGCTGCCGTCGCCCTGCCAGCCATTGAGAATCACATATACATCTTCGGCGGGCGTCATCCGCAGACCGACCTCGCTCGTGGGCTGGTCAGGCGTTTTGTCATAGATATTTCGGCGGGGCGCTATTTCCCCCAGGACGCGGCCGGAGGCTGTATCAGAAACGAGCAGATTGGCGCTCACTTCCGTGTGATTGCTCCTGCGCTGGGAGTCCAGCTTGGTGTAGGTCAGCGTGTAGCCGGACAGTTCAACCGAATGACCGGCTGAAAGGGTGACATGCGTCGTTGACTGGTAAAACTCGTTGCCAATGATGGCGACGCCGATAAGCACGATTCCAAAGTGGACGACATACCCACCGTAGCGACGACCATTGCGCCGCAACAGGCCCCACATTGCCACGGGAAATGGCTCCCCTTTTGTGCGGCGGCGGGCGCCTATGCCGCGCACGAATTCCTGCACGATCGTCGCCGCCACGAAGACACAGACACTCAGGCCGATCACAGGAAAGGGATTGCGGCTAGTGAACAGGAAGCCGGGCACAGAGACCAACGCGACCAGGCCCGGCCAGGTGAACTGACGCCGCAAGGCCGTCGCGCCGGTGCGCCGCCAGCCAAGCAGAGGCCCAATGCCCATCAACACGAACAGCAAAAGGAAAAGCGGCCCAGCCACTCGATTGAACCAGGGGGCGGCCACTGCAATGCGGTCGCCGGTCAGAATTTCGCTGAACATGGGGAAGAATGTGCCCCATAGCACTACGAAGGCAATGCCCGCGAACAGCCAGTTGTTGGCCAAGAATGCACCCTCGCGACTTGAGATCGAATCGATCTCGTTTTCGCCTCGCAAGAAGGGTATACGCTGGAAAAGGAGCAGCATGAAGCCAACCGTTGTAACGGTCAGAAAGACGAGAAAATAGGGGCCGACCGGACTTTGCGCGAAGCTGTGCACGCTGCTGATGATGCCGCTCCGAGTCGTGAAGGTGCCCAGGATCACCAGAGTAAACGTTAGCCAGATCAGAGTGACGTTCCAGACTTTCAGGATGCCCCGCTGCTCCTGAATGATGACGCTGTGCAGGAAAGCGGTTGCGGTCAACCAGGGCAGAAAACTGGCATTTTCCACAGGATCCCACGCCCAGTAGCCGCCCCAGCCCAGCTCCATATAGGCCCACTGGCTGCCCATAATGATGCCCGCCGACAGGAACATCCACGGGATTAGCGTCCAGCGGCGCACGGTCCGCACCCAGCGACGGTCGAGGCGTTTGCTCAGCAGCGCGGCCACGGCAAAGGCGAAGGGCACGCTCAGCCCGACCCAGCCCAGGTAGAGCATTACCGGGTGAATGACCATCCAATAGTTCTGGAGCAGGGGATTCAGCCCGCGTCCGTCGGGCGGGGCGAAACCGATCTGTTCAAAGGGGTTGGCGCTGAAGACGAGCAGCACAAGGAAGAAGAGCAGCGTTGCCAACAGGGTCGCGTTGACAAACGGCATCAAAGTGCGCTGCGAAACGCGAAAGGTCACGGCCGTCGCCGTGCTGAAAAGCCCCAACAGAAGCGTCCAGAAAAGGAGACTGCCTGCCTGGCCGCCCCACATGGAGGCGAACTTGTAGAAAGTGGGCAGACTCCGCTCTGAACTGTTCCAGATATAGCTGATCTGAAATTGGTCGGTCAGTAGCCCGTACCACAGGATCACCGCGGCGACGCCCACCAGCGTGGTCACGGCGTACACAGCGTGGAAGCTGCTCGCGGTCAGCCGCGCGGCGAAAGGGAGTTGTCCTTCGGCAATGGCAAGTCTACGTAGGGTTCGAGAGTCAGGGTCGAGCGCATCCTGCCGAGATCCAAGCTGCCCGCCCCAAAAACCGGCGACCATGCCATACGCGGACAGGAGCAGAGCCAACACCAGCACCAGATAGCCGAAGTCAAATATCATTTTTGGTCATAGCTTGAGCCGCCGCAGGCGCAGCGCGTTGGTGACCACGCTTATGCTGGAGAAGGCCATGGCCGCGGCAGCCAGAATCGGGTGCAGTTGTTGCAAAAAGGGAGGCGCCCACGCGAAGGGAGCCAGGATTCCAGCCGCGATCGGGATCAGCGCCACATTGTAGCCGAATGCCCAGCTCAGGTTCTGCTTGATGTTGCGCATGGTCGCTTGCGAGAGCGCGATCGCTCGAGGAACGCTGCGCAGATCGCCGCGAATGAGCGTCACATCGGCTGCTTCCATCGCCACATCGGTTCCGGCGCCGATGGCGATGCCCACATCGGCCTGTGCCAGCGCGGGCGCGTCGTTAATCCCGTCCCCCAGCATTGCTACGCGGAACCCTTCTGCCTGCAATGCGGCCACCTGTTTGACTTTATCGCCGGGCAGCAGTTCGGCGCAGACGCGGTTGATGCCCACTTCGCGGGCGATTGCGTCGGCGGTCGCCTGGTTGTCACCGGTTAGCATGGCAACCGTCAGCCCCATCTTGCGCAGCGCGGCCACAGCCTCCTGGGAGCCTTCCTTCACCGTGTCTGCCACTGCGATCAGAACGCTCGCCTGGCCATCCACGGCCAACCAGATCGCTGACTTGGCTTCGGCCTGCATGTCTGCGAACGTTGGCGCAAGATCGTTCAAGTCCACCCCTTCCCGCTCCATCAGGCGCAAGTTGCCGAGCAGGATACGATGCTCCTCCACCTGTGCCGCGATCCCATGTCCGGCAATCGCTTCGAAGTTGGTCGGATCGGCCAGGGCCAGACTGTTAGCCTGGGCGGCACGCACGATCGCCTCGCCAAACGGATGCTCCGACCCTTTCTCCGCCGAAGCTGCCAGCCTCAACAGTTCGGTTGGCTCAGAAACCGCAGGATGACCATTGTTGGCGTTTGCAGGGCGGCTCATCGAAAGAGCCGGGCTGACGATCAGATCAGTGACAGCCGGTTCGCCTTTGGTAATTGTGCCGGTCTTGTCCAGCAGCACTGCGGTGAGCTTGTGCGTCTGCTCCAGCGCAACGCTGTTTCTGAAGAGAATGCCCAGTCGAGCGCCCTTGCCAACGCCGACCATGATAGAAGTGGGTGTCGCCAGCCCCATCGCGCAGGGACAGGCGATCACTAGAACGGCGATTAGCCGCAGGAGCGCGGGCACAAACCCGGCGCCGAGCATCATCCACACGGCAAATGTGAGAAGCGCCAAGCCGATCACTGACGGCACAAAGTAAGCCGCCACCTGATCGACCACACGCTGAATTGGGGCTTTGCTGCCCTGAGCCTCTTCCACCAACTTGATAATTTGCGCCAGGGCAGAGTCTCTGCCAACTTTCGTGGCCTCGATCCCCAGCAGCCCCTGCTTGTTGATGGTAGCGCCGAAAACTTCCCCGCCAATCGCCTTATCGACGGGCAGACTCTCGCCGGTGAGCATACTCTCATCCACAGAAGAACCGCCGGAGATGACGATGCCATCTACCGGAATCTTCTCCCCTGGGCGCACGACAACCATGTCCCCGACGACCACCTCTTCGACAGGGATATCAAGTTCCTCATCGTGGCGCACGACTCTCGCTGTTCGACTCTGCAGGCCGATCAACTCTTTGATCGCCGCACTGGTCTGGCCTTTTGCGCGGGCCTCCAGCAGTTTGCCCAGGACGATTAAGGTGATGATGACCGCTGCGGTCTCAAAATAAACATGATCTCCCAACGCATCGCTGCCGGTGAACCGGGCCACCAGGACGGCCACACTGTAGACATATGCGACGGACGTTCCCATTGCGACCAGCACATCCATATTGGCGCTGCGATTGCGCAAACTCTTGAACGCAGCCACATAATAGTCCCAGCCCACATAGAACTGCACGGGCGTGGCCAGGAAGAACAGGAGCCAGTTGACCCACCTGCCGTGCGCCCATGCGCCGAGAAGTCCAAAGTCCCGCCCCATGCTCAGTATGAGAAGTGGCAGTGAGAAAACAACTCCTACGAGCAACCGCCGGTATTCATGCCGAATCGCGGCTGCGCGGGCCGCGGCCTCGGCATCCTCTTCGGTTTCGGCTTTGATCGGATGCGGCGCGGCGGTGCCGGTCTGCTCCTGCAAGTCGTCGGGCTTAGGTGGGGCTACCGTGACGACATCGTATCCGGCCTTGCGCACGGCGGCGACGATTGGCGCACGCGCGCCCAGGCCGCTCACATATTCGACATGCGCCTTTTCAGCGGCAAAATTGACACTGGCATAGACGACGCCCTCGGTCTCTCTCAGCGCCCGCTCAACCGTATTGGAGCAGGCGGTACACGACATTCCCGTAATTGGCAGCGTCAGCGTCAAAGTAGGGATCTTATAGCCGGCGCGCTTGACCTGCTGACGCACCTCCGTCAGCACTTCGTTGGCCTTCGCTTGGGCCGAGTCGTAGGCAACAGTCAGTCGCTCACTGGCAAAGTTGACCGTCGCATCCTCTACGGCGACGGCCTTCTTGCTGCTCGTTTCCACCGCCGCCGCGCAACCGAGGCAGGTCATTCCGATTATGGGGACAGTCAACCGTTTCGTATCGTTCATTCGCACGCCTGGTTTCCGCTTCCACGTCCGACATAGCAACGGCAGGCAAGCCCATTGCCGCAGGTAGACTCCGACGCTCTAAAGAGTATATAATTCAGGCACAATTCCTGACCGGGCGCATAGTTCAAGAGCGAACTCTGTTTCATCGATCTGGATACCCGTACTTCGAGCGGCTTCTGGACAACGTGCTATCCGGCTCTTGCCGCTCCAGAAACTGCTATGTATGCCATAGTATCTCAATTTTTCTGCTTGCAGTCAATTTGTGTGTACTGACCGCCAAATTGCCTGACAGATTCTGTCCAATATGAGTGGTTCGATTGTACGCCAAAACCTCTCTCCACTTGATTTCGGCTCCCAGGAGGACAGCATGATAACCGAGTTGACAGGATACACCGACAGGTTCAGCGTCGCGCCGGGCGAACCAATCCGTTTCATGGTCAGTACGGACCTGCCGAGCTACGAGACCAATTTGGTCCGGCTGATTCATGGCGATGAGAACCCGGAAGGGCCTGGTTACAAAGAAGAGTTGGTTGACGCCTCCATCAACGGGCAGCGCCGCGGCCGCAAGCAGTTTGCGAAGTCGGGCTCCTATATTCTCGTTGAAGAGCATGGGCCCCTCAGTCAGTTGCAAAGCTTCACTTTGCAGGCCTGGATCTATCCGACGACCCTTGATAAGGGGCAGGCGCAAGGTCTGTTGAGCAAGTGGTCCGCCGACGAGCCGGGCTTTTGCCTCGTTGTCGGGGCGGAGGGGGCGCTCGAGCTATGGCTTAGCGGTACAGGCGCGGACTCCGGCGGGCGTTTCAGCACAGGGGAGGCGCTGCGGGCCTGCGAATGGTATTTCGTCGCTGCCGCGTTCGAAGCCGAAACGCAATCTTTGCGACTCTACCAACTGCCGCTGTCGGATTGGCCGTCGGACAATTCATCCGTCGTTATCGAGAGAACAGTCAAGGCTCAGTTGCCCGGACGCAACGGTTGCCCTCTGCTGATAGCCGCAAACGGCGTTGGCACGACGAACACGGATCGTTATGCGGCATTGGGTCTTTACAACGGTAAGATCGACAGCCCGCGCGTATTCAGTCGGGCGCTGGACGCTGACGAGATCGAGCAATTGCGGCGGGGCGTTGCTCCGGCAGAGGTGGCCCCCTCCGACCTCGTGGCCGCGTGGGATTTCGCCGCCACCCCTTCTTCGGCCAGCGTGATCGATAGAGGCCCGCACGCGTTGCACGGTGTCGCCGTCAACATGCCGGCGCGCGCGATGGCCGGTTATAACTGGACGGCAAGCGAATTCGACTTCAAACATGCGCCGGAGCAGTACGGCGCGATCTATTTCCACGACGACGATCTGGAAGATGCCGGTTGGGAGCCTGATTTTGAGCTTGTCGTCCCCAACAATTTGAGGAGCGGCGTCTATGCGGCGCGGTTGACAGGGGAAGCGCAGGAAGATCACATTCCCTTCATCGTGCGTGCGCCCCGCGGGAAAGCCAACGCTTCGATCCTTTATCTTATGCCGACCATGACCTATGTGGCCTATGCCAATGATCGGATGGATGCCGCGCATGAGCATCTGGTTGGCTTGTCGGCAGAGCATATCAAATGGGATCTTCTCGATCTTTATCTGGCCGAGCACCCCGAATTCGCCATGTCGTTCTACGACCGGCACTCGGACGGCAGCGGCTGCTCCTATTCGTCCTACCTGCGCCCGATCGTCAACCTTCGACCCAAATATCGCCATCTCTTGACGGGCGCCTCCCGCCTCTTGGGTGAGGATCTCTACCTGATCGATTGGCTTGATGAGAAAGGTTTCGCCTACGATGTCGCCACCGACCATGACCTGCACCATGAAGGCCAGGACCTTCTGGCAAACTATCGGGTTATGCTCACGGGCACGCACCCGGAATACTGGACTGCGCCGATGCTGACCGCCCTGGAAGCATACCTGGCCGGGGGCGGGCGGCTCATGTATCTAGGCGGGAATGGCTTTTACTGGGTGACTAGCGTTGATGCGAAGCGGCCTCACATCGCTGAAGTCCGGCGCGGCATGTCCGGCACGCGCGCCTGGAACTCTGCGCCGGGCGAATGCTATCACAGCACGACCGGTGAACTGGGCGGACATTGGCGGCATCGCGGCAAAACGCCCAATCGGTTGACCGGCATCGGCTTTACGGCCCAGGGCTGGGGAGATCCTGCGCCCGGCTATACGCGCAAGCCGGACAGCTTCGATGAACGGGCGGCGTTCATCTTTGACGGCATTGAAGCGGACGAAACGATCGGCGATTTCGGCCTTGTTTTCGGGGGCGCGGCCGGCGACGAACTGGATCGCATCGACTACAGTTTGGGCACGCCGCACCATACGCTCGTGCTGGCCTCTTCCGGCCCGCACGGACCGTCGATTCTGCCGGTCATTGAGGACTACACCCAGGTAAATGCCGAACTGATGACCGATCCTGGGGCAACCGTGCGCGCCGACATGGTTTATTTCGAGACGCTGAACGACGGCGCGGTCTTTTCGGTCGGTTCGATCTGTTGGTGCGGCAGCCTGTCGCACAATGGCTATGACAACAACGTTTCTCGAATCACCGAGAATGTGCTCAAGGCGTTCGCCAACGCAAACGAGCTTCCCCCGTAGAAGGGTAGTAGAGACGTTCTTTTCATTTGTAAGCGTGCAAAAGTAAATAAGGAGATCTTCCTGATGCAATCCACAGAATCTGTCGAACGCCAGAACGGGTACAAAGTCCTTACGCAAGAGCAGGTTGCCAGTTTCTGGGAAGACGGCTATCTGATCGTAGGCAAGGTGCTTGAAGACGAACTGATCAAGTTGATGCGCCGCGAGTATGATGACGAATTCTCCCAGGCGCGCCGAGGCGAGCGGCCTATACGCAATCTGGCGGTTGCCGACGACGATTCACATGACCATGACGAGGAAGACCAACAGGAGATGCTCCAGTTCATGCAGATCTCCGAGCACAATGTCCAGTTCCACAAGCTCACCTACCATGAGCGCATCCTCGACATCATCGAGGACATCATCGGCCCCAATATCCAGATGTTCCACAACCAGGCGCTCTCCAAGCCGCCCCATCATGGCGGACCGATCTTCTGGCATCAGGACAACGCCTACTGGAAATGTCTGCCTGCAAACCTGGTCAGCTGCTGGCTCACTCTGGACGATGTGGACCTGCACAATGGCGCCATGCAGTTCATCCCAGGTTCGCATCTGCGCCCCATGCTTCACGACCAGGCAAAGGGCAGCGATGTCCTGCTCGACATGGGCAAGCTGGTCGATGACAGCAAGGCGGTCGTGGCCGATCTGCCGGCGGGCGGCATCACTCTTCACCATTGTCAGACGCTGCACCGCACTGCGCCAAATACGACTGACCGCCAACGCCGGGCGCTTGCCATCCATTTCATGACACCGGGCACAAAGTCAATGCGCACCAACGAGACGATCGCAGTCTCGTTCAGCCATCCCATGCTGCGTATGCGCGTGTAACGGGACTCGAAAGAGACTTGAGAGACCGGCTTGCAAGAAATAACAGATAGCTTAGAAGCCGTGAAGCCTCCCCGGCAGGATGCCCAACGAGACACCATAGGAGAGGGGCAGGGCAACCCCTTTCTGGCGGTTGGCAACTGTACATTGGACGATGTCGTCACCCCCGACGGGCAGATCTCCGCGCGGCAACTTGGCGGCAATGCGGTCTACGCGGCAGCGGGTATGCGCCTGTGGGGCGTCGAAGTCAGCCTTGTCAGCGTGGTCGGCGCAGACTACCCCGCTACATGGTTCGATCAACTGGCCAAGGCCGGTATCGACATTTCAGCCGTAACACGCATCGAAGACCCGCACCTGCTGCGCTCGCGTGCCTTTTACTTTGCCGATGGCCGCCGCACCGACCGCATCGACGAGGCGCAGACAATCTTACCCGCCCACGCCGGCGAGATCATCGACCTCGAAAGTGAGTACACTGACACAGGCAGCCCCCTTCATCGCCGCGTCTGGCCGACCTTCTGTCCCGATCTTTCGCAATGGGGAGCGATAGCAGAGAACGCCTCGTTCGCCCATTTTGCGCCCGGCCCGTTGCCATGCAGCCGCGCCAACGCCAACTTCCTCAAGCGTCTCCGCGGCGAGCAGGTTGTGATCAGCTTCGATTGGCCCTGGTGGGACTGGGATCAGGAAGCCCAGATCGATGAAGAGTTGCTCCAGAACATCGACTTTCTGCTGCCAAGCATCGAGGAGTTGACGGTCCATGCCGATGCCGCTTTCAAAGGGGAGTGCGACAGCGGAACGCAACACGGGCACGTCTTTGAGGCCGCCCGACGGCTGCTCGCATTCGGGCCGCAGGGCATCGGCGTGAAGATGGGCGCGCGCGGCATGAGGCTGCTGCTGCGCGGCGGTGAAAGTTGGCATCAGATACCGCCTTGCCCCACCCAGGTTGTCGACCCTACCGGAGCAGGGGACGCCTTCTGCGGTGGATTTCTGGTCGGCTTAGCGCGGACAGGCGATCCGGTTCAGGCTTGTCACTACGGCGCGGTTTCAGCCTCATTCATCATTGAGAAGTTTGGCGTCTTGCACGCCTTGCAGGTTGATGCGGGCATGGCGCAGTCAAGGTTGCAGTCGCATAAAGAAACCTAAAGGAGTCAGGATTGAGACGCTTGACAAGGTACTCCTCATTTGATAACTTTGGCCCATCGCTCTACTCACAAGTCAGATATTGCTCACGGCTCCTTCACTTTGGGCAATAGGTCCTTATTCAACATCCGAAACGGTCAGAATCAACACACTTTGAGGAGATTGACATGAAATCAATGCAGCGTGTGATGTGGCTGGCTCTGTGCCTGGCTCTGCTGGCATCTCTCCTGGTCGCCTGCGTAGCTGTGCCGGCGTCTTCGACCGACTCCGAGGCGGCTGCGCCCAGCGAAGGGCCGCAGATGGGAGGCACGGTCATCGGCTTTGTCTCCTCCGATCCGAAGAACTTCGACCCAGCCGCGATCGCAGGTTGGGATCAGGGGGTCATTGCCCCCAATCTTCTCGAAGGGCTATTCCGCCTTTCACCCGACGGACGCGAAATCGAACCGGCCATCGCCGAGATTTTTGACGTGTCCGACGACGGCACAACGTGGACATTCCACTTGCGCGAAGGAGCGAAGTTCCACAACGGTCGCGAGATTACGGCGGATGACTTCAAGTACAGTTTCGAGCGCGTGCTGAATCCAGAGACCAGAAGCCCCAAGGCATGGATGCTCTCCATCGTGGCCGGTGCGCAGGAGTTCCAGGATGGCGCGGCCGATGAGGTCAGCGGCATAACAGTCGTGGACGCGCAGACCCTGGAGATTCAACTGGCTGAACCGCTGGCGCCATTCAAGTCGATGCTCGCCAGCATCAACCTGGCTGTCGTGCCGCAGGAAGAGGTCGAGAAGTATGGCGAGGACTTCGGGCAGAATGTCGTCGCCGCCGGGCCATTCTCACTGGGTGAGTGGAATCTCAATCAGGATGTAACCCTGAACGCTTTCGAGGACTATTGGAATGGACGCCCTCACCTGGATTCAGTCCAGTTCCGCTTTATCGGGGACGAAAACACGCGCATCGTCGAACTGGATGCCGGGCGACTGGACATTGCCTGGGTTCCGCCGGCGCACTGGCAGCGATTCAGCACCGATCCCGTATTCAAAGATCAGCTGGGCTGGGCGGAGACGTTCCACACCGACTTCATCGCCGTCAACCTGGACAATGAACCCTTCGGCACCAATCCCAAGTTGCGCCGGGCCGTGCGTTATGCGCTTGACCTGGATGCTGTGATCGCCAGCTTGCAGGGCCGGGCCACCGTTGCTCAGGGTATGCTACCACCGGGGCTGTTGGGCTTCGATGAAGACCTGATGTTGAACTATCCGACCAACCTGGATTCGGCCAAGGCGTTGATGGCGGAGGCCGGCTTTGCCGACGGCGTGCCCGGCATGTTTGAGGTCATCCTGCCGCCATGGGGCAACCTGATCAAGCTGCTGGAGATCTATCAGGCCAATCTGAAAGAGATCGGCATCAACATCGAAATCCGCCCCACCGAGTTCGGCCCTTACATGGAGGCGCTGGAAACGGGCAACTACGATCTGGCGTGGATGTACCGCGTAACCGACTATGCTGACCCTGACGGCTTCTATTATCCGCTCATGCACTCCAACAATCTGGGTGCAGGGGGCAACTATGCTCGCTACGTCAACGCTAATGTGGACGCCAATATCGCGACCGCCCGCGCCACGATTGACGACGCCGAACGCACTCGGCTCTACCAGGCCGTTGACGCACAGTTCGCCGAGGACCTGCCCTATATTCCGCTGACGCACAACATTTACGTCGATGTCTCGACCCCGCGTGTGCAGAATTACGTCCCATCACCGATGGATACGCACATGTTCCATCGCGTCTGGGTGACGGAGTAAACTGCTGAGGAGTGCCGCCTACAATGGGGCGCAAATGTACCAAGTTCACAGAGTCATCACGCAGCGCGTGCCCCGCGTCCCGTTAACGGGCGCGTGGCGCGCATTGTTAAAGGGAGGCAGGAATGACCGAGGAAGCCAGTACACTTGATGCTTATGTACGCGAAGGGGAGCTCTGGGCCTTAGATTTGGGCAATCGCGGCCCAATCCGATTTAACGATGACGGCACGCTCGCCAAGGAGATTGTAGACGCCTACTGGCGCTGCGGCTTCTACGTCTTTGAAGGCGCGCTGAGCACTGAGGAACTCAACGACCTGCGAGCGGACATGGACAGGGCTTTCGAGCGCGCGCCCTACACCAAGGACGCCACCGTTGACGCGAAGGGCCGCCCCGCTCTCGGCGTCGGCTTGACTCGGCCCACGTTCCGCTTTGACAAGCCGTTGAGCGACCCCTATGGGGGGACGGCGTTGAACAGCGGCCGCCATCCAGCAAAGATGACTGAACCGCCGCCCCCTGTCGACGCCCCCGAATTTGTCATTGCCAGTATCTCCAGCCCCCTCCAGGTCATGGACGCCTGCCTGCGGCTTTACGGACACCCGCAACTGCTGGCCATCGCTGAAAACATCAACGGGCCTGACTTTACGCCGTTTACCGAGTCGGTCATTGTCAAGCGGGCTGGGCTGGGGCCTTCGGTTGCCTGGCACCACGACGGAACGACCCACTGGGATAGTCCGCACTGGGACGAGGGCACGCACGGATTCAACTTTATGGCGCAACTCTATGGCAGCACGGCGGAGAATGGAGTCTGGCTGCTGCCCGGCTCGCATAAGCAGGGGAAAATGGACATCAAGGCGATGGTCGAGGAGAACGGTTCCGATCGGCTTCCCGGCGCGGCGCCGATGATCTGCGAACCGGGCGACGTGGCGATGTCCAATCGCCAGGCCTTGCACGCCTCTTTCGCCAACACGTCTCCACAGAAGCGCATCACGGTCAACTTCGGCTTCCACCGGCGCCGCTCCGTCCTCAATGTGAGAGCAAGGCACAACGGACAACACGTTTTCTATGACGCTGAACGCGTCCACGAACGTTCGCGCCTGATCGCCTTGGCCATTGACGCCCGACAGCAGCGCTTTCCGCACGAGCCTCGCTACGTCTACCAGCCTCTCAAAGGGCAGGAGGACGAGAACCGCTGGAGTGAAGCGACCCGCCAAAGCCTCCTCAAGAATTACAATTTGCGAGACCTTGGCATTTGATTGGAGTCAGTCGGCCGGCGCGGTCTCTTCGACAACCTGTACCGGGACCTTGGGAACGGGCGTGAGCGAGTACTGCTTCCAGTGATATTGATGGCGGTCCGACTTCCAGCCCTTGTAGACCTCTTCCCAAGTGAGGCGGCCCTGATGGGGCGTGAGCACCTTTTCCATTACAGGGTCGGATGCCCTCTGGTAGCGGAAGTCTACCGATAGGCGGAGGCGGTTGCCAGACAGATTGGGCAGCCCTTTGTGAACGGTGAGGCTGTTGAAAAAGAGCATGTCCCCAGGTTCGAAGGGGCTGGATACCCATTCACCACCGATCTTCTCGAAGTGAGCGCGCACTCCCCCCGCGCCGAGTGATCGGGAGACCGGCAGTACCCCCCTTTGTGCGACCCCGCCAGTACGCTCAAACCTCCCATACGATGCGAACAGCTGCCAAGCGGCATCCACGCTGTCCACACATCGGTCGTCCCCTGAATGAGAACAAAATCCTGGTGCGGCGGTGTCGTTTGTTCAAGCTTTGTAGGGAAGATGAAACGGGCGATATTGCTGGGCTGCAAGAGTACATCGTCGCCCAAGAGTTGTCCGACGACCCTCTGAATTACTGCATCGTGGGCAAGTGTGTGAAAAGACTCCAGTACTTGGATCTTGTCGTACACCGGAGAAAACTCAGGCTCTCCCGATACATGGGGCGGGTGGCTGGTGATTGCCTCATCGGGATCTGTGCCCGCATCGATCCATCCCACCTCCTGCAAGACCGCGGCTATGTCCCGGCGGGCCTGAAGGATCGCCTCCTTGTCAACAAGACCCCGCAAAAAGAGATAGCCGTCGCGATCGGCCCGCTGGCGCAACGCCTCTCCATCGTCCCTGATGTCGCTGGAGTCGACAAATGGATTCATCTTCTCACTCTCCTATTGGCTGTGCAGAGGCGTCGCGGAATTGCAGAGCGACTCTCTGGCACTGCCCCGAATGCGCTACACGTGTGTGTAAGGGTCGGACGCGTCGCGCAGACCGTCGCCGACAAAGTTGAAGGCCAGAATGCTGACCACCACGAACAGAGTCGGCAGCAGAAGCCACGGCGACAGGGCAAGTACGCGGATCGCCTGTGCATCCTTGAGCAACACACCCCAACTGATGGCTGGCGCCTGCAAGCCCGGGCCGATGAAACTGAGCGCTGTCTCGCCCAAGATCATCTGCGGAACTGCCAGGGTCAGGCGGGCGCTGATGTAGCTCATGAATGACGGGAGCAGGTAGCGAAATTTGATGCGCAGGTTGCTCGCGCCGTCCAGTTCCGCCGCGCCGACAAAGTCTTCCTCTCGCAGGGCGAAAAAGCGGCCGCGCACAACGCGGGCGATGCTCGTCCAGCCAACGATGGACAGGATGAGTACGATGGCGAAGTAGGTCCTTACCACCGGCCAATCCGATGGCAGCGCGATGCTCAGCGCCATCCACAACGGCAGCGTCGGCAGCGCCCGCAGCGATTCGATGATCCGCTGGATCACCATATCCACCGTTCCGCCGAGGTAGCCCGACAACCCGCCGATGAGGATGCCGAGGAAGAAACTCATCGCAACGCCTACCAGCCCGATTGTGAGCGAAATGCGGGCGCCATAGACGATGCGGGTCAACAGATCGCGCCCCACCGTATCCTGCCCCAGCAGAGAGAGGCGGGCCTCCGGATCTTGCGGCCCGAACAGGTGAATATCGCTTTCAAACCAATCTACTTTGGGTTATGATTCAGGGGGTTGGCACAGTTTCCTTCAAGAATCCCGGTTTTGTCATATCTGGCGCGCCTTTATAGAAACTGTTGGTCCCCGACCGGCGCCTGCCGTCATCAGCAGAGCCTATGCTCACATTCATACTTCGGCGAATCTTATTTCTTGTACCCATTTTGATCGGGCTGGTCACGGTGCTGTTCGCTCTGCTGAATGTCCTGCCCGGAGACCCTGCCCGCCTGATGGCCGGCCCCTTCGCCGATCCCGACGTGGTGGAAACGATCCGCCAGCAGATGGGATTTGATCGACCGCTCCTGGTTCAGTATTTGGACAATCTCTGGAACCTGGCCCGCGGCGAATTCGGGCGCTCCTATCAGTCGCGGCGTCCCATTCTTGCGGACCTGGTCGAGGTCTTCCCCAAAACTGTACAGTTGGCCCTTGCCGCCGAGGTGACGAGCGCGCTGCTCGGCATCTGGCTGGGCGCCGTCGCGGCGTCGCGGCGCAACGGCTGGGCCGACCGCCTGATTATGACGGTGGCGGCGCTAAATCTCTCCTTTCCGCTCTTCTGGCTGGCGCTCATGCTACAGATCGTTTTCGCCGTCTTCCTGCGTCTGCTGCCGCCGTCGGGATATGGAGTCGGCTTTGACCAATTCGTCATTTTGCCCGCGTTTACACTGGCGCTGCCGTCAATGGGACTGCTTGCGCGCATCACCCGCGCCGCGCTGATCGAGGTCATGGGCGAGGATTACGTGCGCACCGCACGCGCCAAGGGACTCAGCCGCGTTTTGGTCATGCGTCGACACGTCCTTCCCAATGCGCTCATCCCCATTGTTACGACAGTCGGCACCGACTTTGTACGCCTGCTGGGCGGCATCCCCATCATCGAAGTGATCTTCTCTTGGCCCGGAATCGGCAAGTACGCCTATGATGCGCTTGTCTTCCGCGACCTGCCCGCGTTGCAGGCGTCCGTGATGATCCTGGCCGTCTCGGTATCGCTGGTCAACTTGGCAGTGGATGTCCTGTATGCGTTCATCAATCCGCGAATTCGCTACGTTTGACTGGCGGCGCTTCCGCCAGGATCGCCTGCCGCTGGTCGGCGTCGCTGTCATTCTTATCTTCGTGCTGCTGGCAGTCCTCGCACCTTACATCGTCAGCGACCCGACGCAGATCGAAATGCGCCGCGAACAGGACGGCCAGACGATCACGCCGCCCTTCGCACCGAGCCAGCGCAACCTGTTCGGCACCGATCAGTTGGGACGGGACATCTTCGCTCGCGTTGTCTTCGGCCTGCGAACCTCGCTGATCGTCGGCATTCTCGTGCGCGGCCTGTCGATGGTGGCGGGCACTCTACTTGGGTTGATTTCCGGGTTCTTCCCCCGCATTGTGGACAATCTCATCATGCGCATTACGGACATCATGCTCGCCTTCCCCGTCATCCTGCTGGCGATGACCGTGACCGCGGTGCTCGGCCCCGGTCTCGTCACCGTGTGTGTGGCGCTGGCGCTCGTGGCCTGGCCCGATGTCGCCCGCCTTGTGCGTGGACAGGTCTTGGCGATCAGGGAGCAGACTTATGTGGACGCGGCGCGCTCGATAGGCGCGGGCAACCGGCGCATCCTGCTTCGCCACGTGCTGCCCAACTGCATGGGGCCGATCGTCGTCGCCTTCTCGATGGGAATACCGGGCGCGATCATGTATGAAGCCGGATTGAGCTTCTTCGGCTTCGGCATTCAGCCGCCGACGCCCAGCCTGGGTTCCATCATCAGCGACGGTCGCGGCTATATCACCGTCGCCCCGTGGTATCCCGGCTTCCCCGGCCTTGTGCTGACCCTGCTCGTTTTGAGCATCAACCTGGTCGGCGACGGCCTGATCGACGTGATGAACCCGCGCGCGGCAAAGGGTGTGCGTAACGGGCAATCCGCGGCCTGATTTGGATGCTCGCGCTTTGGTCTGCTAAACTCGACTGATTGCGGGGCAGCTTGTCCGACCTCGTCTTAGCGGGCGTCCAGGGCGTCGATTCCAATTGGAGTGATTTCGATGGCCACCGATGGGCAGAGCGTCAAAGTTCAAAAGGTCGAGCCTTCTTTCAACCCCGTGCAGGATGAAGACCTTGACCAGTACGGCGACCAACTGGCGGAATGCACCATCGTCGATGTTGACGTGCATGTGGATGACACGCTCATGTTCATGCTCGACTACATGGAGGGGCATTTCCGCAAAAGGATGGAGACCGTATTGCAGGCGGACTTCAAGGGCGAGCCGGGCAACTCATTGCGCAACATGATCGCCCACATCGCCTGGCTTGGCTCGTCGTATGACAAGCCGCCGCGCGCCAAGCTCGCCACAAAGTATGACCTGCTCGCGCGGATGGAGAAGGGAATCATCGACTACAGCATTCTCTTCCCCAGCGAACTGCTGCCGATCGGCTATCTGCCGGAACCCAGTTGGGCGGCCGCCCTCGCCACTGCCTACAACCAATATATGGTTGACGCCTACCAGAATCTGGGCGGCGTCAAAATCGCCATCGTCGTCGCGCCGCAGCATCCCCTCCACGCGGCAAGCGAGATCGACCTCCACGCCGCCCATCCCGATGTCGTAAGCGTCTGCATTCCCGACGTCGGCGTCAATCCGCCGATCGGAGATCAGAAGTACTGGCCGATCTTCGAGGCCGCTGCCCGGCATAACCTCCCGATCTGCTTTCACGGCATCGAGGCGCTCATCCATGACAACTACCCGCTGCGGGTGGCCCACTTCCATACGCTTATGCAGGTCAACAGCATGGGCTTCCCCTTCACGGCGATGTTACAGATTATGTCCGTGGTGTGCGCCGGTATTCCGGTTCGCTTCCCCAATCTGAAATTCGCAGTGCTCGAGGCGGGCCTTACATGGATGCCCTTCATCATGTACCGGCTCGATGCCGCCTACCTGCGTTACCGGACGGAGTTGCCTTTGCTGGAGAAGAAGCCCAGCGAATACATACGCGACTGGTACATCGGCACGCACGAGTTGGAGGCACTGCCGCGACGCGGTGATCTGGTCAAACTGATCGAACTCTACCAGGGCCAGGACACGACCATGTGGGCCTCCGACTGGCCGCATTTGGAACGCGATCTGATCGCAGGATTCATGCGCTACGAGATGGACGACACGCTTCGCCGCAAGATCTTGGGCGAGAATGCGCTCCGATTCTTCGGATTGACACCCATAAAATGACGCCTACCCAGAAGGCTGCGCGCAGCAGTCGCGCCAAGCGCACGATCAATGTCGCCGCAGTGAATGACTTTCCGCCCGGCACGCGCATGGAAGTACAGGTGGGCCGCGTCGCTATCGCGGTCTTCAATGTGGGCGGCGACTATTACGCACTGTACGGTCGCTGCCCGCACCAGTCTGCGCCACTGAGCCGGGGTCGTCTCCAGGGCACAGTCGTCTGCAACGCCGAAACCGGCTGGGAGACCGAATGGGCCTACGATGGCGAGGTGTTGGTCTGCCCCGGCCACGGGATGGAGTACCACGTCAAGAGCGGCAAAGCATTTGGCTACGACTTCAAACTGCGTACTTACGAGGTTGTGGTGGAGGACGGGCAGGTTAAGCTGGTCATGTAAAGGGGCGGTTGTCAGGAAACTTGCGCCGGCGGGATTCCCGCTATCCCAGCACTTTTTCGCAAAAGGCAAGAATGGAGAACGAAGCGATGATTGCGCGCCCGATCCGCCAAGCTGAATTTGGTGAGCCGATCCCCGTCACAATCGACGACATGCTGAACGAAATCAGCAATCAAGGACCCGCCATCCCCGCGGTCATGGAGTCGGTCCAGCCGCAGCTCGAGGCGCTGGACCCCGCTCTCTTTACGGCGGCGTCGCACATCTATATAACCGGCTGCGGCGACTCCTACTTCGCCGGTCTGGCCGCGCGCTTTGCCTTCGCCCGCTATGCCGGTCTGCCGACCGAAGCGTCAGAGGCCCTGGAGTTCGGTCGCTATGTCGCCGAGTTTGTACCCCCGAACTCGCTTGTTTTCGGCATCTCCAACTCCGGCAAGGCCACGCGCTCGGTCGAAGCGGTCGTCAATGCCCGCTTGGGCGGCGCGCACACGGTCGCGATCACGGGCAATCCGAACGGCTGGCTGGCGCAAGAGGCCGACACGATCCTCGATCAGAGCGTTCGGCTGGCAGGCGAACTGATTGGGATGCCTAGCAACCTGACTACAGTTGAAGACGGAGAAAAACCGCGCCGGGGTTCGTTCGGCCTGGTAAACTACCTGGCAAGCCTGACGACGCTCTATCTGCTCGCCTTTCATACCGGCGTGGTGCGCGGCCATCTCTCAGAGGAGGAGGCCGATGGGTTGCGCGCCGAGTTGCGCTCCACGGCTGATCTGCTCGCCGAGACCGTCGCACTCTGCACCCCTGCGGCCAAAGCGTATGCAGAGCAGGTCAGAGAGATCGACACGTTCACCATTCTTGGCTCCGGCCCCAGTGTGGCGACCAGCCTGTTCTACGCCGCCAAGACCTATGAACTGCCGCGTGTCTACGGCGTGTCGCAGGAGTTGGAGGAGTGGGCGCACGAGCAGTTCTTCCTCACCGGGCCAGGGACGCAGGTCCTCTTTATCGCGCCACAGGGGCGCAGCACGACCCGCATCCGCGAACTGCTGCACACGACGCGAACGATGGGGGGGACAGGGGTTGTAATCACGGACGAGAGCAATACCGAGTTGGCCGAGGCCGCCGACGTGACTCTGCCGGTCGCTGGCACGGTGCCGGAAGCGCTCTCGCCGCTCGTGTACTGCGTGCCCGGCCAGCTCTTCGCCACCTACCTGGCGCAGTCTCGCGGCCGCCTGGCCTTCGAATTCGACTCCCCGCTCCAGTATGAGATGAATATGCGCACGATCCAAGAAAGCCAACTGATCGAGATTCACTCCACGAAGTGATGCCTTCCACAAGCGTTACGAATATCAAATAGGGTGCGACGGTTTGCCAATAACGTCTAAACGTGTTCGGGGTCGATTGTACCGGCGAGGAATTAAGAGAGAGCCCAGGCAGCTGGGCTATCCGGGGATTGGGCGATCAATTGCCGGTCATGCACCGAGGCAATGCTACAGAAAAAAGTAGGCCGGGTGGGATTCGAACCCACACGGGTTTCACCCCGGCGGATTTTAAGTCCGCTGCGTCTGCCATTCCGCCACCGACCCGAATGTTCATTGTAGGGAATCATGCCCCTGGCGTCAATTCAAATATCAAGGGAGCGGAGTGCTATTTCGGACGAGACTACCGTGAATCCTAGTGAGCAGATGGTCCTCGGAAGGCACGAGTCATCACTGCCCCAGATAGCGCCGCACATTCTCTACATGCTCTTCATACGTTTCCGCAAACGCGTGCGCGCCGCTGTCCCCCGGCGCGACGACGTAATAGTAGAAGCCGTGTTCCTCCGCGAACAGCACGGCGCGCAAAGCGTCTTCCCCAGGGCTGGCGATGGGGCCGGGCGGAATCCCCGGATGAATGTATGTGTTATAGGGGCTGTCAACGCCCTGGTATTCTTGCAGGAAGATCGGTGTCTTCCACCACTGGCCGCTCTCCGGCTGGTAGCCCATCGCGTACTGCACCGTCGCGTCGACTTCCAATAGCATTCCAGCATCCAGCCGATTCAGCATGACGCCGGCAATGGCCGCTCGTTCCAATGCGACAACGGCTTCCCGCTCCACAATGCTGGCCAACGCGAGGGCCTCATGCAGTCTCAGATGGATTGTGTCTTCGGCAGCCGCCTGCTCGTATAGCGTTACCATCCGGTCGGCAAAGGCGTCCAGTTGGCGGACGATCAGGTCGCTCGCTTGCGGCCCGTCCGGCGGCAACTGATATGTAGCGGGAAACAGATAGCCTTCCAGACTAGAGCCACGGGGCAGGAACGCTAGAAAAGGCCAGCGTTCCATTGCCAGTGTGCAGCAGTCTTCTGCATCGTCCTGTTGCGCGGAATCCGTCCGCGATCGAATGGCCTCTTCCAGGGCAATGAAAACTGGCCCCACAGGTCCCCGCGCGATGAGCAAGTACTCCTTACCGGAGACATGGCCCTCTTCGTCCAGAAAATCGGCTACCTGCTCCAGCCGCCAGCCTTCGGGAATGGTCACGCGAATTCCGGCTGCCAGATCACTTTGCAAAATATCGGCGATCTCAACCGGCGTCATGTTGGCGCTCAGGTAAAACGTACCCGCCTTCAGATCTTGGTCGATGCCTATCGAGCGTACATAGGCTTCAAACAGGTCGGCGTCACCTATCAGCCCAGCCAACGCCAGTTGCTCGGCGATGCTGCGCGCCAGCGTACCCGGTTCGATCTCGAAGGCGACCATCCGTTTTTCGTTGGAGGCGGGCATGTTCAGCGCCGCCCGGTGCGCGTCGAGATAATTGAGAAGCTTTTGTTCACGCGTACAAGCAACCAGAGCGCCGTTGAGGAGCAAAAGGATGACGCCAAATCCAATCGTGGTCTTCCAGCCCACGCTGCTATTGCTAAGTTTGAGGGCCTTCAGCCACACCGGCAGATTTCGCATCACTTTCTCCCCTGTTGTCGCATTGCGTACCGCGCTCCTGGCGCGCAGTATAACACTGCCGACAAGAAAGACTAAACTTTCGCCCATTTCGCATCGGTCATATCGGACTGGCTTTCAGCGGTATTCCTCATCAGTCCGCTCAGAAACCGGCCCATATTCGGCGCTGCTCATGCGGACAAGTTGCCCAGCTCCTGATTCAATCACAACCAACATAGCAACACGAAAAACGCAGTACGCAGCGCCGGGTGCATCCCAATTTATGGGAATTACTTTCTTGACTGCACAGCCCCTGCGGGGCTGTACAAGGGACGGGGAGCGAGGCGAAAATGGCAGCAGAAGCAGCGAAAGCACTCCTGCAACGGGACGGGACGAGTGAGTTTGGGGCTTCGCTTTGTCTATAGTAGTATTTCACCAAGCCTGACTGAAAAGATAGGTAATGGAGACATATCATGGAAGAGGGAATCTCATACACAAATCAAGTTGAAGTTGTAGAAGAATGGTTAGGCAGGAAAGGGGCAAACAACCCTTGCCCTCGTTGTGGAAACAACTCATTCATTTTTACTAACATTGACGAGTCCGTAATACTGCACGTCTTTTGCAAGAATTGCGGGTTGAAATTTGAACATTTGATAGCTCTCCTTACCGCTGATAAGGTTGAGTATGTGCCTTCTCAAACAGAGGAGGCTCATGATGGGTGAAAATAGGCCCTCATATGAGGAGGTGGCTAAGATAAGAGGATTATTTGATCAGTACATGGCTACTAAAGCTGATGTAGAAAATGTACGGACAGAAATTGAGCGTGTGCGAACTGAGGTTGCGAATGTCAAAGGCGATTTAGGTCGTGAAATTGAAAATGTTCGTTCTACTCTAAAAACGCTACAATGGATTATTCCTGTTGGTTTAGTGCTAGTTACAGTTATAATTGGGTTTCTAAATTTACTAACAAACCAAATAATTAAATGACGGTTTGTGTTGTATGTTGATAGGTATTGGTCGCCACAAGTCTGGTTAAGACAACCTCGCCCACGCATTCACCCTAATACCCAAAATTTTCGCACGCACGCCTCCGCTCACACGGGGCGTTTTCGCACTAACGTTCTAGCAAAAAGCTCTTGTGCAATTAAGTAAGTAATTCCCCAATTTATTGTGCGTCACCCCGACTTGCCCGATTCGCCCATCTGTGCTATACTCCCCCACGATTGGGAACGCCGCCACCGCGTACACAGATCGCCATACCGCAATCCGGCGCTCATATAGCGAAGCGGTAGCGCATCTAACAAAACGCGCTCATATTACGAAGTGGAAACGCACTTAATTTCAACCAATTCCTGCTTCTTTTGGGTAACGGGGGGGGGGGTAAAGCGGACAAAGCGGACATTTTTGCAAGAAATTTCCTGGAATCCACCCCCTGACAGCCCGCTCACACCGCGATTCCCGCGTCACGACCCAAAATCCGGCACCCACACCAATTCGCTGCCTGCGACCCAAAATGAAATCTCGTCCCCAGCTTTTTGGGGCTATCCGAATTTCTTAACTGGCGGGTGGGCGCGTCCTGTTATGCTGGCAATTGCGCCTGTGCTTTAGTCACAACCCATCCCCATGTCCTGAAAGCCACAATTCAGACAACGACTGCGCATAATCCTGGACGCCCCCCCCGTTCGTGGTCGAAATCCAGAATCTGCTATAATAACGCTTTCAGGAAAGGCATACGTCGTGCGCGTTCTCATTACCGGAGTCTCCGGATTCGTCGGGTCAATTCTGGCCGAGCTTCTTCTGAACGACAGCCAACACCATTCGCTGGAGATTCACGGAACAGTTCATCGCGCCGACAGGCGAATTCAGCCTTTCCGGGATAGGCTGCACCAACACAAAGGCGACCTGCGCAACTCGTCCTGGATCGAACAGGTTGTTGAGACTGTACGTCCGCAGCTTGTATTTCACCTGGCGGCGTGGAGCGATGTCAGGGCAAGCTGGGATCAGCCGTGGGCAACCTACGAGTTGAACATTGGCTGCCAGTTGAACCTGCTCGAAGCGCTGCGCCGCCACGCGCCGGACGCCCGCGTTCTGGTCGTTGCTTCGTCAGAGGTTTACGGGCTGATCGGAGCCGACGACCTGCCCGTCAGCGAGGATACGCCCTTGCGTCCCAATTCGCCATACGGCATCAGCAAGGTCGCCCAAGATCTGATGGCGCAGCAGTATTGGTTCAACTTTCAACTGCCGACCGTGCGCGTGCGCAGCTTCAATCACATCGGGCCGGGTCAGTCCGACAGTTTCGTCGCCAGCGCCTTTGCCCGCCAGATCGCCGAAATCGAAGTTGGTCTGCAAGAGCCAATCTTGAGAGTGGGGAATCTGGAGGCCGAGCGCGACTACACTGACGTGCGCGACATGGTGAGAGCCTACTGGCTTGCGCTTCAGCACGGCGCGTCGGGAGGCGTCTACAACGTTGGCAGCGGCGCGGCGCATCCGGTCCGGCGGCTGCTGGACATCTTGCTGGAGTTGAGCGACGCCGAGATCACAGTTGAGCAGGATGCCGACAGGTTGCGTCCCAGTGATGTCGCCCGTTCCGTATGCAATCCGGCAAAACTGCGCAAGGACACTGGCTGGCTGCCTACAATCGAGCTCCATGAGAGTCTCGCCGACGTGCTCCAATTCTGGCGAGGCCAGACCAGAAGCGCGTAAGCAGCCTGTCTTACAGCGTAAACGCGCAAGGCCAGACCGAACGATCAGCTAAGTCGAACAGTCGGAGAGTATATATGCCCAGGCATTTCCAAGAGATGCGGTAACTACTCAGCCATAGGATAAAGAGCAGGAGTTCAAACGTAAAGCCAACAGAGAGCTAATGCAAATCTGATCTTGAAGTAGTAGAATAGACAATATGAGCAAGTTCGTTGAATTAGAGCGTGAGCAGCTAGCACAATCGTATCAAGAGAGCCTCGAGTTGATTCAGGCCTTGCGGCAGCAAGTGGCTGCGCAACAGGTGTCAATTCAGGCCTTGCAGCAGAAAATGGCTGCGCAGCAGGTGATGATCCAGGAATTGCAAGATCAATTGGCGAAAGACAGTCACAATAGCGGCAAGCCACCCAGCAGCGATGGTCTGAAGAAGCGCAGAAGACAGAGTCTGCGTCAGTCGGGCCAGCGGCCGCGTGGGGGGCAACCTGGTCACAAAGGGCAAACCTTGACGCAAGTGGCGGAACCGCATCATGTCATCCTTCATACGCTACAGGACTGCCCGCACTGCCAAACAGACCTGAAGGGGGTCGGCGCCAAGGGGCATGTGAAACGGCAGGTGTTTGACATGCCGCCGGTTGGCATCGAAGTCACAGAGCATCAGGCAGAGGTCAAGCAGTGTCCTGGCTGTGGCGCCTGCGTGAAGGCGTTTCCGGCCCACGTGACCCAACCGACCCAGTATGGCCCGCGTCTGAAAGCGCTCGCCTGCTACCTGTACGGCCAACAGTTCATCCCCTTGGCGCGTATCAAAGAGTTGCTGACTGCGCTCTACGGCGATGCACCCTCGGAGGCGGTCATACTCGCGGCCAGCCGTCAACTTGTCAGCCGCACCCAAGCGACTCGGGAACGCATCCGCGCACAACTCATCGCTGACCCGGTCGTCCACTTCGATGAGAGTGGGTTGCGTGTCGAGGGGCGCTTGCAGTGGCTGCATGTGGCCAGCACAGCCAGGCTGACTTACTACCATGTCCATGGCAAACGAGGTCATGTCGGCATGCGAGACGCTGGCATCTTGCCCCGCTACCAGGGCGTTGCTCTGCATGACCACTGGGCCTCCTACCTCCAGTTTAGCGACTGCCAGCACGCTTTCTGCAACGTCCATCATCTGCGCGAGTTGCGCTTTGTGTTCGAGCAATACGGCCAAGCATGGGCTGAGAAGATGGCGCGCCTGTTATGCGCCATCAAAGCCGAAGTCGCATCCACCCCAGAAGCGCACACTGTGTTACCCCCAGAGCGCTTGGCCTACTACGAGGCCGAGTACGATTCACTCATTGTCCAAGGCTTGGCCGCTAACCCGCCGCCCAAGCCGACCCGACCCAGAGCACGCGGCC
This sequence comes from Caldilineaceae bacterium, assembly GCA_965221145.1. GTDB lineage: Bacteria > Chloroflexota > Anaerolineae > Caldilineales > Caldilineaceae > Bin5. The sequence goes on from OZ244877.1 coordinate 2,750,955, forward strand.
GCCCCAAACAAGCGCCGCCCAAAAACTTGCTCGACCGCCTGCGCAAGCATAAATCTGGCGTCTTGGCCTTTATGTATGATTTCCGCATCCCCTTTGACAACAACCAAGTCGAACGCGATGTGCGCATGATCAAGGTTCAACAGAAAGTCTCCGGTTCCTTCCGCACACAAGAGGGCGCCGATACCTTCTGTGCCATTCGTTCCTATATCTCAACCGCTCGCAAACACGGTCACAATGCCATTGATGCCATCTACAACGCATTTCTTGACCAGCCATTCTTCCCTTCCACATACCAGGCTTAGTAGTTACGAGATGCGAAAACTGCTGCGATATACGGCGGTATCCAATGTGTGCCTCGCACTGCGCCGCCCGGCAGAGGAGGCAGCGCAATGCCTACAGCTCTAGTCACAGGCGTAACCGGCCAGGACGGAAGCTACCTGGCCGAGCTATTGCTTCGCCAAGGATACACTGTCGTCGGCATGGTTCGCCGCACCAGCACCATCAACTTTGACCGCATCAAACACATCCAGCATGAGATACAGATCGTCCAGGGCGATCTGCTGGATCAGATGAGCATGATCAGCATCTTGCAGGAGTATCGGCCTCAAGAGGTGTATAATCTGGCCGCCCAGAGTTTCGTGCCGACCAGTTTCACCCAGCCTGTCCTGACCGGTGAGTTCACCGCTCTGGGCGTTACGCGGCTGCTGGACGCCATCCGCATCGTCGATCCTTCGATCCGCTTCTATCAGGCCAGCAGCAGCGAAATGTTCGGCAAGGTCCGCGAAGTCCCCCAGACCGAACTCACGCCCTTCTATCCCCGCAGCCCCTACGGCGTGGCTAAAGTTTACGGCCACTGGATTACCGTGAACTATCGGGAGAGCTATGGCATCTTTGCCTGCTCCGGCATTCTCTTCAACCATGAAAGCCCGCGCCGCGGCCTGGAATTCGTGACCCACAAAATTACCAACGCCGTGGCTCGCATAAAGCTCGGCCTGAGTAAGGAACTGCGGCTGGGCAATCTGGATTCGCGCCGCGACTGGGGCTACGCGCCGGACTACGTGCGCGCCATGTGGCTGATGCTCCAACAGGACAAGCCGGAGGACTATGTGATCGCCACCGGCGAAACGCACAATGTGCGTGAATTTCTGGAGCAAGCGTTCGGCTATGTTGACCTCGATTGGCGGGAGTTCGTGGTTCAGGACGACAGTTTCTATCGCCCTGCTGAAGTCGACCTGTTGGTCGGAGACGCAAGCAAAGCCGGCCGCCAGCTTGGCTGGGAGCCGACCGTCACCTTCGCGGAGTTGGCGCACCTGATGGTGGACGCCGATCTCAAATATTGGGAACAGCAGGCGGGGCAACCGGGGCAGGATGTCGCCGATTCAGCTTAGTTGTGTTTCTCGAAACAGCCAACTCCCCATCAGGACACTGAACGTCGCGCAAGCGCCTACACTTTTTGGCAATTTAGCAGGTGATCAGCGAAAATAGGATGACTCCAACTACCCGTTCACAATCAGGCAATTACCCATTCCAAGTTACGCATAACGCAGGCTGACTCAGGTTTCCTCGAACGCATCAGAAAGCCAGCATGGCCGAAAAACTACGCATCTTCGTCAGCGCAACCAAAGACCTGGAGCAGGAAAGAGCGCTTGTTGGGCGCATTCTGGCCCAACTTCCTGTTCAAGTGGGCGCGGAAATCCGCCGCAGCCCGGCCCAAGGGGTCGATTACGATACCCTGTTTGAACTGATCAGCAATGTGGATCGGATTTACTGCCTGCTGGGTCGTGACATTTCTGCCCCCTTTGGCGCTGAATGGCAGCTTGCCCTACGCCTGGAGAGAACGATCGTTCCCTTCAAGTTGCAGGGTATGCGCACACAAGCTGGGCGGGAGTTCCTGCGAATCGCCCACGCGCCCTGGAAGTCATTCAGCAGCAGCCGTCATTTGGGGCAACAGATCGGGCTTGACCTTGTCGACACACTCCTCCACCCAGAGAACCGCTATGGCCTGCAAATGGTGGAAGTGGAAAGGTTGCGGCAAAGTTGGCAGGAGTTGAGGAAGGGCCTCGACAGGCTGATGGCCTCGTCTGGTGTGGGCCAGGGAATTGTCGGCGTACCCGGCGGAGCGGAAGGCGGCGGCGTTATCCTCGATCCGGCCGAGGCCCACTCTCTGATCGCCGATGAACTTGATATCCGCTGACATGGCCCGCGCAGCGACGCCCTACGCGCCGGATGCCGCCAGAATCGCAACACCCATTGGGATCTACCGCTCCTCGACACGAACGATGCAGCGATGCCCTCTCACTCCTGTGTAGTATCCCAGATCGATCAGGCGGAACTTCATGCCCTCGCCAACAAGTACGGGCAGCCTCTTCGCCGCCGCTACATGATAGAAGCGGATTCCTATATGCGCGCCTATCGCGGACAGCAGGATCCGGACCGAAGAGGGGAGGTTGTTTTTGCGATCCGTCAACCCAACGGCGAGATTCTTCTGCACACGAAACATCGCTACCAGAAGCCAATCTATCGTCTGCCCTCCGGCGGCATTGAGCGCGACGAACCGGTCGAAGACGCGCTGTTCCGGGAGATCGCTGAGGAGACTGGGCAGATTGTCAAGTTGCGCCGCTTCGTCGCTGTGTTGGACTGCAATTTTGTTTGTGAACATGGCACCTTTCCGTTTGTCAGCTACATATTCTATCTTGATAGCCTGTGTATGGAGTTGCGGCCCACGGACACGGAGGAAGTCGCTGGTTACAGAACAGTGCCGGCAAGCGATTTAGGCGAGGTCGCCCAGTCGCTGCGTGCACTCGATCTCGAACGCCGCTGCTGGGGGTATTGGCGCTCACTCGCCCATGATCTTGTCCACAACGCCCTCGCGTACTGCACACAACCGTAGCAATTCTGCCTGATCACAACAATGTCTGATAGAATTGCTTGCACTGTTGAAACCGCCGAAGGCTTTGGGCTTCGGTCGAGAGCCGCTAGACTTCTTGAGAGAGCATGATGCTTGTCCCCTTATCCTGGCTGAGAGAATATGTCGATATCCCCCTGCCCACAGCGAAACTGGCCGAACGCCTGACTCTTGCCGGTCTGGAGGAGGCGAGCCTCACCCATACAGGCAGTTGGTGGGAAGCGGACAAGATCGTTGTCGGCCAGGTAATGGCCGTAGCGCCCCATCCCGCTGCCGACCGGCTTGTACTGGTTGACGTGGCCCATCGGGCGGTCGCAGACGAACAGTCGAGCCGAGCCTCATCGCGCCAAGCCGCAGCTGGGCAACGGCCACAGCGAGTCGTTACCGGCGCGCCGAACCTCTACCAGTTCAAAGGCCGCTCGGTTGACGGGGGTGATCTGCCGGTTTTCAAAGTTGCCTTCGCGCGCGAAGGATCTCTCCTGATCGATGCCTATAGCGATAAACAGCCCCGCCCGCGCAAGAAGCTGAAGAAGGCCAAGATCCGGGGCGTCGAATCGCGGGGCATGGTCTGCTCGGAATTGGAGCTTGGACTGAGCGAAGAACACGAGGGCATTCTCGTCCTGCCGGAGGATGCGCCTGTGGGCACGCCCTTGCGCCAATATCTGGGCGATGAGATCTTGGAGATCGACTTGACTCCCGATATGGCCCGCTGTCTCTCCATGAGCGGCATCGCAAGAGAGGTCCATGCCCTGACCGGAGGCGCGCTCCACCTGCCTGAAGATGTTGACGGCTCACAAGGCGAAGATGATGCCTCCGACTACTTGAAGGCGGAAATCAGCGATCCCGCCTTCTGTCAGCGTTTCACCGGCACGGTCATCCGCGACATCACCATCGGCCCGTCCCCGGCATGGATGCAGGAACGCCTGACAAAGGCCGGTATACGCCCAATCAGCAACATCGTAGATATAACCAATTATGTCATGTTGGAGTTGGGCCAGCCACTCCATGCCTTCGACTACGATCTGCTCGTCGGAAGAGCAGCGGGCATTGGTGATTCAACGCCGACCATTGTTGTCCGCACTGCTGAGGAGGATGAAAAGATTCAGACATTGGATGGTCAGACGCGCGAACTCGACGAGTCTATTCTGCTCATCACCGATAAGGTCGGCCCTATCGCCATTGCCGGCGTGATGGGCGGCAGCGAAACGGAAGTGCATGAAGGAACCCGCAACATCCTGCTGGAAGCGGCCACCTTTGACGGCATCAACAATCGCCGCACATCCCAGGCCCTGCGTCTCCACAGCGAGGCCAGCCACCGATTCACGCGCGGCGTTCCGTCCACTCTGAACGATATCGCTGCCCGGCGCGCCGCTGACCTGATGCGCCAATTTGCAGGCGGCCGCGTCGTGCCCGGCATTGTGGACACTTACCCGGTCCCCCAGCCGCAAGTAACGGTCTACACCTCTTGCAGCGATGTGAAGCGCCTGCTGGGCATGGAGTTGTCTTTGTCGGAGATCGGCGACGCCCTGCGTAGACTGGATTTCGCCGTGGAGGAACGGGAAGACGTGCCGCCGGACCCCTTGGAACGGGCCGCGTTTGGGTTGGCGCGCACGGAGGATGAGCCGGTCATTGAGGCCACCGCCCCGTGGCATCGGCTGGATGTCACATTGCCCGCCGACCTGACCGAGGAGGTTGCGCGGGTCGTCGGCTATGATCGGATCGGTGAAACGCTGCTCGACACCGTGCTGCCGACCCAACGCCGCAACGCCCTGTTGGAGACGGAAGAAAACATTCGTGACATTCTCATCGGCTGTGGGCTGCAGGACACTGTCAACCACACACTCACGACGCCGGAAAATCACGCCAAACTTTCGTCCGCGGACGGGCATGGTGGCGCAGGCCGCGATCTTACTGATGCCGGCACCGTCAGCCGAACGAGCCGCTTTATCGAACTGACCAATCCACTTTCCCCGGAGCGTCGCGTCATGCGCCGCAATCTGATTGTGAGCGCGCTGGAAAATCTGGCCTACAACCTTCGCTACGCTGAGCGCCTGGCCGTATTCGAGATTGGACGGACTTACCGACCGCAGCAAGCGGATGATACGCTCGGCGACGGGGCGCAACATGAACTGCCTCTGCCCCACGAGGCGCGACGGCTGTGCATCGCTCTGCGCGGCCCCCGCAGCCAGCATCAGGCCAGCCTGCCCCCTGTCCAATCCGACGGCGGCACAGAGCATTTCGATTTCTTCGATCTGAAAGGCATCATCGAAACGCTGATGGAAAGGCTTGATTTTCCCCAGAGCGACCTTCTGTTCAGCGCCCATCCTGACAGCGGAACAGGCAACGATGATAGTGAAGTCAGCTTCGGGCCTCGTTGCGCCTTGATTTCGCTGCAAGACGAGCATCTGGGGATCGTCGGCGAACTGCATCCACGCGTGCGCAACGCCTTTGGCCTGGGGAATGAACGCGTGGTCTTGGCAGAACTGGATATTGCGCCACTGGTGCGGCCGAGCTGGCGCATCTCAAAGATGGCGCCGATCAGTGTCTACCCGCCGGTGGTGGAAGACTTGGCGTTTGTGGTGACCGAAGATGTGACCCAGCGCCGACTTCGCGATGCGATTGTGGATGGCGGGGGGCATGACAGGGGCGCTATGCTGACGGCAGCGGAGCTATTTGACATCTATCGCGGCGACTCCCTGCCCATCGGCTACAAATCTCTGGCCTATCGCGTCACCTACCAGAGCCTTGACCACAGTCTGAAGGAAAAGGAAGTCAACCGGCTGCGGCAGAGCATCATTCGCACTGTGGAGAGAGCAACGGGCGGAAAGCTGCGTTCCTGATTCCTGACGATCCCTGATCGTGTGGCCGACCCTTCGTGAGACGCCCGCGTCAGCGGACGACGTATTTCGGCCCTGCTTTCCACTTGACAGGCTTCCCCCTGCGCACCTGAAACGTATCCAGATCGCCTGCAACGACCGTATTGGGGAAGACGGCTTGGGCCTCTTCCAACACGTCCCTGGCACGGTAGCGGCGGCTGATGTGATGGAGAACCAGTTGCTTCACGCCCGCCTTCAGGGCCAGACGAGCCGCCGCGCGGGCGGTGATGTGCCCGTGGCTCTTGGCCAGTTCCCGTTCCTCTTCAAGGTAGGTTGCTTCGATGGCCAGCAGATCAGCGTCAGCGACGAGCTTGTGGAGAGGCCCAGTGCGGCCTACATCGCCGACGAAGCAGAGTTTGACGCCCTTCTGCGGCTCTCCCAACACCTCTTCCGGTTGAACCGTGCGCCCGTCCGCCAGCGTAACAGGTCGCCGGGCGACCAGTTCCCGGCGCTCCGGTCCGGCGGGAATGCCGAGAGCCTCGGCCTTGGAGTTGTCGAATCGCGAGCGCGTTTCCTCTTCGAAAGTAAATCCGAAACAGCCCGCGCCTCTGTGTGGCACAGTGAATGCGGATAGCGTAAACCCTTTGCCTTCAAAGAGCGTGCCCGCTTCGATTGGATTGAGCTTGACACCTGTCTGCGGCGTGTTGCCAACACCGAATACGACTTCCATCAAACGGTGAACGCGGGCCAAGGCCGGCGCGCCACCGTAGATGTCCAGCGTTTCCAGGGCTTCCCAGTGCCCCAACGTACTGGCCAGCCCGCCCAACCCCAGGATATGATCCAGGTGGCCGTGCGTGAGCAGGATTTTGTCCAGTCGGCGGAAACCAAGCCCGCTGCGCAAAATCTGGCGCTGTGTTCCTTCGCCACAGTCTATCAGAAAGCGGTGCTCTTGCGCCATAATCAGGGCGCCCGAGAGGCCCCGATGCACGGTCGGCGCGGAAGCGGACGTACCGAGGAAAACCAACTCAAACAATGGAGATTCTCACAGTTCCGCTTCTTTCAACACGAGATCGAACAAGGGCAGAGGGTCGTATCATTGAAATTCAGTCCTTTAGTCACCGATAGCCTGCGACGCATAGCTGTGGCTAACACAATCATACAGCCCCCAACTCGGCGCGCCGTTTCGACCCATCACCTCGCCGGGATTGATCAGGAGACATTCGCCGATCCGCTCACAATGCGGCTGATGGTCATGGCCGTAACAGACCAGGTCAAAGATACCGCTCTGCGCAATGCGCCGGGCCGGCTCCGGGTAATGGATGAGGGCGATCTGACGACCGCCAAATTCCAGTTCGGCATAGGGGCCATGGAGGGTAACATGTGGGAAACCGGCTGCCACCTGCTGCTGCAAGCGCCCGTCGCCATCGTTGTTGCCCTCCACGATGTGGAGCGGGCTGCCGAACGCTTGAGCCATCTGAGCCACGATAAACGGCGCTACCAGGTCACCGCAGTGCAGCAAGGCATCACAGTCTGCCCGATTGACGGCATCCAGCGCCCTATCCAGATTCCAGATGTTGTCATGGCTATCCGAAAGGATGGCGATCTTCATTCGTACTCTCCTGTTTCTGCAAGCACATCCCAGCTTATGCAGTCGTTGGCATAGTATATCCGACCCGAATGATGTCGGCAACGGCGCGGCTGTGTGATATAATTCTAGGCTACATCGGCCCTGCCGCGCGGGCAGCGACCGTGGGGACGTCTATCAGATGTCCATCGCGTGAATCTGGCCGCGGAGATGCCCATTTGAAGACGAAGTCGAAGAGTCGACGCAGTTCCATTCTGTCCGGTATACCTCAAGCTTTCTGCACCGACCCTGCTCTAGCTGGCACTAAGCTCTTGACGCTCTTGTGTCGCAGTACAAGTGTAGTGCCTCTGAAATTCCAACCTGCATATATCATGATGGCGTGGTTTACTTTGAGGAAGAACAGGTTGTTCAGGCTGGCGTTTGGCTGCTCACTGGCCATCCTCGCCCTCGCGGGGTGCGGCCAGGTAGTCACCCTGTCGCCGACCTCGACGCCAACGCCAGGGCCGACGACATCAGTCGTCCCTTTCACTACGCCGACGCCGCTCGCAACCGCAACGCCTGCCCCTTACACACCGCTGCCCACACCGACGCTGACGCCAACGCCAACACCGGTCATTTACACAGTGCAACCAGGCGACACGCTGGGTAGCATTGCCGGTCGATATGGTGTCCCCGTCTCCGCGCTGCAAGACGTGAACAACGTCCTGGATCCCCGTACTTTGCAATTGGGCCAAGAATTGGTCATTCCTCGCATTACTTCGTCTGACGGCGCCCCCCTTATCCAGAACAGACCATCACCTACGCCGATTCATTTTGAAATGCAGCATGTCCACTTTAGCCACACGCCCATCGGCGGCCTATGGGTTCTGGGCGAAGTTCTTAACACAAGCGACGAAACTCTCGAACAGGTGCGGGTTGGAGTAAGACTTCTGGACGGTCAGGGAGCGACCCTGGCTGAAGGGGACGGCCTGGCGCTGCTGAACCTGGTCCTTCCCGGTGGTGTAGCCCCGTTCGCAGTTCTCTTTGCCGAGGCGCCAAGAGAGTTCGCAAACTACCAGATTTTCCCGGTCAGCGCAGTGCCGGCCTACGAGGGTGGATACTATCAGGACCTCGTGGTGGAAAACGTCACGAAAGAAGGGGAACGTTACGCCGCCTACACGGTCAGCGGATTCGTGCGCAACACAGGGTCAGCGGAGGCGACCGATGTGCAGGTCGTCTTGACTGCATACGATCCCTTGGACCGGGTGGTCGCCAGCCGCAAAATTGTGCCGGATCACAATGTTGTGGCTGTGGGCGGCGAAACGACTTTCACTGCAATTCTGATCCCTCTGGGGGGACCGGTAGCGCGCATCCACGCCGTGGCCCAGAGCCGCAAATATCCCGCGGGCAACTAGCTGTAAGGAACGCTAGTTCACTTCGAACGTCACGCCCTGGGCCAGGGGAAGCTCCGCTCCATAGTTAATCGTAACCGTCTGGCGTCTGGCATACGATTTCCAAGCGTCGGAGCCACTCTCTCGCCCGCCGCCGGTATCCTTCTCACCGCCGAATGCTCCGCCAATCTCCGCGCCCGCCGTGCCCGTATTGACACTGACGAGGCCGCAATCGCTGCCAACCACGCTCAGAAAAGCCTCGACCTCACGAAGGTTGTCGCTGAAGATTGCAGAGGAAAGACCCTGCGGTACGCAGTTGTGGATGGCAATTGCCTCTTCCAACTCCTCATATGTTAGCACGTACAGAATCGGCGCAAAGGTCTCTTCGCAGACGATATCAGCGTCCGCCGGAACCCCCTCTATCAGGGTGGGCGCCACGTAATGTCCCCCATCCAAGCCCGGCAACGACAACACTGTGTTGCCCGCCAAAACGCGCCCGCCGGCCGCACAGGCTCGCACGATGGCGCTCCTGTAGGAATCGACCGCCTGTCGGTTGATCAGCGGCCCCACCAGAACGCCTGCCTCGAGCGGGTTGCCCACTTTGGCCGTGTTGTAGGCGTGGATTAGGCGGTGGAGAAAGCTGTCGACCAGGCTTTCATGGAGGATGAGCCGCCGGGTCGTGGTGCAGCGCTGGCCGGCAGTTGCCAGTGCGCCAAAGGCCACGCCGCGTAAAGCGATTTCCGGATCGGCGGCCGGTGTGACGATAGCCGCGTTGTTGCCGCCCAGTTCGAGAATTGTGCGGCCAAGACGTTCGCCGACCCTGCCCGCTACCTCTCGGCCTGCGCGGACTGAGCCGGTGAAGGAAAGGAGAGGCAGACGCCGGTCGGCGCTCATCTGTTGCCCAATCTCTCCGGCCTCATCCACGGCCAACATGAAAAGCGGCGGCAGCCCAAGCTCATCCAGCACATTGTTGACGATATTCGTCGTCGCGATTGCGGTGAGCGCGGCGTTAGGGGACGGCTTCCACACGACGACGTTGCCTATGATCGCGGCGATGAAGGCGTTCCACGACCAGACGGCGCACGGGAAGTTGAAGGCGGTTATCACGCCGACGACGCCATACGGATGCCACTGCTCATACAGCCGGTGGAGAGGCCGTTCGCTGGCGATGGTCTTGCCATAGAGTTGGCGGGAAAGGCCGACGGCAAAGTCGCTGATGTCGATCATCTCTTGCACTTCGCCCTTGCCTTCGACGGGCGTCTTCCCCACCTCCAGGGAAACCAGGAGTCCCAGACTGTCGACGTGCTGACGCAAGCTGTCGCCGATCGCACGCACGACTTCGCCCCGCTTTGGCGCCGGAACCTGCGCCCACTCTCGAAAGGCCGCCCAAGCCCGTTCCATCAGTCGGTCGTAGTCGGCTGCTCCGGCGATGGCGACATCGGCCAGCCACGCGCCATTGATGGGCGAATGAACGGCTACGCGCCGCCGGCCGTCGCCCGCGCCCCACTCGCCGTCGTACTGACCGGATAGCTGTTGATAGAGGCCCAGATTGGTGAAGACCCGCTCTCTTACGGCGCAGAAGTCGGTGTCAATTTCCATCGCAGTCATCAATCTTCTACTCTTTGGGCGGCATTAGATCACGCGAGTTCCGCATGCCGCTGCGCGGTCTGCGCTTCGGCCCAGGCGCACAGCGGCACATCGTCCTGATTCTGCGTCAGCCAGTATTGGGAAGACGGATGCGTGTCCGGCGTGCTTCCCAACGGGTTGCCGCCGCTGGCCAAAGCGCCCAGGAGCTGCTTGCGGATGGGCGAACTGCGGTCGATCAGCGCCTGATCCTGGCTGATGTAGTCGGTGGGACGCAGCCAGCGGTAATGATAGCCGACGTGCATGATTTTGCGCGTGCGCTGGGAGAGATTGGGGCCGACGCAGTGCCAGACGGCCGTGCGCCACAGGACCGCCGCGCCGGGGCGCAGGCGTAGTTCTATCGCATCGCTGGGGTCAACTTGGCGGCCCATCGCTGTCAACTCCTTTGGCGAGCGCAGATGGCTACCCGGCGACAACCAAAGGTTTCCGCACTGCGATTCGCTCAAATCGGAGAAGACGTAGAACACCTTTAGCTCCATGAAGGGCAGCCGCCCATCCAACGAGGGGGCCATGAAGAGGGTATCACTGGCAAGATCCGGGTGCCAGGAGAGATTGCGATACCCAAAATTGTTGTCGGCGCCGTCACCCACGCCCAACGTGCCGGGTTGCAGACCATCCGGGTAGGGCGGGCGGCAGTCCAGATGGGTCGTGCGGATCTGGATGTTCCATCCAATGGCGTCCACGACCAGCGGAAGCATTCGCGGGTGATCGATCAGATCGAGAAAGGCCTCGTGGTGAGACAGGGCATTGCGGACGGCAACGGGGTCGTCCGGCCCTAATCCTTCACGTTGGCGCGCACGGTCGGCCACCTCATCAGCCGCGGACAACAGTCTTTCCAACTCCACTGGTGTCAGAAAATCATCGAGAATGATGAACCCCTGTTCGTCGAACTCGGCGCGCTGCTGTGGAGTCATGGCGATAGACATGGATATTCTCCTGATTTCATTTCCCTCTATCTGGATTACGTCAGTCCCCAGTGGGCATCGATTGGGTCCTGGAAAGCGGATCGCGTGCCGTTCAGCACCTCATCGAAATAGATCACTTCACCCGTCAGCGCCGACTCGTAGATCGCATCGCCCAGCGCCAATGAGCGCATCCCTTCCCAACCGTCGATCTCCGGCGCGGCCCGGTTGCCGCGCAGAATTTCCAGGAATTCCCATATCTCGACGGAAAAGCCGTCGGTCGCGCCGCCGGGATAGAGAAACTCGTCTTCGGCGGGCGTCAGCGTGGCGCGGTGCATCTCTTCCAACTGGTCCATGGAATAGACTGTGCCATCGGCGCGCACAAGTTGGGCGGTCTCTTTCTTGTCGGGCGTGCGCTGAAAGAGGTGAAAGATCGAGAAGGGGGCGTCGGTCGTGTCGCGCAGCGAACCCTCGCTGCCGTAGAAGGTGACATCGTATGCCTGCTCACCGGGGGCGGCCACGCTCCACGTCCAGGCGCCGGTGACGCCGCTCTTGAATGCGAAGGTGACGAAAACGGTATCTTCCGGGGCCTCGGTAAAGGGCAGCGGCGTACCCGTTTGAACCGAGCGCAGTTCCGCATAGACTTTGTCGACCTCGCCGAAGAAATAGCGCAGCACATCGCAGTAGTGAAAGCCGCTGTCCAGCACAGGGCCGCCGCCGGACATCAGCTTATCCCGGCGCCAACGAAAGTACTCAGGAAGTGGATCGCCTCCCGCCGGTGGCTGCTGCCCCCACAGTTGGCCCGGATCTGGCTGACCAGGCACCTGTCGGCTTGGGTTCGGGAGCGCGGTGGCGCTGCGGAAAATGTGGAAAAAACTCAGCGGCTTGCCGATCAGGCCCGATTGGTTGAAGACCCAATGCGCGGCTCGCTGACCTGGATGCCGGCGGTGGGGCGCGGCTGTCGAAAGGACCTTGCCGGTTCGTTCGGCGGTCTCGGCCATCAGGCGGCAGGCTTTGACAGTGATACCGAGCGGCTTTTCGCACAGGACGTCCAGGCCGGCCTGCATGCAGTCCACGGCAATGCCATGGTGCAGCCCATGTGGCAAGCACAGGTCAACGGCGTCAACCTGCGCGTCAGCGAGCAGTTCCTGATGCGTGCGGTAGATGGTGGGCCGCACGCCGAGCAACTCCTCCAGCATGTCCGCCCGCTCTGCCGCCGCCTGTTCATTTGCATCACACACTGCGGTGACGACGAAATCGCCGCGCCCGCGTTGCTGCAGATCCAGCATCGAGAGCACGTGGCGTCGCGAGATTATTCCGCAGCCGATCAGAGCCAGTCTTATAGGCATCAGGGTATCCTCACATGGTTGGGCATCGCCGCCGGACGGGGCGAAAGAGGGGGTAGCGGTGACGAACAGGCCGTTCGATTCTACCTTGCATTGCCACAAGAAGTGTGCAGGGAACGAGTGTGACGCGACAGGACGGGCAGCCGACTCAGCCCTTAATGCCCGTCAACGCAATGCCTTGCACAAAAGTCTTTTGTAAGAAGAAGAAGAGCAGGTAGTGGTCACAAAGTAAGTGTTGAGAGCAAGGACTTCATCGCCAAGTTGTGGTCAATGATAAACCAGTTGGTGACCATATGATGGTACGCATCGCTCTTTGAGAATGAGAGCGTTTTGCGGACATAACGGGCTTGCTTTTGTCGCAATGTACAATACCAACGCTCCATATGGGATAGCTGTCCGCTGCCTTTGCCGACTGCGAAATGGGTTTCTTTGGGCAGCACCTCTTGATACGCTTTCCAGAAGTCGCTATAGGAGAGACATCTGCGATATGCACGTGGCGCCTTGTCCCATAGACGGCAACAACTCTGTTCGCTGCGGTCCCCGATCACAAAGGCCACGATCTGGCGGGTTCAACGACACATGACCGTCCACAACCAGCGCTTGTTGCGCCGTTTGCGCACAAAGCTCCAAGCCTCATCGAACTCGAGCACATCATCGGGCTGGGCGGGCAACAGCGTTGATACGAGCGTCGGCAAAGCGGCCACATGCTCTCCGATCCACCGGGCAATGGTGAGACGATGAATACCAAACAGCCGACTGAGTCCTCGTAAACTGATGCGTTCCTGGTAGGCTTTCAGGATGAGCGACTTCTGTTTTTTTTCGTCTCTCTCCTGGACTCCAAAATCCGATACACGCCGCAGTCTTTGCAGTGATATTGCTGCTGACCAAGGCGGTTGCTACCATTCTTGATGATATTTGTGCTTCCGCACACTCGACAACTGTAGGTGATCGTTTTCTGTATCATGCTATAATTCTATCACCACTTACTATTCGACCACTACCGCCAGGCCGGAGACCTGCAAGAAGCGACGTCGTGACAACATACTTTGTTTCTGAGTGTCCATTCAGTCATTCCTCCATGGGTTAGAACGTTGAGAAAATTGAGAAAGGGCTGTAAGCCAGGTAGGGGGCAGAGTTGACCAGTGCCGATCTGCCTCTTGGCGCACACAACGCGCCGCAATTGCCCAAGACGAACTGCCCGACGGTTTCGTTCGGCCATCCTGCAATTTGTCGCAAAGTGCTTGCAGGAAACCCAGACGAAAAGTATACATGAGCCAGAAAGAAAGATGTGCAACAGGGGAAATGGCACGATTCCAAACATGATAAACACTTAAGCGCGTCATGTCAAAATCCAGGGGCATCTGTAACAACCGTCAACGTGGCTTCTCATTTGGCGGCGGGTGCATCCTAGATTGTTGGGCGATGATGGCAGGAGCCGTTGCGTTGGCAGGTTGGCCTGACCTGTCGTTGACAGGAGGAAGAGATTCCCAGGTCTGGATGCGGACGTATTGGCGGCGGGTTTGACAGTTTTTTGGATTGGCGCTCCAATGGAAGACAAGTCCGCCAAAAAATCTTCAAAAGGAATATGTTGAATGCGCTACCGCTCCGCTATATGAGCGCAATTCTACTAAACGATTAGGGAAAAATGTCCGCTTTGTCCGCTTTTACCCCCCCCCCCTCTCGATTACTATACGAAGGAAAATGTCTTTTTTGCGTTTGCGGAGGCCGTCTCTGCCGGCAGGCGCCAGGGAGTGCAAGGGGGTCTGGCTCGGCCGGATGCCTGCACGACAGACATTGTACCACACTCTTGTTATGGTGTGCGGCCGGGCCTCTCACTGGGGTGCATCCCAAAATGGGGGCGAGTTTCTGGCTACCTCTGGGGAGTTACACTGGGATGCTCAGCCCGCTACTCTGGACAACCCCAAATCCTGGATGCACCCTCTCACTGGGTGCATCCAGGATTATTGCGCAGCCGTTGTCTGAATTGTGGCCTTCGGGACATGGGGATGGCTTCTGACTAAAGCGCAGGCGCATTTGCCAGCATGTCAGGACGCGCCCACCCGCCAGTTAAGAAATTCGGACAGCCCCAAAATGCTGGGGACGAGATTTCATTTTGGGTCGCAGGCAGCGAATTCGCGTGGGTCCCGGATTTTGGGTCGTGACGCGGGAATCGCCGTGTGAGCGGGCTGTCAGGGGGTGGATTCCAGGAAATTTCTTGCAAAAATGTCCGCTTTGTCCGCTTTACCCCCCCCTTTACTACTATACGAAATGAAACGTTCTTTCGCGTTGACGGAGGCTGGCGCTGTCGGCAGGCGGCCAAGGCATGCATTTGAAGTTTTTTGGCGGAAGACCTTGATGGAAGGGCCATCACAAAAAATCTTCAAAAACGGAGGTTGGCTTTGCCTGACCGATGCACAGAGGTATTATACCACACTTCAGTTTTGGCAGGTGACAGGCTCGGCAGATGGGTGCATCCCAATATGGGGGCGAGTTTCTGGCTACCTCTGGGGAGTTACACTGGGATGCTCAGCCCGCTACTCTGGACAACTCCAAATCTGGGTTGCACCCTGACGCACGGGTGCGGTTCAAAATGGGGTGAGTTTTCGGCGACCCCTGGGCAGCCACACGGATTGCGGGCGAGACGCCCGCGTTTCCAGGGGCGATCCCCAAATCTGGGATGCACCCCGGCAGATGGGGTGTATCCAGGACTTTTGGCGCGCTTCTGGCCCTATCTTGTCAGCTACGCGGGGTGCGGGCGAGACGCCCGCGATCCCAGGGGGATATGCAATAATCTCGGATGCACCCACAATCATCCTGGATACACCCTTTGGCGGCCCATGGATGGATGTCCACCGAAATGGCCGATGCGAACGGCTCTCCTCGGCTCATTGAAGAACGATGCAGAGCTACCTCTGCCACACTTCCACTGCTTCATCCGGGGCGTCCAACTTTCGCAGTTCCTTGAGCAGCGCATCGTGCAGGTCGTCCGCGACTTCTTTGTTGTCGTCGATCAAGTTCGTCTCAGCAAGCGGATCAACCGACAGTTCGAACAACTGCTTTCCCCCGTAAGAGCCGACCGGTGCGTAGGCCCAGCGCTCGGTATAGAGGACCGGCGTCACGCAGTTGGCAGGCAGTTCGCCATCCTTCCGCCGGGTATACGAGGCAGACACGACGCACTCATGGAGCTGCTCGCTGCTTTGCCCCCGCAGGAGCGGTGCAAAGGAGCGGCCGTGCATCGGTTCCGGCGTTTCGGCTTGCACGCCAGCCAGGTCCAGCAGCGTCGGCGCGACGTCCGCAGGCCGCAAAAGGGCATCGACAGTGCGGCCTCCCTCCAGGCCCTGCGCAGCCACCAGGAATGGGATATGGACGATCTCAGGATAGAGAGGCCAGAAGCGATCATCGTTCCTGCTGATGTTCGACTTGCCGGTGCGGTTGTGCTCGCCCAAGCACATTCCATGATCCGACATGAAAACAACGACCGAGTTGCGCCACAGGTCCAGGTCATCGATCTTGGTCAGGATGCGCCCGACCCAGCGGTCCACCAACTCTGCCTCTGCGCAGTAGTGGGCGCGCAGGTTTCTCAATTCGGCCTCAGTGTAATCGCTGGCCTTGCCGTAGTTGGGATGCAGCATCGGCGGGCCATCATAATCGGGATCGTAGCGGCGCACCATATACTCTGGCGGGTCCCAGGGTTCGTGGGGATCGAAGAAGTCCACCCACAGGAAGAAGGGGCTGTGCTGGTCATTCTCCTCCAGCCATTCGACCGCCAGTTCTGCCGTGCGCGGCGGGAAGCGGTCGATCTCGCGATACCAGCGGCGATTGATCCACGAGTGCAGGTCGATCAGGTTGCGCCCCTGGAAGTGATTGCCGATGTTGCGCGTCTTATCGTCCGCCATGACCTGCTCGATCGGGTGGTTCATGCCCAGAAAATAGGTGTTGCCCTCTTGGCCAGGCAGCGTGTGCGCGCCGCTGAAGCCCTCGAAGAAGGCCGCCCGCAGCAGATGCGGACAGTCGCCCAGCAACTGGCTGACGTAGCCTGCTTCGCCGAGAATTTGCGGCAGGTGATTGGGGCTGCTCAACCGCCTGTCCTGCCAGGGATACCAGGGCCAGCCCACGCGCCCGGTGGTGAAATCGGTGCGATGGGGGATTGTCGGAAAGCTGCCCGTGTACAAACGGGACAGGCTCACGCAGCGTTCAGAAAAGCGGTCGAGATGAGGCGTGCGCACTGGCATTGCCGCGGCGCGATCGAACAGATTGTCGTAGCGGAAGGTGTCAGAAATGATGACTATGATATTCATTGGGACAGTCCAGGTTGGGAAGTTAGTTACACGGTAAGTATGTCCGGCCCGTCAACGGTGGCGGCTTCTGCCAATGCGCCGGAGGACGCCAACTCGCCCATCGTGGCGAAGGAAGTGCCCGGCTGCCGTCCGACATGCTCCGACACAGTGTCGATCAGGCGGAAAGTGTGCTCATAGTCGGAAGCGATGCCATGCGTGTGCATGAGCAGGACGACGATCGGGCTTTGTCCGCTGATGCGGTCCAGGTCTTTGCGCGCCAGTTCGATGAATTCGTCGCTGCGCTCACCTGCGCCGCGCCAGTTGTACTCGTTCAGGATGGGAACCTCGACCACATCTTCATACCAGAGGAAGGGTCGATAGGGTATATCGTCTACCCAGTCCTGCTTAAGCTCGCCGCCGTTGTGACGCAGATGGGAGTAACCGCTGCCGCTGATATACATACAGGTATGATAGCCTATGCCGACCTCGCGCAGGGCGGTAAACATCGATTTGGAGATTGCGCCGCAGGGCGCGCGGAATACGATCGGCTTTACGCCCAGTTCGAGCGCGAAGATCTCCATCCCCTCCTCGATGCGGTCGCGCAGATTGTCAACTGTGTAGCGGGGCATCAGTTCTTCACGCCGCTTATCGAAATCGGACTGGAGCGTCGTCAGAATGGAGGTCGCAGGCCAGGCAGGCGGGCCAAACTCATAACAGTCGGCATGGGTCAGGCCGTGCAACTGAATGTCGTGACCGGCGTCGCGGGCGGCAATTAGCGCCTCTTTCCACTCCCTGGAAATTGGACTGCCGCCGCCTTTGGGCACTGTGAACCATGTCGATGCCAGCCCACGCGAACTGAAAAACTCGGTCGCGCGGCGCAGCGACTCCACCATTTCACTGCCACCATGCCCGGCGTCGTCGATACTCCATGTGTAGGTTGTCATTCACTTTCCCCTTCCATTTGGGAGTTGCCACTATTCTGCGGATGTTGGCAGTTGCGCAGCCGCTACCATAAGGGGAACTGCAATGGGTACAAATGATGTGATTGTCAATGATGCTACGCCAACTCCTCGAGAACACGATTCAACCCTTCGACCGTCTCCTCCACATCCTCATTTGTCAGCAACGGGCTGACATTCAGATGCACGGCGCGCCCCAACAGGTCAAGGCTGCGCGGGCACATATCCTTCCTATACTCGATCTCCCGCTTTGCCCAGCGCCAGGGGCCGCCGCCGTCGGACCACGTGCGTTTGTTGAGTATTGGCACCCAATGAGCGTAGACATGGTAGTCGATCCCTTCCTCCCTATAGAGCGGGCCGGCGCCGATATTCTCTGCTTGTAGCGCCTCCGACACGGCCACGGCTTGGGCCGCGCTTTCCATGAAGAAGACCGTTGCGATGGCTGTATCTCCTTCTGGATCCGCCATCTCGCGGAAGCGGATGCCCTTGCGGCGGGTAACATCCTCGATTCCGGCCTTGAGCATGCGCTTGCGCTGGCGCATGGCGTCGATCAGCCCATCCAGCCGCTGCAACTGCACGAGCGCGACTGCGGCCAGAAGCTCCGGCAAACGGTAGTTGACGCCGCACATTAGCTCAGCCTCGTCGATTTCGAGGCGGAGCGCGCCGATCACGTCGTGATACATATTGGTGCGCTTCCAGACCGATTCATCGTTGGTGACCACCATGCCGCCTTCGCCGGAGGTGATGATCTTGTTGAACTGGAGGCTGAAGCAGCCCACATCGCCGAACGAGCCGAGCGCCTGCCCGTTGTAGCTGCCCCCGTTCGCCTGCGCCACGTCCTCGATCACTTTGAGGCCGTTCTCCTTCGCCACCGCCATCAGTTCATCCATGCGGCAGGGCGCGCCGCGCATATGCACCGGCATGATCGCTTTGGTGTAAGGGGTAATTTTGCGTTCGACATCGGCGGGGTCGAGCAGGAGCGTCTCGTCGACTTCGGCGATCACCGGTATACCACCGGCTGCGACGACGGCGGACGCTGACGCAATCCACGTATAGGCGGGCACGATTACTTCATCGCCCGGCCCGACGCCGATGGCTTGCAGTCCGCAGACCAGCGCCGCAGTGCCCGACGTTACGGCAACGGCATGGCGCGCGCCCTTCTTCCCGGCAAACGCCTGTTCAAGCTGACTGGCTTTGGACTCGACCTCGCCGGGGCCGTAATAGCGGAAGAGGCGCTTGGTTCGCAGCACCTCCAACACGGCCTGCTCCTCCTCTTCACCGATCTCCATGCCGCCGGGATACATTGGCGGATCGGAATTCTGCTTCGCGGGCGCCCCGCCATGGATCGCCAGTCTGTGTTCTTGCGTCATCTATCTTCTCCCTGATTCGCTGCAAGCACCTCTGCCCGGGCCATATTCTCTGGCGCGGAGGGCATGGGATCATACAAGTAGGCCAATGGAAATTTGGTCAGTACCCTTAAATCAGAAGGCGTTTTGCGTCCAATGCCCCTAAGAGCTGGGCGCGTGGTTGAGTCTATACATTCTAAGACGCAAATCATGGCGTCTATGTTCGCGACTCTTCCTCTCCCGTCTAGATCTGCTCCAGATATACATAGTAGGCGCCCAGTTCCCCGCCGCCTGCCAACTCAAACCAGGTCTCCAAGTGCGTTCCACCGGCGGGCAACGTCAGAGTGAATGTGATGCCGTCTTCGGAGGGACCGACAATAGCCGACGCCTCCTGTCCGGCGATGGCGATGCGGGCGCGGCGAACAGGAAGGGCAACTCCACCGCCCCACTGAATCCGCTCCTTCAGCGACGCACCTTTTTCTGCGTCAATCCGCAATTGACTGAAAGGCGTTGGATTTCCGCCCGCCAGCCCCGCTGAGACAGGCGCGTCCTCCTCCACGGGCCAGCGGCGCAGGAGGAAGCGGTATGTTCCTGCCTCGACGACCTCCACCTCCCAATGACCGTTGCAGATCAAACCCTGACGCACAAGGCTCTGGTTCCAGGCGCATTCGCACCCGTCATTGCGCCAGTCATGTGTGTTCAAGCGCAAACGGGTCGCGTCCGGCCCCCCCAGCGAAATGGGAATCTCCTCGTCAAACTGGCGCGAGACCTTCGCCCACCACGTCTCGTAGGCTTGGCGCAACTCTGCCACGACATCAGGACTCGCGGCCGCCAGATCATGGCGTTGCTGCAGATCCGCCTTGATGTCGTACAACTCTCGCCCGTTGACAAGCCGCCAGCGGTCGGTCATCACTGCGCTCTTGCGCCACTTCAGCGGATGCGCAAGCCGTTGGGAATCGGTGACTAATGCACGCTCCGGCCAGTGGCTGGCTCCGGCGTCCTCTGGCCCGTCTGAGTCTGCGAAATCGGGCTGCTCGCGGCTATCTCCCCTTAACAATGGAACCAGACTGCTCCCGTCAAACTCGCAATCGTCCGCATTATTCAGCCCGCACAACTCGATCAACGTCGGTAGAATGTCTACATTGGCTGTCACCGGGTCCACGTCGCGCCCCGCGTCGAAGCCCCCGGCAGGCCAGTGCAGAAAGAAGGGAACGCGGTGGCCTCCGTCATACTCGGAGCCTTTCTTCCCCCGCATTCCCGCGTTGTAGCCGCTAGTTACAAATTGGTCTTCGTCCACATCCACGCCGCCGGCCGACCCGTTGTCGGTCATAAAGATGAAGATTGTGTATTCGGCCAATCCCAACTCTGCCAGCCGTCGGCGCAGCCCGCCCACGTTCTCATCAATGTTGGCCAACATGCCAAAGTAGTTGGCTCGCTCCTGATGGGGCGTCAGCGGCACATAGGGATCGCTATATTGTGGAGCAACCAGATGGGGCGAATGGGGCGCATTGGTGGGAAGATAGCAGAAGAAGGGCGTCTGCCGGTTGCGCTCGATGAACTTCAGCGCCTCCTGAAACCAGACATCGGTGCAGTAGCCGTCATAACGCGTATGGCGCTCGCCGTCCCAATAGCTGTCATCGAAATAGTTGTTGCCCCAGTAGTCGGGGGTTTGGCCGACGCCGCCTCCACCGTGAACGACCACCGTCTCGAAGCCGCGATCCTGTGGCCGATAGGGCGCGTTGTCGCCCAGATGCCACTTGCCGAAGATGCCGGTGGCGTAACCGCTGCGGCGAAAGAAGTCGGCCATGCTGATCTCGTTGGACCGCAAAAGTGATCGTCCACCGATCGTGTGCCAGACGCCGGTGCTATTGGCGTAGTGGCCGGTCAGCAGCCCGGCACGCGTCGGCGCGCAGGTCGGCCCCACGTGGTAGTCGGTCAGACGGACGCTGCACGCGTGCAGCGCGTCGATTTGCGGCGTCTTCACCACCGGATTGCCGTGGCAGGAGAGATCGCCGTACCCTTGATCGTCGGTAAGCACAAAGACCACGTTGGGCTGGTCCGGCTTCATGCGCCGCTCCTGGCTGCAACTCCATAAATCTTCAAGACGATTCCCATGAATCAACCCTTGGAAACGCAGACATCATTGCTGCCCATACATTGATCTTTGGTAGTGGTCACAAAGTAAGTGGTGAGGGAAAAGTCTGTGTCTGAACTGTGATTGTTGCAGTTCGGAGAATGCCATTATTCGCGGATGCACGGACAGGGATTTCCGTGCCACCGGAATGCCAGATCACTTACTATTCGACCACTACCTGATCTTTAAGTAGCAAGATGGCGGTATACGGCGAGAATTCATTGATTGGCACGGGATTCGTCACAGATCCGCCCCCGGAGCCACCTTCTGCACGTAAACGTAGTAGGCCCCCAATTCCCGGCCATCTTCCATCTCAAACCATGTTTGCAAGTGCGTCGCGCCTTCCGCTAAGGACAAAGTGAATGATGTGCTGTCGTCGTTTCGACCGACCGTAGCCGACGCTTCCTGCCCAGCGATGGCTATGCGGGCGCGGCGCACAGGCAAGGCTACGCCGCCGCCCCACCGTATCTGTTGCTTGAGCGACGCCCCCTCAGGAGCGCGGGCCTCTCTACCGAATCCTCCCTCGCCCCGGTCAATACAGAGTTGATTCCAAGGAACCGGTTCACCGCCCGCCAACCCTGTTGCCAGCGGCGCGTCGACTTCAGCGGGCCAGCGACGCAGGTCGAATCGGTAATTGCCCGCCTCGACGACCTCCACTTCCCAGTGCCCGTTGCAGATCAATCCCTGGCGAACGAGGCTTTGATTCCAAGCTCCTTCCCACTCCTCGTTGTGCCAGTCGTAGGTATTGAGACGCAGACGGGTCGCGCCCGGTCCGCCGATGGCAATTGGAATCTCCTCGTCAAACTGGCGCGAGACCTTTGCCCACCACGCCTCATAGGCTCTTCGCAGTTCCGACACAACATCAGGATGTGCGGCAGCCAGATCATGCCGCTGCTGCGGATCCGCTTTGATTTCGTACAGTTCCCGCCCGTTCACCAGCCGCCAGCGGTCGGTCATTACTGCACTTCTGCTCCACTTCACAGGCCGTGCCAGGCGTTGGGTATCGGTCACTATCGCGCGCTGCGGCCACGGGTCGGCCTTCCCTGGCGCAGCCGCGCCTGAATCCGGGGCTTTGACATGTCCTCTGGATTCTGCCTGCATCAGTGGAACCAAGCTGCGCCCGTCAAACGCACAGTCGTCCGCGTTCTCCAGGCTGCATAACTCGATCAGCGTCGGCAGTATATCCACGTTGGCCGTCACGCGCTCCACGTCGCGGCCTTGGTCATATCCACCGGTTGGCCAGTGCAAGAAGAATGGCACACGATGCCCGCCATCGTATTCTGATCCCTTCTTTCCCCGCATCCCCGCGTTGAAACCGCTGGTCACATACTGATTTCCGTCGACTTCCACCCCGCCCGCCGAGCCGTTGTCGGTCATAAAGATGAAGATTGTGTCTTCGGCCAATCCCAACTCTGCCAGCCGTCGGCGCAGCCCACCCACGTTCTCATCAATGTTGGCCAACATGCCAAAGTAGTTGGCCCGCTCCCGATGGGGCGTCAGCGGCACGTAGGGATCACTGTAGCGGGGGTCCACCAGATGCGGCGAATGGGGCGCATTAGTGGGAATGTAGCAGAAGAAGGGCGTCTGCCGGTTGCGCTCGATGAACTTCAGCGCCTCCTGAAACCAGACATCGGTGCAGTAGCCGTCAAACCGTGTATAACGCTCGCCGTCCCAGTAGCTGTCATCGAAATAGCTGTTGCCCCAGTAGTCGGGGGTCTGGCCGACGCCGCCCCCGCCGTGAACCACCACCGTCTCGAAGCCGCGATCTTGGGGCCGGTAGGGCGCGTTGTCGCCCAGATGCCACTTGCCGAAGATGCCGGTGGCATAGCCGCTGCCACGAAAGAAGCCGGCCATGCTGATCTCGTTGGACCGTAACAGTGAACGCCCGCCGCTCGTGCGCCAAACGCCGGTGCTATTGGCGTAGTGTCCGGTCAGCAGCCCGGCACGCGTCGGCGCGCAGGTCGGCCCCACGTGGTAGTCGGTCAGACGGACGCTGCACGTGTGCAGCGCGTCGATTTGCGGCGTCTTCACCACCGGATTGCCGTGGCAGGAGAGATCGCCATACCCCTGATCGTCGGTAAGCACAAAGACCACGTTGGGCTGGTCCGGCTTCATGCGCCGCTCCTCACCGCCCGTCCCCCGTTACCACGGCCTCTCCCTCTCGCCGAAATTCTTCTCCGCGTCCGTCCCCCGCACAAGCACGGGCTTCCAACGACCGTTGAGTGAGGCAAGAGAGTTTTCTTCGGCCTGGCGCACCCATGTTGGTACGTAACGCAACGTGAGACCACAGCGCCGACGATCCGAGCGATTGGGCAGGCTGCCATGGATAAGCGTGCCGTCATGGATTGACACCTGACCGGCGCGCAGGGGAAGATCGACTGCGCTGGCTGCCTGCTCCGGCGTCAAATGGACCTCCTGATTGATGCTGAGGAGATTGCCCGCCTGTTGCGCTTTGCCATGCTCGAGTACGCCGGAAACGTGCGTGCTGGGAATCACCTGCATGCAGCCGTTCTCCTCGTCGCTGTCGTCGACCGCATACCAGGCTGTGATGGCCATAGGCGGAGCAAGCCCCCAAAAGGTCACGTCCTGATGCCAGGCGACAAAGACCTCCGCGTCGTCACCCTCGCCGTACTTGTTGAAGAAGTGAGTCGCCAGCAGCAAGACATTGGGGCCGATCAGCGCCTCGATAGTGTCCAGAATCGTAGGGTGCGTGGCAATCTCCCAGATGAACTTCTGCTCGAAATGGTAGTCCAGCAGCCCTATCTGGGCCGTCTCCTTGCCGACGCGAACCTCCAGATTATCGAAAGCGTGACGGTAGCGGCTGACATTCGGCTCTTCAATCACGTCGATGGCGCTGATAAAGCCTTCTCGCTTATACGCCTCGACCTGTACGTTTGAAAGGACCATGATACCCTCCTTAGCGGAGTAGAGAACTGTCACCAGCAGAGGATACCGCCAGTGCGCCGCGATTGCAAGGCCAAGAAAAGGATGGGACAGGGTGCATTGCCACCCCAGATATGATAGACTGGATTCAGGAACCTGATCGGTATATCGCGGCGCTGAATCGGAGGGAGGAGACCGCCATGGCAGAACGCCAACAACCAGGCTGGGTTAGAGAACACATCAAACGCTATCTTGAATCCAATGGCGAGGACGGCCATATTTGGAACGGTGTGCCGACTCTGCTGCTGACGACCACCGGTCGGCGCACGGGCGAGCCGCGCACGACGCCGCTCATCTATGGAAGGGACGAAGACGCCGACAGCTACGTGATTGTCGCCTCGCGCGGCGGCGCCCGCCATCACCCGTCCTGGTATCTCAATCTGGTCGATACACCGGCTGTGCGACTCCAGGTTGGGGCTGAATGCTTTGATGCCAAGGCACGCGCGGCCTCGGCAGATGAGAAGCCGCCCCTGTGGAAATTGATGGCTGAAATCTGGCCTGCCTACAACGATTACCAGGACAAGACCGAGCGCGAGATTCCGGTCGTCATTCTCGAGCGCGCCTGACCGCCTGCACCATGACGACGCGAACCGAGCCGACAGGTATGCTACCCGGACTGCATTTCCTTTGCCCGAGACCGGGTAGAGTCCGCGCCCGCGAGAGTCAAAGATGAGCGTATTCCGAAGCGGATCAACGCCTGCCGCAGCCGTTCATCTTCCCACGCCGTTCCCCATCCGCTCTGTCGAAATCGACAACTACCGCACAAAGACAATTGTGCTCGACGCAAGCCTTGAGGCGACGCCTGGACAGTTCGTGATGGCGTGGCTGCCGCGCTTCGATGAAAAGCCCTTTTCGCTGGTCGATGCCGACCCGGTCACGCTGATGATCACAGCGGTCGGTCCTTTCACACGCTTGCTACACGAACGACAACCCGGCGATCCGCTCTGGATTCGAGGTCCGTTCGGCAACGGCTTTCGCCTGCCGCGGCCTGGATTGCGTGCGGTCTTTGTCGGAGGAGGATATGGCGTGGCCCCTCTACTGTGGCTGGCCCGCGCCTGGCGGCCACAGTTGGCCGCGCTGACCGTGGTGATCGGCGCTGGCTCGGCACCTGATCTGCTATACACTGATCGCTTCTCCCGCTTGCAGGATGACTATGCGAAGACGGGACACGTATTGAGGCTGCTCACCTGCACCGAGGACGGCAGCGCCGGATCGACCGGTCGCGTCACCGATCTCTTGTCCAGCCGCCTGGACGCGGGCGAATACGACATGATCTGCGCGTGCGGTCCCCATGGGATGCTTGCCGCCCTTGACCGTCTGGGCGGGGAATATGGCGTCCCACGGCAGCTTTCCTGGGAGGCATACATGCGCTGCGGGATCGGCATCTGCGGCTCCTGCGAACAAGACGGCCGCGTACTGTGCCTGGACGGGCCAGTCCTGCAACACGGGGGCCAACTTGCCAGGAAGGGCGACTGAGTTATGGGAAACGGGTAACTCAGGATTACTGCGCGAGCGGTCGCGGTGTCAGTTCGGAGGCGGCTGGGAGGCCGTGAGCAGGGGAGGCGTTGCGGACGCCGTCAAGAACTGCGGCCGCGACGACTTCAGCAGCCACGGCCCCCAGCAGACTAAGTTCGACAGTTGCTTCCATCGAGGCGGTTGTCAGCGCGAAGAGACAGTCGCCGTCGTAAAGCGTATGCGCCGGACGCGTCGTGCGGCTGACACCGCTCTGCGCCATCTGCGCCAACTTGGTCGCATCAGACTTGCTGAGGGCGAGATTGGTGCCGACGACGCCAATCGTGGTGTTTTCCTGGACCGGATCTATCGCCGACAACTCGTCATCCTGGGAGGGTTGCGGCGGCGGTCGAAAAAGGAAGGAGTCGAATCGCCCGGCGGCCTCGGAAAGACTGTTGACAAGTTGACCGGTTTCCGGATCGCGGGCGCCTGCAACTATCTCTGCCCGCGCCGGGTCCACAATGTCGCCGACGGCATTGACAGCCATCAGCGCGCCCACCACCACGCCGCCCGGCAGGGCAGCCGATGCCTGGCCCAAGCCGCCGCGGCTTGAACGCTCCACGCCCAACAGCTTGCCCACAGTGCAGCCCATGCCTGCGCCGACGGAGCCGCGGCTGTCGTCCGTATCCAAAGCGGCCTCGCAGGCGGCGTAGGCGTCCTCTTGGGTTGGGTAGACGGTCGACCCGGCGAATCCCAAATCGTAAAGGATCGCCGCAGGAACGATGGGCACGGGCGCGGCCGCCGTCGGCCAGCCATGGCCCCGTTCCGCCAGCCAGCGGACTACCCCATGGGCTGCCCCCAGCCCATAGGCCGAGCCGCCGCTAAGGAGGATGGCATGGACCCGATCCACGCGACTCACCGGATCGAGCAGCGCGGTTTCACGCGTGCCGGGGGCAGAACCGCGCACGTCCACACCGCAACAGGCGCCGTCAGGCGTCAAGATGACGGTGCAGCCGGTCCCGTTGACGCGATCCGTAACGTGGCCGACCAGGAGGCCGGACACGTCGGAAAGTGCGTCATTCACTGTGCGCCATTCTCTCGGTGACCTGTCTCTTCAGATAGGCCATGAGAACATGGAGGCCGCGCAGGCGTTGAGGAGAGATCGCCTCATGCAGACCGAGGAGGTAATGAATGTCATCCGGCGTTTGGAGCACGGCGTTTGGCGCAGCGCACTCCAGCCCTTCCTGCACGATCGCGGCATAGCCGCGCACCGTCGGGGACTCTTTCGGCACGTCAATGTAAACATGCACGCCGGCGTCGACGATGTCAGTAAACACAAAAGTCGGCGTCTGACATTCGTGAACCTGCTCCATCTGGTCGCGGGCATCGTGGAGAAAGTCGGGCAGTTCCGGCATATTTATTGCAAAGTCGAGAAGGGACTCCAGCCGCTCCCGCGGCTCCATCGTGCGGAAATCCTCGATGATGGCGCGCAGTGGCGGTGGAGTCCGGTCGATTTTTTCTTCAAGAGTGAGATTGAATTCCATAATATCGGCTAAGCGGTAAACGCCGCTCTAAGGAACAGGTGGAAACAAGCTCGAATTACTTCGACTTTTTCAGAACAGGCAGGCCGTTCTTGCTCTCAGAAACTTCGTAGCCCTCCGGCACGGCGTCCAATGCTCCCTCCTTTTCCTCTTTGGCGAAGAAATAGAGAGTCTGTTGCCGTCCGTTTCGCAGCGTTGTTTCCCGTGAATGCAGAATATAGGTTCTGCCCTTAGAGTTTGTATGCGCATACGCCATAGTGAATTGCTCCTTTTCTCTGAGGTTGTGCTTTCATGCACGTTTGACCTTCTTCTTCCTATGCGCTCAATGACTCGATCCGGTCCGAAAACGGGGTGAAGCGGCTCTAAGCCATTGGCCTTTATTGTAGTCCAGAACGCCAAAAGGACAAAAAACGCTTGCTGCTTTTGTGCAATTACAGAGGACAACTTGCCTTCACTGATTGCGTTGCGATGTACGTGTCGGTAAAGTCGGCAGGCGGCTGACCCTCCCACTTGTCCTCGTAGAAACCGGTCAATACTAAACCGGCATCGAGCTGACCGGCGATCTGATCGGTGAGCGTATGGCCGAACTCCAGCGCCTCGCCCGCTTGTATGTACGCCTGCCTTTCTGACTCTGAAATGCTGGCGAGATCCGAATACGGCAGCTTGTGCCGCACTTCCAGGACACCTTCATCGGCCTTCCGCTGATCAAATAGGTAGAGTACAGGATTGACAAAGCCCGCCAGCAGCACGCCGCCGCTCTTGAGAACGCGGGCGCACTCGTGCCACAGCGTTCGCACATCAGGAATGAACAGATTTGAACAAGGGTTGACGATCAGATCAAAGCGCTGGTCGGGGAAGACGCTGAGGTCCCGCATATCTCCTTCGACCGTAACCAGTTTCAGCCCTTCTCTCTCGGCCACGCAACGGTCCTGCGCAAGCTGGCGCGGCGAATTGTCGAACACAGTCACCCTCGCGCCGGCGCTTTCCCCCGCTGCGGCCAACACCGGCCCCTGCTGGCCGCCCCCGGACGCCAGACAAAGGATCGCAGCTCCGTCGAAAACAGGGAACCAGTTTCGCGGCACCGCTTTTGTCGGCGTGAGGACGATTTGCCAGTCGCCTTGACGCGCTGCGGCAATGGTCGCATTATCAACGGGAACTGTCCACTCACTCTTGCGCTCGACTGCCAAATCCCAGGCATATCGGTTGTAGGCTCGAATGTCCGCAGGTTGATCCATCCGACTCGAATTTCCGTTTCAGTCTCAGAGAGAATCCACGCGTCGCGCACTTGCAGCTGGGCGGATGGCTGTCTCGTCCCGCTTTAGCCCGATCACCGGGACGCCCGCAACCTGCGTTGCAACCGTTCCTGCAGGACCTGCTCGCTCATGCCGGGGAGCGTTCCTTCCCGCATCACGCAGATCATCTCGGCCATGATGCAGACCGCAATTTCCGCCGGTGTGATTGCGCCAATGTCCATACCGATGGGCGCACGAATGCGGTCGAAATGTGAGGCAGGGATATTTTGCTCTTTTTCCAGCAGTTCAAATACGGCGCGGATGCGGCGGCGGCTGCCGATCATGCCCAGATAGGCAACGGGATCATTCAGCGCCTCCAGCAGGCAGTCGATGTCGTGCTGGTGCCCGCGGGTGACGAGAACGAGATATGTGTCGCTGTCGAAGACCGGTTTGCCCCGGCGCAATTCGGCAAGCGTCGGGCGGAACGGCCCGGCCACCACCCGATCAGCAGTCGGGAAGCGGGCGGGATGGGCAAATTGGGGGCGATCATCCAGAACAGTGACCGTAAAGTCGCAAGTCTTGGCGATAGAGGCCAGCGGCACAGCGATGTGCCCGGCCCCGGCAATGATCAGATGGGGCGGCCGCGCCTGCACCTCCACAAATGCGGTGAACTCGCCATCCTCAAACGCATAGTGCAGTTGCTTGTGCTCCTTGTGCGCGATTGCTTCCCTGGCATCGGCAAGAACTGTCTGACTCCTCTCTCCCAGGCCCAACTCGCCGACCGGGCCGCGCTCCGACTGGGGCCAGACAGCCGCGTTGCAGCCGAGAGCCGAGGCATAGACGCCGGTGGCGGCTGTTACGGTCACGAGCGCCACGGCTTCCCGCCTTTCAATCGCTTCGATCAATACGCCAAGTACCTGATGCTGCATCCTATGTGTAACCTTCGTTTGCGTCAGCGATAGCAGGATCTCCGGGAGTTTCCGCGCGAAACGCATGCCGTTTCCTGGAGCGCTAGACATGCGCCGCACGAAATGCTAGAATCCGTCACGTGTTCTGAATGTGAAATGTGCTCGCATTCATCTCCCGCGGCCTTGCCCGGTTCAGAATCCCGCTAAGCGCCAAGGAACGCTCAATGGTTCTTTTCCAGCCCGAAAATCTGATTGCTCTATTGACACTTGTCCTGTTGGAAATCGTCCTCGGCATCGACAACGTGATATTTATCGCAATCCTCAGCGGCAAGCTGCCCCAGAATCAGCAGGCAAGAGCCAGGTCCATGGGGATCGGACTGGCCGTGATCACCCGCATCGCGCTGTTGTTCAGCATCACCTGGATAATGCGCCTGACCCAGCCGCTGTTCTCGCTCTCCGGCCACGGCATTTCCGGACGCGATCTGATCCTGCTGGTCGGCGGCCTGTTTCTGATCGGAAAGAGCACATTTGAGATCCATGAGAAACTGGAAGCGGCGGAGCATGTCAGCGTAAGCAAGGCAATGGCGACTTTCGTGTCCGTCATTGTTCAGATCATCTTCATCGACATTGTATTCTCTTTGGATTCGGTGATCACTGCGGTGGGGATCTCAGGCAATCTGTGGGTGATGGTCCCAGCAGTTGTCGTTGCGGCTGCGGTAATGCTTTTCTTTGCCGGGCCGATCGCCGCCTACGTCGAACGCCATCCGACGATGAAGATCCTGGCATTGGCATTCCTGATTCTGATCGGATTTCTGCTGGTCCTGGAAGGCTGGCTCCACGAGACGGTTGAGGAACTACATCTCAAGAATTACGCTTACTTTGCGATGGCGTTTTCTCTCGCGGTTGAGATGATCAATATACGCGTGCGTGAGAAATCCCAACCGGTTCACCTGCACAGCCGCTTTTCAACGAAGCGAACGGGTGATAACTGAAGGGAACGTCAGAGGGCGGCGAGTTCGGTCAGTCCTCAGAAACGCCCTTAGTCCTTTCTGCCACTCAACCTATTTCTTACCTTCTTCGGCTGCCGCGCCCCAGCGCTCGATGAACACATCCATTACGCCGCCGCAGACGCCCAGGCTGTTCATGGAGATGTCCTCGGTCAGGTCTACGTGAACCGTGCGCGGCAGCCCATCCTCGATCACGTCCAGCCCGGCGCGAATTACATCTGCTTCACCGCAGCCGCCACCGACCGTGCCCACGTGTCGGCCCAGCGGATGAATGAGCATCTTGGCGCCCACCTCCCTGGGAACTGATCCTTTTGCCTCGACTATCGTTGCCACGGCGACGGGCTGCTCTTCGTCCAACATCCCCTGCAAGTGGTGATAAAATGTTGCGTTCAATGTCGTTCCGCTCCTTGCCGCCGCTCGGTAACGGCAGGCTGTCTAGTTGGTCTGCTCAAACTTCGCCCGCAGCGCGTCGTACTCGGCGGGTACATCCATATCGCGACGGACGCTGTCACTGTCCACATTCACGTAGACGATTTCGTCAATATGCTGGTTGAGCAGATCCCGAAGCGTCTGCCCCTCTTCCAGCGAAATGAGCTTTGGAAACAGGCGGCGCGGCAGGTAAACCGGATGACCGCGGCGGCGATTGTGGCTGGGGATCACGACAGCATCGGGCGCGCCGCGCGCGCTACTGATGATGTGGCGGATCACACAGGCCGGAATGTGCGGCTGATCTCCCAGGGCCAGCAGCGCGCCATGGACAGGCGGATGACCGTCGAGCAATGTCTCGATTCCCACCTGGTAGGAGCGTAGCATCTCATTGGCCGCGAAGTCGGGATTGTAGACGACACAGGCCTTCTTATCGCTGAAACGGTCGGCAATGTCTGCGCCGCGGTGCCCGACCACGACCAACAATGGCGCCGCTCCGCCGCCGACAAGCGCATCCGCAGCCGACTCGACAACTGTGCTGGCGCCCCACGGCAGCAACGGTTTGAATCGTCCCATTCTGCGACTAAACCCGGCGGCAGCAATCACCGCGGCCACCCCCTGCGGTTGCATCGTAAGCCTATTCTTTGAGAAGGTGTGCTGCTTCCCGTTCAACTCATTCTCCAGTGCGCGCTTCTCGAGGGCCAAACGCTTATTCCCGCGGCGCGTGTCTGATCCATCTCTTCCAGTATACCACATCGGTTCCTCGCACTTGCTTGTACGCGGTGAACGGGCGTATCCCAGATTTCTTGCATCGTTGCTCTTGGAACGCGGGAGGCTTGCTGACGTTGGGAGCGGAGGAGGTGGGTAGGGCCAGTATTGACATTTTTTTGTAATGGCGTTGGCCGAAAGACAGTTCCGCCAAAAATTCTTCAAAATGCCAACCGCGATTTTCTGCCTCGCCTCTGCCGGAGCGGGCTTTCCTGCACCGATAGAAGGCGTGTGTTGAATGCACTACCACTTCGTACTATGAGCGCTGGACTGTTACGGTATTGGTGTCATGATCTGTCGGGGAACCTGGCTGGCAGGGTCGATATTTCCAAGATATAGAATTATTTAGTGTCCACTTTGTCCGCTTTTACCCCCCCCCCCGTTGCCCAAAAGAAGCAGGATTTGGTTGAAGTTCTATGCGCTACCACTTCGTACTATGAGCGCGCATTGTTAGATGCGCTTCCGCTTCGCGCGCCCAGAGGGCACCCGAGCGCCGGATTGGGGTATGGGGGGCTGGGCGCGCGGTGGCGGCGTTCCCGGTCGCGGAGGAGTGTAGCACAGATGAGCGAATCGGGCAAGTCGGGGTAGCGCACAATAATTTGGGATGCGCCGCGCTGAATTGACGCACTTCGTTCGACTTGCCCAGCCCGGAGTGGCGTCAGGCCGCGCCGAAGCAGCGTAGGATCCACTGTCTGACTTCGACCCACGCGCCGCAGGGTTGTCGTTCCAGCCAAGGCAATGGAATAGCTTCCAATTCGAATTGCTCACTCCCCTTCGTCCCCTCCGACATGCTCTCTACTCAAAAGGAATTCGCGCATGGTCTGCGCGCAATGCTATAATCTTTGTATGCAGGATTCGCTTCATACTTCGCCCGATAGCAGCCCCAATGGGATGTCCGCAGGCCGTCGCTACGATCTGACAAGGGATCCGATCTTCTACGGCACGCTCGGATTTTTCGCCTTGCTCACGACGCTTCTGCCAGCCGCCTTGGGACAGCCGAACCTCCTCCCAATCTTACAGGCGCTTGGCCTTACTATATTCTTGGCGATTCCACTGCGGCGGGGCATGGTGGACAAAGGAATCGCAGTTCTCGCTGTTTGGCTGGCCTTACAACTTCTTGTCATGATCGTGGGTTCGGCTCTTTTGCCCCAACTGTTTGAGCGGGCTATCCACGATGGCTTCGAACACCATAGAGCGATACTGGCATGGTCCGTCACTGGGCAAGGACTCCCTGACTGGCTCTTGGTCAATCCACTTTCCCGCCTAGGCGAAATGGCTGGCGTCCTTTTGGGCAGCCTTTTCAGCGCGGGCTTGGCCGGCCTTTGGTTTCTCATGCGTGCGGTCAATCAATTCGGCTATGTGGCCGGACGTTTGGCGGCAAGCGGTTTTGGGGGGCTTCTGCTTGGTCTGATGCCATGGAGACTGGTGACAATCGCCGGATATAGCGGGTCAGTTCTCTTGTTGGCCCAGTCACTTCTCACCAACAACTGGAATCTTGTCAATTACTTTACACGGCAGCGCCGTCTGGCTTCTGCATCTGCAATTCTGATCTCCCTGGGTCTACTTCTGGAACTGACTCTGCCTGGGTTGTGGCAGAGCTTATGGGGGCTATGAGTTGTCAGACGGCTGACGGCTAATTGGGGGACATGTTGGATAGCCAGGCAAGGCGCCCGCCGACTGCAGCGATGAAACAGATGAAGTCCGCCTTGCAGAGAGTTCCTGTATCTCAGTTAGCAGGTCGATGCCTCTCTCCGCTGCGCCACCCCGCCTTGTGGCTGGCCCGGTCACAGCGCCCCACGGCGAAGTGGTGGGACGTGCTGGCGAACGTTTTAGCGCCCCAAACTTGCCATATTCTCTAATGCTGCGCATTAAGCGAGTGAACATCAAAGGGTTCAAGACTTTCGCCCACCAGACGGAATTCGTCTTTGCCTCTGGCATGACGGCTATTGTCGGGCCAAACGGCTGCGGCAAAAGCAATGTGGCCGATGCGGTTCGCTGGTGTCTGGGCGAACAGAGTTTCGGCCTGCTGCGCTCGAAGAAGACTGTCGATGTCATCTTTTCAGGTAGCGACAAACGGGCCAGACTGGGCATGGCCGCGGTGAGCCTCGTGCTGGACAACAGCGCAGGCGAGCTTAATATCGACTTCAGCGAAGTGGAGATCACCCGCCGCGCCTACCGTGACGGAGACAACGAGTATCTGCTGAACGGTCAACGGGTCCGCTTGCAGGACATTACCCAGCTTCTTGCGCCGAGCGGGCTTGGCAATCGCGCCTACGCAGTGATCGGACAGGGGCTTATCGACCGTGTACTCAGCTTTAAGCCGGAGGAGCGGCGGGCGCTCTTTGAAGAGGCCGCCGGCATCACCGGCTACCAGCAGAAGCGCGCCGCGTCCCTGCGCCGACTAGACGCCACGCATCAGAACCTCGAACGCGTGCATGACATCCTCTCCGAGCTTTCGCCCCAATTGCAATACTTGAAACGCCAGGCGGAGCGTGCGTTGGAGCGACAGCAGATCGAAACGGACTTGAAGGAACTGCTCCACATCTGGTATGGCTACCAGTGGCATTATACGATTTCCAGGCTGAATGAGGCCAGGCAAAAGTCCCAACAGGACGAGCATTCTGCGCAGATGCGTCGCGGTCGGCTGAAGGCGCTGCGCGAAAACATCGACTCAATGCGCGCTCGCCAGACAAGCCTGCGGGCCAGACTGAATGAGCAGACCCAGTTCATTGGCGCTCGCCACCAGCAGGCCGAAGAAGTGGGTCGCCGCCTGGCGGTAACCGAAGAGCGCCATCGCCACATCTCTGCCCGACTTGAAGAACTTGAAGCGGAATGCGGAGAGTTGCAGGCTGGGCGCGAGGCCGTTCAGGCTCGACTGGCTAATCTGCGCGCACAAATCGAGGATGCCGAGCCAAGGCAACATAGCGCCCAACACGCGGTCGAGCGAATGCAGGGCCAACTGGCCGAACAGCAGCTGGCCCAAAGCTCTAAACAACAGCATTGGCGGGAGGCCGAGGCCGCGCTGCAAGAGGTGGAAAGGCGCATAGCGGAGCGCCGCAGTCTGCTGGAGCAGTTGACCGAACGGCAGGTTTCTCTAAAGACGAGGCTGGCCCAGCTACAATCGGAAGTTCACGCGCGCCGGCAGGATGCTTTGCAGGCGGAGGCCGGCCTGATTGCGGCAGAATCGGACACTGATGAACATGACACCAATCTCAGTGACAATCAGGCGAAAATCGCGGCGCGCACAGCTTCGATTGCTGCCCTGGAAATCGACCTCCGCGGCGTAGAGGAGGCCCGCCATAGAGCGGACCGGAACGCTGTCAAGTTGCAGGCCCGCCTCGATCTGTTGCGGCGTCTTCGCAGCGAGGGGGCCGGGTATGCCAGCGGCGTGCGCTCCGTGTTGCAGGCGTCCCAGAGCGGCGGTCTGAACGGCATTTTGGGCACGGTTGCTTCCCAACTTGAAGTGCCTGCCCGACTGGAGCGGGCCATTGAAGTGGCGCTTGGCGGGGCGTTGCAGAACTTGATCGCGAGTACGTGGCGAGATGCTCAGAGCGCAATCGAATACTTGAAACGCGAAAGGGCTGGTCGAGCTACATTCTTGCCGCTGGATCGGCTGCGCTCAGGCGGTCCTATCCCTGCGCCAAAACGGGAAGGCATCCAAGGCAACGCCGCAGAGTTGGTCCGGTACGGTGATGAGGTGGGAGCGGCAATGAAGCAACTCCTGCAGCGGGTCTGGATTGTCGACAGTTTGACTGCGGCACGACAGGCGCTCGATGCTCATGCGGACGTTGGTGGACGCGCCAATTGGCACTCGCCGCCGCAGCCAACCGTTGTCACCCTTAATGGAGAAATCATCCGACCCGGCGGCGCAGTCACCGGCGGCAACGACGGCAGCAAGCAAACCGGTTCGGTATTGGCGAGAGAGCGTGAAGCGCGCGAGCTGCCGGCTGACCTGGCGAAGGCCCGCGAAGAGGTCAGACTGGCGACGGACAGCGCCAAGTCCGTACGAAAGCGGATCGAGCAGGAAAGGAGTGCGCAGACCACTTTGGAGGAGCAAAGGAAAGAGTTGCTCCACGAGTCACAACAGCTTCAAGCCGAATTGGAGCAGGCCAGGCTCGCCGCAGTCCAGGCCCGACAGACTGTTGACTGGCAAGTGCTGCTCTTCGACCAGTCCCAGCAGAGTCTTGTTGAGCTTGTTCCCCAGGCAGAATCGCTTAGGCGAGAACTGGACGGGGCAATCGAGGCCCGCCGGGCCGCGCAAGAAAGGTCAAGAGTTGCTGAAGAGGGGGCGGCAGAAGCGCGTCCCGATGAACTGCTGCGCCGGCTGGCTGACCTGCGCGCAGCGGCGGCGGCAGCCAAAGGAGAGCTGAGCAACCTGCGCTCGCTGGTTGCAGAACAGAAGCGTGCGCTGGGACAGATCGAGAGCCAGTTCCAATCAAGGTCGCAGCGTCTTGAGAATCTGCGGCACGAGGACGAGCGGCTTCGTAGCGACATCAACCAACTATCTGCCCGTGAGCGCACGCTGCGCGCGGAACTGTCTGAACTGGAGAACCAGAGGGCGCCCTGGGAAACGAACCTCGTCCTGTTGGAGAAGGAACAGACTGAGGTGGAGGCCGAGGAACGGTCCATGCAACAGTTGCTCCTTCAAAACGAAGCGGCGTGGAATGCCTCCCGACTCGCTTTGCAACGCGTGGAAGATCGCTTGGAAAGCCTGCGTAGAGAGATCCGCCACGATTTCGGCCTCGCGGAGATTGAAGAAGCGGCGGGATTGGCGTATCAGCCGCCCCTGCCATTGCAGACCATCGTCGCGCAACTCCCGGTCGTGCAGCAGCTTCCTGGCGGGCTGAAAGATGACGTAAAGGAGACACGCGCCCGTCTGCGGCGACTAAGCAATGTGAACCCGGAGGCGCCGAGAGAGTACGAACAGGCGTCCGAGCGCCATCATTTCCTGCTAACGCAGTCGGAGGATCTGGAGAGAGCGTCGGATGACCTGCGTCAAGTAATCCGCGAACTGGACACACGCATGGAGCGGGAGTTTCGTCACACATTCGACGCGGTCTCCACCGAGTTCGTACACTTTTTCAAGCTACTCCTGCAAGGAGGCACGGCCCAACTTTCGATCACGGATCCAGCCGATATTCTCAACACGGGTATCGAAATCCTGGCCCGCCCGCCCGGCAAGCGTCCCCAAAGCTTAGAGCTGCTATCAGGAGGTGAGCGTTCTCTGACGGCCTGCGCCCTCGTTCTCGCTATCTTACGTGTAAGCCCGACGCCGTTCTGCGTGCTTGACGAGGTGGACGCGACGCTGGACGAGGCCAATGTGGACAGACTGCGAGACTCGCTGGAATCTCTGAGCAGCCAGACTCAATTTATCGTGATCACCCATAATCGGCGTACCCTTGAAGGCGCAACCAGCATCTACGGCATTACGATGGGTGACGATGGCGTCAGTCGAGTGATCAGCTTACGGTTGGAAGGTGGCAAATTGGCGGAAGTCAGTAACGGCGCTGCGGAGCCTACAGCCGCAGTCGCTTTGTAAGCCGGACGTATCCAATCGAATGACGCTGCCAGGGAAAGTTGCTGGCCGTTGGGCGATGCCACCATATGCCGACCGCGCGGGGCGATGTCGTTTGGGACGCGTAGCATATGCCTTCCCGCTTGCCTAGCATAGCGGAAGCAGTATAATTCCCGTGTAGGAAGTTCCCTTGCGACATAGAGTTGCACACAAGATAGAGTTGACTGTCTTTCTTGACAGCGACGCAGACGGAGCGTTTCCATGAAAAGAGTACACCCTCTGATCCGAGTAGGCGGCCCGATTCTGGGCGTCCTCATTCTTATATATGTGATCAACGCCGGCGTAAACCAATTCAGGGCAGACTTGAAGGCGACCCGGGAGGCCGAGCGGCAGGCAACCTTGGCTGCCGCCGATGCGGAAGCAGAAGCGGAAGCGGAGTCCGACTCTGAGTCTGAAGCGGAAACGAGCGCCGAAACGCCTGCTGAGTCGGAACCGGCGCAGGATGAAGCCGTGGAACCGGATGTTTTCTTCCGCCAGCCGACCAGCAATGCGATCGTGCCGCCCACGTTCGTTGTGAAGATGGGCGCAATGGGCGTGGCGGTTGAACCGACGGGCGAGGTCAACGCAGACGCGGGGCACATGCACATCCTGGTCGATACGGATTTCATTCCCGCCGGCAATGTCATCCCCACGGATGAGCAGCATCTCCACTTTGGTGACGGTTCAGTCGAAGCGGAACTGACGCTGTCCTCCGGGGAGCATACGCTGCGCTTGCAGTTCGCCGACGGCGCACACACCGCCTTGGATGGCGAGCAGTTCCAGGACACGATAGTTGTATTTGTCGAGGATGAAGCCGCCGCTCAGTCTGTCGCCTTCTTTGATCCGCTTGACGGCGCAACCGTCTCCTCACCGTTCGAGGTGGTGATGGCGGCAACCGGTCTCGTCGTCGAGCCTTCCGGCGAAGTGAACGAGGGCGCGGGCCATTTCCACATTCTCGTCGATACAGACTTCGTTCCCGCAAAAAATGTCATTCCCACGGATGAGCAACATCTACACTACGGCAAAGGACAGACGACTGTTTACCTCGAACTATCGCCCGGTGAACACACGCTGCGCTTGCAGTTCGCCGACGGCGCACACACCGCGCTGGAGGGCGAACACTTCCGGGACACGATCACCGTCATTGTCGCAGAGAGCGCCAAAGTCGCGGCAGTGCGCTTTGCCCAGCCTGATGATGGCGCAACCGTCTCGTCGCCGTTCGACGTGGTGATGGAAGCTACCGATCTGGTCGTCGAGCCTTCCGGCGAAATCAATGACGGGGCGGGGCATTTCCACATCCTCGTCGATACCGATTTCGTCGCCGTCGGTGAGGTTATCCCAACCGATGATCAGCATCTTCACTACGGCAAAGGACAGACGGCTGTTTCCCTCGAACTATTGCCCGGTGAACACACGCTGCGCTTGCAGTTCGCCGACGGCGCACACACCGCGCTGGAGGGCGAAAAGTTCCGGGACGCGATCACCGTCATTGTCGCAGAGAGCGCCGAAGCCCCGGCAGTGCGCTTTGCCCAGCCCGACGATGGCGCAACCCTTTCCTCACCGTTTGAAGTAGTGATGGAAGCGACCGGCCTTGTCGTCGAGCCTTCCGGCGAAGTGAACGATGGCGCGGGACATTTCCACATCCTCGTCGATACCGATTTCATCGCCGCCGGGGAAGTCATCCCCACTGACGAGCAGCATCTCCACTACGGCAAGGGACAGACGACTGTTTCCCTCGAACTATCGCCCGGTGAACACACGCTGCGCTTGCAGTTCGCCGACGGCGCACATTCCGCGCTGGAGGGCGAACAGTTCCAGGAAACGATCTCCGTCATTGTCGAAGAGAGCGCCGAAGGCCCGGCAGTGCGCTTTGCCCAGCCTGACGATGGCGCAACCGTATCTACACCGTTTGAGGTAGTGATGGAAGCTACTGGCTTGGTCGTCGAGCCTTCCGGCGAAATCAATGATGGGGCAGGGCATTTCCACATCCTCGTCGATACCGATTTCGTCGCCGCCGGGGAAGTCATCCCCACTGACGAGCAGCATCTCCACTACGGCAAGGGACAGACGACTGTTTCCCTCGAACTCTCGCCCGGTGAACACGCGCTGCGCTTGCAGTTCGCCGACGGCGCACATACCGCGCTGGAGGGCGAACAGTTCCAGGACACGATCTCCGTCATTGTCGAAGAGAGCGCCGAAGGCCCGGCAGTGCGCTTTGCCCAGCCTGACGATGGCGCAACCGTATCTACACCGTTTGAGGTAGTGATGGAAGCTACTGGCTTGGTCGTCGAGCCTTCCGGCGAAATCAATGATGGGGCAGGGCATTTCCACATCCTCGTCGATACCGATTTCGTCGCCGCCAGTGAGGTCATCCCCACTGATGAAAAGCATCTCCACTACGGCAAGGGACAAACGATTGTGTCCCTCGAACTATCGCCCGGTGAACACACGCTGCGCTTACAGTTCGCCGACGGCGCACACATCGCGCTGGAGGGGGACGCCTATCGAGACGAGATCGTGGTCGTCGTAAGCGCCGAGGGCCAGACTACGAGACAGGAACAGGCTCCTTCCGAACCGCTGACGCAAGAGATAAGAGATCTGGCCATAGCTGCCATGACAGAGACCGGCTGCAACAGCTGCCATGTTACGCCTGGGCTACCCCAAGTTGACGCAGCCATGCTTGGCCCAGATCAAACGAACCTGGGCAACGTGGCCGCCCGCCGCATAGAAGGCTATACAGCGGAGGAGTACATTCGCGAGTCGATCGTAGATCCAAACGCGTTTATTGTTGAAGAATGCCCGCTAGGATCGTGCCTCCAGGTCATGCCCCAGAACTACAGTGCATCGCTGTCGGAAGAACAGTTGAACGCGATCGTAGCTTACCTTCTCTCCCTCAAGTACGGCG
Source organism: Caldilineaceae bacterium (assembly GCA_965221145.1). Lineage (GTDB taxonomy): Bacteria > Chloroflexota > Anaerolineae > Caldilineales > Caldilineaceae > Bin5. Next base: position 2,790,975 of record OZ244877.1, read on the forward strand.
AGTAGCAGCAGATACTCCGTGTGTGTTCGCCGACCCAAATCAAAAACTCCCGCCGCTTACTGAAGCGACGGGAGTATGAAAAGCTATTCTGCGTGGCGGTTTTTCTATCGGCTGTTTAGGCGCGAGAACCAAAGGAGAAAGTGCCTCTAGTCGACCATCGCACCTAGTTGACGATAACCAGGAAGAGCACCCAGAGAAAACTGATTGAACTGATGATACTCACAGCCATGGCCAGGAAAAACCTGGGGCTGTATTTGTGCCGGAGGCGACGGCCGGGCTGCCACTTCACCGGCAGGAACGACCTCGACTTTACCGGCAGCATCGATCTTGAGCGGCCTGGAGCCTTCTTGGGAGTGAAGCGTGGAACTGCGGCGTTGAAGGTCATGGTTGCGCTCCTCTTTGTCTGGGCTTCCATCTGACCTGTTTACCTACCACCCACTATACACGAAAGACTTTCTCATGTCCATAGTACAATTGTGCCACATCAGCGCAATACTTGCAAATGCAGTTCTTATCGAAATTCAACCGGCGAAAAACTCCCACGCTGGTTCGCTAGTTTAGCTTCATGTGACGAGAACACACCTCGCAGAGCCGGTTTCGGCTTCCAATCGCGTCTCAAAGAGGCCACATGTCCTCCTCATCCAATGTTTCGTCCTCATCGTCGTCAAACTCCGGATCGCCGTCATCTACCCCATACAAACTCTCGTCCATGTCGTCTTCAAAGATCGACTCTTCGCCGATCCACTCCAATTCTTTGTCTTCGCCCTCAGAACTTCCTGCGCCCGGCAATTCATCAGCCCATTCAATTTCGTCAAATGTAATGCACGACAGCGTTGTCAGGTCCAACTCAATCTCATCGGCGTCACACCATCCGTTAAGCCAGAAACTACAGCGCTTCTGAGGGCAGCGAACCCGGCTCATGCGGTTCCCTCCCAGGTAGCGAACTGTTTGGGCATCGCTCATTGCGTAGAATCCGCGAGGTGCGCCGCCCAGACACAGCAGTTAGATTCTTCCGAGTATAGCACGTTATTTCGGGTCGTCAACTGTTTGCAGTCTGATTTGCACATTTCTGTATGGAATTGGCTATGCAAATGTCCAATTGACGGCCTTTGCACAGTTGGCGCGAATCTTTCTTGCCGATCGGTGCGTATTGTGAGTTAGTAAGCAGCGGCCAGGCTGCCAGATGTATGCGGTCAATCAGAGTTCGAAAAGGGATAGCTACTATGAGTACACTCGGCAATGTTGTGTGGCTGATTTTTGGCGGTTTCCTCGCCGCCCTGGGGTACATCATTGGCGGACTGCTTCTCTGCATTACAGTTGTCGGTATCCCTTTCGGGCTGCAATCAATGAAGATCGGCATTGCGATCCTGGCGCCCTTTGGCAGGGAAGTCGTTGAAGAGAGCCAGGCCAATAGCACGTTGCGAATCCTGTTCAACGTGCTATGGTTGGTACTGTTCGGCTGGGAGATTGCCCTGGCGCATCTGTTATCGGCTCTGATTCTTACGATCACTGTTGTAGGTATCCCCTTCGCGAAGCAACACATCAAACTGATCCCACTCTCCCTTTTCCCGTTCGGACGTTTTTTGCGGTAAGCTTCGCCCGATACGCTGCCCATTTGCGCTTCAATGTGCCTTCCGCCTATTCAATTCTGCGCGGCGGATTCGGCTACCCCCCTCGCTCACGATCAGTAGCAGATGCAAATCCGCGCTCAGGCTTTTGGTCATTGCCAAGGCTACCCACATCGCGGACGGAGACAGCCAAGTGCATAGGTCGCGCCCGCTACGCATCCTGTGTAAGTTGGGGAAGCTGATGCAACTGTGGTAAAAGAGATGTAGGATGTCCGTACTTCCGACTTGGCGCTCATACCAACTATTTTTGGCAGGAGCGTCTGTCCTGCCCACGACAATGCTTCTTTCTCCTGCGATTCACCGCAGTCGGCGGCTTGCTTCCCTCCTTCTTACAGCCTTCCTTACTGACGGCGTACCCACTCTGTTGCAATCGAACTTCCTCGCAGTGAAGCGGTCGGCGTTTCTGCGACCGAATGTCAGGAGGACGCGCTCGTTAGGGCGGGTTAGGGCGGGCGATGAGAGTCAATCAATTGAGAATGCGTCCAGGTATAAAGCAATTCTGCGGTCATGGAGTTATGTGAACGGCACATGTTAGCTACGTCTCTCTGCCTCCTGCTCGCAAGCGGGGCCATCCTCTATCTGATACGGCCAGAGCGGCGCTCATGGGCTGGATGGTTGGCCGCGCTGCCGCCGCTGGCGGTTACATTGTGGCAACTCACCACTGCCGCGCCAGCTATCGGCTGGGGAGGAACATCGTCGTCCGCTCTGCCTGTTGACCTGCAAAACGGCACCATTTACGCCGAGCAGTTCAACTGGATTGGAAGCCTGGGGCTGGCGCTCTCCTTTCGATTGGACGGGCTCTCTCTGCTTTTCGGCCTGATCATTTCCGGTGTCGGCGCCGCGGTTGCCCTATACACGCACTACTATCTGGAAGATGACAGGCGTCAAGGATACTTCTACCTCTCGCTGTTCGCCTTTATGGCCTCCATGCTTGGACTGGTCTGGGCGGACAATCTGCTGACTTTGTTCGTATTCTGGGAAGGCACCAGCGTCACCAGCTACCTTCTCATCGGCTTCACGCACCAATCGGCAACGGCCAGGGGCGGCGCACGCAACGCCTTCATCATCACCGCAGGTGGCGGGCTTGCCCTGCTGGCGGGCTTGATCCTCTTGGGGCAGGCGAGCGGCAGCTATACGATCAGCGAGATCATCACCAGCCCTGGACTGACCGACCTGCCGCTCTATCCTGCGATTCTGATCCTGATTCTGCTGGGCGCGTTCACAAAGTCCGCCCAGTTCCCTTTCCACTGGTGGTTGCCAGGCGCAATGGCCGCGCCAACCCCTGCCAGCGCCTACCTCCATTCGGCAACCATGGTGAAGGCCGGCATCTACCTTTTGGCCCGTCTGCACCCGGCGCTCAGCGACCATCCACTTTGGCTGTGGTCGCTTCTTATCTTTGGCGGCATTACAATGCTCGTGGGCGCGGTCGTTGCCGTCCGCCACTGGGACATGAAGGCGCTGCTTGCCTATGCTACGGTCAGTCAGCTGGGCGTTCTCACCACGCTGCTTGCTTTCCGCAGCGAGGCCGCGATGCTGGCGGTGGTTGTCGGCATCCTGGCCCACGCGCTTTATAAAGGCCCCCTGTTTCTTATAGCTGGAATCATCGACCACGCAACAGGCACCAGAAACTTGCGAAGATTGGCCGGTCTGCGGCACACACTGCCCGTTACAACGGCGGTGGCCGTTCTGGCTGCCGCGTCCATGGCAGGAGTTCCTCCGCTGTTCGGCTTCGTCGCCAAAGAGGCCCTGTTGGAGACGTTCCTGGAAGCGGGTGAATATGGCGCCGCGGCCGGATGGATCGCGTTTGGCGCGGCAACCGTAGCCGGGGCCTTTTTCGTCACTTACAGTTTGACCCTTCTTTGGGAAGCCTTCCTCCGGCCTTGCGCGACCGATAAGTCTGAAGAGTCGCCTGAATCGGGCGCAAAGCAGGTGCGCCAGACACCGCTCCACCATCCTCCTGCCGCGCCGTTTGTGGCCGCGCCGCTCATTCTGGTGGCGTGCGGGACAGTTGCTCCGTTTGCCCTGCGACCGCTGGAGGCATTGATAACGCCGGCAGCCGCCTCAATCTCAGGCGCGCCCGTGCAAAAACATTTGGCGCTCTGGCATGGCTTCACGCCGGTGCTGCTTACGAGTCTTCTAGCCATCGCCCTCGGCGTCGCCCTGTTTCTGAACCGTTACCATTTGCGCCGGACGTTGTACCGGTTGCCCAGACGGCTGCGGGGCGTTGTAATCTTCCAGAATTTCCTGGACGGCATCTACGCTCTCGCACAGATCACAGCGCGTCTGTCGCAGGGATACACACTCGCAACCCAGTCTGCGATTGTTCTGCTCGCAGCCTTCGTGCCTGTTGTCGTGGCCTTGCGGCACATCGAGATGAGCGATCTGATGCCGGATACGGGCATTCTCCCCGGAGCGCCTGAGACGATTCTGGTCTTGCTGACCGTTGTATCGGCCTATGTGACGGTGCGAGTGCGAACCAGGCTGGGCGCAATCATCAGCCTGGGCGTCGTCGGCGTCACGGTCACACTGTTTTACGTCTTTTTCAGCGCGCCAGACCTGGCGCTGACACAGCTGCTGATCGAAGTGCTGACCGTCGTCCTGCTTGTGCTGGTATTTACCAAGTTGCCGCCCGATATGCGTCCGCCAATGCAGCGGCTGAAGCAGGCGCGCAATCTGCTCGTCGCGTTGGCTGCTGGCGCATTCGGCTTCTTCCTCGTTCTGTTTAACAGCAGCGAGGCCATGCAGGCCGCCCAGTCGATCAGTGGCTACTTCCTGCAAAATGCCGTACCCAGCGGACATGGCGCCAATGTCGTCAATGTCATTCTGGTCGATTTTCGCGGTTTCGATACGATGGGAGAGATTACCGTCTTGGCATTGGCCGCTCTCGGTGGCTATGCGCTCCTGAACGCGCCGCGCGTGAGATTGCCGGCGTCGGTCGCCGCGCCACAGGAGGCTGAAACTGTAGAAGACAGCCAACCAGAGCGCCCGAAAGCGGCTTTAGATGAAGAGAAAAATGAAGAACCGACAATTGAAACGAGTGCGTAGCCATACCGAACTGATGCCACACATTTCTCAGAATGCCTGAACTCTATCTCCGACTGTTGAATCGCATCCTGACACCGGTCCTGCTGCTGCTGGCTCTGTACTTGCTGCTGCGCGGCCACAACTTGCCCGGCGGCGGATTTATCGCCGGGCTGATGGCGGCAGCCGCTTTTGAGTTGCAGATCCTCAGCAGGGGCCATGTGAGCGTTCGCCGTGCAATCGGTCCCTATCTGAACAGTGGAATCGGGCTTGGCCTAGCCGTTGCAATTTGCTCTGGGATCGCCGGACTGTTGGAAGGTACTTTCTTCAAAGGCGTTTGGTTCGAACTGAACTTGCCTCTGTTGGGCCACCTGGAAATCGGCACGCCGGTACTCTTCGATCTGGGCGTTTTTCTCGTCGTTGTAAGCGTTACGACTTCATATCTTCTCGGTCTCAGTCAGGTTTCTGACGGCGCCCCTCTCCAACTTGAGGGCATGGCAGCGCCGCTTCCCGCGGACATTGAAGAGTCCGGCCGGCCTGTCGAAGCCGACGACACTATCAGCAGGGCAGAGACATGATCTCCTTACTTCTTGCGGTCGCAGTCGGCAGCCTTTTCGCCTCCGGTACCTACATGATCATGCGGCGAGGGCAGATCAAGCTCATTCTCGGCCTCGCACTGCTGAGCCACGGCGTCAACCTGTTGCTCTTCGGCTCAGGTACGCTTACGGAGGGGCGTCCGCCTATCTTCCTGGACAAGATAAAGTACGCCGAGACCCTGGCGGCGCTCACGCCTGCCGACCCGCTGCCACAGGCCCTGATCCTGACTGCGATTGTCATCAGCTTCGGCATCACCGCCTTTGTCATTGTGTTGGTGAACCGCCGCCACACGATCGCCGCAACGGATGTCGTGCATGGCGAATTTGTGCCGCTGCTGCGGGAAGGGGATCCCTTTGATTTCAGCGAGCAAACGGATGCTGACGAGTATGACTGGCTGGCATATGAGATCGATGAGGTCTATGACAGTGACGAACTGCTGACCGGCCTGCCGCCCAGGCCGCCCTCAGAAGATGACGAGTCCGTAGCCATGGAAGAGGACAACTACCGATGGCCCTGAGCGCCAATCTTTTGGCGGCGCCGGTTGCCGCACCTCTGCTTACGGCTGCACTCATTCTTCTCCTGGCCCGCTGGGGAGGGCGGCGGTGGATACGGCAACAGATTGCCCTGACGGCCCTGGCTCTTTGCCTCAATTTGGCGGTCGCGCTGCTCCTGTTCCAGGCGACCGCGGGGCAGGGCGAACGATTCGTGCTCCAAATGGGGGCATGGCCGGCGCCCTTTGGCATCACCGTCTATGGCGACGGCCTCTCCGCGACGCTCCTGCTGTTGACGGCGCTGGTCGCCCTGGCCGTCTATCCCTTTGCAGTCGCCACGATTGACTATCACCGGGAGAGAATGGGCTTTCACCCTCTCTATCTGCTCCTGCTGATGGGTGTCAATGGCGCGTTCCTGGCGGGCGACCTCTTCAATCTCTATGTCTTCTTCGAAGTGCTGCTGATGGCCAGCTTCGTCCTGTTGACTGTCGGCGCGCAACCGGCCCAGACCAACAGCGGCATCCGCTATGTGGTGCTCAATCTGCTGGCATCGACGGTCTTCCTGGTGGCGGCGGGAGTCGCCTATGGCACGCTGGGCACGCTCAACATGGCCCAGATCGCGCAGCGTCTGCCGCTGGCTTCACCGGCAGTGCGCACGCTCTTCGCCGGTCTCTTGCTAGTTGGATTCGGCAGCAAGGCCGCCATCTTCCCGCTTTTCTTCTGGCTTCCGGCCAGCTACCATACGCCGCCCCCGGCGGTCACCGCGCTTTTTGGCGGACTGCTGACCAAGGTGGGCGTCTACACGCTCTTCCGCAGTTACACCCTGTTCTTCCCTGAGTTGCTGATCGAATGGCAGCAGACGCTGCTGACCATTGCCGGCGCGACAATGCTGGTGGGCGCGCTCGGTGCGCTGGCCCAGCCGGGGATCCGCCGCCTGCTCAGTTTCCACATCATTAGCCATGTCGGCTTTATGCTGATGGGCCTGGCGGTCGCACTGAGCGGCAACACATTGGCTATCGGCTTCGGCCTGGGCGCGGCCGTGCTCTACCTCTGTCATCACATGATTGTCAAGACGGCGCTCATCATGGCGGGCGGAGCTGTGGAGCTGCACATGGGCAGCGACAGGCTGGCTTCCATCGGCGGGCTGGTGACTCGACAGCCCTTTCTTGCCTTTCTCTTTTTCCTGGCTGCCATCTCCCTTGCCGGTGTCCCGCCTTTCAGCGGATTCGTCAGCAAACTGAGCCTGTTGCAGATCACGTTGGATACACGACATTGGCTGGTTTCGGGCGTCAGTGTATTTGCCAGCCTGTTGACTATGATCAATATGATGCGTCTCTGGCGCGAGTCTTTTTGGGGCGAATACAAGCGCCCAAGCCGGGTCCCTTCCCGCATATTGCAGAGCCGAACGCGCCGCTGGCTGATGCTGGCCCCCATCGCGGCTCTTGTGCTTCTCAGCCTTGGTCTTGGCATTCTGGGCGAGCCAGCCTTTCGGCTGACAATGCGGGTGGCACAACAGGCGCTAGACCGACCGGCCTATATCGAAGCGGTCGCGCCGGCCGTCAGCCTGCCGGATGCTTCTCTCAATCATGTCGACGTCGCTACAGATGCCGACACGCTCGCCGAGCGGAGAGAACTCTCAAATGCAGGCAGTTTTGTGATTGAACCATCCCGCTAACCCGTCTGGCAACGCTCAGGGCAGCCCGGGGCGACCGAGACGAAAAGGCAGGTTCGTCGCCTGCGAACCCTGGAGTTGAGGCGAAACGATGCAGCGTCTCCTTGTGCTGAATCTGTTCATTTCACTGCTGTGGCCGATACTGAACGGTGACTTCACTCTGCGCGCGCTCTTCATTGGCTTTCTCTTCGGTTTCGTGCTGATGTCGCTTGTGCAGCGCAAGTACGGCTTTTACACGTTGCAAGTTGCCAGATTCACAGGCTATGTGCTGTACGCAATTCTGGCCAGCAACCTGCGACTGGCCGCGATAGTTCTCTCGAACACATTCGGCGTTGCGTCGGCATTGCGCCCGGGCATTGTCGCCATTCCATTGACGCTGACCAATCCTTTTGACATCACCATCTTGGCCACGATTATCACTCTTACGCCCGGCACTCTGAGCGTTGATCTGGGCGAGGATGTCTACGGCCAGCTCTGGCCTTACGGTGAGTCCGATGATGCCATGATCGGTCTGGAGGCTGCCAAAGAGCGTGGGACCATGCACGGGAAGCCCGACGCGGCCCAACAGGTCCGGGGCACACCGGTCCGCGACCGAGGCGCAGCCGCACTGCTTGTTCACGCAATCGACATTGCCGACCCGGAGGCGTTCCGGGCCGAAATCAAACACAACTTTGAGCGCCCGCTCCTCGAGCTGCGCCGCATTCTTGTAGAGCTGGATGCCGCCGATAGGTAGGGCAGGAGAATCTACATGAGCAGCGAACTTTTCAAAATGAGCCTGTACGTGCTGATGACTCTGGTCACCTTTTCCCTGTTGCTCTGCTTCGGGCGGCTCCTGCGAGGGCCGAACGTCCCCAACCGCACAGTCGCCTTTGATCTGATCTCGATCCACGCGGTCGGCATCTTTGTCCTGTTCGCCGTGAACAGTCATTCTTACGTTCTGCTGGAAGGGGCGATTATCACTGCCGTACTCGGATTTCTGGGCACCATGATGTTTGCCCGCGCTTTGGAGCGCTACCCCCACGCCCGGTGGTTGGAACGCCAGCCCAAGGCCGACGAGTAGATGCCGCCAATACAACTGCCTGGAGGGGCGCACAAATGGACCCGTTGACCAGGAACCTGATCGTCATTCTCCTCGCCTCAATCGGTACGCTCTTTCTGCTCGTCAGCGCACTGGGCATACTGCGGCTGCCGGACGTTTTCACCCGAATGCACGCGGCCGGCGCCGCCTCTACACTCGGCATCAGCTGCCTTTTACTGGCGACCGGAGTTCACTTTCTGGAGGATGGGCAGATGTTGCGCATGATCGCCCTGATCATCCTGTTCTTCGTAACCGCGCCCATCGCCACCACCACGATGGCCAGAGCAGCTTATCGCACAAGCGCGTCGGACCAGTTCGTTCTCGAACACGACGATCTGGCCACCCTGTCCGCAGCAGAGGTCAAGCATGAACAGGCCGCGCAGGGATCGGTAGAGGAGCCGGAAGCGTAGAGGAAAAAGGTAACGAAGATGGAAGAAGCAATGCAGGACAGAAAAATGCAGAGCGGCCCCAATACTGAGTACACGCCGAACGATTTGATTCTTGCCGTCGATCTGGGGAGTTCCTCGGTGCGGGCGTCCGCCTACCGGACGAACGGTGACCGCCTGGAAGGGGTATCGGAATCCCGGCGCACAGAACAGGCCGCCGATGGCACGTTTGACCCTCTAGTCCTCACCGAACTCACTGAACAGGTGATCAGCGAATGCCTGAAAAACGTGCGGACGATGCAAGGCGGTCATCGTTTCATCGCAGTCGCTTGGACCAGCTTCGCCATGAGCTGGCTCGGCGTTGACCGCGGCGGCCGGCCGGTCACGCCCGTCTACACCTACGCCGATACGCGCAGCGGGTCTCATGCAGAGAATTTGCGGCGGGAACTGGAACAAGAAGGCGCTCTTGCAAGCACTTGCCTGCGCACAGGCACTCCGATCCACACGGCCTACGCGCCGGCGCAACTGCTTCGACTGGCCGCGGAAGAACCTGAACGGCTGGCGCAGGTTGCCTCATGGCGGACTCTCGCTTCCCACTTGTTGGCCCGCTGGGGAGGGCATGCACTTTTGCCGATTAGCAGCAGCGAAGTCGGCTGGACGGGTTTGCTCAACCGTAGCACACTTTCCTGGGATGAGGCGCTCCTGAGACGGATGGGCATAGAGCGTGCGCAGTTGCCGTCTGTGCATGACTATACGAAATCTCATGTTGGCCTGGCCGAACCCTGGGCTACAGGGTGGAGGGAACTGGCGGAGACGCCGTTCTTCCTGGCAGTGGGCGACGGCGTCGGCGCCAATCTGGGCAGCGGCTGTACGGACAACCGCCGCATCGCCCTTACCATCGGCACCACCGGCGCAATGAGAGTGGTCATCCCCACCGACGCACGACTCGCGCAGGAGGATACTGGAGGCGACACTCTGCCCGAGGCGCCTGCTGGTCTGTGGAGCTATCCCATCGACAGAAACCGTTGGCTGGTAGGCGGCTCGCTGACCGACGGCGGCTCTCTCTTTTCATGGCTACACGAAATGCTCGCTGTGCAGGATACGCACGTGCTGCTCGCCAGCGCAGCCCAGCTGAAGCCGGACGAGCACGGGCTGACCATTCTGCCCTTCCTGCGCGGAGAACGCGCCCCCGGCTGGGCCACCGCGGCCACGCTCACCATCAGCGGCATGACACCGGCGACGACTCCTGTCCACCTTGTCCGCGCAGCCTTTGAAGCAGTCGCCTTCCGATTCCGCTTGATTTTCGATCGGCTCCGCCCCCATCTTGCCCCCGACAGCGTGATTGTCGCCAGCGGCGGCGCGCTCCAGGAGAATCCTCTGCGGCGGCAGATTCTGGCTGATGTATTGCAGACACCGGTGCATCTGGTCGACGTGGATGAGGCGACCAGCCGCGGCGCAGCAGTTCTGGCGCTGCAAGCGTTGGGCCTTGCGTTGCCGCCATTGCCGCCAACCGTACATACTTCCACACCCGACAAAGAGGCGGGCCTGCGCTATGAGGGAGCGTTGCGGCGGCAGGAAGCGCTTTACGACCAGATAATTGGCTCTGCTTGACTAAGTTTATGGGGAGTTGCCGGAGGGAAGAGATGCGCGATCCGGGGAGTCTGGCAAAATGTTTTGCTGGCGCGCGATTCAACCGGCTGTGCTTAGGATCGGCCCATGCAGTTCACCGGTTTAGTCGCCTGCCGCGCGGGACATCGAGCCGACGGGGACGGACGAGGCGTTCTTGCGCCAGATGTACAGCGCAACCAGCGCCAGAGCCAGGTACACCAATGTGGTAACCCCAAACACGCCTCGCATTCCAATCAAGGGATAGACCGCTGCCCCCAACATCGGCGCCACCATTCGCCCGCCCGCGTTGACGCTGTTGCTCAACCCGAATGTCGTGCCGTGCGCACCCTGAAGCGTCCGCATATTGAGCAGCGCGCTGGTTGCCGGCATGATCGCGCCGGCGCTTATTCCTGTCAGCGCCTGCAAGAAAAGCAGTTGCCAGGCGTTGACGACAAATGCCTGCGGCAAATAGACCAACACGGCGATGAGAGCGCCGCCCAGCAACACTTTTTCGTGGCCGACGCGATCGCTCAACCGCCCAAAAAAGATCGCGCTGACCGATCCGACAGCTGCTGTGGCGCCCATACTCAGCCCGGTTATTGCAGCCGCGCCCTCGTTCGTAGCCAGCAGATCGACAAAAAGGAAGGCCAAGACGGGCATTGCGACCGAGCGCCCCAGGCTTTGCAGAAAAGAGACGGAGTAGAGAGACGCCATATCGGGGGCGCGCAGCAGCTTACGGTAGCCTTCCCAGAAATTGACGCGCTCCTGGACCGGAGGCGCTTTGAACTCCTCATCCACCCAGTAAATGACCGCAACACCGGCCAGAGCCAACGCTGCGCCCGTTAACCAGAAGCTGGCTCGATAGCCAAACGCCTCGCTGACCAAGCCTCCGATCAGAGGACCGACAGCCACACCTACCCAGATGCCGGTTTGGATCAGGCCAAGCGACTCGCCGGACTTCTCTTTGGGAACGGTGGCCGCCACCAGCGCGCTCGTTGCGGACACAACGCCGGTCAGCAGCCCTTGTACGGTGCGGATCAGTACAAGCTGCTCGGCGTTTTGGGCAAAGCCCATCAGCACGACCATCAGCGCACCGCCCATCGTGGCGCGAATGAGCATCGGCTTGCGGCCATAGCGGTCGGCGATAGACCCCCACATCGGTGACGACAACATCATCGTAAACCCCTGTGAAGAGAAGACCAGACCCGACCAGAAAGCCACGGACCCGCGCGTGGCCACGCCCAGTTCGGCTACGTAGAGAGGCAAGAAGGGGAAGACGAGACTGAACCCGGCCACCGAGAGGACCTGGACGGCGAACAAGACATATAGATTGCGCCGCCACTTCGGCATGATTCTTCTCGCCGGACATCATGCGCGAAGGGTCTGTGCGCATGAACTAAATCGCTTTTGTAAACCGCTAAAGTAGTGAACAGTTGGATCCTACCACTTGGCTAGGCTATGCACAAACACGCGCCAGACGGAGCTTCTCAGAATCCCGGCCCAAGAAAGGCGATGAAGCCCAAGGTGATGTTGTACGAAGCGTGCGTGATCGCGCAGGTGGTCGTGTTGAAGCGCATCCGCAGCAGGCCCAGAATCATGCCCACGATGAAAACGGCCAGCGTCGAAATGGTAATGCCGTACTGGCTGTGGACTACGGCAAAGAGGAGACTGGTGAAGAAGAGGCCAAATCGGGGCTGCAAAGCGCCGCGGAAGAGCGCCTCTTCGCCTATTCCGGCGGCCAGCCCCAATGTGAGTATGCCCGGGATTGAAGTCACAATTGGACCGAACAACGCTTCCGACAGGCGTTCCACGTCCTCATCCAGCCCCAGGCCAACTTGGCTCGCGGCAGCTTCCAGCAGAAGGATGACGCCGACAGACACCAGTCCTGCGCCGATGCCGATGGCGATCTCCATTGGACGCGGGTAAACGATTGCGAGCCGTTCAAGCGATTGCATCCACTTTCGACGGGTCAGCCAGCCGACGCCGACCAGCGCCCACAGGGCAAAAGTCAACTGTTGCACCCAGAGCGAAAACAACAGCGACCCGCCTTCGGTCGTTGAGTTCTCAGAAAGATCGGCCAGAGTATCCAACCCAATGGCAAGCGCGAAGGTCAGATTGATGACGATCAGCATCACAAAGGAAAGGGCGACCGCGTGAACGCTGCTGCGGGAATCTATGGGGATCAGCTTTGCGAGTGCGCGGCGCAGGGGCGGCAGCAGGAGAATTGGCGCGGCCATCGCAGGCGCCCACAAACTGACGCCAAGAATCTCCAATCTGTCAGCGATGGCAAGAAGCTCGTCGGCGGGCGCGGCCCCCTGGCTCCTGAGCGATGCGAGTAGATCAGTTGCCATATCGCCGTTGATAGTCATCATGAGGCCGAAGGCATGAAGCAGTACGCCGAACGCCGCAATAAGACCAAAGATTACAACGTGCAGCAGGTAGGTAAGACCTGCTAACGAGCTTTCAGTGTTGCCGGCAAGACGTCGCTTGTCTGCCACATTCGCCAGAAGGACTATCAGGAAAAAGGGAACGAAGAGAACAACTGTGAGTACGCTTTCAAACATGGTAGCATTCGCTCCTGCGTAGCTTGTCTCTACGCCGCAGTCTCAGCAGTTATGACAAGGAAAGGTGGCCGCCCCAACGCGCTTCGCCATAGCCGCTTTCGAGACAATCCGCGGGACAAGTGTCAGGCGCGGCAAAGGGGAAAACTGACCAGGACAGGTCCCGTTCACGGCGCTGGCACCTCAAGCATTTTGCAAATGGAGTGAAAATCCCTAAAATGTGTGCAACCCCCGATTCTGAACAGAGACATATCCCCGAAGGGCAAGTGTTTCACAGGATCTCTTCATCCAAGGATATGTGTAGCGCAATGCCCCTTGAAAAGCAAGTCGGAGACTGACCAGATGAACAGTTACACCTATCGATTTGACGAAGAGTCAGATCATCCGCCAACTGTGGAACAGGTGATCACGGACGACACGGCAGCGATAGAGCCTGCAACGGCATTCGATTGGCAGGCGAAGCCGTCTTCAGCCACCACAATGCCGCCGGTCTCCGCCTATCCTCCTTCCCCGACACCGCTGACGAATCTCTCGTTGGATGAGCTGGCGGATTCACCGGCCCTCTACAACCGGGAGTTGAGCTGGTTGGATTTCAATTGGCGCGTCCTATACGAAGCGCTCGACGCCCGCAACCCGCTGCTGGAGCGGCTCCAGTTTATCGCCATCACCAGCAGCAATCTGGATGAATTTTTCCGCAAACGGGTGGGGGGGCTGAAGCGGCAGCAGGCCGCAGGGGTTGCGAATCTGACAATTCATGGATGGACGCCGGATCTTCAGATGCGTCTCATTGCCCGGCATGTACACGCCATGGTCCAGTGCCAGGCCCATGCGCTATTGAACGATATTCTGCCGTCGCTCCGCCAGGAAGGTATGCGCATCGTTGCTTATGATGAACTGCCGGCCCGACAACAGGAGGAACTGGCGGCCTTTTTCCGGCGAGAAATCTACCCGATCCTGACGCCCCTGGCCGTGGACCCAGGCCATCCGTTCCCGTTCATCAGCAATCTCAGCCTCAGTCTGGCGGTGGAGATGCGGGACCCGGTCAGCCGCAAGAGCCGGTTCGCCCGGGTCAAAGTACCTTCGAACCGCGCCCGCTGGGTCACAGTAAACGATTCGCTCGACTTCGTGCCCCTGGAGCAGGTGATTACCCACAATTTGGCAATGCTGTTCCCAGGGATGGAGTTGCTCGCGGCCTATCCCTTCCGCGTGACCCGCAACGCCGACATCGCCCGCAGCGAAGAAGAGGCCGATGATCTGCTGGAGATGATCAGCGAAGAGTTACGCGAACGCCGCTTTGCCCCCATTGTCCGCCTGGAGGTGGCCGAGTCGATGCCGGATGACATCCGCGCCATATTGATGCAGGAGATGGAACTGCACCAGACCGACGTTTACCACCATGACGGGCCTCTGGGCGTGGCCGACCTGCTGCCGCTCACCGATGTCAATCTGCCCCATCTCAAGTATGAGCCTTGGACGCCGCAGACGCATCCCGCCTTTTCAGGCGTCGGCAGCCAGACGCGCCCCGCCGACATCTTCTCTATCATCAGAAAAGGGGATGTGCTGCTGCATCATCCTTACCACAGCTTCGCTACCAGCACGCAGTCATTCATCGAAGCGGCGGCCAGAGACCCACAGGTGCTGGCGATCAAACAGACGCTGTATCGGACAAGCGCCGACTCTCCGGTGGGGCGGGCGCTGATTCAGGCGGCGGAGCGGGGAAAACAGGTTGCTGTCCTTGTCGAGCTGAAGGCTCGCTTCGATGAGGAACGCAACATCGAGTGGGCACGCACGCTGGAAGATGCCGGAGTGCATGTGGCATACGGCCTTGTTGGGCTGAAGACGCACACCAAGACAACGCTGGTGGTGAGGGAGGAGGAGGACGGACTGCAGGTCTACGCCCACATCGGCACGGGCAATTACAATCCCAAGACCGCCGGTCTATACACCGATTTGGGGCTGCTGACGGCCCGCCCGGAGGTTGGCGCTGATCTGATGGACCTCTTTAACTTTCTGACAGGTTACAGCCGCCAACGTCACTTTCGGCGGTTGCTTGTCGCGCCGGTCAACATGCGCGATCGGTTCGTGGAGTTGATCGATACCGAGGCGGCCAATGCGCTGGCCGGTCGACCGTCCGGCATCATCGCCAAGATGAATGGGCTGGACGACCCGGTCATTGCACACGCGCTTTATCGAGCGAGCCAGGCCGGTGTGCCGATTCGCTTGATTGTGCGCGGCAACTGCCGGGTCCAACCGGGTATCGCCGGAATCAGCGACAATATCGAGGTAATAAGCATTATCGGTCGTTTTCTGGAACACCACCGCATTTATTCCTTTACCAACGATGGCACGCCCCTCTATTTCATCGGCAGCGCGGACTGGATGTCGCGCAATCTGATTGCACGAGTAGAAGCCATTGTTCCGGTGGAAGAACCGGCTTTACAGGAGCAGTTACAGCGCATCCTGGACGCCTGTTTGGAGGATCGGCGCCAGTCATGGCTGTTGGAAGGGGACGGTCTATACCACCGGCGGGAGGATCAGTCGGCCCCCAATGGCAGCCCAATTAGCCAGACAGACGGCGAGGGGCTGCCAGCGAGCAGTCCTCTGGAAACCGCGTCGACTCGCCTCCAGAACGGAATCGAGGACGCCGCCCGCGTCTACGGCTCGCAGCAGGCGTTGATGGACTGGACGCAGTATAGTCGGGGACAGTTGTGACACGCAGGCAGTACTGCCAGGCTTCTCATTCGAAGAGCGCACCTCATGCCCAGTCTGACCGAACAAGTGGACGTTCGCCGCCTATCCACAATTGGACGGCTTGATCCGAAAAGAAAGTCAGCTTACGGTCAATACATGACGCCGCGTCCCGTGGCGCAGCTCATGGCTTCCTTGTTTGGCAAAGAGGGAATCGACCCTGTACGCTTGCTGGATGCCGGCGCAGGAGTGGGGTCATTGACCGCGGCATTTGTGGAAGAATACTGTCAGCGCGAAGGCCAAACCTCTTCGATTTCAGCGACAGCCTACGAAATAGATCCCATCATGGCGGAAGCATTGCAGATGACTCTGGCAGATTGCGAGAGAGTCAGTGAAACCGCTGGAATCAGATTCACTTGTGATTTGTTGAAAACAGACTTTATCGAGGCCAGCGCAAGTCATTTGCTTTCCAATCCGGGTCCGCTATTCGCTAATCTATCGCCTGGGCCGAAATTCACCCACGCTATATTGAATCCTCCCTACAAGAAGATCCGCAGCGATTCGGCACATCGGCAATTGCTACGATCCGTCGGCATCGAAACGAGCAATCTCTACACCGGCTTTCTCTCACTCGCCATAAAGTTTCTGGTGAGTAACGGGGAAATGGTGGCGATTACCCCTCGCAGCTTCTGTAACGGCCCTTATTTCAAGCCGTTTCGGGAACTATTGCTTGACGAAATGAATTTGAAGCATATACACGTTTTCGAGAGCCGGACAGACACTTTCAGAGATGAGGAAGTTCTTCAGGAGAGCATTATATTCCACGCTGTAAAGCGCCAGCCACAAGCGCAGGTCACAATCTCGACATCTGAAGGCGCAGACTTAACGCGGTTGAGGAGTCGCAGCGTGGAATTTGACCAGGTAATACACCCGCAAGCACCGGAGCAGTTCATTCACATAAACACCGATGAAGGAAATCAACGTTTCTTAGAGCTTATGTATGCCCTGCCCAATACACTGCAAGACCTGGAGATCAATGCCTCGACCGGCCCGGTTGTCGATTTCCGGCTCAGAAAGTATTTGCGCACGAAGCCGGAACCAGAGACAGTACCGTTGATCTACCCGGCCCACTGTAGAAGCCACTTTGTTGACTGGCCAGCGAGCAAGGGCAAGAAGTCAAATGCGATCATGGATGTCGATTCAACACAGAAGTGGCTTTATCCGAACGGTCATTACACGGTCGTGCGTCGATTCTCGTCGAAGGAGGAGCGCCGCCGCGTAGTGGCATCCATCCATGATCCGAGCACAGTGCCCGGCAAAAAGATTGGTTTCGAGAATCACCTTAACGTTTACCATCAAGATAAGCAGGGCCTTACGCAGGCAGTTGCCCGTGGACTAGCAGTTTATCTGAATTCGACGTTCTACGATGTTTGTTTCCGGCAGTTCAATGGTCATACACAGGTCAATGTCAAGGATCTCCTCACCCTTCGCTATCCCGATCTCGCAGTGTTAGAGCGATTGGGTGAGCGTATTGAAGGATTCGTTTTCCCCTCCCAGAAAGTTGTCGATTCATGGATCGAACAAGAACTGTTCTAAATGGCTGAACAGATCGAAAATCCCGCAGAACGGAAAATCCTTGAAGCTATCGAAATATTGGAGTTTCTGGATTTCCCCCGTGCGCAACTAAACACTCGATCCGCCTTGGTGCTGCTCGCTCTTCTGGACCTCAGACCCGATACCCCCTGGGCGAAGGCGCAGAGTCCCCTCATTGGAATTACGCCAATTATGGATTGGTGTAGGCAGCACTATAATCGTCGCTACGCTCCCAACACACGGGAGACCTTCCGACGGCAGACTATGCATCAATTCTTGGAGGCAGCATTGGCTGTCCCGAATCCTGATCAGCCAGATCGGCCTGTCAACAGTCCGAAGTCGTGTTATCAAGTTGAGCCAAAAGCGTTAGATTTAATCCGAACTTTCGGGGCGCGACCCAATGGCAAATCAGGCTGGCCGAATACAAGCGAACGCGGCCAAGGTTACGGCTGCGCTATGCGCGACAACGCGAGATGCGCCTGATACCCATTTCGATAGCCGAAGGCTTTGACATCACTATCACACCAGGCAAACACAGCGAACTCATCAGAGCGATTCTCGATGAGTTTGCTCCCCGCTTTGTACTTGGCGGCAAAGTGATCTATGTGGGCGATACTGGTAACAAGTGGGCATTTTTTGACAATGAAGCCCTGAAATCGCTCGGTGTCGAGGTGGATTCTCATGGGAAGACGCCAGATGTTGCGCTTTATCTTCCATCGGAACAGTGGCTACTCTTGATAGAGGCCGTTACCAGTCACGGGCCTGTGGATGACAAACGTCACGATGAACTCTCCCAATTATTCGGTTCGGCTGCGGCCAGCTTGATCTATGTAACCGCCTTTCCATCCCGTTCTGACATGGCGCGCTATCTGACCGATATTTCCTGGGAGACGGAAGTTTGGATTGCGGATGCCCCGGACCACCTCATCCATTTTGACGGAGAGCATTACTTGATCCCGTCGTAACAACGAGCCACCAACGCTAGAAGCACCACCATAGCGGTAGTTGGCATATTCTGTTTGGCCTTTCTATTCGGCAGTGGTCATCTGCCAAAACAACTTGCGTGTCCGTATTATTAGCCCCGCTTGAATCTCGTCCTAATTGCCTGCTCCCGTGATCGGAGATGAATCACTATCTGGAATGGTCAGAGGAACAATCAGTTGGCCGTCCTCAAATCTTCCCTGTTCCGGCGTGTCAGGCAAGAATGGCAATCTTTCTCCGGTTGAAAAATTGTATAACCCGATTCGAAGCAGATAGTCCCCCGGTTGCAGTTCGATTGCCAGTTTGAGTTGCCGGTTGTCAATGTACAGGCCGCGCGACTGCCACTGACTCGTCGGGCTGAGACCTGCCAATGCTGGCCCATCAAATTGGGCGATGCGTTCACCCTGGGCATTATGCAGATGAATATAGGTGGTCCAGTCGGTTACGACTACCCCGCGTGTTTCCCAGAAGAGGCGCAGCACAGGCCCGCCGGGTTCCGACAGAAGGTCATATCCCTGAAGGCGCAGACCATCACCGGTATCGGCCCGCGCGCGCACAGTGGCCCGCTCCTTCTGCAGGAAACCTGCTCTGCCTGGGGCGATTGAAAGAAGGCGCAGCCGGACCATACCGTCTTTCACGCCGGGAACGCTTAGTCTTTCGCCAGTTGGAGTCATAAGACCAGCAACGAGTGAAAAGGTAACCGGCGGTATATCGGCAGGAATGGTGAGATGCAGCGTGTCTACATAATACTTGTCCAAATCCCAATGCTGGGCGGTTGTATGGCTCGGATAGTAGTTTTGGGTGACGGCCCAGGAACGTTGCATGGATGGCGTGTATAAGTGCAGGAAACTGTGCAAATCCTCTTTGATGCGCACTTTCGGTTGCCAGTATAGACGTACTATTATCGCATCACCGGGCTGGGGCGTTGTCCCGTGCAACAGTTCCCAGCCAAGGAGCGTGACCTGAGAGTTGGCCTCGGCGCCCAGTGTTGTCGGTTGCCCTTCCACCGCAATCGCCATCTGTCCTGGCGCGGGGTGACGCAGAAATGGTCTTCCACCAAACTGGTCGAGCACAAAGCGAGCCGCCACGAGAACAAGAACGCACGCTACCATAGCGCCTATCGAAAGATCTGAGGAAGTAGGCAGAATTACATCGCTCCGATCTGTTGCTTGCCTTTTAGATCTCCATCTGCATGGCCCAAAGTGCCGCAACGCAAGATAGAGGAGGCCGGTCCCGCCAAAAAGCAGCCCGATCAGGCTCAGGCGTTCACCCCAGCGCTGCCAGCCGGTTCCAGCCCAGACTATTCGAAGCGGCTGGGTCGGATCGCGTCGGTCTGCTACTTCTACCCAGCCAGCAGCGCCTTGCGTCAGCACCGCCCCATCCTCCGCGCTCCAGCCTGGATGGAAATGCAGGCGCAGGAGCATCGGTTCTGCCTGTTCGGACTGTCTTCCCTCTATAGCAGTTACGTGGGCTTCATGGGGCGAATTCCAAGTCAGTCTTGTCGCCGATGGCATCGGTTTCTGCCCGGTAATCGCGTCCCAGACTGCGCCCTGAGGCAGGAATTCATTGGCGCCGGACATGCCCCAGACGCCGCTCGACTGCTCATACACAAGTGTATCTTCGGCAGTGAGCGTTGTCGCAGGCAAGAAAGGAAATATATGGGCAGGGAACAAGAAGGGAAATGAGAAGATAATTGAGATCAACATCAGAGCTAGAGCGGGGAACCAGCGACGGCCTTTCGGCCATGTGTCAATCGCCACCGCAGCCGCAGGCAGCGCGCCTAGGGTAGCGATCGGCAGGAAACGAGAAGGAAACTGAATCAGATTGAGTCCTGGAATCGTCTCCCAAAGCAGTTCAGTTACCGGGAGTGTAAGAGTTAGCATCGCCAGCGAGAACAGGCTACCTCCAATGGCCCAGACGCGATACGACTTTCTGGCTGCGAAGAGTATTACGCTGACCAGTCCAGCAGCAATAGCCAAACATGGCGCAAGGCCGAAGGCGTGAGGTACCGGCGAATTGCCCGCTCGACTGTCCAAGAATAAGGGCTGGACAGCGGTGAGTTCGCGCCAACTAAGAAAATACTGACCAAAATGGAAGAATCCTCTCTGCAAATTGCCAATCTGTACATGTGGTGTGTCGGCCAGGGCAGGCAACCAGAATCCCGCACTGAGTGCGGCGGCCAGCAAAGCTGCCGCTGCGCAGCGCAGTAGTCCGTCCAGCTTGCGATGACAAACCGCCAACATAACCCAGTAAAGGCCAAGTACGCCAGCCCCAATCATGGTCGTAAGGTTGTGGCTGACAACCAAACTTGCAAGCGAGACCACGGCCGCAACCCAGTAGCCCACGCGTGATTGCCTATGCAGGGCAGCAATTGACCATAGGCAGACGGGCAGCAGCAGGATCGCCAAGAGCTGTGGGTAATCGCCCAAAAAGTAAAATTCCCGAAAAACGTGGGTCTGTGCCAGGTACAGAGCGATGCCGGCCAAACCCGCCTCCAAGCTGAAGGTCTGACGCAACCAGGCGCATACACCAAGACCCGACAGGACAAATGCCGCTGTCACGACGATTTTCAGCGCTACATCCAGCCTGATGCCAGTCCAATGGATGGCGCCAACCAGCAAGTAGAGACCTGGGCTATAATGGTGGAAGGTAGGGGCGCCAAGTCCGTTGTAAACTGTCGGAAACCAGCGGGGCCAATAGATTCCCTGCTCGATAGCGCGCTGTACGGCCGCGCCACGATGAATGTGCAACGCCATATCGGCACTAATTGGTAGCCCAGCTTGCTGCCAGAGCGGTCCGAGGAGAAGGATCGTCAGCAAAGCAATGAAAAGCGTGCGTCTTTGACGCATCAGGAAACGGGCCAACATAACCCAATAGTATACAAACCTGCGATCTCCGGGCAAATTGAGACGCGGCCTCCCGTTTCGATTCAAGTGGACGGCAACGACTCTTATCCCCTATCCCGACCGCGAGAGGTGAGTCAGCGCCGCGTGGCAGTTATGCCCAAATGATCGCTGGAGCGCCGCACATTGGCTTTACCAGAACTACTGGCGCCTTTCGCTTCGCGCGTTCCCGCCTACCGGCAGTAAATCGTTTGAACGAGCTTCGCGGCACGCGTGGACTGCCTAAATTGAGTGCGTCCCAAATTATTGTGCGTCACACCGACTTGCCCGATTCGCTCATCTGTGCTACACTCCTCCACGACTAGGAACTGCGCGCGCCGCCCCCCATTCCGCAATCCGGCGCTCGGGTGCCCTTTGGGCGCGCGACGCGGTAGCGCATCTAACAATGGGCGCTCATAGTACGAAGTGGTAGCGCATTTAACACACGGCTTCTATCGGTGCAGGCAAGCCTGCCCCGGCAGAGGCGCGGCAAGAAATCATGGTTGGCATTTTGAAGTTTTTTTGGCGGAACTGTCTTTCGTCTAACGCCATCACAAGAAACTGTCAATACTGGCCCTACCCGCCTCCTCCGTTTCCAACATCAGCAAGTCTCCCGCGTTCCCAGAGCAACCATGCAAAAAATCTGGGATGCTCCCTCTAGATAGTCACTCTTGACACCAGCGATGTTCGCGCATACAATTTAGCCATGACTAAAAATTACGCCTCTGAAATCAGCAGCCCGCTCTCTTCCAATCACGAGGACTACCTGAAGGCGATCTACAACCTGGAAGCGCGCGGGGAACAGGTCACCAACTCAGCCCTTTCCGACTACATTGGCTTGACCCCGGCGTCGGCCACCAATATGGTCAAGAAACTGGCGCAGATGGACCTGGTTGTTTACAAGCGTTATCAGGGCGTAACCCTGACCGACACAGGCAGACAAGTCGCGCTCGAAATACTGCGGCATCACCGTCTGCTTGAGCTCTTTCTGCACAAGACGTTGGACATCCCCTGGGATCGCGTGCATGAAGAAGCCGAACGTTTGGAACACGTTATCAGTGAGTCATTGGAAGATGCCATTGCCGCCTCACTGGGATACCCCAAGGTAGACCCGCACGGAGATCCGATTCCGTCCAAGAGTGGTGAAATCAGCCACACGCCCAGTCTTCCCCTCTCCAAGGCCGAAGCCGGTCACACATACAAGCTGGTGCAGGTGCTGAACCACGACTCCGAGCGGCTGGCCTATCTGGGCGAGCTTGGACTTCATCCAGATGTGGAAGTCCATCTGCGGGAACAGGCGCCTTTCGACGGCCCCGTGCTGGTGGAGGTTGGCGGAGAAGCACACGCGTTGGCCATTGACATGGCGGCGCTGCTGCAGGTTGCGCCGTTGTCAGAGGAGTAGCGCCTGGTGTCAGCTTTCTGGCATCACGATGACAGACTTCAGGCTGCTGGGTCCGCGATAATGAAAATCGTGGACAATGGCTCGAAAGTGAATCTCCGATGATATTCAAGAACCTGATGCGGCGGTCGGTTCGCAGCAGCCTGACCCTCTTGGGGATCGCCATCGGCGTGGCCGCGGTCGTGGCCTTGGGCGCGATAGCAGAGGGACTCACCTCCAATATGGCAGTAGCCGTTGGCGGAGGCAACAACGATCTGCTGATCACCCAGGCAGAGGCGATCGACCCCGCGCTGAGCAGCCTTGACGACACAGTCGGCGAGCGCTTGCGCACTGTCCCCGGCGTGGAGCGGGTGGAAGCGGGCGTCTATACTTGGGTTTCGACCGCGGACCTGCCCTTCTTCCTCCTTTTTGGCTATGAGATTGGCAGCACGGCCATGGAACACTACCGCATCGTCGAGGGCAAGCCGGTCAGTGGACCGGGACAGATCGTGGTTGGCCGACGGGCGACCGAATCGATCGATATCGCCGTCGGCGACAATCTGCGCCTCTATGGGACACCCTTTCGGGTCGTCGGCATCTATGAAACCGGCCAGGGCATGGAAGAGTCGGGCGGCGTCCTCGTGCTGGAAGACGCCCAGACCGTCGCTCAGTACGAGCGCAAAGTCAGTCTCTATGAAGTTGGCCTACGCCGCGGCGAGGATACCGACGCGGTTATCAAGCGAATCGAGGCTCTGCATCTGGAGTTGAAGATCAGCAAGACCAGCGAGCGCGAAAGCAACCAGCAGTATGAACAGATGTTGCAGGGCTTTGCCTGGAGCATCGCCGCCATAGCCATATTCATAGGTGGTCTGGGCATGATGAACTCGATGGTGATGAGTGTGCTGGAACGCACGCGCGAGATCGGCACGCTGCGGGCGCTGGGATGGAGCCGTTGGCGCGTCCTGTGGATCATTTTGGGGGAATCGGTGGCGCTGAGCGGGGCCGGCGGGGTGGTCGGCATCTTGCTGGGGATCGGCCTGGCCAAGTTGGCGGGCACTGTGCCCGGCATGGGGGTCCTCCTTGCCGGCGTCTTTACGCCTACTATTTTCGTGCAGGGGATGATGACGGCGCTCGTCCTGGGGTTGGTGGGGGGCGTGTACCCTGCCTGGCGGGCTTCAGGTCTGCGGCCGGTGGAAGCCCTCTCCTACGAAGGCGGCGCGGCCTCCGACACCAAGAGCGGGCTGCTGAGCCGCATTGGCAATCAGAGCTTTCGCAACTTATGGCGACGGCGCAACCGCACGCTGCTGGCCGCGGCCGGCATTGGCATCGGCGTGGGCACGCTCGTGATGCTGGGCGGCATCACTGCCGGCCTGATCGGACAGATGAACAGTCTGGCTGGCAGCGGCAGCCCCGGCAACATTACCGTCATGCAACGGGATGTGCCGGATATGACGCTTAGCAGTGTCGATGAGCAGGTGATGCGGAAGATCCAGGCCATGCCCCAGGTGGAATCGGTCAGCCCGATGGTGATGGGATTTATCCTGACGCCGGAACTGCCGCTGTTCATCATCCAGGGGATTGATCCCAACAGCGAGGCCATGGATCATTACAAACTGACGGAAGGGCGGCGCGTGCAGCGCCCGTCCGAGATCTTCATCGGCAGCAACGCGGCTGAATCGTACAATCTGGCTGTGGGCGACACGCTGACCCTTTACAACAACCGCTACAAGGTCGTCGGCATCTATGAGACCGGCGTCGCCTGGGAGGAAGGGGGAGGCATTCTGGCATTGCGAGAGTCACAGCGATTGCTGAACCGCCCGCGCAACGTCAGCTTTTTGTTTGTCAATGTCAAGGATCCCTCGATGGCGCAACCGGTCCAGGATGCGATCAATCATCGTTTTCCCAAAGTACGGGCCAGCATAAGCAGCGAGTTTGCCCAGAACACCGATGACATTGTTACGATGCAGGCGACGGCAAGCGCAATTGGTCTGCTGGCACTGATCGTGGGCGGCGTTGTGGTCGCCAATACGATGATCATGTCGATCTATGAGCGCACGCGTGAGATCGGCACACTGCGTGCATTGGGTTGGCCCGGCAGGCGCATTCTCTCCCAGATCATGCAGGAGAGTCTGCTGCTGTGTCTGCTGTCGGCCCTGCTGGGCTGTGTCGGCGCGGTTGTCCTGTTAACTGGACTGTCCGCCATTCCCTTCGCAGGCGGCTCCATGCTGCGTCCCTCTTGGGCGCCGGGCACATTCGTGTCGGCGGTTGCGCTGACCCTGATCCTGGGTCTTTTGGGCGGATTATATCCTGCGTGGCGAGCCAGCCGTTTGCAGCCGGTTGAAGCGTTGCGCTATGAGTGAACGCGTGCGCAAGGCGGCTTTCTGACAGCGCCTTGCCACCTGTAAATTGGCAGAGTGAACTATGAAAAAAGTATGGATTGCTCTCGGACTGATCGCAATCCTTGTCGCTGGCGGCTGGGCATATGTGACCTACGTTGACCCCTCAATTCTGCCGCAACAGTCTGAGTCGGCAGACGAGACTGCGAAAGCCGAGGCCGCCGAAAACGCTGCTGAAGACCTGGAGTCGGTTATCTGGGCGTCAGGCAAACTACTGCCGACGACATGGGCCAATCTGGCGCCGCTGCAAGGGGGCGTAGTGCAGAATCTCCCGGTCAATGAGGGCGACTGGGTTGAGGCCGGCGACGTGCTTGTACAACTCGACAACCCAACCGCGAGGAGCCAGGTTGAAATCGCGGCTGCGGCTGTGTCGGAAACCGAAGCGGCGCACGCTAAACTGCTCGCTGGCGCAAGCGAGGCCGAAATCGCAGCCGCTGAGGCAGGTGTTGCCACGGCTGAGGCGCAGGTCTCTTTAGCCGCAGGCAGGCTTCTGGAGGCGCAGAAGACGGTCGAATTCTACGAAGTCGAAGTCCTGATCGCGCTGGAGCAGTACAACGAACTTGCAAGCGGCCCCACCGCGGCAGAGCGGGCAGCCGCCGCCGCGCGTGTCGAAGTGGCGCAAGCGGCCCTGGATCATGCCCAAGCCGCCTATAACGCGGTGCTGGGCGATCCCACTATCGGCAGCACGCGCCTGGAAGGGTTGCAGCTTCAGCAGGCTACTAAATCGCTGGAGGCGGCCCAGGCAGATTTCGCCGTTGCCACGCAAGGGGCCACCGAACAGCGGTTGGCCGTAGCCGAAGCGCGCGTCCTGGAGGCCCAGTCACGCGTAGCGATGGCGGAGAGTCAGATTCCAGCTGCCGAGGCTGGGATTCAGTCGGCGCAGGCCGCGCTGGCCAGTGCGCAGGCGAATCTGCGCAGGCATAATGAAGGCGCATCGCCAGAAGAGATCGCGCTCTCCGAAGCCCACATCCGTACCGCAAAGGCGCAGCTCGCCGGCGCCACGGCCCATGTGAGGCAGAGCCAGATCGTGGCCCCGTTTCCAGGGCAGGTGGGTTCTGTGCTCGTGCGCAGCGGCGAGTTGGTAACGGCTGGTCAGGTTCTCGTCCTGCTGGGGGATACGAACAAAATGCACGTGGAGACCACCGATCTGCGCGAAACCGATGTGGTCCATTTGCAGAGCGGTCAGGAAGTGGAAGTCACTTTCGACTCGTTGCCGGACCGCATCTTCGGCGGCCTCATCTCGCATATCGCCCCTGTCAGCACCAGCGACAAAGGCAGCACGAACTTCACCATCCACGTGGAGGTGCCGCAGTTGGACGAAGACCTGCGCTGGGGCATGACCGCGTTCGTGAACATCCTGGTTGAGCCGCTGGAATAGAAGTCGGGCAGAGTGAGTAAGCTTATTCAAGTGCTGAAATGCACGCGGGACAAGAACATCCGGATTTAGTGTGCTTGGCTCCAAAACTGGACCCCGAATTGAAGTGTATAGTTATGGCGACTATTGCAGTTGACTCACTACCATACAGAGTACTATGAACCAGTTGGTCGTTTCACTCATAGTGATTTTTTGCCAGGAATCATCGCTGTCGTGATTTGCGACAAAATCACGGCTCATTCCAAATGGACCTCGTTCAAATACAGTCTATATGCCTTCGTATTGGGTATTTCTTCTTATCTTGTTTTGCAGGTGTTTTACTATCTCGTAGATCTGTCCAGATTCTTACTGGGGATAGAGGTGCTTACGTTTACCCATCTCAAGACATGGCGGGCATTTGGCGTTGACAACCCATCGATTTTCCACGATGAAGTCTTGCTGGGATGCCTGGTTTCTGTACCAATTTCACTCGGTGTTACCTTCTTGATCAATCGGAAGACTCTCAATGACATCGCCCAGAAAATCGGTGTCTCGTCGAAATTCGGCGATGACCATCTATTCTCTTTCTACCTCAATTCGCCTGAAACAGACTGGATTTACATAAGAGATTTCAAGAATGACTTAGCGTATCAAGGAAGAATCCTCGCATTTGCGGAGACAGATCATATTCAGGAGGTACTCTTGTCGGAGGTGACTGTCTTTCGTTATGAGGATTCCGCTGAACTATACTCAGTTCCAAAGATCTATCTTGCTATGGGGGTAGGGGAGTTCGCAATTGAGGAATCACTCTTGAACGAATAGGAGGGGAAGATGTCCAAGAAGAGACCTTCCAGCAATGGAAATCATGTATTCGGACCCGTGAAGGTTAGTGATAGCGTTACCGTTGTCAACCAAAAGGACAAGCCGGCTGTAGTTCCAAAGCCACCACCTGCACCTAGTCCGAAGGCAGGGCCGATGGCAAAGAGCGAGGGGAAAGGCGCCTCACGGTAACGCCTTGCTAAATGTCTTGAAGTCTCAGATGATCGTCGGAATGAGACGAAGCAGATCGACCAATTTTGCCGTGACAGAACCAATCATCCGTGTTGAGAACGTAACCAAGATCTACGGCAGCGGCGAGACGGCCGTGCGCGCGCTCGATGAACTTTCAGTCGAGGTGCAGACCGGCGAATTCATAGCTGTCATGGGGCCAAGCGGCTGCGGCAAGAGCACGCTGCTGAACTTGCTGGGTGCGCTCGATCAACCGACCGACGGCCGCGTGTGGGTGGCCGGGGATGATCTCTCCAAGCTAAAGGACATTGACCGTTTCCGCGCCAGGACAGTGGGGTTTGTCTTCCAACTGCACAATCTTCTGCCGACAATGACGGCGCAGGAAAATGTGGAAGTCCCTTTGCAGGGACAGAAGGGCAGCCGCAAGGAGCGCAGAGAACGGGCCGCACATTTGCTGGAACTGGTCGGCTTGGGAGACCGCCGCGGCCATCTACCCAGCCAACTTTCCGGGGGACAGCGCCAGCGCGTAGCCATAGCGCGCTCCTTGGCCAATGACCCGGCGCTGATCCTGGCCGACGAACCGAGCGGCTCCCTCGACAGCCAGAGTAGCGAGGAGATTCTGGCGCTGCTCGCCGAGTTGAATCGCAGCCAGCAGACCTCGATCGTTGTTGTCACGCACGACCGGCGCGTTGCGCAGGCGACGCAGCGCATCCTGCGCATGCAGGACGGCAAGATCGTATCGGATCATCGTATCACCGACCCGCTGGAAGAAGACCTGCGCATGTTCGCGCAGAGTCAGTTCGGGCAGACGCTCCTGGAAAGAAGCCAAACGTTGCCCGAGTTCGTCGCCGAAGAAGAAATCGCTGCTCTGCGGCAGTTGCTGCAAGCGTTTGACGATGGAATAGCAGACGTAAATCCGGTCGATTCTCCACCCTCTGTCGAGTAGCGGACCGCTCCGAAGTTTTTCTCATCTGCTTAGAGACTGAGCGCCCTCAAGGTCATTCTTCCAAGACTGAACGCAACTGCTGTGGCGAGATGTTGCCGCCGCTTAGAATCAGCGCCACTCTCTTGCCGGACAGCTCATCGCCAAGACGCAGGAGCGCCGCCAGCGGCGACGCGCCGGCAGGCTCGGCAAGGGTCTTGGCTTTCTCCAGATACATTCGCACCGCAGCAAACATCTCCACCTCAGAGACGGTGACGAAATCGTCGAGCAGATCCCAGAGGATCGACTGGGGCAACATGAAGGGCGCGCCGGTGGCCAGCCCCTCGGCGGCTGTGCGATTGGGAGCTTCCCGCCACGCCCGGTCCCGCCACGTCAGGAAGCCGGCTGGCGATTCCTCGGCGCAGACGGCAACCGTGCGGATCTTCGGATTGACCGACTTTGCGACGAGCGCCGCGCCGGATGCGCCGCTGCCCCCGCCCACTGGCACGATGATCGCCTCGATGTCAGGCTTCTCTTGCAGGATTTCCAGTGTATGGGTTGCCACGCCGGCGATTAGCGCCGGTTCATCACCGGAGGAGAGGAATCGGAGCCCCTCTTCGACCGCTACGCTCTCGCCATGCCGTTTGGCTTCCTCAAAGTCTGAACCGACCAGCCGGACATCTGCGCCGTTGGCACGCATCGCCTCCAACTTGACAGGGTTGGCGTTCTCCGGCACGACAATCACTGCCTTGACCCCGAACAGCCGGGCAGCGTAGGCGACAGACTGACCGTGGTTGCCGGTTGAAGCGGTCACCACGCCTTGCTTGCGCTGCTCTTCCGGCAGCTGAGCCATAAAATTGATACCGCCCCGCAGTTTGAACGCGCCAATGGGCAGGTAGTTTTCGTGCTTTACCCAGACCTCGGCCCCCGTTGCCGCATCGAGGACAGGGTAGTTGTGCAATGGGGTAGGAGCCAGGTGGCGACGCAGCACAGTTTGCGCCTTCAGCACGTCGGCAAGTTCGGGGCGCCGCGGCAACTCGGTCATTTTGGCCGATTCGTTGTCGAGCGAGGCTGAATGGGTTGGGGTGGACTGCATGGATTCTCCCTTGCGAAAACGGGCTTGAAGTTGGTTCAACTTGGCGGACGGGCGACCTGAGCTTCACGCATCGGCGAACAGTGGCATCTGGGGAATCTCGGACGGCACAACCGGTGCGAACGCCATCCGTTCCAGAACATCCTTCTGGAGATCGATACCGGGCGCCAACTCTCGCAGACACATTCCCGCTTCCGTCAGCTCGAAGACGGCGCGCTCGGTTACGCACAGCACCTGTTGACCGCTGGCCAATGCCTGCTGACCGCTGAACGTAATCTGATCGACAGCCTTGACCAGCTTGGGCACCTCGCCATAGCGTTGGATGGAGATACTCTTGTCGTCAATGTCAAAGGCCGCGCCTTTGGCCTCAAATGTGCCGCAGAAGACGACTTTGCGGGCGTTTTGCGCAATGTCGATAAAGCCGCCCGGCCCTACGGTTGTGCCGCCCAGCTTCGAGACGTTGACATTGCCGGACGCGTCCATTTCGCCAAAGCCGAGGAAGGCGATGTCCAGCCCGCCCCCTCCGTAGAGGTCGAATTGGGAGGGCGAGTCGATCATGCAACTGGCGTTGCGGGCAAAGCCGAACAGGACGCCGTCGAGGAGTTCACCGCCGTATGTGCCGTGTTCAATCGTCTGATAGTAGCGGTCCGTTTCGCCGCGGGCGGCCATCAGTTTTGCAACACGGTCAGGGATGCCGAAACCGAAGTTGATCACGGCGTTGTCAAAAAGCTCCTGCGCGGCCCGGTTGGCGATCAGCGACCGGACATCGGAGGCCCCGCTGCCCGCTAAAGAAGAATGAGGATCGTCAGCCACTGTTGTGTATGCCCGCCGTTGGCCGGAGATGGACGGATCATAGTGGAAGGCATGGCACTGGGGCTGGTCGGGCACGACGACGACCGCGTCCACCAGCGCGCCGGGGATGCGCACGGTCCGCGCCGGAAGCTGCCCATGCTCCACCAGGCCGCGCACCTGCACCATGACCACGCCGCCGCTGTTGTGCGCGGCCAGCGCCATGGCGAACGCCTCCAGATTGGCCGGTTCCTCCTCCTGGCTTATGTTGCCATCCGGGTCGGCGTAGCTGCCGCGCAAAACGGCCACATGCACGGGGAAGGGCTTATAACGCAGGAGCGTGCGCCCGTCGATTTCGATCAGTTCCACCAGCGTATCCTGAGCGGATCGATTCATGCGTCCGCCGTCCTGACGGGGATCGACGAACGTGCCCAGGCCCACGTGCGTGATCAGCCCCGCGCGCCCCGCTCCGATCTCGCGCATCAGCTGCGCGGTGACGCCTGCGGGCAGAACATAGGCCTCGATTTTTTCTTCTTTGGCCAGTGCCTGCATGCGCGGCGACCAGATCCAGTGGCCGCCGATGACTTTGCTGACAAGCCCCTCATAGGCCAACCGATTGAGGCCGCGCCGGTCGCGATCGCCGAGGCCAAGTGAATGTACTACACGCAGGCCGGAGGGCGCGCCGGTGGAGAGAAAACGCTCTTCAATTGCCGCCAGCAGCGCGTCGGCCTCCACAAGACCGCCGCCGCCGCCAATCGTGCCCAAGGTCGCGCCGTCGGGCACGAGCGCGGCGGCTTCTTGCGCTGAAATTACTTTATTCCGCATCACGCTTCAGTTCAGATAGTGGCTTTCCATCGCCTTCACTGCGGCGACCAACGTCTTGTTGACCGGCGTGGGGATGCCATGTTGCTTGCCCAGCCGCACGATTGCGCCGCTGATGACGTCGACTTCGCATGGACGCCGGTTGAGAATGTCCACGCACAGACTGGACTTGTTGTCGCCCGTGCCCTCCGGGCCAGCGATCTGATCGATCACTTCGTGCGTTTCGGCCAATTCCAGATCGACGCCCTCGGCGCGTGCCACGACCGCGGCTTCGTCAAGCGCCTCAAAGGCAGTCTCCTTCAGTTCGGGAACGGCGAAAACTTGCTTGATTGTCATGTTTGCGATGGCCGAAGTGGGGCTGACAGCGATGTTGGCCAGCAGTTTTTTCCAGATGGCTTGGCGGATATTCGAGGAGGCTGCTGTTTGCAGACCGGCCCCGTTGAGCGCGGCGGCGATGCGTTGGGAACGGTCGCTCAGCCCCCCGGGCATCTCGCCTATGTGGGTGGGCAGATCGCCGAAATTGCGCACCTCGCCCGGCCCCTCGACCGCGGCGCCCTGGGCCGTCACCCCACCCAACACGCGCTTCATTCCGATCACTGCGCCTATGTTTTCCTCATTGCCCAATCCGTTCTGAAAGCTGATGGCAACGCTGTCCTCGCGCAAGAGATGCAGCACGCGCCTGACGGCCTCTTTCGTGTACGGCGCTTTGCACTGAACGAAGAGGACATCAACCGCTTCCAGGCCGCTCGGTTCGGTGGTCGCGCGAATCGGAATATGGCGATCACCGCCGTAGCCGATAATTCGGAGGCCGTCCCGGTTGATGCGATCGACATGTTCCTGCCATACATCGATCAGAGTAACGTCCAGCCCGCCCTCCGCCAGCAGCCCCCCGAACAGGCAGCCCATCGCGCCGGCGCCGACAACAGCGATGGTCGGTTTCCATTCCACCATGCGATTCTCCTCTCTCTTACTTATTTAGGCGCAACTGGAAAAAATTCTTTGCCAAGCCTGGAAGACGATGCGCCATCTACCTCTTTCCCAGTATATCTTTTTCCAACAGGGGAGCAAACGCAGGCTCGCGGGGTGCATCCGAGTTTAATGGGCGATGATGGCAGGAGCCATTGCGGTGGCAGGTTGGCCTGAAATACTGTTGACAGGCGGAAGAGATTCCCAGGTTTGGATGCGGAGGTATTGAGGGAGGGTCTGATGCTTTCTTATATTGGCGCTCCAATGGAAGACAGGCCCGCCAAAAAAGTTTTCAAAAGGCATGGCAAAATGCGCTACCGCTGCGCTATATGAGCGCCATTCTACTAAACGTTTAGAAAAAATGTCCGCTTTGTCCGCTTTTACCCCCCCCCCCCCTCCCCGACTACTATACGAAGGAAAACGCCTTTTCTGCGTTTGCGGTGGCCTTCGCGGCCGGCAGGCGGCCAGGGAGTGCAACGGGGTCCGGCTCGGCCGGATGCCTGCACCACAGACATTATACCACACTCTTGTTGTGGTGTAGGGCAGTGCTCGCAAAGGGGTGCATCCCAAAATGGGGGTGAGTTTCTGGCTACCTCTGGGGAGTTACACTGGGATGCTCAGCCCGCTACTCTGGACAACCCCAAATCTGGGATGCACCCTCGCAAAGGGGGGTATCCCAGATTTGATGGGAGATTCAGTTGGCCCTTGGCGGCTTCTACCAAGTCGATTGGCCTGGCCTCACTTGTCGGACAATAATTTGGGATACACCCGGCTCGCGTAACGTCTTGACTTTCATCAGTAGGCCCGGTTACAATATAAGAATTATCCCACCGTTACATATTCGGGCGCGCGCCATCGTCATGGGGGATGTCGATATCATGCACACTCGATTCCTGACCGTTCTGCGACATGCCAGGGCCAAGCCGTTAGGCGACTCTGGAGGGGATATCGATCGCCCCTTGGCAAAGAGCGGGCTCAATCAGTTGCAGAGGGTAAGTCTATTCCTGGCGGCGGCAACAGAATCGCCGGACTGGATCGTGGCTTCTCCTGCGTTGCGCACGCGCCAGACGGCCGAAAAGGTCGCTGAGCTGATCGGGTATACGCGGAATATCGGGTGGATTGACCGCATCTATGCCGCGGCGCCGCATGCGCTGCTGAACGTTTTGCAGGAGACCCACGACAGCGCCCGCCATGTCCTGCTGGTGGGCCACAATCCCGGCGTGGCCCATCTGGTATCCGGCCTGTGCGCGGGCACGAGCGGTCGCATGTACCTGCGCTTCCCGACCGCAGGAATGGCCCATTTTGAACTGGAGATCGCCCGCTGGCGGCAACTGCATTGGGGCAGTTGTGAACTGCGCTTCCTCGTCGCGCCGCGTTTTCTCAAGGGGTTGCGCCGCGCCTGAGGCTGCTTCACATTTCTGCCGCGTGCTTCTCATCCACTACGACCAAACAAACCGGTCCAGATACCCGTTGCGAAACTTGCCGTCCGGGTCAGACGAAAGCAGCAGTTCCCGGAAGTCAGCCATTCGCGGGTTGCTTGCCTGCACCTGCGCCGCCGAAATCAAAGACAGCTTGCCCCAATGGGGACGTACTTCATACGGTGCGAGTGCCTCTTCCACTGCTGGCAGAAGCTGGCGCAGGGCAGGCCAGTCCTTCTTCCACGAGAAGTGAATGCCGATGGTCGGCGTCCCATAACTTTGGCTCATCCAGAGCTGATCGGCTGCTACAGAGCGCACCTCAGAAATCCAGAGGAGCGACGCAAGCCGGTCTCGGAGTCGCTCCATTGCTTGCAACGCGGGAACCGCGTGCGCACGCGGCACGAAGAACTCTGTCTGAAGCTCATTTCCGCTGGCGGGCGTGCTGTCTACGCGAAAGTGAGGCAGCCGTTCGTGCCAAGGGCCGGGTATGCCCATCTGCGGCGTGCAAGGTTCAGGCGGAAACTTGGTTACCGGATGTCGATGCGTTGGCGCCAGCGACGCACCATACAGGTCATCCTGAAACGGCGGCGGCGCTGTGGAACACGCCCCGCCACGTAAAGCCGCTTCGCCGTTTTCGCCTTCCCATGCGCCAATCCGACGCTTCAGCCAGACTTGATTGACCGTCTCCTCCTGCCAGTCGGTAAACAGACTGACACTGTAGGCGCTGGACATGATCTGATCGAAGCGGTCATACAGTTCGGCTACGGGCAGGTCTTCGTACACAGCCTGGTGCATGGCGTAGGCCGGTTCCGTCGCCAGCGTAATTCGAGTCACCACACCCAATCCGCCCAGGCCCACGACCGCGCCTTCAAACGTCTCGCCGTCCTGTTCAAGCGTGAGCGAGCGCAACTCTCCATCCGCCGTCACCATCTCCAACCCGACGACGGCTGTAGAGAGATTGCCGTTGTCATCGCCCGACCCGTGCGTGCCAGTAGCGCAGGCGCCGGCGACGGTGATGTGCGGAAGGGAGGCCATATTGTGTAGAGCGACACCCATATCGTGCATTGCCGGACATAGCTCGCCATACGTGATGCCCGCTCCACATGTGACCGTTCCGCGTGCGGAATCGAAAGTTAGCGGCGAATCAAGCTCCTCCAAGGAAATGTACGCCCACGAATTCTTGTCAGGCACTGCCTGCGCCGTGCCCTGATCGCCCTGGTTGGCATTGACCTGCGCGTCGATCGCGGCAATGTCGTTGAATGAATGGCGTGCGCCAAGCACCTTTACTTTGCGGCTGGCGCGCACCAACTGCTGGAGTTCCTCGACAGACTGCGGCGCGTGCATCGGCGCGGACGAGAATTCAACGTTTTCGGACCAGTTTCGTAACGACATCAGTATCCGCCCTTTCTGCATGGTGCACACGCTTAAGGTGTTCTAGGCCTCGCCGAGCCGCTACCATTGAACTAATGAAAATCCATTGTACCGCTGGGCGATCACTGACACATGCCATCCTTTTGAGGATTCATCTGGTCGATCAAGACATCAGCAGGTAGAACTGGGATGGAAGAGAAAGATCCCAGCGGAAGCAAGTGGCGATCCCCTGATATGATAACATCGGCCGCCGCCAGCGCGCAGGCCAACACATTATCGTCCTCGGGGTCCTGAGGGATTGTCAACGGAATTGAAATCGGCTCGACCACTGTCGCAAGCACAATATATCCGAGCACGAGATCGTCAACGCTTACCTGCGCCTGTTGCAATCGCGCTCGAAATTTGCCGCGGCGCAGCACTTCGTCAAGTTCATTCAAGAGTGGACGAGACGTATAAAGGTGTACCCGATCTGACTGGGCAAGTCTGACAAGCTGTCTAGGCACTCCAGGCCAAAGCATGGCAGAGACGACGATGTTCGTGTCAAGTACCAAGCGCACGGCTGCGCCTTTCGGCCCGGAAAGCGGCGATTTCGGCCTCAATGTCATCAGTGTCCGGGATTTCTGCATCCTGCTGATCAAGCTGGTCAATGGCGGCAAACAGATTGTCAATGCGCCGCTTCCGGATCTCGCATCGTAAGAGTGAAACCAGGGACTCTGAAGTAAGCAGTCCTACCTCACCCGCTTTTTCAGCCAACTCGCCCGGCAGTGTCAGTGTCAATGTCAGCATGACATTCATCATTGCTCTGCCTCGTGATATCCAGACTCATGACAGATTTGCGCTTTAAGGTCCATTGTAGCGCGACACTTTCCAATGTCAAAGGTGATTGCACTCATGGAGTTGCCTCTCTCGGCCTACTGTCAAATAGAGACGGGTCCGGATTATTGGCTATCGGTCTGCCGACCATAAAGGCAAACAGTTGTTGGTTCAGCGGCGGTCTGGTCGGCGAGGAGCGAGCGGTCATAAGCTGTAATCCTTCTGAATTTGACAGGAAAACAGGGGCTTCCGTTCTGGATTTAATCTTGAATTCCGGGTGTTGCCGCCATGATTGCATCCGCCGTCCCGCTGACTCGCGGCAGGAAGCTGCGAACTCGGTCGCTGCGACCTTTCAAGTCAGCGAACGAGTAGATTCCGAGATCCCTTAGAATGCGTTGAAAGCCGGGATCGAACCGCTCTCGTACAGCAAGAGAAGCAGAGTGATTAAATATCCACTGGCAGCGCGCATAGGTGGCGACCATCCAGTAGACGGCCTCGCGATGGAGCCCCTGCTCGATCAAGTCTCGGCTACCGTCCAACGCAATAGGGCGGGCCGTATCGCTGATGTCCGCGGCGAATTTGAAACGCCCTTTGGGCAACCGCTTCGCGTCGTCAAAGGCAGCTGCGACAGCGATGAGATGTTCTTCAGTTTGACTCTTGCTCCAATCGGCGCAGCCGAGCAACTGCAATAGGCTTTCATAGAACTCTTGTTTACCGTGAGCGGCCAATAGCTCTCGTGCCTCGACGTATCTGCGGCGGACCGTCGGCGCCCGTAGGCCGGACGTGGTCAACATGAGCGTAGTCAGACTGGTCCCGAACAGCCATGAAGTGACTTGGTCGTGCCAGGCCGCCGATTCTCCAACACCTTGAAGGTAGCCTGAGACCCTGTCACCGGCATGGTGAATGCGTTGTCGCACCCAGTAACGACTGGCATAATTCATAGCGACAATGTTGCGGATCCTTGCCAAATGTCCAGATGGATCCGCAAGAATTTGCAAGTCCCGAAACGCGGCTGCCATCTGGAAATGTCCAAGAATCGACCCGTGCGACTGAATCTGATCCCTCTCGACACAGGAAACGTCCAACAAGAGATCCCGGTAGATGAACTTGCCAAGTTTCGTCGCCGCAGCTCGTTCGAGGGCAACGACTATGTCCACGTCGGACGTCGCAGGCACGGCGGCCCCGTCCGCGAGGGTCGTTACAGAGCCAACCAGGTACGCGCCGCGGAAGCCGTGCAACTTACATCCCTCTTCACGCACGCACTGTTTTGCCAGTTCTTTCGCGCGCTCTGCAAGGAGGGGAATGGTGTCCTGTGGCCGGGCGTTCACTTCGGGCGTGTCCATTGAATGCCATTGTAGCGCGGCGGGATGAATCTTAAAAGGACTAGGTGCATACACGTCTGCCGCTAACTGCTTGTCTGCTGTGCAAAACGTGTCAGGCGAATTGGTCATTGACTGCCCGAACGTTAAGATGAGAACTATCCCCTCTCCTTTCACAAGCAGGGGACGAATTCACATTTGCCTTCGGTTGGACAGCCGAGTCATTCGCACCATGTCCAGACCTTGCGTCACAGCGAAAGGCGAAGGAGGGAATGGAATTTGAATGGCAATTGGAGTTACGAGGACATATCAGACCAGACTGGCCGGGTCGCCCTGGTGACCGGAGCCAATAGCGGTCTGGGATTTTACACGGCGCGGGGGTTGGCGGCCAAGGGCGCTCGCGTGCTGATGGCGTGCCGCTCGCTCCAAAGAGGCGCACGGGCCGCGGCGGACATTCGCGCGCAACTGCCCGAGGCGCAACTGGCGGTCGTGGAGTTGGATCTGGCCGACCTGACATCAGTTCA
Source organism: Caldilineaceae bacterium (assembly GCA_965221145.1). Classification (GTDB taxonomy): domain Bacteria; phylum Chloroflexota; class Anaerolineae; order Caldilineales; family Caldilineaceae; genus Bin5. The sequence goes on from OZ244877.1 coordinate 2,828,334, forward strand.
GAGTTGTGCCGAGACGGTTCACAAGGATTGGGAGCGGCTGGACATCCTGGTCAACAACGCCGGGCTATCTACATTCACGCGCCAGGAGACCGCGCAAGGGTTTGAACTACAGTTTGGCGTCAATCACCTCGGCCACTTTGCGCTGACCGGGCGGATGCTACCCATGCTGCTCGATACGCCTGCCAGCCGGGTTGTGAGCGTCAGCAGCCTCGCCCACAGGAACGCCCGCTTGGCCTTCGATGATCTTCAGAACGAGAGAGGCTTCTCCGGCTTTGGTGGCTTTGGCGCGTACGCGCAGAGCAAGCTGGCGAATCTGTTCTTCGCCTTCGAGCTGCAACGCAAGCTGGCGCGTAGCAATGCGTCAACGATAAGCGTGGCGGCGCATCCCGGCGTTTCTGCTACCGACCTGATAACCAGGCATAGAGTCTCTAGCGAATCAAAGAATGTTGCGGCGAGGTTTTCAATCCTGATGGCGCGCCTAATGTTCCCGACGATGGGTCAGAGCGCCGAACAGGGGGCGCTGCCTCAACTCTACGCGGCGACAGCGCCAGACGTAAACGGCGGCGACTACTTCGGTCCCGACGGCTGGCAGGGAATGCGCGGCAATCCCAAGGAGATACGTGCCAGGGACAGCGCCTACAATGAGCAGACAGCGGGGCGGCTGTGGCAGGTGTCGGCAGAGTTGACCGGTGAGACGTTTCCGCATCTGGAGGGATAATACGGTGCGAGCGATTCAAGAAACCGGCCTCACTTTCCCGTCATACCCATTTGTGGTCAATCTTGAGAGGAGACAGTAATCATGTCGGACAATATCTCTCCCAGTTGGCAGGTCTTCATTGAACAGCAGCCCCAACTGATGAAGGTATTGCGTCAGTTGAGCAATATGGACTGGTACGGCGCGGGTGGCTGGGGGTCGTTCATCGGCCCATACCATGCCGGTATCTACATGCAGATCGCCAAGGGAAACTGGTACAACTACGGTTTGGACGGCATTCACCTTGAGTTTGGGCTGACCGAAGAGGCGTTGCACGCAAAGACACTATCAATCGATCTGCATGTCGGCCACAGGAATCTGTTTGATCGGCAGCAGTTCAATGCGTTGACCGTTGAGCGGATGGCCGAAATCGTGGAAGGGTGGGATGTCGAGGGCTTGCGCTTCTCGCGCACGAACCTGTCCGAGCGGCTGAGTATGCCTGTGCGTTTCACCAAGTCCGGCTTCGGCAAGCAGGTTGCCGCGGCCCTCGCGCAAATGAGCGAACTGGCCCCAATCATTGATGACGGATTGGCTCGGTTGGAGACGGCTTAGCATGTACAACCACGCTCCGCCCTGCTATCGCTGCCCGTTCTGCGCAATTGCTGCCGAGCTGGAGGCCGACTATTGCTACACAAGCGCCGATGATGTCGTTCTGCGCACGGAACATGTGACCGGCTTTATTTCATCCCACTGGTGGCCGAGAAACCCGGGGCATGTCATCCTGATCCCGAATGCCCATCACGAGAACATCTACGACCTGCCCGATGCGTATGGTGCGATGCTCTTCCAGGCCAGCCGGCGCGTCGCAGTTGCGATGAAGCAGGAATACGGTTGCGATGGCGTTTCGACGCGTCAGCACAATGAGCCTGCGGGCATGCAGGAAGTATGGCACTTTCATCTGCATGTCTTTCCGCGTTACCTTGATGATGGTCTTTATGTGCGCACACGCGAGCGATTCCTTACAACACAATCTCAGCGCCTACCTTACGCGGAGAAGTTGCGGCGGGCGCTGAGGCAAGACTGGCAATAGGTTAAACCTGCCGATGACACTTTCGTTACCTCTCCCCCAACTGGCTGAACAGTATCTGCTCGACCCTGAGATCGTCTATCTCAATCACGGCAGCTTTGGCGCGGTGCCGCGGCCTGTGTTTGAGAACTATCAGCATTGGCAACGAGAGCTGGAAGCCAATCCGGTCCAGTTTCTGGGGTGCCGAACGCCGGACCTCTTGGCAGCGGCCAGAGAGAAACTGGGCGCGTTCATAAACGCCTCTGACGATGACCTGACATTCGTTCCCAATGTCACCTATGGACTCAACATCGTTGCACGTTCACTCAACTTGGATGAGAGCGACGAGATTCTGAGCACGTCTCACGAGTATGGCGCCATCGACCGCACCTGGCGCTTCAGCTGCGAAAAGAGCGGCGCGCGGCTGGTCAGTCAGCCAATCGCGTTGCCGGTCGTCGATACCGGCCATGTCATCGAGCAGATCTGGGCTGGGGTTAATGAACGAACCAAGGTCATCTCTCTGAGCCACATTACCTCACCGAGCGCGCTCATTCTGCCGGTCGAGGAGATATGCCGTCGGGCCAGGGAATCGGGGATTCTCACAGTTGTAGACGGCGCGCACGCACCCGGGCAGTTGGACCTGGACATGCAGAAAATCGGCGCAGACTTCTACGGCGGCAACTGCCACAAGTGGCTCAGCAGCGCGCGCGGGGCGGGATTTCTCTATGCCCGCCCGGACCGGCAGCATCTCTTGGAGCCGCTTGTCGTCAGTCACGGGTGGCGGAGTGACGAACCCGGGTCGTCCCAGTTCCAAAACAATTTCAGCTGGGTGGGGACAATCGATCCCGCAGCATATCTGAGCGTGCCTTCCGCCATTGATTTCTTTGAAGAAAACGACTGGCCGCAGGTTCGGCAGGCTTGTAATTTGCTTCTGAAGGAGAGCGAAGAGCGAATCCTGGCGCTCTCAGGGCTACCGCCTATTAGCCCGGAGAGTATGTGGTCACAGATGCGGTTGGTGCTGCTCCCCGGCAAGGTCGAGATGTACCGGCGGCTCTGGGAGGAGCACCGTATCGTCGTGCCGGTCGGCGAGCATCAAGGGCAGTCAGGGGTTCGAATCTCGGTGCAGGCTTACAACAGTCCGGCACATCTGGATATTCTGGTCAGGGCGTTGCAGGAGGCGGCTACAACGAATTGAGTTTGCGGAGTTTTGCAACGGGCTGGGATTCCTCGGCTCAGGCGTGTCTCAACAGGCGCACAATCTCCAAAATGCCGGGCCGCTTGCCGTACATCAGCATTCCCAAGCGGAAGACTTTCGCGCCCAGCCAAATGACCAGCGGAATCGTTGCCAGCAGCACGAGAATGCTGCCAACCACATCGACCCATGGCACGTCGGTAAGCGGCAGCCGCAGCATCATCGAGGTTGGCGCGGTCAGCGGGAACCAGGAGAGCGCCCGTATGAACATCGCGTTGGGGTTGGTTAAGATCACGCCCATCAGCATCATTGGCACCGCTGCGATGATGGTGAAGATTCCGGTGATCTGCTGGCTCTCTTGAAAGTTGCTTCCCAGCGTTCCAATTGCCCCGATCAGCACTGCGTAGACGGTAAAGCCCAGGATGTAATAGACGAGCGCCAGCGCGAATACGTCCCCGCGGGTGAAGAAAGGTAGGACAATCCCCGCGAGAACGGCGAGGCCGCCGCCCAGACCGGATGCCGACGCGATCCAGACAAAAATCTGCGTTAAACCCAGCGCGCCCAGGCCCAGAACCTTACCGGCCAACAGTTGCTGGGGCGTTACCGATGACAGGACGATCTCGATAACGCGGCTTGATTTCTCTTCGGCGACGCTGCGCAGAAGATAGCCGGACGAAATGAAGATGGTGACAGTCAGAAGAATGCCAAATAGAAATGGTACGATGAAGCTCAGCACTTCCCCAGCCACGCCTCCGGCGGCCTGACCACTTTCGTTGATGTATTCGACTTGCGCGTCATAGGGATCGATCAGGCGCGCCCGCAATGCCTCGTCGCCGATGTCCCGAACCAGGTGCGCCATGAAGAAAGAGCGCAGCCCGTCCGTCCCCGACCCGGAAAACCTGCTGTCAGGCGATAACACCGTCACCTCCCCGCTCTGCGGATAGGTGGACGGGATGATGATGACGCGGCCCACCAATTCGTTTTCCAGCGCAGCGCGCGCTTCCGCGTCGTCGCTGTACGGAATGTACTCTTCCTGAAACTGGGGCAGAAGCGGCGTGAATCGGCCCGACTGATCGATGAGTGCGGAGAGTCTCGGTCCGTCGTCAAAAGCTCGCACCAGCGCGCCGCCGGCCTGACGACCGAAGAAGACGCCGACGAGCAGCGCGATCAATCCCAGCATCGGAACCAGCAAGGTTACGATGATGAAGTCTGGACGGCGGACATTCACCCAGTATTCATGCCGAGCGATCGTCAGTACTTTCTGCATCGGACCACAACTCCGTTCAATTTCGCTGAATTCACCTACCGGAACAGAATGCGCTATTCGCTCGGCGACTCGCCCTGCACCACGGCCACAAATATATCGTTCAGGGGAACGGTGGCGCGCTCGAAGCTCTCCACCTCGACTTGGCGCTCCACCAACGCAGCCAGAAGATCCTGCGCTCCGATTCCTTCAAGCGTGAGCAAGGCAACATCGCCGTTGCGCTCGATGCTTGCGACGCCCGGAAGGTCCGTCGGCAGATTGCTGGCGCGCACGCGCACGGAGTTGGGCGCGTAGTCGCGCTTAATCTGCTGGAGCGCACCATATAGCACGGCGCGACCACTGTTGATCAGCAGTATCCTGTCGCAAAGCTCTTCGACGAGGTTCATCTGGTGCGCGCTCAGCACGATCGACTTGCCTTCGGCGATCAGCGACCGCATCAGCCCCTTTAACAGTTCTACGTTGACCGGATCAAGGCCTTGAAACGGCTCATCCAAGATCAGCAGATCCGGGTCGTGGATCAGGCTGGCGACGAACTGAATCTTCTGCTGCATACCTCGACTCAACTCTTTCACCTTCTTGCCCTTCCACTCTTGCAGTTCGACCCGCTCCAACCACTCCTCTACCCTGCTTCGTGCCTTTTTTGCATCCACTCCCTTGAGCTGTGCCAGGTAGATGAGGACTTCCATCACCTTCTGGTCTCGGTAAAGACCCCGCTCCTCCGGCAAATAGCCCACCCGCTCGCGGCCCTTACCCGGCTGGCTGCCCAACAGTTCGACCTCGCCGGAGTCCGCCTTGAAGATGTCCATGAGGATACGTATTGTGCTGGTCTTGCCGGCGCCATTGGGGCCGAGCAGCCCGAAGATTTCGCCGGGAAAGACGTCAAATGTCAAGTCGTCGACAGCGGTAAAGGCGCCGAACTGTTTGCGCAGGTGACGGGCTGAGAGAACGGGAGCATTCATTGCAGGGATGGTTAGGTCTCGTTGACTTTTGATTTAGCCAGATAATGGTAGCGGCCAAGTGCAAGAGCACATTGATCTTCTTTCATATACGAGCGGGCTTTTTTTGCGATTGCATAATTACAAGACCTCCAAGATAGGAGAAAAGAGGGAAAGAGATTAGCATGCCGATAGGAAACCAAAGTCTTGCCGGATAAAATATATACAAGGAGTAGAAGGCCCAAAGAGAAAGTAGTCCCCCGGTGGCACTGGTGACAGAGACTATTCTTTCTTTTGCAACTGCAGCGCCAATGATGCCGCCAAAAAATCCGCCCAAGGCACTGCCAAGCAGTACCAACAACAATCCGTTTGCCTCGGCCGTAGCCACCCGAAGCGCCGTAGCTTCGGGGGTTTGCGGGTCCAACAATTCTGGTGCGGTGGGGTGTATGCGGTCAGCAACTATACCAACAAGAAAGAAGACACCATTGGCGACGATTATGCCTAGGATCACTGCAAGGATTTTTCGCAACGTGCTCACGCGCACAATGACCTCCACCTTTCTTTATCTCCGTGTAGTCTCCTTAATTGAGCCGCCCGCAGCGCACATGTGGGCGCGCGCAACTGTGCTGTCGAGCATGGCTGTACTCATGGCAGGGGCGCGGGCGCAATAGTCATGCAGTTCGGCCAGAATCCTGCGTTCTTCCCAACGTGCGAAGCGCTTATAGACACTGTTCCATTTGCCATATTGTTCCGGTAGGGCTCGCCATTGCGCCCCGGTGCGCAGAATCCAGTAGACGGCTAGAACGAAGCGACGACATTTTTCCTCATTGCCTGCATACACACGCGTGTGTGCTTGCAGGAATCCATACAATCTCTGCCCCTTTTCAGGGGCGATTGGGATGGTATACATCCCACCAGTGTCGCACAATCGAACCCGCAATTCAAAGGTCAACGCAACCTAGAGAAGTAGGGCAGATTCGCACCGGCTGAATGTTGAGAACTTTAGCATATCACAGAAGCTGTCGCTAACGATACCGCGTGCTGCGAGCATGTGTCAAGATAGGATCTGTTTTCATACACTACGCAGTCGTCATCGGAAAGTTTCGGAATCAGGGGGATTCACCCTATCCCTTCCTCGCTCTTGACACACAATCCAAGCCTGTGCTACCCTTTTCGTAGTCGCACTTTACGAACTGAAATCTCTTATCCAGAGTGGGGGGAGGGAACGGCCCTGTGATCCCCCGGCAACCTGCCGGAGCCCCGGTGTTCGGTTGTTGACTGGTATGCGGTCAGTCACGGCCCATGCCGTGGCGCGGACTACTTGCCCGCGGTGAGGCGTCCGCCACTGCTGCGCCAGTCAGCGCCGCTCGGCTTGCTCCGCCGGTGCCAATTCCGACGAGTCTCTTGCGGCTCGAAAGATGAGACATATGCCTGTGTCTTTGAAGGTTTTTTGTATTGGCGTTGGCAATGAAAGCCTCTCCGCCAAAAAACCTTCAAACCGCCCCTCTGGACTGTTTCGGAGGGGTTTCTTGTTGGGGAAGGGAGTACACGAATGCGCACGGTTTACTGGCAAGACGGGCTGGTGAAAATGATCGATCAGCGTTTGCTGCCCGGCGAGGAAGTGATCGCCTCATTTGATACGGTCGCTGAGGTGGCGCGCAGCATCAGAGAGATGTACGTGCGCGGCGCGCCCGCCATCGGCGCGACCGCAGCCTACGGCATGGCCCTGGCCGCGCACATCAGCCCAGCCGCGGACCGGGTTAGCCTGCTCAACGAATTGCGGCTGGCAAAAGAGACGCTGGACGCGGCCCGGCCCACGGCTGTCAATCTGAGTTGGGCCACGCGCCGACTCCTGACGGTGGCCGAGCAGACCGCTTCCGGCCTGGACAGCCCAGATGCGTTGCGCTCCGTACTGCTGGCCGAAGCCGAAGCGCTGGCGGACGAAGACGTCGAGATCAACCGGCGCATGGGCTTCAACGGCGCGGCAGTCGTGCCGGACGGGGCAAACCTTCTGCATCACTGCAACACCGGTTCGCTGGCCACTGTCGATTTCGGCACGGCGCTGGGCGTTATCTACGCCTGCCAGGAGCAGGGCAAACAGATTCACGTCTGGGTGGACGAAACACGGCCCCGTTTGCAGGGCGCGCGCCTGACCGCCTGGGAGTTGATGCGCGCAGAAGTGCCCATGCACCTGATCGCCGACAACGCCGCCGGGCACCTGATGCGTACCGGGCAGGTGGATGTCGTGGTCTTCGGCGCAGATCGGGTGGCGGCCAATGGAGATGTCGCCAACAAGATCGGCACCTACAAAGTGGCCGTCGTCGCCCGCGAAAATGGGATACCCGTCTACTGTGTCGCGCCCACCAGCACCGTCGATCTGGACCTGCCCGACGGGGATCATATTCCCATCGAAGAGCGGGGCGCGGAAGAGGTGGCTGAAATCGGGGCGCGCCCGATTGCGCCGAACGATGTGCCGGTCTATAACCCGGCATTTGATATTACGCCTCAACGCTACTTGACGGGAATCGTTACCGAAGAGGGTATCTGCTATCCCCCCTTCACCGAGAGCCTGCGGGCGGCCGTGGAGCGGGGTCGAAACACAGTTGAGGCGAAGCGCGCGGCGCGGGAGTAGGCAACAATGAGCCAGAGGGACCGCTTTTCCCGGATCTGCGTCTACTGTGGATCCAGCACGGGGGCAGACAGCGTATACGTCCAGCAGGCCGCTGCTCTGGGCGCAGAGATCGCGCGGCGGGGCTATGGGCTGGTCTACGGCGGCGGCAACCTGGGGTTGATGGGCGCGGTCAGTCGGGCGGCCTTTGAGGGCGGCGCCACCGTCTACGGGATTATCCCCGCTCCCCTTGCGGCAAAAGAGATCGCAGGTGATACGATAGGCCGCATCGAAGTCGTAGAGACGATGCACCAACGCAAGGCACGCATGGCCGAACTGGCCGACGCCTTCATCACCTTGCCCGGCGGTTTCGGCACATTGGAGGAGTTGTTCGAGACGATCTCATGGATCCAATTGGGCATCCACAACAAGCCGATGGGACTGCTCAATGTAAACGGCTTTTTCGATCCGCTGCGGCAGATGCTCAGTCACCAGATCGACCAGGGGTTCATCCCCGCCCGCTACCGTGAGTTGCTGGTGGTTGCCGAGGAGCCAGCTGAGCTAATCGACGGCCTGCTCCGGCACGAGACGCCAGCAAGTTCAGTGCAGTGGATCACAGCGGACCAAGCGTAGCAGTCCGGGGGATCGCGGTCGTCTCGCCCGCAACGAAGCAATGCCAGGCGTGCAGACCGGCCCACTTACGGAGCGAGGAAGCGAATGTCATCGAGTCAAAAAGGATTGCGCCACATTGTTGCCTTGGGCGGTCACGGGTTTACAGACAGCCCGGAGGATGTTACGTTTAGTCGCTACATCCTGGCCCAATCTTCCGCAGAGCGTCCCGAAATCTGCTATCTGCCCCAGGCGGGCGGCGAGGACCCACTCTTCATTGCGCGCTTCTACCGTCATTTCCTGGGGCTTGGCGCGCAGCCGTCCGACCTGTCGTTGTTCCAGCCGCACACTGCTGACATTGCCGCCTTTCTCTTGGCGCAGGATATAATCTACGTGGGCGGAGGCAACACGAAGTCGATGCTGGCCTTGTGGCGAGACTGGGGCGTGGACCGGATTCTGTGCCAGGCATGGGAGCATGGTATCGTACTGTCCGGCGTCAGCGCCGGCGCGATCTGCTGGTTCGAGCAGGGTCTAACCGATTCGATTCCGGGCAAACTGAGCGCCCTCGATTGCCTCGGATTTCTGCCCGGCAGCTGCTCCCCCCATTACGACGGCGAGACGGAGCGGCGACCCAGCTACCAGCGCATGATCGCAGATGGCGAGATCGCGCCCGGCTATGGGATCGATGACTGTGCAGGACTGCATTTCACGGGCACCGAACTGTGCCGCGTCGTGGCTTCGCGCTCCTGTGCAACTGCATACAGAGTCGAACGCGGTACAGACGGCGCATCAGAGTCTGGGCTACAGGTTTCCGCCGATGTTGGCGGCGAAGAGAATATCGAAACAGACAGACGAATGGATTCGCTATGAGAATCGTCGTTTCCGGCTCAATCGCCTACGACTATCTGATGTCCTTTCCGGGCCGCTTCACCGATCAGATCATCCCCGAAAAACTATCCCGCCTGAGCGTCAGTTTTCTGGTGGATGAAATGGTGCGCCAGCGCGGGGGCACCGCAGCCAACATCGCCTACTCGCTCAAACTGCTTGGACAGGACCCGATTCTGTTGGGAACGGTCGGCCAGGATTTTGGCGACTACGCGGCCTGGCTGCGCGAACATAGCATCCGCACCGATCACGTCGTCGAGATTCCACACAAGTTCACCGCCAGTTTCTTCGTCAGCACGGACGAGGAGCAGAATCAGATCGCCAACTTCTACCCCGGTGCGATGAGCGATTGCCGTGACATTTCGCTTAGAGATCGTGGGCTGACCGGCGCCGATGTGGTGATCATCAGCCCCAATGACCCGCAGGCGATGCTCAACTACGCGGCGGAGTGCCGCGACTTGGACATTCCTTTCGCCTACGACCCCAGCCAGCAGACCGCCCGCCTCAGCGGGGAAGCTCTGCGGGCGAGCATCCCCGGCGCCGGCTGGCTGATGGTCAACGACTATGAGTTTGCAGTTATCCAGGAGAAGACCGGCTGGCCGAAGGAGCGGATTCTGCGGGAGGTGGGCACGCTCATCGTCACCGAGGGCAGGGTCGGCAGCTTCATCTGTCACAACGGCGAGGAGTTTCGCATCCCGATTGCGCCGCCGCAAAGGGTGGCCGAGCCGACCGGCGTTGGCGACGCCTATCGCGGCGCATTTTTTGCCGCGCACAGCATCGGTCTGCCGGTGGATGTGTGCGGTCGTGTCGGCGCGCTGTGCGCCACCTATGTGCTGGAGCAGGTCGGCACGACCAACCACACGTTTACGCCGCAAGAGTTCGCCCAGCGTTACGAGCAGGCCTTTGGCGAGACGTTGCTCTGGGGAGAACCGGCCTAGGGGGCGCGTCGTGTACGATGTGGACAGGGCAGTGCGAGCAATTCTGTCTCACGTTCGCTATACGAAAAACTGGGGTTTGATACACATTGCCAGTTTGTTGAAGGATGCGCGTGCAGAAGACATGAATTGGACGCCGTGGACCATAACGGGCGGGAGGAATCAGAGGAATCAGCATGATGGACACTTCCGACGCCAAGCCTCTTGAACTGAAAGTCACCAACTTCGGACCGATCGCCGAGGCAAAAATCGAGCTACGCCCGATGACCGTGTTCGTGGGGCCAAGCAACACCGGTAAGTCCTATATAGCGGGACTGGTCTACGCTATGCATAATTTTTTCACCCGTTTCTCTGAAGAAACCGAGTATGGATACAGACACGGCGGGCCAACATGGGCCGGCAGGATTCAGATGGATTTGCCCCAGGACCCTATCTTGTCTGAAAGTGACATTGAAGAACTCCACAAATGGCTAGACGAGGAGCGTTCACAACGGAAAGCGGCCAAGCAGTGGTCAAATTCTCTGTTTGAGTTGCCGGAATCTGTCGCTGCCTTGGTGCGCCTCATGTTATACAGAGTCACGCACCTAAGCGGTGATCTGGATAGCGAAATCGCAAGATGCTTTGGGGTCGCCAATACTTGTAAACTAGTACGTTATCCAGGTGGAGTTGGGGCCAGTGTTTGTTTAAGCGGCAAGACATCAATAGAAACCGACGATAGTGATAATTTCAGATACCATTTTGCAGTTGCAGAGGGAGGAGTTGAAATAGATGCCTCGATTCCTAATACGATGCCTCTGCAAATAGACGACGCGACAGTTGACTGGCTCTTATTTCGGCGCAACCTGACAGATCGACGCAGGTCGCACGATGTTACGGAAAGAGGAAGAACGGCGAACGATACGTTAAACATCCTTGCCAACGACACTGTTCAACATATGGTTGACCCATTGAGCCGTCCTGCTTACTACCTTCCCGCAGATCGCGCTGGCGTTATGCACGCACATCAAGTGTTCGTCCGATCTCTGATTGCCGGCGCATCACGTACCGCGTTGCGACCTGATTCACCAATGCCGGTGCTCTCCGGCGTGCTTGGCGACTTTCTGGGACATCTTGTGGCATTAGCAAGTTTCAGGCAGCAGGAACATGGAAAATTCGACGAACTCGCGCAGCATTTGGAGCACACGCTTCTGCGAGGGGCTGTTCGCGTAGAGAGGTCGGAGATTGATTACCCATCGATTGTCTACAGACCAAGCGGCTGGGAGCGAGACTTGCCGCTGATGAACGCGTCATCAATGGTATCGGAGTTGGCGCCCGTCGTGCTGTACCTGCGGCATTCCGTCCAGCCAGGCAACCTGCTCATCATCGAAGAACCGGAGGCGCATCTGCACCCGAAAATGCAAGCGGAGTTTACTCGCCTACTCGTTGCCGCGGTGCAGTCCGGTATCCGAATCCTCATCACCACGCACAGCGAGTGGATTCTGGAAGAGTTGGCGAATCTTGTGCGGCTGTCGGAACTTCCCTTAGATCGCCGCGAAGGATTAGCGGATGAAGACATTGCGCTCAAGCCTGACCAATTGGGTGCATGGTTCTTTGAGCCCGATGAGGAAGCGGGCGGCTCGGTGGTACGGGAGATTTCGCTCGATGAGGAGTCGGCGACTTTCCCGGCTGGCTTCGGATTGGTCACTGAATCCCTCTACAACCGATGGGTGGAGATTACCACCCGCATTCAGGAGGGATAGCGTCTTTGTCGGCAGTAAGCATAGTCCGTGAGAAAACTAATGAACGATGCCACACGACATCGTGCAGCGACAGCGGTTGCTCGCTATCTATGAAGAACGCACCAGAGCCGAACGTCCTTCTTAGCTTGGAGCATGGGGCAGCCCCAGTTGCAACTGGCGAACCACGTAGTGACTTTCTCTTTGTTGGGGGCGAGGATGACAATAAGTCCGAGTGGGTTGCACCGGTGGAATTGACCGCAAGCGCCGCACGGGTCAGCAAATTCCTGCCCCAGCTGCGCGCCGGCGCTGAGATTGCCAGTAAACTGCTTCCGCGGAATCCCCAGGTCAGGTTTCGTCCTATCGCAGCCTATGGCGGGGAGCTTCGACGCAGCGAACGCGACAACTTTCTCAAAAAGGCCAATCATGTTGTTTTCCGAAACAAGCCTACGCCGGTTAAGTTAGTGCGATGCGGCTCTCCGTTGACCAAGGCATTGAGCGGTTGAAAGGCTATTGGACGACGCCAATTCGCCAAGAGCGAAACATACGATACATTTTTTGAGCAGCTACCCAGTTTCATGAGGAGTTCCTCTATCTATGAGCAGCGTAGTTAAACAGAAGTCCTACGACATAGCAGACATCAGTCTGGCCGAGCGTGGCCGCTTCCGTATGCAGTGGGCCGGCAGGGAGATGCAGGTGCTAGACCTGTTGGAAGAGCGCTTCCGCCGCGAGCGCCCGTTTGAAGGCGTGCGCATGGCCGCGGCGATGCACGTCACCAGCGAAACCGCCAATCTGATGCGCATTCTGATCGCCGGCGGGGCCGAAATCGCGCTCTGCGCCAGCAACCCGCTCAGCACACAGGATGACATTGCCGCAGCCCTTGTCGCCTATTATGAGATGCCCGTCTATGCTATTAAGGGCGAATCAACGAAGCAGTACAACGAGCATCTCAACGCCGCGCTCGATACCAGCCCGCACCTGACCATGGACGACGGCATGGACCTGGTGGCGATGCTTCATACGCAGCGCAGCAACCTGTTGGAAAACGTCCTCGGCGGCACAGAGGAGACGACCACCGGCGTCATTCGCCTGAGGGCAATGGCCGCACAGGGCAAGCTGGCCTTCCCCGTCATCGCCGTCAACGACGCCATGACGAAGCACTTCTTTGACAACCGCTATGGCACAGGCCAAAGTACGTTGGACGGAATCATCCGCGCGACGAACGTGCTGTTGGCGGGCAAGACCTTCGTTGTCGGCGGCTATGGCTGGTGCAGCAAGGGCATTGCCATGCGCGCCAAGGGGCTGGGGGCCATCGTCGTCGTCACCGAGATCGATCCGCTGCGGGCGCTGGAGGCGGTAATGGACGGGTTCCAGGTGATGCCGATGGCACGCGCCGCCAAGGCAGGCCACATTTTTTGCGCCGCGACCGGAGACATCCACGTACTGGACCGCCACCACATGGAACAGATGCGGGACGGCGCCATCCTCGCCAACAGCGGCCATTTTGACGTCGAAATCAACCTGAATGCGCTCGAAGAGATGTCCGTCAAGATCACGCGCGTGCGCGACTTCCTGGACGAGTATACACTGGAAGACGGCCGCCGACTCTACGTGGCGGGCGAGGGTCGTCTCGTGAACCTTGCCGCAGCCGAAGGGCATCCCAGCGCGGTAATGGACATGAGCTTCGCCAACCAGGCGTTGGCCGCAGAGTACCTGCTCAAACATGGCGACGAGCTGAGCGGAAACGTTTACGACATGCCGGAAGAGTTGGATCGGGAGATCGCCGCCCTAAAACTAAACGCAATGGACGTGGAGATCGATACGCTCACCCCGGAGCAGGAAGCCTACCTCAACGAGTGGAGCTTGGGGACCACTGAATAGGATCAGACCCTGCCGCCCATGGGTGCGGCAGTCAGGAGAGATGAGCATGAGCAGTACCTTTATGACCGCCCCTTCGCTGCTCTTCACCAGTGAATCGGTGACCGAAGGGCATCCCGACAAGATGTGCGATCAGATCAGCGACGCCGTGGTGGATGCGATCATGGAACAGGATCCCCACGCGCGCATCGCCTGTGAGACCGCCGTCAAAACCGGCTTCGTGATGCTTCTCGGTGAGATCACGACCACGGCGTCGCTCAACTATGATGAACTGGTGCGGGCGGTGGTCAAGGATATTGGCTTCGACGACAGCGCCAAGGGCTTTGACGGCGACACCTGCGGCGTTCAGATCGCCATCGCATCACAGTCGCCCGATATTGCGCTGGGCGTGGACAAGGCACAAGAGTTCAAAGAGGCCTCGATGGACAGCGAAGAGGATGAGATCGAATCGGTCGGCGCAGGCGATCAGGGGATGATGTTTGGCTTTGCCTGCAATGAGACTGAGACGCTTCTCCCTCTCCCCATCTATCTGGCACACAAGTTGAGCCGACGGCTGGCCAAACTCCGCAAAGGGGGCGCGCTGCCTTGGTTAGGCCCGGACGGCAAATCACAGGTTACGGTTGAATACAGTTACGGCAAACCGAAGCGCATCCATACCGTGTTGATCAGCACCCAGCACGCGAAAGATATCTGCCAGGAAGAAATCCGGCGCGCGGTGATCGAAAAGTGCATCACGCCTACGCTGCCCGCGGAGATGGTGGACGAGGACCTGCGCATTTACGTCAACCCCACCGGCCGCTTCGTCGTCGGTGGACCGATGGGCGACGCCGGCCTGACAGGGCGCAAAATCATCGTCGATACCTACGGGGGAATGGGCCGTCATGGGGGCGGCGCTTTCAGCGGCAAGGACTGCACAAAGGTTGATCGCAGCGGCGCCTATGCGGCCCGCTGGGTCGCCAAAAACATTGTCGCCGCCGGCCTTGCCGACCGCTGCGAAATCCAGATCGCCTATGCCATCGGCGTGGCACAACCACTGAGCGTCAACGTCGAAACGTTCGGCACCGGCAAGATCAGCGACAGTGGGATTGACGATCTTATCCAAGAGCATTTCGACCTGCGACCAGGCGCAATAATCCGCGACCTGAACCTGCGTCGCCCGATCTATCGCCAGACCGCTACTTACGGCCATTTCGGGCGCGACGACATCGATCTGCCCTGGGAGCGGACCTCAAAGGCCGAACTACTGCAGAAAGCTGCGAATCTATGATGCAAAACCGTTGACGCCTACGGCTCGCAAAGCAACCGTCTTTCGATTTCAGAACTACGTTTTCCTTTGTTCGCCCAACCTCAATTTCACAATGGAAACCCGACAGCAAGAGCACAGCAACTTCCTTTCTGTGCGTGCAGTGCCCTCGATATTTTGGATCATTGTAGTGATTTCTGCTTGCCTTGCTCTTTTTCTGATCCTGCTTCTTGTCGTGCTGGGGTATCGGGACGGCCTTCAACGGGGCGCTGCACAGAAAAGACAGCAGGTCGCCATCCTACTGCAACGTGCTTCAGACCTTCTGGACGATGGGCGGCGTCAGGATGCGCTGACTGCATACCGGACGATCCTCGAATTGGATGCCCAAAACGAGGCGGCCCGCAACGCAATCAGCACGGTGATGGCGATGCCTACCGGGGAGGCGGTACGAACGGAGGAAGCCGCGCCCAATCCTCTTGAAATCGAATGGGCCAGCATTCTGACTTGGTATGAAGCGGGCAATTGGGAAGAAACCATAGGGCGCATGGTCCAGGTGCGAGCTGTAGACGCCGACTTTCGTAGGGAGGAGTTGGCGGAAAAGCTGTTTAGCGCCTATGTCGAGCTAGGCAGAAAGAAGGCCGACGACAACAGCCTGGAGGAGGCCGTGCAACTTTTCGACAAAGCATTGGAGTTGAAACCGAACGACGCGGAAATTCAGGCAGAGCGCCACATGACCGCGAGCTATGTCGACGTAAAGACGTACTGGGGCGCGGACTGGACCCGCGTCATCAACTTGTTGGAAGACCTGTACCGGCGCGATCCTGAATTTCGCAATGTGCAATACCTCTTGCAGAGGGCGCACGTGGCGCATGGCGACAGCTTCGCCTACGAGGAGGAGTGGTGTGCGGCCACCGCTGAATACACGAGCGCGATTGCCGTGCTGGACTGGATGGAGTTGAGAGTGCAACGTGAAGAGTTGGCCGCCTTATGCGAGGAAATGCTGGAGAATCGCCGACAGGAGTCGGGTAGACCGAGAGGCAGCCCGGCGGACGCCTGGATGGTCGGAGCCGAACCTGCATTGGCCTGCGCGGTTTGTCTCGCCTGAAATTCCTGGTTGAGGAGTTGGCAGGCGCTTCGAAAGTTGATCTTATGG
The DNA here is from genome assembly GCA_965221145.1 of Caldilineaceae bacterium. GTDB lineage: Bacteria > Chloroflexota > Anaerolineae > Caldilineales > Caldilineaceae > Bin5. The sequence continues at coordinate 2,844,511 of OZ244877.1, forward strand.
CCGCGGGCGGCTATTATACAGATGTGCTGTAACGGGGAGTAGCGCAGTCTGGCAGCGCACAGCGTTTGGGACGCTGGGGTCGGAGGTTCAAATCCTCTCTCCCCGACTTTGATGAACTTTCGTGTTGGCTTTTGTGCCAGCGTACGATCGCCGAAAGTTCGTCAAACTTGCGGGTATAGCTCAATGGTAGAGCGCCGGCCTTCCAAGCCGACGATGCGGGTTCGATCCCCGCTACCCGCTCTCAAGGCAAGATTACCAAGTTGGATCGGTAGCTCAATGGCAGAGCAAGGAGCTCATAACTCCTGGGTTACAGGTTCGAGTCCTGTCCGATCCACTCGGCCTTGTCTTCTTCTCTTCTGCAATGCGGGACGCTTTCCACAAAGGCCCCGGCGCCCGCACGCACTTCCCAGCCGACATTCCCTATCGCTAACTTCGCTTTCAGTTGTTTCAGAATGGAGGCGGAGGGACGACCAACGCACCTCTGGCGCTTGACCCTGGCTTTCATGCCGTGCGGATGCTGAGGGGAGCGTGCAGCCCTATGCTATAATTGAGAGGCGCATGACGCGTACAGAGGGCGGATCCGCCCTCCAGAACTAGGTTATCGAGGACCACTGGTATGCCGGAAACGGAACTCCTATTGGACGAGAACGCCTGTCGACCGGAGCAGCAACGCAGCGGGTTCATTGCTGTAATCGGGCGGCCCAATGTCGGCAAGTCGACGCTGTTGAACCTGTTGCTGGGACAGAAGATCGCCATAACGAGCGACAAGCCGCAGACGACTCGCGACCGGATCATGGGCATCCGCACCGACGCCGACGTGCAGTTTATCTTCCTGGACACGCCTGGCATTCACCTGCCTCGCACCAAGCTGGGCAAACATATGGTGAACGTGGCCGAGCAGACGATAACCAGCGATGCGGACGTGATTCTTTGGCTAGTGGACATCAATGCGCCGCCCACGAACGAAGACCGGCTGATCGCTGAACGCCTGCAGGAGGTTCAGCAGGCGGTAGAGTTGCCCTATCTGCTGGTTGGGGCCAACAAGACCGATGCCTGGCAAGGCGGCGATATAGGCGCGCGCCAAGCGGAGTACGCCGCGCTGCTGAACTGGCTCACTGGATTTGAAGCTGGTCAGGAGTCGGTCCCTGTTCTGCCCCTCAGCGCGGCCAGCGGTGAAGGCGTGGATGACCTTCTGACCCGTTTGGCCGATTTGCTGCCGCTTGGCCCCCTCTTCTACCCGAGCGAACAGGTCACGGACATGTCGATGCGGTTCATTGCTGCCGAGATCGTGCGCGAAAAGGCTCTGCGCCTGCTGCGGCAAGAAATCCCGCACAGCCTTGCGGTCGTAGTGACAGAGTGGAACGAACGCAGCGCAGACATGACGCACATCGGCGCGACCATCTATGTCGAAAGCCATAGCCACAAGGGCATCGTACTCGGCGGCAAAGGGGCGATGATCAAACAGATCGGCCAGGCCGCCCGCCCGGAAATCGAGGAGATGGTGGGCACGCAGGTCTATCTGGAACTGTGGGTGAAGGTGTTGCAGAAGTGGCGTCGCAAGGAGAATCTCCTGCGGCGGCTGGGCTATAGGATGTAATGCGCACGTCCTAATCTTGCGCTCTTCATGGGGGCCGACGAGGAATTCAATCGGCAGATCCTTTGGATGCGCGGCTTGCGCTGTGATATGATCGCCGCGTGCTTTTTCTACTTTCGGGCATTGGATACCGATGAATCCACATACGATTCGCGTTCTCGAATACGATAAGATACTCAGCAGGCTGGCAACCTTCTGCGCCTTTGGCGGCGGCGAGGAGTTGGCGACTTCACTGCTGCCGAGCGACGACCTGCGTACCATCAGTGAGTGGATGGAGCAGACCGACGAGGCTTGCAGATTGCTCGATCAGAAGACGGACATCTACTTTGGAGGCGTCCACGACGTTCGTCATCTGATCGCAAAGTCCGAGCGGGGAAGCATTCTGATCCCGACCGAGCTGGTCGAAGTGCGCACGACGCTCATGCGCGCCCGCACGCTTCGCAATACCCTGACCCGACTTAACCGCCAGTTTCCCCGCCTGGCTGACATCGCCTTCGCCATTGAGCCATGCGAGCATGTCATTGGCGAAATCAGCCGCTGCATCAACGACCGCGCCGAAGTAGTGGACAGCGCATCCGCGGAGTTGGGACGAATCCGCGCACAGCTGCGCGTGGCCCAGGACCGGCTCCTCAGCACGCTGGATCGGCTGGTGCAGAACATTGCCGTCACCCCATACTTGCAGGAGGCGATCGTCACGCAGCGCCAGGGCCGCTACGTTATCCCCGTGCGTTCGGAGTTCAAAGGCCAGATCCAGGGCATCGTCCACGATCAATCGGCCAGCGGCGCCACCTTCTTCATCGAGCCGTTGACGGTGGTGGAGCAGAACAACGCGGTACGGGAGCTGGAACTGGAAGAGGAGAAGGAGGTACGGCGCATCCTCACCGAGCTTTCGGACCTTGTGGCCGACGAGGGGCCTTACATCAACCGCAATGTACAGGTTCTTGCCCAGCTCGATTTCACCTTTGCCAAGGCCAAATACGCCTTTGAGATCGAAGCGACTGCGCCGAAAATCGTCGCCTTCCAACAAAACCGCGTCGAAATCTTTGCCGGCATTGACGAGGACACGAATGAAGAGCGAACGATTCAGCATCCCGGGTCGGTCGTGAACTTTCGCCAAGCGCGCCACCCGCTGCTGGACCCGCAGTCTGTTGTGCCGGTCGACGTCTATTTCAGCGACGACTGTTATGTGTTGGTCGTGACCGGCCCCAACACCGGCGGCAAGACCGTCACTCTCAAGACAGTTGGTCTGCTTACTCTGATGGCGCAGTCGGGGCTGATGATTCCGGTTGAAGAGGGCAGTGAACTGTCAGTTTTCGAAGGCGTTTACGCCGACATCGGCGACGAACAGTCCATCGAACAGAATCTGAGCACTTTCTCCAGCCACATGACGAACATTATCAACATTCTGGAGGAGGCCGACCCCCAGAGCCTCGTCTTGCTGGACGAATTGGGCGCTGGCACCGATCCGGACGAAGGCTCCGCCCTGGCTGCGGCCCTGCTGGAAAACCTGCGCGATCGGGGCATCACAACCCTGGCGACGACCCATTATAGTGACTTGAAGCTCTACGCCCACAACACACCGGGCGTGCGCAACGCGTCGGTCGAGTTCGATGTCGAGAATCTCTGCCCAACCTTTGAACTGAGCATCGGTCTGCCTGGTCGCTCCAACGCTTTAACGATTGCACGGCGACTGGGGTTGAATCCGGTCATCGTTGACGATGCCGAAAAAATCGTGCGGCCCGAGTCCTTGGAAGTGGAAGGAATGCTGGAGGATGTGCGCCGGGCGCGGCAGGAGGCTCGGCGCGTGCTGGAACAGGCAAAAGAGAGGGAGGGCCACGCACAGGTCATCGAAGAGGATCTGCGATTCCAGATGGCCCGCATCGAAGAGGCCCGCCGCCAGGTCGTGGCGGAGACGCGCTCGACGATGCAGAACGAGCTGGCGGAGATACGGCGGGAAATCGAAAACTTCCGCCGCCAAATGGCCAAAGGTGGCGCCGGGAACGCCCATACGCAATTCTTGACAGAAGCACGCGAGGCTGTCAGCCGCAGGGAGGTTGACGCCGAAGGCCACGTGGAACGGGATGTCGCCACGCCTGCATCGGCGGAGACTCAAGTACGGGGGCCGATTGAAAAGGGAGACCGGGTCTTTGTACCCACGCTACAGGCGACCGGCGAGGTCCTGGGCGTCGACTGTCGCAACGGCGCTCCCCACGAGGCCGACATTCAGGTGGGCAACTTCCGTCTCAAGCTTCCGGTTCGTCGGTTGGAGCTGCGCAGCAAAGCCCAATCTGCGGACGCGTCACCGCCCCAAGCCGTCGTGAAATTGCAGTCAAAGCCCAAAGCAAATCTGGCCGGTTCGTCGTCGTTGACCGAACTGGACCTGCGGGGAGAGCGGGTCGACGCCGGACTGCAACGGTTGGAGGGTTATCTCGACGACGCCTACTTGGAGAACCTGCCGTGGGTACGGATCATCCATGGCAAGGGGACCGGGGCGATGCGCGATGCTGTACGCGCGGCGTTGCGGGGCCATCCCTTGGTCAGCAAATACCGCGCCGGCGCGCTCGGTGAAGGGGACGACGGGGTCACAGTTGCCAATCTGATGACAGACGAAGGGTAGGCACAAGGCTATGGAACTGCGCGGCTACTGGGCGATATTGCGAAGGCGTTGGGCGGCGCCCGTACTCGTGCCGGTTCTGGTGGCGCTGTTCAGCGCCGTTCAGTTGCAGCCCTGGCAGGAGCCTGCGCCCTCGTACAGCGTAACCATGCGCATGTTGATAGGCGTTTTGCCATTGGAAGATCCCGACGCGGCGCGATACTATGACCCCCGTTACTATGCTTGGATGACAAGCGAATACCTTGTGGACGACTTTACCGAGGTACTTGGCACGGAGATGTTTGCCAACGCGATCAGCGCCCGCCTGACCGAGCAGGGTCTCAGTATTCCGGCCGGCCTGATCAGAGCGCAAGCCAACACAGGCAAACAGCATCGTATCATCCGCCTGACATTCATGTGGCACGACGAGGCCGCGTTGCAGGCCATCGCAGACGCGACCGTGGCTGAACTGGAGCAGAATGCAGACGCTTACTTCACGCAGTTGGGCACTCAGGACGCCGGTGTGCGCGTTCTCGACTCGCCTGTGGTTGTCCCTCAAGGGCAGAGCGCGCGGGCGCGGGTGGAGTGGCCCTTGCGAATCCTGCTGGCAGTCGTCGCCGGTATTGGGGTGGCGTTCCTGCGCGAATATATGGACGATACGGTTCGGCGACGCGAGGAGTTGGAGGAAATGGGTCTAGCGGTACTCGTTGCTGTACCGAGACGGGGCGGCCTTGGCAACATACTGAGCGCAAGAGCAAGTACTTCGCGCAGTTCTGCGTCAGAATGACAGAGAGCGCGAGGGTCTGCGCCTGCCCGTCACGCCGTACCCGGTGCTGGCTCCCGATTCTTCCAGAGAGTTGGAGGGAAATATGATAAATGAATATGGCGGAGTGATTCGACGTTACGGTTGGATCGTTGTCGTAGCCGTTCTGTTGGCCGGTTTGCTCGCCTACGGAATCAGCTATTTCCAGGAAGAAATGTTTCGGGCGACCGTGCAGGTCAGCACCGTTCCTGCCCGTGCGGACTGGGGGCTGGGCAATACGGCCAAGGACTTGATGCGGAATTTCGCCCTCAATCTGCGCACGCATGAGGTGGCGAAAGAGGTGATCGATCGTGCGCAGTTGGATATGCACCCGAACGACTTTCTGCGCCAGACGGAGGTCGAGCCGGACTCTTCCACATTCACGATTGATATCGAGGCGCGTTCCAGAGACAGGATCGTAGCCGAAAATATGGCGCTGACCTTGGCCGACTGGTTCGTTGATGAGCGGACTGCCTACTATGCGCAGCAGGACAAGCGCGATCGCATCGAGGTTAAAATCGTCAGCAGGACGATCGTGGGCGCCCAATACCAGCCGCAGCCGCTGGTCAATGCCGTAGCGGGCAGCGTACTAGGGCTTCTCTTGGGCATCGGCCTGATCCTGCTGATTACCTGGATAGAGAGCGGCCTCCTGCGCACGCCGGACTCAGTTGAAAGGACGCTCGCCCTTCCTGTGCTCGGCGCCATTCCGGTGGGAGGAGGCAGCGCCGCAGCAGGACGGGAGATGCGAGAGGGCGCGAGGACCACTTCAACGGTCACGGAACTTGGAACCGATTAGTACGCTGGCACGGAAATGGCAATCACCGCTCGAACAGCGCTTGAATTATAGGCAATAGAGGTATTTCTGATGTCCCTATCTCTCGTCACCCTGACCGCTCCACGCAGCCCGGCGGCGGAAGCCTTCCAGAGCCTGCGCACCAATATCGAGTTTTCCGGACTCGACCGTTCCCTGCACTCGCTTTTGGTTGCGTGCCCCGATGCCGAGACCAAAAAGAGCGATGCTCTGGCAAATCTGGCGGTTGTCATGGCGGATGCCGGCGACCGCGTCATCGTCGTCGATGGCGATCTGCGCCGCCCTCAACAGCATCATATCTTCCAGGTCAGCGGCGATGCGGGACTGACGGATTGGCTGCGGGATGGAGGCGACCCGGCGCTGGAGGGGACGCGTATTCCCCAGTTGCGTCTGCTTCCAGCAGGGCCGCTGCCTCCCAATCCGGTCGCTCTTCTCAGCCACAGACGGCTGGCGGAGTTGCTTCAGGTATTGACGGGAGAGGCCGATTACGTGCTCGTGGATGCGCCGCCGGTGTTGGCCGTGACCGACGCTGCGCTATGGGCCAGCCAGGTCGACGGGACACTGTTAGCCGTCACCGCCGGACGCACCAAGAGGGAGCAGGCCCAGCGCGCCAAAGAAGTGCTGGAGAAAGTTCAGTCCAATATCGTCGGCGCAGTGCTGCTGGACGCGGAGGACGCAATGGTTGTCAGCGGATACGGGCAGTAGGCAGATCGGTCCAGCCATAGTCTTGTTACGCTCTGTCGAACAGATGCTGACCAGAATCAAACGGCGAAGAGATCGTGTGTGAACAGCTGAAGCAAATCATGGAGATCCCCCCATGAAGGGCATCCTCTTGGCTGGCGGCCACGGAACACGCCTTTATCCGCTGACCACCAGCCTGAGCAAACAGATTCTACCCGTCTACGACAAACCGATGATCTATTACCCCCTGTCGATGCTGATGTTGGCGGGGATTCGGGAGATTCTGATCGTCAGTACACCGACCGCCCTGCCTCTGTACCGCGATCTGTTGCAAAACGGCCACCAGTGGGGTATGCAGTTCGAGTATGTGGAGCAAAGCCAGCCGCGCGGCATTGCCGACGCCTTCGTGGTCGGCAGGGAGTTCGTCGGCGACTCTACTGTGTGCCTGGCGCTGGGCGATAACATTTTCTACGGGCACGGCCTGCCAGAAAAGCTGCAAGCCGCCGCTTCGCTCAAAAGCGGCGCCCGCATCTTCGCCTATCCGGTGTCTGACCCGCGACGCTATGGCGTTGTGGAGTTTGACGCGACCGGCAAGGCCCTGAGCATCGAAGAGAAGCCGCAGCGCCCTCGTTCCAACTATGCCGTGCCAGGCGTCTACTTCTACGACAACAGAGTGATCGAGGTCGCCCGCCATCTCAAGCCGTCTGCCAGGGGCGAAATTGAGATTACCGACATCAACAACTTCTATCTTGAGCGTGGTGAGCTTAAAGTGGAGACGCTGGGCCGAGGATTCGCCTGGCTGGATGCCGGTACGCACGAATCTTTGCTCCAGGCCGCCAATTTCGTCTTTGCCCTGCAGGAAAGACAGGGAATGATGATCTCGTGCCCGGAGGAGATCGCTTTCAGGCTGGGCTTTATCAGTCGTGACCAGTTTCGCGCATTGGCAGAATCGTTGCAGACGAATCACTATGGCCGTTATCTGATGCAGCTATTGCGCGAAGAGTTCTCGGAGCCGCTAAACTGATGGAGAACGGGCCGAACGGCAGCGAACGGCGCAACGGCGCCGGTCCGCAAAGAGGGAACGCCATCCGCAGTGTGCCTGCCCTGGCGGCCCTGTTGAGACAGATCGACCGCTGCGCGCTGCCCGTTTCCAGCACACAGATTTTCGCCGCCCGCTCTCTGGCACCTGCCTACCGCGTTCAGAACTCCACCGGCGCCAAGGAGGCGAAAGCAGCGGTCACGACCGTTTCTCAACTGGCGGATCGATTGCGCCGCATGTCAAGGGCCTACGGCGAGTGGAAGGAATTCGACATCCCGGCGTTTTTCGACCTGTGGCCGGACCATGCAGGGCGCCTAGTGGAGGTAGAGGAACGGGTCAGCACGGTCAATGTTACCTTTTATGCGGATATGCTGCTGCCATCCTTTCACCTGGTTGAGCAGTATTGGACGCAAGAGTTTTTTCCTGCCTACCAATCAGCGCAACCTTTTCCCTGCGAGACTGAAGAATTCTCCAGCTTCACCACGCACTTTCTGGAGTTCGAGCAACCGAAAATGCGCGCCTATTGGGACAAGCTCCTTACTGTAGTGAACGAGGCGCGACGTGAACTGTGGAATGACATCGGCTTTCTGGCCGCCGCGGCCGCGGGCGAGGAGAAAGCCTGCTGGCAGTGGGCCTGGCGCTGCCCGCCGCCAACAGGACTGGACGACCGCCTGCTGCCGCCGTTGCGTCAACTGCCAACCCTGACTTTAGGAATCGAATTTCCTCTGCCCGCATACCGACAGCCGGGCCGTGTACAGCGTCTGCGGCGCACGTGGGAGAGCGCGAGTTGGCGTCGCGGGTAGTTGCAGAACACTTTGCGAACTGAAGGAGAAGGCCACACTTGAAGGACTTTGCAAGACCTATTTCGCAGCATCTTCTCAATATAGAGGACAAGAGTCGCTCCAACCTGTTTGCCTGGCGGGGTCAGTTCTCTCCTCAACTCATCGAGTATCTTCTCGAAGCATATTGTCTTCCAGAGTCAGTCGTGCTGGATCCATTTGTTGGAAGCGGCACTGTCTTGGTGGAGGCAGCAAGAGTCGGATTGCCTGCTTTGGGGTTTGAAATCAATCCGTCTGCATGGAGTTTCAGCAAGGTGTATGAGTTTTCCAACCTGCCCCCTTCCTTCCGCGAAGAGATTATCACCGAGTTGCATGGCAGAATATTGGATGAATTCCCTATCATTATCTTTGCAGAGCCGAAGTTAGCATTTAGCGAGGTCGAAGAACGTATTGTCCGGGTTGGCACGTCCATAAGCGACGAAGCCAGAATTCTTTGCAGCGCCTTGGTTGTCTTGCTCGACCTTTATAACAACGACGTCACCAGCGATCTGATCCGCAACAGATTCCTTTCTCTCGCCAAACTCGTCCGAACTCTACCGTATTCTACCGCGCCGATCAAGGCGGATCTGCGGGATGCGCGTGAGCTGCCACTCGTCGATCAGTCGGTCGACTTTGTGATTACATCTCCTCCTTACATAAACGTGTTTAACTACCATCAGAATTATCGTCGCTCAGTCGAGCTATTGGGATGGGACGTTTTGCGTGTTGCCCGCTCAGAACTTGGATCCAATAGAGCTAACAGAGGCAACAGATTTTATACCGTTGTGCAGTACTGCATCGACATGGCAAGAACGCTTCAAGAGTTGGCTCGCGTTCTCGGGCCGGATGGTAGGGCGATTCTGATTGTGGGGTACGAATCGAAGGTCCTCGGTGTACCATTCTACAATGCCGATCTCATCCAGCGTATCGCCACGGAGTCAGGCATATTTGAGTCGGTTCTCCGTCAGAAGCGCGTATTCAAGAGCCGCTTTGGACAACCTATTCGGGAGGACATCTTGAGTTTCTCTCGGCAGACTAATATAAGAGAGGAAGAACTGCTCGAGTCGCTTGGTCATCGTGTTGCCTGTGACGCACTGAGGGCAAGCACAACGATTGTGCCCGAAAAGAATCGGACTCTTCTGAACGACGCGCTGGTCAAAGCACAAGAGATTGACGGGACTGCTCTGTTTGACAGCAGTTCATATACCGACTATCACACACGCGATACCGTAATGATGGTCCAAGAAGATGGCAGAGCGACGACCTATGAGTGAGAGCAGAGTAGGTCTGCCTACGCCGCACCTAGCGAAACTTCAGGCGCTTCTCCAAAATCCTCGGCGGCCGGCCGCCGACAGGCCGCGAGTCGAAGCAGCTTGTGAACGCTACGAGAAGTGGATTCATGAGCTGGCGTCAGTCACACGTGGGCAGTAGAACTCAGTCAAAGAAATGGTTGATGCAACAAACCGATACAAAGTTTTCATTGAGTTGGACGTGATTTTTGACAGTACGGAGGATTTCCTCTTCAGACAGAGAGGTCAGATCAAACCGGACAATACAGTTCTTGAAGAATTTCTTCCACACCTGATGTTTAGTGCGCTAAAACTGCCAAAGAACACGTTCGAGTATGGGCCGCAGAAAACTTTCGCTGGCCTGACATTTTCATCGGGAATTGGGAATCCAGGGCCTGGAGGTCAGGCTACACTTAGAAGCAAACACCAGGACTTCGTTTTGGGCAGACGATTGTTCGTAATGGCTTCTTTTGACAGAGATTTCAAAGTCGGTGAACGCCTGGAAGCACACCTTGGTTACGTTTGCGCCGAATGCAAAACGAATCTGGACAAAACCATGTTCCAGGAAGCAGTTGCGACCAGTCGAGACCTCAAAATTTCCGTTCCGTCGTCTCTATGCTTCCTGGTATGTGAATTCCTGGATATGACACCAATGTCGATAGTTTCCACACAGATTGATGACGTACTCATCGTCCGCAAGGCGAAGAGAATGTCTGCCAGTGAACGACAAGAGTACAGAAGTGCTAAGGACAGAATCATCCATCGGGAAAGATTCCTTCAGTTTCTTAACGCCTCGAAATACCATGCCGATGTTTTTCAGCGTATGATTGATGCGATCCAGTCCGAAGCGGACGATCTCAGTCCACCTACCGACAAAGTGCTGGCAAGGGGCTACTTCTGACAGTACGCATCTCTGATCTTTTTTCATCGACTTCGACCTGAGACATCTATGAAAAGCATTCTGGTCACAGGCGGCGCTGGATTCATCGGCTGCAACTTTGTACGCTTCATTTTGGGCAGCGATCCCAACGTCCGGGTGACGGTCTATGACAAGCTGACCTATGCCGGACGCCGGGAGAACCTGGCCAATGTGGAAACGCAGTTCGGCGCACGCTACGCGTTTGTTCAGGGCGATATCTGCGACGCGGAGAATGTAGAGGAAACGATCACCCGGCACGACATTGACACGATCGTCAATTTCGCCGCTGAAACGCACGTTGACCGCTCGATCCTCGATCCCGATGCCTTTGTTCAGACCGACGTGTACGGGACGTATGTCCTCCTCGAAGCGGCCCGCAGATGCGGAAATCTGCGATTCCATCAGATCAGCACGGACGAAGTTTACGGCCATATCGAAGGGCAGCGCCGCTCCGTGGAGATTGACTCATTGGTCCCTCGCAGCCCGTATTCAGCCAGCAAGGCCAGCGCAGACCTGTTCGTCAACGCTTATCACATCACTTACGCGTTGCCGGTTACGATTAGCCGCGGCGCCAACAACATTGGACCCTATCAATACCCGGAAAAGGTCGTCCCGCTCTTCATCACCAACGCGCTCAGTTCCTTGTCGCTGCCTGTGTATGGGGATGGACAGCAGATGCGGGATTACCAGTACGTTACCGACCACTGCGCGGCGATTCAACTGATCCTGCAAAAGGGCACAATCGGTGAAGCCTACAACATAGGCACCGGTAGCGAGATGACCAATCTGGCCATGGTGGAGATTCTACTGGACGAGCTTGACAAGCCCCACAGCCTCATCCAACACGTAGAAGATCGTGAGGGCCACGACCGCCGCTACAGTCTGGATGTAAGCAAGATGATGGCGTTGGGCTGGGAGCCGGAATATACGCCGGAGGAAGCAATACGGGCGACCGTGCGCTGGTATAGAGACAATGAATGGTGGTGGCAGGTAATTCGCAGCGGTGAATTTCAGGATTACTACGACCGAAATTATGGAAATCGCAGAACGCTAGACGTTGACAGATGATTTCTGCAATGATCCGCCCGGGCCGACCGGAAGACCTACCGGAAGTGCGCCAACTGCTTTCAAACGACTTGCGCTCCTATCTGAACGCCGGAATCGACGATCTCCCCGAACTGTTGCAGGGCGCGACAGCCGCCGCCGTCCACGCCCACACGCAGCGCATCCTCGGATTCATCTCACTTCAACAAGAGGAGTGTTCCGACGCGCTGCCTGCGCTCGCGCCGGTCAGAGTCTCGCTGCGGGCCGCGGCCACCTCTTCGCCCGGCTCGACAGCAAGCGCCCAGTTCAAAGCACTTTTCGAGTGCGCCGCAAGAGCGCTTCCCGCCCATCCATCCGGCCATCTTTTTTGTGTTCTGACCGATCAGGGCTGGCTCCAGGCAAGTTTGAGAGAGACCGGCTTTGCGCTTCACGACGCGATCCGGTTCTACGATAGAGCCGCCCCCGGGGCGCAGCCCGTGTCACAGCCGGCGAACCTGCGCCTCGCCCAGCGATCTGACCTGCCGCGCCTGGCGTGCGTGGATGCGGCGGCCTTCGGTCCCCTTTGGCACATGGGCGCTTCAGAACTGGAGGGCCTGCACCGCGCCTGCCGCATGGAAGTCGCAGAGTGCAATAATAAAGTGGTTGGATACACTGTACTCAACCTTCATACCGATAAAATCGTCCCCCGAAAGGAATCGGCCCAGTTGGCGCGCCTGGCGGTCCATCCGCAAGCACAGGATCTCGGCATAGGCAGACAGTTGCTGGTGGCGAGCCTTTGTCACGCCCACGAGCAAGGGATCCACCACGTCTTTCTCAATACCCAGGAAAGCAACACTCACTCCCAGAAACTGTACGAATCTCTGCAATTTCGTAGGCGCGGCCGTGCCGTACCCGTATTCGTCCGAAGAGTTCCGGCTTGCCGGGACTAGCACTGTTTACCATGTCAACTTCCCCCGGCAGCCCTGCATCAGCGCTCAGGGCGCGACCGACAGACAGACCGTGCGCGTGAGTGGCGGCAGTGTCGCGCCGACAGCAACGCGGGACGGATGCTGTTCCCAGGACAATGGGATACTTGGGCATTCATGTTGAAGGAGGATTGCGGTCTTGACGGTTGCTGAGCGCAGCTTTTGTCGTCAACTAATTGTCGTTTCAACTCTCTACCTCTTGCTGCTTACGCTCGGCAGCGCGGGCTATGCGTTGATCGAGGGCTGGTCTTTGACGGACAGTCTGTACATGACGGTCATCACCATCAGCACGGTCGGTTTCGGCGAGATTCGCCCGCTCTCGCCGATTGGGCGCGTCTTCACCGGCGCCATGATCGTGATGGGGGTCGGCGCCACAGCCTATACCTTCAGCACGGTCGCCGACTTCATCGTGGCTGGGGAGTTTCGCAACATACTATGGAGAAGGCGTATGCAGAATCGGATTGGAAAGTTGACAGGCCACTTCATCGTCTGTGGGTACGGCCGCGTTGGCGAGCACGTGGTGAACGAACTCCTGTCGAACGACGTCAAGTTGGTCGTAGTCGAAAGGCTGGAAACTCATGGCCCAGACCTGGAAAATCTGGGCGTTATCCCGGTTGAAGGCAATGCCATTGACGACGCAATTCTGATCCAGGCGGGCATCGCACAGGCGTCGGGGATCTGCTGCTGCCTGCCCAATGATTCCGACAATGTATATGTGGCGCTCACAGCTCGTGCGCTCAACCCGGAACTGACCATTATTTCACGCGCCAATAGCCATGAAAGCGAGCGCAAACTCCAGATCGCCGGGGTAGACCACGTTATCAACCCCTATGTAACCAGCGGTCGCCGCATGGCCCGCCAACTCATCCATCCCAACATCCTGGAGTTCATGGATGTCGTCATGCACCGCGGGGAAGTGGACATTCTCATTGAGGATATTGGCTTGAGCGAGCGATCATCGCTGCGCGATCAGACGATTGCGGCCACGGAAATCCGTAGGCGGATTGGCGCAAATATCCTGGCCGTGAGGCGGCCTGACGGTGAAGTCTTCATGAATCCCGCCGTCGATTTTGCCTTGCGAGCAGGCGATACGCTTATCGCCTTGGGCACACCGGATCAGCTCGACCTCCTGGCCACCGAAGCGGATGACCAGCGCCGTACACAAGCTGTGTCGAACACCTCGCGCCTACTTAGGCGGAATCTATGAGAAGGGTCAGAAACATGAGTTTGACCGCACGCTCAACCCATTCGGTCTCATCAGTTCGGAAGTTGCAACGCCCCGGCGGGCGGCTTTGCCCCTTTGTTCGCGAAGGGCAAAGGGGTATAATCTGACCTACGTATCCCTTTCCTTGTGAGCATCTGACGTCGCTGCCATCTGAAGAATGCCTCCCTATTGGCGCGATCGGTGGACGCTTCGCGGCACCAATCCGAACAGACATACGAAGGCGGCAAGCTCTTATGCCGGAGCGCAGCCATACCTACCGCACGAGAGCCGTAATCCTACGGCGACGGAACTACAGCGATGCGGACCGGATTGTGACGGTCTTCACGCCGGACCTGGGCAAGCGTTTCTTGATCGCCAAAGGCGCCCGCAAGACCACCAGCCGAAAAGCCGGACATTTGGAACTGTTCAACCACGCCAACCTCCTTGTTGCGCAAGCCCGTACCTGGGACATCATTACAGAATGCGTAACGGTCGAAAGCTTTCTCTGTCTGCGCGCGGACCTTGATAGCATCGGCAGGGCCGCGTACATTTGCGAGTTGGTTGACGCCTTCACCGCCGAGGACGACGAGAGCCATCTGCTCTGGGAACTGCTGCTCCTGTGCTTGCGGGAACTGAACGCGGGCACGGACGGCGGGGATCTGCTGCTGCGCTGGTTCGAGTTAAGTCTGCTCAGTCTGATGGGCTTTCAGCCTCAACTCTTCGACTGTCTCGGCTGCGGAGATGAACTGCTCCCTGTAAAGAACTATCTGCATCTTCAGGCGGGCGGCGTCTATTGCCCCGACTGCGGCCTGGCTCTGCAAAGCACTGAGCCGATTGCGCCGGATGTGCTCAAGATACTGCGCCATCTTACGCGCACGCACTGGCCTGAACTGCGCTCGCTGCAACTGCGACAGTCCACGGCGCGGGCGGTCGAAAATATTCTGCATCGCTACCTTGTCAACGTTTTGGAACGTCGGCTGAAGTCGGCGGACTTTCTCCATCGCCTGCGTCTTGCGCCGCCGGTCGGTGAAAATACGGTTACGACCAAAGATCCGGCGATTCCCAGTCACGGCGCCGACGACCTTTAGCCTCAGTCGAATCAAGAACGGCGGTTCCCGCTGATGAAGTTGATCCTTGCCGCCCGCTTTGCCGGCATCACGGTCTTGGCCGCCGGCCTGTATACGATTCTTGTGCTCAAGCCTGTCTATTCGCGGTTGATCGGCGGTCCTCAGCAGCAACTCTTGTTCGATGAGGCCCTGCCTCAGTGGACGCTTGGCGGATGGATCTGGTTGCTCGCGGTTGGTGCGTGGATGACTCTCTTGGTGACGATGATGTACAGCTACTCGCCCGTTCATCGAGTCAGTACTACGATGCAGTCGGGGCTGATCGTTATCGCAGCCGTCCTCCTCATCCTCGGCGTCCTGGTCGGGTTGAACCGGCTCGAGATGGTCATATTCGGGGACGGCGGCGGCAATCTTCCTGATGCACGCACTGCAAATTTGCAGAAGTTTGCAGATCAGATTGCTCTGGCTTTAGTCAAGGCGGGGCTGCTCATGGGCGGGGGGGTAACCGCGTGGGTTAGCATCGATCTCGTGCTGTTAGGCAAACTTCCCTTGGTGTGGATGGCGCCAGGCGCTTTCGCCGGAATAGTAGTTATGCCGACAGCCTTCCTCCACCCCTCGACGGCGCAACTCCTGATCGCGTTGGCGGCCTTCTGCGTCTGGTGCCTCACACTGGGCATCAGGCGCTCACTGCCGGAATCCTATCCGCATCTCAGTTAGCCTGAGACGCTTGCACGGCGCTGACCGAGCTACTCTTCCGAACCCATCATCAACATCCGCAGCCCGTTGATGACAACGATCAGTGTGCTGCCTTCATGGCCGAGAACGCCAACGGGCAGCGGCAGGCGGAAATCGGGCACAAAGATTGGCGCCAGGATCGTCAGAGCCACAAGGGTGAGAATCACAGCAACAGAAAAGTAGATATTCTGACGAACGATGTCGCGGGCCCGGCGGCTGAGACGCAGCATGAAGGGCAGCTTGCTGAGATCATCCGACATGAGCACGATGTCGGCCGTCTCCAGAGCAACGTCCGTACCTGCGCTGCCCATCGCAATGCCCAGGTCCGACGTCGCCAGGGCCGGCGCGTCGTTGATGCCATCGCCGACCATGGCCACTACGCCCGATTCCACCAAATCGCTCACGATCTCCACCTTCTGCTCAGGCAGAAGCTCGGCGTAGACATCTTGCAGGCCGACCTGGACCGCGACCGCATTAGCCACGTCGTGGTTGTCTCCGGTGAGCATCGCGATGCGCGTTATGCCCATCTGCTTCAAGGCCGCAACCGTCTCGGCCGCGCCGGACCGCACAGTATCAGCCACGGCCAGGAACCCTACGACTTCCCAATCCCGGTCGGGCGCAGCGAGGATCTCCTTGTCATAGGGCGCGTCTGCCGCCGCGCCCGGCTGCTGTGGCGCAGGTTCGCCCGAAGCAGTGCTGCGCCGCACCACGAGGACGGCCGTCTTGCCCTGCCTCTGAAGTTGCTGACCTATCATGCGGATGGCAGGAGACAGGTCCATCGCTTCATTCATAAACAGCTTGTCGTTGCCAATATATATCTGTTCCTCGTGCGCGCCGCGCGCATACATGGCCTGCAAGCCGTGCCCGGCAATGCCGCGGAAATCCTGTGGCGTTTCGATAGGCAGGTTCAGCTCTTGCGCCCGTTCCACAATGGTTTGCGCAATCGGATGCTCGCTCAGGCTTTCGGCCCCGGCGGCGATTGAGATGACTTCCTCTTCACTGTAGTTGTTGAGCGGAACGACATCGGTCAACTGGGGCTTGCCGTAGGTCAATGTTCCCGTCTTGTCGAACGCCAGCATGTCGATATCGGCTGCCTTTTCCAGGTATGCCCCGCCCTTGAAAAGGACGCCTGCGCGCGCCGCAGCGGCAATCGCGCTGAGGATCGACGCGGGCGTGCTGATGATCAGCGCGCAGGGGCTTGCCACCACGAGGAGCGTCATGGCCCGGTAAAACGTGCTGCTGAATGCCTCGTCCACGAGCAAGTAGGGAATCAGAATCGCCAGTACGGTGACACCGATAACGGCCAATGTATAGGGTTGGCTGAATCTGTCGATGAACTGTTGCGTCGGCGCAGCGTTGTTCCGTGCCTCCTCCACCAATCCGATGATCTTGTTGATGGTGCTGTCCGGGGCCAATTTGTCAACTTGGACTTCCAGCGCGCCGCTGCCGTTGATGCTGCCCGAAAAGACGGCATCGCCAGCCTCTTTGTAAACGGGGATGCTCTCGCCGGTTATTGGACTCTGATCAACAGTTGTCGTCCCCTTCAGCACGGTTCCGTCTACGGGCATGCGCTCGCCGGGCTTCACGACCACAACGTCTCCGATAACAAGCGCATCAACGCTTTGTTCAACCACCGCGCCGTCCCGCCGCACCCGGGCCGTGTCCGGGCGCAACTCTGCCAGCCCGCTGATGGCCTGTCGTGTGCGGTCTGAGGCGAACGATTCCAGCGCGCCGCTGAGTGTAAAGAGAAAGAGCAAGAGAGCGCCCTCTTCCCATTCGCCGATGATCGCCGCGCCCAGGGCCGCAGCGACCATCAGGAAGTCGATATTCAGATTGCCCCGCCGCGCATCGGCCAAGGCTTCTCTGACGCCTGGGTAGCCCCCTGCCGCATAGGCGATGAGCGCCGCAATCAGCACCGCCCACGGCGGCAACAGACCGCTTATCGAGCCGCCCAGCCAGCCGACGAGTAGAGCTGCCAGCGTGATTGCGGCCAGCAACAGTTCGGGATTCCTGATCCAGAAGCCAAGCGACAGCACAGTGAAAAGCGAAAACCTGAATACCGGAGGCTCGCTCTGCTCTTTCTCTATTGTCTGTTCAAATGAACGGGTGGACATTCTTGGCGCCTCTCTACTCATGCTCTACTTTCGGTTAGGTTCAGCTTGCGGCGAAGCTCCGTTGCCGAGCGGTCTCGCAGTCGCGACGGGCTGTGCAGCAACCTGCCAATCTCCTGGCGCTTGGCCTGCTGGCAGGCGGGGCAAAATCCTGTAACCTGCACTTGGAGAGTCGTGGCGCGGAATCCCGTGTTCTGAAAGATTCTGTCCATCAAAATATCTGGCGCAAGATTGTCCTGCAGATCCGAGACCTGATGGCAACGCAGGCAGATCAGATTGACATGCGGGGACGGGTCGGTCTCGTAATGCGTGTGTTCCGTACCGGCGCTGATTTCGACGATCGCGCCCAGTTCACGCAGTGTATTGAGCGTGTTGTAGACCGTGGCCTGACTGATCTCAGGATGCGCTTGCTGCACGGCCTCATAGACCTGCGACGGCGTAGGATGGCTCTTGGTCCGGGCGAGGAATTCGCACACCGCGATTCGCTGGGTCGTAACCCGCAGTCCGGCGCGCCGTAACGTGTCAATAAATCTGGCTGACATCAGTTGTCCCTCCGGCCTAATTAGAATAAATCTAAATAATGTTCACACTTTAAGACTTTCGGCCCTAAATGTCAAGTATCGATTAGAATTATTCCAATTAGAGGCCACGGCGTTGCTGCTTCTGGGCGAAGTTGGAAGCCTTGTAATGAAATTCTAATGTTTCTCAATTCTGATGTTGATGTTGAGATGATTTACTATATAGGAAACACAGGGGTTCTTCGATTGCGCCGCCATTTGGAGCGGCCTTGCCGGGACGGCCCAACCTTCAAGGAACACTCACACATGATGCCATTTGATAGATTTACCCAGAAGGCCCAGCAGGCGGCCACGCGCGCGTTGGAAATTCTGCATCACCACAAGCATTCGCAGATCGACACAGAACACATCTTTCTGGCTCTGGTGGAGCAGCCTGGAGGAACAGTGCCCCAGATATTGGAGGCAGTCGGCGCTTCCGTGGACGTTATCGCCCGCAAGCTGGAGGCCGTCCTTGCCGCCGCGCCCCAATCCAGCGGCGCCCCTTTCGGCGGTCTGCCCACGGTTCAAGTGTTCATTACGCCCCGCCTGGATCGCGTGATGGGCGTAGCGGGTGATGAAGCCGACAAACTTCAGGACGCGTACATAAGCACTGAGCACATACTGCTGGCCATTGCCAGCGAGCGCAACACGCAGAGCGCCAACATCTTGCGGGATGCCGGGGTCAGCAAGGAGCGCATTTACAGCGTGATTGAAGATATGCGCGGGGGCCAGCGGGTTACGGAGCCGGATGCCGAGAGCAAGTTCCAGGTGCTGGAAAAGTATGGCCGCGACCTGTCGCAAGCTGCCGTGGAGGGCAAACTGGATCCGGTCATTGGCCGCGGAGAGGAGATCATCCGCGTTATGCAGGTGTTGTGCCGACGCACCAAGAACAATCCCGTCCTGATTGGAGAGGCCGGCGTCGGCAAGACGGCCATCATCGAAGGTCTCGCGCAGCAGATTGCTGTCAACGACGTGCCGGACCTCCTCGCCGGCAAGCGCCTGATCTCTCTTGACCTGGGGGCCATGATTGCGGGTACGCGCTTCCGCGGCGAATTCGAGGAACGGTTGAAGGCTGTAATGGATGAAATTCGACGCAGCGAAGGGGAGATCATCCTCTTCGTGGACGAGTTGCACACTGTCGTCGGCGCGGGCAATGCCGCCGGCGCGCTGGACGCCAGCAACATGCTCAAACCGGCTCTTTCCCGCGGCGAGCTACAGTGCATCGGCGCCACCACGCTTGACGAATACCGCCAGCATATCGAGAAAGACTCTGCCCTGGAGCGGCGCTTCGCCCCCGTGTATGTTGACGAGCCAAGTATTGAGGACGCAATCGAAATTTTGCGAGGGCTGCGCCTTCGGTACGAGGAACATCACGCCATTACATACACTGACGGAGCACTGGAACAGGCCGTCCACTTGAGCCATCGCTACGTCCCTGATCGCAAGCTGCCGGACAAAGCCATCGATCTGATAGACGAAGCCGCGGCTCGACTGCGGGTTGCGATGCATGCCATGCCCGACGACCTGAAGAAAGCGAAGGCTGACATCCTTGACCTGACGGAGGTTGAGGAGAGCGCCTGGACGGATCGGGATTACGAGAAGGCGGCCCAGACCAAGGCTGAACTGGCGCGGCTCAGGGAGGAGTTTAAAACGGCGTTGAAAGCCTGGAAGGCCGAGACCGACCTGGATGACGTGGTAGACACGGGTGACGTGGCAACAATTGTCCAAAGTTGGACAGGCATTCCGGTGATGGACTTGCTGGAAGAGGAGATGGAAAAACTGCTGCGCATGGAAGAATCCCTGAGCAAGCGCATCATCGGCCAGAAACGGGCTATCGAAGCGGTTAGCGATGCGATCCGCCGGGCGCGCAGCGGGTTGAAAGACCCCCGCCGACCCATCGGCACCTTCCTTTTCCTGGGGCCGACCGGTATCGGCAAGACGGAACTGGCGAGGGCCTTGGCTGCGTTCCTTTTTGATAGCGAAGACGCCCTCTTGCGCGTCGATATGAGCGAGTATCGAGAGGGGCACACGGTCAGCAAGCTGTTTGGCGCCCCGCCCGGTTACGTCGGCTACGAACAGGGCGGGCAGCTCACCGAGCAGGTGCGGCGTCGGCCCTATCAGGTGCTTCTCTTCGACGAGATCGAAAAGGCGCATCCCGAAGTCTGGAATACGCTATTGCAGATCATGGACGACGGACACATGACGGACGGGCAGGGGCGCACGGTGAATTTCCGCAACACTGTCGTCATTATGACCAGCAATGTGGGCGCAGAATCGATCAAGCGCGGCGCGCTGGGTTTCGCTACGCCGGAACTGGACGAAAGCACGCTCGCTCAAAGCGAATACAGTAAGCAGATGAAACGGCTCTTCCGGCCTGAGTTCCTGAACCGAATTGACGAGACGATCGTTTTTGACCCGCTGACAGGAGAGAATGTGCGCGACATTGTAAGTCTGCTGATGGAGGAGATCACGCAGCGCGTGGACGAATTGGGCATCCACGTGGAAATGACGGAAACGGCTCGAAACTACCTTGCCGACAGTGGCTATCATGCAGAATACGGGGCAAGACCGTTGCGCCGCCTGCTGCAAAAACGGGTCGAGAACGAACTCAGCAAACGCCTGCTGCGCGGAGAATACAGGACAGGTGATGAGGTCTTGATCGATGTCTCGTCTACCGAAGATGGCGCCGAAGGCAAGCTAACGTTCACCCGCAAGGATCCTGAGCCGATCGCTGTCGAGTGGTCGACCGGCAAACCGGCGGACTCCAATCCCGAATTTGATGCCAGCGAAACTCGTGATTGACCGCGGAGAATGTGACCACCCCAATGAGCACGAATGACCATCCCGATGAAATGAATCCTGGGCGGTGTCCGGCCTATCGAATCGAGACTGAGCGCACCGTGCTGCGATGCTGGCAACCGCAGGACGCGGGTCTGCTGTTGCAGGCCATAACGCAGAGCATCGACCACTTGCGTGAATGGATGCCGTGGGCGGCCGGAGAGCCGACTACGCTTGAAGAGAAAATAGCTATGCTGCGCAGGTGGCGAGGCGAATTCGACCTGGACGAAGAGTACATTTTCGGCATCTTCTCGCAGGACGAAAAGGGGGTTTGGGGCGGAACGGGGCTGCACAAACGGTTAAAGGGCGACGCTCTGGAGATTGGCTATTGGATTCACGCCGACCAGATCAACCAGGGGCTGGCAACGGAGATCTCGGCGGCCCTGTCCAGAGTGGCGCTAGAGGTTCACAAAGTTGATCGGGTGGAGATTCACTGCGATCCGGAAAACGTGCGCAGCGCCGCAATCCCTCGCAAGTTGGGTTTCGTTCAAGAGGCCCTGTTGCGCCGACGAGCGGTTGGGCCGCAAGGCTCGCCGCGCGACACGATGATCTGGACACTCTTCCGCGAGGCGTATCAGGACACGTCGGTGGCCGCCGCTCCGATCCGAGCGTTTGATGTGACCGGAAGTGAAATTCCGCTTTCCCCAGCTTGAGACCTCGCGCCTTGAGGCGTACAGCGGCGTATTCGAATGTCTGCGCGCGCTAGTCGGCCAGGGGAATCTCGTAGAGAGCCACCCAGTCGAAGAGTCCTTTGGCCTTGCCCTGACTGCGCGCGCCGACGACGAGGCCGACATCGCCGGCGGGAAGTTGCGGGTCGTGTACTGTATCGACCAGGATAGCGTTGATGACGAAGTGAAGAGCGCCGCCGTCGTCCAAGACGGACAATAGGTTCTGCCGACTTTCTGAAAGAGAGGGAGTTGCCGTCCACGGCTGCACAGTGCGCCATGCGCCCCTTTCTTTCAGCTGTATCTGGTATTTCCCACTGTTGTCGATGGTGAACAGATAGAAGTTTTCGTCATTTTGGAAGCGCGCAACCAGGCCACCGTAGCCCCAGGCATACTCCTCTTGTGCCGCAAGTCGCAGGTCAGCCTCCAGCCTGTAGGCTCCCAGGTCCGGCTGGCTAAGTGTCGCCCACGCCAAGCCGCCGGGGCGCTCGATCCGAATCTGGTAGAGGTCACCCACGTAGGCCAGATCGAACTCGGCATTCGACCGGATCGGCAATGGGAAAAGTGGTTCGGTGAAATCATCGCGAGCGATCAGGCGTTCGTCGGGATGCGGTATGAATGTGCGCTCGGCGGATGGCTGTGCCGCGAACGGTGAAGCCCGCCACGTCATCCATGCCGTCGCGACAGTGGCCGCCGCCAAGAGGACCAGCAGCCATTTTGGAATGGCCCGTTTCGCGTCCGGTGGGCTGTGAACGACTATTTTGGCCGTGGGTCGGTGGCCTGTCAGGCCGATCGACTCGCGTTTGCGCGCCCGTTCATCCAGCAATGTCGAGTGATCAATATTTTTGCGCATACGAACAACAATCGGCCTTCGAACTGCGCTGTCCTGTAGGGTTCATTCCATGCCGGCGCCGGACGCGCTGCGGGGTCTTGCGGGCCAAACTCAGATTGCCTCTGCTAACCGAATCTGAATAGTTGCAGCGGCGCCGCCAGGCAGCCGGTCGGCGGATTAGGGCTAGGGGGGGCCGGTACGGGAAGAGATGGCTTGTGCGGCGGGGGCTGCTGGCCGGTGTCCGCGTACTGCGTGGCGGTCAGCGCGTCGATCCTTCCATCGCCCTGAATGTACCTGTCTTCCTGGGTCTGCCCGGACTCTGAAATGTTGATGTCAACGGATGTGACCATCAGCATGTTTTTGACTTCTGCGGGGTCAAGTCCCGAATCTGCTCGCAACATCAGCGCGCACAATCCGGCCACATGGGGGCAGGACATACTCGTCCCGGTAGCAGTTGTGTAATGCTCATCCACCACTTGTCCCACGGACGTGCCGGCGGCGCGGGCGGCCACGATCTTGCTGCCGGGCGCGACGAGATCCGGCTTGACGCGTCCGTCCGCGGTCGGGCCGCGACTGCTGAAGCGGGCAACGCTGTCCTGGTCCGTGGAAGCGCCAACGGTGATTACCTTGTCCGCCGCGCCGGGGCTGCCGATTGTTCGTTGGCGAGGGCCGCTATTGCCTGCGGCCACTACCATTACCTTGCCCAGATCAACAACTGCATTGCACATCGTGCTGAGCGCATCGGAGCCGTCACTGGCGCCGCGGCTTCCCAGCGAAAGATTGAGCACGTCTGCGCCATTCTGTGCGGCCCACTCCAGCCCGGCCATCACGTTGCTCATACGACCGCTGCCATTGTCCGCCAGGGCTTTGGCCGCCATGATCGTTGCGCCGGGGGCCACGCCCACGTACTTGCCGCCACTGGCTGCGCCCGTTCCGGCGGCGATCGAGGCGACGTGCGTACCGTGGCCGTTGCCGTCCACGGCCGAGCCTTTGCCGCTGAAATCGGCGGTCAACCCGACGCGTCCCGCAAAGTCGGGGTGCGTAGCATCGATGCCGGTATCGACGACACAGATGGTGACGCCCTCCCCGTCGTTTCTCAACTGCTCCCACACTTTGGGCGCTCTGATATGGGGCGTCGACACATCCAACAAGATCTGCACGACTTCGTCCAGCCAGATCTCTGCCACATCTTCCGAAGCGGATAGATCATCCAGTGTAGCTACCTCCAGGGAGAGCGCCGTCGCCGGAATGAGTCGGAATTCCCGATTGACCTTGATCGCGCCAATCCCGGCGGCCGACCTGCCGATGTTGCGCTGGCCGCTGGCGGTGTGAAACCTGACGATAACTTGCACTTCTTCGTTTGCTTCGCGGGCCTTCTCAATCACATCCCGAACATGAACGGGAAACTTGTCGGAATACATCTGGCATAGTCCTTCTGATAGCGTTCATGGCCCACGCCCGACCGGACTTTCAGGGCAGAACCTTGGGTGATGTAGGGCGCTTCGCAGTTGCGGGGGCAAAGCAAATGGCAACTCCAACTGAGCGCCTGGTGATCCTGAGATTTCAACCTATGTTCAGCGTGCGCGTTCGCCTCAGTTGCGGCAACCACTAGAGGGTTTGCACTGTGCCGTCTTCCTCCACCCTGACCAGCCACGGCTCTGTCAACAGCGCTTGAAGAGCAACGGCCGGTCCTTCGACGGCAAAGCAAGGGACGAGTGTCGTCTGATGCCGCACGGCAAATCCCGCTTGCTCAATTGCTGCGCGCTGGGTCTGCCCAACTTCGCTAACTCGCAACAGGAGATGTACCGTTTCGAACGGGGCGCGTGCGATCCGTTCTTGTAAAGTTTGAGAACACTTTGGCAGCGATTCTTTCGTCATAGCCACTATGCCAATTCAGTGCGCAATGGATTAAAGTCTAACAGATTAGCGCGATTGATCCGAACCGCGCCAACAGTCAATATGCACCGCCCGCCGCATGCCTTGTCACGAAAGATAGTCATAGGCGATCAGTGTAAGGAACTCGACAAAGTCGTCGGTCAGGATCAGCTTGTCCAGAATCTCAGCCGCTTCCTCCAGCCGACCCGGTCCAAACTCGTCCAGCCTTGTCAGTTCCTCATCGCGAATCTGCTGGTACAGTTCGCGGGTAATTGTGCGCCCGTCATCCAGCTTGGCTTGATGGCGTATCCACTGCCAGATCTGCGAACGCGAGATTTCGGCGGTGGCCGCGTCCTCCATCAGATTGTAGATAGCCGCCGCGCCGTTTCCCAAAAGCCAGGCATTCAGATATTGGAGCGAGACATCCACATTGGTGCGCAGACCGCTCTCGGTTATCGTTCCGCCGGGGACGCCTACATCGGCGATCTGATCCGCCTGCACCGTCACATCCTCCCTCATGCGGTGCTTCTGGTGCGGCGCGCCGCCGGTTGCCTCTTCAAAGATGCCTCGTGCCAGAGATACCAGATCGGGATGGGCCACCCATGTGCCGTCGCAGCCATCAGAGGATTCACGTTCCTTGTCTGCTCTCACCTTGGAAAGCGCCTGCTCGTTGATCTCCGGATCGCGGCGGCTGGGAATGAAGGCGGCCATCCCGCCGATTGCGTGCGCGCCGCGGCTATGGCACGTGCGAACCAGCAGCTCGGTGTAGGCGCGCATGAAAGGCGTGGTCATGGTAACTTGCGCACGATCCGGCAGAATCGTGTTCGGGTTATTGGCGAACTTCTTGATGGTGCTGAAGATGTAATCCCAACGACCTGCGTTGAGTCCGGCGGAATAATCGCGCAGCTCGTAAAGAATCTCTTCCATCTCAAGCGCGGCCAGAATCGTCTCGATCAGAACGGTCGCGCGGAAAGAGCCGTGGGGAATGTTGAGAGCCTCTTCTGCGTGCGTAAACACATCGGCCCACAGTCGGGCCTCCAGATGGCTCTCCAGTTTGGGCAGATAAAAATAGCAGGAGGTGCCCCGGCGCTGACGCTCGGCCGCATTGTGGAAGACATATAGCCCCACATCGAACAGGCTGGCTGAGATCGGTTCGTCATTCACCAGGACGTTCTTCTCCACAAGATGCCAGCCGCGAGGCCGAACCAGCAGCGTTGCAATCTCATCATTCAGTTCATAGACACGCCCTCTGGCCTCGTCCTCCAGTCGGACCTGTCGGCGCACGGCGTCATACAGGTTCAGCTGGCCTTGCACACAGTTTGCCCACGTGGGCGAGTTGGCGTCCTCAAAGTCTGCCATGAAGACATCGGCGCCGGAATTGAGCGCATTGATCACCATTTTGCGCTCGACCGGGCCGGTGATTTCCGCCCAGCGCCGCTGCAGATCGTCGGGTGTATCGGCCACCTGCCATGCGCTGTTGCGGACATCCTTCGTCTCCGCCAGGAAGCCGGGAACTTCACCTGTGTCGATGCGCGCCTGCCGCGCCCTCCGAGCAGCAAGCAGATCACGGCGCGTGGAGTCAAATTTTACATGCAGCTCTGCGACAAAAGCCAGCGCCTCCGCGGTCAGGATCGCTTCCGATTCAGGTAAGGTCTCCCCAATGACTATGACATTCACCTGGTCTTGCCCGCGTACATTCTCCCGTGACATGGAATGCTCCTTGTGTGAAGGGAAAGAGGTAAGAGGTACACACCAAGCATACTTAAATCATCGAAAGTCGTCAACACCGCTGCGGACAAATGCGACGCTTGATGACCGCTGGCCCTTGTAGTATGGTTGCGTTCCAACTTGTTGACCAATTTCGGGTTTATGTGCCATGAATGATGCGCGAGATTCCTTCACCCAGGCGGACCGTCCCTATTGTCTGCCTCTGGATATGCCAGGGGCAACGCTGCCCCGCGCGGGGGGAAAGGGGCTGAATCTGGCCAGGCTGGCCCAGGCCGGGTTTCCTGTGCCCGGCGGATTTATTGTCACGACCGACGGCTATGATGCGTTCGTGACTGCCGCCGGACTAGCGGGCTGGATGGCCGCCGAAGTGGCTGCGATTGACGCCGGCAACGCGGACGCATTGGCCGCGCTGTCCGGTCGACTGCGCGCTCGGTTGGATGAATGCTCAATCCCGGACGAACTTGCGGGGCAGATATGCGCGGCCTATGCAGAAATGGGCCGCCCCGGAGTGGCGGTCCGCTCCTCTGCAACTGCCGAAGACCTGCCTGATATGTCATTCGCCGGTCAGCAGGAGACGATCTTGAATGTCCTGGGGGAGGAGGCGCTACTAAGCGCGGTGGTGGAGTGCTGGAGCAGCTTGTGGACGGCGCGTGCCATCGGCTATCGGGCGCGCAATCGCATCGACCAGTCGGCGGTCTCGTTGGCGGTAGTCATGCAAACGATGGTGCAGAGCGAGACATCGGGCGTGCTCTTCACTGCCAACCCGTTGACCGGGCGGCGCACGGAGTCGGCGATTGACGCCACCTTCGGCCTCGGTGAAGCGCTCGTCGGCGGGCAGGTGGAGCCGGACCACTACCTTGTCGAAACCAGCACAGGCCGCATCCTCGAAAAGCAGCTGGGCGCCAAGGCGACGATCATGCGCGGGCTGGCTGAGGGCGGCATCACGACGGAACAGGGAGAGAATTCTGATCGGCAGGCGCTCACGGATGCACAGATCGGTTCGCTAACAGAGACGGGAAAGCGGGTGGCTGCCCTGTATGGCTCTCCCCAGGACATCGAGTGGGGATTTGCCGACGGTCAACTTTTCCTGCTGCAATCGCGCCCGATTACCTCGCTTTTCCCTTTGCCGCGCTCCGGTGATGAAGATGGCCTTCAGGTCTATGTTTCATTGGGGGCCATTCAAGGTGTATTGGGGCCGTTCACGCCGTTCGGCCAGGAGATGATCCGCGGCATCTTTGCCGGATTGGGCCAGACCTTCGGGGGCGACGCTACAATCTATAATCAGACGCTTATCTATACCGCCGCCGAACGTCCGTGGCTCGCGGTCACAGACGCGCTGCGCAATCCCATTGGCCGCCGCATCTTTCTCAGGGCCTTTCCGTTGGTAGAGCCTGGCGCTGCAGAGACGGCAAGCAGACTGGTAGACGACCCGCGGCTGGAAGGCGGCACAGTTCGCTTGGAAGCCCTTGCCCGCGTTGCTCCGTTCTTGCTTCGTCTACTGAAGTCAGCCGTGCGGGCGCTGATCCGTCCTGAAGCGGCGGTGCAGGAGGTTCACGCATCCATCGAGGCACGCATCGCCGACGCGGAAGAGAGGGCGCGCACTGCGCGAACGCTCGACGAGCAGATCGATCTCTGCGAATGGCTGTGCTACAACTCCCTATTCCCCTTCCTGTTGCCACGATTTATCCCACTCGTCGTTGTTGGCTATGGGTGCTTGGCTGCGCTACATCGGCTGTCTTCCCTGCTGGCGCGGTCAGGTCAAGACATCCCTCCGCAATTGGCTTTGGATCTGACGCGGGGCCTGCCCAATAATGTGACGACGGAAATGGACCTGGCATTGTGGCAAGTGGCGCAGAGGATAAGAGAGGATGCTGACGGCGCGGCTGGTTTTTCCACCGCAGACGCAAAGACTCTGGCCCAGGACTTTGAGAAGCAGAGGCTGCCAGCCTCGATCCAGGTTGCCCTGACCGGGTTCCTGGAGCGTTATGGAATGCGCGGGCTGGCGGAGATTGATTTCGGCCAACCTCGTTGGCGGGAGATGCCAATACCGGTTATCTCTGCGCTGCAAAGTTATCTGTCGATTGCCGACGAGCGCGCCGCGCCGGACAGAATGTTCCATCATGGCCAGCATGCCGCCGCGCAGGCAACCGAAAAACTAGCCGCCGCCGCAACCCAGGCTTGGCGCTCTCCATTGGCTGGATGGTTCGTGCGTTGGCTGGCGAAACGCGTGCGAGTTCTGGCGGGCCTGCGCGAAAGCCCCAAGTTTACACTGATCCGGTTGATAGATATTGTGCGGCTAAAGTTGATCGAAAGCGGGGAAGAATTGGTTGAAAGGGGCGTCTTGGACCGTGCAGACGATCTCTTCTACTTGAACATACGCGAATTAAGAACTTTGGCCATGAACGCGCCAGGGGATTGGCAAGCTCTGGTCCGCGCACGGAGAGTTACGGATCGGTACGAACAGCGCCGCCAGCCAATCCCCCGGCTGCTGCTCAGCGACGGCACGGCCATCTTCGCCGGTCTCTCCGCTTCGGCCAACGCTGACACAGGAAAACTCGTCGGTTCGGGCGTCTCACCGGGTATCGTCGAGGGCACGGTGCGTGTCGTTTTCAGTCCGGCCAATGCCGAGTTGCAACATGGCGAAGTCCTCGTCTGCCCCGGCACAGACCCTTCCTGGACTCCGCTCTTCCTCGCCGCCGGTGGGCTGGTGATGGAGGTGGGAGGGATGATGACCCATGGCTCGGTTGTCGCCCGCGAGTATGGCATCCCTGCGGTTGTCGGCGTCGATAGGGCAACGGAGCGCTTGCAGACCGGGCAGCGCGTGCGTGTGGACGGCGGCAGCGGCATGATTGAGTTTCTGGACTAGAGACGCTTGCGGCTGTTGAATGCACGCTACCCGCCTGAAGCAGAACGTACCCGTCCAAAAATCTGTCCCAGCCGCTCCGTCACCGATGCTGGCAGAGGCGGCCTGAGCAGCGAGGCTACATTTTCCTCCAGATGGCGGACGTTGCCGGTGCCGGTGAGAACCAGATCGATGCCCGGCTCGTGGCGGCAGAATCGATAGGCGACCTCCGGCACGGTCCTGGCATCGCTCTCCGCAAGCGCCCATGCCAGCGGATCCGTCAGATCGACAGACGCCGCGTCGATCTCGCCGATCTCGCACAGTTCAGCCAGAATCTCCCGCAGCCGTTGGGGATTGCTGAAGGCCCGACGCACTGCAAACATTCCCTCTGTCGCGATGCCCTTCGCGCTGGTGGCCGGAAAAACCAACTGGCGGGCTGTCTGATTGAGGATGTTGAAGCCGACCATCACCACATCGAAAAGGTCATCGGCGATTGCCTGGCGCAGAGTGCTATGCTCCAGTTCAGCGGGGAAGCGTTCGCTGACTGCCAGATGGCGAACTTTTCCCGCCTGTTGGAATCGCTGAAGAACCGGCACAAGTTGTTCGCGTACATGCTGGTACTGGTCAAGGGTTGGGCCATGTAGATGGAAAACGTCGATCATATCCACGCCCAGGCGCTTGAGGCTGGCCTCGACACCGGCTGCGAACTCCTGCCGCGGTACCGGTTTTCCTTTCCGATACGCGCCCTTCTTGGATGACAGCACGAGGCTGTGCCGGTCTGCGCCGCGCATGGCTTTGCCGACAATCTCTTCGGTGCCGTAGTTCTCAGCCGTGTCTATATAATTGATCCCCAGATCGAGCGCGCGGCGCACGACCGCGATCGATTCCTCTTCACTGCGTCCGCTTTTCTGCCCCAATTGGCTCGGGCCGCCTGTCCCCAAGCCAACGACGCTGACTTGCAGGCCGGTGCGTCCGAATGTCCGATAGTCCATGTACACCTCCACAATTATAGTCTGCCTCCAGGTTCAGTTGCGGAAGCATTGTAACGCGCCATGCCGACCAGGGAAAGTCGTGCATGCCGCCCGCGCCCGTGCTATAATGGCGGCGAACCAATTCAGGATAGGTTTCAAGTCGCGCCCCGCTCGGGCGGCTCGTCAACTATCCGATTGGACAACTGCTCACATTATCTGGCACGCGACAAGGAGAGTAAACTGTGGCCGAAGAAACTGTTCAAGAGACAGCGCTTGAAGACACGACCGAGACGCAGATAGCAGGCAGTGTAGCAGAAGAAGCGGAAGAGAGCAGCGCCCCCAGTCCATTTGTCTTTGCAGGATTTCTATTGGGAAGTTGGCTGGCTCTGATGATCATATTCATTGTTTTCGCCGCTGTTGCGATGAGTATAGTGGGCGGTATGATGGGATGAATTTTTCGCGCTGGCGCTGCCGACGCGGCCGACGAGTCCTGCCTCCACCCAAGTCCTGGGCCACGCGCCTTCGCAAGTGGGCATTTGCACGCTAGGGCGAAGTGCTGTTATACTCCGACCAGCCAGCCCTTCATACAACCCTGACTCTGATGTGAATTCCGTTTGACAGCAAGTCTTTGCCTTTTGGGTTGCATCCCCGGGCCGCGTTCGCCTGTCGCCGACTCCGGGACTTGGGCACTGATCACCGGCAATTCGACAATTAGGGGTAGCCCACTGATGTATCCATCTCGCCTGGAAAGAAGGTGGCTGAAAGCTTATCGATTGGAGAGCGTGGGCCTATACCCAGAACTTGACCATATCCGGTAGATCATCGCTGACAGCCGCATCTGCCGAAACATGCTACTTGGCGCAAAGACCTCGCCGGCAAGAATGTGCCCCTAATTTATACTGCCAAGCTGCATCTGCGCAGACCCTGCGAAACATTGTGACATGAGTTGCGTTTTGCAGAGACGACCGCCCACAATTCCCTGCAACGAACAGGGAGCAGGTTATGAAAAAGAAGATATATGCCTATGGGATGGACGGCTTCATCACTCCGATGATGAGGTTCTTCGCGGCTGAGGGCTGCCTGCCGAACTTCAGCCGCCTGCACCGGGAAGGCACAGTCAACCAAACTTTGCCGTCCTTCCCCGTCTGGACGCCCACCAACTGGGCCACCCTTTCGACCGGCGCCCATACCGGGACGCATAGCGTCTCCACTTGGCAGACGATTCTGGATAAGAAATCGAAGGGTGAAGCCCGCGACCAGCTGGTCGACAGCTTCGACGGCCTCGCCAACAATGCTGAACGAATCTGGAATGCGCTGGAGCGGGCCGGCCTCAAGAGCGTTGCCGTCCACTATCCCGGCGCGCATCCCTCCGGCGTCGAGATCGGTTATGTCGTTGACGGCTTCGGCCATCCCAGCCACCACAAGACCGACTTTGAGGTTGCCGCGGCCCAGGCCTACACAACGGACGCATCGGCAGCCAGCGATGTCGCCATGGGACACGACGGCTCGGCGATGAGTGGTCCCCGCAGCGTCGAGATCATCCCGCAACTGGCCGGGGCGGATGGTTGGAGCAATCTGCCCCAGAGCGCCTCGCCTCCATTGGCTACAACTTTCACGGCCAACGCCCGCCTGGGTGGCGATGCCAACGCCTTCCACCTCTTGGCCGTTGATAGCCAGGGCGCGGGCTATGATCGAGTATTGATCTGCCGCAGTCGCAACGGCAGTGACGCGGTCGCCGCGGCCAACCTGGGGGAATGGAGCGAGTGGGCTATCGAGACGTTCCGCATAGACGGGCGCGCGCAACAGGCGTCCGTGCGTCTCAAGCTATTGGAGCTGGCTGCCGACGGCAATGGCTTGAAGCTGTACCGCACGCAGATCACCTACACCAACGGCTTCACCTACGGTGACAGTGAACTGGAGGCCGAGTTGATCGAGCGCTTTGGCCCGTATCAGGAACATGCCTCCATGACGCCTTACACCGCGGGCATGACCGACTTCGATACCGCCCTGGAGGAATGCGAATACCAGGGGATGTGGTTCGCAGACGTAGCCAACTATTTGCTCCACGAAAAAGATTGCGCCTACTTCACCTGCCACTGGCATCTCTACGACTATCTCAACCACATCCACCTGGCCGACGTTGACCCTGTTTGCCCCGGCTTCAACCCCGATGCGAGAGACAAATACCTGGACTATTTCCGCCGCGCCTACCAAGTGGGCGACCGCGTTTTGGGCCGCATGTACGCGGCCGCCGACGCTGCAACCCGGAATGGCGACGAAGTCTTTGTCGGCATCCTGGCCGACCACGGCGCCTTTCCAGATATTCGCATCGCCAACATCCGCATGTTCTTGCACGACGAGGGCTTTCTGGCGCTGAGGAACGGCTCAGACGCTATCGCCCATGATCAGGATCAGATTCCACCAGAGGAGATCGACTGGGAGAAGACTACCGCCTATCTGTCCAAGCGCGGTTTTGACATCACCATCAATGCCGAGCCGGGGCCGGAGTTCGATGCGATTGAGCGCAAGTTGCTCACTGCGCTGCGTACATGGGTGGACGCAGAGACCGGCAGTACGCCTATAGCCATCGCCTTGCCAAAGCGGGACGCCTATCTGCTGGGCCAGTGGGGAGACCAGTGCGGCGATGTGATCTTCGCCTGGGACCACGACTATGTGAGCGGCTATTACACGCAGTGGCTGGGTATCGAAGGCGGCGGCAATGTCGGCGCGCCCCTCGTCTATGGCGCGCATCATGGCGGCTTCATTCCGACCGACAACGGCTTCTCCTCCACCTACGGTTCCTTCCTGCTCTCCGGGCCGGGGTTGAAGCAGGGATATGAACGGCCCGCAGAGCGGCTGGGCTACATCCACGCCGCGGACGTAGTGCCGACGATCTGCCATATCCTGGGCGTCGACCCGCCGGCGCAGAGCCAGGGCGCAGTCGCCCGAGATCTGTTCGAGGGGCATGAGATGGTGAGGGAGAGAGCGCAATGAGCGCGAATGTGGCGACGACACGGCTGTTGCTCCAACGTGTTTCGACCTTGCACGTTCAGGAAAACATTGCGTGATTGACTGCAAACCGAAACGCCCAACACACATTTCCCTATATGCGGAACTCTGCCTGAAGGCGCTCGCTTCAGCCGGGTTGGGGCAGGCGATCTCTTTGGGAAGGGCTTTCGGCCTGCTACACTATCTCGACTACAGGCCGACGAACGACATTGACGCCTGGTGGGCAGAAGACGCGAACCCTGTACAAAGAACGCAAGTCGTGGAAGTCGTTGCCCATGTTTTGGCTGCGCATGGCGAGGTCAGACAACGCGAGTGGGGAGATGTCGTCAGTCTTGACCTGATCGAGGACAGGAAAATATATTCAGTTTCCAGTTCGCAGTTCGTTCAGTTCAGTTGAATGACACTGTTTCTTCTTCGTGGACCGATGTTCAACTCGACAGCTTGGACGATCTGATCGCCAGCAAAATGGTCGCCTTGGTTGAGCGGGGCGCGCCGCGGGACTTTCGGGACATCTACGCAGTCTGCGAGACCAGAATCATTTCTCCGCAGGATTGCTGGCAACTCTGGCGAGTGCGGCAGGAACGCACCGGCAGAGCGACCTCCTTTTCACGTGCTGAGCTGGCTATGACGACACATCTCAAACGCATTGAACTGAGTCGGCCTCTGGACACCATCGCTGACGAGAGGCAGAGAATGGAGGCGGAGAAGACCAGAAGCTGGTTCAGCGAGGAGTTTCTCAATGCAGGAGTGGATAGATGGAGCGTTGTATCCTGACACTGACGTGCCCGAATCGCTTGATTCGCTGGCGGATCGGGTAGATTTTCTGGCGCGACTCTGCGGCGCCTGGGATTTCGGAATCCTGCCCTTGGAAGAAACAGTAGAGGAGATAAAACGTCCCGAATGGCGGGAGGCGGTAGACTCCTGCCAGATGCTGACTTCCACGGCCTATCACATCCTGCGCGATTGGCACGATCTCCCTCCCCTTCCCTACCTCGGCCAGGAGTTTAGCTACATCCGCGACGATCCGAGTCTCGAGTACACTTAGCTCCGGGGTTCATTGGTCTCTTGACAAGCCTGCCTCGCCAGCATCAGCAGGCAGGCGGACGGCGCAGGGGCATGAAATTGCTGCAACGACCACGCCCCATAATGGTGGTTAAGGGCGCCAGTACCGCCTAAACACCCTGATTTCGGCTCGACTGTTCAATTGGAAAAGTTCGCTTTCTACTCGACTCACGTCGAGTCGAGTCGAGTCTTGTCAAGAGTCCAATCTCTCTTGCAATTCGCCCCCAACTCAAATGCGCCCAAGTCACGAGTGATATAGCTTCCCGTTACCAGAACAGGCTGTTTTGTCCGTTTGCTCTGATTTGACAGTAGCGTATGCATAAAATATAATTTAGCTCAATCTAAATTATATTTTTGTTGGAGATGTACTTTTCAAGTCTCTCATTATTCTTGATAGAAACCACAGATATGTGCTGGCATTTTGCCCTTCTACCATTGCGAGATACCTATGCACTCGCCTCAATTGATAATTTGCGTCGAATTGTCGGTCCTTATAGCGCTGAGATCATCCAGGGGCAGCCTCAATCACCATAGGAGAGGTTGACATGATCAATGAAAAACAAGAGGGCAAACAAGAATTCTGGGGAAAGAGGCGTCGGTGGCTATTCATGCTGGTGTTTTTGCTGCCAAGCTTTGGTATACCCCTTTCTAGTCGGGCGCACATTGTGCCGGAGGAACCATGGCATCCGGCTCCGGCCTCTTATTTGCGTAGCCTCTTCTATGCCAATTTGAAGCCTACCAACTGGGCGTTGATTGACGAAGAATATAAGACGGTGAGCGAGCCGGAGTTTGCGGGAATCTTGGACTCAGTCTATCAGGCACTCGATCCTGCTTCTACAATTGACGGTATCGATCATGCTGCCGCGATTCAGTTCGCAATCGATAATCAGGATAAGGCGCAGCTCTATGTCGCGTCGACACGAGCCATCTCTCAATTGTCCCGTTATTTTCTTCATGAAGCTGCCGCCAAGTTAGCGCAACCCGGTGCAGCAACCGAAGATGTGAAGCAAGCGCAGCGCATCTATCGAGCGTTCCAAGACTTCATCTCACAGATTGATCCAAAGGCCACTAAGCAATTGGGGCTTGCTTGGCTCGGTCTGGCCAGCAGCGTTGGTCATGCGGGAATCTCTGGGGTTGGCGGCACGGCGTCTGATCCAGCCAAATTCGATGCCGCGCGGCAGGTGATTGAGACATATCTCATAGATAACTTTGAGGTCGCTGGCTCGGCAGTGCCTGCCCCCCTGGCGCCGATACCAGCCACAAAAATGGCCGCGACGATCAATATTGCCCCTTGGTTGCCGCCCGGCACAAACCTGAATGACCAGGACCCATTACCATTGCTGGCGCTCAATTTTGAGGAACGTGGTTTTGAGGAGACGGACCTACCCCTCGTGGCCTACGGGGATATGCTTTTCGATTCTCCAGCCATCTTTGGAGAGCCGGCGCGCAGTATGGGCATCGCATGCTCGACCTGTCACAACCGCAGCGATATTAATAAGGATTTCTTTATCCCTGGCGTGAGCCATCAACCTGGCGCGGCGGATGTAGATGGCGGTTTCTTTAATCCAATCTTCAACGACCAACGCAACGACTCGCTCGATATCCCCAGTCTGCGCGGCATTCGTTTTACAGGCCCCTATGGCCGCGACGGTCGCTTTGGCAGCTTACGCAATTTCGTCCGCAACGTCATTGTCAACGAGTTTGCCGGTGAGGAGCCTACGCCCTTCATGCTTGATGCGCTGGTGATCTACCTGTTAGAGTTTGACTGGCAGCCTAACTCACTGCTCAACAAGGATGGCACGCTGAATGGCAACGCGTCCGCGGACGCGTTGCGCGGGGAAGTCCTCTTCAACATACCGTATGAAGGTATGGGTGGTCGGTCGTGTCGCACCTGCCATATTGCCAGCGCCAACTTCATCGATCGCCTTTCCCACGACATTGGTTCAGGCAATCCGTCCAGCGAATTCGCGCGCGACAGCGCCTTTGACACACCTACATTGATCAACGTTGCCCAGACCGCGCCCTACATGCATGATGGTTCGCTCGCCACGCTAGCCGATGTTGTGAATTGGTTTGACAGCAACTTCGACCTAAGTCTCTCTTCGCAAGACAGAGCCGATCTGACCGCGTATTTGGAAGCGGTGGGCGGAGCCGACAGTCCATGGGAATTATTTGATGAGGAGAACACACGTTTTGCGCTGGATTGGGCCGAACTCTCCACCTTTCTGAGCACCCTGGATCTACTCATTCCGGCTCAGGACACCTATCATGCCATTTTGCTGATAGAGACAGTTGCGCCTGACCTGCGCCTCGATGCCAGTGCCGCGACCGACCGTTACGTGATTCCGCAAGCCTATGAAATTGCCGACAAGCTAGACGAGATCAAGGTGGCCATCGAAGATGACAATTGGGATCTGGCAGCTGAATTGAATGAAGAATACAAGGCGCTGGCAGATAAATACGGGCCAAGTTTTAAGTGAGGAAGAAAGCAACCTATGAAACAGACGACTTACTTTCTGTTCGCATTGCTGTGCGCGGCCGCACTAGCCGCTTGCAGCTTTGCGCAATTAGAGGACATGGCATCACCAGCTTCAGACGAATCAGCAGATTTTGAAGCCAGTAAGCCATTGGTTTTGGCTTTTATTCCCCAGGAAAATCCCGAAAAACTCCTTGGTGATATTGATCAAATTACGGCCTACCTTGCGGATGAGCTTGCCATCCCTGTTGAAGGATTTGTCAC
Source organism: Caldilineaceae bacterium (assembly GCA_965221145.1). Classification (GTDB taxonomy): domain Bacteria; phylum Chloroflexota; class Anaerolineae; order Caldilineales; family Caldilineaceae; genus Bin5. The sequence continues at coordinate 2,881,299 of OZ244877.1, forward strand.
CCAGGATCATGCTGCGGCGGTCGAGGCGCTGCGCAATGGAGATGCTGATATCTCATTTATGGGCGCGTTGCCTTATGTGCTCGCGCATGACCAGACGGGCGCCGAGGTCATCCTGGCGGAAATCTACCGCGGTAGCCCTGTCTACACCGGTCGCATCTTTGTCCGCAAGGACAGCGGCATAGAAACGCTGGAAGACTTGAGAGGCAAAAGCATCGCCTTTGCCGATCCGATTTCCGAATCGGGCTACCTCTATCCGCTGGACTTATTTGTCCAGGCTGGATACCTGGCGCGGGATGAAGATCCCCAGAATTTTTTCAGCAACATTTATTTCGCGGGCGGCTATCAGCAATCACTTCAGGCCGTCATCAACGGGTTTGTCGACGCCGCTGGCGCCAGTCAGTATGCCGAGTTACTCGTAGCGCCTGATCAACTCGAAGAACTCACCTGGATCGCCGAGTCCGCCCCGATCCCGTCCCATGTCGTGCTGGCGCGCGCCGGGCTGGACCCCAGCCGTGTCGAAGCGTTTAGGCAGGTCATGCTCAAACTGAATGAGCCAGACTATAAGCATCTTTTGAAATATGTCTACAGCCCGGATGGCTATGTGGAAGCAACGCATGATGACTACACCTCAGTTGAGGAGGTAGCCCGGCTTTATGGGCTCATTGAATAAAAGGATAAGGGTATGTCTGTGAAGACCAACTCTTTTGTAAACGACCATAAACAATACAAACACCCCCCAAACAGGCGAGTAGACGTTCGGCGCCCCAAAGATAGCAGCAACCCGGTCATTACACTGCGCAATATAGCGGTGCGGCATCTGGTTGATAAACCGTTTGCGCTGACTATTGACCAGCTAACGATTACGCGTGGGGAACGCGTTGCGATTATTGGTCCGAGTGGCGCGGGCAAAACAACCCTCCTGCGACTGTTGAATGGCTATGTTCAATCCAACAACGGGCAAGTGAGTATTCTTGGCAATCGGATAAATTTGAACGCTGCCCAGCGGCATCGTAACCATTGGACACGCGTCATGCGTCGACAGGTGGGGTTCGTTTTTCAGGATTTCAATCTAGTCGAGCGAGCGACAGTCTTCCAGAATGTGCTATGGGGCAGACTGGGGCATGCCAACCCACTAGGGAGTCTATTCGGCTGGTTTGCAGAAACGGACAAAATCACGGCAATGGAGGCCATTGCCGAAGTCGATCTACTGGCTCAGACCAACCAGCGCGTAGATACATTAAGTGGTGGTCAACAACAGCGCGTGGGCGTGGCTCGCGTTTTGGCTCAAGAAGCCAAGATCATTCTGGCCGATGAACCAGTCAGCAATCTGGATCCTGCTTTAGCCGACGATATGCTTGGCTTGCTCTCGAACGTGAGCCAACGCCGCAATGCGACACTGATTATGAGCCTACATCAACCGCTTCTCGCCCAATGTTATACTGACCGCATCATTGGCCTGCGCGCTGGTCGTATTGTTTACGACGAGCAATCTACACGCTTCAATGATGCAGCGCTTCAGGCCATCTATGGTCGCAACATAGACATACAGCCTGTCAGCAAGCTAACATCCGCCAGACAACGTTCCCTTGCTCCCTCTCTCGTGCAAGCAATGTCGTGACAACACTTGAATACCCGCGCCCCCCATTGCGTCAAAGCCTGCTGCGCACAGCCGGTGTGTTGCTCTTCATCACTTTAGTCGCATGGGCTTGGCGCGGCTCTGACTTTGCCTTTGGCAAGCTGGTTACCGGGTTGCCGCGCATGGCCGAATTTTTCAGCCGCATGGTGCCGCCAGATATAGATGTAGCCGCGACAGTGCTTCAAGCCACAGGGGAAACTGTGCAGATTGCTCTGTTGGGCACGGTGTTAAGCACGGTGTCCTCTTTCTTTTTAGGCATACTGGCGGCCACCAATCTGACCCCAGTTTGGGTGCATCAACCGGTAAGGTGGCTGCTGAGTATCCTGCGCGCGATCCCCATGATTCTGTTGGCGTTGGTCTTTGTCAGCACAGTGGGATTGGGGCCATTCCCTGGTGTGCTGGCCGTTGCCGTTCACTCGACAGGCATGTTGGGCAAATTCTATGCTGAGGCATTTGAAAACGCCCGACGCGGCCCGGTGGAGGCGCTCGACAGCGCAGGGGCTACTTGGTGGCAACGAGTACGCTTTGCCGTGTTGACTCAGGTTGCCCCCGACCTGGCCCGTGATACGCTCTTCCGGTTCGAGCTGAACTTCCGCGATTCGTTGGTCTTGGGTCTCGTTGGCGCAGGGGGCATCGGCTTCTATATCCAACTCTATATCCGCGCCTTCCAATATGATAAGGTCGCTACCCTGACTGGGGTCGTCCTTCTCATCGTGGTTTTCGTGGAACAGGTGAGCGTGGCGGTTCGCGCTCGATTACGTTGATGAACGCGCATCATGAACGGACATCCCACGGGCTGTATCGACAGAGATCGGCGCGCGCTGCGCGTCAGCGGGCGGGCAGCGCGTCGACCAGCATTGCCAGCATCTCCTCCAGCGTCGGCGCGTCCGGCTCCTCCGGCGTGCGATCCGCCAGCGCGGTGCCGCCGACGAAGCGATAGATGTCGGCAGCCCCTTCGTGGAATTTAGGCGACAAGCCGACGCCCGCCATGGTGGCGGCGATCTCCTCCATCTCCCCCACCCAGCGCCGCGACTTGGGCGGCATCCCCGGCAGCCCCCCCTCCATCCGCTTCAACATGGCCCCTTGGCTCATGCGGTACTCTTCAAAAAGCGCCTCGCGCACGCCCAGCGCCTCAGCCGCCACAACCAGTTCCATACACAGGGCGGTCAGCCCTTTGGTCAGTCCGGCGTAGCACATCTTGATAGCGGACGCGTTGCCGATACGGTCGCTAATGACCGACACGTCAAGGCCGTAGCTGTTGAGTCGAGCCAGTTCGCTTGCATGAACGCCGGAAGCATAGAAACGCGTTGCGCCCTCCCGTCGTGGAGGCGGACCAATGATCGAGGCATCGACAAAGCGGCCCCCGGCATCGGTGATCACCTCTCCGATACCTCTGGTCGTCTGTGGCGCAATGGCGTTGCAGTCGGCGTAAAGAAGATCGGCGCCGGTCCGGCGTAAGGCCGCGGCCACCTTCTGCGCCGCAGCGTTCGCCTGGGCAGGAACCAGGATACAAAGCACTACATCCGCCTCCTGGACCAACGCCTCGTAGGAAGTCGCCTCTTCGATGCCGGCTTTGGCGGCCAACTGCCTGGTACGCTCGCTGCGATCAGCCAGATGCGCGATCACGCGCAGGCCATGTTCGCGCAGTCGCTCTCCGACAGTGTGCCCCATATCGCCAGGGCTGAGAATTCCAACAGTATTCATGTTTTCACCTATGCTTTCGTCTCTTCCTGCGCCCGTTTCAGCAGCGCCTTCATGTAGCCAATCGTATAGGCGGCGCCGATGCGGGGATCGTCCGCCATCATCGGGATGTGATCCGGGATCAGCACGCCATCGAAGCCGGTCTCTTCCAGCACACGCATCGCCTTGTACATGTCAAAATAGCCGTCATCCACGAACGTCTCAACGAAGTGGGGCAAGGGCTGGTCTACATTGCGAAAATGGATCTTGAAGAGCTTGTTGCACTGCCCGAACTCGGTCAGCGACTCCTCAATGCCCTTGCCCATCAACTCGCCCCCTTCCAGCCAGCAGCCGATGCAGAAGCAGATGCCTACATTGGGGCTGTCGGCGATGTGCATGGCGCGGTGATAGCCGTCATAGCTGCTGAAGATACAACGCGGCACGCCGCCAAGTTCGGGCTGGGGCGGGTCGTCGGGGTGGATGCCGATGCGGACACCGGCTGCCTCGGCGACCGGCGCGGCCTGCTCGACGAAGTAACGAAAGTTTTCCCAGATTTCGTCCTGCGAATAGACCCGGCCATGGGTGAAGGGCAGATAGTAGAGCTGGCCGGCCCAGTGGCCTGCTTCAGTTCTCGCCAGATCAAAGCCGCGCGCCGAGGCGCCGCCGCGAGTCAGTTCACGTTCCGTGCTCCAGATGCCGTTGGCCATGTGGGCGTAAGTGGTGTAAGGGATTCCGGCCTTGCCCAGCGCCGTCAGGTGATTCAGGTACTCCTCTATTTTGGCATCCCTGTTGTCCAACGCCAGAACGATGGCGTCCTGATTGTGGACATCGCGGTTGCCGAAGCCGTAGATGCGGATTCCGGCCTTGTCAAAGCGTTCTTTCGTGCGCGCGTAATAGTCGTATCCGGCATGTTGGCCGTCGGTCCAACAGACGGCCCAGTCAATGCCCATCTGCCTGACAAACTGCAATTCATCGTCGTCTGCGTCCGGCGACACCTGCGCCGCGATCTTCATCCCCGGCGGGATTGGCATGAGGGACATCATAGTTTCCTGTTTCATATCGTCGAGGCGATTGTCTGCGGGATAAAGACATTTTAGACGAACAGTGTGAGTGTGACAACAGGCGGGCGCGTGCTTGTCAAGCAGGTGGGCCTCGCCATTCTTCAGCCCACAGTACGCCATCCCGAAAACGTATGCAGACGCCGCCATCTCCTGCGGACTCTGAAGGCTCTCCCTCCTGCCATGCGAGAGCATCGCTCAGCCAGTGTACTGCTCCATCCACTTCCAGGCGAAAGGGGACGCCAAACTCTGCGGTCGCCCGCATAAAGTTGAACGCCCGCCGCACATCCCAGTTGGTGTCAAGCGCGAAATCGTCCAGCGTCGGCGATGGGAAGTAGCTGCCATGAGTTTGCGGCTGTCGTTCGCTCTTCCCATGCGCCAGGGCGGCCAGCGTCTCCGCCAGCAGTTCGCCGCCGACAGAAGCGCACAGGGCTTCGGCCTCAATAATATGGATGCCGTCGGTGAATTGTACCGTTCGCTGTCCGGTAATGTCGCCCGTGTCCATACCCGCGTCCATCAAGTGCACGGTCACGCCGGTTTCTGTTTCGCCCGCCTGGAACTGCCAGAAGAGCGGATGCGGTCCCCTGTAGGCGGGCAACAGAGAGGGATGCACATTGAGAAAGCCGTACCGTGGAATGCCCAGCGCGCTGGGAGGTATGATGCGATGCCAGCAAGCAACGCAAGCAACGTCGAGCGACAGATCCGCAAGCCGACTTAACACGTCCGCTCGCCCGATGTCACCACATTCATAGGCCGGGATCCCCGCTTCCTGGGCCAGATTGAGAGGGTCTGCCGCGCTCGTGTCGGAATGCAAAAGTGGAGAAACAGAGTCGGCTTGTTCGTTACCGCGATGCAGGCGCTCGCGCGGGCCAAAAGAGATGCGCGGGTTCAAGACGGGGAGTTCAAACGCTGAGGCAGTTTGTGCGGAATCGCTTGATCCAGGTGGAAGCCCCGCCCCCAGAGGGCGAAACTGCTGCCCGGCAAGCAGCACAGTGACCACCTTCACCTCGGCTGCGAGCAGCTTTTGCAGCACAATGTGGCTGAACGGGCCTGACATCCCCAGAAACAGCGCGCGCAATTCTATTGACACGAAATCAACTCAGGCCGTATAATGGAGGTATCAGTGTTTCTTATCATAGTCTTGGAGCAGACTTATGGCTCGCATGGTAGAGTGCGCAAAGATAGGGCAGGAGTTGCCGGGGCTGGCGTCGCCGCCCTGTGCTGGCGAATTGGGCCAGCGGATTTTCGAGAACATCTCGCAAGCTGGCTGGGATATGTGGATGCAGTATTCCGTGGTCTTGATCAATCACTACGGCCTCAGCCTCGGCGATCCACAGTCGCGGGATTTCCTGATGGAGCAAATGGAAGAGTTCTTCTTCGGAGAGGGCGCGCGGATGCCGGAAGGCTGGACGCCGGAGGGCACGCCCGGTACGGGCCAAGGCGTTCCCGCCGGAAAGGGCGCGCCGCGCAAGTAGCGATCGGCGCTACCTAATCAGCGCAATCTCCGGGTCGATCTCAAATTGGAGGCGGCTATGCGCCTGGCGCAACGCCGCTTCTACCTCAGACGCCGAGCGCCCTCTGGCGAAGATGAAACCCAGGTAGGCGTCGCCCTCCGGCAAAGGGACAAGCGACTGATCGCGTTTGGCCGTAATCTGCACATCCTCGATGCCAGACACCGCCGTCGCCTCCGCAACACCCTGCACGCGGCGAAAAATGCCCGCTTCCGGTATTGGAATCATCATCACCCCACCAGCCTGAGATTCCCGCTCCAGACTGTCCAGAGGCAGGCCGCACGCCTGCCGCAGGATTAGTTCCTCCAGAGAGCTGCCGCTGCCCACTTCCATGCCAAAGCGCAAGATCCGCGAGCACAGCCCGCCTATTGAGCGCCCGGCCACCTCCACAATCCACGACCCGTTCTCGTTCACCCGGAGTTCAGCGTGAATCGGACCCGTTTGCAGGCCCAGTCCGCGTGCCGCCGCTTCCGCTGTGTCGACGATTGCTCGCTGCACATCGGGAGCCAGCCGCGAAGGCGTGACGTAGATCGTCTCTTCAAAATAAGGCCCTTCCAGTGGATCCGGCTTGTCAAACAGGGCGAGAAGATGCAGACGATTGCGATCAAGAAGGCCCTCAAGCGCGACTTCAAAGCCAGGAATATAGCCTTCGATCAGGAAAGTCTGGCCTGCGCCGATGAGTGCGGTCAGCCGCCTCACGGCCGCGCCCAGCTCACAACGCAGATTGGCGCGAATCACACCCCGGCTGCCGTTCAGTTCCTCCGGTTTGACGACGCAGGGATAGCCGATCTGCTCCTCAGCCTGGGCGATTATCTCTTTAAGGTTCTGATCCGTGCGAAACCGGGCGAAGGCAGGCACGGGCGCGCCGCAGGCGGCCAAAAGCGTGCGCATCCGATACTTGTTGCGTGCGGCCTCTGCCGCGGTGAGGCTGTTATGGGGCAGCCCCAACCGCTCCGCCAGCAGCGCAGCGACCCTGGCGCCGCTGTCGTCCAGCGCCAAGACTGCGTCAAGCGGGTCGGCGGTCGGCGTAGCGTTGTTGGATTCGGACAGAATGCGTGCAAGCCGGTCAGCCGCCTCGCGAGGATCCGTGAAGTCCACGCCCAGGCGAAAGTCCCACTCGGCTGCCAGTATTTGGGGAGTGTCGAGGGCGATGACCGTTTCGATACCGAGGCGCGTTGCGGCATCGAGATAGTCCTGCGTGCGATAGCTATGGGGCGTTGTGAGCAGCAGCGCCCGTTTGCGAGGCGCGCTGACCTTCTGTTTTTCGGCCATCATTGCTTGCTATCTGATCGCAGATACAATTGCGCGCCAACGCTCTCTCTGATGCCGCGGCAAGTCGTCGTCGGGAGCATCCGATGACTCCGAATCGAATGCCGCTGTGCCGTCTGTCAGCCCGTGCCGACTCAATCGGGACGCATACTTTGCGACCCGCGCCTGTTCATCCTCGGCCAGCCCAGCCAGCAGCACGCCGGCCAGCGCGCCGCTTCGGAAGAGCGCCTCTCGCTCGTCGGCGGCATTCGCGTCGGGGCGGGCTTTATTATTGGCAATCGCGTGGCGCAAATTAACCTGGCTGACCTCTTTCAGCAACTCGGCGAAAACGCTCACCACTTGCGGATGATTGGTGCGCGCCGCCAGGACGGCAGCTCGGCTGAAGCAGTAATCACCGGCCAGAATCGTACCTCCCAGGAGGAAGCTATCGATCGTGTCGGGCTGCGCCGGTGTCAGCAGCAGGCGATGAATCTTCAGTGCGACTTGCAGTAGTTCCAACGCCGCGGCCAATGCCGTGCGGCGGGAAATGGCTTCGTCCGTATCGTTTTCGGGCGCGGCCGAAGCCAGCACAATGCCAGCCAGGAGTTGCTCCTCTTCCACTTCACTGCGAACGAACTGCATCATCCCCTCGGGCAGTTCGGCAAGCGCCTCGTTCAGCAGCTCGGCGACCAGGTCCTGTTCCGCCCGCAGGCCACTGCCAATGAGTTCAGCCATTTGGCCTTCCTGCATATGTTGCACCCCTGGAAATTCGACGGACGAGCTTCGCCTCAGCAGACGGCATTGCAGCATTTGATCTACTGCTGGCGCGATGACGCGCAGAATCGCGCAACGTCAGTCTTCCTCGGCGCCCATAATTTCTCGGTAAATCGTCTCCAAGTCGTCATCGCTGTAAAAGTGAATGACGAGCCGGCCGCTGCCGTCTCCTTTGCGCTCCAGACTCACCTTGGTGCTGAGGCGGTCTCGGAAACGGTTTTCCCAGAAGCGCAGTTGTGCCTGCAAGTGAGGAGGATCTTCTGCCAGATCGGCCTCGACCGGTTCCTCCAGCCAGCGGCGGACCAGCGCCTCGGTCTGGCGGACGCTTAGCTCCCTTGCAAGGATCAGGTCCAACGCCCGCTGCCTGTCATCGTCGCTCTCCAGGCTAAGCAATGAACGTGCGTGGCCTGCGCTGATCAGTTGAGCGTTTAGAGCGGACTGGGCGGCAGCGGGCAGGCCCAACAAGCGCACAGCGTTGGCAACCGCGGAGCGGCTCTTCCCCACCCGTTCTGCTACCTGGGCCTGGGTCAGGCCGAACTCGCTCATCAGCGCGTCGTACGCGGCCGACTCTTCCAAAGGGCTAAGGTCGGCCCTTTGCAGATTTTCAACCAACGCCAGTTCCAAGAACTGTTGCGGAGTCGCCTCGCGCACGACCGCGGGCACGGTCGAAATTTCGGCCTGACGCGCCGCTCGCCAGCGACGCTCACCTGTGATCAGCCAGTAACGCTGCGGCTGATCCGGGCTTTCGGTCACGATCAACGGTTGGATGACCCCGTGTTCGCGGATTGAAGCGGCCAGCTGGGCCAGGCTGTCTGGCTCGAAGCGGGCACGCGGCTGGCGCGGGTTCGCCTGAATCGCCGCGATGGGCAATTCACGTATGCCGCCGGTCTCAGCCTGGGCGGCCAGTTCGCTGACGTCGTCATCGCCGCGGGCGGTGGCCCTGCCGAGCAATGCGCCCAGTCCGCGCCCCAACCCGTGGCGGCGGCGGGGATTCGGGTTGCCTGGCGGAGTCTCTCGAGTCATTTCTTGGACACCATAGACCCTGACGGCGCGTGTTCGTTTTCGCCGGGGCGCTCACCTGAATCCGCCGCTCCATTTGCGACTGGGAAGCGGTCCATAAACTCAGCAGACAGCGCTTCGTAGGCCTTTGCACCTGCGCTTTCGGGCGCGTAACTCAGCACTGTCTGTCCGTGGCTGGGCGCTTCACCGAGGCGCACCGAACGGGGAATGAGCGTCTGAAACGTCCGCCGGGGGAAGTGCTGGCGTACATCTTCAGCCACCTGGTTGCTCAGATTGGTGCGAGTGTCAGACATCGTAAGCAACACACCGGCAACCTGCAAACGGGCGTTCAAAACCATTCGCACCTGATCAATCGTATCCAGCAGTTGGCTCAAACCCTCCAGGGCCAAATACTCGCACTGAACCGGGATAACGATGCCATCCGCTGCGGTCAGCCCGTTGATCGTAATCAGTCCCAAGCTGGGCGGGTCGTCAATGAAGACGTAGTCATATACGCAACGGATGGGCTGCAACGCTCTGGATAGCAGCTGTTCGCGAGCCATTCGTGCGGCGATTTCGACCTCGGCTCCAGCCAGATCAAGATTGGCTGGCACCAGTTCGAGACCAGGGTGGCCAGTTGGCATGATGGCGTCTTGAAGCGGCGTACTGTCGATCAGAATCTCGTAGAGGCTGGCTCGCGACGCCCGCGGATCGATCCCCAGGCTCGTTGTGGCGTTCGCCTGCGGATCGCTGTCAACCAGCAGGACGCGGCGCCCGGCTCTCGCCAAATACGCGCAAAGGTTGACGGCAGTTGTCGTCTTGCCCACGCCCCCCTTTTGATTTGCGATTGCAAAGATCCGAGCCGTCATGACACGCGAAGATCCTGGCGCCTATGCAAGTGACTGCGAGAATGAGCGTCTAATGTGAATCCCGTTTGAAACCGGGACTTTTCCGGCGGACGACGCAATTGAAACGTGGCTGTCCCGCCTGCCCTTACGCAATACGCAATTCAGAAAAATCAGGGTTCTCATTGTGAACGCACATTAGTTCAAACTTTGTGCCTAGCCGCAATGTCGCCACGGATGCTGCGACATATAGGCCAGCACATCTGCATGAGTTGGGATGCCGCTGACGCCCTGCCCCTCAACGCCAAAAGAAGCGGTGATATTAGCATAGCGGGCGGCGTCCAGCGGGTCGCCGGTTTCATCGAGCCGCAGGAGGAATGCAGTGGCGAAAATATCTCCGGCGCCGGTCGGGTCGAGTTCAGCAGCCGGGCGCGGGGGAATCGGAATCACTTCGATTTCGGCGGATGCGTTGCGCCGATAGACGGTGCTGCCGTCCCGATACGCAGTCAGGACGACGAGCGATATGTGCTCCAAGAACTCATCCACCAACTGCAACTCGCCATCAATATCCTCAATCGACAGGATTAGTGCGTCAAGATGAGGAAGAATCTCCGTTGTCGCTGTCCATGGCGTCGGATACACCCTGCCGTCGCTGTTCCAGCGGCGCATCCAGCCCTGGGGCACAGCGGCCACAATCGTATTTAGGTCGAAAATTGCGGCCACTTCCGGCAGCACTTCATTGGCAAGCGGCCCCAGAAGAGCGATATGCGGCGCTCTCAACTGATGAGGTATGTCTGACGCTGTGATAGGAGGGGATGGCGTATAGCAGTACTGGACGCGTCCGTCCGGCGTGTACAAGTTGGCGAATGTCGTAGTGTGCTCCGACTGAAGCACGTGTACGTCTGCCAGGCCCCGCAGCACCGACAGATCGACATCATCCCCTGCGCGTGTAAGGACCACGGGTCTGCGCCCGAGTCGGGCGGCGGTCACTGCGGCAAAGCTGACAGTACCGCCTAGTTCGTAGTCGGAGGTGGTTGGATCTGCTGTTGCAATGTCCCGGCTGACGGTTCCGATAGCAAGAAAATCGATCAACATTGATTGTTCGATGGCGTTTGGCACGCAGACTTTCCTCTTGGAAATCTGCCCTGGCAGGCCTGGAAACAGGAGTGAGCCAGCCAGCCCTGTGGCGGCGGCACGAAGAGCGCAGCGCCCAGCCCCCTCTCATTTGGGCAGGATCTGCACCTTTCGTCTGTTGTCTTCTCCAGTGCTTGCCGTGTAAACGTGCTCGTGGTTGCGAAGCGCAATGTGAACGAGGCGGCGTTCGCTCGCCGGCATCGGCTCCAGGGAAACGGGGCGACCGGAGGCGACAACCTGATCGGCCAGACGAAGGGCCAGCTGGCTCAGTTGCTCTGCTCGCCTCTGCTTATAGCCATCTACATCAATGACAATGTTCTTCCAGCGATGTAGCTCCTGGTTGATCATGAGGCGGATCAGGTACTGAATGCTGGCGAGCGTCTCGCCATTGCGCCCGATGAGAATGCCCAGGTCATCGCCGACGACATTCAGATTCAGGGGGCGGTCGCTGTCCTCAGGATCGTCCAGCCAAGAGAGTTCAATCTCCGCTTCAATGCCCAGGTTTTGCAACATCTCGCTAAGAAGATCGTAGGCAAGACCCTCCAACTCCTCGTCGTCTTCATCCTCCTGATCTTCGAAATCAGGCTGAGATTCGTCTACTTGCTCTGGCGCCTCCGCCTCGTCAGGAGGTGGCGGAAGCTCAACATCAGGCGCAAGAGAGACGACTTCAGCAGGCCCGTCAAGCCCTACCGCCGTTTCTGCCACTGCCTCTGTTGACGCCGCAGAGCTGTCCTGCGATGAACTTTCTTGCGCCCCGGCTGAGGGCTTGCGTGTCAGACGCACCAAGGCATCGGATGCGCCGATTCCAAGAATGCCGCGGCTCCCTTCATTGACCACCTCGACTTCGATCTGATCGCGGGAGACGCCCAGTTGTCGCAAGCCTTCGTCTACAGCGGCCTCCACCGATTTTGCCTTGTATTCGTTGCTTTGACCTCTCTTCATCTCATCTTCTCTTTCGATTGCGCCGGCTCCGTCGGCGAGGGGTGGGTCTGCTCGGTTCGACTTCTACCGCGTCAACGGCAGGAGTCGGCGCCGAGCCGCCGTCCGCAGCCGCCACGCTGACCGCGGCCGTCACGGCCTGTGGGCCGGCAGGTGCTATGGCCTTATTCGCCCCGCCCAAGTAGTTGGCAATGTAGGTCTGACCCATCTGCAAGAGGTTGCTCGTCACCCAGTATAGGGACAGGCCGGCCGGCACTTGCAACGTGAAGAAGCCGAACATCAGCGTCATCATCGTTGTCATCTGCTTCATCATTCCGGCCTGCTTGTCGCCCCCCGCCGGTGTGGTCGCGGTGGTCATGCGCTGCATATAGACCTGACTTACCATCAGCAGGGCCGGCAGAATCAGGTAGGCGACCAACGTCCCGTACTCCCCGGCATTGAACTTTTCGGGCAGCCAGGCCAGCCCACGCGTAAACTCAGGAAAGCCGAGATCGGGTATCCAAAAGAAACGGGCGTCGATAAGCATCGGCCCCAGCGCGACCAGCGCAGAATACAGACCGAACAGAACAGGCATCTGTACAACCATCGGCAGACAGCCGCTGAGCGGATTCACGCCTGCCTCGCGGTACAGTTTCATCTGTTCTTGCGCCATCTTGTCCTTGTTCTTACCATATTTCTCTTTCAACTCCTGCAATCTTGGCTGAAGATCCTTTTGCGCCTGCATGCTCTTTATCTGAATCATCGTCAAGGGGAAAGCGATCATTTTGATAACGATGGTAAAGAGAATGATGGCAAAGCCCCAGCTGTAGGGAATGTCCCATTCCATCAGACTGACGTTCAGCCAGATCAGGGATCGCGCCAGGGGAAAGACAATAACCACCTGCCACCAGCCGTCCGGCTCGACCGCTTCCCAATTTGTCACACCTTCACGAGGAACGCCGCATCCGCCCAATAGTAACGCTGCGATCACAAGGATCAGCAGCCAAAGTATCCATCTGCGTTTCACTGTATATCTCCTCGTCGCGGTGCCGACTGTCTGCGTATGCAGGGCCGGAACTGTGTAAGAACATCGCAACGCTGCATCGAACCATCCGGCCAAGTTTGCCCGCTAACGAACGAAACTGTCGTACCAACTACTGATTTTCTGTGCTGCCCGGCCCTGTGGCCACCCAATTGCAATCAAAATCCTTCTCAATGCGCCCATTGCCATCATCACAAGACCGCTGTAATAGCGCAAGTCTCTTCGACATCTCTTATGGCACCGGGTCATATCCGCCGGGATGCCATGGGTGGCAACGGAACATTCTCCGTAAACCCATCCAGACGCCTTGTGCTGCGCCGTATCGTTCCACTGCCTCGTAGGTATATTGGGAGCAGGTCGGATGGAAGCGGCAGTTGCTTCCTATGAGCGGTGAGAGCGCCCGCTGATAGATTCGGATCAGGTGTAGAAAAAACTGTCGCAAAACTCGCTTCTCCTCAGGAAGCATCCTGTTCCTGGCGAGAGTTCGGGAGAGCGAGAGAGGCCCGACGAAACAGGCGCGTGCAGGCCCTTTCGATCTCGCCGTATGCGGCGCTGCGAATCGGACCCCGGGCAATCAAAACGCAGTCCCAACCTGACCGAATCCGGTGCATACGCAGCCGCACCGCTTCACGCATACGCCGCTTGACACGGTTCCTCACCACTGCATTGCCAATTCTACGACTCACCGAGAAACCAAAGCGGCTGTAAGGAAGGGAGTTTTCCAATATACACAACACAGCCAGGCGATTGCTGTAGCTCTTGCCATGTCGGCGGATTTCCTGGAACCGCTCATTGTCCCGTACTCTGTAGCGTCGTTTCACGCCCCCTCATATCCACAGGTATCCGTCGATGTCTCGGCTGGGAGTGAGAAGGGATGATAGATTCTGCGAAGTGTCAAGTGGTCTGTCCCTTCTCCTCTATCTCAAATCTCCCGGCATTCGGCGTGGAACCACTGCCGCCCCTCGACGTGGGCGCTATCGCTAATGTGTGCGCTTGCGAGTTGACAGTTGAACGGTCAGATTTGTTCGCTGCTTAAGTCTGCGTCGCCTTAACACGTTGCGACCGCCTGGCTTGTGCATTCGTTTGCGGAAGCCGTGCGTGCGCAGTCGCTTGCGAACCTTCGGTTGCCAGGTTCGTTTGGGCATATCCCTACTCCTTCGGAGATTGCATTCCAGATTCACCACCAATGTTCTATTATACTTGGCGCTGGACAGATCTGTCAAATCTGCTGCAATTTTCAATTGGCAGGTCTTGGCGCTGGCCGCGCGCATAGGCAAGCAAGTGGAGACGCCCTGCAAGCAAGTTAGTACTACAACCGCGTTTTCGGTAGACAGAAGAAAAAGAGAAAAAACCTGGCGTCAAGATGGCATAAATTGAGGTTGTTCGCTCAGTTTTCTGACTTCTGAAGAGCGTTTTTCTGCCTTCTTTATTGCCGGGTAGTCACTATTCACGGAACTGCGGTTGTCGTATTAGGCACTGGCTTCTCTGGAAAATGTCGTGCCGCTACTATGAACTGACAGCGAAAGGTGCGAAGATTGCTCCTTCTTGTGCGGCGAGACTCGAGGAGACAAGCCATGATTTCAGCCGAAACTCGCATATTCGAGGCGACAGAACCAGGAAAGCGCTCTTTTCTATTCCTATTGTGCGTATGATATAGTTCTATCATAGTGTTCTATTGAGTTGGGGCGCGAAGTCGCTTGTGATAATCCATTGACGCCGATGTCCATTTGGCGGCACAACATAAACTGTAGCGCAAATTGATGTTTGAATCCGAAAACGCCTCCCGATCTTCGGTCGAGAGCGAAAGGCGGACCGAAAGCAATCCTGCGGCCCCAACACCAAGTGAAGACCTCCCATCTGTGCAAATGCTGGAGGAATCGGCCGCAAAGTTGGCCGCGCTGCGACAACGGGCGGAGTACCTGCTGGACCAGTTGTCAACGGGGAATGCTAATGTGCCTCCACACGCTGTAGCGGTTGAGGAAGACCTTAACGCCTCGCGGGCAATCAGAGATCAAGGTGGCAATGAGATAGCTGACGGGCAGTCGACGCCGACTGTAACCGACAACCCGGCTACGCCGTTGTCATCGGAAACTGACGTCAACGCACCTTGGGCTTTCGCCACGAATTCGACGGACAGTGGGCCGACGGACCGAGATTCCGCGATTCCCGATGCGCAGAAGGACAGTTCGCTCACTGATCATCCGTCTCCTCACCTTTTTCCTGGCCCCCTATCACCCCAGGGCACGGGATTTCAGCAGCCCAGACAGACAGAGATGCCAGACGCAGAGGATGAACCCACCTTTCAGTCGGGACCCGATCTTCCCAACTATGAGGAGAATTCATCGCCAGCGTATCCAATTCAGAGAATTGATCCACCGCCCTCCTCTATCCTGGATCGGCCAATTGGGGCCGCCCCTAGGGTCTTCAGCCGTCAGGCCGAGCCTGGGTACGACGAAACGCCGACCGATGCACAGCTGATTGAAGAAGAGATTTACAGTCTGTATGAGGCCATAAACCGCGTGCTGGAAACCCGGCGAGAAAATACCGGTCATGCCCTCTCACTGCTGCGGGAGGCCAGGAAAATTATCTCGGCGGAGCCGCAGCTCATTCACCGGGCGGAGTACAACATTCAGCAGGCACGGCAGATTCTTGACCGCGCCAGGACCAGCCGCAGGCGCTCCCGAGGGCTTGCGCTGCGTACGGTCGGACGCCTTATCCTGTGGCTGGCAGTCCTGGGCGGGCTGGGCGCGGCGCTGTATCTCTATCCGCAGCAGGTAGACGAAATCGTAGAAATCAGTGCCGCAAGAGTCGGATGGGACGCTTCCTTTCTCTATGCAGGTCTGTGGGCTGTGGTCGCCGGTGGCGTCGGCGGTTGTCTTGGCACAATCTCATTTCTGGTTGAACGTATGCGCGTTAACCAGGAATTCGACCAACAGTACATTGTGCGCTCAACTGTTCAGCCGCTGATGGGCGCACTCCTTGGATTGTCCATATTTGGGCTTTTGGCCGCAGTTTTCAACAGCCTTGACACATCCATTACGGTCCACCAGGTAACGTCATACCTGCCGGCAGCCCTCGCCCTCCCGATTGGCTTCTGGCAGGAATATGTCTACGCGTTGATTTTTCGCCTCACCAGGCTATTCACTTTTCAGCGCCGTCGGCGGTGGTAAGCGATGCGGTCGGGCCAGCGACCGCGCCCCGTCAAAACCCTTCTCCATTCGATAGCGGCGTGTGAACGCCCAAGCCACCGGCGTGCGCATGAGCGTTGTTCTTTCCTTGCCGACAACTCCCCCCTTGCGTTACAATTTCACCATGACGCATCGAACAAATGAGCGCAACGAATCTGAGAATTCAACGGCGCCGAAAAAGCTGTCCTTGGTTGAGGTGATCGTCAACGTTCCGATTCGACGCTCGTTCAGGCAAGAGGAGCGGCCGCCTTTCGAGCAAGAATTCGGGGGCGAAGGCATTGAAGACGCGCACGACTCTTCATCGGAATTCAGCAGCCCGGAGTCAATCCATCAACGCAGTGGCGGCGCCGCCCGGTATCAGACCTTTCATTACCATTTACCGACCGAACTGAAAGGCAAAGTTCAGCCGGGGCATCTGGTGTGGGTGCCCTTCGGCGCTCAGGAGGTACAGGGAGTCATCGTCGGCGCGGCAGCTTCCTCGCCGGTGGCGACCAAGCCGATCGCCCGCCTGGCCCGACCACTGCCGATTCTGACGCGCGCGCAGTTGGAGTTGGCCTTCTGGATCGCTGACTACTACGTTGCTCCCATATCCGAGGCGGTCAAGCTCTTCCTGACGCCCGGTCTCCTCAGCAAAGATGGAGAGCCGCCCAAGGTTCGCGTCAAGCGAGAGGAGCAAATCGAGCTTCTGATCACGCCAACAGCGATCCGGGAGAACCTTTTTGCTCTCGGTCGAAACAGTCCACAGGTTCAGGTTTTGACCGCGCTGCTTACCGCGCCTGACCACACAATGCCGGTGGACGCATTGCTTACAGAGTGTGAACTGGCATCAGTCAGTCCAGTTTCAACTCTCGCACGGAAGAACTTAGTCACAAAGTCCTCCGGCACCGTGACGTTGTCCCAGTCAGCAATGGCGACCGAAGAGGCAGTCCTGCGACTGCGGGGCGCGCTGAAGTACGAGCCGGTCTTACAGGCGCTGGCACGGGTTGGCGCGCCCATCTGGAAAACGGATCTCTACGCGCAAGTCGACACCGATCTGGCAAGTCTGCGCCATCTGCAGCAGGCGGGTCTGATCCAGATCGAGGAAAAGACGCGCTTTCGTGACCCGCTCGCCGGGCGCATCTACGCCAAGACACTTCCCCCCCAACTGACCGATCAGCAGCAACGGGTGTGGGATGAAGTCAGAAAAAGGTGCTTTGGGGGCAGGTGCTTTGGGGGCAGGGCCACTGAATCGGGCGGCTCGGAGTTGGGCGCCGCTGACGAAACAGGGCCGTTATCTATACGAAACGCTGGCTTTCTCTTGCATGGGGCGACCGGCAGCGGTAAGACTGAAATCTATCTGCGAGCCATCGCTGAGGCCCTGGCCCGCGGGCGCCAGGCAATCGTCCTGGTGCCGGAGATCGCGCTGACGCCCCAGACCGTCGCCCGCTTTGCCGGACGTTTCCCTGACCGCGTATCGGTTATCCATTCGGCGCTGAACAGCGGCCAGCGTTACGACGTATGGCGGCGGACGCGGGATGGTGAAATTGACGTGATCATTGGCGCACGCAGCGCCCTGTTTGCCCCCTTGCCGCGCCTGGGCCTCATTGTCATTGATGAAGAACACGAGGCGACCTATAAGCAGGACACCGATGAGTGGGGCAGCTTCACCGTCTTCTACGATGCTCGCACCGTTGCCCTCCAGCTGGCGCGCGTTACCGACAGTGGATTGATCCTCGGCAGCGCGACGCCTTCTCTGGACGCCTTTCACAAGGCGCAGCAGGGCATGCTGACGCTTCTGAAGATGCCGAACCGTGTAATGGGCCATGGGGAGTTGGAGGGACTCGGCCCGGAAAACGAAGATGCCGTTCAGGCGCCCCCTGCCTACGCGACGCTACCGCCTGTGGAGGTTGTCGATATGCGCCAGGAGTTGCGCGCCGGCAACCGCAGCATCTTCAGCCGCAGCTTGCAGTCCAAACTCCACACTGTCTTGGACGCCAGAGAGCAGGCGATCCTGTTCCTCAACCGCCGCGGCACGCACACGTTCGTTTTGTGCCGGGACTGCGGCTTTGTCGCCGAATGCGCGCGTTGCGAGACACCGCTCACGTTTCACGAACGGGCTGCTCAGCTTATCTGCCACCGTTGCAACGCCCGCGAACCGATCCCCGCACAGTGCCCCGCCTGCGAGGGTCGGCGTATCAGATATTTCGGCAGTGGTACGCAACGCATCGAGGAACTGGTGGGGCAGATTTCCCCACGCGCCCGCCTCCTGCGCTGGGACAGAGACACCACCGGGCGCAGAGGCAGCCACGAGCAGATTCTTGAACGCTTCGCCAACCATGAAGCCGATGTGTTGATCGGCACGCAGATGATCGCCAAGGGATTGGACCTGCCGCTGGTGACGCTGGTTGGGGCCGTTTCTGCGGATGTGGGACTGTATCTGCCCGACTTCCGCGCCGCGGAGCGCACGTTTCAACTCTTGACGCAGGTGGCGGGGCGGGCAGGGCGGAGCAGGCGGGGCGGCCGCGTTATATTTCAGAGCTACACGCCGCAGCATTACGCCCTGCAGGCCGCGGCTGAGCATGACTACCATGCCTTCTACGAGCGGGAGATGGCTTTTCGCCGGGAGCAGCAGTACCCGCCCGTAAGCAGGGTTGCGCGTCTGATCTTCTGGCACAAGAAACTGGAGACAGTCGAAGAGCAGTCCCGACGGATGGCAGACAGGCTGCGGCGCAGGGCTGAGGAGTTGGGCGTTTGGGGCGAAGGTATCGACCTGCTCGGTCCGGCTCCGGCTCCCTATGCCCGCTTCCGAAAGTACTTTCGATGGCAGATCATCATTCGCGCGGCCGACCCGTCCGCCTTTCTGCGCGGCATCGACATTCCATTCGGTTGGCGCATCGACGTTGATCCTGTGTCAATGATGTAAGATGGAGAGAATCTTAGGCGGATCAAGGAGGTTTCGCTGTCTGCATCCTGGGAACGCAGGCGTCTCGCCTGCCCTCTCGAAACGCATTGCAAGGAATCTAGGATAACGCGCGTGGTGCCCGTTTCCTTTTTGGGCGCTGCTCCATAACCAATCGCAGGCATTGTCTACCAAGTCAGCCTCCACCGGATTCTGCTCAATATATTCCGTCACCGCTGCAAGATGTCCTTCATTTCGAATATAACTATCAAAATATTCGGGCATCCAAAAACGACCGTTTCGCCCAATCAGTTTGTTCGCCTTCTTCGCGGTGAAGGACTTCCACGATTGAACAACGCCATCCAGAGGATAACCGGGCAACACCTCAATCAGCGTGTGAACATGGTTTGGCATAATGACCCAAGCAAGTAGGCGGTAACGCGCGCCGTCGAAGTGGAGCAGGGCCTTTTCGACAAGCTCCGCCACCCGTTCATCACGTAGACAGCAAGCACCATGTCCTCTGTCGATGTACTCCTCAATGCGCTGGCGTAGTTCCGCGCGCCGTGGGCCATCGGCTGCCTCCATTCTTGTGAACTCCAATTCTATCTGTCAAGTGGCAAGAATCTCGGCTGGGATAGAATCGAAGAGTCTGAAAGTGATCGATTGAATCAGACCAGGCGAGTCCAGATGAGGCAAATAGCCGCGGCTGTGCCAACCCTTGTGAGGGCGAGACACCCGCGTTCCCACGGAAACTCTTCTCATATCGATTCCTTTGCCTCATTGAGAAACCTTTGCGCGTATCGGCCATCGTCCTACCACCTAAGATCAGCGCCTTCTTGGTTTCATATTCCAATAGATCACTGTACACATCGAATCAATAAGCCCTTCGTACTGGAATCGCTAACACTACTCATCATGCGGGCGAGACGCCCGCGCTCCCAGGACTTCCCCCAGCTTCCTGACCAGTTGGCGGAAGTTGCGCCCCGGCGCAATTTTGCCCAGCACGCGCGGCCCCGCCGCGCCCGTACAGGCGGGGACATTGCCCGCAGCCCCTTGCATCGTCAGCCAGGCCAGCAGGGCGAAGCAGAGCGCCTCTTTGGAGTCCTCGTCTCCGGGGACCCCGGCAACATCTCCATAGCGTAGAACAGGAACTCGCTGCCCGCAGCGTCGGGAAAGCTGTTCTCTGATGCGGGTCAGCAGCGTCGGGTTGTGCGCGCCGCCCCCGCATACGATCAACTCGGACACAGGCAGGGGCGCAAAGCGGTGATAGCTGTCTGCGATGGAGGCAGCGGTCAATCCCGTCAACGTTGCCACAAAGTCAAGCGCAGACAGCCCGGCCGTGTCGGCCTCCTGGCGGTACTGCTCGGCCAAGGCATGGCTGAACAACTCGCGGCCTGTGGACTTGGGGGGCTGCTGTCGGAAGTAGGCGTGGGAAAGCCAGCGCGCTACCAGTTCGTCGTCGCACCTGCCGCGGGCGGCCAGCTTGCCATCCTCGTCGAAGGCAAGCGCGCCCTTGGTGGCATAGGCCGCAGCCCAGTCAATCAGCACATTGCCCGGCCCGGTATCGAAGGCCAGCGACGGCGTGGACGATCCTCGCGGCGGCAGAAATGTAACGTTGCCTATGCCGCCGATATTCTGCACGGCCCGGCAGCCGCTTGACTCCGGTCCGGGACGCAGGAAGATCTGATCGAATATGGGGATGAGTGGAGCGCCCTGACCGCCAGCGGCTACATCTGCTACACGAAAGTCGGCCACAGTCGTAATGCCGCTTCGCTCGGCAATCACGGCCGCCTCGCCGATCTGCAGAGTGGATTGCACCGAACCGTCCCGCCCTACCTCATGCCAGAGCGTCTGCCCGTGGGAGCCGATCAGGCCCACGTCCGCCGGTGTGAGTCCTGCCACCTCTACTACACGAAGCGCAGCCTCGGCGAACCATTCCCCCACGAGGAATCCGGCCTGGCTCAGAGCGCGCGTATCGCCCCGATTGGCGATCAGGCTTTCGATTTGCGCCCGCTCCTGCTGCGGCCACGGCGTGCTCAGGAAAGCAAGCTGCCGCATCTGCGGACGATCCTCCGAACCCGTGATCTCAGCCACCACTGCGTCGATTGCGTCGGCGGACGTGCCGCTCATCAGTCCAACGACTCTCATTGCGGGTGTTGATCAGAGGTTGCGGGTATGAGAGAATTCTCGGTCCTGAGCCTCATGGATTCCCTTGCCTTATACCGTCCGCTGTAACTGTGCCCATTTCCGGTGTGGCCGGAAACCACAAATGGCATAGAAGTCGAGCAGCGTTGTCCAGTCGATGACACAGCCGTTGATTCCGCTATTGTGCAGCCGCCTCAGACCGGCGTCCAGCAGCGTCAGCCCCAGCCCTTGTCCGCGCAGGTGGGCGCTGACACCGATCGAGCCTAGTTGTGCCCAAGGTCGCGGCAATCCGAATGGGTAAAAGCGGTCAATCGGCCAGCGGGAGTCCTCGAATGTGAGGCGGCAAGCCCCCTGCACGCCCTCTTGTGTCCACAGTATCATGTAGTCGGAGATGCGTCCGCCATCAGCAAGAAACCTCTCCGCCATCCAGTGCCAGCGGCCAGCAAATTCCCTCGCCAGAAAGGCCAGCAACTGCTCTTCCTGGCCGGGCTGGCCCGGTCGCGCCGCGGCAGAAATTTCGCGCAGCGGAGGCGGCTCATAATCGCTGAGGCTGCGCGCCACATCCCACTCGTATGGATCGCCCCCGTACTCGTACCCGTTGGCTAGAAGGAAGGGTTCTGCGGGGGAATCGGCGAGAACTCCCGGCGTATAAGGACGCAGTCCTCCCCCGACCAGAATACGGGCAGGGCGATTCGCTACCATTGAAGTTTCGGTCCTTTCTTCGCGGACAGCGGCGCCGGAAAGATGCCCCGTTCGGGTCGTTCCTTGAGCAGCCAGCCAGCCCTCCGCCCAGCGCAGCAGCGCGCTGCCGATTCCCCGCCGCTGCAGTGACGGCGCGACCGCGATGGCGTCAATCCAACTGACGCCCGCACGCATGGATTCCTCCGCTCCGGGATGGGCGCTGCACAGCACGAATCCCGCGGGACGGCCCGCCACCAGGGCAATGCGACCGCCGCGCACGACACCCGGGTCTTCCGTCAGGTTAAATCGCAGGAATCGCTGCGACAAGGGGAGTTCGTTGCTGGTGGCCTCGTTCCACAGGTCAACTGCCGAGGACAGATGTTGTGGACTGTTGGCGTCGAAGGGGAGAACCTGCAACTCGGCAACGGTCTTTGATGCGGCCATCGAAACTCTCAATCCTCCAACTGGACGCCGACACCCTGCTCCTGTGCCTTTCGGTAGACCGCCCTGGCGACGGCAACGTCCTGCGCGGCCAGGCCAACCGACTTGAAGAAGGTGATCTCGTCCGCATCGGTGCGTCCTGGAATGTCACCGGTGATAATCGCGCCGATCTCAGCATGGATCTGGGCGGGGTCGTACTGGCCGGCGCGGATGGGCTGGATCAGGTCACCGGCTTCGGCCAGGCATGCGCTCATCTGATCGACCACGACTTTCGCCCGTCGAAGGGTCTCGGCATCGACTTCGCTGGCGTAGGGCAGATGCGAACCGATGCCGGAAATGTGAACGCCGGGGCGCAAGAGCGCGCCATCGAAAAGCGGGTCATGCGCGCTGGTGGCGGTGATGAGAACATCGGCTGCCTGGACGGCCTCTTGCACATCGGTCGCGGCCTGGGCAGAGACGCCGAAGCGCTGCTCGAGTGTGGCAGCCATCGCCTCTGCGTTGGCAGGACTGCGGGAAAGGACAAAGACCCGTTCGATGGCCCGCTCGCAGAGGACGGCCTCCACCTGAAACGGAGCCTGCGCGCCGCTGCCGAAAATCGTGAGCGTGCGCGCGTCAGTGCGGGCGAGATAGCGAACTGCCACGCCGCTGGCCGCGCCGGTGCGCATGGCGGTCAGCAACGCGGCGTCGATGAACGCCTGCAACGCCCCGGTCTCTGGATCGAAGAGGACAACCTTTCCCTGGATCGCGGGCAGGCCGCGCTGCACTGGGTTATTGCCGTAGAAGGTGATGAGTTTTGCGCCCAGTACGTCAACATCCCCTCCCAGATAGGCGGGCATCGTCATCAGGCTGCCGTCGTAGGCCGCGACCGGAATGTTCGAGCGCACGGGCAGTTCCGCTTCTCCCTGGTAGATCAGACGGTAGGCGTCAGCGACCGCTACGATGGCCGCTGGCATGTCCAGGAGCGATTCGACGTCGTGGCGTGTCAACCAGAGCGGCATGGGCGGCGGGCGGTGGTGGTGGGTGAATTAGCAGAATGAAACGAGGACAGGATAGCATATTGGATAAGGCAGGACAATTGCCGCGCGGGGTGGAAGCAGGTACAATTCAGGGCGCGAAATAAAGTGTGGTTCAAGGAGTCGAAGAATCTAATTCCTTTGGGTGGAAGGATACGAAAGCATGGCAACTACAAAGGCGAATACGAATCTGGACGAAGATCGAGATACGCTCTTGGAGATCAGGGATACCTTGGCGGGCGATGGCCCACTGAATTGGAGCACAAAAGTCCCGATTGACTGTTGGGACGGCGTCACTGTTTCCAGCTCTCGTGTGGCAGAGTTGGCCCTCTGTAAGCGCAAACTGACAGGTACAATTCCTGTTTTGATAGGCAACCTCACAGGTCTGAAAAGTCTCGATCTCGGAAACAATAGATTGAAGGGCAACATCCCGGCTTCACTGGGCAGCCTCTCCAACCTGCGGGAGCTTTACCTCAGCCACAACAAGCTTACTGGCATGCTCCCAATTGAACTTGGCGGACTCACTAGGCTGGAAACTTTAGACCTGATCAGAAACCAGCTTACGGGCAGGATTCCGCCCACTCTGAGCAACCTCACGAAGCTGAACCGGTTGTACCTCAGCCACAACAAACTGACGGGTAGTATACCTAAAGAGCTATGCAAACTCTCCAAGATGCAGGACTTGTCACTCAAAGACAATCAACTACAGGGCAGCATACCTGCATGGTTGGGCGACCTTTCAGAGTTGAAGTGGTTGTACCTTGGCCAAAACGAATTGACGGGAACTATCCCGAATGAACTGTCCAAACTCAATCTATACTGGCTGTCCCTCCTCGAAAACAGGCTAACTGGCACGATACCTGAGTGGTTGAGCAGCCAATCAGATTTGCGGGCGTTGTATCTCAGAGACAACAGATTTGAAGGTAGAATCCCGATTGGACTGGGCAATCTTTGCAAATTGCGCCGGTTGTATCTCAAGGGCAACCACTTTTGCGGAGGTATACCCAGTGTTTTGGGAGAAATTTCGATGAACGATCTGTCTGAACTGGGTTTGCCCTTCTGCCAAAAGGGAACGTCTCGGGAGAAAAGAGTTTGCTGAACCTTCGCACAACACCGCCTTTGTGACACTGGGCGACGAACGGAACAATCAAATTTACTTTGAGCCCAATACCACGCCTCTCGGAGGAAAACATGCCAAGAGAACTGATAGCCCCCGCCCGCATGGAGGTCGCGTTCCGCGAATACGAGAGCCAGCCGCTCGCAGCAGACCAGGTACGCGTGCGCAGCCGTTTCGGCGCGGCCAAGCATGGCTCGGAGATGGCGATGTTCCAGGGCTACGCCGGCCACCGGGGCGACTACGACAGCAGCTTGCGCCTGTTCACGCAGGAAAGCCAGATGGTCACCTATCCCGGCGGTCTGGGCAATATGTGCGTAGGCGAGGTGACCGAAGTCGGGGCGGACGTGCGGGATATTGGCGTCGGCGAGACTGTCTTTGCGCACGGCTCGTTCCGCCAGGAGCATGTCTGGCAGGCCGAGCGCGTGCGCAAACTGCCGGACGGCGTGCCCTGGCAGGCCGCCGTCTGCCTGGACCCGGCCGATTTCGCCCTCGGCGCAGTGCGCGACGGCCATATCCGCCTTGGCGACGCGGTCGCGGTCTTCGGCATGGGCGCGATCGGCCTATTCGTGTTGCAGCTTGCCAAACTGGCCGGCGCGTATCCGGTCATCGCCGTGGACCCCATCCCCCTGCGCGGCGATGTGGCGCTGGAATGCGGCGCCGACTTGGTGCTGGACCCAACCGCTTGCGACGCCGGGCGCGAGATAAAGTTGGCGACCGACGAACGGGGCGCAGATGTGTGCGTGGACTACAGCGGCCATTTCAGCGCGTTGCAAGCGGCCTTGCGCGGCGTGGCCTATCTGGGCACGGTCGTGGCCGGCGCGTGGCCGGGCAGCTATCCCGCAGGGCTTGACCTGGGCGCGGAGGCCCACTTCAATCGGCCCACGATCGTCTTCTCGCGTGCGTGCAGCGAGCCGAACCCGGAATATCCCAACTGGGACGAGTCGCGGCTTTTCTCTGTTGTGTGGCGGCTGCTGTGTGACGGCAGCCTGAATTCAGAAGCCGTCGTCCAGCCGGTCGTGCCCTTCGACGATCTGCTCGAAGCCTATCCCAAAATCGCAACCGCGCCGGAGGGAAATGTCAAGTTGGGCGTCGAATTTTGACTCAAGCCGTGCGTATTGCGTAGTGCGTAAGCCATACCCACTACGCACTACGCAATACGCAATACGCAATTCAGATGCGGTTTTCCTCAATATAGTCCCAGAGAATCCGATAGCCCATGCCCGGCTCCTGCGGCAAATGGACGTAGCCTTCGGCGTCCATGCGGTCGCCAATATCCTCCAGATACGGAGGCGGCGTGTTACAGTCGACGCCCGGCGCCAGCAGGCCGCGTTCGTAGTATTCGCACGTATCTTCGCTGGTCGCGCCGAGAAGTTGCAAGTTGGCGAACCCGCTCATGTGAATCTCGCACTTGACGCCGAACGCCTCGGCCACCGCAACCATCTTGTGCACCCCGGTCACGCCGCCCCGCAGCACGTCGATGCGCGTCATGTCCGAAGCGCCGCGCAGAATCCAATCGGCGCGCGTGTAGAGGCTGCCGGCCGCGATCTCCGGTGACAGAATCGGGATGTCCAGCTCGCGGCACAGCTTGATGTAGGGCTGCACGCGGTACTCGTTCATCGGGTGCTCGTACCAGTAGTAGTCCAACTCCTCCAGCACACGCCCCACCTTGTAAGCTTCTTCATACGTGCGATATGTTCCCCACGGGTCATAGCTCAGCACCATCTCGTCGCCGACCGCCTCGCGCACGGCCCGGCAGACTTCAATGTCCTGCTTGACGTGGAAGGGGCGGCCCGGGTCCGGCTGCTGCGTGACCGGGTCCCAGAAGTAGTAGGGGTGGATCTTGTAATGGGAATAGCCCTCCTCCTAGCATGCGAGCGCGTGGGCGGCATACTCCTCGACGCTGCCCATGTTGGGGAAGGTGCTGGCATACGCCTTGACCTTCTCGCGGCAGCCTCCCAACAGCTTGTAAAGCGGCAGACCCAACGCTCTCGCCTGCAGGTCCCACAGCGCCATGTCCAACACACTGAGAATATGCTCCGGGATGTTGGCGACCCACATCCAGTGCCAGAAACGCTCGCGGTCATACGGGTCCTGGCCAAGCACAAGCTCTTTGATTCGCCCTTCCAATACGGCGCGGTCGTCCTGCGGCAGCCCATCGGCATCGCCGTGGCCGTGTCCGCCAAAGTAGTAGCCTTCCGCACCCTCGTCGGTGACGACCTTTGCCAGCGTCTGCGTCACTTCGCGCGCTGAAAGGAAGCGGCCATGATGGAACTGCTCGCGCTGAACGCGAAACGGGACCACCTGAATGTCAACGATTCTCATGTTATCTCCACATTTCTTGCGAATTGCCACTAAAGTCTGGAAGGAAAGTCAGTCAACTTGGACAATGCCTACCGGCCGCTTGGTCCAGTCTCCCGGCATCCGCCTGTACACTCACGAAGTGGCCGACCCGTCTGCATATAGTTCGGCGAGTAGTGTCGCCAACTCTTGCCCTGTGAGCGTGTCCATGGGCGGGGCGGGCGCGCGCACCGTCGCCGTGCGCAGTACGCCCCTGTGGCGCAGAATCTCCTTGTGGACGGCGTAGAACAGACCCGTGCCCTGAGCGGTGATGCGGCTCACCGGCAGCAGATAACGGTTGAACGTCTCCCATGCGCCGGCCTCATCCCCGGCCTGCACTCGGTTCCAAATGTCCACGAATGCTTCCGGTTGCGTGCAGAACGGCATCGTGCCGACCGAGCCGCGGCGCATCTCTTCGATAAAATAGTTGCCGGCCGCCCCGCCGAAAATGGCCAACTGTTCCCCTGCTTCCGCCACCATAGTCGCTACCTTTTCCGCCACCGGCAGGGTCTCGACTTTGATGTACTGTACCCATTCACACTCTTGCGCCAGCCGTCGCGCCAGGCCAGGGGAAATCGGCGACGCCGCCATATCCTGAATGAAAATCGGCAGAGGCACTGCGTCCGAAATGGCGCGGTAATAGGCCAGCACCTCGTCCGGCCCGGCGGGCATGAAGGACGGCGGCAGCACCATAAGTGCGTCGGCCCCATTCTCTGCCGCCATACGGCTGTAATGCACGGCCAGGTCCGTGCCATGTGCGCCGGTATTGATGACGATGGGCACGCGCCCCGCCACTTGGTCGACGACGATACGGGTCACCTTTGCGCGTTCGGCCTCTGTGAGCTTGAACACCTCACTTCCCAGGGCAACGCCCAGCCCATGCACACCGGCATCGAGATTGAAATCGATCAGGCGGCGCAGGCTTTCCTCGTCGAGCCGTGAGCCTTCGTCAAATGGCGTAACCAAAATAGGAAATACGCCCTGCATTTTGCTGTTCGGCATCTGACCTCCCTCGATTCATTTGTGGATGGCAACCGCTTTAACGACTATGCGGAACATCTTGCCGCCAAAGCGTGGGAAAAGCAAACTGCGATTGAATCTATACTGCGCTTGTGCTATGATTCCCAAGCCCACGTTTGCCGCACCAATTTAGCGGCAAATTTTGCAAATTATCAGCAGATGAACGGCGGCATCGACCTCAGCGTGGGGGCCTTCCGCCGTTCGGCACAACAGGAGAAAGGCAGACTCATGACGAACGTCCTCGTTCTTTCCGGAGCCAATCACGGGTTCGCCGAGAGCGCAGCGGTAATCGGCGCGTTCCTCGGCAATGACCCGGGCATCAACATCACCATTACCGATGACAAAGAGATATTCACATCGTCCAGCCTGGCCGAGCAGGATGTTTGCGTACTCGGCACTGGCTTCACCCGCTCCGAGCGCCATGCCGATGGCTCCGCGACCTATCATTCGGAACTGACGGCTGATCAACAAGCAGGTCTGATTAAATTCGTCGCCGGCGGCAAGGGGCTGGTCGGCGTTCATGGCACGGGCTGGTGGATCGGCGGACAGGCCGCTGAACTGATCGGCGGGCACGCAAACTGGCATCCGCCGGGATTGACATTTACCGTCAATGTAGAGGACAGCGCCCATCCGGTCATGCGGGGCATCGAGGACTTCGAGGTTGATGACGAAATCTACATGACCGCCTGGGACCCTGCCATTCACATTCTGGCCAGCGCCCAGTGGTCCGAGAAGGCGCAACCGATGGCCTGGGTGAAACCATACGGCCAGGGGCGGGTCTTCTATACGACGCTGGGCCACACGTCCGACACGTTCAAGCGCCCGGCCATGCAACGGTTGATGCGCCAGGGAACGCTCTGGGCCGCTGACGGAGCCGCCGACTGACGCAACAACAACAGAGCAGGACGGGCCTGTTTGCGCCTCTCGCCCAACCTACCTACCGTCGCCTGCTTTTCAGCAGCGCCCTCTGGTGGCAGACCTATTCGATCTGGGTGGTGGTGGCCGGTGTCGTCGTGCTGGACATGACCGACTCGGCGCTGGCGGTGACTATGCTAACCTTCTGGCGTCGGGCCGCCCAGCTTGCTTTCGGCGGCTTCGCCGGCATCATCGGCGACCGGCTGGGACGGCGCAACACCCTGACTCTGAGCCAGGTTGTTATCTTTGGCTCCTGCGTTACGCTCTTTCTTCTCTTGGCAGGGGAAAGGCTGAGCGCCTGGCAGATCGGCGTGGCCGCCTTCATTATCGGCGCGGCTTGGACCATGGACGCGCCTGCGCGCGCCGCGCTCGTGCCGGATCTCCTTGGCGGCGGCCTGACTGCCGATGCGATGCTGCTGGAGAGCTTCACGCATAGCATTGTGATCAGCGTAAGCGCCTACATAGCCGGCTGGCTGTTGAAACTGTATGGCACCGAAGGCGGCTTGAGCGCTCTCATTGCTCTAACCGGCCTGAACCTGGCGATACTGTTCTGGTTAGGGCGAGAGAAGGTACCTCAGACGATAGCCGTTGCGACCGGTTCCGTCTGGCAGTCGATCGGGGAAGGTGTCGCCTATGTACGCGGCAATCGCCTCCTGCTTGTGGTTGCGGTCGTGTCTGCGCTGCTCAACACGTTGGTATTCCCTGCCTTGAGTCTAATGCCGGTCTTTGCCAGAGATGTGTTCGAACGCGGCGTGGTGGGGTTGGGACTGATGAATGGCAGCTACGGCCTCGGCACGTTTGTTGGACTCTATCTGACCCATCATTTGCGGCGACGTCTGTCATTCAGCTGGATCTTTGCCGCAGGCTCGCTGCTGCAATGCGCTTCCTGGGCTGTTTTCGCCATTTCACCGTTATTCTCCTTGGCCATAGTCCTGCTCTTTCTTGCAGGCATAGGACAGGCGGGAGTTTACACGATGCGCAACGTCATTCTGCTGACGTCGGCCAGCAACGAGATGCGCGGGCGGGCCATGAGCACGGTCGCGCTCACGCAGGGAATCGGGCTGCCCGGAGAAATCCTGACCGGCTCTCTGAGCGAGTCTGCCGGCCCTCGCATTACCGTCGCGCTGCAAGCGGGGCTGGCCGCGCTCGTCTCGCTCCTGGTGACGACTGTGGCGGGAGGAGGAAGCAGGCGCACCGGCAACCAACTCTTCCCTCACGATAAAGAGAATCTCAACAACTGAAAGAAGGACGCACCCAATGACAACGACTTTCGCTATCAACACACCAATGCCGCCCCCCCACTGGGCGCTGTTGCAACGGGAACTGCTCAAGGCCCAAGCTGACGGCTGTCGCGCGTTTTTCGACCACTACTTCGATGCACGCGGCTATCTCCTGTGCGTGCCTCGCTGGGGCGGCGACGACGGACCGGACGACGCCGCAGAAAATCTGCTCAACTGGACGATGCTTCACGCGCTGGGCGGCGCGGACGACATCCTCGACCTGTACAAGCTCGGCTGGGAAGGCCACTTGCAGCAGTATACCGAGGCCAGGACCGTCGAAGTGCCGATGGCCAGAGACGGAATGTATTACAAAGAATTCCCCGTGATGTTCGACTGGTTCCACAACGGCGAGGGCTACTCCGCCTTCTTTCTGCAGGGCCTGTCGGACCCGGACGACCGCCAGTTTCAGGTGCGTTCCCGCCGCTTCGCCGGGTTCTACATGGACGAAGATCCGCAAGCCAAAAACTACGATCCGGAACGCAAGCTGATTCGCAGCATGTTCAACGGCAGCCGCGGTCCGCTCCTGCGCAAGGCGACCGGCCTGGACTGGGCCGGTGACCCGATCGAGGTGGAAGGGCGCTTCCGCCTGGGGCACGGCGAGCGCGGCTACGACGAGATGGTGGCCCACTTCAAGGATTACAACGACGTGGTGGGCGATCACCCGATCAATCTTGCTTCGACAATCTTGCAGCTAAACGCGTACATGCTCGCCCACGAGGAGAAGTACCGGCAGTGGCTCATCGACTACGTTGATGTGTGGGTCGAGCGCACGCGAGAGAACGGCGGCATCATCCCCACGAACGTCGGCTTGGACGGGGTGGTTGGCAGCGAATGTGGCGGGCGTTGGTACGGGGGCGTCTACGGCTGGGGCTTTACAGTGACCGTGCCGCAGACCGGCGATCTGGCCCATCGCACCTACTTTCACACGCGTGCCTTGCACGGCTTCGGCAACGCTGTGCTGCTCACCGGCGACCAGCGTTACGTGGATACGTGGCGGGGCGTAATCGACTTTGTAAACAGCAATGCGAGGGAGATCGACGGTCAACTGATGTACCCCAATGCTTATGGCGACTATTTCGGTGAAGAGGACTGGTACGACTTCCACCCTGAACCCTTTACCTCCGGCGCGCTCGAGGTCTACTACTGGTCGATGAATGCCGCACATCGGGATCTGGTGGAAGACGATCCGTGGGTTCAGTTTCTGGTGGGACGCAACCCGGACTATCCGCAGGAGGCGTTGCTGACCGACCTTGTCAAGGTGCGCAGCAATATGGAGAAGGTGCGGGCCGACACAGCGTCGCCGGACACTCGCCTCTCCGACGATATGAATCCCATCAATCCGGCGGTAACGGAGACACTCACGCAGCTGATGCTGGGCGGGCTGCCGACCGGTCGCACGGGCGGCCCCCTCCACTGCCGTCTGCGCTACTTCGATCCGGATCGGCAACGGGCCGGCATCCCCGAAGATGTGGCCGCGCTGGTGGAGAATCTGAGCGCCGATTCGGCGACGGTGGTGCTGGTCAACACCAACCAGGTCGCCGCGCGCAGGGTCACGGTGCAGGGCGGCGCCTACGCCGAGCATCGGATCGGCGCGGTCAAAGTGGACGGCCAGTCGGTCGCCATCGAAGACGACGCCTTTGACGTGGAACTCGCGCCCGGCTGCGGCGCCCGTCTCGTGATTGAAACCGACCGCTATGCCAACCCGCCGACGCTGGCCTTGCCCTGGCGGCGGTAAGCGTGACGTGTGCCTGTCAAGCGTTTCGCGCGCCATGACCGGGCATTGGTGGAGAAGTAGATAGATGGGCGTGTGAACGCATCTTCCTACCTGACAGCAGCGGCCAACTCTGACAGATGCGCGAACAGAGGGGGGTCGATCTGAACGTGCAGAACATGCGAGATGACCTGCGACCAACCATGCACGAAATAGTCCCAGCCGTCGGCAATGGTCAGGCTGCGGGCAGCCTGTTGAGCCTGCGCTTGGCGCATGAAGTCCAGTTCGCCGCGATAGTTCAGTTCCCAGACGACGGCATTCCGGGGAAAGAGCGCTTCGTCGGAGAGCGGTGAGCCGGGCGTGTCCTTGCCCATGCCGGTGGCGTTGATCACCAAACTGCTCGACGGCAGACCGGGCAGTATTTCGTCGTTGCGCTGCGGCACGTTGTTCTGTATGAAGTCAAAACGAGTTTCGGACACGCCCACGCTCGTGATATGTTCCACCATCTGCCGCAGACGGGCTAGACGCGGGGCAGAGCGATTGACCACGACGACGCGCTCGGGGCGATCATCGGAACGGCTCTTCTGGATGAGGTGCAGCGTCAACGCGACGGCAGATCCGCCCGCACCGAGCATGAGCACATGGCCGCCTGTTCGTCCGAAGTAGCCCGGGCCGAGGATGGCATCCAGGCTCAAGCCACCGGCGACAGGGTCGGTGGCGCGGCCAACCAGCTTGCCGTCATCCTTGGCAATGCTGGAAACTTCCTGAGTCGTCTGCGCGTGGGGGCCAAGGGCGTCGAACAGATCGGAAGCGGCTGTCAGCAGACCGATCTTGTGCGTGGTGACGAGCGCGCCCAGCGCATGCGGCTCGCGCTTGATGTGCGCGACCACCTCCCGATAACGTTCAGGCGGAGCGTGAATCTCCAGGTCGATGCCCGCCAGCGTCACGTCGGCCCGGCCGAGAGCCTGCATCCATAGCGGAAACATTCGCCGTGAGGAGGATTGGCCTGTGGTGACGCCGATGAAGTAGAAGGTGGGAGCTCTTGGCGTGGCAAGCATACTCTCGGTCATGGCATCGATCCTCAGTCTCGTTTAAGCCGGGCGACGGCGGGCAGGGTAGCACAGGCTTAGATTGCGTGTCAAAGGCGGCGACAGGAGTCTCTTAGCTTGGAAGCCGTGAGTGCCGAAAGACCGACGCCCACCTGTAGATTACGGTTTACCCTACGACCTATGAATTCGACCCCCATGCGTGACTTTGAACCGGACGTCGCGTGGCAGCAGGCCAACGAAGTGCGCCTGCGCGTCAACGCCCGGCGTTGGGCTGAAAACCGGGAGACTACGCTCTATACTGAAAGTTGGGAGGGCTACTTCGTGGCGGTCACGCGCGAGGGCCAGCGTCTGGTCCTGTGGATGATGGATGCAGAGGTCGCCAACACCGACTGGATTCAGAGCGCGCTGGATCTGCGGGAGCCGCTGCGCTTGCAGAGTTCGTACACGCAGGCGATGATCCTGTCTCTCCTGTGGCAGCCCTCACCGCGCACCGTCTTTCTAAGCGGGCTGGGCGGCGGCTGCCTGGCTACGATGCTGCACCACCATCTTACGCAGTCGAACTTCGTGTGCGTGGAGATCGCGCCGCCGGTTGCGACCGCCGCGACCCGATTCTTCGGCTTCCAACCGGATGACCGCCTGTCCCTCACCATGGGCGACGCCCGCGAGTTTCTCCAGCGGGACGAGGCCAAGTATGACCTGATGCTGCTCGACATTTTCTGTGACCACGGTGTCTCGCCGGGCCATGTAGTGGAGGCCGATTTCTTTTACCTGTGCCGCGAACGTCTGCATAGTGGTGGCCTTCTGGCGATAAACCTGGGCAACAATGACCCGGCATTCGAGCGTGTCGCAAGCGCTTTCGGCGAACTGTTCCCAACAGTCTATGCTTGCCTCGGCCGGGGTAGTACGACAGTTCTCTTTGCAACGGACCAGCCTCCCAGGTCGCCTGCAATGTTGCTGGACGGGACCGTCAATTTGGAGCGGCGGCACGACTTCCGCTTTGCCTTGACGCCCTGGACTTCCCGCCTGAAACAGTTGCAGCCTCCCCGCCAAGAGCGAGCGGACGATTACCCGCCTTCGCTTGATGGAGACATGCCGGGAACGTCCGCAGAATGAGACCGCTCGACCGTTTCTGGCTCCTGTGGGGCGTGGCCCGCTCGCTGCTGATTTACTACGGAAAGCCCCGACGCGCCCGCCGTGACCGCCAGTTCTACAGTCAGTTCAGCGGTCGTGGCGCGCTCGTTTTCGACATTGGCGCGCATGTAGGCAACCGGGTGGGCGTATTTCTGGGGCTGGGCGCCCGCTGTATTGCCGTCGAACCACAGCCGGCCTTCGCCCCGTTGCTGCGCCTGTTCTATGGCCGCCACCCCAACTTCACTCTGGAGCAGACGGCCCTCGGCGAAACAGCGGGCACGACCGGCCTGCACATCAGCCGCCGCACGCCGACCGTCTCGACCACCGCAACCGGCTGGAAAGAGCGGGTTGGCCGGTCATCTTCCTTTGCCCGCGTCACTTGGGATGAGACAGTTCCCACAACGATGACGACATTGGACGCGCTCATCGGGCGCTACGGGCTGCCTGACCTGTGCAAGATCGACGTGGAAGGCTCGGAACTTGCCGTCCTGCAAGGTTTGAGTCAGCCCCTGCCTCTGGTGTCGCTTGAATACATCCCGGCGGTCGCTGCTGACGCGGTTGCCTGCGTGGCGCGGCTGGAGAGCCTGGGCGCATACGAGTACAACTGGAGCCGCGGCGAAACGCAGCAACTACGAGAAGATGACTGGCTTTCGGCCGATGAGATGAAACGTCGCATTTTGAGCTTTCCCGCCGACGAGCCGAGCGGGGACATTTATGCGCGGTTGATCTGACAGGAAATCCTGCTTTCTACGCCGGGGAAGTGGCAGACCACCCGATCTCCCGCATGCAGAGGCTGGGGTTGGATGAGGGAGCCGGTGAGAACTACATCGCCTGCAGCAAGCGAAGAGCCGCGCCCACAAACGTGGTTGACCGTCCACACCAGCGCCTCAAGCGGATCACCGCGAGCACCGTCCCAGAGAATGGGCGCGGGATCACCGCCGTTGACGCGCAAGTCAGGCGCCAGTTGCATGAAATCCAGACTATGCCAATCGGCCACGGGCGCGCCCAGGACGACCGCGCCGCCATTGCCATTGTCGGCGATGCCAGCCAACATATTCTGACGACTGTCCCAACTGTTACGGGACAGCGGCGCGTAGCGGGTGCCGGTGATGTCGAAGGAGGGAAGCATCTCTACATTGTCTGCCAGGCTGTCCAATATGAATAGCTTCTTTGAAGGGCGCGGAGGGACAACGAAACGGAAGGCGATCTCCGCCTCGATGGCGGCGTAGGTGCAGCAGGACTGGGGCAGTTCGCCACCGGTCTGGTAGACCGTTGAGGCGAAAATGCGCCCCGGAATCGGGCCGTCGTAGCCCTCCGCCTTTTGCACGCCGGGACTGGTTGCGCCGACCTTCCAGCCGACAACGGCATTGGCGGGATCGACAGCCAGCAGCCGCGCCATCTCGTCCTGGACGGCGTAGGCCGCGGGGCGATAGGTGGGGAGAAGCTCGGGCGGGAAGTCGACGGTTACGCCTGCCAGCCAAGCGTCTGCAAGCAGATTAGCCGCCCGCTGACGGGACTCTATCGTCATACGTTCCTTCCCTCAAGTTTGTTCAGCGGCCTTGCCAGCGCGGCGAACGTTTCTCGGCGAAGGCGCGCGGCCCTTCCTCTGCGTCCGCGCTGGCGAGCATCGTCTCGGCGGCAGGGTAGTCGGCCCTGATCGCCTCCGCCAGGGTCGGGTAGTCGAGATTGCGGCGGGCGACCTGCTTGGTGGCCCGTAAAGCCAGCGGCGCGCAGGCCAGCATATCCGCCACCCATGCGCTCACAGTGCAATCTAATTGCGCGCCGGGAACCACCTGATTCACAAGCCCGAACTCCAATACTCGCTGCGCACTAATCTGCCGACCTGTGAGCAACAGACCCATCGCCACCTTGTCGGGCAGCTGGCGAACGAGGCGATGGACGCCCCCGCCCAAGGCTGCCAGACCCACCCTCGGTTCCGGAAAGCCGAACCTTGCGTGCTCGGCAGCGATAATCAGATCGCAAGCCAGCGCGATCTCCAGCCCGCCGCCCAGCGCGTCCCCGTTGACAGCCGCAATCACCGGCTTATCCAAGTCGAAGCGTCGCGTCAGGCCCGCGAAACCGCTGAGGGGATATTCGTCCCGGCCCAACTGCGCGCGCACTTTCAGATCGGTTCCAGTGCAGAAACCGCGCTCTCCCGCGCCGCGAATGACCGCGATCCACAGATCCGGGTCAACCGCGAAGGCATCGAAGATCTGCGCCAGTTCAAAGTGGGCTGGTGGATGAAGGGCGTTGAGCACGTGCGGGCGGTTCAAGGTAACGTGCAGCACCTTGCCCTCTACTCGCAGAATCGTGTGACGCGCAGTATCGATCAGGGCGGCGACTGAAGTAGGCAAGAGCGTCGCTCCCTATTCAGGCCAGGCCGTAGAGTTCGGCTGCGGTCCCGCCCATGATGCGAGCGCGCAGACGTTCGGGAAACTGACGCACAGCAAAGTCCGGTGCGTCCCCGTCCCAGTGCGGGTAGTCGCTGGAGAACATCAGCATCTGGTCAGCCGGAAACATCTCCAGCATGGCGTGGAAGTGGTCGGGGTTCGGCGGCTCTTCCAATGGCTGGGTGGTGAGGCGAATATGGCGTGCGGCGACTTCGCTGGGCAGTTCGTTCAGCCAGGGGATGGTTGAATGCAGCGCCTTCCAGTTCTTGTCCATGCGCCACAGGATCGGCGGCAGCCAGGAGATGCCCCCTTCCACCAGCACGAACTTGAGCGTGGGGAACTTGGCGAACACGCCCTCGGCCAACATGCTCGTCACGTGGGCGATGTAACTGTTCACCAGCGTCGTATGCCACTCAAAATAGCTGGTGGGATAGCCGGCCGCATTGGGTTCCCCTGACAGCCCTACGCCCTCCGAACCGGGGTGAATGGCGATCGCCAGTCCGTACTCGCAGGCGGCCTCGTAGATCGGGTGGAATATCCGCTGACCCCAAGGGATGCGGGTGCCGCTGGGAAGCTGAACCTGAACGAACTGCGGATGATCGCCCAGCCGGTGGATTTCGGCCACGGCCATCTCCGGCAGATGCGGATAAACGCCCAGCGATGAGCGGAAGCGGGGGTTCAGCGGCAGCCACTCCTCAGCGATCACATCGTTGACCGCGCCGATCACCGCCGCGGCGAAATCCGGCTCCGGCGACTGGGCCATGTGCAGGATGCCGCCGGGGATGAAGACGCCGTAGTCGATGTCGTACTCGTCGAAGAAGTGGCGAACGAGCAGCGCAGGGTCGGAGTGAATGCTCTGGCCGTTCTCCAGCCGGACATCCGCTCTGTCGACGCCGTTGGGATTCCACCAGCCCAGGTTGCCCGGGCCGCGGTTGCCCGCGCCATAGCGTGTGCGCCAAGGCTGTGGCAGGCGGGCCTGCACCCGTTCACTGCTCACCTGTGGGTGGATATCGCTATCAATCAAGAGAGAGTTTTCGTTTTTCATCGTCCCGCCAATCCGCTCATTTGGATGCCGCTGACAAAGTATCGTTGCGCGAAAAAGAAGAGAACCAGCAAGGGCAGAATCATGGCCGTGGACGCCGCCATCATCAGGTTCCACTCGGTAGAATAGAGGGTTCGAAAGCCCCGCAGACCAATCGCCATCGTCCAGTTTTCCGGACTTTGCAGATAGATCAGAGGCTCAAAGAAATCGTTCCAATGATGGATGAAAGCGAAGACCGAAATCGTCGCCAGCACAGGCTTGGCGAGAGGCAAAATGACGGCCCGATAAATGTGAAAGTTGCTGGCGCCGTCGATACGGGCCGCCTCGTCCAGTTCCAGGGGTATCGTCATAAAGAACTGGCGGAACAGAAATATGTTGAATGCGCCGCCTCCGAACCACAGCGGGACGATCAGCGGGAGGAATGTATCGATCCAACGCAGTGTGCGGAAGACGATAAAGGTCGGGATCAGCGTTACGATCGAGGGCAGCATGATCGTAGACAGCACTAGCAGAAAGAGCGGCTCGCGCAGAGGAAATCGCAGACGGGCGAAGGCGAAGGCCGCCAATGATGCGGTCAGCAGCGTACCGGCGGTGGCGAAGAAGACGATGCGCACCGTGTTCCAGAAATACTCATGAAAGGCAACCGCCCGGAACGCGTTCGAGTAATTGCTCCACACAAAC
Source organism: Caldilineaceae bacterium (assembly GCA_965221145.1). Taxonomy (GTDB): domain Bacteria; phylum Chloroflexota; class Anaerolineae; order Caldilineales; family Caldilineaceae; genus Bin5. The sequence goes on from OZ244877.1 coordinate 2,919,163, forward strand.
GGATCGGGGATCCATTTGGGCGGCATCAGGAAAGTCTGCCCGCCAGTCTTCAAGGAGGTGGAGACCAGCCACATCAGCGGCAGCGCCAGCGCCAACGCGAAAAAGCTCAGGATCACGTACCAGATTCCGGCCCACATGAGTTCTATGGTGGCGCGGCTGCGCATGGCTGGCATATGTCTATCGGAATCCCCATGCTATCGGCGCAGATCGCCTTCGTAAAAGACCCACCGATCTGACAGCCTGAACTGCACCAAGGTGAAGACAAGGACGATTATGAACAACACCCAGGCCATCGCTGACGCGTAGCCCATGCGGAAGTTTTCGAAAGCGGCGCGGAACAGATAGAGAAGGTAGAAGAGCGTCGAATAGTTCGGCCCGCCGTCGGTCATAATAAAGGCCTGGGTGAAGACTTGAAACGCGCCGATGATTGCGATGATCAGATTGAAAAACAGCGCCGGAGTGAGAAGCGGCAGGGTGATGCGCCAAAAGCGCCCCCACCAGTTTGCGCCATCAATGGAGGCGGCCTCGTAGAGCGTAACCGGAATGCCCTTGAGTCCGGCCAGCAGTATCACCATCTGGCCGCCAATCGACCAGAAGCTCATGATGATCAGGGCCGGTTTGGCCAAGCGCGGGTCTTGCAGCCAGTAGAGCCCTTCCAGCCCGATCCATTCGAGAAAGGCGTTGGCCAATCCCCACTCAGGGTGGAATATCCAGACCCACAGGATCGAGTTGGCCACCACCGGCGTCAATGATGGCACGTAGTAAGCTGTGCGGTAGAGGTGAATGCCGCGCAGGTTCAGGTTTACCGCCAGCGCCGCCAACAGCGCCATGAACAGGTGCAGCGGCACGCCGATGAAGACGTAATAGCTAGTGTTGTACAGGCTTAGCCAGAAGCGGTCATCATTGAAAAGCTTGACGTACTGCGCGGCGCCCACCCACACCGACGGAGTGACGATCTCCCAGCGGGTCAAGGAGATATACAACGACGCCAGCATCGGCCCGGCGGCGAAAATGATGAAGCCGAGCAGCCAGGGCAGGATGAACAGGTAGCCGTCCCTGGTCTCTGACCAGAGAAGGCCGCGAGGGCGTTTACGCCGAAAAGTCAGCATTGTTTACTTATGCCCGCAATTCCTCTGAATGTCCTCAAAAGACCGGTCTGACGGATGCTCTGAGGCGGCGATTTCACAGTAATAGGCTCAAAGTTCAGGCTCGCCAAAGCATTATATGGATGAGATATCTCACTTCTGGAACGAAACTGAATATGCGGTCAAGCGAGTCTGTGGTGATGTGAGCGAGAGCATGTTTGTCTAACTCCTCAGGCGAGAGTAGGTCCATGTCATGCACATTGTAGAGCATCCTCTTTAGCTCACCGGGGGTTCGACCATGAAAAGAAAGGCCACTGTTCCTGGCCGCTGCAACAATGATCTCAGTGGAGGGAAATAAGGGAAGGGGCACTATAGTGGGGATAAACCGACGTTCGAATCCCCATTGCACCATCTGATGGTAAAGCTTCTCAATAGCGGCCATCAGAATTTTGGCGAGATGAAACGCATAATCTTCGAAGTAGGCGTCCATAGATTTCAGACGTTTCTCGGCATCTGTTGAAAGAACGATTACATCTTTGTAAGAGCCTGTTTGAAAAGGGTAAAGCTAAGGGCAAAACGGCGCAATTGATACGAATTATGGCGTGCAGATGAAGGATCTGACTGCTTTCCGACGGTTGTTTTCGGCCTATCTGGGCGATACGCGTTACTTTTCAAACAGCTTCTAAGAAAGGCTATCGCAGCTTGCAAGATCCTTGAACTCATCGATAGCCTTCCATAACAGCGCGACAACCTCCCTTTGCAGCCTCTTGCCTGCTTCACCCGCCAAATGATAGTCCTCTTCCCTGCTTGCCTTTACCCAATACTTGTCAACCGGATCGCGAATGTTCAGACGCCCCAATTCAAAGATTTCCGGCGACTTTGGGTCAATGTGCCCGTAAGACAAGATGCACTCGGCCAATTTCCCGATCACCCTCAGATCGGTGGGGCCATCGCCAATGACTCCTATCCTGTAGTCCATGACCAGTTAACCTATCGTCCCTGAGTACCAGAGGTCAGTTAACTGATATGGTGGTACTTCGACGATTCGATTCCCTTGTTCATCTTCCGTGACCGTACCGTCAATCACGCCAATACCTATCAATGTCTCCAAGGATGTGTTAAGGTTTCGAACGTCGCTTTGATGTGTCGATTTGTCAAGCCTCAGTGTGTAAACGCTCTCAAGATATTTGGAGAATTCGCGGAGTACGGAAGGGCTATGGGATGTCAATATGAATTGAGACGATCCATGTGCGCGCTGCGTTGACGCTGCTTGCCTGAGCCAGTACATTATCTCACGGATATTGCCAGGGTTGATCCCGTTCTCGATCTCCTCCAACATGATTATTGAGGGGGGTCGTTCAAGAGAAACGATTAGTGCGATAGCTGCCGCTTTCAAGAAACCGTCCGAAAGGAGGTCTGGGGAGAATTCCTCTACTAGGCGGTCGGTCCTGGTGCTGCCCAGATCGAACTCCCAAATGGGGAAATTCCGAGGATTAAGGCGTACACCGTGAAAATCCTCGTTGAATCGTCTCACGAGCGCAACGAATCGTGAGAATACTCTTTCTTCCCGTTCTTTGGCGTAAAAGATAAGCCTTTGAAAGTTGCCGCCTTCGTATCCAATCTCAGAGGGAATCACGACTCTTTCTTGTTCGTAAGGAGAGATTCTTAAGTCGTCATCACCCGAGTTGTTTAGATAAGAGGGTTGAAAACGATAGACAAACGCAGTAAGCCGATTGAAGAACTCTCGGCAGAGTCTCTTAGTTTGCTGTGGGTACTTACGACTCTGATCAATGCGCGTTCGCAATATGAGACGGTTTGATTCTTCATCGAATCCGCTTACAACTTCAAATATATCTCCGTTACCGCTCTGTAATTTCAGTCGTTCCCGACAGCTGACAAAATCCCTGGAAGGCTTTGTCTGAAACAACCCTAATTCATAGGCCACTGTAGTATCGTTTCCCTCCCACTTAACCGACCAGGCCATAGGTTCATCATCTTTCGCCAAGCGATATCGAGGAACGAAGTAGTCATCACCTGCACGAATTATTGAAAGATCAGTCCGACTCCGACACGGTGCCGACCGCCAGACAAGGTAAGAGAGGTGCCGAATTCCTTGTAGAATATTTGATTTCCCGGAATTATTGTTGCCGATCAACAACGTTATTGGATGTAAAGTAATAGACGTTTTTCGGTGTGTTCGAAAGTTTCTTAACGTTATTTCGCGGAACATCCGATCTCTCCATAATCCAATCTGAGTCGACTGCGACTACCGACTCTGTGGCAAAGCAGGATGACTCCCAAAGGTCCAGGAATGACTTTGGACCCGTTTGAACCGAAATCTTTGTTGGTTGTTTATAGCAACACTACGGTCGGGGGTACAGGGAACGAATCCCCTGCTCCCCCTTTCAGTTCTCCCTACACACCCGGCACGTAGACGGCCAACTCCTCCACGCGGCCGGCGATGTTGTCCAGCGTAGCCTGGGCGTCGGCCTTCTCGATGCCGTAGATCGAGTTGAGCGCCGGCTGCACTTCGCGATGCACGCCGATCCAGTCGCCGGCAACCGGCTCCGGTCGACCATACTCGAAGGCGTCCAGCATGATTTGTGCGCTCGGCGGCAGCACATCTGCGCTTGACTCCAACAGGTTTTCGGCGACAACTTTCAGTGAGGGCACGTTCAAGCCCGTGGCCTCCACCCAGTGGCGGAACGCGGCCTCGCCACCCAGGAACTTCATCCACTGCCAGGCGGCGTCAGGGTTCTTTGTGCCGCTGTAGAGGCTGTGACCGGCGGACGCTACGCGCGTGGTCTGCGTGTCGCCTTCGTCCACCGGCAGGTGGGCGATGTCCCATTCGAACTCCGAACTCATCACATTTGAAAAGACGGAGAACTGCGGGAACATGCCGATGCGCCCGGTGGTGAAGAGGTCGCCGGTGCTGAAGCCACCGGCCTCGGTCACGGTGGCGGGCAGGTGAATGCCGCCCTCCTGGTGCCAGTTCTGAATCTCCAGGACCTGCGACAGACCCGGCTCCTGGTTCATCGTGAACTTGGTGCGGTCTTCGCTCAGAACGTCGCCGCCCTTCTGCCACATCTTGATCCAGGTATTGCGATTGCGTTGCCAGTCGGCCGTACCGTAGATCCGGTCGGAGCCTTCACCTTGGGTCATCATCGTTGCGCATTCCACGAAATCGGCCCACGTCCAGCCCTCATAGGGCCGAGGCATGCCTGCGGAGTCGAAAAACTCGGCATTGTAGATGATGACCGTGCTGGTCGTCTCGCGCGGGAAGCCGATCTGCCTGCCCTCGTACTGGAAGTCCTTGTAGGCGGCGAGCAGGAAGTCGTCGCCGCTGATGTCGTCGTCACCGTCTATAAAGGGATTGATGTCGAGTTGGATGTTACGCACGGCCTGGCCGGAGTTGGTGTAGCTGTGCGCCCAGTAGGCATCGGGCGCATCCCCGGCGGCGATCAGAGTGAGCAGCTTGGTCTGGATTTGGATTGCGCCGCCCGGCTCCCAGATCGGGTCGATGGTAATGCCGGGGTTGGCGGCCTGGAAATCCTCGATCAACGGCTCATAGCGCAGGAAGGAGACTTCTCCGCCTCCCTGTGTCAGGAACGAGACGGCCGTCGGTTCGGCGGCGGCCTCTCCACCTGCGCCTCCGTCCGGCGCTGCTACCGGCGCGCAGGCTGCCAATGCGGTCGCGCCAAGTCCAATTGCGGACAGGCGCAGGAAACTACGGCGGCTGTGTTCAGTCATGTGATTGTCTCCTGTGTGAAAGAAGAATAAGGTCGATTTGCGAATCAATAGAGTGCGGTGCGCCGGGTGCATGGTAGCATAAGCGCAACTGATCCGCTAATAAACTCGCCCTCGCGACGGTTGAGGAAATGAGCCGGCAATGGCCCCCGCAAGCCTGCCATGTGCCGCCTGCATGTGGTACTATGTAGTTGCCAAGAATTCCGCCAGCAATTCAAAGTATGTTCGTATGTTCAGCGGACCTCTTTTCGGCCCGACTCACCGCCAACAAGGAGATTTCTGTGGAAAGCCAGACACTACGCTATCGAGACGACGGCAGCATAGAACTCTATGTGACAGAAGTGAACGATCCAAAGGAGGGCGAGGTCCAGGTGTCAGGCGGGGCCTGCGGCATCTGCTCCTGGGATATTGTAACCGCCAAGTTCGGCTCGGCGATGATCCCGATGGCGCCGCCTGGACATGAAGGGGTCGGGCATGTGTCCAAGGTCGGGGCAGGGGTGGCGGGGATCAAGGAGGGGGATCGGGTGGCAGGCGGCGGTTTTGCCACGGTGCGCAATCTTTCCAGCGAACGTATCTACCCAATTCCGAATTCAGACCTCGCAGACGAATACTGGATCGTCGAGCCGGTCGCGTGCGCGGTCACCGGCATCGACCAGACCAACCTGCGCGCCGGTGATACGGTAACTCTGATCGGCTGCGGATTTATGGGCCAGTTGCTTCTGCAAGGGCTGCTGCACTCGCCAGCCGGACATCTGATCGTCGTCGACATCGTAGAGGACCGCCTGACGTTGGCCCGACAGCAGGGCGCGCAGGAGACCATCAACCTGACAGACCACGACCGCGACGATCTCGCCGCGCAACTGAAGGAGAGCCAGATCGATGTCGTCGTCGACGCGTCCGGCAGCCAGGCCGGGCTGGATCTGGCTACGGACATTGTAAAGTCCGGCGGACGCATCAACCTGTTCGGCTGGATCAAAGGCCAGGAGGCCCGCTTTGACCCCACCAAGTGGCACCTTGGCGGCTTCACCGTCGTGAATTCTTCGCCAAGCTCGAAGAAGCGCGACACGTTCCCCACAGCCATTCGGCTGATCGACGCCGGTGTGTTCGACTTGCGGCCGCTTGTGTCGCATACAACAACGCTGGGCGGGTATCCCTCGCTGATGGAGGAGATTCTGGCGGGGGAAAGATCGTATGTGAAAGGTGTGGTGACGCTTGGATAATTGGAGAAGCGTGAACCTTTCTATTCCGCGCCCTCGTGAATTGCGTACTGCCTATTCCGTAGTTGGCGCGCGAGAAATCGAGCCTGAGTTACGATTCAGAACGGGGTGAGACATACTGATAGGGCCTTATGCTAGTTAGGAAAGGCCAGTTTCTTAATTTGCAGATAGTCATGTACGCCCAAGAGGCGGTTGATATAGATGCATAAGGTATGAGCAGTCAACTTGGTGTAGAGGCGGGCACACAAGCCCCGGAAAGTGTGTGCATGGTTGGTTTCAATCGAGAATTGAGCGCCCAGTTGACTGTTAACCGTTTCGATGATTTGGCGGACCGAGTCGTAGAGGCGACGGGCAGATGCAGAGATCTGTTTTTTCTGGTTGCTGCGCGGCTTGGTGAGCAGGCGGATGCGATTGTGTTGCCAGAGTTCATCCGCGACCGCTGCACTGATGTAGGCCTTGTCGCCGATGACGATGCGGTTGCAGTGTTCTTCCAGCAGTTCGCGACCGATAGCCAAGTCGCCGACGCTGGCAGGAGCCAGCTCGAAATCGAGGATGAGGCCACCTATCGTGATCAGCATATGGAGCTTGAAACCGAAGACCGTCATTTTTTTGGAGGAGACTTTCCCATAATTTGCCCCATGCGCAGACCAATTGCCGCGCGATTGCGGCGCCAGATGGAACTGAACCACAGGAATGGGCAGACTATCGAGTACACACTGCTCATCCCAAAAGAGGTCCATCTGGGCCAACATCATGCGCCGCATCTCATTGATAATCCACATCAAGTTACGTCGTCGCCGATTGAAGCGGCTCTGCTCCGGCAAGATAGGAAACTTATCCCGATGTGCCTGCATATGACTGAGTAACTCTGTTTCCACATCCCAACCCAGGCATTCGCCGATCAGACAGATGGCTATCAATTCACTATCGCTACACGCCGGCTCTGGCCCCGGTCGTCTCAGATGCCTTTCCAGTACCTGGCTCATGTCGTCAACCAGCACATATGTCCATAGACAGAAGTCGTCAAAGTGAGCTATCATTCGGTTGGTCCTCCTGGTGAGTCGCTTTGGTTGGTGCCGAACTCCAAAGTTATCTCACCAGGGGACTTTTTTCAAACGCTAACTAGCATAAGGCCCTGATAGGGAACGTGCATCCGATATTAATGCATAACCCCTCGGGATCGCGGGCGTCTCGCCCGCACCCGGCGTAGCTGACAAGATCGGGCGAGAAGCGCGCCAAATATCCTGGATACTCCCCATCTGCCGAGCCTGTCACCTGCCATAACTGAAGTGTGGTATAATACCTCTGTGCATCGGTCAGGCAAAGCCAACAGCGCCAGCCTCCGTCAACGCGAAAGAACGTTTCATTTCGTATAGTAGTCAGAGGGGGGGGGGGGTAAAGCGGACAAAGCGGACATTTTTGCAAAAAATTTCCTGGAATCCACCCCCTGACAGCTCGCTCACACGGCGATTCCCGCGTCACGACCCAAAATCCGGCACCCACGCGAATTCGCTGCCTGCGACCCAAAATGAAATCTCGTCCCCAGCATTTTGGGGCTATCCGAATTTCTTAACTGGCGGATGGGCGCGTCCTGATATGCTGGCCAATGCGCCTGCGCTTTAGTCAGAACCCATCCCCATGTCCCGAAGGCCACAATTCAGACAACGGCTGCGCAAAAATCTGGATGCACCCAGAATCGAGGGTGTGGTCCAGATTTGGGGGCGACCAGAGTGGCTGGTTTCGGAATCCAGTGTAGCTTTCCAGAGATAGCCAGAAACTCACCCCCATTCTGGACCGCACCCCAGAATCGACCCCGGCTTGCCCGATTCGCCCATCTGTGCTATACTCCGTCCATCCTGGTTGCAAGAGCTTATACACTCTCGCCAATGCAAGCAATACCGTCCTTTCAACCAAATTCCCGCCCGCCTCTGGCGCGCAAGAAAACAAAAGCAGACAAAGTGGACATCTCTTAACATATTATCTAGCAGAATTGTGCCCATTTGACGCATCGAACTCCCGCCGCCAGCCCGGCAATCCCTGCACCCGGTTCAGACAGAATTTGGAACGTAATGTTCTTAGGGGGGGTAATAGCGGACAAAGCGGACACCAAATAATTGTATATTTTAGAAATCTCTAACGTTGCCAGCTAGGTTTCCCGGCGTATCATGACACCAATATCCTCGCAAAATACCTTTTCGTATGGTGCAGGAAAGTCCGCTCTGGCAGCGGCGCGGCCAGAGGCCCCGGTGGGCATCTGGCTCTGCCCGCCTCCTCCGTGCCCGCCTACCCAGCAAACGCTGGCATGAAATCCCCATATGACCAACTTCCCCCAGATTGGGCGCACACCCCGCGCCTGAAAAAGTTTGCATTTTTGGGCGCTCTTCCGTATGATCACGGTAGCCGCGCATACTGCATCAGCAAGACCGCCTGAACCGCGGCTACATCCGGCGAGTCAGGCCAACAACAACCACGAACTGTCACGCTTTGTCCGCCGGCGCAACAAGGAACGGCTACCAGAGCCCCCACTTGGATTGCAAGGAAAGGCAAAGATGAAATTAGGTTACAGCACTTGGGGCATGCCCACTGTGCCCGTCAATGCGATCGTTCGCCATCTGGCCGACCTGGGCTTTGACGGCGTGGAGTTGACGGTTCTCTCCCACCACACGACCGCGCTGGAAAAGCTGACCCCCGAAGAGCGCCGCCGCATTCCGAAACTGCTGCAAGAACACAATCTCGAACTCCCCGCCATAGCCGGTCACGTCAGCTTGATGGACGAGGACAGCGCCAGCCATGCCGTCAACCTGGACCGGCTCAAAGGGACGATAGACTTGGCGGTGGACTGGGCATTGGCAGACGGCCCGCCGGTCATCGACACGACCGCGGGCGGCAGGCCGGAGGATTGGGAAAGCAAGCTGGATCTGCTGGTTGAACGCATCCAGGAGGCGGCGGAGTATGCGCAGAGCAGGGGCGTTGCCCTTGCCATCGAACCCCACGTCGGTTCGATCATCGACACACCGGACCGCATGCTTGAGGTAATCAAGCGAGCCGGGTCGGAGGCCGTTCGGGTCAATTTCGACATCAGCCATTTCAATGTCATGGGCATCGGCATCGAAGAGTCGGTCTCCAAGATGGCCCCCTACGCTCGCCACACGCATGTCAAGGACGAGCGCGGCACTGTGCCCGACTTTGAGTTCCTCATCCCAGGCGAAGGCGATTTCGACTATGAAACCTATCTGCAAGCGATGCAGCGTCACGGCTACACCGGATTCATCACCGCCGAGATCAGCAATATGGTGCAACGGAAGCCCCCTTACTACCCGCTTGCTGTAGCGACGCAGACATACAATACACTCGCCCAGGCATTCACCGACGCCGGCATCGAACGGGCCTGAAAGTGTGGTACTAAAGTGGATCCCATTCGAAATCACGACTTTTCTCACGGGCTTCACCCTGGGATCGCAGGCGTCCCGCCTGCCCTTACGCAATACGCAAGTTCTTGGTCTCATTTGGGATTTGCATTAAACAAGCTATTTTGAATCGCGGGCCACGCGCCCGTTAGCCTTCTTGTGAGGAGACAATCGTGTCCAATGAAGTAAGTTTCGATTTGAGCGGCAAAGTTATGGTCGTCACCGGCGCAGGCAAGGGCATCGGCAAGTCGATTGCCGAAACGGCTGCCCGCTTCGGCGCCAGTCTGGCTCTCGGCAGCCGCACGGTCAGCGAGAGTGAAGAGACGGCGGAGAATTGCCGCGCGCAAGGCGTGCAGGCGCAGGCGTGGCATCTTGACGTGACCAACCTGGAAAGCATCGACCAGTTTGTTGCCAAAACGTGGGACACGTTCGGGCGCATCGACTCGGTGGTGAACAACGCCGGATACAACAGCCCCAAGCCGGCCCTCGACTACAGCGAAGAGGAGTTCGACTATATCTCCGATGTCAATTTCAAGGGCGCGTTTTTCATGTCCACCGCCTGCGCGCGCCGCATGATCGACGCCAATATCCAGGGAAGCGTCATCGCCCTCAGTTCACAAGTGGGCGTCGTCGGCGGACCATTGCGCTCAATATATGCGTCGGCAAAAGGCGCTGTCGGCCAGATGACCCGTTCGCTGGCCGTGGAGTGGGCGCCGCACGGCATCACCGTCAACGCGGTCGCGCCGACATTCACGCGCACCCCTATGCTGGAACGGGCGATCCAGAACCCGGATTTCGCCAAGAACCTGGAAAAGATCCCGATGGGGCGCATCGCCGAACCGCACGAGATCGCGGGCGCTATCATCTATATGGCGTCCGATGCGGCCAGAATGGTAACGGGGCAGGTCTTGGTTGTGGACGGGGGCTATACAGCAGTCTGATGCACGGATGAAGCCTCTTGCAACCGGCACGCTACGCCGAGTCACTTGAGTCAATGTTATCAAGTTTCCGAATGGACTGAACTTTGCCTACCAAGCTACGCGCAGCTGTTATCGGAGTCGGGAGTATTGGCGGCAGCCACATCCAGGGCTACCTGGACAGTGGGCGCTTTGAAGTTGTGGCGTTGGCCGATTTGAGCGCCGAAGCGATGGCCGAGAAGAGCGAGAGTTTCGGCATTGCGCCCGCCCAGTACAGCGACGCGCGCCAGATGATGGAAGAGGTGCGGCCCGATGTCGTCTCGATCTGCACCTGGCATAAGGGCCACTCGCCCTGGACAATTGCCGCCTCCGCCTACAAGCCGCAGGCGATCCTGTGCGAGAAGCCGATGGCCGATAGCGTAGGCGCGGCCGAGCGCATGTTGATCGCCTGTAAGCGCAATGGCGTGAAGTTGGCGATTGGCCATCAGCGACGCTTTCTCCCTTCCTATACTCTCGCCAAGGAGTTGATCGCTGAGAAGGCCATCGGCGAAGTCAACCTGATCCAGAGCATGGGCGGGGACGGACTGCCCAACTACAGTTCCCACCAGACCGATATGTACCGTTATCTGCTGTCCGATGACGAGTGCGTATGGGTGATGGGCAACATCGAACGCAAGACCGACCAGTATGAACGCGCCACCCGCATCGAAGACCGGGCGATGGCCGTCTTTCAATTTGCCGGTGGGCCGCGGGCGATGATTCTCAGCGACCTTGTGCCCAACCACTATCAGGGCGCGCTGATCTACGGCAGCGAGGGCATGATCAGTCTGACCACCGAGTCGTTGCAACTGCTGAATGCCGACACCGGCGGGCGCTGGGAACGCCGCGCACCGGACGGCAAATTCTTCACCGTGGAGGAGTTGGGCGACCGCTTCGAGTGGATGGAGGGAGCAGCGGCGCAGGCGGATGAACTGGCGGACTGGGGGGAAGGCAAAGTCGCTACGCACCGGGGGCGGGGGGAGAACGGCTTCAAGGCGCTGGAAATGATCCATGCCGTCTACGAATCTGCGCGTATGCACGAAAGAGTAGTGATGCCCTTACAGACAAGGGTCAACCCACTCGACCTGATGGTGGAATCCGGGCACTTGACGCCTCAGCGGCTTGGAAGGTACGATATACGCGTTTCCCATTTGCGCAATGAAAATATGCTTGAAGATACCGACAACTAGCTGAAATCATCTTTTCATCTCCTAACAGAATGCAAACAGGAGGAACTGACCATGCAGCTCACAGCCGACCAACTCAGGCAATATCACGAGGATGGTTATGTAATCGTCGGAGGCGTCTTCGATCCGGAAGAGGATATCGACCCTGTGATCGAAGAGTACAAAGGTGTGCTGGACAGTCTTGCGCATGACCTGCATGAAGCAGGGGAGATTTCTTCGCTGTACCAGGAACTGCCCTTTGCCGAGCGGTTGATCGCCATCTACCAGGATAGCGGCAAGGTTCATGCGCAGTATTTCGACTTTTCACTGCCGCAGAAAAATGTGAAGCCGGACACGCCTTTCTGGGCTGGACCGGCCGTCTTCCGTATGTTTACCAATCAACGCCTGCTGGATGCGGCTGAGTCGATCCTCGGTGGCGAGATCTACTCCAATCCGGTGCAGCATGTGCGCCTCAAGCCGCCGGAGCGCCTCACGCCGGTCAATCAAGAGACCGGGCTCGTGCAGTTGGGCAAGACTCCCGTCCACCAGGATCACGGCGTCGTCCTGCCGGAAGCCGACGAGACGCAGATGTTGACCGTCTGGTTCCCGCTCATGGACGTGGATGTCGAGAATGGCTGCCTCTGCGTCTGGCCGCGGAGCCACAAGCGCGGCCTCGTCGATCACTGTCCCACCATTCGCGGGCTGGCCGTTCCCGGCCAGCTGCTTGATGGCAAGGCCCTGCCGATGGTCATGAAGAAAGGTGATGCGCTGCTGATGCACAAGCAGACGTTGCACGCATCCTACGCCAATAACAGCGACACGATCCGCTGGAGCTTTGACCTGCGCTACAACCCAATCGGCCAGCCGACCGGTCGTCCGGCCTTCCCCGGCTTTGTGGCCCGCAGCCGCAAATATCCCGAGACGATACTGAGCAAACCGGCGGACTGGGAGAAGCTGTGGCGCGACACGCGCGATCATCTGGCGACGGTGGACAATGCCGGCAGCTTCCATCGCTGGACCGAGGACAACCCGGTCTGTGCCTAGCCGCGGCCCAGTCTTGGCGGCGACTAGAACTCTTGCTCCGATAGGAAACACTAGCGGGAGCATTGCCGTCAACGCGAGCGCGTTCGGCCTTAGGATGATGCGGTCTGCCAGTTGGTAGGGAGACAGCAAGTCGAAAAGAGCAGATTGAGATGGCCGCCAGCTGTCCAGATGAATCATGCCCGCGCATGTCGACAGGTGGGCCGGGAAGTGTGATGGAAACATTGACAACCAAGATCTGTTTTGTAGCAGCCGGGCTGCTTGCCCTGGTAGCGGCTGCCTGTACGCCGACACATGAAAGTGGCGGCACGACCTCCGCATCTTCCGCCCCTTCCCGTCCAATCGCAAACCTGAGCATTTCGTTATCTCCTGACAAAGTGCGGCCCGCCGCTCCTCCAATTCACCCGCCGATTGGAAAGAATGTCGCGCCACTGGCATCGGGTCTGGCCTTTATCAGAGGGGCGGAAGGGAACCTTGTGGAGGACGAAAAAGCCTACTTGGCGATTGATGGAGACGATGAAACAATTTGGAGTTCCAAACAGGGCGCGCCTCAGTGGTATTGGATTCTGCTAGATGACACCTATGAAGTAGACAGAGTGGAGATGGTTGTCACGCAGTCGCCGCCAGGCCCTACGACCCATGAAGTCTGGCTTGGACACAATTCCGGTGTACGCACTCTGTACAAGAGACTATCGGATATACAGACGGAGGAACGGCAGACGCTCTCGGTCACAATCGAACCGCCGCAGGTTGTCAATGAGGTCTTGATCGTAACTCTTCACAGTCCGAGTTGGGTCGCATGGCGCGACTTGCGAGTGTTCGGCACACATCCCACCGGCGCCGCTGAGGAGGCCAGTGCATCTCAATTTGAACTCAAGTCGATAGCGGAGGGCCTGGAGTTGCCTGTTCGCCTAACTCACGCCGGTGACGGCAGCGGGCGCATATTTGTCGTCGAGCACAAAGGGCGAATCCGCGTGATCAAGGATGGCGTCTTAAGCGATTCCCCGTTTCTCGACATTTCAGAGCGCGTCGGATGTTGCGGGGAACGGGGCCTAATGGGCCTTGCCTTCCCGCCGACCTATGTCGGGAGCCGTCACTTTTACATTAGCTATTCCGATGTCGAGGGCGACACAACCATAAGCCGCTTTTCGACAACAGACGACCCGGACCGCGGCGACGAGGACAGCGAGGAGGTTTTGCTCGTAATCGAACAGCCGCACGAGATTCACAACGGCGGCCATTTGGCTTTTGGCCCGAAGGATGGCTACCTGTACATTGGCAGCGGTGACGGAGGACTTTCCCGCGATCCTGACAATAGAGGGCAGGCGCGCGATTCGCTGCTGGGGAAGCTGCTGCGCATTGATGTGGAGTCGGGCGCCGTTCCCTATGGCATTCCTGAGAATAACCCGTTCACGATGATCGAGGGCTACAGTGAGGAAATCTGGGCGCTGGGCCTTCGCAATCCCTGGGGGTTTGCATTTGACAGTGTGACGCACGCGCTCTTTCTTCCGGATACGGGTAACTACAAGCGTGAAGAGGTGAACTTTCAGATTGCAGCAAGTCGCGGCGGCAATAACTACGGCTGGCCCATCATGGAAGGGAATATATGTTTCGAGCACATTTTTCTGCCTTGCAGAGCGGATGGATTGACGCAGCCGGTGGCAGAATACGACCACAAGCAGGGATGTGCCATCGTAGGTGGAGCCGTTTATCGAGGAAGAGAGTATCCCTGGCTGGACGGTCTATTCGTCTTTGGCGACTTCTGCAGCGGTCGGATCTGGGGGCTGAGACGGGCCAGGGCACACACTCTTCAGGATGACGAGCCCGGCTGGCGGAGCATCCTGCTGGCAGAGGTCGGTGTTCCCATCGGCAGCATCGGTGCAGACGAATCGGGCAATGTTTACGTAGTCGGCTATGCGGAAGGCGTGATCTACAGGCTCGTGGAACCATAGGTCGTCGGGCCTGTCTTGGCATCAAGTCAGCGGCAGCGCTGCGACAATTATTGTGGCTGATGGCGGGAATTACGACGAACCGAACCAGCTCAGGACGCACACCGAGAATGGCATCAGTTTTCTCCAGAATTTCACACAATCATTGTTTGATTCGACAGAAGCAGGACTGCAAGTGAAAGTGGAATCCTGCGCGTTCTGAAGCATCAACTTGACACAATCAGCGAAAGGTCTGCGTGTGTACACAGAACAAAGTGCGCTGTCACAGAGCAGCGCCGCCCCTCTGAGAATGGCCCAGCATGGCACGAAGCACGGTCATGCCGCCGGTAAATTGCAAGCGATGCTGGATTCACCCGATGTCGAGGTCGTCGGCCTCTACGAGCCGGATGCAGAGCGCCGCGCCGAAGTGGAAGGAAGCGATGGCCCATTCGGCCAAGTGCGCTGGTTTGACACGGAAGAGGAATTGTTAGCCGACAGCTCAATCGTCGCCGTCGCGTCCGAAGGCAAGAACTTCGAGAGCCTGCCGCAGACGGAGGCGCTGATCGATGCGGGCAAGCACGTCTGGTATGACAAACCGGCGGGCGAGGACTGGCCGGGTTGGCAACGGGTTATGAGCAAGGCCGAAGCGCAGGGTCTACTGATCCAGATGGGCTATATGTTCCGCTACCAGCACGGCTTCTGCCAGATTGCCGAGTGGGTGCATAGCGGACTGTTGGGAGATGTCTATTGCACGCGGGCGCATATGTCCACCTATGTTGACGACAGCGATCGCAAAGCTCTTGCCGTGCATCAGGGCGGAATCTTCTACGACCTGGCCGGACATATGCTCGATCAGGTTGTGTGGCTGATGGGCAGGCCGACGCGCACGACCGGATTCTTCCGCACAGACGGCGGCGATCCTGCTGACTGCGCGGACAACACGCTCGGCGTTCTTGAGTACGAAAAGGGGCTTGCATTCGTCGATATCGCGGGGATGGAGCCAACGCCCATGGCGCGCCGCTTTGAGGTCTACGGCACGCGTGGCAGCGCAATCTTGCTGGAGCCATTCGAGCCGCCTTACGCCATACGCCTGTGCCTGGAACAGCCCGACGCCGGATTCAAGGCAGGCGCCCAGATTGTCCCGGTGGCGACGCAGAGCCGCCAGCAGACCTATGAGGAAGAGCTTGTCGCTTTCGTAGCGACTCTGCGAGGGGAGCAGCCCGCGGACCGCACACCTGAACACGAACTGCTGGTCCAGGAGACGCTCCTGCGGTTGACGGGTCGCATCACGGATGTATAGGTCTCAGGTGCGAGGACGATGCCGCGTGTGACGAGTGAAGAAGATTGTCTCGCCTGTTTTCAAGAATTAGGCCCGCGCATGGCGCAAGCGAATTGACAAATAGACTCGCTGCGTGCGCCTCCACAGCCATAGATTGCGCACGGTCGAACCGACGGTAAAGGCAATCACCGCTATATAGACGCCGGGTATACCGCACAGTAGTCCGCCGCGTGCAGCCGCCGCCGTACAAGGCTGCCCGCCCCAAAGACTCCCTAATGTCAACAGGATCGCGATCGTTGTAACCGAAAACGTGACCGCCTCGGTGATGCTGCGGGTGCGCTGGCCGCTGATCAGCGCGCCCTGGAACCAGCTGGAGAGCGCGGTCAGCGCCGGCAGAGGAATCATAAGCCACAGCGTGATCTGCGCCTGCTGCAACAGTTCCGGCGGCAGCGCGGCAACGCGCTCAAACCAATAGTCGCCGATAGGTGTAACGGCCAGCGTCAGAGGGACGGAGGCCAGGGCCAATCCCAACTGCCAGGCAAAGCGTTGCAACGCCTCTATCGATCCGGGCCGATCCAGGAGCACGATCACCGCCTCCACATAGGCGATGGCCGCGCTGTTGGTCATGATCAGCACGCCGTACAGAACCGGCCAGAGCGCCAGAGAGCCAAGCGAATCCGGCATCCGGCTCAGGCTGGCGCTAACGAGTGGCTGAAGCATGATCTGCATGAACGTCGTCAGCGCCAGCGGCAGATAGAGACGCATGAATCGGTGCATCGTCAGCGGCCGCTCGCCCGGCAAAATCGTCAACAGATTGTTTCGCAGCACGGGACGCACACGCACGGTCGCGTAGACGGCCTCGAACATGACGCCCGCGGTGATCGCGGTCGTGGCAATGACGATCCCGTCCCAGCGAGCCAGCCAGTACAGCCCTAAGGCAAGCGCCACCTCGAGCACAAGCCGGAGCAACGTGCCGACCGACACAGCCCGCGTCTGGTCGCACCGGATCAGAACGCCGTACTGAAAGCGGCGGATGGCGAGACTGGGGATGAAGGGGAGCAGGAAGCGGACACCGGTGCGGACCGGTTCCACGATCTCCGGGGGCGGCGCTATCAGCTGCAACACGACCAGATCGAAGAGAGGCGTAAAGGCGAGCAGAAAGTGAGCCGAGGTCAGACCGACGCAAAGCCATAGCATATAGCCGCGGCCCCGCCGATACGATTCCCGGTCCCGGCTCAGAGCCGTCGAGGCCGCCAGCATCGAGATTGACGGGGCGGAGAGAACGAGGATGAGCGAGAATGCAAGTCCCCAGGCCGCCAGTTGAACCTTCGCATCGACGCTGCGGGCCACGACAGCCGCCAGAATCGGCTGCTCCACGGTCAGCATGAACCAACTCAGCGCCAGCGGCCACCAGGTCTTGAGTATGCCTTGCGTGGAGAGCGGGGGAACTATGGTCATGGCAGGGTTGCCGGTCCGTGCGACTACGCCTGCCAGTCCAGTATTGTTCCCAGCATTCCTGGCTCCCATCGTATCAGCGTTGCGTAGGCAGAGGCCGCATCCTGCCAGGCGAAACGATGGGTCGTGAGCGGATCGACAACCAGCCGGCCCGCGGCGAGGAGCTTAAGCGCGGTCGCCTGATCGGCCTGATGGGTCCACCAGCCTGGGGCCGAATCCTGTCGGGGCCGCGCGCTCTCGTGCGCACCTAGAACGGTCAGCCCCTTCTTATGCACGTCACGGTAGAAATTCACAGCCTCCGTCTCCCCGCGAGTGCTGCCGAGAAGGACGACCCGCCCGCCAAAGCGGGCCAGGTCAAAGGCGGTGGGGATGGCTTCGGGATGGCCGGTGGCTTCGATGACGACGGCAGGCTCTTCGCCACCGCAATGGGCGCGCAACGCGGACTTAAGGCTATCGTCCGCCGCCAGTGCAGCATCTACGTTGAGCGCGCGCGCAAACTCCAGGCGGCGGGGGTCTTTGTCGATAGAAAGGACTGGCAGACCGCCATTGAGTCGAGCCAACTGCATGGCCAGCAGTCCGATGAGGCCGCAGCCGATCACTGCGACAGGTTCACCGAGTTCGATTCGAGCTTTGCGCACGGCCTGCATTGCGATCGAGGAGAGCCGAAAGAACGCGGCCCGCTCATTCGTCAGGCCATCGGGCACCGGACTACACATTTGGGCGGGAGCGGCCGCATACATACAGTGCCTGGCCTGCGAGGCCACCCGGTCGCCCACCTGCCAGCCATCCACCCCGTCGCCGACCGCGACGACTTCGCCGATATGGCTGTATCCACTGCCCTGTGGATAGCGGGGCGCCGTGTTCGCCAGGCCAAGCAGCCACGCCCGCTCCGTTCCCGGGCTGAGCAATGACACGTGTGCCCGGATCAGCAGTTCCCCCGTTCCGGCCGTGGGCATTTCGCAGGCCCGCACATCGGCGACGCCATGTTCGACGAAAAGCACCTGGTAGTTGCGTGTTGACATGGATTTCTCCGACACTTTGCCTCCAATGGGGCTTGCCCAGAAATCTTGTAGGACTCGTTTGCCCGTCAGCCGAATGGATCAGGGCAAGGACCCAGGACATGATATGAGAAACGAAATTACGATTCAAATAGAGTCAGCCGTCACAGAGGGTATTGCGGGGATTCGTCGTCCTGCGCTCCATAGTTTCCAATTCCGTCGGTCAGTATAACATAGGAAAGTATCTGGCGCCGGGTGATCCGGTTGACTTCTTTGTCAACGAAGAAATCGGAATCACCAAGGCGGACCTTGATTTTGTGCGCGAGCGCTATGGTCTCGACGACCCGTTGCCGGTGCGCTACGTCAAGTGGCTAGGGCAAGTTGCGCAAGGCGATCTCGGATTTCGTTTCAAGAATGGCGACGACGTTAGAGAAGTGTTGATCGTCCGCATGCAACGTACCTTCACCCTCATGGGTACGGCCCTGGCGATAGGCATTGTCGTTGGCGTCACGCTTGGTATCTTTATCGGCCTGCGTCGGTATTCGGTCTGGGACTTCACGTTCACGGGGCTTTCTTTCGTCGGCATCTCAATGCCCGCGTTCATTGCCGGCATATTTGGCCTGTACGTTTTCTCCGTGAAGCTGGGCTGGTTTCCTTCCGGCGGCATGCGCACCATCGGCAAGCCGGAATCTTTCTTCGACTTGCTCTATCACCTGGTTTTGCCCGCGGGGACGCTGGCGATCTTCAATATGGCGACGTTTATGCGCTACACGCGCTTCAGCATGTTGGAAGTGCGCGGCGAGGACTACGTTCGCACGGCCAGGGCGAAGGGGCTGAAACCGCCAACCGTAACCTGGCGTCATGTCTTTCGCAACGCCCTCCTTCCAGTCGTGACCGTCGTGGGCCTTAGCCTGCCTGCTCTGGTTGCGGGAGCCCTCTTTACCGAGACTATCTACAGTTGGCCGGGCATGGGCGCGCTGCTTGTGGATGCCGTCGCAGCGCGCGATTATCCCGTGGTCATGGGCATCATGTTGGTCACGGCCCTGGTTGTGCTGTCAGCCAATCTGATCACCGATCTGGCCTACGCCGTTGCCGATCCGAGAATTCGCTATGAATAGACGTGATCTTGGAAACGGCCTTTTCTTTACTACAGCCGCCCGCGGTCGTGGAACCAACCAATGAAATCAGGCGCTGTTCGCTGACATGGCAATCGACGCTGTAGGACGTAGAGTCCAATCTCAGTCTCCAACTGCGCAGGCATGGCGGCGATTTCGACGACATCCGCTGGCCGTAGCCGGCCTGATCCTGTTCGCGGTTGTTCTTCTGGCGAGCGTTGGCGCCCCCTTGATTGCACGCTACGACTATGCTGCTCTCAGCCTGCCTGAAAAGTTTCAGGCCCCCAGTATTGCTCACTTTCTTGGCACTGACCGGGTAGGGCGTGACATCTGGAGCCGCACGCTCTACGGTGGCCGAGTCTCACTGGAGGTGGGATTCGCCGCAGCGTCAATCTCGACAGTCATCGGCGTCATACTTGGCTCGATCTCCGGTTACTATCGCGGCAAGGCTGACCAGGTGATCATGCGCTTCACCGATGTGGTAATGACCTTCCCACGCGTTGTCATCTTCCTGACAGCGGCTATTTACATCGGCCAGAGCATTGCCAGCGTGATTTTTCTGATTGGAATCTTCATTTGGCCGGTTATCACCCGCCTGGTGCGAGGTCAGGTTCTCTCATTGCGGGAGCAGCAGTTTGTACTGGCTTCGCGGTCGTTGGGGGCGCGCAACCGACGTATCATCATCACTCACATTCTCCCCAACGTCATAGCCCCGCTGCTTGCTTCGGTTACATTTGCCGTCAATGGCGCGATTCTTCTCGAAGCGGGACTGAGCTTCCTCGGCGTCGGCATTCCGCTGCCCACACCAAGCTGGGCAAACATGCTGGAAACCGCGCGCAGCCTGGACGTGCTCCAGGACGGACCGTGGATTTGGGTGCCCCCCGCGGTGATGATTCTGCTGACCGTTCTGAGCATCAACTTCATCGGCGACGGACTGCGCGACGCCATCGACCCCAGGTATCAGCAGGGTTGACGGCACAAAGCGGGTCCATTCCACTCTCGACTGAGCCAGAATAGGGGAATCGTGTTGGCTTTCTCAACGCCTCGGGCGTCGATTCCTGCGGCTGCCGCCACCCATTGAAGCCTGCGCCTCGCTGACAGCGCTTTCACTGAATGCCCAGACGATCAGCCAAATCGTTGAAATCCTCGGCTGCTATATCTATTGAAGGATCTGGCGCCAGATCAGTAGCCTGGTCTGGCCCATACTCCCGCGGCCGGTGGACAAAGGCCGTCCTGAAGCCGACGGACTGAGCGCCCATCAGGTCGCCATTGTGTGCAGCGACCATCATCACCTCATGAGGCTCCAAACCCAAGAGCGCCGCGGCCGTCTGATAGACCTCTGGATCCGGCTTGTAATGCTTGGCAAGCTCGGACGAGAGTACACAGTCCCAGCAAAGCCCGCTAAACCTGGCCATATTCACCAGCAGCGCCACGTTGCCATTAGAGAGCGCGGCAACGATTGCGCGGCTGCGCAGACGCGTGAGTCCAGAAGCGACATCCGGCCACGGATTGAGCCGATGCCAGACCCGATTTAGTTGATCCTTTTCGTCTTCGGACAGGCCGGTAATCCGGTAGCGCGCAAGCAGGTCATCCAGAATCAGGCGGTGGAGGGCGTCGATATTCATCCAGGGAAGATCACCGGTGCGTACGCGGCGCATGGCCGGTTCGTATCCAGCCCGCCAGTCGTCGGCAAACTGGTCCCAGTCGACATCTACACATTTGGCTGCCCAGACATTATTGCCTTCACGGATAATCGAGCCGCGCCAGTCCGCGACGGTGCCGAAAATGTCAAAGGTCATCGCCTTGATTTCTGGAAACTCCATGACCGCTCCTTTCGTGGAGGATTGGGGCTGTTCATTTGGGCCGAAGCGTCACGCATCCGCTTGGGTTGGAGACAACGCCTCGATGATGGCATCGCAGAACTCAGGCAGGTCGTCGGGAACGCGCCCGGTCACGACATTGCCGTCAATCAGCGCCGGCAGATCGTGGTACGTTGCGCCGGCGTTGAGCAGGTCATCTGTGACCGCGCAGTAGGCCGTGACATTGCGGCCCGACACGCTGTCGGTCCCCTTCTGACGGTCGAGGGAGATCAACACCTGCGGCCCGTGACAGATCGCGGCGACAACTTTGCCTGCCCGGTGGATAGTGGCTGCAAACTCCAGAGTCCTGTCGTCGATACGCAAGAAATCGGGAGCCAGGCCGCCGGGAAACACCACGGCGTCGAACTCCTCCGGCTTCATCTGCCAGATGCTCTGCACAGTGTACCGGTTGCCCTCCGCCAGCACGTCAAATGGAATCGTATGGCCGAACCTGCCGGTGATGGGCTTTTCGGGCCAGGCCGGCCGCCCGTGAAAGTGGCCGAGGGCCGTTTGGGGCAGCGTGCCCACGACGACCGCGGCGCCGGCCTCGCTCAGTTGAAGGACAGTGTACATTACTTCGATATCCTCAAACTCATGCGCGGTCAGAATCGCGATCCGTTTCCCTCGAAGTCGTTTGTCCATTGCTCTGTTGTCTCCCTTCAGCGCTTGTGTTGCTCAAGCGCATCCCAGTCGAATTCTACGCCATGCCCAGCCCTGTCGGGAGCGATGGCAACGCCGTCTTCGATGCGCAGGGGATGCCGGATGAAGCGATCCAGTCCAAAGCCATGCGCCTCCAGGTAGGAGCTGTTGGGTATTGCGGCCAGCAAATGCACCTGTAAGTCGTGTACGCCATGCGTGGTGATGGGCAGATTGCAGGTTTCGGCCAGATGGGCCACTTTGAGCCACGGCGTCACGCCGCCGAGGGTGGCCACGTCCGGCTCCGGAAAGGAGATCGCGCCGTGGGCGATCATCTGCTGGAACTCGTAGACTGTGTGAAAGTTCTCCCCAGTAGCGATGGGAAGGCCGCCTTCACGGGCGATGCGGGCATGACCGCCCACGTCGTCTGGAATTGTCGGCTCTTCCAGCCAGAACAGATTGTACGGCGCAAGGCCGCGTGCGGCGCGGATGGCTTCGTCCACCCGCCAGCGCATATTGGCGTCGGCCATGAGCGGAATGTCCGGGCCCAGATGTTCGCGCATGGCCGCGACCCGTTCGAGGTCCTCGGAGAGCCGATCTCTCCCCACCTTCATCTTGATGGCGCGGAAGCCCTCCTCTTGAAAGTCGTCGGACTGCGCCAACAGATCGTCGAGCGTAAACTGCAAGTCGATTCCGCCGGCATATACGGGCACGCACGGATCATGGCCGCCAAGTAGCTTCCACCAGGGCGAGCTATGCGCCTTGCCGCGCAGATCCCACAGGGCGATGTCCAGCGCGGCCAGCGCGAACGAAGCGGCCCCGCCCCGCCCCACGAAGTGCATGTGCCACCACATGCGCTCCCACAGGCGTTCGATGCAGTCGGCATCTTCGCCGATCAGCAAGGGCGCCAGATCATCACGGAGCAGCGCGTGGATGGCCGTGCCGCCTATATCGCCGACCGAATAGGTATAGCCCATACCCTCCACGCCATCGGCGGTCTGGATCCGCGCGGTGATCAGCCCGAAATGGGAGATGTCACCGTGCGTGGAGTCTGAGAGTACGACCGGCAAGCGTATGCGAAAATGGTCTGTGCGAATGTGGGTTATCTTCATCTGACGTCAGTCCCCCAGAATCGGCATCTGAGGCACAAACCCCAGTTCTTCTCGAAGCTGCGTGATGTCGTATACCGGGTCCTTTTCGTGGCCGGGCCGTTCATAGTGCGAGAAGTCCAGCGCGTCGGCGTCGCTGCCGTACCAGGCCCGCATCAGTTCCGGCACGGGGACAGCTACGCAGGCTTGCGTTCCCACGGCATTGAGGATGCGGACTCCTGGCTTATGAGGAGCCTGGGCCGCGGCGATCAGGCAGCGGACGGTATCGCTCAAGAACATGACGGAGATTCGACCCATGCTCCATGCCGGCACAGGACCGGGCTGACAAGGCTTTAGCTGGCGATCGTCCGGGGCAATGCTGGCCAGCCGCAGGTTGACAAAGTCAAGGTCTTCGTTTTGTCGGGAAAAGTAACGCGTGACTTCCTCCATCATGTACTTGGAGAAGCCGTAGCCGTCGCTGTCCAGGCAGGGATGCTCATCGGGCATGGGCAGCTGGAGCGGGCGAAAGTTGACCGATTGCATACCGACAGCGGCGATGGAACTTGCGAGGACGAACTTCCTGCAACCGCGGTCGATGAGATAGCGGAGCAGGTGATGTGTGCCGATCACATTGACGCGCAGGCAGTCTTCCTCGGTGCAGCCGCCCGTCACTGCGGCCAGATGGATCAGAACATCAATGTTCCCATACGGATCCAATTTGTGCAGCTCTTGCGCTACAGAAAAATCACCGCAGACCGAGGTCGCGTTCGGCAGAGAAGTTGGACGGCGCGAGAGGCAGATGAGATCGTGGGTTGGATTCCTTGCGATGGCCTCTGCCAGTGCCTTGCCGATAAATCCACTTGCGCCGGTGATCAGAATTCTGCCCATGTATACTTTACTGGCCTCCCACCATTTGTACATTCGCCAGAACGAACTCTGGCTCCCAAACACCCAGTTCGACAGTTGGTTTAAGACTTTCGGCGTCGTAGACAACAAGCCGCAGTTCATAATCGCCGGGAGGTATATCGGCTGGGAACTCAAGTCGATGAAGGGTATCGACAACTTTATCAGGAGACCAGCGGCCTGTAGGCCAATCCTTCGGATTCTTTAGTTTAGCATCTTGCTGGAAAACCACTATGCCTTCTGCGTCGAACAGTCGCAGGGAAATGGCATAGTCCATGTCCAGCCCGGGGGCGGTCTGCCATTGCAAAGCCAACCAAGGGGGGGCCTGTTCCACATCGAGACGTTGCGGAGTTGACAACTGTGCTTTTCCCTGACCTAACGCAAACCCAAGAAGTGAGATGCCACCATCGTAGTGAACTGTCAGAGGGTCCAGTCGTTCATAGAATGTCCAGGAGCGATCCATAGAGATATTCTCGTATTGACGGAGATGAAAGTCAGCAAACTCATTGCTGCCTATATAATCGCCATATTTGTCAAGAAGATATATGATTCGATCACTTCCCATGCGAGTCAAAACGCCATGAATTTTCCAATCCACTACATTGACGGTGGACAACTCTGACATAGTCGCCAGACCGGCCTCGATGTGTTGTGGCATATCCGCCATAGACGGTTCGATGATGAGGGCCGGTGTGCTGCTCTTATAGAAATTGTCGAACCAAACTGAGGATCGTAGCCGGAAATCAGATAGACCGTGTCCGAATCCGAAGGAAGCGGGTTAAGTGTCCGCGCCAGTTGAATCAGCCGATCCTGGAATTGATTGTGGACTTCGGGCGCGGTCGCCCATACATGGAAATAGGCGCGAAAGGATAGGACACCTTGAACCACAATCAGGCCGCAAAGAATCGCCGCTCCGATTGCTGCAGCCAAGGCCCCGTTCATACCCGATAACCTACATTTCAGGTAACTACTCAGCCATTGCCCAATGTGCGACTTTCAATGGGCAACCAAGTCATCCAAGTGTAATGAATCGTGTTTGGAATCTGTCTGAAAAGGTCAGGTTCGGGTCAATACGGCACAAATGGTGCGAATTATGGCGTGTAGATGGAGGATTCACGCTTTCCGGCAGTCATTATTGGTCTTTTTGACCGATGACCGTACCTTTTCAAACAACCTCCCAGACGAGG
The DNA here is from genome assembly GCA_965221145.1 of Caldilineaceae bacterium. Classification (GTDB taxonomy): domain Bacteria; phylum Chloroflexota; class Anaerolineae; order Caldilineales; family Caldilineaceae; genus Bin5. The sequence continues at coordinate 2,944,230 of OZ244877.1, forward strand.
CTGAGTAGTTACCATTTCAGAAACATAAACGCTTCCCAGACGCCGACGCCCGCAAGCAAGTAAATGGCCGGCGCCGCACCCATCATGCGCATGGTATTTGGAGGGTTATCATTGGACAAGAGGGCCGGCAAGAAAAGTATGACCAGCCAGAGAAGCAATAAACGATAGGCGGGTCGTTGCCAGCGCCAAGCGGCCATTCCCACACCTAGCCAAAAGAGGAGGGCCTGCCATAGATTCAACATGGGCTGGCCAGAGAAGTTGTGCCGCCAATGCCGGTCGCCTTGAAACCCAAAGACCAACAGATGATCCCAAGCGTTGACCAAAAAGGTTTCCAACAGGCCGTTCTGGTCTTGGCCCTCTCTAAAGATCGATACATGATTGCTGCGCAAAAGGAAATGATCAGGATTCAAGACAAAGTATGTGAGTATCGGCGCCGCCACCAGGCCCGCCACGCACAGCAAGATAGCTATCCGAAACAGCTCGGACCGGATTCGTTTCCAGGCGGCATTGCCAGAGAGTGGCAAAAAGTTTATCCCGAAGAGAAGAAACAGAAAGGGTGTGAAACGCGCCGGAATGTATGTATACGGCAGCAGCCCCACGCATACACCTGACAGCACAATCAGCCACCAGCTCCGGTCTCGCCACGCCTGCCAGAGCAGGGCCAGACAGAGGGTAAGAAGCATTGGCATGTGGGTTATCTCATTGTACGCGGATCGCCCTTGAATTGTCTGGCTCAGTGAGACGGCCAGCAGACCGGCTGCAACGCCGCCGATCAGCAGACCCCGCCACTGAGTGGACCGACCGTTTTTGTCTCTCCCAAAGAGTATCCAGCCCAACCAGAAGACGACAAAGACCATGCCCGCACTGCCCAAGGCTGTGGGCAACTGCATCGCCAACAACGTGCGCCCCAAGAGGGATATGGACAGGGCGAGCGCGTAAATGGTCCACGCCCCTCGACCTTGACCGTCAGGGAAAAATACAGCGTGCTCTCCTTGCAACACCTGCAGCGCCAAGTCGCCATCTAACCGTTCATCGGCAGCAAGCGCCGGCGGGATCTCGCCTAAACGATGGAAGCGCAGCATGACTACCGCCAACGCCAGTGCTAGCAAGATCCCCCCCGTAGCTAGGGTGAATCGAAGAGACTGTTTTCCTTCCAAGCCAACTGAGCTTGCAGAACGTTCCGCGAAGGATGTTGATTCAGACATTCTCATCTTTCTTCAGGTCCAAAACGCCTGGAGTGCGTCGAACGTTTGGGCCTATGGAACACATTTGGCAGCGCAAATGCGCCAGGGCAATTCATCCATGAGACCCAACAAGCAACATATGAAGGCGCTCGTGGAAAGGCGGCCGGCTCGTAAACTGATCCGGCAGCCTGCCTGAAGCGCTGTGGGAATGGTTGCTCTTGGGCGGGTCGGAGCCGGTTCTCCCTCTTCCACTTTGCATAGATTCTTCAATCCATTCAGCCTCTGAACCCAGCAAGCTCATCCATGCTTCAATTAGCTCCAGCGAATTGCGGCGCCCATCAGGCCTGGCATCTCGTCCCGGTTGATCTTCGTATACAGTTCAGGCGCCTCGGTGGCGTCCACCCGGTGGGTGATCGTCTTGTGCCAGGGGATGGCCCCCGTGGCGATGTTGCGCAAAACCGCCGCGCGACAGGGAGCCAAGCCATCGTTGCATGGGAAAAACGCCGTGAGCTGCTTGGCGTGGGGCACGAGGTAGTTGAAGGAAATCGGCGCTTTGCCGTAGTGGCCCAGGAAGACGAACTTCCCATGCAGTCGCGCGAGGGGAAAAGCCAGATCTAGGCATGCTGGGATTCCGCTGCCCTCAAAGACGACATCTGCCCCGCCAGGATTGATCTCCTCTACACGGGCTGTCACTTCCTGGTGGGAAAGTGCGCTAGCGTCGATGACGTGAGTGGCCCCCAACTCTCTTGCCATTTCCAGCCGCCGTGAATTGAGATCGATGGCAATGGTCACAGCTCCGCGCAACCGCGCAGCCACCAGTGCGCCCAGCCCAATCAGGCCAACCGCGTGAAAGGCCACAACATCGCCCATCTGGACATCGGCCATATCGACGGCGTTGTAGCCTACTGACGGCATGACGAATAGGGAGCCGGTGGCGTCGTCTACCCCCGCAGGCAACACATCGACATCGGCGGTCTCCGGCATGAGTGCATAGGAAGCGTGCGTGCCCGAACAAACGGTTAGGGGTTGACCGCCATGCTGCATCGGAATGAAGTTACGCCGATAGTAAACCTTGTCGCCAATCTTGAACTCTGTCACATCGGCCCCGATGTCTTCGACGACGCCCACCGCCTGATATCCTGTGCAGACGGGGAACGGCCCGTAGTTTAGTTTCTGACGAAAGACGGCGAACTCCGTGCCTACGCTGACGCCGGAATAGATGCAACGTACCAGGAGATCAGTGGGCGCGAGCGCCGGGATCTCGAACTGTTCCAGTGAGAACTGCTGTTGATCGGTACAAATGAGCGCGCGGCTTTTCATGGGGAATTCGGCCCTCCTTCCACACGATCGGACTGGTTCTGTTGATGAGAAGCACGCCGAGGCATAGGTAATTGCCAAGCGATCACAATTGGATACCTACGCCAGACATCTCGTTTGGGCAGGTTACTAAATGAGCCTTGATCTGTCAATGAAGTAACAGTCTGCAAATTCAGAACCGGCTTTGGCTGGTGATCCCGTTTGGAGAATGCTATAATTGGACGAGGGCAGCAGGCGTCTTGCGGAGGCGCGTATCAGAGCAACAGTAAGGATTGAGCGTGACAAAATTGACAACAGGTCAGACTCCGATTGGTTCGCTTCTGGACGAACTGGCCGCGGGCAAATCGACGCCGGGCGGCGGTGCAGCGGCCGCGCTAACGGGGAGTCAGGCGGCCGCGCTGCTCAGTATGGTTTTGAACTTCACAGTCGGACGCAAAAAGTACGCAGGCGTAGAAGAAAAGATGCGGGGCTATTTGCAGCGTACGGAAGCGATACGGGCTGAACTCCTGGTGCTGGCCGACGAGGATGCAGCGGCCTTCGGCGCTGTGGCGGCCTGTTACGCGTTGCCCCGCTCCACCGACGAGGAGAAGGCGGCGCGCAACGTAGCTATGCAGAACGCTCTGAAAGGGGCGGCAGAGGTCCCACTCGCGATCGCTGCCCTGTGCGTTGACATTCTGGAACTGACCCCACCTATCGCCGATAAGGGCAATGCCAATGTGGTCAGTGATGCGGCGACCGCATCCCATCTGGCTTACGCCGCTTTGCACAGCGCGCTCGTGAACGTAAATATCAATCTCAAGTTCTTGAAGGATAGCGCCTACGTTGCCACAGGGCGGGAAAGGGTAGAGGCGGTGACAGCCGCCGCCGAGAGGAACTACGCCGCGGCCCGCGCCGCATGCACAACGACACTGGGCATCGCGATATGAGCGCTCAACTGCTTAACGGTCGACAACGCGCTAAAGAGTTGCAGGCCGAATTGAAAGAGGAATTCGTAAGAATCGCGGCGGAGACCGGCGCGCCGCCGATACTGGCTGCCCTACAGGTCGGCTCGGACGAGGCCGCATCCGGCTACCTGCGCGCGATTCGCCGCGCCTGCAAGGGTGTTGGCGTTGCGTTTCGCCCGGTCGTGCTGGAGCAGGCAAGCAGCCAGGAGGATGTGAAGGCGGCGTTGGCTCTCCTGAACGACGGCGAAACTGTACACGGCATCATGGTTCTGGAGCCGCTTCCGCAACATATAGATGATTCAACGCTGGTGGACGGACTTGATCCAGCCAAGGACGTAGACGGCGTTCATCCGCTCAATGCCGGCCGGTTAGCCGCGCAGAAACAGCCATATTTTGTGCCGGCGACCCCGGCGGGAGGCATTCAATTGCTCGAGGAGGCAGGTGTCGCTTTCAAAGGCAAGAAGGCCGTAGTCATTGGACGCAGCGACATCGTCGGCAAACCGATGGCCTTGCTCCTGCTGCACCGGCACTGCACGGTCACAGTTGCCCACAGCCGCACCGAATCTCTACCCGCGGTGGCCAGAGAAGCGGACATTCTATGCGTTGCGGTGGGTCGGGCCGAAATGGTGACAGGAGACTGGGTAAAGCCCGGCGCCGTTGTCGTCGACTTCGGCACGACCTACACCGATGGCGGTCTGAAAGGCGATTGCGAGCAGGAGAGCGTGGCGGCCGTGGCAGGCATGTTGACGCCGGTTCCGGACGGAACAGGACCGATGACAAACGTCATGTTGATGCAGAATCTTCTGACCGCCTACCGTCGCAGCCTCGCAGCATAGCCCTCTCAGTGCCCCAGAATTTCTACACTCTTCTCTCTGGGATGAAAATTTAGGGAAGCATTGCCAAATTCGTTGAGCAGCGCGCGGGCCTTCTTCAGCCGTAACTGCAAGCGCGGCTCCTTGCAACGCCAATCACCCCGCACCTGGTTGCAGACCAGCTGAGAGTCGCCCCAAATGCTCAGTCTTGCCGACTCAGGCTCGATTTTTTGTTCGAGCATGCGCTTGCGCACTGCTTCCAGCCCCGCGATCAGCGTGTCGTACTCGGCTTCAATGTTCGTAACCTGATGACCGAAGTTGAGCTGGACGATTTGTCTGGGATGTCCTGGCCAGTCCAGTGCATAGCTGCCGTACCCTTGCCCCGGGTTGCCGCGGCTGCCGCCGTCGAAGACGATTTGGATCGGCTCTTCCGGCGCTTGCCCAGGCAAGGGAGACATCGCGGCTGCCGCCCCACTCTCTGATTGGAGCGCGCCGACGACCGCATGGCCGCTCACGGGCGACTGGTATGAACCTGCGCGCGGACGGTCGGCGGGGCGAGGCGGCACGGCCGGCTTGTCCGGACTTGATCTGCGTTCAGTCGCGGGGGAGGCGGGACGAGTCTGTACAGCCGGCGCGATCTTGAGCGCATTGCGGTCCGACAGAAGTTCCTCTGGTTTCAACAGCCCTGTGGCCTTCAACTGGCGAAAGAGTTGCCGCCGCTGCCCAGGAGAAAGGGCCTCGATCTGTTCAACGATCTCTTCCATTTTACTGTTCATGTCTGCATCGCTTTACCAACAGTCAGAATTTCGGAGACTGTCGAAGAGTGGCTGAAAAACCGTGAGAGCATGTACAGAGACATGACGAAGGGCCATAGCGCCGAATGCTACAACAGATGCGACCTCTGTGGAGAATCATTGTGCCGTCTCGCGCGCCTGGCGACGTCTGGCCAACGCTTTCTCCCACAGGAAGAGCAGATTGGCCTGATGGAAACTTTGCACCAGGCCGCCGAGAGGAATTCGGGTGCGTCCGAATTTCTCAATGTCATTGCTCAAGAGTTCCCTCTTCGTGGCGCCTTCCGCGACCAGCCGATCGACCAGCGATTCGATGTCGTCCAGATACTTAATACTCTCTTCAATGCTGGGCGTGACCTCACCTCGCAGAAGAATGTCACCATGCCCCTGAACAATCGTCTCAAGGTTGAACTCGTGCAAACTGTGCAGCGACTGTTTGAACTTTCCGATGTCGGCGAATGGCGTGGCTATGACCGGAACCGGCATCATAAGGTCACTGGCAAACAGCACCTTTTCCTCTCGTATATGCACGACGCAAACGTCTGGCCCCGGCCCCGGCGCATGCATGATATGAACGGTCTTGTCGCCGAGACGAATGACCGAGCCTTCATTAAAGACGATTTTAGGTAGGCGGATCTCGACTTTCAGTAGTTCGTTGGTATGCTCCCTCGCTTCCTCAAGCGCCCTGCGGCCATACTTGTTGAGCAGTTCGCGGGCGCTTTCATGGGCTATGAGTTCAGCGTCGGGGAAAAAGCAGGAGCCATACACATGATCCGCATGACTGATGGTGTTAATCAGAAAGTGGATCCCGGCTGGGCATATCTGTGCTGCAAAGTCAATAATCTGTTTCGTTTCTGAAGGAAACGGCAGGGTATCGATGAGGATGCCGCCTTCTGAGGATATGATCAGCCCAGCGTTCACCTCTGCATACAGCGCGCTGGTAAAAACCCATGTATCATCCGCAACCCGGGTACGAGTAATTGCCACTCGTTCTGTCCCCCATTTCTGGCTATGTGGACTACGCAGACGGCAACTATCAAGTATAGCACAGCTAGGCAAATAGGGCTAAAGGAGAAGCCGTTCTTGGCAGGGCAATCGCATTCAAATCTGAACGCGATATGAGCCGAATTTTCGCCAAAAGGAAAGTAATGATAAATGGAAATCGTTATAAGCCTACTGATGGACGAAGGTTTACAGCCAAAATAGAGGCAATCTATTGCCGGAAACCTTCAGATTCTTCGGCTCTTTGCATAGTTCGTACAGTTTTCGGTGTCTTACCCCGAACTGGATTCGATTCAGGTCGCTTCACGAGGTTTTGACCCAATTAAAATGCAATTGCCCTGCCGTTCTTGGAGTCTCATTGCGGCGTTGCATGTTGCTTTTATTTGGGGCTGGAAGCAGTATGGGACATGGCGTCCACAGTTGCGTGAATAGAAAACCGGCGCCTATGCACCGGTCAACGTCCGCCGTCGGCCTTCGAATACGCGGAGATGCAAAACTCTCGGCGCCCCTTTTACCTTGCGCCCAATCCTTGCCGATCTGTGTGCGCGCGTAACAGGTGTCCGTCGGAGCTTGTCACGTACAGATCACGCAGGTCGGGGCCTGCAAACGCACAGTTTGTCGGGCTGTCGCATGGCACGGGGTGTGTCTCAAGCACCCTGCCATTGGGTGCGAAAACGTAAATCATCCCGCCCGGGCCGCTTTCCCCCCAGCCAGCCGTGGCAACGATATTGCCTTCCGTATCTAGGCACATACCGTCTACGCCCCGATGAGGGTAGAAATTGTGCAAAACCTCATGCGGGCCGACGACCTTGTTCCCTACTTCGGAGTCCTCTTCGATGACAGGATAAGCCCACAGTTCGCGCAGTTCCCCGTCTCCGTGTTTGCTTTGGGCGACGTAAAGAGTCTTCTCGTCTGGAGAGAGAAGCAGACCATTGGGCGCGGTCGTGTCGTATGTCACGCGTACAGGCCGCCAACTCCCGTCCTCCTGCGCATCCAATCGGTAAACCGATTCGTGATCCAATTCCATATCGTCGCGGTAGTCGCCATAGCGAGGATCGGTGAACCAGATGCGACCTCGGCTATCAATGGCCAGGTCGTTGGGGCTATTGAAGCGTTTGCCCTCAAACTCAGCGCACACAACGATCGTTTCGCCCCCGTCAGGATACTGGACCATGCGTCGACCGCCGCCTTCACATGCGTTGAGCAGACCGTTCGCGTCCAGCATCAGGCCATTGGCTTCGTTCGTACCTTCCCTCCACAGGCTGATTTGGCCGCTGTCCGGATCGTAGCGCAGGATACGACTGTTGACGATATTGGTAAACAGCAGGGAACGACCGTCCCAGACAGGCCCTTCGGTCAGGCCGACCGGCTCCAGCAGCACTTCAAACTGCCAAACCATCCTTAACTCCTTTCAGGATTCGATCAGGTATTCCGCTCCGCAATCCAGTACGATCTGCCTGCTTTGTTGCAGCGCCTGGAACGGATCGTTTAGCTGGGGACTCAGTTCAAGGCTGATCGCCCCGGCATAGCCGATCTCCTCAAGAGCGCGGAACGTTTCCCGCAGCGTTTCGATTGTCAAAATGCCGTCCAGAAGCGCCCAGTGAAGATCACCCTCACCGTCGTTGTCGTCAAGATGGACGTAGACCAGCCGCTCGCCAGCGCGCCGGATGACCGCGGCAGGGTCCTCGCCGCTGATTTGCACATGACCAATGTCGAATAGCAGGCCGAGGTTGGGATGATCGATTGCGTTGATGAAATCCAGCGTCCTTGCCGCGGAAGGAAGAGCAGTTCCGGGAAAGTGCTCAACGCCGAGCCTGACTCCTTTTACCGCAGCTTTTTCCGCGGCGGTCGCCAGGGAATCAGCATAGCGCGCCAAGGCAGCCTTGCCGCCGTCAATGCCGGGCACCAGATAGACTGCACTCCCACCCAGCAACGCGCAATGGGCCACCACCTGATCAACGTGCGCCAGAGCTACGTTGCGCGCCCCGGCATCGGAACTATCCAAAGCCGCATTTTCCGGCATTCCAAATGAGGCGGCCACGGAGGAGACCTTCAGGGAACGGGCCTGCGCTAACTCCTGGGAAGAGGTGGTGGTCAGAAACTCCGGCCTGATATCGATCCAGCGAAAGCCCAGAGATTGCATGCCCGACATCACATCATCTTCGGGGGCGGTCAAGGCCCACACGCAACATGAAAGAAACATCGAGTCAGATCCACTCCTGTTCCGCGCCCGCAGCGCCTGGATGTTCCATTCCTTTTGCCAACAGGTCCCGCAATTCATTCAGTTCATCACAGCGCAAGGAACGCTGCAACTTGTGAGCGTGGCGCTGGCTCCACTCTTCGATTGCCGGTGTCATCTGGGCGATGGTAGAGAAATCGCTGGGGAAACGGAGGGGATCGCCACCCAACCAGCGCCCGTGCCGCCCCGCAAGCGTGCTGTTCCAGATTTTGGCGGGAATCACGTCCGGGGTCATTTGCCCGGATGGCCAAGCCTGAAACAGGACGGGGATCTGTGGTGGAAAGTCCGGCAAGATCCTCTGCAAGAGCGCATGGCTCCGGCTGCACGTTGACGGCATCCATAGGGGGAGTACAGGGCTGCGCCGTCCAATCACGGGATTCATCTGCGGTCCGCTTTCGATCAGCACGGCCCCCGGTTGAATGCGCAAGATAAAGTACAGCCACTGCCAGGCGTAAAATCCCATCCGACTTATCTCGTCGATGGAAGAAAAAGAAAAGGTGTGAAGAGGTACACTTGAATCGCCGGCGAAAGTACGGACGCTTGTCGCGAACCCGGCGATTGAGCCCCACTGGGCCTCGGGTTGATAGGTCCAGTGCCGGGAAAGCCGCCAACCACTGCGCTGGAGGCCGCCCTCGTCGTGTAGCCAGTCGTCAAGCCACGGCGTGCCGCGGATGAATTCCTGATCAGTAAACCCGCCGTAGCCGCCAATCTGCAATCTGTGGCGTGCGCCAAGCTCATACTGACTCCATTTGGAGGAGCAGGTCAATAGTAAGAGCGAGCCGCCTGGCATGAGGCGCTCGCGAATGAACGTCTTGTACTGGTCCGGCAACGCAGCAAACTTGAGATAAATATGCACCGCCCGCTTGATCTGCCGCCGCGCGTGAATTGGATCGAACAGGCTGACAGCAAGAAGGTCGGGATTGTGGTTCAGAATTGGGGTGAGCAGATCAACGCTGCGTTGCTGGTATCCGGCAATGTCGTCCGGTTTGCCTCTGGATGCGAATGTAATCGGGAAACTGTCAGCCAGCAGCGGAGCGCCCAAGCAAGCGCAAAGATGAGCCGTACCTCCGGAAGGCACTCCCACGACGATTGTATCGAAGCGTCTCTCCGGATCGAGATTGTCATACTGACTGACGTTCCATTGAGCAAGATCTGACGTTGCAAGATTGAAGGAGAGCGACCGGCTGAGGGGACGACTGTCTATTGCCCACGTGGCCAAACTGGCGCCCAGGCTGCCGGGCAACTGGGAACTGAGCCGCAGAAACGACAACTGTCGTCCCAGCCTTTTACTGGCCGCCGGGTGATGAAATTGATTGTCGAGAGCCGAAGCGACCGCAGCAACCGCGCCCGTAGCGATTTCGAAACCGACAGGTTGATAGTTCACTGGCTATGTCATTCCCGATAGCTGGCTACGCGAGCATAGCACCTTCTGCATTCTCTAGCAAAAGTTGCTATCAAGTATAGCCGAGGTGCCATGGCATCGCAATTCCGATTTACGCGCAACCTGAGTGCAGCCACACCGGTGCGAATCTCCCCATTTGTTCAACAGTTGCAAGGCGTCTGCGTTCCTGACAAAGCCGCAGAAGCGCCCTTGACTTTACGCGCAACCTACTGCTGGTGTATCCAGGATTATTGTGGGTGCATGCCAATTGATTGTCCGTCAAGTGAGGCCAAACCCATCGACCTGGTCGAAGCCGCCAATGGTCAGGCAAATCTCCCCAATAATCTGGGATACGCCCTGTGAGAGGCCTGGCCGCACACCATAACAAGAGTGTGATATAATGTCTGTCGTGCAGGCATCCGGCCGAGCCAGACCCCGTTGCACTCCCTGGCCGCCTGCCGGCAACGACGGCCTCCGCAAACGCAAACAAGACGTTCCCCTTCGTATAGTAGTCGAGAGGGGGGGGTAAAAGCGGACAAAGCGGACATTTTTTCCTGAACGTTTTGTAAGATCGCGCTCGGGTGCCCTCATGGGCGCGCGAAGCGGCGGCGCATCCAACTATTCCTTTAGAAGATTTTTTGGCGGACTTGTCTTCCATTGGAGCGCCGATACCAAAAACTGTCAAACCCGCCGTCAATACCTCCGCATCCAGACCTGGGAATCTCTTCCTCCTGTCAACGACAGGTCAGGCCAACCTGACAACGCAACGGCTCCTGCCATCATCGCCCAAAAATCTCGGATCCAACCCCCCACTGCCATCGCGTTGACGGTTTGCGGCTCCTATGGTAGGCTATCGGGCGCGTTTGCGTGGAGAATATCTGCATTGACCCTTGTGATCAGAGGCTCAGTTATGAGAAAGCATGGTGAGGGAACGGTCAGGGTACGATTTGCGCCAAGCCCGACCGGCAATCTGCATCTTGGCGGGCTTCGTACCGCGCTCTTTGACTATCTGTGGGCGCGCAAGACCGGCGGCCAGTTCATCCTGCGCATTGAGGACACCGACCGCAAGCGTTACGATCCGGAAAGCGTTGCCAGCCTGATGCGGGGCCTGCGCTGGCTGGGGCTTGACTGGGACGAAGGCCCGGATGTCGGCGGGCCTTGCGCGCCCTATGTTCAGTCCGAACGACGGGAGATCTACCAGAGCCACGCGCAGGAACTAATCTACCGCGGGCACGCCTACCGTTGCTATTGCACGCCGCGACGTCTTGAGGCGATGCGGGAGGAGCAGCGACGCGCCCGCAAGCCGACCGGTTACGATCGGCAGTGCCGCGGCCTTTCATCTGCCGAAAGGGCGCGGCGAGATGCGAAGGGAACGGCGTCGGTCGTGCGTTTTGCGGTCCCGGAGGCAGGCGTCACCGTCTTCACCGATCTGCTGCGAGGGGAAATCCAGGTTGACAATCGCCAATTGCCGGACGAAATCCTGTTGAAGGCTGACGGGCTGCCGACCTATCACCTGGCGGCGATGGTTGATGATAGTCTGATGGAGATAACTCACGTTTTGCGAGGAGAGGAGTGGTTGGCGACCGCTCCCATCCACAAGCTAATCGTCAGCGCGTTCGGATGGGACATGCCGGTACTCGTCCACCTTCCAGTAATACTGGATCCCAGCGGCAAGGGGAAGATGAGCAAGCGCAAGAAGATGGTGGCGGGCAAGGAATTCCTGGCGCTGGTGCATGAATTTGAGGATGCGGGCTATCTGCCGGATGCGATGTTTAATTTTCTCACCAACGTAGGATGGAATTTCGACCCTGATCAGGAGGTGTTCAGCCGAGAGGAAGCGATTGAGCGCTTTCGTCTGGAGGAGATCAACCCGTCGGCGGCCGCGCTGCCCTATGAAAAGCTGGATTGGCTCAACGGTCTGTACATACGGACTTTGACGCCGGCCGCGCTCAAAGTGGCGTTGCTGCCCTTCCTCAGTCGCCAACTGGGTATGTCTGAAGCTGAACTGGCGGCAGATCGCAAGTTGGACATTTTGGTTCCGGCAATCCAAGAACGCATAAAGCGCCTCGAAGAAGCCTCGGAGTGGGTTGACTGGGCGTATGTGGACGCGGATGAGATCGAATACAACGAGCCAAAGCTCCTGCTCGGTCGCAAACTGGACGCTGCCCAGAGCATTGAAATGTTGCAGGCCGGCGCCGCGCTGTTGGAAGAGGTAAACCCGTTTGCAGCGGAGACGATTCATCAGGCCTTTCGGGAGCGAGCCGAAGAGTTGGGGGTGAAGGCGGGCAGTTTCTTCGGGCCAATTCGCGGGGCCATCAGCGGGAAAAAGGTTTCGCCGCCCCTGTTCGAGAGCATCGAGGCGCTCGGGCTGAAGGAGACTTTGCGGCGCATTGAACGGGCGTCGCAGGCTTTGGAAGGGCTGCTGATCAAGAAGAGTTAAGAATGCCCGATGATGATGCAGGGCTGGTTTCCACTTCAGCCACTGTTTATCATTTGGCCAAGAGTGAAATCTACTGTCCAACAATTCTTGCTTTCACGCGTCAACTATGCTAAAGTGACCCGTGGCTGGAGGCTGAAATGGGGGATAGTTTAATCGGCAAAACACCTGACTCTGGATCAGGCGTTCGGGGTTCGAATCCCTGTCCCCCAGCCTTTGGATAGCAGGAATCGGCTAACCGGCGGCGGGCCGAGGGAATAGGCTACACAAAAAAGCGCCATTATCGCTAGGTCAGTGATAGTGGCGTTTCTCTTGTTGTTGACTTGTCTTGCGTTAGGACAAGACTTCCTCTAGCTCTCACTCGTCTTTAGACTTTCGCAACGACTGACCTCAGCGATTGCGCCCGTACTCCTCGTGGCTGCTGACCCAGTCGAGAGAACTGATGGCAGCGGCCAGCGATAGCTCCCCGGCCAAAACCGTACCGGCCACAATCTCCGCAAATTTGTAGACTTTGCCTTTGCCCAAACAGCCCAGCAACTCCAGGCACTCCCGCTGGGTTGGCAACCCCGTGCCGCCTCCGTATGTGGCGACGATCAGCGATGGAATCGTAATCGAGATATAGAGGTCTTTCTCCTCCGTCAGTTCGACATAGATCAGTCCGGCGGAGGATTCAGAAACATTGGCCACGTCCTGACCGGTGGCGATGAAGATCGCGGTGATGGCGTTGGCGGAGTGGAGTCCGTTGTTGTTCACGCCTGCCAGAATCGAGCCGATGTTGGCAACGCCGTAGTGATAGAAGAGCTGCTCCGGCATCACGCGCATGTTCTGGATCAGCACATCGCGGGGGACAATCGCCTCTGCTGTTACGCGCTTGCCGCGCGTACGCATGATGTTCACCTGCGACGCCTTCTTGTCGGTAGCGAAGTTGGATTCCAAATAGAAACGCTTGATCTCCTGCCCGTCGTAATGGTCCAATATCCAGGAACAGGCGGCGAACGTAGCGCGGCCCACCATATTCTGGCCGCCAGCGTCGCCCGTCTGGTAGTTGAATCGCAGGAACGCAAACTTATTGGACTGATACGGGTCAATGTTATCCAGCTTTGCCACGCTGGAGGTCGACTCGGCCTCCTCCCGAATGGGGATTATATTATCGCCCACCCAATCGATGAAATCCCGTGCCCCGCGGGCGTCTTCGAAAACGAAGACCGGCGCCCGCTGCATCGCGTCGGCCACGACCGTGCATTTGACGCCGCCCGACTGGTTGAGCAGCTTCATGCCCCGATTATAGGAAGCGACGAGGGTGCCCTCGGTCGTGGCCAGGGGGACGAGAAAGTCGCCCTGTGCATGTTCGCCGCATACCGTCAGCGGCCCGGCAAAGCCGATGGGCACTTGCGCCACTCCGGTGAAGTTTTCTATGTTCCCTTGCGTTTCGTGGGGATCAATCGAGTATTGGGAGACGTGCTCCAGCGAATGGCCGGTGTAGTCCTTCACAAACGTTTGGCGGGCGCGGATGGCGCTCTCGCTGTAGTCGTCCGCGCGGTCGCGGGGAATGCGGATCGCGTCCACTTTTTCCGAGATGGCATCATCGACAGTGAACTGAATCCGCCCAAAAGGAGAGGTCTGGACTCCGATCTGAATTGCGTGGTGACCGGTCTCCAGAGGAGGGATCTTTGCAGTGATGAACACCTCTTTGCGCAGAGGAAAGTCCAGGGATGCGCCGCTGTTGATCTGGTCAGGCGTCATCATTTGCCCGTCGCCGAAATCCAAGACCAGAGCGTCATTGGCGATCTCTTCGCCGTCAATGCTAATGCCGTGGAAGCCGGTCAACTTGGCATCGTTCAGTCGATTCTTGATTGAAAACTGTACACCGTCAGCGCTGTTCTGCAGGCTGGCGTAGGTATAGAGACGCTTGAGTAACATCGAAGGAATCAGAGCCATGGTGCCTCCTGTTGCGGAGTGGTGGATTCGTGGCGAAGTCTTGGACAGCTTCTATGTCGATCGCGCAGCATTGTGCCCGATGTCGGTGCGCCAGACCGCGCCTGCAAACTGGATATTATCAACAGCACGGTAGGCGTCTGCTACGGCCTCTGCGAAGTTGCCCCCAGTCGCGGTGATGGACAGCACGCGCCCCCCGTCGGTGACAACTTCGGTCTCCTGCTGATCCGCGGCGCACGCGGTTGCCGCATCCAAGCGGGTGCCGGCGTGGAAGACAAGGGCGTTTCCTTCGCCGAGACTACCGGTCGGCAGGCCGGTAATTGGCTTGCCCGTATTGTAGGCCTCGGGATAGCCGCCGGACGCCATCACCACTGTCACGGCAGAGTCGGAAGACCAGACCGGTTCATGCTCTGCCAGGCTGCCATGCACACATGCCAGCATCAGGTCCACCAGATCGCTGTCCAGCAGTGGCAGGATGACCTGCGCTTCAGGGTCGCCGAAGCGACAGTTGTACTCCAGCACCATTGGCCCCGATTCGGTCAGCATCAGCCCGGCATACAGAATACCCTTGTAGGCGGCGCCTTCGGCTTCCATCGCGTCCAGTGTCGGACGCAGTATGGTGCGCTCAATTTCTGCCAACAGCCTCGGTGTAGCCAGGGGTGACGGCGCGAACGCGCCCATGCCGCCCGTATTCGGCCCGCGGTCGCCGTCCAGCAGTCGTTTATGATCCTGCGCGGCCGGCATCAGCCGCAACTCCTGACCGTCGCAGAAGGCCAGGATGGACAGTTCAGGGCCGTGCAGCCGCTCTTCCACCAGGACAGTTTCGCCGGCATGGCCGAAGCGCCGCTCCACCATCATGGCGCGCAGCTGAGCGACAGCTTCATCACTACTTTCGGGCAGCAGCACACCCTTGCCGGCGGCCAGTCCACTGGCTTTGAGGACGGGCGGCGCATCCAGTCCGTGCGCGAAATCTGCCGCGGCCTCGAAGTCGGTAAAGACGTGCGCCCAGCCGGTGGGGATGGCGAGGCGGGTCATAAACTGTTTTGAGAAGGCTTTCGAGCCTTCCAGCTGTGCAGCGGCCTTACTTGGACCGAAGACCGTCAACCCCTCGGCGTCAAAATCGTCGACAATGCCTGCCGCCAGCGGCGCTTCCGGTCCAACAACGGTCAGGTCTATGGCATTTTCGCGTGCGAAACGGCGCAATCCAGGCAGATCATCAACTGAGATGGCGACATTGCAACAGTTGGGCATCGCGGCCGAGCCGCCGTTACCAGGCGCTACGAAAATGCGGCTTACGTGCTGCGACTGCGCCAGTTTCCACGCCAGCGCGTGCTCCCTGCCTCCGTTTCCGATCAGGAGAATGTTCATAGCTCAGTAAATCGTGGCGGAACAAGTGGCGGCGCTTCTACATTCACGCTGACGGCTTCCAACCGAGCAGCCGCTGTGTCAAAGGCTGTTTGGGTCCCTCAACTCCCTAGCACGTCCGCAAACTTTTCTTTTCGCGAAAGCTCCAGCTCCAGTTCCAGCATCGGTGTTTCGAATGGATAGCCGCCGGTGAAGCAGGCGTTGCAGTAGCCGTCCTCCGCCCGCAATGTACTCATCATGCCTTCCACGCTGAGATAGGCCAGGGAGTCGACGCCGATATATACTTTGATCTCATCCAGGCTCTTGTGGGCGGCGATCAATTCCGACTGACTTGCCATGTCCACGCCCATGAAGCAGGGAAATCGAATCGGTGGACAGGCGACGCGCATATGAATTTCGGCCGCGCCCGCGTCGCGCAGAAGCCGCACAAGTGGGCCGCTGGTATTGCCGCGCACGATCGAATCATCCACCAGCACGACGCGCTGGCCCCGCAAATTGTCAGGCAGGGGGTTGAACTTCATGGCCACACCAGCTTTGCGCAGCCGATCTGTCGGCTGGATGAACGTGCGCCCGATATAGCGGCTCTTGATCAGCCCTTCGCTGTAGTCGATGCCGCTTTCCTGGGCGTAGCCAATGGCGTGTGGCGTGCCGCTGTCCGGCACGGGCACGACGATATCGGCCTCAACCGGCGATTCACGCGCCAGTTGGCGGCCCAAAGCTTGACGCACGCGGTGGACCAGACGGCCGCCCAGAATGCTGTCCGGTCGGGCGAAGTAGATCTGCTCGAAAGTGCAGAAGGCCGCCTTCTCGGTAGGCACGCCCTGGACGATTTCGTACCCTTCCTGGTCGATACGAACGACTTCGCCGGGTTCAATTTCGCGTACCGCGCGGGCGCCGATGGTGGCGAATGCGCAACTCTCGGAGGCGATGGCCAGGCCGTTCTCAAACTCCCCCAGCACGAGCGGGCGCAGTCCCCAGGGGTCGCGCACGCCGTAGATGGCATCGCGGGTGAGGATAGTTAGAGAGTACGCGCCCTCGGCAATCGTCATCATTTGGCGAATCCGTTGCAGCCAGGTGCCGCGCGCGCCTGCCAGCAGATGAATGATCAGTTCGCTGTCGGTCGAGGTGGACAGGCCCACGCCGCGCTCCAATAGTTCCCGGCGCAGTTGGGGCGCGTTGACCAGATTGCCGTTGTGTCCGATGGCCAGCGGGCCGTCGAGCGTCTCCAGAATATAAGGTTGCGTGTTGCCCAGCCGCGGCGAACCGGTTGTTGAATAACGGGTGTGGCCGATGCCCAGATGTCCCTGCAGATGGCCCAGGTTGTCCTCGTTGAACACTTGGGAGACGAGTCCCAGACCCTTGTGAATATGGGAGGTCTTGCCGTCGCAGGTGGCGATGCCGGCGGCCTCTTGACCTCGGTGCTGCAAGGCGTAAATGGCGAAATAGGTCAGGCGAGCGATATCCATCCCCGGTGCGCTGATGCCAAACACGCCGCAGGCTTCGCGGGGCGAATCGAACTGTGCCATTTTTGCAACTCCTTGAAAGTCAACGGACGTTCACTGTTGACGCCCGCACGGAAAGGCATCGCATACTTTATGGTAGGAGGACTCTGCAAGATCTCAGACTCAACTGTTGGCTAAGGCCGTGCGCGCCGCGAGACCCGTTTGCAACGCGGCGGCGGTCGTGGCGGCTGTCACGGTCACGTGCCCCATTTTGCGGCCTGGGCGTGGCTCGCGCTTGCCGTACAGGTGCAGGCTGACTGCAGGGTAGGCAAGCAGAGCCGACCAGTCCGGCTCACCGTCCTGCCACAAATCGCCCAGCAGATTCACCATAACCGCCGGACGCAACTGCTCGGTCGAACCGGGCGGCAGCCCGCACACCGTGCGCAGCTGTTGCTCGAACTGACTGGTAACAGCGCCTTCAATCGTCCAGTGACCGGAGTTATGGGGTCGAGGCGCAATTTCATTGATCAAGAGACCCCCGCCCGGCACGGCACCGGATTTCGGCACAACCTGCGCACTTTGACTGTCCGGCAAGAGAAAGAACTCTATGCAGAGAACGCCGACAACGTCCAGCGTTTCAAACAACTGGCGGGCCAGCCTTTCTGCTTGAAGGGCGACAGTTGCATCGACGGCTGCCGGCGCAATCGTTACATCCAAGATGTGGTTGACATGACGATTCTCGACCAGGGGATAGGCGGCAAATGAGCCATCCACGCTTCGCGCCGCAACCAGCGATAGCTCAGATGCGAATTCCACATACGCCTCCAGCACGCACGCACGCCTGCCAACTGCCTGCCACGCCGCGTCAAGCTGCCCAACCGAGTCGAGATGAACCTGTCCCTTGCCATCATACCCGAAGACGACGGTTTTGAGAATGGCAGGCAAGCCAATTTCCGCAGCGGCAGCCCGCAGTTGTGTGAGCGTTCCGACGGCACGGTGGGGCGTGACTGGGAGGCCCGCTTGGCATAGCAAAATTTTTTCGCGCAGTCGATTCTGGGCGGCATGAAGGATGCGGCCAGCTGGACGCACCGGCACGTCCTCGGCCTCGGCGATCTCGGCTACTTGGGTAGGGACATTTTCAAACTCAAAAGTCACAGCGTCCACGGCCTTCACGAACGCCCTAACTGCATCGCGGTCGTCGTAGGCTGCCGCGACTTCGCGGTCGGCGATTTGGCCGGTGGGGCTGCCGCGTTCCGGCGAGAAGGTATGCAGGCGATAGCCCATTCTGCGGGCCTCCAGCGCCAACATGCGGCCCAACTGACCGCTGCCAAAAACGCCAACTTTTGAGCCGGGGAGCAGAGGCTGCATCTGGGTGCGCGCCATGCTCCTACTCTCTGACCTCAAGCTGCTCAGCGAGCACTTGCGCGGCCCGCGTCTGGCGGAACTCGTGCAACTGCTGGCGCAGCGCCGGTCTCGATGCACTCAGGATCGATAAGGCGAGCAGCGCGGCATTGATGGCGCCGGCTTTGCCAATTGCCATGGTAGCGACGGGCACGCCAGCCGGCATCTGCACGATTGAGAGCAGCGAGTCCATGCCATTCAAGGCCTGACTTTGTACGGGAACGCCGATCACAGGCAGGAGAGTATGGCCTGCGACCATGCCCGGCAGATGGGCTGCGCCACCGGCCCCGGCGATGATCACTTCCAGGCCGCGTGCGGCCGCGGTGTCGGCGTATTCCACCATCCAATGGGGTGTTCGATGGGCCGAGACGACGCGGCACTCATGGGGCAGACCGAACTCGGTCAGCGTCTCGGCTGCAAATTTCATGCAGCGTTCCCAGTCGGATGTGCTGCCCATGATGACGCCCACAAGAGGCGAAGATTCTGCCGTCGTCACCTGCTCTTGCTCCCTTTCTCTGCGCCCCACTTAATTTGGCGCAAAGCGCGTGCGGAGGTTCTGGGAAACCCTGTCAGCCACTGGCATCTCTCCCGCCTCGAAGCTGCGCCCGGTGAGAAGCTCAAAGCTGCGGATATAGCGTTGCGCAGCCTGCAAAGCCAGGTCATCGCTCAGAGGAGGCGGAAGGCCATCACCTCTGTAGCCGCTCGCCGCGTAGGCAAGGCGCACAAACTCTTTGTCGAAATTTTCTGGTTCGCTGAGTTCTGTGTCTCGTCCACCGGCTTGAGCGCGCTCCGTGTTCACCTTCTCATAGCTTCCCGCCGTCCAGAATCGGCTGGAATCCGGCGTGTGGACTTCGTCGATCAGGAGCAGTTCGCCATCATCAGCCAGACCAAACTCATACTTGGTGTCCACGAGGAGCAGCCGGGCGCTGGAGGCGATCTCCTGTCCACGGCGAAAGAGAGCCAGCGCGGCCGCGCAAACAGTCTCCCACAGGCGCGCTTCGACCAGGCCCTGTTCCACGATTTCGGCGCTGGTGATGCGCTCATCGTGGCCGCCTTGTTCGGCCTTTGTCGTTGGCGTAATGATCGGCTGCGGCAGGGGATCGTTTTTGCACAGCCCATCGGGGAATTCCATGCCGTAAATGTTGCGTTCACCCTGGCTGTAGCGGTACCAAAGGCTCGTCTTGGTCACGCCGGAAATGTAGCCCCGCACGACGACCTCCACAGGCAAAGTTCGGCATTTGCGGCCAAGCGTCACATTCGGGTCGGGCGACTCGATGAAGTGATTGCTGACGATATCGCGCGTCTGCTCAAACCAGAAGGCGGAAAGCTGATTCAGCACCTGCCCTTTGAACGGCACCAGCCCCAGGATGTGATCGAAGGCAGAAAGGCGATCAGTTGTGATGAGGACGAGCTGATCGTCGCGCTCATAGACATCGCGCACTTTTCCGCTGCGCTTCGCACCGAGAAAGTCCAGATCAATTCCGGCGAAAGTCTGTCTCAGCGCCTTGGGATCCATCCAATCACGCTCCCATGTGCCTCGTTGCGTGGTCCACAATGCGGGCCATCCTCATTGACCCGCGCCGTTACTTATCATGGATCGAAACAGCGCTAAACCCAAACACCCTTGCCCACCTAGAGGATTTTGAATCGGGTCAACATGATCCTCCGGGTGGGGCATCAGGCCGATGACATTGCCCGCCGGATTGCAGATGCCGGCGATGTCGGCGACTGAGCCATTGGGATTGAGCGGATAGCGCCCGGAAGCAGGGTTGCCATCGGCGTCAACGTAGCGGAACGCGATCAGCCCGTCCTGCTCCAACCTGCATAGAGTCCTGCTATCCGCCACTTGAAAGTTGCCCTCTCCGTGGGCCACCGGGCAGAAGATCGGTTCGTCGTTGCGGGAAAGATAGTCGGCTTGCGCGTTCGGCTCCACAGCCAGATGCACCCACCGGCACTCGAACTTGCCGCGGGCGTTGTTAGTCAGGGTCACTGTGCGTTGCCCAGTCGGCGCATCCCGTTTTGATTGATGCGAACCGTCAACGGCCATTGCGCCCGGCAGGAGTCCGGCCTTCACAAGCGTTTGGAAACCGTTGCAGATGCCCAGTACGCGCTTGCCTGAGACGATGAAGTCCTGTAGCTGATCGTGGAAGAAGACGCGCAGATCCAATGCCTGCCGAACGCCTGCGCCCAGTGCATCGCCGTAGGAAAAGCCGCCGGGCAGAACCAGCATTTCATAGTCCGAGAAGCGGAACACACCCGCCCGCAGCTGATTGATATGCGCAATCTGCGGCGCGCCCCCGGCCAGTTCGCAGGCGCGTGCGGCCTCGGCATCGCGATTCGTGCCGGAAACATGCAGGATCAGGACAGGAAGTTTCATCGCTTTTTCGTTACCGACTCTGAGATTGCCACGTCTCTGCCGCCAAGCCTGCCATACAGTCTAAGCCTCTTTCCATGCTGAGACCAATTCGTCTACTGGCAGATCGAAGATCCGCTCCTGGCCGCGGTCCACCGCAAGTTGCGATATCTCGGTGACCGCGCCCAGCGGAGCCAACGGAAGACCGGCAAACCGCTCCTCCAGGGCTTCGACATCGACGGGCGCGACCTCCAGCAAAAGGCGACCGTTGCTCTCGCTGAAGAGGGCCGTATGCCATTGTGTCGCGCCGTTCCCCTCCATACAAAGCGCTACATCTACCGCGGCGCCCAGCCGACCGCCGATGCACATTTCGGCAAGGGCAACGGCCAGTCCGCCCTCGCTCAGATCGTGGCAACTCTGTACCAGCCCGGCCCGCATCGCCGCGTGTAGCGCCCGATAGCGCGTTAGCGGTTGCTCGGGCATCGAGGGTGGTTCTCCTCCATTCATGCCCGTGAGATGACTGAGGAGCGAACCCCCTAATTCGTCGCGGGTCTCGCCCAACAGGTACAGGCAGTTGCCCGGCCGCTTCAGATGGGATGTACAGACGCTGCGCACGTCGGGCACAATGCCAATCGCCGAGATCAGCAATGTGCCTGGAATTGGCTGGCCGTCGAACTCATTATACAGGCTGTCTTTGCCGGAGATAAAGGGCGCGTTGTAGGCGAGCGCGCCGTCGAAGCAACCCTGACAGGCGCGTACCAGCGCGCCCAGTCGATCCGGCAAAGTGGGATTGCCCCAGCAGAAGTTGTCAAGTAGGGCGATGCGGTCGGGGTCAGCGCCAACGGCGACGGCGTTGCGAAAGGCTTCGTCGATGCCGCTCACGGCCATAGCGTAGGGGTCTCGCTTGCCCAGAAGCGGGTTGATGCCTGCGCTGAGGGCAATGGCCCTGTCATGCTGCCACGTTCCCATCGGTTTGAGCACGGCGGCGTCGCCGGGACCGTCCATCTGCGGCCCGGTGAACGGGCGCACAAGCGTGCCGCCGCGCACCTCGTGATCATAGGTGCGCACGATCCGTTCCTTGCTCGCCACCGACGGATGGCTCAGCATGAGCAGGAGCATCTGTTTCGGGTCTGGCGCCGAACCCGCGCCTGGATCGGGCAAAGGCTCACGCACTAACGCCTGCTCAGATGCGGTCCGCGTCGGCTGACCCTCCTGGTGTTGGGCCGTGCGCCGGGGGCGGGGCAGCCCATCATGCAAGAAAGCCATCGGCATCTCGGCGACGGCGCGGCCTGCATAGCGCACTCGCAGCCAGCCATCGCCGCTAAAGTGACCCAGATTGCGCATCTCGACATCCCATAGATCGGCAATTTCCTGGAGCCGACCAAGGTTTTGGGCGGGCACAGCCATGACCATCCGCTCCTGTGCTTCCGAGAGCCAGATTTCCCACGGGGTCAGACCGGGGTACTTGAGGGGGACATCCTGCAGCTCTATGTCCGCGCCTAGTTCCTCGCCCATCTCGCCGACCGCCGAGGACAGACCACCCGCGCCGCAGTCGGTGATGGCATTGTAGAGCCGCTCGTCCCTGGCCGCCTCAACCAGCTCGATCAGCCCCTTTTCGGTGATGGGATCTCCGATCTGTACGGCGCTGCCGGCCTCTGTTTGCGTGGACTGTGTCAGCTCGGCGGAGGAGAAGGTGGCGCCGTGAATGCCGTCGCGGCCGGTGCGCCCGCCCAGGACGACTACTCGATCGCTCTGCTGCGGCTGTGTCGGATGGGAGCCTTTCGGCAGCAGCCCGACCGCGCCGCAGAAGACCAACGGATTCCCCAAATAGCCGTCGTCGTATATGACCGCGCCGTTGACCGTCGGCAGACCCAACTTGTTTCCGTAATCGCCGATGCCGGCAACCACACCTTCTTGTACGCGAGCGGGATGCAGAACTCCGGAAGGAAGTTCCTCTTGGGGGAGATCCTGTGGGCCAAAACATAGCACATTGGTGCAGGCGATGGGCCGGGCCGATACGCCCATAATATCGCGCACAACGCCACCGATGCCGGTATTTGCGCCGCCGAACGGCTCCAGCGCAGAGGGGTGGTTGTGGGTCTCCACTTTGAAAGCGAGGTCAAACTTCTCGTCAAACTCTATGATGCCGGCATCGTCGACAAAGGCGGAGAGCACCCAAGGTCGGTTCACTTTTTCGGTTGCTGCCTGAATATAGGTGCGCAGCAACTCCCGGATCTCCTGCACTGACTGAACGCGCCCGTCGGCCTCTCGCCAGGTGAATTCAATCCACGCCTTAAACGTCTTGTGGACGCAGTGCTCGCTCCAGGTCTGGGCCAGGGTCTCCAGTTCGACATCGGTGGGCGCACGGCCGATTTCGTCGTAAAAGCTCTGGATTTCCTTCATTTCCTGCACGTCGAGGGAAAGCATCCGCTCCTGACTGCAAGTGAGCAGCGCCTCTTCATCCAGGTCCGCCAGATAGACCTGCTCCACGCGATCATGGGCGTCGCTTTCGTCGCCGAAGCGGGGCGCAATGGGACCGAGGTTATAGCGCTCGATGGTATCGTTGCAGAGCAATTCCTGGGCCAGTCTATGCAGTTCAGTCGCGGACAGTTGGCCGGACAGTTCGTAGCGGGTTGCCGTAGCAGCCTCGAGCTTGGCAATCCCCAACTCCGCCGCGCCTTGTTCCAGCACGCGCGCGGCCAGGTCGGTCACGCCGGGGCGCAGAGCCACTTCAATTATATGCTCATCAGTGCTGAGGCAGGGCCGGCTGTCGCCTTCAGTCAGTCGGTCGCGACTCAGGTTTAAGACGCGCGCCGTTTCCGTCACCGGATCGACCAAAAGAAAAGCACAGAGTCTGTCGATCTGCTCTGTGCTGAGGATTGCCTCGGACCTATTGGCCAGAAAATAGATGCGGGACTTTCGGCACGTTTGGAGCGAGTCCACGCCCAATCGTTGCGCCGCGACGGAAATTGTGGGATCGCCTTCGTCAGCGTTAGGAAAGACTTCTATGCGAAGAGTCTTCACAGTTCCTCTCTGAATCGAAAAGCCCCGTTGTCAAGATGAGGAGTTCCACCTTATGACACGGGACTCTTTTGGACATGCAGAGCATTGACCTACCGCTACTTCCGGTCGGCACGGGCCAGACGCCGACGCCGGGCGGCTAACGTGTACCCCCAAGGGGATTCGAACCCCTGTTGCAGGCTTGAAAGGCCTGAGTCCTAGTCCTCTAGACGATGGGGGCGTGCTGGAGGCAGGCACAAGGGTCAGTGTAACAGCAAAGGTGGACGGAGGTCAAATCTGCGTGCGATTCGGACCGTATCCTCTGCGTTCCTGGCAGTTTTTCTTGCGTCGCGTTTCAAACAGATCGCCTTCATGTCGTCAAGTGGTTTCGCGTCTCACACTTCACGAGCGTCTTCGCCGGATCTCCCACAACTCTACAACGAACTCGGGCGAGTAGCTGCTGGGGTCGAAGTCGTCGGTCTCCCAGGCGTCGCAGCCCGCGCGGGCGAAAAGCTCCTCGATCGTGCGGGAAGAGTGATGCTGGGCCTCGCCCACGGTCTGGTAGAGATAGACGGCGGAAGGCAGGATCACCGGATAGCCCATTTCGTAGAGTGCGTAGGCCGTGCCGCCAGAAGCGAGGGCACGAAGAAAATCGACCTCTCGCTGGTCAAGGGCGCGGCCGGCGTAGGTGGTGGTCACGTCAAAATGGAAGGCGAAGTGGCTGCGCAGGTAACCTTGTGCTTGGAGGAATCCGCCGACCTCCTGAATGGCGGTCGAGAGCCGAACAAAGTCGCTCTCCGTGTTCAGAGTGGGAGGAAGGTCCAGCGCCAGGTGGTCAGCCAATCGGGCGAAGAAACGCGCCCCAACCCGTTCGGTGAACCGACGCCGCGCAGCGCGCAACGCCTCTCCTCTGTGCCGCGATGCCAGCGACTCAAAGGCGGTGCGGTAGTATGCGTAGGAGAGCGTATCGAACTCGCCGGAGCGGATTGATTCGAGTTCGTGAGCGCGGCTGAAGTCCGCGGCAAGTCCGGCGCGTGCGACCCGTCCGTAGACCAACGGAATGTACTCGTCGACAGTCGCCTGCACCGAACTGAAATCGTCTGGTGACGAAGCCAGCGGTTTCCACTGGCCCAGGATGGCGTCGGCCATCATCGCCAAAAAGGATGGGCCGAGCGGCCACCATTCCTGAAAGTCGGGATGGGGATGTTGCGCAACGACGCTGGCAAGCCTTGGCGGCATCGGCTCTGCTCCAATCGACTACTCTCGTTTTGCGAGATTCGACATTCACTATACTATTACTTGCTGATGTTACGCAGTAGTTGACGAATTGAGTAGAATAAGGTCAGGAGGTGAAACATGAATTTCAAACTCTTTGACCTGTATTCGGACTTTCTCCTGAGTTCATTTGCGGCAACGACGGCGACAGGCATGTCGGCCTTGATGGACAAGGCGGTCAGCCACGACCAAGTCAGTCGCATGCTCAACAGCCAACGACTGCAGCCGAAAGACTGGTGGCAGATGGTCAAGCCCTCTGTGCGCAGCATGCAAGGCGAGCATGGCGTCATCACGATTGACGACAGCATCGTTGAGAAGCCCTACACCGATGAGAACGAACTCATCTGCTGGCACTACGACCATGCGCAAGGACAGATGGCCAAGGGCATCAACTTTATCACTGCTTTGTACACAGTGGGTGGGGTTTCATTGCCGGTGACCTATCGGTTGGTGACCAAGACCGAATCGTATATTGACAAGCAGGGCAAACGGAAACGACGCAGCGCTGTGACCAAGAACGAGCATTTTCGTGCCATGCTGCAAAACTGTGTGCATAACCGCATTCCCTTCCGCTATGTGCTCAATGACATCTGGTTTGCTTCGGCTGAGAATATGAGCTATATCAAACGCACGCTGCGCAAAGAGTTCATCATGGGACTCAAAACCAATCGCAAGATCGCCCTTTCTCGCCAAGACAAACAGCATGGTCGCTATCACAGACTGGAACAACTCGACCTGCCAGAAGACACAGTTACAGGCATCTATCTGGAGCAGGTGCCCTTTCCCCTCTATCTGCTCCGTCAGACCTGCACAAACGCAGATGGCTCGACCGCTGTGCGCTATCTGGTGACCAGTGACGCCTGCTTGACAGCTGACCAGATCATCACAATCTACCAAGAACGGTGGAAAGTGGAAGAATATCATCGCTCGCTCAAACAGAACGCATCCCTTGCCAAATCACCAACCCGCACACCAACCACGCAGACCAATCACTTTGTGGCTGCTCTCTGGACCTTTACCAAGCTGGAGATGCTTAAGATGCGCACCAAGAAGAATCACTATGCCCTCAAGACTCACTTGTATCTCTCAGTTCTGCAACAGGCTTTCGAGGCTTTGTGTCAGTTGGATCCAGTTCGCCTTGATCCCCTGGCTGCGTAACATGAGTTACTTGGTCAGTCTAGGCTATTCGAAGTCTAGATTTATTTTACCTGACTGCGGAGGGAGATTCCCAATGAAACGACTGCTTCTCTTTCTACTGCTACTGACACTATTGGTCAGCGCATGTGTGGCCCCCGTGGCGCCCCAGGCTGCCCCTGCTGACGATGAGGATGCCGTGCCCGCCGCGCAGGACGATTTGCTGGCCGAAATCATGGCCCGCGGCACGATTCGCATTTCCACCGATCCGAACTACGCGCCACAGAGCTTTCTGGATGAAAGCGGCAACTTCCAGGGCTTTGATGTGGACGTGGCCCAAGAGATCGCCAAGCGGCTCGGTGTCGAGGTGGAGTTTGTGACACCGGACTGGGACCTGATTGTTGCTGGCAATTGGGGCGGCCAATGGGACATGAGCGTCGGTTCGATGACCGTCACCACCACGCGGCAGAAGATCCTCGACTTCGCCTCGCCCCCTTACTACTACACGCCGGCCCAGTTCGCCGCAATGGACGGTTCCGGCGTGGAGAGTTTGGAAGACCTGAACGGCAAGTCGATCTGCGTTGGCGTCTCCACCACATACGAGGCCTGGCTGATGGGAGATATGGAGGGGCTGGGGCTGCCGGCATCCAGTTTCTATGTGGACGCGCCACCCACGGACACTTCGATTATTCCGCTGAACGTGGACAACGATTGCGCGCAGCAGATTCAGGCTGGCCGTCATGAGTTCCAGGCGTTTCTGACTTCAAACACGGTCGTAGAAGCGGCCATCGCCGAAGGTGTGCCGGTTCACAAAGTCGGCACGCCTGTCTTCTCAGAGAATCTGGCCGTTGCTTTCGACAAGAACGCGTCCAAAGGAGTTACCCGCCTGGTCGAAAAGGTCAGCGAAATCATCGCCGCCATGCACGCCGACGGCACGCTCAGCGGCCTGTCGATGGAGTGGTTCGGCGAGGACCTGACGATTGACCCGACCCAGTAGCCGCCAGTGGGAACGCTGATTGGGAGCGAGGAGAAATATGACCGGAGTGCGCTCAAATAAGCGCTTTGCCGATCAGGCCGAACAGATCCTGGCCTCACAGCGGCGCGATGCCCGTCGCTTTGTCATGGGCGTGCGCGTCTCGTATGCGCTGCTGTTCATGGCTCTCCTGTACGCATTCAGCGGCGCTCGCTTTGCGGTTGGCGGCCTGCAATTCACGACAATTACGCTGGACTGGTCGTTCATTCGCAGCCACTGGTTCTTCATTTTCAACGGTGTATGGCTGACGATTCTGCTGTCGGTCCTGTCGATCGTCCTGGCGACTGTTCTTTCGCTTTTTGGCGCGCTTGGGCGATTGTCGAAGTTCCCGCCAGCCTATGCGTTGGCGACCTTTTACATCTCCCTCATACGCGGCACGCCCTTGCTCTTGCAGATTGTCTTTTTCTTCCTGGCACTGCCGCAGCTGGGCATCCGCCTTTCAGGACTTGCGGCAGGCGTGCTGGCGCTCGGACTGAACTACGGCGCGTACATGACAGAGATTATGCGGGCGGGCATTCAGTCGGTGGACGCGGGTCAGCGGGAGGCGGCCCAGGCCGTCGGCTTGACCCACTTCCAAATCATGCGCTTCATCGTCCTGCCCCAGGCGCTGCGACTGGTTATCCCCCCGATAGGCAATCAGTTCATTGCCATGCTGAAGGACACATCGCTTATCTCGATCACAGGCTTTGTATGGGAACTGCTGTGGAGGGCGCAAAAGCAGGGGCGGGCCAACTTTCGCAGTCTGGAAGCGCTTCTGATCGCGGCGGTGTTTTACTGGATCATCACGATTGTCTTTTCGGGCTTCCAAACCCAGATCGAGTTGCGTATGTCACGCGGCTATCGGTCAGCTCTTTGACGCCAGTATCTGACACAGGGCAGCGGAGAGGATTTCACAACGTACGCGCCATACACATGATTCGATCGCGGCACGCTTCCGCTACGGATATAGAGTTCACACAATGAATGGAGAAACAGTCCCATGCCCCACCGATATAGCATTTGCTCCTACAGCTTCAGACGTTCGTTCGAGAGCGGAGCAATGGACTATCCCGGCTACGTGCCTTTCACCAACGCCACGGATTGTCGCAGCTTGATCCGTGGATGAAGCATCTTGAGCCAGCCCTTGAGGACAGTTCTTGGCTGGCCGATGCAAAGCGAATGGCGAAGGGTGCCGGTCTGCCCTACGGCTGCATCGCTGTTGACGGCGGCCACATGTATGAGGAGACGGCTGCCGAACGTGCGGCGTGCCGGGAAATGGCCTACCGGTGGCTGGACGTAGCAGCCGCCCTAGGCGCTTCGCAGGTGCGGATCGACAGCGGCGGGCCGGAGGAACTGACGGACGAGATCTTCGAGATTATCGTTGAAGGCTACAACGATCTCATTCCCCGGGCGAGAGAAGCCGGTGTTGAAGTCCTGGTCGAAAACCACTGGGGACCGACGAAATACGCGGCAAATACGGTGCGTCTTCTGAAGGAGGTTGACGGCCTCGGGTTGCTTTTGGATACAAACAATTGGGTGCCGGGCACGCACGAAACGGCGTGGCAAATGTGCGCGCCCTTCGCCCGTCTCACCCACTTCAAGACAAACTCTTTCGATAGCCAGGGCAATGAACCGTCGGTTGACCTGCCCAAAGCATTTCGAATCCTGCTGGACAGCGGTTGATGGCGTCTGGGGGATCGAATCCGTTCCCGATGACGGCGACGAAGAGGGGGCGGCGGTCAAGACGCTGGCCCTGATGCGGCGCGAACTGGGCGAGTAGGACGCCAAGTGGAGGCGCGAAAAATAATTTTGCAATGGCCGCCTCCCCGTCTTACTTGACGGCCACACTCAACTTGCAAACGAGAAATAGGAAATGACTGAAAACAGGACCCGAATCGGAATCATCGGCGTCGGCCAGATCGGCAAGGGACACGTTCGCAAATACCAGGACATGCACCATGTTGAGATCGCTGCCATTGCCGACATCAACGAAGCCGAGGCCCAGCGGGTTGCGGCGGAAAACGGGATTGCCCGCGTCTATACGGATTTCCGCGAACTGCTGGCGCGCGACGACATCCAGGCGGTGGATGTCTGCCTCCACAACAACTTTCACATGCCCGCAACCGTTGCCGCGCTGGAGGCGGGCAAGCACGTCTTCTGCGAAAAGCCGATGGCCGGAGCGTACATCGACGCCGAACGGATGCTGACGACCGCCAGAGAGTGCGGCCTCATGCTCAGCATCCAGAACCGCGAGTATTTCACCAACGAGACGAAAGCGGCCAAGGCGCTCATTGACGGGGGTTATTTGGGCAAGCTGTACCATGCCCGCTCCACCGGACACCGGCGGCGGGGGCGGCCCTTTGTCGACGGCTACGGCTCTCCCTTTTTCGTCAAGAAGGAGACTGCCAGCGGCGGCGCGCTCTATGACATGGGCGTCTATCACATCTCCACAGTGCTGCATCTACTGGGCAACCCGGACGTATTGCGTATCTCCGGCAAGACCTATCAGGAGATAGCGATGGACCCGGCCCGTCGGGAACGCAGCGGCTACAACGTGGAGGAGTTGGGGCTGGGCTTTGTGCGCCTGGCGGACAACGTCACGTTGGACATTATCGAGGCATGGGCCATCCATATGAACGCCTTTGAAGGCTCTTTTGTCGTCGGCAGCAAGGGTGGCGTGCGCTTGGATCCATTCGGCTATTTTCACAGCGTCGGGGATGTGGATTTGGACTCCACGGCAAATCTGAGCAGCTTCGGTTCCCGGCTGCACAATGTGCGCGAACAGGGCGACGAGTACGACGGTGAGCAGCCGCACTGGATCGCGGCGTTGGAAGGCCGCGTGGAGTTGCTGCCGACCGCCGAGATCGCGCTGAACTGTATGCTCATCTCCGAGGGCATCTACCTGTCGAATCAGTTGGGCCGAGAGGTGAGCGCGGAAGAGGTGCGGGAGGCATCGGTGTCGACTGCGGCCATGATCTGAAAAGGGGGACGGCGCGCGATGTAGCTACTTCCGCGCGGCGCCCTTCGTTGCGTAGTTCGTATTCCGTTGCTGGCGGACGGGGTGACGCTTCCCGGTTGCATCGTGTTGCGCCGCCCGTCATGCCTGTTCAGACGGCTTGGCAGCGGATGAGGCGGGCCGGTCTGCTTGCTTCATTGCGGACGGTCTGCGCTTCACCGGGGGGGATGAATGCGCCCTCGTGGCGCGTCGCCCGCAAAGTGTCGCCGCCGGCTGCGATCGAGACTTCGCCGCTCCAGACGAACCAGACGGCTTCCTTGTCCGGGGACTCAGGCGCCTCGACGCGCCCTCCTTGCCCCAGCTCATAATAGTCCAACCGCATCTCCGCCGTCCCCGTAGCAGGCGAGGCCGGCGTCCACGCCTGGGTCTCTCCCTCGGCGCAGACTTCGCCTGAGTCAAGGCGGTCGATACGCACGGTCGTCTGATGGTTCTCCGGCGGGCGCGGCGTGGACCCTGTCTTGGACGGGTCCCGCTCTCCCCGGTAAAGAGCCATGTCGGGCGGGGCCTGGAAGCTAATCAGCGTCGCCTGCGCATCGGTTGTGTTGACCGTGCCATGCACTTCCGGCGAAGGCACGTAGGCAAACTCCCCGGCGCTGATTGGCGTATACACATCTCCCTGGCGCACCGACACACCGCCCTCAAGCACGATGAAGATGTCGGCTGAACCGTCGTGATAGTGTTGGGGAAACTCTTCGCCCGGCTGGAAGACAGAGTAGTTCAGAGTAATGTCCTGCGCGCCTGTGGAAGGTCCGACCAGATTGCGGGAATCACCCTTGCCCATCTTAAAGGCGGCGGCCTGCTTTGCTGACAGTAAGGTTGCCATGTGTGCGGCTCCTGCTGGTGGCGTGTACTCGATGGAAGGCAGCTTGCCTTGTCGAAAATGCAAATCGAAGGACGAAACGACGTCCGCCCGCTTGCGTATTGCGAGGTCCAACCCCTTAAGTCCCGATTTACCCGCGTTCTGAATGCGCTCCCAATCTATACGGCGTAGTGTGATCCGTCGGCCAGATTGGATGCGGCGCGCACAGGGCGGAATAGAGTTTGGCGCAGCGGAGGCATGGAGGCCACGAGCTGGGGGGGAGGGTCCCAGTCATGCCATTTGCTGTCCACCGTGTTGTAGCAGTTGAAGATGGCAACCCGATCATGCTCGCGATTCGTCCACGGGCGGGCGCTGTGAGTCAGAGACTCGGTGAAGATGAGCACGGAGCCGGCAGGACAGGAATAGTCATCCCAGATCGGCGAATGCTGGTTATGGATCGAGTCGGGCGCAGCGTATGCGGCCTTGTGGCTGCCGCTGACGAGGAGCGTGCCATCCCTTTGGCGTACTGGACTCAGTTCCCAAACGACTCGAGTCAGCCCGGCGTGCGCCTTGCCGGGGATGCAATGGTAGAAGTGTGTATCGCCGGGAAGACGGAAGTAGCCGCTGCCGTTGTGGGGCGAAAACTTGCCGTCGCCGGCTTTGCGATGGAAGAGATGGCTCGACTCCATGCGGAATCCGTAACAGTTCTTTCGCGACAGCGGCGGAAAGGCGACGAACTCGTTCATAAAGCCGACCACCACAGGATGATCGGCGAGCCTCTGCATCGGGCCGCCAAGCGTTGAGCGCTCATGTTCGGGGAGCGAGTCGGGGTCATGGTGGAGACGCAGACAGAACTCGCGCATCTCCTCCACATCCTCCTCTGACAAGACGCCTGGAAAGAGCAGCCAGCCGCGCATATCAAAAAGATATTTCTGTTCCTGGGTTAGATTGACGACCGGCAGTCCATCGGCGTTGGCGTTGGGAAACTCCTGCGCGTCCATGTCCAAACGTTGCCCCAGGCTATGGGCGAATATGTAGGGAGAATTCGTGGCTTGTTGGTGCGACAACGACATAGCGGATTAGGTCCTTTCGTGTTAGAAAAAAGTGCCTATGTCCAAGTGTGTCCGGCGCGGGCAACGGACTCACATTCTGCTGAGATCATACATCAGAAAAGGTCAATGATAAAGCCCGCCTGTTTTCAATGTTGCCTCCGTTTGACTTTCCGTGCAATGTAGGATAGCCTGATTTTCAAGAATGTGATGGGATCAAAGGCCAGAAAATTTATTTCAACTGAGCTATGCTGAAGAGACTGTGTTCAACCAGGAGGAGGCCCGCGGGAAGCGGGCGCACTGTCTGACAGCAGCTTTCACAAAAGATTGCTGTTGTACTCATTTGCACTCTTCGCTCGTTTCCTGTATGCCGCTTCGGATGGTCCGAGGTGGCGTTTTTGTTTCTGTCGAGAAACACTGGCAAGGTGCGTACACGGATTGGCAGTTCAGTAGGACGTTTTTCTCTCATTGAAATTTCCTGCTAAATTCTACGGTAGCTTGCCTGCCGAGAGTTATCACTTTTCGTCGAATGTACGAAGGCACATTGTAGGCAATTGAAGGAGCCACTCTCACTACGAAGGAGCGTGTATGGCTGTCAAAGGAGTTGTAAAGAAGACGGTTCTTGCCTATTCCGGTGGGTTGGATACCAGCGTCATCGTCCCGTGGCTGCGGAACAACTACGGGTGTGAAGTCGTCTGCTTTTGCGCCAACCTGGGCCAGGAAGAGGAGTTGGACGGGCTGGAGGAGAAGGCAATCGCCTCCGGCGCGACCCGATGCTATGTGGAGGACTTGAGGGCCGAGTTCCTGACCGACTTTGTTTTTCCCACGATGCAGGCCGGCGCCATCTACGAGCGCGATTATCTGCTGGGCACCTCGTTCGCGCGCCCCTTGATCGCAAAGCGGCTGGTTGAGATCGCGCAGCAGGAAGGCGCGGACGCCGTGTCGCACGGCGCAACAGGCAAGGGCAATGACCAGGTGCGCTTCGAGTTGACGGTCATGGCGCTCAACCCGAAACTGAAAATCATCGCGCCCTGGCGGGAGTGGGACATACGCGGCCGCTCCGACGCGCTGGACTATGCAGCCGAACACAACGTCCCGGTCAAGGCGTCCGCTGAACGCATTTACAGCCAGGACCGCAATCTGTGGCACCTGAGCAACGAGGGCGGCCCGCTGGAAGATCCGTGGACAGAGCCGCCAGCCGATATGTTTGAATGGACGCGCTCGCCGGAGGATGCGCCCGACGAGGCCGCCTACGTGGAACTCTATTTCCGCCGCGGCGTCCCGGAGCGGATCAACGGCGTGGCCATGGGGCCTGTCGAGTTGGTTCAGCAGCTGAACGCGATCGGTTGCGAGCACGGCATCGGGCGGGTGGACCTGGTGGAAAACCGACTGGTGGGGATGAAGAGCCGCGGCGTGTACGAAACGCCGGGTGGCACGATCCTGTATAAGGCGCACGCGGCACTGGAACAGCTTTGCCTGGACAAGGACACGCTGCACTGGAAACAGCAGGTTGGCCTGCGCTACGCTGAGCTTGTCTACAATGGCCTGTGGTTTACCCCATTGCGCAAGGCGCTGGACGCGTTCGTCCAGGAGACGGAAAGGTCGGTCAGCGGGACGGTGCGCCTCAAGCTGTATAAAGGCCACGCCATGCTTGCCGGGCGCAGGTCGCCCCACAGTCTCTACCGGGAGGATTACGTAACCTTCGACGAGGACGACGTATACAACCAGGCCGACGCCGAGGGCTTCATCCGGCTCTTTGGCCTGCCTCTGAAGGTCAAAGCCATGCTCAGAGACGAACATCCCGCCGATGCGATGCCGCCGCCAGCGGACGGGGGCGCAACGGTGGAGGGTGATTGGATAAAGAGAGATTAGCAAAGCACTGCGTAAGGCGTATTCCGTATTGCGCAGGATGAACCCAGCACTGGGCGCGACGAAGCGGCAGCCGGTCGGCTGTTCAGTTGGCGACCCATGTGTCCAAATCAAATGGAGATAACTATGTCTTCGACAGAACATATTTTTTCTGGACCTTCCACTCCTCCAATCCCCGTAACGGGCTTCGATGTGGCGGGGATTCATTGCGGAATCAAACCGACCGGCGCGTTGGATCTGGCGTTGATTGCCAGCCCCACTGCCTGCCGGGCCGCGGCGGTCTTCACACAGA
Organism: Caldilineaceae bacterium; assembly: GCA_965221145.1. GTDB lineage: Bacteria > Chloroflexota > Anaerolineae > Caldilineales > Caldilineaceae > Bin5. The sequence goes on from OZ244877.1 coordinate 2,978,279, forward strand.
ACTCGTTCCCTGCGGCGCCCGTGCTTTATGACCGCAATCTGTTGCGGATGAACCCGGACGGAACGCACGCCGTCGCCATCAACAGCGGCAACGCCAATGCCTGCACGAGCGCCGAAGGCAATGCCAACGCTCGCCGCATGGCCGAGGCAACGGAGAAGAGCCTGGGCAGCACCGACAACACTGCGTTCGTGATGAGCACCGGCGTCATCGGTGTGCAACTGCCGATTGACGTGATCGAGGCCGGCCTTCCCCAGGTTGCGGCCAAACTACGACCAGACTGCTGGCAGGAGGCGGCAGAGGCGATCATGACCACCGACGTCTTCCCCAAATGGGCCTCCAGCCAGGGGGAGATCGGCGGGCGAACGGTGACGATCACCGGAATTGGCAAGGGCGCAGGCATGATCCACCCGAACATGGCGACGATGCTGGCTACGCTGGTGACTGACGCGTCCATCGCCCAGCCGCTGTTGCAACAGGCCTTGACCACGGCGGTCAACCGCAGTTTCAACCGCATCAGCGTCGACGGCGATACGAGCACGAACGATACTGTGCTGGTGCTGGCCAATGGCGCGGCGGGCAATGCTGAGATCAGCCAGGAAGGCGCCGAATACGACGCGTTCGTGGATGCGCTGACGGCGGCGTCGATGGAACTGGCGAAGTCCATCGTGCGCAACGGCGAGGGCGTGACCAAGTTCGTGACGATCATGGTCGAGGGCGCGGTCAGCGACGACGAGGCCCACCGCGTGGCCAACTCGATCGCCACGAGTCCGCTGGTCAAGACGGCCTTTTTCGGCCACGACGCCAATTGGGGGCGCATTCTGTGCGCGGTCGGTTACTCGGGCGCGACGGTTGACCCGACGCAGGCCCATCTCTTCATCGCCGCGGGTGAACCGCAGGCGGGCAACCCGGAGTTGCAACTGGTGGACGCGGGCACGCCAACCGCCTATCTGGAGGAGGACGCGTCGGCTATCTTCGCAGAGAGCGAGATCAGCGTGCGCGTATCCTTGGGGCTGGGCGAGGGCGCGGCCACCGTGTGGACCTGCGATCTGAGCTACGACTACGTGTCGATCAACGCCGAATACCGAACATAGCTTCAACGGTTCGCGGGGGCGCGTCAGACTCCCCATCGCTGGCGCGCCTCCTCCATTGGCACGGTCTTGCCCTTCATCCAGGCGTAGTGTGCAATGGGATTTTCGCCGATCCAGCGTTCATCGGCAGGCTCATCGGCGCGTTGGTAGCGGGTATCGCAACTGAGGCGAAAGCGGCCGGTCGTATTGGAAAGAGAGCCGTGCATCGTGTACATGCCAAAGATGAGGGCGTCCCCCATCTCGAATTCGGCGCTGCGCCACTGGCCTCCGTGCGTGTCGACCAGCTCGACCGGATCGTTTGAGAACCAGCCTGTCACCTTATCACGGTCCACGTCCATCTCGCCGTAGGTTTCCTTTATCCGGTCGAAGCGGTGGGAGCCGGCGAGAATGGAGAGCGGGCCCATCTCGTAGGGCAGGTCGCCTAGCGGTGTCCAGACTGTGTAGACGTTGGTTGTGCCGCGGCCCATGTAGACGATGTCGTAGTGCGCGCCGGTGAACGTGCCGTTATGCACGACGCGCAACCATTTGAAGTCGTAGGTAAGGCTTGGTGCGGCCAGGAATTCGGTAAAGAACTGCATCAGAGCGGGCGCTTCGACAACCTCCAGGAATTCTGGCGTGTGCGTAACTGCTTTGGCGCCGCCGTAGAATTTGCCGCGCTTGCCTGCGGCGATGACGCCGTCCATCAGGGGGGCGCCGGGCGCGAGTTGGTCGGCCTGCTCAAGGTTTTCGAGAATGACGCGGCGGGCTTCCTTCACTTTTTGGCGGTTGTGCAGGTTGCGGATGAGAAGGTAGCCCTCCTCTTGCAGGCGGTTGCGCAGAGCCGGCATGTCGGCTTTCAGGTCGGTCGAATCGCGTAGTTCGGCGAGATAGCGTCCGCCCATCTCCAGATCGTGCTTCCCCATTGTCAATTTCATAGGACAGTTCCATTCTGAGGCACTTTTATTTGCGTCAAGCTACTTCAAGCTGCCGGCGGTCAGGCCGGCGATGAAGTAACGCTGTGCGAGCAGGAATATGAGCAGTATCGGCAGGACCGAGACGAAGGAGGCCGCGAAAAGGAGATGGAGGGGAGTCGGCCGGGCGGAGACCCCCGAATTCAACAACGCCAGGAATAGCGGCAAGGTATATAGCTCCGGCTTGTTGAGGTAGATTAACGGGCCTACAAAGGCGTTCCAGCTGCCCATGAAGGAGAAGATGGCCAGCGCGGCCATGCCGGGCAGGACAACCGGCGTAACGACGCGCCAGTAGGTGGCGAATGGGCCGCAGCCGTCAATGCGTGCGGCCTCGATCATTTCATCGGGCACGGTGGTCATATATTGGCGCATCCAGAATACGGCGAAGGGCGTGGCCAGGCCCGGAATAATGAGCGGATACCAGGTGTTTACCCACTTCAGCCAGGCCATGATGATGTAGTTAGGGACAAGCCCGATACTGTTGGGGATCATCATGGTCGCCAACATGGAGAGAAAGAGCGCGTTGCGCCCTTTGAAGCGCAGCTTGGCGAAGGCATAGCCGGCCAGAGAGGCGAGGAAGACTGAGCCGATTGTGAAGACGGCAGCGATAAACGTGCTGTTGAAGAGCGTTCGGGTCAGAGAGACTCCGCCTCTCCAGTCGATCTCATCGGACGGGATAAGACCCGTGATTTCCATGTAGTTGTTGAAGGTCGGGCGGGCAGGCCAGAATTGAACGGGCACGACATAGATGTCGGCCATCGGTTTGAAGGACGAAGAGACCATCCAGTAGAAGGGAAAAATGAAGATCAGGAGTGCAATGAACAGGCCGACCTGGGTAAGGAGTTGGCCCGGGGACAGGCGGCTCTTGCTTTCAAGGGGATCAGTTTGGTGTCGGGCTGCGATTGCGTCAAGTTGCTGGCTCATGTGGGACGGTTTTCGCTTTGTGGCACCGTTCAATCAGCGGCGCCGCGTTCACTTGCAAAGATTTGCAGGAACGAGAGTGCAATGATGAAGAGGGCGTTGGCGTAGGCGAGCGCGGAGGCATAGCCGAACTTAAAATTGAGAAAGGCCTGCTTGTATATGATGAGACCCATGAGCAGTCCGGCGCGATCGACTCCGCCGCTCGGTCCCACCAGCATGTATGCTTCGTCGAAGAGGTTAAACATGCCGATTGTCGACAGAATGGCGGCGAAGGCGATGACGCGGCGCATCAGCGGGACGGTGATATGAACGAAGGCCTGCAGCCCGCTGGCGCCGTCGATGCGGGCGGCTTCATAAAGTTCGTAGGGGATACTTTGGAGGCCGGCCAGCATGATCATCATGTTGTAGCCGACCCAGCGCCAGAGGACCATGATGAGGATAGCGGGCTTGATGAAGATGGCGTTCCCAAGCAGCCCTTTGAACTCGAGATCGAATAACTCGAACAGGTTGGCGAGAGGGCTGTAAGTTGAACCAAAGAAGAACTCAAACAGAATGCCGACAACGACGAGCGAGGTGACGACGGGCAGGAAATAGGCGGTGCGGTAGATAACGCGCCCGCGGATGGGCTGGTTGAGCAGATTGGCGAAGCTCAGGCTGAAGAAGACCATCAACGGGATGATGAAAATGCCGAGAATGATAGTATTTGAAAGGGCGATATGGAAATTGGCGTCGGTGAAGAGGCGGGCGTAGTTTTCAAGGCCGACGAATTCGCCGGCGCGAACACCCTTCCAGTCCTGGAAACTGATCCAGATGGCGAAGAGGATTGGGAAGGCGCCGAAAATCCCAAACAGGACGAAGAAGGGAGAGATAAAGACGTATGGGGCGGTCTTTTCCCAGATGTACCAACGGGAGATTGCGGGTGGCGATGCAGTTTGGCCGGTTGGGGGCGTGGAAGCCACTCCCATGTTCAGGTTCCTCTACAGGAAAACGAAGGATCGAGACAGGAGGAGTGGGATTCGCACAACTCCGGTCCCGCTTGCCGAACAGAACACCGGCCATCGCACGCCGTATCAGATGACGGACGCGCGACGGGCCGGTTTCTTGCGTACGATGTCGATCAGCCCAGGTCTTGCAGTTCTCGAATCTCTTGGGCGGCGGCCGCCAGGGCTTCTTCCGGCCCGATGTCACCGTCCAGGACCTGGCCTTGCGCCTGAACCAGGACGTCCCACGCTTCGGACCAGCCATCGCCCCAGACGAAAGGCTGAACAGCGGAGTTGACCTCGGCGTACATTCTGAGGGCAACCTGGTCGCCGTAGAATTCGGCCGGCTCGTTCATAATGGGCCAGTCGACTGCTTCGTGGAGAACGGGGAAGAGGTCGCCCGATGTCCAGAGAACCTCCTGACCTGCCTGGGAAAGCTGGGAGTATTCGAGGAAGGTAAAGGCTTCGAGCTTGTGCTGGCTTGTTCCGAGGACGCAGAGCTGGGATCCGCCCCAGGTAAAGGCGCGGCTGCCGCCTTCCATCCAGGCCGGGAGTTTGGTAACACCCCATTGCCCGATCGTTTCGGGCGCGTTTCCGGCGATTGTGTTGGCCATCCAGATGGCGGAAGGGAAGATGGCGGAGGAGCCGTCTTTGAAGGAGGCCAGCATCGTATCCCAGGTAAAGTCCTGGAAGGCGGCCTCGGAATCCCACAGAGTCTTGAGAAAGGCGAGCGATTCGATCGCATCGGGCTGATCGACGATCACGTTTTCGATCTGCAGGTCGTAAATGCCGCCGCCTCGTTGCCATGTCCAACTGAGCCAAGGGAAGTAGTTGTTCTTTGTGAGGCCCCAGAGCCGGTGTTCGCCGCCGGAGGCTTCGGCGAGTTCAACGCCCGCGGCCAGCCAATCGTCGTAGCTGCTGATTGCGGTCGGATCTACGCCGTATTGTTCGGTGATGTCGCGTCGGTAGTAGAGCAGACAGGGCGACCCATCCCAGGGAACGCCGTAGTTCTTGCCCTGGTAGACGCCATGGTTGAGTTTGTAGGGGACGATCCTGTCCTGGTGGGGCGCCATGAGGTCGGTGAGGTCGGTCAGGCCGCCGGTTGCCGCCCAGAGGGGCAGGTTGTAGTCCTGGCTGCCGACGATGTCGGTCAGTTCGGAGCCGGAGACCATTGCTGTCATCACTTTTTCGGCATAGCCCTGGCCGGAATCGATGAACTCGACCTGGATGTCGGGGTTAATATCATTGAAGGCGGGCATGAGGTCGCGGAAGGGATGGTTGAACCAGGAGATCAGGGAGATGGAAACTGGCTCCTGTGACGGCCCCGCGGCGGAATCGGCTGCGGATTCAGCTCCTCCGGCAGGGGCTGCGGCGCCAGGGGCGCAGGCGGCGAGAGCAAGTCCGGCAGCGCCCAAGCCTGCTGAACGGAGAAAATTGCGGCGTGAAATGGTCTTGTCGTCTGACATTTGCATGGCTCCTCATGTTTTCGGTTGAATGGCAACGCAGCCCTGGGTGAGATAGTGGATGCTTTATCTTTCCGCCTGCGGAGTAAGAACTATCCAGAGGTCGATAGCGATAATAGTACAGACAAGGGAATGTTGTCAAGTCAATTGCTACGAGGAGAAGGCTCGCACAAGCGGCACCCTAACGACCTTCCCCATCAGGCGTCGTAGAATTGGACAGATTGGGCCTGCTGAATGAAGCCCAGCTTGACCGCGGAAGCGTAGAATTTCTGCAGGCTGGCGATACAGTCGTCGTCGAGGCGGTACTGGATGTTCTCGCGCAGATAGACGCGGCCTGTGGCGGCCAGGGCCGCGTCCGGCCGGCCCCGATGCTGGACCTGCATCTGCAAGACGCCACCCGTACCGGCTCCTACCAAGAGCAAGAGAGAACTGAGTGATGCGAACTGCCTGTTCATCCAATTTTTTTTCTACTTGCGATGCGCTGCTATGTGTCGAAAACTCAGAGTTATTAATGTTGAGCCTGAGTTGGAAACCATTCTAATGTGCGTTCACATTGAGAACCCTCTTTTTTCTGAATTGCGTGGCCCAGAGGGCACCCCGTATTCCGTATTGCGTTAGGGCAGGCGAGACGGCCTCGTTTCAATTGCGTCATCCGCCCGAAAAGTCTCGGTTTCAAACGGGATTCACACTAAAGTTTGGACATGCGCGTCGTCAAGAAAGTGACGATCTGGAAAGATGATAGGGTAAGAGTTTGCCAGATTCAGGCAGATTGACTAAACTGGCATACAGGTCAGGTAGCTTCAGGAGCTTTCCATGCAAACAGCAAGTATAACACAATTGAAGAACTCGCTGAGCGCATACTTGCGTGACGTCAGAGCCGGTGAAGAGGTGCTGATCACGGACCGGGGGCGGCCGATTGCGCGCTTGGCGCCGGTAGCAAGTGCTGACTCTTTGACAGAACATTTGGCGGATTTGGAAAGAAGAGGGCTGCTCAAACGCGGAGACGGGAGCTTGCCCGCGGATTTCTGGGAGATGCCACGGCCCGACGACCCAGAGGGATTGGTACGTGAAGCGATTTCACTTGATCGGGAAGAGAACTGGTGAAATTCTGGGACGCGTCGGCTGTTGTTCCGCTGTGTTTGGAGGAATCCACTTCAGCGGCTGTACGCAGAATTTTCGACGAGGACCCCACAATGGTAGTGTGGTGGGGTACGCGCACCGAGTGCATCTCCGCTTTCATGCGGCGGTTGAGAGAAGGAAGCCTGGGCGTTCCTGACGAGCGTAACGCCCGCCACGTATTTCAAACTTTGACACAAACATGGACAGAGATTCGGCCAAGTGAAAAAGTGCGTACCACAGCTGAAAGGCTCTTAACAATACACCATCTGCGGACTGCCGATGCTTTTCAACTCGCCGCTGCCATCGAATGGTGCCAAGGAATCACAACCGGGCAAGGCTTCGTTGTATTTGATCAGCGACTTCGTGACGCCTGCAATGCTGAAGGCTTCTCCGTTCTTCCCCTATTATTCTAATGTGCGTTCCCATTGAGAACCCGCTTTTTTCTGAATTGCGTATTGCGTAAGGGCAGGTGAGACAGCAATTTTTCAATTGCGTTGTCCGCCCTAAAAGTCTCGGTTTCAAACGGGATTCACATTAGAGCAGACGTCTATACTCCAAGCCATTTCCTCAGATTCCCGGCCAGACGTCGGCCCAGGGCATGGCCTGTTCGAGCGCGGCGGCGGCTTGCAATGTGAGCGTGTCGGCGTGCCAGCGGCCCACGATCTGGAGGGCGACGGGCAGTCCGTCGGAGGCGAACCCACAGGGCACGCTGGCGGCGGGCTGACCGGTCAGGTTGAAGGGGAAGGTGAAGGGCAGGCGGTCGAATATCGACGGGCAGTACGAACCGTCGATCTCGTCAGGCCAGCTATCGACAGGCCAGGCGGTAAGCGGCATCTGCGGCGTCAACAGCAGGTCATATTCCACGAAAAACGTGCGCGCCTGGTGATAGAACTCGGTGCGCGCCTGCGCGGACAGTCCTTGCTCCTCGCCTGAGATACGCCGCCCCTTTTCGATCATTTCGACTAGGCTCGGCTCGTAGGCGTGCGGATGCTGGTCGTAGCTGCGGCCCAAGCGTGCGGCCATCGACACATACCAGGAGACGGCCGCGCCGTGACGGGGATCGTCCCAGCCGGGATTGACCGCCTCGACGTGGCAGCCGAACTCGGCAAGGCGCCGCGCTGCCCGCTCGGTCAGTCGGCGCACCTCCGGCTCGACCGCCGCGTAGCCAAAATCGGGACTCCAGGCGACGCGCAGGCCGCGCAACGCGGGCTGCGGATCGGCCACGGCGGCAACGTAGTCTTCCGGCTGGTTGTCGATGGTGGTCGGGTCGCGCGGGTCTGGTCCGGCGGTGGCGCGGGTAAAGAGGGCGGCGTCGGCGACGGTGCGGCTGATGGGGCCGTTGTGGGAGCGGGCCACCCAGATGTCGAGATTGGGCCAGTAAGGGATGCGCCCGAAGGAGGGCTTAAAGCCGAACACGCCGCACAGGGCCGCGGGAATGCGGATCGAGCCGGCGCCGTCGGAGCCGTGCGCGAGCGGGCCTAGCCCTGCCGCGACCGCCGCGGCCGCGCCGCCGCTGGAGCCGCCCGGCGTGCGCTGCGGATTCCAGGGGTTGCGCCCCGGTTGCCCCAGCAAGTTGTCGCACATATCCTTGTGGCCCAGGTGCGGCGTATTGGTCTTGCCGATGACGATGCCGCCGGCCGCCTTGACCCGCTCGGTGACGATGCCGTCACTGTCGGCGACGTGGTCTGTGTTGAGAATCGACCCGCTGGTATGGCGCAGACCGGCGCTCGGCTCGAGGTCTTTGATGGGGACGGGCAGCCCGTGCAGCAGGCCGAGTTCGTCGCCGCGCATGACGGCGGCTTCGGCGGCGCGGGCGCTTTCGAGGGCGCGGTCGCCGTCCACGGCCAGAAAGGCGTTGATGGCGGGGTTGACCGCTTCGATGCGGTCCAGCACGGCCTCGACCAGTTCAACCGGGGAGAGTTGTTTGGCGCGAATCACGGCGGACAGTTCGGTGGCGGGCGTGCGGCACAGTTCGGGTGGGGTCATTTATGTGTTCCTATGGGGAATGTTCAACCTCTGTGTGAAGCGAGATTATCGCCCTGTGTGCGAATTCCCTACAGATCAAAAACATCGCGCACGGGGCATCTGAAGCCGGGCAGTACCTCGCCGCCGTTGAGTGTGTCATCTTCGGCCAGACTCAGCAACGGTTGGTTGAGGCGATGGACTTCGATTATGCGTGTTTGCGGGTCCACAACCCAGACGAGCGACACGCCGAAGCTGATCCACATGCGGGCTTTGTGGTAGACCTCGCGAGGGTTGTCGTTGGGGGAGACAACCTCGACAACGAGGTTGGGTGCGCCCTGGTAGTATCCTGCCACATCTGCATCCAGAGGAAGCTTTTGAGCGGAAATGTAGGCGATATCTGGCTCTCGCACGGTGTCAGGATCACGTTCGAGCAGAAAGCCCACATCCGAGGCCAAAACCCACCCCAGCTGTCGGGGTTTGATGAATCCGCCGAGTAGAATTGTCAGATTGACGACAACCTGGCCGTGTCTTACTCCTGTTGGCATGGTTTTGCAGAGCGCCCCCCGTATTAGTTCGCCGCGGACGCCTTTGCTGTCAAGTTGAAGCAGGTCGCCTGCGGTCAGCAGTTTCTCCGTTGTGATAGTCATGGCAGTACCCCCGGTTTGGGTTGAGGTGAGGGCATTATACTACAGATTGCGCGGCGGGGTAGGCTGGCTGACGCGGTCATTGGCGACAATTGGTAGATTGTCTGTAGCTGGATTTTGCGACACTTTTTCGAAGCGGCGTTGGCGCAAACCGGCGCGAGAAGGGCATTTTGCTATAAGTTTATTGAAAAATGTCCGCTATGTCCGCTTTTACCCCCCCCTTATGACTACACGAAATTTAATCCAGGGGTCATTTGTCAAGGCGGTCGAGGCGTTTGAGCAGTTCGAGTTGGATCCAAAGGTAGTTGTGTTGGTTGGCCTGCTGGTGGATCGAGTCGAGGATTTCCTGACGGCCTTCGGCACGGCCGGCGTGGATGATAGCAAAGATATTGGCTGCGTCTTTGGGGACAGGCTTGCTAGTTGGACTCTTCATTGCCTTGAGGAGCTCATCTGAGTAGTGTTCGGCATCTTCGAGCTCGCTGCGCCAGCGGCGGAGGGTTCGTTCGGAGACGCCGATGATGGCGGCGAGGTCGCGCCAGGTGGCGCCGGCTTTGGCGGCTTGTTTGAGGGCTTCCGGGTCGTGCAGGAGTTTGAGGGTGTTCATGCTGGTCGCTCCATGGTGTGGCAGTATAGGATTTTAGCTGCGGTGGGAGCCAGGCCGGACGGTGGTTGACTGGCCTGGGCGCACCTGTCTCCTATGGGGGGAGCGACTGGGTGGTGCAAGTGCGGGCCGGGTTGAGCGGCTGGGCGTGCGTTGGTTAGAGGCTGGCTATACGAAAGTTGGGATGTCAGCGGCAGAACAGTTGACTGTCGGTGGGCCGGGGCCAGCTTTGTTGTTACCATTGTTGCACATTTGTTCCTTTTTGTCAAGGGGAGAATGTTGTCCGTTGTCTGAATCAGGATTTTCAGGATTAAAGGATTGTCAGGATAACAGACGAAGGGCCGATTCTTGTTGCGTGGTTGAAAGGGCAGATCGCAACGACCCAAAAATTTCGGATGCACTCATTTTGTCTGAATCAGGATTTGGGGGCGAACGTTGTCTGAATCAGGATTTTCAGGATTAAAGGATTGTCAGGATAACAGACGAAGGGCCGATTTTTGCTCCGTGGTTGAAAGGACAGATCGCAACGACCCAATAATTTCGGATACACTCATGTTGTCTGAATCAGGATTTGGGGCGCGAACGCTGTCTGAATCAGGATTAAAGGATTGTCAGGATAACAGACGACGGGCCGATTTTTGCTCCGTGGTTGAAAGGACAGATCGCAACGAGCCAATAATTTCAGATGCACTCATGTTGTCTGAATCAGGATTTGGGGGGCGAACGTTGTCTGAATCAGAATTTTCAGGATTAAAGGATTGTCAGGATAACAGACGAAGGGCCGATTCTTGTTGCGTGGTTGAAAGGGCAGATCGCAACGATCCAATAATTTCGGATGCACTCATGTTGTCTGAATCAGGATTTTGGGGATTTGGGGATTCGCGGGATGGTGGGCGATGGATTGGTTGTCAGGGTTGGTTGGCGATTGTCGGAACAGTAGTTCATGTGATCGGGACAGTTGGCGGCTTCGGCGTAGATCGCGGTCTTCGAACGGGGGTCAGGGGGCAGGTCGTCAGTGTTCAACCGGTGTTCCAGAGCGGTTGTGATGTCAGTACGCCCGTTGGCAGTGAGGCGAGGGCTTCTACTACAAGACGTGCGCCGGGAGGTCGGTTGGAGCGGGGTTTGGTGCGGCGGGGCGGGAGATGTCACAAACTTTGTCACAAAGATGTCACAAACATGGCTCGAATTCAAGAATGGCCGTATGCAGGGAGGTATTCTCTCGAATGTGTATTCCCGCTTCTGAGGAGCAGTCCCTTTTCGACCAATGTCTTGAGGTCGCGCTGGAGTGTCCGCCGCGTCGTTCGCGGGCAAAGCTGCTGGAGTACGGCGATTGTGAGGCTGCCGTGCTCGTGTGCATGGGCGAACGCAAGGGCTTGACGTCCGGTCAGTTTGTGACGACGGATGAGTATGTCCTGGCGTATGGCCCGCTCGCCCCGTTGTCTGACTTCGACCAGTTGGGTGGCGAGGCCGTTGGTGAAGTACTCGATCCAGGCGGTCATGTCCATGTTGGACTGGCGCACGCTTTGGAGCGCGTGGTAAAAGGCGAGGCGGTCGCGGTCGTAATACTCGCTGATGGCAAACAGGCGCTTGAAGTCATAGCCGGCGCGATAGAGGTAGAGTGTTGAGAGCAGGCGGGAGGTGCGGCCGTTGCCATCGAGAAAGGGATGGATATGAACGAGTTGGAACTGGGCGATGGCGCCAACGATTACCGCGTGGATGCCCCTCGGCTGGTTCAGCCAAGCGACAAGCTGGCGCATGAGTTCCGGTACGTCGCCAGGCGGGGGCGGAGTGTAGATTGCCTGGCCGGTGGCAGCGTTGACGACGTAGTTCTGGACGCGACGATATTCTCCCGGGGCGGCGGAGTTGCCGCGGACAGCGGCTACCAGGCGGCGGTGGATCTCGAGGATGAGGCGCTGGGTGATTGGGCCGTCCTGGCCCAGGCTGGCGCTGACGAATTCGAAGGCGTCGCGGTAGTTGAGAAGCTCGCGGGTGTCGTCCTTGTCCGCGCCGGGGACGGGCTGCCCAGCCAGGAGGTCGGCGGCCTGCTCAAGTGTCAGGCGGGCGCCCTCGATATGGGTGGTATGGTGCGCTTCGAGCAGGAAGGCGCGTGAGCGCATCGAGTCGATCCACTCGTCGGAGAGGGTGGCGGCGGCGAGGAAACCGCGAGCGCGCTCGATGTCGGTGAGCGCGGCGGTTATGGCGTTGGTGATGGTGAAGCGGGGATTGAAGGTCAAGATCGGTTCAGGTTGCAGTCCAGGTCAGTGGCAATGGCCCTTGCTCCGCTTCGGTCACTTTGTGGATAGTGCTCTCAGAATGCTGCTGATTCTGGATCGAGGCGCTCGGCGATCAGTTGGGCGACTGTCCCAATCGTGGCCTTGTCGATTATGGTCTTGCTCACGTGCAGCAGGTCCTTTCGCAGCAGTTCTACCTGGCTGGCTAACTGCGGGGTGCTAACGCACTCCCGTAGGGAGAGTTTCCGTTTCAGTTCGCATGGATTTTAGCTGTCTCGCCTCTTGCCGCGCGCGCATTCTTTGGTTGCGTTCCTGCCAGAAGGCCAACTGCTCTTCCTTTGACTTCCCGGCTAAATGTCGATAGATTCGTTCTGCGCCGCGACGTTTCAAAGCAACGCATTCAGGTTCACGGATCGCCATGTCTGATTACCTCCTGGGGGAGTGTATGTCAATATGCGCATATCCATTCAGCACATTGACGGCTTTGTATTTCGGAATCTTTTGAAAGTGAACAATGTCCTTGAAATTCCAGCTTACAATGAGTTGACACCCAGACACTGTAGCAATTGCGACGTGCAGTGCATCTGCGAGCGATCGTTCAGATACGACTCCCAATTCAATGTACTGCAGTTGAAGGCTTATCGCTTCCTGGCTAATCTCCACTCCCTGAGTTGAATCGGCATATTTGGCAAAGAAACTCCGGATCGGTTCGGGGGCCTGCTCCAGTTCTTCCTCAACGACAGGGGAGATCACCAAGTTAAACAGCCCAGCGTCTACTTCATCAAAGAATTGTCTACTCGGCGCGGAAAATTCGCTGTCGAATGCGCCGCCGAAGAAGGAAGTGTCGGCGTATACCTTTGTCTCTTTGCCGGCCACGTCGTTGGCATCCTCTCACATGCAGGCAGTTTCCTGCCAAGTTCCACGCACAATATAACGCTTGTGAGTCTGGTAAGTCAACCGACATGCTTAATTTACAGCAAGTCGTCGGGCGGGGACGCCAGCCCCCTACACCGCCACATCTGTGTCGGTATCGCCGGCGGCGAGGGCGTTGATGTAGGCGAGAATCATGGCTTTGGCGCGGTAGCGGTCGAAGGCGGCTTGGTCGTGGCGGCGGACGATGGGGAATGTGTCGAGAGCGTGTGGAGGTCTTGAGGGAATCACGATTTCATATTTTGCTTGACGAAAGCTGCGACGCTTTCGGCAAGTTTGATGGCCTTCCTGGCCTCGTCCTCGTCGGGATCTTCGAAGCCCTGCTTCGGATAACGAATTCCGCCTCCGTATTGCATGAGGGTCTGGACGGTCGAAGCAATCTCTTCAAAGGCCGGTTCGCGCTTGGTGCATTCCTGCGTGAGGTAGACGAGATCGTGGACGGGCCGAAAACGGGTGTTTCGGGCTACGAGGTAGCCTTTGAGATATTTCTCGGCGCATTGTTGGGCGTGGTAACAGGCCATCGCCGGAATCGGGTCTTCCGGGTCCATGGCACGGTAGGCCATCTTCAGGTCCTGGTCAGCCTTTTTGAACCAGTCTTTGGGCGGGGCGGGGCGCGCATACAGTATAACTTTCGATTCGAGTGCGGTGTTATAGAAGGAGTATGGATCGTCACGCTGTTTGGCGAGTCGTCCGGGCGTGGTGACGAGCACGTCAACGGGCAATATGAATTGCTCGGCTATGGCGGCGCGGATGGGATTGAGGTTTTTTGGCCAGTCGTCTAAGGAGTCCAGGACTACGAGCAGGTCTATGTCGCTGTGGGAGCCGGCGTTGCCGCGGGCGTGGCTGCCGAAGAGGATAACCTGCACAGGATCGAAGCGTTCGGCTATCAGTTGGGCGACGGCCTCGATGGTCGCTCGATTGATGGGGGGTTCTTTGAGTTGCATAGCACTTTTTCGGCGTCTCCATTGAGACGCTAGTGGGGAAGGGTGCGAAAAGTCTTGCAGTATTGTAGCGGGTTTTGCGGCGAAAGTGAATCTGCGGTTCGGACGGCCACGCCGGTGTCGGAGTCCCGGCGGCGAAAGCGTTGATGTTTGCGAGAATCGTGGCTTTGGCGCCGTTGTGGCCGAAGGCGGCTTGGTCGTGGCGGCGGACTATGGGGAAGGTGTCGAGGATGTATGAGGCGTCGCGGTGGGTCGGCGGGCGGTATCAATTTGATCGGGTTTGGACCGTCTCGCCTCTTGCCGCGCGCGCATTCTTTGGTTGCGTTCCTGCCAGAAGGCCAACTGCTCTTCCTTTGTCTTCCCGGCTAACTGTCGATAGATTCGTTCTGCGCCGCGACGTTTCCATGTCATACAATCGGGTTCGCGGATCGTCATGTTGGCAACCTCCAAGGGAATTTACACCAAGGACCAAGCAAGAGTGTTTTCTTCCTGTGGGGATGAAAATGCAAACTGTCTTGGTGTCAAAGGAAAGCTAAGATGGCAGGTTCTGCTTGACGAATGATGCGACGCTTTCGGCAAGTTTGATGGCCCTCCTCCCTTCGTCCTCGTCGGGATCTTCGAAGCCCTGCCTCGGATAACGAATACCGCCTCCGTAGCGCATGAGCTTCTGGGCGGTCGAGGCTATCTCCTCAAAGGCCGGATTGGACTCGGCGCATTGTTGCGTCAGGTAAAAGAGATCATGAACTGGGCGAAAACTCTTTGAAACGTAGACAAGATAGCCCTTCAAGTACTTTTCTGCGCATTGCTGGCAGTGATAGCAGGCCATCGCAGGTAGAGGAGTTCCACCGTCCAAGGCTCGGTGGGCCATTTCCAGGTCCTGTTCAGCCTTCTCGAACCAGTCTTCAGGCGGGGCGGGGCGGGCATGCAGTATTACTTTCGACTCGAGAGCCGTGTTAAAGAAGGAGTAGGGATCGTCGCGCTGTTGGGCAAGGCGTTCGGGCGTTGTGACAAGCACATCAACCGGCAGAATGAAATCCTCGCCAATCGCTCGTCGAATTGGATTGCCTTCCTTAGGCCAGTCGTCCATTGATTCCAGGACTACGAGCAGGTCTATATCGCTGTGGGAGCCGGCGTTGCCGCGGGCGTGGCTGCCGAAGAGGATGACCTGCACGGGATCGAAGCGTTCGGCTATCAACTGGGCTACGGCCTCGATGGTCGCTCTATTGATGGGGGGTTCTTTGAGTTGCATAGCGCTCTTTTCGGCGTCTCCATTGAGCCGCTAGTGGGGAAGGGTGCGAAAGGTCTTGCAGTATTGTAGCGGGTTTTGCGGCGAATGTGAATCTGCGGTTCGGACGGCCACGCCGGTGTCGGAGTTGCCGGCGGCGAGGGCGTTGATGTAGGCGAGGATCATGGCTTTGGCGCCGTTATGGCCGAAGGCAGCTTTGTCGTGGCGGCGGACGATGGGGAAGGTGTCGAGGATGTAGGCGGCGGCGCGGGTGAGGCCGAAGTTGAGCTGGCTAGGTTGGGTCCATTTGCTCGGTTTCTGTAACGTCCGGCTCGTGGGAATCGGCCATCTTGCCCGCCAACAGTGAGTACGTTACCGGATCCAATTGCATAGAACCTGATCGTTTCGCTTCTTGCCACGCTTTCAATCTTTGGGTGCGCTCACGCCAGAACTCCAACTCTTCCTGTCTGGACAAACCAGCCAATTGTCGCAGGAGTAGCTCCTGGCCACGACGTTTCATGGCGACGCATTCGGGTTCACGGTCTTCCACGTGCAGTTACCTCCTCTGGGGA
This sequence comes from Caldilineaceae bacterium, assembly GCA_965221145.1. Classification (GTDB taxonomy): domain Bacteria; phylum Chloroflexota; class Anaerolineae; order Caldilineales; family Caldilineaceae; genus Bin5. Next base: position 2,993,909 of record OZ244877.1, read on the forward strand.
AGATATGTCGATCTGACAATACCCAAACAGCGTATTGACTTGGTTGTACTTCCTGATTTTGTCAATGTGAACGATATCCTTAAAGTTCCAGCTTACTATGAGATTGCAACCTGACACTGTTGCGATCGCCACATGTAGCGCGTCAATCGTTGCCCGCTTTGTAACCACTTCTGACTCAAGGTAATTTGACTGGAGCGCCTGGGCCTCTTCGCTTACTGAAACTACGACGGATCTCTCTGCATACTTGCCAAGCAATGTTCTGACTTCATCAGGAGCACGTACAAGATCCGCTACAACGGCAGAGGATATGACCAGATGGAACCGCCCTGCTTCAACCTCGTCAAAAAACCTTCTGCTTGGATCGCTAAACTCAATGTCAAACACGCCTCCAAAGACAGATGAATCCGCATATACTTTTGCCTGCGCATTTGCCACGCCTGTTATGACCTCTCAACGGCAGGACTCTCGACTTCCAGGAAGTACACGCAATATACCCTTGGGGGGCAGTTGTGTCAACTGAAGTTCTTGATCGACCAAGACCTTGCGTGGGGACACACGCCCTACACAGCCACATCGGTCGCAGTATCACCCGCGGCGAGCGCACTCATATAGGCGAGGATCATCGCTTTGGTGCGGAAGTGGCCGAACGCTCAATTCTTGAAGATTCAGTTCTAGGGTATGGGCGAGGTAATGCCTAAACGAATCCTCGGTCGATAATTGGAAGTTTCCTTACAGAATGCATTAGTATTTCTATGCTATGCTTAATGTTTGTTATTGCTAACTTTCTTGTCCAGTCCATTTAATTGCAAAGGAGTACTCCTATGAGAAATCCGTCACCGATTGAGACCCGTGGCAACTTTTGGCTGCCCGATGATCCCGATAACAAACTGCCCGGCACTCTTTCAATATCCGAAAAGGGTGAGATCAAAGTAGAATTTCTCGGCCTATTCAGCGAAATGCAGGCACTATTCAAAGACCGGCTTAGCAGATTTGAACCAGAATTTGATCGTGTCTTGGGTCAAGTCCTAGATGGTGGGAAAGTAACTCTAGAAAGGTGCTTCTATGTACATAGAAGTCACAGTCTGTCAGGGGGACTGTCAACGTCGGAATTGATTGCAGAAACAGCATTTATTGGTGCCTACTTCGAGAATGAGGAAGACATGAAGTTTTGGGAGTTCAGATTCTCGATAGAGGGACTACAAGACTGGTTGCTTATCTCTGGAATAGGAATGGAACAGGACCTGGGCAACAAAAGCGGGTCGATAACCTTTCAGTTGCCCGATGAGATCACACTAAGTCTTCCCGGTGGACTGGAGTTGGAATTCCTTTTCAATCTGAACTTTCCCAGTGTTTCCCTTCCTGTTACTGAGGCGAGCGTGACTCAGACAGCATTTGTGCATGCGAGACCTAAGGAACCGCAACCTAAAGAATTCGCCTTTTCTACAGGCCACAAGATTTGCCAATTCTTGTCTTTGGCGCTTGGCCAGGACGTTGCGTACCAGTCCATCGAGTTCTACCTTGAGCGGAATCCAGAAAGCACACAAGAAGACTTCAGACGGCCAATAAGGGTGTACGCCCAGTTTCACCCATGGACAGAGCGAGTGGAGGCAATCAGGTGGCATCACTCACTGTTCAAGTTTGAGGACGTAGAAGATAGGCTGGAAGACTTGCTGACGGCATGGATTAAGAGCTATAAAACTTTCGAGCCTGTGCTTAATCTGTATTTTTCGACCGCGCAGGACAAATCCCAAGCCTTAGAAGTGCGATTTCTACAGCTCGCTCAAGGTCTTGAAGCAATTCATAGTAGAAAAAACCCTGAGAAGAAGTTGATGCCAGCGCAAGAATATTGTGATATGCGGGATAGGCTTCTGGAGAACTGCGCGCCTGAAGATCGAGAGTGGCTGGAGAGAAAGTTACAATATGGCAACGAACTCACTTTGAGAAATAGACTCAACGACCTGATCAAACCTTATGGTCATTGGTTCGGTAACGCTAGAGAACAGAATAGCTTCATAGGAAAGGTGGTTGAGAAGAGGAATTACTTCACTCACTATTCTATTGAGCTTGACGGAAACGAGGGTATGTATCGCGATCTGTTAGAACTCTACGAAAAGATTGAGGCTCTCTTCCAGCTTCAACTCCTGGAGTTAGTCGGATTCGATGGCGACCAAATTCGGTCTATCGTCAACAAAAATGGCCGCCTCACACGCAAACTAGGCTCAAGGGAAACTCGCCCGGCACCCCAAGAGAACGAGTAGATTCAATCCCCCTACACCGCCACATCGGTAGCAATATCACCCGCGGCGAGCGCGCTCATATAGGCGAGGATCATTGCTTTGGTGCGGTAGTGGCCGAAGGCGGCTTTGTCGTGGCGGCGGACGATGGGGAAGGTGTCGAGGATGTAGGCGGCGTCGGCGCGGGTGAGGCCGTAGAGGTGGAAGTAGAGGGCGTCGAGGCGGGCGCGCAGGTGACGGCGCTGCTCTTCGTCCCAGCGGAAAGGCGGGCCGTCGTAGCCGAGGTCGCGGGCGAAGGGCGCCATGTCGTGGGCGGTGTAGGTGAGGCGCAGGACGTGGTCGCGCACGAGCGCGCGGGCCGTCATGCTTCCGAATTGGCGGTCGTAGTCGGCGGGCGCGATGACGGGTAGTTGCTCTACGATGTACCAGTTCAACGTAGTGCCCTGTAACTTCTGCCGGACGACATAATCGAAAGACATACTGTTTAGATTCGCCACAAGACAGCAGTGCGAAGTTGGGACAGTTTCGGGGGAAAGATAAATGTTGTTGGCGTTTACTTCATAAGCGGCATAAGGTCCCAATGCAGCCATCAAAGTCCGTGCATCGTTGGAACGAGCTAGTCGCCGATACGCGATAATCCATTTGCGGGATTCAGGAAATTCCTTACCTACGTTATCTGAAGGAACCCAATGAACATAGTTTGGCACAAAATCCGGATCTGCGTGCTGTTCTTCGCTTACCTTCTCGCTAAGATACGGATTGTGCGTGTTCTGTGGGTTGACTCGAACGGAATTTGCCCGGTGGTCGAACTGATGAATCATTCGACCTTGATACAGCGGCAGATACAACGCCTCTCCTTTTTTCCAACGGTTGCCCTGCACCGGATAGAAGCCGTCGGCATCAAGCTGGGCTGCGGTGCGGAATAGATGGGAGTCGGAAGTCATATTAAACAGCCCCTGCATATACCGCACCGGCCATGCTCTGATTTCCTCACCGCCCGATCGGTCTACCAACACCGGATTGCGCTCGTAGATTCCACGGGTGATTTCGGCGTCCCTTCGCGTGCGAAAGATAGGGGCAGTGCCGGTGTTGGGGTTGACGCGGGCGAAGTCGGTCGCGGCCAGCGGGAAACAGCGTTCCGGGTCCTGGATGGCGGCGGTGTCGTGCAGGAAGAAGGCGCACTCGGTCTCGGCGAAGCGGCGCTCATCGCCGCCGAAGATGAGGGCGCAGAACTTGAAGCGAGAGTCGACATCGGGGAAGAAGGGCGGCAGTCTTGTCCCCAGGCGTCGGTTCTCAAAATCGAACAGCCCGCCGATCCGCCCGCGGGTGGAGACCGACTTGAAGAAGCGGGCCGCGGTCTTGTCGGCGTAGATGCCGGAGGGCGTCAGCAGACCGACGATGCCGTCCGGCTTGATCAGGTTCATAGCGCGCTCTACAAAGAGCGAATAGAGATTAACCCGACCTCCGCTCAAAAATGGAAATTCACCAGACGCCTTCACGTAGGCTCGCATTGCCGTCGTTTTAGCGCGCAAGGATTGATACGCCAGAGCGAGTTCGTCGCCACTCTGTGTCCTCTGTTTGATGAGCGCCTTCCGCCTTGCGCCTGTCGAAGCAAGTGCTATCTGTTTGTCGCGCATAGCGAACCACTCGACTTCGGGCTGCTCGATCTGGTCCCAGGGCGGGTTGCCGATCACGGCGTCGAAGCCGCCCACCGGCTGGTCGTCCTGCCAGTCGTGCCAGACGCCGGGGAAGGCGACCTCCCAGTGCAGGAAGCTCTCGCGGGCGGCGATGCGGCGGGCGGCGCGCCACATCTCGGTGAAGGCGGGCCAGAAGGTGCGCTGCCGGATCGGGTCTGCGGCGTCGACACCGTCGGGGCCTTGCGCCAGCAGGGGGTAGGCCCGTTCGACCCCCAAGGCAATGGCGCCGACCAGCGGCGCTTCAAATTCGGTGCGTTGCTTCTTTTTCAGCCCGGCGCTCAGCCAATGCACGCCGCAGAAGGTGTCGAGCAGGCCGCGCAGCGCGGCGGTCGTCTGCTCCACGCCGCGGAATAGCTGGGCCGACTCCTCGACCTCGGCGATGTCGGCGTCGGACAGTTCCTCGATGCGCTGCATGCCCTTGGTGGCGTTTTCGGCGGCCTGGATGGCGCTGCCGGACTGGAAACCGCCCAGCCGCGCCAACTCCTGGCGGGCGTCGTGGACGCGCAGGCCGACGAGCGAGTCGCCGCAGCGCAGGTGGTGGTCGAGGAAGGAGAGCGGCGCGCCGACGGTGAAGCTGTGCAGCCAAAGCGAGACTTTGGCCAACTCGACGGTGAGCGCGTTCTTGTCGACGCCGTAGATGCAGCGCTTGAGCACCATGCGGCGGATGATGGCCTGGTCGGTGAGCTGGGCCTCGTCGATCACCCAGTTGGCGGCGTGCGCCCGCGCGAGGATGTCGTCGCGGATGGCGGCGACGCGTGCGAGCAGCGGCGAACTGTAGAGGCCCTCCAGCCAGGGCGCGGCGGTCGGCGCGTACTCGACCAGTTCGGCGATGGCGTCGGAGAGATAGTCGACGGCGGTGACGAGAAAGTGGCCGCTGCCCATTGCCGGATCCAGTACCTTGAGGTTGAGGGCGGCTTCGGCGGGGTCCAGGCGGCGCAGTTCGGCGATGCGCTCCTCTTTCTTGCGGCGGTCACTTTGGAGCGCTTCGGCCCTGGCCCGGAACTCGTTGCGGCGTTCATCGACAAGCGGCTTGAGCGTGCGCTCGACGATCAGGTCGACGAGCGGCTGGGGCGTGTAGAAGCTGCCGCTGTCCTTGCGGGCGTAGCTGTTGGGTCGCACTTCGATGCGGCCGCCGGCGGCACGGACGGGTTCGCGCTCGAGCAGGCGCTCGTAGATGGAGCCAAGCTGCTGGACGGTCATATCGCGGTAGTTGACATAGCGGCGACCGGCGTCGCTCTTCGTGTGGCTGAGGTCGTAGATGATGGGGGCCAGCACAGCGTCCGACAGCCGCGCCCGTTCGAGCAGGGGCGCGGCCTGTTGCGCGAACAGACCGCCGTTGTAGGGCGGCAGGCCAATGGATGGGTCGCCCTTGTCGATCTGGCGGCAGAGCGTGGCGATCTGGTCGTAATACCGGCTGGCAAAGGCTGAAAACGTATCGGCCCTTTCGGTGCGGCGGGCGATGTCGTCGCGCACCTGTTTGCGCAGGCCGTAGTCGTCGTAGCGGCTGTCGTTGACGGGCAGCAGATCGCGGTCCTCGGCATAGAGCAGGAAGAGCAGGCGGTAGAGGAAGATGAGCGCGGCCTGGCGGACATTTTCCAGCTCCGCGCCGCTCTGCTCAGCGAGGGCGCGGACCAAGGCGGGGTAGACATGCTCGAAGACGACGCCGGAGAGGTCTTGGGCGACCTGTTCCTCGTTGCGGCGGCCCTCGGCCAGGGCGTCCTCAAGGAAGCTGGTCTGCGCGCCATGGCGGGGGCTGAAGGCGTGGCGTCCAAAGAGCAGGCGGAAGGCGCGCAGGCCGTCGGTGTCTTGCGGGCGGACAAGGGCTTCCAGGTCTACTTCGTGATAGCCGCTGGCGCGCGGGCGGGCGCGGCGGTCATAGAGACGCCAGACGCGGCCATTGGTGAGGATGCCCCAGCGGATGCGCCCGTCCGAACTGATGTCGGCGGTGGCCAGGTAGCGCAGGATTTGGGCGTGGGGCGAACTGGTATGGCCGGGTTGGTCGCGGTCGCGTGCGTCGAGGGGCAGGCCGAAGCGTTTGCTCTCGGCGACTGCCAGCGCGCCGGTGTAGCGATGCTGGCTGGGCTTGGCGGCGGCGCGGGTCTTGGCGTCGGGATCGCCGAAGAGCAGATGGTCGGGGATGTCCTCGTTGCGTTCATTGCCCTGCTGGGGCAGGTAGTCGGCCCAACCGAGCAGGTCGAGGAGGGGGCGGATCAGGTCCTGCTCGGTGACCGCTTCGTTGGCGTTCTGGTAGGCGCTGACCTGGTTTAAGAGGTCGGCGGCCGCGGCGCGGAAGGCGTCGAGGTCGTGCGGCTGGGCGAACGACTCCTGCCAGGCGTCGGTGTGGCGGATGCCGTCGGTCAGGAAGTATTGGGTGAAGAGTTGGCCGGGCATGGGAGATGAGGAGTGAGTGGAGAGAGGTTCGGGGTGGAATTCATCAGTAGGGAGGTTCGCCGTTGTCCGGGGAGATGCCGTGGGCGCGCAACAGGGCGGCGAGTTGCTCGGCTCTGTTCTCGGCATTCACAGCCCGGTTTTCGGCGTTCACAACTCGGTTTTCAGCGTTTGCGACCTGGCGCTCCGCATGATCGGCTCTGTCCCTCTCCGAGTTCGCGCGTTCCTCACCGGTCGGGATCAGTTCGCCTGACGAGTCCTGCCAGCGCAGCCAGGTCGCTACCTCTGCTTCAAATTCCCCCCGCCACAGTTGCAGACCCAAACCCACCCCAGGCAGAAGAGCGGCTTGGCATTCCACGTAGACACCTGTCGAAGTGCGTTGAAAGGCGTGCAGTCTGCCCTGCTTCAACTGATCCAGAGGGTCGAAGACCACATAAAAAGGGACGCCAAACTGTGCATAGCGATCTTTCTTCACTCCAATCTCACCGCCCTCGGTATTGGACACTACTTCGATCACGACGTCGGGAGGTTTTCCGTCGTATTCCCACATACAGTAGCTGCGGCCCGGCTTTGCCCAGTAGTCCTCGGGTCTGGTGACATCAAGGCAGAGGAAGGCGTCGGGGACGAGAGGGGCTTCTCTGGGCAGGCGGAAGACGCCAACGTTGGCGGCAACGACAAAGGGGCGCCCTTCTCCGGGACCTGGCCAGGAGGCATACAGCGGGCGAGTGAGCAGGCGCTGTTGCTGCTCGGAAAACCAGTTATCCACGGGGGTATCGTCCTCGGTAACCATGTGCTCGATAGCAAGAATGTCCTCCGGAGACAGATTTGCGCGGACGATCGGCCGGCCGTTGGGGCGGGCTGTCGTGGCCGGTTCATGCGGCGCGTCGTTACGGGTTTCCGGAGGGCGCACTCTTGAGGGAGAGTCAACAGATTCAGTCATCTCGACATCCTGATATAGCTATAGAACATCAGTACGCTGTTGGCGACAGTCTGCCCTGAACCTTGCCCTTTGTCAAATAGTCCGCAGTTTCTACTTGCCCTGGGGCCAAGGGGCGCTACGTTTGCCGGGCTAGAGTATCTGGCTGAGGAAGAGCTTGGTACGCTCGTGCTGGGCGTTGGTGAAGAAGTGTTCGGGCGTGCCCACCTCCATGATCTCGCCGGCGTCCATGAAGACGATGCGGTCGGCGACCTCGCGGGCGAAGCCCATCTCGTGGGTAACGACGAGCATGGTCATGCCGCTTTCGGCCAGTTCCTGCATCACGTCGAGCACCTCTTTGATCATCTCCGGGTCGAGCGCCGAGGTCGGCTCGTCGAAGAGCATGATCTTGGGCTGCATGGCGAGCGAGCGGGCGATGGCGACGCGCTGCTGTTGGCCGCCGGATAGCTGGCCGGGGTATTTCTGCGCCTGTTCGGGGATGCCGACACGGTTGAGGAGGGCCATGGCCGTCTCATGCGCCTCCTCCTTATTCATCTTGCGCACGTGGATCGGCGCCAGCGTGATGTTCTCCAACACCGTCAGATGGGGGAAGAGGTTGAACTGCTGGAAGACCATGCCGGTCTCCGAGCGGATCTGCTCGATATTGCGCACGTCGCGGGTCAAGGGGATGCCGTCGACGATGATGTCGCCGGCCTGGTGCTCTTCCAGGCGGTTGATGCAGCGGATGAAGGTGGACTTGCCGGAGCCGGACGGCCCGATAATGACCACCACCTCCTGCGCCATGACGCGCAGGCTACAGTTTTTTAGCGCCTGAAATTCGCCGAACCACTTGCTGACATCCTGGCAGATGATGATTTCTTCGGCGTTTCCGTTTTCTGACATCGCGGGTACCTCGTTTGTAGGATTGCGTATTGCGTAGACGGAATCGATGGCCGGGCGCCATCGAACTCGCTACTTACCGCTCGCCGACGCCCAGGCGCTGCTCGAGGCGGCGGCTGGCGTAGCTCATGCCGTAACTGAAGATCCAGAAAAGTACAGCGACCAGGAGAAAGACCTCCTGCTGGGTGCCGAGCCAGTCCGGGTTGGCGAGAATCGTTTTGGCGATGCCGAGCAGGTCGAACAGCCCGACAAGGGCCACCAGGGTCGTGTCTTTGAAGAGGCTGATGAACTGGCCTACGAGTACGGGAATGACGGCGCGCAGAGCCTGGGGCAGGATGATGTGCATCGTCGACCGGTAGGCGCTGAGGCCGAGCGCCTGGGCGGCCTCATACTGGCCGCGGGTGATCGACTGCAGGCCGCCGCGCACGTTTTCGGCTGTGTAGGCGGCGGAAAAGAGCGTGATCGCCACCAGCGCACGCAGCACGCGATCGACGAGCGGGAAACCGTCGGGCAGGAAGAGTTGCAGCATCACCTGGCCCATGAAGAGCAGGCTGATGAGCGGGACGCCGCGGATGAACTCGATGTAGATGACGCTCATCACGCGGATCGCCGGCAACTTCGACTGGCGGCCCAACGCCAGCAGGACGCCGAGCGGGAAGGAGAGCGTGATGCCAAAGAATGCCAGCAGCAGCGAGAGAAGAAGGCCGCCCCACAAGATGGTTGTGACAGTGGGCATCGGTCCGGCTTCGCCGCTGAAGCCGCGCAGAATGCCGAGCATGACGACCAGGTATACGATCAGTGTGTAGGCGGCGGCGCGACCGCGGCGTTGGATCGGCAGAAAGCCGGCCAGATGGAAGCCGCCGACACCCGCGGCTGCAACGATCAACAGGTTCAGGCGGGTCATCAAGGTGAAGAAGGGGACCTCCCTCATAAACAATGGAATAGCGAGAACGACCCAGGCGGCTGCAGTGGCACGGCCGGTGATCAGCCTCCATGACAGCCCGACGACGCCGCCAAGTAGAAAGAGGGCGAGCCAAAGACGCCAGGCTTCGACGGCCGGGTACTGCCCGCGCATGATCAGGTTAAAGTTGGCGGGAATCACGCCCCACGCGGCGGTGGTAAAGGCCCAACGCAGCAGCCGATTGGCGAGGAAGAGGATCAGGGCTACCGCCACCACGGTCAGGACCGAGTTGATCAGATCGCTGAACAGGTTCTTGCGCAACCACGCCAGAACCGTTTTGCGTTCGCTCGGCGGCAGTATTGAGCGGTCTGATGATGCTCCTGCCGTTGTGGTCATGTTTCGGCTGCTCCCCTTGGGCCTCGTAATTTGCGATCTATATGCCAGATTCGCGCGCTACGATATATCAGGTGCGTTAGCGTTCAACCAGGCGAATACGCCGGTTGTAGATGTTCATGAGCAGAGAAGTGATCAGGCTGAGCGACAGGTAGGTGCCCATGATCAGGGTGAACATCTCGATCTCCCGCCCGGTCTGATTGAGGATCGTGCTGCCGGCGACGGCGAACAGATCAGGGTAGCCGATGGCGATGGCCAGGGAGGAGTTCTTGGTCAGATTCAGATATTGACTGGTGAGCGGCGGGATGATGACGCGCAATGACTGGGGAAAGATGATCAGCCGCAGTGTTTGCGCCGGTGACAGCCCCAACGCGGTGGACGCCTCGCGTTGGCCCTTGGAGACCGATTGGATTCCCGCGCGCACGACTTCGGCGATGAAGGCAGCGGTGTAGATGATGAGACCGGAGAGCAATGCCATGAACTGCTGGCTTAGTACCTTGCCGCCGGCAATATTGAAACCATCCAGGAAGGGCTGATCGAGCGTCAAAGGTTGAGGCAGAACCAGCCAGCCGACCAGGCCCACCGCGGCGACCGTCACCAGGAACCAAAGGGTGATGAGTGGCATCCTTCCGGTGCGTTTGCCCTGCTCGCGCAGGACATAAGCTATGATCGCGCCCAGCAAAACGCCTGCGGCCAGTACGATGAGATAGGCGCCCCAGGATTCAGTGGGGGTTCCCCAGGGGACGGCCACGCTGCGATTGCTTAGAAAGATCGGGCCGGGGAGGGTAATCGCCTCGGTCACTCTCGGCAGCTTAAGGAAGACTGCCTGCGCCCAGAAGATGAGCAGGACAAGGAGGGGGATGTTGCGAAAGATTTCGATGTAGACGGCGGCGATACGGTTGATCAGGTAGTTTGTGGAGAGCCGCATCACGCCGATCACAACGCCCAGCGCGGTGGCAAAGACAATGCCGAGGAAGGCGACCTGGAAGGTGTTGAGCAGGCCAACGACGAAGGCGCGCGCGTACGTTTTTTCGCGCGAGTATTCGATGAGGCTTTCACCGATATCGAAGCCCGCCGTCTGACTGAGAAAACTGAAGCTGATGGCGACGGTATGCTTCTCCCGCAGCCCGGTGATCATGTTGCTGTAGAAGAACAGCCCCAGCCCGACGACTACGACGACTACGAGAATCTGGCTGAATATGCCGAGCCAGCGCTCATCGCGATAGAAGGGTGGACGCACCTGGCTGGCGTGGATTTCCTGCATGGTCTGCCTTTCCCGGGGCGGGGGGGAGGGGCGTCGCGTTCAGTGGCTGGCGTGAGGAGGAAAGTGGACCCGAACGTTCGGATCCACTTTCCTCCTATTTGGTTCGATGTTAGCGGATGGGCGGCGCGTACAGGATGCCGCCGTCGGTGTATAGACTATTGAGGCCGCGGGGCAGGTCGAAGACCGTATCCGGGCCAAGGTTGCGGTCGTAGATCTCGGCGTAGTTGCCGACGAGCCTAATCACGTCAGCGAAGCAGCCGGCGTTTGAGATACCGACTTTGGCGCAAAAGTCGCCTTCCTCGCCGAGCAGCTTACCGATGTTGGGGTCGCCGCTATTCATGAAGCTGTCGATGTTCTGCGAGGTGATGCCGTGCTCTTCGGCCAGCATCGTGGCGTAGACGACCCAGTTGACGAGGTCGAACCACTGGTCATCGCCGTGGCGGACGGCCGGGCCGAGCGGCTCCTTGGAGAGCGTCACGTTGATGATAACGTGATCTTCGGGGACGGTCAGCACGGTCTGGCGGGAGACCAGGCTGGACTTGTCGGTGGTTACGGCGTCGCAGCGGCCTTCGTCATAGGCATTGAAGGACTGATCGAAGTCTTCAAAGACGACGGCCTCATAGCCGACACCGGCGGCGGCAAACTGGTCCGCCAAGTTCAGTTCGGTGGTCGTGCCGGTGACCACACAGACCGAAGCGCCCTGCAAGTCGGCAAGAGTCGATACGCCGCTTTCCTTGCGCACCATCAGGCCCTGGCCGTCGTAGAAGGTGGTGGGACCGAAATTCATGCCCAGGTCCGTATCACGCGACATGGTCCAGGTGGTATTGCGGATGATGACATCGCCTTCACCGCTGGACAGGATGGTGAAGCGTTCTCTGGCGGTGGCTGGTCGCACTTCCAGGGCATTTGCGTCGCCGAAAATCGCCGCCGCGATGGCGCGGCAGTAATCGACGTCAAAGCCGGAGAAGTTGCCCTCGGAATCCAGGAAGCCGAATCCGGGCAGGAGGGCGTTGCCAATGCAGACCAGCTTGCCCCGTTCCTGAACGATGCTCAGGGTAGACTGCATTTCCTCCTGCATCGCCGGGGCTGTCGGCTCATCCGACTCGACAACGTCTGGCCCAGCAGCAGGACTAAAGCAGGCGGCAATGATCATGCCGATTACCATCGACAGAATCATGCCAGTTCTGTTAAATCTCTTCATGCTCTTCATATTACGCTCCTTGTGATGGGTGAATGAAAAGGGAATGCGGTTGGCGTGGTGTGCCGCTTTAGGGCGAGACATCCGAGATTATCCGACTCGAGCGGCGCAATGTCCCCGGGCCGGGAGCCAGCGCCGCCCGACTGACTCCATTCACAGCGCTAACTTGTGTGGGTAGTCCTGTTGTCAAGTATATTACAGTTTGCCAAAGGCGGCTAAAGTTCAGAATTTTGGCGACTGCCTCCGCGCGTAGCTGGTGCAAAGAGAGAATTGGTTGGAACAAGAACGGCTCCACTGGGGTTGATGTAAGTATAACGAAGGTGAAAACAAATCAATAATCCAATCATTTCACGGCCAGAAACTTTCTTCTCGACACCAGGAAGCCTCAATGTCACCTGCCGTACCAAGGTAGGCAAAGTCGCCTTTTTTTGGAAAACCGGGCTGCGTGGTCTATAATCCCCGAGTGTTCAGTTCCAGGGAACAGCGACATTGGCTGCCGCCATGCCCGTCTTTGCAGACTTTGGTAGCAGCCATATTAGGAGAACCGAATGCTGGCAGATCTGTCAAACACGATTGCAACCATCATTGGGATATTCGTCGCATTGCTAGGCGCGTTCCTGTTCGCTTTTTGGGTGGCGATGGGCATCTGGACATTCAACGACATCCGCAGCCGAACGCGGGACTGGCTCGCGATTGGGTTGGCCAGCCTGCTCGTGCTAATTTTTCCTCTTATTGGCCTGATTCTCTACATGATGGTCCGCCCCAGGGAAACGCTTGCCGATGTCTTCGACCGTGCGCTGGAGGAGGAGTCTCTGTTGCGGGAACTGGAGGCGACTCTGACCTGTCACAAGTGCGGCGTACCTGTGCAGGACTCCTGGAACTATTGCTCCAACTGCCACATCCAGCTGCGTTTTGCCTGCCCCAGTTGCGGAAAACCGATGCGCCACGAGTGGAGCATTTGTGTAAGCTGCGGCGCAGACCAGCCCGACGGCCCTCCTTCTGCAGAGCGGCGAAACTTCGCCGAGGAAAGGGCCGAGCCAATCAGCGCCCCTCCGATGGAGGAGACGGCTGGAGCCAACGCAGCCTACCGCCCCGTTCAGGATTCTACGCAGAGAAGTTAGTGGACCAGGCTGCGGTACTCTCCGATTCACAGCGCCGTCATTCAATGCCTTTGTCGGCGAGCATTGTGATAAGATCGAGTCGCAAGTGCCTGGTCCCTGTGCTAAGATCAGGCATGCCCCAGTTCTATGTTATCCGTTGACGTAGAGTAGCCCTGCGCTGGAGGCTATTGTGGTCGTACAAACTCCCACACAGCCCTCAACCCTAACGGTAACGCAGCGTGAGAGGCCGCCGCTGGAGAGCGGCGACCACCTCAGCCGCGCCGAATTTCACCGGCGTTATGAGAAGTGCCCCGAAATCAAGAAGGCCGAACTCATCGAAGGAGTCGTGATTGTGGGTTCCCCCGTCCACAGGCAGCATGGCATTCCTCATTTCGACTTTGGCACAGTTCTCGGTGTCTATCATATCAACACACCGGGTGTCCTCGCCAGTGACAATCAATCGGTGATACTAGGGGAGGAGAACGAACTTCACCCGATCTTTGTGTTTGGGTCGATGAAACACGCGGAGAAGGGGTGAAGGAGAACGAAGAAGGACCCCTGATCGGCGCGCCGGAATTTGTCGTGGAAGTGGCGGCCAGCAGGGACGCATACGACCTGCACAGCAAGCTCAACGTCTACCGGCGCCATGGCGTGCAGGAGTATCTCGTGCTCTTGGCCTATGAACGGGAGATGCGCTTCTTTCGCCTGAAGGATGGCGAGTACGTTGTGGTGGAGGCGGACGAAACGGGGATACTGCGCAGCCAGGTGTTGCCTGGCTTCTGGTTTCGCTCCGACTGGTTCTGGGAAGGCAGGATGAAAGAGTTGCTCCAACTTGTGCAGGAGGGCATCGCCTCCCCGGAACATCAGGAATTTGTGGACAGTCTGGCCGCCAGCTAGTTGTCAGCGTCTCTATGCGGGCAGACTGTTTCAAGAATCGAGTCGTTAGAATGCGTTCAATGCTGTAAAGGAGAACACTGTGGTCGTACAAGCTCCCGCTCAGCCCGCAACCGAGGCGGTGACGTGGCAGGAAAGGCCGCCTCTCAATAGCGGCGACCACCTCAAGCGCGCCGAATTTCATCGCCGCTACGGGATGTATCCAGAGATCAAGAAGGCAGAACTTATTGAAGGAGTCGTGATTGTGGGTTCCCCCGTCCATGCCCAGCATAGCGAACCTCATGCAGACTTCAACACGGTTCTCGGATTCTACCGGGCGCACACGCCTGGCCTTCGATTGGCAGACAATCAGTCGGTCATAATTGAAGAGGACAGCGAACTCCAGCCGGACCTCTGTGTGCGAATCGAGTCGGCCCTTGGCGGAAATGTGCAGAAGAGCGAGGAAGGATTGTACATTGGCGCGCCAGAATTTATTGTGGAGGTCGCGGCCAGCAGCGCCGCATACGATCTGCACAGCAAGCTCAACGTCTACCGACGCAATGGCGTGCAGGAGTATCTGGTGCTGTTGGCCTATGAACGCGAGATGCGCTTCTTCCGCTTAACGGTTGGTGAGTACGTTGTGGTGGGGCCGGACGCCGAGGGGGTGCTGCGCAGCCAGGTGTTGCCCGGCTTCTGGTTTCGCTCCGACTGGTTCTGGGAAGGCCGGCTGGCAGAGATGTTGCAACTTGTGCAGGAGGGCATCGCCTCCCCGGAGCACAAGGCGTTTGTAGACAGTCTAGCCGCAAGGTAGTTGTCCGCGTTTCATTGCGGGCAGATTGTTTCAGAAATCAAGTCGTTTGAATGCGTTCAATGCTGCACAGGAGAACACTGTGGTCATACAAGCCCCCGCTCAGCCCGCAACCGAGGCGGTGACGTGGCAGGAAAGACCGCCTCTCAATAGCGGCGACCACCTCAAGCGCGCCGAATTTCATCGCCGCTACGGGATGTATCCAGAGATCAAGAAGGCCGAACTTATCGAAGGAGTCGTGATTGTTGGTTCCCCCGTCCATGAACGACATGCCAGACCCCACTTTGAATTTAGCGCGGTTCTAGGCTTTTACTTTATTCACACCCCCGGTCTTCTAGGCGGAGACAACCAGTCGGTGTTAGTCGACGAGGACAATGAATTGCAACCGGATCTCTTCGTGGGGATCGATAAGGCCCAGAGTGGACAATTGGAAATGAACGAGGTAGGCCATTTGTCTGGAGCGCCTGAATTTGTCGTAGAAGTGGCGGCCAGCAGCGCCGCATACGATCTGCACAGCAAGCTCAACGTCTACCGTCGCAATGGCGTGCAGGAGTATTTGGCGCTGTTGGCCTATGAACGGGAGATGCGCTTCTTTCGCTTGATTGAAGGCGAGTACATTGCGGTGGAGCCGGACGCCGAAGGGGTGTTGCGTAGTCAAGTGTTGCCCGGCTTCTGGTTTCGCTCCGACTGGTTCTGGGAAGGCCGGCTGGCAGAGATGTTGCAACTTGTGCAGGAGGGCATAGGCTCCCCGGAGCATCAGGAATTTGTGGACAGTCTGGCCGCACGGTAGTCGTCCTAGTTTGAATGCGGGCAGATTGTTTCGAGAAGCAAGTCGTTTGATTGCGTTCAATGCTGCACAGGAGATCACTGTGGTCGTACAAGCTCCCACTCAGCCCGCAACCAAGGCGGTGACGTGGCAGGAGAGACCGCCTCTCAATAGCGGCGACCACCTCAGCCGCGCCGAGTTTCACCGCCGCTACGGGATGTATCCTGAAGTCTATAAGGCCGAACTCATCGAAGGAGTCGTGATTGTGGGTTCCCCCGTCCACAGGCAGCATGGCAGACCGCACTTTCAAATCAGCGCAAGCCTGGGAGTCTATGTTGCTCACACACCCGGCCTGCTTGCCGGCGACAATGAATCAGTGGTTCTCGACCAGGACAATGAACTGCAACCGGACCTCTTCGTGGGGATCGATGCGACACGCGGCGGACAGGTGGTAGACAGCGAGGAAGGGCCACTGATGGGCGTGCCTGAATTTGTCGTGGAGGTGGCTGCCAGCAGCGCCGCATACGATCTGCACAGCAAGCTCAACGTTTACCAGCGCAACGGCGTGCAGGAGTATCTCGTGCTGCTGGCTTTCGAGCGAGAAATGCGCTTCTATCGCCTGAAGGATGGCGAGTACGTTGCGGTGGAGCCGGACGCCGAAGGGGTGTTGCGTAGTCAAGTGTTGCCCGGCTTCTGGTTTCGCTCCGACTGGTTCTGGGAAGGCCGGCTGGCAGAGATGTTGCAACTTGTGCAGGAGGGCATAGGTTCCCCGGAGCATCAGGAATTTGTGGACAGTCTGGCCGCAAGGTAGTCGTCCTAGTTTGAATGCGGGCAGATTGTTTCGAGAAGCAAGTCGTTTGATTGCGTTCAATGCTGCACAGGAGATCACTGTGGTCGTACAAGCTCCCACTCAGCCCGCAACCAAGGCCGTGACGTGGCAGGAGAGACCGCCTCTCAATAGCGGCGACCACCTCAGCCGCGCCGAGTTTCACCGCCGCTACGGGCTGTATCCAGAGATCAAGAAGGCCGAACTCATCGAAGGAGTCGTGATTGTGGGTTCCCCCGTCCATGACCGGCATAGCGAACCTCATGCGGATTTTGCCGGGCTTCTCGCCATTTACCGCTGGCACACGCCCGGCCTGCGCTTAGCAGACAACCAGTCGGTTTTACTCGATCAGGACAATGAATTTCAGCCGGACCTCTGCGTGCGAATTGACGCAGCCCGCGCTCAACGCGTGCGGAAGACGGAGGAAGGACTGTACATTGGCGCGCCAGAATTTGTTGTGGAGGTGGCGGCCAGCAGCGCCGCATACGATCTGCACAGCAAGCTCAACGTCTACCGGCGCAATGGCGTGCAGGAGTATCTGGTGCTATTGGCCTATGAACGGGAGATGCGCTTCTTCCGCCTGACGGATGGTGAGTATGTTGGAGTGAAGCCGGACGCCGAGTGGGTGCTGCGTAGTCAAGTGTTGCCCGGCTTCTGGTTTCGCTCCGACTGGTTCTGGGAAAACAGGATGACAGAGTTGCTGCAACTTGTGCAGCAGGGCATTGCCTCCCCGGAACATCATCAGTTTGTAGACAGTTTGGCGGCCTAATGTGCGTTCACATTGAGAACCCGCTTTTTTCTGAATTGCGTATTGCGTATTCCGTATTGCGTAAGGGCAGGCGAGACGGCCACGTTTCAATTGCGTTATCCGCCCGAAAAGTCTCGGTTTCAAACGGGATTCACATTAGTAACTGCCTCCTGTACAGATCACGAACCACTTCTCGGCGCCGTGGGGGCAGACATTCTCGACCAGGGCGCGGGCATCTCCCCGACAGGGACTTCGATCAGAACCGGCTTGCTGGCCGCGAAGGCGTCTCTCAAGGCATCTCGCAATTCGCCAGGAGTGCGCACACGCGTCCCCTGCGCGCCGAAGGACTCGGCAAAGGCGACAAAGTCGGGATTGTGCAGTTCGCTGGCGATGATGCGCCCGCCGTAGCGCTCCTTTTGCATGCGGCGCACGTTGCCAAATGCTCCGTCGTTGAATACGACCGTCACCGTATTGATGCCGTGCTGCACTGCTGTCGCCAATTCGCTCGCGCCGAAGAGAAAGCCGCCGTCACCGGTGACCGAGAGGACGGCCCGATCGGGAGCGGCCACTTTTGCGCCCAGCGCGGTGGGGAAGCCCCAGCCCAGCGTGCCCTGGTAGTTGGCAGTCAGGTAAGTACGCGGATTGTAGACAGGCATTGCAGCGCGGCTGACATAACCGACTTGTGTGATCTCTTCGACATAGATGCCATCCTCCGGCAGCGCCTCGCGCAGGGCGCGCACGAAACCCATCTGCGGCTGAATTAAATCGTAGATCGCATCCATCTCATCTTGCAGGGCCAACATCTCGACGCGTCGGGAAGGCCGCGTTGGATTGAAGCGCGCCAGGGCGGGCAGCAACGCACGCAAGGCGTCGCGGCTATCGGCCACCAGCGACAGCTCCGGCTCTCCCAGCCGGGAAATTTCCTGTTGATCGATGTCGATGCGTATCAGGCGCAAATGCTCCGGTTTCCCCCACTGCATCAGTGGCGTGGTCATGCGGGCGCCGATGGCAATGGCCGCGTCGGCCTGCTCCCACAGACGTTGACCGGGGCCATAGGTATGGCTGAAAGGGTGTCGGCTGGAGAGGATTCCCCGCCCGCTGCTGCTGGCGATGACCGGGGCTTGCAGAGACTCAGCCAGGGCGCGCACTTCCTCGCCCGCGTCCATTGCACCGCCGCCGACAAGAATAACTGGAGTACGCGCCTTGCCCAGTAGTCGGGCTGCCTCTTCTATCGCGTCACAGTCAGTTGCCGGGCGGCGCACCGTCAGGGGCAGGGGGTCGTCGTCTACTTCCGCCTTGCCGGAAAGAATGTTCAGCGGCACCTCCAGCCCGACAGGGCGGGGCCGGTCCGAGCGCATTTCGCTGAGCGCCGTTGCCAGCAGTCGGGGCACTTCGGCGGGGCTCTTGATGCGGGATGCCCACTTGGTGAGCGAACACAGCACGCCCAACTGATCCGGGATTTCATGCAGCATACCGTATCCGCGTCCGATCTGGTCCGTCTGGATCTGTCCTGTCAGGCAGAGGACCGGTGCATTGGTGGCGTAAGCGGTGGAGAGGGCAGCGGTCGTGTTGAGGAAGCCGGGTCCCGGCACGACAACATAGACGCCGGTCTTGCCGGACGCCAGCGCATAGCCCAGCGCCATGTAGGCCGCGCCCTGCTCATGGCGTGTGTGGATGAGCCTCATGCGGTCGCCTACATCGTACGCCGCAATGTAGAAGTAGTCATTCTGAACGCCGGGCAGGCCGAAGATCGTGTCGATACCGTGTGCGAGCAGGCCATGCACAAGGGCCTCACCGCCGGTCCGCATTGTCGTCATAGATGCACTCCTTACAGTGGGACCTAATGTGCGTTCACATTGAGAACCCGGTTTTTTTCTGAATTGCGTATTGCGTATTCCGTATTGCGTTAGGGCAGGCGAGACGATCTCATCTCCATTGCGTAACGCGGGCAAAAAGTCTCGGTGTCAAATGGGATTCACATTAGTGCGCTACAGAGCCGTCGGTATGAAAATTGCCGACGATCTTTTTGGGTTGATAGGGATAGCGGCCCAGTTTGCTCTCGTCAATTTCCAGGCCGATGCCGGGCCGGTCGGAAACGATCAGATAGCCGCCTTCTCGCTCGACCGGACAATCCACAATATCGTTGAAGGCGTCGGCGCCGGGGTGGCTCTCCATCAATACATAGTTCGGGATCGATGCGTTCAACTGACAAAAGGCGGCGATGTTGACAGGGCTGCCCATCAGGTGGGGGAAGATGCCGACAAATGCCGCTTCGGCGATGGCGGCGATCTTCTTGACCTGTGTAAAGCCCCCGGTCAGGGAAAGATCGGGGCGAATGAGGCTTACGATCTTGCGGTCGATGAGGTCTTTGAACTGGTAGATGTTGTAAAAGCGCTCGCCGGTAGCAATCGGTATCGGCACCATCTTGGCGATGTACTCCATCGCCTCCAGACTCTCAGGAGCGAGGGGGTCTTCGTAGTAGAGAATGCGGTAAGGAACTATTTCGTTGGCGAGGATGATCGCCTCTTCAGGGCGCAGGTTGCGATGGATCTCCAGACCCAGGTCAATTTCGTAGCCGATGGCCTCGCGCACTGCGGCCGCGATGGCGACGGCATCGCCGATCACCTGTGACGGCGTCCTACGCTCGAAATCGGGCAAGAAGGGGGACATACGCAGCGAGAGATAGCCGGCCGCCACCTGCTCTTGCGCGCTGGCGGCAAACTCTTCCACGCTCGCGCCGCCAACATTGCCGTAGACCTTGATCTTGTCCCGCACTCTGCCGCCCAGCAACTGATGCACGGGCTGGCGCACCGCTTGACCGGCAATGTCCCACAGCGCAATGTCGATGGCGCTCAGGGCTGCGCTGAGCGCGGCGCCCATGAAGTGCGTATCGCGACTCACGGTCTGGAAGTGATGCTCGATGCGCGAGGGGTCCTTGCCAATGTAATAGTCGCTCAGGTCGAGGATGGCTTGGTGGACCATACCATGATGCGCCCAGAGACCGGCCTCGCCATTGCCGACAAGGCCCTGATCAGTGTAGACCCGCACCAGCAGGAACCTATCTACAAGAAAGGGGGTGATCTTCTCAATCTTCATCGAACTCTCTCCGTTTTGGCCGTGACGGTGCGCAAGCGGGACGATAGAGACCCCGCGCTCAGATTGACACGCGATACAGATGACTGCGACCTGACTGGGCCGAGTTATAAAGGATCTGGGTGCCGTCCAGGCTCCAAAGGCAGTGGGGATGGGTGCCGCGATGAGACTGGTCGAAGGACGGCTCCAGCACTGCCAGATATTCTACCGATTGCGCAGCCAGATCGACCAGGATCACGCCGCGATTATCCCAGGTCGTGATCTTGCTGCCGTCGGGGCTGGCGATGGGATGCCCGCCAAGCGGCTGATCGATGATCACTTCCTTGCCGCTGCCGTCGAAGTTGATCATGTAGAGCCGCGGCTCGTCCTGTTGCCCTTCGTCGGTGTGGTGGCGATAGCCGGAGTATAGCACCTTTGTGCCTTCGGCTGTCCAACTGTGGTGATGGCCGAAAAAGGTGAGCCAGCGGATCTCGCTGCCATCGCGGCTTACGATGTAGATGCTGCGGCGAAAGCGATTCTTCCAGGGCGAGAGGTCGTCGGGCGTGGCCTTGACCCACATTGCAACCAGCATGTGGCGGGCGTCCGGCGTCCACTTCGTATTGCCCACGGTATGAGACCAAGAACTTGTGTATTGAGTAAGGGCAGGCGGGACGCCTGCGATCCCAGGGTGTAGCCCGTGAGAAAAGTCGTGGTTTCGAGTGGGATCCATATTAGCCTCCCAGGCAGCAAACTGCAACCTTAGCTATGGCTCGCCGGATCGTCCCAGTAGAAGGTATGCACCTGTACCAGGCCGCCGTGCGAGGTCGGGTTGCTGAGCGGATAGACGTATTCCGGGTCGAGGCCGCGCAGCCCGTCGAGCAGGATCAGCGGGTTGGGGATCTGACCCAGGTAGCCGATCTGCGGCAGTTCTTCGGCCCACACGTCCAGGATTTGCATAAACAGTTCGTTACGCCGCGCCTCGTCCGGCTCGACCAGGATCTCGTCCCACAAGGCCCACATCGTGAGGATGCCAGTGACCGGCGGGCGGCTCTTCGGCGGCCGGGTGGGAGGGGTCCAGTCGCCAGCGGCCCCATGCCTCGCCCCACGGACGGTCGAGACCGGTGCCGAGGAAGAAGGCCGGGTCGACGAGCGGCAGGAGCGAACGTCCGCTGCCCCAGAAGGCGGCATCGATCTGATTGGCGCCCCAGTGCTCCTCATAGAGGGATCGCTCGATGCCTTTGCAGGTGGCCTTGATGCCTACTTCAGCCAGATAGCCGATGATGATCTGGACGGCATCCTCGTCGGGCGAGCCGGGCTGGGCCGTGCCTTCAACGACAAAGCTGATTGTTTCGCCGCTGCCGTCCGGGTAGACGCGGAAACCGTCGCCGTCCTTTTCGGAGTAGCCGGCGTCATCCAGCAGTTGACTGGCGCGATCGGGGTCATAATTCAGTTAGGCGTTGGCCTGCTTGGGATAGGACTGGGGCGACTGTTCCAGCGGGCTGTACTGACGGGGGGTGTATAGCCCTTCGAAGGCAAGCTCGTTGAGTGTGTCCCTGTCTACCGCCAGCGACATGGCGATGCGAACGTCTCGGTGCTGGAAGAATTCGCGCAGGCGCGGCTTCTTGACCGTCATGTTGGGGGTCAGGCAGACGTGCTGGTCGCCTGCGCCCAACTGCACGCGGAACCCGCCGCTCTCCTCGTTTTCCTTATAGAGCGTGAAGTTGGCGGCGCTGACGTGGCGCTGCTGAAAATCGACCTCGCCGTTTATGATGCGCAGGTCGAACACATCGTTGGTGTCGAAAAGGCAGTGCCGAATTGTGTCGAGGTAGGGGAGCTGATTCCCGTCCGGGGCGACCTGCCAGAAGTACGGATTGCGTTGCATAAGGAAGAGTTCTTCCGACAAGGGATTCTTTGCCGTAAAGGAGTAAAGGCTGGGCAACTCCGGGTTGAGATACCACCAGTTGCGGTCGGAGAAGAGGGCCGGCCAGGTGTCGAAGCCGCTCTCGGCTACGGCCGCTTCGAGCGCCTCTTTGTCGTCGGTCGTCTCCATGTGATACTGGGCAATGTAGTGATGCGGCGCAAACAGTTCCTGGGTTAGCGGCGCGACCCGATCCAGGAACATGGGGTTGGGGTGGGCAAAGGTAAAGACGACGGTATGTTTGTCGGGGAACTCTATCACCATCGGCGTACGCTCCGCGCCGGTGACCCAGTTGCGGCCAACCGCTGGAGTCAGGTCGGTGTTGAGCATAACGTTCTCGTGCCACCAGGCGAAACTGTCGGAGTCGAAAGGCTCGCCGTCCGACCATTTCATGCCTTCGCGCAGGTGGAACGTCCAGACCGTGGCATCCTCATTGACCTCCCAGGATTCGGCGATGTTGGGGCGCAGCGACAGATCGGGCGTGTACCAGGTAAGGCCCTGGCGCGCCAGTTTGGTCGGTCCCCAGCGGTCCGACACGCCCTTAAAGCCACGACGCATGACACCGCCATAGTTTCCGATGCCTTCCATCCCTTCGAGGACAAGGGGATTGGCGGGCACGCGTTCATCGACCGGCGGCAGGTCGCCGCTGGCAACCATGTCGGCCAGTATGGGGGCTTCGTTATAGAGGCTGGGCGAAGAGGCTGCTGGGGCTTGGCTCTCCGTTTCGGCGGCTGGCGCCGGCATATCCTCGGCGGCCGGTTCGCCTCCGCCGCCAGCGCACGCGGGCGTCTCGCCCGCAGCCCGTGTCGCTGGCCAGAGACACGCCCCAAACCCGCCCCCATTTTGAACTGCACCCGAAAGTGACAGACCAGTTGACTTTCGAGCGCGATAAGTTATCATTACATGGAGATTGTGAACCTACAATAGAGCTACAGTGAGAAAGAAATCAAAGACATGGCCGAATACCCCCCCCTTATGGGAGTCGATCCCTCCTCTGCTAATTTGGTTCGAGAAGCCCGACAACTGGCTCTGGACGAGTTATTCCGTACTTCCCAAACGGAACGGAGCCTTAAGATCGATTGTTCTTTCCCCGAAAAATTCGTTGACGAACTTTCCCGTAGGGAGGTGTTCAACAAACACCTTTTTCGTCCCAATACCTATCTGCACAAGTGGTGGGCAAGGCGATGTGGCACTACGTTTCGCGCCATTCTAAAACAATTTGTGCCCGACGGTGATCGTCAGGATTACTACACACCTGGCGGTTTAGAGGGGAAAATCGTACTCGATCCGATGATGGGCGGCGCTACAACTCTTCATGAAGCGATTCGATTAGGAGCGAATGTCATTGGGGCAGACATCGACCCTATTCCGGTAGTCCAGGCCCGCGCAGCACTAACCCAGGTAGCGCCGGCAGATTTGCGAGCCGCTTTCGACCAGTTCTTTTCTAAGTTGTATACCGGTATTGCACATTACTTCAAGACCGAGTGCCCAACTTGCCAGAAAACTGTAGACTTTCAGTACACACTGCATGGTATCCGCAAAACCTGCGCGTGCTGTGAGGTTGTACAGATCGACCAATTCGATCTTCGCCACGAGGCCGAAAGGACAATTCGCATTTGGCCTGATAGCTGGGAAATTACCAATGACCTTTCCAAACCTAAGGCCCTTGAAAGAGCTCCTCGTCTTATTACCAAAGCCGAACAGAAGTGCCCAAGTTGCGGGAGGAAGTATGAAGAACTGTTTGATTTACCTTTTTATGGTCGCTATGTGCCGGTTGCGATTGTTGGCACGTGCGCCGAACATGGGCTCTTCTTCCGTTCACCTGGCGAGGCTGACCTAGAGCGGGTTGAAAAGGTCGAGGCCCATCGATGTGGTTTAGAATTTGGCCCACTAGTAGTGTAACAGACAAGATTTGTCGGACAGAGTGAACTGTGGCACACTCTCCAGAAACGTAGACACGAGGAGAGGAAAGATGCCAGCGAAACGATATCGGGTGCGCTTGACAGAGGAAGAACGCACGCAACTGGATGCACAGGTGAACACAGGCGCCGGGTCGGCGCGGCGCTTGAGACGGGCACGCATTCTGCTGATGGCCGATGAAGAGCAAGCCGGAGGTGGCTGGACTGATGCCGAGATTGCCAAGGCCTTAGGTGCGCACGCGCGCACCGTAGAGCGAATTCGGGCGCGCTGTGTCACAGCCGGGATTGAAGCTGCGCTCATCCACATGCGACCGCAACGGAAGCGCGCCTGCGTATTGGATGGCGCCGGCGAAGCCCGCTTGGTGCAGTTAGCGTGTAGCGCTGCGCCTGATGGACAGGAGCAATGGACGCTGCAGATGCTGGCCGATAAGCTGGTCGAATTAGAGGTGGTCGAGCGTATTTCGCGCGAAACGGTGCGGACGACGCTAAAAAAAACGAACTCAAGCCCTGGCTGAAAGATGAGTGGTGTATTCCGGCGACGGCGAATGCCGAGTTCGTCTGTGCCATGGAAGATACGCTTGAGGTCTATCATCGGGCGCAGGATCCCAAGCGACCTTTGGTCTGTTTTGATGAAGGCAGCAAACAGTTGACGAAAGAGACCCGTCTGCCCCTGCCACCCCGACCGGGCGCTGTGGCCAAATATGACTACGAATATGAACGCAACGGCACCGGCAACCTCTTTCTCTGCTTCGCGCCTCTGCAAGCCTGGCGTCATGTCAAGGTGACAGCGCGCCGCACCAGGGTTGACTTTGCCCACTGCATGCGTGACCTGGTCGACATCCACTTTCCGCAGGCAGACAAGATCGTCCTGGTGATGGACAATTTGAACACACACAAACTCGCTTCTCTGTATCAAGCGTTCCCGGCAGCCGAAGCCCGCCGTCTGGCCGCCAAACTGGAAATCCATTACACCCCCAAACATGGCAGTTGGCTCAATATGGCTGAAATCGAACTCAGTGTCCTGCATCGGCAATGCTTGAAAGCTCGCATCCCGGACCAAGCCACCTTGATGCAGCAAGTCGATGCTTGGCAAAAACGCCGCAATGCCTCGGCAACTACCGTCAACTGGCGTTTCACTACGGCTGACGCTCGCATCAAGCTCAAACGTCTTTATCCGACAATAGAAGATTGCTGAACTACTAGAGAACTTCAAGGTAAAAGACGGACCTAAGTCCCGCGATCTTTTGCGACGCAATATCCACTCGTATCTTGATGTCTTTTCATCTCGTCAGTTGCTATATCTCTTTCACGCCATTCAACAGTTGGGAGAATACAGCGACGCTGCGAAGCTCAACTTGAGCGTTCTTGTGTCCGCGTCTTTAGAGTTCAATTCAATGCTCTGTGGTTACAAAGGTTGGTACAGGAATCGACCAGGCGCGATTCGACATGTTTTTGCTTTGCACGCGTATTCGTTTCAGTATACCGCCTTGGAGAACAACCCAATCAATCCGCACAAGTCATCGGGTAACCTGCAACTGCTCTTCCGCGACCGCATAGAGCGGGGACGCAAGTGGGCGGCGTTGCCAATTGAGCGCAAAATTCGGCAAGATGGCAAGAGCGAATTGGTAAAGATACAGGGTGAAGTTGATGGTGGTGTTGAAGTCTCAAATCAGGCTGAGCTCATGCGTGAACGGCAGAAATTTCTGCTTTATCACGGTGATTCTCAACAACTGCCCATAGAAAGTCAATCAGTAGACTTAATTGTGACCGATCCCCCTTACTACGATAGTGTGCAATATAGTGACCTGGCAGCCTTCTTCCGCGTATGGCTGGCGCGTATGCTTCCTGACGAACTTGAATGGTTTTATGACGAAGCTCAAAGCGCTGTCGCAACGAAAGCGAACAATGACAGTAGTGGCTTCATGACAGTGCTGGCTGGAATCTTCGCTGAGTGTGAGCGCGTGCTGAAGAGAACTGCTGGGCGGATGGTGTTTACGTTTCATCATTGGGACCCCAACGCATGGGCAGAACTAACCGTTGCCCTCAAGAGCGCTGGATTCAGACTAATGAGCGCTTACATCGTGTACTCGGAGCACCCTATCTCGGTCCATATTCGCAACCTGAAGTCTATCAAGCACGATAGCATTCTTGTTTTCGCTCTTGATGGCAATAGTCCTCCTGTCCCCTGGAAGCCTGTAGAGGCTATTGACACAAATGACAGCGAAACATTTTGTCGGCAATGCAGCGGCACATTAGGCTGGCTATTGGAAAGTGAACTCTCTCCAACCGAGATACGCATGACTTGGAGAGAACTGATCCGGGAATAAGACGAATGGCTACGAACGCGGGGAATCGTCCGGCAGAGATTTTCGGATATCCGTTTTGGAATCAGTCCAAGGAAGCTAAAGAAGCGCGGGAGCGACACTGGTGTCCATTCTTGAATCGCCTTTGTGACAAAAAGAGCCGCTTGATTGAGTTCCCTTTCGGAGTCTGTTCAGCGGAGCATGGCGGTGGAATCCGCGCGATTTGTCCACATCGCTTTGAGGAGCAGGGTTTAGTTGATGGTGTATCGAGAGTTCTGGAGGACATTGCCCTACATTATTTCGGTGATTTCAACAACACGGTAATCTTTCCTGAAGTTCGGCTTCCGAGAGTAGGTAGCATTGATTACATTCTTGTCCGGCACAAGCCAATGAGGCCCGAAGTGGAAGATTTCGTATCTATCGAATTTCAGACAAACTCTACCCAATGTGCGACTTTCAATGGGCAACCAAGTCGTCCAGATGTAGCGGAGGACGACCGAGTTGCAGATTGATAAAGACACAGATAGTGTGTGAAAGCACCTTGCGAATCAGGCGATTCTGATAGTGCCACAGGTCATGGGCGCGCGTGTTGGCGATATGGTAGCGTTCGGTCAGATGAGAACCGACCGTTTCAATCAGCTTGCGCCATCGCTTACCGATGCGGCGAAGCGGGTCGGGCAGGCGCACGTTCATGTTTTTGCGCGGGGGAGTGAGCAATTCAACCGCTTTCTTCTTGGCCAGTTCTTGTTGGCGAAAGCCGTCGATGAAGCCTTTGTCTGCCAGGAGCACCCCTTGGAAGCCTTCAATCAGATCGTCGAGCAATTGGATGTCATGGGGTCGGGCTGGCAAGAGGGGGTAGTGAATAATCATGCCGGCGCGTGAAATGCGCAGCCCCATCTTGAAACCGTAGTAGTGCAAATCTTTGGCAGCGCAATAGCCATAGTCGGCATCGGACTTGAAACAGCGATCCCGCCGACTGCGTGTGTAGACACAGACGGGCAAGGGCATCGTATCGATAATCTGGACAGCATGGTTGGCTTGTCCACTGACAAGCGTGAGTCGTTGTTGTATCATCGCCTTGACTTGCCACAGGTTGGCCGCTTGACGCACAAAGCGGGTTCGCTCCGTAAGCTGTGGAAACCATGCTTGATAATGGGCGACGAAGTAATCGAAAATCGCTTCATCCTGGTCGAATCCCAGATACTCGCCACATACCTCAAGCGTGATCACCTCTTCGTCGCTGAGCGCCGGGGCAAAGCCACGTTTGCGTAGAGAACGTCCGGCTACGATTTCTTGATAGTGCTGACATACCAAACAGTAAACAGAGATGATAAAATGGTCTCGATCCATCGGTTTCTCTCCCTTCTATGAATAGTTCTTCACTATCTCTATTCTAGTGGAAGATGGCCGATGGATCATCCTTTCATAAGTTGCACATTAGGTAAACTCTACATCAAGTACAAGAGGTTTGGTTGAAGGAATAGAAGATTTTTGCCTGGGACATGATTTGCGGGATAAGTCCTACAAGTTTGGAATGAATACCTACGATTCAATAAAACGGGCTATTACTCAGCTAATGAACAAGGGCGTCGTTTACGAGACCTGAGATACAAAGTGCTATTGGGGCCTTATGCTAGTTAGGAAAGGCCAGTTTCTTAATTTGCAGATAGTCATGTACGCCCAAGAGGCGGTTGATATAGATGCATAAGGTGTGGGCGGTCAACTTGGTGTAGAGCCGGGCACACAAGCCCCGGAAAGTGTGTGCATGGTTGGTTTCAATCGAGAATTGAGCGCCCAGTTGACTGTTAACCGTTTCGATGATTTGGCGGACCGAGTCGTAGAGGCGACGGGCAGATGCAGAGATCTGTTTTTTCTGGTTGCTGCGCGGCTTGGTGAGCAGGCGGATGCGATTGTGTTGCCAGAGTTCATCCGCGACCGCTGCACTGATGTAGGCCTTGTCGCCGATGACGATGCGGTTGCAGTGTTCTTCCAGCAGTTCGCGACCGATAGCCAAGTCGCCGACGCTGGCAGGAGCCAGCTCGAAATCGAGGATGAGGCCACCTATCGTGATCAGCATATGGAGCTTGAAACCGAAGACCGTCATTTTTTTGGAGGAGACTTTCCCATAATTTGCCCCATGCGCAGACCAATTGCCGCGCGATTGCGGCGCCAGATGGAACTGAACCACAGGAATGGGCAGACTATCGAGTACACACTGCTCATCCCAAAAGAGGTCCATCTGGGCCAACATCATGCGCCGCATCTCATTGATAATCCACATCAAGTTACGTCGTCGCCGATTGAAGCGGCTCTGCTCCGGCAAGATAGGAAACTTATCCCGATGTGCCTGCATATGACTGAGTAACTCTGTTTCCACATCCCAACCCAGGCATTCGCCGATCAGACAGATGGCTATCAATTCACTATCGCTACACGCCGGCTCTGGCCCCGGTCGTCTCAGATGCCTTTCCAGTAGCTGGCTCATGTCGTCAACCAGCACATATGTCCATAGACAGAAGTCGTCAAAGTGAGCTATCATTCGGTTGGTCCTCCTGGTGAGTCGCTTTGGTTGGTGCCGAACTCCAAAGTTATCTCACCAGGGGACTTTTTTCAAACGCTAACTAGCATAAGGCCCTATTGGATAATCCAGGAGTACATTTATGCGAATCTGGTTAGCCGGTACGGATTCAAAGCAGATGGATTCTCGCCTGGCCATGCCTCGCGATTCGCACTATACAATCTCGTTCCTGATGGAGATCGCTATACATTGAAATCCAACCGACTCGTTTCAACCACTGTGGAGGAAGTGTATCTGGCAATGCGAAATAATCCTGAAATACCTACCAAGGACAGCTTTGTACAGCATCTAAACGATAAATTGCGGCTCAGGTTAAGTACGAGGTTCGGTTGAACTGCTCATCCGCAAAGGAGGTACTCCACATCTCGCCGACAAGGGTAGATATGCTAAACTCCAATACTGTTCATGTCCATCTTCATCCCGATATGCACACGCCGGATTGGGATCCTCGCTTCATGAGGCGGGCCGATCCCCAGCAGGTCGCCGAACTTGCCGCCCGCGCCGGCGGCACAGTGTTCTGGACCTTCGCCAAGTGCGTGCATGGCAGCGCCTACTATCCCACACGGGTCGGACATCAGCATGAAACAGTTGCGGGCCGCGACTTGTTGGCCGAGATGATCGCAGCCCTGCGCGCCGAAGAGATCGCCAGCGTCATCTACTACTGTACCTGTAATGACACCTGGGCCGCCGACCAGAATCCCGACTGGCGCCAGCGCAACAGCCAGGGTCAGGCATTGCCGGAAGTGAGTATCAACGACTTCCCCTGGGCCTGTCTGAACTCGCCATACCGCCAACGCGTTCTGGAGCAACTGCGCGAGTTGGCGCACGGCTATGACGATGCGGTCGGCATTTTTCTTGACCGCGTAGACTGGGGGCCGGGCGGTTGCTACTGCGATTACTGCCAGCACGCCTTTCGGTTGGAAACGGGCCATCCCCTTCCGACTCGCAACCAGTGGCAAACGCCGCTGGGCCGCGCCTTCATGCTTTGGCGCAGTCGTGTACTCCACGAATTTCTGCGCGAGGCGCGTGCTGTCGTCAAGACGGCGCAACCGAACTGGGTTTTCAGCCACAACGTCTACCCTGAAACACGCGAAATTGAGTGGGTAGGCCAGTGGCCGGAACGCGATGCCCCTTTCGACGATGTAGTTCTGGTCGAAGCATTTGGGGATTACACCTTCGAGTGGATGCGCAATGCGACCTACGCACGCGCCCTGACTTCGCGCCGTCCCATCATCTCATTCGGGCGCTTTGTGGGGCCAATGTGGGATTGGACGACCAAGCCCCAGCCCCATCTGATGGCCCAGTGCTTTACGCCCCTTGCCAATGGCTGCGAAGCGATGCACAGATTGCAGCGGCAACCCAGTTTGTGGAACAAGGCGGCGGCCTTGTGGCGACCCATGCGACTTCCTTGTACGATGAACTGGGCAACCGGCGGGCCGATTTTGGACTGCGCGACCTGTTGGGCGTCTCCTATCGGGAGTCCATCAACTACAACACGACATTCGTTCAACTGTCAGCCGAGAGTGTCATCAGCGCAGGGCTGCCAACGGAAAGCCCGCTGTCTCTGGCCACGCCCCAGTGGAAGGTGGAGGCGCTGCCGGACACTGACATTGCCGCCCGGGTTACGGTTCCCCTGGTGGACTATAGCGTCGCTCCTCGCCGCATAACTTGGGGCGATCCGCCGCCAGGAATGCAGACTGACCATCCAGCGGTGACGACCCGCCAGGTTGGCAAAGGGCGCGTTGTGTACATGGCCGGTCTCCCCGAGCGCGCCTACTTTCGGAGGCACTACACGCATTGTCGCCAACTGTTGTTGAATTCCGTGCGCTGGGCCGCCGCGACCGCGCCGCCCGTTGAGTTGGAAGGGGGCACGGGCCTCAAGTTGACCGCTTTGGAGCAGCCAGCGTCAGCCAGAGGTAGCTTTCCTCCATCATCCCGTGAAGGCGCGCAAGCTCTGAGGCTGGTCGTTCATATCGTCAACTTGCAGGCGGTGCCCGGACATGAGGTGAAGCCGGGCCAGATTGAGGGAGCGGGGAAACTAAACTGGGCCTATCCGATCGAGGAGATCGTACCTGCCCGCAACGTTCAGCTACGAATTTCCAGTCCCGACAACGCCAACCTGCGCGTCTACCTCGCCCCTGAAGGTGAAGAGTTGCCCTTTAATGTCGGGGATGGTTGGAACCGTGTTCGTGTGCCAACCGTACACTATCACGCGATGGTTGTTGTCGAAGGCTTGGCCGGATGAAAAGCTAACGGCAACGAAATGACTGGTGGAGGGGGAGAGTTTCCCTCCTCCATCGCGTCCTTTTCTTCCACAACAGGCAATTGGTCCAGCGGCCCGTCAACCGTGACAAATTCGGCGGATACCCACCCAAAACCGCTGGGCAGGTCGGCGACCGTGACCTGAATCCAACTGCTTTTCTCGTTGCGGCCGATCGCGTTGAACGCCACGCCGGCAACGGCTTTCGCGACGATTTCGTGCTCAGTGCCGGGGCCGGCACGCACGTTGAGACGCTGGCCAATGTTGTTGACAGTGACAACAATCTTTTGGGGGCCAACGGTCGGGGTCGGCGTTGGAGTCGGCGTCGCCGTCTCCTCCACTGTTTCAACCGTTGCGATCTCTGTCTCCGACGTCGGGTTGGCTGGGAACTCTTCAATCGGCAAAGACCTTCCGCTTACTACCAGAAGTTCCTCGGCCAAAGCCCATCCGTGAATGCCGTCGTCGTCGTAAACGAAATAGTAGTCGCCATCTTCCGTCCGATATATCGCTGTCAGCCGTTTGCCTGCCCCGAAATGGGCGACGAATGCCCCGTCCTCATTCCGCCAGAGATTGGCCCCGCCGATTCGCGCCAATGAAAGGGCCGTCGGTCCGTCGGGCGGCACAAATGGAGTGGGAGAGGGTTCCGGCGTCGGTTCCGGTGTCCCTTCCGTAGGAGTCGGCTCCGGCATTGCTTCTCCGGTCGGGGTCGGCGTAGTGGCCTCCGCCATGGACTCTTCAGTTGGCTCCGGCGTAGTGGCCTCCGCCATGGACTCTTCAGTTGGCTCCGGCGTAGTGGCCTCCGCCATGGACTCTTCAGTTGGCTCCGGCGTAGTTGACGCCATGGACTCTTCCAGTGTGCCGGAGGCCGTCGGCGTTGCATCTTCCTGAGACTCCGGCTCCGCGGTTACAGTCGCGGTCGCTTCAGCCATAGGCGTTGAATCAGATTCCGAAGTAGGCTCAGGTGTAGGCGTCGGCGTCGGCGTCGGTTGCTGGATGGGCAGACGGTTCAGCCCGGCAGCCAGCAACGTATTTACCTTGGCCCAACCTTCCGTCCCATCCCGAGTCTCAACAAGCACCCACAAATTGTCTTGAGAGCGCAGGCGCGCCGTAACCAGCGACCCCCCCACGAGCGTCTGCAATTGTTCGCCGTCCGGTCGGTCATGGAGCACCGTCCCCTGATTGCGAACGACCGCCAATACGAGTGGAGCTGACGGCGTTGCCTGCGAAATTGTGTTTTCGGAACCGCTGCCGAAAACCGATCCAGGCCGAATCAGTGCGAAGCAGAGTAGCAAAGCGAACCCCATAGCGAGTCGAATCTTCATTGCTCTCTCCCCATCGCTTGAAAACGGCTCGACATTGCTCTCTCCTTATGCTGGGCAAAGCGTCGTACCAATTTGGGGCACGGCCCCCTGGCGACCGGGGCGCCCTCTAAGCCGCGCAACACCCGATTCACCACTTGATAGCGGCTAGTAACTGTCCGTTTTCAATTCAGCGGTTTCGTTCGACAAATCAGTCTGAACTCGATTGAAATCGCTACGTTGTTTGCGGACAGTCACTAAGTGTTTTGGCCCTTTGCAAACTATCCATTCACGAAGCATGACAGAGTTGCGTACTGCACCAACTGATGCCGTCGAGCCTGCAAAGGCCAGAAAGTTTACTCGAATGATGCCGAGACAAAGATGCCTGGATTAAACTGCGCCGTGCCTTCTTCCGGGAGCCGAATCGTGACCGGGAAGGTTGAGTTGCCTTTGCCGGGCAGACTGATTGGCGAAATCTTGGAAATCGTTGACAAGACGGAGATTTCGTCGCTGCCGTAGCGAGTGATTCGCACCGGATCGCCGACCGACATCGTCAGCACTTGATCTTGCGGAATGCCTACGATTAGCTCCAGCGAACTGGCGTCCCCAATCACTCCCACCGTTGAAGAGCCACCGATCATCTGTCCTTCTTCAGCGTTGAGGGCCAACACGACTCCTGTAAAAGGCGCCCGCACCTGGGCCTTGTCCCGGCGCTGTTGGGCCTCCTCCAGCGAAATGAGCGCCTGGCTCACCCGCAACTCAGCCGACTTCTGGCTGTGCGTCAACTCCTGGATTCGCATGACCGTCGCCTCCGCGGACTTGACCCGCGCTCGCCCCACAGCAAAGTCGACTTCGGAAACGCCCTCTTCCAGTTCGTTCAGGGCGTGCTGAGCCTGCTGGGCCGCGGCGAGAGCGCCCTGTACTTCTGAAACGCGCGGCGGCTGCGTTGCTTCATCGTAGATGGCCTGCGCCACATTGAGATCGATAGTGACGCGGTGCAGATTTGCGGCCTGTGGAGTGCCCCCGACATCATCCCGCCATGACACCTGGTTGTAGGCCCGCTGCGCCTGTGTTACGGCAAGCTGCGCTCTCTCCACTTGGGCGCTCAATTGTTGCAGCCGAGCCTCCGACAGCCCAGCCAGGATTTCGTTGTAGCGTGCCCAGGCGGCGTTGGCGCGTGCCTGCAAGGCGGCTACCTCTGCTTCGGTTCCGCCGCCCGCCTCCAGCTTGGCAAGGTTGGTCTCCGCCAATTCCAGGTTGGCTTTAGCCACGGCCAACTCACTCTCGGAAGACTGCTCATTGATTTCCAGCAAGGCGATGCGAGCCAATTCCAAGGCGATTTCCGCTCGCTGCACACCCCAGTCCAGCTGTGTCGTGTCCAGGCGCAGAAGCTCCTGACCTTCTTCTACCAAGTCACCTATATCGACGAAAACTTCCAATACTTCGCCACCCACGCCCGGCGCAATCGCGCGTGATTTCGTCACCTCCAGAGAGCCAAAGTAGGTAGGAATCCGGCTCTGGGCCACGGCGGAACTCGGCTGTGCGAGCGTGGACGGCGCCAACTCGTCGGTGAGCCGTCCGCTGCGAGAGAGCGCTACGCCTAGCGCAATCAAGACGATCAAGAACAGGCCCGGTGTAATTCGGCTGACTGTTCGTAACATTATAGCCTCCTCTGAAGAATCAAGATCCTCCAAAGCCTGTGTGCCTCTTGTCGGTGGGGGAAGCTAGAGACAGAAAGAGTAAACGGTCCAGCGGACCTCTGCGAACCGGTTCCAGCGTCTCCAAACTGATCCGGCCGGGCGGGCGCAACCCAAACAGTATACCAATCCGGTATGATCAACGCAAAGCTGATATTGAGTTCACGGCTGTGACGAGATGGTCGACTTTTGCATCAGAAAAAACCTGATTGCTACAAAGTCCGTTCTGGTCGATCATCAGCGTCAGGTCTGTCACTCAAATCGAACGCCGCCCTACACGACACGCTCATTGCCGCCGTCAATCGGTATCTGCGCGCCGGTCGTTTTGGCAAAGACCGCTCCGGCGACAGTGCAGGCCAGCGCGGCCACGTCAGCCGATGTGATCTCAACGCCCAGCAAGTTATTCGCCTTGTACTCGGTCACGCTGATTCCGTAACTGGCAGCCCGCCTTTCCAGCAACTCTTCCGTCCATAAGGCGGTGTCGAAGACCGCGTTGGGGTGTATCACATTGACCCGGATGCCCGCCGCCGCCATTTCCAGGGCAGCCACGCGCGCCAGTTGGGTCACGCCCGCCTTGGCGACCGAATAGGCCCCCGCGCCCGGCCCCGGCGCTGGCGCATTTTTTGAGCCTATGATGACAATGGCAGGATCGCAGCCAAGCTCCAGATAGGGTGCGCTCGCATGCAACAGGCGCTGCTGGCTGGTCAGATTCACCTTGATGCTTCTGTCCCAATGGTCGGGATCCATTTCCGCTATAGTCTGGTTGGCAGGAAAGATGCCGGCATTGCAGATCACAGTATCCAGCCCGCCCCAGCGCCGGACTGTGCGCTCAACGGCCGTTTTCAGCGCGTGGTCATCCGTTATGTCGCAGCGGATACCCAGCACACTATGCTGGTCGTACAGGTCCTCGATCGCCGGTTTGATGTCCAGCGCCGCGACCACCGCGCCCAGCCCGAGCAAAGCCTCCACGCAAGCGCGGCCGATGCCACTGGCCCCGCCCGTGACCAGAGCAATTCTCCCCTGAAATTCCGGCGGCGCACTGGCGCTTTTCAGCTTGGCCTGCTCCAACTCCCAGTACTCTATGTCGAAAATCTCCTTTTCGCCCAGTGGTTGCCAGCCGCCAAGCGCCTCGGCCCAGCCGATTGCCCGCAGCGTATGGCGCTTGATATCATCGATCACGCCGATTTCCTTGGGATTGGCGCCGAAGGCCACGCTTCCCTGGCCCGGCCATAGCGCCCAGCGCGGCGCGGCGTCGAGCCGGGCAAGGCTTCCGTCCGAGTGGCGGTCAAAGTACTCGCCATAGGCCGCCGCGTATTCGGCCACGTTGGCGTCCGGCCCGTCTGCGGACACGACCAGCGGGATGCGCTTCGTGCGAATCACATGATCCGGCGTAAGCAGACCGCGCGTGGCCAACTCTGAAACGTCCGCAAGCTCCGAAAACGCGCGCACGGCCGCGCTGTCGTCCAGTGAAGCCAGGACTGCCCCCCCCTTGACTCGGGAAACGGCGCGTCGCAACTGCGCCAACTCCTGCAAAGGAACAGAGGAGTGAGCGTCTGCTTCTCCCCCGGCAGGCGTCTCTCTACGACTTACTCTCTCTTCAATATACGCCTCGGCAGCCGAAACGATCTCGATATGGCGTTCGTAGCTCTCGCGGGCGTCGTCGGCGAAAGTGAATACGCCGTGATTGAGCAATATCATCCCTGACAGCTGCTCCCAGTCCGCCATCCGCGTCATTTCGTAAATGGTGCGGGCGAGGATAAAGCCTGGCATCACGTAAGGGACGATCATCATCTGCGAGCCGTAAAGCTCGCGGACACGATCTGCTCCGTCCGGCGTGTTGGTAAGGGCAACCACTGCATCCGCGTGCGAATGATCGACGAAGCGGAA
This sequence comes from Caldilineaceae bacterium, assembly GCA_965221145.1. Classification (GTDB taxonomy): domain Bacteria; phylum Chloroflexota; class Anaerolineae; order Caldilineales; family Caldilineaceae; genus Bin5. Next base: position 3,029,853 of record OZ244877.1, read on the forward strand.
GGGAATGATCGCGTGCAGGATCGCTTCTACTGAGGGATTGGGCGCGTAGGGATCGGTCATGGCGGCCCGCTGCGCTGAAACCATGGCGCTATCGCTCAGCTCCTCCAATTCGGCCAATCGCCGCAGCACGTCAAGCCGAACCGGCGCAAAGCCGGGCGCTTCGATGGTCGCAAGGTCCCAGCCGCTGCCCTTGACAAACAGCACCTCATCCTCATCGCCAAAGATGTTCGGGGCCGTCGCTTTCACCGATGTGTTGCCGCCCCCGTGCAGCACAAGCGAGGGGTCGTTGCCCAACAAGCGAGATGTATAGACCCGCAGCGCCAGCGGATCCGCCGCAACGGCAGCCGCCTCCGCATCATTCCATTTGCTGCGCATTGTTTACCGCCCCAAGCCTATTTCGGTATGCGTGTTGCGTAAGAGCCGGGCGAGACGCCTGCGCTCCTGGGCATAAGACTGATTTTCTCATTCCGACAGCCGTGCCAGCGATTCCTCGACGGACGGTCGCCCCCCAGCGGCCACATCCTCCCGCCGCCGCTGATGAAACACAGTCAGGATTTCGTTGGACTTTGCAAGCCCACTAATCTCTGTGCAATACGCTTCCAGCTTTTCTCCGGGCAGCGCCCACAACGCGATGTCATCGGAAAGCGTATCCAGATAGGCCCGCGCGCCGCAACAGCCCAGGCTCATGGCCGCATGTCCGCCATTCACCACTTGCGGCACGACCGCGCAAGCCGGGCGGCCCATCGCCAGGGGGATGCCGGCGTCGACCCGGGACGCGGCCTCGGTCAGAATCAGGCTCTGCTGGGCGTGGGCAAAGAGCAGAACAACGTCGGCGGCCACAGGAAAGTCGGCCAACGGACCATAGACGGTGTGCCGCACCTCCTGCTCCAAAACGGGAATCCCCGCCACCTCCTCCTCGCGCACGTAGTCCAATCCCTGCATCGCCTCCAACGCCGTCATCAGTTCGCCCGGCTGTGCCTCGGAAGCGCCGGTCAGATTGTGCGTGTGGACACCGATGGCGCACAGTTCATGATCTTTGGCGCTCGTCGAAAATACGCGCTGCGCCGCCTCCTGCCAGAAGTAACATCCGGCCGGGGCTACTTCCTCATAGGGTGCGATACCCGAAGGCGACTCGTCGACAAAGGCAAGGGCGACCGGCGGCAGCGAAAGCTGAAGCGACTCCGAAAGTTGCGCGGCGTGTGTACTGTTGTTGCTCATTTGAACGGTTCTCCTGGATGGGTGTTACTCGACAGCAGTCTTATGGTAGCTGATCCATGCTGGCGTCGGCTCGAATCCCAGCTTGAGATTGAGCGCGTACATTGGATTGTTCTCTTCATTGCTGGTCACGATCGTCTCCGCGCTGACAGATTGGGCGTACTGGATCGTGCGCACCTAGAGCGCGGTTGCGATGCCCCGCCGCCGATACCTGCGCACTACGCCTGTCAGACCTGCGCCAAATCGTTTGTCGTTCGGCTCCTTGCGCCACAGATTGCTCATCCCAACATACGACCCTTCGTCGGCAAGGGCCACGAAGAACGCCTCCTCATCCAATTCCGGATCCTGCAAGATCATCTCGTCAAACTCGGCCAGCGTCGGCTTGGTGAAGGGATGTGGCGACGGCAGGTCCTCAATAATGGCCCAGCGCAGATCGCGCAACTTGCGTTTCCACTCCGGATCCAGTTCATACAACTGGGCTAAGGTGAAGATATCCATCTTGCTCTGGGCGAGACGTTCCTTGTACGGTGCAAATGGCGTCGGGTCGAATTCGGCGACGCGCAGAGCCGCCGCCGGCGAGCGCATCACCTGCCGGAATCCCCTTTCCAACAAGAACTGCACCTTGGCAATTTCGTCCTCACTGGCCCCACTAGCCAGACCCAGTAAGTCGCTCTTCTTGCGTTCAAGAAAACTGCGCATTGCTTCATATAATATCGGCAGAATCTGCGACTGCGGATGCTCGGGGTGGATGTCAAAGTGCAGGTGAACCATGCCGTGCTGCTCCAGCCAATATGCTTCGTTGCAGATGCCAACGGCAACCGTTTCCCCGCCCTCAGCAACGACAACAAAGCGCTTGAACAGGTATCCTTCCGGCCAGCTGGCATCCTCCTGCTGCATCTCCTCAGCCGTCTCAGCGCGGCGATCAGGTGAGACGATTCGATCCAGCGCGACAATGGCCTCATAGCCTCTCGCACCGGGTTGAAATTCGTGTAACGTGTACAAAGCTTTGCGCGCAGTCATCGGGTTGACGTCGGCCTCTTCTTACCGGCTTTTCGGCTTATGCCCACGGCTTTGACAGCGGTCAAGGTGTCTCATTTCACGTACCTGTTACGCAATACGAACTACGCAATTCTCATCTGCCCAACGACGGCATCTCTACCGCGCTGTTGCGCCGCTCGTGCATGTTGGCTTCCATCGACTTCGGGTAGCGGTCCGGCAGGTGGGAGACCTCGTTGAGTCTGTTCAGGGCATCCGCAGGCAGGCTCCAGCCACCGGCCCCGAAGTTGTCGCACGCCTGCTCCAATGTGCGCGCGCCGACGATTGCGCTGGTGATGGAGGTCTGCTCCAGTGTCCAGCGGATCGCCACTTGCGCCGGACTGCGCCCCAACGCCGCGGCAACTTCCATGAGCGCGGCCAGCGTCTCGTCCGCATTCGCCGCGAAGTAGCTATGGGGATAGGCCCATCCCTCCTCCGAGCGCGTCCCGCTGAGCGTGCGCTGACCGGGGCTGTATTTGCCGGTCAGGAATCCGCCGCCCAGCGGACTCCACACGACAACGCCGATGCCCTTCAGTTCACAAACCGGGATGATCTCCTGTTCGATATCACGCACGACCAGGCTGTACTGCGGCTGATAGGCGGCAAAGCGTTCCCACCCGTTGCTGTCGCTGAGCCACATGGCTTCCATCAACCGCCAAGCCTCGAAGTTGCTGCACGCGGTGTAGCGCACCTTCCCTTGCCGCACCAGGTCGTCAAACGCACGCAGGGTCTCGTCCAGAGGTGTCTGCGTGTCCACATGATGAATGTAGAAGATGTCAATGGTTTCCATTTGCAGGCGGCGCAGGCTGTCTTCTACCGAGTGCATCAGATGGAATCGGCCCGTGCCGGAGCTGTTGACATCCGTGCCCATCGGGTTGAAGAACTTCGTAGCCACCACCGCGTTGCGTCGGCGTCCTTGCAGCGCCTTGCCGAGAATGGTCTCCGAAGCGCTGCCGGCGTAGGAGTTGGCTGTATCGAAGAAGTTGATCCCGGCGTCAAAGGCCAGGTCCACGATGCGGGTTGCTTCTACTTCGTCGGTGTTGTGGCCAAAGGTCATCGTTCCCAGACAGATTTCCGAGACCTTCAGTCCGGTTCGCCCCAACCGGCGGTAGTTCATTGCCTTCTCCTGTCGCATTACACAATGTTGCCAAGCGTCAAATCATCCTATATCCGCACGATCTCAAACTCCATCGCTTCGGCGAACGTTTCAAGCGCCTGGCTGTGATCCCCGTACCCCATCGCGATGTGATGTGAAGGGCCTTCCTGGCGCCAGTCGTCCATCACTTGATGCAGCGGTCGTGCGATTTTCACCCTGGCGTTGGGGTTACCAATGTTCAGGATCGGTCCGTCGCTAATCTCGCCGATGGTGTAGATCAGCTTGAAAGTCTCCCGTGCGCCGAACTGTGTCAGGTTCAGTAGCGTCGTTGGGCCTTTTCTCATATCGAAGTCAATGCCCAGGCCGTGCCCGGACTTGCCATGATGCACGTCCAGGTGCATCAGCCGGGGCTGACCGTCGGCCATGCCAATGTTGGACGGCCCGTCGTGGCCCATCAAGAAGGAATTCTCGTCAAAGTCCATCGCAAAGAACTCGACGAACATGCCGCCCGCGCCCAACAGGTCCAGCAGCTTCATCGCCATCGCCGTCTTGCAGTCTCCTTCGGTGACGCCGGGACATTCCTGCGCCGGCAGGCGGGAGACGGCCAGGCCAGACTGCGCCCGTAGCTGGGTGATCAACTCCTGTTCGCCCCACCAGTAGTAGCCGAACGCGTCAATTTCGTGGCGGCGGACGACCTCATCGTATGCGACGGCAAGCTGGGCTGAGAAGCGCATATGCTCATTTGTCACCGTAGAATCCACCGCGTAGATGCGACGAAACTCCGTATACATCTCCTCCAGCTGGTCATCCGTCACCCGTCGGTAGGCCTCTTCGATCTCCTCCACCTCGGGCCGGGCCATCATCCGCCCCGTCACCCGCAACAGACGATGTTCGTCAATCGGCATATCGGTCATTCCGGGGTAGACCTGACCAATCAGCCCGACATTCATCTGGCGAAAGTAGCGGGCGGCGGCCACGCCTGCAAAGTCGGCCTGCAGCTCCTTTTGCAAACGCACGTCATCAAAGGGGCCGGTGCGCACGCTGAAGCGCCGCCCCTGGCTCTTCAGCGCGCCGGCAAACTCTGGAATGCAGCACACACCCTCATGATGAAGATAGTCGGTCGTATCAGCGGTGGCGTAGTCGTAGGCGCGATCCTCGTGCGCGTTGAGCAGGCGGATCGGCACGTCCAACCCTCGGACTGCCGGCAGCATGTCCATGCTCGGCGTGTAGCCAAAGGGAAAGATGAGCAGCAGGTCGATCCCCGCGCGCCGAAACATCTCGCCCGCCTCCGCCGCCTTCTGCGGCGTGTCGACCAGTTCAGGCGCGACGATCTCTCCATACGGGTCGAGCATCGCCCGCAGCCTGTCGTACCTGCTCAGCCCCATCGACTTGAGCCGCGGATACTGCTCCCAGTAATAGTGGTGACCGGTCGGCAACAGGCCGATCTTTGCTTATCGTCGCTCGCTCATCCATGCGTTCCCCGCTCATTCACGTCCTGTAATTTCGTCCTGCAAACGCCGCATTTTCAACACGAACGAGTCTTCATTCAGGTTCACGTCTTCGTAAGGGATGGCGTCGCCCTTGGCCACATCCCGCTTCATGGTTGCCTTGTCCGCAAGCCCCATGGGGAGCAACCCTTGCCGACGCGCAACGGCAGCCTTTTCGCACTGACCAACCACTGTGTAGCCGCCTCCGCCGTCCAATACCTCGCCGGCGCGCAGATCCCGTTTGGCCACGGCGATGCACTCAGCCGTCGGCGTGGGCGCGCACGAACCGTTGCCAGCGTTGAAGAGGACCGCCCGGGCGATGCTGAGCGGGGCGGGTACGGCAACCAGGTGATAGGGCCGATAGAGGAGAAAGTTTTTCCCGTCGCCCCCGACATGGCAGCCGTGATAGGCCAGGTCTTCCTGGGTGAAAGGATGCTCCGAACGCACGACCGCAAACACGCCCATTCCGATCGGATCGGGCAGCATGGTCTTGCCATCGGCGGCCACGGAGTTTGCCAGTTCCACCACCCCGTGCCGACTGAGCAGCCCGCCCTCCTCCCGCAGGCTGAAGCGTCGGGGAATCTCTTCCAGATCGACCGACGGCTCGTGCATGCCGCGCACATCCGGCTCAAGACCGGCGGCATTGGCCAGCGCGGTCATCTCCACCTGTGCCTTTGTGCCATCGCGAAAGGAGTTGAACATCTTAAGATTGATCGTGCGCCGCTCGATATGTTGCGGCGAGAAGCCGAATCGTTCCGCCGCGGTGTCCGGTGTGCCGTCAGCATCGTCGGCGTAGAAGATCGTTCCCCGCCCCGCCGCAACAATTTCCAGACCCAGGCTGCGCGCCCATTCGACGATATTCCACGTGACGGCCGGCTGGTCCCCGTCTACCATGGTATAAACTACACTGGCGGCGTCCGCCGTGCGCCGCAAGAATGGCCCGACGGTGACGTCCGCCTCCACATTCACCATCACAACGTGCTTGTGGTTGCTCAGCGCGTGGAACGCGTGCCTGGCCCCCACGTCCGGCAGTCCGGTGGATTCGACAACTACGTCAATCGAGTCGCAGTCTGCCAACGCCAGTCCGTCTTCGACGATCACAGGTCTGGCTGCGCGTATGGCATCCTCCAACTCGGCGGCGGTCTCCGCGGTGCGAATTTCCTCCGGCGGCGCTCCGCTTGACGTGAAGGCATACCGGGCGTTGTGGGCATTGATGTCAGCAATGGCCGCAACCTCCATGCCCTGCATCTGCGAAATCTGCGCCACAAGACCGGCGCCAAACTTGCCCGTACCAATGATTCCGACGCGGATCGGATTTTCGTCCGCCGCTCGCTGGGCCAACAACTGACTGATCACAGGAATCTCCTCTTACCCCGCACTGTCTCCGTCCGGCTCCGGCGTAAAGGCCAGTTCAAGAGCCTTTTCCGACACGTGCAGATAGATGCTTGCCAACCTCTCGTAGATGTCCAGACTGTCCTGCGGGAACGGGGGCGGTCCCAGCCGTCGCAACAATGCCAGGCGGATGAGCGGCGGACTAAAGTTGTAGTGCAAAGCCCTTAAGTCCTGGGGCGTACCTTCCGGCCCCAACAACGGGCGCCTTCCCCAAAAGGTGTCGATCTGTGCGGCCAGCGGCAGTTCCTCCCCCTGGGAGCCTGTCGTACTCTCGGTTGCACGCATTGGCTGGCCGCCGGGTATTGTCGGCGCGGAAAGCGCCGGGGACGTTGCGCCTTCCGGGTCTACGCGTCCTGGAACCCCATCACTGCGGCGACGGCGCAGACCTGCGAGAAGCTGCTGGCGATCCTGGCCACGCAAGCGCATGAGCAGCCATGGGTCGTCGGTGATCATCTGCCCGAACAGATAGAGCGCGACCAGAGCGTGTCGGCAGGGCCGCCCCTTGCTCTCGCAGAAGTCACAGCGGGCGATGATTTCGTCAGCCGCCCCTGCCGCGGGCAGCAGCGAGACACTGGCGCCGGTAAAGACAGTATCGAGTACCGAGCGAACCGTCTCCCATTGCGTTCCCCCGGCTAACAGCTGCGCCGCGTGCAGGGCTTCGCCCGCGAGCGCGTCCAGAACAGCGGACCACTCTTCATCGCGCAGCAACACGATCTCGATTTCAACCGTACAGACGACCCGCTCCCGCTCCTCAACTTCCGCAACGATGCAGCCAAACTGCACATCGACCGACTGTACGCGCATCCGCCTCGCCAAGGACCGCCCGCGACGCAGGTCGTACCCCAGGCCGTCCAGAAAGCCATACCAGCGGCCAGACCAGGAACTATCATTCGCGGAAGAATCAGTCATGGGATTGCTGGCTCCTTTCATCCAATCACTTAGTGCTGGTCGGCTAATATACTTTGCCATCTTGCCCGCGGCCCGGCGGTTGGCCGACTTTCTGTCTCCGGGGTACTGTACACTTTGGGACGGCTCGCAACTGCGCGCCCCTTGCGCAATACGCTCTATGCCCTACGCAATTGAATTGGCCTGGCTACTCAACGCTTCTCAACGCGATCAGACTGCGCAGACCCTCGGTGTCCATTTCGGCCAGCCAATCCTCGCCGCTGTTGACGATCGACTCCGCAAGATTCTGTTTACTCTCGATCATTTTGTGAATCTGCTCTTCCAGTGTGCCAGCCACGACAAACTTGTACACCTGTACAGAACGCTTCTGCCCAATGCGAAAGGCTCGATCCGTCGCCTGATTCTCCACTGCCGGATTCCACCAGCGATCGAAGTGGAAGACATGCGTGGCCCGCGTCAGGTTCACACCAACGCCGCCGGCGCGCAAACTGAGAACGAAAATCGGCGCGCCGTTCTTATCCTCCTGGAAGGAGCGCACCATCTGTTCCCGTTTGGCTGCCGGCGTGCCCCCGTGCAGAAACAGCGCCTCCTGCCCCAGCGTCGCCATCAGATGGCGGCGCAACAGATGGCCCATTTCCACAAACTGAGTGAAAATGAGCGCCCTGTCCCCGATACTGAGCGCCTCCTCCAGCATTGCGGTCAAACGGCTTAACTTTCCGCTGCGCGCTTCCAAAGGCTTCTGCTCGCCCAGATAGTGGGCCGGGTGATTCGTCACCTGCTTCAGCTTAAGCAAGAGGCTGAGCACCAGCCCCCTGCGCTGCACGCCCTCGCTCGCCTCCACACGGGCCATCGTCTCCTCGATCACTCGAGAGTAGAGAGCCTCCTGCTCCTGTGTCAACGAGCAGAAAACGATCATTTCATTTTTCTCTGGCAGATCGGAAATGATCGTGGGATCGGTCTTCAGGCGGCGAAGCAGAAACGGCTGCGCCAAGCGCCGCAGTTCGGCAGCGGCAAGTTCGTCGTTGTAACGCTCAATTGGCAGCACAAACTGTTGGCGGAAGTGTTCACGCTTGCCCAGATAGCCCGGATTGAGAAACTCCATGATGCTCCAGAGTTCCAGCAAACGGTTTTCCACAGGCGTGCCGGTCAGCGCAATGCGAAAGGGCTGACCGCGTCCATGTTCTAAAGAAACGCTAGACTGGCCGGTCAACCGACGCACGGCCTGCGTCTGTTTGGCCGCCGGGTTCTTGATATTCTGCGCCTCGTCCAGAATCAGTTCGCTCCACTCTTGCTCCACCAGCATCTCGATGTCCCGCCGTGCGATACCAAAGCTGGTGATTACCAGGTCATGCTGCGACAGCGCACTGCGAAACTCTTCGCCGTTCAATCTGCCGCTGCCATGATGAAGCAGCAGACGCAGGCCCGGCGCAAAACGCTCGATCTCGTGCCGCCAATTCGCGACAACGCTGGTTGGGCAAATGAGGAGGGCGGGCAGTTCCTGAGCCGCCTCTCGTTCCTCGGTGGACCCGCCCCGTTTCCGCGCCTGCTCTCGAGAATGGAGCAGCAAGGCGATCGCCTGAATCGTCTTCCCCAAACCCATATCGTCAGCCAGGCAAGCCCCCAGCCCCAGCCAGCGCAAAAACCAGAGCCAGCCCACGCCCCGTCGCTGATAGGGTCGCAACGTACCCACAAAGCCTTCAGGCTCATGGATCTCTTCAATCTGAACCTGACCTCGCAGCCGCTCCAAGGCGCTATCCAGCCAACCTTCCGCCACGACATAATCCAGGGGCAGGTCAGGGCCGAGGAGGCCCTCCGCAAAGTCCCAGCCGTCGGTCGGCCCGAACAGTCCCCCGGCGTTGCGGCCCGAAAGCGCCGATCGATTCACTGGCGCGCCGTTCGACTGATGAATGCCTAGGCGCGAGGGCGGGCCTATTTCCTCTGCGCCTTCCCCATCCTCTTCGGCTTCCCTGGCATAGGCCTGCGCCATCGCAACGGCCTGCAAGAGCGACATCCGTCCATCGGTCTCGTTCCGGTCAACGAAATGCCGCGCCGCCTCTACCTGCGCCGGATCCAATTCGAACCATTCGTCGCCAATGCGAACCAACGGCGACCCCATTTCAGCGAGGCGTCCAAATTCCTCTTTGCTCAGCGTTTGATTGCCGAGAGTCAGTTCCCACCGAAACTGAATCAGGCCGAACAGGTCCAGATCGCGCCCACCGGCCTGCATCCCTGATATGCCCGACGGTCTCCTGCCGCCAGTCATAGCAGCCTGCCCTCTGCCTGTCAACGCAGCATCTTGCGATGTTCCAAGACGCAGTCGCAAACCGAGGCGCGAGCGGCTGCGGGCCGCCCACCATTCCGGGGTGATGACGCCGAAGCCGCTGCTCTCCAAAAGGGGGCCGATCTCTTTCAGAAACAGATACGCATCTTCCAGCGACAGGTTTGCGCCCTCCGGCCGCGGCGCACGCAGGCTCTCTCGGATCGGCGCAAACAGACGGCTGGCAATCCCCAGTCCGGTGAGCAGACGTTCCTGCGGCTGGTCAAAGCGCCGACCGTTTATGCGGATACTCTGCCCGTTTTCGTTCCATACTTTCTGCGCCGGAATCAGAAGCTCCGGGTCGTCCTTGTCCTGTAAGAAATAGTGAAGATGCCAGTTGGACAACGAAGCAGGTTCAGGAGCGGCTGTCCCGTTTCCCCCTCTTGACTGCGAGGATCCGTTCGCCTCCGGTTGCAACTCAAGAGCAAAAGTTACCTGAAAGTTTGAATCAGCCACAGAGGCGTGGAGCTGCTCAATCCACTCGATCCAATGTCGGTAGAGCTGGTGAGCGGGCTGTGGCGGGAGTTGCAGAAGCGGCTGCTCTCCCGCCAGGCCCTCCACCCAGATCGAACCGGGCGACAGCAGAGAGGAACGCGGTCCGCGATGGTGCTCGTGTTCTGACGTCGAGTTTAGCGCCCGCCCGTTGCCCCGCCCGCCTGACGGCGACCACTCCCGAATCGCCCGGTTCATCAGAACGCCGATGAACTGTTCAAGCAGCCAGCCTGGAGATGGGGCCTCTTCCAGCGATTGCAACTCATACGCTCGACAAACTGGAGGCATGACCGCGACCAGAAACTCGAGCCGCTCCCGCAGGCTACCCTCCAACGGGAAAGGTTGCCAAGCCGCCCAAAAACGGCCGCTCTGATCCGGAATCAGACCCGGCAAGAAGTGCTGGCCCGCAAGCAGTTCCAATACGAATTTCGCTGCATGGCTCCAAAACAACAGGTCGTTGCCGAGCCGAGCGTGACGCAACAATGAGGTCGGCGAAGGAATCTCGATCAACCGATGATTGCTGAATCGGGTGAGAAAGGCCAGGGTATGGAACGGATCCAAGGTGAGACCGGTGACCTGCCAGGGCCGCAATTCGTTGGGAGCCGTCTCACCGGACAGGGCATCGACACCTCTTTGATATGTGCCGAGCCGGGTCTGGGGTTTCTCATTCCGGCTGGGCAGCCACACAGTCGCCGTCGCCGGACTGCCGAGCAAGCTGTTTAACTCGCTCGCAGTCGCCAACTGCCGCACGATCTGGCGCAGCACGCCCACCGGCATCTGGGCAGGATGGGACGGAATCTTGCCGTTGAGCGGTTCGCCGTGAGAGCGGCGACCGCGTGCGCCATCGGCATCGCCTTCCGCCTTGTTGCGTTTGGGCGGGTCCGACTCCGAGTTCACCGGCGAAGTCGTGCCTTTGAAGATTTTTCGTATTGGCGGCGGCATTGAAGACGGTTCCGCCGAAGGAATCTTCAAACCGCTTGACTCACCTTGCGCCCAACTGTTTGGGGAATCATGGTTTTCTGCCCAGAGAAAGAGCCGCGCACCGTTCTCCGATGGTACAGTTCTGGATGTGTCAAACCGTCCAGCCTGGCTCTGTTCGGGCGCGCGCCGTTGTGGTTCCCGGTTTTCAGGTCTGGCAGAGCGAAACTCCTTTTGTGAATCGAAAGAATCCCCGTGACCCGCCGCAGGGGACAACTGCGCTAGGCCGTAGGTATCCTGCTCTAGGCCGCCTGACGAACGCTTCCCTGAAGTGATCCACGCAGCGTGAAGGGTAAGAGGCATAACCTACATTGTAACCTGTTTCCGTCTGATCAGTGCAAACTTGATGTGGAACTCCCCCGTGTGGCGAGTTCCGCACTCCTGTGCGCGTGTGTTTCCCGTAGGCGGGCCTGACGCAGTAACTCGTCGAACTCCGCCTGAAATGCCGCGATGATGGTATCTGGCTCCGGCGCAAGCCCGCGGTCGGTGATGAGTCCGATATTCACCTGCCCACCGTAGCTGAATATGCTGATACCCACGCCGATCGAGCCGGACTGCGGCACCCAGAAGACGATTGTGTCGAGAAGTTTGCCAGCAAAATAGAGTTTCTGGGGCGGGCCAGGCACATTTGTCAGGACCACACTCACTTTGTCGGCAAAATATCTGCGAATGCTCCTGGCGATTTCATCCGACACGACGCCCAGGCTGGCGATAGCCTGATAGGTCACCAGCGCTTCTGGCGACCGTTTGATGGCATCCATGTGGCGCTTTGTCTGGAATAGCCGGTCGATGGGATCGGCGATGCCGATGGGCAGGGAGAGATAGACCAGAGCGAATCGATTCGTTAGTTTCGTATCCTGGGGCGCACGGATGTCCACCGGAACCATGGCCCGAATCTCTTTGCCCTTCGGGTTGTCGCCGCGGGCTTCGACATACCGGCGCAAGGCGCCGGCCACCGCGGCGACCAGCACATCATTCACCGTCGCCCCCATGGTATTTTTCACGAACTTTACATCATCTAAGGGAATCCCCTTGGACCAGGCGACCGCTTTGCCGACCCCAACCGCACCTTTGAAAACTGTTTTGTCGTCCGTCGTCATGAGCGCCAGCTTCGCTAACACAGCGACGATCTTCCCAGCCAGTTGCCCGCCCCTTGCCGCCAGAGACAGCAGATGGGCCGGTTGTCCAACCGCCTTGCGGCCTTCCTGCAATATCGCGGCCCCCGGACGGGCCACGGCGCGGGTCTGGGGACGTAGGGGATTCCTTTTTTGGGGAAGCCCGCCCGCCGTGACCGGCGCGCGCCACTCTCCCTCCGCAGACTCATCCGCCAGGGAGAGCAGCACATTTACCAGTGCTGCGCCGTCGCCAATGCAGTGGTGAATACGCCCGAAAAAGACGCTGCCGCCCTCACAGCCTTCGATGAGGGTGAACGCCCACAGAGGCCGATTTAAGTCTAAGGGATCGATGAGGAGTTGAGCTATGGTTTCGCTGAGGGTCTTCTTATCCCCCGGCGGGGGCAGGGCGATGCGCCCAACGTGCGCGCGCAGATCGAATTCTGGATCGATCTCCCAATAGGCGCGGGTTCTGAGGGTGCCTCGATACTCCACCACTCGCTGACGAAAGCGCTCGTGGATCAGAAGGCGCTCCTCCAGCACAGCCAGCACATGCTCATATTGCAACGGCTCCTCAAAGATCCAGAAGCCGTTGATCACCATCGGATTGGTAGGATCGTCCATCAACAGCCAAGCTCGGTCTACGCTGGACATCGGTTCACGTCTGGCCATTGGAATGCTCTCCACGGCAGTTTTTGGTAGCCAGTAACTGCGACTGCAACGTCGACTGCAGTTCACTAAAAACTCGAAACCGATTCGAGTTGTCCTAAAACAGCCCGATCACCTGTCCGGTCTCCAAATCAATGTCCACATTCTGGGCAGCCGGCGCACTGCCCAATCCCGGCATCGTGCGCATCTCTCCCAGGAGCGGATAGACGAATCCCGCGCCCACGCTGGCCCGCACCTCCCGCACCGGCACAGTGAACCCGGTTGGCGCCCCCTTGCGCTTGGGATCGTGGCTCAAGCTCAAATGCGTCTTCGCCATGCAGATTGGCAGTTCGCCAAAGCCGCTCTGCTCATACTGTCGGATCTGCCGATTTGCAAGCGCCGCGTACTCCACACCGTCCGCACCATAGATCGTTGTCGCAATCTTCTCGATCTTCTCTTTCAGCGGCTGCTTCAAGTCGTACAGAAAGCGGAAATCGGTCGGCTCTTCGGCAGCCTCTACGACCGCGTTTGCCAGCTCCTTTGCCCCCGCGCCGCCCTCTGCCCAATGCGTGGAGACGGCCCAGCGTGCGCCCTCCTCCTCCGCAACCCGGCCAATCACATCGATCTCGCTCTGGAAGTCGGTGGCAAAACAGTTGACGCAGACAACCGGGCTGACACCGTGCGCGCGCACATTCTGAATCTGTTTGCGCAGATTGGCCGCGCCTTCGTGTACGTCCCCTGGGTTCTCCTCGAGCATCTCTTTGGGCAGCGGTTTGCCCGGCACGACCCGATACCTGCCCGTGTGGGATTTGAGCGCCCGCACGGTTGCCACCAGCACCGCCGCGTCAGGGCGCAGGCCGCTATAGCGGCACTTGATGTTGAAGAACTTTTCGGCGCCAATATCAGCGCCAAAGCCGGCCTCGGTGACAACATAGTCCGCCGTCTTGATGCCGATCAGATCGGCCAGAATCGAACTGTTGCCGTGCGCAATGTTGGCGAACGGACCGGCGTGTACAAGCGCAGGCGTGTTTTCCAGCGTCTGAAAGAGATTTGGCTTGATCGCCTCTTTCATCAGAACGGTCATCGCGCCGGCCGCGCGCAGCTGCTCCGCTGTAACCGGTTGGCGCTTGCGGTCAGTCCCAACTGTCACGCGTCCAAAGCGCGCCCGCATATCAGCCAGGCTTGTCGTCAGCGCCAGGATCGCCATCACTTCCGACGCCGCCGTAATGTCGAATCCGGTCTGTCGCTGCGGGCCGTCGGACTTCGCGCCCAGGCCGCTGACAATGTTGCGCAGCCCGCGGTCGTTCACATCCAGCACCCGCCGCCACACAATGTTATACGGTTCGATCTCCAACGCGTTGCCCTGATAGATGTGCGCATCGATCATCGCCGCCAGCAGATTGTTCGCCGCCGTCACAGCGTGCATGTCCCCGGTCATGTGCAGATTAAACTGCTCCATCGGCACCACCTGGCTGTAGCCGCCGCCCGCCGCTCCGCCCTTGATGCCAAACGTCGGGCCTTGGCTGGGCTGACGGATGGCCACCGTTGCCGTCTTGCCAATGTGGTGCATCCCCTGTCCCAAGCCAACCGTCGTTGTCGATTTGCCTTCGCCCAGCGGGGTTGGTGTGATAGCGGTCACCAGCACGTAGCGGGCATTGGGCCGTTCCGACAGCCTGTTAACGGCCTCCAACCGCACCTTGGCCATATGGTCGCCGTGTAGTTCGATGTCGGACCTCTCCAGCCCCATCCTTTCCGCGATCTCCCAGATAGGTCGAAGATCGGCGGCTTGGGCGATATCGAGGTCAGAAGGGACAGCGGGTTTTCTCATCATGGTCAAGCTCCTGTGAAGTACTTTGGGACTGCTCTTGGGCGGGTGGCGAAACTCCAGCCTCTTTTCGATGGAAACATCGTCCGTGCTAGCGCGTTTCAAGGCTCTCGAACAGACGCAGGGTCGCCGCGGCGATCTCGATGACTGCGCCGTTGAATGCTTGCCCATTGGTCCTGGAAGGTTTGCGGTATCCACTAACTTTGCGGACAAACTGCAAGGCCGCCTCTTCAAGTTCTTGTTCTGTTGGCAAGCGATCCGGTTGGCGCAACTTTCTGATGTTTCGACACACGATTCCTTCTCCTTCGGCAAGACCGGCTGAGAACGGTGCGCCGTCTAAACGCCGGCGTCGGAAAATCCACTCAAGACGATGCGTGCCGGCCGCAGAACGATGATCACGCCGACGGCGTCCTTTAACATCTCGTCATAGCGCGCGGCCGCAGCCTCATCGCGGTAATACTGTCTGACGATTTTCGAGCGCAGCGCCAATTGCCGTTCACATGGCTCAATCAGTTCAGCTCTGCCACTGAGTGAGACATAGCGGGCGTCGCCCCGTCCGCCGTCAATGCACACCGCCACTGCTGGGTCGCGGCGAAGATTGCGCACCTTCACGGTGGATGTCAGCGCGCTGACATAGAGCACGCCATCCTCGAAAAGATACCAGACCGGCGTCAACTGCGGCTGGCCGTTTGTTGCGTTTGTCGCCAGAACTGCATGGCGGTCGGCCTGCAAGAATTCCAAAGCCTGTGCGTTCATGGAAATAGCCTCTCGTACACTTGATATATGAAGAATGGACAAGCGAACTTGAAACGACGTCCGGCGGTCTCAGACTTATGGGGGATATGGCTTTCGCCGCGTAAAGGAAAATCATATCAGAAAGCCTGATCCTTGTCGAGAATGCGTTTGAAAATTTCTTTAACATGATATACGGTTGCTATCTAACGAGTAGTGGGAATCGCGCACTTAGCGACAGTTTCTACATCAGCAACGCAATTTGCCATACGCGATCCGACAGACAGGATGGTTCGAGAGTCTCCCAACGTCCGCACATCAGGACTGACCCGAATTCCAGGAGAGAACAATGCCTGTAATGACGCAAACTCAAATTGATGAACTACTGCATAGCAACACAATCTGCCGACTGGCCTGTGTGGACGAGGAGGGCGCGCCTTACGTGGTGCCATGCTGGTTCACCTACGCCGACGGCGGCTTCTACGTCGTGCCGCGCGCGCGTTCGGCGTGGGCCGGTTATCTCAAGAACGATGGGCGCGTCTTTCTCTGTATCGACGCCGAGGACGGACGCCGCGTGCTGGTGAAGGGGCACGCCAAAGTGGTGGAAGAGCCGAATGTCGGCGGGCGCTGGGTCGAAATCGGCCAGGAGATGGCCGAACGTTACGCGGGCGGAGGCGGCTTGCGCTACCTGGAAACGACGATGCAGGAGCCGCGCTGGCTGTTCTTCATCGAGGCGAGCGAAATGCTCTCATCCAGCGGTGGCTGGGCCGAACGATACAAACACTACGAATGGTGAAGGAGAGAGCCAAGTGGCGATCGAGTGGTTCGCGCTTGGACTTGCGCCTCCTGGAAAGGCTGGGACTCACTTCGCCAAATGTACAAGGAAATTTCCAAGTGATCTGTTAGTTGGCATGGTGCTATAGGCGCGTAGCGGCATTGAACTGACAATCGTATCAGGCAGCTTTGCTTTTGAACGATTGACTAGAATCTTCTGACTCTCTTAATGCTTTAGCTACTCTTGCAATTTCGGCCTCTTCCAGGTCCTGAAAGTACAGAGCGTCAGGGTCAGAAAGAACCCCGGCTTCGATGGCGGCGTCAGTTCCCTCCTCTTTTTCGATTTCTTCGAAGGTTTTCTGCCGCGTCTCTGATGTATGCATCGTAATACCTCTTTCTTCTGGAACTGAGTCTGTGTAAGGTTATAATTCGGGCAAGCTCTTGGTTCTCACCTCGCCAGACGTATATGACAACATAGACCTTGTTGTCAATTATTATGTATTGTCCGATTCTTGATTCTCGTGCTCCTGTGTGCGGGTGGACATGGACGAATATCGTTATGTCGACAATTGGAGGATGGTTTAGCCCTCTTATCTTTTCGAATCCAATTCCATGCTTCTCCCGGTTGGAACGGTTCTTTTCTTTGTCCCATGTGATTCTTCCATCACGAGCAGCATTCCGCAACGAGGCATGGGGGTAAGGAAACATCGAGAGTTGGTCCCACGGGTCCCTACTTTCCTCAGTTTCTTCCTCAGAAGGACGATACTCAAAGGATACCTTCACTAAAATGTTGTTGACATCTGTCCAGTTCTTTTCTGTCATCCTGGTTCAGAACAAGAATGTCTACCGATTGTTTTGTCTTAGAAGCTGTTTGAAAAGTAGCGGCTATCGGCGAAGAGCCCAAATACGACTGTCGAGAAGCTGTGAATCCTTCGGTTCCACGCCATAATTCACATTAGTTGCGCCGAAATTGACCCTTTTCAAACAGTCTCTTAGTAAATCCTTTCTTCCCCTGCCCGCAGGAGTCAAATCATAAGCCAAACGGACGTTGCAGTCAATTGTTCAGTAGCAGTCAATTGGTCTGCCGACCTACCGAAGTAAGCAAGAAATGCTGCACAACTATTCGGCAGCCCTTTTTTTCTCGTGTCGCAAAATCTCCTTGATAACATTCTCTCCGAAACCTGCCATTCGGTAAGCCTCCTCACGTGAGACTCCTTCCATCCTCTCCTGGACACGCGCCCGCGCGCTGCGCAGCAATCGAAGCGCTTCTTCTCTCTTTCGGGCTTCTCTTTCCAAAGTCAACTGTTCGTACTGTGAATACGACACAATTACCGCAGTGGGTTCACCCCGAACATTTATCACAACTTCCTCGTTCTCTTCGCTCGCGAGATGCAGCAACTTTCCCAGACTCTTGCGAGCTTCACTCGACGTTACGCTTATCGTCATGTCCGCTCTCCTGTTCCCTTTTCAATCAGAAAACGTACTTTGGCATTGTAGGGCGCGAACGAACGTTCGTCAACATCGGAATGGGAACCGGATGGGACAGTCGGGACCGCGGCGCGGGGCTTGCCTCGGCGCGGCAGTCACGGTCAGTTCGGCCATTTGAAGATTTTTTGGTGGAAGTGGATTTGAAAGCGAGCCCAATACAAAAAATCTTCAAACTCACTCATACCGCAGCGCCTCTGCCGGGTAGATGCGCGATGCCTGCCACGCCGGCAGAATCGTCGTCAGAAGAGAGAACAGCCACGCCGCCGCAAGCATTACGGCGATGGTCAGCCAGGGCGTAGGGAAGCTCTGCTGCGTCGCCAAGCCGTATGCCTGTCCAATCGTCTTGTCGCCCAGGATCAGGCCCGTGATTCCTCCTACCAGAATGCCGGTGAGGGCGATGAAGTTGGCTTCCAGCACAAAGAGCAGCGCCACCGTGCCGGAGGGGTAGCCGATAGCGCGCAGCACGCCGATCTGCTGGCGACGCTCCACAACCGAGCGGCTACTGATTACTCCCAAGCCGGCGATGCCGACCACCAGCCCCAACGCCAGGAAGCCCTGGAACAGTCCCAGAATTCCCCTCAACACAGCCTGGCCGGCCGCGAACAGTTCGGAGAGAGGCGTCGCATTCAGGCCGCTGCTTAACAAGGCTCGCTCCAGCGCCAACGCCGTCTCGCCCAGGTCGGCCTCCGGCGCCACTTTGGCGTAAAAGTTGTCAGGGCGCACCGGTTCGCCGTTGAGAATGTCCAGCACGCGGCGATTCATCTGCATACGGCCCTCGACCAGTGTCTCGACGTCTTCGAGAACCCCGATGATCTGTACTGTATGCGTAATGTCCTCGCCGCTGGCAGCGCCAACCGGACTGCTGATTGAGCCCTCGACCTGTACCGGCCCTGCTGAAAACTCCGCGCCCGTGCTTGCCCGACCGGGCTGGGAACTGAGTTCAACCAGCACGCGCGGCAGTGTACCCCCTTCCTCCAAATAGAATCCCTGTAGGCTCGCGCCCCACCGCCGCCGGCGAGAGAAATCTTCACCTTCATCACTATCAGAACTGTCGGCAGCGCCATCGATTGGCTCCTGCGGCGCTTCCTCCACCCACCACGATGTGACGACTGCCACATCGTCACGTTCAGCCAGCGCCTGCCAGACTTCCTCGTCGCTCTCGAATCCCCCTGCCCGCATCTGGAAGCCGTAATGCTGGGCGGCCTGTTTCGTATAGCCCGCGTCAATGCCGGTCATACCCATGCCGAACGTTGTCGTACTGTCTATCCCATTGCTCGCCGGTTCAAGTTGGCGCGCAGTTACGCCCATGCGGGCCACCGTACCCAGCACCGCCACCTGCTCAGTGGGAAAGTCCGACCGCGTAGCCGCCTCGTGGTTGATGTCTGTAACCGGATCGAAGAAACTGAGCAGGCTCGGCGAGAGGACAATATCAAAGCCGGCGGTGCGCTCCTCGCTCGGCTCTGTCACCACCTCCGTAGCCCGAATCACCACGCTCATCACCGTCACCGTCGTGATCACCATAGCGAAGAGCAGCATCGCCATGCCGGTGCGGAAGCGGTTGCTGAGCGGGTAGGCCACCGCCGTCTTCAGCACCGGCGTCAGCGGTCCGATCCCGCCGACCAGGCGCACGAAGAGTCCGGCCAGGCTGTCGGCGTTGAACATCACCACCATGATCGCGCCGGTGATGATAAGCGGCCCGCTCAGTGCGAAGGAGAGTAGCGTAAAGCCCGGATTCTGGTCGAACCAAGCCAGGTCCGTGTCCAGAACTGCGCTCCAGGGCACGCCCCACATGGCCAGCAGCCCCACGCCAATCACCGTGTACACCAGGCGTTGGCGCAGTTCCGCCCGCCTCTGCGTCCATCTGCGGCTCAGCCATCCGCCCCCCCAGCCGATGCCGATCAGCAGCAACGTCCCGCCGATGAAGGCGACCGTCTGTCCCTGCGACTGGCCCAACCAGATGAGATACGCGCCGCCTCCGAGCAACAGCAGCAACGTTAGACCGCGCCACGCGCGCCCCCAGATCCCCCGCCTCTTGCCGTTCGACGTGTCGGGCAAATTGCGGATGGCGGCGATAATGTTGAGGCGGCTCACGTTCCACGAAGCGATCGTCACCACGACGAAAGTGAAGATGACGCCCAGACAGTAGGCGATGACCAGGGAGGTCGGCGCAGCCTGCCAGTGGAAGCGAAAAGGCAGCGACGAACTTGCAAGCCGCTGGCTTATATTGGTCAGGAGGCCGCTCAGAAACCCGATCATGCCATACGAGACCAGCAGCCCGAGTCCAAGTCCCACCAGCGCCGCGGCCAAGTCGTACACCAGTCCTTCGGTGACAAACATCTGTACCAGGTGGATGCGCCTCATGCCCACCGCGCGAGCGATGCCTAGTTCGCTGCGCCGTTCCGCGGCCATCATCACAAAGATCAGGAAGATCAGCAGCACACCGGCGAATATCGACAGGATGCCGAAGCTGGAAAAGACAGTGCCAAAGGCGATGCCGCCCACCTCTGCCACATCCGTGACGAACTGTTTGCTCAGTGGCCCTAGCACGTCGAAATCGCGAATGTCCGCCAGGGCTGCCTCAACAGCCTGTCCATTTTCGCGCGCCAAGGGTAGAGAAACCAGCCACTCCTGGACCGCCTCGCTGCTGAGCGCAGAGCGAACTTCAGAGCCGATCTCAGCCCCCTGCGGCTCCGAGACAGCGGCAGCCAGCGCATCGACATCCGACTCGAAGCTTGTCACCTGCGACAACATACCGACGAGTTCGATCAGAAAATCCGGCGCGTCGTTGTCTTCCAAAAGCGGATTGATCGGAGCTACCGCCTCCTTGCGGATGACTTCAGCCACCTCCGGCTTGCGCAGGATCTCCATCAGCGCGGCCAGCCGCGCTTCATTGAGAGACAACGTGCGCAACTGGTCGCTCACCGCAGAGGTGTGGGCCATCCCGTCGACCTCGTCGCCCGTGTTGGAGATCAGAATGTTGTTGACCCGGTCCGGCATGAAAAGCAGTTTCTGCGCCTCATCCGTGTGCATCATCACCACCGGCAAGATCGCGCCCAGCGGGCCGGACTCTTCGACCACCGCCCGCACGCGATAGGGCACAGGAATCGGCCCAATGAAGACTTCCAGCAGATCGCCCGCCCGTGCATTAAGCTGCTGCGCGCCCAACCGGTTCAGGTAGACCTCGCCCTGACGTAGTTGAAGACCAAACTGCCCTAGCTGCTCGTCCACATCCTGGCCCAACGTATTCAGGTTGATCGCGCTGAGCGCCTCCGTAACTGCGATAAGCAGTTCCTCTTCGTCAGGAAGGTCGAAGCCGAGCATGGGCAGCGTCGGGATGGTGATCGGCTCATCCGCGTCCAGATTGAACTGCGCCAGCTCCTCATCGCTGATGCCCAGCCCCTCCAGACTGATCGTTTCGATGCCCTCCTCGTCGAAAATCGACGTGTTAATGCCCAAGTCGCGCAGAGCGGCCACCGGAAGCGCCAGTTGCCGTAGCGTAAACGTGGGGCCTTCTTCGGCCAACAACTGCGCGCCGACCGTGCCGACCGCCAGCGCGGCCTCGGCCACGCCGACATCTTCTACGCCAAAGGCCGCGCCAATCTCGTTCGCCGCCTCTCCTGTCTGCTCCCACAGCCCAACCAGATCGACGAAGACATCGCCTACCCCCGGCCGCAGATCTGCCGTATGCACAGGCGCGCCGTCCACGTCGTGCAGACCGAAGCCGGTGTCATAGTTCTCGTCGACCGCGAAGATGAACCCCAGCGGCTCACCCTGGCCGGTGCTGACATTGCGAATGATCGTTGGGAAGAGGATCGAACCTGCCACGCCATCGATCAGGGGATACGACTCGGTCTCCTTCCGCAACTGTTCGTAACGCTGCTCGGGAATGCCCGGCAGCCCCTCATCGAACAGGGCGATCAGCGCGGTCAGATCGCCGGATGTAAGCGCGTTGAGAAGCGCGGCGCTCTGTGGGCTGCTGGCCTCTCCGGGATCGATGCCGTCGCCGCCCGCCAACTGGGTCAGGTCCATGAGGAACGGCGGTGAAACCACCTGATCGATCTGCCCATAGGCGTCGATTGTCTGGCGCCGGATCGTGTTGTCGAGCGTGTCGCCCAAACTGAGAGCGGATACGATGATCATCGTGCTGAGCGTAAGCCCGAAGACGATCAGCGCCGATTGCGTGGGGCGCCGGGGGATGTTGCGCACGCCCAGCTTGCCGATGATCGGATTGCGCAGCGACAACAGCGCCACACCGGCCAGAATCAGCCCCAGCGCCAGCGCAAGGTAGAGGGCGACCGAGTTGAGGAAGCTACTCATTTGCCACGATCTCCCCATCCCTCATGCGCACGATGCGCTGGCACAACTCAGCAACTTGCGGGTCGTGGGTGACGATTACGAACGTCTGCCCCTGCTCGCGGTTGAGCTGCTGCATCAACGCCAGCACGTCGTTCGAGCTGCCCACGTCCAGATTGCCGGTCGGCTCGTCCGCCCACACCAGCGCCGGTTGATTGACCAGCGCGCGGGCGATTGCAACCCGCTGTATCTGGCCACCTGAAAGCTGCATCGGCCGGTGTGAGGCGCGGTCAGCCAATCCGACGCTGGCTAGGCTCTCCAGCGCGCGCTTGCGCGCCTGCGCCGGCCGCACGCCGCTGACGAGCAGAGGCATCTCTACGTTCTCCACCGCCGAAATCACCGGCAGCAGGTTGAAGGACTGAAAAACGAATCCCATCCGCCGGGCGCGGTAGTCGGTGCGCGTGCGGTCGTTCATGGAAGCCAGAGACGTGCCCTCAATCGTGACCGTGCCGCTGTCGAAGCTGTCCAGGCCGGAGAGTGAATTCAGCAGGGTCGTCTTACCGCAACCGGACGGCCCCATAATGGCGACCATCTCTCCGGTCTCGATGTTCAAGTCCACGCCCCGCAGCGCGTGAACTTCGATCTCACCCGAGCGAAATGTCTTGTCGAGCTGTTCGGCGATCACGATAGGAGTAGGCTTTGCCTCGATATTGTAATTCGCATTTAGTATGTCCTCGGACGGTTTGGCTTGCGGGGCGGGCAACGTTTCTGCAGGTGTCTGGCTCATTGAATTCTGCCTCGATTCGGGTAGTCCCGGCGCTAGATGCGCGTTCTCTAGGATAAAATTGTGCGGCTGAAATGATATACTTGGTTATACGTCACGTCGCGTGAAATGTTTCTCACTCCGCGACACACTTGGCACAGGAGTCCACAGAAGTGAATCTTCTCAACGATACGCAAATGCGGGAGTTCATTGTAAATGGCTACGTGACCCTGCGGGCCGACTTTCCCCCGGCGTTCCATGATTCGGTGCATGCGCAGGCGGAGGCAATCTTCACATCCGAAGGCAACCCCGGCAACGACGTCCTGCCCAGGATACCTGAGCTGGCCGACCTCTGCGCGCACCCAACTGTCACCGGCGCGTTGACAGGCATCCTCGGCCCCGGTTACGCCATGCACCCACATCGGCATTGCCATCAGACGCCGCCGCAACAACGTGCGCAGCGTCAGCGCCAGGACAGTTACGAGGACGATCAGAACGTGCGCCATCACCGCACGCGCTGGGCGATGGCTTTCTACTATCCCCAGGATGTGCCGAAAGAAATGGGGCCGACCTCCGTGCTGGCCGCTTCACAATACTACATCAGCCGCAGCCAGGCCGAAAGACAGCAGGAGGCGCTGTTGTGCGGCGATGCAGGCACGGTGACGATTGTCCACTACGACCTCTGGCACCGCGCAACGACCAACCGCAGCGACCGCAACCGCTACATGGTGAAGTTTCTCTTCTGCCGCATGACCGAGCCGACCGCGCCCAGCTGGAACTGTCAAGAGCCATCCTGGCGCACGCCCGGCGGCGATGAACCCACGCCAAATCTGTGGCAAAGCGTGTGGAACTGGCACGTAGCGCATGTTCAGTCGAGTTTCGAGCAAACAAAAGGAAATGGGGCGGCCGAGGTCGAGGCCACCCAGTTGGAGCGGAAGGGAAGTCCGAATCAGTCCGAAGCGGATCGGCTGGAAGACGTATACCGGCTTTCCGCCGAAGGGGAAGCTGGCACGGCTGAGTTGATGGCGGCGCTGACCTTTGAAGCGGACACATTTCTTGCCCGCAACCTGGCGGCGCAGCACACCAATCCCAGCCAACTTTGCGCCGGTTACGGGTTCAGCGCGCAGGGAGAAGCGGCCGTGCCCCGTCTTGTGAAGGCTCTACGCGCTAAACGCTGGCCACTGCGCGCCGCCGCGGCCGACATCCTCGGCGACATCGGGATTGCGGCGGAGCCAGCCGTTCCGCCTATGCTCGACTGCCTGCAAGATAGCTCCGAATGGGTGGGGCGCAACGCCGTCGAAGCCTTGGGCATCATCGCCGCGGCCGAAGCCGTTCCCCGGCTTGCCCACCTGCTGACGAACGATGAGTGCGATTATGTCCGTCACAACGCCGCGCTTTCCCTGGCCAAAATCGGGCCGGAAGCCGATGCGGCCCGCCCGGCCCATGAGATGGCGCTGGGCGACGAAAGCTTCTACGTGCAGGGCAATGCACGCCTCGCGCTTGATCGTCTCCCGCAAAGCTAAGCGGCTTGTTTGAATGTTATTTGGCGGAATTGTGTTTGAGAGCGACGCCAATACAAAAAAGCTTCAAATGCTCAGGCGGGGTGTAACAATGAACAACATCGGTATCGAGTTTCCAATACTGGGCGAAATGAGCTTCTTCGACCTGCCGGACCCGCCCCTGCCTGGCCCGACGGAGATACTGACCCACACGCACTTTTCCGGCGTAACAAACGGAACCGAACGCCATGGCCTGATGGCCGATTTTGGCAGCCGCTACCCGGCCCGTTCAGGCTATCAGCATGTAAGCGTAATCCAAGCCGTGGGGCGTCGCGTCGACGCATTCGCTGTCGGGGATACCGTCTTCCTCGGTAATCACGGGGGACATCGGGGCTGGCACATCGTTGATCTTGCCTCCACCAACGAACGCGAGCGGCTCTGCGTCAAACTGTCGCCCGAAGTCGAGCATGAATTCTGCGCCCTCTTCGGTATCGCAGGCGTTGGCTTCAGACACTCGCGGCGCATCCGCGTGGCTGCGCCCATGCGAATATGGGTTGCCGGTCTGGGACTAGTCGGCCAGTCGGTGGCGCAAGCCTCTCGCGCCCTCGGCGCCCATGTCACCGTCACCGACGTCAACCCGCGCCGGCTTGAGATCGCCGCAGAACTTGGTGCGCACCGCGTGGTGGATATCTCCGATATTACCGGCGATGAAATGCTTGTTTAAGGGGGACCGTATGACCGCATCATCGACGCCTGCGGCGCGCCCAACCTATTCGATTACATCTACGAGAACAAACTGCTCGCGCTCTACGGCGCAATCGGTGCGCTGGCCGGTCGCCAAGAGACGAGGTTCCATCAAACGATGCTTCATGCGCTGAGGGCGTCAATCGAGTCGTCCTCCCACTTTACACTGGAAGATTTGGGAATTCTGCGCCACTTCTACCAATTGGGCACAGTCCAGATCGAGCCACTGGTGACCCACCGCGTCCCGGTCACCGAAGCGCCCGGCATTTACGCAACCATGCGCGATACGCCGGCAGATCTTCTGGGAGTGATATTCGAATGGCGTTCTTGAGTGGGTCGCCTAAGAGACTATTGACCGTTTTCCAGATAAGGCAGCGCACGGGGCAGGTTCTGCTTGCCGAACATCATGTCGGAATAGACGCCATCGGGGATATGCAGAGGATCCGCTAGTCGGGTCCGCTCTATTACGTCCCAGTTGAGTTCGATGCCCAGTCCCGGCTCGTCCCCTAGCGCAATCTCGCCATCAACCACGTCCAGGGGGCGTTGCAACAGTTCGTCCACAAACGGATTGTTCATCCTGTCAATCTCGACGGTTACGCCGTTGGGCATGGCGCTGACCACATGGGCGCAAGCTGTTCGCGCACGATCAGGTAGACCAGCGCCGAAGGCTTTTGCGACCGCATCCGCCGCGTGCTTGCAAAAGCCTGAGCCGGATAGGAATAGACCGATCCGACGCCGACCGCGCCGCACTCCGTATGTACAAGGATCAATGTGGTAACGCGTGCGTCGCACATGCCCCCGCCGTACTGGAAGCGGTGCCGCTCAGGATAGCGGTGGAGCAGGTTGATCGCCTCCACCTGCTCAATCCGCATCGGTGGCCCCATTATTCTCTTGCAACCAGGCACGCAGCGGCACGTCCTCCGGCTTTGGCGAGGAATACCCATGCCAACCGCTGGGAGCCGCCCCCAAGAGTTGCTGGCGAATCGGATCGACCCGCCCCATGATGTGGTCAACCGTCATGTTGTCTCGTGGCCGCAGCCAGCGGTAGCTGTAGCCGTAAAACAGCACCTTGCGCGGCATTTCGGAGGTGTTCGGGCTGGAAGAGTGCCAGATGCGCCGATCAAAAAAGACTGCGTCGCCCGGCTTGGCCCGCACTGCCAACCCGCCCTTTGGCTTTTTGTCCTCGTCCACCGGCAGCTTGTTCAGCAGGTGGCTGCCAGGAATCACGTACATGTTGGCCCGCCCCAGTTCCGACGTATCGGTCAGGAGGAAGGCCACCTTGAGCGAAATGCGCGGCTGCGGGTCCGTCTCCAGTTCATTGTTGAGCCGCCCGCTGTCCTTGTGCCAGTTCATCCCCTGCTGGCCGGGGCCGGACACTGCGTTCGGTGGCGTGATAATCGAGTGCGAGTGGTAGAGCTGGATGTTCCAACCGAGGATGCCCCACACTTTGGGAAAGGTCGTGGGATAGTCGAGGAGCTCCAGGAATACGTCGTCCCGTCCGATAAAATCGAAGATGTTGATCCCGTCGCTCGTTCCCATGCCCTCCCTGGACTTCTCTTCTGCTGTAATGCGGTCAATCGCAACCGTTGCTCGCTCGACCAACGCCTGGGGGATGGCATTCTCGATGACCATGTAGCCCTGTTCCGCAAACGTGCGGCGCTCTTCTGGAGTGAGGTTGTGCTTTAGCCATGACCCATTCATCAGATTACTCCTTTAAGTGCAAAGGGGACTCTCTGCAATGATCATAAAGAAGCAAGCTGATTTGTCAAACACGACAGTGCAATGGGCGAATCCCAAACTGTTCGACAACTGCTACGCGTCCATTCGGGCGGCAAGAAAAGCCCCGCCGAAACAAAGTCTACCCTCCGCCTGCATTCCTGTTTATCCCAAATCGCAGGCACGCATGGCGCGGGTAGGGCGATTCGGCTTGTGACCGTTCTCTCTTTTCTCCGTCGCGGATGAAACGTCCGCAATGAATCGCCGGGCACGTACTCTAATTCCTATAGGACTTTCGCTAAATTGGCTGAAAAGCCGGGATAGTCGGGTTGCGAAGTTGGGTTCGCAGATAATCGCTGAATAAGTCAGTGCGAACGCGATAGATGGTTTTGTTGAGCAAGGTAGCTTGGAACTTCAGGGAAAGCCAAGCATGGTAACAACAAGCGAGGTGATTGCGCTGCGAACGAGCTTTGCGACATTGGCATTTGGCAGTGCCCGTCAGTTGCTTCAGTTCTCTGTGAAATTCTTCGACCTGCCAGCGCAACTCGTTCGCTTTTTGAGCGACTTGCGTGATCACAGTCTCATCCAGATCATTGGTAATGACCCAGTCAACGTCGCCGTTTGTGGCAACTAGCTTGAACAATTTCACTTTGAACGGCACTTTCTTGAGCTTGACAATCATGCCATGCTGAAGCCGTTCGTCGCTCCAATCGATCTCATCGAGATGAATATAGCCATCTTCTTTGCTCAAACTGACCAAGCGGTTGGCTTTGAGTGTGGTGTAGAAGGTCAATCCCAGACGGTCAACCAGCTTCAAGTTCTGCCAGGAGCCATACCAACTATCAAACAGCACGGTCTTGGCCTGAACCTGTTTGTCACTGACGGCTCGCAGCAGCATCTCTTGAAAATGGTCGTTCTTTGTCTTCCCATCTGCTTGCTTGGCGTAGATGCGAAAATCAAGCGGATAATGCTCGCCCTCTTCACCACTGGTGTGAACCAGATTCACCACACCGATGCCGCGCACCAGACCCCCTTCAGCGCCACTGTATTGCAGTTTTACCATGTCAATTGACCGTGAATAGCGTTTGTCTTGTACACTGTCGTCAATGATCAGGTACGCGTCCGGACTGTCGTCGATCAGTCCTTCTACCAGTTCCCATAGATGCCTGGCTGTGTGCCGCTCTCTCTTCAGGTAATTGCTGACCACATCGTGGCTCGTGCCTTCCAGATGTTCAGCCAAGTTGCTACAGGTGTAGTTGATCGGTGTGCTGACAAGGTATTCGACATACTTCTGTTTTGTTATCATCTCTCAAGTGTACAGCCTCTTGACCTCCCAGCGAAAGTCCTATCCTATTTGCGTAATAGTTAGGTCACTGAGGCCAAATGCGAATTGTCCTTTCGGCCTCGTGGCGAAGATCGAATTGGTCGATCTGTACAACCTCACAGCACGCGCAGGTTTTGCGGATACCATGCAGTGTGTACTGAAAGTCTACAGTTTTCTGGCAAGTCGGGCACTCGGTCTTGAAGTAATGTGCAATACCGGTATACAACTTAGAAAAGAACTGGTCGAAAGCGGCTCGCAAATCGGCCGGCGCTACCTGGGTTAGTGCTGCGCGGGCCTGGACTACCGGAATAGGGTCGATGTCTGCCCCAATGACATTCGCTCCTAATCGAATCGCTTCATGAAGAGTTGTAGCGCCGCCCATCATCGGATCGAGTACGATTTTCCCCTCTAAACCGCCAGGTGTGTAGTAATCCTGACGATCACCGTCGGGCACAAATTGTTTTAGAATGGCGCGAAACGTAGTGCCACATCGCCTTGCCCACCACTTGTGCAGATAGGTATTGGGACGAAAAAGGTGTTTGTTGAACACCTCCCTACGGGAAAGTTTGTCAACGAATTTTTCGGGGAAAGAACAATCGATCTTAAGGCTCCGTTCCGTTTGGGAAGTACGGAATAACTCGTCCAGAGCCAGTTGTCGGGCTTCTCGAACCAAATTAGCAGAGGAAGGATCGACTCCCATAAGGGGGGGGTATTCGGCCATGTCTTTGATTTCTTTCTCACTGTAGCTCTATTGTAGGTTCACGATCTCCATGTAATGATAACTTATCGCGCTCGAAAGTCAACTGATCTGTCACTTTCGGGTGCAGTTCAAAATGGGGGCGGGTTTGGGGCGTGTCTCTGGCCAGCGACACGGGCTGCGGGCGAGACGCCCGCGTTCCCAGGGGGATGTCCCCAAATCTGGACCACACCCGTCACTTTCGCGTGTGTCCCAGATTTTGGGCAAGCGTTATTGGAACCAAGTTTCGCGGGGTCGGTGGATGGACTGAATACGAGGCGATTCCAGAGACGAGGGTCACTTCACGCCAACTGGACGAGCGCGGCGATGAGATGGCCCAGATTTTCGGGCGACTCCCACCGTTTCAGTTGCGATTGACACGACCCTACTGCTCCTGTATAGTGACGTTCCTACACCCCGTCACATGCTAGAATCAACAGTGTCAACCACAGAAGGCGAACCACCTCGCAGACATACAGGAATGAGACCGCTGGATCACGGTGGTCTTCGCGTCTGCACATCAGGGAAGGGAAAGGCATGAAAATCGTCGACGTAGAGACCATCATCGTCAAGAATGTTCCGCCCTTTCGCGGTGGAAGCCTCTGGCTTTTTGTGCAACTCAGAACGGACGAAGGCATCGTCGGCCTGGGCGAACGGCCTTCGGGGAATGCGACCAACCTGGAGGCGCAGGTCAGGCTGATCAAAGACCTGGGCGAGCAGTTTGTCGTCGGCGCCAGTCCATTCGATGTCGAGAAGTTATGGCAGACGATCTTTGCCTCGCGGCACGATTATCGTCATCCCGGGCTGGATATGACGCCGGCGCTGAGCGCGATCGAAATGGCTTGTTGGGATATTATCGGCAAGGCGACCGGGCAGCCGATTTACAACCTGCTGGGCGGGCGCTGCCACGACAAGCTGCGTGCCTACGCCTACATGCCGACCGAGGGCATTTGGGACGAGCCGGAGAAGGCCGGTGAGATCGCGGCGCGGCTGGTAGAAGAAGGCAATACGGCCTGCAAGTTCGATCCCTTTACGCCCCTGTTTCCCCAACCGCGCGACTTCTCGTTGAAGACGATTCGCCGCGTGGCCAGGATCTTCCAGTGTATTCGCGACGCGGTGGGCGATGATCTGGAGATCGGAATAGGCACGCATGGACAGTTCAGCACGGCCGGCGCAATCCGTGTTGCCAAGATGCTGGAGGAGTTCGATCCGTTCTGGTTTGAGGAGCCGGTGCCGCCCGAAAACATTGACGAGATGGCGCGTGTGGCCGCGCATACGAGCATTCCTATCGCCACGGGTGAGCGCCTGGTCACGAAATTTGAATTTGCCGAGCTACTTAAGAAGCAGGCGGCGCAGGTCATCCAGCTAGATGTGGGGCAGTGCGGCGGCATCCTGGAGTCGAAGAAGATCGCGGGCATGGCAGAGGCGCACTATGCCATGATTGCGCCCCACATGTACTGCGGACCAATTGCGGCGGCCGCGGCCATACAGCTTGACACCTGCTCGCCCAACTTTTTGATCCAGGAGTACAACGGAACCGGCCTGCACCAGGAACTGTTCAAAGAGCCGATTCGATTTGAGAACGGCTACATCATCCCCCCGAGCGGCCCGGGTCTTGGCGTGGAGTTGGATGAGGCGGTGGTGAAGAGACAGTCGTAGCTGAGAAGGGGCTTAGGTAGTGCGTAGTACTTTCGATTTTGCAAGGGAGCAACTTCAATAATGGGTAGATTGGACGGGAAAGTGGCTCTGGTTACGGGGGCTGGACGGGGGCATGGCGAGGCGGTGGCCTTACGCTTTGCCGCGGAGGGGGCCGACGTTGCCGTCTGTGACATACTTCCCGTCGCGCAGCTTGAACAGAGAGTAGGAGACCGGATTCGCGGCGCCGGGGCGCGGGCGCTCTGCTTTCAGACCGACGTTTCGCAGGAAGAAGCCGTGCAGCAGATGGTGCAGCAGACCATCGACCGCTTCGGCACAATTGACATCCTGGCCAATGTCGTGGGCATTGCCGGCCCCACCAACGATGTCTGGCAGATGAGCCTGGCGGAGTGGCGGGAGACACTGGCGGTCAATCTCGATTCAGTCTTTCTCGGCTGCAAGTACGCGCTGCCAGAGATGATCCGCAAGCGGTATGGTCGCATCATCAACTTCAGCTCGGGCACAGGAAAGCAACCACTTTCTCACCGAACGCCCTATGCCACGTCAAAGATGGGCGTGATCGGTTTCACCCGCACGCTGGCGGCCGACGTAGGGCGCTACAACATTACGGTCAATGCTATCTGCCCCGGCTCTCACGAGGAGCGGGGCGTGGAGTTGGAGCGCGCGCGCGCTGCCTATCGCGGAGAGCCGTTTGATGAGGCAGCCGTGCGCAGTCGCTACCAGGAGGCGGACGCGAACGCAATCCTTGCCGGACGCTGGTGCGCAGATGAAGGCTTTGTCGACAGTGGCGCAGGCTCCGAAGACGCGGCGGCGATTGCCGTTTTCCTGGCATCCGACGATGCCGCCAATATGACAGGTCAGGACATTAACTCGGGCGGAGGAGTGATGTGGTAGGGGGAGAGAGACATTGCGTACTGCTTACTGCGTAATTCGTAAGAAGGACGTTGGAGTGAGAAGAGCCGCGTTTCATGATCGTCAGCTTTCGGCCCCCTCTCCGCCTTCGTCCTGAAGCAGCTCTACTCCATGGCAGGACGCCCACCTTTCATATTCGCTCCTGAGCGAATTTAACACAACCTCGCGTGTTTCGTCACCGTCATAGAACTTCCCTTTTTCCATAAACGCAATCAAGGTCTTGAGTCTCTTCAGGCAGAGGCGTTTGGCCTGCTCTCCGATTCGCGCGACCGAATCGTCGCGGCGTGTCGCGCCGTCCTGGTCGCGCGGTGGGGATTTTTCCTGGGAACCTGATGCAGCCCCTTCAAGCCGCTGCTTAAACGGTTGAATCCAAGACTCCGGGGGGCGGCGCTGGTTGACGATTGAGTTGGCATCGTCGAGCCTATCCTTGTACTGGTCGATGACGCGCCCGCTGATCCTCTGGAGCGAGAGCGTGATCAAGGCTAGAGCGATGCCGATAACGCAGGCGAACAGTATGACAAGAAGCAATAAGGGCAATTCAGGACTCCTTATCTCAAGTGAACGGCGTGTTTGTATTGTAATACGAATTGCAAATTGTGTAACACCTTGCGCCCGGCTGGTTTATTGCCGGACATCACAGGGGCAAACCCGGTAATTTTGGGTGCATCCGTGATTTTGGACAAGTTGACAGATAAGAAATATGGGGATATTATGTTTGCATTATACACATTCTGCGCGCATTGTTCACACAGAAGACACTCAGATTCACAGAACAAGATAGGAAGCGTAGCTGTGACCGCCCCGATTCCTGCAAACTCGCCGTCAGCCAATCGAAATCAAAGGAGGCCAAATCGCCACCGAACTGAAGTGCAGGTCCTTGCCAGATCATGATCCACAAGACAAGTCTAAAGGAGTGACCCGATGAGGAAAACCCTGGTTTATCTGCTTGTTGCGATCGCTGCGGTCGCTTTGCTCGCGGCATGTGCGCCCCAGCAGGCCGAGGAGGCCGCGCCCGAGGCGCCTGCGGCCGCGGACACGTCCGAAGAGGCAATGCCTTCATCAGCCCATGAGAGTTGCGACGAAGCGCAGGCCGCAGGCATGGCGTTCTGTGAGGCGCCAATGCTGGCCGCGATGGTCGCGGCAGGCGAACTGCCCCCTGTAGACGAACGTCTACCGGTTAACCCCATGGTCGGCAACCATCGCATCCCAGATTGGCAGGCTGTCATGGAGCGGGGCGAGTACGGCGGTTCATTGCGCCTGCTCGACTTTGACGCCGGCACGATCGGCCATGACGCCGGCTGGATTTCGGCAGAGCCGTGGGTGGAAACTGAAGATCTCAAACATGACTTTGCCACGCTGTCTGACAGCATTTTCACGTTGGAGATCAGCGATGATGACATGGAATTCACCTTCCACATGCGTAAGGGCATGAAGTTCTCGAATGGCGCTGACTTCGACACCGAGGATGTCCAGTTCTTCTGGGATCATATCCTGCACAACGAGACGCTCACGCCTCTGATCGGGACTCGCTGGCGCGCGGGCAACTCTTCGACCGGCAATGTGGGTGTGCTGGAGGTGATCGACCGCTACACGTTCAAAGTGGCATTCGATGAGCCTTACGGCGGCTGGCCGGGCCTGTTCACCTACGGCAGCGGCATGCACCGCTTCACCGACAGCGACTATCTCAAGAAGATCCATGGCGACTTCGCCGATGCGGATGAGCTTGCGGCGTTGCTCGACGAGAACGGCTTCGAAGCCGGAGAGTGGAATCGGCTGTACGGCCTCTATACCAATGGCAACCGTCAGCACGAGACCGGTCTGCCCAGCCTCAGCCCGTACGTTCTGACGGAGATGGGCGAGACGTTGGCCGTGATGGAACGCAATCCCTACTACTGGAAAGTAGACGAATGGGGCCAGCAGTTGCCCTACATCGATCGGCTTGAGATTTCGATTGTGCCCGATGTCAATGCTGCGACACTGAAGGTCATTGCCGGCGAAGCGGACATGGTGCGCCGTGGGGTCAATCCTGCCGACATGGCCCTCTATATCCAACATGCCGAAGAGAAGGGCTATGAGGTCATCGTGTTGGATATGCACGCCTCCGCCGGTGAGGTCTATCTGAACATGACCTACGACGATCCGGTCTGGAACGAGTACGCCAACAACCTGGAATTCCGCAAGGCCCTGTCCTTTGCCGTCGACCGTGAGACGATTATCGACGCCGTGTATTCCGGACTGGCTGAACTGCCGATTACGATGGACCCCACAACTGATGTTGCTGAGGCCGAGAGCCTCCTGGATGGGCTAGGGCTGACCGAGCGGGATGCTGATGGTTGCCGGTTGACGCCGGATGGCGAGCCGTTGAAGATCTTCTTCAACTTCACGCCCTTCACGGGTGAATCGTTACCGACGGCCGAGATCGTGGCCAAGAACTGGACCGATATTGGCATCTGCACTTCCGTTAAAGCGCTTGAGCAGAATCTGTTCCTGACCCAGGCGGCTGCCAACGAGACGCAGGCCATGGTCTGGTGGGCGCATTACCCGCGCTGGCCGTGGCACGAGTCCAACGACTACATCGGTCAGGCGTGGCAGCGCCACTATGCCCCGTTATGGATGGCGTGGTATGATTGGAATCTGGGAGGCGGCAAGGAAGCGGCCGAAAACCCGGAAGAAACCGACCCGCTGACCGTGGGCGTCGAACCGCCGCAGGCGTATAAAGACCTGCGCACACTACAGAGTCAAATGTTTTCCACGTCAAACCCAGCGGAGCATACAGTGCTATGGGACCAGATGATCGCTATCTTCCGCGACAATTACTTCTGGATCTCCACTGTCGATCCGGCTAAGAACCCATTGATTGTCAATGAGGGTCTTGGCAATGTGGCCAAGAAGGGCTACCACATCCAGTCTGCCAATGAGGCAGAGTTCTACTTCTGGAAGGATGATAGCCGACGCTGAGCCGAATTAGTGAGGAGAGAGGAGTTGGGGTCTGCTCGCTCCTCTTTCCTCTTCGGCTCCGTGTTCAAATCGCGAAGCGGTAGCGCATTTCACGAGTTCTCCTCAAACTGTCCCGATAGGAAACTGCGTCAATGCTTACCCAGTACATTGGCAGGCGCATACTGCTGCTGATTCCGCTGCTCTTCGTCATCTCCATCATCTCCTTTGTCCTGATCCAGTTGCCGCCCGGCGACATCCTCAACATGGAAGTGCTGCGATTGCGCTCCGCCGGCACGCAGATCTCCGAGGAACAGGTCGAGGCGCTGCGGCAGTTGTACGGTTTGGACAAGTCGATGCCGGAGCAGTACTTGCTCTGGCTGACCAATATCCTGTTCGAAGGCAACTTCGGGACTTCATTCACCTACCTAAAGCCGGTCGGAGAGATCCTGGCCGCACGCGTGCCCTTGACCGCGGCGGTCTCAATCTTTACCGCGCTCTTCGTCTGGATTACGGCGGTGCCAATTGGCGTCTATTCCGCCACCCACCAATACTCTCTCACCGACTATTTCTGGACTTTCGTATCCTTCATCGGTATCGCGACGCCCGGCTTTCTGCTGGCGTTGATCTTCCTGTGGGTGGCTTTTGTCCTGTTTGACATCTCTGCCATCGGCCTTTTCTCCCAGGAGTATGAGTCCGCGCCCTGGAGTTGGGCCAAATTCGTCAACATGCTGCAGCACATCTGGGTTCCTATCGTGATCATCGGCATGGCGAGCACGGCCGGGATGATGCGCACGATGCGCGGCATGATGCTGGATGAACTGAACAAGCAGTATGTAATCACGGCCCGCTCCAAAGGGTTGACCGAGATACGGCTGCTGGTGAAATATCCTGTGCGCACTTCACTGAATCCGGCGATCAGCACAATCGGATGGATGTTGCCGGGAATCATTTCAGGCGAGGTACTGGTTTCGATGGTGCTGAACATCCCCACGACCGGCCCCGTTCTCCTGCAAGCTCTCCTGAACCAGGACATGTTCCTGGCGGGCAGCGTCGTCTTCATCCTCAGTGTCCTGACCGTAGTCGGCACCCTCATCTCCGACATCATGCTGGTCTGGCTGGACCCGCGCATCCGCTATGAAGGGGTGGCCTGATGAGCGAGAGCATCCCGCACGCGGAAGAGAGGTTGGTCGACGGAGCAACTTCCACGGGCGCCATCGACCGCGAAAAGCAGGCTCTCTACACGGCGTCGCAATGGCAGTTGATCGGGCGGCGGTTCAGACGGCATAGGATGGCCCAGATCGCGATGATCATGCTGGCAGTCCTCTATGTGATTGCAGCCTTCGCCGAGTTTCTTGCGCCATACGAGCCAAAGCGGGATTTCAAGGGCTTTGTCTATGCCCCGCCCGTCCAGCTCCATCTGTATGATGATGAAGGGTTTGCCGGGCTGTACGTCTATGGGTTGAAAGGCGGCCGCGATGAGACGTACCGGCGGATATTTGAAGAGGTGAAGGAGGAGGTCTATCCTGTAGGCTTCTTTGCCCATGGCGATCCCTACAAGCTGTGGGGTCTGTTCGAGGCTGATCTGCATCTTTTTGGCGTTAGCGACGAAGGCCAGATCTTTCTCTTAGGCACAGACCGGCTGGGCCGGGATCTTTTCTCGCGAATTATCTACGGTACGCGCATTTCGCTGACGATTGGCCTGGTGGGCGTTTTCCTCAGTTTTGTGCTTGGCCTGATCATCGGAGGCATCTCCGGTTACTTTGGCGGGATGGTCGATGAGTTCATCCAGCGCATGATCGACCTGTTGGTTTCGATCCCACAGTTGCCCCTGTGGATGGCGCTGGCCGCGGCCGTGCCTCGTGACTGGAATTCAATTCAGACCTATTTCGCCATCACCATTGTGCTTTCGATCGTGGGATGGGCCGGCTTGGCGCGGACGGTGCGCGGACGGCTGCTTTCGCTGCGCGAGGAGGACTTTACGATCGCGGCCCGCGTTTCGGGCGTGAGCGAGTGGCGCATCATCACCAAGCATCTGCTGCCGTTGTTCACCAGCTATATCGTTGTCGCCATCACCCTGGCCGTGCCGGGCATGATCATTGGCGAAACCAGCCTGAGCTTTATCGGGCTGGGCATTCAGCCGCCGGCGGTCAGCTGGGGCACGCTCTTGCAGGACTCGCAGATGATCGCCAATGTAGCCCTCCATCCCTGGCTGCTGATTCCGGCGCTGTTCGTGATCGTAACCGTGCTGATGTTCAATTTCCTGGGGGATGGACTTCGGGACGCGGCCGATCCGTATTCGATTACATGATTTGTGACAGGGCGCTGGTGTATACAACCCAATTTACGCAACACGCAGTACGCATTGTAAAATGACCCAAGACGCTCTTCTCGAAATCAAGAATCTGAAAACGCACTTCCATTTGCAGGAAGGGGTCGTACGCGCAGTGGACGGCGTCTCGTTCCACATTGAGCGCGGCCGCACATTGGGGATAATCGGCGAAAGCGGCTGCGGCAAGTCGGTGACGGCCCACTCGATATTGCGTCTCGTGCCGTCTCCGCCTGGCAACATCGTGGACGGCGAAATTCTGTTGCATCGCCATGAGAACGGGAACTCTGGGGGCCAGACTGACCTGGCCCGGCTCGATCCCCGCGGCGCCGAGATTCGAGCCATTCGCGGCGCCGAGATCAGCATGGTCTTCCAGGAGCCAATGACATCGTTCGGCCCCATGCACACGATCGGCAACCAGATCATGGAGAGCATCCTGCTCCATCAGGAGGGTGTGGACAAGACAGAGGCACGTGAGCTGGTCATCGAGAACCTGCGCAAGGTGGGGATACCGCGACCGACCCAGATCGTGGACGCCTACCCTCACCAGTTGAGCGGCGGCATGAGGCAGCGTGCCATGATCGCGATGTCGCTCTCCTGTTCCCCGCGACTGCTGATCGCCGACGAGCCGACGACCGCTTTGGACGTAACAATACAGGCCCAAATCCTGGAGTTGATGACGGCTCTGCAGGAAGAGTTCGGCATGGCCATCATCTTCATCACCCACAACCTGGGTGTGATTGCCGAGGTCGCGGATGAAGTTGCCGTCATGTACCTGGGGCGCATCGTCGAGCAGGCCAGCGTGACCGAACTTTTCGACAATCCCCAGCATCCTTATACACAGGGCCTGCTGAACTCGATCCCCCACATCGACGAGGAGAAGCTGCCGCGCCTGCGCGCCATCGAAGGGGTGGTGCCGGATCCGTATGAGATTCCCAGCGGCTGCGCTTTCAGCGACCGCTGTCCCAGCTTCATGCCGGGCACATGCGACCGGGCAATGCCCGACCTGACGGCGACGGAACAGGGCCATCTCGCGCGCTGTTTTCTCTATTCTGACGCCGAAGAAAACTGAATGCGCGACCAGTTTGCCTGTTGCTAAATGTCCGACTGCTGGAATCGGAAATGGGCAAATCGCCCGATGAGCGCGAAGCGTTTACTGAGGTTGCACATGGCTGAAGATTCCGAACTTCTGCTGGAAGTCACTGATCTGAAGAAATACTTTCCGATCCAGAAGGGTCTGCTGCGCCGGACGACCGGTTACGTGAAGGCAGTCGATGGCGTAAGCCTCTCTATCAGGAAGGGCGAGACGCTGGGTCTGGTTGGCGAAAGCGGGTGCGGGAAGACGACAACCGGTCGCTGTATAGTGCGCGTCTACCAGCCGACGGAAGGCGACATTCTTTTCTATGACGAGGGCGAGGAGATTCATCTCAATCGACTGGAAAGACAGGAACTCAAGGCGTTTCGCAGAAACATGCAGATGATATTTCAGGATCCCTTCTCGTCGTTGAATCCACGCATGACCGTCCTGGAGTTGGTGGGCGAACCGCTGCTGGCGCATGGCATCGCGCGCGGCCAGGAGCTGGAAGATCGGGTGGCCGAGATGGTGGCCGCGGTGGGCTTGAAGGTCGAACATCTGCCGCGCTATCCCCACAGCTTCAGCGGCGGACAGCGCCAGAGAATCGGCATCGCCCGCGCGCTCATTCAGCGTCCCAAGCTGGTGGTCTGTGATGAGCCGGTCTCCGCCCTGGATGTGTCGGTTCAGTCCCAGGTTGTCAATCTGTTGCAAGACCTGCAAGCGGAGCTGGATTTGACCTACCTGTTTGTCGCCCACGACATGAGCGTCGTGCGGCAGATCAGCAACCGGATTGCGGTGATGTATGTCGGCAAATTGGTGGAGGTGGCGGAATCGGAGGAGCTGCTGCGCAATCCCAAGCATCCCTACAGCGAGACGCTGCTCTCAGCCGTGCCGCGCCCCAATCCCCACCACGCCATGCAGCGCCTGGACCTGGAGGGCGAACCGGCCGATCCTGCCAATGCGCCGCCCGGCTGCGTCTTCCATCCGCGCTGCCGGTATATGGAAGACATTTGCCAGACCGACGCGCCGGAGTTGACCGAACTGACTCCGGGCCATCACGTCGCCTGTCATTTTGCCGACCAGCTCGAATTGCAAGGGATCGCATACGTGGATTCGCCGCAGCCCTGAATCCGATACAGAGTAAAAAGGAAATCTTAATGAGAGGAAAATCATGCAAAAACTCGTCATCACCGTGACCACCGATTCAGCGGGGTCGTATCCGCGCAATCCATACCTGACGCATTGCAGCGACACCAAAGGGGTTGCGGAAGAGTACATCCGCGCCATGAACGCCGGCGCGACCATCGTTCACACGCACGGCAAATACACGTCCGATCCGGTCATCCAGGCGGACGGAAAGCAGCTGTCGATTCCCGATGTCGAGGGCTGGCGCTACATCACCGACAGGGTGCGCGACGCGGGTGAGCCGATCGTACAGTTTGGGCTGGCCAGTATGCGTCTGGCGCAGAAGCTGGAGTTGTGGAGAGAGTTGAAACCGGACATGAGTTCGATCAACTTCAACTCGCACGATGAATACTTCCAGCCGGATGCCGACTATCCGCCGGTGGGCATCTACTCGATCCACCCCATTCCGGAACTTCGACTGTATTCGAGCCTGGCCAAAAAACATGGAGTCAAGCAGGAGATCGAATGTTTCAATACCGGGGCGTATTGGGCAATCGGTAAGATCCGGACCGGTGATTTCTGGACCGAGGACGGCGAGCGCGAAATTGAGAAGGATTTGCTGCCGGAACCGATATGGCTGACACTGTTCTTCGGCTGGGACGGACAGGGCTGGACGCCGCCAACGGCCAAGGCACTCCAATACATGGTGGACAATCTGCCCCCGCGCGCCAACTTCAGCATGAGTTGCATGGATCCCCCGAACTATTGGGCCATGGTGGCCCATACGATTGCAATTGGGGGTCACGTGCGCATCGGCATGGAGGACTGCCCCTTCATAGAGGATGGCGTCTATGCCAAGACCAACGCCGAGCTTGTCAAAAAGGCGGTTCGCATCGCCCGCGAGATTGGCAGAGAGATTGCATCGCCAGCGGAGGCGCGTGAAATAGTCGGACTGCCGCCCATCCAGTAATCCTCCACGATACTGAATTGTGTTTCAGGCATTTCGTATTGCATACTTCGTGATGTCTCCTAACAACTGTTCGCTTCTTGATCGGGTTGTGAGGTCGGCGGACATTTGTCGGGCATACAAGCGCTCAACGCAATACCGTGTACGCATTACGCAGTGCAGTTGGAGGTACAATGAAAGGCCTAAGTTGCAATTCCGGTCTCTTGCACAAGTACAGCGTCGAACAGGCGATTGACATCCTCGTTGAACACGGCTACCAGGCCATCGACATCAGCCTGGAACTGGCGCCGCCCTTCCTCCCCCATCCCAAGCCACATATGAGTTCCGAGGCGGACGCGGGTCGGCGGCGCGCTGTGCGTGACTACGCGAAACAGTCGGGCATCGCCATCGGCGCACTGAACGCGCACACCAACGTGATCCACGGCGACCCCGCCGTCCGGCAGGAAAACATCGAGTTCATCCGCGGCGCGCTGCATCTGGCGGCGGATATGGAAGTTCCCTATGTGATCAGCGGTTGCGGCGCCAAGCTGTTCTATGGCTGGGAGAGCACGTACTGGGATTGGTGTCTGGCGGCGCTGCGCGAACTGACCACGGAGGCCGACAGACTGGGCGTAATGATCCTGATCGAAGCGGCCAGCCCCTACGGCTCGCTGGTGCATAACCTGGCGCGCCTGCAACGACTGCTTAACACCGATGGACTCGAAAGCCTTGGTGTCCTGTTTGACCCGGCCCACTACCATGTGCGCGGTGACTCCGTGTTGGACGCCTACCTGGCGCTGCGCGACCGGGTCAAGCATATGCACGCCAAGGACGCGCGCGGCGATCGTGAGAATTTCGGCTTCCCGCCGTTGGGACAAGGCGACATTGAATTCGACAAGTTGATCAGCGCCATGATCGAGAACGGCTTCACCGGCTATATTTCGGTTGAGTACGAGGCGATGGCGTGGGGCTATTCCGACAATCCGCGACAGGTGTTGACGGACGGCAAGGAATTCCTTGAAGACATTCTCGAACGAGGCTGACGGCCTCCCGTTGTTCGGAAACGGCGACTACTTCAAGCAGGATAAGAAATCTCAGGAGGCTCACATATGAAAGCGGCCATCCTGCGCGCATTCAAACAACCGCTGCAATGGCAGGAGGTGGACACGCCCACGCCCGAACCGGATGAGGTTCTGGTGCAGGTCATGGCATGCGGAATTGATGGCACAGATCTTAAACTTCTGGACGGTTTTGGCTACACGCCCGATCTGCCCTTCATCATGGGGCATGAAGTGGCCGGAATCGTGGCCGAAGTTGGCGACCGGGTAGCAGGGTTTGAGCGGGACGACCGGGTGATCGCCTACAATTTCACAACCTGCGGAGATTGCCTTCCTTGCCGGACCCACCGCGAACAAATTTGTGTCAATATGGGCGGCGTGTTGGGCGCAAAGGACCGACACGGCGGCTATGCCGAGTATCTGGCCCTCCCGGCGCGCCAGCTTGTGCGGGTCTCCGAGCATGTGGCGTGGCCGGACATTGCGGTCTGCTGCGACGCCGGCATGACGGCCTTCCATGCGGTAGATCGTTCCAGGTTGCGCCTTGGCGAGAGCGTGCTGATCATCG
Source organism: Caldilineaceae bacterium (assembly GCA_965221145.1). GTDB lineage: Bacteria > Chloroflexota > Anaerolineae > Caldilineales > Caldilineaceae > Bin5. The sequence goes on from OZ244877.1 coordinate 3,071,025, forward strand.
GCGTCGGCGGCGTAGGCTCGATGGCCGTCCAGTTGGCCAAGGCGGCCGGCGCGCGCGTACTGGCGGTTGAACTGTCCGACGCCAAGGCGGAGTGGGCACGTCAACTCGGCGCGGACGAACTTCTCAACCCGCAAGAGATGGACATCGCCACTGCCGTCCGCGCGCGCACCGACGGGCTGGGCGTTGATTGTGTAATCGACATCGTAGGCCAGACGGAGACGATGGGCGCTGGGATCAACTCGCTGCGGCATGGCGGTCGTCTGGTCATCGTCGGCTATACGCCTGATCACTACCCAGTGGAAGGCAAGTATCTAGCGCAAAACGAATTGGAGATCATCGGCACGCGCGCGGGGCGCAAGCAGGATCTGATCGAGGTATCTCGTTTGATGGCAGAAGGCAAAATCAGATCGATCGTCACCCAGACATTTCCCATGGAGGAGGCCAACGAGGCGTTGAAAGTCCTACGATCAGGAGAGATATTGGGGCGGATCGTTCTGTTGACGCCTGCGGGTCGGCGCGCGCTGGGCGTGTCGTAACGCCGCGCTATGTACTATGCGAAAATCAACTCTGGCACGAATTGCCAGCTACTTCGCTCTGCACCGGTGAGACGCTAGGAGTTTCCGCACTGAGAAGAGATAATGATCGTTGACGCCCATAACCACATTTTCCCTCGCATTCATGGCCTCAATGCCGCCGGTCCAACACGGGGAATGGGGTACGGGCGGGCTATGATCGGCGCTGACGAAGTGCAGGTGACGCCTCCTTTCGGTGAGGAACTGGCCTACACGCCGGACACGCTCCTGGCCAATCTGAATTGGGCTGGCGTGGATAGGGCGGTCCTGCTGCAGGGGCCATTCTATGGCGAGTGTAACCGGTATGTGGCGGAGGCGCTCCAACGCTACCCGGGCAAGCTGGCCGGAGCCGCCTATTTCGACCCCTGGATGGCGGATGGCCGCCAGACATTCGAGGAGATTCTAAACCCACGCGCAGGGCGCGCAGAGACGATTTTCCGGGCCGTCAAGCTGGAATGTTCCGTCCCCACCGGCCTGTGCGGTATCCATCCAAGTGCGCGGCTCGATGCGCCCGACCTTGCCTGGCTGTGGCGGGAACTGGAGCAGCGCGGCTTGATCCTGGTTCTGGACTTGGGTGGCATCGGTAGCCGCTCCTACCAGACATCAGCGGTGCGTGCCATTGCCGAGCGCCATCCCGAACTGAAGATCGTCATCGCTCATCTGGGGCAGCCGACGCCTTCAGCTGAGGCCGACCCAAGGCTTTGGCAACTGTGGGAGGAGCAGATCGACCTGGGCCATTTGCGCAACGTGTGGTTCGACTGCGCCTCTCTAATCGCCTATGTCCACGAAGAGGGGTATCCTTTCCCCAGTGCCGAACGCTATCTTCGTCTGGCCATCGAGCGCATTGGCGCACACAAGGTGATGTGGGGCAGCGATCAGCCGGGCACGTTGGTTCACGCGACGTATCGACAGTATGTAACGTTGGCGAAACTGCACACGCAATTTCTTTCGCCACGGGAACAGGCCTTGGTCTTGGGGGAGACCGCGCTCCGCGTATACGGTCTAGATGTTGTCTGAACCATCACCTCATGGATTTGTGGATGGACAGGATACATAGTGATTGCAGCAGTGGCGTGCTTTTCTCGTCGGTTGAATGGGCGCATCTCGATGGCCCACCTTTTTCGCTGCGCCTGCCCGTGATCCTTGGGGGCAGCCCGTGTTCATGTCGTGGAATCATTGTGAATCCACATTAGGTTGACGCCGTGCCGGACCAGCTGAGCCATCAATAACACAGGACGAACAGCCGATGACAGAACGCAAAATCACTCACCAACTGGAACAGTGTATCCAGGCCTTTCGAGACGGTTCGCTCAGCGAACAGATGTTGCGCGACGCGCTGGAAGCGGCCAATGGCACAACAGGGAAATGCCAGGATCTGCTCTACCTGCAAGCTGGCAGCACTTCCCTGACCAGTTCCGTACATGGAATGCTCCTCATCGAGGCCGGCGAAATCGCTGAGGAGATCCCAGATGCAGAGGACTGGCCCTATCAGGCGGTGATAGATGCCGTGCGCGATGGCTGGCGCGTCGTTCAGTTCCCCAATCTGGCGCTGCTGGTGGATGAAAGCCGGACGTTTGGCCTGGGCTGCGAGTTCATTCTTGAGCGATAAGAAGCTGTCCTTATGGACGAGAGGTCTTGAATTGAAAATACAAGAGGCTATTGACCATCTGGATCTGTTCGGGTACTGCGTGCTGGAAGAGGCGATCCCAGCCGAGCAGGCGGAGCGTATGGCGGAACAGTTTTTTGCGCTGCACAAAGATCCGAAGAATCGCGCCTACTTTCAGGACCCGAACGACGATCTCTACCAGACACTGTTCGGTCTGCTGAACCTGGATGAGATAAGTTGGGCATGCGCGGCCCATCCCGACGTGCTTGCCGTCACCAGGCACTTCCTGGGGCAGGACATACGCGTGGCCGAAGCCTGTTCCAAATGGGTCAAGCCGGGCGCGCCTGCTGGCAGCGTCCACACAGACTCGGCGCATGACTTGCCGGATCTCCTGCCGGACACGCCCTGGATGATCAACTCGATCTGGATGATGACCGACTTCACCGAGGAGATCGGGGCCACGCGCATTATGCCCACCAGCCACCGCCTGCGCCGCCGCCCGCCCAAGGGCATGAGAGCGGACGACAAGCGCCTCTTGCCCATCACTGGGCGCCGCGGATCGGTCTTTCTGTGGCATGGCGGTGTGTGGCACGCAAACGGAGCCAACACGACGCTTGACCAACATCGCATGGCCCTCAATATCGCTTACTATCCGCCTTGGTGGAACTTGGCGCGTGAGGGCGGGCATCAACCCGTCTGGCCCGAGACGTTCGAGCGTATGCCCACCGAGTTGCAGCAACTGACGCGCAATCGGGTCGCGAAGGAGAGGGCGGAGATCTATGAAATACGTTAGAAAAGAGTGGATTTTGCGAAGTTTGCAGCGCGTCTTGCGCTGCCTATGCGAAAGAGTTTGGTGTCGAATGGGGTAGTTCTCCCCTGCCAAATTACTTGACTGCCAGAGTTGTCGGGCGTGGACTTTCCCGACTTTGCCTTCAGGAGGTTGTTCACAATGAGAACACATTCGTGCCGACCAACGCTGACCGATAGCCAAGTACTGGAGTTTTGCAAGCAGGGTTACTTTCTGCTTGAAGGGGTGGTGCCGGACGAGGTTAACCGCCGCACGATCCGCTATCTTGACAAGTACCCGTCGCACGAGCCGACAGAGATCCTGATGGAGGACTGGTTCGTGGACAATGTGATTCTGAATCCGCAGGCGGCCGGAGCGGTTCGCTCTCTACTGAGCCAGAATTTCGGGCTGCCGATCATAATGAGCAACCATCGCGTCATGTGTCCCTCTCCGTCGCAGAATTGGCATCGCGATGGCAACTCCAAACATGGCCCGGCGCTGAACTACCTGCAGGTCTTCTACTATCCAGAGGACTGTTCCCTTGATCTGGGGCCGACCGAACTGCTGCCCGGTTCCCATTTTCTCTTCTCGCTGTCGAAACAGATGGGACACTACGGCGCAATTCGGGGCGCTTATCGAGCGGCTGCGCCGGCGGGATCGATTTTCCTCACCGTCTACTCGATCTGGCACCGTCGTTCAGCAGCCAGCGGGGAAGGACTACGCAATCTGCTGAAATACAACTACTGGCGTACCGAATCGCCGCGGCGCGACTGGATCCGTGAGCCGGACTTCGATATCGCCACGGCCAACTACAAGCTGGAGGGGCAGACCTTTCGCGAGCAGTTCCGCGACTGCAATGACGCCGCGGAGATGTTCTTCTGGCTGCTCGGCAGATCGGACGCATTCCATTTGACGGGAGGACAGGGCTGGCCGCTGAACCGCAACGTCGGCAAATACATGGAAAGTCCGTATGGCGTGCCAACTGGACATTAGATTCAACGACTCTTAGTAACTGTCCGTTTTTAACTTAGCGGTTTCGTTCGATAGACCAGTCCAAGCTTGATTGAAATCGCTACGTTGTTTGCGGACAGTTACTTAATGAATTAGAACAGGATCGATCCAAGTCAGTTAAGTGAGAGACAAAGATCATGGAGCGAATGCGCTGCGCTGAGGCGCTGGTGAAGGCGCTGGAACTGGAGGGGGTCAGGCACGTCTTCGGCCATCCAGGGCATGGCAACACCAACATTCTGGATGCCATATTCGATTCTTCGCAGATCGACTTTATGCTGACGCGCCATGAGCAGGCGGCGGCCCACATTGCTGACGGCTATGCCCGCATCTCGGGCGAAATCGGCGTGTGCTGCGCTTCGGTTGGACCTGGACCAGCCAATATGGTGATGGGGCTGGCCACGGCCATGGCCGCCTCCAGCCCGATGCTCGCCATCTTCGGCGGGGTGATTTCGCGCTGGGTCGGCCGCGGCCAGTTGCAGGAGACCAGCCCCTTCTACGGCCTGCCGGATCAGAGCTTTGTCCAGGTGTTGCAGCCGGTTGTCAAGAAGGTGTGGCAGGTGCAGCATCCCGACCTGATCCCCGAAGTGGTGCGCAAGGCCTGCGCACTGGCGCGCGGCGGCAATCCCGGCCCGGTCGCCATCGAAATCCCTTGGGACTTGCAGGCCGCCTTCCACGATTTTGACGACATTCCCGATCCCGACCGCTTCCGCTATGCCAGGCGCGTGCGGGCCGAAGCGCAGGCCATTGAGAAAGCGGCGGAAGCGCTTCACGAAGCGGAGCATCCGGTGATCGTTGCCGGATACGGCGCGGTCCTTGCCGACGCCGGGCAGGAGATCCTGGGGTTGGCCGAACTGCTGGGCGCGCCGGTAGCGACCTCCTATGCCGCTAAGGGAATCCTGGCGGAGGATCACCCTCTGAGCGTGGGCAATCTGGGCTGGCTGGGACATCCCAGCGCGCACGAAATGATACGCGACCATGCTGACGTTGTGCTGGTGGTCGGCTTCAGTTTCTCCGATCTGTCGACCTGTTGGTGGACGGAAGGCATGCCGTTCGTCGAGCAGAATCGTTTCATCCAGATCGACATCGACGCCAATCAGATCGGGCGGACCTATCCGGTGGAGATCGGGCTGCTGGGCGACGCCAAGGCCACGTTACAGGAGACGCTGGCCGCGCTGGCCGCTAAGGAGACGCCGCGGGGCAGACAGAGGAACGTGGAGCTTGCGGCGCGGGTCAAAAGCGGTTTCCGTCTGGAGAGTCCGGGAGACGGCAGCGATCAGGATGGAATGGAGCCGCTGCGCGTGGTCGAGGAACTCCAGCGCGTTCTGCCCAGGGACATCCTGTTCTCACTAGATACAGGCGACCACAACCACTACTTTGGCGCGTTCTTTCCCATCTACTCGCCGCGCCGGTTGCTATACCCCGGCGGATGGACGCCGATGGGCTTCGGCCCGACATCGATCATTGGCGGCAAGCTGGCTCGCCCCGATCTGCCGGCCGTCTGCGTAACCGGCGACGGGGGATTCCTCATGGTATGCCAAGAGGTGATTACGGCCGTAGAGTGGAATACTCCAGTCGTGTGGGTGGTGTTCAACAACCAGACCTTGGGGGCCATCCGCGGAGGACAGCAGGCCAGCTACGGGGGGCGCGTTATCGGAACCGAGTTTACTGAGAATACGGACTATGCGGCTCTGGGCAGGGCGCTGAATGCCGAGGGAGTGACGGTCAACCGCTACTGCGAGATCGGCGATGCAATGCGGCATGCGTTGGCGTGCGGACGGCCCTGCGTCGTGGATATGCGCATCGCCCGCGATCCGGTTCCGCCGCCGGTGGCCGGGCTTTGGTTTGAGCCGGAAAGAGACGAGATACCGCCCAGACCGCGCGAGTGAATCTTTTTGCGTATTTGCTTATTTGGAAGTAAATGTACATGCACGGGCCGACTAAGGCCTGAATCCATTCAGATGAGGGGGAGGAATTATGCGACTCGGTAGCGAACAGTATGTTTATGAGGAAGCCGACGATTGGGCAGAGGTTCCTGACGGCTGGAATATCGTGGAGGTGCCGGGCGTGGCCGTGGATTCCCAGGACAGGGTCTACGTCTTTTGCCGCAGCGAACATCCGATCATCGTCTTCGACCGCGAGGGGCGCTTCCTGCGTTCGTGGGGGGAGGGGCTGATCAAGCGCGCCCATGACATACTCATCGGCCCCGACGATTCCGTCTACTGCGTCGATGACTGGGGCCACGCGATGCACAAGTTCACGACCGAGGGCGAGCTTCTCATGTCGATTGAGACGGCGGACAATCCGGCCGACACCGGCTACGATTGGGACGACCACCGGATCGTGGAGCGCGCCGGGCCGCCCTTCAACTACCCGACTGGCATTGCGCTCTCGCCCGAGGGCGACCTGTACGTGTCCGATGGTTACGGCAATGCGCGCGTGCATAAGTTCACAGCTGATGGCGAGTTGTTGTTCTCCTGGGGTGAGCCGGGCGAGGGCATTAGCCAATTTGAAACGCCCCACAACGTCTGTGTGGACCGCGAGGGCACTGTCTATGTAGCGGACCGGCAGAATCGCCGGATGCAGATCTTCAACGCACAAGGCGAGTTTATCACGCAGTGGGACGATATGTGGTGGCCCTGCGACATGTGCATCGACGCCGATGACAAGATGTACGTGGCCGAGGTGGGCGGCATCTTCATGGGCGAGACCAAGGCGCCGGAAGTCGACAATCCGCCAGCCCGCATCACGGTGCGCGATCTGAGCGGCAACATTCTGAGCGAATGGGGGATGGAGGATCCGCTGGGCGCTGGCCGCTACTTCAGCCCGCACAACATCGCCTTCGATTCGCGTGGCGACCTCTATGTGGGCGAGGTTGCGGTCTCCTATCCGGGCGGCTCCGCGCCGGAGGATTGGCGGGTGTTGCGCAAGTACGTTCGGACAACATGAACCACAAACGGGGGTGAGCGAAGATGCGCGCAAAGGTCGTAAGGAATGGGAATCGTTTCAAGGCCCAAGCAATGCTGGCGGTCAGTTCTCCCCACGTTACTGCATAGTTCGCGGTCAGGGTGAACGTGTTGATATGCTTTCTCGGTCTTCTTGTCAGACGACGACATGAATTGCTTCGCAGACATCTTCAATGAAACTCACGGCATTTGCCGAGTCAGCAGGGGTAATTGGCCAACGGACAACCGCTCCAGTATAACTGGGGGCTAAATCGGCCTCATGGGCGATCTTATGTCGGCGATCTACGATGAGACGAAGCTGATCCTTTACGTCTTGCACTGACAGGCCTAGCCGTGAGGCTACGGACGGCCACAACTCGCACGAGGTAAAGAGCCTTACCGCATCCGCTATCCGGTCTGGGTGTTGGAAAGCTTGATATCCATGCCTTGCACGGATTTCGGTCTCAAGCCAACTATTCCCGCTCGTCCCGGCAAGCCCTGTCAAGGCAGCGTCCAATGACACCTGAAACCGAAGGAAGGCATTGGTAGGAGGCCGTTTTCCATCATACACCTCCAGCATTCCGACACGGGTGATCTCGTGTACGTAGTGGTCAAGCGCGCTGACAGACATAACGAATTGCGCTCGCAAGAGATCGGTCGCATCCACAGCGGGGGTCGTCAATTGGCCGAGTGCTCCATACAACCCGCCAAGAACTCGCACGCGGTCCATGTTTTCACGAAACTGTTGAATGACATCCAGCATTTTCGACTAGACCAATTATGCGGTCCGCAAGCTCAGAGTACAGTGTTCGAAACCGCATCATGGACTTTCTTGTGTTGTCTCGCACGATTCCTGATTGCCCAATCTGCTCATCAGTCAAGTCAAAAACTGGCGCTTGATGCTTTTGGGAAAGGGCAATCAGACTATTATAGTCTGACATCTGAATGAGCGGCTGACCTATTTCAAGTCTGACCTTCTTGTATGTTTCCTCTGGAAGCAACATACCGTTCTTGCCCAATTCAGGCAGAAGTCTTGTCTTGACTTTTTCTGATATTTTGTCGATCCACTGTTGGAAGGCAACAGAAGGGGCTTCTTCCCGTAATCGAAACTTCTGAACAATCGTTCCAAGAAACTTGGGGTCCCTGTCAGGGAAAGGATACTCCGCTTCCTTCAGTGCCGGAAATGATTTCGCGTGTTTTGCCCATTCTGCCCACATAGGCAAGACAGTGGCAAGACTGTCGGTTGCCATTACTGAAAAGTAGTCCGGTGCCATAGGGACGATAAAATAATCACTTGTCATCATCAGGTTTTGGTTGATCGGGCCAAGGCTCGGACTCATATCAACCAAGATCAGATCGGCGTGATACCTTTCAGCAGTCAGAGAAAATAGATGGTGAAGAGATCCAGGCAGATTTCGGAGGGTAAAGAGCGACCCGGAAAGTTGCTGTGCGATGCCCAGAGTGACCTCGTATTCGGCGAGTCCAATGTGCCCTGCTAACAGATGCATGTTCGGTTGACCGTCAACCAGTTCGCAGGTCGCGGCTTTCATAAGCGTGGGCCGAGCCTCGAAGGCTGGCGCCAGACCGTCACGGATGTTCCTCACCCCTTCTCCGCCGTAAATCTGTTCGAAATCCTCAACATCCTCTAACCCCAAGGCCAATCCCGTGAGATTACACTGTGGGTCGCAGTCCGCGAGGATTACCTTTTTTCCCTTGTTTGCAAGCATCCAACCCAGGTTGAAGGCAGTGGTTGTTTTGCTGACGCCGCCTTTGTGGTTGAAGAGCGCAATTTGCTTGGCCATTAGCTCAACCTTTCACATTGCTCAGAGGCTTGCCATTTCAAGCCACAGCAGCCACCGATGGCTACTCCAATTACAAATGCCTCATTTTACTTGGCAAGAAAAAATACGTCAAAATTGGAAGCGGTCGATCTGTCGAGGTTAGCTTGTGGCCACTCCGCCAACAGGGGTGCATCCAGGATTTGCGGTTGTCCAGACTAGCGGGTTGCGGACCCCAGTGTAACTGCCCAGAGGTAGCCAGAAGCTCGCCCCCATTTTCGGATGCACCCCGCCAACAGCAATGGATTCACATTTGGCGCTCAATAGGTTATTATAGTTGCCATTAAGCAGGTAATATCCGCTTGTTCATTTTTCAATGAGGAGGTAGCGATGTTCGCGCAAGAGGCGCTCACTTTCCAGGGGAGACCGCTCGACACGACGCCGGACAAGTTCGGCGAACTGCGCGTTTCAGGGGACGCGCTCGACGACCTCGACGAATTGCATCGCCGCTTCGAAGCCGATGGCTACCTCTATCTGCCCGGCCTGCTCAACTGCGATACGCTGTGGGTCGCCCGGCTGAAGATGCTGGAAGCACTTGCCGATATGGACTTCGTGAACCTGAACTTTCCACTGATGGATGGCGTCGCCAAGAGGGAGGCGGCCGTCTCCGCCCTGGGCATGAAGGGACTCTCAAAGAACAATGAACCGCTGCGCCAGGCGCTCTATGACGGCCCCATGATCGCCTTCTATGAGCGCTTTCTGGGCGGCCCCATCCGCCACTTGGACTTCACTTGGCACAGGGTCAAAACGCCCGGCACGGAAACGGCCACCAGCCCTCACTATGACATCGTTTTCATGGGGCGCGGCACCAGGAAGCTCTATACCAGTTGGACGCCTCTCGGGGATATTCCCAAGCGGATGGGCGGCCTGATGATACTGGAGAACTCGCATCGGCAGGAGGAGATCAAGGCTACCTACGGCCAGATCGACGTGGATGTCTACTGCACCAATGCGCCCGATGCCGAAGAGATCGAGTCGGGGAAGAAGCGTTGGCACCACACCGGCGTAGGTCTGTATGCCGAGGATGCCGTTGCCGTCGGGCAGGAACTGAACAGCCGCTGGCTTACCACCGACTATCAGCTTGGCGACCTGCTCGTTTTCAGCATGTATACGATGCACGCCAGCATGGACAACCATTCGAACCTGTTGCGGCTTTCGACCGATACCCGATATCAGCTTGCCGCCGAACCTGTTGATGAGCGCTGGGTTGGCGAGAATCCGATTGCCCACGGCCCCGAGGCCAAGAAGGGGATCATCTGCTAGATAAGGAAGGCCAGCACTCTAGGGGTGGCTCGGGTCTTTGCAGCGGGCGTCCAACCAGTCGATTGCAGCGCCGATTGGTTTCTCTCGACCCAAGTCGTTGTGAAGTTCGTGGTAGTAGCCCTCATACAGACGCAGAGACTTGTCGGTGGAGGCGATGTGGGCGAAGAACGCCTGCGTGGCCGCGGGCATGACGGCAGCGTCCGCCAAACCCTGCATCATCAGAATCGGCAGACGAATCTCGTCGGCCCGTTCCCTCACTTGCAGCATGGTTTCGAAGAATTCAACCACCCAGCGTGCGTTGCGGTGGCGAACGCCCAGCGAATCCTTCACTGCCAATTGCACCTCTTCCCAGTCTCGGGAGATTACGTCCAGGCTACCTTGTTGAGGGAAGGTCAAAGTGGGCCGCACTCGATGTAGAATGATCAATAGCTGCTTGAGGATGCGATTGACGAAGGAGAGATTGTGCGCCTGTAGCGACGGCGAAGAGATCACGGCAAGATCGGTCGCGCCCGGCACGTCCATCAGATGTAGAAGACCGAGCAGCCCGCCCATGGAATGGCCGTAGAGACAACAAGGGAGGCCGGGGTTGCGCTGCCGGGCCATGGACACGACCTGTGTGATGTCGGCCAAGTAGTCGTGAAAATTGTGGACATATCCACGCACGCCGCCGGAGCGACCAAAGCCTTGGTGATCATGCGCGTAGACCATATAGCCCGCATGGACAAGCGCCGCGATCAGATGACGATAGCGCCCGCCATGTTCGCCAAGCCCATGTAGAATCAGGACGCCGCCGCGCACAGGGCCGGTTGGCCGCCAGCAGCTGTAGAAGATCGAGTGTCCACTTTCGCTGCGAAGGTAGCCGGTCGAAAGGCCGCCACTGCCATTTGAAAGAATCGTCTGCGAGAGGCGAGCCGGAAGGGGAAGCCCCTCGTCTGTCGGACAGAATTGTACGCTGTCGTGAGGGAGAAGTGGCGGAACCGGATTGATGTTTCCCTTTACCGCGACATCTGCCGTCTCATCGGGTAGGCTTTGAGAGAGACCTTCATTTCGCGCCGTCATTGCTCTTATCTGCTTCACGCTCGTCGTCTTGCGCCATTTGTGGAGACCGCGGCGGCCAAATCGCAGCATGGTTCTCGACCTTGCTGTCCGGCTCTTCGGCCTCCTCCTGCTTGGCCTGTTCTCCGCTCAATGCCACGACCCAGCGCTGCCAAGGGGACTTCTGCCAGGTGAGGCCCAGGCGCGACAGAGACTCCCGTGCCGCGTCCAGATGCTCCTGGCTGAAAGTGCGCAGTCGCAGCCGCTGGTTTCGCCCCTGCGTCAAAAATGCCAGATAGGCGACCAGTTGCCGCTCTAAGTCGGTCCCCCAAAGTCGGGGAGGCAGGGCGAATAGCAGACGCAGTTCATCCCGCCAGCGAAATTGCTGAACGAAGCCGATCTCCGCACCCTCTTCTACAACCAGAAGGGTCTTTGAGGACCGCAGCGTAGATGTATGGATGGAGGCAATCATTTCAATCTCTTCCGCCGCCGCGCCGGGGTAGACGGACGGCAGGAGTTCGGTCATGCGGGGGCCGAAACGCGCTGAAATCTGCGGAGTCAGTTGAAAGCCTTCTGGCAACTGCGTGGATTCTTCCAGAGGCAGCGTGCCGACCATTTGCGTGGTCTGATAGTCCGCCGCCCGTAGGCCGATTTCCTCCAGCACCTGCTCAATCTCGGATTCCGAGGAGTAGGCAAATCCGAAATAGAAGTAGGGATGTATACCCTGGCCTTCCACATAATCCAGCGCGGCGTCGATCAGATCGGCAAACTCCTCCCGGTTCTCTTCGACAGTCAATGGCTCGACATACGCCCAATCGAAGGTGCCGGCTGCATCGCCGTCATACTGGACTATCAAGAATCCAACGATGCACTCGCCCTGGGTCGCCACGAATGTATCCATCTGTTTGCCCAGAAAGCGCGGCCCGAACCAGTGCATAAACAACAGCCGCCGCCACCAGCTGCCCGCTATCTCCTCCATGCTGCTCACATCGCTGGAGACGCCGGAGATAAGCATTTTCACTACGGCACGAACCTGCGTAGAGTTTGCCTTCGCGATTTCAGTGACCATTAAGATGTTCCAAAGCTAGCTTGATACAGTCCCGTTCACCTTCGTATACGAGTCGGTCCAGTGCGTCCTCGGTCGTGGCCCACTCCACTTTCTGAACTTCGATGCTGGCGTCGGAGAGGACGCCGCCCACCACGCGCAGCAGGTAGAAGTCTACCATTTTGTAGACACGCTCCGGCACGGTGCGGGCGTAGGTATCCATGTATTCGTAACGCACAGTCTTGAGGAAAGTCTCGAACTCGGTTTCAAGTCCCGTTTCTTCTTCCACCTCGCGCAGTGCTGCGGCCAGCGGTTTCTCGGTTGGGTAGAGACGACCTTTGGGCAGTTGCCAGCGGCGGCCTTCCCGATCGGAGGCGATCAGAGCCACTTCGAAAACATTGAACGCGTCGACAGTTCGCTTTCGGTAGGCAACCCCGCCGGCGGAGTGGCTGTGGCGAACTGTGTAATCAAGATTCTCCGCGTCGGGAGCTTGACACAAGTTCGACGATGTGTCCCCGGAATGCCTTGCATTTGACGCCGGGGTTCCATGACGTTTTCTTTGTTTATCTGGCTCAGCGTTCATCCACCAAATCCATACAGACGCTTTGACCAGTGTGACTGCTCGGCGGCAAACTGGGCGGCGCCATTCTACATTTGATCCACGTTGAAGGGCTTTCACGCCATCTGCTTGTCTATGTCCGTCAGGTTCGCTGCGAAAGCCCGATCGAAGACCCATCAATAACGATTGCGGCCAAACCATGCGCCACCTCTTCCCAGTTGCTCGGCGGGAGTTGGGCAAGCGTGCGGGGCAGCAGGCAGGGCGAAGTAAACGGCAAAGCGGCGGCCAGCTCCGCCAGCGACCAGACGGAGCGGGCACGAGCCAGCACCACATACGTTTCCATCCATTTTGCCATCAACACGAGCCACTGCGCCAATGCCTCACCGGCGCCGACTGCCGGCTGCGGGGCCGGCGCGTCAGCCGAGAACCGTACAGCGATCAGGCCGGTCTGATCGATCCATAGCCGGTGCGGGACCACTGGGCCGGTCGACAGTTCGGCTGCGGTCCAGTGGGCGAAGCTATGATGCAGATCAGAGATCAGGTCCGGGTGCAGCCACTCCACGGCCGCGGAGATGGGGCGGCTGTGCGGTGGATGGCTGGGCGACACAATTTGATCGCCGTCTTTGTTGTACCAGTACCAACGGGCCATGTTCGGTCAGACAGTCTGTTGACAGATGATTTGTGCAGCCAGCCTAGGCCGGCTCGCGGGTATAATATCACAATTGAGAGGAAATCGCAGATGGGGGAAGTAAATTGGAGGCAGCGAAGAGTACGGCTTCCCCCTCTTTCAATTCCTTGCCGAAGCGCTGGCAGGCATCAGAGTAAGAGGGGGTGGGATAGTTGGCGAGGCGCGTTGGTTGCGGTATGATGCAGCCAATGCCGGAGCGGAGTCTGACTTACACTAATTAGGAGCAACTGATTGCGATGACGCGGGCAAAGCGTAAGGGTGGCCGATCGGGTCGTCCTCCGGGCGGTCAGCGGCCTCCCGCAATTCCCAAGCCGACGTTTGTAGACTCTGTTGAAGAATTCCATCGAATGCTGCGCCATCTCGACGGACAGCCCTGGCTGGCGCTGGATACAGAGAGCGACAGCCTCTTTCGCTATACGCCGCGCGTCTGTCTGATCCAAATTTCGGCTCCGGCGACGCCCGGCGCCTCTTCTCCTTCCGCTGATCCTGCCGCAGTCTCGGACTATCTGGTTGATCCTTTTCGACTGCGTGACCTGAGCGAACTTGGCAGGATTCTCGCCAATGACACGACGGAAGTAATCCTCCACGCGGCGGACAACGACATCCTGATTCTTCAGCGAGACTTCGACATTCGGATTCGGCGACTGTTCGACACACAACTTGCAGCCAGAATTCTGGGACGGCAGGGCGTTGGGCTGGCACAGGTCTTGCTGGAGGAGTTCGAAGTCGTCAGCGACAAACGTATGCAGCGCACGAACTGGGGGCAGCGCCCGTTGACGGCCCAGCAGAAGACCTATGCGCAGATTGACACGCACTATCTGCCTGCGCTGCGCGCCCGCCAAGTCGACGGCTTGCAGGCAGCAGGTCGTTGGGAGGAGGCGCGGGAAGCGTTCCGAATCATTGAAACGATCGAGTATACACCACCCGAGGCGCGCACCTTCTGGCAGATGAAGCAGATCCGCTCGGTTGCCGAAAAAGACCTGAACATCTTGCAGACGATTTGGGAGTGGCGAGAGAAGTTCTCAGAGCGGACGAACCGGCCACCGTTCAAAGTAGTGGGTGAGAGCACACTGGTTGCTCTGGCAAATGAAAGGCCGCATAGTAAGGCGGCGCTGCGGAAAATTTCGGGCCTGAGCGCACGACAGATCGATTGGTTCGGTGGAGAGTTGCTGGAGGCGGTCCGCAGTGGAGCGCAGCGGCCCGCTCCGAAGCGCCCGGGCTCCACGAGGAGAACGGAGCCTTCCCTTACCGCGGCTGGACGGAACCGTTACGAATCCTTGCGGCGATGGCGATCGGAAACGGCTGTCGCACGCGGCGTCGATCCGGACATCGTATTCAACAATGAGACGCTCTTGCAAATAACGGCACGCCAGCCGACCTCGGTTGCCGCGTTGGAGAAGATTCCAGCGGTCGGGCCGTGGAAGGCCCAAACCTATGGCCCTGCGCTTCTCAAGCTGCTCAGAGACAGGGCCAAAGCCTGAACAGTGAAGTCATCGGTCTCTCGCCTGTCGGTTGCCGGTTGCCGTGATTGCAACGAGAGATGGGCGGCAGAAATCACGCAGGTTGGAGCGAGAGGGCGTCGGGCAGATCGTCCGAGGCGGCGCGGCCCTCAAAGACCTCGACAAATTCCTCCGTCTCCAGAGTTTCACGCGCGAGCAGAGCTTCGGCGACGTCGTCCAGTTGCGGACGGTGTGCCGCGAGAATCTGACGCACGCGCTCGTGCTGTTCACCTACAAGGCTTTGCACCTCGCTATCCAGGGCTTCCGCAACCTCTTCGCTGTAGTCCCGCTGCTCGGTGAGTTCCCGGCCCAGGAAATGGTTCTCCTCCTGGTGACCAATCTGCAATGGCCCCATCTTCTTGCTCATCCCGTACTTCATCACCATCGCTCGCGCCATGCGCGTAATCCTCTGGATGTCATCGCTGGCGCCATTGGAGATGTCGGCGAAGACCAACTCCTCGGCGACGCGACCGCCCAGCATCACGGCGATTCTGTCAGTGAAGTAGGAACGGGGCAACAGGTAACGGTCCCGTTCCGGCACGGTCAGCGTTGCGCCGCTCGCCATGCCGCGTGGAATAATTGTCACCTTGCGTAGGGGATCGGCGCCCTTCACAACATGGGCGACGATGGCGTGCCCAGCTTCATGGTACGCGACAACCCGACGCTCTCGATCGGTGATCAGGCGGCTGCGACGCTCCGGCCCGCCCATGGCGATGCGCTCGATCGACTGCTGCATTTCTTCCATGCCAATCATGCGCCGGTTACGACGTGCAGCCAAAATCGCGGCTTCATTGATCAGGTTCTCCAGATCTGCGCCGACGAAACCGGGGGTCTGGCGGGCGATCAGGTCCAGGTTTACATCGGGATCCAGGGGCTTGCCCTTCACATGAACATCGAGGATTGCCCGCCGTCCCTGCAAATCGGGTCGATCCATGGTCACGCGCCGGTCAAACCGGCCTGGACGCAACAGCGCAGGATCGAGAATGTCGGGGCGGTTGGTCGCGGCCACCAGAATGACATTCGTATCGGTGCTGAACCCGTCCATCTCCACCAGAATCTGATTCAAGGTCTGCTCGCGTTCGTCGTGGGAACCGCCCAGGCCTGTTCCACGGTAGCGCCCGACCGCATCAATCTCGTCAATGAAGACGATGCAGGGACTATTGCGCTTCGCCTGCTCGAACAGATCGCGTACCCGACTGGCGCCCACGCCAACGAACATTTCTACGAATTCAGAGCCGCTGATGCTGAAAAAGGGCACGCCAGCTTCGCCCGAAACCGCCTTAGCCATCAGCGTTTTTCCCGTACCAGGCGGGCCGACCAGCAGCACGCCCTTGGGGATGCGGGCGCCCAGGGCCACAAACTTCTGCGGCTCCTTTAGGAATTCGACGATTTCCTCCAGTTCCTCCCTCGCTTCATCGGCGCCGGCGACATCGCCAAAGGTGACAGTGGGCCGGTCGCCGACAAACATGCGCGCTTTGCTTTTGCCGAAGGATAGGGCCTGATTGTTACCGCTCTGGCTTTGGCGGAACAGGAACAGAAAGAGGCCGGCGATCAGGATCAGGGGGAGCAGGTTGATGACCAGTGCAAACCAGTTGCCCGAATTCGAAGGGGGTTGAACACTAATTTTGACCTGGGCCAAGCTCTCTTCGGAGACGCCCATGCCTTGCAGCGTTCGCGTCAGGGCGACACCCTCCTCCTTGCGGCTGGCCACAGGTTGCTCATTGTCGCGCGTGTATATCTGGAGTCTCTCGCCGCGCACGTCGATGCGTGCAACGCTGCCGCGTTCGACCTGCCTTGCAACGTCGCTCAGGCTGACATTCTGGGGAGTCTCGCTGGGGCCGTACACATTGAGAAACAGGGCTGCTGCGGCCACCAAGATCAGCAGATAAACAAAGGCATTTCGCGTCCAGTTTCCGTTCACAAGGTCTCCTCACACGTCAGATGTTGCTGCAATCGAAGTATACCATACGGGGCTCTGATCTGCGAACAATTGACAGGGAGCGAGCCTGCGGCTACCTCTCGGCGGTCACTCGCGTTTCAATCGAGGCACACGTGCCCCCTGAATGCAGCCCATGCGTAAAGACCCCGAGTCAGATGGAACTCACGTTAGTCGGAACGAGCGCCCCCCAACTCTCCCAAAGCGTTCTCGCTTTGGGAGATAAATTCGGCGACCGGACTCTCCACACGACCGTAGCCGCTCCAAATCTTGAATCCGAGCAGGGCCAAAAGTTCCGGCGAGGCCTCTTCAACCACTTCTGGGCGCGTGCCGATGGTGAAGTTCTCCTGGGGGCGGAACTGCGGCCCGCAGAAGGTGGTGAGCAGACCGTATCGGTTCTCGGAACTGACGTTTGCGCCGGTTCCGTGCCACAGCCTGCCATCGAAGATCATAGCCGTTCCCGCCGGCCCTTCCGCTGCCAGCGTCTCCGCATCTACGTCCTGTTCTGGCGGAGGAATGCCGCGCAGATGGCTTCGGGGAACAAAGCGAGTCCCGCCATTCTCGGCGCTGAAATCGTTGAGCATCCACATGACGTTGACACATACGCAGGGCGCGATCAGCGCAGGCGGCTCCTCCCCGTCCAGATTGGTGCGCTGGCGCGTGATCGAGCCTACTGGCACAGAGGAGGGTCTGCGTTCGATGGGGTTGGGCATCCACCACTGATCGGTGTGCAGATTCATAGCAACGCCGCCCGGCTTGGCGATATTTGCGGAGTAACTGGAGAGCTGATAATCGTCGCCCAGGACGTGATCGACGACAGCGCGAACACTGGCGGCAAACAGGATTTGGCGGAAGACTCGCCCTTTGTTGACCAACATCCAGACGCGCTGATTGACGCCACCTGCTGCAGCGGTGTAGGCCCGTTGGCGGAGTCGTCCGCGGCCGTCCGTGAACGCCCCCCACTGTTGTTTTGGCCCGCCATCCTCAAAGGCTGCGCCCTGATCCAATTCGGCGGCCGCCTGCTCGATCAGCCGTGCGCGGGCAGCCTCCACCAAGGCTGGCTCCAGTGCGCCGGCGATCTGGCAAAAGCCAAACTCGTCGATATCCTTCTTGGCCCGTTCGATATCCGTCGTCGCGCGCGGTAGATTCTGGGTGGATGGCATCCCTTTCCTCCTGTTCGCTCAATTTCGACTACTCTACTTCAGTTCGCCCGATTCGGCAATCGTTGCCGCAGAGACTCTGGCTTGGCAACAGCGGCGCCTTTCGACGGCCCGCCGCAATTGACCAAAGACACAGCTGGCGCCGTTTCCAGTTTCCATCCTTTGTTTCGGACGAGGGATTGACTGTGCTAGAATTGACTGAAATGAACATTGACGCCGATCCCCTATCAGTGCTCTTTACCCCGGTCGGTCCTCCCCTCGTACTGACATTGGGTAGCATAGTTGTTTGGTTCTTGGGCCGCCTCACACTCCCTTTGCGGCGCTGGCGCATCGTAGGGAGCGCGACAGGATTCCTGAGCGTCGTTGCGCTACTTTTCTGGGGTGCGGCGGTTGGGTTGACTGTGTCACTGCGCATGCAACCGATTGTGCCGCTCTTCAGCATTCCGTGGCAGCCTTTTTTCTCCGCGGGCGCGGACCTTCTGTGGGTGAGCAATGGCTGGAACTGGTACGTCTCCTGCCTGATTCTCTTGCTGGGCGGTGGGGGGCTGCTCTTCGGCGGCTTTGGCGGGCAGAGCCTGGGGCGGACTTCTGACGACAGTCAGCAGGACAGCGCGCAAACGCTTGCGCTGTCCCTGATCGCAATCGCCAGCGCCTTGTTCTTCACCAGCAGCAATAACCTGCTCACGGTTACACTCATGTGGGTGGTGATGGATCTCTTCATCATTGCCCGCAACGCGGTCGTCCCCACTGTACATGGGCCTTCGCCCACGCGTCAGTTTCAGGGCCTGAGCATGATGGGGGCGCTGCTGCTGCTGATTGGCCTGCTCCCCGCCGGTCAGAGCGGCCCGGCCGAGGCGCTGTCCGGCGGCCACTTGCCCCAGGAGACGGTTGTCTTAATGCTGCTGGCCGGTGTGATTCGTGCAGGGGTTTACCCGCTGCATCTCTGGCTTTTGCCGCACCGAGGCGAGCGCCTCTTCATGCCAGACCGCCTCATCGACCAGATGCCCCCGGCACTGTGCGGACTGTGGCTGCTGGGTTGGTCCAGCGGCCTTGCCGGGGAGGGTTTGCTGGCTCGCCCTGAAGTAGTGGCGCTTGCGTTGCTGGGGTTGCTCGGCTCCGCCATCGCCACGTTTACGACGACGACCAGACAGGAACACACCACATTCGTGCTGATTACCTCGGTGGGCATCGCCGGCCTGGCCAGCATTTTGTCGGAAGTCCGCGGGCCGGCTGCGGTCCTGTGGCCGACGACGACCTTTGCCCTGGGTGGGGGCCTGTGGCTGATTGGAGAACGCATATGGCGCACCTGGCACTGGCAGATACCGATCAGCGTGGGCGTATTGGCGTTGGTGGGCGTTCCATTTACCCCCGGATTCCTCACTCAATCCGCGGTCGCCCAGTTGCTGATGGATTCCAATTGCGCCGGTGAGGCCGCGCCATGCGGAGACTACGGGGGGACGATGTTGCCCCTCTTTGCCGTGTATACGGTTACGCAGATGATCTACGTTTCATCCCTATTGCGCATCTGGGAAACGGAACCTGGCGACAATCCCAGCCCGGAATCAGAGCCTGATGCCTGGATGGTAAGCCGACTTCTTATCTATGTTGTCGTATTGGCCATCCCCTTGACGATAGCCGGTGTCTTCCCGCAGATGATAACGGGCATCACGAATCTGGCCGACGCCATTCCCCGCAGTGCAGGGAATCCCCCCAGCGCGGTGGCGAGTTGGCAGGTCTGGCTAACTCTGGCCGGCCCGCTCGCGCTGGGGCTAGGTCTTGCCGTTTTGCGCTCGCAGATCAGCCTGCGCTTGAACGCCATCGGCGAGGCGACGGGCACGACTCCGGCCCTCAGGACCTGGTCCGGGCGAATAGCTCGGCTCACGGCGCTTGACTGGTTTTCTCGCATAACCAGTTGGGGTACCAGCAGCGCCAGTCATGTTTGGGACGTGGGCCTCGAGATTGTCGAAGGGGCAGGCCATATTGGATGGGTCATGGTCTTTGGCATTGTCGCCTATTTCATTCTGAACGTGTGATCGGGAACATTTCAGCTCCGGCTTTTGTCAAGCATGGCGCCGAGGCTGCTTTGTAGAGCTGATTGCAAAGAATTGCTTTCTGGCTTCTCACGCTTGTAGTCGACTACCAAGAATCGCAGTCATGGCAGATTTCTGGTCTTCCGCACCTTTATACATTGTCCTGGGACTCGCTGCGAGCCTTGCTCTCGTCTTGTGGGATTGGCGCGTGGCGCTTCCCGGCCTGCTGCTTGTGCAACTGGGAATCGGCGGGATCATTGGCTCCGCCTATGCACTGCCTGCGCCCTGGCCGGCGGTGCATTTCGGCGTTCTATTTCTGTCCTGCATGATTTTCTTGCTTTCTATTTTGCAAACCAGCAGCGTTCAGGTCGATCATACAGGCGAATTCAGTTCTATTGTTTTTCGCACACTTGTCCTTGGATTAGCCGCGCTGCTGTCTTGGAGAGCGGGCGCCGAAATCGCCTTGCCCCTCTTGAACGATATGACCAAATTTCTGTTCCTGTGGTTGACGGCGCTGGCATTGCTCACGCTGGGCTTGGCCGAGACAGCTCTGTTTGGCGGAATCGCCCTGCTGCTGTGGATGATTCCAGTTCAGGCGTTTCTGTCCATCCTGTTCCCATTGCCCGCCGTTATCGTGCCACTGGGCATTTTGCAGTTGCTTGTGGCGCTGTCGTGCAGTTATCTGCTCTTGGCGGAGGACAATGCTCTGGCGTCGATCCAGGTCCCAGCAACCGATCCGGGCTTAACGCCGCGCATCCAACCTCGACTCAGCATTGCGGCCGGCGCACGAATCCTCTGGTATGGTATCACCTACTGGTTCTATTCTCTTATCAACCGCCGCCATCACCCCGCGGCCCGCAAAGGATAAGTCTCACCGGCCCGCAACCGCACTGCTGGCATGGAGCGTGTTTGGGGCGCTGCCCCGCTCCTTGCCCTAAGCTTCTGGTTGCCAGCGGCCAGGCAGACGATTCCTGAAAGCCAGCAGCTCACCTACGAATTCGAACAATCGTATTCCATGATCCAAGTCGCCTTTCCCTCCTTTCTGTTGAGCCTTCTCCTTGCCGCGGCCCTCAGCTCCTATCTACTGCGCCGTTGGGAGCGCGCTGTGTTGATCGCAAGTGGAGGACTCTTATGTTTCGTAGGCGTCTGGCTGTGGCGGCTCCCTCTGGACATATCAACATTTGCGGCGCCCTACCTTCCCATCACCCTCGACCTGAAAGCGGGGATATGGGAGTACGGCTTTCGTCTGCAATTGTCACAATCAAACGAGCCGGTTGTCGTCGCTATCCTCGTTTTGCTGGGCACGGGGATGTTTTTGGCGGCCGCGGCAAGTCAGGGCAGACTGTTCCCTCCCTCATTTCTACTGGTTGGGACGGGGTATACGGGAATCGCGTTGATGATGGATGCTCCGCTGCCGCCGGTATTTCTGGCCCCCGTCTTTCTGGCGATGTTGTTGACAATCAGCGTGTTCCCGATCCAGGTAGGTTCTGTGGGGGACGCGTTGGGATCATTGCGGGCCGTTCTCCCACCGATCCTGGCGACCCCTTTTGTATTGCTCGCCGCCTGGAACATTGAACAGCTGCCTCTCAATCCGCAGGATGCCCGGGTTGCCGCCGATGCTGCGCAACTCCTGGGCGTGGGACTTATCATTCTTCTGGCTCCGGTGCCTCTGCATAGCGCGCAGCCGCAGCTTGGCGAGTCATCACCGCCGATTGCGACGGCGCTTACGATTCTCCTCTACCAGACTCTCGTTCTCTATGTCGTATATCTGGCGGCGACGAGTTACCCGCCATTGAGGAACAGTTCCGCATTCAACCTGTGGTTGACTTCAACCGGCATTATCACTCTGGTTTGGGGTGGAGTGGCCGCGGCTGGGGCAAGCCATCCCGGCCGCCTATGGGGTTATGCCATGCTACACGACTGGGGCCTGATTCTGCTGCTCCTGGCCGGTTCAGACGATCGCAGCCGACCTTTGGTCGTCACCCTCTTTGCGCTGCGCATATTGAGTACCCTCAGCGCCGCGGCCGGGTTGGCCCAGATGCGTCGGGCCGCGGGCGACCTGGAACTGGAGAGCCTTCAAGGCGTGGGAACGCGACTGCCCTGGAGTACGACCGCGTTCCTACTGGGCAGCTTGGGACTGGCCGGTTTCCCGCTGACGGCCGGGTTTTCCGGGCACTGGTCTGCTTTGCAGGCTCTCGCGGAGGTTGACTGGCGCTTTGCCGCGATTGTGCTGCTTTCAAGCGGCGGCGTCATTTTCGGATTCGTGCGCATGGTCGGCGTGTTCTTCGGCCGGCTCGAAAATCAGTTATTGCCGCGCGAGCGCCCTCTGGCGGTCATCTTTGCCGTAGCCCTGATTCTTCTTGTCTCCAGCATAGCAATTGCGCCGCAACTGTTCGAAGTTCCGATTGCCAAAACATTGTTGGCACTCGAGTGAACAGAAACTGTCAAAACCTTTCCGATTGACATCTGAGAGAGATTGAAAGCCCCCGCGTAGTAAGGTTGCCCTAGAGCGAACCGGATCCGCGCGCAACCCGCAAGGCTTCGGCGGATTATCCTTTAGCGCATGCCCTGCGCGCCACATGCCGCCCAGGAGGCAGCTATCATCGAGTTGAACGCAGAGGGTCGATCGTCGCGACTACAGGGATTCTACAAGAGAAGCCTGGCGGATCGAGTTGCCCTCATTGCAGATTGGGCGGCGCTCAGTCCCGTAGAGACTGCGTTGCTGGCCGCCAGTCTGGACACGGAGCAGGCCGACAAAATGGTTGAGAACGTTGTCGGTCGGTACGCGCTGCCCTTGGGAATCGGCGCCAATTTCCTGATCAACGGCCAGGAGTTTTTGACTCCGATGGCGATAGAGGAGCCATCCGTTGTCGCAGCGGTCAGCGCGGGCGCACTGCTGGCGCGCGCGGGGGGCGGCTTCCGCACGGGCAGCACGGAACCGGTGATGATCGCGCAGGTTCAGTTGCTAGACGTGCCGGACGCGGGCAAAGCAGAGAAAGCAATTATCGCCGCGCGTTCGCAGATCCTGGCCGCAGCCGATACCAGCCCGACCATCTCGCGCTTGGGCGGCGGTCCCCAAGAGATAGAGGTACGCCATCTGCCGGACACGCCGACGGGCGCAATGCTTGTCGTTCACATCTTGATCGACTGCCGCGACGCGATGGGGGCAAATGCCGTCAATACGGCAGCTGAGGCCGCTGCTCCGCTGCTGGAGCGGCTGAGCGGTGGGCGGGCCGGGCTGCGTATCCTCTCCAACCTGAGCGACAAGCGGCGCGCGTGGGCAGAGGTTGACATTCCTGCCAAAGCGTTCGCCAGCGAGGCCCTTGATGGCAACGACGTGATCTACAGGATCGCTGAAGCGAATGCCTTTGCCGTGGCCGACCCGTATCGGGCGGCGACGCATAACAAAGGAATCTTCAACGGCATTGACGCGGTGCTGCTGGCAACGGGCAACGATTGGCGGGCGGTGGAGGCCGGGGCACACGCCTGGGCAGCGCGCGATGGCCAGTACCGCGCCCTGACCGACTGGCGTGTGCGCGGCCGCGGCGGCTCCGCTTCTCTATTCGGACGCCTGGAACTTCCATTGGCCGTGGGTACGGTCGGCGGTGCGACGCGCAGCCACCCGACAGCCCAGGTCGCGCTGAAGATCCTGCGCCTTCCCGGCCAAGGACAGGTTGAACCGTTCGTTTCAAAGGGCGAGACGGTGGGCGTGTCAGCGGGGCGAGCGTTGAGTGAGATTGTCGCCGCCGTGGGACTCGCTCAGAATCTGGCCGCGCTGCGGGCGCTGACAACGACGGGAATCCAGCGGGGACATATGCGTCTTCATGCGCGCCAGATGGCGGTGGCAGCCGGCGCCGAAGGGGAAGCGGTGGAGCGCATCGCTGAGACAATTATCGCCGAAGGAAATATACGCGTCGAGCGGGCCAAAGAGTTGCTGCGCCGCTGAAAAAGATACGGCGAGAAATGGCCGCGGCAGACAGGCGCGTTTTCAAGGAGAGCACTGATGTTGAATCAATCGATCCAACCAGTCGGGATTGTCGGATACGGCGCATACGTACCTCGTTACCGCCTGCCGGGCGCGGAGATTAGCCGGGTATGGAGCGGAGAGTTGGGCACGAGCAACCCACCATCTCTTCAGGAAAAGGGCAAGCTCTCAAACAGGACGGAGAGCAGCCCTATCAAAGAAAAGGCGGTGCCGGGCCTGGATGAGGACACCGTGACCATGAGCATCGAAGCGGCCCGCAATGCGCTGGCGCGTTCGCAGGTCAACCCGCAGCGCATCCAGGCTGTTTGGGTGGGCAGCGAGAGCCACCCCTATGCCGTCAAACCGACGGGCACGATTGTGGCCGAGGCAATCGGCGCGACGCCGGCCACGCTGGCCGCGGACTGGCAGTTCGCGTGCAAAGCAGGGACCGAGGCGATGCAGGCCGCCATCGGCATGGTGGGCAGCGGCATGGCTTCGTATGCGCTTGCGATTGGCATGGATACCGCGCAGAGCCGACCGGGGGACGCGCTGGAGTACACGGCGGGCGCGGGCGGCGCGGCGATGCTGTTGGGCGCAGCTGCGGATTCCGTAGCGGTCATTGAACGCAGTTTGAGCTACGTGTCGGATACGACCGATTTCTGGCGCAGGCCCGGCAACAATTACCCCAGCCATGCCGAACGCTTCAGCGGCGACCCCGGCTACTTCGGCCATGTCATTCCGGCTGCCGAGCAGATGATGGAAGAGTTGGGCGCGACGGCCGCGGCGTTCGACCATGTAGTGGTGCATCAGCCGAATATCAAGTTTCCTGTTCGGGCGATGCGCGCGCTGGGCTTTACGGAAAGTCAGTGGGAGAACGGCCTGTTGGTGGGCGAGATCGGCAACACCTATGCCGGTTCCGCAATTGTCGGCCTGACGGCGATTCTGGACGTGGCCGAGCCGGGCCAACGTGTGCTTGTTGTCAGCTACGGCAGCGGGGCAGGGTCTGACGCGTTCGCTCTGCGCATTACTGAGCGCGTGGAGGAGGCGCAGAGACGAGCGCCCGGAACCTGGGACTACATTCGCCGCCGCGTCGAGATTGACTATGCGCAATACGTCCGTCTTAGAGGGAAACTGACAGTCCATTGAGGAGGGACGAGGATGGCGAGGAGCAAGTGACGTGTCTCATGCCTCTTCTCTGAGCAATAGCTACTTCTCCATTTGTAGCACTTCCAACGTGCGCAGCAGCAGCGAACGCCAGCGGCCATCTTCATCAATAGGAATATATATCGCCTCCCGCCCGACGTGGATTGAGTTTTCCGGCACGAATTCGCCGTCGTCAGCCATGCGCCCAAAGGCCATTCGCAAGGAGTGTTGCAGCTTGCGCCGCGTGCCAGCCGCAATCTCACCCTGGAGCGCACCCTGACCGCCACTTACGCGCAGCGAATATCCTTGCGGGATGCGCACTGCGATCTGATCGCGGCGGCGGCCTATGTTGTTGATACCCGCCTTCAGCGCCTCAATCTTCACCCTGATCTGGTAGAACAGATTCTCCATCTCCAGCGGCACGGATCTTGTCTCCAGATCTGCGCCGAAGCGGTCCACAATTTCCTGGCGCATCTCGTCCAATTGCGGCGGCGAAGTCAAACCGGCGATGCGGCGATAAAGTTGCAGCCGCAACCCCTCTTCCAAGACGTAGGTTGCCGGTATCTCCGCCCGCAGAGGAAGATCGAGCGTGACAGGCGGCGCCAGCGGGTCATCCAGCGCGATGGGGAGCAGTGCATCGTCCTGCTGCGTCGGCGGCGGGCGCGGGGCGCGGTCACCGTTGTCGGAGATCGGTTGGTGGCCAGCTTCTACCTGTTTCTGCGCTTCGGCCAGGCGTTGCCGCTTCGCCCGCAGCTCATTGACCGACTGTGCCAGCAGTCGTGTGTAGAGATCAAAGCCGACGCTCACTATCTGGCCGTGCTGGCGCGCGCCCAGCAACTCACCGGCGCCGCGGATCTCCAAATCCCGCATGGCGATGCGGAAGCCGGCGCCCAGTTCTTCGCTGCTTTCCAGAAGGGCTTCAAGCCGTCTGCGAGCGTCGAGAGTCAATGTAATGTGCCGATCATGGAAAAGATAGCAGTAGCCCCGAACCGCGCCGCGGCCGACTCGCCCTCTCAACTGATACAGCTGAGCCAGGCCGAAATGATCGGCGCGGTTGACAATCATCGTGTTTGCGCGCCGAATGTCCAGCCCATTCTCGACAATCGTAGTACAGACGAGAACATCGATCTCGCCATCGGCGAAGCGCAACATCGTCTCTTCCAGCTCCCGCTCCGCCATCTGCCCGTGGGCTATCGCCACCAACGCTTCGGGGACCTGCCGCTGCACGCGTGAGGCCAGGGTCTCCAGTCCACGCACACGGTTGTGGACGAAAAACACCTGCCCTTCCCGATCCAGTTCGCGCTGGATGGCCTGGCGAACCAGCGTGTTATCGAATTCGGACAGAATTGTTCGGACGGGCAGCCGCTCTCTGGGCGGCGTGTTGATGGTGCTCATGTCGCGGGCGCCACTAAGGCTCATATGCAGAGTACGCGGGATTGGCGTCGCGCTGAGGGTCAGCACATCCATTTGCGTGCGCAGCTGCTTAAGACGCTCTTTGTGGCTGACGCCGAAACGCTGCTCTTCGTCGATGATCAGCAGCCCCAGTGCCTGGAATTCAACATCCTTCGAAAGCAGTCGGTGGGTGCCGATAACAATATCAACGTTTCCTGCGCTCAACTTCTGCAACACCTTCTCCTGCTGCGCCGCTGTGCGGAAGCGCGAGAGCATCTCCACCAGAACGGGGAACTGGCTCAGACGTTCGCTGAAAACGCGAAAGTGCTGCTGGGCGAGAACGGTTGTCGGCACGAGCACGGCCGCCTGTTTCCCGTCCATCACGGCCTTGAAGGCAGCGCGGATGGCGATTTCGGTCTTGCCGTAGCCGACATCGCCGATGATGATGCGATCCATCGGGCTGTCGGTTTCCATGTCCTGCTTGACGTCTACGATGGCATCGATCTGATCGGCTGTCTCACGGAAGGGGAAGGCCGCTTCCATCTCCTCCTGCCAGGGGCCATCCGGGCTGAATGCGTAGCCGGGGACGACCTCCCTCTCGGCATACAGTTTGAGCAAATCTTCGGCAATGTCCTCCACCGCCTTCTTGGCCCGCGCCTTCACCGTCTGCCAGTCGGCGGTCCCCAGTCTGGTGACGGCGGGCGGGATGCCGGCATCTCCCGCGCCCACATAGCGGCTCAGCCGGTCCGCTTGATGCACGGGCACATAAAGTTTGTCGCCTCTGGCGTAATTGACTTGCAGATATTCCCGTTCTACGCCCCCCAACTCAAGTTTGATAAGCCCCTCATACACGCCGATGCCATGTTCCATGTGAACAACATAGTCATTGGGCGTTACGTCTGCGAAAAATAGTTCAGGCGCTACGGTCGATTGCGTGCTGCGCCGCTTCTGGCGGGACTGCCTCGTCCAGCCGAAAAGCTCGATGTCGGTCAGCAGGCGCAGGTCAACGGGGTTCGAGTACTTCCCTTTCCCCCCTTGGGCCGCCGCCCCTTTCATTACAAATCCTTCCGGCAGCACGCCCTGCAAAAGGGTGATCCCGCTGGGCGGGGGGGTGTCCAGATCGGCGCGCAGATTGGAAGGCAACCGGGCCTCGTTCAACTCCTCTTGCAGGCGTGCTGTCTGTCGGGAGATCAGGACAACGCGGTCAGAAGTATTGGCGAACTTACGCATCTCCTCCAGAATGCGCTTGCTTTGGCCGCCAAAATGGGGGCCGGGGGCAAACGAACGCGCCAGGGCAGTGCTTTCGCTCTCAACGGGTTCTCCAGGAAAGGCTTGCATCCCCAGCAGAAGCGGATTGCGCAGCGCAACCTGCGCCAGAATGGTTTCCGGGCTGAATATGCAGGAGTTGAATTCGGCTGGCAGTTCGTGGCCGCGTAGCAGTTCCTGCCGCGTTCGGGCGGCCTCCTCCTCGCGCGTCTGCAATCCGGCGGCCAACTCCGCGCCGTCGTCGATGACAAGCAGGCCGTCGGCAGGCAGGTGGTCCAGAAGCGAGGCAGGCCGGGTGTAGAAGTAGGGCAAATACCACTCGATGCCGCGAAACACGCGTCCTTCCGCCAACTCACCGATTTCGCGGCTTATCTCCTCGCGGATAGCAAAAACAAGGTTTGGATCGCCCAGCAGCGTGGTGCGCAGCCGGTCTAGGTCAGGCCCGCTGAACGCACGCGGCACAGTCTCCTTGCCAATGTCAGTCATCTCCAGTTGCCCGGCCTCCGCTGCGAGCGACTCGGTCAATCGACTGTGCTCCCCAACCGGCGCAGGATTGGCTGAACCAACCGGAGCTGGCGCGCCAGTGGGAAGGGCCAGCCCCAAGGCTTCGCTGCCTGGCCCGATCAGCACCCTTTGCAGTTGTCGCTCGCTGCGCTGAGTGGTTGGATCGAAAGCCCGCAGCGTGTCCACTTCGTCCCCGAAGAGATCGATGCGGACTGGGTATGGGAGATTCGGAGGCCAGATGTCAACAATGCCGCCGCGGCGGGCGAATGTTCCCGGCTCCTCCACCACGTCCCCCGGTTCGTAGCCGCTTTGTGCCCAACGCCCTGTAAGTTCATCCAATTGAACGAAGCTGCCGACGTGCAGGGGGCGCAGGGCCAGCCGAAACGCCTTGGCGGGTAGAGTTTTCTGCATCAACGCCCGCGCGGAGGAGACGACGATCCTTGGGCGATTGCCCTTTTGTTGCAATGCCGCCAGTGCGGTCAGCCGGTGTTGCCGAGTGCGGCCTGCCCAGGGGATGCGCTCATAAGGCAAGGCATCCGGCTCGGCGTAGAGAGAGACCTGTGCCGGGTCCTCGGTGGGCGGCAGAAACAGCTCCAGCCTCTCCACCCAGTGTTGGGCCTGCTCCGACGTGCCGGTCAAAATGAGCACTGGCCCCTCGCGGTCGGTCGCGGCGCCGGCGACGACGAACGCCCTTGCGGCGGCGTATAACTTTTGCGGCGCGTGGGAGTGGCCCTTCAGAAGTTCCTGATAGGCCGGCAGATTTCTGAGTATTGGTAACAGTCCGGAAAAATTCATGTCTTTCGCTTAGGTGGTGTCGTATTGGCGCAGGTATGTCTGCGTCTCATTCGCGTTTCACGGGTTAAAGCGATTCATGGCGATGTCGATGCCCTGAAAGAGCCAGCTCTCAACGGCGTCGGCGATGCGCGAACGGAGTTGCTCGAAGAGAATCTCCTCTTCGTGACTGAAATTCTGGAGCACGTAGGCGGCGGGGTCCATTTCCGTCTGTGGGCGTCCAATGCCTACGCGAGCCCGTGGGAACCTGTCAGTGCCCAAGTGCTGGGTCAGCGATTTCATGCCTTTGTGCCCTCCTGTGCCGCCAAAAGGTCGGAGACGCAGTTTTCCGCTGGGCAGATCAAGTTCATCGTAGATGACAAAGGTGTCTTGCGCCTCGATATCGAAGAAACGCGCCATCGGCGCGACGGCGCTGCCGCTACGGTTCATAAACGTGAGTGGCCGCATGAGCAGTACTTTCTGACGTGACGGCGCTTCGCCGCGAGGACGCTCGGCGTCGAACGCACGCGGGCTCGTTATCCAACCCTCGCCATAAAGCGCGTTGAACTTGGAACGCGAGAGCGGGATGGCGTGGCGGCGGGCAAGAAGTTCCACCGCCTGAAAGCCAATATTGTGTCGGTTGCGCGCGTAACGGGGTCCAGGATTGCCCAGACCCACAATCAATTTCATATTCGGCCACTTCGTATGTTACTGGCCGCTACAAGACTTAGGTAGCGCCCCCGCTGCCGTTTGCTTCGGCCCCCGCGTTAGCGCCCACTGCATAATCAAGCAAAACTATTCGGCCTTGGACATAACCCACTCCAGCAGACGCTTAGCCGCAAAGATTGCTCCCAAAAGCAGGAACAGCCCGGCGCTCCAACGCACTCCCGCAAAGAAGCGCGCCCGCAGACTGTCTAAGGCGAGAGCTTCTCCCAGACCACCCAAAACACCAGGCGGTTGTACGACGACAGACTGTCCAGCGGAGGAGGTCTGGCCCCCGGTCGTGCTTCCGCCGCTATCCTGGGCGACCGGCGCCGGGGTCGCGGTGTGCTCAGAAGTTGGCTCTTCGATGTCTGGTTGCTCGACTTGGACCGGCGCTACGGTTGGTTGCGGGAACGGCGTAGGTGTGTCAATCGGAATCGGCGTCTCGGTAGGCCCATCCGGCGTCGGCGTTACCGGCTCCTGACTTACGCTGATGTTTTGCGCGAAGAACTCGCCGTAATTCCCGTCCGGGCGCACGACCCGCATGCGCAGAGTATAGATTCCGGGCGCAAGCGCGCCAGTTTGCCAGACGCCCAATTGGCCGTTGCGAATCTGCCGGGAATCGCCGCCAAAGTAGACGTATGCCTCGTCTCCACTCGGCTCCTGCTTGTAGTACAGTTCATAACGGGCGAACGGGGAACTGGCGGCAGTGCCCAAAATGGGAACTGATCCACTGACGCTGCTACCTGTCGCAGGCGAAGTGATGCCTGATTGGCCCGTCTGCTGCCGCCGGGCAAGCACCTTGTCTAAGCGGATGTCCGGTCCTACGTCAGAGCTGCTTGCGCCAGCAGTCGGAGCAGCCGCAAATGATAGGGCGGCCATAAGCCCCAACCCGAGCGTGACAACAGCTATCAGGGACCTGATGCAGAAAAGCGTTCTTCGACTCAAGCGATCCAGTTGTTGGCGGTATCTTTTGCAAGAATCGATCATTAATCTTTCGGTCCTTTTGGGCGCTCCGGCGTGGCTCTGGCACTATCGGGGACGCCTATTGGTTTAGTCGTGCAACGATTCTAATGTGAATCCCGTTTGACACCGAGGCTTTTCGCTCACAATGTGCAACGGAAAATCTTCGTCTCGCCTGCCCTTACGCAGTACGGAATACGCAATTCTGGAGAATATCTGATTTTCAATGTGAACGCATTTATAGACGACCTGTGAGAACCTGTTCACTGCCAGGCACGGATGAATAGAATGATGTCACTAATCTGTTCGTCAGTTAATGCCGACTGGCCCCCGCGCGGCGGCATGGCAACGCCGGTTCGATTGTCTGGCACGTCGGCAAGACGCCCATCTTGAATCAGAGTCAGCATTTCGCTGTCCGTCAAATCTGCCACGTATGGCGAGTCGACCAGTGGCGTGCCCAGACCTTCGAGACCTTCTCCCTGCGCGCCGTGACAGGAGGCGCACGCTTGCGCATAGAGCAGTTCACCCTCTTCCAGACTGGTCGGAGTCGCCGTCGGCTCTGGGGTCGCGGTGGAGCCCCAGGACACGCCTCCTACGGAGAACGATGAAATCACGGGAAACTGAACCTCCGGCAAGGGGACCTCCATTTGCCCGGCACGGACGGCCCCGACGATGTACAGGCCGATGGCAAGAAGAATCACGATGGGTACGGGCCAGCGCGGCCATCTGTATGGGCGGATCTGATTGGGTCTGCTCTCCCCGCTGGCAATCACTATCAGCATCCCCATCGTGATGGCCATGAATCCAATGATCGCAAGGAGCGGGATGGTAACAAAGCCAAACCAGTCAATCCAGACCGTTGCGCAGGTTACGCCGAGGCCGCAGGTCGAATGAGCGCTGAATAGGGTCGTCTTCTGCAGGAGAAAGTGATAGACCGCCACGCCCTGCCCCAGCAGTGAAAACGGCAAGACCAGAAATGGCAGATTATAGTCCCGCCTCCATATCCCCAATGCAAGCAGGCCAGCCAGAGGATACATCAGGATTCGTTGATACCAGCAGAGTGTGCAGGGCGTAAATCGGCTCACTTCGCTGAAATACAGACTGCCCATCAGAGCAGCCCAAGCGACGATGAGCGAAATGTAAAGGCCGCGCTTCGCCCAAGTTTGTGAACGGTTCATCTTGATTCGTCTCGCACCGTCATTGGCCAGCCGACAATTGATCGTCAATCGCCGCAGAAACGACCTTATAGTCGAATGGGTTCTCGATGGGTATGCCGTCCACAAGGACGGTAGGCGTGCTGTTAAGGCCGGCAGCTCGCGCGGCCTGCAAGCTCTCTACGACTCCCGACAAGTGTGTCTGGTTCATCAGACACTGCGTAAACGTATCTTGGTCCATCTTCAGTTCCACAGCGTAATCGATCAACCTCTCGGCGATGAAAGCGGACGGCCCCGAAGAAGTCTCCTGGAAGATGCGATCGTGATAACTCCAGAACAACCTTTGGTCAGCGGCGCACTCACTGGCTTGCGCTGCCATTGATGCGCCCGGCTCGTGCTGCTGCAAAGGAAAATGGTGGAATTCCAACTTGACATCGCCGTTGGCAATGTAGTCGTCGACAAGGCCGGGCTTGACTCGCTGGTTGAAGGCGGCGCAGGCTGGACAGCGAAAGTCTTCCCAGACCTGCACCGTGACCGGCGCCTCTGGATCGCCCAGGATGCTGCGGTTCTGCCACGCGGCGGGAATCCCGGCATACGGAGCGCCCTCGACCGAAGGTTGTTGATCCCGTAGAGTCAGGACCAACACCAATACGATCACGACCGCTAGTAGCGAGATTCCTCCAACCAGCAGAACGCCAATGGAGAGACCGCCATGTCGCCTTTCACTTTTCCCTTGCGGGCTGCCCCTTCTACGTTGCTTTGACTTCTCCATCTTTCGCGCTCGTCTGCCCAGTCGAAGAGCAAAGGCGCCAGCCTGGCACACAGGCGTCCAGGCCGCAACCAGATATAACCGCTATGGGGTTACCTATTATCGTAACTACTCAGCCATTAGCCAATGTGCGACTTTCAATGGGCAACCAAGGCATCCAAGTGTAATAAATCATGTTTGGAATTTGTCCGAATAGGTCAGGTTAGGGTCAAGACGGCACAAATGGTGCGAATTATGGCGTGTAGATGGAGGATTCACGCTTTCCGGCAGTCATTTCTGGTCTTTTTGACCGATGACCGTTCCTTTTCAAGCAACTTCCCAGACGAGGCTGAGTAGTTACCTATTATCTTAAAAATATAGCACCGATCCCAATCGTACACAAAACCTCTATGGATATTGTCGTGACCAGGTTGTCCGCCAGGCTTTGCCTACCGCTGTATTCAGAGTAAGCTACAGGAGGCAACGGTAGTATTCCAGTAGGGGGAACAGAAATGGTTAAGGGCAACAAGCCACGAACACTCGGCGGCGGCGGATCGTTGAGGGGACGTGTGGCTGTCATCACCGGCGCGAACCGGGGAATTGGCGCCGCGATCGCTGAATCTCTGGCCGAGGAAGGCTGCCGGTTGGCCCTGGCCGCCCGCAACGAAGAGCGGCTTAACCAGGTTGCCGAGCAGTTGCGGAGGCAGTTCAGCGCCGAGGTCTTGACAGTGCCCACCGATATCAGCGACGAACGCCAGGCTCGGGCCTTGATAGAGACGACCGAAGCCCATTTCGGGGCCGTAGATATTCTGGTGAACAACGCGGGCATGGGCATCTACGGCACCGTCGACGAACTGAATTTAGACGACCTGCGCTATGTCTTTGAGGTCAACTTCTTTGGCGCGTTGGCCGTTTTGCAAGGGGCTGTGCAGGTGATGCGACGGCAGGGCGGTGGCGCGATCGTAAACATCAGCAGCATCGTCGGCAAGTTTCCGCAGCCCTTGGGGGGCGGCTACACAGCGACGAAATTTGCGCTGCAAGGGGCGAGCGGCGCGGCGCGTGCGGAATTGAAGCGGGACAACATCGATCTGATACTCGTCTGCCCCGGCCTTACGGAGACGAAGTTTTCGCAGAACAGCCGCATCAGCGTACCCGGCGCTGAGCATCGACAAGGGGAGAGACATGCACTCACGCAGGGCGTCGAGCCGAGCCGGGTGGGCCTCCGCACCGTCAAGGCGATCAAGCGCGGGGAGCGGGAGGTTTACATCACTTTCTTTGATCGACTTCTGGTATGGTTCGCCATACTCTTTCCCGGTTTGCTCCAATGGCTATTGACCTACGTCGCGCGATATCGGCGCAGGCGCTTTGAACAGAGCGACGCTGGAAAGTCGTAGCCGCAGGCAAGAGATTGGCGACGCTACATTTGCCACAACAACTTACTGTTCATGCGGCCTGAATAGCACCCACATGGGTCTTTCGCCCACTTCGGCCACGTCCAGCAGAGACAGCGCGCCACTGTGCGCATCGACCGCGTAGGAGGCCGCCCTGCCCGACCCCTGCCCGGCCACCACGAGGAAGCGCCCACTGGGATCGATGTTAAAGACCCGAGGAACTGCTTCCGTTTCCTGCCATCCCCTCCGAGCGAGCGTGCCGCTTTCGCTGTCCACCGCGAAGATAGCAATGCTGTCGTGTCCCCGATTCGAAACATAGAGCGTGCGCCCGGATGGGTGCAGGTGGATCTGGGCACAGGTATTCTCGCCGCTGAACTCGTCCGGCAGTGTAGAAAGAGTCTGGAATGCGCGCAGTGTGCCGCTCCCGCAATCATGATGCGCCCCGCCGTCCGTCGCGCCGGCGAAATGATAGGCGGTAACGCTGGAGCCGTCCTCATCGGAGGTATAGACATAGCGCTGATCCAAAGAGAAGACGAAATGGCGGGGTCCGGCCCCGTCGGGGGCGACGACACGAGACGCTGCCGGGTTGAACGCAAGTTGCCCCTCGCGTTCGTCGAACAGGAACTGTACGATGCAGTTGGCGTCAAGGGGATGGGGCACTAAGGCGTAGCGGTTCGAATTGTCGGTCTCGATACAATGGGCGCGGGCTGTCGTGGGCACAGTACAGACAAGATGACCTACGCTCCCATCGTCTTCCAGGCGGTGAACCGTGGCCTTCCCGGCGCCGTAGTAGGCGGCCAACAGATAGCGACCGCTCTTGTCCGCGGCGATGTAACAGGTGTCGGCGTCCAGGGACTGCTTGCCCAGCAGGTGAAGGCCGCCGTCGCGCTCAAAACGGAATGCCGCCAACTCACGGCTTGCGCGCAAGGAGCAGTACAGAATCTGCCCGTTCGCGGAAGTCGCCAGCGCGGACGGGCCGCCGCCTACCGGTATATCAAGCCGGTGCGTCAGCTTGCCGGCGCTGTCCATTGCAAAGACTCGAATCAGATCGTCGCCGGCGGCGGTGATATAGACTAATGTGGTCATGGTTGGCTCCTGGGAAGATTGGAGTGCGAAAAGAGGAGGAGTGGCGATTCGAATTTCCGTACTTAGCAAGGACAGCGAAACGCACTCTGCAGGCCGGGGGCGTCCCGTGTTTATCCTCTCTTGTCTTCTTGGCTATCCTGACTTGTGCGTTGGTTCCGCCTGGTGTACTGTTTGCCCAATGGTCCCGTTTTCGATTCTTCAAAAGGGGTAAGTAAGCGATGAGTAAGAAAGTCTGGATGGAATGGCCGCTCCCGCCCGAATTGCTGTCGCGCCTCACAGAATTGGCGGAGGTCGTCACCGACGGCGATATGGACAAGATTGCCGGCTCCGATGTGATCTCTGCCATCAAGCGGAGCTACGACGGCGAATTCATGGATCGTGTCGGGCCGAACCTGAAACAGATTGTCACACCCGGCATCGGTCTGGACAATATCGACGTTGACGCGGCGACCGCGCGGGGCATTCTCGTCTGCAACACACCGGGCGGGCCGACGGAATCCACGGCAGAGCACGCGGTCGCCTTGTTGATGGCCGTTGCCAAGCGCGTGATGATGGGAGATATGCGCTTGCGCGGCGCGGCGGACATCGAGCGGGAGGAACTGCGGGGCACGGAACTGTTGGGCAACAGCTTGGGCATCGTCGGTTACGGACGCATCGGCCGCCGCGTGGCAGAGATGTGCGCGCACGGGATCAAGATGAAGGTGACGATCTATGATCCGATCTTGCCGCAAGATGTGGACCTGCCGACGAGCATTGCCAGAACCGACGATTTGGACGCGATCTTTTCCGAAAACCGCTTTGTCACCCTGCACACTCCACTCCTGCCAACCACTAGGCATCTTGCCAATGAGCGGCGTTTGCGCTTAATGAAGCCGGGCGGCTATCTGATTAACGCCTCACGCGGCGGCGTGGTGGACGAGGCTGCGCTGATAAAGTTGCTGCAAGAGGGTCATCTTGCGGGCGCGGGACTGGACGTTTTCGATCCGGAGCCGCCGCTGGCCGACAATCCTCTCCTGAAAATGTCGAATGTAGTCCTCACCCCGCACATCGCCTCCAACACGGACGAGGGCATTGCCGCAATGCAGGCTGGTACGGTGGACAACGTCGTGCAAGTCCTGAAGGGCGAACGACCGATTTGGGTCGCCAACCCGGAGGCGTGGCCGGGGCGGATGGGATAGAATAACGCGTAAGAGAGACGCGGCGGCGGAAGCTGTCTCCGCGCCCCGGTTCTTGCTTACATCTGCTATGCGCTCAGATGCCGGTCCTCACCAGCGAATGTGACTCTGAACCGGCCCGGTGTGCTGATCGGATCGTTCGGCAATCGGCCAGTTCTGCCACTCCTCGACAACGGCAATCAGCCCTTCCACGGCTGCCTCAAAGATGACCTTCCCCTTCTCCGGCGTGGCCTTGGTCGGGTCTCCGTGAACGCCCAGTTTGGTCCAGCGCCCCCAGAAGTCGTTGAAGCGCACAGGATTGGTGTAAACGCTGTCCGAGCTGACGAACTGGCCGCGCACGTCGTCGTCGGCAGCGGCCTTGTCCATCTGCACGCGTTCCGGCGCCAGATACAAATACAGAGACGTTTCAAACTCGTCCGCGTGTGCCATCACCTCCGTTTCCTTGACCTGATTGAAGGCGTCCATGGCCAGGCCGAAGTAACCCAGCGCGCCGCAGAGAGAGTTGGTCTCCAGTACGGTCTTGCGGGCCACCAGATCGATCAGCGGCGTATTGGATCCGTGCCCGTTGACCAGCAGAATCTTCTCAAAGCCGTGATAGGCGACGCTCTTAGTGATGTTCAGGCAGAAGGCGATAAAGACATCCGGCTCGATGTGTATCGTGCCGGGGAAGTCGATGTGATGCAGGTTCAACCCGTAGGAGATGGGGGGCAGCACCAGGATCGCGTCGGGCGCGCGGCGGCCTGCCTCCAGACAGACCGATTCACACAGGAATACGTCCACATCCAGGGGAAGATGCCGACCGTGCTGTTCGGTGGAAGCGACAGGCAGCAGCACAACTTTCTGCGCGGCGATGGCTTCGTCCATCTCCGCCCAGGTCAGGCGGTTGTAACGGTGCTCGCTGAGAGGGTCCATTGGCTTGTCCGCTTAAGTTGTGGTGGCGTTGGGAGTGGGGGCGTGGCCGTTCAGCGATGGGATTCGGCCTCGTCCGCCGGTTCGAAACCGACGACTTCCCTGGCATGTGATATGTCCCGATAGCCCCACTTGTTTCTGGAGACGGCATAGAAGATGTCATACTTCAACTCCGCCGGCGCTTCGATACAGCGCTCCACCATCTGACTGATGTCCCGCTGGCTGCACCAGACAGAGAACTGCCGCGCATCGGTCGGACGGTCTTCGGCGTTGACAAGCCCAATGCGCAGACAGAGGATCGACAGGTCGGAGCTGTCGGCGAAGTGCCAGGCCAGGGCCTCGCCCCATACTTTGGTCGCCCCATAGACTCCGACGGGGCGGGTAGGCGTCTCGTGCGTGATCATCGGCCACGGCTGATTCACCTTGTCGTAGTCGCCGCTGACCAGTGCCCGATAGGGCTGCACCTGCTCCCATCCGGAGATTGTCGATCCGCTGCTGGCGTAGATCACGCGCTGCACACCGGCCTGTCGAGCCGCCTCAAATACATTGTAAGTACCGATCAGGTTTGGGTCGCGCACGCGTTCCCAAGGGTCGCGCCCGCGCGCGGATGCGGCCAGATGCACGACGGTATGTTGATTATCGAACGCGGAGCGGATGGCGTCGAAGTCGGCGATGTCAGCCTGTACCGTTGGCACGCCGGGCACAGAACTGCGATTAAGCGCCGTAAATTGGTAGGCGTCCTCCAGCCGTTTACGCACTGCGCCGCCAATCAGACCGCTCATGCCGGTAACAAGGACTCGTTTCATTCGCCTTCTCCTAGTGGATGAGCTATCCGAAAAGCGTCGCCGCCAGGCTGCGCAAACCTGCGAACGCCCTAACTTCGAGGAGAGAGTTGGGAGGAGAAAGCGACAAGCTCCTCGCTCCTCGCAAGACCTATTCTTCCGTCAACAGGATACGACCGCAGGAGGGGCAGTTGAGAAGTTCGTCGCTATAGCGCACATTGTTGAGGATACCGATGGCTACTTGCGTGTGGCAGGCTCCGCAATTCTCCTCTTCCAATCGGGCGACGGCAACGCCATTCTTGCGGCGGCGCAGATGTTCGTACAGTTCCAGATTGTCGGGGGAGAGAAGTTCGGACACTTTCACTCGCGCTTTCCTGAGATAGACATACTCTTTTTTGCGCTGATCTGTCTCCGTCTCCAACGCGGTTTTGTGTACAGCCCACCGTTGTTCAAGCTCTGCAAGGGCTTCCTGTTTCTCTTTCAATGTGCCTTGAAGCGAGTCGGCCATCACCAAGCGTTCGACGCTCTTATCTTCCAGTTCAGTGCGCAGGCTCTTCATTGAGTCGATGCTGGTTTGCAGAGCCTCCAACTCCCTTGGATTGCTAAGCTCGCCGCTCATCAGATTCTTTTCCGATTCACGAATTCTTTCCGTCAGTGAACGAGACTCCAATTCCATGTCCTGCTGTTCGGACCGGGCGCTGTTGAGTTCCGCATCGATCGATTCGACCTGCTCCCGAAGTTCATTCAACTTAGCCGAACCTCCTACCGCTTTGCGCAGGGAGAGAAGTCGGCGCCGAATCTTGTCGTACATCGAATCGATTTCGTGCATCCTTAGCAAGGCTACTTTTGCGTCCACGTTTATCCCCAATCCGGTTACAATTTACGCTGGCACGCCTCCTACCGTTTCGCAGGCAAAAAATCGAAGGCGCGCCCCTGAAATTCGATTGACCTTCCCGAATGGCCGCAAAAGGCGTCACCGATTTTACGCTGGCGCATTTAGGCTCCCTTCATGGCTCACTTCGGCGCGCGGCAGGTTACTGTAGACCTTGCCGTTGGCCATTCCAGATGGCATACTCACTTCGGAACGCAGTTTCGGGGGGGGGGCAATTTTGCTCCCTCTTTGAGGCTGAGGGGCCATCTATTGCATTCATCATAACATTCCCTTATCTATTGAAGCAAAAGGGGCATGACGGGGAATCGAGCCAATGCGGAATTGCTCTTCTGGTCGATTTCCGTAACAATAGGGTGCGGTACGCATGGCGTGCAATGAGGTCTCACTGCTTGCTCGCGCTTGGTTTATCAGCGACAAAGGAGGGGTTGCGCTCGTGTCGATGTTCAAGTCTTCTTCAGGTCGCGGCGGCCAGAGTTTCGTCGAGTACGCGCTGTTGCTGATCCTTGTGTCGATAGTCCTGCTGTCGATTCTGCTGATTATGGGCAATGATCTGCGCACGTTTATCAACGATGTGCTCCAGCGTTGGTTCCCCGCAACAAACGAGGCCCTACGGGCGGCTCTGTATTCGTAGGGCCTGTTCACGCCACAGTCAGTCGCCATGTGGGAATATCTACACGAAAGCAGCCACAACTCTTGATTCAAGGCGTCCGTGTTTTTCTGCTCGATCTGGTATTTCCGCCCCGTTGCGTCGGTTGCCAGCGAAGCGGGCAGTGGTTTTGCGATCACTGCGCACAGGCGGTGCAGCCCGCTCCTCCGCAGCAGTTCTGTCGCAGTTGCGACCGCCCTTTGTCAACCAATGTGGCCGCACAGGGTGCGCCTTGCCCAAATTGCCGGCATCCTCTGGGGTTGATTCGGGCGGCCGCGTTGCACGTACCGCCACTTGAAGGGGCCATCCATGCGCTCAAGTACGAGGGACGAGCGGAACTGGCGCCGAGCCTGGCTCGCTATCTGCGCGCAGCCACCATGGCAGACCCTTGGCCTGCTATCCTTGCGGGGCTGGATGGAATCGTGCCCGTGCCTTTGCATGAGGGACGACTGATTGAGAGAGGCTATAATCAGGCAGAGTTGTTGGCGGATAGCTTCGCAAAGGAAATCCCTATTCCGCTTCTGGAAGGGGCGATCACGCGAGTAAGGGAGACTCCGTCCCAAGTGGGGCTGCTTGCTCGCGACCGCGCCGAAAATGTAAAGAACGCATTTCGGGTTGAGCCCGGGCAGGTGCGGGGGAACTCTTTGCTCCTGTTGGATGACGTCTGCACAACCGGTTCGACGATGAGAGAGTGCGCCTTGGCTCTGCGCGAGGGCGGCGCGGTCCGCGTCTTTGGTTTGGCGCTGTCGGAACCGGCTTCCAGTACGCGAGAACAGCTCAACGCAGAGCACTCGCCGCCCTTCTAGGGAACTCTCAGGCGGGTCGATTTTGCTGCCACGCGTGCTAAAACTAATATTGTCAGTAAGTATAAATTGAAGGGAGACTAAGTTATGAACCTGACTGTACATGGAAAAAACGTCGCCATATCCGATAGAGTGCAGGAGTACGTCGAAAAGAAGGTCGGCCGGCTTGACAAGTATTTGCCGCAGATCCGGGAAGCCAGGGCCGAACTTGTGCGCAGCGAAACGCGGGCGGCTTCCGACCGCTATACAGCCCAACTGACCATCTGGACGAACCGTCAGATTCTGCGCGCAGAAGAGTCGAGCGAGGATCTGTTCGCTTCGATCGATGCCATCGCCGACAAGATGTATCGCCAGATTGAACGCTTCAAGGGGAGAAGGTTCCAGAGCAGGAGAAGAGATGCAGCGGCCGCAGCGGCGGCGGTCGATCTGGCTGCCACCCAGTTGCCGGAAGAGACGACTCAAATCGTGCGCACGAAACAGTTTGTCGCCCAGCCGATGAATCCCGAAGAGGCGGCTGAACAGATGGAACTGCTCGGCCATGACTTTTTCGTCTTTTACAATGTCGAGACCAGTTCTCTGAATATCGTTTATGGGCGCCGAGACGGCAACTACGGCCTACTCCAGCCCCGTGTAGCCTGAGCACTCGTAAGGCGGCGGCAAGCGGGGCGCATCAAGTCGTGGGGCGGCTGACGCCTCTGGAAAACAGCGAAATCGTCACCTGTAACGGGAGGCAGAAATTGGCCGCCGCATGGATTTGGGGCACAATGAAGGCAGGTGTCGTGCATTAATTGGCGTCCGACCCAGACATAGCTTGCGGGTTCAACGTGCGCGCCCAGCCGTGGCGCGCACTTTTCATTAACGAATGCTGCAGCCGGAGAGCCTGTTTTGCCGAGGGAAAGCAAGTCGTTGCGATGCGCGTTTCGGTGATTGCCACAGTCTATGACGAAGGCGACAGCATCCGCCCGCTGTTGGATTCACTTATGGAACAGACCCGCCAGCCTGACGAGGTTGTGATCTGCGACGGCGGCAGCCAGGACGGGACGGTCGCCATCATGCGCGAGTACAGTGGCCGCTTGACGGGGCTGCGGATCATTGAAGCGGCGGGCGCAAACATCAGCCAGGGCCGCAACGAGGCCATCGCCGCGGCAGCCGGTCCGATCATTGCGACGACCGACGCGGGCGTGCGGCTGGACCCCTGCTGGCTAGAGAGGCTCGTAGCCCCCCTGGAGGCTTGCCAACAGTCCGCTGCCGGCAAAGAGGAGAGGCAGGCGGAACAATTGGCCTCCCAAGCGGTGGCCGGTTTCTTCGTGCCGGACGTGTCTGGCCCGTTTCAGTTGGCGATGGGCGCAACGGTGCTGCCACGCGCTGACGAAGTCGTCCCGGCGACATTCCTGCCCAGCAGCCGGTCGATGGCTTTCGCCAAGGAGTTGTGGCGCCATGTTGGCGGGTATCCTGAATGGTTAGACTATAGTGAGGATCTGGTATTTGATCTGCGGATTAAGGCGGTGGCCGCGGATAGGGAAGCAGCATTCGCCTGGGCGCCGGACGCGGTCGCAATGTTTCGACCCCGCACCACTTTGAAAGCCTTCTGGCAGCAGTATTTCCGCTATGCCAGAGGAGACGGGAAGGCGGACTTGTGGCGCACACGCCATGCCATCCGCTACGCAACCTATCTGCTCCTGATTCCGGCACTGGTTGGACACGGGCTTTGGGGGCAAGAAGCTCGTTGGCTGGGCTGGCTGGGGCTAATCGCGGGCGGCGGCGTCAACTGCGCACGGCCTTGGCGGCGACTGTGGTTGATGGGCAAGGGTACACCGGGCGGGGAGTTGTTGCTGTCCGCACTGCTGGTGCCGGTGATACGATTGGTCGGCGATGTGGCGAAGATGGCGGGCTACGCGTTCGGCTTGATCTGGCGTCGGCGCAATCTACACAGGGCAGAGATCCATTGGCGAGAAGTGAAGATCGGTAGACAGGCGTCCGACAGCCGCTGAAAGCGAGAACTAAAGTGTCTTTGCTCATTGATGGGCACAATCTGATCGGCTCAGGCGCTTTTGAGGACATCAGCCTCGAGGACGAAGACGACGAGGCGCGCTTGGTGAAGCGGCTGCGCGTCTGGCGGAGTAACTACCGCGGCGATGTGACCGTCGTATTTGATCGAGGCATTGTCGGCGGCGCCTCGCGTGAGCTGAGCGGCGCGGGCGTAAACGTCATTTTTGCCCGCGACCCGCAAGAAGCCGATGACTGGATCAGGCGACGCATTCACAGGCGCCAGCAGGGTCTTACCGTCGTAACCAATGACTGGGCCTTGCGCCAGGAAGCGAAACTGTACGATGTGGAGACATGGCAGGCGGATGAGTTTGTGCGGAGGATGGGAACCGGGAGATCGGGGCCGGAATCGGCGGGCGACAAGAAGGTTGAGAGAGGCGCCGAAACCGATGTTCAACTGTCCGACGGCGAACTGACCGAGTGGATGAATCTGTTTGGCGCGCCGCGGCCGGCGGCGAAACGTCCCGACCCGACGCCCCCCCGCCGTCCGCCCCCGCCGTCGCCGAGCAGGACTTCTTTTGTCAAACACACGGAAGCCTTGCGCAAACGATTGCAGAAGAAGCGGCGCAGGAAGTGAGCGTCGACCACCGGGCCGTCTTTTTTTGAAGGAACGAACAGATGACATCCGAAGTTGACGCGCAGAAACGGGTTCGCCGGACAGTGCAGGCGCGTCTTGTCGAGGCGACGCCGCGTGCGAACGGATGGGGACACTGGATTCTGTCTGCGCCGACGATCATCTTTCTTGGCTGGCTGTGGGTGGATCTGTTTGCGCTCATTACCCCGATTCAGTCGCGAGCCATAGACGTAGTATTGGCCGTGTTGGTCTACGTCCTGCTCATCATTTTGCCTTTCGGATATGGGGCTCATCGGCTTGTTACCTCCTTCCCCCGGCTATTCCAGCAAGCAGGCTGGAGCGTTCATCCTCTCGAACCGCTGCGTCCTGCCGAGCAGTACAATGTCAAGTATGTCTTTGTCGCATGGGAGCGGGCCGACACTGACGGTCGGCGCATTTGGCTGCGGATTGCACAGGGTTGGGTTTACCTGGAAATCGGGGTCGTGCTCGTCGGCGCGGTGGCCATGGTCCCCCTCTTTTTCAGCGCCGTCGAATTTGGATTCGGTCGTTAACTTGGGGGCAGGGCCGCGGGCGGTCCGGCTCCCTTCGCATCGCAGGAGCAGAGAATGAATCGCCAACAACTCATCGCCCATCACAGTAGCCAACAGCAGCAGATCCTTGAGACGATCCGTGAACTGGTGGAGGAGGAGACGCCGACCGAAGACAAACACCGTCTGGATGTCTTTTCCGCCAAGTTGGCCGACCGCTACGAGGCCGCCGGGCTGGAAAACGAAATTGTCGCCAATCAGACGCGAGGCAACCATCTCCGCGCCCTTTTCAATGCACCGGCGCATGTCGATGATCCCGAAGCCGCGCCGGCGCTTATCCTATGCCACTACGACACTGTTTGGCCGGTCGGCTCGCTGGAAACGCATCCGTTTCGGATTGATGAACAGGGCTGGGCCTACGGTCCTGGCATCTTCGATATGCAGTCGAGCCTGGCGCTGGTGGAGTATGTGTTGCAAGGCGTGCAGACTCTCGACTTGCGGCTTCCCCGTCCGGTTACTGTGCTGGTGACATCCGATGAGGAGGTCGGCAGCCA
Source organism: Caldilineaceae bacterium (assembly GCA_965221145.1). Taxonomy (GTDB): domain Bacteria; phylum Chloroflexota; class Anaerolineae; order Caldilineales; family Caldilineaceae; genus Bin5. Next base: position 3,114,988 of record OZ244877.1, read on the forward strand.
GACCTCGCGCCGGTTGATCGAAGAGGAGGCCCGCCGCGCCGCGTATGTGCTGGTGATGGAGCCGCCCATGCCCGGTGGCTTGCTCAAAACGACCCGCAAGGGCGGCGCACATTTCGCTCTGACGATCAAGGGACGGGCCGCACATGCAGGCGTCGAGCCGGAAAAGGGCATCAGCGCCGTACAGGAGTTAGCGCACCAGATCCTCGCGCTCCACAGTTTGACCAATCTGGAGGTTGGCACGACGGTCAATGTGGGCGTTGTCGAGGCCGGCACGCGTTCGAATGTCGTGGCCGCACATGCCGAAGCGCACATTGACGTGCGCGCGTGGACCAAAGCTGAAATGGAGCGGGTCGGGTCGGCGATCCTTGACTTGGAGCCGATGGTGGACGGCACTGTCGTACAGGTGACCGGCGGCGAGAACCGCCCGCCCCTTGAGAGGAGCGCGACGGGCGAACTATTCGAACAGGCGCAGGCGATCGGGCGCACGCTCGGCATGGCGTTGCAGGAGGCCGGAACCGGCGGCGGCAGCGACGGCAACTTGACCGGCGCAATAGGCGTCCCCACACTCGATGGCCTGGGGATTCCCGGGCACGGGGCACACGCCGATCATGAGCATATCGAAGTAGACACGATCAGCGAACGCGCGGCATTGCTGACGGCGCTCCTCATGGAGCTTACACCGTGAAAGGAACTGTCTCGCCGGACAGTCGCGAGAGGGCGGATCGTCTCGCGGCAAACATTCGCATAAGAGGTTACAGGAGTGATGGACTTTAACCACTATTTCGACAACGAAGAACTTGACGCCGTCTTGACCGGCTGGACGGACAGTTATCCGCAGTTGACCGACGTTTCCGAGTTGGGCAAGAGCCATGAGGGCAAGGCGATCCCTCTGCTGACATTGACAAATAAGGAGACCGGCGCGGCCAGTGACAAGGCGGCCATCTGGATCGACGCCAATATCCACGCCACGGAAGTTGCCGGCACGACCGTCGCCCTGCACATTGCCCACACACTCTTGGCCGGGTACGGCAGCGACACGCGCTGTACGCGGCTGTTGGACAACGCAGTTTTCTACATCGTGCCGCGGCTCAACCCGGACGGCGCCGCCTGGGCACTCGCCGATCAGCCTCGCTATGTGCGCTCAGGAACGCGGCCCTATCCGTACTCCGAACCTGTAGCGGGGCTGCACGACGAGGACATCGACGGCGACGGGCGCATCTTGCAGATGCGGATTCCCGACCCCAATGGCGACTGGAAAATCAGTTCGCTGGATAGCCGGCTGATGGAGAAGCGGAGGGCGGACGAGCAAGAAGGAACGTTCTACAGGCTGCTGCCGGAAGGCCGCCTGGAAGACTTTGACGGTGTGGAGATCAAGATGGCACGCCCGCTGCATGGGCTGGACTTCAACCGCAACTTTCCCTTCGAATGGCAGCCGGACCCGACTCAGGCCGGAGCGGGGCCGTTCCCGACCTCCGAAGAGGAGATTCGTGCGGCGGTCGCCTTCATCAGCCAACACAACAACATCAATCTGGCGCTCACCTATCACACGCAGAGCGGCATCATTTTGCGGCCATTCAGCACCAGGCCCGATGAGAAGATGGAGACAAACGATCTGTGGGTGTTCGAAATGATGGGCGAGCGGGGCAAGGAGCTGACCGGTTATCCCTGTTTGTCGGTTTATCACGGCTTCCGCTATCATCCAAAGGAGGTGACGACGGGCGCCTTCGACGATTGGGTGTACGATCACTTGGGCATGTTCTCCTTTACAATCGAACTGTGGGATCTGCCGGGCCGTGCGGGCATCAAGGACAGGGATTTCATCGAGTGGTTCCGCAAGCATCCCCACGAAGATGACATCAAAATTCTGAGATGGCTGGAGGAGAACGGAGACGGGCCCCCGTGCGTGGACTGGTATCCTTTCGAGCATCCGCAGCTGGGTCCGGTTGAGATTGGCGGCTACGACCAGATGTTCACATGGCGCAACCCGCCTCGCAGCCTGATGGGCGAGGAGGCCGAGATGAATTCCGCCTACGCTCTGTCTCTGGCCGACATGCTGCCGCGTCTGACTCGGCACACATTGTGCGCGCAGCGTCTCGCCGATGAGGGGAACTATCGTGGGCGCCTGGTCGTCGAGAACAGCGGTTTCCTGCCCACGTACACCAGCGCGCAGGGACGCACGCGCAAGGCGGCCCGGCCCGTTCGGGTCGAACTGGGTCTGCCGGAAGGCGTACAGTTGATCAGCGGGCGCGAGAAGACGGAACTGGGGCATCTGGAGGGTCGCAGCAGCAGGCTGTCGGTCAGTGCGGTCTACGCGGCAAGCCCGACCGACAACCGGGCGTGGACGGAATGGATCCTGCGGGGCGCGCCCGGCGCCGAAATCCAACTCCACGTCCTTAGTGACCGCGCCGGCTCGTTGCATGAGACTGTTGTTTTACCGTGAAGAGCTGATGAAGTTGCCGACCGGGGCAAAATTTGGAGCGAGAGGCTTTTCTTGAAGAAAATCAAGCTACTGGTCGTTGAGGACGAGCCGACCCTCCTTGAGACGCTGAAGTACAACCTGACGCGGCAGGGCTACGAGGTTGTCACCGCCGCGGACGGCGTGCAGGCGCTGCCTACTGCCAGGGCTGAAAAGCCCGATCTGGTGATCCTGGATGTCATGTTGCCCGGCCTCGACGGCTTTGAGATCTGCCGGATTCTGCGACAGGAGATGAGCCTGCCGATTCTGATGCTCACGGCCAGGGACGAGGAGGTTGACAAGATCGTCGGCCTTGAAGTGGGTGCAGATGACTATCTGACCAAGCCCTTCAGTATGCGCGAACTGCTTGCGCGCGTGAAGGCGCATCTGCGGCGTGTACGGCTGTTGCGCGAAGAGATGGAGACAGCCGGTCAGGCGCCCATGGAGACCGGAGAAAGTGGCACGGTTTTCGCGTTTGACGATCTGGTCATCGATGAGAGTCGGCGGGAAGTCCAACGCAATGGCGCCGTGTTGGCGTTGAAGCCAAAAGAGTTTGAGCTTCTCACTTTTCTGGCCCGCAATCGGGGAATTGCCCTGGGACGCAGCCTGATCCTGGAGCGTGTGTGGGGGTGGGATTTTGACGGCGGCAGCCGCACGGTGGACGTTCACGTCCGCTGGCTGCGCGAAAAGATCGAAACAGACCCGGCCCAGCCTAAGCGCATCCTGACAGTTCGGGGCATCGGCTACCGTTTTGACGGCTAGACGCTCCAACACGAATCGTGTAAGAAGCCCGCGACCTTTGTCGCAACCAACACAGCAAATGTCCCGTTTTCGCTCGATCCGCTGGCGAATCACTGTAACGTTTGCCATCCTCACCGCTGTTCTCCTGGTTGGCCTCTCCTTAGTTTTCCTTTCTCTGGCCCGCAACAACAGTTTGGAACAGTTGCGAAAGCAGTTGACCACAGACGCGCTGCTCCTCGCCAATAATGACGAACTGCGCGCCGGGCTGACCGAGTCGCGCTGGCAGCCGGGGGACAGTGAACCGGCCCGGCTCGTCAGCGCGTGGAGCGCACTGCTCGCTGCGCGCGTTACGTTGTTGCTTGCCGATGGGACCGTTCTGGCGGATTCGCAAATTGATCCCCTTTCGATGGGCAACCAGGCTGAGCAGCCCGAGTTTCTCGGGGCGCTTCTTTCCGGTACGGGTTACAGCATCCGCATGAGTCGAGCGCTTGGCTCCAGGATGGTGTACGCCGCAGCCACAGTCGCGCCGCAGGCCGACGGGTCCGGTCGTGGAGGGAGTGCAACGTCCGGCAAACCTCTGGGCGCTTTGCGCCTATCGACGCCGCCAGCGGACGTTTCAGCCACGCTAGCGCCGCTAGGGAGGCCGCTTCTGGTTGCCCTTCTCATCGCTCTTGCGGCGGGCGCGGCGATAGCCTTCCTTCTGGCCGAGGCCACAGCCCGTCCGATCCGCCGCCTGACGCGGAAGGCCGCGCGCATGGCGCAAGGGGAACTAGGCACGCGCATTGCACCGACTTCGCCTGAAGAAGTGGGGCAGCTTACCCGTGTCTTCAACCGCATGAGAGATCGGCTGGAGGCGCAGGTCGCTTCGGTCACTCGTGAGCGGGAACGGCTGACCTCCGTACTGGACAACCTGGTTGACGGCGTCTTCATTCTTGATGGTGAAGGGCGTGTCCGCCTCTGCAACCTTGTCGCGGCGCGCATGGTGGGCATCGAAATGCAAGAGAGCCACGTTCCTGCCGGGAGCGCAGAGAGTGAAGAAGTCCAAGCGTTAGGCGAGGAGAGAGAGCCGCCATCTCCTACCTTACCTGTCACGCCACACCTCTCACACTTCAATTCTTCTAATGTGCGCGGGCAGCCGCTGGCCCAGGTAGTGCGGGATCACCGTATCGTCGAAACGTGGCAGACGTGTCACGAAGACGGAAAACAGGCCGAGAACATCTTTCAGCGGGATGAGCGCACCATACGCGCCCTCGCGCTCCCCTTCGTCGCCGGCGGCAGCGACGGCTATATCGTGCTGCTACAGGACATGACCGAGCTGCACAGGCTGGAGCGCATACGCCGGGATTTTGTCAGCAACATCTCCCACGAACTGCGCACTCCGCTGGCGTCGCTGCGGGCGTTGACCGAAACACTGCGCGACGGCGCGCTGGACGACCCGGCGGCAGGGCCTCACTTTCTGGACCGCATCGAGACCGAAGTAGACTCTCTTGCACAGATGGTGCAGGAACTGTTGGAGCTGTCGCGCATCGAGTCCGGCCAAGTCCCGTTTCGCTTTCGCACCGTTCCGGTCAGTGAGATTGTCCTGACACCGGTTGAGAGGATGCAACCGCTGGCCGCGCGCGGCCAGATCGAACTGATTGTCGATCTGCCGCCGAGACTGCCGCGCGTCTTTGCGGACGCGGAACGGGTTCATCAAGTGATCACTAATCTGGTACATAATGCATTGAAGTTCTCACCGGTGGGCGCATCGATCAGCATTTCCGCCAGCGACGATTCGGCGGACGACCAAGTGACCATCTCAGTGACAGATACCGGCATCGGGATTCCCGCCGAAGACAGGGACCGCATCTTCGAGCGATTTTACAAGACCGATCGCGCCCGCGCCAGCGGCGGCACCGGGCTTGGTCTTGCTATCGCCAAGCACATCGTCCAGGCACATGGCGGTCACATCTGGGTGAACAGTATTGAAAACCGAGGCAGCACTTTCTCCTTCACGTTGTCGGTCGACCCAGCAAGCGGCAAACCCTGATGCAAGAGAAAAACTCGCTCCTCGCTTCTTTCTTTACAGTCCCCGCAGCCCAATAACAGTTTCTTAACCGATCCATAAATCTCCATTTACAGGCTTTCTACTCCGCGTTAACCGGAAAGCTTTAGCCTGCTATTTGATATGGAAAAAATCTCACACATTCAAAGGACTGAGGAGCCTGGCCAGCGGGCGGTCATATCGGAATCGACTGCCCGTGAGCAAGTGGCTCGACCAAGGGAGTCGAAGGAAATGGAAGGGTGGCATGTGCTGCCAGTTTCGCTGGAACAGTTCATGCTGCATCGACGAATCGACTCGTTCCACAAGATTTGGTTGCTACTGTTTCTGCATCGGCAGCCGGACGGGCATCAGATCAGCAGAGAGTACATTCGCCAGGTTACATTCACGGACGCGCCGACGCTCGACGAGGTAATTGGGGAGCTTCAGGACACCGGACTGCTGGCAGCCGCCGGGGAGGCGCTGAGCCTGAAGTACGCCCCTGAAGTGCGCTGCGAGTTAGACAGAATGGCGCTCATCTTTGAAGATCCGACAGGGCGGCAGGAACTGCTGCGCAAGCTATACAGACACGCAGCGATGCCGCTGTAGACCGACCGGCTGCGCGCCCTGCCGCGGTCAACCCAATGTGGGCGTTAACCAACTCTTAACAGTCTACAAAAGGGCTATTAACGCCTTGAGCGCCTTTCATCACAGGCCATTAACCTGGCAGGGATAGGCTAGATAAGCAAGCCTGGTATAAGGCTCCGCTTCACATTTCAGATAGATTTCATCATGCAGGCAGGAAACACGCCCGCGTTGCAAAGTAGAATCTTCTACCAACCCTACCACTACTAAAGGAGAAAAATGCGTCGTCTACTGATCGTTTCCTTACTGATAGCGGCTCTTGTGCTGGCTGCGGGCGGGCGTTCCGATGACGAGGCTGGCCCAGCCGATGAGCCGGCCATGGCAGAAAAGACAATGGCCGCCGATGAGCCGATGAGCGAGTTGCCGGAGGTAAATCCCCTGGAAGTGACCGGTGACATCATCTCGGCCGGCAGCTCTACCGTCTTCCCCTTGTCCGAGGCCATGGCCGAACGCTTCATAGACGAAGGCTACGCCGACAACATCACGATTGACAGCATCGGCAGCGGCGCCGGTTTCGAGCGCTTCTGCGTCGCCGGTGAGTCCGACATCTCCAACGCCAGCCGACCCATCAAGGATTCCGAGCGGGAATCCTGTGCCGCCATCGACCGCATCCCGATCGAATTCCGCGTCGGCGCCGATGCCCTCGCCGTGACAGTCAGCAAGGACAATGACTTCATTGACAACCTGACCCTTGAAGAGTTGGCGCTCGCCTTCTCCTCCGCCGCCACTTGGGCTGATGTCAACCCGGACTGGCCCGCTGAGCTGATTCAACGCTTCAGCCCCGGCACCGACAGCGGCACCTTCGACTACTTCGTCGAAGAGGTCTTCGATAAGGACAAGGTGCCGATCCTGAGCGCCGATGCCATCCAGCTGTCCGAGGATGACAACGTGCTTGTCCAGGGCGTCACCGGCAGCCCTTACGCAATCGGATACTTCGGTTACGCCTATTACCAGGAAAACACCGATACCTTGAAGATCGTCGCCATCAACGGCGTCGAGGCCTCTGCCGAAAACGTGGACGACGCCAGCTATCCGCTCGCGCGTCCTCTTTACATCTACTTGGATGCCGGCATCATGGCCGAGAAGCCGCAGGTCGCCGCCTTCGTCAACTTCTACCTGACTTACGTCAATGAAGAGATCGAGCGCGTTGGCTACTTCCCTGCTGACGCTTCCGTCCTTGAGGCCGCCAAGCAGAGCCTTCTGAAGGCAATGAAGGCGATGGAGTAGTAGCACACAAACACCTGAGTCGGTCAGGTATTTTTTACGCAGTATCCAGAGTTGGGGAACAGGGTTTGCCCTCTTCCCCAACTTTCCCATAGACAGGGGAACGAGTAAAATTGGAGGCCGTCAGGCCGTGTGTTTCCGTTGGTAAACGAGGTGCTTCCCACCTCCTGGCGAACGATACTTGGAACCGACAACCTTGAAGGTGTGAATGCCGTGGCAGGTGAGACATCTGAACGTCCAGGCCGGAGCATCTGCAGACACGGGGAGAAATCATGACACGATCGGCGCCAGTTGCACATTCTGCCATATCAGCAGAGTCAATGCGAGGCCCAATGGCAGGCGCTGAGAGCCAGGACGCCGCCGCCGTGGGTGGCGGCCCGCAATTTGATCTGAGGCGCAAGCCGCGCTTCACGGAGACGATCATTCAGGGATTCCTCTTCCTGTGCGGCGCGATCTCGGTCCTGACAACCGTGGGCATCGTTGTTGTGCTGGGTAGGGAATCATTGCTGTTCTTCGCCAACGAAGAAGTGAACCTGCTCAAGTTTTTCGGGGGGACGGAGTGGCAACCGGCGATTGGCCGCTTTGGCATCTGGCCCCTGGTGACGGCGACGTTCATGGCCAGCCTGATCGCAATGGCGGTCGCGCTGCCGTTGGGTCTGTGCATCGCCCTCTATCTGAGTGAATATGCCGCCCAGGGCACCCGCAGCATCCTCAAACCGATCCTCGAGGTGCTGGCCGGGATCCCGACCGTGGTGTACGGCTATTTTGCGCTCACATTTATGACGCCCTTACTGCGCGGCATGTTAGGCCGCGACCTGGTTGAGATTTACAACACGGCCTCTGCCGGCATCGTGATCGGAATTCTGGTCATTCCGCTGGCCAGTTCGATGAGCGAGGATGCCCTGAGAGCTGTGCCCGACTCGCTGCGCCAGGCCTCCTATGGGTTGGGGGCGACGAGGCTGGAGACAGCCGTTCGAGTCGTCTTGCCTGCAGGTCTTTCAGGTGTCGCGGCCGCGTTCATCGTCGCCATATCACGTGCGATTGGGGAAACGATGATCGTGGCAATCGCCGCTGGCGCCGGCCCTAATTTCACCTTCTCACCGTTTCGGGCCGCCGAGACCATGACCGGCCACATCGTCCGCATCAGCGGCGGCGACCTGAGCTACGACTCAATCGACTACAACAGCATCTTTGCCATCGGCCTGCTGCTCTTCCTCTTGACGCTAAGTCTCAACATTTTGAGCCAGTGGATTGTCCGTCGCTTCCGCGAGGAGTACGAATGATGGCGCTCAATACCCAACAGTCCGCCACACAGCCAAATGCCGGTCTGATGCCTTCGGGCAGGGCCTTCCATGAGCAGGTCAAGACACGTCGGCGCCGAGGACATATTTGGGCCATCATCTTTCAGGCGGCAATGCTTTCCGGCATCATCGCTCTTTGCGCATTGCTCATAACCATCGTCAACCAATCATTCGGTTACGCCGCTATCGTCAATGAGATCGACCCTGCGGAGTTGGCCGTAGACGGCGTGCCCCTCAATGAGCTGCCTAAAGAGACCCTGGTGCAGATTCTGGAGACGAACATCTCCAGGGGGTTGATGCGGCGCTATGAGAACGATATGCCATTTTCCGAGCGCAGCCGCGAAAACGTCCACGAGTTGATTCTGGAGCGAGTGGTGGAGCCACAGGTGGAGGCGACCTGGGGGCTGTTCGATTCGATCTTTGCCCGTGGACGCGTTTTTGCAGAGGCCGAAGAGAGGTATCCTGGCTCCGAAGTCTATTTCCGCAGTTGGCTGACGACCAGTTTCATATCCAAGGCACAGTCGAGCGAGCCGCTTCGGGCCGGTGTGCGCACCGCGATTTTCGGCTCACTGTGGGTCGTTGCCATCACCATACTGTTTTCATTCCCGATTGGGGTGGGAGCCGCTATCTACCTGGAAGAGTATGCGCACAAAGAGCGCTTCCTCAACCGCTTGATCCAGACCAACATCAGCAATCTGGCGGGCGTGCCGTCGATCATCTACGGCATGTTGGGGCTGGCTATCTTCGTGCGCGTGCTGGAGGTTTTCACAAGCGGCGCGTTTTTGAGCGGCGGCGACGGGTCCACCGCCAATGGGCGCACAATCGTTTCGGCGGGCTTGACGCTTGGCTTGCTTATTTTGCCGCTCATCATCATTAACGGTCAGGAAGCGATTCGGGCCGTGCCCAATTCGCTGCGGCAGGCTGGCTTCGGCCTCGGCGCCACCCATTGGCAGGTGATATGGCATCACGTATTGCCGAGCGCCATGCCAGGGGTATTGACAGGAACCATTCTTGCGGTCAGCCGGGCCATTGGCGAAACAGCGCCGCTTGTGGTCGTCGGCGCATCCACATTTATTGCCGTGGATCCCAGCGGCCCGTTCTCCAAGTTCACAGTGCTGCCGATTCAGATCTATCAGTGGACGTCCCGGCCACAGGATGAATTTCGGAATCTCGCTGCGGCCGCGATTCTGGTGCTCCTCATCCTGCTCTTGACCTTGAACGCAACGGCAGTGCTCTTGCGCAATCGCTTCAACCGCAACCAGGCCAACGCCTAGAGGAGTAGCTCCAATCATGTCAATTGCCATTGAACGTCCAGCACAGGCCCAAAGCAGCGCGCCGTCTTCGAACGGGACGGGCCGATATGCAATCGAAGCCGACGCGATGAGCGTCTTTTACGGTCGCTTTTGCGCGGTGCGAGACGTGAGAATGCGGGTGCCGACAAATAAGATCACAGCGATCATCGGGCCGTCGGGCTGTGGCAAGAGTACGGTCCTGCGCTGCTTCAACCGCATGAACGATCTCATAAACGGCGTCCGCATCGAAGGCGAGGTCCTGTTTCAGGGACAGAACATCTACGACGCCGATGTCGATCCAGTAGAGGTGCGCCGCCGCATCGGCATGGTGTTCCAGAAGCCGAATCCCTTCCCGAAGACGATTTATGAGAATGTCGCCTGGGGCACGCGCATCAACGGTTTCCGCGGCGACATGGACGAGATGGTGGAAAAGGCGCTGCGGTCGGCCGTCCTGTGGAAGGAAGTCAAAGACAAGCTGCAACAGAGCGCGCTCGGCCTATCCGGCGGCCAGCAACAGCGCCTGTGCATTGCCCGGGCCATAGCGGTTGAACCGGAGATTATCCTGATGGACGAACCGGCTTCGGCGCTGGATCCGATAGCCACGCTGCGCATCGAAGACCTGATGAAGGAACTGTCCGAAAAGTATACGATTATCGTTGTGACGCATAACATGCAACAGGCCGCGCGAATTTCCGATTTCACGGCCTTCTTCAGCGTTGACGATCACCGAACCGGGCATCTGATCGAATTCGACGACACGGAAAAAATCTTCACAAATCCAGGTCAGAAGAGCACGGAAGATTACATTACCGGCCGCTTCGGCTAACAGCCGCCGCACATTTGGGACTACGAACGGATGGATAGACAACGCGTTCTAATCTTATGCACAGGCAACTCTTGCCGGAGTCAGATGGTCGAGGGGCTGGTCAACCACTATTTGGGTGAGCGTTGGCAGGCCTTTTCGGCCGGTTCGGCGCCTTCAGGCAGTGTTCATCCCCTTGCCGCCCAGACGATGGCGGAACTGGATATCGGCATCAGCGGCGGCCTGTCCGAGTCGGTCGAACTGTATCGCGATCTGCAACCGGACCTGGTCATTACCGTATGCGACAACGCGGCCCAGAACTGCCCTGTCTGGATCAGGGAGGGCAATGTCACGCATATGCCGTTCGACGATCCCTCGGACGTAATCGGGAGCGAGGCGGAAAGGTTGGCCGCCTGCTGACAGGTGGGGGACCAGATGCGAGACGCATTGCTGTCCTACCTCCAAGGATGACAGCGATTCGGCAACAGAGGAGGCAATCGATGGGGCAACTCTTACGGACATCATTTGCGCGCGAGTTGGAAACGCTCCAGACAGATACGTTGATGCTCGGCAGTATGGTGATCCAGGCGTTGAGAGAGTCGGTCGATGCGTTGCGACGCAGGGATCTGGAAACGGCCAGACGCCTGATCAAAGAAGACGAAATCATCAACAAGAAGCGTTATGAGATCGAGGCGGATTGCCTGCGCCTGATCGCTACCCAGCAGCCGATGGCCGGTGACCTGCGTTTGATCGCAGCTGTACTGGAAATCAGCACAGAACTGGAACGGATCGGTGACTACGCCAAGGGCATCGGGCGCATCATCTTGCTGATCGGACCGGAGGCGCTGATCAAGCCCCTCGTGGATATTCCCCGTATGTGTGAAATCGCCACGGACATGCTCAATCAGGCTCTCGACGCCTTTCTGAATCAGGACCTTGAGGCTGCTCGCACGATTCCGCTGCGCGATGATGAGGTCGACGCGTTGTACAATCAAGTTCACCGCGACCTGATCGCGATGATATTGGAAGATGTGACGCTGATAGACCGCACGAACTATCTGCTCTGGGCCGCCCACAACCTGGAACGGGCCGCGGATCGGGTCACGAATATCTGCGAGCGGATTATCTTTACCGTCACCGGGGAATTCATCGAGTTTGACATGAATTGAAAGCATCCAGGCAAAAGGATTGTCAAAGTCAAAATCGCTTCCTCTGAGAGTGCGCCAACAGTCCTGGATTCACCCCATCTGCCGAGCCTGTCACCTGCCAAAACTGAAGTGTGGTATAATACCTCTGTGCATCGGTCAGGCAAAGCCAACCCCTGGCCGCCTGCCAACAGCGCCAGCCTCCGTCAACGCGAAACAACGTTTCATTTCGTATAGTAGTCAAAGGGGGGGGGGTAAAGCGGACAAAGCGGACATTTTTCAAGAAATTTCCTGGAATCCACCCCCTGACAGCCCGCTCACACCGCGATTCCCGCGTCACGACCCAAAATCCGGCACCCACACCAATTCGCTGCCTGCGACCCAAAATGAAATCTCGTCCCCAGCTTTTTGGGGCTATCCGAATTTCCTGACTGGCGGGTGGACGCGTCCTGATATGCTGGCCAATGCACCTGCGCTTTAGTCAGAACCCATCCCCATGTCCCGAAAGCCACAATTCAGACAACGACTGCGCAATAATCCTGGATGCACCCATCTCTCAAAACAGATTGACAAGCCGCAAAGCATCGTATAGAATTGAACCAAGAGGGAATGGTTCTTGCATAGTTTTCGTCAGTCGTTCTGGGAGTTTGCGCAAATTGCGATTTCCCTATATCATCGGAGACGCAAACAGTGAGACGCTCCTTTCGCAAGTTTTTCCTTGAGTACTGTTTCGGTTTATAATGGTGGTATAATTCCCGGAGGAGGGATTTTTCGGGGTTTATCATAAACAGCCGTGTTTTTCGTCCTTATGTACCAATCAATCATCAACCTCACCCCTTTACCTAGACTGCCCTTAGGAGGTACGAAATGCTCAATCGACGTGTGACGTTCTGGGCCGCGATAACGCTGATAGCAGTTCTTGCTCTGTCGGGCTGCGCGCCCCGTGTAGGACAAGGCATGCTCGATGTAGATTCAGACCAGTTGGTCGTTGACCTGCCCGCTCTCGTCCTCGACATCGGCGAAGACGGCTCAGCATCGATTATGAATGCTACCGTTGCCGATTTGGTTGCCAATCTTGGCGTATCTTTGGATTTGCCCATTGACGCTGGGACGGTATTCTTCATATCGATGGCCAACATCCAGCACATCCAGGTGAGCAACACGCCTGGGGGCTTGCTGCTTCTGGTCAATGGCCGCAGTATTCCGTCCATCAGCTACGACGGTGATTCGCTGTCGGCACTGCCTGGAGCGATTGACACCTTCGACATCGCCCCGATTGGTCCGATGGCCGACCTTCTGGTCGAGCTTGTTGACCAGATTGGCGTCGGCGTCATCGCCCGCTTCCCGGTTGCACCCGGAATGGAAGAGATCCCGATGTATGTAGAGGGTGACAGCAGCGCCGCGATGGCAGCCCAAGCCGCGCAGGACGAGTTCCTGGACTCAGTGGGCACGCCACCGCGCATCAATCTGCCCGTCTTCTACCATGCGGACGGCAGCATCAGCATCGGCGATCTGTCGGTCGATGAGTTGAGCGCAATGACAGGCGGGGCGCTTGGCGATCTTTCGATGGCGCTGGGCGCACTCACTTTGGTCCGGGATATGGGGATTTCCCAGCTGGGCATCAGCACCAACGCTGACGGCATCACCCTTACCATCGACGGGGATACGCTGCCGACGCTGGACTGGTCCGACGGCAAGGCGAGCAACCTGATTGAGGTGGTTTCGCAGATTCCGATTCTGTCGATGATGGGCATGGGCTCAATTCTGCCCATGGTCCACCAGGTACTGCCGCTGGTCCAGGCTTCGGAGATCGACCTGACCCTGAATTTCTAGACCGGGCATTCGCCCGAGCAGGGGTTCGGCTGGCGATTTCGCCGATAGCGCACAGGCGAATTCACTACGAGAAAGGAAGAGGCGCGGCAGTTGAACGCCGCGCCTTTTTTCGCGCTTTGTAACGTCAGCAGTACGCAATGGAGATAGGGCGCGGGCGGCATTACATTTCTGTCTTGGGCGCAGAGGTTGGGCCGGTCATGTAGAGTTCGCCCGGCTCGAAGCCGCGCGCCGCGTAATAGGCCTGGGTGCCCGTTGCGGCAATGACGCTGATGCGGTCGAAGCCCGCAGCACGGCTGAGGCGCCGGGCTTCTGTCAGCAAACGAGTGCCGACGCCGACGTGCTGGGCCGCGCCCGCTTCCGCGCCGCCGATGGCCAAGGCCGGCCCGTACACATGCACCTCGCGGATCATCGCGTTGCCCCGAATCTCGTCCAAGAAGGCGCGACTTCCCGCCGCAGGGGTCTTGGGCAGACTGAGCCGCAGAAAGCCGACGATAGGGGCGAGTTGAGGATCGGTTTTGACGGAATGCCCATCCTCTCCGTCCACGACGTATTGCAGAAAGTACTCATCCGTCAAGTCTGTTGTGTAGGAATTGACGGTCAGCCGCAACGCCTCTTCCTGCACTATCTGCCGACGTACTTCGCGGCAGCGGATGCAGCCGCAGCGCTCGCCGCGGCGCGCCAACTCTTTGTGGACAATTTCGCGCAGGTTGCTGACCCGCACGCCCGCCTGGATGTGATGGGCGGGAATGTCACGAAACAGCCGATTGATGCGGGTATACGGAGGCACCGTCGGTTTGATATCCGCCAACAGAGTCACAAGTTCCTGCTCCAAATAGGGAGTAAAGTCGCCGTCCTGCCATTTCTGGTAGAGTTCGGTGCCGGCGATCAGTGAGCAGGGATAGATTTTCAGCTCATCAGGCCGAATCGCCGGATCATCGAAGAACTTACGAAATGAGACCCGGTCCGATTCTAAAGTGGCCCCGTAGAGGTTGGGCATCCAGTGCAGATGCAGCTTGAAGCCGGCCGTGCGCAACAGGCCCAGGGCCTGCCGCACTTCGGCAACCGTATGACCGCGCTTGTTCAGGGCCAGCACGTCGTCGTCCAGGCTTTGCACGCCGATTTGCACTTTCGTGACGCCCAAGCGGCGCAGATGCCGGATTTCATCTTCGGTGATCCAGTCCGGCCGCGTCTCCACAACCAAGCCTACATTTCGATGCGCGGACAATACGTTGCGCTGCTGGGATTCCGACAGCGAGGCGGACGGAACAAAGTCTGGGTTGCCGACCGCGTTCATCGCATCGTAGCAGCGGCGCACAAACCATTCCCGGTAATCCTGACTGTAGGCGCTCCACGTGCCCCCCAATATCAGCAACTCCACCTTGCTCGCATCGTGGCCGATACTTTCGAAGGCGTCAATACGGCCGAACGTCTGCTTGAAGGGATCAAAGCCGTCGCGCTCGGCCCGCTGCGCGCCCGGCTCGTCAAAGATGTAGCTCTTGGGCATGCGCCAGTCGTCGGGGCAGAAGATACATTGGCCAGGACAGCCGGCCGGCGCCGTCAGGACCGTCACCGGAGCGACTCCGCTGGAGGTGCGCACGGGTTTCATGCGGATACGGTCCAGCAGCAGCGAAGCCGGTTCCAATTCTCCCTCTTCGATCAGGTAGCGAAAACCGGCCACCAGATCGGACTTTGCGTAGAATCCTTTGCCGTCCTTTGGGTATCGGGATAGAATAGAACGCAAGGTGCGCTTGGCATCCCATTCAGGCTCCCGGACAGCCACGATTTCAGTGAAAATCGCAGACAGGGTTGCCCTGTGGTCAGCCGGATCGAACGACCGTTTGCGCTGCCACTCGCGCGAAATCTGATGAACTTCGGCCGGAATTTCTTCCGGCGATAAGACTCGTTTCATAGTTAAGGCCATTCCCACTGACCTGTCGCAGCCGAAGGAGAGCAGACGCAACCAGCCAGTATGGACCCGCAGACGCAGGACGCGCTGTTAAGAGTCAACCGCCGCTTTTACGAGCAGGTGGCCTTCCACTTCGACGCTACACGTCAGGGTTGGACACCGGGTCTTGTCGCTATTCTACCTTACTTTGAAGCCGGCGCGAAAGAAAGGCTGACAATTCTTGATGTCGGATGCGGCAATGGTCGATTTGCCAGATTGCTGGCGCAGGAGGGCTTCACGACCACCTACACAGGCGTAGACGGCAACGCGCAGTTGCTCCAACTTGCGCGGGAATCTGTCGTTGACCCGGCGGGAATCGAGTGTCGATTCATTCAGGCAGACTTGGCGGATCCGAACTGGGTGGACGCCCTGGCTGACAGGAGTGACTCTGGCTGCGACGCCGGTGCATTCGGCAGAACGGACGAGACGCCGGTATTCGATGTAGTGCTCTGCACGGCAACAATTCAGCACCTGCCGGGCTATGACCTGCGGCTGCGCCTGCTGCGGGATTTTCGGCGCCTGAGCGTCGGATACACTATACTTTCGTTCTGGCAGTTTCTCAGCCGCGAACGATTTCGGGCCAAACTAATCGATCCGCAGACCGTCGGCATTCACCCATCGGCGCTGGAGCCGGGCGATGGCCTCTTGCCCTGGCGACAGGGTGTCGAGGCGATTCGGTATGTTCATCAGGTCGATGAAGCGGAATTGAGACAGTTGGCCGCGGAGGCTGGTCTTTCAGTTCTGCAAATTTTTCGCGAAGACGGCAGAAGAGAGGAAGCGGGCAAGACGCACGCTCTCCCAGGTTTGAACTTGTATGCGATTCTGAACTGAACTTTTCTATGGTCAGCGGCCACCGATACAAATGAGAATCCCGCTTTGGTGGGGCGGTGGCGCTCGCCCCGTTATCCCTGAACACTGACACCATGCAACTTGGCAAACGGACACAGCAGATCGTCAAAGGCTTTACAGACCACTTTGAGGGCCAACCGACCCGTCTGGCCATCGCGCCGGGGCGGGTCAACTTGATCGGTGAACACACCGATTACAATGACGGATTCGTGCTGCCCGTCGCTCTGGACCGCGATGTGCGCGTGCTCTTTCGTCCCCGCAGCGACAACCGGGTCAGGCTCTACGCGTTGGAGTTTGACTCCTGGACCGATTTCGATATCGAGTCGCCCCAGTGGGACGATGACCAGCTCTGGCCCAACTATGTGCAAGGGGTAGGCTTGGCGTTGGCCAAGCTTGGCGTGCGCCTGCGAGGGTTAGAGGGGATCGTCAGCGGCAATGTTCCGCGGGGCAGCGGGCTAAGCAGTTCGGCGGCGCTGGAGATTGCTGCGGCCAAGGCGTTTCTTGCGTCAGCCGGTCAGATCCACGCCCTGACCGGCGCGCAGATAGCGCAGGCGGCCCAAAAAGCGGAGAACGAATATGTAGGCGTCAATTGCGGCATCATGGACCAATTCATCAGCGCGTTGGGGGAGGAGGGGCATGCCCTGCTGATCGATTGTCGCAGCCTGCACTATCGGCGCGTGCCGTTTCCCGCTGACACCTCCCTCGTAATCGGCAACACGAAGGCCAGCCGCTCGTTGGCCGGAAGCGCTTACAATGAGCGCCGCGCTCAATGCGAGGACGGCGTGCGCCGGTTACAGGCGGATTTGCCGCACATCACCGCTCTGCGGGATGTGAGCAGCGCGCAACTGGAAGCCCACCGGCATCTGCTGCCGGACACGGTCTATCGGCGCTGCCGTCACGTCGTCAGTGAGAACGAACGTGTGCAGGCAGCAGTCGAAGCGTTGGAACAGGGCGATTTCCAACTCGTCGGCCAACTGATGAACGCCAGCCATGCCAGCCTGCGGAACGACTACGAAGTCAGCAGTGAGGCGTTGGATGCAATGGTCGAGTCGATGCGCGGCCATCCCAGTTGTCTGGGCGCCCGCCTGACAGGCGCAGGATTCGGCGGGTGCGCGGTGGCCCTGGTATGGGCCGGTTCGGAGGCGGATGTGCGTGAGACGGTTCTCAAGAGCTATGCCAAGCGGATGAACCTGTGGCCTGAAGTATATATCAGCGCGCCGAGTTCCGGGGCGCGGGTCCTGCCTCTCACTTAAGGAGATTGAGATGTCCGACAGGTATACAGGCCAACGCACTCGCCCGAATTTAGCGATTGACACGGCGGGGTTCACAGAGGACATGCTGTCCTGGGAGTTCGTCGACAGCCGAATGCGCGCGGCTCTGAACTATTGGATCGCCAGCGCCGGAACCGATGGCAGGCCCCATGCGGTTCCGGTCTGGGGCGCGTGGCTGGATGATGTCTTCTATTTTGTGGGCGGAGGTCGGAAAATCCGCAACCTTCGCGCCATCCCACAGGCTGTCATTCACCTTGAGAGCGCCGACGAAGTTGTCGTAATCGAAGGTCGATTTGAGGAGATCAGCCGACGGGATCGACCGTTCATGCAGAGGCTGGACGAGGATTTCGTGCGCAAGTATACGAACTACCGCCCCAGTGAACATTTGGACAACCCCGACAAGCCGACTAACGCCCCCGAGGGCCTGTTTGCCGTCTACCCACAGATTGTTTTCGCCTGGAGCGGGTTCGCGCACAACGCCACCCGCTGGCGCATCCCCGCCAAATAGCGACGACTATGTCTCTCTTTCGTCGGAGACGCCGCGATTTCGTGTATGATAAGGGCGTCATTATCCGGTGAGCGCAGAAGGAAAGTAGGAATGCCAACATTACAAGACTATCGCCAGTTCGACGGGATCCATTGGGAGACGGGCACCGTTCGCAACTTCTACGACTACTGCGGGGTGAAAGCGCCCCATACGGGCAAGCCCTATTCGGAAGCGTTGTTGATGGGTGTCAGCGGCGGCGCGGTGATGGGTTACTTCGTCTTCGCCTACAAGGGCCATGACCCCCACGCCCGCATCCTCACGCGCAATACCTTTGACCCGATGCAGACGATGTTGCAACGTCTCGGCGCATTGCAGGACGTGCGCCAGACGGCCAAAGCGGACAGGGCCGTCAGCAACCTCATTGACACGCTGGAGAATGGCACGCCCGCTATCGCCTGGCTGGATGCGTTTAGCCTGCCCTACGATCCACAGACGTATGAGTTTGAGATCGCGCATATGTATCCTGTCGTCATCTTTGGCTACGAGGAGGAGGCCGATCGGGTCTCAATTGCCGACCGCGCCAGGGTTACATTATTTGCTACGACCGGTCAGTTGGCCGCGGCGCGGGCGAAGGTGAAGAAAGTGAAGCACCGCATTCTAACGCTTGATAGACCGGACCCCGACAAGCTGGAGGAGGCCGTCCAGTTGGGCCTCTGGGACAGCATCAAACTGTATACGGAAGCCCCGCCCAAGGGCGCGCGCCATAATTTCGGTTTTGCGGCCTACCGGCGTTGGGCCGACGCCCTTCGCAAGCCGAAGATGCGCGGCAGTTGGGAGAAGGAGTTTCCCCTCGGGCGCAAGATGTATGCGGGCCTGGAATCGGTCTTCAGCGATACCCACACTTATGGCAAGGAAGGGTTCGCTGAACGTGACATGTTTGCGGATTTCCTGGACGAAGCAGTTATCATCCTCAACAAGCCAAATTTGCGAGAATCCGCGGCCCAGTTTCGAGTAAGCGCCCAGGTATGGAGCGAACTGGGGCAGACGTTACTGCCTGACAGCGTGCCGATTTGGGGGGAGGCGCGCAATCTGATGCTTAAGAATCAGCGGCTCTTTCTTGAGCAAGGTGGCGCGGCGCTGGAAGAAGGCCGCGCCAATGCCGAGCGCCTGATCGAAATTCGCCACACGATGGAAACGGACTTTCCCCTCTCCGAAGACGAGGTGATCTCCTTTAGAGAGGGGATCGCTGAGCAAGTGTTGAAGATCCACGACATTGAAGAGCCGGCCGTCGCCGCTTTGAAAGAGACGATGGAGACATAGTCCGCGGAGGAGAAATACGGGCGCTCAGGGGGCGTCGGCGCTGTCGGCACTCCCATTAACTTGGCGCAGCCCCGGCAGCCACGCGGCGACAGCTACGACCAGAATCGCCGCCGCGACCGCTTCCCCGCCGACGGCAAGTGGCGCGCCATACGACTGCGCCAGCACGCCGGTCAGGAGCTGACCGAAAGGGCCGGCGCCGATGGCAACCGCAATCGCGCCCATCGCTTGGCCGCGCCTTTCGTCTGCGGCAGCCAGCAGCACAATCGAGCTTTGCAATATGCCAAAGCAGGCGTGACCGATCCCCACCGCCAGCAGCAATACCCAAGAGATCGCGAACAACGTACTGGTTGTGAAGGCCAGCAGCGCAAGGCACTGCGCGAACGTGCCGACAATGAAAATCCACCCGGCAGTGGCGGAGTGGCGCGCCCGCCCGACCAGATACAACCCGCTGAAGCTGCCGATCCCCACCGCCGCCCCGAGATAGCCGAGGCCCACAGGTCCCTGATGCAGGACATCGCGGGCGAACACAGGTAGGAAATTCATATATGGGAAGGCCAGCATATTCATGATCATCGTGATCAGCGTAACCGCCAGAATCGGCTGGTTTTGCTGCACATAGCGCACGCTGTCCCGAATCTGCGCCAGAGGCGACGCGCTGGATGGGGAGGAAGTACGGGGAATCGGCTGCCGCGAGAGGGCGCGCAGGAGGACCAGCGATACGGCTGACAGTCCACTCAGCGCCAGGAAGCAGCCCAAAGAGTCGAAGGCATCGAGCACAAAACCGGCGATGAATGGCCCCATGGTGTGGGCGACGCTCATGCCCAGGCTCTCCAGCAGCAGGGCGTCAACGATGCCGGCGCGGCCCACCAGATCCGGGATCAACGCCCTCCGGATCGGCCAGTCCATCGCCCAGGCGCAGCCTTGTATTAGGGAGATGATCACCAAGTGCCAGAGTGTCAGCAGGCCGGTCGCCAGCAGCAGCGCCACCGCCCCGTACATGCTGAGCGTTACCGTCTGTGCGGCGATGATGAGCGGGCGGCGGCCCATGCGATCCGCCAGTTCGCCGCCAAATCCGCCCACAAACAGTACAGGAATTGAACGGCAAAAGGCGACCAGCCCGACCAGGCCGGGAGAGTTGGTCAACTCCAAGACGAGCCAGCTGAGGACGATCATCTCCATGTAGTGGGCCAGCCACCAGAGAGTGCTTGAACTGAGAAGCAGGCGATAGTCGGAGTTGGCCAGAGATGCCCGGATGCCGGCGGGGAGCCGCCACAGGTCTTGATACCTGTTCGAAAGTTCAGTCCACATCTGACTCTGCCAGCCCCAGCGCGCGATAGGCGAACTTGAGGTGGGTCTCCTGTATGCGCTCGGCGATGGCAGTGCTGCCTGTTCCATGGCCGGAATCGAGCCAGATCAGAGCAAACTCCTTATTCAACTCCTCCATTCTGCGGGTGAAGACCTCCATTTGACGCGGCGTAGCACGGCTGTCATGCCGCCCTTGAACGATCAACAGATGAGCCTGGATTGCCGCCGCGTGGGTGAGAGGAGAACGCTGCCGATAGAGAACCGGTTTCTGCTGGGGCGAGCCGCCGAAGATCATGCGCGCCCAACCTCCTATGGCGGCTGAGGAGTCCTCGTAGTTCATCGTCCAATCCACAATTGCCACCGGCGCGACGCCGCCCGCCCACAATTCCGGTCTCTGCGAGAGCGCCCACACGGTCAGAAAGCCGCCGTATGATCCCCCTTCCAATAGAATCTGGTGCGGGTTGACGATGACCTGCTCGATCAGCCATCGCCGGGCTGTCAGCATGTCTTCCCGTTCCCAGTGGCCGACATCGCCGTTGATCTTCTGCTGGAATGCGCGGCCGAAGCCGGTGGAGCCGCGGTAGTTCACAGTCAGGTAGGCGAATCCGTGGTCGAGCCAGGCCTGGCTGGAGGCGTCGAAGGCATTGGACACGGCGCCGCTCGGCCCCCCATGGACGTGCAGGATCGTGGGAAACGGTCCGTCTGAAATGTCCGCGCCGGACGGCAGCCCCAGCCAGGCTTGCACCGATACGCCGTCAGAACTGGGAAAGCTGACCGAGCGCCAGGGATGGCCAGACGGGCATTCGTCAACGGGCAGAACGGGTTTGGGCGGGTCATCTGCCGCCAGAGAAAGCAGCCTGGGCGGCTGTGTGGCGTCACTCCATTGCGCCCAAACAGTTCCATCAGGACCGAAGAACGTAGCGGCTGTCCCGGTGTGGAACGGCCCGCTCCGCCCGCGAAAAGTCCCCGGTGGATGACTGAGAGGAAGCAGGCCGCTGTCGGTCAAATCGTAGATGAATAGCCCTTTGCGCCCATCGTGCGCCGCCTGAACGAGCAACTCTCCGCCGTCTGCGGACCAGTCCAGGGGCAGGGCCGCGTCCTTGCTTTCTGGCAGAGTCAGGTCATGCCGTTCATGCGTGCGCGGGTTCCAGAGAAGCAGTCTCAATGCGCCGTGGGCCGTCGTGGTGGCGAGCAGTCGCTCATCACCAGGCACAGGCGAAAACTGCACCGGCTCCACACTGTAGTCGAAGCCGTCCCACAGTTCGGCGATCTGGTCACCGGACTCTGTGTCGAACACGAGTGTACTGTAGCGGCGGCTGTGCGGCGCGCGCCGCGTCGATTTGATCGCCAGCAGGCCGCCGTCGTGGGACAGATGACAGGCCCAGGTCTCCTCGTCGGTGGCGTAGATCAGCCGGGGCGGCGAAATGGATCCGTCTGCCCCCAACGTCAGGCAGTAAAACCAGTAGCGATTCTCGTAGACCGCATCGAAGGCCAGGCGATTGCCGCTGCGGCTGATGTCGAAGCCTCGCAAGGTATATGGAGGCAGATCGGGCGTCAGGTCGTGCGGAGGCCCGCCCGTGAAGGGGACGCGGACAATGTGGCCGATCTCGCTGCCGTTTTCGTCCTGCAGAAAATAGAGAAAATCGCCGGTCGGACCAAGCCATCCATGGGAAATCTTGTCGTCCTGCCGTGTCATGGGGCGCAGGTCGCCGGATGGAATCTCCCAGGCGTAAATCTGGAGCTGCGGGCCGTCCCAACTGGCAGTGACGATTCCCCGCGCTGGATTCTCCGGCGCTACATAGGCGCTGCCGAGCGCCTTGACGCGAAATCGCTGCCGCCACGGGGCGCTGTCCTCGAGTTGAAGTGGGGAAACCATATACAGTCTCGCATAGTGGAAGGGTTCTTGCGCCCCTGCGAACATTGGCAGCGGTTCTCGTCAACAAGAGGTCAGGGTTGACATCTGGCCGCAAGGTTGATGACGGATGGGGCTCGGGGCGGGTTGGTCTCTGAAATTGTACATGGGCCTGGTCTCCTTTGCAACGAAACTAACCGCACGCGCGGTGCGAAACGCAGTTGATGCCTGGCGCGGCAGATGCCATAATGGAGCAGATGAAAGCAATACGCAGTACAGGGATTCTTGCTGGAATTCAATCGACGCGGAACGAACTGATCTTTGTGATCGCGGTCACGGTGGCGGCGAGCATACTGCGTTTCTACCGGATCGGGGAGAAGAGCATCTGGCTGGATGAGGCGTTCAGCGTGTGGATCGCCCGCCACAGCCTGTGGGAGGGTTGGCGCTGGCTGATCCGCATCGATCAGCATCCGCCTTTGTACTACAGTTTGCTCCACCTCTGGATCCAGTTGTTCGGCGAGTTGCAAGGCGCGGTGCGGATACTCTCAGCGCTCTTCTCGACAGTCACCGTGCCAATATTTTACGCCGCGGCGCGCCGGCTATTGGATCGGCCAGCAGCGGCGGTAGCGGTCGGCATTCTGGCGGTGTCGCCATTCCATGTGCAATTCGCACAGGAAACTCGAATGTACGCCCTGCTGACGTTCGAGGTAGCGTGCGTCCTGTTCTTCCTGGTGCGCTTGCTGACGAAACGGGACCAACCCGCTCGAGATTGGGTCGGCCTGTCCGTTTCCCAGGCCCTTGTCATGCTGACCCACAACACGGCTGCGGTCTTCTTGCCGGTGGCACTGAACGCAGCGATGGCGATCATCTACTTGCTGTTCCCTTCCGAGCATGAGCAAAGGAAAGGGGACTCGATGGATGGCGCGACACTGGCAGAGGAAGGGGAAGTCGCAGCTAGGGCGGGTCCTTCATCGGAATCAGTTGCCGACCCCGACGCGTTCTGGAGCCGGTGGATCAAGTATCAAGGTCTGGCGATCCTGTTGTGGCTGCCCTGGGCCATGCCGTTCATCATCCAGACAGTCGGCGTTGAGAGAGGATTCTGGCTGCCGCCCCCGTGGCCGAAACTGGTGCTGGACACTTTTCGCAACTTTCATTTTGCCTTCTTTCCGGCTGAATTTCCTATGCGGCCACTGTGGATGTGGGGCTATCCGGTTCTTGCTTTCGCCGGGCTGGTCGGGGTTATCTTCAAAGGAATCTCGCGGCTTGACAGGTCGCTTGCGCAGCCCCGTTCACTCGCTGAGGAGAAACACAAACGGAAAGACGGCAGCGCACTCACGTCTTGGGCGGGCGGCGGCGGGACGGCCATATTGCTCGTCTGCCTGTTTGCGCTTCCTCACATCATCGCTTTGGTGGTAAGCATGCGCCGCCCGATCTATGCAGAGCGTCCACTCATCTGGACGACGCTGCCCTACTTTCTGCTGATCGCATGGGGCATCCGTTGGCTCGGCGGTTCGGCGCTGGCGCGTCTTACAGCGGCGGAGCGGGGCGGAGCGGGACGTGTCGTGGCTTTCCTTCCCATTGTGCGACAGGGCGCGCAACTGCTCATTCTGCTCGCAATCCTGACACTGAGCGGCCTCTCGCTTAACGGTTACTATTTCTGGTTCCCGAAAGAGGCATGGGATGAAGCTGCCTCGTACATTGCCGAGCAGGTTGAGCCGGGAGATGTAATCGTGTTCAACGCCACTTGGGTGCAGGTTCCCTTTGAGTACTATTACAAGCGTTTCGATCTGGATACGGAATTGAAGGGCCTACCTGTGAATCTGTTCGAGCGAGGTGAACTGGAACCAGCGATGGCCGAGAGCGATGTGCTCCGAATCCAGCAGTTGATTGAAGGACGGGAGCAAGTTTGGCTCGTTTATTCTCACAACTGGTACTCCGATCCGTCGGGAATCGTCCCCCGAGAGTTGGGAAAGTTACTGCGCGAGCGCGAGCGGGCCAATTTCGTAGGAATCCAGGTGATTCGTTTTGACAGCAGAGAGTAGGGAGACGGCAGGCGGAACTGGTGAACCTACTTCCGAACATCACTATTCGGCCAGACCTTCCGCCATTTTCATGCCGTCCGGCTGTTCATTCGTTTCGAGTCGGCCTCCGCGCCCTCTGACCCAACAAAACAGCGCGAAGCCCAGCAGCCCCAGCGTTGGCAGCCACTCCCATCGACGCACCCACTCATATGCTCTCAGATTCGCGGGATCAATGTAAGTAACATACGAGAGGGCAAGCGCGCCGCTGAGCCAGAGCCAGGGCAGCGGCCACAGCCAACCCCTCGCGGATTCATCAGATCCCGGCGTCAGCAGCGGCAGGAACGGCATAAGCGCCAGCAGATACCAGGGGTGAACAGTTGCCGTCAGCAGAAGGTAGCCCGCCAATGGAATTGCCAGCCAGCGTAGTGTCGCTCGCAGGTCATTGCTGGCCCTGCGAGACCACAGCCACGCGCCTAACAGGAGTAAGAACGACAGGAAGAAGGTGATCTCCTGGGCCTGGGACATTGGGTCGATGACGCCCATTTCCATGAGCCACGTCTCCAGCCAGTGAAACAGGCCGCTGTTGAAATTCCACTCTTCCTGGTAGATGCGAAGAGCGCCGAATAACCCGCGTCCGTCCAATTCGCTTGTCAACCCCCAGCCGGCACGCAGTGCCGGTGACACCAGCATCGCGATGACCAGGTATCCGTACAGCAGGCGGCTGCCCCAGTTCCACCGCCACCAGAATATGGGCGTCAGGAGAAGGGGGATCAGTTTCGTTAGGGTAGCCAACGCCAGCAGCGCCGGCGTCAGTACGGAGAACGCATGCCCCGCGACGCCGAGAGCAGGATTGGCGGCTGGCGTTATCCGCCCAGTCGGAGCCGTCCATCTGCACATCGAATAGACCGCCAACATCATTAACATGACCATGAGCGCGTCCACATGCGCGCCCTGTGCGGTCTCAACGATCACAAGTGGGTTCCACAAATAGATGAGCAGTCGATGCGCGGGCAGGCCGGCGCGCGCCAGCAGGCGCGACAGGATGAAGGCGGTTGCCAGGTCAAACAGTACGGCGGCGACCTGGAAGGTCTGTGGATCGAGTGGGTAGAACAGGGCGATGGAAGCGAAGAACCACTGTGCCGCAGGCATATAGGGGCTGGCCATATATGCGTGATTTGCCTGGGCGCGGAAGGGCGTATCCAGCCAATCCAGTTGCGCGGCGTTGATGGCGTGGGCGTAAGGACTGATGCCATTTGCGGTTACGTGACCGTCCCACATATAGCGGAAAACATCCGACGAAAGTGTGGGGAATGTCTGTAGCAAGAGCCAGCGGAAGAGGCAGCCTGCGCCCCAAATACCGACAATCAGAATGAATGAATTGGCGTATGGACGGTTGCGGGAGCCTGTGCCCTCGGCATTGCGCCACCATCGTTCCAGCCAGAAGATCGCCGCGGCGTACACGATGAATGCAAGCCCAAACCAGGTCAGAAACTCGAGGACTACATTGCCGCCTAAGTTGCCGTGGCGGAGTTGCATGGAGACCATGCCAACGTAGGCGATGAGCGAGACCACGAAGAGGGTTGACGGAATCGACCAGGACCTCAGGCTTGCCATCCTTTCAACGCCCCTTCCGCAATGTCTCTTCAGCCGGAATCCGGTACATGTTGCGAACTGTCGAACCGCCGGCACGATGGATCATCTGCTCAGCCAGACGCTGGGTGCGATGGGCGATCTCAGTGACGGTCTCGTAGCGGGGCAGGTCGCCGGAAATGTCCTCATTGAAGTAGACATCGGTGCTGGTGCGGATGATTTCAGGCAGTTCTGCGTAGCCGTGAGTCAAGCCCAGCAGCCCGGCGGCTGTCGCCATGTTATTGTCCGCATCCCAACCTGCCAACGCCGCGATTTCGATGGTCTTGAGAATGTCTCCTTCCCCATACAACAGAGCCATGATTGTGACGGCGAAATTTACCCGCGAGGCCCACCACATCGGGTCCGTGTCGTACAGCTCCCGGATCTGTTGACGGGCGGCGCGCCAGTCTTGCGGGTGATCCTGACGCCAGCGCACCACGTTGTCGATGATAGGAGCGATGATCGCTTGGTCGTCAGTGCGTTGGCGGGCGGCGGCAATCAGGGTGGAGACATCATGTTCCGAGAATGCCAAACTATAGAGCGTAGCGTAGAAGACGCTTGCCTCCACCGCCGGTCCGCTGCTTGTGATGCGGGCGAAACGATTGGCGTAGTCTGCGGCGACATCCGGCATTCCGGGCGCCAACATCCCGAACAGTTCAGTCTGGAACTGCGCGCCTATGGACCAGGCCCCGTCGGGGTTGTTCGCGGCGCTCCCTGTCTCCGGAGGCAGGAAGCCTTCATTCATCAGATCGCGAGCACGGCGGGTCGATACCCAGATGTCATGATTCAGATGATCGACCCATTCGTCGCGAATCTGCTCAGCGGACGGATTGAGGCCATGCGTCTCCAGGATGTGGAGGTCAACCCATTCGATATGCGTGTCATCGTCGGTCGACCACTCGTCCAGCAGGAGAAGCGAAAATGTGCCCGACGGCCCCGGCTTGTCGATGTACACGCCTTGCAGGTCTAGACCGGAGTGATTGGCGATGAGAGTCGCTTTCCACGCGCCGTAGACCTTGTCGAAATAGACGTCGGCTGGCAAGCTGCGGAGGGCCGACGCGGGGCGAGTGGGTCCGATGATCAGCACGACGATGAGCCATAGAAAGGCTGTCAGAGCGACCCTGCGCTGGAACTTGGATTGCATCTTTGTGGAGGCGCGTCTCATGCAAGAATGTTGCTGCAATGGCAGTATACATGATGGCGCGACATGGGGGAATCCGAGAGGCGATTCGGGTGCATCCGAGATTTTTGGGCGATGATGGCAGGAGCCGTTGCGCTGGCAGGTTGGCCTGAACTGCTGTTGACAGGAGGAAGAGATTCCCAGGTTTGGATGCGGACGTATTGAGGGCGGGATTGAAGATTTCTTGTATTGGCGCTCCAATGGAAGGCAGGTCCGCCAAAAGATCGTCAAAGGGCATGGTTGAATGCGATACCGCTTCGTGCGCCCAGAGGGCACCCGGGCGCAATGGTTGAATGCGATACCGTTTCGCTATATGAGCGCGATCTTACTAAGCGTTTAGGAAAAATGTCCGCTTTGTCCGCTTTACCCCCCCCCCCTCCCGATTACTATGCGAAGAAAAACGCCTTTTCTGCGTTTGTGGAGGCCGTGGCTGCCTGCAGGCGACCAGGGAGTGCAACGGGGTCTGGCTCGGCCGGATGCCTGCACGACAGACATTATACCACACTCTTGTTCTGGTGTGCGGCAGGGCCTTCTGACGATAGTCCCCATTTGCCACCCCGCCGGATATCGTGTAAAATACTCTGCGCGTTGCGCATCACGAAGTGTAACGACGCAACTCGAAGTTGCGTGACTTTAGTTCTGGAAAGGGGGCGGAGGCCATGTGCATACAGATTTGTTTTCAAGTTTGTGTGCAAATGTAACGCGAGCCTGGGTCGACCCCATAGAACATATCCAGGCCCGTCTTCCTCAAGCCAACTAAAAACTGGTGGATAGTCCAGGGGAAATTGCGACCCGTCAGGGTCGCTTATCGTTTTGCCCGCCCTCGCGTTTGATTCCCACGAAAATTCAATTTGACACTGCCGCCCGTCCAACACGATTCCGCTTAAGAGTCGCGCGCCCAGCTCCCCACCTGCGCGCTGCTATTTGTGGCACTTTCATATATAATTCCCCTTGGTTACATAGTCGTCCGCGCCCAGCTCCAGCCCGGCTACTTTGTCGCTCTCGTCCAATTTGGCGGTAAGCATGATGACCGGCGTATCCGACTCTTTTGTAAAGAGCCGCATGAAGTCGTAGCCGCCCAACTCGGGCATCATCAGGTCGAGGAGAACAAGGTCCGGCTTTTCGTAGCGCGCCACATAGAGGGCATCGCGTCCGTTGGCCGCCTCGACCACGCGGAAGCCTTCCCGCTCCAGGTAGAGTCGCATCATTTCACGAAGATTGGGTTCATCATCAACGACGAGGACTGTCTGTGCCACGAATCCTATATCCTTTGCGCGGCCCTTGGACCGTTCTGCTCTTGGGCGGTGAGATGGGATGGACGGAGGGGCAGTCCCGTCCACTAACCCGCTACTGTATAAGCCCGATTATCGCGCATTGATGTTCAGAAAGCATGAAGGAAGGGTGAAGATTCAGCAAGAGATTGCGAGCTGTCCTTGAGCGCAGTCCTGGCCCCATTTGTCCCTACCCAGGAAACTCTGACCGCTACGCGTATGTCGGCAACATTTCGCTGTGGTACAATGATCGGGATGGACTCGGCGCGTTCTCTGGGGGGCATTTCACAGTGGAACTTAGCGCCACACGTGCCCAAGCGGGCGGGTCTCCCCGCATATCACAGTTAGACATCAAACAGATTCCGATTCACTCAACATAGACGCGAATTCTGAAAGGACACGCATGATGTCACAGTTTGCACTCGGAATGCACCGCCATATCCGCTCTTCGATCCACACAGCTGTCAGCGGGCTTTCCGCCAAGCAGTTGCACGCCATGCCCGCCGGGTTCGACAACAATGTCGCATGGAACCTGGGGCATATACTGATCGTGCAACAGCGTCTTCTCTATAGTCGCTGCGGCCTACCAATGTCCGTTGCCGACGAGATGATCCCACTGTATCTGCCGGGCACATCGCCCGCAGACTGGGAGACTCAACCGGATGCCAAGGCGTTGGTGGCGATGCTGATGCCGCAACAGGAGCAGCTGGAGGAGGATTTCGCCTCCGGTCGCTTCGCCAACAGCCCATTCGATCCATACACCACTTCGTCAGGCGTCACCATCTCCGATTTAGGCGGCGCGCTGACCTTCAACAACTACCACGAGGCGCAACATTTCGGTTTCATCCAGGCGTTGATCAACTTTGTGGGCTGACGCAGATGACTGAAGTCGTGATTGTCAGCGCGGTGCGCACGCCGATTGGGCGGATTCGCGGCGCGTTGGCGTCGGTGCGGCCTGATGACCTGGCGGCACTCGTCATCCGCGAGGCGGTCAAGCGGGCGGCTGTCGATCCAGCCGAAATCGAGGAGGTCTACCTCGGCTGCGCCAACCAGGCTGGCGAGGACAACCGCAACGTCGCACGCATGGCCGCTCTGCTGGCCGGGCTGCCTCAGGAAGTGGCGGGCGTGACGGTCAACCGGCTTTGCGCCAGCGGCCTAAACGCCGTCAACCAGGCCGCGCGGGCGATCCGCTGCGGCGAGGGTGAAATATTTGTTGCCGGTGGCGTGGAGAGCATGACGCGCGCGCCCTACTCGCTGCCCAAGAATTCAACCGGCTTCGGTCCTTCGGGCAACATCACGGGTTACGATACGACCCTCGGTTGGCGCTATCCAAACCCGGCGATGGAGTCGCTCTTTCCACTGGAAGCGATGGGGGAGACAGCCGAGAACATCTACGATATGAGCTGCGCCGACGGGATAGCGGGCGGCGAGATCAGCCGCACTGAGCAGGACCGCTTCGCGTTGCAGAGTCAGAAGCGGGCAGTCCACGCGATCAACCAGGGCTATTTCCAGCGGGAGATCGCGCCGGTGAAGATTCCGCAGCGTCGGGGCGATCCTCTGATCGTAGACACCGACGAACATCCTCGCTACACAAAAACCGACGACGGCTACCGGTTGGCGACCAGCATGGAGGCCCTTGGCAAACTGCGGCCAGCCTATCGCCGCAATGGAACTGTCACGGCGGGCAACGCCAGCGGGCTGAATGACGGCGCCTGCGCGCTGGCGCTGATGTCCCGCGCCCGGGCCGACGCGCAGGGGCTTCGGCCTCTGGCACGCTGGGTGGCCTCCGCCGCGGTCGGCGTCGATCCTCGCGTGATGGGGCTAGGCCCGGTCAACGCCACACGCAGGGTATTGAAGCGGGCGCGTCTTGCGATCGCTGACATCGATCTGGCCGAGATCAACGAGGCCTTCGCCGTGCAGACGCTGGCCGTCTTGCGGGAGCTTGCCCTGAGCGAAGCGATCACGAACGTGAACGGCGGCGCCATCTCCCTGGGTCATCCGTTGGGCTGCTCCGGCGCGCGCATCCTGACGACGCTCATTCATGAGATGGAGCGCAGGGCCAGAGCCGGTCAGGTGGCACGCTACGGGCTGGCGACGCTTTGTGTGGGCGTGGGCCAGGGCGAGGCGACAGTTGTGGAGAGATTGGATCGATGAAGCAGCTTCCGCAGATCACCCCGCACGAGGCGGCTGGTCTGGTCAAGTCTGGTGACACCATCCTTGTCGGCGGTTTTGGCATGACCGGCAACCCAACGCAGGTATTGCACGCGCTGGCGGAAACGGACGTACGCGAACTTACCTACATCGCCAATAATGTGGGCGAGCCGGGCTTGGGCGGGGGGCGGATGCTGCGCAATGGGCAGATCAGCAAGGCGATCGGATCATATTTCACCAGCAATCCGGAGGCGGTTGCGGCGGCCCAATTGGGCGAAATGGAGTTTGAAGTGATGCCGCAGGGAACGATGGTCGAGGCGATCCGGGCGGGCGGCGCGGGGATCGGCGGCTTCTACACGCCAACGGCCGCGGGCACTGTCCTGGCCGAAGGGCGGGAGACGAAACGGATTGGCGGACGCCTGCACATCTTTCAAGCGGCGCTGCGGGCGAATGTGGCGTTGATCCGGGCGTGGAGCGCGGACACGGCTGGCAACCTGGTCTACCGCATGACCGAGCAGAACTTCAACCGCGCCATGGCCACGGCTGCCGATTTGGTTATCGCTGAAGTGGAGGAGTGCGTCCCCGCCGGGGAGATTCCGCCGGAGAGCGTCCACACGCCCGGCTGCTTTGTCGATTACCTGGTGCCGGTGCAGACGTCGACGGCTGATCTCGGTTCGTCGGCGTCGATCGCCGACAGCGGAAAGAAGATGGACGACATGCGCATGAAGTTGGCGCGGCGGGCGCTGGCAGAATTGAAGCCTGGCGATATCGTCAACCTTGGGGTAGGCATGCCTACACTTGTCGCCGACCTCATCACACCGGCGCACGGAATCAACTTGCATACCGAGAACGGAATGTTAGGGGTCGGGCCGGCGCCGGAGAGCGGCGGGGCGATGGAGTACCCGATCAACGCCAGCAAGATACCGGTCACTGCGCTTCCGGGCAGCAGCTATTTCGACAGCGCCGACTCGTTTGCGATGATTCGCGGCGGCCATGTCGACGTGGCGATCATGGGCGGCCTGCAGGTGGACGAACGGGGGAATCTTGCAAACTGGGCCGCGCCGGGCAGGCCGCTGCTGGGAGTCGGCGGTGCGATGGATCTGGCTTCGGGCGCCAAGCGTCTGATCGTGACGATGACGCACACCAGCCGTGATGGACAGTCCAAAATCGTGCCGTCCTGCACATTACCGTTGACGGCGACCAACGCAGTGGACGTGATCATCACCGATCTGGCGGTCTTGCGCTTTCGCGATGGGCGGCTGACCCTGACCGAACTGATGCCGGACGCTGCGCTGGAGGACGTACAGGCCAGGACAGCCGCGCAATTTGACATCGAGTTGGAAGTTTGACGGTGCAGTGCAATGGCTGGATATCCAGGCCGCTCAATTGGGGAGTCGAATCAGGGAACCGACATATGCGCCAACATTTCTCTTTGCGTTTCGCGGCACTGACGGCTCTGCTTCTGGCGGCCTGCGTCCCGATAACGGGACCGATAGTCTCTACGTCTGAAACTGCCGCTGACCAAGCTCGGTCAACGTCGGACATGCCGGAACAGAAAGACACTGAGCCAAACGAATTCCCCATCGCGGTCACCTACTTTACGCCCTCGCAATCGGAAGGCCCCTTCTATCCTGTCAGCAAACCGGCAGATCGAGACAATGACCTGGTGGCCCTGGAGGGAGCAGACGGCAAGCCGGCCGGGGAGGTTCTGGAGTTTGGCGGCAGGCTGTATGAAGGCTCAGGCATGCCGGTGCAGGGCGCAATCATCGAGATCTGGCAGACAGACGACAACGGCATCTACCTGCATCCCGGCGATCGCGGCAGCTCGCGGCGGGATGTGAACTTCCAGTCCTTTGGCGAGGCGGTGACGGGTGAGGATGGCAGCTACAGCTTCCGAACCATCATGCCGGGTAACTATGAGCCGCGTCCACGGCACATCCACGTCAAGGTTCGGCTGGGCGAGCGGGAGTTGCTGACCACGCAGTTCTACTTCAGTAACGACCCGGAACTGAGAGCCGATCGGATTTTCGCCGGAGCGAGTGATGGCGAGAAGGCATTGATCATGGAGGTGGAGGAAGGGGTAGACGCAGAGGGCAATCCAGTTCTCATCGGCAAACGGGACATCGTCTTGCGCGCACAATTGTCAGAGTGACGGTACACAAACGAGGAGCGGAGTTGCATGAAGCTGAAAGAGTTGGGAGACCCCAAGTTTATCGCCCTGGAAACCTTCCGCAAGAGCGGGGAAGCCGTCAAGACGCCTGTGTGGACCGTGCCGCAGGATGGAAAACTGCTCGTATGGACGCAGGGCAGCAGCTGGAAGGTCAAGCGCGCACGCAACAACCCGCGCGTGCGGGTTGCCAAGTGCGACATGATGGGCAAGACTGAAGGTCCCTGGGTGGAGGGCGTCGTTGCGTCGATCTCCGATGATCCCGAACGGAAAGGCGCATTGCGGGGGCGTCTCATGCGCAAGTATCCCTTCATGTTTCCGATACTCACCATCGTTGCAGCGTTTCGCAAGGAGAATACGGGACAGGTCGTGGTGGAGATTGTCGACGCGTAATGTGCGTTCACGCTGGAGAGCAGGCTTTAGCGTAGTGCGTAGTGCGTTCACTGAGCCAAGAGTCATCTATATATTCGCGAAACCAGGTAGAATTGACAGGAGTCACATTCCTTATGAAAGCCATAATGGTCATGTTCGACACGCTGAACCGGCACATGTTGCCGCCCTACGGCTGCGACTGGACCCACGCGCCCAACTTCGCCCGTCTGGCGGAGCGGACGGTCACGTTTGACAACTGCTACGTGGGCAGTATGCCCTGTATGCCGGCGCGGCGGGAGATTCACACCGGCCGCTACAACTTCCTGCACCGCAGCTGGGGTCCGCTGGAGCCGTTCGACGATTCGATGCCGGAAATCCTGTCGGACCACGGCGTCTACACGCACTTGAGCACGGACCACCAGCACTATTTCGAAGATGGGGGCGCGTCCTATCACACGCGCTATGACAGTTGGGACTTTCACCGCGGCCAGGAGGGCGACGCCTGGATCGGGCAGGTGAAAGACCCTGAAGTTCCGCCGACGCTCAACCGCGAGACGCCCAGGGGCACGCCGCTGTGGAGGAGAGACTCCGGCCGGCGGGATTGGATCAACCGCGCGGTGATGGACAGCGAGGAGAAGCAGCCGCAAGCCAAGACCTTTGCCGCCGGGCTGGAATTCATCCGCCGCAATCATGAGCAGGACAACTGGTTCCTGCAGATGGAGACATTCGATCCCCACGAACCCTTCTTCACGCAACAGAAGTACAAGGACCTCTACCCGCACGAATACAACGGCAAGCTGTTTGACTGGCCCCCGTATCGCCAGGTCGAGGAGACGGCGCAGGAGGTGCAGCATTTGCGCTACGAGTACGCCGCACTGCTCAGTATGTGCGACGAGTATCTGGGGAAGGCGCTGGACTTGATGGACGAGCTGGCGATGTGGGATGACACGCTGCTGATCGTGTGTACCGATCACGGCTTTCTGCTGGGCGAGCACGACTGGTGGGCGAAGATTGTACCGCCTTTCTACAATGAGGTCGCGCACACGCCGCTCTTCATCTGGGACCCGCGCAGCCGGGTGGCCGACGCCCGTCGGTCACAGTTGACGCAGATGATCGACCTGCCGGCGACGCTGCTGGAGTTCTTCGGCGTTGCGCGCCCGCCAGACATGCAGGGAATCCCCTTAGGCGATGTTGTGGCAGCGGACGCGCCGACCCGTGACGCGGTCCTGTTCGGCGTTCACGGCGGGCACGTAAACATCACCGACGGACGCTACGTCTACATGCGCGGGCCGGACGATCCGACCCAGAACGAGCCGCTGTACGAGTACACGCTGATGCCCACGCATATCCGGTACCGCTTCAACATAGAGGAGTTGCAGGATATCGAGCTGGCCGAGCCCTTCTCGTTCACGAAGGGTTGCCGCACGATGAAGGTGGAGTCGAGGCCGTCGGATGAGCGGCCGCCCCGTAACACGATGCTCTTCGATCTGGAGACGGACCCCGGGCAGGAAGCGCCCATTGACAATGTGGCGCAAGAGGCCAGACTGACGGCGCGCATGGTCGAACTGATGCGCGCCAATGACGCGCCGCCGGAGCAGTTCGAACGGTTGGGGTTAGCGGTTGAGGAGACAGTGTAGGCGAGAGGAAAACGAGCGCCGCGCGTTTGCATTTGCGCTGGCGCTTCTATAGACGGGGGCCGTACCCTGCTGGGCTCGAAAGGAATCGGCCTGGGCAATCCCGAACTTGGATGCAACCTACACGCTGATGAAGCGTTTTTCCTTCAAGCGGGCGGACTTGCCCTGCCGCTCGCGCAGATAGTAGAGTTGCGCGCGGCGGACCTTCGTCTTGCGCAGCACTTCGACCTTTTCCACGTTCTTGCTGTACAGGGGGAAGGTACGCTCCACGCCGACGCCGTGTGAACCTGTGCGCCGAACCGTGTATGTTGCGCCCGCGTCCTTGCCGCCGCGCATCGCAATCACCACACCTTGAAACACCTGAATCCGTTCATTGCGCCCTTCGGTAATGCGCTGGTGGACTCGCACCGTATCACCGGGTTCGATCTCGTTCATGCCCTCTGGCATTTCCGGTTGCAAGGATGCCATCAATGCGTTTGTCATTTCACACCGCCCTCTTGTCTTCCGTGCTACTTTATGACGGAATGCACAGGCTATGCCCATGCTTAAGTTCTCATCGTTCCTGTGTCTGATCAACTGCACACAAGTGGGGAGTGTAGCATAGAGTCCCGGCACACGCCAAATTTTCGACGCTACAGTTCTTCACGGACGATGCGGACGCCGGCCACCATGTTTTGCAGCTTCTGCCGGGCGGCCCAGCGAGCGGTCTGGCTGAGGCCGCAGTCGGGCGCGAAGGCCAGCCTGTCTGCGGGCGCGAATTCCAGGCAGCGTCGGACTGTGCGGGCTACGTATTCCGGCGTCTCGATGAAGTAACTCTTGACGTCGATGATGCCGACTACCACATCCCTCTTCCTGGCAATGTCCCCGATCACCTCCTAATCGGCATACTCGCGATTGGCCATCTCCACGACGACTTCGTTGACGCCGCTGTTGGAGAAAATCATGAAGCTATCAGGCGGGCACAGGACAAAATTGCGCAGAATCTGCCGCGCAAATCCCTCCACGTGCTCAATGAACATCGCCTGTCGTTGCCCATTTGCCCCGACCACCTGGTTATGAAAAGTAAGCGATAGCTCAACGATGGGATGGAAGCCAAGAAAAGAGCCGTGGCGGGGATACATCTCCTCGATGAACATACGCGAGTGGCAGGTGCCGAACAGATGAACCAGGCCGTCTCCGGCGATGGAATCGACGCAAATGTCGGCAGCCCGTTGGATATTCTCCATCTGGGTCGCGCTGATCCGATCGAGGATGGGCTGGGCCGCTGTCAGGTAGGCAGACGCTGGATTCATGGAGAGTTTCACGCTCCTTTGTCTTACTCTGGCTGAACTACGCGATCTCACCATTCGAAGGGTACGGTCCCCGTTTCATCCTGTGGATAGTTCCACTTTTCGATGTATGCCATGCCGGGCAGGAAATCATCCCCTCGCTCGTCAAGTTTGCGCTGAAGTTGCGCGTCCAGTTCGGCCTGAATCGGCTGGACGTCGGGGCGACTGACGAGGTTCTCCAACTGGTAGGGGTCGCTCTCGTTGTCGTAGAGCAGCCACGGCCCGTGCAGATCGCGCACGTAGGTATGTCGCTGCGTACGCAGGCCGCGGTACTCGCGCCCGCCGTCCTGACGTAGGAACTGGCCGAAAGGATGCGGACAGTAGATGAGCGCGGCGCCGCCGGACGGATCCGTGCCGCCCTCGATGGTTGCCGAAAAATCCTGGCCCTCCACCGACTCCGGTATGGGAATCCCGCATAGAGAGAGCAGTGTGGGCAGAATGTCGGGCGTGTCCAGCAGCGCGTCGACCTGGCGCCCCTCCCGACCGAACCGCTTCGGCCAGCGCAACAGAAATGGCACGCGGATCGACTCCTCCCAGGGGCGTTGCTTCTTCACCTCCCCTTGCGAGCCGAGCATGTCCCCATGATCCGACGTAAAGACGAACAGGGTATCTTCCGCCAGGCCCTCCTCGTCCAGAGTTTGCAGCAGCGCGCCCAGACAGTCGTCCAGGGCTGTACAGTGGGCGTAGTAACCGGCGATCCAGTCCCGTGCCGCCTCAGCCATCTGCGGCGGTACGTTGGGGCGCAGCTTGATCTCTTCCGCATCGTACAGTTGGCGATAGGCTTCCGGCGCGGTTTCATACGGGGCGTGAGGCGGCCCCCACGAGAGGACGAGGAGAAAGGGAGCGTCGCCCTGTCCGTCACGCGTGCGGCTACGAAAATACTTCTGCACGTCCTGGGTCTGCTCGATGGCGTCATAGCCCTGCCACATCAGGGCTTGGTCGGAATCGCCGGCATAGTATTTGGAACTGTTGTAACTGTGCGTGCATTCGAGCGCCTTCCAGTAATCGAAGCCTTGCCTGCTCTCGGGCGGAATGTAGTTGCTGCGCCCGCGACCGTCCACGTGCCACTTGCCCACGTAGGCGGAATCGTAACCGGCGGCTTTGAAGAGCTTGGCCATGGAGACGGCGTCATCGGCCAGATGCACATCGTTGACAAAGACGCCGTGGGTCAAGGCGTGCTGGCCCGTCAGCAAACAGGCGCGCGCCGGGCAACAGACCGGAATGCCGGCAACGGCGTGGGTGAAGTTGACGCTTTGCGCGGCCAGCCAGTCTAAATTTGGTGTCCTCACCTGCGGGTTGCCAGCGTAACCGGTGTCCTGCGTCCGCAACTGATCGGCGAACACGTAGACGACGTTGGGGCGTTCTTGGGGCATTAGTCGATCTCTCTTAAGCGCGCTACGTTATAATGAGACACCCAACAGGCCGCGAGTGAACTGGAAGTCGATGTTGCCGGCCCGCATCGCTTTCGGTTGCCTTTGCCCGCCCAGTGTCTCCGCAAGCAGGTCGGCCAAAGTCTGGGGCCAGCCTGCCCGTTCGTTGTCGAGCACGGCGTCCATATCGTCGGCGAACTGCTGCGCCACGCTCCCGGCGGCGGTAACTTGCAAAACGGGCACGAGTGGATGGCCCTCGATGGGATGGCTGCCCACATAGGCCAGAATCGCCTCGACGCCCACGCCGCCGAGGCCGGTAAGGGTCTCAGTCCAGTGCTCCGTGGGCGTCTCCATCACGTGAAAACCGGTCTGCTCCGCGGCATCAGCCAGAGCCTGCCCGTAGGCCAGGGTGGGCAAATGGGGACCGTCGCCGACGCTTTCGTCCAGGAACGCGCCGGTCGAAAGGAGGGCGGTGTTCTCCGGCACGACGACCGTCCCCCCACCAGCAACGATGCCAGCCGCCAGCCGACCGAACTGCAGGGCGGCCGCGTCGGTCAGATCCCCGGCGGTCAACAGCCCGATACGCACGGTCGATACGTCGGCAGTCGTCAGTGCGGGCGCGTCCGCTGAGGCCAGTCGTTGCGCAAACCAATCGTCGATCTTTGCCAACACCGCGTCGATTCCGCCGTCCAGTTGGATACTGGCCCATCCATAGCGCTCAAGATCCAGCCCGTTGGCGGCCAGTTCGTGACGGAAATAGTCGTTATGAGTCTTTTCGCAGCCATGTTCCAGGAGCAAAATCTCCGCGGCCTGGGGATGGCGTAGATAGCCCAGCACCGTGCGCACGTAGAGATCGCCGGTATGTCCACCGGAGAAGCCGCAACCCTCGGTATGTGCAAGCGCAACGTATCGCTTCAACGGGGGCTGCGTTGTCGCGCTCGGCGCGATCTTGCTGTTCAGGCGTGCAGCCGCAATCTGGCCGATCTGCCCGGAACAGAGGCTGGTGGGGAGGATCAGGCCGATGCGGTCTGCGGCAGGCCCGGCAGGCGTCGCGAAAGCGGGATAGGTGAGATTGATTAAAGGCGTGCCGGTTGAGCGGCGGCGCAGAGGAAGCGCCCGACCGACCGGCTGCGGACGGCCACTGATCTCCTCCACGTGGCCCGCTTCCGTCTGGCGCCAGTCGCGCCACAGCTGAACCTGGGCATGACCGGCCTTCTCGCCAACGGTGCGCTCGCCGGACGCGGCGCGCCGCGTCAGTTCGAGCGTCTCAGCGCCCAGTTCATCCATCGGCATGCCGTCCAGATAGCGCCCGGCGTTCACGTCCATGTCGCGGCTGAGCAGTTCATAGCGGCGCGTGGTGGTCACAATCTTGATAGTAGGCACAAAGGGGAAGTTGGTGATCGAGCCGTTGCCTGTGACGAAATAGATCATGTTACAGCCGGATGCCACCTGCCCGGCGATGCTCTCGAGGTCGTTGCCGGGGCTGTCCATAAAGTAGTAGCCGGGCGCTTTCATGGGCGCGCTGTAGGGGATAACGTGGTCCAGGCGCACATCCGGGTGGCGCTTCATGGCCGCGCCGATCGACTTGAGGACGATATTGTATAGCCCCCGGTATTTGTTACCGCCGGAGGGATTGCCCGCAGCCGAATGACCGTGCCAGGCTACCCGCTCCTGAAAACGTTCGATGGTGGTTAGAAAGGTGGCAGCGGTGTCGGCATCCCGCACATTCAGCATCATGTACGGCTCCGCGCCGATCAGTTCGTCAGTTTCCGCAAGATTGGCCGCGCCGCCGTAGCGGATCAGTTCACGGGCCACCCAGGAGGCCAAGGGGTTGCCGGAGATGCCCGAAAATGCGTCCGAGCCGCCGCATTGCAGCGCCAGTTTCAGTTCGGAAAGGGGCTGATGCGTGCGTCCGGTCGCGTTGACCTGCTCCAACCAGCCCTGCACGATGGCCTGCGCCTGGGCCAATCCGGCTTGAAAGCCGCCCCGAAGCGTAAGAAAGGCGTGCGGAACAGCGTCCAGCGGATAGTTACTGTCCTGCAGATAGGCGCGCAGACGGGCATTGTCTACGGGTTCGAGGCCGTAGTCCACGCACAGCACCGCGCCGACATTGGGGTGGACAATAAATCCGGCCAACGTGCGCAGCACAGATTCAGTGTTGTTCGGGTTGTCATGGCCGCCTTCGGTGTGGGCGACAGCAACGATCCCGTCGATATTGTGGTAGCCATCGACGACACCGGCCAGGCGGGTCTCCAGCTGCCGGACGAATCCGCCGGTGCGCGAGGAGGTCCCCAGCAGAATGATCATGTTGCGGGTCCCCACCCCCCTTCCGCCTGGTCGCGCATAGCCCTCGAAGTGGCGTTCTTCCTCATAGCGGGGGATCTGTGCGCCGGGTCGGAAGGTGGCAGCGTCCAGAATGTGGGGCTGGACGTGATCGGCGAAATTCGGCTCGGCCGGCAGGTCGAAGTCGAGCGCGCGCACACTGAGCGCGTCGAGCATTTCGGCGTTGCACATATATTCGCCGGGCGCAATCGGACGAGTCGCCAGTCCAAACGGCAACTCCCAAGAAAGCAACGCACTGCCCTTCGGGATGGGCGCGACCGCGAAGCGGTGCCCCTCCAGCGCAGTGTAATCCAATGTCAGAGTCTGGCCGTTGTGCTCGATCTGGGTGCCTGCCGGCAGCGTGCGGGTGGCGATGGCGACATTGTCGCCGGGCAGAGGCAGGCGCGCTACCTCGTCAAAGGGCAGGCGATTCTCCTGCGAAGCGTTCTGCGTGTCAGGTGGTGGGGTCATGGCTTCACCTTCACAGTGTGGCGATCTCTTTACCAACCCGAATAGCCTATCACATTTGGCGGAATTACAAAGTTTCAGCGCCCGTTGTCGCTCTCAATGCACTAAATCCATGATGGCAAACAGAGGGGAAGGAAAATGAGAGCCTCAAAATAACTATACGAAATCAGGCTCGGCCTGTCATTTCTGCATCCAGTTGCTCATAGAAACCTGCCATGAATTCGTGTCGCTGCGCGCCGATGCGGCGGGCGGTTATTGTGTAAAGAGTGGGCAGGATGTGGCTCAACTTGTAGACGTACTCGTGGACCGGCGTATAATCGGGGCCGGTCGGCTTCTTATGATCAGGCGGCGCGGCGGCAACCGGCTGACTCCAAAGGCGACAGGCGTGGTTACCGGCGTGGGCAAAGGCTCTGCCGACGCCGATTGCGCCGATACTGTCCAGCTTATCGGCGTCATAAAGACATTTCGACTCCAGCGTCTGCGGCTGTATCGACCGATCGCGGTAACGGTGGGCCTGGATGCAGTGGACAACATTATCGATGCGGGGGGCCTCCATTCCGGCGGCTTGAAGGTATTCAACTGCGAATGCGGCCGCGGCCATGTGATGCGCACTGCGTCTGCTTCCTTCAACCGGCACATCATGGAGCAACGCGGCCGCGCGCACGACTTCCACATCCGCGCCCTCGGCTTTAGCGATGCGCGTGCCCATCTCCGTCACCCGCAGCACGTGGTCAAAGTCGTGCGACGCGTCGCCGGCTGTGTAGAGTTGACGGATTTTGGCTTCGCCTAACAGGTCGTGGCCTCCTGCACTGCAAATGGCTTTCGCTTCGAAATGGTTTCCTGTACGCCGTCCAGCAGGTGTGTTCACAGCTGTTCATTCTTGGCTGCCTGACTGACAAACCAATCAAGAGCCTCCAATATACGCCGCCGAAACTCGCCCCGGCTGAAACGCTCGGCCTGTGCGCGGCACGCAGCCGGGTCGTAGGCGTAGGGATCGAACCTTTCAACTGCCTGTTGCAGCGATTCCGGCGTTTGCGTGTCGAAGAACGCGCCGCTCTTGCCGGAGTCAACCGTATCCAGCGCGCCGCCGCCGCGATAGGCGATCACCGGTCGGCCCGCGCTCATCGCCTCCACCGGCGCGATGCCGAAATCCTCCAGCCCCGGAAACAAAAATGCCTTGCAGCCGCGCATCAATTCAAGTTGGCTTTCGTAGGGTTGCCACCCAAGGAAGGAGATGTTTGGAGCCGCAATCGCCTCCAACGCTTGGCGCGCCCGGCCGCTGCCCACGACGATCAGGCGCTCGTGCGGCAGGCTGCGGAAAACCTCCACCGCCAAGTCGATGCGCTTATACGGGATCAACCGACTGACGATCAGATAGTAATCGCCCACCGGCACGGACGAGTCGGGCGTGAAGCGTTGCGTGTCCACCGGCGGATGGATGACGACGCTATCGCGGCCATAGATGCTGCGAATCCGCTCTTGCACGACGCTGCTGATGGCGATGAACTGATCGACCCGCTGGGCGGCCGCGTAGTCCCAGCGCCGCAGGAGCGCCAGCATCGGCTTCAGCCCGGCGTTGAGAAATCTGCCGATCCTTTCCTGATCGCGGTACTGTTCATAGAGCCACAGAAATCGGGTGGGGGTCAGGCAGTAGCAGACGTGCAGGGCCTTGCGCCCGTTCTTCCGGGTTCGCACGCCGTGGCAAAAGCCGCTCTTGTTACTCAGAATCAGATCGAATCCGCTCAGATCGGTTGCCGCAAACGCGGCTGGGTAGAGGGGCAGGTAGACCTGGTGGCGTTCCGTTACACCTGGAAGATGCTGCATAAAGGAGGTGTGGATGGGCCAGGCTCGGTACGGTTCCGGCATCTTGTCCGGCCCGTACATGCTGGTGTAGATCGGCGCGTCGGGGAAAAGCGCCACCATCTCTTCCAGCACATTCTCCGCGCCGCCCATCTGATTGAGCCAGTCGTGGACCAAAGCCACGCGCACCCGCCCCCCCCAGTCGACGGAAGAGGGAACGACAGTTCCGTCCTCTTGCTTCTCAGGAATCAGCCTCGTCACGGAACTCACCAGCCGCCGCCTTGTTTGCTGTCGATGCAGACGGGCCTCTCGCCATCGAATCTTCCCGTTCAGACAGGATAGCCAGTTCTGCGGCGATGAAGTGATCGACCATCAGGCGAAAGAGGTCTTCGATCAGGTCTGGGTCCAAGTCCGCTTCCTCAGCCCAGAGGCGGCGTGCTGCCAACATCCGCCGCTGGCGTTCGTGCGCATGCACATCGCTCTCGCTGCGTTTGAAGCGCATGGCCGCGTGGACATACTCTCGACGTTGGCTAACCGTTCTGATCATTGACTGATCCAACCGGTCGATCTCAGATCGAACCTCGGCCAGCGACTGGCATTCTTGGGGGGGCTTCATTGGGGGTTTACGTCCTGTGCAATTTGGGTAGGCAGTTCAGTGCGCGAGCATTGTACACCAGAAGAAGATGGCGCCAAAATAGAGGGCAATTTGCAGCGCGTTTGACCAGATAGGCAAAGAACTATACATATCGCGGCGGGAGAGCCTGGGCCGACTTTCCTTTGACCATCTCCTTTACTTTACAGTAGAATGCGCTTGGCGCCTGATCCAATTCCCACTCGGAGGAGAGCTTGGCATGACCGACTACCAGTCCTATCTCGCTGCCCACCAGGAGCGTTATCTCGAAGAACTGCTCGACTTTCTGCGTATCCCCAGCATCTCTGCCCTACCGGAAAGCGCGCCGGATGTGGCTCGCGCCGGTCATTGGGTCGCGCAGCGTCTGACCGCGGCCGGTGTGGAGAATGTAGATGTGCTGCCGACGGGCGGGCATCCGGTCGTTTACGGCGACTGGCTTCATGCGCCGGGCAAGCCGACGATTCTGATCTACGGGCACTTCGACGTTCAGCCGGTCGATCCGGTCGAATTATGGACGCATCCGCCATTCGAACCAACGGTTGTCGGGGACCGGGTCTATGCCCGCGGCGCGTCCGACGACAAGGGCAATATGCTGGCTCCGATTCTGGCAGTGGAGGCGCTCCTGCTGGGCGAAGGGGCCGCGCCGGTCAACCTGAAATTCTGTTTCGAGGGCCAGGAGGAGATCGGCAGTCCGCAGATTCCCGAATTCATGCCCCCGCACAGAGAGCGCTTCGCTTGTGATCTGGCGGTCAGCGCCGATGGCGGCCAACATAGCGAAACCGAGCCGATCCTGCTCATGTCTCTGCGCGGCATCAGCGGCATACAGATCGATGTGCGCGGCGCTGCGACCGATCTTCATTCCGGGCTGCACGGCGGCCGCGTCCAGAACCCGATCCACGCGCTCACACAGATTCTAAGCTCGCTGCGGCGGGCGGACGGGACGGTGGCAGTTGAAGGTTTCTACGATGATGTTGTGGAGCATACCGCTGAAGAGCGGGCGGCCATCGCGCAAGTTCCTTTCGAGCCGGACGAATACCTTCGGCAACTTGGCCTGGACGAGGAGTTCGGCGAACCGGGCTACACCAACCGCGAGCGCGGCTGGATTCGCCCAACGCTGGAGATGAACGGCATCTGGGGTGGATTTCAGGAAGAGGGGATCAAGACGGTTCTGCCCAACGCGGCGCACGCAAAGATCACCTGCCGCCTGGTAGCCGACCAGGACCCGGAGCGCATTTTCGCTCTGCTGCACGAGCATATCGCGCAGCACACGCCTGCCGGCGTCACCGTCGATGTCAACCCCTTGTCGATCCGCGGCAAGCCCTATAGCATCTCGGCCAATCACTGGGGCAATCGGGCCGCGGCCGCGGTACTGACTGAGTTCTACGGGCGCGAACCGTATCTGACACGCAGCGGCGGAAGCATCCCCATCACCGGCGTCTTTAAGGAGCAACTGGGCGCCGACACCATCAGCTTCGGTTTCGGCATTGAAGATGAGAACTTCCACGCGCCGGATGAGTTCTTCAGGTTGACCAGTTTCCGCAAGAGCCAGCGGGCGTACTGTCGGCTGCTGGAGGAACTTGGGAAAGT
Source organism: Caldilineaceae bacterium (assembly GCA_965221145.1). Lineage (GTDB taxonomy): Bacteria > Chloroflexota > Anaerolineae > Caldilineales > Caldilineaceae > Bin5. Next base: position 3,159,406 of record OZ244877.1, read on the forward strand.
GACTGCCTAAGAGAAAAGGTAGGAGAAAGAGCGTCTTGCACACTGATCAAGGGGAGATCTGAAACCACAGAACTGTGTAGAGTACGCCGATCAGCGCGCCAACGTAAACCTCTGTGGGTGAGTGGCCGATCAACTCCTTTAGCTCCTCCTCGCTGACGGGCTGACCGGTGAAAAGCTCTCGCAAGATCTGATTGAGCACTTTCGCCTGTTTGCCTGCTGCCTGCCGCACACCGGTGGCGTCATACATAACGACGAGGGCGAAAATAGCGGCCAGAGCAAAGATATCGCTACGCGGGCCGGATCGATAGCCAATCGCCGAGACCAGACTACAGACCATGGCCGCGTGGCTGCTTGGCATTCCCCCGGCGCGGGCAAGCACGCGCAAATCAAAATCTCGCCGCAGGATCCACTCGAAGAGGAACTTGTATAGCTGGATGATGAGACCGGCGCTCAAGGGAACCCAAATGACCGAGCCGGATCCGAGTAGTTGCATTCGCCTATTGGTCCTGGTTGCCGCTGAACTCGTAGAGTGTGCCGTCCGGCTGCCACATCCTGACCCGCAGTTCGGCCTCTTCGAGCAGCTTGCCGCAGCGCGCAGCCAATTTCATCCCCGACTCATACAGTTCAAGCGAATCGGCTAGAGGCAGGTCGGCTGCCTCCAATCTCTCCAGAACCGCTTGCAACTGCGCATAGCTTTCCTCATATGAGAGGTCGGCAATCTGGTCGGCGATGTTTTCCTGATCTTCCATCCCACTCCTCCTTACGCCTGTCGGCCCGACCTTAGTATACCAAGAAATGGGCCAATACTTGTAATGTCCAAGCTTCTGTCGGAATTCAACTGGCGGGTAATTCTGTGTTAGGCTAATCGGTAGTGGTCACATTGTAAGTGGTGAAGGGAAAGTCTATGTCTGAACTGTGATTTCTGTGATTCGGAGCTTGCTATGATTAGCGGATGCACGGACAAGAATGTCTACACCACCGGATTATCAGATCACTTACTATTCGACCACTACCGGCTAATCAACAGTTGGGTGCAACATTTTGAACGCAGTGTCAGGGTCAACCCAGTTCCGGGAAAATCTGAACAGATAGCGACAAGGCAGGATGATAAAAAGGCGCAGAGAACGGTGAAGGGGGCACAGATGACAGAATGTGAGAAGTTCAGACCGGCAGTGGTCATACTGGAAGAGGATCTCTTTTTCTCGATTCGGCTGGAGGACGTGGTGCGCGCCGCGGGCGGCGATCCGGTCACCGTCGATCTGGCGGACCGATTCGTGGCCGCGATCGACCGCACTTTTCCCGTGCTGGCCCTGCTCGATCTGAAGACTCCGGGCGATTGGGAGACGGCCATCCGTCAATGCAAAATGAAGCCCCACACGCGCCAGACGCCGATCTATGCTTTTGGCAGCCATGTGGACGTAGCCACGCTCCAAAAGGCGCGCAAAGCCGGCGCGGACCATGCCTGGGCGCGCAGCCGCATGATGGAGGAGTTGGTGGCGGTCGTCGAGCGGCACGTGCATCCGCCCGCACTGCATCTGGACGGCTGCGGCGACCCTCCCAGCCGCGCCGCGGTGGCGGGGCTGCTTGCGTTCAATCAAGGTCGCTTTTTCGACCAGCACGAATACCTAGAACTGGCCTGGAATGAGGAGGCGCGCACGGTGCGCGAGTTGTATCAGGGAATCTTGCAAGTGGGCGTTGCCTTTCTGCAGGCGGAGCGGGGCAACCGGCGGGGGGCGCTCAAAATGTTTCGCCGCGGCCTGCCCAAGCTGCGCGGTTTGGCGGATGTCTGCCAGGGGATCAACGTGGCCGAACTTCGGGAAGCGGCGGAGCGCATTCATCGCCAGCTATCTGAGCAGAATCACGACCAGCCAATTGACATGTCCGAACTGTCATTCCCCAGGGTCGAGTTCAGCAATCCCTATGATGTGGAGACGCCGGAGGAACTTGGCATCATCCTACCCGACGAGGCGTGAAGAAAGGAATGGCGAAGGTGACGAGAGGAATGAGAAGGCCTTGCAATCTTCCAGCTTCCATCTGTGCGATTTCTCAATATCAGTGGGTGGCAACGAGATTTCTTGAGGTGGGCGGCGCCTCTGCTGCATCCTTCACTTTTTGCGCGGCCTGACGTCCGCGCTCCGTCAACATGAGCGTAGCCGCAGGGAACTTCTGATTGCTGTGCAGGCAGCCATTTTCCTCAAGCGAGCGCACCACCTGGGCAGACACGGATGTCGCATCGCCATTCAGCCGATGGAGCAGGTACTCCTTGCCGCCGTCAAAATAGCGGTGGGACTTGAGCGTGTCGCCGCACAGTAATGCTTGCAGGACGTTTGTCTCCTGTGCAGAGAAGGAGGGGTAGGTCAGAGCGGACGCGGACGATTGACGCCGAAAGATGGCGCACAGGCCCGTGCGCAGTCGAGAGGCAATTGTGCGCACGTTCATCCCAGTTCGTTGACGTACTCTTGCAGCTTGCGCTGGCTGATCTTCACGAATTGATCAGGCTTGATCTGCGCCATCTCCTCGTCGGTCAGGCGCAGGCGCAGTATATCGAGGGCGTCCTCCGGGCTTTGGCCGTAGGCGAGCTTTTTCTTGCCGTTCTTCAGGTCAAACAAAAACATATAGTGGGGATTTGAAAAGCTGCTCATCGTTTACGCCTTTACCAATGCCCGCTGGTACAGCCCGGCGTAGCCCCGCTCCCGCTCTTCGTCAGAAAGGCCGCGATTCACCTCAGCGTCGAATTTGCCTGCCAGCAGTTCCCGGTAGAAGCCGTAGTTCACGCCCTTCACCTTTTCATCATCCGGAAAACGGTGATAGTTGTCTTTGCTCATCAGGCTCTTGCCCTCGGCGATCAACTGAAAGCCGAGCGCGGAGCCGGGATAGGGCGCATAGTAGGAGATCGACGGGAAGACCCGCTTCATCCGTTTGAGCATGCGCATCGTCTTGAAGGCGTCCTCCTCACCCTCGCCGGGGATGCCCAGCATGATGTTCGACCAAAAGACGGGGGGCTCTTTCCCTTCCGCCACCATCTCGTCACCGATGCGGTTGACCAGATCGATGGCGAAGTTGTTGTCCTCCTCGGTGCACTCCTTGTTGAGCAGCTTGAGAATGCGGTCGCTGCCCGACTCAAAGCCGATTGAGATCAGGTTCCAGTTGGTCTCCCGAATCAACGCTTCAAAGAGATCCGGCCACTGACGCACTGTGTCGGCGCGACCGGCCGCCCAATAGGGCCAGACCTTGTTGGCGCGGCGCGGGTACTCTTCTATCCACGACTGCAACCACTTCGGATTCTGGAAGAACATCGAATCGTGGATGACCACGGAGCCGACGCCGAACTTCTCGTCCAACTCGTTCAGTTCGTCGATCACCATGCCGACCGGTCGCCGTCCCATGTTGGGAATATAGGAGGCCTCGTTGCAGAAGACGCATTGCCAGGGGCAGACGCGGCTGGTGATGATCGTGGCGACGGGCGGCGGGCCCCAGCCACATTCCGGCTCCATCGGCCAATTGAAGCCATGCTCCAACTTGAGCGCGCGTACCGCGCGCCGCGGCCGCAGATTGGCGAGCGCATCCTTCCAGTTGGCCGGTTTGGGCCACAGTTCGCGGTCTATGGCAGGCCAATCGGCCATGGAACGGGATCCCTGCCCGCGGAAGACCCTGGGGAAGCTATCCGGATCGCGCACAAGATCGACGATGCTTTCCTCTCCGGCGCCCTGGCAAATCTTGTCGAAAGCCTCGACCTCCGCCATCTCGTCCGGCGCGACCGTGGCGTGCATGCCCCCAGCCAGCACCAGTCCACGGGGATTGATCTCCTTGAAGATCTGGGCGGCCTTCAACGCCACAGGGAAGGTGTAACTGCGCACATTCATCAAAGCCATCTTGTAACCGGGTAACTTCCGGGCCAGCTGCTCCCAGGAGGTGACGGCGCGTGTGGAGACAATATCCGTCTCAATCCCGTTCTGGTGCAGAATGGTACGCAACAGCCCTAGCCCGTGATCCTGCCACTGTTCGTGGGGACCCTGCGGGTACACCAGATCACCCAGGTCGCCGAGATCGATCCAGACGATATCACTCTTGCGATTCTCACTCCAAGACAAAATGGAATTCACTAAGTGCTCCTCTATCAATAACATGACAAGGGGACAGACGCCTCGGGCATGTCAAAATCGGGAACTATTGACAATTCTAACCATTGACGGCGGGAATGCCTTCAAGAATCGGGCACTCCCGCGGTTGGGTCAGTCATCCGTGCTCCATTCAGAATGACCTAAAAACTCACAATGTGCCCATTTTTCGACAACTATTTGCCCCGAGATACTGAATTCAAGGTACACGTGACTGCTATCTACTCCAAAAGAAATACTTGACAACTCTGCATCAGAAGGATCTATGGAAACCCCATAGGTACTCCTGAAAGCGTCTGCTGTCTCCTGATGAAGATGTCCTTGTATACGACTGGCATACCGATGCGAGGAATGCAGAGGATTGTGACAGATCCCGTCATCCGTGTAGATCACGTCAGGCAACCATGGGTCAGTAAACAGAGCCTCAAGTTTGACAAGGCGGGCCTCGAATTCAACAAGACGGTCACGAAGTGACTCCAATGTGAGCTCCTCTTGAGCAACCGCAATGCCCCCAAAGCAGAGGAAAAGCGACAGAACTACCAATGCGAGATGGGAAGGCCGCCGAAAGTTCAATTTCTTTTCTCCTGTGAAATGTGTGTAGGGTCACTCTAAGAGCTTGTTTGAAAAGGGTAAAGCTAAAGGCAAAACGGCGCAATTGATACGAATTACAGCGTGCAGATGAAGGATCTGACTGCTTTTCGGTGGTTGTTTTCGGCCCTTTTGAGCGATCCGCGTTACTTTTCAAACAGCTTCTAAGATGAATGGTTTGGGTTGACGTAGGTTATCGCTCAGAGACGCCGACTAAGCTTGTCAATAATACTCTCAAAATCACGTTGCACGCCACGGTCGGGCGCAAATAGATCCACAACTCCCCTCTATTTGCGCTACGGCAAACGTGACCGGCAGCCCATCACATGCTGGCATACTTGCCGACAGTATCGTCGATCTCTTCAGCCCAGGCGTCGATGCCGCCAGCCATACTCACCGCGTTCGGCCAGCCCTGCTGACGCAAAAAGACTGTAACTTGCGCGCTGCGCAGCCCTTTGTGACAGAAGATGACAACCTCGGCGTCCTTGTTTTGGCGCAGAGCCTCCGGCACAGCGTCGAGCCGTCGTGTGCGCAGTTCGCTCAGGGGCAAGCTGATGAATGCGTCCTCTGGCAGACTGGCCAATTCCAGTTCATTGGGTTCGCGCACATCGACCAGGATGAACTCTTCGCTGTCTTGTTGCTTCGCATGTACATCCTGCACACTGATTTCCGGGGCGCCATAGGGATTGGGCATATCGTTCGCTCTCGTTGTCTCTGTTGTGAGTTCTCTATCGTTGCCAAGGCCCAACTCTGGCAGAGCGTCAAAGCGTGCGGCCTCATTGCGCTCAGAAGTCAGCCGGATCGATCGGTTGACGTCCCCCAAAGCCGGCGTGGGCATCATGCCAGAAGACAAGCTCGTCTTCGCCATGTTTCCAGCACAGATATACCTCGCGCCCATGTCGAATCGACAGGAAATCGATCAGCCCCATATCGATATCCTTAACCAGAATGCCCATCTCCAAAATGCCCTTCACGCCCGTCTCCAGCTTGTGGAATTGGGTAAAGACCTCTCCGGCTGCTGCATTGCCCCCGTTTTGGGCCGCCTTTTGTAGCATCGGCCACACGTCAGGCCGCAAGCGGATAATTTGGGAGCGGGCCTCCTGCACCTGCGACATCAAGGTCTTAACCTGGGGCAGCGCGGCCTTTGCTTCGTCCAATGTGTAGTATTTGGCCTGCATAGGATTCAAACCTGGATAGAACAAGGCGAGGACGAACCCGCTGGACGTCCCTTCCCAGCGAAAAGTCGCCGGTGAGACGCAAGGGCCACCCTCGCCTTCGTCAATTCTGTTCGATGCAAGAGCGACTAATGGCCGCAGCCACTGCCGCAGCCGCCGCCGGCTGCTGCGTCGGCTGCTGCGCCGGCCGGTGCGCCGTTGGTGCGGAAGCTGCTGCCGCAGCCGCAGGAGCTGGCGGCGTTGGGATTCTCGATGTGGAATCCGCCGCCCATCAGGTTGTCGATGTAGTCGATGCTGGACCCGCCGACGTAAAGGAAGCTCGTCGGATCGATAACGACGCGCATGCCAAATTGCTCGAAAACCTGATCCGACTCCTGGATGTCGTCGTCAAAGGTCATGCCGTACTGCATCCCTCCACAGCCGCCGCCCTTGACGAAAACGCGCAGCGCGTGCGTCTCGCGCAGCCCCTTCTGCTCGAGGATGCCGCCCAGCTTCTCAGCAGCCATCTCGGTCAGTGTAACCAAGGTCGTCTTTGTGTCGTTCAAAGCAATGTCCACAGGAATCTCCTCGAATGTATTGATGAATCTGAATTGGTTACAGGGTCAGAACTTCGACATGATTGCGTTGATTGTATACCTACAATGACCGGATTGATGATTGCGCCAATCCGGTTTCCTTCCGTTTCAGCCATAAATGAAGTTCAGGATGGCGGTGCCGAATGCAATGGTGGCAGCAATTTGAATGCCGAACAACCATTTCAGCAGCCGCAACTCTCCTTTAACTTCGGCAATGTCGGCCTTGACTTCCGCAACGTCAGCTCTGACTCCAGCAACGTCTGCTTTGGTGGCCACGTGCCTGTGCTCACCCTTGATCTCGCTGACGTCCCGTTCGAGTTGCCTTAGACGTTCCCCTTCGTTGGTTGCAACAGCCACAGTTTCTTCCTCTTTTGACTCAGTTGCCAATCCGACCATTGCTGTTGAGGCAGCGAACGTTGCAAGCTTCGCCTCCTTCACTACCTGTTCAGCCATAGATGAAGTTCAGGATGGCAGTACCGAATGCAATGGTGGCAGCAATTTGAATGCCGAACAACCATTTCAGCAGCCGCAACTCTCCTTTAACTTCGGCAATGTCAGCTTTGGTGGCAACGTGTCTAAACTCGCCTTTAGACTGGCTAACGTCCCTTTCAAGCTGGGTAAGACGTTCCCCTTCGTTGGTTGCGACAGCCACAGTATTATCCTTACTCGAATTAGCCGCCGATCTGATTCATCGTCCGGTTCTCGGCGAAGATCCCCTCCTCCAGTCCATGACCCCATGGCTTATGGAAAGCGCCCTCCTTCATCAGCGCCCGTATTTCGTCGAAATCGGCGCCGCCGCGTAAGGGAGACAGCAGATCCACCTCGTCATCGCGCAGAAGGCAAAGCCGCAGTTTTCCATCGGCTGTCAGACGCACGCGCCCGCAGCCCTGGCAGAACGGTTCGGTCACGCTGCTGATAAAGCCCAACGTGCCGGTGGCCCCGGGGATACGAAACGGACGGCTGGGATCGACAAAATCGTAGCTTGCCTCTTCCAACGGACCGAATACTTTCTCAACATTCTCGCGGATTTCGCGAAACGAGACAACGTGGCTCAACTGAAAATCACTGACTTCGCCGAAGGGCATCATCTCGATGAAACGGACCTCCCAATCGTTTTCCAACGTGAGCCGCGCCAAGTCATTGACGTCCCCCTCGTTGAAGCCGCGTGTGACAACACAATTCAACTTCACCGGTCGCAACCCCGCCTCTTCGGCAGCGACAATGCCCCGCCACACATCATCAATGTCACCCCAGCGCGTGATGCGCCGGAATCGTTCGGGGTCAATGGTATCAATGCTGATATTCACCCGGTTCAGCCCGGCATCGGCCAGGGGCTGCGCCAATTCATCCAACAGCAGGGCGTTGGTCGTCATCGCCACGTCGCGGATGCCGGGGATGGCGGCCATCTCTCGCACCAACTCCACGACGCCGGGGCGAATGGTCGGCTCGCCGCCGGTCAGCCGGATCTTGTCCACGCCCAGGCTGGCCCCAACCTTGACCAGAAAGATGATCTCCTTGTCCGACATCAGTTCGTGCCGCGGGCGGAACTGCATATGTTCGGGCATGCAGTAGACGCAGCGCAGATTGCAGGCGTCGGTCAGGCTGATGCGCAAGTAGCGGACGCGGCGGCCATAGCTGTCGTGGACCGGTTGGGTCATCGCCGTCAGCGCGTCCGAGTTCGGGGCCGGCGCGACGGTCACGCGGCCGTATTGAGTTCGATGGCGCTGCCCATTTTTCCCTGCTGCGGCCACGTCGGCCAGCGGCAGTTCATTCGGATTGCGGACGGTCGTAGGCATATGTGCAAACTCCTCCAAGGGAGTCGATTACGTGTTGATTGTGCGCCGCCACTGTTCCAATGCAATGGCGATGACACTTTCCAGCCATTCTTTGAACCTCTTCTCCGTACTTTCAACTGGTTCAGCATAGTTGAATTGAAACAGGTCAGTCGTGGCCGGACCAGTGTTCACTGGCTCAGTTCTGCCATCCTCAGAAGAAATCCTCTGTGCAGTAAATGCAGAAGCAACCAATATACCATTGAATTGGCGACCGTACCCATGAAAACTGACCACAATTTCGAAGGAACCTTTGGTGTCTATCTTCAGACTGCACCACGATTTGTGCCCTTCGAGATTTGCAAAATAGTCAAATTCCTTTGCTGTCTCAACAATCTGACCCCAATAGTAGTAGTTTTTCTGGTCGTTAGCTTTGGCATGGTTTACCCAAGAAGAGTAATTGTCTTGAACACTACCCAGTTTTGTCTGCAAATACAACTGTATCGCTGTTAGACGATCAACTGCCATCTCCAAGAGCCGATCAGCGACTGCAAAAACCGCCTTCTGGCGCTGCGTGTCGGCAGCCACACGATCTCGAAGGATCTGGACTGCTGCACTAATTATCTGTTCAGCATGTCCTTCCTGCTGCACCTGCTGTTCGAGGCCGATCGCTCTTAGAATTGAGTCCTTTTGACGCTTGGCAAAAAGATTGACTAGGCTAGTGATGTCACCTTTGTCAGCCTTTTCCAGAGCATCAATGTACACTTGTCGATCTGAACCACGAATGACTAAAGGGAAAACACGGGCCTTTAAGAAAACAAGACTGGCCAACGCCCGCGCAACCCGCCCATTGCCGTCCTGAAAGGGGTGAATCTGAGTAAACCGATGATGGAGCCAGGCGGACAAGACCTCAACTGGCGTGTCAGCTGGCGCTTGCTGATACCAGCTTACAAGTCTCTCCATCTCTTCCTGCACAATTTCCGGCGGGCAGTACTGATGTACAACTCCATTCGACCGACTCGGATTGTTAGGCCACTTCTTGTATGCCCCGCGGAGCAAGGGCACCCTTATGGCATCTCCGTCTAGTGTCAACGCGTCGGTATACTCTTGATGAGTAGTGAATTGCGCGTGCATGCCTCGAATGAAGTGTTCTGAAAATGGCCGCTCATCTTTAACAAATGAGAACAGTTCTTCCACAATTGCGCGCTGATCGTTAATGAGGTTCGTGACATCCTCCGCTTTGTCTGGACGCAACCCCCCATGATAGGCGATCAATGCTGAGTCAATTCCTTGTTCGATGAGAACCTCTGTTACACCTCTTTCCCAATTATAAAGGCGCTCTATGATTCCCGTCTCAACCGCCCACTCACGCTGCAGTTTCTTGATGAATTCCAGATATGCGTCGTTCTGTTCCAAGTCTGACTTTCGTTCCTGCCAAACTTCAGACAGGGCACTAAGCTCTGGAACGCCTAACTCTTGAACATTGTCAGGAAGACTCGCAATTCTCGTATACATTTCCACCCTAGACGCTCACTCCATCCACCAGTTCAATCGCGGCCATGCCGATCTCTGACCCACTCTGCGCGCACACCTGATAGCTGCAACAGCGCCCGCCGTCGGCGATGGCCTCGACGCGTTCGCAGCTCTCACCGCTGAGCGATTCGATCAGCGCCAGGTCCATACAGCATAGCTCCCGGTGCTCAGCGGCGACGCCGGAATAGGGGCAGTTGTGCGTATGGAGCAGACCGCTGTCCGGCTCCCACTGGGCCATGTATCCGCGTTCGTTCAGGAAGGAGACGACCCGTTCCATGCGCTCATCCAACCGTTCATCCGCCGGACTGTCGAGGGCAAGCGGCTGCGCCATCTCCTCGGCAAGCATGCGAAAGCAGCCTTCCACCTTGTCGGCGGGCAGCAACTGCTTCATCTGCCGCACCACGCCGGCCGTCAGCGGGGCGAAATTATCAGGGAAGTGCGCATCCGCTTCTGGGGTCAGCGAATAAAGCTGCTGTGGTCGGCCCACAACGCCCCGTCGCTTGGCCTTGGACACTGCGATCAGATTGTCTCCCAGCAAGATATCGAGGTGATATCTCACCGAGACCGGAGCCATATCCAGGCGGTCGGCCAATGTACCTACCGAGGCCTGCCCTACCTGCTTAAGAATCTCCAGAATCCGACTGCGAACCGTCTGCACAAGAGCACTCCAAGTTGCCTGCTGATTCTTACTTTGGTTATTTTAGCATGGTTTGCCATTGCTGTCAAACATATTTATGAAGAAATTGAGAAAAATAGAATTCCGAGCGCGAATTCAGTCCTTCCCTCTCTCATTAGCTCTCTTCCGCTGGGCATTTTCCGCCGACTGCCCACCTGAAACTTTTGACTTCTCTCTGACCATGCGCTACTATGCGCTTGTTCCTCCGGGCCGTCAATGATCTGGGCAGCCAACGCCCGCGAGGCGGCCATTGAAGAGGCGGTTGTGGGTCTCTACGCCCTCTTCATGGATATGGGCTATGAGGTTACTTTCGTCCCCCACGCCTTCAGCGCCGACTGTGACCTGGAGGTTGTTGCGATCCCCTTCACGCTGGGGATTTCCGAAGCTGAACGACAGGCACTACAGAGTTTCGTTGAAAGAGGGGGCCGAGTCATTGCCGAGCTGCCGATGACTAATCTGGAGGAGTGTCAGAAGGTCGGCGCGGCGCTCGGCCTGTCCTGCCGCCAGTGGATCCGACCCATCTATTTCATCGCCGGCTGGAGTGTCAACGATACCGAAGGGCGCTGCGGTGGCTATGCCTTTCACGATCAGGTGTTGCTGGACGGATTTCAAGGGGACGCCATTGCCATGTACAATGACAGCGGCGAGCCGGCGCTCATAAGCGCCGGGCCAGAGGGGCGCGTCCTCGTCCCGACGTTCGCGCTCGGACACTCATACTTCTCCTCGCTCCATCGCGGGCTGAGACGGCTCTTGCAGGGTTGGCTCCCTGACAGCCTGGACCCCGACATTGTGATCAAGGGCGTGCCCGATGAGTACCGGTCGCTCGTCGAGGCCCGTCTTGTTGAGAGCGACCGCGGCAACCTGCTATTCGTAATCAATCGTGCCGGCTATGACTGGGAGATTGACGTTTCACCAAGAGGGTATCAGCCGGAAAGAGTCCGGATGCCAACGCACGGCGCTACCCACAGACTTGTGCGCTCAATCGGTCCGTAAGACGGGTAGTGGCCGTGCCTCACCGCTACCGGTTCGAATGATGCCTCCTTTCCTAACCACTGGCGGCTTTCGACGCTGCTAACGTAAGAGAAAAGGTACGTGGCCGGAGTTAACCGGTCGTCATCAAAGCCCTTCCAGAAGGAGTTTCCAATGAAAACAAGAGCAGCCGTAGTATATGAACACGATGCCCCCGTAGTCGTCGATACGCTGACCCTTGACGATCCCAGAGAGCACGAAGTCCTGCTGCGGATGGGCGCCAGCGGCGTCTGTCACTCCGATCTGTCGGTCGTAAACGGGACCATCTATTTCGATCCGCCGGTCGCGCTCGGACACGAAGGCGCGGGCGTAGTGGAACGGGTCGGCGACAACGTCACCTATGTCAAGCCGGGCGATCACGTCATTCTGTCGTTCGTAACATACTGCGAGAACTGCCCGATGTGCGACAGGGACCGGGTCTGCCTTTGCAAGGGCTATTCAGCCCGCAGAGGCTACCTGCTGGACGACACCTGTCGGCTGCACAATGCGCGCGGCCAGGACATTATACAGATGTCCCGCATCGGAACCATGTCCGAGTTGGCCGTCGTGCCCGAGCAGGCGCTGATAAAGATCGATCCCGGCTATCCCATGGACAGGGCGGCGCTGGTTGGCTGCGGCGTGACCACGGGCGTGGGCGCGGTATTGAGAACCGCCCAGGTGGAACCCGGCAGCACTGTCGCGGTGATCGGAACGGGCGGCGTGGGGCTGAACGCAATTCAGGGCGCGGTACTCGCAGACGCCGAGCGCATCATCGCTGTTGACCTTTTGGAAAGGAAGCTCGAATTTGCCCGCCAGTTTGGCGCAACCGACACGGTGAACGCCTCCGAGGTGGAGGCGGTGGAGGCGGTTGTGGAGTTGTCGGGCGGCTTGGGCGTGGACTATGCCTTTGAAGCGATCGGAAGTTCGGTAACGATCCGTCAGGCTTTCGACATGGTTCGCCCCGCGGGCACAGCCGTGGCCATCGGTCTGGCGCGCAGCGATGACATGGTGCCCGTGCCGCCCCAGACGTTAATCTGGAGCGAAAAGAATCTGATCGGCTCATACTATGGCTCTTCCCGCCCGCGCGTGGATATGCCAAAGTATCTGCGGCTCTATGATGAAGGCAAGCTGATGCTGGACGAGTTGATCACGCAAACGTATCGGCTGGAACAGATCAACGAGGCCTTTGCTGACATGGAAGCAGGGAAAAACGCCCGCGGGATGTTGCTTTTCGATATGTAGATTGTCTCGGCCGGTGGCGAGCGTCTACAGCGCCTGTCTGCGTTCAGACGCGGGCAGGCCGATAATCTCCAGTGCGCCCCACTCGCCGCACTCATTGACCCATCTCTTGCGCAGCGCAGGTGACAAAGAGCCATCTGCCAGCCTCAGTTCTGCCGCTGCGCTGCAACGAATCTCTACGCCGAAACTGTTGGTGTGGCGGTCCGCGTCCGTTATGCGCGCCCGCAAATTGCGCAGTCCTTCCACAACGGCGTGAATCTCAGCATCCGTAGGGTCGCTGTCGTCCAGGGTAGCCACCTTTTCGTCCGCCTTGCCATCCTGGAGACGGGTCAGTTGCCAGCGCCAGTGTGACGCGCCCGTGTCCTCATCTCCTAGAGCGGATACGTCCAAAGTGAAGTCCGCCCGGCTGGCAAGCGCCTCGCGGTAGAACTGATGCACGTCGCGGAAGTCGCGGCTGAAGCGGGCCGGGGGCAGATCGTGGCGAGCCTGCTGACCATATCCTCTGCTTGTCAACCGCTCATCCAGTATCGCCACAACACCCCGATCTGCTGTGCGCCGTATCAGACGGCCAAATCCTTGCTTCAGCGCCAGCGTCATCAAAGGAACCATGTAATTTCTGAAGCTGCTGCCGGCATCGGCTTCATCCAGCACTTTCATGCGGGCGTCGTGCAAAGGATCGCTCGGCGTAGGAAAGGGCAACTTATCCAGCACAACCAGGCTCAGATTGTCGCCGGGCAGATCGACCCCTTCCCAAAAAGATTTCGTCGCCAACAAAACACTGTGCGGCGTCTCCCGAAACCAGTCCAACAGTAGGTTGCGGGGGCGCTGGCCCTGGGCCTGCAACGGCCAGACTACGTCGGTCAGACGCTCATGCACCAGCTGTAATCCGCTCCAACTGGTAAAGAGGCACAATGCCCTCCCCCGGCTCACGTTGAGCAGGCGTTCGACCTCAGCTGCCACGGCGTCATAGAAGCGATCTTTCGCTCGCCAGTTGAATGCAGGCAGCGCCGGCTGATAGAGAAGCGTCTGTTGCGGATAGTTAAAAACTGAGCCGACGACCAGTTCATGGGGTTGGCCCAGCACTCCGCAGCGGCTCTTGAAATGCTCGAAGTTGCCATCTGTGGCCAGGGTTGCGCTTGTGCAGATTACCGTGCGTTCCTCATCAACGAACAGATGCTGCGCCAGGTCCTGTGCAGGGTCGATCGGCGCGGCATGAAGGCGCAGATTCAGGTGCCGAGAGCCGGTTATCTTTTCGGCGTAGCGTACAATCTTGTCGTCCAGCGAGCTGCTAGCAACCGCCTGGAACTTGGCCGCCAGAGAGCCAAGCCCCTTCACCGCCAAATCGTAATTGGCTGACTCCTCGGATTCGTCGGCAGTAAGTTGGGGGCGGCCCTCCTCCTCTGGCAAGTCGTAAGGATGGGCCTGCCGCATTTCGTCCTGCAACTTTTTCAGGCTGCCGGACAGTTTTCTCAACTCCTCCAAGTCAGTGCCAATGCGGAATACGTTTTCGTCGGACAGGCGCTCTACTTCCGAAAAGGCCAGCCGATTGTGCCACTGCAACTCCTCCAAGCGCTCCCTTTCCAGATGCGCCTTGAAGACGTTTCGCGAGAGTAGCTGCTCCAGAGCGAAGTCAGTTGTCTCCACCTCAAATACCGAAGTGGCCGTGTTTTCCAGTTGGTGCGCCTCGTCGACAATATAGATCGACGCTTCAGGCAGAATCCCGAAGCCTATCTCCCCCAACTCCAGTGCATTGAGAAGGAGATGGTGGTTCGTGATGATCACCTGCGCTTGGCGGGCCTTGTCGCGCATCCGATTGATAAAGCAGTTGTCCTCAAAGTGACCACAGTTACGGCCAATGCAGTCGTCTGCGAAACTGACGATGCGTGGACGCAGTTCGTTTGTCGGAACAAAGGGCAAATCGTCAACATCGCCCGTGTCAGTGTCCTCTAGCCAACCCCGCAGATAAGTGACCTGCTCGTCCTCTTTGTCATACAAGGCAATGCGCTTCCGTTCGTCAGCCTCTTTTTCCCACTTGAGGTTGCAAACATAGTTGCTGCGCCCCTTAACGACGATGGCATCAATGGGTCGGCCCAACACCTTGCGCAGGAAGGGAATATCTTTGCGGTAGAGTTGATTTTGCAAAGATTTATTGGCCGTCGCGACCACGACTGTCCGCTCGCTAAGCAGAGCAGGAAGCAAGTAGGCTATTGACTTGCCTGTACCGGTAGGAGCATCGATCAGGGCTGGTCGCTCGTCGAGAATCGCCTGTTTGACAACTTCCGCCATCTCTATTTGGCCGGGCCGCAGCTCGTATTCGTCCAGCGTTGCTGCCAACGCGCCCTCAGTCCCGAAAAACGCGGAAAGATCAGCTGTTTCCAAAGGAGTTGGTTTCTGTCCGTCCCTGTCCTCAACGTAATGACCGCTCTTCTCGTTGACCTCAGAGATAGAGGAAGCGGCCGGGGCTTCAGAAATGTAAAGATTCTCGGTTGTTTTCATAGCGAGATTGTAGCACATATGTGCGGTCGTTGCAAAAGAAAAACGCCCCCGTTCAGCGAACTAAGGGCGTTCCCAGAGTTGAGCCGAGCGCTTTAGCAGGCGCCCGATCTCAACAGTTATTGTGACCCGTTCTCTTCAGGATCCGGCAGCAGTTGGTGAATGAAGTGAATGACGCCATTGGAGGCCATCACATCGGACGTGAGGATAGTCACCTCCTCAACCGTGAGTTCGCCGTCGTCGTTGGTACTTATCGAAATTGTACCGCCTTGGAGGGTCGTCAGAGAAGTCTGGGTGGCCAGGTCAGTTGCCGTCAGCGTCCCCGAAACGACATGATATTTTAGAGTCTCGGCAAGCAACACGGAATCGGCCATCAGCATGTCCAGTCTTGCTTCCGGGAGCGTAGCGAATGCGGCATTGGTCGGCGCAAAAATGGTAAAAGGGCCGCCGTCGGAAATGGTTGCGCTCAGTCCGGCCAGATCCACAGCCAGCAGCAGAATGTCCAGTTCCTCATAGTCCTCGGCGACTTCGATGAGATTTCCCAAACCTGAGTCCGCTTCCTCTGTCGGTTCAGGCATTGCTTCCGCGGTTGGAGTTGCCGTCGGCTCCGCGGTCGGTTCCGGCATCGCCTCCGCAGTCGGTGCTGGCATGGCATCCGTGGTCGGCGCCGGGGTTGCGACGCTGCCGGACAGATATTCGTCGGCCCGTGCCTGTGTAGGAATGGTCAAGACGTCGCCGATCTCGATGTGGTCACAGTTGGCCAGAGAGTTCGCAGTGCAGATGGCAGACCAATACCTGTCCGTACCGTAGGCGCGCGTGGAGATTGTGCCCAGCGTATCACCGGATTGCACAGTGTAGGAGCTACCTAAGGTGATGTCTGTGCCCGTGGGCGCCGGGGTTGCCGCTTCTTCAGTAGTCTGCGCTGGCGCCGGCATCCTGTCGCCGTCGACCTGCTCACCAGATTCGTCGATGAACTTGACATTTTCCCCCGTCAGCGTGTAGGAAAGCGACATAGTGGTGTCATTGTAGGTCACTAGAGTTACGATTGTTGACGCGTGGTCCGCACCGACTTGGGCTGTCTTTTGCTTGATCCCTTCCATCAACTGCATTGAACCTGTGCGAAATGCAGTCGCTGATGCTGGAGAGGCATTTGTGTACCGTTCAAATCCGTCGGCTTTGAACACATAGAAACCGGAGTTGTCATCCAGTTGCTGACTATCTTGGGGCTGGTAGTCCATCTTTATCGTCACCGGTTGCCCTGTATCGATTACTTCCAGGCCAAGGTAGTGCTTGGCAAACTGTTCATTCAACTCCCCTGTAACTCTGACTGACTGCACGGCACCCGTTGTTGCGCTCTCAGGCGTAGCCGTCGCTGTGTCGGGCGCCGTTGTGGCAGACTCTGGCGTCGACGTGGGCACGGCCGTGCCGACTGCTACAACCTGCTCACCGGAATCGTCAAGAAACCTGACATTTTCCCCCGTCAGCGTGTAGGAGAGAGCCATGGTCGAGTCATTGTAAGTTACCAGAGTTGTGACTGTGGAGACGTTTCCCAAAGTGATTTCGGCCACTTTCCTTTTGACGCCATCCATCGTTTCCAAGGCGCCTGCGCGAAACGCGCTCTCAGAGGGTGGGGCAGCCTTAGTATAGCTGTCTAGTCCGCTGGCTGTAAACAGGTAGAAACCTGAATTGCCATCCAGATGTGAACTATGTTGGGGCTGGTAGTCCATCTTGATCTTGGCCGGTTTCGTCGGGTCAATGACCTGCAGGCCCAGGTAGTGCTTGGCAAACTGCTCGTTCAGGTTCCCGCTCACCGTTGACGAGGCGACTCCATTCTGCGCGGTGACTGCGTAAGGGATTGCAACGAGAACTAGCGCTAGTATCGAGGCAAGCCTTGCTAAACGCCATGTCTTAATCAGTTGCATCTATAACCTCCAATATCCCGTGAAAAAGAATAGTCTGTCGCTCAATTGGCTGTATGCAGGAGCCGAAAGATGTGCATGACACCTTGTTGAGGCGTTGAAGCCATTTGCTGGCAATGTACGTTAGCGAATTTAGTTTATCTAAACTCTTAACCCAATCCAACATATTTTCGTGGCTTTTTGGCGGTCTCACAGTGATTTCAGCCCGCTTAAGCAAGTTCGTGGCGCGACCGTAGGCACAACGCAGAGAAAACGTTGAAAATGCCTCAGCCTCATCTACTTCGAATGACGAGATGATGACAAGGCTTATTGCTGGCTTCATCTAATCTGTGTGGGACGACGATCCGTGGGCTGAGAGGGTTGCCGTTCGCGTCAAGCGCCTGTATGGCAAGATTCTGCGGAGAGCTTTGGCTGTAAATGGGAAAGTCAAAACGGCCCGCGTCATGGGCGCCGCTCTTGCTGACGGTTTGGTAATTGTTGCCCCAGGCGTCGGTCAGGCTGATATGTACGCCAGGAAGGGCTTCATTTCGATTGTTGAGCACGAGGCCCATGATATACTGGCCGGGGCACTGATCATCGTGCCACAACTGATCCAAATTGAAGAAGTGTACTCCGCTTGAGACGGGACTGTTCACGTCTACCAGATGCCCCTGCACAATAGCGCCCACCGTTTCGATGACGCCCGCATTGGCCAGATCGATGCCGACCCCCCATCCTGTGTAAGCAGCCAGCGACTCCATCTTTTCACAAGGGCCTAAGTAGACAGGGAAGTTGACGCCCATGTTCCACGCCAGCGCCGCTCTCCGATCGCGCAGAGCCTTGTCCTCATCAAGTTCATCAGCGCCCGAATCCTCCACCTTCCAACAGTGGCGACAGGAGTCTGCCGCTTGGGGCAGCCCAAAGGAGTCAGGCAGGGCCAGCAAGGTACGCGTTGCCCCCTCCGCAAAGCCGCAGAAACCGAGTAAGCGCGTCTCTTGCCCTCCATCGCTTTGCCGCGTCATATAGACGGGGGCCGACGGTATGCTTTCGACACTATCTGCAAGGGGAACTGTAAATCTTTCCTGATGGTCTCGACTCTCCATGTTCTCTTCATTGTCCTGACTACTCTGGCTGACTTGATTTGCAGCCTCCAGCCAGGAGGCGCTGAAGAGTTCACCGCCGCCTTGCCGACAGGTCAGGCCGGGCGGGCAGGTGTCAAGGCGTTCCACGCTGCTGCTGACCTTAAACTCCCAGTCGGCTTCGGCTTGTGGCCAATCCAGCGCAGCGAGCAGCGTTGGCTGCCTCAACACGGTACGCATAAACTCGTTCCAGATTGGGGCTGCCGCGGCCGCGCCGGTCGCGTTCCGCATCGGCCGGCCGTCGGTATTGCCCACCCAAACGCCGGTCAGGAGATAACGCGTATACCCCATTGTCCAGGCATCTCGATTGTTGTCGGTCGTGCCTGTCTTGGCCGCCACCGGTGCGTCGAAAGTCAGTTGACTGTGAAGGCCAAACATTGGTGCGCGGGCCGGATTGTCACTGAGTATATCGGTGATCATGGATGCCGCGGCCTCCGACAGCACTGGCACACCTTCTACTTCAGAGTTTTCCAGTAGCGTTTGGCCCATGCCATCGGTAATGGTCAGGACGGAGCGGGGCGGGAGATAACGACCGCCGTTGGCCATCGTGTGGTAGGCGGACGCCAAGTCGAGCAGCGTAACCTCGCCTCCGCCCAGAGTCAGACTCAGCCCATACCAGTCGGTTCCACGATGGAGGCTCTTTACGCCCATCAGGCGGGCGCTCTCCAGCATCCGCTCTACGCCCACCGCGTCCAGCAGTTTCACGGCAGGAACGTTATAACTATTGGCCAGTGCCGCGCGGGCCGTCACCGGGCCGTGAAACCTGCGATCATAGTTGACCGGTTCATACTCTTCGATTGTACTGATCGTATAGGTGATCGGCGTATCCCAGAGAACAGTGGCCGGGCTGATGAGATTGTCATTCAAGGCGGTAGCGTAGAGCAGCGGCTTGATGGCGCTGCCGGGCTGGCGCGGGCTGATGGCGACGTTCACCTGGCCGTCAATATCGTCGTTTTCGTAGTCGACGCTGCCGACCATCGCCAGAATCTCCGCCGTGCCCGGTTTAAGAGCGACCAGCGCGCCGTTGTTCATGTCGTAACGCGGATTCAGGTCAGAGACCCTTTGGGAGACGATTCGCTGGGCCGTCTCTTGTAGCGCCAGATCAAGCGTTGTAAAGATGTGCAGCCCGCCCCGGCGCGCAAAGCCCTCGCCCAGGGATTGATCCAACTCTCTGACCACATAATCGACAAAATGGGGCGCTCGGGCTGGGGGCAGTTCCCGTGACCCTTTCAGTTCCACGCCTGTTGCGAATACGGCATTGGCTTCGCCTTCGGTCAGAAACCTGTGGCGCACCATGAGCGACAATACGACACGTTGCCGCGCCTTGGCCGATTCAAAATCCTCATACAGGTCGTAAAAGGCCGGGGACTGCGGGATACCGGCCAACAGCGTAGCTTCGGCAAGAGTCAGGTCGTTTGCCGATTTGCCGAAATAGGTGCGCGCCGCCGCCTGCGGTCCATAGGACAGATGGCCGTAGTTCAGGAGATTCAGATAGATCTCCATCAACTCTTCTTTGGTATAAGTCTGCGTCAACTCCGCGGCCAATCCGGCCTCAATAATTTTGCGGTCGAAACTCTGATCATAACGCTCTTCAGAGCCGAGAAAGAGATTGCGGGCCAACTGCATAGTGATAGTGCTGGCCCCGGATACGATTTCTCCCTTCTCGACATTTTGCAGGGCAGCGCCTGCGATTCTTATGGGATCTATACCTTGATTGGTGAAGAAAGAGGCATCCTCGGTTGCAATGGTCGCGTTGATCAGGTGTGGGGAGACACGATCCAATGGGACCCACTCGCGGCGGCCTTCGCCAATCAGTTCCGCAAGCAGAACTCCATTGCGGTCATAGATAAATGTCGTTTGGAAGAGCCGAGGAACGGGGCCGGGCTGAAACTGTTGCAGGTAGGCCTCGGTTACTGGCGAAAGGAAGATCGCCGGCCGCCTGTTGAGGATGCGCCTTCCCGTACTACAACCGGCGATGAGCAATACCAGCAGCCACACCAGCAGTCGATAGCGGCTCAGGTTGTGAAGAGAATGGGGCATGAGGCTTTAGTTTCTGATGCAAAGTGGGCCTATTGCAGGTCTTTGGCGTGTACTCTTCCGCACGAACCTCTCCAGGTTCACTTTGGAAGATTCGCTGTGTAAGAAGAAACGAAAGCATTGGGCGCTTCGGTTCCACCAATTCAGCGCATATCACACAAGGAACTCTCAAGTCCCCGATGCGCAGTCACCCAAATGGACGCAACCTGCACAAGTGACTATGACGCAAGACAGAGGTTGCTACTCAAATGGATTCTGGTAGATGGCAAGATTCTCCGGCACGTGCAGCAGGTCGCCGGGGCGGAGGATATTGTATGGGCGCGCCGCGTTCGGATTGGCGGCCCGGAGCAGGCGCACGGGGATGTCATACTGTGCCGCGATATTGACCCAGGAATCGCCCTCCTGCACTTCATGCAGAATGCTATCGACGTGATACCGAATCGGAATTCCTCTGGGCAGCAGCAGCCGTTCGCCACTAAGCGAGCCGCGTACATGGGGGTTGGCGCCGCGGAGAACTCTCTCGGTCAGGTCGTGGGAGCGAGCCAGCGAGGACCAACTGTCGCCGGGTCTGGCCGTGTAATAGCGCAGAGCGGAACATGACCCCAACGAAACGGCGATCCTTTTTTGCATACTCCACGACAACAGTCGGAGCTTTTCAATTTCGGCGGCGGGATAGTAGTAGAGATCCTCTCGATACTCGGGCGGAGGCGCGTTAAATCTGTTTTCCTGCTCTGGCGGCGGCGGGTCGGGCATCGGAGGAAGCGGCCGGCCGACAGTACTATAGCCCGGGGGAAAGGCCAGGCCGACCATACTGGATAGGCGCAGGAGAGAGCGGACTTCCGGCGTGCTCGCCGTTCTACCGCCGCTGGCGGCGCTGGCCGGTTCATCCACCGAGCAATAGGAGTAGTCGACGAAATCATTCGAACGCGCAAAGTGCGTGGGGATCGTTTTGGCCGTAACGACCGTGCCTGCAAGCAAGCCGTTGCCGCGAGTTTTGCTCAACCAACTGGAAGTGAAGAATTCGCCGCCGTCGCGACAGCGCACGGCAGGTGGGCAGTCCGGCAGTTGAACGACCGAATCCGGCACTTCGAAGGCCCACAGATTGGGGTCATCAGGCGCGCCGATCAACGCACGCATCCCTTTGTCCTCAATCACAGCTTCCATAAAGTTGCGCCATAGAGGCGCCGCGCCGGCTGCGCCGCTGTTGCCCCACATCGTCTGGCCATCGCTGTTGCCGGTCCACACGCCGGCCACCAGGTAGCGGGTGAATCCAACGGTCCAGTTGTCCTTAAAGTTCGTGGTCGTACCGGTTTTTGCGGCGGCCGGTCGGCTGAGATTCAACGAGCTGTTTGGCCCGAACGCGGATTTGCGCGCCTCGTTGTCGCTCAATATGTCGGCTATCTGAAAGGCGACGCCCGCCGGAATGATCCTTTTCTGCTCGACCGCCGGCGTAGAGCGATAGCGGCCCAAATCATCTACCATGAAGAGCGCGAATTGGGGCGGCGAAAAAAGGCCCTGGTTGGCAAAGGTACGGAATGCGTTGGTCAACTCCAGCAACGTCACTTCTGCAGCGCCCAGGGAAAGGCTAAGGCCGTATGAGTTCGGTTCTCGTGTAAAGCTGGTGATGCCGAAATCCTTCGCCTTGGCCACAAGGTGTTCATTGCCGAGCGAAGCCAGCAGTTTCACCGCCGGAACGTTGTAGCTGTTGGCCAGCGCAGTGCGGACTGTGACGGGGCCGTGAAACTTTCTATCGTAGTTTCGGGGCGCGTAAACATGCCCCATGCCCACTGTAAAGGCAGTCGGCGTATCCCAAATCACGGTCGCCGGTGAGATCATGTCTTCCGTCAACGCGGTCGCGTAGAGGATAGGTTTGAAGGAGCTACCCGGCTGGCGCAGGCTGGTCGCAAGATTGACCTGACCGGCATCCTTTTCTCTGAAATCGATCCCTCCAACCATGGCCAGCAGTTCACCGGTCTGGGGCTGTATGGCCACGAGCGCGCCGTTGGTCATGCGATAGGCCTCGCCGACCTTGTCGATCCACTTGCGCATCTCCTCTTCCGCCAGCCTTTGCATTGGCATGTCCAGCGTGGTGACAATATGCATGCCTGAACGGCGCATCTCCCAACGCCCGTCTTCGACGCCGAGCGCTTCCGCCATGCGCTCTTCCAGCGCCTCCTCCACATAAAATACGAAGTGGGGCGCCAACAGATCCTCCTGCTCCGAGGATGCCACCAGGAAGATATTCTCCTCAAAGACGGCATCGGCCTCCTCTTGCGGCAACATTTCGTGGCGCACGAGCAGATCCAGGACGACACGTTGTCTCTCTTTGGCAGCGACGAAGTTGCGGAACAGGTCATACGCGGCCGGCTGCTGGGGCACACCTGCCAGAATCGTTGCCTCTGCCCAGTTCAGGTCGATGGCACTCTTGCCAAAATAGACCTGCGCGGCGGCCTCCGGCCCGTAGGCGAGATGACCGTAGTTGACGAGGTTGAGATAGATCTCCAGCAGCTCTTCTTTGGAGAAGAGGATCGTGAGATCGTGGGCCAGCCCGATCTCATGCAGCTTGCGGTCCAGAGTCTGTTCAAAGCGCGCGGAAGGGTCCAGGAAAAGGTTGCGCGCCAACTGCATCGTAATGGTGCTGGCGCCGGAGGCGATTGACTGGGTCTGCACGTTTTGCAGGGCGGCGCCAACCATGCGGCGGCTGTCCACGCCTCGATTGGTGAAAAAGGAGGCATCCTCCGTGGCAACGGTTGCGGTAATCAGGGCGGGAGAAATCTGATCGAGAGTTACCCAAGTACGCCGCCCCTCTTCATAGAACTCTGCCAGCAGAACGCCATTGCGGTCGTAGAGGCGGGTCGTTTCAAAGAGCTTGGGCAATTTGCCGTCGGGCTGATACTGCTGCAGATAGTGTTCGACGACCGTCTTGATCGAGCCGTCCGGCCGCGGCCCCAAACGCCAGGCGACAAGATCGTCCAGCGGTGGAGCCTCCAGTTGGTCGAACCCGAACGGCAGCCTCTCCAGACTTGTGTCGGATTCAAGTGGAGTATCCTCGGAGCATCCGGTCACCAGGAGGATGGCAAGCAAGATGACAGCAGGCAGAGCGCCCGCATTCCGCAGCCAACGTGGCGTGTACTTCACTGGCGCAGCTACTTTGCTTCTGACAGGTCTTCTCTTCATTTCGCCACTCTGTCGAGGTTATCTTCACAATGGCTCTTGCGTTACGGCCCTCGTCTTGGTACGAATCGAAGATTGCCGTCTAGCCCGCCAAGAGTTCCATGTGAGCGGAGTTCAGCACTCTGAATTGTATCACAAGAATAGCGTCTGCAAGCGCGGGGATTTCCCAATGCACTACAGTTTCGCTCAGCGGCAATCCAAAAAGGCGCGGCCAAAACGGTTTGCCGTCAGATAAGAAAACCGCTCTTGCGAGCGGTTTGAGGCGACGGCCGGATTCGAACCGGCGATCAGGGTTTTGCAGACCCCTGCCTTACCACTTGGCTACGTCGCCACTTTAACCAGGGGGACCTAGCAATTATGCTATCAGGGCGGCTGGGGATTGTCAAATATGTCTGGCAGAGGTATCCTTCAAACGAAAGAGCAAGGCTTCGACTGACGCGAGGGCACGATTGAGCAATGGCCATGAAGGATGAAATGATCGTCTGCGAGCGGTGCGACGTTACCTTTCTGTGGACGATTGAAGAACAACGCATTGCGCCCGACGGGCCGAAGAGTCCGTCACATTGCATGGGCTGCTCCGTCCTCCTGCCCGACGCAGGGCAACAGCGCGGTCTGGTGAAATGGTATCGCCCTCGCAAAAAGTACGGCTTCATAACACCCCATTCCGGCCCGGACCTCTTTGCCCACCGATCCAACTTCATAGACGTCGGTCGTTTACGACAAGGGGATCTGGTTGAATTCGCTGTCGAGGAGACCGCAAAGGGGGCCGCGGCAGTCGACGTGCGCCTGCTTTTCCGGCTACGCAAACCGGAAAATCCGTAACGCCGACCAGATCAAGAGCCGGCTAAGTTGCCTCCTAGCCCGGCGCAGACCCCTTCTGTGCCAAAGCGGCGAAGTACTCATCGTAGGCTGAGGCGACTACGGGCCAGCTATAGCGATCGCGCACGGCACGTCGCAGGGAAGGCGGAGCCGGTCGCGGCGTCCCCAATCGCGTTACAACCTTCGCGTATAGATCATCTTCGTCGTCGTACAAACAGGCTGCGTGCAGGCTTTCGGGGATCAGCTCCGGGTAGCTTAGACGATTTGGCAGGAGCGGAAAGGCGCCGGCCTGGACCGCTTCAAGAATGCTGATGCCGAAAAACTCGTGGTCCGCGGTGCTGATGACGAGATCGGCCCGTCCCAGAAGGTCAAGATATGCCTTGGGCGACGGCACGTATCCCCAATGTTCTATTCGGTGCGCCAGTCGCGTCTTGGCCTCCTCGAACTCCTCCGGCACGTTGCGAAAGTTCTCCCCTGCCACAGCCAACTTGAAGTCGTGACCGCCCTCTTCCAACCGGTACAGCAGCCGGAAGAACCGTTTCGGGCGTTTATCGTACTCCCAGCGCTGATTCCACAGGATGAGCGGCGCCGCGGCCGGTTGTCGTTTGGGGACATCGGCTTGCTGATCAATCGCTACCGGTAAGACACAGGTGCGCGCTTTCACCTGTTGGATCAGCGCCAGATGATTGTAGTCTGGAAAATGCTTAAGCAGGTTCGGCAGTTCCGCAAACCAGCTGCGGCGGTGAAATTCGGAATTAAACAGAATTCGATCCACACAAAGTTGGCTGAGCCAATTGATCATTGCATAGGTCAGATCCGGCTTTTGACCCGCTTGCGATGGGTAAGTCAGCTGGTTCTCGTGCATATAGAGAACTGCCGGTATCGGCGCGCGCAGTGTACGCCTCATCAGAGCCAGCCAAGCCGGTACATTGACCATATCCGTCGCCAAGATCAGGTCCGGCGGATGTGTCGAAATGACCGCTTCCGCCTGCGCGGCCAATTCAATGGCGGCTCCTTGCATGCGCCACTTCCAGAAGCGGCCAGAAAGTGTGAAGAGATGGACCGAATGCCGGCTTTGTCGCTGATAGCCCTCAGCCCATGCGCGATGGCTGCCGGTGTGGTAGGGCGAGAGGAGCCAAATTGTCAACGGTTCAGCAGAATTCGCGTCTGTCATCGACATGGGAATGACATTCTATCGTAATAGTTGAAAGCGTTCGCGGCTCGAAGCAAGACTTCCTTCGTGCGAATTTGTGGACGTTGCAGCAGGTCCTGCTGCGCATTGGATGGAATACCGTCGGACAGAAGTGCTTCAGAACTGATCTTAGATGTATCATCGGCAAAATGTCTACGTTCTGCCAACGACATCTACGCCCCTCTCTTTCCTCATCGGTTTTCGACGCGTCGGCCACGGTTCTGCCTTGACAATGATTGTCTGGTCAACCTATTTTGAGATGTAGCTTCCCCGACATGTTTTGCTTGTAGTGTACCCTGAATGACTGAGAGAGAAAGGGGCTAATGACCACCCAAACCGGTTTGAAGGCATCGATTCTGGTCGTGGCACTTGTGTTATTGGCTGTGGCAGCCACCGAGGCGAGCGGTCTGTTAAGAGGTTCGCCCACTTCGCCCAGGACTGACCCACCACCGCGCAATCCTACACATACACCGACTCCGAGTCCTACGTACACACCGTCACCGACTCCGACTCCCACGCCGACTCCTACGCCCGACATTCCTACGTGTTCAAACATGCTTGACGCGCTCATTCTAGCGGGCAGACCTATTTTGCCACAGACCGACAATCGCCCTCCGATTCCTGACAACTCCTGTCCCTGTCCCGATTCTCTCAGACAGCTCATTCGAATCGAATCTGACATCTTTCCACAGACCGACGGCCCTCGTCCTCCCGCGCCCGACGATTCAGCCTGTTCTGACTCCACTTCGCCCGTTGGAGAAGGAGATACAGATTCAGACAGCTCTGCAAACTGCCTCGTGACGCACGCAGCGACGCCTGCGCAACTGTGTCCCGGTGAGGGCGGCTATCAGTATTATTTCATCGGGCCAGAGGGTACGCAGACGGGGCCTCTCTTGTCCCTCATCGACGCGTTGGTCGCGTCCCATCCGCCCGGCTCACCTGTTGCAGAACTTTACCGGGGCCAAAATCCTATTACGAACAAACCGGTCCGCATCGACTATCTCCCGGATGAGGCCGTTTTGAGAATCAGCACGTTCTACGCGGACACGCCCAACTCGTCGGACAAGCCCTATGTCTTCACCGTAGACGAGAACAACGAGGTTACGCACCTGAGTTGGTAGAATAGATTCTGGAGGGGATGAGGAGACGGACGATTGTCCCCGCCCTGAGTCCGGTCAGTCTTTCCGATACCTGAATTCTCTTGCCCCTCTCAACCCGCAAGATTGGCGCTATCGCTCTGTTATCTCGAAGATGACGCCGACAATGTAACCGATGGCGTAGAGATTGCCTTCTTCATCCTGACCAATCTTGCTAACCGGAACCGCGGACTCTGCATGAAGAAGCAACTCGCTCTGCCATGTGTCCTGCCTGGATTCGCGGGAATCCGCCTCCAGACGCTTCAGTCCCCAAATTCGTCCACTACAGAAGTCGGCATACAAGAATGCACCTTGCAGATGGGGGTGCATGTTTCCGCGATAGACAGCGCCGCCCACAATGGCGCAACCTTGCGAGTGATCGTATGCGGCCACCGGTAGGGTCAAGCCGTCCGCGTTGCAACCCGAGTCAAGAGAAGAGAAGCAGCGATTCCCCTCCATTTCAGACCATCCGTAGTTTTCGGCCCCAACACTTGACGCAGGTTGATAGTTTATCTCTTCGAGTCGAGTTTCGCCGACATCCGGGATGTAGAGGTCGCCGGTCTCGCTGTCAAAGGCAAAACCCCAGGGATTGCGTATGCCGAGGGCCCAGATTTCGCCGCGGTGGCCGGCCGTCTGCGAAAAGGGGTTGCCGGGGTGGATGCCATACGGCTTGACGTTCGATTCCAAATCGATCCGCAGAATCTTACCCAGCAACGAGTCTGGTTCTTGCCCGGTCGTGACGACAACGCCGATTTCGCCGCCGTCCCCGCTGCCAATGTACAAATAGCCGTCCTTCGGCCCGAAAGCCAGGTGGCCGCCATTGTGATTGTCCCGCGGTTGGCCGACAGTCAGCAATACTTCCTCGCTGTCGGGGTCGGCTATGTCAGGGTCGCTGCTCGCAGCGAAACGGCTGACGGTTGTCGCGCCATCGAAATTTGTATAGCCCACATAGAACTGTTGGCTGTCGGCATAAGTCGGCGGAAATGCCAGGCCGACCAATCCCACTTCCCCACAACACTTGACGCGATCCGTGATGTCCAGAAAGGGAATGTCGGCAACAGTCCCGTCCTTGACAATGCGGATGCGCCCAGGATGTTCGACCGCGAATATACGCCCGCTGCCGTCGCCGGCATGGGTAACATGAACCGGCTTTTCCAGTCCACCGGAAATCTTGTTCAATTTCCAAAGCGGCTCTTCTTCGACCTCCGGCGGGTTTGCTGTCGGCGTGCCAAAAACTCTTACCTCTCGCCAGGCGACCCAACTCGAACCGCTGAGAGTAAGTATCAAGACCTCGTTTATCTGTGCCGGTGGTTCGATGTCGACTTCAAAGGTCTGCCCTTCTTCGGTAGACAAATCGGTGAATCGCTTGTCAGCGTCCGCGTGCCGGAGCCGTTTCCAAACCAAAGTTCATGCGTAGTCGGCCCGGCGGGTGTCTGAGCAACAACCATCTCAATTCTTTCTGTCAGGTAGAGATCGTCGAAAGAAACTGCAAACCACTGCATCGGATAGTGGTTCGCATTCCAAAATTGGTCTTCGTCACCGTCAATCGCCAGAAAAGCGGAATCAAGATTTGCCGAGGCGCGTACATGGCCCAGCGCTGCAACGTTTTCCCGCAGCCGCGCCGAGGTTTCAGGGCAGGCCGTATCTCCCTCTGAGGCAGGAGTCATAGAAGCCGATGTCGCGGACGACATACACGTTTCCGATTTCGAAGCGGCAGATGGCTGGGCCGGCGCTGTCGAAACACAAGCCCCCGCAGCAATCAGTGCAAACAGTCCGACCGCAAGCACGCCTCCCATTTTCATTGCTCAATCGCCCTATTTTGCATATCCGAATCTGATGCATCTGCAGCCTCAGGCGCCCTGCCGGGCTGTTCTTTCGCATATAGAATTCGTGTCGCTATGTTCCATTTTGTATTGCGCCATGGCTGGCGGGACGGCTCCAATCCCACCGCAGCGCAGCCATGTTTCGGGCAAAGTGTCGACCAGCTACACGGGGTTCACGTTGCTCATAGAAGACTCGGCACACGCCCTCTCAGTCATTATACCTAACTGTGACCTGGATGGTAGCCGTCGGCGAGAGAGGGGCGTATCCCAGATTTTTTGCATCGTTGCTCTTGGAACGCGGGAGGCTTGCTGACGTTGGGAGCGGAGGAGGTGGATAGGGCCGGAGCCAACCGGGATTTCTTGCCGCGCCTCTGCCGGTGCGGGCTTTCCTGCACCGATAGAAGCCGTGTGTTGAATGCGCTACCACTTCGAAATATGAGCGCCGGATTGCGGTATGGGAGTCTGGGCGCGCGGTGGCGACGGTCCCAGTCATGGAGGAGTGTAGCACAGATGAGCGTATCGGGCAAGTCGGGGTGGCCCACGGGTGCATCCCAGATTTGGGGTTGTCCAGAGTAGCGGGCTGAAAGTCCCAGTGTAACTCCCCAGTGGCAGCTAGAAACTCGCCCCCATTTTGGGATGCATCCTGGCCCACAACAATTTGGGATGCACCCGCGAGAGAGGCGCAGTTCAGACTTTTGCGCAGACGTTTTGCGCCATTTTGCGGCTATGCTATAATTCACCAAGGGTCACCCAGTTGCATCTTCTATCAAATGATGTCATATCAAGCGCTTCTGTGGGAGAAAACATTGAGTAGTTCTTGATAATCAAGAGCAGGAGTGGGGAATGATTGAAGTTGTAATCGACAGTGTGCGCGTAAGCCTGATGTCTCAGCATCGCATCGTTGTATTGCGAGAAGAGAACGGTGAGCGGTATCTTCCCATCTGGATCGGCCCCTTTGAAGCGGACGCCATTACGATTCAGTTGCAGGGCATCGAAGCCGGACGGCCGATGACTCATGATTTGCTGCGTCAGATTACAGAGTCCCTGGACGGCGAGATCACGCATGTTGTCATCAGCGATCTGCAGAACGAAACGTTTTTCGCCGAAATTGTTCTGGAAGCCAATGGCGAGACCGTTGAGATTGATAGCCGGCCCAGCGATGCCGTCGCATTGGCGGTGCGGGTAGACGTCCCGATTTACGTGGCCGATGAAGTGATGGACCGGGCCGGCATGAAGCCGGAAGAGGAGTTAGGCCCGCTGGATCGTGAAAGCGACGGCGTCGAAGAGGAAGTCGGCGAAACCGGTGACGAAGACCTGGACGTCTTCCGTGATTTCATCGAAGGACTCGATATCGACAACTAAGAAGACAGGCCGGGAGCATGTCGCCCGCAAGAGGAATGGCAGAAGGCGGGCGGAAGGGTCGGTTGCGCAAACAGATGAGGTGACGGTTCAGACAACGGCGGAGTCGCGTCCGGGCGGTTCACGCCGTTTTTTGCACTCCAGCGACCTATGCTTGCTTCGGCTTCACCGTCCCCCCAGACCTGCTGGTCCCTTGACCGTAGAATTGTTCAAAACTCTTCAAGCATGAATAAACTGTTCTGAAAATGAGCGAAACGACTGAAGCGCCGATTAAGACGGTCCCGGCCAACCTGGAAGCTGAGCAGGCTGTTCTCGGTTCCCTGCTGATCGATCCGGACGCAATTATTAAGATCGCCAGCTCTTTACGCGACTCCGACTTTTATCGCGAGCGGCACCAGTGGATATACAGCGCGCTGCTGACGCTGCATGAGCGCCGTGAGCCGGCCGATTTCGTTACGCTCGTCGATGAACTGGAACGCAACGAACAGTTGGAGGCGGTCGGTGGACCGGCCTACATTACCGAGCTAATAAACAGCACACCCACTGCCATCTATGTTGACCACTACGCACGCATCGTCGAACGCACAGCCACTTTACGGCGACTGATCGGCGCAGCCGGGCAGATCGCCGAACTGGCCTATGACGAGAGCCATGAGGTTGATGAAGTAGTGGATCGCGCCGAGCGGCTCGTTTTCGGCATAAGTGAAAGCCGCATCCACCGCGACCTCATGCCCATCTCCACAATCATGGCCGAGGTCGTGGATCAGATCGACTTTCTGGCCCGCAACCAGAACAGGCTGATGGGCGTGCCCACAGGATTTGCGCTGTTGGATAAGATGCTCGGTGGTTTCCAGAAAAGCGACCTGATCATCGTGGCCGGACGCCCCGGCATGGGCAAGTCCAGCCTGGGCCTGTCGATTGCGCAGAACGCGGCCAGACGGTATGACGCGCGCGTCGCAGTTTTCAGCCTGGAGATGAGCAGCGAGCAGGTCGTGCAGCGACTGCTCGCCGTCGAGACGGCCATAGACAGCCATCGCCTGCGGATGGGGCAGATCGACGAGGAAGAGTGGCCGATTCTTGTCGAGGCGGCCAACACGCTGGCCGGGACCAATATCTTCATTGACGATACGCCCGGCGCATCGGTGATGGAGATTCGCACAAAGGCGCGCCGACTTTACGCCGAGCGCGGCCTCGATCTGATTCTTGTCGATTACATGCAGCTGATGTCGGGCAGCGGCGGGGGCAGCCGCGGCGAGAACCGTCAGCAGGAGATCAGCTTTATCAGTCGTTCGCTCAAGGGATTGGCGCGCGAATTAAACGTGCCCGTCATCGCACTCAGCCAACTCAGCCGGGCGGTCGAAAGCCGGGCGAACAACAAGCCGGTCCTATCCGATTTGCGCGAGAGCGGCTGCCTGAGCGGAGATACGCTCGTATATCTGCCCGACCTGGGCATGCATTGTCCGATACGGGAACTTGCGCGTTGGGGCGAGTTCAACGTTGCCGCGCTGGATCAGACGCGGATGCTCCTGTCGTCTGCACCGGTCAGCAAGGCATTTTGCACAGGTACGAAACCGGTCTACCGCATCAGCTCGCGGCTGGGCAGGACGCTGCGGGCGACCGCCAATCACAAGTTTTTGACGGAAATGGGGTGGAGACGCCTTGACGTACTCCAGGCCGGTGAGCGGATTGCAGCTCTTCCCAGGCAGGTTCGAATGGCTGAGTCGGGACTGTCTGGATTATGGGACTATCAGCATTGCGGCCCGCCGCCTCCGCCGCCGAGACGCCTCAGTCCGCGGATTGCTCTGGACGCTACCGTCTTTGGCGGGGAGCCGACTGACAATCCTTTCGCCTCGCACCGCGGCGCAGGACAGGCCGCGACAGGTAGCGCAGGCGTAGGGTCTGCCCGGCTCACGGACGCGGCCCTGAATGACGTATATTGGGACGAAATCGCGGCGATTGAGCCGGATGGAGTTGATGACGTTTACGACCTGACCGTACCGGGGTATCATAACTTCGTTGCCAACGATTTAATTGTGCATAACTCGATTGAACAGGATGCCGATGTGGTAATCTTCGTCTACCGCGAAGACTATTACAATGAAGACACGGACCGCCAGAACATCGCCGACCTGATGGTTGCCAAACATCGGCACGGCACGACCGGCACTGTCAGCCTCTTTTTCCGCAAGGAACTGACACAATTTCGCGATTTGGAACTGCGAACAGAAGAGTTGGCGTACTAATGTGCGTTCACATAGAAAACCCGTTTTTTCTGAATTGCGTATTGCGTATTCCGTATTGCATAAGGGCAGGCAAGACAGCCACGTTTCAAATGCATAATCCGTGAGAAAAGTCTCGGTTTCAAATGGGGTTTACATTGGAGAGGCGTTGCTTGCTGTCCCTCCTGTAACTTGCGTCACAGATTGAGTATGTCCCGACCACTGCCCGGATTCATCGGCTTCCCTGACAAGAAGATGCTGGCCGTCATCGTGCCGGACCTGTTCTTCGTCGACCTATTGCCCCAGATCGACAATCTGGCGGAACTGAAGTTGACGGTCTACTTTTTTTGGCTACTTAATGAGCGTGACGGGGCGTTGCGCTTTGTGCGCGGGGAGGAGATGCGCCGCGACGAAACGCTGCTGAACAGCCTTAACCTGGAGAGCGACCTGCGCAGCCCGCTGGCCACGCTGGAAGATGCCTTGCAACGCGCGGTCGCTCGCAACACGCTGCTGCGCATGGATGTGGAGACCGGCCTGGACAATGACTGCCCTCCCCACGACAGACAGACGCAGCCGAGGGGTCAGGACGTAGCTGGTGACGAAGAGGCGGCAAATGTCGAGGATTGGTACTTCTTGAATACGGCCAAAGGACGTCAATCCGTGGCCGCCATTCGGCAGGGAAGGCTGGCCGAACTGCAAGCGATCGTGCCGGAAGAGGCCCGCCTGCATGTGGAGCGGCCCAA
Organism: Caldilineaceae bacterium; assembly: GCA_965221145.1. Taxonomy (GTDB): domain Bacteria; phylum Chloroflexota; class Anaerolineae; order Caldilineales; family Caldilineaceae; genus Bin5. The sequence goes on from OZ244877.1 coordinate 3,192,122, forward strand.
CATTTTCGTGCTCTACGAACAGAACTTCGGCCTGATGACAGCTATGATCGCTGATCAGCTGCGGGACCTTGAGAAGAGCTACCCGCCGGACTGGATCGTCGAGGCGATGGAGATTTCTCTGCTGAACAACAAGCGCCACCTGAACTACATACGGGCAGTTCTGAGGCGATGGGAGACGGAGGGTAAGGACGAGAGCTATGGATGAACTGAACGCACTGTTGCGGAGGATGACGCCGGAGATGCGGCGGCGCATGGAATCGCAGACGCCATCCACAGCTGATGAACCGTCCGAATCCAACTCGGACCAGAGGCTGAGTTTGAAACGTCCGGCGCCTCCCGGCCTGCCGGCGCGCGCGGAAAGGCCCTATCATTCCGAGACCGACTCCTGCTCAGTGTGCGGCGGCGCGGGCTTCCTACTTGACAATCTGCCGCTGGGTCATCCCAATTTCGGCAAGCCGATCGCCTGCAAATGCAAGCTGGATGAACGGCGGACGCGGCGGCGAAACCGCTTTCAAGGGGTGAATGATCTGGAAGCGTTGACTCGGTTTACCTTTGAATCGTTCGAACCGAAGCTGTCCTGGCTGCCGCCGGACAAACGCGATAACCTGGTGCGGGCCTATGACGCCGCGATGACATTTTGCGAAGAACCGGACGGCTGGCTGCTCATTACCGGCGGCTACGGCTGCGGCAAGACACACCTCTCGGCGGCCATCGCCAACCGACGCCTGGAGAACGGCCAATCGGCCCTTTTCGTTGTCGTGCCTGATCTGTTGGATCATCTGCGCACCACATTCGGCCCCAGCAGTGAGGCCAGCTACGATGAACTGTTTGAAGAAGTGCGCAATACGAACCTGCTCATCCTCGACGATCTGGGCGTGCAGAGCACGACGCCGTGGGCACAGGAGAAGTTGTTCCAGCTTCTCAACCACCGCTATAACGGCCAGTTGCCTACCGTGCTGTCGACGAATCAACGGATGGAAGATCTGGATCATCGCCTGCGCAGCCGGTTGCAGGACATGAATCTGGTTCAGCATGTTCAGATCAGAGCGCCGGATTATCGCGCCGGCGCCGACCCAGGCCAGGGCGATCTGAGCACACTCTCGCTCCACGCCGCGCAGCAGTTCGATACGTTCGAGGTGCAGCGGCGAAACACGTCGGCGGAGGCGCTGTCCAGTCTGCGCCAGGCGCGACAGGCGGCCGAGGCATTCGCCGACAATCCGCAGGGTTTTTTCGTGTTGGTGGGGCCAAATGGCTCGGGCAAGACCCATCTGGCGGCAGCAATTTCAAACGCCTGGCGCGCATTGGGCCAGGATGACATCATGTTTGTAGTCGTACCGGACCTTCTGGACCACCTGCGGGCCGCGTTCAGCCCGCAGTCGCCGGTGTCCTATGATCGGCGCTTTGACGAGTTGAAGCGCACGCGCTTGCTCGTGCTGGATGATCTGGGAACGGAAAGCGCGACCCCCTGGGCTAAGGAGAAGCTCTTCCAACTGCTCAACTATCGCTACACCGCGATGCTGCCGACAATCATCACCACCAGCGTTGCGGAGGACAGGCTCGAACCGTGGCTGCGCACACGCATCCGCGACACGGCTCGTTGCCAGGTGTGGACAATCAAGGCAGGCAGCTACCGGGGCAGCGCCGACCAGGGGGCTACGCAGACCGCCCCGGATCAGACTCGCCGCCCACGTTCCTGGTAGAAGAGTGGGATTGGGAAGCGCTTTCAAATTCTTCGCCTGCATATGTTATACTGTGGCGGCTCTAACTCCTCCGTTGAAAACATAAGCCGTACTGCCTATAGTTACGAACAGGGGGATCCAACAATGCGCTGGATACATACGCTGACCTTCTTGGTCCCTATTCTACTGCTGACAGCCTGTGGCCCGCGGCGGGCGGAGGTTGAGCCAGCCCGGCCCACCATCACGCCGGTGCCGACCTTTACGTCTACGCCGGCCGGCGCGACAGTTGCCGGCGGCAGCGGTCAGGCCAGCCAGCAAGTTCAGCCCCACCCAACTGCTACCTCCGCGCCCCCAACGGAGACCCCGATACCCCAGCCGATGGTGAAGATAGGCAGACTTATGAACGTACGGGGCGGTCCTGGCACAAACTATCATGTAATAGGCGGGGCCTCGCCCGGCGAAGAGTACCGGATAACCGGCAAGAATCCAGGACTGGGTGACTGGTGGCAGATCGACTATAAGGGTCTGCCAGGATGGGTGTACGGCCCGCTGGTGACCCCGGCCAACGCAGGGGGCGTGCAAGTGGCCGCGGTGATTCCGGCACCCCCACCGCCGACCGCGACGCCCATCCCTCCGCCGACGCAACCGCCCGCGCCGACGCAACCGCCCGCGCGGCAGTACCCATTTAGTCTTGCGAGTGAGGGAAATTGTCGCAGACATGACAGTGTGACTACCTTTAGGGGAGTCGTATGTCAGAGAGGAGGTAATCCGCAAGGGTCTTGTTCATACGTTGGAGCCGAGCCCAAGAATGACGTGTGCGTGCATCTGGCCTTTTCCGGGCCTCGAGACACCAAGTGTACGGGCTGTGGCGAAAGTTACGGCGAGTGGGGCTTCACTCCTTGGGCTCCTGCGCCGAAAGGACAGAGTCTTCATGGCACAGTGAGGGGATTAACTTTCGAAATATTTGTAGTCCCCTGCCCGCAAAAGCTTCAACCTGATGTGCGCCCTAAGGGACACTTTACTGAGAAAGATTGGACCGATCTGACTCCCCTTTCGGAAAAGTGGATAAGAACTTTGAGCGAAAGCATGGAATGTACGGAAATAACGTTCAAGGAGAACTGAGGAAAGTCCCAAGCGTGACCTAGAGTTTGCGAAGTTAAACAGAGCGGGCTAGACACCATAGGCACGCAATATAGCCCCTTTCACTTTCCTTGACTCGGCGCCGCCTTCTCGCAGTCGAATAGCGCAAACTGTAATCCGAATTCTAGGTCCATCTCAAGGACTCTGGCTGGCAAGGGAAAGCGGAGAATCAGCCTAGTATTGTAACAGACAAGATTTGTCGGACAGGGTGAACTGTGGCACACTCTCCAGAAACGTAGACACGAGGAGAGGGAAGATGCCAGCGAAACGATATCGGGTGCGCTTGACAGAGGAAGAACGCACGCAACTGGATGCGCAGGTGAACACAGGCGCCGGGTCGGCGCGGCGCTTGAGACGGGCACGGATTCTGCTGATGGCCGATGAAGAGCAAGCCGGAGGTGGCTGGACTGATGCCGAGATTGCCAAGGCCTTAGGTGCGCACGCGCGCACCGTAGAGCGAATTCGGGCGCGCTGTGTCACAGCCGGGATTGAAGCTGCGCTCATCCACATGCGACCGCAACGGAAGCGCCCCTGCGTATTGGATGGCGCCGGGGAAGCCCGCTTGGTGCAGTTAGCGTGTAGCGCCACACCTGCTGGACATGAGCAGTGGACGCTGCAGATGCTGGCCGATAAGCTGGTCGAATTAGAAGTCGTCGAACGTATTTCGCGCGAAACAGTGCGCACGACGCTCAAAAAAACGAACGCAAGCCCTGGCTGAAAGATGAATGGTGTATTCCGGCGACGGCGAATGCCGAGTTCGTCTGTGCCATGGAAGATACGCTTGAGGTCTATCATCGGCAGCAGGATCCTAAGAGCCTGTTTGAAAAGTAAAGACTCTCGGCCAAATTGTGGTATACGTTTTAGTTGTGAACACAAAACGATACCCAACAGATTTGACCGAAAGCCAGTGGTTTATTATCCAGCATCTGATTCCACCGGCCAAACCGGGCGGACGACCCCGCAGTCTGGATATGCGACAGGTCGTCAATGCGATTCTCTATTTGACTGTGAGCGGCATCCAATGGCGGATGCTACCTTCCGACTTTCCGCCGTGGCAGAGTGTTTACACCTACTTCAGGAAGTGGCGGGACGATGGGACCTGGCGACGGCTGCATGACACGCTCAGAGTGCGCGTGCGCCAACGAATCGGGCGCCACAAGCATCCCACTGCTGGGCGCATCGATAGTCAGACAGTAAAGACGAGCATCACACCTACAGGAGTGCGAGGCTACGATGGCGGCAAGCGCATCATAGGACGGAAACGGCATATTCTCGTCGATACGATGGGACTCGTGTTAGCCGTTCTGGTCACAGCCGCAGACCTGCCCGACCGCGATGGCGCACGGCTGTTGCTCAAACGAGGCTGCGGGTTCGGCCAGAAACTGCGTCTCATCTGGGTTGACGGCGCCTAGCGCGGCCCTCTGCAAGCGTGGGTTGCGCAGCGCTTTCGCATTCGCCTCCTGCCTGTCCTGCGTCCGAAGCAGCAGAAGGGATTCTCACTCCTAGCCCGTCGTTGGGTTGTCGAACGCACTTTCGCTTGGCTCGGTCTCAATCGTCGCCTTTCCAAAGACTATGAACGACTGCCCGAAAGCAGTGTCGCCTTCATTCAAATCGCTATGATTCGCCTGATGGTACGTCGCCTTGCACCCAATTGACCCTTTTCAAACAGCTTCTAAGCGACCTTTGGTCTGTTTTGATGAAGGCAGCAAACAGTTGACGAAAGAGACCCGTCTGCCTCTGCCACCCCGACCGGGGGCTGTGGCCAAATATGACTACGAGTATGAACGCAACGGCACCAGCAACCTCTTGCTCTGCTTCGCACCACTGCAAGCCTGGCGTCATGTCAAGGTGACAGCGCGCCGCACCAGGGTTGACTTTGCCCACTGCATGCGTGACTTGGTCGACATCCACTTCCCGCAGGCAGACAAGATCGTCCTGGTGATGGACAATTTGAACACACACAAACTCGCTTCTCTGTATGAAGCGTTCCCGGCGGCCACAGCCCGCCGCATTGCCGCCAAACTGGAAATCCATTACACGCCCAAACATGGCAGTTGGCTCAATATGGCTGAAATCGAACTCAGTGTCCTGCATCGCCAGTGCTTGAAAGCTCGCATCCCTGACAAACCCAGCTTGACTCAGCAAGTCGATGCTTGGCAAAAACGCCGCAATGCCTCGGCAACTACCGTCAACTGGCGTTTCACTACTGCTGACGCTCGCATCAAACTCAAACGTCTTTATCCGACAATAGAAGATTGCTGAACTAATAGAGTCCTGCAAGGGAAGTCAGTTTGCTGAGAGAGAGGAAATGCTTGAAACGGTAGGACTTCTGCTCCAGATTCATTTGGAATGCAATATGGAGGCAAGAAATGGCCCAGGCCACTGCCGCCGCAGGGGGTAATTCTCCCCCTTTGGGAAAGGTGATAACACAGGATGAACCGGATCTGACTCAAACGCCGGAATTCAAGCGCGCCGTCGAGCAACTCGTGACCGAGGACGACACCCCCGTGGATAACATGTTCTCCGAAACGCAGCAGCGCCTTCTCACCGGCGCGCTGAAAGAATCCTGGAATGGCCCCGGAGAAGGGCGTCCCTTCATTGTGGCTGCCAATGTCGGCGTCTTCCATTCGCCTTACGAACCGCCGCTCGTGCCCGATGTCTTCCTCAGCCTGGATGTCAGACGCCCTCCCGACTTCTGGGACAAGCCAGGCCGCAGCTACCTTATCTGGCACTACGGCAAGCCGCCCGATGTGGTCATCGAAGTCGTATCCAATTCCAAAGGCGGTGAAGCCGGCGCCAAACGTGAACTGTATGCCGAATTTGGCGTCCCTTACTACGTGATCTTTGACCCTCAAGAACGATTGAGGGAAGGCAAGTTGCGCGCTTATGATCTTACTTCCGACGGCACATATGCGCCGCGCTCACCTGACGTTTTGCCTGGGACAGGATTGGGATTTCGGCTCTGGACGGGCACATTTGAGAATGATGCCGGTACCTGGTTACGCTGGCAAGACGCTTCAGGCACTCTGATTCTGACCGCCGCCGAAGGCAGGGCGTTGCAAGAGGCCAGAGCTGACCAGGCTGAAAACCGCATCAAGCAACTCTCCGCTCTGCTGCGCGCCCACGGCATTGAACCGGAGAGCGGGGAATAAACGCAATAGCCACCTGACAGGTATAGCAAACTCTGTGAAACGCGCGGTACACGAAACATTGATCCTCTGGGCCGGTCTGCTGCTGTGCGGCGGGCTGGCCTTATTATTGCTGGCGCTTAGCCCGAGCCGCCACTGGCTGTGGTCGCAGACCGGGGAGACCGCCTTCTTGCCACAGGTCAAAGGTCTGACCGATCTGGCGAGCGGCCTGCTGCGCCCGCGCCTGCATCTTGCCACGCAGCAGACAACCGCACACGCCAACGTTTCCCCCTTTGGCATCAACGTCTTCCTGGAGCAGGAGGTCGAACCGGCCAAACGGGAGCAGGCCGTGCTTATGGCTGCCCAAGCAGGTTTCCAATGGCTTCGGCAGGAGTTCCCCTGGGAGGATATCGAGATCCACGCCAAGGGGGACTTCGAGGACCGCCGCCACGATCCGGCCCGCTCCGCCTGGGAAAAATATGATCGTATCGTCGCGCTGGCGGACCAGTATGGCATGGGGCTGATCGTGCGCATCTCCAATCCGCCGGCCTGGAGCCGGGCCGAGGGCAACGAGGTCGGCTCATACGCCCCGCCCGACAGCTACGACGACTTTGCCGATTTCGCCGGCGCCGTCGCCGGCCGCTACCAGGGGCGCATCCGCTACTATCAATTGTGGAACGAGCCGAACATCTACCCGGAGTGGGGCGTCTACCCCACCGACCCGGTGGCGTACACGGCTTTGCTCAAGGCCGGCGCCACCGCCATCCGTGCGAAGGATCCCGACGCGGTCATTATCGCCGGTGCGTTGGCCGCCACCATCGATCTGGACGGTACGACGATCGGTGGCCGCAATTTCTCCGATCTGCTCTTCCTGCAAAGGATGTACGACGCCGGCGCGGCGCCGTACTTCGATGTAATGGCGACACAGGGCTATGGCCTCTGGTCCGGGCCGACCGACCGGCGCATGCACCCGCGCGTGATGAACTTCGGTCGGCCACAGTACTTACGCGATCTGATGGTAGCCAATGGCGACGCGCACAAGCCGATCTGGATCAGCGAGATGAACTGGAACGCGGCCCCGGCGGACATAGATCCGCGCTACGGGCGGGTCAGTATCGAGGAGCAGGCCGCCAATCTGCCCCTGGCCTACGAACGCATCCGCGCCGAATGGCCCTGGCTGGGCGTGGCGAACGTCTGGTATCTGAAACGGGCCACCGATCTCTGGGAACAGAATCGCCAACCGGAGGCGTACTTCCGTTTGCTGACGCCGGACTTCGCGCCGCAGCCCGTGTACGAGTCGGTTCGGGCCTATATCGCAACGTTGCGCAGCGAAGAGTAAAGAATGAAGAGATCGACAAAGCGGTCTCCCGACCTGTATGCATTGGTCTTCGTTTCCAGTCTGGCGCTGGCCGCGTTTCTCCGCTTCTACTGCCTCACCTGTTCCTCACTCTGGCATGACGAGGGCAACGCCTGGGCGCTGGCGCAACGCAGCTTTGTACAGATCGCCACAGACGCCGCGGCCGACATCCACCCGCCCGGATACTATTGGCTGCTGAAAATGTGGGCTGGCGCGTTCGGATTCTCCGGCTGGGGGATTCGCAGCCTGTCGGCGCTGGCGGGCCTGCTGACTGTGGCTGTCGTCTATCGCATCGGAATGGAAATTGAAGGGGGAGCCAAGCAGGAACGGTCGGAACTTGCCCTGCTTGCAGCCTTCATTGCCGCGCTCAATCCATTCCAAGTCTACTACAGCCAGGAAGCGCGCATGTACGCGCTGCTGATGCTGGAGAGCGCCGCGCTCGTGTGGGCACTGCTGGCAATGAGGAGGCGGTGGACGGTTCATGGCGCGGCCAGGACTGTTGGGCCGTATGCGGTCCTTTATCTGGTGGCGGCGGCTTCCGGTCTGTGGACACACTACACTTTTGCCGCAGTTCTTGCCGCAACCGCGGGCGCTGCCGTCTGGTGGTGGTGGCCGCGGTGGTCAGAGACGCGCCGCCAGTGGCAAGGTGATGCACGGCGGCCTGTCTCGCAGAGTGACGCGCTGCCAGCTAAGGCCCATCCCCACAGAGTAGATCCGTGGTTGCCGCTCCTCTCCTTGCTCCTTCTCAACGGCCTGGCGCTCCTGTTCATTCTGCCGTGGCTGCCTACAACCATCGAACGCCTGCTGAGTTGGCCTTCTCAGAACGGATATGTCGGTCCGCTGGAAGGGTTGGGTCTGACGCTGCAAACGTTGGCCACCGGCTCTATCCGCAGCGGGCCGGAGTTGGCGTGGGGATGGCTGCTGCTGGTCGGGCTGCTACCTCTTGGCGGCCTCTGGCGATTGCGGCGGTCGGGCGCGGGCGCGGCACTGCTGCTGTGGACGCTGCTGCCCATTGGCGTGATGTTCGGCTTCGGTCTATTCAGCCCCTCGTTCCTTAAGTTTCTGCTGGTCATTTCACCGGCCTGGTGTCTGCTGGCCGCAGCAGCCGCGCAACCGTTCACCTCGCAGAAGTTTTTCAACCTTTTCCTCTCGTTGCTTGGTCGGAAAATTGCGGGAGAATGCGCAAGAACATCTACTCTTTTGCGTCCTGTAGCCCTTGGCACGGTGGCCACGCTCGCAGCCATGCTCACTCTGGCCACTCTCCCCGGATATTACGCCGATCCGGTTGCGCGCGACAACTACGCCGGCATTGCCCGCACGATCGCCGCGCTGGGGGACCCCGCCCAGGACCTGGTCGTACTCAACGCGCCGGGGCAGGCGGATGTGTGGCGTTTCTATGATGTCGGGCTGGAAATGCTGCCGCTGCCGGCGGAGAGACCGCCGGATCGGACCAAAACCGAAGAGACGCTGGCCCGAGAGACGGCCAACCGGCGGCGCGTCTTCGCAATTCTTTGGGCGACCGAACAGTCGGATTGGGATGGCATTGTGGAGGGCTGGTTGAGTCGACATGCGTTCAAAGGCTTGGAAAGCTGGCAAGGAAGCGTGCGTTTCGCAACGTACACACTGGCGCATGGCCTCACATGCACCGCGCTGGATCAGCCGACCCGCTTTGGCGACGTTACCGATCTGACCGAGATCTGCCTGGGCGAAGAGCCGCTTGCCGCCGGTGACACGCTCCTGGTCGGTCTGCGCTGGCTGCCGCTTACTGCGCCGGAGCGGCGGTACATCGTGACGGTGCAGTTGCTGGATCTCCGCAATCAAGTGGTTGTCCAACTTGACGGCGAACCGGGCGGCGGAGCCGTGTCGACGCGGGACTGGAAGCCGGGCGAGCTTGTCCACGACAATCACGGCCTCCCACTGCCCCCCGGCGCGCCACCGGGCGACTATCAGTTGATCGTTGCCCTATACGATGCCGAGACCGGCGCCCGCCTCTCAACCCCAACCGGCGATGCCGTACAGATTGCCCGGCCCACACTGGAGCGGCCCGCCCGTCCTCTGCCGGTGTCGCTCATTCCAGGGCAGAGCCAAGCGAAACGTGAACTCGGTCCGCTCACAGTGGTCGGTTATGACTTCCATCGCAAGACATTTGCTCACGCGCCGGATACGGCTCTCGCGCCTGGAGATATTGTGCAGGTGACCCTGTACTGGCAGGCGCCCACTCCGCTGCCCGAAAATTGGCCGGTCGATCTGGCGCTGAAGCTGGGCCTGGGCGATCAGGTCATCGAGGCGCCCCTGGCCGGTGGCGGCTATCCAACCGGTCATTGGCAAGCCGGCGAACTGGTGCGCAGCTCGTTCGACATTCCCTATGACGGCTCAGACTCGACCCTGTGGCTGGAGGTCGGAGATTCACGTTTGCGTTTGGGCGAGATTCCGCACGGTAAGTAGATACGGAGAAACGAGAACAGGCATGACCGAGACGCTGCAACTTCGACGATTGGGAAGGTCACTGTGAGCTGTTTGCGCGGACCGAGCCGGCGTGCATCCAAGATTATTGCATATCCCCTTGGGATCGCGGGCGTCTCGCCGGCGCCCCGCGTAGCTGACAAGATAGGGCGAGAAGCGCGCCAAATATCCTGGATACACCCCATCTGCCGGGGTGCATCCCAGATTTGGGGTTGTCCAGAGTAGCGGGCTGAGGGACACAGTGTAACTCCCCAGAGGTAGCCAGAAACTCGCCCCCATTTTGGGATGCACCCATCTGCCGTGCCTGGCACCCGCCAAAAATGAAATGTGGTATAATACCTCTGTGCATCGGTCAGGCAAAGCCAACCCTTGGCCGCCTGCCAACAGCGCCAGCCTTCGTCAACGCGAAAGAACGTTTCATTTCGTATAGTAGTCAAGGGGGGGGGGGGGTAAAGCGGACAAAGCGGACATTTTTGCAAGAATTTTCCTGGAATCCACCCCCTGACAGCCCGCTCACACAGCGATTCCCGCGTCACGACCCAAAATCCGGCGCCCACACCAATTCGCTGCCTGCGCCCCAAAATGATATCTCGTCCCCAGCTTTTTGGGGCTATCCGAATTTCTTAACTGGCGGGTGGGCGCGTCCTGATATGCTGGCAAATGCGCCTGCGCTTTAGTCAGAACCCATCCCCATGTCCCGAAGGCCACAATTCAGACAACGACTGCGCAAAAATCCTGGATGCACCCCCGAGCCGGGTGTGGTCCAGATTAGGGGACATCCCCCATGGGAACGCGGGCGTCTCGCCCGCAGCCCGTGTCGCTGGCCAGAGACACGCCCCAAACCCGCCCCCATTTTGAACTGCACCCCCCGAGCCGATATGCTTTGACAAGGCGCAACGCCCATAGTAGGATTGTTGCCAACAACGAGGATGTTTGTACATGGGTGAAGTGCCGGACAATTGGCATAGCCAGGCGCGACGGACGGCACCTGTAGGACGCTCATCGCCCGCAGGTCAATTCTTGGCCGATGAGTGGGAAAGGATTTTGTCCGATGCGCACGCCAACACATCCAGTTATACTGCCGGATGAGTTGCCCTGCCCAGTGGAAGCGGCTGCGCGCATAATCGGCCAGAAGTGGACCTTGCAAATTGTGCATCGGCTGCTGAATGCCCGCAACAAACGCTTCTGCGAACTACAGGAGGAGTTGGGCGGGGTCAATCCCAGCACGCTCAGCAGCCGGCTGAAAATGCTGGAAGACGAGGGTCTGGTCAGGCGCCAGCAGGTCAGTTCGATTCCGCCCCATGTCGAATACAGTTTGACCGACAAGGGCAGCGAGTTGGCGCCGGTCATTGCCGAGATCGCCGATTGGAGTCAACGCTGGGTCTGCTATGAGGAGGAGCGCATCGACACGGTACAAGAAGCGGCTGCGTAAACAGAGGTGAGAATCGGACGGGGAGCGCAACGAGCATGTTGGTTACCGGCCTCACAGTTGGCCTGTTGCAGGAGAATTGCTACATCCTGGGGTGTGAAGAAACTCTGCGCGGGGTCGTCATTGACCCCGGCGACAGCGCGCGGGCGATCCTCAACGAAGTCGATGAAATGGGACTCGCGATCGAAAAGGTCATCAATACCCATGCCCATTTCGACCACGTGATGGCGGTCGAGGCTGTGCGTGCGGCCACCGGCGCAACGTTCCACCTGCACAGCGATGACCTGCCGATTTTGCGGGCAGCGCCGGATCGCGTACGCGAATGGTTGGGCGCGCGCATCGAGCCGATAGTGGAGCCGGATCAGTTTCTGGAGCACGGTCAACGGATCGAATTCGGCCAGGAGTCCCTGGAAGTGCGCTTCACACCAGGCCACGCGCCGGGCCACGTGATCTTTGTCGATCACCAGAACCGGCAGATCTTCGCCGGGGATACCCTCTTTCGCGGCAGCATCGGACGTTACGACCTGCCCCGGGCAGACGGTCCCACCCTGTTGCGCAGTATCCACGAACAGTTGTTTACCCTGGCCGACGAATATGTCGTCTATCCGGGCCACGGCGAAGCGACAACGATCGGCGACGAACGAGAAAGCAATCCGTTTGTAGGACGCGCAGCGACGCATTCCATTTTATGACAGACGGGAGATACCCATGTCAATAGTTGCCCTGGGCCTTCAGAGGCTGTGGGGGAAACGCGACGATAGTATTCAACCCGCGCAGCCAGAGGCGACCGAAGCGCCCGCGACCACGGGCGGTTCGATGCCCATGGAGCCGGTAGTCGTCTGGCGGGCCGCCAATCCGATGGAAGCGCAGATCGTAAAGGGACGCCTGCACAGCGTCGGCATTCCAGCCAATGTTCGCGGCGAAGCCATGGGCAGGATATGCGGCTTCATCTACGGCGGTCTGGCGGAACGGGATGTACTGGTGCCCGGACTTCTGGCCGAGAAGGCACAGGCTATTTTGTCCGAGGAAGTTCAGTGGGAACTGGATGGCGCAGATGAAGAGTAGCTCAGTTTCAGTGTCGTGCTGCGCTGGGTATATAATGCAGCCGACGAAACGCTGACGCAGCCGCATGGCGCGGCGCATAGCAGACAGATGGGAGTCGAGGCAGGCAAGGCAACTGATGACTACAGACCCCCCTATTCAACACGGCGGAACGGAAGCAGAACTTTGGGAAGGACCGATCCCTGCCCATCTGGCGCGTAGGCGTTCCGGCCTCAAGCCGCAGTTCCTGGTGGCCGGGCTGCTGCTGGTCGGCGTCATCATCACGCTGATGATTTACGGCCTGACGACGGCCAAAGCCTACTGGTTAACCGTTGACGAGGTGAAGCAGCGGGGCAGCGCGCTGTTGTCTCAGCGCCTGCGGGTGAACGGCGTGATTGTGGAAGGCAGCGAAGACTGGAGTGCGGAACAGGTTACGCTGCGCTTCATGATGGAAGACGAGGAGAATCCCGGCCAGCAGCTTGCGGTCGTCTACTACGAACCGCGACCGGACAACTTCCAGCGGGCGGCTTCGGTTATCGTGGAGGGCGAACTCCTGGCCGACGGCACTTTTCAGGCTGATGAGCTGCTCCTCAAGTGTCCCAGCCGTTACGAGGAGGAGCCGGAAGATATATTACGCCAGGCTGCCCGTTGAGTCGGGCTTCAGACTCCGCGGGCACGCAGGTATACGATTGTTTCCGTGTAGAGGATACTCCCTGCCCGTTGCATCGTTTGTCGGATTGCTGCATAGAGTCGGGGAAAGTTTCGATTGTATCCCAAATGGTTCAGATACGCGCAATTCCGAACGGCCTGCATACTGGCAATTTTTGTGATTCTGACGACAGGAAACGCCCAGGCTCAGGAACCTTCCCCGACATTCGATCCGGAGCAAGTCCCCGTACCCGAACGACTGCCGATTGTAGGGTTGGGCGCTGATGTCTATGCGAACAACTGCGCCCCCTGTCACGGTGTTAGCGGCGACGGCGATGGCCCTGCCGGTGCAGGAGCAGCCATTGACCCGACAGTCTTTTCCGATCCCCAGGCAATCTGGGATCGTTCCCCCGCCGAACTATTCTTCATCACCAAATTCGGCCGCATCGAGAAGTTGATGCCCCCCTGGCGCAACAGCCTGAATGACGAGCAGATTTGGCAGGCGGTCTACTATGCCTGGAATCTGCACGCGGGCGAAGCGGACGTTTTGGTAGGCGCTGAACTGTACGCACAAGCCTGCTCTGCCTGTCACGGCGAAAACGGCCGTGGAGATGGCCCCGACGCAAACGCAGAGATGACGGATTTCTCCGCGCAGTCGTCGATGATCTTCATCAGCCAGGCAGAGTTGGCGCAGCGCTGGCAGGACGCTCACGCAGACCTCGGCGCCGACTGGTCCGCTGCCCAACGACGAGCGACGCTGGAGCACATCCGCACATTCACCTATCAGCCGGAATGGGCGCCCCTGGTGCTGTCCGGGCCAGGCATGATCACCGGCAAACTGCTCCAAGGCACCGCCAACGGTCCGCCGCTTCCCCAGACGGACGTTACTCTCAACATCCACCAGCAAGCGAACCTATTGACAACCCGTTCCGCCACTGTCGAGGCCGACGGTGGCTTCCGCTTCGAGGAACTGCCCGTTGATGTCGGATTCTACTATTTGGCGGAGGCGGAGTACGGCGGCATACGCTACACCTCGCCGATCCTGGCGTTCAGCGGACCGGATTTCATTGAAGACAGGGTTGGCCCCGACCGCATCGAAACATCTCTGCCCGTTTACGAGACGACGAACGACATGAGCGGTGTTCATATCGGCCGCGCCAATTGGATCATCGAGCACGAGCCGGGTTTCCTTCTCATCGGTCAGGTGTTCACTTTCGGCAACCGCAGCGACCGCACCTACATTGGGGACAATACAGAAGGTGTCGACCTGCCGGTTACGCTTGCTATGCCTCTGCCCGCAAACACCCAAGATGTCGCGCTTCAGGATGGTGAGATCGGCGGCGACTATCGGCAGATGGGACAGACCTTGTATGATACGCGGCCCGTCCCGCCGGGTGAAGGCTCGCGGCAGGTCTTCGTGCGCTATCGCCTTCGGTTCGACGGCAACTCGGTCGAAACAGTCTTCCCCGTGGCCTATGAGATCGCTCTGTTGAACCTGCTGGTGGCCGACCTGCCAGCCCTGGACGTGGAGGTTTCGCTCGCCAACGACGCGCGCGTCGCCACTGGCCAGGACACGATTCAAGGCGTCCTGTTCCGGCGTTGGAGCGCGCCTGTATCCGCAGACGCGCCGGTGCGGATCGCGCTGCGCGGACTGATCGCGGCGGGCGGGCGCGACCCCCGAACTGGGGGAGAGACCCAGTTGAATCGGGAGTTGCCGGTCGCGACGCCACCTTTGGATGCGCGCATCCCTCTGGCATTCGGCAGCGTTGTCGGCCTCGTTTTGCTGACGTCGGTGATCCTGTTCGTCCGACGGGAACGGGCCAGGGGCGAGGAGACGGTGGAGGATTTGACCGCGCGCCGCCAAGAACTGATTGCTCAGATCGCGCGGCTGGACGATCTGCACGCTTTGGGCGAGTTGGACGAGCGGGCCTGGCGACGGCAGAGGGCGCGGCGCAAGGACGAACTGCTCGCCATCGCCCAGGCCGAACACAGAACGGAACTGAGCCCGTGACTCAACAGCCTGCGCTGATCCGCTGCGACAGGGTGACGAAGCGATTCGGACCCAAGCGCGTGCTGCGTGATGTCAACCTGACCGTCCTTGGCGGGGAAGTCGTTGCGCTGTTGGGCGCGAACGGATCGGGCAAGACGACACTCTTGCGTATTGTCGCCGGGCTGGACAGACCGGATCAGGGAGAGGTGTGGCTGGGGCCTGTCCCCCTGTCAGCCGCCCACCACGAGATCAGACGATATATCGGGGTCGTGGCCCACGCGCCGCTTCTGTACGATCGGCTCACAGGGGCTGAGAATCTGCAATTCTTTGCTCGCATGTACGATCTTGTCGAGCCGGAGAGCCGTGTCGAGCAACTCCTGCGGGGGCTGGAACTATGGCCGCGGCGGGATGATCCGGTGCGGACCTATAGCCGGGGCATGATCCAGCGGCTTGCCATCGCCAGGGCGCTCCTGCACGATCCACCTGTGCTGATTTTCGATGAGCCGGACACCGGCCTGGATCGGGATAGCGTGGCGCGATTGGCTGAACTGATCGGGCAGCTGCGGCAGGGCAAGCGGGCCGTGCTGATCACGACCCACGACTGGGATCGGGCGTTCGCCTGGGCAGACCGGGTAAGCGAACTGAGGGATGGACGCCTGAATCCAATTGCAGGGCCGGATCGTATTGAGTAATGTACACAACCTCGCCCTGCTCGTGTTTGCGTTCAGAATCGTTGCGCGCGTGGTATGATGAATGAGCTTACGGGGGGCGGACGTGTCAAAAGCAGGGACGGGGGCTTGGCGGCCTATCTGCGCAGAGTCTGGGCTGTGGCGGAAAAGGACCTACGCACGGAGCTGCGGGCCAAGGAGGTCGTGGGAACCATGGCGGCCTTTGCTGTCCTGGCTGCGGTTGTCTTCGGCCTGGCGTTCGATCTGCGCGTGCCTCGTCCTGAGTTGGTCGTCCCTGGGATTCTCTGGGTGATCATCCTGTTTACGGGCGTGCTGGGATTGCAACGCTCCTTTGCATCAGAGATGGATCGAGGTACGTTGACCGGACTGCTTCTGGCTCCGGTCGGGCGCTCGGCGCTATATTGTGGCAAGGTCGCCGCAAATCTGCTCTATTTTCTGATTGTCGAAGCGCTGCTAACGCCGACGCTGCTCATTCTGTTCGATGTAAATCTGATGCGGCCTATCATCCTGCTGGGGCTGCTGCTGGGCACGATCGGCTACGCAATTGTGGGGACACTGTTTGCCGCTCTCACCGCCCGCAGCCGGGCGCGCGAGGCGCTGCTGCCCGTTCTGTTGCTGCCGGTCTTGGCCCCGCTTTTCATAGCGGGCGTGAGCCTGACGGCCGCCGTCCTGGACGCCCGACCTGCCGGTGAAGTATGGAAGTGGCTCGCCGTCCTGGCGCTGTACGACGCGCTGTTCCTGGCAATCGCGTTTCTGCTCTTTGATATGATCTGGGAGCAGGGTTGAGTTCACAATAGTGGAGGCATCCGGTGAGCGCACTCTACGCACCGGGCAGTTCGGATCGCTGGTTTACGCCCCTTCTGGTGTTCGATGTCGTGGCCGCGCTGGCGATGGTTGCGGCGATGTGGGCCGCGCTTCTCTACGCAGGCGACGCAGTCAATCTCGCCGGAGTTGAACAGGTCGCCCAGCGCATTTTCTACTTTCATATTGGCAGCAATATCGCCGCGCTGCTTGGCTTCCTGGGGTCGGTTGTCGGCAGCATCGGCTATCTACTCAGCCGCCGCTTAGTCTGGGACCGCTGGGCTGCGGCCAGCGTAGAAACTGGCACGATATTCGGCATTGTCGTGCTGGTCTCCGGCGCAATCTGGGCCAAACCGGCCTGGAATACCTATTGGACATGGGATCCAAGACTGACGACCGCGACGATTACTGTCCTGATCTACATCGCCTATATGCTTTTCCGCAACGGATTCGAATATCCTGAGACGCGCGCCCGCTTCGCCAGCATCTATGCGATCTTTGCCTTCTTGAGTGTGCCGCTCACCTTTTACAGCGCGCGGCTGTTCCGTTCTATCCATCCGGTTATCGTCGCCGGCGCCAACCAAGAGGCCCAGGGCGATTTTGCCATCGGCCCGTCAATGGGTCAGACTCTCACGATCGCAATGGTAGGCTTTGCGTTGCTGTTCCTGGCACTGCTCTTTCACAGGGTGCGCCAGCTAGGGCTGGAGGCCCGCATCGAAACATTGCGGGAGGACATTGACGAATGATCTACCTGGCAGCCGTTCTGATTCTACTGTGGCTGCTTGTAGGCGGCTACCTGGTGTTCATGTTGACTCGCCAGCGGGCGCTTGAAAAGGAGTTGCAGAGCTTGCAGGAGCAGTGGCAGGAGGAGAAGCGCACGCGCGGCGAATCTCCATCTTCGTAAGCATGTTTACTTCCTGACCCGTGTGGAGGCCATACACTTGAAGCTGAGCGGAGAAGTCGCTGCTGGCGAGAGTGCGGACGGGTAGCAGGATGCAGAGAAAAGGTTGATGACATGGTGCAAAATATCGGAAGTGTAGGCAACGTTCGGGCTGACAGGCAAGCGAAGGGCACAGGGCCACCGCCGGTCAGCCGCAGCAACACATTCTTTCATTCGCTGGCATTCGTAATTGGATTCGGAGCCATCTTTACGCTGCTAGGTTCAGCCGCCGGGCTTTTGGGACAGAGTTTGAACTCATACCTGCCGTTCATACAACGTCTGGGAGCGGTTCTGCTCCTCATTTTCGGCCTGACGACCCTCGGCGTACTGGGATGGATCGTCAACCGTGTTCAGGCGAATGGCAAGCTGGCCGCCAATCCGGCCGTCGCCGCACTGGTGGACATTCTGCGCTTCCTCAATTCGCTGATGTATACAGAACGCCGCGTGACCGATTTGCACAAGGTGAAGCGAGGTTGGGGCTATCTCAGCAGCGCGTTGATGGGCGTCAGCTTCAGCGCTGGCTGGGTCCCTTGCGTCGGCCCGATCCTGGCGAGTATCCTTTTCCTGGCCAGCGACAGCGCGACCGCCGCCCAAGGAGCCTTGTTGCTGGCGATCTACAGCCTGGGGCTTGGCCTGCCCTTCCTGATCACCGGCGCGGCCTTCAGCCGGGCGACGCTCGTCTTGCGACGTCTCAACCGGCACGCCAATATCGTCAGTGTCGTCAGCGGCATTTTCCTGCTCTACGTGGGCTGGCTGCTGTGGAGTGACCAACTGACCTCGCTGACAACGCAGTTCGCCTTCCTCAACCAGTGGGTCTTCCTGCTGGAGGACAGCGTCTCCGCTTCTGTCGAGGTCAACTCGGCCTTCAGCGCCGGCGCACTCAGCGCGGCCCCTCTGGCCTTCATCGCCGGCATCATCAGCTTCATCAGCCCTTGTGTCCTTCCGCTCATCCCGGCCTATATCGGCTACCTGAGCGGCGCGGCGCTCACCGGCGTGCGCAACTAAACGCAAAGGGGCTTGTGATGAAATGGCTGGGATTTCTGGCAACCGTTCTGCTGACCGCGCTGGCGTTGTCCGCATGCGTGACGGCAGCGACCGGCGCTGGTCCGTCAAGCGAATTTGTCCCTTCTCCCCTCGACGAGTTCCCCGACGAGTTGGGCAGTGGCTTCCCCCTCGCCGATCGCATAGAGGAGGGCAGCGCCGATGTGGGCGACCCTGCTCCCAACTTTGCCTTTTTCCTGGCGGACGGGCGCGGCGCGGATCTGTCCTCTTTGCAAGGCAAACCTGTCGTCCTCAACTTTTGGGCCACCTGGTGCGGGCCATGCCGTGCCGAGATGCCGGACCTGGTCGCGCTGCACGAAGGCAATCCCAATGTTGTCGTGCTGGAGATCAACGTCCGCGAAGAGTTGGACGCCATCGAGGATTTCGCCGCCGAGTTCGGGATGACGATGCCGGTCGTGTTGGATCAGGAGGGCGCGATCGGCCGCGCCTACGGTGTGCGCAACATGCCGACGACCGTTTTCGTAAAGGCCGACGGCACGATCGGCGCCCGCTGGCCGGGCATTCTCGTCGGCGAGCAACTGACCAGCTTCGTCGAGCAGATCACGACTCAGTGAGCCGCATCTATGCAGGTGATCTTATTCACTAAACACAACTGTCAACTGTGCGATGCTATCAAGTATGAGTTGATGGACCTGCAAAGCGAATACGGCTTCGGCATGCGCGAACAGTTCGTAGAGGACGATTCGAGCGAATGGGGAGGCGCGGAACCGCGTGTCCCGATTGTGGATATAAGAGGCGCCGACGGGGCCACCGTTCGCTTCGATTTCCCAGTGAAGCAGGCAGCGTTGCGCCGCGCTATCCACGCGGAGGTTAGACGCCAGGCTGAGGTTCGGCCATGAGTCATCCAATGGAAACGCACGGCCAGGAACCTGCTGGAGACCGTGTGCAGACTGCGATCGCCCGCCGCGTCGACGGTTTCGTCATCTGGATCGCCCGGCACTGGCTGGCGCTCTTTAATTCTGTCATTGCGCTCTATCTCCTCTTGCCGATTCTGGCTCCCGTTTTGGCGAAAGCCGGCCTGACCACGCCGGCCTCCCTACTCTACACGGCCTACTCGGTGACCTGTCATCAACTGCCGGAGCGCAGCTACTTTCTGTTCGGCGAGCAGCCACTCTACAGTGTGTCGGCGTTAGAGGCGGCCGGGCAGGAGGAGGGCCTGGGACTGTTTCAGCGGCGCGCCTTCCGCGGCAACGAGGTCAGCGGCTATAAGATCGCGATCTGCCAGCGGGATGTGGCCATCTACGGCTCGGTTGCGCTGGCCGGTCTGCTCTTCGGGCTATTGCGCAGACGCGTGCGCGCCCCCAGCCTGAAGGTCTATCTACTCTTCCTGATCCCCATGGCCCTTGACGGCTTTTCCCAGCTTTTCGGCCTGCGCGAGAGCAACTGGTGGCTGCGCACCGCGACAGGCGCGCTGTTCGGCGGCGCCTCGGTCTGGCTGGCCTATCCGTACCTGGAAGCGGCGATGCGCGATGTCATCCGCTCGGAGGAGATGAGGTTGAGGTAATGTGGCTACGGCTCAACGCCGGAGTCGTGGCGGCCAGGTTCTCTCCCAACGATTGCCTCAAATTGCTCAACCAGTGGCGGCATTTCGTTCTTAATCGTGTCCCACATTCTGTTCAGATTGATAGCGTCGTAGCCTTGAACTACCCGGTTGCGCATGCCGACAATCTGAGACCAAGGGATGTCGGGGTGGCGTTGTTGAGTAGTTGGAGAGACCCTTCTGGCTGCTTGGCCAACGATTCCCACCAGCCTTTCCAGTGCGAGTTGCAATACTCAATCCTTCGCCAGTTCAACTGCGCTCGTGTCGCCTAGCAGTTCGACAGCGTCCTCAGCATAGACCAGCATATCTACGAGGCTGACTCGATCATCCCGTTTGGTCATACACCGCCTCCGCAGAAACGAGTATCTCCTCTCGGAGCAATCAATTGGGGCTGCGTTCGACTCCACTGAAAGTGTGCATACCTGCTTTCCGTCCCAGGATATCTCCTAACTCAGTCTCCATTCTCCCCAGCGCAAAGTAGCCAACGCTGGCATCCGGCTCGAACTCCACGAGTACATCCACATCGCTCATGGGCGTGAAATCGTCTCGCAGGCTTTTGCCGGAAATCAGCTACTGTGACGCCTGATTTTTCGAGTGGACACTGTCAACCAAGCCTGAAAGGTTCTGAAGAGACAATGAATTGCGCAAAGCCTGGAATCGCCTGTAGTTTCTACATTCAGTGTTTATCTTCCAGAACTGACGAGGTTTCTACGTGTAAGTCTTGGGGAAAGCGATATCGGCAATCGCTTCTCCTACAATTACTCTAAGCTTTTCAATGAGCGACGGCAGATCATCAATTATCGTTTCTCGCACGGTGCTGAGATCAACTGCCTCGAAATCGTGGACCAGCCGGTTGCGCATTCCTAATAACAGCAGACCATGGAATCTCTGGGTGGTTCCGCTGAGTCTGTTTGGATACGCGATTTGCTGCCTCGCCTACTATCTCCACCAGCTTCATCAGGGCGTATTGCATCATTTCGTTCTGCTCCAACTCGTC
Source organism: Caldilineaceae bacterium (assembly GCA_965221145.1). Lineage (GTDB taxonomy): Bacteria > Chloroflexota > Anaerolineae > Caldilineales > Caldilineaceae > Bin5. The sequence continues at coordinate 3,213,026 of OZ244877.1, forward strand.
CTGGCCTGTCTTGCCCAATGTGTCTATCGCCTTGGAGGCATAAACTCCCATGGCAACGAGCCCTACCCGGTCATCTTTCCTGTTCATACTGAATCTCGGCGGAATCGATAATTGCCTCCTTGAATAGAGGATTAGGGCTTCTTTCGACACTACTAAAGGTCATCATATGGGTCGGTCGATCGAGCACTTCGCTCAACTCATCTTCGATGCGAGCCAGACGAAAAAAACTTACCTTCACTTCCGGGGCAAATTCCACGAGTACATCCACGCTACTCTCAGACGAGAAATTGTCTCTAAGAAGAGCCAAGCGACGAATTTGGTGGCGCTGACAGAAGTCGGCAACCACATCTGCTGGGACCTCGATTCGTGCGTTCATGATTGTACTCCTGCGGACATATGTGGTCCGGACATAGGATCCAAAGTCTTGGCGGTGGAGAGTATGGAAACAGTGGACGCTGTTATCGTGAGTGTGTCTGCCTCCCTCCTTCATGCTCAATAGTTGGTGATCAGAAGCTCGGTGATCGGACCTCTTTTCGCGCCATTGCTATTGATTCGGCGGTTGGCATGCACTTTGTGGATGCTGAATCCGTCGTAAAGATCCTCAAAGAACTTGTCATGGGGATTCTCGTTGTGCGGGTCGGAATTGCTCAGCATCAGTTTTGCGCCGCCGCTGCCCAGTTCGTGGTAGAAGTGCGCCAGCCGTCTCTGCTCATTGTCGTCGAACGGCTGCTTATAAAAGGAGTTGAAGCTGGCCGTCTTGCTGATCGGGCGGTAAGGGGGATCCAGATAGACAAAGGTCTGCTCGTCTACGAAGCGCTTGCACGCCGTGAAATCCCCATAGTGGATCTCCGCATTCTGAAATGACCTGGACACGGAGCGCAGATTCGCCGCGTCGCAGATCCTGGGGTTGCGATAGTTGCCATGCGGGACGTTGAATTCGCCGCGTGAATTGACCCGATACAGGCCGTTGAAACAGGTACGATTCAGAAAAATCAGGCGGGCAACCTGCAACGCCAAATCCCGGCTCGGCTTGGAATCGTCGCTCCCGGCACGGCTCTGATTAAAGCACTGTCGGGTGTCATAGAAGAAGACCTTGCGCCGGTCAGTGTTTAGTTGGAGGTAGTGGCGCTGGATTCCCTCCAGTCGCTCGATCAACTCCTCGACCTGCTGCTGGATAGTGCGGTAGGCCAGGATCAGGTCCTCGTTCATATCGGCAACGAAAAAGTCGCGCAGATCAAATGCGCTGGCGATCAGGAAGAAGACCGCGCCCCCGCCGATGAATGGTTCGGCATACTTGGTAAGTTTGCCATCCTGAAGATCAGGCGGGAGATGTCGCCCAATCTGGCCCAGAAGCTGACCTTTGCCGCCCGCCCACTTGAGGAAGGGTTTTGCTTTCGGCCCTTTCTTGCGCGCATAGGGAAAGGAGAGTTGTGATTGAACCATGCAACCAATGCCTGTCAAAACGGTCGTGAATCCCTGAAATCTCCCCCATTATCGCATAATCGATCGGCCAATTCAACTGTGGCGCCGCAAATAGTTCACTGGCGCACCACTACCTCATCGCTCATCACCCGCCCCTCTTCGATCACCAGCCCGATTCCGCCGCTTGTGAGCGTGGCGTCGGTCACGTCGAAGAGTGGCTCGTCAAGATTGTCGATTGCGGCCTGCAATCGATCACCGTTGACCCGCAGGGCGAAGGTGTGCGTCTCGCCATACTCCCAGGGGAAATGGGTCTCGGCCAGAATTGTATCGCCGTCCAGCGCGCGTAAGAGCCGCGCCACGCCGCGCCCGTCGGGCGTGCGACAGAGAAGCAGCGCGTAGTAGCGGCGCATGCCTTGCACGCGGACCGCGACTCCGGCAGCTGCGCAGAGGTGCAGCGTCAATGCCGACTCGATCGCGTAATCACGCCACTGCCGCGTGCCTGTGATGAGCAGACCGTGGCCGCGGTTCTGAACGATGCGGAATGCCTCCGGCCAGCGGGAATCGTAGCTGTCGACACCGCTGACCCAGGATCGCCGCCACATCTGCACTGCTGGCATTCCGTGCTGGCTGCCGCCGGACGGCGATTCGGGCCTGTTAAAGGAAACATTAGGTTCGCCGTCCCAGGTGAGGTAGTCCAAATAGACCGTGCCTTGCGTGCGTTGGGCGCTGTGAACCGCCACGCCGATTTCGGCGATCGGCTCATTTCCGGCCCCGTCCAGCGTCCATTTGAAGGCGTGGCGCGCGCCCGGTTCGACTGTATGGGCTGGTCCGTCCACAAGCCTCAGTTGGTCGTCCTGCGCGCTGTAGCGCCGCAGATACAGATTCACATCTACGGCGCGTTCGCTGCCTGCGTCCATCTCCAATTCAGCGGAAACCGTTTGCCCCGGATAGAGCGTGGGGGAGGCCAGCAGGCTGTAGCCGCGTTGTTCAAAGTAGGCGGCTACCTCTTTAGAGGGGATGAAGGTATGGGTGGCCGCGCGCGCCACGCGCCCGGTGGCTACGCCGTTGAAATGCAGTGCAAGGCTGCGGGCGCCTTTCCGGCTATGGCCAGCCACGTTTTCCAGGGTCAGGGTTCCTCGGCTGTCAACATTCTCGTCGGCCATGAAGCCCTGCACGCTGCCGGGCAACTCGAAATGGAAGCGGGCGCCGTCCTTGGGCGCGTGCGGCGGCTCCTGCGCCAGCGCCCGCCCGACGTTGACCACGTGGAAGCATTCCGTCACGGCATCGGTGATGGCTCGCCCCCCATCGGCGGTCGGAAGGTAGAGCCGATCCGCGATCGGCCCACGGAAGTCGGGTCCGCTCTCGAGACCGGCCAGCCCGTTCTTGATACCCAGCAGGCAGCCGACGTTGCCTGAGTTACAATCGGTGTCCCAGCCGCTGGTGTTGACGATCATCAGAGTCTTCTGGAAATCGTCATCGCCGTGGAGAAGCGAATGGATGATCAGGGCGTGATTGGGCACCATGTGGCAGTTGCCGCCGTATTTGTCATAGCCGAAATGGGCGGCGATCTGCGCCCGCGTTGCCCGCCAGTCGTCGCCATTGCGGGCGTGCCATTCCCGAATCCGGTCGATCATTATGCGGATGAGGGAGTCCGCGGGGATGACGGTGAGACCGGTGTCGATCAGCTTGTGTATATCGGACTCGATGAAGGCTTGGGCTTGCATAGCCGCCAGCACCTGCGCGCCGTGGATTGCGACACCGTCGTGGGCGACGCTGGCGGCCCGCCGCGCCAGGACAGCTGCCAGTTCAGGATCGCCGGGCGCGACCATGGCCCAACCGTCGATGAAGATCTGGGCGCCGATCTGCTCGGCGACGACCTGCCCATTCAGCGCCATGGAGCCGCTGCGGGGCGCGGATATACCCTCTTTCAAACGCAAGTAAGCAGTATGCTCGGTGGAGTTGCCCATGCCGCCCCACCAGAGGATGGTGCGCTCTTCGATGATGTAGTTGAGCCAGGTTTGACCGATCTGCTCCGGTGTGATGGCGCGGCTGTTGCCGTAGTCGGGCAGGGCGCGCAGAAAGGTAAATGTGCCGGAGATGTCGTCGTCGGTGACAATCAAGGGCACGTTCAACTGCTCGTGAACGTAGTAATTGATTTCGCCAAAGCGTTCGCTGAGCATTTCGTATGTCCAGCCTTCAAACGGACGGCCCAGGTAGACGCCGATCAGCTTACCCAGCACGCCGGCGTAGACCCGTTGCGTGTAATCGTTTGGAATTGCCATGAAATCTACTCCAGAAAATGTTTGGCCCGCGCTCCTTTTTGCCGGCGCCGGACGGTCTCGCGCCACTGCCGGCGCGCCCGTCTTGGTCAGTATACATCACTCGCAGAACGGCAGCCCGGAATCAGGCGGATCGTTGTTACCAACAGCGCCCAGAGTCTGAGGCAGGCATCCGCTCAATTGATTGCCGCCAAGACGTAGGGTTCGAAGATTGGCGAACGCGCCCAACTCTACCGGGATCGCGCCGGTCAGCAAGTTGTCGCCGAGGCCTAACTCCCGCAGATTCGTGAGATGGCCCAACCCAGCCGGAATCTTGCCCGTCAACTGGTTGCTGTCAAGCCGCAGCGTGCGCAGGTCTTCAAGAGCGCCCAGTTCCGCCGGGATCGCGCCCGCAAGCATATTGTCTGCTAGGCCCAGTTCGCGCAGATTGGCGAGAGCGCCCAACTCAGCCGGGATCGCGCCGGTCAGGTCGTTGTCGTCCAGACTCAGTTCCTTCAGATCGAGGAGGTTGCCCAACGCGGCCGGTATTTCTCCAGTCAGTTCGTTGCCATCCAGTCGCAGCCACTGCAGCTTGGCAAGCGCGCCCAGTTCTTCCGGTATCTCCCCCGTGAGCCGGTTGTCGAAGAGATGCAACCATTCAAGATCGGCGAGCGCGCCCAACTCGGCGGGAATGGCCCCTGTAAGCTGGTTCCCTTGGAGACCCATTCCTTCCAGGAAGGAGAGGCTGCCCAAGTCCGCCGGAATGGCGCCGGAAAGTCTGTTATCGGCGAGACTCAATTCCCGCAGTCTGGTGAGGCTGGTCAACTCAACTGGAATCTCTCCGGTCAGTTGATTGTCATTGAGCCGTAACCATTCCAGACTGGAAAGCGCGCTCAGTTCGACCGGAATGACGCCGGTGAGTCGGTTCTCGGAGAGCCGCAGCTCGCGCAGATTGGTCAGATTGCCCAACTCTGGCGGGATCGAACCTGTGAGGCCGTTGCCTTCGAGCCGCAGCCACTCCATGTTGGCCAAGCTGCCCAGCTCGGGCGGGATCACGCCTGTCAAGTCGTTGTTGAAGAGGTGCAGCCACTCCAGGTTGACGAGCGCGCCCAATTCCGGGGGGATAGCCCCCGTCAGATGGTTCTCCTGAAGGCCCAATCCCTCCAGTCCAATGAGTCTGCCAAGTTCAGCCGGGATCTCACCCTCCAGATGGTTGGCGTCGAGTCGCAACCACTCCACGCTGGCGAGGCCACCCAACTCAGCCGGTATTGGACCTGTCAATTGGTTCCTGTGAAGGCCAAGTCCCTTCAGGTTGGCGAGCGTACCCAATCCAGGCGGAATGGTCCCCGACAGGCGGTTGCCGTCGAGCCGCAGCCATTCCAGATTGGTGAGTGCAGCAAGTTCAACCGGTATCGTGCCCGTTAGATGATTCTCGTGCAGCCCCAAACCCTTGAGATCGGCGAGCGCGCCCAGTTCAACAGGTATTGCGCCCGTCAGGCGGTTGTCGAAGAACCACAGCCATTGCAGATTGTTGAGCATGCTCAGTTCTGCCGGTATCTCGCCGGTCAGTCGATTGTCGTGGAGCCACAGTCCTTCCAGACTGCTGAGAGCGCCCAGCTGGGCCGGTAACTCTCCCGTCAGCCCTCTGCCATCGAGCCGCACCTCGGTGACACGCATTGGGGTGTTCTCGGTATCGACGCTTACTCCCTCCCATTCGCCAATGGAAATTTGCTCGCTCCAGTTCAGGGTGGCATCGCCGGCCAGCGTGTCCTTTAGCCCCAGTAGGGTGGCGCAGTCGGCAACCAGCGCGTCGTTCTCCTGCGGGTCCGCCACGGCGACGCCATTGGAACACAGGGCCGTTTCCAACTGCCCAGTCGTGAGCGCACAGCCCGCCGCCATCATAGCGGCAATCGCCGCCCACAAGAAGAGCATGGCTGAATTGACAGTCTTTCGCCTGGGACAAGGTGGGCTTGCATATCGCTTCTTGTGATTCATCATTGCGTCTCCTTACAAAGAAACAGAAAACATGTGTAGAGCATTCAATTAAGACAGGGATCAAAGGCACGCGCCTCGACGGACAATCGCGACCAAACATCAGAAGGATTTGGAATGAGACATTACTTGCAGAACGGCAGCCCGATTTCGGCCAGGTCGTTTTCTTCCACATTGCGCCACAACAGTGGCAGGCATCCGCTCAGCTGATTACCTGCCAGGAACACCCTCTGCATTTCAGTGAGACTACCCAGTTCAACGGGCACGGTACCACTAAGTTTGTTCCCGCGGAGGTCTAGTAGCCCCAGATAAGTGATTCTTCCCAACTCGACGGGTATTCCACCTCTCAGTTGGTTGTCAGAGAGATCCAGCGAATACAGACTGGACAGACGCCCCAATTCCGTCGGAATGATTCCCGTCAGGTTGTTGTCTCCCAGATGCAGGCTCACGAGATCAGGTAGTCCGCCTAGCTCTACCGGGATGGCGCCAGAGAGGCTATTTCCCGAGAGATCCAGTTGAAGCAATTTTGAGAGAGCGGACAGTTTAATGGGTATCTCTCCGGTCAGTTGGTTTTCTGCGAGGTTAAGTATCTTCAGATTGGAGAGACTGCCCAGTTCAACAGGTATGCGCCCCGTTAGTCGATTATCGTTGAGAAATAGCGAAACCAGCTTTGTCGGTCGGCCCAGTTCTGCCGGAATACTTCCAGTAAGTTTGTTGCTTCCAAGACGCAGCCACTCCATGTTAGACAAATTGCCTAACTCTTTGGGGATGCTTCCCGTGAGTTGATTGCTGGATAGATCCAGCCCTCGCAGTCCTTCCAGACTGCCCAGTTCTGCTGGGATACTTCCTGTAAGTTGGTTGCCACATAGACTCAACTCACTCACGTAGGAAAGATGGCCCAATTCTGGCGAAATGCCTCCGGTAAGATGGTTCCAGCATAGATTGAGAGTTGACAAAATGGGGAGATTCGCCAATTCTGACGGGATTGCTCCAGTCAAATGATTGCCGGAAAGACTCAAGTCACTTAGTCCTCTGAGGCGGCCCAGCGTCTTGGGAATGCCTCCAGTCAGCACATTGCTGGAAAGATTCAAACTGCGCAGTTTGGAAAGGCGGCTCAACTCCAATGGAATGCCTCCAGTCAGCTGGTTGTTAGCTAGCCTCAGCGTCATAAGCCTGGATAGATTTCCAAGCTCTATCGGAATCGGTCCGGTAAGCGAATTGGAAGATAAGATCAACTGGCGGAGATTGGAGAGGCGGCTCAACTCTGGTGGTATGCCTCCATTTAGAGAATTCCCATCAAGGGCTAGCGTTAGGAGATTGCCAAGAAGCCCCAATACTTCTGGTATGTCTGACGTCAGCTCGTTCCTGGACAGGTTTAGGATTCGCAGGTGAGTGAGAAGGCCAAGTTCGGTCGGTATCGCTCCCGTGAGGCTATTGTAATCAAGTGATAGAATCTCAAGAAGAGAGAGAGCTCCCAGTTCAGGCGGTATCCTACCCTCTAAAAAATTATTTTTGAGATGCAGACTCCTCAGTTGCGTGAGACTGCCCAATTCGGTTGGAATCTCTCCTTTCAAACCATTGTTCGATAGATTCAAGTATTTCAGACCCGAGAGCCGGCCCAGTTCACTGGACAATGCGCCATTGAGAGAACTGGTTGGAAGGTGCAACCCCGTCACTCGCAGTGGAGGACTCTCTTCATCGACAAGAACACCTCTCCATCTGTGAATCGAAACTTGTGTATTCCAGTACAGCCGTCCGGGTTCGGCCAAGACATCCCGCGCTCTCAGGAGGGTTTCGCAATCCGCGACCAGCCCAGGGTGTTCCAACGGATCAGGAACGGCGATGCCGTTGGAACATTGTGACGGGTCCACCGGAGGAGGCGGAGGCCCCGGGGGTGGCCCATCCCCGGCGCAGCCCAGCCAGATCGGCGCGGAGAGAAACATCACCAGAACGAGCAAAGCGGCCATGACTGTTCTTCGGTTTTGGCGACGTTTCTCCAACCGGCGGGTGCATCCAGGATTTTTGCGCAGTCGTTGTCTGAATTGTGGCTTTCGGGACATGGGGATGGGTTGTGACTAAAGCGCAGGCGCATTGGCCAGCATATCAGGACGCGCCCACCCGCCAGTTAAGAAATTCGGATAGCCCCAAAATGCTGGGGATGAAATTTCATTTTGGGTCGCAGGCAGCGAATTCGTGTGGGTCCCGGATTTTGGGGCGTGACGCGGGAATCGCTGTGTGAGCGGGCTGTCAGGGGGTGGATTCCAGAAAATTTTTTGCAAAAATGTCCGCTTTGTCCGCTTTACCCCCCCTTGACTACTATACGAAATGAAACGTTCTTTCGCGTTGACGGAGGCTGGCGCTGTTGGCAGGCGACCAAGGCGTGCATTTGAAGATTTTTTGGCGGAAGACCTTGATGGAAGGGCCATCACAAGAAATCTTCAAGAAATGGGGTTGGCTTTGCCTGACCGATGCACAGAGGTATTATACCACACTTCAGTTTTGGCAGGTGCCAGGCTCGGCAGATGGAGTGTATCCAGGATATTTGGCGCGCTTCTCGCCCTATCTTGTCAGCTACGCGGGGTGCGGGCGAGACGCCCGCGATCCCAGGAGGATATGCAATAATCTCGGATGCACCCCAACCGGCAGTCTGATTGTGATTGGCCCGCTAAAAGAGGTATGCGCAACCTTCCTTGCGTGGAATCCTCGCTTTGGAATCTCATCGTTGGCTTTCCTTTCGCAGGCTTGGAAAACTTCCCCTTTGCCTTATTCGCAGAACGAGAGACCGGTCTCGGTCAGGTAACTGAATCCTACGGAGTTCAGGCTCTCTGGAATGCAGCCGCTCAGTTGGTTGCCAGAGAGCCGTAGATGAGTCAACTCTCCCAGTTCGCCCAGTTCTGCGGGTATTTCACCCGTCAGATGGTTGTTATGGAGTATCAGATACACAAGTAAGTCAAGACGGCCCAACTCGGCTGGAAGGGTTCCCGTCAGCCCGTATTCAGGCATCGAAATCTCCGTAACTCGCGGCGGGTGTGGGCCCACGAAGACAAAAACGCCCTGCCACTCGGTAATGGGAATCTGCGCATTCCAGTCCAGCGTAACATCGCCCGCCAGGACATCTCTCACTTCAAGGAGCGTAGCGCAATCCTCGACCAGACCGGGGTTTTCCTGTGGCTCGGCCACGGCGATGCCGTTGGAGCAATGCGAAACGAGATGGCAGAACGGCAGCCTGACCGCCGACCAGTCGTTATCACGGACTGCGCGTATGACTCCCGGTATGCACCCGCTTAGCTGGTTGCCTGCGAGACTTACTCCCTGCAGATTGGCGGGATCAGCCAGCTCGGCCGGTATGCTTCCCGTCAGTCTGTTGCCATGGAGTCGCAACCACCGCAAATTGGAGAGATTGCCCAACTCAGGCGGTATCTCTCCGGTCAGACTGTTATCTTGCAGGAACAGACCCGCCAGGTTGGTAAGACGCCCCAACTCAGCAGGGATACACCCCGTGAGCCTATTGCCGCTGAAACCCATCCATCGCATCCTGGAGAGACGGCCCAACTCGGCCGGAATACTCCCCGTGAGCCTGTTGCCGCCGAGAACCATCCACTGCAAGCTGGATAGACCGCCAAACTCAGCAGGAATGCGCCCCGTAAGTTCGTTGTCGTAGAGACTCAGCCTACGCAATTTGACGAGATTGCCCAGCTCAGATGGCATCTCACCGGTCAGGCCGTTATTCTGCGCGTTCAACTCCTCCAAATTGGAGAGACGGCCTAGCTCGGCCGGTATTGTCCCTGTCAATTCGTTGTCGTTGAGATTCAGCCATTTCAGCTCGGCGAGCTGGCCCAACTCGGCAGGGATCTCTCCGGTCAGGCCGATGTTTTGCAGTTCCAGCCTCGTCAGATCGGAGAGACGGCCCAGCTCGGCTGGTATGCCTCCGGTCAGTTCGTTATTCGAAAGCCATAACTCCACCAAATTGGAGAGATCGCCCAACTCAGCAGGTATCTCGCCCGTCAGGCTGTTGTTATCGAGCTTCAACACCTCCAAGTTGGGAAGAAGGGCAACCTCAACCGGTATGACACCTGTCAGCGCCTTATGGTTGAGCCACAGCGCCGTCACACGAAACGGATGAATCGATGTGTCGATATCGACGCCCTGCCAGTAACGAATGGAAAACTGCGCAGTCCAGTCCAGCTCTGTATCACCGGCCAGGACATCTCTCAGCCCCAGGAGCGTGGCGCAGTCGGCGACCAGCCCGGAGTTTTCCTCCGGGTTTGGCACGGCGATACCGTTGGAGCAACTAGCCGCCGCGCTGCACTGCGGCAACCCAATCTCAGACAATTGGATGGTGCCCGTTTCCAACAGGACGCTGGGAACGCATCCGCTTAGCATGTTGCCTTCGAGCTTAAGTTTTTCCAGCAATGGCAGGTTTCCCAGTTGTGGCGGTATATTGCCCGTCAATCGATTGTGGTCCAGCCGCAGCTCACGCAGCTTGGCGAGACGGCCCAGTTCAGCCGGTATGCCTCCTGTCAAGTCGTTTCCATCGAGCCGCAGCCACTGGAGGTTGACGAGATTGCCGAGTTCAGGCGGTATGGAGCCGGACAAGCTGTTGTCAAAGAGATGAAGCCATTCCAGATTGGCAAGCATACCCAGTTCCACCGGTATCGCCCCCGTCAGATGGTTTTGCTGCAGGCCCAATCCATCCAGCTTGGCCAGTTGCCCCAGTTCGGGAGGAATCGCTCCCGTGAGCAGGTTGCCGTCGAACCGCAGCCATTCCAACTGTGAGAGTTTGCCAAGTTCGGCGGGTATCCCACCCGTCAGCCGGTTCTCCTGAAGTCCCAGGCCCAACAGCTTGGTGAGGGCGCCCAGATCGGTCGGTATCCTTCCCGTTAGTGAGTTGCCGTCGAGCCGCAACCACTCCAGTTCCTTGAGCCAACGCAGTTCGCCGGGAATCTCTCCCGACAGTTGATTTTCATGGAGACCCAGGCCTTTCAACTCGCTGAGACGGCCCAGTCCGCTCGGTATCATGCCCGCCAGCCCAATGCCATCCAGCCACAACCGCGTCACGCGCGGATGGGGTGAACCTTCGAGACTTACGCCATACCATTCGTTAATGGGGGTCTGCGCACTCCAGTTCAGCAAGGGAGCCTCGGCCGCGGCCTCCCCGGACAGCGGATCCCTGATTTCCAAGAGCGTGGCACAGTCGGCGACCAGCCCGGGATTCTCATGCGGGTATTGCACTGCCGAGCCTTGGGAACACTGAGCGACAGGGCCGCAGAGTGGCAATCCAATCAGTGACAGGTCGTTGCGGGCGATCGTGTACAGGCTGTCGGGTATGCAGCCGCTCAGTCGATTACCGGAAAGCCATACCTCCCTAAGATTTTCGAGCGTGCCCAACTCAGCCGGTATCGCGCCCGTCAAGCCATTGGCAGCGAGTTCTAACATCCGCAAATTCGTGAGTCGGGCAATTGCGGTCGGTATCGAGCCGGACAGTTGGTTGCCGCTGAGGCCCAGTTCTCGCAGATTGGCGAGAGCGCCCAGTTCGTGCGGTATGGGACCCGTCAGGCTATTCTGCGACAGGCGTAACTCCTGGAGATTCTCGAGACGGCCCAACTCAGCCGGGATCTCTCCCGACAAGGCATTGAAATCCAAACGCAACCATACGAGGCGAGCGAGATCGCCCAGTTCGGGAGGGATCGAGCCGGTGAGGCCGTTATCGTAGATGTGTAGCCACTCCAGATTGACAAGATTGCCCAGTGTAGCCGGTATGTCGCCCGTCAGCCGGTTCTCTTGCAGCCCCAAACCGGTCAGTTTCGTGAGCCGACCCAATTCGACAGGAATGCTGCCGGTCAACCGGTTGGCGTCGAGGCGCAACCACTCCAGATTGACGAGGCGCCCCAATTCAACTGGGATCTCTCCAAACAGTTTGTTCCTGTGCAGCCCCAATCCCTGCAGATTCGTCAGGTTGCCCAGGTCAGCCGGTATTACTCCGATCAGGCCGTTGCCGTCTAGGCGCAGCCACTCGAGGTCCGAGAGTAGATTCAACTGCGAAGGAATGGAGCCCGTCAGCAAATTATCGTTCAGACTCAACCCCTTCAATTTTGCCAGACGCCCCAGTTCGGGAGGAATCCTCCCCGTCAACTGGTTGCCGTGAATCCACAGCCACTTCAGATTGTCGAGCCACCCCAATTGGGCCGGAATCTCGCCCGTCAACTGGTTATCCTGGAGCCATATCCCTTCCAGGTAGGTGAGACGGGCCAGTTGGGCGGGTATGATGCCAGTCAGACCCTCGCCTTCGAGACGCAACTCAGTTACGCGCAGAGGAGGCGTCGACAGATCGAGGCCTATCCCTTCCCACTCGGTCATGGGAATCTGCGCGTTCCAGTTCAATGTGGCGGCGCCGGCCAAAGCCTCCTTGATCTCCAAGAGCGTGGCGCAATCCTCAACCAGGCCAGGATTTTGGCTGGGGTAGGCGACTGCGATACCGTTGGAACAAAGGGCAACAGGCTTCACCTCATCGCAAAAGGGCAGGCCCAGACTGTACAGGTCATTGTTGCCCCTTCCCCGGAAAGTCTCCGGGACGCAGCCGCTCAAAGGATTGAATACGACCCTAAGATCCCTCAAGTTGGCCAGGCTTCCCAATTCGGGCGGAATGGAGCCGGACAGCTTGTTACTGTCCAGGCTTAGCTCTTCTAAGCTGAAAAGGCGACCCAGTTCGGGCGGTATCTCTCCCGTCAATTCGTTGTTGAAGAGATGCAGCTTCTCAAGATTGGCGAGGTCGCCCAACTCCGGCGGCATGGGACCCGTCAGCCTGTTGCCGTTGAGCAGTAGCTCCTTCAGCCTCGAAAGATGGCCCAACTCTGCCGGGATGATCCCGGTCAGTCCGCTGCCTACAAGATACAGCTTCTCCAGATGCGCGAGATTGCCAAACTCCGCCGGTATGCTTCCTTCCAACTGATTGTAGGATAGGTCCAATGCTTCAAGCTCGGTCAGGCGACCCAGTTCAGCCGGGATCGGCCCCGATAGGTGGTTGTTGCTGAGACCCAGCCACCTCAGTTTGGTGAGGAGACCCAACTCCGGCGGTATCGATCCCGTCAGTCTGTTGCCGGCGAGCCATATCTGGTACAGTTCGTTGAGACGACTCAACTCGACCGGGATGGTCCCCGTCAGGTCGTTGCTGCTCAGCGTCAGGCTTGCCAGATTCTCCAGCTTGCCCAGTTCAACCGGTATCGGTCCCGTAAGACTGTTGTTTTCGAGGTATAACCCCTGCAGGTTGGTGAGACGCCCCAGTTCTGGCGGAATCTCGCCTGTCATGTTGGCGCCCTGGATCCCCAGTATTCTCAGGGTCTTGATGTTGCCCAATTCCGGTGGTATCGACCCTTCAAGCCTGTTGTCCGACAGATACAACCACTTAAGACTCGGCAGTTGCGCCAACTCGACCGGAATGGTTCCGGTCAGTTGGTTGTTGGCAAGATACAGGCCCTCCAGCTTGGAGAGGCGAGCCAATTCGGCCGGAATCTTTCCCGAAAATCTGTTGCTAAAGAGATGCAAATCCCGCAGTTTGGCGAGATCGCCTAACCAAGGGGGGATAGGCCCGGACAACTCGTTGCCGTTAAGAATCAGGGCTTTCAACTCAGAGTTACGACCAAGCTCCGCGGGTATGCCGCCTGTCAGCACGTTATTCTTCAGGTCGTAACTACTCAGCCATTACCCAATGTGCGCCTTTCAATGGGCAACCAAGTCATCCAAGTGTAATGAATCGTGTTTGGAATCTGTCTGAAAAGGTCAGGTTCGGGTCAATACGGCACAAATGGTGCGAATTATGGCGTGTAGATGGAGGATTCACGCTTTCCGGCAGTCATTATTGGTCTTTTTGACCGATGACCGTACCTTTTCAAACAACCTCCCAGACGAGGCTGAGTTGCTACGATGATGGTAACTACTAAGCCTGGTATGTGGAAGGGAAGAATGGCTGGTCAATAAATGCGTTGTAGATGGCATCAATGGCATTGTGACCGTGTTTGCGAGCGGTTGAGATATAGGAACGAATGGCACAGAAGGTATCGGCGCCCTCTTGTGTGCGGAAGGAACCGGAGACTTTCTGTTGAACCTTGATCATGCGCACATCGCGTTCGACCTGGTTGTTGTCAAAGGGGATGCGGAAATCATACATAAAGGCCAAGACGCCAGATTTATGCTTGTGCAGGCGGTCGAGCAAGTTTTTGGGCGGCGCTTGTTTGGGGCGGCCGCGTGCTCTGGGTCGGGTCGGCTTGGGCGGCGGGTTAGCGGCCAAGCCTTGGGCAATGAGCGCATCGTACTCGGCCTCGTAGTAGGCCAAGCGCTCTGGGGGTAACACAGTGTGCGCTTCTGGGGTGGATGCGACTTCGGCTTTGATGGTGCATAACAGACGAGCCATCTTCTCAGCCCATGCTTGGCCGTATTGCTCGAACACAAAGCGCAACTCGCGCAGATGATGGACGTTGCAGAAAGCGTGCTGGCAGTCGCTAAACTGGAGATAGGGGGCCCAGTGGTCATGCAGAGCAACGCCCTGGTAGCGGGGCAAGATGCCAGCGTCTCGCATGCCGACATGACCTCGTTTGCCATGGACATGGTAGTAAGTCAGCCTGGCTGTGCTGGCCACATGCAGCCACTGCAAGCGCCCCTCGACACGCAACCCACTCTCATCGAAGTGGACGACCGGGTCAGCGATGAGTTGTGCGCGAATGTGTTCCAGAGTCGCTTGGCTCCGGCTGACAAGTTGACGGGCGGCGGCGAGTATGACCGCCTCCGAGGGCGCATCGCCGTAGAGCGCGGTCAGCAACTCTTTGATACGCGCCAAGGGGATGTACTGTTGGCCATACAGGTAGCAGGCGAGCGCTTTCAGACGCGGGCCATACTGGGTCGGTTGGGTCACGTGGGCTGGAAAAGCCTCCTTCACATGGGCGCCACAGCCAGGACACTGCTTGACCTCTGCCTGATGCTCTGTGACTTCGATGCCAACCGGCGGCATGTCGAACACCTGCCGTTTCACATGCCCCTTGGCGCCGACCCCCTTCAGGTCTGTTTGGCAGTGCGGGCAGTCCTGTAGCGTATGAAGGATGACATGATGCGGTTCCGCCACTTGCGTCAAGGTTTGCCCTTTGTGACCAGGTTGCCCCCCACGCGGCCGCTGGCCCGACTGACGCAGACTCTGTCTTCTGCGCTTCTTCAGACCATCGCTGCTGGGTGGCTTGCCGCTATTGTTACTGTCTTTCGCCAACTGATCCTGCAATTCCTGGATCAACACCTGCTGCGCAGCCACTTGCTCTCGCAATGCCAGAATCAACTCGATCAGACTCTCTTGGTCTAATCGCTTCAGTTGCTCACGATCTACTGCCAACGAGTTGCTCATAATTCCCAATTCTACCACTCCTACCATTGGTTTCGCATTAGCTTCCTGTTAGCATTCTATTTGATCTCTGGCCCTTTATCCTATGCCTTAGTAGTTACTTCAGGTCTAGTATTTCGAGGCTGGACAGTTCACCCAGTGCGGGAGGAATCTCCCCGCCAAGGTCGTTCCAGGCGAGGATCAGAAATCTCAGATTGGAAAGATTGCCCAACTCAGCCGGAATGACGCCGGTCAGGCGATTATAGGGGAGATGCAACTCGCGCAGGTTGTCAAGACTCCCCAACTCGGCCGGCATTTCTCCGGTCAAATCGTTGTGGGTGAGATCCAGAATTTCCAGATGGGAGAGGCTGCCCATGTCAGCGGGTATCGTCCCAGTCAAGCCTTTTTCTATGAGAGACAACTCTGTGACACGAACAGGGAGTGCAGAAGCGTCAATCTCGACTCCCTCCCATTCATCAATAGGGATCTGCGTGCTCCAGTTCAACGAGGCGTTCCCTGCCAGATTGTCCCTGATGCTGAGTAGAATCTCGCAGTCCTCGACCGCGCCGAGGTTGACTTGTGTGCCCGCGTCAGGCTCAGAGCCGGACGGACAGAGGACGCTTTCTGCGCGGGAGCAGCTGCCAGCAAAGAGAACGGTGAGCGCTGCCCAGAGCGAGAGAATGGCTGCCTTGCGCAAGCGGGGACTTGGATGTTTCCCTTGCCAGACACAAGAGGCAGATCCTGTCCGTGTTATCGGCATGGTCCGCCCTGCTCCTTGCCGGAAACTATCGCTCTTGAATTTCACTCAGGCACCTCCCTCTGCAGTTGAACATCATGCCATGTCAGGCCAATAAAACTCCCTCTTAGTCGGATCATCGTAGCTATCCATCCACAAGTTCTTCAGGCCGGTGGTCTTGATTGCGGCCTCGACAATCGCCCGATTGAAGTCACCGACCAACTCATGCTGCAAGTACTCATTAACCGGCATCCACAGACATTCGTCGATCTCCCAGTCGTCCCGTTCAATCTCTTCGGTCAGCGGAGACAGCCGACAAATGAAGTAGATGTCCGACTTGCCGTAGCGGTAGCCGTGCCAGTGCCGCCAACAGACAACAGCCTCGAACGTGGTCTCCACACCGGTCTCCTCGTAGACTTCCCGCACCGCGGCCGCCGCCAGATGCTCGCCGGGGTGGAGCGCGCCGCCGGGCAGCTTGTAATAGGGCCGGGATGAACCGCGATGCCGCTCGGAGACGACAAGAAGCTCCTGGCGCTCGTTGATGACAACGCCGCCAGCGCCGATGTAATGGGTGGCGTATCCGGGAACCAGGGCGTCTTCTTGAAACTTGCGAACAAGCATCACATAGTTGGGTTCGGTGTGGTGAAAGATGAAGCCGGCAGCCGTCGAGATTGGAATCAGTGCGGCCCGTTCGATGGGCAGATGCAGCCAGACCAAAAAGCGCCCATCCTGGATCCATTTCACCAGCGATGCGGACAGGCTCTGCTCGAAGACGGAGGCATCATCCGGCAGTTCATCCGTGTTGATCTCGATGCCGTTGAATCGGTTGACAGTGTGTGGCAGAATGTTCATGGGTTCACCTTGTGGGATTGAAGTTGCTTGGCAATCCGGCGCGCCCCGTGAAATCCGGCCCGGATCCGCTCGTGCAGGTGCGGACCCATGGGACAAACGAACTCTCGTCTGGCATGGTTCCAGTACCCGTAACCATTGGGGCGATTTGGATTGAAATGCGCAGCTTGTAACGTGACAGAGATAGAGAAAGACCTGTGAAGTGCGTGGTGGACATGACGCGAACTATTTTAGTCATCCCCGCACAACAAATCAAGTGAACTAAAGGGCTGACTTTCGACTGGCGCGCGCAGCCTGCTACAATCATCCCGTGTTGGCCTCGCCGCGTGCATGGCAATCGAACCAGTACTCAGACAAGGTAAAGCCAATGTCCAGCAAACCACCCGTGCTTGTTGATCCCTCTTTCCGCAGGATGGACGAGATTTTCTCACCGACAGACCTATGCCGCCTGCCCGAATTCGTCGATGTGGTCTGGGGCAAGTCGGAGCCGATGCCAGTGGACGACGCAGTCGAGGCATTGACAGGTGCCGTCGCCGTAATCTGCTCAAGCTGGCGCTACGGGAATATCCTGCCCCAGACGCAGAATCTCCGCACCATCCTTTCGGTCTCCGGCGCGTTCCCCTCCGGCCTGGACTATGAGTTCTGTTTCCGCAACGGAATCCGGGTGCTTTCGGCTGCGCCTGCATTTGGCCGCCAGGTGGCGGAGATGGCTTTAGGCATGGCCATCGCCTGTGCGCGGGGGATCGTAGACGGTCATCAGGCGATGCAAAGGGGCAACGAGGACTATCTGCACGCCGGCAACGTGGGGACGTTCAACCTGTACGACAAACAGGTGGGTTTGATCGGGTACGGAGGGCTGGCCCGCAGTCTGCACCCTCTGCTCAAGCCATTTGGCTGCCGCGTTGCCGCGTACGATGTCTGGCTGGGGGAGCGCTACCTGCGGCGACAGGGCGTCACACCGCTTCCCCTGGAGGAGTTGCTGGCGACATCGCAGTTCATCTTCGTGCTGGCTGTGCCGTCGCATGAGAACCGCGCCCTGCTTGACCGCGCGCTGCTGGAGCGGATCCGGCCGGACGCGGCGCTGATCCTGGTCAGCCGCGCGCACCTTGTCGATTTTGATGCGCTGACCGAACTGCTACACGAAGGCCGTTTCCGTGCGGCGATCGATGTCTTCCCGCAGGAGCCGCTTGACCCTGAGCATCCTATCCGCAGCGCGCCCAATGTCGTACTCTCCGCGCATCGGGCGGGCACTGTCAAAGAGGCGCTCTGGGAGATCGGCGAGATGGTGTTGGATGATCTGAAAGCCATCGCCAACGGCATGCCGCCGCAGAGGATGCAGCGGGCCGAGCCGGAACTGGCGCCCCGCTATGCCAGCACGCGCGTGACGGGGCACAGGGCCAGATAACGGGTTGTTCCCGGTCGCCGCCGGGGCTAGGCGCGCCTAGCCTACAACCGCCTTGCGAAGAGCATCGATCAGCCCCGGCTGGAGTTCGCTGGTCAGCGTCTCCTCCCTCATGTGGAGCGCGCTCATGTAAGCCTTTAGCACGATATGAAAGTCTTGCATCGCGGCGTCGAGGTTGAGGGGATGGAGTCGGCTGTCATCTTCCAGCCAGTCGAAAGCCGCTTCGGTCATGGCCGCCTGGCCAAGAATGTCCTCATCGGGATAGTTGTGGCTGCCGCCCGCGCGCGCGCCCCGAATAAGAGTCTCCCAGCCCCACATACTCCAATGGACGAATCCTTCCGTCCCGTAAACGGTCAACTGCTTATGCACATTGGTGCGCTCATCACCGCTGAGCACATAGGCGCCGTTTGTACCGCATCTTAGCAGCGCGCTGGCCCCGTCCTCGTAGCGAATCGTTGCCATGGTCGCGTCGGGCGCAAAATGTTGCCTGCGGCCTGTCTGCAAGCCATCGCCGCCGGATACCTGGGCGAAGATGCTGTTCGGCTCTCCCTGCGGATGAAAGGCGGCGACGGATTGCAACACGTGTGTTCCTTGGTAGGCCATGTTCATACGCGCGCTGGCGTCAATGAAGCGGATCACGCCGATCGCGCCGTCGTGAACGATGTCTTGCAGATACTGACGCCGGGGATGGAAATGGAGCTGATGGTTAATGGCCACCTTTAGCTTGCAGCCGCGCGCGAAAGCCCGGATCGCCAAGTAGTCCTCGGCCTGCATGGCCAGCGGCTTCTCGATGATCAGCGCGCCGACACCGGCGGCTTCAGCGGCCTCCATCACCTCCAGGCGCACGTCCGGCGGCGTGTTCACATGCACGAGATCGGGTTTCTCGCGTGCGAACATCTCGCGATAGTCGGTGTAGCGGGTGTCCACGTTCCAGCGCGCACCGTAGGCGTCCAGGTTCTCGCGGTTGCGCGTGGCGATACAGGCCAGTTTGCCGCGAGGAATGTGCGCGTAGGCGTCGGCATGGCCATTGGCCCGCCCCCCGCTCACGCCGGCGATTCCGCATTTGTAGGGCATAGCACCAAACTCCAGATTCGGGTAGTGGTCGAATAGTAAGTGATCTGGTAATCCGGTGGTATGGACATTCTTGTCCGTGCATCCGCTAATCATGGCAATTTCCGAACTGCAGAAATCACAGTTCAGACATAGACTTTGCTCTCACCACTTACTTTGTGACCACCACCCAGATTCGAAAGAAGATCAGGAATTGCGTTCAGATTGCCACGGCATGTCGTCCTGCTGGGCCAGGATGAGCCACACCAGCCTGATTTCGTCGTAAGGGTAGTCGTCCCCGAGGATCTCTTTGACCGAATAGGAGACCTTTGACAGGAGTGTGCCGTCAGTTTTTTCAAAGGCCGCCCTGATTTTCTCGAAACGCTCCTGCGGCGGCATCAGCGGTCGGAGGTCGATCTGTTCATCTGATCGGATCAGTCGCTCCAAATGGTTCAAGATGGTGCTCATTTTAAGGCCGCGCTGTTGCGCGACCTCGTCAATGGTCATGCCTTGTTTAAGCAACTGTTTTGTCTGGTCGTAAGTCGAGCCTATGAGGATCTCTTCCGTTAGACCGAGCTTTTTCAGACGCGACCGAATTGCTCCTCGATTTCGTCCAAAATATTTCGCCAAGTCGGCCACACCTGTCCCAGACGTGTACATTTCTTTCAACTGATTGTCGTCCGTGGGCGACCACTTTTCGTACGCTTTGGGGTGGTCACGGCGTTTCTCATCCAAACTGTAGGCAGGCTTTGCGCGCTCCTCCAGGCCTTGCGAGCGGGCATGCTCGGAGATAACGGACAAGAACGAGTCGCCCAACTGCTCCAGTTTCACCGATCCCACCCCAGAAATGCGGGAGAGGCTCTCGCGGCTATGAGGCACGTAGAAGGCCATCTGCTGCAATGTGACATCGCTGAAAATTACGTAAGGCGGGACATTTCTCTCCGCAGCCAACCTGCTTCGCAGACCGCGCAACTCCTCAAAGAGCGCTTGATCATAGTCCAGCGCAGCGCGGCTTGCAATTGACTCCTTCTCCTCCTCGCGTTTGGGTCTGGCGAGAGTCAACGTCTCGCGGTCTTTGAGAAATCTCCTCCCTGCTTCGGTCACGCCAAAGGTTGGGTAGTCCCGACTGTTCTTGTAGAGCAGACCCTCGGCGACCAGCAGGCCGGTGATCTCTTTGATTTCAGCGTCGGAGAAGTCTTTGACGATGCCATAGACGCTGAGATTGTTATGTTCCCACTGCCTTATGCTCTTTGTGTTTGCGCCGCGCAACACGCCGCTAACATGGTTGATCCCGAAGCGTTCGCGCGTGCGGATCACCGCCGAGAGGATCTTTTGCGCGATGATGGTGGCGTCGAACTCTTCTTTGGGCGTGAGACAGAAATCGCAGCCGCCGCAGTTTTCCTCGTGCCAAGCCTCGCCAAAGTAACCTAGAATGTACCTGCGCCTGCACGCCTGAAGCTGGCAGAATTCGACGACCTGCGTCAACTTCTCCTGGGCGTTGGCCCGCTCCGCCTCGTCCTCGATCTGATTGATAAAGAACTCCTGCTTCGCCGCGTCGCCATAGGAGTAGAAGAGGACGCACTCGCTGGGCAGGCCGTCACGTCCGGCGCGGCCCGTCTCCTGGTAGTAGCCCTCCAGCGACTTGGGCAGGTCATAATGAACAAGCAGGCGTATATTGGACTTGTCGATGCCCATGCCAAAGGCGATGGTCGCCACGATGATCGAGACATGATCGCGGATGAATCGCTCCTGGGTCTGACGGCGCACGTCGCCTGAAAGACCGGCGTGGTAGGGCTGCGCGTCGAAGCCGCGGTCGCGTAGGCGCCCGGCCAACTCTTCGGTATCTCTGCGGGACGTGCAGTAGATGATCGCGGATTCGCCCTTGCGCTTTTTCAGCAGCCCCGCAAGCGTGTCGAAGGTGTCGTTTCTCTTGGGGAGCACGCTATAGCTGAGATTGGCACGGTTGAAACTGGCGACGAACTGCTGCGGCTGGTTCAGATCCAATTGGTCAACGATGTCGCGGCGCACGCGCTCGGTGGCCGTGGCCGTCAACGCCAGGAAGGGGACGCCGGGCAGGCTACGCCGCAACTCGCCCAGCTTGCGATAGTCGGGGCGGAAGTCGTGTCCCCACACGGAGATGCAGTGCGCCTCGTCCACGGCCACAAGACTGACCTTGAGGCGGGCGAGAAAATACTGGAAGCCCGTTTGCGACAGCCTCTCCGGCGCGACGTACAGTATCTTCAGATCACCGCGTTGCGCCTGTGCCTGAATGCGGTTGATCTCAGAGTACGGGAGCGTGCTATTGATGAAGGCCGCGGCGATTCCGTTGGACTGCAGCGCGTCCACTTGGTCCTTCATGAGCGCGATCAGCGGTGAGACCACCAGCGTCAGCCCGCCGAGTCGCAGGGCTGGCAACTGATAGCACAGAGATTTGCCCCCGCCCGTCGGCATCAGAACGAGCGCATCCCTCCCCTCCAGCACGCTGGAGATGATCTCTTCCTGAAGCGGCAGAAAATCGTCATAGCCGAAGTATTTCTTTAGCAGGTCTTGCATGGGGATATGCTCGTCCTTTAGTAGATTGCGAACGCGTGGCGTTCGCAGGATTGTCAAGCCGATCACAGAACCGTGTGCATCCCAGATTTTCTGCATGGTTGCTCTGGGAACACGGGAGGCTTGTTGACGCTGGGAACGGAGGCGGTGGGTAGGGCCAGTTTTGACAGTTTTTTGTAATGGCGTTGGACGAAAGACAGTTCCGCCAAAAAATCTTCAAAATGCCAAGCGAAATTTCTTGCCGCGCCTCTGCCAGAGCGGGTTTTCCTGCACTGATAGAAGCCGTGTGTTGGATACGCTACCACTTCGTCATGTGAACGCTGGTGTTGAATGCGCTACCACTTCGTACTATGAGCGCGCATTGTTAGATACGCTACCGCTTCGCTATATGAGCGCGGGTTAGTTACGGTTTTGGTGTCATGATCTGTCGGGGAACCTGGTTGGCAGGGTCGATATTTTCTAAGATATAGAATTATTTAGTGTCCGCTTTGTCCGCTTTTACCCCCCCTTGGCCCAAAAGAAGCAGGAATTGCTTGAAATTCAGTGCGCTACCCCTTCGTTACATGAGCGGCGCATTGTTAGATTTGCTACCGCTTCGCGCGCCCAGAGGGCACCCGAGCGCCGGATTGCGGTATGGGGGGCTGGGCGCACGGCGGCGGCGTTCCCGATAGTGGAAGAGTGTAGCACAGATGAGCGAATCGGACAAGTCGGGGTGACGCACAATAGATTGGGATGCACCCACCGGCCCCTACTCCCACGGTTTGAGCAGAACTTTCGCGCACTGTCCGCTTGCCTGAAGTTCCCAGGCGTCAGCCACGCGCTGCAGGGGGAATCGGTGGGTGATGATCCTGTCGAGCTTGTCGGTATTGGCAGCGATCACGCGCAGAATCTGAGGGATATCGGCGAAGTTGTAGTGCCAGGAACCGTGCAGACTCAGCCCTTTGCGTATCATATCGGTGCTGACCTGAATCGGCGTGGCGTCCTGGCCGCTTTCGCCGACGAAACTGACTGTGCCTTTGCGGCGGGTCACGTCGATGCAGAAGCGATGGGCGGCGACAACGCCTGAGCAGTCTATGCTGTGATCCACGCCGCGGCCGTCCCTTGTCAGCGCCAACGCCCTTTGCAGCGCGTCCGGGTCGGTCGGGTCGATGACGTCGACCGCGCCCAATTCAAGAGCCTTCGCAGCCCGGTACTTGTTGGTGTCGACGCCAATCACCCTGGCTCCGCGATGCGTGCCGTTGATGACGCCGCCGAGGCCCACCGGCCCCAGTCCGGTGATCAGCAGCGTGTCGTCCGGGTCTAACCCTGCTCTCTGCACCGCGCCAAAAGTCGGACCCAGCCCGCAGCATGCCATGGACGCGTGGTCATAGGAAACCTCATCGGGGATCGGCACCAGCAGCCAGTCCTGTTTGAGCATGAACTGCGCCATTGTCGCTCGACCCTCATCGGCGCCCGACTGCGGCGGGGGCGTGACCGTGTCCTGGCAGTGGATGTATTCACCGTCCAGACAGAGTTCGCACTGTCCGCAGGGCGTCTGCGGCATCACCACTACCCGATCCCCCACTTTGACGCGGCAGGGCTGCGCCACTACGACGACTTCTCCTGCCGCTTCATGGCCCAGATAGGGCGCATCCCTGCCGGCGACGTATGTTTTGAATTCGGTACACATGGGCGCGGTATGGATCTTGACGACGACCCAATTTTCTCCGGCCTCGGGGTCAGGCGCGTCAACGACGCCACCCTGCCGCGGGCCGAACACTGCTGCTTTCTTCATACTTCACGTCCCTTCACGATAGTATTGAATGCCGGTAATGGATTCCGCGCATTTCCTACCAGTTGGTAAACGATCCGTCGAAGCGGCGCAGTTGCGGAATCTCACGCCTCTGGGACGGCGAACGGCTGGCCGTCTCCCTGTCGAACTCGATTCCTAGGCCAGGCAGGTCTGTCGGCAGCATGTAGCCGTCCTCCCAGTGTGGCTGCATTGGCACGATGTCGGGCAGCGTTTCGCCCGGTTTGCGGGGCTGCTCCTGCACGCCGAAGTTGGAGGTCGCCAGATTCATCTGCAAACAGGCCGCAGACGAGACCGGGCCGAGCGGGTTATGCACTACCAACTTGATGTAGTGGGTCTCACACCATCCGGCGATCTTGCGCGCTTCGGTGAAACCGCCGGCAATGCACATATCGACGCGGGCATAGTCGATCCACTCCTCCTCGATCAACTGGCGGAACTCCCACTTGGAGGAAAACTGTTCGCCCGCGGCCAATGGCACGTGTGTGCGCGGCCGCAACGTCTTGAAGGAGTCGGGATTCTCGCAACGCAGCGGATCTTCGATGAAGAAGGGCGCATACTGTTCAACTTCGCGGCACAGCCAGATGACATCGGGCAGATCCAGCCGTGTATGGACATCGAAGCAGATGTCGATCTCGTCACCGACCGCCTCGCGCACGGCCTCAAACTGTCGCAACGCGGTGCGCACAGCGTCGCGCGGCTCCAGGATATGGCCGTCCTGGGGCAGTCCCCAGCGCACAAACTTCCAGCCCTGCTCCTTCGTCTCCAGGCAGCTGTCAACCAACGGCCCCACATGCTTCGAGTCGGTCTGATTGTGGGGATAACAGACGACCTTGTCCCGCACTCTGCCGCCAAGCAGTTCATAGATCGGCACGCCCAGCGCCTTGCCTTTGATGTCCCACAGAGCGATGTCGATGGCGGAGATGGCTGAACTCAGTACGCGCTGCGCCGGGAAAAAGCCGCCGCGAAACATAAGCTGCCAGAGGTGCTCGATGCGGAACGGATCCTGGCCCACGAGTACCTCTTTGAAATGCTGTATTGCGCCGATCACCGCATCTTCGCGGCTGGTCAGACCGGACTCCCCCACGCCGTGGATGCCTTCATCAGTGTCGACCACGACGAAGAGAAAGTTGCGATGCCCGGCCCAGACAGGGTAGGCGGTAATGTCGGTGATTTTCATTGAACGCTCCTCGGAGTTGTTGACAGAGTCAGTCGGCGGTCAAGGCTGGGCGGACCTGGCTGAATAGCTGTTTTCGCTACGCAGAGTGGGAATCCACATCGGGTCGCGCCCCGGCTCCAGGAACGATGGCGGAGGCCGAGCAGGACAATGCTTGGCGGAATACACGCCCTGCGGATCACCTATCAAAGCCTACAAGCAAGTGGCGATCTGCGCAAGCTGATTCCCCTAAGAACGGACAGGAACTACCTGCTGAAGCGGGGGATGCAATCGATCATCAAGGACATTCGCTTATTGCAGTTCGGGCCAGGATTCCGTATGATTGTCCCAGACACGAAGACATCAGAGTTGTGGAGGATTTCGATGCAAGCGCTCGTCTGGACTGCACCGGAAAAGATGGAGATGCAGGAACAACCTGATCCAACGCCGACTGCCGGGGAATTGGTGATCGGCGTCGCCTATGCCGGAATCTGCGGCTCCGAATTGAGCGGCTATCTGGGCCACAACGCCCTGCGCACGCCGCCGCTGGTGATGGGGCATGAGTTCGCCGGCGAGATCGTGGATGTAGGCAGCGGGGTGACCGGCTTTGCAATCGGCGATGCGGTAACGGCCAACCCGCTCACCTACTGCGGACTGTGCCGCACCTGCCGCATGGGGCTGACCCAGCTCTGCCCTGAAAGGCGGCTTGTGGGCGCGCACCGGCCCGGCGCATTCGCCGAATATGTCAGCATCCCCGCCTTTCTGGCCCATAAACTGCCGGAAGGGATGTCGCTTCGCATAGGGGCGCTGACCGAACCGGTGGGCGTGGGCGTGCGGATCGGAAAGTTGGCCGGAGACGTGGCCGGGGAATCGGCGCTGATCATCGGCGCCGGGCCGATCGGGCTTCTCGCATTGCAGGCGCTGAAATTGGCCGGTGCGGAGCGGGTGTTCATCGCCGATCTCGATCCGGAGCGGCTGGCGATGGGCGGCGCGCTCGGCGGCATCACCATTTCGTCGCCTTCGCCAGGCCCCGGCGCAACCGACCAGGGGGCCGACGTGGTCGAAATCGTCAAGGATGCCACGGCCGGTGACGGCGTGGCCGTCTCTATCGACGCAGTGGGAACAGGCGGAACGCGTAGCCAGTGTGTGGCTGCAACCCGCAACGCAGGCACGCTCGTCCTCTCCGGCCTGCACGAGGAGACCAGCCCCATGCCCGCCGCGGCCATCATCCGCCAGGAGTTGACTGTGCGCGGCAGCTTTGCCTACGGGGCGGCCGACTTCGCGCTCGGTCTGGAGCAGCTCCACGCCGACCTCTACCGCCTGGACCCGTGGATCGTCGAAGCGCCTCTCGCCGAAGGCGGCAACTGGTTTCACCGCCTCGTCCACAGCCCCGGTAACGTCTCGAAGGTGCTACTGGCGCCGGACCTGGAGTGAATCGCTAAAGGATAAGATTCGATGGCGAAACCTGCGACGACAGATTTCAAGCAGATGGCTGAAATCACCTTAAATGACAGCGGCACACCGGTCATTGCCGCGGCCAACTTCAAGGTCCAGCAGATCGCTTTGGACTATCTGGAGTTTGGAAATGATGTCGTTGAGATTCAGAAACAGCATCCATTTCTGACTGAAGCCCAGATTAAAGCGGCGATCTCATACTACCTGGCTCACAAAGAGTTATTCGACGCCAAAATCGAAGAGAGCGTATCTCAGTACGATGAGCTACGCGCTGCTTCGCCTGACTCCCCGATCCGTAAGAAGTTACGGGCACGGCGGGAAACACGTTGAGCCTGGCACTGTACATGGATCATCACGTACATAGTGCAGTAACTGACGGGCTTCGCAGGCGGGGCGTAACCGTACTCACCGCAGCAGAAGATGGCGCCACCAAGTTTGAAGACGAACGGCTTTTGAGGCGGGCGACAGAATTGGGCCTTGTTCTCTTCAGCCAAGATTCAGATCTTCTGACTTTGGCCGCGATGTTTCAACGGCAAGGTATTGAGTTTGCCGGTCTGTTCTATGTGTATCAACCGCGGCTATCCGTCGGCCAAGTGATAGAGGAGTTGGAAATCGCGGCCAAAGCGCTCAATCCAGAAGAGATGGAGAACCGAATTGAACTCCTCCCTCTGTAGCGTTGCAGTTTGACTCTTCAAAGAGTTTTCCACAGAACTCTAATACGACAACCGCAGTTCCGTGAATAGTGACTACCCGGCAATAAAGAAGGCAGAAAACTGAACGAACAGCCTCAATTTATGCCATCTCGGCGCCAGGTTTTTTCTCTTTTTCTTCTGTCCACCGAAAACGCGGTTGTAGTACTAACTTCCTCATACACTCTAAACAACACACTCTTGGAGGCTCGCCATGTCCATTCCTCGCCCCGAATACCCGCGGCCACAGTTTGCCCGCCAGGATTGGCTCTGCCTCAACGGCGCGTGGCAATTTGAGATAGACCAGGGTGACAGCGGCTTGGAAAGGGGGTTGCTGACGCGCACCCTCGCAGGCCGCATCAACGTGCCATTTTGCCCCGAGTCGCAACTCTCCGGCGTGGAAAACAATGACTTTCTGGAGGCCGTCTGGTATCGGCGGGAGGTGGAGATACCCAGCGAATGGAGAGGACGCCGAGTGCTACTCCACTTTCAGGCGGTCGACTACGACGCTACTGTTTGGGTAAACGGGCAGGAAGTTGGCCGTCATCGAGGCGGGTTCAGCCCCTTTACCTGCGATATGGGCGGGGTGGCCGCGCCGGGCGATCGCGTCGAGATCGTTGTGCGCGCCCGCGACAACCACCGTGATCCCCAGCCGCGCGGCAAACAGGCGCGGACATTCGGGCCGCGCGGTGCGATCTACGTGCGTACAACGGGCATCTGGCAGAGTGTGTGGATGGAGCCAGTGCCGGAGATCCATTTGGGCCGTCCCCGCTTCACGCCCGACGTGGCCAACAGCGCCATCCGCCTGGAGCAGCCGCTGGTGCATCGCTCGACAGTGGCGGGGCAGAATCAAGATGTTAACCGGACAGGTCTGCGGCTGCACGCTCAACTTCTCGACGGCGCTGGCGTCGTCACCGAGGCCGAATGTTCCGCCGAGTACGATCTCTGCCCCCGCTTGGACCTGGTGATCCCGGCTGAGCGTCGGCGGCTCTGGTCGAACGAAGATCCGCATCTTTACGATGTCATCCTGCGCCTGGTGGATGGCGAAGGGGTGCTGGTGGACGAGGCGCGCAGCTACGTCGGCCTGCGCAGTATCGCCATCGACGGGAAAGCGATCACTTTGAACGGTCAGCCGGTCTTCCAGCGGCTCGTCCTGGATCAGGGCTACTACGCGGATGGGATTATGACCGCGCCCAGCGACGAGGCTCTCCGGCGGGATATTGAGCTGAGCATGGAGGCCGGATTCATCGGGGCGAGGCTGCACCAGAAGGTCTTTGAAGAGCGATTTCTCTATCATGCCGACCGCCTGGGGTATCTGCTCTGGGGCGAATTTGGCGACTGGGGCTGCCGGGGCTATGGCGCTCAGG
Source organism: Caldilineaceae bacterium (assembly GCA_965221145.1). Lineage (GTDB taxonomy): Bacteria > Chloroflexota > Anaerolineae > Caldilineales > Caldilineaceae > Bin5. The sequence goes on from OZ244877.1 coordinate 3,241,099, forward strand.
AAGAGCATCAGCAACCGACCGCTTCTTATATCACCGAATGGCTGGAGGTTCTGGAACGGGACTATTCCCACCCTTCGATCATCGGCTGGTGTCCTCTGAACGAGACCTGGCAACCGCTGCACGACCGCATCACGACGCTGGACGCGGTCACGCGCGGTTTGTTTCTGGCGACCAAAGCGATGGATCTGACGCGGCCTGTGCTGGACACCTCCGGCTACTCGCATCGCGTGCCGGAGGCCGACGTCTACGACAGCCATGACTACACGCAGGACCCCGACACGTTCGCCGCGCATCACGCCCGCGTTGCTGATGGAGCGCCCTTCTACAATGGCCGCGACGGACAGACGTGGTCGATCCCTTACCGGGGCCAGCCGTTCTTCGTCAGTGAGTTCGGCGGTATCTGGTGGAACCCGGAAGCGAAGGAAGGAGAGGACTCATGGGGGTACGGTGAGCGGCCAAAGTCGATCGAAGGGTTTTACGAGCGCTTCACACGACTATGCGAAATCCTTCTGGATGATCCCGCCCAGTGCGGCTATTGCTACACGCAATTGACCGACATTTTCCAGGAACAGAACGGCATCTACCGCTTCGACCGCTCGCTGAAGTTTGATATGGAACGCATCCGAGCGGCCCAAGAGAGACCGGCGGCGATTGAAGGGGACTGATCTGCGACAGCCAACGGACTCTACACTTGACGTTGCATTGAGCGCAGCGCGAAATCGTCAGCCCCGTCCGGAGATCGCGGTCACGATATTGTCGCCGTCAATGGGGCGCTGCGGTTGTTTGGCAAGCCCGGCTTTGGCCGCCAGCAGCGGGTAGGCGTCCAGGGGGGGCAGGCCCTCCACCTGTGGCAAGGCGGGGATGCGCTGCATTGCCCGTTCGATGGCGGGAGCCAGCCTTACCGCTTTGCGCTGCTGATGGACTTCGTGCCGCTCCTTGAATGCGGGCATCAGCTGCTCGGCGAACAACTCCAACGACTCGCAGATATGCTCGTGGCGGTTGTTGCCGGCCTGCTGAACAAATACCACCTGATCGACGCCCGCGGATTCCAGGGCCTCCAGATTTGCACGCACCTTATCCGGGCTGCCGATGCCGGTGGCCGGTTCACATTGTTCGGGCATGTTGCGCTGAAAGTCGGCCCACAGGTCGAACTGGCCGGGTACGTGGCTTCCGGTGATGTAAAAATGGCTGAGCGCATAGCCGAAGAATTGGAAGTTGCGCGCCCCACGCCGCACAGCTTCGTCGCTGTCCTCATGCAGCATGAACCCGGCCACGATGGCGATGTTGGGATTGACCGTTCTGCCGATCGGGTCGCACTCCCGCTCAAAGGTCTCATAGTACTCCTCGACCCAGTGGGAGGCACTGGCCAGATCGATAAAGGCGAAGGTGAGCGCGCCCATCCCGTAGCGGGCGGCGATCTTGATCGTCTCCCGGTTCGAGCAGGCCAACCACAAAGGCGGATGGGGCTTTTGCAGCGGCTTGGGCACGACATTGCGCGGCGGCATGGCGAAGCTCTGGCCGGCAAAGCCCGCGTATGGCTCCATTACCATCATCTTGGCGGCCTCGCACACCGACTCTTCCCACATCAGATGCTTCTGCTCCGGGTCGATGCCGAAGCCTTGCAGTTCGCTGCGGCTGCTTGAGGAGCCTGTGCCCCATTCGACGCGCCCATCGCTGATCAGATCAAGCGTGGCGATGCGCTCGGCCACGCGCGCGGGATGGTTGAAGCTGCTCGGCATCAACACGATGCCGTGACCCAGGCGGATTCGCTTGGTGCGCTGGCTGCATGCGGCCAGGAAGACCTCGGGCGCCGACGAGTGGGAGTACTCCTCCAGAAAATGATGTTCAACTTCCCAGGCGTAGTCGATGCCCAGCCGATCCGCCAACTCGACCTGATCGAGCGCCTCTTTGAGCAGGCGGTATTCGCTCCCCTCAGCCCAGGGACGGGGCAGCTGGTGCTCATAGAAGATTCCGAATTGCAAGAACCGCTCCTTCGCTTTCGGCTACGGCCCAAACAACAGGCAGACCGGCATCGGCGCCCAAACCATTTCACCGTGGGGAGAAAGCTGACCGCTGTCCGCGTCCCGTCGGAAAACGCTGATGTCGTCGGAATCCTGATTGGCTGCCAGCAGCCAGGCGCCGGTCGAGTCCAGCGTAAAGTTACGCGGCGTCCGTCCCCGGGTCGAGGCATGACCGGCTGCGGTAAGGAGGCCGCTTTCGGCGTCAACCGCGAATATGGCGATGGTGTCGTGGCCCCGGTTCGATCCGTATACATAGCGGCCATCCGGGGAAACATGGATGTCGGCGCAACTGTAGCCGCTGCGGTCGACGACGCCGTCCGGCAGGGTCGAACTGGTCTGCAAGGGAGTCAGCGCACCGCTGTCGGCATCGTAAGCACAGGCCGTCACCGTCAGATCCAGTTCATTGATGATGTACGCGAAGCGCCCGTTGGGGTGGAAGTCAAAATGGCGCGGCCCGGCCCCGGCATACACGGGTGTGTGGTCCGGGTCGTTGGCTTCCAGCCGCCCACCGGCGATGCGATAGATCATCACCTTGTCAATGCCCAAGTCGGCTACATAGACGCGGCTGCCGTCAGGACCGATGGTCGCGGAGTGGGCGTGGGCTGCCTCCTGCCGCTCCTGATTCGGGCCGCTGCCATGATGCTGAATGTTCTGCACAGGGTCGCCGATGGTTCCGTCGGCGTTCAATGGGTAGACCGCCACATTGCCGCTATAGTAGTTAGCGACAACGAGCGTGTTGCCGCCCGGTTCGACCGTCAGATGGCACGGCGCTGTGCCATGCGTCGGCTGACGGTTGAGGAAGGTCAGGCCGCCGGAATCCGGGTCAATGGCAAAGCTGCTAACCTGCCCGGCCCCTAAGTCCTCATTCACAGCGTAGAGGATTCGACCATTCGGATGCAGCGTCAAGAAGGAGGGATTGTCGTGTCCGGAAACGACCGCTTCCTGGCGTAACGAGCCGCTCTTGGTATCAAAGCGAAAGATGTAGATCCCTTCGCTATCTCGTTGGGTGTAAGTGCCGACATACAGCGTGCATTCTGTCATTGCGCGTCTCCTGATGAGGTTCGGACTTGCCAGATGTTTCGAGCAATTCCAATGCTCAAATGGGAAAGGTCAATAATCGTTGCTGCGTCCAGAGCCGGGAATGTCCACCGCGCCGTCTTCTGTTCTCAAACCGGCGCGGGCGTGGGCAGGTCTGGGATGTGTTGATAGGCTGGGTCGGCCTTCTGTTTCTGCATGATCTTTATGATCTCGATCCATGCCGGCAGCAGCCCCCGCTTGCAGTCTGGCATCTCCGGCTTGATGAGCCGATGCAGCTTGGGCAAGTTGTAGCACGGCACGCCGGCGTACATATGGTGTTCCGTGTGATAGTTCATCTGCCAGTACAGGAAACTGGTGAAGGGATTGAGATAGACCGTGCGGCAGCAGAGACGAAAGTCGGGCACGTTATCCTGTAGCCCCGCGTGCTGTAGGTTGTTGCACAGATAGCGCAACCAGCCGCCGTAGAAGGGGGCAAACGTCGTCAGCACGGGCAGCAGCCACCAGCCAAAGTAGAGCGACACTGCCAGGATCAGCCCGTGGCCCACCAGCAGCCAGCGCGCCCACGCGAATAGCTGCCTTCGCTTCTGCGCGGCCTCCGGCGGGAAGAGCGCGTGCTCCCATTCTCCTTCCAGCCGGGCGAGGCTGAGGCGCACCGTCACTTTCACCGTGTCATAGAGATTCCATGGATTCACCAATGCGTTCTTCAGAAAGCCGGAAACGGTCAACTCCATGGGCAGTTCCACTTCCAGATCGTCAGGCGGATGCAGCGTGTATTTGTGGTGCTCAACATGGCTGGTGGAAAACATCAGATGGTTGCGCCAGACAAGGAAGCTAAAGATACGCATGAACAGGATGTTCAGCATCTTTGTCTTGAAAACCGTGTTGTGCGAAAGCTCGTGGGAACCGTTATACAGGAAGGCGTAGAGGGTGCCGTGTAGAAACAGGACCAGGAGCAGCGCAGGCAGGGGCAGACGCGCGGCCGCGTACCAGGCTGCGAGGCCGGTGATGACGACCAGACCCAGATGGCCGGCGACCTGTAACGTGCCCTGCCAGTCGTCACGTTGATTGAGCGCGTTGAGATCAGCGCGCGGCATGGGAACGCGATACCAGTTGATTTTCACTGGATTGCGATCGGTTTGTTGCGGTTGGGTGGCTGGCATATTGCTACCTCCTTCAACGACAGTGTCCAGCGTTCATTCGTCCGCCACGTCGGTCTGGCGATCGGGCGTGGAAAACATGATCGTCATGACGGCAGTCTCGTCGCCGTCATTGCTGGCATTGTGGACGACATTGGCGGAAATTACAATCGTATCCCCCGGCCCCATTGGGAAAAGCTCGTCCCCCAAGGAGTGGATGATGCGCCCGCTGAGCACGTGCAGGATCTCTTCACAGTTGGGATGGGAATGGCGGAAGTTGGCGTGCCCGGCCTTGAGGACGGCGCGCCCGAATGTCATGGTTGCGCTGTTGCCCATTTTGCCATTGGCATACCAGACCAACTCGCCCCAGTCGAACTCCTGAACGGTTGCGGCGGCGGCTGGAAGGGCTATTCGTTCGTTCATGGCTAATTCTCGCTTTGTGGATGGGGCCGCCTCACCCAGGGCGGCGAGGTTGAATTCTGTGTTTGGGCGATGAAGGATCAGGAGTTGCTTTTCAGCGACGGATCACATCGGATATGTTGTCTCAACAGGCCACTATCAAGAACCGTTTTGCGGTTGAATTCTATCTGACAGATACGTAACAAAACTAGCCGCTCTGGCATAAGACTCTCTAATCTCCTGCAGCGTGTTTTCTACAGACGCGTTGACAAGATTCTCGTGTACCAATCGGTTTCTGGTTCGACCCAGCCAAAGGAACGACTCACAACCCTCCTTTAGCGCAGTATCTTCATTTATCTCTGTCGACACTTCATTACGGAACTCACGGCCAAAAAGGCCCAAAAACTTATTGGCATTGTTGCTGTTCCAATCAAAGTAGGTATGATACTGACGCGATATAGCCTTCGCACGAATGAGATTCTCTACGCGTTTTGAATTCGTGCTGGCGGCCAGATCGGAAACAGCTCTTACAATCCGGTGTTCAAAATAACTTGCAATGCTCAACACGAAAACCTTTCGAAATTCACTGTCTGTGTAGTCCAAGAGTGAAACTTCATTTTTGTCCGCAAGGAACGCTCTTATTTCTTCATGGCGCTCAATCAGATCATCAATTTTGGTCGCCATTGGTCAGTTCATCAGCAATTCTTTAGCCCGACTCAGCCGGATCTGCACTTTCTCAGTATCGGTGCTTTTTGTGCTGGCGGCATCCAGAAAGGCAGGATCTTTCTTCAGTTCATTGATTTTGGTCTCAAATATCGGGGTAACCAGACCTGTCCTGTTTACATAACCGGACTCACATGCTGCCGAAAAGACTGACTCAAAAACAGATATGTTCAACTTCCTGGACGAGGTACCAAAGACACCGAAAGGAAAGCCGGTACATTTGTCCAGGAAAGAGGAAAGCAGTCGTTCCAACAGTTCAATTTCTTCTTCAGATACCTCCTGCATTTCCTTCGCAAACTTGTTCAAGAACCTTGTCATGGATGGAGCATAGTTGCACCCTTGCTTAAGCATGGCAAAACCCCTGAGAAGAACTTCAACGTCTCGCATTCTCAGATCGGTCTCCGGTTGATCGATTAACCTGCGCCATCTCTTATCCGCGTTAGACCGGAACACCATTCTCATGAATTCAGAATTGTATAAGCTAATCCGAATCTCCTGAGCAGTCAGGTTTTCACCTCCAGTGTTCAGTCGATTGAAGATTTCCAGTATCGAAGAATCATCGTCCTGAGGATTGTACTGTCTCACAAACACACAACGTATAGTTCGCAAATCCAGCGGAGTTTGCAGTTCGCCCAATGTTTCATAATTGCGACCATGTAGTTGATTCGGCACGTCGGGCAATTTTCCAGGTAGTTTCAAGTTGAATGCGGAAAAGCAACTGTCATCGGCGAAAACATTGGCAGGTATGTTCCCCTTTTTGTCAAAGATAACTCGAAGCGCGCCCCTTTTCTCCATGACCGGAAATCTCATCTTCAAGAAGAAATAGATGGACATCAGGCGCTGCTGACCATCAATGACCAGGTATTGATTTCGCGCTTTTTCATACAAAAAAACTTGGGGAATCGGGAGGCCGCGAATGATCGACTCGATCAGCTTTGAGGCGCGATTTATCGTCCAGACATAGTTTCTCTGGAAGACGGGTATTCTGAAGATTCCTTCGTCAATGAAATCTACAATTGTTCTTACATTGAAATCATTAGGACTGGACGTGATGTCATATTCCTGGAAGGAAACGCCGTCCTCTTCTTCTTCAACGTCGACTACCGGTTCAATAAATTCTGCTGTTTGAAACATCGAAAACCTCCCGTTGTCATTGTAACGCTTTCCCCCATACTGCCACAGACAGTGACTGCCAAGGCTCAAAACAATGTATCACAGGAATGCTGACTTAGGAGATCGACCAGACCATTGACTATACACGCATAAAGCACTGTCTGCGCTAAAGCGAAATCTCTTCCGGCATCAACGTGATTGAACTCAGGCCGCCATCGACGACCACGTGGCTCCCCGTCATGTAGCTGGACATGTCGGACGCCAGGAAAAGCGCCACCTGCGCAATCTCCTCTGGGCGGCCATTGCGCTTGAGCGCACACATTTGGGCGATCTTGGCGCGATCGGCCTCGGAGATCGGGTCCCAAAGACCGGTCACAACCGCGCCCGGCAAAATGGAATTGACTCGGATGTTGGGCGCGTAGTCGGCGGCCAGGGCACGGGTCAATGCGAGCAGACCGCCTTTGGCAGCCTGGTAGGCCGTATAGTCTGCATAACCTTGCAGGGCATGGACCGAGCCGGTGATCACAAATACGCCTGCCCCCTGAGCCAGCATGTGCGGCATGGCGCAACGGGCCAACATCCATGTGGCCTTCAGACAGGCGTTGAGTGTACGCTCCCAATCCTCTTCGCTGATCGCGGTTGCTTGGCCCATCGCGTAGGACGCGGCATTGCTGTGGACAATATCGAGACGGCCAAAGTAGTCTATACTGGCTTGCACCAACGCTTCCACATCGCCAAGTTTGCCGACATCGCTCTGGACATAGTTCGCCTCACCCCCAGTTTGACGGATGCCATCTACGGTCTCCTGCCCGCCTGCCGCGTTGACATCAGCAACCACAATCGTGGCCCCCTGTTGGGCGAAGAGCTGGGCGGTTGCTCGGCCAATGCCGGAGGCCGCGCCGGTGATCAGAGCTACTTTATCCGCTAACAACATGGCTCACCTACCTATGGTTCCCAACATCAATGGCCTCTGAGTCGTGCAGGGTCCATCAGACTCCAAGCTCCACCTCAATGTCTACGGATTGAGGAGCCGAATGAGTTCGTCGTGGAAGCCGCCGCCGCTGGCAACGACGCCGCTTCCGTACAGGGGATCGCCGCCCTGCCAGTCGGTAATACGCCCGCCAGCGCCCTCGATGATGGGCACAAGCGCGGCGCGGTCCCAGAAATTCATGACCGGATCTGTCATTACATCGGCGCCACCGGCCGCAACCAGATAGTAGCCGTGGCAGTCGCCCCAGGTGTGGTAGCGCGCCGCCCTCTGCGCGACCGCTTCAAATGCCGGGCCGTCCTGGAAGTTTGCTACGTTGTAATGGCTGGTCGTCAGAAAGACGGCTTCCTCAATACGATCGCAGCCCCGCACGTTCACGGCAGCCCCGTTCAGCCAGGCCTTTTCGCCGTCCCCAATGAGCAGGTCCTGCATGATCGGCTGGTTGATTGCTCCCAGCAGCGCCTGCTCTTCGTGTAATACAGCGATCAGGGTACCGAACAGGTAGCTGTGACTGATGAAGTTTTTCGTGCCGTCGATAGGGTCCAGCACCCACTGAAAAGGTGCGTCCGGCTGATGATGGCCGTACTCTTCACCCAGAATGCCGTGGGCGGGAAAGCGGTCGACGATCAGCTCGCGCATTCGCTCCTCCGCCTGACGATCGGCCACGGTAACCGGCGATTCGTCCGCCTTGCTGTCTACCACATAACCGCTGCGAAAGTAGCGGCGGATGATCGCCCCGCTCTCCTCGGCCAGAAGGCGTGTGAAATCGAGGAGGTCACTGTGTTCGGTCGTGGACAAGATTGTTTTTGGCATGGCGGCAAAGAGTTGTCGATGTGAAGAAAAAACGTGAAAATAGGATGCCGGGTATGATAGCGTCTTTTTGTCGATTCGTCGAAACGCCAAAGGCTAGTGAACAGTGGAACGCGGTTGGCGCCTACGCCCGCCACTAGCCGCCAGCAAAGCGGAGGACCCAATGTCCGTTCTCGATAAGTTCAAACTCAATGGCCGAATCGCTCTCGTCACGGGCGGCAATCGGGGATTGGGCTGGCAGATGGCCCTGGCCCTGGCAGAAGCCGGCGCAGCGGTCGCCCTCACCAGTAGAGATCAGAGCCGCGCCGATCAGGCGGCTAGTGAGATCGCGCAGACGCTCGTGGACGCGCAGGCTTCAGGCTCCGGCGTTGGCGATGGCGGCGCGTCGCCGGACCCGTTGGCAATGGTGCGCGGCTACGCCTGTGAAGTCAGCGACCCCGAGCAGACCGCCCAGGTCGTGCAGCAGGTGATTTCCGACTTCGGCGGCCTGCATATCTTGATCAATAACGCCGGCATCAACATTCGCGGCCCGATTGAGGAACTGCAACCGGAGGAGTTCCAACAGGTTATCGCCACCAACGTCACGGGCGTATGGAACTTCTGCCGCGCAGCAGCCGGTCATCTGAAAGCCCAGCGGTATGGGCGCGTCATCAACATTGGGTCGACCTTGTCCATTATCGCGCTGCCCGATCGCAGCCCCTACGCTTCCAGCAAGGGCGCGGTCCTGCAGATGACGCGCGTGCTGGCGCTGGAATGGGCGCCGTATGGCATCACCGTCAATGCCATGCTGCCCGGCCCGTTCGCCACGGAGATGAACACAGCGCTTAAGGAGGACCCGGAGAAATACAGAGAGTTTATCTCCATTCTGCCGCTCGGACGCTGGGGCGAATTGGACGAAATCGGCGGCTTGGCCGTCTTTCTCGCCAGCGACGCGTCGAGCTACATGACGGGCGCGGGCATCACCATTGACGGGGGCTGGACGGTCCGCTAAAGAGAAATCAGGTGGCTTCTCGCTGTTCGGTGGATCGAAAGGTGTTGGAAAATGACGCAATTTAGGTAGTGGTTACATATTGACTGATAGGCACTGCAAGTTGTAGTCATGGATGAACAACTGCAAGGCCAGTTGGTGAAAGTGTTCGGACTTGGAAAAAGCCAGCGTCTTGCCCACAAATCGAGCCAAGCGTTGGCGCAGGGTGTTGTTCCAACGTTCGACGTGGGCGGTTTCGCCAGTTTCCTTGCCCACGGTGCGGTGCGTTGCGGCATCAAAGGTCAGTTGATACGCTTCCCAGAAGTCGCTGCAGGAGCAACAGGCGCGATAGCTTTGGGGGATGCGTTGGCGCAGATTGCGACAACTGTCGGCGCTACGGTCACCGATAAAGTAGGCGACCACCTGTCGGGTGCGCCGACAAAGCGCAATCCAGAGCCAGCGTTGGTTGCGCTTTGTGCGCACAAATGACCATAATTCGTCCAGTTCCAGCAGGTCGTCTGGTTGAGCAGCCAACAAAGTTGCCTCCATCGCTGGCAACTTGGCCGCCTTTTCCTGTAGCCAACGCGCCAGCGTCGGGCGCGCCGTGCCAAAGATGCGTTCCACGCCGCGCATGCTGGCCCGTTCCTGGTAGGCTCGCAAGATCAGCTCTTTCTCTTCCTGACGATAGCCTTGCCTGGCATGCAGTGTCCCGTACTTCTTGCATCGGTGACAGTGATACTTCTGGGCGCCCTTATAATCGTGCCCATTACTGCAGATGTCTTCGCTGTTGCAATGGGGACAGCGATGTACGATAATGCTTGTGATCATGATGAGGCTCCTCCTCGTAGCTGGGTTTGTGTTTGGCGACAACCAGCCTACTGGATTGAGCCTCATCAGTCAACGTATAACCACTACCGGATTACTGTCTGCTAAGGAAAGGCGGGAGTTGGAGGAGCTGGAAGAAATTGAGAACTTAGTCATCATGCTTAAGGCCGAGATTGCCACAGGACTCAGCGCCAGTCAGGAATAGTCGATGACTGTTGGCATTCCGGTTGCGTTGCGAACCGCTGTGCGCGAGCTTGCGCAGGACTGTTGTGAGTATTGTCTGCTTCCCCAATCAGCAACTCTCCACAGGCACGAGCCGGATCACAGCGTTCCCCGTCAGCACGGCGGGGCTACAGTCCTTGGCAACCTTGCCCTGACCTGCATGCGATGCAATCGCTGCAAGGGACCCAATGTTAGGTCATTCGATCCGCAGTCCGGTCTGTTGACTGCCTTCTTCAATCCCCGCAGTCAGATGTGGGAGGACCACTTTCGGTACGAGAAAGGATTCCATCATCCTCTTACTCCAGAAGCGCGCGTTACTGTGCGGATCTTGCGTATGAATGAACCAAAACGGGTCGTTGATCGTCATCGACTGAAGTTGGCGGGACTCTATTAGGAGTTACGCAGTTGGGCATATCGGGTGTAAGATGGGGGAATGAACCCACCCAAAGTAAGCGAATGTGATTACATAGATTTTCTCATCGGTAGTCCGCGAGTGTACAGTTGCACAGAAGCAGCCCGCGTCCAACCGGATGAAGAAGACGGTCCAGCCCACGATGCGGTGACACGCTTGCTCCAGCGTTTGTCTGTAACCACAGACCGCTTGTGGCAAGAAGCCAGGCAGCAAGTTGACCTGACGCGGGGCGTGCTGGTCGTTGACGACAGCACGCTGGATAAGATGTATAGCCGCAAAATTGAACTGGTGACACGGCATTGGTCTGGCAAACACAAGCGGGTGGTGTCGGGCATCAATCTGGTGACCTTGCTATGGAGTGATGGTGAACGCTGCATTCCGGTTGATTATCGGATTTACAACAAAAAAGAAGATGGTCTGACCAAGAATGACCATTTTCGCCATAGGCTGCAAAGTGCGCATGCGCGCGGTTTTCGTCCTGAATGTGTCTGTTTCGATAGTTGGTACGCCAGTTTGAAGAATCTGAAACGGGTCAGGCAGCTGTTTGGACGCTGGCTGACTCGTCTGAAAGCGGACCGGCAGGTCAATCCGGACAATACCCGTAATCGTGCCTTGCGTTCGGTCGATCTGGCGGCAACGGGCAGTATTGTGCATCTGAAAGGGTTTGGCTTCATTCGGGTGTTCAAGATCGTGGCAACAAACAACCACATTGAATACTGGGCCAGCAATGACGTACAGATGACCGACCTGACCCGCCTCAACTTTGCGCAGTTGAGTTGGATGATCGAAACCTATCACCGCGGCATCAAACAATTTTGTGGCATTGAACGCTGTCAGGCTCGTTCCGCAAGCGCGCAACGGAATCATATTGAACTGGCTTTGCGCGCTTTTCTCCGCCTTGAATATCATTCTTTCGTGCGCGGCCGTAGCTGGTTTGAGACCAAAATTTCGATTATTCGAGATGCTGTGCGCGCCTATTTAGCTCACCCTACTTATGTCTTTTGAGCCAACTGCGTAAGTCCTATCTATATTCCTCATACATGAACGAAAGGGCGCGTCGTGAAAATCCAATCCATCTCCACTGTCATTGTTCGCGTCAATCATCGGGGCGATTGGCTGCATGTTGTCGTGGAAACCGACGCGGGGATCACCGGCGTCGGCGAGGCGAGCCATAGCAGCAACGACGCGCTCTGCGTAGCGGCAGTGGACCAGTTTGCCCAGGCTCTTGTGGGCGAAGACCCGCGCCAGATTGCCCGAATCCGCCAGATGCTGCGCCACAGAAATGGCGGCCTGTTCTACAACACGGCGCTGAGCGGACTGGAGCAGGCGCTGTGGGACGTTTTGGCGCAGTCGCTCGGCGTGCCGCTGCATGTTCTGTTCGGCGGGGCTGTGCGCGATCGTCTGCGGTTGTACGCGAATATCAACCGGCATGTCCAGGATCGCACACCGGCAGGTTTCGCGCGCGCGGCGCAACAGGCCGCAGGCGAAGGCTTTACCGCCATCAAAATGGCCCCGTTCGACGAGTTGCGCCACCCTTATCGCTACCGCACCGGCCCCAATGCGGACTGGCGCGCCGGCGTCGCGCGGGTGCGCGCGGTGCGTAAGGCGATCGGCGACGATGTCGAACTGGCGGTGGATTGCCACAGCCGCATGGAAGTATCGGAAGCGGTTATCGTGGGGCAGGAGCTTGCGGACGTTGATCTGTTCTGGTATGAAGAACCGGTTTCCTATACCGATCCGGAGGGCCTGGCCGCGGTGGCCGCGCGCGTTCCGCAGCCGATCGCCTCTGCGGAGAGTATCTACGGCATCGAAGGCTTTCGTCCCTTCACTGCCGAGCGTTGCGTGGATGTGATCATGCCAGACGTCAAACATTGCGGCGGCATCCTGGAATTGAACGAAATTGCGGCGGCCGCGCGTATGAAGCAGGTGCTGGTCGCTCCTCACAATCCGGCCGGGCCGCTCTCGACCGCGGCCACTGCGCAGGCAGCCTCCACCTGGCCCAACTTCTACATTCTGGAGTATGCCTGGGGTGAGGTCGATTGGCGCCCCGAACTGCTGACGCCGCCGGAGCGCATTGAAGCCGGACATCTTCTACTTTCACACGAGCCGGGTGTGGGCCATCGGCTCAATCCGCAGATTGTGGAGGCGTTCCGCAGCGCGGGCGCCAACAGCGCAGATTCTTCAAAGGTATAGTTTGGATAGACGCCGGACTTTCTTTGGCTTCGAAGGTCTTGGCACAACTCTCCAAAAGAGCATGGCTTTTCCTTCCTATGCCGATCCTCTCTCGACTGCCAACCAGTCGATCTCCAGCCATTGGGACTCTTCCTTCGCCACTGTTCCCCAGCGGAAATGACCCCAGGGCGCAATCTGCAAGTACTGATTGTCCAGCCAGAGAACCAGCCCAAGCGGGCCTGCGGGCGCATGGGATGTTTGCGACAGCGAGCAGCCATCCAGCAGAAAGCGCACATGCTCTCGCTGCCAATCGATGGTGTAGATGTGCCAGTCCCGCATGGCGACGGGCAGCAGTAGGTCCGTAATGCCAGCCGCTCGCTGGCCCGCGCGCCACAGCCAAGCAGAGAAAAGGGGAAGGCGCATCAGCGGCGCTGCGAGAGCGAGAAAGGGTGCCGACGCAAGGAAACGGCGCGTGCGAGCGTCAATGACCGACGCCTTCCACCCCCAGCCGGGATGATCAGGCGCAAGGCGCATGTCGGCATCCGGCCCGGCATAGAAGAACCAGAGCGCCTGGGGCAGCGCGGGCGGATGCAGGCCGCTCATGCGAAAGGGATCGTTCCAGAAGCCGAAGCCTGCCGTCCCGGTCAGTTGGCCGCTGTCGTGGGAAAAGCGGGCGCGCACCGTGAGGCGCAGAGGAGGTCGCCAAAGAAAATCCGCGCGAGCCAGACCCTCGTAGTCGTCGATCTGCGCGTTGGTGTAGTCGCGGGCAGATGCCCCGCGATTCCCCAGGCGTAGACCGCTCTCGACTATCAGGATAGATCCTGTTCCACTCGTTGATTGCCGCCAGTGTGAGCGCAGTCCGTCGGCAAATCGCGCAAAGAATTCGGGCTGGCTCATCTGTGCGCTTGCTTCTCCGCCACGATGATCAGTGGCCGCACCGGCCCCCGCCCGATATGATGTTCCGTCCAAGTTAGCTCAGCCGTCTGAAACGCAGCGTCGAGCTTTGCGAAGGCAGCCGGTGGAGAAGGAAAGATCAGTTGGAACAGGAAGCGCAACAGTGGCTCCGGCTTAGTCAGAGTTACCTCCACAACGATCAGCCTGCCGCCGGGCCGCAAGCAGCGGGCGAATTCCAGATGAGCGCGCCGGTCGAGTATGAACGATGCAGGGAATGTGCTGACGATGGAATCGAATACGTTGTCGGCGAAAGGCAGCTGCTGCGCGATGCCCTGAACACGGGGAACGGAATGCTCTCGTGTTCGCAGCTTCTGCTCGCTGATGCGTTGCATCGCAGCGGATGGTTCGATACCAATGACCTGCCTCTGACCGCTTCGCAGGAGGGGCAGCAACTCTGCCGTGCCAAACCCTACCTCCAGCACACGATCGCCGCGGACAAAAGGCAGCGCCGCCCGCCGCCAATTGTTCCAGCGGCCCATACTGACAGCCCAACTCACCGAGTCATAGGCCCAGGCCAGCTGGTTGTAGAGAAGCCGGTAGAGAAGGATGTAGATTGAACGCATGGAGCAACTCGGCCCGATTTCTGCACGGGCGACAGCACAGATCGGGCTTCGTCTTGTCCTGTCATGAGGCCAGAAGGCGCAAGCGTTGCGCGTCGCGTAGCAGCCCCTTCGTCAGGCGAACAGGGGCGTCATGCTCCGCTCCGCCATCATCGCCGCCATCTCTTCATCGCTGGGGCCGCTGCCGTCGAACCGGCTGGCTGCGTCGAGAATTTTTGGCAGCAAGTTGATGTCACCGGTCGTGTTGAGAAACAGGTCCTCCTGGGCCAGGATCCAGTGGACGGCGCGGTCGATGTCCGCCTGCTCTTCAAGCGGTTGGTACCATGTGCGGCGACTCTTGGGCGTCGTACCCCAGGGGCCTCGCACCAGAGATTTTATCGTTTGAACGGCGATGCCGCGCGCGCGCGCCAGGCCGACGACGCGATCAAAGTCATCCGCATACTTACTGTTCTGCTTCATCTGGATGTTCCAGGGAAGCAGGATCGAGTCAAAGTCGAACGCTTGCAGGCTGCGGTGGTGAAACGCCGCGATGTTGAGTCCGTGTCCTGTCACGCCGATATACTTGACCAGCCCTTGATCGCGGGCCTCCTTCGCGGCCTCCAACGCGCCGTTTTCGCCCATGGCCGTCTCCCAATCGTCCGGGTGGCCCAGATTGTGGAACTGGATCAGGTCTATGCTGTCCACGCGCATCCGTTCCAGGGAGCGATGAATCTGGGCCTTGGCGGCTGCATAGTCGCGTTCGCCGGTCTTGGTCGCCAGGAAGAATCGGTCCCGATGCTTTTGCAGCGGCGGGCCGAGCCGGTCCTCCGCCTCGCCGTACGAGGCGGCGGTGTCGATATGATTGACGCCATAGTCCAGCAGCAAATCAATGGCGCTGTCGGCTTCGGCCTGCGTGACGTTGCCGACGGCGACCGCGCCGAAAAGGGTAACGGAGCTACTATGACCAGTGCGGCCAAAGAGTCGTTGCGGAATCATGGTGGGTTCTCCTTGCGGTATCGTAAAGGCAATTTCAAGGGATGGCTTCGTCTTCCGGTAATTGGCGGCGGACGAATTTCAATGCGCGGTGAAAATCTGGATGCCAGTTGTTGTCAGGCGGTTGGTTCAGTTCGTGCCAAAAAAAGGCGAAAAGGTGTCCCCCGTCATCCTGCGTAAAGAAAGTCCATTGGTCCTTGAGCGGTCGTGGAACGCGACACAGGAAGAAGCGCCAATGTTGCGCTACCTGACGAAGTGTCATCTGGCCAAGCGGTCTGACAATGGCGGCATCCCCGATGCCGGACTCCTCGGCCAGTTCACGCAGCGCGGCATCCTGCGGCCTTTCGCCATCTTCCAGCTTGCCTTTGACCAACTGTGTGCCGGCCTGGGGGTGGCGGAAGGCCAGAATCTCAAGCCTTTCTCGCCGACGAAGGACGATGGGAACGACTTTATGCACCTGTTTCGCCATCGGGCGCGGCCTCCCCTTCTTCCCCCTGCGTTGGCAATAGCGCACCCGAACTGACCAGAGGCGATGCTCCCGCCTGCGCAGCGGCATAGACGACAGGCAGTGGTGTATCTGTGGCCGCGGCCAAGCGTCGACAGTCCTCAAACTCCGGTTTCGCTCCCACCGCCTGCCCATCCACGCGCTTTAGTTTCACCCGCACAGACCCATAGGGCGTGGTGATCGTTTCGATTTCGCGCTCGGCGATGTGGCGGCGAACCGGGTAGACGCGCACGCCCAGGGTGGTCGTCTGCCGCAACAGAAGCGTGGCCAGGGCAGATTCGTCAGCTTGCGCGGCCAGAACGCTCAGAAGCGTTCCGGGGCGTCCCTTCTTCATGCCAATCGCGGTCGTCCAAACGTCTAGTGCGCCGCCGTCAAACAGGAGCCGCTGGACCGGCTCATACAGTTCGGGATTCATGTCGTCGATGTTGGTCTCGATGATTACCAGCGAATCGGAAGGCGTTTCAGCAGGCGCATCCTCGTTCTCAGTGATCTCATCTCCCAGCCACAGCCGTGCCACGTTGGGCCAGTCGAATTCCTTCTGCCCTGCGCCGTAACCGATGCTGCGCAGACGCATGGCCGGTCGGCGAAACTCGGCCAGTTCTGCCAGCAGCGCAGCGCCGGTGGGTGTCACCAGTTCGCCGTTCCCCGGCGCGGGGACCGTGGGCGCACCGACCGCAGCGAGCAGCTCAAGAGTGGCCGGTGCAGGCAGTGGAATGCGCCCGTGCATCGAACCGGCCCAACCGGGTCCGAGCGGCAGCGCCGACGCGCACAGTGGCTCGATTGCCAATTCATGCAGCCCTGCGCATACGCCCACTATGTCAATAATGGCGTCCAATGCGCCCACCTCGTGGAAGTGGACGGCGTCTGGCGTCGAGTCGTGGACATGGGCTTCTGCGGCTGCAAGGCGGGCAAAGACGGCGCTCGCGTTGCGTTTGACCTCGGTGGGCAGGCTGGCCGCCTCGATGATTTCCTGCACGTCGGTCAGGTGGCGCTGGGCGCTTTCTTCGGCGCACTCCACATGGATGAGAGTCGCGCGCAGCCCTCCACGCATGACCGTCTGCGCGCGGATGTCCCAACTGTTGCCCGGCAGGTTCAGTCTCTCCACAGCGGCCCGCAACGACGCCAGCGGCCATCCCGCGTCGACCAGACAGCCGAGAAAAATATCCCCGGAGATGCCGGAAGGGGTGTCAATAAAGGCAAGAGGCATGGATAGTTGGAAAGTCTGGTGCGCCTCTGCTCGATAGAGAGGCGGGAGGGGTCTCTATGACATCAACTCTGCCACGGAGATGAGCGCGCTGTCAGCGCCCCCATTGGCAGCGGCGTTCAGACTTCCGCTGCGGAATCCGGCCAAGTCGAGGGTAACGAAACGGTAACCGGCCGCCTTTACACCAGCGACGATCTCCTGGTGGTGTGAGACAATCGTCTGGAACTCCTGCGGCGGCAACTCAAGGCGGGCGACCTCCCCGTGATGGCGTACGCGGAACTGACGCAGACCCAACGCAACCAGCACGTCCTCGGCTGCCTCGATCTGACGCAGTAGTTGCGCGTCGATCGGAGTTCCATGGGGCACGCGCGATGAGAGACAGGCCATGGCGGGCTTGTCCCATACCGGCAACCCCAGATGTCTGGCGATCGCCCGCACTTCCGACTTGGTGATGCCTGCTTCGAGTAGAGGAGAGCGCACGCCTCGCTCGCGGGCGGCGATCGTGCCGGGGCGATGGTCGCCCAGATCGCTGGCATTGGTTCCGTCGCAGACAATGCCCCATTCTTCGGCCTGCAAAATCGCGTGCAGCCGATTGTGCAACTCTGATTTGCAGAAGTAGCAGCGGTTGTTGGGGTTGGCCGCGTAGTTTGGATCCAGATACTCTTCCGTTTCCACGAGGCGGTAGGGCACGCCGATCTCCTCGGCGAGCGCGACAGCGTCACGCATCTCGCGCGCCGGATAGCTCGGGGAGATGCCGATGCAGGCCAGCGCGCCACCTCCTACCGCGGCCGTGGAGGACCTGCCGCCCAACTGCTCGTAGGCGACCGCCATGACCAGCGCGCTATCCACGCCGCCGGAGTAGGCGACGATGACGGAACCGAAGGAACGCAGCGTCGTGCGTAAGGTCTCCAGTTTGGCCGCGGTCTCCGTTTCAAGATTGGAAGAGCTCGTCTGCGTCGTAGAGTCTGTCATGGTATCACCGTAACTCTGGTTATGAATTGGGTGACGATTGAATTCTGTCCCAGCAGTGTCAAGCGGTTTCTTCGCTCGCGGCAGTCGGACCGCCATGGATCTTTCCATTGATCAGGGCGGCCAGATTACCTGCGCCAAAGCCGTTGTCGATATTAACCACAGCCACGCCGGTTGCGCAACTGTTGAGCATGGCCAGTAGGGCTGCCACGCCGCCGAAGCTGGCGCCGTAGCCTATGCTCGTGGGCACGGCGATCACCGGCGCCTTGGTCAGCCCGGCCACGACCGATGCAAGCGCGCCTTCCATACCGGCAACGACGATGATCACGTTCGCCTGCTGCAATGTTGGCATGTGGGGCAGCAGCCGGTGCAGACCAGACACGCCCACATCGGTAATCCTGCACGGGTTATGCCCCATCAGCCGCAGCGTCAGGGCCGCCTCTTCCAGCACAGCCAGGTCGCTCGTACCGGCGCAGACGACAACAACGCCCTCCTGCCGATTCGCCGCTGTTTCGCGTTCCAGCCAGAGGCAGCGGGCCTGTTCATGCCAAAGTAGATCGGGCACATGTTCACGGGCCGCCAAAAACTGTGCCTCTGTGGCACGAGTACCCAGCAGGCGTTGCGAGCGTGCGGCCAGCCGTTCAGCGATTAACGCCACCTGCGACGCGGTCTTGCCCTCACAGTATATCACCTCCGGGAAACCCGTGCGCAGTTGCCGATGGTGATCCAGCGTCGCCAGGCCTTCGAGCGTCTCGAACGGTAGCGTCCGTAGCCGGGCCAGGGCGCTTTCCACTGAGATTGCGCCACCGGCTACATCGGACAAGAGGGCAGCCAACTGCGTTTCATTCATCACGCAATCGTTCGATGAAAATGCGGACCGAATTCGGCCTCGTAGAACGGGCTGACCATCCGCCCTGGCGGGACCAGCGCGTCGATCTGCTGGCGATCCTCGTCGCTGATGGCTACATCGAGCGCGCCGAGATTGTCCTGCAACTGCTCCATGGTGCGCGGGCCAATGATCGGGCTGGTGATGCCCGGCTGCTGGACACACCACGCCAGCGCGAACTGCGAGAGCGTGCAGCCTTTGGCAGTCGCCAGTGGCAACAGGCCCTCAACAATGTCATAGATGCTGTCATTCTTGCGGCGGGCCAGGCGCGGCTCGTTTTCTGCGTTGGCGTAGCGCGCGCCTTCCGGCGATGGCGCTTCTCGCGTGTATTTGCCCGTGAGCAGCCCCCCGGCCAACGGACTCCAGGGAATCAGGCCGATGCCAAAGGTCTGGGCCATCGGAATCAGCTCCCGTTCGATGCGCCGGTCCAGAATGTGGTAGGGCGGCTGCTCCGAGACAAAACGGTTCAGACCCAACTCCTTCGCCACCCAGAGCGACTCCACAACCTGCCACGCGGCGAATGTGCTGCTGCCCAGATAGCGAACTTTGCCCGCCCGCACCAGGTCGTCCAGCGCCCGCAAAGTCTCATCGATCGCGATTTCCGGGCGGGGCCGGTGGATCTGATAGATGTCTATGTAATCGGTCTGCAATCGCTTCAGGCTGGCTTCACACTGTTCGATGATGTGGCGACGACTGCTGCCGGCTGCGTTGGGATCGTCGTCGTCCATCCTGCCGTGAACCTTGGTGGCAAGGACGGTGCGGCTGCGGCTGCCGTTGCGTTTCAACGCCTCGCCGGTGATCTCCTCGCTACGGCCCCGGCTGTAGACGTTGGCCGTGTCGAGGAAGTTGATGCCGGCGTCCAGAGCGCGGTCGATGATGGCGTAGGAGTCTTCCGGTGTCGTGCGCAGTCCGAAGTTCATACAGCCCAAGCAGAGGGGGCTGACCATCATGCCCGTGCGTCCAAAATTGCGGTATTCCATCAAGAGAGCCTTTTCGGGATTGGAAAGAGGATAAAGAGGGTACAATCGCTTGCAACTGCGATTTCCGTTCTGTCTACAGTGTACAAGCGTTTTGATGCGATGTAAAATCCTCCCCCAAACAGGGGCGTATCCCAGTTTTTGTGTCGTTGCTCTTGGAACGCGGGAGGCTTGCCGAGGTTGGGAGCGGAGGAGGTGGGTAGGGCCAGTTTTGACAGTTTTTTGTAACAGCGTTGGACGAAAGACAGTTCCGCCAAAAAATCTTCAAAATGCCAACTGCGATTTTCTGCCGCGCCTCTGCCGGAGCGGCCTTTCCTGCACCGATAGAAGCCGTGTGTTGGATGCGCTACCGCTTCGTACTATGAGCGCGCATTGTTGGATGCGCTACCGCTTCGCTATATGAGCGCGGGTCTGCTACAGTATTTGTGTCATGATCTGTCGGAGAACCTGGCTGGCAGGTGTCGATATTTCCAAGATATAGAATTATTTTAGTGTCCGCTTTGTCCGCTTTGTCCGCTTTGTCCGCTTTTGCCCCCCCCCGTTGCCCAAAAGAAGCAGGAATTGGTTGAAGTTTTATGCGCTACCACTTGGTACAATGAGCGCCGGATTGCGGTATGGGGGGCTGGGCGCGCGATGGCGGCATTCCCAGTCGCGGAGGAGTGTAGCACAGATGAGCGAATCGGGCAAGTCGGGGTGGCGCACAATAATTTGGGATGCACACCCCAAACAGCCAAAAACTTCCACTGTCCGTCACCCATTTGCTGTGACGGAAGCGCGACGCCAGGTGCGGGGAGTTTGGCCTTCATGGCTTCGGCTTACGGGGAAATGATGACAAACAGTATGGCCTCGGATCAGGCATTGCGACAGACACTCCTCCGCATTGACGGCAGGGAGTATAAGTCTTACAGGGAGATCAGGGGGAGCTACCGTTTCCCCAGCTTCACGCTGGCCATAGATTCCGTCCAGTCAGACCCTTTCGCACCGCCCAGCCGCCTGCGTGTGTTGATTCCTCCTGCGGTGGCTGCATTGCCGGAAAAGCTGTATGCTACGGGCAGCCGGGCTGTTGGCGTCAGTTGCTTTCTCGCCAGAGCCTTTGCCAGCCAAGCTGGTCAGTTGTCCGGGCGGCGGGGAAAAGGAGAGAGCGGCGAAATCAAAATCGAAGCGCCCGGCCAGCAGGTACTGGCGAACACAGCCGTGCAGATCCATACGGGCGGAACGGTTGAGGCCCGCTTTACTGTCGGTCTGCCAGCACAGGGAAGGAGAGTGCTGGGGCGGAAGGCGTGCAGACTGCTCTTGGAGGAGTTGCCTGAAATCATCACAAGCAGCCTCCTTGCCCGCAGCCACTCCGCCGATGAACTGTGGCGACATGCTGCCGCCAACGAGGACGCGGACACGCTGAGGGCGATGTTGGCGGACCGGGGCCTGATCGCTTTCGTCGCCGACGGCGCGATCTTGCCCCGAGCAAGCGGCATCGACGACCGGCCTCTGCGCGCCGATTCGGTCGTCCCATTCCGCTCGCCGGACGGCATGAGAGTTGCCTTTGCGCTGCCCCATGGGGGCACTGTGACCGGCATGGGCATCACCGCGGGCGTGACGCTGATCGTTGGAGGCGGCTTTCACGGAAAGTCGACGCTTTTGCGGGCCATTGAGCGCGGCGTCTACAACCACAGACCAGGCGATGGGCGCGAGCTTGTTGTCAGTGTAGCCGACCTGGTCAAGATTCGGGCCGAGGACGGGCGCGCGGTCAGCGGGGTTGACATCTCTCCGTTCATCGGTGATCTTCCCCTGGGCCAAACGACGCGCCGATTCTCCAGCCCCAACGCCAGCGGCTCCACAAGCCAGGCCGCTGCCATTGTCGAGGCGCTCGAAGCGGGCGCTGACGGTCTCCTGATAGATGAAGACACGGCCGCCACCAACTTTCTGATTCGCGATGCGCGGATGCAGGCGCTTGTGCCGAAAGAACAGGAGCCGATCACGCCGTTCATCGACCGCGTGCGCCGGTTGCATGCCCTGTACGCGGTCAGCACAGTTCTCGTCATCGGCGGCAGCGGAGATTATCTGGACGTGGCTGACACCGTGATCGCGATGGAGAGTTTTCGCCCGCACGACGTGACTGCACGCGCCAGAGTGGTCGCCGCCGCGCATCCTACGGGACGGATTGCAGAAGAAAACAGCCCGTTCACCGTCAATATCGAGCGCCGTCCACGGCCAGGAACTGTCAGTCCATCGAAGGGGCGGCGGGAGGTGAGCATCAAGACCAGAGACGCGCACACGGTTCAGTTCGGCGGGGAAACGTTGGATCTGTCGGCTGTTGAGCAAATCGTCCACCGGGCGCAGACGCGGGCGATCGCTGCGGCGCTGGATTACGCCCGCCGCACCTACATTGACGGGCGCCGCTCCCTGGCTGAGATCATCGAACTTGCCATATCGGACATCGAGAAGGAGGGATTGGACGTGCTGGATGGCCGCCGAATCGGGTCGTTCGCCCAATTCCGCCGCCATGAGTTGGCCGCGGCGCTCAACCGCCTCCGTACACTGAAAACATAAGGACAAGCATAAATGGTTGAAAAGAGTGAAAGCCGTGCAAACGAGACGTCGTCCAGCGTAACCGATCAACCTCCAGAAGAGTCCTCCCCGCAAGCATACGCCGAACGCCTCCGGCGAAGCTATTTCAACTTCCGCTGGCCGCTCTTTCTGCTTGCGCCCGAGGAGTACACGCAGCCCCGCCTGGAGAGCGGATGGACGCCACTCGCGATGGTGGCCCACGTGGCCTATTGGGACAGTTTCCAGTTGCGGCGCATGGAGGCTACCGTGCGCGGCGGCGGTCCAATCCCCTCGCCGTCTGAAAGCAACGACGAACGAGCAGCCAGCGAGAACCGCAGATGGGAAGATGTACTGGCCGGGGCGGATGCCGCGCGGGAACGGATGATCGAATTTGCTCTATCGCTTACCAGTGAGCTGATAGAAGCCGACTATGGCGAGGGGGATGATCGCGGGCCGCTCGTGAAGCGGTTATTGACCCATATGCCCCGGCATGTGGATGAACATGCTGAGGAGGTGCATCGTTACTGCTTTTCTCTGGAACGCTGGGGGCGCGAGCGGGTGTTCAAATTCTATCGCCGCCAGTTCAACAATCTTCTGGACTCCATTACCGGCCTCATGGAAGACAACTGCGTGTCGATTCCCGTATGCGGCGTTTGGAGTGTGCGAGACATCCTGGCCCACACACTAGTCTGGGACGAATACGCGTGGGAGATGATCAGGCAGTGGCCGGAAGTCGACCTTACGCACCTGGCGCCTTGGATTGACGACGACGATGACACGGTCAACGAACGCCTCATGGCGCACAAGGCTGACCTGTCGATGATCGACCTGCTGGATCGGTTGGCGACGGTTCACCGGCGCATCGTGCGCGGATGCCGCAAACTCAGCGATGCGAAGCTACAGACTGAGGTGACCCTTAACCGGCAAGAAGAGGGCAACGCCATCTACCTCCTGATCTCCATGTCGGCGCATACGGCGAATCATGCGGCGGAAATTTACGCGGCGCGTGCCGAAGGGCGTCTCGTTCCTCTGAAATGAAGCGAGCGCCCTTCTTGCTCAGCCGGAGTGGGCGTAGCGCCTGCTCGACTCTTGATTGCTGAGATGAGAGATGGCGGAACGCTGTACGACATGCCAGCCGCTTTCGTCGCGTTGCAGGGTGAAGATGCAGCACAGGGGCACGGAGAGATTCTCCGTAAGGCCGGTCAGGCCGCGAACGATGCCGACGACGGGCGCGCCGTGTGTGACCATGAGTAGATTCTGTTCTGGAAAGCGGGCTGTCAGCGCGTGGGCCGTGTCCGCCGCACGTGTGTGACCATCTTCCGACTTCTCTGGATAGCAGAGTTTGCCGACGGCCCGATAATCCTTGTCGACGCGGGGGAAACGCAGCGCACGCTCCTCTTCCGGCAAGAGGTCCGGCATCCCCAGTACGTTGGGCAGGATTTCGCCGATGCCCGGCTCCAGAAAGACGGGTAAATCCAGCATGTCGGCGATGTGGCTGGCGGTCTGAATTGTGCGCAGAAACGGGGAGGCGAAGATACAGTTGATCGGTTCATCTCGCAGACTGTGGCCTACTTCCTGCGCCTGGGTCTCTCCATCCGCGGAGAGCGCCGGATCATATGGGCGTTGCGCGGTTTTGGCCCAGCCGGGATTCTGAAAATCCTCCCGGTTGCCGTGCCGTATAATCCAGATCCGTTGGCACACAGTTTGTCTCCTCATCTGCTCCTTGCTCGCCGGTATTCTCTGGGGAGACTGTGCGAACGCGCCGGCGATTGGCAACTGTTTTGACAGAGGAAGTGTATCACAGGCGCACTGCTGACAACGAAATTGTGCGTTGCGCCACTACCCAAATTGAGCTTGCGGCCTGGCAGGTCCGCCGCCCATGCCGGCTGACAGCAACGATGGCGTCTGCTATACTGCCCGGGTGAAGCGTCTCAAGATGGCTTCTGGGTCTGTCCCGGCTTCAACGCTGAATGGAAGGCGCATTTCAATACGATGGCCTACACATTTACTGACCACTACCGCGTCGCACGGCTGCTTCTGCGGGTCAATGCCGTCCTGATCGGCTTGGGATTGGGGCTGCTGCTATTGATCTATCCGCGTGATCTGCTGGTGGCTGCCGGCATCACGCTCGGTTCGGCCTGGACCGCACGCATTGGGGGCAGCGCCCTGATCGGGCTGGGCATTGGTTTGCTGTCGGCTGCCGCGGAGTCGGATCTGCAACCGGCCTCTCTGTTGGTCGCCACGTTAAGCAATGGCGCAATCTCAATCAGCCTGTTGGTCGCCTATTTCGAGGGCGACATGGACGCTTTGCATCCGTTGGGCGCGGCCGGGCTGCTGGTTATCTTCGTCGTCTGTCTGCTTACTGCCGTTTTGTCGGCCCCCTACATACGCCGGAAGGCGAGGCAGTATTGACTCTGGAAAGCTGCACCGAACTGCGCGGCGTATCTCGTATTGCGTAGAACGTATTGCGCATCTCAAACGGCCCTTTCCAGCTTTCCTGGCTGGTTGTCTTTAGCGAGACTGATTCCGGGCAGGCCCTCCCTCATTCCTTTCTCTCTGATAGCCGTCTGAATTCTTGGAGTTGTCGAAACTCTGTGCTAGAATGGCTTCTTGCGTTCGTTTCCCGTAGAGTTGTGGGGCGCGGTCGTTCGAGGGCTGGGTCACTCTGGTGCAGCGGGCAAAACATGAATTCAGCAGGCCATTGAGCGCCCAAGCGCGACAGCCCCCCGGAGGAACTGAAGCAATGAGCTACGACGGACGAACCTATCGAGTTGCCATCGGAGAGAGTGAACGCGAGTTGCCGATTTTTGAGGTGGCTCCAGGTGTCAAGATCGCCATTTTCAACATGCTGGGCGATACGGAAATCGTCGAAATTGCGGCAAAGATGTTGGCGCGGGATGTGCCGACCGACGCCCATGTTATCCTGGCGCCGGAGGTGAAAGCGGTGCCTCTGGGCCATGCGCTGTCGGTTGCAACCGGTCTCCCGCTTGTGGTCGTGCGCAAAGTTCGCAAGCCGTACATGGTCAACTGCCTGGAAACCGAAGTGGTCAGCATCACCTCCGGCCAGCCGCAGACGCTATACATTGACGGCAAAGACCTGGCGCTGATCAAAGGGAAGCAGGCGCTGCTGGTTGACGATGTTGTCAGCACAGGCAGCACGCTGAAGGGGCTGCGCACGCTGGTCGGAGCGGCCGGCGGGCAGATTGCCGGCGAGATGGCCGTCTTCACTGAAGGCGATCCCGCCGCCTGGGAGCAGATCACCGCGCTGGGCAATCTGCCAATTTTCACCGACTAGCGATGTGCGGGTGACGTCCTCTCGAAGATCATCCGTTATTGGAAGCGCCGGGATGCTACCTGTAAGCCTATGATTCTGACTGAACAACTGTCGCGAGTTGAAGAGCGTTTTGAAGAGTTGGATCGACTGATGGCCGACCCGGACGTGCTGTCCGATTACACGCGCGTTTTGGAGTTGGCCCAGGAGCGCAGCAATCTTGAAGAGTTGGTCGGCGCCTTCAGGCAATACCAGGATTTGCAGAATCAGCTGGCCGACAGTCGCGCGCTGCTGGCAGAGAACGAAGACCCGGAACTGGCCGAACTGGCCGAGTTGGAGATCGCCGAACTTGAGCCGCAGACGGCGAAGCTTGAAGATGAACTGCACCGTATGCTTCTGCCCAAAGACCGCAACGACGATAAAAATGTGATCGTCGAGATCCGCGCCGGCGCGGGCGGTGACGAGGCCGGCCTGTTCGCGGCCGATCTGTTGCGCATGTATACGCGTTGGGCCGATGACCACAAGTTCAAGACCGATATCATGAGCTCCAGCGAGACCGGCGTGGGAGGCATCAAGGAAGCGATACTTGAGGTGCGGGGCAGCGGCGCTTACAGCCGTCTGAAGTATGAGTCGGGCGTCCATCGCGTCCAACGCGTGCCTACTACAGAGAGCCAGGGGCGCGTGCATACCAGTGCCGCGACCGTAGCCGTGTTGCCGGAGGCCGAAGACGTAGAGATCGAAGTCAACGCCCATGAGATGAAGGTCGATGTCTTCCGCAGCAGCGGTCCCGGTGGACAGAGCGTCAATACGACCGATTCGGCGGTGCGCCTTACGCATCTGCCAACCGGTCTTGTCATCAGTTGCCAGGACGAAAAGAGCCAACTCCAAAACAAGCTGAAGGCCATACGCATCCTGAAAACGAAGCTGTATGACCTCGAGATGCAGCGCCAGTTGGACGATATGGGCGCAGCCCGGCGCAGCCAAGTTGGGTCAGGCGACCGCAGCGAGAAAATCCGCACCTACAACTTCCCACAGGGCCGCGTAACCGATCATCGAACAAAAAAGACCCTCTTCCGTTTGGATGCGGTGCTGGATGGCGATCTGGACGAGTTTATCACCGAGCTGGCTGCTTATGAGCAGACGCAGCAATTGCAGGCCATGAGTGAAGAAGCTTAAAGTATGTTTGAGCAAAAAGAGAGTTTTCAAGGGAAGGGCAATCTCCTCCCCTATCTGACCACGTATGACGCAGACGGGGCGCAGAATGAGCGCAGGCAACGGGCGGGTCAACAGGAGCCGCGTCTGGATGAGGACACCCGTTCTCAGGACAGTCCGCTCAATGACCCATTTCAATGGAGCTTGACGCCGGGCACGCCTGTAGGCCGTGCGCTGGTTTCGGCAGCCCAACGGCTGAGCGAATCGGGGAGCGAGACGGCAGGGCTGGATTCACAGGTGCTGCTGGCGCATGTGTTAGAGCGAAATCGCAGCTGGCTCTTCGCCTACCACGACCATGAACTCAGTCAACAGGAGTGTCGCAGCTACGCAGATCTGATCACGCGACGTAGGCGGCGGGAGCCGGTCGCCTATCTGCTGGGGCGCAAGGAATTCTACGGACTGGAGTTTGCCGTGGATCGGCGCGTTCTGATTCCGCGGCCGGAGACGGAACTGCTGGTCGATCTTGTGCTGGCCCAGATCAGCGACCGCCCCCAAACGCAGGTTGTAGCCGATGTTGGCACCGGCAGCGGCGCGATCGCCATCACCATCGCCGTCCATGCTCCTGAAGCGAAAGTCTATGGCGTTGACATCAGCCGCGATGCGCTTGACGTGGCGGAGGAAAATAAGCGCCGCCTCATACCGGAGGGCGGGCCTCTGTTCATGGAAGGCGATCTCTTGAATCCGCTGCCGGAACCGGCCGATGTGATTGTAGCGAACCTTCCTTACATCGCCGATGAAGAATACTCCGGTCTGCAATCGGACGTGCGAGATTACGAGCCGCGCCTGGCATTGCAGGCCGGCGCCGAAGGGTTGGATCTGATCAAGCGTCTGTTGGAGCAACTTGCCGACAAGGTACGCGCCAACGGCGCCGTGCTGCTGGAAATCTCGCCCAGGCAGGGGGAGGTCGTGCAGAGGTTGGCGCAGGAGCTGCGCCCCAAGCCATCCTACATCGGCCTGCGCCGCGACTACAGTGGCCTCGTGCGCATGGTAACGCTTGAATACTGACAGGCGCCTTCCTCAGGAAAACCTCTGGGCCATGACAGCGCCCCTTGGTACAACAGCTTCCACCAGTCTCCCGTCTCTTTGCGGGAGACTTTCTATGCAAAGACGAAACTGAAATGCAGAGCAAATTCGAACTGGTCGTTCTGGATATGGACGGCACGATCTACGGCAGGCAGTTCGCGGGCGGATTCTCGCCGCGCGTGCGCCGCGCCATCGCTGCAACGCAACAAGCCGGGACGCCGGTCACGATCGCCACGGGACGCATCTTCGATTTCGTGCGTAGAGTTGCCCCGGGCTTGGGCGTCACGTTGCCTGTGATTACGGCACAGGGCGCGGTGATCGGGGATCCGATCAGCGGCGACCTGCTACACGAGGCGCTGATCCCGCCGAAAACGGCGCGTAACGTGGCGGAATGGGCCGATTCCGAGGATCGCACGACTGTCTTCTATCTCAACGAGTCCGGTGGATGCACGCGGCTGGTGCAGAACGGCTTCAACACAACCAATGGCAGCGGGGGCTGGGAGGGTTGGGACAGCGCGACCTATGATCATTGGTTCGGCAGCCCCAGGGAGATCCACACGAGCTTGGCGGAAGTTCTGCGCGATGCCGGCGTCCGCCCACTGAAATTCATCACTGTCAACGATCACACACAGGAGCTTGACCTGACGTCGGCGCTACAGTTGCGCTTCGGCGGCAAAGTTCACATGAGCCGATCCCACCAGTTGCTGGTGGAGGGCACCGCGCCGACCGCCAACAAAGGCCACGGTCTCAGGTTGTTGACGGAGCGGCTCGGCATTGACCCAGAACGGGTGCTCGCCATCGGCGACAACGAGAATGACATTCCCATGCTGCGTGCGGCCGGGTTCGCCGTATGTATGGGCCAGGCCACTGCGGTTGTGCAGGCCGAGGCCGATTGGGTCGCGCCGACGCTTGAAGAGGACGGCGCCGCCGTGGCGTTGGAACGGCTGGTTCTGCAGAGGTAGCTGGAAGCGGGCATCCGCATTCCTACCGTGTTGACCGGGTAAAATGCGGGGTAGTGGTCGAATCGTAAGTGATCTGGCAATCCGGATGCATGGACATTCTTGTCCGTGCATCCGCGAATCATGGCAATCTCCGAACTGCAACAATTACAGTTCAGACACAGACTTTGCCCTCACCACTTACTTTGTGACCACTACCAACAATTGTAAGGGAACCGGTTGGGAACCTCGCCGCGTGGTTCGGGGCCAGCACCGGGGCTTTGAAATGAAAGGCCGCCCCACGCGCATCGTTGAGCAGATGGCCCAGTTCTGGGATGTTTTCGCCCAGGCGCGGCAGTTTCGCTGCTTCCCAGTGCCCCGCGGTTGGTGACATCCCCTCCCCCTGGGAACGCCGGCATCTCGCCACCAATATCAGAAGCGGCTACCCTTGACGCAGACGGATCCTGTACCACACTCAAAAGGAAGCACGCCAGCTCAGTTACATAGCCGCCAAGAGTTGCACTGGCTTGCTACTTCTGCGACAATTGGACAAAGTATTTTTTTCGCTGACATTTCGACTGACCAGTCGGTTTACTAACGCTTTGGCGCAGGGACTCCATGACCGAGAAGCCAGTTCGCAGTCCTGAATCGACCCGTGAACGCATCCTCGATGCCGCCCTGAACGTCTTCAGCCACAAGGGCTATCACGATACAAGGCTGGACGAAATCGTCGCCGAATCCAGCACGTCCAAAGGCTCGATCTACTTCCACTTTCCCAACAAAGAGCGCCTCTTTCTGGCGCTGGTGGAGAAGTTCGCCGATCTCATCGAACGTCGGGCCATTGAAGCGATTGAGCAGCATACCAGCCCGATGGCCAAGGTCGAGGCCGCGCTGGAGGCTTGCCTGGAGGCGTTTAGCCGCTACCGCCGTCCGGCAAAGGTGATGCTGGTCCATGCTGCAGGGCTGGGGACGATCTTTGAGGAGAAACGGCTTGAGATAAACGAGCGCTTCGCCCGTCTGATCCGCATCTACCTGGACGAGGCGGTCGCCGCTGGCGAGATCGAAGCAGTCGACACCGACGTGATCGCCTATGCCTGGATGGGAAGCATCTATCAACTGACTATCCGCTGGGTCTATAGCGGAGAACCGGCGCCTGAGCGCATCGTCAGCACGCTTGTGCCAATGCTGCTGCGCAGTGTGAATTTCAGACCGAAGTGAGCAATGCGTATTTCGCAATGTGTATTGCGCAGCTTGTAAGAGAGAATTGGGAGTTGAACAGGATATACTTCGATGGCGAGGCAGACTCTAGTTGATGGGGCGGCTCAGAATCTCGCTCCTGCGTATCCCAATCGCAATGATTGGTTGGACTTCGGCGACGATGCAGGCGGCGACGAATACGATGTGGCGCGCCATGGCCGCCTTGTGAGCGCCAGCCGTCAAGTGGCGGGTCTACCGGTGGAACTTTTTTTGCATGCCGCAGAGGGACAGGAGCGATTCTTCTGGCGCGACGGTCGCAAGGGCACTGCCTTCGCGGGAATGGGGGTGGCCGCCCATCTGATGGGCTATGGCCGCAGTCGCATTTCCGCCATCCAGCGTCAGGCCGGTGAACTGTTCGCCCATGCCGAAACGGGGACTGCCGATCGCCATCAGCAGGCGCCCAGGTCAGCGTTGGCGCAGCCTCGACTCTTCGGCGGATTCTCTTTTCGTGAGACGTTTACGCCCGATGTGGTCTGGACCGGCTTCCATCCGGCCCACTTCATCCTGCCCCACTACCAGATGGTGACGCAAGGAGAGAAGAGTTGGTTGACGATCAACGCTCTGCTGCCCCCGGAGGAGAAGGCGTCGACCAATTTGCCTTTGCTACAGGAGGCCCTGGACATTCGGATTGAGTTGCTGAAAAAGGCCGAGGTTGTCCACGAAACCGAGCCGAACGGGACGAATTCCGGGGCCGGGCTTGAAGGGCTTGGAGGCGTGGAGATTGATTATCCGCTGCCCTACGGTGAATGGGCGCGGATGATCGAAAAGGCCCAGCGGGAATTCGCGGCCACGCCGCTACAAAAGGTCGTCCTCTCCCGCATCGCGCAGTTGCTCGCGCCGCAGCCGATCGGTATCTTACCCGCGTTGACCCATCTGTGCGCCCGCTACCCGCAATGCTACAGTTTTCTGTTCGAACCGCAGCCGGGCCACGCCTTTTTGGGCGCGACACCGGAACTGCTTGTGCGCGTGCAGAGGGCGGAGTTGGAAACGATGGCCCTGGCCGGTTCCATCCAGCGGGGCGAGACCGCGACGGAAGACGCGGACCTAGCCAATGCGCTGCTGGCCTCGGCCAAGGACCGCCATGAGCACAGCCTGGTGGTCAACGCGCTGCGTCGGCGCTTGGAGCCGCTTGCCAGCCAGCTCACCGTCGCCAACGAGCCGACCGTGCTGACGCTCAGCAATATACAGCACCTACATACACCGGTCAAAGCCAGGCTCAAAAGGCAGGATGGCGTGCTGCCTCTGGTCAAAGCTCTTCACCCAACGCCGGCAATGGGTGGAACACCACGCGAACTGGCGCTTGATTTTATCCAGGTGCATGAACCGACCCTGCGTGGCTGGTACGCGGCGCCGGTAGGATGGATCGATTGCAGCATGGAGGGCGCATTTGCCGTCGCCATCCGCTCGGCCGTCGTGCAGAAAGAGCGTGCCTGGGCCTACGCCGGGGCCGGCATCGTCGTCGATTCCGTCCCGCAAAAGGAGTGGGATGAGACGGGATGGAAGTTTCAACCGATAATCAATTCTGTGGTTGGTAGTCAGCCGTTATGAGAGAGGCTCTGCCCGGTCCCAACGCGAATCTGCTTTTTTCCGAAACGCTAGTCAGCGGTCTGGCGAATGCGGGTATGCAGGCCGTCTGCCTTGCGCCCGGCTCCCGTTCGACACCGCTGGCGCTGGCCTTCGATGCCCACCCCGGCATAGAGACATTTCTACATCTGGACGAGCGTTGCGCCAGCTTCTTTGCCTTGGGGATGGCGCAAGCCAGCGGTCGGCCTGTCGCCCTGGTCTGCACCTCCGGCACCGCGACGGTGGAGTTCCATGCGGCGGTCGTGGAGGCGCGGATGGCCGGTGTGCCGCTGCTCCTGCTGACGGCTGATCGGCCGCCGGAATTGCGTCACAGCGGCGCCAACCAGACGATAGACCAGGTCAAGATGTACGGGGATCATATCCTGTGGGCGGTGGATGCCGCGCTGCCGCAGGACGACCCGCCTGAAGTGGCGCTGCGTAACCTGCGCACGCTAGCGGCCAGGGCCTATGCCACTGCCGACGGATTGCGCAGAGGGCCGGTGCATATCAATCTTCCTTTCCGCAAGCCGTTGGAACCACCTGCGCCCTATCGACCCAATTTCGACAGTGCAGAGACGCAAGAAGAGAGCGAAGTCCCATCTCACGCCTTACACTTTGCTCCTCACACCTCGATCCGGCGGGGCGTCCTACTGCCTACAGCAGAGCAGATCGACGAGGTGGCCGCGCTGATTTCAGCGCACGAGCGAGGCTGGATCGTCTGCGGCCCTTGGGCTGGCCGCGCCCCCAGCGCGCTGGTCGATGCGATAGCGGAACTTGCACGGAGTACGGGATATCCCATTTTCGCCGATCCGCTGTCCGGTCTGCGCTTTGGACCCCATGCCGCGTCCGCGCCGGTGGTCGGCAGCTATGAGAGCTTTTTGCAACTTCCACCGAGCTTCGAGCCGCCCGAGGTCGTGGTTCGATTCGGCGCCGTGCCTACATCAAAGCACCTGAACGACTATTTGGATCGCACCGCGCCGCCCTACCAGATCCACGTGCGCAGCAACGGCGTCTGGGCGGACGACAGCCACCGCGTGCGCTATTTCTTGCAAGTGGACGAGACGGAGTTCTGTCGGCGCCTGGCAGAACGGAGTGATCGGGGCATGGGCAGGTGGTGCGCGACTGTGCTTGCAGACGACCGGCGTTGTGACCGCCGCCAGACGCTGTATCTGCGAGAAAACTGGTTCGACGCGGCAGTCGTCCCTACGGTTGTAGAGGCGCTTCCGTCCGGCGCCAATCTGTTTGTCGGCAACAGTTTGCCGGTGCGCCATGTGGACCAGTTTGCTAAGCCCAATCAAAAACAGCTTCACGTATACGGTAACCGCGGGGCCAGCGGCATAGATGGCGTGGTCTCCAGCGCGCTGGGCGTGGCGGCAGCGGAACGGTCCACGCCGATGCTCCTGCTCATCGGTGATGTCAGCTTCTACCATGATATGAACGGACTACTGGCCGTTCGCAACCTCAGTTTGGGCAACGTCACAATCGTCCTGCTCCACAATGATGGCGGCGGTGTCTTCCGTCGGCTGCCGATCGCGCAGGGCCATGCTCAGTTCGAGCGGCTGTTCCTGACGCCCCATGGCCTGGATTTCGCACAAGCGGCAGCAATGTACGGCCTCGACCATGTGCTGACAAGCGCAGAGGATAGGGCCGCTCTGACCGAAGCACTACGCGCATCGCTTCATTGCGGCAGGCCGACGCTCATCGAACTGAGCACCGACGGCGCACGCGATGAGCGGCTGCGGCGTGAGTTGGTCAAGACACTCAGAGACAGTAAGGAGAAGACTACGTGAGGATTCCTGACAGCGCCGATTGGCAGAGCGTCGCAGAGTACGGCGACATCACCTATCACAAGGCGGACGGCATGGCGCGCATCGCCTTCAACCGCCCGGAGAAACGGAACGCCTTCCGCCCGCAGACCATCGACCAGATGACGGAGGCGTTTAAGGATGCCTGGGCAGATGACAGTATCGGCGTCGTCCTGCTGACCGGAAACGGACCTTCGCCCAAGGACGGGGTCCACGCCTTTTGTGCCGGGGGCGACCAGAATGTGCGCGGCCATGCCGGCTATGTGGATGACAAAGGGGTGGCGCGGCTGAATGTACTTGAACTCCAACGCAACATGCGTACAATGCCCAAGCCGGTCATCGCGCTGGTGAACGGGTACGCGATCGGCGGCGGACACGTGCTCCACGTGATCTGCGACCTTTCCCTGGCCTCTGAAAACGCCGTCTTTGGCCAGACCGGGCCTGTCGTCGGCAGCTTCGACGGCGGCTTTGGCGCTTCCTACCTGGCATCTATCGTCGGCCAGAAGAAGGCGCGCGAGATCTGGTATCTGTGCCGCCAGTACTCCGCACAGGAAGCTCTGGAGATGGGGCTGGTCAACAAGGTGCTGCCGACGGTGGAAGCGTTGGAACAGGAGGGCGTGGACTGGGCGCAGGAGATTTTGCGCAAGTCGCCAATCGCCATTCGTTTCCTCAAGGCCGGATTCAACGCCGATTTGGACGGACAGAGCGGTTTGCAGGTTCTGGCGGGCGACGCCACGATGCTCTTTTACATGTCGGAAGAAGGTCAGGAAGGACGCGACGCGTTCAACGAGAGGCGCAAACCGAATTTCAGACAGTTTCCTTGGAGACCTTGAGAGAGACCAGCTGGCTCACTACCCTATTGCTTGTTTCCTAGTGCGAGCACATCCGATCGATGAGTGACTGGTTACGTTGGCGCACGCTGGCCACCCCTGAAAAATTGGCCGTTTTCTTTGAAGGGCGCTCGGTCAGCTATATGGAACTGGAGCGGCTGACCGACACGCTGGTCGCCGGACTGGTCGCGCGCGGCGTGCAGGCTGGAGATCGAGTTGCTGCCCACGCGGGAAACTCCGTCGATTCGATCGCGCTGATTCACGCGGTTGCGCGCCTGCGGGCGGTGTTCGTGCCCCTCAATACGCGGTTGACGGCAAGGGAGCGAAGCCGCCAGATCGACTTGGTCGAGCCGACGCTGCTCGTGGTTGACGACAACATTGGGGCAGAGGACGCTGCGG
Organism: Caldilineaceae bacterium; assembly: GCA_965221145.1. GTDB lineage: Bacteria > Chloroflexota > Anaerolineae > Caldilineales > Caldilineaceae > Bin5. Next base: position 3,275,794 of record OZ244877.1, read on the forward strand.
AGTTGAGCAAAGACCAGCACTCAACGATTTCGGCGAATTCCACGCCCGTACAGAAATCGCTGGATACCGTTGCGGTGTCCGAATTACGTCGTGCTGCTCCGCAGATCGACGGCGATGAACGAGAGCATTGTAGAGTATCATCCCGATTGACGAAACCGGAGATACAATCGATCATTTTCACGTCCGGCACGACCGGCACGCCCAAGGGAGTGGCGCTCAGTTTTGACAACCACTTCTGGAGCGCCACCGCCTCCGCCTACCGCCTGGGGCTGGACACGGCCGACCGCTGGCTCAGCTGTCTGCCCCTCTACCATGTCGGCGGGCTGGCGGTCGTCTTTCGCTCCTGCCTCTACGGCACGGCCATCGTACTGAAGCGCAGTTTCGAGCAGGAGGCGTTCCAGCGGAGCCTGCGCGACGACAGCGTGACGCTGGCCTCGCTCGTGCCGACGATGCTGCATCGGCTACTGCACAGTTCTCCGCGCTCAACCTGGCCGCACAGCTTGCGCATGGTCCTGTTGGGCGGCGCCGCGGCCACGCCGGACCTTCTGCACGCGGCAGCAGAAGCAGGCGTCCCTGTCGCCCCAACCTACGGCCTGACCGAAGCCGCTTCGCAGGTTGCCACCGCGCTGCCTGCGGATGCGCGGCGCAAACCGGGCAGTGTGGGAAGGCCGCTCATGTTCACAGAGGTGCGCATCGCGGACGCAGAGGGACGCTGTCTTGACCAAGAGGAACACGGCGAGATACTTGTGCGCGGGCCGCAGGTGATGGCGGCCTACTATGGCAACCCGGACGCCACGCTCGCCGCTTTGCAGAACGGCTGGCTGCACACCGGCGACATGGGATATCTCGACGCTGAAGGCGAACTGTTTGTCGTGCAGCGGCGCGCCGACATGATCGTAAGTGGCGGCGAAAACATTTATCCTGCGGAGGTGGAATCAGTGTTGCGGGGCCATCCAGCTGTGGCCGACGTCTGTGTCGTCGGTCTGCCCGACGCCGAGTGGGGGCAACGTTGCGCGGCCGCGGTCCTACTGCGCGCCGGGGAGACTCTAGGCCGTGCGGCCCTTCTGGCCTACAGCCGGACGCGCCTGGCCGGTTACAAGCAGCCTTCTGCCGGGCACATCCTCTTCGTCGAGGCGCTGCCCAAGACCGCCTCCGGGAAGATCGCTCGACGCGCGGTGGAGATGCTGTTGACGGACGGAGCGACCTCGCGCTAAGCGGGCGTCCTCGCGGCATCCGACACGAATTTCAAATTAGACATGGACAGATAGCCCACCAGGAGATCGTTGGCGTAAACACTGAGTGCATCCGAGATTATTGCATATCCCCCTGGGTTTGAAGGTTCTTTGTATTGGCGTTGGCAATGAAACCCTCTCCGCAAAAAAACCTTCAAAATCGCGGCTGTCTCGCCGGCGCCCCGCGTAGCTGTCAAGATAGGGCCAGAAGCGCGCCAAATATCCTGGATACACCCCATCTGCCGAGCCTGTCACCTGCCAAATCTGAAGTGTTGTATAATACCTCTGTGCATCGGTCAGGCAATGCCACCGGCGCCAGCCTCCGTCAACCCAAAAGAACGTTTCATTTCGCATAGTAATCAAGGGGGGGGTAAAGCGGACAAAGCGGACATTTTTGCAAGAAATTTCCTGGAATCCACCCCCTGACAGCCCGCTCACACCGCGATTCCCGCGTCACCACCCAAAATCCGGGACCCGCACGAATGCGCTGCGCGCGCCCCAAAATGAAATCTCGTCCCCAGCTTTTTGGGGCTATCCGAATTTCTTAACTGGCGGGTGGGCGCGTCCTGATATGCTGGCAGATGCGCCTGCGCTTTAGTCAGAACCCATCCCCATGTCCCGTAAGCCACAATTCAGACAACGACTGCGCAAGTATACTGGATACACCCTAAACATTTGGCTGGTTGACACACGGATGTTTGCCGTTAAGATATAGATAATGGAAGAGAAGTATGAGTGGGATGAAAACAAGCGCCGCGGCAACCTAGCTAAACATGAGATCGATTTCAATACCGCCAGCGAGTTTGACTGGGATACAGCGTTATTTGTGCCGGACAACCGAAGTGGTGAACGTCGCATTGTAGCATATGGTTTTATAGGGAAGCGGCTCCACGTGATTGTGCATACCGAACGCGAAGACAGAAGGCGAATCATCAGTTTACGCAAAGCCAACGCGCGGGAGGTGAGGCGATATGAACAGGAACAAGGATAGCGGAAGGACATTTGAAGAGATTGCGGCCCAGGAGGGCGAAGAGGCTGCGATCCAGGCCGGCATAGAGGCCGACCCGGACGCCTTTGAGTTGGATGCCGACTGGTTTCGCCATGCGATCCCCGCGCGGGAGTTCATTCCGTACACCAGAGCGTCCTACTCATGGATCTCTTCTGACGACCGCGCAAACTTTGAGCTATTCGTTGATAGGATGCTCGTTGCTATAGGTCAAGTTTCAGAAAATCGCGATCGGTTCTCTGTAACTTCCGTCCTTGACGAAACGACGCATTCTTTTCATACGATGCGGGACACGAAAAGCTGGGCGGTTGAGCATTTTGATTTTCACAACGCCTTGGCGGATCTTCCACCCACATCTACTTCCAGGGCATCCTTTTCTTGGCTCTCCTCCGACGACCGTACGAACTTCCAGATTCTTGTAGATGGGACGCTCGTTGCACAAGGAAAGGTCGCGGAGAAGCGTGATCTGTTTTCTATCGTTTCCCAGTTGAACGGAACTGCACGTTCATTTCGTACCATGCAGGCTGCCAAGAATTGGGCCTTCGAGCACTTCGATTCGATTCGTCTCTCGCAAACCGCCTCAAACAATGCTAAGCTCAGGGCCACCTTTGCCTGGATTTCTTCAAATGACCGCGAGAAATTCCGGTTATTTGTTGATAAGATGCTAGTTGCCGAAGGACAGGTCAGTGAAGAGCGTGAACTATTCTCGCTGCTCTCCCGATTGGACGGAACGCGGCATTCGTTTCGCACGATGGTGGCAGCTAGGAAATGGGCTATTGAGCACTACAGTTCCGTCCATCTGGCCATTGAAAAAGACTACATTCTTGACGTCAAATAAGGACACGTAGATATGATCACGCAACAACAGATCGATTTCTTCGCTGAGAACGGCTACTTGCGCTACGGCCAGGTGTTGGAGATGGACGAGGTAGAGACGCTGCGCGCGGCCCTGGACAATGTGATCGCCATCGAAAGGGCAGGCGGCGACGACTCGGAAGTGGAGTTCGGGTTCGGGCACAGGCGCGGCGAGGCAATGACGAAAGAAGCAGTGGCGAACGAGGCAATGGCGGCAAAGCCGCGAGTGATCACTCAGTACGTCAATATGTTTAAGCGGGAGCCGTCCTATGAGCGGCTGCTTCACCACCCGGTGATTTCCGGCGTGGCGGGCGCCCTATTGAACGCGCCCAGAGTGCGGCTTTGGCACGACCAGATCATCTCCAAGCCGCCGGCGGACAACGGCCATTTCCGCTTTCACCAGGATTTCTACAACTGGCCGCTGCGGGAGCCGCGCATTGTAACCTGCTGGCTGGCTCTGGATGATGCCACGGCGGAAAACGGCTGCATGCACGTGGTGCCTGGCAGCCACAGGGATCCCCGTTTCGGCCTGGAGTCATACGCCGCGGAGTTGGAAGCGCGGGCGGCGGTAGAAGCCGAGGGGCGAGAGCCGGAGGAGTCGGTGCGGCAGAAGATGGCTTACGAACCGGCCTCGATCGGGCGCCCGGTGGAACTCAAGGCCGGTGAGTGCATGTTCCACGACTGCCTCAACTTCCACGCCACGCCCGCCAACGTGACCGAGCGGCAGCGCCGCGCGCACATCATGATTTTTGTGGCTGATGGCGTGCGGGTCAAACTGGAGCAGGCGCCAAGCCATCCTCTGATTCCGAACTTCACGGTGAAAGACGGCGAAGAACTGGCGGGCGAGGGGTTCCCGCTTTCGCAGCCGGAAATCTGGCGTTGAAAAGGTACCTGTCACAACTGATCCGCGGATTGGCCGTCGACGGGCGCGCCAGGTAGACATGCCTGCTTGAGGGCGGAGATTGGGACGCGATTGGTTCAGAGACCTTGTTGATGACCTCGCCGAACACTTACAATCTGCACAGTTGGGGCAGACCCTCGGCCCCGACCGTCCTGCTCGTGCATGGTTTCACCGGTCATGGGAGGAGTTGGACTGAGGCGGGGCAGACGTTCGCCGCGGCCGGCAATCGCGTCCTGGCCCCGGACCTCCTCGGCCACGGCCGCTCGCCTGCCCCGGCTGATCCGAAGCGCTACGCGATGGCTCACGCCGCGGCCGACCTGAATGCGCTATTGAAATGTTCCTCCGACGGGACCATCAATCTGCTGGGCTACTCGATGGGAGGGCGGCTGGCGCTCTATTTTGCGCTCACCTACCCCGAGCGGGTGCGGTCGTTGACGCTGGTGAGCGCATCGCCGGGGCTGGCTTCGGCGACCGAACGGGCCGAGCGCCGCCAACGGGACAACGCGCTTGCCACACAGATTGAGCGGGATGGTATCGCCGCATTCGTTGACTACTGGGCGTCCCTCCCCTTGTGGAAGAGCCAGCGACTTCGCCTGTCCGCGCAGCAACGCCGAGAGCTGCGAACACAACGCCTGCAGAACCGGCCCGGCGGCTTGGCCAACAGTCTGCGAGGGATGGGCGCCGGCGCTCAGCCCAATCTACAACCCCGCTTGCCCTCTTTGACCGTGCCCACTCTTCTGCTCGCGGGCGGCGACGACGCGAAGTTCGTTGCCATCAACCGACAGATGGCGCAACAAATCCCCAACGTCCGCCTGGTCATCCTTCCAGAGACCGGGCACGCCATCCACCTGGAACGGCCAGGGGCCTTTGCGCGCACGGTTCTCAGCTTCTGGCAGTCGCCTGACAGTTCCCTGCCGACAGAGCCGTGAACGACAAATCGCTGGAGGCGAGTCAGACGGATCAAGGGCTGAATTGAGCCTTTGCGCCTTGCGCGGTTATAATGGCACTACACGATGGGCGGAGACGCAGAGATTCCTGTTGCCCAGCTCACACACGGAAAGTATATGGACCGAAAACGGCTGGGCATTCAGTTCCTCTGGTCGCTGCTGCTTGCATTGTTGGTGTACATGGCGCTGATTCTCTATGGTGACTGGCGGCAGTTGTCCGCGCGGCTGGCTGACTTCCCCTGGATGTGGCTGCCGCCGGCGCTGGGGCTGACCCTGGTGAACTTCGGCGTTCGCTTGCTCAAGTGGCACTGGTATTTGCGGCTGATCAAGGCCCCAATCAGTTTCGATCAGAGTGCGCGTATCTACGGCGTCAGCTTTCTGTTGATGATGACGCCGGGGAAAGTGGGCGAGTTTTTGCGGGCGTTCATGGTGCGTAATGTGACCGGCGTACCCGTCTCCGTTGTCGCGCCGGTTGTGCTGGCGGAGCGGATGACCGACGGGCTGGCGATGATCCTGCTGGCCGGGATTGGCCTGCTGGCAATTGATGATGCGGCGATCCGACTGGCGGCGTCGGCAGCGCTCTTGGTGATCATCGCGATCATCGTTGGAATTCAGATTCGGCCGCTGGCGCTTTGGGGCCTGGCTTTGGGCCACCGCCTCCCACTGGTGCGTCGCTTTGCCGACAAGCTGGCCGCGTTTTACGAGAGCAGTTACCACATTTTGCAACCCAAGTACCTGCTGATTTCGGTGCTCGTCGGCCTTGTTAGTTGGGCGAGTCAGGGACTGGCATTCTACTTGGTAATGCTAGGCTTCGGCGTGGCCGCGGGCTTCGACTCGATGTTGACGTCGGTTTCGATCTTCAACATCAGCACCGTTGTCGGCGCGGTCGTGGCGACGCCCGGCGGCCTGGGCGGCGTGGAAGGCTCGCTGGCCGCGCTCAGTACGCAACTCCTGATGTTGACCCGCTCGGCAGCCGTGGCCGCGGCGCTGCTCATCCGTTTTCTCACTCTCTGGTTCGGCATCGCCATCGGCCTCGTCAGTCTGGCGTTATGGCGCCACCTGCTGACGAATCAAGTTGAATCGAGGACTGAGGAATAAGATATGAGAGGGGCGAACAATGTTCTCTCCCCTCTCCCAACTACACCTTAGCGCAATGTGGAAAGTCGACCTGCACTCACATACGATCTACAGTAAGGATTGCCTTACGCGCCCGGAGGCCGCGATCGCCCGCGCCCGCAGTATCGGTCTGGACAAGTTGGCGATCACCGAACACGATAACCTGGCCGGGGCATTGCGGGCCAAGGCGTTGGCGCCCGATCTGATCATCGTCGGCGAGGAGATTATGACGACGCACGGTGAACTGATCGCCTATTTCGTTCAGGAGGAGGTGCCGCGCGGTCTTTCGCCCCTGGAGACAGTTCGGCGGCTACGCGAACAGGGCGCGATGATCTCAATTCCCCATCCCCTGGACTCTTTGCGCGGGTCGGCGATGGGGATGGCGAACGTGTTGGAGGTCATTGATCAAGTGGACGCGCTGGAGGTGCGCAACGCCCGCTGCGTGCGCCCGCAAGACAATCTGGCTGCGTTGGCGTTGGCGCAACAACACGGCCTGCTGACCACCGCCGGCAGCGACGCGCACATCCCGTTCGAGTTGGGACATTGCTACGTCGAGATGCCGCCCTTTGAAGACGACGCGGAGTCGTTCATCGACGCGCTAAAGCTGGCTAAGCCGATGGGCAAGGAAAGTCCGTTCTGGCCCCATCTGATGAGCACCTGGGCGAAATGGCGCAAACGCATCCGGCCGGTTGCCTACGGCGGTATGCACCATTCGTATCCGAAGCGGGGATCTGCAAGAAGTAAGAAGTGAAGGAGCTCTCTCTCCTCAGTCCTCTCCACTCTCGCCTCGTCCCTCAGCTTTAGGTCTGTGGAAATACTGCTCCACCTCGGCGAAATCCTCTGGCGGCAGCAGGTCGCGGAAAAAATACCAGTTGAAGACGGCGAGTTTGTTATCCTGAAGGGAAGCGCGCAGCAGTTCGAGCGCATGGCGCAAATTGCGGTGAAGATGCTCTTTGTTGCCTGCCATGCCCCAGCCCAGCGCGGCCAGCCCCAACACGAGCGGATCGCGCTGCGTATCCGGTTGCCCCAGCAGGTTCAGAGCGACCTGCAAACCCTTCCGGCCCTCATCGGCAAGGGAACCTTGGCTGTCGCCGTCGCTGGAGCCATCTGCGTCCTGCGACGGCGTGTTTTCCGCCTCGGCCTGGGAGGCAAGCTGAGGCGCGTCCAGATAGTAATGGGACAGGATCCAGTCACCAACCGAGGGGAGCGTCACCTTGTCGAGAGAGATCTGCGCCACCTGCTTCCATTCCGTTCCAGCCCCCTGCCGGTCGCCATCATAGAAGCCGGACAGCCCGCGCCAGAACCCCTGCGAGGCGGTCGACTTTTCGCGGTTGAGCGCCCGTTGCGCGAGTCGGCTCTGTCGGTTGACCACCAGCGGTCGATAGAGCAGGTGCCAGCGTTCGCTATACGCGTCGGATAGTTTTGTGGCTGTGCCAAACGCATCGACCGCCTTCTGCCACCGCCCCTTTTCCAGCTCCAGGCTGGCGGTCAAGAAGTGCATAAGCGCAAGCTGAAGAGATATCTGATCGCTGCTCCCTTCACCAGCTAATGTCTCTTTGACCTCGAGTTGAGTGCGCTCATCTGTAAGGTCCAACTCTTGGAGACCTCTATCCTGAAAGCGCCCCTCCAGCTTTCGCAGAAGCGAAAGCCTCACCCCGTCCGCCTCGTCGAACTTGTGGGCGTCGATCAGGATGGAGAAGAGCAGCCAACGCAACTCCACCTCAAACGGCAGCTTATCAACTTCGGGGCGCACGATCTCGGCCGCTTCCTCGTGGCGGCCTTGCCACCAGAAGGCACGCGCCTGGTTTTCGCGCCACAGTGACTGGGCGTCATCACCCAAAAGGTTGAGAACGTCATCATCGGCGGCCGCCATCTCATCGAGACGGTTGCGTCTGGCAAAGTGGGATTGCAGGCCGAGCATACTCTGTTCCAGGATCGTCTGCAACCTGAAATCCTGGGCGAAGCGACGCGCTTCCGGCAACCTGGACAGGCGCTCCATGAGGTAGTTGAACTTGTCGAGCGCTTCGTCGTTGCCCTGTCGGGACAAGGCCAGTGCTTCGGATTGCAGCGCTTCCCAGGAGCCTTTCAGCGCCGGCGCGCTGCCCTCTCTGCCTGTGGGCATGGTCATCTGTGTTTGCTCACTATGCGAAATCGTTGAATGCTGGCCCTTCTGGTTCAGCGATGCCGGCGCCCGTCTGAACTCCGAGATCCCTTACCCGCCGATTTCCCGCTTGACGGTATTCAGCAGCGTGTCCGCCCGCAGGTCCGGCAGATTGTAGCAGACGCCTCCCATCTGGTCAGCCAGGGCCTGAGCCAAGCCGCGGTCGAAGGCCATGTGCTCCATGTTGATGACGATGGTACGCACCTCCTCGTGGGCGAACAGAGTGGCCACCTTCATCGCCTCTTCCTGAGCGGGCATGCCGGTCATACTGACATTGCCGGCGCCGTCGGTCAGGAGCATCACCAGCGGGCGCAGTTCCGGATCGCGACGCTGGGCGTTCTCCACCACCTGCCAGGTGGCCAACAGACCGCTGCTGAGAGGGGTCTTGCCGCCTACGGGGAGGTCTTGCAGAGCCTTTTCGGCCAGTTCGACGCTGTTGGTTGGCGGTAGCACAACGCGGGCCTTGTCGCGTTGGAAGACGACCAGGCCCACCTGATCGCGGCGCTGGTAGGCTTCGACCAGCAGGCTGAAGATCGCGCCCTTGGTCGCCTCCATGCGTTCGCTGGCCGCCATCGACCAACTGGCGTCTACGACGAAGAGGATCAGGCTGCCGGTTCGCCGTACACGAATTTTGCGTTGCAGGTCGGACATACGCAATTGCAACGCAAGATCGCTTTCGCCGCTCTCGTGCCGCTTTTTCTGGTGCGGGGCGGCGTTGCGAAACGTGGCATCAAAGGCGATGTCGTCGAACTTATCATTGGCCGGACGCGCCTTGATGTAGCGGCCCCGTTTGCGGTCCGTGCGGCTGTAGGAGCGTTTGCCCGACTTTTCGCGCGTCATCTTGTCGAGCGGCGTGTCCAGTTTGCGGGCCTCAAAAATCTCCCCGATATCGACGGGTTTGCGGGCGCCCTTTTCGTCTCCGGGTGATGAACTCTGTTGGGGAGAGGCGTCCGGCTGTGCCACACCGCCTTCGCCACTCTCCGGCGAGGAATCTAGTTCCTCGGAGTCATCACCCTCGTCACTTTTTTTTCCATTGAAGCCGCATCGCCGTCCGCCTCTTCCATCGACTCTTCGTTCTCTTCAGCTTCGGCGCGGGCCTGGCGCATATTTGCCTCAAGCTGCTCAGGCTGCAGGGCAGAGTCCTGGAAGGGTTGTTTCTTCATTCGATGGGGCAGCGCCAACTCGGCCGCCAGCAGGATGTCCCTGTCTGTAATATCCTCGCGGCCCTCAAAAGCGGCCTGAGCGCGGGCGGTATTCAGAATGACGAGATCCGCTCGATGGCCGTCTACATTGAAGCTGCTGGTGAGGGCGGCGATGGTGTAAAGGTCTTTGTCGGTGTAGCGCACATTGTGATAGCGGCGGCGGCCCTGGATGATGCGTTCTCCCAAACTCTGCGCCTCGGCGGCAAAGTCGTCGGTGAAGCGGTCGGCGTCCTGCTCAAAGCGGGTGCGGCGCCGCAGAATCTCCACCCGAGCTCGCGGCTCGTCAATGCCGATCACATCGACGGCGTGGGCGAAGCGATCCAGCAGTTGTGGCCGCAGGTCGCCCTCTTCCGGGTTCATGGAGCCGACCAGCACAAAACGGGACGGGTGCTGCACGCTGATCCCTTCGCGCTCGACAACGTTTACGCCCATGGCCGCGCTGTCCAGCAACAGATCCACCACGTGATCATCGAGCAGATTGACCTCGTCCACGTAGAGGATGCCCCGATTGGCGGCGGCCAGGATACCCGGCTCAAAATGTCGCTCCCCTTGGCGAATCGCCTTCTCGATATCGAGCGTACCGACGACCCGGTCCTCGGTTGCGCTGACCGGCAGGTCGATGAACGGCGTGTTTCTCTCGCCGGCCATTAGTTCGCCATCGCCGTTGTTGCCGCGTTGTGCGCCCGCCTCGCAGACATGGCACAAACCGAGCGGGTTGTCGTTGTAACAGGCGAAGGGGCATCCATCCACTGCTTCGATCGCCGGCAACAGGGCTGCCAGACCCCGGGCGGCGGTCGATTTGGCCGTACCGCGTTCGCCCCTGATCAGCACACCGCCGATCAGCGGATGGACTGCGTTCAGAATCAGCGCTCTCTTCATGCGCTCCTGGCCAACAATCGCGGTGAATGGATAAATGACTTGCATCGTTGTCCGTTCCTTTCAAGGGTTCAGACGGCAGATGGGATGACATGAACAATCGAAACGGCAGACATCGCGCACCATCTGAGTTGCCAATTGAGCAGTGCAGCAGTTCCTACCCTTTGCCGAACTGTTTGCGGCACGCCCGTCAACGGGCCGAAATTGGCCTGACAGAAAAATGTCAGCCGCCTATCAGGGATTTGGCAGGATGCCGCGCCGTGAATCCGATTCATTATATAACGAGGGCAATTGGTAGGACAAAACAAAGTCTCGCGAAACTTTACGCCAGAAGGTGCGTAGTAGACAATAAGCGTACAAAGGTGCTGTCGAATGAATGAACAAGAACAGGGCTGGTTGGAACGCGCCAGAGCTGGCGAACAGGCAGCTTTTGGCCTGCTGGTGGAGACCTATCAGAGGCCGGTCTTCGCTCTGACCTACCGTATGCTCGGCGATTATTCAGAAGCAGAAGACGCCGCTCAGGAGACATTCCTGCGCGCCTATTCCCGGCTGCATCAGTATAATCCGCAGCACAAGTTCAGCACTTGGCTCTTTTCCATCGCCAACTATCACTGCATCGACAGATTGCGCAAACGGCGCGTGCAGTTCGTCGGGCTGGATGAATCGCCGGTCGTGTTCAGCCTGGAGAGCGAATCAGCAGGTCCTGAGAAAGAGGCGTTGGCGGCTGAACAGGCGGAGGAGATGCAGGCGCTCGTCAACCAGTTGGAGCCGGACTACCGCACGCCTTTGGTTCTGCGTTATTGGAACGATTGCAGTTATCAGGAGATCGCCGATGTCATGGACATTTCGGTGGCAGCAGTCAAGAGCCGACTCTTCCGCGCACGCAGAAAGCTGGCAACGCTCTATGAGACGGCCCAACAGCCGCATCGAGTTGAACCGACCGAGACAGATCCGAAACTGACCAGGCAGTTGAACGACCGACCAGATGACGAAGCAGAGGAATCTGCCATTCTTTTCGACTCGGCTGGACAGGCAGAAACATGGCGGGAGGCAACAGTTCCCTTACATCTAGCGCTCATGAGCGGCGCTGGCCTGTGATTGAACAGGAGAGAACGATGGCCGCAAGAATTCCTGAGACTCATGCGTCAACTTCCCATTCAGTGGACCACAGCGACTACCTGTTGATGATCTCGCTGGGGTTGGACGGAATGCTGAACGCACACGAACAGCGGCGGCTGGACGGACATTTGGAGCAGTGCGGCAACTGCCGCGAGCAGTGGCTGCTGTGGCAGGTGATCGATCAGCAGCTGCGGGCCGCGCCTGCGCCCGAGCTTGCGCTGGATTTCTCCCATAAGGTGGCGGAGCAGCTGTCCCGCCGCGAGCGAATGCGCAATGTACAGATCGCTCTGTTGCTCACGGTGTTGACCGTTTTCGTCTGGGCGCTTGGCCTGATTGGCGTCTTCGGACTGGTCGGCGCGCTGATCTACACAAACCTGGACCGCTTCGCAGCAACAGGCCAGTTTCTTGCGGAGGGTTGGGAGGTGGCGGGCGTGGTCGGGCAGTCGCTATGGGGCGTAGTCATCGAACTGACAGCGACTCCGACTGCGTTGGGAGTCGCCTCCGCCTATCTGCTCATTGGAGGACTGGCGCTGGTGGTGTGGTGCCTGGTCATTCAGCGCAGCGCGCAGCCGGTCCGTTCACGAATGTTCGGGGACTGGCGCCAGAGTCCGCTCTAGGGATCCTCATTGCACAGCCCCGCAGCAGAACGGAAGGCGATGAAGCGAGCGAACGCTTCTCCTTCGGTGACGAGACAGCAGCCTCGTTCGACCGGCAAAGAGGGCCGCCCTGACAGGCATATGCAAGGAGGTCATTAGATGAAGTCGATTCGCAGGATCGGATGCTGGATGGTTATAGCTCTCATGGTCGCCCTGGGAACGCTGGTGATCCTGTTCACCCCATTCCGGCAGGAGCGCATCGACTATAATGGCAGGACGCTCAGTGGCAATGTCGCCATTCTCGGCGGCGATTTTACCCTTGGGCAGGACGAGCATGTCAAAGGAAACCTGCTGATCGTCGGCGACGACCTGACACTGAAGGGGCAGATCGGCGGCAATCTTGTTGTGGTTGGCGGTGACGCCGAACTGGTCGAAAACTCACAGGTCGGCGGCAATGTCAGTGTGATTGGCGGCGACGTCGATGTGACGGCGGCCTCAACGGTCGGCGGCAATGTCGCTGTTGTCGGCGGAGACGCCTCCCTGACCGGGACCGCTCGCGTCGGCGGCAATGTCAATGTGATTGGCGGGAAGATCTCGCATGGACAGGCCGCGCAGGTGGGTGGCAGCGAAAGCTGGAGGATCTACACAAATAGCATCGCCCACCCGCCAGCCATGCCTGCTCCGCCTGCCATGCCTGCAATTCCTGCAATGGCGGAAGCCGAAATTCAAGCCCAGGCCGCCTTGTATCAGGAAGCGGCGCGGGAGATGGAAGCCGAAGTCCTCGCCCAGTTCGCTTCTCACAGGCCACCCTGGTTCATTCTCTTCCTGGGAAAGCTGGCGCAGGCCTTTCTGTGGACACTGCTGATCACCGGTCTCGTTCTGCTGTTCGCCTGGCTTCTGCCTAAACAGATTGAGCGTATCACTCAAACCGCGCAGAAGAAAGCCGCCCTCAGCTTTGCGACCGGTGCGATTGTGGTTATGGGGTCCGCGCTTCTGGCCGCCATCCTGACGATCACGATCTGTTTTGCGCTTCTTGCATTGCCATTGCTGGCGTTGCTGACGCTGGTGCTTCTGTGCGGCTGGACAGTGACATGCTGTTGGCTGGGCAGCCGCCTGGACGAGTTTCTCGCCCGCCAGTCCGCTCTTTCCTGGAATCCCCTTGTCTCGATCGCGCTCAGTTCGCTGCTTGTCACCGGCGTTACAGCATTCGCCTGGGCGCTGTTCGCCTGCCTCGGCTTCTTCGTCGCTCTGTTGATCGGTTCGACCGGAACGGGCGCGGTAATTGTGCATCTAGCGCGCAGTTCCGGTCGTCTGCCAAATGGCGCGCCGCCTGCGGGCCAGGATTCGCCTGGGTCAAGTGAGGAACCTGCTCTGGGAGTAGAGCCTACTAATGACGCGGAAAGCCCCGCCGCCTCCGGTCCCGTGCTTGAAGCGAACGAGCCGCCTCTTGCGGAGCGTGCCGCCACAGGGGAAGAGTTGGAACCGCCCGTAGCCGAGGAGCCGACGCCGCCGGAAATGCGCCCGGAGGACGCTCCCCTTCCGAACGAAGGAGACGACCTGACTCGTCTGGTGGGCATTGGACCGTCTCTTGCTCAGCAACTGCGGGACGCCGGTGTCACTACCTTTTCCCAGTTGGCCGCGCTGGACGCGGAGCAGATTGCCGAAGCTCTCGGCTGGTCCTGGTCCGCGTCGCGGGTGGAACGACAGCAGCTGCGGGAGCGGGCGGCGGAGTTGGCGGGCCTGGAGTAGTGGAAAACGCCTACGCCCGGCTCAGCTTGCGATAGGTGATACGGTGCGGGCGCGTGGCCGCCGCGCCGAGGCGACGCAGTCGATCCTCTTCATATTCGCTGTAGTTGCCCGCAAACCAGATCACGTCGCTGTCGCCCTCAAAGGCAAGGATATGGGTGGCAATCCGATCCAGGAACCAACGATCATGGGAGATGACCAACGCGGTGCCGGCGAAAGTTTCCAGCGCGTCTTCCAGCGCCCGCAGGGTGTTCACATCCAGGTCGTTGCTCGGCTCGTCCAGGAGAATGAGGTTAGCGCCGCTCTTCAGCAGCTTGGCCAGATGCACGCGGTTGCGCTCGCCGCCGGATAACGCGCCGACCTTCTTCTGCTGCTCCTGACCGCTGAAGGTAAAGCGGGCCACATAGGCGCGGCTGTTCACTACCCGATTCCCCAGTTGCAACTGCTCATTGCCCCCGCTAATCTCCTCCCAGACGCTCTTGTTGGCATCGAGATCGTCGCGGCTCTGATCCACATAGGCCAGCGAGACCGTTTCGCCGAGGCGAAGGCTGCCCCTATCCTTCTCCTCCTGACCGGTGATGAGCCGAAGAAGCGTCGTCTTTCCGGCGCCGTTCGGCCCGATGATGCCCACAATCGCGCCGGGCGGAATGTCGAGCGAGAGGTCTTCAAAGAGCAGATTCTCGCCGAACCCCTTGCTAAGCCCCTGCGTCCTGATCACCAGGTCTCCCAGGCGCGGGCCGGGCGGAATGTAGATCTCCCGCTCCTCGCGCGCCCTCTCAAACTCCTGGGTGAGCAGATCGTTGTAGGCATTGACGCGAGATTTGCGCTTGGTTTGCTGCGCCCTGGGCGACATATGGAGCCAGTCCAGTTCCCGCTGCAACGTCTTCTGTCGGGCGCTCTCCTGCTTCTCCTCCTGAGCCAGGCGCTGCTGTTTTTGTTCCAGCCAGCCCGAGTAGTTGCCCCGCCACGGGATGCCGTGGCCGCGGTCCAGTTCGAGAATCCATCCGGCCACGTTGTCGAGAAAGTAGCGGTCATGGGTGACGGCGATGACCGTGCCCGCGTACTCCTGCAAGTGGCGTTCGAGCCAAGCGACCGACTGTGCGTCCAAATGGTTTGTCGGCTCATCCAGCAGGAGAATATCCGGCTTCCTGAGCAGCAGTCGCGTCAGGGCGACCCGCCGCAGTTCACCGCCGGAGAGGATGGCGACAGGCGTATCCCCCGGCGGGCAACGCAGCGCATCCATCGCCAGTTCCAGGCGGCTGTCGAGATCCCAGGCGTCCAGCGCGTCCAATCTGTCCTGCACAGCGCCCTGCCGCTCGATCAGTTCATCCATCTCTGCGGCTGAGAGATCCTCGCCGAAACGGGCATTGATTGCGTCAAACTCGGCCAGGGCGTCAACCGCCTCTTGCGCGCCCTCCTCGACGATCTCGCGCACAGTTTTGGATGTGTCGAGCACAGGCTCCTGGGGCAAAAAGCCGCGTGTATATCCTTCGGTGAGAATCGTCTCGCCGTCGTATTGGCTCTCTTCACCGGCCATAATGCGCAGCAGTGTCGACTTGCCAGCTCCATTCAGGCCCAGCACGCCGATCTTTGCGCCCAGAAAGAAGCCCAGGCTGATGTCCCGGAGGACGCGCTGGTTAGGGCCGTAGTTTTTGCCGACGCCCACCATCGAGTAGATGATCTTGTCACTCATTGCGATGATATTCCCTATTTGTCATGCGACGGATGAAGACGCTATCATGGGAAACTGAATGCACGGCCCTGCCTTATCCGATGGCCGATGTTTTCACCCATCAATATATAGCCCAGACCGGGAAGGCGCAACAATCATGTCTGACCTGACATTCGTACATCTGACCGATCTGCATATCATGTCGAGTACGGAAGAGCAACTCAAGGAACAGCGTCCAGCTGACAATCTGCGCAGGGTCATTGCCCGCATACGCAATATGAAAATCAGGCCGGATTTCTTCATCCTGAGCGGCGATCTGGCCAACGAAGGCGAAGAGACGGAGTACAGGACGCTGAACCGATTGCTTGATGAGCTGCGTGGCTTTGACGCTCCGCTCATACTTGGTCTGGGGAATCACGACCGACGCGTTCCCTTTCGTCAGGTCGTGCTGGGCGAAGAGGCAGCCGACGAAACCCAACGATTCTACCATAGCGCCATGTTCGACGGATTGCGCGTAATCATGTTGGACAGCAAGGTGCCCGATGCGGTTCATGGCGAACTGGACGCGCGACAGCTTTCGTGGCTTGAGGCGGAGTTACGCAAGCCGGCCCCGTTGGGCAATCTGATCGCCGTCCACCATCCCCCCGTCTTCAGCATAGTGGAACCGCTGAACGAGCATTGCTTACGCAATCCAGACGCGTTGGCGCAAGCGATCAAGGGCCAAAACGTCCACGCGATTCTGAGCGGGCACATCCACTACGCGCACATTACCTCATTTCACGGAACGCTGTCCGTTACCACCCCGGCCATCGCCTACTTGCTGGATCCCGGCTTTCAACAAGAGTCCCGGACAACCGACCAATGGGGCTTTACGCTTGGTTCGCTGCGCGGCGGGCAGTTCTATGCCAATCCACTTTCCATGAACGGTCAGTCCCAACTCGGCTGAGGCCGGTTAGCGCGCGAAAGTTTCCCTCAGAAAATGTAGCAGCCGACCGACTTATCTCTATGACGACATTCGCACGATTTCCGTATCTTTTGGCAACAATCTGGAGCCGATGTATACTGCATGGCAGCCCGATTGTCCCACCTTCACAAAGTTAGACTGAGTGAGAAGCAGACCGATGTTGGCTAAGCATGTCCGTCCATTGCTCTCGTCCTCCGTTGCCGCGATCGTACGCTGGCTGCAGCGCTTCGGCGTTACCCCGAACATGGTTTCATTCGCCGGGTTCGCGTTGACGATCGGCGCGGCCGCGCTGCTGGCGACGGGCAATCTGCGCATTGGCGGCGGGATTCTGTGGGTCGCGGCAATGTTTGATATGGTAGACGGAGCGCTGGCCCGCGTCAGCCAGAGCGAGAGCAAGTTCGGCGCATTTCTGGACAGCACGCTGGATCGCTACTCTGAGAGCATCACATACCTGGGGCTGACAGTCTACTACGCCAACCTAGGCGACGCGCAGACCCAGCTCCTCCTGATTTTCCTGACGTTGGTCGGCTCGTGGGCGGTCAGCTACACGCGTGCCAGAGCCGAAGGGCTGGACATCGAATGCAAGGTGGGGATACTCCAGAGGCCGGAGCGCCTCGTGCTGCTGATCGCGGCACTCATACTGGGACTGGTTCTGCCCGTTCTGTGGGTCCTGGCCGTGATGACAAATATCACGGCTGGCCAGCGAATCTATGAAGTCTACGTGAAGACGACCACTCCACAGGAGAATCAGCCCGCCAGCGACTAAAGTGAACGTATTCCGAATCCGAGGCGATTTGCCAACTCTGCAACTTGTGATCGAAAAACTTGAGCGGTCGACTCCAAGAGCTTCAGCCTGCCTCGTCCTCCTCCTTGCACACTCCTCTCCCTCTACCTTACGCAGCCCGCTATTAGCGGAAAAACGCAATTCAGTATAGACTCTCAAGGAGCGCGCTGTGTATCTGCGGTCGCTGTACGAGTGTCGCAATTTGGCTGACACACCCGTTCTAGCATACAATTCAGTGTCATTGTCTTGGAAGACCAGAATCATAAGCCGGGTAGGCAGCCACAATTGCACTCGCCGGAGTTGTATCTGCGGCTTTGGAAAACCAGAAGCAGATAGGACTGAATCAATTGGAGAAATAGGATGGAGCGCGTGACCGAAGTTGTGGACACCGAGAAAGAGTTGTACGAACTGAATGAAACGGAGCGTCTGGCCGTGCCGGCGACTACCAGGACGCTAACCGTGACTCTGGCTGACGAGACCTGGGAAATGTTAGAGGAAGTTGCGGAGTATACGTCGCGACCGTTGTCCTCCTTCATCACTGATGCTATTGAACGTGGAATTGAGGATAGCTACGACTACCACCATATGAACGAAACGTTGCGCCGACACGAGGACGAAGATGGCAAGTGGATACCGGCAGACGAAATGGATGCCGGGTCAGCGAATAACAGTGAGAAGGTGACCGAAGCTGTTTGAACGGAATTGAACTGCTCAAAAATCGAGTATTCTGCATTTCCCAGGGGGCGCGAAATGGCAAGTCATCATGAGCTTCGAACAGACGACAATGTCATCGCAACCGTGGCGGCTTGAATACTCTCGGTCCGCAATTCGTCAACTGCGCAAATTGGACCATCAGACCCGCCTCCGCATTCAGGACACGTTGCAGAGGCTGGTCAAGTCGCCAGAGGGTCCACGTTCTATCGGAAAGTCGCTGGCAGGGAACTTGGCGGGACGCTGGCGTTATCAAGTGGGCAAGTACAGGATTCTTTGCACAATAGACGACGATACCCGTACCGTCAGGGTAGTTGAGTTAGCGCATAGAAGTCATGTTTATCAGCAGCGTTAGCAAGGAGCGGCTAATCCGCAAGCGTTCACCGAAGCTACTTTTGTGGCTCCTTTCAGTACGCTGCAGACGGGGTAAATCTCGTGTTTGAAAGTCTGTCGGACAAGCTACAGAACGTCTTTGACAACCTGGCCACGCGCGGCCGGCTCTCGGATCGCGATGTCAACGCGGCGCTGCGCGAAGTGCGCCTGGCTCTGCTCGAAGCGGATGTCAACTACAAGGTTGTCCGCGATTTCGTCGGTCGTATCAAGGAGCGGGCCGTCGGCGTAGAAGTGATGGAAAGCCTCACACCGGCGCAGCAGGTCGTCAAGATCGTCAACGACGAGTTGGTGAAACTCCTGGGAGAACCGGCGCCGCTGAATCTGTCCGGCCCTCCCCCCCTCGTGATCATGCTGGTGGGCTTGCAGGGCGCGGGCAAGACAACCATGGCCGCCAAACTGGCTCTGCGCCTCCGCAAACAGGGGCAGCGTCCACTGTTGGTGGCCGCGGATATTTATCGCCCCGCGGCGATCCAACAACTTGAAACGCTGGCGCGCCAGATCGACATTCCCGTTCACAGTGAAGGGACAACCGTCGCGCCCAGCACGATCGTCAAGAATGCAATGCGAACCGCCAGAGAGAAGGCCTATACGGTCCTGCTTCTGGACACCGCCGGCCGCCTGCAGATAGACGAAGCGATGATGCAGGAACTGGAGCAGATACGCCTTATCGCCAAGCCTGCGGATGTTCTGCTCGTGGTCGATGCCATGACCGGACAGGAGGCCGTGACTGTGGCCCAAGGCTTCCACGAACGCGTACCTGTGACCGGCCTCGTGATGACCAAAATCGACGGTGACGCCAGGGGCGGCGCGGCGCTCAGCATTCGCGAAGTGACCGGCGTTCCCATCAAATTTCTGGGCACGAGCGAAAAGATGGACGGTCTTGAACCTTTCCATTCGGACCGCCTGGCCGGGCGTATCCTCGGAATGGGCGACGTGCTGACGCTCATCGAACGCGCGTCGGAAGGCATCAGCGAAGAAGATGCGCAGGCGATGGAGGAGCGGCTTGCGGGCGGGCAGTTCGATTTTGAGGATTTTCGCGATCAGCTACAGAAGCTCCAGCGGCTTGGCTCCATACAAGATCTGTTGAAAATGGTTCCTGGCATGGGACAGATGGCAAAGCAGCTCGACGCCCAAGAAGTCAGTTCCGACCTGAAGCGGATCGAAGCCATCATCAACAGTATGACGGCGCAGGAGCGGCGCACGCCGACTCTGCTCAACGCCAGCCGACGCCGGCGCGTCGCCAGTGGAAGCGGCACAACAGTCGAAGACGTAAACCAGCTCACCAAGCGTTTTCGCGATATGCAGAAAATGATGAAGCAGGCCGGAATGCTGGGCGAACAGAGCAGCAAGAGGAAGAAGCGACGCAGACGGCGTCACCGGGAGCAGGAAGCGGAAGGTCTCTTCGCGTCGCTGCGTCAGGGGCGCATTTCATAAGCGCATGTCACTCGCCGCCCATCGGGGGATTGGCCCGTCCGGCGGGTACGACAGTTGGTACGGAGCGAAACGTATCAGCACGTCGAAATTGAATTCGGCGGAAATATCAAATGTCTGCCCCGGCAGACAGCAATCAAGGAGTCGTAATCTGTGGTCCGCATCCGTCTGCGCCGTATGGGCGCAAAGAAGAAGCCGTTTTACCGCATTGTAGTCGCCGACCAGCGCAGCCCGCGCGATGGACGCTTCATCGAAAACATCGGCACGTATGATCCGATGACCGATCCGTCCACCGTCAATGTCAAGAGCGAACGCGCCATCCATTGGTTGCGTGTTGGCGCTCAACCCAGTGATGCCGTAGCCCGGCTGCTGAAGAAGACGGGCATCACCGATGAGAACGGCAAGTTACTAGCGGTCGAAGCCGAAGCTGAGACTGCCGAGCCGGTCGCCGAAGAGCCGGAAGCCGCCTGATAAAGCGAGCATCTAATGAAAGAACTGGTCGAATTCATGGCGAAGGCTCTGGTCGAGAATCCCGATGATGTGCATGTCTCCGAACGAGTCTACCGGGAACGGGTGATCCTGCGGCTGCAGGTCGCACCGGAGGATGCCGGGCGAGTTATTGGCAAGAGCGGCAGAGTTGCCAACGCCATGCGTTCTGTCCTGAAAGTGGCGTCGATCCGCCAGTCGCGCGATGTGATACTGAAAATAATGTAGCCGCTGCGCATGCGTCGCCCACGCCTGAGACAAATGACCCTGCTTGCCTCTCTCTGATTTCAGACCGGCCCGCCCTAACCGGCTAATCCTGCGGAGCAGAGGCGGGCAGTTCTGCTTGGGACAGGCGACCACAGCAGTGCCGGATCGCGGGACAATGCGCCTTCCGCCGTGCGCTAAGGCGCGGGGCCATTCGAGCACAGGATCGATCAGAATGACAACGCCACGGCAACGAATTCGACGTCGGCCACGCAAGGGCGGTCTTGCGCGCGGCAGCCGGTTTCGAAGACGCTCAGACCCGGTTCCCGATGGCTACCTGGCCGTGGGCCGCATCTTGGGCGCGCACGGTCTGCGGGGGGAGGTGAAAGTTGAATCCTACACGGACTTCGACAGCCGCTTTGCTCCGGGCCAACAGCTGTTGCTTGGCGAGGAATTGTTCCTGACGGAGATTGCCGCGGCCCGGCCCCATAAGGGTATCTTTCTGCTCACCTTCGCCGAGGTCACAGACAGAGAGGCGGCAGAGTCTCTGCACAACGAGTGGCTGTACATCCCGGAAGATGCAGCCATGATGTTGGACGAAGACTCATTTTGGGTGCATCAAATCATCGGCCTGACCGTGCAGACTGAGTCCAACAAGCGGCTGGGCGAAGTCACAGATGTCATCTTTACCGGCGCCAACGAAGTGTACGTCATCCGGCCAGCCACCGGCATCAACCGCGACCGGGAACTGCTTATCCCCGCGCTGGCGGATGTGATTCGCGCCGTAGACCTCGAAGCCGGAGTCGTAACTGTCCGCCTGCTTCCAGGAATGCTTGAGGACAGTGGACAGTAGCCCGGTTCGTACCGCGACGGGCATTGATGCGCTTCCTCTTGACTATGGACGAACGAGCCTACTGGATTGCATTTAACCTTGTACCCGGCATCGGTCCTACGCGGCTGAAGGCACTGCTCGAAGAGTGCGGAAGCATCGCAGCGGCATGGAAGGCTCCGATCCAGACATTGAAAGCAGCCGATCTCGATCGGCGCAGCATCAACAGTCTTCTGGCGGCACGCCGGGAGTTGGATCCGCAGGCGGAACTGGAACGGGTCATCAGGCGTGGCTATGGGATCTACTCTTGGGGCGATGAAGCGTATCCGACCAATCTTCGCCAAATCCCGCAGGCTCCACCATTGCTGTACGTGCGCGGCCAGCTTGAAAAGCAGGACGAACTTGCCATCGGCGTTGTCGGCACACGGCAGGTGTCCCCATACGGTAAGGAGGTAGCCCGTGAACTGGCATCCGCATTGGCCAGTCACGGCGTTACCGTCGTGAGCGGGCTGGCGCTGGGCGTGGATGCCATCGCCCACGAAGCTGCGCTTGAGGCAGGCGGACGTACTGTCGCCGTCTTGGGCAGCGGCATCGATCAGATCTACCCGGCGCGGAATCGCGGTCTGGCTTTACAGATCATCGAACGGGGCGCATTGATCAGTGAGTATTCGCTGGGCACAAAGCCGGAAGCCAGCAACTTTCCTCCCCGCAATCGCATCATTAGCGGGATGAGTCTGGCAGTGGTCGTCGTTGAGGCCGGAAAGCGCAGCGGCGCTCTGATCACGGCCCGCTTTGCCGGTGAACAGGGACGGGATGTCTTCGCCGTCCCCGGCTCAATTCTCAGCCCGGGCAGCGATGGCTGTAACCGTCTGATTCAGGACGGGGCCATACCCGTAACTTCGATCAGCGATTTGCTGGAACGCCTACAACTGGCGACTGCGGTTGCCCATCAGGAGGCACGTGTCGCTGTGCCGGCCTCGCCCGACGAAGAGTTGATTCTGAAGCATATCACGACCGAACCGCAGCATATGAACGAGATCGTGCGGGCAGCCCCTATGGAGACCTCTGAGGTCAGCAGCCTGCTGGCAATGATGGAGCTCAAAGGGCTTGTGCGTCAAGTGGGGCTGATGCAATACGTGCGCGTCATCTGACCCTGGAGAACTATGTACGCAGTCGTTCTGGCTGGCGGCGTCGGTACCCGTTTATGGCCCCGTAGCCGCCAAGACACGCCCAAACAGTTTAGCGACATCACTGGCAGCGGCCACACCATGATTCAGGCTACGGCCGCTCGGCTGGCGGGAATGGTCGCCCGCAGTGACACCTATGTTGTAACCGGCAGCCGCTACGCCGACTTGTGCGCCGCCCAACTCAGCGGCCTGCCACGCGCCAATGTTCTGGTGGAGCCAAGTGGGCGCAATACCGCGCCGGCGATTGCGCTGGCCTGCGCGCATCTGCAGCGGCGCGGCGCGGCCGAGGTCGTCGCGATCCTGCCCGCCGATCATCACATTCGGGACTGCGCCGCCTTCCAGAAAGCGTTGCAACAGGCGGAGCGCAGCGCCCAAAGCGGCTATATTGCCGTGCTGGGCATCGAGCCGACGAAAGCCCACACCGGCTACGGCTACATCCAGCGCGCAGACCGTCCGCTGCCCGTGGCAGGCGAGTTGCCGACCTTTGCGGTTGAACGGTTCCTGGAAAAGCCGGATCAGGCGACGGCGGAGCAGTTTGTGGCGGACGGGGCATACTATTGGAATGGCGGAATCTTTGTCAGCCGCGTAGATCGGTTGCTCGCCGAGTACGAACGGCAGATGCCCGCCCTTTTTGCGGGCATGACTCGCATCGCTGCTGCGCTCGGCTCGCCCGATGAGGAGCTTGTGCTGGCTGAGGTTTGGCCGACGATGCCGGACACTTCTATCGATTACGGGCTGATGGAAGGCGCGGAGAAAGTGGCGGTTGTGCCGATGCAGGTCGGGTGGAATGACCTGGGCAGCTGGGATGCGCTGGAGACCGTCACCAAGCGCGACGAAACCGGTAACTATCCGGTGGAGGGCGAACTCCTGCCGATCAACAGCCGGGGCAACATCGTCGCCGCCGGTCAGCGGCTCGTCGCTCTGATAGATGTGGACGACCTGATCGTGATCGATGCCGGCGACGCTCTGCTGATCGGCAATAGGGAGAGCATTCAGCAGGTCAAGCAGATTGTCGCCAGGCTGCAAGCGGACAAGCGCAGCGATCTCCTGTAGAGTTAGTCAATCCCCTGGAAAGTCGTTGGCAGAGGAATGAACGACCGCCACAGTTCACTGATCCACATATTGATGTCGGGTGTCGTCGGGCTGATGCTCGGCCTGTTTATCGGTTGGTGGGTATGGCCGGTAGAGTGGTCTGAAGCGCCCGCGCCTGCGGGGCAGCCCGCCGCGTCGGCGCCGATTCAAGCAGGTGAAACGCCGATTGAGGGCGGCGCAGAGAGTGCATCGAACTATACGGCCTTCCTGGACTGGGTGAACCAAGGGTTGCTCATCCTGGCCGCCGCACTCCTCCTGGTGGGCGGCGTCGTTATCGGCTACCAGCTTTTGCGCCAGTCCAAAGACAGCGAACCCGCGGCACGGTCGACCACCCGCACGAACGCCAAAGATAGTTCAAGCCAGGCCGCTGTGCCACGGGGCCGGCGCGCCTTCTCAGCCATTTTCGCCGGCAGACTGGTCGGAAGACAGACGCCCATTCTCGGCTGGCTTCACCGGGCGCGCCCCTCTTATGGCGGCGCCGACATTGATGAGCCTGTCTTTCCCGCCCAATCTGCAACCAGGCGCGCCCCTGCAGACCGGCCTGCCCCTGCCCGGCAAATGGAGAGCGGGGCTGTCCGACCACAGGACAGAGACGCTGAGGGGTACCGATATTCGGCTCAGGTCGATGATATGCAAGCGATAGAGAGTGTGCCTGTATCGAAGCCGGATTGGGCGTATTCTCCGCCAGAGCCATTGTCCGCAGACGAGAGCGAGCCAGACACGCCCATTATTCCTGGAGCGGCGGAGGCGGCGCAATCGGAGATACAGGAAAGCCTGACTACGCAAGAGGGCGAGCGCCTCGAATCCTGGCAAGAAGATGACCGCTACGGGGAAGGGCCTGTTGCAGATGAAGGGTCCGACGGGAAGAACGAAGAAAGTCCGCCCGATATTGCTCCGGCGGTGACCGAAGATTTCCCATACAATCGGGACGAAAATGAGGAGGACGCTGCCCCTTGGGAAGATAGTTGGCAGCCGACATCAGCGGCGACCGGGACGCCTGGCGGTCAAGATGACGCAGCAGTTGAGTCCGGCGGACTCGATCAGGATTTCCAGGCTAGTGACGCAGCAACATGGCAGGACCAACGCGTCCAGCGGATAGATGGAGAGATTGAACCCGGCCGTCCTGCGGCGATTGAATCCGAAGACGATACGTCGCAAAGCAGCCAAATTGACCAGGCCCCAGCGGCGCAGACATCCCGCGAGCCGACGGGCGCCTTTGAGGCGAACTACGCTTTCGGCATCCAGTCCTATGACGAAAGCTTCACCATCAACTCGGCGGACGGTGCGTTGTTGGGCGCATGCGGCATGGGCATCAATGAGTCACTGGACCGCGCAGCCGCCGATTCCGGACAGGTACGGTTGCTGGAGGTCTGGCTGTATGACCGTTCAGCTGTTCGCAGCGTCAGCCAAACCCTCGTCTCCCCGGGCTTTGACTTGACCGGCTTGAAAGACCGCGCGCAAGAGGGTGGCTCCGAGACCTCCGCGCCATTGGAACTCTCACCGGGTCTGACATACACGCTCAGTTCCAACCATATCACACTCGAATGCACCATCAAGAGCGTGACATTTCTGGATAGCGAACAGACGCCGCGGCCGTTTCGTTCCGTCAGCGCCAGCCTGGTTGTACACAGCCTTACCTGATTGGAGACTCTGACCGCTGAGGTAGACGCAGCCCGTGGATTCAGACGGCCTCTTGTGTGTCGAAGAGTCGACGGTGCTCGTCGAAAGCGTAGCGGTCCGTCATGCCGGCGATATAGTCGCACACGACCCGGTGGACATCTTTGCCTCGCTCGAAAATGTGTGCCTGCGCCTCCGGCGGCAGCTGAGCAGGCTCGTCGACAAAAGCCGTGAAGAGGGCGCGGACAGTCCGATCTGCCTTCGCTGCCATACGCACGACGCGGTAATGCCGGTAGAACCGGTCGAACAGAAAACGCTTCAACTCCCTGTTTTCCTCTGCGATCCGATCCGAATAGGCGGCCATGTTCTGCGCTCGCGCGCGCAGATCATCCAAGTCCTGCACCTGCCCGTTGCGTAGGTTAGTGGCGGTAGCCTGGATCGCATCGCTGACCTCAATTCCCACCAACCGTCGTATGAAACGGTAGCGATCCAGCGGCTGCGTCAGGTCGATCGATGACGCCGTCTTGCACAGCGAGTCGAGTACACGGCGGCTGATCTTCAAGTCCAGGAAATCGCTGGGGCGGAGGATGCCAGCCCGCAGGCCGTCATCGGAATCGCTGGTGTTGTAGGCGATCTCATCGGCCAGATTGCTCAACTGACATTCAAGTGTGCCCCGCTGATCCGCGTTGTAGTCCCTGGCATCGACCACGTCATAATCGGTGTCGTGCTTGACAACCCCTTCGCGCACCTCGTATGTGAGATTCAATCCCGGATGTTCCGGGTAGCGCCGCTCCAGCTTCGTGATGATTCGATAGGTCTGCTTCTGGTGATCATAGCCGCCGTGCTCCTGCATGAGTTGGTTCAGGGTTGTTTCACCGGTATGACCGAACGGGGGATGACCCAGATCGTGGGCCAGGCAGATCGCCTCGATCAGGTCTTCGTTGCAGGACAGAGCGCGGGCCAAAGTGCGCCCTATCTGCGCGACCTCAATGGTGTGAGTGAGCCGGTTGCGGTAGTGATCGCCCTCATTGTAGACGAAAACCTGCGTCTTATACTGAAGGCGGCGGAATGCGGTGGTGTGGATGATGCGGTCGCGGTCCCGCTGATAGGCAGTGCGGTAGGGGTGCTCGTCAGCCGGATAGGCCCGCCCGCGGCTGCGGCTACTACGCATAGCGTAGACTGCCAACTCCTTGTCTTCCCGCTGCTCCAACTCCTTCCTCGTAACGAGCATATGCCGCCTCTGTTCACCTGATCCAGCGGAAAGTTGAACGGTATCCCAAGTCATTGCCCCATACGGGTAGTCTCCACCCTCTGGCAACAGTATACCGGCAGGCGCACTGATCTGACCAACACGTTTTGCCGTCATCGCCAGCGGGGCTTCTTCCGGTGGAGCGGCATTGAAAGCTACTGCGCGCAGCGAGCGGTCTCGTTCTCTGTAACGATCCCGCCCGTGCTATACTATTTTGTGAAAAGCCAACTGTTACAACCCACGGAGAGTTCTGCGTGCTCAGGCGCTTGTTTGGACGCCAGGAAGAGAAGTCGGCGGACGATGTAAAAATCGAAGAAAGCCTGCAAAAGACCCGCTCGGGGATTTTTGGCCAGATCGGCTCTCTCTTTCAGGAGAACGAGATCAGCGACGATCTGTGGGAGGAGTTGGAAGAGGCGTTGATCGTCGCCGATGTCGGCATGGACACGACAATGCAACTCGTGGAGTCTACGCGCGATCGGGTCGAGCGGGAAGGCATCAGACGTACAGGCGATGCGTATCTGATTCTCAAGCAGGAAATGGTCAAACTGTTGCAGGCTGACGAGCCGCTGCTGATTGAAGAGCCTCGCGTCCTGACGGTTGTGCTGGTCGTTGGCGTGAACGGTTCCGGCAAGACGACTACGATCGGCAAGCTGGCACTGCACTACAGGGAGCGAGGCAAAAGGGTTGTTCTGGCTGCGGGAGACACCTTTCGGGCAGCAGCCATTGACCAGCTCAAAATCTGGGGGGAACGGGCCGATGTGGAGGTGATTGCCCAGGCCCCCGGCTCTGATCCGGCGGCAGTTCTGTTCGACGCCATGCGGGCGAGTCAGGAGAGCCGCAAGGCCGATCTACTCATCACCGATACCGCTGGCCGCCTGCAGAACAAATTCAATCTTATGCAAGAGTTGGAGAAAATGCGGCGCGTGGCCGCCAAGCAAGTTCACCGCGCGCCGCACGAAATCCTCTTGGTGCTGGACGCGTCCACCGGGCAAAACGCCATTTTGCAGGCCAAAGGGTTCAAAGAGGCATCGGGCGTAACCGGTATCGTTTTGACCAAACTGGACAGCACGGCCAGAGGCGGCGCGGTCCTCAATATCAAGAAGCAACTGGGAATCCCGGTGCGCTTTGTCGGCACCGGCGAAAAGTTGGAAGACCTGGCCGAATTTGATCCGGTATCGTTTGTTGAAGGCTTGTTGGGAGAGTAAAGCAGGCGGCGCCGTCACAGAATTCAAACTACAATTATACAAGAGAGGCTGAAAACAATGCGCGAACTAACCGACCGGCTGCATCTCCTGGCGGGGCGGGTCAACACGATACGGAGGCGGCTTTGACTTGCCCGATAAGGTAGAGCGGGTCCAGGCATTGGAGAAGGAAATGATAGCGCCCAACTTCTGGGACGATCAGCGCGCCGCCCAGCAGAAGATGCAAGAGTTGAACGCTCTACAGGAGCAGATTGGCGTATGGGACGGCTTGCAGGAGCGTACCCAGGACGCACTGGATCTGGCGGGGATGGCAGACGAAGACGCGGGAATGCTGACGGAGTTGCAACAGGAGGCCGCCGCCCTTGAAGATGAACTGGAAGAGCGGGAGTTCACGCTCGCTCTCAATGGCAAGTACGACTCAGGCGGCGCGATCATCAGCATTCACGCCGGGGCGGGCGGAACGGAGGCGCAGGACTGGGCGGCCATGATGCAACGCATGTACCTGCGCTGGGCCGAGAAGAAGGGCTTTTCGACCGAAATCACCGACATGACGCAGGGTGAAGAGGCCGGCATCAAAAGCGTAACCATCACAGTGGACGGGTCATACGCCTACGGCTTTCTGCAGGCGGAGCGGGGCACACACCGGCTGGTGCGGCTCAGCCCCTTCGACGCCGGCAACCGACGCCATACCTCCTTCGCCAAGCTTGAGGTCATGCCGATCATTGACGAAGATATCGAGATCGAAATCGGGCCCAACGATATTCGGATCGACGTTTTCCTGTCCAGCGGCGCCGGTGGGCAGAGCGTGCAAAAGAACGCGACGGCTGTCCGCCTCCATCACGAGCCGACCGGCATCGTGGTCAGTTGTCAGAACGAGCGCAGCCAGACCCAGAATCGGGAAATTGCGCTCAGGATTCTGCGGGGCAAGCTCTACGCACTCGAACAGGAAAAGATCGCAGCCGAAAAGTCCCGCCTCAAAGGCGAGAACGTCCAGGCCGATTTCGGCAGCCAGATCCGTTCCTATGTCCTGCACCCCTATCAGATGGTGAAGGATTTACGCACGAATGTGGAGACCGCGGCCCCCCAGACTGTCCTGGACGGAGACTTGGATCCATTTATCGAGGCGTGGTTGAAGACGCAGGTGGGAACATAAACGACACTACGACAGGGAGGGAACCATGATGCAACTCGCGCCGGTGCAACAGTCCGTTTCTGAACAGCAAGTTTACAATGTGCCCGCCGCCGTTTGGAACGGCCTGAACGCGCTGCCGTTGTCAGAGCGCGTGCGGCCAGGGATGCGGGTGGCCGTCGCCGTGGGCAGCCGGGGCATCTCCTGCTACGCCGAAGTGGTGCGGGCGGTTGTCGAGACGTTGCAATCTCTGGGCGCCGAACCGTTTCTCGTTCCGGCGATGGGTAGCCACGGTGGCGGAACGGCCCAAGGCCAGCGCGACGTTCTCGTCGGCTATGGAATGGCAGAACTGGGCGTCCCGATTCACAGCAGCCTGGAAGTGAAACAGATCGGCGAATCGGGAGATATGCCGATCTACTGGGATCGGCACGCGGCCGAAGCCGACGCCGTCATCCCCATCAATCGCGTCAAGGCCCACACGGCCTTTCGCGCCGACCACGAGAGCGGCCTCTGCAAAATCATGACAATCGGCCTGGGCAAGAAGCGCGGAGCGGCGACGCTCCACGCGCATGACGCGGTTACGGCGATCCCTCTGGCCGCGCAGGTTATTCTCGAAAAGATGCCGGTTGTAGCCGGTGTCGCGATTGTCGAGAACGGTCGCCACGCGGCCGCGGAAATCGCCGTGCTGCCCGGCGAACGGATCTTCCAGGAGGAGCCGCGACTGTTGCGGCAGGCCAAGGCACTCCAGCCGAGCATCCCCTTTGACGACCTGGATCTGTTGATCGTGCAGGAGATGGGCAAAAACATCAGCGGCACCGGCATGGACACCAACATCATCGGGATGTGGCGGCGCAACGGCGGCCCGCGAGAGCCGAATTTCCGCGTCTTGGCAGTACTCGATCTGACGCCTGGCAGCCACGGCAACGCTTCCGGTGTGGGCCTGGCCGATCTCATCCCAGAGCGGTTGCGAGCCAAGATCGACTGGCACGCTACCTATACGAACTGCCTGACTGCCGGAAATTTTGCCGCCGCCAAGCAGCCTGTGTCCCTGGCGACGGACCAGGAGGTCATCGAGACTGGGCTATTGAGCAAGAGCGCCGCCACTGCGCGCGTCGTCTGGATACAGAATACGCTTGAACTGGAAACTCTTTGGCTTTCGCCCGCGCTGCTGGACGAAGCCGAAAGCTCGCCGACGCTTACACAGATCGGGCCAGCGCAGGTTGTTCAGTTCACCGCCGATGGAGCGCTCCGCCCGCCGGTCACTGAGTTGATAGCCTCGTGAGCCTCTAGCAAAGTCTTCATGGCCGCCGCAGTCAGATACTGAAAATTAGACAACTTGCTGGTGGTCAAGTTTTTTTGTTGCCGTTTCGTGTTCACAGTGGCGCTTTCATGCGCTGATAAACTGAGTGTCTGCTTACAAGACCTGACTGCGCCCGTTGAGACATTGCATCCGCACCGGCGAGAGGAGTAGCCGGTCATTTCATGAATCGAGTGCTGTCTACAGATTCCACGCTCAGACTCCTGCCTCTTATTTTCATCGTACTGTTGTCAATCCTGCTCACCAGCCCTCTCTGGCAGCAGGAAGGGATTCCCCATACCGCCGACGGGCACTATCACATTCACCGCAGCGCCGCAGTGCAGCGCGCCTTTGAACAGGGCGTCTTCTGGCCGCGCTGGTTTCCAAGTAGCAGCCATGGCCGCGGGGCGCCTACTTTCCACTACTAGAGCCCGGTTCTGTACTGGCTGGTCGGCGCCGTCCACGCGACTGGCATTGGCTTGGATCAGGCATTGACGTTGCTCGTTACGACGGCATTCATCCTATCCGGTGGGGGTATATACGCCTGGCTGCGCCATACCTTCAGCCCGATCGCGAGTCTAGCCAGTATTGCGATCTATCTGGGAATGCCCCATATTTATTCTCGAACTCATGTTACGCAGCCAGGGGATCAAGGCGAACTGGATCCAACTGACACAAAGCCTCGAAAGCCTGTTGCAGAGCTGAGAGATACAAGTGAGTCTTGAGGGCATAGTGATTCTTCTTGGTGCGCATCTTAAGCATCTCCAGCTTGGTAAAGGTCCAGAGAGCAGCCACAAAGTGATTGGTTTTGAAGATTTTTTGTATTGGCGCTTCGATGGAAGACATGTCCGCCAAGAAATCTTCAAACTGCGTGGTTGGTGTGCGGGTTGGTGATTTGGCAAGGGATGCGTTCTGTTTGAGCGAGCGATGATATTCTTCCACTTTCCACCGTTCTTGGTAGATTGTGATCAGTTGGTCAGCTGTCAGGGAGGCGTCACTGGGCACCAGATAGCGCACAGCGGTCGAGCCATCTGCGTTTGTGCAGGTCTGAGACGGAGCAGATAGAGTGGAAAGGGCGCCTGCTCCAGATAGATGCCTGTAACTGTGTCTTCTGGCAGGTCGAGTTGTTCCAGTCTGTGATCGCGACCATGCTGTTTGTCTTGGCGCGAAAGGGCGATCTTGCGATTGGTTTTGAGTCCCATGATGAACTCTTTGCGCAGCGTGCGTTTGATATAGCTCATATTCTCAGCCGAAGCAAACCATTTGAAGATTTCTTGGCGGAAGTGTTTTCATGCCACCGCCAATGCAAAAAATCATCAAAGATGTCATTGAGCACATAGCGGAAGGGAATGCGGTTATGCACACAGTTTTGCAGCATGGCACGAAAATGCTCGTTCTTGGTCACAGCGCTGCGTCGTTTCCGTTTGCCCTGCTTGTCAATGTACGATTTGGTCTTGGTCACCAACCGATAGGTCACCGGCAATGAAACCTCACCCACTGTGTACAAAGCAGTGATAAAGTTGATGCCCTTGGCCATCTGTCCTTGCGCATGGTCGTAGTGCCAGCAGATGAGTTCGTTCTCATCGGTGTAGGGCTTCTCAACGATGCTGTCGTCAATCGTGATGACGCCATGCTCGCCTTGCATGCTGCGCACAGAGGGCTTGACCATGCCGACACCAGTCTTTCGGCTGCAGTCGTTGGCTGTTGAGCATGCGACTGACTTGGTCGTGGCTGACCGCCTTGTCCATCAAGGCCGACATGCCTGTCGCCGTCGTTGCCGCAAATGAACTCAGGAGAAAGTCCGAATACAGGTCAAAGAGTTTGAAATTCATGTTTCACTTCCTGACCTTATTCTACTCAATTCGTCAACTACTGCGTAACATCAGGTCCCGTCCAACGCCCAAACCCGGAGATACCATAGTCGTGCGCTTATTCTGGCAACCGCATGGACGTATCACCGAGGAACTGAGCAGTTTTGTGCATCTTTATACACCTGCCACGAAACGATCTTGGGCTGTCGAAAATCACGGCATATACCGTTCTTCCGTCAAGATATGGAGTCCAGACAAGTACTATGTCGAGACCATGTATCTCTTGATTCCTACTGATGTGCCGCCGATAACTTATTCGCTGGCCGCTGGCTTGGTCTCCTCTTCCGCCGAAAGACTGGCCGTGCCTGGTTCTGCGGATGGTATTGTACAGTTGCGAACGATGGCAGTCTCCCCCATTCGAACAAGAATCCTACAGAGTGAACTGCCAGACACGATTGCACGCGCCAGCACGGCTGACAACTTGCGGCTACAGGGCTACGACCTGTTGCCGGCGCAATACGAACTGGCTTTGCGCCTCTTCTGGGAAACCGGGGGAGAGGTTGCTGAGAATTGGATTACCTATATTCATTTGCATGATCCCCAGGGAGAGCGGATCGCGCAATTCGACGGTCCAGCTTTGGCAGGACTGAAGTTGACAAGCGAGTGGCAGCCGCGCGAATTGTACATAGACCGGCGACAGATCAGACTGCCGATGGACCTGCTGTCGGGCGACTATCTGTTTCGGATAGGGCTATATGATCGGGATAGCGCAGAAAGATTGGCGTTTCAGCAGGAGGGCGATGATCAGATTCACTTCGAAAACGGGCAATTGCTAGTTCCCCTCACCATTCCAACTGAGTAATCTGTCCATTCCATTTGAGTCACGCGGAAGCGCCACAACTCCGAGTTCCTATATCCCCTTTTGCCAGGAAATTGTACAGAACCGGCTGAATGTGCTACGATCTCGCGACGGGCTGGTCCCGGCAAGCGCATTAACTGGAGAGGTCGCATAGTCTGGCCGAGTGCGCGCGTCTCGAAAACGCGTAGGGTTTACGCCCTCGAGGGTTCAAATCCCTCCCTCTCCGCCTCGGTTCCCGGGCAGACCGTGTCCGGGAATTCTTTTTGATCAGACAGTTGGTTGCCCAGGGCCCACGCTCTCTAGTAGTAGGAACCGCAGGGCAGCCAACGAGGGAGATCGCAGGTATGGGGCGGATTCTGGCAGCCCTGTTACCTCCGACCAATGGAGGGTTGGGCTGTCCGCCGGTTCTGCCGCACTCCGCGGCCAGGCAGGCTCGCAAAGCCGCAGAAATTATCGGGCTGCTGGCTGTGGCTTGGTTGCTGGTTGAACTGCCACTGCTGTGGGCCGGCGCAGCAGTTATGGCTGGCGGAGCGAGTCTGCTTGTGCTGCGCTTCCCGTGGTTGGTCTGGCCCGGTCTTGCTATTGCGCTGCCATTCGCAAGCGGCATAAAAATAGGCCCACTCAGCATGGCGGATGGCATGCTGGCGGCCGCCATCTTTTTGTGGTTCGTGGACGGCGTGCGCAAGAACAGACTGCGGCTGAACATGGGCTTCCTGCCGGGCCTCTTCGTTCTCTATCTGCTGGCGCTCCTGCTCTCCTTCCCCAATGCGATCAACCTGCAGAAGGCCGTCGAAGGCGTGATCAAATGGACGCAAATGCTGGTAGCGATTCTGCTGATCCAGGAGGCGCTGACGCCGCGTCAGGTGCGCTGGCTGATCTGGGGTCTTCTGGCGGGTGGCGCACTGCAGGCCGCGATCGGAATTTACCAGTTCGTTTTCCGCATCGGGCCGCCCAGTTTTCTGCTGCTGGACCGCTTTATGCGAGCGGCGGGAACTTTCGGCCAGCCCAATCCATTCGCCGGTTATCTGGGGCTGACCCTGCCCGTCGCGGTCGCCCTGTTCCTGCACTTTTTCAGTTCAATCGCAAAGCGGAAGAGTGCAGTCTCGGTGCGTCCCTTGGCTTGGACAGCCGTTTACGGATCCGTTGCGGGCGTCATCGGCCTGGGAATGCTGGCGAGTTGGAGCCGGGGCGGTTGGCTGGGCGCAGTCGCAAGCATCTCCATCGTCCTGCTCATCCACAGCGGCCGGATGGTTGGCGGCGTTGCGCTCGGCGGGGTCTTAGCTCTGTCGCTGGCGGGCGGCAGTTTGCTGCGCTTCATTCCCACGTCATTGACGGATCGATTGGCAGATCTGCCGGCCTATTTGGGGCTGGGCATGTGGGAGGTCGTACAGCAGCCGATTACCAATAGCAACTTTTCCGTGATCGAACGCCTGGCCCACTGGATCGCGGCTCTGCGCATGTGGGAGCTGTCGCCCTGGCTGGGTGTGGGGCCGGGCAACTATGCCGCCGTCTATCCACAAGTTCGTCTGCCGCGCTGGGAAGAGCCGCTGGGCCACGCGCACAACATCTACCTGAACGTACTCGCAGAAAACGGACTAATCGGGCTGTTCGCCTATCTGATGATGTGGGGCGGCGTGGTCGGCTGGCTATTCTATCAGCGGCGGCAGAAACGGATGGCCAGGCTTGAAATGCCCGCCCGTCCAGGCGAAACGTCAACACCATCCTCCGACTGGAATGCCGCGCTCATCCTCGGCGTCTTGGGGGTGATCGTCCATCTGTCGGTGCATCATCTGTTCGATTTTCTGTACGTCCAGGGGATGTATCTGCATATCGCGCTGTGGCTTGGGGCCGCAGTTGCGTTGGCAAAGGGCGAGCCAGTCCAGGGGCGCGTGGACGTAAAAGTCGCGCCGTCCATGTGGACAACTCGTTAAGCGATGCGGTTCTGCGGTCGCACCACGATTTTCTCACCGGTACGTTAGACTATGCAAACCTTTTTGAGCCGCAGCAAAATCCTACCAGTGGGCAGCCGCAGACGCAAGGAGACCAAGCGATTTCTTAAGTTTGCCATCGTCGGCGCGTTCGGCGCAGTGACCGATTATACGATCCTGAATCTGTTAATTTTTTCCGCCGGTTTCCCGCCCCTTGTGGCCAGCGGCTTTGGTTTCTGTGCAGCCGTCCTCCAAAACTTCCTGCTTAACCGCTGGTGGACTTACCCTGAGAGTCAAATTCGAAATACGCGGCGGCAGATGGCTAAGTTCGCTCTGGTCAGCGTCGTGGGTCTGGGAATCAACCTGATGGTCTTCGACTTTGTTTATGAGCTTCTGCGCCCCTTTTGGGGCGACTGGCTCTCCAGCCCCGAATTGGGATTCGCGATCAGTGTCAATTCCGCCAAACTCTTCTCCATCGGTGTCGTTCTGTTCTGGAACTTCGCCGCCAACCGGCTGTGGACGTATAAAGGGCTGTGAAGCTCGTCATCGACTACACGCCGGCAGTGCGCCAGACCGCCGGCATCGGTCGCATCATTCGCGGGCAGATTGAAGCGTTGTTGCAGAACAATCCCGGCTTCGATCTCTCGCTCTTCGTTGCCGGGACGGTCGACGACGACCAGCGGGTCAGCGCCCCTCTCCCCTTGCACACGTTTCCGGCCATTTCGGAGCGCAACCTCACCCGCATCTGGCATCGGCTCAACATCCCGTTTCCCCGCGTCGAATGGCTGACCGGAGGCGCTATCGATCTGTTCCACGCGACCGACTTCGTTTTGGCGCCGGTTACCGCCCGCAGAAAATTACTAACCGTTCACGACCTTGCTTTTGTGCATTATCCCGAGGCGGCGATGGCCTCCCTGCAGCACTACCTCAATGTGGTGGTTCCTCGCAGCATTCGCCGGGCGGATCACCTGATTGCCGACAGCCACCATACCGCCCAGGATTTGCAGGCATTGTGGCCGAGTCTGGCAGGACGGATCAGCGTCGTACAAGGCGCGGTCGATCACGATTTCTTTCGCCGCGTGTCGGATACGCAGCAGCAACGGACGGCGCGAAAGAAGTACGGCATCGACCAGAGGCCGTTCCTGCTCGCCCTGAGCACGCTACAACCTCGCAAAAACTATCCCCGCCTGATTCGCGCCTTTCACTCCGCTAAACAGGAGGCCGGCCTCCCCCACCAGCTTGTCATCGGCGGCAAGAAAGGCTGGCTCTTCGACGAGATCTTTGCCACCGTGCAGGAGTTGGGCTTGGAGAGCGACGTTCTCTTCCCCGGATTCATCGCCGATTCCGATCTGCCAACGCTCTACTCCGCAGCCGAATTCTTCGTCTATCCCTCGCTATACGAAGGATTCGGGCTGCCGATCCTCGAATCCCTGGCCTGCGGAACACCGGTTCTCACCGCCGACAACTCCTGTTTGCCGGAGGCCGGCGGGGATGGCGCTCTCTATGTGGACGCGGAATCGGTCGCAAGTATCGCCGACGGCATCATGCAGCTCGCCACGCAGCCCGTGCTGCGAACACTACTGGCGGCCGCTGGCCAAACCCACGCACGCGTCTTCACCTGGGAGCGCAGTCTCGGCCAACTCCTGGACGCCTACGAACGGGCGCTGGCCTGACAATATGGTACAATGCACAGAATTCACCTATGTAGAAATCGCTTATGAAATTTAGCCACAAGACTGTCGCCGCTTCGGCCACGCGCATCAATCAGTTTATGAATCCCGAGCATGCCAATGTATTGGGCAACGTTCACGGCGGCGTGATATTGAAGCTGTGCGACGAATGCGGGGGCATTACGGCTTCCCGCCATGCCGGGCGCCCCGCCGTGACCGTCGCCGTGGACAGCATGGCATTCCATGGGCCGGTGCGGGTGGGGCAGCTTCTTAATCTGCGGGGGCGCATCACATTCGTAGGGCGAAGCTCGATGGAAGTCGAAGTAATCGTCGAAGCGGAGAATCTGCTGACCGGTGAGATCACGCACACAAACAGCGCCTTTTACATTTTTGTGGCCGTGGACGACAATGGTCAGCCCACGGAAGTGCCGCGTCTCAAACTGACGACCGCTGAGGAGCGGCGCGAATTTGAAGAAGGCCGAGAGCGACAAATAAGGCGGCTTGAGCTGGCGGGCAGACAGTATAGAGGCGCAGAGTAGTCTCTGCGGGACACGCCTGATGCGACCACGTCAGTTCCTGGCTGCCCGACCTATACATTCCTTATACCGATGGCTGCTGCCTATCGGCGCGCTGCTCACATTGACAGGATACGTAAGGCCCTGGATCGCACATCCGGCGGCAGGGCTGGCGGTTTTGGGGCTGGACCTGGGGGAACTGGCAAAATTCCTGTATCCGGTCCAACAGGGCGATATTCGCCTGTGGCGGGAGGGATTCTATCTGCCGTTGGTGGCGGTCAGCGCCATCCTTAGCCTGAACTCATTTCGGCGCGATGCGATGCTCCCATTAGCCGACAGCCTTACGACCGAAAAGGCGCATGGCGCGCGCAGCCGCCCGGCTTATGGCTGGCCCATCCGCATCGGCTTGGTGCTGCTGGCAGTCGTGGCCGCGCTCAACTTGCTGCCGCCGGCCTGGACGCCGCGTCTGTTGACGACGCCGGAGTTTCGTTTACAGTCGGCTGCGCTGCTTCTGTGCCTGGCGCTGGCCGCGGTCAGTCCCATTGCCGCGCTGCTCGTGACGCGGCAGTCGATAGTTGAAGCGGTTGGTGGAGGCGCGGTCGATGGAGAGCGCGGCGGCTTCTTCTGGCAAGTCGCCTGGTTAATCGCCCTGCTGCGCGCTCTTTGCACTGTCGCGCTGGCAAGCGCGGCCATCTACTTTCCATTGGTCCAATTTCAGTGGATCCTGCCGACGCTGGCCGACCTGTACGGGCGGGCGCCGGATATTGGATCGGGTCCGGCACTGATGACCTTGGGCCTGGCGGGGCTGCTTGTGCATGGGCTGGGGGATGTCTTAAACGTAGTGGGGGAACGATGACAGGCCATCGATCGAATATCAGAGCCTACAACGTCCCATTTCGAACTGTCTGGCTGCGGCGCAGAGATGTAATCGACCTGCGCATTGTCGACAGTTCGCCGGATGCGGACAATTGGACGACCGCGGAGATCGTTGCCCATATGGCCGCCCGACGCCTGGTTGGGGTGAGTATGCGGGATCACAAGAGGCTCGGCCTGGGTCGCTGGCTGCGCGCGGCGGGTGAGGAGATCCGCTACGTGGCTGACGAGCCGCTGCCTACGGGAACTGTTCGCTACGACGAAGCAGGACAGATCGCCTACTTTTCCATCTGGCCTCAGCTTTCCGATGATGTTGAAAGACATGACTACGAACGTGAAAGCAAAGTTTACTTGTTGCAGGACGGCGGGGTCGCTCGCATTCGCTTCCCGGTGATGAACAAACGCGGCCGCGCCGGCGTCCTGGGTGTGGCCGCGGGACTTTTGGCGACGCGATAGAGGGCGCGGGGCATCCCGGCTGATTGGAATGTCGGGCAAGATTGCACGCCTATTTGTCGCCTATTAGAGCCTCGAATGGCGCGTAGAATCCACTTTCGTCTCTTCACGGAGTACTTCTTATGTCAGATCCCATTCGTTTCGGCGTTATCGGCGGCAGCGGCGTCTACCAGATGAATACGCTCACCAATGTCGAGGAGGTCGAACTTAACACGCCATTCGGCAAACCGTCGGACGCCTACATTGTTGGCACGCTGCATGGGCAACGGGTCGCGTTCCTCGCCCGGCATGGACGGGGACACCGCATCAGTCCAACTCGACTCAACCAACGCGCCAACATCTATGGTTTCAAGATGCTGGGGGTGGAATACCTGATCGCGGTCAGCGCCTGCGGCAGCCTGCAGGAAAGACTCCGCCCAGGCGATATCGTCATTCCTGACCAGATATTCGACCGCACCAGGCTGCGGGCGCTCAGCTTCTTCGATGACCCGGACGTGGGCACCGGGGGGCTAGTGGTCCACGTGAGCGTCGCCGACCCATTTTGCGATGACCTCAGCGATATCTGCTACCGGGCCGTTGAGCAGACCGGCGCCGCGGCGCACAGGGGCGGAAATTTCGTCACCATCGAAGGCCCCCGATTCAGCACGCGCTCGGAAAGCATCGTCTTCCGGCAACTGGGCATGGACATTATCGGCATGACCACGACGCCGGAGGCGTTCCTCGCACGCGAGGCGGAGATGAGCTTTGCCTGTATGGCCCATGTGACCGACTACGATGTCTGGCACGAGACCAAAGAGGCGGTGACGGTTGACGCCGTGATCAGGATGCTGATGCGCAACGCAGAGGTGGCGGTCGAAGCGGTCGCCAACGCCATCGCTCTGCTGGCCGAAAGTGGGCCTTCTCCACACGCCAATGCTTTGCAGGACGCGCTGATTACCGACAGAAACGCTGTGCCGACAGAGGTGATCGACCGCTTGGAACTGCTCGTTGGCAAGTATTTTGGCCGTTAGGGAATGACAGCCTTCGCACTATGACCACTGTGGCCGAAACGATCGCCCGATCACTCTACGACGCCGGAGCGCGCATCGTGTTCGGCATGCCCGGCGGCGAAGTCGTGGCAGTGCTGGAGGCGCTGCGACAGCTCGGAATCCGCTTCGAGTTGATGCACCACGAAGAAAGCGCTGTCTTCGCCGCCGATGCCTACGCGCGCGCCACGGGCAGGCCCGGTTGCGCTCTGACCACGCTCGGCCCCGGCGCGCTGAACGCGGTTGCCGGCATCGGCCACGCCTGGCTGGACCGCGCGCCGGTCGTCCTCATCACCGCGCAAAAGCCGGACACGCTTCTGCCTGACTACACGCACCAAGTGGTGGACTTGCAGGCGATCTTTGCGCCGATCACCAAACGCTCGCTCAAAGTCACGCCGCAAAATGCAGCGGGCGAAGTACCGTCGACAGTTGCCTTGACGATGCAAGGACGGCCCGGCCCGGTCCATCTTCAGGTTAGCAATGAAGTGGCGGAACTGGCGGTGATAAACACCGGCGGAACGAGAGCGAAGCCAACGTCGGCTGACCAAGGATCTGCAAGGCCGGGCGATAGCAAGCCGCGCCCCGAACGTGTTGCACAGGCCCGCAGTCTCGTCGCCGGAGCCGCCCGCCCCGTCATCCTGGCCGGGCTGGGATTGGAGCCGGAGGCCCCCTACGATGCCCTGCGATCGCTGGCGGAAGCGGCCAACGCGCCGGTGATCGTCTCGCCGAAAGGCAAGGGCGCGCTACCGGATGATCACAACCTGAGCGCGGGCGTCATCGGCCTGACCCGCACCGATCCGGTTTACGCGATTCTGGATGAAGCGGACTGTGTAATTGCTGTCGGCTTCGATGTGGTGGAGTTGGTCAAGCCCTGGTCATTGCCACAGTCAAATAGCGACCCGGCCGGGAAAGGAGCAAGAAACGTCCCGCTGCTTTGGATCGCCAACTGGCCCAACGAGGACCCCGTCCTGCCAGCGGCTGTGGAAATTGTCGGGCCGCTGGGAGCGTCGCTGCTGCAACTTGCGGACAGCGACTTCTCCACCGCAGCGCGGTGGGGCGCAGACCGAGTGCGTCGCTTCCGCGAGCAACAGGCTGCCATTCCATTGCCGGCGCCCCGGCGCGGGCAGCTTTTGCCCCAACAGTTGCTCGACAGTATGCGCCGACGCCTGCCTGCCGATTCGATGCTGACGGTGGACGTAGGCAGTCACAAGATCTTTAGCAGCCTGGAGTGGCCCACATTGCGCCCGAACAGCTTTGCTCTGTCCAATGGCCTGTCCTGCATGGGGTTCGGCCTGCCAGCAGCCATCGGCACAGCGCTGGCCCGTCTCGGCGAGCCGGTGGCTTGCCTGATCGGAGACGGCGGGCTGCTGATGTGCCTGGGAGAGCTGAGCGTCCTTGCCCGGCTCAACTTGCCGGTGATCGTCGTCGTGCCGGTGGACAATGCCATCGATCTGATTCGTTCGCATCAGCTTCGGCAGGGCAAAGAGCCGCATGGCACCGAGTTTCCCGCGCCTGACTTCTGCGCCATTGCCGCCGCTCACGGCATCGAGGCCGCCCGCGTCACCACGCCGCAGGAGTGCGACGAGGCGCTCGCCCGCGCCGTCGCCGCGCGTGCGCCATTCCTGCTCGAAGCCCACATCGATCCCATCGGCTATTCCACCACGCCGCGCTAGCCGCGCCGCCCTGTCTCAAAACGTCACGACCTCGCGCCGCTCTATCTTCGCTCCGTCCAACTCCATGCCGATGCCAGGCCCGTCCGGCACGCGCACCACGCCGTTGACCGGCTTGAGCGGACTCTTGAGAAAGAACTGGTGGACTTCGTTCCACTTGATCAAGTACTCCAACAGAGGCGTGGTCGGCTCCGGCCAGGCGGCGATGACGTGGATGCTGGCCGGGGTGGAGTGTCCGTGGGGGATCACAGGCACGTCATAGGCCGAGGCCAGGGCTAGAATTTTCTGCGTCTCCGAGATGCCGCCGCACCAATAGATGTCCGGCTGATACACGTCGCAGGCGCCGGCATCCATCAGTTGCTTCAGCCCCCAGCGCGTGTACTCGTGCTCGCCGCCGCTGATGGGAATGTTCACTGCACGGCGGATCTGTGCGTATTGCTCGATCTTGTCCGGCAGCACCGGCTCTTCAATCCAGCGGGGGGCGTACTCTTCCAGCCGGCGCGCCATCTGGATCGTGTACGGCACATCCCAACTCATCCAGCAATCCAGCATGATGTCCACGTCCGGGCCGACGCTTTCGCGCAGCGTGCGTGCCAGGCGCAGATTGCGCTCCATGCCCATTTTCCCATCAGTGGGGCCGTCGCGGAAGAACCATTTCATCGCCCGATAGCCCTCGGCCACAAACTGCTTGGCCCGTTCCTGCACAAGTTCCGGGTCCAGCGAGTAGCCCAGTGCGCTGGCATAGGCAGGAACCTCTTTACGCGTCGGTCCGCCAAGCAACCGATGGACTGGCGCATCGAACCAGTTCCCCTTCAAGTCCCAGAGCGCGCAGTCCACCGCGCTGAGCGCCATCATCTCCGTGCCTTTGCGTCCATGAACCTGCGCCCGGTACATCCGATCCCACAGCCGTTCGGATGCCAACGGATCGTGGCCGATCAGCAGCGGAGCCAGCTGGGTCTGTATGACAAATGCCTGATTGAAAGGAAGGGGGCCGCCGCGGCCGGACACGCCTTCATCGGTCTCGACATCGACGAAAAAGGCCGAGATGTTGTAGCGGCCTTCGCCGACCGCGAACATCTCGTGCGGGCCTTCCGATTTGTGTTCCGGGTAGATGTCGAGCGGACGCAAGAGCCGCTCCTCCCAGAATTCCCCTTCGCGGTCCAGAACCCCTTGTAGCTTGTACACCGTCACTGCAGTGATTTTCATTGTCTTTGCGCTCGCTTATAGCTTGGGTGGCTTCCTGAATGTAGTATACTGATCCGGAAAGTCGGGACAGCATCCTGTTGCGCTGGTTGATCCCGGTCACTTCGCCGAATCGGCGTGAATTTGCGCACAGGTCGATATTCGCCCATCTCCCGATTGAGCGCAAGTTGCCAACGATCTCGGGGCAACTTGGGGATTCAAATGGATCGTTGGCGGAGAGTGCGGCTGACCGGTTTTCCCATACAGTCCCGGAGCAAATCTGATGAGCAATAATTGGCGCGGCGTCTTTGCGATTGTCGTCACCCCGTTTACGGACGAGTTGGAGTTGGACGAAGCGGCCCTGCGGCGGCAGATCGGGTTCTGTATCGAGGCGGGCGCGGCCGGTCTTGTTGGGCCGGCCAATGCCGGTGAATTTGCTACGATGTCCGACGAGGAGCGTCAGCGTTGGATCCGCATCATCGTCGAGGAGGCCGACGGGCGCGTCCCGGTCGTCGCCGCCACCACGCATGGGCACAGGGTCCCGGCCATCGCTCTGAGCCGCTATGCCCAGGATGTGGGCGCCGACGGCATCATGGCCATGCCGCCCCACATCCTGCACCCGGACGCAGACGGCTGCTACGACTACTACCGGGCACTTGACGAGGCGCTGCACATTCCGATCTGCATCCAGAACTTCATGGGTCCCATTGGTACGCCCATGCCATCCGAACTGCTGGCGCGCATGTGCCGTGAGTTGGAGTGGGTACAGTATCTGAAGGAGGAGACGCTGCCCGAACCGCGCGCCATCTCGCGCACGCTGGCCGCGGCGGGGGACGCATGCAAGGGCGTCTTCGGCGGGCAGGGCGGCATCTACATGATCGACGAGTGGCGGCGGGGCGCGTGCGGCAATATGCCGGCCAGTCAGTCAGTCGACCTGCACACGCAGATCTGGCAGTTGCTGGAAGCGGACGACGAGGCCGTCGCCCGGGCCCTGTTCAACCGGCTGCTGCCGCTGCTCAATTTCGAGCGCATGCATGGTGTTGCCGTGTACAAGCAGGTATTCCTACGCCGCGGCATCTTCACCTCCACCGCCAGCCGCATCCCCGGCGCCTATCTGGACCAGCGGGACTTGCAGGAGTTCGACGCCATTTGGCACGATATTGAGCAGCTCTTGACAATGTAGCCAGAGTAGGGACGCGTATCATGTTTTGGAGGAAAACCGGAGTGCGTCGCTTCACTCTTCTCGCGGCACTGGCGGCGACGATTCTGGTTGTGATATCGACGATTCCGCACGGGATCGGCGTGTCGACGGACTCGATAAGATACATTTCAGTTGCCCGCAACCTGTCCGCAGGCGACGGCTTTACGACATTCGACGCTGCGCCGCTCACACTTCATCCGCCTCTGTTTCCCGCAATCCTCAGCTTCCTCAATCTTTTGTTTGGAATCGATCCTTTCGAAGGGGCACGCTTCTTGAACGCAGCCG
This sequence comes from Caldilineaceae bacterium, assembly GCA_965221145.1. Lineage (GTDB taxonomy): Bacteria > Chloroflexota > Anaerolineae > Caldilineales > Caldilineaceae > Bin5. The sequence goes on from OZ244877.1 coordinate 3,319,270, forward strand.
TCTTTGGGCTGATCGTTTGTCTGTCCCGCCTGCTGTTCGAGCGGCCGCCGGAGGCTGGCCTGAATCTCCCACGGCATACCTGGTCTGGTTCGAACGTACGGACCGACCCTATTTGTACCGATTCAGTGAACTGAGTCAGGTCGCCCATCTCACACCGTTGGCCACCTTCGCCGATGGCGCAATTTTGCGGTTTCAGCAGACTAGCTATACATTGGAATTTCAATTGGCCGTTGATGGGCAAAATAAATGTTTGCCGATGTGCGCTGCATTGCAATGACAGGTAGACGCAGCATGTTTGGAAGGAAAATGCGTTTGCATCACGTTTCCCTACTCTTGGCACTGGCAAATGCGCTCTTGGTCTGGATATCAGCGCTACCAAAAGGAATTGCCCTCTCGCCGGATTCGATCGGATACTTTTCGGTTGCAAACCGCTTGTCCGAAGGCAAAGGCGACACGCTTTTTGAGGCCTCTCCACTCGCTCTATTGCCGCCTTTATGTTTGCCGACGGCCCAGCCTCTATAATGCAAGCCAAGCATTGAAAGAGAAACTGACCGCTTCGCAATCGTTAATATCTCCATTTTTCCATGAACTCAACCATCTCCTCCATTGAACTGTATCCACTCCGCATACCCCGCGAAGTGCCCTATCTGGGACCGCTTGACGTGGGCAACCGGCCCAACCCAAAGGGCTATATCGTGCGCCCAGGCAATCGGACTGTCTACCCAGTGTATGACCAGACGCTCTTGGTGAAAGCGGTTGCCAGTGATGGTGCCGTCGGCTGGGGCGAGTGCTTCGGCGTCGTCGCGCCGCAGGTCGCGCAGACGATCCTGGAAGAGCTGCTGATCCCGTTCGTCGTTGGTCGCAGTCCGCACGATGTCGAGCGCATCTACGAGGATCTCTACGATCTGCAACGCGTGCGCGGCCACTTTGGCGGCTACGCGCTTGACGCCATCGCCGGGCTGGACATGGCGCTGTGGGATCTGCGCGGCAAACTGTTGGGGCAGCCGGTATGGCAGCTATTGGGCGGCCTGCGCCATGAACGGCTGCCGGTCTACGTCTCCGGCCTGCCGGGGGCGACAAAGGCGGAACGGGCCGCACTGGCCAAGAGTTGGATCGAACGCGGATTCTCGGCGCTGAAGTTTGCGGCCGTCGTCGCCGACGATGGCGAGGTCGCCAAAATCGAGGCGATTCGTCAGTCGGTTGGCGCCGCGCCGAAGATCCTCGTTGATCTCCACTGGCGCTTCACCGCGCTGGAAGCCATCCAGTTGATCGACCGCCTGTGCGAATTCGACCTGCATCTGGCCGAAGCGCCGGTCGCGCCGGAGGATCTGGCAGGGCAGGCGCAGGTCGCTCGCGCCGTGCGCACGCAGATGGGGCTGGGCGAGGAGTGGCGCACAGTACACGAATACCTGCCGCGCTTGCAGGCCGGCTGCATGAACGTAATCCAGCCGGAGATCGCCCACACTGGCATCACCGGCTTCCGGCGCATCTGCGAACTGGCGCAGGCCTTCCACTGCCGGGTGATGCCGCACGCCACCATCAACATCGGCATCGCCCAGGCTGCCAGCCTGCATGTGGCCGCAACCCTCGCCAATTTCGTCATGCAGGAGTACCAGCACTCGATCTTCGACCGCAACAAGCAGTTCATCCATAGTGCCATGGACTGCCAAGACGGCTACTTTACGCTGCCGCAGGGATCAGGGCTGGGCACGGAGCCGACCGAGGAAGCGCTGAACTTTACGATTGAAAGCAACTAAATCCGCAAGGAGCGCACAGTATGAAAGAGAAAGAGTTTGCAATCGTCGATACCCACTGTCACATCGGCCTGCACAAGTACGAGCCGGTTGAAGCCTTGCTGTTCCACATGGAGCGGGCGGGCGTTGACAAAGCGGTGTTTATCCAGTATCAGGGAAATAGCGACAACCGCTATATCGTGGATGTGATGAACGCCCATCCTGGTCGCTTTGCCGCGGCGATGATCGTGGCGGACGATGACGACGGCAGCGCGATCCGCGGCTGGGCGGAACAAGGGATCGTCGGCATCCGCCTGCTGGCAGACTTTCGCGGCCGCGGCCGCGATCCGCTCGCCCACTGGCGCACAGCCGCCGAGTTGGACATGGTGGTCAGCGTCTTTAGCCGACCGGAACTTCTGCGAAGCGCCGAGTTCGCCGAAGTGCTGCGCCTCTTCCCCAATCTGTCTCTTGTCATCGAGCATTTGGGGGGTGTTGCGCCAGGTTTCAATGTGGCTGAATTCGCTGGCATCACCGCCCTGGCCCAGCACGAAAACCTGACCATCAAGCTGCCCGGCTTTGGCGAATTCTGTCATCTGCCTTGTCCATTTCAGCAGGTTCCGCCGCTGGCAGAGTTGACGTTGGAGGCTTTCGGCCCGCAGCGGACAATGTGGGGAAGCGACTGGCCGCCGGTCAGCAGCCGCGAGGGCTTCGACAACTCGCTGGCGTTTCCGCTCGACTATCTGTCCGAGCTGAGCACGGATGAACGCGCCTGGATTTTCGGCAAGACCGCGCAAAAAGTCTGGAAACTGGAATAGAAACTATCGAGGAATCTCTTCATGCCCAGAGTGATCTTTTTCACAAATCTTGTACCCGAACTGGCCGGGCAGGTGATCGCCCCGGCCCCCGCGGACTGGGATGTGTCGGTCTACGCCCATGATCTGCCGGAGCCTGAGAAGGCTGAGCTCGCATCCGCCGCCGACTTTCTGATCCTTTTTCCCAGCACGCTCGAGGAATCGGTCTTGCGGGCTGCGCCGAGACTGAAGCTGGTGCAGCTTGTCAGCGCCGGTTTCGAGAGCATGCCGCTGGATCTGCTGGCCGAACTGGCGATACCGCTTGCCAACAACGGCGGCACGAACTCTATCGACGTGGCCGAGCACACCTTTGCGCTGATTCTGAGCGTCTACCGCCGTTTGACAGAGATGGACCGCAACGTTCGCAACGATAACTGGAAAGGGATCGACAGCGGCATGACGACCTTCACAATTCAGGGCAAGACCGTCGGCATTGTCGGTCTCGGCCATATCGGCAAAGAGGTGGCCAAGCGCATTATCCCCTTCGGCGCGCAGGCTCTCTACTTCGACCCATTTCCTGTGCCTGAGGAAATCGAACGCTCTTTGCAAGTGGAGCGCGTCCCATTAGACGAACTCCTGGAGCGGTCGGATATCGTCACTTTGCACGTGCCCCTGAACGACCTGACCCGGCATCTCATCGGCGCGGCCGAGTTGGCGCGCATGAAAAGCAACGCAGTCCTCATCAATACTTGCCGCGGCCCGGTCGTGGACGAGAGCGCGCTGGTCCAAGCCCTGGACAGTGGCGCCATCCGCGCCGCGGGGCTGGACGTTCTGCGCGACGAACCGACCGACCCGGATAACCCGATTCTGCAATGTGAGAACGTCATCTTTACCCCGCACATCGCCGGCGTCACATACGACACATGGAGGCGCCGGGGGCGATTCATCTTCGAGAATCTGCAACGGGTATGGACGGGGGAGGAGCCGCTGTCCAGAATTCGACCCTGATCCTCCCTGGGAGCGCAGGCGTCTCGCCTGCAATCGCAGACAAAGTAACCTCTGTTCGAAATCTAACCGCAGTTCGTGTGGTCTCTGCGATTGTCCCCGATGGATCATCGTCATCGCGAGAACCCACTGATCAGAGTCGATCACCGGTCTCCTTTGCCGTTCCTTCCGCCCGCTGTTATACTCCCTCTGACGCAAACTCATCTGACCGCTACGAAACGCATCTCTCTTTCCATCGACGGTATCGGAACAGGCCGACCTGTCCGGAGCGCGGTCGATTCTGGAGCATATATGGCGGACATCGCATTTGTACAGGAACTGGCGCGGCGGCTGCGGGAAAATGCCGCCCAGGTGATCGTTGGCAAGGACCAGGTCGTCGATCAACTGCTGGTGGCCCTCTTCTGCGAAGGCCACGTGCTGCTGGACGATGTGCCCGGAATAGGCAAAACGATGCTGGCCAAGACCCTCGCCGCGTCGCTGGGTGTTAGTTTCCAGCGCATCCAGTTCACACCCGATCTCCTCCCGTCGGATATCATCGGTGTCAGCGTCTACAATCGTAAGACGGACGACTTCGAATATCGTCCCGGCCCGATTCTGGCCGGTATTGTCCTCGCTGACGAGATCAACCGCGCCGGCCCGCGCACGCAGAGCGCGATGCTGGAGGCGATGGAGGAACGCCATGTCACGGTCGACGGCATCAGCCATGCGCTTCCCTATCCCTTCTTCCTGATGGCGACGCAGAATCCGGTCGAGTTGGCGGGCACGTTTCCCCTGCCAGAGGCACAGATGGACCGCTTCCTGGTTCAGTTGGCGATGGGCTATCCCCAACGGGAGGAGGAGCGCCAGATTCTGCACCGCTTCCGCACCGACAATCCGCTGGACCGCGTCCAGCCAATCGTCCAGGCGGAGGAAATTCGCCGCGCCGTGACCGTCTGCCGCAATGTCTTCGTCCACCCTGTGCTGGAGGATTATCTGCTGGATTTGGTGCAGGCCACTCGCGCAGACAGCGCGCTGGAGTTGGGCGTCAGTCCGCGCGGCAGTCTCGCCTTTTACCGCGCGGCTCAGGCCTACGCCGCCATTCGCGGACGCTCCTTCGTCACGCCGGACGACATCCAGCAGCTTGCCGCTCCCGTTCTGCGCCACAGGCTGATCCCCGCACCCGATACACGTCTGCACGGCACTTCCGTCGCCAGCGTGGTGGATGGCATTGTCGACAGCGTGCCCGTCCCCGTTGAGGAAAACTGGCAGGAGAGCGCGAGCCGCGACGAGATGGAGGAGCGCGCGGACCAGGTAGACGCCGACCAGGCGCAGGCACAAGACGCCGCCGAATCCCCCCAGACTGCGGCCTTGGCCTCGGCGGTTGATGGTCGCTCAAGTGTATCCGGCTGATGGGGCGCACCGGCTGGATGGCCGCCGTCTTGATATTGCTGGTGGCGCTGATCACGCGTAACAGCCTGATCTTCACCATGGCGCTGATCATGGGCCTGCTGGGAACGGTGGTGTGGCTCTGGAGCCGCTACAGCCTGTCCGAGGTTACATACCGACGCAGGTTCGGCGTGGATCGCCTGTTCTTCGGCGAACAGACGGAACTGCTGCTGGAGGTTACGAACGCCAAACCACTGCCTCTGGCCTGGTTGCGCTGCGAAGACGAAATCCCTGTTGCGCTCGGCCTGGCGCCTGACGAGCGGGCCAGCCATTATCACCCCAGTCGCCGCGTGCTTTTCAATATCTTCTCGCTTGGCCTCTACCAGCGGGTCATCCGCCGCTACACGGTGACCGGCCTTCAACGCGGCGCTTGGAAGTACGGGCCAGTGAAACTCGTCTGCGGCGACATCTTCGGGTTCAGAAGCCAACGCAAAGAGTTTGCGGACACGTCCCTGCTTCTGGTCTATCCGCGTCTGTATTCGCTGCCGGAGTTGGGGCTGGACTCTCGCCACCCTTTCGGCGACTACCAAAGCCGCAACCGACTGGTAGACGACCCCCTCCGTCTGAGCGGCGTACGCGAATACCTGCCCGGCGATAACTTCCGCCACATTCACTGGAAGGCCACGGCGCGCCGCCAGGAACTGCAAACCAAGCTGTTCGAGCCGTCCGCCTCCCGTCCGCTGGCGATCTTTATCAACATTCGCACGTTCAATCACCGCTTCGAAGGGATCGACCCGGATTTGCGCGAGTTTGGCATCAGCGTTGGCGCCTCCCTCGCGCGCTGGGCGCAGCTGCGCGGCGAAGCGTTCGGCGTATGCGCCAATGGCCTGATGCAAGCGGGCCGACGAGTGCGCATTGCTCCCAGCGCGCATCCACAGCAGCTTATGCGCGTCCTGGAGGCGCTGGCCCATTGCGGAGGCGTGCCCCATACGACGATTGAACGCGTGCTGCAATTGGAAGCGGACCACCTGCGCAACGGTACGTCGGTCGTGCTGATCAGCGCTACGCTGCCCGAAAGTCTGTGCCGAGTCCTCGCCGACTTGCAGCGTCGCGGTTTCGCGATCACGCTGCTGGGCATCGGTGGGCTGACGCTGGAACGGGCGATCCCCGGCGTAGCCTTCCAGACCTTGTCGCAGCAGGCCCTGTCCGAACTCCCCCTTGAAGCTGAGGCGGAGATAGCTGAGCTTGAAGCGCCTTTGCCCGTGGTCTGATCTCAGAGTGATTGTCTGCATAAACTTTCGTCCGAACTGACCGATGAATTCGCCGATTGCACTGCCTTGGAACCATGCAGAATGGAGCAGCATCGACGGCCTGTTGCTGCCGACGTTGGTCGGCGTCATGCGTCTGTGCTGGGTCTGGCCGTGGATGCTGATGCTCCAGGGCTTCTTGTCGCCCTCAGTTGTCGCGCCGTTGATGCCGCCGCTGATGCTGATCGCCCTGCCGGTTCTCAGCTTTACCTTGACGCGCTGGAGCATGCCCGCACTGGCCGAGCGCCGAGACATCCGACGCGTCAACCAAGTGCGCCAACAGATCGCCACCGGCGGACTTGTGGCTCTCCTCTTTATGCTGTGGCTTCGTTTCCAGCGGCCCGATTTCGGGCTGTGGGATGTTCGCTGGCTTGTAGCCGCTGGCTACGATCTGATCTACTGGGATGCTGTGCCGGTCGAGATTCCGGGATCGGTGCTCTTCCTGCTCCTGGGAATCTTCCTCTGGCTGCGCGGCGCACTGGATGGTCAGAGTCAGTTTCAACACGAAGAGATCTGGAAAGCCTTCCTCTGGGGCGGCGCCGCACTAGGGCTGTTCGCCTGGATTATGCCCCCGGTCGGGACTGGCGCGACAGGAAACCCGTTCCACGCATCCGGCGGACAACAAACAAACCTTATCGGCCTGCTCCTGCTCTTCTCTGCCGCGGGAATGGCAGGACTGGGCGTGGCCAATCTCAGGAAATCGGGCGGCTGGCGGCGCAGCGCGCGTATGGGCAGATTGCGCCCCAACCGTAGCTGGCTGGCCGGTATTGGCTTGACCATCTGCGTCCTTTTGGGCGTTGCCCTGCTGATCGGCCTGCTCATCCAGCCGGAGGATGCGGCAATTCTCTGGCGGGCATTAGGAGTCATCTGGGGAGCAATCAGCACGGCATTGGTGTGGATCATCACGATCATCGCCTACCCGATCTTCATCTTCGTTGAGTTCCTGGCGCGACTTCTCCGCAGCCTGTTTGGCGAGCGCGAACAGGAACAGGATCCGGTATCCAATCCTGGGCCCCCAGAGCTGGAACCGATGCCGGAAATGCCGGAACGGGCTGTTGAAGCCGTGCCGGAGCCTTACCGTTGGGTGGCTTTGCTTGCCATTGCAGTGGGTGTATTTATCATTTTCATGCTTGTGCTGCGCCAGATGCGTAGCCGCGCTGAGAATAAAGCGGACGATGTGCTGGAGTCGGTCCTGACTGCCAATCTGCTTCAGGCGCAACTCTCCGAACTATGGGCGCAATTGCGTTCCCGTTTCGGCCCCGCGCCCGAGGAGATGGACCCGTACCTGTCGCTGGAAGGAGAGATCGACACGCGCCGCCTGATCCGTGCGATCTACCAGCGGCTGCTGGCGCTCGCCCAGACCCGGACCGCGCCTCGCTCGCAGGCAGAAACGCCCTATCGCTACGGCAACCGCCTGTCCGACCATCCCGAATTTGACGAAGGCCCTATGCAGACCATCACCGCCGCCTACTCAGAGGCCCGTTATGGTGACGAGCCACCTTCTCAGCAGACAGCCGCGCAAGTACAGCGGGCCTGGCAGCAGATCGAGTCTGAACTGTTGTCGGAAGAGTCCACTGACGAGTCCTGATTCGAAATGCCGCGACGACGATTTAACTGTCCCTTCGTATTCTGTTCGGAGTGTTGCCAATGAACGGCGCTCAATCTCTCATCCGCACACTGTATGACGGCGGCGTTGACACATGCTTTATGAACCCCGGCACGTCGGAGATGCACTTCGTTGACGCGCTGGACTTTGTGCCGGAGATGCGCTCGGTGCTCTGCCTGTTCGAGGGCGTTGCGACCGGCTGCGCTGATGGCTACGCCCGCATGACCGGCAAACCGGCGGCGACACTGCTGCATCTGGGGCCGGGGCTGGGCAACGGCATTTCCAATCTGCACAATGGGCGCAAAGCCCACTCTCCGATTGTCAACATTGTGGGAGATCACGCTACATACCATCTCCGGTACGACGCCCCGCTGACGGCTGACATCGAAGGGCTGGCCCGCCCGGTTTCCGGCTGGGTGCGCACATCGCCGAATGCCCGCGCCGTCGCCGCGGACGGGGCCGCGGCAATTGCCGCCGCGCGCACGCCGCCCGGCCAGGTCGCCACGCTGATACTGCCGGCGGATACGGCCTGGAACGACGCGGACGGTCCGGCCTCACCGCAAAGCGCGCCGGCGCCGTCGCCCGTTCCCGACGAGCGGATAGCCGACATTGCTGAACTGCTGCGACGCGGCGAAGAGACTGTCATTCTCGTGGGCGATGAGGTGATGGGCAGCGATGCGCTCAGCCGCCTTGCCTGCCGCATCGCCGCAGGCGCAAATGCTCGCGTGGTCGGAAACCGCGCCGCGGCGCGCGTATCCAGGGGCGCCGGCCGTCCGATCCTGGCGCGGCTGCCCTATCCGGTCGAAGAAGCGGTTGCCTTGTTGGCGGGCGCCCGGCATGTGGTGCTTGTCGGAGCAAAGGATCCGGTCGGGTTTTTCGCCTACCCGGATAGCCCCAGTCGGTTGGCGCCGCCGGATGCCGGTATCCATCTACTGGCAGCCGCGCACGAAGACATTCCTGCCGCGCTCGATGCCTTAAGCGAAGAGTTGGGCGCGCCGGCCGATCCGCCCTCTCTTGCCCCGCTGGAACGTCCGCCACTGCCGACCGGCGCGCTCACGCAGGAGGCAGTATGGACGGCTCTGTGCGCGCTGATGCCTGAGAACGCAATCATCTCGGATGAGGCCGTCACCAGTGGCCGCCAAGCCTACCGGCTGACGGCGTCCGCCCCGCCCCATGACTGGCTGCACGTGACCGGCGGCTCGATCGGCCAGGGCCTGCCCGCGGCCACCGGCGCGGCCGTCGCCTGCCCAGATCGCCAACTCTTCGCCATGGAAGGTGACGGATCCGGCATGTACACATTGCAAGCGCTTTGGACCCAGGCGCGCGAGTCTTTGAATGTCGTGAATGTCATCTTTGCCAACCGCAGCTATCGCATTTTGCAGGGTGAACTGCTCAAAGTTGGGGGCGACGCAGACCCTGGCCCGAATGCTCAGGCAATGATGCGCCTCGACTCGCCAAGCCTTGACTGGGTCTCCATTTCCGAGGGGATGGGCGTTCCGGCAACCTGCGTTGACAGTGCGGACGCCTTCACGGCTGCGCTGCGCCGCGGGATTGAAGAGCCAGGCCCGTTTCTGATAGAGGCATTGACCTGACAGAAAGGCGGCTGCACGCTCGGACTGCCCTACTCCGCTATGCTCCCATTCAATTCCGATCTGCCCGCAGACAACGCAGTCGTACAAGTCCTGAACGCGTTCATGGCGGAACGTGCGCCCGTCTACCTCGTTGGCGGCGCAGTGCGTGATCATCTGCTCGGTATCTCCGTCATTCCGGGCTGGGCTTATCAGCCCGCGACACGACGCCTGCCCGCTTCTGGCGCGTCAAGAACGATTGATCTGGATCTGGTCTTCGGCGGACCGGTGCTGCCGGTTGCACGGCGCGTGGCAGACCGGCTCGGCTGGGCTTTCTATCCGCTCGATAAGGAGAGGGATGTCGCCCGACTGATCGGCTCTGGCGCGGACGGCCAACGGTTGGAGTGTGACGCGGCCGCGCTGCGCGGCGATCTGCGCGCCGACCTGCTGGCGCGGGATTTCACTGCCAATTCACTGGCACTGGAACTGTCCGCTACTGATCCGCCACAGCTGTTCGACGTGTGCAGTGGCGTCCACGATGTGGAGGCGCGGCGTCTGCGGCGAACTGCGCCCGATAGCCTGCGCAGCGATCCGATCCGACTGTTGCGGGCCGTGCGGCTGGCGGCTCAATTGGCGTTCACAATCGAGGAGGAAACGCGGCAACAGATCAAAGACAACGCCGCCACGATACTTTCAGTCAGCATTGAGCGTGTACGGGTTGAACTGTGGAAGCTGCTGGATTGCTCTCGTCCAGACGACGGTGTCAGAGAGTTGGACGCGCTCGGCCTGCTCGCCCATCTGCTGCCGGAGGTCAAGGCGCTACAGGGCGTAGTCCAATCGTCGCGCCATCATCTGGACGCATACGATCACAGCCTGCTGGCAGTGCGCTATGGCGCCGAGTTACGAGATTGGTTGCGGGGCGGACCTTCACCGGAAGACAGGACACTCACCGATCTTCTCGCTCCGCGGCAGGACGCACTGCGCGCCCACTTTTCCGAGGAGATCGCCGCCGGACATGATCGGGCGGGGTGGCTTGTCTGGCACGCACTTTTTCACGATACGGGAAAGCCCGGCAGCCGTACGACAGCAGTTGAAAACGGTATCGAGCAGCCGCGCTACCCCGGACACCACGAGCTGAGCGCCCAGATCACCGCCCACCGAGTCGCCCAACTCCGCTTCAGCAGGCGTGAAGTCTTGCAGGCAGAACGGGTCGCCGCAACACACGGCCATCCTAATAGATTGTTGCGGTCGCTAAACAAGCCTGCGAGTACCATCAGCACGCGGGCGGCCTTTCGCTTCTTCCGCGACGTTGGCAGCATCAGGGGCTCGCATCCACCCGTAGACGGGCTGGATGTTATACTCCAGGCCATTTCCGACCGCCAAGCGACCGGACTGGAGCGGAGGGAGGCATGGCGTCGCTTCCTGACAGCGATGGAAAGCCTGCTGGCCTACGCATTCTCAAGGCCGGCGGGACATTCGACGACACAACTCGTGGACGGCCATTGCCTGATGAAACATCTGGGGTTGCAACCGGGACCGACGGTAGGCGACATCTTGCGTGAATTGGCAGAGGCGCAGGCCGCGGGGGAAGTCACGAATGTGGAAGAGGCGCTGGTCCTCGCGGGCGAGTTGTCAGCGCGAATGGATGGCGAAGGAGGGTGAAGCGTGCATTCGGCATCACGCCGTGATGCCAACGCAGCCTGGGTGACGACCATCCGCTATCCGCTGACCACGCGCTCCAGTCGCTTCTGTGCGGCGCCTGCGGCGAGGATTTTTCTGGCGCGGCCGATTCCGTCAGTCACACTCTGCGCCAGGTCAAAGAGATGCAGAATGACGCCGACGGTCAGGCAGACCTGTTCAGTCGCGTCGCCCGGCTCTCCGGCGAGCACGGCCGCGTTGAGGGCTGCGTGTCCTGCCGCACCCTCCGGCGCGAGCACGCGCACGCGCTCTACATGGCCGAGCGCGTCAGGATTGAGGATCATATCATCGGCCGCGTCTTCAGCAAAGATGTGGGTCTTGCGCCCGACCGCCATCTCCACCGAGCCTTCTTCCCCCTGCACGATAAAGCTGCGCTTGGCTCCGGTCTGGACGGCGCGCAGGCGATCGATGTAGTTTCCGTGGAAGAATCCGCTCATCTGATTGGGTGCGTTGGCCGGATTGAGGAACTTCTCCACACTGTTCAGAACGGTGCGCAGTCCGAACTGACGGCGCAGAGGCAGCAGTGCATGCCATTGCGGCGCGAAACGGGGCGCGGACAGATAGCCGACGCCGACCGATTCGATCATGCGCTGCACCGCGTCAGGTTCCAGATCGTCGGCTACTCCCAACTCCCGCAACACCGGCCCAGGCCCGATACCCGACTTGGTGGGCACGCCCTCATCACCGTGCAAAGCGACGGGCATTCCCGCCTCGGCCAGAACAATGGCGATCGCTGGGGCCAACTGCGCGCTCTTGACCTTGCCATCGTAAGGCACGGCCAGGTCCAGCAACCCTTCCACCCGCGGATCGATTTGCGCAATGGTTTCTGAACGCAGCAACTCGGTGAAACCCCGAATCTCATCCACGGCCTCGCCTTTCACCCGCTGGGTGACGAGGAAGGCGCCAGCCTGCGCCGGTGAGCAGGTCTGCTCGACGATCTGGCGCAAGGCTTCCACGGACTCATCATAAGTGAGGTCCCGCTTGAGTTTCTCCCCGCGTCCGACCGCCTGAATGAAGGGAATGAAGAGGGCCGGATCCCGGTCCGTGTCATAGATGGAGCGATCTTCTACAGACGCTGTCAGCATCGGCTCAAAGTTAGTCGTAGGTGGTTGGTGGTCAGTGGACAGCGACGGGGGACAATGTGTCTTACCACGCGCCGCCATTCACTTCAAAGCGCGGTGAACTTTGCCTAGAGGCAGCCGGCTTCCCCGCCGCCCGGCCTAAAGACGGCTGAGGAGAGTATCCACGTCCGGCGCGGATGGCGCGTGCAGTTCGAAGGTCAGAGGCTCGCGCGCGTCGTTGTCGACGCGGGTGATTGTTGCATCGCCCCCAAAGAGCGCGCCAAGATCTTCGGTAAGCTGCGCCTGGGCAGATTCGCTGGCAGGATTGGCCCCGCTACCGTTGGAAGAGCCATTGGGGTAGTTGAGTCGATCCAGCAAAACGATGGTGGCCGCATCGGTGCGCAGTTTCAGTTTTCCCTTCAACTCCAGATCGGTCTCCGCCAGCCTCACCCCATTCAATGCCTGAGAAAACGTCGTCCCCAAGGCTTCTGACAGGTCGGTTCCTACATCTCGCTTACGCACGTATAGGAGACCGGGCTTGCCGTCTGTCATGTCAATCACGTAGTCGGCCTCATGACCGACGAGAAGAATCGCCGGCCCTTCCAAGATATGCTTGTAGTCGGCAACATCCAGCAGCATTTCGTTGGGCACTACATTTTCCCGAATCCAGCGGTGAAAGACATTGATAAACGTCTCCACGTCGATGGAGAAATCTTCAAAATAGAACTTAACGCTCAGGCGCTGAGGTGCAATCATCGTCTTCTCCAACTACAGTTCTTATATCTCAATCAGGACATTGCCGCCGACTCTGGATTCGCAGGCATGGGTAGCCTCAATGAACAGCAGGGCCTCCTCGATCAGCCGATGAGCCGAATCGTTATCAGGGTACGGGTTGGGGTTATGGTGCCGCTCCAACAGGTATTGGCCGAACTTGCCCTTTGCATACTGATCGAAGAACAGTTCAGTGTCGAAGAAGCGGGACTTGAACTCCTGCACAATCCGTTCCGCACTATCGCCCACATCCAGGAACTGGGTCCGTACTAAAGCTCTGGCCGCCTTGAGCATTGACGAATAGGCCAACTCATCGGCCCGCGCCGTGTCGTTCTCGTCCAAGGCGACCTGCGCTTCGAAGGCTTCCGACTCTGCCGGGGAGATTTCCATTGAGAAGAGCGAGACGACCTCACCGGCGCATTCGCCGATGCCGATATCGCCGAGACTGAATACGCGGGGATCGCCCCAATCCGAGAAGTACTCCGGCTCATTCTCAAAGGCGGGCAACTGCATGTACGGTTGAATCATACCGCGCGCTTCCTTCTTGCCAATCCGTCCAATCCACTCCTGGAAAGATTCGCCCTTGCTCCGCTCTTCCACGTAGCGGCTGGTGATCGTATCTACAACCTCTGGAACGGACTTCGAGGGGACAGCGCCCACGGCCAAGCCGTAGCTGCCGGCATTCTCCCGCCACATCCCGCCTAGCACAACCTGGAAATGGGGCATCTTGAAGTTGCCGGAGCGGCGGCTGTTGCCGAAGAAACCGATGTCGGAGACGTGATGCTGGCCGCAGGAGTTGAAGCAGCCGCTGATCTTGATCTTCAAATCTTTGATGGCGTCGGGCATGGAAGCGCTCTTGACGGTCAGGCGCGTGCGCAATTCACCGGCCAGACCGCGCGAGGAGGCGATTCCCAGCTTGCACGTATCGGTGCCGGGGCAGGCAGTAATGTCCACGATTGTGCCGGCGCCGGGGTCGCCCAGGCCGATCGCTTTCAACTCCTCGTACAGGTTGGGCAGGTCGGCATCGGAGACCCAGCGCAGGACGATGTTCTGCTCGACAGTTGTGCGCACGTTTTCGCCCACATACTTGCGAGCGACGTCGGCCAGCCCCCAGGTCTGCTTGGACGTCAGATCGCCGAGGGGCAGATTGACGGTCACAACGCCGTATCCTTCCTGGCGCTGCGTATAGATATTGGTCTCGAACCACTGATTAAACTCAAGGGGGCGCACTTGCCCGTTCAAGAATGTCGGCGGCCTGGTCGGTTTCTCCTCATAGTTCGGCAGCGTATCGAGATAGGCAGTCCAGCGGTCGTCATGGGGCAGCGTCTTGCGCTCCTCTTCTACGAGGCGGCGGAACTCTTCAATGCCCAGTTTGGCCACCAGGAACTTGATGCGGGCGCGGTTGCGGTTGCGCTTTTCGCCCAGGCGAGCGAAAACGCGGGAAACCGCCTGTGCTTGCGGCAGCATCTCCTCTTCGGGCGTGAATTCGCTCAGCACCTTCGCCTGATGGGGCACAGTGCCCAGGCCGCCGCCCACATACACTTTGAAGCCCCGCTTCGGCTTGCCGTCCACCTCCTGAATCTGGGCCAGATAGCCGAGGTCGTGCATCATCACCAGACCGCAGGCTTCGCTCTCGCAGCCGGAGAAGGCCGGTTTGAACTTGCGGCCAAAATCCTGTACGTCATCATGGCCGAGCAGAAATTGGGCAAAAGCGTCGGAGTACGGCGTGGCGTCGAAAACCTCTGTCCGGCAGACTCCTGCCAAGTGGCAGCAGGTGACGTTGCGAACGGAGTTGCCGCACGCTTCGCGGGTGGTGATGCCGACCGAGGCCAGCCGCCGCATCATGTCAGGCGTATCTTCGATATGCACAAAATGGAGTTGAATATCCTGGCGCGTGGTAATGTGCAGGATTCCGTCGGAGTATTCGTCAGCGACCTGCGCCAGCACGTCAAGCTGCTGCGGTGTCAGCCCGCCGCCCGGCACTTTGATGCGCTGCATGCCCGGCGCGTGCCAGAGCGTATCCGGCCCTTTGAACCGCTCACTTTCCTCAAAGGCAAGCTCGCGGCTCTCGAAACCGTCATGGCGCTGGCCGTTGTCGTAGCGTTGGCCATAGACGCCCCGCCGCAGACGAGTTTCGGCGAAGACTTTTTCGTCCAGTTTCCCCTGCCCCATCAACTCCATCTGGCCTTCGAAAATGTCGATTTCGTGGGCCCAGTCAACGGGCATCTCTTCCGATAGGATGTCTTTCCAACCGATATTCGCCACAGTTGTCTCCTTGCCAATTGTACCGTGCTGCCGCCGGTGAAGGCGACGAGGATATAGTCGGAAGCCTAAAATCTCGCTCGTCTCTTTTCAGTTCGCCTCGACCCCTAGATCGAGAGTCAACCGACAGCCTCGACGGCAGAGACCCCTCATCAGACTCCCTACTTCCTATTCATGCTATATTTTTCGTTATTGTAGGCCAGTCGCCTCCGGTTTGTCAAACCCGTTTCGGTTAAGTATACATCCCAAATTTTTTTGCATCGTTGCGCTGGGAGCGGGGCGCATCAGAGATTTTTGGGCGATGATGGCAGGAGCCGTTGCGTTGGCAGGTTGGCCTGACCCGTAGTTGACAGAAGGAAGAGATTCCCAGGTCGGGATGCGGACGTATTGACGGCGGGTTTGACAGTTTTTGTATAGGCGCTCCAATGGAAGACAGTTCCGCCAAAAAATCTTCAAAAGGAATTGTTGGATGCGCTACCGCTGCGCGCGCCCAGAGGGCACCCAAGCGCCAGTCGTAAATGCGCTACCGCTGCGCTATATGAGCGCGATTACTAAACATTCAGGAAAAAATGTCCGCTTTGTCCGCTTTTACCCCCCCCCCCCTCCCCGATTACTACACGAATGAGAACGTTTTGTTTGCGTTTGCGTAGGCCGTCGCTGCCGGCAGGCGGCCAGGGAATGCAACGGGGTCTGGCTCGGCCGGATGCCTGCACGACCGACTTTGTACCACACTCTTGTACTGGTGTGCGGCCGGGCTTCTCACAGGCCCCCACAGGGGCGTATCCCAGATGATTGGGGAGATTTGCCTGACCATTGGCGGCTTCGACCAGGTCGATGGGTTTGGCCTCACTTGACGGACAATCAATTGGCATACACCCACAATAATCCCGGATACACCCCTGGGAGCGCGGGAGCCTGGCTGGCCGCGTCTAACTTTTCTAAGATATATCATTATTTAGTGTCCGCTTAGTCCGCTTTAACCCCCACTTTTTTTGCCCAAAAGGAGCAGGAATTGGTTGAAGTTCAGTGCGCTACCACTTCGTACTATGAGCGCGCATTGTTAGATACGCTACCGCTTCGCGCGCCCAGAGGGCACCCGAGCACCGGATTGTGGTATGGGGGGCTGGGCGCGCGGTGGTGGCGTTTCGGTCGTGGAGGAGTGTAGCACAAATGAGCGAATCGGGCAAGTCGGGGTGACGTACAATAATTTAGGATGCACGCTCCGTTAGGAAGACGCCCGTAGCTTCAGTGTGGCAGCAGTGGCGCCACCCACGATGCGACAAGGTTTGTATCTGGAGATTGGGCAGGCCATGCTCTGATTTGGCCTCCTTTTTTTTGGGGCTACTCCGGGGATCACGTATATTTTTTTGACCGGTTGTCACCATGCGCAGACCCGCCGCGGCCAAGCCCGGTGCAGGTAAACACAAGGCTGTGCGGATACGGGTGAGAGCGCGGTGGGAGCAACTTGATAGATCAGATTTTTGCGATTCGGTGAACTTGGTGTCAACATGTGAAGCTCAAGATCGCGAACACACTGCGAAGCCCGCTTGCGTGATGTTCACAAGCGACGCATACCAGCAATCGTGCATCGGTCCGCCATTTGTTTCGTCAGTTAGGGGATACTTTGGCTTGGCCTGTTTTCTATATTCAGATTAAGGATCTTTAATCGAAAGACAACAGGCAATTCATAATCGGGTGTTACACTGGTATGCGCGGCGGTATAGTTTTTTCAAGAAAAATACGATAAAGGAGTCAACAATGATGAAAACGACAACAAGACAACTTGGGCGGCCTGTGCAACGGCTAGGGCGTCGGGCCATGCCTCGGGAAGGGATGAGGCATAAAAAGATTCTGGCTGCCCTTCTCGTGCTGTTCGCCATACTCGCCAGCGCGTGTCAGCCGCTTGATACGTCTGCCCTCAGTTCGCCTGCGACGACAGACGCAAGCGCGGAACAGGCCGACGCGACCCCGACGACGGTATCGCCGGCGCCGCAAGCCGAAGACACTGAACAGGAACAGGCCGTCCTGGACCTCGATAGCGATACGCTGGATATGGATGCGCCCCTACCCCTGGACCAAAGTATCCGCAAAGCACAACTGGAAAACGGATTGACCTACTACGTCCGTCAAAATACGGAACCGGCGAACCGCGCCACCCTGATGTTGGTGGTCAACGCCGGCTCTGTGCAGGAGGATGACGATCAGCTTGGGTTAGCTCACTTTCTCGAACACATGATGTTCAATGGTACTGAGCGCTTCCCCAAGCAGGAGTTGATCGCTTACTTCGAGAGCGTGGGCATGACCTTCGGCCCCGATGTAAACGCCTACACATCTTTCGACGAGACGGTTTACTTCCTTGAGTTCCCTACCGATGACGAAGAAATCATCAGCAAGACCTTCCAAGTGGCAGAGGACTGGGCCAGCGGCGCCACCGTTTCGGAGGAGGAGGTAGAGAATGAACGAGGCGTTATCCTGGAAGAGGAACGCCTGCGCATGCAAAACGCCAACGGCCGTCTGAACGAGCAGATTCTAGAGTTCCTGCTGAAAGATTCGCGCTTCGCTGAGCGAGAACCGATCGGCGATCTGGAAATCATAAATAATGCGCCGGCGGAAACGTTGCGCAGGTTCTACAATGAATGGTACCGGCCTGAACTGATGGCGGTGATAGTCGTCGGCGATGTCGATATGGACGCCACGGAAGCCAAGATCATCGAGCATTTCGGCGAGATGACGAATCCAGACGATGCACGGCCCCGTGACGAATACACGCTGCCGGACCATGGCGGCACCAATTACCTGATCGTCACCGATCCGGAGTTCCCGGTTACGATTGCCCAGATCATTTACAGGCAGACCGCAGAGGACCTGAATACGGCCTCGGTTTACCGGGACAGGCTGATCGGCAATCTTTTCTACAAGATGCTGAACTTCCGACTTGAAGACATTACCAGACAGGCCGACTCTCCGTTCTTGGGCGCTTTCGTTAATGAGGGCCAACTGATACGTGGTGTCGCCTATCAGAGTGTAGGCGTACAAGTGCGCCAGGGCGAGGTGATTTCCAGCCTTGACGCTGCCTTAATCGAGGTGGAACGGGTGCGCCGCCACGGCTTTACCGCCGCCGAATTGGAGCGGGCCAAGTCGGAAATTCTGAACATTTATATACGCCTGTACAACGACCGCGAAAACCTGCGAAACTACTCGCTGGCCAGCGAATACAGCCGCAATTTCCTGGAGAGCGAGGCTGTCCCAGGTATCGCCTTCGAGTATCCATTGGTTGAGCGGCTGCTCGCAGAGATCACCCGTGAGGATGTAAACCAGAGGGCGGAAAAGTATGTGGGAGGCAGCAACCGCTCGGTGCTGGTCATCGGACCGGAGCGGGAAGCGGACAGCTTGCCCAGCCAGGAGGATTTGGCCGCCGTCATCGAAAGCGTGCAGGCCAAACAGGTCGATCCCTACCAGGATATCGAGGCGGTATCAGAACTCCTAACAGAGATTCCCGATCCGGCGGAGATCATTTCCCGGGAGACCGATGAAGTCTACGGCATCACCGAACTGACTCTTGCCAACGGCGCCAGGGTGTTGCTGAAGCGGACCGACTTCAAGGAAGAGGAGGTGCTGTTCAGCGCAACAAGCCCGGGCGGCTCCTCGCTAATCAGCGAAGAGGACTATCCCGAAGCGGACTTCATCGACAGTATCGTCAGCCAGAGCGCGGTAGGTGACGTGAGCTATGCTGCGCTGCAACGGCTGCTGGCCGAAGAGCAGGTCGTCGTCAGCCCCTTCATCGCTGAACTGGAAGAGGGATTCCACGGCCATTCCGGCAAGGAATTTGTAGAAACTCTCTTCCAACTCATCTACCTCTACGGCACCGCGCCCAACGCAGATGACGACGCCTTCGCCACGCTTAAGGACCAGTACACCGAGTCCTTGCGCAATCGCGAACTCGATCCCCGCAGCGCGTTGACGGATGCCTTCATTGAGGCCCGCTACGGCGATTCGATCCGCTACAACGTTCCCACGCTTGAGATCATTGACTCTCTCGACCTGGAGCGGGCTTTCGAAATCTATCAGGAGAGGTTCGCTGACTTCAGCGACTTCACCTTCATCTTCGTCGGCAACTTCGATTTGGAGCAGATGGTCGACTGGTCGCAGAGATACATCGGCAACTTGCCGTCGCTCAATCGCAATGAGACTTGGCAGGACGTCTCCCCTGATCCGCCAGGGGGCGTCGTCGTGGTGCCGGTCTACCGAGGCCAGGAAGAGCAGAGCTTAACCACGATTCTGTTCACCGGCCCTGGTGAAGACACTCTGGAGAACCGGCTCCATCTGCGAATGTTGGAGACGATTGTGGATATCCTGATGCGTGAGGAGTTGCGGGAGGCGCTGGGCGGCGTCTATGCGTATGGCGCTTCCGCCTCGATGGACCCCGATCCGGATAGCCTCTATGAAGTCTCCCTCTACTTCGGCAGCGATCCGGGGCGGGTGTACGAGTTGGTTGACGCCCTCTTCGCACTGATCACGGGGGTGCAGAATGACGGCCCCAGAGACGATCTGTTGGAGGCGGCACAAGCGCAATACGTGCGTCAGCGTGAGGAACAACTGGAGCAGAACAACTACTGGCTGAATGTGCTTGAGCTCTACGCGACGGAAGAGGATGTCGATCTGGCTAGTCTTGTTGACCTTGAAGTCGTGAAGAGCCGGGCAGCGTCCGTGACCACCGCCGACATTCAGGCGGCAGCGCAAGAATACTTGGCGCTGGACAGTTACATTCTTGTTGCCCTGTATCCCGAGGACTTCGAGCAATAGCCCCGTTCAGTCGTTCAAGAAGCAGCGGGCAGAAGTTCAGGCTACTGCCCGCTGCTCGCTACTCTTCAAGCTGCAACCAAACGTCAATGTCCGTAGAAATGCTCTGTCGGATCGATGACAGAGTCTTGCCAATCCAGGTAGCGGGCCGCTCCTTCCAAGGAGTTCGCCTTGCCATCGTCGACCAATTGCTGGAGAGTGCGGATTTGCGCATCGGTCAGCACTTCGGCTTGCAGGGCTAACAGCCAGCTGTCAAACTCGCTTTTCTCTTCGATACGTGCCATCGCTCATTCTCCTCACGCTTCGCCGGCAGTAAGAACTCAGATCGTAAACGCCACATCGCTGCCGTCTTCAAAATAGAGCTGCAAATGTAGTGCATTCAATCGGAAGTGGCTCATGGAGTGGCAGGCCAGGTCCGCCTGCGTCTGTTCTGCGGACGCCTTCGCCCAACGGCTGTCCCGCCCCTTGTGTTCAAATTGCAGATAGCTACCGTCTTTGAAGAAGAGAACAGCCTGGTTGAACTGGGCATTGGCCACGTAGCGCACCGTCTGCGCGGCCACGCTTTGCGCCTGCGAAGTTGTTGGATGCGCTCCTGCTCGAGAGGAGCGCGATGACTCAGTTGGGGATCGGAGCGGCTCCTCCGCGCCGGTCGTCCTCATTGTCTGACGCCCCCTTCACAGAAGGACGGAGAGACGCCTCGCCACTGTTGAAACGCTCTGCGACCGCCGTTCCTTCATTCATTCCTCTCAGTCGATGCAATGACTATACAGCACAGACGGCGCACACGCAAAGGAAATTCCCCAGTGGTCGCAAAGAAATTTTCCAACATGTTCGGAAGCGCCCTGCCACTGGGGAGATTTTCTCGAACGCAGCGGGTATGCTACCATTGCCCCATTGGACATGACTCGACACGGAAAAAATTAACGGAGGCGCGCCATGAGAAAGTTGCTAAAGTTCCTTTTCTTCGTCGGCTTTGCCGCCGGCGTCGCGTATGTGATCAAACAGGCTCTGGGTGGACCGCAAGCGGAGGGAAGCAGCACCGGTGTACTACCGGAGACGCCCGTCACGCCCTTGGAAGACGCGCCTCTAGGCGGCGAGGTCAGCCCACAACTCCTGGAAATCCTGGTCGATCCGGAAGACAAGGGCGCGCTACAGTTGATGGACGACAGCAAATTTCTCCTCAACCCCCGTAACGGCTACCGCTATCCCATTCGCAACGGCATCCCTGTGATGTTGATTGAGGAGGGCAAGAAGTATCAGGACACAGGCCTCATCCAGAACGGAAAGCAGGATACCGAGACGGAATCGGCCTGAGTTCGTCGCAACACCGCAAAAAAGCCTGGCGCTTGCACTCTCGCCAGGCTTTTTGGATTGGATTTCTATGCGAAGCAAACGTCTGCCACACTGCGGCCTTCCTGACTCCAGGATAGCCTGTTACGCAGGCATTCCGGGGCCGTTCCCTTCTGCATCAGGTGGTGAAATGGCAGTGGGAATCTCTATCGTGAATTTCGCGCCGGCCTCGCTTTCCACCCGTACGTTGCCGCCGTGGGCTTCAACCGCGCTCTTGACGATTGCCAGCCCCAGCCCGGCCCCGGGAAGCGTATCGTTGTCTTGCCCACGGTAGAATCGCTCAAAGATGCGCTCCCGGTCGGATGGCTGAATGCCCGGCCCGCTGTCCGCCACCGACAGCACCGTCTTGTTCCCCACCTCTGCCGCGGCCACCTCGACGACACCGCCGGAGGGCGTGTACTTCAAGGCATTGTCCAGCAGATTGGCCAGCGCCATTTCCAGGCTTGCCATATCACAGTAGATCTCTTCAAGGTCGTCGACGATGTCCAGCCGCAGGTCGATCCCCTTTTGCTCAGCCAGAGAACGGAACGGCGAGAGCGCACTTTCCAGCAGGGTGGCGGCGTCGCGGCGCGCTACGTCCAAAGATGCGACGCCCCCATCCAGGCGCGAGAGATCCAGCAGATGTCCTGTGATCCACTGCAAGCGTTCAAGCTGAAGTTGGCTTTCCGTCAGGAACTCGGAGCGGGTCTCAGGCTCGCTTCCGGCTTGGCCCTGGAGGATTTCGACGAACTGGCGCAATGCGGTCAGGGGCGTGCGCAGTTCATGCGAGGCGTCGGCGATGAAGCGGCGCAGGGCATCCCGCTCCGCGGCCAGGTCGGCGAAAGTCGCTTGCAGACGCGCGGCCATACGATTGAAACGCCGCGACACGTCGCCAATTTCGCCAAAGGTCTCCGGCGCTCTGACCGTCAGGTCGCCTTCTTCCATGCGCTGGGTAGCGCCCTCCAGGGCCATCAAGGGCGCGGTCAGAGACCGGCTTATCAGAAATCCGAGCAGAATGGCTACCAGAATCGCGCCCAGGCCGGCGACCATCAGCGAACGCTGGATTGCGAGCAAGGGTTCGGCAAACAGAGGGTATCTGTTTGTCATCAGGACGTAACCCACCACCTGCTCGTTCAGGTGAATCGGCAGCTTTACTGTTGGCCCAGCAGCGGAAACCTGCGCCGATTCTTGCGCGTCACCGAAAACGAACCGCCAGATCCTGCGGGACGATCGGTTCTGTTGAGACGGCAGCGTTGTCGGGGCGGTTTCGCGATCGGTTGACGTTCCGCCAGCAGGCTCCACGAATATCAGTCGGTCCCCCAGCAGGCCCGGTCGCCTCTCTACAGAGATAGCGGAAGCCCCATTCGCCTTGAGGTTCTCGCCATCAAGGTCTAGCGCAAACATGCCGCGCGCATGGCCGGGGCCCGAAATGACAATGACGGGACTAATTAGCCCTTCTTCTATAGCGGCTTTGGCGCTCGGCGACAGTTCGTTCAGCAGACTCAACACTGCAGGCGCCAAATCCGTTCCAGTTGGCCGCACCTGTGAGAATGCCAACACGCGTTGTTCACTGTCGAGGATCTTCAAGTCTGTGTTTGTGAGAAAGCCAGAGGTAATGGCCAATTGTTGCAAGCTGATTTCTTGGCGCGGTCGGCTGAGTAGCGGGCGCGCCATGCGCACAACGGCCTCGGCATTCAGGGTCAACGTTTCATATTCACGGTCCGCCATGTAGCGGGAAACAAGATTGAGGGAGACGATGCCGACCAGGAGGATGGTCAGGAGAGTAAGAGCGGTATAGCTGAGGATCAAACGCCAGCGGATCGAGTGGTACATGAGCGCCCCTTTACGCCGGTTAGAGATGAGCCGAGTCTTGCGTGCGCATCCCCACGGGCAACGGTTTGGCGGGACAACGCCCGCTCTCCGGTTCAAGGAGAAACCGAAGAGCGGGGTACAACTTTGATAATGGCATCAGCGCCTACTTCGGATGCACGTCGTTGTGCAGGCCAACTGCTCTCAGCGCTGACCGCCTTGGGATTGAATGCGGCCTAAGAACTGCTCTCCGACTCATGTCCGCGCTGTGGTTCCTCTTGTGCCTGCTCCCCGTGGTCCTCCAGGTGCATACGGAATGGCTTCGCGGGCATGATCATAACGCCGAGGTAGGCTTTCGTCTCGTCATCGGGATGAGCGCCGAGCGTCACGGTTGACTGGATGGTCTCGCCATCACGGTGAACTGTCAGTTCCACCACATCGCCGGGGCCATAGTTAGCCAGGGCCTCCACAAGCTCCTCAAGACTGGCAATCTCCGTCTCATCGACAGCGGTGATCACATCGCCCTTTTCCAACTCCGCATTGGCAGCCGGACCCTCGTCCTGCACGTCCATAACGAGTGCGCCATCAGTCATCATCTTGAAGAACAGGCGGCCATCGAATTCTCGACCGTTGGGAAATCTGAAGCCGAAGCGGTTCCATCGGCGCATGCCGTCGTCGCGCCCGTTTTCGTCCATGTCCAGCCGGAACTGGTTCGTTGGCAGGATACGAACGCCGATGTAGGCCCTTTCCTCGTCATCGGGATGTGCGCCAAGGGTCACGGTGAGCGTTATGGTTTCCCCATCCCGTTCAACAGTCAACTCTACCTCATCGCCAGGGCTGTAAGCCGCCGCCGCTTTTACTAGGTCTTCGATTCCTGCAATCCCCGTCTCATCCACGGCGGTGATGAGATCGCCAGCCCTCAGATCTGCAGCGGCAGCCGGGCCGTCATCCAGCACCTCCATGACCGCGGCGCCCTCGGCACCGCCGAAGCGGAAGGGCATCCCCCGCTGCATACCGAAGTTGCTGCCATGCTCTCGCATCCCGCGGAAGCGCCCGCGCTGAGGAGACATGCGCCCGTCC
This sequence comes from Caldilineaceae bacterium, assembly GCA_965221145.1. GTDB lineage: Bacteria > Chloroflexota > Anaerolineae > Caldilineales > Caldilineaceae > Bin5. Next base: position 3,343,455 of record OZ244877.1, read on the forward strand.
CTGGGATCGTGCGCCGCCACACCCAGCAGCGGGTAGCCGTCCCGGTCACCCAGCGTGACGGTCAGGGTCAACTCCTCTTCGCCGCGCTTCACGGTCAGTTCGAGCGTGTCGCCCGGATCGCGCATCAGAACCACATGCTTCAATTCGGCGGCGGTATTCACCATATCCCCGTCGATGGCCAACAGGATGTCGCCGTGCGCCAGACCCGCCTCCGCGGCCGGCATTTCCTCACCTACACCTACGATCAGGACGCCCGGCTCCGGCTTGGTACGCTCCTCCAGCTCGGCAGCCGAGACAGGCGCGCCCCAGGCCATGAGCGCCAGCAGCGCCACGGAAAGCACTAGCCAGGCCCTCCGCTTCCCCGCTCCTATCGCAAGAGATTCAGAACTCCTTCGCATAAACTGTTTCATACGTGCCTCCTCATATTATGCTACACTTCGAATGAATTTTACTGCTACTCATACCAGTGTAGCCCCCCAATTTGAAAGGCTTGTTGGCTTTCGATTAAGGTTTCATAACATAGAGGAGAATTCTCGAACGGGTTAGAGGAAGTCTCGTTATTGCCGTGGCGGAGACGGCATCAAGGGTACGTTGCGGAGTATCAAAGTTGGCAACGACGCGCCTCATCCCTGAAATTTGTAGCCGACGCCGCGCACAGTCACGATCCGTGTAGGATTGGCCGGATCCCGCTCGATCTTCTGGCGCAGATGGCGGATGTGGACGTCCACCGTGCGGTCGCTGTTCACGTCGCTGGCGTACCCCCACACCGCCTCCAGCAGACCGTTGCGGCTGACCGGCACATTCACCTGCGCCGAAAGATGGCGCAACAGTCGATACTCAATAGGCGTCAGGTCGATGGCGCCGCCATCCCGCCTCACCTCCATCCGGGTCAGGTCGATTTCCAGGCCCTCAAAACGCTGGACTTCGCCGCCCGATTGGGTTGCCAGTTCACCGTATGCCCGACGCAACAGCGCCCGAATCCGGGAGATCAGCTCGCGCAGGCCATAGGGCTTGACCATGTAGTCATCCGCGCCCAACTCCAAACCCAGTACCTTGTCCAACTCTTCATCTTTGGCGGTCAGCATCAGGATCGGCTGGCGGCGATTCTCGCTGCGCAGCGCCCGGCAAACGTCGTAACCGCTCATATCCGGCAGACGCAAGTCGAGCGTAATCAGATCGGGCTGCTCGCGACGCGTCAGCTCCAGCGCCTCCGAGCCGGTCCTGGCCCAGAAGACTTCAAAGCCCTCCGCTCTGAGCGCGTACTCCAATCCTCTGGCGACTGCCCGTTCGTCTTCGACAATTAGTATCCGCTCACGTTTCATTGTCCGACCTCCAGAGAATTGTTGGGGGGGGGGCAACATTGGTCGTATGCAGCGCCGACTGATATTTCAGCGATACGGGCAGTGGAAAACCAAGCGTCCCAGTGCGGCCCGATTCAGTCGAAAAGTCTTTGACCCTGAGATTTGGCATTTGCCCTAAGCAAGTGTACAATCTGTTGCTGTAGTATACCGATCATACGCAGGCTTTGCTACGTGGCGGTTGCCCCTTGATCTCCCACAGGCTGAACCGGATGGCGCAATCCTCCTGACAAGCTACTTGAAACGAGAAGGAAGATACACACAATGGCTCGCATGAAAGTTCTCTTGACAGAAGACATTCCCAGCCTGGGTCTTGCCGGTGAAGTGCGCACCGTGGCCAGAGGCTATGCCCGCAACTATTTGATCCCGCGCCAAGAAGCGATTCTGGCGACGAAGAGCGCATTGAAGCAGGCAGAGCAGATCCGCCAAGTAGCGATGCGCAAACGAGCGCAGGAACGTTCCAACGCCGATGCCCAGGCGGCGATCCTCAGCGGCCAGAAGCTGCTCTTCGCCGTGCGCGCAGGCGACAATGGCCGGCTCTATGGCTCGATCACTACTTCCGAAATCGCCGATCGACTATCGGAATCCGTCGGATTTGAGGTGGACCGAAGGCGGATCTTGTTGGGCGCTTCGATCCGGGATCTGGGTCTATATGACGTGTCGATACGGCTGATGCCGGAAGTGGAGGCCACCTTCTCCGTTGCCGTTGTTCGGGAAGACGAAAGCTGGGACGACGCCGAACAGAGAGAAAGGGACCGGGAAGCCGCGGCCCAGGCTCAAATGGAAGAGGAAGCTGCCGCCGAGATGGTTGACGAGGCAACGGACGCTGAACAGGCTGACGAGTAGCATTTCCTGCGCCGCGAAATAGCGGATTGTCAACGCTATCTATACGAAGAGAGCCGGGCAGGGTTTTAACCCTGCCCGCTTTTTTTGTCAGAATCAGATCAGGAAACCTACGGGGGAACTATCGTAAGGGCAAGTTCAGCTCGGCGAGGTTCTCGAAGCCGCTGTCCCCTCGACGATAGACGATGACATGCAGGCTGTCCGCAGATCGTGCCGCGGGGAGCCGGTACGAATCTATGACGATCTGGCCGGGAAGGATTGTTGAAAACGGACGCAAGCCATGAACCGGGCCGGATCGATCCTGTAGAATCATTTCACCTTCCTGCGTAAGCAGCTTTCCACCGGCGGACGCGCGCACGCTGATCGCCCAATCTCCCGGCGGGGACTCTCCTTCCACTTGCCAGAAAAGTGTCACGTCCAGAGACTCTGCCAGCGAGAGACATTCTTGGCATCCGCTCGCCAGTTGCGCAATCGCTTCATCACTTTTGTCTGTTCGGTACGCGGCGAGTAGAACGCCATCGCCGACCGTACGCCGCGTGTTTGTTTTCGCTAAAGTCAGACGCTCACTACTCCCTTCAGGCATCAGCAATACCCAGTCCGGCGCGATTCCTTGGACCTCATAACGCGTTTCCCCCGACAGTTCGCTGAGCAAGAGCGGGGCCGCTTGCCAGGTAGCGGCAACGCTGCGGCCAGACGCAAGATAGTGTCCGGCCTCGTGGCTGCTCAGCACGTTCAAATCGGGACGAACGCCCCAGATAGAGACCAGGTAGTCCAGACCCAACGCGTCTGAATGCTCTCCGAATAGCCCGATGCCCGCGGGCAGCTGCTGCGACAGGAGCAGTGTGGGTCGCACCAACGCCGTGTCTTCTGTGCGGCCGCGGCTGTCGGCGGCGGGCCATGAAACCGCAAGGCTCCATCCTGCCGCGCCGAGAAGGAGCAGGATGGGGGCAATTGTCTGAAGGCAAAGCTTCCCTCCCCCCGGCAGTTGCAGAGGCGACACCCGTATCAGGTTTTTCTGTACAAACAAGCCCACAGGCAGAAGGCCGAGAAGGAGAAGCGGATAGGCGGGCATGATTACCTGGTACCAGTTGCCGAAGCGGTCTACCCAACTTAACGCCAGATAGAGGATCAGCGTGCCCCAAACCAACAGACGCGTGCCTCCACGCAGCATGGCGCTGCCCGCAAGCCCCAATAGCAAGATCGGCACGCATAGCTCCTGCCACATCAGTTGCGGGAAGCCGTTGCCCAAGAGGGGCGCGCCCGCTTGCAGACCCCAGCTCAATTCTTCCCGCCCCTGAGTCGTGCTGATGAAATTCCAGAACCACTCTTGTGCCGACGCCCAATCGCCCTGCCCCCTCCATTCGGGATGGACTACACCCCGCAGGTAAATGTACAGATAGCTGATCAGTGGCGCGCCGGCGGAGAGGACCGCACCTAGCATGAGCCGCGGTCGGTGCAGCAGGTCGGGCTGACGCCGGAGAACAGCCAGCAGCAGCGGCGGCACGATCACCGCCACCGTTACCAAGTGGGCCAGGGTCAGCCCGCAAAGGAAAGCCATGACCAGCAGAAGTCGCGTAGCGCCGTTAGATTCGACGCGTGGACGCGTTTCCGCCAGATTTCGGCTCGTCGCATCTTCCCATAGCAAATAGAGGTAGACGAGCGCCAATGTTTGTGCCACCGAGCTACAGTATTGCTCGGTTGTGGTGGCGTAATGCCAGAACGAGAATGTGACCGCGTAGAACGCACTGACCATCCAGGCCAGGGGCCAGTTCCCACGCGGCGAGGTAGCGGAACGGCTCAGATGCAGGAGAATGCGATAGAGCAGCCATAAGGATAGCAACGCCCAAATCGTGCTGTAGCTGCTGAGGATCGGCATCGGGTTGGGCAGCGGGTTGCCAAAGAGCGCCAAAACGGTGCGCACGCCGTGAAACCACAGCCAGCCGCCCATTGTATAGAGAGGATAGCCGGGCGCATTGCTTGGCCGGGCCTTCACCTGCGCATATTGGTGGGTAATCAGGTCGCCCACTTCAAGTTCAGACGGCGACAGACCGGTGTCAAGCGTGGCGAAGTAGAGCGCCCCGGCGAGGGCCAGGAGAAGCCAACCCATATACGTGGCGACCCGGGACTCGGCATTGCCAGACCCTTCAGGCGCGGCAGTTGGGCCGGCAGCCTCAGCACTTGACGCCATCAATCGAGGTCCCTCCGATACATTGCGACATCTCCTGTTGGACGTTGGCCGACTGCGGGGAAGGCGCCCTTGCAATGCGGGCGCGGCGCTCCCGGCGTTGGGTCGGCGCAAGTTCAACGCCCTAGAGTATATCATCTCCATGCGGGCGACGAATGGTTGCCGTGCATGAGAATGCGCGTTCCAGATTTTTTTGGGCGACGATGGACTGAAATTGGTGCGCTGACGGGCTTGCCTGCGGCGTAGAGCAGAAGCATTCACGCTTGCCCTCGAGCGCCACAGCCTGGGGGAATGAGACTTTAGGGCGGTTGCCGTCACGGGGAAGAGTGACATTTCGGATGCGCCCTATATATGCCTTTCATTAGGAAAAAACGGGGAAATCAGGTATACTTCTATAGTTTGATGCAATGTGCGTTAGCCCCGACTTGAACAGCCGTTCCATGCCCTTTCAGAAGCGGATCGCCCGTCAGCAGATTCCAGCTTTGCGGGGCAGAATAACGACTCGTGAGGAACAGGTTTCTCCGAGTGAAAGTTAGCGGAGATTCTTGCCTGGAGTGCGATAGCCGCAGGAGAACGTGAATGAGCGAGCCAAACGGTACTGACGGCGCTACCCCGCCGGACGACGGGATGGGAAGTCTGCCACCCGATATCCAATCCCAGAATGGGTCCAATGGCAATGGCTTCTTTGCCTACAGTGTCGAGGAAGTCTCGATTGAAGATGAGATGCGCACCGCGTTCCTGGACTATGCGGTCAGCGTCATCGTCTCCCGCGCGCTGCCGGACGCCCGCGACGGCCTGAAACCGGTCCACCGGCGCATCCTGTATGCGATGCACGATATGGGGCTGCGCGCCAACACCTCTTATAAGAAGTCGGCCCGTATCGTTGGCGAAGTGTTGGGCAAGTATCACCCCCACAACGATCAGGCTGTTTACGACGCGCTCGCACGCATGGCCCAGGAGTTCAGCCTGCGCTATCCGCTGGTGGACGGCCAGGGGAACTTCGGCTCAATCGACGGGGATAGCCCGGCTGCCATGCGATACACCGAGGCCAAGCTGGCGCAGTTGTCCGAGATGCTGCTCCAGGACATCGAAATGGAGACTGTCGACTGGGGGCCGAATTTCGACGACAGCCTGGAAGAGCCACTGGTTCTGCCCGGCAAAGTGCCCAATATGCTGGTCAACGGCTCCAGCGGCATCGCCGTGGGCATGGCCACCAATATACCTCCCCATAACCTGCGTGAAATCTGTGATGCGGTCGTTCATGTCGTCGACAACTGGGAGCGGCGGGAACAGATCGGCCTCGATGAACTGATGACGATGGTGAAAGGCCCGGACTTCCCGACCGGCGGCGAGATTCTGGGGACGGAAGGCGTTCGCCAGGCCTTTGCAACCGGCCGCGGCCGCGTTCTGGTGCGCGCCCGCACTCAGATCGAGGAGATGAATAACGGACGCTTCCGCATTGTTGTCACCGAAATCCCCTATCAGATCAATAAGACGACGTTGCTGGAACGAATCGCCGATTTGGCCCGCTCAGGCCGGCTGGACAGCATCAGCGATCTGCGGGATGAGAGCGACCGGCGCGGCATGCGCATCGTCATCGAACTGAAACGGGGCGCATCGCCCAAGAAGGAGCAGAACCGCCTCTTCAAGTTTACGCCGTTGCAGTCCACCTTCAGCGTCAATGCGCTCTCCTTGTTGAACGGAAGGCCGGTTACGCTGGGACTGCGCCGGGCGCTCCTGATCTATATCGATCACCGCTTTGAGGTAATCACACGGCGTACGAATTTCGATCTGAACAAACAGCGTGAACGCGCCCACATTCTTGAGGGACTGCGCATCGCCCTCCAATTCCTCGACAGGGTGATCGAGACGATCCGCAGCTCCGCCAGCGCGGAAAACGCCCGTACACAGCTTGTCGAACAGTTCAATCTCAGCCTGGTACAGGCTCAAGCGATTCTCGATCTGCAGCTGCGCCGGCTGGCCGCGCTGGAACGGCAGAGAATCGAAGATGAGTACCAGGATGTGATGGAGCGAATCGCCTATCTGGAAGACCTGTTGGCCAACCCGCACAAGATTCGCGGCCTGATTCGGGAGGACATTCTTGAGTTGAAGGAGAAATACGGCGACGACCGCCGCACCTCGATCGTGCATCACGCCAGCGGCGACTTCAGCGATGAAGACCTGATCCCGCAGGAAAATGTACTGATCAGCTTCAGTGCAAACGCCTACATCAAACGCACGGCAGCGGACACCTTCCGCGCGCAGGGACGGGGCGGGCGCGGCGTGAAAGGAATGACGACGCGCAGCGAGGACGCGGTGTTGGACCTGCGCTTCGCCCGCACGCTGGACCACATCCTCTTTTTCACGAACAAAGGCCGGGTCTACAGCAGCCGCGTGTACGAGTTGCCCGAGGGCGGGCGCACGGCCAAAGGCGTTCACATCGCCAATGTGCTCACCTTGCAACACAACGAACGGGTCACGACAATGCTGACCCTGGATGATTTCGAGAAGGCCGCCTACATAACGCTTCTCACCCGCAAAGCGCGCATCAAGCGCGTCAAGGCATCTGCATTCTCCAATGTGCGCCCCAGCGGTCTCATCGCCATGAACCTGGACGAGGACGACTCGCTGGAATGGGCACAGCTTACCAGCGGCGAGCAGGAGTTTATCATCGTCACCCGCAGGGGAAGGGCGCTACGCATGCACGAAGATAGGGTGCGGGCGATGGGGCGGGCAGCAGCAGGCGTTTGGGCGATGCGCCTGCGGGGGAAAGACCTCGTTACCGGTTTCGACGTGGTGCAGCCTGACGCAGATCTGCTTGTGCTACACGAGTTGGGCTGTGGCAAACGAGTCCGTTTGGAGGAGTACGCCACAAAAGGCAGATACATTTTGGGTGTGTGGACGACGGATCACAAGAGGCTGACGGACCTCGGGCCGGTCGTTGCCGCGCGTGTGGTGAATCAGCAAGATCAGATCACCGTCATCACTGGCAATGGAATTGTGCTACGCACACCGGTCTCTGGTATCCGCCACAAGGGGCGCGCAGCCCAGGGCGTGCGCATTGTAAATCTTGACGAAGGGGACACTGTGGCGGCCCTGGCGGTGCTCAGGCACGAAGACCTTACGCGCAAGGTGGATGGCGTAGAAGAGAATGGTACGGGAGCGACCGCCGCCGTCACCCGCCCCACCCCGATACCGGCAGACGGCTAAGCGAAGGTACGCCATCCTATGTCAGACCTGCCCTCTCTATTGCGCCAAGGGCCTGGCCCACGGCTTGCATTTCTGCCCAGCCCCAATCCGAATTCGCTCGCCGAAACGCTCGTCGCCTTTGCCAATGGAGAAGGTGGCACGGTTGTGCTAGGCGTTGACCCCAGCGGCGAGGTTGGCAGTCAGCTGGTGGACGAGGAGGCCGAAGGCTCGCTGCGGGCCGCGTTGGCGCAGTGCCGCCCGCCCATGCGCACCGAGTGGCAACAGGAGGAAACGCAGAACGGCCCGATCATCCTGTTGCGGGTCGAACGCAGCAGCGAATTGCATATCCTATCCGACGGCCGCGCGCTGGTGCGCCACAGACGCGAAAATCGACCGCTAGGCCCGGCGGAACTACAGATGCTGGTAGCCAACCGATCGATGGGGGAGTTCGAGACCGAAGAGGTCTCCGGGTCCACCCGAGAAGATCTGGACGAGGATGTCATTGACGAGTATTTGGAGAAACGTCAGCAGCGCAACCCGCGCGGCACGCTGCTGCCCAAGAACACATTGCTGCAACAGATCGGCGCCATCGCCGACAACGGGGCGCCGACAATCAGTGGAATGCTCCTCTTCGGCAAGGAGCCGCAACTTTTTCTGCCCCACAGCCGGGCTGTCTTCGTGAAGTTCGACGACAAACAGTCGGGCTTCAGTCCGGGCGAACGGGCCCCACGCGCTGCCGCCGATCGTTCTGAAGAGATCCTGCCCTTGGGCGGAGCCGCAGGCTCTTTCGGCTATGGACGACGCGAGGAGATCACCGGCCCTCTGGCCCGAATCGTCGAACGCGGATGGCGGGTCATGTGGGAAGAGATGGACAAGAAAGCGGTCGTAACCGGCTTGCAGCGGGAAGATCAGACGGAGTACCCCCCTTTCGCCGTGCGTGAAGCTCTGGTCAACGCCGTCTGTCACCGCGATTACCGCTTGCGCGGCAGCAGTGTCGAGATTCACATGCACGCCGACCATTTGGAAATCATCAGCCCCGGCGGCCTGCCGGCCTACATTACGATCGACAATATCGTCGAGGAGCACTACAGCCGCAATCCCCGCCTTGTCAACGGGCTCTATCAGTGGGGCTACATCGAAGAGCTGGGCTTGGGCGTGGATCGCATGATCGAGGACATGGTGGCAGCCGGTCATCCGCCCCCACTATTCGATGCCAGGAGCCATCGATTCTCAGTAACGTTGCAGAATCGCAGAGACCTTGAAAAAATTATTCCCGAGTGGGAACAGCATATGAACGAGCGCCAACTGAAGGCAATGCAGTACGTGCAGGCGCACGGCAGCATTACCAACCGGGATTACCGGCAGTTGTGTACTCATGTTGGCGCAGAAACGCTGCGCCTCGACCTGGTTGACCTGGTCAATAAGAAGCTGCTCTTGAAAATCGGCGACAAACGAGGAACGCGCTACATTCTCAGATAGCGGCCCAATTTGGGATAATTGGGTTATTCAGTTGGGATAACCGGGGTAAACTGACGGGATATGCGAAGAATGTCTCCTATGAACGGAGGCGAGGCTGTGAAACATTCGCCTGGCTTCGACTGATTCCACAAATCCAGCACGTCCCGGTTCGGACAACGAGTGCCCTGGAATTCGGGATTCACGCTCTTCATCGTTCGCTTGTTTTCCATCCAAGCCGAGTGATATAATTTGCATATCTGTCTAACTCGTAACCGTTTGTTTGCCACGAAACCGGACCCAAACCATTGCGCGACGATCAGAGCAAACCGCAAGCGTCGGAGATTGATGCCCACCTGTCGCAACAATCCAGCCCCCCGGCGGCAGATCCTCTTGAAGGTGACCTATCGCCCTCGGAGCCGCTCCTGCCTCGACCCATCATCGAGCAAGGCTCCGAAACCACCCTTCCCAGGGGGAAAGCAATGGCGGCGGCAGTCCCGACCGGGAGCATGGCGCCGCTGGGAGACCTGAGCGATGGTCGGAACGTGCTTCCTGGTGAAGAGCGCGACGAGGGCGGTGTAGGGTTCAAAACGTTGTTGCGGGAGACCTTGGAAACGGTAGTCCTGGCAGTCCTCATCTTCTTGGTTATCCGCAGCCTTGTACAGAACTATCGCATCGAAGGCCAGTCGATGGAGCCAAACTTCCACCACGGCCAGTATCTGCTCGTAAACAAGCTCGCCTATCGATTGGGGGATTACGAACGCGGCGAGGTCATCGTTTTCCATTATCCCAACAACCCGACACAGGACTACATCAAGCGGGTCATAGGCTTGCCGGGGGACACCGTTGAAATCCGCAACGGCGAACTCTTCGTCAATGGTCGGCTTGTCGACGAGCCTTATGACCAGATTCCGATTATGCGGAATATGTCGCCGCAGACGGTTGACCCAGGCTTCCTGTATGTTCTGGGGGACAACCGCCCGGCCTCGTCGGATACGCGCACGTGGGGGCAGCTGTCGCAGGAGTTTGTGATCGGCAAGGCGTGGCTTGCTATTTGGCCGGTCGAAGTGGCAGGCGTTGTCGAGCACCCGACCATCGAAGTCGGCTCAGTGGTGGAGCGCGCGCCGTAGGCCCTTCAGATGCAGAACGAACGGCGCAGCGTTGCCCGACTGCCGGGACGAGGCACCGCCAATGCACCACTTCAAAGAACAGGAATGTCAGAGGAGTTACCGGGAGAATCCGTATGGCAAACGTCAGGGTCAGAGATTTCCTTATTCTCATCGGTCATGCGTGGATCTGTTTGGACTGCCGCGACAAGCTTCTCGAAGACACGGAAGCTACCCTCATCGGCCACAAACTGAGCGAGTTCGAACGGGAACGACTCCTGGAAATGACAGATGAGTCCTTCCGCACAATGATGGATCTGGAGGCGGCTACGGGCCTGACGGCTGATGAGATTACCCTCGCTGTAGACCACCCACGTTCCCGCCTGCGCCATTTGGGCAGACGCCGCCATCGCTAGGGGCAGCGAAGTAACGCTTCACCAATGTTGATGCGGGAACGTTGAGACCTCCGCCTCTGCATGCCCGTCTGCAAGGTGAATGGCCGTGAACATTCCAGAGCTGTTTGACCGATACGAGTGGGGATACGAGACGGTTGAGGCAGGCATCTGGCGCAGCAGTTTCGCTGACGAGCAGGACGAGGAGTTTGACCTCTACGTGGCTGCCGGCGAGGAATGGCTGCACTTCGCGGTTAGCCCCATCACACCCACCCCCATACCGGAATGCAGCGAAAAGTTGTCATCGCTGCTTTTGCGCCTCAATCAGTCGGTGCGCCTGGTACGATTTGCCGTGGATGGCGACGGCGACGTCACTTTACAGGCGGACTTGCCGATGGAGGCGCTTTCCTTCTCCCTATTTGCCGCGACTTTGGATGCGCTGATCCACTATACGCGAGAACTTGGCGGCGCGCTGGCGCGCACGGCCACAGATCCATCCTATGAATTCTCATTTTGATTCGACGCGCAACCGCCCTCACAGGAGATAATTGCGATGGAGGTTGCTCTCGCTGCCCGCTGGCAGCCGATTATGGACGGATTGAACGTGGCCCGCCCAGGGGACATCGGTTGGGTACACGGAGCCAACACACGGGCGTCCTTGTCCGCTGCCCTGTCCGACCCGCGAGTCCACTGCATTGAAGGAGACATCTCTTTGGTGGGGACGGAAATCATAATGGCCCATCCCCCTATCACGGAGAGCGATCTGGCGTTTGAACAATGGCTGGACATGACCGTCGCAACGGGGAAGGGCGCGAAACTTGACTTCAAATCACCGTACGCGCTGGTCCACTGTCTGACATATGCGGGACGACACGCGGTCGGAAAGATACCGCTGTGCGTCAATGCCGACGTATTGCCCGGCCCAGGCGGAGGCCCGCCCCGCTTCGACCCGACGGAACTCCTCAGTCTATGCAGCCAACTTCTGCCTCAGGCATTTGTCTCGCTGGGTTGGACGGTAGGCCAAAGGGGAGATGGCTACACGAAGGAGATGATCGCCACCATGTTGGAGCTTCTTGTCGATGTGGAGGCGTCCGTGACGATCTGCTTCCACGCCGGCTATCTGCGCGCCGCCTGGCCGCGCTTGAAGAGAATCTTGTTGGAGACCGATCACACCTTCACCATCTGGGGGAAGACCGACGATGCTGCGCTCCTGTCGTGGCTACGCGCCCACACGCCTCCTGGGCGCTGCTTCTACGACGTTCAGAGCGGGGACGGTTCGCAGATTCACTTCGCATCACTGTGAATGCGGCAGCGGTTGAACTGCTGTATCGCTCACTGCACTTTGGTTTGACCCTGTTTCGGCTCTGCGTGATGGCAAGCGACCCAGTGCTCGACATTCTGCCCCAGATTGCGGAACTCAGGATCCTCCCGCTCGCAAATTTCGGTGGCATAGATACAACGCGGATGAAAGTGACAGCCCGCCGGTGGATTGGCCGGATTCGGCACATCGCCCTCCAGGATGATGGCCTGCCGGGTCATCTCCACTTCCGGGTCTGCCACCGGGATGGCCGACACCAGTGCCTGCGTGTTGGGATGCAATGACCGCCCGTATACGTCCTCAGTCGGCCCAAGCTCCACCACCCGCCCCAGATACATCACCGCTACGCGGTCGCTGATATAGCGCACCATCGACAGATCGTGAGCGATGAATAGGTAGGTCAGGCCAAATTCGTGCTTGAGGTCCCACAGCAGATTGACGACCTGGGCCTGGATCGACACATCCAGGGCTGAGATCGGCTCGTCGGCCACGACGAAGGTCGGATTGGTGGCCAGGGCGCGTGCAATGCCTATCCGCTGGCGCTGGCCTCCCGAAAACTCATGCGGATAGCGATTGATGAAGCCGGGGTTGAGGCCGACGATTTCCAGCAACTCCTGGACGCGTGCCCGCCTCTCGTTATGCGTGCCGATCTTGTGTACCTCAAGCGGCTCGGAGACGATGCTGCCGACTGTCATGCGCGGATTGAGCGAAGCATATGGGTCTTGAAAGATCATCTGAATGTGGCGGCGCATCTTGCGCATCTCGCCATGCGCCAGAGTGGCCAAATCCTGGCCTTGAAAGCGCACTGTCCCGGCGGTGGGTTCAAGATCGCGGATGATTGTCCAGCCGGTGGTGGACTTGCCGCCCCCCGATTCACCTACCAGGCCCAAGGTTTCGCCCCGATAGACATCGAAGGACACACCGTCCACCGCCTTGATTGAGCCGACCTGCCGCCGAAACAGGCCGCGCCGAACGGGGAAATGCTTTTTCAGGTCACGGACTTCGACCAGTACCTCCTGCGTCTCTTCATTCATGTCTGCGAAGCCCCCATCGCCCGCACGTCCTCCGCGCGCCAGCAAGCCGAATAGTGCTGTGAGGCCACTCGCTTCAGGGGCGGATTCTCCTGCCAACATTGCTCAACGGCAAATTGACAGCGGGGCGCAAACGGGCAGTGGACAGGCTCCAGGAGCAAGTCCGGCGGCGCCCCTTCAATCGGTATCAGTCGATCGGTGGCTATCGTGGCGTGGAGGGAAGGTATCGATTGCAGCAGGCCGAGCGTATAGGGATGGCTGGTCTTCTTGTACAGGTCGAACACCGACGCAGTTTCGACAATGAAACCGGCGTACATCACAATCACCCTGTTGACCAGCCCCGCCACAACGCCCAAGTCGTGGGTTATCCAGATGGTCGCCATGCCAAACTGCTTTCTCAACCTATTGACCAGGTCGACAATCTGGGCTTGAATCGTGACATCAAGCGCGGTCGTCGGTTCGTCGGCGATGAGTACGGATGGATTGCAGGCCAGGCTCATCGCAATCATAATGCGCTGGCGCTGGCCGCCGGAAAATTGGTGCGGAAAGTCCTTGCGCCGGCTGGCGGCATCGGGAATGCCCACCAACTCCAGCAGTTCGACCGTCCGTTCCGCGATCTTCTCCTGTGTGAGATTCAAATGGGGCCGCATGATCTCGGCAAGCTGATAGCCGACCGTTAAGACCGGATTCAGCGAGGTCATAGGGTCCTGGAAGATCATGGCGATTTCCCGCCCGCGAATGGCGCGCAGTTGGTCAGCCGACAACTTGAGCAGGTCGCTGTCCGCAAAGAAAACCTCGCCGCGCTCAACACGTCCAGGCGGATCGGGAATCAGGCCCATCAGCGACAGGACGCTCACGGTTTTGCCCGATCCGCTCTCGCCGACGATGCCGAGCGACTCGCCCTCATCCAACGTATAGGAGATGCCGTTCACAGCGTGTACGGTGCCGTCTTCGGTATAGAACCGCGTGACGAGATCGCGCACTTCAAGCAGATGCGGCATGGAGAATCCTTGTCAAAGGGGCTAGACGGGCAATACGAAAACCATCGAACAGAGGAGGCGTAAGGTTGGCCCCTACACCTCCTCCATGCAGGCTACCGATCATCGGGAGCGATGTAGGCGTTGGGCCAAAACACGGGCCGTCCCGCGAAGGCCGGACCTGCGACGAAGCCCTGTACTCTTGGCCCGATCGACGGTCTGAACACACCGTCGGAAATCCAGGTTGAGTAGGACTGTTCAGCGACATGGCAGTACAACTCGTTGATCGAATCCTGCAAGCCCGGATCGTCCGGGGACATGGCGCGGTTCTTCTCCAGGAGGGCATCGGTGGTTGCGTCACTTACGCCGGAGCGCATGGAGCCAGGCAAGTCCCGACCGGTGCTGGAGTGGTAGATCGCATACAGATAGTCGTAGCTCGTCCAGCCGCCGCGTCGTCCGTACCCGATCTCGTAGTCGCGTTCCGTAAGTCGCGGATAAAGGATGGAGGGCTCTGTGCTCTCGATCTCGATGCCGACACCCAGTTCCCGCCACATGGATTGGAGCACTTCCATATAGGCGGTGCCGCTGTCAACCGGTTCGCCAATCAGAGTCAGACTGAAGGGCTCACCGTCAGGAGTGATGAGCATCCCGTCGTCACCATACGTATATCCTGCCTCCTGCATCAGCTCCTTGGCCCTGTCCAGGTCGAAGTGATAGCCGCACTGTTCTTCGATTTCGGCATCATAGCCCAGCATGCCCGGGCTTATCGGTCCGCGGCTGATCTGGTCTGCGCCGTCGGTGACAATCTGGGTGATCTCTTCGCGATTCACGGCATAGTTGAATGCCTGGCGCACGCGCACATCGTCAAGAGGTGGGACGTGATTCTGCATATAGATCATCCGCACTTGGCCGAACGGCGCCTGCTGCACGGTCACGCCGGCCGCTTCGAGGATGGCCACGTCCAGAGGATTGGAGATGCCGTTAACGTGGTCGATATCGCCCGATTCCAGCGCCGCGATCCGGGTTGCCTCTTCAGGCAGGATGCTGAACTCGATGCTGTCGAAGTTATAAGGGCCGGTATTGGCGCCCTCAAAGAACTCGGGACCCCAGTTGTATTCGTCCCAGCGCTTCAGGGTAAGCCCTTCGCCTGGCCGCACATCGGTAACGATGTAGGGGCCGGTTCCGACCGGGTTCAGTTCATACTCTGCGCCCAACTCTTCGACCGCACGCTGTGACATCGGCGCCATGTAGCCCCAGGTGATGAATTGGAGCAGCGAGATGGTCGGAGACGCAAAGTTGAGCTGCAAGGTATAGTCATCAAGCGCCTCGAAAGTGAGACTCGCCAAGCGCCGACCCGTCCCGGGAGAAGCGAGGTCGGGGTCGTGTGAACGCTCATAGGTCCAGACAAAGTCTTGCGCCGTCAGCGGGTCCCCGTTATGGAACTTGACGTCGTCCCGCAGGTGGAAGGTCCAAGTCAGCCCGTCGTCGGCGAATTCCCAACTCTCTGCGAGATAAGGGATGAACTCGCCGTCGGCATTCTGCGTAATCAGGGTTGCGTTGAACCATTGTCCAACCACGAGCGCATCATCCCCTCTGGATGTCTTGTGCAGATCCAATGACGTGATGTCGGCGGGCAGTGCGATGCGCAGGGTTCCGCCCATCATTGAATCGGGGGCGGCCTCTTCCTGCATCCCGCCCGTTGTCACCGGATTACAGGCCGCGGCCAGGGCAACTACGAGCAATGCTGCGAGGACAATCAGAAATCTCGGTAGTGGTCACAAAGTAAGTGGTGAGGGCAAAGTCTGTGTCTGAACTGTGATTATTGCAGTTCGGAGATTGCCATGATTCGCGGATGCACGGACAAGAATGTCCATGCCACCGGATTGCCAGATCACTTACTATTCGACCACTACCGATTTTCCGAACGGCTTACCAATCGAAAAGTGGGCGGCCCCTTCTGCAAATTCAGGCAATACGCCTTTCGCAATGTAATCACAGCGCGCCCCCACTATGAACACAGGTCAGTCATACAACAGGTGGGGCGTCTGGTCTGCAATATATGGCTTGGCGGCCTCCAGACATTGACCCATTACTGCGACAGCCGTGTCGATCTCCTGCTCGGTCATCGGCGTGGAGATAGCGAACTGGCATCTTGGCGCGCTGAAAATGTCCCGATTCATCAACTCCATATGCAGCAGTTTGGGCAGCGCCTGTGCGGCGGACTGCGCGGCCACAGCATCCCGCGCTGTTCTTATCTCCCCGTCGCTCCAGTGGATGCGGACAATCGATCCCAGGCCCACGGCGCGCACTTTCACGCCCTCTGCCTGGAACGCGCGGTTGAACCCGTCTTTCAGCCGCTGGCCCAGTTGATTGATCCGGGCGACCTCCTCTGCCTCGTACTCCTTCATCGTCGCGATGCCTGCGGCCATGGTGATGTTGTTGCCATTGAACGTGCCATTGTGCGGGATCGTTTCGGGGTGCGTCGGGTCAAACGGGGCCATAATCTCCTGCCGCCCTCCAAACGCGCCCAGCGGCAGCCCGCCCCCAATGAACTTGGCTATCGACGTCAGATCCGGTGTCACTTCTGTGGCAGCCTGAACTCCTCCGACATCCAGGCGAAACGTCAGGATCTCATCAAAGATCAGCAGGACATCATACCTATCGGCCAACCCTCTGACGCCTTGCAGGTAACCCGGCTCCGGTTCAACGCCCCCGCCGGCGCCAATGACAGGTTCCAGAATGACGGCCGCGATCTCATCGTGGTGCGCGCGCAGGACATCCTCCAGCGCATCGAGATCGTTGAATGGCACAACGCGCATGCCCTCCAACACGGCTGCGGGCACGCCCCTGGTGGTGAGCTTGCGCTGGGGGAGGCCGTCCGTCTCGGTATCCGGCTGGACATTCACCTGTACATAGTCATGGGAGCCATGATAACCGCCATCTATCTTGACGATCACGTCCTTGCCCGTGAACGCTCGCGCCGCGCGCATCGCCAGGTGCGTCGCTTCCGTGCCGGAGTTGCAGTAACGGACGCTCTCCAGGCTGGGAACGCGGTCGCACAGTATCTCGGCGTGTTCCACGGTAACTTCAGCGGCGGAACCCAGGACGGTCCCCCTGACGGCTTGTTCCTGGATTGCGCTCACGGTGGCTGGGTGGCCATGCCCGTGAATCAGAGAGGTATAGTTGTTGAGGAAGTCGAGGTACTTGTTCTCATCGTAATCATAGAGATAACACCCATCGCCGCGCACCATGTATGCCGGATAAGGAGTGTAATAGGAGGATGCCCGGGTGTCACCGCCGGGCATCGACTTCTTGGCGCGTGCGTCCCACTCGCCTGACCCCTTTGTGCGCCGTATGAACGTTTCCGTGATCGTTTTTGCGGCTTCCTGTCCTGGATTTGAACTCACAGTGTGCCTCCATGAAAATGCCAACAGGCTTTGAATTGATCTTGCGAAATGTCAGTCAGACGGTTCAGCCGGTACATTCTTGCCGAGACTACCCGTCCAGGTTGTCGACGAGCAGAAGGGGCAGATCGTCGGCGGGTTCGAAACCGAAAACCTGTCCAAAGAAGGCCAGCTCAGTCTGGTGGACGCGGACGTTCGTCTCAAAGCGCCGGAAACCGTGCGCCTCGCCTTCAAACTCGATGTGCGCCACCGGCACTCCGCGGGCGCGCAAGGCTTCGGCAACAAAGCGGGACTGATTCGGCGGCACAACCTTGTCGTCCAGCCCTTGAAAGATGAGCAGCGGCACGTTGATTTCACTTGCTCGATAAATCGGCGATCGTTCACGGTAAAGTGCGATCTGCTCTGGGTAAGGACCGATCAGCGATTGGCAATAGTGGGCTTAAAATTTGTGCGTCTCCTGGTCCCAGAACTCCAGGTCGCTGATACCGTAGTGGCTCGAACCCGCCCTAAAGTAATCCCTGAAGGCCAGCGCCGCAAAGGTGGTGAAGCCGCCCGCGCTTCCACCGCGCACGACGGTTCGCTCTCCATCAACAAGCCCCTGTTCGACCAGATAGCGGGCGCCGTTGACAGCATCATCAACATCAACGACGCCCCACTGCCCCCGCAGTCGATTCCGATACGCCCGCCCATAGCCTGCACTGCCTCCATAGTTGATTTCCAGTACGGCGAATCCCCGGCTTGTGAAGAACTGCACGCCCATGTCCAGCGCGTGTTTGATCGAGCCGGTCGGCCCGCCATGCGCAATGACGATCAGAGGCGGCAGTTCGCCGGCGGGCGCTTCAAAGTCCGGGTTGTGCGGCGCGTGGTAAAACCCATGAGCCTGGAGGCCATTCTCGGTTGGGTATGTGATATGCGAGCCTGGAGAGAGATACTCATGGGATATCGAATACTGAACCGAGCTTGCCAGACACGCATACTCGCCACTATTCAGGTCTATCTTGAACAGTGAACGCGGTCTTCTCGGCGATGCAGCCACGACGAAAGCATGTTCGCCGATTATTTCCAAGAGGACAATAAGCGTAAATTCGGCGGGGATTTCCTTTCGTCGGCCTGTCTCGACATCGATCTGCCCAAGATTCCACGTGCCATTCTCATTGTACGCGGCCAAGACGCGGGAAGGCGACAGAAAGCGGTACATCGTCTTGCCGATGTTCCAGTAAGGATTGCCCACCTCTGCCGTCATTGGACAGACGGCCAAAATTTCATCATCTTGCCAGCGATAGAGGTTCCACCAGTCGGAGCGATCGGAGCAGAAGTATAACGCGCCGCTGGGAGACCATCGGGGATCAGTGATGCTCTCCTCTTTTTCCGACACAACTTGCCGGATGTTGGTCAGGCTGCCGTCTTCATGCCCATCCGCGGCCCACAGGCTGCTGGAGAAGAAGGGCATATTCGGGTGGTTCCAGGCTACCCAGGCCAGTTTTCGGCCATCCTCACTCAAAACGGGGAAGGCCACGAAATCCGTTTGGTCGAACAGGACAGCGCCGAACTCGTCACCATCGAGATCGACTGCCGCGATGACGTGCGTAGGTTCGCCCGCAGGTGTGTGATCTTCGCGGATGCAGATCAGCCGGTTGCGGCGGAGGTCAATAACCAGATCTGCATAGCGCACATCGCCTTCTGCAGTAATTGGCCGCGGGGACTGGCCGGGTCGGTGGCAGTATAGGCGGTCATCGGGGAAGTTGGAGAAGTAGATCACGGCGTCTTTCACTGCGAAGCAACTTCCGCCGTATTCGTAGACCCGCGTTCGTGCGTCAAAAGGAGCAGGGGTCAACTCTTCGATGCGCTCATCCCCATTCAAGCGTGCGACGACACTCCGACCGCCCTGTTCGGGCAGGCGGACCAGCATATAGAGTTCTTCACCTTCCACATGGAGCTGGTTGATCCAATGTTGAGAACTGGCAGCCACCAGTTCGGCGCTGATTGGAGAACCCCAACTCCCATACGGTGCGCTTCTCTTTTGCGCCATCCGTTTCCCCTGCGGTTGGCTTGTGGCGGCAATTGGCCGACAACCCTTTGCAAGCGCCTGCCCACCGATAACAATGTGGGTCAGATAAATGTCTGTCCGCGCAGGTAGTTGGGCGCGTCTTAGCGCCCAGGAAATATGGCTACGAAAGTCGCCGACAATTCTTGTCGGGAGGGAGAAAACTATGTAACGGGTGGGTCTAAGACTCGGTGATCCTCTTGCCGGAAGTATAACACGCGCTAAATGGCTTTACAATGTGCCCGAAAATCAAGGTGGCATCCTTAGTTTGAGGGGCGTCCATTGCCTGAGTCGGAAATTACAGGCACGGGAGATTTTCAGGATGGCACACGTCGGGGCGAGGCCGCAGCGCCTGCCCACGAAAGAACTGAAAAACAACGTGCCGTTTTGCCCTCCGCAGACTACGAATGAACTGCGCAACAGCCAGGCGGCAGGGGAGGCGAACCGTGTCAGGCGCAACAGACAAGAGGAGCGAGAGATAAGCGACTCCACATAGGACTACGCCCAGATTCCGGCGCAAATTGTATCCAATATGATTTTCAGCTATATTAGAGCAAACGATTGCGGATCTTATCAATTCGAGGCTCAACAAGGGAACATCTCGACACAAGCTGTCGTCTTGGATGATAGTTGGGGGTGCTTCAAGGCATTGGTCTGTCATATCATCAGATTTCTTAGCTGACCAAAATTATTTAACGCATTCAATCCTGACAACGAGGTACGCCATGGGATGGCTCCTTAACCCTATATTTCGAGGAACGCTCGCCCTGCTGTTCGCTGGAATTGCGCTTCTTTCCAGTGTACGCAGTGTATCCGCCTACGAAGTCCATATCGTCAGTCCAGGCGAAACTCTCGGCCAGATCGCCGCGCGCTATGGCACAACTGTGGCGCGACTGCAACGGCTAAACAATTTGAACAATGCCAACTTCGTCTGGCACGGGCAGCGGCTCTTGATCGATTCCGATAGTCCGGCCCCTTCCGCCGCGGGAGATCAAGGCGGCCAGAATGTGCGCCAATACAGAGTGCGTGCAGGCGAATCTCTCTCAGTCATTGCGCGGCGACATGGCATCAGCCTGGCACAACTTGCACGGATGAACGGCTTATCTCCCTACCGCTGGTTGTATAGCGGACAGGTCTTGCTGGTTCCTGGTTCGGCTGCGCCCGTACAAGCCGCCCCGAATCCGGTTTCTCAAGCTGGCGCCGCGAATCAGAACGCCGGCAGTGACCAGAACTACACAGTACGCCCAGGGGACTCCCTCACTGGCCTTGCAAGACGATATGGTGTCAGCCTGACACAGCTCTTGTCGATGAATGGGTTGACGACGGCTCGGTGGTTGTATGTCGGCCAGGTATTGAAAGTGCCCGGCGCACTTGGAAGCTCTGGTCAGCCCGCGCCATCCGCCCCTGCTTTGCAGCCCGAGCCGCCAGCCCCTGCTTTGCAGCCCGCCCCGGTAGAACGGCCCGAACGCCCGCAGACCGTCATTCATTTGGTTCAACCCGGGGAGTTTCTCTCCAGCATTGCGGAACGATATGGAATCGACCAAGCTGTCCTCGCCCGCGTGAACGGGTTGGGAAGCCCCAACCTGCTGCGCGAAGGTCAGACCTTGCGCATTCCTTCGGACGGCGCGCTCGAACTGATCAATGAATTGTATCCAAGGCTTGATCCAGTGCGCTACCCAACGCTTACTGAGAGGTGGGTCGAGATAGACCTGAGCGAACAGTTGGCTGTCGCCTATGAAGGCACGATTCCGGTCAAGGTCTTTGTCATCTCCTCCGGGGTCGGAAACACGCCGACGGTCACCGGCACCTTCCGCATCTGGGCGAAGATTG
This sequence comes from Caldilineaceae bacterium, assembly GCA_965221145.1. Classification (GTDB taxonomy): domain Bacteria; phylum Chloroflexota; class Anaerolineae; order Caldilineales; family Caldilineaceae; genus Bin5. Next base: position 3,364,587 of record OZ244877.1, read on the forward strand.
CCATGCAGGATATGCAGGGCGGCAACCGGGCCGCCGGCAACTACTATCATCTGAAGGATGTCCGCAATGTCCAGTATTTTTATAAGAATTATGGCCTGCATGGCACATACTGGCACGACAACTTCGGCAGTCCGATGAGTCGAGGCTGCGTCAATATGACAGAAGAGGATGCGGAGTGGCTCTTCGATTGGACATCGCCGGCTGTCTACACCGACGACTGGCTGTTTAGCACCGCCTCGAACCCTGGCACAATCGTTATGGTTCATCATTAGAGAATTCATTTTTTTCATCTTTCCTCGTTATGGGGGTCAAACAACCATGCGGAGAGCACAGGTAATTTCATTGGCGCTGCTCCTGCTGTGCGCAGGGTGGCTAAACGGTTGGAACGATGCTCCGGCGGCGCGTGCCGCTGAAACGTCAGATTCATTGGCCAGATCAACATCCGAAGGCGGCCCGATAGGCCTCGACTTGCTGCCGCCTGTTCCTTTAACAAGAGCGACAATGGACTTGCCCCGCATCCGTGAGGAGTGGGAAGCGCTGTTAGTCGCTTCGGTCCAACCCCAAATTGAAATACCCAACGGTTTTGCCGTTTACCCCAACGGCCACACTTCGCTTCATCTGGATGTGAGCTTGGCCCGCGCAGAGGGAGAAAAATGGATTGAAGTGAATCTGAGCGACCAGAAACTGTACGCCTGGATTGGCGACCAACTGGTGGATGAGTTCATGATCTCCACCGGCGTCGTAGCCTATCCGACTGTTGAAGGCGTCTTCCGCATGTGGGTGCGTACGCCCACACAGACGATGTCCGGCGGTGATCGCGCTTCCGGCACGTACTACAATTTGCCCAATGTACAGTGGGTGCAATACTTTTACAGTGAATACGCCTTACATGGGACGTATTGGCACAACAATTTCGGGACTCCTATGAGCCACGGCTGTGTCAATCTGTCGATAGAGGATGCCGAATGGCTGTATAACTGGTCCTTTCCAGAATGGGACGGATCCATTGAATGGATTCGGTCGACTACTGACAACGCTACCTTAGTATGGGTCCATCAATAATGGCGACGAAATCAAAATCGGGAAAGTCATCACGTTCAAAAGGCCGCGGCGCACGCGGCCCGCTCGCACGCCCCTCCCGCCAGGAGTTGAAGGAGATCGCGGCGCGGCGACGACGCAGACAGAACCTCTATCTCATGGGTGGCGGCGTCGCGCTGCTTGCGATTGTCGCGCTCGTAATCTACGTCAACATTCGGAATACAACGCCGGTTGGCGGCGAGGAGGCCTGGCCTACGCAGGGCAACACGCACATACCCCAGGGCAGCGCATCGCCAATCGAATACAACACGACGCCGCCTACTTCCGGCCCGCACTATCCGGGCGTGGCTCCCTGGGACATCTATAACGAACCCGTGCGCTATGAACAGGTGGTGCATAACATGGAGGATGGCGGGGTCATCGTCTACTACCAGTGCGAAGACGGCTGCCCGGAGTTGCAGGAACAGCTGGCGGCAGTGGTCCAGTCCTTCATCAGCGCCGGACGGCATGTGCTGATGATGCCCAATGATCCCACCTGGACTGCGTTTGGCTCGCAGGCGGCTCACAAGGACATGGAGTCCCGGATCGCCCTGACCGCCTGGCAACGCCTTGACAAGTTTGACGAATTTGACGCCCAGCGCGTACGCGCCTTCATTGAGCGGTACGAAGGCATTGACCACCACGTCAGGTAAGGGCGTACCTGGTATTTCGTCCACCTTTCTGAAAGCAAAAAGCCCCGCAACATTCCCTTGCGGGGCTTTCTCATTGGTCGGCTATGACGGGGCAACTCAGCCCTGGGAAATCACCAACTCCACCGGAACCAACTCCACGTCGCCGTCCTCATTTTCGACGACTTTGTACACCTGTTCAGCCCTGTCGATCATCAGCACGCCGTTCAGGTGATCGATCTCATGCTGGAAGATCCGCGCCAGCCAATCGTGGGCCTTGATGCGCTGGGATTTGCCATTTCGGTCCTGCGTTTTGACGAGCACATAGGTGGCCCTGTCCACATCAGCCGCCAGACCAGGCAGACTCAAGCAACCCTCCTGGCCAACCTCCGACCCTTTCGCCTTGACGATTTCCGGGTTGATCATCTCGTAGCGCTGCATCGTCTCCTCCGGGCGCTCGGCATCCTCCGGATACTCGATGACGACGATGCGCTGATCCAGCCCGACCTGCGGCGCTGCCAGACCGACACCCTTGCCTTCCCGCATTGTCTCTATCATGTTCTCCAGAAGTTCATGCAAACGTGCGTCGAACGTCCGTACTCGTTTCGTCGGACTCCGCAGGATCTCTCCATTTTCCTCCCAAGGTGTCAGAATCTCTAACTTCGTCATCACCCGAATTTTCGTTACATCAGTGGTCAGTGGTCGTTAAGCTGGTCAGGAAAAGTGAGACAAACCGCCGTCTCGACATATTCACACGGCGGCGACGAACTATGGCTGTGCATCGTCTCACTCTACGTTCACTGGGCCTTTCTAGTCGCCGTTCACGACCGCTGAATGATCATCATCGTCAGGCGGCTGATATTGATCAGCCGCCCTTCATCATCCTCAATGCGGATTTCCCACACATGGGTTCGCCTGCCAATGTGAATTGGCCGAACCGTTCCGCTGACAAATCCGTCCTGCACGGTTCGCAGATGGTTGCCATTGATGTCCAGCCCCACTGCGGCCTGCGTCGTAAGGTCGATCAGGGCCGTTGACGCCACGCTGCCCATGGTCTCGGCCAGCGCAATCGAAGCGCCGCCATGCAGCAGGCCAAACGGTTGAATCGTTCGGCTGTCTACAGGCATACGGGCGCACATAAAATCAGCGCCAACCTCGGTAAACTCGATACCGAGGTTGGCGGCTAGTGTCTGCGCGCCCATCTGATTGATGGCGGAGACGGTCATTGCCGGATTGAACATCGATCTGAATCAACTGTCCCCGCTATTTCGCCATGTTGCGCAGGGCGTGGTAGACGGGCAAGGGACTCCAGTCATTGCGGACGATCCCCCACTGGGCCTTTTCCGTGCCGTCAGCCACTACGCGGAAGTTGAGGTTCCACAGGAATGCCGGGCCGGCCCAGCCCCAGTTGCGCATCGTTTGAAACGCCTCGACCGTCCAGCGGGCCTGCTCATCGAAGTCGTTGTCATTGGCGTAACCGTAGCGCGGGTCAAAGGCGCCGCCCGCAGCCCAGCCGAACTCGGTGGGCCAGATCGGGATGTGGCCTGCGCCGTAACGGAGCGCCAGGTTGCGGTAGCCCTCCATCGTGCTGCGGAAGCTCCACGAGTGATGCGGGTTGTCGCAGGCGCCGTTGAAGTTCTGGTTGCCTGACCGCTTGATGGCTTCACAGGCGTTCTGCCAGACAGCGCCCGGCGGCACGTTATATCCACTGGGATGCGCCCCAAAGCCGTCTACATAGTTCGCCAGCCCTTGCTGCAACATCGCCTCGAAGTAGCGGAAGTCATCCATCGCCAGCGAGCCGTTGTCACCCGCAGGGGTCAGCGCCCCGCTGATCACGTACATCGAAGGGCACGCGCTCTTGATCGCCCCGTAGGACGGGCGCAGCAACGCCATGTACTCGCTGGGATTGATCGGTCGGTTGCCCCATTCATAGTGTAGGTTCTGCTCGTTCCACACCTCGATGGCCTTGAGAGAAGAGCCGCAGTATTCCCCTGCCAGTCGGCCCAGGAAGCGTGCGAACGTCTGTGGGTCGGCAGGCGGGCCGCCAACCGTACCATCGTAGCCCGATTCGCGAGACCAGTTGGGCGCGTTCACTACGCTGAACAGCAGATTGAGTCCGCGTGCGTTGGCAGCATTCACGAGCGGCCAGATATCACCGAAGCCGTACTGTCCCTGATTGGATTCGAAGACCTTCCATTCGATTTGCTGCTTCACCCAACCGAAGCCCAGTTCCCGGGTCTTGTCCATCGCGATCCCTTCTTGCCCGTTGTGGATCATGTGCGCCTGTACGCCGTAGCCGAAGCCGATGCCGGGCAAACGTGTCGCGGGCGCCGAGGGCGCAGGCGCGGGTGCGGCGGCAGGCGGTGGCGTTGCGGGCCGTTCTGGGACCTCCGACTCCGCGAATCGTTTCACGCCGTCGAGGGAACCTTGAGTTTGGGTCAGTTCACGGAAGATCCAGGCCGGTTGGCCCAGTCCCGCCACCTCAACCTGGTACCACTGGTCCTGCGGGCCGATGCCGGTGATCTTTACGCGCGTCCCCGCGGTCATGACGGAAAGCACAGGATACTCGGTGCCCGGTCCGCCTCTTACATTAAGGTGGGTCGGCTGGCTGATTGCGTACGGGCCTCCTGTGGCGGGAGGTTGCGGCTGTTGCGTTCCCGTTCCGCTGCCGGAGGGCGGTGCGCTTGATCCTGCCTGCGGAATCCAAAGCCTCGTACCCCAGAACACCGTATTGGGATTGGAAAGGTTATTGGCCTGCATGATGGCATTGATCGTCGTGCCGTTGTTGAATGCGATCCGGCTCAGAGTATCGCCGATCTGCACTTCATACCAGAACCCGCCAGTACTGGTCCCGCTGCCGCCACTGGTCCCGCCACCGCCGGAGCTTGAACCGGGAATGCACAGTTGCTCGCCGATGTAGACGAAGGAAGTAACAGTGACATCGTTGGCCTGGGCCAGACTTTGAATCGTCACGCCGTAATTGACGGCGATGCCGGAGAGGCTCTCTCCGGCTACGACCGTGTGCGTGCGAGCACAACCGCTGGGTTGCGGAGCGCTCGGCGCCTGCTGGCCGCTGGTCGGGATTCTCAGCCGCTGCCCGACGAAGATGATATTCGCATTTGCGATGTTGTTTGCGTCTATCACCGCCTGGAGGGAAACGCCATACCGTGCCGCAATGGAAGCAAGGGTCTCGCCGGCCTGCACAACGTGGGTGGTGAACCCGGCGGCCTGCGGGTTAACGTTTACTTCGGCAGGGGCTGCCACAATCGTCTGCGGCAGAAGTGCCAATAGTAGAATCGCCGCGGCTAGCACCAGCCGCATGCGATGAGTCGAGCCAAAAGAAGTAGTCCCTTCACGCATCTGTAACTCCTTGCACAAGGTGAAAAAAAAGAGGATCAGTTCCCTCCGCAGTCGGTTGGCTTCCATTCTGCAATGATTACGCAGGGAAGTCAAGCAAAAATCAACTCTTCCATCAACGCAATGCCCACGCGAATGCCACGATACAGATTCGGAATGTGTAGTTTCTCGTTCGGCGCGTGCAGATTGTCATCCGGCAGGCCGAAGCCCATGAAGAGGATAGGAATTCCCAGTTCCTCTTGAACTGCGGTGGCCACAGGAATCGAACCGCCCTCGCGGCTGAAGACCGGCTCTGCGCCGAACACACGGGCGTATGCTCTGGCAGCGGCCTGGATTTCCGGCACGTCCAACGGCACAACCGTGGCCGGCGCGTGTTGCCGCGTATGTACGGTAACCTCCACCGTCGGCGGCGCGATCGCTTGCAGAAAACGTTCGATCATCGGACCGATCGTCGACGATTGCTGCGCAGGAACCAGTCGACAGCTTAGCTTGGCGTTGGCGACGGCTGGGATCACGGTCTTGAAGCCTTCATCAGTGAAGCCGCCCCACATCCCGTTGATCTCCAGCGTAGGGCGCGCCCCAATCCTCTCGGTTACGGTAAAGCCCTGCTCCCCCCAGGCCGCCGGCGCTCCGCTCTCTTGCAGCAGCTTCTCCTCATCGTATGGCACCTGTGCCAACGCCGCCCGCTCCTGCTCAGTCAAATCCTGCACGTCATCATAGAAGCCGGGCACTGTCACCCGCCCCTTCTCATCGTGGAGCCGAGCCAGCAACTCGCACAGCGCCTGATTCGGATTGTGTATCGCGCCGCCAAATATGCCGCTATGCAGATCCTGGGACGGCCCCCGCACCGTAATCTCCCCTGCCCACATGCCCCGCAGCCCGTATATGATCAGCGGTTGTTCCGGCGAGAGGATATGCGTATCGGAGATGAGGCAGACATCGGCTGCCAGCTTCTCCTTGGCCGTCGGCACATACGCCATCAGGGCTTGGCTGCCGTCCTCCTCCTCGCCTTCGACCACAAATTTAACGTTCACAGGCAGCGAGCCGGAGGTTGCCAGGAGCGCCTCCACCGCGGCGATATGGGCAAATAGCTGCCCCTTGTCATCGGACGCACCGCGAGCGAAGAGATCATTGCCGCGCACGGTCGGCTCGAATGGCGGCGAAATCCATAGCTCCAGCGGATCGACCGGTTGCACATCGTAATGGCCGTAAATCAGGATTGTCGGCGCATCAGCCCCGGCGTTAAGCCAGTCGCCATAGACGATTGGATGGCCGCCGGTCTGGATCAGCTCGACGTTTTCCAGGCCGATGCCAGTCATCTTCTGCGCCAGCCAACTCGCGGCCTGAGCCACGTCCTCTTTGTGCTGCGATAAGGTGCTGATGCTGGGGATGCGCAGCCAGTCGCTCAATTCGTCGAGCTGACGTGCCTGGGCATCTTGCAAATAGGTGTCCAAGCTGGAGTCGAAAAGTGATTTACCAGATCGATTCATTAGGAGATTCTACCTGTGGCGTGTGGACAGCGAGGTTTGCTCTCTGTGAAGGACTGTCCGCGGGTCACTGCTTTGGGAGCGGAAGCGACGCGTGGGCGACCGTCAGCCCGGCAACTCCACTACGACATACTGCTGATCAATCGAAACGTCAAAGGTCTCCGCCGTGTACGGTCCTGGTTGATAACCGGCGGGCAAGTCGTCTCCAGGCGCTACCTCCACTTCGTAGCTGCGCGTGCGCACGGAGGCCGGGTCTACCCAGGACTGGCCCGTGGTCACATCGTACTCCCAGCCATGCCAGGGGCAGCGCAGAATCTCGCCGCGGCGCTCGTATCTGTATTCGCCGCCGGGTTTGTCCGCCATCACGAAACCGGTTAGCCGACCCTCGCAGAGCGGGCCGCCCTGGTGTGGGCAGATATTGCGCAAGGCATAAAACTCGCCTTTGATGTTGAAGATCCCCAGCGAGCGACCGCCGATCTCGACGATTTTGCGTTCGCCCGGTGGGATTTCATCAACGGTAGCGACGACGTGCTTGGACATGGCTCATTTTGATTAAATTTTGTATTGGCGCTTCCAATAGAGATTCGTTCGCCAAAATTTATCCAAATCTACAGGTAACTACTCAGCCTCGTCTGGGAAGTTGTTTGAAAAAGAACGGTCATCGGCAAAAAGGCCAAAAATGGCTGCCGGAAAGCGTGAATCCTCCATCTACACGCCATAATTCGCACCATTTGTGCCGTTTTGATCCGAACCTGACCTTTTCAGACAGATTCCAAACACGATTTATTACACTTGGATGACTTGGTTGCCCATTGAAAGTCGCACTTTGGGTAATGGCTGAGTAGTTACATCTACAGCTTGTAAAGGCGGCGGGCGTTGTCCGCCATGAATTTTCGACGGCGCTCTTTGTCCAGCGGAATCGGAAAGGCGCGATCCGGCGAATCGAAATCCCAGTGGGGATAATCGGTAGCGAAGAGCAGATGATCGTCCAGGTCGAGGTGGCCCAGCAACTGGCGGAACTGCTCCGGCTGGAACGGCTCCTCCATGGGCTGGGTGCTGACCCAGAAGTGCCGGCGGAAGATTTCCGAGGGCGGTTCGGTGACATGGGGCACTTCGCCGCCCAGATTGCGCCAGGCATTGTCCATCCGCCAAAGCAATGGCGGAATCCAGGCGAAGCCTCCTTCGATCAGCACGACATTCAACGAGGGGAACTGCTGGAAGACGCCCTCAAAGATCAAGCTGATCACCTGCGCCTGGAATGTCTGGGGCATCCCGCCATGATCTTCAATGTAGTGGGCGGGGTAGCCCGAGCCGGTGATCGGCCCGCCGCCCGCGCCGCCGAAATGTATCGCGATCGGCACGTCATGGCGGCAGGCGGCCTCGTACATCGGCCAGTACTTGCGCCGTCCCAGCGGCTCCTTGGTGCGGGCAATCAGCAACGCGTGAACGAATCCCGGATGGCTGCCCCATCTGTCTATCTCGGCTGCAGACAGTTCGCCGTCCTCCCAGGGAACGATAATCGAGGCCCGCAGGCGCGGCTCCGGCTCAAGCCACTCAGCCAGTTGCCATTCATTGGTGGCCCTAGCGAAGGCAGCGCCAAACGCAAGATTGCGCTGCTGACCCGCGCCAACGAGTGGATTGAGGACGCCGATTTCGATTCCCCACTCATCCAAAAGCTGCTTCTGCAGCAGAGGCAAGTTGGAGCCGGGCGGTGTGCCGTCCTCCGGCCAGGCGTCATGGCGAGCCGCATTGGGCATCGCTCGCGGATAGTGGGAGCCTTCATAGCTGCGCTGACCGAACGTGCGGTCGTGCTGCTCCCATCGTTCTCCCAGATAGCTGCGCAGCACCTCCTGCGTAGAAAAGTAGACATGGATGTCGATGTCGATGATCGCGGTGTCCACACGCGCCCTTTTCGAGGCGCCCTGCAGAGCGGCGTCATCGGGCTGGCCCGCGCGCCCGTCGCGCCGGTCTTGCGAAGCCGTGGGGCGCTCTACCGTGGCGGTGGATTCGACAAGAGAACTCATTGGGAACCTCCTAAAGATTGGGCACAGGTTTTCCAACTCTTCATAGGCGGTAAAATGCGCGCGCATTCTCGCTGCAAATCTTCGTGCGCTGGTCATCCGTCAGCAGATCCAGGAGAACGTCCGGGCAGTCATGGCGGTGGGGATAATCGCTGGCGTAGAGGAGCAGGTCCTCCGCGCCGCACTGGTCGAGAATCTGCGCCAAGTGCATCGGGTTCGAGGGCGCGTCCAGGGGTTGAATTGTCAAGCGCAGATGCGTGCGCATATACTCGGACGGACGTCGTCTCACCCAAGGCGTATTGTGGCGCAGCCCCTTCCACTCCTTATCGATCCGCCACATCAGAGACGGCAGCCAGGTGAAGCCCCCTTCAATGAGGGCGATGCGCAGAGATGGGAAGCGCTCGAAAGCGCCTTCGCTGATCAGGCTGATCACCTGAGACTGGAAAATCTGCGCCATGCCCGCATATTCTTCGATGAAATAGGAGGGCCAGCCGGTGGGGGTGGGCGGCAGGCCGGACGCGCCGCCAAAATGAATGCCGAGGGCCAGGTCGTGCCGCACAGCCGCCTCGTATATCGGATCGTAGCGGCGATTGCCGTAAGGAGCCTCGGCGCGCACTGGCAGGGTCACCTGTACAAAGCCGGGATGCTCGCCCCAGCGTTCGATTTCCGCGGCGGCCAGCGGCGGGTTATGACTGGGTACGACGACAGAAGCCCGTAGGCGCGGTTCCTTTTCCAGCCAATGTTCTACCTGCCAGCGGTTCACCGCCGTGGCCAGCGAGGCGGCCAGGTCCTCGTTGCGCACGCTCTGCACGCGGTAGGCGCAGTTGAGAATGCCGATGTCGACGCCGCCCAGGGCTTGACGCTGCACCTCTTCCAGGTCGGGCTTGGGTTGACTGCCTGCGCGGGCGGTGGTGGGCGCGCCCTCGGGGTAGTCGTTCGCGTCCGGCCCGTTGAACGCCGACTCGCGACAGTAGTCGAGCCAGTGATCCGGCAAGTAAGGGTACAGAGTCTCCAGGTCGGGAATCTCGTTATGGATATCGCAGTCGATTCGCGTCGGTTCAGTCATCAGAACTGTTAGGCAAGTTTCGCTTCAAGAATGAACAACCGCAGCAGCCAGCCAGGCAAGCGAGATACCGAAACTGACGTCAGGCTGCCAATGAATTGGAGGTATCGTACTCGAAGATCGGAGCGTGAGCAATTCGCCGCTTAAGCGACGGGCAGCCCCCACTTGGCCCGCGCTTCCTCCATCGGGACAAGCTCCTTAATCCCGTGTACCGTGTGACCCGTGCCACCCGCAACCCAGCGTTCGTCCGCGGGTTCGCTGGCCGGTTGAAAACGCACATCACAACTCAAGCGGAAACGATTCGTCAGGTTGGTGGTGGAGGCGTGCATCGTGTGCATCCCAAAGAGGACCACATCGCCCATGAAGAACTCGTTTGTCTGCCACCCGCCGCCAAAGTTCTCGACGATCTCCATTGGATCTTTGGTGAACCAGCCGTCGATCCCGTCGCGATCCACGTCCATGCGCCCGTAGGTATCGCGGATGCGGGCAAAGCTGGGCAAGTTATGCGATCCCCTGCACACGGCCAGCGTGCCATGATCAACGGTTGTATCCCCGAAGGGAATCCAGACAGTGTGGAGTTGGCCCGATCCGCGGCCCATGTATACAAAGTCATAGTGGGCGCCGGTGTACTGTTCGTTGCCGACCGCTCGCAGCCACTTGTACTGGAAAGTCAGTGCCGGTTCACCGAAAAACGCGGCGAAGAAGTCGAAAAGCTCGCTGGCTTCGAGGACGTTCAACACATCCTCATGGTAGGCGATGCGGCGCATCTTTGCGCCGCGGCCTCCCTTCGGCATGACGCCTTCGAGGATCGGCGCATCAGATGTGAGAACGTTCTGCTTGTGCATATAATGCAGGATCGTCTCCCGCGCCTGCCGCACCTTGTTGCGGTCGATCAGGCCCCGCAGGAACAGGTAGCCGTCCTCGGCCATCTGCGCGTGGAGGGCCGCCATGTCGCCCAAAAGAGTTTGGCTTTCGTGCAAATTCCCTAACTCACCGCCAGGGTATGCCATGTCCTGGTATCCAAAGCGAATATTCATCACCCCTCCTCCCCGACTTTCCGAATGATTGCGGGCACTCGTCCGGCTGCCGTGCCTGAAAACCGGCTACGAGATTCTGTCCACGGCTTGCGCGGCGCTGCGAACCTGAAACAGTCCCCATGCGCTCAGTATCAGCGCCACACCGACCAGCGCAGCCGCCGCGAACGAGACATCGCGCAGCCCTGCGATCTGCGCCGTGGCCGCCGCCTCCGTCACGCCGCCGCTGAACTCAGGCCCGGCGTAGATGGAGACGCGTCCGGCCCACAGCGCGCCCAATGCGGCCACCCCCGCCGTTCGCCCTAGCGTGCGCCCGATAACGTTCACGCCGCTGACAACCCCCAGACGCTCGCGCGACACGGAACCCATCACCGCACTGTTGTTGGGCGACTGGAAAATACCAAACCCCAACCCCAGGGGCATGACCCGCACAATGAAGCCGAGGATCGAAGTTTCCGCGTTGAGCGTGCTGACAGTGTAGCAGCCGAAGGCCAACACCGCCAATCCCGCAGCGGCGATCAGGTGAAAGCCGAACCGATCCGAAAGGGCGCCGGAGATCGGGGAAGACAGACCGAAGAAGACCCAGGTGCTCGTCAGCAGCAGGCCGACGAGCGTAGGCTCCAGCGCCAGCAGATTGCGCAGATAAAAGGGGAAAATCAGCGTGATTCCTCCATACACAACAAAGCTGATCAGCCGCATTGACAGATTAAGGCTGAACTGGGCGCTTCGAAAAACTGTCAGGTCGAGAAGCGGCTCCTGCACCCGTCTCTCGGTGTGGATGAAAAGCGCCAGGGTCAGCAGAGCGGCCGCGAACAGAACCAGCATGGCGGGTGACAGATAGCCGCCGCGCTCGCCGAAAGTCAGGAAAAGCATGAGGGCCAGCAGGCCGGCAAAGAATGTGATTGCGCCGATCCAGTCGAACTGCTGGCGGCCGCTGGGACGGTCGTTGGGCAGAAAGCGCCACGCCAGAATGAAGCTGATGACACTGAAAGGCAAACCCACGAAAAAAATCCAGCGCCAGGAGAGAATATCAAGCAGAATCCCGCCCATCAGAGGGCCGACGATGCCGCCAACTGAAACGGTCGCGCTGAAAAGCCCGAGCGCCTTGCCCCGTTCCGAGGCGGGGAATGTTGCCGTCACGATGGCCATGCTCAGGGCGGTCGCAAACGCGCCGCCGACGGCCTGAAGCACGCGAAAGACCAGAAGCAACTCGATGTTGGGCGCCAGCCCGGCAAGAATGGAACCGATCGCAAAGGCAATGGTTCCGCTGAGGAAGATCGGCTTTTTGCCCACCATATCCCCCAGCCGCCCCACGCTCAGCATGATCGCTGTCTGCGTAAGCGTAAAGGAAAGAATTACCCACTGTACAAGTGTGAAGTCGACATTGAACACCGTAACCAATGTCGGCAGAGCGACGCTGACGATGCCGATGTTGAGCGAGGCCAGAAAGATGCCGGAGCCGAGCGCGGCAAAGATATGCCACTTGCGATCGATAGACCGTTCGTCAGTCAGTTGGGGCATTGAGCGCGCGGGTGTGCTGGGCGTCGGTCGGTTGGGATGAGCCGGACAGGCTCGTGGCGGATGGCGCGGGGCCTGCGGCGCGGCTGGTTATTGTAAGCCAACGATTCGGTTCAAGCGTGCGCCCGTCGATCATCGAAACGGTGCGGTCCGGCCAGCGGATTTCGAGGGCGTGGATATTACTTTCGAAAGACTGTTCGAAGTGTTGCCGTGGATTCGGGACAAGCTTGGTAGCGAAAGGATGCCGTATCTCTGTCCACCGCTTTGGATCATTGGGAGTCATGGACGTTGGGATACTTCCACAGCCTCACGGTAAAACGATTCTCGTCCTCTATAAGGTCCGGCTGCGTGCCATTGTGGACGCGCATTGAGCCGATGATCTTGTTTCGCACACCCATGCCGAGGTGATCTACATAGCCGTAGTCGCGCAGGGTTTCCTTCAGCAACTCATTCCTGGCGGCGCGCAGCCCCTCGGCCATTTTTTCGACCGTCACACCATTTGGAAGGCGGCCGGGCGAAATCACCTCGAGCCGATCACGATACAGAGAAACCTCGACGTCGGTGCCGATCAATGAATAGTCGCGGTGGGCAACCGCGTTGACGATGGCTTCCCGGACCGCGTCGAGCGGGAGAGCCTTTTTGCGAAGGCGACGGCCACCTTCGAGCCACGCGACCGTACCCATGTTGCGGTCTACAAAGTCCACTGCCCGGTCTATGACGCCTTTGTCCACGGTGCGCTTCCTAGCATTTTGTATGGAAACCAGTGGCCCCCTTATCAGCTCCTCGTCAACGGTGTCATAGTCCTTGTCTTCTCGGGGAAAGGCGGTCGCCGTTATTCCCGCCTGGGGAAGGCGGCGATTCGGATTATCGCCGAAGAGCAACAGTCCGGCCGCGGTGGCGACGGTCGCATGGGCAGCCTCAGCCAAAATGTCTATGTTAGTAAGGATTCGGCGCCAAGACTCATGGTCATTGAGGGCAGGGGCTTCGCGATCCAGAACGATGCGGAAATAGTTTTCGAGTCTTTCCTGATCGAGGCTCTCGTATCCAGTGTCTAGCACAGGCCTGATATCGTAGCGCATCAGGTGAGCAGCCTGATAGAGCCGGCCCTCTTCTTCGCGGCTTGCCTCACGGGAGGTGCTTCCCACGCGCATAAAGGTCACCCAGGCGTTGCCCCGTCTGGCCTTGTGCGGCTTGCCGGGGCTGTCAGCAGGCAGCTCTATGACACCGACTACCTTACCGTCGTCAAAAGGGATTGGGGACCAAGAAGGGATAAAGCTGGGCTGAATGTTCTGGTGCGCGATATTCATTACCCAACGTTCAGCATCCTCGCGGCTGCGGGTCAAGCCTGAAACGATTCCATCGTCTGCAACTCCTAGTAGAATGTAACCGCCCTCGAAGTTCAGGAGCGCAGAGAATTCCTTAGCGATGCTGTCAGGGCGTACGTCATCCCGCTTGAATTCGACGCTGGAGTTCTCGCCATTTCTTATCATTTCCAACAGAACAGTCCTATTCATTGCCTGCCCCTAAAATCCATATTTCAGTCTTCGGGTCTCAAACGCCTCCCTACCTCCCTCAAGAATCTCTTCGACTAGCTCTCGTACTGTTTTGTCATCGAGTGAGCCCATGTGCTCTCGGCGGATTGCCGCCCTCCCCTGTTCTGCTTCGCCAGAAGGCGTAAGCCCCAGAATAAGCTCGGCGTCGCCAAGAACAGGAATGTTGGCATTGTGGGTGGAGAAGACGAACTGCCGGCGCTGCTTTTCCTCCCGCATCTTGGGCACGATACTCTCTGTGATGAAGCGGTTGTCGAGGTCGTCTTCTGGTTGATCGACAATCAAGGGCGCGTCAGATTCCAGAAGCAATAATAGCAGGACAGACGTAGCCCTCTGTCCGGTCGATAGCTCATCGAGTGACTGCCAGGAAGGAGGGAAGTCTTGGGGTGCTGTGTTAAGTCGCACCATAGTTGTAGGAGGCAGGTCCAACTCTTCAATCTTCATCAGGGCTTCTGGCGAGGCCTTCGCGAGCCGGTCTGCCTGAAGCTGGGGAATGGCAAAGGTTCTCTGAATCGCTTCGGCACCTTCCCGACAACAGGAAACAAACTCCGGCAGTGAGATGTCTGGCGATTCTCTCAATCGGGCAATTGCTTCGGAGAGGCGACCACCGACCTCTTCTTTAAGCAACTCGAATAGTGCTATTCTGTCTCCAGCAGCGGTTACTTTAACTTGAACTCGGTCACGCAGCTTGCGACTTACACTTTTTGCGGCGCTTTCGTAAAGCCGAAACTCCTCCGCCTTGATGTCTTCCCATTCAGCGAGGAGCGAGTGACGACGCCGTGCATGTTCCTCTTCCAGTTGGATTAGCAGAGACTTGCGCTCGCGCAGCGGATGCAGAGATTCGATCTCCCTCCTGAGAGCAATAAACTGCTCGCCATCCACAGCCGAAGTTGTTAGTTCCCGCAGGATTTTCCGGTAAGAATTTTCCACATCGCGCTTCCTCTCATGCCAACTGTGACGAACTTCGCTGATTCCTTTATCGGCTTTCCTGAGCGCTTCTTCAATCAGTCTGGCCGCTCCTTCAAGGTCGCGAGATAGTATTTCCAGAACACCGTTTGCGCCGTCAATGATTCTTCTTCCGGGTAGATTCTCGAGGGCTTTTGGAGACAGGAAAGTCCTGTCTATCGGCAGTTCCTGGCGGAGCGTCTCCAGCCACTTGCGAAACACTTTCTGGCGATCGGGGATAGACTCAAGAACACTTTCTTCCCGAAGCAAAAGGCTCTGTTCACTTAATCGCTCTTCAAGGCCCGCCTCCTGAAAGCGCCTTAGCGTTTCCTCTAGCTTCGGCAGTTCCGACAAGCGTTCGTCAATATCCTGCAGTTCGTTGCCTACATCAAGGAGAGCACGCCTGGTCTTTTCCAAGTCCCGGCAAGTGCTATCCTTTCGCCTGCCAAGCGACGGGTCCTCCTTCACGAAGCGTTTCAAAAGTGATGTAAGCTTTTCTGAACTCTTTGCAAGCTCCGATATTTCGTGCTGCCCGAAGACTTCTACATGGGGGAAAACGTCTCTGGGGAGGAGATTCAAGACTTTCCCTTCTATGTCACGAACTACAGGTGGGTTAGGAAAGATGCGCTCTATCTGATAAACACGCTTAGCCGGACTATAGGTGCGTACCTGCAATGAAATTTTCGTGCGGCCTCCTAGCACTTTTTGAACAATTCCATTGTGGGACGTACGAGCATCTTCACCTATTGGACTTTGACCAAGTGCATAGCGCAAGCTTTCAATTACGGTAGACTTTCCTGCGCCGCGCCCGCCGATCAAGACATTCAGATTCGGATTGAAATGAATTGCTGTGCCGTCTAAGAATCCTCCTTCCCATGACAACTGAACTAACTCTGAATGCACTTCCGGTGCAGGATCGCTATTGAGGCGTATTCTTGAGTCAGGGTCAAGGAATGCTTGGCGCAGTCCATCAAGTGTAATGTCAGACATCTTTATCCAGGTTGTAGCGCCAGGGTCTTCTAAGACAAGTGCATCACTTACGTCCTTCGCATTTACAATGGCCACTGGTCGCCCGCGCCGATATTCTGCGTTCTTGTTCATAAGGATTAGCCGCTGGTTGTAGGGGGCATTGTCTACGGGGCCTGGAATAGAGCAGGCAAGCAGACCAGGCGACTGCCAAGCGTGGATACACATCAATCCAGACAACTTGCTTAGAAGGCCGCCATCCTGCCAAACGTGGGCGGCGATGCAGATTGCTCGCCACTCTTTGGACTTGAGCAGGAATTCGTCAACGTCGTAGTTTCCTGTAGGGGACTCGTCATTGACTTGGTGGATTCCACAATCCCCAATAATGCGGTCAATATAGGTTAATGGCTCGCAAGGATCAAACAGACAGAGCAAATGTACCCCATCCTTTGTGACCGCCTCGAATCCAGGAAAAGCTGTAATCCCGGCTGCCCGGGCACCCTGGATGAGGCTCTCAGATGAGTAAACACGGTAGTGATCAGTAACAGCAATAGCGGCCACATCTGCTTTTTGACAAGCTGCAATCAGCGCGGCATTGTACTCTCTCTCGCTCTTGTACTGTGAAGTTACGCTATGCCTGCCCAAATACTCAAACGGATTCACCTGCAATGCACACTTGTAGAAGCGCGCACCCGATGGCAGTTCTTGTGCGTAGGCGTCATTGTCTTTCGCGCTCACACCTACCTCCCTAAATAGTCGGTTTTACCGCATTCTTGGAACGCGGCGAGGAACTCCTTTGCCCGGAATGACGGGAATGGGAAGAGCCTCCAGCCTGTCACCGCGCAGGTCAGCCAGAACTTGCAGCAATGCTGAGGTGTCAGCAAAATTCAGCTGGTAAATCGCCCGAGCGGACGAGCAGTGGAAATCCCGACCTGGCGGACACCAAGAAGACCTTCTGTTCCCCACCTTCTGGCTCCCCGCGTCATTATAATGCTTTGCTCAAGTGGAACAAAAGCGGTACCCGAACCATTTCCTTACAGCTCGCATCGCTTCTATAAATTGGGACAGATTTGCGGCGCGCGGGATGACCGGGACCCGTAAGTGCTGGCGAAATGCCCGACATCTCATTCTACAGGAAACGTAAGCATGTTTACCGTCATCGGCACGGCCACCGTCGATCTATTCGTCTCCAACTTGACCGCCATGCCGCGCACCGAGGGTGACGAGTTCACAGTCGATAGTCTTGTATTCCACGACGATCCCCTGAGAACTTCGCTCGGCGGCAACGGTGCGAACTCCGCCTACGCACTCGCGCGTCTGGGCGCGTCTGTCGAGTTGGTCGGCGGCTTGGGCGAGGATCACCTGGGCAAATGGATGGCCGCGCAGCTCGCAGATGTGGGCGTAGGCATGGCGAGCGTCCGCCGCTACCCGAGGATGGCCACCGCCACCACACTCATTCTCAGCGACACGCAGCAGAACCGCACCGCCTTCCATCACCCCGGCGCCAACAATGCCGTTGACGCCAACGCTATAGACAAGACCCTCGTGCGCCGCTCTCACACACTGCTATTGACAAGCTACCCGATTCTGCCCGGCCTGCGTCCCAACGGTGCGGTCGATCTTTTCCAGAATGCCCGCAGCGGCGGCACGCGCACCGCCGTCGACATCGGCCCGGCCATCGGCGAACCGGCCCGCCTGGACGAACTGCGTCCACTGCTCCTGCACACCCATTTTTTCATCTGCAATGAGCATGAATTGCACGTCTGCACCGGAGAGACGGAGTCCGCTGCGGGGATGGCGGCAATCCGGGAGGGCGGCGCAAAGTGTGTGGTCATCAAACGGGGTGCGGCCGGGGCGCCCCTGTTGCAGCCCGATGACGGGGGGCGACAGACGTGCCCGGCTTCGCCGTAAACGTGCATGGCACTGTCGGCGCGGGCGATACCTTTGTCGCCGGATTTCTGCTGGCGGTGCAAAAGGGCGCAGACTCGACGGAAGCGGCGCGCTTCGCCAATGCCGCCGCTGCCATCGTCGTCTCCACGCCCGAACGCCCGCTGGATGCCGTGTCACGGGCGACTGTCAGCCGTCTTATCGAATCGTCACCGGATTGCTGACTTCTCGACTTTGCAGCGCGCCCCAGCCCGCAGGACCCGCACAGGCTGACCCAACTTTGCGGCTACGCCGATGAACGCATCCGGCGGCGCGGTGTTGAACGTGAACATCTCGTAGTGGCAGGGAATCGCCAGCCCGGAGTTGATGGCCTTTGCCAGTGCGGCGGCCTCACTTCCGTCGAGATTGCCAGCCCCCTTACGCTCCGGCCTGCTGCCGTTGATCGGCAGGATCGCCACATCCACGTTGAAGGGCGTCAGCCGCTCAACCATGCCACTGTATTTGACCGTATCCCCACTGTGGTAGACCGTCCACGGGCCGAAGCGCGCCACGTAGCCGAGGTGCGTGTGACGCCCCAACGCGTCGGTCTTCAGGTTTTCGTGCGCGGCCGCGATGCCGTAGAAGTGGAACGGGCCTGCTTGGGCGCTATCTCCGTCATCCAGGCCGACTGGCAGATTCGGGTCGCAACCCAGCCGCTCGGCCACAAAAGTCCGATTGGCTTCGGGGATGACCAACTGTATTCCCGGATTCACCGCCAGTAGCGGGCCGAGCGTCTCCGCGTCCAGATGGTCGGTGTGGTTGTGGCTTGACGTAACCGCGTTGATAAAGTCCAGCCGCCCCGGTCCCACCACGCGCTCGGTCATGCGCGTGTGGGGCTTGTCGGTCGCTGCATACTTGGTCGTGAGTGAGTCGGACAGATAGGGATCAAAGAGCAGACAGTGGTCAAGCCATTTGAGCAGAAAACCACTCTGGCCCAACCACCAGATGTGCAGAACGCGCTCGTCTCCGCACGCGGCCCGCACATCTGTCAAAAAGCTATCGTCCTGCATGACCGGCTTAATCAGTTCCATCGCCTTGGGCTACGCGTTCTCGACGATCTGCTGGCTGATCTCACCCGTCTCCTCATTCTTCAGAATCAGTTTGACCTGGCCGTCCGGCATCCGCTCCCGCTTGATGATCGTCAGACCGGTCGATGCCGCGAAAGCCTCGGCTGGGTCGGCCTCGCCAGACGCGGCGGCGGCTTGTCCCCGGCTGTCGCGAATGAGAGGAACGTTGGCCCGCCCGCGCCATTCCTCCAGCTCCACCGGCTCCCACTGCTGGGAGGAGGCCGAGCGGTAGCAGGCATCGATCACGGCGTTCACCACATAGCCGTCGTAGAAAGTCTCTCGCGGCTCGCGGCCCTCGTCCAGCGAGTTGAACATATCGTCAAACATGTCGCTGTAACCCAGCTCGACCACCTCGTCGCCGACGGGAAAGAGCCAGCCGCTCTCTGACTCCGCCTTTTCGGCCACGTAACCGGCGCCGGCGCCGCTCGTGTACATCTCATAGCCGGTACGCAGGAAGTGATTCAGCCAGATTGTGCCCTCGGTGCCAGCCACCTCATCGCGCAGATCCATCCCGCCGCGGAAGGTCCAACTCACCTCGAACTGGCCGATTGCCCCGTTCTCGAAGCGGATCAGCGCGATGCCGTTGTCCTCCGCGTCAATCGGGTGAACCAGCGTGTCGGCCCAGCACATCACCGCCACCGGGCGGATATCCTTGCCGATGAAACTGCGAATGATCTCAATGCAATGGCAGCCCAGATCGACGATTGCGCCGCCGCCGGCCTGCTCCAGATCCCAGAACCAGTCGCTATGGGGACCGGGGTGGGTCTCGCGCGAGCGCGCCCAGGTGACCTCGCCCAACGCGCCGTTCTCGACGGAGGCGATAGCTTTGAGCGTCTTGGGCGTGTAGCAGTAGGGTAGGTAGCAAGCGAGTTTCCCTTTCGGTACTTTTCCTACTACCCCCCTCCGAACCGTGCTTGCGACTTTCATCGCACACGGCTCTCCAGTATGTTTTTTTCCAGGTCTTTCTCTATCTTCTGGATGACTTCAAGAACAGTTTTGGCTATTTGCATTACGCATACCTTGCTGTCTTTCTGTCTTTCATACCTGTCTCCCTTCGCCATGTAAGAGGCTTTCCCTCTCTCAGACTACTATGGAGACTCCGTTACCATGTGCCTCTCGGCATTTAGGCAATCCTGGAATCCGTAATGAATCTCTGTATAGCATCCCTTAGACTCCCCTTTTGTCACCTTACTCCTGCTCTTTGCAGGCCGTTCCCTTTCGGCGGGTTGTTCCAGTAATGCGATAATACTGGAACCTCTGAGAAAGTAACCTGTGGTCTTTCTCTCTTTTGGGCTTGGGTTTCATCCACTTTCCCAAGGACTCCGGATTTAAGCCTTCTGGTGACTAGGATTCAAGCAGTATAGCTTTAATCATAGGATGCAGGTCTTGGCAGACTGACGTTCATTGTGGCTATCCTGTCCTCTGCCTTTACTGCCATGCTGTTTTCCCTTTTGTCCTTTCGGACTCCGGTAGGGCAGTTGACCTACGGGTTTTCCCGCTCCCGTGCCTATTTGTAGGCAGGAGATTCATTCGTTTACCAGCGCACCAGGTCTTCCAGATAGCCGCCGAAAACGCCGCTGGCTTCAACCTTGTCCAACATCCGTTTGGCTTCAACTGCCGTGCGGCCAAGCGGCTTTGTGCAGAGGATCGCTTTGCCCGCGTCCGCGGCCAGATTCACGCACTCTTCATGGATATGGTTGGGCAGGCCGATCACGACCGTGTCGATGTTGTCCGCGGTAATGGCTTCAGCCAAGTCGGTCGTCCATCGTGGAATCCCCCATTCGGCGGCGAAGGCGCTGGCCCGCTCTTCGCTGCGGGAATAGACGATCTGCACTCGGTCCTGCCCCCTGCCCCCGTGGAGGGACATCGTATAAAACATCCCAATCAGGCCGGTACCCAACATTGCGATTTTGTGTTCCTGCACGTCAATTGCTCCTTCCGTGGTGGATGAACGGTAGCCTGTTTTCCAGAATATGATAGTCAGCCTGGAACTCTGCGTCAATCCTGGGGATAGGTCCAAACGGCGAGAGTCTGTTTAGCGCAATCCACTTTTTTTATGCCCCATCGCTACTTCCAACGCTGCCTGTGCCGCCGCGGGGATGCGCGGGCCGAAGGCGGCAAAGCGTTCGTCCTGCGTCTGCCCGCGCACATACCGGACGTAAATCTGGGCGATGATTACCGTCACCCGGAACAGGCTGAGCGCATGGTAGAAGTGAATGGCGGACACGTCTCTACCGCTGTGTTCGGCGTAGCGGGCGACCAGTTCCTCGCGCCGCAGAAAGCGGTCGTCCAGCGGCATCATCGCCATCGCCCGAAAGTGGGGCGGATCGTTGGGCAAACACCACCATGCCAGCAACGAGCCGACATCGGACAGAGGGTCGCCGAGCGTACACATATCCCAGTCAAACACGGCGACAACCCGCCCCGGATCGTCGGCGTCCAGCATCACGTTGTCCAGCTTGTAGTCGTTGTGGACCAAAGACGGCGCGCCCTCTGGCGGTTGGTTGCTCCGCAGCCATTCATAGACCGCATCCATCGCCGGCAGATCCTCCTGCTTGGCCGCCTGCCAGCGCCGCCACCAACCCTCGATCTGTCGGTGGATGAAGCCGACCGGCCGCCCCAGGTCGCCCAAACCGATGGCTTCGAAGTCGACGGCGTGAAGACCCGCCAGTGACTCGATCAGCGCCCGACTCATGCACGCCGGGGCATCGCGCCATCTATTGTAGGCCGCCGGAATCGAAGCGCGGACGACGACGCCTTGCCGCCGCTCCATCACGAAGAACGGCGCGCCGACGACCGATTCATCATCGCAGAACAGAAAGGCCCGCGGCGCAAGGGGGAACGCCTGCCACAGCCGCAGAAGCACCTTCGACTCCCTCGCCATGTCATGGGCGGACGGCGCAACCGGTCCCAATGGAGGCCGGCGCAGGACATACTCGCGGCTGCCATAGTCGAGCAGGTAGGTGAGATTGGCCGCGCCGCCGCCAAATTGACGCACGGTCAGGGGAATATCAGTGCCCGGTAGCTTTCCGCGCAGGAACTCCTCGACGCGGCGTTCGTCAAAACGCTCATCGGCGCGAACTTTAATCGTGTCAGAAAGATGATGAGAGGCCATAAAAGTCGGTCGTCTTCGCGTTATCGGCTGCGCCGTGCGTGTCACGTAGCGCACCTTCCTCTTGCGGGCGATTATATCGCAACTCTGTGATTCTGTCCTTTCACGGCGGAACCGATTCCGTTCAGGGCCAGGCAGTCCTTTGGCGGCGTATTTTCGCTTTGACATCTCCTCCAAAATCAAGTACCGTTTATGCGCGGAATTGACCCGCGCCGCGCCAGTCGTCTACAGTCTCAGAGCAAGTAAAGGGGGACGGAATCCGTTCAGTCGCCGCGGCTTGCTGACAAAAGTTGGTTGCGTGCTCCGCCAAAAAACAAACTGAAAATTCGAGCCGACTTCCCCCGAACATGACCGGCGACACAGTAGGCGTGCGATCCCATCAGCTTCTCGGCTCTGGCATGGAGATGAGCCTGGCGGCGGTGCAGGTCCTGGTAAAGACCGAGTCGAGTGTCTTGAGCGAGTCGCCCAAAGTAGATATGCTGCTCGTGCAGAGGGAGGGAAGATGCTGGAACGAGGCGCAGCGGGCGCGGCTGCCGGACGGTGTGCGCGACAGTGCCGCGGCCCATGTTTTGGTAGAGTTCAAGTATAGCGAGTCGGTGACCGAGGATGGGCTTCTCCAGGCTGCCGCCTATGACCTCTTTTACCGGCGTGCGCAGAAGTTGGCGAAGGAACAGGCCCAGCCCGTCGTGTTGAGCGCCAAGACGCCGCAGAAGAGCCGGCTGGCTATGTGGGGTTACGAAGAAGAGCAGAGGGGCGTTTACCGCAGCAGCATGCCCATTTTGCGGCGCGTGATGTTGCTGGCGCTGAATCGACTGCCGGCGCGATCCAACAATGCCTACGTCAAGCTCTTTGCCAGCCGTGGGCAGGAGCGGGAGGCCGCTTTCGCTTCGCTGGACAAGTCGGTGTTGGCGGAGTCAACTGATATGTACGCCTATGTACTCGGTCTGCGCCAGACGCTCAACGTGAAAGGAGAACTGGACATGGCGGAAGGGTTGACCCCAGAAAAGGTGTTGGAGTATGGCAAAAGAATACGTCAACTCGTCTTCGAAACGGGCACACCTGAGGAAAGGCTGGCGGGCCTGAACGCTGAGGAGCGTCGAACACTGTTGCGGCTGCTGCAGGAAGAGATGGACGCTGACGCCAAAGGCGAAGCCGGCAGGAATGGGGATGAATCATAGGTCCCGTTCCTTCTGATGCGGCTTTAGGAGTAATGACGAGATGGCTGAAGTGTTGACCCCGGCAAAAGTGCTGGAGTATGGCAGGAAGATACGTCAACTCATATTTGAAACGGGCACGCGCGAGGAAAGGCTGGCCGGACTCAGCCCGGATGAGGTAATGCCGATGTTTAGTCCGGAGGAAAGGCTGGCGGGCCTGAACGCTGAGGAGCGACAATTACTGCTTCGGCTGTTACAGGAAGAGACGAACGCTGACGCCGAGGGCGAGGCCGGCAGGAATGGAGACGCAGCATAGACTTTATCGTTTCTAAGAGGGATTTATGAGCATGAGAATCACAGATATCCGCGCCGTGCGCGTCAACTTCCCTACGCCGCCAGCCGTCACAGCTCCCCGGCGCAAGGGGTGGTCCGAGACCGCAGAGGTCGCCAATCCCATGTCCTGGTATCCGAAGGTCAAGCGGCATCGCGGCCTGTGGACGCCCAGTCGCTGGGGGCCGGTCTGGTGCAAAGTAACGCTTGAGGACGGCACGTGGGGGCTGGGGCTGACCGACACCGGGCGGGTGGCCGCGGCCATTATTGACGATCACATTGCGCCCAATCTCATTGGCGAAGACGGGCTGGCCATCGACCGTCTCGCCGACATGATGTTCCGCATGACGAAACCCTACGGTTCGGTCGGGCTGGCTGCGTACGCGGTCAGCGCGGTTGACCTGGCCCTATGGGACGCCAAGGGCAAGCTGCTGGGCCAGCCGGTCTACAGTCTTATCGGCGGCGCGCAGAAGGACAGGCAGTTCTGCTATTCGACCGGCAACGATCTGGACTGGTACCAGGAGTTGGGCTTTCACGCCTTCAAGATGGCCTGTCCCTACGGCCCTGCGGATGGACTGGACGGCCTGCGCAAGAACGAGGAGATGGTTGCAGAGGCCAGGGAACTGGTCGGCGACGAGGCTGAACTGATGCTCGACTGCTGGATGGCCTTCGACATCGAATACACTGTGCGCCTGGCGGAAACGTTGCGCCCCTATCGGCTCAAGTGGATGGAGGAGTGCCTGCTGTCGGAAGACCTGGACGGCCATGTTGAGGTGCGCCAACGCATCCCCTGGCAGACACTCAGCACCGGTGAGCATTGGTATACGCACATGCCTTTCCAGTGGGCGTTGCGCCACAATGTCGTCGACATTCTCCAACCGGATATCAACTGGTGTGGCGGCCTGACTACATGTCTGAAGATTGCAGCTGCCGCCGACGCCGCAGGCAAGAAGGTGATCCTGCACGGCGGGGGGCGCAATCCATACGGTCAGCATTTCACCCATGCCGTCGCCTGCGTCCCCTGGCTGGAGTACTATATCGGCTCCGCGCCCGGCGTGCCGTTGAAGGAGGCGGCGGGCATCCCCGGCCAGGCGGTGGCCGAAGACGGTTGGCTGGTCCCCAGTGATGCGCCGGGATTCGGGCTTGACATAGCCGAAGAGTGGATCGAATCCTACTTTTGAGCGATAATAGACTCGACCAGGAAGTCGTAGCGCGCCGTCGCGCCTTCATTATCACAAGGAGCAACCACATGCTGACCAGAAAACAGATTGACTTTTATCACGAATTTGGCTATCTGGGCGTAGAGGGCGTTCTCTCGGATGCCGAGGTGGCAGAGTTGCGGCGGGTGACAAATGAGTTCGTTCAACTGAGCGCCAGCGTCACCGAACACACCGCAGTCTTCGACCTGGAGCCGGGACACACGCCGGAATCGCCCAAACTGCGGCGGCTCAAGGATCCCATAGTGCAACACGAGGTGTACAGGAAGTGCCTCCATCATCCTGGTATCCTCGACATCGTCGCACAGCTTATCGGGCCTGCGTTGCGTTCCAACGGCAACAAGCTCAACATGAAATCGCCGGAATACGGCAGCCCGGTGGAGTGGCACCAGGATTGGGCCTTCTATCCCCATACCAATGACGACATCCTGGCAGTGGGCGTCAGCATGGACGACATGATGTATGAGAACGGCTGCCTGCTCGTTATTCCCGGCTCGCATAAAGGCCCGATCTTGACGCATCACCAGAACGGTCGCTTTGCCGGCGCGGTTACGGAGGAGGTGACGGACGCGGATAAGGCCGTGCCCATCGAACTGAAGGCGGGGGGCATCTCCATCCACCATGTACGCACGCTGCACGCCTCCGCCAAGAACGTCTCGACCACACCGCGGCGGCTGCTACTCTACCAATACTGCGCCGCTGACGCATGGAACCTGCAAGGGTACGCTAATTGGCAGGAATACCTGGATACGATGGTGTGCGGAGAGCCGACCAATCGGCCGCGCATGGTCGATGCGCCAATCGAGATACCGTTGCCTGAGGCCGAGCGCGGCGGCTCAATCTACGAGACGCAGACGATCCTCGAAAAGCCTGTCTTTGCACTCCCTGCATGACCTGACCATGATCATTGACAGCCATTGCCACGCCTGGGAGCGCTGGCCCTACCAGCCACCCGTGCCCGACTTTCACAGCAAGGGCCGCTTCGAGCAGTTGCTAAACGAATTGGATGCAAACGGCGTGGACCAGGCGTTCCTGGTCTGCGCCGGAATTGAGCACAACCCGCGCAACAACGACTATGTCGCGCAGATGTCTGCGCTCTATCCTGGACGCATCCGTCAAGTGGCCGATGTGGACTGTAGTTGGTCGGACACCTACCACACGCCGGGCGCGACGGACCGTTTGCTCCAGGCTGCGGAACGTTGGCCGATGGCCGCCTTCACCCATTACATGAAAGCGGAAGACGATGGCAGTTGGCTCTTCTCCCGGGAGGGGCTGGCCTTCTTTGATGCGGCCGCATCGCTTGGACCTATCGCCAGCATCGCTTGCTCACCGCATCACCATGCCGCGCTGCACAAGGTGGCGGAGCGGGTCCCGCAGCTGCCGATTCTGATCCACCATCTGGGACACTCAGGGGTGGGGAACGAAGATAAACTGGAACTGGTGTTGGCCTCGGCGCGCTATCCCAGCATCGGCGTCAAGGTCTCCGGCTTCTACTACTCGACTCGGCAGGGATTCTGGGACTTCCCCTATGCCGACTCGATTCGAGAGATCGTACAACCGCTATACGAAACGTTCGGCCCGCGGCGGCTGTACTGGGGATCCGACTATCCCGTCTGCCTCCGCAACATGACGTACAGCCAAGCCATCGAGTGCTTCCGCAGCCATTGCACGTTCATCTCCGAGGACGACAAGGCCCTGATCTTGGGGGAGAACCTTCATCGGCTGCTCGCGTCATCTTCAGACGGAGAGTAGAGGACGGGCTGGGGCGGCCCACTCCATTTGTTGCTCCACAGGCGTTTCCTCTGCTTGCAGACGGGACTGCACAAGATTAAGATGGCGATAGATTCCGTTCAGCCCCATCAGTTCGTCATGGCTGCCTTGCTCGGCGATGCCCTCATCCTGGAGGACGACGATCTGATCGGCGTTGCGGATGGTGGAAAGGCGGTGGGCGATCATCAGTGTTGTCCGGCCTGCCATCAGCCGTTCCAGCGCCTGCTGAATCAGTTGTTCCGTCTCCGTGTCGACTGAGGAGGTAGCCTCGTCAAGAATCAGGATCGGCGCATCCTTCAGGACGGCGCGGGCAATGGCCAGGCGCTGCTTCTGACCGCCGGAGAGTTTCACTCCCCGCTCGCCGATCACGGTGTCGTAGCCGTCCGGCAACTTCTCGATGAACTCGATCGCGTTCGCCACCCGCGCCGCCTCGCACATCTCATCTTCCCTTGCGCCCGGTCTGCCAAACAGGATGTTTGCGCGCACAGTTCCATGAAAGAGAAAGACATCCTGCAAGACGATGCTGATCTGCCGCCGCAGACTTTCGAGCGTCAGATCGCGGATGTCGTATCCGTCCAGCGTTATCCGTCCTTTGTTCACATCATAGAAGCGGGGAACCAGGCTGGCTAATGTCGACTTGCCAACACCGGTCGGGCCTACCAGCGCGACGACCGAAGCGGCCGGTATCTCCAGATCGATGTTGCGCAGAATCGGTCGATCGGTCAGGTAGGAAAAGCTGACGCTCTCGAACTGAATCGCGCCGCGCGCCCGTCCACTATACTCCTGCGCGTCCGGCAGGTCGAAAATATCCGGCTCTTCGAGCAAGAGTTCGCTCACCCGCTCCGCCCCGGCCAGCGCCTCTTGAATCGCCTCCCACGCGTGGCTCAGATGGCGCACAGGCTGGTAGAACAGTTCCAAATAGAGGAAAAAGGCCACCAGGTCCTCGATCAGAAGCTCGCCGCCCAGTGCAAGCCGACCGCCAAAGTAGATGACGACTACGACGCCAAGCGCCGATGCGAAATGGACAAACGGCTCAAAGGTAGCCAGCAGCCTGAGCGCGTGCAGGAGTGAACGCTTGTAGTTCTCGATGCGGACGCCGATGCGGTCGGACTCCGTCCTCTCACGCGTGAAGGTCTTGATCTCGCGGATGCCGGAGAGATTGTCCTGCAGAATGGCGTTGAGTTCTCCCAACTCGGCCTGACGTTCACGAAAGGCGGGGCGCACATACTTGGCAAATCCCCGCATTGCCAGGACGATCAACGGTATGGGAACCAGCGTCAGGAGCGTCAACTGCGGGTTCATGATCAGCAGCATCGAGCTGACGCCGACCAGAGTCAGCACATTCACCAACACGTCGGGCACCGCGTGGGCGATCAGCTTTTCCAGCAGGTCCGAATCGTTGACCACCCTTGACATCAACTGGCCGGTCTGTTTGTCCTCATAATAGTGTAGCGACAGCCGCTGGAGATGTCGATAGGTGGCGACGCGCACATCTGCAACCACGCCCCAGCCAGCCACATGGGCCATGTAACTGCGCAGAAACTCCAGACCGGCCCTGGCCGCGAAGATGGCCAATGCGAAAAGGGCAAGGCGAGTGACGAGGCCGGAGGAAAGGGCATCGGACTCGCCGGTGCGGACGGTTGCAATCAGCTCGCGGATGAACCAGGGCGAAAAAAGTTGCACGCCCACGAGCAACACCATGCTTATAACCGTAATCAGCAATGGAGTGCGATAGGGAAGGGAAAACCTGAAGAGAGTCTTGAAGAAATCCATCTGAATTTCGCCGAAATTTGGGTCGCCAGGCGCTTCAATTACCAGGGGGTTGTTTGGCGAAAGTTGCAAGGCCGCTGGCGTACAATCGCACGTATTCCTTCGCGTTCGTCGCTGGCAATAACCACACTACTGCTCCGTGCGTAGTTCTACAAACGTCGTTGCACTGCCTTGTACGGTGATATCCTGGCCGACTTTCTCGCCGTTGACGTAGGCGGTAATGTGATAGTTGCCCGCGGGGACATGGCTCAGCGCGCCATTTTCGCCCCACGCCGGGTCCGGCCCAATGCTTTCCTGCTCGGGATAGGTCTCGATGACTCGATACCAGCGCGCGCCGGTCTCCTCATAGCGGAACAGGGTAAGCTGAACACCGGGCCATGTGCGCCCGGTTGCCGAAATCAGGCGGACAGCGACCGTCCCGGAATAGGGAGCGGGGCGCAACCACATGGCCGGGTTGACCGTATGCAGATAGCTGTTCTGCCCGACCCGCACTTCCAAATGGAGATGGGGGCCGATCGCAATGCCGGTCATGCCGACGCCGCCCAGGAAATCACCGGCGCCCACCCATTGGCCTTCCTGAACATCCACACTCACAAGATGGCCGTAGAGAACATATACATCCTGTTCCCCTCGCGGCGTGACCAGCTTCCGATCGAGCCGAATTACGACCGAGTTTCCGTAAAAGTCGTTGTAAGGCCCCAGAAGCACGGGATTGTCCGGCCCGGCGTGGATGATTTCACCGGAAGCGGTGGCGAGAACCGGCGTCCCGACCGGATTGCCAATGTCGATTCCGTGATGAATGCGATAACGGCCGCCGCCTGTGCTGCCGAATTGGTAGCCGGGGCTGTACAGATGGTTGAATCCTCCGGGGAACGGTGGTTCGAGCCAAGAATGTTCGCCGCTGGTCGGATGCGGGGGAACAAATGTCGGCCACAGGCTGCCCGGCCCGCCCACGGTTCGCGCGGCTAGGCCCGTATTCAGCCCTTCTTCAACTTGAAATGACTGAGATTCGCGCGCCTTTTCGATCTCTGCGCGCAGGAGAGCAAGTTTACCCATTGGCGGCCGGGAGACAAAACGGGGGACCGCGGCCAGGTAGGGCACCGGCGTGCTCAGAGCAAGTGGCTGCCGTGTGCTTTGGCCGAACATCGGCGGACGCGACACGAACTCGTTACTGATCGTGGGATTGAGGGCATCACTGTATGGCTCCAGCGACATCAACGCCTCAACACCCTCTAACCAGATGGCGTCCGGGAAGTAACGATAGATTGGATCGATGGGCGCCACCGCATTCGGCAGTGTGGATTCGGTTGTGTATGGCGAGCGTTGCGATGGAGAAATCGACACCATGCCCGGACCCGGGGCCTCTGCGCTTTGCACGAACATCGGAGCCGTGGGGACAAGCTCAACCGTGGGATGGTCAGGAGTCTGGGTGAGCGTAGCCGCCATCAACTGCCTGACGCCTCTGGAACCGGTCGTGGCCGCCGATTGCGGCGCGTTGGACTGGGAATCAGAAAGTTGGAGCATGGATGCAGGCGTGGGCACGGGCACGGGAACCGGCCTCAATCCCTGAGAGAAATCGGGCGCCGCGAGGCGCCGGGGCAGATACAGGAAGCCGACAAGCACAACGGTCAACGCGATGGCGATTTGGGAGCGAAACGTAGAGCGCCGCTGCAACATTCGGCCCAGCCATCGGCCGGCTGGAGCAACCTCAAATGTCGGCAGGTTTTGCGGTTGTGCTACAATGGAATCGGCAATGCGGTGGTAAAGCTGCTCCCAGCGATTCGGTCCCTGATCGTTGTAACTTTCATCCACAATTGAGTCCGCCAGCCGCCGGAAATAGGCCAGCCCCATCGCGGATAGCAGGTAATCATGACCCAATGTAAGGTGGTTCAGAAACGTACGGTAGACGAATCCGACAAAGCCTGTGTTCAAGAGGAGGCTCCCCGCACCATCCACTTCGATGTGTTCACTCTGTTTCCGCGCATGGTTGCGGGCGCTCTTTCCGAGAGCATTCTCGCCCGGGCACAGAAAAATGGCATTTTACAAGTAGCGCTTCACAATATCCGTGATTACACAACGGATCGTCATCACGTCTGCGATGGTTACCCCTACGGCGGCGGCGGCGGCATGGTCATGCGGCCGGAACCCGTCGTGCGTGCGGTCGAGTCCGTTTTGAGCCGACCACAGGGCTGGCAACTGCCGCCGGAATCGGCTCACCTGGGCCTTCCGGCGTGGAACCCAACCGAGGCGCCCGCCTTGCCGCTGGCCTTGCCGATCATTCTTCTCACGCCGCAGGGCCGCCTCTTTGATCAAACGGTCGCCGAAGAACTCAGTGCGTACTCCCGCCTGGCCCTTGTGTGCGGACGCTACGAGGGCGTTGATGAGCGGATTCGCACCCAACTGATTTCGGATGAACTCAGTATCGGTGACTTTGTTCTCAGTGGGGGTGAATTCGCCGCCTTGACAGTTATTGATGCTGTTACTCGCCTGTTGCCCGGCGTGTTAGGCCAGGAATCGGGCGCCCATTTTGACAGCTTTTCAGCCGGTACGACCGGGCTTCTGGAAGGGCCGCAGTATACACGCCCAACCGACTTTCGCGGAGAAGCCGTGCCAGATGTCCTGGTCAGCGGGCATCATGCCAATGTTGCGAACTGGCATCGACAACAGTCTCTGCTGCGCACGCTCGAGCGCCGACCGGATCTACTTGTACAGGCGAGCAAAGCCGGGCAACTTACGCAGGAAGACCGAGTGTTCCTGTCCTGCCACGGATGGTAATTCCCTCCAGAATGCGCCGCAGACGTCCCCTCATGAATTTTTACAGAAACTCCCTTCGGATACAGTCCCGGTATGCGGGTCGAGTCTTGTCGAAGACCTATCAAAGACCTGACATCGGGGCTTGTCTGCTCCTGTGCAGACCCCCGACTTGAGCTATTTTACCATCGGCGATCGGCTCATTCCAAATATAGAACATACGCCTCTAGCCGACAGCTTGACTACGTAGCCAACGCGAGGGCTACGGGACGCGGGCGAAGCATTGATTGTCTCGACCAGAACTGGAAAAACGGAAGTGGACAAACCAACGCAAAAGGTGCATACTAAGCGGTATCGGATACACATACCACTAAGAAGCGCCACTGTCGTAGATCGAGAACGAAGGTTTGAATTCATGGAGAGAGACGTATCGGTAGTCTGAATGGAGTAGCTCCGCACACATCTCCAGTCTTCAATATCGGCCGAAACGGTTACGCGGTACGCGGTAGGGTGGAGAATCGGTCAGGAGAAAAAATCACATGACCAAGCGTATTTATGTGGGCAACTTGCCCTACACAGCGACTGAGGAGGAGGTACAGGATCTGTTTTCTCCACACGGTGAGATTGTTAGCGTCGCCATGATCACTGATCGGGAAACCGGACGATTTCGCGGATTCTGTTTCGTCGAGATGGAAGACGCTGCGGCGGACGCGGCGATCGCTGCCCTGAATGAACTAGACATGGGCGGACGCCCCCTTAGGGTCAATGAGGCGCGCCCGCGAGAAGAACGAGGCCGGCAGGGCGGAGGCTATCAAGACCGCGGCAGCAGCCGCTGGTAGATAGTAGGCCCTATGCCAAGTCTCCATCTTTACCAGAAAGGCCGTCTCTATCCTTCGAGTAGGGGCGGTTTTCTATTTCTGAGCAGAGAGGTCGCCTCGGAACGTTTTGTCAATGAATGGTGAAGAGAAGCCCCCCGTCATTCGAGTTGCAGCCCTCCAAGATGCAGCAGGCATACGCGCGATTTACGCTCCTATCGTGCGTGATACACCTACCTCTTTTGAGCTTGCGCCGCCGTCTGAAGATGATATGGCCGCCCGCGTAACCAAGACATTGGCGCGCTATCCGTGGCTTGTATGCGCTACGCAAGAACGGCTGTTGGGCTACGCGTACGCGGGCCAGCACAGCGCAAGGGAGGCCTACCAATGGTCAGTGAACGTTTCGGCCTACCTTCACCCGCATGCCCGGCGCCGCGGGATAGGTCGGGCGCTTTACCGCGTTCTCTTTTCGATCCTGCGTTTGCAGGGATTCTATAGCGCTTACGCCGGTATCACACTGCCGAATGCGGCCAGCGTCGGCCTTCACGAATCTCTCGGATTCACGCCTATCGGGGCGTATGAGCAGGTCGGCTTCAAACTGGGTACATGGCACGATGTCGGCTACTGGCAGTTGGCGCTCCAACCCAGGAAAAGAGAACCGTCGCCGCCGCAACCGCTGCCATCGATCTTGAAGAGTCCCCTCTTGCAAAGGGAACTAAAGACTGGCTCGGACAGTCTCACTTTCCAGTCGCAGGAGATTGCCGGGCTTTTCGATGCCGCCCATCATCCCAATCAAGAGTGAAGGAGGTCGTGATCGCAGCCTGTGTGCCGCTTTCGTCGCTTGCTTTTGGCACAAGTCCGACTTGACTGGTAGAATTCTGCTGCAACTTTCCTTTCCTCGACCGAATCGTCTCGAATCGAAGAAAGGGACTCCGCTTCCGCCGCCCCAGTGCATTGGAGTTGAACTGTGGTTGACCATCTGGTCATTGACGCCAAGGCCGGCGCCGACGCCCCAGCAACTCTGGCCGAAATCCGCGTCGGCTCTTACTATGACTCCGTCGTACTTATGCAGCTACAGCGCGCCCTGGCAGCTTTGCCCGGTGTCTTGGACGCGGGCGTGGTCATGGGTACACCGGCGAACAAGGAGCTTCTTGCTCAGAGCGACCTGCTGACCGCAGAGATCGAGCGGGCCGCGCCGGAGGACCTCGTCCTAATCGTCCGCGCGGGGTCGGCGCACGCGGCACAGGCGGCACTGGGCAGGGTAGACGACCTGCTGGCGTCCCGACGTTCCCAACATGGTTGGGCATATCGTCCGAAGACTCTGTCCGGCGCGACCCGCATGGCCCCGGAGGCTGAATGGGCGTTGATTTCCGTGCCGGGTCGTTATGCGGCCGCGGCCGCGCGCGACGCGCTCAACCTGGGCAAAAACGTCTTTCTCTACAGCGATAACGTCAGTCTTGAAGACGAGATCGCGCTCAAAGACACAGCCGCCACCAAGGGCCTGTTGGTGCTGGGGCCGGACTGCGGCACGGCCCGCGTGGACGGCGTCGGTTTGGGCTTCGCGAATCGCGTCCGCCGCGGCAGGATCGGCATTGTCGCCGCATCGGGCACTGGGCTGCAAGCCGTCATGGCGGGCATCCACCGCCTGGGCGGCGGCGTCTCTCAGGCTTTCGGCACGGGTGGACGCGATCTCTCGGCAAAAGTTCGGGCAAGGACGGCCACGCAATGTCTGTCCAGGCTGGCGGACGATCCGGAGACGGACGGAATCGTAATCGTCTCCAAACCGCCCGCGGCGGCGGTTGCGCAGGAGTTGCTGGCTGCCGCCGCGGGCTGTGGCAAACCGGTGGTCGTACACTTTATCGGATACGAGGAGACGAAGAGGCAGCCTGGCATCCGTTTTGCGCGGACACTGGACGAGACCGCTGAGCTGGCGCTCAGTTTGACCACGCCCGCAAGCTCGAAACATACTACAAAAGGCGGCCACCTCCCTGCCCTTGAGGCGCATGCCAGCCTGCGCGCGCTCTACTCCGGCGGGACACTGGCTTACGAAGCGCTTTACCTTTTGCAAGATACGTTGCCATTGGTTCGATCCAATGCCCCGCTTCCCGGTGGTCTGCATCTGGAAAATACTCACCGTAGCCAGGGACATACCGTTGTGGACCTGGGCGGGGACGAATTCACCGTTGGGCGGCTGCACCCCATGCTGGACAACGAGTTGCGTATTCGGCGTTTGCTGCAAGAAGCGCGCGACCCGGAGACCGGCCTCATTCTGCTTGATGTGGTCTTGGGCGATGGCGCGCATCCTGACCCGGCCAGCGAACTGGCCCCGGCCATCGCCGAAGCTATGACCCTTGCTGCAGAAGTTGGCAAACGCTTGCCTGTCGTCGCCGCCGTCATCGGCACGGATGCGGATCCGCAGGGGCTGGACAGGCAGATCAATCAGCTGGAGGAAGTCGGCACGTTCGTCTTCATCCGCCATGACGACGCCGTGCGCGCCGTGGCAGACTCGTTCGCTGGGAGGACGGGCGACAACCCTGTTTCGACGCAGGAGCGCGTGCCTGCCATGCAAACGGCAGAGCAAGACCCGCCCATCTCTGCTCCCTTCACAGCCATTAACATTGGGCTGGAATCCTTCACCGACAGCCTGCGCGCGCAGGGGGCTGAGGTCGTTCAATTGGACTGGCGCCCGCCCGCGGGAGGCGATGAGAGGATGGCAAATTTGCTGGCGCGCCTGAGATAGTGGCGGCAGCAAGATACCTGAATGGGAGAAGTTGGTTTCGAATCCGATACGCATTCGGAGAAGCGCAAGCCGCTAGATCGGCGCCGCCTGGAGAGGATTCATGGCAATCAACATCGACAACGCCAACGCCGCAGCCGTGAAACGAATGATTGAGGCTCGTCCGGTCCTGACCGGGCTGGGCAGGGCGCTCGACCTGATTCCGGGCATGCACGATAATCTGCTGCTGCACGCCGGTCCGCCAATCGATTGGGAGAATGCCTGCGGGCCATTGCGGGGCGCGCTGATCGGCGCGCTGATCTTTGAGGGGCGGGCACAGGATGATGATGAGGCCAGGCGTCTGATCGTAAGCGGCGAGGTCAGCCTCTCCCCCTGCCACCACCACAACGCCGTCGGGCCGATGGCCGGAGTAATCTCGCCCTCCATGGCGGTGTATCTCGTCGAAAACCTGACCCACGGCAATCGCGCCTACTCGAACCTGAATGAAGGCTACGGCAAAGTCTTGCGCTATGGCGCGTATAGCGAGGAAGTACAGGTGCGGCTGCGCTGGATGCACGAGGTGATGGCTCCGATTCTCGCCGCGGCGATCGAAGCAAGCGGGGGAGTGGACATTCGCGCTCTGCTGGCCGGAGCCTTGCATATGGGTGATGAGGGCCACAATCGCAACAAGGCCGGCTCGATTCTCTACACGAAACAGCTGGCCCCGCACATCGTCGAGGCCACGGCGGAGTCGGCCACGGCAGCCGCTGTCATTCAGGCGTTGGGCGACAACGCGCTGAGCGTACTCAATCCGGTTATGGCTGCCTGCAAGGCCATGGCCGACGCCGCCCACGAGGTCGAGGGAAGCACGATCGTCACGACAATGGCCCGCAACGGCACCGAGTTCGGCATACGCGTCAGCGGTCTGGGCGGACGCTGGTTCACCGCGCCCTGCCCGCAGCCGGTGGGTCTCTATTTCCCCGGCTTCAGCGCGCAGGACGGCAACCCGGACATCGGCGACAGCACGATCACCGAGACGGCCGGGCTGGGCGCTTTTGCAATGGCCGCTGCGCCCGCGATCGTCACATTCGTCAGCGGCACGCCCCAGGATGCGCTCAACGCCACCCTGGAGATGTACGAAATCACCGCATCCGAGCACACCAGCTTTACGATCCCGCAACTCGATTTTCGCGGCACGCCGGTGGGCATCGACCTGCGGGCCGTTGTCGAGACCGGCATCACGCCCAGAGTCAACACCGGCATCGCCCACAAGGAGGCCGGCGTTGGCCAGATCGGCGCCGGGCTGGTGCGTCCGCCGCTGGCGCTCTTCACCGAGGCGCTCGTGACATTCGCGGATGAGTACGAATTATAGCAGCAATTTCAGACCTGTTTTACGATCATAAAGAAGAATCTCAGGAGAACAATGCAATGATCCCATACGATCTCTCGCAACCTCTGAACGCTGACTGCTCGTTCTGGCCCTTCTATCCTCCATTTGAGGTAAAGTATTTCAAGCGCAAATCCGAACACGGCGTGAACGCGCAGTACATTCAGTCATCGAATCACATGGGCACGCATCTGGATGCCCCGCGCCACTTTGTGACCAACGGCAAGACGATCGATCAGTTGCCACTGGATTGGCTTTACGGTGAGGGCGTAATCGTCGACCTGAGCGATATGCTCGATGAGCTTGACATCTTTCGCCCGGAGGATATCGAAGAACGGGTGGAGGTGCGGACCGGGGACATTCTTTTCATCAACACGGGCTGGCATCGGTACTCCTTTCTGGCGGAGGAAGGCGACGAGGAGAAGTATATCCAGCGCCATCCCGGCCCCCATCACAGCATCTGCCAATGGCTGCTGGACAAGGAGATTCGTGTCTGGGGCGTGGACATGATCTCGACCGATCACCCGATGAACCTGCCGATTGGCCGTTTCCTGGGCAGGGGCGGGCTGGAGCACTGGCAGCGCGTGCGCAAGCAGTGTGAAGGGAAGTTCGGCGGCTCCGACGCGGTTGACGAACTGTTCCCGGAGGAGGCCTATCAACTGACTCATAACGCGCTCTTCCCTCACGACTGCGTGCATGTTGAAAACATGGGCGGTCAGATCGGCGCGCCCGAGTTGCAGAACAAACGACTGACCCTGGGCGTTTTCCCCTGGCTCTTCAAGGGCGGGGAGGCCGCATTCTGTCGCGCCGTGGCATTTGTGGAAGAGTAGAAGGTGGGAGAGTAGAAGATAGCGAATCGCGGTCAATACAGACACCGGAAGCAGGCGCTTGTGGCCAGGATAGAACGTAGGCGAGATGAAACCGGCAGCCTTTGAATACCATGCGCCGCGCACCGTTGACGAGGCGTTGGCGTTGCTCGCCGAACACGGGGACGATGCCAAGCCCCTGGCCGGTGGGCAGAGCCTGGTGCCGACGATGAACTTCCGTCTGGCTCAACCGGCCGCGCTGGTTGATCTCAACGGCATCGAAGAGTTGTTCTACATCCGCGAGGACGAGAGCGGCTTGCGCTGCGGCGCGATGACCCGCCAGCGAACAGTGGAACGCAGCCCCCTGGCGCAGCGGCTTTCCCCTCTGCTCCACGAGGCCATGCCCCACATCGCCCATGCCCAGATCCGCAACCGCGGCACCATCGGCGGCAGCCTGGCTCATGCCGACCCTGCCGCGGAGTTGCCCGCCCTTGCCCTGGCCCTGGACGCGCGCATGTTTGTGCGCAGCATTACAGACGCGCGTTGGATCGCGGCGCAAGACTACTATGTTGGGCTGTTCGCGACCGCTATGCAGCCTGAGGAGATGCTGATCGAAGTGGCTTTTCCCACCCTCCCCCTTCGCAGCGGCTGGGCGTTTGATGAAGTGGCCCGCCAGCACGGCAACTATGCTCTGTGCGGCGCAGCGGCGGTCGTCGCCCTGTCGGACAAAGGCGCAGTAGAGAGCGCGAGACTCGTCTTTCTGAGCGTGGGGGAAGGTCCTGTCGAAGCGGCTCAGGCAACGGCGTTGCTTGTCGGCGAGCGCCCGACTCCGGAGGCAATTCGCGCCGCCTCCGAGACCGCCGCGACGCAGGACATTGATCCAGTCGGCGACATCCACGCCGGGCCTGCGTTCCGCCGCCATCTTGCTCAAGTCTTAGCGAATCGCGTCCTGACGCGGGCAACCGAGAGGGCGACCGACGCTTGTTGACAATGGAGAGAGGGCCTGCCCTTTGAACCATACGATCACCCTGACCGTGAATGGCCGACAGTATGAACACGCGGTCGAGCCGCGGCTGTTGCTGAGCGACTTTCTGCGCCACGACCTGAGGTTGACAGGCACGCACGTAGGTTGTGAACAAGGCGTTTGCGGCGCTTGTACGGTCCTATTGGATGGCGAGGCGGTCCGATCCTGCCTGCTTTTCGCTGTGCAGGCGAATAGGCGGGAGGTGGCAACCGTCGAAGGGCTGGACAAGGGACCTAAGCAGTTGCACCCATTGCAGCACGGCTTCTGGGAGATGCACGGCCTCCAGTGCGGCTACTGCACACCCGGCATCCTGATGTCGCTGGTCCCCTTTCTGCGGGAGAACCCGAATCCATCGGAACCTGAGATTCGCGATCTCCTTTCGGGCAACATCTGCCGCTGCACCGGCTATCAAAAGATCGTAGAGGCTGTGCAGTTGGGCGCTAAACTGATACAGGAGAATCCATCGTGAATTCGTTGTTCTTGCAGGGCTTGGCGTTTTCTACCCTAGTTATCGGAGTCTTGGCATTCCTGACCTGGTGGATCTTTCTTTCGCCCTTGAGAGTTTCGGTCGGCAGTAGTGGGTCCCCCGCCCCGCAGAGCAACAAGGCCGTCACCACCTCAGCCCGCCTCTCCCATATTCTCGCGCTGCTGATTGGCATTGGCGCTCTGCTAATCTGCTTCGGGGGTTACTGGGATGCCAGCGAGCATGAAGTAACCGGGATCATACCTGGGGGAGAAGACTTTCTGTGGCCGCCCCACCTGATGCTCTATGCGGGCTTCATGTTTGCGTTCATCGTAGCCGTGGGCGGGGTCATCGCCATAGCCATCCCCAACCTGAAACTGGGGATTAGGGACCCGCGCAAATGGGTTCGGCGCAATCCATATGTGGGGGCAGTTGTACTCATCGCAGGGTATGGACTTTTTTCCATCCCCAGCGATGCTATCTGGCACGAACTGTATGGGGTCGACCTCACAGCGTGGAGTCCACCTCACATCTTCCTGGCGATATCTGCTTCAAGTCTTGTTGTCTTCGCCGCCGGACTGTTTTTGAGCGGCTCAGAAAGGGGGAAGATGGAGACGGACTCCTTTGGGCCTTCCGCACAGAGCAGCCGAGGCGCCGCAGAAGCCAGACGCGGCCGCGACACAACATCGCGACGAAGCAACACGTTCGACTCCAGAGCGGATTGGCGCAGTTTTGCCAACCTGTTCTATATCGCTATCGCGCTGCTTCTGTTTGTCGCCATCGCCACGATTGAGTGGGAAATGGAGACAATTAGCAAGTTGGTAGCCCGGCGCCCGATCTGGCTGTATCCGACCATTATCGGCGTCTCCTCCTTCTTCTTCCTGATTGT
The DNA here is from genome assembly GCA_965221145.1 of Caldilineaceae bacterium. Taxonomy (GTDB): domain Bacteria; phylum Chloroflexota; class Anaerolineae; order Caldilineales; family Caldilineaceae; genus Bin5. Next base: position 3,403,431 of record OZ244877.1, read on the forward strand.
AGGAAGGCGCCTGGCGTCAGGCCCGTGGACCGCCACCGTTTTGGCATTGTTCTACTTTGGCCTTCGCATCGCAGTGACCGCCTTTGCCGAGGTAGTCAGCGGCGCTCCGCCCCGGCTGACGCTCGTTTTCATCCTCGGCGCCGTGCTGCTGGACTTGACATGGCAGTGGATGCCTCGGTTCGGCTTTAAGGCCGGAGGCTGGCAACAAAGTCTGGCTTCAGCGGGCGCATTCATGGTAGGCTACACTCTTGTCTCCCAACCCACGATCGCATTCTACCTGCTTCAGTTCTTGCCATCCTTTGCCGTGCCAGACCATCTGCTTACCGCGCTGTTCACGTTCATGCTCTGCGCCGCGCTGTATCCGGTTGCATTGGGGCTGGGCGGCTGGCTGAAGAACGCCGCGAATAAAGAGATTGAAGTGCGGCAGGGGATGCCGGACGCACTGTCCAATCCAGCAAATAGCTGAAGCGACAGAGAAGCGGACAACGGCGCGCTTCGTTGTGGATTGATCCAAAGGCCACCCCCTGCTGAGGATGACAAAGCAGGGCGGTGTGCCCTTGCTCCCGTTTCCCTGTAGCAACGCGTTCGGACTAACCCATACGGACCTATCTCGCCATACCATGTCCACACGCCACTTTGGCCAACCGATAAAGCGCAACGAAGATCCACGCCTGCTGACCGGACGGGCGCTCTTCACCGACGATGTGCAGTTGGCCGGGATGCTGCACGTGGCTTTCCTGCGCAGCGACCTGGCCCACGCCCTTATCCACGCAGTCGACCTGGGCAGCGCCAGAGAGCGCCCCGGTGTCGTCGCCGTCTACACCGCCGACGATCTGGGGGAGTTCTGGCAGCCGGGGCCGCTCTTGGTTCCACCGCCGCCTGTGGAGCGGCTCGAATTCCACCAGCGCACGCAAGTTCCCCTGGCCAAGAACAAGGTGCGCCACGCCGGCGAAGCAGTGGTGATGGTCGTGGCCGAAAGCCGCTATCTTGCCGAAGACGCGCTCGATGAGATCTTTGTCGACTACGAACCGCTGGATGCGGCTGTCGGCCTGGAGTCCGCACTGGCCAAGGATGCGCCTCTTGTCCACGATGATCTGGAAAGCAACGTCAACGCGCGCGTGGTGCAGACAAAAGGGGACTGGGCGCAGGCCGAGGCCGAGGCCGATCTGGTTATTCGCCGCCGCTTCCACTACGATCGCGGCACGGCCGCGGCCATGGAAAACCGTGGCATCGTCGCCAATTGGGATGACAAAAGCCAGCACTTGACAATCTGGGACACGACCCAGGCCCCCATCGCCATCCGCAACGGTTTGGCCGCCATGCTGGGGCTGTCGGAGCACCAGGTACGGGTGATTGCCCCCTTCATTGGCGGTGGCTTCGGCCCTAAGATCATGATGTTCTACCCGGAGGAGGTGCTGCTCGCCTGGGCCACGCTACAGTTGGGCCGTCCGCTCAAGTGGATCGAGGATCGGGAGGAAAACTTCTACGCGACAACGCAAGAGCGGGGGCAGGTGCATGATGCCGCCATCGCGCTGCGCAAGGATGGCGCCGTCTTGGGTATAAGAGATGTATTCCTCCACGACGCCGGCGCCTACGCGCCCTACGGACTGACAGTTCCCATCAACAGTCAATGCACGCTCCTCGGCCCCTATGTTGTGCCGCACTACCACTCAGAGTTCACAAGCATCTTTACCAACAAGCCGATCGTTACGCCTTATCGCGGCGCCGGCCGTCAGCACGGCGTCTTTGTAATGGAGCGTCTGCTGGACATTGCCGCCAGCGAGTTGTCCATCGACCGCGTCGATATCCGGCGCAAGAACCTCATCCCTCCGAATCAGTTCCCCTACGCCAACGAGATCATTTTCCAGGACTTTGCGCCTCTCGTCTACGACAGCGGAGACTACGAACCGGCTATGGATCGGGCGCTGGAACTGATCGGCTATGAAGAGTTCACGCGCGTGGAACAGCCGCGACGGGAGGCGGCCGGCGAGCAGGTCGGCATTGCCGTCGTCAACTATATCGAAGGCACCGGCATCGGCCCGTATGAAGGGGCCAGAGTGACTGTCGAAGCCAGCGGCACTGTGAGCGCCGTCACCGGCGTCGGCACGCAAGGTCAGGGCCATTTCACCAGTTTTGCCCAGATCGTGGCCGAACAGGTCGGCGTAGCCGTTGCCGACGTTCACGTAGTCACCGGCGACACGGACCTCTTCTACTGGGGCGCGGGCACATTCGCCAGCCGCGGCGCGGTGGTCGTCGGCAACGCCATGCATGCCGCCGCGGCCAAGGTGCGGGCCAAAATCCTGAAATTGGCGGGCGAAAAACTTGAAGCCGCCGAGGTGGATTTGGAACTAATTGACGGGCGCGTGCAGGTCAAGGGCGTACCGCAGATGTCGATCTCCCTCGGTCAACTGGCTGCTGAGGCCAACCCCATGCGCGGCGCTGTCAGACCGGGCACGGAGCCGGGGCTGGAGGCCACCGAATACTTCGGGCCGGAGCGGGGCGCGACCGCGTCCGGCGTCCATGCCATGATCCTGAAGGTGGATCCGGAGACGTTCCTGATAGAGATCGAGAAGTACGTCGTCGTCCACGATTGCGGTAAGGTGATCAACCCGCTAATCCTGGAGGGGCAGATTCAGGGAGGTGTGGCCCAGGGCATCGGCAATGCCTTCTATGAGCAGCTGCATTTCGACGAAAACGGCGCGCTGCGCAACGCCTCGCTGATGGACTACCTGCTGCCCACAGCCACCGATGTGCCGAACATCGTGAGCGATCACGTCGAGACGCCGTCGCCGCTGAATCCGCTGGGCGTCAAAGGAGCGGGGGAGGCCGGCGCGATCCCGGTTGGCGCGCTTTTCGCCCAAGCCCTGGACAATGCCTTCCGCGACGTCGGGCTGGAGGTGCGGGAGATACCACTCAGTCCCAACCGGCTCTTCGAGTTGGTAATGGAAGCTTCCGCACGTGAGATGACATGACGACAATGCAGACCCGCTTCATCGACGCGCTAACCGCAAAAGCAGACGCCGACCCGCGCGTTCGCGCTGCTTGGCTGACCGGCAGTTTCGGCAAAGGGATGGCTGACCGTTGGAGCGACGTGGACGCCCACCTGCTGCTGGGTTCCTCAGCGCTGGACGAGTTCAGCAAAGGGGTCGAGGCGTGGTTGGCGCAGATCCGCCCTCTCGTCTTCGTGCGGAGAATGTTCGACGGGCAGATGGTCAACGCCATGACCGACGAGGCGATGCGCCTGGATGTCTGGTTGCATGACGGTGCGCCTGCCAACGTGGCGGAAGGCGAGACGCGCGTGCTGTACGCCGAGGAGGGCGCACTTGCGTGGCAGCCCCACCCGGGCGAAGACCTCACGCCCGCAGCGGCCGCGGACGAACTGCGCAGGGCGATCCCCGAATTCTGGCGCTGCGTCTCCATCCTGCCCGTGATACCAGGCCGCGATGAGAAATTAGTCGGCGCGGGGGGCAACTTTCTGATTCTGATGCTGCTGGCGGACGTACTCAGCGTCGCCAGCGGCCGACGCCGGGATGGCGGCGTGAAGGCGCTGAACGGGTTCCTTCTCCCGCGATTCCGCCAGTGCGCAGAGGAGGCGACCCATCTCAATGTGCTAAATCTGGAAGAGTTGGCACGCTTTCAACTGCGATTGGTCCGCATCATGCGCGAGCATGGCCCCGCCATCTGCGAGCAGTGGAACGTTGCCTACCCGCGGGCGATGGAGGAGACGGTCCTGCGCTACGTGACGCAGGAGTTGCACTCGTTGGGGCTTGCCGCCGCGCTCGAGGAACTGGAATGAGGCAGCATGTCATATAAGTCAGTCGATCAATTGCAGAAAGCTCTGACAGACAGTGTCTTTGGCTACGCAACGGATTCCAAAAAGGCCGCCGGAAGAGCACTAGGGACGATTATTGAAATCATTACATTTTATCTACTTGAATCCTGGGGATTGAACTCCTCAATCTCTATTGAGACAAGAATTCCTGAGTATGGCAGACCAGAAATCACCCACAATGTGGAGTATTCACTACATCCGGTTTCGGCTACGTATATCGTTGAAGTCGAAAGGAATAGGTCGCTTACAGCCAATAGATTGCTTCGTTCCCATACTCCACAAATCGATAGTAGCGAATTTGAGCGGACGAACAATACGCTACTATCGCGAAAAGGCATATTGAGAAATGCTTGTAGAATCGCTCAAAGCATTAATTCAGTCTTGATTGCAACGCTCGCAGCGGAAAAGGACGATGAAAGTTTCATTGTTTCTATTTCGCAACAACACAAAGAGCCGTTTGCTATAATTGAATGCAAAAGGGTAGGCATCGAGGAAGGTGCCAAGAAAGGGCCCCAGACAATTGAAAAAGCCAAACAGGGAGCATATGTAGCAAGAACTGTTTCCTCATTGCAGAAAGTGCGACTCGGATCTGGAGCCCTATATGGCATAATTTATCAGGATGGAGACGTCCTACATTCAGCCCCCTACCATGACCTTTTGAACGACGTGGTAAACTCGAATGATTCTCACATGTTGCGACACTTCGTTCTGACGTGCGGCGTTGTCAGCAATCATGGCAACTGGTTTACGGCGAAGGACCACAACAAGGAAATGAAAGTGCTGGCTCAGTCGTATGACTGGCTTATATTCCTATCAGATGAAGGGTTGACAGAATTTCTGGAAGATGTAATTCTCAACCCATCACCAGAATACAGCCTTATCGGGGATGCCTTCCACGCAAGCTATGCACGCAATAAAAAGAAGAACCAATTCACGAAAGTGCAAATGAATTGGCAAGCTCACCTACAACTGCAATGCTACTTTGCCAGCAATGCTGCTAGAATTGACAGTTGGTTTAACGTAATCTCGCCGGAAAACGGAAGTTTGGTGCAGTTGCAAGAACTGATCCAGATACTGCGCGACAAACAATGGCTGGAGATTCTAAAATGACCGCAGGGCGGAAGATCAACTCACAGAGTCAGGATTGGGGCACGCCGCCGCAATATGTCAAAGCGGTCAGAGAGGTGTTCGGTGGGAGAATCGATCTGGACCCTTGCTCAAGTGAATACTCCATTGTTCAGGCAACGGTAGAATATCAGTTGCCGACACACGACGGGCTTAAGGAATCCTGGGACTATCCAACAATTTATGTAAACCCTCCTTACGGAGTTGACAGAGAGCGCGGCACCTCCATAAGACAATGGCTGGCCCGCTGCGCTGCATCGCATCAGGCTTACGGAGCAGAAATAATCGCTTTAGTTCCCGTTGCCACCAACACCGGGCACTGGAAGAAAAGTATCTTTGGCAAGGCATCAGCCGTCTGTTTCCTATACGATACGCGCTTGAAGTTCATGGAGAGTGGACGCAGCGGAGGCAAAGGGGCGCCGATGGCCTGTGCCGCCGCCTATTGGGGCAGCCATTATGACAGATTCTTTGACGCATTCGTTGATTGTGGCGCCGTAGTCGATATCCGCCCTCTGATCGGTGTGGAAGTGGGAGCGCAGCGAACAGACAGGCGAATGCCGTTGATCACGGGTATCCAATAGTGGCAGGGCAGTTCTCGACACCAACTTCGTTTGCACGCTGAATCGTCAGCCGGGCAGACTCCTGTGTCGACAAGAGTGAAAGGAGCGCCACAACTCATATCCGGACAGCGTCGCGACCTATAGTCGGTTAGCCGGGACTTATGCTCGCTACTGCGGCTCACTCGAAGAATTGTTCACCGTATGCGTCGAGCGCGTCGAGTGCGTCGTCGAGTGCGTCAAGGTCACAGTCCTTGAAGAGGTTGTCAGGGTTGTCCATCAAGACGATGAACAAAGGTGTCAGAGCGGCAATTGCCTCCCCAACGGTTTTGTCCTCGATGTCTCGAAGAGGCTCAAACTCCTCGACAACACAGGTGAGAAGTGATTGAATCTCATCGTATTCAGTGGCGGTCGTCTCTATCTGACTATGGGCGTCATGGAATTCGAACAACATGCCCAGCATCTCAGACAGCGCTGTGATGACATTGGCGGGATCTTCGGATTCGAGGAGTGCCTCAAATTCCCCAGAGCGATCCTCGACCTTAATCATCTCTTCCCCTAGCCAAGTCCAGTATTCAAGCTCAGACATGACCACAGTGTCTTCAGAGGGGATTGTGGCTGGCTCAACAGGCGGCGAGGTCAATTCGGCAATCTGACTTTCAAGCGCGGCAATGCGTTCTTCATATGCCTCGACTTTCTCCAGACGTACCAGGATATCCTTTACCTGCGCTTCCAAACCAGGTAGCGCCTCGGAGGCAAAGACAGGAACAGCTGTGCAGAAGACTACGAGAATTGCCGTAACGATCCAATGCTTCTTCATCGATCGTCTCCTTGGGTGGAGCTAAATTGAATGGACAGGGATCCTTGCAGCCATGTTACGACGTAGTAGGACAACCCTATGTTACACCAGCGGCACAGCATTCCTCGAATACGTCAATCTTGCAAGAAGCAAGATCGTACCGTTCTAAGTCCCAAAGAAAAATTGATATGAGAGCAGCAGCGGTAAGGGTGCATCCGAGATTATTGCATATCCCCCTGGGATCGCGGGCGTCTCGCCCGCACCCGGCGTAGCTGACAAGATAGGGCGAGACGCCCGCCAGATATCCTGGATACACCCCATCTGCCGTGCCTGTCACCTGCCAAAACTGAAGTGTGGTATAATACCTCTGTGCATCGGTCAGGCAAAGCCAACCCCCGTTGCACGCCTTGACCGCCTGCCAACAGCGCCAGCCTCCGTCAACGCGAAAGAACGTTTCATTTCGCATAGTAGTCAAGGGGGGGGGGGGGTAAAGCGGACAAAGCGGACATTTTTGCCAGAATTTTCCTGGAATCCACCCCCTGACAGCCCGCTCACACCGCGATTCCCGCCTCACGACCCAAAATCCGGCGCCCACACGAATTCGCTGCCTACGCCCCAAAATGAAATCTCGTCCCCAGCTTTTTGGGGCTATCCGAATTTCTCAACTGGCGAGTGGGCGCGTCCTGATATGCTGGCAAATGCGCCTGCGCCTTAGCCAGAACCCATCCCCATGTCCCGAAAGCCACAATTCAGACAACGACTGCGCAAAAATCCTGGATGCACCCGTGCGTCACCCCGACTTGCCCGATGCGCTCATCTGTGCTACACTCCTCCACGATCGGGAACGGTGCCATCGCGCGCCCAGCCCTCCATACCGCCATGCGCGCTCATATAGCGAAGCGGTAGCGCACCCAGCAATGCGCGCTCATAGTACCAAGTGGTAGCGCATTCAACTCACGCCTTCTATCGGTGCAGGAAAGCCCGCTCTGGCAGAGGCGCGGCAGAAAATCGCGGTTGGCATTTTGAAGATTTTTTGGCGGAACTGTCTTTCGTCCAACGCCATGACAAGAAATCATCAAACACGGCCCTCCCAACCTCCTCCGTCCCCAGCGTCAGCAAGCCTCCCGCGTTCCCGGAGCAACGATGCAGTTCCCGGAGCGTACAAATCTCTGCTACAATGCCTGGCATGAAATCCTCGCTTTCCCTCGCATGACAGGAGAACCGATTATGCCCCGCATCGTCCGCGGCGCGCTGCTCCAGGCTTCGTGGAGCGGTGATCAGGAGTCCATGATCCAGAAGCACGAGATGCATGCCCGCCAGGCCGCCGAACAGGGTGTACAGGTCCTCTGTTTCCAGGAGCTTTTCCATGGGCCGTATTTCTGCCAGGTGCAGGACCCCCACTGGTACGGCATCGCCGAGCGCATCCCAGACGGCCCGACGACGGCGCGCATGCAAGAACTGGCCGCGGAAACGAAGATGGTGCTGATCGTCCCCTTGTATGAGGAGGAGCAGCCCGGCCTCTACTACAACACCGCCGCCGTGATCGACGCCGACGGTAGCTACCTCGGCAAGTATCGCAAGACGCACCTGCCCCATCTGCCCGGCTTCTGGGAAAAGTTCTACTTCCGCCCGGGCAATCTCGGCTACCCGGTCTTCGACACCTCCGTCGGCAAAGTGGGCGTCTACATCTGCTATGACCGCCACTTCCCCGAAGGCGCGCGCATGTTGGGCCTGAACGGCGCCGAGATCGTCTTCATCCCGTCCGCCACTTCGCGCGGCCTTTCCCAGCATCTTTGGCGCATCGAACAGACCAGCCACGCCATCGCCAACGGCGGTAGTGGTCACAAAGTAAATGGTGAGAGCAAGGATTTCATCGCTAAGTTGTGTTCAATGATAAACCAGTTGGTGACCATATGATGGTAGGTATCGCTCTTTGAGAATGAGAGTGTTTTGCGGACATAGCGTGCTTGCCTTTGTCGCAATGTACAATACCAACGCTCCATATGGGAGACCTGTCCGCTCCCTTTGCCGACTGCGCAATGGGTCTCTTGGGGAAGCACCTCTTGATAGGCTTTCCAGAAATCGCTATAGCAGAGACATGGGCGGTATGCAAGCGGAACCTTGTCCCATAGACGGCGACAACTCTGTTCGCTGCGGTCCCCGATCACAAAGGCCACGATCTGGCGGGTGCGACGACACATGACCGTCCACAGCCAGCGTTTGTTGCGTCGTTTGCGCACAAAACTCCAGGCTTCATCGAATTCGAGCACATCATCGGGCCGGGCGGGCGCCAGCGTTGATATGAGAGGCGGCAAAGCGGCCACATGCTCTCCGATCCATCGGGCAATGGTGAGACGATGAATCCCAAACAGCCGGCTGAGTCCTCGTAGGCTGATGCGTTCCTGGTAGGCTCTCAGGATGAGCGGCTTCTGTTTTTTTTCGCCTCTCGTCTGGACTCCAAAACCCGATACACGCCGCACTCTTTGCAGTGATATTGCTGCTGACCAAGACGGTTGGCGCCATTCTTGATGATATTTGTGCTTCCGCACACTCGACAACTGTAGGTGATCGTTTTCTGTATCATGCTACCATTCTATCACCACTTACTATTAGACCACTACCACAAAGGCCACGATCTGGCGGGTGCGACGACACATGACCGTCCACAGCCAGCGTTTGTTGCGTCGTTTGCGCACAAAACTCCAGGCTTCATCGAATTCGAGCACATCATCGGGCCGGGCGGGCGCCAGCGTTGATATGAGAGGCGGCAAAGCGGCCACATGCTCTCCGATCCATCGGGCAATGGTGAGACGATGAATCCCAAACAGCCGGCTGAGTCCTCGTAGGCTGATGCGTTCCTGGTAGGCTCTCAGGATGAGCGGCTTCTGTTTTTTTTCGCCTCTCGTCTGGACTCCAAAACCCGATACACGCCGCACTCTTTGCAGTGATATTGCTGCTGACCAAGACGGTTGGCGCCATTCTTGATGATATTTGTGCTTCCGCACACTCGACAACTGTAGGTGATCGTTTTCTGTATCATGCTACCATTCTATCACCACTTACTATTAGACCACTACCCCAACGGCTACTTCGTCGGCACCATCAACCGCGTGGGCATCGAATCAGAGCTTGGCGAAAACGATTTCTACGGCCAGAGCTACTTCTGCACGCCGCGCGGCGAGTTTGTGACCACCCTGGGCGAGCGCGACGATCTGCCAGGCCAGGGCGACCCCTATGCAGAGGAGTTGATCATCCGCGACCTGAACTTCGATCTCATCAAGGATGTGCGGGACACCTGGCAATTTCTGCGCGACCGTAGACCCGATATGTACGGCAAGATCGTGACGGCCTGATCGCCGAGCGCGGAGAGGCTCCGACAACGTCTCATTGATGACACCAGCTTGCGCCTGTTTGCCAGAGAGGAACGCAATATGCCCACGCTAATCAAAAATGGAACGATCATTACCGCCGCCGACAGCGTGCAGGCGGACCTGCTGGTCGATGGCGAACAGGTGGCGTTAATCGGGCGCGACCTGCCCGAAGAAGGCGCGCAGGTCATTGACGCGGCGGGCAAACTGCTGCTGCCCGGCGGCATCGACGTTCACACTCATCTGGAGCTTCCTTTCGGCGGTACGGTCTCTTCGGACGACTTCTTCACAGGCCATCGCGCCGCGGCCTTTGGCGCAACCACGACGCACATCGACTTTGTGATTCAGCCGATCGGCGGGTCGCTGAAGGAGGGCATCGACGCCTGGCACGCCAAGGCCGCCGACAAGGCCGCCATCGACTACGGCTTTCACGTCGCCATCACCGACCTGCGCGACGATGTAATGGCCGAGATTCCGTCGGTCATCGGCGAGGACATCACCAGCCTCAAACTCTTTATGGCCTACAAGGGTCTCTTTCAGATCGACGATACAACCCTCTTTCGCGCCATGCAGGTGGCCGCAGAACACGGCCTGCTCGTGATGGTCCACGCCGAAAACGGCGACGTCATCGCTGAATTGACGAAGAAGCTGCTGGATGAAGGCAAGACCGCGCCCAAGTATCACGCCGTAGCCCACCCCGCCATGGCCGAAGCCGAGGCGACCGGTCGCGCCGTGGCCCTCTCCGGCATCAGTGGCGCGCCGCTGTACGTCGTCCATGTGACCTGTGAAGAGGCGGTCGAACAACTTGCCCTGGGCCGGGCCAAGGGCTTCCCAGTGATGGGCGAGACCTGCACACAATATCTGTTCGTCTTCGAGGAGGATCTGGCGAAGCCCGATTACGAGGGGGCCAAATTCGTCTGCTCGCCACCGGTGCGCCAGCCCAAGGATGCCGCCGTCCTGTGGAAGGCCCTGGCCGACGGCGGCCTGCAAGCCATCTCCACCGACCATTGCCCTTTCTGGTTTGAAGGCGGCGTCGACGGGCGCATCGCCGGCAAAGAGTTGGGGCGGGAGGGATTCCACCAGATTCCCAACGGCATGCCCGGCATCGAGGATCGAATGCCGGTGATGTGGCATGAAGGCGTTGGCGGCGGCCACTACAACGCCAACCATTTTGTCAAGATCACAAGCACGAACCCGGCCAAAATTTTCGGCCTCTACCCACGCAAGGGCACGATCGCTGTCGGTTCTGACGCCGACATCGTCATCTGGGATGCGGAAAAGGAACATACCATCTCTGCGGCCACGCACCACATGAACACCGACTACAACGTCTACGAAGGCATGCGCGTGCGCGGCTGGGCCGAGAAGGTGCTCCTGCGCGGGCGGGTAATCGTCCACGGCGACGACTGGTTGGGCAAGGCCGGCGCGGGGCAGTTCCTGCGGCGCAAACCCTTTGCGGAGGTGTTGTGAAGCGCACCGGACCGAGGTCGCTCAACGTTGTCGGCTATTTCATCCTCATCGTGCTGCTGCTGGCTCTGTTCTGGGAGACGTACAAACTGCTGGGCGCGCCAGGCGGGGCATACCTGCGGGGGACCGTGCCGGTAGAGGCGCAGCCTCAAAAACCGGTCGGCGCGTTGTGCGGCTCGGTCGGCCTGTGCGAGGTGAAACTGCCGGTGCGGGCGGACGACCGGGCCATGCCCCATGTGTGGGAAATTCTGCGGACGATTTTCGAGCCGCCGCGGCGGGGCAGCGAAACCATTCTGCTGACAATCCTGTTGCGGGCATCGCTCTTCACCCTGCAAGAGGCTGTGGCGGGATTCCTGATCGGCGGGATACTCGGCTTCACACTAGGCGTGGCCTTCGCCCATTCCGGCCTGCTTGAGCGGGGCCTGTTGCCCTATGTGGTAGCGTCGCAGACGGTTCCCATGCTGGCGATCGCGCCGATGGTTGTTATCTGGCTGGGCGGCAGCTGGTTTTCCGTTGCCGTGATCGCCGCATATCTGACCTTCTTCCCCGTAACGATCAACACGTTGCAAGGGCTGCGCTCGCCTGAGCCGACCGCCGTAGAGTTGATGCACTCCTACGCGGCCTCGCGCTGGGACATTCTGTGGAAGCTGCGGGTCCCGGCCGCGATGCCCTACATTTTCACCGCTCTGAAAGTAGCGGCCACGGCCAGCGTAGTCGGCGCAATTATCGGTGAGCTACCCAGCGGCATCGCCGACGGCTTGGGCCGCGTGATCCTCAACTTCAACCAATACTACGCCACCGGGCCGGAAAAGCTCTGGGCGTCGATTCTGTTTGCCTCGCTCACTGGGATGGCGTTCTTCGTCGTTATCTCCCTGTTGGAGAGGGTTGCCGTCCGCAGGCAGACCTCGGAATCGTGAACGCCAGTGAATGGAGACGCCTCACTGCCGCCTGTCCGGCGCATGCGGCACCACATCGCTGGTCTCCATGTACCACGCCAACATGCGCTCTTTGAGCGTTGCCAGCACTTCACTATAGGCCGGGTCGTTGATTACATTGCGCGTTTCTCTGGGGTCCGCCTGCAAGTCGTAAAGTTCGTCCTGTTCATAAAAGCGCCTGACATATTTGTGCGCGCCCGTGCGGCACATCACCGCTTTCGTATGTTCCGGGCCTTCTGACATCTGCATGCGCATACGCGGCCAGTAGAGGGACTCCGGTTGGCCGTTACTTTCCAGTTCCAGGTAGTGGTTACATATTGACTGATAGGCACTGCAAGTTGTAGTCGTGGATGAATAACTTCAAGGCCAGTTGGTGAAAGTGGTCGGACTTGGAAAAAGCCAGAGTCTTGCGCACAAAGCGAGCCAGGCGTTGGCGCAGGGTGTTGTTCCAACGTTCGACGTGGGCGGTTTCTCCTGTTTCCTTGCCCACGGCGCAGTGCGTTGCGGCATCAAAGACCAGTTGATACGCCTCCCACAAGTCGCTGCAGGAGCAACAGGCGCGATAGCTTTGGGGGATGCGTTGGCGCAGCGCGCGGCAACTGTCGGCGCTGCGGTCGCCGACAAAGTAGGCAACCACCTGTCGGGTGCGCCGACAAAGTGCAATCCAGAGCCAGCGTTGGTTGCGCTTTGTGCGCACAAATGACCCTAATTCGTCCAGTTCCAGCAGGTCGTCTGGTTGAGCAGCCAACAAAGTCGCCTCTATCGCTGGCAACCTGGCTGCCTTTTCCCCTATCCAACGCGCCAGTGTCTGGCGCGCCGTGCCAAAGATGCGTTCCACACCGCGCATGCTGGCGCGTTCCTGGTATGTGCGCAAGATCAGTTCTTTCTCTTTCTCACCATAGCCTTTGCTGGCATTCAGTGTTCCGTAACGTTTGCATCTGTGGCAATGATACTTCTGAGCGCCCTTATAATCGTGCCCATTTCGGCAGATGTTTTCGCTGTTGCAATGAGGACAGCGATGTATGACAATGCTTATAATCATGATGAGGCTCCTTCTCGTAGCTGGGTTTGTTGGCGAACAACCAGCCTACTGGATTGAGCCTCATCAGTCAATACTTAACCACTACCCAGTTCCATACATTGGCGCTCCCCGTGCCGACGGCCTCCCTCACAGAAGACGGCATCCCGGTGCGAGTCGGTATCACCCGCGAGCAGAGGGAGCAGTGAGCGCCCGAAATGATCATACCCTGCGTCGATGGCGGTGAGCGCGTACACGGTTGCCGGGAAGTCGATCAACTCCACCAGCGAGTCGGACACGCCCGACTTGACAGGCGTTCCGGTTGGCGGTTTCACCAGCAACGGCACGCGTGTCAGGCAGTCCTGAAATGTGTTCTGCGTCTTCTCGACCAGGCCGTAATCCCCGGTAAAGTCGCCGTGATCAGAGAAGAAAAATACAAGGGTATCGTCATAGATGCCTGCCTTCTTCAACGCGTCCAAAACCAAGCCGAACTGGTGATCCACGCGTGCGCACATCCCGTAGTACGTGCGCCGCAGTTCCCGCAGGCGCTCCTCCGACCAGCCTTGCATCTGTTGGCCTTGGTACAGTCCTTTCATCAGGCTGGGATAGCCGTCCCAGCCGGTGCCGGCGCCGCCGGGCGTGGGCGTGCATTCGGGGATGAGCGCCGGGTCGATCTGACTATACCAGGGATCCTCCACCGTGTAGGGAGGGTGGGGATAACTCAGCGGAAGGTAGATGCAGAGAGGTTTATCCGGCGGCGCATTGCGAATCTGCTCAATCGCGCCCTCGACATTTGCCCAGTCGGAGTCGAAGGCCACCTTCTCGCCCGGCGGAATCTCGCGCTGCCCCGCGTAAAAGGAGTAGTTGTTGTCGCCGTCGGGGTCGCCTCGCCAGTCCGTCAGACCGTGCAGATTCGGCATGAGGCGTTCCGGCGGCGGCGTGTACTTTACATCACAGTAGTCGGCGTACCCGTTCTGGCCCGGCACGACATCGTTCTTGCCGCCCCACCAGACGAAATAACCGTGCTGACGCAAAGTGCGAAGGAGCATTGGCTCGTCCGGGCGCAGCATGTGAAACATTGTGCGGTGGCCGCGCACGTGGGGATACCAGCCGGTCATAAAGGAGCAACGGCTGGGTGTGCAGACCGGATTCTGGCAGAAGGCGTTGGCGAAAGAGACGCCCTCCGTCCGCGCCAGGTTGTCAAGCACGGGCGTCACCGCGGCGGCGTTGCCCACGTGGCCCAGCACGTCCCCCCGCCACTGGTCCGGGTTGAAAATCAGGATATGCGGCAATCTTTCAGGCATAGCGCCGTATCTCCAGATGCGAAGGTGAAATCGAACTGGCACGGTGCTGGCGAGACGCCTGCGTTTCCAGAGTGCAGGATCCTTTCGAGCAAGTGTTTCCGCATCATACCAAAGTGTTGTTGGGCGTGAAACTCCTTGTAATTGTGCCGCCTGTCTTCTCGAACAGTTCTACATTTTTCCCAACGGGAGACGTGCATTTTTGCTTGGCAACATCTGCGCGCGTGTGCTAAAATCGACACCATGAAGCGGGTCGAAGTCACCTCTGTCCCGAACTTCTGTAGGCGAGACGCTTGCGCTCCCAGGTGCGATGCAGCAATGTACGCCGAAGCTCTTTCAATCCATGCAGTCACCTTCCATGACAGGACCCGTCGTTAATCTGGAAGACATCGATAAAATTTTCGGGGAAGGCGCATCCAATCAGGTCCACGCGCTCAAAAAGATCAACCTGCACGTCGAGAAAAACGAGTTCATTTCGCTCATCGGCCCCTCCGGCTGCGGCAAGTCCACGCTGCTGCGGGTTGTGGGTGATCTGATCGAGCCGTCCGCTGGTGTCGCGACCGTCAACGGCAAGAGCGCCCGCCAAGCCCGGCTCGATCAGGATTACGGCATCGTTTTTCAGGCCGCGACCCTGTATGACTGGCGCACGGTCGCCAAAAATGTGCAGCTCCCTCTGGAGTTGATGCAGTACAGCCGCGCGGAGAAGGAGCGGCGCACCCAGGCGATGCTGGCGTTGGTGGAGTTGTCCGACTTTGCCGCCCACTTCCCCTGGCAACTCTCCGGCGGGATGCAGCAGCGGGTGGCAATCGCCCGCGCGCTCTCATTTGAACCGTCGATTCTGCTGATGGACGAACCGTTCGGAGCGCTCGATGAGATGACCAGAGAGCGGCTCAATCTGGAGCTGCTGAACATCTGGCGCAAGACGGACACGACCGTGCTGTTCGTCACCCACAGCATTACCGAGGCGGTCTTTCTTTCCACGCGCGTGATCGTCATGTCCGCCCGCCCCGGTCGCGTCACCGCCGACATCGCCATCGATCTGCCCCAGCCCCGCAACGCAGAGACCCGCAGCAGTGTGCGCTTCTTCAAGTTGGAGACGGAAGTACGGGAGGCGTTACGCTTCAGCGAAGCGGCTGCGGGCGAGCCTTCTGGGAACGAAGGCGGCCAGTTGGCGGGAGAGGTAGAGGCATGAGCGAGCGCAAGCAGCGCATCTGGGCGCCAATCCTCATTCTCGTCGCGCTTGTGATCATGTGGGAAGCGCTGGTGACGGCCTTTGGAATCCAGCAGTTCCTGTTGCCCAAGCCTTCGGCCATCGTCGGCTACCTGGTTCAGATCGTGGTGATCGACGGGACGGCATCGGTTGCGGATGCGGAAGAGATCTCCTTGGGCAGCCAGCTTCTCGTCTTCCTGCCGGCCGCCCTGTCACCGGAGCAACAGGCTACACTGGAAGAGGCCCGGTGGTTGAAGATTCCGTTGGGCAGCCGCAGCGTTTCCATCCTGCGTGGCGGCAACCTGACCCCAATTCTGGCGGCCAGTTGGTTTACCCTAAAGGAGGCGGTCGGCGGGCTGGCGCTGGGCACGGTGGCGGGCATCGTCGTGGCGCTTGCCACGACCCGGTGGACCGCGTCGCGCGAGGCGCTGCTACCTTTCGCCATTGCCGCCAACTCCATGCCGATCATTGCGTTTGCTCCGATCATGAACAATTGGTTCGGCATAGACAACCCGTTCTCCAAGATGGCGATTGTGACGATCATGATCTTCTTCCCGATCATGATCAATACCGTGCGCGGGCTGATCTCGGTCGATAGCCGCTCCTTGGAACTGATGCGCTCTTACGCCGCCAGCGACTCTGAAATCCTCTTCAAGCTGCGGATTCCCAACGCGCTGCCCTCGCTGTTCAGCGGCCTGAAGGTGGCGGGCGCGCTCGCCATGATCGGGGCGATTGTGGGCGAATACTTCGGCGGCCCGCGCATCGCTCTCGGCGTCTTCATCACCCAGGAGGCCGCGCTCTTCCGTTTTGCTTCCGCCTGGGCCGCGATTCTCGTCGCCTGTCTTCTGGGCATCGCCCTCTACCTCATCATTCTGCTGGCGGAGCGGATGGCTATGCCCTGGCATCCGACCTTCCGAGCTTAGCTTTACGACTTGCAGGCGAGACGCCTGCGTTCCCAGGAATCACGAACTCACCACACATCAGGAGGAACCAATGAGAAATCGAACTGCATTCTTGTTGACGGTCGGCGCGCTGATCGTCCTCGTTTTGGGCGCATGTGTAGCGCCCGCGGCGCCGGCCTCAGAAGAGGCCGCGGCCGAAGGGGGATGCGCCCAACTCACGCCGGTGAAACTACAACTCCAGTGGGTGACGCAGTCCCAGTTCGCCGGATATTTTGCCGCCGTGAACCAAGGCTTCTACGCAGAACAGTGCCTGGACGTGACGATTCTTGAAGGCGCGGTCGATATCGTGCCCCAGCAGGTTGTCGCCTCCGGCCAGGCTGAATTTGGATTGGCGTGGGTGCCGAAGGTGTTGGCCTCGCGAGCCGAGGGCGCGGATCTGGTAAACATCGCCCAGGTATTCCAGCGCAGCGGCACGCTGGAGGTCTCGTGGGCCGACGCGCCTATCGCCACCATCGCCGACATGGCGGGCAAGAAGGTCGGCACGTGGGGCTTTGGCAATGAACACGAACTGTTCGTCGCCATGCGCGGCGAGGGCATTGACCCGAACAACCCGGACGATGTCACCGTCATCCAGCAAAGCTTCGACATGCTGGCCCTGCTCAACCGGGAGTTGGACGCGGCCCAGGCGATGACCTACAACGAGTATGCCCAGGTGCTTGAGGCGGTCAATCCGGAAACCGGTGAACTCTACCAGCCTTCAGATCTGGTGGTCATCGACTTCAACGATGTGGGCACGGCGATGCTGCAAGATCATGTCTTCGCCCGTGAAGCATGGCTGGCGGAGGAGGGCAACGAGGAGATCGCGGTGCGCTTCCTGGCCGCCAGTTTCAAGGGCTGGCAATTCTGCCGCGATAGCTTTGACGCCTGCGTACAGGTCGTCCTCGATAACGGCCCCACACTCGGCCAAAGCCACATGAGCTGGCAGTTGAACGAGATCAATCAGTTGATCTGGCCCTCCCCCGCCGGCATCGGCGTGATGGACCAGGGCCTGTGGGATCAGACCGTGCAGGTGTCCGTGGACGGCGGCGTCGTTGCCGAAGCCCCCAGCGCAGGCGCTTTCCGCTCAGACCTGGCAGAATCCGCTCTGGAACTGGTGGGCGGTGATGTGAACGGTGAGAGCTACACACCCATCGAAGTCGAACTGGTCGAGGGCGGCGAATAACCTGTACCGCTCCTATATTGTGAACAGTGGCCGGTGAAGATGCTGGCCACTGTTCACGGGCATTTGCACCGAGGTAAGGAGGAGCTAAGTGCGGCGACTGAGGGAATCTCTGACAGCCACATACGCGGCGCAGACGGAGCGGCTACCGGCCCAGGGGCAGTGGACGTATGATGACTATGCCCGCCTGCCAGACGATGGCAAGCGCTACGAAGTGATACGGGGAGAGCTATATATGTCGGCGGCGCCGCGACCGATGCACCAGCGAGTCATTACCCGTCTTGCTTTCTTTCTGGAAGGATACGTCGAAGAGCACAATCTGGGTACAGTCTTCGTCGCTCCCATTGATGTGATTCTCCCCGAAAAACTGGGAGACCCTGTCCAGCCGGATATTGTCGTCATTCGCCGGAAAAGTCTCCGCATCGTCGGCGAACTGAATATCCAGGGCGCGCCCGACTTGGTCATGGAGGTGCTTTCTCCATCCAACCCGGCCCACGACCGCAGCCTGAAGTACGAACTCTACGCAGAGGCGGGCGTGCCGGAGTACTGGATCATCGATCCGCACGAACGGACGGTTGAGGTTTATGTTCTGCGGGACGGAACCTACGAACTGCTTGGACGCTTCAGCGAGGGTGAAACCGCCCGATCGGATGTGTTGAACGGCTTTGCTGTCATTGTAGACGAGGTAATGCCTTTGGGATTTTCTTAGCCGACACAGCAGGCAAGATCGCCACATGAGGGCGTGAATGGAAGGATGGACAAAGTGCGGTAATTGCGGGAATCTCTGACAGCCACATACGCGGCGCAGACGGAGCAGCTTCCGGCCCAAGGGCAGTGGACCTATGACGACTATGCCCGCCTCCCGGACGATGGCCGGCGCTACGAGGTAATTCGAGGAGAGTTGCATATGTCGTCGGCGCCGCGACCGCTGCATCAGCGAGTCATATTTTTTATCTCGAACGTTCTTGGAAATTTCCTCAATGATCACAATCAGGGGACGGCCTTCGGCGCGCCCATTGACGTGATACTTCCTGGAAAACTGGGAGACCCTGAACAGCCGGACATTCTCTGCATTCGCAGCGAACGACTCCACATCATCGGCGAGACTCTCATTGACGGCGCACCCGACTTGGTCATGGAGGTGCTGTCTCCATCCAATCCGGCCCACGACCGTAGCCTGAAGTACCAACTCTACGCAGAGGCGGGCGTGCCGGAGTACTGGATCATCGATCCGCACGAACGCAGAGTCGAAGTCTTTGTATTGCGCGGCAGGGACTACGAGCTGCTGGGGCGTTACGGCGACGATGACACTGCTCGCTCGGAAGTGCTGGAGGGATTTGCTTTCAAACCAGACGAGGTTTTCCCCGCATGATCCTGGTAACCGGCGCGGCAGGGAAGTCCGGCACTGAGGTTATTCATGCCCTCTCGCAGGGCAGTCAGCCGGTTCGCGCCTGGTTGCGCCGCGCCGAGCAGGCTGAAGGGCTACCCGTAGTCGATACGGTAATCGGCGACCTGGAGGATGCGCGCCTGTGGCGGTACGCGTGCCTCGATGTGGATGCGCTCTATTTCATTTGCCCCAACATGCACAACCGCGAAGTGGAGATCGGAAGGCTGGCACTGCGGGCGGCAAAGGAGGCCGACATAAGTCGCTTTGTCTACCATTCAGTCCTTCACCCGCAGACGGAAGAGATGCCGCATCACTGGCAGAAGATGCGCGTGGAAGAGGAGATTTTCCGCAGCGGCGTGCCCTTCACCATTCTTCAGCCATGCGCCTATATGCAGAACGTTTCGGCCTACCGAGAACCGATCACGATGTCGGGCCGATATGCCGTGCCGTATGACATCCGCGCCCGCTTTGCGCTCGTTGACCTGACAGACGTCGCGCAGGCTGCGGCCCTCGTCCTCTCGGAACCAGGTCATTCAGGGGCGATTTACGAATTGGCGGGACCGGCCAATCTGTCCTCCACGGAGATAGCGCAGACGTTGACTGACCACTTGCAGCGATTGGTCCAGGCCGTGCAAACTCCCCTGGATGAATGGGAGCGGTCCGCCATTGCCAGCGGGATGCCCTCCTCTGCAATTGAAATGCTGGCCGCAATGTTTCGCTATTACCACCGCTACGGGCTGGTTGGCAACAGCAACATTCTGGGCTGGCTGCTGGGCCGTCCTCCGACATCGTTGGCCAAGTTCGTGGCGCGGGCGTTTCCCGTCTGATGCAGGCGCCCCCCAATCCAGTTGCCGCTCCTGTCGGCGGCAACCACAGACCACGTTTCACCGGAGGCGTTTCCATGCGGTTCATCCTCTCAACCGGTTCCCTGTACAGTTACGGCATCGACCGCGTCTTTGCGCTGGCCGCTGAAGCCGGCTTCGACGGCATCGAACTGCTCGTCGATCACCGCTGGGACACGCGCCAGGCCGACTATCTGCAACAGTTGATGAGCCGCCACGCGTTGCCGGTGCCTGCGCTCCACAGCCCTTTCAACCGCAACTGCCAGGGCTGGGGTGAGACCGAGTTTGGCGCCGTCGCCCGCACGGTTGAACTGGCCGCCGAACTGGACGCGCAAGCCGTCGTCCACCACCTCCCTATGCGCTTCCCCTATGCCTTCCTACAGACCAGCAGCCGCAGTATGCTGCTACCCAACCCCTTCGACCGCAGCAACCGCAAATACGTTGCCTGGCTCATGGAGAGCTATCAGGTGCTTCAGGCGTCTACCGACGTGCTGCTGTGCATCGAGAATCTGCCAGCCCAGCGCGTCCTAGGTCTGGGCGTCAACCCGGCCCGCTGGAACGCGCACAGCCGCGCAACGCTCGCCGACATCACCCGCTTCCCGCACATCACTATGGACACGACCCATCTGGGCACGTGGGGTCTGGACCCCGTGGAGGCATACAGCATTTGGGGGGAGCGGGTTAAGCACGTGCATCTGAGCAACTTCGATGGCCGCGAGCACCGCCGCCCGGAGGATGGCTCACTACGGCTGGACGCGCTGCTGGCCCGCATGGCCGCGGAAAGTTACGAATACCCGGTCTCTTTGGAATTGCAACCGGATGCTCTAGACGCCGGAGCGCCCGACGAACGGATCATCGCGCTATTGCAGGGAAGCCTGGACTACTGCCGGAAGGCAGCAACAGTTGAGAACCTTGCGTTGTGAAATCAGATTCGGCGAGACTATACCTAGCCCCTACTCCATCGGATAGCGCAACCCCCAGTCCGCCCGCAGGCCGTCCAACAGCCGCATGATGGCCAACGTCTCGTCCAATGGCATTATCGGATGCTCCGTCAGGCCGTCGCGCAGACAGCGGCCACATTCCACGGCCTGATAGTTCCAACCATTGCCTATGATGTCCGGACGCACCGTCTCCGGGTCGTGGCCGTCGCGGCTGATAGTGAAGCCGGACGGGCCCCACCAGCGCTCATGGGCGCGAATCTCGCCCTGCGTCCCGCTGATGACGAGCGAATGGGGCGTGTTTGCTCTGACCGCAGTGGACATGACTGCCAGCGCGCCGTCATCGTACTGGAAGAGAATGCCCGCCATCTCGTCCACGCCTGTCACGCCAAGATGCGCCAGCGAAGCAATGCGCGCCGGCTCCCCCAACAGGTGATGGGCCAGCGAAATTGAGTATACGCCCACATCCAGCAGCGCGCCGCCGCCCAAAGCCAGGTTGAACGCGCGCCGCTCCGGGTTAAGCGGAGCGCGGTAACAGAAATCCGCGTGAATCATGCGGATGTCGCCAATCTGCCCTTCCTCAATGCGGCGCGCCATCTCGCGGATGTGGGGCAGAAAGCGCGTCCACATCGCCTCCATGAGAAACGCGCTATGGAAGCGGGCGCAGTCGACTATCTCCTGGGCTTCCGAACTGTTGATGGCGAACGGTTTCTCGCACAAAACACCCTTGCCGGCGCGCAGGCAAGTGATCGTATTCTCTTTGTGCAGAGTATGGGGCGTGGCAATGTAGATGATGTCCACGTCGGGGTCGGCGGCGAGCGCGTCGTAGGTGGGATGGCGATGGGGAATGTCGAAGCGGTCCGCGAACCTATCGGCGGTCTCCTGCGCGCGCGAGCCGACAGCGACGATCTCGGCATCCTTCTCCGCGCCCAGACCGGTCGCAAAGTCGCCGGCGATGCGGCCCGTACCCAGAATCCCCCAGCGAGTCTTTTCCATTTTTCTCAGCTCCAGAAGTGTAGGCAGGTTGTGGGAACAGTTGGGGAAGTAAAACACGACTGCCACAGACTGTCAACCGTTTGGCTCTATGTTATACTGCACTCATTCGCTGGAAGCGCTGAAGTGAGTCGGCGCAAACTTTATCTGACCAATACACAATGAACAAGCAATCGCTCATTCTCATTCTATTGGCATTGCTCCTGGGCGGTTGCGGCCGCCTGGAGTGGAGCATCGGCCCGCTGCTGCGCGATGTGACCGTAGCGCCGGATGAGATATCCCCCAACGCCGACAGGGATACCGACGTTACCGAGATTCGCTATAGCCTCAGCCGCTCTGCCTATGTCAGCATCTTTTTCGAGAACAAAGACGACGAACGATTCTACTTCCGCAAGGACCGCCGCCGCTCGCCCGGCAACTACGGCGTGCTGTGGGGGGGCGTTATGGATGAGCCGGAGATCGAGATGGTCGAAGGCGGCACCAACCAGATTCTCAGCCGCGTGTTGCCGGACGGCAGATACCGTTGGGTGGTGCAGGCCACCGATGACAACGCTGCCACCGAAAGCGTTGACGGCACGATCACTTTGGAGAATGGGGACACGGACATTCCGCGGCTGGAAAACTTCGCCGTCGTGCCCACCGTTTTCCGCCCCAATCTGGACGGCCTGCGAGACGACTGGGTGAGCGTCACCTACAACCTGTCGAAAGAGGTGCAGAATGTGCAGGTCTATCTCCTGAATCCGGAAAGGCCGGGCGTAAAGTTCCACATCGCCGAAGGCCCGAACACGATTGAACCGGGGGAAATGGGCAATCACACATACAAGTATTTCGGTGGGGCTGAACTGAATGCGGAGCCTCCGCCTGACGGTCCCTATCAGGTCGTCGGCGAGGCCAACGATCTAGCCGGAAATCGAGTGCGGGTCACCCGCAACCTGACGATAGAGAGCGGGGGCATACCGCGCGCCGACGTTGTGCAAGGTGAGATCGACTGGGTGGGAGAGACAAATAGGGTGGCCAGCATTCCCCTGGGCCAGAAACTTTGTTTCACGACAATAATCAAGAATGAAGGAGAGGTTCCTATCCGCACAAATGGCCCCTGGCCGGGCCAAGAGTACCTTTTTGCCAAGGATTTCATCCCTGAGACCTTTAACAGCATTGCGGCCAGACCGGAAAATCGCGGCAAGTATTGGTTTGAGCAGCCCGGTGTGTTTCGATTTGGCATCAACTTTAGTACTACCGGGTATCCTTATCCCTTCCGTTGGGCCATTGCCCGTCAGGAAGACTTGGAATACCTGAAATTTGAGGAACAGAGCGGGTGGTATCTGATGCCTGGCAAGTCTGGCCGTGTCAACGGTTGTATTCGCTTTGAAGGTAGACCCCCAGGGGGCAATGTTCTCTGGTGGGGGGGATTGATCCACGAAGCATACGGCCACCCCAACGATTACATCGACCGCATCACCGTCAATGTCGGCGAGGAATAGACGCAGCCGGTGCGTCGCCCCAACAGCCGGTTTCGGCTTGCTCGTCTCGCAATATCATGCGCCTTTCCGTCATCATCGTCTCCTATAACGTGCGCGAACTGCTGCGCCGCTGCTTGCAGAGTGTCTATGCCTCTGCCCGGTTGAGCGCCGACTGGCTGGCCGTGGATGTAACCGTCGTCGACAACGCCAGCCATGATGGCAGCGCGCAGATGGTCGCCGCCGAGTTCCCGCACGTACATCTTGTCGCGTCAGGCGAAAATCTTGGATTTCCGCGCGCCAACAATCTGGCGTTGAGGCGTTTGGGATTCGGTGAGGCGGTTGAAGAGTGCCCGTCGCCCGCCCTCCAAAGCGGTGAAGACGGGCCTGCCCCCGACTTCGTTATTCTCCTCAACCCTGACACCGAGGTCGTGGATGATGCGCTCGGCAAGATGGCCGCGTTGTTGCGCGACCGCCCTCATGCCGGGGCGTGCGGCCCCCGTTTGCACTATGCGGACGGCAGCCTGCAACACGCCGCCTTTGCCTATCCCGGATTGGCGCAAATTGCTCTCGATCTCTACCCCCTGGCGGAGCTGCCCGGCGTGCGGCGGCTGCTCCATAGGTTATTGGATAGCCGTCTCAATGGACGCTATCCTCGCTGGCAGTGGATGGGCGCGATGCCGTTCCCGGTTGGATTCGTGCTGGGCGCGGCGCTAATGGTGCGAGCCGAGAGCGTGCGCGTAACCGGTCTGCTCGACGAGGGCTACTTCATGTACTGCGAGGAGATGGATTGGTGCCTGCGCATGCAGACGGCGGGCTTGCCGCTCTTTGCCGTACCCACGGCGCAGATTATTCATCACGAGGGCCGCAGCAGCCGCCAAGTCCGCTGGCAGTCCTTCGAGCGCCTGTGGGCCAGCCGTTTCCGCTTCTTTCGCCTGCATAGCCGCCTCTATCCGCGGCGCTTTCACACCTGCCTGTGTCTCCTGGTGCGCCTCGGCCTGGCGTGGAACGCCTTGATCGCCCGGCACCGTTTTGCGCACGGCCACCTTTCGGGCGACCGCCTGTCGGAGCAGCTTGACGCATACCAAAAGGTGATGAAATTCAGCGGCTAACGGCCACTTTCTGGTCACTTCCCGCCAACCAGCTGCTTGTAACAGATGCCTCTACACCTGACAGCTGTCATCCTAACCAAGAATGAGGCCCGCCATGTCGGGGACTGCATCGCCGCGCTGCGGGACTGGACCGACGCGGTGGTCGTATGGGACTCTTGCAGCCAGGATGCCACGCGGCAGATCGCGCAGGAGGCCGGCGCCCGCGTGGTCGCGCGTCCCTTCGACGACTACGGCCGCCAGAGGCAGGCCGTCCTCGATAGCATCGACAGCGAGTGGATTCTCTTCATTGACGCCGACGAACGGGCCACACAGACTCTTGCGCAGGAAGTCCTGGACGCCAGCCGCGACGCGCGCTGCGCCGGTTACTGGATTCCTCGCCGCAACTTTATCGTCGGCCACGAGATGCGCGGCGGTGGCTTTACACCGGACTATCAACTGCGGCTCTTGCGGCGGCGCTGCGCCCGCTACGACCTGCGCCGCGAAGTCCACGAAGTCGTTATTCTCGACGGTGAGGAGGGCAAGCTTAACGAGCCGCTTCTGCACTACAACTACGCGGACTGGCCGCAATTTCACCGCAAGCAGCAGTTTTATGCCCGCTACGAAGCCAGAATCCTCGCGGAACAAGGTGTCCGACCGCGGCCCCACAACCTCATCCTCCAGCCGGCACGCGAACTTCGGCGACGTTTTATCACCTTACAGGGTTGGCGAGACGGTATCCACGGACTGCGCCTCGCTCTGCTGCTCGCCTGGTATTACGGCTTCATCCCC
Source organism: Caldilineaceae bacterium (assembly GCA_965221145.1). Lineage (GTDB taxonomy): Bacteria > Chloroflexota > Anaerolineae > Caldilineales > Caldilineaceae > Bin5. The sequence goes on from OZ244877.1 coordinate 3,428,661, forward strand.
TATTGGCTCCTGTGGCAGGCCGGTGAGCAGGAAGATTGAGGAATCGGTTCTTGAAAGACTCTTGACGACTGGCCACTGCCATCACTCGTCCCGAGGCTGAAACGCGGCGCGATGCGCATCGCGCACGGCGTTATCCTCAAGTTTGGCGTAGATGCGGGTCGTGTTGGGATTGGCGTGTCCCAGCGCGGTTTGGGTGACGGCCAGATCGTGCGTGGTCTGGTAAATGCGGGTTGCGAAGTAGTGGCGCAACGCGTGGGGGGTGATGCCCTTTGCGCTCAGGCCAGCCCTCTCCGCCAGACGGCGAATCGTATTCTGGATCGTCTGCGTCGTAAGCGGCAACACCTGCGAACCGGCCCGCCTGTCATGGCGTGCAAAGACAGGCAGTGCGGACAGAGGCCGGCGCGTAGCCCCGTCAAATGCCTGTCTCTCCTTAAGATAGCGGCGGATGGCCTCCCAGGCCCGATCGTCGAAATAGACGCGGCGGACTTTGCTGCGCTTACCGACGACCCATACCGCCTGATCCTCATCTTCCAACTGCTTGCGCGTGATGCTGACCAGTTCCCCCACCCGCAGACCTGTGCAGCGCAAGGTCTCCACAATAGCTATATCGCGCAAGTGGGCAAGCTGTTCGCGCACATTGTCCGGTCGGCGCAATACCGTCTCGCGGGCGGCAACGACCAGCGCCTCCAACTCCTCCGCGCGGGGCGGATAGGGCATGAGTTCGGGCGGGCGCTGATTGCGGCGGATGCGCTTGACGCCGTCCTGCAGGCGCGCCAACTCCTGGGCGTTGAACGGCAGCCAGCCCCGCACCTGCAAGTAGCTGACCCAGCTCACCAACGCGGCCAGATAGGTATGCAGGGTGCGCTTGCCGATGCTGCCGCCGTCCATGAGCCAAGTGGCGAAGGCCAGAAGCCGGTCTACGTCCAGGTAGTCCAGGTCTTTGACCTCCGGCGGGATCTCGTTCTCCACCAGATATTCCTGGAAGAGGTTCATGGCCGTGCGGTAGGTGCGCCGCGTGTAGGGTGTGCCGGTTTCCGCAGCGCCCAGATAGCTTTCGATTGAGTCAGAAATGAACATCAGACGAAACCTGAATAAGGGCGCATGCACTTGTAAGAGTTGCTTCTACCGTTTTGCGTATCCCGTACTGCATTTCGCACGGTTAAAGCAAATTGGCTACCTAACCTTTGGTGCTAGTTTGGAGATGGTCATGAGAAAGGCGACAATCTCTCTTGAAACGACCAAGCAACAAGAGAGGAGCCATTCCCATGACCACGGTCGATTTTATCACAGAACTGTTCTGCCACGTGGATGATCAGATCGGCTATCTGCCGAAACACAGCCAAGCACGTCTCTATCCGAGCGAAGTCGTCACGCTGGCGCTGCTCTATGCGTTGACGGGTAAAGGCAATCGCGCGTTCTGGCGCTGGTTGATGCGGGACTATCGACCCCTATTTCCCCATCTGCGCTGTCGCACGCGCCTCTTTCGTCTGTTCAACAGCCAGCGCTACCTGATCGGCGAGTTTCTGGCGCCACCCTCCGTACTCGGCGTCATCGACAGCTACGGCATTGAACTGCTTCATCCGCGCCGCGAGGGTCGCAGTAACCAGCAAATCGGCAAGAAAGGCAAGTCGAACGGGCGCTGGATCGTGGGCGCCAAGCTCTGCTTCCTCCTCGACCACCTGGGGCGCGTCGTCGATTGGGAGTGTGACACCGCCAATGTCTATGATGGCTCTGCCTTCCGCCATCTGGTCGACAAATTCCGCGACGATATGGTCATCTTTGCCGATACCGGCTTTGCCAAAGCTGGCTGGCAGCCTGACAACTTGCGTCTGTGTCGGCGCGGCGAATGGAACGTGCGCATGCTCGTCGAAACGGTTCTCTCCATGCTCACTTCCATCTGTCAGTTCAAACGCATGGCGCACAAGACTTGGCTTTATTTCGAGACCCGCGTCGGCTTCACCCTGGCACTATTCAACATCCTGATTCAGTGGCACGGCTTTCTGCCCGATGAGAATGGCTTTGTCCCCCTTTCCATCGCCGAATTCAGCCTCTAACGACTAGCACCAATGGTTACCTAATGTCAATCCCGTTTGAAACCACGATTTCTCGCATGGTCTGCACCCTGGGAACGGGGTGCCCTTTGGGCCTGTCTCGCCTGCCTCTACGCAATACGGAACACGCAATAAGCAGTGCGCAGTGCGCAGAAAAGCGTGTTTTCAATGTGAACGCACATTAAGGGCCTACCAGTCGTTTCGTCACTTCTAACGCAACACGAATTACGCTAAACGCAATTCAGTACACACGCCGCCCCGGCCCGCTGACGATGCGGCCCGGCGTCGCGCCGGTATGCGCGCCATTGGCGTAGACCCGTTCACCGTTGACCCACACGTCGCGCACGCCAACCGACAGTTGGTGAGGATCGGTAAAGGTGGCCCGATCGCCGACCGTTTCCGGGTCGAAGATGACCACATCGGCGTAAAATCCCTCCCGCAATTGGCCCCGATCGCGCAGACCGAGCCGGTCGCACAGAGCCGAGGACATCTTGCGCACGGCGTCCTCCAGCGGGATGACCTTCTCTTCGCGCACATATTTGCCCAGCACCCGGCTGTAGGTGCCGTAGGCGCGCGGATGATAAGGCCCGGTCGGCGCAGCCCAGGCCGGATCCATGCCCCCGGCGTCGGTGGAGATCATAATCCAAGGCTGTTGCAGTTGACGCCGCAGATTCTCTTCGCTCATCACGAAGTAGAAGGTGCTGATGCGCTGCCCCTCGGATGCCAACAGGTCCATGGCCGCGTCCGGCCAGTCCACACCCATCTCCGCCGCGATCTCCGATAGGCGCATGCCCACGAATCGCTGATTTTCTTGCTTCAGAAAACCGACCGGCATGACACCCTGTGGACCCACCAGATCGGCCATCGCTTCCCAGTCACCGCTGGGATGGAGCGCCGCCTCCTTGATCTTGGCGCGCATGGCCGCATCGCTGACGTTCTCGTACAGTTTGTCACCAGCCGCAGCCCACGGAGGCAGCACCGAAGTCAGGCCGGTTCCGGCAGCCGCATAGGTGTACATATCGGCGGTGACATCAATCCCCTGGGCGCGGGCTTCGGTGATGCGTTCCATCGCCGAGGCCAATTGGTGCCAGTTGCGGGCGCCGGCGGCCTTCAGGTGGTAAATCTGGACCGGCACATCGGCTTGACGTCCAATCTGCAGCGCCTCTTCCAGCCCCTCCAAGAAGGCGTCGGCCTCCGAACGCAGATGGGTAATGTAAATGCCATGATAGGGACGAAACACCTTGGCAATCGCTACGATTTCGTCAGTATCGGCGTAGCTGTTGGGCGGGTAGATCAACGCGAAGGAGACACCAAACGCGCCGTCCTCCATCGCCTCGGCGGTAACGCGGACCATCGTCTCCATTTCATCGGCTGTAGGCGGACGCATCTCCATGCCCATGGCGTACTTGCGCAGCGTGCCACCGCCGAGGAAGGAGCCGATGTTGGGCGACGCGCCTTGCTCCGTCATCGCCTCCAGCCAGTCGCGAAAACGGCTCCAGGTGGGCATGCGCTCGGCCCAGGCAGGGTCCAGAAGCTGGGATAACTGATGGGTGGGCAGGTCGGCGCTGATTCTGCCGCCGAAGGGAGCAGGCGTCCACCCCTCGCCCATCACCTCAGTCGTTACGCCTTGGGAAATCTTGGAGACGCTGCGGCCATCGACCATGAGTGAGAGGATCGAGTGGCTGAGAATGTCGACAAAGCCGGGGCAAACGACGTGCCCGCTGGCGTCAACCACTTCGGCGCAGTTCTCAACGGGAATCGAGCCGGGCGGAGCGACCGCTGCGATGCGCTCACCGACCAGGGCGACATCGCCGTAACTCCAGGGCGAACCAGAGCCGTCGACGATGCGAGCGTTGCGAATCAGAATGGTTTCGTTGGACATGAGGCTTTTCAGTGTAGTCGGTAGATGGATGTTCCAGCCTTGTTCGCTGCACGTCCGCCGCAAACCAAAACGAAAGCCCAACGCCGGCGAGCAACTGTACAGCCTTTTGCATGTTCGATTTTACCATATGTTATAATCAAGGAGGTCAGCAAATCATCGCTGGCGCGCCGAAAGGCTTGTCCGAGGCAGGAGTTTCCCCCCCTTTCTTGTATTCCTAACTGCAAAAACTCTGCGCCGCTCTATTGCGGCGATTCTATGGCCACCTCTTCACGTTCCCGTTCCCGTTCAGTTCTCATCAGCCTGACTCTATTGCTCCTCCACTTCCTCATTGTTTCCTGCGGAGACGATAGGCAGTCCCCTCGAAATATCAGTCAGAAAGCGACCTTTGCACCCGGTCGTATTCTGATCAAGTTTCGTCCAGGCGCCACTGATATTTCGCTGCCCGCTAAGGCAGAGGATTTTGATTTGCGCCCGTCCGGCGTAACGTGCGGCTCGGTCCACGTCTACCGTGTCCGCCCAGGAACGGAACTGAGGGCTGCGGAAACGTTTGCCCTGGATCCGGCCGTGGAGTACGCCGAACCGGACTATCTGATCTTTGCAGCTCAGGCGAGAACGAAGATCGGTTCACATCCATTTCAGGCTGGTTACAACGCGCGCTCCGACGAAAGCAAGAGATTGCTCACTTCGTCACTGACGGCGGCGGACGCTCCCAACGATCCTTTGTTCGATAAACAGTGGGCGCTTGCCAAACTCAGGGCCACAGCCGCCTGGAAGGTTTCAAGCGGCAGGGAAGTTACGATTGCGGTCATCGATTCAGGCGTCGACCTGGATCATCCTGAACTGGCCGGGCGGATCTTGAAGGGTTATGACTTCGTCAATGGTGACGCCGAACCGGATGATGATTACGGTCACGGAACTCAGGTAGCCGGTGTCGCCGCGGCCGCAGCCAATAACGATGACGGCATCGCCGGGCTAGCCTGGGACGCCAAAATCATGCCGGTGAAGGTGCTGGACGACCGCGGTCGGGGCATGAGCAGCAACCTCACATGCGCGCTCTATTGGGCCGCGGACAAGGGGGCTGACATCCTGAATATCAGCATTATCAGCTTTGGCCCGTCTTTGGGGATGCAGAGCGCAATCAACTATGCCACCAACGCGGGCGTACTCATCTTTGCGGCTGCGGGCAATCTGTTTGAGGATGGCAATCCGGTCACGTATCCCGCTGCCCACGAGGGCGTGATCGCGGTCGCGGCCACGGACAGAGACGACGACCATGCTTGGTTTTCGAGCGCAGGCAGCTTCGTGGACATCGCCGCGCCGGGGGTCGGCATTTTCAGTCCTTTCCCGCCGAGCCATGACGAATACAGGTCCGTGCATGGCACAAGCCTGGCAACGCCCCATGGCGCGGGGCTGGCCGCGCTTGTTATTTCCGTCGCGCACGGCCTGACGCCTGAACAGGTAGAGACGATCATCAAGGAAAGTGCGGTTGACTTGGGCGCGCCGGGTCAGGACGATCGTTTCGGTCATGGACGCATCGACGCGGCCGCAGCGATGTACCTTACGTTGTCATCGCTGCCGTCGCGCTTGTTCCTGCCAGCCGCACAGTTCCCCTCGCCGACGCCAACGGTTACGCCAACGCCGACTCTCACGCCGCCGTCAACTCCCACAGCGACGCCTACAAGCACGCCATCGCCAACACCGACTCGCGCGGACAGCGATCGAATTGGCGCCCTCCGCGGATGACAGGAGTCAGCGCGAAGAGCGCCCGGCTGACATTGAGCGGGTCGCCTGTCCCGCGCTATACCCCGTGACGCCGCAGGAAGCGGTACATCCGCTCCAGAGCGATCTCCAGTTTCGGCATTTCAACCGGATAGGCGCAACGTACATGGCCCTCTCCACCGGCGCCGAAACCGCTGCCAGGAATCACCGCCACCCGCTCTTCGAGCAAGAGTCTTTCGGCAAATTCGTACTCATCCATGCCGGTGCGGTGGACGCTGGGGAAGGCGTAGAACGCGCCCTTTGGCTCGAAACAGTCCAGGCCGATCTCATTCAGGCCATCGACGAAAAATCTGCGGCGCTCACCATAGCTGGCGACCATCTTCTGCACGGCCAACTCCGCGAACGGGTCTGTCAGGGCGTGCAGCGCCGCGGCCTGGCCGCCGGTCGGCGCTGACATTATCAGATATTGGTGGATTCGACGCATCGCGCCAAGCAGTTCCGCCGGACCTGCGGCAAAGCCGATCCGCCACCCTGTCATGGCGTAGTCTTTGCTCATCCCGCCCAGATGGATCGTCCGCTCGGCCATACCGGGCAGGCTGGCGAACATCACATGCTCGTGATCATCATAGACCAGGCGATCATAGATTTCGTCGGAAATGACGATCAGATCGTGCTTTTCCGCCACATGGGCGATGGCGGACAACTCTTCACGGTTCATCACCGCGCCGGTCGGGTTACACGGATAGCCGATAAGCAGCACCTTGGTGCGCGGGGTCATCGCGGCCTCGATCTGCGCCGCGGTCAGTACAAAGTTGTTCGCTGCATAGGTAGGAATATCGACTACCATGCCGCCTGCCAGGATCACATCGGCAGTATACGAAACGAAGCAGGGCTGCGGAACGAGCACTTCATCCCCTGCGTCGATCAGCGCCTGCATCGCCAGGTACATCGCCTCGCTGACGCCGACAGTGATCAGCACCTCCGTCTCCGCATCATAAGCGGGCGCGTCATAGCGTTTCGTCAGCATCCGGGCCACAGCCGCGCGCAGGTCCAACATCCCTGCATTGGAGGTATACGACGTGTTTCCCTGGCGCAGACTGTCAGTGCCGGCGTTGAGAATCGACGGCGGCGTAACATAGTCAGGCTCACCGATGCCCAGGCTGATCACGTCGTCCATGGTTGTAGCAAGATCGAAATAGCGTCGAATCGGAGAGGGCGGCACACGCCGCACGCGACGGCTCAGTCGGCTCTCCAGGGAGCGTTTCAATCCGGCAGGTTGAGCAGGTGTTTCGTCTTTCGTCGTTGACCGAGGGGCAGTCAAGGCTTCTGGGGATCTCATAAGGATTGTATTCATCTCTCGTCAGGCATGTCCGGTCTAAACCGGTCTGTGTGGTGTGTCAAAGTTCTTTTGGGTCCGACCTCCCTGAATCCGGGAAAAAGCCTTTTCTGCCGATTGCACAACGGTCAGCGACTCAACTGAACCGTTGCCGGCAGGATGCACCGGCTGCGCCGTCCAACGTCTGCGCCCGGCATCGTCCTCGCCCTTGGCCTTGTAACGCAGTCATGGAAGTCCAACAGTTAAGCGTGCAGATGACAGTCACAGTTCCGGCCTCCGCAAACGCCACTCTGTACTCTGCTCGTAGGCATAGGCAGCCCGCAAGATCTTCTCCTCACCCAGCGCAGGGCCAAGCAGTTGCAGGCCGATTGGGAGTCCGTCGGCATCGAATCCACAAGGGATACTGATCCCGCACAGACCGGCCAGATTGGCGCTGGTCGTGAAAATATCTGTCAGAATCATCGCCAGCGGGTCGTCCACCTTCTCGCCAATGCGGAAAGCTGTGGTCGGCGAAGTGGGCGAAAGGATAACATCGACCTCGGCAAAGGCGCTGTCAAAGTCCCGCCGAATCAACGTGCGCACCTGCTGCGCCTTCAGATAGTAGGCGTCATAGTAACCGGCGCTCAAGGCGTAGGTCCCCAGCATGATGCGGCGTTTCACCTCCGGGCCGAAACCGGCGCCGCGGGTCTGTCGAAAATGGTCGAAAATCGTCTCGCCGTAGACGCTCAGGCCGTAGCGGATGCCATCAAAACGGGCAAGATTGGCGCTGGCCTCGGCCGTAACGACCAGATAGTAGACCGGCAACGCCAGCTCCGTATTGGGCAGGTGGATCGGAACGATTTCCGCACCCAGCGAGGCAAACTGCTCGATTGCGCAGCGAACCGCCGCCTCGACCTCCGGCTGGATTCCCTCGACGAAATACTCATGCGGAGTCCCGATCCGCATCCCCGCGATCTCTCCTGTCAGCGCCTGTGAATAGTTCGGCGTGTCAACCGGCATGGTTGTGCTGTCGCGCGGGTCCACGCCGGCGATCACTTCCAGCAGCAGCGCGGCATCAGCTACCGTCTTGGTGATTGGCCCAATCTGATCGAGGCTGCTGCCATAGGCGATCAGCCCATAGCGGCTCACGCGACCGTAGGAAGGCTTCAGACCGACAACGCCGCAGAGCGCAGCCGGTTGGCGGACGCTGCCGCCGGTATCGGTTCCCAAGGCGGCCGGCGCTTCATCCGCAGCCACCGCGGCCGCGGAACCACCGCTGCTGCCCCCCGGCACGCGTTCGAGATCCCACGGATTCCGGGTCGCGCCAAAGCCGCTGTTCTCCGTGCTCGACCCCATCGCGAACTCGTCGGTGTTGGTCTTGCCCAACACGATCGCGCCAGCCTGCTCCAGTTTCTCAACGGCGGTCGCAGTATAAGGCGGCACAAATCCTTCCAGAATGCGGCTGCCGGCGGTCGTCTCGATACCGGCGGTCATCAGCACGTCTTTGATCGCCAGGGGAATGCCCAAAAGGGGGCGATTGTCTCCGTCGGCGCGCGCACGATCAGCGTCGCCAGCCGCCGCCAAAGCCGAGGTTGGCGTGGTACGCAAATAGGCATGGAGAGAGCCGTCCACCTGCTCGATGCGCTGCAAAAAAGCCTGCGCCAGGTCGACGGAGGTGAAATGACCGTCCGCCAACCCAGCGCGCGCGTCAACAACGCCCATCGAAGTCAGCTGTTTGGTCGAATCCTGACCGCCCATCACGCTTGCTGGCCTCCCCTCCTGCCGATGAATCGCCCCGTCATTGCCATCATCCTGCCACGTGCTCTACGCCCCCGCATCGTCAAACACGGCGATCACCCGAAAATAGCCGTCTTCAGCATCCGGGGCATTGTCGACAGCCTCGGCGGTCGAAAGGCATGCCTGCGCCGCATCATCCGCCAGCACATTGCTGAGCGGAAGAATATGGGGCGTAGGCGGCACGGCGCCCGTATCCACCGACTGAACCTGCTGCGCATAGGTCAGAATCTGCCCGAGTTGACCGGCATATTCGTCCAGTTCGGCCTCGCTCAGCTGCAGTTTTGCCAGTTCAGCCACGTGCCGAACCTCATCCCTAGTCAGTTTCACAACGACCTCGCAGAGTGGAAGTGAAGATCGAACCGTCCACAAAAAAACGCCGTGGGTATGTCCACGGCGCATCGGAGCGTTCCCTCAGCGCCGTGACTCCTCGTCGGTGCCTACGGCGCAGTGTAACCAGAGTTACTTGCTACCGCAGCACGCGCGTTGCTGCGCCTGCTGCTGCACTAATGGCTACAGTGTGAGATTTGCTCATCTGTTTGGGAGCATCATATTGCATAGTATGAGTATAGTTCGTGTCGTCGAAAGCGTCAAGTATCGGCGTGTCGGGGGTGCATCCGAGATTTTTGGGCGATGATGGCAGGAGCCACTGCGTTGGCAGGTTGGCCTGACCTGTAGTTGACAGGAGGAAGAGACTCCCAGGTCTGGATGCGGACCTATTGACGGCGGGTTTGACAGTTTCTTGTATTGGCGCTCCAATGGAAGACAAGCCCGCCAAAAAAACTTCAAAAGGAATTGTTGAATGCGCTACCGCTTCGCGCGCCCAGAGGGCACCCGAGCGCGATTGTTGGATGCGCTACCGCTTCGCTATATGAGCGCGATTACTAAACGTTCAGGACAAAATGTCCGCTTTGTCCGCTTTTACCCCCCCCCCTCTCGATTACTATACGAAGGGGAACGTCTTGTTTGCGTTTGCGGAGGCCGTCTCTGCTGGCAGGCGGCCAAGGAGTGCAACGGGGTCTGGCTCGGCCGGATGCCTGCATGACAGACATTATACCACACTCTTGTTATGGTGTGCGGGTGTGGTCCAGATTTGGGGGCGACCAGAGTGGCTGGTTTCGGAATCCAGTGTAGCTTTCCAGAGATAGCCAGAAACTCACCCCCATTTTGGACCGCACCCTGGTGTGCGGCCGGGCTTCTCACAGGGCAGGGCTATCGCGAACTTCGTGATAGCAGCGAATCTTATGCCTCTTCTGGGAAAAAACAGAAGATCGGATGGCCTGATTTCGCTTGGATGGCACCCAATTCGGCTGTTATGTCAATCAAATGGGCGAACCTGCCCGAAAACGTTAATGTTCGCGATTGCCCTACTCACAGGGTGTATCCCAGATTTTTTGCGAGGATAAAAGGAGGTAGACTTGGAGTAGGAAAAGCGAAGAGCAAAGGGGGAGTAAAATGAAGCGAGAAGAGATGAAGGCGAAGTTTGTGTGCGGTGCAGAGGAGATGTTTGACGAGATGTGGGAATGGGGGGAAGAGCATCCGCAGGCGACCTTTGATGAGATAGCAGGCAAGGTGACGCTGTTGCGGCGGGCGTTGATGGGAGAGATGCTAGGGGAGTTGCTGTTGCAACATGGAGATGGGAGGTACGAGGAGGTAGTCTGTCCAGAGTGCGGGCAGCAGACAAAATCGAATGGGCGGCGCACGCGCACGATACTCCATGCCGAAGGGAACGTGCAGGTGAAGCGAACGCATCGCCTCTGTCCAGAGTGTGGGCAGGGGTTTTCCCCCCCTGGACCGACAACTTAACCTGACAAAGCATGTTAGCTTGTCGCCCGAGACGATTGCCCAAGCGTTGCGTCTGGTCGTAGAGATCCCCTATGCGCGTGCGGCCAAGCAGTTTAGCGAATTGACGCGTATGACGCTATCCAAGAGCAGTCTGGAGCGGCTGGTGCGTGAGTATGGAGGGCAACTGGTGGAGCAGCAAGCGCAAGAAGGGCAGGCAACGGTGCAGATAGCGAGTGAGGAGACAGAGGTGGTGTGGAGAAAGACGCCTGCGCCTGCGAGCGAGGTGATGAACATCTCGATGGATGGTGCGATGGTCAACATCCGCGGCGAAGGCTGGAAAGAGGTGAAACTGGTTAGCGTTTCGGCTGTACGCCATCTGATTGATGCGGTGACAGGCAATTTGACCACCCATTTGCACGAGCATAGCTATCGCGCCGGGCTGTGGGATGCGACCGAATTCGGTCAGCAACAGTGGGCGGAAGCCTGTGGCCGCGGGGTGGAGAAAGCCAACTATCTGAGCAGTGTCAATGACGGCGCAGCCTGGATCTGGAACATCGTGCGCATGTGCGATGGCAACCGTGTCGAAATCATCGACTAGTGGCATGCTGTCGCAAAGCTGTGGCTCATCGCCCATCAGCACTTCAGTACAGAATCAGAGCAGGCGACCGCGTGGGTCTCCGCCCAGAAACAGCTGTTGATCGAGGGCGGCCTCGCCCATGTCCTGCGCAACATCCGCCGACTCTACCCCAGAGGACACCTCCTGCCTGACGCCGTGCGCAAGGCGATTCTTTATCTCTTCCACAATCGCAGGCGTATGCGCTACGACCTGTTTCGCGAGGCGGGTTACCCCATCGGCAGTGGCACCGTCGAGTCGGCCTGCAAACATGTCGTCCAACAGCGTCTCAAACAATCTGGCATGCGTTGGTCGCGTTTGGGCGCTCAAGCCATGCTCGCACTGCGCTCAACTCTCCTCAGTCAGCCCAACCACAACTCACTTGAACTCCTGGCCCTTGCCTGACGCACAATAATCTGGGATGCACCCGGCTAAAATTCGATATAATTCCCACAATTTTCCATCTGCACACACAATCCCGCTCACAAATCCGCAAGGCGGCTATTCGCAGAACGGCAGATCAAAACCCCTGTCGTCAAAATCTGTGTTCTCCATCGCGCGCAAACTCGCGGGCACACACCCGCTCAACTCGTTGCCATTGAGATACAACCACTTCAGCTTGGTAAGGTTCCCCAGTTCGGTCGGGATCGACCCGGTCAACTCGTTGTAATGCAGGTACAGTCTCTCCAGCTTGGCGAGACTCCCCAACTGCGACGGAATCGAACCGCTCAGGTCGTTGGCAAAAAGTTCCAGTCTCTCCAGCTTGGCGAGATTCCCCAGCTGCGACGGAATCGAACCGCTCAGGTCATTGACGGAGAGATCCAGTCTCTCCAGCTTGGAGAGGCTGCCCAACTGCGACGGAATCAAACCGCTCAAGCCGGCGGTGGAGATATCCAAGACCTTCAGTTTGGTGAGGTTGCCTAAAGCGGACGGGATCGATCCGCCTAGACTCTTGTTCTCGCCGAAATGCAGCCTCTCCAGATCGGCGAGGTTTCCCAGCTCTACCGGAATCGGCCCGCTCAAATTGTTGCAGCAGAGGTGTAGGTCCTTGAGCTTGGACAGGCTGCCCAGTTGCGACGGAACCGACCCACTCAAACTGTTGCTCGCGAGATTCAACTCCTCCAACTTGGCAAGCTGACCCAGTTGCGACGGGATCGACCCGCTCAAGTTGTTGAAATAGAGATGCAACACCTTGAGGTTCGCGAGACTGCCTATCTGCGACGGGATCGACCCGCCCAAACTGTTGCCAACCAGCTTCAACAGCTCCAAGTTGGCAAGCTGGCCTAGCTGCGACGGGATCGACCCGCTTAAACTGTTGAAATTTAGATTCAGTTCCTTCAGGTTGGACAGGCTGCCCAACTGCGACGGAACCGACCCGCTCAGCTCGTTCTCAGCCAGATCCAACTTCTTCAAATTGCCGAGGCTACCCAGTTGCGGCGGAACCGGCCCGCTCAGATCATTGTACGAGAGGTCTAGCTCTTCCAGCTTGGTAACCTGGCCCAACTGCGACGGGATCGACCCACTCAAACTGTTGTGCGAGAGGTCCAGTTCCCTCAGTTCCGCGAGTTGGCGCAGCGTTGATGGCAGCGTCCTCCCCAGCCTGTTGTTCACGAGAGCCAGTTTCGTCACGCGGCCGTTCTCGTCCGTCTCCACCCCGTACCAGTTGCCCATCGGTTCCGAACTGAGCCAGTTTCCCCTCTGCAGCCAATCCCTGCCGCCCGTGGCATAGTAGAGGTTGACCAATACGGTTCTGTCCCCGATGTGGTCCGTTACTACCGGCTTTGCCGTGGGGGTCGGCGTGGGCGTCGGTTCCCAGTTCGACTCCAACCCGGTTCCCACCGTGCCTGACACCGTCACCCTGGTCGCCTTCCACGGCCCATTCTGTGGATTGGAGGCATAACCGCCCCCGTAGTAGCGGGCACGCACCTGCACCTTGTACTCTACGCCCTCGTCCAGACCAGTGAGGGTGATGGAGCGTGCCGTCTGTGTGATGACGCCGACGCTGCCGTCTAGGGCTGGGTAATCCTCTGACGCTTTGGCCCAGTTGAGCTGGTAGTCGGTCGGCGCCTGGACGGGCGACAACCACAGAACGGAAATCTCGCCTGCGGTCGGACTTGACACCTCTATGCCCGGAATTGTCGAGGACGCAAGATTTGGCTCCGGCGTCGGAGTAGGCGTGGCCGTGGCTGTCGTTGTCGGAGTGGAGGTTGCCGTCGCTGTTGGCGTAGGCTGCTCGATTTCCTCTTCCGCTAGTGCCACAACTGTGAATGTCGGAGTAGGCGTGGGCGTGGGCGAAAGGGCAACGACGGCCTCGACTGCGGCGCTAAAAAGACCCGCAGAACCGTTGTACCGAGCACGCACTCTTACCTTGTAGCGGACCCCTTCATCCAGACCCGTAATCGTGTACGATGTACTCGTTGGATAGGCATTGGCGCTATTGTCCCGCCAAGAAGGGAAGTTTTGGTCGGCACGTGCCCAACTGATTCGGTAATCATGGGGAGTTTCAGTCGGCGCATTCCAGGAAACTGTAAGAGTTCCGGGTTGAAAACTTCCTACAGCGATGGCGACAACTGCCCGGCTGTTTTCCTGCGTTGCCGTAGGAGTTAGAGTGGCAGAATTGGTTGCGGTAGGCGTGTCCGTAGGCATGGGAGTTTCGGTTGCCGTAGGTACGGGAGTGTGGGTAGCTGTAGGCGCAGGCGCGAACGCGACGACAACCTCGACCGGCTCGGTCCAAGGGCCAGAGGAGCCGTTGTAGCGGGCACGCACTTTCACCTTGTAGCGGACGCCTTGGTCCAGGCCGGTTATCGTGTAGGATGGAGCGGTAGGAAAGGCGTTACCTCTGCTGTCAGACCACGTCAAGAAGTCTTCGCCAACTCGTGTCCAACTGATGCGGTAATCGTGAGGCGTGTCTGTTGGGGATTCCCACGACACTCTCAGGTCGCCCGGCTCGGAGTTGTAAATGCGTAGGGTCCCGACAGCCCGCGTGTCTTCCTGGGCGAAGGCAGCAAGATGGCCGACGAACGGAAAGACTACCGCTAGTAGAATCAGTGCCCCTACTAGGGCTGAACCTCTCTTGCTATTGCCGGATTGAGTAATCCTATAGTCTTTGTCGGCCTGCATGATTTTCTCCTAGTCCCTCTCAGTCTGATTGATACGTTCGGACTAGAGCTGCTTTCGGAGCAATATGACCGTAAGGCTCAAAGACTGAGCAACCCTTGATTGCGCCTGGCTAGAATCTTGCATAAGGGCGGGTGGCACTGCCCTCACCTAATCGACGCCTTGCTCTAAAGCGAAGCAAGGGCCGAAACTATGGGATGCGGAAAGGAATCGGTGAAAAGAAAGGCCGCCCGCTTCATTCCAGGCCACAGTCTTGAGAAATTTGCAGGCTATTCAATGACGCGCAGAGAAAAACGGGGCCCACTGGGGCAACACCCCGCACATGCTAATCTGTAGGTAGCATATATTACTTGTGTGAACTTCTTATGATCTTTCGACAATATCCTGTGTCTATTTTGTGACCACTTTATCATTCTCCAGAAATCTGCTAAGTTTTCGGCGAAGTCGAAGTTTCCCCTATGAATTAGGCCGTCTGGTTGGCGGAATTGGCCATGTTGGTGAAGCGTATTTGGAGACATGGTTTTCATGGCGACCTAAACGCGTTACGATCGTTCGGAATTGGAGGCCGGGCGGAAATCTTTGGATATTGTTTGCCAGAGACAGGTGTCACACGGGGAGGAGACAGGCCCGTGTTGAGAGTGAGGAACAGGTAAAGCGAATGGCTTCAATTCAAGGATCACGCACCTATCAAAATCTCACGGAGTGAGGTAGATATCCAGCCACGCTGCTCCGAGTCTGGGGGATCAGTTGTGTCGGCACTCCGACCCGAACAGACCAGCCTGTTGACCTGCAAAGAATGAAAAGCCACCGCTCTAGGCGGTGGCTGTTTTCTTAGAGCCTGTTTGAAAAGGGTAAAGCTAAGGGCAAAACGGCGCAATTGATTCGAATTATGGCGTGCAGATGAAGGATCTGACTGCTTTCCGACGGTTGTTTTCGGCCTATCTGGGCGATACGCGTTACTTTTCAAACAGCTTCTTAGTACGACAACCGCGAAAAGCAGAGGTAGACGAGGCATCAAGATGGCGTAGGCGACAACTGTAGCGAGCCTATTCTACCGCCCATCTGTCCAATTCGTACAGTCCAATGACTCTTCTGCTTGCCCTGATCCACCCTCATTTTCACAGATAGAACCACATTTCACTGAACTGCGGTTGTAGTATTAGGGAACTCATCACTCTCTTACTCCTCCGGCCCCGTTGAAAAAAGCATCGGTAGTGGTCACATTGTAAGTGGTGAAGGGAAAGTCTTTGTCTGAACTGTGATTTCTGTGATTCGGAGCTTGCTATGATTAGCGGATGCACGGACAAGAATGTCCACACCACCGGATTATCAGATCACTTACTATTCGACCACAACCAACGTCCAGGACAAAATGTCCGCTTTGTCCGCTTTTACCCCCCCCCCCTCTCGATTACTATACGAAGGGGAACGTCTTGTTTGCGTTTGCGGAGGCCGTCTCTGCTGGCAGGCGACCAGGGAGTGCAACGGGGTCTGGCTCGGCCGGATGCCTGCACGACAGACATTATACCACACTCTTGTTATGGTGTGCGGCCGGGCTTCTCACAGGGGGTGCGGTCCAAAATGGGGGTGAGTTTCTGGCTATCTCTGGAAAGCCACACTGGATTCCGAAACCAGCCACTCTGGTCGCCCCCAAATCTGGACCACACCCCTTCTCACAGGGCAGGGCAATCGCATCTAATTGGGTCAAGACCTCGTGAAGCTGCCTGAATTGAAATCAGTTCAGGGTAGAACACCGAAAAGTGTACGAATCATGGCGCGTAGCCAAGGAAACTGACGGTTTCCGGCAACTGATGGCCGCTATTTTGGCCGTAAACCACCCTCAGACCAGCAGGCTGATAGAGATTTCCATTTATTATTACGTTCTTTTCGGTGAATATGCGGCTGATTTGGCGTCCAGATTTAGATGCAATCGCCCTGTCTCACAGGGCGTATCCCAGATCATTGGGGAGATTTGCCTGACCATGGGCGGCTTCGACCAGGTCGATGGGTTTGGCCTCACTTGACGGACCCTCAATTGGCATGCACCCACAATCATCCTGGATACACCCGGCCGGAGTGCGGTTCAAGGTAGGAGTGAGTTAAACTGGAAAGTAGCAGTAGAAGATAAGGCGAAGAGTGATCGAGATGAAGGGCAATGGGACGGAAGCGCAGATTAAGGAGCGACACGTCCCCACTGTGGCAAATGTCGTCGGCATGATCATTGTCTATTGTCCAGAGCAGTGGCTTACTTCACGATGTTCAACTATTTCTAAGAGCCTGTTTGAAAAGGGTCAAGTTAGGGGCAAAACGGCGCAAACGATGCGAACTATGACGTATAGATGAAGGATTTACTACTTTTCGGCAGTCGTTTTTCGTCTTTTTGGCCGATACCAGCTACTTTTCAAACAGCTTCTAAGTGGTCTCTGCAGAGCTGCCGTGAGCCTCACCGGTAGAGCTGCGCGAGGGTTGTTTGCCCAGTCCGACAGAGTCTCGTTCGTCGCGGACAGATAGGACGAGTCCTGCCAGAATCTCGAATTCTCGGCGGATTGCTCCAGCATTCTTCGAAAGATGAATCCCGAGGTCGCCAACGGGTTGAATATGTCCGCGAGCGTCCAATTGAACTCAAACTTGCCATTCGTTTCATATTCAAACGGCCCAGTTTCCCAATAGGGCCTTATGCTAGATAGCGTTTGAAAAAAGTCCCCTGGTGAGATAACTTTGGAGTTCGTGACCAACCAAAGCGACTCACCAGGAGGACCAACCGAATGATAGCTCACTTTGACGACTTCTGTCTATGGGCATATGTGCTCGTTGACGACATGAGCCAGCTACTGGAAAGGCATCTGAGACGACCGGGGCCAGAGCCGGCGTGTAGCGATAGTGAATTGATAGCCATCTGTCTGATCGGCGAATGCCTGGGTTGGGATGTGGAAACAGAGTTACTCAGTCATATGCAGGCACATCGGGATAAGTTTCCTATCTTGCCGGAGCAGAGCCGCTTCAATCGGCGACGACGTAACTTGATGTGGATTATCAATGAGATGCGGCGCATGATGTTGGCCCAGATGGA
Source organism: Caldilineaceae bacterium (assembly GCA_965221145.1). Taxonomy (GTDB): domain Bacteria; phylum Chloroflexota; class Anaerolineae; order Caldilineales; family Caldilineaceae; genus Bin5. The sequence continues at coordinate 3,446,007 of OZ244877.1, forward strand.
CCTCTTTTGGGATGAGCAGTGTGTACTCGATAGTCTGCCCATTCCTGTGGTTCAGTTCCATCTGGCGCCGCAATCGCGCGGCGATTGGTCTGCGCATGGGGCAAATTATGGGAAAGTCTCCTCCAAAAAAATGACGGTCTTCGGTTTCAAGCTACATATGCTGATCACGATAGGTGGCCTCATCCTCGATTTCGAGCTGGCTCCTGCCAGCGTCGGCGACTTGGCTATCGGTCGCGAACTGCTGGAAGAACACTGCAACCGCATCGTCATCGGCGACAAGGCCTACATCAGTGCAGCGGTCGCGGATGAACTCTGGCAACACAATCGCATCCGCCTGCTCACCAAGCCGCGCAGCAACCAGAAAAAACAGATCTCTGCATCTGCCCGTCGCCTCTACGACTCGGTCCGCCAAATCATCGAAACGGTTAACAGTCAACTGGGCGCTCAATTCTCGATTGAAACCAACCATGCACACACTTTCCGGGGCTTGTGTGCCCGGCTCTACACCAAGTTGACTGCTCATACCTTATGCATCTATATCAACCGCCTCTTGGGCGTACATGACTATCTGCAAATTAAGAAACTGGCCTTTCCTAACTAGCATAAGGCCCCAATAGGACTTCGCAAGCTCAATCGGTCTCGTCTGGTCTTTCCAAGGCCGCTGAAAAGGATGTACATCATAAAACACATAGTGTCCACCGGGGCGCAGGATACGGTATGTCTCATCGAACAACGCTTGCAGGTCTGCAATCCAAACGAAAAATCCATTGGAGGACAAGACCAAATCGAATTCTGAGTCACCAATAGGTTCCAGGTCGGCGGCGTCGGCCCGTACAAAGGTAATAGGTAGCTTCAACTTATTCGCTCGTTTGGCAGCTACCTCCAGCTGCCGCTCAGAGATGTCTATCGATACGACGTTGGCGCCCATTCCCGAAAGGGCAAACGCAACGTAGTTGTCGCCACTCCCTATGATGCACACGTCCTTGCCCAACATGCTACCGACGACCCCCTGCAATAGCCCAAATGCGCCACCGGCAAAGGCTAGCTCTGGCTCGTTGGCGCAGCATTGCCACAATCCGTCCTCGTCCCGAAGACTCTCCCACCCCTCGGCTGCGCCGTCCCAGTGACGCCGATTCGCTTCGTGCATGTTGTTCATCGGTCAGTTCCCGTATGAGCAGTTGTGTTGGCTCCGCTACCCGGTTTAGGAAAGATCACCAACTGCCCTGTTCCCCCATCTCTCCCAGCAGACCTTAGCGACACAACCAGCCAGGGCCGGATTGCGACAGTGCAACGCCCATGGTATATAAGATACCCATCGTGTGCGCATGGCGCAGCACAGAAGTGTGCTGGTAGACGCAAGTGATTGACAGAAGTGAAGCTGTGGGATACAACAGAAGGAAATCGCTAGGACAACGTGGTCAGAAAACGGCTTGACAGTGAAGAATTCATTGACGCGGGATCAGATTGCAGCGGCTTTGCGAACGCTTGGACTGCAGACAGGCGCTATCATCTTCGTGCATAGCTCGATGAGCAGCATGGGATATGTTGAGGGCGGGGCCGATACCATAGTCGATGCCTTTTTGCAGGTCCTCGGCCCGAAGGGTACTCTCGCCGCGCCAACTTTCACCTTCGTTCATGGCCGTAGCGACGACCCCGTGTTCGACCCGGCCCGCGATCCCTCTGAAATGGGCCGGTTCACGGAGGTGACCCGGACTCGACCAGGCGCGCGGCGGAGTTGCCATCTGCTCCACTCCGTGGCCGCCCTAGGCGCGCACGCGCAGGAGATGACCGCAAGTCACGGACCATCAGCCTGGGCAGCCGACGGGCCGTTCTGGAAACTCAATGAACTGGATGCCCACATACTGATGCTGGGCGTGCCCTACCTGCGTTGTACCTTCTTTCACTTACTGGAACAGTTGGTGCAGGTCCCCTACCGACGCTGGCGCGAAGTCGAGGCGCACGTCCGGGAACGGGATGGCTCGCTGCGTTCACTCCCCACGTCGATCTATAGCCCCAAGCCAGGCTTCCCCGGCAATGACTTCAACAAACTTGGGACATTGCTGGAGGAGCGGGGACTGGCGCAGGTGGGCAGCGTGGGAAATGCAGTGGCCCGACTCTTTCGCGCCCAGGATGCGCTGGAGGTTGGTTTGGCCCAGTATCGAATGGATCCTCTCCTGTTCGTCATGACAGGCGTTCGATGCACGCCGCTTCGGTATGGCGTATTGACTGAAGAACTGCACAACGAGAAGTCGGTGCTGGATCCGGCGCAGATATACCCGCATCAGTGATTTGGGTAATTGTGCGCCATTAATTGGATTGTCCGCGATCCGCTCTAATGCTATACTGATCACGCCGTTCCCTTCCTAGAGAGCGGTTGTCTGGGCAACGAGTCACATCGGGAGAAAGCTGTTGGCGCAAGGCCCCAGTTTCGATCTCACGGGCAGAGTCGCAGTGATTACCGGTGCTTCCAGGGGAATTGGCGCGGCGATTGCCCGCTGCTATGCCGGAATGGGGGCAGCGGTGGTGCTGAGTAGCCGCAAACAGGCGGCCTTGGACGAGGTGGCCGCCTCGATTCGTGCTGATGGCGGTTCCGCCCTGGCCGTGGCCGCGCATACTGGCGACATGAACGCAGTTTCCACGTTGGCGCAGCAGGCGGTGAGCGCGTTCGGCGGCATCGACATCCTGGTCAACAATGCGGCCACCAACCCCCACTTTGGCCCGATCCTCACCTCCGAGGAGAGCCACTGGCACAAGATCCTTGATGTGAATGTTGTCGGCTATTTTCGCATGGCCAAAGCGTGCAGCGCGGAGATGATGAAACGGGGGGGCGGCAAAATTATCAACGTGGCATCCATTGCCGGAAAGCGGCCGCAACCGGGCATGGGCGTGTACAGTGTCAGCAAAGCCGCGGTGTTGATGCTCACGGAAGTGCTGGCCGCAGAGTTGGCGGACGCGGGCATCCAGGTCAACGCGATCGCGCCCGGCTATGTTAAGACCGCCTTCAGCCGCGCCATTTGGAAAGACGCTGAACTTAACCGGGCCGTGCTGCGGACGATTCCCCAGAAGCGCATCGCCGATACCAACGAACTGGTCGGCATTGCTCTCTACCTGGCGTCGGACGCCAGCAGTTTCACCACCGGCAGCACATTTCTGGTTGACGGCGGCCAATGGGTTGGTTCAGGACTGGGCAGTTAGAGAAATGCGTAAAGACGCATCCATCCACTTTGTATGATTTGAACTATCAGGTCGAACCATTTCGGACAGCGAAGAAAGAGATTGCTCAATGACGAACGACATTCTTTCCGATCTCCTGCCCCGCGTACGCCAGTTCATTGACGACGAGGTCATCCCGCTTGAGAAACTGCTGATCGGCCGCCCCTGGACCGAGGTTGCTCCCCTGCTCGACCAGAAACGGGAGGTCGTAAGAAAGGCCGGCCTGTGGGGGCTGGCCCTGCCGGTGGAGTTCGGCGGACAGGGGTTGACGCTGGCCGAGTTCGGACGGGTGAGCGAGGAGTTGGGACGCACGCCCGGCGGCCACTACGTCTTTGGCTGCCAGGCGCCGGATATGGGCAATATGGAGTTGCTCATCCAGGCCGGCACCGAGGCGCAACAGGAGCAGTTCCTGCTGCCCCTCGCGCGCGGCGAAATCCGCTCCTGCTTTTCCATGAGCGAACCTGAGCATGCCGGTTCCAATCCGACATGGATGAGCACGACCGCGGTACGGGAGGGCGACGGGTACGTCATCAACGGCCACAAGTGGTTCACAACCGCCGCGGACGGGGCCGCGTTTGGGATCGTGATGGCGGTGACCAACCCCGAAGCGGAAAGCAGTCATCAGCGCGCCAGCCAGATCATCGTGCCGCTGGATACGCCCGGTTTCCACATCGAGCGCAACATCGCTGTGATGGGTGAGGCCCACGGCGGCTGGAACAGCCACTCGGAGGTCTGGTACGAAGACGTGCGCGTGCCGGTGGAAAATCTCATCGGTGAAGAAGGCAAGGGTTTTGCCCTATCGCAGATGCGGCTCGGACCCGGTCGCATCCACCATTGCATGCGCTGGATCGGCATCTGCGAACGCGCCTTCGACATCCTGTGCAGCCGCGCCGCGCACCGGGAGGTGGCGCCGGGTCGGATCCTGGGCGCGCAGGGGATGGTGCAGGCGTGGATTGCCGAAAGCCGGGCCGAGATCAACGCCTCGCGGCTGATGGTGATGGATACGGCCCGCAAGATCGACAACGACGGCCTCTACGCGGCCAGAGAAGAGATTTCGCTGATCAAATTCTACGTGGCCGGAGTGCTGATGCGGGTGTTGGACCGGGCGCTGCAAACGCTCGGCGGGTTGGGGATGAGCGACGACACTCCGATCGCGTACTGGTATCGGCACGAACGGGCGTCCCGCATCTACGACGGCGCCGATGAAGTTCACAAAATGAGCGTCGCCCGCCGCATCCTGCAACGGTACCGCTAGGCAAAGTTGGGAGCGCCGCGCACGGGCTGACGGTCAGCCCTCTGTGGGCGGCGAATGCTTTATGGCGAACTCTTCTTCCGGCGAGTAGACCAGTTTTTGGCGCCCGATCAGACCAAAGTAGAGCAGCCCCGCGGCATACCAGACGGCACAGCCATAGACGCCCAGCCGGTAGTCGGGGTTGAGGAATAGGACGTATAGCGTAACCAGGGCGATAACGCCCGCTAAGATTGCGCCGGCGTTGCCCAAAGGGCTGACAAAGGGGCGCTCAATCGCCGGGAATCGTTTCCGCAGCCGAACGAACGCGATCATCTGCATTATGTAGGCGATCACCGCGCCGAAGACCGCCATGTTCAGCAGCACCGCTCCGACCGGCGCCCCTTCTCCGAACCAACCCTCGCCAAATTCGATCAACAGAGCCACGCAGTAGCCGATTGCCGCGCCACCAATCAGCGCAACATACGGCGCCTTGCGATTGGGCAGCGTGATCGAGAGCCATTGCGGAAAATAGCCGGACCGAGAGAGCGAGTATATGTTGCGGCCATAAGCGTAAATTATGGTGTGAAAACTGGCGACTAGACCGGCGACCGCGACCAGGGCCAGAACCGATGCGCCGATCCCCTCACCGAAAATCGTGGTGAACGCAAGGAAAAGCGGGTCATCGGAGTTGCCAACCTCTGCCGCGCCAGGCGCGATACCGGCGTTCAGAAACAGCGTCAGTACGGACGCGACAATCAGCGTGAGAATGCCCCAGAGCAACGCCTTGGGCATGTCCCGCTGGGGGTCATGGGACTCCTCAGCGGCCAACGGGAGTTGCTCGATGGCCAGATAAAACCAAATGGCAAAGGGCAGGGCTTGCGCGACACCCGTCCAACCGAATGGCAGAAAGCGCGAGTTTCCGGCGCCAGGCTCGATGTTCAACGCCATCTGCCAACTGAAATGGGTTATGGCCCCGACCCAGAATACAATCAGGATGCCCAATGCCAGGATGGTGATCAGAACGGAAAACCTGAAAGTCGCTTCCACCCCGACGATGTTCAGCCCCACGAAGAGGACATAGAACAGCAACCACCAGACCGGCGCGGCAACGGCCATGCCGAACATGGCGTTGAACACGGACCCCATTCAGCCGCCAATGCCCACGACGATCACCGCCGGCGTGAGGACATACTCCACGTTTTCGGCCAACCCCGTGATGAAGCCGCCCCAAGGCCCCATCGCCGTCCGCCCGAAGGAATATGCGCCGCCGGTGTGCGGCATGGCTGGCGACATCTCGGCGATCGAATAGCAGATGCCGAGATACATCACGGCGACGATGACCGTGGCAATTGCCAGGCCGCCAAACCCGCCCACGGCCAACCCAAAGTTCCAGCCGAAAAAGTCCCCGGAGATCACCGCGCCCACGCCCAACGCCCAGAGTGACCACACCCCGGCGTAGCGTCTCAAGGCCCGCTTCTGGAAGTATTCTCTGCCGACATCACGGTATTTCACGGAGCAAGCCTCGCGCTTGAAGAATACGAGCAAGGCCGCTGCGATGTATTGGCTGAGCCTGCCCGCCTGATCCACCACGCAACGAAATCCACCATCCTCAGATAGACCGGTCGCGTAGCCCGCGAGTAGCCTATCACGTGGCAGAAACGAAGTGCAAGCTTCCTGCGCTCACTCGAATCAGGGCCTTCAGACTTGATTGCGATGCAAGTGAGTCAAGTTGGCTACAGCTAGAGAATTGGGCAATTTGCACAATTTGGATTGAACAATAGATCAGAATGTTGCTGACAGGCCTACCTTGCTTTCGACTATTGGACAGTTATTTGTGCGATCAGCACAGTATTCTCAGTTTGTTTTTGGCGAACTTGGCAGTTCCGACTGAAGCGGCGCTGACATATGCTTTCACCGTACAGTTAATCGCTTCAATGCAATGGGAGCCAGATCTGATGAAGATGACAGCCGCAAGCGGTACGCTACAGGCCCCAGTCGCCACGCCGCGAAGAAACGGAAATAGAAATGCCAGTGGCAAGCCCAAGCTGAACAAGGTTGAGATTCTGAAGCTGGAAAAGAGTCCCCTCAGCCTCATCCACGACATCTACCGCTGGGCAGATGAGGGGTTCGATGCGATTCCACCGGAATACTACGATCTCTTCAAGTGGCACGGGTTTTTCTATCGCAAGCAGACGCCTGGCTACTTCATGCTGCGGATGCGCATCTCGAACGGGGTCATCAACGCAACGCAGCTACGCGCCATCGCCAGGCTTGCGCGTGACTATGGACGCGGCGTCGGCGATTTGACGACGCGGCAGAATATCCAACTGCGTTGGATCACAGTCGAAGATATGCCCGCCATCATCGAGACGTTGCAGTTGGTCGGCCTGGGTTCCGAGCAGACGGGAATGGACAACTTTCGCAATGTGACCGGCTGCCCGCTGACCGGTCTCACTGAGCATGAGTTGCTCGCCACTCGACAGTTGACTACGGCGACGGCGCTCTCCCTGCTTGGCCCGGCGTTCGAGAACATCCCGCGCAAGTTCAACATCTCGATCAATGGTTGCCGAATGGACTGCACCCACGCGCAGAGCAACGACATCGGTCTGACGCCCGCCATCGGACGCATGGGAAAGGTGCTCGTGCCCGGATTCAACGTGGTCGTTGGAGGCCACATGGGGAGCCGGAATCCGCATCTTGCGATACCGCTTGACACATTTGTGCGCCCCTCGCAGGTGACCGCATTCTGTCGTGCGGTTCTGACAGTATTCCGCGACAACGGCAACCGCGCCGTCCGGCAAAAAGCCCGTATGTGGTATCTGATCGAAGAGTGGGGCATGGACCGCTTTCGCGACGAGGTGGCGAAGGCCCTCGGCGAACCATTGCCCTCCGCAGGCGAGTGCCACCTATACGCCAACCCGGACCCAATTGAGCAGGATCACGTTGGCGTCCATGCCCAGATCCAAGAAGGCCTGAGTTATGTCGGCATGGCGGTTCCCACCGGGCGCATTTCAGCCGAGCAACTGTTTGCGCTGGCCGACTTGGCCGACAAATACGGCAGCCGCGAAGTGCGCTTGACAAATGATCAGAATGTGATCATCCCCAACGTTCCTAATCAGAAACTCGACGAACTCGTGGCGGAGCGGCTGCTGGTAGAGTGGAGTCCCTCGCCGTCGGGTGTCATGCGCGGGCTAGTCACCTGTACGGGCATCGACTACTGCCATTTCGCGCTCAATGACACCAAAGGGATCTCGCTGGCGATTGCGCGCAAGCTGGAGGAGCGGCTGCCCGATCGGGACAAGGTAGTGCGCCTCAACGTGTCGGGATGCGTTCACGCTTGTGGGCGTCATCGGCTGTCCGAAATCGGACTGGAGGCGACCCGCCTGCGCCAGGACGGAGCCGTGATCGACGGATTCAACATCTATGCGGGGGGCCGCCTGGGTGAAGATGCCAAGCTAGGCGTCGAATTACACAGTAAGGCCACTATTGAGGAGACTACCGAGTTATTGGCCGACGCCATCGCATCTCGCTATCAGCCTGACAGGGCCATGACAGCGCCCGCAGCGTAAGCCTATCTTCCCCTTCCCGGACGCGCAGGAGACTCTCTCCCCATGGATTTCAAAAACAAAGCCACCAGGATCGATCTCTTCAGCTTCAACACGCCGCAGATGCGGGCCTTCCATGTAACCTGGTTTGCGTTTTTCCTCTGTTTCTTTGGTTGGTTCGGCATCGTGCCGCTGATGAAGGGGAACACAGGCGTTATTGACACGCTCGGCTTGACGCCCGCCCAAGTCGGCGACTCGGTCATTGCGGCGGTTTCCCTGACGATTGTCGCGCGCCTGATCATTGGCCCAATGTGCGCTCGGTTCGGCTCGCGCAAGGTCTACACGGCGCTGCTTATTCTGGGGTCCGTGCCGGTTATGGGCATCGGTCTGGCGCAAACGCCCACCCAGTTCATCATCGCCCGTGTCCTGATTGGCACGATCGGCGCGTCCTTTGTCGTCACTCAATACCACACGAGCATCATGTTTGCGCCCAATGTCGTGGGCACGGCCAACGCCACCACTGCGGGATGGGGCAATCTCGGCGGCGGTGTCACCCAGGCGGCAATGCCGCTTCTCCTCGCTGCGGCGTTGACCTTTGTTCCCGCGGCCATGGGCTGGCGGGTGGCGATGGTCGTGCCCGGTCTTGCCATGCTCATGACGGCTGCGGCCTACTGGTTCCTGACCCAGGATGCGCCCAATGGCAACTATTCGGAGTTGCGAGCGCGCGGCGAAATGCCGCCCGCGGCCGATACGCGTGGCACGTTTGGGGAAGCGATCAAAGATTCCCGTGTGATTGTGCTCTTCTTCATCTACGCCGCCTGTTTTGGCATCGAGTTGACCATCAACGGCACCGCTGCCCTCTATTTCTTCAATCGTTTCGAGTTGAATCTGACAACAGCCGGGCTGGTTGCCAGCCTGTTCGGGCTGATGAATCTCTTTGCCCGTTCGATGGGCGGTATCTTCAGCGACTTCATCAACCGCAGTGGCGGTCTTAAGGGGCGCGTCCAGTTTCTCTTCCTCTGCCTGCTTCTGGAAGGGATTGCGCTGATTTTTTTCGCCAACATGGGTGTGCTTGCCTTGGCGATCCCCGGACTGATTATCTTCAGCCTCTTTGTGCAGATGTCCGAAGGCGCGACCTATGCCATCGTCCCCTATATAAACAAGCGCGCAATGGGCGCGATTGCCGGTATTGTCGGCGCCGGTGGCAACTTCGGAGCGATGCTGGCGGGCTTTCTCTTCCGACGGGAGGCAGGGCTGTATGGGCAGTCCTACCTGATCCTGGGCATTCTGGTCGCGGTGTGCGCTTTCATGGCGTTTATGGTGCGCTTCTCGGAGAGTGAAGAGAAGGCCGCGGCCGAGGAGGCCGCGGCCCGACTGGCCGACGATGGCGAATCCGTCCTTACCGGCGCCCATTGATCGCCTGATAGCTGATCAGTCTGGCAGACAATAAGACTCCAGAAAACTGGCGTCGAGCAATTGCGATTCGACGCTCACAACACGATACGGAACGCCATGACTTCTCGAAACAGCCCTCGTCGAAATAGTTCAGCCAGTGGCCAGATCGACCGCTGGCACGACACATACTGCCCCTATTGCGGTGTCGGGTGCGGCCTGCGGGTCGGTATTCGGAATGGCAAGGTCGCGAAAGTCAAGGGCAGTCCCGATCATCCATCCTCCCTGGGCGATCTCTGCCTCAAGCCGATTTACTTGCCCGGCTCGCTGGATACGTCTGACCGCATTCGCGAGCCACTGATGCGGGCGCCTGGCCCAACAAGCGGAGTGCCGCCAGGGGGCATCGGCTTTGAAAGCGCGACATGGGAGAGAGCGACCGCCTACATTGCCGAAAATCTCAAGCGGATTGTCCGGCAGCATGGCCCTGATGCAGTGGCGTTCTACGGTTCCGGCCAATTCACGACCGAAGACTATTACGTCGCCAATAAGCTGGTGAAAGGGTTCATCGGCTCAAACAATTTCGACGCCAACTCCCGCCTCTGCATGGCCTCTGCCGTCGTCGGATACGTTTCAGCGCTCGGCTCGGACGGGCCGCCGCCGGCCTATGAGGACATCGACCACGCCGCCTGTTTCTTCCTGATCGGTACCAACACAGCCGACTGCCATCCGGTCCTGTTCAATCGCATCAAACGACGCAAGAAGAGCGATCCCGATAACGTCAAGGTGATCGTAGTCGATCCCAGGGAGACCCGTACCGCCGCCATTGCCGATCTCTTTCTGCCGATTCGGCCGGGCACCGATGTTGTGCTGCTCAACGCGATGTTGAATCTGCTACACAGTGAGGAGAAGATCGATCGGGCGTTCATCGCCGAGCATACCAACGGCTTTGACGAGTTGTTGAACGAGGCCCGTCAGGTCTCGACCGCGGCGGCTGCCAAAGTCTGCGGCATTCCCGAAGGCGACCTGATTCGGGCGGCGCGACACTTCGGGGACGCGCAGGGCGTGCTCTCCTTCTGGAGTATGGGATTGAACCAGAGCGTGAATGGCGTTGCCAAGAATCAGGCTGTCATCAATCTGCATCTGGCGACCGGTCAGATTGGCAAGCCGGGCAGCGGCCCCTTTTCCCTGACCGGGCAACCAAACGCCATGGGCGGGCGCGAAGCGGGTGGACTATCCCATCTGCTGCCGGGCTATCGTATGATCAACAGCCCGGCGCATCGTGAGGAGGTGGAGCGCTTCTGGCAGACGCCTGCAGGACGCATCGCCGACCGACCAGGATTGGCCGCGGTCGATATGTTCGAAGCTGCTGCCAGGGGCAAGATCAAGGCGATGTGGATCATGTGTACCAATCCGGTCGTTTCCATGCCCAACATTGACGTGATCGAAGCGGCGATGAAGAAGCTCGAACTGCTCATCGTAACCGATGCCTATCACCCGACCGACACAACGCAATTTGCCCACGTACTGCTGCCGGCGGCCCAGTGGTCCGAGCGGGAGGGCGTGATGACCAATTCGGAACGGCGCATTACCTACCTTCCCCGCATGGTGGATCCCGTCGGTCAGGCCAGACCGGACTGGCGGATTCTCGCCGACGTGGCCTCGGCTATGGGCTTCGGGCAAGCATTTGCTTACGAGTCATCAGCCGATGTCTTTGACGAGTTCAAGCAACTGACCAGGGGACGCGTTTGCGATTACAGTGGCGTCAGTCTTCGCCGTCTGCAAGAGGAAGGGCCGCTCCAGTGGCCTGTGCCCACCGCTGACCATCCCGGCACTGCTCGACTTTACGCCGGACTGCATGACCGGCGACCGCCTCAGCCTGGCGGCGTGTCGTGCAGCCCGGACAGTTGCACTGAAGAGGAGGCGTCATCTACAAACGCACAGGGCGGGTTCTCTGCTTTCGCCACAGCCGACGGCAAAGCCAGATTCCATACGCCAGTGTTTGTGCCGCCTGCCGAGTTGCCAAACAGGAAGTTTCCCCTGCTTCTGACCACCGGTCGCGTGCGAAATCAGTGGCATACCATGACCCGAACGGGAAAGTCGGAAAGCCTGCTAAAGGGAGCACGCGAGCCGTTCCTGGAGATCCACCCGGTCGATGCCGTGCGCCGTCAGATCGAGAATGGGGACGTGGTAGAGATTCGCTCGCGCAGAGGAACAGCCTGGGCGAAGGCGCGCGTGACAGACAAGATACGCGAAGGCGCCTGCTTCATGCCCTTCCACTGGGGGCGCATGACAAACCAACTCCAAGCCGCCAACAATATTACACTTTCGGCAGTCGATCCACTATCAAAGGAGCCGGAACTCAAGGCATGCGCGGTCGAAGTGCGGCTGCGGCCGGGGTACAAGGCCATCCGGTCATCGAAACTCTTGCAGCGTCTGGCGGAGTTTGTGAAGAGATAAACGAGGCGGGCCGCAATGATACGAGGTCGGCTTTGTACCACACGCTGAGAGCGTCCACGGTAACAGTCGATTCGGCCCTCACTCCGGCTTTCTGGCTTCGATGAGATAGTTGCTTGCCCAGCACTCCAGTTGACCCTGCTTATCAATCTGTTTCTGCAGCGCAATCAAATCATTGACGAGGAAGTCAACTGAGAAGCCAGGAACAAGCCAGGGAACGGCCTTAAGATAATAGACGACCGCGCCCACATCGGTAAACGCCAGCTTGCCGGACCAATCGCGCACGTCAACGATGTCGAATCCTGCTGTTTGCAGCCGCGGCAAATACATTTCCGGCGTTGCATCCGGCCATTGCGGTCGCGCGTCAAAAGAGGCAAGCAGATCATGCGCCCACAGCCCATGCACTTGACGGGTCAACAGACTGCCGCCCGCAACAAGAATACGTGCGATTTCATCGACATGGAGAGCCGCGTGCCGGTTCAGCACAAGCGCGAACTCGCCGTCCTCGAATGGCATCGGACTGACCTCGTCGCTGTCGGCCTCGACGACGCGAACGCCCAACGGCACCAGCCGTTCGGTCGCCAATCTGACGTTGGGAGGATAGCCTTCCGTAACCGCAACCGTCTCAGGCCAACTGTCCCTCAAAGCGAGCAGACGCTCGCCGCCGCCGGTGCCGATGTCAAGAACGGAGGAGGCCCGGCGCATCAGTTGCTTGGCGCGATTCGTGTAGGACCACGGCGGCTCTTCCAGCAGCATACGCCCATCAAGGTATGAGAAATCCCAGCCTTTGAAGATTTTTTGGCGGACTTGTCTTCCATTGGAACGCCAATACAAAAAATCATCAAAATGAATGGTCTCTCTTCCTCAGCCTTCCACTTTTCTATCAGTTTGGTCGAGTGCAATAAAGTTGCCCCCATATTTACAGTCGATTCAGAAAATTCAATAGGAGCGTTAAGACGATACTCACCAGTACCATGGAAGTGATCGGCACGAAAACCTTCACCGACCCTGACTCTATGTTGATATCGCCGGGCAGCTTGCCAAACCAGCTTACCAGCCAAGGCGCGAACTGCAACACCGCGCCGAAGATCAGCAGGATAGCGCCCAGGATGATGAACCACTTCGCCATTTGCTCACCGCAACGGTCTACCAGATTCCAACTTGACTCAAGATATGGTTTCTCCATTATAGCAGACGGTCCGGCGTGGTTGCACTCTGTCAATAGGTCCTGTGCGTCCCAGATTTAGGGGCATCTCCCTGGAACTGCCGACGTCTCTATCCTTCGTGCCGCTTTGTGTCCTGCGTGGATGTCCTCGTAGCTGACCAGAGGCAGTCGGAAGGCTTACGCTTCAGCGGACCACTCCCGCTTTGGGATGCACGCAATGAGTCGGGTGGTTGCCACATGCCGGCCGCGGGCACTCTACGTCAGCAACGCGTCGTGACCTCAGAACGCGAACTGGTTGTCGCTTTCCGCCCCGGTTGAAAAGAGAGTCTCATTTCGTAGACAGTTCGTAGGCAAATTGCCCAGGACAGATTTCAGACCTTCTTCGCCAGAATTTGGGCCGCGAACAAGCGAATCCCAGTGTATTTGCCTTGAAACTCGTCAGAAAACGGCCTACATGCTGGACGCGCCCAAGAATCGACATTCTTTTGACTTCCTCCACTAAACATTGCAAAATTGAATTAGCCAAGTAAATGGCTCTCATTCTTGTAAGTAAGCCAAAATCAGACAGGAACGATAGATGCGCACAGAAACTTCACCTTTCGTCTGGACCCGTCGGGCGCTGCTCGCGGCAGTTGTGATGGCGCTGCTGGTTTCCTTGCTGCCGCAGAACGTCGGCGCGGCCACGATCGAAACCAGCGAGCAGGCCTCAAGCAACCAAAACTGCGCCAGCACGCACACAATCGTGGCCGGAGAAACCCTTTCCGGCATTGCCGAAAGCGCCGGAGTTTCTCTCTCAGCGCTGTCCCAGGCCAACAACATCACGAACCCAGACACCATTTATGTCGGGCTGATACTGTGCATCCCTCCTGCTGAAGACATCTCTGCGCAGGAGGTTCCTTCCACGCCCACCGCCTCGCAAGCCACGGGAACCGCCGCCGAGTGGACAGGAAAATACTATAGCGGCCAAGAGTTGAGCGGCGACCCGGTTCTGACTCGACAGGATGCCGCCATTCACTTCGACTGGGAGTCAGGCAGCCCGGACGCGAGCATCGCCAACGACAGTTTCAGCGTCTCCTGGACGGCCAGCAGCGACTTTGAGGCTGGCACATATCGTTTCTCCGCCCGCGCCGACGATGGCGTGCGCATCTACGTGGATGACACTCTGCAGTTGGAGGACTGGAACCTTCATCCGGCCACAACGACCGTCACTGACATCGAAATGACTGAAGGGAGTCACACGATAAAGGTCGAGTACTTCGAGGCAGACGGGCTGGCTTCCATCTCTGTATGGTGGGAGAAACAGGCGGAAGAGGAACTCCCTGAATGTGAGACCCAGCCCCATGACAGGCTGAATCAGTTCTGGTCACAAAGGGCGCTCGGTTGTCCGTCCGCAGCGGCGGCGACCGTATGGTCAGCCTGGCAGCCGTTCGAGAAAGGCCACATGGTATGGCGGCAGGATGAGGATTTTATATATGTTTTTGCCGACGACGGGAATTGGGAGCGCTTCGATGACGAATGGGACGATCAGGCGCTAACCAACAATCGGGGAACGCCGCCGACCGACAGGCGCTCACCCATGCATGGATTTGGCTATCTGTGGGAGACGAATGACGATGTGTATGCTGATCTGGGCTGGGCGACTCGCCCTGAAAAAGGCTTCTGCGCCCTGATTCAGCAGTACGAGAAAGGCATCCTATTGATTGGCGACCCCGTCGACACCTGCTTTGGCGACGAGCACAACTTCCAATCGGACACTCCCTTCCAAATGAACACGCTTCAGGCTCTCAATGCTGGTACATGGGGATTTGTCTGCCAAATCCAGACCCATGAAAAACTGCGCAACTCTTGGAGGCACAACCAACTGGGATGTCCGCTTTCCGCCGGCAAAACACTATGGTCGTCCTGGCAGCCGTTCGAGCGCGGACAAATGATCTGGCGGCAGGACGATGACGCCGTATTTGCATTCGACAACGAGGGGGAATGGAACCGTTTCTCGGATGATTGGGACAATCGGAAGCTTACTGGAGATAGGGGTACAGCGCCCGAAGGAATGCAAACTCCCGTGCGCGGTTTCGGCTATCTGTGGGAGACGGATGACGATGTTTTCGCGGATCTGGGTTGGGCTACGGACGAGGAGAAGGGCTTCTGCGCTCTGGTACAGAAATTTGAAGAGGGCGCTCTGCTCATTGGCGATCCCGTCGACTTCTGCTTCGACGATTCCGAAAACCTCGCCTCGGAGAGTCCCTTCGCCGCCAACCCGCTTCAGGCGTTGACAGATGGCCCTTGGGCGTTTGTCTGCCAGGTCGAAGCCCATGAGAAACTGGATCACCTCTGGAACTACGCCGAATTCGGATGCCCGCTTGCTACCGGTGGCGTTCTGTGGTCGTCCTGGCAGCCGTTCCAACGCGGTCACATGATTTGGCGGCAGGATGATGATGCCGTGTTCGTCTTTGTCAACGATGAGGCGTGGGATCGGTTTGCGGATGATTGGGACGATCAGGAATACACGAGCGATCGGGGCACACCGCCTGAGGGTCTGCAAGCTCCCGTGCGCGGATTTGGCTATCTGTGGGAGACGGAAGACGATGTATTCGCGGACTTGGGATGGGCGACAGCCGAAGAAAGAGGCTTCTGCGCTCTATTTCAACGGTACGAAAACGGCTTCCTGCTCTTGAGTGATTCTGTACCCTCCTGTCTGGACGGACACCCCAACGAAGCTACGGAGCTTGACTTTGCCCTCCACTCGCTGAAGGCGCTGGATGACGACAGGTGGACGCTGAAATAGACTGGCACGACCGCGGGGAAGGGACGATGAGTGAGACGCTCTCTCCCTTCCTTCGGTTGTCCTGCCATTGCCTTTCGGCGATTTATTGAGCCATTCGATGTCCCGCACGCCGCATCTGGTTCGCTCCTCTTTTCTGGTCTTCTTCATCTTCGGGCTGGACAAAATCACGGGTTTCGTGAAGCTGTTGCTGACAACCCGATTGTTCGGCACAGGGCCGGAAGTGGATGCCTTTGCAACAGCCAATCAGTTGCCGGAGCTTCTTCTCGCTTTGCTGGCTGCCGGCGCGCTCTCCGCCGCACTCATCCCCGTCTACTCCGGCTATCTCACCCATTCACAGCGCAGCGAAGCCGCCTCGCTCGCCGGTACGGTTTTGACGCTGACGATGATTGTCATGGGCGCGGCCTGTCTACTTGCCATCGCAGCTGCGCCCTGGCTCATTCGCGTTGTGTTGGCGCCCCATTTCCCCGCTGAAACGCAGCAACTCACCGCGCAGATGATGCGCATATTCCTGCTGGCTGCTGTGCTGATCAGCGTATCCGGCGTTTTCGGTAGCCTGCTCCACGCCCACCAACACTTTCTAACTCCCGCATTGGGGCGGGTCCTGATCGACCTGGGGCAGATTGTCGGCTTGTTCGTGCTCGTGCCGATTTGGGGCGTCAATGGCATGGCTTGGGGGAGCGTCCTGGGCGCGATGCTGACCGTTCTTGTGCAGCTTCCTGCGCTGGTGCGGCACTATGTTCGCTTGCGCTTGCAGATCGATCTGCGCCTTCAAGGGGTGCGGGAAGTGCTGCGGTTGATGGGGCCGCGGGTCGTGACTCTCGGCGCGTTCCAGGCGGTAGACCTGGTCTTTATCCGCCTGGCGTCTCCGCTTCCGGCTGGCAGCATTGCCGCCTTCTATTATGCCATGCTGGTGATGCTGTCGATGCCAAAGTCTCTATTCGGCGCCGCCATTTCTCAAGTGATTTTCCCGACAATGGCTGAACAGCACAACACGGGAGCGGGCCAGCAACTGCGCCAGACCGTCACGCAAGGGTTGCGGGCCACATGGCTGCTCCTGCTACCAGCGGCGGTGGGTCTGCTGGTGCTGGGGCGGCCTGCGGTCTCCTTCCTGTTCGAGCGGGGCGCGTTCGGGCCGGAGTCCAGCGCGCTGGTCTATCTGCTGATGGCGATCTTTTCCGTGCGCCTGCTTGGCGAAGCCTCCTACGACGTACTGACACTGACTTTTTTCGCCCGACACAACACGCACGTGCCGATGTGGGCGACGCTGGGATGGATGGTCCTGAATGTGGGGCTGAGCGTGCTGCTGGTCGGCCCTTTCGGCATCGCCGGGCTTGCCTGGGCCACGTCGATTGCGGGTCTGGCCCTGGCAGCATCGCTTTTCGTTCTCAATCTGCGGGTGGATGGCATGGACGTGTCGATGCTGGGCGTAGCTCTGGGCCGTGCGCTCGTTAGTAGTCTGGGGATGTGCGGCGTCGTGCTGTTGCTTCACCAGTTGCGGCTGCCGCCGGCGCTCTCATTCTGGCCGGCGCGAGCGGAGGCGGCTTCGCATTCTTTGGCATCTATGTCCTCCTCGGCGGCAAGGAGGTTCTCACCGCGCTGAAGCTCATGCGACGCGGTCTTCGCTTGGCACGAGAGTCGACCGCCTTCCAAAGCTGACAATCCTGGTCTGGCTCTTTGGTCAGTTTGTCCCCTCTACACATCCAGCACGACCCGCTGCGCTTCGCTGAGACGCGTGGCCGTTTCCGGTCGCAGGAAGGCCCGCTGGTCCGTCTGTTGGGGCACACTGCGCCAGCAGAAAAAGCAGTGGAGCGCGCGCCGGGGTTGGTCCGAGCGGTTGACAGTGCCCCCGTGCCACGTGAGAGCGTTGAAGACAAAGACTGCGCCTGCGTTGCCTTGCACCAGAACTTCGTCCGGGTAAGGCGCTTGCGGATCGTCCAGATGTTTGCGCGGATCAAGCCCCGACTTGTGTGAACCCGGGACCAGCCGCGTGGCGCCGTTTTCGGGCGTAAAATCGCTCAGCAACCAGATCGAATTGCAGGCGTAGAAACGCTTGCTGCTGTCCGCAGGCGACGGCGCAATGCCGGGGATCTGCTGCGGGCCGTCGGTGTGCAGCGCCTGCAAGCCTTCGCCCGGCAGCGCCGCGCGCGTATTGAGAGACGACAGCTTCAGATCGCCGCCCAAGACATGGGAAATGGCCGCCAGCACTTTTGGATGCGTCCAGCAGAGATCGAAGATCGGATCTTTGTTTACCAGATTCGCGAGACGGGCCGTGCCAGCTTCCTGATGCACCTCCTTGCCGGCCTCCTCCCCTTCCTCCATTTCCAGGGTTTGCAGACGCGACCGGAACGCCTGGACTTCCGCAGGCGTCAGAATGCCCGGCAAGGGCAGATATCCGTTCTCGTCGAGAGATCGTTTCTCATCGACGGACAAAGTATCCTCGCGCACGCCGAGAGAGCGCAATGCAGTCTGAATATCCATCATCCTCTCCTTCCTATGTTCTCTCTTATTCCAGCCGCCACGCGTCCGTGTCGACCAACTCCAGACGGCCACTGTCGGCGGAGCGTACACCGGCGTCGAGAATCGCCATCACTTCCAGATTGAAGTCCAGATCCAGCGTCTGGTGGAGCGGGTCGCCGGTCTCCAGTCTGTGGATGAACTCCTGGGCGATGTCCATGCGGTCGGGCGGCAGCGGCTCACAGGCGTGGTACTCGGTGCGACCGGCGCCTCTCTCCACGCGCACCTGGGGAGCCTGATCGCCGGACTCTTTGTCCACGACCAGTGTGCCTTCGGTGCCATAGACGATCGGTCCGGGCGACACGCCGTGATCCAGAGTCGTCCAGGAGGCTTCGCACAGCGCCATCGCCTGGGGGAAGCGGATGAGCATGGCAGCGTTGTCCTCAGCATCGCCCCATTTGCTGTTCAGATTGGCCCGCATTCCCAATACGCCAGTGGCCGGTTCGCCCACCAGCCAGCGGGCCACCAGCGATCCGTAGCAGCAGTAGTCCAACATGGCGCCCCCACCGGCGGCGCTCTGATGCCACCAGGTGGCGCCACGCTCGACACCGGTCAGCTTGCGCGGGAGAGCCTGCGCGCCCTCGTCGCCGCCGTGATGGGAGACGCCCGCGCCCAGTGGACCCAGATGACCGCCGCGCCATTTGACCGTCAGCACGCGCCCGATGGCGCCGCTCTCGATCAGCTGCTTGGCTTTATGAGAAGCCGGATGCCACGTGATCGGCCAATTGACGATCAGCTCGATGCCGGCTGCCCGGGCGGAGCGCGCCATATGAAGGCCGTCTCGCAGAGAGGAGGCCATCGGCTTCTCGATCATCACATGAACGCCCTTCTGCGCGCAGGCCGCCACCACCGCCGGATGCTGAGCATTTTCTGCACAGCAGATGACGATGTCGAAAAGTTCATGCGCCAACATCTCCCGGTAGTCGTCGTAAGCCTTGGGCATCCCCAGATCGTCTAGTGCGTGGCGGAGATTCCAGGCGCGCGTATAGTGGGCCTCCCGCAGTTCAGGCTCCAGTGGCGGCGTATCTGTGCAGGCCACCAGTTCCGTCTGCGGATGGGTTGCAAAGCGCTCCAGCAAATGGTTGATGTGCATATGGGCGAAGCCGACAACACCGATCCGATAGATCTTTGACATAAATATCTCTCCAGCGAGAAGGCTTAATTGTTCAAGTCTTGGCGAAATTCAACTTTCCCTCTCAGAGCTTGCCCATCTGCTAGAACGTTGTGCGCAGTTGCTGCGCCGTTCCCGACTCCGCGGAACGGTAGGCGGCGTCGAAAATCTCGATGACGTGGCGGGCATGCTCCGCGGTTGACGTGGTCGGGGTGTCCTCGCGTATCCAGTCTACCAGTTGCATGACGTCCTCGTAGACGTGCGCCTCCTCCAAACCCCGGTGGGCGCCCACCACGTGCGGCAGAGCGCCGTTGGTATCGTACTCCTCTTCCAGCTCGCGACCCGGATAGTCGAACGGTTCGCCGTTGAGCATACCGCCGTTGATTACGCCGTCTGTGCCGAAGATCAGCGGGCGCCCCACATTGGGAAGACCTCCCGCCGCTACGCCGTAGACAAAGGCGAACATATTGTCGCCAAAGTCCAGCACCATCAACGTATTGTCGTCCATATCGGTCGGAAGCATCTGGCCGTGGAACTCCCGCTCCTTCACGCGCACGCCGGAGAACGCGGTAACGGCTTTCGCCGGTCCGAGAATGCCCGTCATCGCGTGCAGGCCATAGACGGTCATGTCGTAGAGCGGGCCGCCGCCGGGCTTGCGGAAGTACCAGGCGGGATTGACATTGGTGAGCGGATCGTCGCCTCCCCGCACACGCTCGTTCTCATGGTAGCGGCCAAACGCGGCGCCTGTAACCGCCCAGGTCAAGGTCCCCAGCACGCCCTCTTCAATCATCTCTTTGATGCGCTGATGACGGGGCCGCAGCATCTCGCCGGGGCAAGAGACCAGCTTGACCCCTTTGGCCGCGGCCGCGGCAATCACCTGATCGGCCTCGTCGACGGTCGTCGTCATCGACTTGTTGAAATGGACGTGGAAACCGGCCTCTACACACTGCATCCCCTGTTCGAAGTGAAAACCGATGGGGGAAGCGATCGAAACAGCGTCGACGGTGCCGGAGTCCAGTAGCTCTGCCGCGCTGGCGTAGAAGTGTGGCACGCCGAACTTGGCCGCGGCCGCCTCAGCCCGCTCCACGACCGGGTCGCACACGGCGGTGACATGGACCCGATCCTGCACATCTTCCATGGTCAGATGGGGCAGGAGCCCGCGAATCGAGATGCTGCCAGTGCCGATGATTCCCAAACGCACAGTGTCGGTCATAGTAGAATTCCCTTGAAAGTGTGAACAGTCATTTCAATCTGGCAGAGTGCTACAGAGGTTGCAGAAAGGTACACGAGTGCCGTTGGGACGAACTGTAACGCCAACAGTCCCTCGCGCCCGCGGCCAAAACACACATTGAATTTTTATGGTTGCCGGTCCCAGATTACGCGATTGTATCATGGCGACGGAGGGCATACAAAGCGGGCAGGCACATCAGGAGTGTGTCCCAAGTTAAGTGAATGCTTAGACATTCCCGTGCGGTGATAACATCATCTCGAATCCTTCCGATTTATCTCAGGATTCCAGCAATACCGAAGAGTAAGGAAAGAAGTTGCAGTGGCCTGTTGCGGGAAACTTTCCATTTGTGCGTGCGTAGTGCCATGTAGATAATATGTCGCAATATACCCCCGGCGCCCGATTTCATCTATGGTTATTCCTGCTTAGTAACTGTCCGTTTTCAATTCAGCGGTTTTGTTCGACAAATCAGTCTGAACTCGATTGAAATCGCTACGTTATTTGCGGACAGTCACTTAAAGGCAAGAAGATCCTGGTCAGGCTTAGACATTTAGATTCTCAGTGCATTCCCCCCTGAGAGCGAACGAAACGCTTGTCTTCAAGGCTTCATCACTTTCCTCTGAGGCTCATCGTTTCATTCATTCAGGAAGCAGATGTATGACTGCCTCTTCGCCCCTGATTGACATTCAAGACGTAACGAAAGTCTATTCCATGGGAGAGACGGAAGTGCGTGCCCTCGATAGCATTTCCCTCTCAATTGCCCAAGGCGAGTACGTTGCGGTCGTCGGCACAAGTGGCTCCGGCAAGAGCACGCTAATGAATATCATCGGCCTGCTGGACCGGCCCACCGAGGGTTCCTATCGCATTCGGAAACAAGATGCCGCGAAGTTGACGGATAGACAACTGGCAAATCTACGGAACACGGAAATCGGGTTCGTGTTCCAGCAATTTAACTTGCTGGCCCGCGTTTCCGCCCGGCAGCAGGCAGAACTGCCTCTGTTTTACGCCGGCGTTTCGGGCAATGAGTCCCGCAGGCGGGCGCTGGAGGCGTTGGCACAGGTGGGCCTGGCCGATCGATCTGATCACAAACCGCAGGAACTGTCCGGCGGCCAGCAGCAGCGAGTGGCCATCGCCCGCGCGCTCGTCAACCGTCCTAGTCTGCTGCTGGCGGACGAGCCAACAGGCGCAATCGATACCCAAACCGGCGCGGAGATCATGGCGCTCTTTAAGCGGCTGCACCAGAACGGACTGACATTGGTTGTGGTCACGCATGACCGGGAGATCGCCGAACGGGCGCACCGCATAATTACTATGCGGGATGGAATTATCATCGACGATGAGCGACGAACGGCGCAAACAATTGCTCCGTAACCCGTATCGCAAGCGACGCGCAAAGACGGTTCGGCCGTCTAATGTAAATCCCAAATGAGACCAAGAACCTGCAAATATCGTGAGAGCGGACGAGACGCCCGCAATCCCAGGATGCAGACTGTGCGAGAAGTCTTGGTATCAAATTGAACTTACATTAAGCGGGTCTGCGCCAATCACGGCAGCCGAAGCAGAATAGGTTTACCATGAAGGCGCTCAGATACTTTCGCGTTGCCCTCAATAGTTTCGTCGCCCACAAAATGCGGGCCATCCTGACGATGCTGGGCATTGTCATCGGCGTGGCCGCCGTACTTACAACATTGGGTATTGGCCGCGGCGCATCGGCTGACATTTTGGATCAGATTGCCAGTGAGGGCATCACCCTTCTGAGGATCGACTCCGGCGCTGCGGACAATGGCGAATGGACATCGGGCCAGCCGCTGACGATGGCCGATGTGAAGCTTCTTTCAGACCGATCCTTTCACCCGGATGTCATCCAGGTCGTGCCCATTTATGGGACGTATACCCTGTTGGTCGCAGGTAGCAACGACAGATACAGTGAGGTGGTTGGAACGACCACCGCCTATGCTGACATCCACAGTCTGGAACTGACTGAGGGACGGTTCCTGTTGGAGGAGGAGATCACCCAGAATGGCAGAGTCATCGTCATCGGGGCGAACGTGGCGGAGAAGCTGTTTGAAGGCGCGGATGCAATCGGAAAAAGCGTTCGCATCCGCCGCGAGCCGTACACCGTCGTCGGGGTGCTGAAAGAGCGCGGCTATGACTGGTTCGGCAGCATGGACAATAGGGGGATCATTCCTATCGGCGTGGCTCAGGATCGTCTGAGGTCCCGCTTCGACGCCGCCCGCCATCGGGGTGAGTATATTGTGACAGAGATCCATGCTGCCGGGTTGAGTGCAGAGCGGGTCGATGCAGCCGAGCGACAGATCGAGCAGACTTTGCGTCTGCGTCATGGCCTGACCGCAGAGGACGGCAATGACTTCACCATCGAGAACTATGCCTGGCTGCTGGAAACTGTCAATTCCGTTTCCACCACATTGACATTGCTCCTGGGCGGAATCGGGGCTATCAGTCTGCTGGTGGGCGGTATCGGTATTATGAACATAATGCTTGTTTCCGTGACGGAACGTACAAAGGAAATTGGCCTGCGCAAGGCCCTGGGAGCGCAAAACGGCGATATACTGCTTCAGTTTCTCATCGAAGCAGTGGCGCTGACGATGGTGGGGGGACTGATTGGAATCGCCATCAGCTTCGGCTTGGCCTTGGTGGTGGAGAGCGTTTCAAGCCCGGACTTCCCCTTGGCAGTGATCATCGAGCCGGACTCTGTCATTTTGGCTATCAGCGTCAGCGCCGCGTGCGGGCTTCTCTTCGGGCTGTATCCGGCCATACGGGCAACCCGGTTGGATCCAATCGAAGCGCTGCGTTATGAGTAATGACGCGTGCAGCTTGAAGAGCCGCCTGCGCGGCTTGCCGGCCAGGATCGGAAACGCCGCTCATTTGACTCTGAGCAGGTTGGCTGCGTTACCCAGCAAAGTCTGAACCGAAATACGAGCCGCTCCATCCATCTTCAGGAGCATCTCAATGATTCGCAAATACAGCTTACACTTTGTGATTGCTCTATTGATTGTGGCCGCAGGTGGCGCTGGTTATCTCCGCTTCTTCAGCACAGCGAATGAAGAACAGGCCGACAGCGCGCCTTCCTTGGCAGCCGGCACGGAGGCTACACGCATCCGGCCCGCGGACACGACTCTCGGCCAGACAAAGGCGGCAGGCAACATCAGACTCACAGAAATAATCCGGGCCGTTGTACAGGTAGACGGCTTTGTAGCAGATGTCCTGGTTGAAGTCGGCGACGAGGTCAGCAGCGGTGATCTGCTGGTCGCGCTGGAACGGGACGATCTGGAGCGCGCATTGGAGCAGGCTCGGATCGTTCTGGCGTCGGCTGAACTGAAACTGCGGGAGCTACTGCTGAACGACGCTGACGGAACGGACATCGAACTAGAGCAACTGAACATAGAAATGGCCCAACTGGATTTGCAGAAGGCTGAGGCAGACTTGGCAGGCGCACAACTGATTGCCATGACTGACGGCGCCGTTTTGAGTGTCGATGTCGCCGAAGGGGCCAGGGTTTCGCCGGGAACGGTTGCCGTCACTTTGGCCGACCTCAGTCAACTGGAGTTGTTGGCGAACGTGGCTGAAGTCGATATTCCGAAGATCAGTATCGGCCAGTTGATGGACGTGACTATTGATGCGTTCCCTGGAGAGATGTTTGCAGGTGTGGTTAGTCATATCGATCCGTCCAGCAGTTCCCAACAGGGAGTCGTCAACTATCCGGTGACCATACGATTGACCGATGGCCCCTTGGATGATGTGTTGCCCGGCATGACAGCCGTGGCGACCCTGAAGAGCGACATGGCGAGCGACCTCTGGCTGGTTCCCACCACCGCAATTCAGGAAAACAACGACGAGTCGATGGTCACTGTGGTACGCGGCGAACAGCAAATGTTGGTTCCTGTCAAGGCGGAAGCCGTTCAGGGCGAATGGACTGTTGTGCGCTCGGCGCAGTTGCAAAGCGGCGATGAGGTGTTAGGCGGTACCGTCTCATTCGAAGGAGGGTAGGACAGGGACCGCTGCGGTGAACGCTGACCACCGAAGGGAAGTGCCCGCCATCTCAGGACAGCCCCATCGTTGTAAGATTGCGGTAGCTGATCGCCAGGCTCTCGAAAGGATCGCCGGGGCAGATGTCCTGCTCCACTGCATACCACTCGACATTCGCTTCCCGGCAGGCGTCGAGGATGCCCGGCCAGTTCAGATTGCCCTCGCCTACCTCTTTCATCACGTGATCGCGCCAGCCCATCATCGCCATATCCTTGAAATGGACGACCGGCATACGGTCCTTGAGGCGTACAATCCATTCGCACACATCGCCGCCGCCAAACTGAATCCAATACGTGTCCAGTTCCGCCTGAACATAGCGGGGATCTGTCTCGTCGAAGAGGATCTCCAGCCCGCACTTGTCGCCATAGCGGATGAATTCGAAGCTGTGATTGTGGTAGCTGAAGGTCAGCCCGGCCTCATAGAGCGTGCGCCCCACCGCTGTCGCCTCGGCGGCAAACTGACGGATGCCCTCTTCACCCGTCTCAATGAAATGGCGCGGCATACTGCCTATCGCCACATGCTTGCACTCCCATAGCTGATGCTCGTCGATCACCGCGGTGATCCCCTCCTGCAGGCGCGCCCAGGCGCTGTGCGTGTTTACAATCGTGATGCCATGATCGTCACAGATCTTTTTGACATCCGCCGCTGGGATCGGGCCAATCGCCGACACCTGCGCCGCAGTGTATCCAATTGCGCTGACCTTGGCGATTGAGTCGGCAAATCCTTCCACCGTTTTAGTAAAGTCGCGCACGGTGAACAGCTGTGCGGCAAGTACGTTTCGGGTCATTCGACTTCTCCTGAAGGTAAATCGGTCTGTTGGTAGGTCGGTTCCAGAAGTAAAGTAAACAATAGGGTACCGTGCGCGCGCAAGTTGCCGGGTCGTCGCTGAAGCACAACTTTGTCTGGCACGTAGGCGGCGCTGTGGTAAAATTCAGCGCATGTTTGTGTGAATGTGACCGCACATACTCTATGATGAAAGGGATCGATAATCACAATGAATGATAAAGCGGTTGACGAAGTGGTTGACGCAATTAGTCAGCGCCAGATGGTCATGCCGGCGCTTCTATTCCTGGTTGGTCATCGTCCCCTGGCCTTCGTCCTGGGGCAGACGCTCCTGGTTTTGCAGCCGCTGGCCGCGCTGCTCGGCGCAAATGGGCTTGCCGTCTGGGGCGAACTGCTTTCCCAGCCGACCGGCCCGTCCACGCTGACGGCACGACTGGCGCACCTGATGGAGGAAGACGGCCATGCAGTCAGCGGGCGAAAGACCGACGTATGAGCATCCACACAGATCCGGAACGGCTGGCCTTGGAATGGCGGCGGCGGGCAGATACAGCCATCGAAAACGGTGAAACGCCTCTGCTCGCATTGGGCCTCGACTCTTTTTTCCAGACTAGCTGCCTGAATCTGCTCGCTCTTAACCGCGTCGCCTGCCGGAATCTGGGGCCGCAGAATCCGACTGTCATCGCTGGTGGGGACGGTTGGCTCTGGCTGCTGGCGACGCTAGTTTGGCGGCCTGACGCCGGCAGCTACGATACCGTCCCCGCGGCAGCGCCCGGCACGGCAATCGAGAGACGGCCAGACGGCCAGGCAGACGGCGTCGACGATGCCGCACGTATGGTGCTCTATGCTGGCGCAGACAGCGCGCTTTACGCTGCTACGCTCAACATTGCAGCGCAACATAGCGATGCAGGCTCAATGCCGCCGGGGTTGGACTGGTCAATGTCGCCAACCGCCACACGCGGCGCCGATGGCTCCGACTTTGAACTGCTGGCGCCCGCCCTGGTCGCCGAGGATTTCATCTTTGGAACAGCGGCACCCGGCGCGGACGGCTGGTTGCATAAGATAGAGCGATGGTCAGGCGGCCTCTTGGCGCTCGGCCTGCTCATCGCCGCATTTCTCGGATAGCAGACAGTGTTCTCTTCCCGTTCGGCCTGGTCAAATCGAATCGGCCTTTTGGTTGTCCTGGCGAGCGCTTTGCTCATCGTGTCCGCCCGCTTCAGGTTGGCGTTCACACCGGCTGCGATTGCAACCACACTTTACGGTTGGGCGCTTCTGCTGGGCGCGTTTGCGCTGCTGCTGGGCATCGCCAATGCTCTCTGGTTCCACTTGCTCCGTGTTCAGCGGGGGCAGAAGGAGTGGCTTCTCAGTCTGTTGCTGCTGATCGTTTTCGCCCTCGTCTTTGGGGCCGGCATCACATCGCCTGCGGGGTCGGCCGGGCCGCTCGCAGAGTGGATATTTGATGCCATTTTAGCGCCGGGGCAGGCAACGCTTTACGCGCTGACCGGCTTCTTCCTGCTGAGCGCCGCCTATCATTATCTTCGCGTCAATCGGCCCGGCGGCCTCTGGATTCTGGCCGGACTCCTGCTGATGCTGATGGTGCAGACACCCGTCGCCTATCAAGTTGCGCCAAGGGCCATCGTCGATCTGGTCGACTGGTTGCTGAACTGGCCGTTGATGGCAGCGATGCGCGGGGTTCTGCTTGGGGGGGCGTTGGCCGTCTTGTTCATCGGCCTCCGCTTGATCGTGAAGAGCGCAGATTAATGTGCGTTCACATTGAAAACACGTTTTTCTCCGCACTGCGTATTGCGTGTTCCGTATTGCGTAGAGGCAGGCGAGACAGGCCCAAAGGGCACCCCGTTCCCAGGGTACAGACCATGCGAGAAATTGTGGTTTCAAACGGGATCCACATTAGTTTGCAAGAACTGAAGTCAGCCACGCTCGCATCTGGCTGCCGTCAGCTTTCGCTCTCTGCGTTTTGACTTGGAGATGGTTACGCCAATGTCGATGTCCGACTGTTCACACTGCGGATACAGCAACTCGGATACCGTCCGCTTTTGTGTCCAATGCGGCACAAACCTGAGTCACAGGTCGTCACTGCTCCAGCCCGCAGACAGATCGTCCGATGTGACAGACGAGATCACCAAAGGCCAAGAAGAGCAGAATGCAGAACAGCGGCCTTCGCCGGAGCCATCCGAACCCGCTTTCTCGCGTACGTGGCCTCCAACGGCTGACGACGGGGAGGACGCTGCCCAGGATTCAGAGGAGGATGCGCCGCCGCGTGCGGCTGTGACCCGACCAGAACCTCTTCTGCCCGAGTTGCAGGGGCTGCTCGAACCTACCGATCCGCTGGCGTTCGTCACTTTTGGCGCCGACACGTCCGAGTCGCAACGCGAGGCGTTACAACCGTTTTCAACAGGGGTGAACGAGGAAGATCGCCGCCAACTGCGCGAATTATTTTCCGGGGAACTTCCTCTGGCGGAAGGTGCAGCCCCCGACATGCTCCGAGGCGCAAACGAGACCCAGCCGGTGGAGAGCGGCCTACTACGACAGCCTCGGCTTGAGTGGCTCCTGTTGCTAGGCTTGATCGTCGCGCTATTGTGGGGGATGGAGACGCCTGCGGGCGGGTCAGGACCCCATCCCTTACCCGGCCTGTTTCAAGCCCATCGACAGGTTGAATCCTTACTCCCGAACAGTCTTGTCCTGGTAAATTGGGCCTACGACCCGGCAACTGCCGGTGAAATGGACCTCGTTGCCCAGCCGGTGATCGAGCATCTGCTGCGTGAACAGGCGCAGTTGATCGTAGTCAGCCAGCTGCCGGGCGGCCCGGCTACAGCCCGCCGCCTGATCGCCCGGGCAGAGGAAGCCGTGCGACGGCCAGCCCGCTTCCAAGTCGTAGCCCATGTTGTAATCGAAGCAGGCTATCTCCCCGGCGGGGCGGCCTCTTTGCCGCTCTTGGGCGTTGCTCCGGCGCAGACTCTGCCGGTCGACCCGCGCTGGGTTGAGCTTAAGGATCGCTTCACCGTCGCCGCGATGGATAGCGACAGCCCGGTTCTCAACCTGGTGCTTGCCGCCCGTGTCGAGGATGTCCGGCGCTGGCTGGAGCAGGTGCAGCCACTCAATGACGGAACCGTGATCGCAGTAACCAGCGCGGCTGCCGACCCGGCCTTACGCCCCTATCTGCACAGCGGACAGCTTACCGGGCTGGTCAGCGGATGGGACGGAGGCAGAGCCTATCAACGCCGCTCTGAGCGCACCGAGAATCTCGCGGAGCAAGCTCAATCAGCACGCCGGATCAGCGGCCAGAATTGGGGATTCGGCATACTACTCGTCACAATCGTTCTTGGAAACCTGGCCGGTTTGACAGAACGGAGGCTGCCTTGAGTCCCTTCAGTGGCGGTTTGCCTGGCGCGCTGCAAGATGCCGGTCTGTTGCTTGGATTTTTCATGTCACTGGCCATCGGCAGCTATCTGATCCGAGATAATTTTCTCGCGCGCCTGGCCCAGTATGTTTTGGTCGGTTCCGGTCTGGGCTATATGGGCGTCCTGGCCTGGCGCAACGTCTTGTGGCCGCGGCTGTTCGCGCCCTTTATCGCAGATCCGATGTTGTGGCTTTCTGCGCAGGAGCCGGGAATATGGCACAGTTTTTTGCCACTCTTGCTGGGGTTGCTGATGTGGACCGGGGGCGTTGATCTGCTTTGCAGACCCCCCACGAGATGGGGCGGACGGCGCATTCTGCGGCTGCTGGCGGTGATTCCGGCAGCAATCCTTGGCGGCGTCGGCCTGGGGGTTGGCTTGACCGGCGCGTTGCAAGGAACGCTGTGGCCCCAGTTATCGGCAGCGTTGGCCTCCCCACAGGTGGCCACAGTGACCGCGCCGACTGCGCCCGCCGCGTCCGGGCAGACAATGTGGCTGCTCAGGCTCTTCACATTGCTGATCACCGGCGGCGTCCTGATTCACCTGAATTCTGCGCGTGCGCCCGCGACAAACGAATCGGAGTTGCCCGCAGAGGTACGAGCACAACCGCACAAGACGGTACTGCGTATATTGATGGGCATTTGGGAGGGCATCGGTCGGCGGGCGTTGTGGCTGGCCGCGGGCGTGATCTTCGCCCGATTGGTCGCGGCCCGTTATGCGTTGGTCTTGGCCCGGCTGGACTATTTCCTATTTGATTTCCCTCGCAGCGAACTGTGGCAGATGCTATGGGCGGTAGTGCGCGGAGGCGGCTCATGACCGCATCGAGTGTACAGCCGTCGCCGGTCGCGAGTCTGGGTCATACGGCAGCTTCGCTGGCCGACTTCGCTCCTAATAGCATTCTGGCCCTGGGCGCGGAGCCGCAGCGGGCGCTGGCTGTGCTGATTGAACCGGTGGAAGGCATCTACAGGATGGTAGGATGGCAGACGGTCGAACAGCCCGCGCAAACCAGTCCCAGCGATTGTCTAGCCACTCTGGTGAAGGCCGTCAACCGCCTGGAAACCCAGTTCAACATCTCGCTCTGGGATGCTGAACAGGACCGGCCTCGCCTGCACACATCCGATCCGGCCCACGCGGATGGAGTCGGCCAGGCGGTCGTGGTGGCGGACCTGCTCCCACCTCTGCGCGTGTGGATGGCCGGCCTGTCCGGCGGCGGCAGCCTGGCAGCTGGAAAGGAGGCGCTCGCCGGCGCGCTCTGCAACCTTGTTGCCACCTACCGGCCCGGCCCCCGCCAGAGTGCGGGCGATCTGGCGAAGGAGCTACAGACTCTGGGTCCCGATGTGGTCTTGATCGTCGGCGGCTACGAACGGGCAGCCCGCCACAGTCAGGAGCAGGTGTTGGCTTTGAGCCGCCATGTTGCAGATGGCGCCATACAGCTGCCTGCCGAAAAAAGGCCCCTCTTCTGTTTTGCCGGCAGTGGTCAGTCGGCCCAGGCGGCGCTGGCATATTGGCAGGCGCGCACGGACGGGGGTGAGGCCGCGCTCGCGGACAATGTGCTGGCGACGCCGACAAGCCGCAGCGATACGGCTTTGCACAGCGTTTTGGCGCAGCACCATTGGCAGCGTTCAGTGAACATGCCTGCTATGCGAAAGGTCGCAAATTGGCTTCATCAGCCCGTTGAACTGCGCAGCACGCAGTGGGCCTTCGTCCGGGCGGTTCGTCTCTGGTCGTGGCGTCATCAGCTCTCTACACTACACGGGCTGTACGCAAGCGCAGATCGCTGGCTGCACGTTTGGGCATCTGACGCGCCGTCCGACGCGGCGTGGGAAAACGCGGAGCGAATGACGGCCGTTTCCATCCAGGGAGGCGGCGGACTGAGAATCTGCTATGTGCGCCCCGGAGAGCGACCTGACATTCTTGCCGACTGGCCTCCGTTGCGCCTGGTGAGCGGAGACTGGCCGACCCAGTGGCCGCGCCCGTCTCACCACTGGTGGGATCCGCTGGGCCTTGTTCCCGTGGTTGCAGGCGCCGGTCAGGCCGCGCCCGAAGCCGCCGCGCAAGTGCTGGCTGCGGACATCCTGCAGGCGAGCGGCTCAGACTTCGCAAGCGTTTGACGCATCTGCCCAAAATGGCGAGAATGGGAACAACAGCGCGGCGGCAAAAAAGCTGAGATCGCGAGAACCTTGCGATAGGAGGCCCCATGACAACTACGTTGCGTCTGTCCGATGGAAGCTATATGCGGCAGGCCGACTTGGAGCGAATCATACAGTTGCTCTCAAGCTCCCGCTGCGTAGAGTTGACCGGTTTCAGCAACGTGGGCAAATCGTCAATGATGCGGCTGATGGCCCACCCCGATGTTTGGCGGCACCAATTGGGCGACGAGGGTCGCGGATTTCTGCCTATTTACATCGACTGCAACCGCATGTTGGAGATGACCGAGCAGGGTTTCTATGAGTTGGTGCTGCGCTGTTTACAGGAGAGTAGCCCGACCCTGGCCGAAGATCATGAGTTGCAGACTGCCTACGAGGCTCTGGTTGCCCCAACGAACGTCTTCCAGGTGCCCCTGAGTTTCAGCAATGGGCTGAACGCCGCCCTGCAAAAGAGCCAGTACAAGTTGATCCTGTTGTTCGATGAATTTGACGAACCGTTCCAGCAGATCGATTCGAGGGTCTTCCTCAACCTGCGGGCCAAGAAGGATCGTTTCGGCAACCGACTCGTGTACGTGACCGCTACGGTTTGGCCGCTGGCAACCTTGCGCCCCGGCGAGCACAGCAGCGAGTTCGGAGAGCTGTTCACGCACCAGCCCTGGCATCTCAGCCCCCTCTCCCGCCACGATGTGGAGCGCTACATCCACACTTTCGCCGAGCACAACCAGGTTGCAATGTCCGTGGAGGATACGGACTTTGTCTACCACTGGACGGGCGGACATCCCGGCTATCTGGCGGGCGCAAGCCGGATTCTGGGCCGGGAGGTGGCGGCGTCAAAATCGCGCAGCGAAGACGGACAGGACCGATGGAGTCTGCATCGCGGCGTTGCCGATCAGTTGCGCCAGGACCCGACGCTGCACACCGAGAGCGAGAAAATCTGGCACAGCTGCACGCATGACCAGCAGGAGACTTTGCGCCTCCTCTTCTCCGGCACGGAGGCCGACGGCGTAGTCCTGGCCCACCTGATGCAACGCCATATCCTGATTCGTGTGAAAGAAGAACTGCGCGCATTCTGCCGTCTATTCGCTGAATACGTGCTGACCCATCAGACCGATTCCGGCGCACCCGAAGGCGTCTTTGTAGACGTTGCACGCGGAGAGGTCTCTGTCAATGGCCGCCCTGTCGAGACGCTCACCAGGTTGGAGTATCTGCTGGCGAGGCTGTTCTATGAAAACAGAAACATGATTGTGGACAAGTACCAGATCGTCGTCGGCGTTTGGGGCGATGACCACCTGCCGGAGGTAGACGATGCCCGCATCGAGAAACTGATCAGCCGTTTGCGTCAGAAGGTGGAGCCGGACCCCGCCAATCCGGTCCATATCCTCACAGTCCGAGGGCGCGGATACCGGCTCGTTTCAGACTGAACCGGCGCTTACCGGCCCGCCTGCGACAACACCCTCCATAAAGGTGTTGGGCAGTGCAGAGCGCCGAAAGCTGGCGAATTTTGCGCGCTTCGCCCTTCGGTCTATACTATAAGCAATCTGGCCGGCGAGACCCTCGCTCATGTAGCGGAGTAGTAGCGCACTCAACATCTTCAGTTCAAAAGGTAGAGTGGTTCTATGGCTGAGTCCCTTCAGGCAGAGGAAGTCCAGAAAGCGCTGATCTTCAGAGGAAAGCCGAAGTCGATTGCGTCGGCGGCCGCCCTGTTGATCGCCGGAATTCTGACCTTCACCATGGGCATCAACCGGCTCTTCTTCGTCGAGGCCATCGCCTACACGTTTCTAATCTGGGGCGCCCTGCTCCTTTACGGGCACGTGATCGACCTGGCAACCGTCTACGAGGTTTCAGAGGAAGGTCTGGAACTGAGAAGCCCCTTGCGCTTTTGGGCGGCTGCGCGCCGTTGGGACTGGGGGCACATCACCCACCTGGATCTGATTGTGGGCCGGTTGGAGGCGACCGAGAACGATGTGGAGATGCAAGTCCACTACACGCCGGAAGGCTCGACCGTTCTCTTCCGCGAGGATCTTCCATATTTGCCTGAACTGGCCGAGGAGATTGCCAGCCGCGCGGGTCTGAAGCCGGAAGGTCGTCAGGCCATGCGGACCTTCAGTTCGATTCCCCAGGACGACAAGGGAACCTATACCTGGAAATAGCGTCCTCGGTTCCCGTCCCCTGCTTAGCGAACAGAGCGAGATCGTTCGCACCATCTTACGACGACTGCTGGGCCGAGATGTCCTTCAGATAGATCTGGCGACCATTCCCGCCGTGAGCTGAGTCGATGGTGATCAGTCGCCCGTCCGGGCTGGAACGCGGGTGCAGGTCGCAGCGCCATTCGCCCGCGTACTCTTTGGGCGCGTAGAATTCGCCCAACTCCCTGCGTTCACCGCTCTCCACATTGTAGAGATACACCTCCTGGACTTTGCTCTCACCTCTCGGGACCGGATAGGTGTCGTTCAGAATCCAATTCTTGTCGGCAAGATAGGTGCAGTGCCCGTTCAGCTTCATCACGCCCTTGCCAATCACATCCACGTCTTGAGTCTCGTCCCGATAGATGTAGAAAGCGTCTCCGTGCGAGGGATGGCGCGCCCACGCCAGGATATGTTGCGGATCGCGCCAGATGAAGTGGGATGTGTAGCCGTAATGATCCACGCCGTAGATGTCCGAGCCGTCAACCGCTGCGGTCATCATCCGCGTGCCGAATCCCGACCCACCGAAGCGCCATCGGTGCAGGAAGATGAAACGGGAGCCGTCCGTATTGAAGAGCAGATGGTTGAAGTAGTGCTTTGCCCCGCTGAGATCCCTGTGAGGATAGGGGATCGCGGCCACCTGCGCGATTGAGATGAGGAACGTTGCCTCGCCGGTCGCCAAGTCCACGCGATAGATGCCGGCATCAACCGGGGCCAACGTATCAGAGTTCGGGTCCGGTATGCCGGCGTAGCCGTAGCCGGGCCGCATATGGTTGATGCGGCGGAAATCGGCGCCAATCGCAGTGCGCCCGTCCGGTGAGACAGTGTAGATCGGATAGCCGATGGTGCGCTTCTGGCCGGAATGCACATCCAATATGTGGCAGACGAAGCGGTCGTCCTCGCGGTCGTTCCAGATGATCTTGCTTTCGGAGCCGGGGATCCACTGGAGCATACAGCCCTGTTGCCAGCACCACGCCCGCGTTTCCCCCAGTTCAATCCAGCGGTCGCCGTCGGCAAGGTCGATCATCCCAACCCGGATCACGTCCTCAACTGTTGGTGAGCGATGCTCAAAATCGACCTCCATCCCCAGCACATAGCGGCCGGAGGGATCGAATTGCAGCTTGTCATAGTAGCCGAACCAGTGATGCTTCGGCCCGGATGTGATGGGACGCATGTCTGTCATCGCTCACTTTCCTCTTCTTTGTTAAATGTATTCGATCATGTGCGTTCAATCCGTGCCAGCGCCCGCGAGGTCCAACTCTTCGGCAAAGTGGCAGGCGACATAGCGACCGTCGACGACGCTTAGCAGTTGTGGCGTCTCCTGCTGACAGCGCTCTTGAGCATAGCGGCAGCGGGGATGGAAGTAACAGCCGGATGGCGGATTGGAGGGATCGGCAACCTCACCCTCCAGGACGATACGCGCGCGCTGGCTGTCGGCAGGGCCGGCCACATGCACAGCAGAGAGCAGCGCCTCGGTGTAGGGATGCAGGGGCTTGCGGTAGAGATCGTTGGCGTCGGCCAGCTCCACCAGTTTGCCCACATACATGACCGCCACTCGGTCGCTAATGTGTTTGACAACGCCGAGATCGTGGGCGATGAACAAGTAGGTCAGGTCCAATTCCCGCTGCAAAAACTTTAACAGGTTGAGAATCTGGGCCTGCACGGAAACGTCGAGCGCCGAGACCGGCTCATCCGCGATCACCAGGGTCGGGTGAAGAATGAGCGCGCGTGCGATGCCGATGCGCTGGCGTTGGCCGCCACTGAAAGCGTGGGGATAACGGGTGATATACTCCGGGCGCAGGCCGACCAGACGCAGCATCTCAACCACCCGATCCTCAAGTTCGGACCCCTTGCCCATTCCGTTGAGCCGCAGCGGCTCGCCGATTATGTCCAGAATCGTCTTGCGAGGGTTCAGCGAGGTGTACGGGTCCTGAAAGATCATCTGCAAGTAGGAGCGCAGTGGCCGCAGCGCGGCGTTGTCCAATGTCGCCAGTTCATAGTCTGCGCACTCTTCCCCGTGCGGGCGAAAGTTGATGTTGCCAGCGGTGGGCGCGTACAGGCGCATGATCAGGCGGCCCACGGTCGTTTTGCCGCAGCCGCTCTCGCCGACCAGCCCCAAGGTTTCGCCTTTGTGCAAGGTAAAGTCTACGCCGTCCACAGCTTTGATGTGGCTGACGACCTTGGAAAACAGCCCCGCGGTGATGGGGAAATGCTTTTTCAGCCCATTGACTTGCAGCAATGGATAGCTATCAGAAATGTTATTGATGGCTGGTTTCCTCTGCGACCGGCTGACTCTGCTCCCCCTCAGCCGCAATCCGATTCGAGTCTGGGGCGTGCGGCGAGTTCGCGGCGTGCTCAGTATACAGGAGGCAGCGAACCTCCCGGCCATCTTCCAGCGTGATGGGCTGGGGCACGATCTCATCACAGACGCCGGGCATATAGTCGGCACAGCGAGGATGGAAGGGGCAGCCGTTGAGCGTGCTGTAGGGATCCGGCACAACGCCGCGAATCGTCTGTAGCCACTCCCTCTTCTGGTCCAATCGCGGCAGCGACTCGAGCAGGGCGATCGTATAGGGATGCTTGGGATCGCGGAACAGTTCGGCGGCCGCGCCCTGTTCGACAACCTTGCCCAGATACATGACGGCAACTTCGTCGGCCATATCTGCCACAACGCCCAGATCATGGGTGATGAACATGATCGCCATGTCCAGCTCGGCTTGCAGCGCCTGCATCAGTTCAAGAATCTGGGCTTCGGTGGTCACGTCCAAAGCCGTAGTCGGCTCGCCCGCGATCAGCAGGCTGGGACGACAGGAGAGGGGCATCGCGATCATCACGCGCTGGCACATGCCGCCGCTGAGCTGATGGGCGAAGGCGGTCATCCGCTGCGGGGCGAGCGGTATGTGTACCTGCTGCAACATGTCGATGGCGATCTCTTCGGCGTCGTCCGCGGTGACTGCCTGATGCAAAAGGATGTTTTCGGTGATCTGGTCACCGATGCGGTGAACGGGGCTGAGCGAAGCGCGCGGCTCCTGGAAAATCATTGCGATTTCCCCGCCCCGAATCGAGCGCATCTCCGCGCCGGTGGCGGGCATTTGCAGCAGATACACGACAATGCTCTGCCCATTTTCGCCGGGCCGCGAGTAGAATATCTCGCCGTCAACCGTGTGGCCGGGGGGCCTCACCATGCGCATGATCGAGCGGGCGGTTACGCTCTTGCCACAGCCGCTCTCGCCCACGACCCCCAACACCTGCCCGCGCCGAATCGAAAAGGTGGCGCCGTCGACGGCCTTGGCGACACCTTCGGCCATAAAGAACTGAGTTTGCAGATTCTTTACTTCAAGTAGCGTGTCCATCGGTTGAATCGTGACCAGTGGTTATCGGCGGGCATCTGCGTTCGAAGCCGGCTTCAAGTGATACGCACTACAGATCCGCATACGGGTCGGCCGCGTCGCGCAGGCCGTCACCGATAAAGTTGAACGCCAGCACGGTGACGACAACGAACATTGCCGGCCACAGAACCCACGGGTGAATGGCGATTTCGACGACCTGCTGCGCCTCCTTGAGCATCACACCCCAGCTGACGGTCGGCGAGACAAGCCCCAGCCCGAGAAAACTGAGCGCCGTTTCGCCCAGGATCATATTGGGAATCGCCAGCGTGAGATCCACCAAGACGTAGCTCATAAAGGAGGGGACCAGATGTTGCCAGATGAGATACCACTGGTAGGCGCCGGCCGACTGGGCTGCGAGGACGAAATCTTCATTGCGCAGCGAGAGGAACTTGCCCCGGACCGCCCGCGCCAGGGTCGTCCAGCCGAGCAGGGAGAGAATGATGGTGATGCCAAGGTAGATGCGGATCTGCGGCCAGTCCCCCGGCAAAGCCGCGGCCAGACTCATCCACAGAGGGATGGTCGGGATCGAGCGCAGGAATTCGATCAGCCGCTGGATGAGATTGTCCACGACGCCGCCATATAGCCCCGACAGCCCCCCCAGTAGCAGGCCGATGAAGAGACTGATCGAGACGCCGACCAGTCCAATCGACAGCGAGATGCGACCGCCGAAGAGAACGCGCCCGAAGATATCGCCACCCAGCAGAAAGATCGGTCTTACCTCCTCGGCGTTGTCGACTCCGTACAGATGCCTGTCCATCTTCCAGAGGCCCCACAGCTTGTACGGATCGCTTTTGACGAAAAGTTTGATCGGATATTGCTGGCTGCGGTATTCGACAAAGTCCCGGGTGAATGTCTCTTTGTTGGTCTCGATCTTAACGTCGTAAACAAAAGGGCGCTGCCAACTGCCATCCTCGCCGCGGACGTGGATATTTCGCGGCGGCAGATAGAGATGCTTAATAAAGCGATGGGATTTGTCATACGGCGCTATCATCGGCGCAAACAAAACAGAAAGGTAGAGGAGAACGAGGAACCAGATGCCGAGAACCGCGAGTTTGTTCTTGCGGAAGCGAATGAACATCAACTGGCGCGGCGTCAAATACTGGGTACGGCTTTCGCCGATGGCGCCTTCGGCGTCGATAAGGTCCGACAGAGTCCCTCTCTCGTAAGGAGAGGAACCAGTGTCTTCGCCCTGGCCCGCATGTTGCGGTGGCGCTGTTGCGGTCATGTCGATCCCCGTTCTCCGTAGCGTATGCGCGGATCGACCCACGCCAGGAGAATGTCCGAAATCAGCGTACCGACCACTGAAAGCGTACTGAGAATCATGATAAAGCTGGCGGCGAGGTACAAGTCCTGGGACATGAGCGCCCGCCAAAGGAGTGGCCCGGTTGTGGGCAGATTCAACACCAGCGCGACGAGGACGGTACCGGAAACGATCTGGGGGAGCTGCCATCCGATCGTACTCAAAATCGGGTTCAGGGCTACGCGAACCGGGTACTTCATGGTCAGCTCGCCCTCGCGCAGTCCTTTGGCGCGTGCCGTCTCTACATACGGGCGGCCCAGTTCATCCAGCGTGGTGGCTCGCATCACGCGGATCGTCCCCGCCGTGCCGGATGTGCCGACGATCACCACGGGCAGCCACATATGTTTGAGCATATCCCAGACTCTGCCCACGCTCCAGGGCGCGTCCAGATATTCTGGAGAGAAAAGCCCGCCTGCGCCGGCACCGAAAACTTTAATGCCGATGTACATAAAGATAGGCGCCAGTGGGAAATTCGGCGTGGCCAGGCCGATGAAGCCGATGAAGGTGAACGCATATTCCGCAGTGCTGTACTGGCGCACCGCGGAATAGATGCCGATGGGGATGGCGGTGGCATAAACGAACAGTATCGTGAAGAAGGACATGATCATCGTCAGCATCAGGCGCTCGCCGACCAGCCTGTTGACGGGGCGATCCCAGTAGAAGGACAACCCCATGTCCCCCTGCACAAAGTTCGTGATCCACTTGATGTATTGTATGTAACCAGGCTGGTTCAGCCCGTAATGCGCTTCCAGGGCTAAGATTTCCTCTTCGCTCGATTCCTCACCTGCCGCCGACAGATTTGCCACATAAGCGGTCACGTAATCCCCCGGCGGTAGCTGGATGATTACGAAACTGACGATGGAAATGAAAATGAGAGTCGGAATGACTTGGAGAACCCGCCGCAGAATATATTCTCGCATGACGCCAGTGGTCAGTGGTGTTTGCTAACTCTGCTTATAGAAGAACTGCTCTGGATGCAGGGGCACGGCTCGAATGACGGAGAAGCCCCACACACCGTCGTCGGGGAAGTTGGTGAGATTCTTCTTCATCACGACCGGCTTGGGGATGCCGACCGTGCCGAAGCCGGGCAGGAAGTCGTAGAACCAATCCCACAGTTCGCGTGCGATCGAGATGTGCTGCTCTTCGGACACAGCGTCGATCGCTTCCTGCCATCGGTTGTAGACCCAGGCGATCTCTTCCGGCGGCTCTTCCGCATTCTCGTCGTCTGTATTGCCGCTGAGCCACAGGTCCCAGGCCTTGCCCCACACAACGTTGCAGTGTCCAGGATGGTTCAGCCGCGAGCGCCAGACCCACGTAATGTCGGAGATGTCCCCTTCCCAGCCGGACATTCCCACGTCGTTGGCGGCCACAAGTTCGACCAGATGCGAGCGATTGATGGGGCGTAGCGACGGGTCCAGGCCGACCGACCGCCACTGCTCGACGAGCAACTCAAAGACATCGAGGACATCGGCCTGCTTCGTATCCAGTTGGATGATCCAATTCACGCGCGAGCCGTCAGGGAAGAGACGGAAGCCGTAGGAGTCGGTCTCGGAATGGCCAGCTAGATCCAGCAGCACCATCGCCAAGTCCGGATCGAACTGCGCCTATTGTCATCAACTAATTTCACTTGGCTTGAAATCCAGTGCGGTTCCGCAATTCGGATTTCGAATGGAGTGTACTGACCGGCGGGTGCCGATCGGTGCTGTTCAGCAGTGAATTCTATTGAGATTGCCAGTGTCGCAGCAGTATAGCACTTCCCTTTTGCCGCGTCCAACCCCCTCGTCTAACTCTGCTCGACAGAGGTGTTCAAGACGGTCAACATGACCCATTCCATCATACCCCGCCAGTGTTCATAGCGTTCTTCCGTGGCCCCCTGCACGACAACCGAATACAGGTACTTCCCTACGCAGAAGAGGCGGGCGCGGCGCTTGCGGGTTGTCTCGTCCTGTTTGAACGTGCATACCCACTCCTGGCACCAGTCCCCTACGTCGGGCAGCGTTTCCAGCTGTTCCACTACGCAGGCCTCGAGTCGCTCCAACCCTTCCTCGATGCCCTCGGCCAGGAGCGAGCTTTCTTCCGCCGCCAGCGGCTCGCCCATGTCCTGCATTGAGATCGAGAAGAACGTGGCCTCTTCGGACGGTTCCGGGTAGATGCTGGCTGCGGGATGGGGGGTCGCAGTCTCAAGCAGGCGCCACTCCGGCGGATACCAGAAAGAGAGGTTGGCGTCAGCGTGCTTGTAAAGTCGGACGGCGGTAAAACGCGGTTTGTTTGTCTGCATAGCTCGTAGTTTGTGGAAAGTGGAAAGCGGCAAAATGAAATCGCTTTGCCGCTATCCACTCGGTTCGGAACGCAGACGTCTCACAGTTGCGAGATGCGAAGAGCGATTCTCTCTCCTGCTAACGCAAATATAGACGGTATGCGCTACATATGATTCTCAGGATCTTCCCAGAAGAGCAGTTGCGGATTCAGGAAATGCTCATCTTCCAACCCATCGTTGACCGGCTGGCCGCTGATGTAGTTGTGCATCGTATCCTTCATGATGATCAGCGCCGGTGACTGCCCCAGATAGCCGACAATCGGGATCTCTTCGGCCCAGATGTCCAGAATTTGCGTGAACAGCTCGTGGCGCGTGGCCGGATCCGGCTCGGAACTGACCTTGTCCCAGATCGCCCAGATGTCCCACAGGAAATGGCCGTCCGGCGGCGGCTCGCCATTGGCGTCGTTCGCGTCGACCTTCCAGCGGCCATACGCGCCCGCCCAGGGGCGATCCAACTCTGTGCCGATCCAAGGTGAGGGCGTGAGAATCGGCAGCAGATCACGATACCCGCCCCAGTAGACGGCGTCCTGCGTATTGGCCGACCAGTGCTCGGTGTAGAGAGAGCGCTCCATCCCCTTGTAGGTCGCCTTGAGGCCAATCTCGGCGTAGTACTTGATGATGGTGAGAACCGAATCCTCCTCCGGCGTACCTGGCTGGGAGGTGCCCTCGACGATGAAACTCAGGGTCTCGCCGTTCCATCCTTCCACAGCCTGAAGCCGTCGGCGTCCCGCTCTGCGTAACCGGCATCGTCGAGCGCCTTGTAAACATCCTCGCTGGTAATTGGTCCGGCATCGGCACTGACGCGAAACACAGGAATTACATTGTCTTTCTCGACTGCGTCCATCCCCTTGAGACCGCGCCGCGCCAACTCCGACACGGCGCTGCCGAGGCTACAACCTTTTATTTCCGCTATCGCCCGGCGACTGTCAGCACGTCATCATCAATGTTGAGTGTTGTACGCATAGCGGCAACATAGCATCATGCCGTCAACATGTCAATCAATGGCTTCCGGGGGGCGCATCCGAGATTTTTGGGCGATGATGGCAGGAGCCGTTGCGTTGGCAGGTTGGCCTGACCTATTGTTGACAGGAGGAAGAGATTCCCAGGTCTGGATGCGGACATATTGACGGCGGGTTTGACAGTTTTTTGTATTGGCGCGCCAATGGAAGACAAGTCCGCCAAAAAATCTTCAAAAGGAAATGTTGAATGCGCTACCGCTTCGCGCGCCCAGAGGGCACCCGAGCGCCATTCTACTAAACGTTCAGGAAAAAATGTCCGCTTTGTCCGCTTTTACCCCCCCCCCCCTCTCAATTACTATACGAAGGGAAACGTCTTGTTTGCGTTTGCGGAGGCCGTCGCTGGCGGCAGGCGGCCAGGGAGTGCAACGGGGTCTGGCTCGGCCGGATGCCTGCACGACAGACATTGTACCACACTCTTGTACTGGTGTGCGGCCGGGCCTCTCACAGCGTGCATCCCAAAATGGGGGCGAGTTTCTGGCTACCTCTGGGGAGTTACGCTGGGACCTTCAGCCCGCTACTCTGGACAACCCCAAATCTGGGATGCACCCCTCTCACAGGGGGTGCAGTTCAAAATGGGGGCGGGTTTGGGGCGTGTCTCTGGCCAGCGACACGGGCTGCGGGCGAGACGCCCGCGTTCCCAGGGGGATGTCCCCAAATCTGGACCACACCCCTCTCACAGGACGTATCCCAGATCATTGGGGAGATTTGCCTGACCATTGGCGGCTTCGACCAGGTCGATCGGTTTGGCCTCACTTGACAGACAGTCAATTGGCATGCACCCACAATAATCCTGGATACACCTCTTCCGGGGCCTTCCCTACCGCTACGCCCTGATGACCTCCCCCACTTCAAAGAGATACATCTGCCGCCCGGTTCCGCCGTGGGCTGAATCGATCACGACTTTGCTGCCGTCGGGGCTAGAGCGGGGGTGCAGGTCACAGCGCAGGGTGCCAGTATACGGGGGCGGCGAGTGGAACTGACCCAGGTCGACGCGGCGGTCGCTGGGCACATGGTAAAGGTAAAGGTCCTGGAGCCTTTCATCGCCCTAGGGGTATGTGTCGTTCAGAATCCAGTCGCGGTCCGACAGATAGGTGCAATGTCCGTTGAAGGGCAAACGTTCCTTGCCGACGATTTCATCTGCGCCGCAGGCGCCGTCGGCGGCGTTGGGCAGGAGATAAAACGCATCGCCATACGACGGTCGGCGCGACCAGGCCAGAATATGGGCGCCGTCCCGCCAGATCAGATGGGAGGTATGGCCGGAGTGATCCACGACCGTCAGGTCGGAGCCGTCCGCCGCGGCGGTGAGCATACGCGTATGGAATCTCCCATCGCCAAAACGCCAGCGGTGCAGGAAAAGAAAATGTGTGCCGCTGGGACTGAAAATGAGAACGTTGAAGTAGTGCTTGGCCGCGCTGATGTCGCCATGTGGGTAGGGGAAGGCCGCCACCTCAGCCAGGCTGACAATCAATTTGCTTTCGGCGGTACGCAGATCGACCGTGTGAATGCCCGTCTCTTCCGGCGCAAGCATATCAAACCAGGGATCGGGAATGCCCATGTAGCCGTAGCCGGGACGCAAATCTTCCAGCCGATGGAAGTCGATGGACAGTGCGGTTGTGCCGTCAGGGCTGAGAGTGAAGATGGGATGGGGCAGCGTGCGGCGGTGGCCTGTTTCAATGTTCAGGATGTAGCTGACGAAACGGTCGTCTACCCTCTCGTTCCAGATGATTTCATTGTTCGACTGCGGCCACCACTGAAGCATACAGCCCGCCTGCCTGCCCCAGGCGCGGCTCTCCCCCAATTCAATCCAGTGGTCATCGTCGGCCAGATCGACCATCCCGACCCGGATCAAGTCCTCCGGCTTCGGCTCGCGATGCTCGAAATTGACCTCCATGCCCAGCACGTAGCGAGCGGACGGATCGAACTGAAGTTTGTCGTAGTAACCGAACCAGTGGTGTGATGGCCCAGCGGTGATAGGGCGTGTGGGAATCATACGTTTCTCCTGGTAGCTTTGCGGTGGGGATGAAGGGGGAGTACAGGCGACTCGCCTTCCCCCACGCAATACGCCTTACGCAATACGGGATGACCGCGCATCAGTTGCCGACAACTTCGGACACGTCCATCACATAGACCTGCCGGCTGCCTTCGTGGATCGAGTCAAAGCAGACCTGCCGCTCATCACGGCTCCAACGGGGGTGCAAATCACAGCGAATCTCGCCCCGGAACGGCAGTGGAGAATGGTAACGCCCCAGATTGACCCGCAGTTCTTTCGTCATATTCCAGAGAAGCAGGGTCTGGCGGCTGTCTTCATCGGGGGACTCATCGGTCAGCAACCAGGCGCCATCCCGAGTAAAGCTGCAATGCCCGTTCCTGGTCAGGAGATCGGGCCGCACCGCTTCATATTCGCCGCTCGTATCGTTGATCAGGTAGTACTTCTCGCCCTCTTTCATCGTCACACAGCTGAGAATCGTTTCAGCCGTCAGCCAGTCGAAGTGTGAAGCGCCCAAGTCAGTAACTACCCGCAACTCGCCGCCCTCCATGCTGGCGGACAACAGGATCGTG
The DNA here is from genome assembly GCA_965221145.1 of Caldilineaceae bacterium. Lineage (GTDB taxonomy): Bacteria > Chloroflexota > Anaerolineae > Caldilineales > Caldilineaceae > Bin5. The sequence goes on from OZ244877.1 coordinate 3,489,799, forward strand.
TGCCCAATCTCCCTCCCGTTATTTCGATAGCGCACGACGAAGGCGAAGCGGGTGTCGTCGCGGTTGACTATGGTATGGTTGAACCAGATTTTATGCGTCTGAACCTCCTCATAGTCGCTGAGGAAGTCGCGCACCTCTTCGTATGACACCAGTACGCGGGCCTCGCCGGTTTCGGTAGCGGTCGTGTACACGCCATCCTCAGCAGGGCAGTTCTGATCGGCGAAGGGGTCCGGCAGCCCAGCATAGCCGACCACGGGGCGCAGCGACTTAAGCCGGGCATAGTTCAGGCCAAGAGCCTGGGCGCCATCGCGGCTCATCGCGCTGACAGGATAGGGGAGTATGCGCTTCTGCCCGGTGTGGATGTCCAGCACGACCGCGACATAGCGTTCATCCTGGCGGTGATTGAAGGTGATCAGCCGTTCGGGCGCAGGCGGCCGCTCGTGAAATCCGACTCCAGACAGAGGAGATATTGACCCGTGGCATCCCACGGGCATATGCCGTAATAGCCGAAGAAATGATGCTTCGGCCCCCGCGTAACCGGTCTGGCGACAAGATTGGTATCCGTCATGCTCATCGTGTTTCTTGCGTATACGAACTGAGGTGAACCGTCCGAAGGGATGAGCGTAAAGAGCGACGGCTCTGCTCCTTATATTGCGGTCATATGCGAGACTGTTTCCCCGCTTGTGAACGACAATCTCCGGACCGAAATAACCCGCGCCCGGTTCTCTCTCTACTCCCGCCGCTCCTCGCGGCGCGGCCGTACAGAGGCCGGTGGCCCGTCCGGCGCGACGACCCATTCGACGTCGAATGTGCCGCGGTACCCGAACAAGGGTCCCCAGGTACTGTTTGTGACATTGACCTCGATACCAAAACGGCCTCTCGCATCATCAAACCACTCACACACGTCTGCTTCGCCTGAAAAGAACAAGGGAAAGCGGAACGCCAGCATTTTCTCATAAAAGCGCTGCTCCCCGGAGCGCAGACGAAGGCCGCCGTTGTCGGTGACCGAGAGTTCCAAATCCACGGCCAGATGCTGGCGTGTCCCGAGGTAATCGACGATGCACTGCCTTTGTTCACTGTAGATCATGTAGGCGTCAAAGCGGCGCCCGCGGCCCGTGCTGAATGTACGCAACCAGGTTACCGTCTCCCGTTCAAAAGAATCTCGGTAGGCCCAGTTTTCTATCGTGAAAGGTATGTTCTGACCTCGTTCGGGAAACATGATATTGCGCCATGTGCCTATGTAGAGAAAAGGCAGCGTATAGAAACGACCGTGCCAGACGTGCTCCATCGTGCCTTGACCGATCGCGGCGCGGCCGTCTGCGCTCGTAATCCCAAAACGCTCCTGAATGCGAGGATGTAGGCGACTGAAATCCGAGCCGAGCGCACGCTGATATATCGAAGTCACAAGCCGGTCTCCATGGTCGCTTCCCTGTGTACGTGGCGCCGGCAGCGGCGCGCGGATGGCAAATCCCGCAAAGACAGCAGGCCGATGACGGCAAGAACGACCAGCAAGAGATTTAGAACCAGAGGGCTGAACGGCCCCACGAACTGCTGCGGCGCCACAATAAGCACGCCGACCAGCGCAATCGCCATCAGCGCGATCGTCACCTGCCACGGCCAACGGCGTCGGGCGTACACTAAGAAGAAGGTTCCGATCGCCACTTCCGCCACGCCAAGGAGGCGTATGACCGCAGGCGCCCACGGCTCAGGCACGCCCGCGGCCAGCACCAAGGCCAGTTCACCAGGATGCGGACCGGCCAGCTTGGGCACGAATCCTTGCCAAATCCAGATGAAAGCTATTGTCGCCGCGGCCAGCGCATGACTGAGAGCCTGACGGGCCGCCTGCTGTGGTTCCTGACTCTTTTCGATCCAAAGCCGCAGCCGGTCAAAACTCCAGGCCGTCGCCCACCCCAGTAGTGGACGAAACAAAAGCCGGTCAAATATCCGTCCAATCAAACCCCACCGAACATCGTAGTCATAGCCAGTGATGAAGCACACTGCGTCCCCGATCTGCTCGTATTTCCAATAGCCTGACCCAGATCGGATCAAAGAACGCGGATCATCGGAACCAAACTTGAGAGCCGAGGTGCGCGTATTGGCGTCCAGCCGCTCGCCTACCGTCTCGCCCCAGCCCTCTATCTCCACGCCGAATCCAATGCGCGTCGCATAGCGGAACCGCTGCGGTCCAGAGTCGTCGGTCCGTTCAAGATACTCTATCGACGTGAAGCGCAAATCCCAGCGTTCGTGCATATCAGGGCTCTGCGTTCGTTGCCAGAGTTCGTCCAACGAACCGCGAATATGGATTTCGACGTAGATTGACAAGACCGCTCCTGTCCCAGTCTGCCCGGTCGAGGTCGTGTTAGACCAAGCAATTTGCCTGTTGCGCCCAGTAAACCACGTGGTCTTGGTCGGGGACACCTGATTGGGTTCAGCTTGGCCCAGGTAGAGAACTTAAAAGACGCCGGCGCGATTGATGGCCTGCGAGAGGGCGAAACGGAAGCGCTTGTCCTGAACGATCGCTCACAGAACAGCATCCATGTGTGTTTAATTTGGAGGCAGAATTGTATCCGTAATCCAGCGCAGTCAGGGCAGGCGAAGAGGGAACGCCACTCTCAAGGCTCAACATGCCGTTAGTCATGAAAGGGGCTAACTTGGTTGCCGCCAACTCCATCTGTCGGGCAGTCGGCGGCAACCAAACTGCCATCTCCCAAGGAATACCGTTCGCGCTATGGAAGCGCACGGCATTCGGACAGAACCCAATCCCTCACGGCGGATCGTATCACACCCCATCGGGCGGGACAAGCGTCAAAAACTCAGGGCCGGTCAGTCTCGCACCGCTCTCGTTCATCGTTACCAGGAACGGCCGGACGGATCGGCGCACTGCACGACGAGAGCCGGCCCCAATTGGTCGATTTGCAGGCGAATTGTGTCCCCGTCCTGAACCGGTTCCAGTCCGAAATGATGTGTGCCGGTGGAAACCACGTCGCCCGGCTCCAGGGGAAGCACATTCGTGACCTCCGCCAGCAGTTCGGAAATATGGCGGTCCATATCACGCGTGGAGATGTCGTGACGCCTCTCGTCGTTGACCCACAGACGCACGCCCAGATCATTGGCGTCGGGGATCTCATCGCGGGTAACCAGCAGCGGGCCCATCGGCCCGAAAGTGTGCCAGGACTTGCCCAGGAAGAAGCCGCCCGGAAGCCCTCTGGCGGAGACATCCATGAACTGTGTGTAACCGAAAACGTGATCCAGCGCGTCCTCGGCGGCGATGCGGCTGGCGCTCTTGCCGATAACCAGGGCCAACTCCGGCTCAAAGTGGAATACGCTGGCCTCCGCATCCGGCAGGATGACCGTTCCGCCGTGGCCGAGGGCGGAATTGGGTGATTTGAGGAAGGCGTTGAACAGGCCCCGTTCAGGCTTTGCCGGTTCCAGATAGTTGCCCGCCAGGCAGACCAGTTGACCCGGCCTGGGAAGGGGTGGGCAGCAGCGCACTTCCTCCAGCGCGACGCCGATGGCCGAGTCAATCGCATCGCGAATGCGAGGCTCGACGTTGGCCCAGTCGCAGATCAACATCTCCATCATCTCTTGTGGAGAGTGGTGGCCGCAACCGGCGACCGCGGCCGAGGCGTCCAGAACCTGTTGACCGTCCCATACACCCAGTTTATAACTGTCGAAGAGCAAGAGTCGCATCGGGTTTTTCCTTGTGTGATTCCTATTGGCGGATTGGGCTGCGCAACGTCACCGATTTCGGGTATGGCTACGCCGTTCGATTGCGATAAGCGGGTCAAGTGATTGACTTTGAATCAGGGCAGCAACGAACACGTCCGTGCCGAGCCAAACGAGGTCTATTGTACCAAAATGATCTTGAGTGGGAAATCGCCTTTTTTAGGATTGCTAAGCTATGTCTACCCTGCCGCCGTGTCGTCTCTAGTGGCAGCTTAATCGGAGAACTCCTGGCCTCAGACAAATGTAGGCATAACAAGCCGAAGATTCAAAGTTCGTTGAGGCAACTCAACGACTATTGACGCGTAATCTTCATCCCTATATAGACAATGCAAAATGGACCGCCGGAACGGTTGGGCCAGGCAAAGTGGATGCGAAGAGGGGGCGTTTTCACTTTTCCGTGCCAAGTGCAAAACAGGGGCCTACCAGATCCCAGAGGATCAGGGAAAGTTAGCTCCTTCCCAAACTTCCGTTTTTCTGTATCCGAAGAATCCGAAAACCATGCCTTCTTGCCCGTAAAGTGATCTTGGTACAGCCGGTGCCCCTCCGAGGTTCTCCGCCTTGACGCGTCCACCGAACCCGTTAGCTGGTCCAGGACACCTAAAAGGCTGAGTATGCGGGCAGCCGCTCCAGGGGCGAAAGGCTGCCCTTCCAAATGGTTGTAGCAGTCAGAGGAGAAGAACAATCTTTGGAACTTAGCACGCGATTCGGACTCCAACTGGTCCCAGGTTGATATTGGCGGTTTCGCCTCTTGCAAGGCAGCTTCAAGATCGGGGAGTTCCCAATAGTTGGGGACACAAACGTCAGTCTCGGTATCCGAAACAATCTTCACGCGTATGGGCGATAACTGCCACTTGGACGGGACTAAACTCACAAGACCTCTACTAATGTCGACTGAGATGCAATGGGCGGCCTCACCCACAGCCGTATCTGTAACAATCTCGTCCCCACTCGTCATCCAGAGATCTGGGCTGTGCTGAGCAACTTCGTCCCAGAAGGGACCGTGCCGAGTCAGCCATCGCAAAATTGCTTGTTTCTCGTCTCTTGGAAGACTTTGCAGCGCCTCGTGAAGTGAAGCTGTGGGATATGCGAGTCCATAAAGAATGTTGCGGTGAGAGTACACTTCGCGATCATAACTGTTCGCCAGTTTTCGCATTGACATCACTCTGTAAATCGCCTCTCGAAAAGTAATGATGTCAGGGAACTGCCCATGGAGCGACAGGTCGTTCAGTAGCAGATCCATCACTCACCCCAGCCGGCGAAGTAGTCCATATCTCTGTCAAACTGATCGAAAAAACCCTCCGGCCAAACGTCCACATTGCCAGAACTGTCAATAACCGGGCTCAACACTTGCGGCGCATCCACGGACCTCGCTCTGAAGAAGTGCAGCGCTACCTTTTCGGCAGGTATGGTTCCAGCCTTTACTGCTCTTCGAATGCCATTGAGAACATGGTCGCTATGTGTCTCTACGATTACCTGTATCCCGTAATTTGCTAATTCAGCAAGGAATTGGCCCATCAATGCCTGGCCAGCCGGATGCAGATGTACTTCTGGGTTTTCTATTAGGAAAAGGTCATTCTGAGGGATCGTAAGAGCAGAAATCACAATGGGCAGGACTTGAGTTATCCCGAACCCGCAATGAATAGGGCGGAGAAATTCAGTTGCTTCTGACATCCTAATTCCGAGCGTAACCGCGTTGGCTTGGGGTACCAGTTGTACATTCACGGCAATCCCCGGAAAGAAGGTGTTCATTCGCGCCCCGACCTGATGCATAAGAGTAGGGACAGTTTCAGGGATTCTGAGATCTTCGGCAACAAGCTCGTCCCTACCCCAAAACAAGACGCTAATCGCGTTTTCTCCCCGAGGCCCGACTCGTGAAAAGAAAAGTTGCTGATGTGCTAATAGTTCGCTCGTGGTCCACACAGCTTGTTCCCGCATAAGAGCATACTTATCTTCGAGTGGATAAACATCGCGAGGCCCTTCTCTTTCAGCCGTTATAAAGGATAGTCTCTTTATTGCACTTACCAGTTCACGTACTGAACTCGTCTCATCAATTGAGGGCAGCAAGTCTTTAAGAAATAATGGCGGTTCAAATGTCACCCCGTCAACAACAAATCTTTCCAACTCCATAGACATATCGCTCCGGTCACCCGAAAACGACCACTGGCAACTTCCTTCATCGTCAGTCAAGCCTATTACAATGCTGTTTCTACCATTCACTTGGTCAACGACATCAGTGACTGTCCCTAAATTGACTATGTCGCCATTGAGAATAATTCGGGTTGACCACTCGTTTACCTGAAGTGTCTGGTGTAGAAGAACAAGACTCTGCAGGACGGATGACTTCCCTGATGCGTTGGTGCCAGATAAGAGGGTCAGAGGCCCAAGGGGTAGTCGTAGCTTCTCAAAACATTTAAAAGTCTTAAGGTCAAGCCGGTTTATCACCAAACACCTCCCGAAACATGCCATTAGCCATCTCAAAACGCCTGTTTACCTTGTTCGCCTGATTCGTTCCCAATGAAATTGCGTCGACGAACTCTTCTTCACCCAGCAGGCGATAATATGCTGTCAGCAATCGTTTCTTTTTACCCTCTACAATGTTCATTTCGTATTGAGCTAGCCCAATACACATCACATCCCATAGGGAAGCGTTAATGAGGGAACGACGGCCTTCTTGTGCTTCGGTATGTTTTCGGAATGCATACCGACCAAAAAGGTTCAAGTTGTTTTTTAATCCGGTCTGCAATAGAACAGATAGTTTTTCGAGTTGTCCAGTTTCGAGCTTGTTCATTTTCTTGAGGGTTTCAGACAGAAAGAGGTCCATATCTCCACGGTATTCATCGAGAGAAAGGAGCTGGAATCCGCAGAAGCGGTTTATGAATTCGCGATCCCTCATCTGACGCCAGTTCAAACTGCCTCCCGTCGACTCCAAGAATAGAGGGGTTGCCGCCTCTTCTTTCAGGAAGCGGGTGCCTTGACCCATATAGAGGCTGTTACGCATCTGCTGACGCGTCAGTGGAGCGCCGCTGTTGACTCGCTCAAAGATGTCGAGTCGCGCCCGTTCAGGCGCTTTCGAGTCAATGACATATAGAGTCAGGTTGCAGTCCTCAACTCGATTTTGGAGATTGTTTTCGAGTTCTGCAAACTGCCTTCTATTCAGTCTCGAGTTTTCCGGGAGCCGGAGACGCAACCTACCTTTGACGAAATTCCAAAAGGTGGACAACCGTTGCAACCCATCTACAACGACCATCCTCCCGTCCTCGTTTTCCGCAATATAGAACACCGGGAGCGGTATGCGCATCAGTACCGACTCGATAAGCTTGCTTTGCTTTTCGACGTCCCAGATGAAATCCCGTTGAAAGTCTGGATCCATAATGAACTGTTCCTGTTCGATTCTGCGCAGGATCTCATAGATGGTTCGGTTCTCACTCCGGATCAACATGGTATCCAGTGGATAGCCGCCCAGCGCCTCGTCTTCAGGGCTTCCTATGCCCTCGATTTCATCAAACTCAGGATCAGTCTGTCGGTCAGTCATATCGCTTCCTTCAATTGTGTCTGGCGACAGTGCAATGTACTTCTCAGCATTCCCCTATTTGGTAAAGCTTGAGACTGTTTGGGAAGCTGTCAAGATATTTAGCAAATGATATAACACAGAATGGGAATAGACAAGAAACTTGGGCCTGACCAGAATTATCGTGGCCCCGCAGGGTGCGGCATGTAACAATTCTGGTGAGCGTCCCCTTTCAGTGGAAGGAAAGGGGCGGGTCTGCCAAGCGCAGTGGAGCCGAAATGTGAGCCATTCGAGGGAGTACGTCACACACGCCCCGGTAACGCTGCTCAGACCCGCCCATTACCGCCCAACAGGACACAGAGCCGCTGCCGGACTATCGAACTACCATTCGTCGGGGGGAGGGGACGTTCGGCAATCCTGGAAACGGATGGGAAGCCGAACCAGAGTGTACAGGTTGCGAGGCCTGAACCTCTCCGAGTCGATCAGCTTCCCTGATACCTCAGAGGACATTATAGAAGTTCATTTGTTCTATTGTCAAATGTTACATTTGCCAGACGCAGTAGAACCGACGTCCGTCGCGGAGTGATGGCGGTCGGCAATCCGATCGAGTGCTGGCATTCATCGCCAAAACGCAGTACAATTCTACAGTGCCTATCCCACTATTTCCTTTGGCTGCGACAGTTGCAAGTCTATGATATAGGTCCGAAAAACTGCTCAGTTTTCACACCTCATTCCCTTGGGCGGAGCCTCTCCATGCAAATCACCGATCTCAAGTGCGCGATTCTCGGCGGCAGCCCCGTCGTCCGGGTAACGACCGATGCCGGCATCGAGGGCTACGGACAGGCTGAACATTTCAAGTCCTATCTGAAGCCCCATGTCCTCTTCTATCGCGACTTCATCGTGGGTCAGGATCCGACAAACGTGGAGCGCGTAATGTTGCGCATCCGCCGTCTGGGCAGTTTCAAGCCGTGGGGAAGCGCGGTCAGCGCCATCGAGATGGCCCTGTGGGACATCGCCGGCAAAGCTGCGGGCGTGCCGGTTTACAAGCTGCTGGGCGGCAAAGTGCGGGACAAAGTGCGCGTTTACAACGGCGCGTTGCGCTTCCCCTTGGCGGGCCAGGAGCCTGAACACTATGCCGAGAACATGGCGCGCATGGCAGAAGCGAAAGAGGGATTCTCGATCATCAAACAGGGGATCGGTTTCCACAGCCGTATGCCGGACGAACTGAGCGATTTCTCCTACGGTGAACGGCTGGGAGTTTACCACCAGACTGAGCGCGGGCTGCTGACGCCAAAGGGGCTGAAGCATGTGGTGGCCTGCGTGGAGGCGATGCAAGAGGTTGTCGGCGACGAAATCGGCCTGGCCCTGGATTGCGGCCCCGGCTGGACCGTGCCGGACGCCATCCGGCTGGCCAAAGCGGTGGAAGGGCTGCACATCATGTGGCTGGAGGATCTGATTACCGGCGATTACACGCCCTATGTGCTGGCCGAGCAGTACCGCGAAGTGACCCGCAGCACCTCCACGCCGATTCACACCGGCGAACAGATCTATTTGCGGCAGAATTTCAAGGAGCTGTTCGAGATGCAGGCGGTCAACATTGTCGGGCCGGACCCTGCCGACATCGGTGGCATCGCCGAGCTGAAATGGGTGGCTGAATACGCGGACCTGCACGGCATTCTCATGGCGCCGCATGGTACGGGCGACGGGTTGATCGGTTTGGCCGCCCTGGTGCAGGCGGCCGCGGCGCTGCCCCGCAACTACATCGCCTTCGAGTATCCGGTGGGGCGGCCTGAATGGTGGTATGATATTGTCGATGGCCTGCCGGACCCGATTGTCGAAAACAGTTTCATCACCGTCTGGGATCGGCCCGGTCTCGGAGTCAATTTCAACAAGAACGCTGCCCAGAAATATCTGGAGGCGGAAGACAAAGAATTCCTTAACTGAGTCAAGGAGGCAAGTGTAATGTCCAGCAGTGACAGCGCGCCCCTTTCGAGCAAGGGCGCATCAGACATTTACGAAACGCTCGGAATCAAACCGATTATCAACGCCGGCGGCCACATGACGATCCTCGGAGGTTCGGTGCTTTCGCCGGAGGTGCGAGAGGCGATGGAGTCCGCCAACACCGCCTATTCGCGAATGGATGACGTTTTTGACGGCGCCGGTAGAGCCATCGGCGACATGCTGGGCACGGGCGGCGGGCTGGTGACGTCCGGTTGCTACGCTGCGCTGGTGCAAGGCGCGGCCGCGATCCTGGCTGGCAGCGATCCGGAGCGTATTCGCCAGTTGCCCGACACAACCGGCATGAAAAACGAGTTCCTCATCCAGAAGCCGACTCGTTACCGCTATGACCGCAGCGTGACGACGCCAGGAGGCAAGCTGGTCGAGGTCGGCGACGATGACAGCTGCACGCCGCAGCAGTTGCGGGATGCGATCGGCCCGCAAACGGCCGGCATTCTCTATTTCGCCGCGGGCGAGCGCTTCCCCAACACAGTATCTCTGCCCGACGCCATCGACATTGCGCACGCAGCAGGCCTAGCCATCCTCGTCGACGCGGCCGCCGAGATCTACCCTTTGGAGCGTATGCGCCGTGTCGCCACCAGCGGCGCCGATCTCGTCTGCTTCGGCGGCAAATATCTTGGTTCAGGCAACTCGACCGGCGTCCTCACCGGGCGGGGCGAGTTCGTTGATGCCGCGCGGCTGAATGGTTTCACCGGCTTCGAAACCGGCAACAACAGTATCGGCCGCGGTTACAAAATTGACCGTCAGGAAGTGATCGGCACGACGATGGCTCTGCGCCACTGGTTGGACGCCGATCACGAGCAGCGGCTGCAACTTCAGTCCGAACGCATCGCGGTGATTTCCGATGGTCTGGCAGGACTTTCCCATGTTGAGACTGAGAACATGTGGGAAAAGGATGGCGCTGGCCCGTGGATGCGCCTGCGCGTCGGCTGGGATGAGCAGGCGAGCGGTCGCACTGCCGAGGCAGTTGTTGACGCGCTGCAAAACGGTTCGCCAGCGATCTTTTGTCGTGCCGAACCGGGCGGTCTGCACCTTGCCGTGCATACGCTGCTTGAGGGCGAGACGGAGATTGTGCTGCGCCGCCTGCAGGAGGAGTTGGCTTAAACGCTGGGCAATCATCGCTGCACACTGGCCACGGGAGTTCTGCCATGTCCACATACAGTCCAGGCCGCCACTTTCTCCAGATTCCCGGCCCGACAAACTTGCCTGAACGGGTGGCGCGCGCGCTCTCCCGTTCCACAGTTGACCACCGGGGACCGGAGTTCGCCCGGCTGACGCTGCACATTCTGGAACGGCTGCAACTGGTCTTCCAGACGAGCGGGCCGGTTGTCATCTTTCCCTCCTCCGGCTCCGGCGCATGGGAGGCCGCGCTGGTGAATACGCTGTCGCCGGGAGACAGCGTGCTGTTCGGCGCAAATGGACAGTTCGCCGCCGGTTGGCAGAAGGTGGCTGCCGGTCTCGGCCTGACCGTGGAACAGTTACCGGGAGACTGGCGCTGTCCGGTTGATATCGCCGCGCTGGAGAGCCGCCTGGCCGCCGATCATGGGCGCAAGATCCGGGCGCTGGCGTTGGTCCACAATGAGACGTCGACAGGCGTCGTCAATGACATAGCGGGCGCGCGAGCGGCGCTGGATCGCACAGACCACGATGCGCTGCTGCTGGTGGATGTGGTCTCCTCTCTGGGTGCAATGAACTATTTCCATGACGATTGGGGCGTGGATGTGACCGTCGCCGGTTCGCAGAAAGGGCTGATGATTCCGCCCGGTCTCGGCTTCAACGCGCTCAGCCGCAAGGCCCTGGCCGCGACGGATTCGGCGGGTCTGCCCCGATCCTATTGGGATTGGGCAGCGGTGCTGGAGTTCAATCGGCGCGGATTTTACCCTTACACACCGGCCACGAACCTACTTTTCGGATTGGATGAGGCGTTGTCGATGCTGTTGGAAGAAGGGCTGCCGCAGGTCTTTGCCCGCCACACGCGTCTGGCGGAGGCGACGAGGCAGGCTGTGCGCGGCTGGGGACTGGAGATCTTCTGCCAGGATCCGCAAGCCTTTTCGCAATCGCTTACGGCAGTGGCCATGCCCGCCGGTTACGACGCAGACGAGTTGCGCCGGGTCATCCTGGAGCGGTTCGATATGTCTCTGGGCACGGGCTTGGGGCAGGTGAAGGGCAAGCTCTTCCGCATCGGCCATCTCGGTGATCTCAACGATCTGATGCTGGCCGGTACGCTTTGCGGCGTGGAGATGGGGTTGGCAGCCTGCGGCGTCCCCCATGTAAGCGGGGGCGTCAGTAAAGCGCTGGGATTTCTGGCGCAATAGGAGCAGAGAGTGAAGAAAAGAGAGGAGAGAGAGAACGCCTTAGCCTCGCCGGAAATCGCTGCCAGTGGGGACACACAGGTCTCACCCCTCACCCCTCACTCCTCGGTCGCTGATGCACAGAATCTTGCGCACGAACTGCGCGCTGTGGTCGGCGGCGACGTGCTTTTTGACGGCGCAAGCCGGGCGATGCACGCGACGGATGCCAGCGTCTACCAGATTCTACCCCAGGGCGTGGTGACGCCCCGCAGCCGCGAAGATGTCGCGCAGGTCGTGCAGATCTGCCGACGGCACGGCGTGTCGATCACCGCGCGCGGGGGCGGGACTTCGCAGGCCGGTCAGGCGATTGGCGCCGGTATCTCGCTGGACTTCTCCCGTTACATGAACCGCGTCCTCGAACTTGACATCGCGGGCGCAACGGTCACGGTCGAGCCGGGTATCGTCCTCGACGAGTTAAACGAACTGCTCAAACCGCATGGCCTGCAGCTGCCCCTGGATCTGTCCACGTCCAATCGGGCCACAATCGGCGGCATGATCGCCAACAACTCCGCCGGCACGCGCTCGGTTATCTATGGCAAGACAATCGACTATGTGGAGTCACTGGAGGTCATCCTCACCGACGGCAGCATCGCGCAGTTTGGCCCGCTTACGGAGAGTGAACTGCAAGCCAAGCTGGCGCAGCAGGATCAGGAGGGCGCGGCCTATCGCACTGTGCGGCGGCTCAGCACGGAGTTGGAAGACGAAATCCGGCGGCGCTATCCCCGTATTTTGCGCCGCGTCGGCGGCTACAACCTGGATGAGTTCGTAGCGAACAACGAAGAGGACAAGAACCGCTTCGCCACGCGAGAACAAGCCGGCAGCCAAAGCGCTCACCCGTCGCACCTCACTCCTCACTCCTCGGAGTTCAATCTGGCGCGCATCCTGGTCGGTTCGGAGGGCACGCTCGGTCTGACGGTGGCGGCCACGATGCGGCTGGTCCCCCTGCCTCCAGATCGCGCCCTGTGCAGCGTCCAGTTTGATGACCTGCTGGATGCGATGACTGCCACACCGGTGATCCTGGAACACGGCCCGTCCGCGGTGGAACTGATCGATCGATTCATGCTGGACAAAACGCGAGGCCGTATCGAGTTTGCGCCCCTACGCAGCTTCATCCACGGAGATCCCGCCGCGGTTCTACTGGTGGAGTTCTTCGGCCAGTCGCAAGACGAACTGAGCGGGAAGATCGGACACCTTGAGGCAGACCTGAACGCGCGCGGCTTGGGCAGCTATCTACACCGCGCGTTTGAACCGGCTGAACAGGCCCGCATCTGGGAACTGCGCCGCGCCGCGCTGGGGCTTACCATGTCCCAGACAGGTGACCCCAAGGCGATATCGTTTGTCGAAGACACTGCGGTCGCGCCGCAGCACTTGCGCGAGTACATCGAGAATTTCCAGGCGATCCTGGCGAAATACGGGACCGAAGCAGGCTTTTACGCGCACGCTTCGGTCGGGTTGCTTCACATTCGTCCCGTGGTCGATATGAAGAGCGCGCAGGGGGTAAAGCGTTTCGAAGCCATCGCCGCGGAGGTGGCGGATCTGGTGCTGGAATTCGGCGGCGCGCTCTCCGGCGAGCACGGCGATGGGCTGGTACGGGCGCCTTTTCAGGAGAAGATGTTCGGCCCTGTGCTGTACGACGCCTTCTGCCAGGTAAAGGCGGCCTTCGACCCGACCAATCTGCTGAACCCGGGCAAGATCGTTCACGCGCCGGCGCTGACCTCCAACCTGCGCTTCGGGCCGGACTACCAGACGCCGGACTACAACACCGCTTTCGATTTCTCTGATTTCGGCGGGCTGGTGCGGGCGACAGAACAGTGCAGTGGTGTGGGCGCCTGCCGCAAGACGCTGACCGGCACGATGTGCCCGTCCTATATGGCAACGCGCAACGAGATCGATAGCACACGGGGTCGCGCCAACGCATTGCGCGTTGCTCTCGTCGGCGGTCTGGAGGCCACCGGCTTCGGCGATGAGGAGCTGCTGCCGGTCTTGGATCTGTGCCTGGAATGCAAGGCGTGCAAGCGGGAGTGCCCCACCGGCGTGGACATGGCCCGTCTGAAAAGTGAGTTTCTGCATCAATATCACACGCGCCATCGCGCTTCGCTCAAGGAGCGCGTGCTGTCACGGGCGGATCAGATCGCGCTGTGGGGCAGTCGTTTGGCGCCGCTGTCGAATTGGCTGGCCGGCGCCGGCGTTGTGCGCTCTCTGAACGAACGGCTGTTCGGACTGGATCGACGCCGTCCCCTGCCCGCCTTTGCCGGTCGCCCGTTTACCCAAAGTTGGCGCAATGGCATGAAGCGAGCCGCTGGATTGCAAGTAGCTCTTTTCGCCGACACGTTCAGCAACTTCTACGAGCCGTCCCATCTTGCCAACGCCGCGCAAGTGCTGGAGCGTTGCGGCGCCGAAGTGGCGGTCGCCCCGCAGGTCTGCTGCGGGCGGCCGCTGATCTCCAAGGGCTTTCTGGATGCGGCCGCGCGACAGGCCGGAGCCGTAACCGCCGCGCTTCTGCCTCTGGCGGAGGCGGGCACGCCGATTCTCTTCTGCGAACCGAGTTGTTACTCGGCTGTGCAGGACGATCACCCCCGACTGCTGCGGGACGCCGCCCAAGCGGACGCACAAAAGGTGGCTGACGCTTGCCTGTTATTCGAAGAGTGGGCAGGCCCGCGCATGACGCCCACACAAGCAGGCCCCGCCAAAGTCTTGGTTCATGGCCACTGCCACCAGAAGGCGTTGGTGGGAATGCAGCCGTTGCAACAGCTGCTTGCCGCCATCCCGGAGTGTGAAGTAAGCGTGCTGGACAGCGGCTGTTGCGGACTGGCGGGGCTTTTCGGCTATGAGCACTATGATGTTTCCCAGTCCATAGGAGAGCGTCGCCTGTTACCAGCCGTCCGGGCGCTGGGTGAAAACGAGGCGCTCGTCAGCCCCGGCTTCTCCTGTCGCCAGCAGGTCAAACATTTCACTGGCGTGCAATCCCATTCGCCAATGTCTTTGCTCGCCTCGCTGATTTGAAAAGAGGAACAGTTTGCATACCGGTGAAGTCCAGAAAGTAGTGGATCAGTGTGCGTGTAGTATACTTAACCACATTTGGAATCACTCTCACGCAAAGAGCGTCTACATTTCCCACCCCCAACGCCAAGAATTGAAGGAAGCCCGTGAGACTCTTGTCACATGCCCTTTTGACGATTCGCCGGACTATGCGGCGGGGAGCGAAGCCGGCCTGTGAAAGAAGCGCCCCATTCACATTCCAGGCTCCTTTGGTCAGCGGAGTTCAGCCTCTCGCCTGCGCCGCGGCTACACTTGTCCTGTTTGCTCTACTCATCACAGGTTGCGCACCGAGCAGTACGGCGGAGACGCCGACGCCTACTAAGACGGCGGCTATACAGGCTCAGCCGAAGACGGACACGCCGACGCCGCCACCACCCCCGACCGCGACGCCAATACCCGCGAACTTGGCCCCGTATACCGGTCTGCCTCTGGCGGATCCCGCTCTCCAGTATGAGACGCCTATTCTCGTTTGCCTCAACAATGATGTCACCAGCCGCTCAAGTCATTACGGCCTCAACGAAGCGGACGTGACCTACGAATACATTGTCGATGGCTACCATCTGACCCGTCTCACCAGTATGTTCCAGAGCATCCCCGCCAAAGAGATTGGCCCGGTGCGCAGCGCTCGCTGGCCCAACATCCATACGACTTATATGTTCGACGGCCTGCTGGCTTGCTCCGGCGGAAGTGACGGCATCCGCTATCTGCTGAAGAACGAGGTAGGCTTCCCGTATTTGGACGCTGATACCGAGGACCCATACAGTACAACCTACTTTTACAGCGTTGGCAACAACTACCGCACGCGCCTGCGCACCAGCGTAGACCGCGTGCGCCGCTGGGTGAACGACTTTACCCAGACTTGTGAGGTTTCGCCGCTCCTGCCCTACTGCCTGGAGATTTTCAGCCCCTGGTTGGAGGCGCAGAGAAATAACCCGCGGCCTCGAGAGCGGGCGAGCTTCTCCTTCAGCGAGATGCCGCCGGACTTTGCCGCCTCCGAGGCGACAACGATCCACATTCCTTACCCTGAAGGCAATGGGGTGGAGTGGCGCTATGACCCTTTGAGCGGGCGCTATCTGCGCTTCCAGAGCGGCGCGCCGCATATAGACCAGGCGACCGGCCAGCAGATCAGCAGCGATAACGTCATCGTCGTCTTCGCAGAGCACGAACTGACGAATATCGTCGAAGACAGCTTGGGAACTCTGAGCGTGAAGATTCAACTTTACGGGTTCGGCGATCTGCGCGTCTTCCGCAATGCCAAGGTCTATGAGGGCACTTGGCGGGCCAACGACCAAAGCCCGCCGCGCTGGTTCGGCCCAGGCGAACAAACGATCACGCTGAAGCCGGGCCGCACCTGGATTCAAGTCGTGCGCAAGAGCGATAGAATCAGCTACCAGTAACTCGAAGTGAGTGAGTCACGAGAGATGAAACGCGCCGCCGTTGCCGAACAAGACCGGGGAATGCAAATGCTTCGGGTGAAAATTGTCTGCACAATTGGGCCTGCCAGCAAGGATCCTGAGATTCTCGCGCAGATGATCGATGCGGGCATGAATGTGGCGCGCATAAACATGAGCCACGGCGATCACGAGTTCCACGCCCGCAACATCCACACCATCCGTGAAATTGCCCAGGCGCGCAAGCAACCGGTCGCGATTCTTGTCGACTTGCAGGGGCCGAAATTGCGGGTCGGCAGAATGCAGCCGGGGGGCGTCCCGCTGCGGGCCGGTGACGAATTGATCCTGACCACCGAGGAGATAGTCGGCGAACCAGGACGCGTGCCGATCCAGAATCATGAGGTGCCGGGCAGCATAGATGCGCACGAACGGATTTTGCTGGATGACGGTTTGCTCGAACTGGAAGTGATCGACGCGACCGAGACGACGGTGCGGACCCAGGTAATCGTGGGGGGCATTCTGCATGATCGCAAGGGCATGAATCTTCCGCAGACGAACTTGGTCATGCCTTCGATGACCGAGAAAGATCGCGGCGATGTCGAGTTCGCGCTGCAACATCAGGCCGATTGGATTGCGCTCAGTTTTGTACGCACGGCAGCCGATATCCACGCACTGCGCAAAGAGGTTCAGAGCCGCGCGCCGCTGGGCCGCGCCACGCCGATTATCTCCAAGATCGAGAAGCCGGAGGCGGTGGAGAACATCGAGGAGATCGTCCAAGCATCCGACGGCCTGATGGTTGCCCGCGGCGACCTAGGCATCGAGACCAGCCCGGAGGCGGTGCCGATGATTCAGAAGATGATCATCGCCCGCTGCATCGAGACGGACAAACCGGTGATCACGGCGACGCAGATGCTCGATTCGATGATCCGCAATCCGCGCCCCACACGTGCCGAAGCCAGCGACGTTGCCAACGCTGTGCTGGATGGCAGTGACGCGATCATGCTCTCCGGCGAGACCGCTGCTGGCAGCTACCCGGTCCAATCAGTGCAGACAATGCTGAATATCGCCAGGGAGGCGGAGCGCGTGCGCGGTTTCACGCAGCCCCACTACCGCCCATCCCAGCAGGCGGTGGATGGCTTTTTCGGCTCTACGGCCACCGATTCCGAGTTGGGTGAAGAGCACGGCCTTGGCGAGGCGCGCTCAGTCGCTGATGCCGTCAGCCAGGCCACGGTGGACACGGCGCAAAACGTGGGCGCGGCCGCGATCATTGCACCCACGGCCAGGGGTGCGACAGCCAAGAAACTGGCCCGCTTCCGCCCCTCCGTGCCGATCATCGCCGTGACGCCCAGCCATCTTGTCTATCGCCAGCTTGCCCTGTTTTGGGGCGTCTATCCCCTGATGGGCCAGCGCATGAACACCATCGACGAGATGTTGGAGGACGCGGTGCGCATCGCCCTGCGCGCCGGTTTTGTCGAACAGGGCGACGTGACTGTCGTGACCGGCGGCGTGGTGGGGGGTGTGCCCGGCGCCACCAATCTGATGACCGTTCGCCGCATCGCCAAAGTGCTGATGAACGGGCAAGGCGTGGGCAACCGGCGCATGAGCGGGCGCGTTGTGCGCCTGAAACCGGGACAGAGCCATCCTGATCATCACCATCTGATGACCACGCAGGACATTCTGGTGGCGGAGGAGTTGGACCAGGCCAGCACGGAGTTGGTTTACCAGGCAGGCGGCCTGATCACCGCGGAATCCGCGCCCGACAGCATCGCGGCGCTGGCGGCGGTCGAGTTGGGCATTCCCGCGATTCTGCAAGCAAGCGGCGACTGGGATGAGCTTATCGACGGCCAGACGATCGTTATCGACGCCAGAACCGGCAATGTGTACGAGTGGGATCTATAGCGGCATTTGCTCGTTTCTGCACTCAGACAACCGCAGGCGGCTTGTTCCCCGATTCAGCGATGGCCCGCCGCACGTCTACGCGCAACAGCAGAATCATCCCAACGATAAAGAAGAGAATGATTGACAGAATCGCCGGACGCAGGCTTCCGATCAGTTGGTTGACCCCGGCGAAGATTAGCGGGCCGAGCCACGACGTTCCCCGCTCGCTCACTTCGTAGATCGAGAAGAACTCGGCCTCCTTCCCATGCGGAATCATATTGGAAAACAGACTGCGGCTGACCGCCTGCGTACCGCCCATCACCAGAGCGATGCACCCCCCCAAGATCCAGAACTCCAGGACTCGGCTCTCCCCGCGCAGGCCCAGATAGGCGTAGATCACGACCACTGTCCACACGATCAGCCCGATAATCAGAGCCTTCTTCGCGCCGATGCGGATCGCCACCCTGCCGAAGAGCAGCGCGCCTGCAAATGCGACAAACTGTATCATCAATATGACTTGGACCAGGACGCCCTGTTCAATCTCCAGACCTCCGTTTGCAAGCGGGGCCGTGGCAAAAACTGCCGCAGCAGAGAAAGCCGTTTGGATGCCGTCGTTGTAGAGAAGATAGGCAATCAGAAAGCGAATCGTATGCGGATAGCGCGCCGCCTCCCTGAAAGTCTCCACCAGTTGCTTGATTCCAGTTGACAGATACGTCTCCCCAACAGGAATCGCCCTCACAGTATCTCGGGACCGCAGCAGCTTCCAGGTCACGAACGACCAACTAAACCACCAAAGGCCGCCCGAGAACAGATTGATGCGCACCGCCAGCCCTTGGTCAATGCCGATGGTTTCGTGCATTAGAATGAGAATCAGATTAAAGGTCAGCAGAATGCCGCCGCCCAGATAACCCAGCGCCCAGCCCACCGACGACACCCGATCCCGGTCATCCGGCTCCGCGATGTCCGGCAAGAAAGCGTTGTAGAAGACGATCGCCGCGCCAAAGCAGAGATTGGCGACAATAAACAAGAGTCCACCAAGCCTCCAACTCTCTGCGGTAACGAAGAACATCAGCATCGTCGCCACCGACCCGGCAACCGCAAATATCTGCATCAACTTCTTGCGCAGGTTGGAATAGTCGGCAATTGCACCGAGAATGGGCAGGAGAAAGAACTGAAGAAGAACGGAAATAGTGATAATGTAAAACACGAAAGAGTGCGGGGCCACGGGAATGCCCAATACTCGCACAAGCCCGTCAGGGTCGGCCGCCTTCAGAGCAAGGTCGGAGACATAGGGGCCGAGAAAGACGGCGGCAACCGTTGTCGAGAAGGCGGAGTTGGCCCAGTCATAGAAGTACCATCCGAGCTGCTCGCGGCGGTTGCCTGGCCCCGGTACGCGCGCGGGCAGCGGCGTCGGGTCAGCGGTCGATTCTTGAGGCATAGCGCGCTCCTTTGTTCAGGCGGGCCAGTCGTCGGCATCTCCTTTGCGCCCGCCCGCACTGAGTCGTGAAGAGAGGGTTTTGGACAGCGCCGATTTCGTATCACCTTTCGAGCCGACACGGGCCACTTTCCATGGCGTGATGGCTGCGTTAGGGTCTCAGGGACGGGGGAACGGGGTTGAAGGCTGCCAAGTTTTTAGGGGGAGAAGAGCCGGTACCTGGCTGAACTGCGCCGTGCAGGGTCTCGCCGTGGAGTTCCTCCAGGCGGAGCGTCGTGATTTGGTTGCCGATGTAGAGGCCAGCAGGGGCATAGCCTGTCACGCGCAGGTAGTTGTCGGTGAGGCCGCTCCACAGAACCATGTTCGGCTGATCCGCAAGCGGCTGCCCGCTGCCTTCCCACAGAACGGGGCGCGACGTGCCGACGAACCGCTCCCGTTCCCGTTGCCCGGTGTGGGCCACGATCCGGTGCATGCGCCGCGAGCGCTCCTTTTTCAGCGCATTGTGAACCTGTCCGTCAAAGCTGGCCGCGGCCGTGCCGGCGCGAGAGCTGAAGGGGAAGATGTGCGCGTGGGCAAACTGCATCTCTTCGACGAAGCCTAGTCCCTCTTCAAAGTCGGCCTCGGTCTCGCCAGGGAATCCGACGATCAGATCGGTGGTGACGATCAGGTCGGGGATGGCGGCGCGGGCGTCGGCCACCAGTTTGCGGAAGCTGTCAACTGTGCAACGTCGGGCCATGCGCCGCAGTTGGGCGTCGGTTCCGGCCTGCAAAGGCAGGTGCAGGTGCGGGCACAGGCGACCAGGCCAGCGCTGCCACAGGTCAAAGAAACCTTCTGCCAGTTCCCACGGTTCCAGGCTGCTGAGGCGCAGGCGGGGAATGTCAGTATCGGTGAGGATGGCCGCGGTCAACTCCTTCAGGTCCGTGCGCTGGCTGCCGGGCAGGTCTCGCCCATATGCGCCCAGATGCACGCCGGTGAGCACCGCTTCCCGGTAGCCGCTTTCCACCAGCCCCTGCACCTCCCGCACTACATCGGCAAGTGAGTGGCTGCGACTGTCGCCGCGCAACACGGTGACGATGCAGAACGTGCATCGATTCTCGCAGCCGTCCTGGACCTTGACGAAGGCGCGTGTGCGACCGCGCTCTTCCTCGCCCTGAGCAGGCGCGAACGGTGTGCCGTGCGGCTGAATGCGGGCCAGGTCGTCGGGGTCGGAGAACTCTGCGCTCCACGACTCCAGCAGGGTGTGCAGCATCTCCTTGTCATGGTTGTCGGCTACCAGCTCGACGCCGGGCAAGCGGGCGCTCTCCTGCGGGGCCAGGGTGGCATAGCAGCCGGTCATGGCGATGCGGGCGTTGGGGTTGCGCTTGTGCAGGTGACGCGCGGCCTGACGGCTCTTGCGCCCGGCCTGTGCCGTCACCGCGCAGGTGTTGAGGACGATGACTTGGGCATCTTCGGCGCGGCCAACGATTCGATGCCCGGCCGCGCTGAGGCGGCCTGCCAAGGTATCATTTTCACTGAAGTTAAGCCGACAGCCCAGTTGGTCGAGAAAGACGCGCATGTGTAGTGCAGAGCAAGCAGGGGTGCATCCGAGATTTACGGGCGATGATGGCAGGATCGGTTGGGTTGGCAGGTTAGCCTGAACTGCAGTTGACAGGAGGAAGAAATTCCCAGGTTTGGATGCGGGCGGATTGACGGCGGGCAGGCATGGCTGAATGTGCTACCGCTTGGCCCTACGGGCGCCAGTCGCAAATGCACTACCGCTTCGCGCGCCCAAGGGGCACCCGGGCGCCATTCTACTAAACGTTTAGGAAAAATGTCCGCTTTGTCCGCTTTACCCCCCCCCCCTTTCGATTACTATACGAAGAAAAACGCCTTTTCCTCGTTTGCGGAGGCCGTCGCTGCCGGCAGGCGGCCAAGGAGTGCAACGGGACCTGGCTCGACCGGATGCCTGCACGACGGACATTATACCACACTCTTGTACCGGTGTGCGGCAGGGCCTCTCAAAGGGTGTGGTCCAGATTTGGGGGCGACCAGAGTGGCTGGTTTCGGAATCCAGTGTAGCTTTCCAGAGATAGCCAGAAACTCACCCCCATTTTGGACCGCACCCCTCTCAAATCGGATGCACCCCTCTCAAAGAGCGTGTCCCAGATCTTCTGGGAGACTTGCTTGACCCTTGGCGCCTTCGGCAAGGATGACAGCTTTGGCCTCACTTGACGGACAATCAATTGGGATGCACCCACAATTATCCTGGATACGCCGGTGAACAGTGCTTGTCTGTTTGCAAAAGGATAACACAGAAACATTCTTAACATTCAACCACAGATCGGTTATACTCCAGCTTATGGAATTGTCACTCTCGGTACGCGTCGCGGAAAGTTTCGGCAACAAACGGGTGAGCGCGATCCCGCTGGATGAGTTGGCGGGCATCGCGGCCGACGCCGGTTACGATGCGCTCTGTATGCGGGCGTCAGTTGTGGGCGTCCACAGCGCGCCAGGCGCGGCCGGGCGGGTACGGCGCACTGTGGCCGGACACGAGCTAACTATCTCGATGGTCACCGCCGATTTTGCTGTGCCGGAGAACAGCCCTGAAGGCCCGAACAGCCTGCGGCAGATCACGTCCTCACTGGATCTGGCCGAGGCGCTCGGCACCGACTTGATTCGCATCTGCATGAAAACGGATGAGGACATCATCCAGGCGCAGCGGGCCGCGGACGAGGCGCGCGAGCGGGGCATCCGCCTGGCGCACCAGAGCCACACGCGCAGCCTGTTCGAGACGGTCGAGGGATCGGTGGCGGTGCTTAAGGCGGTCGGACGCGCCAACTTCGGCATCATCTACGAACCGGCCAATCTGGCGCTGTGCGGCCAAGAGTACGGCGAGTCTACGTTGCGCGCGTTCCAGCCCTGGCTATTCAACGTCTATCTGCAGAACCACACGCCCGAAGCCGACGGCCTCCAACCGATGGAGACATGGACGCGGGGCGAGGTGATGTCCACGTTGCGCCCGTTGGACGCGCCCGGCGGCATCGACTTTCCGAGTATCTTTGACGGCCTGCGGGCGATCGGCTACGACGGCTGCGTGACCATGCACCAGGCGTTCGGCGGAGACATGACGCCGGAGGAGGCCACTCGGCGCACCGCGGCGTTTCTGCGGGGGTTGATGAGATAGACTGGCCCCTGCAGTTCCTCAGGGCAGCAGGCTGGTCCAAGGCCAGCCGTTCCCTGTGTTCCTCTTCTCCCAAGTTCGACCAACCGCGCCCTAATGCGTCACTGGTAGACGCCGCAGAAGAATTCTCAATCCGGCAGGAAATGAACGAGAACAGTGCTCTCGTTGAGGGTGGTTATGAGGATTCCCACGGGTTGACGAAGTCAACGTTCAGAGAGGCAAAGTCTCTGACATTGCGCGTGGCCACAGTGAGATTGTGGACGGCGGCTGTTCCGGCGATCAAAGCATCAGCCAGTTTCAGCACGCGACCAACGCGCCGCGCCCGTACTCTGAGTAGCGCAGCCTGCCGCGCTTCTGCCCTGTCTACCGGCAGGATACGGTCCTCGTACTTGGTGATGACCGCCGACAATGCGGCACGCAACTGTTCGCGCTGATCCCCCTTGGGGAGCAGATTCAGACCGAAATCCAGTTCATGCAGGACAATAACTGGAAGCCACAGGTCTTCATCTTCTTGCACCGACAGGAAGGCGATGACCTGCGGATCAGGGGTTGTCTTGACGATTTCCGAAACTACGTTCGTGTCGAGGACGTAGCCGTTCATTCGTCTTCTGCGATGACAAATGGGATCTCGCGCTCAGGTTCGTCGCGACTGGGGAGTTCAAGGTCGATTCCGCGTGGCATGTTCTCAACCAGCCATCGGCCAAGCGGCTTACGTGGCTGTCGTATGCGCGGCGAAGTTTGGGCATCCCATGTCTCGGCGGGCACAATGACGAATGACGGCTGCTTTCCTATGCGCTGAGGCCCCTCCTCTTCGGCAAGCCTCAGAATATCGGAAAGGCGCGCTTTGGCCTCTGCCACAGTCCAGGTACGGCTGGTCTCTAATTGGTCCATTTCGTATTCCTTTAACAGTCTTGTTGTAGTCCATCATAGACCATCCCTGTATCCTGCGCCAACTGGTTAAAGCGGGTGGTCGGGTCCGTGAGCGATCTGCCAGCCATGGGTACAGTTTAGGAAAGGACGGCGTGCCGAGACTCGGCTTTGTTTGGAGCAATTATTGACTGTTTCTTTTCACCCCGGTGTGTGAACTGAGAAAGTCCTCTGGTGTTTTTGCGACTATACCCAATCGTTCTTGCAATTCCGATGCCACAGCAAGAATCCCGAGGTCCCAAGTCAGGAAAACCTGCCTTCTCGAAAGGAAGTGTCCTTGAAGGTGGTCCCAGTCTTTCCAATCCGGCCGTTGCTTCGTTCTACCTTGCCGGTCCAACTCATCTTCAAGTGAAGCCATAACTTGCAGAAAGTCGTCACTTCCCCACATGTCTCCGCCGTCCCACCTTGAGACATCGAAGCGAAAGGCAGAACCAATCTGCTGAACATTGAGAACCGGGAGCTCGTTGATGCGGTCCGCCAATGGCAGGCGGGGAATATCTGCGTTGATTCGTGAAGTGATGGCCAGCTCTATCTTCCCATGCTTTGCAAGATTGAGAACTGACTTCGTTACCGCTGCCTTGTGCTGATTGCACCAGAACTCTCTAAGAACGTTGGTGTCAAGAGTTACCGTCATCATCAAATTGCCTACCTCATTATAGACTCGACAAATCGCCATGAGCGCACAGCTATCAATGTACTCTGCTGGATTGTACTCTTGCTAAGTAACTGTCCGTTTTCAATTCAGCGGTTTTGTTCGACAAATCAGTCTGAACTCGCTTGAAATCGCTACGTTATTTGCGGACAGTCACTAAGTGTCCTTACCTGTCTTTCCTGACAGTGGATAACCTTAACACTTTGGCCAGGGCTAGGGGAAATTGCCACATCGCGGGCGAGAGGCAGTAATTTGCCCATTACTTCATGCTCACCAGGACGACATAGTCGCGCTCGATTTCACAGTGAAAGCTCTCGTGGAGGCGCGCCCAATCGCGCGCTTCCACGAGGAACGGGATAGTGGACTCGCGCAGGGCCTCCTCCAGGTCGACGAGCTTGCCGATCGGGAATTGTTCCAGATTGGCACTACACTGAACCAGATCCAGATCGCTGCCGCCGTGGCTGTGCCCGCTGACGCGGCTGCCGTATGCCCACACTTCGACATCGGGCAGATACGCGCGCAGAATTTCCTCAAGCATACGGCGATGCCGCGGTTTCAGATGCAGCCGTTCAGCCATCTTTGTTCTTCTCGAATTGTTTCGCTACTTCGCCCATTCCAACGAGTTGAGAAAGCAGACGATAGTTTTTCCGCTCGCATCGGACCCGCCCAGCGACAACAGCCGGATGGACGCCAACCTTTTGTGCCAATTCGTAAGCACGCAAGGGGGTTGGTCTAATGCGTACTTCGCTGGCCTCCCAAATCTCTGACGGAATGAGCGCCTCCTCGGCACCTTTGTCGGCCTGAGCTTCCAGTGGATCCGAGTCGCGAAGCGACAGGTCGTCAATGAACGGTTCGCCTTCACAGGGGTCCAGGTGCAGGCCAACATGAGCCATTTCGTGCATTAGGCTGAACCAGAAATTGTCGATGCGGTCGTAGCGCAAGGTAAGGCCGATGACTGGGCGGCCGTCGTGTAGGCACAGAGTCGCGCCGTCGACGTGCGTTCGCTTCAAATATTTCTCGACAACGAAGGCGATTCCGTGTTCGTTCAGAAGCGTTTGCGCGCGCCGCGGCCCATCTTCATAGATGCTAAGTTGAGCTACTTCGCGCATGAACTCCTCGTTCACAGTGCCCTGTTTGTATTTGGCCCGTGGCGCGTTTTCGTTGGCGAGACCGAGGACGCGCCAGCACCAGGCTCTCAGCGCATAGAGATCCGTTTTGGCATTGATGCGACGGTGGCCGTTCTTGCGGTAGAAGGGAACGGCGGCGGCTTCCTTACCGCCGGCCCGTTCGATCAGGTCGCGGATCAACTCTTCGGCGCGGTCAGCCAGGTCGGGCAGTTGGGGAATCCATCCACGATTCGCCATTTCCTTCAACGGAAAGCGGCGCGGGTCGATTCTCTCGAAAGTGGAATCGAACTCTGCGCCGGGTTTTTGAAGAAGCACATCGGCGGGAATGCCAAGATGCTCATGCAGGGCGCGGGCCATTGACATGGTGAGATCTCGCTTGCCGGAAAGGACTTCCGAGACTTTGGCACGGCTGCCAATGTAAGGAATGAGGTCGCGTTGTGTCAACCCAGCTTGATCCATGCGAAACTCAATAGCGGCGATTGGATCGGGAATGCCGATGTCCACGGCCTTGGATTCATAGTACTCTACCAGATCGACTAGCACGTCAAGCTCTTCGCCTTCGGGAGTCCCCTTTTTGGCTTCAAAAATCTCGTCGACCCGTTTCAATGCCTGTACGTAATCCTCCTCTGTTCGGATAGGTCTGATAATAGGGTTCATCTTGTCTTCCTTTCGTTTCATCTACTCCCTCCCATCCTTGGCGAGCCAACTTGCCGATGAATTGCAACTTGGTTTACACCTCCTGTTCATTGATACGGTCATACTCCTTATGGGTGCCGATAAAGCGTATGTAGACCACGCGGTATTGATAGTTGATTTTGACAATCAGCCGAAACCGATTGTCTCTTATGTTGAAGATGGCACGATTATCGCCGATGATTCTTGTTTTCGGGTACTTTCTCTTCAGATCGGCTGGCGTAGACCAATCTTCCTTCTCAACTTCTCTATGCCAGGCTAATGAGGGCTGCTCGGCATCGGAATTCTTCTTCCAGAAATCCCTCAACTTTTTCTTGGCAATTATTCTCATGTCGAACAAGAAACCTCACAAAAAGAGCTTTACAATGATTTTGAATAGTATATTAGTAATACGCTCCCATAATATCACACATTTAGGTGATTGTTAATTTCCTCCATTGGGGATCATACTACCAAACATAAGATTCTTGTCGTCGGGCTGAGGGTCGGCCCCATCGTAGCAGGCAGGGTCAAGGCAAGGTCATGCTTGCGGAGCCTTACTGCGGTCAAATGCTTGGTGTGATTTTTTGCATTCGGAGCGATACTCTTTCGCGACGCTATGCACTCCCGCGGCGCGCATCCAAGTAGCTACGCAGAATCACCGCCGCGGCGACGGCATCCTGACCGGCGGCGTGCCGCCCGAATTCGGCGATCCATTCGTCGGCGGCAAAGCTGCTGAGGCGCTCATCCCACAGGTGCAGGGGAACCTCATCGCCGCGGATAACTTTCAGCGCGCGGGCAAATCGCGCTGCCCAGTTGCGCATCTTGCGCGCCTGCGGCCCTTCGCTGCCGTCCATGTTGAGAGGAAGCCCACACACGACCATCACGGCCTCCTCTTCGGCGTAGATTCGGGCCAGGGCGTCGAAGTCGTGGCGGCGGCGGCGGCGGTGCAAGGTAAGCAGGGGGCGCACCGTCAGGCCCAGGGGATCACAGGTGGCGACGCCGATGCGCGCGTCGCTTACGTCCAACGCCAAGATCTTACCCGGCGGCTCAGCGCGTTCGGAAGGGGACGGTGGGGTCATCGGCTGTTGTGACAGATATTTTGTGATGAGCCTTCGCTAGATCTCTGCCGCCGAATCTTGTAAAGCGTGGGGTTACTGAACACTGCGGGCAGCCTCGCTCAACTCGACCCGAACTTGGATGCGGCTGGCGATCTGGGGGAGCGTGGCGAACCAGCCGGGGTCCTGATAGAAGGTCGGCTCTCTGGCCAGGAGCCACTCCTCTTGCAGTCTGCGGGCCGCTTCGTCAACGCTCAGGCCGGTCACCGTGCGGCTGACGGCCCTGGTGTCGATAGGGATAACGTAGTTGCCGCTGACCTTGACGGCGTAGCGCAGAGTGCGTCCGCTGGCAACCATGTTCGGCTCAATCGAGAATCGGATCGACTCAGCCACCAACTGGCCGCGTTCCGGCACCGCGTTGCGCAGCGCCACCATGGCCGCCTCTTCGGATGCGCTGCGGCTGATGGCGACCCCTTGAATCAGCACGCGTAGTGTGAGGTCAAGTTCGTCAGTCGGTTCATCATTGAAGTGGGAAAAGAACTGGGCGACGACGTATGGCTGGATCGTGACTGGCGTCAACCATTCGTCGGGGCGCAGCGAAGGCGTCAACTCTTCCAAGGCACGCGCGCTGATCTCGGCCTTGACCTGTTCGAGCAATCTGTCCTTGTCAGCCTGCGTGACCAGACGCACGCGGGTCGTGGAGCCGCCCTGCGTAGGCTCCGGATTGGTCACCAGCACCTGGTTGCGCAACGCGCCGGACAATGTCGTGATCTGATTGCTTCTTGGCACATTGCCCTGATCGCCAGTCTCGATCGCTTCGATCTCGACCTCGCCTTGCGTGCCGATTGGGCCGGGGATCTCAAGGTCCTCAAGGATGCGGAAATCGACGCGGTCCCCGGTACTTGTGGAGACGATTGTGCCCGCTGGGATGCGCACGGTACGGTTTGTCTGGTTGGTAAAGACGACCTTCCCCTCAGCCCTTTCTACGTCTGACCAGCCGCTGCCGGTGGTCGCCACGCTGCCCGTGTCCTCAACCGTGGTCTCCATCAGGCGCGCCGGCAGCAGACCTTGCTCCAAGTCGGCCTCGGCTACCTGGGGATCAGCGGTAAGAAGCACCGTCGCTTCGAGCGTGCGCTGGCCGGGCACAAGCGTGACCGTAGCAGCTGGCAGGACATAGTAGACGAATCCGCCCAGGAATACGGCCATGATTAGGCCAACAAGCATGTAGCCGAGAATTCGTAACACAAAGGGGGTAGGACGTCGGTGACGCTGCGCGGCGCGGAGGCGGCGCTGGCGGCTGCGGAATTGGCTGGGGCGAGCGGCGACCTGTAGATTCGGAGAGCCATTCTCTTTGCGCCAATGGGGAGGGTCGGGCAGCGCGATGCTCGGGTTGTTGGGGTCAATGTAGGGCGCGGGGCTAACCATGCGCCAGAGCCGCCCCCGCAGGGCCGCGTCGCTGCTGTAAACGGGGATGCCCAGCCACTTGGCGTTCTGGCGGATGGAAGGATTCCAGGTCACCAGCGCAAGCTCTTGGCCCAGGATTTGGGCTTGACGCTGGAGCAGGCGCAGACGCGGCAGGCTTTCCAGCTGCTTGCACTGTTTGGGCAGAACGACCGCAACCTCGCCTCTGCCCATGCGCGCCAACTCCTGCCGCAGCGCCTCGATTCTGATGTCGTCTTCAACGTATAGGATTTCGGGCATTTTGACCTATCGCTTCGAGTTTCTCGTTCCAAGTGACTGGCGCATACGCGGTTGCTCACTAAGAACTCTAAACAAGAAAGCGTCTACCCCAGCTTTTCTTCAACCCATCCGGCGACTTTGCCGAGCGCCTCGGGGAGTTTGTCGGCGTGGCGACCTCCTGCCTGGGCCATATTCGGGCGCCCGCCACCCCCGCCGCCGACGATTTTGGCCGCGTCGCGCACAAGGTTGCCGGCATGAATACCCTTCTCGATGGCGTCATCGGTGGCAGCGGCCACCAGCATCGGCTTCTCGTTGATGACCGAACCGAGCACCACTACGCTGCTGCCCAGTTTATCCCGGAACCAGTCGGTCATCTGGCGGAGCGTATCCATATCGCTGGCTTCCACCTGCTCCGCCAGGACGGACAGACTGTTCAGACGCACCGCATGGCTGAGCAGGTATTCGCTCTGTTGGCGAGCAAGCGCGCCGCGCAATTCGTCCAGCTGGCGTTCAAGCTGCCGGTTCTGCTCCTGGAGCCGCTGCACGGCCTCCGCCGACTGCTCCGGCTGTACGCGCAGGCTGGCCGCTACTGTGTTGAGCGCGTCGAGACGGTCCGTCAGCAGCGCCTGCGCGGCGCGCCCGGTCAGCGCTTCAATGCGGCGCACACCGGCCGCGCTGCTGCCTTCGCTTGTAATGACAAACGGTCCGACCTCGCCGGTGGTTCCCACATGCGTCCCGCCGCACAACTCTTGTGAAAAGGCGTATTCGTTATCGCCAATCGAGATAACGCGCACAGTGTCGCCGTACTTCTCCTCGAAGAAGGCCAGCGCGCCGTCGGCCACGGCGAGGTCGAAGCCGGTCCAGCGATCCTTGACCGGATAGTTGGCGAGAACGGCCCGATTGGCCTCCTGCTCGATCGCGCTCAACTGCTCCGCGCTAACCTGCTGGGGGTG
Source organism: Caldilineaceae bacterium (assembly GCA_965221145.1). Lineage (GTDB taxonomy): Bacteria > Chloroflexota > Anaerolineae > Caldilineales > Caldilineaceae > Bin5. The sequence goes on from OZ244877.1 coordinate 3,519,375, forward strand.
GGAGAAGTCGAAGCGCAGGCGATCCGGCGCCACCAGAGAACCGCGCTGGCGCACGTGCTCCCCCAACTGCGCGCGTAGCCCGGCATGTAGCAGATGGGTGGCCGTGTGATTGCGCATGATGTCCCAGCGCCGCTCAGTATCGATCAGCGCGTAGGCCGGATCGCCCACCTGCACTGTGCCGCTGGATACCTCGCCCACGTGGACGAACAGCCCCGGTATTGGCCGCCGCGTGGTTCGCACGCGCACGGACCAGGCCGGCCTCTCCATTTCGTGCGGGAAGTACTCGATCTCGCCCGTGTCGCTGACCTGGCCGCCGCTCTCGACATAGAAGGGCGTTTCCGGCAGGACCACCTCCACTTCGTCGCCGGCATGGGCCTGCTCGACCGACTGGCCATCCTTCACAAGGCCGATAATGGTGGTGTCCGCGTCCTCGGCATCTTCATAGATCAGGTGGCGCACGCCGTCGTCGTCGAGGAGGCCGCGCCCGCGCAGATCCCCCAGCATTGACACGTAGACCGATAGATTCTCGGCCACGCCTTGCTGATCGCTGCCGGACTGCTGCCGCTGCTGCTCCAACGCCGCGTTGTAGCCGTCCTCGTCGACGCTGAAGCCGTTCTCCTGGGCCACGTCGCGGGTGATGTCCAGGGGGAAGCCGTAAGTGTCCCACAAACGGAAGGCGTCCTCACCGGGAATCTCGCGAGTGTCACAGGCCCGCAGACGCTCCATCAGCCCATCCAAAAGAGAGAGGCCGGTGGTCAGGGCGCGCTGGAAACGCTCCTCCTCAGCAGTGACGGTCTGCAAGATGAAATCCTCGTTGTCCTGCAATACCGTGTAATGCGCTCCGTTCTCGGCAATCACAACGCGGCAGATCTCAGCCAGGAAAGGTTCCTCAAAGCCGATCTGCTTGCCGAAGCGGGCCGCCCGCCGCAGGATCATGCGCACAACGTAGTCGCGGCCTTCGTTGCCGGGCATCACCCCGTCGCTGATGAGAAAGGTGATGGCGCGGCCGTGGTCGGCGATGACGCGATAGCCGACCAGGTGCTGCTTGCGCTGCGCATCGTTATGCCCCAGGAGCGCTTGGATGCGGTCCATGATCGGCGTGAACGCGTCCGTATCGTAGTTGTTGTCCTTGCCCTGCAGAATCGAGGCGAGCCGTTCCAGACCGGCGCCGGTGTCAACGCTGGGCCTGGGCAGGGGGATCAGTTCGCCGTCCGGCTCGCGCTGCTCATACTGCATAAAGACCAGATTCCAGATCTCCAGGTACTCATCGTCGACATTGACGCCGTCCGCGACCTGGTCTTCCAAATCGCCCCAGTAGTAGTGGATCTCCGAGCAAGGCCCGCAGGGGCCGATGTCGCCCATCGCCCACCAGTTGTCCTTTTTGCCGAAGCGCAAAATACGGTCGGCGGGCGCGCCCACCTTCCTCCACAGTTCCTTGGCCTCGTCGTCATCGGTGTAGACCGAGAACCAGAGGCGGTCGAGCGAGAGGCCCAACTCGTTGACGAGCAGATGCCAGGCGAACTGAATGGCGTCGCGCTTGAAGTAGTCGCCGAAGGAAAAGTTGCCCATCATCTCGAAGAAGGTGTGATGGCGCGGGCTGGGACCGACGTTCTCCAGATCGTTGTGCTTGCCGCTCACGCGCAGGCACTTTTGCGAAGTGGTGGCGCGGTTATAGCCCCGCTTCTCCAGGCCCAGAAACACATCCTTGAACTGCACCATGCCTGCGTTGACGAAGAGCAGGGTGGGATCGTCTGCGGGCACGAGACTGCCGCTGTCCACAATCTGATGGTTCAGCTCCTCGAAATACTCGAGGAAGAGCCTGCGGATCTCGAATGTTGAAAGACTTTTCATCGGACGCCTCGCTTCGTTTTGGCTTACGAGCAATGTGATTCAGATGGCCTACATCATCCAAATCACCCGTATCAGTTGAACTGCTGTCGATTTTATCAAACCAGGGGCAGTTTGGGGAAAACAGCATGGCTCTGGGCCAGGTATTCAGCCGCTCCAATTCTTGGCGCTGCCCCCCACCTGCAATGATAATGGCACCAAGTTGGAGCAACCGAGACCTATTGGCCAGGAAAGCCGCCGATGCCCGCGATCTTTGTACGCAATCTGCGCAAGACCTTCCAGACGAAGCGCAAAGCCGCCGGCCTGCGCGGCAGCCTGCGCGCGTTGTGGCGGCCTACCATGCAATCTCTGGAAGCCGTGCGCGGGTTGTCGTTCGCGATGGAGGAAGGTGAGTTGCTGGGCTTCATCGGCCCCAACGGCGCCGGCAAGTCGACCACGATCAAGATTCTCACCGGCATCCTGCACCCCAGTTCCGGCGAGGCCTCGGTGCTGGGCCATGTGCCCTGGCAGCAACGGCAGGCGCTCGCCTTTCAGATCGGCTCGGTCTTCGGCCAGCGCCCCCAGCTCTGGTATCACCTGCCGGCTGTGGATACGTTTTACCTTTTCGGCAAGATTTACGAACTTGAGGACGCGTCCCTGCGCCGCCGCATCGCCTTTCTGGCCGAGGCATTCGAAATCGAAGAACTGCTGGAGACGCCGGTGCGCAAGCTCTCCCTGGGCCAGCGTATGCGTTGCGAAGTGGCCGCCTCGCTGCTGCACAATCCGCGCATTCTCCTGCTGGACGAGCCGTCGATTGGCCTGGACGTGGTCGCCAAGCAGCGTCTGCGGGCGACGATTCAACGCATGAACGAACTGGAAGGTGTGGGTGTACTGCTCACAAGCCACGACGCCGGGGACATCGAAGCCCTGTGCAAACGGGTGATCATCATCAATCACGGAGAGATCGTCTATCAGGACAAGGTGTCGGCCCTCAAGCGGCGTTACCTGACCGTCAAGTACGTGGATGTGCGCTACAACGAGCAGCTTCCGCCCGATTTCAGCCTGCCCGGTGTGGAGATGCTCAAGGTGGGGCGCTTCGGCGCAAAGATGCGCTTCGACGCCCGCGTGACGCCGGTCGAGCCGGTGATCAGCGGCCTCGCGGCTGCCGGCAGTCTGGCGGATGTGACCGTATCGGAGCCGTCTCTGGAGGATGTGATCGGCGCAATCTACGCGCGTGCGGAGGCCGAAAGTGCCTAGCAGAGACGCTGGCATACACTTTCCTTCCGCCCCGGCTGTGGCGGGCAAGTACTGGGCGATCTTCCGCGCGCAACTGCTGAACAGCCTTGCCTATCCAATTGACTTGTTGGGACGCAGCTTGCTCATCGTCCTCTTCATGTGGATCTTCATGAATCTGTGGCGGGTGACGTATGGGGCAGCCGGTACGCACTCAATCGCCGGCCTCACTTTAGCGGACACGATGTGGTATCTGATGATGGCCGAAGCGGTGATGCTGAGCAAACGGGAACTGTCCGAGACTATCTCAGACCAGGTGAAGGACGGCAGCGTCGCTTATCTGCTCAACAAGCCGTTCAACTTTATCCTCTACCACTTCGCCGCCGGTCTGGGAGACAGCGTCCTGGCCTTCGGCGGCAATCTGATAATCGGCGGGGCTGTCGTCTGGCTGATGGTCGGCTCTCCGCCTGGGATCACAGGCTGGCTGCTGGCTTCCATAGCTGTTGTCATCGCCTGGCTGCTGGACTTCAGCTTCTCCGCGCTGATCGGCCTGAGCGCGTTCGTCGTCGAAGACTCCAAAGCCTTCCGCTGGATCTATCAGAAGTTCCTGCTGCTGCTGGGCGGTGTGCTGATTCCGCTGGATTTCTTCCCCGCATGGTTGCAGACCATCTCGCTCAACCTGCCATTCGCCTGGATCATCTATGGCCCGGCCCGGCTCTTCGTTGACCCCAGTCTGGCACGCTTGGGCAACGTCCTCATGCAACAGGGCATTTGGCTGGCAGTTGTCGGCGGCACGGTCTGGCTACTCTACCGCCGGGCGGTGACTCGGCTGGTAATCAACGGGGGCTGAGCCATGACGCGTCACCTTGCTTTCCTCCTGGCGCTTTGGAAAACCAATCTTCTCAGTGCGATGGAGTACCGCGTCTCCTTTCTGACGCAGATGGTCGGCATGATGCTCAACAACGCGATCTATTTCGTCTTCTGGATCATCTTTTTCGACCGCTTTGAACAGATCCACGGCTGGGATCTGGTGGATATGTTCTTCCTGTTCGGCGTCGTCGCCACCGGTTTCGGCGCGGGCACATATCTCTTCGGCAACGCCGTCACTCTGTCATCGCTCATCGCCAATGGGCAGTTGGACTACTACCTATCCCTGCCCCGCCCGGTCCTGCTGCACGCGCTGGCCAGCCGCAGTAACGCGTCCTCTATCGGAGATTTCACTTACGGTCTGCTCAGTTTTGCCGCCGCCGTCATCTATTCCGGGACGTTCAGTGGTCTGATGATGCTACGCTTTGTACTGGCCTGCTTGGTAGCGATCACCGTACTTATCTCGTTTCTCGTGCTGGTGCAGAGCCTTACCTTCTGGATCGGAAATACCAGCCTGTTGACGACCAACGCGTTCAACGCGATCGTCACTTTTTCCCTTTATCCGATTACGCTCTTTGACGGCACGGCCAAGTTGCTGCTGTTTACACTCATTCCAGCCGCGTTCATCGGTGCGCTGCCGGCCGAGTTCGTGCGCCGGTTCGAGCTGGGACAGTTGGCCCAGCTCTGCGCCGGTAGCGTGATCTTTTTGTCGCTGGCGATCTTTGTCTTCTATCGGGGTCTGCGCCGCTATGAGAGCGGCAGCGCTATTCAGGTGCGCATGTAGACGGGCGCAGCTTTGGAGGACACGACGGGAGTATCCCGCTCTTGCGGGCGGGCGCAACATCTCAGCGGGATAGTCTTAATGTGCGTTCACATCGAGAACCCGCTTTTTTCTGAATTGCGTGGCCCAGAGGGCACCCCGTATTCCGTATTACGTAAGGGCAGGCGAGACGGCCACGTTTCAATTGCGTTATCCGCCCGAAAAGTTTCGGTTTCAAACGGGATTCACATTAGCTTCCTCTGTTTGCGGCTTGCAGGCGGCGAATGCGGGCAGGCACGGCATCTTGGTCGATTTCGACCGACAGAATGCGCAGCGAACGATCGGCCAGCGGCAGATCGACGCGGCGGCCGCCCTGCCGGTGTGACTCCCGCAGGGCGATGGCGATCTCCAGCGCCTTGCGCCCGTCCTCAGCCGAGCAGCGGGGCGACGCGCCGGTCTCGACCGCCTGCACAAGGTCGTCGATCACAGAGAGACCCATGCCGCCAATGTTGATGGGAAGAGGAAAGGGCGCCCGCGCCGGCACACCCTGATTGCGCAGACCACCCGGCACCCAGCGGGAGTACTCCCTCTCCAAGCCTTGCGCCAGAGAACGGACGCGCCCCTCCGTGCCGATCACGTCGAACTCCCACGGGGCCAGGCCGGTCGGCATTCCGCGCAGAAAGCCGCGCACGCCGTTGTCGAAGGCCAGATAGCCGTTGCCCATCAGGTCATCTTCACCGGCCGCTTTCTCGTCCGACTCCATCTCGCCGAAGACCCACTCCACATCGCCGCCGACCAGATAGCGCATGGCGTCGATGGCATGGCTGCCGTTGTGGGAAAGATTGCATTGTGCATAGGCGGTAATCTGTAGGATCTCGCCCAGTTCGCCTTCTTCTACCATGCGGCGCGTCTCGCTCATAAACGGATTGTAGCGCCGCGAGCAGTTGATGGCCAGCGCAACGCCCTTGCGCTTCAAATGGTCGATCACGGCATCGGCTTCGGCCAGGCTCAGCGTGAACGGCTTTTCGGACCAGATCGCCTTGACGCCGGCGTTGATTGCGTCCTGCAGAATGGCGGCCCGGTGGCGGGCGGTGGTGCAGACGCTCACAAAATCGGGGCGTTCCGCCTCCAGCATCGCCCGGTGGTCGCTGTAGATCTGCCGGTCGGACAGTCCCCAACGCTCGGCGAAGATCGCGCCCTGCTCCGCGTGCGGATCAGCGCCCGCGACCAGCTCGGTGTGGGGAGATGCAACATAGCTGGGGCCGTGGCAATAGGGCAGGAAGATAGAGCCGCCCTGCTTGATCTCATCATCGAATGTGCTGCCCATGCGTCCCAGACCGATGACCGCTGCCTTGTACATGGATGACCTCCTGATGCGTATGGTGTCGGGTGTTGCGAATACCGCCACGGGGAGCGGGTTGACAGGTGAATGAATCGCCTATACGATATGCTAACCTATTCTTCTACTTCACGCTACCGCCAATTTGCTGCTTCCCCATTACTTACCAGGACGGACAATTATCATGCAGAAGATACATACCGCCCTCTTAGGGCTATCCCATCCCCACTCGCTGGCGCACCTGCGAACACTCCAGGCCGTGTCGGAGGTCGCCAGCATTACGCTCTGGGATCCTGACGAAGAGTTGCTGCAATCAACCGTGCAGAACCAAGGTGAGAAGATCACGGCGACAACAACCGATCTCGCTTCCGTGTTGGAGCAGGAGCGGATTCTGTTCGTCGTCGCCGCGCTACGCAACGACCTGGGGCCGCCGATCTTCATCCGCGCGCTGGAAGCGGGCAAGCATCTGATCACCGACAAGCCGATCGGCAAGACCGCGGTCGAAAGCGAGCAGGTCGCAGCCGTAGCCCGGCGGGAGCGGCGCAAACTGGGCGTCTTCTACCAGAATCGCGCTCTGCCGCCGATCCAGGACGCCCGCAGAATTGTCGAGCAGGGCGTGATCGGCGACCTGGTTTCGGTGGAGATGCGCATGGTCACGACGCAGGTGGAAGTGCGCAATCCGAAGCATTGGCTCTTCAGCCAGGACAAGGCCGGCGGCGGCATTCTATCCTGGCTGGGCTGCCACTACATTGACCAAATCCTAAACATCACCCAGGATGAGATTGTGTCGGTGGCCGCGCAGATCGCCACCCGCAGCGGCACAGGGATCGACGTGGAGGATGTGGCGGTGCTCTCGCTGGGTTTCGCCTCGGGCGCGGTCGGCACGATGCACGCCGGTTACATGCTGAGCCTGAGCGGGGGCGGCTATCACAACGCCATCGGTTATGACACCTATGTGGGCGTCAATGGCCGCCTGGGGCGCGTCACTTACAGCTCAAACGGCACGCCAACGAGCATCTATGCCGAGAGTTCGCATCCCAGTTGGGCCTCAGCGCCGCGGCGCACGTTCGACTACACGTTCCCCGATTCCCCGGCCTATGGCGGCGCGCACGGCGAGACCTTCTTGCGCGCCTTCATCAATGCCTGCCTGGGGAACGGCGAACCGCTGGCGACCGGCGAGGACGCCATCCGCGTGGCCAAGGTGGTGGACGCCGCTTACGAGTCCAGCCGCAGCGGGCGGCGCATCTCCATCTGATGTATCGTGAATTCATAGAAAGTCTTGCCTGAATTGCCAATTTCGGGACGCTTAGCCCGTCATCCTTGCATCGCTACAGCCTGGCTGAGCCTTCCGCAAGCCTCAAGGCGCCCTCTTGCCCGGGAGCGCCTTCGGCTTGTTCCACTCCTTGAACGACAGATCTGGAACTTGCAATGCTGCAGACAGCCGAACATGCGCGCCTCGAAGGCTACAGAAAGCGCACCAGCAACTGGAAACATTGGGGACCCTATCTGAGCGAGCGCGCCTGGGGTACCGTGCGCGAAGATTACAGCCCCAATGGCGACTCCTGGCGTTATTTCTCCCACGACCAGGCCCGCAGCCGCGCCTATCGTTGGAACGAAGATGGCTTGGCCGGAATCTGCGACCGCTATCAATATCTCTGCCTTGCGATGGCCTTGTGGAATGGAAACGACCCGATCCTGAAGGAGCGACTCTTCGGCCTGACCGGCCCCGAGGGCAATCATGGCGAAGATGTCAAAGAGTATTACTTCTACCTGGACAGCACGCCGACGCACAGCTACATGAAAATGCTGTACAAGTATCCCCAGGCCCCCTTCCCTTACGCCGAACTTGTGAATCAGAGTCGGCAACGGGGGTTCGATCAGGGCGAGTTCGAATTGCTGGATTCCGGGGTATTCGCCGGAAATCGCTACTTTGACGTCATGATCGAGTATGCCAAAGCGGACCAAGACGACATCCTCGCCCGCATTACTGTGACCAACCGGGGGCCGGACGACGCCCCCTTTCATCTTCTGCCAACCCTGTGGTTTCGCAATACCTGGAGTTGGGGATACGAGAAGGGACCTCTGGGCGACGTCACCTCCAGGCCCCTTTTGACCAGGACAGAGGGACCGCCGGGCACGGTGGGCTTGACCGCAGTTCATCCGCGCTTGGGCCGCTATCACTTTTGGGCAGACGCCGCCCAGGACCTGCTCTTTACCGAGAACGATAGCAATTCGGCTCTGCTTTTCGGCTCTCCCAACCAGTCGCCATACGTCAAAGATGCCTTTCATCGCTTCGTCATCGACGGCGAATCATGTGCGATCAATCCCGATTCCCGGGGCACAAAAGCAGCCGTCCATTTTAGCGATGAGATTCCTTCCGGCTCGTCTCGCGTCTACCGCTTGCGCCTCGCTGACCGCAGGACGAACAGTCCCTTTGACAAGAATTTTGACCAAATTTTTCAGCAACGCATCGCCGAAGCCGATGAGTTCTACGCCGCCATTCAGAAGCCGGAACTGAACGGCGAAGAACGGTTGATCCAGAGGCGAGCCCTGGCCGGAATGCTGTGGTCCAAACAGCTCTACTACTTCGATATCCCCCAATGGCTGAACGGCGATCCCGTTTTCCCCGCGCCGGCATCGCGCAAGAATGGCCGTAACGGCGATTGGGATCATCTGCACAATTTCGACATCATTTCCATGCCCGACAAGTGGGAATACCCCTGGTACGCCACCTGGGATCTGGCCTTCCATAGCCTTCCCCTGGCCTTGGTGGATGTTGAGTTTGCTAAACGCCAGCTAGTTCTCTCCACCCGCGAGTGGTATATGCACCCCAATGGCGCATTGCCCGCCTACGAGTGGCACTTCGGCGACGTCAACCCACCTGTACACGCCTGGGCGGTGTGGCGTGTCTACAAAATAGACGCCCGCCAAACCGGCACGCCCGATCGCGCCTTCCTGGAGGCCCTATTCCACAAACTGCTGCTTAACTTTACCTGGTGGGTCAATCGCAAGGACGAGGATGGCCACAACGTCTTCCAGGGAGGCTTTCTCGGGCTTGACAACATCAGCGTCTTCGACCGCAGCGCCAGCCTGCCCACCGGCGGCCACATCGATCAGTCGGACGGTACCGCGTGGATGGGCTTCTACTGCCTCATGATGATGAAAATCGCTCTCGAACTGGCCGAACAGGATAGTGTCTACCAGGACCTGGCGACGAAGTTTTTCGAACACTTTCTCCGCATCGCCACCGCCATGAACGAGGAAAGAGGCGCCGGCGTCTCCCTGTGGGATGAAGAGGACGGCTTCTACTACGATCTCCTCCATCTGCACGACGGTACCTTCATCCCTCTGAAAGTACGCTCAATGGTGGGCCTGATTCCGCTGATCGCGGTCGAGACCCTGGAGCCGGCGCAGATGTCTTCACTGCCCGATTTCCACCGCCGCACGCATTGGTTCATAGAAAACAGACCGCGCCTGGCTGCGACCATGAGCAGCATTGACGAGCCGGGCGTAGGTCACCGATTCCTGACATCTTTTCTGACCAAAGACAGACTGCAAAGCGTGCTGCGCTATCTTCTGGACGAAGAGGAATTTCTCTCTCCCTACGGCATCCGCTCCCTTTCCAAAGTACACGAGAAGCATCCCTACCACATTCATGTGGGCGGCATGACCTTTGACATTCAATACGAACCGGCCGAGTCCCGCTCAGGGATGTACGGCGGCAATTCCAACTGGCGTGGGCCTGTCTGGTTCCCCATCAATTTTCTCATCATTGAGAGCTTGCAGCGCTATCATCATTACTACGGTGACGCCCTTACCGTGGAATGCCCCACCGGCTCCGGCGTCTGGATGACGCTGGACGAAGTGGCCGCAGAGCTTTCCCAGCGGCTGATTCGACTCTTCCAGCGCAACGAAAAAGGCAAACGCCCGATCTACGGCGACAACCGAACTTTTCATGAGGATCCCCATTGGCAGGATCAGATTCTCTTCTACGAATACTTCCACGGTGACAACGGGAAGGGCTTGGGCGCGAGTCACCAGACGGGCTGGACTGGTCTTGTGGCCAAACTGTTGCATCAGTCGGGCGGAAGATAATTCACTGGTTTCTACTATGTTGCGTTTTGCCTGCCAGGTTTGCTCCAGGATTGGGGGCTCTTTGATCCGCGCAACCAGCATTACGCGATAAGCAAAAGGCAATACGAAAGGAATTGTGCGATGAAACTTGCAACCTACGAAGGACACGCCGGCGAACGTGTCGGCGTCGTTGACGGGGATCACATCTACGACATATTGGGAACGATTGAGGCGTGCGGGCTGGCTGATCCGGCCACGGTAACGGATATGCTCACCTTGTTGGCGGCGGGGGAGGCCGGGCTGGAGGGAGTGCGCGCCGCGTTTGAATGGGCAAAGAACAAGAACGGACCGGAGTTGAAGATTCCACTACACGAAGTCACGCTGGGTGCGCCGCTGCCCTGCCCCGGCAAGCTGATGTGCCTGGCCGGCAACTACGCCAGCCATATTGAAGAGGGGGGCGGCTCCTACATAGGCAAGGAGAAAATGATCCCGCGCTTCTTCATCAAGCCCTGCTCGTCGGTCACGGCAACAAAGCAGCCGATCCGCATCCCGTCCTCGACAGGCTTCGCCGACTGGGAACTGGAGCTGGCCGTCGTCGTCGGCAAGCGCGGCCGCGACTTGACGCCCGAGCAGGCTGAAGAGCACATCATGGGCTACACGATCTTCAACGACATTTCGGCGCGCGAACTGACCTTCCGCAATGAGTTGCCTGAGCAGGAAGGGGACTGGTTTTTCGACTGGCTGGTGGGCAAGTGGCTGGATTCGTTCGGCCCGATGGGGCCGTGGATCACAACCCGCGACGAGGTCCCGCAGCCGGACCGCCTGCGCATGCGCCTGTGGCACAACGGCAACCTCCAGCAGGACGCCAATTCCGGCCAGATGATCTTCTCGCCGGCCGAGGCGCTCTCCTTCGTCTCGCAATTCGTTACCCTGGAGCCGGGCGACCTGCTGAGCACGGGCACGCCCGCCGGTGTGGGACACGCCAAGAAGGTGCGGCTGGAAGCGGGCGACCGCATCCGCGGCGAAATCGAGGGCCTGGGCGTATTGGAGAACCCGGTCGAGGCGCTCTGACCGGCACAGTCCGGTCTGCCTCTTGTCGGCAAGGGGCAGTCTTTCTGTCCCATCCGGGCGGCAATCTCCGTCCATTTTGAACTGTGGAGGGTGCGATGCCCTGTACCTGCTGCGAACCACCTGATATTGGCGATGTGGAGGGCGTGTTCAATTCAGAGCGTGCAACCGGGGAGGCCGGCGCCTATCTGCGCCACGGATTGGAGGCGCGTGCCGAGCGCCTGATCGCCTATCTGGTCGAGAACTGTGCCGGTCCGCTACGTGTGCTGGAGATTGGCAGCGGGGCCGGGGGCGTCCATTATGAACTGCTGCGCCGTGGACTTGCCGCCAGCGCGGTCGGCGTCGAGGCATCCTCTGCCTACATTGACGCGGCCCAGTCCATTGGTGAACGGTTGAATCTGCGCAGCCAAGTGCAGTATGTGCATGGAGACTTCACCGTCGCCGCCGACGAGATCAGTTCGGCTGATGCAGTGATCCTGGATCGGGTGATCTGCTGCTATCCCCATCTGGATGAATTGCTGGACGCGTCCGCGAGCAAGGCCGAACGCTATCTGGCCTTGAGCTATCCCAGAGAAAAATGGTGGGTGCGCGTTGCATTCGGGCTGTACAATTTGTCGCTCAAATTGAAGCGCAAGAGATTTCGCACCTATCTGCACTCCCATGAGGACGTGCATTCGATCGCTGTCCGCGAGGGTCTGAAGCCGGTCCATGCGGATACCGAAGGCTTCTGGCAGATCACCGTATTCGAACGCGTCTAATCCTCTTCAGACGCGTTGAACTTTCTCACTCCACTCTCGTCACTTCTCACAGATGGCGTTGGGCCTGGGCAACAATGTCGACACCCACCAGGTCGCTCCACGCTTGCAGCAGGCGGCGCGTCACCGGGCCGACCGCGCCGTCGCCCACGGGCAGGCCGTTGAACTTGGTGGCCGGCATGATGCAGTAGGGCGTGCTGGTGAAGAATGCCTCGTCCGCGGTGTAGATGTCATAGGGCTGGAAGTCGGTAATCTGCGTGGGGATGTCCAGTTGCGCGGCCAGTTCAAGCGCCGTCTCACGACTGATGCCCGCGAGTGCGCCGCGGGCGTGGGGCGTCTTGAGAATGCCGTCGGCGTAGATGAAGAAGTTGGCGCCCTTGTTTTCGGCCACGTTGCCGTCAATGTCGAGCATGATGCCCTGCGCCTGCGGGTCGACCAGCTTGACCTCGGCTTCGGCCAGCGTGTAGGCGAGACGGCTGCGGTTCTTGATGCGGGCGTCCAGCGACTGCGTGGGGATGGCCCGACTGAATGGCGTGACCGCGTGGCAGCCCTCGGTATAGAAACCGGCCCAGTCGCGCAGAATCATTGGTGTGGTGTGGATGATGACAGTGGCCGGGGAGCGTTGCAACGTAGGGTCGGCCGCGGCCGCGCCCATACCGCGCGAGATGTTGTGCGTGATCCAGACTTCCTCCTCCGGCGGCACGTGCGGCAAGTTAGTCTCCAGCACCTCCAGCGTGATGGCGGTCATCTCATTCGGTGACAGTCCCGGATTGATGCGGCTGACCTTGAGCGACTTGTAGAGGCGGTCGATGTGCTGCGCCAGCTTGAACGGCGTATGGCCGAATGTACGGGTCGATTCGGTCATCGTGTCGCCCAACGTGACTGCCGTGTCGAAGACCGAAATCTTGGCCTGATCCGGCGGCAGCATCTCGCCGTTGAGGTAGACCTGATGTTTGCTGGCGTCGTGCTGCATTGGGGTATTTCTCCTTTATGCACCTGCACCGACATTTAGCATTCTCTTGGATTGATCCAAAAGCGCGATTTGTCATTCCGATGGCCAATTGTTCTTGACTCCCTCAACCATTATATTCCTCAATTCCTCCTCAGATAGATTGTGAGCTTCAGCCAGTTCAACTTTATACTTTTCTCTTAGCTCCCGCTGCAACACGATTTTTTCCTCCAAGGTCCCTCCTTCTTTCTCAGACTCAACCCTACCTCTGTCTTCAGCCTGCACAATTTTCCGGAAAATATCCATTTTTACTCTTACACTATGATAGAGGATTGGTCGTGACCGCTCCTTCCAAAACTCAGTTACAATGCGGAAACTCCTGTAGTCTCCGGTCTGGACCGTTATCGCATCGGCCCAGTTCCCGTTGGGGGCCCATTCTATTGATCCGTCTGCACGACCATTCGGATCGGCGACAGGAAAATAGAAGAAAAAGCCCAGAGCATTTACGTGGTTTCGCTTCCTGTGCCTGGTTTCAACAATATGCTCTGCAATCGCTCGCCCTTGAGATTTGGAGTACACATCGGGCACTTCAATGCGGTAAACAAGACGTTTGGCGCTTGCAAAGCTTACGTCATCGACTCTGTGAATGTTGTAATTTGGCAAAGATTCGGGATGGCTTTCAAACCCTTTCACGCTCCCAATGCTAACGTCATCCACCTCTTGAAACCTATCCCCTGGCAAGAGTTCAAGCCCTAGCTTCTTAGCGATCATATGGGCAAGTTTCTGTGGTGGATAATCGCTTGCAAGTAGGTACGCAACATCAGTCTGCAATCCAGGGACTTGCGTATTGTCAAAGCGCACAGGTAATACTACAGTCTTTTTCTGAATTGCTGCACTGAGGGCCGAACGTCTCTCATGTATAGTCCATGCCTTTCTGACGTATTCTTTAGAAATGAACATTACTACAAAGTTTGCTCTATTTGCATAAATGTCGTGCAGATTCTCGGTGAGATTTTCACCCCAGAGCTGGATTTTTTCTTCTTCGAATCCGTCGTAGAAAATGTTGAGGTCCAGACTCTTGAGTTCCCCCGCCACCGATTCAACATAACCACGCTGCTCACCAGCAAAGGAGAGTGCAACGTCGTACATTTTGTTTTTAGCCATTTGTCGATTGTCTCATTCCAGTCACATAACCATTACAGGTCTACCAAAAGGGTACCGGCCCCACTCTCAGTGTTTCCTATGACTCAACCGATTCTAAAGAAATGGCCCCTTCCTCCCCATTCCCCAACCCCGGCAGGCTCTCTACAATCTCCACCGTCTCCAAGCTGACGCTGATCACCTTGCCGGTCAGGCGCTCGATATACTGCGGGTCGTCGGCGCGGTTGGGATCGTTGACGATGCCTCTGCGCCGGTCGGTCTTGACGCGGCACTGGTCGATGACCTATTCGAGCGCGGCGCGGTTGCCGAGGCGGGAGGTGAAGGCGGCGAGAAGGGTGCCTGGGGTTACTGGCCGTTCTCTTCTGGCCTTGAGGGATTTTGCGTGGATTTGGGGCGTGGTTTAGGCGTGGGGGCCATTTTTACGCTATCAGGCCAACGCAAACCACGATCACTTTCTTTAACTCTGACCGGTCTCGCTCTTGTGTGGTCAATCTTGCCATTCCTCGAACTGCTCTCTGAATTCATTTTTCACCTCTTTCGCACATTTTTCGTTCAGTTTCCTGTCATAAGGGATTGATTCGCTTCCCCCCCTTATACCTGGTCTGTTCTTCAAGGTAATCAACCCACGACAAGGGTTCCTCATTGCTTACGCTTTACCATAACTTTCGCCACTGATTTGCCACTCTATCTGATTCGACGTTCATTATTCTTGCTGCCTTTACGTTACCTCCCAAATCAAAATGGATCAGAGCCAACTCTATGATGGCGACAAGATAAAGTATAAAGGCTACGAGAACTTGCTTTATGTCCCAATCTGATTGGAGCATGGCGATTGCGGCAACAGGGGCCACAGCAAGTATGAATGTGACGATTTTGTGCCTTGTTTGTAGTTTATCAGAAAGGCGAGAATAGTACCTGGATGCTCTCTCAGCATTTTGAAAATTGTACCAAACCCTGTCCCTATAGTCTCGGATGTTCATTCTGCCCAGAGTAGCAAGGGAAATCTGCCTTGTCAAGCCTGCATTCGTCAAGCGTGCGGCTCCCAAATGGGGGTGAGTTTCCGGCTGCCTCTGGTTCCCTAGAATGGAACCTGCCACACGGGTTGCGGGCGAGACGGCATAGCGTGGGGCGTATTGCGTGGGGGGCGATAGGAAACACGGATTGCGCATTGCGGATGTTGTCTGAATCAGGATTTGCCGGACTAAAGGATGTGCAGAAGGGGGAAGGGCGAGGAGTGGACGATACGGTTTACGGAATACGCAATACGAAACAAGGCCGTCAGCATTCCTCTGACGGCCTTGTTGTTCCTGTGCCGATCCCCTCTCTATTCATTTGCAAGCTGGATTCTTGTCGCCTGCGCCAGCCAGGCGTCGCAGCCTGACGCCGTATGCGCGGCCTCTTCCAATACGTTGAGCATGAGCATGAGCAATGACCTGGTTCTGACATCGTTCCTGACCGCATAGCCGGCGTCGTCCATGTACTGCCCATGCCGGTTGATCAGGGCGGCGGCGGCGGCTTTCGACATGTTGCAGTATTCGGCGGTCGTCGAAAGCAGTACTTCATTGGCGATCACCAGCCTCTCGTTGTCCTCCTGGCTGAGGGCGTTCCATTCCTGTTGCAGGGCGCTGGTTTGCCTGTCCATTTCGATGAGATAGAGGGCAGGATTTTCGATGTTGCGCGCAACGACCTGGGTTGGCGTGGGCTGGGGGACCGGCGTTGGCGGCGGCGCAGGCGTGGGAACGACGCCGATGCCGTCGGCGTTGGTCGCCGTCACCAAGGGGGCGTAGATCCACGCGTTCTGTCCCCGGTAGTCGATCCGCCACCAGGCGGCGGTCACCGTGTGGGTCTCAAGTCGAAGTGGACGCCGAGTTGGCGCAGCATTTCGAAGGTGTTGAGGTAGCGGACGTTGAATTGCTGGCAGACGTTGGGAATGGGCACTCTTTTCTTTGCTTTTTGATCAACTTTTTCGTGTGTCACCACGACTGCGCCATGGGCTTGCGCATAGGCGATAAGCCATCCATCCGCGACCGCCGCAAACTTGCTTTCTGCTGCGGGCAGGAACTGCGGATTGCTGTGAACCCAGTTCATTATGGTCGTGTAGGCATTGACGACCGGTTGATCCCCAGAGGAGGCAAAGAGACCGTTGGGCGCGTTTTGCACCCACTGCACGAGATCATTGGGTTTTGTTATCTCGTTCAACACGCGGTCAATGCTGATCAGTCGCCCAGCGTGAAAGTATTGGGGGATGCAGTCCCAGAACGCAGGACAGAAGTCCGGCGCATAGTGGTCATTGTGCGCGCCGATGAACACGTTTGTGTCCAGGACGAACAATCGGGGAGGCTTTCGGCTCAAAGGACGACCCCCATCTTTTCGGGCATGCGTTCAAAGGTATCTCCTTTGAGGTCGGTCAGGCTGTATGCCTCGCGATAAGGCAAACGGCCTTCCTTGGCGGCGCGAGCTACGGCGGCGGCGAAGCTAGGGCCAATGCGCCACCTCTGTGTGTTCCAAAAATTACCTTCGCCTTTCTTGGAAGGAGCTTTTCTTCCTTGACCCTTAAAGACATCGTAGGAGGCAAAGAAGGTATCTCGGTCAATAAGCTCCAAGTCGAGGAGGCGGCGCGCCGCAACGATGGCGCTGACCTTGAATTTGCGGGCGATGGCTTGATAGGGATTGGCGAGCCTCTTGGCGGAAGAGAAGAAGCCTTGCAACTCTTGTTTTGGAACCAGGAACTCGGCGGCGACCCGATTGCAGAACCGTTCCGTCTCATTGCCAACCGGCAACAGCTTGTCGAGAACGGACAGACCGGTCTCACCTACAAACAAGTGGGCCACCTCGTGCGCCAGGGTGAACATCTGCGAAGCGATGAAGTCGGCGCTGTTCACAAAGACGAGCGGGGCGTACTCGTCGACAAGGGCGAAACCCAGGAATTCAGTCGGGGCGAGTTTACGATATGTGTTGTTGCCGACGACGCCGTTGAAAACCACCAGTACACCGACCTCATCCAGCCGGTTGCGCAGGAAGCGGAGAGCGTCGCGCCAATTGGACGTCTCCTCGGCCCAGCCGGCCTTCAGGCCGAGCGCGGCGCGCATGGCCGCGGCGATTTCGGCATGGCTGTCGTTCAAACTGTAGGCGCCAACGAACGGAATTGAATCTGCTTCGCCTTCGATCAGGTCGTCGCGCATCCAGGCTTGGCGGCGCTGCATCTGGTAGACGGTGTCGAGCAGGTTTACGCTTGGGCGCTTGGGCGGGTCGTCGCCGCGGGTGCGGAAGTCGCGGATCGGCAGCGGTTCGTCGGGGGGGTCGGTCAGGTAGAGGTAGCCCAGGGGTGTATAGGTTTTGGCCGCCAGCTTGTCAGCCTGGGCGATGCTGATTTGGCCGGAGCGTTCCCATTCGCTGACACGCTCCGGCTTGACGGACATCTTCTTGGCAAGCTGCGCCGGGGTGAGACCAGCCCGCTCGCGCGCCCAGCGCAGCACGTCCGGTTGTAGTGTGATCTGCTGGCTTCGGCTGGTCATGTTTTGCGTTGTCCCTGCATCGGCAGCGATTGATTCGTGCGCGCCACCGCCTGCCACGCTGCCAATTGATACATTCCACATAGCCTGCTTCGGGCAACGACGATAGTATAGCCTACATTTACGCAATTGCCTTGCTGGACTGGGCGGCGACGGTGCGGGCGGTCTCGCTTTCGATAATCGGTTTTTCCACGAAGGGCGCGCAGGGTGTCTGAAGCTGGATGTGCGGGAAATGGGGAGGGGCGAGGGGCGAGGGGTGAGTGCGTAAAGCTTATTGCTTAGCACGCAATGCGTAGTGGATGGTACGGAATACGCAATACGGATTACGCACTACGCAATGTTGCAGGCCGATACCACTGCGTGTGTCCGTCTTGACGCGGTACGGGGCGATGAACTGACCATCCATGTAAGCCGGTCGCAATTGACAGGGGCAATCCCTCATTATATAGTTCAACTACCGACAAATCCCCCGCAAGGAGACGACTGTGACGACAGTAGAACGGGTCGCCAGGTTGGAAGGCGAGATCGAACACATGGCAACGAAAGCCGATATTGAACGGGTGACCGCCACGCTCACTTGGCGCATGATCCTTGTGGCCGGTATAGCCCAAGCTATCGGAATCGGCGCACTGATTCAGTTCCTGCCCCGCCCGTAACGTCTCTATTCCTCCCCAATCCCCAGCCCCGGCAGGCTCTCCACAATCGCCACCGTCTCCAGGCTGACGGTGATCACCTTGCCGATGAGGCGCAGGATGTACTGCGGGTCGTCGGCGCGGTTGGGGTCGTTGACGATGCCGCTGCGCTTGTCGGTCTTGACGCGGTACTGGTCGATCACCCACTCCAGCGCCGAGCGGTTGCCGAGGCGGTAGGCGAACGCTTCGGCGGGGATGCCGTCCAGCGTCAGGAAACCGTTGTAGTGCAGCTGCGTCTTGTCTTTGGAGAGGCGCATCTTCTCCACGCGCCAGTCGAGCGGCATCTCCGGCGTTTCGACCTGAGCGAGCGGGTATTGCGGCTGCTCTTCATAGCCGACGTGGATGGCGGCCAAGCGCGCGCCGGCCGTGGCGAAGGCGCGGAAGTCGGGCGCGAAGGGGATGCGCGGCAGCTCGCGCTTGAGGTTGGCCTGGTAGCGTTGGCGGTAGGCGGGATGGTGCAGCAGGCCGTAGACGTAGTGGAAGATGTCCCACTTGCTGATCGACTCGTCGCCGTACTGCGTGCGGAACTGCGCCAGCGCCCAGTCGGTGATGTTCTCGCGGCGGTTGCCGCCGTCCTCGTCGTAGGTGTAGAAAGGGAAGCATTGGGCACTACTACCTGCCCCGACAACATGCAAATCTGCCAAGCTCCTGCTCATAAGAACCATGAATGGCTTTTCGGAGCCTTTGTCAGTCATACAAATGGCCCGATTTTCCATTTCGGTTTTCGGTTTGGGGAAGATGGACGGGAAGACATACAACATATCGTCCATCGTTCGGTCAAAATATAGGCTAGTTTTGGTAAATGGACGATAGACTGAATCTCTCACCTTGTGTTCAACGAATTCGGCAAGACGGCCTCGCTTCAATTTAGCCTTCAGGTCTCTACTCCAACTGATTCGTTTGTCGTCATAGACTACAAGATCATCGACGTTTGCTCCCTGATTTCCCCGCCGCTCCCACTTGAACACTTGCTCGTTGTAAGTGTCGATCGTCCGGTTCATGTTTTCTATCAGCGTTTTGCTGTGGAAGCTATACGCCCACGCATCACGTCCTGTGCTAATACCTCGACTATACACTTTGAACATTACATCCAAGGCTTCTCCTCTTGTCCCTTTGGCCTCCCTGTTTCCCATCGGAATGAAGGTCTCAAATTCCGCATGGAGTCCCTCTGTCAGCCATGTTTGGCGGCTGTCAGGTACAACCGGCTTCCATTCGATGTTGCCGTACTGTTCCCTTTCATCGAGAAAGCGGTACTTCTCTTCCTTGCGCCAGAACTCATCGACACGGGCGAAGTACATTTGGGATTGGGAATCTGCCTTGCCGTTTTTCTTTACGAAGAGGTTGATGCTGACACCGACCTGAATGCCAAAGACGTTGTGCGTTGTGCCTGACAGCTTGGGATTCTTGCGCACATTCCCGCTCAAATCCAGAATGTAGATGGCGTCGAAGTCGTCTGCGAGATGTTTTCGCATCCCATCGAAGGCGACAGCATCCAGAAAACTGTTGTTGGTCACGAACGCGACGACCCCCTCCTCGCTTATGCGGTCAGATGCCCAGCGAATCGCCTTCACATAGGGGTCGGATAATACGTTCTTGTTAGTTGCCTTGGAATCTCTTGCATACGTCTCCTGCACCCGCTTGTCCATCGTCTCATACTTACGATTCTTGTTATTGTCGTTCTCGTTGACCTGCCCCACGTTGTAGGGCGGGTTGCCGATCACCACGAACATCGGCGCGCGCTTCTGGCTCTCCACCCGTTGCGTGTTCTCCGGCGCAAACAGCGGCAACTGCCGATCCTCGGCCAGGTCGAAGGTGTCCACCAGGCAGATGCCCTCGAACGGCGCATACTTTCCCGTGGCGTCGTAGTGCTCGTGCTCGATGTTCATGCTGGCGATGTAGTAGGGCAGCAGCATCACCTCGTTGCAGTGCAACTCGCTCCCGTACTTGCGCGCCAGCGCCGTGCGCGGGATCTCGCGCATCATGCGCACGATGAAGTTACCCGTGCCCACGAAGGGGTCGATGATGTGAACGCCCTCGTCGGCCAGCGAACGGCCAAACTCGCGCTCCAGGATGGCGGCCACGCTGCGCACCATGAAATCGACGATCGGCTGCGGCGTGTAGACGATGCCGTGCGTGTCCGCCACCTTGACCGAAAAGCCCTGGAAGAACTGCTCATAGACCGTGTTGAGAAAATGCTGCTTGTGCGAAAAGTCGCTAATCGTCTCGGCGGTACGCTCAATCGCAGTGTAGAAGCGGTCCAGGCTGCCCAGAAAGTCGTCGCGGCTGAACGATTGCGAGGTGAGCGCGTCGATCACGCCGGCGATCTCGCTGGCGATCACGTTGCGGCGGGTGAAGTCGGGGTTGTTGAAGACGGTGCGGAAGAGGCGCTCGGTCAACAGGTGCTGGATCAGCATCTCCTCGACCGCGGCCTCGGCCAGATTGGGGTTGATCGACTGGCGGCACTTGTCCAGAAAGTCGGCGAAGGCGGCGGTGAAGCGGCTGTTGCTCTGCCGCTCCTGCTGGATCAGCTGCGCCAGCCCGCGCCCGATGTCGGCCACCCTGTCCTTGAACTGGGCGACCGCCTCCTCCCAGGCGGCGTACTCCTGCGGGCGGTAGCCGAAGAACGTTTGCAGCGTCTCGATCAGCTGCGCCGCGTCGGTCAGGTCATTGTCCACGACCATGAGCCCGTTCTGCCACAGGATGGCGCGCCGCGGCGTCTGGAAGAGGATGTTGTCGCGCGGGTAGCCGGCCGCGAACTTGCGCGCTACCTCGGCGGGCAGGTCGTCGTCGATGTCCTTGGCCTCCCAGTAGCCGTGCGTCAGCCGGAAATCGTCGATCAGCGCGCCGTCGACGACGATGCGCTTATTGCGCTGCGGGCTGATAGCGAACTCGGGCACGAGGGTCCAGCCGCACTGGCGGGCGCAGGTTTCGAGCAGGGTCTGAAACGCGGCGCGCACCGCGCTCTCATGCGTGACGCCGAGTTGGGCGAACCGCTCGAGCGCGGCGTAGTAGGATTTGACCGACTTGTGCGTGGGCTTGAGATTGAGGGTGGGCATGTTGATTGGATTCGCGCGAATTGTGGTAGAGTAGTTCACGCTACAATACTACATTCGCTGGCATTCCGGTGATACTTCCAGTGCAAGGAAAGAAATCATCAGTAGGAGGAAGAAGACCAATCGAGCAGTGCTGACCCCGGATGAAACCAAGGTGGCAGCGACGAGAATGATGGCTGCTGCACAAGCTCATCAGCGTGCATCAGTGTACTGTTTAGACAAGCCCGACGCCAAGCCACCGAACATTGACTGGCTCTTTTTTTCGGTCGTATCCTTCGAGTTGATACTTCTCTCTGTGGAGCAATCGCTGCGCCTTCTCCTGTCGCTACACTTCGGGACTGCACAGGATAGAGTGGACCATAATCTGGATGTGTTATACAAGATCGTTAGGAATAAGAGTCGGGTAAAGGAAGGTCTACGCGACAGTATCATCTGTCAAATGAACGCACTTGGGAAAACCGAGGGAGTTGCCGCTTTTAGTGAGAAGGAACTGCTCAGATGCCTAAACAAGCATGACTCTTCCTATTCCAATTTCAGGTACTTCCAGTTGGACAGACAGGGAATACTAAACCCTAAATTGGAACAGTCGGCTCGCGACGTACAAATTATGCACTGTTTCGCGCTGGCTCTGATATACATAAACTTTCAGGAAATGAGTAAGCAAGGGATACAGATCATCCAGTCAATGAGTCCTGTCCCTCAATCGGAGGTAACGGGAGAGTTGAAAGAGTTGGCAAACAGGCTGACGTTGAAACCCTAGAGCGCCTTGGGCCGGAATCACCGACCATCATTGCATCTCGGGAAGGTCGATCTGCGCAATCCTTTCGTCGCTCCGGTCCTCTATCCGTCTTTCATGCTTGCCTCTTCCCACCAGTTCATGCCAGCATCAGACGCTCGCCCTTGGGTTCCGGTATGGGGTCGCCGAACTCACGCGCGGTGTCGAGCCAGAGCGCCATCGCTTCATTGACGTTCTGAAGCGCAACTTCCTGCGTGTTGCCGTGCGCCATGCATCCGGGCAGCTCCGGAGCCTCGGCGACGAATGTGTCGTCAGCATTGCTCCAATAAATGATGACTTCGTATTTGTACATCAGTCTTCCTCCAGTTTGTACTTCAGGATGATCTGGCGGACCTGTCTCACCTGATAAGGTTTGGCTTGGCTACCGTCGCCTTGCAGATTCGGTCTCTCGGCCACCCCTTCTTTTCTGAAGATGTGGTGGCTTCCCCGTACCCGCTCGATGAACCCCAACCTCAGCAGAAAGGCGCGCAAATCGTCAAACCGGATATTCGCATCCGAGCGGCCATCGAGAATGCGTTGGCGAAGTTTCGTGTGTCTGCTCAATATCGTTGCGCCCCCTCTGCTCGGCGGCGCCGGCCTTGCCCTGGCAGCAGAAAATCCGCTCTCAGGCGAGATCGACACCGAGAGCAGTGTTTGTAATCCAGTCATGCGCTCTGCCCGTGCAGTCGCAATGCACGTAGACGCAGCCGTCAATGACGATCTGGATGTTGTCCGGGTACTTTTCGGCCCAATCGGTGTCCCCCTTGCCCATCTGCCGGCCCCAATACTCACGGAAGAGCACGACGCGCCCGCGCGGCTCGATGTACGCCTCGGACAACTCCTCGTGCTCGCTGGGAGGGCCGCCCGTGTCCCAAACGCGCAGGCAGTGGAACGTCTTGGCGCCGATCGTAACATCGTAGCTCCCCGCGCCGATACCCTGTCCATCGGTAGTGCGATATGAGCCGTCCGGCTGGCGCTGATACCGTCCGTCGTCACAGATCTTGCGTTTTTCGCCTTGACCCCAGTTGGCCTCGAACCCTTCATCCCGAAACGTTTCAAGCACCTTCCTGCCGCCCACTTGCTGGACTACGCCGAGCCATCTCGTCTCGTCCTCATCAAGCCTGGCATAAAAAAGTTGCGTTATGCCTGCCATATTCCAGTCATCGCGCATCGCCCGTTCCCGTACGGCGATCTCCACGCAATCCAACTGATGGACTCTGGCGGGGCTGGTGGCGACCATCTCGGTCACCTCGCTCAACTCCAGCGTATCCGCCTCATAGATGGCCTGCATCGAACGATTGCCAAGCGCCGGAATTATCGGCCACCATTGCAACTCAGGATGGTCAATCTGCGTGATCTTTTCGTCGCTCTCGGCGATTGTTATGGCAGGTCTGATCGCCGGGAACGGATGTTTGAATGACATTTCGCTATGCTCCTTGCAACGGTCTTCTTTCAGTCGGCCAGATCGGCGGTCCTGCTGAGGGTCCGGCGGGCATGCCATGCAGTTTCGGCAGACTGACCAGAGAGGCAAAGCACTATTATAGCCCCACTCTGGGCCAGCCGCAAAAGTTCCAAGCGCCACTCTACATAGCCTCCGCCAATTTCACAATAGTAGTTTGGCTTTCCCCGTCCAGTTTACTTATAATGCCACCTGCCCCTTGCAGCGCCACCGACCGATCAGGGAACAGAAATATGACAGATATAGTGGTCGATCCGGCGGAGATTGAGTTCTTCCAGCAGAACGGCTATATACAATATCACGGCTTTTTTTCGCAGGCGGAGATCGCGTCGCTGCGCCAGGCGCTCGATGACGCGGTCGCCAGCCGGCGCGAGCGCATCCGCGGCGCGGAGCGGGGCGGGCGCGGCTCCGAAGACTATGAGCGTGTCTTTAACCAGATGGTCAACTTGTGGACCGACTACCCACAGGCAAAGGAGATCGCGTTTGACGCGCGTCTGGGCGAGTGCGCGCGGCAACTGAGCCGCTGCCAGCACGTGCGCATCTATCACGACCATGCGATGATCAAGCCGCCGGGCCAGATCAGCAAGCAAACGAACTGGCACCAGGACGCTCCCTACTGGCCGATGGACCCGGTCGGCGCGCTGTCGGCCTGGATCGCGGTGGATGATGTCAGCGTCGAGAACGGCTGTCTGCACTTCGTGGCCGGATCGCACAAGCACGGCCGGCTGGAGCCGATCAGCCTGGAGAGCGAGGTCGATAGCGTGGTCGACAAGTTCAAGGCGCAAGGTTATACTGTACCCGAACCGGTGGCGATGCCGATGCGCGCCGGCGGTGTAACTTTTCACCACGGCTGCACCTTTCACTACGCGGGACCCAACCGCACGCACGAGCCGCGGCGCGCCTTCGCAATCATCTACATTCCGGACTTTACCCGCTTCACGGGCGGCAAAGACGCGGCCGGCGCCGCCGATGAGATGGAGGCGGGCGGCCCCTGGGAACATGCGATCCATCCGATCGTTGCTGGGACGTAACGGATTCGATGGAGACCACAGTTGGAGATTGACCCGCTGGAAACCAAATCAACAAATGACGGTCTGAGATTGTTTCCCAGATCTATACCGCATTCGAACGAGTTCGATAGGTGACTCAAAGGAGTAAAGGCAAGAATGCGATTGCTGAAGATTATCGTTGAAAAGCATACGGACGGGTACGTGTCCTATCCGGTTGGGCTGAAGGGCACTGTTGTGGGAGAGGGGGATACCTTCGATGAAGCCGTAGCCGACATTACTTCAGCGATCAAATTTCACATCGAGACATTCGGGGCCGAGGAATTTGAAACTGAGGAACCTGTCCTAGATGTGTTCATAACGGAAGCAGGCATTGCCGTTTAGTGGAGCGCTTCCCGGTGGATGCGCCCAAGAGAAAGGTGAACAGAGCTTGGGAGATTTTGGGCTTTCGTGTGCTTCGCGAAGGAAATCATATTTCAATGATACAGAAAAATCCTGATGGAAGCCGAAAAGTGTTGACTTTGCCGAATCACCGTCGTATCAAAGGCTCAAACTTACGCCGAAGCTGTACCCAGGCAGGTATCTCCAGGGCGGATTTTCTGGAGGCTTATGGGCAG
Source organism: Caldilineaceae bacterium (assembly GCA_965221145.1). GTDB lineage: Bacteria > Chloroflexota > Anaerolineae > Caldilineales > Caldilineaceae > Bin5. The sequence continues at coordinate 3,544,523 of OZ244877.1, forward strand.
GCGTAAACAAAGACGGGGCGTTCTCTGAGGGAACGCCGCCCATATCTGCGCAAGAGAGTTGGTTACCAATTGGATTCAATTTCGGCGCTCTATGCGGGTCAGAGGAAGTGCCATAATCCCCAATATTGAAACGCGCGAAGCATAGCCCAACACCTACAAGGAAGGCAATATGGACGAGAAGGGATCCGTCGTGAGGACACGCTCAACCGGAAGCGGGCCGGCAATCTGGCTGGCCGGGCCGCCGCCGGAGCTTGAGGAGTTCATGCCGCTCGGCATCGCAGGCATCGTCACCAATACGGTCGTGCTCAACCAGTACGCCAAGGCATACGGCAGCGTCATCGCGCTGACCGCGGCCTACCTGGAGATGACGGACAAGCCGGTGGTCGTGGAGATCGACGGCCACTCAGTCGAGGAGTTGCTGGCGGTGGGCAAGGTCTTCACCGACATGTCGCCGCAGATCATCATCAAGATCCCCTGCACGCTCAACGGCCTCAAGGCGTTCAGCATACTCAAACAGGAGGGCGTCGAGACTTTCTGCACGACCGTCTTCTCGCTGACGCAGGCCGCGGCGGTCGCCCAGGCCGGCGTCGATCATATGCTCCCCTTCTGCGATCCGGTGCGGGAGATGGGCGGCGACCCGACCCGGCTGATCCGCGACTGTGTGCGCATGTTCAGCGGCTGGGAGCGACGGCCCTTTATCATGGCGGCGCTGGTGCGCTCGGTGGAGACGGCCCACGCCGCGTTCCGCGACGGCGCCGACGAACTGGTGACAATGGCGACGGTCTACCGCGATATGTTGAACCATCCGCTCACCGACCACTGGAACAAGGTCTTTCTGGACGAATGGATCGACATGCACGGCAGCGGGCTGCTGGAGGGCGTGCCGGTTGAGACGCAGCACGCCTGAACTGATTGCGTGATTCGTATTTCATATCAGGTTGCGCGAGATTGCGAGACAAGACAGAGTATTTGTGGGATTGCGGATGCGATGAGGAAGATGGCAAGCCGTCAATAGACATGACAAGGAGTTCCCGTTCAAATCGGGGCGCAGATTCATCACTCCAGGAGGGAGATCATGGCAGACATTCGTGTTGAGAGGGAAGGTCTGATGGATGGAATGCCGCGCGACGAGCGCGGAAACTGGCAGCCGGAAGGGGTCAAGCTACCCAATCCCGTTTTCGACTGGCCGCCCAAGCCTGTGAAAGTGGCGAAGTGGCTCTACAACTACCTCTTCCCCTGGAACCTCATCTACATGCTCATCGCCGTGCTGACAGTCGTCTATTTGCAGCCGGAAATGTCCCGCATGACCAGGTTCAGCGCCGACTGGATCCTCTATATCTTCGTGCGCAACCAAGTCATGCTGATCGTGATTGTCAGCGCATGGCACCTGTGGCTATGGGGGCGCAAGTCGCAGGGCTTCCAGTTCAAGTACACGCCGGATTGGATGGCGAAGGGCAAGAAGCAGTTCCTGGCGGGCAATCAACTGTTCGACAACATCTTCTGGAGCTGTGTCAGCGGCGGCACCATCTGGACGGCCTATGAGGTGGTGACTCTTTGGGCCTACGCCAACGAGTACATCCCCTACCTGGACCCGCGCGCGCACCCGGTCTATTTTGTCCTGCTGCTGTGCGCTATCCAGCTATGGCGGCTGTTCCACTTCTACTGGGTGCATCGCTTGCTGCACTGGGGGCCGCTCTACAAGGCAGGGCACTACCTGCACCACCGCAACATCAACGTCGGCCCCTGGTCCGGCCTGTCGATGCACCCGATTGAGCACATCCTCTATTTCAGCGGCGTGCTGATCCACTGGATCGTGCCGTCGCACCCGATTCACGCGGTCATGAATGGGCACCACGCCGCGCTCACGCCGGCGCAGGGACATGCCGGTTTCGAGGCGCTCATCATCAACGGCAAATACAACCTGAGGGGGGCATCCTATTTCCATCAGTTGCATCATCGCTACTTCGAATGCAACTATGGCGAAATGGATATTCCGTTCGATCACTGGTTCGGCACCAGCCACGACGGCTCGAATGAGGCGCACGAGGCGATGCGGGCGAAACGACTCGAACGGCACAACATCCAGACATCAGCGGTGTAACCAGGGCGATTCCGGAGAGTTCGACGGTGCGACTGCCCAGCTTAAAGCATTGGCGCACCGTCGAATCTGAGCATGCGCACACAAAGACAATTATGACAATGAACGGCGATGCCGTTGTCGGATTACTGCTCTGCCGACGCCGTTCGGAAGCCCTTTTCCAGAAGCAACGCTTCCATCCACTCCTCCTCCGCCCTGCTCAACGAGACCGGCGGCGGCTTACTATAGTCAAGCAGCAGGTCATAGCCGCCTACATCGTAACAGCGCGTCAAGACGGCGGGCAGATCCAGGACGGCATCATCATCTTCGGGAAGCAAGGGGATCTTGCAGCGCGGCAGCCGTTTGCTCAGGGGAATCGCGTAGACTTCCACGCGCGTGCGCCGTTGGGGGCGACTGATGCTGATGATGTAGCGCCAGTCGCGGGGGGCATCGATGTCGAAAAGACGTGCAAAGGTTGAGGAGCGCCCGGATAGGAAATCGATTTCGACCAAATTGACCGGCGAATTGAGTAGCTCATCCTGCTTCTGCAGATACGGTTCACGTCCAACACCTGTCTTATTGGACGGACTCAAAACCTCGATCACAGTGACTACATCACCCGTCTCCCGGTAAACAACCTCAAGGTAGGGAACGCGGCGGTCCTCATCCAGGGCACCTATCATCTGTGGTTCGTCGGCAACGAGCGCCCCAGAAGCTTGTCTCGTTCCCGACGGTTGGCGTGACGGCCTGATTACCATGACATCAGGGACATAAATCTTATTCAGCGTTTCAAGCTCGATACGTTCCCCGATGTTTGCAACGTACTTTGGGCGCACCTGCAGTTGCAATGCCTCTGATATATTATAAATCATGCGCAGGTGCATGCCAGGCCAAAGGGAACGTTTCTCTAAGTATGGGTCCATACCGGGAAAAGGACTGGGCACACTGATCTCCTTCGCGCTCTTGTTACTTGAAATGTCTGTTATGCAGCACGACCCGAAAACGGGCAATGACAACAACCTACCGAGACCTCATCGCCAAGCTACTCCTGCGCCGGCGCTGTTCGCAAGCCTTTTTCCACGAGCAACGCTTCCATCCATTCGTTCTCGGCCTTGCTCAACGAGACCGGCGGCGGCTTACTATAGTCAAGCAGCAGGTCATAGTCGCCCATATCGTAACAACGCGAAAAGACGGCGGGCAGATCCAATATGGCATCATCGTCTTCGGGCAGCAAGGGAATCTTGCAACGCGGCAGCCGATCTCTCAGGGGAATCGCGTAGACTTCAAGGCTTGTACGCCGTTGGGGACGGCTGACACTTATGATGTAGCGCCAGTCATGAGGGGCATGTACCTCGAAAAAGCGGGCGAAAGTTGCCGTCGGCCCGGATAGGAGATCGATCTCAACCAGGTTGACTGACGTATTAAGTAACTCGTCCTGCTTCTCCAAATACTGATCTCGTCCTCTTCCTGTCTTATTGGCCGGACTCAATATTTCGATAAGCGTGACAACGTTCTCGGACGCGAGATTGACGATCTGAATGTAAGGAACCTGCCGTTCTTCACCCAATGCCCTGATCGTCTGCGGCTCGTCGGCAACAAGCGCGCCATAGGTGGTCTGCAACTCTGACAGTTGGCGCGGCGGCTCTACCACCATGACATCGGGGACAAACGCTTTGCCCAACGGTCTCAACTCAATTCGTTCGTCGATACGAGCAATGTATTTCGGGCGCAACTGCGGTCGCAGCCATTCTGAAGTGTAGGCAATCATGCGTTGGTGCATGTCCGGCCAGCGCCCGCTCTGTTCCAAGTATGGGTCCATGCCGGGGAAGGGGCTAGGCATACTGTTCTCCTTCACACTCTCGCCAGTAATGATGCCTGTTATACCGCGAAAAGTGGCGTTCGTCAATGTAATCGAGATTGGCGGGGCGTTGAGTTCATGTTGAAGACACTGGCTCGCTTGCCCGCAATCATCGCCGCGTTGCTGTTGAGCGGTTGCGCGCTGACTGAAAAGGCCGGCTATCAGGTCGTGCTTGACAATCTGAACGAGCCGCGCGGCTTGCTATGGCGCGCCGATGGCTCGCTTTGTGTGGCGGAGACCGGCCACCCGTCCGTGAGCAGAGAGGATATCCCGCGCGGGATCGACAACGCGGCCGCTACGGGCGCGCTGACCTGCCTGAATCCGGATGGCGCACGCCAACGGCTCGTTGAAGGTTTGCCCTATCTGCTCAATGGTAGCGATGGCACATCGGTCGGCGCAACCGATGTGGCCGAACTTGACGGCCAGTTGTATCTGCTGATGGCGGAAGGACGGGAGTCGCTCTCTCGCACAGTTCTCCTCGTCACGGATGCGCGGACGCCGCCTCAAGTGGTGGCCGATTTCCTCGCCTATGTCGCCGATCCCCTGACATTGGATTACAATAAGGTGACCTTCGTCAAGCTGAATCCCTTTGCCATGATCGCCGATGTGGACCGTCACCGCCTCCTCGTGACCGATGGGGCGACAGGGGAGGTATTCTCAGCCAGTGTGAATGGCGCCATCTCCATCTTTTCGCAGGTCGAGGGCCACGATGTACTGACCGGCATAGCCTGGGGGCCGGACCGCTTGGCCTATGTTGCCTCGTTCAGTCGGTTGCCCCATACTGAGGGCAGCGGCAGCATTGTTCGCCTGCAGATGGACGGTCGCTCCAAGACGATACTCAAAGGCTTGACCGCGCCGATCGATCTGGCTTTCGATTCAGACGGGCGGCTCTATGTGCTGGAATTTATGTCCGGCGCCGATGGCGAACACCCCTATCGCGGCAAGCTGGGTCGCCTATTGCGCTTTCGTCCACAGGGAGACGGCTGGGGCGAGCCCCAACTGCTGATCACAGGTCTGCCTTATCCAATCGGCCTGATCATTTCACCTGACGACCGCCTCTTTGTTTCGATCCATGGCGCCTATAGCGAGGCGGGCACGGGGCGCGTTCTCCGCTATGACGATCTCGTTCAGCGGGAGTTGAATCTGCCGCCACTGCGGTACAGAGAGCCATAGATGGCAAACCGCTTTCAACGACGCTGACAATAGAGATTCTGTCCCTTTCGTAACGAGTCAGCAGCGCCGTTCACGTATCACTCGCTCTTCACGATAGACATTGCTGCACTGGCAACTCCATTCAGGAATCCAGACAATGCACCAGAACCGCTACGGACACATGGTCCACGAATACACGGTCAATCGAGTGCGCCGCATCATGCAGGAGAGAGCCGACAGGTTGGCGGCCATTCGGACGCGGGCGGACGCTCAGGCATACGTGCGTGATGTTCGGTCCAAGGCTGCGCGCTGCTTCCCCGCGCTGCCCGCCAGAACGGACCTGAATGCGCAAGTAACGGGCGCAATGGATCTCGGAGAAATCCGCCTGGAGAAGGTCGTCTACGCGAGCCGCCCCGGCTTCATGGTCAGCGCGAACCTCTACCTGCCGGCGCAGTTTGACGATGAGTTGCCTTGCGTCCTTGGGTTGTGCGGCCATTCCGATAACGGCAAAGCGTATGGGCCTTACCAGTTCTTTGCCCGCGGCCTGGCAAGTAAGGGCTTTGCCGTCCTGATCGTAGATCCCGTCAGCCAGGGTGAAAGACGCCAGTATTATGCTGAGGAGGGCGTGCCCGAATGGGAGTCCGGCCCGCGCTCGACGGTTGCCCACAACATGATCGGCAACAGCATGTTGCTGACCGGGGATTTTGTCGGCAGTTGGTTCGCCTGGGATGCGATGCGCGGGTTGGACTACCTGCTGGCGCGGCCGGAAACGGACACGAGCCGGGTCGGCGTCACCGGCTGCTCCGGCGGCGGAACGCAGACCACGCAGGTGACTGCCCTCGACCCGCGCATCACGATGGCGGCGCCAGACTGCTACATCACCAGTTGGCTCTGCAACCTTGAGAACGAACTGCCCGCAGACGCCGAACAGAACCCGCCGCGCGCCCTGGCGTTCGGCCTGGATGAGGCGGATCTGCTGCTGGCTTACGCGCCGCGCCCGACCCTGATCCTGGCGGAGGAAAACTGCTATTTTGACCTGCGCGGCGCGCGGCAGGCGCACGCCGATATGAAGAAGATCCACACCCTGCTGGGGTCGCCGGACTTTTCCGAAATCAGCGTGGGCCATCTCGATCACGGCTTTCACAAACATGCACGCGAGGCGATGTACAGATTCTTCATCAAACACGCCGGGATGAAGGCGGCATGGCAGGAGCCGCAGATGGAGGAGATCCCGGAGGATCAGCTCAACGCCGCGCAGGGGGAGGTGGTCCCGTTCGGCAGCAGGAAGATCTTCGGTTTCACGCAGGCGCGGGCCAGGGAGTTGAAAGCAAAGCGGCCGCGTCTTGAGCATGCGGCGCTGACGGAAGCGGTCAGGAAGAATCTGAACATCGACATGCCCGCTGCGCCGCCCCACTTCCGCTACCTGCGCCGCAGCGGCGGACACGATCCTGCGATTGGCAAGGGCTATCAGTTTGCCGTGGAGAGTGAGCAGGGCATTCAGGTCATTTTGACCATGTTCGGCGACCTGGAGAACTTCTGTCGTCGGCCAGAAGGCATTGTCTCAATCTATGTCGGCCATTTGTCGAGCGAAGGGGAGTGCGCCGAATTGCCCTGGCTAAAGCGGCGGCTGGCGAACGGAGATCGGATCTTGGCAGCCGATCTACGCGGGGTGGGTCAGAGCTTTCCTACAACGTGCGGGACCAGCGATCTGCTTGCACCCTATGGCTCCGACTATCTGTACGCCAGCTTTGGCAGCATGATGGGCGAAAGTTATCTGGGCCGCAGGGTCTTCGACCTGATGCGCACGATTGATTGTCTCGAAGACGGCGGGGCGAACGTGCATCTGATCGGACGCGGCGTCGGCTGTGTGCCCGTCGCGCTGGCAGCGCTTCTGCACCGGTCACAGCCGACCTGCGAGCTTGTCAACTATCTGCCCAGCTACGAGCTTCTGATTGACAATCCCCTGCACAATTGGCCCCTCTCCTGCATGATCGAGAACTGTCTGACAACGTTTGATCTGCCCGATGTCTACGAGGCGCTGGGCGAAAGGCTTAAGAAATGTGATCCCTGGAGGGCCTGGCTGTGACGCAGTTGCCCTTCAAGGCCGCCAGACCAGTTCTTTTCGCGGGGATCTTCCGTACTTGGATTGCGTAACAGGCAAGGATTCACCAAGACTGCGAAAACAATATCTCGTGGGCAGCCCTACCCATTCAGACGTAGCTCTGTTCCTGAGTCGAAGATATGCAGTTTCGCTGCCGGCACTCCGACCTGAACCGATTCACCCCGCTGGAATTGCCGTTCAGGACTGACGCGTGCGAGAAGCCGCCAGGAATCTCTCGACACTTCCACAAAAATGTCCGAGCCGATCGGTTCAACCAGACTCACCTCTGCGGTAAACGCGCCTTCATCGGGAATCGTTGTGTCAACGCTTAGCAGCCTGACGTCTTCGGCCCGCACGCCCACGGTGGCTTCCCCGCTCCAAGGCTGGTCGAGCAGCGCTTCCTGTCGCGATGACCACTTCAGATGCAGATCGTGGGCTGAAAAAGAGAGGCCACTGTCATCCGCCTGCAGATGCCCTTGCAGCACGTTCATACCCGGCTTGCCGATGAAGGTGGCTACGAAGATCGAACGCGGGCGCCGGTAGATCTCCAGCGGGGTGTCAAGCTGCACAAGCCGGCCCTCTCGCATCACAGCAATGCGATCAGAGATGGTCATGGCTTCTTCCTGGTCGTGGGTCACGAAGACGCTCGTCGTCTGCAGATGGAGGTGCAGGCGTCTGATCTCGGTGCGCATGCGCACTCTGAGCGCGGCATCCAGATTGGAAAGCGGCTCATCGAACAGAAAGATCTGCGGCTGTTTGGCCAGCGCCCGGGCCACCGCTACGCGCTGTTGCTGACCACCCGAGAGTTGAGCAGTGCGCCGGTCCAGCAGGTGCGCGATATCTAGCACCTTGCTGACGTAACCGACCATCCTTTCGATCTCGCTACGCAGTACACGGCGTAGCTTGAGGCTGAAGGCGATATTGTCGAAAACGCTCATGTGCGGGTAGAGAGCATAGTCCTGGAACACCATGCCGATGCCCCGCTCATTGGGCGGCAGATCCGTAATGCGCGCACCCCCGAGGTAGATATCGCCCGAGGTAGGCTTTTCCAGACCGGCGATCAGGTTTAGCGTAGTGGATTTGCCACAGCCGGACGGGCCAAGGAAGGTGACGAACTCGCCATCGGCCACTGTTACATTCAGTTTGTCCACCGCTCGCACTCGGCCGAAGTTCTTACACAGGTCGCGCAGTTCAAGATCTGCCATAACGCACTCCTAACCTTTGACTGCCCCTTCGGTCAGCCCACGGATGATTTGCCGGCTCAGCAACATTACAATGAGTACGATCGGAATGATCGCCATGACACCGCCGGCGGCCAGCTTGTTGAGAGGCAGATCCCACAGGCCGCGATATTCGGCGATTTTGACGATCAAGGTCTTGGCCGAACGCGTTGTGAGTACCAGGGCGAACAGGAACTCATTCCAGGTGACGATCAGGCAGAAGATAGCCGTGGCAGTGACACCAGGGGCAGAGACCGGAAGAATGATGCGCACGAGCGTTCCCAGACGTGAGCAACCGTCAACCATGGCGGCTGATTCCAGGGAGCGCGGCATATCCTCAAAGAAGTTGCGCAACATCCACAGAATATACGGTAGGAAGAACGCCGTGTAGACCAGGATCAGGGAGGGCAGCGTGTCGATAAGCCCAAGCTGGCGGACGACCAGGAAGAGTGGAATCAACAGGGTCACGGCAGGCACCATGCGCGTGGACACGACCAATCCCATGAAGAAGTTGCGATACGGCAGTTGCATGCGGGCCAAGGGGTAGGCGGCCAGCGACCCCACCGCTACGCATAAGGCAGTTGTGATGAGGGAGACCAGTATACTATTGCGCACGGCCAGCATAAAGGAGGCGTCGTCCAACTGCACCCGGTATTGCTCCAAATTGACCGCCTGCAGGCCAATCTCTGGCGGCACCGACGTGACATTGACCATAGGTTGAACGCTGACGATGGCGATCCAGACGAAGGGCAACAAGGTCCACACGACCATGAAGGCAACGCCGGCTGTCAGGCCCAACCGGCGCAACGGATTGGCGACGGCCGATGTGAGGAAAGGCCACCGTCGGCGAACCTGGCGCCCACCCAGGAGAGGAAACTCGCCCACTTCCGCCAGCGTCCATACTTGAGCCGCATGGCTGGCCTCGGGCTTGCCCGCAGAGGGACCGGCATCCCCCACCGGCAGGCGGGCTCGCTGCTCGCGAACGATGAGCCAGAAGATGACGCCGGCGCTCAGCAGGATGCACAGGAACAGGAGCAGCCCGATGGCCGAGGCGTAGCCCAGTTTCAGGCTCTCAAACGCCTGGGTAAACACCAGGTAAGTCAACACTGTCGTCTTTAGCCCCGGCCCACCTTGGGTGAGTATGTAGAGCGTATCAAATAGCTGGAGCGCCCAGATGGTTTCGATCAGTACGAGGATGAGGATGGTTTTGCGCAGCGCTGGCAAAGTGATGTGGCGCAGACACTGCCAGGCGTTTGCGCCATCTACTTTCGCCGCCCGGTACTGGGAGGCCGGGATGGATTGCATCGCTGCCAGCAGGAACAGTGCTGCAAACGGGACGGCCCGCCACGTTTCCACCAGGATCACAATATGGATGGAAAGTAAGGGATTGGCCATCCAGGCGATATAGGAGGTAATTGCGCCCACAGCAAGCAGGACGGCATTCAGTACGCCGTACTTGGCATTGAAGATCAGTTGCCACATCAGGGCGCCAACAACCGGCGCGATCGCCCAAGGCACGAGTATGATGACGCGCAACAGCCCCCGGCCGAAGAACGTCTCGTTGAGAAGCAGGGCAAAGAACAGCCCCAGCCCGACCGTGAATAGGACGCGCACACCGGCGACGTAGAATGATCGCCCCAGCGAGGCCCAGAAGAGATCGTCCGTTAACGCCTTGACGAAGTTATCTACGCCGATGAACGGCCGCGTCTGCTCTGCTCTGACCAGGTTGATGTTTTGCAGGCTCATCACGCTTGAGTAAAATATCGGCAGCACAACGAAGATCACGAGCAGAAGGACGCCTGGGGCGATCATCAGCAGCGCAAAGCGTGTTGGACTCAGACGGTTTATGCGGCGCGAGAGGTCGGCAAGACCGCGTTTGGGCAACGAAGAGGTGCTGCCGGGGAAAGGGACGCGAGTCATAGGGCAGGCAATAGGAAGTGAGGCGTGATACGTGCGTAACACGCCTCACAGTTTTACTAGCTCTGCCAGAATTCGTCGAGCAGGGCTTGAGAGTCCGCGGCAGCCATTTCCAGCGCCTCCTGGGGCGAAATGTCGCCGTTCTTCATATTCTGGATTTGCTCGTCGAAGACGGCGGCGACGTCGAAGTACACTGGCGAGCCGAAGCGCGAGGCCGGAAAGTTGGCCTGCTCCGAGGTGATAGCAGCCACCGGGTTCGTAGACTGTACCTCCGGATCGGCCAGGACCGACATACGGACAGGCAACTGCGTCGTGGTCAGGCCCATGTCGCGCTGGGCCTCCAGGCTGGAGAAGTATTTCAAATACGCTAGGCCGGCTTCCTTATTCTCGGAGAATCTGTTTATGCCGTATCCAATGTTGGCGCCGCTGGAGCCGCTCTGGAGGTTAATGCCGGGAACCAGACCGAGCTTGGTGCGGCCAACAATCTTGGATTTCTCCGGGTTCTCATTGTAGAGTCCATGGTAGCGCCCAGGATCGATCTGCATGGCGCACAGGCCCTGGGCATACGCAATGTGAGCCTCCTCGTTGGTGCCAATGCCCCAGCCGGCGGGGTCCATCACCTCGTAGGTCACCAGCGCATCGTAAACGGCCTGCATCGCGTCCATTCCTTCGGGCGAGTTGAACGCGACCGACTTGAAGTCGGCGCTGTACATCGATCCCGCGGCCCCGTTCAGGAAGATGGCATAGAAGACGAAAACGCCGTTAGAGCTTTGCAAGGGCCAAAGCCAGGTGTAGCGGTCGGTCTGTTCGTCGCCCGTGGTGTCCTTATTGAGCTTGGGGGCCATCTCGAACACCTCTTGCCAGCTTTCGGGCGGCTTTTCGGGATCGAACCCGGCCTCCTCGAAGATATCCTTGTTGTAGAACCCAACGTACACAAGGACGCTGAAAGGCATCACGCGCAGACTTCCACCGACCGTGGCGTCCTGAACAACAGGAGGTGGGATGTCATCCAATACGGCCTGGTCGAACTTATCGTTCAGTGGATCATACAGGCTGGCGCCAAAGAGGGCGGTGAGTCCGTCCCAACTGTAGAGAACATCGAATGAAGAGTCCTGGCCAGCCAGGATTGTGGCGTACTTGGCCTGCAGGTCGGAGAACGGGATCTCATTCCATTCGCCTTCGATGCCCGTAGCCTCCTTGAACGCCGGCAACATGCCCTTGGCTTCGGGCGGTGACGGCTGCGACAGGATTGTGATCTTCTGCATGGGTGCTTCAGCGGGGGCAGCCTCTTCGGCAGCCGACTCTGGCGCAGTGGTCACCGGGACACAGGCAGCCAAGAGAGACGTTCCCGCACTGATACCGGCGAGTTTCAGAAACTGGCGACGAGAAACACGATTTGACTTAGTCATTGTCCTCCTCCTCAAAGCTAAAGGCGACTATCGGTCTCGAAAACTGCTCTACTACCACCTGACTTGGCCGGAGCCACTTTCTGTCCCGCTTTCAAATCAGCCAGCAACCACCTCCTATTCATTCTTGATCCACCAGTCTTTGCCATTGACACAATCCCGATGATCAGTCATCCAAATTGAACAGGCGAGCGGCATTCCCACCGAAGAAGAGCTCTATGTCCTGTTCGGACATGAAGTCGGCGTACAAGCGAACGTAGTCCATCGACTGGCGGTAGGTGACACTACGCTCGGCAGCAGGCATATCCGAACCCCATATTAGCTTCTCAGGTCCCAGTTCATCATAGAAGAGCTTCAGAGTCTTCTGTGCCCACGTGAAGGGATAGGCCGTATCCGGCGCCATCAGATGCAACATCACTTCCAGCCGCATGTTGGGGTTCTTCAGGCAGGTCATCACTTCTTTGGGGATGTCGAACCGCTCGGACTTGGGCCGGATGGCGATCGTCTCCAGGCCGTGCGTGAATACGCAGGGAATGTCCGGGTGCGCCTTGGCCCACCGGTCGAGTCGGCGCACCTGTTCCATGTAGCCGCCAAAACGGTCACGATGGCTGGTGTACAGATACCAGAAAACTGGTATCTGCAGACGGCGCACCGTCTCCCAAAGTGGCTCGAATTTGGTGTCATCCAGGTGATCGACAAAACCTGTGAAAGCCAGCGCCTCGACCATGAAATAGAGACCCTTTAACCCCAGCGTTTCGATGGCATGTTCCAGCCGCGTCAACTGCTCGTCCGCGTCCGCTTCCCACTCACGGATCTGTGCCAGCGGGAGAAAACGGTCCGGATAACGCTGCATGACGTCACTCATGTACTCGTTGAGGCTGCCATAGACATGATCGTGTTGCAGCACCGCTTTGTCCACCCCCAGGTAGTCCATGTTGGTGATCATCAGCTCGGGCGGGGCGGTCATGTCTCGAAACCAGCAGGGATACCACTGGAGATAGTAGTCCTCGCCGTCCACCGTGCATTCCAACTGGCCATACCGGCCGATGCGCATATTGACATCGGGCATGTCGGCAATGGCGTCGCCGCTTGGCATCAACAGTGCCGCGTCCGCGCGGCTCCCGTCGCGGCGCCGGCGCCAACCCTGAACATGGAACTGCACGTGATGTTGGATGATCTGAAGTTGCGTTTGCGCGGTCTGATCGCCCGAGTCCGTCCCGAAGCGCGGGAAAGCGTGGGCATGGGCATCAATGATCATGAGGACCGTATCTCCTCTCTGTAGTAGGGAATTCTTGGTAAACCCTTCGGGCCTGAAGGCGTGATAAGGGGAGAGGGATTGCATCTCACAAGAGATTTAACATAAAATTCAGGCAGTGTCAAGGCTTGGATTACCTCTCGCAGTTACCCAGTCTAGGTTACCCAATTGCGATGTCGTCGATAGCGTAAGAGATAGGGTTTAGGCAAGGGACGCCAGATGGCGAGTTTCTGTTGGAGCCAGGCAAAGATAGAAGGCCAGGTAGTGGTCGAATAGTAAGTGATCTGGCATTCCGGTGGCACGGAAATCCCTGTCCGTGCATCCGCGAATCATGGCATTCTCCGAACTACAAGAATCACAGTTCAGACACAGACTTTGCCCTCACCACTTACTTTGTGACCACTACCGCAAATCCTTCATCTATACGTCATAGTTCGCATCGTTTGCGCCGTTTTGCCCCTAACTTGACCCTTTTCAAACAGGCTCTTAGTGTGAAATACCCAATTGATGCATTCGCCGATGGATGGCCTCGCGCGCTTCCAGGAAGGGACGTTCAAGATACGCCAGGTGGTCATCCTCGCCGTGATGGTGGGTCACCGTCCCAGGCTGGTGCAGTGCGGCCGTTTCGCGGATATAGGTTAGATTGCCTTCGAGAAGTGTGAGCATGTACTGCGCGGCTTCCTGATCAAACATCTGCCACTCTCCGCCGCAAGCGACGTAGATCGGAGAGGTGTGCGCGAAGATGCCGCGCCGCCAGCCATCGTAGTGGCGAATACTGGTGTAGTCGGGGCCGGCGCACCGGGCCGCCAACCAGGTATGCCCCTCGATCTTGATTTTTGCCTTGAAGGCCAGCCGGCGCGTGCCCTTGCTCTCCTCCGTCGAAGCGACTATCTGCCCCTGCTGCACAACTTGAAGGGTATGAATGGGGAAAATGCTTTCCGCCCACGCTTCTATCTCGACCGTACCCGGGCCCGACAACTGGACAGTATCACCGAGACCGTGGCCCTCCACACTCAGGTGAATGATCGGCCCCCCGCTGTGGAAGGTCCGTCCCTTGGCGACATTCTTACACCAATTTCTGTAGTTGAATGCCTCGTCTTCAGGGATGTTGACGTAGGTCCGATAGAGGCCAACGGGCACGTCGCTGGTCATCTTATCCGTGCCACCAACCAATGGCAGGCGATAGCCACAGTTGAGATATCGATAGTACTCGATGTGATTAAATGGTTCATGGTTAAACATTTCCACACCGTCTGCGCGGCCCGTGGCCACCAGTGCAACCGGCTCGCCGTTTGGGTTTGGAAAATGAGGGATAATGACCGACCCACCCTGCGCATGGCACTGATCCGCCCAATCGCTCATCGTGGCTTCCAAAGTCCCACCTAGCTCGGCTGGTTCTGGGCCATCCGAACACCACGGCATCACCGGTTTCTTCAAACCCCACAGAGTCAAATGGCCCAGAAAATGCTGCCGGTTCTCCTGGGAGATATAGACGATGTTGTTGCCTTCTTGCAGCACGCTGGGGCGACCCGTGAATTCCTCCGTGTTGGTAAACAGGCTCCCCCACTGCGACTGCAGCAGGTTGACCACATTTAGATCTTCGCCCTGGGATTCGGTATGGCTCCCCTGCGTCGAGAGAAAATGAACGTGCGAGTCGCCGCTGAACCACCGCCGTTCATTCATATGAATCCAGCGTTTGAGGCGCAACGTGAGCTCGCGCTGACCTGGCTCGATCTGCACCCGCGTGCGTATTGGCTCATACTCGAACCCCCGCGCGATGTCCACAATCACCTCACCCCGGGGCAGCCAGCCCTGACACGCGCCGTCGATGTAGGCGTAGGTGATCTGTCCCAGGCGCACGTCGCCTCCGACGTCTACATGCCAACTGCCGAGATTGGAATTGACCTGATTGTGGTGGCCATGTGGCTGATAGGGAATGCCCGCGGGCGAGCGGAAGTGGACGCGGCAAGGAACAGGCCGGCCCGTCTCGTCATCCAGTATGGTTACGTGAACCCAGTTCCGGCCCTGGTCTAATAGCTCTATGCGCATTTGTGGGGTGGTCACGACACCTTTCGCTTCCACATCACCCCAGCGCACCGCGCCAAGTTCTTTCTCACCCTGCTTGACCGTCACTGTCGCCGACGGGATGGCTGCAACTTCGACATATGCGGGACTGGCCTTGGCATTCTGTTCCTCACCCCAACCCTTGAACGCATCTTGAACAAATTCATCGGCTGAGGCTCCCGGCAGCGGGTGTACGTAAGTTGCAACACCTCTGTCCACTGCGACATTCAGATCGAATGGTGCCTCCCCATCTTTAGGATCACTCAGGATGATGCGAGCCTCACGCCGTCCCTGGCGCACAAAGGGGTGCTCATCCAAGGCGCCCAGCGTGAGCGCAGCGACAAGAAAGCGAGGTCCCTTGGGAATGATTTCCAGCGTCTGAATCATACGGTCAGGCTGTGGATTTCGCCAGGCCCACAGGTAGTAACCATGCGGTGAGCCTAATTCGGACTCCGTCTGGCGCCAGCCCGCGTCCTCCCACGCGCCTTCAGAACGCGGACGGAGCGAATCCTGCTGATCGGAAACCGCGCGAAACGGCGTCGACGCCCACACGCCCAGCACTGCGATTTCAAACCGTTCGCGGATAGGCGCCCGCACTTCCTCACCCCCCGACAGGCGGAACACGTAATCTGCAACAAGCACTCCTAACGGACCGCCCTCCGGCAAGTTCGATCCGAGCAGGCGCTGTGCGAAAATGACATTGTGGGCGAGCTGATGAATCGGGATGGTCACCCCGGCCATCGTGCCATCGAGGGCAATGTAGCAGTTGCTGCTGTCCTGAGAGCCCACCAGAAATGGCAAACCACGAAACACCTGTTGTCCAATTGGCGCAGTCGGGTCCTCGCCTAAGACGTCCAGTCCCGCGTTGCACCACGCCGACAGATCGAGAGGTTGATAGTCATTCATGAGAAGGTATGACTCCTTTCAGTAGTCAGTCAACGGGAATTATGTCATTTGAGCAGCCCTGCTATCATTTTCCATCTCTTGATGTTTTGTCCAGTCGTCGCCTGAATGCCCTCAAGAGGGTGCGTTCCAGATTTGGGGTGAGAATATTCAGGTGGGTAGGTCATGCCAGCGGTCGCTGAGCAGGCGGGCATGGAGAGCAAGCATGGCTTATGCGCCATGGCGAGACCAGCGCATACCGGCTTGTTTGAATGTCGAGCGGTCTTGGTTTTTGCTGGGCAATCAGATTCGGCAGACGGCGTAGCCCATGCGGCGTCGATTTTTCCACAGGCAGGCGACGTCCTGAATGACGGCTGGGCGCAGAGTTGAGCCTCTTGGATAGAGTCTGCGTATACGACGGAAGAGGAGACAGAGTTGACTACGAGCCAAGGCTCTCTTCTGGGCTTCAACCCAGGCGCTCGCCTCAGATGCTGAAGGGTCTGAGGCTTCAGCCGCGATCTGCCAAACGTACTGAAGCGTATGCCACCAGTCGAAGGTTTCAATGCCGCGGGCAAATCAGATGAAGACCATCGCCCAGATCCAAGCTGTACCGTCGTTGATGCAGACGACCTGTTTGGCTTTCTCCACTCCACGGCGATAGCTTTCCGCTCAGTAGTTGGTGGGTGAAGGTTTTGGCATCCCACAAGCCCGCTCGGCAGGGGTGCTTCTCCAAACGCTGCTCCTTTTCTGGCTTGTTTGCCTCCTCATTTAGTATGGCGGAGTTCTCACTACACTATATATGGACATAAAAATAAGCGAACGCCCAGCCTTTACCTTGTGTATTGAGAATTTTCTCTAGATTTTCTGCGATCGTCGTTCGATGAAAATAACCCGCTGCTTCGCTCCCTCCTGTTAACAAGGTGATGTGTGTTTGAGCCTTGTCCAGTTGGCCGCTTCCAAGGTTACATGAGGCCACACATCAGATTTCGTATCAGCAGCAACAACGATGCATCAATCCGCCTTCGCCAAGCATATGTTCTCAAATCGCGCTTCGCCATTCTCGACGAAGAGACAAAGCTGACCTTCTGTATGATCATACATGCGGGCAGTCAGCGCGATCTGATCGTTGAAGAAAGCCTCGAGGATGGTACCTTGCACAATTATCTGGCACTTGACAGGTTGGCCGGGCTGGATCGCAAGTTGACGTTCCACTTGAGGCTGCCATTCCCCCCAAGCGCTACCCCAGTAGTCGAACGCCACCCTTTGCGCGAAAGGCTCCAAGGTCAGCGTGTAGCCACCGCTCAGCACAGTCTCGCTCCTGTCAGCAGCCGGCACGCGCAGTACAAGACCAGCAGATGTGATCTCCGACTCGAGGGTGAGCGTAGCCTCCAAGACATAGTCGTCAGGCACGTGCGGCAGCCTGATGAAGGCAAAACCATCCTCCATCCGTCCAACACAACCATTGTTCTCGACTGACCAGGCGCCGGTGCCTGTTTCATACTCAAGCGGCAGATCGGGCCCGATGACAATCTCCTGAAACAGCTTGATGATCTCTTGTGGACAGCGCACGCCAAGCGAGCCATCGGGCTGCGCGACAATCTCTCGAGGCAATGCCAGGTGGCCGCCCCATTGCTTGTGCCCTGCGTCGCGTCCACCTTCCTTTTCGGGTATCCATCCAAGCATAAAACGTCGTTGACCATTGTATAGCGTTTTCCCGCCAATAAACCATTCACTGTCAAGGGACTCATCTGAGAAGCGCAGCCATGGACCATGCAGACTCTTGGCAGTGCGGTAAACCGTTCGCTGCAATACGACAACAAGATACCACCTTCCATCTATCTGAAAAACCTCAGGAACCTCCGGTTCTCCCAGGTAAGGCGTCCATATGGGGGGATGAACCTCCCAGTGCGCCAGGTCCTGAGATTTTGCTAAGGCAATGCACCCACGCCTCGGTATTGACTTGTCCCTTGTCCGGGCGGTTATCAACATCCAGTAGTGATTGTCTTCTTCATTCCAGAAGACGCACGGATCGTGCCACCAGTCGTCATCATACCACCTGGGGTCGGGAATCAGTATCGGGTTGGTGGGATCCTTGCTCCAATGGATCAGATCAGAGCTGGTCGCGTGACAAATCGTATCCGTTGGATACTTTCCCCTGCCGGAGTTATGACCGGTGTAAAAAATGTGAAACAGTCCTCCACCTTCAATGACAGAGCCGCTCCAAGAGGTCTCATCCGGGTCATCTGGCCCGCCCAAGTCGATAGCTATGGGCAATTGCTTCCAGTGAACAAGGTCGGTGGATACCATGTGAGCCCATGGAGAATAGTGTTGAACTCTCAGGTAGAAGACATGGTATTCTCCATTCCAGTAGAAGGGCTGCGGGTCGCCCGTGACGCCGGTGTACCCAATTGGCTTGTAGTGCAGGTTCTCCCATATATCGCTTTCCATATCCGATGCCTCCTGTATCCCCTGATTATCTGATTGAGCTTTGTCCGGGCGCTATCCCTTTACACCGCTGATGACAATGCCCTGGATGAAGTGGCGCTGGGCGAAGAAGAATAGCAACATCGGTGGGATAGTGATTAGCACAGAAACGGCCATGATGACAGTCATTTCAATGCTCATATTGGGTTGTGAAGATAGCGCTTCCCATGTCCGGAGGGCAACCGCCAAGGTCTGTTTCTCGGGCTCGTTCAAGTATATGAGGGGCGCCAGGAAATCGTTCCACTGCCCCATGAATGTCAGAATGGCCATGGTACCCAAAACTGGCAGTGACTGCGGCAAGATTATGCGCCAGTAAATACCGAACCGCCCACAGCCGTCGATCATGGCCGCTTCGTCGTAGTCGAAGGGTATGCCCCGCAAGAACTGGCGCAAAAGGAACAGAAAAAATGCTGACTGCGCAAACAGCGATGGCACGACCAATGGTTTGATTGAGTTCAGCCACCCCAGGTTGCGGAACAGGATGTACTGCGGGATGAGATAGACGTGATACGGAATCATCATCGTACCCAGGACCACCAAGAAAATAGCATCGCGCCCTGGGAAGCGGATACGGGCAAAGATGTAAGCGGTGAAACTGCAGGTCAACAGGTTGCCCACCATGACGATCAATACAATTCTCATCGTATTCCACAAGGAGCGCCAGAAGGGGAAATCCGTCACCGCCTCCACGAAATTGTGCCAATCAACTGGCTTGGGTATGAATTCGAGTCGATATGTGTATATCATGCTTTCAAGCTTCAAAGAACTAGATGCCAGCCAAAGCAGGGGCACGGCGAAGATGATCCCAAACCCCACCAGGACCAGGTAGAGCAGCGCCTGCCTCACGTACATGCCCGGCAACAGCCGGAAGTCCCTTCTCTCATGAGCTGTCGACACCGACGATGGACTCATTCTTCCCTCCCTGCATATTCATAGTAGACCAGCCGACCCGAGACTTTCAGAGTGGCCAGTGTCAGAGCGAAGATGATCGCGAACAGCACCCATGCCAGGGCGGCGGCGTAGCCCATATTGAAATACTGCCAGCCATGCCGATAGAGGTATAGTACGTACATCAGCGTAGCGTTCACCGGCCCGCCGTCAGTGATGATGTAGGGACCCATAAATGTCTGGAACGACCCAATTAAGCCCATTATGAACATAAACAAAATCGTCGGCGAAGTCATGGGTAGCGTTACGTTCCAAAGCCGCTGCCAAGCGTTCGCCCCATCGATCTTGGCAGCGTCGTAGAACGCGGTAGGCACCGCCTGCAGGGAAGCCAGGTAGATTATCATGCCGCCACCGCTAGCCCATAGACTCATGATTATAAACGTTCGCAGGGCCCATTGCGGGTCGCCGAACCAGTTGGGGCCCTGCACACCTATCGCTTTGAGCAAGCTGTTTGCCAGACCCATATCGGCATTGAAGAGCCAGGCGAACAGGTAGGTCGCGGCCACTCCAGGCACGATTGCTGGCAGGAAGTAGACGGTGCGCCAAAAAGAGAGCCCGCGCAAAGATTGGTTCAACAGGAGGGCTGTCGAGTATCCGATAATCATCCCCAACGGCACGGAGACTATGCTGTAGATTGCCGTAACCGACAGCGATTTCCGGAACAAAGAATCTCCAATGAGCCGGCTGGAGTAGTTATCAAATCCTACCAGCACCGGAGGTGTGAGGACATCATAGCGGTTGAAACTCAGCCAAAAGGAATACACCAGCGGTCCGGCTGTAAAGACCAATAAGCCCACCGTATAAGGGATGAGGCCGGCATAGCCGAACAGGATCTCTTGCCTGCGCAGTTTGCTTCCCCACGCAGCACGCCAACTGGAGCGCAAGATCTTCACCTTCTGACACTTTCTTGGGTAGCGAGGCACTCCAAGTTGTGATATAGATGGGACGTATATACAAGCTGGGGCAGGAGAGAGAAAGTAGCACGTCCAGCGCCGGCCGTGTAGAAACGCAGCAATGTATCGAGGCCAATCGCGTTGTTCAGAGAGACACGCGCTTGATTTCGATACACTGACTGAAATGAAGCGCCTGGCGAACGGGACGTAACACTCGCCAGGCGGTTTTCATTGTCTGCGCCTAACGGCCTGATCTTTGTTCCCACCTTAAAGGGTCACGCTAGGCCCTCTGGAGCTCCACGTCGATTGCAACCTTGGCGTCATCCATGGCCTGCTGGACCGTCTTCTGCCCAGCGATAACGGCCTGGATCTCCGCATTCAGTGTGTCGCCTACAAAGGGTCCTTGTCTGCCCAGGTGGGCCGCTACAAACTGAAGATTCTCGGTGCAGTACGAGCACTCCGAGAAGGCCTCATAGCGCGACAGCCAGCATTGAACGGTCTCCTTCTTGAACGGTTCCTTTTCAAACAGGGGCATGTACGCTACGGTGTTGTAGGCCGGCGGACTCGCAAACGCCTCTGCCTGAATAGACATGTAGTCCCAGTCGGTGATTATCGTGACGATAACGTCCGCTGCCACGTCGGCGTGGGGAGAGCCCTTATTTGCACTCAGCCCGTCCGCCATTTTGGTTACTGCCCTGTTTCCCGTGCGGAAATTCGGAAACATAATTGGGCGCCAATTGAAGCCCACAACGTCAGGAGCCCCTCCCCAAGAACCGGGGGCGACCCAGCTCGGCGCCACCGCGGCCATCTGCGCTCTGAAGAGCCCTCCCTCGATGCCCTCCGCCACCCCGGGCATCGGTGAGACCCTATGCTCTATGACCTGATCCACGTACCGCTGGACCACCTCTACCACTTCGGATGAGTTGATGAAGATCTCCGTCGCCGTAAAGTTGTCGGGATCATCAAATATCTTGCCCCCATTTTCGTAGGTGCCTATTTGCATTTGAGTGATCCACCCCCGGTAGGTCTCAGTGCTTCCATACACCTCAGTTTCCCCGCTGTCAGTCATTTTCGTGCACGCCATCAGATTCTCCAGATAGTGTTCGTAGCTGAACCTATCGAACTCAGGCGTGCCCCAGAATGGCCAGGGATGAGGCACCTCGATGCCCATCTTCTCAATGAGATCGAGATTGACGGCGGCTCCGAGGATTTGGTGAGGAACGAATGGTATGTTCAGAATCGAGCCTTGCCACTTGAGATGGTCAATGGGAATGGCCCACTTGCTATTGTCGATCGCGCGGCGCGCGAGTGTATCATCAAGCGGCAGGAACACGCCCCTGAGGAAGAAGTGGGCTCCCTTAACGGGCGACATAACGATGACGTCCGGCGCTACTCCTCCGACCAGTTGAGTCAGTGTCTTGTCGAAGTACTCTCCCCACGACGCCGACTCGATCGTGATCTTGGCATTGTGCTTTTCCTCAAGAATGTACATCCAATCTTTGAGCGCATCTCCCCACCAGTGGCTCAACCGAAGCTCCACTGGTTCCTCGACAATCTCCGCCGCGGGCTGCGGCGCCGCCATTGGGACACAGCCGGCAGCCACCATGGCGGCCGATACGGTTGTTGCGCCTGCCAGCTTCAGAAACTGGCGCCGGCTCTTTAGATCATTGGAATTATATGCAACCACTTTTTTTCCTCCTTTACTCAAATCTAAACTTTAACGCGGTATACACGGATTCACATCGCTACCTATCCGATGTGCCCACCTCCTTCCCGGCAGCTTACAAGTGGAAGACTCCCTTTGAGCGCCATGCTACACTCAACAACGGACGAGGTATTGTTGACCTTTCATGTAAGCCAAACCAAGGTAGCAGCCAAGTGCAAAAAAATGTAGCGTCATTGTGCGGGCAGTTCTCGCCACTGCGCACCACCCAGTGGACGCGTGCAACGAAGCGATGACACGCTTCCTGTTTGCCTGCATACACCTTCGGATGCATTTGCAGGAATTTGTACATTTCCTACCGTTGTTTTGTGGCGATTTTGGACGATCTTGAGCGTAGACATCTTACCATTGTCGCCTTTTTGAACTCTCTTTCCATATGTCAACGGAACCTGAACCGATATCCATTCTCACCAGAAAATGTCATTTTATGGTACTGTTGAGTATACTTTATCATAGAGGGGCGGTATGTGTCAAGTGCTTTGAGACAAGGGGGTGCATCCGAGATTATTGCATATCCCCCTGGGTTTGAAGGTTTTTTGTATTGGCGTTGGCAATGAAAGCCTCTCCGCCAAAAAACCTTCAAAATCGCGGGTGTCTCGCCCGCACCCGGCGTAGCTGACAAGATAGGGCGAGAAGCGCGCCAAATATCCTGGATACACCCCACATGCCCTCATACTTGCCCAATTCGTCCATCTGTGCTATACTCCCTCCATCCTGGTTGCAAGAGCTTATACACTCTCGCCAATGCAAGCAATACCGTCTTTTCAACCAATTCCTGCCCGCCTGTGGCGCGCAAGAAAACAAAAGCAGACAAAGCGGACATCTCTTAATACGACAACCGCAGTTCCGTGAATGGTGACTACCCGGCAATGTAACTACTCAGCCTCGTCTGGGAAGTTGCTTGAAAAAGAACGGTCATCGGCAAAAAGGCCAAAAATGGCTGCCGGAAAGCGTGAATCCTCCATCTACACGCCATAATTCGCACCATTTGTGCCGTTTTGATCCGAACCTGACCTTTTCAGACAGATTCCAAACACGATTTATTACACTTGGATGACTTGGTTGCCCATTGAAAGTCGCACTTTGGGTAATGGCTGAGTAGTTACCCGGCAATAAAGAAGGCAGAAAAACGCTCTTGAGAAGTCAGAAAACTGAGCGAGCAGCCTCAATTTATGCCATCTCGACGCCAGGTTTTTTCTCTTTTTCTTCTGTCTACCGAAAACGCGGTTGTAGTATTAATAATATCTAGCAGAATTGTGCCCATTTGGCGCATCGAACACCCGCCGTAAGCCCGGCAATCCCTGCACCCGGTTCAGACAAGATTTGGAACGTATGTTCTTAGGGGGGGGGGGGGGGGGGGTAAAAGCGGACATTTTTGCTAAACGTTTAGCAAAATTACGCTCAAAAAAAGCAACGGCAGCGCACTGAACCATGCCCTCCCTCCCACGCGCCCCATCGCCCGCCATCCTGCTGAATCCACAATATTCTGTTTCAGACAACCTTCGCCCAAATATCCGGGACACACCCGTCCGATGGGTGCATCCGAAATTTTTGCACGAGGGAGAGAGGTGTAAACTGAAGGGAGGAAAGAAAGAGAGAACAGAGGGGGGACAAGATGAACAAGGAAAAAGCGAAGGCGAAGTTTTTGGGAGAAGCAGAAGCGGTGTTCGAGAAGATGTGGGCGTGGGGGGCAGAGCATTCGCAAGCTAGTTTGGATGAGATAGCAGCGGAGTTGGTGCCGCTGCGTCAAGAGTTGATGGGAGAAATGCTGGGAGAATTGGTGCAGCAACATGGGGATGGGAGGTATGAAGAGGTAGTCTGTCCGGACTGTGGAGAGAAGATGAAGTCACGAGGTCGGCGGCGGCGGAAGGTGCTACATGCTGAAGGGGAGGTGAATATCAAGCGAGGTTATCACCGCTGTCCGGAATGTGGGCGGGGGATTTTTCCCCCTAGATCAGCGACTCCAACTGACGGGGCGTAGTTGGATGCCAGCGACGATAGCGCAAGCGTTGCGGATGAGCGTAGAGATACCCTCCTCTGCGCGGGCTGCGGCCCAGTTTAGCGAGTTGACCCATGTCAATCTGTCCAAGAGCAGTCTACAGGAGTTGGTCAACGCGTATGGAGGGCGACTGGTGGAGCGACAAGCGCAAGAGGCGCAGGCAATCGTGGCGATACCGAATGAGGAGACGGAGGTGGTTTGGCGAGAGATAGCGGAGCCGCCAAGCGAGGTAATGAACATCTCGATGGATGGGGCGATGGTCAACATCCGCGGCGAAGGCTGGAAAGAGGTGAAACTGGTTACCGTTTCGGCTGTACGCCATCTGCTTGATGCGGTGACAGGCAATTTGACCACCCATTTGCACGAGCATAGCTATCGGGCCGGGTTGTGGGATGCGACCGCATTTTGTCAGCAGCAGT
Organism: Caldilineaceae bacterium; assembly: GCA_965221145.1. Classification (GTDB taxonomy): domain Bacteria; phylum Chloroflexota; class Anaerolineae; order Caldilineales; family Caldilineaceae; genus Bin5. The sequence goes on from OZ244877.1 coordinate 3,568,921, forward strand.
GGGCGGAAGCCTGTAGTCGGGGGGTGGAGAAGGTCGGCTATCTGAGCAGTGTCAATGACGGCGCAGCCTGGATCTGAAACATCGTGCGCATGTGTTATGGCAACTGCGTCGAAATCCTCGATTGGTGGCATGCTGTCGCAAAGTTGTGGCTCATCGCACAGCACCACTTCGATGCTGAATCAGAGCAGGCGACTGCGTGGGTCTCTGCCCAGAAACAGCTCTTGATAGAGGGTAGCCTCAGCGCTATCCTGCGCAACATCCGCCTCCTCTATCCCAGAGGAGACGCCCTGCCTGACCCCGTGCGCAAAGCGACTCACTATCTCTTCCACCATCGCAGGCGTATGCGTTACCATCTCTTCCGAGAGGTAGGTTACACCATCGGCAGTGGAACTGTCGAATCAGCATGCAAGCTGGTCGTTCAGCAACGTCTAAAACAATCTGGCATGCGCTGGTCTCGACACGGCGCTCAAGCTATGCTCGCTCTACGTGCAACGCTACTCAAGCAACCCTCTCTGCAATCACTGCCACTACTCGGACTTGCCTGAAACGCAAAAACCCTGGATGCACCCAGACAAGGGGAGACAAGGGGAGACAAGGGGCAGGGCAATCGCATCTAAATTTGGGTAAAAAGCTGTCGGTAGTGGCTGAAAAGCAAGTTCGGATTTTATTGGGCCCTTGCTCTATCTGAGAGATAACGACATGTTCACCATTGCTGTTGGGCTCCAGATGTTCCATTCCGAGCACGATACAGAGTTCCACCTGTTGATGGCGGCTTCTACCGTGCTTACAGTCCCGATTGTCGCTATTTTCTACTTGGTGCAGCGCACCTTTATTCAGGGCATCACCCTCACGGGACTGCAGGGGGCCTAGCAACAACACTTTTCAGGAGGAGGAGCAGGATGAAAGTCGATGAGGTCGTTTTGGCCCGGCAGCGCTATCAGAACGATGGCTTTTATATCTGCCCAGAGCCGTTGATTCCACGGGACGTCGTGGGCCGAGCCGTAGCGGGCATGAATGCGGTGCGAGCAGGCGAATATGACACGGGGACTCCGCCGCGCCCCTCGCGCTGGAAGCCTGGCGACGATCCCAACGCGCTGTGCAAAATCGAGATGCCGCAGATCGCCAGTCGCGCCATCATGGAGCTTGTCACCCATCCTTTGCTGGGCGCAAAGGCGGCGGAGATTACCGGCGCCAACGCAGTGCAGGTGTGGTGGGTGCAACTGCTGTATAAGCCGTCGACGGTCGCCGGTCAGACGCCCCGCACCAACATCGGCTGGCACCAGGACTATCACTATTGGGGCATCTGGGAAGAGGATAGCGAACTGTTCACGGCCTGGGTTGCGTTGAGCGATGTTACCGAAGTCTGTGGCCCGATGAACTTCGTGGTCGGTTCACACAAATGGGGATTGTCTTCCGAAGGAGACTTCGCGTCCCAGGAGTATGATTCCCTGCGGGATTCGATCCAGAGCACACACGGGGAGGAATGGCGGGAGGCGCCGGCCATTCTGCCGCCGGGCAGCGCCACTTTCCACCAGAAACTGACGTTTCACGGCAGCGGCCCCAACCTGTCCTCGCAGCCGCGGCGCAGTTTCGCAGTTCACATGCGCACGGAAAAATCGCACCCGAATGGGAATGTCCGCCAGGGGCTGACCGCCTTCATCGACGATCCAACCTACTGCCCCGTCGTCTTCGGGGACGCCGACGCGCTGGCGTAAACCAAAGCGGACAACGCAATACGAAGTACGAAATTGGAGTCTAAGCCCATGCCGCTCAAACCGTACAACATCGAACAGTCAAGAGCGTTACTCAGCCGCTCGGATCAGTTGATCGTGCGCGGCTGCCAAGGGCATAAGCGCAGCCACGAGATGCTGGCGCTGGGGTATCCGGTCTTTACACAGCGTGCAGCGGGTGCTCGCTTCTGGGACGTGGACGGCAACGAATATCTGGACTATCTGATGGGCTTTGGCCCCATCCTGCTCGGCTATAACGATCCCGCCATCAACGCAGCCGTGCAGGCGCAGATGGAAGAGGGCACGATCTACAGCACCGCGCATCCCAAGGAACTCGAGGTCGCGGAGATGCTGATCGATCTGATCCCGGCTGTGGAGATGCTCGGCTTTCTGATCGGCGGCAGCGCGGCCACATCGGCTGCGGTGCGGCTGGCGCGGGCCTACACCGGCCGCGATAAGGTCATCCGCTGCGGCTATCATGGCTGGCATGACTGGTCGCGCACGGAGGACGAGGGCGCGCCGGCGGTGATCGCGCCCTACACGATTGAGGTGCCCTACGGCGATCTCGATGCCTTGGAAGATTGCTTCAAACAGAACGACAACGAGGTCGCTTGCGTGATCATGGAGACGATCCGCGGGGATGGGCCGCCGAAGGGCTTTCTGCAGGGCTGCGTGGATGTGGCCCACCAGTACGGCGCGCTCTGTGTCTTCGACGAGGTCAAGGTCGGCTTCCGCGTGGCGTTTGGCGGGGCGGGCGAGTACTACGGCGTCACCCCCGATCTGACGACCTTCGGAAAGGCATGCTGCAACGGGTATCCCGGCAGTTTCGTCGCCGGCCGCAAGGAGATCCTCGGCTCGCAACAGTGCCAGTCGAGTTGGATGGCGGCGACCTTCCACTGCGATCTGCCCAGCCTGGTGAGCATCGAGACGGTCATAAACGAGGTAAAACGCCGCGACGGTATCGCCTATCAGTGGAAGATCGGCAACCGCCTGATCGAGGGCGTGAACGCGACCTGCGAAGAAGGCGGCCTCGGCTACCGGCTGACAGGCACGGGGCCTATGCCCACGCCAATCATGGAGGAAGAGGACAAGGATCGTTGCATCGCCATGCTCCAGGGCTGCCTCGCGCGTGGCTTCTACCTGCATCCCGGCCACCCGATGTTCCTCACCCTCTCCCATACAGAGCAGGACATTGAGGACACGATTGTGGCAGTCCAGGAGTCGATTGCCGATCTGAATTGAGGAGATGAAGGCGTTTCGTACTACGTATTGCGTCACAGAGCACAATTCTGTTTGCTATACGAAAGTCTTAGGAGGCAATAAGGAGATGCGCGCACGATGAACAATGCGCAAGTGAGGGAACGTATCGAAGTACCAACCGTCGTGAGTCAGGAACAGGTCGATTTCTATGTGGACAACGGTTATCTAGCCGTGCCCGACCTACTGGGCGCGGATGAACTGGCCGAGCTGAAGCAGGATATCATCAAGTTGGCGCGCGGCGGGTATCCCAATCAGACGATTGAGCCGGTCCCGGATGACCTCAACGATGAAGAGGTGCTCTCGAAGATATTGGCCATCCACCAGCCCCACTTTGTGAGTCTGGCGATGGAAAAGTATACCCGCCACCCCAGGATCAGCGGCGAATTGAGCCAGATAACCGGCGCGCATCTGGCGCACTGGTCGGGCAATGTAAAGTGTATGCAGTCGATGCTCTTCATCAAACCGCCGGGCTATCAGGGCCAATCCTGGCACCAGGACGAAAACTATATCCCTACCCGCGACCGCTCACTGATCGGCGCCTGGATCGCGATAGACGATGCCAATGTGGACAACGGTTGCATGTGGGTGATCCCAGGGTCACAGCGGGCGGGCTATCTCTATCCTACCAGCAAACACGGCAACGCGGACGAATTCGACACGCACGACGACATGGCTACCGGATTCGATGAGTCGCGACAGATTCCGGTTGAAGTCAAGGCTGGCAGCGTTGTCTTCTTCAACGGCTATCTGCTCCATCAGTCCCTCCGAAACCGCACGCAGGCCAGCTATCGACGCGTTCTGGTCAGCCATTATCTGAGCAGCGAGTCCCTCCTGCCCTGGGTCAAGACGGCGGAGGGTCTGCCGGTTGCGCGTGCGGATATGCGCCGGGTCATCCCGGTGGCCGGTGTCGATCCCTACGCCTGGAAGGGCTATGAAAGACAGCCTGCGTCTGAGACCAGGCTCTACATTCGCAAGGCCAGGTTTGACAAAGATTGAGCGCCCGACATGATACAACCCAGGAACCGAAAGAGGAGTTGAACCATGACCCAAACCGCCCTATCGCTTCCTCGCCGCCGCCTCGGCCGCACCGAGTTGGAGATACCGGTCGTTCCCTTCGGCACAATGGGCTTTAGCAACCACTTCGGCTTTGTCGCCGATGACGAAGCCGTTGCCCTCATCAAACATGCCGTGGCGTTGGGAGCGAATCATTTCGACTGCGCGCGTTGCTACGGCGACTCGATGCGCAAGCTGGGCCTGGCGCTGCGCGAGATTCCGCGCGCGGATGTCATCATCACCGGGCGGCTCTGCTGCCACTCGGGCGCGCACTGGGGCGGCTATCGCGGCGACGGCGAGGCCGACTATTCGGCCCAACGCACCATCCGCGACGTGGAGGATCAGCTGGAAATATTGGGGACTGACTACTTTGACGGGATGCTGATTCACGATCCGAATCGGATCGAACCGACTTTGGCGAAAGATGGCACGTTGGCCGGGCTGCTCCAGCTCAAGGCGCGCGGCCAGGTGCGCCATGTAGGTTACGGGATGCGTCCGCACGACTTTCATCTGAAAGTGATCGCTACGGGCGATGTCGATCTAATCCTCTGTTTCAACGACTACAATTTGATTCGTCAGACCGCGACTGACAGCGTTTTGCCCGCCGCGGCCGCCGCCGATGTCGGCGTAATGAACGGCTGGTCGATCTTGCGCGGCCTCCTGACCGGCGCCGATATCGATAAGGCGAGGGAGCAGGGGGGCTACAAGAATGATGAGGATGCTGACGCGGCGCGGCGGATTTGGCGCTGGTGCCAGCAGGAGGAGATCGATCTCTTGCAGTTGGCAATCCAGTTCTGCCTGAAGGAAACTCGCATCCACGGCAACCCAATTGGCAGCCTGAACGCGGCGCAGCTTGAAGCGAACATCCGGGCCGCGTGTACGCCGCTGGACGAGAGCGTCTGGGCAAGATTCGAGGCTGAGTTTGGCGTCAGCGCGCAGGTGTAGAAAGCACACTCAATCCTTTACGGGATGCGCCAAGTTTGTGTGATCGACGTGTGCGCGGCCTTCGCCCAGCCATGCAGAAAACCGAATCCGACTCAATATCTACCATGCCCCCGTATAGCTTTAGCGATTTAACCCAGGACCTGCGACGCCTGCATGTCAAAGAGGGCGATATCCTCTTTGTCCACTCCTCGTTCAAATCTCTTGGCCCGGTTGACGGCGGCGCGGCAAGCGTGATCAAGGCTTTGGAGACCGCGATCGGGCCGGAAGGGCTGCTGCTGATGCCCTCCTTCAATCTGGTGAAATGGGAGCTGCGGCCTGAAATTTGGGATCACGCCACCACGCCCTCGACGGTCGGCTGGATAACGGAATGCTTTCGGCGGCTGCCCGGTGTCTATCGCTCCGACCACTACTCCCATTCGGTAGCCGCGCGCGGCAGAGAGGCGAAACCGTTTGTAGCAGGGCATCGCAGCCAGGAGGGGTACAGTTCACATTGGGATCGCAAGCCCTGGGGCAGGACGTTCGGGCTGCACTCGCCCATGTACAGGGCCTACCTGGCCGATGCCAAGCTGCTCATGCTGGGCGTGGACTATTTTTCTTCGACCTACATCCATCTTGTCGAAGCAATGTACTGGCAAAAGCTGCGAGAAAGCAATCAGGACACGGAGAAGACCCCGGCATTTCCTGCCCTGGATCGCATTGTGCTGGGCGCATTCTGGGAGCGAACAGGTAGGCTGCGACGCGGGCCCGTCGGCGATGCAATGTGTCGGCTTTTCAGCGTTCGGAGCTATGTCGACACGCTCCTGGCTGAAGTCGAACGCAACGCCCGCCCCTATCTTCGCTGATAGACGGCTCAGGCTCAATCAGGCGAAAATTTAGGTTGACGCGGCGTCCAGTTGCGGGCCAGACGGGTCGTGCGCTTTGCCAGCGGCAAGGAGACCCGCGCGCCGCCCAGTCGATGAGATTCGATGAAGCCGAAGATCAGCTCATTGCCGGCGCGCGCCGCGCGCACACCTCCTCGAGGCGGCTGCCCCGTATCCAGTGAGTGGACCAGATCCTCGATTAGACGCAAAGTGGAACTGGCTGCGGGCGTCTCCGGGGCGGGCACGATCTGAAGCTCGTTGCGCCCGCGCAGGCCGGTCGGCAAGGCCTTGCGCATCTGCCAACTGAGGCCGTCGTTAAAGGCGGTGATTGTTCCTTGGGAACAGATCGCTTCAAACTCCGAAGCCCGCGCCGTGAGCAAGACATGGGCCTTAACCCCGTTGGCGAACTGAATGATGCCTTCGCCCTGCGGATCGTTGGTCAGAATATCGCCGTCAAACAGGCGGTCGCCGTCGGGCAGATGGCCTTGCACCCACTCGGCCGGCTGGTCGTTGTTGAGACGCAGGATCAGGTCAAGAAAGTGGCTGCCCGTGTTGAAGAGAGTGCCGTTATTGTAGATGATCAGATGTTGCAGCGCACCCAGATCGCCGCTGTCGATGATCTCCTTCATGCGGTCGTAGCGCGTACTCCAACGCCGATTGGTGCCCAGATTGAGGATAGCGCCGCTCTGCTCGACCGCCTCGACCATGGCATCGGCTTCGGCCATGGAGGCAGCCAGCGCCTTTTCAGCGTAGATCGCTTTGATGCCCTGCCTGGCGCAGTCGATCACGATCGTTGCGCGCGGCTCCGGCTGCGTGGCCACGCTGACGATATCCAATTCCTCGTTGGCCAGCATTGCGTGGTAATCGGTGTACTGGCTCTGCGGCGGTACGCCGTGCAGCCGCCCGAATTCCCCCATCACATCGGTGCGCAGATCAGCGCACGCCACCAGATGAGTGCGTTCGCAGGCTGTGTACCCGGCGGCATGTGAGTAGGGAAGCGCGATTCTGTCCGAACCGACAACCTCGTTGTCGATGAACCCGCCCATACGGCTGCAACCAATGACCCCGGCTCGGTATGTCTTCATCACTGTCTACCTTTCTTGGCCCCGCTTTGAAGAGGAATGAGACGAGCAAGCACTTCGTATTGCGTAATTCGTAGCGCGTAAAGTTTCCATACGCAATACGAATTACGCAGTGCCGCCAGGTCAGCCCAGGGCGTTCAGCCTGTCGCGCAACTCCGCGGCAAGACCCATCTCCTCGGCTGCGAACGCCTGATCGACATGGGAGAGTTTGCGGCAGCCGATCAGGACTGAGGTGATACCGGGTTGGCCAATCGCCCAGGCCAGCGCCAACTGCACCATGGAGATACCATTCTGCGCCGACACAGCGCGCAGTCCCTCCATGCGGCGCATCGAAACGTCGTTCTCGTAGATATCCCAATGGTCGGGCTTGACATCGAAGCGCGTGCCCTTGGGCGCGGTCCACGTTTTGGTGTACTTGCCAGTGAGGAAACCGGCTCCAAGCGGGCTGTAAGAGATGACGCCGATATTCTGGTCCGCGCAAAATGGCAGCAGTTCGGCCTCAATGTCACGGATGGCGACATTGTAGTTTGGCTGCACCGAAACCCAGGGCGCCCAATCGTTCACATCGCTCATCCACTGCGCCTTGCAAAGCTGCCACGCGTCGAAGTTGCTGCACCCGAGATAGCGCACCTTGCCCTGCTCTACCAGCACATTGAGAGCGTCCAGGGTCTCTTCGAGCGGGACGCTGGCATCGTAAGCATGGAGCTGATAGAGGTCGATGACATCGGTTTGCAGGCGGCGCAGGCTGTCCTCGGCAATTTGCAAGACCCGATCCCGACTCAGAGGCGCCGCGATCTTGGTCGCCAGCACTACTTTCTGCCGGTTGCTGCTCCGCGACAGCCACTGCCCCAGAACCGTCTCCGACCCGCCAGCGGAGTAGACCTCAGCCGTATCGATCAGGTTGATGCCCCGGTCCATGGCATAATCGATGATGGAGTGGGACATCTGCGCGTTGATTTCACGGCCAAAGGTAACGCTGCCCAGACCGATGGAACTGACCTGAAGATCGGACTTGCCCAATTGGCGGACTTCCATGTTCGGTTCCTCCCGACTTATCTCAATAGTGGACAATCGCTTATGGATTGCAACGCGTACAGTTCACGAAATGCGCATCCGTTTGGCCGCGACCAGCAGATCGGCTTGCCACGTGCCGGGATTGAGCAGTTGGGGATCGTTTACGCGCAGTTGGCGCAGTTCGTACATCAGGTCAGGGGAAAGCGTTGCAGTCGCCGCCACCAGATTCTCTTGTAGCTCGAACTCCGAGCGCACGCCGATAAGCACCGAGCCGATGCGCGGTTCGGCCAAGCCAAAGGCGATGGCAGCCTGCGCCGGTGTGAGGCCGCCCCTATCCGCGGCCACCAATTCGCGAAAACGCCGCGAACGCGCTTTCAGTTGTTCCAGTCTGTCGGGCAGATAATCGGCACGTTCCGTAAGCACGCCCTGCAACAGAATGGAGCGCACCAGGATGCCGACCCCTTTTGCCTTTGCAGTGGGAAAGAGCTTGTCCGCCAGACGCTGGTCGAAGACCGAATAGGTGACCTGAACAATATCGAACAGACCGTGCGCCAGCGCGGCGAGCGGTAGATCGGGGCCATAGAAGGAACCGCCGCGCCAGAGCGCCATTCCCCTGGCCCGCGCCTCAGAGAAGACCTCCGCCACCAGGTCGGACTGGTCAAGCAGGTCGCTGTCGACATTGTGGATCTGCCAGATATCTACGTGATCCGTCTGAAGCAACCGCAGACTGTTCTCAAGCCCGGCCAGCATGGCGCGACGCAAGGCATCGCCGCGCAGCGTTTTCCCGTCCGCCTGCACGGTCGCCTTCGTCGCCAGCACGACGCGCTGACGGCGCCCGCGCAGCGCGCGTCCAAGGATGGCTTCGCTATTGCCATAGGCCTGGGCGGTGTCGATTAAATTGATACCGCCGTCCAGCGCGGCATGCACCAGCCTTTCAGCCGCCGACACAGACGGCCGACCGTAAGCGCCGGGCACGGGGATCCCGTAGTCCAAACCCAGTTCCACGGTTCCCAAAGCAATGGGCGAAACGGCAAGGCTTGTGCGTCCGAGCGTGCGATAGTGACTGGTATTCATGGATTCCAAGAGCAGTGTTCAGCGGCCGGTTGTCTCAATTGTCGTGCAGCGGCAGCGAGCCCGACATGTACTCCCGTTCCCAAAGGGCGACCGTCTCGGCGATGAACTCCTCCACCGGCTTGTCGATGCCGTGATGGGCCATGAGTTCCTGCAGCCACTTATGGCCGAAGGCGACGTGCTGGCGTTCATCGGCCATGTCGTAGCTCACGTATTGGGCAGACAGGCGGTCTCCGGTCTCGGCGTAGGTGGCCATCTGCTCGTGGCGGCGGGGGAAGGCGTGCGTTTCGTTGCCCATCGTCAGAAGACAGTACTGGGTGGCGGCGTCATACTGGGTGCGCCAGGCGAAGATCCGCGTATTCTGCGGCACTTGGGTATAGTCGTGTCCGTGCTGGGCAAGCCACTCGATGCCCAACATGCAGTGCCGGGTCTCGTCGTAGCAGTGACGGGCGCTGTCGTAAGTGAATTGCCACGGCATCCCGGGGGAAAGATGGATGATGACCGCCACCGTTTCCGCCGCCAGCATCTCCTGGCTATAACTCTCAAAATCGCGCAGGCGCTGCGTCTCATCATCGGGAGCCACGACCCGCTGACCGGCGTTGCGGTTCACCATTTTGAAGCGCCTGTCCCGTGCCACGGCGCGGGGAAGCTCGAATGGCGTGCGAACCGCGGGTTGCCGTGGCGATTGCGGCCGCGCGTCACGGCCAGAAACGCCCCCGGCAGCGGCCAGCAGATCGGCGATGTACGCCTCCCACTCTCCGCGCGGATAGTCAGCGAGCGCCTCTTGCGCCCACGAAAGCTGCACCTCTTCATCGATCAGAATATGCTTGAACGCGTAAAGGGTTGGCGCGTCGGGATTGGCGAAGGTCTGCTTACTGTGCCAGCGGTAGGATTTCACCAGAGCCGGTTTGATCACGCGGAAGAGGCCAGCCAAAAGGTCGGCTGCCGACGGCGCATGGATCGCCTCGGCCATCAGATGCTCAAGCGCGTCGTCACCGGGCGGGCGGAAAGCCGGAGTCTGGATCTCTCGCAGCCGCTGGTAGAGGTGTTGCACATGCTGGGCGTCCTCCCAGAGGATGCGTCCCATGCCCAGTTTCCAGTCCATATTGGCGGTTGGAGGCAGCCAGGCGGCCAGAATGCGCAGCGTCTCGTATTCGATAAAGCGGTAGCGGTTGAGGAGCTTCTTGTTGTGGGCGAAGTCGATCTGTTCCGGCGGTGAAAGTACTCGCATGGCTCTTGACCCCAGTGGTTCGTAGATCGCGGCAGTCCGTTGACTGGCCACTGATCAATGTAGTGCGAGGAGCGCGGCTGCGTTCCCGTAGAAGATGTCTTCGATTTGACGCTCGCTCAGCTTCAGGCGATCACAGGCGAGACGGATGCTGCGCAGCGACTCCAGGCCGACCAGCACCGGCTGCAACGCGATGTGTTTCTCATCCAGGTCCATCTCGTCGGCGTAGAGCCAGTGGAAGGAGTCACCGACGGCAACGCAACGCCCACGAACGTGGCTGACATGAAAGTCGGTTCCGTACATCAGCTTCTCGTGCCCCATCGTCTCGACGATCGCCTCAAAGGCGCCGGCCTCGGTCACGGCGGAGGTGTCGAACCAGACGTTCTCCAAGCCCCGCAAGCTCTCGATGCCCTCAATCGTATGCCACGGGTTGAACCCGCGTGCGGCATGGGCCAGAATGAGCCGCATATTGGGGTACGATCGACAGTAACGGCGGATCGTCGCCTGGTTGACGGGGTCGGCCAGGGCGCGATCGCGCACCATGTGCAAGGTAATGGTCAGCCCCAACGTATCGGCGGCCGCGATATGGGCCTCGGGCAGATAGGCTTCGATGGGGGCCATCCAGGTCGGTTGGTCCGCAGTGTATGACCCGGCGTCGGACTCGTCAGTGCCCAACTGTGGATTGAGCGGCGCCATCGTGTGGTAGCACTTCAGCCCGGCCATCCCCAGGCGGCGCACCTCGTCGAGGATGGTCTCCGCATCCATATCAGGAGAAATGATCAGCTGCCCGCGAGAGTTGGCCGCCAGGGGCGTGGAGCCATTGACCTCCGCGCTGATGAACTCGTTGTTGGCCTGACGATCGCCGAGAAAGGCGAGGCCGAAGAAGAGGCCGCCCACGACCCGTCCCCCCGGATGCAGCCAATCGTTGAAATCGGCGTACTCGGTCAGCCCCAAGCGCGGCGGCGTGGTTGCCAAACCAGGAGGCAGCGAGTCCGCCGGATAATGCTCGTGGCAGAACAGATGCGCATGGGCGTCGAAGATGCGGTCCGGCAAAAAGGGCAGGACTTCCCGTTCGAGAAAGGAACGGTCGGTTTCTTGAAATGAAAACATGGCAACTCTCCTCGCCCCCTATCGAGCGGGAGCGCATTGGACAACCTATCGCACCAGGCGGCGGAACGGTTCCTTCTTCAGATCGGCTCTAAGCAGGTCGTCAAGATTGCCCTGTTCCAGACCGGCGCGGACGACCTGCAATGCCTCGGTTGCCGCTTCGCCCGTCAGCCGCATATCTTCATCGGTGTGGGCCAGCGTCGCCTTGAAGCTCATGTAAGTGTGGATACCGCGACGGGCCATCTCCTGAATGAACAGGGTGGAGACCTGGCTGGCATCGATCCCGTCCGGCGTTTTCAATGTGAGCGTGGGATTGGAGTGGAGGCCGGTACAGGCGCCCTCCAGCCCGGCATCGGCAATGGCCTGGTTCAGCGCGCTGCGCAGCTTTTCGCCGATCTCCTTGAAGCGCTGGGAGGCATTGCGTCGTTTCAATTCGCGGATCGTAGTCAGCGAGGCTGCCAGGCCAATGTTGTCGCTCCAGTATGAACTGGAGATGAACATACGCTTGGCCGGGTCCATCACCTCCTGCGACCCGACCACCGCGCCCATGGGGTAGCCGTTGGACATGGCCTTGGCGACGACCGTCATGTCCGGCGTAACCCCGACCGCCTCCTGCACGCCGCCAATCGCCAGCCGCCAGCCACAGGAGACTTCGTCGAAGATGAGAACAGCACCATGCGCGGCGGCAAGTTGCTTTACGCTTTCCAGATAGCCCGGCGGCGGCAGTTCGGAGCGGGCGGGCTCCATCATTACTGCGGCAACCTCACCGGCATGTTCGTCGAGCAGTGCGGCCAACATCTCCAGATCACCGTAAATGAAGGGGATGACCGTGCCCTCCAGCGCCTTGGGAACTCCGATTGGCTCGATTCCGGCAAAGGGAAACTCGCCGCTCTCCGGGTCGACGCCGTAGTTGGCGGCCTGATACCAGTCATGCCAGCCATGATAGCCGCAGAAAAGAATCTTGTCGCGGCCGGTGACGCCGCGGGCGATGCGCACGGCCACGGCGCAGGCCTCTCCGCCGCCTTTCACGTAGCGAACCATCTGCGAACTGGGTATCGTGGCGTTCAACTCCTCGGCCAGCTCCAGCTCCATAGGACTGTTGGCGGTGAAGAGGCTGCCGCGGTCGATCTGTTCCTTGACGGCCGCGTCTACCACATCATCTGCGTGGCCCAGAATGATGGCGCCGACCGCATTGACCCAATCGATGTACTCGTTTTCGTCGACGTCGATGAAACGGGAGCCTTTGGCCCGCTGGGCATAAATGGGGCTGACGCCGTGCGCAAACTGGTCCGCCCGGCGGCTGATGAGTTGTGTCCAGCCGGGGATCAGTTCACCCGCCTGTTGATAGAGTTCCAGCGAGCGCGTGACATCGTGATTGGCCGACTTTGGGAACGAGGTCATAACGTACTCCTTATTGCGTATTCCGTATTGCGTTGGGACAGGCGTAACACCCGCGTTCCCAGGCCAAATCTACTCCTGCCAGTTGAAGATCACGCCCAGCATATTCTTCTCACGGTGATAGGCCATCTCGTAGGCTTCAACCATTTCGCTATAGTGGAAGCGGTGGGTGATGAGGCGGCTGGGCTCCAACAGCCCATCGGCCATGAGGGAGACGACATGATCGGCGATGTGATCCCAGGCATAGCGATCCGCCGTGTGGTAGGGATCAGGGCTGGCGTCAGGATAGAGATAGCCGGCGCGCCCGGAGACTGCTATTAGCGACGTGCCTTTGTTGTAGAACCACTCCATGGCCAACGGGTTGAAGTCCAGCGGCGGTTCGCCCCGCCCCAACAGACTGACGACCGAGACGCGGCCGTTGTCGCGCACAATCTGCATGGCTGTGCGAAAGGCGGGCCAGGGATTGGCGGTGAGAATGACCAGATCAATGCCCACGCCCCGGCTGAATTCGTCTAGTTTGGCATCCAGCTCCGGGTCGTTATAGAGAAAATTAGCGTGCGCGCCCATTCGCTGCGACATCTCCATGCGCACCGGACTGTTGGCGATGCCGACGACGCGACCGCCGAAGAGCGGACCTAATGCGATCGCGCCCAGACCGAGCACACCCAGCCCGACCACTGCCACCGTCTCGCCGGGACGGAATAGCGCTTTGTGGTAACAGTGCGCGCTGAGAGCGTAGAGGTGGGCATAGACCGCATCCTCGTCCGCTACGCCGTCGGGGATGACGACCACGCTCTCCGACTCGGACATGATGTATTCGGACTGGTGCGGAGCGCGCGTCACGACGCGATCGCCAACTTGCACGCGCGTCACGCCGCTGCCGACAGCCTGCACAATGCCCAGATTGCTGTCACCCACCCAGCGGGGATAGCCGGGCGCGCCGGGCACCTGGTCCGCGCCTTCGTAGTTGCCCCGGTCAGTGCCAATTTTGAAGGCGGAGATGCGGGTCTTGACCCAGACCTGATCGTCCGCCAGTTGACTCACGTCCAATTTCTGCTCTTCGATTCGCAGATCGCGCGGCCCGTGCAAGACTGCTATTTTCATTCTCTTCCACCTTTCGCTCTGAGAAGTTGTGAGCAAAGGGGAGCGAGAATCTCTCGCCCTGCTCTCCTCATTTATAACTTTTATGCGCCGGGCACGCCGTCCAGGTCCTCGCTGCAACTCTTGAGGACGTTCATCAGGCTGAAATCTCCGCCCCAGGGAACCATCTGTGCACCCATCCCGCGATAGCGCTGGATTTCTTGCACCGAACCGGCGGTGATGCCCCACAGCTTGCCATGCTTCTGGACCGCTGCGGCGACCGTGTCAATCGCTTTATCCATGGTCAGACCGCCGGTCTCTTGCGTAGCGATGCGTAGTGACAGGTCGGCGGGGCCGATGAAGAGGCCGTCGAGGCCGTCGATCGAGGCGATTTCCTCGGCGTTGGCTACGGCCTGCGGCGTCTCGATCTGGCAGATGAGGAATGTCTCACGATTGGAATCGGCGTTGTAGTTGCTCTCTGGATGCCAGACGCCAATGCCGAAATCCCCGTCCAAACCGGCTCCGTCCATGCCCCGGTTGCCCAGCGGCGGATACTTCACAGCCTGGACCAGATCGCTGGCCATCTGCGGCTCGGAGACCAGGGGCACCAGGAAGCCGCTGGCCCCATCCTCCAGGTAGCGGTAGAGCTTAGTGCGCTCCAGAGTCGGCGGGCGAACCATGCAGTCAATGTCATTATGATAGCACATCATAATGATCGCCTGAACCTCGCGCGCGTCCATGGCGCGGTGTTCAAGGTCAAGCCAGATGCCGTCAAATCGGCAGTTGGCCGCGTAGCGGATGTAGAAGGGAAGATAGTGGCCCAATCCGCAGACGCGGGCAAAGCCGCCGCCGCGGAACTTGTGTAGCATCTTGCTCTTGCGCATGGTAGTTCCTTTGTGTGAAAGGGTTAGGGGACGATTTGAAGATTTTTGGCGGAACTGTCTTTCGTCCAACGCCATTACAAAAAATCATCAAACTTGGCCCAGTGAATATCCATGGCCTCATCCGTTCCCGCATAATAAACGACCAATACCGCCCCGTCGGGCAGAGTCTCGGCATAGGGCAGTCCAAACGTCCACAGACTCATTTCGCTGAGTAGTTCGGCGGTGCTGTCAGTCTGGTCGGCGGAGGCATGATCTTGACTGTAAATGACCACCTCAGTCGCCGCGTCGAAGGGCGCGTCGATGGACGCCGCCAGCCGGGCGCGGATGGAGCGGCTGCCGAAACGGTCTACCCACGCCAGCAGCACACGCCCGTCCGGCAGTATGGCCGGTCGCGCCGCCTGGTCGGCAAATCCCAAGTCCTCAGCTTCACTCCACGTATGCCCGTGGTCCGAACTGATACGGCGATAAATGTTCAGATACTTGCTCGCCGCAGTGTCATACGTCCAGGAGTATGTAGCGACCTGTCCATCGGGGGCGACGCCGCAGCGTAGGTCCCAGTTGAAGATGCGGCCGCTGGGGTCCTCGCCCGCCACGGCCGGTTCGGCCCAACTCTGTCCCTGGTCATGGGAGTGGAAGAAGACCACTTTCTGCATCCAGGGGGACGCGTCGTTGTACTGTTTGTTGGTCTCGATGCTCAGCGCCAGCGAGCCGTCGGCCAATTTGAGAACCGGGCTGGTGAGGCTGGGCGGGCCGACCTCCACCGGCATGGGGACCAGTTGCCAGGGTGTCCAGGAGGAAGCGCCGTCGCGCGACTCAGCCAGGAGAATCGACATGGGCAGGCAGCCCTCGGTTTCCTCGTTGAAAAGCATTCCGCCGGGAAAGGCGCCGCGATCGATCCACATGGCCGCGGCCAGCAGATGTCCGGGCGACAGTTCGGTCAGATAACAGACTCGCAGCGAACCGGGCACGCCGTCAAAGATCGGATTCTCGAACGGTATCCACGGTTCGCTCCATGTGCCGCCGCCGTCCATTGAGCGGGCGAATTCGACCGTTTCATCCTCCGAATCCTTGGTCGAACCGCTGCGGTAGGTCGCCAGCAAAGACCCATCGGCCAGGGCAATGACGGTCGGGAAGGTAAAGATTGCGCGGGAGGTGGCCGGTTGGCCGCGGCAGAGGATACCGCTTTCCGTGATCTGCATGGCGTCTCTCTTTGGGTCCATTTGCGGCTGGAAGTGGCCGACTTCAACGTCGGTTGCTGGTCCGTCGGAAGGGCTGAAGGTATCCTACACCAGTTTCGCGGGCAGTGCATACTTCAGGAGAACCGATGAGGACAACGTTTGATGGAGGACAGGCTAAATTGGTCAGGCGGGGTCACAAACATTGAATCAGAAAAAGAGTGAACAGATTCTGTGACTACTCGGTGTAGAAATCGCCGCATCAGTTCAGTCTGTCACGACTCGCCTACACTTCAAGGAGAGACAGGAAATTGGCAGCGTTGATAATCCGTACTCCTTCATGCACAGCAAGAGGCAGGAGATGTCGGCGGTCGCCAGTGATAAGGAATTCGGCGGAAGCTTCCACCGCGCACTCGAGGATACGATTGTCGGCCTGGTTGGTCTGGATTATTGGCGGTAGTCGCCGAGGCTCTATCACTGTAGCTGTATCCCTCAGCATTCGGAGAGCCAGCGCCAAGCGTTCTTGGGACCAGCCAAACTTGCGGGCCAGGACACTGGAAACTTCCTGTAGTATATAGGGGGAAAGGTAAAGATCAAACCGCCCTATATCTGCCAGTTCCAGCACACGCCGTTCGTTACCGGAGAAGTTCAAGCCGGAGACAATGACATTGGTATCAAATACGATTCTCACTGCTGGAGTAAACCGTTTTCGGCCCGGTTCTCTTCCACCAATCGACCGACGTCCTCGGGGCCAATGCCCTGTTCCTTGGCCCGCTGTTCTCCGTATTCAAAGAGCAGTTTCCATTCACGCTCCGCGATGTATCGACGTAACGCTTCCCGCAGAAGCGCGCTCTTTGTGCCTCCCTCTTGCTGAACCATCTCTTCCACCTGATTTGCCATCTCCAGCGGCAGCGAGAAGGTGATGGTCTTCGTTGTTCGTGACATAACTCACCTCTGGAATCAAGTTTCACTGGCGATTCTGCACCATTTAGACCGTTCTTGTCAACATTTTCTTGCCCCCCCATGTACGCTTCCGTCGTGGAGTGTACACGGGTTCGTTTCTCCCTTGTCATCTCCTTTCAAGCCTGCTAAGGTATGCACGCTGCAACCAATGAGAATATAGACAACTCATCAGAGGTGACAAAATGGCGGAACTGATCAAATTCACTGAACATCTTGCCCTGGGCGGTTTCAACTACGCCTTTGGAATCTCGGCTGTTGATCTGACAGGCAACGGCGTGCCGGACCTGGTTACAGCCGATACTGAAGTCGGTCTCTACTGGCTGGAAAACGACGGGCAGGGCAACTTCACGCAGCACATCATCCATGAACGGGAGGATGAGTGGCTGGAGCGCCACGCCATCGCCGACATCAACGATGACGGCCGCCCCGAAATCGTGATCGTGGACAACATCAACGGTTGTCTGCTGTATTTTGAATATGAGGGCGACCCGCGGCAGCGCAGTTCGTGGCGCTACCACTACATTGATGAAGGCAGCCTGACGGGCGCCTATGATGTGGCCGTGGCCGACTTTGACGGGGATGGAGACCTGGACGTGGCGGCGTCGAATTGGCGCAAGGGGAACCAGTTCGTCTGGTATGAGAATCGGGACGGCCAATGGATCAAGCACGTGATCGAAGACAACATCGCCGAGACGCGCACCATCCACGCGACCGACATCGACGGCGACGGCAAGATCGATCTGCTGGGCACGGCACGCGTTGGCAACCAGGTCGTCTGGTATGAGAATTCGGGCGATCCGGTCAACCGGGGGTGGCGGAAGCACATCATCGACGACGCGCCGCAGCCCATTCATGGTCACCCGGTCGATATGGACGGCGACGGCGATGTGGACGTGGTGATGGCGTTGGGCATGTTGCCCCCGGAGGACGGCGCTCCTTTCGAGCATCACCAGATCGTCTGGTACGAAAACGACGGCCAGCCCACCAACGGGCCGTGGCGCAAACACATCATCTGTGAACGCTTCCCGCACGCATTTGAGGCCGTCGCCGCCGACTTTGACAATGACGGCCAGATCGAAGTCGTCGCCACCGCCTGGAACGTGACCGGACGCGTGGCTCTCTTCAAACACCGGGGCGACCCGCGCGGGCCGTGGGATATGCAACTCCTTAAGGACGGCTGGACGAACGCCAACATGGTGATCGCAGCCGATGTCAACGGCAACGGCCTCCTCGATTTCGTAGTGGCTGCCGAACGCGGCAGCAACGAGGTGCGCTGGTGGCGAAATGAGGGAGCTTGAAAGGCCATTCTGTGTCTCGAATTCTGCGACACCGACTGGAAGCGAGAGTGGCTCAATAGAATTTTTTGGGGATTATATACCAAAGTAACATTTGGCCCGTTCAGGGTTGGACTAGGCAGGTGATCTATCAGACCCCAGCTTCTAACCGGCTGTACAATACCTCAAATCTCTTTTTGAGATCATTCAAGGCATCTGTAATGGTGTCATTAACATCTTCTTTGGAATAAACTTGGACTGGCACTTCAACGACTTCTGCAATGTCATCCGCAGATGTCAAGTGGTGAATTTCAAACACAACTGTCGCTTTCGATCCCTCCATCTCTGGAAAAATAACCTTAGAAGCTGTTTGAAAAGTAATCGGCATCGGCCAAAAGGCCCAAAAGGTGCTGCCGGAAAGCAGCGAAACCCTTTATCTGCCCGTCATAACTTGCACCTTAGGTGCCGTTTTATCCCTTACCAGACCCTTTTCAAACAGGCTCTTAGCAATCTGAATAGATGGGGCATTCCATGTTTTGCTCATTTCGATTCTTCCTTTTGATGTAACTACTCAGCCTCGTCTGGAAAGCTGTTTGAAAAGGAACGGTCATCGGTAAAAAGACCAAAAATGACTGCCGGAAAGCTTGAATCCTCCATCTACACGCCATAATTCGCACCATTTGTGCCGTTTTGACCCGAACCTGACCTTTTCAGACAGATTCCAAACACGATTTATTACACTTGGATGACTTGGTTGCCCTTTGAAAGTCGCACATTGGGTAATGGCTGAGTAGTTACCTTTTGATTAAGTTCGGGTGAATTTGTCGGAAGGGAGGCCGAACAGAGCGCGGGCTACGTTACGGGGGCTGTCGTCTATCTGGACCAGCTTCTCAGGTCTGCCCCGCTTGCGATTGGCCTGTTGCTTCTTTGCTTTTTGCTTGTCCTGATTCTTCATGGCGTTGTCTCCTTTTTATAGTGTCCGCCACAACCTGAACCAGTTTGAAACCTTCATCTAGGAAGCCGTGGCCGTGTAAAACGTTACCTACATTTATAGAACTTACGCACTGCTTTCTGAAATTTTTCCTCTCTCTTCATAAGCCCTTCTAGGTCATCAACCCAAGCACGACCCATTTCCTCTATATGCTCTTTGTGATGCACCACTAATTGGCATTGATTGCATGTAACTACTCAGCCTCGTCTGGGAAGTTGTTTGAAAAAGAACGGTCATCGGCAAAAAGGCCAAAAATGGCTGCCGGAAAGCGTGAATCCTCCATCTACACGCCATAATTCGCACCATTTGTGCCGTTTTGATCCGAACCTGACCTTTTCAAACAGATTCCAAACACGATTTATTACACTTGGATGACTTGGTTGCCCATTGAAAGTCGCACTTTGGGTAATGGCTGAGTAGTTACGATTGCATATATAATTGAGTGTTCCCGATGGGCTATGAAACAATGACTTTATACCGAAGCCACCGGACATTTTTACAACTGTTACGTGTGGGCAAAGATTCTGTAGCTTGCCTACTTGAATCTCTCTTCGATATTTGAGGAATTCTACCCAGTTGAAAGATATGCCAATCCTTACAGCAACTATTGCAACAATTAGCCCTCCGACCCCGATTAGTATCTGAGTGAATGTTAATTGTTCCATGTTTCTTACCCAGGCGTATACACGGGCGAAGGAAGCCCGCCGGTCATGGCAGGTATTTGATTGCGCCGATACCTATGGCCTGAAAAATTGCCCCTATGAGAATCATGCGCCATGTAAGTGTTGATGACTGACGCTCAATATCGGCCTTGAGTAAGGCGATATCTGCCTTTGTTGCGAAGTGGCGGCGTTCGGTTTCGAGTTGACTTTCGATAGCCGCAATGCGTTCACCAGGGTTGATAACACCATGTTCAGTAGTCGCCGCCATTGATTGCCCTCTTTCGACCCCGTAGCTATCTATCAGTTTCTTCTCAGTTTCCTCCTAGATTATCCCCAACTATCTTCTAGCTGTCAAGCCGCGCTAACATTGTTCTACTATCTACATTGACAACACCACCTCTACACCCTATACTGTCAACACCACAGTAATGACGGCTTTTTTCACCTCTCGGTAGTGATCCAACGTCCGGGCGCGTTGCGCCCCCTTGTTGGTGAGAAAAGCATAAGGTGAGGGCATTCGCCGACGCCTTTGCCACGCTGCACGGCGCGAAGTACGCGGTCGCCACGACGTCCGGCACGGGCGCGATCCATTCCGCCGTCGCCGCGGTCAACCCTGAGCCCGGCGATGAGATCATCACAACGCCGACCACCGACATCGGTTCCGTGCTGGGCATCCTGCTGCACAACGCGATTCCCGTCTTCGCCGACTGGGACCCGGAGACTTTCAATACCGACCCCGCTGACATTGAGCGCCGTATCACCGAGCGCACGCGCGCCATTCTCGCGGTGCATCTCTACGGCAACCCATGCGACATGGGGCCGATCCTGGAGATTGCCCGCGCGCATGATCTGCCCGTGATCGAGGACTGCTCGCAGGCTCACCTGGCCGAGTACCGGGGCGAGAAGGTGGGGCTGCTCGGCGATATCGGCTGCTTTTCGCTCGGCGGCAAGACGCTGACCACCGATCAGGGCGGCATGATCATCACCAACGACGAAGCGTTGGCGCGGCGGGCGATGGGCTTTTCGCGCAAAGGCTCAGAGATGGACAGCGCGTTGCGCAGTTCACTTGCGCCCACCTCTTTCCGGCGCGGCGGGAACCAAGGATATGCTTTCCTGGGCGATTTCCACCCAATGACCGATCTCCACGCCGCGGTCGGCCTGGCCCAACTGGATCGCTGGGAAGAGGCAACACGCGTGCGCCGCCAGACGGCCGCCATCCTCTACGAAGTCGTTCCGCACCTGCCCGGCTTCAAGATTCAGAAGGTTCACCCTGACGACCGCAGCGCCTACTATGTCTACGGCTACACGGTGGATGCCGCCGAGGCCGGCGCGTCATCCGAGCGCTTCGCCGAGGCGGTCCGGGCCGAGGGCATTCCCGACTGCTATGGCCCCTATATTCAGGGCCGCCCGCTCTACCGCTACCCGATCTTCGCCGAGGAGGACACCTACGGGCAGTCCCGCTACCCCTTCGTTGATGAGCAAGGGCAGCGCCGCATCGACTATAACACGCTTCACCTGCCTCACATCGAACGAGAGCTGCCCAAGACAGGCTTCATCCTCTTCCGCAATTCCTACACCGAACAGGACGCCAAGGATATTGCCGCAGCCTTGCGCAAGGTGGCGCTTCACTATTCTCAGCAAGCGGCAGACTGAAACAAAAGGACAGCCATGGCCGCGGAGAGATTCGACAACCAGGACGGCTCGACGCTCATAGTGGTCCCCGCCGGCGACTTCCTCATGGGGACGGACGACGCTGACGCGCAGCGGATGGCCGAAGAGTATGGCTGGAAGGTCGATCGATTTCACGATGAACGCCCACAGCACACGGTGCATCTGGACGCCTTCTACATCAGCGAATATCAGGTCACGGTGGAGCAGTACGACCGTTTCTTGAGGGAGACCGGCGCCCCGCCGCCCGACTGCTGGGACGATCCGCGCTTCAACGCCCCCCGGCAGCCGGTGGTCGGCGTCTCCCGCTATGATGCAGTGGCCTATGCAGAGTGGGCCGGGCTGCGCCTGCCGACCGAAGCCGAATGGGAGAAGACGGCGCGCGGCCCTGAAGGATGGCACTGGCCCTGGGCGACGAGTGGGATCCCCAGCGCGTCAACGCACGCCAGGCGGGCGCGGATTGGGGGCACGCCGGCCCAACACCGGTGGACCATTTCACGGCCGCCGGCAACGTCAGCCCATACGGTGTCTGCGACATGGTAGGCAATGTCTGGGAATGGTGCCGCGATCGCTACGTGGCCGACTACTACGCGCATAGCCCACGCACCAATCCCGTCTGCACCAAACCGGTAGTTCACTACGACGGCTACGACGTCCTTCGCGGCGGATCCTGGTACAACGGCACAGAGCGTGTCCGTTGCGCAGCGCGCTATGACCGCTTCGCCCAGATGCGCCGCCGTCATGTCGGCTTTCGCTGCGCGCGTGACGGCTAACGCAGTTTCCCAGTGGCCAAGATTTGGTTGCCAGTAACATCGCAAGACCAACCTGCGACTGATCACAACGGTAAGGAGCAAGGCTATGGAGACAGTTCAATCGATCGGCGTGATCGTCAGTTCGGAGCAGCCGCGCAAGACAGATCCTACCGGATTCAGGCGCCCGCCAGACTTAGCGAGGCGACGCTTCTCTTCCTGCTCCCGGACAGTAGCGGCGCCCCGCCTGCGCTCAACGTAGACGGCGAAACTGTGCCTGCAACCACAGTGGAACGCTACGGTCATCGCTTCGCCCAGATCACAGCCGACCTCTGCGGCGAACTAGACATCAGCTTACAAACAAGCGCAGCCTGATAACGCTTCCATTTCACCTGTCAGACGAAGGATAACACAATGCCTGCAACATCTTCCGAGTGGATTGACAATGATACAGTCGATCTGGATGGGATGCGCGTCACGCTCTCTGAGCCTGTTCTGGTGGGTCGCCGTCGGGGCTATTTCTGGTTTCCCAACCTGTGGACAATGCCAAATGGCGATCTCTTGTCTACGATCTCTCCCGTGCCGGATATCCATCTCTCCGGCGTTCCCTATCTGGTGACATGGTCCCGGGACGGGGGGCTGACTTGGAGCGCGCCGCTCGTTTCGTGCGACGGAGGACAGACACTTCTCCATCTGCACTCCGGCGACAGCATTCTGTTGCCCTATAGTCTTCGCCCCCGCCCGCAAGGGATCGGCGCGCCTCATAACCTCTTTCCCGCCGATCAGCGCGTCTTCGACTACGTGCCAAGCGGTGTCGTGATTGAAGGCATGCCCTCCCCAATCCCCCTGATTGTACCCGGCCTGGATGTCGTGACATTTTCGTTCAATGGCCAGACCCTTTGGCTGGAGGACGACGCCTACCTGGCGACGGCTTACGGGCACTTTGAAGGCGACGAACGCGATTCGATCGTGGCCGTAGAGTCGACCGAAGGCACGAATTGGACGGTTCGATCGGTCATTGCCGATGCCGCCTGCCCCGTGCCGGGAAAGGGTGGCCCCAGCGAGTCCGCGATCTGCCGACTCCAGGATGGGCGCATCATGTGCGTCTTTCGCGTCGAAAGCCGTATGCCCTTCGGCCAGTCCTGGAGTAGCGATGAGGGCCGTACATGGACGCCGGCCATCGCCATGCCGGGCGTCTTTTCCGTGCAGCCGAGCCTGGCCGTGATGAAAGATGGCGCGGTCGCGCTCTCGGGGGGCCGTCCGGGATTGTTCCTGTGGCTGAACGCAGACGGCAGCGGACAGGATTGGCAGCAGATCGACATTCTCGCCCATCACAACAGCTGTCATTCAGGGGAACCTGTCATCTATTCCGAAGACCTCTCTCGCCAGCAGACCACGGCATACACTGAGGTTGTGGCGGTGGACGAAAATACGCTGCTCTATATGTATGACCGAGCGCCCAACGGCTGGCGCCGCATTCCCGAAGAGATGGACGATACCAATAGCGTTTGGCTTGTGCGGGCGACTGTGGAAAGATAGGGGCAGGCGCTCTTCCTGAGATTTCCGAAATCCCAACGCTGTCAGCTAAACCAGGAGTACTTGCTATGACCAACTTAACGCCCAGCCGCACCCTCGACATACGCGCTCTCCCCGGCACGCGCGAAACACTCGCTTACCAGAACGGCGGCCTCTTTCCCGTCATGGCTATGACCGCCGACGGCGTCGCGGTCGCTTCTCTGCGGGGCGGCGCCGGCCACATCGGTCGCGAGGGGCGCATGGAAGTAGTGCGCTCGCTGGATGGCGGCTTGACCTGGTCACCTCCCAATGTGCTCGCGGATAGCGAGGACGACGACCGCAACCCGGCCTTCGGGGTGTCACCGCAGGGGACGCTCATCCTCCTGTACCACCGGCAGCACAATTACGATGACGAAGGCAACTACCAGGGGGGCATGAAGGTGACCGGTCGCAAAGCGATCGCCCTGATGGCGACCCGCTCATTTGACAGCGGCCTCACCTGGGAGGAGCCATATCCTCTGTCGATAGATTCTCTGCCCACGGGGTCGCCTTTCGGCAAGATCGTCTTTCTCGCCGACGGTACGCTGCTCGCCCCTATCTACAGCAGTCTGGCCTGGGCGGGTGAGCAGAGCGCCGAGCAAACCGACTATGCCTACCTGGCCCGCTCCCAGGACGATGGGCAGACGTGGGGGGAAGTCTCGCTGATCGCGCCAGGAATGAACGAAACTGCGCTCATCGCGCTGCCCGATGGCGATCTCCTTGCCGTGCTGCGCGGCGCCGACAGCGCGCAAGGACTGCATAGCGTCCGTTCGCAGGACGGTGGTCGCACATGGACCGCGCCGAACCAGGTCACGCAGCCCCGTCAGCATCCCGCCGACCTTGTACATCTCTCCAATGGCGACATTTTGCTCACCTACGGAAACCGCAATTCGCCCTACCGCATCGAAGGGCGCATCAGCCGCGACGGCGGTCGCTCCTGGCTGGACTTGCTGCTTACGTTTTCCGGCCATCTCTATGGCTACACCGAAGAAGAGTCGCGCCGCACCGACCTGGGGTATCCTTCCAGCGTGGTCCGCGGCGCCGGAAACGGTCAGGGCATCACCATGTACTACTACAATCCCTCCATGCGCGGCAGATTGGACGCCCGCCAGCGCGCGCAGAATTCCCTTTATTTCCACCAGAGCTACTGCGCCGTCGCCATAACGTGGCAAGAGGAAAAACTGATCGCGGCGGTCCAAAACGCGATCAGCGGGCCATAGATCGATTCCCACCTGCTACTTTGGTTTGCCAAGTACCGAGTGCGAATGCACACGCCCGCCGGTCGCGTTGCTGACCCCTCTGGTCGCGAAGAGAGAGGCTGTTTCGCTTCACCAGCCGGAATCGAATCGCAGCGGGACTAGCCGCAATCAAATTCTCTGCGCATCATCGCCTTCATCCAGCCGATAGTGTAGGCCACGCCGATTCGCGGGTCATTCCCCATGAGCGGGACATGGTCGGGGATGACAATGCCGTTGAAGTCGATCTCTTTCAGTACCTTGATTGCCTTGTGCATGTCGAAATAGCCGCCATCGACGAAGGTTTCGACAAAACGGGGCAGTGGCCGGTCGACATTGCGGAAATGGACTTTGAAAACTTTGTTCAGGCCGCCGAATTCGTGCAGGGCCTTGGTTGTATCTTTACCCATCAGCGGGCCGCCTTCCAGCCAGCAGCCAATGCAGAAACATATTCCTACATTGGGGCTGTTGGCAATATCCATTGCCTTCTTGTATCCATCAAAGCTGCTGAAAATGCAACGGGGTACGCCGCCGAGTTTGAGCTGGGGCGGATCATCGGGATGGATGCCTATGCGAACCCCCTGTTCTTCGGCCACGGGCGCAACATCCGCAATGAAGTAGCCGAAATTCTGCCAGATCTCTTCCTCGCTGTAGATTCGTCCGTGCGAGAGGGGTGCGAAAAAGCGATTCTTACCTCTGTAGCCGATGGGGGCTTTGTCTGCGTCAAAGCTACGTGCCTCGGCCCCGCCGCGAGTGGTCTCATGTTCCGAGCTCCAGACGCCGTTCGCCATGTGGGCATAGGTTGTGTAAGGAATGCCCGCCTGGCCCAGACTGCGCAGATGGCACTTATACTCCTCAATTTTGGCGTCCCGATTCTCCAATCCCAGTACAATGGCATCCTGATTGTGCAGGTTGCCATTGCCAAATCCAAAGACCTGCAAACCGGCGTTTGCGAAACGTTGTTTCACTTTGCGGAAGTAATCTGCGCTTGGCGGTTGGATCGTTGTCCAGAGCGCAACCCACTCGACTCCCATCTGCTTAAGAAAGGCAAGATAGTCGTTCCCTGCCTCGGATGAAATGGAGACGGCCAGCTTCATTCCGGGTTCAATCGACATGAGCGACATGGTGTTTCTTACTTTCTAATGTGCGTTCATATTGAAAACCGGATATTCTCCAGAATTGCGTACTGCGTATTCCGTACTGCCTATGACAGGCAAGACGAAGATTTGCCGTTGCACATTATGCGCGAAAAGTCTCGGTGTCAAACGGGATTCACATTAATAGGACTTTCGCTAGGAGGTCAGGATCGTGTAAGCTTGCGACATGATTACAAAACAGAAGTATGTCGAATACCTTGTGAGCACGCCGATCAACTACACCTGTAGCAATCTGGCTGAACATCTGGAAGGCATGAGCCACGATGTAGTCAGCGATTTTCTGAAAAGAGAGCGACTTACAGCTTGTCATCTATGGGAACTGGTGGAGGAACAGATCGACGACAGTGCGGACGCGTACCTGATCATTGACGACAGTGTACAAGACAAACGCGATTCACGGTCAATCGAAATGGTAAAGCTGCAATACAGTGGCGCTGAAGGCGGTCTGGTGCGCGGCATCGCTGTCGTCAACCTGGTTCACACCAGTGGTGAAGATGGCGGCTATTATCCGATCGATTTCCGCATCTACGCCAAAGAGGCGGATGGCAAATCGAAGAACGACCATTTTCAAGAGATGCTGCTGCGCGCGGTCGGCGACAAACAGATTGAGGCCAAGACGGTGCTGTTTGACAGTTGGTATGGCTCCTGGCAGAACCTGAAGTTGATTCACCGTCTGGGATTGACCTTCTACACCACACTCAAAGCCAACCGCTTGGTCAGTCTGAGCGCAGAAGAGGGCTACATTCATCTCAATGAAATCGATTGGAACGACGAACGGCTCAAGCATGGCATCATTGTCAAGCTCAAGAAAGTGCCTTTCAAAGTGAAATTGTTCAAGCTAGTTGCCATAAACGGCGACATTGACTGGGTCATTACCAATGATCTGGATGAGACCGTGATCACGCAAGTCGCTCAACACGCGAACGAGTTGCGCTGGCAGGTCGAAGAATTTCACCGCGAATTGAAGCAGTTGACTGGCTCTGCCAAATGCCAATGTCGCAAAGCTCGTTCGCAGCGCAATCACCTCGCTTGCTGTTATCATGCTTGGCTTTCATTGAAGGTTCACGCTGCCTTGCTCAACAAAACCATCTATCGCGTTCATACTGACCTGTTCAGCGATTACCTGCGAAACCAACTTCGCAGCCCTACTATCCCAGCTTTCCAGCCGACTTAGCGAAAGTCCTAGGTTCCGTTGACCTTTGAAAAACTGGTCAAAGAGGTGACATCTGCAGGTTGCCTGCGGGCAGAATCGGACTGCGATTCGCCTGATTCTCGTGAACAAAGACCGCGATCTGCGCCGGTGCCGTCAATCATCTCAATCACATAATCACATAAATCACAGTTCAGACAATTGTCAACGAGCCCTAATTGGTAATCGCGCCGCGCGGGGAAGATGCGACGCGATAGCCGCCCCCGTTGGAAAACTGGCTCCCAATCTGAATACGCTTCAGATGCCCAAAAGCCGGGCCGCGTTGCCGCCGCACACCAGGCGTTTGGCCTCCTCCGAAATGTCGGCGGTAATGATCTTCCCCAGCTGCGGTCGGGGATCCATCAGCGCAATGTCCGAGCCAAACAGTACACGGTCCGCGCCGGCTTCATTCACCAGTTGCTCGATGACGCCGGGAGTGCGGAAGGTAGAGCAGGTCTCCAGATAGACATTGGGATAGGTCTGCGCCACCTTGATCGCGGCGCGGCGCGGCTCGTCAAGGTTGCCTGAGTGGCCGGAAACGAAGTTGGCGTTCGGGAACTGCGCCGCGCAGTCGGCCAGCAAGCTGGGATGGGAGTGCGGGTCGGTGCCTGTGTGGAAGATGATCGCCAGACCGCGATCATCGGCAAACTCATAGATCGGATGCCAGATCGGTTCGTGCAGGTCCCACTGGGTATAGGGCGGGTAGAGCTTGATGGCGACCAGACCAAGCTCGTCAATGGCGCGCGTCAGTTCAGCAACCATGCCCTCCGCCAGCATCGGCGAGACGTAGGCGAACCCGGCGAAACGATCAGGATGCGCGGCCACAAAGCGGCCCGTGATGTCGTTGCCGGTCGTGCCATCGGGGTGAAAGATGTTGAACAGGCTGGCAACATCGATCCCGACCTTGTCCATGGCGCGCAGAATCAACGCCGGATCGTCGACTCCATTGTAACTGTCCAAGCGCCCCGTATGCCCGTGGAAGTCGATCACCCTCTGTTCTTCAATCATGGCGGCCTTCTCCCTGTAGAATACGGAGCAGATTGCCCGCGCAGATCAACTCCAGGTCCGCCTCGCTGAGGTCGGTGTGGTGAAGGTAAAAGAGCATCGTCCCCATCGCTAAGCGGTCATACCAGGAGCCGTAGACGAAACGTTCTGCGCCATACTCGGAGCAGAGCGCCTCCACCTCGCCCAGCGGCTCGATACGACTCAACTCCAGATACGCGTTGGGCAGCGCCGTCATCAGCGGCCGCACCCAGAGCGCGTGGACGTAATGGGCGCCGACCAGGACCGTAACCAGTTCTGGGAAGGCGCTCAACGTCGCGGCGAGTTCATCCGCATCGGCGTCGGGCAGCGGGATCCAGAGCGGAATGCGGTTGTCGCTCAGCCAGGAGAGCATGGGCGCGTACACCCATGGCCGGAAGGGCAGGCCGACGGAACGCGCATTGTGTAAGCGAACATTGCGCACTCGCCCCTGCTCATGCAAAGCCTGCACCTGCGCCATCGAATCGGGCGTAGGCATGATCGACCACTGGGGAAAGAGGCGGCTATCCTCTAACCACTCTTCCAGAAAGCCATTGCCATCGACCGGGCTGACCTCCTCAGTCTGGGCGTGGTAGATAAGCGCATTTTCGACCCCGTGGCGGTCCATTTCGGCCAGCAGTTGCGCACGATTGCGGCAAGGCGACGGTTGATAGTGCAGATCGCCCACGCGGACATTGGCGTCGAATACGGGAACGCGCGGGCGGAACGTGAATTGAGTAGACATATCTCTTGGCCCTAGCTTGACAATTTCGACCGGTAGTATTCGCTGACCCGCTTGATCGCCGTGCTGAAGTCGGCCACGTCCTGTTCCGTATAGGACGGATTCATCGGCATTACGACCGTTGTATCCAGGAAATCCTCGGATCCCCTCAGTGAGATGGAGCCATAGTCGATGGCGGCGGCGGCGTCGCCGGCATAGGAGAAATCGGAGGTTCCGTAGGCGCGCTGCTGGGCCATCACCGGATACTTGTAGACGGGATAGACCATGTAGGGCGAGTTGGCGGGCACACCTTCCGCTTGCAGCGCCTCCGCGAACTGGGCCGCGGTCGCGCCCGTCAGCGCGGCGTCCACATGAAAGCCGTAGGCCCAATAGGAGTGGGTGGCCTCGGGCAGGACGGGCTGCAAGGAGAGGCCCTCCTCCCCGTCGACGACCTCGTTCAGGTGGTTGGCGACCCACTGCTTGCGGCGCACAGCGTCCGTCACCTTCCTGAGTTGAGCGATGCCGACTGCGCCCTGCAAGTCGGTCATGCGATAGTTGGGCGCCAGATAGTAGTGCTCGTAGATCGGATTGCGGGGATTGCCCTTGTCCGCGAACCATTTCAGCCGGTGCGCGAGATCGTCGCGATTGCTGATCACCATGCCGCCGTCGCCGGTGGTCATGTGCTTGCCGCCAAAACTGTAGCAGCCAAAGTCGCCCCATGTGCCGACGGGCCGCCCGCCGTATTCGGCCAGCTGCGCCTGCGCGCAGTCCTCGATCAGATAGAGGTCATACTTACGCGCCAGCGCCACATACGCCTCCATCGGGCAGGGATTGCCAAAGAGATGAACGACGATGATCGCTTTGGTGCGTTCAGTGATCTTGGCCTCCACATCCTGGAGGTCGAGGTTGCCGGTCTTGGGGTCGATGTCAGCGAAAACCGGCACGGCGTTCTGGTAAAGGATACCGATGATCGTGCCCATATCGGTAACGGCGGTGGTGATGATCTCGTCGCCGGGATTGGGGTCGATGACGCCGACGGCTGTATGGACTGCTGC
Organism: Caldilineaceae bacterium; assembly: GCA_965221145.1. Taxonomy (GTDB): domain Bacteria; phylum Chloroflexota; class Anaerolineae; order Caldilineales; family Caldilineaceae; genus Bin5. Next base: position 3,599,046 of record OZ244877.1, read on the forward strand.
CGTGCCCGACGTAACCGCCTGGGCATACTTGACGCCGTTCATCTCGGCGAAGTCCCGTTCAAACTGATCAACTTTCGTGCCGCTAAGACGGTTCAGGCGACCGGCGCGGATCACCTCGATCAGTTCGTTGATCTCCTCGTCGCCCATATCCCATTGGGGACCAAACGAACCGCTGCGAACCGGCGGCGCGTTGCGTTCGATTGCGATGGCCATATCAGAAATCTCCTTGTGCTGTGCCGGCCGCGACATCCAATCTATCTGAGAATTATGCGGGCGGTCTCGTTACAGTAGCGGACAATGTGTGCCAGTTGCGCGGCCCGTCAATCCAGTCTGAAAATGCGTCTGGCATTCTCGCGGAAGATGAGATCGGCCTCGCGCTGCGTTTGAATGGCGTCCATATAGGCCCCGTACTCGAACCAGGGGGCGAAGAGCGGCTGATCGGTGCCGAATAGAATCCGCTCCGGCCCCAGGATGTCCGTGGAGCGGCGGATGATGCCGGCATTGATGCCGCTGCTGCAAAACTCGAAGTAGACGTTGGGCAGATCGACAATCTGGCGCGCGCCCTCGGCATCATCGCCGTGAGCCTTGATGATGACCAGGTCGGTATTGCGCTCAGCGGCGGAACGGACGCCGGGATAGGGAGAGCCGCCCTCATCCATGTGGATCTTGACCGGGCGGCCAAAGCGGGCGACCTCATCCAGCAGATCCTGCATCCTCTTTGTCGCCATGTTGCCGCCGAAGGGGCAATAGAGCTTGACGCCTACGAAGCGGGAATCCTGGAAATAGCGCTCCATCTGCTCGACTGAACCGGCCAGGTCGCGCGGGTCACAGGCGATGTAGCCGCGCAGGTTGGGATAGCGATCAAGGAAGAGTTGAGTGTCGGCGTTGCCCTCGCACATGTCGTAGTTTATGGCGTTATAGGATGAAACAAAGGTGTACTGAATGTTGCAACGCTCGGTCATTTCCGACACGTTGGTCTCCGTGCGCGTGTTGTACGGTTCGGCGCAGTGGAAGCCGGACACATGGGCATGGATGTCGATAATCGGCTCATCCGGCAGGTCGGCCTCGGCCTTGATGAGCAGCGGCTCAACGGGCAGATCTTCGATATCCATGTCCAGCAGGCGCAGAGCGTTGCCACCGAGGATCGCCTGCTTCTGCTCATCCGAGAGCTTTGCCATGAACACCTGGTTGCGCAGGGAGCGAATCGAATACTTGGGCGAGTTGCTGCCATAGAGCAGCCTGTCGCCGATACCGGCATCGACCATCACCTCTATGCCATCGGCCAGACAGAGCCAGCGAATCGCGGCATAGACATTGGGGTAGACCTGCATGACCGTGATCAACTCGCCCATGTAGGCGTAGCTGACCTCATTCATTACGACCTGCACATCGTAGCGGTGACAGACCTCCGCGACCTTGCGGATCAAACTCTGGCTGTCGGCGGCACCTTTGAAATCGACGATGATCGGCGCGCCGGCCGCTCCAACCGCCTCCACCATCTGTTCGAAAACGAGGATGTCCGGGCTCCATTTTTGCGGCCCGGGGGAGAAACGGATGGCCACACAGCCGCCATCGACGCAGGCCTGCAGATCGTCCCGCCAGTTGAGGAAATAGCGGGGGTCGAGCGTGCCGACCGGCAGCAAGCGGGGATGTTCAGCCGTGACGGCGAGCGTTTCGGCCACGGCTTCGGGATTGACCTGGTTGACCAGGCCGCGTCGCGATGTCGTCAGCGTCAACGTCGTGTCGTGCTGTTCAGTCTGGCGCAGTAGGGCCTCCAACGTCGTATCCGGTTCAGGGATTGGATTTACGCTGAACTCGGAGATAAAGTCGATCGCGTACATGGTGGTTCCTTTCCTCGCTAAATGTTGGCGGCGGCTATTCTGATGCTAAATGCGGGCCTGCTCAATGGCCTTTTCGAAGGCCTGCACCAGCCCGTCGATATGGCTCTCATCCATGGACAGTGAAAGCGCATTCATCGACAGCCCCTGGCTCAGATAGTAGCCCTGGTTGAGAAGGGAGAGAAAGACGCGGTGGGCCATTGCGCCGTCGCTGTTGGCCAGACTGCGATAATCGACGAGCGGCTCGTCGGTGAAATAGACGCTGAAGAGCGAGCCAAGTACGACGGCCTGGAAGGGAGCGTCAATGCGTGCGCTTAGCTCGTTGAGGCCGGCGCGCAGGCGTTCGCCCAGTCCGTTCAGATGGGCGAAGGCGCCCGGAGTCAGTTGCTGTAAGGTGGCAAGCCCCGCAGCCATGACCATCGCATGGGCGCTGAAGGTGCCGCTCTGGAAGAACCCGGTTGGCCCGCCGCTGCTGTCGAACAGGCTCATAATGTCGGCGCGGCCGCCAAATCCGCCGACCGGGAAACCGCCTCCGATCAGTTTGCCGAACGCCGACAGGTCCGGGCCGATGCCATAATGCTCCTGGGCGCCGCCGCGGGCCACGCGGAAGCCGACCACCTCGTCGAGGATAAGCAGTACTTCGTTCTCTGCGGTGATGCGGCGCACAGCTTGCACGAACTCCTTGCGCACCGGCAGAATCCCCGTCCTGGGATCGAGTATGACACAGGCCAACTCATCACGGTGGCGGCACACCAGCCGCTCAACCGCTTCTTCATTGTTGTAGGGCAATACGATGACCTCGGCGGCTGCATTCGGAGACATGCCGCCCGCTGTCGGCACCGAATGGGGCGCATCCTCCGGGCCTGCCTCGTCGACCGGAGGCGCGACGCTCACCTCGACGATGTCATGGCTGCCGTGGTATCCGCCTTCGAACTTGGCGATTTTGGTCCGCCCGCTGAACCCCCGCGCCAGCCGAATCGCGTGCAAGGTGGCCTCGGTGCCGGAGTTGCAAAAGCGCATACGCTCGACCGACGCCACGCGGCTGCACATCTCCTCGGCCAGCGCCGCTTCATTTCCCGTCGGCGCGCCGAGCGCGATCCCCCGCGCCAGCTGCGCCTGCACCGCTGCATTCACCGCAGGGTTGTTGTGGCCGAGGATCTGCCCCGTGTGGTGATTGGCAAAATCGACGCGGCGCCGTTCATCTATATCATAGAGATAGCAGCCCTCGCCGCGTTGCATAGTGAGAGGGTAGGGAGCGTAGTAGTAAGCCCCCTTTGCGCCGCCCGGCATCGACTCGCAATCCGTGTCGAACTGCTCCCGCGAACTTGGGCTTTCCGTCGCATAGGTCGCTTCGATGGTGGTCGCAGTCTGCTCCATTTTCAGTACCTCGCTCTGCCTGAGATCCGTGTGTGGACATTGTGCCGCGCAATGAAAAAAACTTTGTGTCTCTCAGCCTACCATGTTTGCCTGGATTATTCGAACCAATAGCTGTAAGCTCGTGCGTTGGTCAGGTTAATTCGCAGCCGGATGGGGCCGCTGTCGGGGTCGGGCAGGTTGCTGTGCGCGCGCCAGGTAACCGGTTGCCGTACACTATCGTCAGCCAGGGCGATGGCATCCTCCTGACCGTAGCCTGGCAACGGAACGCTGTCGCCGTCCAGAATCTCGACGGTTATCGCGCCCTCGTCAGCGACCGCGTTAATGAAGAGCCGCTCCCCTTCCCATTGGAATGGCTGGGTCACGACCGACCCGCCCTCGGCCGCGGCGTCCAGCGAGACAAACCCGTCGCGACGTAGCGCGGCCAGGCAGATGGCCGCGTGATCCGGATCCCAGTCGCGGGGCGGCCAGCGGAACTTGACGCCCGTATAGTAGAACCAAAGCTCGTCATCGCGAATCACGGGCGAGGACGGACCCAACATCTGCACTGTGTCGTAGGCGCCGCCGCCCAAAGGCGAAGAGTCGATAAAGGGCTGGCGGCTGCCCTGACGCAGCCAGGTGTACATATCGCGGCTGCTGGCCAACTGTACATGATGGAAGCCATCGTGATTTCTGGCTGTAGGATTGCGCCCGACATGATGGAACATCGAGGCGAAACCGATGTATCGGCTTTCGTAGCGGGAGACGCTGAAGTTGTAAACGTCGACGCCATGCTCCTCCGGATGGTTGATGACTGGCTGCTGCAACGCGGGATTGGCGAGCCGGCGCGCGATTACCGCGCGCGCCAACTCCTGATCCTCGTCGTCGGCATGAAAGACAAGCTCCGGTTCGCTCCAGTTCTGGAAGTCCTCGCTCGTGGTCAGGGCGTGGGAACGACCGTAAGGTCCCCGCACCTTGACCGTGGCGATGAAGCGGTGGTTGGAGGCGTCAAAGCTGAAGTTCGGCTCGTCGCCGGAGAGGATGGGCGGCGCGTCGTGACGCTTCCACACGATGCCATCCGGGGATACCGCGAAGAATATCGCGTGATCGGGAATCAACGTGAAGCTGATCGCCTTGAAGCGGCGGTCGGGGTCCGGGTCGCTGGCATCATAGACGACGCCCAGCACCTCCGACGTGCGAGTATCGTCGATGGGGATGGCGACATGGTTGTTGTCGCGCGATCCTTGATACTCCAGTTGGCCCACGTGTGGCTGGTACCAATGAAGCCCGTCGCGGCTCTCGTGGTAGGACGAGCGCCCGTTGTCCGCGTCCATCTTCGCGCCAATCGTCCAGAATTTCCAGAGCCTGGCCTCAGCATCCCAGACCGGCGCGGTGCGCGTCTGCGGCCGGTAAGCGGGGCTGTCGTCCTGCTGCGTCCGCTGGGCCATGTACGGGTCCGTGCGGACGACCGCGCCTTTCTTTTCAGGCCGGTGCATACGCGTCTGCAGACCGTCGATACGGGCGATGTCGGCGTCGTCGAGAAAGAGTTGCCTCTCATTGCGTGCGAACTTGCGAACTGACTCAGATGCCATCCTGCTCCTCCTCTATTCGATCCAACAGCTGTAAAGATTATGTGTAGCGCAACCACATCCGCAGACAAACATCACCCCAATGATGAAAGAAGATGAAACCAAGTAGGGGTTGGCTATTCGTTAATTGTACGTTATATTTCCCACATAGACCTTCAGGTTTGACGGAGCGACCGTGCAGCCTGCGGGAACTGTTGCGCCGTTCGCCAGACAACGCATCGGTGTCACCGGGGTCCACAATGTCAGGTCAACAATGCAGCTGGGAAAATCAGATAATTCACGGCGATGCCGCAGAAGTTATGCCTCAACTCCCTGATAAGTCCATCCATTGCATTGTGACAAGCCCACCATACTACCTTCAGCGAGACTATAGCATTTCATCACAAATAGGTAACGAGCGCACTCCCGAAAAATACATTGATTCGCTCAGGCTCATATTAGGCGAAGCGAAGAGGGCTCTCCGTGATGACGGCACTCTTTGGCTGAATCTCGGCGACAAGTACCAGAATGGAGCCCTTCTCGGTATGCCTTGGCGCGTAGCTCTAGCATTAAAGGATGACGGTTGGATTCTTCGCTCCGACATTATCTGGCACAAGCCCAACGCGATGCCATCGTCTGTCAAGAATCGGCCAACTACTGACCATGAATACATATTCTTATTCTGCAAATCGAACGACTATTTTTACGATGCAGATGCAGTCCGAGAGCCGCATATTACATTTTCGGATAAGAGCCGCATGAAGGGTGGAAGAAATCACTTTGGGAAAGCCGATGGCACCCCCGAGCAAGGGAAAAACGCCGGAAACTCAAATCTGCATGACGGGCGCTGGGACCAAGCTTTTCATCCAAAAGGTAGAAATCGGCGCACAGTCTGGGAGATTCCGCTGTCGAAATACCGCGATGCCCACTTCGCTGTGTTCCCTGAAAGGCTTGTCGAACTATGTATTCGTGCCGGTTGCCCCCGTTCAGGCACTGTGCTCGACCCGTTCTGCGGCAGTGGCACGGCGGCCTTGGTTGCCCAAAAACTCGGTAGACAGTTTATCGGGATAGACAGCAATCCTCACTATTGTGATATGGCTCGTAAACGATTGCAACAGCAAACCCTCCTTTAGGATTCTCTGGACAACGACTCAAGAAGGGGCACAAGTCTTTCCAGTTCTCTATCCAGAACAGGTTGGATTTCTTCTAATTGAATAGGATTCGCCTGAATGTAAACATAGTGCCTGGAGTTGAGAGCCTCCAAATCACCTGACCATGACTCTGCAATGACGACAGGGACACACAGGTAGCCTCGGTTTGATGCGACCATTATTGACTTGAAAATGTCCCGCGTAAACAGGAGAGCATGCCCACCCCCCATTGTCTCTCGCGTCTTAACCGGTATGAGTAGCGTTCCCAATTCACCGGTGACCTGTACGTCGTATGTCTCGTCCTCAATCTTGATCTGTTTGTCACCCACATCAAGTTGCAGGTCATAATTCCCGATCACCTGTTGCAGGCTTTTCCTAACTATCCCTTCGACTAGATTCCCTTTGAGCGCTCGGCGGCTGCCTTCGAGTCGGGCTAGCATTACTTCCGATATTGCAGGCCATTCCCAGCTTTCAGTATCGGGAAAGAGTGGGGCAACAAACTTTCGTATTTCATTCAAGAGATACTGCTTTCTTTCCAGAACCGTTGTGCCCGGGACTGACTTGAGCAAGGGCTGAAGTCGCTGCGTCGCCGCGTCCCGCATGAGCCAGGCAAGAAAAAACCACTTCGCTTTCGAATTGGCATAAGGCCGCAGTAATCCATCGTACAACACTGCAGGGGATTCTCGCCGAAGATACCTCTCAATCGTAGCCGCAGCCTGTGAATCCGATCTCTCCGTAATGAACTCAAGGACGGATGAATAACCCTGACCATTCAGAAACGCTACAAAATCCTCATAGAAGGCACGATTCTCATTCACTACAATCAGAAGTTCCCGCAGCCGAAGATTCTGAATGACGTAATTCATCTGATATCAAATGGTTACTCAATCCAATAGCTGTACAGACGCGCGTCACGCAACCAGATCCGTAGTTGAATCGGGCCGGCGGACATCGCTGGCATTCGTTCCTCCCCGCGCCATCTGACCGCCAGGCGCACACCGTCATCCGTCGTGGGAATCGAGTTGTGCCGCTCGAAGCCTGGCAACGGCTGACCCGCCGCGTCCAACAACGCGCAGCGTATTTCACCGTTCGCAGCGTCAGCGTTCAGAAAGAGCCGCTCCCCTTCCCAGGCAAACGGCACTGTCGTCAACGAACCGCCCTCAGAACCGGCGTCCAGCGAAACAAACCCATCCCGCCTCAGCGTGGCCAAACAGATCGCGGCCCGCTCCGGGCTGGCCTTTTCGGGTTGCCAGCGATGTCTGATGCCGGAATAGTAGAACCACAACTGGTCGCCGCGCACGACCGGGAAGGACGGTCCAAGAATCTGCATCGTATCATATGCGCCGGCGCCGAGGGGCGAAGTGCCGATAAACGGCGCGCGATTCCCTAGCCGCCGCCAGCTGACCATATCCCTGCTGCTGGCCAGTTGCACGTGGTGGAAGCCGTCGTGATTGCGGTCGTTCCAGGCGCGCCCCGTATGGTAAAACATGGAGGCAAAGCCGATATAGCGGCTCTCATAGCGGGAGATGGCGAAGTTGTAGACATCGACCGCGTGCTCTTCGGGATGGTTGAAGACCGGCTGCTGCAAGGATGGGTCGGCCAAGTGCGCGGCGATAATTTCGCGGGCCTGCTCCTGGTCCTCCTCTTCCGCATGGAAGACCAGTTGCGGTTCGCTCCAGTTCTCGAAATCTTCGCTGACGGTCAGGGCGTGGGAGCGTCCAAAAGGACCTGGAACCTTGACCGTGGCGATAAAGAGGCGGTTGCGTTCATCAAGACTGAAATTGGGTTCGTCGCCCGAGGCAATCGGCGGAATGTCGACCCGCGTCCAGTGGATGCCGTCGGGCGAGGTGGCGAACAGGATGGCCAGCTCCGGCGCCATCGTGAAGCTCAACGCCTTGTAGCGCCGATTTGGGTCCGGGTCGCGACTGTCATAGACCGCGCCGAGAATCTCGGCAGTGCAGCCATCGCCCATCGGAATGTAGACGAAATTGTTTTCGCGCGTGCCGAGGTAGTCGGCCTGGCGCACAATCGGCTGATACCAGTGGAGGCCATCGCGGCTCTCGTGATAGCCCGAAAGACCGGCGATGCCGTGTAACTCCTCCGGCGTTATGCAGATGGTCCACAGCTTCCAAACCTGCTCTTGTGGGTCCCAGACCGGCGCGCAGCGGATCTCCGGGTTTCCACCCAGCGCAGGCTCACGCCGGATGACGGCTCCCCGTTTGTGCGGCTGATGCAACACCATGCGCAGATTTTCCATGGACGCAACGTCGACGTCATCCAGAAAAAGTTGCCGTTGCCCTGCCGGAAAGGTGTTGAATGCGCTTCCGCCCGAGAGGAGCGCGTGAGCGTTCGCTTCCTCAGTCATCTTCTGCCTTTATATGGGGAAATGTTGATGAAGATGGAGAACCAGTTGCTGCCGCTGTTTACTAGCATGAAGCGTTCAGGGCTAGTCCAGGGTCATACGCGGGTCGAAGGCATCGCGCAAGGCATCGCCGAAAAAGTTCATAGATAGCACGGCGAAGGCGATAGCCACAGCCGATGGCAGCCACCGCCAAGGCAGGTTTTCCAGGATCGGGAGTTGCAAGGCGGTCGTCAAAGTCTGCCCCCAACTTGGCGTCGGTTGTTGCACGCCCAAGCCAAGAAAACTGAGACTCGACTCGGTCAGGATTGCGCCGGCCAGCCCCAGCGTCGCGGCCACCACCACCGGGCCGACCACGTTGGGCAGAATGTGACGGAAGATGATGCGGCGGGTCGGTACGCCCATGGCTACGGCGGCTGTGACGAAATCCTGGCTGCGCAGGCTCAGGAACTGACCGCGTATCAGGCGGGTCATACCTGGCCAGCCGAAGATGCCGATAATCACCATGATGTTGAAGATGTTTGGCGGCAGGACCGCTGCCACGGTTATGATCAGCAGAAAAGTGGGGAAACACATGATGATGTCGGTGAAGCGCATGATAACGTTGTCCACATGGCCGCCGACGTATCCGGAAACGCTGCCGAGCACCAGCGCGATCGATGTGTAGATGCCTACGGCAACAAGCCCGACCGAAAGCGACACGCGCGCGCCGTAGACCAGGCGCGCCCAGACATCGCGGCCGATGGCGTCCGTGCCCAAGATATGTACGGCGCTGGGCGGCTTGTTCTTCATCTTCAGGTCCATGGCCGCCGGGTCGATGCCGGCGATAAGGGGCGCGAAGACCGCGGCGATCACAAGAATCACCAACATGCCCAGTCCAATCATTCCCAGCTTATGGCGGGACAGTCGCCGCCAGAATCGATGTTGGACTGAATCGCTGCCCGGCGCTTGCAGCGTGTCGGTCAGATCAACAGCAGCCATCGCCTGAACTCCCCGCCTCGCACCCGTTCGAAGCCGTCATTTGATTGAGATGATGCAGACAGTTCAACGCAGCTTTCATGGAATTCTCAGTATGCGTGGGAATCACATCCCATCCTCGCCCTATTCGTAGCGAATGCGCGGGTCGGCGAAGGCGTAGGTGATGTCCGCCAGCAGATTACTCATCAGGACAACGAGCGCCACCATGAAGTTTACACCCATAATAACAGGATAGTCGCGTGAGAAAATGGCCGTCAGGCTGTACGTCCCCATGCCCGGCCAGGCGAATATGTGCTCAATGATAACAGTGCCGCCGATCAGGAATGGAATGTCAAGACTGATAATCGTAATAAGGGGTATTAGGGCGTTGCGCAGGGCATGCCCCAGCAGGACGGCTCTTTCAGCCATACCCTTGGCGCGCGCAACCGTTATGTAGTCCTGGCGAATGACATCGAGCAGGCTGCTGCGTGAATAGCGCATGAAGCTGGCCATGCTTCCCAATCCGAGAACCAATGCAGGTAAGGTCATGTGGTGAAGGCGATCCAGGATCGACGCCTCTTCGCCATAATTTGTAATGCCGGACGTGGGGAAGAGATTTATCTTCAACGAAAACAGGAAGATCGCCCCGATCGCAAAGACGAAGCCGGGCGTGGATATCCAGATGAAACCAAGCAGCGTGAGCAATTGGTCAACCCAGGTGTACTGCTTTACCGCCGAAAGAATACCCAGACCGGCGCCGAAGATGATGCCAAACAGAAGCGAAGTCGCAGTGAGTTGGAGTGTTGCCGGCAGCCTTGCCAGGATTTCGTCGCGCACGGGCGCCCCCGATATGAGCGACTTCCCCATATTGCCCTTTGCCAACTCCCTCAACCAGATCAGATAGCGTGTCCACGGCTTCTTATCGAGGCCGTAGTTCTCGCGCATCGCCTCCAACTGTTCAGGCGTGTAGTTGACAACCGTCAACGGCGGAATCAGGGAGTCGAGAAAATCGCCCGGCATCAGTTCGGTAAGTACAAACGTGACCAGGGTCAGACCCAGGAGAATGGGCGCTGAGATCGTCAGGCGACGCAAGATGTAGGTTCGCAAGGCTGCACCCTCAGTACCGGAAAGAATCGAGGGAAGAGTAGAGAGGAGAGACTCCCTACTTCACTTCCCTCGATTCTCTCTACAAGCGCTATTCCGAAACAGACCAGTTCACGGCGTTGGCAAAGCCGTTGCTCCAGGGATAGTAGCGGTTCCAGAGGGCGTCTTCATTGAAGCCGCTGACCCGTTTGTTGACCGCCACGGCGCCGATGAACTGCAGGAAGGGCATGATTGGCAGTTCGTCATTCAGACGCACCTGGATCTGATTGTGAATCGCCATCCGCTCTTCCAGATCGACCGTCGTTGCGGTCTGATTGAATAGTGCTTGGGCTTCCGGGTCGCCCCACGGCGTGGTGCAGCGTTCCGAAACGGTGAAGAAGGCGTTGTACTGCTCGGGGAAGGAGAAGCCCCAGCCCTGGTAATACATTTCAAAGTCGCAGGCCTTTTGCGCATTTGTGGCCGAAGTGCCTTCCAGGTACTGCAACTGCGTCTCTACGCCGACCGCAGCCAGGTTCTGCTGGATCGCGGCCATAATGTCCTGGTGCAGGGCGTCGCCATAGTACCAAATCACGCGCAGAACGCTGTCCGGGTCCCAGGCGCCGTCGGCTTCGGCCGCGGCCAGCAGCTCCATCGCCTTTTCGGGGTTGTATTCATACTGGTTGAGGCCGTCAGCCACCCAGGGCCGCATCTCCATATAGGAGTTATAGGGCTGACAGAGACCGGAGTAGAGACCCTCGCAGATGCCGACGCGGTCGATGGCGTAGGCCAGGGCCTGGCGTACGCGCTTGTCAGCCAGAATCTGCGATTCGTAGTTCAGCAAGAAGACGCGGATGTAGTTGCGGTTGACCAGGTCGATATCGACGTTGTCCAGTTCCAGCGACTGTTCGTAGAAGTCCTGTGGAACGTTCCAGACATCCAGTTCGCCCTTCTGCAGAGCGATGAACTGCGTGTCGGCCGCGCCGAAGTTCTTGTAGATGATACGCGCCAGTTTGGGCCGGCCGCCGTAGTAATCCTCGTTGCGCTCAAGTTCGATGAACTGGTCGCGCTCGGCACGCACGAATTTGAACGGCCCGGAGCCGATGTTGAGTTCCGGCGTGTACCAGGCGGGCGCGTGGTGTTCCACGATATCTTCGGGAGCCACCTCGCTGAAGATGTGTGCCGGCAGGATCTGCAGGTCAGTGGTTGCCGACAGATGCCAGCCGACGTTTGTGTCCACCAGCTGGAAGACAACGGTGAAGTCATCCGGCGCGTAGACGCCCGGCAGTTCATCGGAAACGCCGTCATAGAAGTCCTGGCCGCCCTCGAGGCTGCCCATCCAGCGCCGCGGGTTGATGTTGGTGGCCTGCGTCATGATAAAGCGGACCGTCTCCACCACATCGTTGGCCGTGACCGGCTCGCCATCGTGCCACTTGGCGTCCTGGCGCAGTTTGAATGTGTAGGTGGTGGCGTCGTCGGATACCTCCCACTCGAGCGCCAGATCCGGGTGGGGTTCATTGTTGCGGTCGAGATCGAACAGGCGGCTGTGGGTCAGCATCGCCGGCGTGTTGCTGCTGTTGCCGTACTGGTAGGTCGGCCGGAAGGGGCTGAATGTTCCCCAAGGCGAACCTGTGTTGAAGGTCATCGTGCCGCCGTCATCAACGGCGGCCGCTTCTTCCGCCAGCGCTGCAGTCGCTTCCGGCATCGCTTCCGGCGCGGCGCTCGGCGCAACGGCCGGCGCGCAAGCGGTCAACACAACGCCGGCAGCCGTCGTTGCGGAGAGGCTGAGGAAATCTCGGCGGGAAAATCTGGACTTTTTCATCGTTTGACTCCATCTGGTTCTTGTGGTTCGATTGAGAGGTAATTCTGACAGAAGGCAGGTGAATCTGTACCATCTGTCATTGGGAGTGTGTCAGCACCCGTGTCTGCGACCAACGCTTCGCTCCTCCTTTACTCGAATCTGTGCCATTGACTCTTGGTTACGTGATCATCATCATGGGAAAAGACCGGCGTGAATTCTGAAGGCATAACTTGCCTCAGAAATGGCCTGTTTCGCGAACCCATTTAAGAGGAGACGCGGTGCAAAAACCGCATCTCCGCTCCCCGTCCACATTCTGTTATCGGCGCAAGTGCTGGCCTGTTTCACTGTTCAGCCCGGGTGCTTCATTGAACTACCGGGGAGGCATTCGCGGGCCGCGCTCGTTCTGCTGACCGTGCCCGCAGTTTAGCACGGAGACCGTTGCGTGTCAAAGTTTATGCAGATCGGGGATGCGTTCAACCTGCGGCCTATGAATTCGACTGCGCCGAAGAGTCATGGAAGTCGATCCGCACTTCACTCAATCTGACCTCCCCGGACGGAAGATACGCTTTGTCCACATCATAGGCGACGCCCGCCCGCCGAAAGTGCGGACCGTCCGGCTGCGGCGACAGCGGCACAATTTGCAGGGGGTGAAACAGGAGGATGATGTCGATATTGACATCCCGCAACACTTCTTCGATTTCACCCCAGCCGTATACGTCATTCAGATCGTGGCGCGCGCCCAGGCAGAGCCACTGCTCCTGGTCGGGCGTAAGCGTGATCGTCTGTTCCGTCCAGTCCGGCGTCACCACGAAGGGCTGCGAAGTCAGCACGAAGTTGATCGCCTTATCGCCCACCCACGACTGACAGTGCAGCCGCAACTCGGCACCCTTCAGGTCGACGTCGCCCTTCAACCGGAGAGTAACGCGGGCATTGCGAAAATCACGCGGATAGCCGCCGTCGATAAAGCGGTTGCCCTCCATCAGCGGGCCATAGCGCGGGCCAGAGTTGGCCTGCGGCGCGGTGTGAAGAATGAAGAGCAAATGAAGATAGCCGCCGCCCGGTGGGGCATGATTGAAGTCGATTCCCCACGGGCTGCGGGAGACCAACGCACCGTCTTCAATAACAGCCGGCGCGGGCTGATTCGGCCCCAACCAGGCAATCCAGCCTCCAGCCCCGTCTTCGAATGTCTCGCGGTAGATAGATTGGCTCATTGCACTCACCTCATCGACAGTTACGACTCGATTCTCACGGCGCGGCCCGTGGCCGAGGACTCTTTGGCCGCTTCGATGATCTCCAGCATATGCACGGAATCCTCGATCGGCGCAGGTGCGGGCGCACCGGTTTGGGCAGCGGTAAAGAAGTCACGATAAAGCTCTTCGGCCAAGATGCCCCCGTATGCAGGCGCATAGGGAATGGCATGGCGTTCCAGACGGACGCCGCCCGTGTTCCAGCGGCGCGCTTCGCTGAACAGGATAAACGTCCCGGCTTCCCCCTCGCTCTCGCCCGTCGCCCCTTGGGGTTCGAGCAAGGGCAGAGTGGCGTATCCTTCGGTGCCGCGCATACCGATATAGAAGTCGTAGGCGGCCCTGTTTCCCCGCAGATGATAGCCCGCCTGGAAAGTGCCCAGCCGGCCGCTTTCAAACTTGAGAATCAGAAAGCCGGTATCCTCCACGGCGGTTTTCTGCGGGTTCAGATTGCCAACCATCGCCATCACCTCGACCACGCGTTCCTGCATCAGGTAGAGGACCAGGTCGAGACAATGGCAGCCAAGCCAGGAGAGAATCCCGTGTCCTGCCGTTTTCGGATCAAAGGTATACGTGGAAGTGTCCCGGTAAAGCAGGAGACCGTTGAGGAGCTTGGCCTCAATCGTCATTATATCGCCGAGCGCGCCATCCGCCAGCGCCCGCTTGAGGCTGAGCGTCATGGGATGATAGCGCCACTGAAGCATTGCGCCGGCCGTTACGCCCTTGCGTCGGGCCAACTCGGCGACCCGGCGCAGGTCAGAAGAATGGATGGCCGCAGGTTTATCGTACAGCACGGGCAGCCCGGCGTCGACGACCTGCTCCATAATAGCAGGCGCATGGTCGGGGCGAGCGCACATGATTACAGCGTCGAGATCGGGGCGTTCCAGCAGCGCCGCAACGTCTGTGTATTTCCCGACGACCCGTGCGGATTCGTCAGCCATCTCCTCCACGCTGACCAGATCGGTGGCCGCGCACACGTGGATCGACTCGACTTCGGCAAGCCGATCAAGCACGCCTACATGGCCGCGTTCATGGCCGTGTGACGATATTGCGCCTATAACGAGACCTCGTTTCTCAGTCATTCTGCTCTCCCTCAATCGCGGGGCAGCGGCAATTCGATTTTCGCACTTCCTTTCGTCTGCGAGATTAGAGCCGCCAGCATGATCTCCAGAGAGTTTCTGGCCCGATAGGGGGTTGAACTGCTGGGCGCGTCGTTCAGCACCATCTGCGCCAACTCCTGCACGGCAGGGATCAGGTTTGCGCCAAAAGGATCGATGTAGCCGCGTGCAGACGGCGGCACCGCTTCCTCAGGTCTGCCTTCGCGTTGCTCCGTCTTCCACGCGGTGCAGCCCTTATCGGTTAGCCAGTAGCGGCCATTTGGCCCTTGCAAGTCGTATTCAAACAGTTGCGGTGTCAGCTTGGCGCTGTTGACAATCCCGCGCACGCCGTTGGCAAATTCGATGATGATTGTGGAGCCTGGATCGTACTGCGGGTCTCTGCCACCCTTGCCGTCATAGACCGGGCCATAGTCCTCGAAACCCAGTTCGTGCGCGGCGATGACCCAGACCGGCTCGGCATTGGCGAAGAAGCAGACCCCGTCGATCAGATGGGTTCCGTTGCGAAAGAGCATAGAGCGGCGCCCGCCCATGTGTGCAACGATGCGCGTCAACCCACCGATCTCCCCGTCGAGGACGGCCTGCCGCACGGCCTGATAGGAGGGAATCCAGCTGCGCGTATGGTCCACGGACATCTTGGTGCCGTTGGCCTCGATGGTCTCGATGATCCGATCGGCGTCCTTGATCGTCGTGGTCAGCGGCTTCTCACAGATGATGCCGCGGATACCTGCGTTCGAGGCGTCGCAGACCGGATCGGTGTGCAGGTGATCCGGCGTCGCCACCGTGATAACATCCAAACCTTCCTTCTCGAACATCTCATGGTAGTCAGTGTACTGCTTGATGCTGCCAGGGGGGATTTCCGCCCGCTCATAAAAGCGTGGGAATACATCGGGATTCAGGTCGCAGATAGCCACCAGTTCATATTCCGGCGCGCGTGCATAGGCATAGCCGTGGGAACCGCCCAGTCCGCCGCCAATGACGGCCGCGCGCAGCTTTTCTTCAGACATGGTAACTCCTTATCGTGCTGTGTCCTTGCGTGTCGCCGGGGATGTCCCCTGGCTCCGGTGTTTGGGCGTCTGGCAGCAATCGGAGTGGAAGATGGTCTGCCACTGTCTCCCGATAACCTGCACGTGCGCTTTCAATAGGGATTTGTACGTCAGATCGATCGTTTCGACCGGGGATTGAGGGCGTCGTTCAGGCCGTCGCCCAAGAAGTTGATGCCCAGCGTGACGATGGCCAGGGTAAGCGCCGGCACAGCGCGTTTGGTCCATGCAAACGATGCTACAATGCCAAAATGTTGCTGCATTGTCAAAGTAGGCGGCTGCTGCGAACCGTTTGCTTCAGTGGCGGCGCCGAAACGCATCGGCCTGAACAACAGTCTTGTCCAGATAGACGTCGGTATCCGCCGCGGAAAAGCGCGCCGGCGAAAAGGATGAAATGTCGACGCTCGGCGCTTCACCGGCGGCCAATTCAGCCAACAGCAGACCGGCCACTGGGCTGTAGGCAAAGCCGCCCGAATGGAAGGCCGCCCCCACCACCAGACCGGGCAGCTGCGGCAATGCGCCCAGGAGCGGCTCGCCGTCCAGCGAGAATGAGATCAGCCCGACCTGTTCACTTTCCCAGCGCGTGCCCGCCAGTTTGGGCACCAGCGGCGTCAGGTTGGCCGACAGGTGGGCGCGCACGCTCTCCGGCGCGGTGAGGACCGCCATGTGGTAGGTAAGGTCATCTACCCGCTCCTCTGGCCGATCCTCGGTTTCAGCGCCGGCCAGCAGGCGGGAATCGGTCGTTCCCAGACGTGCCGGGCGGATATAGCCGCCCTGGGGGTTGGCGTTGATGGCCGGAATCGCGGCGGCTTGCGCCAGTTCCGAGGTGACATAACGCTGGTGGACAAACGATTTGATCGGCAGGCGCATCTCGCACTGTTCCATAAACGCCCGCGTCCACGCGTGTACAGTGCAGATCACCATGTCCGCGGCTTCAACGCCCATTGCCGTCTGCACGCCGACCACGCGGCCATTCTCGATCTGCAAGCCCTCTACGCGTGCGTTCTCGCGAATCTCCACGCCCAGATCGCGGCAGCGTCTGGTCAAGGCCGGGACGTACTCATGCGGTTCACTGTAACCGCCCTGGGCATCGAACAGACCGATCTGATCGGCCTCGGGCGTCAGATCGGGCCAGCGGCGGCGCATCTCGTCTGCGTCGAGGATCTCGTAGGGGAAATTGAGGCGATCATACAGGGGGAGCAGTTCCTCGCGCTGCGGCCATGACGACGCATCGAAGAGGTTCAGGCAGCCGACGTTCTGGAAGCGGTAGCCGAACCGTTCCAGTTCAGCGGTCAACTCCCGGTAGAGACGCAAGCTGATCTGCCGTGCCAGCACGCCCGTCTCCGTCCACAGCAGCCCGGTTATGATCCCGCCGGCGCGGCTGCTGGAACCATCGCCAACCTGCCCCTTCTCCAGCAGTGTGACGTTCCCGGACTGTCTGCACGCCAACTGGTAGGCGGCATTCAGGCCAATTGCGCCGCCGCCGATAACGATGAATCTGGGCATGGTACGGGCCTATGCTCCTGGTTGAGGAAAGGTCGCTGAGGTTTGGAAGGCTCCTGAAATGCGGCATCAGGGTAACATGATTTGACCGCCCAGCCAAAGGGCGTCGGTTCCGATCCCTTGAGCCGATAATCGCATTGGCTGTTTCGCCGAGATTTTCCAGGAATTGTCAGATGCGTGCAAATTCCGTAAAATACTATGCACCGATCCCGCGTCTGGCAAGACAGGGCCCTGCTGACCTTTACTGCCCTACGAACAGAGCAAACAATTGAGCAACTATGTTGTCAGCGCCTCCAGAGCCAAAGTCTGGAAAAGGCCGGAGGACCATCCGCTACTGAAACACACCGACCTCACGCACCCGGCGTTGCGCGTCAAGTTGACCGAGACGTTCCCGCCGCGAATAGCGGACGGCTTGCCAAAGATCCTTAGCGAGAACTCCGAGGACGCCCGCACCTGGTACTACTTCAGCCCCTTGCTCAATGACGCGCCGCAGAGGAGCAGGGTCCTGACCCATCTCCTGCGCCAGTCGTTTGTTGACTCGCTGCCGCCTCTCGCATTCAAGGCGATCCCGTCTGCCAAACTGGAGTTCTGGCCGAAACTCGCGCCACCTCCAAGCCGCCCACAAGTGGAGGGGGCGTCGGAGCCGGATTTGTTGATCAAGCTGGGGGAAAGCGCGGTTGTACTGGTGGAGGCCAAGTGTCACTCGGGCGTTAGTGAATTCACGACCTTTGACCGTGATCGCGACCAGGTGATTCGCCTGATCGACGTCGGCTCATGGTACGCCCGCCAGGAGGGGTACGATTGCTGCTGCGTGCTCGTGTTGCAGTATGGCGACGCCCAGATCAACGCCCGGAAGATCGTCAACCGCTATGCCTACAGACCGGAGGCGATTCAGAAGGCTCTGCCCTATCGCGATGACTTGACCGAGGCCGACTTTGACCGGCTGGCGCGGGCGCTGGCGTACATGCGCTGGCCGAATCCGTTGAATTGATGGGAATTGGTGGAACGTATTACCTACGCAGAGATAGTCATGCCGCAACTCAACCAAAGGCTCTGGTTGTACTATTTGCCCAAACACATATACTGGGAGAAAGTGCCATGGCACGGATAAAGCAGAAGCGTGCAAAAAAAGGAAGTAAGATGTGGCTTCAGTTGGCGGTCAACGAATGTTCGGACCTCTTTAGCGAACTGATTGCCCAACGCTTGCATCCGAAACCTTCGATTATGGAGTTGTTTTCGCCTTTAAGATGTGATGACTACGCCGAATATAGCGATCAGGATTTCATTGATCTTCTTGAGTTGGAACTTAAGAGCCGTCCCCTGGATAAATTCTGGCCCAAGGGCGGGCCCAACTGGGATGCGCTGGCCAAGACTGACAGATGCCAAGTATTACTGGTAGAAGCAAAAGCACATATCGATGAGATGAAGAGGCCGGGGAGCAGCGCAAAGGACTGTGAGTCGATTGGTCGAAGTATCCCCACTATCAGTACGCCAACCGCCTAGCCCACTTGTACCTCTTGGCCGAACTGAATGGCATTGATGCCTATCTACTGATGATTTACTTTCTTAACGATGAACACAAAAAAAGTCCGAAATGCATAACGACTTGGGAAGACGCTATCCAAAGACAGTATGCAGATATGGGCCTGCCCCAAGGCCACCGGCTGTCAGACCGGATCATTAACCTCTATTTGGATGTTCGCGAATTGGGAGTTTGAGATATGCCCAGCTTATTCGATGGCACCTGCGGAATCGAAGACCCGAATGAGATATTTGACCTGATGGAAGCCAAATATCCTGGCAAACCTTGCTCCAAATCAAAGCTACTCTGGAAGCTGCGGCGCAAATGCGGAATCTCCTTTCATAACCCATCGTCTGAAAAGCTTCTTGAGAAAGCCGTAGCCAATTTGGCGGCACATGGTCACATGCCTGAATGGTATAACCAATGTCCGGTCGCCTCTGGAATTGTCGGTTCTCACAGCAACAGGAAAAACGCCGTTGATCTTGTGCATTGGTCCGAATCGAGCGGATGTGCGCGTTTGATCGAGTTGAAATGGAAGAGTGATGACCCGCGTTACGCACTGCGGGAAATTCTCAGATATGGAGTCGCGTACATCTTTTGCCGAGTCCATAGAATGAAATTGCCCCTTCAAGGAAAGTATTATCGGCCTCTGATGGCTGTCCACAGAATCGCGCTGGAAGTCGTCGCGCCTCGCGAATTCTATAGACGTGATAATCTGAATAATCTCTATGCAAGTGTAGGCAATTCCGTTGACGAGTTCGCTCGGTCCAAGACCGGCGGAACGTTGTCGATGTCGTTGAATGCGTTTGCATTCCCCGAGGAGTTCAACCAAGTCCCGTTCAAGTACGGGCAAGATGTCAAGGAGAAATGCGATACCTTTGAATTGAGCGATGAGGGCCGTATGGTCCGCGATGCGTTTGCGGGGCTAACTCCAGTCTGGTCCGATTCGTAAAACATGGGGAGGTAACCACTACCCGTCGAAGGAGCGAAATATGAGTGCCGAAGCGGAATGGATGTCACGTGTTGAAACGCAGGTTGAAGGTCTTAAGGAAGAGACAAACAAATTGCGGGTGGTGCAGTTGGACCTAGTGAAAGAAACATCCGAATTACGGGGGGCGTACGACCACTTGGCTACGAAAGAGGATGTGGCTGAATCCACTTTGACACAAGTCAAGTGGCTGATTGGAGTAGTGGCCGTGCCGACTGTGATCACTTTGATCAATATGATAATCCAGCTCACAGGCTAAGCTCCCAGGGGGCGCAATAGAGCGTAAAGGACGGCGAAAGCGGCAAACAGAACGCAATCACACCGGCTGATAAGTGGGTATAGGTCTTATGCTAGGTCTCGTTGACGTTTGTTGTATTCTGTCAGATCGCCGACAATAGAACGTTGTCAATGTCCTCAAGTGCGCTTGCTTTTTCAGAGGAGTTCGACAGGATACCGTTTGAAAACGGGCAAGATGTCAGGGAGAAACGCTTCACTGAAGAGTTGACCAATGAAGGCCGGATGGTACGGGATGCGTTCGACGGGCTGTCTCCAGCGTGGCCCGAATAGGAAAGATGAAGGGAGCGACAAGGATGAACCCACGCGTCGGACTGATTGGATACGGTGGATGGGCGAGGATGGCCTACGTGCCCGCGCTGCGGCGGGACGGGCGCGCCCGCATTGTCTCGGCGGCCGCGCCCAGCGCAGCCACACAGCAGCGCATCCGCGCCGAACTCGGTGACGACGTGGCCGTGTTCGCCAACGCCGCGGAACTGTTGAGCGGCCCGCCCGTTGACGCCGTCTTCATCGCCGTGCCCGACGCCGTACATGAGGAGGTGCTCACGGCCGCGCTCGACGCCGGCGTGGCGATCTTCTATGAGCCGCCCATGGCGAATGAGCGGCAGCGTATCCGGCCCATGCTGACTCGTCTGCTGGAGGCCCGCCAAGTGACCCACGCCGACCTCGAAATCGGCTTCATTCCTGTCTTCGTCGAGGCGGCCCGGCGCGTGCAGAGCGGCATCCTCGGACAAGTGCGCTCGGCCCGAATCCATCTGCAATCAAACTGGGGCGCGAACTCGGCATCCGATCTCAGTAGGCTCAACCATCTTGCCCCCTGGTACGTGGATGCTCTCAACCGCATACTCGGCGCGACGCCCACGCGCGTGCTTGTCCTTGAAGGCGACGGACTGCCCGGCCGCGCACAGCCCCAAAGTCAGGGCCTTTTCGACTACGGCGGCGTTTGGGGCACAGTGCAGGTCAATCTCGGCAGCGTCGTCGAACTGGAGACAACCATCGAAGTCAGCGGCGACGACGGCGACCTGTGGGTAGACATCTTTTCGGGCGAACTGCGCCAGCGCACGCGCCAGCAGAGCGACTGGTCAATCGAATTCGTGCCGGATACTGAGCCGCGCGCCGGCTGGCCCGGCATGCACGAATGCGTCACCGCCTTCCTCGACGCCGTCGCCGGCGCTCCGCTCCTTGGAGCAACTCCTGCCTCCTCCGATGTTGCTATACTCAGAGAAACGCTTGGCGCCGGGCCGCTTGCGGCGGAAGCGCCCGCCGTCGCCCAGCTCCACCTGATCGGCCTGGCGGCGGAGGCTTCCAAAGACAGCGGCGGCTGGGCTGGGATCGAGGACATCAGCGCGCTGCGAACAGACCAGAGCTAACCGCAACGGCGCGCCAACCTTGCGCACGAAATACGCAATACGAATTACGCAATTCAGCCAATCGGGCGTTACCAATGTGATCGCACGTTACCCGCGCGACGGCTCCGTCATCGTCTCCTTCGCCTTGCGCACCGCCTCGGGCAGATGCGAATAGTTGGCAAGAACCTGGCGCAGATGCACCATCCTCTTGGGCGTCGCCGAGCGCAACATCGCTTCGCCATAAGGCTCTTCTACCCAGAAACGCGCAAAGCCTGAAATCTCGTTGCGCAGCAAGTGCAACTCGTCGTCGGCGAAGTGGTACGTGCAGTTGATGGTGAACATCCGGCGCCGATTGCTGCCGCGCCACGCGCTGTGCTTTGTGTTCTGGTTAAAGACAACCACGTCGCCGGGATTGCTTTCCATCGCCTTGGCCGGAATGTCGCTGCCGTGGACGCCCAGTGTCTCGGGCGCAGTACTCAGACTCTCTTGCAACGCGTCGGCGTAGCGGTCGCCGTATTGGTGGCTGCCAGGGATCAAACGCAGCGCGCCGGAGTCCCCCGTAACCGGGTCGAGATATAAGGCAATCTTGTAGTAGAGCCGCGGCGGCATGCCCCGCATCTTGCCGCTCCAGTCGGTATCCGAGTGCCAGCGCGTATCGCCCACGTAGAAGTTGCCGTCGCTGCCCAGGTAGTTGTAATCCTCACCCAAAAGGCTGATGAGGATGCCGTCAATGCGGGGATCATCGAGAAGCGACGACAGCAGTTCACTCTGATCGATAAAGGGCACGATGCAGGAGCGGGCCGTGCCATCGTGGTGCTTGCCGTCGTGCCCGCCGCCGTGCGCGGCAAAGACAGCCTCGAATTCTTCGATGATCTCGTCGATGCGGTCGCTCAACAGGCCCGGAAATTGCAGATAGCCGAACAAGCCCATGAATGCGTGCTGCTGCTGAGTCAGTCGAAAGTCGCTCATAGTTCCCCCCTGTTTGTCTGGCAGATCCCGTTAAAAATCAAGCGTTCCGGCGCCGACTACTGAACCACGTCGGCGCCTCGCTATACGAAACACGCAATGCAGTGCCACACCTATTCCTACGTCGTCTGATAAACCGGAAAGACCTCGGACGCGATCGTCTCCAACTGTTCCTGGATGGCGCCAGCCGTCGGCGTGGTACAAAAGTCGAACAGTATATGCTCGACGCCGGCCTCCGCGTAACGACCGATTCTGTCGATGATCGCCGAAATCGGCCCGCAGATCGTCGTTACTTCCGCGTCGGCCTGTTCACCGATCTCGGCGCGGGCATGGAAGATGACCGTCTTCGGCCTGCCATGAGACCACGCCCGCAGTTTGGCGACACCGGCGGCGACCTCGTCCGGCTCGATCTGGATCGGCTGCCAACCATCGCCGCGCGTCGCCGCACGGCGGATAGCCGCGTCGCTCAGTCCGCCAATCGAGAGCGGCGGGCCGCCCATTTGCACCGGTTTCGGCTCAAACGCGCTCTGCTCGAAGTTGATCCACTCACCCTTGAATGACGGCGGTTCCTCGCTCCACAAGACGCGCATCACATCCATCCACTCGTCCATGATGCGCCCTCGCTGGCTGAAGTCGGTACGTAGAAAGCGGTACTCGTCATCCATCCATCCGACGCCGATCCCCAGAATCAGTCGGCCATTCGAATACTGGTCGACCGCGGCCGCCTGCTTGGCTGCCAGGATCGGATCGCGCTGCGGCAGCACAAGCACGGTTGTGCCCAGGGTGACCCGCTCGGTGATGGCAGCCACATAGCCCAAAGTGACGAAGGTCTCGATCATACAGAAGTCGCTGTACCTCTCATGCACAAGCACATGATCGGCGGCCCACAGCGAATCGAAACCGGCCTGCTCCGCGGCCCGCGCCACCTGCGTGACGGAATCCGCTGATTTCGCTGGCCCGTGGCTGGGTAGAAAGACGCCAAATTTCATCATGTTCCTCCATTCGTCATCAGTTCGAGAGCGCCCCGTTCGTCCTGTCGCAGAAATGCTGCCATCAAGCATAACAGTTGTGCCATGGTGCGTCCACCGCAGGAATTATAGGGCGGACACTCCCAGCACTTCGCTTTCGACCTCCGGGAGCAGCAGCCGCAGTTGCGCATCGTCGGTGCGCTGCGCCTCCGCCACCAGATAGTCGAAACAAGCCGCACGCGCCTCCTCGTAGTCCGAATCATAGAAGAGGTTACGCAGTTCGTGGGGGTCGTTCTCCAGGTCGTACAGTTCGCACAGATCGGTCAGATTCCATACCAGCTTCCAGCGGCCGTCGGTCACCATGCGCGCTGAGTAGTGGCCGTACCAGTCGCCGTGATACTCGGCGTAGTGCATAGCACGCGACCACTCGGCGCTCCCCTCGATCAGCGGGAGCAACGACTGCCCGTGCAAGCTCTGTCCCAGCATACTCTCCTGGGCCTCTCCCGCCATCAGGTGCAGACAGGTTGCGGTCACGTCCATCAGATGCACGGGCGCGCTCAACCGGCTATGTCGCGGCTTTCCCGCTGTCTTCACCAGCAGGGGAATACGATAAATCTCGTCATACATGTACGCGCCCTTGTTCATCATGCCGTGAGAACCGGCCATGTCCCCGTGGTCTGCGGTGAACACGATCGCCGTCTCCTCGTACAGATTGAGGTCCCTGAGCGTAGCAACGACTTCGCCCACCATCTGGTCGATCAGTTCCAGGTAGGAGAAGCAGCAGGCCAGCAACTCGCGCAGTTCCTGATCCAACTCGGCCTGTGAGTGGCCGTTCGTGCGCGCATCCTGCATCAGGCGCAGCTTCTTCTGGTTGATCGGCTTGCCCTCGAAGCGGTCGTAGCGATTGGCCCACATCGGGATCGCGTCCGCGTCATAGCGGATGCCCCATTCGTCGGGCACCATCCACGGGCTGTGCGGGCCGGGAAATGAGCAGGTCAGGAAGAAGGGCCGTGCCGTGTCCCGGTTATGCAGGAAGTTCTGGGCATACCGGGCCGCCACCACATCGGGGAAGCCCTCCATCCCCACATCCAGCGTGCCTGCGCTGCCGCGTCCGACGCTCCGAACCAGGGGCGCGATGCGGGTGTTGGGATGCCAATGGGAGCTGGTAAGGAACTCGGGGCCGCCTGCGTAGGGTCTCTGCGTGTGGTGGAAACGGGAGTCGAACAGGTCTTGCGCCGGGCCGACGTGCCACTTTCCAAACCAGGCAGATTCATACTCGCTCTGCTCGTCGATCCAGTCCTGGATCATGGCGACGCCGGGCCGCAGATGTTCACAGTAAGAATAATGGGGCGTCGAATTGTTGAACATATGGTGGCTATGGGGATAAAGTCCCGAGAGTAGACTGGCACGCGCCGGCGAGCAGATTGCTGAAGGCGTATAGGCCCGCTCAAAGAGGCAGGAATCCCGGGCCAGAGCAGTGATGTTCGGCGTGCGCGCCAGGGTCTCGCCATAACAGGTCAGCAGATCGATACGCAACTGATCGCAGAGAAAGATCAGGACGTTCGGCTTTGCTCCGTTGGTCATGTGGTTCTCCCATTGCTTCTAGCGATCCCAGGGGAAAGCGCTGGTGGGCCGGTTGGCGTAGCGCGCCATGCGGAGTTGCAATCTGCTGCCGCAGCCAGGCCCGAGCCGCACCGTAAAGTTGTCGCTGTTCAAGGTTAGGGTTTCCCCCTCTTGAGTCACGTCGAGAAACTGATGCTCGGCGTATGCGCCCCCCTGGACGACGACCGTTCGCGGCTCCGCCGGCGTTGTGAAAATGTGCCCAGCGATTCGTCTCTTCGATCACCGGTTCCATCTTCGGCGAAAAGCCACTGCTCTGAAAATAGGCATACTCCTGGGCTATGGGTGTAAGGCGGCGGATGTCGGACAGCTGCATTGAGAATTCCCTTAGAAGCTGTTTGAAAAGTAGCTGGTATCGGCCAAAAAGACGAAAAACGACTGCCGGAAAGTAGTAAATCCTTCATCTATACGTCATAGTTCGCATCGTTTGCGCCGTTTTGCCCCTAACTTGACCCTTTTCAAACAGGCTCTTAGTAACTGTCCGCAAACAACGTAGCGATTTCAATCAAGCTTGGACTGGTCTGTCGAACGAAACCGTTAAGTTAAAACGGACAGTTACTTAGTGCGGATTGTGAGTGGTTATCGAAAGTTCACTATCCATATTGTTTATGTTGAAGTACAGCGCAATGTCGCTGATGTCGCCAATGTTGAGCGTTATTGGTTTACACCCAGTTGTCCCGGTGTCAATTGCAATTCGAAATTCCTTTTGGTGGGCATAAGTCTTGCGTTTGGCAAATACTGTCCAGATTCCGGGGAACTCGCCTGGGATACCAATTTCGGGCTCGTAATACGTCACGCTCCCATGGAAAGAGGCATAGCTTTGACATCGCGCAGCTTTCCCTACCCGTTCTACAAAACTGCGGGGGTTGTGGAGTGCGACAGCATGTTTCCCAAACTCCAGAAATACTTCTGGCGGCCCAAGCCGCCATTGGGCCTTATCGGCATCACGGCATGGCACTTGCTGTAAATCTTCTTCATCAACTGCATATGTGCAGAAAACGTTCAAGTTGTCGAAATATCGATGTTGATACCTAATAAGACTACCAATTTCTTCTGGGGGCACAGTCACTTTCTCAACTTCTCCGGTTCTTGAGTTGGTCGTTTCCATCTCAAGTAAACTTCCAGGCGGAAACAAATACGCCCCCTCAAAGTCATCTCCCCTTTCTTTGTCGCCTTCTAAGCTTCTAAACTCATGTTACGCAGCCAGGGGATCAAGGCGAACTGGATCCAACTGACACAAAGCCTCGAAAGCCTGTTGCAGAGCTGAGAGATACAAGTGCGTCTTGAGGGCATAGTGATTCTTCTTGGTGCGCATCTTAAGCATCTCCAGCTTGGTAAAGGTCCAGAGAGCAGCCACAAAGTGATTGGTCTGCGTGGTTGGTGTGCGGGTTGGTGATTTGGCAAGGGATGCGTTCTGTTTGAGCGAGCGATGATATTCTTCCACTTTCCACCGTTCTTGGTAGATTGTGATGATCTGGTCAGCTGTCAAGCAGGCGTCACTGGTCACCAGATAGCGCACAGCGGTCGAGCCATCTGCGTTTGTGCAGGTCTGACGGAGCAGATAGAGGGGAAAGGGCACCTGCTCCAGATAGATGCCTGTAACTGTGTCTTCTGGCAGGTCGAGTTGTTCCAGTCTGTGATAGCGACCCTGCTGTTTGTCTTGGCGAGACAGGGCGATCTTGCGATTGGTTTTAAGTCCCATGATGAACTCTTTGCGCAACGTGCGTTTGATATAGCTCATATTCTCAGCCGAAGCAAACCAGATGTCATTGAGCACATAGCGGAAGGGAATGCGGTTATGCACACAGTTTTGCAGCATGGCACGAAAATGCTCGTTCTTGGTCACAGCGCTGCGTCGTTTCCGTTTGCCCTGCTTGTCAATGTACGATTCGGTCTTGGTCACCAACCGATAGGTCACCGGCAATGAAACCTCACCCGCTGTGTACAAAGCAGTGATAAAGTTGATGCCCTTGGCCATCTGTCCTTGCGCATGGTCGTAGTGCCAGCAGATCAGTTCGTTCTCATCGGTGTAGGGCTTCTCAACGATGCTGTCGTCAATCGTGATGACGCCATGCTCGCCTTGCATGCTGCGCACAGAGGGCTTGACCATCTGCCACCAGTCTTTCGGCTCCAGTCGTTGGCGGTTGAGCATGCGACTGACTTGGTCGTGGCTGACCGCCTTGTCCATCAAGGCCGACATGCCTGTCGCCGTCGTTGCCGCAAATGAACTCAGGAGAAAGTCCGAATACAGGTCAAAGAGTTTGAAATTCATGTTTCACCTCCTGACCTCATTTTACTCAATTCGTTAACTACTGCGTAACATCAGTTCTAAAGTTACGCAATCTTTGGGCATATAACTCACCCTTCAAGAAATTGTCGGCATGGACTTTGTCTTTGAAAACTTGTAACTACTCAGCCTCGTCTGGGAAGTTGCTTGAAAAGGAACGGTCATCGGTTAAGAAGACCAATAATGACTGCCGGAAAGCGTGAATCCTCCATCTACACGCCATAATTCGCACCATTTGTGCCGTATTGACCCGAACCTGACCTTTTCAAACAGATTCCAAACACGATTCATTACACTTGGATGACTTGGTTGCCCATTGAAAGTCGCACATTGGGTAATGGCTGAGTAGTTACGAAAACTTTTACTAAGAAAAGCATTCTATCTCCCTCCTTTAGTTGATGATCCCCCGCCCCTGCAGTTTCACAATCAGCGCTCATGGTTTTCTCTTTTCCTTAACTCTGGCCTCTCTCCGTATCCGTCTCCGCCAGCGTCTGACCTTCCTCTCCACCACAGGAACCAATTCAACAAGCAGGAAAAAGACAGCCAACGCCAAAAGCGGAACATTGCCAATCCAATCAGCAGGCATAGCGCGATCTAAGAGCCTGTTTGAAAAGGGTCAGGTAAGGGTTAAAACGGCACCTAAGGTACAAGTTATGACGGGCAGATAAAGGGTTTTGCTGCTTTCCGGCAGCACCTTTTGGGCCTTTTGGCCGATGCCGATTACTTTTCAAACAGCTTCTTACGGCTACCTTACGATGATAGTCTGATCGGCGAACCGGTTTTCCTGCCCTTGCAGGTTCAGAAGCAAGCAGCCATCTGTCGATTCAAGCGGCTGGCGCGCGACAACTTCCACCTCAACACGCACGCTGCCGCCCGGCGTATACACCTGAACGACCAGGCCCTGGAAGCGGATAACCCGCGCGCAGATGGAGAGTCCGCGCGTCTCGGCCGCGTAACGCACATCGACAGAATCCAGGCTCAGTAGATCATTGAAATAGGAATGATCTCTAGCCTATTCCTTTATATGGACAACCAGAGCAGTTCCAATACACCGAAACGAGCTTATCAAAATATCTGACACAGCTAGTCCAACACTGTCTGCGAGGGCGGCCGGGCAGGATAGCCAAGCCCCCAAACTCACAAGCCCGCCGGCACCTGCAACACCGTCACGCCCATCTCGATATATTTGTCCCGCTCCTCCGCGCTGGACACGCCCAGGCTCAACTGCACAGTGCTGTCCTGCATCTGCTCCAGCACGTGGCGGATGCACTCGTCCACGCTTTGGAACGGACTGTGCGGCAGGCTCTCCAAGCTGAAGCGCAGGTCGTTCGGGCCGAAAGCGAGCAGGTCGATGCCAGGCTTGGCCAACTTGCGCGCGTTGAGAATCGCCTCAGCCGACTCCAGCTGAATCACGAGGAAGCCGTTGCTGTTCCACCAGTCGGCATAGGCCAGACGGTCGATTGAATCCGGGTTGGTCGGCTCGCTAAAGGCGCTGATATTGCGCCGCGCTTCTCCACCCCAACTGCGCCGCCCGAACTGGGCATAGTAGAAGAAGAAGATCGCCTCATCCACCTCGTGCGTACTCTGCACCTCCGGCACCAAGATGCCCGTCGGGCCAAAGTCAAGGAATCGGCCTATCAGGTAGGTGTGGCGCGTGTGCTGGATGCGCAACTGCACGGGAATCTGCACCGCTTCCGCCAGCGCGCAAAAGTTGACCAGCTCCTTCTCGCTGAATGCCGAGTGCTGGCTGTCCACATAGACAAAACTGTAGTCGCCCCGGCTCAGCAGGTCTTCCAGTTGGCTGCGACTGAAGTCGAGCGACGCGCCAACGCCGAAGATCAGTTCGCCGCGGTGGATTCTCTCTTTCAGATTGGTTACGTTCGTCATGTCTATTCCTCCCTCAGAATTCGCGATCCAGCATCCCGACCGGCACTTCGATCAGGGTTGGCTTGTCGTTGTCCGCGGCGACCGCGTCGCTCAGTGACGATTGCAGCGCGGCAGCGTCCTGCGCCCGCACCCCGTGTGCGCCAAAGCTGCGTGCCAGCGCCACGAAATCGGGATTTTGCAATTTTGTGCCGAGCACATGCCCGTCGAACTCCTCCATCTGGGCGCGCAGGACATTGCCATAGGCGTTGTCGTTAAAGACAATGGCCACGGCATTGATCCCGTTCTGTACGGCGGTGGCAAGCTCTTGCACGTTGTAGAGAAAGCCTCCGTCCCCTGAAATCGAGACGACCGCCCTCTGCGGGCAGGCCACCTTCGCGCCCAGGGCGATGGGATAGGCACAGCCCAGCGTTCCATGCGACGAACTGGTAAGATAGGCGTGCGGCGCCCTCGCCCGGAAGTAGTTGCGGCTGTAGTAGCCCATCTGGTTCATGCCCTGAATCACAATGCCATCGTCCGGCAGCGCCGCGTGGATTGCTTGCATGAATCCCCATTGGGGCTGCAACTGTGCGGACGGGTCGAAACGCGCGCCGTTGATGGCTTCAACCTCCGCCTGAACTGCGTCGGCTTTGTCGGCGCGCGGCGGCGTTGAAGCGGCGACGGCCTGGTTGAGCGCAATCATCACGGGGTAGGCGTCACCTTGGATTTGCAGCACGTCATCAGACCCGCCGAGTTCCGACTCGTCGACATCGATCCTGACGATCTGCTGCCCGTCCGCGCTGGAGAAGTGGCTCGCGCCTACTGCCAGGATCAGGTCCCGCCCCGCGAGCCAGTCGCGCAGGGGCTGAAAACGCATCTCTGCCATGCCCAGGGAAAGCGGATGCAACTCCGAGATGCTGCCCTTGCCCTGTCGCGTCGTCACCACTGGAATCTGCAAATAGTCGGCCAACTCGGCCACCAAGGTGGCGGCCTTGGCGCGCATCACGCCCCCACCCGCCCAGATGACCGGTCGCTGGGCCGCGACCAACAGGTCCGCCGCCCGCTGGATCGCACGCGGTTCGCCAGTGCCTTCTGCAGGCGGGACGCCTGCGTTCCCAGGCGTCGATGACGAATCGGCTGCCGGCTGCGCCAGGCTGACCTCATCCGTGGCCGCGAACACGGCGGGCGGCACCTCAATCGCCACCGGACGCGGCCGCCCTGTCCTCAACTGCCGAAACGCCTCCTGAACGATGTCGGGGATCTCAGCCGGACGCTGGGCGCGGGCAACCCACTTCGTCAGCGGCCCCAGCCATGCCGTCTCGTCAAGTTCCAGCCCTTTCTTGCGGTGGTGGCGCCCACCCGTCACCACCAGTACAGGCGAGGAAGTGGCGAATGCCGTGGCAATCCCTGACATGGCATTGAACAGGCCAGGTCCCTCTACCACCAGGGCCGCGGCCACGTCGCCGCTGGCGCGGGCATAGCCGTCTGCCATGTAGCTGGCGGCCTGCTCATGGCGCACCGAGATATAGCGGATGCTCGGCGTCGAATACAGCGCGTCGATTGCCTCGTACTGACCGGCGCCGGGCACGCCGAAAACGGCCCGCAGCCCCTCCGCAGCCAACGACCGCACCAACGCCTGCCCTCCGTTCATTCTCGTCATAGGGTAGATTTCCTGACTGGTATTACAGTGTCCAGTGGCTAGTGGCCAGCAACTGCACAGGCCACTGGACACTGACCCCTGATCACTGGGTTTTACGGCAAGGCCGGGACGATCTCGTTGGCCAGCGTCTCCATGCAGGCCAGCCACCTCTCTTTGTCATCCCAGTCGTGCGCGATCATGAGCAGGGTACCAAAGCCGCCCGTCTCCTCATACAGTTGATGCAGTTGGCGCAGGCACTCGTCCTTGTCACCGATGATGCACAGGGTCTTGAGCATATACTCCAGCGTAACGTCTTCATCGGGCATATCCTGATCATGCTTGATGACGCTGAGCATATCGCCCGCCGCAACCAGCGTGCGCAAGTACATGAAGGATCCCCCCAGCGCGCCGTTGTAAGCTCGATCCCAGGCCGCGTCGGTCGTCTCGTCGATGAAGATGCTGCGCGACACGCGCCACACCGAACGGTCCGGCTCCGGCCGCCCGGCATCCGCCGCCCCGCTACAGTAGGTCTGCCAGTGTTCGGCCAACGTAGAGCCATTCGCTATGTTTGCGCTGAGGGGAATGTAGCCGCGCTGTCCCGCCATGAACGCGGCCCGCGAACGGCCGCGGATGATGCTCATGGCAATCGGCGGGTGCGGCTTCTGGTAGGGTTGCAAAATCTCGCCGATCCCATATTCGGGTATGCCGCCCTCCAGCTTGATATGGTAGAAGTCACCCTGAAAGTCGAAGGGCGGGTCGGTCTGCCATAGCTTGAGGATCATGTCGAGGCTTTCGACCGTCATCAGCCCTTGCGTCTGCGGATCGGGCAGATCAAACAGTCCCCAGTCGGTCGGCACGCCCCCTTGGCCGAAGCCGCAGTTGATACGCCCGCGCGAGAGATGATCCAGATAGGCCAGGCGCAAGGCCACATTGACCGGGTGATGCTGCGGCAGGATCGAGACACCGCTGCCCAGCCGGATGTTCTGCGTGCGCGGCAGCACATTGGCGATGAACACATCGTTGGACGGGATCGGTTCCCAGGCCATAGTATGGTGCTGGCCGATCCAGGCCTCGGTAAAGCCCAACTCGTCGGCTCGCACCACGAACTCGATATCCTCCTCGAATCCAAGAGTGCGGTCCTTCTCCGGCGCATGCAGCGGCATCATAAATGTGCCCAGTTTCATTGTTCTCCTCCCGTTTCCCTGGTGTCCCAGGCGTCTCGCCTGCCCCGTCACGCAAGCGTCACGATGCAGGCGTGGTTTTGACAACTATCTAGGCGGATTAGCCTGCAACACCGCCGCCAATACAAAATTTTGTCAAACTCTACCGTAAGTCGGCTTCAGATTGAGCGCCAAATCCCTGAACTTCTCGATGCGGTGCAGCGTCACCAGATTGGTGTCGTGCTGGTTATGTCCTCCCTGCGAAGTACGCGAAATCACGAGCAGATCATCGCCCCGGATCAGCTGCGAGGCGTAGCTGAAGGCATCGAATATGTTGCGGCTCATGGCGACACAGCCGGCCTGGAACCAATTGAGCGCGTCCAGGCTGTACATCAGCATCAGAATGCGCCGCTCGTTGCCCGGCGGGCTGGCGAAACCGAGGGCACGCAACGGCTCCCGCTCCTGCCAGGTGTCGGTGGGCAGGCAGACCGTCGTCCAGAAGAGATCGCTCTCCCCGTCGTAGACCACGTGGAATTTGCACTGCGCGCCAGGCATCGGATAGAACTGGACGAAGCGATAGTCCAGCTTCTCGCCGTCATCCTCAAGGCTGCAAACCGAGGCCATGCCGCCCGTCGTATGGCCGTCGATAATGGTTCGCAGCAACACGCGCATTTCGCCGCGCACGTCGATGATATTGCCTTCGATGAAGCAGTCCTCCACCACCTTGTCCGCAGCGCTGGCCTGGTAACGGCGTTGGCTGAGCACGTCAGGCACGCCGGGGAATCGGACACGATTGGACATGCGCCACGCCGCGGGGTCGAGCAGATCCCGCTCAAGATCACCGGCGATCACAAGCGATTCCCACTGGCTTCTGCCGACCGCGTCATCGCCGACCGGGCAGGTCTCAAAGGCGCGATAGACATAGCCATGCCGGAAAAGCACGCTGGTGGGCGCATTGTGATGGCGTCCGCCAAAGAGTTGGGACGTATCGCTCCATGTCTCGCCGCCATCGATGGAGCGGGCAATCATAATCTCTCGGCTCAGGCGGCGGTTGCCGATGCAGTAGAGCGTCTCGTCAACCGCGAAGAGCGACGGCCAGATGATGTCCAGCGCCGCGGTCTTGCGCCAGCGGCTGCCCCCGTCGTCGCTGACCAGGATGTCAAGCTGGTCGGGAATCTTCTCGACATACGGCTGCTGTCGAAACCATTCGTAGCTGGCGATCAGACGGCCCGACGGCATCTGGGCCAAACAAGGCGAGCCGGTATAAACGTTGGCCCGATCAGGCGACTCCGCAAGGATTTGGAAATCGCCCGCAAGCATCTTATTCATCTGCATACCTGCATGGATGGGTGCCTGTTCGTTTCCAGTTTTCGAGTTCCAACTCTTGGCATCATCTTGCCTTGGAGTCAAGTGCAGTCACCTGATATGCGTTCACTTTGAAGACCCGCTTCTCCCTGTAATGCGTATTCCGTATTGCGTACTGCGTCGAGGCGGGCGAGACGCCTATGTTCCCAGGATGCAGACAGTGCGAAAAGTCTTGGTCTCAAATGGGATCCACATTAGAACTGAAAACTGGTTACTGAAATCCGCGGTTCAGACCGCGTGACACGCGACCCAGTGCCCCGATTCAACCTCCCGCCACTCGGGTACGACGTGATCGCATGGCTCAAATGCGAGCGGACAGCGGGGATGGAAGCGGCAACCGCTGGGAGGATTGATGGCGCTCGGCACGTTGCCGCGAATGACCGAACGCTCACGCTGCCGCTCCTGGCGAGGATTGGGCACAGGCACGGCCTGCAAGAGCGCGTGCGTGTAGGCGTTGACGCCGCACGCGTAAGCGCAATCCGGGACAAAGGACGGGGCCGACAACTGGATTCAGGAGCATCGATAAGGACTTGGACAGGCTTGTACGGGATGTGAAATCGCCGGGCACTATAGCATGGTCGTTCATCCATGTCAAACTGTCCGAATTCAGGAGTACATTCCAGATTTCGGGTCATTGCGATGCGCCCTTTCAGCCGATAAGAAGAGTCCTATTGCACAGGAATCCACCCATCGCCTTGGTTTCTGCAAATCCGCACATCCCGATAGTCCTGATTCAGACAACATTCGCTCAAAAAATTTGGATGCGCCCGCTTCAGAAGTGTTCGTCCCCGCCCCAGGGATACCGGCCCGCTTCACAGCAGG
Organism: Caldilineaceae bacterium; assembly: GCA_965221145.1. Lineage (GTDB taxonomy): Bacteria > Chloroflexota > Anaerolineae > Caldilineales > Caldilineaceae > Bin5. Next base: position 3,632,901 of record OZ244877.1, read on the forward strand.
GAAAACTTGATTTGACATTTAGAACATATGTTCTATAATACCGGCTGAAATATCCCTCCCGATGCCTGGGCAAAAAGAAACCATGAGAGTCGCTTGCGTTCTGATTACGCATCTGCGAGCAAAGGCGGAAATGAAACGGCAGACCGACCTGAAAGAGAGTTCCACCCTGGTCGTTGCCGGTGGCGGCGCGACCGGAAAGAGGCCGATGGTCGTCGATTACTTCCCCGGCGCGTCGGGCGTGAAGGCGGGCATGACGCTGGAGCAGGCCGTATCCCGACTCGGCCCCCATCAAGTGTCCAAACAGCTGGAATCAGCGGCGGCCTCGCACGCCGATACGATTGTGCTGAATGCGGACGAGCCATACTACCGGCGCTTCTTCGGCCAGATTCTCACATCGTTGCAGGGGATCAGCGACCGGGTTGAAGGGGCGGAGCTAGGCACAGCCTACGTGCGTCTCGACGGTCTGGAGGCGCTGTTCGGCGGTGAGGACCGCCTCGTCGCCGCGCTGCTGGACGCGGTGCCCGCCGATCTGAACCCCCGGATTGGTGTGGCCGATGCCAAGTTCCCCGCCTTTGTCGCCGCGCGCACGCGTGCGCCCGGAGCGTCCAACGCGCCCGACGACGTGCGCGCCTTCCTCGCGCCCTATTCCATCGACCTGCTCCCCGTCTCCATTGATGTGAAGATCAAGCTGCACCGCTTCGGTCTGTACACAATAGGGGACGTCGCGGCCATGAAGAAGCATCTCATCGTCGCCCAGTTCGGGCCTGACGGCAGCCGCTTGTGGGCGCTCTGCAACGGAATCGACGATAGCCCTGTCGTCCCGCTGGCGTTCGAGGAGTCGATTGTCGAGCATACCTCGCTGCCGTTCAACTCTTCCTCCATCGAGCTTCTCTTTGTGGCGGTCGATACCCTTGTGCGCAGGGGGTATGCCTGCCCTGAACTGGGGAGCAGATTCGTGGGCGTGGCGGCTCTGCAATGCAGCGCGCACGGCGGGCCGCTCTGGGCAACCTCCATCGCCTTCAAGCAGCCGGTCGGACGCTGGGAACGCGCAGCCGCCCTCGTCAGAAACCGGCTGGAGCTGGAGCCGCCGCAGATCCCGATTGAGGACGTGACCCTCACCCTGTCCGGCTTTAGCGGCGGCTCCGGGGTGCAGATGGGCTTTTTTCAGGATGTGAAGGAGACGGCCGGCCAACGGCTTATGGAGATGGAGCGGCGGTTGCAGGTACGTATGAACGGCAAGCATGTTCTCTATCGCATCGCAGAGGTCGCGCCCTGGCATCCTGCGCCGGAAATGCGGGCCTTGCAGATCCCCATCGACCCCGCCAAGCGGGATGACATCAAGCCCTTGCACGCGCCGACACCGCTGGAGGTGCGAGAAGGGTTGGCGCGTCAGCCGGTCGCTGTCCAGCTTGAACGGCGCTGGCGTCCGGTCGCCCGCATCGCGGACCAGTGGACGTTCGACCTGTGGTGGCTGCCGCAGCCCATTACGCGCGCCTATTATCGGATCGACGCCGGCAACGGGCAACTCACGCTGTTCAGGGATGAGCGGGATGGCCTCTGGTATCGGCAGAACTGTAGCGGCCCGTGAGCAGGTGCCAGGACAGTGCGCAGATCACCGGCGACAGGCATTGAGACAACACCAAATAGGATACGCTTTATGGACATCGGATACGTCGAACTGCATGCCAAGAGTTTCTACTCATTTGGATTGGGAGCATCCCATACGCACGAACTGCTGGCCCAGGCGAAGGAGTACGGCTACACCTCCCTGGCGCTGACCGATACCAACCTGTGCGGGGCGTTGGAGTTCGCGCGTCTCGCCAACAGCTTGGGGATCCAGCCCATCACCGGGGGCGAGTTGACCCTGCTGGACGGCTCACGCGTCACGCTGCTGGCGAAGACGCGCCAGGGCTACTCGAATCTCTCGCGTCTGTTTACCCTCGCCAACGCCGTTGACCGTAGACAACCCAGGCTCGACCCCGAGCATCTGCCCGCGCATTCAGAGGGCGTCATTCTGCTGACAGGTGGACGTGACAGCTCTCTCGCGCGGTTGGCGCTGACGGGCCGCCGACAGAAGGCCGACGCGCTGCTGCGAGAGTACGCGGCCTGGTTCGGCCCCGACTCGGTCTATGTGGCGCTTCAGCGAAACTTTCTGCAAGGGGACACGATGCGCAACCGCAAGCTGGCGGGCATTGCGCAGGAAGTCGGCGTCCCACTGGTGGTCACCAACGATGTGCATTACCATGCGCCGCAACGATACCGGCTGCAAAATGCGCTGGTGGCTGCCCGCCTCAACACGACCATCGACCAGGCTTTGCCGCATCTCCGCCCCAACGCCCATCTCTACCTGAAGCCGCCGTCAGAGATGGCGGGCCTCTTCGCGGACTTCCCGGAGGCGGTCGCCAACACGCTCCGCATCGCCGAATGTTGCCGCTTCAATCTCAGCACAGACCTGGGTTACACCCTTCCTGAGCCTGCGCTGCCACAGGGCTATACGGCGGAGAGCTATCTCAGACGGCTCTGCCATGAGGCCGCCCGGCGCCGCTACGGCTCCGTGTCAGAACGGGTCGCCGCGCGGCTGGAGGAGGAGTTCAGCCTGATCAGCCGGCATCGCCTGGCCGGTTTCCTCCTGCTCTACCGGGAGATCGTGCGCATCGCCCAGCGGATTGTGGAGGAAAGAGAAGCGGGGACCGAGAAGCGTGAACAGCTCTCAGGCCGCGTAGCGCATGACCCGCCGGGCAGAGGGCGCGGCTCATCGGTGGCCCTGCTGGTGGGCTATCTGATCGGCATCAGCCATATCGATCCCCTCGAGTGGGACCTCACGTTGGAACGCTTCATCTCCGCGGACACGACCGTCCTCCCGGACATCGACCTCGACTTCCCCAGGGCGCTCCGGGACGAGTTGATCGAGCGGGTCCACCGCCATTTCGGGCCGGAGTACGCGGTGCTGGCCGGCGCCATCGCCACCTACAAGCTGAAGGGCGTTTTGCAGGACCTGGGCAAAGCTCTCGGACTGCCGCAAGAGGAGTTGTCGCTGCTCTCAAAGCAGGTGCGTTCGCACGATGCCGCGCACCTGCGGGAGGAGATGACGCAACTTCCGGCCTTCAGTCAGCGGGTCAACGCCTCCGGCTGGAAGGAGCTTATCGAACTCGCGCCCCAACTGATGGGCGCGCCCAAGCTGCTGAGTCAGCACGTGGGCGGAATGATCCTCAGCAGCTCGCCCATACCGGAGATGGTTCCGGTGCGGGAGGGGGCCATAGATGGCCGCTTCATCATGGACTGGGACAAGGACAGCGTCGCCGACGCCGGTTTTGCCAAAATCGACATCCTCTCCCTCCCGGTTCTCGATCAGTTGGAGGAGGCCCTCGATCTCGTCGAACGACGGGAGGGCAAGCGACCCGATCTGAGCGCGATCGACCCGCAGGACCCCAAGGTGTACGACATGATCAACGCCGGTCGCTCCAAGGGGATATTTCTGCTCCAGTCGCCCGCGCAGTTGAAGATGGGGCAGCGCCTGCGTTCCCGCAACCTGCTCGACCTCGCCTACCAGGTCGCGCTGATCCGCCCCGGCGTCGGCGTGCAGGGCAGCGCGGTCTCCCAGTTCGTCGAGCGGTACAGGCACGGGGCCGAATGGGAGTACGACCATCCGCTGGAGAAACGCGCGCTGGCGCGCGGATACGGCATCATCGTCTGGCAGGAGCAGGTCGTCCAACTGATCACCGACGTGACCGGCATGACCGCGGCGCAGGCCGACGAGACCCGCCGCGCCTTCGCCAAATCCAACAATGAGCACCTGATCGCGCTGCACTGGCAACGGTTCCGCGACGGCGCGCGCGGCAAGGGGATCCCCGAAGAGACGGCGCACACGATTTTTGCCAAGATCAACGGCCACTACATGTTCCCCGAAAGCCATTCGCACGCCTTCGCCATCACCGCCTACCAGGCCGCCTGGCTCAAGCGCTACCACCCCCTGGAGTTCTTCGTCGCCCTGATGAACAACCAGCCGATGGGCTTCTATCCCCTGGAGACGCTCAAGCAGGACGCCCGCCGTTTCGGTGTCTCCTTCCTCAACCCGTGCGTCAATCGGAGCCAAGCTCGATGCGCGCCCGAAGACGGCTCTGTGCGGCTGGGGCTTGTGTTCATCAAGGATGTGGGGGCGGAGTCGGCCCGACGCATTGTGGAAGAGAGGGCGAGGCAGGGCGATTACATCAGCGCCGGTGACATGGTGCGGCGCACGGGCATGAATGACCAGGCCGTGCTCTCGCTGGCGCTGGCCGGGGCCTTCGACAGCGTCACGCCCAACCGCCGCCAGGCGCTATGGGAGGCGGGCCTTTGCGTTCGTCCGTGCGGCAACGGGCAGATGGCGCTCTCGCTGCCGCGGCAGAACAGCGTCGCCCCGCTGCAGAATTTCGATGCCCGCGAGCAGATGATCGGTGAGTATCAGGTGCTGGAGATCTATCCCAAGGGGCATCTGATGGAATTCGTCCGGCCCACGCTGGCGCCCCATGTCCTCTCCTCGCTTGACGTAGAGAGCCGCGACGCCGGGGAGGCGGTGACGGTGGCTGGCTGGCCGGTGGCAAGGCAGCATCCACGCGGGCGGGACGGCACCGTGTTCGTGACGATAGAAGACGAGTTCGGCGATGTCCAGGTCATTCTCTGGGCCGATGTGTTTGCCCGCCATCAGCGCGAGCTGGACAGCCAGGTGATCGAGGTCAGCGGCGTTATCTCCAGGTGGGACGGCACGACCAATGTCATCGTCTCCTCCCTGCGCGCCATACGCGTCGGCGTGGCGATGCCGCGTGCGCATGACTGGCACTAAACTGCCGTCCTTTGCGGCTTGTTATCCGTAACGGTCCAGACTTACAACCAAAAGCTACTTTGACATGCAACAAACGCTTTGTTAGGATGAGCAGTGGCTGGGTTTGATCGCGGGCGTCCCGAAACCCGCTACGGGCGGCAGCCCAAAAACGCCAACGCAGCAATCCTATGCTACGCCAAGATGGAACTACCTATACATTTTCCCAGATCTTCGACCTCAATTCAGAGACTGATGAAATCCTGGCCGAATTAGGCTACCGCTATCGCGAAAATCCCTTGTCATTGCCCTATCGAACCCCTTGCTCTGCGCCGCAACTTGACCTGATGCGCACGCAGATGCGAGAACGCTTGCCCTATGTGCCTCTGACCAGCGAAGCCGCGCGCCGCGCCTTCTATGTGTCGCCGCTGTTGTTCGCCGCGCTCGACCAGGCCAGATTCACAATACACATCGACTGTCCCGTTGCGGCGGCGCGCCTGTGCGGTACGGTAGACTATCTGTTGCAGGGCGCGCATGACGTAGTTGTCGCCGGGGCGAGAGACACGGACATGGCGCGCGGTTTCACGCAATTGGCCGCCCAGATGGTCGCTTTGAGCGAGCGTCGTCCACAGCAACTCAGCCCGATTCATCCCCGCCGCGCCCGCAAAGCCCTTCGTGCAGGGCGCGCCCGACGCCAGCCAAATGAAACGCAATTTGCCGCCCCCGCACAGACGCCACGTCGCGGCCCAATTGGCGCGCAGATACAACGCCACGCCTCAAGCGGCGCGCAGATACAGTTGTTCGGGGCAGTCACGACCGGGACAGTGTGGCGGTTTGGTCTCCTGGAGAGGGGGCAGAAGACGCTAACGAAGGACACAGAGGAGTACCTGTTGCCGCGCGATCTGGAGAGATTGCTCGGCATTTTTGTGGCACTGTTGGACGAAAACGAATCCAAACAAGAGCGCGAAGGAGAAAAGCCGTCATGGGTGAGCAACTAGCTATGCAGGGGGGCGCCCCTGTGCGCACACTGCCCTTTGGAGAGAGCCATTTCTTTGGCGAAGAGGATATCGAAGCGCTTGCAGACGTGATTCAGTCAGGCTCACTCGGCAAGGGGCCGAAGGTAGCGCAGTTTGAACGTGAATTTGCCGCGCGGCACGGCGTCGCCCACGTCGTCACCGTAACCTCCGGCACCGCGGCCATGCACACCTGCGTCGGCGCGATCAATCCCGATCCGGGAGATGAGATCATCGTAACGCCCTGGACATCGGGAGGCAGCATCATCGGCACGCTGCTCCACAACTGCGTGCCCATATTCGCCGACATTGACGACACCTACACGCTGGACCCAGCCGATGTCGAAGCCAAGATCACGCCCAGAACGCGCGCCATCATCGCCGTGCATCTCTTCGGCAACCCATGCGACATGGCGGCTCTGCGCGACATAGCCGACCGCCACCAGCTTTTCCTGATAGAAGACTGCTGCCAGTCCCATTTCGCAGAATTCCAGGGACAGGTTGTCGGCTCGATGGGCGACATCAGCGGCTTCAGCTTCGGGGGCAAGCATCTCTCAGCCGGGGGCGGCGGCGCCATTATGACCGACAATGAGACGCTTTGGGAACGCGGCCTGATCTTCTCCGACTGCGCGCTGCCGCGCAACGGCGGGCCATTCGAAGGGCGGCCCTACGCCAACTACTTCCTGGCCCCCAACTACAAGCTGAACGATCTGTTGGCAGCGGTCCTGCTCTCCCAATTGAAGAAGGTGGACGGCTACATCGAGAAGAAGATCTGGGCGGCCCACCAGATCATTGAACAGGTCTCGAATATCGAACAGATCACGGCGCAGCGCGTGCGCGAGGGCGATCGCAATACCTATTGGGTGATGGGCATGACGCTGGATACGGACAAGATGGAGTGCGACGCCTGGGAGTTTGCGCAGGCGCTCAACCATGAGGGCATCCCCGCCGGGGGTCCGTACATCGGCTCGGGCAAAGAGGGGCCGCTCTACCGCAACCAGTTCCTGGCCGAGCCAAACTGCTATGGCCGCAGCCACTTCCCCTTCGACTACAAGCGGGACAAGCCAATCGACTACCGATTGGCCGATTGCCCCAACGGCGAAAAGCTCATGCGGCGCGGCTTCAGCTTTCAGATGCAGCCCAGCCTCGATGATGAAGACGTTGCCGACATCTCTGCCGCGGTCCGCAAAGTGTTTGGACACTACCGCAAACGCAACCATTCCGGCATTTAGCTGAACTGTATACCCATGACACGTCAAACGAGCGACCAGACGCCCGTCTGGTGCGGCATCCACTATCTGCTTTATTTGCGCCGACCGGGCGAGGAACGGGACACCACCCGTTTCAGCCTGTTCCAGACCGAGTACAGCCCGGCAGGCGCTGGTCACGCGGCCTTCCTGTATACCGATCCCGCCTGCATGCAGTCCGCGCCGGTCAACGCTGTCTACACCGACAATCCGGAGTTGGCGGCATGGCTGTACAACAGGATGTATCGCGACCGCGACAACCCGCTGGCCGAATGCGGCGAACCGATCATCACCGCCCGCTTTGGCCGCAGCGGCGATATGCGCCGCCAACTGAACTATACAATTGACACGGCGCACGGCCACATCGCAGCAACCTGGGCCGACCTGGAGCCTCCCTTTGTTCACCACGGCGCGGGTGGGAGTTCCAGCGTTTATACCTACTGCTTCTTTGTCGTAGCCACTCGCGCCAGCCTGACAATAGACGGTGAAGTCGTGCCCGGCGCAATTTATCCCCGCCAGGACTGGATCCCCCTGGTGGGGCGGCCGCTCAGTTCATGCCTGATTGGCGACGAGTTCTGGGCCACCCGGTAACACCCCAGTCGGAGATAAATCAATGACCAAAAAGCTGCGATTTGCCCAAGCCGGTGTCTCGTTGATGCACGCAAACATGTATCGGGACACGCTGATGCTCCTGCAGGACGAGCTTGAACTGGTCGGCTTCTACGACCCCGATCCGGAAGCGGTCAAACCCAACTTGAAGGAAGATGTCCAGGATGTCCCCTTCTACGACAGTCTCGGCGACCTGCTGACGCAGGCCAGGCCCGATGCCGTGATGGTCTCCACCTATTTGAAGGATATGCCCTCGTGGATGCTACAGGTGGCTGAGGCCGGTGTCCATGTCTGGGGCGAGAAACCGTTTGCCGTCCACTCCAGCCAGCTTGTCCCGGTCGCCGAAGCTGTGCGCCGCAACAATCTCCATTTCTCCTGCGGTTACACCTGGCGTTTCCACCCGCTCGCCCAGCTAATCAACGAGACGTGGGCCTCTGGACTCTTGGGCAAGCCCTACTCCATCGAATTCACCTTCCTGACTTCGAGCGTCGCCAGACGCGATCCACAGACCTGGTACTTCAGCCGCGAGAACGCGGGCGGGGGCATTCTCAACTGGTTGGGCTGCCACTGGTTCGACCTGATGCGCTACCTGTCCGGCGCGGACGTTGTGCGCGTCGCGGCCATTGAGGCCAATGTAGGCGGACACGACATCGACGTTGAGGATGCCGCGTCCGTCTCTCTCGGCTTCGACAACGGCATGATCGGCAGCCTCCATGGCGGCTACTTCACGTCGGGCGACGGCGAGGTCTCGATCGGCCTGCGGGGGTCGGACGGCTGGGTCAAGTGGAAAGTGGATGAGGGGTACTGCATCATCAAGAGCACGCACCCGGACTGGTCGGGCGCGCCGACGCGCAGATTCGATATGCCCTCGCCGCCGGTCCCCGGTTACGGACCCGAGGGCAGAGCCTCGATCCAGGCATTTGCAGCCGCTATTCGCGGAGAAGGGAGCAGTGGGTATGAGGTGGAAGAGATCATCAAGTCCCTCCAAATCATCGAGGCCGCTCACGAGTCGGCTGCCCAGGGAAAGACGGTCACACTATGAATGAGAATGGACAACCCTTGCGGGCGGCAGTGGTCGGCCTGCGCATGCACGCCGGTGGCCTGGAGCCGGACCGCAATCACGGCCTGATCAAGTCCTTCTATGGCCAGGAAGATGCCCAGATCGTGGCCTACTGCGAATGGGACGCGGATGAGGCCGCGGCCCTGGAGAGCCTGGCGCGGCATGACCCGTCAGCGCGCATCTACACCAGTCTGAGCGATCTGTTGGAGCAGGAAGAGTTTGAATTGGCCGTAGTGATGCTGCCGCCGAATGAGGCGACGCCCGCTGCCCTGCGGCTGGCCGAGGCCGGCAAGCATCTCTTCATCGAGAAGCAGGCTGCCCGCACCGCGCCCGAACTCCTGCCCCTGTGCCAACTGGCTGCCGAGCGCAATCTTGTCGTACAGATCGGCTATCCTTGGCCGCGCCATCCGGTGGCGCAGGAGATCCGGCGCTGCCTGGACGGGGGCGTGCTGGGGAAACTTCTCGCCATGGAGGCCAGGTTGGTGACAATTCAGGTTGCGCCTGGACTGCGCGAGCCAGAGCATTGGATGTACCGCCGCGCAACCGAGGGGGGCGGAATTCTGCACATGGAAGGCGGCCATTGGCTGACGCTCTTCCAGATGTTTGCGCAAGCGCGCGCGCGCTCGGTGACGGCCCTGTGCAGCCGCCGCACCGATGAGAGTGAAGAAGGGGTGGAGGATGCCGCCACAGTGGCGCTGGAGTATGCCAACGGCGTCCATGCCTGTCTGCACATGGGCTACCTGCTCACCGCGGCCGGCCCGCGCAACGACACCTTCATGGCCGTGCGCGGTCATCTGGGCGCGGCCACCTGGGAGCAGGTCGGCGACGGCAAACTGGTCATCAACAGCGCCGCGCCGCAATGGCAGGGTGCGCCGCAGCGCACCTTCAACTTCCCGCCCGCGCCGCGGCCCGTGTACGCGGAGCAGTGGGGCTTCGAATACGTGGCCGACTTTGTGCATGCGGTGCGCGACGGCGGCAAGGCTGTAGTCAGCGTCGATGACGGTCACCACATCTTGCAGATATTCGACGCCGCCTATGAATCTTCGCGCACGGGCCGCCGAGTTGAGTTGTAGTCGCTCTCAGATGAAGAGAGTCTACACTCTGCCCGGAAACTCCTTGCCGCGGATCAGCATGAAGCGGAATTCGCCGCGCGGCTTCTCACATTCGGTCCGGAGACGCCCTTCCTCGTCTTTAATGCCCAGGTACATCGTCTCGGCGCGGAGGTAATGGAGGGCCAGTCCGCGGCGGCGGTTGGGCGTTGTGTTGGCGCCGGTGCGGTGAAAGTTGAGGCCGTGATGGAACATGCAGCTTCCAGCCGGCAGCTCCACCGGCGCAGGCTTGTTCACCAGCGGATTAGACAAGAAATCATCCTGTCTTTCGCGTGCGATCGGGCCCCAATTGTGGCTGCCGGGGATCACGGTCATGCAACCGTTCTCGATCGTCGCATCATCCAGCGCCACCCAGCAGCTGATGTGCCCCTGGGGCGCGAATTGTTGCCACGCCAACGAGTCCTGATGCCAGTCGGTGACAGTGCCGTTGAAGCGAGGCTTCATCATCAGCTGGTCGGTATAGAGCTTGATATTGGGGCCTAGCAGGTCTTCGATGACATTGACGATCTCCGGCTTGCGGGCGACGCGCTCAAACTCGTCATCGAAGTAGCAGAGGTGGGTCATTTTGCGCACTGCGTCCAGCGGCTCCACATCGTCCGGCAGGCCATCGCTGAACTTGGCCTCGAACTGAATGTAACGGGGCGGAACGTGTTTGACCTTGCCGCTGATGATGTCCTCACTGCGTTGACGCACGACATCCAGTTCTTCGTCAGAAAGGATGCGGTGATAGGGCAGATAGCCGTTTTCCCAGAAGGATTCTTTCTGTTCGACTGTCAGGGTCATGAGTGGAACTCCTCTTCTGTTATAATTGGATTGTTCTTGGTTTTGCGTGTCGCCGCCGCCAGTTGTGTCGAAGGGCACTTAAGTCGCAGAACTGAAAACTGCACTAAGAGTATACCGAAAAGGCGAAAACGCTGCCAATCAGTAACAGGTTGCCTGTGACGAGTCACCAGAGTGGCGGCTGGCAACTGATCACTGGCCACTGGCAACTTAACTGACCGGGGGTAGAGACAATGATACGAATCGGCATGATCGGAGCGGACAGCACCCATACGGAAGCGTGGACACAACTGGTCAACCCGCCCGGCGGCCTGTTGCACGGACAAGCGCAGGTCGTCAAACTGTGGGGAGAAGATGCCGATCAGGCCCGCGCCAAGGCGAACGACTTTCAGATTCCCGCTGTCGTCGATTCGCCGGCGGACGTCTTGAGCGATGTTGACCTGGTCATGGTTGTCAACCGCTATGGCGACGACCATCCGCCCCACGCCCGGCTGGCCATTGAAGCAGGCATCCCCACTTTCGTCGACAAGCCCTTCGCCAATGACATTGAAGACGTTCACTCGTTGGCCAGCCTGGCCGCGCAACGCGACGTGCCGCTGATGTCCTGCTCGGCGCTGCGCTATGCGGTTGAGATCATGGCCTTGCAAGAAAAGATGGCGGGCTTTGGCGCGCTGAACTGCGCGGTGATCAGCGGCGCGGCAGCCGGTGACTTCCCCGATCCGCGCGCCAGGCACCCTTTCTTCTATGGCATCCACGCGATCGAGTTGCTGCACACGCTGTTGGGGGGCGGCGCTGAAGCTGTCACGACGCGGCGCACCGACCGTTGCGATATCGGCCTGGTCCACTACGACGACGGCCGGCAGGGAGTCGTCAATCTGCTCCACAAGACGCCCGGCTTCTATCACGGTGCCGTCTTCGGCGCGCAGGGCTGGGGCGAGGCCGACGTTGTCGACGCCGAACGCTTCTATTCAGGAACGCTGGAGCGCGTCATCAAGATGGCCGCCAGCGGCGAGCCACCCTTCCCTATCGCCTGGTCAGTCGAGATTATGGCGGTGATGGCCGCAATGGTGCGCTCCGCTGAGGACAACGGGCGCACCGTGCCGCTCAGCGAACTCCTTCAATAACCGCGCCTTTTTCAACTATCTATTGTGAATCCCGTTTGAATCCGAGACTTTTCTCACGGATTACGCAATTGAAACGTGGCCGTCTCGCCTGCCCTTACGCAATACGGAATACGCTCTACGCAATTCAGGAAAAAGCGGGTTCTCAATGTGAACGCACATTACTTGCCACCATTCATTAGGGTCTTTTCATGACGAACTCACCTTTACAGATTGCACTTGTAGGCCCGGGCCGCATGGGGCGCGTCTACGCCCGCCTGGCCAGCGAACTGAGCGAGACCCGACTGGTCGCCGTCTGTGGCCGCAGTGAAGGGTCCACCAATGAAGTAGCAGAACAGTATCAGATACCCGGATATCCCCGCGCCCGGCACGAGGAGATGCTGGCCAACCACGCGGAGATCGACGCCGTCGTCGTCTCGCCGTCAGAATGGATGCACACGGCGCCAGTGTTGGCTGCGCTGGAGGCGGACAAGCACGTCCTGGTGGAGAAGCCGATGGCCGTCTCGCTTGCCGACGCGCAGACGATGGTGGATACGGCTGACCGAGTTGGCGTGCATCTCATGGTCTGCCAAAGTCTGCGCTTCGACCATCCCTACGCGGCCATGCGCCAGGCCGTCGCCGCGGGTGAAATCGGCGAGGTGATGCACCTCTACTCGCGGCGCAATACGATCCAGGTGGCCGCCGCGCGCGTGCTGGGCGAGTTCTCGCTGGCCTACTGGCTGACGCCCCACGACATCGACATGATGCTATGGACGGTTGGGCGCCCAATCACCAGCGTGAAAGCGTATTCGCGCGAGCGCGCCAAAGGCCGCCAGGACTTTATAATCGCCGTGTTTACCTTCGACAACGGCGTTGTGGGCGTGCTGGAGACCTCATGGAGCACACCGGCCTTCAGCGGACGCCCCCAGTCAGAGCATTTCAGCATTCATGGCACGCGCGGCGCCGCCGAAGTGTTGGGCCACGAAAACGCCGTCGCCATCTACCACGTTGACGGCCAGCCGGACTATCCCGACATTGGCTATACGCCTGTGCTGCACGGGCGGCAAGAGGGGATGTTCCGTTCACTGTTCAGCCATTTCGTCGGCGTCGTACAGGGAAAGTGGGCGCCGGTCGTCACCGGCAGAGATGGCTTGGCCGCGATCCAGGTGGCCGCCGCGCTCGAACGCTCTTTGGAAAGCGGCAACGAAGAGCAAGTAGTTTGAAGGTTTTTTGTATTGGCGTTGGCAATGAAAGCCTCTCCGCCAAAAAACCTTCAAAAACGATAATCGGGTTCATTTCGTCTTCAATTATCAGGACAATGAACGATACAATTCTCTGCTCGGGTTGATGCGCGGGACGGGGATTGTTCAAATCGTCCGGGACTTTGGAATCCCGCGCAACGCAGTAGAAAGGTGTAGCATGACGGTCTACTGGGGAATTCTGGGGGCGGGTAAGATCGCGGCGGCGCAGATGGCCCCGGCCATTGCCGCGACGCCCGGCCACGAACTTGCTGCCGTCATGCGGCGGGAGTTGAGCGCCGCCCGGCAGTTCGCCGACGACCACGGGGCGAAGCGCGCCTTTGACAGTGAGCAAGCGCTGTTGGCCGATCCCCAGGTCAATGCCGTTTACGTGGCAACGCCGCCCCATCTCCATGCCCGGCAGACCATCCTGGCCGCGCAGGCTGGCAAACATATTCTCTGCGAGAAGCCGATGGCGCTGAACACTGGCGAAGCCCGTCAAATGATTGCAGCCTGTCGCGCCAATGGCGTCGCGCTGATGATCTGTTACTATCAGCGTTTCAACGCACGCCATCAGCGCATCAAAGCTCTTGTGGATGAGGGCGCGATCGGGCAGGTCACCGCGGCGCGCATCAACTTCTCCGAACGGTTCCCGCCGCAGCCGGGGCCTTGGCATCACGATCCCGCCATCAGCGGCGGCGGCTCCCTCATGGATCTGGGCATCCACTGCATCGACCTGATGCGTTATCTGTGCGGCCCGGTCGAATCGGTCGCGGCGCTGGTGGATACTCTGGTTGACGACTCGCCGGTCGAGGACACGGCCACGCTGCTCTTGCGTCTGGCCAGCGGCGCCCAGGCCGTCGTCACCAGCCACTGGACGACCGCCAACCATGACCCGGAGCGATTCAACTGTCTGGAAGTCTGCGGCGCCGAGGGCACCATCGTGGCCGCCCCGATTCAGGCCAAAGATTCGGCCGGCGTGTTAAAGGTGATCACGGCAGAAGGGATTCAGGACCTTTCCGTCGAACCCGGTGGACAGCGTCCGCATCGGGCGCTGCTGAGCGCCTTTGCCGACACTGTTGCCGGTGACAAGCCGAATCCAATTGCCGGAGAGGAAGGATTGGCCGGTCTCGCGGTCGTCGAAGCTGCCCACGAGTCGGCCCGCGGCGGCCATTGCATCACAGTCAATGATCCCCCCACCGTGTACGACACATAGGGCCCAAGAGTCGTGGACGCGGCGTTCGCCAAAGGGACATCTCCCCCGCAACGGCGCGCTTCAACTCCCATCAGAGACCCGATCAAATCTGCGTCCTAGAGGGCGCGACTGAACGGAATAGGATAGATCAGTGCGCGGAGTTTTCTTCTGGGAAGCGGGAGGTCTGGTGCTGGACAAGGCCAACCCCTATGGCGGCCTGCTGGCGCAAGCGATGCGCGGGGTCGGCGTCGAGCTAGAGGCGGGGTATCCCGACACACTGACGCGGGAGTGGCTGTTCCAGAACCAGGGCCGTATCGAAATCCTGCACCTCAATTGGCCCCACTATATGTACGACGAACCTGACATGAACGATCGGTTGGCGCGCTGCGCTCAGGCCATAGACAATCTGGCGCTGGCGCGCACGCTCGGTTACAAGATCGTGTGGACGGTGCATAACCTCTATCCCCACGAGAGCAGCAGCCGAGACTTGGATCACCTGGCCCGGATCGCGATTACACATCTCGCCGACGCCTTGATCGTTCACTGCAACCACGCCCGCGAACTCGTGCGCACCCATTTCCATCGCAATGAGGGCGTCTTTGTCATTCCCCATGGCAACTTCATTGAGCCATATCCCAACAACATCAGTCGAGAGGATGCCCGGCGGGAACTGGGTTTGAAAGACGACAACTTCGTCTACTTTAACTTCGGCAACGTGCGCCGCTACAAAGGGATCGAGCGATTGCTGGAGGTCTTCCAGTCTCTGTCCGGGGAGCATCTTCGCCTGTTGCTCGGGGCCAAGTACTACACCGAATACGGCGAACAGGTCGTTGCTTCAATATCGGCAACCGATAGGCGGGTGGTGGTACGCTCTTCCCGCTTCTTTGCAAACGAAGAGTTGCAACTGCTCTTCAACGCGGCTAACGTGGGGGTGTTCCCCTTTTCTGAAGTTCTGACGTCCGGCTCGGTGATCACTGCGCTCTCCTTTGGCATACCCGTCATCGTCCCGGCAGTCGGTTGTCTGCCGGAGGTGGCGCTCCCTCCTGCAGGCATCGTATATGACCCGGAAGATGCTGACGGATTGCGAAAAGCCATGCTGGAGATTCAGGAGCGGGACATCTCCTCCATGAGCGAAGCTGCCTGCCAGCGTGCGCACGACTTGGATTGGGCGCAGATAGCAGAGCGGACGCGGCAGGCTTATGAGTACGAGTAGAAGGATCGACGCACAACTGTGAAAGTGTGAGAGCCAAGTGTAATCTGCAGGAAACTTCAGATGATCGTTGAGAAGAATTATTGTCCCGAGTTCTTACGCTATGTGAGCGCAAAGACGTGTGAGCCGCTTTTCTTATGTGGAGACGCGTTTCACGTTCTGCGAGAACTTCCAACCCAATCCATTGATTTTTGTATGACCAGTCCCCCATACTGGGGCCAGCGTCAGTACCACGCTGGGGGAATCGGACTTGAAGATTCGCCTCTTGATTACATTCGGAACCTGTCAAACATCTGCCAGGAGGTTCAACGCGTTCTCAAACCCACTGGCTCATTGTGGCTGAACATCGGAGACAGTTATGAGAAAAAGGGGCTGTTGGGGATTCCTTGGCGAGTCGCCTTCACCTTAATCGAGGAACAAGGGTGGATTCTACGGAACAACGTGATTTGGCACAAGGTGAAGGGAGGGTTAGACAATACGAACGACAGGCTGAGAAATGTACACGAAAACATATTTCACTTTGTAAAGCAGCAGAAAGGATACTTCTATGACGTTGATGCGATTCGCTCCAAACCCAAGATGGCCCGCATCTCAAACGGCGCAGTGGTGTCTGCCACCGGCGTGACGGGTGTACGATACAAACGTCAGATAGAGTTATCCACAGAGTTGACGGCAGAAGAGAAGGCGGCGGCGGGAAAAGCCCTTGATGACATGATTTGCGCCATTGATCTTGGTGAGATTTCAGATTTCAGGATGATCATTCGTGGTCAGCAGAGAACGACCCATTCAAACTCCGGCAGAGTGTCAGGCCGGGCGCGGGAGTTGGCCGAAAAGGGTTTCTACTTTCTGAAGTACCATCCCAAAGGTAGTAAGCCCGGTGATGTCTGGGATATTTTGCCGGAGGATACACAAAAGCGAACGAAACACTACGCTGCTTTCCCAGAAGACGTATGCAAAATCCCGATTCTTTCTACCTGTCCTCCTGATGGCATCGTTCTTGATCCATTTTGTGGGACGGGCACAACTTCATTGGTTGCAAGAACATTGGGAAGAAAGTCAATTGGCATTGACCTCTCCGAAGAATACCTTGAGATGGCTGAGGTTCGCTGTATGAGGTTGCTGTGAAGCAGGTCTTGGAACTGTACCGTGTTTCAACTGTCAATGAGGATGCGGACCGGGAGCGTATCGTTGGATTGCAAAGCTGTCCGTTTACGAACAAACTGTGTACTAATGTGAATCCCGTTTGAAACCGAGACTTTTCGGGCGGATAACGCAATTGAAACGTGGCTGTCTCACCTGCCCTTTCGGAATACGGGGTGCCCTCTGGGCCACGCAATTCAGTAAAAAAGCGGGTTCTCTATGTGAACGCACAATAATTCCCTCGTTTCCGCGATAGAGGGAGCCATGTATTCAAATTTCACATCTGCCCAGAGGCGAAAATGAATGAACAAGCATATCACATACAGGTCAGGGGGCTGTGGAAGGTATTCGGCAGCAGGCCGGAGCGCGCGCTGCGGCCAGAGCACGCCTCCAAGAGCCGCGACGAAATACAGGAGGAGTTGGGTCTCGTCGTTGGGCTGCGGGATCTCTCCTTCAATGTGTCCAGGGGGCAGACCTTCGTCGTGATGGGGCTTTCGGGCAGCGGCAAATCGACCCTGGCGCGCTGTCTGATCAGACTGATCGAAGCGACCCAGGGACAGATTGTTTTCGACGGCGAAGACATTCTCACCTACTCGGCGGAGGCGTTGCGGCAGTTTCGGCGCGACAAGATCGCAATGGTCTTCCAGAACTACGCTCTGCTGCCCCACCGCCGCGTGATCGACAACGTGGCATACGGCCTCGAAGTACAGGGCACGGACAAGGACAGCCGCTACAGGATGGCGGCAGAGGCCATCGAAACTGTTGGACTCAGTGGGTGGGAATACTACTATCCTAGCGAAATGAGCGGCGGGATGCAGCAGCGGGTTGGGCTGGCAAGGGCTTTGGCGGTCAACCCGGAAGTGTTGATTATGGACGAGCCGTTCAGCGGCCTGGATCCGCTCATCCGCAGGGAGATGCAGGACGAACTGCTCATGTTGCAAGCGAACCTTCAGAAAACGACCGTCTTCATCACGCATGACCTGGATGAAGCCCTCAAGCTGGGCGATCGCATTGCCATCATGCGCGACGGGGAGGTCGTCCAGGAAGGCACGCCGGAGGAGATCGTCACGCAACCGGCCGACGATTACGTTTCCGAGTTCGTGCAGGACGTATCGCGGGCCAAGGTGATCCGGGCGGGGTCGATTATGCAGGAGCCGGCCGTCATTATCCACGAGCGGCAGCAGGCCCGCGCCGCGTTGCAGGCGATTCAGAGCAAGAATGCCGATGCCGTCTTTGTGGTGGGCGACGACCGCGTTCTGAAGGGAATCCTTACGCAGGACCAGGTCGCCAGACTGGCGAACCAGCGCAGCGCAACGCTGGAGGGCGCGCAGGCCGACGTCATCGCAATGACAGGCCCTGATACCTTCATCGAGAAAATTATCCCCCTCGCAGCGCAGACCGAGCGCTATATCGCCGTGGTCGACGATGAGGGGCGACTGCTGGGTGAGATTCAGCGGCGCGCACTGTTGGCGGGCATGGTCGATTAATATGCGTTCAGTTTGATAACCCGCTTTGCCCTGTAATGCGTATTCCGTATTGCGTACTGCGTCGAGGCAGGCGAGACGCCTGTGTTCCCAGAATGCAGACAGTGCGGAAAGTCTTGGTCTCGAATAGGATTCACATTAGTTCTTAGTTCTCAATCGCTGCTGCATGGCGAGGCGTTGCTGAAGACCGAGAACTGGATACCTAGAACTGGAAGAGGAGAATTTGAGATGACCCAACTCCAAAACACACGGTCTCACTCAGAGCAACCTGCCCGGCCAGTCGGTATGGATGCCGCGCTCATAATTGAAGGGGAAGAGCATCAACTGCCTCTGCGCGGGACGGGAAGGAAAGAGGATCCGCCTGACCTCCAAGAGTCGCCGCGCAGTGGGACGGCCGCCTTGCCCACCAGATTTTGGCTGGCCGGGTGGGGATTGGTCATCGTCGTCCTTCTGGCAACTATCGGCCTATGGGGGCCGGAAATGGACTTTCCCACCACGGTTTCCCGTACCGAGGTAAAAACGGAAAACGGCGGCACGCTAGTGCTGGAAAAGACGGTGCGCAAACTGATCGGAGGCGCAATAGACGACGCGGTCGACTGGATCACGCGAGAGGGCAGTTGGCTGTTCGACGGCCTGAGCAACGTGGTCACCTATGCACTGGTTGCCATTGAGGATGTGTTGAAGTGGATTCCCTGGCCGACCATTGTGGTGGCGCTTTCCTTGCTCACCTTTGCGGTCGGGCGCTGGAGGCTGTTGGGGTTCACCTTGTTCGCCCTGCTCTTCGTGGGCTTCATGGATCTGTGGGAAAACACGATGGACACAATTGCGCTGATGGTGGTGGCGGTGACGATTGCGGTGACCGTCGGTCTGCCGCTGGGCGTCCTGGCCGCGCGCAACCGTGTGGCAGACAATCTGATGCGCCCCATTCTGGACGGCATGCAGACGATGCCCAGCTTCGTCTATCTGCTGCCGGGCCTCCTCTTTTTCGGCCTGGGGAAACCGGCCGGCATCTTCGCTACCATCATCTACGCGGTCCCGCCCGTCATCCGCCTGACCAATCTGGGGATCCGCCAGGTCTCCGCCGAAGCGGTCGAGGCCGCGCACGCGTTCGGAACGACGCCCTTCCAATTGCTCACCAAAGTCCAGGTTCCGATGGCACTGCCCACGATCATGGCCGGCATCAACCAGACCACGATGATGGCTTTGGCCATGGTGACGATCGCCAGCATGGTGGCCGCCGGCGGTCTGGGCGACAACGTGCTGAGGGCGCTGCAGAAGAATCAACCGGGCAACGGAGCCATCGCCGGGCTGGCTATCGTGTTTCTTGCGATCATCATTGACCGCCTGACGCAATCGGTGGCACAGGAGCAGGAGGACAGGCGAAGCGCCGGGTAGTCGAACCTCCACCTGTCTGCCCTATGGGTCGCGCGGCTCGCGTTTTTCCCTCCAGAAGAGAGTGAGTTGAACGCGTATCGTCCTGGTGCATCCGAAATGATTGCGCAAATGCGCTGCGCCCTTTCAGCCGGACGAAAAACTGCCTGCTGCATGGAAATCGACCCATCGCCTGCCATCCTGCAAATCCCCCAATCCCGCAAATCCTGATTCTGACAACGTTCGCCCAAAAATCCTGGTTGCACCCTATCGTCCAGACGCCTCTCACAATTTTTGCTTGATATGGTAAAATGTCAGTGAATACGGATACGTACTCAGAGGAATGAGGAGCGAAAGCGCCTCCTCTCTTCCCCTAGTCTCTCTCCCTCTGACTGCGAGCGGCCGCGCGGACCGCCATCCGACAATCCCTTCAAGGAGGAGGAACTGATCGTGCGTACCCGCTACAGATTGCTCATACTACTGCTAGTCATCATCATCACCGGCGCCTGTGTGCCTGCCGAGCAGAGCGCCCCGGGCGAGACTGCTGCCCCCGCTGCCTCTATCGACACGATCATTTTCAGCGACCTGAACTGGGCCAGCGCTCAGGTGCAGAACCGGGTCGCCCAGTACATCGTAGAGAAGGGGTATGGCTACTCCACCGATGTCGTTTTCGGCTCAACTCTGCCCCTATTCCAAGGCTTGCGCAACGGCGACACCCATGTAACTCTGGAGATCTGGCTGCCTGGCCAGAGTGAGACATGGTACCCTGCGCTGGACAATGGGGAGGTGGTTGAAATCGGCATGAGCCTGGGCATTGACTGGGAGTCCGCTTTCGTTATCCCCGCCTATCTCCAGGAGCAGTACCCTGAACTGGACAGCGTTGAGGACCTGAAGGATGAAAAGTTCAAAGCATTGTTTGCGACCACCGAGACGGGCGGCAAGGCGCGCTTGGTCTCCTGCCAGATCGGCTGGGCTTGCGAGGAAGTCATCGCCGCGCAGGTCATTGGCTACGGGCTGGAGGAGCATGTCCATATCATCACTTCGAGCGACAACGCGGCGTTGAACGCCGACCTCTACGGCGCCTACGAGAAAGGGAAACCCTGGATCGGCTATCAGTGGGGCACCAACGAGCCGGCAATGCGCCTAGATCTGGTTCGGCTCGAAGAACCGGCGTACAGCGACGAGTGCTGGGCAACGACCAAGGCTTGCGCCTACGCGGGCAGCACTGTCCTGATTGCCGTCCATCCTGACCTGATGGAGGGCGCGCCCGACGTAATTGAAATGTTGCGGGCGTGGGATTTTAACGTGGATGTATATAAGGAAGTCTTCAGCTGGCAGAACGAAAACGACGGCGCCGGCGCCAATGATGCCGCCCTGTGGTGGCTGAACAGCAAGGCGGACATGTGGCGCGCCTGGGTCACCGAGGACGCGGCGGCAGCGATTGAAGCCGCCCTCGCTGCCAACGAGATCCCCGACGGCTGGCCTACGGAGTAACCTGCTCCCGTGCTAAACCTGTCCTCCCCATACTGAACACGACAATGCTGAGCGGTCCCGCTGCTAGGGGCCGCTCAGTTCTTTTCTCCCGCGATGGCGTTGGCAGGTGGGGAGAATTGGCGCCGCCCCAGAATGCTTCTTCGGCCCTGTTTGTTGTTCTCCGAAATTGCGCTATGATTGCCAGGAACGTTTCACGATTTCCCCATCCAGAGGACAGAACGAACCACATAAAAGGAGAAAGCCGAGTCCATGCGAGAGAATCGAGCAAAACACAAGCTGGAACGGGGCGAGACCGTTGTCTGCCTGTCCGGAAACAACTCCACCGACATGATCGACCATCTGGGACAGTTCGGCTTCGATGCAATCTGGTTAGAAGGGGAACACGGCCCGGTAGATTTCGCCGACATCCCCGACCTGACGCGGGCCTGCGACCTTTGGGGCATGACATCGGTGGTACGCGTCAATCAGAACAACGCGGGAATTATATATCGTACCTTCGATCTGGGCGCGCAGGGGATCGTCGTTCCCCATGTCAATACGGAGGAGGAAGCCAGAGCCGTGGTCGACGCCGCCAAGTTCCATCCGCTTGGCAATCGCGGCATGTACACAAGCCGCCAGGGGTACGGCGTCCCGGATTATGTACACCGGGCCAACGATGAGACGCTGGTCGTGATTCTGATAGAAGATATCATCGCTGTCAACAACCTTGCCGAGATCCTCACCGTCGATCACATTGACGTTTTCTTCGTAGCGCCCAGCGATTTGGGGCAGACGATGGGGCATCTTGGCGGCACGGACCACCCCGACGTAGCGGCGACGGTGGACAGGGCGCTGGAGCAGATCGTCGCGGCTGGCAGGACTGCGGGCGCGCTCGCCAACGATGACAACATCGCGCACTACATCGGCCTGGGCGCGCGCTTTTTCCTGACCGGCTGGGCCAACTGGATAGCGACCGGCGCGCAGGCTTTCAAGGCGCGGGTGGATAAGGCCGCGTCGTCGTGAACCGACTTGCGCTCCGCATAATTTGAGTCTCTTGTTCAAAGTGTCATGTGGAAGAGCGAGGAGAGAGATGCCCATCGTTTCTCTCCTCTTGCTTGTTCCGACTGCCGGTCAGATGGCACGCCCCGGATTCCTTGGTCATCCGTCGTGGCTGGCAAGAGACAGGGATGCAGACATAGGATCGCGTCTGACCTCCACCCCCTCGTAACTGCGACTGATTAGGCCCAATGCCTCCAGTTTACTGACATCCCTTCGAATGGTACTGTCGGTCTTGCCCGCGTATGCTTTGGCAATCCTTGAGGAAATGTAACGCAGTTGTACGATTGGAATTGGCTCAGTTTTCTTGGCAAGTTCGAGTATCAGCTGTCTTCTTCGTATGTCGGTTGAGCTATCCTTGTCGCAGACCTGACTGTGGACATAGTTGATCCAATGCACGTGGTGCTGCTGTGCCTGGATTGTCTGAATCTGTTCATCCAGCCCTTCCCTAAAGCCTTGCAGAGCGTACTTGATGAAGGGAATAACATCGCCGCCCGATCTGCTTGCCAGGTCAAGTTGCCTGTAGTATTCGGTCCGGGTCTGGTTGTAGTGGTTACTCAACAGATGCGCAGCAGCGGTCGGTATGCCGCTGGATAGCAGAAGCTGAAACTCCACCAAGCGCGCAGTGCGCCCGTTGCCATCTCCAAACGGATGGATCCAGGCCATATAGAGATGCGCAACGATCGCCTTCAGGATTCCAGATGCAACCCCGCGTTCTTCGTCCGGCAGGAAACTCCCGGCATTGAGCCAGGTGCAAAGCTGCTTGAGCAGAAATTCGCAATCCTGCGGCGGCGCTCCCCGGTAATGGCCGACACCAAAATCTCGCTCTCGAATATCACCGGGATATACGTCTTCGTTTAGGGGCAACCCCTGTAAGACGAGAGTGTTCAGGTCCTTTATCCCGTCAAGGGTCAATCCGCTTCGTTCACGGGACACAATATTGTTTGCAATCATGTTGCAGGCGTTTACAATATTCGTTATTTCTTGTCCCAGATACTCTTTGGAAGGCGGCAGATCGAGTTCTCCCAATATTTGCTTACGAGCATCTTCTTCCGACAACGTATTTCCTTCTATGGCGGTCGTTGCCAGCGCCCCTCTTGCCAGGTAGACCTGGTACAACTCCTGTGCAATACTGGGCAGCAGTGGCACACCGGCAACCTGCTCACATTTTGCTTGCGCTTCTCCCAACCGCAACCATAGCGTATAATCTACCTTGCGCAGGTCCAGTCGAAAATTTATCCACGGGTGTGTCTTTGGGAATGTCCTGGTTTCAGCCATACGATTATATCCAATCCTGAACCGCTCTTTACCCTATCAAATGGTGATGCCACTGCATTGCGGGCGCGAGCGATGAGAAAAGTTGATACAAATTCTATCGGGTTCTATCAGGAAAACCAAGTGATCAATATCACACTTCCACAATTTCTCGGCTGAAAGAGCAGAAGAATGAGTCAAAACAGATTCGCCGCGAGCAAGCATCTCTCTTTGCCCTACAGTCGCTCAAAGCAGGTCTCGCTATGACCACGAAGCCACTCATCTCAGACCGCCAATGGACGCAAATTCGGCACAAGGCTGCGCTGCCGCAGTTCGCGCCTGCGCTCCAACTGCTGCGCCATGAAGTGCAGGATTTCATCGCCCGCCCCGTGGACGTTCCGCAGTTGCCGGGCGGCTACTATCACGACTACTTTTGCCCGCAGCACGCTGTCCAGCTTGTCTTCAAGCCGGACTCTCCCCGCCTCCATCGCTGCCCCGTTGACGGCGCGACCTTCAGCGGCGAGCCATTCGACTCGGCTTGGCGCTGGTCGGTCAACGACCGGCTGGCCCAATCCGCGCTGCGCCTCGCGATCCTATGGAAGCTGGAGGGCGAAGACGATTACCGGCAACGCGTGCAGAGAATCCTGCTCAGCTATGCTGCAACCTACGAAGGCTGCATGACCTCATCCGGCCGCCCTTCCAACCATGGCATCGCCCAATACAGTACGTTGGATGAGGCGGTTTGGGTGATTCCACTGGCATGGTCTTACAACCTGATCCAAGCAACCCTCTCGCCCTCGCACCAGAAAGAGATTGTTGAAAGGCTTCTGCTCCCCGCGGCCAACTTTCTGACGGAGCGCCACTTCGGCGGGATCCACAACTTCGCCTGCTGGCATAACGCCGCTATCGGCACAATTGGCGCAGCGACCGGCACTGACGATCTCCTCGCCTTCGCCATCGACGGCCCCTTCGGCTTCCACACACAGACGCGAGAGGGCATCCTGGCCGATGGCCTCTGGTTTGAAGGCTCGTTCAGTTACCACTTCTACACGGTCGCCGCGCTCCTCCTGCTGGCGAAGGCCACGGCCAACCTGCCCAAGTGGGACCTGCGACAGCATCCGGCGTTGGCCGCTGTCTTGCGGGCGCCCGTGTTGTGCGCCTACCCGGACGGGAGCCTGCCGGCCACCAACGACTGCTGGTACTTCACCGGACTGAACGACGACTGCTGCCACGGCGTGCCCAAAGCGCCGGCCTTCTATGAAATCGGATACGCCTGGTTCGACGATGTGCTCTTTGGTCAGGTGTTGACCCGCGCCTACCAGCACGGCGCACGCGAAAGCCTCGACGCTCTCCTGTTCGGCGCGCCCACGGTTCCCTCTGACGGAGTCCCCACGCCCACCAGCGTCAACATGGCGGCCTCGGGCTATGCAATCCTGCGCTCGCAGCCTGAGGTTCGGGAGAGGTCATCGCCAGAATCCGAGCAGTACGCCCTCCTCAAGTACGGGCCGCACGGAGGCGGGCACGGCCACCCGGACAAGCTGGGGCTGATCCTCTACGCGCAGGGCAGCCGCCAAGCGCCGGACCTAGGTACGCCCGGCTACGGCATCGACCTCTTTGAAGGCTGGTATCGCCAGACGATCAGCCATAACACGGTGGCGCTGGATGGCCTGTCGCAGCCGCCGGGCGCGGGACAGAGCAACGCCTTTCGCGCCGACGGACCATTTCAGATCACCGATGCAACGATGGCGTGGCGCGGGAAAACCGCGCCCAGTGACGACACCCCACTCGAAGGCGTCAGCAGGGAAGCGCTCGACACGTACGCCCGCGTCAACATGCGCCGGGCGGTGCTGGCGCGGACCGACTACCTCGTGGACGTCTTTCTGGTGGACGCCGGAGAGGAGCGCCGCATCGACTGGATCTTTCGCAACGCCGGTTCGTTGGCCCCGCTCGCCAACTCCCGCCGTGTGGGAAATTTCGCGCTTGAGGGCGAAGGCTACCAATACGTGACCGATCTCCACAGCTATACACTGGAGGACGATACCACTCTGACCTGGCAGTTTGAGGGGTCGGGCATGACGCTCTTCATGGCCGAACAGCCTGGGACGACATTGATCGCTGGCAGCGCGCCGGGCAATCCGGCGGAAGAGCGCCAGGGGCTGATCATCCGCCAGCGAACCGCGCCGCGCACCGCCTTCCTCACCGTTATCCATCCCTACCAGGACACGCCCCGCGTCAGGTCGGTCTCCTGGCATGGCCGCGACCTGCTTGACTCGGGCTGGGCAGCCTGCATGCTGGAAGGGACGAACGGACGGGATCGCTGGATAATTCGGCTGCGCCCAGAAGTGGAGATCCCATCGTGGGTGAACCAACTGCCAGCCGACAACCTCTTTGAATACACCCTGGAGAACTGAACAATGGCGAGCCAAAATGACATGCTGGCCCTTCATGGCGGTGCGCCGGTTCGGGAGACGCCCTTTCCCCCGCGCGGGCATATCGAAACTGAGGAAAAAGAGGCAGTCGTCGCCTATCTGGACCAGGTGATCGCGTCGGGGACGCTCGGCGCCTATCAGGGCGCGGAGGAAGAGGCCTATTGCGCCCAGTTCGCAGAGCACCTGGGCGGCGGGTACGCGGACGCGGTCAGCTCAGGATCGACCGCAATCTATGTAGCGTTAAAGGCTTTGCAGCTTGAAGCGTTCAGCGAAGTCATTGTCGGCCCTTTCACCGACCCGGGCGGCATGATGCCGATCCCCCTGCAAAACATGATCCCGATGATTGCCGACTCTGCCCCGGACAGCTACAACACCGGGCCGCAGCAGATCGAGGCGTTGATCTCGCCCCGCACCAGCGCAATCATCGTGCCCCACATCGCGGGTGAGCCAGCTGACATCGGCGGCATCATGGCGTTGGCGCGGCGACATGGCATACCGGTGATCGAAGATTGCGCCCAGGCCCACGGCGCGCGATTTCAGGGACAGTTGCTGGGGAGCTTCGGAGACATGTCCGCCTTCTCCACCATGACGGGCAAACACCATAGCTCAGGCGCGCAGGGCGGCATGGTCTTCACGCGGGACGAGGCGCTCTACCAGTCGGCGCGGCGGATGGCCGACCGCGGCAAGCCCCATTTTCTGCCGGAGGGCGCAACCAATATGCAGGCGTCCCTGAACTTCAACCAGACGGACCTGGCCGCTGTGGTCGGGCAGGTGCAACTGCGTAAACTTCCGGGAATGGTTGAGCGGAGGCGGGCAATCGTCGGCCAACTGATTGAAGGCACCGCGGATCTGGAGATGATCACGCTGCCGCAGACAACTCCGGGAATCGAATCCAGCTACTGGTTTTTGCCGGTGGCGTTTCTTCCCGACCGGGCCGCGTGTGACAAGGAAACGTTCTGCGAGAGCCTGCGCGCCGAGGGCTTGCCGGTTACGGACGACTACCGCTCAGGGATGCCGCACCGCCAGGAGTGGTATACGGAGCGTCGGGTCTTTGGCAGCAGCGGCTACCCCTGGGCCAGCCCTCTTTACATGGGCGACCCGGATCGCGAATTCCCCTGCCCCAATGCGCAGGCGATGCTGAAGAGCCACTTCAACATGTTTTTCCACGAGAATTGGGGCGTGCAAGAAGTGGACGACGTGATCGCCATCTTCCAAAAAGTAGCGGCAGCCTATAACCCCGGCTAAAACGGATACGGGCAGCGATGCTACTCGTTCCCCCAAGGGAAAGATGGGATGCGCAGTCCCCGGTCGACGGCTGGCAGATCGATGCGCGCGCCCCTGCGCGCGTGCGAGAGATGAACGGCAAAGCCGATCTCCGTGGCGCGGCGCGCCTCTTCCACATCGCAGAGCGTTCTGCCGCCACTGACAACGGCTTCGACCAGATCGCGCACGATGGCCGCTCCGGCGGGAAAGTCGCCGACCGGCTGCGGAATATCCAGCGGTTGCGGCGGCGCGCCGTCCTCTTGCAATTGCCACGCCTGACGCCCATCATCCGCAACCGTCAAGCGTCCTCCATCACCAACGACATCGAAAGCAAGTCGGCGGCTCCCACCCGGCGTGAAATAGAGAAGAACATTGCCTGTCAGCCCGACAATACAGTGGCCTGGCGGATCGAGATGGCGGCGGGAATCGGGCGCTTCGTCGGGGAAATCGTCCACGAAGCCGCTCACCCATTGGGGTTCAAGATCACCGGCCAATTGAAGCGCCGCGTCATACCAGTGACAGCCGTGATTGATCAGATTGGGGATGCCGTAGACAATCAGCGACTGCACCTGGCCGACGATGCCGTTGCGCAGCAGTTCGGCCAGACGGTGGTAGGAGTTGAGCCAGCGGCGATCCAACCCCAGGGCCAGAGGAACCTCTGCGCTTCGGCAGGCATTCAGCAGCCGGTCGGCCTCAGCCAGGCTGGTAGCCAGCGGTTTGTCGCACAGGATTCCGCGCACACCGGCGGTTACTGCTTCCTGGATTTGATCGGCGTGCATTGTTTGGCTGGTCGCAACGCAGAGGATGTCAGGCTTTTCATTCTCAAGCATTTTGCCGAACTGATCGTAGGCGGCGATCTGCGTTCCCCAGCAGTCCACAAACGTCCGCCGAGTGTCCGCGCCCAAGTCGAAGACGGCGACGATCTCTGTATCGGCCACGGCATCGAAGGCGGTTGCAAAGTTGTGGTTGGCCGGCTTTCTGTCGAGCATACGATGGCAGCCGGCGATGGCAATACGGTAGGATTGGCCCATGGTCATGTCTCCTGTGCAGGCTGAGGCGCGAGGGGTGAGAGATTCCCGCTCTTCGCTCTCTACTCCAACTCGATTAACGTTTGCCGTTTCGACGTACTATGCTGCCATCCTGCAACTCGTACACTTCGGAGGCAAAGTCGTCGCTGGCGGGGTCATGGCTGGCGACCAATATGGTGATGCCTTCCTCTTGCACCAGCCGGGCGAACAACTGAAGAATCTGGCGTCCCGTTTCGCTATCCAGGTCGCTGGTCGGTTCGTCAGCGATCAGCATCGCCGGGCCATGCGCGAGGGCGCGGGCGATCGACAGGCGCTGCTGCTGGCCGCCCGACATCTCGAACGGCCGGTGATCGGCCCAGCGGCCAAGCCCGACAAGAGAGAGACAGTAGGCGGCCCGCTGTCGCCTCTCCGCGGCCGAGACCCCTAGAATCCGCAGCGTCATCTCGACATTTTCCTGCGCCGACAGGGTAGGAATGAGCGAAAAGGTCTGAAAGACAAAGCCGATATACAGTTGCCGAATCTGGGCGCATTCATCGGCTGACAACTGGCCAATATCCTGGCCGAAGAGAATAACACGGCCCGCGCTTGGCGTATCCAGGCTGCCGATGAGATTGAGCAGCGTCGTCTTGCCGGAGCCGGAGCGGCCGCGGAAAAGAGTGAAACTGCGCCGGGGGATGACCAGGTCGATGCCTCGCAGGGCATGAACCGACTGATCTCCCACGGCATAGATTCGCTGGAGGTCGCTGACTTCGACGAGAGGACCACTGCCGAATTCGGAAATCGCCAGTGAACCGGATTCAGAGGGGGCGGTCTCATAATCCCTCTGCGGGGCAGAGGCTCCCAAGCTGGACCTGACGGGCGCGCTGTCGTGCTGCCAACTGAGCGGTTCATTCGGACTGCCAACCGCGTCGGAGTCATCTGCGTCTTCTTTTACTGCGGCAGCAAAGCCCCGTGACCAGGGATTGGCGGCCTTTTCAGAAAGAGGCTCCTCCTCCAAATCCGGCGGGGTCCGACGCCAGAGCCGCCGCCACCAGGCGACACTGCGGTGGGGCGTCGGATCCTGGTCCAGCGCCGAAAGTTCGGCCTCTGCACCTGCCAGGGCATGGGCTTCCTCTGCCCGCAGTCTGGTATCCCCGGCCAGCGCAAACTGCTCTTGCGCCTGCCGCACCAGGATGCCATCCTCGACCAGCTGCACCACCGCCCTGCGACCGATGCCCCGCTTTTCCAGATACTCATGCGGCATTTGCAGCCGACCGACCGAATCGAGAACGACCCGTTCTTCCAGCTGCACGTTGGCATCATCGGCTCCAGCATCGGACTCGTCTTCTGAGAAAAGAGAAGCAGGAGTTGAGACGCTCTCGTCCTTCTCCTCTTCTTCGCGAAGCCGCACTTCAGACATATCAGCCCGCGTCTGGCGCACCATTTCGGTGCTGATCTTGCCGTCTCTGATGCCAATTACGCGGTCAACAACGCGGGCGATATCGCGATCGTGGCTGACAATAATGCTGGTGAGATTGTAGCGACGATTCAACTCGCGGAAAAGTTGCCATATTTGCTGCGCCGTGACCGAATCCACCTCCCCGGTCGGCTCATCGGCCAAGAGGATTTGCGGCTGGTTGGCGAGGGCAACGGCAGTCGCGACCCGCTGCTGTTGGCCGCCGGAAAGCTGGCCCAGGCGGTGGTGGCTGTGGCTCAGCAGCCCGACCGCGTCGAGCAACTCACGCGCGCGCTGCCTCGGCTGTTGGATGCGCGCGCCCGCCGCGATCATGGGCAGCTCAACATTCTCCTGCGCGGTCAGGTAGGGGATCAGATTGCGCGCCGACTGTTGCCAGACAAAGCCAACATCGTGCAACCGGTAGTCCTCCAACTCGCGGTCCGGCGCTTTGAGCAGATTGCGCCCGTTTACCGTTATCTGCCCGGCCGAGGGACGGTCCAGGCCGCCGATGATGTTGAGCAGAGAGGACTTCCCGCTACCGCTTGCGCCGATGATCGCCATCATCTCACCGCGGCGAATCTCCAGATCGAGGCCCTGAAGCGCCACGACTTCAAGCTCATCGATCTGGTAAATCTTGACCAGATTGTCGCAGACGACCAGGGGAGCGCTTTTTCCGCCCGCAGCCTGTACCATGCTCCTACTCCCTCTGCCCCATGCGCAAGACCTGGAAGAGATCGCGTCGCGTACTCCAATAGAGAATGATCGCCTGCGAACCCAACAGCGCGCTGCCGAAGACAAACGCCAGAATGCCGATCTGACCCCAGGCGATGTGGCGCACAAACGGCGGTAAGGCAAAGACCGGGTCGCCGCTCACACGGAAGAAGGGCACAAATAGATAGGCGGTGGCGATGCCAATTGCCACGCCCCACAATACGCCAAAGAGGATCACGCCCAGATACTCGACGCCCACCATCGCCAGGACGAGTCGGGTCTTGAGACCCACTGCCCGCAGGACGCTTATCTGTTGCAAGCGCCCCTGTAGCGATGCGTAGGTGTAGACCAAAAGGCCCAGGCTGGCCAGAAGCGTTGACGCCAGAAAGCCAACCGACAGGATGCCATAGAGACCGATGCGCTCAACTCTCTCCTCATCGAGCGTGAGGAGCGCGCGTGCGTCGCGGATGCGGATCGGCCAGATGCCGAGGGCCAGCAGATTGTCGATGATGGTCTCCGGGAGCGCGTCATCGCCGGTCGTCATCCAAATCTGATGGAGGCTCTCATCGCCGACCTGCTCGAACAGATAGCCCAGATTGCCGACGAAAACTTCGGTATCCTGCGGATAGGCAGTGGGGAAATAGTCGTAGACGCCAACGATCAGGAACTCGTGCTCAAATGCGCCGTAGTTGATCGAAATGGCGAGCTTTGTCGTCTGCCCTTCCAGGAGGCGGCTGCGCTGCAGAAAGTTGCGCGAGACGAGAATACCGTTGGGGTACATTCCCAGCCGGTTCATCAGTTCGCCCAGGGAAATCTGATTGAAATCCGGGCGGTGAAAGGCGACGCGCGGGAAGTCGAAACGGTCGATGCCGAGAAAGACGGCGCCGATGCTCCGGGATACGCTGGTCTTTGTCTTGAAGACGGCGACGCGGGTGGCGTCTTCAACGCCGGGAATCTCCATATAGTCACCGACGGGCAGCAGCCAGGCGCTGATCACCTCCGGATCCGGCTCCTCATCGGGCGCGATCGGGCCGCCCATATCTGGCGGGGGAATGCCCTGCTGAAAACGGTAGTCTGCGCCGACCTGGTAGTAGATGCGGTCTGCGAGCCACTGGTCGAGGCTCAGCGCCATCGAAGCGTAAAAGGCGCCGAGGCTGAGACAGACCATGGTCAGAAAAAGGCTGCCGGAGTAGTGCGTGCCCTGGCGGTGCAACTGGGTCAGACCCATATAGGCGACGAACGAGCGGAGGCGGTTGCCCAGCCGATCTGCCGGCCCCATGAGCAGCGGGAATAGGTGGGTCAGCACGAGGGCTGCGGTAAAGACGAAGAGAGAAGGAGCCAGCAGCAGGAGCGGATCGCGAAAGGGATCGCCGCTTGGTTCCCAGCCGATGATGCCGAGCGTGCCTCGCTGGCTCAACTGGCGGTAGGCGTACCAACTCAGTACGATGAGAGCGCCATCTCCGGCGAGCAGAAGCGTCGTAATGACGGCGCGCGGGCGGGAGCGGCTTTGCAGATGTTGGACAATTCCGCCGCGGGCCGCGCGCAGCGCAGGGATGCCGCGCGCCAGCACAAGCAGCAGCAGGGCCAGCCCGATGAGACCCCAGTCAACTTCAAACAGAGTGGCCGGAATGCCGGCGCGGGGCGTAAAGACAAGAAAGCCCGAAGCCAACCCCATGGCGCGGGCCATGATGTAACCGGCACCCAGGCCAAGGGGAATCCCGACTGCGAGCAGGAGCAGCGTTTCGAGCAGAATCAGGAAGGCGACAAAGCGACGGCCGGCGCCGCGCGAGGCGAGAATGGCGACCTCTTCCTGTTGAAACTGAGCCGTCACGTGCGAAAGTATCCACAGGAAAAAGAGCAGCAGGCCCAGGGCGGGCAGGCTGAAGCCGACCAGGAGCGCGGAAAGGCTGGCTCTTCGCTGTAGATAGCGGTTCAGGGGCTTTTCGGGCGAAACATCCATCTTCGTGCCGGGGAAGTGGAGGTCGGCGCGGCTGGGCACGGTACGCAGGCCGTTGGCGACGGCATCGGCCTGATGGAGCTGGAGAGCCTCTTCATCCGGGCTGAAATACCAGACGGCGATTCCGGTCTTGCGGCTGATCATCGGTTCGACGGCACTGCGGTAGACGCTGTCGGTCACAAGCAGCAGCTTGCGCCAGGAGATAGTCGTGGCCGACCAGTAGAAGTCGGAAGGGTCGGACGGCTTCCAGATACCGGCGACGTTGATAGGAATGAAGCGGCCGGAAGCGCCATCGATCATCCGATAGGTTTCGCCGACCTGAAAGCCCAACTCGTCAGCCTTCTCTTCATACAGCCAGACGGGCACGTTGCCGTCGGTGCTCTCAGTCCCAAAGGGGACGCCCTCCACGATGGAGATACGATTCTGAATATCGGTTACGACCGCGAACTGCACATTTTGGACGATGACGTTGTCTTTGAGTTTAGTGTAGGTTGCGTCTTCGGCCAGTGGTTGGATGGTCATGCCGGGGCTGGCGACGTAGGTGAGTGTATCGGCCACGGCGAGGCCGGTCTCGCTCTCCACAATGCGGCGAAAGTCGTTTTCCAGGCGCAGGGCGTTGTCCAACGACAGAGTGCTGCTCTTGGGCACGATGAAGTAGAAGCGCATGGTCAGGGGAGGACGATGAAAAGTGGAGCCGATGGCAGTCAGTTCGTCCTGGAGCAGCAGGTAGCTGACCCCTTGCGAGAAGACCGGAATACTGGCAACCATGCCGATCGCCAGTACGATGCTGAGCAGTGACAGGAAGGTCAGGCTGGGCCGACTGGAGAGACGGCGCAGCGCCAGACCGAGGAAGGGTAAGCGAAAACGCATCTACCGCCCCACCACTATGTCGCCCTCGTTGAGGCCCTCCAGCACCTCAACCATACCCTGGCTCTCCAGGCCGATGCGGATGTCGATGCGGCGTTGGCGATCGCCATCCTGGACGACGACAAAGGTACGGCCACCGAAACGACGCACAGCCGCGTCGGGCAGCACGAGCGTATCGTCGCGCACGGCCGCGACGACCTCGATATTGATGAACTCCCCGGCAACGAGTGGAGGGGATTCGCCGTCGACGGCGAGATGGATTGAGCCTGGATAGCCGGGGATGAAGCGATCCCCGGAAGAAATGGTGGGCATCTGGGCAACGCGAACCGGGAACGGTTTGTCCTGCGCCCAGCGATGGATGGCGGTTACCTCCTGGCCGACGGCCAGGTCAGAGGCACGCGCGCTCTGGCTGGAGACGATCAACTCGACGGGGTGTGGTTCAACGATGACGATGAAGGGCGAAAAGGCTGGCACCTCGGCGCGGCGCGGAGGCGGCTCCAGAGGACCGCGCATACTGTTCAAGCCAACCCCCACGGCCACAATCTGACCGGAAAACGGCGCGCGGATGCGGCGCTCCTCGACCTGGCGTTCCAATGCTGCGACAGCCAACTCGGCGCGGGCCACGGCCTGTACCAGGGACGGGTCAACCCTGCTCTCCACTTCACGCAGATTCAATTGGGCGAGTTGGAAAGCGACCTCCTGGAGCGCGATCAGGTCGGCGTCCCCCGCGTTGCGGGCCTGTTCCAGCAGCAGCTCGGTGCGGCGCACCTCCAATTGCGCCCTTTCCAGGTTGAAAGTCTGTTCGTTTTCGTTTACCCAAAGCTCACTCTCGGTCTTGGAAAGATCAAGACGGGCCTGTTCCAACTGTTCCAACAGGTCAGGCATAATCAGTTCGGCGAGGATCTGGCCCTCTTTGGCCTCTTCGCCTTCGTTGACAAGAACGGCAGCCAACTGACCGTCAACCGCAAAGGCGAGCGGCTCCCAGCGCAAGGGCGCCACCTCCGAGATGAGTTGAAAGCGATCTTCGACAGTGCCGCGCGTGACCGTGTAGCTCTTCTGTTCCGAGATCACAGGGGTTGGCCAGGGCGTCGGTGTCGGCACGGCGCGAACGGGCGAAAGGCAGCCGGCGACCGCAAACGCGAACAGGGGCGGCAACCATAACATACAGCGCAGCAAGCCGCCGCGGGCCATGAGATTCTGTAGCGAGGAAGCAGACATCATTGAAAGGTATATAGTAGACGGCGAGTGGACTGTGGCGGTTGTTGGGCGGGCGCTAACCACCAACCACTATCCCCGCGCCAGCAGACGTGGAGAGCGTTCGCGCTCCGGCAACTCTGGACTAGGCTAATGGCAAACGCCTTCATTGTCAACTCATTGGCATGGCTGGGTACATCCCAGATTTGTTGCATCGTTGCTCTGGGAACGCGGGAGGCTTGCTGAGGTTGGGAACGGAGGAGGTGGGGAGGGCCAGTCTTGATGATTCTTTGTCATGGCGTTGGACGAAAGACAGTTCCGCCAAAAAATCTTCAATATGACAAGCGGGATTTTCGGCCGCGCCTTTGCCAAATCGGGCTTTCCTGCACCGATAGAAGCCGTTTGTTGGATGCGCTACCGCTTCGCACTATGAGCGCGCATTATTAGATGCGCTACCGCTTCGCTATATGAGCGCCGGTCTGTTACGGGATTGGTGTCATGATCGGTCGGGAAACCTGGCTGGCAGGATCGACTTTTACCAAGATATAGAATTATTTAGTGTCCGCTTTGTCCGCTTTTACCCCCTCCCCCCCTTCGAACATTTGTTTCAAATCTTGCCTTAAGCAGGGCTCAGGGATTTCGGTCAGGTTGTGGGATTTCGCTGGATTTCTTACCAGGAACTGTTCGTTTGCTGCTTACTTTTTCGCGATAGAAATCAAGCGGAAATTGTTTGAAAGGGCGGGTCTGCCTGCGTGTGCGAGACTGTATGGTTGGCACGATGGGGTGAGTATAGCACAGATGGTCGAATCGGGCAAGTTTGGGTGGGCGGCCCGGACGGACAATAATCTGGGATGCACCCTCTCACAGGGACTCTCACTGGGCGTATCCCAGATCATTGGGGAGATTTGCCTGACCATTGGCGGCTTCGACGAGGTCGATGGGTTTGGCCTCACTTGACGGACAATCAATTGGCATGCACCCACAATAATCCTGGATGCACCCGCATGGCTATGACCGCTTGAAGGCGTCCTTGAAACTTCCGTTGCCGACGTGCGACGCGTGACCACATCAGGGCAAAGACAGGCGAAGCAAGAGGGATCGAAAATACCTCTTCCCCACTCTGGTTTTCGGTTGTCTTCTCTTTGGCACTGTGTTACCGTAACATAGTTTCCAGTGCCGTCCTCGGTGGCGGCCAAGTATGCGCCGATGTAGGACGTGTCCGACCGTCGCCGCTTGTTGGTCCCCTGCTCGCGGATACGGCGTACCAGGGTCCCTACAGGTTTGCGGAGGCCCGCTCCGGCCTAAACGTACAAAGGAAGTTTTTCGGGGAGACAGTTTCCCCCGCAGACCCGCTGGGCGAAAAACTTCCGCCAAAGTCAGAACAGGTCATAAATTAGATTCCAGGCGAAAGTAACGCCTGAGGCTGGAGCAAGAATGCTAGCGATTGTCTTACTCCGCAGAGCCGGTATGTGGATGGAAACGGCTTTGGCCGGTTCGTTGTCGCCCTCGGTGCGCCGGGTCATGCACATCGAACTTTCGATGTCGCTGGCCTATGGCGTCTTCTACGCCACAATTATCCCCTTTACACCGGTGGTACTGCGCCGCTTGGGCGCCAGCGTCGATATGCTGGCTCTTTATACGTCACTTCTTTTTGTCGGTTCGATTTTCACCTCTTTCAGCATCGTTTTGATGCGCCGCCGCCGCACTGTCAACATTATCCTCTTCTGCTGGCTGCTGGGGCGTTCGCTCTTCCTGCTCACCGCCTTCATCTCCGGGGCCGTGCCTCTCATGGCGATCAGCATCCTCTTCTGGCTGCTGGAGGCATTTGTCATCCCCGCCTACACACGCGTCATCCAGAAAATCTACCCCGAAAGCGGGCGCGGCAAAGTCATGTCCACTGTGCGCATGGGGCGAGTCGCGGTCATCCTTCTCGTCACGCCCTTGGCTGGCTGGGCTTTGGATCAGGTCGGGTATCAGGTGCTCTTTCCTATCGGCGCGGTCTTTGGCATCCTGGCCACCTACATCTTTACCCGCATCGACTTGGACGAGGGAAAACTGCCGCCGCGCCAGACCAAGACGTTCGCCGATCTGTGGCAAATCGTGCGCAGCGATCGAAACTTTGCAGTCTATCTGCTCAGTTACTCTCTGTTTGGGTTGGGCGGGCTGATGGCATGGCCGCTCTACCCGATTGTACAGGTGGATCGCCTGCAACTTTCCTATTCGGAGATCGGTCTGCTGGGCTTGGTCGAGTCGATCACCTGGCTGTTCAGCTATCTGTTTTGGGGGCGCACGATCGACCGACGCGGCGGTCTTTTCGTCGTGCGCGCCATCTCCGCAATCTCGATCGTGACGCCGCTCACCTACATGTCGGCGCAGAGCCTATGGATGTTGCTGCCTTCGGCGATCGCGCGAGGTATGACGATGGCGGGCTTTGAGTTAGGGCGGATCAACGCCGGCATTCAGTTGGCTGACCCGGAGAGGGTGACCGAATACGCTGCGATCCAGTCCACGGTGGTCGGGCTGCGCGGCCTCGTAGCGCCCGTGTTGACGGTAGGGCTTCTGCGGCTGGGCGTGCCGCACAGCGCCATTTTCCTGATCAGCGTGTTTTTCCTTGCGCTGGGATGGCTCTCGTTCGGGCGGGTGGAGGCGCCTACCCCCGGGGACGCAGAGTTCAGTGAGCGTCAGAAATTGCGCTACCGCTGGCCGTTCCGGCGGCGGACTCCGCGTATGTGATGTGGATTGGCGGGAGGAGCGCCCTCTGCCGGAGCGAATGATGCCACAAATTCAGGTTGCAGGGGCTAAGCTTTCGCGGGGAGGAATCTTATATGGGGTGAGAAGCTATCAAGACCTGACTCGCATCCGATTCTCTGTTGTTAGCCGTGATATAGCTTGCCCATATCCGCTATGTATTGGTAGGATTGCCACCATGAAAACGACGATTGATATCCATGATGAACTACTGGGGCGGGCAAAACAGCACGCGAAGGACACTGGCCGTTCATTGCGCGCCGTGATCGAGGACGGCCTCCGTCACGTGCTTGCCGCGCCTGAATCGCGGAGCAAGTACCAATTGCCCGATTTGAGTATGGGAGATCCGAACGCGGCCGACCCGCTCGCATCTTTTTCGTGGCCGGAGTTGCGAGAAACGATCTACGGAGAGCCTGAGTCGCAGTGATTGCGGTCGACACGAACCTGCTCATCTACGCCCATCGCCGGGAATCCGATCAGCATGAAACTGCCTATGCACTCTTGCGCAGTTTGGCTGAAGGAGACAGGAATTGGGCGATTCCCTGGCCTTGTTGTTTTGAATTCCTTAGCATCGTGACAAATCGCCGCATTTGGAAGGAGGCCGCCTCGCCGCCGGAACGTGCGTGGCGGCAACTCGAAGCGTGGACCGCGTCACCTTTCAACCACCTGATCGGCGAGACCGAGGGCTTCTTCGAGATCTTGGGTGGCCTCGTACAACGTCCGCGCGTGCGAGGCCCCATCGTCCATGACGCAAGGATTGCCGCGATCTGCCTTGCCCACGGGACGGAAGCACTGCTTACCCGCGACCGGGACTTCGCCTTATTTCCAGAACTCACAACGCGGGACCCTTTCAACCATCAATGACAGCCAGGAAGACGGATGCAAAAGTAAAGACCGTCACGACCCTTACTCAATGTGAGGCGCTACTCGAGAACAACCCCACTGCCGCATATCAGGCCGCCTGGAAATTTTTGAATTCACGAACTGAAAGGTCCGGCTGATGACAATCATACTGTCCTATCGACAAGCCTACCTACATAAGATGAAGGAAGACCCGATTGTGGCCGAAATTCATGCCATACGCGACAAGCTCGCCGCTAAGTCCGGCTACGACGTCAAGGAGTTGTTCCGACGGCTGCGGAAACAAGAAGCCAAGTCAGGCCTCGACTATGTAGGCTACCCGCCTTGCTGGGTGCCTACGACCAGCTACGACATAATGCCTGGGTCAACGGGAAAACGCGGTGGGCCTGAACCTCCAATCACCTCGCAGGTAAGATCATCAGACATCCGAGCAAAGAGTTGACGAAAGACTTCCGGGGCGACCAATGGTAGACCGCGATGTCAGTGAATTTACCGTCACCCGTTCGCTTCAAGGAAAATACTGTCTTTGAATAGAACTCGGAAGACTCACAATGAATGAATCAGGTAATAGTGCAACCACCGCAAAGCAGATTTTGATACAGCCTGACTTTCGAATTTCGGTAACGAATTTTGGGCCCATCAAGAGTGGCCACGTAGATCTCCGGCCGCTAACAGTGTTCGTTGGGCCAAGCAATACAGGTAAGACCTATTTCGCCATTCTGATCTATGCCCTACACCGGATCCTGGGTGGATTTCCGCGGCTTCCGGTCGTACACCGCTATAATCAACAATTTCTTGATCCTGATCTTGAAACTGATATTTCAGCGAGGCATGCTTTCACGCAGGTAAGAGACTTTCAGGATGTACTGGCGAGACTGAACGCTGAAGGACGGCCATTCAAATTTTCGGACTTCCCAGAAAGTCTGCGCGAAACTGCGCGAGCAACCCTTAATGATCCCGTTTTCTTGGGTACTGCTCTAGGGACTGAACTCAAACGCTGTTTCGATCTTGATTCTGCTTTCGATCTGGTCCGATTCCCCTCGCGCGCAACTATGAAGGTTGCGCTAACGGCCAAGGAAGATGTTCAGAATCTTTGGAGCTTCGGTATGGACGTTTCTGACTCAGGAATTACTACGGATGGCCGAATCGAAGACATGGTGCTGCTTCCTGAAGGATGGTCGGCTGAAAAACTAGGAATCAGACGGGCATTGCGCCGATTCCAGGAATGGCTTGATGAAGTATTCGGGTTCGATGCCATGGTGGGCAGTCACTTCTTGCTGGATTCTTTTGAAGAGCACATTTGCACCAATACTGATAACTGGCGAGGCAAAACGCATTACTTGCCGGCCGCCCGCAGCGGAATCATGCAGAGCCACCGCGTGATCGCGAGTTCTCTTGTGGCACGGTCTACCCGCGGCGGTCTGGAGCGCTTCCCGGAACTTCCGACATTTTCGGGCGTGATGGCGGACTTCATGCAGCGATTGATCCTTTACGAAGAGAGTCGTGGACGCAAGGACCTGATGAGAGACCTTGCTGACTCTCTGGAGAAAGAGACGCTTGCCGGACAGATACGAACTACTCGACCTCAAGGGGGCGGGTATCCAGAATTTGTTTACCGACCGGAAGAAAGCAAGAAAGATATCCGACTGACGCGGGCATCGTCGATGGTGTCCGAGCTCGCGCCCGTTGTGCTGTTTCTGCGCGGCGTTATCTCTCCAGGCGATATGCTCATCATAGAGGAACCTGAAGCGCATCTTCATCCTGCCGCCCAGATCCAAATGGCAGGAATCCTGGCGCGCCTGGTTCGCGAGGGCGTGCGCGTGGTTGTCACCACACACAGCGACTGGTTGCTCAAGGAAATAGGAAACCTGATGCGCGAGGGTGAATTGGGAGAAAGGTCCGATGCGCCAATGAGCGACGGGCCCACTTCAAGTTCACTCCGGCCCAGCGAGGTAGGAGTCTGGTTGTTCCGCAAGGACGAATCTTCAACAGGTTCGACAGTGGAGGAGATTCCGTTCGACCGCAGCGAAGGCGTTGAGCCAGAGGACTATGAAGACGTGGCGGAAGCGCTTTACAACCGTTCAGCGACCCTACAGAACCGATTCGAAGAATTAGCTGGGGTTGCTGAACGTGAACAGGAGTGAAGTTCTTGATGCGATCCGGTCGACAGTAGGCGAAGAAAACCTCAGCAGTTCGTACCGACGAGAAGGATGCCGCATGTACATGAAGGATGTACCAAGTCCCCGCGTCGTTGTGGCCGCTGATTTGGCTTTTCCCGCGCACAAAATACCTGGTGAGAAATGCGATTTCATTCTTTTTCTTTTCGAGAACGCTGGAAATCTTCTCACGGCGCCGGTGGAATTGAAGGGTGGGAATGTCGATGCGTCGGAGGCGCAGGAGCAGTTGCAAAAGGGCGCGGACTTCACTAATCGCGTCATGCCAGCAGATGTCAATTCCATTTGCAGCCCTATTCTTATCCATGAAAAGAGCCTCCACACAAAACAGCGCACGACGCTTAACCGTGCCAAGATTCGATTTCGTGGCCATGAGCTGACAATCAAGACAGC
This sequence comes from Caldilineaceae bacterium, assembly GCA_965221145.1. Taxonomy (GTDB): domain Bacteria; phylum Chloroflexota; class Anaerolineae; order Caldilineales; family Caldilineaceae; genus Bin5. The sequence continues at coordinate 3,673,095 of OZ244877.1, forward strand.
GCGCTGTAAGGATCGTCGAAATCTGGGGCTTGCCCTCAAGAGGTAACCACGGACCTACACCAATACCGTTTTCTTGACAAGAATGACAGATCGTCGTCAAGCTCATCTTAACAGCCCTCAGAAAGGAAATCCATGAACACCTATCGCGCCGGTCTGGTCGGATGTGGCCGCATCGGCACTCTTTGGGAAACGGACCCGCCAACGCCGCTCACGCACGCCGGCGGGCTGGCGGTCTGCGCGCAGACCGAACTGGTGGCGGGCGCAAGCCGGGGCAACGAACATCTGCAACAGTTCGGGCGCATGTGGGATGTGGACGCCCTGTACCTGGACTACCGAAAGATGCTGGCCCAGGAAAACCTGGATATCGTCTGCATCGCCACGCATCCGGGCCTGCACCGGGATATCGTCGAGGCCGCGGTCGAGGCCGGCGCCAAGGGCATCCTGTGTGAAAAGCCGCTGGCGCTCAGCCTGGAGGATGGCGACGCCATTGTCGCGGCCTGCCGCGCGGCGGGCTGCGTCCTTTCGGTGAACCACTCGCGGCGCTGGAACCCGATCTTCATCAAGGCCAAAGAGATGCTCGACGACGGCGCCATCGGCGAGTTGATCTCCATGCTCGGCATCTGCCAGGGGGTAAAGCCGTTCCCGGCGTGGACAGCCGACGAAGAAGGCCCCCTCATCCACGATGCCGTCCACACATTCGACCTCTTCCGCATCTATGGCGGCGATGTCAAGTCCGTGATCGGCACCGCGCACCGCCGCCGCCACCATTCGTTTCGCGTCGAAGACATCAGCGAGGCGATCTTCAGCTTCCAATCGGGCGTCAGCGCGGTGTGCATGGCCAACGAGTTGACCCGCTACGCCCGTTTCGGCATCGAGTTGCAGGGGACCGAGGGCCTGCTCAGCCTCGAATACTCCGAAAACCAATGGCTGCTCGGCGTCGACACGACCGAACGCCTCAATGAACCCGACCCCCGCATCGAATGGTATACGCTTGAGCAGCAGCCGTTTCCGGCGACGGAAGAGGCGAGTTCGATCCAGTTGGCGGTCGAGGAACTGGTGCATTGCACAAAAAATGGCGGCGAACCCAGTTCGAACGGGGAAGACGGCGTGGCCTCGCTGGAGATGGTCATGGCCATCTATGAGTCGCAGCGCCAGGGCAACAGCCCGGTCACGCTGCCGCTGGCCGACCGCTCCTCCCAGCTTTACATGCTGCGGGATGAAGGCCACTTCTGAGGCGCGATTGAACAGGAAGCCCGCGCTTGACTCTTATGCGTAGCGCTTAGTGCCTAGGGGAGGCGAGACGGCTGCGTTCCAGTCGTGGGTAGTGGTTACATATTGACTGAAAGGCACTGCAAGTTGTAGTCATGGATGAATAACTTCAAGGCCGCGTTGTGAAAGTGGTCGGACTTGGAAAAAGCCAGGGTCTTGCGCACAAAGCGGGCCAAACGTTGGCGCAGGGTGTTGTTCCAGCGCTCGACGTGGGCGGTTTCGCCTGTTTCCTTGCCCACGGCGCGATGCGTTGCGGCATCAAAGGCCAGTTGATACGCTTCCCAGAAGTCGGTGCAGGAGCAACAGGCGCGATAGCTTTGGGGGATGCGTTGGCGCAAGCTGCGGCAACTGTCGGCGCTACGGTCGCCGATAAAGTAGGCGACGATCTGTCGGGTGCGCCGACAGAGAGCAATCCAGAGCCAGCGTTGGTTGCGTTTTGTGCGCACAAATGACCATAATTCGTCCAGTTCCAGCAGGTCGTCTGGCTCAGCAGCCAACAAAGTGGCCTCCAGTGCGGGCAACCTGGCCGCCTTTTCCCTTATCCAACGCGCCAGCGTCTGGCGCGCCGTGCCAAAGATGCGCTCCACACCGCGCATGCTGGCGCGTTCCTGGTATGTCCGCAAGAGCAGTTCTTTCTCTTTCTCACGATAGCCTTTGCTGGCATTCAGTGTTCCGTAGCGCTTACATCTGTGGCAATGATACTTCTGGGTACCCTTATAATCATGCCCATTTTTGCCGATCTCTTCGCTGTTGCAATGTGGACAGCGATATACGATAATGCTTATGATCATGATGAGGCTCCTTCTCGTAGCTGGCTTTGTTGGCGAACAACCAGCCTACTGGATTGAGCCTCATCAGTCAATACTTAACCACTACCCAGTCGGGTAGTCCGTGCGCGTTTGGGTGCGGACCGGATGCGCTCTCGGCGGAGGAATCAACATGAAACATATCTTTATCGACGATCACGAAATCGAAGCCATCGACAATTTGGCGCGCAAGCTGCACCAGCCCCGCAAACAGCGCGACAATGTCGTCATCCGGCCTGAATACCGCTGGGAGAGCAACTCAATTCAGGTACGCACGACGCCGGTCTGGCTGCCGGATGAAGGAATCTTCAAGATGATCTACCTGACCGGCGCGGAGGGGATGGATGCCGAAGTCAGCGTGGATGTGACCGGCGCGCCGGCGGGCAGGGAGAGCTTCGCCTGTTACGCCACATCCGCGGACGGGGTCAACTGGGAGAAGCCCTTCCTCGGCCTGTACGACTATCCGGCGCTGACCGGGCGGGGCACGCCCGTTGGCAACGAAAACAACATCATCCCCAGCGCCCGGGGAATGCTGCAAGGGCCGATCTACGATGCCCACGATCCGGACCCGCAGCGCCGCTTCAAAGGGCTGCGCTATGGGGAGGGCGAACTGCGCTCGATGGTCTCGGCTGACTTGTTGCACTGGGAAGCGCTCGATATCCCCTCCCTCCCCAGCGAGGACGAGTCGCACCTGACCTACGACGAGGACACGAGGCAATTCATCGCGGCGGTCAAGCGGGCGGGGCCTTACGGGCGCTCCTGGCATCTGCTCACCAGCGAGGATTTCGCCGACTGGGAGGAGCACGGACTGATCTTCCATGCCGACCAGACCGACCAGGAGAACGGCAATGCCCGCCTGCATCGCTTCTTCGACGACCCGGCCTACCTGACCCCCCATTTCAACCGTCCCGAAGAGTGGCGCACAGATGTCTACAACTTTCCCATCTTCCCTTACGAAGGACTTTACCTGGCGACACCGGTGATGCACCATTGGGCAGGCAAACATTCCCCGCTTTACGAGAACGTCGACAGCCGCAAATCGGTCGAACTGGCCTCCAGCCGCAATCTGCTCGACTGGCAGCGGGTCGCCGGCCGCGCCCCCTTCCTGGAGCTTTCGCCCGTCAGCGACGGCGAGACCTACGACACGGGCCAGATCTTGATTACCAATCGCCCGGTGCACCGCAACAATGAGCTGTGGTTCTACTATCTGGGCATCCGTTACCGCTTCCTGCCGTTTGAAGATGTGCTCAACCGGCGCTATCTGGATGCCAGCGCGCTCTGTCTGGCCCGTCTGCGCATGGACGGGTTTGTCTCGCTCAAGGGGGGCATCGAATGGGGGTCGGTGCTGACCCGGCCGCTTGTCGTCAGCGGCGGCAGTCTGCGCATCAACGCCGATTCCTGGCGGGGGCGGGTGTTGACCGAGGTGATCGACGCCGCCAGCGGTCAACCAGTAGCGGGCTTTACAAAGGACGACTGCATCCCTGCCATCATCGACAGCATTGACGAGCGCGTCCAATGGCGCGGGGGGCGGGCATTGACGGAACTGGTCGGCCAGACCGTGCGCCTGCGCTTCCATCTGTGGCAGGCGGAAATGTATTCGTACTGGTTCGATTGAACCCGGCGCAACTGTGCCCATGCCCAGTGCGATCGCCGCACGCAGGCGGGATCTCTGCGCTGCCAACAACGCAACAAGAACGGAGTTTGAACATTGAGACGATTTGAAGGCAAGACTGCCCTGATCACCGGCGCGTCGCTCGGAATCGGACGCGGCATCGCCCTTTGTCTGGCGGAGGAGGGAGCCAATGTGGTGGTGAACTACCGCTCCCACCAGGCTGAAGCCGAGAGCGCAGCCGAGCAGATCCGCCAACTAGGCGGCGAGGCGCTAGTCTGGCAGGCGGACGTGGCCGACCGCGACGCCATCGCCGCGATGTTCAAGGGCGCGGTCGAACGGTTTGGCCGCATTGACGTAGCGGTAGCCAACGCGGCCGTTTCCGTCCGCGAGACGGTGGTGGAGGCGCAGTGGGACAATGTGATGCGCACTTTTCAGGTCACCCAGTTCGGCGTCTTCCACACCTGCCAACTGGCCGCGCAACAGATGCTCAAGCAGCCGCAGAGCGGGCGCAGCCGCGGCAAGATCGTGATCATCAGCTCGATCCACGAAGAGATCGCCTTCCCTGCCAGCGGCGCCTACAATATGTCCAAGGCGGCCATCAATCACCTGGCCCGCACCATGGCAGCCGAGTTGGCCGGGCAGCGCATCAATGTCAACGTGATCAATCCTGGTTGGATCGACACGCCGGGCGAACGCAAATACTTCAGCGAGGAGGAGATCATAGAGGGTGGCCGACGCCTCCCCTGGGGGCGTTTGGGCGTGCCTGAGGATATCGGCAAGGCCGCCGCCTATCTCGCCAGCGACGATGCCGACTACGTGACCGGCACGATCCTGCGTGTGGATGGCGGATTCGTCCATGGCCTCGTGATGCCCGAGACGGCGGAGAGTTGAGAACGAGCGGGCATTTCGTATTGCGTACTTCGTGTCGCGTAGCGAGTTGGTGTGCGTACCTATTGTGCAATGTCGAGCAAGGAAGGTGAGGGATGAGGGTTGCGATTGGCGGGATTAGCCACGAAAGCAGCACGTTTACGCCGGTGCAGACGACGCGGGAGAGCTTTCAGGAGCGCTTCCTGCTGGAAGGGGACGACATCCTGCATACCTTCCAGCGGACGAACACGCCAATCGGCGGCTTCATTGCTGGCGCCGATGCGCACGGCTTCGAGTTGATTCCGACGCTGTTTGCCTCTCCCCAACCCAGCGCACCGACGCCGCGGCCCTTGTATGACGAGTTGCTGGGCCGATTGCTGCAGGGGATCGCGGACGCGCTTCCTCTGGACGGCGTCCTGTTGGAACTGCACGGTTCGATGGCGGTCGGAAATCTCGACGCGGCCGATGGTCTGGGCGACGCGGAGGGTCATATTCTTGCTGCTGTCCGCGATACGGTCGGGCCGGAGGTGCCGGTCCTCGCGCAGCTCGACATTCACTCCAATGTCTCGCAGCGCATGGTGTCGATGGCCGATGTCCTGATCGGGCGGGAGACCTTCCCGGAGGTCGACATGGCGGCGCGCGGCCGCGAGTGCGCCGATGTGTTGGCGCGCATCGCAGGCGACAGTCTGCGCCCGACTATGGCCCTGCACCAGCTGCCGATGGTCTGGGGGCTGAACCAGGTGACCGCCCACCCACCTATGCGGGATGCCATCGCCGAACTGCACCGAATCGAGGCGCAGCCGGGCGTGGTCTGCGGCTCGATCGCCACCTGCTTCTTTCTGGCCGATCAACCCGACATGGGCGCCTCGGTCTATATTGTGACCGATGACGATCAGGCTCTGGCCCAGACGTATGCCGATCAGTTGGGCAACTGGATTTACGCCCGCCGTACGGCGTGGCAACTGGAACTGCCGTCTGCACGCGTCGCCCTCGAGAGGGCGCAGGCAGCCGGGCAGTACCCCATCATTCTGGCGGACATGCAGGACAACACCGGCGGCGGGTCGCCGGGCGACAGTACAGGCGTGTTGCGCGCCTTCATCGACATGCAGTTGCAGGATGCTTGTCTGCTCTACATCGTCGATCCCGAAGCCGTGGCGCGCTGCCAGCAGGCGGGCGTCGGCTCACGCCTGGCTTTGGAAGTGGGCGCCAAATCGTCCCCGTTGCAGGGAACGCCGGTGTCAATGAACGTGGAGGTCGTGGCTCTTGCCGATGGCGCGTTTGAGTATGACGGGCCGATGTACGCTGGTTTGAGGGGCCACATGGGGCCGTCGGCGCACATCGTCCAGGACGGGATCCGTGTGCTGCTGGTGAGCCAGCGCGAACAGCCATTTGATACGGCGTTCGCGGGCACGCTCGGCCTCGAACCACGGCAGATGCGCTACATCTGCGTCAAGTCCAGCGCCCACTTCCGCGCCGGTTTCGAATCGTGGGCAGGCGCCATCCACGTGGTGGCCGAGCCAAGCGTCCACAGCCTGCTCGACCTCCCCTTCCAGCGTCTTGGCCGCGACCTCTATCCGCTCACTACGCAGGCTTGAGCGTTTCCTTCAGATGGAAGAAAGAGTTAGGGAGGAGGGGTGAGGAGAGAAATTTTCTCCTCACTTTTTTGCCTACATTCTCGGAGAGCGCAACAAGAGAGCCGCCGCGCTCCCGATTTGCACGGAGCGCCCCCGGTAGGAGTCGAACCTACGGCCAAAGGTTTAGGAAACCTCTGCTCTATCCTCTGAGCTACGGGGGCAAATGAAGTTGCCTACCCCGGAAGACGATAGCACAAAGCAGCTGACAGGTCAAAGAGATCAGCCAATTTTAGCGCAAGCGGCAGCGTCAGGCCCGATTGTGATTACGCGCAGCAAGTTCGCCCAATTCAAGGGATTGGGGTAAAATCGGCGGACACGATGAACCCATCCCCTGACATTCGGCGCGCTGGCTGCCAGGTTCAGATGCCGCGCAGAACGGCGTCGCGGCCGGAGGGCCTGCCCCGGCCCACGAGAAAAGGAGTTGCATGCAGACCGCTCAGGATTTTACGCGTGGCGTGTTGGACAGTGTTGGCGAAGTGATCGTCGGCAAAGAAGAGGTGATCGAGCATCTGTTGATCGCATTGCTATGCGAAGGACACGTCCTGCTTGAGGATGTGCCCGGAGTCGGCAAGACGATGATGGCGCGTGCCCTGGCCGTTAGCCTGGGCGTGGACTTCCGTCGCCTGCAATGCACGCCGGACCTGCTGCCCAGCGACATCACCGGCACGAGCATATTCAACCAGGAGACACGCCAGTTCCAATTCATTGCCGGCCCTGCCTTTACCCATGTTTTGCTGGCGGACGAGATCAACCGCGCCACGCCGCGTACACAGGCCGCGCTGCTGGAGTGCATGGGCGAACAGCAGATAACCGCCGACGGTGTGACCCGTCCGTTGCCCCGCCCGTTCATGGTGATCGCCACCCAGAACCCGGTCGAATATGAGGGTACCTTCCCCTTGCCGGAGGCCCAGCTTGATCGCTTCCTCTTCAAAGTCAGTCTCGGCTATCTGTCGGATGAGGAAGAGGCGGAGATGCTGATCAATCTGGGATACCAACATCCCATCGACAGCCTGAAGGCGGTGGTGGATGGACACAACCTGCCGGACATGGCGGAACAGATTTGGCAAGTGACAGTCGCCGACAGCATCCGCGACTATATCGTCAGGCTTGTCCAGGCGACGCGCGGCCACGCCGACCTGGCGCTCGGGGCCAGCCCGCGCGGATCGCTGGCCCTCTACCGCGGCGCGCAAGCGCGGGCCGCGCTGCGCGGCCGCGACTACGCGCTGCCGGACGACGTCCAGGCCCTCGCGCCGCTGGCCCTGCCCCATCGCTGCATCGTGCGCTCGGACGCGGCCCTGCGGGGACGCACCGCCGAGCAGGTCATCGCCGAACTGCTGGAAGAGACCGCACTCGACCTGGGCGAAGAGCCGGAGGACAGGTCAGACCGCCCCGCGACTGTGGGGCAGGAGTAAAAGATTGTTCGATCTCTTCTTCCTCCTCCTCTTCTTGTTCGCATTCGCCGTCTTTTTGCGGATGGATTGGATCTACTATGTGTTCTATGTGGTCGGCGGCGTCTGGCTGATCAGCCATTGGTGGACTCGGCGCAGCCTGCGTAATCTGACCGTCTCGCGGCGCATGCCTGCCAAGGCCTTTGCCGGCGAAACCATTCGCAGCGATGTCAACTTTCACAACCACAGCCGCCTGCCAATCCCCTGGTTACGACTAAACGAAAATATCCCCATAGACCTGCGAGCGGTCGAACAGTACAGCACAGTAATCAGCGTCGGCGGTCGCTCCCTGACACAACGCCGCTTTGCACTGCACTGCCACCGTCGCGGCTACTATGGGATCGGCCCCCTCAACCTCCACACCGGCGACCTTTTCGGATTTGCCGAATCCTCCTGGCAAGAGACGAATCCGCACTTTCTGACGGTCTACCCTAAAGTCTACTCTCTGGCCGATCTGGGGCTGCCCAGTCTACTGCCCTTCGGCGATATGCACAGCCCTCACCGCCTTTTCCAGGACCCGACCCGTATGGCCGGTGTGCGGCCCTATACCAGCGGCGACAGTATGCGCCACATCCACTGGCGTGCCAGCGCCCGCGAGGACACGCTCCTGGTCAAGAAATATCAGCCATCCATGGCCCTCAGCACGACGATCGTGCTCGATCTGGATCGCAGCGCCTTTCCCTATCGCGAGGAATACAGCGGCAGCGAATGGGCGGTTGTCCTGGCCGCGTCGCTTGCCAGCCATGTGGCCGAACAGAGGCAGGAGGTCGGATTTCTCAGCAACGGGGAGGATCCACGTTCGCGCAAAGAAGTCCTGGCCATCCCCTCCCGCAACGGGCGCGGCCATCTGATGGGGATACTGGAGATTCTTGCACGCATTCAGATGCGGGACATGCGCAAAGGGGAGCCGGACGCGCCGCTTCGCAAAGACGACCCGTCCGTGGGGGCGGCCAACAGTTCCGATCAGGCAGAGTGGAGCTCCCCGATCGCTCTGCCGACATGGTTGCCTCAACGGGTGGCACACCTGGGCTGGGGATCAACGCTGCTGGTGGTGACGCCCCGTCTGTCGGAAAGCCTGCTCTGGGTGCTACACAGCATGTACCGGCGCGGTCTCAATGTGGTTGCCCTGGCCTGCACGCTCCAGCCCCAGTTCAAACGTTTGCAGCAACAGGCGGAAGCGCTAGGCGTTAGCTCCCATCAGGTCATCTGGGAATCTGACCTACTCAAGTTGCAGAGATAGATGAGAGATAGATTGAGAGACAGATGACACAGTCAACCGGTCAGCAATCCGGCCTCGACCATGCCTGGCAGGACTCTCTGTTGCGCCCGGCGGTAATCGCTGCGCTGGTCGGCTGCATTCTCGTGGCGCTGATTTCGTTCATCCAACATATCGCGCCCAACCTCTCTGCGGCCTATATCAGCATCCTGCGCATCACTTCGATTGGCGCGGCGCTCATCGGCGGCTACACCACCACAATCCTCGTGCGTCCGTCACAGCGACAACGCCGCACCATGTCCTATCGCCTGGCGGAGCTTGGGCTGATCCTGTTCATCGCCCGCTTTGCGCTCTGGACGACGGTTGAGGGCTGGCCGGATTTGGCGTCGATGTTCCTGCAGCCGTTTGGCGTTTTTCTCACGCTGCGGTTCGTCGTCAACGCCATTCTGATCCTGATTGCATGGGGCATGGCCGTGCTCGTGACCAACGACTTTCTGGCGATGGGCTTGCAGGCGGACGAGTTGATCGACCTGGACGCCGCGTCCAGACCGGTGAGCGGGGACGATCATCGCATTCAGAGCGACCGCGGGGCGCTGGTGCGTCGTTTCAGCGAACGCTGGGCGATGGGGGGGATGCTGCTGATCGCGCTGACCGCGGCCAGCCAGGTCGGGCTGGGCGCGAACGGGTTTTTCGCCCTCATGCGCCAGGACATTGCCGGGGGCGTCATCGGCGCTGCGATCGTCTATTTCATGCTCGGGCTGCTGCTGCTGACATTCGGCCATCTCGCCGCCTTGAGAGCCAGGTGGCAACTGGCAAAGCTGCCCAGCGAATCCACGATTGTGCGCAACTGGCCTTTCTTTGCTTTCGGCCTGCTGCTGGCGGTGGCGGTCGTCGCTTTCCTGATGCCGTTGGGCGGGACGTTTCGACTGGCCCAACTGATGGGGCTGACAATCAAAGCGCTGTCCGGCCTGGTCTACCTGATCCTCGGTCTGCTGATGGGGCTGATCGCCCTTCTTTTCGGCGGAGACGAGCAGCCTGTCGAGGAACCGACCGACCCTCCGCCGGAGATCGGCTCGCCCCAGATCGAGCAAGTCCAGCCGCCGGAGGCGCCGCCTTGGCTGGGGGGCACGGTGTTCTGGATCATCGTAGCGCTGCTGCTCGGTTACGCGGCCTATATCTATCTGCAAGGGCGTGGGGTGAACTTTCAACTGTTGCTGGCATGGCTGCGCCAATTCTTGCGCGGCTGGCAACAGATCGGCAACGCGTTCAACGAATGGCGCTCGCGCACTGTGCTGCCGCCGGAAGAGGAGCAGGGCAAGTCGGGCCGCTCGCGCCTGCGCCGCTGGCTCGATGACCTGATGCTCGGCCGGCTGCCGCCCGATGAACAGGTGCGCTACTTCTACATTTCGACGCTGGAGAACGCCGCCGAACACGGCCTGCGCCGTCGCCCCGGTGAAACGCCCCACCGGTTTCAGGCCCGCGTGGCGGACAAGGTAGAAAGTGAAGATGAAGATGCCATCGCCCAACTGACAGCCGGCTTTGTGCAAGTCGAGTTTGCCCGTCAAAGCACGGAGGTGACGGCGGTCCCGTTGCTGAAGAGAGCCTGGACGCAGATCAGGGGCGCGCTCACGCGTTTGCAGGAGAATCAAACCTCTGAGAGCGGTGCAATACAGCCTGAGCAAGAGGACAATGCGTGATGGTTGTCACTCCGCCCGGCCGCCCCGCGCCGTTCGAATCAGCTCGCTAACCGCAAGAAACGCCCCCCAAAGTTCAATATTGCGTGCATCCAAAGGCATTAGGAAGTTGCGTTGTCCTCTTTCGGCCGGCGTGAGAAGCCCCACTGAATAGAGATCGAACCATCGCCTGGGATCCTGATAATCCACAGATCCCGAATATCCTGATTCAGACAACGTTTACCTGAATACGAAGCACATACCTCTGAAATTTGGGTGTACGCAGGATTTGGGGTGAGATATACTGAAGGGGAACGGCGGAGTAGAAGGCGAAAAGAGAAAGGAGAGAGGGAGCATGGGACGGACGCGCAGCCGGGAGCGAAGTCGGGCGGAGTTTGCAGGGTCAGCGGGCGCGATGCATGAGCGGCTGTGGTCGTGGCGGAGAGGTGAGCCGGGGGCCAGTTTCGACGAGATCATGGAGAGGATCCGTCAAGAGCGGGAGGAAATGATGAGGCCGCTGGCGGAAGAACTGGCGGCGGCCGGCGAGGTGGGGGAGGATGTGCGCTGTCCTGCGTGCGCGGGGCGCGTGCAGAACAAAGGCAAGAAGAAGAAAGTGATCCTGCACTGTGAAGGCGCGGTGGAGGTGAACCGATATCATTACTATTGTCCTTCGTGTCAGCGAGGGTTTTTTCCCCCTGGATCGGAGTTTGGGGTTGAGCAAGCGGGGTTGGAGTCCGGCGATGCTGAAGATGGCGCTGAGACAGGCGGCTGAGCTTGGCTCCTATGTGCGCGCGGCGAGCAACTTCAGCGAGTTGACCGGTGTGCCGATCTCGGATAGCAGCTTGCGGGAACTGGTGTTGGAGTACGGAACGAAAGTGGTGCATGCGGACGAGAAAGAGGCCGAGGCGATGGTGCGGGCGCCCAAGCAGGAGGAAGCGGTTACGTGGCGGCAGATTCCTGAGCCGGACAGTGAGGTGTTTGAAGATTTTTTGTGTTGATGCTGCAATCGAAAATATGTCCGCCAAAAAATCTTCAAATGGCGGTATCGGCCGATGGGGTGATGGTTCATCTGCGAGACGAGGGCTGGAAAGAGGCAAGAGTAGCGAGCATCTCGGCTGTGCCTGTCTGTGCGCAGGGGGAGCCGGCAAAAGGTGAACCGCGTTTGGAGAAGCACTCCTACCGAGCCGGCTTGTGGGATGCCAAGACCTTCACCAACCATTACTGGGCCGAAAGTTATCGCCGCGGGGTGGAAAAGGCCCAACAGATCGTCTGCATCAATGATGGCGCACTCTGGATCTGGACGATGGTCTGCGCCTGTTTTGCCCGTCGCATTGAAATCCTCGACTGGTGGCATATGCTGCAGTACGTCTGGCAGATCGCATCAGAAGCGCTGGACCCCGAATCATCTGCGGCGTCTGCCTGGTTTGAAACCCAGAAAGCCGCCTTAGCTCGTGGTCAACTGCGCCTCTTCTTCCGTCACATCGCACAACTCTATCCAAAAGGCTCAGCGCCGCCGCCCACTGTCAGACAGGCTGTCGCCTATCTGTGGAAAAATCGACGGCGCATGCACTACGCCGCCTATCGAGAGGCCGGCTTGCCTATCGGTAGCGGCGTTGTCGAATCCGCAGCCAAAACCTTGGTTCAGCAACGCATGAAGCAAGCTGGCATGCGCTGGTCTCGCCCCGGCGCTCAGGCCATGCTTGCCCTCCGCGCCCGCCTACTCAGCGACCGCTGGCATGAAATCCCTATATGACCATCTTCACCCCAAATCATGGATGCACCCCTGAAATTTTAGCGCCTTGACTACGCCAAAATAGATTGCTATAATGAAAAACTATGTGGTCAGAACAGGCCTGCTGAGGGAGGCCTGTAGCGTTTTGCTGCGATTTAATCCTCAATCTACAGGTGGATAATTCGATGATGCCAGAGTCAAATCAGTTTGGCGACGAATCCGAGAACCTCGAAGACGAACACGTCAGTGAAGAGCAGCAGGCGGATGAGATGCTGTTTGAACAGTATCTCGCCGAAGAGGAGGATCTCAGCCTGCCGGAACGCGGCGATCTACGCGAAGGCATCGTTGTAGAACTACGCTCGAATGAGTTGTTGGTGAACATTGGCGCCAAGCGGGACGGTATAGTGCCCCAGTCGGATTTGAATCGGCTTGAATCCGAATATGTGGACACGTTGCGAGAAGGCGAGACGGTGCCTGTGGTCGTCAGCAAACTTACGACCAACGAAGGAATGCTGGTACTTAGCATTGCCGATGCCTTGCAGAAGAAGGATTGGCTCGTCGCCGAAAAGATGCTTGGAAGCGGCGAAATAACGGTGCGCAAGGTTGTCGGCTATAACAAGGGTGGCCTGTTGGCCGACTTCGACCATCTGCGCGGCTTCATTCCCGCTTCTCATGTCGTTGGGCTGCCCCGCAATATGAATGAAGAACAGCGCAATGAGCGTTTGCAACAGATAGTCGGCCAGGAACTGCCGGTCAAGGTCATCGAAGTGGAACGGCAGCGGCGACGGCTGGTGCTCTCTTACCGCCTTGCCGAGCGCGAATACCGGGCTGGGCGCAAAGCCCAACTGTTCGAGGAACTTACGATTGGTGCAGTCGTGGAGGGCGAAGTCCGCAGCCTGCGCCCCTTTGGCGCCTTCGTCGACATCGGCGGCGCGGACGGCCTGCTCCACGTCAGCGAGATCGGCTGGACACCGATCAGCCACCCGCGCGATGTTCTGCGCGTGGGCGAGCGCATTCAGGTCGAGGTATTGCGGTTGGACCCTGAGCGCAGCCGCATCGCCCTCAGCCGCAAACAGCTCCTGTCGAATCCTTGGGAAAGCATAGAAGAGCGCTACAAGCTGAATGATACGATTCTGGTCACCATCACGAGGGTGATCGATTTCGGCGCGTTTGCCCAGCTTGAACCGGGTATCGAAGGGCTGATTCACATCAGCGAACTGGCAGACATCACGGTTGCCGAGCCGCTCAAGATGGTCACCAGCGGCGACCGCATCCCCGTAAAAATCTTGCGTATCCACCCGGATCGGCAGCGTATCGGCCTGAGTCGACGACAGGCTGACGAAACAGTCGGACAGGCGCTGCTGGAGACTGAAGCGGAAAATTTCGATAGCCGCGCAGCTGATGAGCAAGACGATGGGCCAACTGACGAAGCGGAAGCGTCCGCAGAAAGTGCGGCTGAGGCAGAAGCGCCTGACGTTGCCGTCGCAGAGGCGACTGACGATGCTGTCGCTGAATCAACTGACGATGCTGTCGCTGAATCAACTGACGATGCTGTCGCTGAATCAACTGACGATGCTGTCGCTGAATCAACTGACGATGCTGTCGCTGAATCAACTGACGATGCTGTCGCTGAATCAACTGACGATGCTGTCGCTGAATCAACTGACGATGCTGTCGCTGAATCAACTGACGATGCTGTCGCTGAATCAACTGACGATGCGGCGGCTGGGGAAATGGCCTCGACAGAAGACCCACCTGCCGAAACGGCGCCTGATGAATCGAATGAAGAGAACTGAAACTGGTTTTTGCATTCTCGGCGCGCCATCGCTTATAATTGATTAGCCTGCCAGCCTCTCAAAGCATTATGAACTGGCAGGCTTGTTTTGTTCGATTATCGCCAACGAATAGAAGGGGGTGAGTTCGATTAGCGCTGACTTAAGGCCCGGAGAATCCCAGGAAAGCCTTATGCGTCGGTTCCGCAAGTCGGTAGCCGAGGCACGTATCCTGCCCATTGTGCGTCAGAAGCGCTGGTTTACGTCCAAGAGTGAGGTACGCCGCATCAACAAACAGAAGGCGATTCGGAAGGCAAGGCGCAACGCCGCCCGCACCTTCCGTTAGCCCACCCCACACACCACAGGCAGATTCATTACCGGCCACGCGCCCATTGATGGAGATCTATGGCTGAGGAAATACTCACACTGGAAGGCAAAGTCGTCGAAGCCCTGCCCAATGCTCAGTTTCGGGTGGAATTGGAAAACGGCCACGTTGTTCTGGCTTATCTGTCCGGCAAGATGCGTAGAAATTACATTCGCGTCTTTCTCGGCGACAAAGTGAGGGTCGATATGAGTCCCTATGACCTGACACGCGGACGCATTACATATCGGCGCAAGTAGCGAACAGATTTTCGCCGGGTTGCCCCGGTTGAGCGCGTCGCAAGGACGCGCGGCGCGCGCTCCTGAATTCAGGAGCGCAGAATTTGGTTACCAAGAATTGATCATTGTTGATTGGGCACAGAACCGGGAATGGTGACGTTCCCGGTTTTCTTATGCCCGCGGCTGTTCAGAAGCGGGGTAGATCGCGGAGCGCGGTCACTGCATCTTTGACAAAGAGCTGCTCAATCTCGAAGGTAAGACGCCTGCCGGCGTCCGCAAGCGGTGCCCACATGACCTGAAACTGCTTTGCGTCATTGGGGGGCCGGGGCGTCTGCCGCGCAGACAGCAGTTGCATCAGGAAGTAGTGATCTGAGCGGATATAGTGCGCACCCTTGTAATCGAACTCAACGGTTCGCCGGCCCAGGTCTGCCAGAATGCGCAGGTCACAGTAGCCGGCCTCCTCGCAGGTTTCCCGCAGAGCGGCTCCCTCGGCGCTCTCGCCCGGATCGATATGCCCCTTGGGTAGCCGCACCTCGGCACGACTGGGCCGGTCCAGCAGAAGCAGATAGGTCTCCGCTGCCGACAGATGCGGGAGTATCTCCCTTTGCGCCACGATCCCCCCTGCCGCCGCGTATCGGATCGTCTTCACTGTACAGCTCCTGTGCTAAAATAGCCTCATGCAAAAACTAATCTCCGGTGCAGACGCCCTGCGCATCCCGCTCACCAGCGAACAGGTCGAACAGTTTCGAGTATACGCCGCCCTGTTGGCCGAGTGGAACGAGAAGATGAATCTGACTTCTATCACGAACAGCGAAGAGGTGCAGACAAAGCACTTTCTGGACTGTCTGGTCGGCCTGCCGCTGGTCGCCGAGGAGATCGGCGCGTCCCTGCCGCCGCAGCAGAGGTTCGCTTGCATCGACATTGGCACGGGCGCCGGATTCCCAGGGCTGCCCCTGAAGATCACATGGCCCAACCTGAGGCTGACGCTTGTTGACGGCACAGCTAAGAAGATTCGGTTTCTGAAAGAAGTAGTCGACGCGCTGGCGCTCGAAAACGTCAGACTCGTCCAGGGCAGAGCTGAAGAATTGGGGCTTAATCCTCGTTTTCGCGGCCAGTTCGATCTGGTGGCGGCCAGAGCAGTCGCACGGCTCAACACTTTGGCCGAGTATCTGCTGCCCTTCGTGAGCCAGGGCGGGCTGGCAGTTATCTATAAGGGACCGAACGCATCAGAAGAGTTCATCGAAGCGCGCCAAGCCATCGATCAACTGGGCGGCGAAACGGTTCGCTTTGCGCCGGTGGATGTGCCGGAACTGAATGAGGAGCGGCGAATTCTACTGATCCGAAAGGTGCGCAGGACCCCCAAACGTTACCCCAGGCAACAGGGATTGCCCCGCAAGAATCCTCTCTAATGGCGTGCAAACCACATCTGCGCTCGCGCCATCACCGGCAATAGAGAGCGCCCACGCCTCGTCAACCTCTCAACGCAGATAGTAGGTCATGTGCTGGAAATGGACGACCGGGTCGATGTATTCGACACGCACGTGTGACGGCACGGCCAGAGTGATGGGGGCATAACAGAGGATGCTGTTCAGCCCGGCCTCGACGAGCTGGCTGGCGACGCGCTGGGCTGCATAGGCAGGGACAGCCATTACAGCTATCTGCACGTCCGACGCGTCAACCCGTTGCTTGAGGTCGGCGAAATCCTCGATTCGCAACCCGTTGCCGATGGCCTGCCCGATCTTCTGCGGATCTTCGTCCATGACGGACACGATGCGGAAGCCGCTCGATTCAAACTCCTGGTAGTTGGCTATGGCCGTGCCCAGTGAGCCTGCGCCCACCAGAATCACCGGCCAGACACGGTCAACGTTGAGGATTTTCTGGAGTTGCTGGCACAAGAACGGGATGTTGTATCCTGTGCCCTGTTTGCCGAACTCACCGAAATGGCTCAGGTCCTTGCGAATCTGCGCTGAACTGATGCCCAGATGCTCTCCCAACTCCTGGCTGGAGGTAACTTCCCGCCCATCGTCCGCCAACAAGCGCAATGTACGCAGGTAGACCGGCAGTCGTCCGATAACAATGTCAGGAATTGGAGCCTTGCCTTGCTCTCTTGCGTCCTTCACCACTACGATTTCGCTTTCCTCAGACGGGGCCGGGCTGGCTGATTGCGCGCGACGCGCACTCTCGTTTTGGAGGGCACTGTCGCCGCGTAAGCTTTCTCTATCCAAGACTGCCTGCGAAATAATTCACTAACTTTACCACAGTCCCGCCGCTAGAGCAATCCGCAGGACGTGATTCAAAGTGCATATTGCATAGTCCGCACTCCCTGCGTGGAAACGAGCGGGCTTCGATCTGAGGGTAGTTAGCCCGGCAGTGTAGTTGAATTGAGGCGGGACCTCGCGGCGCTCACATGCGCAATGTCTCGGTGTTGCCGTCCACAGCCAACGCCTGGCCGGAGATACGAGCGCCGCCATCGGAACAGAGGAAGAGAACGGTTTCGGCGATATCCTCGGCGGCGATGAGCGTGCCCAGAGAGCTTTTCCCACGATATGCGGCGCGAATTTCCGCTGCGCTGACGCCGCGCGCAGCGGCCTTGGCGGCGACGACGCGGTCGAGGCGCGGGCCTTCCACTGTGCCCGGGCTGACAGCGTTGACCCGGATTCCGAAGGCTCCCAATTCCATAGACAGAGTCTTGGTCAGGCCGATCAGCGCCCACTTGGAGGCAGCATAGGGGGTGCGCAAAGGATAGCCGAACAGGCCCGCGGTCGAGGAGATGTTGACGATTGAACCGCCGTCGCCCGCTTTCAACAGGGGGATGGCCAGGCGGGCGCAATAGAACGCCCCGTTCAGATTGACATCAATCGTGCGCTGCCAGTCTACCAGCGCGATCTCTTCTGCGTTTGCGGTTGGGCCGGAGATGCCAGCGTTGTTCACCAGCACATCCAACCCGCCCAACTCCTGCGCAGCGGCACGAAAGACAGTCTCCAGCCTGCCCCAGTCGGCCACATCGGCGCAGCCGCCGGACAGTCCGTCGACAGATCCGTCCAGTTGTGCCAGGGCCGCTTCATCCACGTCGCAGACATACGCGCGCGCACCAGCTTGCACGAAGCCGGTCAGCGATGGCCCGCCCGATGCCCCCGGCGCCGGCAGAGACAAAGACCCGTTTGCCCGCGATTCCTTTCATCTTCGCTTCCTGAAATCTCCATCAGACACAGTAAAATGTGAATCCGTTTGACACCGAGACTTTCCGCTCACAATGTGCAACGGAAAATCATCGTCTCCCCTGCCCTTACGCAGTACGGAATACGCAGTGCGCAGTGCGGAGAAAAGCGTGTTTTCAATGTGAAGGCACACTAAATGCCCCGGAATTTCGCCGCCCCCAGCGACTATCCATACGCGCCATGGGGCAGAAACCCGAGAACCCGCCGCAGTCTGTCATCGGCGCCGTCATAGACGTGTTCCGGCATGGCGTAGTTCATAAACGGATAATACTTATGGCCGACGATGCGCCGCCCGTAGGTGACCTGCGTGAGGTAGCGCGTGCGTTGGCTGCGGTTGGGGCCGCCCCGATGCCAGACTTGATTGTTGAAGAGGACTACGCTGCCAGCCGTTCCCAGATTGTGCTGGATGCGTTGCTCCCACTCTGTGCCGTCCAACTGCCGCGGCGGACTGGCCCCGAACAGATGCGAGCGGGGAATCGTCTCTGTGCCGCCGTGCTCGACTTCGGTGACGTCGGTCAAGTAGAAATTGGCAGTGAAGAACAGGACGGGCAGATGCACATTCGTCGGCGCTTCTCCTTCGGTGACGATGAAATGGGGCCGATCATCCTGGTGCCAGCCATCCAATCCGCCGCCGGGAGGGGAAATGAAGGAGTTGTTGTGAATGACATGGCAGTCCGGCCCGATGATCGCTTCCGCTAGAGAGATCATCGGTTCCATGTCGAACAGGCGCAGATTGGCGGCGCTGGTCTCGAACAGACGATGGGCCAAATGAGCGCGATGACTCTTGTTATTCTGGCCGTTGGGATTATCTTGCAGCGCAAAATCGAGGTCGGCGCGCAGTTCAGCGGTCCAGTCCGGCGGCAACATGTTGCGCAGAAACAAACAGCCTTCGCGATAGAACTGATTCGCCCAAGCCTCGAGCTGTTCATCGCTGACTTTCTCACCTGCCAGATAGCGCGTATCCATTGTCTTCTCTCCTTCTGTCTTGGTTGCCAGGTCACGCCTCACTTTGTGCGCAAAGGGAATACTGAAATTTGTCGCCACAGTGTCACAAGCCTGATTTGTGCCTTTCCTGTGTGGAATTCCGCATTACACTATATCATCAATCCCACGATTTCCGGTTTAGACGATCAGAAGCCCTGCAAGCGGCTCAGGTCGGCGACCGGCGCGGGGAGTCGGGCAATCCGCTGCACCAGCGCCTGTCGGGCCAGGCGCACCTCCTCTTCCTCGGCGTTGACCAATATCGCATCGAAAAAGCGGTTGATGGGCGCGGTCAACTCCTCCAGAACATGACCCAGTGCCGCCGCCCCATCCTCGGCCTCCTCCAGTTTTGCCGCCGCGTTCTCGCAAGCGTTGTGTAGCTGGCGCTCCGCTTCCTCCTGGTAGGCCGCCGGATTCAGGGGCAGCTCGCGGTCGATAGTGCGCACGATACGGGCGCAGCGGGCGTAGGCGGTGAAGGACTCCTCCCAGGTGGGTGACGCGACGGCCGCGGCCACATGACGTACAGCCTTTGCGGCCGCGTATGGATCATCCCCGCGCGCCGCCAACACTGCGTCCACGACATCGGGGCGGTAACTCAATTCCCGCAGTCTCGTCTCCAGACGCCGGATTATGAACTCCCTGGCCTCCGACACGGCTGTGTCAGAAAGCAGGCCGTCATAGCGGGAGGCGGCCAGCTCGAGGCCCGCAGCCAGATTGAACGAAACTCTGCCGAGCGTCAGGCCCGTCACGATCCCCAGCGCGGCGCGGCGCAGGCCGAACGGATCGGCGCTGCCGCTCGGCGTCACGCCCACGCCGAAGAGACCGACCAGGCTGTCCAGCCTGTCGGCCAGGCTCAGGGCAAGGCCCGCCCCGCTTTCGGGGATGGCGTCACCGTCGAAGCGGGGCAGGTAGTGTTCCCGAATCGCCTGTGCCGCCTCGTCCGACGCGCCGCTCTTTTTGGCGTAGATTGCACCCATAACGCCCTGCAAGCTGGTCATCTCCACCACCATGGATGTGACCAGGTCCGACTTGCAGAGCGCGGCAGCCTGGCGCGTCGTCTCGATACTGTCGTCTTCGACGCCCAGCATACGCGCGATCTGCGGCGCCAGAGTCTCCAAGCGGGCCACCTTCTCCAACATCGAACCGAGTTTGGCGTGGAATGTAAGCGTTCCCAGGCGTTCGGTATAGGAGTCGAGGGGCTTGGCCGTGTCCTGGCGATAAAAAAAGGCGGCGTCGGCGTAGCGGGCGCGGATGACGCCCTCATTGCCCTGCCGCACCACATCGGGATGCGCCAACCCGTCGGCGTTGGCGATGGTGACGAAACGGGGCAGGAGCGCGCGAGCGTTGGCCCCGTCCGCGGACTTCGCCATGACCGGGAAGTAGCGTTGATGCTTTTTCATCACGGCTGTCAGGATCGGCGGCGGCAGTTCCAGATAGCGTTGCTCAAACGAGCCGAGAATCGCCTGCGGGGCCTCCACCAGGTCAGTCACCTCTTCCAGAAGATCGTCTTCAGGCGCCGACTCAGCGACCCCGCCGGCGCGGGCGACCGTCCCCTTTACGGCTGCCGCGATCCGGTCCCGGCGCTCCTCGCGATCCAGCAGGATGCCCTGCTCGGCCACGGCATCGAAATAGCTGTCGGCGTCAGCAATCGAAAAGGTGGTGAACTCGCCCGCGGGCAGCCCGCCACGCGCATCGCCAAAGCGGGGGCCGCGACTGACCCGCCCGCTGCTGACGTGCGCCCACGACATTGGAACAACCTCCGCGCCGTAGAGCGCGACGATCCAGCGCAAGGGGCGGGGATAGCTCTTGTTGCTGCTGTTCCAACGCATCGTCCTGCCCCAGTGCAGCCCTTCGAGCAGGTCTTCGATGATCCGGGGCAGCACGGCCAGGGTCGGCTCGCCCTCCAGTTTGCTCACGGCGTAGACATACCTGTCGCGCACCTCCAACTCCGCAGGCTGCACGCCCTGGCCGCGGGCGAAGCCGATAGCCGCCTTGGTTGGTTGGCCGTCGCTGTCGAAGGCGCGCTCAGCCGGCGGTCCCCTGCGTTCGACGATCTCTTCCTGCTGGCGGGGGGCCAATTCCTGCACATACGCCACCAGCCGCCGGGGCGTTCCGGTAACGGATAGAGCGCCGAATGTCAGCCGGGCCTGCTCCAACAGTTCGCGTAAACGCAACTCCATCTGCATGATGCCCACGGGCACATCAGCCGCGGGCAGTTCCTCGCTGCCCAGTTCGATTAGTAGCGATTGCGAGGAGTGAGGAGTGAGGAGTGAGGAGTGAGAGGAGTCCACAGCGTGCCCCTCTTTCTTCTCGCTGCCCTTTTCATGCTCCCCGTCACGCTCTTCCCGCCCCTCACCGTTCTCCAGCCAGGGGTACTCCTCCCGCAGCCGCTGTTCCACGTACAGCTCGGAAATGCGCCGCGCCTGGCTGCGCATCGCGGCGAAGAACTTAGCCCGTTCGGTGACGCCGACAGCACCGCGCGTGTCCAGAATGTTGAAAGCCTGGCTCTGGCGCAATACATAGTCATGGGCGGGCGCGACGAGGCCGCGTTCGATGCAGGCCTCGGCTTCGGCGTTGTAGAGATCGCTCAGCGTCCGCTGGCGCTCAACATCGGCCAACTCGAAGTTATAGATGCAGTGTTCGATCTCCTGCTGACGGTAGATCTCGCCGTAGGTGTGGACGCCGTCATAGTCGATAGACCAGACCTCCGTGCGCTGCTGGAGGTACATGATGATCCGCTCCAGCCCGTAGGTAATCTCCACGCTCACCGGATCCAGACTGACGCCGCCGGCCTGCTGAAAATAGGTAAACTGCGTGATCTCCTGACCGTCCAGCCAGACCTCCCAGCCGAGACCCCACGCGCCCAGCGCGGGCGACTCCCAGTTGTCCTCGACAAAGCGGATGTCGTGCCGCGCCCGCTCCAGACCGATCGCCTCAAGGCTGCTCAGATAGAGTTCCTGGGGATTGCCCGGGTCAGGCTTGAGCAGCACCTGGTATTGGGTGTGCATCTGCATCCGGTTGGGATTTTCGGCGTAGCGGCCATCATCGGCGCGGAAGGACGGCTCCACGTAGGCGACGTTCCACGGCTCCGGTCCGAGCACGCGCAGCACCGTGGCCGGGTTCATCGTGCCCGCGCCCAACTTTTCGCTGTGAGGCTGCCAGATCTGGCAACCCTGCACCGCCCAGTATTCGTGCAAACGGCGGATTGTTTCCTGCATCGAGGGGGGTTCACTCATTCGTCAACTCGTTCGTTGTGGTTAGTTGTCGGCTGTTGGTCAGTCGTTGATTGTGTTTGCTATCCACCGTATTCTATTCGCGATTCACTGCAAAGCCGTTCGCGGCCACGGCGCGCTGGAAGCGTTTCTCTTCCAGTTTCAACCCGAAGCCGGACGCGTCCGGCAGCTGCACATGCCCTTCCTCCACCTGATAGGCAGAGCCGTCCAGCCCTGGCGTAGACACTTCGTCCCACTCGACGAAGAGAAAGCCATCTACCGCCGCGGCCAGATGGCCGGAGACATAGTTGCCCACGTGGCGTCCGTAGTGATGCGGCGCAGTTCCAACGTTCCACCCGTCCAGTTGCGCGCCGGTCTCCAGCCAATTCGTCATGCCATAACTGAAAATGTCATACTGAATAATGTCAACAAAACCGTCGCGGGCGTAGTCCAACAGCATGGGAGAGGCTTGGCCCTCGCCGTCAGCGATGTGGACCGACAGCCCTTCGCGCTCTATCCAGGCGTTAAGTTCCTCGTAGAGCGCGGCGTCTTCATGAAAGGCTTCCTCCAACCAGAAAATATCACAGTCGGCGGTCTCGGTCAGCATTTGTTTGGCAATGTTGAGATTGTAGCCGTTGTTGGCATCGATCAGTATTGTCGCCTCTGCGCCGACCGCGTCGCGCACTGCCCGAATCACGGCCACGTCGCGGCGGTTGCCTTCCAGCAGGGGCATATGCCGAGCGCCGCGACCAACTTTGATCTTGAAGGAACGATGCCCATGCTCAAAGCCGAAGTGAGCCTCGGACGCGATCAGGGCCGCGCCCTCCTCGTCCGTTGACAGATGAAGATCGTCGATATAGAGGGAAGTATCGTAGCAGGGCACCCGCAGCGGCTCATCAATCGTCTTTCCGGCCCGGTCCGCCAGCAACCGGTAGATGGGGCGACCGCTGCGCTGGCCCAGCAGATCCCACAACGGAAACTCCAGCGAACCAGCCCGGTCCGCAACACCTAGTTCATGGCTTATCAGATCGTCCACGTACTCACCGCGAAAGGTTTCGGCCTCCGCTTGAGTGAAAGGGCGACAGGGACCGAATCCCGAACTCCCATCTGCGGTGGTGATGCGCGCCAGGGGCACTTGCACGTCCTGCCCGTGGACGGCTATGCGGGCGTTGCAGCCTGCCTCTCGAGGACGGTGGCCAACGAGTGTGCCCCATTCGATCGCGGCGATACGCGTACTGTTCATCAATACTCCTCCTGAGAGTTGGATTTGGCGCAACCCGGCAAGGCGTGCCACGGCGGCTGTGCTCTAGGCCTCCCCATAGCGCACGCCTGTAGGGACAACATCCGTCTCCTCGCCGCGGCGGATCGCTTCGGCGGTCTCGACAACGCTCTTGAAATCGTGTTCCGGCTCAAAGCCCAGACGTGTCTGAATCTTGGTCAAATCGAGCGTGAAATAGTTCGCCGAAGGCAGGCGCGCATCCGCGTAGCCGATGCCGTATCGTTCGGCCAGCCAGGGGACGTCTTCTCCCCAGTCGATGATGGCAGCGCCCCCCAACGTGAACTCCTCGCCCACGGCCTCCTCACGCTCGATGCCCAAAATCAGGCCGCGGGCGATGTCGCGCACATCGCAGAAATGTTGCTTGTGCGGCACACCGTTGGGGTTGCGGCAGAGAAGGAGTTGATCCTCACCGGTCCACTGCGATCTGAGTTCGTCGAGCATCGCCTGTGTGTCCAGGTCATCACTGGTCATCGACTTGTAGCGCTCGTATTCGGTGCTGAAAGCCAAGCGGCTCGGCACACCGGCCTCATTGAAAAACTCACTCGGCTCAAGGACTGTGGAAAAACGAAAGGCGGTCGTCGGCACGCCGTACTGGTAATGGTATGCCATCGCCAGCTCCTCGCCGACCCACTTGGTGAGAAAGTAAGGCATCTGGTGATAGCGGGCGACCATATCCTCCCGAATCGGCTCCTCAAAGTAGCGGCCATACACCTCCAGCCGCCAATAGACGGCCTCGGTGCAGGCGTAGACGAAGCGGTGCAGGTTGGGGCATTCCGCACGCACGCTCTCCAGCAGATTGAGCGTTCCCATCGCGTTGATGTCCAGATACTGACGATTGTCGAAAGGGCCGCCAAAGGCGGCGGCCAGGTGGTAGATGGCGTCAACCCCCTTGACGGCCCGGCGTACTTCCTCCAGGTTGCGCAGATCTCCTACAACCGTATCCACGCTGGCAAACGCATCCAACTTGTGGGCGCGGCTGGCATCGCCGGGATAGACAAGAGTGCGAATTTCATGACCTTTGGCCAGCAAGCGCGTGACCAGATTTGCGCCTATCCGGCCTGTGCCGCCGGTGACCAGTATCTTCATGGCGGGACCTTTCTGTCAGCAGGTTAAGTCTGCCCGCTATGGGCAGACGGGCATTGCCGATTGATTCCTCCCGTTGCCGCGTGCGGCTTCTCTTCAGTGTAACAAACAGGTGGCGGCGTGTCTAAAGTTCATTGGCATTGCAGACCCGCGCGGTACGGCATTGCGTACTGCGTATTGCGTAGCATGTGTAGGCGGAGTTGGTGCAAAACGGGTTCGTCGGTTTGATTTCGTTTCGATTTCGGCGTATAACGGGAGGGCTTCCTTTGAAGATTTTTTGTGATGGCCCTTCCATCAAGGTCTTCCGCCAAAAAATCTTCAAACTGTTCACTTATCCGAATCCGCCTTGCCAAATCATCCCATGAAAGGGAAGAAGCGATGAAGATTACCGACATGACTGTTGAGCGCTATGCCTGGCCGCGACCGAAGCCGATCCGCAACGGCAAATATACCTACGTCGATGTCAGTCTGAATCTGGTCCACATCTACACAGATGAAGGGGTTACGGGCGTGGGATGGGGCGGCGGCACGGCGTCAGGCCAGGGCAGCGATCTGACCACGACACTCATTGACTATTTCAAGCCGATTGTCATCGGCGAGGACCCTTTCAACTACCGGCGCATCTGGGAGAATATGTGGCTGCCAAAGCTGGTGGGGCGGCGGGGGCTGTCTACGCGCGTGATCAGCGCCATCGACATCGCGCTGTGGGACCTGATCGGCAAGGTGGTGAACAGACCGGTCTATCAGCTTCTGGGGGGCTACCGCGACAGCATCCCCGCCTACATCGCCGGAGGCTACTACGAGGAAGGCAAGGGGTTGCGGGAGCTGGCGCAGGAGATGGAGGAGAACCTGACGCTGGGCGCGAAGGCAATCAAGATGAAGGTCGGCGGCGCGCCAGTCAACGAGGACGTGGAGCGGGTGAAAGTGGTGCGGGACACGATCGGCCCCCATATTAAGCTGCTTGTCGACGCCAACAACGCGTACACGGCGCACGAAGCGATTGAACTGGCGCGCAAGATGGAGGAGTATGAGCCTTTCTGGTTCGAGGAACCGGTTGCGCCCGACGACTACCGGGGGCACGCCCGCGTGGCCCGCGCCACGTCGATTCCGATTGCCAGCGGTGAGAACGAATACACGCGCTATGGCTTCCGCGACCTGATCGAGCGCGAAGGGGCGGCCATCATCAATGCCGATGCGCAGATCCTGGGCGGCATCACGGAATTCATGCAGGTGGCCGCGCTCACCGCAGCCGAAGACCTGGTCATCGCCCCCCACGGCGCGCAGGAGGTGCATATCCATCTGGTGTGCGCCATCAACAACGGCCTGATCCTGGAGTTCTACCGCGAGACGGTGGATCCCCTGCGTATGCAGATCTTCGAGGAAACGATGGTGTTGGACGCCGACGGCAATGTGGACGCGCCGGATCGCCCCGGCTTGGGCATTACGCCGAACTATGACCTGCTCAAGCAGTATAGGGTGGGGTGATTGAGTGGGGTAATTGAGTGGCCAGTCTAAGTCAAGAGCTACGACTTGGCGTCGGGCTAAGTCTTATCAATCCGGCATGAGCCACTTCGACGCCAGAGAGTTCCGCCCGATGGGCATAGAGCTTTACGGGATGATACAAGTACAGCCAGTGTGGGTTATCGTGAAGCCAGGATAGACAACGGCTGTAGGCTTCCCTCCTCTTGTTGTTGTCAACAGACAAGTGGGCAGCACCTATCAGCTGGTCTGCTTTGCTATCCTTTATACCTTGCCACCAGAGGCCCTGTGTCTGGCTGGATATTTTCTCCTGCAGCACGCGGTACGTGCTCAATGGGCTGGAGTCGAAAAGCGCCAGGTGGCCGATGCGCTTCCGGCTCGTGTCCATCGCATACTTCGGGCGATCCGCTTCCCTCTCGATACGGACGCGAATGCCGATGCGGGAGAGTTGCTCCTGGATCATCACTGCCACTTGCGGCGCGCGATCGGGGATGACGAGAGGCGTGCGCAGGACTAGCTCTTCCGGCATGTCACAGGCGTCAAATAGCTCTCTGGCTCGCCCAGGATCATAACCGTGCGGGCGCAGAGCATCAGAGAATCCGAAGTGAAACGGGCTGACGACGGTCGCCGCCGGCTCGGCCAGTCCAGGCCAAACGCTGTCAATGATGGCATCTACGTCAACCGCCAGATTGATCGCCAAACGGGCTTCCGGCTGCGAACAAGGTTCCTCAAATCCGTCGAGGAAACCGGTCACGGACAGCGTGTTTGTAGACCTGCGCCACGTCAATCCGTCGTTCTCAGGAATCGACTGCATCAGTTCAAGCCCTGTCGCCAAGTCTACTTGGTCGTTCAACAGTGCGCTGTACCGATCTGACGCGGACCGTACCTGCAAAATGGTCAGTTCAGAGAACTGCGCATCATGACTGGGTCTGTCCACTCTTGACAGCCGGATCAGCTCACCCTCCACGTACTCTTCGAGCCGGAATGGTCCCGTGCCCAACGGAGGCTCAGTGCGCCGGTCTGTTTCCCCACATACACTGCGGCGAAGATGTCGGCCAGATCGCCCGTTGGAGAAGAACTTCTGACGAGCAGTTGCGTTTTGCCTATCGGTTCAAAGCTCAATGGTTCAAGGTAAGGAGCATACAGGCCGCCCATTCCAAATGCGCCGCCTGCTTCCCGCATCCGTTCCAAACTTTGCACGACGTACTCTATCATGCATGGCGAACCGTCATGAAAGCAGGCACTGTCACGCAGTGTCAGAAGCCACGATTGCCCGTAATCTCTGACTTCCCACGAGTTCACCAGACCCGGAGTGACGCGTCCACTGCGCCATTGCATGAGCGGCTCATACACCAGCGCAAGGATGGTTTGCAGGTCGGGCTGATCCGTCGTGAATTCCGGCTGAAGCAGATTCACTTGCGATTGGGCAATGCGCAACTCATTCACCTTCGTGCCTCCCCTGCTTCTACATTTGCATGCACGGCGAGAGTCCTCTTATCCGTATTGCGAATTGCGTACTGGAAAGCGAGACGCCAACGATGAGGTCAGGTTTGCAATTTCGGATCGAGTCTGTCCCGCAGCCAGTCGCCGACGATGTTGATGGAGAGTACTGCCATCATAATGGCAAGGCCGGGAATTGTTGCCACCCACCAGGCGACGGCCAGGTAATTCTTGCCTTCGGCCAGCATCAGGCCCCAGGATGAATAGTCCAGCCCGCTCGGCCCCAATCCAAGAAAACTAAGCGCGGCTTCGGCGATTACCATTTTGGCAAACTCAAATGACGTGAGGACGATCAGTGGCGCAGCAACATTTGGGAAAATATGCCTGAGCATGATGCGCGCATCGCCAGCCCCAATCGCCTTGACCGCCTCAACATATTCGACCTCTTTCAGGACGAACACTTTCGAGCGAACCACCCTGACATAGGCGGGCCACCCCCCTATAGCCAAGACGATGAACATGTTCACGAGGCTGGGGCCTAGTACGGCGATCACGGAGATAGCCAGCAATATAAAGGGGAACGCCAGTTGCACATTGACGAACCAGTTTACGATATCGTCAAACAGGCCGCCATAGTAACCGCTCAAGACACCCAGTACGGTGCCGATCAGTACAGATATGAGCACGGCCATCGAGCCTACACTAAGAGAAATCCTTGCTCCGAAAACCAATCGCGTTATGATATCGCGTCCCAGGTGGTCAGTCCCGAGTGAGTGACCGGGCGTCAAGGGCAGCATGAACCTTTTGACAAGGTCCTGATCATCAGGACTATAGGGCGCCACGTTTGGTGCAAAAATAGCCAAAATGATCAGGATTAGGACTTTCGCTAAATTGGCTGAAAAGCCGGGATAGTCGGGTTGCGAAGTTGGGTTCGCAGATAATCGCTGAATAAGTCAGTGCGAACGCGATAGATGGTTTTGTTGAGCAAGGTAGCTTGGAACTTCAGGGAAAGCCAAGCATGGTAACAACAAGCGAGGTGATTGCGCTGCGAACGAGCTTTGCGACATTGGCATTTGGCAGTGCCCGTCAGTTGCTTCAGTTCTCTGTGAAATTCTTCGACCTGCCAGCGCAACTCGTTCGCTTTTTGAGCGACTTGCGTGATCACAGTCTCATCCAGATCATTGGTAATGACCCAGTCAACGTCGCCGTTTGTGGCAACTAGCTTGAACAATTTCACTTTGAACGGCACTTTCTTGAGCTTGACAATCATGCCATGCTGAAGCCGTTCGTCGCTCCAATCGATCTCATCGAGATGAATATAGCCATCTTCTTTGCTCAAACTGACCAAGCGGTTGGCTTTGAGTGTGGTGTAGAAGGTCAATCCCAGACGGTCAACCAGCTTCAAGTTCTGCCAGGAGCCATACCAACTATCAAACAGCACGGTCTTGGCCTGAACCTGTTTGTCACTGACGGCTCGCAGCAGCATCTCTTGAAAATGGTCGTTCTTTGTCTTCCCATCTGCTTGCTTGGCGTAGATGCGAAAATCAAGCGGATAATGCTCGCCCTCTTCACCACTGGTGTGAACCAGATTGACCACACCGATGCCGCGCACCAGACCCCCTTCAGCGCCACTGTATTGCAGTTTTACCATGTCAATTGACCGTGAATAGCGTTTGTCTTGTACACTGTCGTCAATGATCAGGTAAGCGTCCGGACTGTCGTCGATCAGTCCTTCTACCAGTTCCCATAGATGCCTGGCTGTGTGCCGCTCTCTCTTCAGGTAATTGCTGACCACATCGTGGCTCGTGCCTTCCAGATGTTCAGCCAAGTTGCTACAGGTGTAGTTGATCGGTGTGCTGACAAGGTATTCGACATACTTCTGTTTTGTTATCATGTCTCAAGTGTACAGCCTCTTGACCTCCCAGCGAAAGTCCTAAGGATAATGATCACAGCCGCAAACGGGATCATGCCTCTGTCACCGGCTCTGACTTTCATCGCTTAGCTACTCAGTTCAGGTGTACTCTGGGGTTAAGGAAAGCGTAGGACAGATCCACCAGAAAGTTGATCACCACATAGATCGAAGCCACGACCAGGACCGTAGCCTGAACGACGGGATAATCGCGACCGTAAATTGCATTCACGGCAAGGCGGCCAATACCCGGCCACGCGAAGATCGTCTCCGTGATGACCGAACCGGCCAAAAGTGCGCCCAAGTCCAAGCCGATCAGCGTCACAAGCGGAATGACTGCATTGCGAAAGGCGTGGCGCCAGAGAACGACTCGCGCCGACATGCCTTTCGCCCTGGCGGTCGTGATGTACTCGGCTTGCAGAATCTCCAGTAGCTCAGATCGAAGCAGTCGGGCGGTGCGGGCCATATTGAACATGCCCAATGTAATGCCGGGCAGAATCAGGCTGCGCCACCCGGCCCGTGTGCCGGTGGCCGGCAATACGCCAAGATTCACGGCAAACACGAGAATCAACAAGATGCCAAGCCAAAACACAGGCATACTCTGACCAATAAGCGCCACGCCCATCAATGTCCGATCTATCCAGGTGTTGCGCTTTACCGCTGCCAGAACACCGAACGGCAGCGCGACAATGAGGGAAAGGATGAGAGCGGTAAGTGCCAGTTTTCCGGTTGCCGGTACCCGCTCCAGTGCAAGATGCAGCGCATTCTCGCCACTGCGCAGTGACTTGCCAAAGTCGCCGCGCAGAACGCCCGTAAGAAAGTTCCAGTATTGCACAGGCACCGGGCGGTCCAGGCCGTGCAGCTTGCGTATCGCCTCAAGTTCCTCCGCGGTCGTGTCGATGGGTGCGAGCAGGCGAATCGGATCGCCGCTCAGGTGCATGAGGCTGAAAACGACGATTGAGACGCCTAAAAGAATGGTCAGCGATTGCCATGCCCGTCGAATGACATAGGACCAGAAATTGCTCAAGGCTGCGTTCCTCAGTCCAGCGTTGCACATCAATGAAATTGAACCGACCAAGTTTGATCGTCGGGGCGACGACACAGGTCGGAAACCACAACTCATCCGTGAACTGAACTTTTCGCTCTCTCGATATACCCTCGACCGTCTCAAAGGCCGAGAACATGCGATCCATCCAGCGGAAATTGCGAATGGGGCCGGAAACGCGGCCGTTCTCGACCAGGAACAGGCCATCGCGAGTAGTGCCAGCCATGTACCCCTCCTTGCCGGACAACGGTGAGACGAAACCATGAATTCGGCTCACAAGCACGCCGTATTCGGTGGATTCGATCAGGTCGGAGACGGAACTGTCGCCGCCCTCTATCACAAGGTGCTGCGGCGAAGGACCGAACTCATTTCCGGGCATCTGCGCGTGGCCTGTGGGAGCGTGGCCAAACTTGGCTGCGCTGGTGAGGTCGTGAGCAATGCCTTTTGCCACACCATTGACGATCAGGTCGAGGCGCTGCTTGTCAACGCCTTCGTAGTTGAATGGCATCGGCGCCAAGCCATCAGGCATCATCTCATCGTAGACAGAAATAT
This sequence comes from Caldilineaceae bacterium, assembly GCA_965221145.1. Taxonomy (GTDB): domain Bacteria; phylum Chloroflexota; class Anaerolineae; order Caldilineales; family Caldilineaceae; genus Bin5. The sequence goes on from OZ244877.1 coordinate 3,703,922, forward strand.
CGCCTGCGGTGATCCGCTCGCCCAAGTTGTCATAGACGATGTTGTCACGATTGCTGGCAGATTGCGCGCCCCAGACGCCCAGGCTCCTGAAATTCAAGTGGAAGAACAGTTGCGCGACCGCAGGTGGCTCAAGTATGGCGGTCATCGGTCGGGCTTCAATTAGCTTGGGGCGTCGGCCCATCAGACACTTGACCGCAGCCTGCCTGGCCAAATTTTCGGCATCCATCGCCTCGATGTCGCGGCCTATCCAGGTATTGTAGCCCGAAGCGTTGTTCGCCGCGTCCAGCGCCACGGCCACCAGCGCGATGATCGAAAAGGGAGCGTAGCGGCGCAGTCCAGCCGAGTTGCCCACGGCCATTTCCAGCTGACGCACCCTGACGTTGCCAGCGCCGCCCACGCCGCAGCTGCGGAAGACGCCGCAGACTCGATCCACGATCTGCGCCCGCTCTTCCGCTCCGCAATTCGCTGTAGCCGGATTGAGTGTAACCACGCCCTGGCGTCCATCTGTCCCGGCCGATCCCACTGGGTAGGCGAAGTCCGGCAACGCGGCGCTGGGCGTAACCGTAGCGGCCAACTCCTCGCTGCGAAGCAACGCTTTCTTCACTGCCTCTTCCGAGAGATCGTTGCCCTTGACAACTACCAGTCGGCCATCCCAGACGGTGCGGAAGTAGATCTGGTACTGGGTTTCCGTCACGTTCTGGTGAATTGCGAGATTGGCGAAACGCGTCAGATCGGTGTTTTCCGCCAAAACCAGGACTTCGGTCGCGTCGGCAGGACTTGCTTGCAAACCGAACTCGACGGCCTCCAGTGCTTGATCTTCGCCGAGGGGCATGTCAGGCCTTTTGTCCGTGCTCATCCGATGCCTCCTCCTACCTTGACTTGATCAAACCGGGCTGGCGGCCCACCTTGTCCGGTGGGGATGAACTGCCACGGAAGACCCTTACCGCAACTGGAGATGCCCACCACCCGGTCCTCGTCGGGACCGGCGATTCCACTGCAATTGCGCCAGAAAACGGGGGCCTCCCCGTAGATGACCGGGTTCTTCACCAGACCGACGATTTTGCCGCCGCGAATTTGCCACCCTCGTTCGCCCATGAAACTGAATGTGAGACGCTTGTCATCAATATCCCCGCCCTTGAATGTCTCGACATATAGGCCATCATCGGTTTCAGAGATGAGCTGCTCCCTTGTCGATTCCCCGGGCACGAGAGTTAGATTCGTGATGCGCACCATCGGGATGCGATTCCAACTGCTCGCCCGGGCCGTTCCATTGCTCGGCTGATCCAATTCCGTCGCACATTCGCGCGACATCAGATAGTTCGTAAAAACGCCGCCCTTGATGATGGGAATGCTCTGGGCCTTGACACCCTCATAATCATATCCAAAGGTTGCGACCGCCTTGGGCCGCGTTGCGTCCGCAACCATATTCACCAACTCTGATGCGTACTGGAACTCGCCAAGATGGTGGACCTGCAGGAAACTCGGCCCGAAATTGTCCGATTCGTCACCCAGGGCGCGATCCATTTCGATGGGATGGCCCATGGTCTCGTGAAGCACCATCCCTACAAGTGTCGGATCCAAAATGACCGTTGTGACATCATCGCCGCAAGAGGGGGCATCCAGCAGTTCAATCGCTTCATGAACTATCGTGGTGGCCGCATCAATCGGTTTGAGAGCGTGGACCAACTCGAATCCCCCCGTTCCAAAATCGGAATGGCTATAAGGATACGTTCTGCGAAAAACCTGGCCCCGATCCGCGACCGTGACGGCCATACCTGCGCCGGTCAGGGTGATTGTCTGCCCGATCTCGGTTCCTTCAGACGTAACCAGTTGCGATACCTCACGCCGGAAGTCGAGCTTGGCCTGGGTCTTGGTCACTTTGTCGCTCGCGCCCGCCATGGCCTGCATGATGGCTTGGACCATCTCGACCTTTTCAGGAACAGGCATGGTGAACGGGTCCAGTTCGCAGTGCGTCTCGTAGGTGCCTTGAACGGGCGGTGCGCCAGCCAGCCTGACAGTTCGCGTGCGCCGGGGCATAGCCCGCGCGAGCGAGATTGCTTTTTTGGTAGTGGCCGAATAGTAAGTGATCTGGCATTCCGGTGGCACGGAAATCCCTGTCCGTGCATCCGCGAATAATGGCATTCTCCGAACTGCAACAATCACAGTTCAGACACAGACTTTTCCCTCACCACTTACTTTGTGACCACTACCGCTTTTTTAACTGTCTCAGATGGCTGCTGTTGGGTTAGGTTGTCGCTGGCGAATCCCCATTGCCCGTCCACCAAGACACGGATTCCGAATCCGCAGGTTGTGAATTCGGAGACGCTGGCTGCGCCGTCTGTACCGATTATCGCCTGTTGGGATTGATCCACGACGCGCCCTTCCGCATTCTGTGCTCCCATAGACACCGCCATCGATACCAAGTCGCGTGCGAGGTTAATCATCCGGTTCGCTCCGTTCTAAACCTGCTGAAAAACTGTTCACTTGGGACAAGGCCCCCTCCCCTGAATTCATAGAGGAGGATGCCTTTTCACCAGGTGCCTTTCATCGGCAGAGACACCAAAACATCAACGATCTCCGCTCACATCTATGCTCGCATCAATCTTGAGTCGGCCATCCGGGAACGGCGCGAAATTCTGGACACGGTCGTGGACGCCCTACAGAATGTACTGCTGGTGCAGAAACACGACCGGCGCATCTTCACGGAAGTATTCAACCGCCTCCTTAACCACTTCACGACGCGCGTCGACGTCCGTTTCATTGATAGCGGCGTCGGACAGTGCATCGAACTGGGCGTCAGGGTGCTGATCGTTCGGATGGGTCGAATGCCAAATCGACAACATGCGCGCGGCATCGGGCACGGTCATGTACCCCAGCAGGAAAATCGGGCCGCCTTCGTGGCTGTACTGCTCCTCGCTGAAGACGCCCCATTCCAATGTATCGACAGTGACATTGATATTCCAACGTCCTTCAACTGCCCTGCCACTGCTTGGGAGATCTCTGCGTCCATCATGTAGCGACCGCGCGGGCTTACGATGCGCAGGTCGAAGCCGTCGGGATAGCCGGCCTCAGCCAGAAGCTCTTTGGCCTTCTCCGGGTCGTAGGGATACGGATCGAGATCAGGTTGGTATCCCCAATACTCTTAGGACTTTCGCTAAATTGGCTGAAAAGCCGGGATAGTCGGGTTGCGAAGTTGGGTTCGCAGATAATCGCTGAATAAGTCAGTGCGAACGCGATAGATGGTTTTGTTGAGCAAGGTAGCTTGGAACTTCAGGGAAAGCCAAGCATGGTAACAACAAGCGAGGTGATTGCGCTGCGAACGAGCTTTGCGACATTGGCATTTGGCAGTGCCCGTCAGTTGCTTCAGTTCTCTGTGAAATTCTTCGACCTGCCAGCGCAACTCGTTCGCTTTTTGAGCGACTTGCGTGATCACAGTCTCATCCAGATCATTGGTAATGACCCAGTCAACGTCGCCGTTTGTGGCAACTAGCTTGAACAATTTCACTTTGAACGGCACTTTCTTGAGCTTGACAATCATGCCATGCTGAAGCCGTTCGTCGCTCCAATCGATCTCATCGAGATGAATATAGCCATCTTCTTTGCTCAAACTGACCAAGCGGTTGGCTTTGAGTGTGGTGTAGAAGGTCAATCCCAGACGGTCAACCAGCTTCAAGTTCTGCCAGGAGCCATACCAACTATCAAACAGCACGGTCTTGGCCTGAACCTGTTTGTCACTGACGGCTCGCAGCAGCATCTCTTGAAAATGGTCGTTCTTTGTCTTCCCATCTGCTTGCTTGGCGTAGATGCGAAAATCAAGCGGATAATGCTCGCCCTCTTCACCACTGGTGTGAACCAGATTGACCACACCGATGCCGCGCACCAGACCCCCTTCAGCGCCACTGTATTGCAGTTTTACCATGTCAATTGACCGTGAATAGCGTTTGTCTTGTACACTGTCGTCAATGATCAGGTAAGCGTCCGGACTGTCGTCGATCAGTCCTTCTACCAGTTCCCATAGATGCCTGGCTGTGTGCCGCTCTCTCTTCAGGTAATTGCTGACCACATCGTGGCTCGTGCCTTCCAGATGTTCAGCCAAGTTGCTACAGGTGTAGTTGATCGGTGTGCTGACAAGGTATTCGACATACTTCTGTTTTGTTATCATGTCTCAAGTGTACAGCCTCTTGACCTCCCAGCGAAAGTCCTAACTCTTCGGAAAGCACCTGCCCATTCAGCTTCTTGCCGAAGCCATCGAGGATGTTCTCGATGATCACGTCTTTGTCCACCGCGTAGTTGATTGCCTGCCGAACGCGTCGATCGGTGACGGGCGTATCGATCTTGGTATTGAACAGCAGGAATACCGAACGCATGCCGGGGCGGCTCACGACGCTGAGATCCTCACGCTTCTCGACTTCCTGCACAGTGGCCGGTTGCAGGTCGGTGGCAATGTCTGCTTCGCCCGCAAGCAGCGTGGCCACCCTGGAGGCAATGTCAGGCACCGTGCGGAAGGTCAGCACATCAATCTCCGGCTCATCACCCCAGTAGGTCGGGTTTTTGCGAAGCGTGATGTGATCGTCCTTCACCCACTCTTCCAGAACATACGGCCCCGTGCCAACGGGATTCGACGCAAAGTGCTCCGAGCCGTGTTCGGTGATGTACCCCTGCGGCACAATCGGGAACTTCGCCGTGACATACAGGTCGAACAGGGGGATGATGCCATCCGTGTGGAAGTTGACGGTAAGGTCATCCACAATTTCTACACTCGAAACATAGCGTGTCTCTCCCTTGCGCATGGAATCACTGTCAGGCGCCATGACACGGTCGAAACTGAACTTGACCTGCTCCGCGTTGAACGGTTCGCCATTAGGGCCTTATGCTAGTAGTGTAACAGACAAAGTTTGTCGGATAGAGTGAACTGTGGCACACTCTCCAGAAACGTAGACACGAGGAGAGGAAAGATGCCAGCGAAACGATATCGGGTGCGCTTGACAGAGGAAGAACGCACGCAACTGGATGCACAGGTGAACACAGGCGCCGGGTCGGCGCGGCGCTTGAGACGGGCACGCATTCTGCTGATGGCCGATGAAGAGCAAGCCGGAGGTGGCTGGACTGATGCCGAGATTGCCAAGGCCTTAGGTGCGCACGCGCGCACCGTAGAGCGAATTCGGGCGCGCTGTGTCACAGCCGGGATTGAAGCTGCGCTCATCCACATGCGACCGCAACGGAAGCGCCCCTGCGTATTGGATGGCGCCGGCGAAGCCCGCTTGGTGCAGTTAGCGTGTAGCGCTGCGCCTGATGGACAGGAGCAATGGACGCTGCAGATGCTGGCCGATAAGCTGGTCGAATTAGAGGTGGTCGAGCGTATTTCGCGCGAAACGGTGCGGACGACGCTAAAAAAACGAACGCAAGCCCTGGCTGAAAGATGAGTGGTGTATTCCGGCGACGGCGAATGCCGAGTTCGTCTGTGCCATGGAAGATACGCTTGAGGTCTATCATCGGGCGCAGGATCCCAAGCGACCTTTGGTCTGTTTTGATGAAGGCAGCAAACAGTTGACGAAAGAGACCCTTCTGCCCCTGCCACCCCGACCGGGCGCTGTGGCCAAATATGACTACGAATATGAACGCAACGGCACCGGCAACCTCTTTCTCTGCTTCGCGCCTCTGCAAGCCTGGCGTCATGTCAAGGTGACAGAGCGCCGCACCATGGTTGATTTTGCCCATTGCATGCGTGACTTGGTCGACATCCACTTCCCGCAGGCCGCAAAGATCGTCCTGGTGATGGACAATTTGAACACACACAAACTCGCTTCTCTGTATGAAGCGTTCCCGGCGGCCACAGCCCGTCGCATTGCCGCCAAACTGGAAATCCATTACACGCCCAAACATGGCAGTTGGCTCAATATGGCTGAAATCGAACTCAGTGTCCTGCATCGCCAATGCTTGAAAGCTCGCATCCCTGACCAAGCCACCTTGATTCAGCAAGTCGATGCTTGGCAAAAACGCCGCAATGCCTCGGCAACTACCGTCAACTGGCGTTTCACTACGGCTGACGCTCGCATCAAGCTCAAACGTCTTTATCCGACAATAGAAGACTGCTGAACTACTAGGGCTCGTTGACAATTGTCTGAACTGTGATTTATGTGATTATGTGATTGAGATGATTGACGGCACCGGCGCAGATCGCGGTCTTTGTTCACGAGAATCAGGCGAATCGCAGTCCGATTCTGCCCGCAGGCAACCTGCAGATGTCGCCTCTTAGACCAGTTTTTCAAAGGTCAACGAACCTAGAAGAAGGAAATGAAAAGCATAAAGGGGGAGCAAAATGAAACGAGAAAAGGCGCAGGCGAAATTTGTGCGCGGCGCAGAGGAGATGTTTGACGAGATGTGGGAATGGGGGGAAGAGCATCCGCAGGCGACCTTCGATGAGATAGCAGGCAAGGTGACGCTTTTGCGGCGGGAGTTGATGGGAGAGTTGCTGTTGCAACATGGAGATGGAAGGTACGAGGAGGTAGCCTGTCCAGAGTGCGGGCAGCAGACGAAATCGAATGGGCGGCGCACGCGCACGGTGATCCATGCCGAAGGGGAAGTGCAGGTGAAGCGAAGCCATCGCCTCTGTCCGGAATGTGGGCGGGGGATTTTTCCCCCTGGATCAGCGACTCCAACTGACGGGGCGTAGTTGGACGCCAGCGACGATAGCCCAAGCGTTGCGGATGAGCGTAGAGATACCCTCCTATGCGCGGGCTGCGGCCCAGTTTAGCGAGTTGACCCATGTCAATCTGTCCAAGAGCAGCCTGCAGGAGTTGGTCAACGCGTATGGAGGGCGACTGGTGGAGCGACAAGCGCAAGAAGCGCAGGCAACGGTACAGATACCGCGTACGGAGACAGAGGTCGTCTGGCGCGAGGTGGTTGAGCCAGCGAGCGCGGTGATGAACATCTCAATGGATGGTGCGATGGTCAACATCCGCGGCGAAGGCTGGAAAGAGGTGAAACTGGTTACCGTTTCGGCTGTACGCCATCTGCTTGATGCGGTGACAGGCAATTTGACCACCCATTTGCACGAGCATAGCTATCGGGCCGGGCTGTGGGATGCGACCGAATTTTGTCAGCAACAGTGGGCGGAAGCCTGTGGCCGCGGGGTGGAGAAGGTCGGTTATCTGAGCAGTGTCAATGACGGCGCAGCCTGGATCTGGAACATCGTGCGCATGTGTTATGGCAACTGCGTCGAAATCCTCGACTGGTGGCATGCTGTCGAAAAGTTGTGGCTGATCGCACAGCACCACTTCGATGCTGAATCAGTGCAGGCGACCGAGTGGGTCTCTGCCCAGAAACAGCTCTTGATAGAGGGTAGCCTCAGCGCTATCCTGCGCAACATCCGCCTCCTCTATCCCCGAGCAGACGCCCTGCCTGACCCCGTGCGCAAAGCGATTCTCGGTAGTGGTTATGTATTGACTGATGAGGCTCAATCCAGTAGGCTGGTTGTCGCCAAACACAAACCCAGCTACAAGAAAGAGCCTCATCATGATCACAAGTATTATCGTACACCGTTGTCCCCATTGCAACAGCGAAGACATCTGCAGAAATGGGCACGATTATAAGGGCGCCCAGAAGTATCACTGTCACAGATGCAAGAGCTACGGGACGCTGAATGCCAGGCAAGGCTATCGTGAGGAAGAGAAAGAGCTGATCTTGCGGGCTTACCAGGAACGCGCCAGCATGCGTGGTGTGGAACGCATCTTTGGCACGGCGCGCCAGACGCTGGCGCGTTGGCTACGGGACAAGGCGGCCCGGTTGCCAGCGCTGGAGGCAACTTTGTGGGCCGCTGCGCCGGACGACGTGCTGGAACTGGATGAGTTATGGTCATTTGTGGGCAAAAAGAGCAACCAACGCTGGGTCTGGATTGCCCTCTGTCGGCGCACCCGACAGGTCATCGCCTGCTTCATCGGCGACCGCAGCGCCGACAGTGGCCGGGCTTTGCGCCAACTCATCCCCCAAAGCTATCGTTCTTGTTGTTCCTGCAGCGACTTCTGGGAGGCGTATCAATTGGCCTTCGACGCCGCAACGCACCGCGCCGTGGGCAAGGAAACGGGTCAAACCGCCCACGTCGAGCGTTGGAACAACACCCTGCGCCAACGCTTGGCTCGCTTTGTGCGCAAAACTCTGTCTTTTTCCAAGTCCGACCATTTCCACAAATTGGCCTTGAAGTTGTTCATCCATGATTACAACTTGCAGTGCCTATCAGTCAATGTGTAACCACCACCGATTCTCTATCTCTTCCACAATCGCAGGCGTATGCGTTACCATCTCTTCCGAGAGGCGGGTTACCCCATCGGCAGTGGAACTGTCGAATCAGCATGCAAGCTGGTCGTTCAGCAACGTCTAAAACAATCTGGCATGCGCTGGTCTCGAGACGGCGCTCAAGCTATGCTCGCACTACGTGCAACGCTGCTAAGTCAACCCCCTCAGCAATCACTCCCACTACTCGGACTTGCCTGAAACGCAAAAACCCTGGATGCACCCCCTCCACACCCTCCAGTTGACGGTATGCCCGCATGTGCGCCCCGGCAATGCCGCCACAACCGATCAAACCCGCCCGCAATGGCTTACTCATATGCTCTCTCCTTATCCTCTCAGGCCGGTTCGCGTGACGCCCTGCACGAAGTGTCTCTGCAGAAGGAAGAACAGGAGCAGAGTGGGAAGGCTTTGGATTGTCACGCCAGCCATGGCCACACCATAGGTCATGCGCCTGATGCCCGCGGTGCGGGGGTTAAACTTCATCATGCCGACCGGCATGGTGGTAGCGGTGTCGGTGCTCGTGACCAGCAGAGGCCACAGAAAATCGTTCCAACTGGCGACGAAGGTTATGAGGGCGACTGTCAGAAGGGCCGGAATTGCCAGAGGCAGCGCGATCCTGAAAAACAGCCCGAAGCGTCCGCAACCATCGATCAGGGCGGCGTCCTCCAATTCGCGGGGCAGCGAAAAGAAAAACTGTCGAAAAAGGTAAACGCCCAGCGTGCTGGCCACAGCCGGCATAATCAGCGCCAGATATGTATCGAGCAGTCGAAATTTGGCAATGATCAGGTATAGAGGAATGAGGGCCACAGCGCCGGGGATCATGCGCGAGGAAAGGATGACGCCGAAAACGAGGTTACGCCCCCAGAATCGCATCCGGGCCAAGGCGTAGCCCGCCATTGCGCTGAAAAAGACAGCCAGTGCCGTCGTTGCCAAAGCAACAAAGAGGCTGTTCCAAAACCATCGCAGGACCGGATAGTTGAACACGATCCGGTAGTTTTCCCAGCTGACTTGACGGGGAAGCCACTCGATCGGGTAGCGCATGATCTGCCCTTCAGGCTTCAGCGAGGTGGAAACCATCCAGAGCAGAGGCATGCCCCAAAGGATTGAAATGGACATGCCTATGAGCCAAAGCGCCAGGGTCTGCGGCGTGACACGCTTACCCAAGATTCGAATGATCATAGAGTTCAATCCTCGCTAGTCCACGTCCACCCGCTCCGGGAAGAGCCTGAACAAGAGAAGGGTCATAGCAAGAATAGCAAGAAACAGCAAGAAGGACAAAGCGGAACCGTAGCCCATCTTGAACTGGGCGAAACTCTGTTGGTAAATCTCATAAACAACGGTCGTGGTGGAGCCGGCCGGCCCTCCCTCGGTCATCAGGAACATCGTGCTGAACGATTGCATGCACATGATCAGGTTCAACGTAATCACCAAGCTGGTGACCGGCCGCAGCAGAGGAAAGGTGATGTGCCGAAACAGGCGCCAACCGTTGGCGCCGTCGATGCGGGCGGCTTCGTATAAGTCTGCCGGAATATCCTGTAAACCGGCCAGAAAGATGACCATGCTGAAGCCAGCATCCCACCAGAGTTTCGTGATGACCAGCGCCACCATGGCCCAGCGAACTGTCGTTAGCCAGGGGATGGCGGGAATACCAAGCTGCATGAGATAGTAGTTGAGCACGCCGAAATCGGTCTCAAGAATCCACTTCCAGAGCAGGCTGGTAACCGTGACTGCGACCACGTAGGGCGCAAAGAAGGCAATTCTGGAAAACACATAGCCTACCAGCTTCTTGTTCACATAGAGGGCCAGGGCCAGACTGACAGCCGCAACGCTGGGGACACTCAACAGGGTGTAACGCAGCGTATTGATGGTCACTTTTGTCAGATGGTCATCGCCCAACCACTTGATGTAGTTTCGCAAGCCCAACCATTGGAAGTCTCCTACCACGCTCCAGTCGGTCAGGCTCACGAAGAAGCCAAAGAAAATGGGCAGGAATCCAAAGGCTATGAAGAACAGCAGGTAAGGAAGAAGAAAGAGATAGGCCGTCTTTTCGGACTTCTCCTGGGGGCGCAGCCGCGCCCATAGCAGATGGCCGGCTAACTTCAGACGACCGCCTTGTTCTGCATCTCTTGGGGTGGCTGCTCTTGTCATGCCAGTTACGCCTTGAGTGTAATCAGTCCTGCCAAGGCGCGTGTTGCGTACCTTGGCCCGATACGCAACACGCGCACACTGCTCGCTTGTGCTTACCCGGCCAGAATATCGTTGACCTGCTCTTCCGCCCGAGCGAGACCGTCGGTTACTGACAGGTCGGTGGACCACACCGAGTCAAGAATCTCGACGATTCGGCCTCTGATCTCCCCGAATGCCGCAATTGGCGGCGCTTCAATGCCGTAGGGCACCAAGTCGATGAAGGGCTTCATATACGGGATACGTTGCAGTTCTGCCATCTCGCCGATGGATTGTCGCACGGGCACCGTGGGCACCTCGATATTCCAGGTCGGATCATCGGACATCCACTTCAGGAAGTGGGCACAGGCCCCCACGCGCCCGGCCTCTTCAGGATCGTGGCGGATAATTACGCCGGCCATGGTGATGGCGTAGCTGAACAGATCGTTGCCAATTACCGGCACCAGCGCGGTATCGAAACTCAGCCCTTCCTGCTCATGGAAGGCGGGCGACATCCATGCGCCGTCTTGAATTATGGAACCGTAGAGGGACATGAACGCCCTGCGGGCGTCCAGGATATCGCGGTTCGATATCTGGTAGGTGTCGAAGCAGTCCAGGATGAACTGGCATGCGCTGCCGCCGGCATCGGTGTTGAAGTCGGCTTGAGTGAAATCCTCGTTCAGCAAGGAGCCACCGAATTGGTAGACCAACTGGAACCACCATCGAAACGGCAGGCCGCCCGAACCAGGAATCACCAGCCCAACGACATCGAACTGATCACCTTGGCGCTGAGTCACGGCCTGAACCCATTCGATGAAATCATCGCGATCCGAGGGAAAATTCTGAACATCCAGACCGGCCGCTTCGGCCTGATCGGTGTTGAAGAATATGGTGTAGTTGCTGACCTCCTGAGGGATGCTATAGCGGTTGCCATCGATGGTAAAGGCCTCCAGGGGGCTGGGGTAAAAGTCATCCCAGTCCAATCCGGCCTCGGCCATGACATCATCCAGCGCCACCAGCATCTGATTGCCCACCATCAGGTTCGTCTGCGGCGCGCTGGCGCGCAGGATGTCTATGGGATTGCCAGCACCATACGCGGCCATGTTTTTGGTGAACAACGTGTCGCCTGGATAGATCTCAAACGTTATGTGGACACCGGCCTCCTGGCCCGGCCCTTCATTGTAGCGATCCACAATCGCCTGCTGGATTTCACCATCCGGCCCGGTCAAATCGTTCCAGTAGATCAGATCGTGCATCTCCTGTTCAGGCGCGGCGGCCGGCGCATCGGCCTCCATCTCGGCGGAGGACGGCGCGGCGGCCGGCATACATGCGGCCAGGCCTGCCAGAACGGTGGTTCCTGCTGTAAGGCGCAGGAATCCCCGGCGGCCGATCGACTTCTCGCTTCGGGCTTTCTTCGACTCAAAAACGCGCTCGGTCTTCATGTCTCCAGCCTCCTTTTCAGATAGTGTAGAAACTGCCTTGAATGCATGTTACGCCATCATCTTGACCGTAATAGGTAGTGAAAATCGTCCCATCCGCCAGTTGAACAGAGGTCGGGTAGCCAAGATCGGAGTTTGGGAAGTCATCACGGATGATGAGCTCGTCATCGATGTCCCAAGTCTGACCTTCGTCGGCGCTCAGGCAAGCGCGAATGCCGTAAGGTGGCCGGCGACGACCATAAACGCACAGCACCCGCCCGTCATGCAACGTCAGCATGTGTGCGGGATAGCCCCACATCGGCGTTTTGACGGGCTTCGTCCAGGTAGTGCCGGCATCATGTGAATCACACTGGTAGAGGTAGTAGCCTCCCGCTTCATGCGTACGAAGCATGGCGATGATCTTGCCGCTGGGCAGCGCCATATAGGCCGGTTCCCAGAAGCCGATATGTTCATCCTGCGCCACAAGCGAGACATCCCCCCACGTCCGTCCACCGTCGTTCGACCTGACGACAAACGCTTGCGGGGGGTCCAAAGTCTCTTCGGATTGGGGCAGCAGGAGAGTGCCATCGCTCAGCTCGACAATCGCTCGGGGGGAAAAACCGGTGGCGAAAGGGGAGACATCCACCAGGACCGGTTCCTGCCAGGTGTAACCGCTGTCAACCGAACGGATGACGTAACTACCTATTCGCCGAAACGCCCACGGGAAAGGCTCCCGCTGCTGATAGTGGGCATATCTGGCCTCTCTTGCGGCCGCGTCAACCGGTACGAAGTCATCGCGCACGGTGTGGGCAAGCAGATCTCCGTTGGATAACTCGGTGACGGCGATGCAGTCGATGCCAAAGAAGCCATACCCTGGCAGCCCCTGAGGAAAGCGGCTCCATGTTTGTCCCTGATCTGTGGACCTTACGAGGAGATTGTGGAAGGTGGGATCTCGATGCGTGATCTGATGGCGGCTCATTGCCTGGGAAAATGCTATGATCCAGTCGCCGTTATTCAGTATCGTCACATCAGGCCATGACGAATAGGCATAGGGGTTCTTATGAATGACCAGACGATCAATTTCACGAATTGGCATATGCGACTCCCTTGCTGCTCAAAAAACTTAATCTAGAAAAGCAGTCCCGTTCACCATGCGATCAGGCCTCCCAGGCAGCCTCATCGGCGATGATACGCAGGCTGAGCATTGACGTGTTACTCCGCCATGGCCTCAATGGGGATGGACCAGGCGCCCAGTTCGCGCCCGCAGGACATGCACTGCTCTTTGTAAGCGATGATGTCCGCGCCGCAGTAGGGACACCATTGCAGGTAGCCGCGCCCGGTGCGCGGGGCCGGTGAGACCTGGATGTTGGCCGCAGCAAAAATGCGATGTGCCCACTCCATCGTCACCACAGCATCATCAATGGTCGCAACCGGTTCGGCTTCTCCCTTTACGCAGTCGATGAACTGTCGATCCTCCTCTAGCACACTGTTGCCAATCTCACGCGTTTCGCTCTGGTCGCCGCGGCGGATGGTTACGCTGCTCCTGGACCACCAAGCGGCGATACCGTGCCCATAGACGCTCAGCCGCTCGGCTGAGGTCCGGGTCCCATAACCGGACGCCAGCGAGGCTAGGGAGCCGTTCGCGAACTTTATCGAAGCCGCGATGCACTCATGCTTCTCCGGATCGGTGTAGGTTGCCACGGCCGCCACAGACTGCGGTTCTCCACAGATGTAGATCAGCGCATCGAGCGCGTGAATGCTGCCGTTGATCAGAGGCCGGTATTCGTCCACAGGGCGAATGAATTCCGCGATGCACATCTGGGGCGGGGTCTGGGCGAAAGCCTCCTTGATCGCGGTTACGCTGAACCGGCGGTTGAAGCCGAGCGCAAGCAGTTTGCCGGACTTGGCGGTCTCCTCCGCCATGCGCTTCGATTCTTCAACATTGTGCGAGGGCGGCTTCTCGCAGAAAACGTCCAGGCCACGACGTAGACATTCAATGCTCTGCTTGGCGTGCAACCATTCTGGGGTAATGATGAATACACAGTCCAGTCGCTCGCCATCCAGCATTTGGGTGAGGTCTGTATAGACCCGCGGCACGTTGTATTGCTGGGCAGATTCCTGAAGGCGCTCTTCGCTGACGTCGCACAGGGCCACCAGGTCAACGTCAGGGAATCGGGCCAGGTTGGGCAGATGACTTTGCGCCATGTGCCCCACACCGACGACCGCGGTCCGTACACCCATCGGGACTCCTCCTAATCAGTTCTCAGTTTCGTCAGTCTCTGCGCCGATTCCACGACAGCCCGAATGAGTTGCAAAGTCTTGCGGGCGTCCGCCCCGCTGGACACGCTCTCCTCATCCTTCTCAATACAGTGGATCAGTTCGCGCAGACCCAGTTCCCAGGGGTCATTTCGCACCGTCTTAAGCAGTTCTCCGTCACGGTAACCGGCCAGACCGCCGGAGTTCCCCCGCCAGACGCGCAGGAAAGGCTCCCAGCATTCGGCCCCGAGCAGATCGACTGACCCTGCCGGATCAGGACCCAAGACGGCGTCCACCCGGCCGCGACTGCACTCAAGGATCACCTGAAATGCCGCATACTCCCGCCGCCCGCCGAAGGTCATTTGGCCTGCCACGCCGTTCTGAAATTGAATCGTACCCGACACGCCTGGGCGCTCCGGCGTGCCGTCGGGGTAGCAGAAAACCCACTGCGGCTCGCCGGCGCAGAAGCGGAGAAAATCAATACAGTGGTCTTCGTGAAGCAGGGCACGCAAGTCCCCGTCCATGCCATAACCGACAAAGTGGATTTCCCGCAGAGCGCCCAACTCGCCGCTTGCCGCCAACTCCCTGGCGTGGACATAGTTCCTCTCGAAACGCATCGAATGGCTCACCGAGAGCTTGATCCCGCCGGCGCGGCAGGCTTCCAGAATGGAGTCTACTTCGTTCAGGGTATACGCCAGAGGCTTCTCGCAGAATATGCCCTTGGGCCGAAACGCCGCTGTTCCGAGAAGCGGCTCCACATGTTGGTCGTCCTTCGTGCAGATGCTCACCAGATCCAGAGACTCCTGTTGAAGCATCTCTTCCAGATCGGTATAGCGGCCAGGGATCCCCCATCGGTCGGCGAACTCCGGAAGCCTGGCCTCTCCCCGATTGGCGCAGGCAACCAGTTCGACGTTTTCTATCTTTCGGTAAGCGCCCGCATGGAGGTTTCCCGACCGTCCACAGCCGATGATCCCTGCGCGATATCGATTTGTGACGGTCATGTCAGCGCCTCCACCTCAATGCAACGTGCGCGGATCCAATGCGTCGCGCAGGCCGTCGCCCATGAAGTTGATGCTAAGAACCATAATGACCACGGCCAACCCAGGCGGGATCCACACCCAGGGCAGGTCCCGAATGATCTTGAGGCGTTGTGCGTCCACCAACATATTGCCCCAACTCGCCTGTGGCGGTTGGACGCCCAGACCGAGGAAGCTCAGCGCAGCCTCAAACATGATCGCGCCGGCCATGCCGAACGTGGCCCAGACGATAATCGGGCCAATGGCGTTGGGTAGAATGTGACGCAGTATGATACGCGAGCTGCGAACGCCCATGGAACGCGCGCTCAATACGTAGTCCATGCCCCGAATCTGTAAGAATTGGCCGCGAATGACACGCGCCAGCCCCGGCCAGCCGAAGAGACCGATGACCAGCATCACGTTAAAGATACTCGGCCCCAGGATCGATACGACAATGAAGATCATCATAAGGGTGGGGAAGGCCAGCATCGTGTCCGTAAAGCGCATCAAGACACTATCGACGAGGCCGCCGTAGTATCCCGAGACGCCGCCTATGGCAATGGCGATTGCCACGTAGATGGAGACGGAGACGAGGCCCACCGAGACAGAAATGCGCGAGGCATGGATCAGCCGACTGAACAGGTCGCGGCCGCTAATATCGGTACCCAGCAGATGGGCGCCACTGGGCGAGACATAGGACAGAGACAGATCGATCGAGTTGGGATTGTATGGCGCAATTGCTGGCGCCAGCGCCGCGATGAAAACAATGGCGGCAAAGACACAGGCGCCAATCAGCGCCAATTTATGTTGGCGGAACCGTCTCCAGGCCATCGACTGCGGCGATATGGCCTCCTGATACGCGAACTGCGAACGTGCCAGTCGCAAGGCCGCGCCAGAGGGCGCTGTGGTCTCAGTCATAGCGAATCCGTGGATCCAAGACTGCGTACAGAATATCGGCCAGCAGGCTGCTGAGCACCACCAACGTCGCACTGATCACACCCAGCCCCATGAGCACCGTGTAGTCGCGGGCGAACGCGGCTGTGACGCCCAGTTGCCCCATGCCCGGCCAACGGAAGATGGTTTCGGCGATCACAGCCCCGCTGAATAGGGCCGGGACATCGAGCGCGGCCAGGGTGATGAGGGGCAGGATGGCGTTAGGCAGGGCATGGCGCACAAGGACATAGGTGCGGCGCAGACCCTTGGCGCGCGCTGTGGCCAGATAGTCCTGGTGGATCGTATCCAGCATCTGGCTGCGGGCATAGCGGGCCAGGGACGCGCTCCCAGGCAAGGCCAGCACACACGCCGGCAAGGCCATGTGCCACAGGTAGTCCTTCAACGACCATGGCGCGCCAATCGTCTGCGTCCCGGATATCGGAAACCAGCCCAGCGTGAGAGCGAAAATGTAGATGGCAAGAATGGCGAAGAAGAAACCCGGCATGCTGGCCGAGATGAATGTCGCCACGGTCACCGCATAATCCAGCCAGGAATACTGCCTGACCGCCGAGATGATGCCGACCGGCACGGCGATTGCAAAAGAGAGAAAGATAGCCAACGCCGATAGCTGCACGGTCGGCCCAATCCGCTCGCCAATGATTTGCAGGACGGGCCGACGAGTCACGAGCGATTCTCCCATGTTGCCGCGCAGGAGTTCCTTCAGCCACAAAACGTAGCGAACGGGAAGGGGCTTGTTCAGCCCCAGCAACTCCCGCTGCGCCTCCGGATCGCCTATCGACTGGCCCGGCGCGCCCACCATCAACGCGTTGGAGACAGGGTCGCCGGGCGCGGCGTTCATCACGAGAAAATTGATGACCGTAATGCCGAACAGGATGGGAATGGTGACCAACAGCCGACGAACTATGTACTTCTGCATAGCCTTTTCTTAAGGTGATCGCTCATGGGAACATTCCCAATGAGAATGGGGCGAAGCATCCAAGAGGGATGCCAATATTTGGCCTTTCGCACCGTGTGCATACGCATCTGGTGCGAAAGGCCAAACTTTGAAGATTTTTTTGTGATGGCCCTTCCATCAAGGTCTTCCGCCAAAAAATCTTCAAACCTCCCCCTTAGCTTTCGAGAGTCCACTCCTCCGCGTTGACGACAGGATCCCAACTGTACGAGCCGTAATGGGGCGTCATCTTCACATTCTGGAGCTTCTTGGTCTTGGCGAACAGCATGGGAACCTTGAACAGCCACAAGCGAGGCAGTTCATCGTTCAGGACACGTTGCAGACCCCAGTATGCGTCCTGCCTTGTTTCCTGCTCAAACTCCTGCTGGCCGGTCTCGAGATAACCGATAGCCTCGTCGTTGACAAAGCGCGGGTGGTTGCAACACTCCGGCGGCAGTACGCGGGAGTAGTAGGTGAACATGTAGTTGGGATCCAGGCCGGATTCCATACCGCTCTGGACGATTCCATATATGCCTGGGTCCTTAAACTGGGAAATCCCCGATTCGACCTGTTGCAGTTTGACCTTGAGACCGACTTCGGCCCACATCTGCTGACAGGCCTCGGCCAGCCGCACGCGAAAACCACGCCCCGTCGGCAGGGTGGCCGGAATCTCCCTGTCGGCATCCCAGTTGATCTGCGCCAATAGCTCGCGTGCTTTGTCCGGGTCGTATGGGTACTCGTTCAGATCCGGGGCGTCCTGCCAGCCGGCCGGCATCGGATGCGTATTGATAATTCCACCCAGGCCAGCGAGGAAAGTCTTGTTCAACGCTTCGCGGTCCAGAGCGTACATCATGGCATGGCGCAGTTCCTTGGGGCCGATCCACGGATCGCATACCTCAGGATCAACGCACGCTTCCCAGACGTGATAGTTGGCGCTGCCGAAGTCCACAATGTCGATGTGGGGCATCTCCTGCACGGCCTGCAGCGTCTCAATAGAGATCCCGCTCAAGTTCATCTGCCAGAGATCCAACTCACCGTTCTGCATCATCAACGTTAACGTGTCCTCATTGCCGCCGACCGAGAAGATCTTGTCGATATTCGGTCGCCCGCGATGGTAGTCGTCATTCCGATGCAGTTCTATGAATTCATTGGGCTGGAACCCGGCAAACTTGAAGGGGCCGGTGCCAACAGGCTGCGACGTGGAGACGCTGTGGGACGGAATGTCCTCGGGACTTACATCCCGCAGGATGTGCTCCGGCCCGCCAAGCCCAGCGCCCCAGTGAGCCAGTTCACTTGGGAATGGCGTGTAGGGGGTCTCCAGGTCCACACGAACCGTGAGATCGTCGACAACCTCCACGCCTTCCAGCGTGTCGGACGCCAGCGCCGCCGGATCGCCGTCATACTTGGCCTGCGCGCCCTTGACGACCAGGAATCCGGCCACCGCGAAGCTGGCGCGCTTGTCCACCACACGCCGCAAGAAAAACTCCACATCCTGGGCGCTGAACGACTTCCCATCGTGCCAACTCACGCCAGGGCGCACGTGCAGGGTGTAGGACTTCCCGTCGGCGCTCGGCTCCCAACCCTCCAACAGGTCGCCTTCCAGGTCAAGATTCACTCCCTGGCGCACCAATTTGTTCCGGGTTAAAGAGACCCAGGTACCAGGGAAAGGATTGTTGAAGGCGCCGGCCCGCATCTCCTCTGAAGGGCCGCCGAAAGCGACCCGCAGTATGCTACTCGCTGGAGCAGCACCATCCATCGACTCGGAGGCAGGCGCCGCTACGGGCGCGCATGCAGCGGCCAACGTCGTCGCACCTACGGCTGCTGCGCCCAGTCCCATCGTTCGCAAAAAATCTCGTCGTGTCTGAGAAGTATCCAACAGGTTCCCCTGTTTCCCCTTACCTCTGCGGATTTCCCGTTTAGCCATGTCTCGTCCTCCTTAAGTGAAAAACATTCGCGAATGGTCCAGCATGTATCGCAACAGCCAAATCTACTTGTGTCAATCCTGCCGTGGAACACCTCCTTTCTATACGACTTAGACCTTCGACGTTCTAATGTGAATCCCGTTTGAAACCGAGACTTTTCGGGCGGATAACGCAATTGAAACGTGGCTGTCTCACCTGCCCTTACGCAATACGCAATTCAGAAAAAAGCGGGTTCTCAATGTGAACGCACATTAAGCCGATCTTCATGTCAGCCCCAGCAAAGCCAAGGTATCGCGGTGGACGATCTCCTCGATCAGGCTTTCGGGAACCCTGGGCAGCCCGGTGCCCGCAACGACAGCGTTGACGCGCCGGAATGCGGCAATTTGCTCTTCCAAAGTGAGAACGGGAAAGTCGGAGCCGAGCAACAGCTTGTGCATGACGCCCCATTCATGGTAGGCGACCAGGGCGTTGTAGAGCCACCACGGCTTATCGCCTATCGACGTATCGGCGTAGAAATGCGGGTGCTTGCGTATGGTCTGGATGGTGTCATCGAACCAGGGCATGCCCATATGTGAGATGATCACTCTAAGCTCGGGGTAGCGAATGCCGACCTCGTCCAGGCGAATGGGATTGGCATACTGCAATCGGGCCGCGGCCGGAAACGAGGTCGCCATGTGAAAGAGGATGGGTAGGCCATCGGCCTCGGCACGCCGGTAGATTTCGTGGAAGCGTTCATCCAGCGGATCCACGTCCTGATACATAGGGCCTACCTTTATGCCGCGCAGCTTGAGATCGTGTACACCCTTCTCCAACTCGTCGATGACGTGCGGGTCGGCGGGATCCAGCGCCACAAAACCGATCAGTTTCTCTGGATGTGAAGCCACGTAGTTCGCAATCTGCTCGTTGGGCACCTTCATCTGAAGGTATTGCGCATTGAGGCCGAAGACGATAACGCGATCCGCTCCCTGACAGGCCTGCCAGTGCTCCTCAGGCGTGACGCCCAGGCGCAAAGTCTGGTTGCGGTCGGCGACCTTGTGGTATTCGGCCAGGAAGGTTGGTCCCCACTGCTCCTCGGTCATAAGATGCGTATGACAATCGACGATCATGAGCGAACTCTCATTGCAATTTGCCCCGGCCTGCAATCGGCCAGGCAACTTCCACCCGATCATTGCGAACGCCGTAGAGAACGTCATGCAGATGGACGGTATCATCGCCATAACCGACGATGAACTCGATTTTGTCGCCCACTTTCAAGCGGCGGGCGTCCCCATTGAGTTCGACGGAGCCGTGCTCAGCGGAGAAATCCGGGGCGCTGACACCCTCGATATCTTTCGCCTGGGGTGAAGCAACGGATGAGAACATCGTCTTGCGCCCGGCATCAAGTACGGCCCGCGTTGGGGCCGCGCGGCTGGTCACCGTGGTCAGAATCGTGAGCGCGCAGTCAAGATCGTCGGCGCCCCAACTCTTATAGGCGATGTCGGTGAAGATGCCGCCGCCCGCCTGTATCTCCGTCACGCCCGGCACATGGGCGCTGAACTTGTAGGTGGCCGTTCCGGCGCACGTCACGATCGAGACGGGCAGCCCCGCAGCCTCGCACAACTCGGCGTTATGCGCCAGCAGTTCTACGCATTTGCGGCAAGCCTCTCTCTTCAGGACGGGGTCGTCGATCACCGAGGCATGACCCTCCCAGCCCATAACGCCCGCATATTGCAATCCTGGTGTGCCGGCGGCCTGCCGGGACAAAGCCACCGCCGGATCGCCCGGTTCGACTCCGCAGCGATTCAACCCAACGTTGACTTCGACAAGGACGCGCAGTGTTACCCCATTCGCCGTGGCAGCGGCTCCAAGCTCCGCCACATTGTCCGCCTCGTCAACACACACCATCACATCAGCGTGGGGTCGCAGATTGACAAGTCGAGCAATCTTGGTCGGCCCCACAATCTGGTTGGCTATCAGAATATCGCGGATACCGGCGCCCGCCATCACCTCGGCCTCACCCAGCTTGGCACAGGTTACGCCGATCGCGCCGGCGGCGATCGCTTTGTGGGCAATCGCGGGCACTTTGATCCCCTTGGTATGGGGGCGCCAGTCCACCCCGGCGCCTTTCATATAACCGGCCATGCGCTCGATGTTCCGTTCCATCAGGTCGAGGTCGACAATGAGAGCCGGCGTATCCAACTCCCATTTGTTGATACCAGTTTCAGAAGAAGATGTCGTGTCTGTCAAGGTAACGTGACCTCCCTCAGCGGCGGAACAACTGCCGCTCAAACTGCGTAATCTGCTCGCAGCCGGTTGCGGTGATGACCACCGTTTCACTGAATCCAACACAGTAGTTGCCCATATCGCGCATGGCGATAGGTAGGTGAAAGAGCATTCCGGCTTCGAGCAGCGTCTCCTGCCCTTTGGTGAGATAAAGGCGGTAGTCGCCCCAATTCGGCGGGAAGCCCAGGCCGATGGAGTAGGCAACCACGCCGTGAAAAAAGACCTCTGAACGATCCAGGTCGATGCCCGCCCAGCCGGCGCGTGCCACCTCGTCGCCAGTGACGCCCGGTTTCATGGCCGCCATAGCATTGTCAAGCGCCGCAAAACAGGCATCGGTAGTTCGCTGTACGTTTGGGCCTGGTGAACCCAGGACGGCAGTACGCATGATGGGCGCGCTGTAGCGTTCGATACAGGCCCCCAACTCGAGGAAGATATTGTCGCCGGGCTGCACCGCCTTCCGTTTGTGGGTCGTGTGGGGAATGCCGGATCGTCCGCCGGTGGTAATGATCGGATCAATACACATGTATTCGCTGCCACCGCCGATCATGGCCTGATAGCAGCGCTGCGCCACGTCCTGATCGGTTGCGCCCTCGCCAATGGCGTCCAGTCCGGCTGTCATGCCGGCTTCAGTTACCCGCGCCGCCTGTCGAACATAGTCGATTTCAGCCGGCGACTTAATGAGACGAACCATTTTTGCGAGGTCGGAAGCGTCTATCAGATTGGGGAGAACCTGACGGAGAGCATCAAAGCGGCGTGGAGTCAAAAACGGCGTGTCGGCCTCGATGCCGATACGACGATCCAGCAGGCCGCGCCCCCGCAGGATGTCTTGCGTCATGGTCACCGGATCATCCGTGGCAGTGTAGATTACGACATCCCCGATACGCGATGTTAGGCTGACATTGCCTTCCTCTAAGTCCAACACCTGTATAAGAGGTGTCCCCTCGATGGGGATGACCAGACAAGAGTAGTCGTAGAGATTGACGGTCTGAAATCCGGTAAGGTAGCACTGGTTGGCCGGGGTATGAACGAGAAGCACCTCGATACCTTGCGCGGCCATCTGAGCTTTGACCCTGGCTAAGCGGTCGTCGTATTCTTCCTGGGAAAAGGCAAGCTCGCGTTGAACGTCCATGGCTATCCTTTTTGAAGATTCTTTCGCCGGAGACTTCTCAATTTCATGATCAACACGAAAAATCTTCAAACTTGGCCTACAGGTCTGTAAACAGTGGCAGAAGCTGCTTGCTGATCACAGTTTAGAGGGGCAACTCGGCTGCAAAATGCCGGTCTTGTGTTCGAACAAACTGCCGCGATCTGTCGTAACGAGCGGCGTGCCCGCCAGTTGGACGGCATCCCAGAGCGTGATCTGGTTCGCCGTAAGGACGGGCTTTTGCAGAGATGCTTCCAGTTCGGCGATATAGGGGGCCGTCTTCATCGTTGTACAACTGATGAACACCGCCTCTGCGTCAGGTGAATCGCAATCTCGCGCCAACTGAACGATTTCGTGGGGGGATACGTGTTGGATCACCTTCGCATTCAAACCCTGCATGGAGACGACTCGAATGCCGTGCGCTTCGAGAAAGCGTTCCAGACGATCATTGAGTTCGTCCAAGTAGGGCGTGGCGACGGCCAGCCGCCGGATGTTCATGGCGCGCAGGGCGCGTAGCAATGCCGTTGAGGTCGTGGACGCGGGAAGACCGGTTGCTGCCGTGATCCTGCGGTTGATCTCCGCATCGCCCCCCTTCCCGCGCACGAAACTGGCTGCGGTACAGGCATAGGTGATGCAGGCGGGCCGTTGCCGTGCGCCACGGAGCGCCGCGCTCTCGATGTCCGAGTCTGCCGCCATCCGCAGGAGCAAAGAGACCGTGGCATCCTCCGTCGGAAGCGGTGTGAGTTGAAAGTCGAGCGTGATGCCAGGCGGTGTAAAGTCGGTGAGATCCTGTTGATTTCCGTCCTCGGGCATAACAACGCAGATCCGCAAAGGCTGAGACATGATGATACCCTCCAATCAAAGTTACAGGCTATAGGCGTACCCCGTCCCACTCATCCTTGCGCTCCGTGATATCGAGGACGTTTCCGTCCGGATCGGCCACTTTGAAGGAGCCTTCTGGCACATGCGAGTAATCAAATGCTTTTTCCGTTTTGATGTCTTCACGCAAGATCGTGAAGCCCTCTGCGCGCAGACGGTGATAGGTCTCCTGCAGGTCTTCCACAAAAAGCCCCAGGTGGATGTACTCGCCTGCGTATGCAAGGGTGGGGCGGGGCGGCTCCCCGTCATATTGGATGAAGGTAAGGTTTACTGTGCCATCGGTAAGATAGCAGCCATCACCTACATAGCGCAGAAATTTCAGCCCAAGGATCTGTTCGTAGAAAAAACGTGAGCGCTCCATATCTTGGGTGCGTAATGCAACATGGCGAATGAGACTCACGGACAGACTCCTTTCGTCGTTTGGTAATCCTGCTGATTGCCATTCACAGGCATGATGCTCCATGTCCGTATCGAGTAAGACATCATCTCTGTCTCAAGGGAAACGCCCTGCCCGCTTGAGGTGAGCGGCCGATAGTTCCATGTGAAGATGTACGGCCAGGCGGCTCCCCTCAGCATCACGATTGGCAATGGCGTCATGAATGGCCTGATGGTAGAGATAGTCATCCCACTGATCTTGATGGCCGATCAGGGGACGAATGACGTTGGCCGAAATCTCTACCATCGGCCCTATCAAGTCGATAAGAACCGGATTGCCGGTCGCCTGCACCAGGCTGGTGTGGAATTCGGCGTGAACGGCATCGACGTGGGCCGCCTGTTGCCGCGTAACGATCGCCTCCTTGTACCTCTCCAAGCTTTCCCGGATACGCTCTCGTTCAACGACCGTTGCGCTCACAGCGGTGACAGCGGCAGCGCTCTGCTCCAAGAAATCACGAGCTTGCAAGAGTTGTGATGGGTGTAGTTCCCTCGCCGAAGCAGGAGATCGAGCAGTTCGACAAAAGCAAGTCGGCCGTCTTGGGTGACGACGGCGCCGACACCATGTTTAATGTCCACGAGGCCCTTTGCCGCCAGAATGCGCATGGCGTCGCGCACGACAGATCGAGACAGGCCAAATTGCTCCGCCACTTCGCGCTCGGAAGGAAGGGTCTGACCGACCTCCCAGTGAGCGGAGACGATCAACTCCTCCAGGCGATTGGCCAGTTCCTCATGCAGGCTGTTCCGATTGAGCTGAATGATAGGCGCTGTCACCACAGACCTCTGCGTTCCTCAACTGCTGTGAATCAGATGGGCGAGCGCTCCCGACCGCTGTAATCATCGAGATCGTCAACATTGCCCCGATCTCCATGTCCTATTATGACATTGTGATCATACCAGCAAATATATAATTATAGTTGAAGGGTGTCAAGTCGTCTTTAGGCGTAGGCGGGGGCATCCAGTCTCGGATAGCTGCTGCAAAGCGTTGGTATCGCCAAGGCGCACACGTGCGCTCCTTCTCCTTCCCCGCCTCGCTTGCCAAAGATCGGTTCTACACTATAATGATATGCGGGTTTCGATAGCGGATAAAGCGCAAGGGAGTAGGCGTGTGGACACTCCCGGTAGAACACTGAAACTGATCGAGAAGGGCGGCGTTGTGCCTGTGGTGCGTCTGCCGGATCTGGCGCGTGCCGTTGATCTGGCCCGGGCGCTGCTCGACGGCGGAGTGACCGCCTTTGAGTTGACAATGACCAGCCCAGGCGCGCTGGAAGCTCTCTCTCTGCTACGGGGGAAAGTACCGGCTTTTGCCACAGGCGCGGCCGCACTGGGTATGGGATCGGTGCTGAACGGCGAGATGGCCGCAGAGGCCATCAGGCGCGGCGCACAGTTCATCGTCGCCCCGATTCTTGACCTGCCCACAGTGTCCTCGTGCGTCGAGCGCAACGTGCCGGTCATGCCCGGCGCGTTCACGCCGACTGAGATTCAGACCGCGTGGACGGCCGGCGCGGCGGTGGTGAAAGTCTTTCCCGCAACCCGGCTCGGCCCCGGTTACTTCAGAGATGTGCTGGGCCCCCTGCCCCATCTGAAGCTGTTGCCCACAGGTGGTGTAGATTTAGAGAACGCCGGTGACTTCATCCGCGCCGGCGCGGTGGCCGTGGGCGTTGGCAGCGCGTTGGTGCGCAGAGATTGGGTGGCGGAAGGCAATTGGACGGCGCTAACAGAGCAGGCCGTCAGATTCACGGCCGTTGTGCAAGAGGCGCGTGCGGCGTAGTTCCGGGGCCAATTTAGCGCCCTTGACATCACTGTTTCATTGCATATAATGACGCTTATTCACGCACCCGGATCCTCCATTGTTGAAGTGATGGCGAGGCACACGACCTGAATTCCGGCTCGTCACACTGTCACAATTGACTCTAACCGCACCCGCACGCCTGGCGATTTGACCGCTGCACAGTTGGCCGGGCTGCTTGATAGCATGGTGTCGCCCCTTCTTAACAAAGTCGAACTCCAAACTTTACAAGAGCTGAACTGATTCAGCACGCATGACGGGTCCTTTCAAGAGCAAGAACGCATTCTTGAGGCAAGCCGCCGCCGCGATGCGCGCTGCATCGAAAAGGGGCTTACGGAGCAACTCTGGTCTTCCCGCAAAGCTGTAAGGACCGGTTGACGGTCTACATATACCTTGCGGTCATCCAAGCATCTTCCCGAGGAACTGGTGAACTGTGCTGAAGCTGGGTTTGATCGGATGTGGCGCTATCGGTGGCGCAGTGGCGAGCGCGCTTCTGGATGAGGAAGTCCCCGACGTCAGGCTGACCGGGATCTTTGACATTGCCGTCAATGAGATCATTGAACGTGCCCGGCATAACAGCATTCCTTTCGTCCAACAGATTGAGGAACTCCTCGACCTTGGGCCGGACCTCGTCCTGGAAGCGGCCGGACACCAGGCGCTCATTGCCCATGGCCGGTCGGTTGTCTCTGCCGGCATCGACCTTCTGCCCATGAGCGTCGGCGCGCTGGCTGATCCTGCTCTTCGGGATGATCTGGCTGCGTTGGCAAACCGGACAGGCGCGACGATATATATATCGTCGGGGGCGATAGGGTGTCTGGATGTGCTGCGCGCCGGCCATGCCCAGGGTGGTCTGGAGGAGGTCGTGCTGACAAGCGCCAAACGCCCGGCAGCCCTCGCCGGACAGCCTTACCTGGTCGAACATGGGATCAACGTCGACGCTCTTGACGCGCCCCTGACCGTCTTTGACGGATCGGCCACGGAGGCCTGTCTCACATTCCCTAAATCAACCAATATCGCTGCATCCGTCAGCTTGGCTGGGCTTGGCTTTAACGAAACGCGCGTGCGGGTTGTCGCTGATCCGGATATTCCGCGGACGACACACACGCTTCAGATAAAAGGCGGGTTCGGGGAAGCGCAACTGACCTTGCGCAACTTGCCCCATCCCGACAACCCCAGTACGACCTATCTGGCCTGTCTTGGCGCCATCGCGGCGCTTGACAATGTACAACCAATGCTCCGCTTTGTCTGATCGTGGAGCGGCTTTATTCATGTTAAGGCAGTATAAGTGGTCACCTCATTGAAAAGGAGGAAGCAAAGTGGCAGAAAAGAGTCGCACTTCATTTTGGGACACCTCGCTGACACGCCGGCAGGTATTGAAGACCGGAGCGGCGGGAAGCCTGGCCGCATTGGCCGCCAGTTGCGTACCCGGCGGTGCGCCGACGGGCCAACAGCAAACGGGGGCGCCGGCCGTCGTCAGCAAAAAGACCACCTTGACCATGGGTATCGGTGGTGACGTGCCGGGCATGAACGTTCTGGAAAAGGCGGTGGCCCCCGCCACTTCTGTCTACTATGCAATGTGGGATACCGGGATGGAGGCCCAGTTCAATCCCGATGGCTCTCGCAAGGGCATCAATCCCATGTTGATCACAGACTGGAAAGTGCTGGATGACCAGACAACCTGGCAGTTCAAACTCCGTGAAGGGATCACATTCAACAACGGAGAGCCATGGGATGCCGAGGCAGCCGCCTGGAACATTGAATACCGGCTGACCAGCGAAACATCAAGAACACCCTTCCGCTCGCTGCTGATATCGAAGTTCGAAGATGTGGAGGCCGTTGACAAATACACCCTCAATCTCAAGACCAATATCCCCTTCTCCTTTACGCCCCTGATCATGATGTATCTTCAGGTGGCGCCGCCGGCGTATTACCAGGATGTGGGAATTGAGGGCTTCGGCGAGAACCCGGTCGGCCTCGGCCCATACCGCTTCGTGGAGTGGCGAAAGGGTCAGCATATCGTCCTCGAAAGAAATCCGGACTACTGGGGGGAGCAGGCGACGATCGACGAGTTGATCTTCAAGCCGTTCACGGAAGACGCAACCCGCGTCGCGGCTCTGCAAGCCAACGAAATCGACATGGCCTACAACGTGCCGCCCGACGATGCGCAGCGGCTTACCGACGCCGGCCTCGAAATATCCTGGGCCCCCATCGGACAGGCGATGAACCTCACCATGAAGACGGGCAGCAATCCGGGTCATCCTCTCGAAAGCCCCATCAATAGCAAGCTCGTGCGCCAGGCCATGAACTACGCCCTCGACAAGGACTCACTGGTCAACGACATCATGGGTGGGTTTGCCGCGGTCCTTGATGGCCAGATTGTCGGTCCCAGCTGCTACGGCTACAATCCTGATCTGGAGGCATATCCCTATGATCCGGACAAAGCCATGGAGCTATTGGCGGAGGCCGGTTATCCCGACGGGTTCGAATTGGCCTTTGACACCGCGCAGGGACGCTACTCCAAGCAGAAGGAGGTGTCCGAGTGGATGGTCGGTGAGTACGCCAAAGTGGGCATCGACATGGATATGCAGCTATTCGAGTGGTCCGCCTTCATCGACAAGGTCTACTCCGATCAGTCGGCCCCCGTGTTTTACACCGGGCGCAACTGGTATCCAACCATGGATCCTGAGAACACGCTCAAGATGTACGAATGTTCAGAACGCCGCGCCCAAGTGTGTGAAGACGAGCTGGAAGCCATGCTTTTCGCTCAGCGCGCCGAATTCGATCCGGCCAAAAGAGAGACAATTCTGCACAACATTCACGCCTGGCTGTATGACTATTGCCCCGTTGTTTACCTGTTCGAGGCGCCCGACATCTTTGGCCATTCCAAACAGGTGAAGAACTTCACGCCGACGCCGGACAACCGCGTCCATCTCATTGGCATGACCGTCGAAGAAGCGTAGGCTGTCCTTCCTTTGTCAGCCTGAAGAGTAGCTTCTCTACTGTTCATTGAAAGGTGGGGCGAGCCAGCCGGATTGATAGCGTTGACACCAAATTGACCTACAATCCGGCGTGCTTTGCCCCTGCCTTTCACGAATGCCCAACTGAATCGCCGACGATCCTTCACGCTTCACTTATCGCGTACTGTCATCGCCCGGAAGAGCAATACCCTATGCGGGATTATGTAATCAAGAGAGTGTTGCGTGCCATCCTCGTCATGTTCGGCCTCTCCCTGGCCGTCTTCGCGCTTCTCAGCATCAGCGGCGACCCGGCGACCATCATGTTGCCCCCGGAAGCCCCCATGTCTGAGGTCATTTCCTTGCGCAAGGCCCTGGGGTTTGATCAGCCGTTGTATATCCAATACTTGAAGTTCCTATCGCGGGCGTTGCGCGGCGATTTCGGCAACTCCTGGCAGTACGGACTGCCGGCGCTCTCACTCGTGTTGGAATTCTTCCCGGCCACCTTTCAGCTGGCTCTGGCCGCGCTGATTTTCGCCCTGATTGTGGGGATTCCATTGGGCGTAGTCTCCGCCATCCGGGAGGGCAGCTTGGTGGATGGCCTAAGCCTTAGCCTCGGAGTTGTAGGCCGCGCCATGCCCAGCTTCTGGCTCGGTATCATGCTCATCCTCGTCTTTGCGGTAAATCTGCAGATGTTGCCTACCTCCGGCAAAGGCAATCTGCGTCACCTGATCCTGCCGGCGATTACCCTCTCGACTGCATTTCTTGCCCAGATCGTGTTGCTGGTTCGATCCGGGATGCTCGACGTAATGCGCGAGGACTATATTCGCACCGCCCGCGCCAAAGGATTGTCGGCGTTCACTGTCAACATGCGTCACGCCTTTCGCAATACGCTCATTCCGGTGGTGACGATGGTTGGGCTGACTTTTGGCCGGCTCTTGGGAGGCTCGGTGATCACCGAATCCGTCTTTGCCTGGCCTGGCGTGGGCCGGCTGGCCGTCCAGGCAGTCTCGGCACGGGATTTCCCGCTCGTCCAGGCGTCGGTCGTTTTCTTCGCCATCTGGATCGTCCTGGCGAACCTGATCGTTGATCTCCTCTACGCTTTTCTTGATCCTCGAATCCGCTATGGGTAGGTGCAGGAGAGACGGAAGATGTCTGCCGAAAAACCGATCGCAAACGCCTTCGCAGAGAGAGACATGTCTCGCCGGCGCCCTCTTGCTCGCGTCCTCGCCTGGGCGAGGCGCAATATCTTGCACTCACTGGGGATCGCAATGACCATTCTGGTTGTCCTGGTCGCCATCCTGGCCCCGCTTCTCTCACCGCACGATCCCACGTTGCAAGACGCCAAGATTCGGTTGAGTCCGCCGATCTGGGCAGAAGAAGGCAGCCCCGATTTCCCACTAGGCACGGATCAGTTGGGACGCGATCTCCTCAGCCGCATCTTCTTCGGCGCGCGTATTTCCTTAATCGTTAGCATCTGCGCCGTGCTTCTCGCCGGCATGTTTGGTGTCATCCTTGGGCTGATTTCCGGCTACTTGGAAGGCAGGGCCGAAACGCTCATAATGGGCATTGCCGATGCTCAACTGGCCTTTCCGGGCGTGCTGCTTGCCATCGCCATTATCGCAATATTGGGGCCTAGCTTCACCAACGTGCTGCTTGTCCTTACGATCAGCGGGTGGGTCATCTTCGCTCGTCTGGTGCGGGGCACAACCCTGTCGGTCAAACAGACCGACTTCATTCTGGCTTCGCGCTCGGTCGGCGCCCCCGACCAGCGCATCATCTTTCGCCACATCCTCCCTCATGTGATCACGCCTGTCATCGCTGTTGCCAATATCCAGGTTGGACAGATGATACTCGCTGAGTCGGCGCT
The DNA here is from genome assembly GCA_965221145.1 of Caldilineaceae bacterium. Lineage (GTDB taxonomy): Bacteria > Chloroflexota > Anaerolineae > Caldilineales > Caldilineaceae > Bin5. The sequence goes on from OZ244877.1 coordinate 3,734,201, forward strand.
GAGCTTCCTCGGCCTAGGCGTGCAGCCGCCAACGCCCACCTGGGGAGGCATGATCAGCGATGGCCGAGTCTACATCTGGCAAGCGCCGTGGCTCTCCATCTTTCCTGGTTTGGCTATCATCTTTACCGTCCTGGGAATCACTTATCTGGGGGACTGGCTCCGCGTTGTTCTGGACCCCAAGTATTGAGGTAGGACAAACCTCCTGAACTGTTGATCGAGCGTCGGCGCTGACACCGGCGTCCCGTTGTCAAGATTTTCGTACCCATTTTCGCGAGGAGAGCCTGCGATGCCTGAAGCCAAGAAACTGATGAATGAACCCCTGTTTGAAGCCACCCTGGCTGAAAGCGGTGTGGACGCCGTCGTGTGCCTCCATCCCAAGAACCTATTCTACACCACCAGCTACCCCATGGCCCTCAGCCATGCAATTCATCAGCGCCCGTCGGGTCCGCGCAGCGGCATCGCCGTCTTCACGCCCGGTGGCCAGCCCACGCTGATCGTCGGCGGCAACGAGGAGCGGGTCACGCGCGAAACCACCTGGGTCGCGGACATCCGCGTCTACAGCGAATATGTTGACTCGCCGATGGTGGCGTTGGCGGATGTGCTGCGCGAAAAAGGAGCGGCGCAGGGGAAGATCGGGCTGGAGAAAGAATACTTCTCGGCGGCGTTTTACGATGGACTGCAAGCGTTGTTGCCGCAGGCCGCGTTCGAGGCCTGGGACGAGCAATTCGACGCGGTGCGGGCGATCAAGACGCCGGAAGAACTAACGATCATGAAGCGCAACGCCGACATCCTGGACGGGTTGTTCCTGGAAATGTTCCAGTCGATCAAGGTGGGAGAGAAGGAGAAGGAAGTTCAGGACCGCTTGATCTGCGGCGCGCTTCAACGCGGCGCCGCTGCCCGCGCAAGCGGGGGAATTCTACAGGCGGGCCAAAAGGGTTTCGTCGTCCACAGTCGCACCAACAACCCCATTGAGCGCGGTCAGATCATCTGCACCGATTACACGATCAACCTCGACGGCTACAACGCCAATCAGTCGCGGGTCGCCGTGGTGGGAACGCCAAGCGCCGAGCAGAAGCAGATCTACATCAAGATACGCGACATTCACCGGCGGGCGGTGGAGACGCTGTTCCGCCCTGGCACGCGGGCCTGTGATATTTTCTTCTTCTGCCAGCGGGAGCAAGAGAAGGAGGGCCTCTGGCACCACCGCGCGCTGCTGGGGCACAACATGGGCATCTGGACCCACGAAGACCCAATGTTGGTGGCCGGCGATCAGCGAGAGCTAAAAGAGGGCATGGTCGTGGTGTTGGAACCGCGCTTTTTCGGCTACCACATTCAGGATGCCTTCCTGATCACCGACGATGAGCCGGTCTTGCTCTCGGACAAGTTCAACACGGACGAGATGTTTATCGTTGGTTGAGCATCCGATAAACCATAGCTATAGCAATTGGTTTTCACTGTCCAAAGTCGATTCAGCGAGGGGTTCAGCCTGAATCGTGATCGACAACATCGTTCTTCTGCAAGCTGCATGACGGCCTGAAGGAAAGCATTTTTCCATCCTGCCAGGCGCCGAATTGCGGCTTCATGGTAGCGCACAGGATCGAATGGAGACCATCATGACGGAAAGAACAGCGGAGTTTTTCAATGCGGCCAGTGTGCGTCTCAGCCACGCCGGCCTCAAAGCAGGCGACCAGGCACTGATCATAGCCGATACAGGTACGCATCAGCCGATGTTGGATGCCACCTACACGGCTGCTGTGGCCTTGGGAGCCGACGTAACCGTGATGACATTCAAGGCCCGCGACCAGCCCTTCAACTGGGAGCTGCCACCGCTTGTCGAGCGCGCGATCTACAATGCGGATTTCACCTACTCGCTGCTTTCCCAGGGCTGGTTCTACAATGTCTCCTCGGAGCGCGTGCGCGGCCACATGCGCACGACCGGCAAGCGGATGGGTCATTGGGAAGGGCGTGAAATGGCAGTGGGACACTTCCTGGCGATGCTGCCGGGAAACGCCGAAGTCATTCAGCGCAGCCAGATCATCGACAGGCTCCTGTATGAAGTCAGCATGATTCGCGTCACCTCCAGGCAAGGAACTGACCTGATCCTGGAACGCGGCGACCCAAAGAAGCAACTGATGAACACCGCTGAAGGACAGACAAACTACTCTCCCCTGAGCATCGAATCTCGGATGGCCATCGCCAAGGGGGAACACCCGCCGGTGCATGAGGTGGTATCGGGGACGCTGATGTTCCAGGGCGCTTATGTGACCAAATGCCCGGGACCGCATGGTCATGCCAGTCTGGTGCAAGAGCCGGTTCAGATGGAAATCGATCGCGGGCGCATCGTGTCCATCGCTCGCGATACCGAACACGGCATCTTCCTGGATAACTGGTTCCGCTGCTGGGAAAATCCGGCTGTCTACTACATTGACCATTTCAACATTGGCGTAGACCACCGCGTCAGGCTGGAATACCTGGACAATCTGTCGGTTCACTTCAATTACGGCGGTCTCTTGCTGGGTTTCGGAATCAGCTTCTCGTCCAATCGGGGCGATCTGGGCGTCTTCCGGGCTAACGCCCATATTGAAATTCACCTGACGGGCGCCACCGTCTTCTTTGACGAGCGCCCGATCCTGGTTGACGGCGAGTTTACGCGCGAGTCGGGTCTGCGTGCGCCGAATAGATGGCCGGGCACCGGCTCTGCCTGGCAAGAAGTGGATGGCCACGTCTTGCCGACGACATCGAGGTTGGACAATTAGCCGACAATGCCGCATCGGACAGCAGAGTCGAATCTGAACTGTCTCCGGCGACGCTGAGCATGGCCGCTCAAAGAACAGTCTTTCCCGACTCTGATAGCATCTGACTTGCCCCCAAGGGAGGAGAGAATATGGACAGCCGATACGCCGATTTTTACGCTCTGGCAAGTGTGTGGTACAAGCGATGTAACATCAAACCGGGCGAAACCGTACTAATCGCCGCAGACTCCGGCACCGATCAGCGGGCGACTGATGCGTTCTTCAGCGTGGCGTCAGCGCTGGGCGCCGAGGCCGTGGTGGCGATGTGCCAACGCCGCGGGAAGCCTTTCACCGGCGTGCCGAAAGTGGTCGAAGAGGCCATGCTGGAAGCCGACTTCATCCACCAGCTAACCACCTGGGTCTGGTCGTACAGCGAATCGCGCGCCAGAGTGATTCGCAAGATCCAGACGACGGGTGAAGGCCGAATGACGTGGTATGGCGGCCACCTCGAACATCTGCGAACGCCTCCTGATGAGCGCGTGATCGAACGCACAAAACGGGTGACCCAACTGCTGAACGAAGCGACCGATATTCGAATCACCTCCGATCTGGGGACGGACCTCAGCTTTAAGCGCGGCGAACCGGAACAGTATCCGGTGTTGCGGCACGGAGGCGACTGCGACCGACCGGGGCGGATCGGAAGTCTGGCCGGCGGCATCGCCTACATGGGCGAGGAGGGAAGCGCAAACGGGGTGCTTTACGTGAACGGCGCCCAGGAAGCCCACGATCAATTCGGGTCGGTTTCGCAGATGTTCGAGGATGTGGTAAAGCTGGAGATCGAGAACGGGTACATCGTTGACATTGATACCGGCAATCGGGATGGAAGGCGGCTGGATGCGTGGTTCAAGTCCTTCAACGATCCGGAGATGTACATGTTCATCCACACCAACATTGGGTTGGACCATCGCGCGGCATTGCGGGCGCGGCCTGGCGGCGTAACCTATTCGCATAGCGCCTGGGGGTGTATCATCACGGCATTCGGGATGAACTACAATCCCCTGTTTGGCATGTCCCACACGGCGTCGGCACACCTTGATCTGATGACGACCGGCGTGAACTACTTCATTGACGGCACGCAGGTCTTGCGCGACGGCGTGCCTACGGAAGAGGCCGGACTGGCCTGAAAAGAGCTTGAATCCAATGCCCAAAGCCACAAAACTGATGAATGAACCGCTGTTTGAGGCCACCCTGGTCGAAAGTGGGGTGGATGCCCTGGTCAGTCTTCATCCCAAGAACCTCTTCTACACCACCGCCTACCCTATGGCCCTCAGCCATGCTATCCATCAGCGCCCCTCCGGCCCTCGTAGCGGCATCGCTGTCTTCAGCCCCGCTGGCGCGCCTACGATGATCGTCGGCGGCAACGAGGAGCGCGTGACGCGTGAGTCCACCTGGGTCGAGGATATACGCGTCTACGCTGAATACATTGACTCGCCAATGGCAGAACTGGCCGCCGTGCTGCGGGAGAAGGGCGCGTCACAGGGAAAGATCGGGATCGAGAAGGAGTACTTCTCAGCAGCGTTTTATGACGAGTTGCAGGCGTTGTTGCCACAGGCCACCTTCACGGCCTGGGATGCGCATTTTGAAGCGGTACGGGCCATCAAGACGCCGCAGGAAGCAGCCCTGATGAAACGCAACGCCGACCTCATGGACGACGCCTTTATCGAGACCTTCCTATCCATCAAAGTGGGCGAAACGGAGAAAGAGATCCAGGATCGGCTGATCCATGCCCTGCTCCGGCGCGGCGCCAGTTCGGCCGACGGAATCTTGCAGGCTGGCCAGGAAGGATTCGTCATCCATCGTTGGAGCGACAATCCCATTGAGGCCGGCCAGATCATCTGCACCGACTTCCTGGCCGCCTTCAATGGCTACTATGCCAATCAATCCCGCATCGCAGTGGTCGGCCCGCCCAACGCAGAGCAGGAAACGCTCTACCGGCAGATTCTTGACATTCACCGCCAAACCGCGGAAGATCTATTGCGGCCCGGGACACCGGCCTGCGACATCTATTTCCGCTGCAAGGCGTTGCAGGAGGAACTGAACATCTGGCACCACAGGGCGCTCCTGGGGCACAATATGGGCATTTGGGTACACGAGGACCCGATGCTGGTGGCCGGGGACAAACGCGAACTCGAAGAAGGCATGATCGTCGTGCTTGAACCACGTTTCTATGGTTACCAGATCCAGGATGTCTTCCAGATCACGACCGGTAGTCCGCGCCTGCTGTCCGACAAGTTCAACACCGACAAACTATTCGTCGTTGCATGAAATCGTGTGTTTTTCCGCGCCGGCGCGGTGGCCGTGGGCAGCGTCCTGTTGCGCAAAGATCGGGTGGCGGAAGGCAATTGGACGGCGCTTACGGAGCAGGCCAGCAGATTCACTACCGCAGTGCAGGGAGCGCGCACGACAGAATGAGCCGATACGACGTAGTCACACTGGGCGAGACGCTGCTGCGCATGGCTCCCCCCGGCCAGTTGCGCATTGAGCAGGCCGCCCATTTTGAACTGGAAGCGGGCGGAACGGAATCGAACACTGCCGTGGCTTTGGCGCGGCTCGGCGTGCGCGCTACCTGGATCTCACGCCTGCCGAACAACCCTCTGGGACGGCGGCTCGCGCGCACCTTGATGGGACACGGCGTGGACATCTCCCACATCGTCTGGGCAGATGGAGAACGGCTGGGCCTCTTTTTCGTGGAGTTTGGAGACGGCGCCCGCGCCACTTCGATTCTCTACGACCGGGCCGACTCTGCGGCCAGCCGTATGACGCCGGACGAACTGCCGACGGAGCTTTTCAGCGCGACGAACGGGCGCCATCTCCACCTGACCGGCATCACCCTCGCCATCAGCGACAGCGCCGCGTCCACCGCCAACAGAGCCTTGCAACTGGCTCGAACCGCCGGCTGGAGCGTGAGTTTCGATATCAACTACCGCGCCAAACTATGGACGCCGCAGCAGTCCCGCAGCGGTTGCCAACCCTTTGCCGAAGCCGCAGATATTCTCTTTGCGCCGATTCGGGATGCCCAGACCCACTACGATCTGCCAGAAGTGATCAGCGCGGAAGATGCGTTGGCCGCGCTCCAGCGCGAGTTCCCCTGCACGACGGTCATCCTCACATTGGGCGCGGATGGCTCGATCGCGGCGGAACCTGGGCGCCCGCCGGTGCGGCAGGCGATCTTCCCCGGCGGCGGTACTGTAGGGCGCATCGGCGCGGGGGATGCGTTCACGGCCGGCGTGCTCTACCGCTACCTCAACCGGGATAGCGAAGACTGGCTGGTCGACGCCCTGCGTTGGGGCGCGGCCGCGGCGGCGATGAAATACACGATCCCCGGTGACATGGCTCTCTTTGAAAAAGAGGAAGTAGCCGCGCTGGTTGAGAGCGGCGGCTTCACCGAAGGGGTCCGTCGATAGATCAATCCAAGGAGGAGCGAGGGGCGAAAGGTGAAGGTGTACTATCTCCTTTCCCGCCAATCCCTGCTCTCTTGGTTCCTGTTGTGGACGGTGGGCGGTGGTCGAAAAATCGCAGCAAAGCTTCTATCAGATACTGGGCGTTCAACCCAACGCCTCGCAGGAAGTGCTGGACGCGGCCTATCGGCGCCAGGTGCGTCTACACACTGGAGAATATCTCAACGAGGCTTCCCTGATCGCGGGGCCGGAACCGTCAGACCCCTTTCTGGCACGGGTGGATGAGGCCTATCGGCAACTCTCGAATCCTCTGAAGCGCTGGACGCACGATGAGGAGTTGAGAGCGGCGCAGCTACTTCCCCTGACGGAAGAGGAAATAGAGCTGGCCCGCAAGAGAATCAAACCCTCCGACGCATGGCTTTCTTATCAGCGATTGGAAAACGGATCCCACTACATTCGCGTGGGCTGGGCGGCGGATTTCACGTCCATTCACAATGCGCTCAACGCGGCGATTCCTGAGTCGGGGCGGGCCTACAATCCCCGCCTGAACGAGTGGCGCATTGATCCCATATACGAAGATAAATTGGGCGAGATATTCGCCAATTTCAAGCGGGCGGATGTGCATATCCCACCGCCGCAGGTTGGACCCACCTATCCGGGTCTGGCGTTCACACCCACTACACCGCGATTCCGCCAGCCATGGCGAGGGTGGCCGCTCCTCGTCATCGGCGGACTCATACTGGCCACAGTCGGCGCACTGCTGTTCCCGGCCAACCGCGTCGTGCCGGTCACTGCGCAGGCGACAGCCACCGCTCTCGCTCTGATCAATTCGTATGAGCCGCTGGAGAGCAACCTTCCCACTTCAACGCCGGAGCCGCCGACCTCCTTGACCGGAACGCTCCTGCATCCATCTGTCAACCTGCGCGAGCGACCGCAGACCGACGCGCCCCAGTTGAGGCTGCTCAACAGTGAAGAAACGTACCAGGTTATTGGTAGGCTGGAGGATAGCAGTTGGTATGTAGTTGCCGCCAACGACGTGACCGGATGGATGGCCGCTTGGACCATCACTATCGACGGAAAGCCTGACAATCTACCTGTGTACACAGACGGCCAGAACCTGCCGGAACCTGCTGTCAAACAGAGGAACGCGGACGTCTCCGAATAGGCCACATTCACATCCCAAATTCACAGCAGCCGGCGGCCGGCGCAATGATGTGGCTCAGCCAGCAGAGGGTGCATCCCGCTTTATTGTGCGCCAGGGTGCATCCCAGATTTGGGGTTGTCCAGAGTAGCGGGCTGAGCATCCCAGTGTAACTCCCCAGAGGTAGCCAGAAACTCGCCCCCATTTTGGGATGCACCCGTGCGCCACCCCCTCTTGCCCGATTCGCTCATCTGTGCTACACTTGTCCACGACCGGGGACGCCGCCGCCACGCGCCCAGCCCTCCATTCCCCAATCCGGCGCTCGGGTGCCCTCTGGGCGCGCGAAGCGGTAGCGCACTGATTTTCAACCAATTCCTGCTTCTTTTGGGCAACGGGGGGGGGTAAAAGCGGACACTAAATAATTCTATATCTTAGAAGCTGTTTGAAAAGTAACGCGTATCGCCCAGATAGGCCGAAAACAACCATCGGAAAGCAGTCAGATCCTTCATCTGCACGCCATAATTTCGTATCAATTGCGCCGTTTTGCCCTTAGCTTTACCCTTTTCAAACAGGCTCTTAGAAAACATCGACCCTGCCAGCCAGGTTCCCCGACCGATCATGACACCAATACCCTAACAAACCCGCGCTCATCTAGCGAAGCGGTAGCGCATCAGGGCAATCGCATTTAGAGTTGGGAGACGAAAAGCGTATGTGTCCCCATGCGCCCGGTCTGGTAAGATAGTGAGTTCATCAACCTGAAAAGGGAGGGGACTCATGACAAACGACAAGGCATCGTCTTTGGTTGAGCATTTTATGGAATTGGAAGATCCACCTACCGGGCGGGCGAAACGCCACGAACTGGAAGATGTCATCGTGATCGCCATCTGTGCGGTCATCTGTGGTGCGGACAACTGGGTCGAAATCGAAGAATTCGGACGTTGCAAACAGGAGTGGCTAGAAGGGATGTTGGGGTTGCCGAATGGGATTCCATCACACGATACCTTTGGTCGTGTCTTTGCGCGGCTGGACGCAGCGCACTTTGAGGCCTGTTTTCTGAGTTGGGTGCAGCATCTGCATGAACTGGCAGAAGGACAACTTCTGGCGATTGATGGGAAAGGGGTACGTCGTGCGCATGATCATACCCGGAAGAAGCGACCGTTGCACCTGGTCAGCGCTTGGGCCTCAAGCAATCGGCTGGTGCTGGCGCAGACAGAGGTGGAATCAGACTCGAACGAGATTACCGCCATGCCCGAATTGTTGCAGATGCTGGAACTCTCTGGTTGCCTTGTCACGATCGATGCCATCGGCTGTCAGAAATCGATTGCGCAGTTGCTGACTGCGCGCGGCGCTGACTATGTTCTGGCGCTGAAAAAGAACCAACCCCAGTTGCATGATGATGTCAAAGAGATGTTCACCCGTGAACGGGAACAGGAGTTCGTGCATCTCCCCCACGACTACCACCAGACTGTCGAAAAAGACCACGGTCGCATCGAAATCCGGCGCTGCTGGGTCACGACCGCCCCCGAATTCCTCGACTACATGAATCCCGATGGCGAATGGACACAACTCCAAACTCTGGTCATGGTCGAAAGCGAACGCCGTTTGCCTGACCATAGCTCCTGTGAAACCAGATACTTTATCGCCAGCCTGCCCCCGAATGCCCAACAACTCTTGGCTGCCACGCGCAGCCACTGGGGCATCGAAAACTCGGTTCACTGGGTGCTCGACATCGCCTTGCGCGAAGACGACAGTCGCATTCGGCAAGGCCACCCACCACACAACATGGCTATCTTGCGCCGTATGGCACTCAACTTACTACGACACGAGAAGACCGCTAAAATCGGCATCGCCGCTAAACGCAAACGGGCCGGTTGGCGTCAGGATTGTCTTCTCAAGGTACTACAAAATTAAAGTGCGATTGCCCTGGGTAGCGCATCTAACAATGCGCGCTCATAGTACGAAGTGGTAGCGTATTCAACACACGGCTTCTATCGGTGCAGGAAATCCCGCTCCGGCAGAGGCGCGGCAGAAAATCGCGGTTGGCATTTTGAAGATTTCTTGGCGGAACTGTCTTTCGTCTAACGCCATTACAAGAAACTGTCAAAACTGGCCCTACCCACCTCCTCCGCTCTCAACGTCAGCAAGCCTCCCGCGTTCCCATAGCAACGATGCAAAGAATCTGGGATACGCCCGCCAGCAGATCGCTTCTTTCCTTTTGCGGGCGTTGGGGATACAATGGAATCAGCGTGGTAAAATGAAGAGAGGGGAGTTTGAAGAGAGAGTGGGTCTCTCCATCCTCTCTTCATTTTTTGTCTCTCCTGACCAGATGCAGAAGCGATAAGAGATGAGAAATTCAGGAAATAGACAGGGGGTGAAAACTCGCTTTTCCAGCACAGGCAAGCGTTTTTCCGGTCTGACGCGTGGACTGCTGTTGGCTGCGATTCTGATCGCCGGTCTTATGGTCTACCGCGTCATTCAGGGTAGCTCGGCGGCAGACGAGGCGACGGCGCTGGCGAAACAGGAGACAGGGTTGCACCCTGCTGCTGAGCCGACGGAAGCGACGCCCGACAGCGCCCGGCAAGCCGTAAAGGCGCCAGTCCAGGCCGAGGATATGACGAGCGACGGAGTCCGCAGTGACGCCGCTCCTCCGAGTGCGGACATCGCCATAGCGCAGTCGTTTACAGTCGATGATGCGCGGGCCTACGTGTACACTGTGCGCATGGGTGAATTCTGGTCTCTGATCGCCAACAGGTTCAAATTGACATCTGATCTTCTCAGAGGGGCAAATGTGGAGCTGTGGCAGTTGCGCGGTGAGGAGATCCAGCCCGGAGACCAGTTGACGATCCCCGGTCTTAGCGCGGCCGCCATGATTCCACCGACTCTGTATACGGTTGAAAGCGGCGATTCCTGGTACGACATAGCCGACATGTTTTCGGTTACGTTCCTGGACTTGCTACTGGACAATTTCGAGTTGTGGGCAGAGCGCGGCATCAACATCGAGGCCGGCGATGAACTAAAGATTACATTTTTGCCGACCGAGTTGACACGCGGCGCCATCTCTTCTGGGAGCGAAAACGCTCCACTTGCAATGGCCCCATTTTCCGCAGCCAGGAATTATGGCGGCGGACCGCTCGTCACTGAGCGGAAGAATACGGCAGAGGCGGTCTCCGGTTCCACAGGCACATACGTTGTGCAGCCTGGAGACACGTGGGAGTCGGTCGCCGCCGAGACCGGCATCGACATGATTGCTCTGAAGGAAGTGAACCAAGAGCTTAGTGAGCAAGCATTGCAGCCGGGAGACGTGCTACGCATCTCCTGGATTCTACATGTTTCTGTAGCGTTTCGTCGGGCCGAGCGCCGCGGGGTGCGGAGTGCATCGGACCTTGGCAGTCTCTCAGAGGAGGAGTTGGCCGCGCTGTCTGCACGGGGGCTGTTCGTATATAAGGAGCAGTACTGCGGCATCTGCCACCAACTCGACAGCGCCTCCACGAAAGGCATATTTGGGCCGTCCCACAATGGAATGGCTAGTTTGGCCGCTGCCCGGCTCCAAGATCCGGCGTACAACGGCGCGGCCACCGATGTGCATACCTATCTGTACGAAAGCATTATCGAACCGGATGCCTATTTTGTTGAGGGCTTCGCCCTGAGTCCCCATCGGATGCCAACGTATCGTCACATTCCTGAAGACGATTTGGAGGCGCTGATCGTCTTTCTGGCGGAGCAGTAATCTGGCGTGCTCAGGCATCTCGCCCGCTCTGTCCGGCGGCATTTCAAACTGATTTGCGCTAGCGCATTATGTATACTGCACATCCCAAGTCAATTGCGCGTAATTTGCGTGCGCAGCAGGCAAGAGGAGGATTCAATTGAATACTTTGCGTATTTCCATTTTCAGTATTCTGGCATTTGCCCTCGTGTCAGTGCTGTGGATCACGTCCGATAGCGCGATGGCGCAAGAAAAAGAGAGCGGCGGAACAGTCATCGTGGACGGGCTGAACGGGCCACAAGGCGTGTTGGCCATAGAAGATGGCAGCATCTGGGTTATCGACGTAGGACTGGGCGGCGACAGGGAAATTGAAGTAGGGGGCCTTGATCCCAACACCAACCAAGCCATCAAAGCGACATACGGCAATACAGCGAGGGTGATTCGGGTAACGTTGGGAGGCCAGCCACAACTTGTGGCGACACTGCCTTCGATCTTTCTCGGCAGTGACATCGTCGGTGGCGCCCGGCTGGCCCTCCTCAACAATGAGATGTACGCCACGGCCGGCGTTTGGCAAGGGGTCGCGAGCGAAGAGGCGCTGCCGGATACAGCCGCAGTCTTGCGCATTTTGCAGGGGTCCGTGTTAGAGGTCTACCCCTTGTGGAAACTGGAGAAGGAGCAGAACCCGGACGGATTCGTTCTGGAGTCACATCCTTACGGACTGACCGCCGGCCCGGATGGCTTTCTCTACGTGGCGGAGGCGGGCGCAAATACGTTGGTGCGGGTAGACCCGGTTAACCGGACTGCCGAGGTCGTCGCCGTGTTCGAGGGCATTCCAGGCCCGCTGCCGAATCCATATCGGGGCGGCGCGCTCCAGTCGGATCCGGTGCCGACAGCCGTCGCATTCGGCGCGGACGGCCGCATCTACGTTTCGTTCTTGCCCGGTTTTCCCTTCCTGCCCGGTTCGGCCAAGGTCGTCGTAGTCGAACCGGGTTCGGGTCAGGTGGAGGACTACGCCACCGACCTGACGATGTTGACCGATCTGCGCACAGGGCCGGACGGAGAACTGTATGCAGTGCGTTTCGGCATCTTCACGGACGAAGGCCCGATACCCAACAGCGGCGCCATCATTCGCATCGGCGAAGGTGAAACTTCACAGGATGTCATCACGGGGCTGCCCTTCCCCACATCGATCGATTTCGACATTAACGGGAATGCCTATGTAGTAATCAACGGCGCCAGCGTGGGCGCGCCCGGCCGCGGCGCGGTGATCCGTTTCGAGGGCGTTGCGGTCGAGGGCGCGCCGACGATTCGATTCGTAGAAAGCGCAACCAGAAATCTGCAGGAACCGGAGTTCGTTGCCGGTTGCGACAACCTGCCCAACCATAACGCGGTGACCAGCGCTCTGTCGACAATCGTGGCAACCAGCAACAACGGTGGACTGGGCAACCACATGTGGGCGACTCTCGTTGATCGCGACGGCGTGGTGTGCGCTGTCACGTATTCCGGCACCAACCGGGGATCCCAGTGGCCGGGCGGCCGCGTTCTCTCTGCACAGAAAGCGAATACGGCTAACGCCTTCAGCCTGCCCCGGCTGGCCTTTTCGACTAGCAATCTCTACGCGGCAACGCTACCGGGAGGGAACCTGTACGGTCTACATGAAAGCAATCCGTTGGATACATCCATTGCTTACGCCGGGCCGTCAAGAGACTATGGACAGGAGAGGGACCCCTTGGTGGGGCAGAAGCCCGGCGGGTGGAGCCGCTCTGGCGGCGGGCTTCCCCTGTACAACGACACCGGCAGCCTGTTGGGCGGGTTAGGCATCAGCGGGGACACACCATGCGCCGATCACATTGTCGCCTGGAAGCTACGCGACGCGCTACAGCTGGATCACATTCCGGCAGGAGTGAGCGCCAGCGCCGATGACAACATCATCTTCGACTTGCAGGCGGGCAGTAGTCTCAGCGGATTCGGACACCCCCTTTGCGGCTTTGACGAGGAACAGATGGCCGAGACGCTTCCGGCTGAATTTCCCATCGGGTCGGACGACGAGACGGAACAGTAACACGCAGAGCATCAGAGATCAACAAGATTGGAGACAGGTTATGGCACTCAGCCCGGAACAGGCCGAAACGTTCAAAAGAGATGGTGTTCTCATCGCCAAAGGTGTCCTCAGCGAGAGTGATTTGCAGCCGGTTATCGACGAGTTGTGCGCGTGGGTCGACGAGCGCGCCCAGGATCTATATGGCGAAGGCGAAATCACCGACCTCCACGAAGACGCGCCCTTTGAGACCCGCTACGGACTGCTGTTCGGCCAGAGCAATAAAATGGGGGAAAGGCTGGATATTATGCGCTCACGCGGCCGGGCGATGTTCGACTTTCTGCACAATCCGAAGCTGCTGGACGCGGTCGAGTCGTTCACCGGGCCGGAGGTCGCCTGCAACCCGATCCAGCATCTGCGAGCCAAACCTCCGGAACAGTTCGATCCGCACAGCGGGCCCTCCTTTCATGTCGTGCCCTGGCATCAGGATGCGGGCGTGATGATGGAGGAGGCTGAAGATTCGAACATCGTAACCTGCTGGCTGCCCCTGGGCGATGCGACGGAGGAAATGGGTTGTATGCAGGCTATGCCTCGCGTCCACCGTGAAGGGTATCGCCGCCACCAGGCCGCTGGCGGTACGGCGATCGCGCCGGAAGTGATGCCCAAGTTGATGCCGGAGACCGAACCCGTCTCGCTGGCGTGTTCCAAGGGAGATGTCATTTTCCTTACCCGCTTTACGCCGCACCGCTCTACACCCAACCGCTCCGACAAGTGCCGCTGGTCTCTGGATCTGCGTTATCAGACCACGGGGCATCATACAGGCCGCACTGCGCATCCAGAGTTTGTCGTGCGCTCCCCCAGCAAGCAGCAGACGGTTATGCGCGATTACGAGACCTGGCGGCGGCTGTGGATCGATGCCTTCGAGAACCCCCGAGGATTCGCCGGACACCGCACAGAGTGAATCAGGGCCAACCAAACAGCAGACGGAAGGGAAAAGATGAATAGCTCAAAAAGCTCAGAGGAGCATAGACGCCAGGCAGAGGAAGAGAAGGGCAGCATTGCCTTTGCGATCGTGACCGTCTCCGACACACGCACGCCGCAAACGGATCGCAGCGGCCAGACGATCCGCCATATGGCAGAGGCGGCCGGGCATCAAGTGATCGCCGCTCGCATCGTGCGCGACGAACCGGCGGAGGTAGCCGAGGCGCTGGAGGATTTCAGCGTCAGCGGCGCGCAGGTTATCGTCTTCAACGGCGGCACCGGCGTCAGCAAGCGAGATCGCACCTATGATGTGCTGTCGCGGGCACTGGAAAAGGAGTTGCCCGGCTTCGGTGAAATCTTTCGAATGCTCAGCTATGCGGAGGTGGGCGCAGCCGCGATGCTCAGCCGCGCCACGGCAGGCGCATACCGGGGGTGCGCGGTGATCAGCGTGCCTGGGTCGACCAACGCGGTAAAGTTGGCGATGGAAAAGCTGATCTTGCCGGAAATTCAGCACCTGGCATGGGAAATAGCCCGGTGACGGCGTTCGCACAGGATGGCTCGGCCAAGCCCGCAAAGCGCGCTACGATATCCACGTCAACTTCTCTGTTTCCAATGTTGAAGGAGCTGAAGTGCTATTCGAAGTCAAATAAATTGTTTTCCGTTACGTTCATTCTAACTTACAATAGGACAGCTTCCCCCGGCACAAATCGCTGTGATTGCGATTGAAAGAATAATCATACGCTGTCTCCATTGCGCAAGAATGCGATTCTGGAGGTGAATCGCTCTGTCTGAACAGACTTCCCACCTCCAAGAGGTGCCTCTTGTTGTGCCAAACTGATAGATTGTAAAGTCATTATTATCCTCATATTTCCAAAGGCTGGACAATGACCTTGCGACGCCGCTTGCTTATCGCTGTTCTCTTGCTCATCCTGTTCTCTCTGGCCGCCTGTAACGGTTCTGACGAAAAACCGACCCAAACGCCGACACCAATGGAGGAAACGAGCGCAGCGCCGACGGATACGTCCGTCCCGCCGCCGGCCACCGACACGCCAATTCCGGCCACCCCAACTCCCCAGCCGCAAGATACGGCCACACCGACCAGCGAGAATGCACAACCAACTGCGCAGCCCCAGCCACAAGAGACAGAACAGCCGACGGAGAGTGGTTTCCTGCCGGCGACGATGGAAAGCCCGGATTTCGGCACGCAGGCGTACCTTTGGTGGCGGCCGGAAGTGGCGGAAAGGGACTTGAATCTGATCCGCGAGGCTGGCTTCCATTGGGTAAAGCAGACCTTCGCCTGGGAGGACATAGAGGGCTATGACAAAGGGCACCTGGACTGGTCCTTCTCCGATCGCGTGGTTCAGCAGGTGAACGATAGCAATCTGAAGCTGCTGGCGCGGGTTTCGATCGATCCGCAAAAAAGGGAGTTCTGGGCCGGTCTGCCCCCCGAAAGCGCCGATCATTTCGCCGATTACGTCTTTGCGCTGGCTAGCCGCTACAGCTGCAAGCCCGGGGCGGTCGGCTGCATCCAGGCCTATCAGATATGGAATGAACCGAACCTGAGCCGGGAGTGGGGCCACAAACGTCCGAACCCGGCCGAGTATGTCCATTTCCTGGGTAAGGCATACGTTGCCATCAAACTGGCGAACCCGAACGCGATCGTCATCAGCGCCGGCATGGCCCCCACCGGGGACAACAACGAGAAAGCCATGCCGGACGACCTGTTTTATGAGTTAATGTACGAGGCAATGGAGGACAACAGCGAGGGCTACTTTGACGCCTTGGGGGTCCACGGCGTGGGGTTTGCCGCGCCGCCAGAGTTGGAACCGGACACTGCGGCGGCGGAGACGCGCTATGGGGGGCACCGCTTCTTCAGCTTCCGTCATGTGGAGGACATCCGCGCCATTATGGAAAGACACGGTGACGCCGACAAGAAGATCGTCCTGCTGGAGTTTGGCTGGACAACGGATCGGGTCAATCCCAAATACCGCTGGCATGGCGCGGATGCCGGCATCGATCTGGAGGTGCAGGCGGAGTACTTGCAGCGGGCATACGAATGGGCCGACGCTAATTGGCGCCCTTGGATCGGTCTGATGAGTCTGATAACGATGCCCAATCTGGAGTGGCTCAGCGACGGCAACCCCGAGGATGAAGAGCAGTACTGGTGGGGGATTATGGAGCCAAGCCCGTGCTGTGGCAAGCCTACATTTCGCCCCGCCTATATCGGGCTATGCCAGTATCTCAATGCCAAGGATGGGCAACAGTGCATCCACGCGCCGAAAGAGCCGGATCAGTAGGGGTGAACGAACAGGACGACTTTGTGCGGCGGCTAACTGGTGATCTCCTGGAAGATCTGGATGGCGTCTTCCAGCAGACCGGCGATGAGTTCGATCCAGTCAGCCCCACCGGTCAGTGAGTCCAATTCAAGAGCGGACGGGTCCAGCTGCCAGTTTCTTGCGCCGTGGAACCAGCCGAAAAGCCCGGCTGCAATGACCAGAGCGAAGAACAGTCGGTTCAGCAGACGGCCGTAGCGGTAGAATCGGGGCATGGGCGGTATCGTGCCAAGTCTATGTGGCGCGCCATGCGTGGCGCGGCGGGCTGCCAGAGTCGATGGCATTCGCGCTCAAATAGCAAAGCAGTAGCGCATGTCACATTATTCTGCTGTATCGGCCCGAATTTGCAAAATACGGGGTCGATGATATACTCGGCGATGGTTCAGCAGGCGCTGTCTCTGCAGAAGCAGACCCCACAAGGGCGAGTAGCTCAGCTGGTTAGAGCGCACGGTTCACATCCGTGAGGTCGGGGGTTCGAGTCCCTCCTCGCCCACCATTTGATCCCCAGGCGAAACCAACAGTCGGTGGTTGCTAACACACCTCGAATACCTCCATCAATCTTCTCTTAACCGGTGGACACCACGCGCAGTTCAAGGACGGCTTGCCCCAAGTAGGTCAAATCCCCAATAGAAAGGACAAACGAATGTATCAACAAGGAGGGACCATCAGCGATGCGCTGAAAAAGATCGAATCGAAAGAATACGTTTTGCCAGCCATCCAGAGAGAGTTTGTTTGGCGGCCTTGGCAGATCTGTTCTTTGTTCGATAGCGTGATGCAGTCGTATCCGTTCGGGGAATTTCTGTTTTGGCGAATAGACAGGGAACAGTCTTCAATGTATCGTTGGTACGGATTCGTCCGCGACTATCACCAGCGCGACAGGCCCCATTGCCCCGACTTTGGGGTTATCCACGACAGGTCGCTGACAGCCGTGCTGGACGGCCAGCAACGGTTAACTGCATTCAACATTGGCCTGAGAGGTTCAATGGCGGTTAAACGTCGCTATGGACGTTGGAGCAGTTCAAAAGCGTTTCCGGCCCGTGTCTTGGCTCTAGACTTATTGTCGCCGCCTGAACCGGATGAAGAAGGCAACATCTACACCTTCGAATTTGTCGACAAATCTAAGGTAGGGCAAGAAGATGAATCCCTTTGGTTCAGGGTTTCGGATGTCTTGACCCTTGAATCCGGTCCAGGAATGCTTCGCTGGCTAACAGGAAGGGGCTTGAGTGATGCGCAGTTAGACTCTGCTTACTCAACACTTGACAGGTTGTATAGAGCAATTTGCGTCGATCCAACAGTCGTATATTACGAAGAACGAGGACAAGACCTTGACCGCGTCCTTCATATATTTATACGACGAAATAGCGGGGGCACCGTGCTCTCATATTCAGACCTCTTGCTGAGCATAGCCGTATCCCAATGGACGGAACTGGATGCGCGCAAAGAGGTGAATGAGTTAGTCGACGACTTGAACCGTATCGGAGAGGGCTTCAACCTGTCGAAAGATTTCGTGCTGAAAGCTGGGCTGATGTTGACCGATATAGCTAGCGTAGGGTTTCGTGTCAGCAATTTTACTCACGAAAATATGGCGAAGCTGGAAAAGAACTGGGACCGGATTTGCAGCGCGTTAACCGCTACCGTTAATCTTGTTGCAAGTTTCGGATTTAACGCTTCAAACATTAGGGCACCTAGCGCGTTATTGCCCATTTCTTACTACTTCTATCAGCACGGAACCAAACATGGCTTCGCAACCCTTGGCCGACACGCCGAAAATCGAAAAACGATTCAGGGATGGCTTACGAGGTCTTTATTAAAGGCATCAGGAATATGGGGGAGTGGGCTCGACACACTTCTTACAGCCCTCCGGGAAGTCATCCGCAACGCTGATGGAGATCATTTCCCCGCCGACGAGTTGCGCCGAGTAATGGCTCAGCGAGGGAAGAGTCTAGAGTTTACAAAGGAAGAAATTGAAGACCTCGCTGACATAGGCTTTGGCGACAGGCGGCTCTTCGCACTATTAACGTTATTGTCTCCTTTCTTGGACTTGCGCAATCGATTCCACATAGACCACGTGTTCCCTGCAAGCCGTTTCACACCGGCTCAACTCAGGAATTCTGGCATCAGCGACGATAAGATCGAGTCTTCTCGTGATTGCGCCAATCGACTTGGTAATCTTCAGTTGTTGGATGGGGATATCAACAACGAAAAGCGGGCCAAGATGCCATCGGAGTGGCTAGCCGAGCTTCATCCGGAGCCGCAAGCGCGACAGGCCTATTGCGAGCGGTACTACCTGGGCGAAGTTCCAAATGAAATCGGAGGCTTTATGGAATTCTATGAAGCTCGGCACCTTCGCCTGCAGGAGCGGATCGGAGAGTTGGTGAATACGGTCTGAGCCGCTCTAAAATGAAGAAGAACTTAGCCCCTTGACGCCGGCTGCCACTCCACAGTCAATAACTGATCCACAGGCTATGACTACGCCTTTTTTGGGCGTCCTGCATACTGATGACTTCTCTGAAGAGAACGGTCTACGAAATCATCGAGGAGGCGGCGCCGGGCAACCGCGTAAGCGAGATCTTCGACGTATTCCTCATCACGCTGATATCTCTGAATGTCGTCGCCCTCATTTTGGGGACTGTGGAGGAGATTTATCAGGCTGCGCCGCTGGCCTTCTATCTTTTTGAGGCGATATCCGTAGGCATCTTCACTGTGGAGTATCTGCTGCGCGTCTGGTCCTGCACCGCAGATCAGAAATATGCCCATCCGCTGTGGGGTCGTCTGCGGTTTATCTTCTCTTCCTTGGCGCTCATCGATCTGCTGGCGATTCTGCCCGTTTACATCGTGGTCTTCGTCAATTTGCACGGGCTTGACCTGCGCTTCCTGCGGGTGGTGCGTTTGCTGGCCCGCATCGCGCGTCTGAGCCGCTTATTCTCCGGCCTGCGCACATTGGGACGGGTTATTCACACCAGGCGGGGCGAACTGCTCGCCGTGATCTCGGTGCTGTTCCTGCTGCTGGTCATGGCCTCATCGCTGATGTTCTTCGCCGAACACGAAGCGCAGCCCGAAGAGTTCGCCAACATCCCCAAGGCGATGTGGTGGAGCATCATCACGCTGACGACGGTCGGCTACGGAGATGTGTTTCCGGTTACGGCGGCTGGACGCCTTCTGGCCGGGGTAATCGCGATCGTAGGGATTGGGCTGTTCGCGCTGCCTGCGGGCATCTTGGGGTCCGGCTTCATGGAGGAGTTGGGCAAGAAGGAGAACGATCCAATCCTGTGCCCCCATTGCGGTGAAATGATTGAAGAAAAGCGATGACGCGATGACGCATCGGAGAAGCCACCTGCCCTTCATCCCTATCAATCAGCGCCCGCTGAACTTGGGCGGACGGCGCTGGCGAAAGGCGGAAACACCTTCCTGCGCGTCGGCGGTGTAGGAGGCCAGACTGCCGGCGAGAGTCTCCAGAACCACGCCGCTATCGCTACTTTCCGACAGCGCGGCGTCGATCAGTTGCTTGGTCATCTGCACGGCGACCGGGCCGTTGGCCGCTATCGTTTTGGCCAGGGCCAGCGCACGCTCCGCCAGATGTTCCGCCGACACGACTTCGTTCACCAGCCCCCACGCTTCCGCCTGCTCCGCCGCGACGCGCTCACCGCTGAAGATCATCTGCTTGGCCCGACTTGGCCCGATCAGTTGCGCCAGGCGTTGGGTTCCGCCCCAGCCGGGAATGATGCCCAGTTTCACCTCCGGGAAGGAGAGCTGCACGCCCCGCGCGGCCAGCCGCAGGTCCGCGGCCAGGGCCAGTTCCAGCCCGCCGCCAAAGGTGTAACCGTTGAGTACGGCGATGACCGGTTGGGGCAGCCGCGCGTAACGGGCGAAGATGCGGTGTCCATCCCGAATCCACCTACGCCCCATCTCCAAAGGCGTCAGATCGCTCCACTCGAAGATGTCGGCGCCAACACAGAAAGCCTTGCCCGTACCGGCGAGAAGAACGACGCGCACGTACTGATTGCGATCCAGTTCATCCGCGTACTCTTCCAACGCGGCCAACATTTCCGTATTGAGCGCGTTGAGCTTGTCGGCCCGGTTGAGAACGACAGTCGCAATTGGGCCGTTGAGAGAAAGTTGGACGAGTTCGGTGGTCATGGCGTCTCCTTGAGTTCTCGTATTGCGTATTTCGTATTGCGCATCTTGAGCTTCTCCAGAACTGGAAGGCGCCCTCGGCGATCATAGTCGGACGTTTTACAGTTTGTGTGGCATAGAAGTAAGCGCAGAGGCAGCAACTTGGGAACGCAGGCGCTAGCCAAGGAGCGCTACGTCGGGTTCAGCCTGATCGCTGTCAACCAACGCCCCGATCAGCACAGCATGGGACAACACGCTTTGGGCGCGACGCGCCTGTTCTGCGGCGAGGACAACAACCATACCGATCCCCATATTGAAGACCCGATAGGCTTCGTCACGATCCATTTCGCTCCAGGCCAGCAGGCGGCGGAAGATAGGCGGCGCCTCCCAACTCTGGCGGTCGATCTGCGCGCGCAATCCTGACGGCAGGATGCGGGGCAGGTTGTCGACAAAGCCGCCGCCGGTGATGTGCGCCAGCCCTTTGATAGCGATGCCGGCCTCCTCAAGTTCGCGCACCGCGGGCAAATAGGAGAGGTGGGAGGCCAGCAGCGCGTCGAGAAGCAGCGCGCCATCTTCCAGAGTCTGTTGCAGATCGCGGTTGGCGATGACGCGACGAATGAGGGAGTAACCGTTTGTGTGGGGACCGCTGCTGGGCAGCCCGACGAGCAGGTCGCCAGGCTCCATAGCGTGCCTCCGGGGCAGGAGGGCCTGCCGGTCGACAAGGCCCACAACTGTGCCCGCCACGTCGCAGGAGCCGGTTGTATAGACGCCCGGCATCTCGGCCGTTTCGCCGCCGAGGAGCGCGCAACCGGCCGCGCGACAGGCGTCCGCCATACCGGTCACCACTGCGGCGACGTGCTCCGGCACCAGCTTGTCGGCGGCGATATAGTCGAGAAAGAAGAGCGGTCGCGCGCCCTGCGCCAGAATGTCGTTGACACAGTGGTTGACAATATCATGGCCAATGCCCTGCCAGCGGTTGTGCTGCGCGGCCAGTTTGACTTTGGTGCCGACGCCGTCGGCGGAGGCCACCAACAGCGGCTGCGGCGGCAGATCGTTCAGGGCGTAAAGGCCGCCGAAACTGCCCACGTCAGCCAGCACCTGGGGCGTATGGGTAGCGCGCACGGCGGCCTGCATCAGATCGACCGCCCGGTTGCCGGCCTCGATGTCCACGCCCGCGGCCGCGTACAGACCGGACGGTTGGTCTGGAAGGCTATTCCCTGCTGATGACAAATGTGTGCCTTGCTCAGGAGAAAGCATCTTGGTTGACTTCCATCTATCCCAGTTGCGTCGTTGGAAGAAAAGATTGGCCCGCCGCGCAACTGCTGTAGCAGTTCAAGCTGAAGTGTGCGCTGTTCAGCGACGAGCTCGGTCGCAACCTTGCAAGCGCCACCCCTCCCGTTTGCGAATAACAGAAAGCGGCCTTCTGACAGTATAATAACAGAAAGGAGGCACGTAAAATCCGCCCTATTACTATGTCTTCATACCGTACCTCAAAGTCCTCTTCTAATAAGGAGGGAACCGATCATGGCTGAGCATGTGAGTACAGACGTGCGGCCCCTACCGCTGAGTCTGCTTGTGCGGTTGTTTACAGCGTCGAACGGTCAGCCGGATGAGGAGGAACAGGATAGCTCGACGGGAACACCTGTCTGGCTTAGCCCCATCGCCACCCGGCAGAGTTTTGAAGCACGGCTTGACCTCGCCGCTGAGATCGGCGCGACACAGATCGAAATTACACAGTTCGGCCAGCTTTCGGGGGCCAACTACCTCCTCGAAAATGCTGTGGCACGTCAATCGTTCCTGGATGCGCTGAAGCAGCGGGGATTGGAGATTGCCGCGTTGAACTGCTCCGGCATGCATTTGCATCCGGTGCATGGCGAGGCATCGCAGCAGCTCATCAGGAAAACGATCTTATTGGCCGAGCAGCTTGGCGTGAACAGGATCGTAACGATGTCGGGCGCCAGCGGCGACGGCGCCGATGCGACGACGATCAACTGGATCTTTTTCCCATGGCCGCAAGAATCGGTAGCTCTGCTCAACAGGCAGTGGGATGAAGCGGTTGCTCTCTGGCGCGAATTGGCGATCTTTGCCAGCGATCACGGCGTGGAGCGGATCGCGCTCGAACTCCACCCGCTTCATCTTGTCTACAACGTGCCAACACTGCTGCGCATGAGAGAGGCAGTCGGTCCGATACTTGGCGCGAACGTCGATCCGAGCCATCTCTTCTGGCAGCAGATGAATCCGGTCGCCGTGGTGCGGGCACTGGGCGAAGCGGTCCATCATGTTCATCTCAAGGATACGGAACTGATCCCGGAGCAGGTAGCCATAGCTGGCGTCCTCGACGACCGGGCGTTCAGCGATCCGCAACAGCGAGCGTGGATTCAGCGCACAATTGGCCGCGGGCACAACGCAGAGTCTTGGTCAGCGTTCATCAATGCGCTGCTTGAGATCGGTTATCAGGGAGCGGTCAGCATAGAGAATGAGGATCCGTTCCAGGCATATGAGGAAGGTGTGCGCGAGGCGGCCGCTTTCCTGCGACCGCTCTTGAGAATCTGAACAAAGGAGCCGCCCAGATGGAGATCGACCGCATTGCCGAAATCAATATGCTGCCTGATGCGCTGGCGAAACCGATTCCCCGTCACTATCGTGTCGGCCTGATCGCAGCCGGCAGGATTGTGCAAAGCGAAATCATGTCTGCCTACCGCGCGGCGGGGATTATGCCGGTGGCAGCAGCCGATCCCGACCCCGCCGCGCGCGACAGCTTGCAGGCGCAATGGGGCGTTGAACGAGTCTTTACCAATTATCGAGAGATGCTGGACACAGTGGAGATTGATCTCGTCGACATCAATCTGCGCTGGGACGTAGGGCTTTCGCCGACGCGGGTTGATGCGGTGGCAATGGCAGCGCAGAGGGGTATTCACGTCATCATCGCCAAGCCGATGGCAGAAAACTGGGAGCAGTGCCAGGCTATGGTCGCCCACGCTCGCCGCGGAGGCGTAATTCTGGCGGTTGACCAGAACACGCGCTTTGGGCCAGCCTTCTACGGCTGCCGGGCCTTGATCCGCGCCGGCGCCCTCGGCGAGTTGCTCTCGGCCTCCATCAACTATCATTCGGCCCTTGGTCGTCAGCATACAAATGCCTTTCATGCGGTGCATGACGTATGCGTACATGGGGTGGACATCCTGCTGTCCTGGTTCGGCGAGGAGCCGCATGAGGTGTACGCGCACTGGAGCCGGCGCGTTGATGGCATCGGCTCGGTTCTGGCGGCTACCATGTCATTTGCCAACGGCGCCAACGCCACGCTCCTCTACGACTTTGCAACCCGACACCGCCGCCAGTTCGAATTCATTGCCGTTGGCGAGACTGCCAGCGTCGACGGCCTTCAGGATCAAGAGTTGCCCGCGGCCTCGCGCGTGCTCAGATCCACGCTGCGTTACGGCCCCCACCACATTCGGGGACTGGCGCTCGAGATTCCTCTCGCGCATACGATGTCTCCTGGATCATATTTGGCCACGCGGGCCGACCTGCTGCAGTCAATTGAGGATGGGCGACAACCTTGGACCAGTGGCCAAAACGTCCTGCGAACGATGCGCACCTTATTCGCCCTCTTGCGCTCGATCGAAGAAGGCCGGCCTATACGTCCGGACGAACTTTTTGTTACCACTGAATCCCCATCAGGAGAAGATGCCACATGACCGGAAAGATTTCAGTCAGGCAACTGCCTGTGCAGCGCCTCAACAGATCGGCGTTCCAGCCATTCGGAGCAGTCATCGAACCGGAAACGGCCGACTCCCCGAATCTCAACCGGTCGCCTGGGAATCTGGGCATGCTCTGGGTGCAGAAAGCGCTCGAATTTCCCACGCAACCCTATATGTGCTGCCTGCGTTATTACTACCGCGGCGGCCGCTGTGAGTTCCTGCAAAAGCACCCTGCGAGCACAGTCGTCCTCATCCCTCTCGGTATGCGGCCGAGCGCCTTTGTCGTCGCCCCGAATGATGGACAAGGCCGGCCAGCCGTTGAGCAGGCGACCTCCTTTCTGCTGGACGGGAGTAAGGGCGTCATTCTTCACCGGGGGACTTGGGTGCGGTATGCCTACCCCCTTGGGGAATTCGTCGACTTTGCCTACGTCACGCAGCGCGTTGACCCGGCGACGGCCAACACGACCGACGATACGGTGCGGGCCAATCTTGACACTGAAATGGGCTTCGTTTTCGACCTCGTCTTTGACGTGCCTACCGGCGTGGGCTATGAGCACGGCCAGAGTGGCGCGATGGTTGTCGGCCCGCCCAGAACGCCCCCATGGCGATAGGCACTTGAAGAGCGGGCAGAGATCGTTGCTGCCCCTGTTCGAAGTGGCGGCTGCCTTGCTATGGCGTTGCCCGATACGCCGCCACAGAAACCCGAGCGCCTCCTCTGGCCGCTGACCGGTAGGCCGCATCGAGAAAGAGCACGGTAGTTCTACCAACTTCGTCGCCCGGTGCGAGATTCTCGGCACTGCCCAGAATTACGTCAACGAAATTGTTGGCCGGCGCGAAACGCGGATAACGTTCATCGGGCGGCAAAGGTGGCAGGGATTCCACTGCGCCGCCATGTCTGTGAACTGTCAGCGTGCCGGCGATGAGGTCGAGCAGAAGATATCCGCGGCTGCCGTAAACGGATAAATTGTGCTGACCGACGTCCCCCGGATGCAGATTGCCGGTGCTGGCCAGAACACCGAGCGCGTCATGGCTCAGTTGCACATTGATGGCATCGATAACGTCCACTTCGGTATCCAGCCTGTTCATATGGGCGGTCACCTGCTGAGGACGCATACCTGTAATCCAGAAGATCAGCGCGGCCGCATGGGTGACCTGGACGTAGCCTTGTCCACCCCCACGGCTCAACTGCGTATTTGCATTCACGAGAGGGCCGAAGAGCGGGGCTTCGAGGCTGCCGGCGTAGGCGTCGAGATTGCCGCGATAGGTTTGGTAGGCTGTAGACGTGTAGAGGCTCGAAACCAGTTGAATTTCGCCCAGTTCCCCGGCCAGAACGGCCTGCCGCGCGCGCTGCGTGTGCGCCGTGTAGTTCCAGGGATAGCTCATCACGATGGCGCGTTCCTGCCGTCTAGCCAGTTCCATCAACTCATGCGCGTGGCTGACAGCAAGCGCCATAGGCTTCTCGCATAGCAGATGGCAGCCTGCCGCCAGCGCGGTCCGCGCGATCTCATAGTGGGCTGGCTGGGCCGCAGCGACGACTACGCCGTCCAGCGCTTCGCCCGCCAGCATCTTGCGAAAATCAGTATAGGTTCTGCCAACGTCGAAGGCCGCGGCGCTCAGGCGCAATCGCTCCGGATTGCGGTCGCACAGTGCGACCAGATCGACTTCCGGCCGCGCGCTGAGCGCCGGCAGGTGTGTGTAGGTCGCCCACCATCCGGTTCCCACCACGCCAATGCGTATTTTCTGGATCATAGAGGGTTATTCAGACAAAAACAGCTCGGGGGGAAATTCAACTTGGCCCAAAAAAAAGGGAAATTCCTCAGAATCAGGCGATGATACCGGCAGGATAACGGTTCAACACGTCATTGTCATGCGCGGGAATCACGACATCGGCTTCACGACGAATGCGCTCAAGCGCGTCCTGGCACTCGAAGATGTTTTCAAACACCCCTATCGGGATACCCTTGTCAAAGTTGTCGTAACGGAAAATCGAGTCCGAGATCACCACCTTGCCGAGTGCAGTCTGGATAGAGACCGCCATGGAGCCGCGATGATGGCACCCCACCCAGAACATCCTTATGCCAGGCAGCACCTCTTCTTCATCGTCCACAAGCCGGAGACGCTCCCGGCCAGCGGTGACCAGGTAGGTCAGCGTGGCATCGGTCAGGACGACTTCGGGATCAAAGGGAAGGGGTCGCTCGGGCGCGAGGAAGTCTATCCAGCCCGTGCGCGACAAGTAGACGTCGGCCCCTGGAAAAAGTTCAATGTTTCCCGTGGCATAGGCTCCCAACGAGATGATCAGGAGCGCATCCACATCCTCTGGCCTGACGCCGACATCGGCCAATACCTGCTGAGGGGTCCAGATGCGATCGGGGGAGAAGAAGTTCTGGGGATGCGCGCCCCGGCAAGCCTCGTTCAGAATCTCCAGATCCTCCGGGTCCTGGGGCAGGCCCGTGTTGATCAGAACGGTGCGCCCACCACCCTTGGCCAGCCAGATGAAATGCGGTCCGTACTCCAGCTCGTCCCAGTGGCTCATGTAGAAATTGATTGGGCCTGGCGCCATCGATTCGCCGATCTTCATGACACGTAGGGAATACTCCATCGCAGCCTCCTCCATTGACGCGGATCGACCTAGATGCAGGCGGAATTGCCGCCTTTCATGGTACCTCTACCTTGCTCGCCGGTTGACCCGAATCAGTTCACCTTCCAATGAATCGTGAGCCTTGATTGTCTCGTGAATACGTCTGGCCTGACCTTCAAAATCCGGATTGAACGTACACGATATTATGCCGCTATGGCGTGACGATTCTATATGTAAACGAATGAAATGCTTATGGTTTATGGTCAATACAGCCCGATTACTCGCACTTGCAGCAGACAAAACTTCCTCATCCGGAAAACTCTGATTCGCCTTGCCATCTTCCTGGATTGTCAGTACGTCGTGCCCTGACTTTCGCAGCTCCTCGACAACTGGCAAAGGGAAATTTTCGTCTGCGTATAGGCGGGCCATATCTAGGCTGTCTCGTTCTCCATGATCTGTTGCTCGATTTCTTCTTTGTTGGCTCTAAAGTACGCCCACGCATTGGTCAGATCCTCGGCACGTAGAGTTGGATAGGCCCTCAATATATCCGCTTCACGACTGCCGAGGTTTCTGGCCTGCACCAATAGCCATACAGGGATGCGCGTGCGTACAATACACGGTTCACCACCCAATACACCTGGCGTGCTTTCAATGCCAGGAAAGACACCACCGATGTCACGCGCAATCCATTGAAGCAACTGAGCTTTCTCTGCCGCTGTCATGGAAGGAATCATTTCCTGTACTTTGTCCAACGTAGTCATTCGCTTTGACTCCGAATCTATGCGGATTCAAGGTGCAATACTGGCTCCAATCATAGCAGAGGAATCGATTTTCAGCGCACGCCGTCACATCCTGGCCGCGACGACTTATACTGTTTGCCGTAGAAAGCTGTGCGATCCACAGGGCAGGATTAAAAAGCTATTTGCAAGAACTGGAGAAGACGGCACGCACACACATGTCTCTTGCACTTGCCGTGGCTATTCGCTGTCTAACCAAGGTATGCGCCGCAACGCGCCCAGGGGATTCACGACGCTGGGCAGGTAGTGCTCCACCTTGCGATAAGCGACATTGATACATTCGTATATACCGGCCTCCTGAAAATCATGCAGCAGGTCTGCCAGCATCCGACGCGCCAGATCTGCATCGATCAAGGCCAAGGCGTAGAGAACCCAGCCCGAGGCGGTCGCCCAATAAGCGCCGTTCTGGTAGGTATCCCGCTCGATAGGGTACCTGGTTTTCAGAAGTCGCTCCCAGTACTCGCCACGCAACAGGTGCCGCACTTGTCCGCGCCAGACATAATCTTGGTAGCGGTCGCGCAGGAAGCTCAACAGCCGTTGGCGGCGTTGGCCGTGCATGAAGTCGATATAGACGGCGAACGCGCTTCCCCATATGTCAATCTGATTGCAACCCACTGTCGCCGCGCGAAGAGCGCCAACCTCATCGTCCCACAGCCGTTCGGCGCCAAGCTCAATGTCTGCGGCGCGCTGGCGGTATAAAGCGGCGTCCTCATCGCATTGTTCACATAGCTCCGCCATCTCCTTGCAGGCCGCCCAGTAAAGCAAGGATGAGAAAAGCAGATCGCCCGTTTTGGCCACTGTGTCGGTGAATCCATAGGGGGACTGCCGGTGGCCCGGAGGGATATGCACCATGCCCGCCGGACTGCGAGGCGTGAAGTCAAGTGCCCGTCGCAGTGGCTCCAGGTTCTGGCTGGCGAATTCAAGATCGCCGGCCTGTTGCACGTATGCATATACCAGGCTGACCATCATTGAGGAGTTGTCGGTGGGCGGATCGCCCAGAGGTGTGTCGGGATGCCCTGCACTGTAGACAGCGGTTCCATCCACCTGCACACGATCAGGCACGCAGCCGTCGTCACGCTGCTTCCGCAACAGATAGACAATGGCCCTGCGCACCTCATCTGGCTGCAACAGATCAAAGACGTTTTGCACCAGATAGGCGCAGTCACGCGTCCACAGCGCCCCGTAGAAGTCCAGCCCGTCTGGCATGTACAGGATCGTGCCATCATGGGCAGGGGAACGTGCGCCGGCAAGCTCCTTCCGGGCCGCCTCTTCCAGCCAAGCTAACTTCTGCTCCACCGATTGACCTTTCGCTATTCCTTCGTACCCCGAAGATATAGATAGAGTTGTACGAGCGTTATGGCCAACGTAATGATCACCATGAGGACGGCAATGGCCGATGAAAGACCGAAATTCCCAAACTTGAAGGACTCCTCGTACACCATGATCCCCAGAACCTCGGTCAGACGCGCCGGTCCGCCTTGGGTCAACAGCCAAATCAGTTCAAATTCACGCATACCGCCAATGACGCCGAGCAGAATGAGTGTGGCGGTGGTCGGACGCAGCAGAGGGATAGTGATAAACCAGGATTGTTGCAGCGGGGAGGTTCCATCAACCGTAGCGGCTTCGATAATCTCCTGGTTGATGGATTGCAGGCCGGCCAGGTACAGGACCATGGCAAAGCCAAAGCTGCGCCACACGTTGACGGCGATGGCTGCATAGAGCGCCCACTTGGGATCGGCCAGCCATGCTCGATCGAGAAATTCCAGACCCAGGGCTGCGAACATCAGGTTTACAATGCCGACGCCTGGCAAAAGCATGAAGCTGAACGTCGCGCCGATGACTGCGCCGGACAGCACAATCGGGGAGAAGAAGACCGTACGGAAGAACTGTCGGGCGCGCAGCTTGCGGTCCAGCACCAATGCGAGCGGAAGTCCGATGATGATCTGCAAGGGAACGGTAAGCCCTATCCAAAGCAGGTTATTCTTGAGGGCGGTGAAGAAATGTGTCTGCCCCACGAAAAGACTTACATAGTTCTCCAGGCCGACAAAGCGCGGCGGGCTGATTGCGTCCCATTCAACAAAGCTGAGGCGAACCGTGAGGATGAGGGGATAGGCAAAAAAGGCGGTATAAAGAAGGAGGGCGGGAGCAACGAACAACAGCGCGCTGTTGAGGCCGCCACTTGCAAGCCGCCGACGCCACGAGCTTGCCGACGCGGAGGCTGTCGGTGTAGGCGCGGGCGTTGTTCCCGGATCGGTGTTGGACGAAGATTGATCTGGACTGCTCATCCTTTTAGCGCTCCCGCGGTAAGACCTTGTACGAACTGCCTCTGGGCAACAAAATAGAACAGCAACGCAGGTAGCGCCACCCAGGTGAGCGCGGCAAAGGCGCGTTCCAGGATCTGGCCCTGGTATCGGAGGTAGTAAACGGTTGCCAGAGGGGCGGTGCGCATCTCTGGCTTGGTCATGAAGAGAAGCGCCAGGATAAATTCATTCCAACTGCCAATTGCGACAAAGATGCCGGTTGCCGTAAGAGCCGGAACTGAGAGCGGCATAGCGATGCGCCAGTAGAGTTGTAAGTTGGAGGCGCCATCGACGCGGGCCGCCTCTTCAATTTCCTTGGGCAGGCTGTCGAAATAGTTCCTCATCATCAGAATGCAGAAGGGAATGTTGGCGGCAGCATAGGGCAAGATCAAGCCCAGATAGTTGTTACGGAGTTTCAACTCCTTGACTATCTGAAACAGGGGGATCATGAGGGTCGAAAACGGCAGCATGATTCCCAACAGGAGGAAAACGTAGAAAACTTTGCTGCCGAAAAAAGCTCTGCGCGAGAACGCATGCGCGGCCAGAGAGCCGACTAATAGCGTGGCAACCGTGCTGAACGAGGTAACGAGCACGCTGTTGACTAACATGCGGGCGAGGGGCGTTTCGCGGAAGACCTGGGTCACATTCTCCAAGGTGAAGGAGGCCGGCAAGATACCCAGAAACGACGGTGTCCCCGTTTGCCGGA
This sequence comes from Caldilineaceae bacterium, assembly GCA_965221145.1. Classification (GTDB taxonomy): domain Bacteria; phylum Chloroflexota; class Anaerolineae; order Caldilineales; family Caldilineaceae; genus Bin5. Next base: position 3,764,776 of record OZ244877.1, read on the forward strand.
GGGCTGTCGCCAGCATGTAGAGCATTGGGTAGATTGTTACAAGCGTGATCAGGATCAAGGCGATATAGATAAGTATGCGAGGAATGAGTTGCTTTTGTACCGCAGTCATAGACCTGTCTCCGTTGTTATTGACACAACGCAAACGTATCACATGGTAACAATATGCACAGGATCAGGCGATTTATGACTCATACTTGAAGCTGCGAATGCCGACGACGAACAACACGGCCGCCGCGGCGAGCAGGACGCCGATCTCCGGCAAAACGTCGCCAAATCCACCGTTGAACCAGATCAGATCATGAAAGCCGTCCATCGCCCAGGCCACGGGCGAGAGATGACCGAGCGTCTGCATGAAATCAGGCACAATTTCCAGCGGCCACCAGGCTCCCCCCAGCGGCGCAAGCGACAGGGACAACAGCAGAACCAACCCACTGGCCTGGCCATCACTGGTGATCCAGGGCGCGAGGGCGAAGGTGAGGGCGGTGATACAGAGGACAAAGGCGACCATGATGGCGAGCAGCGCCAGGGGATTGCTGCCGAAGTTCATGCCAGCGACCGCGCCGACAATGAAGACGACGAAATACTGAATCATGCCAAGCGTGAAATAGACGCCGATCTTGCTGCCGAGGAGCTGCGCCCGCGAGAGAGGCAGCGCCATCAGACGCTGGAGTGTCCACTGGCGGCGCTCGCGCAGGAGGACGGCCATACCGCCCAGCACCGTGAACATGACATACAACGTTCCCATGCCCGGCGCCGACTGGTTGAAGCCATTATCGGAGCCGTCTAGGCTTTCACCAACAGAGCCAGCCGCCGTGAAGCGCACCGCGGTGGGCCGTTCGCTCAACATCTCCTGCGCCCGCAAATAGAGGGAATGCAGAAAGTCCGCCCGCGTTTCTTCTTCGAGAAGCGGCAACTCTATGGCCGAGGAAACGTTGTCCAGGAGCGCGCCCGCCACACCTCTTGTCATCGAGGCGCTGTTGACGCGTTGCAGCACCGCGTTCAGACTTTGCAGCACAGGATCGGGCTGCATCGGGTCGGCTGTCGAGTAGTAGTCGATGTTCGCCCGCTGGAAGTTCTCCAGCGCGGCGGCGTAGCCCGCGTGGACGACGATCAGCGCCCCGGTTCTCCCTGCGCGGGCGCGATCGATGGCGCGCTCCAGCTGCAACGGTTCATTTTCCAGCCGGCAATAGTCGTCGGCGTCGTTGTCGAACGGGCAGAGAACGAGCGCATCGTTGGCGGCGCGCAGTTCGTCGATCAACTGTGCCGACATGTCTGTCCGGTCCAGATCGATCAGATCGACTCGCAATCGGGTCGGTCCACCTCCGCCGATGCGGCCCAGACTCCAGCCAATCACCAGGGTAAGCAGGACGGGTATCACAAGCAGGCCGATCAGGTTGCCCCGTTGTGAGAAGAAGATGCGCAGATCGTTGAGAAGGATGGTCAGGATTGGTCGCATGGCCGTGGACGGTCTTTATTGGATTGCGTATTGCGTATTGCGTGATTCATTCAAAATCAACTGTTTCGAATGGGATTGGCTTGCATGTGGTTACAGGTTCAGTCTGCGCTTGAAGAGCCATGCCCCCAGCAGGAACAGGACGAGACCCTGAGCGAACAGGACCACCAGGTTGAGTACAATGTCCGTCTGGGCGTTGGCAAGTTTGAAAAACGCGTCCACTCCCCAGTAGATAAGCGAGAACTGCGCGGCCTGATCGGGCAGGGCAAAGCCGAAGGCGCCGCCCAATACAGCCAGAGTGATGTTGATCATGGGGCCAAATAGCACGACCTGCTCCGGTGTTCTCGCCAGCCCGACAACGAAGACGCCCAGGCCCGATACACACAGCGCCAGCGCCAGCGTCACCAAGAGGATAGCGGCCAGATTGGCGCCCCATATAAAGGTCGGCTGGCCGATGACGATAGAGGCAATCAAGGTCAACGCGGCCAGTAGGATCAGGATCTGCAGGAGGACTACGACCAAGTTCCCCAACAGCTTGCCCACCAACAGGTAGATGCGCGGCGTGGGTGAAACAATCAGCCGTTGCAGCGTCCACTGCCGACGCTCTTCATAGATGGAATGGATGCCAAAGACGCCGGTAAAGAGGGCGAAGAAGACCGCCTGCGATGCGCCAATCGGGACGATGATGCGAGCGAATGAAGGAGCTTGCTGCAACGCATCCAGCGGCCGCCGGGTGACGGTGATGTTGCTGGCGCCGGGCGTGATCAGACAGCCCAAAGGCTCGATTGCCGTCGCATCGAGATTTTGCAGCGCGGCCAGGGACCTGGATATGTCGATACTACTCAGGTCAACATTGCCCAGATCGATTTCGCTGAGATCGAAATTGTCCAACAAGCTATTGACAGATGTTTCCAGCGTGGCGCTGAGAGCGACATTGACGCGCACAAATTGATTGACGATCCCCGACACAATGCTGTAGGCAATGCGGGCCGAGATCGGCCGGCCGTTGTTGGCGTAGACTTCGACGGCCCCGGCTTCGTCGACCGGTTGGGTGCGAAGTCTGCCGTCCTCTCCGAAAATGAAGCGGGGTATCATCCGGCTACTGAACCCCGGCGGGATGATCACGGCGACTGCGTACTCCCCGCTGTCCACGCCAGCACGCGCCGCGTCGGCATCAGCGACCGCGGTGGCGTTCAGCAATTCGTCCAACGTGCCTTCTGTGGAGAAGCGGGCGGCGCCGGCCTCTTCGGCATCATCCAGCAGGCTGCATCCGATCGCAGTGAAATCGAATCCATCGCCGCCGAGCGTATCGGCGCCCGCGGCCGGCTGGGAGAGCAGTATGCCGGCGATTTGATTGCCGAAGTTTAGCGCAAAGCCACTCTTCAACAGCGTGCTCAGCCCGACTTGGGTATTGCCGAAGGGGAGTGCGATGTCGCTGAGATCGAACGGAAGCGCATCCGGGTTCGTGACCAGATCGGGCAAGTTTAACTCTTCCTGCAAATCGACGCCCTCGTCCAGGTTGACCACAGCCACGGCGATGTCAGCGAAATCGGGCGTATCAGAGTCGCCTCCACCACCGAACGCCAGCCCAATAATCGTTGACAACACCAAGGGCGTTGCGAACGAAAGAAGGATCAAGTTTCGATCGCGAAAAAAGGTGTATAGTTCCTTCCAGGCAATTGTGATGATTTTACGCATGAACCAGGGGAAAGATGTGCGGGCCGGTTAGATGTTCGCAGAAAACGGGCAAACAGAGAGCAAGGTTGGGATTCAGTCTCGCAGCGCGCGGCCTGTCAAGGCCAGAAAGACGGCCTCGAGGTCCGGCTCGCGCACTGCGACAGAGTGGATTTCGATGCCGGCGGCGTCAAGCAGCTGGATAATCTGGGGGAGCGCTGTGCGTCCCCGTTTGGCGAAGGCGATGAGGCGCGCGGGCGTGGACTCGCTGATCTCATCACTTAGCTGCTCAGGCGGATTGTAGAGCAGACGCGTTACACCGGCGGCCTGCCGTTGAATGCGTTCGAGCAGTTCATCCGTCACCGCCTGCGTGCCGGTCGTAAATTCCAGCCGGTCTTCTTCGCCCACCTGCTGCGTCAACTCGGCCTGCGTGCCCATGGCGATGATCGCGCCGTGGTCCATGATGCCAACGCGATCGCTCAGTTCCTGGGCCTCCTCCATCAGGTGCGTCGTATAGAGCACGGTCATGCCATGTTCGTCGCGCAGCTGTTTGACGGTATCCAGGATGCGGCGCCGGCTCTGCGGGTCAATGCCGACGGTCGGTTCGTCCATGTAGATGAGTTGGGGCCGGTGCAGCAGGCCGACAGCGATGTTGACGCGGCGCTTCATGCCGCCGGAGAAGGTGTCGATACGATCGTTCTGCCGGTCGGACAGGTCCACGAATTCGATCAGTTCATCGACACGCTGCTTGAGCGCCTTCCCGCGCATCGCGTACATTCTGCCAAAGAAGAGCAGGTTCTGGCGCGCGCTGAGTTCGGGATAAAGGGCGATTTCCTGGGGGACGAAGCCCATCAGGCGCTTGGCCGCCATCGGCTGCCGGGTGATCGAATGGCCGCCGATCACGGCATCCCCCTCGGTGGGCGTCACCAACCCGCTGATCATCGAGATCGTCGTTGTCTTGCCGGCCCCGTTTGGACCCAGCAGGCTGAAAATCTCACCCTGCTGGATGTCCAGGTCGACGCCCTTGACCGCCTCTATGTTTGTGCCGTCGGCGCGTTTGTAGGTTTTGCGCAGGTTGCTGGTCAGGACCATTGTTGGCATTGCGTCTGCTCATCATTCGCGGGCAGTTGCCGTGTGCTATTCGCTGCACGCCCGAGTACGGCACGCCACCCGCATTGAAACAATTGAACGATGCTGCAGTGTCCGGCAGATGGAGTGCAGCATCGTCCAAGTGCCCGGTCAGGGCAGAGGATGACCGGGCGCCCCATGTTTCTCAACACCATTTCGGCATTGGGCTGCATTGCACGCAGATCACGACCCGAGCGCGACCTGAGCCGCCTGCACCTTGTCCATCTCTTCCTGTATGTCAGCGCCCGTGAGGAAGACCGCCTGTGTGGCATCCTCAAGACCGGCAATGACTTCAGGGGAAAGGGCAATGACGCCCCATTGCGTAGCGCCTGGTCGTGCATAGTGCGCTTCAACGCTGGCATCGAAAGCGGCTTCGCCCGTAGGCTGAACGGTCATACCCTTAAGGACCGGACCAAACGTCACGGACATCAGTTCCTGGTAGGCATCGCTGACCATCGCCACCGCCATTTTGATTGCTCCCTCTTTGCGCGGTGAGGGCGAATCTTTCCAGACGCCAATGCTCATGGGAATATAGAAGTAGAGTTGGCCAGGTTGCAGACCGGGCTGCGCCGGCGGCATGTCCCCATAGCGCCAAACCGGCCAATAGTCAGGATTGGCGCGGGGTCCTGGCTCGGTCTCGTAGGCGTAATGCATGGCCGCTTTGCCGGCAGCGATCAGTTGATCATGATCGCTCCAGGCAATGGCGAAGGGGTTTTTACCGAAACAGCCATCGTCAAACATCATCTTGTAGTTTACCATCGTCTGCACCCAGACGTCCCCATTCCATGGCAATTCACCACTTGCCGCCTTGAGCATAGCGTCTTTCTCGATCTGACCGGCGAGATAATCGAGCCAGACGCTACTCTGTCCACCTTTGCCCGGGAAGGTGACCGGTGTGGTGACGCCCGCGTCAATAAGGGCCTGGCACAGTTCGCGGAAACCGGCGTAGTCGCTCGGCAGTTCGCTGGCGCCGACCTTTTCCAGCAGTTCCAGGCTGTATGCCAGGCCACCGGCGCCGGCCTTCCAGTACGGGATCACCAACATGTGCTCTCCCGTCGGGTCACGCATTTCGGCGCGCTCGATCACACCTTCCTTGAACCGATCTCGCCAGTTTGCGCCATACTCTTCTGCCATGTGACCTTCCATCGGCTCAAGGAAGACGATCAAGGGGGCCTGGTCGATGAGGCCCCATCCCATGAGATCGGGCAACTCGTCGGCGGCCGCGGCTGTCTTGAGGATGGTGGCGTAGTCGTCCTGGATCGCCAGGTTGTAGGAATAACCCGGCGCCAACTCTTCCAGCAGATTCAGGTGGGGGTCAGGTGACTTCAACTCGCCCGTATAGAACCACGTCCAGTAATCGAGTGTGACTATCTCGTCTGCCGCCGGCGCCGGCGCGGGCATCCCTCCCGGCGCGCAGGCCGTAAGCACCAGGCCGGTGCTCGTCACTGCGGTTAGCCGCATGAAATCACGTCGCGTGAACAGCTGAGATCTTGTGTGAGCCATGAGTCTGTCTCTCCTCGTGTTAATGTGGATCCCATTCGAAACCGCGACTTTTCTCACGGGCTACACCCTGGGATCGCAGGCGTCCCGCCTGCCCTTACGCAATACGCAAGTTCTTGGTCTCATTTGGGATTTACATTAGTACTGTAGTTGGACCTCGATTTTCGATAGCCTTCTACGGACACACTTAGAAACAGGCTGTTCTGGGGGAAACAGGTTCTACAGTTCCACTTCCTCCTTTCGCCTCCAGTTCCCGCACAGATTACAGGCAATGAAGGCGCCAAAGCCATTGATGCCGCACGCTTTCCGGGATTTCTTCCAGTTCGACAACACGATGGATACAGGCGTCAATAGTGCAAACGAGTAGTCAGGGAATGGCTACTGATGTGAAGCGTCAACTGATATAGACAAGTCTCAGGGCAGTATACCACTTGCTGCGCGCCGGTTGTCAAGTCACTTGCACCCGCGGGTGCAATTCAAAATGAAGGTGAGTTTTTGGATCGCACCTGGTCAACTTCACTGACATGAGCGATCCTCTGGACCAGTTGACTCCTAATCCGGCACACACCCGTGCGTCACTCCGATTTGCCCGATTCGACCATCTGTGCTATACTCCCCCACGATCGGGAACCGGTTGCCGCGCCCAGCCCCCGTCCTCTGTTTTCAACCAATGCCTGCTTCTTTTGGGCCAAAAGGGGGGGGTAAAAGCGGACACTAAATAATTCTATATTTTAGAATTTTGCGACCCTGCCAGCCAGGATCCCCAGCAGATCATGACACCAATACCGTAACAAACCGGCGCTCATATAACGAAGTGGTAGCGCATTTAACATACCTCTTCCATCGGTGCAGGAAAGTCCGCTCTGGCAGAGCCGTGGCCAGAAATCCCGCTGGGCATCTGATGTGAATCCCGTTTGAAACCGAAACTTTTCGCGCCGATAACGCAATTGAAACGTGGCCGTCTCACCTGCCTTTACGCAATACGTAATACGCAATTCAGAAAACAGCCGGTTCTCAAGGTGAACGCACTTTACCCCCACCTACCTCCTCCGTGCCCGACTACTCAGCGACCGCTGGCATGCACTCCCCATATGACCAACTTCCCCCATATCTGGCGCACACCCGCTCGCGCTTCAGTTCGCGGCTGCTAATGGGCTGCTCGTCCTCCTGTTCTGGCCGCGCCGCGCCCATGTCCGACCCTGATTGCACGCCCTGCGCATTGTGGCCGCGAATCATGGTAATCCAGTGAACTGTATCAATCATAGTCGATTTTGCTTACTTGTCGGAAGCGCAGTACAATTAGGCAGGCAGTCGGCTCCCCTGTTCCACTGCCTTTTTCCTTATGTCATAAAATCTCCGTGCTTAATGCGCTCTACGCGGGCGCGGGCCGGAACACACTTACCAGACAGAGCGCATGACTGCAACCCGATCGACACTCACCCATCTCTCCTGCAGCCGATGTGGAGAGGAGTACGATGCCAACCAGTTGATGAATCTGTGCCCGGCCTGCGAGAAGCCGCTGCTGGCACGTTACGATCTGACGAAAGCGGCCAAGACCCTGACACGCGCCTCTCTGCAGGAGCGGGAACCCTCGCTATGGCGTTATGAAGAGGTGCTGCCCGTTCGGACGCAGGCGGCGCAGTTTAAGCTCGGCGAAGGGTGGACGCCCTTGATCTGCGCGCAGGCGCTCGGCAAGGAGATTGGCTGTTCCAACACGCTGATCAAAGATGAGTCGTTCAATCCCACGGGCAGCTTCAAAGCCAGGGGGTTGGTGATGGCGGTGGGCCGCGCTTATGAGTTGGGCGCGGCCGAGTTGGCGATTCCCAGCGCGGGCAACGCGGCCGGCGCAATGAGCGCCTATGCGGCCAAGGCCCGTCTGCCCGCCCACGTCTACATGCCGCAGGATGTGCCCGTTACCTTCCGCGTCGAGTGCAGCAATCTGGGGGCGGAGGTGACGCTTGTGGACGGCCTGATCACGGACTGCGGGGCCAAGGTGAGAGAGAAGGTTGAGCAGTATGGCTGGTTCGATGTCAGCACGCTCAAGGAGCCGTACAGGATCGAGGGCAAAAAGACGATGGGCTATGAGATCGTCGAGCAGCTAGGCTGGCGCATGCCCGACGTGATCATGTACCCGACCGGCGGCGGCACGGGGCTGGTGGGGATGTGGAAGGCGTTTGACGAAATGGAGCAGATGGGCCTGATCGGCAGCGAGCGGCCGCGCATGGTCAGCGTGCAGAGCAGCGGCTGCGCGCCGATGGTGCGCGCATTCGAGCAGGGCAGTGAATTTGCCGAGGCATGGCAGGGAGCGCAAACCGTTGCCGATGGGCTGCGGGTTCCTGCGGCGGTTGGAGATTTTCTGATTCTCCAGGCGGTGCGAGAGAGCGACGGTACTGCCATTGCCGTGCCGGACGACGAAATGCTGCGCAGCGCCAAATTGATGGGACGGCACACAGGTGTCTTCCCCTCGCCCGAAGGCGCGGCCACACTCGCCGCGCAAATTCAACTATTGGAATCGGGCTGGCTTCAGGGAGATGAAACGGTCGTCCTGTTCAACACATGCACCGGTCTGAAATACGCGCACCTGTGGACGTAATTCGGTTGGCAGTGGGATATTGGGCAGTTGATAGTCGGGCCAGAAGGTAATCAAAGCAAACGTCAGAAAATCGAGGTGTAAAGTTGGAACAGATCAAAAACTACAAAGCTGCGGTCGCCGGCCCAGAAGAGACCCACGAGAATCTGAGCAGTGGCATCAATGCCATCGCCGACCTGCTGGCGCCGACCTTTGGGCCGATCGGCGGCCATGTTGTGAATGAACGAGACGGCACGCGCGGGCCGGAGTTGCTGGATGATGCGGCGACCGCGGTGCGTCGCATTCTCAGCTTGGGCGACCCGCGCATTGATGTCGGCGCAATGTTGATGCGGCACATTGTCTGGCGGATCGCCGGACAGGTGGGGGACGGCGGCACGGCCACCGCTCTGCTGACCCGGGACATCTATCGACAGGCGCTCAAAATGCTGACGGCCGGCATCAGCTTCCGCGAACTGGAGATCGGCCTAAAGGCTGCGACCACGGCCGTCGCGCAGAGCTTAAAGGAGATGGCCTATCCTGTTGAAACGGAGGATGACCTGGCCCTCGTTGCCCTGACAGTGGTGAAAGACCGTGATCTGGCGGCCACGATAGGCGAATTGAGTTACCTGCTCGGCCCGGACGCGCGCGTCTCCGTCGAAAAATTTGTCGCTCCCTATCTGGCGCGCGAATACCATGCCGGCGCCAACTACAAGGCCGAAATCGCCAGCTTCCACCTCTACACCGACCCGATCCGAAAATGGGCGATCTACGGTGATTCCACCATCGCCCTCGTCGACGACACACTCTCGGAGGCAGGCGAGACCGTCGCCCTCATCGAGGCGGCGATGAAGGTGGGCAAGAAATCTCTGGTGATCATAGCCTCCCATTTCAAGGAGGAGGCGCTCCATGTCATGGTGCGCAACCAGACGGAGGAGAAGAAGAAGATCTCCATTCTCGGCGTCCAACTGAAGGAGATCGGCGATCCGCGACGGATGGCCTTCCGCGATCTGACGACGCTCACAGGTGCGACGATCCTGGGCCGCAACTACTACGCTTACGCCGCCAAAGCCTCGCAGGCGGACCTGGGCGAGACGATGCGCGTGCAGGTTGACCGCAAAACGCTACAGTTGCAGCCTTATCAGAGCCGCTCGGCCGCGGTCCAGGAGACGGTCGACCAGTTGCGCCTCCGTCTTGAAAAACTGCGCATGGACGATGAAGAGCGCCCTGAAATTATCAACCGGCTGGCTGCGCTCACCGGCGGGATGGGCGTCCTGAAGGTGGGCACCAATCTCAAACAACAACGCGATATCCTGTCGGGTTTGTCGGAGAGGGCGCTCACTGCCGCCTCGCAGGCGCACAAGACCGGGGTCGTACCCGGCGGCGGCGCGGCCTTTGTCCATGCGCGCGAGGCTCTGGACGATCTCGAATTGGAGGGCGAGCAGAACTTCGGCGTCAAGGTGCTGCGCGATGCCCTGGACGCGCCCTTTTTGCAGCTCGTCAAGAATGCGGGCATCGAATCTCCTTCGGTGGCTGCCCTCCGCTTGGAGGAGGCCGGGCCGGCCTACACTTACGATGTCGTCAAGAAGGAGCTTGTCGATGCCCAGGAAACCGGGCTGGTGGATGTAACCGGCGTACAGACCGCGGTGCTGGAGACCGCTGTCAGCGGCGCGCTGATGGCCCTGGGCACCAACACGATTGTCTACCATCGCGATCCGACGCAAAGCATGGAACCATAGCGGCTTGCGGTCGTCAGCATTTATGAAGGTCGCGGCGTGCAACTGAAGAGGAAGTACAAGGCACTGTCAGACATCACTGTCCAACCCACACTCACATAAAGCAAAGCCAGACAAACCATGTCGATAATTCTCTCCCTCTCTGAACATGAAGGCAGTGTATGGGCTGCCGGCCCATACGGCTTGTTTGCCGTTGGCGCGGACGAACTGACGCCGACGCCCCAGCCCCAGGAAAGGCTGACCACGGCCTGCGCCCTGGATGACCGCATCTTCACTGGCGGCGCGCCCTTTGGCGTGGCATATCTCTTGGATACGGCGGAACAGTGGCAGGCCGCCTGGCAAGAGGGCGCAGATGCCGCCATCCTCGCCTTTGCCACCGCGCCGGACTATGACGACTCCGGTCTGATTCTGGCCGGCAGCGAGGGTGACGGCGTGCTGCGCAGCCGCGACCGGGGCTTCCGCTGGATGCCAAGCAACTTCGGATTGCGCAACCTGACCATCCTGACGCTGGCTTGGGCGCCGCCGATGAACGAGGACGCCTGGCCCCGCTGGCAGGTCGTCTTTGCCGGAACCGAGGAGGGCATCTACCGCTCGCCCAATGCCGGGCTGGGGTGGAAGCGCAGTGAGTCGGCCGACGCCGCCTACCAGACGATCGCGGTTGCGCCGGATGTGCATTGCAGCGGGCTGGTGCTGGCCGGTACGGAAACGGACGGCCTCTGGCGGTCAACGGATGGCGGGCGCTCCTTCGCCGTCGTGGAGGGCGCGCCGGAGCAGGTTAACGCGCTGATCGCCCTGCCAGGCGGGTCGGAAAGTTCCTCCGCGGACGCAGGCGGCGCACCGGCCAACTGGTTGCTGAGCGACGACACACAGTTGTGGCGTTCGCATGACGGCACGGTCTGGACAGCTGTCAGCGATAGCGACGCGGCCCTGTGCCTGCTGGAAGTGGGCGGCAGCATATACGCCGGCGGCGAAAACGGTGTTACTGTCCTGAGCAGCGCCAGACTGCAGGTCGAACGAAAGGTGCAGATGCCCGCTGACCTGAACGGCACCGCCTGAGACGGTGGACCTCCCACGCCGAATAGTACGACTGCGCGCCTCCCTGTAGCGCGCAGTCGGGACGCGGCGACACAATGGGCAATTGCCTCGGACTGATCGCATGGCCGTCCGGTCGTCTTCCACTCTTCGCACTCTCTGGAGTTCTCCATGCTTCTGATCGATGCCCACCTCGACCTGGCGATGAACGCGCTCCAGGGCAACCGCGATCTGACGCGTTCGGTCTATACGATTCGCGCGACTGAGAATAAGAACAGCGGCAAAGGACAGGGCCAGGGCACAGTCGCCTTCCCGGAGATGCGCCAGGGCCGCGTCGCCCTCGGTTTTGCCACCGCGATCGCGCGGTCAACCGGACGCCCCGCCCCCGACATCGACTACGATCACCCGACCCAGGCTTGCGCCATGGCCCAGGGGCACTTGGCCTACTACCGGGCGCTGGAAGATCAGGGTATCGTGCGCATCATCACCACCCGTGCCCAACTGGACGAACATTGGAGTGAATGGGCCTCATGGGAGGAGGAAGGCGGCGCGCAGCCTCCATTGGGCTTTGTGCTGTCGATGGAAGGGGCGGATCCGATCCTGTCTCCCGATCATGTGGAGGCGTGGCACAGCGCAGGGTTGCGGGCGATCGGCCCGGCCCACTATGGCCCATGCCGCTATGCCGGCGGCACGGGCACCGAGTTCGGCTTGGGCGAAATGGGCCCGGCGCTCTTGCAAGAGATGGAACGCGTCGGCATCATGCTCGATCTGACCCACCTGACCGACCAGGCATTCTGGCAGGCCCTGGAGATCTACAACGGCCCGGTTCTGGCCAGCCATAACAACTGCCGGGCGATCGTGCCCCACCAGCGCCAATTCAGCGATGAACAGTTGCGGGCGATCATCGAGCGCGGGGGCGTCATCGGCATGGCGCTGGACGTGTGGATGGTGTCGACGAAGTGGCAGGCTGGTCAGGAATGGAATCGGGACATCATGCTCGAAGACATCGTTCCGCACGTCGATCACATCTGCGAACTAGCCGGCAATGCGGACAACATTGCCATCGGCACAGATCTGGACGGCGGCTTCGGGCGCGAGCAGTCCCCGGCTGACCTGGACACGATCGCCGACTTGCAGCGCATCCCGGAAATGTTACGCGCGCACAGCTACGCAGAGGCAGACATAGAGGCCATCTGCCATGGCAACTGGTTACGGCTTCTGCGGGAGGCGTTGGGAGAGTAAGAATGAAACGAGGGCTATTGTTGCTCGCAACACTGCTGGCAGTGGCGCTGGCCCTTTTCGGATGCAGTATGTCCGGCAATGGAGACGGTGGTCAGCAGTTGGAGAGCGCAACGCCGGTGGAGGAAGTTACGCAAACCCCGACTGAAGCGATGGCATTCCCGACTGATACACCGGTAGCCCCAGCCGAAGCGCCCGTGCAGGGGGCGGACGCTTCCAATCCTCAGTTGGTCGCACAAGGGGAAATCCTTTACCAACAGCATTGCGCCTCCTGCCACGGCGCCAATCTTGAAGGGCAGCCCAATTGGCGCAGACGTGATGACGACGGTTTCTTTCCAGCCCCTCCGCACGACGCCAGCGGCCACACCTGGCACCACGCTGATGAGTTGCTGTTCGAGATCACCAAGTTGGGCACGACTGCTGTAGTCGGTGGGGGATATAAGAGCAACATGCTGGGTTTCGGGGATCAACTCGACGATGGAGAGATTTGGGCGGTCCTGTCCTATATCAAGAGTCAGTGGTCTCCAAGAATACAGGCTGCACAGCCCGGCCAATAGGTTAGGCCGGAGCATTTTTTCAAGGACTTGCCTCAGCTTAGATACCCGTGAACCGAAGCGGAATGATTCAAGAGAAATGCGGGATTCAACTATGCAAACAGCTCAAGAAGTTCAGGCAGCCGTTTCTCAACTTTCAGCGCATGAACTGGCTCGTTTCAGAAAGTGGTTCGAAGAATTTGAAGCCACATTGTGGGATGAGAAGTTTGAGAAGGATGTCAAGTCTGGGAAATTGGACCACCTTGCCGATCAGGCCATTGCCGATTTGCGAGCGGGGGATTGCAAAGAATTATAAGACATTTCGCAAACCCTTCTTTCTGGCAATGTTATCGACGACTGCCGCGAGATGTTCAACAACTGGCAGACAGAAATTTCAGCCTGCTGAAAAGGGATTCGAGACATCCGTCCTTACACTTGAAGAAGGTGGGGAGGTTCTGGTCTGCCAGAGTCGGCATCAAGTATCGCGCTGTAGCAGTTGAATGTGAGGAAGGGCTGGTTTTGGATTGGAATTCACGCCGAATATGATAAGTTGACTCGGTAGGCATCATTTGCAAGCATTAGTGCGGACAACGAATTTGCCAACGTTCGCCAATCCATTCAACAGTGAGCAACGGAACGGGAGACAATCCGAATGCGCAAGGAAGTGTACACCGAAAAGGGCGCGCCGCCCGCTGGCATCTATTCCCAGGGCATTGTCGCCGATGGGCCGGTCGCTTATATCGCCGGTCAGGGGCCGCTGGATCCGGCCACCGGCCAACGAGTTGAGGGCGGATTCCGCGAGCAGGCGACGCGGGTCTTCGACAATCTGACGATCCTGCTGGAGGCCGCCGGCACCTCCTGGGAGCATGTGACCAAAGTCGGCGTCTTTCTGGCCGACCTGAACGACTTTGCCATAATGAATGAAGTCTACCAGCAGTATGTAACCAAGCCTTACCCAGCCCGCACAACGGTCGGCTGCCAACTGTCCAACATTCTTATCGAAGTGGACTGCATCGCCGTCGTCCCGGAGTAAGTGTTGGGCAACCTTTACGCGAGAGCGTCGACCTGAACGAGGAGAGCGCCATGACATTCGACGAATTCAAAGCCAGCCTGTCTGACGACGCCCCGCCGGCCGGGGTCGGCGCGCCGTTGCGCGCCCTGTGGATGGAGGCCGACAACGACTGGGACGGTGCCCACGACGCCTTGCAAGGGCAGCCGGACGGCAACGGCTCGGCCTGGGTGCATGCCTATCTGCACCGGGTGGAAGGCGATCTGCCCAACGCCGATCACTGGTATCGTCGCGCCAATCAGCCGTCCAGCAGCGCCCCTCTGCCGGAGGAGTGGGACGAAATCGCGCGCGCCCTGCTGCAGGGATGAGCGTTTCGCACAGACCTGCGCTCCAGCCTACAGAGAACCTAGGTTCGTGCGATGCAGAAAGGATCTCCAAGCGTTCCATGCCTTCCCCATACCTCGCGCCTTCCGCCGAGGCCGTCCCGACCTCCCGTATTCGCGCGCTGGCGGACGTCGCCTTTGGCATGGAGGACGTGCTGTTCTTGCAGTTCGGCGAGTCAACCCTGCCCACGCCACCATACGTGATCGAAGCGGTCAACCGGGCTGCGCAAGAAGGCTGGACGTTCTACACGGCCAATCAGGGACTGCCGTCTCTGCGCGCGGCCATCGCCAACCAGATTGCCGCACTCCACGCCATCGACATCGATCCTTCTGAGATCCAGATCACCGCCGGCGGCGTACAGGCGCTCAACCTGGCGATCAAATGCGTCATCGATCCGGGCGATGAGGCGCTCGTGCTCAGCCCAAACTGGCCCAACGGTTCGGCGATGGTGGAGATGTTCGGCGGCCGCGCCGTGGAGGTCCCCATGGCGCGCGCAGGGCCGCGTTTTACGCCGGACCTCGACGCGCTGGAGGCCGCGCTGTCCGCCCGCACGCGTCTGCTCCTGTATGCTTCGCCGTCGAATCCACTCGGCTGGACCGCGACGGTCGCGGAGCAGAAGACGCTGTTGGAGTTCGCCCGCCAACACGGTTTGTGGCTGCTGGCGGACGAGGTCTACGAGCGCATGTACTATGGCGATCACGAGCGCAGCGGCCATGTGGCGCAGCTTGCGCCCTCCATCCTTCAACTCTGCACGCGCGAGGATGCGGTCATTGTCGTCAACTCATTCTCCAAGACCTACCGGATGACCGGCTGGCGGCTTGGCTGGATGGTGAGCCGGGCGGATTTCATCCAGAAAGCGGCCCAACTCAACGAGTTCATCGTCTCCCACGCGCCGACGATGATCCAACGGGGCGGTGAGGCGGCCATCGCGCAGGGTGAGGATGATATCGCGGCCATGGTGGAGGAGTTTCAGGAGCGCCGCGACTTCGCAACAGAGTTGTTGCGCGCTACCGCCGGCGTCAACCTGCCGGAGCCAGAAGGGGCCTTTTATCTTTTCCCGCAACTCGAAGGCGTGGACGACTCGTTCCAATTCGCCCTCGATCTTCTGCGTAAGACGCACGTGGCCGTCGCGCCGGGCAGCGCATTTGGCAACGGCGGCGAAGGGTCGATCCGCATCTGCTACGCGCCCGGCATGGATGTATTGAAACCGGCGATGGAACGGATCTGCCAGTTTATCCAAAGTGGTTAACGCCCGACCCCCGCGAACGAGATTACCGTTCATTCGCGCTCATATGGCGTAGCAATAGCGCACTCGACAACACCAATACCTACTACACGAGGAAGGAAAAATGACTCCACAAGCGATCCTGGAAGAGTTGAAAACCGTCGACACGCCTTCCATCACCAATGTCGTGGCCACTTATCCCGACGACCCGCTGTGCCTGGGGCTATATAACCCCTGGACGGAGAATTGGTACACGGATCAGACGATTCGCTGTATGTACCCGCAGTTGGGGCCGCGCGTCGGCTATGCCGTAACTTGCGTCTACGGTCTGCCGGACCCGAACTTTTCGCGACTCTCTTTCATGGATGTTCTGGAGGCTTTGGACGCCTCGCCCAAGCCGACGATTCTGGTGCTGGAGCAGAAGTTCCCGCCGGAGATCGCTGGCAAGGTGGGGCTGGCGGGCGGCAACATGACGGCGGCGATGCAGGCCATCGGCTGTGTCGGCTGCATCTCAAACGGGCCGTCACGCGACATAGATGAAATTCGACCGATGGGCTTCCAGTATCTGCTCAGCGGCATCACGCCAGGGCACGGGGCCATGGCCGTGCAGTCGGTCAATGTGCCTGTGCATGTAAGTGGGATGGACGTAGCGCCGGGCGAAATCGTCCATATGGACGAGAACGGCGCCTGCAAATTCCCCGCCGACCAGATGGAGAGCGTCCTGAGCAACGTCAAACAGTTGCTGGCGAACGAAGGCGACCGCATCGGCCGGATGCAGAATGCCTCCAGCGCCGCAGAACTGCGTGCGATCATGGCTGGCCATAGTTATGGCGAAGATGAAGAGTGAGGAGTGAGGAGTGAGGAGAGAGGTTCTCATTTTACTCTCTCCCCGAATCTCCGCGCTCCTGTTTTCAGGGCAGAGACTCTTCGGTCTCCGTCACGTCGATCTTCACAGCGACCCAACCGACGTTATCGGTCAGTATGTCGTCGTTGATGCGCAGGTAAAGGACGCCGTGCTCTCGCGCCTGGAGACGTGCGCCCTCGCCGATGACCAGACTTTGTCCGGACTCGCCTATGCGCCCGATGAGCGCGCCACCAGCCATGTTCGGAATGGGGTAAAAGCTGGGTGCAGGGAATACGGCGTGCCCCTCCGGCCCATGATACTCTTCGGGCGTGTAGAGCCACTCTCCCTGCGCTTCAATCTCGACCCGGTCTCCTAGATTGATGCGCACGCCGGTGCTCTGCCAATCGCGGTAGGCATAAATGCGTTTGTCGATGAGATCGCTGTGGGAGCGCGAGACGGTCAACTCTCGCCGCACCGTCGCCGGCAGCATCGCCAGCAGAATCAGCGCCCCGGCCAGGAGCAGAACTTTTCGCATTGGTTACTCTCCCACAGGGGTGCGCAACTCGAGGATCGGTTCGGCGCCTGCACCGAGGATCCACTTGCTGTTTTCCTTCAGTTCGACGGCGATGAGATAGTCGATATATTTCTCGGCCAACGCGCCCTTGCCTTCCAGTTCACCCAGGATGGCGCGCACGGCCAGTTGCTGGGCTTCGGTCGTGAGCTGAATCTGCTCCGCCTCGGCCGCGGCGGTGGTCGTGATACGATAGGCCTGCGCCTCGGCTTCTTTCTGCGCCGCGTAGAATTCGGCGTCGGCAACGTTGCGCTGCTGCGCGGCTTCGGCTTCGGCCTGCTCCTGACGCTGCGCCGCCACCATGCGGTCCTTGATCGCGGAAAGCACCTCAGCCGGCGGGGACGCGTTTTGGATCTGTACGGTCACAAACTCCACGCCGTACTGATTCTCCTTCCCTTTCAACTCCTGCATGATCTCCAGGTTCATCTCCGTGCGTTGATTCATCACCCCGGTCATCGCCTTGGTGTTGATCACATCGCGCAGCCTGCCCTGCACGAACTCGAAGACGATGCGCTCCGGGTCATCCACGGCCAGGACAAAGCGCTCCGGGTCGGTCACGCGGTAGGTGTACTGGAGCGAGACGTCCATCGTCACGTTGTCGGAAGTCATGGCGGGAATGCGCTCGACGTAACCGAGGCGTTCATTGACTTTGACGATAATGACCGTGTCGACCAGCGGAATCTGGGCGTGCCAGCCGGGCTCCTGCACGCCCAGGAAACGTCCGCCGCGCAGATGCAGCCCGCGTTCGAACTCGTGGATCTTGTAGACGGCGGCCCGACCCACGTAGAGCGCGACCATGATGACGGCCAGCGCCGCCAGAAACACGATTGACAATTTGTAGATGTAATCCACATTCGGCCTGGACGACTGTCGCGTCTCGGCCACGACGGGCACCGTTGTCTCTTCGCTCATTTGAGTTTCTCCTTGAGTAGAATCGTCTCCAGTCTTCACAGAGTGGAGCAGACTTTTCGCATTGCCAGCTAGGTGCGCGGCGGTAGATAGGCCAGACAGGATCGGCCCGCCCTGTCGCGAAAGCGAAGCCATGACCCGTTCAGCTTTCAGCACACGGATCAGCCATTGCAACAAAGGTGGCAACAGTAGAGGCCCGCTCAAGATAAGCCAGCCCAGACCTGTAAAAGGGATCAACAGGACAAGAGTAGCCATAATGCCAGGCTTGTTCATGCCAAAACCGATCAGATTGAAGAGCTGGGAAAGAAGTACGCCGCCAAAAAGCACGCCCGCGCGCGCCCAGTTCTTTGGGCCGCGCGGGACGGTCGATGGCAGAAGCCAGAAGAAAACAGCGCACGATGCGGCCGGCACAACAGACAGAAGCGTCCATACCACATTGCCGCCCAGAATATCCATCATGCCCACGAAAGACATGTCCACAATGAGAAAGAGAGGAAAGGTCAGCGCGGCATGGGGAAAGACGGTATAAGCGGCCAAGAGCCGTTGCGACCGTTGCCAACCGACCCAGAGCGCGGCTGCAAAATAGGGGGCGAATGCGAGCGGAAAGAGCGCAAGCCCAAGGTAGCCTGCTACGGCTCTGTAGTCCCGGAAAAAGACGCCGTCCATGATGAGCACAGCAAGCCACAAGAGCGTTGCGACAGCTTCGTAGACGGCAAAGCCCAGCCAAGGGTAGAACCAGCGCGGACGCCCCGCACGCCAGCCCAGATACGCCCCACCAATGTAGACGGCGCGCAACGACCAGCGCACTACCCACCACCAGTTCAGTACGGGTAAATGCTCGGCAGCCGTAAACGCCAGCCAGATACCGGCGGGCAGCAGCAGAAATGGCAAGGCGATAAACGTTGCGGTTCGAATCTCGTCGGTGCGGTTCATGGCTGATGCAGGTGACTGAGTTTGCTTTGAGGATCAGTTTACCATCGGTGGCGCCGTTCAAGCGGATTCTATTCAGCCCATTCGCGGACGATTCTTGTACGCATTGCTGAAGTGGCAGTTCCGTCCCTGGCTCGAACAAAATCAGAGCGCCTTGCTGTTGACAGCGGACAATGTATCTCTTATCATTTGATGGGGCCTCTTGGTAAATTGCTCTAAGTTTGGACCGATTCCAAAGGGGTCTCAGCTAGGGAACCATTGCAGACGCATTCCTGGCATCTCGCCCCTTTGATCGTTGAGGCAATCCTCCTGCCCCTGGAATTTGTACAAATGAAGAACGAGAACAGACTTCTTACGCGCGATATACGCCGAATCGCTACCAGTTGGGTGAAAAAGCAGGCAAATGAACAGACGGACGAAAACATCTCGTTAGGACTGCCGGAGTGGGACGACCGCTTTTTGCTATGGCGCGTCGCATTGGTTCCCCTCAGGAATCCGCAACAGGTCATTGGCGAAATCCAGATTGATGCAGAAGGAGAGATTCGCCATGCAACGGATGTCGATCTGATAAGAGAACGACTTCGGGAATCGCAAGAGGCGTCTCGGGCAAAATATGATCGCCGCAATTCTCGCATTCATTACCCACCGATTCCAAACAAGGCAATCCTGGGGGACAACCGTTTAGTACTTTCTGAATTTCCTCCAGAGAGTGTACAGTTGATATTCACATCGCCCCCCTACTTCAATGCCAAACCCGAATACGCTCAGTACAAGGATTACACATCCTATCTCAGTTTCCTGGGCGAGGTGTTCTCTGCCTGTCACGATGTTCTGGCTGAAGGACGATTCCTGGTCGTCAACGTATCCCCCATTCTGCTGCGCCGCTCCTCTCGCAGCACTGCCAGCAAACGTTTGCCCATTCCTTTTGACTTGCATCCGATATTGGATCACATTGGCTTTGAATTCATAGATGACATCATCTGGCGCAAACCCGAAGGAGCGGGGTGGCACTTGGGTCGAGGGCGGAGGTTCGCCGCGGATCGTCAGCCGCTACAGTATAAGCCGGTTACAGTAACAGAGAATGTCCTGGTGTATCGCAAAAAGACCGACAGGCTAATCGATTGGAACCTCCGTAATCATCCTCATCCTGACGCGGTGAAACGTTCTCGCATCATGGGCGAATATGACAAGACAAACGTATGGGATATAACACCGGCCTATCATAAAGAACATCCGGCAGTGTTTCCCGAAGAGTTGGTACACAAGGTGATTCGTTACTACTCGTTTGAAGGTGATTGTGTATTAGATCCTTTTGCCGGCATTGGCACTGTAGGCCGTGTCGCGATCGAAATGGGCCGGCGTTTTGTTCTGATCGAGAAGTCGCGCCAATATTACGAGACAATGCGGCAGAACTTATGTCAGCTATCATTGCTTCAGTCTGAAAGCAGTTCGGTTGACTTCGACGATCTTCAATACTACTGGAGTTCTGATGACAACGCCTGAACTGTATGATCTGAACTCCGCCAGTGGAATACGGCAAATCGTGACCGCATTGTTCATGGGATATAACTATCGCCTGTACACTGAAGGGCAGACCCGGCATGAACTGCTCGAATCCTATTTACTCCTGTTGGAAGTCCACAGACTTTTGCCTGAAGGTTCGGGGGATGAAGAGTGGATAGCAGCGGCTCAAACCGAAATAGAAAAGGCCGACAAGAATCTGGCACTATGGTTACTGGGACTTACCAACAAGACCGCTCAGAATCTGGGTGTTACCAAGACGGAGCGAATCAATTACCTGCGTGAAATCACCCGCCACATCCGTCAATTTACGCAGGACAATCCTCAGTTCACCTTTGATGATGCCATGCTCATGCTTTGGGCAGGCGCTTCTACCTTGACAGTCAGGGGCTCACGAAAATCAACAGCAGGGAAGACGCTGGAACAGGCTTTTGTGAGGGCAGGATTGACAATTCTGGGACTGAGAGAGGATGCTGACTACTGGCTCAATATGCAACGAGACGTAGAAGTATCTCGTGAAATTGATGTGGAAATTGCCAGTCATCGCGGGCGTATAAAATTGGAAATTGGGTTGATTGGGCAAGGCAAACAAGAAGTCATTGAGGACAAAATCAATCGAATTGGACCCCGTGGCATCGTCATTTTCGATCAGAAAGGGCCCAAGTCAAACGCTTGGCAAACAGCCAAGAACCAGCACGTGGGCTTCATTCAGATCAGAAACAACCGACCGCTCACTGAGTTGTATGAACTTCTCAGAGAACGTGTGGATGAAAAACTGATAGCGCCTCCCTCAGATGCGGAGGACTTAGCAACCGCAGTCAACAGTTTACCCGATGAATTATTCCTTCCAGAGTAACTACTCAGCCATTACCCAAAGTGCGACTTTCAATGGGCAACCAAGTCATCCAAGTGTAATAAATCGTGTTTGGAATCTGTCTGAAAAGGTCAGGTTCGGATCAAAACGGCACAAATGGTGCGAATTATGGCGTGTAGATGGAGGATTCACGCTTTCCGGCAGCCATTTTTGGCCTTTTTGCCGATGACCGTTCTTTTTCAAACAACTTCCCAGACGAGGCTGAGTAGTTACCTTCCAGGGTAGTGGTCACAAAGTAAATGGTGAGAGCAAGGATTTCATCGCTAAGTTGTGTTCAATGATAAACCAGTTGGTGACCATATGATGGTAGGTATCGCTCTTTGAGAATGAGAGTGTTTTGCGGACATAGCGTGCTTGCCTTTGTCGCAATGTACAATACCAACGCTCCATATGGGAGACCTGTCCGCTCCCTTTGCCGACTGCGCAATGGGTCTCTTGGGGAAGCACCTCTTGATAGGCTTTCCAGAAATCGCTATAGCAGAGACATGGGCGGTATGCAAGCGGAACCTTGTCCCATAGACGGCGACAACTCTGTTCGCTGCGGTCCCCGATCACAAAGGCCACGATCTGGCGGGTGCGACGACACATGACCGTCCACAGCCAGCGTTTGTTGCGTCGTTTGCGCACAAAACTCCAGGCTTCATCGAATTCGAGCACATCATCGGGCCGGGCGGGCGCCAGCGTTGATATGAGAGGCGGCAAAGCGGCCACATGCTCTCCGATCCATCGGGCAATGGTGAGACGATGAATCCCAAACAGCCGGCTGAGTCCTCGTAGGCTGATGCGTTCCTGGTAGGCTCTCAGGATGAGCGGCTTCTGTTTTTTTTCGCCTCTCGTCTGGACTCCAAAACCCGATACACGCCGCACTCTTTGCAGTGATATTGCTGCTGACCAAGACGGTTGGCGCCATTCTTGATGATATTTGTGCTTCCGCACACTCGACAACTGTAGGTGATCGTTTTCTGTATCATGCTACCATTCTATCACCACTTACTATTAGACCACTACCACAAAGGCCACGATCTGGCGGGTGCGACGACACATGACCGTCCACAGCCAGCGTTTGTTGCGTCGTTTGCGCACAAAACTCCAGGCTTCATCGAATTCGAGCACATCATCGGGCCGGGCGGGCGCCAGCGTTGATATGAGAGGCGGCAAAGCGGCCACATGCTCTCCGATCCATCGGGCAATGGTGAGACGATGAATCCCAAACAGCCGGCTGAGTCCTCGTAGGCTGATGCGTTCCTGGTAGGCTCTCAGGATGAGCGGCTTCTGTTTTTTTTCGCCTCTCGTCTGGACTCCAAAACCCGATACACGCCGCACTCTTTGCAGTGATATTGCTGCTGACCAAGACGGTTGGCGCCATTCTTGATGATATTTGTGCTTCCGCACACTCGACAACTGTAGGTGATCGTTTTCTGTATCATGCTACCATTCTATCACCACTTACTATTAGACCACTACCCCTTCCAGATATGCGGTCAGTCTGACAGTGATCAAAAAGCAACCGGCAAAAACAAAGACTTTCTCGACCAAATTTCTGTCAAGCCAGACCCTCTCTGATCTTTAGCCAGTTATGATACCGGCGCTCAATCGAACTCGTCGGCCGCTTTCTCGCCGAAGGGTTGGTTGTTCTGCCTGTCGGCTTCGCCCTGCGCCCCAGCTCTGCGGCGGCGTTTGCCCCCCTTGCGTGGCGGCTCCGGCCTTTCAGGTGAAATCTCGTCCTGGGAGATGACAGGGTAAGCGGCAAACACGGCCTGATCCTGCTCACTATCCGCGAAATAGATGCGCTCTCGCCGGAGGGTGCGGGCGTAGTCATCGAAGCCGAGGGCGTCGAGCAGTTCGTCCGGGCGGCCGGTCGCGCCGGCGCGCATCTGCACGCGCAGGAAGATGCGGTGCTCGGCCGCGTCGGCGTCGTAGCCGCTGTAGCGCAGTTCAAAGACCAGTGGACGCAGATTGTAGCGGTAGCGCCTGCCGTGCCGCTCTCGCTCGCGCCAGTGTTCCCGCTTGCCCAGGAAGGCGTCGATCTTGGCCCGCAGTTCCAAAACGCTTACCTCGTTCGCGTCGGCGTAGATTAGAATCGTGTAGTCGGCGCCGATGGTCAGCGAATGGGGCGACACCGCCTTCAGAGGCACCTCTTCTCCTGCGAGCAGTTGTACGCCTGGAGGCAGGTTTTCGCGAATCCGCGCCGTCAGTTCGTCCAGCGGCAGCGGCGGGCTGAACACGACGTCGAGCAGTTCCTGCGCGCCTGTCATGCCCAGACCCAGCGGCGCGGCGAACTGGATATGCGGTTGCGGGTTGAAGCCCTGTTTGTAAAGCAGCGGCAGGTCGGCGCGGCGCAGCGTTCGCTCCCACAGGCGGGTCTCATCCTGATGGCTAATGAACTTTATCGCCTCACCTTTCTCATAGGTGAAGCGAACGCGCTGACGGGGCGGCGCTTCCTGCAAGACTGGCGGCTGTTGCGGGATGGCGGTCAATTCGGTCATCTGCTCTCTGCTTCTGCGATGCGTTGGCTGACGGTGCCGTGTCGCCGCTGGGGAACGCGCTCTTCGAACTGTCCTTTGGCATCCGTCAGCTGGAGGATCACGGCATCATCCACGCCTGAACCGGCGGGCAGTTGGACGCCTTCTTGATTCATTTCATCGTTGAAATAGAGCGGAACCGGCATGATGTCGACCGGCTGGCGGGTCTTGTCTTTGCCCAGGGGTGGACAGCACCAGGCGTCGTCCGCCGACTCGCGGCGCTGCTCCTTGAAGTAACCCAGTATACCGCAGGAGAAGCAATGCTCGCGGCAGTCATCCACAACCCCGCCGGCGTATGTATGCAGATACTCCTGCGCCAGGAACTCCTTCTTCAGCCCGGCTGAAATGTGCTCCCACGGCAGGAATTCGTCCAGGGGGCGTTGACGGCGGGCGAACCAGTCCATCTCCAGGTTGCAGTCGGCAAAGGCCCGCTGCCAGAGATCGAAGCGGAAGTGCTCGCCCCAGGCGTCCAGCTTTGCGCCCAGTTCCCAAGCGCGTTGGATGACTTTGCACAGCTTGCGGTCGCCGCGTGTCAGGAAGGCCTCGACAAGGGTTTCGGCTGGATCGTTCCAGGTGAAGTGGATGCCCGGGCCTTTCAACTCCTGCTTCAACAGACGAATCTGCTGGCGGATGGTCGCTTCCTCTTCCATCGGCACCCATTGGAATGGGGTATGCGGTTTGGGCACAAGCGTACTGACGCCGATGCGCACATTGGCTTTGCCTCCCAGGACGCGTCGGCCAACGGCCAACACCTGCTTGGAGAGGTCGGCGATGGCCTGCACGTCCTCCAGCGTCTGCGTCGGATGGCCGATCATGAAGTACATCTTGATCGTCTTCCAACCGCGGCGGTAAACCTCCTCCGCCGTATGCAGCAGGTCATCGTCGGCGATCGGCTTGTTGATGATATCGCGCAGCCGGTCGGTGGCCGCTTCGGGCGCGAAGGTAAAGCCGGAGCGCCGCCGCCCCTTTTCCAGCAGGTCCATCAGATCAACGCTGAAACTCTCGATGCGCAGGCTGGGCAGGCCGACAGACAGCCTGCGCGTCCCGTGCCGCTCCATGGTGCGCCGCACCAACTCCTTGACATAGGTGTAGTCGCTGCTGCTGAGACTGAGGAAACTGACCTCTTCAAAGCCGCAGTTGGCGATCATCTCATCCACCGCCTGCAAGACCTCCTCCAGCGGACGCTCGCGCACGGGGCGGAAGATCATACCGGCCTGGCAGAAACGGCAGCCGCGCGTGCAGCCGCGCATGATCTCGATGGCGGCGCGGTTATGGACGACGTTGATGAAGGGCACGATGAACTTTGTTACCGGCGGCGGCATAACCGTCACCACCCGTTTCATCACGCTGGCAGGCGCGGCGTCGTGGATGGGGTGAATCTCCGCGATCGTTCCGTCGGCGGCGTAGCTCACTTGGTAGAGCGCGGGCACATATACACCGGGGATGCGCGCCAGGCGCGCCCAGAGTTGGCGGCGGGCCGCGGCGTCGTGCTCCGCGCTGCCTGCGCATTCCTTCTTCCATTTCTCATGGGCGTCGATGATCTCAAAGATCACCTCTTCCCCCTCGCCAATGACCATGGCGTCGAAGAACGCGCTCATCGGCTCCGGGTTAAAGCAGCCTGAGCCGCCGGCGATCACCAGCGGATGGGAGGCGTCGCGATCGGCGGCGCGCAGGGGAATCTGCGCCAGGTCGAGCATGGTCAGGACATTGGTATAAAGCTGCTCGTATGGGAGCGAAAAAGCGAGGATGTCGAAGCGGCTGACCGGGTGGCGGGTCTCCAGCCCGAAGAGTGGAATGCCTTCACGCCGCATCACCGTCTCAAAGTCGCTCCATGGGCAATAGACCCGTTCGGCAAGCAGATCGTCCCGTTTGTTGATCAGATCGTAAAGGACCATCAGCCCCAGGTTCGACCCGCCCAGTTCGTAAATATCGGGGAAGGCCAGGGCGATCTTGCTGCGGACGGTGGGGTCGGCCCAGTCTTTGGCGATGCTGTTCAGTTCGCCGCCGGTGTAGCGGGCCGGCTGTGTGACCTTGTGCAGGACGCGGTCCAGGGCGCGTGAAATCTGCCTGGGCGTATTCAACAAACCCGCGCTTAGATGGCGAAGCGGTTGCCTATTCATGTGTTCCTTCCCTTCTCATCTGCCGACCGGCTGTGACTATGCGAAAGACTATCACAGTCGCGGTCGGGCGGGGTTTGAACCCGCTATCTGCCAGAAAACGCCGGCATGGGGCGACGCGGCCCTCTGGCGAAAAGTCTCCCGGCCCATCCGTGCGAACGGCCGGAGACGACATCATTATAGAAGCCGTTGGCGAGACGATCAAATTTGCTTTCGTTGCGGTCTTGACTTTCCGGTGTTCCTTTCGTATACTGTCAGTCGCGGTTCGAAAATTAGGGAAGCGCCCCGTTCGTCTAGTGGCCCAGGACACCACCCTCTCAAGGTGGAGACAGGGGTTCGACTCCCCTACGGGGTACTGGAATCGAAAGTCCCGCTGATCACAGTGGGATTTTCTCTTTCTTCTGACTCACTACTGCAAGGGCATTGCTGGCAGCAGTTCCCACGGTTCGGCACCCGTCGTTTGTCCATGCCCTGCTTCTGTGATAGCATGAATCCCGCCAGAATCAACAACTCCAAATGGGGAAGGCCGTATGCCCGACTGCACCAACTGCGGTACTTGGAACCCTGACGATAAGGATGTCTGCTGGCGCTGTCAGACAGTCTTGCCGCGACCGGTCGAGAAGAAGCCAAGGCGACGGCTGCTTCTCCTCGGTATGCCTGTCTGGGTCTGGATCGTCGTCGCCCTGATCTTCATTCTTCCTATCTTCTTCGGTCAATGCGGCCCACCGCCTGGAATTCCCGCCGGATAGTGACAAGCAACCACCACTCCCCTGACGCAGACATTTTCTCTCTGTTGAAAGAACTGAGTGAGACGCCCGGCGTCAGCGGCCAGGAGGATCGAATCCGCGCGGTAGTCGGCAACCACCTGGCTCCGCTGGTCGATGAACTGCGCGTCGACACGCTCGGCAATCTCATCGGCCATAGGCGGGGCGCAGACGCATCCGGCGGAAGCGTGATGCTGGCAGCTCACATGGACGAGATCGGTCTGATTGTCACCAGGCTGGATAGCGGTTTTCTACGCTTCGCGCCCGTCGGCGGCGTCGACATGGGGGCGCTGCCCGCCCAGGAAGTGACCGTTCATGGCCGCATTGACCTGCCGGGACTGATTGCCAGCCGCCCGCCCCATGTACTCACCGCAGAGGAGCGGGAGAAGCCCTTTGCCCGCGAGCAACTTTTCATCGATGTCGGGCTTTCCGCCGACGCTTTGGCCGAATCCGTATCCGTGGGGGATTTTATCTCCATTCGTCGAAGCGCCAGCCGTTTGGGGAATGGGCAGGCCACCGGAAAGGCCCTGGACAACCGCGTATCGGTCGTTGTCCTCCTGGAGGCGCTGCGAATCCTTCAAGGCCGCGCCCACTCCTGGGAAATCCACGCGGTCGTGACAGTACAGGAGGAGATCGGCCTGCGCGGGGCGACGACGGCCACTTTTCAGGTTGCGCCGGATGTGGGCATCGCCCTGGATGTGACCTATGCCGAACAGCCTGGCGCAACCGCCGAGGAGTCCCTGCCCATGGGCGGCGGACCGGCCATCGGGCTGGGGCCGAATCTGCACCCGAAACTGAGGGCGCTGCTCATTGACGCGGCCGAGCGCAACGAGATCCCCTTTACCAATGAGATTCTGCCCGGCCACTCCGGCACTGACGCCTGGGCGATGCAGGTTTCCCAGTCCGGCATTCCCACAGCCCTGATTTCTGTGCCGATTCGCAATATGCACACGGCGGCTGAGTCTGTCGCCCTCAAGGACATCGAACGAAGCGCGAGGCTCCTGGCTGAGACGATCTGCGTGTTGCCGGACGATCTCTCCCCGCTCGCGCTTGACGACCAGGTTTGAATACTGCTGCCATGAATGAGCTGCTCGAGAAACTGTCCAACGCCCGCGGGATCGCGGGGCAGGAAGGAGAAGTGCGGGCCATCCTGCGGGAAGAACTCACACCGCACGTGGACGAACTTACGGTCGACTCGATCGGCAATCTGATTGTCCGCAAAGAGAGTCCTAATGGCGCAGTTCAACATCGCGTCCTGCTCGCCGCGCACATGGACGAAGTAGGCGGGATGGTGATGCGCAGCAATCCCGATGGTACCCTGAAGTTTCGCAATGTCGGCGGCCTCGACCCGCGCATCCTGCCCGGCAAGCGCGTGCGGATCGGCGCGGAGGCTGTGCCCGGCGTTATTCTGCGTGCGCCGCATGTCGCCCGCTCCGGCAAGCGCGTTACACCGATCGCGGATCTGCTCATCGACACCGGCGGTGCAGGCGGCATCGAGCCGGGGGACATGATCACGTTTGAAAGCGGTTACGAGCAGTACGGGCGGCTGCTGAAAGGCAAGGCCTTTGACGACCGGGTGGGTTGCTACATGCTGGCCCAACTGCTGAAAGAAGAATATCCTTGTGAGCTGGTAGGGGCCTTTACCGTGCAGGAGGAGATCGGCTTGCGCGGCGCAGGGGTGGCCGCCTACACGGTCGAGCCGGATGTCGCGGTGGCGCTGGAGGGCACTGTCGCCGATGATCTGCCGCGGCAGGAGGACGTCAGCCCGACGACGGAAGTGGGCAGAGGCCCGGCCATCTCGGTGATGGATCGCAGCGCCCATGCCGACCGCCGTCTTGTGCGCATCCTGACCGAAACTGCGGCCGCCCACGACATTCCCTATCAGTTCAAACAACCCGGCATCGGCGGCACCGATGTGGGCACAATCCATCTGGCCCGCGCCGGCGTGCCCGCTGTGGCCGTGGCCGTGCCCTGCCGCTATATCCACACGCCCGCGGCGCTGATGGACCCTGCCGACGTGGAGAACACGATCGAGTTGATGAGTCAGGCGCTGGCGGGTTCGTTGGGGCGGCCATTGTAGGCCGCGTGGAGTGAATAATGAGAGCCTTAATTGAGGAGTTGTGCAGTGTGTTCGGCCCCAGCGGGCAAGAGGAGAAAATCCGCGAGGTCATCAGCCGCCTGTTGGAGGGCCTGGTCGATACGGTGCAGACCGACGGGCTTGGCAACCTGATCGCGCGCAGACGCCCGACCGCCAACGCACACCATGGCAAGCGGGTGATGCTGGCCGCGCATATGGACGAAATCAGCGTGATGGTTACGCATGTGGACGCCCAGGGTTTCTGCCGCTTTACGACCGTCGGCGGCGTGCTGACCAATACGCTCATTGGCAGCCGCGTCCACTTTGCAAACGGCGTCGAAGGCGCGTTCGGGCTGGAAGGCTCTCCCCTCGCGCGCGAACGGCCGACACTGCAAAAGATGTTCCTGGACGTGGGCGCAAGCGCCAAGGAGAATGCGCGGGTGCAAGTGGGCGATACGGCCGTCTTCCGCAGCGCATTCGGCGCGGTAGGCGACCGCCTGTTCGCGCCGAATCTGGACGATCGTATCGGTTGCGCCGTGCTGATACAGGCGCTGCGCGAGCTTGAAAATAGTCCGCACGAAATCTTGGCTGTCTTTACCACGCAGGAAGAGGTGGGCGCGCGCGGGGCAACGACAGCCGGATACGGTTTGGCCCCCGAAATCGTCCTGGCCATTGACGTGACGGCCACCGGCGACTTCCCCCAGGCGACGCCGATGGCAGTTGCGTTGGGCAAAGGCCCGGCCATCAAGATTATGGACAGGCGCATGATCACCCATCCCACTGTGCGCCGCTGGCTTGAAAGTACGGCACAGGCCCATGATCTGCCCTACCAATTGGAGGTGTTGGAGTACGGCTCGACCGACGCATCCGCAGTGCAGATCAGCCGGGCAGGCGTCCCCGCCGGCACGATCTCGCTCCCCTGCCGCTACGTCCACACTCCCTCGCAGGTGGCCGACTACAACGACGCGCGCAACGCTGTCTGCCTGCTCGTGAACGCGCTCAGCGACGACCCGGCGATTCTGGCCGGAATCGGCGGCCAAACGCTGGAGACTGTCAGCCGCGACGCGTAATCTGAACCTGCGAAACATGTTTCAACAGATCGCCGATCGTCTGACCGCCTGGCACGCGCAGCAGCAGCGGGAGCTGCCCTGGCGTTGCGGCCCAGCCGGCGCGCGCAACGCGTATGCGGTCTGGGTGAGCGAAGTCATGGCCCAACAGACCCGGCTGTCGGTTGTCGTCGATTACTTCAACCGCTGGATGGCGCGTTTCCCAACGCTGCAACGGTTGGCCGAGGCCGATCAGCAGGAGGTCTTGAAGCTGTGGGAAGGGCTGGGCTACTACAGCCGCGCCCGAAATCTGCACAGGGCCGCCCAGATCGTAGTCGACGAGTTGGATGGTGAACTGCCGCGCACCCGTCAGGAGCTTCTGCGGCTCCCCGGCATCGGCGAATATACTGCCGGCGCCATCCTCAGCCTGGCCTTCGGGTTGCCCGAACCGATACTCGATGGCAATGTGAAAAGGGTCTTCAGCCGCCTGTGGGACATCGACGAACGGATCGATGCGCGGTCCACTGAAAAACGACTCTGGACGTATGCTCGCGGGGTCGTTGAGGCCGGCCCACAGCCCGGGGCAGTGAACGAAGGGCTGATGGAGTTGGGCGCGCTCCTGTGTCGACCGCAGAACCCTCTCTGCCCGGACTGTCCCCTACAGTCCAGTTGCCTGGCTTACGCGCGCGGCGTACAGAAGCTGCGTCCCGTTCGCTCACCGCGCAAGGATCTCCCCCATTTCGATGTTGCTGCTGCCGTAATCTGGCAGGGAACGCCCGGCGCTTCCCGCTTTCTGATCGCGCAACGCCCAAGGGACGGCCTGCTCGGCGGCCTGTGGGTTTTCCCCGGCGACAAGAGGGAGCAGGAGGACGAGGATCTGCCCGCCTGCTTGCGCCGCGCCATGCAACAGAAACTGGGCATTGCCATCACCGTAGGGGAGCGGGTGACGACAGTCCAGCACGCGTTCACCCATTTCCGCATGACGCTGCACGTCTTTCACGCGCGCATTTGCGCGGGAAAGCCCCGACCCATCGGCGTCTTGGATTGGCGCTGGATAACGCTGGAAGAAATCGAACAGTTCCCCTGCCCTGTACCCGATCGCAAAGTCATCGGCGTCCTGCGCGACCTGTTAGGGCAAGGATAGGTATCCGTACATGCCTATAGGTATGGCTGGCTTCTGCTTACTACACGAAATTTGAGGCGGGTTTGAGGGGGGAGTCGACTTTTCCGTACTGGTCGTCGGCCCAGAAGGATTAGGAGGAGCGTTCAGGCGGCTGCGTCCAACGTCTGATCCACGGCGAGCGAAGCCTGCTGACCCTGACGACCATAGAGTCGGGGCATGGCGCCGTCTTCGAACACCTCTCGGCGCACCACGCAACGCGCGATTTCATCGCGCCCGGGAATCTCGTACATCACGTCCAGCAGCGCCTCCTCCACAATCGACCGCAGCCCCCTGGCCCCGGTTCGTCGCAGAAATGCTTCGGTCGCGGCCGCGGACAACGACTCCGGCTCGAACTCCAACTGTACTTCATCCATGGCAAAGAGCCGCTGGAACTGGCGCACGATGCTGTTCTTCGGCCGCGTGAGAATCTCGAAAAGCGCCTGTCTGTCCAGCGCTTCGAGGCTGACGATCACCGGCACCCGCCCGACGAACTCCGGTATGAGTCCGTAATTGAGCAGATCATCGGGCATCACCAGCTGGAACAGACGACTTTCGTCCCGCCCTTCCTTCTCCAGGCGGCGGATCTTCATCTCCCGCTGGCGCTCGGTCAGGCCTTCCGGCAGGGGCGACTCATCGGCGTTATCCTTTTCCGCGAAGCTATAGGACAGGTCAAGCGCAGATTCGTCGGCCACAAACCCCAGGCCGGCCCGCCGCCGCAGCCGTCTGCGCACCATCTCCGCCAAGCCAACAAACGCGCCCCCCAGGATGAAGAGCACATTGCGCGTGTCAAGAGGGATGAACTCCTGCTGAGGATGTTTGCGCCCGGAGTTGGGCGGCACGTTGACAGTCGTGCCCTCGATGATCTTCAAGAGAGCCTGCTGAACGCCTTCCCCGCTTACGTCACGGGTGATGCTGGGATTGTCGCCTGCTTTGCGCGCGATCTTGTCGATCTCATCCAGGTAGACGATACCGTAGGCGGCCCGGTCCGCATCCCAGTCGGCCGCCTGCAACAGTCCGACGAGTACGCTTTCCACGTCCTCACCCACATAACCGGCCTCGGTCAAGCTGGTGGCGTCTGCGATTGTGAAGGGCACATCCAGGAGTTGAGCAAGCATCTGGGCCAAGAGCGTCTTGCCGCTGCCGGTCGGGCCGATCAGCAGCACGTTGCTCTTTGCCAGCTCGACCGGATCCTCCTCAACGCTCTGTTGTTCATGGCCCCGGAGAGGTCGTTCGTCATTGTCGCGGGCGATTTCGCCGCGCCCGCCGTCCTGGCCGGGCTGCATCTCTCGCCACCGTTGGGCGGTCGCGCTGCTGCTGCCAAAGATTCGCTTGTAATGATTGTAGACTGCGACCGACAGCACCTTTTTCGCCCTCTCCTGCCCGATCACGTACCGGTTGAGATGTTGAACGATATCGCGCGGGCTGGGAACGCGTTTGGGGGCAGGCGTCGCTGACCCGCCCGCCGAATCGCCCTCGCCCAACCCTTCCTCGTCTAGGATCTCTGCACCGAGTCGGATACATTCGTCGCAGATGTGGACACCGTCGTCCCCGGCAATCAGCCGCTCGACTTCAGATTCCTCTCTGCCGCAAAAGGAGCATGCGCTCATAGCGTGTCCAGGTTCAGATTACGTGCCGCGGGTGCGCGCGGCGGTTCATTACAGTAGACAGGGGCGTGGACTCACATTCGCCGCCGCCGTTGTCCACACCGCGTTCGACTTGGAAACTCTGCCGCTCATTCCGATTGTTCGGACTGATTGCTGGCCGCGCCGGCCTCTTCAGCCACAGCCTCCGTGCCATTCTGGTTGGGCACCTTGAGTTGCCCGTCTACCATAGAGACGATATCGCTGCTGTCGCCGAGCACGTCGTCAACCAGACCGAACTCACGCGCTTCGATTGCGTTCATCCAGCGGTCGCGCTGGAACATCTCTTCGATCTCCTGCCAGACGTGGCCGGTCTGCTGGGCGACGATATGGAACAGCTGGGTTTGGAGGCGTTCCTGCTCGCGCAGCGCGATGCGCACGTCCTCGGTATAGCCCTGCGCGCCGCCGCCGGCCGGGTGCATATGGATCGTCGCGTGGGGCAGGGCATAGCGTTTGCCCTGTGCGCCGGAGCAGAGCAGAACCGTGCCCATGCTTGCGGTCACGCCGACGGCGACGGTATGCACCGGCGCCGGAATCATCTTCATCGTGTCATAGATGGCCATCCCAGCGTAGATAAGACCGCCCGGGCTGTTAATGTACATCTGAATCGGCTGGTTCGGATCTTCGGAATTGAGGTAGAGCAACTGAGCGACGATCAGATTGGCTACCTGGTCGGAGAGCGGCATGCCGAGGAAGATAATGCGCTCTTTCAATAAGAGGCTGTAGATATCGTAAGCCCGCTCGCCACGGCCTGTGTTCTCAATAACCATCGGAATGATATTCGACGGCATCAAGCCACCCATCTGAGACTGCATGTTGGCAAGGCCGGTCCAACCGGGCGATTCCATGCTGTCGGGCGTCCCCGGAAGGTGGTTCTGGAGGCTATTGTTGAACGGATGAAACATCTGTCTCTCCCTTTTTGGGTACGTGTTGACGAAAAAGATTGACCCCGTTTTCAACCGACAAGCTGGCATTCTGACGCTTTGACCGGTCGGAGTTACCCCCAAATTATGCGAAGCGCCTGCCGCAAAATGTAGGGTCCACTCTATTTGTCCGGTAGTCTTATGTTAGCGCCAACATCAGGATTCGGCGGCCTCCTCAGCTGCCTCTTCCGCAGTGGCTGACTCGGC
This sequence comes from Caldilineaceae bacterium, assembly GCA_965221145.1. Classification (GTDB taxonomy): domain Bacteria; phylum Chloroflexota; class Anaerolineae; order Caldilineales; family Caldilineaceae; genus Bin5. The sequence continues at coordinate 3,798,362 of OZ244877.1, forward strand.
CTGCGTCACGCCGTCATCGGAGTCCACCTCTGCGGGCTGTTCAGCATCCGGGGCTTCAATCGCGTCGGCAACCGCTACCGGAACCTCTTCGCCGCGGGCGATCGCCAGGAGCATTTTGATCGACTTGTCTTTCAGAATCTCGCTGTCGACGAGTGGGCGGCTGTGATCGGCGCGCATCATCTCCAGCAGCTCGGCGTGCGCCTTCGCGGCCTCTTCATCGGCATCTTCAGGCAGTGGGCCGGCCACGTTGCCGATGTGCTCTTCAAACTCCTCATCGCTTACCTTCAAGTGTTCGCATTGTGCGAACTCCACCAGTGCAAGCTCAGTGAGTAGTGACCGCTCGGCCTCTTCGCGCAGCGACTCTCGATACTCTTCAACTGACTGATTTGTCAACTCCAGATACTGCTCCATCCCTTTCAGCCCCATCTGGCGCACCCGCATGTCAAAGTTGCGTACTATGCGGTCGATCTCCATTTCCACCGCCACGGGAGGATAGTCGATGTCGCTCATCTCGACCAGACCTTCGAGAACTTTTTGCACGTATGCGAGATCGGCCTGCTGCTTCGCCTCCTCCAGCGCGTTCTCGCGAATGTTCTCGTGCAGATCGGCGACGGTCTCAAAGTCGGGGCCAAAGTTCTGCGCGATCTCATCGGTCATTTCGGTCGGCGTCTGGAAGGACTGAATTCCATGGACTTTCACGCCAAAACGGACCGTATTGCCGGCGTACAGGCTGGGGCTGTCTTCAGGCCAGGCGATCTCGAAAGTCTTCTCCTCGCCGGTGGACAGGCCCAGCAGCGCCTCATCCAAACCGGCTGGCTCCATGGGGTTCTCCTCGTCCGGCGTCACGTCCCAGTCATCCTCATCAAAGACGACCGTGTCGGTCTCGTTGCCTTCGGCGTCCAGGACCGCGCCGCGCACGTCAATTGTCATCAGGTCCCCGTACTGGCTGGGGCGGTCGGCGTCGGCGTAGTCGGCATTCTGTTCGAGGATGGCCTGGATGCGCCCTTGTATCTGCTCTTCATCGACTTCGGCTTCCTCCTCTTCGAGGCGCAGGCTGCGATATTCGCCAAGTTTGACCTCCGGCGGCAGGGGGACGGTCAGGTGAAAGCGCACCTCCTGCTCCATGTCCACCTTTTGGAGACTGCCCAAGTAGAAGGGTTCCAGCCCTTCCTGTTCGAGCGCCTCCTTGTAGACCTCCTCGCCCAACTTATCGACAAACTCGCTGATGATCCCCTCGCGGCCCACGTACTGAACCAGAATATGAAAAGGGACCCGCCCCTTGCGAAAACCGGGAATGCGCACCTGTTGGGCGACCTTGCGCGCCGCCTTTCGCATCTCCTGATCGATGCGCTCCTCAGCGACTTCAATTGTCATCGAGAGCTGTCGACTTTCGAGTGGTGTTGTACTCACAGTCAGAGTCATCGTACTCTACCTCTTATTTCTATCTTCCGTTGATTGAGAATGTCCAGAAAGCGTCGGAACCCAGCGCAAGCAGTGTCAGCAGAAATCCGGCGGCGTAATGTTCCTTTTTCTTCCAAACGCCGTACACATACAGTGCGGCGAGCATCGTGCCGCAGGCAACAATGCTTGTCCAGCCGAGCACTCGACCGAGCGATACAGATATCAACACGCACAGGAAGACACTGGCGAACAACCATACTACAGACAAGGTTGTCGACCAGAATCCAATTCTAGGGACGTATATCAGCGCCAGACCCTTCCAGTTCTGAGGAAAGAGGTCAAAAGCCAGATGCAACGCCACTCCTGCCGAAAAGCCTGCCACAAAAAGTTTTGCCCATTCGAGCCCCGTCAGGACTGTTCCGATCAGCAGTAGGGCGGGTATCAGGAAGCTGTGCGTGACGACCGACCTGTGGGGGAGGAAGGCTTTCATCTTCAGGTCGATATCCGGGAACCAGCTTCCCAGCCATCCTCCGATGGCGAAACAGGCAACGCCAATTGCGAGAGCCAGCACGTCCGGGTTAGCGAAATCGAGCACGTCGTTCGTCCTGCATCGTAGCTGGGCGTCCAGCTTTCACTATCTATGCGCGGCGATGCCATTTCGCCGCAAAGGTGTATTCTAGAGTTTCGGACGCCATTTTTCAGTATAGCACACCCAAACTTACACGCCCTAAACCAATTGAGTTTTATTTGTGCTGGCAAGTTTACTGAGAGACATAACGGCGCGCGCATTGTCCGGCAAAGGAAGTGTGCTGCCGCCAATGTGAAGGAACACTCATATTTTGTTCAGTGCAGAATGAGCCTGTCAGGAACGATTTGAGGAGGCACACGCTACCTGTGTTAGACGCTTGACGAATAGTATCATTATTGATATTATAATCCATATGGAAAGCACCCAGGACATTCTCGAAAGGCTTGGCCGAAACCCAAAAGGTGTTCGCTTCGCTGACCTAGCAAGAATCTGCGATAGATACTTCGGAGAGCCTCGTCAGCGAGGTAGCAGCCATCGAGTCTATCGCACGCCCTGGCCAGGCGACCCAAGAGTAAATGTCCAAAACGACAAGGGAAAGGCAAAAGCCTATCAGGTACGCCAGGTCATTCGAGCCATCAGGAAATTGGAGGGAATAGAATGAAAGACCACTACACATATCGCGTAACTTGGTCGGACGAAGATGGCGAGTATGTCGCGCTGTGTGCCGAGTTTCCTTCGCTAAGCTGGTTGGCGGACACGCCCGAAAAGGCGTTCTCCGGCATCCGCCGCATCGTGTCCGACTGTCTAAACGACATGCAAGCTGATGGCGAAGAGCCGCCGCAGCCGATTGCAGACCGAACCTACAGCGGGAAGATTCTTGTGCGAGTGCCGCCGGAGACGCATCGAGCGCTGGTCCTGCGGGCGGCGGAACAGGAGGTAAGCCTGAACAGATTGGTGAGCGCGCGCCTTGCGAGCGACACTTGATGACCCACGCTATGTCCGTTTGAAGGCCCGCTCCAGTTCACCGGCGCTCAGTTGAAGCATGGTGGGCCGTCCGTGGGGGCATGTTCGCGGGGCGCGGCAACGCTCTAGCTGACGCACCAACTCCTTCATTTCGATGTCGCTCATGATCTGGCCCGCCTTGATCGAAGCCCGCTTGCAGACCATCTTCACCAGCCGAGCCTCCAGCTCCTCCCCGACAAGATCGCGGTTTTCGGCCAGCCCCTGCACTATCTCTTCCAGCGCCCGTTCGGAGTCCTGATGCGAAAGCGCGCTGGGTATGGCGCGCACGAGAAACGAATCACCGCCGAAATGCTCGACGTCAAAACCGATGGCGTTCAACTCGGACAGATGCTGCGCAACGAGACCGGCGCGCACGTCGCCCACGTGAAGGGAAATCGGCGCCAACAGCCCTTGGCGAGCGATCCCCTGTCCAGCTCCACTTTGACGGCGCTGAGCCATGAGCTTCTCGTACAGAATCCGCTCATGCGCGGCGTGCTGATCGATCAGATACAGCCCTTCCGGCCCTTCGGCGACCACATACATAGCGCCTGCCTGCCCTACCACGCGCAGGGGAGGCAAGGTCTGCTCGGCGTCGGGCGGCTGTTTCGCAGGTTCATCCGTGTGCGCCGCTTCCGGGACTGTGCTGTCAGGCAGCGGCGGGCGAACATTCAGAAGCGGATCCGTTTCGGGCAAATCGGCTTGGGGCACATCGAGTGGCATCGCTGGCTGACGCCCCGTTCCCGCGCTGAGGATCGACTGACGACGAATCGCCCAGCCGGGCTGATCTCCGCGCGCTGACTCTTGCGCATCAAAGCGAGTTGGCGGCTGTTCGCCCTCCCTCCCAAGAGGCAGTTCGGGCACGTTGGCGCTGTCGATAACCGCTCGCCGGACAGCCCGCTGAACAGCTGTGTAGACCTTGCGCGCATCGGCAAAACGCACCTCCGTCTTGCGTGGATGCACATTCACGTCCACCTCTGCCGGGTCCAGTTCAACAAGAAGGACGGCCAGCGGGTAGCGTCCGACAGGCAGAAGCGTATGATAAGCCTGCACGACCGCGTGGGTCAGGCTCCGGTCTTCGACATAGCGCCGGTTGACAAACAGGTCGATCTGAGAGCGGCTGGCGCGGGTGAGGGATGGCGGGCTGACGTAACCGCCAATGTTTACGCTTGAACGGGCCTGACCAGCCGGAGGAGCCGTTCGACCCACTTCCGTGTCCGCCATGAAATCGACTTCGCTCTCTTCAGGCTGTCGTTCCGATTGCGCAGCAGCGCCCAACTGCGGCTCGTTTGCACCATTCTCGTCCCGCAGTCGGCCCACGCTGATCATCTGTTGGGCGCTCTCGCGCCCGTAGATCTTCGTCAGCACATCGGCCACACGGCCACTGCCGTCGGTGGAAAATGAGAGCTTGCCCTCACTGACATATTGAAATCGGCATTCAGGGTAGGCCAGCGCATAACGCTGCACGATGGCGGCGATATGACTCGCCTCCGTGGTCGGACGACGCAGGAATTTGCGCCGGGCGGGCATATTGAAGAAGATGTTTTCGACAGTGACAACTGTGCCCACGGGCAGACCGGCAGGCTGGCTCCTGGTGACAGTTCCGCCTTCGATATGCACAGAGGCTCCGCCGTCGGCGCCGCGGTGGCGGCTGCTGAGGGTCATCCGGCTGACGGCGGCGATGCTGTAGAGCGCTTCGCCGCGAAAACCGAGCGTTGCGATGGCGTCCAGGTCCGCGGCGGTGTGCAACTTGCTGGTTGCATGGCGCTGGACAGCCAACGCCATTTCGGCGGCGGGGATGCCGTGCCCATCGTCGGTCACACGCAGCAGGCGCTGGCCCCCTTCCCTGACCTCGACCTGAACCAGCGTCGCGCCGGCATCGAGGCTGTTCTCCATCAGTTCTTTGGCGACGTTGGCCGGTCGCTCCACCACTTCACCGGCGGCGATCTTTCCGCTTACATCTTGAGAAAGAAGCTGAATTGGCATAGTCCCCAGATTATACCATTCATCTTCGAGAAGACTCACGACGAGGACTAAACGAACAGATCGGCGAGTTTCCTCTCGTCGCTCTCCGCTTCACTCTTCTCTTGCTCGTTGCCGCGTGGAAGTAAGAATCAGATGCTCCTCCCCTGCCACGTCGACGATCAGAACCGCGATGATCTGTTCGACAGCGTGCCTGCCCACCTGTTGGCTGAGCCGCCCGGTCTGTGGCAACGCATACACACCGGCGATATAGGCGCTGCGGCCTGCCGGCGCGTCCACCAGCGAAGGCCGCAAAACTGTACCGTCATAGTCCGGATCGATCAGAACCGCCCGCACTTGCGCGCGCCAGTCTTGTGGCAGTGACACATTCGCTTCGGCGGCAAGCCGGGCCAGTTGTGGGCTGTGAAAACGTTCGATCCCCACCGATAAGCAGGCGCCATCCCAAGAAAGGCGAACGTCTGCAGCGGGCCTGGTTTTCGGCTCGCTTAGAGACCGGCGACCGTCTGCAGAATCTCCCTCCCCAATCCGCAGAATCTGATAGCCTTCTCCGCTCAAGGAGGAGTCCTCTGCCCAACTGTCCTTTTCCTCAGTAAAGTTTTCCTCGCCAGAGCGAATAGTTTGCGCGGCCTGTGGAATTCGGCTGAGACGGCCCGCTGCCGTGCGGACGGCGCGCCAATTGCTATCGCAGCCGATCCAGTCGCGACGCAGCTTTTGCGCGACCGCCACGGTCGTACCGGAGCCAACAAAGGGGTCGAGCACGAGATCGCCGGGACGGGTGGCCGTTTCCAGGACCCGCTGCAACAGCCGTTCCGTCTTTTGCGTGGGGTAGTTCTCATCTTCACCCGGCACGGTGCCAAGCCCCGGCATGTCATCCCATAGATTATCCACGGCTCGGGTCACGACATAGCGGTTGGCTCCATGTTGGGTGAGATAGTACTTGACGCCGACGTTTCCACCGTTAGAGGCATACACCCGTTGCGCATCCTCATCGACAACAACCTGGCCGCCGTATGGCGCGTACAACCGCCCCTCGGCACAGAGGGCTGCCAGCCGCTCGAAGCTGTACGTGCCCGGATCCGACGTGCGGAAAAAGCCGCGCTCGTCCCGCATGTATCGTGCGGTCGCCTCGGCCTCGGTGAGCACAAGCTCTCGCTTTGGCGCATTCCAAACGGGCCGTCCCTGGGGCTGACTGCGAAAAATGTGGATCGCCTGGGCGCTGCGGGGGAAATAGCGGGCATGCACTTTTGCGCCGCGCATGGTCTGGCTGCGCCAAAACACAGTGTTCAGATGGCAGTTGGCGCCAAATATCTCCTCCAGCAGCAACAGTAGGTGCGCCTGCATACGGTGATCGCAGTGCAGCCAGAGCGTCCCGTCCGCGTGCAGCAGTTCGCGCAGGAGAAGCAGCCGATCGGCCAGGAATTGGAGATAGGCGCCCGCCTGCCAGATGTCTTGGTACACGGCCCGTTCGCCAAGCGCGGGCTGCCCCTTGCCCCGCAGGCGCACGCGGCTGGTATAGTTGCGGTTTGAATTGTAGGGTGGATCCATATAGACCAGGCGCACCCTGCCGCGATAGCCGTTCCCCAACAGCCAGGAGAGCGCATCGAAGTTATCCCCGTACAGCAGCAGACCGGCTTCGCTGGAATCGACCCGCGCAGACACGGCGCTACCCGTGTTCGGTCGGAAAAGTTCCAACTGCTGCGCAGCGGGCCGGGCAGCTTCGACCTGAAGCCGCTTGCCGGGCCAGTGGAGGGTAATTCGATTGTCTGAACTCTGGTCAATAGGATTGGGGGATGGCCTGTGGTGTTGGGTTGCGCACATTTTGTTGTTTGGAACGATACAGTGAAGCGCGGCGAAGTGCTAGTCCAGGGGTCTGGGCATATGAATTTGGGACTTTGCAATGTTTTTCGCTTCCTAGATTTCGATTGTCGAATCGGTCCTAATGTAGGCTACCTACCATGTCCTCATAGCGGTCTTCCAAGTATTCCCCTACCGCATCTTCAAAGTAGTCAGATTCATAATCGTCAGAATTTTGTTCGTCAGAATCCTGATCATATGATTGGTATTCATCCATATCTTTCTCGTTGGGGTCGCCCCCCGCGCGGCAGATGTCCGTATGCCACTCTTCACTCTGGACATACTTCATTTCCTTGTCCCCCTTGTGTGAATTCGTTCAACATGTCAGCCAACGCCAATGCGGGCGAACTCAACTTGATACAGCAAATTGCCCTTGACCGGGCAGGCGCGCTCGGCCAAGGGCAAGATAGAACACCTTGATTACCTTACGGCAGCAAAGTCTGGCCGCCCGTCATTGCCGGGACGAAATGCACTTCGCTATCCGGTCCCACCGCCGCGCGTAAGCCGCGATTCTGCACCGCGCCGTCTACCGCGACCGTCAAACCAGGCCGAATCCGCCCTTCGTCAATGATGCGGCCAGCGACCCCGGGATAGCGTTCATCCAGGGCCGCCACCAACTCCCGCACAGTCTTGCCCTCCGCCTCGACGATCTGTTGACCGTCGGTCAGAGCGCGCATCAGTGGCGGAATCCAGACCTTGGCCACGCTCAGTCGTCCCCGGGTACTGGTTCAGCGGCGGCCTCCGCTTCCTTGGCCCACATGGCCTCCAGCAGATTGGCCGGTGAGATCGGCAGCCTGTCCATGCGCACGCCGGTGGCATCGTAGACCGCATTGGCGATTGCGCCGGCCGGCGGCACGATGTTCACTTCGCCCACGCCGCGCACGCCGTAGGGGTGAGCAGGGTGGGGGACCTCCACAAGAATCGTATCGATCATGGGCAGGTCCAGTGCCGTGGGCATACGGTAGTCGAGCAGGCTGGCGTTGAGCAGATGGCCTTCGTCGTCGTAGATGTACTCCTCATTGATGGCCCAGCCGATGCCCTGCGCCACGCCGCCTTGCATCTGCCCCTCAACATAGGACGGGTGGATGGCCTTGCCCACGTCCTGGGCAATCGTGTAGCGCAAAATCGTGATCTTGCCCGTTTCCGGATCGATCTCAATATCGACGCACTGCGTAGAGAACCCGGGGCCGAAGTCCTGTGGATGCACAGTCGAGCTGGCCATCAGCGGTTCGTCTCGCTGCACCAGTCCTGCGGCCTCGACGAAGGGCAGGCTCTCATCACCGGCGCTGAAAACGCCGCCTTCATAGCTGACATCTTCCAGCGCGACATCCCAATAATCGGCCAGACGACGCTTCATCTCCTGCTTGAGTTGCTGGCCCAGGTTGTAGGCGGCCAAGCCGGTGGCGAAGGTCGTGCGGCTGCCGCCGGTCACGTCGTTGTAGGACACCGTGTCAGTATCCACGACGCGCGCCATTACCTGTTCGTAGTCAATATCCATCGCCTCGGCCAGCTGCATGGCGATCGAGGCCCGCGTCCCGCCGATGTCGGTGGAGGCCTCATTGATGTTGACCGAACCGTCAGGATTGAGCACCGCTGTGGCGCTGGACTGGCCGCCCCAGTTGTTCCAGTAGCCGGAGGCGATGCCGCGGCCGCGGTATTTGCCATCGAGTGACGACTTGTAATGATCCGAATCACGGATCGCCTCAACCGTCTCGATATGTCCGATGCGCGCGTACTGCAGGCCGTCCGGGCGGCGATCGTTCTCTTTGGCCCCGTTCAGGACGCGGAACTCTGCCGCGTCCATGCCCAGCTTTTCAGCCAGTTCATTGACAACGCTTTCCACGGCAAAGGCGACGTTGGTGCCGCCGGGCGCGCGGTACGCGGCGCTGCGAGGCCGGTTGACGACGATGTCGTAGCCGTCCACCTGCAGATTGTCGATGGCGTAGGGGGCCAGGCTCACGTTGGCGGCGGCCCCGACCGGCGAGCCGGGATAGGCGCCCGCTTCGTAGTAGAGTTCGGCGAGGGCAGCGGTTATCTTCCCACCGGCGTCGACCCCGATCTTTACGCGGATGTTCGAGCCAGAGGTGGGGCCGGTTGCGGCCAACACGTCGGCCCGACTCATGACTATCTTGACCGGTTCATAGCCGGCCTTCTGCGAAAGAACGACCGCGACCGGCTCGACATAGACGTTGATCTTGCCGCCGAAGCCACCGCCGATCTCCGTCGGAACCACTTTCAGGCGGGAGACGGGGATCTTCAGAATCTCCGCTACCTGCCCGCGCACGGCGAAAGAGCCTTGCGTGCTTGTCCAGATCGTGACCTGGCCGTCGCCATTGTACAGGGCAGTGGCGGCATGAGGTTCGATGTAGCCCTGGTGGACCGTCTCGGTACGATAGGTGCGGTCCACGACCAGATGCGCGTCGTCGAAGCCAGCGTCCAGATTGCCGCGTTGGTGGCGGAAGAAGGAGGCCAGGTTGGTCGGCTGCGTGCCGATTTCGCCCATCGAATCGGTGCGCAACGACTCCAGCAGAATCGACGCGCCGTCGGCCAGAGCGTCGTCCACCGTCATCACCGGCGCAAGCAACTCATAGTCAACTTCGATCAGCGCCGCGGCCTCCTGCGCGATGTGCGGGTTGACGGCCGCCACCGCCGCCACCGCGTGCCCGTGATAGAGCGCCTTCTCGTCGGCCAGGACGTTGTCGCTCAGATATTTGAGGTTGATGGCGCCCTCGCCCAGGTCTTCGACCTTGTCCTCAGCTTCCGGCAGATCCGCGGCCGTGACGACCGCACGTACGCCGGGCAGAGCCTCAGCCTTGCTCGTGTCGATTGAGCGAATGTAGGCATGGGCATGGGGGCTGCGCAGGACGAAGCCATGCAGCAGCCCGGTCATCTGCACATCCGCGGCATAGACGGCGCGGCCCGTTACCTTGTCCACGCCGTCGGGTCGCACCGGACGCGTGCCGATGACCCTGTATCCGTTCTGGCCGTTTTCGGCCAGTTTGGCTGTTCCATTCTGTTTCGTATCGGCCATTGGGTTTCCTCCTCGGCCCTACGCGTCGCCCTGGGCAACGTCCAGTACGGCTCGGACGATCTTGTCATAGCCTGTGCAGCGGCACAGATTCCCGGCCAGCCACAGGCGTACATCATACTCGCTGGGGTCGGGATTCGAGTCCAGCAGCGCCTTGGAGGAGACAATGAACCCGGGTGTACAGATCCCGCATTGCAGCGAGGCATGTTCCAGGAACTTCTGTTGGAGCGGGTGCAATGCACCGTTCTCGGCGATCCCTTCGATCGTCACGACCGAGCGGCCTTCAATCTCCGGCGCCAACACCAGACAGGAGTTGACGAGGACGCCATCCAATAACACATTGCAGGCGCCGCAGTTTCCGTTGCCGCAGCCCTCTTTGCTGCCGATCAGCCCCAGGTTGTCCCGCAGAGCTTCAAGCAGGGTCTGACGCGGTTCGCACAGGAAAATGGTCTCTTCACCGTTCAGCGTTGTCTCTACAGCAATCTTTTTAGCCATGTCCGTTTAGTCTCCCCAGTTCGTCAACAGTTTTTGTGCCTCGTGCCCGGTCGATAGCGATCCGCAATGCGCGCTGTGTCAACACACCGGACAGGTGTTTGCGCTGGGGAATCGTCCCGCGCATATCACTGATCGGCCGCGCCGCGGCATTTGCCAGTGCAGCTGCCTTGGCCAGGCTCTTTTCGGAGACCGGCTGACCGGCCAACGCGTCGCCCGCTTCCTGCACCAGCAGGGGCGTCGGTGCGACTGCGCCCAGAGAGACCCGCGCCGACTGGATCGTCTCTTTGTCATCACTCAGGACGACGGATGCCCCAGCGCCTACAACGGCGATGTCCATTTCATTGCGGGGAATGAAGCGCAGATACGCGGCGCCAAAATTGACGGGCGGTGTGGGAAATTCCAGCGCGACCAGAAACTCGCCGTTTTCCAGCACATTTCTGCCTGGCGCTGTACAGAAATCCTCCACCGCGACGGTGCGGCGGCCATTGGGGCCGGCAATGTGGCAGATGGCATTGTGGGCAATGAGATTAGGAATCGCATCGGCGGCCGGGGAAGAGTTGCACAGATTGCCGCCGAGACTGGCGCGGCCCTGAATCTGCGTGCCGCCGATCAGATGCGTCGAATCGATCAACGCCGGATAGGCGTCCCGAACGGCCTGGTTTGCGTTGATGGAATGGCACGACGCCGATGCGCCCAGCGTCATGCCGTCGCCGCTGACCGAGATCGCCATCAGTTCGGGAATCCGCTTCAAGTCAACGACTGTGTCCAGTTCACGGCGCCCTTCCTGCAACTGAGCGATCAGGTCTGTACCCCCGCTCAGCGCCCGGGCCTTCTCGCCCCCGGCAGCAAGTGCCGAGATCGCCTCGTCCACACTTCTTGGTGCTACAAATTCAAATGCTTGCAAAGAACTACCTCCTCGATGTGTTCGCGTGATGAAATCTCTATACGCAAATTGCTTTTTGAAATCCGTGTTGAGTTTCGAGGAATTCAGAACAACGGCAGTGTGCCTGCTACCGATCAGTTATACCATAAGATCAGTTGAGAAGGAAAACTGCTTCTGTATTACGGCTGCGCGGCCTATCCGCCGAAATGCCCCCTGCTGGGGTATCATTCTGTAGGCGACGATTCTCGCAACCGGACCTGACCGCGTCTCTCAGATTAGCCCGTACAGATGAAACTGCTCTATCTTGCCGTAGCCTATCCTCTGGGCATAGCCGCCGGACAGATTCTCTGGCAACAGGGGTGGTTCAACTGCGGCATCGGCGATGGCTTTTGGATCGCTGCGCTGGCGCCCGTTCCCGTCTGCCTGTGGATGGACGCCGCCGACGTTCCCAAGGGCGCCACGACTCTGCGCTGGCCTGTTTCTGCGGGCTTCACAGCGCCACGCAGCGCCCTCTCCAGTTGGCTGATCGGCGGGCTTCTGCTGGCCGGACTGTGCGGGATCCTGCGCCTGGCCTCGCACCCGCCGCTCCCGTGCCTGGATCCCTCTGATCTGGCCTACTACAACGCCGACGACGGCGACAGTGACGCTCAGCACGTGCAAGTTGATGGACATGTGGTCGGTTATCCGCTACGGAAGGACGGCCGTCAGAGACTGGATGTTGAAACGACGACCATTTGGCTCGATGACAAGCCGACGCTAGTTACTGGCCGCGTTCGCTTGCAGACCGGCAGCCGACACCCGTTCCGCTACGGCGAAGCGGTGCGCGCGACCGGCCTATTGACAGAGCCGCCGGTCTTCGACGGATTCGATTACCGGGCCTACTTGGCGCGCAAGCAGGTCCACAGCCTGATGTGGCGGCCGCGGGTGGAGCCGCAGCCAGGGCCGTCGCGCGGCGGAACCTTCTTGCAGTTCGTCTACGGCCTGCGCGCCCGCGGTGAAGCGCTGCTCAACCGGCGGTTGCCCGAGCCGTTTGCAGCCCTGGCCAACGGGATGCTGCTCGGCATCGAAGCCGGCATCCCCGACGACCTGTACGAGAAGTTCAACCTCACCGGCGCCAGCCATGTGATCGTGATCAGCGGCAGCAATGTGGCGCTTGTCTCCGGCCTGCTCATGGCCGTGGGCATCAAGCTGTTCGGACGGCGCGCCGCGTTGTGGCCGTCCCTCGCCGGCCTTGTCCTGTACACTGTCCTGGTGGGGGGCGACGCGGCGGTCACGCGGGCGGCGCTGATGGGGGGACTCTTCGTGCTGGCGACCGTTCGGGGTCGTCAGAGCACCGCGCTGGTGAGCCTGGGCGCGGCCTGTTGGGCAATGACATTATGGAATCCTCTCACGCTGCGGGATGTGGGCTTTCAACTTAGCGGCGCGGCCACCGCAGGCCTGATCCTGATCGGACCTGTCCTGACCGAACGTGTCAGCACCCTCTGGAGCGCGCTGGCTTCTCGCTGGACCAAGGACCGGCCTCTTCCCGATGCGGACATGATCCAGCCCTCCTTTCTCATGCCCAATTCGATCAAGGATCTGTTGCGAGACAGTCTGATTATGACATTCGCCGCCAGCGCAGCGACCCTCCCGCTGATTGTCTATTACTTCGAGCGTCTTAGCTGGATCAGCCCGATCACCAACCTCCTGATCGCGCCTGCGCAGCCACTGATCATGATCGGGGGCGGCATCGGGCTGATTGTGGGGCTGCTCGGTCTGGAACAGATCGCCCAGTTCCTACTGTGGATTCCCTTCGCCAGCTTATGGTGGACGGTGGCAATGGTACGCTGGACCGCCGCCCTGCCCGGAGGCAGCGTCGAGATCGGCTGGTTTCAGGGGGGCCACGCGGCCCTTACGTATGCAGCGATCTTTGCTCTGTATTGGCGAAGGCCGCTGGCGCGATTTCTGACCACACTCGTCCGCAGGGTCGTCCCTTTCTCAGCGGCGAGCCAACGCGATAGAGTTGACGGCTGGCGGTTGACGCAGATTCTGGGAACGATGCCGACCTGGATATTCGGCGTCACAGCGATCGTCGCCGGCCTCCTATGGTGGGTGGCGCTGACGCAGCCGGACGGTCAGCTGCATGTCCACTTCCTGGATGTCGGCCAGGGAGATGGCATCTTCATCCAGACGCCGAGCGGCCGCCAGGTGTTGATCGACGGCGGCGACGACAGCCAGCAGCTTTTCCCAGAACTCGGTGCGGTCATGCCCTTCTGGGATCGGCAGATCGATCGGGCCATCGTGACGCACCCCGACTGGGATCATATCGGTGGGCAGATCGATCTGCCCGAACGTTTCAGACTCGACCAGGCGATCATCAGCGAGAATACGCGCGGCCACGACGATACGCGGGCCTGGTTAGAGGCGCTCAGCGCCGAGAATGTGCCGGTCATCGGTCTGCAACAGGGCGGCTGGCTCGATCTCGGTGACGGCGTGGCGCTGTGGGCGCTGTGGCCGCCGCCAGAAGAGGCGCTGCGCGCGTGGGACGAGGATGACAAGAATGAGCGGTCGCTGGTGCTGAAACTCGTCTACGGCGACTTCGCCGTGCTGCTGACGGGCGATACCGGCCAGCCGAGCGAGGCGCGTCTGCTGCGGGCGGGGCAGCCGGTCGGCGCGCAGGTACTCAAGGTCGGGCATCACGGCAGTGAACACAGCAGCAGCCCGGCCTTCATCGAAGCGGTCGGCCCCAGCGTGGCCGTCATCCAGGTAGGCGCCGAGAACCGCTACGGCCACCCGGACCCGGAGGTGCTCGAGATCCTCGGCGGGCGGCTGGTGCTGCGCAATGACAGGGACGGGCGCGTCCACATCCGCAGCGACGGAAGTCAGATGTGGATCGAAACGGAGAACGGGCAGGTTTCAGAGCTTATTGACCGCAGCGGCATGGCGTATACAAAGTGATATAGCCTGGCCACACCTGTTACGACTTGCTCGTCGTCTCAGCAGAAGGTCAGGCATCCTTCTCGCCGTCAGGTCGAACTAGGTACAAGAGGATAATGCCAAGGATGACGACTGGTCGGAAGGCGGACTGCCGCTCATCATACAGGCCAATCACGTCGGAATGAAACATCAGAGACCATTCCCCGCCAAATGTCGTAAACCTGGTAAACCACAGGACAATCCCCAATGTCAGGCCGGCGATTGAAAACCCCTTGGCCTGACTAAAGAGCTCAGCGTCCTCTCTTGCCCTGAAGAGACGCACCCCGCCCCACCAGCACAGGACCGCGATCGCCACCTCCACGAGAATGATTGCCACAAAGAACAGATGATAGGGGAACGAAGGGTCGAAATTCCGCCATCCCCCAGGACTGTCGGAGGAGACAAAGTACCAATAGTCGTAATCCAAAAGGTTACGAAACGCCACCATTGATGAGTAAAGCGCCATGGCCCAGACGAGCGCGATTTTCGAGTATCTTGTGTACATGACAATTTCGAGCGTTTACTCGGGGGGATGACCAACTGTGGGGCGAATGGGTACGAGTGCAAAGCCAAGCGACCATGGCATGCAGCGCTTTTTTATGGGGAGTATTCTTCCTTTTCCTCCAATAGCACCAATTGATCCTGTCTCTCAGTCCCTTTATGGTCACTTACCGACAAGCCGGCTTGTTGACCATATTGCTCTTCAACTGCCCTTTTGAAGGCATCAATAGCATTTTCGTGATTCGCCAAGAACCACCTTACATGATTTTCCAAATACTCATCTCTGATCTCCGGCTTTCTCAGATCATTCGGAACTCTCTCCATTCTCGGATCAACACTATCAAATCCAGTAAAGGGCTTAGCTAACCGATTCCTGATCATTTGGATATAGTCGGGGTTGATTTCAAAGCCGATCGCATCCCTGCCCAATTGTTGACACACCCGTAACGTTGTACCACTACCAGAAAATGGATCGAGAACAGTCCCGCCCCGATTGCTTGACGACAAAACCATCCTCTCAATCAGTCCTTCCGGCTTTTGGGTCGGATGGTCCTGTCTGTTCGGTTCTGAGTAATGGACATGAGAAAACCTCCAGACATCACTGGGATTCGCTCCCCTCATGTTGTTTCGAGCGCGATAGTACTTTTGAGGAACCCGCACATCATCAAGATTAAAGACGAAGTTGCTACTTTTGTTAAAGAACAAGATATCATCATGTCTTGGGGAAAACCCTCTCGTTTTTCCTATCCCCTGTGTGTAATGCCACACAATCCAACTGTTGAATAACATGCCCAGCTCTCGCTCCAATATGTCATAGAGGTATGATATGAAACGAACGCCCATGAACACATATATGGATCCCTCCGGCTTTAGCACTCGCTTTGCCTGGGCCAGCCAACTCTTTGTGAAATCCAAATACTCATCAATACCTTTATTGTCATGATTGTTTCCGTAGTCTTTCCCTAAATTGTATGGCGGGTCAGCGATAATGAGGTCGATTGACTCATTCTCGATGCCATTGAACAAGACAAGCGCATCACCGCACTGCAAATCAGTTGAGTTCATGACTTTATCCAGCCATTTTGTTCTGCCCCTGCCGATGCCTTGGTCTGAATCATTCTAATCGTAGTTGAATTCTACCTTGCTTTGAAAGACGATTTCATCCATTATTTCTTTAACTTTGCCTCGCTGGATTTGCGCCACAAAGATTTCGGTCAGTTTAGGAATGTTTATGACCGCCTCTATAGATTCCATATATCGCTTGACTATAGCCTTGATACCGTACAATGATCGAGCATCTGAATGCAATTTCTCATAGATTTCATCTTCTCCTAATTCAGTTTTGATTACAAAAGAAACAGGATATCGCTGAATTTTAACAATGTTCAGGAAATACTTTTTGACGTTCAATGTTTCTGAAACTTGGAAGAATCGGCCCAGCGGTCTCATTACAAAGTCAATCCCTCCATCATTAGCATTCGTTCGGCCTGTCTTGTATAGCTTGAGCGATTCTTCCTTCAACTGCTCTGGGCGCCACCCCCAATACAAGACAGTGTCAGCATAATGCGATTTCAATATGGCATAACTCACAATTTCGAACACTCTGGCATCGACATTTGGCCGGATCTGTTGATTGATGAAATCTATCGCTTGGTCAACATCCTTATCTACAACCTGTGCCAGTTGTGATGAGTATGCAATGAACTGGTCAAATGCAGCCCGCTTTGCCTTGACGTAGGCATCAATCACTTCAATGATGGCGGGAGCGATATTGTATTGCTTTTCTCCGACAGTTACATTTAGGAGACTCTCGTTTATCCAATATCTCTTGGTTCTCAGATCTCTAATGATCGGCTGATATGGAACATCAGGAAAAAACTTCTGAAACTCATCGTTCATTCGACTATTCAAGGCATGATTCTGAAGTCTCTGGCCAAATGGCAGTTCCCTTATGCGGGTGAACAGATCCGTGTAAACGGCTCCTTCATAGTCTGAATAAGGCTGCTCACCATCGAGATATCCCTTGGACATATAGTCTTCGACCAGCACGTAAATGGCGTAATGATTTGCGAATGATGCCCTCGATTTGCTGCCACGGCTTGCGGACTTGGTCTTGTTGTTCAGGTATCGTATGAGATAGCTTTTTCAAATATCTCTTCGGCAACAGCACCAAAATGATCTCTCAAGATGCCTCTTATGATCGGGGTGAATTCGTGTTCCATGATTCAAACAATCCTGTCTGATTCTCATTTTTCTTTAACCCATTCTTCCTGACGTATGTCTTTTCCAATGGTTTGAGTGTTTCGCCATTATAGTCATCGGTTATACTCATTCGGCGTAGACCGATCTTGAAGTACTCCTCTTGCAATTCGATGCCTATAGATCTTCGCCCGAGTCGTTGAGCAACCGCGCAGGTTGTAAAAGTCCCCGCGAATGGGTCAAGGACCAAGTCTCCTTTTCTCGAACTGGCCTTGATTATCCTTTCCATTAACGCTTCCGGCTTTTGGGAAGGATGGTCTTCATATTCGTCCATCCGATAACGCACTCGCGGGAATGTCCATACATTTCCGGGCACTTTTTTCGTGTTGTACGGTTTTGGCGTTTCGCCTCTATAGTCGATCAGCTTGCGTTGCGCGCCCGTCTTTGCCTCAACGAGAATATCGTCCACGTTAAATGTGTAGTTGCTCTCATCCATTACACAGAATAGTATCGGCTCCCAGAGAGAGCCATAATGATTTCTTGCCTGCACTCCTGAACTGTCATATGCCCAGACAATGCGTGACAGGACCGTTAGCCTGTCTCTGATGTATAGGTCCAGATAGGGCATAGCCTGTGTGCTCGCCATCAAGTACATTGAGCCTGTTGACCTTAGCTTTCTCACACATATATCAATCCACCGGTAACACCACTCAGCATATTCTCTGTCGCTTGGCCATTTGTCATGGAAGTCGGCGAATTTTTTGCCGATGTTGTAAGGCGGATCAACAAAGATCAGGTCAACTGAAGCATCTGCTACTTGGCTGTCAAGCAGTTCTTCCGCGTTTCCCAGTATGATTTGGCTGAGTTCATTTCCATAGATTGTCATCGGCATATTTCATACCTTGCACTGATCCGAGACTCTAATCCCAACTTCATTGCACCATACGCCCCCACAGATCACAAAACGATTTCATAACGCGCATTGTGCGTGAAATATCCGCGATAGGGAAATCGGTGCGTCAACTACCCTCCGCCAACTGCCGAAGCTCGTAGAGCCGGTTGAGCGCGTCGAGAGGCGACAGCGTGTCCACGTCAAGAGAGCGCAGGGACTCCACGGCCGGGTGCGCGGTGGCGAAAAGACCTACCTGCATGGCGGCCTTCTGCTTGCGGCCCGCCGCCTGATCCAGGAGCGTCGATGGGCCGGCCGCGCCCGAGGCTTCCAAGTCGAACAGAATCTCTTCGGCCCGCCGCACGACTGCCCTGGGCAGACCGGCCATCTGCGCCACATGCACGCCATAGGAACGGTCGGCCTTGCCCGGCAGGATGCGGCGCAGAAAGACAACGTCGTCGCCGCTGTCGTCAACCGCCACATGGTAGTTGATGACCTGGGGCAGCCGTCCAGCCAGGTCGGTCAGTTCATGGTAATGGGTGGCGAAGAGTGTCTTGGCGCGCAAAGACGGGTGATTATGTATATGCTCGACCACCGCCCAGGCGATGGCCAGACCGTCGTATGTACTCGTGCCGCGGCCGATCTCATCCAGAATGAGCAGGCTGCGGTCGGTCGCATGGTTGAGGATGTTCGCCATCTCGATCATCTCGACCATGAATGTGGATTGCCCGCGGTGAAGTTCGTCGCTGGCGCCGATGCGGGTAAAGATGCGATCCACCACGCCGATGTGGGCCGCGGCCGCGGGGACATATGAGCCGATCTGCGCCAGGAGTGTGATCAGGGCTGTCTGGCGCAGATAGGTGGATTTGCCGGACATATTCGGCCCGGTCAAGACATGGATCAGCTCGCCGGGAGAAAGTTGGGCGTCATTGGGCACAAACGGCTCGTCGATGGTCCGCTCCACAACCGGATGGCGGCCCGCGGAGATGGAGATCGCGGCGCCGTCTTCGACCTGCGGACGGCAATATCGACGCCTCAGCGCGACCTCTGCCAGGGAAGCGTACACATCCAGCAGGGCCAGCCCTTCTGCCATGCCGCGAATCCCGTCGGCACGGGCAGTAAGTTCCTCGCAGATGTGGCGGAACAGCTGCTGCTCCAAGGCCAGGCGGCGCTCGTCCGCGTTGAGGATCAGCGACTCATACTCCTTGAGTTCGGGCGTAATGTAGCGCTCCGCATTGGTCAGAGTCTGCTTGCGGATGTACTCCTGCGGAACCTTGTCCGAATGTGTATGCCTGACTTCGATGTAGTAGCCGAAGACTTTGTTATAGCCTACCTTCAGGCTCTTGATGTCCAGGCGATCGCGCTCGACCTGCTCCAGTGCCGCCACCCACTCTTTGGCATGGCGGCTGTTGTGAACGATGGCGTCCAGCTCCCCGCTGTAACCTGAACGGATGATGCCCGGAGTCGCCAGCGTGGCGGGCGGCTCATCGGCGACCGCCCGCTCCAGCAACTCCAGTGCGGGCGTGCAGTCCGGCAAATCGAGGAGTGAGTGAAGAGAAGTGAGCTGTGAGAAATTGTCTCGCTGCTCGCCGTTTGCGCCGAGCAGATTGCGCAGGCCAGGTCCGCGACGCAGAACCTCACGGACGCCCAAAAGATCGCGCGGCTGCGCCTTGCCCTGGGTGATGCGGTTGATCCAACGCTCCAGATCCCCCATTCCCCGCAGCGTATCACGGGCTTGCAGGCGCAGATCGGCGTCTTCCACCATAGTTTGGACGGCGTCGAGACGTTCCTTGATGCGGGCGATGTCGAGCAGGGGGCGGCTCAGCCAGCGACGCAGCAGCCGTCCGCCCATCGGCGTCAGGCTCTCGTCCAGGACGCCCAGCAGGCTGCCATTGACCTCGCCGCCACGCATCGTCTCCGTCAGTTCGAGATTGCGCCGCGTGGATTCGTCCAGCACCATGAACTCGCTGACCGCGTAGCTGTGCAGATGGATCAGCTGGGAGAGCGCACTGGGCTGCATCTCCTGCAGATAGGCAAATATGGCGGCGGCGGCGCGCACGGCTTGGGGCTTACCTTGCAGGCCGAAACCGTCCAGGCTGCTGACGTGCAGATGCCGCTGGAGAACACTCTGGGCCGTGTCCAACTCCACTTGCCAGGGTTCAACCTGCGACACGAGAGCCTCCTGATTGTGGATGAGCGGAGCAAGGCCGCTTTCCTCGGCGTTCCAATCGGAGGTGATCAGTTCGCTGGGTTGCAGGCGTCCCACCTCCTCTGCCAGACGGCGCTCGGTTTCGGCATAGTCGCTGCTGTTGATCTGCGTGGCCGCGAATTCACCGGTGGTAATGTCACAGTATGCGATGCCGGCCTCATTGCCGCGCGCGCTGAACAGAACGGCCACCAGATAGTTGTTGCGGTCATCGTCCAGCATCGACGGCTCGACGATAGTGCCTTTGGTGATGACCTGCTTGACTTCCCGCTCCACCAGCCCCGCGCCCGGCTCGCTCACCTGCTCGGCAATCGCCACCTTGTAACCCGCCTCCACCATCTGGGCCAGGTAGCCGTCCACGCTGTGATAGGGCACACCGGCCAGGGGCACGCGCTGGTTGCTGCCGACGGGTCGGCTGGTCAGCGCCACGTCGCACACTTCGGCAACGATCTCGGCGTCGCCGTCGAACGTTTCATAGAAATCACCCAGGCGGAAGAAGAGAATACAGTCGGGGTGCTGACTCTTCAGTTGCAGATACTGGCGGCGCATGGGCGTTGTCATGGCTATATCTTTTGCGGTGTGTTTAGGGCGTCAGACTTTGCCGCGCTGCCTCGACGCGGTTGCGCCGTCGGCTGAATTCCACAGTATACGGCTGTTGGGATCACCGTACAGGGTATAGGCGAGCCAAGTGGGATTGGCGCGCTGAATCGTGCGGATCCGCTGTCGGGCTGAATGGAACGCCTCGCCGAGCGTCTTACCGGCCCACAGTGCCTCGTAGAATGTCCGGGCAAACTCCGAGGCCAGTTCGTCGTGAACCTCCCATTGCGCGCCCACGAAGGCGGTTACCCCCAACTGATCCACGAGACGCTGCGCCCAACCGCCCAGGCCGGTCAGGTTGAAGCCGACGCGTGCACCGTGGCAGGTATTGAGGAAGATGAGCGGCCTTTCACGTCGTAGTCCCCTGGCTCTGCGCCGGGTCAGGTCGCTTGGGAAGAGTGGATCGCCCTGCAATACGATGGGCGATTCGTCTACGAATGCCTGGTTGAAGTTCCCGTGCGTGGCGAAATGGAAGAGCTGCACACCGCCCTGCTCCGCCGCGTCCAGAAAATCAGCCCGCGTCGTTATCGGTGGAGCGACCTCGATCTGTCGCGCTGCCAGGCTGTCAAAATACTGAATCTCCTTCCAGACGAAATCGAGATCAAACTTCGGCGCCACCAGTCGGGCGCTCCGAATGTTGAGGTCGGACGGCACAGCCGCGCCTGACAGCCAACGGCTCATCTGCCAGGCGCCTGCCAGGTGGTCGTCCTCCACATCCTGCCCCTCCACTACGTCAAAGGGCTTGACCAACTCCCAGGGAATCCACGGTTCGTCGCTGACGATGAGTAGATTCTTCAACGTTCCGGCGTCGCGTAGCGCCTTGATCTCCCAGTAGGCCTTGCGTAATGGTTCGGGGAAGAGTTGCTCATAGAGTTCGATGCCAATATCAGCAACCTCATCCTCCATGCGGCTGGCCTCTTCGGCGTGCAGCTCCGCACCGGCCCTGGCTGCAATTGAGCTAAGCCGCTCGACCAAACGGTCGAAGAATATGTCGGGCCTGGACAGATCGTTGAAGACGACCGAACCGACGGCGCGTCCGTCCAGCGTCGGCAGCTTTTGCGAATGGAGATGAAAGTGGAGCGTGCGACCGTCGGCGTCGCGAATGATGCGCAGTTCGACATCGGCGGCTGGCAGCGGCGTCCCCTGAGGAATGGTGACGCCGTCCACCGAGCGGATCACCGAGGCCGGGCCGAAGGAGACGGGCGCGGCGGCCTCTTCGTTGCCGGCGATCGCGGCCCGCCGCGTGCGCTTGCGCAGTAGTTGGAAGCCCCGGACGTCCACCTCCAGCGTTAGAGAGCCGACATTGCGGCCGCGGTGGTAAAAATCTACGGTAACCCATTGGGGTCCGGTACGATCGGCAACGAGTTGCAGGAGAAACACAGCTGGCTGCGAATCCGCATTCTGAGGGACGGCGATCGTGCGCCGCAGGGCCGGGCCGTCACGCGCGCCCGCGCCGTAGCCGCTGACCTCCTCAAAGCCGGGCGCGCACACAACCACATCGACATACTCGACTTCTTCCCGAAAGTTGATGTTGACCTCGCCCTCGCTCCGGCTCTCCCGAGGGCGATCCTGCACCAGCTGCACGACCAGCGGATACTTGACGGCGGCGCGATTGGAGATGGTTAGCGGAAAGTCTACATAGGTGTAAAGCTGAACCGCAGGGCCGCCTCTGATCGCGCCCGCGGCAGGGGTGGCGGGAGAATCCGAAGCAGAGGTCGGGGTACGCCACTGCGGGGCAGTTGCTCTGACATTCTCTGGACGGGCGCTCGGTTGGGGCTGCGCGGATGGATTGGCGGGTTCCCTGGCGGGGGCAGCCGAGGACGGTGTCGCGGTCGTAGCCGCACGAGGCATATAGTGGGACGGATCGTCCTTCATCAGCCGCAATAAATTTACGGCCTGTAGGTAGTTGATGCCCTTTGGCATTGCATAGCCAACGCCATCTCGCGTTTTGCCCTCGCGCAGGGCCTCGTAGACGATAGGAAGCGCCGCGTCAATGGCTGCCAGATCATCGAGAAAGCGAGTCAGAACCGCGCGTCGCTCCGCTGCGCTGATGCTGCTGTTGCCCGCCGCGGCCGCGGCCGCCAAGCGCAGTTGGTCCACCCGGCTGCGCGTGTGCGGGTCCAGTTCCGACCAACCGCGAAAGAGGCGGCGCAGAACCGTATCCACGGTATTCAACAGGCGGCGGTCATCCCAGTTTCGGGACGACAACTCCTCACGTATCCGATCCAGTCCTTCCATAGATTCGTCCTTCCCGTCTCCCGTTCGCCGACGGTCGGTCTGCCGCCATCCAACCGGCTGATGACACCCACCGATCGGCAGGATCGTATCATAGCGGTGAAGGTTTTTCAATTCTCCTGCATTCATTCCAATTCCCTGACTTGGACGCGGGAACTGCGGCGCAGCCTGAATCCGTTTGGGACTATCGCCAGGGTTGGTTGTAGAATTCCCGTGCGTTTCGTCTGCCTTAACGCAGGAGGCCATGCCGTCCGCCATCATTCGCAGGAGTACCGAATGAGCATCGTTCAACTGCCGCGCACAGTTTACGACGGGATCATCGCCCACGCACGTGAAGGCAAACCGGAGGAAATCTGCGGAATTCTGCGCGGCCGCGCCGGGCGCGCTTCCGAACTTTACCGTGCCCGCAATCTGGCGGAGGATAGGATAGACAACTACGACGTCGATCCACAAACGCTTCTGAAACAGTTCGAGTTTGAGGAGGCGGGAGACGAGATGGTTGCGATCTACCACTCTCATCCGGTCTCGGTCGCATACCCGTCGGCCACAGATGCTTGGAACGCTCACTATCCTGAGACCTACTATTTGATCTGCTCACTGGAGTTCGACGATGCGCCGGTGATCCGGGCCTTTCGCATGGAGCCGGAGTGGCCCGATGCGGACATGGACGCGATCCGAAACGCAGCGCCGTTTGACGAAGCCCGGCGCGGCCTGTTTGGCCATTATCAGGCCATTGACGCCCCTGTGCAGGGGAGTATGGCTAACCTGCTCGCCGGAATGGAGGCGCCCCTGTACGTTGTCTTTAACGTAGACGAATCGGAAGCGGTGGAGGATTTCCGGGTCGTCAAGGTGCGCGAATTCCCAGTGCAGGTGCTGGAGAATGGGTAGTCTTTTCTGCCAGGCGACGGGAGACGCGCCGTGTAGTCCGCTGCATCCCAACCCATTGTGAGTCAGCCCCCTTTGGGTGTGGTCCAGATTTGGGGGCGACCAGAGTGGCTGGTATCGGAATCCAGTGTGGCTTTCCAGAGATAGCCAGAAACTCACCACCATTATGGACCGACCCCCCCTTTTTGCCAGCTGGACATACAGGCCAAGAATGTTGTAAACTTAACACGCGAACGAACAAACGTCTTTTGGGAACGGTTTCATTGGAGCGCGGCTGAAAGGTGCTGCATGAACGTCTTCCAGGACAAATCGGTGCCCCAGCGCAGTACGCGGCACGTAGCACCCGGCCTCGGCCCTAACCCGGCGTGCCGCGTACCCATCCCTCCCCCAGCCTCTCCAGCCAACACAGCCGAAACAGGACGGATACAACCGTGCAAGGCGTGCAACTCGTCACGTTCGCCGCCGATTCGCGTCCACGCCGATCGCGCAAATTGCCATGCGAAAGCGCATCTGACCCCAAAGGAGGGACAAGATGAAACGCACCATGCTCCTCATTGCGCTAATCGCCTTGCTCGTGCCGGGCATTCTCCTGGCGCAAGGCGACCTCACACTCGAGCAACTATTCAACAGACAGAACGACATCCGCAAGCGGTTGTCCGCCCTCGAAACCCAGGTCGCCTCCACCCCCTGGTCGGATGAATACCAACTGGGCGTCACATTGCCCAACGCAGACATCACCATCACCAAAGTGGGCAACGTGCGCAGTGGGCCGGGCACCAGCTTCGCCCTCATCGGGCAGACAAGAATCGGCGACGTCTACACCGTAATCGACAAGAGCGGGGACTGGTATCACATCTCCAACAGAGGCCAGAAAGCGTGGATCTGGTCGGGGCTGACAGACAACACCATCCTGACCGTCCCAGGCGTAAGCACACCGATCCCCGCCCCGGCAGGCCATACCGGTCCCCAGACGATTGAAATTGACCAGACGCGTCAGTCCTATTGGGCTGCCCCGTCGCAAGGCGTCGGCACAGGCGCAGGCAAATACGCAGTGCCGCCTGGCGAGTACGACTACATCTGCACCAAGACCGACAACGAATACTGGCACAAGATATCCGTGCCCGCCGCGCCCGACGGCTGGGTCTGGATCAGGGCAGTCGTCATCTACCTCGACGAAGTCTTTTGCGACCAGTAGGCGGCCGTCCGCGCGCCCGGGCCGGCGTTTGCCCGGCGTACCGTACGCAATCGCCCTGTCTCTCCCCCGCAAGAACGGGGGGGGGACAGGGTCCTTTCGGGCACCAGGCCGCCGCACTGCGTACAGCGTATTGCGTATCGTCCCCTACTTAATACGCAATACCCAATACGCCCAGCCGCCTCCCCATCCCGCAAATCCTCCCATCGCGCAAATCCTGATTCAGACAGCGCCGATTTCGCATCGCCGACTACGCAATACGCAATGCCGTTCAGCCGCCCCGCACGCCGCACGCGCGTCAGAATCAGGATTCACAGTATGCAATGATGGTCAGGGTGGCGAGCGTCTCGGCTGCGCCTGTTGGCGAGCAGGGGGAGAAAGCAGAGGGCGAACTGCACTTGGATAAGCATTCGTATCGGGCTGGCCTATGGGATGCCAAAACGTTCACCAACCACTACTGGGCCGAAAGATGTCGTCGCGGGGTGGAAAAGGCCAAACGGGTCGTCTGCATCAACGAAGGTGCAGTCTGGATCTTGACGATGGTCTTCGTCTGTTTTGCCCGTCACATTGAAATCCTCGGCTGGTGGCACATGCTGCAGTACGTCAGGCAGATTGCATCGGAAGCGCTGGGACCCGCCTCAGCCGAGGCCTCTGCCTGGGTGGAAGCGCAAAAAGCCAACTTAGCTCGCGGTCAACTGCGCCTCTTCTTCCGTCGCATTGCGCAACTCTGCCCAAAAGGCTCAGCGCCGCCGCCAGCGGTCAGACAGGCTGCCGCTTATCTGTGGAAAAACCGCCGACGCATGAACTATGCCGCCTACCGTAAGGCCGGCCTCCCTATCAGCAGCGGCGTCGCCGAATCCGCAGCCAAAACGTTTGTGCGGCAACGCATCAAGCAAGCTGGCATGCACTGGTCTCGAAATGGCGCTCACGCCATAATTGCCCTCCGCGCCCGACTACTCAGCCACCGCTGGCATGAAATACCCATTTGACCAACTTCGGCCCATATCTGGACCGCACCCGTGAGTCACCCCAATTTGCCCGATTCGCTCAATTGTGCTACATTCCCCCACGTCCGGCAGCACCGCCACCGTGCGCCCAGCCCCCTATATTGCAGCCCAGCGCTCGGGTGCCCCTTGGGCGCGCGAAGCGGTAGCGCACTGAATTTCAACCAATTCTTGCTTCTTTTAGGCAAATGGAGGGGGGTAAAAGCGGACACTAAATAATTCTATATCTTGGAAAATGTCGACCCGGCCAGCCAGGTTCCCCGACAGATCATGACGCCAAAACACTAACAATATGCCTCTTCCATCAGTGCAGGAAAGTCCGCTCCAGCAGAGACGCGGCAAGAAATTGCGGTTGGCATTTTGAAGATTTTTTGGCGGAACTGTCTTTCGTCCAACGCCATTACAAGAAATCATCAAGATTGGGCCTACCCACCGCCTCCGTTCCCAGCGTCAGCAAGCCTCCCTCGTTCCCAGAGCAACCATGCATAGAATCTGGGAGGCGCCCGCGCAATCGTTCAGTTTGACATCCTTCGCTATAAGAACTATAGTGAGAGACGAGAAATCACATAGGAATAGCTTTGCGATCCTGATGAGTCAACAAAGACAGGCGACCTACCTGAAAACCTGCTCGTGTCTTTAGCGGGCGCCGCCAGCATGACGCTGGGGGTATCCCGCTGTCCAGAATACGGGCGATGAGGGCCTTCGCTTGAAATTGAACTCGCACTCGACGGACGTTTCCAGAGCCGGAGTTGCGCCAGGCTACCGCAGATGGAGTCGACACATTCCGGCAGGCGCGCGGAAACAGGACCACAGGGCAGGAGTTGAAATTCAACGCTGGATTCATCGCTTAGATGGCTCCGGCGTTTTCTGTTTGGGAGCCGTCCCAGGACACAACGCATCTGCACTGAATGGACCATTCTACTTTTTGGCCGCAACGAGTACATTGGCGAAGGCCAGGGAGCGCACACAAGGCCGGAGAAGGCCATAAGCAAAGGAGAGCAGTGGCATGGCAACTGTGTTTGTGCCGACCGCTCTGCGCCGCTTCACCGCCGGGCAGTCGAAGGTGGAAGCGACCGGGGCGACGGTTGGCGACGTGATAGGTCAGTTGGAAAGCAGCTATCCGGGCATCGGTGAAAGGCTTTTGGACGACAACGGAAACGTGAAACGTTTTATCAACGTCTTCCGCAACGACGACGAGATTCGCACCTTGGATGGGCTGGCGACGAGCGTCGGCGACGGCGACAAGATCTCTATTGTGCCGGCGATGGCTGGCGGGAGTTACTGAAATCATGGCGCGACTCAATCGAGACCAACTGTTGCAATTGGCGAAGAGCGAGATCCAGGAGATCACCGTCCATGAGGTGAAGCAACGGATCGACGGCAATCAGGAGTTGACGCTCATCGACATACGCGAGCGGGATGAATGGGTGCAGGGACATATCCCCGACGCCTCTTTCGTGCCGCGCGGCTTCCTGGAGTTGCAGATCGAGCAGCATCAGCCGGACCGCTCGCAACCGCTCGTGATCTACTGCGCCGGCGGTGTGCGCTCGGCGCTGGCGGCCCGCAATCTGCAGGAGATGGGCTACACGGATGTCTATTCGTTGATCGGCGGCTTTGGCGGCTGGAAGAACGCCGGGCATCCCTTTAAGGTGCCCACCGTGCTGACGGAAGAACAGGGCATTCGCTACAGCCGCCATACGATTCTGGACGAACTGGGCGAAGAGGGGCAGATCAAGCTGCTGGACAGCAAGGTGCTGCTCATCGGCGCCGGTGGCCTCGGCAGCCCGTCCGCCATCTACTTGGCGGCGGCAGGGGTCGGGCAACTGGGCATCATCGACTTTGACGACGTAGACACCTCCAACCTGCAGCGCCAGGTGCTGCACGGAGTCAGCGATGTGGGACGCCCCAAAGTCGAATCGGCCCGCGACCGGATCGCTGAAATCAATCCCGATGTGACGGTTGTGGGCTATCGCGAGCCGATCACCAGCCATAACGCCTTCGAGATTATGCGGGGCTACGATGTCGTCATTAACGGTTCGGACAATTTCCCGACCCGCTACCTGGTGAACGATGCCTGCCAGATGCTCGGCATTCCCTTGGTGGACGCCAGCATCTTCATGTTCGAGGGCCAGGTGACGGTCTATCAGCCGAACCAGGCCGACGCAGACAGCCCCTGCTACCGCTGCCTGTACCCCGATCCGCCGCCGCCCGGCGAGGTGCCCAGTTGCGCGGAGGCAGGTGTGCTGGGCGTTCTGCCCGGCATTGTCGGCTCGATCCAGGCGATTGAGGCGATCAAACTGATTGTCGGCATCGGCGAGCCGCTCTCCGGCCGGCTGCTGATGATCGATACGCTCGACATGACATTCCGCACACTCAAAGCGAGCCGCTCAGACTCATGCCCGGTCTGCGGCGAAGACCCAACCGTAACCGAGTTGATCGACTATGAGCAGTTCTGCGGTATGCCCAGCTTCGATGAGCAGGCAACAGATACCGTGGCCGAAAACTTTGCTGAGACGGTGGCGGCCAATGGCGCCGGACAACCGTCCCTCGTGACAGTGTAGACGAAGTTGCTGACGCCGGAGTTTCAGATCAAGACGGGGCCAATTCCCCTGTTCCAGCATATGAGAGAACTGCACCGGTCGGTCGGAGAGGCTCGTGGAGCCACAGATGTCGATGAGCCTCTCCACCGCAGCCGTGCGCAGTTCCGATTGAACAGCTAATGATTGCTGAGACGCTTACGCCGAATTCCACCGAGAGCCAGGTAGCCGTCAGTGCGATCACCGTGCTGGACGACATCGGCAATACCCCTCTGCTGGACCTGACCGAGTTCGCCCGCAGCTACGGCGCGGCGGACGGCGTGCAACTGTACGCCAAAGCGGAGTGGGCCAATCCCGGCGGCTCGGTGAAGGCGCGCGCCGCGCTGAAAATCGTGGAGGAGGCGGAACAAGACGGCAGCTTGGGCGCAGGCCAGACTCTGATCGACAGCAGCAGCGGCAATACCGCCATCGCCTACGCGCTGGTGGGCGCTATCAAGGGATTCCCCGTCCATCTGGTGATGCCCAAAAACGTGAGCCGCGAGCGCAAGGCGCTGGTCAAGGCCTACGGCGCAACTTTGATCGAATCGGATCCGCTGGAAGGATCGGACGGGGCAATCCGCATGGTGCGCCAGATCGTCGCGGCCGACCCACAGCGTTACTTTTACGCCGATCAGTACAACAACGACGCCAACTGGCGCGCCCACTACGAAGGCACCGGCCCGGAGATCTGGCAGCAGACGCAGGGGCGCGTGACCCATTTCGTTGCCGGTTTAGGCACGACGGGCACGTTTGTGGGCGCGGGCCGCTACCTACAGGAGCAGAACGCGGCGGTGCAGCTGGTGGCCGTGCAGCCCGAAGATGAGCTTTCGGTGATCGAAGGACTGAAATACCTGCCGACAGCCATCACCCCAGGGATCTACACGCCGTCCCTCGTGGACCGCCACATGACGGTTGCCGCCGAGACCGCCTGGGAGGCCACCCAGGATTTGGCGCGCGCAGCCGGGCTGTTCGTCGGATTCAGCAGCGGTGCAGCCGTGGCCGCCGCAGTGCAGGTGGCCAGGGAACTTTCCCATTCACAAGGCGTTGTCGTTACCCTCTTGCCCGATGACGGCAGCAAATACGTTAGTCTGGGTCTGTTCGACTGAAACGGGCCGACCCTCTCCACTGTCCGCCTGCCCACGCCTCACTCCATGCGCAGCGCTTCCGCCGGATCGACTTTTCCCATGCGCCAGGCCGGGTAGAGTCCGGCCAACAATGCGGCTGCCAGGGCAACCAGAAATGCCTGCATAAATTCGCTGGCTTGTAGCTGCAGCGACAGCGTCCAGCCGAAAGAACGCAGGTTGATAATGTAGACGAGGATCAACGCCAGAATGAAGCCGGTCGGCATCGCCACCAGCCCGGCGCTTGTTCCGAGCAGCCCCGTCTCCAGCAGGGTAAGTCCCCAGAGCTGCCGCCGGGTCATGCCGGTCGCCCTCAGGACGCCGATTTCGCGCGCCCGCTCCAGTTGCAGGCTCATCAGCGTGCTGAGGATACCGACGAACGCCACCAGGGTTGCCAGCAGACGCAGCGCGACGGTGATGGCGAAGGTGCGGTCGAACACCTCCAGAGCATTGCGCCGCACGCCCCGATTGGAGTTGATCAGCAGTTCGGCCTTGCCGGCGAAGGCGCGGCGCAGCGCGTTGACCGTTTCATCCACGCTGACGCCAGGCTCGACGAACAGCGCGATCGTTGAAAGCGCACGATCATTCCAGTATCGTCGATAACTGTTGTCGGTCATCAACAGGGTAGGATGCACGTCAAAGTCGTAGGTGACGCCGACGATCGGGAAGTTCTGCGCGCCGGCATCGGACAGGAGTTGCAGAGTCTGGCCGACCCGCAGATCGAAACGGTTGGCCATCGTCTCGTTGACCACGACTCCGCCATCCTCCATCGCACTCCATGTGGCCGCAGTGTTGCCGACCGCGGCGCTGTAGCGGCGGTCTTCCCCGGCCAGGTCCCGCAGCACTGCCGCCATCTGCACATCGGTCTGCGTACCGTCCGGCATGGTAGCGGCCAACTCAACTTCGCGGCTGGTCGAGAAACCGGCGATGGCGGGAAAGACCGTCAGCTCGTCCAGCAGGGTCGGCTCCAGGGTCGCGCTGCTGCGATTCGGCCCCAGAGCCGGCGCAGAAACAAAGATGTCGGCCTGCAGGATCTCGTCCAGCCATTGCTCAACGGTCAGACGAAAGGAGACGATCATCACGCCGACGCCGATAATCACACTGACGGCGACCATCAGAGCCGCGATCGCCACCGACGTGCGCGAGAGAGAGCGCACAATGTTGCGCGGCGCCATCCGCGTCAGAATACCCAGGCGACGGCTCAGCAGCCGGTGCAGTCCGTCCATCAGCAGCAGCGTCAGCCCCGGCGTCAACAGAGCCATGCCAAGAATGACGGCAAACAGGCCAACAAAGGCCACCACCAGATTCCATTCGGGGATCAGCATCCCAGCGCCGATCAGGCAGAGGACAGCGCCCGCAACGGTGATCCGCGGCAGGGCTTGGCGCGCCTTGCCTTCCACATCGGAACGCTGCATCGCGCCGGCCGGGGGCACGCTCGTCGCCTCGTAGGCCGGGACGACCGCTGCAAGCAGAGCCGCGCCGATTCCACTCAGGGCGCCTTTCGCCAGCGTCCACACAGGAATGTCAGCATCGCGCACGGCCACGACGAAAAAGAGATCATTGATGGTTTGGGTGACGGCCTGCACCGCGCCCCGCCCCATCAGTACGCCCAGCACCAGCCCTAGCGCGGTGCCGATCAGCCCGAGATAGCTGGCTTCTGTCAGAATCATGGCGAAGAGTTCCCGCCGCGTCACGCCCAGTGCGCGCAGGATGCCGAGCACGGGGCGGCGCTGCACCACGCTGAAGGAGACGGTATTGTAGATGAGGAACATGCCGACAACCAGCGCCAGAAGGCTGAGCGCGGTCAGATTGAGCCGGAAGGCGGCGGTCATCTCTTCAACCGTGCCTGTGCGGGCGGAAGGGCGGACGATGCGGACGCCAGGGGGCAGGATCGCGCTGATCTCGTCCAGCTGCGCGGCGCCTTCAGCGTCAGCCGAAAGGATCAGGTCGATGCGGTCCAGGCGGCCTATTTTGCCCAACACCTCCTGCGCGGTGCTGATGTCAACGATGAGCAGGCCGTCCAGCGCCCGTCGGCTCAGTTCGTCTGAGGGGGCCAACAGCCCGATGATGGTCAGCATCTCCTGACGTGCGCCAATGCGGACGGGCAATTCCTGTCCCGGTTGCAAGCCATAGCGGTCAGCCACCGACTGCCCGATGAGAACCGTTTTGGGCTGGACGAGAAAAGGCGTGAGATAGTCGCCTACGCTGTCGATTGACGCGGCGTCCGTCCGCTGGTCGCTGCCGCCAAGATAGCTGCGGAAGGGCGGTTCAGCGAACGGATCGATGCCGAGCAGGCGCATCGGCTGCGCGTCCAGTTGTGGCACGCTGACGTAACTCTCGACGACGGGCGCGCTCAGGCGAAAGCCCAACTCGCGACGAAGGCGTGTGTAGACGGCTGCGTCCAGCCCATCCGGCCCGCCCACGATCTGATGCGTGGCCCTGCCGGTGATCTGCTCCGTGCCCAGGGCAAAGGCGCGATTGGCTGAGCCGTTCGCCAGATCGATGGCCACAATCATGGCGACGCCGATGGCGACACCGACGATCAGAAAGATCGATTGCAGAGGACGCCGCCAACTGTGACGCCAAGCCAACCGCAGGATAGGATGTCTCATTTTGGCGCGGACTCGGTGTTCTCGACGCGGCCCGCCCTGCGCGCAGTGTCCGACTGCTGGAGTGCGTTCAGGCTTCGGCTGCGATGGGCGACGAGCCGCCCTCGTTCGAGAAAGAAGACCTGATCGGCGTATTGGGCGATATCCTGATCATGGGTCGCCATGATCATCGTCTTGCCTGCGTCGCGGCTCAACTCCAAGAGCAACTCCAGGACGACATTGCCGGTGCCTTCATCCAGGTTGCCGGTTGGCTCATCCGCCAGCAGAAGGATCGGGTCATGGATGAGGGCGCGGGCGATGGCGACACGCTGCTGCTCGCCCCCGCTCAGCCGGTCGGGGAAGGTGTCGAGGCGATCCCCCAGGCCGACCCGGTTTAAGAGTGTTTCAGCCCGGCGGTGGCCTTTGCGATCCTCGCCCGCCAACTCAATCGGCAGG
Organism: Caldilineaceae bacterium; assembly: GCA_965221145.1. Taxonomy (GTDB): domain Bacteria; phylum Chloroflexota; class Anaerolineae; order Caldilineales; family Caldilineaceae; genus Bin5. The sequence goes on from OZ244877.1 coordinate 3,830,938, forward strand.
GCGACGTTTTCCAGGACTGTGAGGGTCGGGATAAGATTGAAAAATTGGAAGACGATGCCGATGTTTCGGCGGCGAAAGAGCGTTCGCTGCCGCTCCTGTAGGGCGGTCAGCTCCACCTCGGCGCCTTCCTCGCGAATGAACACCCGCCCACCGCTGGGGCGATCGATGCCGGAGATGAGATTGAGAAGCGTGCTCTTGCCGCTGCCCGATTTCCCGAACAAGCAAGTGAATTGGCCGACAGAGAAGGTGCAGTCTACGGCTTCCAACACCTGTTTCTCCTGCCCGGCCTCGTAGTAGGATTTGCTCAGCGCGTCCAGCCGCACGAGGAGCGGTGTCCCCGGCGCCGACGCGTCCCGAATGGCAGTTTCCGTCATCGCCCGATCAATTGCTGAACCACAGTTTTCGCAGTCGATTCCTCCATCCAGCCTATTCTATCAGTGTAATCGATTGACAAGGAAAAGTTCTGTGGGGAAAGCGCCAAAGAGCGAGGAGTGAGTGAAGAGGAATGAGGAGTGAGGGAGCGCTTCACCTCTCACCCCTTTCATTTCGGCGACCGTGCCTGGGTCTGGTGTTGCGGGCAGAAAAGACCCGAATCTCCTTGTCAGGATTGACTTCTGTATGGCCCAATGTTAGCCTTCACACGCAGATCGGACAAGAGAAGCGCCACTGAGGTGAACGTGATGAGATATTCTATCTCCTCTTTCCTCACCTCACACTCCTCGCTGTTCGGCGCCGTCCGCAAAACAGATAGAGAGGGAAAGCATGAAGAGAGACTTGGACAGACTGATGGCGGAGCGCAACCTTGACGGCTTTCTGGTGCTGGGAGAAGGGCACGGCCCGGTGATGAAATACCTGACGAACGGCGGCTTCTTTGAGGGCGCGCTGTTGCTCAAGGCACGCGGCGAGGAGGTGACGCTCGTACACGGCATGATGGAGAGGGACACGGCCGCCGCCACCGGCCTGCGCACTGTCAACCGGGAGGAACATTTCAACGGCTACAAGCTGCTCAAGGAGTTTGAGGGCGATCGGCTGGCCGCAGGCGCTGCCTACATTGCGCGTGCCATGGAGATGATGGGGCTGCGCGGGCGGGTCGGCGTGTATGGCCTGCAGGATGCCGGCGCGTCGCTGGCGCTGATGGACAAAGTGAAGGAGCAGATCGAAGGCATCGAAATCGTCGGCGAATACGGCGAGACGCTCTTCAGCCAAGCGTTCGTCACCAAGGACGACGCGGAACTTGAGATTCTGAAACGGGCCGGGCAACTCACCTGCGCGGTCGTGGGCGAGGTGCAAGCTTTCATACAGGGACACAAGGTGGGCCGCGAAGAGACCGTGCTGAAGGCCGACGGCTCCGCGCTGACAATCGGCGATGTGAAAGCGTTCATGCGCGGGCGTCTGCATGCCAAGGGGCTGCAAGAGGACCACGGCACGATTTTTTCGCAGGGGCGGGATGCCGGCGTGCCCCACAACAGCGGCGATCCGTCGATGGCGTTACAACTGGGTCGCAGCATCATCTTCGACATCTACCCGACGACGGATGAGGGCTACTTCCACGACATGACGCGCACGTGGAGCCTGGGCTACGCCACGGACGAGGTGCAGGAGGCATACGACCAGACGAAGGAGATCTTCGATCGGGTGATGGCGGAGTTGGAGGTAGGCCGCCCGACGCGAGAGTATCAAATTATGACCTGTGAGTACTACGAGGCCCGCGGCCACAAGACGGTCCGCAGCCATCCGGGCACGGAGGAAGGCTATGTGCATAGCCTGGGCCACGGCATCGGCCTGGAGATTCACGAGGGGCCGCGCTTCAGCCACGGCGAAGGCGAAGACACGGTACTGGAACCAGGGCACGTGGTGACGATTGAGCCGGGGTTGTACTATCCCAGCCGCGGGTACGCCGTGCGCGTCGAGGACGCCGTCGCCTTCAACGAAGCGGGAGAACTAATCTGGCTGACCGACTATCCCTATGATCTGGTCGTTCCGATGGGAAGGTAGCGAGGCGAGAGTAAGGAGGAGAAAGTGAAGAGGAGAGAGGCGGGGAGGGATACCCGCTCCTCACTCCTCCTGTTCCTCAAGTTAGCCGTCGTCCGAGTTGTTGTCTTCGTCCGAGTCGGCCTCTTCCTCCTGCGTCGCATCAACTATTTCGAGGGAATACGCCCCCTCCTCATCTCCCAATGCCGAACTGACTTCAACGGTCAACTGGAGATCACTGGGGATTTCCAGTTCCTCCAGAGCAGCGTCGGTTTCGTATGAATCGTCATCGGTCATGATCGGCGTGTCACCGCCGAGATAGAGCGCCAGATAGGCATCGAACTCCTCGCTGCGAGCGAAGATGCTGATGACATCACCGGCGGAGAGGGGAAGTGTGTAATGCACCACCGTGCGGGGAGCAATCGTCCCGGTAATGGTATCGCCGACGGCGATTGCGCCGCCATCGATCGTTTCAACCCTCAGCAGGTCGTCGAGATGGGCAATGGCCGAATCCAGCAGGACGTCTTCGTCCTCATCGGCCAGCAAGTTTTCCGCTGTCATCGGCACCTTCACAGTAGGCGGCACGCCCTTGCCCTCGATGTGGATTTCACCATCGGCATCCACGGCGCGTCCGATGGTGTAGGTGAAGTACTCCTCGTCAGGCATCTTGATGCTCTTGATGCTGCCGCCCAGCCCACCGGTGGGGTAGTGGCCGACGACGGCGGAGCGGCCGTTGACAGTCATATCGTACGAGAAGAACTCACAGGCGCTGAGACAGAAGGGTCCGACGATTACGGCTACCTCGCCATCGTAGCGCAGGTCTTCCGATGGCAGATAGTAGCGGTCCGCTCCGTCCGGGTTGAAGTAAAAGCCTTCGTGGTCCTCGTCGTAGAAACCGGTATTCCCCAGCACGTGGGATTCCTGGAAGAAATAGGCGGCCATCTGATCGGCCAGGAAACCGCTCCCGCCCCCATTCTGGCGCATGTCGATGATCAGTCCGTCCACGGAATAGCGCTTGAGCGTGCGGATCATTCGCTCCCACAGTTGAATCGTCAGCAGGCTGTTGTCGGAGAAGCTGTCGATCTTGACATAGCCATAGTCATTCTCGCCGTATTCATCCGCTTCCAACAGGCTGTAGTCAACCGGCAATTCAAAACCGGTCGTGCCCCTGGCAAATGAGGAGAAGCTGAAACTGGCGCGCTCGCTAGTGACTTTCATTGTTTCAGTCACTTCCTCATCGTCGGCGTTGATCCAGGTCAGCGAGACTTCAGTTTCAATTGGGAAACGCACAGCATAACGCATCTGCTGCAAGCGTTTGAAATGCTCCGTGCTGAACGGCGCAGAGTGTGCGATAGCGTTGCTGATGGCGTCAGCGATCGGGACGCCGTCGATGGAGACGATCTCCGTGCCAAGCGTGATCCCTGCCGTCGCAGCCGGGCTGCCCTCGCCGACGAAGTTGACGATCACCGGGCCTTCGTCAGTCTCACGAATGGCAATGCCGAGTCCGCCGGCAATATCCGTCTGAAAGTCCTGGAGAATGAAGGGGCCGCCTACGTGCCCGTCGGGGATCGACCAGCCGAAGTCGCGTAAGGCGCGCTGATAGTCTGTGCCATCCTCAGCGTCGGCGGCAGCCTGGAAACGGGGCAGAAATTCGGTCCGCTTGGCCTCCCAGTTGATGTCCTTATATTCGGTAAAGGCATACTCCTTTTTCAGCAAGTCAACCAGCGAGTTGAAGGCGTCGGCGTAGGACTGATCCGAGTAGTCGACCAGGGCGATGCCTTCCGGCTCGACAAGATCGACGACCGGGTTGCGGGAACGGTCATACGTGAATGGCTCCGCATCCATATTGACGATCGTATAGCCCTGCGGCAGCGTTACGATCGGGTCGTCATCGGTGAAGAGCAGCCCGTCTTCGCCAAAGCTGGAAGGGAATCCCTGCTGGTCATCGGACGCGTAGACAAGAAAAATGCCGCCGACGATTTCCCTTTCCGTCTCAATGTCGTCGCTGATGCGGGTCGAGGCGTAGGCCGTAGACCAGCCTCCTCCGTGCAGATCCCGCTCTTCGAGGAATGGATCGCCGAAAGTATTGTCCCAGTAAGCAATGGCGAAGACCTGCACACCCGTGTCTTCCTCTTCATCGTTGTCCACGTCGCGATAGCTGCCTTGGGGTTCGATGGGCAGAGCGAGCGAATACTGGAATGGAGAGGTAAAGAAGTCAGAGGTAATCTGACCAATCGTTTGCGAAGCGACCGGCATCAGGAAGTGCTCGTCACGATCGACGAATCCGGCCTGATCTTCGAGAATGACCATCGGCTGCGCCACCCCGAGCGTGAAGTAGGGCGCCGTATAGGCCACTTCCCCGGTGATTCTGACTGCGCCGCCCTCATCATTGACGATGGGGGCCGCCGGGGGCGGGTCGCTACTCTCCTGTGCGAGGACAGCCGTTCCCGACAGCACTGCCAGAAGCAGCGCCAATGCAAGCAATTGATAGAGTCCCCTGGCCAAACGTGCTTTCATTCGATTTCTCCTGACATTTTCTGTTGACCCCGGAGGAATTGGGCTTCGGTTGTGCTTATGTCAAACTATCGGCTATTGGTCAACTGATCTCTTTCATAGTCAATCATATCATCGAGAATTTCTGGCAACAAAAGGGAAGGCAACCAACCGGTGGCCGCCCCGATTTTCGTGATGTCCGGCACCCGTCGCCGCATATCGGCAAATCCTGGCGCATAGGCCTGGTCATAGGGTATGTAGCGGATCGACGAGGTTGAATCGGCGCGTTCCACCACCTGGTGCGCCAGTTCGCCAATCGTTACCTCTTGATCGCTGCCGATGTTGTAGATCTGTCCGCTCACAGTTGAGGAATGGTCAAGCAGACTCAGCAGCGCGCGCACGACATCTGATACATGGCAGAAGCAACGGGACTGTGCGCCATCACCAAAAACGGTAACCGGCTCGCCGCGCAGGGCCTGGTTGACAAAGCGGGGCACGACCATGCCATAACGGCCGGTCTGACGCGGCCCGACCACATTGAAGAAGCGCATGATCGTCACCGGAAGATCGAACTCCTGATGCGCAGCCAGGCCCAGAAACTCGTCCAACAGTTTGCTGGCGGCATAGCCCCAACGGCTGCGGCTCGACGGCCCCAGCAGCAGATCGTCCTCCTCCGAGAAGGGGATCGCCACACCCTTGCCGTAGACCTCGCTCGTGCTGGCGATGAGCGTATGGCAGCCGTAGCGCCGGGCCGCGCCCAGCAGCGCGTGCGTGCCCAGGACATTGGTCTCGATTGTCTCTGTCGGGCGTTCCAGGACCAGATGCACGCCGACCGCGGCCGCCAGATGGACAATCGCATCGGCGCGGCCGGCGAGCCGATCCAGCACAGGGCCGTTGTCCAGCGCCTCGTTGGTGAAAGTGAAGCGGGGATTCTCCTGCAAGCGCCGGACGTTTTCGAGCGAGCCTGTACTCAGATTATCGAGAACGGCGACCGAGTCACCTCGGCTGAGGAGCGCGTCGGCCAGGTGGCTGCCAATGAAGCCGGCCCCGCCGGTGATCAGAACTTGCATGGGCATCTCTCGCCGGTGCTATTAACTGCGTCCTCCTCAGTGTAGCCAGTTGCTCGGTATCCGACAAAGGCAAATCCTGCACTGCGTATTGCGTCTTTCCTATTCCGTAGAAAACGGCGAGACGCCACGCAAGGAGAGCCGGCAACTCCCCGCAGGGCGCACTATACGAAATACGCAGCACACAATACGCAACGGTTCAATGTCGGAAATGCCGAATTCCTGTAAAGGCCATCACCAGGCCCAAGCGGTCGACCGCCGCAATCACTTCTTCATCGCGGATCGAGCCGCCGGGCTGCACGACAGCGGCAATGCCGTGTTCGGCTGCTGCTTCGATGGCGTCAGCGAAAGGGAAGAAGGCGTCCGATGCCATGACCGCGCCCTGCGCCCTGTCGCCCGCCTTGTGCCCGGCCAGCATCACCGAGTCCACTCGGCTCATCTGCCCGGCGCCGACGCCGACCGTCGCCCGATCCGTCGCATAGACGATGGCGTTGCTCTTGACATGTCGGCAGACGCGCCAGGCGAAGGCCAAATCGGTCCGTTGCGCCGCGTCCGGCTGGAGCTTGCTTACGATCCGCCAGTTGGCCGATTCCAGATCATTGCGACTGTTGTCAAGCTCCTGCACCAGCGCGCCTCCATAGACGCTGCGGATGCTCAGCGGGCGGGCCACCGCGCCGCTGGCGCGCAGAATGCGCAGGTTTCGTTTGCGCCGCAGAAGGGCCAGCGCGTCTTCGTCGTAGGAGGGCGCGGCGACGATCTCGACAAAGAGCTTGCTTATGCGCTCGGCGGTCGCTCTATCCAACGGACGGTTGACGGAGATGATGCTGCCGAAGGCGCTCACCGGGTCGGATGCCAGGGCGTTTTCATAGGCCGCTGCCAGCGTATCCGCGGAGGCCAGCCCGCAGGGGTTACTGTGCTTAATGATGGCGACTGTGGGCGCGTCGAAATCCTGTGCGGCCTGCCAGCTGCCGTCCAGGTCCAGCCAGTTATTGTAGCTCATCTCCTGGCCGTGAAGCTGCTCGAAGGCGGCGCGCCCGTCTCCGGCAAAGCGGTAAAACGCGCCTTGCTGGTGGGGATTCTCGCCGTAGCGCATCACCTGGACGCGCTCCAGGCGCAGATCGATCTGCGCGGGCAGGCCGGCGGCGTCCTTAACAGTTAGCGTTTCCGGCGGCTGCTGGCGGGCCAGGTAGTCGGTAATGGCTGCATCATAGGCGGCAGTGTGGCGAAAAGCCTTCAACGCCAGCGCCTGACGGGTCTGGGCGTCCAGTGTGCCCTCAGCGACAGCCAGGGCCACGCGATCATAGTCGGACGGCGCACAGACGACCGCAACGCATTCAAAGTTCTTGGCCGCGGCGCGCAACAGAGCCACGCCGCCGATGTCGATCTGCTCGATAGCATCAGCCAGGGACACGCCCGGCCCGGCAATGGTGCGCTGAAATGGGTAGAGGTTGACGATGACCAGATCGATGGGGAGCAGGCCGTGCTGCGCCAGTTCGGCGAGATGCTCTTGAGTGCGGCGGGCGAGAATGCCGCTGTGGATTGCCGGATGCAGTGTCTTTACGCGGCCGCCGAGAAGCTCAGGGAAGCCGGTGAGGGTCTCGGTGGGCATTACCGGCAGGCCGGCGTCCGCGAGTTGGCGGGCGGTGCCCCCGCTGGCGATCAGTTCTACATCGGCGTCGTGCAGCTTCTGCGCAAAGGCAGTCAGGCCAGTCTTGTCGGAAACGGAAATCAGTGCGCGAGATGTCATGTGGATGCTCCTGTTGGGACAGAACGGTTTTCGGCAAACAAAAAGGGCAGTCGGAATGTACCAACTGCCCCAGCCCAGGCGATCGACTGTGCAAAGAGGGAGATGCTTGCCCGGCGATTCCTCTCCCCTGTGGTATCTCTCCACCCAATGTGAGGGGTTCAGGCACCTACGTCTTTGTAGCAGCCAAACCCTTCGTTCCGCCAGTCGAGGAATCGGTCTCTGTTTTGGATGTATGTTACTACAGGGACGAGCCGGGGCAAAAACTGAATTGGGCGCGTCCCGACGGGGAAACGCTCTACGTGTTGGCGCCCATAGGTTCGTCGGACATTCAACAGTAGCATCCTGCGAAAATGCCTCAATCCGGCGGGCGTCTGCTATACTATGCAGGAATTTCTGCAAGAGCAAGGGCGCACCGTCAAAAGGAGAGAATCAATGAGTGATGCCACAGCCCCACGCGGGGATATTGCCGTGACCGGCCTGGCCGTCATGGGTCAGAATCTGGTGCTAAACCTGGAGCGCAACGGCTATCATGTCGTCGTACATAACCGCACCACGTCCAAGATGACCGATTTCGTGGCCGAGAATGTCGGCAAGAAGCTGATCCCCGCTGTGACGCTGGAGGAGATGGCGGCGAAGCTGGCGCGACCGCGGCGCATTCTCTTGATGGTGCAGGCGGGCGGGCCGGTTGACGCCGTGCTGGACTCGCTCGTTCCCCTGTTGGACGAGGGCGATATTGTCATGGACGGCGGCAACAGCTACTTCCCGGATACGGAGCGTCGCAGCCGCGAGTTGACGGCTAAGGGGCTGGTCTATATGGGTGTCGGCGTCAGCGGCGGCGAGGAAGGAGCGCTCTGGGGTCCCTCGATCATGCCCGGCGGCGCGCCGGAGGGCTGGGCATCTGTCGGCCCGATGCTGCAGGCGATCTCCGCCAAAGCGGACGAGGACGGCCAACCCTGTGTCAGCTACATCGGTCGCGGCGGCGCCGGGCACTATGTAAAGATGGTCCACAACGGCATCGAGTACGGGGATATGCAGCTTATCGCCGAGGCCTATGACATCTTACAGCAGCTTCTTGGTCTATCGGCGGCGGAGCTGGCGGAGATCTTCGCCACTTGGAATGAAGGCGAACTAGACAGCTTTCTGATCGAAATTACAAGCAAGATCTTCCGCAGGATCGACAACGAGAGCGGAAGCCCGCTGGTGGACATGGTCCTGGACAAGGCCAAGCAGAAGGGCACAGGCAAATGGACCAGCCAGAACGCGATGGATGTCGGCGCGCCGATCCCGACGATAAACAGCGCCGTCACCGGTCGCATTATTTCGGCGCTGAAGGAGGAGCGGGTTGACGCGTCGGCCCAGTTGCCCGGCCCGGATGCGCCGCCCTATAGCGGCGACCGCCAGGAGTTGATTGACGCGACGCGGGACGCCCTCTACGCCAGCAAGATCAGCGCCTATGCCCAGGGGATGACGCTGCTGCGGCAGGCCAGCGAGGAGTACGGTTACGAATTGAATCTGGGCGAGATCGCCGCTATCTGGCGCGCCGGCTGCATCATACGCGCCCGTTTCCTCAACCACATTACCGCCGCCTACGCCCGCAACCCGGCGCTGACCAATCTGCTGCTGGACGAAGAGTTCCGTGCCGCCGTCACCCAAAGATTGCCTGCCTGGCGCAAAGTGATCCAACTGGCGGTCGCTCACGGCATCCCCACGCCAGCGTTCAGCGCCAGCCTGGCCTACTATGACAGCTACCGCAACGCCCGCTTACCGGCCAACCTGATCCAGGCGCAGCGGGACTTGTTCGGCGCTCACACCTACGAACGCACCGATCGCGAGGGCATCTTCCACAGTGAGTGGGAGTAACTGGGGCGGGCTGCGGAGGTTGACGCGACCAGTTGGGCGGCAACTATTTTGAACACACTACGGATGCACCATTTCAACCGCTGGCACGCGGCGATTCCCCTGATTCTACTCTTCGGCGCCTGGTGGATCTGGATCAGCCGCCCGTCAGTGGACGTATCGACATTCGGGACGCCGCGACCCGCCATGTACCATCCTGCGCCCGATTTCACGCTGCTACACTATAGCGCCGATTCGGTCCTTGAGGAACTCTTTACACTGTCGGCGGTGCAGGGAACGCCGATAGTGCTCAATTTCTGGGCGACCTGGTGCGGCCCCTGCCGTCGGGAGTTTCCGGCCTTGCAGGCTGCGGCCGCGCGGCACGGCGGCTGCACTGTTCAGAGCGCAGTTGCGAAGACGGATGCAGCCGAACAGGACACGGATTGTGTCCTGTTCGTGGGCGTGAATCAAGGCGAGGGCGCGGCCACCGTCGAACGCTTTCTAACCGAAATCGGGGAGGAGTCAACGGACGCATCCGAATTTGAGATCGTACTGGACGGCGACCTGGAGGTAGGGAGGCGCTACAATGTCGAGGCGCTGCCTCTTACCTATTTCATCGACGCCGACGGCATCATCCGCAGCGTCTGGTCCGGCGAGATGAACAGCGTGATCCTGGCGGAAAATATCGCCAAGATCGTGCCATGAAAAGCGCGCAGGAGAGATAGGCCGCGGTACTGCGCCATCTGAAGATCGAATACCCCGCGCCCCTGGGCCGGGGCATGACATCCGCTCTCTACGACATCGCCGGCGGGCGCGTTCTGAAAATTCATGCCGGCCCGCAGGAGAAAGGCTACCTGCCAACGTTGCAGCAGCTTTCCCAACAGTTGCAACGCCACGCCTTCCCCTTTGCCGTGCCTTTCATCTACGAGTACGGCGCCGTGGCTGACGTTCATTATCAAATTGAACGCCGCCTGCCGGGGCAGGATCTTGCCCAGGTCTTTCCGTCGCTCACAACTCGTGAGCGGCAACGCTCGCTCTCCTCCTTTCTGGATGCGCTGCCTGCCCTTCACGCTATCCAGTGGCCCCGGCACCCCTTCGGTGAGCCGCTGAACGGTGCGGAGCAGATTACCGCCGAAACGTGGCCGGGCTACCTGCGCGCGCGGATCGAGGCTACATTGGCGCACTCCTACTCCGATCTGCTGACAGACTTACCTGACGCCGATCGAGTCGTGGACAGGTTCAAGCGCGAACTGGATTCTCTGCCCGCACTGCCGCCAAAGCAACTAGCCCACGGGGACTTCTTCCTCGGCAATGTTCTGAGCGATGAGCAGGGAATCCTGACCGCCGTGGTTGATTTCAGCTCCCTTACGCTCATCGGCGACCCGCTCATGGATCTGGCGGGCGCATATTACTTTTGCCGGATTTACGATTTTGGGTAGTGGTTAAGTATTGACTGATGAGGCTCAATCCAGTAGGCTGGTTGTTCGCCAACAAAGCCAGCTACGAGAAGGAGCCTCATCATGATCATAAGCATTATCGTATATCGCTGTCCACATTGCAACAGCAAAGAGATCTGCAAAAATGGGCATGATTATAAGGGTACCCAGAAGTATCATTGCCACAGATGTAAGCGCTACGGAACACTGAATGCCAGCAAAGGCTATGGTGAGAAAGAGAAAGAACTGATCTTGCGCACATACCAGGAACGCGCCAGCATGCGCGGTGTGGAGCGCATCTTTGGCACGGCGCGCCAGACGCTGGCGCGTTGGATAAGGGAAAAGGCGGCCAGGTTGCCCGCACTGGAGGCCACTTTGTTGGCTGCTCAACCAGACGACCTGCTGGAACTGGACGAATTATGGTCATTTGTGCGCACAAAGCGCAACCAACGCTGGCTCTGGATTGCTCTCTGTCGGCGCACCCGACAGGTGGTTGCCTACTTTGTCGGCGACCGCAGCGCCGACAGTTGCCGCGCGCTGCGCCAACGCATCCCCCAAAGCTATCGCGCCTGTTGCTCCTGCAGCGACTTGTGGGAGGCGTATCAACTGGTCTTTGATGCCGCAACGCACTGCGCCGTGGGCAAGGAAACAGGAGAAACCGCCCACGTCGAACGTTGGAACAACACCCTGCGCCAACGCCTGGCTCGCTTTGTGCGCAAGACTCTGGCTTTTTCCAAGTCCGACCACTTTCACCAACTGGCCTTGAAGTTATTCATCCACGACTACAACTTGCAGTGCCTATCAGTCAATATGTAACCACTACCCGATTTTGTTACCGAGTCGGATTACCGTTACTTGCGTCGGGAGATCGACCATCGTTACGGGCCGGACTGCTGGCAGCGCATCGACCTCTACTATACTTTCTACAGTCTGCGTTTCAGCGACTGCAAAACTCCGGATAACCACACCTACCACTGGTGTCTGCGCCGTCTGCGCGAACTGTAGCGGCCGGCGATCCGAAGAAATTGTCAACTCAGTAACTGACCGCTAACCGTTCGTCTCTGCCTTCCTCGCGGCGGGCGACCCGAACAGGTGCAGCAAGAAGACCCATACCAGCAGCAGGTCCGGCAGCGCGTAGGAGGCGTCGATCAGCCCGTGGCCCAAGCCGGCGGCGATTGCGCCGAGCGCGCCCACAGCCAGGGCATCGACGGTCGCAGCCCGCCACAGCGAACGGATTCCCAGCCACAGCCAGGCAACGGCCACCGCAAGCCCCGGCAGGCCCAGCCGAGTCCACCAGTCGAGCACGACGTTATGTGGATGGTTTAGACTGGGATCGCGCCACGCGGCCGGCAGGATGTAGCCGCTGCGATAGCTGTAGAGAAAGTTGTCCGGGCCGACGCCCAGCCACATATGATCAAGCGCCATCTGTACGCTGCTGCGCCACAGGTTAAGGCGTATGCCGCCTGTGCTCTCCGGCCTGAAGTCCAACAGGCTACGGAAACGTTCTGCGCCCAGAAAGGGTATCAGGCCCAAAATCATCGCCACGGCCACCGCGGCCAGACCCCATCCCCACCAGGCAGGCAGCCGATTGCTCTGTGTCCCCAGTAGCCGCCGCCCGGCGACCGCCAGCCCCACCAACATCGCCGGCAGGCCGAGAAAGAGCGCGCCCTTGCTGAAGGTGAGCAGGAGCGCGATCAGTTGGGGGAGAGTAAGCAGAAGCGCGATTTGCGCCAGCCGCGTTGGGTACAGCCATGATGGCAGGAGTGAGGTATTTTCGCTCCAGGACGCCATCCGCGCCACCTGCTCCTCAGATTGCCCGCTCCTTCTTGCCTTGACGCCGAAATAGGCCAGTCCCAGTCCCAGCCCCAACCCCACCGCCGCAGTCCGCTCCAAGTAGAGAGCCAGATTATTAGGGGATCCGTAGAAGGCGCGCACGCGATTGACGCCTTCGGCCTGGATGATGTTCTGCTCGGTGATGTACTGCCAAAGGCCGCTGAGAGCGACGAATGCGCCGCCGGCCAGCCAGGCCAGCGCCAGAATGTAGCGGGTGGCGCTGCGGTCCGCGGCACTGCGGCCCCAGCTCATGGTCTCGTGCAGGAGCAGGGCGAACAGGGCCGCGCTCAGAAAGAGTGTCCGCCACTCGCGCAGCGCGACGGCTCGTTGCTCGGCGGCGAACGCGGCGACAAGGGCGAGAGCGACAACGACAAAGAGGAGGCGGTGGCGGGCGTCGGACGCTGGCCGTTGGGTGGCGCGTGCTGGACCTCGCGTAATGATGAACCGCAGGCCGATCAGCGCCAGACCGCCGTAAACGCCGACTTCGATAAGATTGAGCGCCCTCCCCGGCAGAATCGGCAGCGGGTAGAGGTACAAAGGCAGGGCGAAGAGCAGCGCGCCGCTCCACAAGACGGGCCTGTGCAGACCGGCGGCACCGAGTTGGATCAGTCCGCTGACGGTGAGAACCCAGTTCTGGCTGATTACGCCCGCGCCGATCATAAGAAGGCCGACGATGGCCAGCATGATGGCGGCAGGCCAGGGGAAGATCTGTTCGGCGATGCTGGCGTTGAGGCGCGACGAAATGGAAGAAACGGCCTTGCGAAGTCCGCCGACCGGTAATGCGCGGGCAGGAGCGGAGCGTTCTTTAGCCCTATAGGTTTGCGCTAAGCGCTCCTCAGCGACAGTCCCCAGGGCGGCGAAAGCGAGCCAACCGCCCAAGAGGGCCAGAAGGATGCCAGGCCACTGCGGAAGCGGGTCGCGGGGCAACCCGTCGACAGCCACACCTCGCAGAGCGGTCTGCCCCCAGCCGCGCCAGACCTCGACCGTCACGTCATGCACGCCTTCCATATCGGCGCGGTGGACGACAAGCCATTCGGATGCCGGGCCGTCGGCGGTCTGTTTTTCAGGCGCAAACAGAGGCTTGTAGCCGCTGGGCTGCCCGGCACTGTTGAGATTGCCGCGCAGAACCGCCAGGCGGTTGGCCGGACGACCGTCTACCGTCACGAAGATATAGCCCCAATAGTCGCCTAAGGCCAGTTGCAGCGCCAACTCGCGGCCGCTGTATTGGAAGGCCATGCGCCCGGACGGCTGCGCCCACGGCTGCTCCGGCTCGGTTGTATCGGCGCCGTTGCCGGAGACCTGCCAGCCCGGTTTATAGACAAAGACCGGACTGTTCATGGAGGCCACCGCGCCGCTGACAAGCTGTTCAACGTGCGAGGAAGGAGGGGGAACGCCCTTTTCCCCGACAAAAGCCAGCCAACCTGCGCCCCCCAAAATCAACAGAAGTGCGACGAGCAGTTTTGTCCGGCGTGAGATTGAAAACGTTGCAGCATTCATGGAAACGATCCTAACACATGGAGGAGAATCACGAGAACGCAGGGCGCAATCCATCAATTTCGACCAGAATGCAACACTTTGGCTCCGATGAACGTCATAGTAAGTATCAGGAGTAGGCCAAGTATGATACGGACTTTCGCCAAGACGAAAGGAGTTACCAAAGTGAAGAGCAAGAAATCAACAGGGACTGCCATAGGTCTGGTCGCCATGATGGCATTGACTCTGATCGTTCTTTTCATTGCGACGAGCGCGGCGCCGGCGCCGGCCGCCCAGGCACGGGAAGAGAGCCTCGCCACTGAGAATTCGCATTCCGTGACAGTGGTGGGCGAGGGAACTGTCACCATCGATCCCGACATTGCCACCGCTACCATTGGCGTGGAAGTTTTGCGTCCATCGGTGAAGGAGGCCAGCGTTGCCGCGCAGGCGGTAATGCAAGAGGTGCAGGCCGCGCTGCTCGCCCAGAGCATTTACCAAGCGGACATCCAGACCAGACACTTCAGCATCTTTGCCGAGCGTTTTGGCCCGAGCGGCCTGCTGAATGAAGATGAGATGCGCTACCGCGTCAGCAACACTGTCTTCATAACGATTCGGGATCTGGAGAGCATCGGCGATGTACTGGATGCCGCCATTGATGCGGGCGCCAACAATGTATATGGTGTCGAATTCAGTCTGGCCGATCCGGCTGCGGTTGAATCCGAGGCGCGGGCGCAAGCGGTGGCCGACGCACAGGCCAAAGCGGAAGAGTTGGCCGAGCTTATCGGCGTCGGCGTCGGCGGCGTTATGGGAATCAGTGAAATCATAGGTCAGGGCGGCGGCTTCTTCGGCGGCAACTTCTCCCGGTTGGCGATGGCAGAGATGGGCGGCGGCGCTGGACCGATCAACCCCGGCGAACTCAACCTGACCATGCAGTTGCAGATTACCTACGAATTGCAATAGCGGGCATGGCTGCGGCCCGCGCCTGACCGCGAGCCGATACGGAACAGATGGTGTGAAACGTCCTCCAGATACGGGGAACGTTTTCATGCCAGCTTCCGTCTACTGTGCGTCCTTCTGCCAAGCGCCCCGGGCGTATCCCAGATTTCTTGCATCGTTGCTCTGGGAACGCGGGAGGCTTGCTGACGTCGGGAGCGGAGGGGGGGTAGAGCCAGTTTTGACAGTTATTTGTAATGGCGTTAGACCAAAGACAGTTCCGCCAAAAAACCTTCAAAATGCCAACCGCGATTTTCTGCCGCGCCTCTGCCGGAGCAGGCTTTCCTGCACCGATAGAAGACGTATGTTTAATGCGCTACCACTTCGTACTATGAGCGCCGGTGTTGGATGCGCTACCGCTTCGCGCGCCCAGAGGGCACCCGAGCGCCGGTCTGTTACGGGATTGGTGTCATGATCGGTCGGGGAACCTGGCTGGCAGGGTCGAAATTTTCCAAGATATAGAATTATTTAGTGTCCGCTTTGTCCGCTTTTGCCCCCCCCCGTTGCCCAAAAGAAGCAAGCATTAGTTGAAATTCAGTGCTCTACCACTTCGTTACATGAACGCGCATTAGTTAGATGCGCTACCGCTTCGCGCGCCCAGAGGGCATCCGAGCGCCGGATTGCGGTATGGGGGGCTGGGGGCGCGGTGGCGGCGTTCCCGGCTGCGGAGGAGTGTAGCACAAATGAGCGAAGCGGGCAAGTCGGGGTGGCGCACGATAATTTGGGATGCACCCGGCGCACCCAGACTTTTGACAGTGGTAGAGGCGCTCGCTATAATAGAGGCTCTGTGCATCACTCCCAAGAGGGGGATGCCGATACTTGGAGACAGAGATGGCTGAAGATATGCCCGACGCCAACCCATTGGAAGAAGCAGCCGCCGACCTGAGCGCAGACTTGGAGGGCGAGCGCGTTGAGGTGAAGGATTCCTCCGTTGGCGCCGTGCAGGGAGGTCATGTATCCATGGCAGATTCGGCGGCCCGTTCCGTCAATGCCCAGGCCCTTAATATGACCGATTCTGCGGCCGGATTGGTGCAGACAAACTCGTTGGACATGCGCGACGCCGCTATCGGTATCGCCATCAGCCAGGAAACGACGGTCCACGAAGGCAGTGTCGGTCTGTTGGTGTCCGGACGGGTCGAAGCGAAGGAACTGAAAACTGGGCTGTTGATCGCCGGTAAAGTCGAGGGAGATGTGAAGACATTCCTATCTCCTCTCGCCGCGCTGGCGATGGGCGCCGGCTTTGGCTTGATGACCCTGTTTTTGCGTAAACTGATAAGGCGTAAACCCAGTTGACGGCGGCAGCGCCGAACGCTGCTACACCAGAATTGCACCGCCCTTCACCACAGTGCAGAAGGCAGGACTTTCCAGATTTACCCGGCAGTTTGAAGGAGAATAGAGATAGATGTCAATACTTACATTGAATGCCAGCGCCCGCAGCGTCACCGGCCGTAAAGTGAAGCGCCTGCGCCCGCAAGGAATCATTCCCGTCGTCATCTACGGGCGTGAACGAGCGCCGCAGAACGCGCAGGTAGACGTCATTGAGTTTGAGCATGTGCTGAGGGAGGGGGGCAACTCTCAGCTCGTGAAGGTCGATCTGGAAGGCGAGGAACATAATATCCTGGTGCGGGAAGTCCAGCGACATCCTGTATGGCACAATCTGCTGCACGCCGACTTTTACGCTATCAGCATGTCGGATACCCAGCAACTCAGCGTGCCCCTGATAATGGTCGGAGACACGTCCATGGGTACCGACCTCGTCATGGTGCAGGCTATGGATAGCGTGGAGATTGAAGCGCTGCCCGTTGACATTCCCGCCCAAATTGAGGTAGATGTATCTCGCTTGGAAAGCCAGGAAAGCCCTTCGATAACAGTCGCAGACCTGCCCAGTATCCCCGGTGTGAACTATATATCGGACCCGGATGAAGCGATCTGTAGCCTGATTCTGTCCCGTGCCGCGGTCAGCGAGGAGGACGAAGAGGCTGAAGCGGAACTGGTGGATATCGATGCCGAGCCGGAGGTCATTGGCCGCGGGCGAGAGGAAGAGGAAGAATAGCTTCCTTGCTGAAGAGTCTGCGGAAGTTGAACGTTGCTCTCCACTTGGGATAGCGGGGCGAGCAGGGGTTTCGTCAGAAACGGCATTGGGTCTACGGCAACGCCGTAGATGCGTAGCTCCCAATGCAAATGCTCGCCTGTGCTCCGTCCGGTCGTCCCCACAAGGCCGATTGGATTACCTGCCTGCACTGTCGTCCCCGGCGTAACCAGTGCCTCGCGCAAGTGCCAATACCCTGTAAACAGCCCAGCGCCGTGGTCCAGGATCACGCTCAAGCCGCGCACATCCAATGGCTCGGCCAGAGCAACGATTCCATCCGCCGAGGCGACAACAGGGCTGCCCCCGGGCGCGGCGAAATCCTGGCCGGTGTGAAATGAATGATACCGGCCGCCGTTGTAGTTGCGCTCGACTCCGTATGGGCTGGTCGTCGGGGAGGGGGATGACAGCGGCAGTCTGAAAGGCTGCTTCCACTGAATCGGCGTAGCTGTCCGCGACCAGACATGCGAGAGATGGTCCAGTTCTGACTGCAATAACGCCTCGTCGAGCAGAGCGCTCTTGTCCGGCGGCAACACGATTTCCTGCCTCAGAAAGTCACTCTTCTGCACCTGCACGGAGAATGTACGGGTAACCGTAACGCCGTTGCGGGCCTCATAACTCAAGCGCAACGGGTAGACACCCGGCCCCATTGACGCCGGGGTCGGCACGTACCCTCCCCAGACAGTTATACTACCGCCTTCCGATGCGCCCGCCGCGTCCCTCTCTCGGACAGCAAGGGGCCTGATGCCCAAGGGCGCCCCATTCCATTGCGCCCTCAAGGGCAAAGGACGGTTCGCTTCCACCTGCAACCAACCGGCCTGACCCTGCACGACTGCGGCAGGAACGCTTATGATCTGCACAGAGCCGAAATGCTGCGCTGATGCCGAGCGCAGCGAATCGCGCGGATACTGTATCAGTTGACCCGGAAAGAGACGAGCGGTTGGCGTTGTACGATTGAGAATCGCCAAGCGGCCCACGGACAGACCTTCGCGCGCGGCAATCGTTTGAACTGTGTCGCCCGGCCGCGCGGCGATGACCCCACGCGACGCGCTTTCCGCCGGAAGCCAGAGTATCTGCCCGATGTCAAGGACATCCACATCGGTGAGGTCGTTGGCCGCGGCCAACTCCTCTACGGAGAGGCCAAGCTGCGCGGCGATGGACACCAGCGTATCGCCTGACCGGACGATGTATGTACGCCCCGACGACTGGGCAGCCACATGGGTCGTTGGCAAAAATGCCAGGAAAGCCAGCCACAACAGGCAACTGCGCAGCAGGCTGAACGAGGCCCTACCCCGCGGCAACGGTCGAGCCATCTTTCGCTCCTGCGTCGTCAGGAGATTGATAAACTTCCGGCTTCAGAACGCCAATATAAGGCAGGTTGCGATACTTCTGATTGAAGTCCAGCCCATAGCCGATGACAAATTCATTGGGGATCGAGAATCCAGTCCAGGAAACGTCGATATCAACCTCGCGGCGCGACGGCTTGTCGAGCAGTGTGGCGATTTCGAGGCTGGCCGGATTACGGGCGCTGAACAGTCGGGTCAGATAGGCGAGAGTGTGGCCGCTGTCGATGATGTCCTCGACCAGGAGAACATGACGGCCTTCGATCGGTTCGTTCAAGTCCTTCAGAATACGCACAACACCGGTACTCGAAGTCGAAGCGCCGTAGCTGCTAGTAGCGAGAAAGTCGATTTCGTGAGGAATAGAAATGGCCCGCATCAGGTCAGCCAGAAAGAGCACGCTGCCCTTCAGCACGGCGATCAGCAGGAGATCCTTGTCCGCAAAACGCTCGTCGATACGCCGACCCAAATCGCGGACACGATCCTGAATCGACTCTGCGGAAACGAGCACACGCTCCACATCCTGACTCAGAGGAGATTGCCCGCAGAGCGCAGGGTGCTCCTCTGCCACAACAGCGACTTCTGGTACGCATTCTGCCATTTGCAGCTTCTCCTGTGTTGCTTTTTGCTTGCAGACGATAGACGGCTTCGAGGCGTTTCGGCGGGGACGCAGAAGCCAGGCCGGGGATCCGCTTGGCCAGGGATCCTATCATTCACCACAGCCGCTACACAAATTCTGTGGAGACTGCCCGACAGATCCGCACAACGGCCAACAGTTCGCTGAGGATCATTGCGGTTGCGCCCCAGATGACCTGACCCTGAATGGCGAAGAAGGGCACAAGCGCCGACCGGTCTTGCAGTTGCCACCACTCCCGGCGCACATGGGCCGGATCCAATAGAGATTTGAGCGGAACTTCAAGCAGTTGGGCCACCTCGTGCGCATGGGGCTGAAACTTGGGCCTGTACGCAAGCCGCCCAACCGTAGGGGAGACCTGGTAGTTGCTGGGCCGAATGTATAGCTGCGTAAGTTCGCCGAGCACCTGCACGTCTCCCGGCGCGATGCCCAACTCCTCCTGTGCTTCGCGCAGGGCCGTTGCGGTCAGATTGGCGTCACCCTCCTCGCAGCCGCCACCGGGAAAGCCGACTTGCCCACTGTGCGCGCCGTCATAGGTGGGGCGCAAGATCAGCGGTAGGCGCAGTTCGTCCCGATAGGGGTATAGTAGAACCAGCACACCGCTCTGGCGCGCCGGCTCGTCCGGCCTGTCTTCGGGATGCCAGCCAGGGCGGGGAAGCGGCGCCATCAACGCCTGGGCAGGGCGGCCGGGGAGCGGCCCTTCCAACTCTTTCTGCAAGCAATCGAAGAACTCATCCAAGGTAGCAGACACAGGTGGCCTTTCGGTCTCCACTGTAGTTAGCCCCCTACGCGCGTTTGCGGCGCTCACCATCTCAGTCGGTACGGCGGGAATGGAAAACGATATTGCCTTGCTCATCCACCTCCCAGCCATAGTCGTCCAGATAGATGGTCTGGTCGGGCAGACGCAGGCGCCGCGCGTCGCGATCGAACGTGAACGGGACTGTCCCGCTGGGGCCGGACATCACGCCTGTGGCCACCTCCGAATCGCGACGGGTGAAGCGCATGGTCGTGGACGGCTGACGTGTAACCCACAGCACAAGAGGACGCACGCTCATCGGGGGATCTCTTCCCAGTACAGGCGGAAAATTCGGCGGCTGCGGTCGGTGATCCGCACGCTGTCAGCGATCTGATGTCCTCCAACCCAGACGATTTCGGCGTCATCAAGGAGGATAGGCCAGCCGCGGCGCAGGTAGCGAGGGACCTTACGATCGGTAAAATAGTCGGTCAGAGCTTTGCCATGCCCTCCCAGACCCAGCGGCGCAAATCGCTGGCCCGGCAGGGGCGCGCTGAGCGTAAGATGCTGCACGCTATCGGCGTCAATATATGCCTCCCAGCGAGAGAGATGCGAAGGCCAACTCTGCGGTAGATCCGCCCGGGCCAATAGTTCGCCGCGCAGCGTCCAGGCATTCACTGCGATCTCCCCAGGCACAGGCAGCCTGCTGACGCCATCGCGGGAACGCCAATTGCAGTCCAAGTAGGGATGATCCGCAACGAACGGCGCGGCGTCCCGACTGTGCAGGCTGAAGCTGTCCTGGGCGCGAGTCAGCACCAGATCGGCAACCCAACTATAGGGGCCGCCGGCGCGGTCATCGTCCATGAGAGATTGGCGAAGGCGTTCGACCAGATCGTAACCGAGGCGCGCCGGGGATAGTCCCAAGCAAAGCCCGGCGGCTCGCAGGGTCGCCCGTTGATCGGCAACGCCCAGCGCACGAAAGGCAGACAGGGCGAAAATCTGTCTGGCGGACTGGGCGGGCGGCGTAGTTGGAGAAGTGTGGCGTGGGTTCTCATGCTCCTCTTTCCGATTCATGCTTTCCTCGCCCCGCCGCGTTGTGCGTAATGCCTGGCGCGTGTGCGAATCAGCCCGTTGCGCTTCGGCAGCGAGGAGCGAAGCTGTTCGACAGAGGGAAGCGACGATCTGCGGGTTGACCTCCTGCAAACGGGGCAGGATTTCGTGCCGCACGCGATTGCGCACGAACGTCCGATCCTGATTGGATGGGTCTTCACGCCAGGGGATATTGTGCTGCTTAAGATACTGGATGATCTCTGTACGCGAGACGCCGAGTAGTGGACGGACGACACGCACGCCGGTCACGGGCCGATCGTCAACAATCAGCGGTCGAACCGGCCGCATTCCGGCCAGTCCATCCAGACCGCTGCCTCGAATCAGGTTCATCAGCACCGTTTCCGCCTGATCATTTGCCGTATGCGCCACCGCGACCTCCACCAGGCTGCCATCAATCTGATGGTCGATGGCGACTTGGGCCAGAAACTTATAGCGTGCCCGGCGGGCGGCCGCCTCCAGATTGCCCTCTTGGGCCAGCGCGCCCGGTGACAACGCGGTAGTTGCCAAAGGCAATCTCCAGCGGGTAGCCATCTCGGCGACAAAACGGGCGTCCTCCGCAGACTCCGGGCGCAGGCCGTGATCAAGGTGTGCCACGACCAGATGAAGTGACCAGTCGGCGCGCATCCGCGTGAGCAGGTGCAGGAGGGTTACGCTGTCTGCGCCGCCGCTCACCGCGACAATGACCGTGGTGGGCGGGCTGTCCTCCTGTGGAGACGCCGGGAAAATACCATCGTGCGCCCGCGTTTGCCTGAGCAGGTCGAACAGACGTCGGTCGATCTCCGACGGCGATCCCTCAGACAATGGCGGTCGTCCCGCGCCGTGGCGGCCTGCGGCTTCCGGTTTGCGAGCCTCTTTCGGCGGTTGAACTGGAACGAATTGTTCCCGTTTTGACATGAGAAAGTTTTTATCAGAATGTTGTCGAAAAGCAGTTGTTCTTCCAGAGCCGAAAACGAACAAAGACCGGTCCCCGCATCATGACGATCTGCCAGTTACCAGAAAGACAGATCAGACACAATTATTGCCCTCGCCACTTTCTTTGCGACCACTTTCTTTCTGTGGCCCTTGACATAGCACATCCTGATCGGCAACGGTCATCGGCGCTATCAGGAGTTCAGCCTAAGCATAGCGGACGGTGGCAGTCTTTAGCAAGATGAATTGCAAAACGAAGCGGATAGTTCGACATCGTTGTTTTATCTCTTTTGCGGCTATGGTATACTGGTTCGGCAGACCGTTCATCGTTACGGCAACGAGGGGTTACCGGTCTACTACCTAACCAACGACAGATGAAATGGAGATGTCCCGAGAGTGTCAAACCCGTTAGACTGGTTGTTGGGGCTTTTTTCACTCGATATTGGCATTGACCTGGGCACAGCCAATACCTTGGTTCATGTGAAAGGCCGGGGGGTCATCATTGACGAACCTTCTGTGGTCGCCATCGACATCTCGTCGAAACGGCGTAACAAGGTAAAGGCAATCGGTCAAGAGGCCAAGGAGATGGTTGGTCGAACCCCAAGCCACATCGTTGCCAAGCGCCCACTCCAAGACGGCGTTATTTCCGACTTTGAAGAGACGGAGGAAATGATCCACGCATTCATAGGCAAGGTTCATGGCAAACGGGCATTTGGTACGGCACGCCCGCGCGTTGTGATCGGCATCCCGTCCGGGGCAACCGAGGTGGAGAAGCGAGCCGTTCGAGATGCGACAGTGAGCGCAGGCGCAAGGGAGGCCGGTCTGGTGGAGGAGCCGATGGCGGCTGCAATTGGCTCCGGGCTGCCGGTCACAGAATCGATCGGCTCAATGATTGTCGATATTGGCGGCGGCACGACCGAAGTAGCAGTGATTTCGATGGGCGGTATCGTTCTTTGCCGCTCGATCCGCGTAGCCGGCGACGAGATGAACGAAGACATTATCAATTACAGCCGGCAGAAGTACAACTTGCTGATCGGCGAACGGATGGCCGAGCGCGCAAAAATAGAAATCGGCTCCGCCTATCCGCTTGAACACGAACGGACGATGATTATCCGGGGGCGCAACCTGATCACGGGGCTGCCGGAGGCAATAGAAGTCAGTTCAGTAGAAATCAGAGAGGCGCTGACCGGCTCCGTCGACGTAATCGTCGATGCCGTCAAAGATACGTTGGATGAAACGCCCCCGGAGCTTGTGGCAGACTTGATGGAGCATGGCATCGTGCTGGCAGGCGGGGGCGCATTGTTGCAGGGGTTGGCCCAGCGCATCCAGGACGAAAACCGTATGCACGTCTATGTAGCCGACAACCCGCTCTCCTCGGTCGTGTTGGGGACGGGCATGATTCTGGAAAAGCCGGAGCACTACGCGGAAACGCTTACGACAATGCAGCGCAAGACCACAATCAGGTAGATTCTCAGGGTCCCGTTTTCGGTTATTGGTTGCCAAGTCGCGGCGTTCACTGAAAACTGATTGCTGAAAACCATGAAAGATCAACGCGGCTGGAGTGGCGCCAACTTTGCCCTCAAGCTCACAATTCTGGCGCTGACGGCTGTCCTGCTGTTAGCCTTGCAACAGACCGGTCGCCTGGGAACCGTTGAAGGTTTGGTCACATTGGTGACCGCGCCGGGTCAATCCGGGTTATCGACCCTGACCAATCGCCTTTCCCATTCGCTGTCGAATCTGAGGAATTACCGCAACCTCCAGCAGCGGGTCACCGAATTAGAAAGCATCACGCAGAGCCTGATCGTTGAAAACCTGCGCTTGAAAGAGGTGGAGCGGGAGAATCAGCGCCTGCGCGAACTGTTGGCGTTCGCCGAAACCAAGCCCAGCTTCGAGTTTCGGGGCGGGCAGATTATCGCCCGCGTGATCGGCCAGAACTCGACCAATTTCCTGAATTTCGCGATGATCGATCTCGGCTCTCGGCATGGCATCAGAGTCGGGATGCCGGTCGTGGACGAGCAAAGCCTGGTAGGTCGTATCAACTCCGTCACGGCTACGACCTCGAAAGTGCTACTGATCACCGACTCATCCAGCACAGTCAACGCCATTCTGCAGGCCAGCCGATTGACCGGCATCATCAATGGCGCGCCCGGCTCGCATCCGGTGATGGGCTTCATCCCTCAGGGCACTGAAGTCGGGGTGGGCGAGGTTGTGCTCACCTCCGGGATGGGAGGCAACTTCCCCAAGGGGATACCGATCGGACAGGTCGTGGACGTGCGGCAAAGGGATGTCAACGTATTTCAGGAGGCGGTGGTGCGACCGACGGCAAACTTTGGCCGGTTGGAGTTCGTGATGGTGATTACCAACTACGATCCCTTTGAGTTTGTGCCGTCTCTGGATACATTGCCGGAGCCAGCCGGAGAGACGAGTGAGGAGTGAACCTGCGAGGAGCGAGCGGCGTTCTCTCTCTACTTTCTCTTCCCCAATCTCTCCTCGCGGTTGGGGCGCCTCGTGGGCATTCGTTCCTCTTTTGGGTGCGGCGGCGATATTTCAGGTTGTCGTCGTCCCAAAGTTGGCGGTGGGCGGCGTTTACCCGGATCTGATCCTGTTGATCGTAATTGCCAGGTCGCTCATCACGGGCAGGCGCGGCGCAGTCGCGTGGGGATTTGTCGGCGGACTGTGGATGGACATCCTCAGCGGCGGCGCGATGGGCGCTTCCAGTCTGGCGCTGATGGCGACTGTTTTACTGACCGGGTTTGGTCACCGAGCAATTTTTCGCCGCCACTTCTTCGTGCCCTCCGTCGCGGCGCTGTCGGGCAGCTTTGTATTCTCGCTCGTCTACGTGGCAATCCTGACAGCTGTCGGATACCGGTTCCAACCTGACTTGCTGGTTACAGAGTTGATCCTCCCGGTCGTCCTTTACAATGGCGCTGTCATGCTTCTGGCGACGCCGCTTCTGAATCGCTTGCCCGAGCAAGCGGACTATTCATAAATTACAGTAGCCGGTTTCCAGCGATCAGTGACCAATAGCTCCGCTGATGGCCAGGATTTCTCCGGCCACTGTTCACGAATTATGAGTGAACGTGCGACACGCACGGCAACTTCTACCTCAATAATTGTCCGCCTGACGTTGCTGGCAACCTTTCTCGTGTTCTGTGGGCGCCTGTATGCGTTGCAGATCGTGCGCGGCGCCACCTATCAAGAACAGGCGGATGTCAACCGGTTGCGCCAGATCGACCTATACGCGCCGCGCGGCGTCATCTACGATCGCAACGGCGAAATCCTGGCTCGCAATCGCCCCAGCTTTGTCATCGCCGTCATTCCGGTCGACCTGCCCGCGGACGATCTTACCACATCGGTAGATGAGCAGCGCATCGCGCTCGAACGATTGCTGGCGGTACTGGGAGCGGATACAGATGCGGAGATGGCGATACGCATTGCCGAAGTGATGTTCTTGCACCTGGGGCGAGAAGACTTCAAGAACACGGTTGAATCCGCAGGAATCACCCTTTCCTTCCGCCTTGTCAACCTGGAGACTTTGCAGAATGACGAAGAGGGACGCGAAATCCTGGTTGAAGAGCCGACGTTGATCCCTGATCTCTCAGAACCGCTCCCGGTCGGCGGGCTGCTGGCGCTCCTGGAACGGGCTGTGGCCCTGGGATCGCAAGGAAGTTCATACAAACCGATCTCCGTCCTCGATCTGGTGGACCGCGAGCAGGCGTTCCAGGTGGCGGAGGAGACCTACCAGTTACGGGGTGTCCATGTTCTGCAGAAACCTGTGCGCGAATATCCCTACCGAGAGCTGGCAGGGCATATACTGGGCTTTCTGGGACCGATCCCCAAGCTGGCGGCAGACGATTACAAGGCCAGAGGCTATGAAGATCCGAACGAGTCAGTCGGCTTGAACGGATTGGAGTACACCTACCAGGACGAACTGCGCGGCCTGCCTGGTCAGAAACTCGTCGAAGTGGACATTCTGGGCCGGGAGAATCGAACGATAGGCACAGTGCGGGAACCCGAACCCGGTCTGAACCTGAATCTGAGTCTGGATATCCATCTGCAAGAGGTGATGAACAACGCCCTCGCCTTCCAATTGGAAAGAACCGGCGCGCCGCACGGTGTAGCTTTGGCGATGGATCCACGCAATGGGGCCATGCTGGGCCTGGTCAGCCTGCCCAGCTATGACAATAACATCTTCTCCGAAGGGTTGGGCGAAGAGTATAAGGCGCTGGAAGTGGAGGACGACACGCAACGTCCGCTGTACAATTACGCAATCGGAGGTCTCTACCCGCCTGGCTCTACATTCAAGCTGGTCACCGCCACAGCCGCACTGGCCGAACAAGTGATCGACCCATATACGACGCTTGTCGATCGGGGGCCTATCTCTCTGCCCAACTATTTCTTCCCCAACGATCCCACCCAGGCCCAGAAATTTGTCAGTTGGAATCACAAGCTGAACATCCTACACGGCCCCATGACAATTGTTGAGGGAATCGGCCTTTCCAACGACATTTTCTTCTACTATCTGGGTGGCGGGTACCCGAATTATATGGACGGGTTAGGCAGCGAACGCCTCGCCAAGTGGATGCGGCTGTACGGCTATGGCGAACTGACCGGAATCGATCTGCCCGGCGAAGTAAAGGCAATTGTCCCCGACGAACAGCGGAAGAGGTGGACCAAAGCGGAATCCTGGACGACCGGCGACAGCTACAACATGGCGATCGGCCAGGGAGATGTCCTCGGTACGCCGATGCAGGTTCTTGTCAGCACAGCGGCCGTCGCCAACGGCGGCTATGTGGTCAAGCCCCAATTCGTACAGGATATGGTTGACGCGCAGAACAGGATGCAGTGGCAGTATGAGCCGGTCATGCAAGAGCGGCTGCCTGTGGATCCATCCCTGCTGGCCTTCGTGCAGAAAGGGATGTGGCATGCGGTCAATGGCCCCGCAGGAACGTCACCCAACAGCCGCGTGGACGGGATTGTCGTTGCGGGCAAAACCGGAACGGCAGAGTTCTGCGCGTATGATGATGAAATCCAAGACTGCGCCGACCGGGATCACGAAGGCAACTTGCCGTTCCACGCCTGGTACACGGCCTATGCCCCCTACGAGGATCCGGAAATCGTGGTAACAGTTTTCGTTTACTCTGGCGGTGAAGGATCGACCACGTCCATTCCTGTCGCCCAAGAGATTCTCAACGCCTATTTTCATGGAGTCCCGGCAGACGAACCCTGATGTGGGCCGACGCCGGATGGCCCGTTTGTACGCGAGCGCCGGTCGGCAGTTCCGAAGATTCCGTGCTCAAAATGCACTGTGTTGTTCTTAGTTTCTGGTTCTCAGCTATTGGTTTATAGTATTTGTCAGGACTGTTCGCTGAACATCGACATTTCTACTCTATATCTAGGGAATCCCCCGCGTATCGGTCAGCAATGAAGAGTTGGAAGCTGACTACAGGAAATTGCTGTTGAATCCCATGAACCGTGGTCCAGAATCATGAGTGTACGCATCAAGGGACGAGGAGACATAACCGTCGTCGATGTAGCTGACGAGCAAGGCGCATGGAGAGAAATTGTAAGCTACGTCGTCAGACATATCTCGAAGGCCCAAGGCTTCTTCCGTGACGAACGTCTGGCGCTTGCCATTGGCGACCGGAGGATCACCGCCGCGGATCTTCAGATGATTGACGAAGCGTTGAAAGGTCAGAACATCGCTGTTGTGGCACTGCATACCAGCAACGCCGCCTCCTACCAACTGGCCACGCAGTTGGGTTTGGAAACTGTTTGGGAGGGAAGGGAGCCTCCCCCGGTGATGAATCAGACGGAGCGGGGCCTGGCAGGCGCTCCCAGTTCTTTCTCCTTTCTCTCCTCTCAATTTGACCGCCGACACACATTGGGAGCTAGTGAGGAGCGCAATCCGCTCGTCGCCGATGGCCGCAGACCGCCCATTGCCGAACAGCGGCAACACGCTGCCGGCTATCCTCAATCTGCAGCGCCTCGGCAAGAAGCGTCGGAATCCGCAGCGCGGTGGGGGAACGACGTCACCGAGGAGCCTCCCCAAGCGGACAAGGATTTTCCAGGCCCGGAGAGCGCCCCGCCCGAAGATGAGCAGGCAGCGGTCACGCCGTGGGGAGATGATTCGGCAGAGGAGTCGGACTCCCCGCCGTATGTTTACCGCGGCACCCTACGATCCGGCCAATCATGCACACATACGGGCACAGTTGTCGTATTGGGCGATGTCAACCCCGGCGCGCAGGTCATCAGCGGCGGCGATGTGTTGGTGTGGGGTCGTCTGCGGGGTATCGTGCATGCAGGCGCCAAGGGGGACGCGCGCGCCATCGTGGCCGCGCTGGACTTTGAACCGGTGCAGTTGCGGATCGCCGGCTACATTGCCATGACCCCAAAAGGCGCATCAAACAACCCCGGCTACTGGTTTTGGAAGCGTGAGAGCAGCGGCAAGCCCGAAGTGGCCAGGGTCATTGACAAACAGATCTTCGTGGATCCCTGGGATGCGTAACCGCAGTGGCCCATGGCCAGCGAATCGTGATCAGTTGTCAGAAGGCGAAAAGACCCGCCCTATGTCGTCGCTGCGTTTCGCCCACGTCTCAATGCGGGCGCTGGCACTGACCGCTCGCCACTGGCCGCAAGCCACCAGCCACTGGAAACTATCATGGGCGTTGTCCTGACCTTGACTTCCGGCAAAGGCGGCGTGGGCAAGACGACAACCACTGCCAACTTGGGCACGGCCTTGGCGATGGCGGGTCAACGGGTCATCGTGGTTGACGCCGACATCGGCCTGCGCAATCTGGACATTGTCATGGGTCTGGAAAGCCGTGTCGTCAACAATCTGGTGGATGTGATCGAAGGCCGCTGCCCCCTCCATGAGTCCCTGGTGCGGGACAAGCGTGTGGACGAGTTATATCTCTTGCCGAGTTCCCAGACCCGCGACAAGACGGCTATCGCGCCCGATCAGATGATGACTTTGTGTGAGGAGTTGCGGTCTATCGCCGATTTTGTGCTGGTGGACTCGCCCGCCGGGATTGAATTGGGATTCCAGAACGCGATCGCAGCCGCTTCAGAAGTGATTATCGTGACCACCCCGGAGGTCAGTGCGCTGCGGGACGCCGACAAAGTCATCTATCTGCTTGAGCGTGATATGGACATTCGGGCGCGGCTCGTCATCAATCGGTACAACCCCCGTCTCGTGCGGCGGAAAGAGATGATCACGCGCAAGGACATTTTGAGCATCCTGAGCATCGACCTGCTCGGTATCGTGCCGGAGGATGATGAGATCATCGTTTCGGCGAACAAGGGCTGGCCCGTAGCCCTGGAACGCAAGAAATACGTCAGCCGCGCCTACCACAACATCGCCCAACGATTACTCGGCTACAACGTCCCGTTGATCCACTTCAAGGAGATCAGTTGGCCGGAGCGGCTACGGCGTCTTATTGGCTTGTAAACCGATGGGTAGTGAACTATGGTTCGGTGGCGTTGCAATCCGCCCGCCGCCGAATTTACTGATGTTCAGACATTTCGACAAGCCCCTGTTCTTTGCCGTTCTGCTCCTCTGTGGCATCGGCATCGCCATGACATACAGCGCCACGATCACCACCATTGATCTGGCTGACTATTGGCAGCGGCAACTGCTTTTTGTCATCCTGGGCATGATTGCGCTGGTGACTGCCGCGCTCTTCGACTATCGGCATCTGGAACTGTTTGCACAACCAAGCTATTTCTTTTTGCTTGCCTCTTTGGTGGCAGTCTACCTCGTCGGCGAGGTCAAGGGCGGCTCCCGGCGCTGGCTGGATCTGGGCATCACTGACGTGCAGCCGACGGAGGCCGGAAAGTTCCTGCTGATCGTCTTCTTCGCCTGGTATCTCAGCCGCTTTCAGGAGCGAATCCGTTCTCTGCCTTATCTGCTGGGCGCCATAATTCTTATGCTCCTTCCCTTGGGATTGGTATACGTTCAGCCTGATCTGGGAATGACCGTTACATTGGCCTTTGTCAGCGGATCGCTGATTCTCATAAATGGCGTCCGATTGGGCCATATCCTGCTTGGCCTCGCAGCAGCGGTGCCTGCGGCGTATGCTTTGCAGGGAACGCTTCAAGACTATATGTTGAAGAGGATCGATATCTTTCTCGATCCAGGCTCAAATCCCGATGCAGCGTTCAACGTTCGACAGGCATTGATCAGCATCGGCAATGGCGGTTGGATCGGGATGGGATGGGGCGAGGGAACACAGAATCAGCTGCATTTTTTGCGTGTCCGGCACACAGACTTCATCTTCAGCGTTATCGCCGAAGAGTTGGGTTATGTCGGAACCGTCCTGGTTCTTGCATTGCTGTTCTTTGTCATCTGGCGTCTGGTGCGCATCGCTGACCTGGCCCAGGATCAGTTCGGCAGGCTCATCACCCTGGGCGTTGCCGCGCTGATCTTCTTCCAGACCTTCGTCAACGTCGGTATGAATCTGGCGATCCTGCCGGTTACGGGGATGACGCTGCCATTCCTGAGCTACGGTGGCAGCAGTCTCGTTTCGATGATGGTGGCGGTGGGGTTGGCGCAGAGCGTCGTCATGCGCCATCGCAAGATGGATTTTTCTTAACCGCAGTAGCTGATTTTTTGTTTCTAGTTTTTGGCAAAGCCCGCGCTGGAAGTGTTGCCAAGAACTGTTGCTACAGACCTCTGAGGAGACCGGCCCACAGCGCGGGTTGCAAGCCGATGACGACCACGGCAACGGCGGTAACGGCCAAACTCAGGTTGATCGCTGGGCCGCAATTGCACTCAATGTCCCCTTCCGCCTCTCTGAAGTACATCGCCACCACGACGCGCAGATAATAATAGGCACTAATGACGCTGTTGAGGACGCCGATTGCCGCGAGCCAAGCCAGGTCGGCCTCCACGGCGGCTTTGAAGATCAGGAATTTGCCGAAGAAACCGGCCAGAGGTGGAATCCCGCTCAGGCTGAGCATAAAGACGGCCATTGCTACGGCCAACGACGGGTACAGTCCGCCGAGGCCGCTGAACCGGCTCTGTTCCACGTCCCCTTCACCCTTGCGTTCCAGAACGATAACAACCGCAAATGCGCCGATGTTCATGAATGCGTAGGCAAAGAGATAGAACGCGGCGGCCGCCGAAGCGCTGGGCGTGCCAGCCACGAGCGCGATCAGAATGGTGCCAGCGTGGGCGATGCCTGAATAGGCCAACATTCGCTTCACACTGCTCTGGCGCAGGGCAGTCAGATTGCCGACAGTCATGGTGAGGACGGCCAGAATGGCCAGGGGCGTGGCCCACTGATCGTACAGCGATGGCAGCGCGGTCATCATCACGCGAAAGAAACCGGCGAACGCCGCAGCCTTCGTGCCGACACTCATGAAGGCCGTGACCGGTGTCGGCGCGCCCTGGTACACGTCCGGCGTCCACATATGAAAGGGAACCAGGCTCACCTTGAAGCCGAAACCAACGAGCAGCAGAGCAATGCCGGGCAGGACCAGGGACCGGTTGCCGCCACCGGTGGAGAGCGTTTCATGGATGCGGAGATAGCTGGTGCTGCCTCCCGCTCCGTACAGCAAGGCAGCGCCATAGACGAAAAAGGTGCTGGCAAACGCGCCCAGCAGGAAATACTTCATGGCGGCTTCAATGCTGCGGGCGTTCTCCCGATGGAAGCCGCTCAGAATGTAGAGCGCCAGCGAGAATATCTCCAGGGCGATGAAGAGGACGATCAGATTCGTAGCCGTGCCCATCAACATCATTCCGATCACGGCCAGAATGAAGAGCGAGTAAAATGCCCCGCTCTGACGCTCGATCGCGGGCAGATAGTTGCGGCTGAGCAGCACGCCGAAGATACCGGCCAGCAAGACCACCAACCGCACACTTAGTGCGAATCCGTCCGAGACCGCGCCGCCCAGGTACTCAGCCGGAGGACGGCTCCAGATCAAGAGCGATGCGCCGACGCCCAACAAGAGGATCACAATCGACAGCCCGGCCAGGGGCGCATCCCCATTCTGGCCGCGGCGCCCGATGTCGACCATCATCAGCACCATTACTCCGACTGCCAGCACGATCTCCGGCAGCAGAACGATAGCATTGTCAAAGAGAAGAGCGGTATCCATAGTTGTCAGTGAATAGTGGATAGCGGATATTGATCAGCAGTCAGTGGCGACTGGTGTTTACTATTCACCATCCACTCGCCACTTTCCGCTGGTATCTGAAGACTGGCCACTGCGCTTGCCGACGGGTTGATCTTTTTGAGAAAGAAATTGGGCGCCCAGCCGATAACGAAGAACAGGACTACAATCGGCGCCAACTGACCGATCTCCGCCCAGTTCAGGTCGGGTAGATTCTCCTTGAAATTGGCCGGGTTGTCCAGCGCGCCTTGGAACACCTTCCTGAAGGCGTGGAGCAGATACCAGGCGGCCAGTATGACGCCGGCCGTTCCGAGGACGGCGAACAGCGGAGAGCTTTTGTAGGTGCCGAGCAGAATCGTAAACTCACCCACGAAGCCGTTAAGGCCGGGAAGACCGGCACTGCTCAACGCCACCACCAGGAAGAAGTACGACAAGATCGGCACGCTGGCCCACAGGCCGCCATAGTCGCTCAACAGCCGCGTATGGCGCCGCTCGTAGAGCATACCCACCATCAGGAAGAGCGCGCCTGTGCTGAGGCCGTGATTGACCATCTGCAGAACGGCGCCGCTGATCCCCTGTTCGTTCAATGCGAAGATGCCCAGAACGACGAAGCCCATGTGGGCGACGGAGGAGTAGGCCACGAGGGATTTCAGATCCCGCTGCGCCAGAGCCACGAGCGCGCCGTAGAGAATGCCGATGATCGCCAAAACGGAGATGAGCGACGAATAGTTGGAGACGGCAACCGGGAAGAGCGGCAAAGCAAAGCGCAGGAACCCGTATGTCCCCAGCTTCAGGAGCACACCGGCCAGCAGGACGGAACCGGCGGTCGGGGCCTGGACGTGAGCATCGGGCAACCAGGTGTGGAAGGGAAAGAGCGGCACCTTGATCGCGAAAGCGAGCGCGAACGCCAGGAATGCCAACTGCTGCAATCCCGGAGGCAGACCCGCGCTCTGTAGCTCAAGCAGGTCGAATGTGCCGGCGTGGAAGTAAAGCGCCAGAATTGCCACCAGCATCAGCGCAGACCCCGCCAGTGTGTAGAGGAAAAACTTGATCGCGGCGTATATCCGGTTCTGGCTGCCCCATTTGCCAATCAACAGGGCCATGGGAATCAGGCTGAACTCCCAGAAAACGTAGAACAGAACGAGATCAAGGGCGAGAAAGACGCCCAGCACTGCCGTCTCCATCAGGAGCATCAGCGCCAGGTAGCCACCTAGGTTCTGCTTGATATGCTGATTGCTGAAGGCGACCGCAATCGGCATCAGCAGCGTCGTCAGCAGCACCAGCCACAGGCTGATGCCATCCACGCCCAGGTGGTAGTAGATATTCAGATCCGGCATCCAGGCGTAGCGTTCGACGAACTGCATGTCCGGTATCTCTTGCCAGCCGGGCAAGAGCAGGAGGCTGACAACGAATGTAGCGATGGCCGCGCCGAAAGCCAGACCTTTCTTGAGCCTGTCGCTCGGCGCAAGTAGGACGATGATTGCGCCGACGACCGGCAAAAATGTAAGTATCGAGAGCATAAAACACCAGTTTTTGGTTGTAAGTTTTCAGTCTTTAGTTTCTTGCGCCGCCGGTGGCGTTTCCAACAGCTAGAAACTGAAAACCAGGAACAGCAGTAAGGCCACCACACCGACGAAAAGACTCAGCGCGTAGGTGGGCACCAGTCCGTTGTGGACCTTTCGCAACGCGCCGCCCACAGCCAGATTGGCCTGGCCGATGAGAGTGACCGCGCCATCAACAACGCCCTGGTCCACAACCCGGTCAAACCATTGGGCGAGGGCCAGCAGCGGGCTGACAATCGACATGGCGTAAATCTCGTCCACGTACCACTTGTTGGCGGCGATCGGTTCCAGCGGCTTGAACAGCCTGGTGATGCCCGTAGCCCAACCGGCCCCGCGCGGCAAGCCCTCAGCATCTTTCCTGCCCTGGACATACCGCCCATAGGCCAGGCCGACACCGGCGGCAGCGACAAGCGCGCTCACCACCAGCAGGACAATCTCCAAGGTGCCGGTTGGATGGAAGGCGGGCGCGCCCACGGCCGCTTCCAGATAGTGTTCCATCGTAAGCAGGAAGGGCAGGTTGAGAAACCCGCCGAACAGCGCCAGAACCGCCAAAATCCAAAGCGGCGCTGTCATCATCGCCGGACTTTCATGCGCGTGCTCGTGGATATGCTGATCGCGCGCCTCGCCCCAGAAGGCCATGAAGACGGCGCGAGAACTGTAGAACGCGGTCAGCAGAGCCGTGAACAGTCCAATCAGATAGAGCAAGATGTTGTGATTGGCAACGTGCAGCAGGATTCCATCTTTCGAAAAGAAGCCGGACAGAAACGGCAGGCCGGCGAGCGCCGCCGCGCCGACCAGAAAGAGCCGGTAGGTCGTGGGCATCTTGGCGCGCAGATTGCCCATCTTGCGGATGTCCAACTCGCCGCCGGGAAGACCGTGCATGACATTGCCCGCGGCCAGGAAGAGAAGCGCCTTGAAGAAGGCATGGGTCACAAGGTGGAAGATGGCAAATGCGTATGCGCCCACGCCGACGCCGAGCATCATGAAGCCCAACTGCGAAATCGTCGAGTAGGCGAGGATCTTCTTCAGGTCCACCTGTGTCAGCGCGATCGATGCGGCCATCAGCGCGGTTAGCGCGCCCACCCAGGCGGCGAGATTGCCGGCCAGCGGCGCAAGCTCCCACAGGACATGGGTGCGTGCGATCATGTAAATGCCCGCGGTCACCATTGTGGCCGCGTGGATCAGGGCAGACACCGGCGTCGGACCGGCCATTGCGTCGGGCAGCCAGACGAACAGGGGCAACTGCGCGCTCTTGCCGGTCGCCGCCAAGAGGAGCAACAGACAGATCGCTGTCGCCGTGCCGGTTGTCAGCGCGCCCGCGCCGGCGAAGACTTCTTCGAATACGACCGAGCCGACAGCGGTCCAGAGCAGGAAGACCGCCAACATCATGCCGAAGTCGCCGATCCGGTTGACCAAAAAGGCCTTCTTGCCGGCGTCGGCGTAGTGGCCGTAGGAGTCGTCATGCCGGTCGTAATAGAAGCCGATGAGCAGATAGGAGGCGAGGCCGACACCCTCCCAGCCGACAAACATCCCTACGAAATTGTTGCTGAGGATCAGCACCAGCATCGCCAGGATGAAAAAATTCAGATAAACGAAAAAGCGCTGATAGTTCTGTTCGCCGTGCATGTAGCCACCGGCGTAAATGTGGATCAGCGCGCCGACGCCGGTTACGACCAGGGCCATTGTCACGCTCAGAGGATCGATCAGCAGGGCAGCCGGTGCGGAGAAGCTGCCGATGGTGATCCAATCCCACAGATGAACGGTGGCGGCGCGGTGATGCTCGTCCAGCCCCATCAGGCCGAAGAAAAGGCCCACGCTGACGAGAAACGAAAGCAGCACCGCGCCCGAGGCGACGATATGGATGCCCCGCTCGCCGAGTTTGTCGCCGACAAAGAGATTGATCAGCACGCCTAAGGCCGGGAAGACGAAGATAAGCCAGGCTAATTCCATGAATCCAGTTTCCAGTATTTAGATTCTATTTTCTAGTCGCTCGTTCTCAGTGACGTAAAGGAGGTTACTAAGAACTGAAAGCAAGAAGCTGCTGCTCACCACTTCAGCAGATTGATTTCATCGATATTGATGCTCTTACGATGGCGGACGTTCGCAATCAGAATTGCCAGGCCGACGGCTACTTCGGCGGCGGCCACGGCCATGATCATGAAGACGAAAATCTGCCCTTCGAGATTGCCCCACTGGCGGGCGAGCGCGATGAGGGTCAGGTTCACGCTATTGAGCATCATTTCGATGCACATGAAGATGATCAGCGCGTTGCGGCGCAGCAGAACGCCGGTTGCGCCAACGGTGAAGATCAGGGCGGCCAGTATCAGGTAGAAGTTCGTCTCAAGCATGGCTTTTTTCGGAAGTATTGACAGCCGGGATGCCTTCGCCCTCGCCTTCGGGCTGGCGGCCAAGCACCAGCGCGCCGATCAGCGCGACAAGCAACAAGATAGCGATCAGTTCAAAGGGCAGCACGTAATCGGTAAACAGAGCGATGCCCACGGCCTTCGGCGCGCCACCCTGCAAGAGCGCGCTGGCATCTTCAGGCGGCGCAATCATGCGCGACAGCACGCTATAGGAAATGGTGAGTAGAAGGATGACCCCCAGGGCAATGCCAACGGTACGGCTCCACGCCCGCTGGGCCGCGCTGAAATCGTTGGTATCGCCGCCGATCAGCATGATCACAAAGAGGATCAGAATGACGATGCCCCCGGCGTATACGATCACCTGCGCCGCGGCCAGAAACTGGGCGTCGAGCGTGACATAAAGCACGGCCAGCGAGGCAAAATTCGTCAGCAGAAAGAGGGCACTATGCACTGGCTGGCGGCTCATCACCACGCCCAACGCTGCGGCCAGACTGACAGCGCCGACAAGTATGAAGAAGAGAAGCGCCATATACGGTTACTCCGGGCGAATGATTACTCTGGGCATGCCGGGATTCAGCAGTTGGTCCTTGGTCAGCACGAAATCTTTGCGCTCGTAGTTGGCCATGGCAAAGTCGTGTCCGAGCACAATGGCCTCGGTCGGGCAGGCTTCTTCACAGTCGCCGCAGAAGACGCAGCGCAGCAGGTTGACTTCGTATACCTTGGCGTGGCGCTCTCCCGGTGAGAGCGGCGCATTGGGATCGTTTTCGGCTGCCTCCACGTAAATGGCCTCAGTGGGACAGGCCGCCTCGCACAGGCAGCAGCCGATGCAACGCTCCAGCCCGTTGGCATAGCGCCGCAGTTCGTGGCGGCCGCGGAAACGGGGGTAGATCGGAATGTCCTCGTGGGGAAACTCCACCGTCACCGGTCTTTGGCGCAGGTGTTTGAGCGTCACGCCCATGGCCTTGCCGATTTCGGTTGCGCCCTTCAGGAAATCACCCAACTCCATTGGAAATCCTCTTTTCGCTGCGGTTCTCACTTCAGGAAAACGGCCAGCACTGCGGAAATGCTCATATAGACCAAGCCCAGCGGCAACAAGAACTGCCAGCAGAACTTCATCAGTTGGTCGTAGCGGGGTCGTCCAATGCTGGCACGCACCCAGATGAACAGAAAGAGCAGAATCACTACTTTGATAAACAGATAAATCGGCCCCAGCCAGATGAACTGCTCAGCGAACGGGCCTTTCCAGCCGCCAAAGAATAGGGTCGCCATAATCGCGCTGGTGGAAATCATATTGATGTACTCGGCGATGAAGAACAGCGCGAACTTCATGCCGCCGTACTCAGTCTGGAAACCGGCCACCAACTCGTTTTCAGTCTCCGGCAGGTCAAAGGGGCTGCGGTTGGTCTCTGCCAGAATACAGATAAAGAAGAAGGGGAAGGCCAGCCAAAGCCAGATCCACTCCCACCATTGGCGCGTGTTTTCGACCAGTTCGACCAGGCTGAAGCTTCCGGCCAGCATCAGGATGCTGACGAGAAAGAGGCCCAGCGGCAGCTCGTAGGAGACCATCTGCGCGGCCGAGCGCAGCGCGCCGAGCAGTGAATAGTTGTTGTTGCTGCTCCAGCCCGCCAGGATGATGCCGTAACTCTCGATGCCGGCGACCGCCAGAATCCAGAGGAAGCCGATATTCACGTCGGCGATGGCAGGTGTCCCTTTGGCGATAGGGATGACCGCCCAGATGATCAGCGCCGGGACGAGGGCCAGGGCCGGAGCCAGCAGATAGACCGGCTTGTCGACGTGATTGGGGATGATCTCTTCCTTGAAGAACGCTTTCACGGCGTCGGCGGCCGGCTGCAAGAGACCGAACTTGCCCGCCCGATTGGGGCCGTAGCGCACCTGGAAGCGGGCCAACAGTTTGCGCTCATACCAAGTCAGGTAGGCGAAACCGGTCAGAAGAACAAAAATCAATATCAGCGCGCGGATGGCCGGGAAGACCAATACCTGTAACCAGTCCATTTATCGCCTTTCCGTCTCGCGCTCAGACAGCGAAGCGTTAGCGCATGCAACAACTTTGACACGCTGGTTATAGCTGCCGTTGAGCAGCGCGCCCACCGGCGCGCCGGGCAGACTTTCGGGAATCCAGGCAGTGCCCGTCTGCACCTGCGCATCGACCGCAACGGCCAGCTCCAGGCTGCCCTGTTCACTTTGGACAATGACCGGATTGCCCGCGTCGACACCGATGGCTGCGGCGTCGGTCGGGTTGAGAGTTACGGTCGCGCCATGCGCTATGCCGTGCATCTGCTCGGTCAGGCGGAAGAGCGTGCCGCCATCGTAGAGTACTGTGCCGGTAACGAGGCTGAGGGGATAGTCGGCATCGTCAGGCACGGCGGCGGACGCCCCTTCTGCGGAACGTTGCGCGCTCTCCGCGGGCGCGGAATCGGCATCCCACTGGACACCTTGATCGCCCAGCGCCTCCCATGTCAGTCCGGCATATGAGGGTACGGTTCTGGAGATTTCAGCGGTGACGCTGCGGGCATCGGCAAAAGGCCACTCCACCCCCATCTGCTTGGCCAGATGCGTCAGCATCATCCAGTCCGGCGCGGCGCGCGACTTGGGATTGGTGACGGCCTTGGGCGCCCTCTGCACGCGGCGCTCCAGATTGGTGTACGTGCCGTCGCTCTCGGCCCAGCCCAGGGCAGGCAGCACTACGTCCGCTCTCTGCGCCGTCTCGGTGTGCAGCAGATCGGAGACGACAAGCAGATCCAGGTTGCCCAAACCGGCGGCCCAGTCCGGCGATTCGTCAGCCGGGTTGGCGCCCATCACAATGAGGGCTTTCATCTCCTGACTGTCCAGCATCTGCTTATAAGTATAGCCGGGCGAGGTGGAAAGCGCGCAGGCCCACAGCGTCTCCAGCCAGATTTTGGCGTCGCCGTCATCCAGCGGAAAGTGGCCGGGCAAGCGGTCGGGCAGAACGCCCATGTCGCGGCAGCCCTGGGCGTTGCCATCCAAGCCAACATAGGCCAGCCGCGCGCCGTCGCCCGCGGCCTGAGCGAGCTTCATCAAGCCATCGCGAACGCCGGGGCCGTCCTTGCCGCGCGCAGCCATCGGCCCGTAGATTATGAACGTACTGTCGCTCTCCGCCAGCAGGTTGGCCGCCGCGGAGACGGCTGCATCGTTGTTGGCCGAGTTGGTGTCTTGCACAGCTTGCATCAGTTGCTCAAGGAGTGCGGCCTCCCCGCCTGGCTGGTAAGGCAGATAGGGGCCGGCATAGCGGGTCAGTTCGATCTTGCGGGCGTGGGCGATGATCAGCTTGGCTCCGCCTCGCAGGACAGCGCGTTTCAGGTGCAAATCCAGCACCGGCAGTTCTTCGCTGGGGTCCACGCCGAAGAGGAAGACCGTATCGACCTGCGGGTCCGGCCCGTATTGCGGCTTCATCAATTCGGTCAGAGCGGGCAGACCGGTGGGCAAAGCCGCGACATCACCGCCATCGCGGTGGTCGATATTGTTCGTGCCGATCACCCCGCGCACGAAGCGTTGCAGCGCGTAGTTGCTCTCGTTGCTGACTTTGCCGCTGCCGATTGCGCCAATGCTGTCTGCGCCGAACTGCTCCTTGATGCTGCTCAGCCGGGCGGCGACGTAGGCCAGCGCCTCGCTCCACTGCACCGGCGTCAGCTTGCCGTTCTTGCGCAGCAGGGGAGCGTCCAGCCGGTTCTCATGTTTGACCGTTGCCAAGTGTCCAGAGGTGGAGTCAGCAACGGGCAAATTTACCCAGGCGTGGGCAAAGCGGCCCTTGTCGCAAATCCACTGGTCGTTGACCTGCATATTTTCGCGACCAACAATGCGGCGCAACTGGTGCGTGCGCGTATCCAGGCGCACGTTGCAACCCATCGAACAGTGCATGCAGACGCTCGGCGTGCGCTCGATCTCCCAGGGGCGGTAGGCAAAGCGGGAGACCCGATTGGTCAGCGCGCCGACCGGACAGAGGTCGATGATATTGCCGCCGGTCTTGGCGTCCACAGGGCGGCCGTCCTGGATGTCGACGATGGTGTCGTTGCCGCGCTCGAACAGCCCCAACTGCGGCTTGTCCTCCCACTCCTCCAGATAGCGGATGCAGCGCCAGCAGAGCACGCAACGCTCCTGATCCAGCACAATCGTGTCGGAGATGTCGTAATGCTTTTTGGCGAGCCGCTTCGGTTCGATCAACTGGCTGATGCCAGGCCCGAAGCGCATCGTCTGATCCTGCAAGGGGCATTCGCCGCCCTTGTCGCAGATCGGGCAGTCCAGCGGATGGTTGAGCAGGATGAAGGCGAGATTGGCTTCCTGCACTGTGCGCACCTGTTCCGTATCGGTGCGCACGACCATGCCTTCGCCCACCGGCATCGTGCATGAGGCCATCATCGCCGTGCCGCGCGGGCCGTCCACCTCGACCAGGCACATGCGGCAGCAGCCGACCGGGTCCAGCTTGGGATGCGAGCAGAAGACGGGGATCTCGATGCCTGCCATGCGCGCGGCGTCAACCAGCAGCGTCCTAGCGGGTACTGAGACTTCCTGTTCGTTGATGGTCAGCGTTACGTTGTCAGTCATAAACGATTTAGGTCTCCGGTGCAAAGGAGAAGCTCGTTGGAATCGTCAGATTCAAGCGGCATTCGCTACGGGCGGCAACACATCGTCAACCGCAACTTCGAAATCAGGGAAAGCCAGCGGCGCGACGGAATCTCCACGGTGAAAAGTCGATTTCGTCTGGTAAAGCGCATCCCCGCTGGCAGCGGTATGTGGATCTCGATATACTTCAAGTAATTCATCAGGGAGATTGCAGATCCAATACTCAAGAATCCCCGCCTGCGCGTAAATTGCCCCCTTGCGGGAGCGATCACGCGTGAGGCTTGTGTCCGCAACTTCCACCAGTAGCAAGACCTCTTGCGGGTAGGGATGACGTTGTGCAAAGTTAGCGCCCGATACACTGAAGATGACAAGATCCGGCTCTGGTTCAGATTCAGTTCCAGGAATGGAAATCGGCCCCTGTGTTCGCACTCTGGTTACTCCGCGCGTAACAATTGCGCCAAAAATTTCAGTCAAAAGATCAACGGTGTTCGAGTGCAGGGGATTGATCGGACTCATAGACACCAGGATCCCTTCCAGCAATTCGGCCCGTTCGTCCTCGTCAAAGAAGCCTATGTCGATCAGTTGATGGTATTCATCCAACGTAAAGCGCCGCAGGGGCAGACTGTCCTCAGTTGCGGCCGGCAAGATTGCTTCCCGCATCGGACTTCTGACCTGAGCACCTTTGTTGGTCGCTACAAGGGGCGGCGAAGGCTGTGCAAGCTGCAACTGTTGAACATCTTGCGAGGCCTGAGAAACTGTCACCATCTTGCCTTCCTCAATCGCTCTCCAAAACCCGCTCACTGGCTCGCGGGCGGCAACACATCGTCAACCGCAACTTCAAAATCAGGGAACGCCAGTGGCGCGACTGAGTCCCCCCGCCGATAAGTCAGCTTCGTTTGATAGAGGGCATCCCTGGCGGAAGACGTATGTGGATCGCGATAGACTTCCAATGAACTGTCGACAAGATTCCAAATCCAATACTCGGTAATCCCCGCCTGCGCGTAAATTGCCCTCTTACGTGTGCGGTCGTAACTGAGGCTCGAATCCGAGACCTCCATCAGAACCAGAATATCAGCCGGGTAGGGATGCCGTTCATCAAGGTCGGCGCCTGATTCCCTGGAAATCACCAAGTCCGGTTCGGGTTCA
This sequence comes from Caldilineaceae bacterium, assembly GCA_965221145.1. Lineage (GTDB taxonomy): Bacteria > Chloroflexota > Anaerolineae > Caldilineales > Caldilineaceae > Bin5. The sequence goes on from OZ244877.1 coordinate 3,872,385, forward strand.
GTCATCAACTCAGGGATAGAAACTGGTCCTTGCATTCGAACCTCTACATCTTCACGGTCAAAGAAGGCCGCAAAGACTCGTTGTAGTCGAATTACGGTGCGAATGTGCGGGGGGTAGTTTGGACTCATGGACACCAAGATTCCTTCTAACAGTTCGACGCGTTCGTCCTCGTCGAAGAAGCCAATCTCAATCAGCCGATGGTACTCATCCAGGGTAAAGCGGCGCAGCGGCATACCCTCCAACGGCGCGGCCGGCAGAATCGCTTCCCGCATCTTGCTACGTCCACTCCTGACCTGCGCGCCTGCATCGGGCGCGACAGGAGCCGCAACTGTCGCCATAATGCCTTCCTCAATCATCCGCGGAAATCAGGTCATCATGCAGGACGATATTCCCGCCGGACGGCGCAAAGGTGCTGTCGTGCAGGCCGCTCGGCTCGTGAACATCGGGGCGGTAAGCCGGGCGAATCGGCAACACCGGGCCGACGTCGTCCGGATTGGTGCTCTCGATCTGGGCGCTGAACTCGCTGCGGAACTTGAGCAGGTTGCTCTGCAAACCCCACACCGACGCCTCGCCGAACGGGCAGAAGCTCTTGCCGGCGATGTTGTCGGCGATGTACTCCATCAGCTCCAGGTCTTTGCCGAGGCCCTGCCCCTCCTCAATGCGCAGCAGGATCTTCTCCAGCCAGGCGGTGCCCTCGCGGCAGGGCGTGCATTTGCCGCAACTTTCCTCGCGATAGAAACTCAACGTGCGCCGCGCCACCTCGACCATAGACGTGCGCGCGTCGATGGCGATCACCCCGGCTGAGCCGAGCAGCGAACCGGCCTCGGTGATGCTCTCAAAGTCCAGCGGCGTATCGAACTGTTCCGGCTTCAGCAGCTTCATCGACAGCCCGCCGGGCACGATCGCTTTGATCTCGTGTACCTCTTCCTGCGGCCCGCCGCCGTACTTGTTAACCAACTCGCTCAGCGGCGTGGCATGGGGCAACTCATACAGGCCCGGGCGCTTGACGTTTCCGCTCAGGCAGAAGATGCGCATACCTGGGCTGCGCTCAGTCCCGAACCCTTTGTACCAGTCGACGCCGTGACGCATGACGTGGGTGACGTTACAGAGCGACTCGACATTGTTGACGATCGTCGGCTTGGCGTACAGCCCCTCCACCGCGGGGAAAGGCGGCTTCAGACGCGGTTGCCCGCGATAGCCCTCCAGGCTCGAAAGCAGGGCCGTCTCCTCGCCGCACTCGTATGCGCCCGCGCCGCGGTGTATCACCACATCCAAACTCTTGCCGCTGCCAAATATGTTGTCGCCCAGGTAGCCCTTGGCCGTCGCCTCGGCCAGCGCTCCCTGCAAGCGCACATAGGCAAAATAGTATTCGCCGCGCAGATAGATGAACGCCTTTTCCGACTCGATCGCATGGGCGCTCAAAATGATGCCTTCGATGAGCTGGTGCGGATCGTACTCCATCACAATGCGATCTTTGAACGTGCCCGGCTCCGACTCGTCGGCGTTGACGACCAGATAACGCGGATGCAGGCCCTGCGGCAGGAAGCCCCATTTGATGCCTGTGGGGAAGCCTGCGCCGCCACGCCCGCGAATGCCGCTGGCCTTGATCTCATCCACCATGGCGGCCGGCTCGATCTCGCTCAGCACGCGCCGCGCGGTCGCGTAGCCGCCATCGGCCTCGTATGTCTCAATCTTGTGGCTGTCCGGCGTGTTCAGGCGCGCCATCAGATAGCGCGGCTCCATGCCGCCGGTGCGATACGGCCCATCGGCCGCGCCCTCGTTGTCGGGGTCGGCCTCCGGCGTCCAGCGCGCCAGGCTGTTGAAGCCGTTGCCGGACTTGAGCAGGTCGATCACTCTGCCGACATCCTCAGCCGAGCCGAGATTCTCGAAGTAGCGGATCTCGGCGGTCTTCTGGTCGGTGACGATCGCCGTCGGCGCGGTGCCGCACGAGCCTAGACACTCCATGTGATCGAGCGCAAACTGCCCGTCCTCGGTCTTTTCGCCGTGATGGATGCCCAGTGTGCTTTCGAAGTTGTGGAGACACTGGTTCCCGCCCCGCAACATGCAGGGCACATTCGTGCAGACCTCGATGTGATATTCACCCTTCGGCTCTGCATGAAGCATGTTATAGAAGCCGACGACCCCGCCCACTTCCGCCGGGGCGATGCCGAGAATGTCGGCCAGTTCGTCCTGCGCCTCCACCGGGCAGTAGCCGAACTCCCGCTGGATCACATACAGCGCCGGCAGAATCCCCGAACGCTGCCGACCCGCCGGATAGCGGGCCAGTATCTCGTCGATCTCCTGCCGCATCATTTCAGTGATCATCAGAATACCAGTGGTTAGTGGACAGTCGATAGTGGACAGTGGGGCGGTTACGAACCACGAGCCACGATTCTCTGTAGTTTAGCGATCCACTTCGCCCAGCACGATATCGATCGACCCGATATTGGTGACAACATCGGACAGCATCTCGCCGCGACTGATATGGTCGATGGCGTACAGGTTGTTGAAGCTGGGGCCGTGAACATGCAGCCGGTACGGCTTGGCCGAACCGTCGCTGTAGACGAAAAAGCCCAACTCGCCCTTGCTGCTCTCGATGCCGTGATAGAAGAAACCGGGCGGCACGTGGAAGCCTTCGGTCATCAGTTTGAAGTGATGGATCAGCGCCTCCATGCTGACGTCGAGTTCAGCGCGGGGGGGCGCGGCCACTTTGCGATTGTTCGACTTGTACAGGCCGCTGGGCAGATTGTCGACCGCCTGCTCCAGAATACGCACGCTCTGACGCAACTCCTCCATGCGCACGGAATAGCGTCCATAGCAGTCGCCGCGATCGCTGGTTGGCACCTCAAACTCATAGCCCTCGTAGCCGCTGTAAGGCCGATCGCGGCGCAAGTCCCAGTCGACGCCGCTGCCGCGCAGCATCGGCCCGGTCAGGCCCATCGACAGCGCATCTTCGCGGCTGATATGGCCGATGTCGGTCAGGCGCTCCTGCCACAGCGGCGCGTCGGTCAACATCGCCTCGTACTCGCTGATCTTCCGCGGCATCAGGCGGATGAATTCCTTGAGTTCGCCGATAAAGGCGTCGGGCAGATCCTGCCAAACTCCGCCGATGCGAATATAGCTGACCGTCAGCCGCGCGCCGCATACCATCTCGAACAGGTCCAGGATCCGCTCCCGCTCGCGGGTGGCGTACATGAGCAGGCTCATGCCTGTGCCGGACACGTCCAGCACATGGGTGCCCAGCCAGAAAAGGTGGGACGCGATCCGCTGCATTTCTGCCATGATCACCCGGATCACCTGCGCCCGTTCGGGAATCTCCAGGTCCAGCATATGCTCCACAGTGAGGCAGTAGCCCAGATTGTTGGACATGGAGGACAGATAGTCCATGCGGTCCGTATAGTAGACAAAATCCTTATAACGCTTATTCTCGCCGGTCTTCTCGAAGCCGGAATGAAGAAAGCCCAAGTCCGGGTCGATGCTGACGACGCGCTCGCCGTCCAGCTCCACCACCAGGCGCAGCACACCGTGCGTGCTGGGATGGTGCGGCCCCATGTTGATGACCATGTTCTCGCGGCTCATGCCCGGCGGCAGGTCCGGCGCGGCGCTCTCGGCCGCCATGATCTGCGTGCCGAGCGTCTCAAACTCCGGGTCATCCCAGGTGAAGGTGAAGGGCACCTCCTCTCCGCCGAGGGGCGACTGCTTCTGCAGAGGATGGTTGGGCCAGTTCTTGGGCATCAGAATGCGACGCGGATCCGGGTGTCCGTCAAACCGGATCCCCATCAGATCGTACACCTCCCGCTCCGGCCATTCCGCGCCGCGGTATATGCCGGTCAGGCTGTCAACGTGGGGCGCAACGCCATTCTTGCCATTGCTGCCATCGCCGTCATTGCAGTCGGTGATAAGCGTCAGATGCCGGTTGCGGGAATAGGAACGGAACTGATAGACCGTCTGAAAGCGGGCGTCATCGCCGTTCAGGGGCAGACGCGAACGGTCCACGCTGGTCACGTCGATGAGGATTTCATAACTGAGTTGGGGATCATCGCGCAGGAACTTGGCAAGCGCCTTCAATTGCCCCGGTTTCACGTGGACGACCGGATTGTCGTAGTGCAGACCGGCGGCGATGACATCCTCGCCGAACCGCTCGCTAATCAGCCGTATATCGTCGCTCTCACCGGTTGGCGGGGGCGCGAGCGCGGGAATGCCCGGCGGATTCAGCGTGCGCTGGGTCTCGTATGTACGAATGATCGGTGCAACATCAAGAGGCATCTCACATCCCCTGGGGTCGCAGACGACTCGCCTGCCATGTATCCGCTCTTATCCGCCGAGTGGCATAATCTCGTCAACTGCCAACTGCTCGTCAACCGGGCGGCTAACCGCAATCGTCTCACGCGCCTGTTTCGCCCGCAGCATATCCAACGCGTAGAGCAGCGACTCTGGCCGCGGCGGGCAGCCGGGCACGTATACATCGACGGGGATGATCTTGTCCACCCCCTGAATGATGGCGTAATTGTTAAAGGGGCCGCCGGCGCTGGCGCAAATGCCCATCGCGATCACCCATTTGGGCGCGGACATCTGATCGTAGATGCGCTTGATAACCGGCGCCATTTTGTTGCTCACGCGGCCGGACACGATCATCAGGTCGGCTTGGCGCGGGCTGGCGCGAAACAGTTCGGAGCCGTAGCGGGCAATGTCGTGGCGGGCCGTGCCGGTCGCGATCATCTCCATCGCGCAGCAGGCCAGCCCGAATAGAAGCGGCCACGTGCTATTGGCCCGCCCCCAGTTGATGACGCTGTCGAGCGTGGTTGTCATAATGCCTTCAGGAACCTTTTCTTCTAAGCCCATTTCCGTTCCTTTGCATCTGTATCTCTGCGACCGAGCGGAGGCGGCACATTCCAGTCGCAGGGTCTCGCTCACAAAACTCAGGGGCTACAGCAATTTTCTTTGGCTATCAAGTGTTGAGAGTTTCCGCGCGGCCGCCTGTTCCTTCGGTCTCTAATCCCAGTCGAGAGCGCCCTTTTTCCATTCGTAGAGGAAACCTACCACAAGAACGATGAAAAAGGGAACCATTGCCAACAGTGCAAAGAGGCGCAGGTCTCTCAGGACGGCGGCCCAGGGGTAGAGGAAGATCACTTCAATATCGAAGATCAGGAAAAGCATGGCGACAAGATAGTACTTGACCGGGAACCGTCGGCGGGCGTCGGCGAAAGGGATAATCCCCGACTCATACGGTTCCAGCTTCTGGTTGTTGCGCTCGCGTGGGCCAAGCAAGGAGGGCAGGCCAATGGTGATCACACCAAATCCGGCCGCCAGAACGATCAGTATCAGCAGTGGCAGGTAATCGCTTGCCATCCCGATATTCCTTTTCAACTCAGCCGCCGCCCGTCGCGGGGACAGTGACGTTGGTTGGCTTCGGCGCTTCTGACAGGATTGGGGAACTGTTCGTGCAATTTTCCACGAACGAAGCTATTCTAGCACGAACTGAAGTCGGTTGTCAAAGCCATTTGGCAATAAATCTGCCGTTGAGACGGCGCGACGGGCCGAATTGTCCGATCTTATCGACTCTCTCGGCCTGTCTTTGTGAAAACAGCGCCAAGTTGCGCATTGCCGCTCAATTCAACGCGTTTGCGCAGGGTGCAGACTTTCGCTTTCGGAAATCGCTATGCTATACTTTCGCGGGACTTTGTACATTTCCACACAAACGGAATTTTGGCGATGCTGAGTCAGTATTTCTTCATTTTAATCATGTCCGGCCTGGCGGTCGTGTTGCCACTCGCCGCCATCGTGATGGGACACTTCCTCGGCCCCCGACGGCCTGATGAGATCAAGAACGACATCTACGAAAGCGGTGTGGAGACGATCGGCGAGACATGGGTGCAGTTTCGCGCCCAATACTATCTGATCGGCCTTGTTTTCGTCGTCTTTGATGTCGAAGCGCTATTTCTCTTCCCGATCGCCGTGGCCTACCAGCAGTTGGAGATGTTCGCAGTGCTGGCGACGATCTTCTTTGTCCTACTACTGGTTATCGGGCTGTTGTACGATTGGCGCAAGGGCGCCCTGGAATGGCAGTAGGCCCGCCAGTGATACCTGCCGTGGCTTGTGGGGTCCCCCACTGTCCACGAATCACTGCATTTCGGAGGCACTTATATGCAGATTACCCAATGGAGCGATGCGCTTTCCGCTTGGCTCATGGGATTGGGGCTGCCCGGCTGGGCGGCGATCGTTCTTGTGTACGCGGTCGGTTCCTTCATTCTGATCAACTACGGCATGTTGTCGGTGCTGCTGTTGATCTGGATCACGCGCAAGGTCATCAGCCGGATGCAGGACCGCATTGGCCCCAACCGCGTCGGCAAATTCGGCCTGCTCCAGACGGCCGCGGATGCGGCCAAGCTGCTCTCCAAAGAGGACATCACGCCCCGCGAGGCCGACAAGATCGCATTCAACCTGTCGCCGATTCTGGCCGTATCCGGCGTGTTAATGCTGCTGGCGGTGATCCCCTTTGCGCCGGGGCTGACCGGAGTCGACCTGAACATCTCAGCCCTTTATGTTGTGGCGCTCGGCTCGATTGGCATTATGGCTGCGCTGATGGCCGGATGGGGCAGCAACAATAAGTATGCCTTGCTGGCCGGTTTCCGCGTGGTGGCGCAGCTTCTCAGCTACGAGATCCCGCTGGTGCTGGCAATCCTGACGGTCGTGCTGCTGACCGGCTCGATGCGCTTCGGCCACATAGTCGAAGTCCAGTCGCTGCATGTGGGCGGCTTTAATCTCGGTCTGGGCTGGCTCGGCATCGTCATGCCGGGCGCGCTGCTCATCTTCTTTATCAGTTCGCTGGCCGAGGCGGAGTTGACGCCTTTCGACCTGTTGGAAGCGGAATCGGAACTGATCGCCGGATTCCACATCGAGTATTCGGGCATGAAGTTCGCCATGTTCTTCCTGGCCCAATTCCTGAACGCCTGGATTCTTGCGGCCGTGGGCGTTACCCTCTTCCTGGGGGGCTGGCAAGGCCCCGGCGTCGGTCTGCCGGTCATCGGCCCGTTGCTGGGACTCGGCTACTTTTTCATTAAAGTGTACGGTGTCTATGTCCTCCAACAGTGGATCCGGGGCACCTTCCCTCGCATTCGCATCGATCAGATGATGTACTTTGCCTGGAAGGTACTGGTTCCGCTGATGATCGCCCTGATCGTTGTCCAGGCCATTGTACAGAAGCTGCCGACCCCGGTTGCCGTTCAATACGCGCTGATTTTTGTCGCCAATATCGGCGTGCTGGCCATCGTTTCCAATATCCTGCAAAGGTATTTCCGCAGCGAGCAGATCCGCACCAAGCGTTCATTCGAACCCGCCTCGCTCATCGGTACGATGCAGATCACTGAAGACGGCACAATGTATTAAATGCAGTTCGCGACGGGTTTTCATCCTGCTTCAACCGTTCAATCGGCAAATCACGATCAAAGGCAGGGAGTTTCATGCAGCTACCGTTGGGTATAGAAGTTCCGATTCCAACATTTGAGCAGTTCGTGTTCATACAGGTGGCGTTGCTGACCGCTGTGGCCGGTCTGGCGGTTGTGACCAGCCGCAACCTCTTCCACAGCGCTCTAGCCCTGACGCTGACCTTTTTCGGCGTGGCCGGGGTCTATGTCTTTCTGGAGGCTGAGTTCCTGGCGGTGAGTCAAGTTCTGGTGTACGTCGGCGCCATAGCCATGCTGATCGCCTTCGCGATTATGCTCACCCGCAGCATGATGTACGGGCGCACGTCGCCGCTGAACAGCCAGTGGGGCAAGTCATCCCTGTTCGCCCTGCTCTTCTTTATCGGGCTGATGGCCTTTGCGCGCGCCACGCCTTGGCCGACCGCGGATGAGATGGTTGTCGCCGACGAAGCAATCGTCGACGCGCTGGGCGTCCCGCCCCGTCTTGTCGTATGGCCTGCGGATCGAGTTATCGCTGACGAGGCGCTGATCAGAGCGTTGGGGCAAGAGTTTGTTACAACATACGTTATCGCATTTGAAGTGCTCGGTCTGCTGCTGCTGCTGGCGCTGGTCGGCGCCGTGATGCTGGCGCGCGATAGTTAACACCGGTTGACAGCCGCACAAGGTCGCTGCCGTAACGGGTCACTGGCCACTGCAATTCTCTGAGGTTGATTTTATGGTTCCGCTAAGTTGGTATCTGATGCTCGCCGCCTTCCTGTTTTCATGCGGTCTGTATGGCGCGCTTGCCCGGCGCAATGCCATCGCCATGCTCATGGGGATCGAGTTGATGCTCAACGCTGCCAACATCAACCTGGTGGCGTTCTGGCGTCATGGCGTCGGCCCAATGGCGGACCTGACCGGTCAGGTTTTCGCCGTGCTGATCATTGGTCTGGCCGCGGCCGAGGCCGTCGTGGGCCTGGCGCTGATCATCTCCGTCTACCGGGAACGGCGCACCATCGACGTCGACGAACTGGACATTCTGGCAGGATAAGCGACTACGGTGGCCGCCGGTCACCGGGGTTTCACAATTGTGGCCAAGAAGCAGCTGACGGGAACACTTGAAGAACAGTGCAGTTTCCTTTACCAGCTCGCGCAAGAGAAGATTGCGAGCGGCAACTACACCGGCGCCGTCTATGCGCTGAAAGAGATCGTCAAGCATCAACCGGATTACGGAGACGCGGCACAGTTGCTGGCAGCGGCTCGGCAGCAGAAGAAGAAGCAGACGAACCGAATCATGATCTCACTCGTCGGCGCGGCACTTGCTGTCGGCATCGGTTCCGCCAGTGGGCTGCACAACGATCTGTGGCTGTTAATCCTGGCGTTCGCCGGCTTGCTGCTTGGGTATGGGGCAGCCAACCTGATTCAAAGTTATGCCAAGTCATAGGCAAACGTGAGACAACTTAAATTGACTACACGAAATCGTCTGGTTTCCATTTAATCTTGAGGCTTTTTTATGGAAGGACTTTTTAGCGTCACCTGGGTCGTGCCGATTCCTCCCTTTCTGGCATTCCTGGCGATCATACTCTTCCTCAATAGCAATAAACGGGGCAGCGCGCTGACTGCGATTGGCGCCGCTCTCATCAGCTGCCTGCTGGGATGGGGCATCGCCTTCACTTCGTTCTTCCGCGATCACTTTGGCGAACACCCGATTGACGAGGCGATCTACACGATCCCCACCGGCAACACCGAGTTCGTCATCGGCTATGGGGTGGACCCGTCCAACGCCCTGATGCTCTTCATGGTGCCCTTCCTGGTGTTGATGATCTTCATCTACTCCAGCGGCTACATGAGCTTCCCCGGCCATCTGCGCGCCGCGCAGTATCCGACCGCGTACGCGCAGGGCAAGGACCCCCGCTACAGCCGCTTCATGGCCTATATCTGCCTGTTCGCAACCGGCATGTTGGGATTGGTCGTCGCCAACAATCTGCTCCAGTTCTTTGTTTTCTGGGAGGTGATGGGGCTGTGCAGCTATCTCCTCATCGGCTTCTGGTACGAAAAGGCGTCGGCCAGGGCGGCGGCGGTGAAGGCGTTCATCACCACGCGCATCGGCGATGCCCTCCTTATGATCGGCATGATTCTGCTGTACGTGCGCAGCGAGCCGAGCAGCCTGCGCTTCAGCGAACTGTTCACCGAACACAATCTGGACCAACTCGCCCATTCGCTGGTCAATTTGCCCCTGTTCGGCGAAGTCCACTGGATTTCGCTGATCGGCGTGTTGATCTTCTGCGGCGCCATCGGCAAGAGCGCCCAGTTCCCGCTGCACATCTGGCTGCCGGACGCGATGGAAGGCCCGACGCCGGTCAGCGCCATGATTCACGCGGCGACGATGGTGTCGGCAGGCGTTTTCCTGCTGGTGCGCATGTTCCCGATCTATGAATTTTCCGGTGAAGTTTCCGGCAGTACACTTCAGTTCGTCGCCTTCATCGGCGCATTCACCGCCCTGTTCGCGGCCACCATCGCCGTGGCCCAGTGGGACATAAAACGCGTGCTGGCCTACTCCACCATCTCGCAGCTCGGCTATATGGTGGCGGCCATCGGGATGGGTGCATACGTGGCCGCGCTCTTCCATCTGCTGACCCACGCCTTCTTCAAGGCGCTCCTGTTCCTCGGCTCCGGCAGCGTGATTCACGGGGTCGAGCATGGCTACCATCACGCGCACGAACATGGGGAGGGGCACGGCGAAGCGGCTGACCACCAGGGCGGAGAGCATATCGTGCGCCGCGTCGACGGCGTGCTCGATACAGAAAACGCCCAGGATATGCGCAACATGGGCGGCCTGCTGGAACGGATGCCGCGCACAGGCTGGACGTTCATCATTGGCGGGCTGGCCCTGTCCGGCTTCCCGCTCGTAACCGCCGGCTTCTGGTCCAAGGATGAGATTCTGGCCGTGGCCTGGGATGGCAACCACCAGTGGGTTTTCTGGACGCTGGCGCTAGCGGCATTCCTGACCGCCTTTTACACTATGCGCCAGATAGGGCTGACTTTTCTGGGCAAGGCGCGCACTGAGGGAGCCTCCCATGCGCCGGAGAGCGTCGCCAGCATGACGACGCCACTCATCCTGATCAGCTTCTTCGCCATCGCCGCCGGATGGGTCGGCATCCCGGCCTCATTCCCGGTGCTGGGCGGCATGGTTCCCAACTGGATCGAGCAATTCCTCGAACCCTATATGGAGTACATGCACCTGCATCCCCACCATCTTGCCTTCCATTTCATGCCGCTGGCGGTTTCGCTGATCGTTGCGCTGGGCGGCCTTGGCGCAGGCTATCTGGTCTATGGCAAGGGCTTGAGTGAGGGGCAGACGGATCCGGTCGCCCGTCTGCTCGGTCCGATCTGGTGGATGTGGCACCGCAAGTACTGGATCGACGAGTTGTACAACGGCACGATCGTTCTGTTCACGATGTGGCTGAGCCGCTTCCTGGCCCTGTTCGACCGCGAGTGGGTTATTGACTGGATCGTGAACGGCGTCGGTCGGCTTGCCATGCAGTTCAGCGAACTCACGTCCGCTTTCGATCGATTCGTGGTTGACGGCTTCGTGGACGGCGTCGGCTGGTTCTCCGATCAGGCCGGACGCATCGCCCGCCTATTGCAAGATGGCCGCGTCCAGACCTATCTGCTGTTCGGCATGTTGATCCTGGCTGTATGGCTTTTCCTGAACGTTTTGCCGATGATTCTGACATTGGTCTAAGGAGTCGAGTGACTCACTTCTTTACTTCCAAAAACTCTGTGTGGAGACGGCTTCATGGATTCACCTGATTCGATTGTACTGACAATTCTGCTCTTCTGGCCGCTGGTGTCGGCCTTTCTGGTCATCCTGCTTGGCCGCAGCGAAAGACAGATCAAGTTCGGCTCGATCTGGGCCAGTCTGCCCCCGCTTGGCCTCAGCATCTATCTGCTGTTCGCCTACGACTCCGACGCGGGGGGCATGCAGTTTGAGCAGGTCGCCAGTTGGATTCCGCAACTCAACGCGGGCTACCACCTCGGCGTCGACGGGTTGAGCGTTCCTCTGATTTTTCTCACGACCCTGCTCAGCACGCTGAGCCTGTACTACAGCGCAGGCGTCATCAATACGCGTGTCAAGGAATTCTTCTTCCTGATGCACCTGCTGGAGTTCAGTATGCTGGGCGTCTTCGTGGCTCTGGATTACGTTCTCTTCTACGTCTTCTGGGAGATCAGCCTGGTGCCGATGTACTTTCTGATCGGAATCTGGGGCGGGGCCAATCGCGGCTACGCGGCCACCAAGTTCTTTATCTATACACTGGTCGGCTCGGTGGCGATGCTGCTGGCGATCCTGGGCGTCTACTTCGCGACCGGCACGTTCGACATCGTTGCCGCGGCCGCGGCCCAGCCTTTTGCCGGCAACCTCACGCTCGCAAGCCTGGCGTTCTGGGGATTCTTCTTGGGATTCGCCTTCAAGGTGCCCAGTTTCCCCTTCCACACGTGGTTGCCCGACGCCCATACCGAAGCGCCTACGGCCGGTTCGGTCATCCTGGCCGGTGTTCTGCTCAAGCTGGGGGCTTACGGCATGTTGCGCATTATGCTGCCCAGCTTCCCAGAGGCGTCCGTCTATTGGGCAACCTGGCTGGTTGCGTTGGGCGCAATCGCCATCGTCTACGGCGCGTTTGTCTGCGTGGCCCAAACCGACCTGAAGCGGCTGATCGCCTATAGCTCGGTCAGCCACATGGGCTATGTCATGCTCGGCATCGGCGCGGCGGCCACGGTGATGACGCCGGACGCCCTTGCGAGCGCGGTCAACCGCTTCGGCCTGAGCACAGAGGCGATTCAGGACAGCGCGGCCATGGCCCTTAACGGCGCCGCCTTGCAGATGTTCAACCACGGCATCATCACCGGCGCGCTGTTCTTCCTTGTCGGCATCATCTACGAACGCGCGCACACGCGCGATCTGGCGCGGTTCGGCGGTCTGGCGACCAAGACACCACACTTCTACGGCCTGATGCTAACCGCCGCTTTCGCCAGCCTGGGGCTGCCGGGGCTGGCCGGTTTCTGGGCGGAGCTATTCACCTTCCGCGGCGCCTTCGCGCTGGTGCCGTACTGGGCGGCATTCGGCACGATCGGCATCGTGGTCACCGCCGTCTACATTCTCTATCGCATCATTCAGAATGTCTTCCTGGGCGAATACGATGAAAGCAAGCTGCCCCACTGGACGACGGCACAGGGCGAACACGCGGACGGTCCTACCGACATGGTCGGCTTCGAGAAAGTGACGATGTGGCCCCTGATCGCGGCGATGTTCCTGATAGGCATCTACCCGACGCCACTGGTGAAATACTTTAATCAGTCAGCGCGAGAACTGCTGGCGTTTGTGCAGAATCTAATGTGAATCCCGTTTGAAACCGAGACATTTCGGGCGGATAACGCAATTGAAACGTGGCTGTCTCACCTGCCCTTACGCAATAAGGAATTCGCAATACGCAATTCAGAAAAAAGCGGGTTCTCAATGTGAACGCACAATAATCTGATCACTGCCGTTGGCGTTTCTGAATGGAGAATAATCCGTGGGCGACTTAGGCTTCATCGCACCCGAAATCATATTGCTGATTGGCGGCCTGTTCATCTTCTGTCTGGACGTGGCCTACGACCCCGGCATCGCCAAGAAGTCGGGGCTGAGCTATATGGCGCTGGCGTCCCTGTTTCTGACCGCGGCGCTGGTTGCGGTTGTCCTGCAACTGAACATCTCCGATCCGGAAGCCGGGCCGAAGGTGGCCTTCTCGATGATGACTATCGACAACTTCGGCAGTTTCATCAAGGTCACGATCTTCTCCGGCATGATTCTGACCGCCATCGCCGGTGGGCGCTACATGAATCGCCGCACCGACAATCAGGGCGAATTCTGGACCTTTTTCCTGATGGTCAGCCTGGCGATGAGCATTGCCGCCAGCGCCAACAACCTGGTGCTGGTCTACCTCGCCATCGAGTTCCTGTCGATCACCAGTTATATGCTGGCCGGATTCTTGCGCGAGAATCGACGCAGCAATGAGGCAGGGCTGAAATATTTCCTCTACGGGTCGATCGCCTCGGCGGTGATGCTCTACGGCATCAGCCTGCTTTACGGGGCCACCGGCTCACTGTACATTCACGACATCGCCGCCTCCTTCAGCGAAATCATCGGCGAATCCAAGGAGGTCAGCGGTCTGGCCTTTGCCGCCCTGCCGGCGATGCTGCTGATCCTGGCGGGGCTGGGATTCAAGGCAAGCCTGGCGCCCTTCTACCAGTGGGTGCCGGACACCTACGACGGCTCGCCCACGCCGGTCGCCACCTACCTGTCCACGGCCTCGAAGGCCGCGGCCTTCGCCGTGCTGGCCCGCTTCTTCGTCGTGGGCATGGCCTCCTTCGAAGTCAACTGGGTGCCTGTGTTGGCTGCTTTCAGCATCATCACGATGACGATGGGCAATCTGGCCGCCTTGCGGCAGAACAGCGTCAAACGCATGTTGGCCTACAGTTCCGTTGCCCAGGCCGGGTACATCCTGATGGGGCTGGTGGCGGTGACGTCAGCCTCGCCGAGCGCGATGGATGGTCTCAACGGCGTTCTTCTCTATCTCTTCGCCTATCTGTTCACCAACGTCGGCGCATTCCTGGTGGTGATGGCGCTCGAAGAGACGGCCAACAGCACGCATATCAGCGCCTACCAGGGGTTGATCAAGCGGGCGCCGTGGCTGGCGGTCATGTTTACGGTCTTTCTGCTCAGCCTGACCGGCATCCCCGTCACCGGGGGCTTTTTCGGCAAGCTTTACGTCTTCGGCGCGGCCATACAGCGCCAGTATTTCTGGCTGGCCGCCGTAGGCATGATCAATGCCGGTATCGCCGCCTTTTACTATCTGCGGGTGGTGCGGACGATGTTCTTCACCCAGGAAGACGAGGCCGAAGTCCTGGATGTGCCGATGGCGCTGCAAACCAGTCTTCTCATCTGCACAATCGCCACGATTTGGATCGGCGTCTACCCCAGCGCGGTCCTCGATTGGGTCAGCAACGCCTCCGTCCAGCTGCTTTCGGTTGTCCCGTAGGCTCTCAGGGCGTGGGCGCATCCTCCTGGAGCAGCCCCTCTGATTTCAGTTCAGTCCACAATTCCCCCGGAATCTCCCGCTGGAGCAGGCCGAAGTTGGCCTGCACATGGGCCGCTTCCAGCGCGCCGGGAATAATGGCCGCCACATTGGGATGGGCCAGCAAGAACTGGAGCGCGGCGCAGGGCAGCGGCGTCTGATACCGCTGGCAGATTTGCTCGATGCGGTCGGTCCTTTCCATCAACTCCTGCGAGGCGGGCGCGTAGAAAAAGCGGGCGCCGGGCACTGCGCCGGTTGCCAGAATCCCCGATGCAAAGACAGCGCCTATGATGATGCTGATGTCCTGCTCAGCGCAGAGAGGAAATTCCTCAGCCAGCATTTCCTGCGTTAACAGGTTATACCCGTAAGCGACCAGAAAGAAGTCCAACTCCACCAGATCGAGAAAACGGGGAATCATCCCCAGTTCATTGATGCCGGCGCCCACCCCTTTGACCAACCCGTGGCGGCGCAGTTCGTCGAGCGCGCGCCAACCGCTGGTGAAAAGTTGCGTGAGGTAAGCATTGACCCGCGCCTCGGTCTTGTAGAAGTAAAAGTCGAGATCGTGGATGACCAACAGATCGATGGAAGGCAGGCTGAGCCGCTGTAGGCTGTCCTCGTAGGAGCGCATGATGCCGTCATAGCTGTAATCGACCGTAAAGTCGAAAGGAAGGGCGCCGACGAAATCGTCGCTCTCGTAGTTATACGGATCGTGCGCCGCCCGGAAGACGCGCCCAACTTTCGTCGAAAGCACGAACTCCTTACGCGGCTGCTGGCGCAGGAAGTGGCCGACGCGGTGTTCACTCATGCCATTTCCATAGAAGGGAGACGTATCATAATAGCGCACGCCCACATCCCAGGCGGCCTGCAATACGCCCTGCGCCGTCTCCTCGCTGAGCGCAACAAACAGGTCGCCCAGCGGCGCGGTACCCAACCCGAACTCGGTGACGTAGGTCCCTGTACTGCCGATCTCCCTCCGTGGTATCTTGCTCATCGGTTGTCCTCCTGGTGAAAATAGATAGGATATGGGGCGCGACTTCCCGTGAATGGATTCAGACTTTCGGGATTGCCGGACTGCGCGCGCCGCCGGGCGAGGGCGGCACGGCTGCCCACCCGCAAATCTGAACGGTTCACATCTGTTGTCGCGGCCAATTCCCGCATTGGTTTGAAATCAGCGCTTCCTGTATGTTACTATAACAATATCTCCTGATACCACTTCAGGCAAAGGACTCGATCCTGCGCTACCAGCGCTAAGATAAGTGGCAGATCTTCGGCGCTTTTTGTGGCGCTTTGCTCAACCAAGGAGACCTGACGCCATGTCAACTTCGCAGAATCCACCTCGCACGCGCTCCAAGAGCACGAGCAAGACTGCCGTGTTGGTCGCGACCGTCCGCGCTGTGCATTTGCGCTGGCACGACTCTCCCATATTCGAGGATACCTATGCGCTGCAAATGTTACCGCCATTCTGGCATGCGGTCGCAAAGTATAGACTACTCAAATGGCTTGTCGGAGACGTGATTCTGGGCGTCTACCGCCCCGTTTACCCGGCGGTTGTCCTGCGGTCGCGCTATACTGAGGATCAACTGGTCGAGGCGATCGAGTCTGGCGTCAACCAGTATGTGATTCTCGGCGCAGGGCATGATACATTCGCGCTGCGGCGCAAAGAACTGGCCGACCAGGTGAGCGTGTTTGAAGTGGATCATCCGGCTACGCAGGAAGTGAAGCGGAAGAATGTCTTGAAGGCGAACGGGAGCATCCCCCCCAACCTCACATTTGTACCGGTGGACTTCGAGAACCAACGGCTGGATGAAGAGTTGGCGAAAGCTGGCTTTGACTCACAATCACCGGCCTTCTTCTCCTGGCTTGGCGTAACGTACTATCTCACGCAGGAGGCAATCCGGGATACGCTTGAGCGGATTGCGGCAGTGTCTTCGCCCGCGAGCCGTATCGTCTTTGACTTCAAAATCGCCAAGCACATGATGGACTCGGAATGGAGAACGCTTTCCGAAAAAATGGAGGGCTTTGTGGCGCGCCGGGGAGAGCCGATGCTGACCGACTTTACGCCGCAGTTGTTGAGCGACATGATGGCCAGGTATGGCTTCAAAGAGGTAGAGATGATGCCGCCCGACGAGCAGCGGCGGCGCTACCTGGGCGAGCGCACCGACATGGAGCCGACGGAGTTCTTCCACTTCGCGCAGTTCTCCCTTGAGCCGCCGCCCGAGGAGGGATCGGCATGACCGGTAGAAGTTGAGAGGGGCAGGCGTGGAATGCTTGTCGAATCGTGGGATGGCCCAGATTCGATTGGTTGCACTTCGGCGAAGGTTTGGGAGCATTTCAGACGTAGTGCTATAGTGATTGTACAGGATTGTAGAAATGGTTTGTAGATGTTGATGGACACCCGTACCTTGCTTTGTTCCTACACGGGGGAGGGAAATGCGACGACCCAAATTGACTTCTGCGCCCCAAAGTGTTCACAAATTCGAGAGGCTTCACAATACAAAGAAGAAGCAGATCCAATCGTTCCTTCAAGGGGCAGGGTCTATCGTTATGTTGATGCCTGATACGCCTACCATGATAACGCGCAGCAAAGTGGGTTCGTTTTCAGAAACCAGCAGACGAGTCGCCCAGTTCTGGAACAGACCAATTCAGATGACCAAGGAGTAAATACTCTTTGTCTGAAGAAAACAAGCCTCCAGCCGCCCCTCCTGTCCCGGCCTCTGAAGAAGATGTTATCTCGATTCCTGATCCGATCGAGAATCGAATTGAGTTTCCCCAAGCAATTTCGGCTTCCTTGTTCTCAGGACCTATTCCCCCTCCCGCCCTAATGAAAGAATATGCCGAGATTAATCCTGAGTTTCCCAAGCGTTTCTTTGAAGTAGCTGAAAAGCAACTGGCCCATGATCACGCTGTCGAAAAAGAGATCATTCCCAGTAACAAAGAAATCGTCCAGACCAATCAGAACCTCGAAAAGAGAGGTCAATTTTTCGGCTTTGTCCTTGCATTGGTTGGGCTTGTCGGAGGAATCATAGCGTCTCTTTTCGGCTCCCCTGTATTTGGGGGCATTATCGGCGCAGGGGGGTTGGCACTCTTGGCCGGTGTGTTTGTTTACAGCAGAATGAACCAGTCTTCAACACAACTTCTGTCCCCTTTGGCGCAACCTCTTCAGCCTCCAGAGGGCAGTACAGGTGAATAGCCAAACTCCAAGTGACAGTTCTAACGTTCAGGGGAACACGTTTTGCGCACCTCATAACCTGGCATTAGCCCTTGAGCCGCCGTCCGAGGAGGATTCGGCATGACGAAGATGACACCCCCACCCGCGCCCCACGCCGACGAATGGCTGCTCGACAATCCGCAGATGCGACGCTTCATCAACGCGGTGAACGCGACGCGCGCCCGTGAATCGGACCCGAGCAAGATCGTGGCCCAGATCCGCCCGGACTTCGTGCAACTGCTGGCGGACCCGGAATGGCTGCCGCAGACGTTTCAGCAGCCGTCCGCGGAGAGCGGCATGGGCGGCGGCATCGGCATGTGGCTGCTCTATCGGGCCGGCGATGGCGGATTGGCCTTCTCGGCGCTGGTGGTGCCCGCCGGCGCGCAGACACCGGTGCATGATCATCTGGCCTGGGGACTGGTGGGTCTGTACAAAGGCGAGCAGGAGGAGGAGGTCTTCACCCGCCAGGACGACGGCCATGACGAATCCCACGCCAAGTTGGCTTTGTCCTTGCGCCAGATGCTGCGCCCAGGCGACTTCTACGAACTGCTGCCGGAGAACGACATCCACCGCGTGCGCACGACCAGCGCGGACACGTCGGTGTCGCTGCATCTGCTGGGCAACGACAACGGCTGCATCTGGCGCCACCGTTTTGACCCCGAGACGGATTCCGCGCAGCCATTCCGCTCTGGCTGGCTGAATGTAGAATGCAGGGACGGAGAAGACCGCTAGGCGGGAACTGCGGACATTCACTTCCACATAGGAGAATACGCATGGCGAACCGCATCAATCGCGCGATCGAACTTCTGGAGCAGGGCCAGCCGATCTACTACAGCGGCGCACACACCGGACACCTGCTGACGCGCGAGCAGGGCCGCGAAGATGCCGCCAGCTGGTCCGACTACATCAACGTGGGGATGGAGCATGGCTCCTTCAACATGGACGGGCTGGACAGCTACATGCAGGGCCTCGTCGAGGGCGGTCCGACCGTCAGCGGGCACCGGACGCCGACCGTGATTGTCGAAGCGCCGGTAGAAGGGACATCGGCCGACATCGTGCGCTACAACAGCTGGCAGTTCCGCCAGATCCTGGCGCGAGGTGTCCACGGTATTTTGCTCTGTCAGGCAGAGACACCCGAAGCGGTCGCCGCCTTTGTGGAGGGATGCCGTTTTCCGATCAATCGCATTGGTGTTGGCGATGGGCTGGGCGTCGGTCGGCGGGGCGTCGGCTCGGAGCCGTCCGCAGCAGCGATTTGGGGCGTGGACAATGCCGCCTACCTGGATCGGGCAGACCCCTGGCCCCTCAATCCTGTAGGCGAACTGTTGCTGGGTCTGAAGATCGAATCGGCGGCCGCGTTGCCGCACATCGAAGAGATTCTGGCCGTTCCGGGAATCGGATTCGCAGAAATGGGCCCAGGTGACCTGAGCATCTCGCTGGGCTATCGGAGGCGCCCGGAGCCGATGCCGCCGGAGATGCAGGAGGCCAGTAAGCGTGTGCAGGCGGCCTGCGAGGCAAACGGCGTCGCCTTTCTGCAGGGCGCCTCGCCGGAGAATGTCGCGGCACAGATCGACGCAGGCGTGCGCGTCATAGGCGGCCACAACGCGGAGACCGCTCGCACCGGCCGCGCCTACACCAAACGCCAAATGCCAGCCTAGCGCACCATCACGACAATCTTCGCCGCCATACCCTCTCGCTTTGTCCTTCCGCCCACTGGCGCGTATACTGTGGACGGCTCTTGCGGAGACTGTTTGTCTACCGCAGGGGATTGGAGAAACACCGTCTATGAAGAAACAGGATTGGCCGCACTGCGGCATGTAGGTTCTTTCGACTGAATAGCGTAGTAGGGCGCCATGCTTCCATTGCGATCTCTACGACATAAGAATGGAGAGAGTATGAATAGCAAGAATAGTGCGATTCTGCGTTCAGCGGTTGTCTTTGTGCTGCTTGCGCTGACGATGGGCGCGTGCATTGCGCCCGTCCCGGCAGCGGACATGTCCGACGCGCAGCCTGCCGCGGACGCCCCCTCCCCCGTCGGGATGGCGAACGTCGTCTACGACAGCCTGCCGGATATGGGCGGCGCGGAGGTGGTTGCGGTGACGGGCAACGACTTCATCCCCCTCAACTTCATCGACCCCGCCAGCGGAGAGGCCGTCGGCTGGGAGTACGACGCCGTCAACGAAATCTGCCGCCGTCTCAACTGTGTCGTCAACTGGCAGGTGACATCCTGGGAGGCGATGATTCAGGCGGTCGCCGACGGGCAGTTCGATGTCGGCATGGACGGCATCACCATCACCGCCGACCGCGCCGAAGTCATCGACTTCTCGGACCCCTACATGACCAGCCAGCAGTTCATGCTGGTACGCGCCGACGAGACGCGCTTCGACACGCCCGCGGCCTTCGCCGCCGACTACGCTCTGCTGGTCGGCGCGCAGGCAGGCACGACCGGATTCTACACCGCCGTCTACGACATTCTCGACGGCGATGAGGCCAACCCGCGCATCCTTCTGCTGGACAACTTCGGGGCTTCCGTCCAGGCCCTGATTGCCGGCGATGTCGACCTGGTGCTGGTCGATGCCGCCTCCGGCCGCGGCTACATCGGCGCCAACCCGGAAAAGCTCAAGATCGTCGGCGACGCTCTCGCTACGGAGGAGTTCGGCCTCATTTTCACCCCCGATAGCGACTGGACCGCACCCTTCAATGCCGCCATCCAGAGCATGAAGGATGACGGATACCTGGACTATCTGAACACGCGCTGGTTCTTCTTGACCGATCCCAACGCCTCTGACATCTACGACAGTCTGCCGGATATGGGCGGCGCGGAGGTGGTGGCGGTGACGGGCAACGACTTCATCCCCCTCAACTTCATCGACCCCGCCAGCGGTGAGGCCGTCGGCTGGGAGTACGATGCCGTCAACGAAATCTGCCGCCGTCTCAACTGTGTCGTCAACTGGCAGGTAACATCCTGGGAGGCGATGATCCAGGCGGTCGCCAACGGGCAGTTCGATGTCGGCATGGACGGCATCACCATCACCGCCGAACGCGCCGAAGTCGTCGACTTTTCCGACCCCTACATGACCAGCCAGCAGTTCATGCTGGTGCGCGCCGACGAGACGCGCTTCGACACGCCCGCGGCCTTTGCCGCCGATGACGCACTGCTGGTCGGCGCACAGGCTGGCACGACCGGATTCTACACAGCCGTCTACGACATCCTCGACGGCGACGAGGCCAACCCGCGCATACTCCTGCTGGACAACTTCGGGGCTTCCGTCCAGGCCCTGATTACCGGCGATGTCGACCTGGTTCTGGTCGATGCCGCCTCCGGCCGCGGCTACATCGGCGCCAACCCCGAAAAGCTCAAGATCGTCGGTGACGCTCTCGCCACGGAGGAGTTCGGCTTCATCTTCACCCCCGGCAGCGACTGGACCGCAGCCTTCAATGCCGCCATCCAGAGCATGAAGGCCGATGGTTATGACGAGTATCTGGATGTAAAGTGGTTCTTCCTGTACGATCCGAACTGATCGAGAATCGGGCGTAGGGGACGGTGAATGACAAGAGTGGCCGCTGACAGGGCCGCCCGTTCCCTACGCTCGGAAACCCAACTGCCCCTCCCGCGTGTCACACAAAATACAAGCTGACTCCGCCTACTCCGCCCGCCGCCGTTCTCCCGCCGACTATTTTGCGCGCCTGCCTTACTGGTTGCTGACGGCGCTGCTGCTGGGTGTGCTGCTCCTCTGGAGTCTACTGGCGAACGCAGATTACAACCTGATCTTAAACGCTGTTTCACGAGGCGTCGGCGTAACGCTGTACGTCTGCCTGGTCGCTTATGGGTTGGCGCTGTTGGTCGGTCTGGCTTTAGGACTTGCTCGCGTTTCCCGCAACCGTCTGCTCTATGAGGCTGCCTCGTTCTATGTGGAGATCGTCCGCGGTGTGCCGATGCTGGTGATCCTGTTCTACATTGCGTTCGTGGGCGCGCCGGGGTTGACGGAGCTGTTCAACTGGGCCGGGCGAGAACTGCAAAGCATCGGACTACACGCAGTTGGAAAGCCGCTGGCGGAGTTCAGCATCCGGCAGCTTACCTTCACCAGCCGGGCGATATTGGCGCTGGTCATCGGCTACAGCGCGTTCATCGCCGAGATTTTCCGGGCGGGAATCGAGAGTGTGGAACAGGGGCAGATGGAAGCGGCACTCAGCCTGGGTATGAGCCGGGGTCAGGCCATGCGCCATGTGATTCTGCCGCAGGCCGTACAGAGGGTATTGCCGCCCCTGGGCAACGACTTTATCGCTATGCTCAAAGACTCGGCGCTGGTGTCGGTCCTTGGTGTCCAGGACATCACCCAATTGGGCAGGTTATATGCCACCAGCACGTTCCGCTTCTTTGAAACGTACAATGTCGTCGCCTTCCTCTATCTGGTAATGACAATCGGTCTATCGTTACTGGTGCGCTTCTGGGAACATCGCTACCCGATGAAAAAAGGGCAGGGGTCTGGCAGTTGACGCCGCGCAACGACGAGGCTCTACGCGCTGTCGCGCTATCTCAACGGCGCCATCTCACCGATGCGCGCAGGGCCTGTTTTCCTCTCAATATGTATGCAGCAAACGCCCGTTGACGGAAAAAGAGACGACTATCTCTTGATCTGATGATCCTCTATGTCGATGTCCCCTTCGTATGTCAGAGCCTGGTCGCCTTCTTCGCCAGTGCTGATGCGGATGATGTTCTCAATCGGGCAGATGTAGATGGCGCCATCGCCTTGCGTACCCGTGGCAGCCGTTCTCTGGATGGCCTCCACAACCGTCGCAACTTCGTCCTCCCCAACAACGAGATTTAGCTGAATGCGGGGCAGCGTATCGACGACATAGGTGGCATGTCGCCCGGCCATTTTGATGCCGCTTTGACGGCCATGGCCCTGAACTTCCACAGTATCGATAGCGCGGACGCCGATCTCAATCAGAGCCAGCCTGACAGCGTCCAGTTTTTCCTGTCGGATGTACGCTTCAATCTTCTTTAACACCGCCTTTTCTCCTGTATGTTGAAACAGACTCTTGCGAACCAACTCGGCAAAGAGTCCTCTCACTCATCTATTCTATATTTACGCTCCAGGTAGAAGGCAAACAGATCGCTGAGATCAGGGGGAGGCGAAATTATGCCTTGAATGTCGATGTCCCCTTCGTATGTCAAAACGTCTTCGCCCTCTTCACCTGTGCTGACACGAGTAATGTTTTCGATGGGGCAGACTAAGATCACGCCATCGCCCTGTGTGCCTGTGGCGGCAGCCTGCCGGATTGCCTCTACGGTCTGTGCAACGTCCTCTTCACCCACGACGACGGTCAAACGAATGCGGGGCAGCGTATCGACAGTGTAGGAGCTATGTCGTCCGGCCAGCTTGATGTCGGTCTGGCGGCCATGTCCCAGCGCTTCCACGGTATCCATGGCGGGGATGCCGATCTCGATTAACGCCTGTCTAACCTCCTCCAGCCTTTCGTGTCGGACGTATGCTTCGATTTTCCTGAACATCACTCCTCGCCTCGCCCTTCAAAGAGGAGTAGCTTAACTGAATGTAGGGACGTGCAGCCATCCTTGCGGGGGCGCACGTCCCGGACCAGAATGTTACGCAGACTCTTCAGATTCCTCAGATTCCTCAGATTCCTCGGACATTCCAGAATCCTCGGACTTCGGCGATGTCTCAGACTGGGACCTCGCTAGTCAGGCATAGGCGCGCTCGCCGTGCTCGCTGATGTCCAGCCCGATCTCTTCTTCCTGTTCGGTGACCGCCAGGCCCCAGACTGCATCCAGGACACGCGCCAGAATGAAGGTGATGCCGAACGAGTAAGCGATTGTAACCAACACGGTCATTAGTTGGATGAGTAACTGACTGGGGTTGCCATAGAAGAGACCATCGGTTCCGCCCACGGCTGCGGTGGCGAAAAGACCTGTCGCCAGCGCCCCCCAGGTGCCGGCCATGCCGTGGCATGCCCATACGTCCAGGCTTTCATCCAGGCCGCGTTTCTCCCGAAGGTAGATGCTGTAGTAGCTGATCGGGGCTGCCACCGCGCCAATCAAAAGCGCGGACATCGTGGAAACGTAACCGGCTGCCGGAGTGATGGCGACGAGGCCGACCACTGCGCCCGTCACGATTCCCAACACGCTGGGTTTGTTATCGCGCCAGGACAGGAACATCCAGACGACTGCTGCCGCCGCCGCGGCTGTATTCGTGTTTAGCAGCGCCTGCACCGCCTGACCGTTCGCCGCCAACGCGCTGCCGCCGTTGAAGCCGAACCAGCCGACCCACAGCAGACCCGCGCCCAAGACCGTGAACGCGATGTTGTGCGGTTCAATCGCCACCTGACCGAACCCCTTGCGTTTGCGGATCGCCACGGCAAAGGCCAGCGCCGAGAATCCGGCGGTGATGTGGACGACCGTGCCGCCGGCGAAGTCCAACGCGCCCCAGTCCCCGAAGAAGCCGCCGCCCCACGCCCAGTGGCAGACCGGATCATAGACGAGGGTGGCCCACAAAACGGTGAAGACCAGGTAGACCTTGAAACGGATGCGTTCCACAAAGGTCCCGGAGATCAGCGCCGGCGTGATAATGGCGAAGGTCATCTGGAAGGCGACAAAGAGCAGCTTAGGTATCGTTCCTTCCACATCCTCTATAGCGATGCCGGACAGTCCAATGTAGTTGAGACCGCCAATCAGGCCGGCGACGTCATCGCCAAATGCCAGCGTGTAACCAATGACGACCCACTGAATGCTGATGAGGCCAATCGTAATGAAACTGAGGTTGAGTGTGGAGAGGATGTTCTTCCGGCGCACCATCCCGCCGTAAAAGAAGCCCAGCGCCGGGGTCATCATCAGCACCAGAGCGGTTGCGACGATGATCCAGGCAGTATCTCCGGAGTCGATGCCTTCCATATACGCGTTTCCTCCTGTCGCAGGCGGCGCCTGCTGTCAATAAAAGTATTGTGGGGTAATAGCGATGAAGGAGTCCCTGCCAGGGCGCTTCATCGGCTACGAGAAATATGATCCCAGAACTAGCGTGCAAACTCCAATGGGCAGTCTGTACAATAGATATTCAGTTTCTATTGTAAACGTTGCACAAACTTGTGTCTCCTCGCTATGACCACGGCAGATTGGGCGGCTCATCTGCATGGCGTTCGATAGTGAGGTGAGTGAAGTTGGATAATCGGGGTGTTATTGACTACAATATCAGGAATCTGCATCGAACGCAAGGGAGTGACGACAGCCTTTCGGCTGCGCGCATTCCCTTCAGTGGAGCAGGAGACGTATTTGTCCCGTTGTGGCATCCAAGGAGGCACAGACCCATGAGCACAACGAACGGTCAGCAGAGAGATGGTCAGGTGGAACGCGGAACGTTTGCCGTCAAGGCCGGACTGGCGCAGATGCTGAAGGGCGGCGTCATAATGGATGTAGTCACGGCGGATCAGGCGCGCATCGCAGAGGAGGCCGGCGCCTGCGCGGTCATGGCACTGGAACGCGTGCCCGCAGACATTCGCAAGGACGGCGGCGTGGCGCGCATGAGCGACCCGCGCTTGATTAAGGAGATCATGGCCGCGGTCACGATACCTGTGATGGCAAAAGTGCGGATCGGCCACTTTGTCGAGGCCCAGATCCTGGAGGCGCTCGGCGTGGACTATATCGACGAGAGCGAAGTCCTGACGCCGGCGGATGAGGCCCATCACATCAACAAGCACAGCTTCACCATCCCGTTTGTGTGCGGCTGCCGCAATCTGGGCGAGGCGCTGCGCCGTATCGCCGAAGGCGCGGCCATGATCCGCACAAAGGGTGAGGCCGGCACCGGCGATGTCGTCGAGGCCGTGCGCCACGCGCGCGCCGTCAACGGGGCCATTCGCCGCATCAACCGGATGGACGCCGACGAACTGTTTACCTATGCGAAGGACATTCAGGCCCCTTACGAACTGGTGAAGCAGACCGCCGAACTGAACCGGTTGCCGGTCGTCAACTTCGCAGCCGGCGGTGTGGCCACGCCGGCCGATGCCGCGCTGATGATGCAATTGGGCGTGGACGGCGTCTTCGTCGGCTCCGGCATCTTCAAGAGCGACGACCCGGCCAAACGCGCCCACGCCATTGTCCAGGCGGTTACGCACTACAACGATCCGCACATTCTGGCAGAGGTGAGCGAAAACCTGGGCGCGCCGATGGTCGGCATCAACGTGACCGACTTGCCGGAAGACCAGAAGATGGCGGAGCGCGGTTGGTAGAAGGGGCTTCGTCCAGACGTGCTTCAGCTTGTATCTGGCGGCGGCAGGAGAGTCAAGCGTTCTTGCCGCCGCATTGCGCGCCCGTCCCCATAATTGTCTGCGTTGAGGCTGAGTGACGAAACGAATATCGGAGACCGAACCAGGTAATTCTAGAATGACCCAGAGTGAACGCAGGATAGAAATCGAAAGAAATGGACGAGTATTGACTCTTGGTGATGGATTGGTCTTTGAAACGGCTGGAAAGTTTCAGGTCAAAACTCTTCTAACGTGGAAGCGGAAAGATTTCACAGATCGTTCCTCAATGCCTGTCTTGACGCCGGTAGGATTCCTCGCCCAGCTGCAGGATGCGCCATGAGCGGGATTCGGCTCGGCGTACTGGCGCTCCAGGGCGCGTTCCGCGAACATGTCAACATGCTGGCGCGACTCGGCGTTGACACGGTGGAAGTGCGCTTGGCAAAGCAGTTGGAGGAGTTGGACGGCCTGATCATTCCCGGCGGCGAAAGCACCAGCATGGGGCTGGTCGCCGAACGCTGGGGGCTGGTCGAACCGCTGCGCCATTGGGTTCACGCCGGCAGGCCCACCTGGGGCACCTGCGCGGGCATGATCCTGCTGGCGGAACGGGCGACCGGGCAGAAACTCGGCGGCCAGGCGCTGATCGGTGGATTGGATGTAACCGTAAACCGCAACTATTTTGGCCGCCAGGTTGACAGCTTTGAGGCCGATCTGCACGTGCCGGCGCTCGGAGATGCCCCTTTCCATGCGGTCTTCATCCGCGCCCCCGCCATTACCGCTGTTGCCGAAGAGGTGGAGACGCTGGCGACCGTGCCGGATTGGGGCGACTACGGCGAGGCCGTGATCGCGGCCGTGCGCAAGGGCCCGATTCTGGCGACAGCCTTCCACCCTGAACTGACCGATGACCCGCGCTGGCACAGCTATTTCGTGCAGATGGTAACCGAGAACAGACGGCGCCCCGAGTGAACTGAGTCGAAACACAAGACGGGACTGATGGAAGTCCCCAATTGAGAAGCCCGTGAGAAACGTCTTTGTTTCGCACGGGCTTCTCTTCAGGCTGTTGGGGCGCTTGTTGGGCGTGAACGTCTACTCTTTCTTCGGCTCTGCCGGTGGTTCATCCTCTGCCGGTGGTTCGTCCTCTGCCGGTGGTTCATCCTCTGCCGGTGGTTCATCCTCTGCCGGTGGTTCGTCCTCTGCCGGCGGATCAGCCTCTTCCGTCGGGTCTGGGACGACCGGCGGAACAGGGTCAACTGGCGGCGTCGGCTCTGTCGTTGGAGCAACCTCGACCGGCGCGTCGTCCTCCTCGAGAGCGTCCGGCGGCATCGGGTCGAACGGGCCGCTGGCAGCGCCGCTCTCGGCAAGGCGCGCCAACTGACCGTACATGTGGCCCTGGACATAGTAGATGACCAGTTGAGAGAGCGGCACTGTCACAACCACGCCGATGATGCACAGAATCAGTCCTACTATGCTGCCAATGGTCGAGATGATCAGACTGGCAATCACCGAGAGAATCGCAACAATCACGACATTGCCGATATTGCGGCGGGTCCAGTCCCAGATGTCGGAGACCTGCAGGCCATCTCTGATCGTTTCGTTTCTGGCAAAGGCGATTGTAAAACCTGGCTGAAAGACAGCGTAAGCGATGCCTAACAGGAAGGCCAGACAGCTCGCGCAACTGAAAAAGATAGACGCAATCGACCCTCCTGGATAGTTGGGGTTATATGGGGAACTTTCTGCAATGATTACACTGATGAAGAACGCTGGAACAAAGATCAGTATAATTGGCACCGCCCACACCACGTACACGCAGGCCAGCTTTACCCCGCGCACGAGATCGTCGCCCCACTGATCCCACTCCGGCAAGACCGGATGGGCATCATCGCGCACATTCTGGAGCAGCCGCACCAGATAACCGAACAGGATGAAATAGCCAAGCACGCCGATCGCCAGAACACTGAGCAGCGTACTCACCAGCAGCAACCCGGTGCCGATGGCGGTCTTCTCGACCCAGCGCTCATCATCTGTGAAGTATGTTAATGCTCGTCCGATATCCATGAAGACTCTCCTTTGTCGAAAACACGCCGATGGCCGGGCAGTTCCGTATTCGGCAGCTTGGTTATAAACATCTCTACGCTATTGGGCGGGGAAAGTTTCATGCCCCCGCGCCGAGCGCCTGACCGATCTCCTCCCGCACCCACGGGTCCGGCTCGCGGGTGAGCAGCAAGCACAACTGAGCCGCGGCCCGCTCATCGTTGTGGCGGCGCAGCAGTTCACCCAGCGCCCAGGCGGCATGGCCCCGCGCCAGGGCCGACTCGTCCGCGGTGGCTGCTAACAGTGCCGGGACAGTGGCAGGATCCGCCCAGTTGCCGAGGGCCACGCAGACGTTGCGTAACATGCCAACCCGCTTGGCCCGTTTCAGTGGCGAGCGTCGCCAGCGTTCGGCAAAGGCAAGCGGCTCCAGCCAGTAAGGCGTCTGCGGGTCGAATCCCTCCAACAAGTACGGCGCGATGCGCTCCTGCCCGGCATGTAACCCCTTCAACAAGGGCGACCGTTCCGCCAGCCGGTAGTTCCAGGGGCAGACCTCCTGGCAGATGTCGCAGCCGAAGATGCGGTTGCCGAACAGGCGGCGCAGTTGCCGGGGGATCGGCTGCCGCGACTCGATCGTCCAGTAGGCGATGCAGCGCAAAGGGTCGAGATGAAACGGCCCGACGAACGCGTCGGTCGGGCAGGCGTCCAGGCAGCGCGTGCAATGGCCGCAGGTGGCGATTGGGGCGGCGGGCGCTTCTTCCCCATTCCCCTGCAACCGCCATGCACCGTAGTCGCCGGAGGGCGGCAAACCCGCGATCACTGCCTCTGCGCCAACAGCCGACGGCTTCACCTCGGCCGCGACCGGATCGCTGGCCAGCTGTTCCGGCACGAGTAACGTCGCCAAAAAGAGCCAGCTACCCTGTTGCGGATGTATGGTGCAGCAGTTTTTGCCTGTGAAACCGACGCCCGCCCGCTGCGCCCAGTCCCGCTCCAGCACCGGCCCCGTATCCACCAGCCCTTTCCCCAGAGTCGTGCGGCCGGTCTGGGCGCGCACAAAGCCGTCCAGTTCATAGAGAAGAGGGCGTATGATCTCGTGGTAGTCGTCGCCCCAGGCATAGCGTGCGATGATCCCGCGCCTAGGGTCGGCGAGGATGTGGGGCGCCAGATCGAAACGATGATAGTCAACGCCCAGCACGATCAGCGAGCGGAAGGGCGCGCCATCCTCTGCCAGCAGAGCCGGATTGCGTCTCTTCTCCACATTGCGCGCCAGATACGCCATCTCTCCGGCCCGGCCCAGACCCAGCCAGTCGACATAGAAATCGGCATGAGCCGCCTCTTCCACCCTGACGATGCGACAAAAGTCGAAACCCAGACGACGCGCTTCCCTTTTGACTGCGGTGGTCAGAACACGATCAGACACGCTGGACTCCAATTGGCAACAGGGTTCATTCCTCGACCTCTTTCTTGCCGGCCGCCTTCGCTGAGCCGCCTGGCGGGGTGAACAGTCTGGCCTGGGCAAGTCTATTATAAGGGCAGCAGATCGGGACATCAAGAGATCGTTACGCCGGCAAGCGAACCGTTCCGCAATATTCGGCGCATAGTGGTGTGACGGGGTGCATCCCAAATTATTGTGCGCCACCCCGACTTGCCAGCTTCGCTCATCTGTGCTACACTCCTCCGCGACCGGGAATGCCGCCATCGCGCGCCCAGCCCCCCATACCGCAATCCGGCGCTCGGGTGCCTTCTGGGCGCGCGCAGCGGTAGCGCATCTAACAATGCGCGCTCACAGTACGAAGGAGTAGCGCACGAAATTTCAACCAATTCCTGCTTCTTTTGGGCTACGGGGGGGGGGTAAAAGCGGACAAAGCGGACAAAGCGGACACTAAATAATTCTATATCTTGGAAATATCGACCCTGCCAGCCTGGTTCCCCGACCGAACATGGCACCAATCCCGTAACAAACTAGCGCTCATATAGCGAAGCGGTAGCGCATCCAACAATGCGCGCTCATATAGCGAAGCGATAGCGCATTCAACACCGGCGCTCATATTAACGAAGCGATAGCGCATTCAACACCGGCGCTCATATTAACGAAGCGGTAGCGCATTCAACACCGGCGCTCATAGGACGAAGCGGTAGCGCATTCAACACACGGCTTCTATCGGTGCAGGAGAGCCATCTCCGGCAGAGGCGCGGCAGGAGATCGCGGTTGGCATTTTGAAGATTTCTTGGCGGAACTGTCTGTCGTCTAACGCCATTACAAAAAACTGCCAAAACTGGCCCTACCCCACCTCCTCCGTTCCCCGCGTCAGCAAGCCTCCCGCGTTCCCAGAGCAACGATGCAAAAAATCTGAGATGCACCCTTACGCCGGTCCGGGAACCGTTCCACAAGATTCGGCGTATAGTGGGGTGACGACAGAATTTGAGCATAACGCGGAACTGTGCTAAACTGTTTCAGAATTGGCTGGATCACTCGCCTTGGTATTCCGGCGATGGTTCGGCTCGCAGGGAGAAGGGATCGCCTCCTGGAGAGCGTTTTCGTTTCGGTGTCGTTACTGAATTCCCCCTCAAGAGGAAAGGAGTTTGGGAGTACCACATGAGTATATCGCCCGAAGTAAAGACCCAAATCATTGAAGAGTACCGGACATTCGAGCAGGATACGGGATCGCCGGAGGTGCAGGTCGCGCTGCTGACCACGCGCATCAATGCACTGACGGACCATCTGAAGGCCCACAAACATGACGAAGGGTCACGCAGGGGTCTGTTGAAGTTGGTAGGCCAGCGGCGTAGACATCTGGCGTATCTGCAAAGGAAGGATGTAAACCGGTATCGCCAGCTGATTCAGAGGCTGGGTCTGCGTCGATAACTGTGATGCCAAGGGCGGAACATTCGAATGTCCGCCCTTTATATTTTGTTGCTCATCTGTCCAATTTACGCCGTGAGGGCGGTCGGACAGTGTAGCGCGCAGGAGGTTGCGCGCAGCCGACGGCAGATGAGCCTTTGCAGCGCCCTCAATGGCACGACGGACGAACACAACTATATTTTGCGCCACCCGCTCGCAGATGTAAACGGCGCCCAGTGCATTGTGCCAGGCAGGTTTCTGCCGCCGGGGTCCGGCATTGGAGAATGAACCGAAGCCATCGTTCCGAAGATCGATCGCTCTCTGGATCGCGCGTTTCGGTCCGTTCTCCAGTTCCGCACCTCGAAAACATTGCGCTTAGAGATTGTTGGGTAGGGGAGAGGGCAGCCAGCCTGCTCCTTCAATCCGACCATCTTGTCGCCGGTGGCCGTGATGCCGGATGTGTTGCCGGTTATGGCATCTGCCCGAAACAGTGGCATCAACCACGCGCCCTGGCTCAGGAGAGAAAGGGCAAAGTTCATTTCGAGGTGAACAAAGATGGATCAACTCAGATTATTTGAAGGCGCCCGCGTCTATACCACGACGCTGGGCGACAAAGAACTCAGCATTGAAACGGGCGTCCTCGCCCAACAGGCTGGCGGCGCGGTCACCGTCCGTTGCGGCGACACAGTGATCTTGGCCACGGCCACGATGGACAGAGGCGTGCGGTCAGGCATCAACTTCTTCCCATTGACGGTCGATTTCGAGGAGAAACTCTACGCGGCCGGACGCATCCCCGGCAACCTCTTCCGCCGCGAAGGCCGGCCCAGTGAACAGGGGATCCTGCTTTGCCGCCTGGTGGACCGCCCGCTGCGGCCCCTCTTCCCCAAAGGTATGCGCAATGAAGTACAGATCGTCCTCACCGCGCTCAGTTCGGACGGTGAGCACCTGCTCGACTCGCTGGCGATTATCGCCGCGTCAGCCGCCCTCTCAATCAGCGACATCCCGTGGGGCGGTCCGGTAGGCGCTGCCTCTGTCGCCTATGTGGATGGCGAACTCGTCGTCAACCCGACCGCGTCGGAGATGGAGTTGAGTACGCTCGGCTTGCAGGTAGCAGGCACAGCCGACAACATTCTGATGGTGGAAGCCGGCGCCAGCGAACTGCCGGAAGAGATCATGCTTGATGGTCTGCGGCTGGCCTACGAATCGATGCAGCCCGCCATTCAGACAATTCAGCAGATGCAAACGGAGATTGGGAAAGAAAAATATTCTGACTATCCCGTCTTTGCGGCAGCGGAGCAGACGGTGGAAAAGGTCACCCAACTGGCACGCGACAAGGTTTTCACGGCAGTGCAGGAAGTTTCTGACCGGGGCGAGCGCAAGGAGCGCCTGGCCGCAATCCGCACGGAGACCCTGGATGCACTGGCCGAGCCGATCAGCGCAAACGAAGTTGATGCCGGTGATGTGGACGACACGCTGGACAGCTTGTCCAAGGAGGCGGTGCGGCGGCGCATTCTGAACGACAGCGTGCGGCCTGACGGTCGAGATCTCCAGACCGTGCGCCCGATTCAGGTGCAGGTGGGCAACCTACCGCGCGTGCATGGCAGCGGGCTTTTCATGCGGGGTGAAACGCACGTCTTGACGATTGCGACGTTGGGTACGCCGGGCGATGCGCAGCGGTTGTACACGCTTCAGCCGGAAGACGACAAAAGGTATATCCATCACTACAACTTCCCGCCGTATTCGACCGGCGAGGCTTACCCGATGCGAGGGCCGAAACGCCGCGAGATCGGCCACGGCGCGCTGGCGGAACGTGCCTTGCAGCCGGTGATCCCCGATGATTTCCCTTATACCCTGCGCTTGGTGAGCGAAGCCGTCAGCAGCAACGGCTCCACGAGCATGGCCTCCGTCTGTGGCAGCACCCTGGCATTGATGGACGCCGGCGTTCCGATCGATGCGCCGGTGGCAGGCATTGCCATGGGCCTGGTGCAGGATCAGGAGACCGGGGCGTACGCAGTGCTGTCGGACATTCAAGGGGTAGAGGATCACCTGGGGGACATGGATTTCAAGGTGGCCGGCAGCGAGCATGGCATAACCGCCTTGCAAATGGATGTGAAGATCAAAGGGCTGGACTTTGATATCCTGCGCATCGCCCTGGAACAGGCCCGCGTGGGGCGGCTGCACATCATGGGAAAGATGCTGGACGTGATCGCGGAGGCGCGCGAGCAACTCAGCCCCTACGCGCCCCGTATACTTACTGTGAGCATAGATCCGGAGAAAATCGGCAAGATCATCGGTCCGGGTGGAAAGACCGTGCGCTCGCTGCAAGAGCGATATGAGGTCAAGATCGATATCGAAGAGGACGGAACCGTCTTTATCTCCGGCCTGAACGGACTGACCGCTGAAGAGGCGCGCCGCGAAATCGAATCGCTGACCGAAGAGGTCGAGGTTGGCAAGATCTACACTGGCCAGGTTGTGCGCGTCGAAGCCTATGGGGCTTTTGTCAACCTGTTGCCCGGCGTGGATGGCCTCGTGCATATCAGTCAGTTGGCCGACTATCGGGTCAACACTGTAGAGGAGATCGCCAACGTCGGCGATGAACTCACGACCATGGTGATCGATGTCGACCCGGCCGGCAAGATTCGGCTAAGCCGACAGGCAGTGCTGGAGGGCTGGAGCGCGGAGGAGGCACGCGATCGGGATCGCGGTGGGCGACGCGGCGGAGGCGGTCGCGACGAGCGCAGTGGCGGCCGTGAGCGCAGTGGCGGCCGTGAACGCAGTGGCGGTCGTGAACGCAGTGGCGGTCGCGAGCACGAGCGCGGAGGAAGGAACGGCGGCCGCCCTCGCCGATAGAACAGATTGAGCAGAAAGTCTGAACTGTACGTTGTGAGGTTTAGTGATGGACTGCCGGGCAGAAGATCATGACGTCGACTCACGAGCAGGGGGATCGAGCCAATCCACAGGATTTGGTCCGCGGCGATAAACTGAATTCAGCGATGCAAGGGGGCCGACAGGGGTCGCCCCTTGCGTCCTCGCCCACCGACAGGGACACTCGGACAGACTGCGTGTCCGCGGAGGGAGACGCGCAGACGGACGAGCCGTCATCGATTCGTATGGTCGTGTCGGCGATCAAAGAGATGGTTCAGATCGTTGTGCCGGCTATCACGCTGGCGCTGCTGATCCACCTCTACCTGGCCCAGGCAACGATTGTACACGGGCAGAGTATGCAGCCCAATTTTCGGCCTGCTGAGCGGCTGGTTATGGAAAAACTGAGCTACTATTTCCGTGAACCTCGCCACAATGAGATCGTCGTATTGGATATGCCTGAGTCGAAGGCATTGATAATCAAGCGGGTCGTCGGTCTGCCGGGCGAAACGGTCGAAATCAAGCAAGGACACGTCTATGTTGACGGGCGCATCGTGCCGCCTCCACTTGACATCACACCCCGATCGCAAGTCCTTGTTGACGGGGATGAAGTCAAAGCGCCCCCCCGCTACGGCGATGCCCCATCTGTCTACGGCCCTATCAAACTGGAAACTGATTCCTACTTCGTGTTGGGCGACAATCGGGACAATAGCAATGACAGCCGTGCCTTCGGCCCTGTCGACCGCGACTTCATTAAAGGTCGAGTCTGGGTGCGGTACTGGCCGCTGACACGGTTATTCATCTTCAGATAGTCTGGACTGCAGTTCGGGTGATCGGATGATGGAGACGTCCACACGCTGGAGGACGCCCACCCTCACGCCGCATTGCACTCTTTCTTGGTGATATGAGTACCAATCGTTGGAGTACAACCACAAAGATCGTGGTCGCGGCGATTCTCGGTCTCGCAGCCGTGCTCCTCTTGTACGCATTCAGGGTGATGATCCAGCCGACGATCATCGCCCTGCTCCTGACTTTTGTTCTCTACCAGCCGGTCAGTTGGGTGCAGCAGCGTACCAGTTGGAGCCGCGCTACCTCGATCGTTGCCGTCTACCTGTTGGTCATTCTGGCCCTGATCATAACGCCCGTGATCTTCGTGCCGCGGGTGGTTTCCTCGTTCGAATCTCTGCTCGTTCTGCTCGAAACGCTGGTGACAGATTTGCAGACGGCTGCGCCGGGGCCGCTCCTGCCCATCTTCGGTTTCAACCTGAGCGTAAACAATCTCTTGCAGCAGTTAGGCACTGTAATACAGAACGTCATGTCGCAGGCCGGAGCCGGCGCGCTGGGACTGGCCGCGACGCTCACCACCGGTGTCCTGACGACGATCTATGTTCTCGTCCTGGGATTCTGGCTGCTGAAAGACATCATCAAATTACAGCGCATGGTGATGAACGCCCTGCCGTCGGAGTACCGGGATGATGTGCAGCGTCTGACCCAGGAGCTGGGCGAAATCTGGATGGCGTTCCTGCGCGGGCAACTGGTGTTGGGGCTGGTGATCGGCTTTATCACGTGGATCGTGTTGACGATCCTCGGACTGCCGAATGCGGCGGCTCTGGCGCTTCTGGCCGGTGTGCTGGAATTCCTTCCTACCGTCGGACCGGGCATCAGCGGAGCGATTGGCACACTTGTGGCGCTCTTCCAAGGCTCCACCTGGCTCCCACTTGGCAAGGTCCCCTTCGCCATCATCGTCCTGATCTTCTACATCATTATCACGCAGGTCGAAAGTGTATATCTGATTCCCCGCCTGGTCGGTCGGCGGGTGCGCCTGCATCCGGCCGTCACCTTCACCGGCATCATCAGCGCCGCGCTCGTCTTCGGCATGTTGGGCGTCCTCCTGATCACCCCGACGATCGCCAGTGTCCGCGCACTGCTAAGATATGTGTTTCGCAAACTGCGCGATCTGGATCCGTTTGAATCTTCACAACAGCAGAACGAGATACAGATCCCCGGCCTGATCGCAGGCCACTGGATCGAAGGGATCGTATTCGATCTCGACGGAACTCTGACCCATCTCGATTGGTCTATGGCGAGCGAACTGGCCCAGCGCTTTGAGAGATTAGAGCGATTTTGGCCGCGTGAGAAACGTGAAAAGTTTTTCCGCCGCCTGATGGCGTGGATGGAAGGCCCGTCCGTTGCCATAATCAGCTTGCTTACATGGCTCCGGCTGCACGACGACGCCCGTCGGTTGACGCCGCGGCTCCATCGAGTGCGGGGCTTCCCGGCCAGCGAATCCCAGAATCTGCGCGACGGCGTACCGGAAATGCTGATTGAGCTGCGTCAGCAGTACAAAGTGGCGCTATTGACGACCCGCTCCCGGCAGGAGGTGGACAGCTTCTTCCAGCACGCCGGTCTGCCCGATGACCTGTTCGACGCCGTCGCCACGCGCGACGACCTGCGCAAGCCTACGCCTAACAGTGAGGCGCTGCTGAACCTCTTGGAGAGCCTGAATCTGCCCGCGGACGCCTGCCTGGTCGTGGGGGATACGGAGTTGCATCTGCGCGTCGGCGAGGCGGTCGGCGCGGTGCAGGTGGGCCTATTGTGTGGAATGGGCGCAACGCAGAACTTCAACAATGCCGACCTGATCCTGGACTCGCCGACAGACCTGGCGGCCTATTTGAATCGACCGCAGGTGATGGCGAGGCTGTGGTCGTGAGGAAACCAAAGCGCGCGCCGGGCACGGCCCCTGGGGGGATTCTTGCTGAAGCTCGTCCTTTCATAGGCTTGCCGCCTCTCGTGCCCGTGCCGGATTCGGTGACGCCCTCACGCATCAGCAATGCCACCGACCCCGGCTTCCCGCGTTCTGGCTGGCCTTTAGCCGCGACAACATCCTGCCCCGTACACCTTGATCGAGGGCATCAGCTTCACCGGCGTCAAAGGATAGGCGCGCCCGATACCAACGGAGAAAACTCAGATGCCTACCTGGTCTCCCACGGCCGAGCAGGCCAGGCAGTATGAACAAGACGGCTACTTCACCATGCGCAACGTCATCCCACAGGAGACGGCCACTGAACTGCGCGACGTGATCAAGAATACGATCCTGATGCCGGAGCCGGACATGCAGGCCGACGCCGACCCGATGGATCCGATGGGGGACACAGTCAAGGCGCGGGCGGCGCGCTTCCGCAAGCTGAGCAACTACTGTTACCATTCTCCTCTAATCTGGCTCACGGCGCATGGCGGCCCCACGCTGACGCGCATCGCCCGCTACTTCCTGGGAGACGACCTTGTCCTCAAGTTCAACAGCTGCTTCCTGAAACCGGCCCGCACTGGCAGCGCGACGGCCTGGCACCAGGACAACGGCCTGTGGCGCGACGACGATACGGAAGCCTTCAACTTCTGGATGGCGCTCGACCCGGCTACGCGGGCCAACGGCTGTTTGCAGATGATGCCCGGCAGCCACAAGGGCCGGATCGTGCCGCACGTCCTCTACCCGGACAGCATCCACGGGGAACTGCCCCGCCACCTGACCAGCGACAGTGAGGATCGGGTCCATCACATCGAGGTGGAACCGGGCGGCATTGTCTGCTGGCACAGCAGCATGTGGCACTACAGTCCGCCCAATCCCAGCGACCGGGGGCGCATTGCCATCGGCGGAGTCTACACCACTCCCCGAATCATAGCTTCGAACCCCAAAAAGTATTTTCGCAACTACCTGTGGGTGATGAAGAACGGGGAGTTGTGCGCACAGTTCCCGCCTGAGCCGTATCCGATCGAACAGTCTGACATCCAGCGACCACCCCCCTGGCCCAAAGCAGAGGAACGCCACGCGGAGCCGAGTGCGGTCTGAAGGGCTAATCGATACCCGATCTCAACTAAAACAGAGGTTGTCGACCAGGTCGCTGCGTGCCGAGAGCCGCGCAGGCCGCTGGCGTCGCGTTTCTGCCCAGTGAATGGGCGGTCGGTCTGGAGATCGCCCGACGCGCTGCGCTCGGAACCGTAGGCGTAGTTCGTGCGGCTGGCTATCGTGGCGCTGCTGAGGGTAGTGAGCGAGGTGCTGCCGAGGTGGTCGCCGTGCAGGTGGTAGAGCGTGCTGCCCCGCTTGACCGCAACGCGCATGCTGCCGAACGTGTAGTAGCTGACGACCGTCGTTACACCGTTAGTGACCTCCTCCTCATATTGCGCGAAGAAGGTGTAGGTCGTGGTGCTGCCGCGCGTCTTCTTGACCCGCATCCCCTCCACACCGTACCAGTACTGCTCGAGCAGGTCGCCGTTGTTGTCCTGCACCTGCGACAGCCGGTTCTCAGCGTCCCACACCAGCGTCTGCTGGCTGGTCAGACCTTTGTTGCGCTTGACCATGTTGCCGTTGGCGTCATAGTCGAAGCGGTCGAAATCGTCGATGCGGTCGACCGCATGGTACGGCCCGGAGTCGTAGTAGTTGTACGTCTGCCCGTTGAACGCGGTCAGACGGCTGGCGCCGTCATAGCTGTAGGTGCGGCCGTACGCGCTGGTCAGCCGACCCAGCCCGTCATAGGTGAAGCTGTTGCTGGTCGTCTCCTCGGTCAAAGCGCTGATGTCGCCGAAGCTGTTGTAGGCGTAGCTGCGGCTCAGGCGCTCGCCCCCGCCCTCGCTCAAACCGACGTCTAGGCTCTCGAGCAGGCCGCCGGAAAACGGATATTCGGCTATGAGGGTATGAGGTTGACCACTGTGCGGCCAGTGTGTTGTCCGTGACTGAAATTTCGATGCCGGTTATTCTTCTCTATCCACATCGTAACATCGAGACTGGGCGCGGTCATGCAGCAGAATGATTAGCGTGCCTTCTTCGGTTAGAAGCATCATATCCGAATAAAGGGAAGAATAGGAGGTTAGAGGGCTGGCTGCAAGCCATGGACATATCAGAAGGAAGTCAACGCCTGTATCGCGTTTACGCAACAGGCCAAATCCCAAACTTTTTTCAAACTCCGCCGGCGTTGTTGGCCTACCTTTGTGTTCGATAACTTCCAATTGGACATCTCCAATCCAACCGTCTTCGCCAGCCGCAAGCCAGTTGTCTTCGGCGAGATGAAACGCTCTGAGTTTCTCTCGGAGCTCCTCGGGTGTATCGGAAACCACGTATTCAGAGGTGATGAAACTCGACGGCTCGTCATTCGCCAGGCCGCCTGCGATGTCATGTTCTTCCTCAACGATTTCAACATCAAGCGCAGTGATGAAATCCTTGGCCGAGCCCCTCAGAGAAATTTCGGAGCGTTGCTCGCAACCGTTCAACAAGGCCGTTGCCAACAAAAGAAAGAGCGAGATTACCCCAAATCGATCCCTCAAGTCGTTCATTCCTACCTCCTTGACGATCCCTCCAACCCAAAGGGACAACCTTTCTCCCTGCCAGATTTTTTCCGCGCCGGCGGCTTCCGCCCGCTTTGCCGATGCGCAACTCCGACTCGTCGGCCTACGTAGTCTGGCAGACAGTTTGCATTTGAAACGTAGGCGCGCGACGACCTTTTCCTGCGCGCAGCGCGCCAATGTCGCCCAACGCCACTGCGATTGGAGCTTCTCTCTGCCCCCCTTATTCGGTGGGATTGGATCAAATTCATGACAGCGTCGGAATGTGTCCAGTTCGATAAACTGGCTCAATCGATCGATCAAGAGCTAGACCGCGATCCGAAACTCCCTGCCCATTTCATCGAGATCTATATTTCCCCAAAATCTGTAGTGACCGCCCGTAACTTCCTTCATGACAGCGCCCTTGATGTAATCAAGGCCATTGGCCGGTGTCAACTCCCAGGCTCTGAATAAGTAGGTGTCAGTCTCGGATTCGTGAACCCATTTGTCGGTCAATTTATCGCCAGGTTGGGTGAGATCGAAAACATACTCAGCAGCGTCCGTTGCGAAATAGGCCCCTGCCAACTCCACATTGTCTGGGACTTCCTTTATCGGTCCAAGGGGATGAAGGGAGTCTTCGGCTTCAAACATCATCAGTCTTTCGACTGGCACAGGCTTGTGTCGCTGATAAGGATGAGGATTGAATTCTACTCCTGTCAAGCGCGTCGCAACTTCGATTGCCGAGGGACAACCCCAACTATAGCACCCCAGAACAATCGGTCTGGATGATGGATTCTCTGCCGATTTGAGCGCAAGGATCTCTTCATAGACCTTTTTTACTGTCAGTTCATCATTGCCTACGATTTTGATTTCTCCGTGTTCTTCCTCTGTATATCCTATTGCCGTAAGCATTTCATAGCAAAAGCTATGGAATTTTATTGCGGTGTTTTCTGTGTCGGGATAGACGCCACCCAGGAAACAGTATGCTTCCTGTCCGCTGGGATCCGAATACTTAAGCGGATTTCCCTTTGCATACAAGAACCGATTGTAGTTTATCACCGACCCCGCGCCCGGCACTAGCGAATCCGGCGAAACGAACGTCCCCAGCCCCGGATCATAATAGCGCGCATTATAGTACATCAACCCCGACGCATCGCGCTTCTGCCCCGTGAACGTCCTGTCCGTCTGGAGATCGCCCGTCGCGGCGCGTTCGGAACCGTAGGCGTAGTAGGTGCGGCTGGCCTCTACGGCTGACCCCGCCGTGGTGAGGGATGTACTGCCGAGGTGGTCGCCGTGCAGATGGTAGAGCGTGCTCCCCCGCTTGACCGCAACGCGCATGCTGCCGAACGTGTAGTAGCTGACGACCGTCGTTACACCGTTGGTGACCTCCTCCTCATAGTGCGCGAAGAAGGTGTAGGTCGTCGTGCTGCCGCGCGTCTTCTTGACCCGCATCCCCTCCACGCCGTACCAGTAACGCTCGACCAGGTCGCCGTTGCTGTCCTGCACCTGCGACAGCCGGTTCTCGGCGTCCCACACCAGCGTCTGCTGGTCGCTCAGCCCCTTGTTGCGTTTGACCATGTTGCCGTTGGCGTCGTAGTCGAAGCGGTCGGCCCCGGCGATGCGGTCGACCGCATGGTACGGCCCGCTGTCGCCGTAGCCGTAGGCCTGGCCGTTGAACGCGCTCAGGCGGCTGGCACCGTCGTAGCTGTAGCTGCGCCCGTACGCGCTCGTCAACCGCCCCAGCCCGTCGTAGGTGAAGCTGTAACTCGTCGTCTCCTCGGTCAAGGCGGTGATGTCGCCAAAGCTATTGTAGGCGTAGCTGCGGCTGAGACGCTCGCCGCCGCCCTCGTCAAAACCGACCTTGAGGCTCGCCAGCATGCCGCCGTTCCTTCTGGCGGTCCAGGGGTAGTAGCTCTGCGTGCGCCACAGGTTGCCGTCGGCCGGGAAGCGCATGGCCGTCATGCGCCCGGCCTCGTCGTACTTCACATTGTCGACCAGGTCGCCGTGGATCGAACTGTGCAGACCCACGGCCGCGCCCGGACTGCCGTAGCTGGTGGTCACGACCTCGCCGCCGTGGTAGGTGACCGCAACCGGGCGGTGGTGGTCATCGAAGCTGAAGCTGCTGCTGCGCGTGAGGCTGTCGATGGCGACGGTCACACCGTTGACGCGGCTGTAGCTGTCGTAGCTGAAGCTGCGGCTCACGTTGTCGTTGGCGACGCTCTGCACCCGGCCCTGCGCGTCGTAGGCGTAGGAGGAGTCCAGGTCCACATCCGCCACCGTGGCCGCGCAGCTCCCGTCCGTGCGCTGCACGCGGCCCCTCATGCGTCCCAAACTGTCGTAATAGAGGCAACTGGTCCGGTCGCGGGCGTCGGTCTGGCGCGTCAACTGGCCGAGCGTGTTGTAGGCATAACTCCAGTTGCCCAGGTCGGCGTCGCTCATGCTCCGCTTGCGGCCCAGGAAGTCGTACTGGACGCTGCTGGTGCGCTGCCAGCGGCGCTCGCCCCCGTCGCGGCGGTAGACCTGCGTCAGCCGGTCGGCCGCGTCGTAGTTGAGCAAGATCTCGGCTGCCAGCGTCCACTCGCCGGCGGCCGGCGTGTAGCTGCGCAACAGCGTGGTGCGGCCTAGCTGGTCCTGCTGCTGCCAGCTGAGCATGCGCCGCTCGGCCTCGCCGCGGCGGCCGCCGATCACCGAGGAGGTCAGGCCGTTGTAGTGAAAGGTTGTCATGCTGCCGTTAGGCGCGCGCGTAGACCGGCGCAGGTATGTTGCGAGGGAATCTCTGTTGTTAAAGAACAATGCTGACCCTTGCACGGTCAGCACGTGGTTCGTCACTTACGACATTTTCGTTTCGTCGTTCCAACCATCGCAATCACGCAGGATTCCGTGTGTAATTTCTGCCTCACCGCTATGTGGCACAGCGGAGGTACTCCTCATATGATAGTATCTCAATCGCCTCGATCGAACCCGGCCACGGCCTGATGAGACAGAGTTCCCAGGCCTGTAACGCAGGGCCATGCGCCGCCGAGACCATCTGTTCCAGATCGCCCGGTGCAACACCAATGAAATCACCCTCTTGGAGGACATAACCACCACCCCACATCGAGGTCCCAGGCTTAATCGTTGGCCAGTCCAGTTGTCCATAACTCTGCCACCGAGAAGACGAGCCATGAATGACAAACCCCTTCTCCACATACCAGAGAGAAAACTTAAGCCAGTCGGTACGATCCTCTACAAAGGCGGCAATATAGTATTCGGGAGTTCCCAGGCAGTCGAT
Organism: Caldilineaceae bacterium; assembly: GCA_965221145.1. Classification (GTDB taxonomy): domain Bacteria; phylum Chloroflexota; class Anaerolineae; order Caldilineales; family Caldilineaceae; genus Bin5. The sequence goes on from OZ244877.1 coordinate 3,914,668, forward strand.
CACCTGCACCAGCGTCGGAGCCGAAATTTTCCCTCCCCAAAATGTGGCGACGTGCAGGAGTTTCGCCGCTCTATCAAACTGAACTCTATATTCCAGCCCGGGCGAAACTGAACTATCTGCATTCCACCTCCCCCAATGACTTGTGTATCCATCTCGGAAGAGAGGAATTGTCCACAGTTCGACGCCCCAAACTCTTTCGACGGTTTCCACATACTCCTCCGGAGTGTCCACTCCAAACCTGAGTTCACGCCAGTGCTCCTCCGTAAACATGTCGCAAGAAAAGGGCATAGGGGTTGGAGCGGGATTGCCATCTCGCGGTGAATCCGACATATCGGCGCAACCCACGAGAATGAGAGCCATGCAGAAAACCGGAACGTAAGTCAACGCAAGACTGGATTTCATCATTTAGTTGTCCTGACCCTTTTGTCGATTCCAGGCATCGAAAATAGGACACCGGCAATCCACAGTCGGAGGAACAAAGATCGCCTCACTCGATTTCCTCTTCCTCTTCCTCCCAAACCGCGCCACCGTACGCATCGACACATTGAAGCATGTGTTCGTCAAGCGCATTCAGTACCTGGACCATCTCCTCCGCCGACATATACTCAGGGGAGATCCGGGTCTTGAATGTGGTGAGAAACCGGCCATATCGGGCCAGGAAGTGGCATCTCTTTCTGCTTAAATCTGCGTCATGGCTCCTGTAGTAGGCACAGCCAATGTGAAACGCATCGGCGGACAGAGCGGCCTGAGCCATATCGGGCTTCACCCATGGAGTGAGACGTTCTGCGTCATAGAACATGCCCGGAAATTGTCGATTGAAAACAGTTGCCGCTTTTTCAGGCGTCCTGTAAGCCAGGATTCCATGACCTGCTGGGATGCCGGGGACAGGCCCATGGGGCCCAAACACAGCCCTAATGCCGCCAAGCGCATTGCCCGGCAGACTGCCGGTTATATCATAGGTCCCACTCCTTATATGCCGCCATCGAGTTGGGAAGTCCGACTCAGCCAGCGAACAGGTATATAGGTGTGATTCCACCCGTCCGCGAAGCTGTGACGATGGTCGTGGCTCCCGACAGGCTGACAGAAGAGTCAAGGCCACCATGAAGACCAGGCAGGCCAAGCCATACAATTTGTGCCGGACGAACAGGCCATTGCAAGCGCGCATCATAACAACCTCCTGATTCGTTTCTTCAACAATCTTCAGCAACAAGCCACTTCTTATGGCCTGAGAGGGCAGCCCCGTTGTCTAACTCACGGCGCTACACAGCGACCGCTCCGACGGTCGCCGATACGGTTTGCATCAGTGGCATTTGCGCTGTCAAACGCTAGCTGCACAATCGCCTCCGTCCGCTCTCCAGGTCCCGCCAATGTTTCCTGATTCTCAGATAAGGCCCGTAGCTTGCGCATATATCCAGGACAGGCAAGACTACTGAGTTTCATAGCGACGCCGGTGCAAAAGGGCGTGGCTTAGAATGCGCCCTGCATCGGCATCAGTTTCTAATTCTCCCAGGCCGAACATGATGGCGAAACATTTGACAATGGACAGCGAGGCAATTTGTCAGCGTGGTCATCGAATACTCGCCAGAAGGTCTCGTAATCCAGTTGTTGCTCGGGTTGGCTAACCCCGGTATACAATGCAAAACCCACTTTGATCGATTCATGGTCGTACGGGTCATCCCCAAAGTAGGGCGATCCCAACCAATCGGATTCCAGGGGGCCATTAAAGAATAGGTAATCCCCAATTTGAGCGATACCGGCGCCGGTTAGCATCTCAAATTCCTCAAAACCGATAACTTTCGCGAAATATCCGTAGTGAATGTTCGACCAGATGTCGTAGCGATAGGCATATTCACCACGCTGATGCCATGGACCGAATTCCTCTAAGATCTCTTCCTTGTAATCCCAATCTCTTCCGGTCCCTACTCTCTCGGCCCATAGGTAGTATGCCGCCAGTCCGGCAACAGCCCAGCCCGTTGCCCAGAGAGAGTCGGGATGCTCTGCGTGTATCTCGGCGAAGCCATTCCTTATTTTTACAGCAGACTTGATGCCAGCTATAGTGCGAGCATTGTCATTCATTTTGTCGACAATGAATTCTCCTACGCTCTTTTTTACACCCGTATACCTGATCCAATCTGCGTCCGTCCAGGAGCCTCCGTGCCCACTACCGCGGATCGCAAGCGAGATGAGCCTGTCGCGCTGGTCCTCAACAGTTGGTTCTCGTCCACCATGTTTATCCTTGAACTCTTGTACCCAAGCCGAGCCTAGAGCCTCATGTCCCGTCGGGTCCGTGTACTTGAGCGGATTGCCGCGCGCATAGAGGAAGCGGTTGTAGTTAATCACCTGACCGGCGCCGGGCACCAGCGAATCCGGCGAGATGAACGTGCCGAGTGTGGGATCGTAGTAGCGGGCATTGTAGTAGAGCAGGCCGGTGGCGTCGGACTTCTGCCCGGTGAAGGTGCGGTCGGTCTGGAGGTCGCCCGTGGCGGCGCGCTCTGAGCCGTAGGCGTAGTAACGGCGGCTGGCCTCTACGGCTGACCCCGCGGTCGTCAGGGAGGTGCTGCCCAGATGGTCGCCGTGCAGATGATACAGCGTGCCGCCGCGCTTGACCGCAACGCGCAGCCCGCCGAAGCTGTAGTGGCTGATCGCGGTCGTTACGCCATCCGTCACCTCCTCCTCATAGTGGCCGAAGAAGGTATAGGTCGTCGTCGTGCCGCTGACCTTCTTGACGCGCGCGCCTCCCACGCCGTACCAGTACTGCTCGACCAGGTCGCCGTTGTTGTCCTGCACCTGCGACAGCCGGTTCTCAGCGTCCCACACCAGCGTCTGCTGGCTATCGAGACCCTTGTTGCGCGTGACCATATTGCCGTTTTCTCAGCCTTCGCGCAGTGTCCGGCAGATGGAGTGCGCTCAGGCTTCGGTCATAGTCGAAGCGGTCGAAGTCGCCGATGCGGTCGACCGCATGGTACGGCCCGGCGTCGTAGTAGTTGTACACCTGCCCATTGAAGGAGGTCAGCCGGTTGGCCGCGTCGTAGCTGTACGTGCGCCCATACGCGCTGGTCAGCCGACCCAGACCGTCGTAGCCGAACGTGTAGCTCGTCGTATCCTCGGTCAACGCGGTGATGTCGCCGAAGCTGTTGTAGGCGTAGCTGCGGCTCAGGCGCTCGCCGCCGCCCTCGCTCAAACCCACCTTCAGGCTCTCCAGCATGCCGCCGTTGCGCTTGACCGTCCACGGATAGTAGCTCTGCGTGCGCCACAGGTTGCCCGCCGCCGGCAGACGCAGCGCGGTCATGCGCCCGGCCTCGTCAAAGCTGACCTTGTCCACCAGCTCGCCATGCACCGAACTGGTCAGCCCGACGGCCGCGCCCGGACTGCCGTACTCCGTCGTCACCACCTCGCCGCCGTGATAGGTGACCGCGGTCGGGCGGTGGTAGTCGTCATAGCTGAAGCTGCTGCTGCGCGTCAGGCTGTCTATCGTGACCGTCACGCGGTTGAGACGGCTGTAGCTGTCGTAGCTATAGCTGCGGCTCACGTTGGCGTTGGCGACGCTCTGCACGCGCCCCTGCGGATCGTAGGCGTAAGAACTGTCGAGGTCGGAATCGGCCACCGTGGCCGCGCAGCTCTCATCCGTGCGCTGCACGCGGCCCCTCATGCGCCCCAGGTCGTCATAATAGAGGCAGCTGGTCTGGTCGCGCGCGTCGGTCTGGCGCGTCAGCTGGCCGAGCGTGTTGTAGGCATAGCTCCAGTTGCCCAGGTCCGCGTCGCTCATGCCCGTCTTGCGGCCCAGGAAGTCGTAGTCGACGCTGCTCGTGCGCTGCCAGCGGCGCTCGCCCCCGTCGCGGCGGTAGACCTGCGTCAGCCGGTCGGCCGCGTCGTACGCGAGCGAGATCTCGGCCGCCAGCGTCCATTCGTCGCCGCCCGGCGTGTAGCTGCGCAACAGCGTGGTGCGCCCCATCTGGTCCTGCTGCTGCCAGCTGAGCATGCGCCGCTCATCCTCGCCCTCGCTCCCGCCGATCACCGAGGCGGTCAGGCCGTTGTAGTGAAAGGTCGTCATGCTGCCGTTGGGCGCAATCGTGCTGACGGGGCGGCTGAGGCCGTCGTAGCTCGTGGCGCTGTAGCCGGCCTCCCAGTCCGGCTCATGCACCCATCTGAAGGCGACCGCGCGCGGCACGCCCGTGCGCAGTAGCCGTCCCAGCCCGTCGTAGCCGTAGTCGACGACCGTCTCCAGCCGGTTCTCCACCTCGGAACAGCCGTGCAGCGTCGTCTGCCAGCCCTGGCGCGGGCTTTGCTGCTGGATCAGCTGGCCGAAGCCGTCGTAGAGTTTGCGCACAAAGTTGCCCTCGCAGCGCGGCTGGCTCTGGGTGACGATGACGTTGGCGCTCTGCCCCATGCTGCCCCAGGTGTAGTAGCGCCAACTCGTCTGCGCCTGGTCGCGGTCCGGGTAGCCCACCCCCTTCTCCCAGCGGTGGCTGGCGCGGCCAAACTCGTCGTAGGCCTGCTGCGTGCAGACCGCGTCCACCGCGCAGAACTCCTGTATCGCGCCCCAGAAGCCGCCGGCCGCGCGGCCGGCTATCGTGGCGCTGCTGAGCGTCGTCAGCGAGGTACTGCCGAGATGGTCGCCGTGCAGGTGGAAGAGCCGGTTGCCGCGCTTGACCGCCACGCGCATGCCGCCGAAGGGGAGTTGGAAGGGAAATACGACTGACAAGAGACAATTCTGGCGATTGGCCAGTTGACACGTGGTCTGTCAAAACCGGCGATTTCAAAGTTGAAATCGCCTTGCCGTTTTCGGGCGTTTCGTGCGCGACCTGGAACTTGACCGCAGCGGTGCGTCGTCGCTATCTCCTGGCCACAAGTCTTACTATTAGGACTTTCGCTAAATTGGCTGAAAAGCCGGGATAGTCGGGTTGCGAAGTTGGGTTCGCAGATAATCGCTGAATAAGTCAGTGCGAACGCGATAGATGGTTTTGTTGAGCAAGGTAGCTTGGAACTTCAGGGAAAGCCAAGCATGGTAACAACAAGCGAGGTGATTGCGCTGCGAACGAGCTTTGCGACATTGGCATTTGGCAGTGCCCGTCAGTTGCTTCAGTTCTCTGTGAAATTCTTCGACCTGCCAGCGCAACTCGTTCGCTTTTTGAGCGACTTGCGTGATCACAGTCTCATCCAGATCATTGGTAATGACCCAGTCAACGTCGCCGTTTGTGGCAACTAGCTTGAACAATTTCACTTTGAACGGCACTTTCTTGAGCTTGACAATCATGCCATGCTGAAGCCGTTCGTCGCTCCAATCGATCTCATCGAGATGAATATAGCCATCTTCTTTGCTCAAACTGACCAAGCGGTTGGCTTTGAGTGTGGTGTAGAAGGTCAATCCCAGACGGTCAACCAGCTTCAAGTTCTGCCAGGAGCCATACCAACTATCAAACAGCACGGTCTTGGCCTGAACCTGTTTGTCACTGACGGCTCGCAGCAGCATCTCTTGAAAATGGTCGTTCTTTGTCTTCCCATCTGCTTGCTTGGCGTAGATGCGAAAATCAAGCGGATAATGCTCGCCCTCTTCACCACTGGTGTGAACCAGATTCACCACACCGATGCCGCGCACCAGACCCCCTTCAGCGCCACTGTATTGCAGTTTTACCATGTCAATTGACCGTGAATAGCGTTTGTCTTGTACACTGTCGTCAATGATCAGGTACGCGTCCGGACTGTCGTCGATCAGTCCTTCTACCAGTTCCCATAGATGCCTGGCTGTGTGCCGCTCTCTCTTCAGGTAATTGCTGACCACATCGTGGCTCGTGCCTTCCAGATGTTCAGCCAAGTTGCTACAGGTGTAGTTGATCGGTGTGCTGACAAGGTATTCGACATACTTCTGTTTTGTTATCATGTCTCAAGTGTACAGCCTCTTGACCTCCCAGCGAAAGTCCTAACTATGCACTGATGAATTGCTTGGTCTTTAAGCTCAGTTTGTTGTCCAGTATTCGGGAGCTAGCATATAGCACAGAATGGCAAGCACACAGATAAACCAAAACAAGAGTAAGACAACCCCAGCAACTCGATAAGCAAGGATGAGGCGGGTAAACATGCGCGGATTTTCAGGCGCATTGTGGATAAACTCTGAACGGCGCCCCACAAAGTACCGATCGGTCGGCAACTGAACCATCGAATCAATCTCGGCATCCGACATTCTGCGCAAGGTCTTATAGGCTCGTCGATAAAATCTGCCCTGAAATTCAACAACCTTATGTGGAAAGACAAGAAAGAGTACGATGAGCGCGCCAAGAAAACAAACGACAACGGCGAAGGTTTCCATCGACATGAGCACACTCTCACTTTGCGTTTGACTGAGGCAGTCCCAAAATGAAGCGGATGATGTTAAAGCGCGGCGTCAGCCTTGTATGGGTCACATTGCCGTAGATTTCCAAGAAAGGAAGAGGTAAATCTATCTTCCCTGTCGCAAATAGCCAATACGCAGTTCCACCAAAAGTTGGTCGCTCTTTCCCCTCCTCTCTTGTGATATTCACTTCCCCGCCAACTCCCATAGCTTCACCTAGCGACGCGCCAGCATTTACCGTGAAACCTTGGAACACATCAATGCTGCTTGCCGTAGGGAAATACTGGATATAGGCCGCTGCATCAGCGTTTAATCCAGTCGATCCGCCAAACCCGACGGAAAAGCCGAATGCCACATTGCCACTCTTGTCGACAAAAGCACCGAAATCTCCAAGAAAATCCGCGAATATGCTAACATCACCCATGATGCCAATGGATGCGGCGCCTTCAGGAAGTCGCTTGTAGACTTCATTGGCGACAACTATCCTACCTACATATGTCCAGTCTTGCCAACTCAGCTGACTCGGGTCCTCTTGCAAATCCTCAGCAAGCTCTCCTACGTAATCTGCCCATATCTGTATGTCGGCAAATCGATTTGGAATTGGCCTGTCCCAATGATTTGTCTCTGGATTGTATCCGAATCCATGGGCCTCATACCAGCGGTTGTTCCAATACCACTTCTCTTCCCAACACTCCCGCGTCGAGCATTCGGCAGAATTAGCGCCACCGGAATCAGACGCATGCCCGCTGGGATCTGTATACTTGAGTGGATTGCCGCGTACATAGAGGAATCGGTTGTAGTCGCTCACGCGCGCCGGGTTGGGCACCATCGAATCCGGCGAGATGAAGGCGCCGAGGGCCGGGTCATAGTAGCGCGCATTATAGTACATCAGCCCCGTCGCATCGCGCTTCTGCCCGGTGAAGGTGCGGTCGGTCTGCAAATCCCCCGACGCGGCGCGCTCGGCGCCGTAGGCGTAGTAGGCGCGGCTGGCCTCTACGGCTGACCCCGCCGTGGTGAGGGATGTGCTGCCCAGATGGTCACCGTGCAAATGGTAGAGCGCGCTGCCGCGCTTGACCGCAATGCGCAATCCGCCAAAACTGTAGTGGCTGATGGCGGTGGTCGTGCCGTCAGTGACTTCTTCTTCATAGTGGCCAAAGAAGGTGTAGTTCGTGGTCGTGCCACTGACCTTCTTGACCCGCGCGCCGCCCACGTCGTACCAGTACTGCTCGACCATGTCGCCGTTGTTGTCCTGCACCTGCGACAGCCGGTTCTCGGCGTCCCACACCAGTGTCTGCTGGCTGGTCAGACCTTTGTTGCGCTTGACCATGTTGCCGTTGGCGTCATAGTCGAAGCGGTCGAAATCGTCGATGCGGTCGACCGCGTGGTACGGCCCGGAGTCGTAGTAGTTGTAAGTCTGACCGTTGAAGGAGGTCAGCCGGTTGGCCGCGTCGTAGCTGTAGGTGCGCCCGTACGCGCTGGTCAGCCGCCCCAGCCCGTCATAGGTGAAGCTGTTGCTGGTCGTCTCCTCGGTCAGCGCGCTGATGTCGCCGAAGCTGTTGTAGGCGTAGCTGCGGCTCAGGCGCTCGCCGCCGCCCTCGCTCAAACCCACCTTCAGGCTCTCCAACATGCCGCCGTTGCGCCGCATCGTCCACGGATAGTAGCTCTGCGTGCGCCACAGGTTGCCCGCCGCAGGCAGCCGCAGCGCGGTCATGCGCCCGGCCTCGTCAAAGCTGACCTTGTCCACCAAGTCGCCGTGGATTGAACTGCGCAGCCCGACGGCCGCGCCCGGACTGCCGTACTCCGTCGTCACCACCTCGCCGCCGTGATAGGTCACAGCCGTGGGCCGGTGGGAGTCGTCATAGCTGTAGCTGCTCGCACGCGTGAGGCTGTCTATCGTGACCGTCTCGCGGTTGAGACGGCTGTAGCTGTCGTAGCTGTAGCTGCGGCTCACATTGGCGTTGGCGACGCTCTGCACGCGGCCCTGCGGGTCGTAGCTGTAGGAACTGCCCAGGTCCACATCCGCCACCGTGGCCGCGCAACTCTCGTCACTGCGCTGCACGCGGCCCCTCATGCGCCCGAGGTCGTCATAATAAAGACAGCTGGTCTGGTCGCGCGCGTCGGTCTGGCGCGTCAACTGCCCGCTCGTGTTGTAGGCATAACTCCAGTTGCCCAGATCGGCGTCGCTCATGCCCGTCTTGCGGCCCAGGAAGTCGTAACCAACGCTGCTCGTGCGCTGCCAGCGGCGCTCGCCCCCGTCGCGGCGGTAGACCTGCGTCAGACGGTCGGCCGCGTCGTAGGTGAGCGAGATCTCGGCTGCCAGCGTCCATTCGTCGCCGCCGGGCGTGTAGCTGCGCAACAGCGTCGTGCGACCCATCTGGTCCTGCCGCTGCCAGCTGAGCATGCGCCGCTCGTCCTCGCCGCGGCTGCCACCGATGACCGACGAGGTCAGGCCGTTGTAGTGGAAGGTCGTCATGCTGCCGTTGGGCGCACGCGCGCTGACGGGGCGGCTGAGGCCGTCGTAGCTCGTGGCGCTGTAGCCGAGATCCCAGTCGGTTTCATGCACCCAGTCGAACGCGACCGCACGCGGCACGCTCGTGCGCAGCAGCCGGCCCAGCCCGTCATAGCCGTAGTCGACCACCGTCTCCAGCCGGTTCTCCACCTCCGAGCAGCCGTGCAGCGTCGTCTCCCAGCCCTGGCGCGGGCTTTGCTGCTGGATCAGCTGACCGAAGCCGTCGTAGAGCTTGCGCACGAAGTTGCCCTCGCAGCGCGGCTGGCTCTGCGTGACGATCACGTTGGCGCTCTGCCCCATGCTGCCCCAGGTGTAGTAGCGCCACTGCGTCTGCGCCTGGTCGCGGTCCGGGTAGCCCACCCCCTTGGCCCAACGGTGGCTGGCGCGGCCAAACTGGTCGTAGGCCTGCTGCGTGCAGACCCCGTCCACCGCGCAGAACTCCTGCATCGCGCCCCAGAAGCCGCCGTCGGCGCGGCTGTCGTCGCCGTTGATGCCGTAGTAGCGCCCCGTCTCGTCGAGCGTGGCGTCGTTGGCGTTGTAGCGCCGCGTCGGGAACAGATGAAAGACATCCTCGAACTCGGTGCGGATGTCGTGGCTCGTGCCCTCGGTCCAGGCGCGCGTCACGTTGCCCACCGCGTCGTACTCGATGCGGCTGACGATCAGCTTGGCCGCGTCCGTCTCGCCGCAGCGGGTGGTGGGCTGCTCGCTCTTGATCAGGTTGCCGTTGGCGTCGTAGGCGTAACGCGTCTCGGCGATGCAGCGGCCGCGTTCGTCCAGAACGCGCTCCTTGCTGGGGCGGTCGCCGATGTGGCGCTGGATGAGCGGCTCTTCGCGGTAGTCGGTCTCGGCGCTGCGCAGGACCTTCTTGTCGGCCGCGTCCCGCTCCTCGACGCGGATCAGGTTGCCGAACTGCCCCTCGTACAAGTAGCGCGTATGGCGCACGCGCCTGTCGTCATCGCCGTCCCCGTCAAGAATGTAGACCGACTCCGACTGCTTGCGCACCCAGGGGCTTTCGTTGCCCGACTCGTGCGCGATCCAGTTGATCTCCTCGCGCTGCATCAGCCCCTGGTCGGGCGAGGAGACGGCGCGCTGCTTGAGCCGCCCGCGGCGGTCGTCGATCTGCGTGGCATCGTCCTCTTCACGCTGGTGATACCAGTTCTCGACAATCTGTTCAAGACGCGGACCGGCGATATTCAGCTCGCTGTCAACAGTATAACGCCAGCGCTGGCTCCAGGCGTGGCCGAGGTACTCAAACATGCCATCGCGATTGTGGCCCTTGATGCCGCTGTAGGCGTAGACCGAGCGCGCTTCGCCGCCGGTGCCGTCGCGCCAGGTCGCCTCGGTCACGACGCGGCGCATGGGGTGATCGGTGACGCCGCTGCAACGGTAGCAGTCCTCGATCTCCTGCATGCCGTAGCTGAAGCTGACGCTGCCGCCCAGCCCGTTGTCGGCCTCGGTCAGACGCATCGCGTTGCCGCTGCCGGCGTAGCCGAAGCGCCAGCTGCGCAGCGCCTGTTCGCCCTGCTTGCCCTTGCGCGTCACGGCGCTCAGCAATGAGTGGAGCTGGCCCGGCACGTAGGTCAGCTCATACTCGGCGACGCTGTGCCAGCCGTTGGGGTTGTCCCAGGCCTCGACAACGACCGTCTTGAGGCGCTCCTTGCCGAAGCGGGCCTGGTCGCAGTTCTGCTTCTCGATCTCGAAATCAGGCCGTTGCTCGCGTACAAAGCGCACGCGCAGTTTCGGCTCCACGCTCTCGCCGGCGTTGGCGCTCCAGCGGATGGCGCTGGGGTAGACCATGCGGTCGTAGAGCAGATCATCGTCGAGAAACTTGACGCGCCCGCTGCTATCCTGGCGGCAACTGAACTCGTCAGTCTCCACATCGTACTCATACTCGATGCGGTTGCCGTTGGCGTCCTCCACCATGCGCAGATGCCAACGGCTGGCCACACGCGCGTGATAGCTGCCGGCGTCGTGGAAGAGCATCTCGGTCCAGTTGCCGAGCGGTTCGCCGCCGTGCGTGGCGGTGGCGGATTCGTAGGGCGCGACCTGATCGGAACCAAAATGGTAGACCGTGCCGTCGCTGCTGGTGACAACCCATTTGTCGATGTCGTGGCGAAGGTTGCCGACGGATGGCAGGTTGATTCCGCTCCACTCGCGGTAGGTGTGTTCGATTCTGAGGAAGCGTTCCGGGTCGGTGATCCAGCGGTTGTTGCGATACTCGATGCGGACGGCGACATCGCCCAGGCTCAGGTTGTAGTAGTCGGCGTGAAAGCCGGAGTCGAGTTCGCGCGCGATGTGGCTGAGGCCGCCCAGGCTCCAGCCGTAGCCGACCCAGTTGGCCTGCGCCTTGTAGTCGGTGGGGCCGTGCAGGCTTTCGAGGTCATCGGCCACGCCGCTTGAGTAGTTGAGACTGAGGCCGGGCGTCATGCCGCCCAGACCGGCCGGCGCGGCGATGGGGATGCTGACGCGCGCGTAGCCGGTGAACGCGTCGCTGCTGAAGACCGCGCTGCTGGGCAGCAGGTCGCTGCCGTTGGTGAGCTTGTCCCCCAGCCCCCACTGGCTGAAATGGTCGATGCGGGCGACAAAGCGTTGTTCGTGCGCCCGGTATTGGCTGCGCGCCGGACGCCAGCTGTCGGCGGCGTCGGCGCGCGTGTAAAGGCCAAGCCGGGTCGGGTCGAGACCCTCGGCGATGAGCGCGCGCGCGTCGATGACCAGGGTGGCGGGCACTGCCAACGCGCCGACGCGGCGTCCGCGCGGGCTGAGCGCCTCGATCGCCCAGGCGCGCACGAGTTGCGGCTGCGTGTCGTCGGTCAGAGGCAGGGTACTGACGGTGGTGCGCGTGCCGGCGCGTGCGCTCAGCGGGTCCAGCAGCACGGCCAGCGTCTCGTCGCTTGCCACGCCCAGGAGGAGGCTGCGCGCCTGGGGCGCGAAGCCGGTCTGGTCGATGCGTGCGGTCAGCTTGAAGACATCGCCCGCCTGCGCTTGCGGCGCCTGCAGCGTGAGCTTCTGGCTGAAGGGCGCGGCGTCCAGATCGGGCAGCGTCCATTCGGTCTGTCCGTTGACCACATCAAGCGCGGGGTCGATCTGCAGCGAGAGGGTTGCGCCCTCGGCGCTGGGGCCGGGGTCGTCATGCACCGCGACGGTGACGGTGAATGGGTCGCTGGTGCGCACAAGGGTCGTCGAGACATCCAGCGTCAGCGCGCCGGGCGCCAGCATCGGGTCGGGGTCGGGGCTAGGCTCGCCGGGCGGCACCTGTACCGACGGCCCATCGCCCTGCGGCGGCGTCGCCGGCGCGGGCGCCGGGTCCGCCATCTTGGCCGCGGCGCGGGCAGCCGTCCTTTGAGGCCGCCCCTGCCGTTGGGCATGGGAAGACGCGGGCAGCAGCAGCGCCAGGATCAGGGCGAAGTGCAGCAGGAGCAGCGTAGGGGAGGGAGTTTGTCGGCGCATATGTCTGAACTGTGATTTGTGTGATTATTGGATTGCCGTGATGAACTGCCCGGCGCGTGCGTCATGCAATGAATCAGCGATAGAAGATGGTCAGCGAATCATGAATCTGATGTGCGTGCGCATGGAAAGCACGCTTTTTCCGCATTGCGTAAGAGAAGACGAGACGCGTATGCCCAAATCACAGCCCATCCTCTAATCATAAGAATCACAGTTCAGACAAGCGCCACTATCCCCCGCACCCGTGTACGCCCACGGTGACGGTATCGCCGTCGCTCCAACCGGGGTCGACGTTGTCCCAGAAGAACTGACGGTGATTGGGGCTGCGCGCCTGCGCCAGGTCAAGCTGGGTTGCGCCCAGACAGAGCGTCAGGTTCTCGCGCTCTGTGCCGATGTCGTCGGCGAATTCGACGCTGACGGTATCGGAAAACGGGTTATGCAGGATCGCCTCCAGCGTATACGTTGTTCCGCGCCAGGCGAAGTCTGAGTCGGTGAGCGTCCCGCCGGTGGACAGGCCGTAGCCGGAATAGCCTCCGCCGTTGCCCACCGTCATCGTAGCCGACCAGGTCGCGGGTACCGGCGTTGGTGTGGGCAATGGCCCGATCCAATTCCACCAGAATTTGACCCTGGCATTGCCTTCTTTTTCATAGTATTCGACGCGGATTATGTGGTCGCCGGCGATCAGGGGCAGTTCGGCCTCGAACCGTTCGCCCTCGTCGCAGCAGTCCTGCCAGTGGTCGATGATCAGCTGTTCGTTGACCCAGACGCGTGCGCCGTCGTCCTTTTCCAGGGAAAAGCGGTAGAGGCCGCCATCCAGGGTTACGATCCGGTCCCAGCGAGCGGAGAAATGATCGCTGGGGACACCGTATACGGGGTAGCCGCTGCCCCAGTTGAAGTTGAGGCTGGAGTAACTCCCACTCCCCGTCGGAAATCCCGACAGGATTTGGTTGGGGTAGAATTCGGCCCGCCAACGATTGTTCTTCTCCAGTGGGCGGGTGGCATAGGCGGTCGGCGTTGGTGTTGGTGTCGGCGTGTGTGTCGGCGTAAACGTCGGCAGCGAAAGTTTTGTCCACCAGAAACTGACGTAAGCAATATTGTCGTTTTCGTAGTATTCGACGCGGATCCTGTGGAGACCGGTCAGCAGAGTTACATCTGTGCTATATGTCTGGTTGAATGGTCCTGCAGACCCAGACCACCGGTCGAGAGTCAGTTGACCGTCAATCCAGACGCGCACCCCGTCATTCCTCCGCACGGAAAATCGATAACGGCCGCCGTCGAAAAAAAAATTGCGCGTCCAACGGACACTAAATTCATTTCCTCTTACGTCGGGATGTGCTCTTCCCTGTCCCCAATCGAAATTGATGCTTGCGTCATACCGGGTCGCAGCCGGAGTCCCGCTGACACCCCTATTGGTGAAGTATTCGCCCCGCCAGGAACTGTCCCCCTGGGGTGGTCGGGTGGGTGTCGCCGTTGCCGTAGTCGTCGGCGTTGGCGTTGGCGTAACGGTCGGAACCGCCCCTCTGTCATACCACCAGAAGCGGACATGGGCGTTGTAGTCGTCCTCTCTATACTCCACGCGAAATGCGTGTCTGCCGGCGGTCACGGGCAATTCTGTATAGTAGGTGCGGCTATCGTTATCGTCGTCCCACAGGTCGATGATGAGCCGGTCGTCGAACCAGACGCGTGCGCCGTCGTTTTTCTTGAGGTTGAAGCGATAAATGCGGTCGTCGTCGAAGGTGATAAACCGCTGCCAGCGCACGGAAAAGTTGTCTGTCGGCACGCCTGTGGCGGGCGTTCCGCTACCCCAGTTGAAGTTGATGTTAGCGTCGTCCCGCACCAGGACCGGATTGCCCGCTAAGTCGGCGTTGTCGTAGTACTCTGCGCGCCAGCCGTTGTAATCCGCCAAGCTGTCGGTCGGTGTCGGCGTCGGCGTGGGGGTGTGAGTTGGCGTGGCCGTCGGTGTCGGCGTGTCCGTTGCCGGCGCGGTTGAGCGGATATCGAAATCGGCGCTGGCCGTGGCCACTTCGACATCCGACGAGTCCTTCAGGCTGACACTGAGCGTGTAGGTACCGACCGGACAGTCATCCTGGTATATGAAGCCATACTCGTATTCCGGGTCACTGTCCACATCCGCGATGGTCTCGTCAGTGCCCAAATCCTGTGATTCGCAATCGTCAACGTCATTGCTGCTGCCGCGCTCGGTTATGTCGGCACGGTAACTGTAGTTGACGCCTGTCCCCTGCGTCAGATTGTTGAAGGCGAAACTGACGAAGATGAGCGTGCCCTCGTCAATAGGGGAGTTGGGCTGAAAGAAAATATCAATTGAAGGGGTCGACTGGGCGTCGACGATCTTCATGCGTGGCGCGCGCAAGCTCAGGAAGACAAGCAGAACGACGCCCAATGCACTCAGTGTTCCAATCAATAGTCTGTATCGCATGTACGGGACCTCATGCTGGTCAACTCCAGAGACTGCGCCCGTGCCGGCAGAGCGCTGGCGTCAACGCGAGCCGCAGTTGCGCGGCGACATAACAAAAGAAATGATAACCAACGACCGGGCAGCGGGAAAGATGAGAGCCGGAAAAGGTCGTTCCCCAAAAAAATCTAATCTCTGGCAGAAATTGCGGCCCATTACACTGGAGAAAGGTGATCTTGCCGGCCGGACAGGGGCTGGAACGCGCGTCCGGGCCTCTTTGACTATCTCCCTACGAAATGGCTACTGTAAGGAGTTCGTCTGTGAAACGAATATCCAGCGGTCAATGCCGAATGGCGCGCGCCGCGTCCGGCGAGAGATCGAAACGGCCCACTCCGGCATTTTTCGCGCAACGGCCGATTCCCGAAACCACACAAAGCCGTTCTCAGCGTTCTTGCAGGGATTCAGTCGTATCGCCCTGACGACCCCGTAGCGAACAGCCAGCCTTTCCCAGCGTTGAGAGCGGAAGATCTGTGCATTTGCGGCAGGAGAGAATCAGCCGGACGCGCCGCGCTCAAGGTCTATCCCCGCGTGTGCGGGGGAACCATGGGTAGGATTTTGTCTTCCATCGTTTATTCCTTCTCCGGCCATGTCAAACAAATAGGGTTGCAAGTGGATAAGAACTACGTCAATCATATACATATATACTGCAATACTATTATTAACATCGCCGTAAGGACGGAAAGGACGGCACGGCCGTTGCTCGGCATTGCGCCTGTCTCTCTCCAGTGCCCGTCAATGACACACTCAAAACATTTCCCAGAGCAGGCGCAGCGGTACCGCGTAGAGGCCGTCATCGAAGCGCACGCAGCTCTCGCCATCGTACAGCACAACCCCGCCAACGAAGCGGCTGCCCGTGCCATCCCGAAGTTTGCGTAAAGCCCGGAAATCGGATGCGGTCACGGTTGCGCCGACCTTGACCTCGACGCCCGCCAGAGCCTGTGTTCCCCGCTCGATAACGATGTCCACTTCGGCGCCGTCCCTGTCGCGGAAGTGAAAGAAAGAGACGGGGTCGGGTTGCCAACTGGCTTGACGCCGCAGCTCCTGGTAGACGAAGGTTTCCAGCAGCTGCCCCAGCAAGGTCCGGTCGGCGGCGAGACTGGTTGCGTCTATGCCGAGCAGAGCACAGGCCAGTCCGGTGTCGCCCAGATGGAGCTTGGGTGTTTTGATGAGGCGCTTGAGACGATTGCTGTGCCAGGGCGGAAGCTGCTCAAGCAGGAAGACCCGCTCAAGCAAGGTGACGTAATCCCGGATCGTGGGACGGCTGACCTGGAACGGCGCGGCAAGCTCGGAGAGGTTGAAGAGCGTAGCCGTCTGCACCGCCGCGTGCGTCAACAGCCGCGGCAGCAGATCGAGGGAGCGGATGCGGGCGATCTCCGGCACGTCCCGTTGCACCTGCGCATCGAGATAGTTTTGATACCAGTTGGCGCGGCGGCGACCGGCGGGCCGCGCCAGAGCCGCCGGATACCCGCCCGCTACGATGCGGTCGATAAGCTCTTTACCCAGGCGCTGCGTGCGGCGGTTCTGGAACCCGCGGCCGAAAAGGACGTCAAGAAAGCCCGCGGGCCGCCCCACGGTGCCGGGCGGGGTCGAGCTGTTTTGTAGTTCGCACTGCGCCAGCGGATGCAGCCTGATCGTTTCCATGCGCCCAGCCAGGGAGTCTGACAGCGCCGGAGTGTGCAGCACGTTACTCGAGCCGGTCAGCAGGAAGCGCCCGGGCAGGCGGCGGCGGTCCACCTCCATCTTCAAGGCGGCAAAGAGCGCGGGTACGCGTTGCACTTCGTCGAGGATAACCCGCTCAGGCAGGTCAGCGACGAAGCCGATTGGATCGGCCGCGGCGCCCGCGCGGAAGACCGCATCGTCGAATGTGAAGTAGGTGTAGTCCCTGGGAATGCCAGACGAAATGTTTGGCGAGCGGTCTGCCCCGGCCCAGCGCTCTGGAGTGTAGACCTGGGCAAGGGTGGTCTTGCCGCACTGCCGGGGACCCTGGATCAGGACGACCGGCGATTCCTCCAGCGCCTCTGTTAAGCGCCATTCGACGAAACGGGGGTAAAGAGTGTTCTCAGCCATCGGCTGATTGTAACCTTTTTCTCCGGCTGATTGCAACTTTACCTTTCGGCTGATTGAAAGGTTTCTCTCCCACCCGCCCTTTCGGGCACCTTTACGCCGCCTTCCCGTGCTCCGATAGTATCCCCATTTCGGGTGCCGCGGTATTTCGTGCTTCTTGGGCACAGAGGCAGGCTGTATCCAGGCCCTGGCAGCCCTCAGCAACGCAGGACAAACGCTACGAACTACAAGGTCTGCTTTCGGTCTCTCTATCGTACCTGAACCCTGAAAAAAGCGCTTAGTAACTGTCCGCAAACAACGTAGCGATTTCAATCAAGCTTGGACTGATCTGTCGAACGAAACCGTTAAGTTAAAAACGGACAGTTACTTAGAACGGCTCCTGTGGCGTTTTTGGATCGGCCGCTTGGCCGAAAATGCCGATTTCGCCGCTTTGGGTCCATTTTCGGCCTACTGCGCTCTACGGCCGGACGCGCAGCGCGCCAAGTCTTCATCTGCCTGGGATGCCGGCACTGTGTCGTCCAGCTGCCGTGAGAGAGGAAGAGGATCAGGATCGGCGCGCACAGAGAGGCAACGGCGCGCAGCGCCCATGCCCATCGCCTGCCATGCGTAGCCGCGTCTCCGTCTCCAGGCGCATAAGCAACTGGCCAATGCCTTGCATCGTGTTTCCGGCTCTTATGCGTGACCCCGAACCTTGTTGGCCTTCGCGAACGCGTTGGGCTCCCTGAAGTCGATCCAGGCGGCCGCCCAGCGCAGTTCCGGCTGCTGATACCGCATCCTCCATCAGAATATCTACGCCTTGCCGGCTTCCCTTGTTCCCTGCCCCAACTTTGTAGTAACATGGGCTTACCACAGCGAATCGCAACAAACTTAACGTCTATCGATGATAGATGGTTAGTACTACAACCGCATTTATGGTGGTTGAAGGTAGAATAGGTCAGCAAAGGCGTTGAGATGGCGACGATAGTGGCTTTGGCGTGCTTGTTGTCGTTTGCCCCGACGCCACACGGACCAGGCGAGACGTAATTCGGGCGAGCGAGACGGCAAGGGTAAAGCGATTTCGAGCAAACGTTTGACTTCGGGCACGGTCAGCTCGGCAAGAAAGGGTTCAGGCCCCCCTTTTGCTGGTTGCGTCTGAGACGAAGCCAGGCGAGCCAGGCATGTGCCAGCATGGAGAGCGTAATATGTCGATACCAGCTAGTAGTGTAACAGACAAGATTTGTCGGACAGAGTGAACTGTGGCACACTCTCCAGAAACGTAGACACGAGGAGAGGAAAGATGCCAGCGAAACGATATCGGGTGCGCTTGACAGAGGAAGAACGCACGCAACTGGATGCACAGGTGAACACAGGCGCCGGGTCGGCGCGGCGCTTGAGACGGGCACGCATTCTGCTGATGGCCGATGAAGAGCAAGCCGGAGGTGGCTGGACTGATGCCGAGATTGCCAAGGCCTTAGGTGCGCACGCGCGCACCGTAGAGCGAATTCGGGCGCGCTGTGTCACAGCCGGGATTGAAGCTGCGCTCATCCACATGCGACCGCAACGGAAGCGCGCCTGCGTATTGGATGGCGCCGGCGAAGCCCGCTTGGTGCAGTTAGCGTGTAGCGCTGCGCCTGATGGACAGGAGCAATGGACGCTGCAGATGCTGGCCGATAAGCTGGTCGAATTAGAGGTGGTCGAGCGTATTTCGCGCGAAACGGTGCGGACGACGCTAAAAAAAACGAACGCAAGCCCTGGCTGAAAGATGAGTGGTGTATTCCGGCGACGGCGAATGCCGAGTTCGTCTGTGCCATGGAAGATACGCTTGAGGTCTATCATCGGGCGCAGGATCCCAAGCGACCTTTGGTCTGTTTTGATGAAGGCAGCAAACAGTTGACGAAAGAGACCCGTCTGCCCCTGCCACCCCGACCGGGCGCTGTGGCCAAATATGACTACGAATATGAACGCAACGGCACCGGCAACCTCTTTCTCTGCTTCGCGCCTCTGCAAGCCTGGCGTCATGTCAAGGTGACAGCGCGCCGCACCAGGGTTGACTTTGCCCACTGCATGCGTGACCTGGTCGACATCCACTTTCCGCAGGCAGACAAGATCGTCCTGGTGATGGACAATTTGAACACACACAAACTCGCTTCTCTGTATCAAGCGTTCCCGGCAGCCGAAGCCCGCCGTCTGGCCGCCAAACTGGAAATCCATTACACCCCCAAACATGGCAGTTGGCTCAATATGGCTGAAATCGAACTCAGTGTCCTGCATCGGCAATGCTTGAAAGCTCGCATCCCGGACCAAGCCACCTTGATGCAGCAAGTCGATGCTTGGCAAAAACGCCGCAATGCCTCGGCAACTACCGTCAACTGGCGTTTCACTACGGCTGACGCTCGCATCAAGCTCAAACGTCTTTATCCGACAATAGAAGATTGCTGAACTACTAGACCAATAGCGCACTTCATAATGGTCCAGCCCGGTTTCGCCTTTGCCCTCCTCGAAACACTGCTCAATCGTGTAGCGAGTCGAGGCGATGCGGGCCAGGGTCAGCAACGCTGTCTCAAGCGGCGCATTAGAGAGAAAATAGGCGCACTCGTGCGGGTCGGTCAGCGAGCGTCGCACCAGCAGCCACGCGTTGCGTCCAGGGGCAGACGGTTTTGATTCTCCACGACCCGTCGGCAGGCCCAGTCGTAGACCCGGGGGCCTTTCTCGCCTTCGGCGACTGTCAGACGTTGCCAGCAGTTGTCAGGCCAGGATGCCACCAGCGCCGGGATCGGCACGGGCTGTACGCTGTCATCCAGAACTCGTTCTTTGACAGGTTTGCGCCCGCTTGCGTGCCAGGCAGGTATAGCTACCTCTGGACGCACCCGCCATATGCGGCTATGGGCCCGCACCGCCAACACATACCAGCGCCCGCTCTCCGCTACGGCATCCCGCAGATAGGAGGATTCCCCGTAGACCTCGTCAGCGGTCACCCAGCGCATCGGCACACCCATGCTCCACGCATGGCGCAGCATCGCGACGGCCTGTTCAGGCTTGGTTTCAAAGAGGGTAGCGGCCGGTATTTTGGCCTCAGCACAGCGCTCGCTATCCGCGCACCAACTCTCAGGCAGATAGAGCCGTCGATCCAGAAAGAGATGGCCTTGCGCAGTCGCATAGGTCAGGAAGACGCCCAGTTGACAGTTCTCGACCTTGCCAGCCGTTCCGCTATACTGACGCTGTACGCCCGCCGATTTCATGCCTTTCTTGAGAAATCCGGTCTCGTCGACCACCCCGATCCCATCGGCATCGCCGAACCGGGCCACCACAAATCGTTGCAACTCATCTCGCACCGCATCGGCGTCCCACTGCGTACTGTACAACAATCGTTGCGTCGCATCCGCCGTCTTGTCACCGACCGCTTCGGCCAACTGCCAGCCATGCTTTCGTTCCACCGACGACATCAGCCCTTGCAAATACTTTCGCGCCTGTTCCCGCACCTCTCGACGCCCAAACAAGGAAGAAAATCGACTGTGAAACGTTTCAAATTCGACCACCCATTCGTCTAATTCGCTCAGTTCCATCGTTCCTCCGGCTCTGCTTATTTGTTCTCATTGTTGCCGGAAAAACCCTAATTCGTCAACTGCGGTTGTAGTACTAAGAACTGGAAATGATCCCCGCCCGCGCCAACTCCTCCAGAATCCGCTGCGCCAGTTCATCCGCCGTGTGCTGATCCGTCTCCAGCACCATGTCCGGCCGGGGCGGCTCCTCATAGGGCGCCGAAACACCGGTGAAGTTCGCGATTTCGCCGCGCGCGGCGCGGGCGTACAGCCCCTTGGGATCCCGCTGCTTGCAGACCTCCACGTCACACTTGACGTACACCTCCCAGAACCTGCCCTCCGGCGCCAGCGTCCGCGCTGCGTCCCGATCAGCGATATAGGGTGAGATAAACGTGCATAGCACGACATTGCCGTGTTCAAACGCCAGCTTCGCCACCTCCGCCACCCGGCGAATGTTCTCGGCGCGATCCTCCGCAGTAAAGCCCAAGTCGCCGTTCAGGCCATGACGCACATTGTCCCCATCCAGCGAGAAGGTGCGCACGCCCAGCCCATACAACCGCTGCTCCAACGCCTTGGCAACCGTCGATTTGCCCGAACCCGACAGCCCCGTGAACCACAGCACCGCCGCCCCGTGCCCGTTCAGCTTCTCCCGCATTGGCCGTGTGACCGTCACCGGCTCCCAGACGACATCGGAGGAGCGAGGAACACCAGGAGAGAGGAGTGAAAAACCCCTCCCCTCTTTGGCCCCCGCCAAATGCCCGCCAGATGGGGTCGGCTCCGGCCCAACTCTCTCCTCGTCCTTCGGCACCAGTTCGCTCACCCGCCGCGCCCGGTCCCGAATCATGCCGGCCGCAACCGTGTTGTTCGTATGCGGGTCGATCAGTATAAAGCTGCCCGTGGCGCGGTTGATCTGATAGGGATCAAAAAAGAGCGGCTCCGTCGTAACGATCTGCGCGCGGCCGATCTCGTTCAGATGCAGGGTCTCCGCCGCCTCCCGGTGCATCGTGTCCACATTGATGCGATAGTTCAACTCCTGCACCGAGGCGCGCACCCGCCGCGTCGAATGCTGCAACCAGTACCAACTGCCAGCGTGTCTCATCGGCTCTTCGCTCATCCAGCACAGCGTCGCATCCAGCTGATTGGATGAATGCGGCAGGTTACGCACCCGCACCAGCATATCTCCGCGGCTGATGTCGATCTCATCCTCCAGCGTAAGAACGATCGCGTCGCCCACGCCTGCCCGCTCACAACTCTCCTCCCCGCAATAGATGCCGGCCACGCGGCTACGGATACCCGTCGGCAGCGCCACCACCTCCTCACCGACCGCAATACGACCGGAGACGATCTGTCCGGCGAAACCGCGAAAGTCCTGGTCACCAGGCCCTCGCAAATGCCCACCCTTAGCGTCGCCAAAGCCCTCGCTCCTCGCCCTGATCACATACTGGATCGGCAGACGAAAGTCGACGATGTTGCGGCTGGCGCCAATGTTGACCGTTTCCAGATGGTGCAGCAGTGTCGCGCCGTGATACCAGGGCATCTTTTCGCTCTGGCTGACTATATTGTCCCCGTGCAACGCAGAGATGGGGATATAGACAACGTCGCGCACATTGAGCTTGGCCGCGAAGGCGCGGTATTCGGCGACAATCTCCTGGAATCTCGCCTCGCTGTATCCCACGAGATCCATCTTGTTGACCGCGACGACGAGATGGGGAATATGCAGCAGCGTGGCGATGAAGCTGTGCCGCTTAGACTGGGTCAGAACGCCTTTGCGCGCGTCGACCAGAATGATCGCCAGCTCCGCGGTTGACGCGCCCGTCACCATGTTGCGCGTATACTGAATATGCCCCGGCGTATCGGCGATGATGAACTTGCGTTTGGGCGTCGCCGTGTAGCGGTAGGCGACGTCGATCGTGATGCCCTGCTCCCGCTCCGCCCGCAGCCCATCGGTCAGGAGCGCCAGGTCGACCATTGGTTCGCCGCGCGCGGCGCTCGCCTGCTCGACCGCTTCCAGTTGATCTTCGAATATCGCTTTGGAGTCGTACAACAGCCGCCCGATCAGGGTCGATTTGCCGTCATCCACACTGCCGGCAGTGGAGAAGCGCAATAGGTCCATAGGAAATCCCAGTGGTCAGTGGTCAGTGGTCAGTGGATAGTGACTTCACTAGCCACTATCTACTATTCACTATCCACCGCAGTCAGTCTGAAAGATTTATTGTATTGGCGCCGCAATGAAATACAGTTCCGCCAAAAAATCTTCAAAAATACCCCTGCCGCTTTCTATCTTCCATCGCGGCCTCACTGCGGCGATCATCGGCCCGGTCGCCCCGTTCCGTCACGCGGGCGGTGGCGACCTCTTCAATGATAGCCGCCAGGTTGCTGGCAGTGGAGCGGACCGCGCCGGTGCAGGTCATGTCGCCGATCGTGCGGAAGCGCACTCGTTCACGGCTGACGATTTCACCCGCCTGCGGTGTCACATACGCGCCGACCGCCAGCATGATCCCGTCCCGTCGCACAATCTCTCGTTCGTGGGCAAAGTAAAGGCTGGGCAGGTCGATCTTCTGCTCGGCGATGTACTGCCAGATGTCAAGCTCGGTCCAATTGCTGATGGGAAAGACGCGGAAATGTTCATCGTGATGTTTGCGCCCGTTGAAGAGGTTCCATAGTTCGGGCCGTTGGTTCTTGGGATTCCACTGGCCGAACGCGTCGCGGTGGGAGAAGAAACGCTCCTTTGCGCGCGCCTTTTCCTCGTCGCGACGGGCGCCGCCCACGGCTGCATCAATGCGCAACTCCGCCAGGGCATCCAGCAGCGTTACGGTCTGCAATCTGTTGCGGCTGGGATTGACTTCAGGCTCCTCTTGCACGCGCCCGGCGTCGATCGAATCCTGCACGGAGCGCACGAGAAGGCGGACCTCCAGTTTCTCCACAAGCTGATCGCGAAAGGCCAACGTTTCGGGGAAATTATGCCCGGTGTCGATTTGCAGCAACGGGAAGGGAATCCGCCCCGGCGCGAAGGCTTTGCGCGCCAGATGCGCGCAGACGATCGAATCCTTGCCGCCGGAGAAGAGCAGACAGGGCCGCTCAAACTGGGCCGCCACCTCGCGCAGCACATAGATTGCCTCCGACTCAAGTTGACGCAGATGCCCGGTCAGGGAAGCAGGCTGCCCTGAAGATGCGTCGACTCGCGCACGGGGCGGCGAACCGTCCGAGAAGGCCTCCGCTGTCTCAACTCCTGCTCCCACGGTCATGTCGTCCATACAACTCTCTCATCTTCAGCGTTTCGCAGTCCTTGGCGTGCGCCATCCACTGTCCGCTCGCCACAAACCACCGAGATTTGCCACTGCCCTTACAAAGTCTTCATACTACGATGCAACTGCGTTTTCAGGCAAACTTGACGACATAAAGTGCAGGCCGGTGAATCTGGATTAGTCGTCTCTTATTCCCACGGTTACAATGTGACAAGCTCCATACCGAAAGTTGTGAGTCTTCCGTTCTTGACGCCGTGCGCTGGCCCGTCAACCAAGAACCGAATCCCGACTATTTAATTCCCGATTGGAGAACTTATGAATTTGCCAAACAGACGTCTGCGCCGCAAGGAGGTAGAGAGCGAAGAGGAGAGAAAGAGAAAAGGGCTGTCCCCGATGTTCCTCGCCCTCCTCGCGGTCGCCCTTCTGCTCGTCGCCGGCTGCACTACAGATGGTGGTGGCTACATCGTCGGCCCGGCTGTCGCTCCCGCCTCCGCCGGCGAGACTGAGACAGGCACACAGCCGGCGATGCACAGAGGCGTCCCTGTCGGCTTTACCGCTGAGGGCTACCCTTATCGCGGCGACCCGAACGCGGCCGTCACCATCTACGAATACAGCGACTACGAATGCCCCTTTTGCGCCCGCCATGTCATCCAGACCGAACCGGCGCTCCTGGCTGGATTCGCCGAAAGCGGCGCTGTGAAATTCGTCTTCCGCGATATGCCTCTCTCCTCTTTACACGCCAACGCGCTGTCCGCGGCCATCGCCGCCAACTGTGTGGCGGAACAGGACATCGTTCTCTTCTGGACGATGCACGACAAGCTCTTCCGCACGCAGAAGGAGTGGGCGCCCCGAGAAGAGTCCCTGTCCTACTTTGCCGAAATTGCGCAGGAGGTGGGCGCAGACCCCACCCAGTACGGCTCCTGCATAGCCAATAGCGGCGCCCTGGTGGAAAAGGTGAACGAAAGCCTGGAAGAAGCCAGGTCCTTTGGCTTCACCGGCACGCCCAGCTTCCGTTTCGTCCACGAAGAGAGCGGCGAAGCCTTTGCCCTCTCCGGCGCACAGCCCTACGATACCTTCTCCGACTGGATCGAGACGATCGCGGTCGGCGGCTCGCCCCAAGGCGCGGCGCAGGCACAGCAGCAACAGCAGCAACAGGGCGAAGGACAGTTGCCCTTCTGGGCCTCCGCCGAGGGCTTGGCCCCCGACCCGGAGCGACCCGGCTTTACCGTCGCCGGTGACATATACCACGGCAGTAGCGACGCCCCAATCGCCGTCGTCGAATTCAGCGATTTTCAATGCCCCTACTGCAGTCGCCACACGCTGACCACACAACCGATCCTGAATGCAGAGTTTGTCGAGCAGGGGGAGGTCATGTGGGTGTTCAAGCATTTCCCCATCCAGAATATCCATCCCTTTGCCTTCTCGGCGTCGGTTGCAGCCGAGTGCGCGGCGGAACAGGGGTCGTTCTGGCAGTTCCATCACCGCCTGTTCGAGGATACGACAGAGTGGGCCAGACAGGATAACAGAGACTACTTTGTCGCGCTGGCCGCTGAATTCGAATTGGACACGGACGCCTTTGCAACCTGTCTGACGCAAGATGAACCCGCCCTGGCTGTGCAGAGTGATATGCAGGACGGCATGCCCTTCGTGCGCGGCACACCCACGTTCGTCGTCCTCTACGGCGGCGAGGGTCGGCTGATCCCCGGCGCGCTGCCCGCCGACCAGTTTGTCGGCGCGCTCACGCAGATACTCGGCGAAATTTCAGCCGCAACCGAAGACGGCGGCGAATGAAACGCCGGTAGACCGTGGATAGTGGATAGTGGCGAGTGCAGTTACTATTCACTATCCACTGAAGTTCACATATCATTGGCAGATCGTAGGCATATCGCCCAAAATCGATCCGGCTCTATTTCAGGCGTATCCACAGGCCAAGCAGACTGTCGAGTGTTAACGTGGGAGCATCCCCTATGCTCCCTTCTCCAGTGTAATCGCCCTACGATTTATTCGAATTACGAGGCCCACTGGTGGGGCATTACCGGTCTGCTCAGCAGCTCTTGGTCGCCAATCTGCGCTGTGTTACAATCCCGATAGATAAAAGCGCAGCCGATGCGCGTGCATTTCGCTCACAGCAGGTCTATCCCCATCTGTGGGGGGCGCTGCCCCGCTACAGAAGTGGGGAAACGCGGAGCCAATGCGCGCGCATATTGCTCTATTGAATCGGGAACCTTCGAGGAATATAGAGGCGTTCTCTCTCCAGATAGCCATTTTTGAAGATTTTTTGTATTGGCCCTGCTTTCAAAGACTTGTCCGCCAAAAAATCTTCAAATTCACTCCCCCGAATAGGAGCGCCATCTGCCCGGAAACGTTTTTCAACGGCTTTACTGTGTAGCCCCGGCCCGGCCCTGTGTCTCTCGCTCTTTCGTGACCGGGCTTGCCGCCGGTTTGGCCGCCGCCAAGAGCGCAAGGATGCGGTCAGCGGCGGCCAAAGTATTTGCTTGTCTGCTATCAGCCTGTTTGATGATTTTTTGTGTTGGCGCCGCTTTTGAATCCTCTTCCGCCAAAAAATCTTCAAATCTCATCCTGTTGGCGACGGGCAGTTTCGCCGCGCCGGTGTACGCCCTGCCTCCAGCAAATTCCCTCAACACGCAATCTCCTAAGCCTTTTGCAAGTGCCCGCCGGATAGGGTCGCAAAAGCCTTCGGCACTCCCCAATCCGCAAGCCGTGGCCGCCGACCCGATCGATGTCGTCGTCATTCTCGATGACTCCGGCAGCATGGCCACCTGCTGGCCTTGGCCGCTGGGCAAGCCTCCTTCCACCCCGCCCTGTGAGGGCTTCAGTCACAACGCGCCCAGCGATCCGAACGAACTGCGCTATAGCGCGGCCCGCCTGTTGGTGCATCTGGCCGACGGCGCGGACCGCATCGCGGTCATACGTTTTGACAGCACGGCGGAAGGCGTCGGCGCGCTGAGCCTGCTACAGGAGGCCGGCAGCGCGGAAAATCGCCGCCGTCTGGCCGCCTCGCTCCAGGCTCCCGAAGAGTACGCGCAGCGCGGGTATACGCGCATGGACCTGGGCCTGCTAGAGGCGCTGCGGCTGCTCAAAGTTCACGGCGACCCCGACCGCAGTCAGTATGTGCTGCTGCTGACGGATGGTGAACCGACCGCCCCGCTTAACGTTACAGGGCAGCGGCAGGTTATTACCAATCTGCTGGCGCAGGTCGAGGATGCGGGCGCGCTGCTCTACCCGGTGATCCTCTGCAATCCCGATGCCGGCTGCGCGGGCGACTTACTCAAGAACAGTTCACCGTTGGCACGCGAGGCCAAGAGTTCACAGGACCTCCTGCTTATCTTCAGCGAAATTTTCGCTGAAATGAAATCGGACCGCTCCGTCGTCACCCGCCGCAACGTGCATGGCGACCTGACTGTCTCTATCCGCAAAGCGCATGGAGCGGGCAGCATCGCCTTTGTCAGCCCGCAGTCGGCCATCACCGCTGTGCAACGGGACGGCGCGCCGATGCTGACACAGAGTGTTCTCGACGACGGCAATATCGACTTGAACGTTGCTGTCGCGCCGCTGCCAGCCGGGGAATGGGTCGCCAAAACGAACGATCTCAGCAGTTTTGCCGTCGTCCAGGCGGACAGCTACCCGGAACTGCTCTTTCCGCCTCCCAGTGTACAGAACAATCCGGCCTCGACGCGCTACTATCCCACCGGCAAATCGCCCCTCGTCGTTGTGGCCGGAGCCGGCCCCGCCGCGGACGAGCCGCTGCTGCTCAACGGCACGACGCCAATCTCCGCCCTGGGGCAGGATCCCCTCAGCGGAAGAGAGGTCGCCGCCCAGCAGCTTTCCGACAGCCCGCATGAGGTGACGATTCAATTGGGAGAGGACAGACATCCGTTGCAGTTGCGCCGCACCTTCCGGCTGCAAGCCCGCGACGATTTGCCCAGAGCGCAGGTCTTCTCGCCCTCTGCCACCAATCCCGGCATTCTCGATGACGGCAGTGTGCAACTGCAGATCGGCTTTGGCCCCGGCACGCAGCCGCAGGACATGCAAGCCGCCGTATACGTGACCGACATCACCGGCGGCGGCAGCCAGACCGTCTACCGCAAAACGCTCAACTGCCAGGCTCCAGCCGATGGCCGCAACCTGCTCTGCGCCGACGACGGCTTTATGCCCCAGGACGGACATGACTACGAGGCGCTCTTCCTGCTCACCGCGGTCATTGATGGAGTCCGCTTCGGGGACTTTGCCCGCACACCATTGGAAGTGGAACCGGCGATCCATGTACGCGGCCTGCCGACCGATATCGACCTGGCGAAGATGCCGCACGAAGGCTGGCAGCTGTCGGTGCGGGCCAGTACGGTCGAGGAGATCGGCACGCTCGAAGCCTCCCTGATTTTGCGCCGGTCTGACACCAGCGAGATCGTCCGCGAAGCCTCGCTCGATTTTTCCATTGACGTACTGGAGAACGGCAGCCAGACAGCCCTCCTGCGCGTGGATGGCCTGGATCTGCTCCGCCCCGGCGAATACGAAGGCCAACTGAATCTTTCAGCGCTCAACCCGGCCGGCTTGCCGATGGAGGTGAAGGTCCGTCCCGCCCCCTCCCTGCCGGTGACGCTGAACATCCCCCGCCCCGCAGCGCGCATTCAGGTGCAGGAGGCCGACTTCGGAGAGCTTCTTTTCGATACGTCGCCGAATTTCCGGCTGGACGAGGAGATCCTGCTGCCCGTCATTTATAACGCCGACACGCCCTTCCGGCTCACAGTTGAACTGACCGAAAGCAGTTGCAGCGGCCTGACCGCCACCGCCGGAGACCTGCAACCTTCCGATTTGCCTACTGCCGACTCCAGCGGCACGGACACTTGGCAACAGGCAAACAAGACCGCCTGGGCGCTTCCCATTCGCCTGCAAAGCCAGACGCCTATGTCGCCCGGCAGTTGTCATGGCGTCCTGAGCCTGGCCGGCCCCGGTCAGGATTTCGATGTTCTCTCGGCGAATTTGGCCGATCCCAGTGGTTCCGGCAGGTTGCCGCTAACTCCAGAAGTTAGGACACCTAGCGGCAACCTGATCACTTTGCAACGGGCAAGCCTGCCTTTCCGCTTGCAGATTCGCGATGTGGAGTGGAGTGTCGCCGGCGCGCTCGATTTCGGCAATCTGGGGCGGGCCGGCGAAAGTTCAACCGAAACACTCCTCCTGCGTTTCGACGGCAAGACGCCTTTTGTGGTACAAGTGGTAGGGATTGCCGCGTCGGGCGAAACGCCCGATGGCGTGATGACGCTGGATGAACATTTCCTCGAAGCCCCGCCGGTAGAGATCAGCGGAGTACCCGACGACGAAGGATTTTTCGAGGTCCCCCTCACCTTGGTCGCCCGCAAAGCCCTGCCCAAAGATGCCCTGCGCGGCTCCTTCTATAGCGGAGATCTGATCCTGAGCATCGTCGGCCTGACCGATGAGAACCGGTCGGTCGATATCAACTTCCGCAGCCCGACCCTCTATCAGCGCTATGTAGAGTGGTGGCTGCGTCCGTTTTACACGTTCCCGCTCGTTTTTTGTAGCGGACCGTTGCTTCTGCTGGGGCTGCTCATCGTGGTGGCGCGTGCCCGGAGTCGCGGGTACAATGTGGAAGATGACCAAGGACCGATGACCCTGCCTGGGCAAGACTCTTCACTGACGCCTGAGTACGTTGCCGACTTCAGCAGTTCGGACAGTTGGCAACCTGCGAATTTGGCCGCCGCCGACCCCATCCGGCCGGCATTTGGCGGGGGCCAAGACAAGCCGGAAGCCACATTTGTTACGCCGGGTGCGGTTGGGGGGGGGTCGGGCACTCCAACTGTCGCGCCTGCCTTTGAGAATTTCGCTGACTCGGCGTCCGCGGGAACACACAACGCTGCCTGGGACACGGCCTGGGACCAGGTTAGCTGGGGGTCGGAACAGACTTCATCTGAAGAGTCGGGCGATTTCGATCCGCCCGACGACATTTGGGTCCGGCCTAAGCAGAATCCATGGGGTTCGGACACGTAGCGAAGGCGGGAGCCTCTTGTTTGAAGATTTTTTGTATTGATGGTGGCATGAAAACACTTCCGCCAAAAAATTATCAAATGGCAACCTGACAACTTGGCGGCGGGCAAATTGGCTTACAAGACAGTTTCTAGTTTTTAGTATTCAGTTTTCAGTCTTAAGATTTTTTGGCGGAACTGTCTTCCATTGCAGCGCCAATTTTGAAGATTTTTTAGGCGGAACTGCCAACGCGCTCACATTGCGAAGCGGTAGCGCATCCAAATTCATAGCGGCTCCAATACAAGAAATCTTCAAACTAGAGACTAAGAACGAACTACTAAAGACTTTGGCCGCCCCCGACCCCATCCGACGGGCACTTGGGGGAGGCCAAATATAGAAGGATACCGGACATGGACCAGAGCGGTGCGCCGTTTATCAGTGAAAAGCCGACAATCTATCCGACCCTTGTCGTGGGTGTGGGCGGTATGGGCACAAATGCTGTCCGGGCGGTCAAACGGCGGCTGCGCAAAGCGTGGGGCGGCGAATCTCTGCCGGCGATGATCCAACTGCTGGCGCTGGACACCGAACCGCTGATCAACCGGCTCGATCAGGAGCCCCTCTACGCCGATGAATCGGCCTATATGGGCAAGTTCGACGCAACGCGCCTGGTGGACAATCTCGAAAACCACCCGGAGATCGCCCGCTGGTGGGACTATCCGTCGATCCCCTTGGGCTACATCCACAACGGCGCCAAACAGCTGCGGCCAATCGGGCGGCTCTCTTTCTTCCGCAATTACGTCACCTTCAAGCGGCTATTGGAGACGAAATACGCGGCCTTGGATAAGATCCGCGATCTGGAGATGGCGCAGAATCGCCGCTTCCCGGTGATGAGCAACTATCAACTCGTCTATATCGTCAGCAGCCTCTGCGGCGGCACCGGCGCCGGCATGTTCATGGATGTGGCGCACCGCGTGCGAGCGCTCGTGCGCAGCAATGCCCGCGTCGTCGGCATCTTCTTCCTGCCGGACGTGCTCGAAGAGGAGATCAACAGTGATCTGCAACGAAGACGCATCAAGGCCAACGCCTACGCCTCGCTCAAAGAGTTGAACTACTTCCAGGAGACGCAGCAGTTCAGTGAACTCTATCCCAGCGAACAGCGGGCGCTGCCTGACACCCCCTATGCACCCTTCGACTTCATCTTTCTGGTCGGGCGCACCAACCGCGACGGCCGCAGCCTCGCCCGCAAAGCCGACGCCGAGCATCTGGCCGCGCATCTCATCCAACTCACGGCCATCAGCCATCTCAGCAGCGAAATCCTCGGGCTGGAGGTCAATGTCGTGCGCGAACGCATGGCCGGCAGCGCGCCGGCGGCCGAGGTGGTAAATGAACGCCGTTCGCAGAAGGGCAACTATCTTGTCTACAGCAGCTTCGCCGCCTCCGCCATCGTCGCGCCCGATGAGACGCTGGTCAACTTCTGGCAGCAGGCCTTCCTCGCCGACTGCATGAGGCGTCTTGCCGCCGGGCCGGAACTCAACGACCCGCGCCAGCCGATCTCCGCACAGACCCGCCAGAAGGTGATCACCATCTGGCAAGGGCTCCTGACCAGGATGCGCGCCCGCTATCTCTCCCTGGACAACGACCGGTTGGAGGAGTTGGTCGAGGAGGTCGAGGCGCAACGCGGCGCATGGCTCGGCTTCAAGACGGCGGTCGACAACGCCTTCCGCCAAACAGTTCTGGAGACGGGATTGCGCGGCGCGCTCGCCCTTGCCGATCTGCTGGCGCCGCTCAACCTCTCTTCCGCCCCCATGGAATCGTTGATCAAACAGAGACTCTTCCTGTTGAACAATCATCCGGTGACGGAGGAGGATCGCGCGCGCTGGCGTTCGCTGCTGGCTCAGCAGGGAGGGGCCGCGGAGCAGATCGGCCAGATTGCCGGCGGCTTTGGCGATCTCTTGTTGGCGGCCTTCAACCCCCGGCAAGCACGCGACCGCGCCAGCGACACGCGCCAGCGCAAGGCCCGCGCCCGCCTCCACCAGCGCCGCGACAGGCTGGAACGAATCCTGGTCGAGCGCATTTTCTCGTATGGCACGCAGACACGCGAGGTGTTCCGCACACAGATAGACAACGCCGGGGGCGCGCTGGGGCGGGCCAATCAGGCGGCAAGGCGGGCCGCAGAACGCATCGACCCCCGCATCCCCGACGGCACGGCCAGCACCAACACATACTATGAGTTGGAGACCGGCGCGGTCGGGCGGGACTATCTGCAACACTTTTACCGCAACGCGGCCCAGGTCGTCTATCCCAGCGATTGGGAGGTCTTGCTGGGGCCGGTTATCGACCGCATTTTGAACGTCAGCCAGGCAGTCAGCGCCGAGGAGTTGTTCGCCAATCTTACCAACGCAATCGCCACCGAACGGGGGCTGCTGGGCAGGGTGTTGCAGTGCGTGGACATCCGCCACATTATCGGTGTGCAGCATGGCGAGGAGACACAGCAGTCCCGGCCTCTGCCCAACAACCGCGTGCAGCAGTGGCTGGATCGTCTGAACCCCTACATCCGCTGGGACTCGGACCGCTTCAACTTCCACGACGCCAATCTGGAGCACATCCGCCTGGCGGCCACACCATCCTCCCGCACTGACGATCCCCAGTTGGCCATGGCGATGATAGGCCAGGAGGATATCAAATGGGTGCCCACCGGCGACACCGGACGCATGGACGCCGTCTGGATCGTCCACGGGCTGCCGGTGACGCTGATTGACCGCCTGGATGAGTTTCGGGCACAGTATGAAAACAGGCGCGATTTCCCCGCCCGCGAGGAGTTTCATCTCCATCCCGCCTGGGTCGATCTGCCCGAAATCACTGACGACAGTATCTAGTTTTCGGTTTCAAGTTTTTAGTGGTTAGTTGCCCGTAGCTTAAGGCCGCAGGAGAATTTGATTGCGGTCACGGCGTTATCGGGACTTGATTGTCTGACAGAAATCAATTGACTTTGTTGGTGTGATCTATTCTTCTACGCACTCTTTTCCAAAGGAGGAGATATATGGGCTAACTTCTCAGATCAGGCGGGCTGGAGTTTCTATACCGGCCAACATTGCGGAGGGGCAATTTTGGCCTGAGCCTACCGCGTCCTCGCGCACTTGGCGAAGGCCAAACACAGAAACAGCAGGGGCGAGTTTCGACAGTTTCTGGGGATAGCGCAAGATTTCGTTGGCGGAGTTAGAGACTCTGTTGATTATCTCAAGGAATCTGCAATATCTGATCCCACCGGATGCAGAAGAGTTGCTGAAAAGATGCGAAGAGAACGGTAGAATGTTGGCGGCCCTGAAGAATTCGTTAGCGAAATAGCTTTTAGTGCCCACCGCGACCCAGCAACTAAATACTGAAAACTAGAAACTACCTATGCTTCCCGGCGCAACCCGTAGCCGAGCCGCTATACTCTGTTTTGGTGGATGGGGCTTGCAGACAATGCTCCATCTGGCTCCGCGCCTGCAGGCCACCCAAGAACAACGCATCGCCACCGGCGTCGACGGCCCGGACCTGACCCGCATCACCCGCTTTGCAGCCCTCCTGCCCGCCGATCAACTCAATCAACAAGACGAGCTTGCCCTCAATCTGTTCACCCTGGGTGACAACCGTCTGCCGCCATTTTATCTGGAACGCCTGCTCCATGACCTGGAGCGCTCCAAAACGCCGGCAACCAATGAAAGCCCATCCAGCCAGTGGCGACAGGCCACGAGCCAGCAGCGGGCGAGCCTTTTGCTGGAGGCGGCTGGCAATACGCTGCTCCCTCTGCAATGGCTAGAGTCGCCGGATCGGTGGCCTGGGATCAGCGCAGCTACGGCAACGCCGGCAGACAACCGCGCTTCTGCCCGCAAGGGGCTGCCCTGGCCCTT
This sequence comes from Caldilineaceae bacterium, assembly GCA_965221145.1. GTDB lineage: Bacteria > Chloroflexota > Anaerolineae > Caldilineales > Caldilineaceae > Bin5. Next base: position 3,948,136 of record OZ244877.1, read on the forward strand.
CCGAAGGTCGAGCAAGGCCGCAGACAGCGGCGATTCGCCCGGCCATGCAAGCGGCTCACCCGCATCGTCAACCCCGCTCGACCCGCCCACGCGGCGGCACGCTTTCCGCGCGGCGCTGCACGCAGGCGACAGCATTGCCCACCTGTTCGCCTCCAATATCATCGACCCGATCCGCGCGGACACCCATGTCCCCGGCGACCCCTTTGTGCAGACGACCCTTTATGTGATCGCGCCGCTCTACGAACCGTTGACCTCGGCCCTGATCTGGCCAACGATCGCGCATCAACTCAACTATCTGGGACAGCGCCATATCGCCCAAGTCGTTGGCATCTTTGCCGCCGGTAGCTACGCAAGGGACAGCAGCCGCATCACCGAAGACGCCTCCTGTTACGCGGCGATGGCGGAGTTGGAGGCGCTCACCGGTCTGCGCCGCGCCAATCTCAGCAAATTCATCTCTTCGATGCGCGAAGATTCCAACAGGCATGGCCGAAACAACGCCTCCCTGCCGGAGGAGTGGCTCGGTCGTCCTCTCTTTGACCGCATCTATCTTGTGGATCGGGAAAAGAGCAATCAAGGCCTGGCCCGCAACAGCTACGAACTGTCCGTTCTCGTTGGCAACGCCCTGCAGTCGCTCATCGCCGCCGATGGGGCCGCCTATGTAGATGAGCAGGTCGGGATCGATCTGCGCAACGCAAGCGACCGCCCTTACAGTTTGCTGGGCGCGGCCGCGGACTATGTGCCGCTGGACTACATTTTTCAGACTGCGCAAGAGTATGAGGGAAAACGGCTTCTGCGCGAGCAGGTGCTGCCCGGGGGACCAGAGGGCGCATCGGGCCTCGCAGCGCCTGTGGCGGCCGCGGACAACATGGAGCCATTGGCCCCCCTGCAGGTGTTGGGCGCAACGTCGCAGCAGGTCTTGATTCAGCTCATCGAGCAGATGCCCGAACTATTCGATGAATTGAATCCCCAATCGATCCAGCAGCTTTCAGCCCATCCTGATTACGTGCTGCCGCCAGCGACGGCGCGCAAACTGCGCGGTCTCAACCCTGTCCGCTGGCAGGCCGCCTTCGACAGACACCTTCAGGACGTGATGGTCCAATTTGAAGAGAGTATCGGCGCCGACGCGCTCGACACGGCCTGGGGACTGGCTGCCCTGCGCGAGGATGGTCTACCCCGTAACTCCGCCGACAATCGCTTTCTGCCAACCGTCTCGCGGCGGATGCGCTCCCACCTGCTCACCCAGATCGGCGCCCGGCCGTCAGGACTTGTGCAGGCGCGGCGTCAACTCCACCAGTGGCTGTTCGAACTGGAACAGGAACGGCACGCCCTGGCCCACCTTGGAAGCGCAGGCGTCCCCTCTGGCGGAGCCAATCGCGTCGAACGACAGTTGGAACTGCGCGACTGGCGCGCCCGCTATCTGCGCACGCTCGCCGATCAGCCGTCTCTGTTCGGTTCACTGACGCGGGCGTTCGGTCTGCTGACCGGCATCGTGCTGCTGACACTGCTCTATCTGTTCGGTTCCGGGCTGATGGACAACATGGGCGACATCATCGATGGTGAAGCCAACCCCGCCATTCTTATGGGGCTGATAACCGGCACGTTCCTGAACGCAATCGTCGAATTCTTCAGTAGTGAAGCCAACGCCGCCACATTTATCGGGCTGATGATCGGCGCATTTCTGGGCGCAATGATGTCATTTCGGTCGCGGGCGCGCCGCGTGCGCAAGCTGCGGCGGGAACGGGTCAATCTGGCCTGCTCGGAATTGACCGCCCGCCTGCAGGACAGCGTGCAACGAGGGCTGGGCCGCGTCCATGAGCATCTGCAACAGATACTGCAACAGATGGACCGCGCCCTCGAAGAGACCTGCGCAACATTGCAGGAGTGGTCAGTCAGCGACGCCATGCCGCCCGTCCCGCCGGAGGGGGTGATCAGTTCCCATCTCTATCGCCCCCATCTCAATCCAACCCTGTGGGAACGTTGCCAGACATTCATGCGCAGCCGCCAGGACGCCGAAGGACTGCGCGGCGATGGACGCCTGCGCGAAATCTGGACATCCCCGCACCGCCTTGAGCAACTGGCCGCCCTGTTCACCGGCCAGTTTGAAGATTTTTTGGCGGAGAAGCCTTCATTGCCGACGCCAATACAAAAAACCTTCAAAAACGCACCATCCCACCCCGACGTGGCCGGACATCCAAATCACGCGACGGGCGACCACCGAGGACTCGCAGAGACCCTGTTCGCTTACATCCGCGACAGCGCGCAGGCGGCGGTCTCCGGCATGCACGCAAGCGAGACCGACATGGCGCGGCTCCAATTCGTGCGCACGCTGGCCCGTGAGTACAATCTGGAGCATCTTCTCTGGCGGGACGACTCCTCGGCGGAGGATTTTGCCTCCCTATATCCGAACGGGGAGTTCACGCCCGTTTCCACCGCGACGCTGCGCTATCTGGAAGATATGTGGAATACCGCCAAACCGTCGGCCAACTACGATGTCTCCGACCGGCTGGCTGCGTATGGGCTGCCGGTCGAGTTCGCCGCGGTCTCCGGTGACCCGGACAGCGACCTGACGGAGGACGTCATGCAGAGTTTGCGCGTCCCCCGTCTGTTGACCGGCAACACCTTTCAGATCACCTTTGTGCGCACGCTGCACGGTCTTGAGTTGAAGGATCTGGGCAGCATGGCGCGCTATCTGGCAGAGTTGAGCCGGATGAATACCACCTCGCGCCAGCGAGTCATGCTCACGGAAGCCGCCCAAGCCGAGTTTTACAATCAACATGGCTCAGACGGCGCACCGCGCAACCCCCGTTTTTGAAGGTTTTTTGTATTGGCGCTTCTCTCAAAAACAGTTCCGCCAAAACACCTTCAAATACTGCGCTGCCGCTCCGCTGTATGAGCGCGCTGTGTCTGCCGCTTCCTCGCCGGGCTGCCCTGGGTGCGGGGGGTCCTCGGAGCCTGTCCCGGCTGCGATGCCATCGGCTGCAAGCACGGGAAGCAGGGCGGCAATGGCGCATTCGACCATACTGTTGTCCGGCTCGCGGGTCGTGATGCGCTGGAGGAGCAGCCCGGGCGCGATCAGAAGACGCATGAGCGGGTTGCTGGCATGATTGGCGCTGAAGCGGATAATCTCGTAGGAGATTGCAGCTACGAAGGGAATGAGCAGCAGGCGGGTAACAAAACGCAGGACCAGAGCCAGCCAGGCATACTCGATCCAGGCAAACGTGAGGGGCGCGAAAAGCAGAATGCTGATCACAAGCACGTACAGCAGGAAGCTGGTGCCGCAGCGGACATGCTGGACGCTGTGCTTCTGCACATTGGCTACTGTCAGCGTTTCGCCGGCCTCGTACGCGTTGATCGTCTTGTGCTCTGCGCCATGATAGGCGAAAACGCGGCGGATGTCGGGCAGGAAGCTGATCGCCCACAGATAGACCACGAACAGAATCAGGCGGATGCCGCCTTCGGCTACGGCGTCGAGATAGGGGTTGTGCTCGAAGAAACCGGCAAACCAGCGGCTGGCGAAAGTAGGGAGCAGAAAGAAAACGGCCACTGCAAAGGCAAGGCTGGTCGCAATGGTCGTCCACGCCACCGGGCCGGAAAACTCGACCTGCTCCTCAGCGTCATCCTCCTGCATCGCCACATCAGCGCTCCACATCAGCGCGCGCATACCCAGCCCGAGCGCATCCCACAGCAGAGCCAGCCCCCGCACAAAGGGCCACTGCCCCCACTTGCGCGTATAGATCTTGGCTGTGAGCGGCTGCTCATGGACGACGATCGTGCCCTGGACGTTGCGCACGGCAATCGACATCGTCTTGCGCCCCCGCATCATCACGCCTTCAATGACCGCCTGACCACCGTAATACTGTTTACTCACAATTCGCACCCGTGTAGCGGAGCGGCAGCGCATTCACCACCGCTCTTCGGTTTGGAATTTCCTTGATGGCTGCCCGCTACCAGGACGGTAGGCGCGGACAAGTCGATCCTGCCTGAAGCAAACGTGATTGTAGCATCCATGTTTTCGTTGGAGCAAACCGAGACGATTCCCGTTGGAAGCCTGGGCTTTTGCGCGGCATCCGCATTGGGTGCGTCTTTGAAGGTTTTTTGGCGGACAGGCCTCATTGCCAACGCCAATACAAAAAACCTTCAAACCCAGACATCTTAACTGCTCTTTCGCATTGCAAAGCACGTATAAATTGACAGCGTTGAATGCCTTACAGTATCATCAATTCCAGAGGAGAGACGTCCTGATTGACCTCTTTGAAGATTTTTTGGCGGAGAAGCCTTCATTGCCAACATCAATACAAAAAATCGGTAGTGGTCGAATAGTAAGTGATCTGATAATCCGGTGGTGTGGACATTCTTGTCCGTGCATCCGCTAATCATAGCAAGCTCCGAATCACAGAAATCACAGTTCAGACAAAGACTTTCCCTTCACCACTTACAATGTGACCACTACCAAAAAATCTTCAAATCTGGGAATGGGGTGCCCTTTGGGCCTGTGTAGTCCGCCCTCGTCAGTTCAGACGGATCCTCTTCCTGGAACCAACCGAACGCCGAAGGCTTTTGCGACCCAACCGGTGGTCCCGCCTGAGCCAAGGGGTTGAACAATGCGAAAAATCCAATTACGACTCTCTCTCCTGCTGATAGTGTCTCTTGTCTTGACCGCCTGCAGTCTGGCGCCGCCCGCGCCGGTGGATGAACCGAGCACGACCGCCACCGGCGCAGACGCGGAGAAGATCATCTATCTCGGCGCGGCCGTCAGTGAAACCGGCAGATTCTCCCGCGAGGGCAAGGACACGCGCCAGGGCTACGACGTCTGGCTGGACTGGGTAAACAATGAATACGGCGGCATCAAAATCGGCGACGAGCGCTATCGGGTCGAACTTATCATGTACGACGACGAGGGCGATCCGGACACGGCCGCCCGCCTGGTGGAAAAGCTGATCAACGAGGACCGGGTCGATTTCCTGCTGGGACCGTATAGCTCCTTCCTGACGCAGAGCGCCAGCGCCATTGCCGAAAAGTACGGCAAGATCATGATCGAGGGCAACGGCTCCGCTGAACCGCTCTTTGAACGGGGCTTCCAGAACCTGTTCGCCGTGTTGACGCCGGCGGTGGACTACACCCAGTCGGCATTGCAACTGCTGGCGGAAAAGGGCGCCAGAACGGTCGTCATCGCCTACGAGGACACCGCCTTCCCCACAAGCGTGGCTGAGGGCGCAAAGCGTTGGGCCGCCGAGTACGGCCTGGAGCTGCTCGGCATGGAGACCTACCCCGTGAACGTGGCGGACGTCAGCGGCATCATGTCCAAATTCAAGGAGTTGGAGCCGGACATCTTCGTGGGCGGCGGGCACTTTAACGATGCCGTCCTCTTCATTCGGGCGGCCAAGGAACTGGACTTCAACCCCAAGGCGATGGTGATCACGGTCGGCCCCAGCAACCCAAAACTGATCGAAGAGGTCGGCGCAGATGCCGAATATGTCATTGGCCCCACGCAGTGGGAGGCGTCGATGAGTTACGCGGACGACTACTTCGGCACCGCGGCCGACTTCGCTGCACGCTATGAAAAGTTGTGGGGCGAGCCGCCCACCTACCAGGCCGCCGAATCGACGGCCACCGCGCTGGCCCTGCACCTGGCCATCGAGCAGGCCGCCTCCCTGGACACCGATGCCGTGCGCGATGCGCTGCGCAATATGGACGTGGTCACCTTCTACGGCCCCATCAACTTCGATGAAAAGGGCCGTAACGCCAGCAAACCGATGGGCGCGACACAGATTCAGGACGGTGAAATTCTCGTTATCGCGCCCACCAACGCCGCCGTCGCCGACCTGACCTACCCGGCCCCGCCCTGGAAAGAACGCTGATTCAGAGGAGGGCTAACAGTTCTTCCTGGGAGCGCAGGTGTCCCCCCGCCTGCATCGCGCCTCTCCTCACTTCTTTCCCATCACGCCCCGCCTCCGGTTACGCTTATGGACCAATTTCTGCAAGCTCTTGTCAGTGGGCTGTTGCTGGGCGGTTTCTACGCCGTCATGGTGCTGGGCTTCTCCGTGATCTGGGGCGTGATGGGGGTGATCAATCTGGCCCACGGTGAATTCCTCATGATCGGCGCATACATGGCCTGGGGCCTGTTCCGCTTTTTCGGGCTGGACCCGTTCGCCTCGCTGGCGCTGATGTTCCTGGTCGGCTATCTCTTGCAGCTCGTCCTGATCAACCGCATCGTCGAGTGCCCCCATCTGATGACCCTGCTCGTCACCTTCGGCGTCTCCATCGCCCTGGCCAACCTCTTCAAGATTCTGTTCACATCGGACCCCCGCAATGTCGCGGTGACCTACAACGGCTCTGTCTAACTGGCCGGGATCACCTTTCCCATCGTCAAGAGCATCATCTTCGGCGCGGCCCTGCTCATTATGCTCTGCCTGCACCTCTTCTTGCAGCGCAGCCGCCTGGGCAAGTCAATCCGCGCCGCCGCCCAGAACAAGACCGCCGCCCGCATCGTTGACGTCGACATCAACCGCGTGTACGCCATCACCGCCGGCATTTGCATCGCCCTGACCGCCGCCGCCGGCGCAATGCTCAGCCCCACCCAGGCCATCTTCCCGTTCATGGGGCCTCTTCACCCTCAAGGCCGTCACCATCACCGCTCTCGGCGGCCTGGGACGTATCCCCGGCGCGCTGATGGGCGGCCTCATCCTCGGCATTGCCGAGATTTTCGTCGCCACCTATGTACAGGGCATCGGCACAAACCTCGGCGTCGCCACCAGTTTTGTCCTCCTGGTCCTGATCCTGGTGCTGCGGCCCCAGGGGCTGATGGGCGGTCTGCGTCCGCTCGACACGGAGGCCGAGTGATAGGCGCACAGTTCCGACAATGGTTGGCTCCAGCCTTGCGGACGCTTGGCCGCGGCCAAAGTGGGTTGACGCTCTGGCTGCTGTTGCTGCTCCTGCTCGCTCTGTACCCCTACACCGGCGTCTCCAGCGTGGCGCTCTTCGTCGGCAGTCAGGTCTTCGTTCTGGTGACCCTGGCCTCCAACTGGAATCTCATCGGCGGTCTGACCGGCTACGTCGACTTCGGGCATGCCGTCTTTTTCGGCATCGGCGCCTACGTCATGGGCATCCTCGTGACCCGCACACCCCTTCTGATCTCGCCGGAGTGGAGTTTCTGGCAGGCTCTGCCGGTCAGTGGGGTTGCCGCGGCCCTCTTTGCGCTCCTGATCGGGCTGCCGACCTTACGTCTCAAAGGCCCCTACTTTTCAATCGCCATGCTCGGCACCTTTGTAGCGACGCGCGAGATCGCGCGCGTGTTGCGCCCGATCACCGGCGGCGGCTTCGGGCTGAACCTGCCGCCACTCCTCAACCGTCTGGGCGACTACTATCTGATGTTGGCGGTGATGGGGCTGGTGGTGGCGTTGATCTGGTGGATCCAGCGCAGCGAGTTCGGCCAGAGTCTCATCGCCATCCGCGAGGACGAAGTCGGCGCAGAGATGCGCGGCATCAACACGACGCTGCACAAGATCGTCGCCTTTATGCTTGCCGCCTTTTTCACGGGCATCGTTGGCGGATTCTGGGCCTGGCAGAACGCCTTTATCGATCCCGATGTTGTTTTCATCGAAACGCGCACCGTCGAGATGGTGATGATGTCGATGCTGGGCGGCCTGGGCACGGTGTGGGGGCCGCCTCTGGGCGCAGTGGTCATCTACTTTTTGCAGGATCTCCTCTGGGTCAATCTGTTCGACGTGCATCTGCTGGCCCTGGGCGTGCTGCTCGTGTTGCTGGTGCTCTTCCTGCCGGAGGGCATCCTCGGCACGCTGGGAGACCGCAGCAGCACACCGCTCGGACGGCTCCTGGGCCGAGCCAGAAACCGTTGGCGAGTGAATAGTGGATAGTGGTGAGAGCATGTACCACTGTCCACGAACTACTCGTCACGAACCACTACTATGATTTCTGACCAACAGCCCCTGCTGGAGGGGCATACCGTTTCCAAATACTTTGGCGGACTGGCCGCTGTCAACAATGTGGATTTCGCGGTCTATCCCGGCGAAATCGTCGGCCTGATCGGACCCAACGGCAGTGGCAAGACGACCCTCTTCGACTGCCTGAGCCGCTTGCAGAAGATCGACGGCGGCAAGGTGTTCTTCAAAGGCCGGGACGTAACCCGCGCGCGTATCAGATCGCCAGAATGGGGCTGACGCGCACGTTCCAGTCGGTGCGCGTCTACCGCAAAATGTCCGTTCACAGAAATATGCTGATCAGCCACCAATGGCGGGATACATCACTTCTGCGCATGCTCCAGCCCAGCCCTGCCAGCACCGCGCGCCGCGCCCACGAACTGCTCGACTTCTTACAGATCGGGCGCCTGGCCGACGAGCAGGCAGGCCACCTGTCGGGCGGACAGCGCCGCCTGCTGGAGATCGGGATGGCCCTGATGCCCGACCCCGACATCCTGCTATTGGACGAAGCCACGTCCGGCGTCAATCCAACGCTCATCGAAACGATCAAAGACCGCATCCGCGCCCTCAACGCCCAGGGGAAGACCTTTCTCCTGATCGAGCATAACATCAACTTCATCGCCGATCTCTGTAGCCGGGTCTACGTGCTCAACCACGGCGAAAAGCTGGCCGCAGGCACGCCCCAGGAAATCTTGCAGAATGAAGCCGTGATCGAAGCCTATTTCGGATCGTGAGACCAGTGGATAGTGAATCGTGGATAATGGATAGTAAGGGAATCCAGGATCCGCTCACTGCGAGCCACGAAATACGCAATACGCACTATGTCTACGCCTCTTCTCGCCGTTGACGACATCTATGCCGGGTATCAGGATTTCGACATCCTCAAGGGTGTTTCGCTTGAGGTGCATCCCGGCGAGGTCGTCTGTGTCATCGGACCCAACGGCGCTGGCAAGTCAACCGTTTTCAAGGCCATCTACGGCTTTGTCAGGGTACGCCAGGGCGTCGTTCGCTTCGACGGCCAGGAGATCACCAATGCCCGACCCCAGGATGTACTGAGCGCCGGCATCTCCATCGTTCCCCAGTTGCGCAGCGTCTTTTCCCAAATGACGGTCATGGAAAATCTGGAGATGGGCATGTACCTGGAGAACGACCGGACGCGCATCCAGCAACGCATCCAATACATTTTCGGGTAGTGGTTAAGTATTGACTGATGAGGCTCAATCCAGTAGGCTGGTTGTTCGCCAACAAAGCCAGCTACGAGAAGGAGCCTCATCATGATCATAAGCATTATCGTATATCGCTGTCCACATTGCAACAGCGAAGAGATCGGCAAAAATGGGCATGATTATAAGGGTACCCAGAAGTATCATTGCCACAGATGTAAGCGCTACGGAACACTGAATGCCAGCAAAGGCTATGGTGAGAAAGAGAAAGAACTGCTCTTGCGCACATACCAGGAACGCGCCAGCATGCGCGGTGTGGAGCGCATCTTTGGCACGGCGCGCCAGACGCTGGCGCGTTGGATAAGGGAAAAGGCGGCCAGGTTGCCCGCACTGGAGGCCACTTTGTTGGCTGCTCAACCAGACGACCTGCTGGAACTGGACGAATTATGGTCATTTGTGCGCACAAAGCGCAACCAACGCTGGCTCTGGATTGCTCTCTGTCGGCGCACCCGACAGGTGGTTGCCTACTTTGTCGGCGACCGCAGCGCCGACAGTTGCCGCGCGCTGCGCCAACGCATCCCCCAAAGCTATCGCGCCTGTTGCTCCTGCAGCGACTTCTGGGAGGCGTATCAACTGGTCTTTGATGCCGCAACGCACTGCGCCGTGGGCAAGGAAACAGGAGAAACCGCCCACGTCGAACGTTGGAACAACACCCTGCGCCAACGCCTGGCTCGCTTTGTGCGCAAGACTCTGGCTTTTTCCAAGTCCGACCACTTTCACCAACTGGCCTTGAAGTTATTCATCCACGACTACAACTTGCAGTGCCTATCAGTCAATATGTAACCACTACCCATTTTCGAGCTTTTCCCGCGGCTGGCAGAGCGGCGGGGGCAGATGGCAGGCACGATGTCCGGCGGCGAACAGCGCATGTTGGAGATCGGCCGCGCGCTGATGCTGGAACCGAAGATCGTGATGATGGACGAGCCGAGCGCCGGTCTCTCGCCGCTGATCACGCGCATGATCTTTGAGAATGTCCAGCGCCTCAATCGTGAAATCGGCCTGACCGTCCTCATGATCGAACAGAACGCCCGCCAGGGTCTCGAAGCCAGCCACCGGGGCTATGTCCTCGAACTGGGCCGCAACGCCTACGAGGGCGAGGCGCAGGCGCTGCTCGACAACCGCGATGTGCGACGGGCCTTCCTGGGGGGCGCCTGACCCTCAACGCAGCTACGAATCGAACAGGAGCGAGCAGTTGAAGAGTTGCGATGGGGATACAGTTTGACACCCAGCGCAGCCCCGTCAGCGCACGCCTTGAAGCATCAGGCAGAGTTGAACGGGATAGTGTATAATTTGCCCAGACTGAAACCGCAAAAAGTTGAAGCGCAAGAGGAACAATATGGGCGAAACTGTAATTACCAGCGTTGCCGAATTTCAGACGCACCTGCAAGAACTTGAGTCCGAGGAAGCGGGCTTTCTCTATCGTGGGCAAGCCGACGCTGCCTGGAAAGTCCATTGTTCGGCTGCCCGGCGTCTGGACGAAAACTCTTCCAACGCGATAAGCTCCCAACTGATTAGCTCCCTCTTGGTAGGTTACTTGGAGTACATCATTGCCAAGGCCAGACTACTGAACTATGTGCCGCATGACCTTCCAGAAGACTCTCCCGATCTGGTACTCTTAGCCCAACTCCAGCATCACGGGGCAGCGACTGGGCTGATAGATTTCACTCGCCAGCCACTGGTTGCCTTTTGGATCGCCTGTAATGAACACCGCGAAAAAGATGGGGCTGTCTATCTCCTCCCTCGCTCCGCTACTGTAGAAGTAAGCAGCCGCACAGAGCTTAATAACAACATACAGTTCTTCTATGAAGAGGATAAATTGTGGTCGTGGGAGCCTGCTGCGGCGCTCGGACAACGTATATTGGCGCAAAAGTCCGTTTTCGTCTTCGGCGTACCGGAGATTGGACGCGACCAGACAAGGAAGTTTGTAATTCGGGCAGAAAACAAGACCGAAATCATTCATCACCTGGAAGCCGTCTGCGGCGTCAGCGAGGAAGATCTATTCCCCGACTTTTCAGGCTATGCAGTAGCCAACGCTTCCGCCAAGCCCTTTGATGTCAGGCGCACTGCATCTTACTGGCAGAAGCAGATTGAATTGGCATCAGACGACTTAGACAAAGCAAAGGCTCATTTCAAGTATGGAGTAGCGCTTAGTGCGATTGAAGATCCCCGAAAGGCTATTGAACAATATGATGCAGCAGCAAATCTGAATCCAAATGATGCCATGACCTACGCCAATCGAGGACAATCTAAGGCCATGCTTGGCCTACATGAAGAAGCGATTGCCGATTTTGACGCAACTCTACGCATCACTCCAGACAATGCCGTGGTCTACTACAAGCGAGGATTGGCCAGAAAGGATCTTCGACAATATGCATCAGCCAAGAGGGACTTCGAACGTGCGAAGACCTTGGCGCAAGAGCAGGGGCTCAAGGAGCTATTGTCGGACATTAACCATGAATTAAATAACTTGAACGTGGAACCGTTTCGGGTGATTCCACACAGCAGCGAATATGTTCCCGGGGTCGATCCAGACAGACTGAAGGAAAAGCTCCACGACCTTGATGACGAACTTTTCCTTAGGAAGAGCTTGAAATGATCGTCCCGGATGTAAACTTGCTCATTTTCGCATACCACAAGCAAAGCCCCTACCACGAAGCCGCCAGACAATGGTGGGAAGGACTAATCAACGGTGCTGAGACAGTTGGCATACCGTGGGCGGTATCGATGGGGTTCGTGCGACAGATGGCTAATCCCAATATACTGGAAACGCCCATGAGGCCGTCAGAGTCCTTGGAACGTGTAAAGAGTTGGTTTCAAAACACCCATATCCAACCGCTTGACCCTGGAGCGGATCACCTGACTCACCTGCAGAACATTCTCGACGCTGTCGGCGGCGGCGCGAACTTGGTGACGGATGCCCACATTGCTGCACTTGCAATCGAACGCCAAGCGGTTGTGCATTCTCACGATTCGGACTTCCGACCTTTCCCAGGACTCCAATGGCACAACCCTCTTTGAATTCCTCCCAAACTCCGGCAGTTGAGCGACTTTGCGGCATCCGAACCGAACATGAGATGTGCGCCAATGCTATGACGGTCGTTCAAAGGTAACTTCGCTGCTTTCATAGACTTTCTACGGATCTTGGCCGCCGGAGTTCTCCTCAACGGAAGACAGACGATTCCCAAACTTTTCCCACACCATACTGATACGACTATAAATCATACAGTTTAGGGGCAGTGTTTTCGGTTAAACTGAAAGTAAATGAGGAATCCGCACTGGCGAACTCGTCGCCATCACTTACCTCAAACCAGAAAACACGCAAATGAAAATCGAACTTGTAGCCTACTCCCAAGCCAATCCGGCGCTCGATCCGGCCGATCTCCTCGAGATGAGCGATCTGGCCACGATTTGGAACGGCGCCAGTACCTTCCCTGAAAATGTCATCGAATATGCCGGCCGCGTCTGCTATCGCAGCACGCAACGCATGGGCGCCGCGCCCCGCTTTATCATTAACCGCGTCAAAGAGGGCCACGAGGACATCATCGAACATATCGTGGCGACGGTGCGGGTGCGCAACAGCGAGCAGCCCTTGCGCTGGCGTATGCTTAACCGGCATTGCGAGGTAACGCAGGAAGCGGACGGCAGCTGGCTCGTCAGCGCCAACACGCGCGTCTGGCTCGATCTGTTCCGCCGCGGCATCGGGCTGCAAGCGCTGCCGTTTCTGCAAGCGATCGCGCCCAAAGTCTACGCCGAGTTTGCCGATAACGGACCGAGCGGCAATGGCATGCGTCCACAAAGCCCCGTCGCCATCCCGCCGCCTCCGCTCCTGCCCAAGCTCGACGTAGCCTCGTCATCTCTGCGCCCGCGCGAAGAAGGCCCCCTGCGGGTGACGCTCCTGGCCTTCACGCAGCCGGGGCTGGACGACGCCGAGGCCCAGCTCCATCATGGATCCGCAACTTTCTTCTTCGAAGGGATCAGCCGCGCCTGCACCCATCAACTGGTGCGCCACCGCCTGGCCAGCTTCAGCCAGGAGAGCCAGAGGTACACCAGCTACGACAAGATTGAACCTGATTTGGCGCCTAAAGTCCCCCCGTTGCCGAAACCACAATCAGGAAAACAGCACGGCCATTGTTTGTTCAGCATAGATCAGGAGGAGTTCATCACTGAACTGTATGGTCAAGGGTTTAGTGGTGAAGAAATCGCGCGGGAATATGATGCTCACCCCACCACTATCCGGGACATTGTGATTCGCAATGGTGGCGAGTATCGTAGTCGTGGGGAATCTCGCACAATGCACGTCAAAACAGATTTCTTTGATCAGATTGATACCTTATTGAAAGCACAGATTTTGGGTCTGATCTATGCTGATGGCAATGTGGCGCAAAGAGAAGGCATGGTGGATCACGCTTCTATTTCACAGCACTCTGATTACAAGGGGTGGTTGGCAAGGCTGGGAAAGCTGTGGGGTGGAAGTGTTGTGTCGGGAGGGAGAGAGAGGTCGGTTCGGTTAACGATTCCGGGCAAGCGGTTAGCAGAAGCATTGGTGAAACATGGTGTGGTTCCGGCTAAAAGCAAGGTTTTGAAGCCGCCGTCGTTATCGGGAGAATTGGCCCGCCATTTCATCAGGGGGTACTTGGAGGGTGATGGGCATATCGGCAAAGTTGACAACCGTGTAGTCACGCTGACAGGAACGCGTAATGTGTTGGAGTGGGTCCAGCAGCAGATATGGGCCGGATTGGGCATTGATTCTGGTGGTTCTTTGGGAGAACGCGAGGGGTGTTGGTCATTAACATTTGGTGGTCCGGACATGGCCAAACAGATTGTCGAATGGGTTTATGGCGGATTTGATTTTCGTTATTCTCATCCGGCTAAACTTGAACGAGCGACCGAATGGTGCGATTCCATTGAGAGCGAGTTCCGTTCTCAGGTGTCTTGCTGGGCAAAACAGATGGGGGTAGTGGTTCCTCCCAAATTGACACCGTTGACCATTTCTCTCTTTGTGTTTGCCATCGAGGAAACGGCCCAAGCGTATGCCAATTTGCGAAGCCTGAAAATCCGCAAAGAGGACGCCCGTTTCCTCCTGCCCAACGCCACCGAAACCCGCATCGTCACCAGCATGAACTATGCCGCCTGGAGCCACTTCCTCTGGCTGCGCGCGGTGGATAAGGCCGCCCAGTGGGAGATCCGCCGCCTCGGCCAACTCGTGCTGGAGATGCTCTACAGCATTTCTCCCGCCGTCTTCCAGGAACACTGGAACGTGTACCGGGAGAAATTCCCCACGCCCACTTAATCGTGCAGGACATTGTGTTTGAGGATTTTTTGCATTGGCGTTGGCAATGAACACAATTCCGCCAAAAAATCCTCAAATTGAACGCTTTCACAACCGCACTGCGCGCGTCGCGGTCGTCGGTCTGGGCTATGTGGGCCTGCCTCTGGCCGTCGTTCTGGCCGAGGCCGGCTATGAAGTTGTCGGCATCGACCTGAATTCGACCAGAGTCGACGCCGTCAACCGGGGGCGCTCCTACATCGCCGATGTCGCGGACGCCACCCTGGGGGAGCAATCGTCTCGCCTGCGGGCCACCAGCGACTATGCGATCCTTGACGAGTTCGATGCGGTCTCCATCTGTCTGCCCACACCCCTCGACAAGACGGGCGAACCGGATACCTCCTACATTCTCGCCAGCGGCCAGGAAATCGCCCGCCATCTGCATCCGGGCTTGACCGTTGTCCTCGAATCCACCTCATATCCCGGCACGACGACCGAACTGCTGCTGCCTCTGCTGGAAGCTGCCGCGCAGCCGCGCGGCTGGCGGGTCGGAGAAGAGTTCTTCGTGGCCTTTTCGCCCGAACGCGTCGACCCCGGACGCACCGATTGGACGATCCGGACGACGCCCAAAATCATCGCCGGCGTGACGGAAAACTGCCTTGCCGCCGCCCAAGCCTACTACGGTCCGGCCTTCGATACGCTTGTGCCCGTCTCCTCCCCGTCCGCAGCGGAAATGGCGAAGCTGTTTGAAAACACCTTCCGTTTCGTCAACATCTCTCTGGTCAATGAACTGCTGCTGATGTGCGACAGATTGGAGCTGGATACAGGGGAGGTGCTGGAGGCCGCCGCGACCAAACCTTTCGGTTTCACCAGGTTCACGCCGGGGCCGGGGGTGGGGGGGCCTTGCATTCCCGTCGATCCCCATTATCTTGCCTGGAAGATGCAATCGGTCAACTACAACGCCCGCTTTATCGAGTTGGCCCACCAGATCAATGCGGAAATGCCGCGCTTTTGGGTGCAGAAGGTGCAGGATGCCCTCAATGATGCGGGCAAGGCCGTCAACGGCAGCCGCATATTGGTTCTGGGCGCGGCGTATAAACCCGACATCGCCGATGCGCGCGAGTCACCCGCCCTCGAAATCCTGCGGCTCCTCATGCAAAAGGGGGCGGAGGCCAGGTATCACGACCCATATATTTCATCGTTAGCCGATGAGGGAATCCCTCTCACAGCGGTTGCCGATCTCGATGGAGAGGTTCAGAAGGCCGACTGTGTGGTGATCGCCACCGCGCACAGTGCCTATGATTCGGCTGCCATCGCGCACAGTGCGGCCAAACTGGTCGACACTCGTTTCAATTCTTAGAGACTGTTTGAAAAGGGTCAATTTCGGCGCAACTAATGTGAATTATGGCGTGGAACCGAAGGATTCACAGCTTCTCGACAGTCGTATTTGGGCTCTTCGCCGATAGCCGCTACTTTTCAAACAGCTTCTTAGTGGCTCATGTGAATCCCGTCTGAAACCGAGACTTTCCGCGCGGAGTACGATATTGAAACGTGGTCGTCTCGCCTGCCCTTACGCAATGCGGAAAACGAAATTCGGGAATGTGAAGATTTTTTGGCGGAGACGCTTTCATTGCTAACGCCAATACAAAAAAATCTTAAAAATGCGTGTTTGCATTGTGAACGCACATTCGTACCACTGATCACTTCACGGACAACTATCCGTCCGAGTTCTCAGAAACGTGTTGGTTTCCCTAACGCGTGGAACGTTTTCGTGTCCGCCCTCGGCCGCCCTGATTGTGGCCGCCCATTGAGCGGGGTTGTATGCCGTGTGCCCGCAATATCTGCCGGATGGTTTCGACGGAAATCTGGTCAACGACTGCGTCATCAATCAGATAATTCCGCAGCCGCTGCAGCGACCACTGACTGAACGACAGTTTCAGTGATCTGGGATCAGCAGAGGCGATGTCAACGATCGCCTGCCGCTGCGCGTCCGTAAACACGGGAGGACGGCCGGGGGATTTGCCGCTGTGCAGACCTTCGAGACCATCTGTATTAAATCGATGGATCCACTTTCGCACGTTGATCGGATGCAGATCGACTTCGCGGCTAATTTCCTGGACCTTATGCCCCTGAGAAGACAGGAGGATGATCATCAGGCGCTGGATCGAGACATCATTCTCCATATTCTGGATCATTCGCTCCAACTCCTCCTCCTCTTCCTCCTCCAAATTTCGAACATAGAGTGCCATGAATTCTCTCCAAACTGGTATCCCTACAACTGAAAAGTACGGCTGTTGTCCTCCACAACTCTCTGTCTGTAATTTGTAACATGCCTCAGAAGTTTGTTGTGAAGGTTTTCCCAGATTTCGCTCTGGAGAATCGCCTGAAGTCGGTCTAGATTGGACACCTCGCCAATCGTCAACATTTGCGGCCCATTTCCATAGATGGTATACCAGACTTCGGTAGGATCGATTCCCAACCGCTTGAGTCCCGGAGCAAATTCGCGCATGACAAACTCAAAATAGGGTTGCTCGTCTCCTATTCTGATGTCCCACTGCATCAACAAGCGTACCATATGTACCCTGGCCGCGCCCAACATAATCGCGAAAACGCAACCCGCAACCACCCCATTTGAAGGTTTTTTGGCGGAGAAGCCTTCATTGCCGACGCCAATACAAAAAACCTTCAAACCAACAAAGGGGTGAATCCATTTATGCGCAAGAAATCATATCAAAAATACCCTAGGATCGCAACTTTCCTTTGTCGGATATTGTTCTGTCTTGCCTGTTGCGGAATCTTTCTATCCGGCGGAAGTGACGTGCTGTGGGCCGCGCCGGGCGGCGAGAACCGCACACCGAAGCGCATGCCTCAATCGGTTTCTGCAGATGCGTCACACCTGTTATTGCTACCGGCGCTGGAATCGTCGCTGGCTCTGCTTACCCATACGCTCGACGTCCGTGTCGCGACCGATGACAACCGCTACCTGACTCTGCAAGTCGAAGCCGCATACCGCCTGCATAACGGTGAAGAGGAGGCGCTTACAACGACTCTGCTCGTCGCGCAGCCCGCTGACGCTGTTGCGGCGGGGCGCCCCCTGCCCCAGAACATCGCCCTGGCCCTCGACGGACAACCGGTCGCTCTGCAATCCGCCGGCCAGACGGTGGGGCAGAGCGTTCAGGTTGAGTTCGACGCCGACGCCCGGCGGCGCCTCGTCCTGCGCTATGACCTGCCCCTGGCCGCGACGCAGACATTCGACTTTCATTACCCGATCCCGGAACTGCTCTCCTGGCCCACGGATATCAACGGTTGGCGGGTAACGATCGATTTCGGCGCCACGCAACAGTGGCTGACCCCCTCGGACAGTTGGCTGCAGATAGGCCCACGCGGCTGGGAGATGCGCGGCGGCCGTCTGCAGTGGCTGCGTGAAGAGCGCCAGCCGACCGCAGACATCCTGTTCCAGGCGCTCCACCCGCAACGGATACAGGAGATTCAGGCCGCTCGCAACCAGATACGCGCCAACAACGAGCCGGAATCTCTGCAATGGTTGGGGGACCTGTACGCACGGCTATACCAGGCGCCCAATGTCAGCACAACGACCCGCGAACGCTTCTATGACCAAGCCCTGGCCGCGTACACGCAAGCGCTGCGACTGGGCGAAGAACGCGGCCGGCCGGATACGGTGCTGGCCGCGGTGCGCTATCAGCTGGCGGCCCTCTATCGTATGCGCGCCATCGCCGCGGACGGCTCTGTGGATGGCGCATACGTCGCGCTCATGGTGGCGGAGGCGGAGCAGGCCCTGCCGGCCTTGCCACAAGGACCGACCCGCCTTGAACTGCAAAACTGGGTAGCCCAAGGTCTCCGGCAACAGCTGCGCACCGCCCGCCTACAGGAAAACTGGCCCCAGGCATTGCTGCTGACCGACCGCCTGGCCCGCCTGCCCGCCGATGTCGTCGATCCGGCCTCCCTCGAGACGGAACGGCGCGCGCTCATCTTGCACGAAGTGCTGCAACAGTTGCACGATGGCAATGAAGAGGCCGCTGTGGCTCTGGTCGGAGAAGAGATAATGGCCGGGGAATTGCTGCCCCGCCCAGAGTATCGCGCGCTTTTTGCCAATTGGCAGATAACGGTTACATTGAATCAGGATACCGTTTCCATCAATCTCCTGGCGCGCCCCATCTTCCAGAGGCGGGTAGACAGCGAAAACGCCCTGAACAGCCTGCTGAACTTGTGGTCGTCTGCCGGAGTGACCGATGCGATTCTGACGGAGGAAGCGAACGGATTCCACATTCGGTTGGATCGACTCGACGCCCGCAAACGTCGGCTTCTGGTTGAGAACACGCCCCAACAGCCGGACTGGGCGCTGTTACGCAGCGTCTTTCTGGCGGCGGAGCAGGAGACACAACAGGAGACCCGTCTGCTGTGGCAGCGAACCACGAAGACGATCGATGTGGACTTTCGGGCAGTTGGAGACCAATGGCACAATATGGCGGCGACGCTGGAGAGAGAGGCGACCGCCGTGGCGGACGCGGCCGCAGGCGAGACTGCACGCAATCGCGCCGAGGCTGCCGCGCAGGAGATCCGAAACTCTCTGCGGGAGGCCCGGCATCGAATGGAGGCGGCCCGCTGGCGGCGGCTTGTCTCCGATAGCACTGTGCAAGTCGTGATTGGCGAATCTTCCGACACGGCGTCGCCGCAGCGGGTGTGGCTGCTGGGTATGACTGATGCGCCACAGCGGTTGTCAGCCCATGTCGAGAGCGTAAGCGCAGTACGGCTGTGGCTTGCTATCGCCCTGGGGGTCATCCTCAGTTCTCTGTTTGCCGGCGTGCTGTGGCTGCTGCTCTGATGTCTGATTTTGAAGATTTTTTGGCGGAGAGGCTTTCATTGCCAACGCCAATACAAAAGAATCTTCAAAACTGTAATTGATGGAATTGAGGGATTGACAGGACCCGACGCGCTGCCGCTTCGTTGCCTGAACGCGACGGGCGGGCGCTTGCCTGGCAACCGAAAAAGTTAATCATGCGAGATCACCCAAGGGCCACGTTTGAAGATTTTTTGGCGGAGAGGATTTAATGGCCGACACCAATACAAAAAATCTTCAAATCCATTCATCTACGCAAGGCGCCCCGCGCTCTGCGGCTCTGCCGGTCGCTGACATGTCAGGGCACGCGCTTGTCGCGGCGGAGGACGATGCAGGCGGGACAGACGCCCACGCGCCCTTCGCCTACTTCCATGAAGGGCGCGTAATCACTCTGATCCTGTTGGGCGCTATCTATCTCATCCTGGCGCTCTCACTCAGTGGCGCGGGCTGGACCGGCGCGATGGACATGGGGATGCTCATATTTGTCGTCGTGGGCGCGCTGGCCATGGGCGCGCTGATGGCATTCAGCCGCTTTGACAGCTTCTTCATGCTCTCCCACAGCTTTGCGACCGGGTTGGCTTGGGTCTTCTATCTGATGACCTTCCTCGTGGGCGAAGAGGAGCGGGTGCAGGCCTTCATCGAGAAGGGAATTCCCACTCTGCAGGCCAGGGCCTACTTCCTTCTGGAGCGCTGGCTGGAATGGATCGAAGCCGCCATCAACCAACAGGCCAGCAACGACAACGTCGTCTTCATCTTTGAGATCGGCTTTCTCGTCTGGTGGCTCACCTATCTGGGCGTCTGGTCTGTCTTTCGGCACGGCCATGTCTGGCGCGGGGTGCTGATGGCCGGCATTGCGCTCCTGGTGAATACCCATTACGCGCCCACATCGGTGATGGGGCTTCTGGTCGCCTACTGCATCGTCGCGCTTCTGCTCCTGGCCTGGACGACTCTCATCGATCATCGCCAACGCTGGCGCGCCTTGCACATCTATTTCAGCGAGGACATCAACTTCGACTTTATGCGCTCCGGCTTCATGTACACGATGGCTGTGATCGCTCTGGCGTTCATCGCACCAAACATGGGGCGCAATCTCCTCTTCTATGACATGCTACAGCCGGTCAACCAGCGCTGGGAACTGGCTTTGCAGGAGTGGAACCGCCTCTATCAGGGGTTGAACCGGCAGAGCCGGGCCGTGCAGACCGGCTTTGGCCGCACGTTGACGCTGGGCGGTGAACGCAGCGTCAGTGATCGCCTGATCATGGAGGTGACAGCGCCGACAGGGCGCTACTGGCGGGCGGTTGCCTTCGACCGCTTCACGGGCCGACAGTGGATCAATACCTCTGAGGAGGAGATCAACTACAGGGCGGACGAGCCAATCCCGGTGACGTTGTGGGCCGCGCGCGCGCCTGTCACCCAGTCCATCACCATCCACACACCGACCGGGAATGTCCTCCTCGCCATGCCGGATGTTGTGCAGGCCAGTATCCCACTGGCGACGCTTCAACAGTCGTTGACCAGCGCTGGCCCCGCAAAATCGGCGACAAACCAGGGGCAGGAAAACAACGAACTGACATGGGCGCGCTCCAGAGTCATGCTGGAGGAGGGCAACCGCTACGAGGTGATCAGCAACCATACCGTTGTAACGGTGCGTGAGCTGCAGGAGTTGAATATAGTCGATTATTCGGCGCAGAATCTTGGCCGCTACCTTCAACTCCCCAACAGTTTCTCACCCCGGGTCGCGGAGTTGGCTGATCAGGTGATGGCCGCTGCGCCCACGACCTACGGCAAGGTCAAGGCGCTGGAGCAGTTCCTGCGCACGTTCGCCTACGACGAAAGCATCTCGGCGCCGGCTTCGGATGTAGACCCGCTGGAGTATTTCCTGTTCGACATCCAGCGCGGCTATTGCGACTACTACGCCTCGGCAATGGTGACGATGCTGCGCAGTCAGGGAATCCCCGCGCGCACGGCCAGCGGCTATGCCGAAGGAGATTTTGACCCGGAGACCGACACATATCGGATCACGGAACAGGACGCCCATACCTGGGTGGAGGTCTATTTCCCGCAATACGGCTGGCTCGAGTTTGAGCCGACCGCCGGCGAGAGCATTCTGGATCGCCCGTCGGGGGCTGAACTCCAGGACAGCGGCATGATCCCCGGTATGGACGAGGGCATGCCGGAGGATGAGGAATTTCTAATGGATGATGGGTTGGGTCTCGAAGAAGAGTTTCCCCAGGACATCGCCGGGCCGGTCACGGGCATCGGCGGCCTCCCCGCCCGCTCCCCGCTGGTCGGAACCAGCGTCGCCGTACTCGTCCTGACCATGATCGCAGGCGTATGGCTTATGCGCCGACGTATGTATCAGGGACCCGAGGCCTTCATGCAAGCGCCGCAGGTCTACTATGAACGACTGCTTAACTGGACTGCGCGGCTGAAGATGCTCCTGCGGCCGGGGTTGACGCCCTATGAACGGGAGGCGCTTCTGGCTGAGCAACTGCCCCAGGCCAGCCCGTTCATTGAGCGCATCACCGAAATCTACGTCCAGTTCCGCTATGCCCGCCGCCCGGAGCGTGTTGCGGACGAAGTCCGGCACGAACTCAACGACAACTGGCGCCAACTGCGCCCGGTGTTGTGGAGGGCCTGGCTGCGGCGAAGATTGAACAGGCAATGGTGAGCGGCGAATTTGAATACTTTTTTGGCGGACGTGCTTTTAATGCCACACCAATACAAGAAATAATCAAAAAGCTCCATCCGCTAACGGGAGCGAACCGCCCCGTTCGGGCGCAGGAGCACCACCTGCGTCTCTTCCGGCAGGCTGTGCTTCGTCAACTTGAGCATATCCGTCACGTCCGGATCGCTGATTCCCAACTCCTTCAGAAAGCGATCCACCGGCTCCGAAGATGTTGGCTGCGCTTCCCCTTCACCACCCGAACGCGTAGCGGCCAACTCGCTGCGCAGACTTTCGTGGTCGTAGTGCATGGGCACGACAATGCGCGGGTCCAGCAGGCTGATGACCTCGGCAATGCGAGAAACGTCCGGCGTGTGCGGTCCGCTCACAGGCGCCAACAGGACGTCGATATCGCCCAGTTCTTCCACCTGCCGCTGCGCCGGGACCTGTCCCAGTTCCCCCAGATGGCCGACGGTGAGGCCGGCGAAATCCAGAAAAAAGGCGACGTTGCGCGTTCCGTTCAAGGATGTAGGCAGGCCGGTCACGAGCACCTGTTTCACTTCGTAGTCACCGGGGCCTCGCAGGATCTTCGGCTCGCCGCTGATGACCTTGCCCATACTTTGGACGTGGGCGGACGAGTCGTGGCTGAAGGTCACAATGTCGGCGCGCATCCTCGGCAGCGCGATACCCGCAGCCCTCCTGCTGATTTCGCCCGAGCCTCCCGCATCCTCAGGCGCTTGACGCGGGCCAAAGGGGTCGCAGATTGCCGTGACGCCGCGCTCTCGCAGACGAAAGCAGGAGAGGCCGTACCAAGTGATGTCCACAGTCGTATCCTTTCTCAGAAAGCCAACCGATAGGGTGATCCGGCGCGAACACGCTTTCGATCCGTGTGGACCGCAAGGGCGTCCAGTATTGCGCATTTCGTATCCACGGCCATTGGCAGGCTCGGAACGTATGGCGATGATACATCACGAGCGCGCATCCCGCAAAAGTGCAGCGGATCGCCTCTGCAATTGCAGATTTGTCTGCCCTGGCACTATCATAACCGCAGTTTTTAGTCGTAAGTTTTGGGATTTATATACTTTAGTACACAAGCCTCGCTACCCAACATGAGGGCGCGTAATTGACCACGACAGCCAAAACGATCCATAAGACCTATCAGACACGCGGTTACTGCTCGCGATCAGGATATGCACGTATCAAAGAAGTTCTGCGCGCTTGTCGCTGGCTCTACAATCGCTCCTTGGAGCAACGACGCAACATCTATCGGGCCTGCGGCAAAAGCATGTCCAGATTCGCACAGATGAAACACCTCACCAGGTTGCGAGCCGAACAGCAGGCATGGCGAGACCTGAGCCTACAGGTGCCTCGCGGCGTCTTGGTGCGACTCGACCGGGCATTCAGGGCCTTTTTCCGACGCGTTAAGGCGGGCGAAACACCCGGCTTCCCGCGCTTTCAAGGGATGGGGCGTTACCAGTGCATTGAACTGGCCGAAGTTTCGCCCGGCATGGTCAAGGGCAACCGGATCAAGATTAAGAAGCTGTTTGAAAAGTAATCGGCATCGGCCAAAAGGCCCAAAAGGTGCTGCCGGAAAGCAGCGAAACCCTTTATCTGCCCGTCATAACTTGCACCTTAGGTGCCGTTTTATCCCTTACCAGACCCTTTTCAAACAGGCTCTAAGGGACTTCCCGCGATTCGCATTCGTCCATCTGCCCCATTGCCGGACAGCAAGCAACTCAAGGCTTTGCGGCTGGTCATGCGCGGGCGTATCCTGTCGGTCGATCTGGTTTATGCCGAGCAGGTCGTGCCGTTGCCACATAGCAACGAAGCGGTCGGCATCGACATGGGCGTCAACGAACGCATGACGCTCAGTGATGGCAGCACGGTCGAGCGGCGTGTGGTGGACCGCAGACGTACACGCAGATTGCAGCGCGTCATCAGTCGGCGCAAGAAGGGCAGCAATGGGAGACGCAAGGCGGTCGCGGCCTTGGCGCGGGAAAAGCGCAGGAACGCTATCCGCAACCGCAATGCGTGTCATCGCATAACGACGGACTTGGTGCGCAGATACGGGCGCATTGCCATCGAGGGATTGCGTATACGCAACATGACTGGCGCGGGTGGCGCGCACAAACGTGGATTGAATCGAGAGATGTTGGCGCAGACG
This sequence comes from Caldilineaceae bacterium, assembly GCA_965221145.1. GTDB lineage: Bacteria > Chloroflexota > Anaerolineae > Caldilineales > Caldilineaceae > Bin5. The sequence goes on from OZ244877.1 coordinate 3,972,249, forward strand.
TGGGGCATGATCAGACAACAACTGGCGTACAAGGCAGAATGGGCCGGTCGGCGGTTGGTCGAAGTCAATCCTGCGTATACGTCCCGCACCTGTGCGGCGTGCGGGGAGGTAAACGGGAAGCCTCGCACGTATCGGGTTTTTGCGTGTTCTGTCTGTGGTCACGCAGATGACCGGGACGTGAACGCGGCACGGAACATATTGGCGCGTGGGAATATCGCGTCGGTAGCGTAACCGCACCTGTACGCGGTGCTGCCAGAAACGTATACTGTGTACTAAAGTATATAATTCCCAACGCATGGAGTAATCGACGATTGGAAACGATAAGCGTGGCGCTGTTTTGTCCCTCCTCTCTCATTTTGGTATGTCGAATGGGCGGGCAAAACTGATGAGCGCGACAAGCCGGAGAACTGCTCTATGAACGAACAGACTGTGCGTCAGGTGGTCACTGCCCGCTTTTATCAGTCGCTGGCCCAGAGTGATGTCGAAATCACCGCCATTCCTCAGTCCCAGCTACAGGCTATCGTCAACGCGCTGGCCGACGGCGTCTTTGCCGCCCTTGATGCGATGGAAACCGAGGCCGAGCAGCCTGTTGCCGCCACCGGGTCGCTCTCAAGTGATGACGCGGCCGCGCCTGCAACATACTCGACCGCGGCCATCGCCGACCACCTCGAAGCCGAAGAACTGATCTGGTCCGGTCGGCCCTACCTGTCGATCGGCGTTCGCTATGAACTGACCAACCAACGGATACGGCTCATCCGCGGCCTGCTGGGACGCAACTACCACGAGATCGAACTGGTGCGGGTACGCGACACGTCGGTGACCCAGCACATGGGCGAGCGGGCGCTGAACGTGGGCGACGTAACGATCATGAGCAACGATCCCAGCCATCCAGAGTTCACGTTGCACAACGTCAAGAATCCGATGGAAGTGAGAGAGATGATACGCAAAGCGACTTTGGAGGAAAAGCAGCGGCGCGGCCTCCACTACCGCGAGGAGATGTAACTGTGTCTGGCTCGGAAGGAGCAGAACGGACGCAACGCCATGCAGAGGGATTGCCTGTCGCAAAATCCGCTCTCTTTGAACTGGTCTGCCAGGCAGGCGAACTGGCGCTGACGATGCAGCGCGACGGTCTGCGCGCCATCCACTCCAAATCCACCCAGAATGATCTGGTCACCGAGGCCGACCTGGCCTGCGAGGCGCTGATCCGCGACGGTCTGGCGGCCCTGACCCCCGATTTCGGCTTCTGGGGCGAAGAGAGCGATGAGTTTGAAGATTTTTTGGCGGAGAAGCCTTCATCGCCGACGCCAATACAAGAAATCTCCAAACAGCCGGATGACGACTATTACTGGCTGGTGGATCCGATCGACGGCACGATCAATTTCGCCGCCGGCGTGCCCTGGTTTGGCATCAACATCGCCCTGATTTGGCGAGGCGAGACTTTCTTCGGCCTCTCTCTGATCCTGCCCCAGTTCGATCTCTTCTGGGCGCAGGCTGGCCAGGGCGCGTATCTGCTGCGCAATAACGGAGCCGAGCAACGTCTGCACGTCAGCCGCGTATCCTCCCTGTCGGACGCGCTGCTCACCACCGGTTTCCCCTACCACCGCGCCGAGAGCGACGACAACAACGCGGCGGAATTCGCCCGCATCATGCCAATCTGCCAGGGCGTTCGGCGCATGGGCGCGTCCTCAGCCGACCTGACCTATGTGGCCGCCGGGGCATTCTCAGCCTACTGGGAGGGTTGGATCCAGCCGTGGGACGTGGCTCCGGGCGTCCTGCTGGTGCGCGAAGCGGGCGGTCTCGTCACCAACTATGACGGCGCGCCCTACTGCCTGACCGACCGGCACATCGTCGCCAGCAACGGCCAGCCGGGCGTTCACGCGGCGCTGCTGCGCGCCATACAGGAGGCCCGGGCAGGCAAGTTCAACCAGGATTGTCGGAAAGGCCAGGACTGATGGATAAGAAATTAGTGCAGGAGCAGTTCGGCGTCAATGCCCGCGAGTACATCACCAGCCGCCCCCACGCCAAGGGCGCCAGTCTGCAACGGCTGGTCGAACTGGTCGAGCCGCAGCCGGATTGGCAGGCGCTCGACATCGCCACCGCCGCCGGTCACACGGCCTTCGCCTTTGCCCCCCACGTGGCCCATGTGCGCGCGACCGACATCACCCCACAGATGTTGACCGTCGCCCGCGAGCAGGCCGCGGCGCGCGGCATCGGCAACGTAACCGTCGAGCACGCCGACGCCGACAACCTGCCCTATGCGGACGGCCAGTTCGACCTGCTGACCTGCCGCATCGCGCCCCATCACTTCCCCGACATCGGCGCCTTCCTGCGGGAGTCGGCGCGCGTGCTGCGCGGCGGCGGCATTCTGGCGGTGGTGGATAACGTTGTGCCGACGGGGGTTGCGGGCGATTTCGTCAACGCCTTCGAGAAACTGCGCGATCCCAGCCACGGACGTTGTTTCAGCATCGAAGAATGGCTGGATGGCTACACGAAGGGCGGGCTGGACCTGGCCCACCATGAAGTTCTCGAAAAAAAGATGGTCTTCGAGGACTGGGCGGCGCGCCACGATCCGGTGATGCAGTCGTATTTGCGGGCGCTGCTCTGGCACGGCCCGCCCGAGACGCAGGCCTTCCTGCATCCCAGCCGCCAGGACGGCCAGACGCTCTTTCACCTGCGCGAGGGGTTGTTCATCGGACGAAAATAGGGCTGGACGGCAAGAGCCGATGTGGCGAGGAGAGAGAAGTAAGGTCTTCCACTCGCTCCTCTTTTCTCTCTCCTCGGTGTCCCACACTTCTCCACTACTTCTCCAGAAACCGGATGAGAGGGTCAATAAGCCAGCGCCGCGCCGCCACGCTGACAAGGATACAAGCGACCGTTGATAACAACAGTTGGACGATCAGATAGGCAATCCACAAGGGAATGGAGGACCATTCTAATCCGTGGGTAATGAAATGGGACCTATATACTTAAGTTCACAGCGATTTTTCGACAGAACGTTAGTGCGAAAACACCCCTGTGGGCAGGGGAGAGTTCACAGCAGTAGTAGCAGAGGCGTTAGTAGCAGTTGGGGGTATGTGTTAGGGGGTTTGGGGGATTAGGTTAGATAGTGCTGCGCTTATCGTTGGGATAAGGACAGTGGCAGCGACGACCCAGAGGGTTATGAATCGTTTTAGTGAGGATATTTCAGCTTGGGAGATACTATTGTCGATATGGTTTTTTAGGTCAGAAACATTTTTGTCGGTGTGGCCTTTTAGTTCAGCCATTCTACTATCAATCTTTCCTTCTAGGCGTTGAATGTCTACTTGGGTGGCTGTATACTTTTCGCGTGCTTCTATTGCAGCTAGACGCTCACGGTCTTCATTGATAAAATTTCCGACAATGTTTTCCAATTCTTGTTGAGAGTTTCTAGCGGTCATCTTCTATTCCCCCTTTTTCTCGTGATAAGCCAGTTAGGGATTCTCTCAAATTTCTTAGTTCCGCCAAAGTGCCATTTGGGTATTCTTTAGAATCGAACTGGAAATCACCTTTTTGCATCCCTGTTTCGATAAGGCTTTCTGCATCTTCTAGTATTCTAACATAAGATTCTATTTGCTCTTTAGTCTGGGTATTTGCAACAAAGAGGGTTAAGGCGAGACGCAACCCCGCTACTTTTCCATTAACGAGTTCTGCATATTCTGTAATGTCTAATTCCCTTATTTCTTCTTGAGTCATTTTACCCTCTTTTCCCATACTTGGTTGGGGCTTATATACTTAAATCAATAAATTGTTTCAGCCCGCGTGGTGTCTTTCTTAATCACGCAGAAATTTGGGAGGGAATTCGTAGTTGTGGGGATAGGGGCGTTGCCACCCCTATGCGCTCCTCCCCTCACTCTACCACACTTCATATTCATTCATCCAGAATGCACAGGACAAAACCTAGGCACAATGAAATGCCACTCAAACTTGAAGATGAGGAGGACGCTGATCAGCGTGCCCCCTGCTATCGCGCCGATTGCCTTGGTATCGAGTCTACCCATCTTCTCCTCCTTTCCCTTTCACACAAAAACTGTTAGAGCCTGTTTGAAAAGGGTAAAGGAAAGGGTAGAACGGCGCAACTAATGCGAATTATAGCGTGCAGATGAAGGATCTGACTGCTTTTCGGTGGTTGTTTTCGGCCCTTCTGAGCGATACGCATTACTTTTCAAACAGCTTCTTACGGAAAGGAAGAAACGGAAGCTACGTTCGCGGGCCGGACGTTACATCTTCCCAGGGTTCGGATGTCTGGGCTTCACTCGAACTGAGTCCCATCCTGCCCTGTTCATACTTCCGTGCCGACGACTAACGATCACTCACGCCCTTTTGTGCATTCTGGCGGAATACCGTGAAAGGGCCGAAACACACGATACCAACCACCCCACCTATCCACCAGGAAAGGAGGAAGCCCAACCACCACCCTATGCCCTTGGGTATTTCACTAAAAAGATCGGGCGCATAGAGACTGAGCATATAGAGAATGCCGACACTCACTGTGCCGCCTATGCCAAAATGCAGAATCGAAAGTATTTGCGGCCGGTATCTCTTCATATCGTTCTGCCCTCCTTTCGCAAGTCATCGGCAAGAGCCGAATCCTTCCGCGGAACCGCAGATCACAAGACAACTTCTCAGCAGGTAAGACGCCTGCGCTTTATGCGCACAATAAGTATAGCCGACCCTTCTCTTCCCCGACAGTGACGGCTTTCATCTCTGCCCAGCCCGCTTCCGTTCACCACTCTCTCTTTGCCCATTCGCATCTTTTGGAGTAGGCTTACATCTCTGGAATACCTGATGTGGAGCGCCGCTTCTCGACTCACAGTTGTCTGTGATACAGGGGGCAGACGCAGACAGGCGGTATGCCTGCGCTCCCAGGTATCTTCATGGAGGAAAACTGTATGACGCACCAGCGCTCAAATAGCGAAGTGGTAGCGCATTCAACTATTCGCTTCGGCACGGACGGCTGGCGCGGGCGCATGGCCGAAGACTATACCTTTGCCAATGTGCGCCGCTGTGCCCAGGGCTTTGCCAATTGGCTGATGGACGAGGGCTACGCCTCAAGAACGGTCGTCGTCGGCCACGATAAACGCTTTCAGGGTGAGCACTTCGCAGCCGCGGTCGCGGAGGTGCTGGCCGGCAACGACTTTCAAGTTCTGCTGACCGACGGGGCCGCGCCGACGCCGGTGATCAGCTTCGCGGCGGTCGACAACGGCGCCGTCGGCGCGGTCAACATCACCGCCAGCCACAATCCGCCCGAGGACAACGGCTTCAAGGTGCGGGACGCCAGCGGCGGCGCGGTGCCGCCGGATGGATTGGCCGCCATCGAAGCCCGCATCCCCGATACGGACGGGGTGCGCCGCACGCCTCTTGACGCGGCCCTGGCCGACGGCACGGTCCGGTATCTCCAGCCGCAGGCCGCCTATCTGGCCCATCTGACCGGGCTGATCGACGTGACGCGCATCCGCGACGCCGGCCTGAAGATCGTCGTGGACAGCATGTGGGGCAACGGCGCCGGCTGGTTGACCGAGATCCTGGCGGGGGGCAAAACGGAAGTGATCGAAGTCCACGCGCAGCGCAACCCGATCTTCCCCGAAATGTCCCGCCCGGAGCCAATCCCCCCCAATGTGGACGCCGGTCTGGCCGTGGCCCGCTCCATGGAAGCCGATTGCCTCTGCATTCTGGACGGCGACGCGGACCGCTGCGGCTTCGGTGATGAGAACGGTCAGTTCGTCGACCAACTGCGGGTTTACGGGCTGCTGGCCTACTATCTGCTGGAGGTGCGCGGCGAACGCGGGCCAATTGTCAAGACCCTCAGCACGACCTCGATGCTTGATAAGCTGTGCGCGGCCTACGATGTGCCCCTGGTGGAGACGGGCGTCGGCTTCAAATTCGTGGCGCCGGCGATGGTGGAGCACGACGCGCTCATCGGCGGCGAAGAGAGCGGCGGCTACGCCTTCCGCGGCCATGTGCCGGAGCGGGACGGCATCCTGTCCAATCTCTGTCTGCTGGACCTGATGGTGCGCACCGGCAAGAGGCCGACCGAACTGTTGCAGCTTCTTTTCGAGAAGGTAGGCGAGCACTTCTATGACCGCATCGACATTCGCCTGACCGGCGCCGAGATGAAAGCCGCGGCCCAACAGAGACTCGACAGCGTTGATATCGACGGGCGTACCCTGGGCGGCATCGCCATCACCGAGCGCATCACCATTGACGGTTACAAGTTTGTGATGGAGGACGGGGGCTGGCTGCTGGTGCGTTTCTCCGGCACCGAACCGCTGATCCGGATCTACACGGAGACGACCCGCAAGGAGAAGGTGGCGGCGATCCTTGCCGATGGCCAAAAACTGGCGGGCCTGTAGGAGAGAGCGCCTCGCTGATGTGGGTGTATCCAGGATGATTGTGGGTGCATGCCAATTGATTGTCCGTCAAGTGAGGCCAAACCCATCGACCTGGTCGATGCCGCCAATGGTCAGGCAAATCTCCCCAATGATCTGGAATACGCCCTGTGAGAGGCCCGGCCGCACACCAGTACAAGAGTGTGGTACAATGTCCGTCGTGCCGGCATCCGGCCGAGCCAGCCCCGGTTGCACTCCCTGGCCGCCTGCCGGCAGCGATGGCCTCCGCAAACGCAAACAAGACGTTCCACTTCGTATAGTAGTCGGGGGGGGGGGGGGGGTAAAAGCGGACAAAGCGGACATTTTTTCCTGAACGTTTTGTAAGATCGCGCTCGGGTGCCCTTTGGGCGCGCGCAGCGGTAGCGCATTCAACCATTCCTTTTGAAGATTTTTTGACGGAACTGTCTTCCATTGGATCGCCAATACAAAAAATCATCAAATTGAAGATTTTTTGGCGGACTTGTCTTCGCATTGGAGCGCCAATACAAAAAACTGTCAAACCCGCGTCAATACGTCCGCATCCAGATCTGGGAATCTCTTCCTCCTGTCAACGACAGGTCAGGCCAACCTGACAACGCAACGTCTCCTGCCATCATCGCCCAAAAATCTCGGATGCACCCGCTGATGTCTGACGCGCTTTCGTACAGGTGGCACTATGTGATAAAATTAACAAACAGCTTATGTCAGAGAAAAGTTGATTGCGCCCCGGGTCCCGCTTCAGCGGACCGAAAAAGGCGCGCGAGCGGATGCGCTACCACTTCGTTACTTGAGCGCTAATGACTGTTCCAACGCTGGTCGACAGCCACTGCCATCTGGATATGGAGCAGTTCGATGCGGACCGGGCAGCCGTGCTGGAGCATGCACAGGCGCAAGGTGTGCGCCGGATCGTCAACCCCGGCATCGATCTGGCCCATTGCCAGCAGGCCATCGCGCTGGCCGACCTGCATCCGCAAGTATACGCGGCGGTGGGAATCCATCCCAAGAGCAGCGCTGATTTCAATGAGCAGACGCTGACGCAGTTGTCCGCGCTGGCCGATCACCCCAAGATTGTCGCTATCGGTGAAATCGGGCTGGACCATTATAGGCAGCCTGTCTCCAGCCAGAAACAGGCGCAAGCATTTCGGGCGCAGCTTGACCTGGCCGCCGATCTGGGTCTGCCGGTGATCATCCATAACCGAGAGGCGTCCGCAGAGATTACGCAGATCCTGGACGAATGGGCGTCCAGCGCACGCACACGCAATTCACCCCTGGCGAGGCGAACCTTTTGGGGCGTGCTGCACGCATTCTCCGGCGATGCCGCGCTGGCGCAAGCGGCCTACGGGTGGAATTTCGCCCTCGGCCTCGGCGGTGTCCTCACATTCAGGAATGCCCGGGCCCTGCATAGTCTGGCGCCGCAACTGTGCCTTGACCGCTTGTTGCTCGAAACGGACGCCCCCTATCTGACGCCGCATCCGCTGCGAGGGAAACGCAACGAACCGGCGCATGTGGCTCTGGTGGCGGAGAGGCTGGCCGAACTCCTGGCCGTGACAGTGGCGGAGGTAGCCGCCCGCACGACCGCAGTGGCTTGCTCGATCTTTGGGATTGATGCAGGCGAAACATCTGCGTTCCGAGACAGGCACTCTGTTGCCGCAGATGCGTTTGCAGTTTCTAATGTGAATCCCGTTTGAGACCAAGACTTTCCGCACTGTCTGCATCCTGGGAACATAAGCGTCTCGCCTGCCTCGACGCAGTACGCAATACGCATTACAGGGAAAAGCGGGTTTTCAAAGTGAACGCATATTAGTTCTTAGCAAGCGTCCCGACCGAGCAAGTGGAGACGAATCGGGGCAGTGTTGAATGCGCCTCTGTCGGGCAGAGGCACGAGGCACGATTTATTCATGGTTGACCAGGTCCAGGTCGAACAGTTTACCAATACGGAAGCGAGACCCTTTGCGCAGGATACGCCGCAGATGACGCCGCGCCCGGATGCCCTTGGGGCGCGCGAAACGGTCGCGCATGAAAAATTCCGCCGCGCGCTGCTGACGCCGCAGGATGCGCCGACGCTGCTGACGCCGGTGCGCGGGGCGCTTGCGCAGGTCGAAGAGAAGATGAAAAGCGTTGATGCCGACGTTTTTGCGCCCCTGGCCAACGCCTTCATTGAACTGATCGGCCAGGGTGGAAAACGGCTGCGACCGGCGCTGGCGCTGCTGGCCGCGGGGCTGCAAGACGGGTGCGCCCTAGAGTACAGCAACTCAAATTCAGGCGGAACAGGCTCAGAAGGCACCCCGCTCCCAGAGTCGGAAGGGGCGGCGCTTCCGCTCATCTCCCTGGCGGCCGCGGTAGAGATGCTGCACACCGCCACACTTGTCCACGACGACGTTATTGACGGCGCGCTGTTGCGTCGTGACGCGCCGACTCTCAACGCCTCCTGGAGCCCGGGAGCAACGGTTCTGGCAGGCGATTACATGTTCGCCCGTTCCGCCCAATTCGCAGCCGAGACCGGCAATGTGCGCGTCATTGCCATCTTCAGTGACACCCTGCGCGTGATCGTCGATGGCGAGATGCGCCAACTCTCCGATCGCAACGATTTTGACCAGGGCCGCCAAGCCTACTACCAACGCATCCATGCGAAGACGGCCAGCCTCTACAGCGCAGCCACCGAAGCGGCCGCAGTGCTGGCCGACCTGCCGCCGGATCAGATCCAGGCGCTCAAATCCTTCGGTTATCAGTTCGGGATGGCTTTCCAGATTGTGGATGACATCCTCGATTTCATCGGCACGGACGCCACGCTGGGCAAGCCAGTCGGCAGCGACCTGCGCCAGGGTACGCTGACATTGCCGTTCCTCTACTACCTGCGCGATCTGCCCCAGCCGCAAAAACTGGTGAACCGGCTTCTCCAGGCCCGCGAGCGCGCCGAAGCGGGGGACTCCCGCATCCTGTCCGCAGCGGTGCAGGAGATCGTCCAGGCCGTGCGCGCCAGCGGTGCGGTCGAGGCCGCGCATCAGGAAGCGCTCGGCTTTCTCGACCACGCGGTTCACAACTTGGCATCCTTCAATGACAGCCTCTGCCATCGATCCCTTCTCGGTCTTTGCGCCTTTGTTGTGCAACGCAGCAGCTGAACTCAAGTTCCTGGTTCTTAGTAACGGCGTTCCACTCGAAAGCAGGGTGTTACTAAAAGCTGGATGAGGGCCATGTTGCAACGACTTCGTAGTCGAGTGAATAGCGCCGACTACATGGCTCCGCAAGGGGGCGAGACCCTCCCGCAGACGGGCAGGACACCCCCCCCGACCGACCTGGTGATCGTGATTGTCTCCTGGAACGTCTGGGATCACCTGCGCGCCTGCCTTACATCGATCGAACAGCAGAGCCAGCCGATAGACGAAAGCCGAAAAAAAAAGAGCACAAGGCAAATGGGCGCCCCGACTTTCGTACGCCGCTTCGGGCCGCGCAACGAGGCCACGCTTCAGGTTGTGGTGCTCGACAACGCCAGCGACGATGCCACACCCTCTCTGCTGACGAGCCGCTTCCCCTGGGTACAGGCGATCTTCAGCGACGCAAATTTGGGGTTCACCGGCGGCAACAACCGGGCGCTGGAGGCGATGGGCTTCGATGGTAGTGCAGGAGAGGCGTCTGCGCCCCCAGGCAACGGAGAGCCAGAGCAGGCGGGACAACCGCGGTCCCAGGCTGCGCCGGCGCGCTTCATCTACTTCCTTAACCCGGATACCGAACTCCTGCCCGGCAGCCTGTGGTCCGTCTACAAAGGCATCGACGAAGACGGGACGATCGGGGCGATCGGGCCGCAACTGCGCTACACAGACGGCGCGCTGCAAAGCAACCGACGGCGCTTTCCCGGCCCCCTGACCGGCTTCTTCGAAAGCACCTGGCTGGAGCGGACATGGCCCCGCAACCCGTGGACCCGCCGCTATCACCTCGCCGATTGGCCGGCGGATACGCGGCAGGATGTGGACTGGCTGGTTGGCGCGGCGCTCCTGGTGCGCGGGGATGTGTTGGCCGCGCTCGGTGGCTTCGATCCGCAGTTCTTCATGTACAGTGAAGAGACGGATCTGTGCCGCCGCATCAAACGCGCAGGCTGGCGCGTGGTCTATGACCCGGCCGCGATCGTCATCCACGCCGAGGGCCGCAGCAGTGGCCAGGTGAGCGCCAGGCGCCATATTCTCTTCAACCGCAGCAAGGTGCGTTACGCGCGCAAATGGCATGGGCCGGTCTGGGCGGCGCTGCTGCGGCGCTATCTGCTGGCCGAATTTCGCCTGCAGATAGCGAGCGAATGGCTGAAAGCGCTTCTCGGCCACAAACGGGCCCTGCGCCTCACCCGCCTGGCCGCCTACCGGGATGTGTTGAAAAGCGGACTGGAGTAGATTAGGTAGTGTCAAAATTCTCAGATGCAGAACTTACGCAAGTCATCGCCGAGGGCGAAACTGACCGCGTCGAGTTCAAGGAATCCCTATCCGGAAGCGCGGCCACAAGAATCAGGGAGGCCATCTGCGCTTTTGCCAACGATCTACCCGGTCACGGCGCCTCCGGACTCGTTTTTGTGGGCGTGAAGGACGATGGGACACTCATCGGCATATCGGACCCCGATCGACTTCTGCAACAGCTGGCCGACATGAAAACCGATGGCAACATCCTGCCGCCGCCTACGCTGGCAGTGGCAAAGAGGACTCTCCAAGGTAAGGATCTTGCGCTGGTCATCGTAGAGCCGTCCAACTCGCCGCCGCTGCGCTACAAAGGCACTGTCCATATTCGAATCGGCCCGCGCCGCGGCATCGCCACAGCGCAGGACGAGCGCGTTCTCAACGAGAAGCGGCGACACGGAGACCGCCCTTTTGATGTTGCGCCCATACCTACCGCCGGCCTGCCCGACCTCAACCTGACCCAATTTGAGAACGAGTATCTGCCTGCGGCGTTTTCAGACGAGATTTTGGCCGCCAACGACCGCACGCTCCACGACCAACTCGTCGCAACAAAGATGATTGAGGCCGCGCAGCAGCCTACAGCCACTGTGCTGGGCATACTCGCACTAGGCAAAAATCCACAGGACTTTTTGCCCGGCGCCTACGCGCAGTTCCTCAGAATTGGCGGCAAAGAGTTGGCGGATGATATTCTTGACAGTGAGGACATTGGCGGAGCCATTCCAGACCTGCTGCGTCGGCTGGACGAGAAACTGAGAGCGCATAACCGCACAGAAGTAAAGATTACAGCCGGCGACACCGAACAGCGGACGGCACTGTATCCGATAGAAGCGTTGCAGCAGATCACCCGCAACGCTGTGATGCACAGAACATACGAAGCGACGCATGCGCCGGTTCGCGTCAGTTGGTTCAGCGATCGCATTGAAGTGATAAGTCCCGGCGGAGCGTTCGGGGCGGTCTCTGCCGATAATTTCGGCCATCCGGGACTCACCGATTACCGTAATCCCAATCTGGCGGACGCGATGAAGACCTTGGGCTATGTTCAGCGCTTCGGTGTTGGGATCGGCATCGCAAGACGACACTTAGAGCAGGCAGGACATCCGCCTCCGGAATTTGATGTCTCAAGCAGTTTCGTTCGGGTCACGATCTATGCGGCGCGCAATCAAGAGGCCACGGCAAGATGAGCGTCCCCGTTCTGACCTTTTTCAACACAAAGGGCGGCGTTGGCAAAACCTCACTTGTCTATCATTTGGCCTGGATGCTGTCCGACATAGGCTATCGGGCGCTTGCCTGCGACCTGGATCCGCAAGCCAATCTCACCGCCGCCTTCCTCAACGAGGAGCGGCTGGAGGAACTGTGGCATGACAACGGTGACGCGGTGGGGCAAACCATCATGCAGTGCGTCCGGCCTCTGACGCGAGCGGGCGATATCCAGACTCCTGTCCTCGCACAGATTACGCCTACGCTTGGCTTGATTCCGGGCGATCTGGCGCTGGCCGGATTCGAGGACACCGTGTCCACCGAATGGCCCAACGCGCTCGGTTCCGGCGAGTTGTACCGCTCCTTTCGCGTTTTGACGGCATTCGCAACTGTGATGCAGGATGGAGCGCGGCAGATGAGCGCTGACATTGTTCTGGCCGATGTCGGCCCCAACCTTGGCGCTATTAACCGATCGGCGTTGATCGCAACCGATTACATCATCGTTCCCTTAGGCGCAGATCTGTTCTCACTCCAGGGTCTGCGTAATCTCGGCCCCTCCCTGCGCGGATGGCGGAAGGACTGGAGGCAGCGCAAGGACCACTGGCAGCATCCAGAGTTCGAGTTGCCGCTGGGCAAGATGCAGCCGATCGGCTATATAGTGCAACAGCACGGTGTGCGTCTCAGCCGTCCGGTAAAAGCCTATGACAAATGGGTGAATCGCATGCCGCAGGAGTACGCCCGCAATCTGTTAGGTGATATGGAAGGCCCCTACGCGGCGACGCCGGCGCTGGATGTGCAACACGCCCTCGCCACCGTCAAACACTACCGCAGTCTCGTGCCGATGGCACAGGAGGCACGCAAACCCATCTTTCACCTGACCGCTGCCGATGGCGCAATTGGCAGCCATGCCGCGGCCGCCCGTGACGCGCGTCAGGACTTCAAGCGCTTGGCTCACACAATCGCGCAAATGGTCATTCACCAGACGGCGGCTATTGAATAGTGGGTTCTTCTTGACCGCTGGCTGCTGAGCGTGTCCATTCTATCGCACTGGCTGCGGCAGCATCAACAGGTTCATGTCCCACGCCGTTCGAGCAGGGTCAAACGCTAAATAGGAGAAGATTCGGTGGCCCGATTTCAAACCAAGCCAATCAGCGGCGCACGCGATTTCCTGCCCGTGGACGTGCTGCGCCGACAATATGTCATCGGTGTGATCGAGCGCGTCTATCAAAGTTATGGCTTTGAACCGCTCGACACCCCGGTGATGGAACGATTGGATACCCTGCTCGGCAAGTACGGCGAAGAGGGCGATCAACTGATCTTCCGCGTCGCCAAGCGGGGCGCCAAGCTGCAACGGGCGCTGGCCGACGCCCCAACCGAAGACGACATCGCCGATGCGGGCCTGCGCTACGACCTGACCGTGCCGCTCGCCCGTATCGTCGCAGAGTACAGCAATCAACTGCCCCGTTACTTCAAACGCTATCACATCGCGCCGGTCTACCGCGCCGACCGGCCGGCCAAGGGGCGCTTTCGCGAGTTCTACCAATGCGATCTGGATGTGGTTGGCTCGTCCAGCCAGCTGGTGGAAGCGGAGGTGCTGAACGCGGGCGCGCAGGTCTTGCAGGAGTTGGGCTTCCGCGGGCGCGATGAGTCGGGGTTCCGTCTGCGCCTGAACCATCGCGGCGTGCTGCGCGGGCTGATGGAGGTGAGCGGCGTGCCGGCGGAGTTGGAGACGGTCGCGCTGGTGGCCGTGGACAAGCTGGACAAGATCGGTCTGGACGGGGTGGAGAAGGAACTGCGGGCGCGGGGCATCGGTCAGACGGCCACGGCAGCCCTGTTGGAGTTGATGGCCGCCGCGCCGGACGAAACTGACGCGATACTCGCCTGGCTCAACGACAGGCTGGCAGGCTCGGCCAACGGCGCGCAGGCGCTGGCTGAACTGGAAGAGGTGGTGACGCTGACGCAGACAGGCCCGGCCGGCGCGCACATCCGCATCGACCCCTATCTGGCGCGCGGCCTGAGCTACTATACCGGACCGATCTACGAGATCGAGTTTCCCACTTTGAGCGGCTCCGGCGGCGCGGGCGGACGCTACGACGATCTGATCGGCATGTTCAGCAACCGCTCGATCCCCGCTTGCGGCTTCAGCCTGGGACTGGAGCGGATTCTGCTGATTATGGAAGAGCGCGGCCTCTTTCCGCAAAAGCTGGCCGGACAGCCCCAGGTGTTGATCACGAATTTCGACAAGGAGGCCCTGGCCGCCAACGTAGAGTTGGCGCACACTCTGCGCGGCGCGGGCCTGCGCGTCGATCTCTACCCGGACCTTGACAATCTGGGACGGCAGTTCAGATATGCCGAAGAACGCAACATCCTCGTTGCCCTTCTGTTAGGGGGGAATGAGTTGGCGGCCGGCGCCGTAACCGTAAAAGACCTGAGCAGCGGCGAGCAGGAATCAGTGGCCCGGCCTGACCTGGTCGACCATCTGCTGCGGCGGTGCAAATCATAGGCGGCAATCCATGCCAGCACGCAAAATTCTCTATCTCCCCCCAGCTGACCTTTCCCAGGACATCCTCTCCGCCGAAGCCGTCGCCACGCTGGAGAACCTGGGCACCGTGTTCTGGAATGAACTGGATCGCAACTACACAAGCGACGAACTGCTTGAGATGCTGCCGGGCGCGGCAGTGGTGATCACCTCCTGGGGATCACCCCAAATTACGGAAGCGCATGTTGCCGTTGCCGACGACCTCCTGATCGTCGGCCATGCCGCCGGTTCGGTCAAGACCCGCCTGGCCCCCGCCGGCCATGAACGCGGCATCGTGCTCCTCAGCGCTGCCGACGTGATCGCCGAATCGGTCGCCGAATATACGCTCTGGGCGATGTTGAGCGGACAGCGCAACCTCTTCCCCTACGAAAAAAGCATGAAGGCCGAACGCGGCTGGAAACCTGCCCACAACTGGCCCGGTCACTCCCTTTACGCCAAAAAGGTGGGCATCGTCAGCGCCAGCATGGTGGGGCGCCGCGTAATCAACCTCCTCAAGCCATTCGGCTGCGATGTGATGGTGTACGATCCTTATCTCAGCCAGGAGGACGCCCGCCTGCTGGATGTGCGCCCTGTCGCCCTGTCGGAACTGTTCGCCGAGGCCGACATCATCTCGGTTCATGCGCCGATCACGCCCGAAACCAAAGGCATGATCACAGGCGCGCATTTCCGGTCGATTCGTGACGGCGCACTGTTCATCAATACCGCACGCGCCTGGACGTTGGATCAGGATGCCCTGCTTGTCGAACTGCAGAAGAACCGCTTCAACGCCTACATCGATGTCTTCGAGCCGGAACCGCTGCCAGCAGACCATCCCTTCCGCGATCTCGACAATGTCTTCCTGTCCCCCCATGTTTCGGGCCACACAGTCGAGAATCGAATGCGCCTGGTCGAAGAGATCGCCCGCGACATTGAGCGTTTCTTCAACAACGAATCGCTGCGGCTGGTCGTCCCCTATGAGAAGTTGAAAATCATGGCCTGATGCACAACGGCAGTGGCCGGTGGGCACGTAGAGATGGCTGAAATGACGTTGCCTAAACATGCCAGAGCGGTGATCATTGGCGCGGGAATCGCCGGTTGCAGCGTGGCATACCATTTGACCAAGCTCGGATGGCGGGAGATCGTTATCGTCGAGCAAGGCCCGCTCTTCGAGACGGGCGGCTCAACATCGCACGCGCCGGGCCTGGTTTTCCAGATTAACGCGTCGAAGACGATGACAGAGTTCGCGCGCTACAGCGTGGATCTCTGGTCGCACATGCAACTTGACGGTGAGCCGTGCGCCAAAACGGTCGGCAGCCTTGAAGTCGCCTGGACGCCGGAGCGACTCATCGACCTGAAACGCAAGCGCGGCTACGGCCTGGCCTGGGGCGTCGAATGCCACCTGCTCAGCCCGGAGGAGGCGCGCGCCCGCTTTCCACTCCTGTCCGACCTCATTCTGGGCGCGCTGTACGTCCCCTCTGACATCCAGACGAAAGCGACCAGACCGGCGGAGGCGATGGCACGCGCGGCGGAGAGAAACGGAGCGAGCTTCTTCGGCGGCATCAGAGTTACCGGCTTCGGCATCACCGGCGGGCGCATTACGGCGGTACATACGACCCACGGCGATATCAGTACAGACCTCGTTGTGGCGGCGGCGGGCATCTGGGCGCCAGCGGTCGGCGGTATGGCAGACGTGCCGATCCCGCTGTCGCCGATGCAGCACCTTTACGCGGTTACGACACCTCTGCCCGAACTGGCTGGCGCAAAGGAGGAGATTCGACTCCCGTTACTGCGTCACCAGGACAAGGCTATGTACTTCCGACAGGTCGGCGAGAGCATCGGCATCGGCTCTTATCAGCACGAACCGCTCCTGTTGGACGCCGCCGACATCCCCAGCCACGAGGTCGCGGGCATGGACCCCGCTGAAATGCCGTTCGCGCCGACCCACTTCGAGGCGGCGATGGCGGCGGCGGGAGAACTGCTGCCGAGCCTCAAAGACGTGGGTTTGACGCGCAGGTTGAACGGCATCTTCTCATTCACCAACGACGGCTTCCCTGTGATGGGCGAATCGCCGCAGGTGCGCGGCTTCTGGTCGGCGCAAGCGGTCTGGATCACACACGCGGGCGGGGTAGGCAAGGCGGTGGCCGAGTGGATTGCAAGCGGCGAGCCGACTTTGGATCTGCGAGAGTGCGACATAAGACGCTTCCACCCGCACGCGTTGAGCCGCCGCTACATCCGCGCGCGTGCCGCCCAGCAGTACCGCGAGGTGTACGACATCATCCACCCGCGCCAGCAGATGACCCACCCGCGCAACCTGCGGCTGACGCCGTTTTATGCACGCCAGCAGGAGCTGGGCGCCGTCTTCTTCGAAAACGCAGGCTGGGAGCGCCCCCAATGGTACGAAGCCAACCGGGCATTGCTCGACCCGCGCTCAGGTGCCCTCTGGGCACGCGAAGAGGCAGCGCATCTGACAACCCTTAGCGTGCCGGGCGCAGCGCGTAACGGCTGGGCGGCGCGCGAATGGTCGCCAACGGTCGCCGCCGAGCATGTCGCCACACGGGAGCGCGTGGCAATGTTCGACCTGACACCCTTCGCCAAGTTCGAACTGACCGGACCCGCCGCGCTCGCCGCGCTCCAGCGCCTGGCTGCCAATCAGATGGACTGTCCGTTCGGAACGATCACCTACACCTCGATGCTGACGCCGCGCGGTGGGATCAAGTGCGACCTGACCGTGACGCGACTCGACGAGGAGCGCTTCCTCATCGTAACCGGCGGCGCGATGGGACTCCACGATCTGGGCTGGATCGAGGCGCATTTTCCTGACGACGGAGCGGCCAACGTAACCGACATTTCAGCAGGGCAATGCTGCATCGGTCTTTGGGGGCCGCGGGCGCGCGACCTGCTCAGCCGCGTCTGCGAAGACGATCTGAGCGACGCCGGCTTCCCATATATGACGGCGAAGCCGATAACGATAGCGGAACTCCCCGCGCTGGCGCTGCGTATCTCCTACGTGGGCGAACTCGGCTGGGAGATATACGCCGCGGTCGAGCAGGGCCTGCGCCTGTGGGACATCCTCTGGAAAGCGGGCCAGCCGCTCGGCCTGATCGCGGCCGGTGGCGGCGCGTTCGATTCGCTGCGGCTGGAAAAGGGCTACCGGCTGTGGGGTCAGGACATCCACACCGAGTACAACCCCTACGAAGCGGGCATCGGTTTCGCCGTGCGCATCGACAAGGGCGACTTCATCGGCCGCGGCGCGCTGACGAAGGTTCGCGCGCAGGGTACGACGCGCCGGCTGTGCTGCATGACCCTGGACAACGCCAACGCGGCCGTCATGGGCAAGGAGCCGATCATGGACGGCGACCGCGTGCTGGGCTATGTGACGAGCGCCAACTACGGCCACTCGATCGGACGCGGCATCGTATACGGCTACCTGCCGATGGACTATACCGAGGTGGGAACGAGCGTTGATGTCCTCTACTTCGACGAGCGTCTTCCGGCGACGGTCGCCCGCGAACCTCTTTACGATCCGCAAGGCACAAAAATGAAAGCGTAAAACGCCAGTGGCCACGAACCACCAGCAAACGGAGGTACTTCAAGTGGCACAAACTCTGGTCATAGACGGTCTCAAGCGGCGGCGCCTGCCGATCAACCTGCGGCAGAGCGGCAACAGCGACGCCCGCATACTCATCTCGACCCGCATCAGGAAGTCCCCATGGTGGCATCTGTCGAAGGCGGCGGGTTGCTGGGCATACACGACGTACAACCATCTGTACCATCCGCGTGCATACGTCAAGCCCGAAGATGGCGGGCTGCTTGAAGAGTACAAATACCTGACCGAGCATGTCAGCATGTGGGACGTGGCGGTCGAACGCCAGATCCAGGTCAAGGGTCCCGACGCGGCCGATTTCGTGAACCATCTCATCACCCGTGACGTACACACCTTGTTGCCACCAATGCAGGCCCGTTATGTGATCCTCTGCAATCAGTACGGCGGCATCATCAACGACCCGGTGCTGCTGCGGGTTGCCGACGACGAGTTCTGGTTCAGCATCTCCGACTCCGACCTGCTGCTGTGGGCGCAAGGCGTCAACTCCGCCGGCAATTTCAACGTTGACATCCACGAACTGGACGTATCACCGCTCCAGATTCAGGGTCCCAAGTCCGCCGCGCTGCTGGAGAAGATGATTGGCTCCCATGTCCGCGAGATCCCTTACTACGGCCTGCTCCACGCCAAGCTGAACGGCCATCCGGTAACGATTTCGCGCACCGGCTTCTCCGCCGAGGTCGGCTTCGAGATCTACCTGCACGACGCCATGCTGCACGCCGACGACGTCTGGCCCTACATCCTGGAGCAGGGCGAGGAGTTCAACCTGGGTGTGATCGCGCCCAGCCATATCCGCCGCCTGGAAGCGGGCATCCTCTCCTACGGCCAGGACATGGACATAGAGAACAACCCTTACGAAGTGCGGCTCGGCTGGCAGGTGGACCTGGACAAAGGCGACTTCATCGGCAAAGAGGCGCTCGCCCGCATCCAGCAGGAGGGAGTGAACCAGCGGCTGGTGGGTTTGCAGGTCGGCGGCGAGCCGATCGTCTGGTACAACGAGGACTTCTATCTCGTCAAGGACAACGAATCCGGCGACGACGTAGGTTATGTCACCAGCGCCTTCTGGTCACCGACGGTGGGGTCGAACATCGCGCTTGCCGTCATGCCCCGCTCCCACTGGCGGCGTGGGACCCGCGTCAAGGTTCAGTTGCCCGCCGACGGCATCGTCGACGCCGAGGTCGTGCGCGTGCCCTTCGTCGACCCGACCAAGGAGCGGCCCAAGACGGAGTTGTGAAGTCCAAGTGGCCTGAACTTCAGTGGCAACGAATGTAAGACCCGATTGACACCAAGACTTTTCAAAGGCTGAACGCTGGAAACGCAGGTGTCTCGCCTGCCCTACGCAGTACGCTATACGGATGAAGCTAGATTTCAGAATGAACGCGCGTTAGGGCAACCCCTCCAGCCCAAACGCCTCCTCCAACGCCACGGTCGCGCCGCTGGCGATGGCGCGCTTGATCCCCGCCTCAAACTGCAGCTCCTGCAAACCGGCCAGACCGGGAACCGGCGGCAGATCCCCATCGCGCACGCTGTCCAGATAAGCGTTGATCGCCTTGCCGAACGACGCCCGGTACTGATCCCAGCGCGAGATGTCATAGGGCAGGCTGTGGCGTTCATGGCGGCGCGAGCGGTAGTCGATCACCTCCATCTCGCCGTCCAGGTCTCTCATGCTGATGCGCCCGTGCTCATAGGCGAAGGTCAACTCGTAGAGCGGCAGCTTGAAGTCGATGGCGCAGGTGCCGATCAGCGTGGCGGTGGCGTCGTTGACCATACGCGCCGCCACCGCCACATTGCGCGAATCTTCCGCGCCCATGCACGGGCCGGACGCTTCGGTCGCCTGCGCGCTGATGCTGGCCGCCGGTCCCATGAAGTGCAGCACCAGGTCGATGCAGTGGCTCCAGCAGGCGTAATGCACCATGCCGCTGAAATGCACCGGCGTCCCGAACGCCTCTCTTTCAACGATCTCCCGCGCCAGCCGCGTCTGGTCGAAGAAGCGGTAGTTGAAAACCATCGCAGTCTCGACGCCGGCGCCGTGCGCGGCCTGGAGCATCTCCCGGGCGTCGAAGAAGTCCTCCTCCACGACATTGGCTTGGCCGTGCCGCGCCGCCAGCGGCTTTTCGAAGAAGAGCCGCTTCGGCTTGAACGGCAGCAGCGCGTTGGCCGCGTCGAGGCGGTCCGTCTCTTTGGTGAAGACGAGGCAGACGTCCGGCTCGTCCGCCATCAGGTCGGCCGCGTCCGCTGCAACCCGCCCGCCGAAACGCTCTGCCACCGCCTCCGCCTTGCTGCGCGTGCGATTCAAGTAGCTGAGTTGGACATCCTCGCGCTCTGCGATGTAGGGCAGGTAGTTCTTCTCGGCAACGCCGCCGGTTCCGATCACTGCGATTTTCATTGTCATCCGGTCATCTCCATTCGATCCTGCCCTCCGCCTTCAACTCGAAAGGCGAAAGCATCATTTGATTGCATTGCAAAGGCCAATGTGAAGCGGCTGCGAGCCGTATTGTACCAGAGCCTCACCCATCAGCAGGAGTGCGAAGCAAGGTCTTGTCTCTCCCCTTCACTCTCCCCCCGGTCTAGGGTTCTGCGCATAACAAAAGGCGGCATTTCCAGGGCATCTGTATCTTCCGCTATAATGCGGTGGTCATCCTCACGTCGATACCGGTTTTCATCATCACGCTGATCTTCCAGCGCCAGATCGTCGAGGGGATCACCAGCGGCGTGTTCAAGTGACACCGCACACCCTGAACTCGATATTGGAAACTCTTTCAACACCATATCCACAATGCACAGGAGCGATTAGCAAGTATGGCCAACTTAAGAGTCGGAATTATTGGGCTGGGCGGCATCGCCCGCGCCCACTGCAGTGCCATCGCAACCCTCGATAATGTCGAGGTCGTCGCGGTCGCCGATCTGTTCGAAGAGAAGCGCCGCCTCTATATGGACAAATATGGCATCGCCAAAGGATACACCACGCACACTGAACTTCTGGCGGACGAAGAGATCGACGCCGTGGCGGTCGTGCTGGGCCATCAACTCCATCACCGGCTCACGTTGGACGCCTGCAACGCCGGCAAGCATGTCCTCGTGGAGAAGCCGATGGCGCTCAGCCTGAAGCAGTGCGACGACATGATCGAGGCCGCCGTCAACAACAACGTCAAGCTGATGGTCGGCCAGACCCAACACTTCTACGGCACCAGCCTCAAGGCCAAGGAGATCCTCGATTCGGGCGAGCTTGGCCCGCTGATGACGGTCATCTGTTACATGTCCAAGAACTGGAACTACGCCAGCCGCCCCCCGCAGTACCGCAGCCGCTTCCATGGCGGCGGCATGTGGCTGTCCAACGGCGTTCACGTGGTCGACCGCCTCACCTGGCTGATGGCGTCGCAGGCTGTGTCGGTATCGGCCAGCATCGGCACACGCGCCCACTACCAGGCCAGCGACGACACCGCCACCGCGCTCGTTCGCTACAAGAATGGCTTGGCCGGTGTGGCCGTATCGATCGGCTTTGCCGACGGCGCGCCCAACTTTGAAAGCCAGGTGATTTGCGCCAACGGCACGCTACGCTTCAGCCAGCATGGCGAGAAGTTCGTCAAAGTCGGGCAGGGCGACGAGTGGAAGGATATCCCCTTCGACGACCCGCCGGTTGAGATGCACCATGAATGGAAATCATTCGTGGAGTCGATCGAACAGGACATCGAGCCGCCCACCTCCGGCGAGTGGGGCCGACACATTATGGAGATTCTGTTCGCGGCGGAGAATTCGTCCATTAGCGGGCGCGAGGTCATCCTGGAGAGCGGTCTATCGTGGACCCACCAGCGCGCCGGTATGCCCGTCACCCGCAATCACGGTTGGGTCTGAGGTACACAACGATGCGAATCGCACTACTCTCCTACAGTCACCATGGGCGCGGCATGGCGAACACGACGCGCGACCTGGGCCATGAGATCGTCGGCGTGATGGACGCTGAACAAGGCCCGCGCCAGCAGTTGGCGGATGAATTCCACTGTCCCGCTTTCAGTTCGGCAGCCGAATGCCTGGATGCAAGCCAGCCCGATGCCGTATTGGTGGCTGGCAAGCATACCGAGATGCCGCAGCATGTCCTGGCCTGCGCGCAGCGGGACCTGCCGTTTCTGCTGGATAAGCCCTTTGCCGACTGCGCCGCGCGCATGAGACCGGCCGCCGAGGTGTGCCAAGAGCGCGGCGTCTTCAGCGCCCTGACCCTGCCCAACCGCGCAACCCGGCTCGTGGCCCTGGTCCAGCAGATGATCGAGGATGGCAGCCTCGGCGACTTGGTCCTCTACAACAGCCGTCTCAACAACGGGCCGCCCTCGCGCTACGACCCCACGCCCTCGGCATGGCATAACGATCCCCAGATTTCAGGCGGCGGCTGCTGGGCGACCGAAGCCGCGCACGGTATCGACACCTTTCTGCAGCTTGTCGGTGACAAACCGGTCTCCGTCGTCGGCGCTGTCATCTCCAACAAGATGTACGCGCGCGGCGTCGAGGATATAGGGGTGGGCGTGCTGCGAACCGATGACGGCGTAACCGGCATCGTCGAATCGGGCTACAGTTACCCGGCGGGCGCGCGCGGCGGCGACCACAGTTTTCGCTTCATCGGCAGCAAGGCGACGGTTCTGCAACGCTATGACCAGCAGGGCAATCCGGTCACCGAAGTTCACACGACAGAGGGTGTGACCTTTCAGCCGGACACGGGCTATGGCGATCTGATGCGCGAGATGATCAGGCGGGGGCTGGCGGCGATTGCGGAGGGGCGCAGCTTCAAGCCCGACATCACGGACGCGGTGCGCATCCTTGAGGTGCAGGACGCGGTCTACGCCCACGCCCGCGCCAATCCCATGGCCAACGGCCCGCATCCACTGGGCGCGCCTGGGGCGGTGTAGCTCCGGCGAGGCTGGCGGCTGTCAGCTTGTCCAAGGGACTGCCCGCGCTCACATTCATACACGCCCGGCAAAAGAGCGCCCCCTGATCTGTCTGAACGGCGGCATCTTGGGCGCGTCCGTAACCGATTCATCACGCTGCGAGGCAGCGCGCATGTAGTGGACTGCGTAGCCGCGCCGCCGCTGGCCGGACAGGTTGGCATTGCTCTGGTGCAGAACCAAACTATGATGGAAGCTGATGCTGCCCGGATTCAGCGGCGCGGCCACAATCGGCCACGGCTCGCTTCCCAGGTCTTCCAGGAACCAATCCAGTTGCGGCTTGCGCATCATCCCCCAGCGATGCGTGCCGGGGACGAAATTCAGGCAGCCGTTCTCAACCTTAGCCTGATCGATCGCCGTCCATGCCGTCACCAGATCCATGGGAAAGATGTCCCGCCACGACGCGGAATCCTGGTGCCAGGGCTGCTCCGTGCCCGTGACCGCCGCCTTCATAAAGAGTTGGTCGCCGTACAGTTTGATGTCATCGCTGCCCAGCAGATCGGCGATGATGTCGACGATCCGGGAATGGGTGGCATGATCCCACATGACCTCGTCATAGACGGCCAGATTATACAGTTTGCGCACCGACAGCACCTGATCGGTAACTATCCGTTCGCCTTCGCGGAACACCCTTTCCAGCTGGATGCTCGCCTCCGGGATGTGCGCGGCCTCGCCCGCCGCGATCCGATCGGTATGCGCAGCCAGAGCCGCTACCTTTTCGGCAGAGAGAACGTTATGTACGGTCAGAAAGCCGTTGAGCTTGAACTGCCTCACCTGTTCCTCAGACAGAAAGCGTAGTCGCGGCGTAGCCATACGCAGATTTCCTTTCCTCTTATAACCGGAATCGACAACTCCTGGCGTTTCCGGTTATTGCGACTCCACCCAGGCCGGCGGCGCGGTATCCACGCCGTGTTTGGCGAACACCGCATCGATCTCGTCCGGCGTCGCCTGATCAAGCGACCAGTCGAGACCGGCTACATTTTCCTCAACCTCCGCGGGACGACGGAACCCTACCAGCGCCACGCTCACCACCGGATTCGACAGCACCCAGCGCAACGCCAGTTGAGCGACCGTCTTGCCGTATCGGGCGGCTATCGGTTTGAGGTCGTCAGCAGCAGCCACATTCCTGGCAAAGACCTCCTCGGTAAACAGCGGGATGTTGAAGGCTACGCCATTGGAGCGCCAGTCGCTTTCGTCGAATTTCGTCTCAGGCGTAAACGTGCCGGTCAGCAGACCGTGCGCCAGCGAGCCGTAGGTCATCAGGCCGATTCCATGCTGTTCGATGGTTGGGAAGACTTCGCGCTCCAGGCGGCGGTCGAACAGATTGTAGCCGTACTGGGCGATGTCCACACGCCGCGTCGCCATGCAGGTCTCGATCTGGTGCGGTCGGAAGTTGGAGACGCCGACGAACCGGGCTTTGCCGGCCTGCACGATCTCCTCCAGCGCCCCCATCGTCTCCTCCAGCGGCACTTTTTTGTCCGGCCAGTGGATCAGATAGACATCCACGTAGTCGGTTCCAAGTGCTTTGAGGCTGCGGTCAATGGCCGCCAGGGCCGTCTCGCGGCGGCTGTCGCGGCTCCCCCGCCCATCTTCGATATAGATGCCGAATTTGGTGACGAGAATCGCATCCTTGCGCCGCGCGCCCAGCGCCTTGCCCAGGATCCTCTCGGACTGACCAAAACCATAGCCCTCAGCCGTGTCGAAGAGGTTGATCCCCAGGTCGAGCGCACGCTGCACCGCCGCCTCGACCTCGCTGTCATCAAAATGCCCGTATTCGCCGCCGATCTCCCAGCAGCCAAAGCCGATTGCCGAGACATCCAATCCGGTACGCCCAAATGCGCGATATTCCATCTGTTGGCCTCTACGCAGTGTCTAATGGTTTGTGGTCAGCGGCCAGTGATGGTTCGCGGGCCGCTGCAGTTCCGACAGTGTACAACGCGACCGTTGGCGGGTCAATGAGCAGGAAATATGAACCCGGAAGAACAGAGCCTATCCTTTGTAAATCTCCAGATGGCGCGCGGCGATCACATCCCAGCGGAACTGGCGCGCGGACTGGCGGGCATTGGCGCGCAGGCTCACCGCCAAGCGCGCGTCCTCAGCGATACGCGCCACGGCCGCGGCCGTCGCCGCAGGGTCTTGGGGGGGAACGAGCAGCAGGTCGAAGTCCGGCGTCAGCTCCGGCGTCGGGGCCCGGGGATAGGTGGTGACGATCGCGCAGCCGTTGGCCAGCGCGGCCGTCAACGTGCTGCGGCGCAAGCTCATGCCATCCTCATAGGGCATCACCAGCACGTCGATGGCGTTGAAATCGGCGGCGACGTCGGCGTCCGCCTGATGGCCGGTCCACTGGACGCGACTGTCCAGCCCCTGTTCGGCAATGCTGGCCTCGACCCGTTGCAGATAGCTGAAGTTCGTCGCGTCGCTGGCCCCAACCCGTTCGCCGATCATCAGCAGATGGGCGTCCCGCCCCTGGCGCACCAACGCGGCCAACGTCTCGACCAGCGTCAGCCCGCCCTTGCTGGCGTTCAAAAAGCCAAAGTAGCCGAGCACAAGCTGTTCGTTGTCATAGCCGCGCGCAGCCCGACGCTGGCTGCGCTCCGCATCCGAGAATTGCCGGCTCTCGATGTCGCTGCCGATGGGAATGCGGTGGAGTTGACCGGGCCGCGTCTGCTGGCGCACCGACTCCCAGTCGCTCTGATTCGTAACCACGACCGCATCCACGGCGCGCAGCGGCAGGCGCGTCACCCAGTGGCGCAGGCGATCGCCAGCCTTGGGGAAGAGATAGGGAATACGCAGATCGTGGTAAGTCCAGGCGGAGCGCAAGCCGTGCCGCCGCAGAAAATAGGGCAGCGCGTTGATGGCAGGGTGCATCCCGTAGGCAGCGGTCTGATATTGAATGTGAACCCAATCGGCGCCGACCGCGCGCGCGCAGGCGGGAATGTCGGCCAGGAGCCGCCAGCCCCAGCCGCCGGTCTGCGCCAGGACACGCACGGAATCCGTCTGCGCGGAGACCGGGACCTGTCTGTCGGTCAGGACAGCGATCTGCGCGCCCTGGGCGTGCAATGCCCGCGCCAACTCCGCCGTGAACCTGCCGACACCGCCCAGCATCGGCGGATATTCGCCGGTGACGAACAGCACTTTCGGTTGCTCTGACGCCACTCTGTTAAAGCCTTCATCACTATATTCAGTCAGGTTAGCCGGACATTTGATCCTGCAAGGCGGCCAGCAGCTTCTCCTGGCGCGCCACAGCCGGCAGAAACTGGGTGCGGGGCACTTCCGTATCGACGAAGCCGTCGGCGCTGAAGGGCCAATAGACGAGGCTCAATCCGGGCGTAATGCGGCCGGCCTCGTCACAGGTGATCATCTGGCGAAAGAGAATGCGCAGCGGCGCTTGCAGCGGCGTGTGAACGGTTACGCCGTCGGCGGTCAACTCCAGACGCATCAGCGCCCAACGCAGGTAGACGACGGTGAACCCGAACGCCGCCAATAAAAAGAAGAGGGTAGACAAGCTGAATCCGTTCAGAATCTCCCACGCAAAGAGCAATACGACCGCCGCCCCTCCGGCGGCGAATAGGCGGTATGTCGGACGGGGAAGGTAAACCGGGGCGTCAGTCATCGCAGACACCAGTGGCTGGTGGCCTGTGGTTAGCGGCCAGCCGCATCACTGGAAACTGACTACGGATCTGCCGCCGATCCTGCCTCACGGCAGTTGCCGCGAGCGGCTGCTGACAAAGAGCATCACAAACGCAGCCAGCGAGAGAACGCCCGCGCCGTAGACGATCAGGCGGATTACTTGGCTCTCCCACAGCGTGGGCGCGAAACCGGCGAATCCGCCCAAAATTCCGGCCAGAGGGACCGTTGCCATCAGTACAAAGTGGAGCAGCATAAAGGCAGGGGAAGGGCGCGGCGCATCTTCGCGCGCGAGAAGCTTCATCATCATGTAGATCGCGGCCAGCGGATACAGCCCGCCCATCAGCAGAAGAACAATCGATCCAACTTTGTACAGAATATCCATCAGTTCCGCGCTCTCAGTTCAGCCAGTGCGATTCAGTGGTTCGCGGCCCGTAGTCTCCACTATTCACTATTCACGGCAGTTCCCGTTCTGCCCGCCATCATCAGCCCGATCTGCTCGCGGGTAGCGGCGCGAGCTTCGACGACGCCCATCACCCGCCCACCGTTGAGGACCGCGATGCGGTCGGCCAGGCTGAACAGTTCGTCCAAATCTTCGCTGATCAACAGCACGGCGACACCGGCGGCCTGCTGCTCCAGCAGTCGATTACGCACCGCCTCGGTCGCGCCCACGTCCAGCCCCTGCGTCGGGTGGGCCGCAATGATCAGCTTCGGGTTTGTCGTCAGTTCACGGGCCAGAATCAGCTTTTGCAGATTGCCGCCGGAAAGGGCGCCGGCATTGGTGGTGATACCCGGCGTATCCACATTGAACTCGGCCACCAGTTCCGTGCTCATCTTGTCCAGACCGCCGCGATCCAGGAAAGGCCCCGGCCTATCCCGATAGTGCTTGAGCGCAATGTTGTCGGCCACATTCATCGAGCCGACCGACCCGACATGGATGCGGCTTTCCGGAATGTGGGCGATGCCGGCGTCAATGATGGCGCGCGGGGAACGGTTGGTAAGCTCCCACCCCAGCAGACGCACGCGCCCGCCGGTGGCCCGCCGCAGACCGGTCAACAGTTCGGCCAGTTCCTTCTGCCCGTTTCCGGCAACGCCGGCGATGCCGAGAATCTCGCCGCTGCGGATCTGCAGCGAAACGTCCTGCAGGGCGGGCAAGCGCTTGTCGTTCAGGCAGCTGATGCCTTCGACCTCCAGGCAGATTTCGCCGAACTCCTGCTCTTCTTTGTCAACGCGGAAGATGACCGCCCGCCCCACCATCAACTCGGCCAGATGGGCGGCGCTGGTTTCGCCGGTCACATCCTCCGTGGCGATCACCCGCCCCTGGCGCAGGACGGTTACGCGGTCGGCAAAACGGGTCACTTCATCCAGCTTATGACTGATGAAGATAATCGTCTTGCCCTCCTGCACCATGCGCTGCATCGTCTGGCCCAGCGCGTCGGCCTCCTGCGGGGTCAGGACGGCCGTCGGCTCGTCGAGGATCAGAATGTCCGCGCCGCGGTACAGCGCCTTCAAAATCTCGATCCGCTGCTGTTCGCCGACGCTCAATTGCCAGATGAAAGCTTCCGGGTCTACGAACAGATCGTACTGCTCGCTCACCTCCGAAATGCGCCGCTGCACCCGCTTCATATCCAGTCGCAGGGGTCGAAAGCGTCCCTGCTCAGCCGGTCGCCCGCCGCGGGACGGGGGCGTGCGCCGGCTTCGGCTCGACGGAGCGCAGTAGGGATCATCCAGCCCCAGAATGATGTTCTCGGCGACCGTATGGTTCATCACCAGTTTGAAATGCTGGTGAACCATAGCGATGCCCAGATCAAAGGCAGTTTTGGGCGAGTCGATATGCACGGGACGGCCGTGTATGCACACGCGGCCCTGTTCCGGCAGATACAGCCCGACCAGGACGTTCATAAGCGTGGATTTGCCGGCGCCGTTTTCCCCCAACAGCGCGTGAACCTCTCCCTTACGGATCGTCAAATCGACGCGGTCGTTGGCCAGGACGCCGGGAAAGCGTTTGGTGATCTCCCGCATCGCAACTGCGGGCGCAGTCTGTTCTGCATTTCCATTGTCTGAGCTGTGAGTCATGGGATAAAGAAGATGATCGGGATTCAAGCTGCGCGGCTGGAAACGGGCAGTTCACTACAGATGAGTACGAGTGAAATTCAAGAGAACGGCCCCTTTCTTGCAATCGAATTATGACAAGAGAGGAGCCGTTCCAGTAAACACGGTCAGTTTTAGCTGAAAGTACATTGCCGACGAGCTAGTTTCCAAGCGGCGCGGCCTCGCCCTGCGCTTCACCGACGACGCCTTCCACAAACCAGTCCATCCCCAGCATCTGGCCATCATTCATGCACTGGCCTTCCGTCAGGAATTCGACGCCGTTCTGGCCCGTCATCGAGCCGCAGAATACGTCCATCTCACCGGAAACGATCATCGCCTGCTTCTCCGCGACCATTGCGGCCACGTCTGCGGAAACCGACGGGCTGAAGTCAGCCAGACCCACAATCCCGTCATCCATGCCGCCCCAGTACTGCTCGGCCATCCAACTGTCGTCGCGCGCCTGCCCGGCGAACTTCACGAAGGCCGGCCCCCAGTTCCAGACCGGACCGGTGAGGACACTGTCACCGACGAATACGCGCATGTCGCTGTTGTAGCCGATGCTGGTCCCGCCCCGCTCGGCGGCAGCCTTCTGCGGCTCGGTCGTATCCTGATGCTGGGCGATGATGTCCGCGCCCTGATCCAGCAGCGCTTCAGCCGCTTCCTTCTCTTCCGGCGGGCCAAACCAGGTGTTCGTCCAGACAACGCGCACTTCGGCGTCCGGATTTGCCTCGCGCACGCCCAGCGTGAAGGCGTTGATGCCGCGAATCACCTCAGGAATCGGGAAGGCGGCCACGTAGCCGATGACATTGCTTTCGGTCATGCTGCCGGCGACCAGGCCGCTCAGATAGCGCGGCTGGTACATGCGACCGAACAACGTGCTCATATTGTCAGCAGTCTTGTAGCCGGACACATGCACAAAATGGGTATCCGGGAACTCCTGGGCGACCATCAAGGTCGGGTCCATGTACCCGAAGCTGGTGGTGATAATCAGGTCGTAGCCTTTCTGGGCAAAGTCGCGAATGACCCGCTCCGCGTCCGGGCCTTCGGGCACGTTCTCAATGAAGGCCGTCTCTGCGCCGCCCTCCAGATTCTCTTCCAGGTACAGCCGCCCCTGGTCGTGCGCATACGTCCAGCCGAGGTCGCCGATGGGGGCGACATAGACGAAGGCGACTTTCAGCGGCGCAGCCATCTCTTCCCCGCCTGCCGACTCTTCCGCAGCAGGCGCCTGGCCAACCGGCTGGCAGGCGCTGATCAACAACGCCAGGATGAGCATAACACCCACCACTGTCCACGAATGTCGAATCCTCATGAAACTCTCTCCTTTGATTCAAATGGGTCCGCTAAAATGTTGTCTGAACTGTGTTCTATGTGATTGAGGGATTGACAGGGTTCAGGTCAACGACCTGGAAGTAATGATAACTTCAGATTGAGGCAATGGTAACGCAATGATCGCCAAAATCCAACTATGGAAGCAGCGCGAACCTGCACAGTGGCAACGGTTAGGGGTGCATCCGAGACTTTGGGGGTGATGATGGCAGGAGTCGTTGGGTTGGCAGGTTGGCCTGAACTGCAGTTGACAGGAGGGAGTGATTCCCCGGTTTGGATGCGGACATATTGACGGTGGGCAGGACCGGTTGAATGCGCTAACGCTGCGCTATTTGAGCACGACTATACTAAACGTTTAGGTAACTACTCAGCCATTACCCAAAGTGCGACTTTCAATGGGCAACCAAGTCATCCAAGTGTAATAAATCGTGTTTGGAATCTGTCTGAAAAGGTCAGGTTCGGATCAAAACGGCACAAATGGTGCGAATTATGGCGTGTAGATGGAGGATTCACGCTTTCCGGCAGCCATTTTTGGCCTTTTTGCCGATGACCGTTCTTTTTCAAACAACTTCCCAGACGAGGCTGAGTAGTTACACGTTTAGGAAAAAATGTCCGCTTTGTCCGCTTTACCCCCCCCCCCTCTCGATTACTATACGAAGAAAAACGCCTTTTTTGCGTTTGCCGAGGCCATCGCGGCCGGCAGGTGGCCAGGGAGTGCAACGGGGTCTGGCTCGGCCGGATGCCTGCACGACAGACATTATACCACACTCTTGTTTTGTTGTGCGGCGGGCTTAAAGGAAGTATCTCAGATCATTCGGGAGATATACTTGCCCATTGGTGGCTCCGACCAGGTCGGCAGGTTTGGCGTCACTTGACGGACAATCAGTTGGGATGCACCCACAATAGTCCTGGATACACCCACCGTTAGGTATTCTTGCGCGCCAGTCGGTATAATTCGATAAAAGGTAGAGTCTGATGACGACTGACCACGAATCACGAGGTTTAACTAATATGGCTGAATATCAGGTCACGTTCTGGCGCGATTTCCCGTCGATGGTCGTGGCCCGGGAGGGACGCAGCAACCGACATAAGGTCGAGTTGCCGGCCCGCTTTCAGGTCGCAATCGACGAGGCAGCGATGCGCGCCGGCGCGATCGGCACCGATGAATATCTGGACGGTTGGATCCGTTCGGACTGGCAGGAACAAGCAGGAGATCCCCAGGAGGTAGCCCAGACCGTCGCCGCGCAGCTTGAAACCGACTATCCCCCGCGACGGTTACGCCGGATGCTGTCGACGATAACACCCGACCCATCTTCCGGCGGATGGCTGACACCGCGCCCCCACCCGGTGGTCGAGCGGCTGCGGCAGGGCGGCCCCCTGCTGGGTGACGGCGCAATGGCGACGATGCTGCAGGAGATGGGCCTGACCGGCGGCGACGCGCCGGAGTTGTGGAATGTGGAAAATCCGGACGCGGTGCAGGCGGTCTATCGCGGCTACGCCGAGGCCGGATGCCACATCATCACGACCAACACCTTTGGCGGCACAACCGCCCGGCTCAAGATGCACGACCTGCAGGACAGACTAGGCGAGCTGAATGCGGCCGGGGTGCGACTGGCGCGCGCGGTGGCGAATGAGGCCGGCGACGTGTTGGTGGGCGCATCGGTCGGGCCGACGGGCGAGTTGCTCGATCCGCTGGGCGTGCTGACGCTGGAGGAGGCGATTGCGCTCTTCGCCGAGCAGGTCGCGGTCCTGGCCGAGGCCGGCGCCGACTTCATTCTCACCGAGACGATGAGTGACTTGCAGGAAGTGGAGGCCGCCGTGCGCGCCGTGCAGCAGGCGACGGAACTGCCGGTCGTCTGCCTGCTCACATTCGATACCAATCTGCACACGATGATGGGCGTCAGGCCCAAACAGGCGGTAGAGACGCTCGCCGCCTGGGGCGTACAGGTAATCGGCGCCAACTGCGGCAACGGCCCCGCGGAGATTCAGACGGTGATGACCGAGATGGTTGAGCATCGCCCACCGGGGGTCGTGCTGTACGCCCAGAGCAACGCCGGTCTGCCGGTCTTGCAGGGCGGGGATGTCTACTACGATGGCACTCCGGAGGTGATGGCCGACTACGCGCGCCAGATGCAGGCGCTGGGCGTGGACGTGATCGGCGGCTGCTGCGGCACAACGCCGACCCATCTGCGGGCCATGCGGGCGGCATTGGAGTAAGAGAGGAGAAAGTGAAGAGGGGAGAGGGCTTTTCGCACTTCTCTCTCACGAAAACAGTTTTTCTCGCGTGATAACTAACTCAGAAAGCCGACTATAATGGGCGTTATTCATCTCGACACGGACTGCATGAAAGCGATGCTTATGGATTAGGTCAACAATCTCCTCTGCTCCGTCATATGTCATCAGAAAATTGGAACGACTTCGGTCTAAAATTTCAAACAAGCGGGCGTGGTCAATTGTGCAGTGGGCATAAAGGCGGGAGCCAGCTCTCTTTCCCCCTTGTCCTGTGTATGGAGGATCTACAAAAACCGCAGCCTTCTGTCCCCAGTCCTGCAACAAGGGTTCCAGGATTGGCATAGAGTCGTCCTCATAGAAGGCGAATCTCTTTGCGTGTTTCCCAATCTCCTGCAAACGTTTGACCAGAGTATCAGGATACCATCGAGATCCAATCCCTTTTGCGTTCTCTCCCGACTCTAGGAATGATGCTCCCGGCGCAAGGATGCCTGCCCGTTTCGTCCGGTTAAGCACCAAAGTACGGAATGCACGTTCTGCATTATTCCTCCAGCCTTCCCGCTCAAGCTCTTCAACCACTTTCCTGGTTGGAGTGAACTGCTGAATCCTCTCTATGAGGTCATCTGTATCTAGCAATGCCGCTTTCCAGAATGCTGCAACATCGGGGTCTCTCTCGATCATCACCGCTTCGTCAACCAGATTTTCCATCACTGCGGTGAGCGACACGATGCCGCCTCCGGCAAAAGGTTCCAAAAGAGCATGGAACTTGGAGCGGGGCAACCATGCACGGATATGGGGGATCAACCAGGTCTTCCCGCCAGGATACCGTAATGGGCTCCTTTGGGGCACAGTGGCAACGTTGACGACTGGGATTCGAGATACCGGAAACTGCTCAAGAGCCGAAGAGTTTGACATCATCAGATAAACTCCTCGCTAACGATTCCATGCGTCGATAGCTTTGCGTGTTATCATAATTTTTCTTGCTTTTGAGACTTTCACTTCCAGGAGGGTACAATGTCTAGTGTACCCTCCTAGCATTCCAACGCATAATTCCAACCTGAATACATGTCCAAATGCGTGAAGAATGTTCCAGTTTTTCAGAAGGAATGTGGTCTAGACATTAGGGCCAACCATAGTAAGACAACTTGGCGAGGGTGACGCCCGATTTGTCCGCGTGTATGGAAAGACGAATGCCAAAGCCCCATGAAGAGGCGAAGGAAGCTCGACAAAAAGATTTACGTAAGGGGGATATATGGATACTGAAGAGATCAAAATGATGAAGGTTTCTGATCTGGCTTTCGATCTCGATAACCCTCGGCTTGTTGAGTTTGATCTGGGCGCCAACGCAACAGAAGACGAGGTGATACAGATCTTATGGGAAGCGATGGATGTTCGGGAAGTGATGATGTCCATCGCGGCCAGCGGATTCTTTCGCCACGAACCGCTGATCGTCGCCAAGGAAAATGGAAAGAATATTGTTATCGAAGGAAACCGTCGTCTGGCCGCGGTCAAAATCTTACTTGAGCCGACAGTGGCCGCATCCTACGCGACGAGAATCCCTGTCATCACAACTGAAGAGAAAACAGCGCTCGCAATGCTTCCCGTGGTGGTTGGTTCCCGCCAGGAGACTTGGCGCTATCTCGGTTTCAAGCATGTAAATGGCCCAGCCAAATGGAGCAGCTACGCTAAATCCCAGTACATCGCCGACGTGCATAGGAATTTCAACATCGGACTTGAAGACATCGCAAGACAGATTGGCGACACGCACAAGACCGTGCAGAGGCTGTACCGCGGGCTAATGGTCATTGAGCAAGCCGAGCGAATGAAAGTATTCAGCCGCGAAGACCGCTGGTATAACCATTTCTCCTTCTCCCATCTCTATGCCGGCATAACCTACCCAGGTATCAGCGGCTTTATCGGATTGCGACCAGAGACGGATGAGCAGCCGGAGCCGGTGCCCGCCGAAAAGGGGCAGGAACTCCGTGAACTCTGCCTTTGGCTGTACGGCAG
This sequence comes from Caldilineaceae bacterium, assembly GCA_965221145.1. Taxonomy (GTDB): domain Bacteria; phylum Chloroflexota; class Anaerolineae; order Caldilineales; family Caldilineaceae; genus Bin5. The sequence goes on from OZ244877.1 coordinate 4,006,595, forward strand.
CAAAAGGGATCAGACGCCTCCGGTCATTCAGTCACAGAACCCGCACCTTCGCATGCTTGAAGCGGTCGTTGCCAGTAGAGAAGCACTCGCCGCCCTTCGGGATAATAACAACCTTGAAATTGCCTTCGAGACAAGCCGTCCGTCATCCAATGTCTTTGAGGAATCCCTGCTCGCTGCCAAGCGGAATCTCGAACATGCACGTGCCTTGCTTTCGACAGGTTACGATGGTTCCGAAGAACTGCTTAGAGCAGCTGGAACGGTGGCGAATCTCGCGGATGACCTCTACGACGAGATGGAACGAAGACGCAACCCCGGCAGGAAGAAGCGCATCGCGGAGGGCAGTTGATGTTCAAGTTGCCAGGAACACCTTCCCCTCGCGCAGGCGCACACGAGATTGCTGACTACGCCGAGTGGGTCTGTTGGAGAGACAACGGGACGTCAATGACCGCCCTATTGCAAGATCTCGGCAGGTTAGACGAAAACGACTACACTGATGGTGTACCGGAGGAGGAAGAAACACCTATAATCGTTGAAGATGCTTTCAAGGAGATGGAGCGTCGCAGTCATGCGTGTCGAGATGGCTATCCATTTGCGCTCGGAAGAACGGGAATCACGCTCCTTTCAGATCAGGAGGACGAGAACCACAGACATATCATTTACAAGTATCTGCTCCTAGCGACCAGACTGAACATGACAAGTAACCGACGTCACGAGGATATGGATGGAACACTACTGTTTGAAGAGCTTGCCGCGGAAGCAGCCCAGTCGTATTTTGGCGCCCGCGCCGAAAAACTGATTTTCGGTACTTCCGCTAGAGGGTCCAATTTTCCCGCGAAAGTTAACGCGCTTTGCAAGCAGATGCAGGAGGGTGATGGCTTCGTGAACCGTGACGAGATTCCGCCAGAGGAACTGGACGGTGGGTTGGATGTTGTTGTGTGGAAACCTTTTGCCGACAATCTGCCAGGACAACTCATAGGTTTCGGTCAATGCAAAACGGGGACCCATTACAAACAAACACTTACCTATCTACAGCCCAGTACTTTCTGCGATAACTGGTTATACACATCGCCCACAGTTCCACCGGTGCGCATGTTCTTCGTTGCGGAGGCTCTGCCTCGATACAATTGGAACAGCACCGCACGAAAGGCTGGTTTGCTGTTCGACCGCTGCCGGATCGTCGATTACTATGATGATGTCAGTGCAGAAATATTGGCGAAGGTGAAAGCGTGGACTGAGGCAGCGGCCGCGGCGCATCTGCCGGAGGCTTATGGCAGAGAGGGCGACATGAAAACATCATGGCAATAAGGTATACTACTGGTAGCGGATATGACGATGCGCTTCATATTCGACCGCAACAGGAGATGAAGAGTTCCATTCACCGCCTAACAGGGGATGAAATTGCAGATATGGCGGACAGTGGCCGCGACATATCCGATTTCTTTACCAATCAGGGGACAATGAAGCAGCCTTTGACGCGCGTCAACGTCGATTTCACGCCAGACATGCTTCAAGAACTCGATCAGTTGGCCGCTGAGTTGCGTGTCAGCCGGCAGGCGGTCAGCAAATCGTGCTTGCGGCAAGCTCTGGACCATCGTCTTCTGGCGAAACGTCGCGAACTATGACCAAGAAAGCGCAGTTGACCGATGAACGCCGGGCTAAACTTCAATCTCTCCAGGAGATGCCCGACGACCAGATCAAAACAACCGACATCCCCGAGGTGCTCGACTGGTCGGGCGCTCAGCGCGGCGTTTTCTATCGGCCTGTCAAGCAGCAGATCACGCTGCGCCTGGACGCGGACCTCATTTCATGGTTCAAAGCCCACGCTCCGGGTGGTCGCGGCTACCAGACGGACATCAATCGCGCGCTGCGCGAGCATGTAGCGCGTTGCGAAAGGAAAGTTACGGCATGACGAACTGAGGGGTGATTGCTGTCGTGGCTCATCCGCCGAACCCTTGCGCTGACCCCGTTGAAGCATCCGAGAAGGTGAGGAAATGATTCCGGCCCGAAGTCCTGAATATCTCTCTGGCATGGTGCGGGAATTGCGCCGCCTGCCGAGCGAAACTGAATGGGTAGAATTCAAGGGCAATAATGATAATCCGGAAACTATCGGCAGAAATGTCTCTGCTCTGGCGAACGGGGCAGCCATCAACGGAAAGACGTCCGCCTCGGCCATTTGGGGGATAGAGGACGAAGCGCATGCCATTGTTGGAACTACCTTTGTTCCGTCAACCGCAAGAAAGGGCAACGAACCGCTGGAGACCTGGCTGTACAGTCTGATAAGCCCGCGCATTGAGTTTCGTTTCAACGAAATCGAAGTCGATGGCCAGCGGGTTGTGCTCTTGGAGGTAGAACCTGCATCGCATCAGCCTGTTGCCTTCAGTGGTGAGGAGTTTATCCGTGTAGGCGGCAGCACGCGAAGGCTCAAAGACTATCCTGAAAGGGAGCGTACACTCTGGCATGTTTTCAGCCAGATTAATTTTGAGGAGCGCATGGCCGTCGAGCGGGCAAGCGACGAAGACGTTCTGCACAAACTCTACTATCCTGCCTACTTCGACCTGATTGAGAGGCCACTCCCTGACGGCCGCGCCGCAATCCTCAGCGCGCTCCAGGACGACAGGCTGATTACGCGCTGCGATGCAGGCGGCTGGAATATCACCAACTTGGGTGCTATCCTGTTTGCCCGTAATCTGCACGACTTTCGACAGATTCAACGCAAGGCTATGCGTATCATACAGTACAGCGGCGCAGGCCGCACCGAAACGTTGAGGGAACAGGAATTTGTAGTGGGCTATGCCGTCGGATTCCCTGGAATCATCGAGTATATCATGGCGCTTGTTCCCGCAAACGAGGTAATCGAACAGACATTGCGACGGGCAGTGCCGATGTTTCCCGAAATTGCGTTACGTGAATTGATCGCAAATGCATTGATCCACCAAGACTTCAATGTCACCGGTGCCGGGCCAATGGTGGAGATTTTCGACAGCCGCATTGAAATTACCAATCCGGGCAGCCCGCTGGTCGAGACGGACCGCTTTGTGGATTCGCCGCCGCGGTCTCTCAACGAAACCTTGGCCTCCATAATGCGCCGGTTCAACTTCTGTGAAGAGCGCGGCAGTGGAATCGACAGGGTTGTTCAGCAGGCCGAGCGCTATCAACTGCCGGCGCCGCTGTTTGAGGCGCCTAACGGTTTTACAAGGACGACTCTGTTTGCCCAGAAGCCTATGAATGAAATGGACAGGACAGACCGGGTGCGGGCGTGCTACCTGCACGCGTGTTTGCGCTATGTGATGAAACTTCCCATGAACAATGCATCGATTCGGGAACGCTTCGGCATCGCCGAAAAGAGCGCGTCCCAAGCATCAAGGCTTCTCAAGGAATCTGTAGAATCAAAGTTGGTCATCATACGAGACCCCGAAGTTGGAGCCAAAAGCCGGACATATCTGCCCTACTGGGCCGGTTAGACCCGCAACCAGGAATATTTGTTTGACTGTTGTTTGACTGTTGTTTGATTGAAAGGGCTGAAATAGGCACATAAGGAAGTTTCGCTGGCTCTGTACGGGGGTTCGATAGCCAGAATTTGTTTGACGGTTGTTTGATTGAACGGCCTGAAACAGCCACATTTGGCCAGTTTCACCAGCTCTGTAGAGGGATTTGAAGTAGAAACTTGTTTGACAGTTGTTTGATTGAACGGCCTGAAACAGCCACAAATGGCAGTTTTCTACCTCTCCGGGCTTTCTCTGCGGAGTAAGGAGAACGTACTTGAAGATCGGCATCATAGCGTGCGGCGCGATTGTGCGGGAACTGGTCGCCATCGCCAATCGGCGCGGCTGGGACTACGAACTGACAGCCGTGCCCGCGCAACTGCATAACCGCCCCGAACGCATCGCCCCGGCAGTGGCGAAAAAACTGGACGCCTGGGCGGGTCGTTTCGACCGCATTCTGGTCGGCTATGCCGAGTGCGGTACGGTCGGCGCGCTGGACGCGTTGCTGGCCCGCTATCCCCACGCAGTGCGCATCCCAGGCCCCCACTGTTACGAGTTCTACGCCGGCGCGCGCTTCCAGGAGCAGGCCGAACGGCAGCCCGGCACATTTTACCTGACCGATTTCCTCGCCCACCATTACGAGGGCCTCGTCATCAAATCGCTGGGTCTCGACCGCCGCCCGGAGTTGCGTGACATCTATTTCGGCAACTACGAGGAACTGCTCTATCTGCGCCAACTGCCGGATCAGGACGAGAGCGAACGCGCGCGCGCGGCGGCAGCGCGGCTGGGGCTGGCGTACAAGGAGATCGATCCCGGACTGGATATTCTGGAAGCGCGGTTGGTCGAGATTATCGAAAGCGACGACCGGTGACCAGCCAATGTTCACTGACAACCGGCTTCCGGCCACCGGACACTGACCACCATGAGCCGTGTCCTTTTCCTTTTTCTTGACGGCGTTGGCCTGGGACGAGATGACCCGCAGACGAACCCGCTGGCGGCGGCCACGCTCCCCACGCTGGCAGCGCTTTTCGACGGCCATCCGCTCACCGCTTCCAGCGGGCGTTTCAGCTACGGCGACGCGCATCTGATCCCGACCGACGCCCATCTGGGTGTGCCGGGCCGTCCCCAGAGCGCCACCGGTCAGACAGCCATCCTGACCGGCGTCAACGCGCCCGCCCGTCTGGGAGAGCACTACGGCCCGCGCCCGGACCAACGCGTGCGGGACATTCTGGACGTGGCCGGCATCTTTGCCCGGCTCCACGCAGCCGGTCATACGACCGCCTTCGTCAACGCCTACCCGCAGCCCTACTTCGACGCGGTCAAGCGGGGCAAACGCCTATTGAGCGCGATCCCCTACGCGGCCCGGCGCGGCGGTCTGCGGCTGCGAACATGGAAGGAGATGCAGACACGGCAGGCCCTGTCCGCCAACTTCACAGGCGAGGGTTGGCGCACACAACTGGGCTATCCTGATGTGCCGCTCTACTCGCCGCAGGAGGCAGGCGCGCAGTTCTGGCGCCTTGCCCAGCCGGTGCGCTTCGCCTTCTTCGAGCACTGGCTGACCGACTTCCTGGGCCACCGTCGGGATCTGCACGCAGCCATCGAGAACTTCGAACGCATCGACGGCTTCCTGGACGGATTGTTGGACGTGATGGACTGGCAGGAGACCCTCTTAATAGTCGCCAGCGATCACGGCAACTTGGAGGACTGCTCCACCCGCAAGCACACCGAGAACGCGGCCTTGACAGTTCTCGTCGGCGCCCACAGCGACCGCTATGCGCAACGCATTCACCGGCTGGACAGTTTCGCCGATGTCATTACCGAATTCCTGGACAAAAACAAAACAGAGCATTCATAGTTACACCAGATTGGAGGATCTATGCAATCCCTGCCGTTCGCCAAGCCCGGCCGCTTCTGGAAAGGAAATCTTCACACCCACTCGACCCGCTCGGACGGGAAGAAATCGCCGCAGGAGGTCTGCCGGCTGTATGCGCAGGCCGGCTACGATTTCATCGCCCTGACCGACCATTTCCTGGAACAGTACAGCTTTCCCATCACCGATACGCGGCCTTTTCGTTCGGCGGAATTTACGACGATTCTGGGCGCGGAACTGCACACCGGAGCGATCGAAAACGGCTCCGTCTGGCACATTGTGGCCGCCGGTCTGCCCACCGATTTCGCGCCCCCGGCCGCGGAGGAAAGCGGAGCGCAGATCGCGGCCAGGGCCATGCAGGCCGGCGCATTTGTCGGCGTCGCACATCCCCACTGGTACACGCTTACCGAAGCTGACATCCATGCCCTGGGACCGGCGCACGCGGTGGAGGTCTACAACGGCGTGGCCGCGGACACCAACGACCGCCCCGAAAGCTGGCACATTCTGGACATTCTGCTGGACAGGCGACAGCGCTACTTCGCCTATGCCGCCGACGATGCCCACTTCACCCCCAACTACCATGATTTTCGCCGCGGCTGGGTGCAGGTGAAGGCCGAGGAGCTGTCGCCGGAGGCTCTGCTGTCCGCGCTGAAATCCGGCGCATTCTACTCCAGCACCGGCCCGCAGATCTACGACATCACTGTTATCCCCGGTGAACGGCTCACCGTCCACTGCTCGCCCGCCGAACGCATCTTTCTGACCGGGGTCGGCAGCGCCAGCCAGCGAGCCTGGGGCAACGGCCTCACCAGCGCCGAGTTCGACCTCTCAGAATGGGACAGCCACTACTGCCGCGTAACGGTGCGGGACCGTCGGGGGGGCAGGGCCTGGTCGAATCCGATCTGGTTATGAAGTGTTGCATGCGCTACCGCTTCGCTATATGAGCGCAAAGAGTTGCATGCGCTACCGCTTCGCTATATGGGCGCAAAGAGTTGCATGCGCTACCGCTTCGCTATATGGGCGCAAACATGAAAGACACGCCCTTCGTCGTCGATGTGCTCTGCCTGGGCATCGCCTGTTATGATCTGATCTTCTCGGTGGATCGGCACTTCGACGCGGATGAAAAGATCAGAGCATCCGAGTTGACCGCTTGCGGCGGCGGACTGGCGGCCAATGCGGCCATGACCGTCGCCCGCCTCGGCTACTCCGTGGCCTTCGCCGGCTATCTGGGCCGGGATATGTACGGCGACAGGCACATCGACGAACTGCGCGCGGCCGGCGTCAACACCGAACTGGTGGCCCGCGGCGAGTGGCCGACGTCCCTGTCCGCCATTCTCGTCAAGCCGGACGGCGCGCGTGCGCTCGTCAACTACGGCGGCGGTCAAGACCTGCCGGGCGAGGTGGCGTTCCGGTTGGATCGCTGCCGGCCGCGCGCAGTTCTGGTGGACGGGCATCACCTCGCGGCCGCCGAACCGTTGATCGATTGGGCCAGCGCAGAAGGCATCCCCACTGTGCTGGACGGCGACACGGTCCATGTCGGCTCGCAAGCGTTGATGGAAAAGGTGGAGTTTCTGGTGGTGTCGGAGCATTTCGCCCAGGCCTACAGCCGCCAGGCGGATCCGACGATTGCCCTGACGCAACTGAGTCGCTGCGCGCCGTCTACCCTCATCACGCTCGGCAAACGGGGGCTTTGCTGGCACAACCGGGCGGACTGCCGGTTTGGCGCCAGCGCAGGCAGCTACCCGGCCATTGCGGTCACTGCAGAGGACACCACCGGCGCCGGCGATGCCTTCCACGGCGCGTTCACCGCCGGTCTTGCGCGCGGGATGGAGTGGGAAGAGTTGCTGCGTTTCGCCTCTGCGGTGGGCGCGCTCTGCTGCACCAAGAAAGGCGCCCGTCTCGGCATCCCCACCGGCGCAGAGGTGGCCGCTTTTCTGGCGCGTCATTGACCAACATCAGCGGTTAGAGGCAAGTTGACAGGTATTGCAAAAGCCACTGATCCCTGGCCTGAGTGGTTCAGGGCTTTTCGTCAATTTTCGAAGTTTGTAGGCGATTTAGTTTTCTTGTATTGTATGGTAGTATCTGAATAAACGGTTTGACAGCCGTCTCTTTTGTTCAGTTCGGCGTCTCTACGTCGGACAGCGGAACAGCCCAACCGTTGCGGTTTTCGGAGGATAGATAATGGCGGCAGCAGCCCCTGAACGGCAGTTCGACAACGGCGTATCCGGCGACTACCCGTCGGACCTGTATAGTCCGACAGGGATCGGCACAGGCGCCAACGACTTTGCCAGTGTGACAGATGCGCACGTGTCCAAATTTCACGCGCAGGGCTTTCTGATCGTCGAAAACGCCTTCTCTGCGCAGGAGGTGCAGGAGAGTCTGGACGGGCTTTATCACCTGCTGTCAGGGGAAATGGAGGAGTTCGATGGCGTGCATTACGAGCGCGCTTCCACGGGGATAGTGGTTGAAAATCTGTCCCCGGAGCAGAAGCAGGATTATGTGCGCAAATTTATGCACTTCATCAACTACGACGACCGCCTGTACAGTCTGGCCCATCACCCGCAGTTGTTGGCGCTCGTTCAACGCCTCATCGGTGATACACCGGTCTTGTTCCAGGATATGGCGCTGCTCAAGCCGCCGCGGATGGGCCGGGAAAAGCCCTGGCATCAGGATCACGCCTATTTTCGGATCGAGTTGGAGGCAAAGGTCGTGGGCTGCTGGATTGCCCTGGATGAGGCCACGGTCGAAAACGGCTGCATGGTCATTGCGCCGGGCAGCCATCTGAGAGGGCCGGTGGTGCATTTTCAAAGACGAGATTGGCAGATCTGTGACACGGACGTGGACAACAGCGGCGCGCTGGCCGTGCCGCTGAAACCGGGCGGGATGCTGATCTTCCAGAGTCTGCTCCACCACGGGACACCGCCCAACTGTTCCGCGCTGCGCCGCCGGGCGCTTCAGTTCCACTACCGGCCGCAGAGCGCGCCTCTCACCAGCCAGGAAGAGCGGCTGGTGCTTTTCGGCGGCGAAGGGTTGGACGCCCAGTGTTGAGTTTGCGTGTCGCTGGGAGGAGTACAGGCGTCTCGCCTGCGCAATGGTTTGAAACTTGACGACAACGGATTCGGGAAGGCGTGGGAGTCGAACCCACCGCAGCCGGCTCTGCGCCACCTGCCACTGATTTTGAAGACCAGGGCGTCCACCGGGACACATCCCCTCCCGTTGGCTATTGTATCGACAGAATTGAGCGCGGTCAAATGAAGCGGCTGCGTTCAGAATCTTTCAGGCATTCAGTCACCGCATCCGGCTCGAAAGTGCGGAGTCACTGAAAATCTCAGAGTCCCATAGATTGGGCACGCAAGTCTGCTTTCCCCAGATCAGCTTGCCACAAGGATAACACTCGATCCAGAGTGAATCCGGCTTGTAACCAGGACTCTTGCTTCGGATTTCACAAACGAAAAGCAGGCGTTTGGTTGCCTATTTGCCCGTTGCCAACTGTCCGTAGACCCGGAATCGGCAGCAGCCAAATCGTCTACGCTTACGCAATAGACAATACACAACGCAGTGAACGGTCTGGATAGGATACTATGCACCTGGCTTGCCCCGAATGCGGCGCTCCGGTAGAAATTACCTCGTCGATCACAAATTGCCCTGCCTGTGACGCAAATGTAGCCTCACACTATACACCGGCGGAGATGACCCGCACGGTCTATAATCGCGCCCTCGAACATTACTCGATGGGGAATGAGGTGGCCGCGCTGGAAAGGATTCATCAGGGCATTGAGTTGCTGGACGCGCCCGAATTGCACCTGCTGGCGGCTCTCATCTTTCGCAAACGGGGCGAATTCAAGGAGATGCGAGAACACGTGGCCGCCATCCCCGCGGATGACGTCCTGCGCGGCGAGGGCGAATGGCTGCTGCGGTCGCATCAGGAACAGTTACAGCTGGGACGGCGGGAAGAGGCCCGCAAACGGGGCCGAGCCAAAGGCACGCAACTTGCCGTGGGCAAAGCGAATCGGCAGTTCAGCACTGAGTATTACCCGGCCCCGTTGGATGAAAAACAGGGCGCTAAGAAGGGCATCCTCAATGTGAGCCGCAATCGCCTCCCCTGGGCCATTCCCATCGCCGTGGTGCTGTTGGGCGTCATCTTGTTCACGCAGGGCGCGGGCGATACGCTGCTGACGACGCTGCGGCAACTGCGTACAGCACCGGACGACTTGAACTCGGTCTACTCCTCTTTCACCCAAGATGAACCGGTCGTGGAGACGGGAGCGGCCATCGCGCCCGACACCGGCGCGCAACCCGGCGCCGCCGCCATTGAAGACACGCCGACGCCCGCGCCGGAGGAGCCTACCGCGCCCCCCGCCCCAACGTCGGAGCCGACGCAGGTCCCCTCACCGACGCCCGCGGAGGCAGAGAGCGATTCCCCTGACGTGGCCGCGACGATTGTCGCTGCGGCACGCGCGCAAGCCTTCGATCTGACCACCTTCCTGAATGAACGGGTCCGTCCCGACCTGGCCGCGCTTGGGATTCATGCCTCGTGGGCCCCCGGGGCGCCCCCCGGCGAACTGATTTTGCAGGGAACCGTGACGCTGACATCGGACCAGATCGAGTTATTGGAACTGGCGACGGAGATCGAAGGCGTTACGTCAATCAACCATGACGCGCTGGTGGTGGATCTGCCGGAGACATACCTCGTCCGGGAGGGCGAAAACCTGCGGCACATCGCCTATCGGTTGTACGGAGACTCAGCCCGCTGGACTGAGATCTACGATGCCAACCAGGATTTAATCGGCGAGGAACCCAATAATCTTTGGGTCGGCCTGTCGCTGACTGTACCCCAGGAGGAGGAGGAACCCCAGGAGGAACAGAGCCAGCCATGAGCCGCGTCCCGGCACGCCCGCCCCAGGCGACTCACCGGCGCCAAACCCCATCCGCAACACCACTGCCGCATCGCCATTGACGACCGAGGATTTTCCGTAGCAACGGCGCCGCGACCTGCCACACTACGCAGGGCGCGGAGGGAAAACCGAGCAGGCAGCGGCAGAAGAACCCATGAAAACAGGCTCAATCGACAGACGGCTGCTGACAATTCTGCTGGTCGTCTTTGTGCAGATGCTGGGCGCGTCTCTGATCCTGCCTGTCCTGCCGCTGTATGCGCAGCGGGAGTTTCAGATGTCGGCGGAGATGATCACGCTGCTCACCTCCGCCTTCTTCGCCGCCCAATTCCTCGCCGGCCCCTACATCGGCCGCCTGTCCGATCACTACGGACGAATTCCGGTGCTGATCATCAGCCAGATCGGGACGGTCATCAGCTTTGTGATGCTGGCCTTTGCGCCCAACTTCGGCTGGCTGTTCTTTGCCCGCATCCTGGATGGCGTCACCGGCGGCAACATCATCGTCGCCCAAGCCTACATAACCGACATCACGCCGCGGGAAAAGCGCACCGAGAGTCTGGGCTACATCTACGCCGTCTTTGGCCTGGGCTTCATCTTTGGCCCGGCGTTAGGAGGCGTGCTGGCCGCGGCCTACGGCCCAACAGTGCCGTTCCTGGTGGCGGCAGTGGCGGCCGCGGCCGTCGTCCTGCTCACCTGGTACGCGCTGGATGAGACGCTCTCGGCGGAAGAGCGGCGGCGCGCCCGCGCCCGACGCGCCGGCAGCCTCACGGTCGGCAGCGCGCTGCGCCATCTTCCGCTGATGACGATTCTCCTGATCGCGTTTTTCGGTCAGTTCGCCCTGGGACTGTTGCAGGCCACATTTGCGCTCTACGGCGAGGCGGTGCTGTTCCTGGGCGAGAGCCGCGAGGTGACCGATATCGGCATCGGCCTGTTGTTGACCGTTGTCGGAGCATCCCAGCTGTTCACGCAGACGTTCCTGCTGCGGCGGCTGGCGCAACGCTACAGTGAAGGCCAGCTTGTGGTCGCGGGCAGCCTCTTGCGCGTGATAGGCATGATGATCTACGCGCTCGTCACGACGCCGTGGTTCGCGGCATTCGGCTCGCTTTTCTTCGCCGTCGGTTTTGGGATTGCCGGCCCGCCTCTCCAATCCTTGTCCACGTCTCTTGTGGATAAGCAGGATCGCGGCGGCGTGCTGGGCATGTTTCAGTCGAGCGTCAATCTATCCACCATCATCAGCACAGCCATCGCCGGCGTTCTCTTTATCCAGGGGCCGACGGTGCCGTACTGGGTCGGCGCGGCCATGTCATTGGCGGTGGCGCTTGCGATCATGGGCGTTATGAAGAGGATGCCGACTCAGCGCGTCCGAACGTCAGAGGCGTAACACGTCACCTGGCAAACGCATTTCGCTAAACGGGGAACCATGATGACATATAAAGATAGCGCGCACCCGGCCACCCAAACCGACCTGAACAGCCCTGTCGCCTTCGATGAAATCGCCCGCTTGGCGCAGGCCGGTGATAATGTCGCCATCGCCACGCGCCGCCTTGAAACAGGGCTGACCATCAAGCATGATCGCGCGCAGTTCACGCTCGATACCACGATCCTGGTCGGCCACCGTTTCGCCATCGAACCGATCGCGGCGGGTGCGCCTCTGCTGTCCTGGGGGCTTCCTTTCGGCATGGCGACGCGGCCAATCGCGCCGGGGGAGTACGTTTGCAACGCCGGCATGATCGAGGCGCTCAACGGACGCTCTCTGGATTTCACCATCCCGCAGCAACCGAATTTCCAGGATCGGATCATCGCCCACGAAGTGAACGAGGCGAACTTCCGCCCCGGCCAGCAGGTGGCAAGATACAGCGAGGAACGCACATTTCTGGGCTTCCGACGCGGCGGCGGGCGCGGTGTCGGCACGCGCAACATGATCGTCATCATGGGGACGACCTCCAGCACGGCGGGCTTTGCCAGAAGGCTGGCGCAAACATTGCAGCCGGCGGCGCAGGGGTCGCGCCTCAAGCGGCGCGCAGATCTGGACCTGTCCGATTTTGACGGCATCGTGGCCATTGCCCACACCGAAGGCAGCGGCTACGAACGGTTGAACAACCGCGAGTTTGTGCTGCGTACCCTGGCTGGGCTGGTCGTGCATCCGAACGTGGGCGCGGCGCTGGCCGTGGACGCACTCGAAACACCACCGACCGCTGACCGGGCCATCAGCAATGCCGAACTGGAGGCGTACCTGAGGGGGAATGGCTATCCCCTGGACGATGTGCCCCACCGCTTCTTCACCCTGTCCGGGGACTGGCAGGCCGACCTGGAGGAAGGGGCTGCGGTCGTCCAACGCTGGCTCCCGCAGATCGCGGCCTTGCCGCGCACGCCGGAATCCCTCGCCCATCTGAACATCGCTCTCCAGTGCGGTGGCTCGGACGCCTTCTCCGGCGTATCCGGCAATCCGTTGGCGTCCGCCATCGCCAAAGAGATCATCGGCTACGGCGGGCGCGCCAACCTGGCCGAGACGGACGAACTGATCGGCGCGGAAGCGTATATACTGCAAAACACGCGCGATCTGACGACGGCGCGCGCCTTTCTCGATTTTGTGGCGCAGTTCAAGGAGCGGCTGGCGTGGCACGGCCAGACGGCAGAGGGCAATCCCTCGGGCGGGAACAAATATCGGGGGCTGTACAACATCGCGCTCAAGTCGATCGGCGCGGCCATGAAGCGCCACCCTGATGTGCGTCTGGATTGGGTTGTGGACTACGGGGAACGGATGTCGAAAACGCCGCCCGGCCTCTACTTTATGAACACGCCGGGCAACGATCTGGAGAGCATTGCCGGTCAGGTGGCCGGTGGTTCGAATCTGATCATTTTCGTCACCGGCAATGGTTCGATCACCAACTTCCCGTTCGTGCCGACGATCAAAGTGATGACAACGACGCCGCGCTTCGAGTTGCTGTCCCAGGAGATGGACGTGAACGCCGGCGCCTATCTGGACGGGAAGTCGATGTCCCAACTGCGCGACGAGAGCCTCGATCTGCTGGTGGAGATCGCGTCAGGTCGGCGCAGCAAGGGTGAACTGGCCGGTCACTCGCAGATCTCGATCTGGCGCAACTGGCAGCAGCAGGACCACAGCCAACTGGAGACGATCCTGGCGCGCCCGCAGCCGGACGGACGGCCACTTGCGATCAATACAGTGCCTGGGGAAAAGCAACTGCCGCGGCCGGCCGCCGCGCGCGTCGGCCTGATTCTGCCCACCAGTCTCTGCTCCGGCCAGATCGCCGGCATGGCGGCCCAGCGTCTCAATCGGTCCGCGGCGGGGGGGCTGAGCGCAGCCGCAGAGCATTCCCGCTTTGCCGCGTTGCCGCATACAGAAGGCTGCGGCGTCGCCTTCGCCTCGACCAGAGAGATTTACGCGCGCACGATGATCGGATACGCGACCCATCCCCTGGTGGATGCCTGCCTCTTTCTGGAGCATGGCTGCGAGAAGGCCCACAACGATTACATCCATTCGTTGCTGCGCGATGGGGGCCTTGCGGAGGAGGATTTCGGCTGGGCCAGCGTGCAGTTGGATGGCGGCATCGTCAACGTGCTTGACAAGATCGACGGTTACTTCGGGGGGCGGCAGGCCGCGCCGCGACAGCCGAACCGCAGCTGCGACAGTCTGTCCTTGGCGCTGCTCAGCGACGACACGCTGCCGGATGACGCGGCGGAAAGCCTCGCCCGCCTCACTCAATGGGTCGTGGACGCTGGCGGCAGTGTGGTTACGCCGTCCTCCGGCGCGCTGCTTCAGGCGTCCGCTTACCGCGAACTGCTGGGGATAAGCGATGCCGCGTTGCAGCCGTCGCTCGCTTACGGTCAAGCCGCGGAGACGGCGGGTTTTCACCTGATGGAGATGCCCACCCCCCACTGGACGGAGACGCTGACCGGGCTGGGCGCCAGCGGCGTGCATCTGATCATCGCCTACTCCGACAGGCTGAGGGCGGGGCATCCGCTTGTGCCGCTCTTGCAGCTTGCCGACGAGAGCGCCCGCGCCACACCGGATTTAAGACTATACGGGGACGCCCCCGCCGCATGGCCGGGGCAGATTCTGGATCTGGCCGCGCAGACGCTTGCGGGTGACTATCAGCCGCAGAGCTTGATCCACAACCATATCGACTTCCAACTCACGCGGGGCCTGCTGGGGATATCGACCTGATGGCCGCTGGCGGCGAATGGGGTTGCTGGCCTCTGCCGTTCATGGCGCAAAAGCAGGAAAATCTCCCGGCTCCAGCAGGTGACGCAGCGCGCCCGTCTCCAGGTCGATCAGCCACAGAGAGGGCACGACATCCGGGCCGCGCAGGGGAAACCGGCGGGTGATCAGAAAGCGCCCGTCAGCGCTCCAGACCGGCGGCCCGTGGTCGTAAGCGGGGTCTGCCGTCAGCGCAGTCGCTTGCGTACCGTCAGGGCGCATCCGCCAGATCTGACTGCCGCGCGTCGCGCCGGGGCCTTCCACCTCTTTGCGCTTAAAGGCGATCCAGGCGCCGTCGGCGGAGGGGACGGCCGAACTGTCGTGAACCAAATTTCCGACCCCGCTCAGATCCACCTGCTCACCGCTCTCCACGTCGATTGCGATCAGATGGGTCATCCATTCATCACCGCGCTGCCAAAATTCGGTTGTATAGAGTCGAGGCTGGGATCTGTCCCAGGCGCATGTCTCCCCGGTGGCGGTCGGGTAGAAAAAAGTCTGCCCGTCCGACACATTGAAGACGCCCAACTTCTGTTCATCCGGCGCGACGAAACAGAGCCACTCGCCATCGACAGACCAGCGGGCTTCCAGGCCAAGACGTTGGCTGTCGCTAAATATCGGCGCTGTCTCGCCCGTCGCCACATCCAGGATCCAGATCCGCGGCGGGCTGAGAAGGCCAGAGGCGAACGCGTTGACGGAGCGACGGGCGTAGGCCAGATATTGGCCGTTGGATGACCAGCTCGGCCCGCTGCATGATCCACTCTCACAGGGCAGCAACAGTCTGGCCTGTCCAGTGGACAGGTCGATTATGCGCAGATCGCTGAAGCCCATCTCACCCAGCGCCGCGTAGACGACCTGCTCGCCGTCGGGCGACGGCGCAAAATCCCACACGCTCTCCTCAGCCGGGGTCAGGGGGCTGGGCTGGAGATCCGCGCTGAACTCGCCATCGGTGAACGGCAGCGCGTGCAGTTGGGCGCGTCCGACTTCATCGACCGTTTTGTAGAGCAGGAAGGCGGCGTCATCGCTGCCGGCAACGCTGCGGCTCCGCCCCCACAGGCCCAGGAGCAGCAGCGCGCAGAAGCTGAGGATGGCCAGCACGGACAGGTCAAAACGGCTCATAACCAATTATTTTTGTAGTCAGTTTTCAGTAACATCTTCCAGTCGAGCGGTGGTACTCTCTGGCCCACTAAAAACCAGGAACTGAAAACCAAGAACTATCAGGGATAGAGATAGGGCTGGTTGGGTTCCGGCACAGCGTCCAACTGCTCGGCCACAAGCACCGGCAAGGCGTTCCCTACCGGGGCGGCAAAACGCCCAACGACCCGCACCCACTGGCCCTCTTCCAACTCACCCACAGACAGCTGACCTGGCCCGCCCTCCGTGCCCAGGCTGACCGGCAGGCCGACAGCCATCGCATCGGCGGCACAGCAGCCGACGACAAAGCGGGTGAGGGTAAACTGTCTCTCGTCCACGTTGTCGTCATGGTAAACAAAGCCGATCACATCGGCGGTCTCCGTTTCGGCTGGCCATTGGCGCTCGTGAAAGGCGAGCACCCAGTCCAGAATCGTGCGCTCGCCGCTCGCTTTCACCTGCGCCGAACGCACAGCCGCCGGCAACACGGAATCCACCGCCCCGGCGCTGATCTCACGATTTTGCAGGGCCGCCACGCCCAGAGGCCGCGGCGGCACGAGCAGGCCCAGTATGATCGGCAGCGAGATCAGCAGAAGCCCGGCCCAGCCCAAAGCATGGCCATGATGATGGTCAGACTGCGAAGCGTCGTCATGGTCGTCTTCCCCGGCGTGCGTATGGTCGGCATCTCTGAACAGGTAACGGTAGCTCCCTCCCACCAGAAAAAGACCAAGAACAGCGGCCATCGTCAGCCAGCCGAAGCGTTGGCTGATGTAATAGTTGAGAGCGCCGGATGTGATGCGCGTGAGGAGAAAGATGCCCAATCCGAACAGCAGCATTCCCTTGAGCGCGATCTGCACTCTGGGCAAACGCAACAGTGTCCCCGTCATACACCCACCTGCACATTCCAGAGGACGCCGATAACCGCCACCAGCGCCAGAGGCAACAGGATCAGATAGAGCACGGTCCGCCGCCGAAAGATCCCCAGAAACAGCAGCGCGCTTTTGACATCCACCATCGGGCCGAAGACGAGGAAGCCGAACAGCGAGCCGGTCGTAAACGCGCTGCTGAAGGCCAGGGCGATAAAGGCATCCACAGTTGAGCAGACCGATAGAATGAATGCAACCGCCATCATCACAAAGACGGAGATGATCGGCCCCTGACCGATGGCGAGCAGAGTGGACTGGGGCACGAGGGTCTGCATGGCTGCGGCCAGCATCGCCCCAACGATCAGATAGCGCCCCATGTCCAGAAAGTCATCGCCTGCCAGAGTAAGAGCCTGCCAGATGCGGGGCCTCGGATTGGGATGGTCATGTTCGTGATTGTGGTCGTCACGGTGGTCGCGGCCGCTGGCGCGAGCCGTCGAGTTGAGAATCTGCGGCAGCAGGATCTCCTGCGGGCGGGCAAGGTGGAAGATCAGACCGACCGCAAAGGCGACCAGAATACTGAAAGCGACCCGCCCCCACAGCACAGGTCCCCAACCGAAAGCAGCGAACGTGCTGAAGATCACGACCGGATTGACCACCGGCGCGGCCAGCAGGAAGGCGATGCCCACTGGAAGAGGCAACCCCTTGCCAAAGAGCCGCCGTGTGACCGGCACGACGCCGCATTCGCAGACAGGGAAAACAAACCCCAGCCCCGCGCCGGCCAGCGCGGCCAGCAGCGGATGGTCGGGGATGTATCGCTCCACCATCGCCTGATTCACATAGACGGCGATGATGCCCGATACGATTGAACCGACCAGGAGAAAGGGAGCGGCTTCGATGAAGAGGCTGAGGAAAATGGTGACGAAGGTCTGGAAGCGCTCGGCCACAAAAAAGCGGGCCTGGGGTGTGTTGACGCTGCTGACCAGAACTACGGCGAGAGCCAGAACCAGGAACGCCGCGA
Source organism: Caldilineaceae bacterium (assembly GCA_965221145.1). Classification (GTDB taxonomy): domain Bacteria; phylum Chloroflexota; class Anaerolineae; order Caldilineales; family Caldilineaceae; genus Bin5. The sequence goes on from OZ244877.1 coordinate 4,024,067, forward strand.
TCCCCCAGCGCGGGCGGCGGGCGGCGCTTGCGGCCGAGCGGCTCTCTATACTGTCTGCAGCTGCTTGCGGCAGCGGCGATGTCTGGTCCATAGGAGTCTTCAGTCGTCGGTTTTCAGTGGTCGCTCCATAGCAATGATCACCAATCTTAATTGAAGCATTGTCTTCTGCCAACTCTGAACGTTTGGCGCAGTTTGTCCGAGTTGCCAGAGCCAATGGAAACCAGACCAGTTGTTGCAGCGCACAGCGGGCGAAGTGCACGAAAATGGGATAGACAGGACTGCGCGTGATTTGTCAGATGAACGCATATCGGGTATCTTCAGTGCTTTGAAAGCCATCATCTTTCGATTTCCAGTCTTTAATTTCGAGCTTTCAATTGCCGCCGCGATCGGCGCCTGACAGTTCATGTGAACTCCGCTTGAAACCAAAACTTTCGTACAGTCTGCTTCCGGGGAGGCCCAGGCGTCTCGCCTGCTCTTACGGAGTACGTGAACTCTTGGCGCCACGAGAGATTTAGCATTCGCAACTAAGCTTCTTCAACATGGCGAAACCATTGAGGAGACCGTTCACTCCCCTGAACCTGTCTCCCGTATCCCTCCTGTCCTTTCTACCGTGGCTGGCGCTCCTGGGCTGGCTCTCCAGCGTTGCCTGGTTTCTGTGCGACGACGCTTTTATCAGCTTTCGCTACACGCGCAATCTGCTCGAAGGCCACGGCTTGGTGTTCAACCCTGGCGAGTTCGTCGAGGGGTACACAAACTTCCTGTGGATACTAGAGTTGACGGCGATCTGGGGGATATTCGGAGTGCGCCCGGAGCACGCTGCCCCGTGGCTGTCGGTCGCATATACTATCGGGACGATTGCCGCCATGTTGTGGTGGGTCGTCCGCCTGCCTTCTTTGCGGAATCGGGGGCTGATCGGCTGGATGGCGCTGGGTTTGCTGTGCAGCAGCGCGACCTTCGCCGTGTGGACGTCGGGCGGCGGCCTGGAAACGCGACAATTCACCTTTTTCATCGTTGTGGCGGTCGTCTGCCTGAGCGCGTACGGTAACAGGAGCCAGGGCCTATTGGCCGCGTCGCTGAGCCTGGCGGCGGCCGAACTGACGCGACCCGAGGGCCTGATGCTGGCAGCCTGCTGCTTCGGCTGGTTCGCCGTCCAGCGCCTGGTCACGGGCGAGAGGAGCATTTCCAGGCTGGTGCGGGAGATGATCTACCTGGCAACGCCTTTCGTCGTGCTGGTCGCGGCCCACTTTCTATTCCGCTACGTCTATTACGGCGAATGGCTGCCCAACACCTACTACGCCAAGCACGTGCGGCCGTGGTACGAGTCGGGCTTCCGCTACCTTTGGGCCGCCGCGCTGGAGACCGGTCTGTATATCCTGCTGCCACTGGCTTTCCTGGCGCTGCGCACACGCTGGCGCATGGCGCGAGATGGCACCTACGCGCTGGCGCTGCTCTGTGTCGCCGCGCACATGGCCTATCTGCTGCCGATTGGCGGCGACCACTTCGAGTATCGCCCCCTGGACTTCTACTGGCCTCTGCTGGCGGTTCCCGCGGCTGAAGGCATCGCTTTGCTCGGTTTCAACGTCGCGGGCGGTCTGCGGAGTTTCTTGCCAGGCCCCAATAGGGTAGTCAGTGGCCGAACATTTGCGATAGCACTCTTTCTGCCCATTCTGTTCTACTCCAACGCAATACAAAGCATCCTGCTGTCAGAGGGGATCAACAAATGCGAGTATTGGTATTGTAATCTCGAACTCAATAGGGAGAATGCCGGCTGGCTTCTGGTCGCGCCCGGGATGCCGGCGCTCGTCGCCATCTCAAACGACCTGCGCCTGCAGTCTGAAAGACAAGGTGTCGCTACCCGTTTCACCTGGCAACGGAGCTATTTTCGCCACGAAACAGAAAAGTGGAAGCCCTACGAAAAGACGGAGCGTGGGATCATTCCCGATGACGCCCTGACTATAGGCTACGGCCTCGGGCGGTTCTATTTTATGCCGGACCTGAAAGTCCTCGACTACTATGGCTTGACCGACGCGACGGTGGCGCGCACTCCTTCCACCCGCGCCAATCGCGAACGCGCGATGGCGCATGACCGCAAACCGACACCCGAATACCTAAAGCAGCGGGGCGCTAACATCAGGGTATTCGACCCGGCTCCCAGCGCCGCCGCCGCGCTGAACGTCGCAGACTACGCCATCAAGGTCGGCCCCAACCTGTGGATGCCGTTCGATACAATCAACAGGCAGTGGGCCGCCGACCGTTTCGCAGATCGAGACCTGAGAACGTTCGCGACACAACTGGAGCCTTTGACAGTCAACTATGATGGCGGCATCGCGCTCCAGGGAATTTCCCTGGGCCAGGGCAATGAGCAACTTCCACATCGCCCACTGCTTGCCCTGGAAAATGAGCGCTCTCTGCGGGGCGTTCTGCAATGGCGGATCGACCCTGGATTGGATATCGAGTATGCGATCTCACTGCGTCTCTACAATGCTGAGGGCCGAATAGCCTTCCAAACCGATGATCTGCTCCGGCACCCGACAATCCGTAATACGACAACCTACTGGCCGGCGAATGAACCGGTCGATACCCTATTCCGATTAGAATTTCCAGTTGATATCCCGCCTGGCGATTACGAGTTGCGTCTGGTCGTCTACAACTTCGAGACACAGTCTCCCACTGTTCAACAGGATGGCTGGGAACCGGAGATAACCCTGGCGCGCCTGCGACTGGCGGAAGTCCAATGACAGCAGGCCCCACTTAGACAGAAAGCATCAGAATCGGTTATCATTCTCTTGGTTCTTCCGGTGATTTGCTTTGGTGTTTGTTGCGCCCAACGGCAGTTCATCGGGGGCTTTCTTTCAGACTCTATCCATCAAGAGGCCCAACTTATGTCACGCATGACAGTGGAACAGCTTCGGCAGGACCTTCCCATGACCGGGGAAGTCGCATACTTTCAGACTGGAACGTATGGCCCGGCCAGCGACTCCGTGCTGCAGGCGGTGCGAGAGACGATGGAGGGCGAGGCGCGCCATGGCCCGGCCACCACGCTGGGAAGACAGGCGCACAGGGAACGAGAGGCCGCCGCCCGCAGTGGATTGGCCCGTATGCTCAACGTCAAGCAAGAGGAGTTGAGCATCGATACCAACACGTCGCGGGCGATGCAGCAGATCGTGCGCGGCCTCGACTGGCAACCGGGCGACGAGTTCGTGATGACCTCGCTCGAGCATGTCAGCACCTACGGATTGTCCTATTCTCTGACACAGGAACACGGTGTCACGGTCAAGGTGCTTGAGGTGGAACTCTTGACGGATGAGGCGCTCCTCGCCGAACTCGCCGCCGCGCTCAACGAGCGCACCCGCCTCATCTGCCTCAGCCATATCGCCTCCCCCAACGGCCGCCTGCTTCCGATCAAAGAGGCAGCCGCCATCGCCCATGACGCCGGCGTTCCCGTCATGCTCGACCTGGCCCAATCCGTGGGGCAGATGCCGGTCGACCTCGCCGCGCTCGGCTGTGATTTCGCCGTCGGTTCCGGCCACAAATGGCTGCTCGGCCCCATGGGGACAGGCTATATCTTCGTCGCTGAAGGACAGATGTCCGGCTTTCGCCCGAATCTGATCCCCGACCGCAGCCCGTGGGCGCTGGCCGGCGACCCGACGCCCGCGCCGACCGCCCGCTCGCGCACCGAAATCGGCACCTATAACCATGCGCTTGTGGTTGGCCTGGGCCGCGCCGTCGAGATCGTGCAGAGCATCGGGCTGGACACCATGCAGGCCAGGATAGCCGATCTGACGCGACGGCTGCGGCGCGGCGTCGCGCAGTTCGATCGCGCCCGCATCATCACGCCGCTGGAGCCGGAGAAGTCGGCTGGCATCACCTCGGTGATGTTCGATGGGTATACCAAGACGGATATGGACGTCCTGGTTGCTCGGCTGCAAGAACGCCATCAGGCGCTCGTCAAGGCCCAGTGGTTGACGGCCCCGCCTGATCCGGTCAAAGTCGCCATGCGCATCTCCGTGGCCGCCTTCAACAATGAGAGTGAGGTAGACCGCCTCCTCGAGGGAATTGACGAAGATCTGTAACCACACCAGTTGGTGATCATTGCCCAGAAACACAATTTGCAAATTCCAATAAAAAAGGATAACCAAAATGCCTGAACGCCTGGTACTCTGGGGCCCGCCCGTTGTGGAGAGGGGTCCTGATGATCCCGATTATGCCGACTACCTGCCCGGCTGGGTGCAGAAGTGCGCCGATGTAGGGGTGACGAAAATTATCGGCGGCGATCGAACGCTTGCACTGACCGAGGCCGCCCATGCGGTCGGCATCAAGGTCGATCCCTATGTCAACTACAACTCCTTTCCCCGCCATGGCAGCGCGCGCGTACGGTATGGCTGGTCGCTCAATTTCCTGCGCCCCCCTGTGACCTCCGCCGAGGCGCGCGCCATCATGGACAAGCACCGGCCGATCTATGACAACCCCCAGGTGAGCACCTCAATGACCGACTTCGCGCGCAAGCATCCGCAGTACCGCAGCCTGACGCGTAGCCTATGTGCCCGCCGCCAAGGTCCGGCAGATGGAGTCGGCGGCGGGCACACCTACCCATTGCAGCCGGGCGAAGACCTCTACCTGAGTGCCGCTTTCCCGGAGGTGCGGGCGGAACAGACGCAAATATTCGTGGAGACAATGGCCCAAACCCAGGGCGATGGCATTCAGGTCGAGTTTGTGCTGGGGAACGAGGACGAAAACGGGGTGGTGCCTTACGGCTACGAAGACCGCACGGTTGCCGAGTTCCAGGCCAAGCACGGCAAGAACCCGTTTGACCTGCCCAATGACGACCTCGATTGGATGCAGTTCCGCGCCGATTATGTCACGCTTGCCTTGACGGAGATGCGGGCCGTGGTCAAGCAGGCAGACCCCGACGCCGTCTTTTCGATCACCCTGATCGCCGGCGAGCAGGACGACTATCTCAAACTCCTGCACGATTGGCCCACCTGGATCGATCAGGGCATTGTCGACGAGTTCTATATCTGGTTCCGCACCAACTCGGATCTGGACGCGCTTGAACGGCAGTTGGGCTACGCGGTGGAAGTCGCAGACGGCAGAACGCCGGTTATCGCCGAGCTTTCCTGTTACCATCCGGGCAGCTTCCAGGAGCCTGAACTGATGCTGCGCGCGGCGGAGGTGGCCGTTGGCTGCGGCGCTGACGGCGTGGGCATCTACCGCAGCCATGCGGTAGAGCAGTTGGAATTATGGCCGGTGCTGGAGAAGATGGGCAAGCTGTAAGCGGTCGCGTGGACTGAAACGGTACAATCGCAGAGGTCCCTGGCGTGGACGGCAGGCATAATCGCGGCTGACAGGGTCGGAGGAACAGAATATGGAATCTGAAGCCGATTTCAACTGAACGGGTTGACCACAGTCACACCCGCATACCGTTGCCCTGCATTCAAATCCTCAGACCACAACGTGTCACATTTAAGGCGAACAGCGCTCTGAATAATCATCGCATCCCAGAATGAGATACCATAACTGGTCTGAATACCGATCGCTTCCTGGATGTCAGTTACAGTTGGGCTATGCATTCGCCATCTACCAAGATGGGATATGATATCGTGAGCCTGTTCCGGAAGCAACGGCTGGCCAACTTTGCGCGTAACCGTGACATAATATTCCTGTAGCACCTGAATGCTCAAACAGCCTTCTCCAGACTGCCATAGGTTACGGAGTAGTTCCTGCGCCTCTATGCGCTTGCGCCCCACTGATCTATCATGCGCATAGACCAACACATTCGTATCAACAAACTGTCTTGTCATATCATCACCAAGTGGAATTTCAGCGATCGTGAAGGTCCGCACGCGTCCAACTGATCGATCCATTGGTGCCCAAATCTGAATCCTGGGCCAGCAAGGCCAGATACTTTCGTTTGGCACTGGCGTACTGGTCTTCCCGCTCTACCAGTTCGGTCAGGAGTTCAACCATCAGTGCCGACAGAGAACGGTCCTGATCTATCGCTATCTTTTTCGCCTTGCGCAGTATTGATCGCGGCAACGATAGGGTAACGTTCTGTTTGTCCATGCACAGCATCCTTTCGGGTAGATGACACACCCTTTCATATCGCACGTATTTACGTGCATATTTTATACTTTTTCTCCACTGGAAGCAAGCCGATTTGTACACCACAACCTGTTGATACATCTAACAGAACAGACTTGTCGAATCCTGTGGGCAAAGCAATAATTGAGGAACAAAGTTTTCGCTCCACTCTCTCCTCAACTGAAAGAGAGGCAAACGGTGTCCTATTATGTGGCCGCGTATGACACGGAGGCGGTGTATCCCTGGTGGGACAGGCCGCAGGACGGCTTCAGCTACACGCCCGCACATATCGCCGAGTTTCTGGACGGCGTGCGCGCGGTGGCCGAGGTTCACTTGCAGCGCGAGGCGCCGGCATCCTTCTTCCTGGTCGCCAAAATGCTGGAGCTTGCCGGCCCTGAGTTGCGCGCGATTCTCGACCATCCGCTGTTCGACATTCAGTGTCATTCTTTCACCCACCCGAACCTGATCACGCTGCGCGCGGACAGAGCCGCGCTGCAATATGAACTGGGCGACGCCAAAAAGCTGATCGAAGATACTTTCGGACGGGAGGTGATCGGCCTGACCGCGCCGGGCGGGTACACGGAGGGCTTCCGCGGCCATCCCAGCATTCTGGAGGTGATGTGGGAGGCGGGCTATCGCTATGTGCGCAGTGTGGGCAAGGGACCCAAAGGCACGCTGCCCGCGCTGCTGGATCAGCCGTTCTGGTATGCGAAGGATGGATTTCCTGAACTGCTGGAAACGCCCTCGCACGCCTGGCACGACAACGTCCTGACCGGTCAGCCCGCAACGGTGCATTGGCCGCCGCTCCTGCCCTGGCGCTACCCTGCCGAGATGCCGCGCGACGCGCAGGGCGTGTACGAAGCCTACGCGCCGGGCATCGACTACTGCGCGCAGCAGGGGCTTCTCTACTACCTGCCCATCTTTCACCCGTGGTCGATCTATCGCATCGACAAGCAGGCTGCCCAGATCGCGATGCTGCTCGATCATGCCCGCCAGAAGATGGCGATGACATCGTGCAGCCAGATTTATCAGCATATCCACATGCACCCCGCCCTGGCGACAGACGAGGAGTGAGGCGTGCATTTCAGAATGGACGTGAGAATGTCGCCGCTTCCGGTCAGCGCAAGTTGACGCCGCGAGTTGCCGGTATGGCCGACCCCAAAGCCGGGATCACGCTTTCGTCCTGAACAATGTGTCTCTCAGAGTCGAAGAGAGGAGTTCTATCGCTCAATGCAGCTTGTTTGCCAAGCATTGCGCGAAGAGCGCCGTGAAGCACGGAAATGGAGGATTCGTGGGTCCGACTAGGAGTTCCGAGCAGGAGGAGTAGAGTTGGTAGCAGTCGAAGGCTTAGGAGCGGAGGGATGGCTCCTCCCATTCCTGTTGACGCTACTCACCAGATGCGGTGGGTTGATGGGGGGTTTGCTAGGAGAAGAGGCGCTCCCTTTCGGTTGATATCCTTCCTGCACCACATACAATCTAGTCTTCTTGTCCATTGGATTCCTCCGAGTTGGAAAATGGCCAAAACTCAATCGTACTGATCTCACCTGCGCCGATGTAAACGCCCTTTTCCTGTGGAGTAGGCGAAGTGCCTTTTGCGTCGGTATCGTATATCCACTGGATGTATATGTCCCGTTCGTCAGGCGTGGACGCCGAGAAGGACTCCTTTCCGTAAAAGCCGGTTATAGTGTCGCCATTCTTCAGAGTCACCAGCACCCACTGTTCGTCCTGGCGGCTGAATTTCCAGTCCCAGGCTTGTCGGGCTGGGGTGCAACGGAAACAGGCCAAGCCGGTTGAGAAAGCGGCGAACGAGGTCCTTCTGAATGTTAATGCCAAAAAGCAAGCCAAGACAAACAGGCCCACCAAAGAGTACAAGGAGGAAGACCCAGGTCGAGTCTTGATACAGTGTGGCATCGACAAGACGTAGGACAAGCGTACCATAAATCGCTGAAATGGTCACATAGGAAAGAAACCGCTCTTTGTTGTCAGGCATGGCCTTGTCAGTGATAAACTGGGACCGTACCGACAATATGATAAAGCCAGGGACGATATATGCCAGGATGAGAGATAGGTGGTCTGGAGAAAAGAAGCCATCCATTGATTCACAGTTCCCCTGTTTCGCATCGCTTGAGCCAGACCAGAGAAAGTCTTTTCCCTAACTGGACCATCATGGGATGGCGAAACCCGGCAGTGGCATTTGCTCGATCAAGTGGGCATTGGTATTGTATAACCCATCATCGCACAATTGTTCGCCTACGTCAATGTCGACAACAGGGGACCGGGGTAAGGAGCGGGATTCATACCCCCCTCGAAAAGAGAAAAAAAGCACCATCTCTTCATAGAAAGACGCGCACATGACAGATCAGACACAAATCAGCGTAGGCATTGCCGGCCTCGGGCGCACCGGTTGGAACAACCACGCCAACGCCTTTGCCCATCTCCCCGAACAGTTCCGCGTTGTCGCGGTCTGCGACCCCGACCCGGAACGCCAGACCGAAGCGGTCGAACGCTTTGACTGCCTGGCCTACGCGACGTATGAGGAGTTGGTGGCGGACAAGGCGGTCGAACTGATGGTGGTGGCGACACCCAGCAATTTGAAGGTTTTTTGTATTGGCGGTGGCAATGAACACATTTCCGCCAAAAAACCTTCAAACTCCATGCCGAGCAGACGATCGCGGCCCTGCGCGCCGGCCAGCACGTCATCGTCGAAAAGCCGATGGCGAGCGACCTGGCGAGCGCGGATGCAATGATCGCCGTTGCCGAAGAGACCGGGCGCATCCTGACCGTGCATCAGAATCTGCGCTACGCCGCCGACTTCGTTACAATGCGGGAGGTGATCGCTTCCGGCGTTCTGGGGCGCATCATCGAGATCCGCATCCACAACGGCGGCTTCGACCGCAGATGGGATTGGCAGACGCTGAAGCGCTATGGCGGCGGCGCGCTCAACAACAGCGGGCCCCATTTCATCGACATGGGCATGCTCCTGATCGACGACCCGGAGCCGACCGTCTTCTGCCACATGGAGGCCACGCCTCTCTATGCCGGTGATGCCGACAGCCACGTCAAGGTCGTTCTCAAGCCCAAACGCGGGCCGCTGGTCGAGATCAACATCACCGCCGCCTGCGCCTATCCACAGCCGAACTTTCTGGTGCTGGGGACACAAGGTTCGCTGGTCTGTGACCGGGGGGAGGCGGTCTGGAAGTATTTCGACCCCGCCGAAGCGCCTGCGCTGATCCTGGATGATGCCCCCATCGCCCGCGACCGCACCTATAACCGGGAGCAACTCCCCTGGAAAGAGGAGCGCGCCCCGATCGTCCACGACAGCGCGCGCGATATACAGACGCTCTACCGCTCGCTCTACGCCGCGATCCGCGAGGGCGGCGAGTTGGACATTCGCCCAGAGAGCGTGCGCGCCCAGATCGCAGTCCTGGAGAAATGCCGGGAACTCAACCCCGGCGTTTAAGCGCCGGGGCCGCCCGCAGAACATTGATTATTCACAATCGGTTTTGCCGACAAGAGGAGAATAGTATGGAACTTAGTTGCACCTCCGTGATGCTGCCCCGCTGGGGGTTGGATGAGACCTTTGACAAGCTGCAAGAGTATGGGTATGACGCGATTGAACTGCGCTGCCGCTACAACCCGGATGATCCCAACGCCGAACCTTTTTTCTGGGGCAGGCATCTCTCCGACGTAAGCCCTGACAATATCGTCGACAAGGCGGAGCAGATTCGCGCCGCAGTCAAGCGCACCGGAATCCGCGTGGCCGCGTTGGCGCCGAACGCGCTGTACAATGAGACGGAACTTATTCTCAAACTTATCAAGGGCGCTTTGGCCATCGACCCCGACCGCCCCCCGCTGATCCGCATCGGCGCGCCCACGCACGACCGCGCCAAACCGTACTGGCCGCAGTTCATGGAGGCGCGCGCCGGCTTTGCCAACGTGACCGAACTGGCGCGCGCGCACGGCGTCAAGATGGTCTATGAACTCCACACCGGCACCATCGCGGTCTCCGCCTCGCGCGCGCTCGAACTGCTGCGCGATCTGGACCCCGATCACATCGGCGCCATTTACGATATACAGAACATGGTCGAAGTGGCCGTTGAAGATACGCGCATGGGGCTGGAGTTGCTCGGCCCGTATGTGGCCCACTGCCATGTCGGGAACCGTCTGCCCGAGACGACAGGTCGCACCGACGACGGCGTTACCACGTGGAAATGGCGCGGCGCACGCCTGCGGGAGGGCCTGGCTGACATTCCCCAGTTGATCGACGACCTCAAAACCGTGGGCTACGAGGGCGCCCTCTCCCTTGAACTGTTCATACCCGAAAACTTTACTCCCGGTAACGATGACGAGATCGTCAAGACGGAAGGCGCGTTTCTGCGCCGGCTGATCGGGCGACCGTAGCGGGCCATGACACTTCAGGATAGCAATAGGATGCGGTACGCCATCTGCAATGAACTCTTCGAAAGCTGGCCCCTGGAGCAGACCGCGGCTTTTGTGGCCGAACTTGGCTATCACGGGCTGGAACTGGCGCCATTCACCCTGTGCGGGGTTGTGACCGACCTCTCCGGCGCGGACAGGCTCCGCATTCGGCGCACGGTCGAGGGCGCGGGGCTGTCCGTGGTCGGCCTGCACTGGCTGTTGGCGCAGACGGAAGGCTTTCAGCTCAATGATCCCGACCCGGCGATCCGCGCGCGCACCGCGCAATATCTGCTCGATCTGATCGACTGCTGCGCGGACCTGGGCGGCAGCGTTCTCATTTTCGGCTCGCCCCAGCAGCGCGATCTGCCGCCCGACCGATCGCGGGCAGAGGCATGGAAGTCGACTGCCGAGATCATGCACGGCTGCGGCGTGCGCGCGCAGGAGCAGGGCGTCATCTTCTGCATCGAACCGCTCAGCCGCAACGAGACCAATTTCATCGTCAACGTGGATGAAGCCGCCGAACTGGTGCGCCAGGTCGATCACCCCGGCTTGCAGATGATGGTCGATACGAAGGCCATGAGCCACGACCCCCGCCCGATCCCCGAGCAGATTCGAACCGTGTTCCCCCTCTTCCAGCATGTGCATCTCAATGATCCGAATTTGCGCGGGCCAGGCATGGGCGATCTGGATTTCCGGCCCATTTTGCAGACGCTGAACGATCTCAACTACGCGCGCTGGCTCTCGGTGGAGGTCTTCGATTTCACGCCCGGCGCGGAACGAACCGCCCGCGAAAGCCTCGCCTACTTGAAGGCAATCGACGGGAAGTGAGTAAAGTGAGTTGCATTGCGCCCCTTTCCTCTCCTCGTCACCCGATGCCCGCCGTCCGCGCCTCCAATAAAGGTAATTTGACACAAGACGATTTCACTGTAGAATAGAGTGGCTCCGGTTGCGCTCGCCGAGTCAACTGGCAGTGCATTGGACCCAATCAATTCCTCATCCACAGTTCAAACAACATTCCTCTTTGGAAAGGAGAATCAGAACAATGGCACTCCGCAAAGCACTGATACGAACAGTTGTGCCCCTGGCAGTCCTGCTGATCATGGCGCTGGTCGCGGCTGGGTGTGCGCCGGTTGCGCCGGCGGGCTCGGGCGCCGGGGATATGATGGACGATGAGATGAAAGTGCTCACCGTCGCCGTCGCCCAGGAGCCGACGCACCTGGAGGCAACGTTGGCCGCCGGTGAAACCAACTGCAACGGCTGCCGCAACGTCATGGAGATGCTGGTCAGGCGCAACTACGAGACCGGTGAGGTCATTCCCATGCTGGCCACCAGTTGGGAACGGGTCGATGACCGCACGATCCAGTTTACGCTGCGCGAGGGCGTAACCTTCCACGATGGCTCGCCCCTCAACGCCGAAGGCGTCGCAATGAGCATCAACTACATGTGGGAGGCAGATCTGGTCAACGTTCTGACCGGCTTTGTCGGCACCATCCTCAGCGCCGAAGCCGTGAGCGAGTACGTCGTCAACGTCTCGGCCGCGGAATCCGACCCGATCCTGGCGGCGAAGTTGTATTTCGTCGTCATCTCCTCTGCCAAGCAGATCATGGAGGCAGAGGACACCTACTCGACTCAGTTGGTCGGCACCGGCCCCTACATGATGGAAGAGTGGCGCCGCGGCGAGTCGATCACCTATGTCGCCAACCCGGACTGGTGGGGACATGGCGACCCCGAAGCAGCCGGCGGCGAGGTCACCTTTGACAAGCTGATCTATCGCTTCCTGCCTGAAGACACAGTGCGCGCCGCAGCCGCACAGGCCGGCGAGGTCGACATCGCTCAGTTCGTCACCCCCGACCAGTGCAATACCGCCGCGGACAACCCCAACCTGCGCTGCGAATCCGCGGCCAGCGTTGAAACCATGTTCGCTCGTATGGGCAACAAGGGCCTGTTCGAGGACATTCGCGTGCGCCAGGCCTTCAACCTGGCGATCGACAAAGAGACGATCGTCAATACGATTCTGGGTGGCGCCGCGACCATCACCGGACAGATCGTCAATGCGACCGCGACCGGGCACAACCCGAGCATTGAGGCCTATCCCTTCGATGCGGACGAGGCGCGCGCCCTGCTCGAGGCCGCCGCGGCTGACGGCGTAGACACCGGCCAGGAGTTCACCCTCGCCTCACGCCAGGGTCTCCACGCCGGCCACGTCGAGGTCATCCAGGCGATTGGTGGGATGCTTAGCGAAGTAGGCTTCAACCCCATTGTCGCTGTCATGCCGCCGGACACCTTCAACCCTGCCTTCAACCACAACTGGGCGGACATAGAGGGCCAGCCCCGCTGGGTCGCCGTCCACCTGCACGGCAATGAGATCCTCGATCTCTGGTACTCCTATGTCAACTACTTCGTCTGCGAGGGCCACGTGTCTCAATACTGCAACCCCGAACTCGACAAGCCGTGGGAAGAGGCACGCACCCTCTCCGGTGAGGCCCGCGACATGAAACTGCAGGAGGCCGCGCAGATCGCCTATGACGACTATGCGCACGGCCTGATCGCCCACATGGACCTGGCCTACCTGGTCAGCGAAGACCTGAACTGGGACGTGAAGCTGGATCATCGCCTGCAGGCCAAGGAGATGTCACCCAAGTAAAGGGCTGCAGTTGTCCCGCCGCTTGGCGCTCCTGGATCGAATGCTCGTTCCGTATGGCCCCCGGCGGAAACTCTGAATTCGCGTTGTGGGAAACGAAAGTGGTTACAAATCGAATGAGCCTTATCATTCGATTTGTAACCACGATTCACCAGAAGTTGAAAGGGAGAGCCTGAACGATGACACTCCGTAAGACACTGATGCGAACAGTTGTGCCCCTGGCAGTCCTGCTGATCATGGCGCTGGTCGCGGCTGGGTGTGCATCGGTTGCGCCGGCGGACACGGGCGCCGGGGATATGATGGACGATGAGATGAGCGTTCTCACCGTCGCCGTCGGCCAGGAGCCGACGCACCTGGAGGCAACCTGGGTCGCCGGTGAAACCAACTGCAACGGCTGCCGCAACGTCATGGAGATGCTGGTCAGGCGCAACTACGAGACTGGTGAGGTCATTCCCATGCTGGCCACCAGTTGGGAACGGCTCGATGAGCGCACGCTCCAGTTTACGCTGCGCGAGGGCGTAACCTTCCACGACGGCGCTCCCTTCAACGCCGAAGCCGTCGCAGTGAGCATTAACTACATGTGGACGGCCGATCTGAGCCAGACTCTGACCGGAACTATCGGTGCGGAGCTTACTGCCGAAGCTGTGAGCGAGTACGTCGTCAACGTCGCGGCCGCCGACCCCGACCAGATCCTGCTGGAGAAGTTGTATTTCGTCGTCATCTCCTCCCCCAAGCAGATCATGGAGGCAGAGGACACCTATGCGAGCCAGTTGGTCGGCACCGGCCCCTACGTGATGGAAGAGTGGCGCCGCGGCGAGTCGCTCATCTTGGTCGCCAACCCGGACTGGTGGGGAAATGACGACCCTGAAGCAGCCGGCGGCAAGATCTCCTTTGACAAGGTGATCTATCGCTTCCTGCCCGAAGACACAGTGCGCGCCGCAGCCGCACAGGCCGGCGAGGTCGACATCGCTCAGTTCGTCACCCCCGACCAGTGCAAGACCGCCGCCGACGACCCCAACCTGCGCTGCGAATCCGCGGCCAGCGTTGAAACCATGTTCGTTCGCATGGGCAACCAGGGCATGTTCGCGGACAGACGCGTGCGCCTGGCCCTCAACCTGGCGATCGACAAAGAGTTGATCATCGATACGATTCTGGGCGGCGCCGCTACCATCACCGGCCAGATCGTCAACGCGACCGCCACCGGCCACAACCCGAATCTTGAGCCGTATCCCTACGACCCGGACGAGGCGCGGGCGCTGCTTGAGGCTGCCGCGGCTGACGGCGTGGACATCGGTCAGGAGTTCACCCTCGCCTCACGCCAGGGCCTGCACGCCGGCCACGTCGAGGTCCTCCAGGCCGTCGGAGAAATGCTCAGCGACGTCGGCTTCAACCCCACTGTCGCTGTCATGCCGCCGGATACCTTCAACCCTGCCTTCAGCAACAACTGGGCCGACCTAGAGGGCCAGCCCCACTGGGTCGCCATCCACCTGCACGGCAATGAGATCCTGGACCTCTGGTACTCCTATGCCAACTACTTCGTCTGCGACGGCGCTGTGTCCCAATACTGCAACCCCGATATCGACATGATGACGGCAGAGGGGGGTGCCCTCTCGGGCGAGGCCCGCGACCTGAGACTGCAGGAGGCCGCGCAGGTCGCCTATGACGATGTCGCCTACGGCCTGATCGCCCACATGGATCTGGCCTACCTGGTCAGCGAAGACCTGAACTGGGATGTGAAACTGGATCACCGCCTGCAGGCCAAGGAGATGTCACCCAAGTAAAGGGCCGCAGAGCGAATGCGTGTCTCGTATTGCGGTATCGGCACAAACACGCAATACGGGATACGCAATTGTCTGAGATGCCGCCGCGCCGACGACCGCCCCGCGAATGAGCAGGTTTGGGGCTGTCGTCCTCGCCGCCGCCATCTCCCCACCATCGAAGAAAGGCGAGAGGAGTGAGAGATATTCTCGCTCCTCTCGCCCCGTCTTCCGTACCTTGCACCAAAGGGCGCTGAAATTACTCTCTATCTGATCAGGCGCTTCGGCCATTCGATTGGCGTCGCCTTCGCCGTTATAACGATTGTCTTCATAACGGGCCGCGTTATCGGGGACCCCGTCCGCATCATGGTGGGCGTCGAGGCCACCGAGGAGCGCGTCCAACAGGTGCGCGACCAGTTGGGACTGAACGATCCGGTGATTGTGCAGTATTTCAGATACGCAATGGGCGCGGTGCGTTTCGATTTCGGGAACTCCTTCTGGCAGAAGACACCGGCCCTGGGGACGGTGCTCGATCGTCTGCCTGCCACCTTCCGACTGACCGCGGCAGCCTTTCTGATAGCCGCGCCGCTGGGCATCTTCCTGGGCGCGGCGGCCGCGCTGCGCCCCAATACCTATCTGGACCGGATCATCAACGTCCTCTCGCTTGGCGGCGTCTCCATGGTCGACTTCTGGCTGGCGCTGATGTTGATCATCGTCTTCGCCGTCCAGCTCGGCTGGTTTAAGACATCCGGCTACGGCGGCTTTGAGTACATGGCTCTACCCACGTTGACGCTGCTCAATTCACCGCTGGGACGCATCGCCCAGATTACCCGCGGCGCGATGCTGGAAGAGATGAGCCGGCCGCATATCATCGTTGCCCGCGCCAAGGGCCTTGACGAAAAGCGCATCGTCTTTGTTCATGCTCTCAAGAACGCGGCCATCCCGGTCGTGACCATCAGCGGCGATATGTTGTCTTCAATGCTGAACGGGGCGATTCTGGTGGAGACGGTCTTCGCCTGGCCGGGGATCGGCTATCTGACATTGCAGGCGCTGCAACGGCGCGACCTGCCGCTGGTGGAAGCGACTGTATTCGTGGTTGCCTGTATGGTGATCGTGGTCAATCTGCTGGTCGATCTGAGCTATGTGTATCTGAACCCAAGGATACGGTTCCATTAAACCATACCGATAAGGCGTTGCGTTGCGCGTAACGTCCTGGAGGAAGAAGGGCTTCCGATCCCCTTTGTCCCCTCACAAAGCCAAAGAGTCCATGTCCGACGAGTTAGAGTTGCTGCCAAAAGAAGATACTGAACGCTCGAAAAGAGCATCGCGCTGGCTGACTGTCCGCGCGCTGATGCGTGATCCGGTGACGTTCTTTGCGACACTGATCCTCGGCATGATTCTGATTTCGGCGGCCGGTGCAGAGTTGGTCGCGCCCCACGACCCTCTCGATCAGGACCTGAGACGGCGCAACCTGGCCCCCATGTCGTATGCCCTGGATGAAAACGAACAGCCAATCGGCATACCCTACATTTTGGGCACCGATCCGCTCGGACGCGATGTCCTCAGCCGCATGATCTTCGGCGCCCGCGTCTCATTGACTGTCGGACTGAGCAGCGCGCTCGTCTCCGGCCTGATCGGAACGCTGCTTGGCATAATCGCCGGTTACTACCGCGGCGCGGTCGAAGACCTCATCATGCGCCTGGTCGATATTCAGATGAGCATCCCGGTGCTGCTATTGGCGTTGCTGGTGCTCTTCGCGCTCGGCCCCGGTTTCCTCAACCTGGTGGTGGTGCTGGCGATCGTCAGATGGATGGCCTACGCGCGCCTTGCCCGCGGTCAGACCCTGGCCTTTCGCAACTTACCTTTCGTCGATGCTGCCATCGCCATAGGCAGTTCGAATAGACGCATTATCTTCCGCCACATCGTTCCCAACGTGGCCTCCCCTCTCATCATCCTGAGCACACTGGAGGTGGCAACGCTCATCCTGAGTGAAGCAGGGTTGAGCTTTCTCGGCTTCGGCATCCAACTGCCGCAGCCCTCCTGGGGTCTCATGATCTCCGGCGGCCGTCAGTATATCGCCACTGCCTGGTGGAATGTGGCCTTCCCCGGCCTGGTCATTTTTCTGACCACGCTCAGCCTGAACCTGTTGGCCGCATCACTGCGCTCCATCACCGACCCGATGCAACGGGAACGATGGTTCAGGAAAAGGAACTCCTCCTCCGACGCCGGTGGCTAATGCCTTGTCGTCTTCTACCACAAGAACAATCGTGCCTACATTCGCGCCGCGGCGGTCCGTCCACGAGCCGCCTTCTTGACATTGGCCCACTGTTCCAGCCAGGCATTTCTGCCCGAATGGCGAATGACATCGTGGATCGTCGCGCGCGGTTGATAGGGCAGATAGAGACCGCAATGCCACGCCAGGTTGCGATAGACCATGAAATCACCCGGCCCCAGATAGACCTGCACCGCGCCCGGCATTGATCGGCAGTGCTCGAAGTAGAACTGTTCCGCCTCGGCGTCGCTCCAGTCATCCGGGGCCTGCTTCATAATTGGATCGTCTGTCGATTCGATTTCGTTCGCCAGATCCTGTTGCCGCAGATGGCTGCCGGGCACATACCAGGTGCAGGCATCCGCGTAGATGGCGCAGTTGACCTGATTAAAATAGCGCAGGTCATGCCAGACGGTCGCCATAAACGACTGCATCTGCGCGTCGCGGGCTTCGGCCGGCAGTTCCACCACTCCATCCCGGTGCCAACCACAGTGCCAGGGACGCTCCTGCGGCTCCACCAACAGCCCCATGATATCCAGATGCGCATGTGTATAGCCAGGCCCCAGAAGCCGCTCAACCGACAGGCGCAGATCGTCGAGTTCAGCATAGTCTCTGAACGGTTGCAGGTCGATGGCATCCTCGTACTGATCAAGCGGTTGGATGCGTTGTGTCTGCGGCCCAATCAGTTCATGCGCCAGGGCGCGCGCCCTATCCGCTTCTCGCCGCAGGTCGGTCAGGAGCGCGGGCGGAACAATGCCGCGAAAAATCAGGAACCCTTTCTGATGGTACTCATGCACCATCCAATCCTCGAACTTAAATGTCATGCCCCTCCTCCTGGGAGCGCAGGCTGCTTCGTCGTTGCAATGAGTACAAAATCTGAAGGCGGCGGCAACGAAATCGCCTGCTTCTGAAAAACAGATTTGCCATTCAACAGTACCACTGATACGATGGAAAATGCAACGGCAGTTCTTGCCTTTTGCCAGCGCCAACTGTTGAACATCTTGGCAACGGGCACACACCCCCGCGCACATAGGGCGAAGCCGTGGCGCCTCCAGCAATCACGGTTCAGACAACAGATACTTTCATCATCATTTTCTGTATCCGCGCACTACCCGCAAAAGGAGAAATGACAAGATGGAGAAACTAAAACGTCTCTAGGCGGACCTTCCTGAAGACAGTTGGCGTTGTGTCGGCCGGCAGCTTTCTGGCCGCCTGTGCGCCGGCAGGCGAGATGCCGCAACAGCAGGAGGGCGGCGGGGACTTCGAAGGGGAAAAGGGCGGCTTCTTTTTGACGGTGCGCAGCCGTGAGGGCCGTTTAGACCGATTGGCGGCGAAACGGGTCGTGCTGGCGACAGGTTCCTTCGACAGCCCCAATCTGGCCGGCATACCCGGCGAGTTGAACGGGGCTGTGCATTACTATTTCCATGAATGGGAACATATCAGGGACAAGAAGATCCTCTTTGTCGGCGGCGGCTTCTCTTCGGCGGACGGCATCATCGGCCTATGCCAGCGCAACACGGTCCTGTGGGTGGCGCGCAAATTGAGCGACGAGGTTGGACAGATGCTGGATGACCAGAAAACGATCTGGGGCCAACCGGATGCGCGCCTCGTCAACACGGAGATCCTGACAGACAGCCGGGTCGTATCGTTAGAGAGCAACACCGCGGTCGTGCAAACGCCTTGCGGCAAGAAGACGTGGGACTATGATCTCTGTTACATGCTCATCGGCCATCAACCGAATCAGGATCTGTGCGCGCGGCTTCTGAACGGCAATCTGGCATTCGATGACGAGACCTTTGAATCCTGCCAGCGGCCGGGCGTTTATCTGGTCGGCGCGCTGGCAAAGAAACATCTGGAGCATATCGGCTTGACGGACAGACTCTGCCCCGATAATCAGGGCGTGCGCTATATTGAGCGCATCCGATTGGCTATGCAGCAGGAGTTCGACCGCACTGGCCACTAACCACTGGGGTTCACGATGCACACGAGCCAGGCACTCCGATCTTCACACTTTCAGTATCGGCGCATCGGGGACGGCGGGCGCACGCACGTTGGATTCAGTTCCTTCTGCGCAGACTACCATGAGCAGGACCGCGTCGGCGTTGTCTCGCCCCGCCTCGAAGACGGCATCCTGCACACCGGCTATGCCTTGCTGGCCCTGACCACGGCCTTCTATGATGCGCAGAGGGCACGCGGGCGCGATTTCTTCATCTACCCCCAGCATTTCGCCATCATCGGCGCTGACCAGAGTGGCGTCGCGACGGGCGTCGGACGTTTGGATCTGACTCTGGATGAGGCCGGCATCGGCGGAGCATGGGGGTGGCTCGATGTCTGGCCCGCCTCGAATTGGCTGACGGCCCCCGGCACGCCGGTCGCCTTTCTGACGAAGGTCTTCGAATATCAGATCAACCGGCTGTTCTGGCCACAGGACTTTGTCGCCAAGGAGGCGCCCCGAGCAGGCTTGCTGCCCGACTATGCGCGCAGAATACTCAAGACGCGCCTCAAATCGGTGTACTACTACAAGTCACCTGCGCCGACGGTCGAGATCAACGCGGCCCAGCCGGCCGCGTTGATTGTTCAGACGAGCATCGGGCGCCTACCCACAGCGGTGCAGCGCGTACTGCGTCAAGAGACCCATCCGGGGCGCCCTCTGGGCCACGAATCCTACCGGCAGGTGAGCGTAGACGACTTTCTGCAAGATATAGAGACTTGTTTCGCTGTCTGAATTGTTGAATGCGCTGTCGTCTTGCTAACTGAGCGCTATACGAACTACAGCAAGAATCGGAAGAATCACTGTCGAATCTGGAGGCACACCACATGAGCCGTGAAGAAGAGAGAACGCCGCAATAAGCGACACATAAGGCCAGCTCCCTCTCCACCGTTCGGGGCCAAGTTGAGTTGGCGGGGGCCACCCCAAACAGACTGAACGTGCCCGATTCTGCTCACCTACGCAATACGAAAACCTGTCAATCCCAAGTATCACAATTCAGACAACACTATGATCATTCCAACCGAACTGACGTGTGAATACGCGTCGAATCCTATCAGCATCGATACGCTCCGGCCGCGATTCAGCTGGCTGCTCGATTCAGACCGCCGGGGCCAGTCGCAGTCGGCTAATCAGATCCTGGTCGCCAGCAGCGAGGAGAACCTCCGCGCCGAGCGCGGCGACAAGTGGGACAGCGGCAAGGTGACGTCCGAACGCTCTGTGAATGTAGCCTACGCCGGCGGCAGCCTGTCCAGCGGCGAGAGCTGCTGCTGGACGGCGCGCGTGTGGGACCAAGACGATCGGCCCAGCCCCTACAGCGAGCCGGCCGCCTTTACGATGGGCCTGCTGAACGAGAGCGATTGGGCGGGCCAATGGACTGTTCGGCATCCCGCTGGACTGTCTGCACCGTGAGCATTGGGCGTGGACCGACCCGGCGACGGTCGTCTCATCGGTCTACCCGCGCAAGCATATGCCCCGCTTCTGGAGCAAGTGGCTCGACGACATCAGGGACGCCCTGTACGCCGACGGCAGAGTGCCCGATATCTGCCCCAACTATGTGCAGCGGGAGGATCCCGATCCAGCGTGGGGCAACAACTACCCGATCCTCGTCTGGTATCACTACCAATATTTCGACGACAGCCGCATCCTGGAAGAGCATTACGCAGGGATACGGCTGTGGGTGGACTATCTCGCCTCGGTGGCGGAGAACCATATCGTGACCGAGGGGCATTTCGGCGACCACATGCTGCCGGGCGCGGCCCCGGGCCAGGAGGAGTTCGTCTCCTCGGAGACGCCGCCGCCGCAGAGAAGATCCTGGCCTCCGGCGCCTATGACTTCGCCAAGACGCTGAATCGGGGCGTCGCCCGCGTGGAAGAGATCCGCGCCGCGGTGGGTGACAAAATCGCGATCGCGATCGAAGGCAATGCCCGCTGGAACTTGCCCGCCGCCGCGCGGATCGCGCGCGCGTTGGAGCCATACGACATCATGTGGCTGGAGGAGATGATCCCGCCGGATAACGTCGAAGCCTATGCGCGCCTGAAGGCGGAGAGCCGCATCCCCCTGTGTGTGAGCGAGCGGCTTTTCACCCGCTTTGGCTTCCGCCGCGTGGTCGAGGCCAACGCCGCCGATATTATCATACCGGACTGTTCCTGGACGGGCGGCATCAGCGAAACGCGCAAGATCTGCGCCCTGGCAGACAACTACTATCTGCCCGTCACCTGCCATGACGCGACCGGGCCGGTGGCATTGTGGGCCGCCGCGCATCTCATGCTGCACATTCCCAACGCCATGATCCTGGAGACGGTGCGCGCCTATTATGTAGGCTGGTACAACGATCTGGTGACGGAGCGCATCCCCATCAATGCCGGTATGCTCTCACTGCCGGAGAGGCCGGGCCTGGGCGTGGCGCTGCGCGAGGAGGTTCTGAGTTGGCCGGACGTACATATTGAACATGGAGCCGATAAGGGGTTGAAGGATGGTTGATTGCATCCACTGTTTCCTTCAAACATGTATAATCCTGTTCGCATAGTGGAGGCACCTTCTCGCCCACTCAGCAGCAGCGTTACTCCCATGCAACGGGGACAATGCCAGAAGCGATGATTGCCAGGTCGGCTGTCAGGAGAGTCGCTCCGTATTCCAGAGCAGTTGCGACGATGAGACGGTCGTGGATGTCTGGCAGCGTGGCAAGCTGCTGGGTTCGTAGAGCCGTCTGTGCTGTAAGGTCAACATAGCGGAATCCGGGCGCATCTTTCAACATGGTGATCGCTGCGGTGAGGTCGAAAACGACCCGCTGTTTTTCGGCGATAATGACAAGTTCGGCCAAGACGAGAGGCGAGACGACGATCTCGTGCAGTGAGCGCATTGCTCCGTCCAGAATCTCTCGGGCCGCGGGGCTGAGCCGAGCAGAGCCGGACCAATACCACGCCAAAGCATGGGTGTCGGCAGCGTACAGTGCCATTTTCTATTCGTGGCCCTGTATGATTTCAAGCTGCTTCTCGATGCTATCTCTTCCAAGCTGTTTGACAGCTTCAAACTGTTCTCCGAATTCAATAGCGGCCAGTTCCGGGAAAGCCCCGAACATTGTCAAAGGGGGGGCAGTGGCGGTATCAGTCTGTTTCGCGTCGGCAGGCGGACTCGATGCGTCGTACAGTGTGATCAGTTTCCTCCACAGATCGATGGGCACAAGAACAGTCTGTACGTTCCCTTGCTCATCTGACACGTATTGAACAGGCAGTTCTCGTAACGCTCTACTCATGATCTTCTCTTCAGACATTGGGCCATGCTCCTTCAGTATGCTCGGCAATGGGCTTCCCGCATTGTAGATTATTCGAAATGGAAAGTCAACGGCTATCGAAGAACCTAGGTGCAGATGTAATGCGTCGCCCAGTCAGATCACCACAGTTCATCCCTCAACAGTTGTCGATGATACTCTTGAATACCTCTTTGGATCGCCTTTTCTTCCTCATCGGGCCAATCTTCATATACTTCGTTAAGTGCTGCCAACATGCGCCCCGTTTCACAGCGTTCGATAAACTCCTGGACCGCGATTTCGACAAGTCGACTTCGGGATATGTTCAACTCCCGCGTCAATGTCTCCACCTTTTCAAAGAGGGAACTGTTCAGAAAGATCTCTGTCTTCACTTTCATTGATTGTCACCAAAACAGAGTTACGGCAAGCGCATTGGTCGTACCCATAGCATAAACATAGATTATAGCTCCGATGTCAATACCGCCCGAACCCACCCGCATCCATGCCCGCGCTGGCAAAAGAACGGGTTGCGGTCTGGCGCGATTCTCTATATCATTACAGAGGTGAACCAGACCTGTTCACATCATTCAGATTTTAGCGCAACCAAGACAGGCGCTAAACGCCCGTCTCTCATACACCGAATCAGGAGATCCCAGATGTTGTCCGAGCAGATCGCTGCATTGAAGCGGTACGATTCCGCGACCATTTTCAACGCCGTGGCCCTGAAGCTGGGGCTGCCCAACCTTGATTACACCGACCACACGATCCGCTGCCTCCTGCCGGACCTGGGCCTCGTCGTCGGCTTTGCCGTAACCGCAGAGGTCACGACCAACGATGAGGACTCCACCGCGCTGGAGTGGATCGACTACTACGACTACCTCGGCAGCCAGCAGGGACGGCTGATCGCGGTGTTCCAGGATATGGATACCAGCCCGGGGCGGGGCGCCAGCTTTGGGGACGGCATGGCCCGCGTGCATAAACGGCTGGGCGTGGAAGGAGTAATCGTTGGCGGGACGGTGCGGGATCTGATCGGCATCCGCGAGGTGGGGCTGCCGGTCTGGGCCTGGGGCACGGTGCCGGGCCACGGCCTCTTCAATATGAACCGCTTTGGCGCGCCGGTGACGGCGGGCCGACTTCGCATCCATTCGGGCGACCTGATTCTGGCCGACAGCGACGGCTGTGTGCGCATTCCGACGGACCATATTGACGACGTTCTGCGCCTGGCGGAGGAGGTCAGAACACGCGAGGCCGCTCTCTTCGACTTCTATGAATCGGACACTTTCTCGCTCCAGGCGATGCGGGCGCGGCAGAAGTAACTGCAATGAATAGTGAATAGCAACACCACTAACCACTGACCACTAGGGTCTTATGCTAGTTAGGAAAGGCCAGTATTTTAATTTGCAGATAGTCATGTACGCCCAAGAGGCGGTTGATATAGATGCATAGGGTATGAGCAGTCAACTTGGTGTAAAGCCGTGCACATAGGCCTCTGAAAGAGTGGGCGTGGTTGGTTTCTATCGAGAATTGTGCGACCAGTTGACTGTTAACCGTTTCGATGATTTGGCGGACCGAGTTGTAGAGGCGACGGGCAGACGCAGAGATCTGTTTTTTCTGGTTGCTGCGCAGCTTGGTGAGCAGGCGGATGCGATTGTGTTGCCAGAGTTCATCCGCGACCGGTGCATTGACGTACGCCTTGTCGCCGATGACGATGCGGTTGCAGTGTTCTTCCAGGAGTTCGCGACCGATAGCCAAGTCGCCGACGCTGGCAGGAGCCAGCTCGAAATCGAGGATGAGGCCACCTATCGTGATCAGCATATGTAGCTTGAAACCGAAGATCGTCATCTTTTTGGAGGAGACTTTCCCATAATTTGCCCCATGCGCGGGCCAATCGCCGCGCGATTGCGGCGCCAGATGGAACTGAACCACAGGAATGGGCAGACTATCGAGTACACACTGCTCGTCCCCAAAGAGGTCCATCTGGGCCAACATCATGCGCCGCATCTCATTGATAATCCACATCAAGTTACGTCGTCGCCGATTGAAGCGGCTCTGCTCCGGCAAGATGGGAAACTTATCCCGATGTGCCTGCATATGACTGAGTAACTCTGTTTCCACATCCCACCCCAGGCATTCGCCGATGAGACAAATGGCTATCAATTCACTATCGCTACACGCCGGCTCTGGCCCCGGTCGTCTCAGATGCCTTTCCAGTACCTGGCACATGTCGTCAACCAGCACATATGCCCATAGACAGAAGTCGTCAAAGTGAGCTATCATTCGGTTGGTCCTCCTGGTGAGTCGCTTTGGTTGGTGCCGAACTCCAAAGCTATCTCACCAGGGGACTTTTTTCAAACGCTATCTAGCATAAGGCCCCACTAGCCACTGGTGTGCCATGACTCTTGACGAACAGATCGAAGCTCTGGTTACGGATGCGCCCGATTTCTGGCAGCGCGATGCCTGCGGCGTCACGCGCACAGAACGGGAGATCCCTGTGCTGTTGCACGGCGCGGCCCATGCTCCGGCGGCGGAGGGGATGCAGATAGTCTTGATCGGCGGGCTGTCGGGGAAGCGGGAGGACGTAGATTTGGCGCTGGCCGCGCTGAAGTCGTACTGCGCCTATCCCGGCTTATCCGCCCATATCGGCGTGAGCGCAGTGCCCTGCGGCAATCCCGACGGCCTGGCCCTGGGCGTCGGGCCGGAGAACGGCGTCGGCGGCAACCCCAGCGCCCGTTACCCGCCAACGGACGACTATTTCTACGATCCGGCCAACCCGGAGGCGCAATACCTGTGGCGCTGGGTCAGCTTCCAGGCGCCGGACCTGGCGCTCGAACTCCGGGTCGGCGGGAGCGTCGCGTGGCAGGCGTCGGAGCCATGCTCGCAGCAGTGGCCGCAGTTGTGTTCCGCGCTGGATGCGTCCGAATTGACGCCGGACAGTTCGCTTCTGGGCGCGCTGGCGACCGGTCAACCGAACGGGCTGCCGCCGATCCCCGGCCTGCGGCTGACCTGCGCGGCCGATGCCCTGGAGACGGAGCTGGGCAAACTGTGGGCGCTGCTCGCCCGTTCGCAGCCTGATAACCACTCCGACGTATGTCGCGCGCTGCAAACGCGCACGTCACACACGCCCCTTGACGTGGCCCGCGTCCTGGCGGCGGTCTATGGCCATCAACTCGAGCCGGTCATCTACACCCAGGGCGTCGCTGTCAGCGGTCGCTTGCGGCTGGCCCAGTTGGACGCCGAGACCGTGGATCCGGCAGCGGATATTGAAGCTATGGTCGAGCCGTATATGTCCGGCTCCAAGGCATGGTTCACAGCGGGCGGGGACGGTGGAGCCAACCTGGCCGGTCTGGTCTGGGCCGACGAGTTGGCCGCGACGACGGGCGATAGCAGGTATGCCGACCTGCTCGTCAACACGGCTGATCGCTACCGCGCCACCCACGAAAACGGCGTGCCCACCCCGTCCAATCCCAACTACCAGGTGGAGGATATGTTCTTCAGCGCGGCCGTCGCGGGACGCGCCTTCAAGCTGACCGGCGACGAAGCCTATCTGGACATCCTGACCCGCTTCCTACTGGAGGCCGGCGTGCAGCAGGCGGACGGGCTTTTCTGGCACGATCGCGAGACTCCCTTCTACTGGGGGCGCGGCAACGGCTTCGCCGCGCTCAGCTATGCCGAGACCCTGACCTACATGCCGGACAGCCATCCTGAGCGGGAGGCGGTGCTGGCGATCCATCTGCGCCATCTGGAGGCGCTGCGCGCGTATCAGCATGGCAGCGGAATGTGGCGTCAGGTGGTCAACGCGCCCGGCTCCTACCTGGAGATGAGCGTTACCTGCATGATCGGCTATGCGCTGGCGCGGGGATTGCGGCGGGGCTGGCTGGACAGCGCCCACAGGGATGCGCTGATGCGCGCCTGGCACGGGGTCGCGGCGCGCATCGACGACCACGGCGGGCTGGCCGATGTCTGCACGGGCACCGGCATCCAGCAGAGCCTGCGCGACTATCTGGACCGCCCGGCCATCTTCGGGCCTGATGAGCGCGGCGGCGCGTTGTCGCTCTGGTTCGTTACCGAGATGGAGCGCTTTTTGCGAACGTAGACAGCCCCTGCGGCCAAAGATCCGCAGCCGGTCAGGCCTCAGGGTTTAGTACAGTTGCCGGCGGCTTGTGTGTGACAACTGCCGTTTCAAAAGGAGGAAGATATGGCGGATGAGGATCTGGGCCTGATGGCCCATTTGCTGCGCCGGGCCGGCTTTGGCGCAAGGAGAGAGGAGTTGGAGACGTACGCCGAACAGGGGTACGATCAGGTCGTCGCGGATCTGGTGGAGCCGGAGCGCTGCCCGCCCACCGACGAGGATATCTTGCAGCGCTACTTCGGCGGCGAGGGACCGCAGATCTACGTGGGCACGTGGATCTACCGCATGATCAACAGCAGACGCCCGCTGGAAGAGAAGATGGCGCTCTTCTGGCATCATGTCTTTGCCACGGGATATGCCAAGGGTCAGCATGCCATGGCCATGAACGAGCAGATCGATATGTTCCGCCGCGTGGGCATGAGCAATATGCGCGAGATATTGCTCGAACTCTCCATGAACCCGGCCATGATCTACTGGCTGGACAACAACGAGAACCGCAAAGGCGAACCCAACGAGAACTATGGACGAGAACTGCTGGAACTGTTCTCGATGGGCGTGGGCAACTACACGGAGGAGGACATCAAGAACTGCGCACGCGCCTTCACCGGCTGGACGTTCGCGCAGCCGGCGCCTATCTACCCCCACGGCTTCTATTCCCCCCGGTTCCTCTTCCGCGAGGATGACCACGATGACGGCGAGAAGACCTTCCTCGGCCACACCGGCAACTTCAACGGCGACGACATCATCGACATCATCGTTGAGCAGCCGGCTACGGCCCGTTTCATCTCCCGCCATCTCTACAACTTCTTCGTGGCCGACGAACCGCAGGTCCCCTCCTGGAATGTGACGCCGCCCCAGGATCCGGAAGCGATTGAGATCCTGTCGCACGCCTATTTGGAATCGAATGGAGAGATGCGCCACATCCTGCGCACGCTCTTCACAAGCGACTTCTTCAAGGCGGCCCGCTTCAGGAAGGTCAAAAGCCCGACCGAACTGATCACCGGCGTTCTGAAGCTGGTCGGAACCTGTCGCACGCCGGCGCCGGGCATGCCGCACTACGCCGATGCCGTCAAACTGATGGGCCAGGAACTGTTCAACCCGCCTACGGTCGAGGGTTGGCACACCGGGCAGGAATGGATCGACGGCGGGATACTGACCGAACGGATCAACTTCGCGGTCAACGAGGTGGGCGACGCCTCCAAGCCGGGCGTCCGGGCGGTTATCCAACGACTGCAGGCCGAGGGGGAAAGCCTCAGCCCCGAGCAGTTCGTGGACAGCTGCCTCGACCTGGTCGGCCCGTTGACCGTCGAGGAGAGCACCCGCGCCGACCTGGTGCGCTTTGCCCAGAGCGGCGGCGACCTCGTTTTCGGCTCGACCGGCAGCGCCAACGGACAGACCGACGAAAACACAGAGCGGATCGTGCTTATGCTTCAATTGATCGTCGCCGCACGCGAGTATCAGTTCGCCTGAAAACAGCGGTCGCCAATGGCCAGCGGCCGGTACTTGAGAAAGGAAGGACAACAATGGCTGACAAACAGAAAGAACCCGTCCTCGTTGTTGTGCAGCTCAGCGGCGGCAACGACTTTATGAACACCGTCGTCCCCTATACCGCCGGCATCTACTACGACTCCAGGCCGGTGATCGGCCTCAAGGAGGATGAAGTCCTGCCCATCCACGATACGCTGGCGTGGAACCCGCACTGCGCGCCGTTGCAGTCGATGTATGAGGCGGGCGACGTCGCGTTGGTGCAGGGCATCGGCTATCCGAACTCGAACCGCTCCCATTTCCGCGCCATGGACATCTGGCACACCTGCGAACCGATCGAGATCGGCACCGAAGGCTGGGTCGGGCGCTTGATCCGGGAGCTGGACCCGCGCGGCCACAACGTGCTGACCGGCGTCAGTGTCGGCAAGGGGCTGCCCAGGGCGATGGCCGTGCCCGGCGTGCCCGTGACCTCCTTCGACAACCTGGACACCTATGGCCTGCTCACCAGCATCGAGGATGCGCGGCAGCGTACGCAAGCGCTGGAGGTCTTCAAGGGCTTGTACAAGCCGCAGGTGGGCGCCGGCGTCGTCATGGATTACCTCTCCCAGACCGCCTTCAACGTGATCCGCGGCTCGGATGAACTGAAAAAGACGAAGACCGGCTACAGTTCGACCGTGGAGTACGCCGACAACGCCATCGCCCGCAGCCTGCGCGACGTGGCCCGCGTCCATCTGACGGGCCTGGGCACGCGCGTCTTCTACACGCAGCACGGCGGCTACGACAACCACGCCAACGAGGTGCCCGACCATCCCAAGCTGCTGCACGACCTGAGCGGCGCGATCTCCTCCTTCTTCCAGGACCTGCGCGCCCACAACGCCTCGTCCGAGGTCACGATGCTCGTCTTCACCGAGTTCGGGCGGCGCATCCGCGACAATGCCAGCGGCACGGACCACGGCTCCGGCGGCGGCGCCTTCATCATCGGCGACCGCGTCAAGGGCGGGCTCTACTCCGAGTACCCGTCGCTCGACCCGGCGCGCTGGGTCCACGGCGAGGACTTGGAGCACACGATCGACTTCCGCGGTATCTACGGAACGGTATTGGAGCAGTGGATGGGCATCGATCCCACCGCCATCGTCGGCGGACATTTCGAGCAGATACATCCGTATCAGTAAGCAGTGGCCACTGATCGGTGACCAGTGGCCAGCGAAAACCGGTGCTCCTTGCACGAACCGGACTCTGGCCACAGGCGACGGGCCACTGCAGTCAGGAGGTAAATTGTGGGCAGACCATACGGGCTTTTGCGGGCAGGATTTCCGTTTTACAAGACGCTGGGCATGCGGCGGCTGACCAACTTTCCGATCGACCTGGCGCTCGGCAAGGAGGATCGCCTCTATATCCTCTGCCGCAACGAGGGCACGGCCCTGATTCGCAAGTACAGCACAGAGGACAGGGACCTGGGCGATATCGGCAGCTACGGCAGCGAGCCGGGGCAGATGACCTGGCCGGTCACGATCCTGGCGGACGACGAGGAGAATCTCTACCTCTCGGACGAGGCGCTGCACCGCATCACCATCATCGATAGCGAAGGCGAGCTGGTGGACAGCTGGGGCGAAGAGGGCAGCGGCGCCGGGCAGCTGCAGCGGCCGACCGGCATGGACTTCGACGCCGAGGGAAATCTCTACGTCGTCGATACGCTCAACCACCGCGTGCAGAGGTTCACGCGCGCGGGCGGGTTCCTGGGCCAGTGGGGCGGCTACGGCTGCGGCGAGGGCGAGTTCAACATGCCGTGGGGCATCGCCGTGGATGAACGGGGCGATGTCTACGTGGCCGACTGGCGCAACGACCGCGTGCAGAAGTTCAGCGCGGACGGCGCCTTCCTGATGGCCTTTGGCTCGCCGGGCTGCGGCGACGGTGAGTTCAACCGGCCCAGCGGCGTGGACGTCGACCTGCACGGCGACATCTACGTGGTCGACCGCGGCAACAATCGCGTCCAGCTGTTCAACGAGCAGGGGCGCTATGTGCAGCAGTTCGTGGGCGACGCCACGCTCTCGACTGTGGCGATCAACTACATGCTGACCAATGCCTTCCCCAACCGGCTGCGCGATATGGCGAAGCTGGAGGCGCAGAAGCTCCTGCGCTGGCCGCAGTCGGTGGTTGTGAACGAGGACGGCCTGATGTACGTGCCGGACACCGGCTCCTACCGCGTGCAGGTCTACCGGAAGCAGGTGGTGGAGTTGGACCAGTCGCAACTCGCGCCGCCGCTGCGTGCGCCGTCGCTGGCGATTTGAACTGCGGTGGCTGGTGGCCAGTGGCTGGTGGCCGGTGCAGCAGTACCTGGGTCACTGGAGACTGGCCGCTGGTCGCGTGCAGTTTGGCGGTTGCACGACGTTGTAGAACCCCATGTAGTCTTCCCCCTTGAGCATCAGAACGTTGATCTCCTCGCGCCGGCCCACGTCGACGAAGGGCACGGTCAGGCGCGGGGTGATGCCGAAGCGGCGCGTCTCCGACCTGTTGGGGGGCGAGTAATGGAGCGTGCTCTCGTTGAAGAAGATGAACTGGCCCGGTTTGAGTTCGAGATGGACGGCTTCGTTGGCGTCGAAGGTGGCGGGGTCAACGCCTTTGGCGAAGACCTCGGCGTCGGGGTCGGTGATATGGGGGTAGAGGCGCTTGTGGCTGCCGGGCAGGACCTGCATACAGCCGTTGGCGCGCGTGGTATCGTCGACCGCGATCCAGGCCGAGAGGATGACGTTGGGCGAGGGCTGGAAATAGGCGCAGTCCTGGTGCCAGGGGATCTCGGTGTCCCAGTCGTCCTGCTGGCTCAGCGGCATCTTGATCTGAAAGTTGGAGCGCCAGAGCACGAGATGGGGGCCGAGGATGCTGGCGGCTCTTTCGACGAGATTGGGATGGCTGAGCAGTTCGTAGATGCAGCGGTTGTCGAGATGGTGGTTGTGGAAGTAGTCGCGTTCGGCGAGGCCCTGCGCCCGGCCCGGTTCGAGGATCTGCTCGTCGATGGCGTCCCGCACCGCCGCCATCTCCTCCTCGGAGACGAGGGTGAAGGGGCCGAGCCAGCCCTGCTTGTGGTAGAGGCGCACCTGGTCTTTGCTGAGGGCGGGGCGGGCGGTGGTTGTCATGGTGTTGCTGTTCCGGGCGGCTACTTTACATTTCCATTTGTTGGTGAAACAGACAACGCGCAAGATGGTTCCCAATTCTCCGGGCTGGCAGGATATCGCAGTTCTTCAACTGCCGCCTCGAAGCCGTCATCCACGTGACCCGGCCACGTCCCAAAAAGCGCCTGCACGTCGGTGATTGGTTGTACGTTCTGCGCGCGCGCCAACTCTTCCAGTGTGGGAGAGTCCCAGAAGTTGGCTGGAACGGGAACGTCGCGGCGAACCGATGGTGTGGCCAGAGTTGCTTGCGATTCGGCTTGGGGCTTCTCTTGTTTTCTCTCAGAGACGGGCGTCTGTGACATTGTTGCTCGCTTTTTCTTTGTGCGGCGGGCGGGGGGTATTTTGCTAAATGTTTAGCAAAAATGTCCGCTTTGTCCGCTTTTACCCCCCCCCTCTTGCGGGATATTGGTCGATTTCGTTGATATTTTGCAGTAGACTATATTTGGTGACGAGGCCCTGTTTACGGGGGGCCGGGCATGGTTTTGCTTTGTGGGCTGTATTGTAACATATGTTCTAATGGAGTGCAAGAGGGGCGCTTTTGTCGCTTCGTCCATGCTAAGCCGCGGGGCCGGTTCTCGCTTGCGGGGTTGGGCAATTCTCTCTGGCAGAGTTGGCAAAGGGACTCACGTCTGGAATCGGAGTTCAGTCCAGTAACGGATATATCTGACAATCGGAGACTGAAGGGCCTGGTCGCTACGCTGCCAGTCAATGGGCACTCTAACGGTATTGTCGTGCCTCTCAACTTGCTTCATAAAGGCATCCTTGATTTTGACTCCCCGATTATTGGTTCCTCTTTGGCTTTGTAGAAAATCGGGAAAGCTGGCCGCCACCTCGCTCAGGACTTCAACGGGTATATAGAACACACTGTCTTGGTCGCTATCCCACCAGATGCGGACCAACAACATATCCGAAGTGAAGGCAAACTCCTCCAACACTTGATCGACGGAACGATTGTCGGAGGTCCATTTGGCCGTGACGAGACCCCTGCGCGTAACAGTTTTGATTTCAAGCGGTTGCCCCGCAACGGATGCGTCCACCATTGACACACCCGGAGCGGGCAACTGCACATTGGATTCGCCGAGCTGGCTGATTAAGTAGCCAAGAATCACTCTTTCGCGCAAGACACCGACTTCTTGTCCGGTCGTTGATTGGGCCAATCCTGTGCGTTTGTTCAGCGTAACCCGACTTGCTTCGACCGCGGCTATTTCAAAGGCATGGGGCAGTCCTTCTCGGAGCGTGTCAACCGCGGCGGCGTCATTCAGCAGGTCCGCTAACACTGAGATCATTGCGAAAATCCAATTGCGTTGCGTTGATGCGCAGGGTTGCCCGTTCTTGGTAATCAGCGTCTATTTCGTAACCGACAAAACGTCTGCCACAGGCAATCGCCGCTACTCCGGTGGTGCCGCTTCCCATAAACGGGTCGTAGACGACTTCCTCTGCGTAGGTGTACATTTCTATGCAGCGCCGGGGCAGTTCTACGGGAAACGGAGCAGGATGGCCAACCCGTTTGGCAGATTCCGCGTTCATGTGCCATACGCTCCGAGTGTTCGCGAGAAATTCATCGCGGCCGATGGTATCACCGCGCTCGTTCACTTTGGGGCGCTGGTAGCCATCTTTACTGAAGACCAGAATGTACTCATGTTGGTCCCTGATACAGGGATTTGAGGCCGACATCCAGCTACCCCAAGCGGTAGAGCTGCCGGCACTGCTGCCTTTGTCCCAGATGATTTCGCCCCGCATCAAGAAACCAAGCCGCTCCATATCCTGAATGATATAGGCGTGTAGAGGGATGTAGGGCTTGCGGCCAATGTTGGCAACGTTGATGCACACCCTGCCGCCCGGCGCCAGGACCCGCCGCGTCTCTTTCCACGCGCCGCGTAGCAGCTTGCGGTATTCGGACAATGACAGGTCGTCATCGTAGTCCTTGCCCACCGCATACGGGGGTGACGTCACCATCAGGTGTACGCTGCGGGGGGGCAGGCGATTGCTTTTGTCAGGCGATACGCAGGAGTCCAGCAAGACTTGATTCACCAAGTGATCCGGCAGAGGTTTCTCCGAATAGGCAGCCGGCTTCTTGTTGTATCCAGCCGAATCTTCGTTGATGCGCCTTGCGTAGTAGGCCGACGAATCGTGACTTCGACGCCCGTTCACTCCAAATGAGGCTGTCTTGGTGCGCTTCTTCTCGGTTTTCAACGTAGATCCCTCCTTGCGGCACTATTACCAAGGAGTCAACTCACATTCAATTGTGGAACTGATTTCGCTGCCGAAGAGGACTTTCGGCTGGCCTGGATTTCATTTTGCCCCAATACAAGGGTTGCGCCAAAATCGAATCACGTTCTTGTCGGATTGAGAAGCGCCAGATACCGGATTGGTGATAGGCGGGGAAAATCGCCTATATGCTCAGGAAGAATTTTCCGGAGTCTCGGCTCCTCTTCCGCCAAAATCCGAGGGCGCTTGCCCGCGTCGCGTCATTCAACCAGAGCATATGTTAGCATATATGTTCTGCATTGCCAAGAATGAATTAGAATGGGAGCGTGGTCCAAAAGAGGGGCGCTCATTGCGAGGGGCTGCGAGCGGACTGGGAAAAAGGTAGGGTATGGCGAGGCGGCCCAATCTTTCAGGGCAGGGAAGCGTACTCGTAGACCGGGGTATGGATGGTGCGCACGGGTGGGCGTTGCAATTTACCCGTCGCCAAGTGTCCAAACCCCTGGAGTCGGCGACTGGCAACCCCACACAGCCTGTTGCAAGCGTTCGACCGTTTCCGGAGCAAAGTAGCGCTCGCCGGTCTCGACGTTGACCCTGGCCGGCACGTTTTCGACAAGCAGGAGCCGCCCATCGACCTCGATGTGGTAGGTGACGGTCTGTTCGACTAGGGTTTCGTTCCATACTGTGTGGTCAGGCATTGTTCTCTCTGCTTATTTCAAGACGAGGTTATGTCCACGAGAATTTCTACATGGTTGGAAAAGGCAGAGGCCGCGCGATCGAATCGTTTGAGGTGTAGCGAGAAGGGAGCCAATCCTGCTGGGGACAATAGTGGGTTTGCTCTCTGGGGAGCAGTACCAAAATGCCAGTTGTTTTCTTGTTATCTAACGGCAGCTAGTCAATCTTGCTGGTGGCATCAACTCGTTTAGCTACCCATTCTTGAAAGTCAGCTCGCTCTTCTTGTTCAGCCCTTCTTTTCTTGGCTTTCTCCACCTGTTGAAAATGTCTTTTTACTACCCATTCATCCCGTTCGCGTACTTCGTCGGTGCTCTGAGTTTCTTCTGGTCTCTCTAGCGACTGTTCCGCCTGTCTCTCTGTTTCGTGACATATTCGGTCGGATTCAGCAAGCAAGTTGCTTAGAACCTCCTTGTTTACTAGCTTTGCGACGTTGTTTCTAGGAGGAGGGTTCTGTTGATCGGGGTGATCACTTTCCAGACTGACCATGACTCCTAGGCCTGCTTTCCGACATTTTGCTGCGACAGTATCAATCAGGAACGATTCTAACTCGTCAGAATAGTCCTTAACGGCACAGGTAATCAACGCCCTTGTGTCTTCCCAGATGGGTTTTACGAAAGAATCGAATCGGGCAAACACACAGCACCCATCTGGCAACCTAAACCAGAATACGTGGGGGTTCTTTGGGGATTGTCGGAATCCCATCTCAGTTAAGATGATGGCGTTGGCATAGACCTGACGGCGGACATGCGGGTACATTGGCCGATCTAGATAGTCATATACCAAAGGCTGGAGTGGAAGAATGGTGGGTTTGGATTGTTCTCGACGATCCATTCTGGTCAGTCTTGAATCAAACTGTTCCTTTAGTCTTTCTTCTCTCCGTCGTTGTTCTTTTTGTTGGCGGCGTTGTCGTTCCTCCCGCTCTACACAGGCTGAACATGGTTTGGCTTGCAGATTGAGGGTGCTGTCCGCAATGACAGACGACTCTAGTTCATCCAGACTGTCCCAAGTAGGGCGGATTAGAAACGCAGGAATTTTCGATTCAGCATAGCGCTGACGGGTACCTGGTTCTAAATCATGGGTGACTACGACCTCTATAATGATTGGTTTGTTGTCATCCCGATAAATCACGATATCGGAACGCGTGCCATCCACGATTGTCTCTTCTGGGTTGACATCGGTGACAACCGGGACGATGTTGTAAGAGACCTTTTCACCACAGTCTGGGCACGGGTATCCCAACCTGTATTCTTTCTGGTTGTTTCTGGCGTAGACAAGACTCTTAACTATCAAAGCTTGGGCCGTCTTGTGAAGAGCAGTGTTTGGATCGGTACAAGGGATGGCCTCTTTGTGTGCAAAATGGGGCTGTCGTATATGGCCCCGCTTCACCAACATTGGGGCGCTACAGGCTAAACACAGGTAAGATTGTCTCTTGGGGGCGTCGAGAATGTTCACTACCTGATCAGAAGCATCAAGTGCATATGGATAGCGAATATTCGTCTTAGCTGTCTGTGCTTGACCCCCAAAAAATGAGTCACGCTTTTGTCGATCAGCGTTCACGATAGTCGCCTTGAAACACTTCTTGAACGTGCCAGCGGGTGTAGTCTTCACTGGGATAGTAGATCTTCCTCTGGGGGAAGTTGAGTTTGTGGCCGTGGGAACGCATGAGCCATTCGTGGAAGCTGACAGAACCGTAGGCGTAATCGGAAACAAGAATCTCTAAATGGTTGGATTGGGTAAAGGCTCCGCGGTCAAATAGTATGTGTTGGGGCGCACAGAGGGCCAGCCCTGCTGGTGGCATTAGGGGACCGGGTTCTTGGTGAATGCGAGTGGATGGTTCGTGGTGATCCTTGCAGGAGCGCCGAGGCTGTTAGGTAATGCGTTTGTTATGAGTGTGCGCGACCACGGCGTCTACTGTTTGGGGCTGAGAGTCGCTGGTACGGCCCATGTGGATTCCCATGCCTCTTACTCTTCCAGCAGCTTCACCACTTCCATTTGAACCTTTTCCTCAAGATCGGCAAGTTCGACGCGGCCCTGTTTGACAGCCGACGCAAGGAGAATCCTAACGCATCCTTTTGATAGGTGACAGTAACGACTATCTTTTATCGCAGTTGCGACACTATTAGCGACTTTTCCAAGGCGGACGAAATCAAGACGCAAAAGGTCAATATGCAGGTTGTTCAAGTCTGCGACGGGTGTTCGTCCCTCAGTTTCGTCCCAATCTTGCCCATCCGCCCGAAGTTCGTCCTCGGAAATCCAAATGATTTCCAACTTATCGACCCGATTACCCCCTGCCGCAAGCGCAAGGGCAGCTTCTTCCACTTTGTCCGTCGCTCCATCACCGCACTGCCAGAAGGACAGCGTATTCTCCTGTGTGCGCAGGTCCACAGTGACAGCGTCGGCTGGAATTTCACCCTCGGGAAAGCCTTCCTTTTCCCATTTGGCGCGTGTGATCTTGCGAGCCAAGAACATCGACTACTTCCTGAGGTCGTCAATGACGTTGTGGATATAGTCTTGAAGCCATGGCACCGGCTCGGAATGAGACTCGAGAACGTCGATCATATCCGAGTCCCCCCACGATTCCGCCGCTTGCACCGCAGCATCTCGAATCTCTACATCATTCATTGCCAGCCCGTTTCGCACGAGTTCGACACGCCATACATCCGTCCCTGGATCCATTTGACGCCCCAGACAACGCAGAACGGACGCCGCGAAGCTCGGCTGTGCAGCATCCAAGCAGAACACTCTTAACCATCCAAGAACGCTTGGGCCTTTCCCAGACTGCAATGTCTGGCCAATGACCTCCTCAGCTGGATGGGACAACCCATCCTCAAGGAGGTCAGCTTCGAACGATGCGTGCAGCGCAGATTCCAACCGTCTCTGTGCAAGACTACCAATCGATTGCGCTTCCGCCTCTGTATTTTGAAAGTAGAAAACAGGCGAATCATCAACGAGTGTCGAATACGGAATACTTTTCCACGGTGCCCAGAATTGCTCATACTCTATAATGATCTTTCTTATGCGTGCTGCGGGCGCGTCAGGCGCAAGCAACTCTTTCCCAGCAGCGAACCACTGTGGGGGATCAAAGGACCAACCCATTTGTCCCCCCCCTACCAAAGAAACGGAGCCGATGTTGGTAGGCGTACGACTTGCAGACTTAACGAGTTCAAGCATTTTCGAATAGCTCCGCTACCTTATCCATGATGAAGGAATAGACTGCCTCTCGTCACCGAATGCGAAAACCACTGGCCTTAACCAGTACTTAGTTTCGAGTAACCAACTCTCCCGACCGTTGCCGGTAAGAAGTACAATACACGCATTTCGCTGTTGACTCTTGCCGGTATGTTGTCAATAAGCAGGAACCACGCGCCGATCTCAAGTGGCAGGTCACGATTAGTACGACCAGTGTCTCGCTCCATGTTACTTCATCAAGCTTCACTGACTTTACTTTCCTCAAACAAGATTATATTTCGAAAATGCCGATTACCGTTCACGATACTCTCCGTGAAACACCTCCCTAACGTGCCAGACGGTGTAGTTTTCGCTCGGATAATAGGACACACTCTGTGGAACGTTGAGTTTCTTGCCATGAAACCGCATGAGCCATTCCTGAAAGCCCACAGAGCCGTAGACGTCGTCGGACACCAGTACTTCCAATTGTTTGGATAGGGTAAAGGCACCACGATCAAAGAGCTTATGATGGAGCGAACAAAGAGCTAGACCGTTCACTTCAATATCGGGGCCTCCCGCCTGATGCCACATGATATGAGCGGCTTCCAACGCAACGGGCTGGTACCCCAATCTTACATCAAAACCACAGACTGCACATCTATACTCATATGCTTTCAGGATATTCGCTCGGAAGTTGGGGTTGCGCTTATGCCTATCAGGATTCTGGAGAGTTTGATCGACCCCGGCAGCCTGCAATATGTCTTCGTGAATTGAAGCAGGGAAGTGGGCATCCAGCATGTTCTGGACGATTTCAAACGCCAGATCGGAGTGGTCCCTCAGATGACTGGCAACTTCCTCGGTGAATCCACCGGAAACATTGTAATCAGCCAAATCGCTCTTATAGGCATCTCCACTGGCCGTCAAACGAATCTTGTCGGCGGCGGATACTTCCCATATTCCGTCATTTTGGAGTCGCCAAAACGGAAATTGGGTTCCCTGCCTTGATTGTCTGGGACCGAACTCGCTCAATAGGTTGCCAAGGTTTTCGTCTATTTCGGAGTACGGCAGGAGTCGACCCTTTCCTCGTAGCAACTCCCCGAT
Source organism: Caldilineaceae bacterium (assembly GCA_965221145.1). Classification (GTDB taxonomy): domain Bacteria; phylum Chloroflexota; class Anaerolineae; order Caldilineales; family Caldilineaceae; genus Bin5. The sequence continues at coordinate 4,062,461 of OZ244877.1, forward strand.
GGCATACAGAACCAGAAATGGCTTGTGCGGCGCTCTTGCTCCGTCTTTCTTCCACAGATTTAAGGTTTCAAATTTCTGAAGAATTGACTCTTTGTCCACAATCTGTACCGAGCCTCAGGAGCCCGCAAGTGCCTTCAATGCTGCATCGGCTCGACTACAGGATACCCAAAGTTCGGGGACTGCATGACAAAGGAATTGCAGGTGCAAATGGAGTACTTCCCAATCATCGTCTTCCAACTCGCCAAACGCCAGTTCCGTTAGACAATCCCCTACGAATTCTCTCCAGTCATTCAGGTTTTCTCGGCTTGCCGCGGCCACCAGGGTAACCCCTAGGACTTCTTCGACTAAGAGTTTGTACTGAGTATCTTGGCTGCATTTGCGCGCGAGGATTCGCAATTCGTCAGCAAGCCCGAGATTCCTGGTCACGGCGGCCACTGAAGCCAACCCAAACAAAACATATAGAAGTTGCGATCTATCTTGGACATCTGCGAGTAGAACATTACCCAAATCCCGAACTCTTGCCGCAAGGTCCTCCCCGTCTAAATCAACGTGGAACGTCGGTACGGAATTCAAGAGTGCGGTGAATGACGACAATCCTACCTTCTTTACACTAAGTTGAGCCTTTATGGCCTCTGAGAGTTCCGAAGGCATAACGTATAAGCTATTTTCAGTTCCTTCTAAAGGTCCCGGAAAGAACACTCTGGGAACCTCGCTAAGCGAATGAATGCTTCTAGGGCCTTCACCAAGAATCAGATCATGCAGTTCATCGCCTGTGATGTTCTGCTCGAAATTCGAGGCTGCAATCACGATGCGTCCATAGAAATTCGCCTTAATTTGCGATGCCTCTGAATAGTTAGGGTACCAGCGCGGTTCCAAACGCATGTCCGTAAGCGATTGTAAGTAGTGGCGTCCTCCGCGACTACGGGCCGCCCACTCGCAAAAGGAGCTTACCGCATCATCGGAATTCTCAAATTGACGACAGATCAATGCGGTATGTGATAAGGCCGCCAATCTTCTATAGAAAGGGGGGCGCATTGACAGCAGTTGGGTCCTAGACAACTCTCCATCCACAAGAAGGAACAATGCCGAGAGGAGGTTGAACCCACTCGAGGGCCCGTCTGCATGGTCGTCTCGAATCTGTTCAATTAGACGAATAAGCGCGGGTTGAATATCGGGTCTGTCTGGTAGAACGCGTAGTCCGACCTCGATGGCACCCAATTGCGAGATTCTGTCTTTGCACTCCTCCAGGAGGCCGAAGACACGAACAAGGTCTTCGCTTTCCAAGTGTTCAACACTGATTTCAGCCGTTAGAGAAGAATGTGATGACAGAAGCAGGCTGAACAAGAAACCATCATCCGGTCGCCATGAAGAAAGCGGCTCAAATAAATTCTTGCCCGCCCTGGCAGCATAATCCCTAATTGACTCACTTTCGTCGAAAGCGCCCACCAGCCTGTCATAATACCGTCGAGATCGTGGCACGAGAGAAGAAATACTGACTTTTCCACTCTTAAATTCATCGCGTATAGAGCATGATACGTGAATTGGCGTATCGCAAAGATCACCGAAGAACTCATCAACTTCGTCATCTTCCAGAGCGCGTTCTGAAACAATCTTGCGCCATATATCTCGGCTACTCATAGGTAAATTGAAGTCGCCAGCAACCTCATTGACTGAATGCAGACGTACATCTCTATCGGATGAAAGTGTCGCATGAGGAAGTAAGGCAATCTGATGATCGTTGTGAGAAATTGCAAGGGTCGTTGACTGACTTTCGTCCCTTTCCATAGTCAGAGTCCAGAGCCTGCCATCTGTGTCAGTTACTTTAAGTTCGGATTCACCTGAAAGAGCCTTTCGAATAGCTTCATAAAGTTTGGAACGGTGGATAGAAGGTCCAGAATCATCAAAGACAACAAGGGGATCCCTCTTGATTCCGAACTCGTCGCGAAAATGTGCATCATCGAGCAAAGACTCGCGTATCAGCGGTGGCGCAAGACCCAACATGCCCTGAGCCAATGCAGACCTGGTAGCAGGACTATTCGCCATGTTGTTGCTCTTCTGTCAGATCTATATCGGCCAATTCCATAATCTGCCTTTGCTTTAAGTCGACAATCCAGGCATACAGATCTGGATGTTGTTCCTTAAGAGGAGCTAAGACTCTATCTTCAATCCAAGTCCAATATGATTCGCGAATATTCGAGGGAACATCGGGAAGAGATGTGACTAGCATGAAGATGATCCAGCCCCGTCCAGTCGTTACGATATTTTCTCTATCCTCGACCCCAAGACTGTGCGCCCAGCCACGTATATCAAGCTGATCCAAGATCCAGTCGGAGCGCGCCATGATACTGGAAATGTCAGTATCCGGTCTCCATAAGTTTCTCAATGCGCTTACAAATACCGTGAAAATCGTATCTAGCCATACATCTTCCTTCGGAAGTTGGAGCCAGTCACTCATCCGAACACGAAGGATATTCTCCCGTATGGCTTTCAGTTCCGCCGTTTCATTGATTCTGCCGTCCGCAACAGCAGCGGTGTTCAGATTGTAAGTCAGTTCGTCCTCGCTTACGGGCACGAAGAAATATCCAGCGTGACGCAGCTTGGTTCTGTACTCCAGTCGGTCGGCAGCTGTTATAGAACCAGCGGACACCAGTGAATCCAACAGGTCTAGTGTCGAAAACAACGGGGTTCGAACGCCTTTATGTTCGACATTTGGATGCTGATTGAGGAATCTGTCGTCCGCGACTATAGCATCACAATCCTCTGCCAACTCCAACACACCAATAGTTGGATGTGCAGATATTAATTGCTCTTGCCATTCATCTGTATTGCGCCACCTTCCTACTCTTATCTTTTCTAATTCGATTCGCAGATTGACAGCAGATCGTACGTGTTCTATCGCATCGTTGACCTGCCCAGAAATATGCTCATAATCGATGAGCATATTGACTTCAACTAGTAAGCTTGGCGACACAATCAGTTTAAAACCTGCCGCTTGTAGTTGTCCAAGTATCCCAAGGTGAAGGAAGTAAATGACTGCCAAATCATCCAGATATAGTACTGCCCCATCAGTGATTTCCGGTTGTTGTGGCCAACGTTTCTCTTGACGTTGCAAATAAGCGATTGCCTTCTGTTCTTCTGGTTCGGTAATTCGGCCCTTTTGGCGCAATTTACTCACAACTGACAAGCAACTGCTCAACACAACAGCATGCCCAGCCAGGTCGGTCTCTTCCCCCAGCAGAGAAGAGATCCTATGAACCGGAGACGACCGCACAACGATGCGCTGGACGGCATCGCCTCTTGTCCTTTCGGCCTCTGCTAGTAGCATGGCTAAGTCATTACCAACCTGAACTGACAGTTCACTATCTGCTGATGCACTAGGGATCAATTCTTCCAGCACACCTGTCGCAATCAGATGACGAATTTGATGTGCATCTCTAATCCGACTTGGCTGATGAAATGAAGCCTTTTGTTTCTCTTCAAAAAGCCACGAGAGAGTAGAATGTGGCACATAGACTGTATCGAAAGCGTCGAATGCCTTGTCCAGAAGATTCAGAAAACTCAGAGTTAGCAAGACGGTCGCATCTACTCCTACTTTTCTGCCAGTGTCAAGAAGAGTGATATGGCGCTTACCACTATATGCTGGGATTCCGACCCTACGCCTCGGGTCGTTCTCGAGCAGGTTTGCCAAAGCCGGGAAAAGCATCAGATCGACAAGCGACTTGCTGAGTGAGTGGGCTGCAAAAAACATTGGAATGTCGCCATGGTTCAAGAGATGCCATGTGTTTGCCTCTTGACGGATCCACTCAGGTTTCAAGTCGAGTACATCCTTGAGCGTCATCTTCAAGAGTGGGCCATCGTCTCCTGATAGTTCGACGGCTCTGTGGAGCCATGGCGTGATCTCCGCATCGTTTTCCCAACCGGCCTTTGTAGCTATGAAGTAGGCGGCGGCCAATACATTGGCATCATCATTACCTTTAGCAACCGCTGCTGAAACCAATTGTTTGTCATAAGACAACCCCAAATAGAGGGAAAGTTTGGCCGCGTCAATCAGGTCTTGGGCGCTTCTGTTTTCCTTAGCCTGATATTCGTCAACTACATATGCAGACAAGGAATTCCAATCTCCCAGAGCGATTGCAATATTGACCTGCAAGGCACGATAGTTAACATTCTCCGGTTCGATACTTAGCTTTTCTAATTCGGAGCGAGCTTGCAGCAACTCGCCTTCATAGTATAGCGCCCAGCAATAGAACATTCGCAAATTTGTGGATTGCGCCAAAATATCGGTATTTGTTTCAATCAATGCGACAACTTGGGCAGGCTTGTTTGCGTTGTGCAGGGCGTTTGCCAGTCGCTCTGCGTCATGCACAGAACTCGTTCTTTCAAGCAGGACTTCCCCGTACTCGCAAAGGGCATCCCAATACTCCCTTCTTTCGAGTTCATTGACCAGAGCCATCAAATCGGGCAAGGAATCGGTTTTCTTGAACAGCGCTTTTCGATTTTCAACCGTATCCTGCCCTTCGGCTCTGGAGATCACTGTGCGTAATCGGCTCTCGTCCAGTTCAGAAAGACCTTCTTTCGACAAGAGATCCAGCCATTCTCTTGCCTTTTCTGTTAGTCCAGATTGCGCAAACATCTCAATTTGAAGAATACGCAACTCTTTCGTGTCGAAAAATTCGGAAAGCGCATTGTAATGCCGTTGAACATAATTCATGACATCTTCCGGGGTTTTCTGAGAAAGAGCAAGAGCGAAATGCGCTCCCGCGGCATCTGGCGTAACTTCCCCGTGTAGGGCGATATGCCGCTCAATCTCCTTCTCAACTGCCACCAGATCCAGCCTGATCCCGAATTGAAGACCCAGAGGGATAAGATAGAGAGCTGGACTCGGACCACGTAATTTGTCCTCTAACCGTTGTTTGCCCTTGTCAGAGTAATCCGGATCTAACAATTCTAGCCAAAGAGCATATTTGTCGGGAATCGACGCTGCAATGGGACAATCAAGCCTCTGTGCAGCTTCTGCAGCGCTGACAAAGTGGCTGTGAGCTGCCCGGCGGGCATCAATAGCGGCCGAGTCCGAGGCTAGCGGAAAGGTTGCCATTCCAAATGGCACCTGGTTGAACACAGCTACACGGGATTCGGCCGGCACTGTGCCTAGGAGGTATGACATTGCCATCACATGGTGGAGAACCGGAACTTCCTCCAAATCACTCACTGAAAGCGTATTAGTCGTTTCGCTTGCATCCTCCCATTGGCCGAGTTCAAGCTGATACCTCAATAACATAAATCTGCCGTCGGAGTCAAGGTCACTCACTTTCAAGCCAGTGGCTTGCAACCAGGCAACAGCTTTTTGTGGACCCTCATGAATCCCAATAATTGTAAACCTTGCGGATCGAGAATTCGGCGAGTCGATTCTGGCCAACAACCTTAACGCGGTATTTTTGTCCCCCCTTTGCGAACAAATGAAGGCATTTGCTATTCTCGTGTCACCTCCCAATTCCTTCACTTGCTTGAGGCACTTTTCTGCATAGTCCAACTCATCTCTAGTTGAGAGGATTCGCGCGCACCACGCAATTGCCCAAGCCCTAATAGAATCAGTACCGCCATTAAGATCGCCTTCTGAAAGCTTTCTGACGAGCGTCAATGCATAACCAACTCCATCGAACTCCGGGAAAAAACGAGATTTGCGGAGCCGTTCGACCTCGTTCTTGATGCTCTGATCGACAAGCGCTGTCGGAAAACGAGAATGACTGAAGATGTTTGGAAGTGCCTTACCTACTCCAAAATTGATTTCAAGAATGTCTTGAATCTTGCGCGTCTTGTCGATTGAAAAGCTCTCTACTTCCTTCAGTACATCTCTGTAATCCAAGATATCTCTGTCTGGGTCAAAATCAAATCTTCCTTGAACGATCTTTCTGCATGCGTCCTTGGAATACGATCTCTGTTTGTCGGTCAAGACATAGATGATGAGTCTGCCGTACTCCTGGTACAGTTCGTGGTCTCTAAACTTTCGCAAGGTTTTCTTGACCTTGTCTAGTTTCCTTCTTGAAGTAACCTGAATAGCTACTCTAGCAACATCGTCAGCAAGATCAACGGCGGGGAAGTTGTCATGTTCAGTTGTATTCAGATTCCTGAGATTTCTGTAGTTGTAGACTTCAGCAAAAAGCGGGATCAATACATTCTCGGAAACCTTGTTGATGTCCGTCCGGCTCATAGCGGATGCACCCTTTATTTGGGTGACGAAAACTGACATCAATGTATTGATTCTGTCTGTTGATTCGAGAAGATTCATTCTGTTGGTAGTATTCGCAGGATAAGTAGTCAGAACAGGAAATTGCTTGCCAAGCGTCAGTCACTGCCAAACACATCGGTCAGAATATGTTGATGCGGTGCTGCACACCTGACTCATTGCTACATTAGAGTCTACCACATTTCGCCAGATTCTGCCCGTTAATCCCTGCTCCAATTTGTGATGCAACCACCCTCACACTTCACCAACCCCTCATTGTTTCATACCCCCACCCTGTGGTAGCATAGCCTCACCACAGCAATCTGAGTTTGCCAGTTCGTCGGTTGTCAAACGAACGGGGCGCGTCGCGCCCCCTTGTTGGACTGGCAGATTCGCGGATTGCTGTGGTGGCTACCCGTTCGTCTGAAACCACCAAGGGGGTACCACCACATGAAAAGCAGAGCTGCCGGCGTTGCGGCGATCCTCCTGTTGTTGACCGCGTTCACGGTGGCGCGGTTGCAAGCCCAGAATGAAGAGATCAGCCTGGAAACAATCGTAGCGGACTTCAAGGCGATGACGGCGCTGGTAGGCCGTCTGTCGGCGGCGGTACTTGAGTTGGATGCACGGGTCACGGCGCTGGAAGAGACGGCGGCTGCCGACCCGTTGGCGGGCATTGCCATCGCAGACGAGAACCGTTGTATCCCCTACGACGCCGATGACTACAATTATCCCCAGAGTGTGGAAGCGCAGATCGTGGCGGCGATGGGCGGACGCATCTACAGCCCGTACACGGGCGAGACGTTCGCGAGCATGGCGGACGTCGATATCGATCATATCGTCGCCCGCAGCGAGGCGCATGAAAGCGGCCTGTGCGCGGCCGACGGGGCCACGCGGCGGGCGTTCACCAGCGATATGCTGAACCTGACGCTGGCGCACCCGGCGCTGAACCGGGACCAGAAGATAGCGAAAGATCTGGCCGAGTGGATGCCGGCGCGCAACCGCTGCTGGTACGCGGCGCGCGTGGTCGAGGTGAAGCGCAAGTACGGGTTGACGATGGATCTGCGCGAGGCGACCGCGGCACGCTTGACGCTGGCGTCCTGCACCGCATTCGATATGGTGTTCCATGACGAGGCAACGCCGACGCCGGAAGCGGACGATGCGTTACTCCTTTATGACGACAACGGCAATGGGCGCATCACCTGCGCGGAGGCGCGTGCGCACGGCATTGCGCCGGTGCGCCGGGAGCATCCCGCCTACCCATACATGCGCGACCCTGACGGGGACGGCGTGGTGTGCGAGCGTTGATGTGCGAAGATCTACGGGGCGCTGCGGACTGCCGAGGAGCTGAGCGGCCATTTCCGGCAGGATGTTCTGGACAGGGCGGAAGTCCAATCTGCGCGAGCATGACGCAATCCGCTTGCTGCGCTTGAGCGAAGCGGCGCGTGAGGTGAGAGGTGTTTAAGGAACATGAGCAGATCGTGCTCACTGCTGAGGTTTGCGGTGACGAGGGGGAAGAACTGAAGCCAGGCGACGTCGGCGCGATCATCCACGTCCATCCCGGTGAAGAAGCCTTTGTTGTCGAGTTCATGTCCCTGGACGGCGAGACGGTGGCGGTCGCCACTGTGCTGCCGTCACAAGCGCGTCGCGTAACCAGCGCCGAAGGCCGACGGTTCGGGTGACCGAAGCAAGAACCGGTGGCCTGAGCGGATCTTACACACGCGCGAACGGTCCCTGCAGCTGTCTGATGCGCGCGGCCCTGCACGCGAACTTGTCCGTTATACCTTCACCAACGCCGTAGATGACTGCGGCTCGGGAATGGGCAGGCCATCCTCCTTCAACCCCTCAAGATGGAAAGCGATGGCTTCAGAAATCTGCTGATAGGTCTCGGCGCGCGTCTTGCCGGTTGCCACACAGCCGGGCAGGTCCGGCACGTAGGCGCAATAGTTGCCAGGCGCTTTTTCAATCACGACAGCATACACCATCATCTGTTCCCTCCTTTGCGTCCGGCCCATATCATATTGCTGATCCTGGCAGACAGTGTACTTTACGCGTCATACCCAGTCCAACAGGGCGCATGAGCGCCTAAACACCAACTGGAGCATCCCATGAACCTGCACCTGCCTGAACACGCCGTCCCGGACCGCGTCAGCATCACGGGGGCGCTGCCGGCGAACGAGCGCACCACCTATGCCGAACTCGACGGGCCGGGCTGCATCCAGCATATCTGGGTCGTGCTGACGCGGCCGGAGCGCATGCCGATGTCCAGCCGCAAGGCGATCATCCGCATCTACTTCGACGAGGAGCCGGTGCCCTATGTCGAAGCGCCGGTGGGCGACTTCTTCGGCGTGATGCACGGGCTGGGCTGGTATCCAATCGACTCGCACTTCCTGTCGGCCAAGGCCTGGATCGGCTATAACTGCTACTTCCCGATGCCGTTCGCGCGTTCGGCGCGCATCGAGTTTGAAGCCGGGCCGGAGGGCAACCAGTGCTACCTGCAGGCCGACTGGCACCGCTATCCCAACCAGACGCTGAGCGAGCCGCGGCGCTTCTGCGCGGCCTGGCGGCGGGAGATGCCGACGCAACGCTACGGCGAAGAGTACCTGATGCTGGACGCGGACGGGCCGGGGCAGCTGTTGGGCTTCGTCTACGGCGTGCGCCTGCTGGATGACGTGGACCGCTGGAGCCACGGCGGCGCGGAGAACATCTACATCGACGGCGAGGGCGAGCATCCGGCCTTCCTGCGCGGCATCGGCGGCGAGGATACGTTCGGCGCGGGCTACGGGGGCGCGCTGCACCCGCCGGAGACGCACCATTACGCGGCGATGCCCTACTACGTGCATGACGACGTGGGCGAGGCGCGCCCGGCGCAGCGGTTGGTCGGCTACCGCTTTTTCGAGAAGGACACGCTGCCCTTCCAGCGCTCGATCCAGATGCGCTTCGGCTGCATGGAGAACGACATCTGCTCGACGGTCTACTGGTACCAGGAGGGCGCGGTGCGGCCCTTCTTCACGATGCCGGATTGGGCGCAGTTGCTGCCGGGTGTCGAGTTGCCGCGCGGCGTGCACGACCTGGCGCTGCCGAGCAGCGGAGAGTGGTGGCTGTGCGGTCCCTTCGCCAATCACAGCGGCCAGGCGATGCAGACGACCTTGCCGGCGGAGACGGTCTTTGAGCCGGACGCCAGCTATGACGGGCTGCACGGCGCCGAGTCGGCCTGGCTGAGCGCCGGTTCGCGGCAAACCGGGCGGGACGCGGCGCGCTGGGTGCGGCGGACGGCCCAGCACGGCTTCATCGACTTCAACCATCTGTTCCGACCGTGGGGGCGGGGCGTGGGCAAGACCGATACGGGCGCGGCGCTGGCCCGCTGTGTTCTTCATGCGCCGAAGGAGATGGACGCGACGCTGCACCTGGCCTGGGATGACGCCCTGGTCCTGCGCGTGAACGAGCAGGTTATCGACCTCGGCAGCCAGTACGCGTTTCGCGGGCGCAGCATTCCGGTGACGCTGCGGGCGGGCGCCAACACAGTTGTGCTCAAGCTCAGCAACGAGCGCGGCTCGAATCATGGCGGCTGGGCGTTCGCTTTCCGCGCCGAGGCTGCCGATGGCACGGTGCTGACCCCGCAGGCGGATTGACGAATTTTCCCGTTTCAGGTTTCCAGTGGCCGCACTAGCGGCGGCATTTTTCTACCCTCATTTCTTATTCCTCGCGGGAGGCCCTTGTGACGTTCTTCCTTTGGGCACAGGCTTCACGCCTGGCCGCCCAGACTCCACCGCAACGCAACCGCTACGTTGACTTTCTGCGCGCGGCCTCCATCTGCGTGGTGATCCTCGGCCACTGGCTGCTGGTTGCCCCCTACCTGGAGGATGGCCAACTGGTGGCCGCGGACGCGCTCTCTCTCATCCCGTGGACCCGCTGGCTGACCTGGCTCCTCCAGGTGATGCCGATCTTCTTCCTCGTCGGCGGCTTCGCCAACGGCATCGGTTGGCAGTCGGCCCAACGGCGGCAGGGCGGGTATGCCCTGTGGCTGGCCGCTCGGTTGCAGCGGCTGATCAGCCCGGTTCTGCCCGTGCTGGCAGCTTGGACGCTGATCGGTCTGGCCGCGGTCCGGCTTGGCGCCGATCCTGCGTTATTGAAGGTCGCTTCCCAGTTCGCGCTGCTGCCGGCCTGGTTTCTGGTGGTCTACATTCTGGTGGTCCTGCTCGCTCCGTTGGCGTACCGCGCCTGGCAACGCTATGGTTTCGCCTCGTTCTGGGCGCTGGCGGCAGGCGCAGCGCTCGTGGACCTGCTGGCAATAGGGGTGGGCTGGCGGGCGCTCGGCTGGCTCAACTATCTGTTCGTCTGGCTGGCGATTCACCAACTTGGCTTTGCCTGGCAGGCTGGCCGTCTGGTCGGGCCGCGGCGCTGTCTGCCTTGGGCAGTCGGCGGGTTGGCGGCGCTGATCGCGCTGGTGGCCCTCGGCCCTTATCCGCTCAGCATGGTATCGGTGCGCGAAGAGGAGATCAGCAACAGCCTGCCGCCGAACCTGACGATGCTGGCATTGGGCGTCTTCCAGAGCGGACTTCTGCTGGCGGTTGAGCAACCGATCCGGCGCCGTCTGGAAGATAAATTGTCGGGGAAGACAACCTCTCCCGCAGACCCGCCGGGCGAGAATCGTCCGCAAGGGAGCAACCTCTGGACCGCCACCGTGCTGATCAACGGCATGATCATGACGATCTTCCTCTGGCACGTGACCGCACTGCTGCTGGTGAGCGGTCTGGCGCTGCTGACCGGTGTCGGGCTGACCTTCATTCCCGACACGGGCGGCTGGTGGCTCACGCGTCCGCTGTGGCTGGCCGTACTGGCGGCTGCGTTGATCCCCTTTGTCGCTGTCTTCACCCGCTTCGAGCGGGTCGGCACGACACAGCGCGGCGCCGCGCCCCCGGCCTGGCGGCTACTGCTGGGCTGCGGCCTGATCTGCTTCGGCTTGGCAACGCTCACACTACAGGGCGTGCCGACGGAGAGCTGGCCGGGGATCAATCTGCTGGCCCTGGCCCTGCCGTTCGTGGGCGCGGCGCTGGTGCGGTTCGGGCCGGCGCGCGCTTGATCTGGGCCTGGCGCAGCGAGCCGATCTGGATCTTGAGGGACTGGTCCGCCAGTCTACTCTCTGTACCCCAACGCGGGCCTGTCGTGGAACACTCGCCCATTGGAATGATAGTTGCACATTTATGGTGAAACCACTATAATGAGATATGGTCAAACGCAGACTGAAAGCTGCGGAGCAGCACTACCGGGACACATATGGCGAAAGGTAGACAGAGAAATGAAGACGGAAAAAGAGAAGATCGAACGTGGCAGCGGCAACGTGTTCGCGGACCTGGGGCATCCCGACGCCGAGGCTCATCTGCTCAAGGCGGAGCTTGTCAGCCGCATCGACAGGATCATTCGCCAACGCAAGCTCAAACAGGTCGAGGCGGCAGAACTGCTCGGACTGTCCCAGCCTGACGTATCACGCCTCCTGCGCGGGAACTTCCGCGAGTATTCCGTGGAGCGGCTCCTGCGCCTGTTGACGGCGCTCGGACGTGACGTGGAGATCGTCATTCGCGACGCGGACCCGCCGCGACAGGGCAAGCTCAGTGTCGCGGCATAAACGACAGCCATAGCACAAAGGCTGTTAGAACCTCACCCCCCTCCTGGGACGCACCCACATCAAGGGGTGTATCCCGGTTTGGCAGCGCGCATCCCTACGCAGCCTGTCCCCGCATCAGCCAAGTCTCCACAACCCGCATCGGTCGCTCAATCACATAAATCACTCTTCTGAACCCCTTGACAAGATAGGCGTATTAGGCTATCTTTACTTATGATTTAGTCTTGGTTAAAAATTTATTTTTCAATGGATGAATTTTCCCGCATACGGGATTGAGATAGTCAGATACGCTGGCGCTCCACAATATGAGCGCGTTGGTGGAGGACCGATGCCCGACATGTGTACCCCATTCCCTCGCTGGCCAGCAGTGCGCATCGCGACGCTGGCCCTATTTATCACACTTCTTGTCGCAGCCTGCGGGCGTGAAAAAGAGCCGGCCCAAGTTGCTGCGACAGAGGATACCGGCGCGGCCGTAGAACAACAGACCGAGCCGGACGCGCCCAAAGCCGGGAGCGTGCGCGCAGACGGAACGTTCCGCATTGTTGCGACCACTACCCAGGCCAGTGACCTGTCCGCAATCCTGGCTGAAGGCGTCGCCGATATCGAGATCACGCCGCTGATGGGCGCCGGCGTCGACCCACATCTCTACCAGCCCACCGAGTCCGACATACGGGCGATGAATGCGGCCGACATGGTCATCTACAGCGGCCTGCATCTGGAAGGCCAGTTCGATGCCATCTTTGAAGCCTTGCGCGAGCAGGGCACCCTGATCTACAGTCTTGCGCAGCCGGTCAAGGAGGCGGGGTTTGTGATCGGCGGCTTTGTCACGGCTCAATCACTATCCGGGACCGATGACCCGCACTTCTGGTTCGATCCCCGTAATTGGGAGCTAACCACCACAGACTTGGCCCAGACCCTGGCCGAACTCGATCCCGACAATGCCGACGCCTATGTCTCCCATGCCGACGCCTACGTCGCGCAGTTGCGTACCCTCTACGCCTGGGCCGACGAAGGCATGCGCGCTGTGCCGGATGGTCAGCGCTACCTGGTCACCTCACACGACGCCTTTCAGTACTTTGGCGCGGCGTTCGGCTGGCAGATGACCGCCATCCAGGGGATAAGCACCGAGGACGAACCCGGCGTCCGCGACATCCAGGAGACCGCTCAGTTCGTCGTTGATCAGAAAATCCCGGTCCTGTTCGTGGAGAGCAGCATCTCGCCCGACACAATCGAGGCGGTGCAGGCCGCGATTGAAGCCAAAGGCGGCAAGGCCCGCGTCGGCGTGCGCGAGCTATACTCGGACGCAATGGGTTTACCCGGCGCCTTTGGCGGCACCTACATTGGCATGCTCGCCGAAAACGTATATACCATCCTGCAATCCTACCAGTGCGCCGGCGCGCCGGCGCACATCCCCGACTGGCCGGACAGCATCGAGATCGCGCCGCCGGAGGAGTTGCTGACGGTTGATTGTCGTTAGATACGCTACCGCTGCGCTCGATGAGCGCGTGGAACATAAAGAAGCGTATGACGGGGAGTGACGACCTCTTGCCCATTCATGCTCGTTCCCCCGCGAGCATGACCGAGACCGAGGTTGTTTGATGCGCTACCGCGCCGCTATTTGAGCGCGGTGTCCAATGCGCCACCGCGCCGCTATGTAAGCACGGAGTCAGATGCGCCGCCGCCTCGCTCAATCAAGGCATTGGCGCTTGCAGGAACTGCATTACAGGGAGTACATTGATGTGAGCGGTTACAACGGAGGCGGTCCACATGAAAGTGGGACAACGGCCCTGGAGATCGACGATCTGACTGTGGCCTACAACAGCAGACCGGCCATTTGGGATATCGATTTGCAGGTGCCGGAGGGCGTGCTCATGGCGATTATCGGGCCTAATGGCGCCGGTAAGAGCACGCTGATCAAGGCGGCGCTCAAGCTTATTCCCCGCGCCGCCGGGACGGTACAATTTTACGGCCAGCCCTATGAACAGGTTCGCAGTCTGGTCGGCTATGTGCCGCAGCGCGGCAGCGTTGACTGGGACTTTCCGACCACGGCGCTCGATGTTGTGACGATGGGCCTGTACGGCAGGCTGGGCTGGATTCGCCGATCCGGGCACAAGGAACGCATGGCGGCGATGTACGCCCTGGAGCAGGTCGGCATGCACGATTTCGCCGAGCGCCAGATCAGCCAGCTTTCCGGCGGCCAACAGCAGCGCACCTTCCTGGCGCGCGCGCTGGTGCAGGACGCGCGCATCTACCTGATGGACGAACCGTTCGCCGCGGTCGACGCCGTCACCGAGCGCGCCATCATCACCATCCTGCGCGAGTTGCGCGCCGGCGGCAAGACCGTGGTCGTCGTCCACCATGACTTGCAGACCGCCTCAGAGTACTTCGATTGGGTGACGCTTCTCAATGTGGAGGTGGTCGCCAGCGGCCCCATCGCCGAGACCTTCACCGCCGACAACCTGCGCCAGACCTACGGCGGGCGCGTCGCCTATCTGCAGGACGGCCAGAGAATCGCGGGGAGAGAGGGCGAATGACAGATGCGCTACCACTTCGCGCGCCCAAGGGGCACCCGAGCGCGATGACAGATACGCCACCACTTCGTTACATGAGTGAGCGATGATACCCAAATTGCCGGCGCAAGATCGGCGCATCTGGCTGCTGATCGGTGCGACCGCGCTGGTCGCGGCGCTGTTCGTGCCCTTCAGCCAACTCTTCCTGCATGTCGAGTACGATTACACCCTGCGCACCGTTGCCCTGGGCGGCGCGTTGCTTGGCGTGGTCAGCGGCGTTCTGGGCTGTTTTGCCGTGCTGCGCCACCAAAGCCTGCTGGGGGACGCCCTCTCCCATGCGGCCTTGCCGGGGGTTGCGCTGGCCTTTTTGCTGGTCGGGCGCGATCTGGGCCTCCTATTGGTCGGCGCCGGTGTCACCAGTTGGCTGGGCGTCTATTTCATCCGCATGGTCACCGACACCACCCGCATCAAGCAGGATGCCGCCATGGGGATCGTGCTCGCGGCCTGGTTTGCTGCCGGCATCGCCCTTTTGGCCTACATTCAGGCGCGGCCCGACGCCAGCCAGGCCGGTCTGGACACGTTTATCTTCGGGCAAGCCGCTGCCATCGTCGAGCAGGATGTCCAGCTGATCGCGATCGTTGGCGCAGTCTCTTTCATCGTTCTGGGTCTGTTCTGGAAAGAGTTCAAACTGATCACCTTTGACGCGGAATTCGCCGGGGCCAACGGCTTCCGCGTGGACATCCTCAGCATGTTGCTCTCCACCCTGATCGTGGTGGCGATCGTGCTGGGTTTGCAGTTGGCCGGGGTGGTCCTGATGGTAGGGATGCTGATCGCGTCGGGCATTGCCGCCCGCCAGTGGACCAACAAACTGGGACAGATGATTATTCTGTCCGCCGTATTCGGGGCTTTTGCCGGCAGCACCGGCGCAATCATCAGCGCCGTGGATTCCGATATTCCAACCGGGCCGCTGATCGTAGTCGTGGCCTTCCTGCTGGTGGTCATCTCGCTCAGTTTTGCGCCGGGCCGGGGTCTGGTCTGGTCACTGCTGCGCCGCCGCGGTGACCAACGCCGGTTTGCCGCCCAGACGATACGGCAGGACCTGTATCATTATGCAATCGATCACGGCGCGGCGGACTTGGCGGTGCCGGAAGCCTTCCTGTTCGGTGTGCGCGGCGCAACCGCCAGGGCGGGCCTGCGCCAGCTCAACGCGCGTGAGCAGGCGAAACGCTTGCGCTCCCAGGGGGGCGACGCCTGGATGCTGACCCCCGCCGGCATCGAGGCGGCGGCCCAGGACGACCTCAACCATCAGCTGTGGGAAGTCTACCGTCAATACTGTGATGAACTGGAGCTGCCGGTCGTCGCCGAGGACCGGCAGGAGGATATTCGCAGCATTCTGTCCGGCGAAGCTGTCGCCAAAGTGGAACGCAAACTAGAGACGATTCGAAACGCTACCGCTGCGCCCGTCCACAAGGCGCCCGAACGCGTCGTTAGAAAGGTAGTCGATAGTGAAGTTACTCAAAACTAAAGTGGATCCCATTCGAAATCACGACTTTTCTCACGGGCTTCACCCTGGGATCGCAGGCGTCCCGCCTGCCCTTACGCTATACGCAAGTTCTTGGTCTCATTTGGGATTTACATTAGAAACTGAAACCTGACCAAAAAAACTTCCGTTCCATGTTTGAACTTGAGCACGTCATCATCCAATTCCTACTGAACTTCGTGGCCAGGGAAGAGCTGAACGCCTTCCTGCGCAATCCCCAGTACACGGCCACACTGGTCGGCAGCCTGATCGCCGTATCCGGCGCGCTGCTGGGCACATTTCTGCTCCTGCGCGGCATGTCGCTCACCAGCGATGCCATCAGCCATACCGTACTCCTGGGCATCGTGGTCGCCTTCATGTTGATGAGTTCCGTTCTTGGACAGGAGCCTGATCTCTCTTCGGCCTGGCTGATCATCGGGGCGGCCGCGGCCGGGGTGGCAACGGTCATGCTGACCGAACTGATCTACCGCTCCGGCCTGGTCAGGCAGGATGCTGCCCTGGGGTTGGCCTTCCCGCTGCTCTTCGCCCTGGCGGTGATCATGGTGTCGCGCTTTGTCGATGATGTTCACCTGGACGAAGACGCGGTGATGGTGGGCGAGATCGGCGTGGCCTGGGCCAATACCAACAGTCACTGCCTCAATGGATGTGAAACGGTGACGATTGCGCCGGACGACCCGCGCGCCAAACTGACGCGCCAATGTACCAACTGTCGCAAACTGGGCATCAGTCCACGCGATAAAGGGGCCGAGTTCACCGAAATCTGCACCAACTGCGGTGAATATAACCCGGCGCAGGCGTGGCAGGCCGGCTTCATGCACAAGGAGCCGGTGCTGGTCTTCTGGCCGAAATCGATTACGGTCATGGCGGTGATGACGCTGCTCACCGTCATCGTTGTCGTTCTGCTATATAAGGAGCTGAAACTCTCGACCTTCGACCCGACGCTGGCTGCTGCGCTGGGCTTCCATCCCACCTTGCTGCACTATGGACTGATGGTCATGGTCAGCCTGGTGGCGGTCGGCGCATTTGATGCGGTCGGCTCGATCCTGGTCGTCGCCTTCTTTATCATTCCGCCGGCCGCGGCCTACCTGCTGACCGATCGCCTGCCGCGCATGTTGGCGTACAGTTCGCTGATCGGCGCGGCGGGGGCATACACAGGGTACGACCTGGCGCGCGGTAATCTTCTGGGCGTGGCGCAGATGAGCGATATCCTCGCCGGACTGAACAGTCTCTTTGGCCTGGGCCTGATCGAGCAGTGGGATTCATCGATCTCGGCTTCGATGGTGCTGATGATCTTTTTCTTCTTCCTGGCCGCGTGGATCTTTTCGCCCAAATATGGCCTGGTCTCTACCATGGTCCGCCGCCGCAACCAGCGCCGCAATTTTGACCATCAGGTCGTCCTCGGTCATATTCACCATCACAAAGGACACGTTGCCGCCAGCGATGAACTGACCGTCTCCACCCTGCACCGCCATTTCCGCTGGTCACCGACGAAGATGCAGCGGGTCCTGCGCCAGTTGCGCGCGCTCAATCTGGTGCAGTTCGAGGCCGACCTCGTCTCCCTGACCGCGCGCGGGGAGACGCATGCGCACAGTTTTCGACAGACACAGTTGGCCAACGAGACCGTCGGGCAGGGTTAGATGCGCTACCGCTTCGCTAGATGAGCGAGAGAAATCCACATGCAAAAAGTGAACGGCCATGCGGATGGAACCGCAGCGAATGCGGCCACGCAAACCCTGCCGGTGACCGCGCTCGGCCTGACCGGCTATCTTTTCATCGGCACGGCTGCCGTCCTCATCCCGTCGGTGATGCCCTTTATCACCGACGAGTACATGGCCACAGGACTGACCTTGACGGCTATCGGGGTGATCTTCCCCGCGCGGGCCGTGGGCGGGATCCTGGGCAACCTGCTGGCCGGTGTCGGCTCCGACCGCTACGGGCACAACAAGCTGGTCTGGATGGCGGCGCTGGCGCTGACGGCCTCATTGGCGCTGGCGTCCGCTGCCCGGTTGTGGCTGCTGTTCATCGCCGGTATTGTGCTGATCAGCATCGCCCAGGCCTCCCTCTCGACCAGTATCAATGCGATGATCGCCGACGCCAATCGGGCCAGCCGCGCCCGTGCGCTCAATGTGCTGCATGGCGTGTACGGGGTGGGCGCGACCATCTCCCCGCTGGTCATCGGCTTTATCCTGGAGCGGGGCGCGCCCTGGCGCTGGACCTTGGCCGCGACCGGTCTGATCTGGCTGGTCTATGGCGGGGGCGCGTTGCTGTTGTATCGCACGGTTTGGCGGTCGCTGTCTTCAACGTCCGGACACTTGGCGACGGGCAAATCAGGGTCGACGGCCGGGGAGAACAGACCGAAACAGGGGCTGGACTGGGGCATGTTGCGCAACGTCGGCTTCCTGTCGCTGTTCCTGATCGCATTCATCTACAACGGCGTTGCCTACAGTCTGCTGGGATGGGTCGCCGTCTTTATGAAGGAGTCTGTTGGCCTCTCCACATTTTACTCAACCTCAACGGTTGCCGTCTTTTACGTGGCCCTGACCGCCGGCCGCTTCATCTGCGCGGCCTTCGCCGAACGCCTGGGCTATGCGACAACGCTGCTGATCCTGACTGCGATGCTCATCCTCACCTACCCGCTGGTGATATTCAGCACGGACCCGGTCCTGCTGATGATCGGCGTCTTTCTCACCGGGCTGAGTCTGTCCGGCCTCTTTCCCACGGCGCTGGCCTACGGCACGCGGCTCTACCCGCAGCACAGCGGCGCCGTGACCGGAATGCTCAATGTGGCGATGACCGCCGGCGCAATGCTGCCGCCGCTCTGGACCGGCCTGTTCGCCGACATCTGGAATTTTCAGAGCGCGCTGGGGATCAACTATTCGATGGCCTGGATGCTGCTCGCCGTCTGCCTGTTCCTGGGCCGGACGGAACTGCGCGCCCGCCAGCCGCAGAATTGAACAGTGGCTATTGGTCTCCCGACTCCCGTTATCTTGGATTCGTTCGCTGGGCATCAACGAATCAATCCACCAACCATTGATCTATCTGACCTCTATTGTGGATCTCCCAGCAGTCCTGGCATCGGGATTTCAGCATCGGCCAATGTATCCGTCACCCATTGATTTACACTCTTGCCGTTGTCTTCTGCTGCCATGCCAGTCGCTGCGTGCTTTTCTGGTGAAACACTTACCATAAGATCGCCGAAATGAGGCGTTTGAGGGGAACGATCCAGCTTTTTGCAGGTTTGAAGGTAATCATCAACCGCTTCTTCAAAACCGGCACGCAGTTCTGCAACGGATTCACCGTGAAAACCGACGATATCATTGATGCCTGCAATATGACCGACAAAGCAACCATCGTCCTCGCTATAGTCAATCCGAGCGGCATATCCTCCATGAATCATTGTGTTCATAGCGTTCAGTTCCTACGAAATACACAAGCTCCTAGCTCCATTTAGGAAGTACATAAGAGATACTGACCACTAGCCACTAGCCACTGCCGTCTTGCTCTCAAACGCGCTGATCTCGTCGGCCCCGTCGAGAACCCCGATCTCCAGATGGAACGTCCGCACTTCGCCGGGCTGAATAGTTTTGAGATAGCCCTCCCTGCGGTTCCAGGCCCGCCCCAACATGCTGACGTTGCCCGGCTCCACTCCGGTGACGTATGAGCCGCGATGAAAATGCTGCCACTGGTTGACCAGCGGAATCTCGGCGATGGGGAACTTCCAGTACAGCCCCAGCCCCAGCTGATCGTTGACCAGGCCGACATGCACGATCCCGTCGGCGTCGGCGATGGGCCGGTGGACGAAGACATCGTCGCGGGCCTCCTCCTGGGGCGGCTTGGCGACCGCGTAGACCTCCGGGCCGACTTCCCGGTCCTCCAGCCACTCGGTCGTTTTTTCGCTGTTGATCAGCAGGCGCGTTCCGCTATCCAACACCGGGAAGCCGGGATTGGTGTGATAGACGAACATCAGCGGTGAGGGGTCGACGCTGAGATTTTCGATGCGGTCGTAGATATGGATCGACTTTTCGCCGAGCACGGTCGAGATCTCGCGCGTCAGCTCCAGGTTGGTGCCGAAGACGACCGCTTCGCGCATCGTGCCGTGGACGCGCACAACGTACTGCTCCCCCTCCCAACCGGCGTTGGCCACCACATTTTTGGCCGGCAGGAAGGCCAGGCGGCCGTGCAGTCCCAACTCCTCATTCTCCTCCTCCGGGTCCACCTCCGGGTGGCCGGTGAACGTCATGCCGCAGCTGACGACCAGGCCGCCGTAGAAGCCGCGCATCCAGCCGTATCCCTGCGGTTCATAAAAGGCGGGGCCCACATCGCCGGTGTTGCTGCGAAAACAGAGGGACATCCCCTTGTAGTGGGCGGACGCGATATCGAGCGCACGCCCGGGCAGCACCGAAAAGCAGAGGCCGGAGGCGTTGAACACCTCGATCAAATCCGCGCCGCGTTCATTGCCTTCCACCAGTTCGGCCTTGCGCGCGCCGGCCAGTTGGGACATATCCCCGACCCGGTCCAGCAGCGCGCGGCGGTCGTACTTGCGTCCGAATAGGGTAGTCATGGTTGGATCCTTTCTGAATGTGGCTTTGGGAATCCACGATAGCATAGAATTGTCAGGTGCGCTACCGCTCCGCTAGAAGGGGTGCATCCCAAGATGGGGGCGCATCTCACACCGAGCAGTGCCTCACGGACTCTCCCCTCTACCGAAACAACCGATTCTATTATATATTATATCTTAATGCTGCCCCCCTCTCACCATTTCCAGGCCAACGAGGTCTTTCAAAGGCTCTTGTGACCACATCCCTCGCGCACGTGCAGAAGCCTGAGAAGCAACTGTCTCCCGAATGGAAAACGTCCACGAATCCCTACCCGATTTCAAGAAATTTCTATTCTCATTTTCGAGATTTTTTCTCTCGTGCCCTCTCGTGATCTCTCGTGATCTCTCGTGATCTCTCGTACAACGCTCGTACAACGCTCGTCGTGATAAATAAGTATCAATTTCCTGAAAAATGCCCCCGCCCGCTCCCCCATCCCCATCGCTCGAACGCCCCCGCCTGCACCACGCCCCAATTCTGGGATGCGCCCGCTAGAAGGGTGCATCCGAAATTATTGCTCAAATGCGCTGCGCCCTTTCAGCCGGACGAGAAACTGCCTGCTGCATGCAAATCGACCCATCGCCTGCCATCCTGCAAATCCCCCAATCCCGCAAATCCTGATCCAGACAACGTTCGCCCAAAAATCCTGGATGCACCCCGCTGGAAGAGTGCGGCGAAGGGAGAGGCAAAGTTTTCGCAGGATCAGGGAGTTTTGGCCTGGTCTAAACGAAGTGGTAGATTGACGGGCAATCGTCGCCCCAGGAATCCCTTTGAAGACATGAACACGACCACCTCAATTCGCGCGGCGCTGCAAGAGTTTGCCGCCGCAGTGACGGACAAACTGACGCAGATCACCCTCGGCGAGCCGGAAGAGCAACTGCGCGCCCCGTTCGAGAACTTCATCGCCGCTGCCGCCAACGCGCTCGGCTGGGATGTCGTCTGTACAGGCGAAACGCCCTTGCCTGACCGTCTCGGTCGCCCGGATTATGCGGTGCATCTGAACCAGCTGCTCGCCGGATATGTGGAACTCAAGGCGGTGGGCGTCGGCGCGACGTCTTTCCGCTTCGTGCGCCGCAACCGCGAGCAGTTCAAACGCTTCTCGGCGATCCCCAACATCCTCTACACCGATGGCAACGAGTGGGCGCTCTATCGTGATGGCGAGTTAGTAGACAGGGTTGTTCGTCTCACAGGCGATGTCGCGACGGAGGGCAAGAGAGCGGTGGGGCCGCAGGACGCGCATGCGCTCGAAAGCCTGTTGCGCGACTTCCTGATGTGGCAGCCGTTCATCCCCACCGACAACAAGGGCCGCATCGACCTCCGCCGCTTTGCCGAACTGCTGGCGCCGCTCTGCCGCATGTTGCGCGACGACGTAACCGACGCGCTCAAGCGACCGGATTCGCCCCTGGTGCAACTGGCGCAGGACTGGCGCCATCTGCTCTTCCCCGACGCGCCGGACGAACGCTTCGCCGATGCCTACGCCCAGACCGTCCTGTTCGCGCTGCTGTTGGGCCGCAGCGAGGGGGCTGACCCGCTCACGCTCACAAGCGCCGAGAACGCGCTAGCGACGCAGCACAACCTGCTGTCGCGCGCGCTGCAAATTCTGACCGACCCCCACGCGCGCGCTGACATCGCCGCTTCGCTCGACCTGCTGCTGCGCGTGGTCGCAGTCGTGCCGCCAGCCACGCTCAGCAGCCCCGAAGACCCTTGGCTCTACTTCTACGAGGATTTCCTGGCGGTCTACGATGCCCGTCTGCGCAAGGACGCCGGCGCGTATTACACGCCGGTCGAGGTGGTGCGCGCGCAGGTGCGCCTGATCGACAATCTGCTCGTTGAACGGCTGGGCAAACCGCTGGGTTTCGCCGACGCCGGTGTGGTCACGCTTGACCCGGCCGCGGGCACAGGCACCTACCTGCTCGGTGTCATCGAGCACGCGCTGAGTCGCGTCGAAACGGAGCAGGGCGCCGGCGCGGTAGCCGGGCAGGCCACGACGCTGGCGGAAAATCTGTACGGCTTTGAGCTGATGGTCGGCCCGTATGCGGTGAGCGAACTGCGCGTCAGCCGCGCCCTGCGCGACCGCGGCGCGCAACTGCCCGCGGATGGCACGCACGTCTTCCTGACCGATACGCTCGAAAGCCCGAACGCAAAACCACTTCAACCACCGCTTTTCTTACAGCCGATCGCAGAGCAGCACGCCCGCGCGCTTGAGGTCAAGAGCCGCGTGCCGGTGATTGTCTGCCTGGGCAATCCGCCCTACGACCGGCATGAGGCCGCCACCGGCGTGAACACGGCGCGCACTGGCGGCTGGGTGCGCCATGGTGAAGGGGAAGAACGCGCGATCTTGCGCGACTTTCTCGATCCTGCCGTCAGCGCCGGGCATGGCGGGCATCTCAAAAATCTCTACAATCTCTACGTCTATTTCTGGCGTTGGGCGTTGTGGAAGGTCTTTGAGCAGGGCAGCGACGGCGGGCCGGGCGTAGTCAGTTTCATCAGCGCATCAAGCTACCTGCACGGCGACGCTTTCTGCGGGATGCGCGAGCAGATGCGCCGCCAGTGCGACGAAATCTGGATTCTCGACCTTGGCGGAGAGGGGCGGGGCACACATCAGAGCGAAAACGTATTTGCCATCCAGACGCCGGTAGCTATCGCCGTAGCTTTCCGTGCGCGGGAGGCGAAGACTGACACGCCCGCGCGAGTCCACTACGCTCGCGTCGAAGGGACGAGCCAAGAGAAGCTGGCCGCGCTCGACGCCATAACTGCTTTCTCGACAGTGGAGTGGCAGGAGTGCCCGGATAGCTGGCAGGACCCTTTCCGTCCGGGCGGCGCGGGAAGTTACTTCGGTTGGCCGCTCCTACAAGATTTCATGCCGTGGCAGCATTCGGGCACTCAACTGAAACGGACTTGGCCGATTGCGCCGGATAGAGAGACGCTGGAGCGTCGTTGGCACGCTCTATTGAATGCTGCGGACCGGGCAGAAGCATTTCGTCGGACAGATGATCGTGAGATCCATGTCTCCTATGACGTTGACTTGACCGGAAACGGCGACTCAACTCCGATTGCCAGTCTGTCAATAAGTGCTCCCATTCCTGAAGTTCAAAGGTATGCCTATCGTTCTCTGGATCGCCATTACATCATCGCAGACGGTCGCCTGATGTCCCGTCCGCGTCCTGATCTGTGGCGCGCCCACAGCGACAAACAGGTATATCTGACCAGCTTATTCTCTCAAGCCCTGGGATCCGGCCCCGCGCTGACTTCCTCTGCGTTCATTCCCGATCTTGACCATTTTCGAGGCTCCTATGGCGCAAAAGCAGTAATTCCCCTCTACCGCACCGCCGACGCGTCGCAGTCCAACATCCTGCCCGGCCTGCTCGAAATGCTTGGCATTTGTTACCAGTGTGCGGTCACGCCGGAGGACTTTCTGGCATACGTCTACGGGGTGTTGGCGCAGCCGGCCTTCACCGCGCTTTTCACAAAGGAACTGGAGTCGCGCGACCTGCGCGTGCCGATCACCAGAGATGCCCCGCTGTTCGAGCGGGCGCGCGCGGTCGGCGCTCATTTGCTCTGGCTGCACACCTACGGCGAGCGCTTTGTGCCCGAAGGCAGGCCGCGCGGTCAAATTCCGTCCGGCGCTGCGAGATGCACCGTAGCCGTGCCCGGCGACACCGACGGCTATCCCGAAAAGTTCGCCTACAGCGAGGCGACCGGCACGCTTCACGTCGGCGCGGGCGAATTCGCCCCGGTCGCGCCCGATGTGTACACGTTCGAAGTGTCGGGCCTGAAAGTCGTGCAGTCGTGGCTCAAGTACCGCATGAAGAAGGGCGCGGGCCGCAAATCCTCGCCCCTGGACGACATCCGCCCCACCCGCTGGACCAGCCAGTTCACCACCGAATTGCTTGAACTGCTCTGGGTCCTGGAAGCGACGCTGGCGGCCTATCCCGAACAAGCGCGGCTGCTGCAGGAAGTCGTCGCCGGTGATTGCTTCCAAGCGGACGAGTTGCCGCCCGTGCCGGAGGAAATGCGCAAGCCGCCGCGTGCGGTCAAGAGAGGACTGTTTGGATGAGAGAGAAGAAACTGAGAGAGGGTGAGTATGGTTATACGGGAGTCAGCACAGTGATCATGTCGGCAGATCGATGAGCCACCATCTCTCGAATCAAAGTTGACACAATGTAGCAAGCCTAGTTCATCTGTGCTAAGATGGGATGAATAGATTCGGAAGCGTTGGGCTGAATTCTTCTAACACGTCGAACTGTGGGTCCTCCGGCTGCCCAAGCTCAGTTTCGTCGAGTTCCGAGTGGCGCAGGCTCAAACCATTGTAAAGAGCACGAAATGAGAATAGGAAGTAAGCAGCAAAGCAACTCCTTTTCAACAGGCGGCGGAGGCCCTCATTTTGAGGCTCACGTTCAAGCTATGTTTGTAACACTCATGCTCACAGGGGGTCATGCACCCTGCCTTCCAACTTGGCCAATCAAAGAAATCAGACTTCAGACCAAGATTGATGGATTCGAATTGGATGACTTGATGGTAACCGTCGAAAATCCTGGCAGTGGGGAAAGGCGAAAGCTGATAGCCCAAGTTAAGCATACCATAAGAGTTACTGAGAAAAACAAGCTTTTTGGAGAAGTGATCCAGGCGGCCTGGGACGATTTCAACGAGAGCAATCCTTTTGACGAAGACGGAGACTGTCTTGCACTCATCACTGGACCACCGAGCGCGGTTAGTGATGTAGCGTGGTTATTGAATCAGGCGAGGCATACCGCCAACGCCAGGGATTTCCTTATGCGGGTCCAGCGAACTAAATTCAGCAGCAAAAAGAAACGCGAGAAATTGAAGGCTTTCCAGTGTCAGTTGAAGAGAGCGAACAGTAACTGTAAAGTTTCGGAAGACGAACTGTACATGTTTTTGCGGCGCTTCTATCTGATCAAGTACGACTTGGGCTATGAGATTGGAGGTACTATTGCTCTCTTGACTTCCCATATGTCACAGTTCACGGACGAACCGCTCTGGGCTTGGGGTAGGATTGTTGACGTTGTTCAGGCATGGAATCAGGATGGCGGAACCATTAATCTCGATAATTTGCCCAAAGACTTACGCAAGGCTTTTGAACGTCCACTACCACAGACTTCTACAACCGATACCTTACAAGAACAGTCTCCTCCGCCTGAACAATATTGGAATCAGCATCTGTTTGCTTCCGACTTAGTGTTTGCGAATCTTCTTGGTGCCTGGGACGAAAGACACGAGGCCGATCTCAAGGTAATCCGCCAACTCACAAAAGGGGAACCAAGTGTTTGGATTCATAGTATGAGGGAGACTCTTCAACTTCCTTCAAGCCCTGTAGCCCTGCAAAATGGGCAGTGGCATGTCTCTGATCGAAAGGTCTTGTGGAGGGCTCTAAGTGGGAGGATTTTTGATGAGCACTTGGCTAACTTGGAAGAAGTGGCCGTTATGGTTCTGTCTGAGCGCGACCCTAAGTTTGACCTACCAGTACAGGACCGATATGCAGCGCAAGTATATGGAGCTGTATTGGAGCACTCATACGGACTGCGCAAGGGCTTGGCCGAGAGCCTAGCTTTAGTTGGCACACGCTCTACCGACCTCATACGTTGCTCGCAACCTGGAGCTATGACAATAGCAGTCCTTGCCGTGCGAAAGATATTAGAGAATGCGGATTGGGTACTTTGGGGAAGTTTGGGAAATTTACTTCCCACATTGGCTGAAGCTTCACCAGAAGAATTCTTGAAGGCTGTTGAGAATGGCCTGCAATTGCAACCTTGCCCCTTTAACGAATTTTTCTTACAAGAAGAGAAAAGCGTGTTTGGCGAAAACCTGATTACCGGCCTGCTATGGGCATTGGAATCGTTGGCATGGCATGAGGAATATCTGGTAAGTGTATGTATTATACTTGGCAATTTGGCTAACCGTGATCCAGGAGGCAACTGGGCTAATCGACCTGCCAATTCACTTTTGGGAATTCTGCGTCCTAGTCGTCCACAAACAGACGCGTCTGTTCATAAGCAGGAAGTTGCAGTAAAGACACTTCAACAAGAGTTTCCGGAAGTGGCATGGAAGCTTATTCGTCAGTTGTCTTCTGCCAACAGGGAGCATCCTCTCCCTACACACCATCCGATATGGCGTGACTCACACCTGGACAGCAGGAGGGAATCGTGACCAAAGATGAGTCCTCGGAGCAGTTCGACGTGTATGCCGAGATGGCTGTAGATATGGCCTGCAAGGACATAGACAAGCTAATAGACAAAAAATTCATTGCTCGACTACATGAGTTGCCGCAAGAGGCTCGCGATCGGGTTCTTGAGCATATCTCTTCGGATGCCTTCTCGAACGAACCCGAAGATAAGCGCCTTGCACTATGGATTGAACTGTCGAGATTCATTCGAAACCATAGAGACTTCTCCTCGGCGAGTTGGGCGTTAGGAGAGGATGAAATTACCAAAATTGAGAAAGTCGCCGATCGTCTTTCTCCTGACAGCCCTTTAGCTGTCCACAAGGTGCTGTTTAGCGATTATGATTTTCCTCTTTACGAAGATTGGAAAGACTGGGATGACTTGGATGAGCAGAGAAAGAGTCGTCGTCAGCAAGCATTAAAGGATATACTGGCCTATGGCGATGTGGATGCGGTAATCCAGTTTGCCCAAAATGTCGAGAATCCCAAGTTTGTCGGAAATGCCTTAGCTGAATTGGCCGACGCGGAAATTGATAGGCGAGTACTCCCGGAGATGTTGGATACGGAAGAGGGAAAACTCACACAGTTTTCTCAAGGATATGTTTGGGTTCGCAGATTCAGGTGTGGATGGGAATGGGCCGACAAGTTGGATAGGTCCGGTTGGACGGCCGAACAGATCGGACGGTTCTTGAGTTGGCTGCCCTTTACGGAAGAAGCCTGGAAGCGAGCTGAGGCGTGGCTTGGTGAGAGAGAAGGGGAGTATTGGCGCAGAACTGGAGCCGGATTGCGGTACGGCACGGAAGGCGATATTGGCTTGGCAATAGACAAACTGATCGAGCATCGGCGGCCTAAAGCCGCAATACAGTGTCTTGCCTTACTGAGACACGACAGGGGCACATTTGACAAGCAGCAAGCAATTCGGGCACTACTTTCCCCTGGGAATCCTGATGAACCCGTAGACCAAGATCTTCGGTATGCTATCACTGAAATTATCAAAGATCTTCAATCAGACCCAGAGGTCGATCTTGAGGATCTGATAAAAGTAGAGTGGGCGTATCTCTCCATTTTGGAACGTCATTTTGGCGCATCACCAAAGACACTAGAATACGCTCTTGCTTCTGATCCAGACTCTTACTGCCAGGTAATTCAGTTAATCTTTCGCCCTGAAGGGCAGGACGCTCAGTCTAGGCAACTTAGCGAGCAAGAAAAGGCTTTAGCCCAAAGTGCATATTCGCTTCTATTTGGATGGGAGACGCTCCCAGGCACGCAGTCGGATGGCACATTTTCTCCAGAAGCATTTACTGAGTGGCTCAACCACGTCAAAGCCGTCTGTGGCGAGTCGGGACATCTTGGAATCGCCCTTGAGCAAGTAGGCGAGGTACTAGCCCATTATCCACCCGATCCTGATTGCTTGTGGATTCACCGCACTATTGCTGAAGCCCTGGACGACGAAGATTCCATAGCTATGAGGGAGGGTT
Organism: Caldilineaceae bacterium; assembly: GCA_965221145.1. Classification (GTDB taxonomy): domain Bacteria; phylum Chloroflexota; class Anaerolineae; order Caldilineales; family Caldilineaceae; genus Bin5. The sequence continues at coordinate 4,090,605 of OZ244877.1, forward strand.
TCTCAATCGGAATCTCAAATTCCAGGGGTGTCTATGTAGTAGATGGCACAGGCAACGAAGAGCGCAAACTTGCAGAGGAAAACAGACACAAAGCTGATGAGATTGAAAATGAGGGATATCATCGTTTGGCAACAACATTCAGGGAATTAGCCGAACATTACGACCGTGAAGCTGAGCGAAACATCGCCAGAGGTGGACAATTGGATTAGTTCAGTAAGTAGAAAGGCTTTGTTCAGTCTGAAAGTCCGCCTTCTCCGTCATTCCAGGGCTGTAGGCCGGGAGCCTTACAAATTTGGGCGCGGGCGTCTCGCCCGCAGCCGGACGAAATGAATGAGCAAGCGATCAAGGCGTTTATCGACAAATTGAAGGACAACCCAGTGAAGCTTGAACAAGAATTCGACAGATTCCTCTCCAAGGAAGTAAACCTTAACGCGTCTCGACTTAAGGACCTGAACAGAAGGGTTACATATATCACCTCTCTCCTAAAGGACTTGGATTCGTTCAAGAGAGTCGAGAAGCAGGGTTCTTATGCGTTGGGCACAATCATCAAACCAGTCAAGGGCCGTGGATATGACGCTGACATTTTGCTTCAGATGCACGAATGTCCAGGCAAAGAGCCGAAGGACTACATAAGAGATGTCTACAGACGTCTCAAAAGGGACAAGACCTACAATGACAAAGTGCATCTGGGAACCAGGTGCGCCTACATAGAGTATGCAGGAGATTTCCATATGGATATTGTGCCTTGTATCACACAAGGCAGACAGGCACTTATTTTCAATAGAAGGGAGAACATAATCGAAGTTACGGACGGAACCGGTTATAGAGACTGGCTCAACCAAAAGAACGAAATCACAAACGGGCAACTCAGAAAGGTTACGAAACTGCTCAAATATCTTCGAGATCACAAGAACAATTCCCTAGTCAAGTCAATTCTCTTGACTACCCTTGTTGGCATCAATGTGCATGATAACGAGGAGGGCAGCACAGCTTACAGAGACACTCCAACCGCATTGAAGACGATCTCAAATCGAATTAATTCCTTCTTGCAGAGTAATGAGCAAATGCCAACAATCCGTAATCCAGCATTGCGAAGTGAAAAATTCACAAGACGTTGGGATCAAAAGAAATACAGCCAGTTCAGAAAAATGTTCAACATTTACAACGACAAGATAAATACGGCATTTGACGCTACTGATCTAGACGAGAGCATTGCAAAATGGCGAAGGCTATTCGGAAGGAATTTCGGATGACTGTACCGGGACCCAAAAACTAAACCACGGGCTAGGTTGTATAATAGAGCAACTCACCAAGCACGTGGAGGGACAGTTCCATTGTCAGAAAACTACGTTGAGCACGGCATCGCCTTCGACTACGACGCCGCCCAGCGCTTGGCCAATCCGCAGTCGCGCCAACAGATCGTCTTCCAAAACAACCCCCACAGCGAAACGAAGAATCCAATCGCAGCCGCGAGCCGAAATCCTGTCAATCCCCGAATCCCATAAATCCTGGTTCAGACAGGCGCGCCCCTCCGCAAAAAAGTCGGCATCGTTATACAACATGCCGACCTAAATTGACAGCAGCATTGCCGTCTTGTAAAATGCCGGCACGTGCGACCACAAGGCCGACAGGAATGACACGCAGTGACCGTCGAACTCAATGCGGAGACCCTTCACCAAGCCGGTATCGGCAACTTCTTTCGTCCCAGCCAACTGGAGCCGCTGGGAATCCCCTACCACAGGCTGCGACAGCTTGAGGCGGATCAGGCTGTCGAGCGCGTCGGTTGGGGTCTCTACCGGCTTGCCGCCGCCGAACCGACGGAACGATACTCGATCGCCTCGGTCTGCGCCCGCGTTCCCAACGCGATCGTCTGCCTCCTTTCAGCGCTCCAGGTGCATGGGATCGGCACACAACTCCCCCACCAGGTCTGGATCGCAATTCCGCACAAAGCAAAGCCTCCTGTGCTGACCAATGTGGGGGTACGTCTGCTCCGCTTCAGCGGCGCGGCCTGGACCTACGGAGTCCAGGAAACGAAATTCGAAGAAGTGCCCGCCCGCATCACCTCACCGGCTCGCACCGTCGTTGACTGTTTCCGCTTCCAACGCCTTGTCGGCAGGGAGGCCGCGCTGGAGGCCCTGCGAGAAGCGCTGCGGGACGGAAAGGTGACCACCGCCGCGCTGGCGCGCACGCTTGAGGTGCTACCCTCGCGCCGCCTCAAAGCGATACTGGAGGCCGGTGTTCTATGAGGTGAGATGAAACTACACATCGACAAAGAAGCCGACGCCCTCTACCTCCGCCTTGACGACTCCGCCATCGTCGAATCCGAAGAGGTTGCGCCCGGCGTTGTGCTCGACTACAACGAGGCCAACCAGGTCGTCGGCATCGAGATGCTCGACCTGTCAAAACGCTCACCCAATCTGAATCTCTCCACCCTCGAATTCGTAACTGCATGAAACCCAGACCGCAACCGCGGCCGTGTTCACTTGCAAATTCAATCGACTGGATTCCTATCGGCTCCTACAGGCGGGCGGCCGCCTTTCTATTGCCGCTATCCATATCCCCAATAGTGGGAGCAGTCTCCAACTCGCTTTGTCATACCGGGAATCGGGAACTGTAATCGCAGGGCGCGGCAGACCTGGAGTGCCAGTCTTGCAAGTACACGTTCTGGCAACTCAACATATATCACAGGTCGAGAATTTACCGTGCCACCGGAAATAAACGCCCTATGATATACTATTTGGTATACTGAGCGGGTTCTATGACAATTACCTCTGAAGATTCTTTGCCTTCGATGTCTCAAGAGGAAGATCTGTACGCTGGCGTGACTGGTCGGCGGCGAAAGCAACTGATGATGTTCCACCGGGCGTTCTCCGGCCCGTTCGACGCTGTGCAGGCTGCTACGGTGCTCGGCATTGATCTCGTTCGTACACGCCACCTGCTGGCAAGCCTCGCCAATAACGGGTGGCTTTCCCGTGTCCGTAAGGGCTGGTATATCTGTGTGCCTCTCGAAGCATCCGAGCCTAGGGAGTGGCGCGAAGATCCTTGGATAGTGGCAGCAACACTCTTTTCTCCAGGTTATATCGGCGGGTGGAGTGCCGTCGAGTATTGGGGACTGACAGACCAGATCTTTAACGTGATCTACGTTATCGCGGGAAAGAAGGTCAAGCCAGCCCGCCAGACTATACAAGGGACTGACTTCCTGATCCGAACCGTGCCCGAACGGACCTTGTTCGGGACGCGCCGAGTTTGGCGCCAACGAGTACCGGTGAATGTGTCAGACCCTCATCGCACCATCATTGACATTTTGGATCTCCCCAAGGCTGCAGGCGGTACGCTACATGCGGCAGAAGTCTTGCAGACCTACTTCGAGAGCGAGCACGCTGACCAAGTGAAACTGCTGCAATACGGCGACCGACTTGGTCGGGGAACCGTGTTTAAGCGGCTAGGATACTTGGCGGAACGAGCAACACTCGCAGATGCCGACTTCGTTGAGGCTTGCCGAAGCCGAATCACGAAAGGTCTGAGCCAGCTCGATCCCAGCGGACCTCCGCATGGTCGGATTATAGCTCGGTGGAACTTACGCGTGAACACGCCGCGACTCGCTCCTGACGAAGGGGAAGGCGTATGATCAGTCGCGCTGAAATTGAAGAGCGCGTTCGTCTCTGGGAGCTTCGTGAAGACATAGTTGAGAAAGACTATGCTCTTGGTTGGGTCCTCTGGGGTATCGGTACCGATCCGCGGCTACACGACACCTGGGTGTTCAAAGGGGGGACGTGCCTGAAGAAATGCTACATTGAGACATACCGTTTCTCTGAGGACCTTGATTTCACAGTGCTTCAAAATGGGCCCATCGACCCAGACGAGATACTTGAGGCGATTTCACGCGTGCTGGACCGCGTCTACGTTTGATGGCTAAGTTTGAAGATTTTATGTATTGGTGTTGGCATTGACGCCCGTCCGCCAAAAAATCTTCACATCGTTGGGTAGAGGCGGCAAAACCATTGATTTGGTGGCCCGCCCTGTAGCTCCCAAGTAGTAGGCTAAGACAACGGTATATGGTTGCATCCACGTACTTGGTGAATTGCTCCATTATACAACTTAATGTGAATCCCGTTTGAAACCGAGACTTTTCGGGCGGATGACGCAATTGAAACGTGACCGTCTCGCCTGCCCTTACGGAATACGGGGTGCCCTCTGGGCCACGCAATTCAGAAAAAAGCGGGTTCTCAATCTGAACGCACGTTAGCTGAGGGAGCCAAAGATGCGCAGTGACGCCAAAACTGTAGATGAATACCTGTCCGAACTGGTCAACGGCAGACGGGAGGCTATCACTGCCGTCCGCAACGTCATCCTCGACAACCTGCCGGCCGGCTACCAAGAGGTGATGCAGTATGGGATGATTTCGTACATCGTTCCTCTTAGCGTGGTTGGCAACACGTACAACGGGCAGCCGCTGATGTACATTGCGCTCGCTTCACAGAAGCAGTATATGTCTCTCTACCTTACCAGTGTGTACTCCGACCCCGCGCTGGCGGAGTGGTTTACGCAGCGCTACCGCGCGACGGGCAAAAAGCTCAATATGGGCAAATCATGCGTTCGCTTCCGCAAGCTGGAGGACCTGCCGCTGGAGCTGGTCGGCGAAGTCGCGGCCAGGACGCCTATCGCCGAGTTCGTCGAGATGTACGGTGCGCCCAGGTCAAGCCGGGGCAGTTAATGTAGGTCCCGTTTGAAACCACGATTTCTCGCATGGTCTGAACCCTGTCTGAACCCTGGAAACGAGGTGCCCTTGGGGCCTGTCTCGCCTGCCTCTACGCAATACGGGTGCATCCGAGATTGTTGCATATCCCCCTGGGATCGCGGGCGTCTCGCCCGCACCCCGCGTAGCTGACAAGATAGGGCGAGAAGCGCGCCAAAAATCCTGGCTACACCCCCTCTGCCGGGTGCATCCGAAATGATAGGGTCGTTGCGATCTGCCCTTTCAAACACGGAACAAGAATCGGCCCGTCGTCTGTTATCCTGAAAATCCTTTTATCCTGAAAATCCTGATTCAGACAACGTTCGCCCAAAAAAGCCCGGATACACCCCATCTGCCGAGCCTGTCACCTGCCAAAACTGAAGTGTGGTATAATGCCTCTGTGCATCGGTCAGGCAAAGCCAACAGCGCCAGCCTCCGTCAACGCGAAAAAACGTTTCATTTCGTATAGTAGTCAAGGGGGGGGGTAAAGCGGACAAAGCGGACATTTTTACTAAACGTTTAGGTAAATCCACTCCTTTGAAGATTTTTTGTGATGGCCCTTCCATCAAGGTCTTCCGCCAATAAATCTTCAAACTGACTGCCCTCTCACACAGCGATTCCCGCGTCACGACCCAAAATCCGGGACCCACACGAATTCGCTGCCTGCGACCCAAAATGAACTCTCGTCCCCAGCTTTTTTTCGATATTGACATATCCCCCACCCCTGTGTATACTGTGTTCACCCTACGCAAATGCGGAGGGGAAGCGACCCGGCGGAATCCGCTCAAGATACCTGTCGCGCGCTTCATCTACTTGCAAGCAGTTGTCGAAGCCTGAACTGCGCCCCACCTGCGCAGAAACCGGGCTGGGAAGGAGCACAAGGAAATGCGTATCCAAACGTATGACCAAACGAGTCGGGCGGCATCGCCCGGCAGGCAATCCCATCTTACCCACACCGGCAAGATCGTTGTCTCCTCCTCCTCCTCTCGCTGCTCGTGTATGACCTCCTCCTGTTGTTGCTCCTGTTGTTGTTAATTCTCTGACAGGCTCATCCAACATAAATGGGCGTCTGCCCTCCCTGAGACGAATTTTTCGGGTCACCGAAGCAAAAAAATCGTCGAAGTGGACAGGGGTAACCATATCTCAGACGCACACAACGCGATGAGCGCCCGTTAACCTTTCCTACAACTGAAAACATCCCAAATTCGTAGCCCCGTTGCCGTGGCGTGATCGTCGTCAAGTGCGCTATCGTTTTGCCCTTTCAGCGCAGACAGAACGTCACCAAGGCTATGGATGGAATAGTTAAGCAGAGGAACAAACTGTGATTGCACTCGCGCAGGAGACACTCTCGTTTGATACCCGGCAGTTGCCTTCTATCAGCCGATTGAACTGCCAACTGGAAGAGAAATCCGCAGAGGAAATTCTGCAATGGTCGATGGAACAATTCGGTGAGGGGTTCTCGATCGGCTCAGCCTTCGGCGCCAGCGGTATGGCGCTGATCGACTTGGCAATGCGTATCAACCCGGATGTAGACATCTTCTACATCGACACCGACTACTTTTTCCCCGAAACGCTGGCCCTGATCGACCGCGCGCAGCGGCACTACAACCGCCCCTTCCGCCGCGTGACATCAGACACGAGCATCGCCGAGCAGGAGCAGACCTACGGGCTGAACCTCTACCGCAGCGACGCGGACAAGTGCTGCAACATCCGCAAAGTCGTGCCGATGGCGAAGGCCCTGCAGGGCAGCACCGCCTGGGTATCGGCGTTGCGGCGCGATCAGTCGCCGACGCGGGCCGGGACGCCGGTGCTGCGCTGGAATGACAAATACGGCGTTGTGAAGATTTCGCCCCTGGTTCACTGGAATGAAAAGGACATCTGGGCCTACATCCATCGGCACAACGTCCCTTACAACGACCTGCACGAGCAGAACTACCCCAGCATCGGTTGCTGGCCCTGCACGCAGCCCGTCCAACCCGGCGACGACCTGCGCGCCGGCCGTTGGGTCGGGCTGACCAAGCTCGAGTGCGGTCTCCATCAGGCGTAACGACAGTGGCTAATGTGAATCCCGTTTGAAACCGAGACTTTTCGGGCGGATAACGCAATTGAAACGTGGCCGTCTCGCCTGCCCTTACGCAATACGGGGTGCCCTCTGGGCCACGCAATTCAGAAAAAAACGGATTCCCGATGTGAACGCACATTAGTGGTTAGTGAGCACACTGGCCTTTGGATACGGAATGAACGGCGTCGTCCTCATCGGCCACGGCAGCCTGCACAGCGACAGCGGCGCGTCGATGATCCGGCTGGCCGCTCGTCTGCGCGAACGGGGCGTTGCGCCCATCGCCGAGGCCGGTTTCCTCAACTTTAGCCGCCCGACCATCGCCGAAGCGGTCGCAAAATGTGTGCGGGCAGGCGCAACCTCCGTCACGGTCCAACCCTATTTTCTGATCGATGGCGTCTATGTGCAGAAAGATCTGCCGGGAGATCTGAAGCGGGTCGCCGCACAGTTCCCCGAGTTGCCGATCCGCGTCGCCCCCTGTCTTGGCTTCCACGAGAAACTGGCCGCCATCGCGCTGGAACGGGTGCGCGCGGTCGATCCGGAGACAAGCGCGAACGGAACGCGCAGCGCGCTCCTGGTGATGGCGCACGGCACGCCGCTGGAGGATGCCAACGAACCGATCCGACGGCTCACCGCCTGGCTACACGAAGCGACCGGCTACACCCTCGCCGCCCTGGCCTATCTGGATTGCAACACGCCCCGCATCGCTGACGCCATTGACGCGCTCGCGGCCCAGGGCGCGCAGAAGATCGTCGCCCTGCCCTATTTCCTCCATCGCGGCCGCCACCTGCGAAAGGACCTGCCGGCGCTCCTGGCTGCCGCCCGCCAGCGCCATCCGGCCCTCACGCTCCTGCAAGCGCCCCACCTCGACTATGACCTACGCCTGGCCGATGTGATCTCCGAGCGCCTGATGACGGCAGTGGCCGTTGGCCGGTGACCAGTGGTCATTTGCTGTGGAAGATGTACGGATTGGCTTCTGCCGATTCCCCGCACTTGCTGATTTGGTGACAACCCAAACGTTTGGCGACAATACGGTGGCAGCCTCAACCGCCCACAGCCCACAGGAGCAGCATCATGGCAGCCAGCATCGAGTATTCCCCCCAACCGATCTTCTCCCTCGCCGACATGGGACGGGCGACGCCTCCCGTTGGGCTGATTGCGCCGGCGCGCTATGTGCAAGGGCCGGGTCTGCTCGACCATCTTGGCCATTTCCTGGCGCTGATCCCCAGCACGCGGCCCGCCATTTACGTCAGCGCCGGCGGGCTGCGCCGCCACGGTGAGCGTCTGCTGGACGGCCTGCGCGCCATGAAGATCGAGCCGACCGTCGAGATCTTCCAGGGCGAGTGCTCCTACGCGGAAATTGAGCGGGCCACTGCCAGTCTGCAAGCGCAGAACACTCTCTTCGACAGCCTGATCGCGGTCGGCGGCGGCAAATGCCTGGACGCGGGCAAGAGCGTCGCCGCGCGGCTGGCAGCGCCAGCGGTCATCTGCCCGACCATCGCCTCCACCGACGCGCCCTGCTCCGCTCTGTCGGTCATCTACTCGGACGAAGGGATCGTCCAGGGCGGAGAGTTCTTCCCGGACAGCCCGGCGTTGGTGCTGGTTGACTCCCAACTGATCGCGGCCGCGCCGGTACGCTATCTGGTGGCGGGCATGGGGGACGCGCTGGCGACCCGCTACGAGGCGCGCACCTGCTTCCGCAACCCGGCCGGCCGCTCGGTCATCGGCGGACGCCCAACGGTCGCTGCCCAGGCCATCGCCGAACAGTGCGCGCAAACGGTCTTCGACGATGGCGTTGCCGCCGCCGAAGCCGCCTATCGCGGTGAAGTCAATGGCGCGCTGGAACGGGTGATCGAGGCCAATACGCTCCTGAGCGGCATCGGCTTCGAGAGCGGCGGCGTCACCGGCGCCCATGCGGTCGCCGGCGGCTTCACCCAACTGCCGGTCGTGCGCCAGCAGTATTTGCACGGGGAGATGGTGGCGATGGGGCTGCTCACCCAGCTGGCGCTGGAGCAGACTGTGGACGAGTGCGCGCAGGTTGCCCGCTTCTGCGCAGAGATCGGCCTGCCCACCCACCTGGCCCAACTCTCGCTGGACACGGACGCCGACGGCCCGGCTCTGCAGGCGGCGATGGCCGCCATTGCCGACTCGCCGCTGATGGACAACGAGCCTCTTGCCGTAACGCCGGAAAACACGTGGGCCGCGCTGTTGCAGGCGGACGAGATCGGGCGCGCGGCCACGGCTGCCGTCGGCGACCGCGCCTATCAACGCCTGCGCGGATGACCCGTTCATGCGGGCCGCAAGCTCCCGCGAGCGCGTCCCTCGCGAACAGGGACGCACCCGACAATCCTTGCGCACAACTCCCTTACCGCTATAATGGTTATATGCGCTACCGCTTCGCTATTTGAGCGCGAGTGAATCCATCGCTACGCGACAGACGCGTGGATCCCTTCCGCTCCTATGCGCGCGTCTGCCTCTCCCGACAAGGTGAAACGTCCCGATGCCACGTACCCGTTTTGTCACCCTCTCCGAAGCAGCGGCGCTTATTCCTGACGGGGCAACGGTCGCCGTCAACTCATCCAGTGGGCTGCTCTGCCCGGACGCGCTGCTGCGGGCCGTTGGCGAGCGCTTCACGCAGAGCGGGCATCCGCAGAATCTGACGACCATTCACCCGATCGCGGCCGGGGATATGTACGGGATCGACGGCATCGACCACATCGCCCGCCCCGGTCTACTGGCGCGGGTGATCGCCGGCTCTTTCCCCTCGGGGCCGTCGTCAATGGAAACGCCTGCGATCTGGCGCATGATCGACGAGAACGAGGTCGAAGCCTACAACATTCCCAGCGGGCTGATCTTCCACCAGTTGCGGGAGGCCGCGGCCAAGCGCCCCGGCGTCCTCACGCAGGTGGGAATGGACACTTTCCTGGATCCACGGCGGCAGGGCGGACGGATGAACGAGCGCACGCGCGCCGAGATCGTGCAGCTGGTTGAATTCGACGGGCAGGAATGGCTCTACCTGCGCGCGCTGCACCCGGATGTGGCGCTGATCCGGGCGACGACCGCCGACGAGTCGGGCAATCTCACGTTCGAGCGGGAAGGCGCGTTCCTGGGCGCGTACGATGTGGCGCTGGCCGCGCACAACAGTGGCGGCGTGGTCATCGCCCAGGTTGCGCGGCGTGTGGCCGCCGGCAGCCTACCCGCCCAGTCGGTGCGCGTGCCAAGCGTACTCGTGGACGCGGTCGTCGTCGTGCCGGACCCCAAGCAGACGACGCAGACCGACTACGACCCGGCCATCAGCGGAGAGGTGCGGGTTCCGCCCGGCAGCTTTGAATTGGCGGAGTGGAGCCTGCAAAAGGTGATCGCCCGGCGGGCGGCGCTGGAACTACGGGAGGGCGAGGCGGTCAATCTGGGCTTCGGCATCTCCGCGCTGGTGCCGCGCGTTCTGCTGGAAGAGGGGCTGGACGGCGCGGTCACGTGGGTGATCGAGCAGGGCGCGGTGGGGGGGATGCCTCTGCTGGGTTTCCAGTTCGGCTGCGCGGCCAACAGCCAGGCGATCATTCCGTCACCGGATCAGTTCAGCTATTTTCAGGGCGGCGGCTTCGACCGCAGCTTTCTTTCGTTCATGCAGATCGACCGCGCAGGGAACATAAACGTCTCCAGGCTGGCGGCCCGTCCCCACGTGACAGCCGGTGTCGGCGGCTTTGTCGACATCACCGCCAACGCCCGCAACATCGTCATCAGCGGCACGTTCACCGCCGGCGCCCGCCTGGACGTCCACGATGGGCGGCTGCGCATCGAGCGCGAGGGCAGGGTGCGCAAGTTCGTCAACGAGGTGGAGCATGTCACCTTCAGCGGGCGGCGCGCCCGTCAGACCGGCCAGAACGTCGTCGCCATCACTGAGCGCTGCGTGCTGCGCTTGGATGCAGATGGCTGGACCGTCACCGAAATCGCGCCGGGCGCGTCTCTGGACGAGGATGTGCTGGCCCAGTGCGAGTTCCCCCTGGCCGTGGTGCCCGACCTGCGCGAGATGGAGCCGCGCCTGTTTGTGCCGGAGCGCATGAACCTGTGTTTACAAGAGAATGGCTGAGAATGGAGGAGTTGTCGATTCCAGGTGAAGCGCTTCTGTTCCCATGTAACGTCGTTCCTGGTCAACTGAGGGAATACGCTCAAAGAGAGAATGTCCAAGATTCTCGCATCTGTAACATGCTATGACGGCCAAGCTGGCGGTTCTCATTTCCGGTAACGGCTCGAATTTGCAGGCCATCATCGACGCGGTGGCCGCGGGCGACCTGCTCGCGCGGATCGCGGTCGTTGTCTCCAACCGCAAGGCCGCCTACGGGCTGGAAAGAGCGCGGCGGGCGAATATCCCCGTCCGCTATCATCCGCTCAAGCCCTACCGCGACGCGCACCGTAGCCGCGCCGAATACGATGCCGACCTGGCCGCGCTGGTGGGCGAATACGCGCCGGATTGGGTCGTGTTGGCCGGTTGGATGCACATTCTCAGCGATAGCTTCCTGCGCCGCTTTCCCAATCGAGTGGTGAACCTGCACCCGGCCCTGCCCGGACAGTTTCCCGGCGCCCATGCCATTGACGACGCGCTGGCAGCCTGCGCACGCGGTGAAATCAACCATACCGGCGTGATGGTCCATCTGGTGCCGGATGAGCGCGTGGACGAGGGGCCGGCGCTGGCGTCGCAGGCCGTCCCGATTCATCCTGGCGACACACACGAAGGCCTGGCCGACCGCATCCATGCAGTGGAGCATCGACTGCTGGTGGAAGCACTGCGAAAGCTGATCGCATAGCGGGAACGCCCTTTGAGCCACTCAGAATCGGAGGCGGCAGCGGTCAGTTGCCAGCCATCAGTAACTTCACCGGCCATTAGCCACGAAAGACAATCATGCGACTGGGACTCAACACAGGCTACTCCGGCGGCACGATCACACAGCCGATGGAGCTGATCCGCGAGGCGGACCGGCTGGGCTATTACGCCGTGTGGACGGCTGAGGCTTACGGCTCCGACGCGGTAACGCCGCTGGCGTGGATCGGCGCGCAGACAGAACGGATTCACCTGGGCACCGCGATCATGCAGATGGCGGCCCGCTCCCCGGCAATGACGGCCATGACGCTGGACCAACTCTCCGGCGGGCGCATGTTGCTGGGGCTGGGCGTCTCCGGCCCGCAGGTGGTGGAGGGCTGGCACGGCGTCGGCTATGCCAGACCTCTGGCCCGCACCCGCGAGTATATCGAAATTGTGCGCCGAATTCGCGCGCGTGAGGAGCCGCTGACCTTCGAGGGCGAGTTCTACCAGCTGCCATACCGCGGCCCCGGCTCGTGGGGGCTGGGCAAACCGCTGAAAAGCATCCTGCATGGCAGGGCAGATCTGCCGATTTACCTGGCCGCCATTGGCCCGCAGAATGTGCAGTTGGCCGCAGAACTGGCCGATGGCTGGCTGCCGATCTTCTTCGCGCCGCAGTTTTACGACGAGACCTATGCCGCGACGGTGACTGCGGGACAACAGGGACGACCGGACGGATTCGACATTGCGCCGTCCGTGGCCGTCGTGCCGGGCGATGATCTGGAGCGTTGCTGGATGCAGCTAAAGCCGATGCTGGCTCTGTATATCGGCGGAATGGGAAGCAGGGGAAAGAACTTCTACTACAATCTGGCCTGCCGCTATGGGTTTGAAGAGGCGGCTGACCGCATTCAGGAAAGTTATCTGACCGGCGACCGGGCCGCCGCGGTCTTGGCTGTGCCGGATGCGCTGGTGGACGCCGTGGCCCTGTGCGGCAGCCGCGCCCGCATCCGCGATCGTTTGCAACTCTGGCAGGCGGCGCCAATCACAACCCTGACGGTCATGACCGACAGCATCAGCACCGTGGGCATGATGGCGGAACTGGTGCTGTAGAGGACGGTTCATAAGATTTTTGTTCGACGCAATCGTTGCAATCGTTTAACATCGTTTCAGTGTTCAACATTGCGTTCATAAAGCGAAGCGGCAGCACATTGAATCCTTTCACATCCGCCCCTGCATCGGTCGATCTGTAACGACCAAAAAGGGCTTCCTTCTCATGTGGAAATCAAGTTCAGGCCCCATCTTCTGGACCCTGCTGGCGATTCTACTGCTGACAGCCTGTCAACCCATCAGGCCGGATCAGGATTCGAATACGGAAGCTGAACAGACAAAAGCCGCGGCGGCTGTTCTGACAGAACCGGCTGAATCCGCCGTTACGCCGACGACGGCAGCGCCGGCCACCCTGCTCACGTTGCAGCCAGCATCTGCGGAAGGAGTCCGCACTGCCGCAGAGATTTTCACAGCGATCTCTCCGGCAGTTGCGTTTGTCGATACGCCAACGGGCACGGGCAGCGGGGTACTGATTCAAGGCGGCTACCTGCTCACCAATGCCCACGTGGTCTGGCCTTTTTCCGCAGTACGCGTTGTCTTCCCGGACGGTTCTGAATATGTGGACACGCCCGTCGTCGGCTAGGATCTCATCGCAGATCTGGCCTTGGTCGGACCAATCGAGACGGAGATCGAGCCTGCGCCGCTCGTGGACGCGGGCGAGTTGGCGATTGGCAGCGATGTCTACCTGATTGGCTATCCCGCCGAAGAGGAAACGTTTCCCCAGCCCACGATTACCAATGGCATCCTCTCGCGGCTGCGCAGTTGGGAAACGATCGACTATACCTTCTTCCAGGTAGATGCTCCCACCGTAGAAGGACAGAGCGGCGGCGTTCTGGTCACACAGGCGGGCGATGTCGTCGGCATTTCGACCTTCACATTCAGCGGCTTCGGATTGGCCGGTTCGGTCGCCGACGCGCTGCCGCGCCTCAACACGATTCTGGGGCATGAACTGGGCGTGACAATCGGGGAGCGCAGCCTTCCGCAAGGAGAGGGCCAACGGGAGTTCGAGGACGCGTTGCGCGACAATAGCGACATGCGTCGCTACCTACTGCGGGAAGCGGTCGGCGCCGAAATCGAGATCAGCGTCGAAGGCGTTGGCTTGCCACAGCTTTATGTTCAGCCGCTTGGCGGCGAATATTGGGAAGAGTCGGAGCGGCGAGATCCTGAACAGAAGCAGGCTACGCTTAACTTCACTGTCGAATTCAGCATCCCTTACATCATCGAAGTGCTGCAGCCGTCCGAAAACGAGAACAGTTTCGTGCTCACCTCCTCCCATCCACTGCTCGCCTACCCCGATCCGGACGACGGCTACGCTCTTGCCGTCGGCGAGTCGTACCTCGGCGCGCTGGACATACCTGACGACACAGACATCTTCGAGTTGGAACTGAAGGCCGGCGAACGTATTCAACTCGATGTTGACTCCATAGGCATCGATCCCTGGATCGCGCTCTTTTATGAAGACGATACGCTGGAAGAGATCGTCAGCGACGACGACAGCGGCGGCGGCCTGTTCGGCGAGAACAGTCGGATTGTCTACGAGGCGCCGCGCGACGGCGCCTACCTATTCCTCGTCGAGGATTACGGAGAAGACACTGAGGGCAGCTATTTCGTCAATGTCACTGTCCCCTCGCGCGCCGCCCGACTGACCGAACTGGATGTGAGCCGCGCGCTGCTGCGTACAGCCTACGGGAAAATGCGTTGGTATGAAAGCGAAGCGAACAACTTCGCGATTCTGGAACCGATGGAGTGGGAGGCGTTGCCTGAAGACTCATGCCCCCAGGCTATCGCCTGCTACACTTCCGATGTAGCCTCCTATACCCTCATGGAAGTATCGACACTCGAACTTCAGCGGCAGGACCAGACCCGCGAAGGTTACGTCGCCCTGCTGGATTCAAATCTGTCGAGCAGTCCCGGCAGCGAGAAACTCTCAGCCGAGACTCTCACCACTGTTCAGGGTTTGGTGGCAGACCGCATTGACTTTACCTTGGGGAGCGGACGAACGCGTGTTGCTCTGTTTGTATATATAGACGAACCCGCAAAGGCTGGTCTAGTCCTCTTGATCGGAACCCCGGCGAATCGTTACTTCCTAGTGGAACCTTTGATCGAACTGTTTATTGATTCTTTCCGCTATTGGGAGACCGATGAACGAGAGCACAGCGCGGTCTTCCACTTGGACGAAGGGTGGAGGCTCGCCGCAACAAATGCGGTGGAAGAAGCATTGGATGCCTATTCGCGTAGCATCGAACTCGATCCTGCGTTGATGCAGGCCTACCGCAGCCGCGGCTCATTACTCTATGCCCTGGGCCACTACGAGGAAGCATCAGTCGCCCTGAACAAGGCTCTGGAATTGGCGCCGGACGACACGCAAATCTTGGCCCTCCGCAGCATATCCAGTTGGTCCTAAGGTCTTGACCACCAAGCCCTATCTGAGATCAATCATGCCATCGAGGTGATCCCGGACTACGCCGAGTTCTACAATGTGCGAGCTTTGATACTGGCTGGATTTGGTGAGTATGACAGGGCGCTGGCCGATATCGACAAGACAATTGAGCTAAACGAAGGTGATTTGCTGCCCAATATCCAGGATTCACGCGGCTACATCGATCTGAAAATGGGGGACCTGGAAAACGCCCAGGCAGACTATGATGCAATTCTGGATCAAAACCTGCGCTTCGCCTATGCGCTCCTGGGGGCCGGTGTCGTATATGGGCGACTTGGAGATGCAGAGAAAGCCGTCATGCTGATCGACGAAGCGATGGAGCAACTGGAAGAGGAAGGACGGTCTCTCAAGGCCCCCAATCCGCAACTGGCCGCGCTGCTGGAAATGGCCGAGGAGTTTTCCGGCGAGGAGGTCGGCTCTCAGGAGTAATCCTGCAAAGAGGAAAGAGAGGAGCGGCAATCCCCTGCTTCTCTCCCCTTTGACTCTCTCCACTCTACTCGGTTACTGCACCGCCCCCCGCGGCGCGACCTTGAGCACCGGGCGCTTCAACGTCACCCACATGATCATGGCGCCGACGAGTGAGAGGGTCACGCCCATCACAAACAGGCTGGTGTATCCCCATCTTTCGATGATCTGGCCGCCGCTTATGCTGACGAGCGCAAAGCTGAGGCCCATCGCCGCGGAGACCACGCCATAGGCCAGCGCCCGCCAGCGGCGTTCGATCATCTCCATCTGGTAGACCTGCAGCGCAGGCATACGCATCGCGGAAAGCGCCATGGTGCCGAACTGCCCGATCGCGGCCGCGATCCATTGGGGAATGAGAACGAGCGGCACCATACTGACGGCGGCGCCCACTGAGGTTGCCATCAATGTCCAGCCGTTGCCGCGGCGGCGGGCCAGCATCGGCAACAGCATGGGCGCAAAAACGGAGGCAAACTGCCCTGCGCTGGTGATCCAACCGATCATGTCGGTCGAAAGACGCAACTCCTTGTCCATAAAGGCGATGCAGAACGAGTGGCAGGTGGCGCTCGCGGCCTGGCTGAAGCAGACGAAAAGGATCAGCAGGCCCACAGGGGCGACGGGAAAGGATCCCGGCAGGGTGGGTGTCTCGGCCTGCTGCTCGATCTGTTCCGCTTCGGCGATGCGCAGCAGAGGAATCAATGCCAGCAGACCAATCGCAGGGCCTAACCACAGAGCCAGCCGGTACGGGGCGGGGTTGTCCAGACCGGCGCCGATCATACCTGCGATCAGGCCCGGCAGCAGCCCGGCAAGGGGCGTGCCGACAAAGGTTCCCAAGCTGCGCAGGACGCTGCTCATGGCATAGGCGCTATTGCGATTTTCGTCGGAGGTCAGCCCCATCAGCGCCGGCACCAAGTTGATGCTGAACAACGCATAACCGCCCGACACGACCATCGTGGACAGGATCGGCCAATAGTAGCGGGCGAAGAGCGGAACCGATTCCGCCAGCGGCAGCATCGCCATGCCCGCAATCGTCATCACGATGCCGATCCGCATCGTGCGCGTCACGCCCAGCCGATCTCCCAGCGCGCCGCCGGGCAGGGCCAACGCCATGTAGCTGACCGCGCTGGCCGCGTTGAACAGCCCCAGATATACCAGGCCATAGCCCAAACGCAAGATGTAAAAGGTCTTCAGGAACATCTGGATGCCGAAAAAGCTGACTGCCAGCAAGCCAATCGTAATCAGCAGCAAATTGACATCGCGACGGAAGCGAGGGAGTGATCGCCGCGGGGACAACAATTTGGTCATGTGGGCACTGATTCCGCAGTGGACTGAATCGGTTCAGAAGATTGGTTGAGCTACTATATTACACTAAGAACGGGTTGGTGGAAAAACCAAAATGCGTTCAGGACGTGTCCGACAATAGGGCGCGTTGCGGACGAATCTGCGGGCAATATGGGTACGATCTGTCTACGACACTTTGGATTGCGTAGGAGGAGACGAGACGGCCCGAGTTGCGCTCGGCCTTCCATTGGCTAGGATGTGTGCGGCTCCCGGCTCTCGCTTAACTTTCCGTCCGGCGCAGAGGCTGTCCGTTAGCATAGACCGGCTCGGACGCCGCAGCCAACGCGGCTTTGCGGTCCCGGCGCACGCGCGCAAGGTAGGCGCGCATCGTCTCCAGGCCGAACTCTTCGATCAACTGATCGCTGGACACGCCCGGCAGTTGCGACCCGAACACCAGATGACAGGCGCTTCGCAGCAGTTCGGTGAAGGCCGCGGTCGCGCCGTGGCGTTCAAAGAGCGCGCGCAGGCTGTCCAGATTGTAGTCGGGATGGAGCAGGCGGCGGTCCAGGTCCAGGCGGGCGGTCACAACCGGCGAGCGGCCGGCGCGATCGCTCACATCCCGTTTGACGCTGAGGAGTTCACGACCGGCCACATCCACAAAGGTGGACTGCTCTTTGTAGACGGCGGCCAGATGAAAGCCGAACTCCATCGCCCATTTGCTCAACATGCGCCCACCGGCCCACATGGAAGGCCAGATCACCAGTTCGGCTCGGTTGCGGCTCAGCCCGGAGCCGACCTCCCAGTAGTTGAGATCAAAGCAGATGCACAGCCCCACGCGGCCAAAATCGGTCTCGAACACAGGCGTCTCGACGCCGGGGGTGATGCCCTGCTCCAGTTCGCCGTGGGTGGGGAAATTCTTGCGGTAGACACCGACGATTTCGCCCTTGCGCCCGATGAGCACGGCACAGTTGTAGCGCCGCCCATCTTCGCTGAGCAGGAGCGGGCAGACGACATACAGCCCATGCTGGCGCGCGGCCTGGGAGAGCGCGGTCACGGTCGGCCCGTCCAGCGCCTCGGACGCGTCCCATGTGTCGGAGGCGTCCAGGCAGTTGCAGATCTCCGGGAAGGCCACCAGATCGCTCTGCTCCTGCGCGGCTTCGGCGATGTACGCGCACATGCGGTCCAGGGTTTTCTGCAGGCGTCCCGGCTC
The DNA here is from genome assembly GCA_965221145.1 of Caldilineaceae bacterium. Lineage (GTDB taxonomy): Bacteria > Chloroflexota > Anaerolineae > Caldilineales > Caldilineaceae > Bin5. Next base: position 4,108,694 of record OZ244877.1, read on the forward strand.
GTTTGCGGGCAGGGTGGGGAAGTTCACCAGGCTTATGTTGGCATATCGGCTCATGGGAAGTTTCTCCTTTCGGCTGAATCGCGGGCGGTACAGCCCGCGCCTTTCAAGTGGGGGCGCATGCAACCATTTTCGCCGCGACCGATGACTCTGTCAACCGCCGCGCGATGGCCGCGATTGCAGCATGGCACGCGATCAATATATGATGAAGAGAAGAGAATCTCTCACGACTCACTCCTCTTCACCCGCTCCTCCAGGGAAAGGCCGCTTCATGTCGAACAAACAGTCGCGTCCCAATATCATATTCGTCCTGACGGATGACCAGGGCTACGGTGACCTGTCCTGCCTCGGCAATCCAATCCTGAAAACGCCTGCGCTGGATCGTCTTCACGCCGACAGTGTGCGCCTGACCGATTTTCACGTGGCGCCGATGTGTACCCCCACCCGCGGCGAACTGATGACGGGCCAGGACGCCCTGCGCAACGGGGCGACGTTCGTCTGCATGGGCCGCTCCCTTTTGCGCGCGGACCTGCCGACGATGGCCGATATTCTGGTCGATAACGGCTATCACACCGGCCATTTTGGCAAGTGGCATCTGGGCGACAACTATCCCTATCGGCCCCAGGATCGCGGTTTCCACGAGACGATCCATCATCCCGCGTGGGGCATCACCTCTGCCGCCGACTACTATGGAAACGACTATTTTGACGACCACTACCGCCATAAGGATAGAATCAAGCAGTATCGGGGCTACTGCACCGATGTCTGGTTCGAGGAGGCGATCCGCTGGATGCAGGGCTGCCACAAGCGCAACGAACCCTTTTTTGCCTATATTGCGACGAACGCGCCGCACGGCCCGCTGTGGGTTCCCGATCAGTATCGACAGCCGTATCTGGACGGTATCCGGCGCGATGAGGCCAGTTTTTTCGGCATGATCGCAAACATTGACGAAAACATGGCGCAACTGGAGAGCTTCCTGCAAGACAACGAAATCCGTGACAATACGATTCTCATCTTTATGACCGACAATGGCACGGCCACGGGTGAAGGGATCTACAATGCGGGCATGCGCGGCAAAAAGACTTCGCTATACGAAGGCGGGCATCGCGTGCCCTGCTTCATCCGTTGGCCGGAGGCGGGCATTGACGGCGGCCAGGATGTCGGCGGCGTGACGCGCGGCGTCGACATCCTGCCAACGCTCATTGACCTGTGTGATCTGCAGGCGCCGGATGGATGGACGTGTGACGGCCTGTCGTTGGCGGCTCACCTGCGGCGGCCCGACAGATCGGTCGTGGATCGCATGTCCTTCGTGCAGTATGGGCACGCCAACGAGGGCATCAAGTTTGGACATACCGGCAAGGATCAAGCCGCGGTGATGTGGCAGAATTGGAGGCTGGTCCATGGCCGGGAATTGTACAACATTCAGGACGATCCAAGCCAGCAAGAGGACGTGGCCGCGGCGAACCCGGAACTGGTCAGGCGGCTGCGGGACGACTACGGGGCCTGGTGGGATGGCGTAAACGAGACGATCACGAGCTATCAGCCCCTGACGATCGGCTCCGATGCGGAGAACCCGGCGCGCCTGTGCAGCTGTGACTGGGCCTGGGTTTATGCGGACAACCAACGCGGCATGCGCGAATGCGTCATGAACAGCGGAACCTGGCACGTGGATGCAGCGCGCGCCGGCCTCTACAACTTTACGCTGCGACGCTGGCCGGAGGAGTCCGGTCTGGGCATCTCGGACCCAGCGCCTGTCATGCAGGGCGTGGACGGCAACTGGCCCGCGGGCAAGGCGCTGCCCGTAGCCTCAGCCTGGCTGCAGGTGGGCCGCAGTGAGTTGACCCTGCCCGTGCCGCCGGACGCGACGGGCCAGACCTTTCAGATGGCAGTGGAAGAAGGGCCGACTACAGTGAAGAGCTGGTGGCGTGATGAACAGGGAAATCAGTTGGCCGGGGCATATTACCTTTCGGTTGAGCGATTGCGGGAGTGAGCAGCGAGTAGAGAGGAGTTCTCTCTACTCGCAATGCGCTAAGGCAGGTCGCGGCCATCCATAAAGCCGGGGCCGCCAGCAGCCATGTGGCCGTAGCTGGCGCCTCTGGGGTCGTCCGTGACCCAAAAGGAAAATAGCTGCCCCGATTGCAGATGGAAACGAAGCCTGCATGGCCGACCGGCTACCGCGGTGAGATTGACGCCGGACAGCCATTTCACCGCGGCGCAGGTGCTGTCCAGACTGACCGCGGCGCAGTCGGCGGCGGTCAGCCCTTCCACCGGATCCCCGCTGTCGTCCAGCACGGACACCCGCAGTTCGCCCTGCGAAGCATTGACGTTGACGAAGAGACGGTCCCCTTTGAAAATGACGGGGCGCGTGGTCAGTGTACCGCCCCCCGCTCCTGCTTCCATGCGTGCGAACCCATCACGGCGGAGTGTCGCCAGCCCGGTGCTGGCTCCCGCATACATGACCCGCCGCGACAGGCCGGAACTGCCGGTGTCGGTGGGGCCCAACTTCGGCGACAGGCCGGAAAAGCCGGCGAAGTAGATGAATATCCGGTCATGCATCACCAGGCAGACGCCGCCACAGGCATGAAGATAGGCCCGATTCCAGTCGCCTATCTTGCGGCTTGAGGCCAGGAAGGGCGTGCGATCCGGACGGCTGAAATGGAAACCGTCGCGGCTGTATGCCAGCTCCAGATCCATGGTTTTGGGAACCCCTTCCGCGGCGCAGATGTCGTTCTCCGGGCCGCGGAAGATCGCGAACATCCCCAGCATCAGACTCTCGTAGGGGGTTACGTTTACATCGTACAGAGCGACGCGATGCTCCGGGCGGGCCGGGTCCGGCAGATCATGCCGGTCGATGCGTTGCCAGAAGACCTCCTCCGTATCCCTATCCCACTGCGCGCCGCGCAGGAAATCGTCCGACTCGCTGTAAAAGCGCGCGCGCAGCCTGGTGGACTCGTCGATTCGGGCGGCGCGGCGGATGCTCATACACCACTTGCGGCGGAAGGGGTTAAAGAAGAAGGAGGAGTTGTCGCCGAGTTGGGTGGTGATGACAGGATCGCTCCAGTGGATACCGTCCGGCGAAACATGCACCCAGCCTTCGGAGACGGCATCCTCCCTGCCCCTCTTATAGTGCCGATAGTACTGGAACATCTTGAAGCGCTGCGCGTCGTCGCTCGTGGAGCTGTCGAGCCAGACGAGGCAGCCGTCGCGGTCGGAGCCGACGCGGTACGGCCACACCAAGTTCGTGCCCTGAGTGATGTCGAACTGCGGGCGTTCCCAGTGAATGCCGTCGGCGCTGGTGGCCAGGGCGGTGCTGTGGAACCAGCCGGGCATATACCACAGCTTGAACAGCTTGTCCTGCGGGTCGTACCAAGCGCCGTCATTGAAGGGCGCGGCCATCGGACAGAAGCCGGAATCCATCTCCTCCTCGGTTTCGGGCTTAAGCACCGGGCTTTGTGGGTGGATCTCCGGTTTGCCAAAGGCCCGCGTCAGCGAGGTCTCATCGATCAGGAAATCGTCCACAAAGAGTTGCCGCCCCAGGTCGATGGGGATGACCTCCGGGGGATTGGCCAGATAGGGCACGGGAATCGGCTCGCGGGAGCTTGCGACCACGTTGCGCGGCGGCCAGGTCTCCGGGAGGATGATGCCGTTATGCAGTGTCTCGTGTGTCATTTCCTGATCTCCGAAAACGTCTGAACTGTGACTTGGTTAGCGTCGCATATGATGTGAATTGGCCGTGAATAAGCCAGAATAGACCGGAATAAGCCAGAATTGGCCACGAATTGGCCAATGCATGATTATGATTTTACAAGAACTCCCAGCGTGCCCCTCGCCCTTGACCTTTGGGCACGACCAAGGTGAAAGTTCGCAGGACATCTAGAGAACGCCGAGCCAGATCATCTCAGGTTGCTGGCGTAGAGACGAGCATGGTACAGGCGCACGTCGATCCGAATCGGTCTGCCGACCAGATCGGCCAGGCCCGCCTGATCTTGCCAACGGGGCTGCCAGGCCCGTCGAATCGCCGCGGAATGGCTCGCACTGATCATAGGTGTAACCGGGCAGCGGCTGACCCTCTCCGTCTGAAAGCTGAACGCGCACCTCACCGTATGGCGCCTGCACATTGAGCAGCAATCGCTCGTCATGGAGACACACCCAACGCGTCGTCAGGTAGCCCGCCCCGGCCATCGACTCCAGATAGACGAAACCGTCCTGCCGCAGCCGGTGTAGCAGAATGGCAGCGTAGTCCGGCTCGTCCCGGCTCAGCGTGCCCGCCTGAAAATGCTCCCCTTTGGCGCCGCCGGAATAGATGCGGATCTGCCCTTCGTGGTCAACCACCATCGAACAGGGGTAGATATTGCCGCCGCCATATTCGCCAAGCTCGTTGAGGCCGACAAATGGCTGGCGCAGGGAACGCTGAAAGCGCAGACCGTCGTAACTGTAGACGAGTTGGCCGTATATCTTCCCTTCCAGCTTTTGCCTCCACTGGTCAAAGGGATCGGTCTCGAACATCCACAGAATGCACACATAGATCCCCCGATAGGGCAGAACGACGATGCCGTAGAACTCGCACATGGGGGGATCGAGAGGATCCGGATGGAAGATGACCTCCAGCTCGCTCCAGGTGCGCCAGTCGCGCGTCTCCATCAGGGCGATGCGTCTATCCCCGTGGCTGGGGCGGGCCGGGGTGATATAGCTGTTGCGTTCAGCATGGTGATAGGTGAAGAAGCCGGGGTCCGGCGTACCGGGATGCCAGCGCGATGCGTGATCGATTTGCCAGTGGTAGCCGTCGGCGGAATAGGCCAGGCGCGACGCCCTTCGTCCATTCTCCTCGATAGCGAGGATAGGCCACTTGAAGCGGCGTTCCCGCGAATTTTCATCCAAGAAGACCGAGCCGCCGGTGGCCAGACGCTGACGGTCGAAGACCTCGTGTGGACGCATACGCGACGGCAGTGGAACCGCTGACGTCAGGTCCGGGCGTTCCCAGTGGATGCCGTCGCTGCTCTCAGCGGTCAGAAACCACTCATCCTTGCGATAGACCGTGCCCGGCATCGTCTCGCGTCCGAGATAAAACATGCGCCATAGTTTGCGCTCCTCGTCATAGACCACGGTCGGATAACTGAACGGATTTTCGGTGGAGTCGGCGTAGGTCCCCTCAGGCAGCCATTCGGGCTGTCCCAGCCGGCGTGCGATGTTGTCGCGGCGGGCCAGGCACCAATCATCAAAGAAGAACAGCGAGCGCAATGTCACGAAATCAGTCCTTTTCTGGCTTATAATGTGCATTTACATTGAAAATTATGCTTTTCTCCGGATTTGGATAAGAGAAGACGAGACGCTTGCGCCCCAACTGCGTTCACCACAGTTCAGACAATCCGAGCGCAAAGTCTTGTTTTCAAGAGGGAAAACCATCAAGAACTCGAATGTGAAAGTTTGAAGATTTCTTGTATTGATGTTCGCATCAACGCACGTCCGCCAAAAAATCTTCAAATGGTCAGCCGAGGGAAGCGACGGGGCAAGAATTTCTTCGCTCAGGTCCAACTCCTCGACAAAATGGCACCGTACCCAATGCCCGTCACCCATATCACGCAGGGCCGGCTCTTCGGCTGAACATCGCTCCTGCGCGAAGGGGCAGCGGGTGGAAAAGTAGCAGCCGCTGGGCGGGTTGAGCGGGCTGGGCACTTCGCCCTCGAGGACATAGCTTTGATCGCGGCGCGTCGGGTCGGGAATCAGGACGGAGGCCAGCAGAGCCTTGGTATATGGGTGCTGGCACTGCTCAAAGACTGGACGCGTTGTGCCGAGTTCGACCAGTTGACCCAGATACATGACGGCGATGCGATGGCTGATGTGCTTCACAGTGCTCAGATCATGGGCGATAAAGACGTAGGTCAGATTCATCTGGCTTTGCAGATCGAGCAGAAGGTTGACGATCTGAGAACGGACGGACACATCCAGGGCCGAGACCGGCTCGTCGGCGACCACGAGCGGCGGGGAGACGATCAGGGCGCGGGCGATGCTGACGCGCTGGCGTTCACCGCCGCTTAGTTCATGGGGGAACCGCTCGGCAAAATGCGCGCCCAGCCCCACGGTCGGCAAGATGTCGAGCACCCGTCTGGCGGCTTCGCGCGACCGATTTTCTGAGCAATCAACGGTTCAGAGATGACATCTGTGACGCGCCAGCGCGGGTCGAGGGAGGAAAACAGGTCCTGGAAAATGATCTGCATCTGTCTGCGCACGTCCAGCATCTCTTTGCGCGAGGCCGATGCCATATCGACCGCCTGTTGGCCCAGAGGGCGCCCCCGTGCAGCAGGATACGGCCCTGATCCGGTTCCACCAGACGAAGGAGGCAGCGCGCCACGGTCGTCTTGCCGCAGCCGCTCTCGCCGACAAGGCCCAGACAGCGGCCGCGTTCGACCGCAAAGCTTACGCCGTCCACCGCGCGCACGATGCCGGCCAACATCTTAAAGTGTACGTGCAGATCGTGGACTTCGAGAATCGGTTGCGTATCGGGCATAGTCAGACACCAGTTGCCACTATCTGATCTCGGAATACGGGTCCAGCGCATCGCGCAGCGCGTCACCGAGAAAGTTGACCGCCAGAACGGTCAGCACCATGAAGAAACCCGGAGCCAGCAGCCACGGAAGCTTGGTCAGGACCTGCACCGACTGCGCGTCCTTGAGCAACGTACCCCAACTGACCAGCGGGGGCGTGATGCCAATGCCCAGGAAGCTCAGCGCGCCCTCGGCCAGAATCAGCCCAGGAACGGAAAGGGTGGCAACGACGACGATATGGCTGAAACAGTTGGGCACGAGATGGCGGAAGAGAATCGTGGCCGTGCTGGAGCCGGCGGCGCGCCCGGACATGACAAAATCAGACTGCTTGAGCGCCAACGTCTTGCCGCGGATCTGGCGGCACAGCCCGGCCCAACCGATCAGGGCGAGCACGATGGTCACGCCCAGATAACGGTGCAACGAGGACATTTCAGACGGCAAGGTCGCGGCCAGAGCCATCCACAGGGGGATGCGCGGAAAGGACATCATCACCTCGGTGAGGCGCTGAATGAGAATATCGGCCACCCCGCCCCAGTAGCCCGATGCCACGCCGATCGCCGAACCGAGGATCAAGCTGATCAACATCCCGATGATGGGCACCGAAAGCGAAGTGCGGGTGGCGACGAGGACGCGGGAGAAAATATCACGCCCCAGCCTGCCTGTTCCAAAGAGGGCGACCATGCCGCCCTCCTCGACGCCAAAGAAGTGCAGCCTACCCGGTATCAGCCCCCAGAGGCGGTACGGCTCCCCCTCAACGAAGAAGTAGATCGGGTAGACCAGTTCAGGATCTTCGGTATAGGTCGTCAGAAAGGTGCGCGAATCCCTCTCGCTCTTGTAGCCGTAGACGAAGGGTCTCGTCAGACTCCCGTCGCGGAATAAATGCACCCGCTGCGGCGGCGCCCGCAGCGCTTCTTCATGCACGTGATCGACCCCGTAAGGCGCAAAGAAGTCGGCGAAGAGCGCCAGTACAACTGTCAGCGCCAACCAGGCGATGCCAATGACGCCCAAGCGATTGGCCAGGCTTCGCGCGGCCAGGATGCGGCCGCGCGAAGCCACCGGTTCGGCGGAGGCCACATCTATCTCAATGGCAGTCGGACGCGTCGCGCCCGACTGTGGCGCGCCATGTACCTGATCTGTGGAGGCGCTCATAGGATACCAGTGGTTCGTGATTCGTGGCTCATGGCCAACCCCGCTGTTTGAAGATTTCTTGTATTGGCGTTGGCAATGAGGCCCGTCCGCCAAAAAATTTTCGGTAGTGGTCGAATAGTAAGTGATCTGGCAATCCGGTGGCATGGACATTCTTGGCCGTGCATCTCCGAATCATGGCAATCTCCGAACTGCAAGAATCACAGTTCAGACACAGACTTTGCCCTCACCACTTACTTTGTGACCACTACCAAATTTTCAAACTGGATCCCCGTTTCCAGCGGTTAGTGGCCAGTTGAGGAGAGAGTCTGACCACCTCCGGCTCCAGGTTTTCGGACACGTGGCGGCGACCAGATAAAGAGGAGAGAGGAGCGAGAACAACTCACCCCTCACTCATCGCCTTTACGACTTGATGTAGAACTGCTCCGGATAGGCGTAGGTGAAGTCGTGCAGGCCATTGCCGACTTCGGGGCAGTTGCCTACGCGATTGTTGACGAGGACCATCAGGGGCACGTCGGCGATGATATGGATGTCGAACTGCCACTCGACGTGATACTTGGAGAGCTCCTTGTGCAGGCGTTTGCTCTCCTCGGGGTCGATTTCCTTCTTGATCAGTTCCTGTAGAGCAAACATGCCTTCGGGCCCTTCGGGCGGACCCATCTCTTGCAGCCATTCAGGAGAGTCTACATAGTGCTCGGGTCTCATGGTGTTCGACCCATCCTTGGTGGTAAAGATCGGCTGGTTGGGCCGCATGAGCGGAATCTCATTGGCGTCGGTGCCCCACATAAAGGTATGGGACTGGCTGGAGCGCCAACGGGAGAACAACACCGAGCGCTGGACTGCGTTGAGGCGGGCGTCGATGCCGGCGTCGCGCCAATCCGCCACCACCATCTCCGCGATCTGCTGATGCATGGTGATTTCGGTGGCCGCATCCATGATGATGGTGATCGGCTCACCGTTGGAGAAGGTGCGCATCCCATCGGCGCCCTTTTCCAGACCCAGTTCATCAAGAATACTCTCGGCGCGGGCCAGTTCGAACTCGCCGTTGGTCATCGTGATGGAATCCATGTCCTCATCCCAGTAGGGTGATGAGGAGGCGAGGGCATAGCTGGCAGACCGGCCGGCGCCGAAGTAGAGCGTTTCGTTGATCTCATCCCGGTTGATGGCCACCGAAAGGGCGTGGCGGAACTCTTTGTTGCGGAACAACTCGTTGAGATCTTTCCGCTCTTCATCTTCGAGACGAAAGTTGATGGTGATGTGGTTGCCCGTGGTGAAGGAGGTGCCCGGCCAGAAGAGCAGCCGGTAGTCGCCGCGCTCCTCGTTCTCGCGCAGGGTCGGCAGGCTCTCGAACAGCTGCATATTGCGAATGCCGACGTCGATCTGGCCCGCAATCGCCATCAGAACCGCATTCTCCTGCGTGCCGGCAAACGGGAAGACATAGTTGTCGCAGTAGGGGAGTTGATTGCCATCGGTATCCACCGCGCAATAGTAGGGATTGCGCTCCAGCCGCAGCCCCGATTCGTCATACCCCTTTGACAACCAGGGAGATACGACGGGAAAATCAGGATCGAGATAGTTGTCGTTCTCTCTCAGATCCACGTAGGCCGCCCCATCTGTGTACTTGGGATGCCACTGCATCAGATGGTGCTTGGGCTTGGAGGCCAATGTGCGGCCGCGGAAGAGGAAGGGGAAGGTAGGGTATGGAGCCGGAAACTTGAAGACCAATGTGTAATCGTCCGGCGCTTCCAGGACAACCGGCTCGCCGTCCACAAAGCAGCGGGGGGGGGCGCTGTCGGGTTGTACTCCTCGTCGAACCACATATCCTCCCACAGGAAGAGAACATCCTCGGATGTGAACGGCTCGCCATCCGACCATTTCATGCCCTCGCGCATATTGATCGTGAGTTGGGTGGCGTTGTCGTTCCACTCGAAGCTCTCCGCCAGGTACGGTTCCCAGCCGCCCGTCGGCAGCCCGGCGCCGAATCTTTCCAGGTCGGTGGGGATGTCGATAAAGCCGCGGTTGACGATGTAGCCGGGCGCGGCGCGGTCGGTCTCGTTGAGGGTAAAGCCGCGGATCGAATCGCTGCAGTGCCCAACCTCATGGATGGGGACAACGATGCGCGGGTTGACCGGCAGGCGATCATCCACCGGGAGCAACTCGCCGGCATCCACCATCGCTTTGAGCATCGGGGCTTCGTTATACTTGGACGCGGGCGCCTGCGCCTGCGCCGCCGGTTTTTCGGCTGGCGCCTCGGCGGCCGGTTGCTCGGCGGCCGGCTCTTCAGCGCCGCCGCCACACGCGGCCAGCAGCGAGCCTGCCGTCGCGGCCGCCGACAACTGGATAAACTTACGCCGGGTGATCGTGCGTCTTGCCATGACCTGTCTCCTGTGATTGGATGCGGGGATCGGTCGACCCCCTTGCACAATGAAAAGGTTCTTCGACCGCGATAAGCGGCGCGATATTGTCTGGCGTTTCGGGTATCGTATGAAGAGGCCTGTTCTGAGACGAACACTTTGGGTTGGACTGAATTGGACTTTAGCCGAAATGGGGTGTCAACCCGCGTAAATTTACGGGTGCATCTCAAAATGTTGTACCATTGCGATGCCTCTTTTCAGCTGACGAGAAAAGACCCACTGCATAGGAATCGAACCATCACCTGCTATCCCGAAAATCCACAAATTTGGCCGCCGCTGACTCCAGCAGTTTGGACACTTGGCGGCGGCCAAACACGAAAATCCTGATTCAGACAACGTTTGCCCAAAAATCTGGGATACACCCAAATTTACGGGGCATCTCCGTGCGCTCAGCGCAATTGCAGTCTGAATCAAGCCAATGTATCATCCGGCCAGGCCACCCATCTGTCCTGGCCACGAGCCACTGACAACTGACCACCGGGGTTCGGTATGGACATTCCGTTTCGCATTACCTTGGCCGTTCTTATTGTTGCTTTCATCGCCCATCGGGGCTACTACACCCGCAAATATGCGGCAGACAACCCGGAGCCAACGCCGTCCCGGAGCAGTGCGCTGGCACAACGGCTGACGACAGTTCTGATCGTCCTGGCGCCGGTGGCGCTGCTGCTCTATCTTATGTCCCCCCGGTGGTTGAACTGGGCTGCCCTCTCTGTGGCGGACGGCCCGCGCTGGGCAGGATTGGCGCTGGCGCTGGTCGGTTTCGGGCTGCTGCAATGGGCGCAGAACACATTGGGCCGGCACTGGAGCGACGCGGCGCGGTTGCAGGCCGATCACCAACTGGTGACCGCGGGGCCGTATCGCTGGCTGCGCCACCCCATCTACAGCGCCTTTCTGCTCATCCTCAGCGCGCCGCTTCTGCTCTCCGCCAACTGGCTGGTGGGCGGCCTGTGGCTTGGCATGACCTGCCTGGACGTAGCCGGCCGCATCCGCACGGAGGAGGCGCTGCTGCTGGAGCGCTACGGCGATCTGTATCGGGCCTATTGCCGGCGGGCGGGGCGCATTCTGCCGCGCTTTAGCAGAAACGCAAACAGAGATCCCTAGCGGACCAATGATTCAGGGGGAATTCGTCCCCGCCGCAAAGTGAGCGGCTAGTCCTGTGAACCAGGAACTCGCTAATGATACGGGTCCGCCGCGTCGCGCAGGCCGTCGCCGAGGAAGTTCAGCGCCAGGACCGTCACAATGATGATCACACCGGGCAGCAGCAGCCAGGGCGCCAGCGCCACCGACCTGATGCTCTGGGCCTCTTGCAGGAGGACGCCCCAACTGATGGTGGGGGGCCGCAGCCCCAGGCCCAGAAAGCTGAGCGATGTTTCGCTGAGGATCATGGCCGGGACGGCCAGGGTGGCGGAGGCGATCAGATGGCTGAAAAACGAAGGCACCATGTGGCGCAGGATGATGCGCATCTCGCTGGCACCGGCGAAGCGGGCCGCGAGGATGAACTCCTCCTCGCGCATGGCCAGAAAACGGCCGCGCACGGCACGCGCCAGGAATGTCCAGCCGATCAGCGAGAGGATGATGGTGATGCCGAAATAGACCCGGAGGCCGGACCAATCCTGGGGCAGGGCCGCGCTCAGGGCCATCCACAAGGGGATGGAGGGCACGGAGCGGATGAACTCGATCGCGCGTGAATCAGAACGTTGATGACACCGCCGTAGTAGCCGGAGATGCCGCCCAGCACGACGCCGAAGAGGAAGCTCAACGCGACACCGATCAGGCCGATCGAAAGTGAGATGCGCGAACCATAGATGATCCGCGTCAACATATCACGGCCCAGTTTGTCGGCGCCGAGGACGAAAACTGTGGCGAACGGGAGCAGCTCGACTTCGCTCTCGCCATCAGCATCGATCACCGGCTCGTTGATGTTGATGCCGAAAAGGTGGTGGTTGCTCTTAAACAGGCCCCAAAATTTGTACGCATCCCCCTCGACCCAGAACTGGACGGGGTAGCGGACCGACTCATCTGTCTGGAACTCCATACGCAGCGTTTCGGAATTGCGCGCCTGCGTGAGGCCGTAGACAAAGGGGCCGCCCTGGAACTCTTCGTTGTGGAAAAAATGGATCTTCTGCGGCGGCGCGTAGGTGAGGGCGACTTCGTAAGTATCGAGATTGTAGGGTGCCAGGAATTCGGCGGAGATGGCGACCAGGTAGAGCAGAATGACGATCACGCCGCCCACGATCGCCATTTTGTGCTTGATGAAACGCCACCACATCATCTGCAGCGGCGAGGCGACGTAGATACTCTCTTCTTCCTCGTCGTCGTAAAGATAGGTGTCGGTTTCGTTCTCCTCTCCCTCGTACTGGCGATCGCCCGTCTGAATTCTATCGGTGGATGACTGGCCTACGGCCATGCTACCCTCCCATCCGGATGCGCGGATCGAGCAGGGCCAGGAGTATGTCAGAGATCAGCGTGCCAATGATCGTCAATGTGCTGAGCATAAGCAGGAAGCTGGAGGCCAGGTACATATCCTGCGTAAGCAGCGAACGCAGCAGCAGCGGGCCGGTGGTCGGCAGGCTCAGGACGACGGAGACGATGATCGAACCGGAAACCAGTTGGGGCAAGGCCCAGCCCATCGTGCTGACGAACGGGTTCAGCGCCACCCGCGTGGGATACTTGAGCACCAGCCTGAGCTCGTTCAGACCTTTGGCGCGTCCGGTCTCCACATACGGCTTGCTCAGTTCGTCCAGCAGATTGGCGCGCATGGTGCGCACGAGGCCGGCCGAACCTGCTGTGCTGACAATGATGGCGGGCACCCAAAGATGTTTGAGCATATCGGCGAACTTGGCCATGCTCCAGGGCGCGTTGATGAACTCCTGCGAGAAGAGGCCGGAGATGTTGACGCCGAAATAGGAGAGTGCAACCCACATCATGATCAGGGCAAGCAGAAAGTTGGGCGTGCCCAGGCCAATGAAACTGAGGGCCGTGAAAATATAATCCCCGATCGAGTACTGGTACACCGCGGACAGGATACCGACCACAAGCCCGATGATCCACGAAAACATCAGCGCGGCGAAAGCGACCACCACCGTTAAGCCGAGGCGGTCCCAGATCAGATCACTCACGGGAAGTTGCCACTCGAAGGAGAAGCCGAATTTGCCCTGCAAGACGTTGCCCAGCCATTTGGTATAGCGTACCGGAGCGGGCTGGTCGAGACCGTACTGCTTGATGAGCGCGTCAACCTCATCCTGTCGCACCGCGTCTCCCAACGCCATGCGGTTGGCGATATAGGAGGTCATATAGTCGCCGGGCGGCAGTTCGATGATGATGAACGAGATCAAGGAGATCATGAACAGCGTGGGGACCATCAAGATGAGGCGACGGAATATGAATGAGGACATAGCGAAAACCAGTGGCTCGTGATCAGAGGATAGTGGATAGTGGCTGGGAAGGAACCCCGACTAACCACTATCCACTACTCACTATTCACTGAAGTTAGCTCTTGAAGTAGTACTGCTCCGGCACGGTACTGCCAGGCGTCTGCAGGTGCCAGGAGGAAATCGCCTCGCGCGGGACGTTGCCCATGCTCTTGCTGACGACGACGGGCGCAGGCAGGCCGACCGCCATGCTGAACGTCCAGAGATTCTCCTTGTTGAGGTCGAGGATCTCTTGGAAGAGGCGGTGATGCTCTTCAACGTCTGGCGTGGACTTGATCGCCTCGTAGAGGTCGATCACGGTGCGCACGGAACGACTTGTATGAACAATTCCGTCAGGACGCGACGCGGCCACCCCCTGTTGCCAGCGGCCTCCGCAGTTAGCGCAACACCTCGCGCACCTGTTGCGCGCCGTTGCCCGGCACGTTATAGGCGATGGTGTTGGCCCAACGGGGATGGGGCGAGCGGTTGGGCGCGGAGCCGTGGATGACCAGCGATGTGAAGAAGATACCGTCCCCCGGCTCCATCGGGATGGTCACGCCTTCCTCCCGCTTGTAGTAGCGACCGGGCAGGAAAACGCCGAAGGCCTCCTCGTGCCGCTCGTGATCCTGAAGGCCCCAACGGTGGCTGCCGGGGATGAACTCCAGACAGCCATTCTCGAGGGTCATCGGATCGATCGCGAGTTGGCAGTTGAGCATCATGGGCCGGTTCTCGTCCGTCTTCCAGTAGGCGTAGTCCTGATGCCAGGGTGTCGCCGCGCCCACGCCGGCCTCTTTGGGCAGCAGCTTGCTGTGGTAGAGGGCGACCTGCGGGTGCATCAACTCGGCTACGATATCGACGAGCGCGTCGCTGCGCAGAATGCGGTCGATCGTGGGGCTAACCAGTTCACTGTGCATCAGTTGGCGGATGATCTTGCGCTCATCCGGCGCGTTCTCGTCCTCCCAGGAAACGTGAACATCCGCCGGTGGATCGAACGCCATGCGCCGATGGACATCTGGCAACTCCTGCCGGATCCGCCCGATCTCCTCCAGGGAGACAAGGCTCTTTATGAGTAGAAAGCCGTTGGCTTCAAAAGATTCCTTTTCTTGGCTGGTGAGATTCATCAGGCTCCTCCATCTGTGTGTTGCCTGTTCAGGTTCATTGCGCTATGTGGCGGCCAGCCTCCGTTGTCTTGAATTGTCGAGTCGGCTGGCGGCCATAACTGTTGGGCGCGACATGGCTGGTCATGTGCGAGCCAGTCCAGTCTTCGGGTGGTCACGCCACTGTCAGTTTTTGCATCTGCCGACTCTGGCGCCGGGATATGCGCATCACATATTCTCTGTTTTCGCTTCTCTATATTTACAACGTCCTGCGAATTGAAGCAATCGTTGTTCAAATATGTAAGCCAGCGTTTGCGCTCCAGGGACGTATCAGCCTGAGTTCCTCCTGCCGCTGGATTGTGATAATGGGAAGGCTGGTTGGCTGGTATCATTCAAGGAAGTGGGAGATCGAACCGCACGGTTGTCCCCTGTCCAAGCCCGTTGCTGGTGACGACAATCGTACCGTTATGCGCCTCGATAATTGCGCGGGCGATGGTCAGCCCTAGCCCCATGCCACCCGTGCGGCGATTGCGAGATTGATCGGCGCGATAGAGGCGGTTGAAAATATGGGGCAGATCGGTCGAGTCAATCCCTGCCCCATCATCCGTTACCGAAATGCCCACTCCTCCGCCCTTCTCCATGGTTGCCGCAACCGCAACTCGCCCGCCCGCCTCCGTATGCTGGAGCGCATTGTGTATGACATTGCCTAACGTCTGACTCATCCGCATCCGGTCGAGATTGAGCATTGGCAATCCAGGCAGCAGTTGCAGCGATAAGGTGATCTGGTGTTTCTGCGCCTGTGGCTGCCAGCGTTCCACTTCAGCGGTGAGCAATTGATCGATCGAGTACGATTCAACCATGAGCCGCAGCTCGTCTGATTCGGTTTCGGCCAGCCAGTTCAGGTCACGCGCCAGATTGCGGAGCAACTTCACTTCTTGAATGATCTGGTCGGCTGCCCGTGCGGGCGTCTGCAACCCTTTGCGTAGCCCATGCGCTTCCAGACGGATGACGCTTAACGGCGTGTTCAGTTCATGCGAGATATCATTGAGCAGCCGCTTGCGCAAGTCGCGTTGTATTTGCAGGGCAGTTGTCATCTGGTTGAATGCCGCGCTCATCTGCCCAAGCTCGTCCTGGGAAGTAACCGGGAGCAAAACGGTATCACTGCGTTGAGCAATGGACTGGGCGGCTTGGGTCAGCGCGGTGACAGGAGCGGTGATGCGTTTGGAGAGCCATACCGCCAGCATTAGAGCCATCGCAGCAGTCAACAGTCCGCCAATGATGATGGTGTAAAGCAAACTTTGAAGAAAACCATGCGCTTCGGTTGCCCAAAATTCCCGATTCACATCAACATACGCATGTCCCACAGACTGGCGAGTGCGCAGATCGAGTATATCAACGCGCTGTCCATCCAGTTCTGGCGCGACCTCGCCCTGTCCTAGCTCGGAGAAGCTATCTTGTAAGACATACCCATCGACATCAACAATAACAACGCGTATACGGTCTCTGTCAGATTCTCTATGAAAGAATTCAAAGGATTCATCTTCAGCTTCTCCGGGGCGCTTTTGTTCCGCCCCATGATCGAAGAAATACCCTGTCTCAGATAGAGCGGCTCCTAACGTTTCCCAGCCATCTGACGAAGTGTACGCCTGACTCAACTTTCGAGCCAGATCATTGGCTTCATCGCTACTAAGCTCACCAATAAATGTGTCCAGTTGCCCCTGTGTCGTGTAGTATCCAACGCCCAAACTGAGCGATACAGCAAGAACAATGAGCAGGATAAATGCGCCCAGAAAGCGCCAGCGTAACGACATCAACCATCCTCCGTCACAAATCTGTAGCCAGTGCCATAGACAGTTCGAATCGGCTGGCGTCCATCTACAGTAATTTGCCTGCGCAGACGAAGGATGTGGTTGTCGATGGCACGATCATATCCATCAAAATCGTTATTGAAGGCGAAAGCGATTAGCTGTTCGCGTGTGAGCACCTGATTCGGATGACGCATGAAGGTAGCGAGCAGGAGGAATTGCGCATGACTTACGTTGATTCGTTGCTCGTTTATCGTCACGCGCTGCGTCGTTTCATCAATCGCAATGTTGCCGCAAGTCAATACCTGTTGAACCTTGTCATTGACCCGACGCAACACGGCTTTGGCGCGTGCCACGACTTCTTCGGGGTCGAACGGCTTGACGACATAGTCATCTGCGCCGCTTTCCAGCCCGTTGATGCGGTCGGCATGAGCTTCCCTGGCGGTGAGCATGATGATGGGAACATCCGATTCGCGGCGTAAAGTGCGACATAGCTCCATCCCATCGAGGCGGGGAAGCATCAGGTCGAGCACAATCAGGTCGGGGCCAAGGGTGCGGGCAAGGGTGAGTCCTGTCTTGCCATCGTAGGTGACTTTGGTCGCAAATCCCGCCTGCTCAAAAAAGATTTTCAACCAGTTCGCGATCCGCGTATCATCTTCAACAATCAGAACCATGTAACGCATCATCAAGTCTCAACTCTGAAACCTTACAGACGCGGTGTCCATGCTGGACACCGCGTCTGCGTATCGTGCATATCCGCCAATGAACGGCTGTCAGCTTCTTTCGCCTCGGTCTCCCTTAGCCGCCGCTACTGTGTTCGCCGCCATCTTCGCCATCTTCGCTACCTTCGCCATCTTCGCCACCGGGGCCGTGTTCACCAGCCTCGCCGCCGGTTCCCGGCCCTACTTCAGCGTGGGGCGTCCACCCGTCAAACGCCTGGTCTGTTGCTGGAAGCGTAACATCCACCTTTTGACCAGGGGCGAGGTCGACCGGCGCTGTCGGTCCGAGTTCGACTCCACTCGACAAGTGAACCTCAACCCGAACTTGCTGCAAGGTACTGTTAGTGGTGTTTTCCACCGTGCCAGTGAAGGCGTTGCTCTGCGCGTCGTAGGCCAGGACCAGCCGGGCGCCCTTTCGCACGGTATCATATCGCTCGGTCAGGGTCAGGGAAGTGCCTGATTCTTCGCCGTCGCTTGCGCTGACACCTTCACTGCCCTCACCTTCACTGCGCTCGCCGTCATCACGTTCGTGTTCCCCCCGGCTCGTCGTGATGCTGTTTGAGCCATGATGCTCGCCCGTTCCGACAGTTATTGAACAGCCGCTAATGCCGATTGCCACCATGACGGCAGTCAACGCGAACATCAGCGCGAAATTCTTCGTCAACAGTATCTTGTTTGCCACTGTTTCACCTCTTTACATTTTGTTGCGTTTGACTGAGGGCGTATTCCTCATTACTGCCAATGATAGCGGTGAAATGTTGCATAAATATGTCAAACGAAAGACATAATCGCGCGGCAACTGAGACGTTGTGGTTGTTTCGGGAAAACTTTCGGTCTGAAAGTTGGCTCTTTGATTTGGTAGAACCGATTTGGGGTATTGATCCTGCTGACGCCAGCCAGGTCATCTTGAAGAACGGGGTATTTTGCAACTGAACATGAAGCTGTATAGCTTACTCCGATTCAGGAAAAAACGGATCTGGACAGGGCCTTCAATGGTTGCCCCGGCGTTCTTCCATCTGACCTGCCAGTGCAGTTCATCCGTTTGCAGAGGAACGCAGTCCGTACGCGTATATCCGTCCAGAGCGCGCCCGTCGGGGCCGCACAGTTCGACGCGCAGCTGACCGTCGGCGGCATCGGCGTTCACCTCCAGCGCGCTGACCGCGGCGGGCAGGAGCAGAGGCTTGGTCACGACCATACCCTCATCGGCCGCGGCGAGGGCGACAAAGCGATCTCTCTGCCAGGTGGCCCGTCCCAGCCGCTTGACGCGCTTCTCCATCTCCTGTTCGCCGTGCGTATGTTCACAGCCGGTGTAATACCAATGAACTTCATCCCCTTCGATGATCGGCTCTTTGGCTGTGCCGATGATCATGCCTCTGTCGAAGGCATCGCCGTCGCCGCGAGGGAGCGCCGCCGTCCGTGCGCGGTCGGCATGTTGCCAGTTGATCCCATCGCGGCTGTAAACGAACTGGGCGTCGATGGGGCCGTCGCAGGGGATCTGGTTCTTTTCGCCCGGCGCCTGTTCGGCCGTCACGTAGAGCACGCCCAACAGACCTAGATGGATACCGCTGTAACGAAAGCCCGACAGGTTGTGGAACTCGGCACGCAGGGCGTCGTACTTGCGATGGGCAATCTCATCGTCCCAACTAGTTGGCTCCAGTATCGGGTAGGAGTCCTTCCAAGGACCGGCCAGAGAGGGGCTTTCGCAGTAGCAGATGATCCGCCGTTTGTGTACGTCGTCAAAGCGCTGGATCGAGTAGGCGCGGTAGACGGAATCGACGGCATCCCAGGTCACGTTGAATGTGCCCTCATTGCTGCGCCGCACCACCGGTTCGAGACGGTCGCTGTCATCCCAGTGGATGCCGTCGGGCGAGGTGAGCAGGAAGATGCCGCGATAGCGCCGACAGAAGCCAATCGCCTTATAGCGTTTGTCGGAGTCCTGCTCGTCGCGGTCGATAAAGACGGAGGCGCCGTGCAGATCCCAGATGATGTTGTTGTCGCGGCTGCCGTTGAATGTGAAGATGCCCAGGTTCGGCTTGACCCAGTTGATGCCGTCATCGCTCTCGGCGTACAGCGTGAGGTCGCCGCGGTCGTTGTCGACGAAGGCGCGTCCATAGCTGTCTTCGGTAACGCCGTTGCAGTGGTAGGGTCTCTCGTCGGTGCGCGGAACATAGAGGCCGGGGATCTGATAGTTTCCATCGGGCACGCGCCAATGAGGCCCCATGCGACCGAAGTACCACATGCGATATTTCCCCGCCAGGTCGTCGTACAGGGCTGTGCCATAGAGGTGGATACGCTTGCTCATGCCGGGGCCGCAATACTCCCAGGGTTTGTCCTCGTCCGGCTCCATGACGAACGGGAGCTTTCTGCCCGGTTGGACCTCGCGGGTGATGCCGTCTTCTTCCTGGATCAGCGTCTCGTCAAGCAGCAGGACGCTCTCTTCTCTACGCAGTTGATAGGGGCTTGAGAAAGGGTCAGTTTTTCCGTTCATTGGCAGGTAGCGGCGACTGGAATTTCATTCACCATTAGAGCTCCACCGGCTGGTTGGTGCGCAGGGATTCGTTTGCGGCTTCGGCGATCAGTTGAGCCTGATACCCATCTTGCAGCGACGGCGAAACAGCCGCGCCCGTTTCGACCGCGGTGATGAAGGCGTCCAGCGCGGCCGCGAAGCTCTCCTCTCCGTAGGATGCCGGAAATCCGCCCTGCACGATGCCCCTCTCCGTAAAGTGAACCAACTGATGGCTCCGGGTCGGATTTGATTGCAACATCCCTCTTGCGCCAAAGACCTCGATCCGATCATCGCTGCCGTAGACCGCCCGCCGGCCATTCTCAATCGTGCAGAGCGCGCCGCTGGGAAAACGCAGAACCACGACCGCCGTGTCCACATCGCCCGCCTGCCCGATCGCCGGATCGATCAGACAGGAGCCGGTTGCGTAGACCTCGGTGGGCCTTTCCGCGGCCAACCAAGGGGCCAGATCGAAGTAGTGGATCATCTTGTCGCGCAGGAGGCCGCCGGAGCGCTGCAAGTAGGCGAGCGAGGCCGGTTCATAATCACGGGCGACTATGCGGATCGACTCGATGCGGCCGATTGCGCCATCCCGGATCTGCCGCTGCATCTGCTGGAACTCCGGCTGAAACCGCCGCCGGAATCCCATGAAAATCGACACTCCAAAACCCCCGACGTCGGCCTCGACCACGACCATCCTGACCTTGTCTATATCGAGATCGATCGGCTTTTCGCAGTAGGTCGGCTGGCCCGCCCGCATCGCTTGCCGGAGCAGGTCGACGTGCGTATCGGTCGATGACGCGATCAGGACGGCGTCCACATCGTCCGCCTCCCAGATCTCCTGTTGCCGCCGCGCCGCCCGCCCACCACAGGCTGCGGTGAGCCGTTGCGCGGCTGCCCGGTCGATGTCAAAAACATAGCCGAGTTCGGCGCGGGGATGGTGGGCGATGTTGTGGGCGTGGATAGTACCGGCGCGGCCAGCGCCAAACAGGGCAAATCGCATGGTTCGTTGGCGGCGGCCAGTGGTCAGCCACCAGCGGTGTTGCTGAGCGCCGGCCGACTGATCACTCGTTATTGTAGTTGAGAAAGTCGCCGGGAATGCGCGAGCGGTCATACTCCTGACCGGCAACCCGGTTGGCGATGATTTCGGGCACCTCGCCCTGCCAATAGGCGGGCGGCTTCTCCCACACGTCGGCCCGCCGCTGGTGCCAGGCCAGGATGAGAGTGCGGCGCTCGTCGGTCAGATTCCGGCGCGCCGAGTGTAGAATTCGCGCATCCGCCAGGACGAGCGAACGCGCGCGGACGCATACATCGACCTCATCGGGATGATCGCTGAACATGATCGGATGGTCCTCTTCTATGTAGCGCGCGCCCTGTTCGTGGGCGGGGACCAGTTGATCGTGCAGAGAGATTCGGTTGAGATGGGTGCCCGGGATCACCTTGAGACAGCCGTTCTCAATGCTTGTGTCGCTGAGATAGTAGGAGACGAAGAACTTCTGCGTCCAAGGTGTACAACTGATCGGATCGTTCCAATCCATCCAATCCTGATGCCAGTAAAGCGCCGGTTCGCCGGGATCTTTGGTCAGGATGATGATGGCGCCTGCGCTCTCGAAGTCGCCGAACCCCAGCTCTTCGAGCGCTTGCCATGTCGGCTGCCACTCCAATAACCGCTTGATGACATCATTCTCTTTAGCGTACACAACGACGTGCTGTCCTTGAAATCGCACGTCGGGCGGCGGGACGTGGGCGGCGATCAGACGCTCGGATTCTTCACGCAACTCCTGGAGAAAATCCTCGGTCAAAACGTCGTCAACAAAGCAGTAGCCATCTTGCAGCATCTGTTCCCGCTTAGCCAGGGCGAATTCGGGTTGCATTGCATTCTCCTTTTTCTACCGCTGCCAACTTTCCAACAATCTGGAGTCGGAAACGGTCGTAGCGGGCATCCCCGCCTCAAGTGGCGGGTTTGGCCTGCGCCGACGCCACGTCTGCGGGCTTTTGGCGACAGGCCAAATGAGATTGAACGACAAAACGGGCAATTTTTCGCCCGTTTACTGCCGGCTATTGCTGCGCCGTTGCGAGCGCGCCGTCGCCGAAAATCAGCGAGTATTCATGGTTGTGGGAGTCAACCGTCGCCGCATCCATATAACAGACGCTGAAGGCGCGGCGGGCAATGGCTGTGCTGTTGACGCCGGAACTGTGCGGCAGAAAGTTGTGGAGCAGCGCCGCTTCGCCGGCGTCCATTTCGAGCGGGATCGTCTCCGCCTCCGCCACCAGATCCTGGGCCTGCTCATCGGTCATAAAGCCAAAGCTTTGGGTGGGGTTGATCAGAGTGTGATGGCGGCGGGGGGCGATGTGGACGCAGCCGTTGGCGACGGTGGCCGGGTCGAGCGCAGTCCAGATGGTGATCAGCGGGTCGCGGTCGAAATTCGTCCAGCGGTCCTGGTGCCAGACCAGGTGGGTTCCTTCACCGGCGGGCTTGTTCATAAACATGGCGCGCATACAGGCGATAGACGTATCCGCACCATACACCATGCAGCAGATGTGGCGGAAGAGCGACTTCTGCATATAACGCAGAAAGAGCGGGTCGAACTCAAGATCCTGGATCTTTCGATAGAACAGCGTCGCCCCTTTGTGCCCTTTCGTGCCTGGGCCGGGTTCATCGGTCTTGCCGGGGATGCGGTCCAGTTGCATCATCATGCGGTCATAATTGACCGGCGCAGTGCCCAACATGATCCCATCCATGCGCTGCTGCATCGCCGCCAGCTCAACGTCGGTGAGACAGCGCCCCAGGCGCAGATAGCCTTCACGCTCATATTCCTGCCATTGGGCGTAACTGAGTTCCTGTAACATGGGCATCTCTCCAGTCTCACCGCGCTCGGGTGCCCTCTGGGCGCGCGCAGCGGTAGCGCATGAACGCTGAAGCCGATGGCTAGGTTCCGTTGACGTTTGTAAGATGAGTTCAGAAGAACGGCAAAAGCAAAACGTTTATAGCCTACGGCAGCGCGATCTATAGCAGAATATGCTTATTTTCTTGCAGATTCAGCCAAAAAGATCTGCGGAAAGATCGATTTCCTGTCAATCTCGCACTTGAGCGCTCGGATTTTGCCTGTCTCAAAGAAATGTCAACGACTCCTAGTCGACCTGGTAGCCCTCCAGATCGCCGATGTTCTCGACCACCTTGATCACCGCCTCCAGGTACTGCTCCATCTGGTCAGGGCCATTGGGGGCGGAAAGGTGCGGCTGCAAGAAGTTAAACTCCCGATCCACCAACTCTTCGGTTACGGGCAGCGAGCCGATCGAGTAGTCGGCTTCACCGGTGTAATGGGGGCATTGGAAGGGGCAGCCGTGCCCGTATACATTCTTCTCCTGGAAAATGGCGCGGTGGTGGATCGGCCCGGATGGCATCGGCTTGCCGCCCGGGTGGAAGAGAAAGTTGGCGCTGTTGACGTAGGTGAGGGCGGTGACGCCTTCCGCGTTGATCGCCTTGACGAACGCCTCCCTGGGCACGCCCAACTCCTCCTCGGAGTAGAGGCCGGAATACATGTGGTAGACGTGCTTGGCTCCGGGCGCCACGTAGGGCGGCGTGATCCCCTTCACCTTGCTCAGTTCCTGGGTGAGGAGGTCGCAGTTGGCGATGCGCGCCTCGTTGGCCTCCTCAAAGGTTTCGAGCGCCTCGTATGCCACCGTCATAGCGAACCTGTCGATGCGGTGGTTGTCGCCGTAGCCGCCGGTTGACGCGTACTTGAGCAGTTCGGAATTGGTCAGAATCTTGGAAAGCGTGGAGGGGTGTTGCCCGCCGAGCGCGCCGCGCTCGTAGTATTCGCGGCTATTGGTCGTCATCACCCCGCCGCTCGTGGCGGCGATCGGCTTGCCCGCAAAGCTGAAACAGGTGATGTCGGCAATGCCGCCGACGATCTGACCATTGACCTGCGCCCCGGTGGCTTGGGCGGAATCTTCGATCAGGACGATGTCATGCTCACGGGCAATGGCGAGCAACTCTTCCAGGTAGACCGGGTGGCCGTAGAGGTCCACCGCGATGATCGCCTTGGTGCGCGGCGTGATCTTGCGGCGCACATCCTCTGGATCGAGTGTAAATGTCTTGGGATCAACATCCGCGAAGATCGGCACCGCGTTGTTGTGCATGATGCAGCTTACGCTGGCAATCCAGGTAAAGGAAGGCACGATCACCTCATCCCCCGGCCCCGCCTGCGCCGCCACCAATGCCGAGTTCAGCGCAACCTGTCCCGATGAAACGGGCAGGGCGTATGCGACCTGCATCTTCTCGGCGAATTTTTCGGAGAACTCTTCCCAACTGGGCATCTGACCACTCTCCCACATCGGTGAGCGGTGATGGGAGCCGGAATGCGGTTCGGTGGTAACGGCCTTCTCGCCGCCGAGTAGGGCTAACTTGCTCATCAGAAACTCCTGACTGGAATTTTGCCACGGTGTAGCGAAGGGATTTCTCTGCGCAGGATACGCGTTACAGCAATCATAGCATACAGCATAGGCAAGTCAACAACGATAAGAAAAGATGTTGAAGAACGCCCTAGCGAATCGGCACATGGTAGCGGGCGACGATATTCTGTCCCTCCGCGCCGAGCGCAAAATTGACAACATCCTGTATCGCAGGGTCCCCACCCTGACGGATGAGCAGATAGAGAGGCCGCACCAACGGATATTGATAATCGACCAGGTCTGCGCCATAGGGCATCCGCCCCTCGACAGAAACCGCTTTGACCACCCGCGCAACACCAGCGGGGAGCGGGCTGCTCTCGCTCCTCTCTTCGACGGACTCTTCACTCTGCGCAAGATACGCAGACGTGACATAACCGATGGCGGCGCGATGGGAGGCCACATACTCCACAACATCGCTGCTGGTCGACATGACGACCGCTGTCAGAGAGACCTGATCCTCGCCCATGACGCGCTCCTCGAAAAGCGCACGCGTCCCGCTGCCGTCTTCGCGGCTCACGAGCAGCACGTCACCGCCGCCGCCAACCTCCTCCCAGTTCAGCGTGCGGCCACGAAAGATATCCCGAATCTGCGTCAGTGTCAGCGTCTCCACCGGGTTGTCGCTGTGAACGATCAGCGCAATCCCATCCAGCCCAATCGGAATGCGGACAAGATCGGCGGATAGTTCGGCGTCGGGATAGATAGCCGTGCTGGCCGCAATGTCAGTCCGCCCGGACGCCAGCCACTGTTCGCCCAATTGGCTGCCGCTGCCGCGCAAGATGAATTGCAAATGCGGATTGCGCTCGCTGTAAGCGGCTGTCAATTCGACAAGGAGCGGTCGCATCTCGGTTGAACCGGCGATCGTCACGGTTACAGGTTCGGGCGTGGGCAGCCCTCTGTCCCCCCCCAGCCGCGCGCAACCGGAAAGCAGACAGGCCGCGAGGGCCAACCGTGTGAGCAGGACGGAAAGGAGGCGATGGTTCATGGGAGACGCAGAGCAAAGAGTGTCAATACCGCAAGGCTGACCAACAGACAGTACACGGAAAACAGATAAAGACTATTGCGGCGCACATAGACCAGCAGCAACCGGATCGCCGCATAACCGGAGATTGCGCTAGTGATGAATCCGACCAGCAGCGCCGGAATTTCAGCCTGCACAGCCGCCGGATCCGTAGCCAACATACTGCCGCCATGCAACAGACCGGCACCCAGAAAGGCCGGCGCCCCCAACAGAAAACTATAGCGGGTCGCTGCCTCTCGGCGCAGTCCCTGCGCCAGACCCGCGGCGATGGTCGTGCCGCTGCGGCTGATGCCGGGCGCCAGCGCGACAGCCTGAGCCAGCCCAATCAGGAAAGACTGTCGCAACGACAGCGCCGCCAATGAATCAGGTTGCCGCTGACTCCAGGTGTTTGGACATTTGGAGGCGACCTGATTGCGCTGCCCCACATTACGGTTCATCCATTCACTGGCGGCCAGAAGCAGAGCGGTCACCGCCAGAAAGCCGGCGGCTGCCTGCGGTGTATGATAAAGCTGTTCCAGCGAACCTTTCAACAGCAGGCCGGTGATGGCAGCCGGAATCGACCCCAGCAGGATAAACCAACCCAGACGGGCGTTCATATCCGCCATCGCTGGCGACAGATCGCCCGCTTTGAGAACGGCTCTGATGCTGCGTAGGGTCGCCAGGATGATTGCGGCAATATCCCGCCCGAAGACGACCAGAATCGACACGAGTGTCCCCAAATGGACGACAGTATCAAAGAGCAGAGATGAAGCCGACCAGCCGACCAGCCAGGGGACGATCACCAGATGGCCGCTGCTGCTGATTGGCAGAAATTCGCTCGCGCCCTGTACCAGCCCCAGCGCAAACGCTTTGAAAAGCTCAAACATGAAATCGTAACGCTCCCCTTGCAACTATCGGCGCGGGGTGGGGAGGAATGGAACGTGCGGGAGTTCTCTCCTCCCTACCCTCTCTTTTCAGCTATATGACACTCTTTCACGAGGCGGACGGCAGCGCCTCTGCCCTCCGCCGGCGCTGTTCATGCCGCACCCGCTGATCGGTGATGCGATAGTCCTGCAAAAAAAAGGCCCGAAAAGATGCGAATGTGCCGCGGGCAATCTCCACACGAATCCGCTCCATCAACCGTTGCATAAAATATAGATTGTGAATCGTCGCCAAACGCAAGCCGCTGATTTCACGGCTGATGAAGAGATGACGCAGGTATGCGCGGCTGAATGTGCGGCATGTATAGCAGGCGCATCCCTCCTGGATGGGACGGCTGTCCTCGGCGAAACGGGCATTGCGAATGTTGAACCGGCCTGTGGGCGTCAGCAGCGTGCCGTTGCGCGCGATGCGGGTGGGCAACACGCAGTCGAACAGGTCGACGCCGCGCGCGACCGCCTCCACAATATCTTCGGGCGCGCCGACGCCCATCAGATAGCGGGGTTTGTGAACCGGCAGATGCGGGCAGGTCGCGTCCAGCGTGGCGTACATCTGCTCTTTCGTCTCGCCGACAGCCAACCCGCCGATGGCATAACCGGGAAAGTCCAGCCCTGTCAGAATTCGGGCGCTCTCCGCCCGCAACGCCGGGTAGATGCCGCCCTGCACAATGCCGAATAGCGCCTGATCCGGTCGCGAGTGGGCCGCTTTACAGCGTTCGGCCCAGGCGTGGGTGCGGGAAAGCGCCTGCGCCAGATAGTCCGGATCCAGCGGCTCGGCGCACTCGTCCAGCACCATCGCGATGTCCGCGCCCAGCCGCTCTTCGATCTCGATTACCCGTTCCGGTGTAAAGCGGTGGACAGATCCATCGATATGGCTGCGAAAAGTCACACCGTCCGCGTCCAACTGACGACGGTGCGCCAGGCTGAAGACCTGATAGCCGCCGGAATCGGTCAGAATCGGGCCATCCCAGCCCATAAAACGGTGCAATCCTCCCAGCCGCTCGATCAGATCGTGGCCGGGGCGCAGATAAAGATGATAGGTATTCGCCAGCAGGAGCGAACTGCCCAACTCCGTCAGGTCGCGCGGCTCCAGGGTCTTGACGTTCGCCGCGGTGCCCACCGGGGCAAAGGCCGGCATCTCCACCGGGCCGTGGGGTGTGCCAAATGTGGCGCGGCGCGCGCGCCCATCTGTCCTGTGAATCTGAAACGTGAACTGTTCGATCACATCAGCCTCGCGTTTGGCCGCCCCCGACTCCATCTGCCGGACACTTGGCCGGGGGCCAGCTTTCCGACCATGTAGGAACCCGCCCGTAAGCAAGGCCGAAAGGAAAACGGCCCGAGCAGGCCAAATGGGTCAGCGCCAAAAAAGCAGGAGAACGCTATCGCATTCCTCCTGCTTTGTCAAAGCAGCTTCTTAATCGCCGCGCCAGCTTTGCGCGTTTCAACTCTGGCCGCGTTGCCACCGAGACCCATGTCCAGCGACGAACAGAATCCGTGTTCAGGAGCGTTATTGACGCAGGCGGGCCATTTCGGCTTTCAATACGTCCAACTCTTCTTCGGCAGCGCGCCGGGCAGCCGCTTCGGCGTCAGCGCGTTCTTCCGCCTTTTCAGCCCTGGTCTCAGCGATCTGCAAATCGGGAATGACATAGGCCGCATATACCTCGTCCCGAGCCAATTCCGCCCGTGGCGGCTCCCGCAACAGATCCTCGCGCCGAAATTGAAGACCGGGCAAGACCTGTGAACGGACTATCCCCTCCCCGTCCGGCTCAATCTCCTCGTAGCTTCCGTCGGCTTGAAGGCGATAGAAGTGCATGAAGCGATCTTTGGGGTCGAGTATGAAGTACTCCTTCACGCCGGCGCGGGCATACCCCTCCTTCTTCTCTACCGTATCCCGCCGCACCTCCGCCGTTGTCGAATCCGACAACTCCTCCACGATCATGTCGCAGACCCCGATATAGGAACGCTGCTCTTCCTCTCCCCACGGCGCCGGATTGCCATCCAGGATGACGCCGATGTCCGGTTTATATACGACCTCCCACTCTCCCGACGGCAGATTTTCGTCCTGCGCCGACATATAGGCGCCGGTCTCCAGACATAGTATTTTTGCAATCGGATTCACTTCAAGATAGCAGTCCAAGAGGCCAAAGAACCAACGATACTGCTTTGTCTGTGGATGGTTGGGCAAGGGCTTGGCCTCTAGGACGCCGTTGTTCCATTCGTAGCTGACGTCGATATGCGGGTGGGGGCGTTCGTACCACCTCTCCCAGTACTCTTCCAAGGTGACACGGAGACCGTCGGCGGGCGCCCAATGTTCGATGTTCCCCTGCTCGAAAGAGGCGCGGGAGGCACTGTTCGATGCGTCCCCGCTCGAAAGGGGCGCAGGCGACCTGTCGGACAGCGGGGCGCCGTTCGATTGGGGCGGCTTGGTCCGCTCCTGCGGCACGTCATGCGCCATCTCTTTGGGGTCCATGCTCCCTCCTCGGCGCAAGCTCCGGCCTGCGCGCAAAACGGTTATCTACGGAGAGTCTACCACTTTCCGCCGGGATGCCGCAACCGCCGCGCCCGCCTTCTGTTACGCAATACCCAATGCAGTCAGGCCGCCGCCGCGAAGAGCTTTTCCTGTGCCTTCTCCTCGCTGTCGGCTTCCTGCACGGCTGTATCCGCAGCGTCTTCTTGCGGCGCAAGATTGATGGGCAACCCGGCCCGCTCCCGTATCGTGCTGTCGATCTGCGCGGCGATATCCGCTTTTTCGTTGAGAAAAGCCTTGGCGCTTTCGCGGCCCTGACCCAGACGTAGCTCGCCAAAGCGGTAGAATGCGCCCCGCTTTTCAACGATGTCGAACTCGACTCCCAGGTCCAACAGATCCCCCTCGGTGCTGACGCCCTCGTTGTACATGATGTCGAACTCCGCCACCTTGAACGGCGCCGCCACCTTGTTCTTGCGCACCGTCACACGCGTGCGGTTGCCGATCACGTCACTCCCCTGCTTGATCGACTGAATGCGACGCACATCCAGCCGCACACTGGCGTAGAACTTCAGCGCCAGGCCGCCGGAGGTCGTCTCCGGATTGCCAAACATGATCCCGATCTTCTGCCGCAACTGGTTGGTGAAAATCAGGCTCGTGTCCGTCGTCTTCACCGCACCCACCAGCTTGCGCAACGCCTGGCTCATCAGCCGCGCCTGCAACCCTACGTGGCTGTCTCCCATCTCCCCCTCGATCTCCGCCCGCGGCACCAGCGCCGCCACACTGTCCACCACCACTATATCCATCGACCCAGAACGCACCAACGCTTCGGCGATCTCCAGCGCCTGCTCGCCCGTGTCCGGCTGCGATACGTACAGATTGTCCACGTCCACCCCGATCGTGCGCGCATAGCCGGATTCCAGCGCATGCTCCACATCCACAAAGCCGCAGACGCCCCCCATCCGCTGCGATTCAGCGATCGCATGCAGACAGAGCGTCGTCTTGCCCGAACTCTCCGGCCCATAGACCTCGATGATGCGTCCACGCGGGATGCCGCCCACCCCCAGGGCGATGTCCAGGCTCAGGCTGCCTGTGGGGATCGCGGCCACGTCCAGCCGCGTCGCCTCCCCCAGCTTCATAATAATCCCGTCACCATAACGACGATTGAGATTGGCAATCGTCATCTCCAGCGCTTTGGCCGGTCCATTGTCCGTTGATCGCTTTGCCATCATTTTTCTCCTTTACCACCTGATTTCGGTGTAATTTGAATCATCAGATGCGCACCTGCTTGCAAGAGTCGCAGATGGAATCCCACAGGGGATTGGTTTCATTATTATAGAACATCTGTTCATAATCTGTCAAACTGCCCATCACCCAGGGCGCGTCCTGGATTACTAGGTAACTGGACTCTGGCGAAATCAGGCCAGAGTGAAAGGGCAAAGCAGTTGTAGCGCCTGCCAATTGGCAGGCGGGAATAGAGAAGGTCAGTCGAGCCTTCTTGAATGGGTGTAACGTGTAGCCGGACAACCGAGGCGCTCAGGTTGGTTAGTGGATGAAGCGTTGCAAGATCGGCGCGACATCGGCCAAGCGCGCGGCTTCCTGACAAGCTGTTTGCAACAGCGAACGAGCATGCTCCTGCCGATGGCGACGAATTACGTCGGCAAGCGAGGCGAAGCAGTCCTCTCTCGCCGCATGATTGAGACGCCATTGCAGAAAGATGTAAGCCAGGAAGACGATGGCAAACCATTTTTCGGTTGCTTCAAACGACTGCACGCGGAAATCAGTCAAGCCCAAGAACTGTTTGACGAAAAAGTTGTCTACCTCAATGGACCAACGTTTTTGGTAGCAAGACAGTGCTTTCTGTGCTGACAGCGATAGGTCAGTGCAGAGAAAGTACTTCGGGTGTTTGTCCCGATGGTGCCGTTTGCTGATCAAAACACAGACTTCAAAGGGCAGCTTGTTGAGCTTGCCCCGCAGCGTACGCAGCAGATAGCTCTGCGCCTGCGAGCCTGTAGCAGTCAGGCGGATGCGCCGATACTGCTGGTGCTTGAGTTGTCGGTTCCATTGCGAGAGCCTGATTCCGTCCAGGATGCGATTCGACTTAATGGCACAGATCAGATGCCAGTTGCGTCGCCGGCAGAACTTGAATAAGCGGTTTGAGGCATACCAACTGTCACAGAGCACTGTAACCCGAAACTGCGCCGGCAGCAGTTGGTGCAATGCGGTCAACATCTCCTGGGCCAGGCTGCCCTTCTTGCGATAGCGTACGCGTTGTGCCAGCGGACGCGTGCGGTTGAGGCGGCGCACCGTGCGCTCACGCATAAAGAGGCGCCAATCGAACACGTAGGCAAAGTCGCCGCACTGAATCCGCACTTCTACGTGTACTGTGCCGTTGGTGTAGCGCTGCCTCCTTGCTCCTGACTTGGTGTGGTCGTGATGAAAATCGACTGCCTGCAGATGTCGTGTATTCTTATCCTTGGCGCCCAGAGAGTCGTCAATGCTTACCGTAACGACCCAGTTGCCCGTTTGCTGCGCATGTTCGGTCAACTCCCTGACCACAAACTGGCGCTGGCACGAGCGGATATCTTCGGCCTCATAGGGACTGATGCGCAGATTGTCCGCACCATTCGACGCATCCGGCGCATCGACAATAAGCCGATACAGGCTGGCGATTGTCTTGTGTCGCACATCCGATACGATCAGGCTGTCCGTCATACGTAGCACATGCCGGTACTGTGGCTTCGTCAGCCGCATCTTCAAACTGAGCAAGAACGTGACCAATAAGGGCGAATGTTGTACAATTAGCTTGAGCATGGGAGCGCCTCCTGTTGGAACCGGTCGAATGGTTCTCTACCATTCTACTCAGGAAGCCTCCCATGTTCTACTTTTCGCCAGTGTCGAGTAGGTAAACGTTGTCTGAATCAGGATTTGCGTGTTTGGCCGCCGCCAAGTGTCCAAACCGCTGGAGTCAGCGGCGGCCAAATTTGTGGATTAACAGGATGCCCCAGGCGATGGGTCGATTCTTATGCAGTGGGGCTTTTTTCGTCGGCTGACAGGGCGCGTCGCTCTCAGTCGCCTGGTCTGCTACACCGAATTCCTTCTCTCGCCCCTGACGTGTCCTATCCAGAAAATCTCTCAATCCTGTGAATCCTGATTCAAACAATGCGCACCCGATACAGACCTCGCGCCTGCAAAACTGTTTTTGCGCTGTCCAATTCTTGTCTTTTCACGGCATCACCGACTATAATTTTCACGTATTTTTCAATCCTCTCATTCGGACGACAGATCTCAACTGCTTCAGACGCGTATACATAAGGCTCCATCCCTCTTCGAATCTAACGCTGCAAGTCTCACCCAACAGTTTTGGTCGCCGTCCGGCTCGACAACTGGAAACACAGGAGGACGGGGGCCAAATAGCGCCACTTGGATCTGGCATGAGCGTAAATCGTCGTAAACTGAACAGAGCTTGGGAAACCCTACGATCCCTGCCGATCCCTGCCATTGGCTCCGATCGGCTGGTCGATCTGCACGATGACCTTCTGCATTACGATACGGTCATCGCGCAGGAGATGCGGGAGTACCTGCGGGGTCGCGTCATCAATCGCATCCGCGTGCGGATCGACTGGGAGTTAGAGGATACGCTGCGGTCGTTCAAGCCCCAATCCTCAGCGGAGATGGAGTGTCGACGGGAGTTGCTGCGCTACAAGAGGCGCATTGACGACGTGGTACGCCAACTGCTCCAGGGCCAGCCGGACCATCCCGCCGAGCACCCGCTCGAATAGCAGTTGCTGTACACCCTTCCTTCAGCCCGCTACACGTCGCCCGCGCGCGCGATGCGCAGGTCGCCGACGCCGGTGTCAGGAAAGCGCGCGCGACGGCCGCGGCGCATCCCACATACCTTTGCGTTCGCATCGAGAGCCAGGGTAACCGCGCCCGACAGAAGAGCGCGGCAGTCCTATAAGAGCACAATCAGGATGCCGCCGATGGTGACAAGCCCGCCGATGATACTGTTGAGAGAGGGGATCTCCCGCAGCAGGAGCGCGCCCAACAGCACGCCGCCCAACACCTCCTGCGTGGCGATGAGATTCACATAGGTCGCGTTGACCCGCCGCAGGGCCGCGTTGTAGAGGGTATGGCCGCACGCCAGTGGGAACACGCCCAAGCCGACGATGCTGGCGACGGCGGGCCAATTGTAGCTGCCGGGTGTATGGGCAACAGCCGCCACCGGCAGCAACCAGAGCGCCGCCAGGATGTACACCCAACCGACATAGACCAACAGCGGATACCGCTCCCGCTGGCTGCGGCCGGCAATGCTGTAGACGGCGAAGGTGATGGCGCTGCCCAATGCCAGCAGATCGCCGATCAACATGCGGCGGGTGAAGTTGTAGGTTGCGCTGCCGCTTCGCTGTATGAGCGCCTGTATCGGTTCGAATCCGGCCAGAAAGGCCACGCCCAAGACGGCCACGACGATGCCCAACCATTTGCGCATCGACAGCGGCTCACCGAGCACGAGGCGCGACAGCAGCGCCACCCAGATCGGCGCCGTATACATGATCGCCAAACTGTGGGCAATGGTTGTGAATTCCAGAGAGTAGGCGTAGAAGAAGAAATGCAGGGCGGCGACCAACCCGAAGAACGCAAAACGGGGCCAGTCGGAGCGGGCCGCCAACAGGGACCAGATGGATCCCCGCCCGGCAGGGGTACGCACCGCAACCTGGTTCCGCAGCAGAACCGTCGCCGACACGGCAATACCGGCCACCAGGAGACGACCGGCCGCGATCTCGAACGATGACACCGAGAGGGCGGCCCACCGTATCAGCACCGGGCTGGTGCTGAAGAAGAGAACGGCAATCGCCACCAGCGCCAGACCGCGTCGTTCCTCAACTGTCACGGCATCCGTCCAGACTGTGCTGTTTGGCCGCCGCCGACCCCATTTTTGGGTACTTGGCGGCGGCCAAAGTCAGGCCGCCCACGCGCCCGCGCTGGGGGCTGCCCTCCGGGACCCTCTAAGTGACTGTCCGCAAATAACGTAGCGATTTCAATCGAGTTCAGACTGATTTGTCGAACAAAACCGCTGAATTGAAAACGGACAGTTACTAAGCGGGCGTAAGCGCCACGCTGACCAGACCCACCACCAAGCTGAGCGCAATCAGCAGGCTGAGAAAGTAAAATATCTTTTCATTGCGGCTCAAGCGGCGGCGTCTGCCCCGTCTGCGGCTCATGCGCTGTCCCTTTCCGACTGTGATTCACCCGATTCATGTGATAGGCGTGAAGAACCTCATCATAGTCAATCTTATCTGGATCACACGAATCATAGTCGAAATCGGCCTGCGAATCAAGGCGCGCGCCGCTTGTTTCCGCTACGGCGCTCATTCGATCCGCAGAGGGCCAAGCAACAGCCGGTCCTCCTCCGCCGGGTTGATCCTGTCCAGCACGCGCAAACGTCGGAAGTCGGGCCGGGTGTACAGGCCGATCTCGGTCTGGTAAAGACCGTATGGCGCGCGGGAAGGCACTGTGAAGGTATGGACGGTCTGGACAGTTTCGCCCACGGCCCAGCCCTCCGTCAGTGGTGTCGGCTTCAGATCGGCGCCGCCGTACATCTCAAAGCCATCGGTCAGCAGATGCGCGAAGACCGTATACGACTCGGCCACCGGACCTGAGGCAGTCCAGTACAAGGTAACTGTCATCTCCTCGCCGCGGACCGGCAGACGCGTGCTGAATTGGTAGCCGGTGAGGGTGATATTGTCGGCGAACTGCACATGCAGAGGGATGGGAACTCTCCGGCCGTCGTCTTGGAAAACATCTGCCTGTCCACCAGCTTGGCAATCCGAAATGGCGGACTCGGAGGGGCAGATCATCACGTCGCCGAACGTATAAATGTAGCCGCCGTCAACTTTGGGCAGGCGTTCGCCGCTGCGGTGGTCGTAGAAGCCGACATGCCAGCTTGCCCGGTTGGGCGTATAGGCCGTCTCTGGAATCGTGACCGTATAGCTGTCGTGTAGAAGGCGACCCGACCGCCAGTTGCTGGTCGGATGCAGCCCCCCGCCGGGCATTGTATCCAGTTGCGCCACAATCAGACCGGTACCATCCACCAGGTGAATGAATAGCGACCAGTCGTCTGCCAGCACGGCGTTAGCCTGGAAAAACAACTCCACCTGCAAATCGTCACCGGGGAAGACAGTGGCGGTTTGACGATATCCCCAGCGCGCGCGCTCCTGCATACCGCCAGACGTTATGTACGCACGCTCTAGCTCGATCTCCGAATTGCCTGCGGCAAAGGCGGCGAGGGTGCCGGTAAAATAGACGGCTTCCTCACTGTCAAGGGACGGCTTCGGCGGGGGTGCGTAGGCGGGGCGGATCAGGGCAAAAGGTGTGCCCAGGGTCAGAAGACCGAGGGCGCAGGTGGCGTACTGTCCGAATTGCTGACCGAATCTGCCCCACCCCGCCCAGCCCAGCGCCCACAACAGACCCAGCACTGGCAGCGCAGCGAAAAAGTACCGCCCCTGGGCAGCCGGAGCCACCTGCATAAAGCGCAGCCAGGAGACCGTGAGCACGAGCAGCCACAGCAGCAGGATGGCGTGAGGCATGAGAGATGCCCGCCCGAAACGCCTTGCATTACGCACCACATAGGCCAACAGCCCAACCGTGACGAAGATGGCGACGACGCGCAGCGCCAGATACAGCCACGCCGGATAGGGCAGATTCAGCCAGCCGAACAGCCCCCAGAAAGAACGTTCCAGCCCCCCCAACTCGCTAACAATCTGCGCTGGCCCCGCCGGGATGACCCGCAGCAGGATATTCGCCTCCCACATCTCCCAGGCCAGGGGATCGCCATAGAGCCGCCCGTTGCGCACATACCACCAGCCGGCGATCAGGAGCATCGGCGCCGCCGTCCACAGGGCAGCATCGAAGATCAGACGAACGCGGCGGCTGCGCCAGGCCAGCCACAGAATTGCCAGGCCAACCACGCCCACCAGACCCAGCCCGCTCAATTTGGAGAGCAGCGCCAGGCCAAGCGCGACGCCGAGTCCCAGCAGGCGGGTTCGCCGCGGTGGCCGGTCTCCCTCTGTCAACATCGCCGTCAACTGCCACAGGACAAGCGTCACGCTGGCGTTGACGCCATTGTCATTGCTGACGGAACTGCTGATGAAGACGAATTGCGGCAGGAACGCCGCGAATGCCGCGCCGAGCAGGGCACTCTCCGGCGGCAGAAGCAGGCGCAGAGTGCGGTAGACCGCGTAGACCGTCACCGCGCCCAGGAAGACGGAGAAGAGGCGGGCGATGTGCAGGGCCAGGATCGAACGTCGCCAGGGGAAGCGTTCCGCCTGCCGGTGATGGATCAGATAGTTGCGGTTGATGGCTGCATCGGGTTCGCCGATGGCGCGGTGAGGATTTGCGCGCGCGAAAATTTCAGGGAAATCGGACTGATCGACCAGCGCGGTGAGCAGCGCCGCGCCCGCATAGTAGCCCGGCGCCTGCGTCCCCTGCTGCCGCCACATGGCCTGCGTATTCGGCTCCGCCACCGGCAGCGCCCGCTGCGTCACCAGATGTTGAACAAAGGCGTAATGCCAGATTTCGTCGGGCGCTTCGAATGGCGGGATAACTATGCTGAACAGGGCGGCAAGAAAGACGAATATCGCCATCAGAGTGCGAATCGTGGGGCGAAAAACGAGGAGAGCAAGAGTGCGGCGGCGCAGCGCCCCGCCCGCTTCACTGGAGTGGGACATTTACCTGGGTTCGGCTTTTCGATATTTGGCCTGTCGGCAAGGGCCCGCAGACGTGGCGTCGCCGCAGGCCAAAAACCGCCCTCCCTCGCCGGACACCTTGAACGCGCCGGGGGGACTCTCCGCCTCTGTACCCCGTTTTTTGGCCGCCGCCGACCCCTTCTGCTGGGCACTTGGCGGCGGGCAAATTGGCGGCCGCCAGATGAAAAGATAGTAGAGCCAGCTTCTTACATAGTGGGGCCAGATGTCCAGAACCCGAAAATTGGACTCACCGTTAGCGCGTACATACTCGTGGGTCGCCACTTCACAGATACGGAACCCTCTGCGCACGGACTTGATAATCATCTCCTGCTCGATTGTCGTAATCTCCGATTCCAGAGCCAGCCCCCGTGCCACGTCCGCCCGAATCGCCCGAAATCCGTTCTGCGAGTCGGTCAGCCGCACATCTTGACTGTAGTTGATACTGAGGGTGATGACCTGGCTGCCGAAGAGACGCACGAACTGATTGATGGTGGCATGAAGCTCGTCGCTCCCCCCCAACATGCGCGAACCGGACACGTGATCGGCCTTGCCGTCGATAATCGGCTGGACGAGCGCCGGAATGTCCCTGGGATCGTGGGAACCGTCCGCGTCGATAAAGACGAGAACGTCGCCGCTGGCATGGGCGATGCCAACGCGCAGGGCGTCCCCCTTGCCTTTGCCATTATCGAGCAGCACGGTCGCGCCCAGTTCGGCGGCGATGGCGCGCGTACCGTCGCTGCTGTGGCCGTCAACAACCAACAGTTCATCGGCATACGGCGCGGCCCACTCCAGCACCGGGCGAATGTTGCGCGCCTCATTGCGGCAGGGCACAATCACGGAGATCCGCACCTCGCGCCCATCCGGCCCCAGGCGGTTGATCTCTGTGGGCCGGTCGGGCTGGGTATACCAGTTGGGCAGATTGTCTGTCACATATCGTCCCGGGAAAATGGGTGAATTCGCTGCTGCGGTTGAACCGGCTATTTGGCGCTCGGCAAGGCGGACAATCAGTTTCCGGTCGGCTCGCCCCAAACCTGGCACTACTTTATCAGCATTCATTTTCCATGCCAAGCCGCGCGGCGGACTGTCCGCCGGAATTGACCGACAACGGGGGGATACAGTAAAGTGCAGGGGCGTCCATCCGGTCGGCGCGGACGACCATGCAGGCCAGACAGGGGTACCCCGCTCACAGCAACCATGACCCAATACGAACCAATCGAAGCAGCGACAATAGCAGCACAGATCGTCGGCATAGACCCGCTTGAGGGCATGCAGATCGTCGGCGCGGCGCGTCTGGCCACCCGCCATCATCCGCCCTTCGATCTGGGACTGCCGGCGCTGGTGTGCGGCATCACCGATCAGCCGACTGCGCAGGCGATCCGCGACGTGCTGAGCAATGCCTACCCTGACGACCACCCGCTGCAACTCATCAACCCGACCGGCATTCGATCCGGCTCTGTGATCTCTCTGCCGTTGACCGAACTCTCTGCGCAGACCGACATCGCCGACGGCGTCTGCCTGTACGTGCCCCCCCTGCCCCACAGCAGCTATGCCGATCTGCAAGAGGTAATAGCCCATCTGCGCGCCCCCTACGGCTGCCCCTGGGATCGGGAGCAGACCCTCGCCAGCACGCGCGCCTTTCTGCTCGACGAGGTGGCCGAGGCGCTGGAAGCGATGGACGCCGAGGATGATCCACATACCGCCGAGGAGCTGGGCGATGTGCTGGGCATTATCGCCATGATCGCGCAGATCGCCACCGAAGAAGGCCGCTTTCAGATGGCCGACGCGGTGCGCCTGAGCGTCGAGAAGCTCATCCGCCGCCATCCACACGTCTTCGGCGAAGATGAGATCGACGATATGGAGCAACTGTTTGTACGCTGGGAGGAAATTAAAGCGGAGGAGCGGGCGGCCCAGGACAGACCGACGCGCGGCCCGCTGGATGCCGTGCCGGCGGCATTGCCGGCGCTGCGCAAAGCACGCGAAATGCAGTCCAAGGCCGACAAGGCCGGTCTCCTCGACCGCGCCGCCCTGGCGCAGAGCACTCCGGAACTGGCGCGCCTCCTGCCGGAGGGCAGCGACGAGCAGGCGCTGGGACTGCTGCTGTGGCGGCTGGTCGCCCTGGCCAGAACGCGCGGCCTGGACGCGGAGGATGCGCTGCGCGCCTTCGTGGGGCGCTGGCGCGCGCAGATCACGGGGTGATGTGCTCCATTTACCGGGTGCATCCCCGAATGTTGGGTAAACGCTGTCTGAATCGGGATTTTCGGGATTTGTGGATTCACAGGATGCAAGACGATGGGGGCTGCACTCCGTTTGCCCGCGCATTTGAGTTTCGGGCGCCGGACATGCTATACTCTGGCGTGCCAATTTGCCCCGGTAGCTCAGTGGATCAGAGCATCTGACTTCGGATCAGAGGGTCGTGGGTTCGAATCCTACCCGGGGTGCTCACGTATGCAGTCAGCGCAACTGTATCCGTCGAAACCGTCGTCTTCGCTCGCTTCCTGGCTGAAAGAGCGACTAAGGCGGTTTTTTTTGCGTCTTCGGCTTTTCGAGTGCGGCGGCGGCCGCGATTATGAGACTCCCTTGCAGCAAACTCCTCGCTGCGATCTCTTCAGCTTCGCCACATGAACGGCTCGCCTCAATCAAAATTCGCAGTCTGTTCCGGGGTTGTGCGTTCAGTAAGACCACCTGCTCGGAGATGAACTGCACCTTCTGTTCGCGCATATCTGACGTCTGCGTTCTGGATTTCGCCTTGGAACATTGCATAATCGCTCTGGAACCATTCAGGTTCAACTCCATCACCTAATGGTTTCTTGATGCTAACATGCTGCTTACCTACAGCAGTACAATGAAAGCCCTAACTCGGCGTATCTGGCCCTCGCCTGCGACGCCACCATGATCCTTCTGCGGGCGATTGAGGAGGTCGCGGTGGCCGATGGGGATACGCTCTACATCGACATGCGGCGCTCTGTGACGAGAAGAAGCCCCTGGGCTGTCGGCCCAGGGGCTTCTTGTTGATCTTCCTTCCTCTGAGCTTAATTCTTGTCGTGTTGTCGTGACTGGAGAAACCGAGACCAGAGTATAGCCCCTATTGCAGAACCTATCCACCATCCTATTAGGGGTCCCCACCCATAGCCGTCTAAGCTGCTGTTGGGAAGTATCTCAAACTTGCTAAGAACGAACCAAACTACTGTTCCGGTTGTCCCAAAAGCAAGAAAGGATAACCTTATGTCTTTCATATCAATCCACCTTAGAATATGTGTGATGTCCCTGAAATGAATTCTTGGTTCGCACCTCGAAAGACCGAATTGCAGACATTTTCACTGTTCTCCCTTCTATTTCCCCGGTGCCGCGCCCATAAACACAGCCCATCAAACAGTCACACCCCTCACGGTTCAGACGAGGGGTTGCTACCTGCTGCCCCTCCTCTATCTCCCCGACTACGGACAAAAATTGCCCGAGTACCCATTCGGACGGAGCGCGACCGACAGCTACTCCCAGCGGATGCGGCGCACAATTTCGCTCATCAGCGGCACCGATTGAGACGCTCCAGCGCTTTCATAGATGAAGGTAATCCTGATCAACGTTCCCCTATCCGGTGACAACAGCCAAACCTGCCAGAAGATGTCCTCCGATCCAAGCCCCTCCCGGTTATCCCGGTAACGTATCGATACCGTCTCGGATCCGTCGTAACGTAAATTGGTGACCACCTCGGCGCTGTCTACGTCAAACCCGGCCTCCCTCATCGACTCCGTTACGATCGACATCACCCGTCGCAGATCCAATCCTTCAGATGGGATTGCAGAGGCATACATGTTGTTGGAATAATCCGACAGGACTTTAAAACCAAATCCGACGAGTGTTTCCCTTTCACGACTGTCCATATTCGCGGCAAAGTCGCTCAACATCTCTTCCGCACGTTCCCGGCCGAGCAGATCGATCAGGCTCCTGCGGTCAGCATCGGAAGGATGAGCGGGGTTGAAGAAGAACCACCCCGGCGGATAAAAAATCCATAGACGACGGTTACTGTCGTAATACGCATCCCAGTCAAACGACTCTATGATCGGGACATCTTCCAGCGGGCCGTCCGCAGCCACCAGATTGCTGAAGACCCAGCCGGACTCATCGTTAAAGTTGATCCGCCACCAACTTCCGGAGCGATTCTGGCCTGTGATGAAATACTTGTCCCCAGGGCTGGCCGTGCCGAGCACCGGATAAAACGTGCCCGGGCCGGCGCGCACATTCATATTTCTGTCGATGGTCACGACAGGATCCGAGGGCGGAGGCGGAGGCGGCGGAATGTCGGTGGCCACGGGCACGTTTTCGTCGTCGGCCGCGGTCACATACTCTCCGAAGACCCAACCTCTTTGTCCCTCATACTCTATCTGCCACCAGCTTTCGTCGTTGTCCTTGCCGACGATGCGGAACTGTTGACCGGCCTCTGACGTGCCGATGACAGGGTATTCCAGCCCTGGCCCGCTATGCACATTCAGTTTGCGTTGGCTCGTCGCCACCGCCCCCTTTGGCTGCCCCGTCCATTGCGCACGCTGCACAATTTCGCTCAGCAGCGGCTCCAGTTCCGCGAACTCGTCACTCCGAACACTGAACACCATAGCGAGAAGCGTCTCAGCGTCCGGGGACAGCAGCCAAACCTGCCACACCTCGCTATCGGTAACATCCTCGCGATAGCGGATCGATACGGCTTCGTCGCCCAACGGCCTCAAACTCCGCGCCAGTTCGACGCTTTCGGCCTCGACGCCGAAACGCCTCTGCAACAGGTCAGCGGCCATCTGTGCATAGCTGTCCAGGGTCAGGTCATCGGCCGCGAACGAGTAGACGAGCATGAAATTGCCCGGCGCGTCATCTGCGTCAGGCAGGACCGTCTGGAGGCCAAGCCCGATCACCGCATCCTCACGCCCCACGCTCATCGCCGACACCATGTCGGCCACTTCCGCGATGTCGAGCTGCTCGCCGTCCCCCTCTTTCGCCGCGGACAAGAGCGTCAGGTCGGCCTGGGACGGCTGCGCGGGGTCGAAAAAATGCCATCCCGGCGGATAAGACAACACCAGACCGCCCGCACCATCTTCGTATGTCTGCCAGCCGGAGGCATCGACCTTTGACCTCGCGGCCGCATCTTCGGACTGTGTTACGAACGGGGCGTAGACCCAAGCCAACTGCCCTTCATACACGATCTGCCACCAGTCTCCGGCTGCATTCATTGTGATCGCGGCGAACTGCTGCTCCGCTGTGCCCGAGCCGACGATGGCATAGTTGGTCCCTGGCCCCCCTCGTATGTTCATCGTGCGGCTGATCGTAATCGTCGGGCCGGCGGGCGGTTCGTAAGCGGGCTGATCCACCCATTCAACCTGCCGCACGATCCCACGCAACAGAGGCTCCAGCCCCGCGAAATCCTCGCCCCATACATCAAAGGTGACGACCAGAAAAGTCTCTCCGTCCGGAGAGAGCAGCACGACCTTCCAACCGACGACCTCCCCGCCCGGCGCCGTAACAGCTGTGTCACCGAAAACGAGTACACCGCCGCTGCGGTATCGGATCGATGCAATTTGCTCTGCCCAGGGCCGCAAGCCTGGGCCGACATCAACCCTCTCCACTGTGGCGCTTCCAGACTCTTCCAGGCGGTCGTTCAGCAACTGCGCAAACTCCTCCAAAGTGCGGCCCTCAGCCGGAATCGCAAGAATATCAAATCCATTCACATACCCCCGCGAAGCCTCCGCGTCGAACGGGAAGCCCATGCCGACGAATCTCTCCTCCTCTCCCGCCGGCGTCAGAGAGTCGATATACGTCGCCTGTACGTTGATCACGGCTTCGGCGATGCTCTGGTCGCCCATCTGCGACAGGAGCGAGGGCAGCTCCTCCTTTGAGGACGCAAAGAGCCAATCACGAGGATAGAACACCTTCAGGCCGTGCGTCCCGTCCTCATACGCGAGCCAACCGGGAAACGCTCCCCCGGAAACCGCCGGCGTGTCCCCTATCGGAAAAACCAGAGGGTTGTGGATCGACACCACCGGAACCGAGCGCGTCGCCAGAAGGCCGGAGACGACCTCCATGTCCTTCGCGTTGGTGGCGATCATCATTTCGGCGGCGACCCACCCCGTCTGGCCGTCGAACTCAATCTGCCACCAGACACCCGCAGCATCCTTGCCGGTGATGGCGTACTGTTCGCCGGGCACGGCCGCGCCTGAAATCGGGTACTTGGCGCCCGGACCTTGGCGCACCGCCACAAGGCGCTTTATCCACAGCTTCGCAGCCAGGGGTGTCGGCGCCCGCCTCGTCCGATCCGAGTCCACAGAAATGACGTACCCGCCCGGCGCCCTCCAACTCGTTGACTCCACGATCAGAATGTACTCCCCGGTATGGGACGCTCTGTATTCGAGCCCCGCATCCTGCCTGAACAGGCCGCCGCCGCTGTCGTCATCGGCGACCCGCTGCTCTTCCGTCGCCCCCGTGTAACTGACCGTAAGCATGGTGTCAGCCAGGACTGACCGCACAACAATCGTGACCTTCTCATCTTTCTCCAGTTGCAGCACATAGGTATCGACGTCGCCAGGGAAATCGATATTTCCATGCAAGGAGTCTCCCGCCTCGATCGGTCGGTCACGGTCCGGGTCGACAAACCGCCTGAGCGGGTGGTTCGCGCTCAGTGTGGCCTCTCCTGAAATCTTTTCCGGGACGATCAGGAAATGCGGCCCATCGACTTCCGTCACAAATGAGCCTCTCCCAGCGCCTCTAGGTTCTCTGCCAAACGAGTCATAGACCAAGACCCCCGTGTCGCTCTCTCCGCCAAGTTCGAATTCGATCTCTGTATCGGCCGGCTCGTTGACGACGTAGGCATCCAAATAGCTTTTAGGTGTCAGATCGTGATGACGCTTTCCTCCCCCTCTTAGCGGCATCCGCCGCTCGCCAAGGCTGGCGGGATCCTCGCCGGCGATCAGTTGCCTGATGCGCGGCAAGAGGTCGGCTGACGAAGCCACGAGTCCGAAACTCCCTTCGGTGATCCTGAAGCCACTGATGCCGATCACATCTCCCGTCTCCGAGACCAGCGCGCCTCCGCTCTGGCCGCCTACTGTGGTGGCATCGGTCTGGAAATAGGTGACGCCTACGGCCTCCCACTCCCGCAGGCGCGACAGAATTCCCCTGACAATCGCCGGCTGCGGCTGCGCTTCTTCCCCGCCCGGATAGCCGATCAGATACATGTCCGAGCCAATGGCAACACCTTCTCCGTCGAGCAGTTCTACGTGGCCCACAGGTGCATCAATCGGGCCAAGCACGGCCAGA
The DNA here is from genome assembly GCA_965221145.1 of Caldilineaceae bacterium. Classification (GTDB taxonomy): domain Bacteria; phylum Chloroflexota; class Anaerolineae; order Caldilineales; family Caldilineaceae; genus Bin5. The sequence goes on from OZ244877.1 coordinate 4,152,216, forward strand.
TCTGTCAATAGGTCCCAGCCTATCACCTCTACCCGCCAAAATTCTGTTCCATCCGGGAAAATAATGGTCGCCTCGTTATATGGCCAGACCACATGGGCGTTCGTCACCACGTATCCTCCCTCGAACAACACCCCGCTGCCTGAGGCGATATCCGTATGTACGAAAGTAATCGACGGTGAAATCTTTCTGAAGATCCGGGCCGTGGACAGTATCTGCGGCACCGCCGTGGCTGTCGGAGTTGGCGCCGTGCAGAACGGCAGCCCCAAGCCGAGGAGGTCATGTTCCTCGACATCCCGCAACGCCTCAGGTACGCATCCGCGCAACCCGTTTCCTGAAAGATTCAACAGGGCCAGGTTGACAAGGCCGCCCAACTCCGGCGGGATCTCCCCATCCAGAGAGTTTTCTGAGAGGTTCAGTTGTTTCAGGTTGGTGTTGCCCAGCGCCGAAGGGATTGGCCCGCTCAACCGATTACTCGAAAGGTCCAGCGCTGTTAGGTCGGTGAACGCGCCCAGCGCCAAAGGGATTGGTCCGCTCAACTGATTACTCGAAAGGTCCAGAACGAACAGGTTGGTGAGGCTGCCTAACGTTGGCGGAAGCGAACCACTCAACTCGTTGCCCGCCAGGTCCAGCCATACCAGGTTGCTGATGTTGCCCAACTCGGACGGGATCGAGCCGTTCAACTCGTTGTCTGAAAGGTTCAACGAATTCAGTTTGCTGAGGCTGCCCAACTCCGCTGCAATCGATCCGCGCAGTCCGTTCTCTCTGAGATCCAGCGAAATGACGCGCCCGCTTGTGTCCGCAACCACACCCTGCCAGGCGCCGATCGGCGCGTCGGTCAGCCAGTTGTCGTTGTTCAGCCAGTCGTTGCCGTTCGCAGCCTGGTAGAGCGCGACCAGCGCCTCCCTGTCTGTCGTGTCGGCCGCGATAAGAGGCCCGGGTGATGCAAACACGCGCGGCCCCCACAGGCCAACAAGCAGGGCACATACAATAACTATGGCAGTTAAAGTTCTTAGAACAGAGTTCATGATCTCCCTCTTGCTGGCTAGATGGTGTCGTGTTTGCAGTAACTTCACACACACGTTAATGAAATGTCAACGCAATCTAATGCGTGGTTTCCTGAGGCTCGCCCATCAAGAACTGATCACCAAGAACCAACTGCCCATTCTCCGTCTCCCCGACTGTGGTCACAGATTGCCTGAAGACCCACCCGGGCTGACCGTGATTGTCGATCTGCTACCGGCTACCGTTGGCATCCTTGCCGACGATGAGAAACTGTTGGCCTTCCGTAACCGCGCCGATGACGGGAAAGACCGTGCCCGGCCCGCTGCGCACCTTGAGGCTGCGGTTGCCCGTCGCCACCGAGCGCGCGGTCTAGTCGGCCCATCGTACCCGCTGCGCGATTTCGCTCAGCAACGGCTGCAATGCAGCGAACTCGTCGCTGTGAACGCTGAACGCAAGAACCAGAAGCGTCCCTTCATCCGGGGACAGCAGCCAGACCTGCCATACTTCGCTGTTTGTCTCGTACTCGCGGTAGCGGATCGATACCGCCTCTTCACCCAACGGCCTGAGATCCAGCGCCAGTTCGACGCTATCGTCCTCGACGCCGAGGCGGCCTTGCAGATACTCGGCGGCCATCTGCGAGTAGCGATCCAACGTCATCCCATCGGCCGCGAAAGAAAAGACTAGCATGAAGTTGCTTGCCGCGTCATTCGCCTGATCTGACTGGAGGCCAAGCCCGATCACGGCATCGTCGCGGCGGACGCTCATTGCCGACACCATTGCACCCATCTCCGCAACGTCGAGTTGCCCGCCATCGCGCCCTTTGGCCGCGGCGGAGAAGAGCGCCAGGTCGGCCTGGGAAGGCTGCGCCGGGTCGAAATAGCGCCATCCCGATGGATAAAACAGCGACAGGCCGCGTGCATCATCGTCATACACAAGCCAGCCGGACGGATCCGCCAGCGGCACATTCACCGCATCGGCGAACGGTGCTAAAAACCCGCCATAGACCCACGCCAGCTCGCCCCCATATTCGATCTGCCACCAGTCGCCCGCCGCGTTCTTGCCGAGCGCGGCGTACTGATGACCAGCCGTGGCCGTGCCGATTATAGGATGGTTGATGCCCGGCCCGCCGCGCACATTCATGGTCCGGTTTATCGTCACCATTGGGCCGGTTGGCGGATCGTAGGCGGGATGCTCCAGCCATTGGACCCGCCGCACGATCTCACGCAGCAGCAGTTCCAGCCCGTCGAACTCCCCGCCCCACACATCGAAGGTGATGAGCAGAAAGGTCTCGCTGTCCGGGGAAAGCAGGACGACCTGCCAACCGACCGCAACCGCGCCCGGCCGGATGACGACCCTGTCTTCGACGACGAACACGCCGTTATTTGGCCTGTCGCCAAGGGCCCGCAGACATGGCGTCGGCGCAGGCCAAACGCTGCGGTAGCGGATCGATGCTGCCTCCTCCCCCCAAGAGCGCAGACCGGGGCCTACCTCAACGCTCTCCAGCGTCTCGACTTCAGACTCCTCCATCTGGTCAGCCAGCAGTTGCGCATACTCCGCCAGGGTTCGGCCCGCGGCCGGAATCGTGAACAGATCAAACCCATTGATGTACACCGGCGGAGAGTCCGGGTCGAACTGGAAGCCCAAACCTGCGAACTGATCCTCCTGTCCCGCCGGCGCTAACGAGTCAATGTACGCAGCCCGCCCCTCAAGCACAACTTCGGCGATGGCCGAGTCGCCCATCTGCGGCAGAAGCGAGGGCAGTTCCTCCTTCGAGGACGCGAAGAGCCACCCTTTGGGATAGAATATCTTCAGGCCGTGCGCCTCGTCCTCAACCGCAGGCCAGTCTTGGAACGGTCCCCCTGAGACTGCGGGCGTGTCTCCAGTCGGGATCACCAGCGGGTTGTGAATCCACAACACCGGAACCGAGCGCGCGGGCGTTTCGGTCGAAACCAGGGACGTCCTCCTGTCCGTCTCCTCGACCCGCTTCACAGAGATGACGTACCCACCCGGCGCAGACCAACCGGCGTCATGCACCAACAGGACGTACTCTCCCGTCTTGGGCGCTTGGAAGACGATCCTCGCGTCCTGCCCCAACAGACCGCCGCCGCTGTCATCATCCTCGGCCCACGCCTCTGCTGTCGGGTCCCAAATAGCGAGGGCAGTGTCGACCAGGGCTGAGCGCGCCACAATTTCGACCGTCTCATCTTTGGCCAAGTGCAGGAATAAGGAATCAATATCCGTCGGGAAGTCGATATTGCCGTGGCGGGGTTGTCCCACCCGGATCTGTCGGTAATCGTCCGGGTCATCAAACCGGGTAAGTGGATGGCTCGAGGTCAGCATAAGCTTGTCCGAAACCGCTTCCGACAGGACCAGGAAATGCGGCCCATCACGTTCGGTGTCAAATGAAAATGAATCGGTCTCATCGTCCGTGAGTTCGTCACCAAAGGAGTCGTAGATCCAGAACCCGGCTTTGTCCGCGCCGCTTAGCTCGACTTCGATCGCCGTGCCGGCCGGCTCGTTGAGTATGTAGGCGTCCCCATGGCTTTGCAATGTCAGTTCGTGGCGGAGTTTCCCCCCCTCCAGCGGCAGCTGCCGCTTGCCGAGGCCGGAAGGGTCCTCGCCGGCGATGAGTTGCCGGATGCGCGGCAAAATGTCGGCGGAGGAGGCGACGAGCGCGAATTGCCCCTCGATGATCTTGTAGCCGCTGATACCGATCACGTCTCCCGACCCCGAGACAAGCGCGCCGCCGCTCTGTCCCCCTGCGATCGAAGCGTCGCTCTGGAAAAAGGTGATGCCGGCAGGCTCCCACTCCCGCAAACGCGACAGGACCCCCCCGGCAATCGTCGGTTGTGGAAAGGCTTCGAATTCGCCCGGGTAGCCGATCAGGTACATGTCGGAGGCAATCGGAATGTTCTCCCCGTCGAGCAGTGCCACGGGTTGCGCCGGGGCATTAATCGGGCCAAGCACGGCCACGTCTGCCAACAGGTCCCAGCCTTTCACCGCTACCTGATCAAACTCCGTCCCACCCGGGAAGACGACGCGCGCCGTGTCGAAAGGCCAGACGACATGGGCGTTCGTCACCAGGTACCCCCCCTCGATCAGCACGCCGCTGCCGGTGGCGTTTTCCGTTTGAATGAAAGCGATCGCCGGCGAGACCCTTGCAAAGATTTGGGGGCGCGTGAGTCTCTCCGCGGCTCGCGTGGCTGTCGGAGATGACGCGGCGCAGAACGGCAGACCAACTTTGTCCAGGTCGCTTTCCACAACAGTTCGCCATGCTGCGGGCACGCATCCGCTTAACTCGTTCTCCGAGAGACCCAATTCAAGCAGATTGGTGAGGTTGCCCAACTCTGGCGGAATCGTTCCACTCAATCGGTTATCCCAGAGACCCAGCCCTGCCAAGTCGGTGAGGTTGCCCAACTCTGACGGAATCAAACCGCTCAATTCGTTTTCTGAGAGGCCCAACTCAATCAGGTAGGTGAGGTTGCCCAGTTCCAACGGTATGGCCCCGGTCAGCTTGTTGCAACAGAGGCTCAGACTTGTCAAGTTGGTGAGATTTCCCAGTTCCGAAGGGATCGCCCCGCCCAATCGGTTGTCATTCAGGCTCAGAAAAATCAGGTTGATGAGGTTGCTCAGTTCTGATGGTATGGTCCCGGTCAGCTTGTTGCAACAGAGGCTCAGTCCAGTCAGGTTGGTGAGGTTGCCCAATTCCGACGGAATCGCCCCACTCAATTCATTGGCGTGGAGGAGCAGCCTTTCCAAATAGGTGATCTTACCCATTTCTGACGGAATCGTTCCGCTCAACCGGTTATATGAGAGATCCAGCCGTACAAGATTGGTGAGCTTAAACAGTTCTGGCGGTATCGTTCCGCTCAACTGATTCGAGCGGAGTACAAGAGATTCCAGGTTGGTGAGGTTGGCCAGTTCGGACGGAATCGTTCCGCTCAACCCGTTAAACGAGAGATCCAGTTCAATCACGCGGCCCCTATCGTCCGTGTTGACCCCGTACCAATCCCCGAGCGGCGCGCCGGTCAGCCAGTTGTTGCTTTCCTGCCAGTTTGCGCCGTCCGTAGCCAGGTAGAGCGCGACCAACGCGTCCCTGTCCTTAGTGTCAGCCATGACTGTGGGTGTCGAAGATGCTACAAGGCATAAAGGCAGACCGAGTAAGTCCAGATCGTTTCCCTCAACATTTCGCCATACTTCGGGTACGCATCCTCTTAACTGATTGGCAGAGAGAAACAGCCCTTCCAGCTTGGTGAGATTGCCCAACTCTGGCGGTATCGTTCCGCTCAACTCGTTGTCCGAAAGGGACAGCCATTCCAGGTTAGTAAGGTTACCCAGCTCTGACGGAATCGAACCGCTCAACCGGTTCTTTGTGAGGTGCAGGTCTACCAGTTTGGTGAGATTGCCCAACTCAGACGGTATCTTCCCACTTAATCTATTGTCTCCACGGGACAGCCATTCCAGGTCAGTGAGATTGTCCAACTCTGGCGGAATCGTTCCACTCAACTCGTTTTCCCGAAGGTCCAGCCATTCCAGGTTGGTGAGGTTCCCCAATTCTGGTGGAATCATCCCAGTCAACCCGTTCTCTATAATAGCCAGTTCAACAACGCGACCGCCATAGTCTGTAGTGACCCCGTACCAAGTCCCGATCGGCGCGTCGGTCAGCCAGTTCCCGCTGTTCTTCCAGTTGTCGCCGTTCGTAGCCTGGTAGAACGCGACCAACGCCTCTCTGTCCGTGGCGCTGTCGGTGGCGCCAGTCGTTACGATAGGTGATGATGCAAACACGCGCGGCCAACTCTGGCCAACAAGAAGGGCACATACAATAACTATGGCGGTCAACGTCCTTTGAACAGATTTAATGATCCCTCTTTTGCTGGCTAAAGTGAATCCCATTTGAGACCAAGACTTTCTGCACTGTCTGCATCCTGGGAACATAAGCGTCTCGCCTGTCTCGACGCAGTACGCAATACGGAATACGCATTACAGGGAAAAGCGGGTTCTCAATGTGAACGCACAGTTAGAAGGCCTAGTGTTTGCAGTCACTGCACCTACACCTTTATGAATTGTCAATGTAATCTGGTTCTTGGTTTCCTGACGCTCGCCAATCAAGAACTGATCACCAAGAACCTACTGCCCATCCTCCGCCTCCCCCACTGTATTCACGAATTGCCCGAAGACCCAACCAGGCTGGCCGTGATTGTCGATCTGCCACCAGCTTCCCACCACATTCCGGCCGATAATCGGATACTGATACCCAGGCACGGTCGTGTCTATGACAGGAAAGCGGCCGCCTGGACCGCCATACACGTTCATACGGTGGCTGAACGCCACCACCGCTTCCGTGGCCGGCAGCAGCGGTGGGAGCGGGAATCTTGCCACCACCTGCACGCTCCCCGCATTGGCCAATGTAACCAACTCCCCAAAGACCCACCCGGGCCGGCCGTTTTCGTCGATCCGCCACCAGTCGCCCGCCGCATTCTTGCCCGTGATCGGATACTGACGCCCAGGTACGGCCGCGCCGATGACGGGGTAGCTGGTGTCTGGGCCGCCGCGTACATTCATCCCCCGGTTCACCGTCATCACCGCCGCCGTTACCGGCAGCAGTGGCGGGGCCGGGAACTTGACGACCGCCACCTGCACGCCACCTGCATCAACCGCCGTCACCAACTCGCCGAAAACCCACCCGGGCCGGCCGCCATCGTCGATCTGCCACCAGTCGCCCGCCGCACTCTTTCCGGTGATCAGATATTGCTGGCCGGATATGGCCACGCCGATCACCGGATTGCTGGCGCCCGGGCCGCTGCGCACGTTCACCCGCCTCTCGATCATCGCCACAGGAACTGCGACCGGCGCGTTCGGTATGTTGGCAGCCACCAGATAATCAGAGACCCAACCGGGCTGACCGTCATAGCTGATTCGCCACCAACTCCCCGTAAAGTCCCGCTCGCTAATCGAAAACTGCGCCCCCGCAACCACCTTGCCAATCACAGGACTGAACACGGATGGTTGCGCGCGCACTTGCATCGTCCGGTTGGAAATTGTCACCGGGCCAACCGCAGGTTCAGGCCGGCGGTCGTCGTTGACCCACTGCACACGCCGCACCATCTCGGTCAGCAGCGGCTCCAACTCGTCAAACTGCTCTCCAAGCACTGTGAAAGTCAAGACAAGCACGAACTCGGCATCCGGCGAGAGCACAACCACCTGCCAGCCGGCCGTCCTTGCGCCTGTCAGAACGGATCGCGAAACGGCCGGCGCCGGAACGGCGCCCCGGAAACGGATCGAAACCGCCTCCTCCCTATGGGGCCGCAATCTGGTGACCAGATCGAAGCTGTCCATATCGATCCCGACACGCCGGCGCAGTTGCGCGGCAGCCCCTTGCCCGAACTCGTACAGCGTCAGGCCCTTCGAGGGGAATATGTCGACAATCACGTTGTTGATATGGAGCAGATCAGGAGGATCCTGCGGGAGCGCAAAACCAAAACCGACAAACGAGTCCGACTGCACAGTGGCTTGCAGCCGCATCAGCAGGGTCATCATCTTCCCTCGGGCCGACCCGTCCATCTCTTCCGGCAGAGTCAATTCCTGCGCGGCATCGAAAGAAAGCCATCCCGGCGGATAGAATATGGTCAGACCATGCGTCGTATCGTCGAACGCCTGCCAGTCAGCGGAGAGCTTGCCAGCCGCCGAACCCGGGCGCGCAGGCATTTCGTCCGGCGTGGGTGTAGCCGTGGCGGCGGGGACTTTAGAGGAGGGGTACTGCGAAAAGCGGGAGGCCGTTCCAGCGGACCAACCAAGACAGAAGCAGCATAATAGCAGCAGATACAGAAATCCCTGCATGTGCGCTCCCTAACCCCAGGGGTCTGTGGATAAAGAACACCACCAGCTTCGATTCACGACTCACGACCTACTCAAACCACTGCACTCGTTGCACGATCTCACCCAGCAGCGGCTCCAACTCCGCGAAATCTTCGCTGACGATACTGTAGGTGAGAATAAGCATCGTCTCTGCATCGGGTGACAGCAACAAGACCTGCCAACCAACGGTCTCCAGGTCCGGCCGATTGTAGAGGGCGCCATCCGCGCGGTAACGGATCGATAGCACCTCCGCGCCATCGGACCGCAGACCGGCGACTACCTCGGCGCTCTCCACCGCGATACCTGTGACGCTGTCCAACTGGGCGGCGACCATTTGCGCCATCAGATGCAGGGACAGACCCTCAGAAGGAACAACAATCGCGTTAAAATTATTTAGGTATGGCAGGTCGCGGAAACTGTCGGCCACATATTGGAAGCCTACGCCGACGAACAGTTCTTCGTGCTGCATGGCGTCGGCGAACGTTGCCAGCAACTCCCTGATCTCATCGCTATTGGTCAACTCATTCGCCTCCGCCAAGAGATCCATCAGCTCCTTCTTGGTCGGATCGACAAAGATCCACCCCGGCGGATAGGATATCGACAGTCCGCGCGCCGTATCGACAAACTCCTGCCAGTCAGTGGAGACCACCGGCGTGGCCGTGGCTATCGGCTCTGGCGTGGCGGTAGCCGTCGGCTCTGGCGTGGTCTTTGAACTGTCTTGTGCCGACGAAACCGGCGCCCGATCACCGGCAACCGGCGACTCGGGTTGGATCGGCACGCAGCCCGCCAGGAATAACACCATGCACACGGATGCAAGCAGGAACAAGCGACAGATTCCCCACATGCAAACCTTCCCTCCTGAGTGTCCAGCGACAGCCGCAACAGGACAACTAATGTGGATCCCATTCGAAACCACGACTTTTCTCCCGGGCTTCACCCTGGGATCGCAGGCGTCCCGCCTGCCCTTACGCAATACGCAAGTTCTTGGTCTCATTTGGGATTTACATTAAAAACTCGAAACTGAAAACTTCTCAAAACAGCCCTGCAAGTACTGGCCGGTGTAACTCTGCTCCACCGCCGCGACCTGTTCCGGCGTGCCTTCCGCCACCACATAGCCGCCCTTGCCCCCGCCTTCCGGCCCCATGTCGACCACCCAATCGCAGTTCCTGATCACATCCAAATTGTGCTCGATCACCAGAACCGTGTTGCCCCGGTCCGTCAGTTCGTGCAGAACGCCCAGCAGCTTGCGCACATCCTCGAAATGCAGACCCGTCGTCGGCTCATCCAATATGTAGAACGTGTTGCCCGTATCCCGCCGGCTCAACTCCTTGCTCAGCTTGATGCGCTGCGCCTCCCCGCCCGAGAGCGTCGTCGCCGGCTGCCCCAGACGGATATAGCCCAGCCCGACCGCCATCAGCGTCTCCAGCCGGTTGCGGATGCGGGGGATGTTCTGGAAAAATTCGAGCGCCTCTTCGACGGTCATGTTCAACACATCGGAGATCGACTTGCCCCGGAAGCGGATATCCAGCGTCTCCCGGTTGTAGCGGTCGCCGTGACACTCCTCGCACGACACATACACGTCCGGCAGGAACTGCATCTCAATCTTGATGATGCCATCCCCCTGGCAGGCTTCGCAGCGGCCGCCCTTGACATTAAAACTGAAGCGCCCCGCCTTATACCCACGCGCCTTCGCCTCCGGGATGCTGGCGAACAGCTCCCGCATCGGCGTGAACAGACCGACATAGGTGGCCGGGTTGCTGCGCGGCGTCCGCCCGATCGCGCTTTGATCGATCTCGATCACCTTGTCCAGATGCTCGATGCCCTCTATCCTGTCGCATTTGCCGGGGCGCGCCTTCGCCCGATAAAAGCTCTGCGCCAGCCGCTTGTACAACACCTCCACCACCAGACTGGATTTGCCGCTGCCGCTCACCCCCGTCACCGCGATCAACCGGCCCAGCGGGAAACGCACGTCCACCTTCTTCAGGTTGTTCTCGGTCGCGCCCCGCACATGCAGATACTCGCCGTTGCCCTCCCGCCGCACCATCGGCGCCTCGATGCGCTTCTCGCCGCGAATGTACTGGGCAGTCAGACTATCCCGATGGCCGACGAACGCCTCCTGCGTTGCCGAGACGACCACCTCCCCGCCGTGTTCACCCGCGCCCGGCCCCATGTCCACCACCCAATCGGCCGCGCGGATCGTCTCCTCGTCATGCTCGACGACCAGCACCGTATTGCCCAGATTGCGCATCCCCTGCAGCGTATTGATCAGCCGCGCGTTATCCCGCTGGTGCAGGCCGATGCTCGGCTCATCCAGAATGTAGAGAACGCCCATTAACTGGCTGCCGATCTGCGTGGCCAGCCGAATGCGCTGGGACTCGCCGCCGGAGAGCGTGACCGCGGTGCGGTTGAGCGTCAAATAGTCCAGCCCAACGTTCACCATGAACCCCAGCCGCGCCTCGATCTCCTTCAGGACCTGGCCGCCAATCGCAAGCTGCCGCGCCGAGAAGAGCGGCTCCGCGCCGTTGCGCCCCGCGGCCGCCTGCACCCACGCCAGCGAATCGTTGACCGACATCGCCGTAATGTCATAGATGCTCTTGCCCGCGATCGTAACCGCCAGCGCCATCGGCTTCAGCCGCCGCCCCGCGCACACCTGACAGGGGCTGATGCCCATGTAATCTTCCAACTTGCTCCGCATCCAGTCACTGTCCGTCTCCCGGTAGCGCCGCTGCAAATTGGAGAAAACGCCCTCGAAATTGGTCTCGTAGGTGCGCTCATAGCCGCGCGCGTTGCGATATTCGACCAGCACCTTCTCCCGTCCCGGCGGGCCGTGCAGGACAATGTCCCGCTGCTTGCTGCTTAACTCCTTTACCTGCGCAGTCCGAGGAATCGAAAATTGGCGGCAGACCGAGCGCAACAGTTGCTTATAATAGCCCTCGTCGCCGTTGCTACCGTTCGCGCCCTGCCAGGGCCGCACCGCCCCTTCGGCGATGCTGAGTTCGCCGTCCAGGATCAGATCCGGGTCGAACTCCTTGAACACGCCCAGCCCGTCACAGGAGGGACAGGCGCCGTGCGGGCTGTTGAAGCTGAAGGTGCGCGGCTCGATCTCCGTAAAGCTAAGACCGCAGCGCATACAGGCGAAATGCTCGCTGAAGGCGCGGTCGGTCGTGACGGTGCGCAGGCTGCCGTTGCCGTCAACAGGCACCCGCTTCACCTCCGAGACGATTGCCGCGCCCTCTCCCAACTTGAGCGCCGTCTCAACCGAGTCGGTCAGCCGCGTGCGGTCCGTGCCGGGCAGAATGCGGTCGGGGTCGTCCGGGTCGCGCCGCTCTCCTCGCACGATGATGCGGTCGATCACCGCTTCGATCGTGTGCATCTTATACCGATCCAGTTCCGGCGCCTCGCTAATCTCGAACAGCTCCCCGTTCACCCGCACCCGCACATAGCCCTGCGCTTGCAGATCCTCAAAGACGCCCTTATGCTCCCCCTTGCGATCCTTGATGATCGGCGCCAGGATCAGCAGCCGCGCCCCCTCCTCCATCTCCAGAATCGAGTTGACGATCTGTTGCGGCGTCTGCTGGCTGATCGGGTCGCCGCACTCCGGGCAATGGGGCTGGCCCACGCGCGCGAAAAGCAGACGCAGGTAGTCGTAGGCTTCGGTAACGGTGCCGACGGTCGAGCGGGGATTGCGCCCGGCCCCCTTCTGGTCGATTGAGATCGCCGGGCTTAGCCCTTCGATCTGATCCACATCCGGCTTCTCCATCAGCCCCAGAAACTGTCGCGCATAAGAGGAAAGGGACTCGACGTAGCGGCGCTGCCCTTCGGCGTAGATCGTATCGAAGGCCAGGCTGCTCTTGCCGCTGCCGCTCAGCCCGGTGATCACCACCATCTTATCGCGTGGGATCTCCAGATCCACGCTGCGTAGATTGTGTTCGCGCGCCCCCCGTATGATCAGCTTATCCAACGCCATGCCGCCTCCAAATGGTTCTCAGTCTTCAGTAGTCAGTCTCTGGTTGCCAAGCGTCCGCTCGCGGCGTCCACGAAAGGCAACAACTCCGAAAATATGAACAGATGTTCGCTGGGCGGAGTTATCTTACCACGCTTGGTTGCAACTGTCCATATATGAAGAGTGTATGATACCAGAACGCCCCGACTCTTGAGAAAGTGCTGGGGCGTTCCGGGTTTCTCCTGAGATAGGGCGGAATTCTGGCGAGTCGCTGGGCAATTACACTGGAGAGCGGGGCCATCATTGGGCTTTCCGGTCTGGATGTCCCCGAAATCGGTCTCATATCTGTGCTGGGCAATATGTCTACGATCTGTCTACGAATCGCGTGGAGAAGATGAAAGGATGCGAAAACGACCCTCCCCTCACTCCTCGACTCTCACTCCTCCGCTATGCTGCCAGGTCGGCTGCGGCTCTCGTTGCGGCTGATCGTAGAAGGGACGCAGCGACGGGTCCCGCTTCCACTCGAACGCGAAGCGGATGCGGGCGGGATGGGCGGCGTGCAGCGCGTCCCACGGCGCCTCTTGCTGCGCAAACCAGCCCACATCCAGCGTCTCCCTGGTGACGATCGGCGCGCCTTCGATGAACTGTCCGGCGAACAGCAAACAGTAGAAATGATGCGGCCCTTCACCGCCGTGCAGGTTGTTGTCAAAGAGGCCGAGCAGACCACACAGCGCAATCCGGCAGCCGGTCTCTTCCCACACCTCGCGCGCCGCGCCCTCGCCCGGCAGTTCCCCCACTTCGCAGGCCCCGCCCGGCAGCGCCCAGCGCCCGTTGTCCGCCCGCCGGATCAGCAGAATGCGGCCGGCGTCATCGAAGACGGCCACATCCACCACCGCATACGGGGTGATGTAGTGGGTATCTTCGAAGACCTGGCGTCGGATATCCGGCAGCGGGCGCGCGTCCACCAGCGCAGTCAACTCGGCGCACAGCTCCAAGATCTGCTCGTAACGCTCCTTCTGATACGGATCTTCGGCAAATTGAAGACCGGCGTTGCACAGTGCCCGCAGCTTATCCGCAGTCCGCAAAATCGTCTCCGCCGGGGATCGCTCGTCAACAGCGCTCACATAATCACTCCTGTTCGGGTGGCCAATTCAGTGACTGACCACTAGCCACTGGCCACTAACCACTGCCCTTCAACTCCTTCTCCATCGCCAGCAGACGCACCAGGCGCTTGCCCGACCGGATGCGCTGCGCCTCTCCGGTCAGCGCAAAGCCAAGCGACTGGAAAAACCTGAGCGCGCCGGGATTGAACTGCTCGACGCCCAATTTGACCTCACGCAGACCGGCCTCGTCCGCCAGCCACGGCTCCAGCAGCGCCCAGGCATCTCTCCCCACACCCTGCCGCTGGAACGGCTCCGCCACCAGCAGAATGCCAAGATAGGCGGTGTCGGGGTCCGGCCAGCGCAGGCGGAAGTCGATCAGGCCCACCAGTTGCGCGCCCGCCTGGGGGTTGCCCGGCTCATTCGCGGCCGCGATCCCCAGCCCCATGCGTCCCGGCTCCTCTTCGATGGCGGCCAGGTCGCGCGCCGCCTGCCCAGCCGGCGCCTGCGCCAGATGATACATCGTCCAATAGGCCGGCGACAGTTCGTATACCCGTTGCAGCGCGTCGGCGTGCAGCGACGCGTCCAGGGGCAGCAGAGAAATAGAGAGCGTCACGCCGCTCTGTCCCTCTTACTTCGCAATACGCAATACGCACTACGCAATACGCAGTAGCGGGGGCAGCAGGCGGTACAGCGTAAGACGCTCATACCAACTCCTCCACGCTGCGGCGCAGCCCTTTGCACTCGCCGTCGGCGCGCTGCAAATCGCCCGCCAGCGTCTCCAGCTTCTCCCGCTCCACGCGCACAAAGCGGGTGTAGGGCGCGATCGCCTCCCGGATCCGCTGCACACTCGCGGTCAGCTCCGATTCGAACTGCTGGGTGATGGCAGTATCAAGCCGCCGCCGCAGGTCAACGATGCGCGTGCGCAGCTGCTCCTTCACCTTCTGGCGCCGGTAAGGAAGTACGTAGAGACCGAGCGCAGCCAGCGCGCTCGCGCCGAGAATTCCGGTCACGTCGAGGAAGGTCGTGTTCAGGATCACCACCAGGATCGCGCCCAGGCCGATCGCGCCCGCCTCGACCGCCGCCGTCTGGATGATCGCCCGCTGCACCTCCTGCGTCAGTTTGAGCGCCTCCGCCTCGCGGTCGTAGGAGTCGACCACCTCCTGCGCGCTGCGCCCGATGCTCTTGAGCAAGTTCTGGCGGTTGAAGTCAAACTCGCCGCCCACGCGACCGATCATCTGCTCCGTGTGCTGGAGCGAACGGCGCTCGATGAACTCCATCACCGCCTGCCATTGGCGGTAGTCGCGGTCGATCAGCCAGTCGATCAACTCGTTGACATGGCGCTCGATCGCCCGGCTGCTGTCGGCCAGCACGCGACGCTCGAACTCACCCCGCAGCCGCTCGCTGTTGACCAGCTCGATGATGCGGGTGATGCGCAGATTCTCATCAAAGAAGCTGTCGCCCCGTTCGGCCATCTGCAACAGGACATTATCGACGCGGTCGCTCTGGTAGCGGAAGTCGCGGCGCATATCGCTCTGGTAGGCCGCCAGTTGCTGGTCGATGGCGTCCAACGCCTGGAAGTCGCCCTTGAGCAGCGCCTGACGTTGGTCGATCACGTCCTGGTAGTTGGCGATCAACGCCGCGGCGATGCCGATCGGGTTGGAGAGTTGCAGCCGCACCCGCTCCCCGGCGTCGAGAAAGTCGAGGATATACTGCTCCAGCGCGCCGAACTGGCTGCGCTGCCAGATCGAGGAGTCAGGTGCAGGGTTTTCTCTCGCTCCTCGCTCCTCTTCACTCACTCCCCGCCTTTTCGCTTCCAGGGCCAGACGGGCGCTGACCGCGAAGATCGCCGGCGCAACGCCCAGCAACTCCATGGCGTTCTGCTCCACGAACGCCAACACCTGCCGCTGCTCCGCCTCCGTGGTCAGCAGTTCGATCTTGTTGACCACGATCACGATCTTCTTGCCCCAATTCCGCACCTGCTGCAGGAAGGCGCGCTCCGATTCGCTGAACGGCCGGTCCGCGCTGGTAACGAAAAGGACGAGGTCACTGCGCGGCACAAAATGTTCGGTCAACTCCTGGTGCTGGCGGATGACCGCATTTGTGCCCGGCGTATCGACCAGGTTGACCTCTTGCAGCCAGGGGACGGGCAGACGCCGCACCGCCATGCCCCCGTCTGCGCCCGGCTTCTCGGCGGCATCGCTGTGGCGAATCAGAACCAACTCGCTCGTGGTCGGCACAACGCCTTCGGGCAGATAGCTGTCGCCCAGCAGCGCGTTGATGACCGCGCTCTTGCCGGCGTTGAACTCGCCCACCACCACCATCAGGAACAGCTCCTCCAGCTGCGCCAGGGCATTGCGGATCAGCGCCAGGTCGGGGTCAGGCGCGTCCAGGCGCGTCAACGCCACCTGCAAGTCGGCCAACAGGCGGCGCTCATCCTGTAAAATGCGGCCCTGCTCAGCGGTCAATACCTGCTGCACGTTTACCCCGATAGAGACGGCAATTGAAGATGAGACGCGGCACAGGCCATTCTAGCACAGCCCCGCCCGCGCTCATACGGCCGGGCAGACGCGCATTCAACCCCGCGCAAGCGAATGGAGCCGGCGGTCGCAGCCATCGCGCTTCTGGCGCGAGGCGGGACTTGTGTAGGGTGGAGAACTGGCAAGCAACCTGCCGCAGAGTTCGACGTTGGCGGATGCTGGGCGGTATCGGGAGCGGTGAAGCGGGAGTTTTCGGTAGTCAGCCTCTATGTGCCTCCACATTGAAAGCGCGCTTTTCTCCGTTTTACGTATTGCATTAGGGCAGATGAGGCACCTGTGTTCCCAAGTCGTAATTCGTGCGGAAAGCTTCGAATGCAAACCGGAATCACTATAGCCCGGCAGGGAGGCTTTTCCATTCAGGCTTTTTGTCCGTTAAGTCGTCCCGAGCCGCAAGTTCTCGACGCGCTAGAACGTTTCTTATGTCCTCAATCTCAAAAAAGGCTATTGATGCCTGCGGCTGCCCGTGCATATGATAAATCTGTCTCTTATAATCCTTGTGGACAGGCCAGTAGGCACTGCTTCCTCCATAGCAACCATTGTTAACGACAACAACGTGTTGAAACATGAGGTAATTCAGAGCAAGTGCCATCTGATCAAAGGTACTGACATCCTTATTTAAGGATGGAATCGCAAAGACATCTGATTCTTTTCGCAGATCGGCTGCCAACATAAGGTCGGTCGCGTCGTAACACACAGACGCCGACAACCACATCGGTCTTTGCTGGCTCTCGGACCATGGGTAACCAATCAGCCACTGGCAGGGGCGAAAGCCATCCAAACTAAATTGCTTCTCCTCCGGAGCAATGTAGCATTTTCCCTGCCGCCGAGTCTGAATCTGCAAGCCCTGCCCTTGGGGCTGCTTGGGCATGATCCACAAGGCAGAGTTTACAGGTAGCTTGTCATCAAGCAGTTTCTCATAGGTCAGCCCTGCCAAGATCATTGTCTTATATTTTTGCGCGAATGGAATTAGGTGCGTTCTCACGTCCAACGGGTGAACAGCTAACTCTGGCAATATGAGCCAGTCCAGCCGACCGTCGTCCTCCAGATGTGTTCTGCGAAGGTTGAGCATCTTCTTTACGGCTTCAAGCGCGGCTGACAGATGATTGCGGTGCTTCCTGCGTATTTCAGGTTGTGAAAGCGTAATGCCATACCTTTTAAGATCCTCTACCTGCGGCACAACTGTTTGCACGACGCAAGCACGCAAGGAGCGGGTTCGGGTGTCCTCGGTGGGCCACTCTGCAATCATGGGCATCATGAGAGTTCGGGTCGCAGTACCCCGCTTTTCTTCAAGGAACTTAATCCGCTTTTCGATTTCCACTTGGGCTTTGCCGATACCGTCTTCGACCCACTCGAATCCAGAAGGTGTCCGACACCCTGGCCAGTGGAGCAGTGCCAACAGAAATCGCTCCATCCAGTCGGTGATAGGTAGCCAGTCGTCGCCGAACGCAGGTTGGCCGTTGAACAAGCCGTAAATCCGCTGAAACCAATGACTCTTTACCGGCCTATAAGTTGAGTGCCGCTCTTTCCAATACTCTGGGCGTACGAAGTTGGTAAAGTCCGGTTGTCTGGTAAGGATAAATCGCAAGAGGAAACCCAATTGAAATCGCCAGCGATCATTCGGTCCGCACCAACCGGGAGGGGCATAAAACAAACCACTGTAGGGAGGTTGCCCTACCAGCAATTCAAGATTTGACACTTCGGCAATGTCACCATCGATTTTCAGCTTCAATCCGACTTGACCAGGAGGGAAAACTCTTTCGTCCGCTTCATCCAGTTGCCGAAGTTCCTCCAAAAAGGCAGTCGCGAATCGCAAGATTGAGAGCTCATTTCTCAGTGAGCTTGCAGGCCCTTCACGCAATACGATCTCCGTAAGACTCTTTAAGTCACTGCTTGGCGTACTGGATTCAATACACAGATCTTCTTTGACACATGCCGCCAGGCCCTGGTCGAAGCTTATGTCAACATTTCTAATACGACAACCGCAGTTACGTTGATGGCGTGAAGAAAGGGCAAAAAGAGCCTTCAAAATGGCAACAAAAACTGCTGTCTGCTCGGTTCCATTCCATCTCTAACAGCGTTTTCTGCACTTTTCTTCGCCGAAACGATCACGATTCACTGAATTGCGGTTGTAGTACTAAGTTCCAGAGCAAATGACGGATCTCTAGCCGCAATTTCATTTATGCGATCTGCCGTTAACCCCCAACGTACCAATTCAGCAGACTTTCCGGCATCCAGAATCGCGCGACGTGCAACCACTGCCAAGGTCGCGAATTCTGAACCGCTGAGACGGCTAATTTCACCCCGAAGAAATAGGATGAGTCTGTGATACTCTTTTGTCTCCGGATTTCGACCTATGCGAACAATCGGTGCAGCAGCTGGGGCAAAGCTGGCAAGAAACAGAAAAAATTGCTGTCGGAGATACCACGGGACTTTCCTCGCAGGTAACATAGCAAGTCTCTTCGCTTCGCTGCAGAGAGTCTCACGGTACCTTCCAAGATCTGCGTCTTCTGGGAGGCACTCCGCGTCGTCCACGATGCCGGTTTCTGTTGCGCCTTTCCGTAGAATCTCGGCAAGACAGTACCAAGCAACCTGTCTCCGTGCCTTGTTCTGTCTTCCGTCCTCCGTGTATGGCCTTAACAACCTGAGAATTCCTTCCAAGATTTTCGGATCAGGCCAAATGTCAAGTCCAATCAGCAAGAGCCGCACGTTCGATGGATCCTCAACCCACCGATTAATTAGACGGAGTGCGAATTCTTTTGCGTCGTCATCAATTTCTTGTCGGCTGCGGGGTTTCTCAAGACTATCAGCATGTTCCGACTCGCTTGTCGATGCCGCTGACGCGCTTGTTGCTGGCGTATCCTCGAAAAGAGGCCTGATAGAACGATACGCTTTGCGAAAGCGGTTTGCAGCAAACCGAGCGACAGTCTCCTCGCGAACATCCGACTTTGGAGCGAGTTCCCAACCGCTGTCGGTTTGCGCGCGACTCAAATCCTGCTGTGTCTGCACCAATCCCTGGATCGTATCGAGTATCTCTTCCCCTTCGAGAGCACCGAATCCACCGGACACTGCCGACTGGATGCGTTTCATCCTGGCACTTTGCCTTACAATCGGTCGTTCAGACCCCCCATAGTCCACCGCCTCGGTTTTCCTTCTGGAGATCTGTAATCCTATGGCCTCATCATTCAATAAATGCTGAAGCCAATTCTCAACGCCTTCTTTGCACTCACTGGTAGCAAGATCCGTCGTTACAACTATGCGCAGGTCGTCAACGTATCGACATGCGTCTTCAAGGCGAATACCACGAGTGATTTCCTCGCCAAAGTTACTGCGCAGTCGTTCATCAAATGCAAGGAGAGCTACGTTTGCGAAAAAACCCGCGGAAACCAATCCTTGAGGAAGAGCCACTCGAGTGAAATCATCAAGCTCATATCGTCTAGCGTAGATCTTGACATCGCCGTCGTCGCGTGGGTCCCATCGCCAATTCAGAATTCTTTCAGCGAAATCGAAGAAGCCCTGTTCGTCGCTATCACTTTGCAGACTGCGGAGAGCAGCCATTAGCCGTTCAGGTCGGACCCGATCGTAAAATTTATCCAGGTCTGACTCAACGATGACAACTCTTTGTCCACTTTTCGGCACAATAGACTCCGCCACCGTAGTCGGCCGAGAGACGAACGACTGATAGTCTTCGTAATAATTTCGATATAGAGTCCCCGAGCCCCAGCGGTGGCGCAACTCACCATTGACCTCATCGCAGAAGAGACGATTCCCATAGGAATTGACCTTTTTGCGAAGTTCAGAGTCTTTGAATTGAATTCGTGGATCTCCTTGTCTCGTCTCGACTCGGTCAGCAAGACAAAGCATAAGTGCGGTTGCAATGACCTGTTCCCTCAGGGTCACATGAGCGAGTGGACGCAATGGCAATTCGTCGTCGCCCTCGTCGGTCGGCTCCCATGTTCCGGTCTCTGGAGACACCCGCCATTGTTGCCTTTTTGGTGCGGGCACGAGACGAAGAAATACATTCTCCCACCGTCGGGGACCTTCAAAACTCTCGACAATTTCCTTGATGAAATCAGGAAGGTTCACTGTTGCCCAATCGAGTGCTAGAGTATCAGCATACCAGTTGTGGTACCGAATGTAATCAGAGGTTTTCTTCCAAGCCTGAACAAGAACGTACTCCTCTCGCAGGAGTTCTAGGTTCGGTTTGAGGATAACGTCAGTCATGCGCTTCTCCGAGTCTGTATTTCGTAACGCAAATATCAGCTTCCCATACTCTTGAAATCTTAGTTGACACCGCCAGCCAACAGTTAAGCACTAATACACCGGAATCCCTTCCTTCTCCAGAATTCCATGCACGTTGACCGCGGCCAGGGGATAGCTCTCGTTCGGCAGGTGCTCGAGCATCATGTAGCCGTCCGGATGCTCGTCGTGCCACAGGCGCAGCGCGGTCGCCAGGTCCAGCTCACCCTCGCCCGGGATCTCCTCGTCCATGTGGATCACGAAGCCGTCCCGCACCGCGATGTCCTTGCAATGCCCGATCGCGCTGACCGGCCCCATGCAATCGAAGATATGGCGCAGCCGCGCCCGGCTGTCATAGACCTGGTGCAGCGTCTGGAAATGGTTCACATAGTCCATAACCAGCCGCAGCCGCGCGCTGCCCACATCACGAATGATAGCGCGGTTGTACTCCGGCGACCGCATGATCGTCAGCAGATGCGTTTCGACGACGATCGTCTGCCCGAGCGCTTCGGCCACCTCCGCCAGCCAGCGCAGCGAGTCCAGCAGCCGGTCGCGGCAGCCTGGCCGATGGTTGTCGCGGTGGGGGCTGTAAGGGCCATTGGGATTGAGGCTGCCGCTGCGGATCAACGCCACATGGGCGCCCAACGCGCGCACGATCCCCAGCCCGCGGCGGACTTCCTCCAGCAGCCGCGCGCGCACCCCGTCATCCGGGTCGAACAGGCAGTCCCGGTAGCCCATGCCGACCTGCACAATGTCCATGTCCTCGTCGGCGAAGAGCCGCCGCACCCGCTGCCAGACTGGCGCAGTGGCCGGCGGCGAACCGCTGGCAGAGACAGAAAGGCCCACCCCCGTAAGCCGCAACGCCCGGATCACAGCCAGATGCCGCGCGCGGATTTCCGCAGGATTAGCGGGCAACATGCCGACAACACCCAGTCTCATAAGATTGCTCCATACATGGTGGTCAGCGGCTGATGGTTGGCGGCTGGCCGCTGGATAGTTGACATTATCTCAACATACAGTAGAATCGGTTCATTCCCGCCCGGATATATCATCAGATATAATGCAAAAACGCAAACGGCTGGTTCAGCATCTGCAGGCGCAATGTCTGCGCTCCCAGGAGAAACCGATTGGCCGAAAAGGAGACCCGACCGCGGGGCGCCCCTTGGGCTTTGGCGCAGGTACTGGCCTACGTCGACGCCCACCAGCAGGAGTTCATCGACCGCCTGCTGGCGTATGTCGCCCAGCCCAGCATAAGCGCCCACGGGGTCGGCATCAAAGAGACGGCTGACTTCCTGTCCGGCTGCCTGCAGGAACTGGGCATGGAGACGCGGCTGCTGGCAAGCCCCGGATGGCCCTTCGTGTATGGCCGCCACAAGCAGCGTCCGCATGCGCCCACCGTCCTGCTCTACGGCCATTACGACGTGCAGCCGCCGGACCCCCTGGACGCTTGGATATCGCCGCCCTTCGAGCCGGAGATACGCGACGGCCGCATCTGGGGGCGCGGCGTGGGCGACAACAAGGGTCAGCATCTGGCCCAACTCCTGGCCATCGAGTCCTGGTTGGCCGTCACCGGCAGCCTGCCCTGCAATGTCATCGTGCTGCTGGAGGGTGAGGAGGAGATCGGCAGCCCCCATATCAGCGACTGTGTGCGCGCCCATCACTATCTTCTCGCCGATGCCGACCTGGTGATCACCGCCGACGGCCCCGTCCACGAAAGCGGCCGGCCCTGCATCAAGTTCGGCCCGCGCGGTATCGCCTCGTTCGAGTTGCGGGTCCGCCACGCCGAGCGGGACTTCCACTCCGGCAACTGGGGCGGCGTCGCGCCCAACCCGATCTGGACGCTGGTGCATCTGCTGGCGACGATGAAGAACAGTCGCGGCGAAATCACCATCGACGGTTTCTACGACAACATCGCGCCGCTCAGCCAACTGGAACGGGAGGCGCTGGACGCGCTACCGGTTGACGTGGCAGCCGTGATGGAAGGCGCCGGTCTGGCGCGTCTCGATGAACCGCAGGAGCGGCCCTTCTTCGACCGCCTGGCGGCCTGGCCGACCTTTACTATCAACGGCTTCCACAGCGGTTACGGCGGCCCCGGCGCCAAGACCGTGCTGCCCCATCAGGCAACCGTGAAATGCGATATGCGCCTGGTGGAAAACCAGCGCGTGGACGAGATCCTGGACAAGGTGGAGACGCATGTCCGCCGCTATGCGCCCGACGTGGAGATGATCCGCCAAGGCGGCATGGAGCCGTCGCGCACGCCGCTGGACTCCCCTTACACGCGGCCGCTGCAGCAGGCCTTCCGCGCGGCCCAGAGCGAAGACCCTCTCCTCATCCCGGCGATGGGCGGCAGCCTGCCCGACTATGCCTGGACAAAGATACTGGGCGTCCACTCCTTCACTACGCCTTACGCCAACCACGACGAGGCCAACCACGCCCCCAACGAGAACCTGGAGGTGCAGCGCTTTCTCGCCGGCATACGCACCGGCGCGGCCGTGCTGGCCCATCTGGGCGCTCACGCTTGAAAGGAACAACCATGCTACGCATAGGCATCATCGGATATGGCCGCCGCATCGTCCACATGGCCAAGGAGTTGGCTATCTTCGGCATCCCCTACCGGGTGACGGCCGTGGCCGACCCACGCGGCGACCGCATCCAGGCCGACAACGATCCCTTCCTCGCCGATACGCGCTTCTACGCCTCCGCCGACGAGTTGCTGGCCGCAGCCGACGAACTGGACGGCATCATGATCGGCACCCGCTGCAACCTGCACACGGAGATGGCCCTCAAGGTCGCGCCAACCGAGCTGCCACTCTTCCTGGAGAAGCCGGTCGCGATCACCTTTGACGAGGCGCGCCGCCTGCATGCCGCCTATCAGGACTACCCCGCGCCCACCGTCGTCTCCTTTCCCTTGCGGCTCAGCCCCATCGCCCAGACAGTGCGCGAGATCATCGAATCCGACCAGGTGGGCAGCATCGAACAGGTGGTTGCCTTCAATGACGTGGGCTATGGCAGCGTCTACTTCAAAAGCTGGTATCGCAACTATGAACTGGACGGCGGTCTCTGGTTACAGAAATTCACCCACGACGTGGACTACATCAACTACCTGCTCGACGCACGCCCGCGCTGGGTCAGCGCCATGAATGACCGACGAGTCTACGGCGGCGACAAGCCGTTCGATCTGCAATGCAAGGACTGCCCGGAGCAGGAGAGCTGCCCGGAAAGCCCCTTCGTGCGCTTCCGCAGCGGCTTCGAGGGCAGCCGCGTCCACTTTGCCGAAGAGGAGATCTACCGCGAGGATCAGTTTTGCGTCTTCTCCGATGGGATCGAGTTGCAGGACATGGGCAGCTGTATGTTGGAGTATGAGAACGGCGTCCAGACCAGCTACACGCAGAACTTCTTTACCCGCTACCGCGCTGCCCGCCGCGGCGCCCGCCTCTACGGCTACCGCGGCACTATCGAGTTCGATTGGAATCAGAACCAGATCAAAGTGTTCAGCCACAAATCACCGCTGGCGGAGACGATCGACTTCAGCGGCAGTATGCCCCACTTCGGCGGGGACCGCGAGCTATGTTTCGACTTTCTGATGGCGATGCGCGACCGGCGGCCCTCCCGCAGCCCCATCGCCGCCGGCATACTCAGCGCGCTGACCTGTCTGTGGGCACGCGAATCGGCCAACAACCGCCAAGCCTACGAAGTTGTCATGCCGGAAGCAGTGACGGCATAGCTCCCAATGCCTGGTCAGCCAAAAAACGAGGAGGTTGACGGGGAAAGCATCTTGAGAGAATAGAATTTCACATAGACTCAATTCGCTGGAAAATGGGTTGCTTCTTCACGAGTTGAATTGTTGGCGGTAAGTGAAGTGGACTCCCATCCAACACCAATCCCTTTCGCCCGAATTACGCAATACGCACTACGCAATGCCGTCTTCAGATCAGGAGCAGGAGCAGACCGACCAGGCCAATCAAGCCGGAGATGTGGTCCATCTGCAGGATGAACCAGAGCGCCAGGCCATGCACTGCGATGCGCGCAGCCCACACGCCCCACCGTTGCGGCGCCGCGGCCAGCGCGGAGATCAGCAGGAACCACAGATAGGGGGTCAACTCGCCCCACGCCATGCCGGTGCGCAGAAAGGCCCAGCCCGCCCAAGCCAGAGAGAGCGCCCGCAACCCCGTCGCCGCGCCGACCTGAGGATAGGCGGCCGCCAGATGCGCCAGCCACGTCCACGGCGCGACGTAGGGCACGCCGATAAACCAACAGGCGCCGACCGCGATCAGCCACTCCAGCGTACCGGCCAGTATCGGCGCGACCGAAATCTGGCACAACAGGCCCCAGCCGCGGTCCTGCTGCAAGAGCGTTCTATGAGTAGCCACGGATTTCATCCAGCGCCTCGTCGCCCAACGATTTCGCTGCGCTGGCCATGTATGCCAACTGCTCCGACACCAGCGACGAGAAGGCGAAGAAGAGGTTGAAGGCCCGCAGCGGCGTGGTCAGATAGAAGCTGGCGTCGGTCGCCATGTCGAAGATCTGCGACGGCCAGTAGAGCGCGATCAGGAACGACATCCCCGACCACTCCTTGGCCAACTTGCCGTACTCGATCGTAAAGACCGACCCGTAGTTGGCGCGGTTGAACTTCAGGCTTGTGCGGCTCAGGATCGAACCGAACAGCCAGATGTAGAAGCCGACTCCGGCCATATAGGGGTTCGTCTTGGCGCGGTAGGCCATCCCGCTCGACACCATCTGGATACCGGTGGTCAGCATCCAGATCAGCATCGTCATCATGACGCCCCAGTTCGAGACCGGGTTGCCGAACACATAGAAGAGCGTCTCGCCCCGGATCCGCCCCTGCACCCATCCCATGCTCCCCAGCAGGTCAGCCACAAACATCGCCGCCACCAGCGCCAGAATCGGCCTGGAGGAGAGCAGCGCCACACGTCCAATCGAAGTCTTGGCAATATCGTTTCTCACAGGTCGCTCCTTACTCGAAGTAATCGTGCCTTTTTGCCGCCTTGAAGACCGGCATCCACAAAGCCGTGCGGCCATGTTCTAAAGATATTAGCACATATGTTCTAGTATGTCAACCCGGATCGGGCTGATTTCGCGCCGAATTTGACAGACAAGACCGATCTGCCGCCGAAATGTCATGATGGAAAGGCAAAAGACAGACACCGCCGTAGGGGACCTATGCCGACATCCGCGCGCTGGAGCCGGAGGCGCAGGGTCTGCTGGGACAGGTCGGGAACGAGGCGGCATGGAATGCGCTCACACTGGGAAAATGCGCTATACTGCATTGCACAATGCGTAGTCCATGCCAGAGATATTGGCTTTCAACAATGCTCGCTATTGTGGACAATCGGATATAGACGTGGCGATACCTCTTGAATTAATCGTTGAAGGCGTTCCTGTGTCCCAGCAGACCCGTAGAAGGGAGCGACTAAGGATGTGGAGGCAGGATGTTTGCAGTTTCGCCACTCGGGAATGGAACGAAGAGCCATCCAATGCCGGGGCACTCATGGTGACGATTACCTATGTCTATGATGAAGATCCTCTTGACGTAGATAACATTCCGAAGCCAATTCTGGACGCATTGAAGCGGCTGGTCTATTCCGACGACGATCAGATAACTGATTTGCTTTGCCGCAAGAGAGATTTGAATGCCGACCTGCAAGTTCAGCGTTTCTCACCTGTCTTGAATGACGCGCTCGCAAGATCCACGCCTTTTGTCCATATCATTGTGGACGTTGCGCCTGACCAGGAGGTGATATCTTGATCGAAGACATAGAGATTGTTCAAAAGAATTTCATTGAAAAGAAGGCGTCAGAGTACCGCAGCCGAGGCTATGAGGTGGAGGAAAACTGTCCGCTGGAGTTCCTGCCCGGCTTCCGCGCCGACCTGGTTGTGCGCAAAGATGGCGAAACGAAAGTGATTGAGGTGAAATACAAGGCTTCGTTAGCTGTCTCACCCAAAATAAGGGAACTGTCGCGAATTCTACATGATAAGCCCGGCTGGAGCTTCGAACTGCTGCTGGTAGGAGAACCGGAGAAACTGGACTCGCCCGAGGGCGCGCATTCGTTTGCGGAAGAAGAGATCCGCCAACGCCTTGCCGAGGCGGAGAAGGCTCTCGAACACGGCTTGAGTGAGGCTGCCTTTCTGCTTGTCTGGTCGGCTTTCGAAGCGGCCACCAGGGAACTGATCGCGGCGGAGGGAGTCTCCATCACGCGCGTCACCAAGGCCGGTTACGTCCTTGATCAGGCGATCTTTCATGGCGTTATCTCCCGCGAGGACTATGACTATCTGGTCGATATGAGGAAATACAGAAATGCCATCGCCCACGGTTTTGACGTGAACGGCTTCAGCGAGGAAAAGGTGACGGAGTTGATCGGAGTCGTCCTGCGTCTTCTGGATTCCGAACCGGAGTTGGCGTGAGGACGTGCGATAGCGTAAACGTTACTTGCGTCGGCAAGTTGGGGAACAGTAATCGGTGCCAGACGAATTATGCTTGGAGGCGAAACGATGAATTTGCATATAACTAACAGCGAGACCTGCTATCTTGCCACCGAACTGGCCCGGCTGACCGGTGAAACTACGACTGGCGCAATTACCGTAGCGTTGCGCGAGCGCCTGGAACGTGAGAAGCGCAGACGGGACGCTACTGTGCTGGCGCAAGAATTGCATGCAATCGGCCAACGTTGCGCCGCCCTGCTCGCGCCCGGGCCTGCGGCTGTCGAGCACGGTAATCTGCTTTACGATGAGCGAGGCTTGCCCAAGTGATTATCGACACATCGGCGCTCCATGCCATCCTCTGTGAAAGGGGAAGGTCGAAATGACCAGAGTTCAGATCGAAATCCCTGATACAGAACGCGAGCGTTTCGTACGCCAGGCAGACCGGGAAGGTATGACGCTGAGCGCGCGGCTGCACGCCGCCGCCCGCGAACGCCTCGAAAGCCGTCAGCACGCCCAGCCCTTCGCCTCAGCCGAAGATGTCATGGCGTTCTTCCGGGCATGCGACGCCCTGGACGGCCCCGACAAGGAGCCGGACTGGAGCGAGCACCTGCCATTTGGCGAGTTGCCGGCGGCGCGGAGTGCGAGAAAGCAAGACCTTCGATAAGACTCTCGCCGCCTTGAGTCTTTCCTCATCTACCCCGCAGAGTGGTATACTCCCTCCCGCTATTAACGTTTCACGGCCCAAACGTTAATAGGGCATTCCACTATTCAAGTAACGTTAATAACGGTTGAACCCATGCAGCGCGGCGCAATCGGTAGCTACGAGGTTACGATCACCGGAGACGAGCAGGTACGCGCCTTTATCCCGCTGCCCCTGCCGCCGGAACCCGCCCTGGCCTTGGACAGTACGTTACAGCAGACGCTTGATTTGGCAATGCTCGCCCTGGGCCGTCTCGACGGTGTCTCGACTCTCTTGCCGGACCAGACGATTCTTCTCTACACCTACGTGCGCAAGGAAGCCGTGCTCTCCTCCCAGATCGAAGGCACGCAGTCCTCGCTGTCGGACCTCTTGCTCTTCGAATTGGAGGAAGCGCCCGGCGTTCCGCTTGATGATGTGGTCGAAGTCTCGAACTACGTGGCCGCGCTTGAGCATGGCTTGCGTCGTCTGAAGGAGGGCTTACCGCTATCAAACCGCCTGCTGCGCGAAATCCACGGGGTCCTGTTGTCGAGAGGACGGGGCAGCAATAAATCGCCTGGCGAGTTCCGCCGCTCCCAGAACTGGATTGGCGGCACCCGGCCCGGCAACGCCGCTTTCGTGCCGCCGCCTCATCGTGCCGTGCCCGACTGTATGGCAGCGTTTGAACGTTTCCTTCACGACAGAGAGGACGGGCTGCCCTTGCTGCTGCGCGCAGGGCTTGCTCACATTCAGTTCGAGACCATTCATCCTTTCCTTGACGGCAATGGACGTTTAGGAAGATTGCTGGTGACATTGTTGCTGTACCAGGCTGGCGCGCTGCGTGAGCCGCTCCTCTACCTGAGTCTCTACTTCAAGCAACACAGAGAGAGATACTACGACCTGCTCAACTACGTGCGCCGCAGCGGTGATTGGGAAGAATGGCTCGCCTTTTTCCTTGAAGGAGTGCAGGTGACGGCCACCGGCGCTGTCACGGCCGCCCGGCGCATTGGCCAGATGTTCCAGGACAACCACAACCGCATCGAAAAGACCGGACGCCGCGCCGGTTCGGCTGTGCGCGTGCATGAAGCGCTCAAGGCGCGACCTATTCTGCCCCTGTCCGAGGTTTGCAAGAGCACGACGCTCTCCTTCCCTACCGCTACCAGGGCGATGGAGCTGCTCGTCGAACACGGGATTGCGCGCGAGATTACGGGAAAACGCCGCGACCGGCTCTTCGTCTACGACCAGTATCTCGCCATCCTCAATGAAGGAACTGAGCCGCCGTAACAGTCCTGCGCAAGTCGCACGTGCAGGGAGAAATTGAAGACAGCCTTCAATGCAGAGAGAATTTCACTTGCAGATGAATACACATTTTTCGGAATTTGACACAAGTGTGCTATACTGAATTGCTGTGAGCACCAGCGCAACGGAGTGGCAGGAAAAATCAACCTGAATGGAGTTGCAGACATCAGATGCGGATAAAGAGCGTACACCTAACCAAATATAAGCGCTTCACCAATCTTCTCATCCAAGACATCCCCGAATCAGCTCGACTGGTCGTATTGATCGGACCAAATGGGGCGGGGAAGTCCTCTCTTTTTGATGCCTTTCTCGTAACTACTCAGCCATTACCCAAAGTGCGACTTTCAATGGGCAACCAAGTCATCCAAGTGTAATAAATCGTGTTTGGAATCTGTCTGAAAAGGTCAGGTTCGGATCAAAACGGCACAAATGGTGCGAATTATGGCGTGTAGATGGAGGATTCACGCTTTCCGGCAGCCATTTTTGGCCTTTTTGCCGATGACCGTTCTTTTTCAAACAACTTCCCAGACGAGGCTGAGTAGTTACCCTTTCTCCTTAAATCCCAGGGGGCTAGACGCAACTACGCCCTTGAAGGTAACAGGGGCGACTACTACCATAAGCACGATGGCACAGGCCAAGTTCCAACATCGACTGGCGAAGTAAGATCAAATGTGGTTATTCAATTCTATTGTGATGCACCTACACAGGACAGATGGCCTGCTGTTTTCAACATTCGGTCCCCATATAGGAATGAAGCTGATTTTCAGTTAAGCAATTTGGGACGCGTCAAGTCAGCTACGGAATCTGAACGCTTTGAACGTATCATTGATCTAGACCAAGCCGTTTCCGATAACTACCAGCGGATGACTTGGAAGCGAATGATGGACCTGGACAGAGACGCTCCAGGAGATACTACATTTGAAAAGTATCGGAAAGAATCCTTAGGCGAACTTCAAGCGGCTATGAAAGAACTGTTTACAGAACCGGCTCTTGGACTCCAGGATTTCGGGGGATTGAGAGATTCAGGTGTCTTCAGATTCTCAAAAGGAACATCGGAAAATTTCCACTATAAGAATCTGTCAGGAGGAGAGAAGGCAGCCTTTGATCTCTTACTGGACATATT
This sequence comes from Caldilineaceae bacterium, assembly GCA_965221145.1. Classification (GTDB taxonomy): domain Bacteria; phylum Chloroflexota; class Anaerolineae; order Caldilineales; family Caldilineaceae; genus Bin5. The sequence continues at coordinate 4,181,431 of OZ244877.1, forward strand.
TGTGAAGCGGGACGAGTATAAAGATGCCATATACTGCATAGACGAGCCGGAAGCTCATCTTGCTACGGCGCTCCACGGCCCGTTGCTTGAAGCCATGCTTGGGCTTGTTCCTGAGCAGTCGCAACTGTGGATTGCAACCCACTCTGTAGGCTTCGTCCGCAAAGCATATGACACGATGCAACAGAGTGGAGATGTAGTGTTCCTGGACTTCTCGAATCTTGATTTTGATCAGGAGGTGGAAATCAGCCCACGCGTTCCAGACCGCTCCTTTTGGCAGACAACCTATCAAGTCGCACTTGATGATCTGGCTGACTTGATAGCGCCAGACAATATCGTCCTCTGTGAAGGGGACAAGATAAAGGCTGATAAGGGATTTGATGCAAGATGCTATAACCTGATCTTTGCAGATGATCATTCCGATACTCTGTTTGTCTCACGCGGCAGTTCCAGTGAGGTTGAGAATAGCGACGACTTGATAGGCGTCCTTCAAGCTGTGGTAAAGGGTAGTTATGTTTGGAAGCTCATTGACCGTGACGATATGACCTGTGAAGCCCGTAAAGAAAAGATCGAAAAGGGCATACATGTACTGGGGCGACGAGAACTTGAGAATTATCTCTACGACCCGGAAGTTCTAAAGACATTTCTAAAGACAAGAGTAACTACTAAGCCTGGTTTGTAGAAGGGATGAAGGGCTGGTCAAGAAATGCGTTGTAAATGGCATCAATGGCATTGTGACCGTGTTTGCGAGCGGTTGAGATGTAAGAACGAATGGCACAGAAGGTATCGGCGCCCTCTTGTGTGCGGAAGGAACCGGAGACTTTCTGTTGGACTTTAATCATGCGCACATCGCGTTCGACCTGGTTGTTGTCAAAGGGGATGCGGAAATCATACATAAAGGCCAAGACGCCAGATTTATGCTTGTGCAGACGGTCGAGCAAGTTTTTGGGCGGTGATTGTTTGGGTCGGCCGCGTGCTCTGGGTCGGGTCGGCTTGGGCGGCGGGTTGGCGGCCAAGCCTTGGGCAATGAGTGCATCGTACTCGGCCTCGTAGGAGGCCAAACGGTCTGGGGGTAACACAGTGTGCGCTTCTGGGGTGGATTCGACTTCGGCTTTGATGGCGCATAACAGGCGCGCCATCTTCTCAGCCCATGCTTGGCCGTATTGCTCGAACACAAAACGCAACTCGCGTAGATGATGGACGTTGCAGAAAGCGTGCTGGCAGTCGCTAAACTGGAGGTAGGAGGCCCAGTGGTCATGCAGAGCAACGCCTTGGTAGCGGGGCAAGATGTCACCGGCTCGCATGCCGACATGACCGCGTCTGCCATGGAGATGGTAGGCGGTCAGCTTGGCTGTGCTGGCCACATGCAGCCACTGCAAGCGCCCCTCGACACGCAACCCACTCTCATCGAAATGGACCACCGGGTCAGCGAGGAGTTGTGCGCGGATGCGTTCCCGAGTCGCTTGGGTGCGGCTGACAAGTTGACGGCTGGCCGCGAGTATGACCGCCTCCGAAGGTGCATCTCCGTAGAGCGCGGTCAGCAACTCTTTGCTACGCGCCAAGGGGATGAACTGTTGGCCGTACAGGTAGCAGGCGAGCGCTTTCAGACGCGGGCCATACTGGGTCGGTTGGGTCACGTGGGCCGGAAACGCCTTCACGCAGGCGCCACAGCCAGGACACTGCTTGACCTGCGCCTGATGCTCTGTGACTTCGATGCCAACCGGCGGCATGTCGAACACCTGCCGTTTCACATGCCCCTTGGCCACGACCGCCGTCAACTCTGTTTGGCAGTGTGGGCAGTCCTGTAGCCTATGAAGGATGACATGATGCGGTTCCGCCACTTGCGTCAAGGTTCGGCCTTTGTGACCAGGTTGCCCCCCACGCGGCCGCTGGCCAGACTGACGCAGACTCTGCCTTCGGCGCTTCTTCAGACCATCGCTGCTGGGCGGCTTGCCGCTATTGTGACTGTCTTTCGCCAATTGATCCTGCAATTCCTGGATCATCACCTGCTGCGCAGCCAATTGCTGCTGCAAGGCCTGAATTGACACCTGTTGCGCAGCCACTTGCTGCCGCAAGGCCTGAATCAACTCGAGGCTCTCTTGATACGATTGTGCTAGCTGCTCACGCTCTAATTCAACGAACTTGCTCATATTGTCTATTCTACTACTTCAAGATCAGATTTGCATTAGCTCTCTGTTGGCTTTACGTTTGAACTCCTGCTCTTTATCCTATGGCTGAGTAGTTACAGACAAGAAATAAATTAGAATGTGCAAACAACATTTTGAAGGAACATAAGGCCGAGTTTCTTTCGAATAGCACAATGGCGAAAGCCAACTTAACGAAGGACAAGACTCGAAGAATGTTCGAATTCATCAGAAAGTCAACACAGCTAAGTGATCTTGGCAACAAGCGCGACGAATTCGCCTTGTATCACTTGGCCCCGGCGCTTAAACAAACACTCGCTGTGTACCAAGAACTCCATGGCGATGTCTTTCAATGCCCATGAATACTGTGCAAGATATGAAACCCCACCCCGCCTACAAGCCCCCAAACGCCGACTGACTCGGCGACATAACCGTACATCGGCGCACTGAAGGCGGCACACATCCGCATACCCCCAATACCCACTCGCCCGCTCCCACCCCCTGCAGGGTGTATCCCAATTGATTGTCCGACAAGTGAGGCCAGGCCAATCGACTTGGTAGAAATCACCACCAGCCCGCTGCTATTGGGCGCTATCGGCGCGCGCTTCATGGGGGTGGACACGGTGCGCCTGTGGCATAATCAGGCGGTCTACAAGCTAGGCATCGGCCCGGACGGCGGAGAGGAAACCGCGGGCAATATCGGCTGGCGCCAGGACTACGGGCACTGGAAGGCGTCCAGCACCTCCAATATGTGTACCGCCTGGATCGCCCTGCAGGATACCGACCTGCAAAATGGCGGCATGCGCACCATCGTCGGCTCGCACAAGTGGGGGCTGCTCAAAGACAGCAAAACCTTCGGCCACAAGGATCTCAACGGCCTGCAAGCCCGCTTCGCCAACCAGAAGATCAGCGGCGACTGGATCGACGAGCCTTGCATCATGCAGGCCGGCCAGGTGAGCTTCCACCACGCGCTGACCCTGCACGGCTCCGGCCCCAACCTGACCTGGGAGCCGCGCATGTGCCTCATCTCACACATGATGCCAGGGGACACCACCTATCTGCCCGGCCGCCAGTGGCATCCCAACCTGGTCTTCCTCGGCCCCAACGCGCCGGCAGGACAGCCCTTCACCGGCGCCTATTGGCCGCAAATGTGGCCCCCAACCGACTGAGCTACACTTCGAGAAAAGAGAAAATCCCGCTCCCCACTTCTGATTCCTCACTCCTCGATCTCGCCGGTCGCCCGCAACAACGTCTCCTGCACCAGCAGTTCATGCGCCAACGGGCGCGGCGCCACCTGCCTGCCCTGGATCGTTTCCAGGAAATCCGCAAGCGCCAGGTCATACAACGCCTGGCGCGTCTGCGTCTGGATCGGCGCCATCGTTTCCCCCGCGTCATAGCCGCCCTGCGCCTCGGCCAGACAGAGCCGGATATGCGTCGCCGGTTCCAGCGGCTCCATGATCGCGCAGCCGCGGCTGCCATAGACCTCGAAACGCCGCGCCGCCGGACGCGTCTCCATCGCCGACGTATCCACCAGCGCCATGGCCCGCTCGTACTCAAAGACCCCCAGCGTGTTGTCGGCAAATCCGGGCACGACACCGGTATCGTTGCGCAGAAACGCCGTCACCTTCTGCGGCCGGCCCAGCAGCCACACGACTTGATCCAACACATGGCAGCCCAACTCGTAGAAGACCCCGCCGCGATGACGTCTCAGCTCTCTGCGCCCCGCCCCGTCGATCACCGTGCCGATACGCGTCCGTATGGCGTAAATGTCGCCCAGAAAACCCGACTTCACCCACGCTTCGATCTGCTGGAAACCAGCATGATAGCGAAACATATAGCCCATCTGGATCGTCAGCCCCTTCTCCTCGGCCAGGGCGATCGTGCGCTGCCATTGCGGCCAGTTGTCGCCCGCCGGTTTGTCAAACCAGACATGCTTGCCGGCCTGCACACAGCGCTCAGTCTGATCGAGGCTCTGATGCGTCGGGCCTTCGGAGGCGACGGCGGCAATGCTGGCGTCTTCCAACATTTCGCTCTCGCTCCCGAACCAATGCACGTCCTGAAAGGGGCCGTCCACAGCGGCCACCGCGCGCCGCCGCTCCGCGTCCGGCTCGAAAACGCCCGCCAGTTCCACGTGCGGATTCTGCACGATGGCGCGCAGTTTGCCCGCGGCATGGGCGTGCTTGGTTCCATATTGGGCTACACGTATATCTGTCATCGCTGACTCCCCATAGTTGAATGCGCGACCGCTTCGCTATTTGAGCGCCACTTGTTGAATGCGTTATCGCTTCGCCACATATGTGGATCCTGTTTGAAACCGCACTCTCTCGCACGGCCTCCACGCTGGGACCGCAAGCGTCTCGCCTGCCCTTACGCAATACGGGATACGGAATACGCAGTGGAGAAAAAGCGAGTTTTCGATCTAATCGCACATTAGGGCGCGATCTGACTCGGCAGTTCAATCGCCTCTGGCCGGCCACTGTGAATCGACTCGATGATCTTTTCGACAACCAGTGTGGCGAGAATGCCGGGGTAGGCCGGAACATATGGCTCGGTATCGTTGCGGATGGCATCCACCAGCAGCGGCATACGTTCGATGAAGGGCGGCGTGACCGCCTCCGAGGTCAGCTCGCCGCTCACAGGATCCGGCGCCGTGAACGTGGCCCTGCGAAAATGTCTGTCGAGAACGGCGCTCTGCTCGCCATCGAAAAACTCGAAGAACCACTTGGAGAGCGCCTCGCTGAAACCGGCGTCGCTCATCAAGTAGGTCGCCACCGAACCGTTGGCGAAGCGGATCGTCGCCGCCACCGTGTCGACAATGGCGGGGGAAGCCAACTGGCCGCGATGGGTCACCTGCCCCCCTGTCGCCGAGACCTCCACCGGCTGCGCTTCGTGCATCCAGCAGAGCAGATCGGCCAGATGGACGCCCACATCGAACAGCGGGCCGCCGCCCAACACGGGATCCCACTGCCAGCGGGTGAGATCTTCACGCCTGAGCATACATTGAGCATGGCTCACCTTGGACGGTTGCAGGCGGCTCTTGATCGCCCGCGTGGCCCCCGAAAAGCGGATCGAGAAGTTGATCATCAGCTTCCTGTCCGCGGCCTGCATCGCCTCGTAGATGCGCAGACAGTCGGCGGTCGTCATGGCCATCGGCTTTTCCAGATAGACATGCTTGCCCGCCTCCAGCGCGGCAAGGGCCAGTTCGGCGTGCGTGCCGTGAGTGGTGGCGATGGTCACGATCTCCACATCCGGGTCGGCGAAGATGCGCGCCGGGTCTGTGGTATAGTAGCCGCCTTCAAACTGTTCATAGTAGCGGCTGGCAGCCTCGGCGTTGATGTCGCAGAAGGCGCGCACATCGATATCCTGCGCCGCCACCGCCCATTGCGAATGGCTTCTTCCGACATTGCCGCAGCCGATAAGCGCCCAGCCAAACGGCTGACCGGTTGAACGATCCATCTTGTCTTCCTCCTTCTGAGTTTGCCTGGGAGAGCAGGCGGGGACGCCTGCGGGAACGGTCTGGATAGAGACGAGAGTTGCAACTCTCGCACATGAGCCATTGTGCGGTATCCGCTGCGTAAACACAAGTCGTATGGGAGGCCGGGCGCACCGCCCCAAAGACGGTGGAGTGGAGGTCGTCTCTTATCCAGGATGCAAAAATCCCCGCCGCTATGACAGCGAGGACTTTTTTGATTCAACAGAGAGAACTGTAGGAGGCTATCAACTGTTCACCGTAATGGCAAGCCGGACGTTCAGGGCCTCCAAGACTCTGAACAGCGTATCAATCCGGGGATTGCCTTCATCCGAGAGCGCCCGGTAAAGAGATTGCCGCCCCAATCCGCTTACTTCGGAAACGGAGGACATCCCTTTGGCGCGTGCTACGTTGCCGAGTGCCCTAGCGAAGTACTTCGGGTCGTTTTCCGCCAGCGCCACGCTCAGGTACTCCGCTAACGCTTCATCGCTGTCCAGGAAATCGATCACGTCGAACTTCTTGAGCTTCATTGTGTCTCCTTGAGTCGTCTTTTCTCTTTACCTTGAAGACTTCGGTGTAACCGATCTCCATACATTCATTGTCTCATATAAGAGACATGATGTCAATTCAAAAAGAGAGCAGTGACCCGTCTGTCTCGATTCCCGGCCCTGTCGTCCATCATCCTATGAACTGTGCAGTCGGATTTGTTGCGAACGAAACAAACAGGTACAGTGCGTTTGACCAACAACTTTGAACCGTGTGCCAATGACGGAGGAAACGATGTCAACTCAGGCTCCTCTGCGTAACTTCTCTCTCGAGGGCGATCAGGTTGCTCTGCCTAAGGGCGCATGGGCGCAGTCACACCGGCTGAACGTGCGCTGGCGGGGCAAGGACCTCACCGCCCTCAGCCAGGGCGCCTTTCGCGCCTACCTCTTCCCCGTCTATACGCCCGCCGGTTTCGCCCTGACCAGTGAATCGCCGCTCGATCATCCGCACCACAATTCGCTCTGGATCGGCGCCGACCACGTAAACTGTTATCTGCCATTCGCCAACGACACCTATGAAGAGGCCAACTATAACTTCTACGTCAATGACATATTCCAGGGACGCGCGCCGGGACGCATCCTCAGCGCAGACGTAGAGGCCGCCGAGATCGCGGCCGACCATCTGCGCCTTACGCAGACGCTCCACTGGCAAGGTCCCAGCGAATGGGGCGCGCCCCAACGGCGCACGCTGGCCGTCGAAACCAGGACCATCGACATCCGCCCCGGCGCGGTCGCCAACCTCTTTGATGTCCGCTCCCAGCTGCGCGCCGCGGAATGGGATCTGCGCATCGGGCCAACCCGTCATGCCTACTTTGGCGTGCGCATGACCGAAGCCCTGCGCGTGACCAACGGGGCAACCATGATCGATGCCGAGGGGCGCGCGGGCGGCCGCGCCATCAGCGGCCAGGTCTCCGACTGGGTGGACTGTTCGGGTACAATTGCAGCCGGCAGACAGGCGGGCGCGGCGCTCTTCCCCTACCCCGGCGCGCACGGTTTCCCCTGGTTCGTATCCGATTGGGGCACGCTGACCGTCAACCCGCTGGCGCACAAGCGATACGAACTGAATCAGGACGACCTGCTCGACTTCGCCGTGCGCGTCGTTGTCCATGACGGCGATGCCGAGCAGGTCGATATCGCCGGGCTGTACCGCTCCTTTGCCGCAGAGACCTTTGCCCAGAGGGCAGGAGAGTGATGCCGACGCACCCCATCCTGGAACGCGCCCGACGCCCAGGGTGCATCCCAGATTATTGCATATCCCCCTGGGATCGCGGGCGTCTCGCCCGCACCCCGCGTAGCTGACAAAATAGGGCGAGAAGCGCGCCAAATATCCTGGATACACCCCATCTGCCGTGCCTGTCACCTGCCAAAACTGAAGTGTGGTATAATACCTCTGTGCATCGGTCAGGCAAAGCCAACCCCCGTTGCACGCCTTGACCGCCTGCCAACAGCGCCAGCCTCCGTCAACGCCAAAGAACGTTTCATTTCGTATAGTAATCCAAGGGGGGGGTAAAAGCGGACAAAGCGGACATTTTTTCCTGAACGTTTAGTAAAATCGCGCTCATATAGCGAAGCGGTAGCGCATTCAACATTTCCTTTTAAAGATTTTTTGGCGGAACTGTCTTTCGTCCAACGCCATTACAAGAAACTGTCAAAACCGGCCCTACCCATCTCCTCCGCTCCCAACGTCAGCAAGCCTCCCGCGTTCCCAGAGCAACGATGCAAAAAATCTGGGATACGCCCGACGCCCATTTTGTCTTGACCGTTCCATCCATCCGCTTTATAATCCACCTATAAAGTAAACCAGTTGCGCTTCCACAGGCTGTAGGGTATATTTGTACTACGATGGACAAGTGGACGCACAGAGCGTTTTGATTTCCGCCGACTCCATCAGTTTGGACACGTAGCGGCAGTCAAAACTCGCTCTTAATCTGTACGCAACAGGAATCCTGGCATGGCATCACTCCCGCCCAATTTCCAGCAAATTAAACAGGAACAACTCTCCCCTTTTCTGCACGATCAGATCAGCGTTCCCGACGAATTGCAGGCGAATGTCCTGATCACCACCGTAGACAAAATCTACAACTGGAGCCGACGCTCCAGCATGTGGCCGTTGCTGTTCGGTCTGGCCTGCTGCGCCATCGAAATGATCGCCACCGCTGCCAGCCGCTACGACCTGGCCCGCTTCGGCATGGAGGTGATGCGGCCCAGCCCCCGTCAGAGCGATCTGATGATCGTCTCCGGCACAGTGACGAAGAAGATGGTGCCCGCGATCGTGCGCATCTACAACCAGATGGCAGAACCCCGTTATGTGCTGAGCATGGGTGCCTGCGCAACCGGCGGCGGCCCCTTCAAAGAGGGCTATAACGTCGTCAGCGGCATCGACAAATACATCCCGGTGGATGTCTATGTGCCCGGCTGCCCGCCCACGCCCGAAGCGCTGATCTACGGCCTGCTCAAGATGCACGAAAAGGTCGACCGCCAGAGCATCACTTCCGTGCCCTGGTATCGCAAGGACTCGTCCCAATTCGTGCCGGTTCCCCGGCTCGGACCGGACGTGTTCGACCCCCGACAGGTGGACCTGATCAAGGATACGACCCTGAAGGCAGCGACCGCTGCGTCAGTGACATCCACCAACGGGGCCGCCGCGGGGGCAGAGCACGCTCGCGGGCCACAAACGCTGTCCGACAAGGCCAAAGCCCGCATGGAAGAGGCAAAGAGACGCTGGCGCGTCAAGAAAGGGCTACCGGCGTAAACGGAAATTTTTAGTGGTCAGAAACCTCACTCCCATCGAGTGAAAAACTGAAAACTGAAAACGAGAAACCAATATGACCCAAGCAACTGCTGTGGCAGAAGCGCCCGCCAACGACCTGGGCCTTGCCCCAGATCTGAACGATGCGGTCGTCGGCACATGGGCCGAAGATACACAAACCGCCTATCTGATCGCGCCGGACAGGATTCTGGACGTGCTGCGCCATCTGCGCGATGCGGAGGGCTACGACTTTCTCTCCAATCTCACTTGCGTCGATTACAAAGGCTACGGCGGCAAGCTGCGCGCCGGTGTCGATGAGCGCCTGGAAATCGTCTACAATCTCTACAGTACCCAACGCGGCGGCGGCTCCATCGACTTGCATGTGCGCGTCCCGGAAGACGATACGATTCCAAGCGCCACCGCCGTCTACCCCGGCGCCAATCTGCAGGAGCGGGAAGTCTACGACCTGTTCGGCGTCAAATTTGACGGGCACCCGAACCTGCGCCGCATTCTGCTCTGGGACGGCTTCAACGGGCACCCCATGCGCAAGGACTGGCATGAGGCCTACTATGAAGAGGACGCCAAGCCCTTCCGCAGCCGCCACCCCAAGGGCGAATACGCCTTCCACGAGGACAAGCTCCCCTGGGCCAAGAACACGACCTACCCAGCCGGATGGGACCCGGACTCATGGCAGGAAGCGGTCGCCTATGTGCCGGTCAGTCAAGCGCCGCACCACGAAGACGAGCCGCACCTGGACACGGAAAGCATCGTCGTAAATCTGGGTCCCCATCACCCCAGCACGCACGGCGTGTTCCGCATGCTCACGCGTGTGGAAGGTGAGACGATTCTCGCCCTTGAGCCGGAGATGGGCTACCTGCACCGCAATCACGAAAAGATCGGTGAACGCAATACCTGGCTGATGAATATGCCCTTCACCGACCGACTCGACTATCTGAACTCCATGAGCAACAACTGGAGCTACGCCCTGGCCGTGGAAAAGCTGGCCGACATCGAGGTGCCGGAACGGGCTGAATACCTGCGCGTCATCATGGCCGAGTTCACCCGCATCGTCAACCATACCTGGTCAATCGGCTTTATCCTCAACGACCTGGGCGCGCTGCAGACGCCGGCCCTCTACGCCATCGAAGAGCGCGAGATGATCCTCGACCTGTTCGAAGCCGTCTCCGGCGCGCGCATGATGTGCAACTATATGCGTTTCGGCGGCGTCGTGAGCGACCTGCCGGCCGGTTGGCACGAACAGGCCGCCTATATGGCCAACGACCGCCTGCCCCGCGCATTGGATGAACTGGACAGATTGCTGACCGAAAACGAAATTCTGAAGGCACGCGGTCGCGGCGTCGGCTACCTGCCCATCGAAGACCTGATCGCCCTCAGCGTGAGCGGGCCGATGATCCGGGCTGGAGGTTTGGCATACGACATTCGCAAGGCAGAGCCATACGGCATCTATGACCGCTTCGATTTTGACATCCCGACCCTGCCCAACAGCGACATCTACGACCGCTATTACATCCGCTTGCTGGAAGCGATGGAAAGTGTGCGCATCCTCCAGCAGGCCCTGCGCAATATCCCCGAAGGCGAGACCCTCGGCGGCAAGGGCGGCTACACCCTGCGCGCACCGGAAGGCGAGGTCTACAGCCGCATCGAAGCTCCCAAGGGTGAACTGGGATTCTATCTGGCCAGCGACGGAAAAACGGCCCCGTGGCGCTATCACGTGCGTTCTCCCAGCTACATCAACCTGAACGCGCTCGGCCCCATGAGCGTCGGTTACAAAATCGCGGACGCAATTGTAATCCTGGGCGCCATCGACATCGTGCTGGGCGAAGTGGACCGGTGATGTTAGTTCTTAGTAACTGCCCAAGACGAGCTGCTATGCCGTTACTAAAAACTGAAAACCGACTACTGAAAACTGCAGTTAGGAGTTGACGGCATGTTTGGAACAGGACTTCTCAAAGGTCTCGGCGTGACATTGAAGCACGCCATGGATACATTCAACGACGATCGGGAAAGCGTGCCCGACCGCTATCGAGGCAGTCTCGAACTCGGCAACAATCGTCGCGTCATCCAGCAGCCAATCGATCAGGAAGGGCTGTTGACAATCCAATACCCGGAAGAAAAGAGACTGCTGCCGGAACGCTTCCGCTACATTCCCATGCTCATCTGGGATTCGGAAAAGCATGAAGACCGCTGCACGGCCTGCGGTATATGCGCCAAGGTCTGTCCGCCCCAGTGTATCTGGATCGTGCGCGACAGCGACGAAGCCGGAAAGCCGGTCACCCGCGCGTCCGAGTTCTACATTGACGCCGCGGTCTGCATGAGTTGTAGCTTCTGTGTCGAATTCTGCCCCTTCGACGCCATCAAAATGAACCATGACTACGAGCTTGCGGTCTATGATCGCTACCCGCAGCTTGTCTATGATATGGAAGAGCTGACCGTTCCACTGGAGTATTACGCAGCTCTGTGGCCGACCCAATACGAGGCAGAGCAGACCCGACGCCGCGAAGAAGAGGAGCAGAAGCGCCGCCAGGCGGAAGAAAAGGCAGCCAGGTTAGCGGCCAAGAAAGCGCCGGCCGCCGAAAAAGCGGCTGCCGCCGGCGCGCCGAAACGCTCGGCCGCGGAACTGCAGAAACTGACGCGCGAACGGGCCGCCCAGCGCCAGGCTCAGGCCGCAGACGGCAACAACGGCGATGATGGCGCCGCGGCCAAAAAGACCCGCATGGAAGAGTTGAAACGCAAGACCCAGGAACGGGCGCGCCAACGCAAGCAGGAATCCGGCGAATAGCGCGAAAGCGTCGGCCAGCCGCGGAGCCAGCCGCCGCCGGGCGAACGGTTTCACTTCCTTGACCTGATCGGCCTGATGCTGATATGCTTGCGATCCGCTCCTTGTTCGGTTTCTGTTTTTGAAGATTTTTTGGCGGAAAAGAGTTCATTGCCAACGCCTATACAAAAAAACTTCAAAATGCGGCCTTCTTGGTGGCCGCTAAGGAGATAGCGCAATGACAGTGACGCTCACATACTATGGACATGCGACCTTCGGCGTTGACGCGGACGGCGCCAAGCTGCTCATCGACCCGTTCCTGTCACCGAATAGCCCAGTGGCCCCGGCTGACACCACCGCCGACACCGTTGACGCCGACGCGATCATCCTCACGCATGGTCATGCAGACCACGTCGCCGATGCGGTGCCCGTCGCCAAACGCACCGGTTGCCTCGTAATCTGCAACTTTGAAATCGGCGACTGGCTGATGGCGCAGGGCGTGGACAACGTTCACCAGATGCACATCGGCGGCGGCTACAACTTTGACTTCGGACGGGTTAAGCTCACCATCGCCCACCACGGCAGCAGCCTTCCCGACGGCAGCTACGGCGGCAATCCGGCCGGCGTGTTGATCCATTTCAATGATGGCGCCGATGTCTACTTTGCCGGCGATACGGCCCTGACCTATGATATGCGTCTTATCGGTGAAGCGGGCGGCGTAGACTTGGCGGCCCTGCCCATCGGCGACAACTTCACGATGGGGCCGGACGATGCCATCCTCGCCGCCCAGTTCGTAAAGGCCAAAAAGGTTATCCCCATCCACTACAATACATTCCCACCGATTGAACAGGATGCCGAAGCCTTTGCTCAGAAACTGCAAGACGAAACCGACATCGAATGCGCAATTATGAATCCCGGAGATACCTTGGACGTATAGAGTATTGGACGTATGGAGAAGCGGAGGTCTTCTTTGGCCTGATGCCCCGGTCGTGGTTTTTGCGCCAATGTGAAGTGTGTTGGACGAGTGAAGGGAGGACGTATGGTTGATGTAAGTGATGCAGTGCTCGACGGAAAGGCAGAGTTGTTCTTCCCTGCCTACCTCATCCCGTCGTTACGCGAACTGCGCGGAGATAGCTGGCGTCAACTGGTCGATCGAGTTTCCATGTTGCCCGATACCCACCCGGACAGTCTGGCCTTCGTTCTGATGATGATCAACCTGGGCGACTGCATGAAGTGCCATAGCAACTACTACAAGTTTCTGCGGGGCTGCGCCTTCTGCTCCCTGCAGACGATTCGCACTTTCAAAGGGAGCGACGCAGATCTGTTGCGGCTCTACAGCAACGCCCAAGACGAAATCGACCGCCAGTTGAGCGGCATGGGAACGCTTACCCTGGCCGCCTGAGGGACGGCCCCCCGGGCCTCCGCTGGTCGGCAACGGCGGTACTCCGCATCTGTGCATAAACCAGCGCCTTCTGCGCGCTGGTTTTTCCTTTTTGCCCCAGGCCCATGACCCTTGCCGATTCCATCCACATCGAAGGCGGGCGCAGGCCCACGGTGGGCGCAAGCACCCGCGGACGGCCGATCCACGAACAGGATACGCCACAATGATTCACAACGGTTCGGCAGGAAGTTGATGCGCGCTCACAAGGACAGGCCCGTTCGCATTGGGATTGTCGGGGCCGGGGTCGCCGGCCTCTCCGCCGCCTACGAACTCGCCGACGCCGGCAATGCGCAGATCCACATCTTTGAGAACGGGCCGGTCATCGGCGGGCTGGCAGCCGGTTTCAAGGGCCGGGCAAGCTGGGATTGGCCGCTGGAAAAGTTCTACCATCATCTGTTCACCAACGATGACGAGATCATCCGGTTGACGAAAACGATCGGCGCCGACGATCTGTTGCAGATTCACCGCCCCTCAACCGTCATCCACCATCAGGGCGCAAACTATCCCCTCGACAGCCCCCTGCAACTCCTGCTGTTCCCGCACCTGTCGCTGCCCCAGAAGCTGCGCATGGGCTTGGTGTTGGCCTATCTGAAATATCATCCGCGCCCCCCGTGGCGCGCCTTTGATCGCCTTCTGGCCGATGAATGGCTGGCGCGCAACATGGGGCAGGCCGCCTACCGCAAGATCTGGCAGCCGATGCTGGAAGGCAAATTCGGCCCCCATTTTCGCGATGTCAATCTGGCCTGGTTCTGGGCCAGGGTCTACAAACGCACACCCCGTCTCGGCTATTATCGGGGCGGATTCCAGGCGTTCGTCGACAGGCTCGGCGCCGTAACGCGCCAGCGGGGCGTAACCATCGAAACCAATACAGCGGTCCGCTCGGTGACGCCCCTGCCGACAGGCGGCTTCAGCGTAGAGAGTGAAGAGCAGGGAGAAAAGAGTGGTGCGCCGCGCACGCCTCGCAGTTTCGATGCCGTCCTCACGACGGTCAGCCCTGGCCTGATGCAACGGCTGGCGCCGGAGTTGCCCGACAGCTATCTATCACAACTGGCCTCGCTCCGCCACATGGGGGCGATCGTCATGACCGTCGCGCTGGACCGCCCGCTGCTCAAAGACACCTATTGGGTGAACGTGCCCAAAGCGGAAGGGCTGCCTTTCCTGGTGCTGGTTGAACACACCAATATGATCGACCCGATCCACTATGGCGGCGATCATCTCCTCTATCTGGGCGACTATCTGGAGCCGTCCCACCGCTATTTCTCGATGTCACAGGAGGAACTGCTGGCGGAATTCTTGCCGGCCCTGCCGCGCTTCAACCACGACTTTCGCCCGGACTGGGTGACAGGCGCGTGGCTCCATCGCGCCGCCTACGCCCAGCCGGTTCCGTTCCAAGGCTACGCCGACATGATTCCGGATCTGCGCACACCTCTTCCGGGCCTCTACTTCGCTTCCATGAGCCAGGTCTACCCGTGGGATCGGGGCACAAACTATGCCGTTGAAATCGGACGGCGGGCAGCCAGATTGATCGCCGAAGACAACCTCTGATGGCCGGTTCACCGTGACCGCGCGCGACGAGAGGCGCGCGATGAAAAGCGAACCACCGATCACCGAAAACTGACTTTTTGACAGACGCGCTGTGGACGAGTAAGGTATCGAACAGGCATTTTGAAGATTTTTTGTATTGGCGTTGGCACTGGGAGATTTCTGCCAAGAAATCTTCAAACAACATCCTTGCGGACCAGTTGCCCCGGCCCTCCGGGATTCTAACTATAGGACTGACTATGACAAGCCGCAATAACGACCATACCGGCGACCAGCCGGAAGCGCCCCCCTTCGACCCGCGTATCGAGGCGAAGTTGGGCGTGCCGATCAAAAATATCATCGCCGTGGCCAGCGGCAAGGGTGGTGTCGGCAAGAGCACCGTCAGCGTCAATCTGGCCGTGAGCCTGGCCCAGACAGGCGTCCAGGTCGGCCTGCTGGACGCGGACATCTACGGGCCGAACATCCCGATCATGATGGGCGTGGATGAGATGCCGCCGGTCGAGGCCGGCAAACTGGTGCCAGCCGAAGCGCACGGAGTCCGCTTTATGAGCATGGGCTTCCTGCTGCCGCCCGAACAGGCGCTGATCTGGCGGGGGCCGATGCTGCACAAGGCCATCCAGCAGCTATTCACCGATGTCAGCTGGGGGGAGTTGGACTATCTGATCGTCGATCTGCCCCCCGGCACGGGCGATGCGCAACTCTCCCTGGCGCAGATCGCGCCCCTGAGCGGCGGGTTGATCGTCACAATGCCCCAGATGGTATCCGTCGCCGACGCCCGCCGAGGGGCAGCCGCCTTTGAGCAACTCGAAGTGCCTATTCTGGGTGTAATCGAAAATATGAGCGGGGAGATTTTTGGCAGCGGCGGCGGCGACACCGCGGCCCGGGAACTGAACACGACCCTGCTGGGCGTCATCGGGTTGGACGCCGACGTCAGCGCCGCCGGAGATCTGGGCCGCCCGATCGTCACGGCCAGGCCGGAGAGCGCAGCCGCCCGCACGTTCCACTCTCTGGCGCAAAAGGTCGTCGCGCAACTGCGCGCAGTGTCGGGGGGCAGCCAACCGCAATTGAAGATCGTTTAACGAACGAGCGGGCATTGCGTCGCCGCAACCTGCGCATACGCAATGCCCGCGCTACAATCCTACTCCAGCGCGTTCACCTCTTGCAGCAGTTGCAGCGTCCCCTGCAGATCGTCCAGATCAGACAGATCCAGTTCCGGCGTGTTTACATCGGCCAGCGGCAGCAGCCCCTCAGCCGTCGCCACTACGCCCGCCACCAGGGGATATTCATTCGTCTCCTCGGAGAAGTACTGCTGCGCCTCATCCGAGAGCAGAAATGCCACGAACGCCTCGGCTGCGGCCCGATCCTTCGCCGTATCCAGAATGCCCACGCCTGCCACGTTGATCATCGCACCGGCATCACCGGCTGACGGGTGGTGATTTTTGGCCTGGAAGTTCGGGGCTTCGGCCAGAAATCTATACAGATAGTAGTGGTTCACCAGGCCCAATTCGATCTCGCCCCTGCCGGTGGCCTCGACAATCGGCGTATTCTTGGGATAGACCTGCACATCATTCGCGATCATCGCCTCCAGCCATTCCCGCGCCCGTTCCTCCCCTTCCAGATGGCGCACGGCAGTGACAAAGGCTTGAAAGCTGCCATTGGTCGGCGCCCAACCGATCTTCCCCTTCCATTTCGGATCGGTAAGCGCCCAGATGTCGTTCGGCAGATCTTCCTCACTGAGCATCTCTGTGTTGTAGACTAACACCCGCGCGCGCCCACTGGCGCCTACCCAGTTGCCGTCCCCGCTGCGGAAGCGAGGATCAACTCTGTCCAAAATCTCTGCCGGCAACTGTACGAAGCGCCCAGCCTGAGCCAACGCGCCCAGTGCGCCGGCGTCCTGGCCGAAGAACAGGTCCGCCGGTGAGTTCCGCCCCTCCTCCATAATCGTAGCCGCCAGTTCAGCCGTGCCGCCGTACCGCACATTGACGGTGACGCCGCTCATTTCCTGGTAACGCTCAAGCAATGGCCCCACCAGATTCTCGTTGCGGCCCGAGTAGATCGTCAGTTCCGCCGCCTCCGCCGCGGATCCCTCTGACTCCGCGGGCGCTTGAACCGGCACACAAGCGGCCAGCAGCAGAACGAACAAAGCGACCAGAACCGACTGCGCAACCCTGCCCATACTCTTCGCAGACATGCAAGACTCCCCCTCTGGTTATATCAATGGTTAGATGCGCCTCCGCTCGAAAGAGGCGCTATGGGGCCAATCTGCGCTCTGTCCGGATCAGAATCGACAGATAGTCCCGCGAACAGGTACGCGTGCGGCATTGGTGTACAGCAATGCCGCACGCCACAGAAGTGTAGCACACCGCAAGGCTGAAAATCGGCGAAAATGGGAGCAGTTTTATGCGGTCGCTGTAAACATGTCCGTTAAGGCAGGTTCACTGAGGATTTAACGTCTGTTGCGCGTCGGGGTCAAACGCGATTGCATGTGAATGAACAGGCACACCAAGGAAATCAAATTGCCTATAGAATTACCGAAGGGTTTTTCCTTTCAGGATTGGTTCACGAATTTGGCCATGTTATTATGCATACCTGACAGGCAAGTCCGAACTAACTGCCCCCTGCGATCTGTATACGTTGTCGTGGCAAACACCTACTCCCTCCAACTGACAATCGAGTACCAATAATGAAGTTTGGAAAACTCTATATATACTTGATTTCCTTTTTCGCTTTGGCAAACATGGCGAGTTGTGTATCAGTACCAGAACCTGAACAGACCAGCGCGCCAAGTTTAGAGGCGACACAGAAGATCCGGGAAAATGTTGCTCGTTTCGGTACGGCGAGTGCTTCCGTTGAGAGTTATCTTGCTCACATGGCGATTGACGGCGATCCGGATTCGGTGTGGCTTTCGCAACACTTTGCGCCTCACTGGTTCTTAGTCGAACTCGACGATTTCTACCTGGTAGACAAGATCGAGTTGGTTGTTACGCAACATGTCCCGGGACCAACAATCCATGAAGTTTGGCTGGGGTCCGATTCTGGTAATACAGTGCCATACAAGAGTTTTGTCGATGTTCAGACCGAAGACGGCCAGACTCTGGAAGTCATTATCGATCCACCGCAGAAGATAAATGAAGTGTATGTCCTGACCAGAAAGAGTCAGGGTTGGGTCGCATGGCGAGAAGTACGCGTACTCGGGACAGTTGACTCGAATATATGGCATCTCGTAGAGGTCGTGTCGGGACTGGAGTTTCCAGTGCAGGTTACCCATGCCGGCGACAATAGCTGCCGGTTATTTGTGGTCGAACGTAAGGGGCGTATCCGCATCATCGAGGATGGCAATGTCAAGAACGGTCCGTTTCTGGACATCTCGGAGCGTGTAAGATGTTGCGAAGCGGAGCAGGGGCTTTTCAATATCGCCTTCCCGCCAAACTATGTGGAGCAAAGACATTTCTATATAAGTTATACGAATGTTGAAGGTAGCACGGTGATCAGTCGTTTCAGGACGACCGCCAATCCCGATGTATCCGATCCTGACAGTGAGGAAATCCTGCTTGTGATCCCGCAACCGACCGAGATTCACAATGGCGGCCGCATGGTTTTCGGCCCGAAAGATGGCTACTTATATATCGGAAGCGGGGATGGTGGAGGCGAAGGACAATACAGTGCGCAAGACCCTGGCTCCCTGTTAGGGAAGATCCTGCGGATTGATGTTGAATCGGGCGTCAAACCCTACGACATTCCCACCAGTAATCCTTTTGCGCAGGTTGACGGCTACCGCGCCGAGATTTGGACATTGGGGCTACGCAATCCCTGGGGGTTCGCATTTGATAGGGAAACCGGAGATATCTATATTACGGATACAGGCAACGCGAAACGTGAAGAGGTGAACTATCAGCCCGCATCAAGCAGTGGCGGAGAAAACTATGGCTGGCACGTTTGGGAAGGGAATTACTGTCTTGAGACTCCCGGTTTGTCCTGTGGTTCGGTCGAAGCAGTCTTGCCGGTAGCCACGTACGATCATTCACAGGGATGCGCGATCGTTGGTGGTGCGGTCTATCAGGACATTTTCTTTTATGCCGACTTTTGTCGAGGTCGAGTCTGGGGATTGCAGAAAAACGAGGAGGTGTGGGAAAGCAGGCTGATCATAGACGGTTCTACCGCCATCAGCAGCATCGGCAAGGACGAAGCTGGCAATGTGTATGCGACAGGGTATGCAAATGGTGTCATCTACATAATTGAGGCTGTAAGGTAAGTGATACCAGGCTAGGCGCTTTTCAAACGGCGATTCTCTCCATCATCTGGTCAGTCGTCCGTTTGTCATCGACAGCAATATGACGATGAACTCTCAGCTCCTTTCTCTGTGAAAAGTCTTAGCGTTAAATTGAATTCACATTAGAACCCAATCAGACGCACCCCGCTCCACTCGCATCCGCTTCCGTCGTTGCCGCATCTCATGCCGGGCTGGCTGCGCGCACGGCATGGGAGAGCAGCCGGTATTGGGGGACCCGCTCGGTCGCCGGTTTTCGGCAACTCAGTGGATTGGCGAACTCCGACTCATGCTCCTGCACGAAAAGCTCATGCACCAGGCCGTCGCCATTTGAACGGAAGCGGCATGTCCATACATCGCTGTCCTGATCCGCGTCGAGCAGCGCAAAGGCGTCCAACGCTTGCTGTTGGGTCTCGGCGCGCAGATAGTACTCCGCCGCCTGCACCGGCTGCCGAAAACAGGAGCGGCCGCGGTAACGGTCGAGCGCATAGACATTGCCGGCGGCATAGGAGTCGACGATGGGCATGGCATCTTCCGCGCCCAGCCGTCCGTAATAGAGGCCGTGCGGCAGGCAGATCATGGTGGCGGCAAAGCGGTGGCCGCCGGTGTGGGTCGTCTGCCAGACCTGCTCACCGGCATACGCGGCCATGGAGAGATAGACCGGCACACCCAATTTGGCGCAGCAGCGATCGCGGCTGCCATTGGTGCAGACCAGGAAAAGCGGCTCGTCGTGCTTATGGGCCGCGTAACGCTCCGGCGCGCTGCGAATCTCTACAACCATTGCCGGCAGGTCCATCGCCGCCAGGTCGGCAAAATCCGCCAACTCGAAGCGATAGAGCGCGGCCGTATCCTGCATGGAGAGGCCGATGAAGAAGCTGAGGAAATCGCCGCTGCGGGTCTCTCCCCGTTTGATCAACTGCAAGCGCGCGCCGGGCGTCGCCGCGACCGCGCGCTGCAAGTGGTCCTTCAGGTCATCGTCCAACTTGCTCTCTTCCATTGCTTTGGCCCCCCACACGCCGGGATATTCCAGCACAAACCAGACATCTGTGCCGTTGCCGGCCGTGCCGTAGATGGCCTCGGCGGAGGTGCGTGAAAGTTGTGAACAGAAATCGGCTTGGGTCATCGTTCGTCTCCTTAGTGTAGGCGCTTTTCCGAATTTCTACCACGATTACGCCGAGGGCGCAAGTTGGTCATCTCCGCTGGCATGGCGGGGATCGACCACCCACAGCCACATCAGCAGCACCGCCAGCAGCCCGGCCGCGGCGCTGAATGCGAAGAGATAACCGTAGCTCATCGTGGCCAGCCAGCCGCCAACCAGCGGGATGATCACATTGATGGCGCCGATAATCGAGTTGGTGATGCCCACGTAGGTAGGGCGCTGCTCCGACCCGACAAACTCCAGCACGATCATCAGGCCGGACACGATCATCGCGCTGATATAGACGCCGAGGAGCAGAAAAACCGCATAGTAGAGGATCGGTGTCGTCGCCAGTCCAGCGAGGATATAGGCCAATGAGGCGGCCAGCCCGCCCAACACAAGCGACACCTTATGCCCTTTGCGATCCGCCAGCAGCCCAAGCAGTAGATTGCTGACCGATTGGCCGATCAGCAGTACGACCGTGTAGTTGCCGACCGTCCCGCCCGGCACATCCCATTTGCTGACCGCGGCCACCGTAACGAACCCCATCCCCATCCCGCCGACGGCAAGCAGCCCGCGCGCGATCAGAAAGCGGCGGAAGTTCAGATCGCGCCGCAAAATCCGACCCATCCTCGTCCAAAAACGCAGCCGGTTCTCCTCTGTGTGCCGAACCTGCCGCACCGGCTCACGCGTAAAGGCCAGGGCAATCCAACTGATGAGCATGAAGAGCGCGGCCAGCCCGAACAGGCTCATGAAATTCCGGGGGAAGGGCAGGGCATCCAGAATTCGGCTGCTGCCGATAGCGCCCAGCGCCCCCACAACCGTCCCCACAAACATGGTTATGCCCATCAGACGCCCGCGGCGCGTGGCGGGAAAGCAGACGGCGATCAGGTCTTGCCACGCGGGGGCGACGATGCCCGCGCCGATGTTGTAGAGCGCAAACCCGATCAGGAAGAGGGTCAACGCCCACATGGGCGCGCGGACAGCGAGGAGCGCTGTGGCTGGCAGCAGCATGAGCGGCAGGCGTTCGGTGAAAAATCCCAGATTGATCAGCCAGGGCTTTTTGCGCGCGGTTCGCTCGATCGGACCGGCGCTCAATAGCTGGGGGAAATACCAGCCCGCGTGGGCGATGACCGCCAACAGGCCGATGAAGAAGGGATTATCGGTCAGTCTGCTGACGAAAAAGGGCAGGATCGTCGTCGCGGAGATGAAACTCTGGGCCAGCCAGAACAGAGTGCCATCGGCCAAATTGACGGCGAAGTTCCAGTTGTAGTTCTGCCATGCTTCGGCCTCGACATCCTCGTCCGAGCGGACAGACGCCGGCAGATCGACCTGCAACATACGGCGCAGCAGCGCGACAGCGAATCTGCGGGATGAAATTGTTGTCCCGGTCATCGGGGATTCCGTGCAAAGATGATTTGGTTACTGCCAAACAGACCAAGTATAGGACGGTTCGCTCGGCTGCGCTACTTTGTCGGGCCGTGTATAATTGTACAATGCGCCCCTGCTCGGAAGGGGCGTCAACGGGCGGAAAAACCGACTTCAACACCATACACCGTATCGGACGCGAACGCTATGCTGACCCTTGCCGAAAAACTTCTCTTTCTGGCCGCGGTTGTCGTCTCTTTCTACCTGAGCTACCTCCGTTTCAGGCAACTCTACCTGGTCGTTCGGCGGGGCGCAGGGGAATTCCCAAGCCGTGGTGAGCTTGTCGGTCGATTGGCGCACGCGGCCGGCAGATGGCTGACCTTCGGCAACCTGTGGAAGAGCCGCGGCCGCGCCGGTGTCTTCCACGCGCTGATCGCCTGGGGATTCGTCTTCTATCTGCTCGTCAACTTCGGCGATCTGTTGCAGGGCTATCTGCCGATCCGCTTTCTGGGCGAAAATCCCCTCGGCGCCGTGTACCGCTTCCTGGCGGACATCATTACCGTTGCCATTCTGACCGGCATGGTCTACTTTCTGCTGCGCCGCTTTGTGGTCCATACGCCCGCCCTCGGTTATCACGACAATGTAAAACTGGTGGACGAGGTGAAGGCCGGGGGCATCCGCCGTGACTCGCTCGTTGTCGGCCTGTTCATCCTGCTGCACGTGGGCTTCCGCCTCCTCGGCGAGAGCTTCACCATCGCTCTGACGCGGCAACTGACCGGCCTCGGCGACCCGGCCCAACCCTTCGCCAATGGCGTCAGTCTGATTTGGGGCGGTATGAGCGCGTCCAGCCTGACCGTGGGGCAGCATCTGGGCTGGTGGGTCGCTCTCGGTCTGGTGCTGGCCTTTCTGCCCTACTTCCCGCGCACCAAACACCTGCACCTGATCATGTCCGGCGTCAACTTCCTGGCGCGGCCCCCACGCACATCGCTGGGAGAACTGCCGCCGCTCGACTTCGAGGATGAGAGCATCGAGGAGTTCGGCGTAGACCGCCTGGAGCAGTTGCCCTGGCCCCACCTGGTCGATGCCTACGCCTGCATCATGTGCAACCGCTGTCAGGATGTGTGCCCCGCCTATGTGACGGGCAAGGAGTTGTCACCCGCCGCCCTGGAGATCAACAAACGCTATGCCATCAACAGCCAAGCCGAGGCCATCGCCGCCGGCGCGGATACGCCCTCCCTGCTCGACTACGCCATCAGCGAATCGGCCGTGTGGGCCTGCACTGCCTGCGGCGCATGCATCGACATCTGCCCGGTGGGCAACGAGCCGATGTTCGACATTATGCACCTGCGCCGCTACCAGGCTCTGACCGCAGACAGCTTTCCCCAGACGCTGCAACAGGCCTACCGCGGCATCGAACGCCAGGGCAACCCGTGGAACCAGAGCGCCCGCGAACGGCTGGCTTGGGCAGAAGGGCTGGCGGTGCCCACCGTTGATGAAAAGCCGGATGCCGACATTCTGTGGTGGGTGGGCTGCGCGCCCAGTTACGATCCGCGCGCCAGGCAGACGGCGCGGGCCTTCGCCAAAGTTCTGAACCACGCCGGCGTCAACTACGCTGTGCTGGGCGAGATGGAAAGTTGCAGTGGCGACGCAGCCCGCCGTTCCGGCCGCGAAGACCTCTTCTGGGGCATGGCCGAGAACAATATCGAGCTATTGAACGAAGTCGCGCCGCGGCGGATCGTCACCACCTGCCCCCACTGTCTCCACGCCATCGGCAAGGAGTATCACCAGTACAGCCAGAGCGATAACCGGTTCGACGTGATCCACCATACCCAACTGCTATCGGAGCTGGTGGCGGCCCGCAAACTGGAATACAACCTTCAGCAGGACGGTGTCGTCACTTTCCATGACCCCTGCTATCTGGGCCGTCACAACGGCATCGTCGACGCCCCGCGCACGCTGCTGCAGGCGGGCAATATCCAACTGGAGGAGATGCCGCGCCACGGCCAACAGAGCTTCTGCTGTGGGGCGGGCGGCGCTCAGTTCTGGAAAGAGGAGGAGCCGGGAGAGCGGGCCGTCAGCAGCGAACGCTACGCTGAAGCGCGGTCCACAGGCGCCGATACCGTCGCGGTCGGCTGTCCCTTCTGCCTGACGATGATGTCCGATGCGGCCACGGCCGCGCAGGAGGGCGTGGCTGTAAAGGATGTGGTGGAACTGATCGCGGAGAGTCTGGAGCTTGGCGAGAACGCCTGACACGGTTAGCGCAGAGGCGGACCGGCGAGCGTGGCCGTCTGATAGGCGGCGAAGAACAGAAGCGCGCACATCAGCGTCCATGCCAGACTGCGGACTATGCGCGCCTCGCGTACCAGCGGCTGCGGGCCGGCGCGCACAACCGTCGGCTGGCGGTAACGGGGCAACAGCCCCGCCGCGATGATGATGCCGCCTGCCAATCCGCCCATGTGACCCCAATTGTCAACGTTGCTGACCGAAAAGCCGAGCGCGAGATTGATGACCAGAATCGTCAGCGCAGACTGAAGCATCGACTGCCCTTGCCGCCCCATATTGTCCCGAAAGCGATAAAAATAGACGATGGTTGCGCCCAGCAGCGCAAAGACCGCGCCGGACGCCCCAGCCGAGAGCGCAGGCGAAAAGGCGTAGCTGGCGATGCTGCCCAACAGGCCGCCCAGCAGGTAGATCGCAGCGAAGCGCAGATGGCCGAAATGTCCCTCGATGATGGGGCCGAGCCAGAAGAGACCGATCAGATTGGAGATCAGATGAATTGGGCCAATGTGCAGAAACATGGCCGTAAAGAGCCGCCAGCTCTGCCCGTACAGGATCGCCATGTTGGACTTCATGCCCAGATCGAAGAGAACCCGCAAGTTTGTGGGGCCGTTCCAGACGCCGTACTCCAGCAGCCCGTAGACAAATGTGGCAGCGAAAACGATGAGATTGATGCCGATCAGCGTCCGGCTGACGCGCGGCGGGACGAGAGGGATAAAGAAAGTTGGCGCCGGCGGCGGGGTGGCGGCGGGGCCGCGTGCGCCGATGAAGTGGTGAAATGCGCCCCGGCTCGAGAGGGGCGCGATGCCAAAACGGTTCATCGCAGCCCGTCTATAGCTCTACAGGCGACCAATCCACGCGACATTTTTCCGCCTGGATTATGCTGATCACTTTGTCCACGGTCTCGTCCTGGCAATCGTCGCGGTTGACGACGACGTAATGAAATTCTTGCAGTTGCTGCATCTCCTTGCGCGCGGTGGCGATCCGCATTTTCAGCCTGTCGGGGCTTTCCGTCTTGCGCTCCCGCAGCCGCCGCATCAGTTCCTCTTCATTCTCCGCCACCAGAAAGATCGACACGGCCTCCGGTATCAGGCGGCGGACCGTGGCCGCGCCCTGCACATCAATACGCAGGATGACATCCTTGCCGCTTGCCAATGCCTTGCGCACGTGGGTTTTGGGAATCCCCTTGTAATCCCCGTAGACGACCGCATATTCCAACAGTTCATCGGCGTCGATCATCTCGGCAAATTCGCCGACTGACACGAAATGATAATCCACACCTTCGACCTCATTGGGCCGACGCGGCCGCGTGGTGGCGGTGACGACGAAATGAAAGGGCAATTGCCGCCGCTTCATCAACGACAGCGTCGTGTCTTTGCCCACTCCGCTCGGCCCTGATAGCACCACCAGAATCGGGTGCGCCTCATTCTGCTGATCGTAGATGCAGGTCACATCGTCCTGAATTTCTGCCATAACAGGCGCATCCCTTTGGAATTCTCGATTTCTAGTGGCCGCCGTGACCGGGCGCTTCACACCTGCAAACCAGAGCAACTCTGGCAGACATCGCTATCACTTTGTGCCGGACTTTTCGATAGATATAATATATACAACCTTGTGCTGATACCAAGTTGTTCGATCAGTATAATTTAAGTGAATCGTGAAAGAAAAATCTGGGGCGCATTCGTTCTGCGCCCGCGCGGATGGCAGCGCCAACGCCGAGGGAAGGGCAGCGAGGAGAGCCGCGAAGGGGAACCAATGCCGATCTACGAATACTACTGCTATGACTGCAAGAAACGGGTGAGCGTCCTCTTCCGCACGATGGCCGCTGCCGACGCCGGCGCGTCCGCCTGTCCCGACTGCGCCGGGCAACGCCTGCACCGGCTGATGAGCCGACTGCGCGTGCTGCGTTCCGAAGATAAACGCATCGAGTCGATGGCGGACGATCCCTCGCTGATGGCCGGGTTGGAGAAGGAGGATCCGCGTGCGCTGGCCCATTTTATGCGCAAGATGAGCGATGAAACGGGCGAGCCGCTGGATGAGGAGATGACCGAAGTGATGGATCGGCTGGATGCGGGCGAAAGCCCGGAATCGATCGAATCCTCCATGCCGGAGCCGCCGGACGGGGATGATGCCGACATGTCAGGGCCAGGCGGGCTGTAGCGGGCGCACGGTCTACGCGGGGTTGCCGCGTCGGCGACAGACAATCGTTCCTATATCTTCTCAAAATGCTCAACCGGCACGACGAAGATCGTGGCCCCGCCCACCTGTTTTTCCACCGGCGTGGGGATGTGCATCTCGCCTGGCTCCATCACCGGCGGCAGGGGTGTCACATACTGGATGCGGCTGGTGCAACTCTCACGAAAGACGGTCAGCACATCCTCCACTTGCCCGTCTTCCACACCACAGAAGATGGTGGCGTTGCCGATGCGCAGAAAGCCGCCGCGGGTGCCGGTGATGGTCGCCGCATAGCCGCGCCGCCCCAGCCGGTCCAGGAGATTGGGGCTGTCTTCCTCATTCACAATCGCGATGACCAGTTTCATACACGGCTCTCCCAACTACAGTGGCCAGTGATCAGTGGGCGGTGACCAGTGAAAACGCTTTAGCCACTTGGCACGAACGCCGACAGCCTTTCCTGCACTGCGCGCACAATATCGTGATGGACTTCTTCACGGGAACGCCCGGCGTCAATGACGATCCAGCGCGCCGGCTCTTGCTCGATCAGTTGCCGATAGCCCGCCTCTACGCGTTGATAAAAGGACAACTCCTGCGCGTCCAGCCGGTTCCATTCGCCATCGATCCGGCCCCGGTTGCGTCTGATCCCTTCCGACGGCGGCAGATCCAGGTAGACCGTCAGATCCGGGCGCAATCCGCCGGTGGCGTATTCGATCAGGCGCTCCAACTCCGCAATGTCCTGCTGATGGCCATAGCCCTGGTAGGCGAGCGTGCTGTCGGCAAACCGATCACACAGGACGATGGCGCCCGCGGCCAGGGCGGGGCGAATCACTTCCTCGATCAGCTGCACGCGCGCGGCGTTGAAAAGCAGCGTCTCGACGCGAGCATGCATCTCCGTATGCGCCATATCCAGCAGCAGCTGACGGATGCCATCGCTGATGCGGGTGCCTCCCGGCTCACGGGTCGTCAGCACGGAGCGTCCGTCCTGGCGCAGACGCTCCGCCAGCCGACGG
This sequence comes from Caldilineaceae bacterium, assembly GCA_965221145.1. Taxonomy (GTDB): domain Bacteria; phylum Chloroflexota; class Anaerolineae; order Caldilineales; family Caldilineaceae; genus Bin5. The sequence continues at coordinate 4,208,329 of OZ244877.1, forward strand.
ATCTGTGTGGTCTTGCCGCTGCCATCCGACCCTTCGAATGTTATAAACATTGCACACACATTGTTATTGACACGACGTTAATGTCACGACCGGCGCTTACGGTGGGCTGAAGATGCGCACGCGGCGGTGGGGTTCCCGCCCGTAGCTGTGGCTGATGAGATTGGCCGTGCGCGCCAACTGGTGCTGCTGACTGCGAATCGAAGCCGCCTGCGGACTCAACTCGACCGACTTTTCGCCCTTCTGCAGCCGTTGAATCGCGTTCTGCGTCTCGCGCATGGCAGAGTCAAAGACAACGTCCGGATCATCGCGCCGCAACTGGAATACGTCCAATAGATACTGCTCCATCTGCGTAACCGTATTGCTGCGCAGGACGTAGACCGGTACATTCTGGCGCTCGGCATCGGCGATGGGCTGGGGCTTTTGGCGGAAATAGTTCTTCAATGTCATAACGATATCCGCATCCCGCAGCTCTTTGACCACCTCTACCGAGACTTTCAGATTTTGCGCGGCGGTGCGCAGCCGATTCTGGCCGATGCCGTAGGGGAAAACGCGCACAGCCTTGCGCTTGCCCTCGCCGTTGCCGTCCTCCGCGCTGCCGTCCTCCGCGCTGCCGTCCTCCGCGCTGCCGTCCTCCGCGCTGCCGTCGAGCGTCTCCGCCATCTGCGCGGCGCGCTCGTCACGCCTGCGCGCCGGCTGCCGACGGCGGGTCCCGTCCGGCCCCTGCCGGCTCTGACCGATCCGGCCGGACTTCTCCCGGCTCTCGACCGATTCGATGTGGACCTGACGGTCGCTGTTCACATAGCGAATTTCGGGGGAGAGCGTCCAGCCGCGCAGCAGCGAATCAACCGCCTCGGCCACTTTGTGATGCACGATCATGCGCTGTCGTTCCTGAATCTCGATCAACACATCGAAGGTTGGCGGGGCCTTGCGCTCCAGAACCGTCTTCTGCGTACCCCGCCGCCGGGCCTCCTCGTCCGACAGCGTGACCGTATCAATGCCGCCGACCAGATCGGAGAGGGTCGGGTTCATCAACAGGTTTTCCAGTGTATTGCCGTGGGCCGTGCCGATCAACTGTACGCCGCGCTCGGCAATGGTGCGGGCGGCCACAGCCTCCAGTTCACGCCCGATCTCATCGATAATGATCGCCTCCGGCATGTGGTTCTCGACCGCCTCGATCATCACTTCATGCTGCAAAATCGGCGTCGCCACCTGCATGCGCCGCGCCCGCCCGATCGATGGGTGGGGGATATCGCCATCCCCGGCGATCTCATTGCTGGTATCGACGATCACCACCCGCTTTTTGTCGCTGAGCACGCGCGACGCCTCGCGCAGCAGGGTCGTCTTACCCACGCCGGGCCGCCCCAGCAACAGCAGACTGCTGCCGCTCATGATGATGTCCCGGATGATGTCGATCACACCGTACACCGCGCGGCCGACGCGACAGGTCAGGCCGATGACCGTGCCCTTGCGATTGCGGATGGCCGAGATACGGTGCAAGGTGCGTTCGATACCGGCCCGGTTATCAGCGCCAAAATCGCCGATATTGTCAATCACGTGTTGCAGGTCATCGCGCGTCGTCTCTTCCGGGCTGAGACAGACTTCGCTATCGGGAAAGCGCGCTTCAGGCAGACGGCCCAGGTCCATCACGATTTCGATCAGATCACCGGCCCGGTCCAACTGCTGCAGCGAGACGCGAATGCGTTCCGGCAGGACAGCCAACAACAGATCCAGATCATCTGCAATGTATAGAGTCATTTTTGTCCTTTTGCCCGTTGCCAAATTATCAGGTTGGCGCCAAACGGCCGGCGTCAGCACCGGGCAAATCAGTTCCTCCTTTATATTGCCGTCCCGTGTGCAGCAGATGGTGTCGGCAATCAGATTCAGTTCTGCGCGCGGCCACCCTCCTCGTTACGAAGCGCAGCGGCGCAAGGCGATGGCGCCGCGGAAGCGCACACCTCGGTTCTGTGAAGCCCATTCGACATTGGGTCGGCGGCCATCAACTTGTGGACGGCAAGCGAACCGGGCACGACCTCCTGCACCGCTTCGAGCGCGGGCACACGCTGGTCAACCGACTGACGCCGCCACTGTAAGATATTGCGCACCATCAGCACCCGGTCCGTAAAAGGCGCAAAACCGTAGTCGCTCAACAGCGCATTGAGACCGGTCTGGTATGCGCGCACGCCGATGTAGGCGCGGCGCGCTTGGGGCGCCTCGTTGATCCGCTGCAAGGCAAAACCCAACAGCAGGTGGGCATTCTCCGTGCGTGGATCGTTCGTATCGACCCACAGGCGGATCCAGGCGCCGCGCTTGCCCCACAAAATCTGAACACAGCCGCCCACGCCGCGGTCGTCCTCCAACAGATAGCCCGTCATCGGCGTCTGATGGGGGTTGGACAGGATGGGCGAAATGCGGCCCTCTTCAGATTGATCGGGCGTCAACCCCATCTCCAGCTGCTGCACAGGCAGAGGTGTGATCCGCTGATACAACCGCTCCAGTTCCCAGGCGTCCGCGGCGCGCTGCGGACGCACCGAATTTGATTGCCGCCCAGCTTTTTGCCCGTTGCCAAGTGTGCCAGCGGCTTGAGTCAGCAACGGGCCAACCGACGGATGGAGTCGGCGGGCATCAAGAGCCGGGGCCGCATCGGGCCGGGCCTGCGACGCCGTGCCCAGCCGCCAGATTGTAACCTGGGTGAGCAGCGCAAAGCCGACTTGCTTGAAGGTATTGACGAGCAGCGGCTGGTCCGGCAGGTCGCTGAACAGCCTGCTTACCTTTTGGTGGATGATATGCTGTGCGCTGTAGCTCAACAGCTTTTGCCAGATGGCCGGATGGCCCTGGGGGGCGTCAAGCGCAGGCGAGAGCAGGGTCACGTCAGCTTCGTGGGTGTGGGGGCGCAGATGCAACTGGATCAGCCCTTCGCGGGCCAAGCCGTTCTCTTTCTGGCGCAGAACGTAGGTGAACGAACTGTGACGATACCAGGGAAAGCAGGAGCGCAGTACAGTTCGCACAGGCGATATCGATTCCAGCAGGATGCGCTCAATCTGGAGAGGCGTCGAATACTTGCGCAGACGCTGCAGGAGCAGGGCATCGCCTAAAGAGAATGGGCGAAATGACAAATGGGCGTTCTCCTCAAAGGATCAGGACGAGTCGCAGCTATTCTACTCGAATCTCGCGAGGTTGGCAAAGTGGATTGAGGAGCGATCAGTTGGGGAACTGGAGGCGCAGTCACCGGCGGCTCGCAGAGATTCCACTCGATTTGCCCCGCCGCGGCCGGGTAAGGTATTTTAGAGGCACAGCCCCGACGCGGAGAGCACTGTAAAGGATATCGCAGAATTGCCGGTTGTCTACCGCTTCTCGCCCTGATGGATGACGTAATTTGACAAAATTTTGTAATGAAGGTGGCAAGAAGGCTGTGGGCCGCGTCTGGGCAGAGACCCGGATCATCCCACGCGCACGTTAACCACCGCCACGTGCAGACCCGGCGCCCTTGCAAGCCGGCCATCCCCAGTTAGCAATGGAATATCATGGACGCGGGCAGCAGCCACGTAAAAAGCGTCATAGGAACTGACATTCTGGCGGTACTGCCAAGCCAATTGGACAAGCGCCTGGTGAGAAATACGCTCGACCGGCCAATGATACAAGTCATCCACGGCCATCAACGCCCTCGCCTCGTCAAGATGCCCGTGGCGCGCCGCACGGCGCAACACCGACAACACCTCCACATCCAGCAACTCGGGCGCAACCAAAGGGGCGCTCTCGATCATGTCGGCCACCGTCAGGCCAAGAGATGTCCGCAGGAGATACTCGACCGCGACTGAGGCATCGATTACGAATCGGGGCACCCTGTCTCCATGTCGCGCAGCGAGCGCTCTTCCCTCAGCAGTGTCGCGGCCGCGACGCCGAGGTCGGTCCTGGGGCGTTGGGCCAGCCGTTTCCGCCACTCCCATCTCGCCAACTCTCGCTCCACAGCGTTGAGCACCACCGCACTCATGGTGCAGTTTTGCTCACGCGCGTGGCGACGCAATCGCTCATGAAGGGCTTCCGGTATGTTCTTTACCTGTAGATTCGCCATAGGATGAAAATAGCATGAATTTGGCATGAAGCCAAGGTCGTGCTCTGCGCCGATGCGACTCGTACCCACGCCGTAGGGCGCGAGCGGATTCCCTGATAGTGAACTGGCATCCGCGGCCGAGCGAAACTGACATCGCACTGCCGCATCCAACCGGCCCGCATGTCCACTTTCGACCTGCTTCAGCCTGGTACTTGAACGCGTCCACTTACATGACGCAGACGGGGCCGCGGGCCGCGACCGAACCGGGAGTCACAGTTCATACTCCAGCGTCATTTCGTGCTCCTCGGCATGTCCCGCAGAGAACCCCCCGGCGCCCGAAAGCCCTGCCAGCTCGTCTGTACCCGACCCTGGCACCACCTCACACTCGGCCGCGGCCTGCTCGCCATCGTAAGATCCCGTGTGCCGTAGCACGAAGCTGCCTGTGCGCCCGCCCAAGCTGCCCACAACCTTCTCGAAACCTGAAAACGGGGTACTCCCGCTGTCAAGGTGCGTCATCACGTACATGAGGTTGCCGGTACCGATCAGATCGCCCGCAAAAGACCTCTTCACGTGTGCCTGGGTCAGCTTTGGGCCGCTCTCCGGCTCGTCAAACGGCTGTTCGTCCCAGCTCACGATCTTGAAGGTTGTTTTTGCACGCATCTTGTTCTCCTGTGAAAGCTGGTATGGAACGTCCGATGATGCGGCCCGTTATGCTTCGTTGCGCGCCCGGCCGGCAGGCATCAGAGTATGCTGCACCGACCGCGGATGTCAAGGGGGGGAAGAGAGCGGGGGGAGAGGCAGAGGGGTGCAGGCGGGTTCTTGGGGCGGGTTGGAGGCATTGCGGAGGCACGAGCGTATGACGAGCGTTGTACGAGAGTTTACGAGAGATTGGCGTGCGGGTGATTTGAGGTTGGACGGCGGGTTTGAAGATTTCTTGTATTGGCGCTCCCATGGAAGACAAGTCCGCCAAAAAATCTTCAAAAGGAATGGTTGAATGCGCTACCGCTTCACTATATGAGCGCCAGCCATAAATGCGCTACCGCTTCACTATATGAGCGCCAGCCATAAATGCGCTACCGCTTCGCTATATGAGCGCCAGCCGTAAATGCGCTACCGCTTCGCTATATGAGCGCGATTACTAAACGTTTAGTAAAAATGTCCGCTTTGTCCGCTTTACCCCCCCCCCCCCCTCTCGATTACTATGCGAAGGAAAACGCCTTTTTCGCGTTTGCGGAGGCTGGCGCTGTTGGCAGGCGACCAGGGGTTGGCTTTGCCTGACCGATGCACAGAGGTATTATACCACACTTCAGTTTTGGCAGGTGACTGGCTCGGCAGGCGTGTGTCCAGGATTTTTGGCGCGCTTCTCGCCCTATCTTGTCAGCTACGCGGGGTGCGGGCGAGACGCCCGCGATCCCAGGGGGATATGCAATAATCTCGGATGCACCCCTCAGGAATCGAGTGCGGCCAGCGCGCCGGGAATCAGACGCCGGTGCGGTTCTGGGTGGATGACCGGAATTTCGCCCCTATTGCGGACCGCACCCAGGGGTGATTGTGTCAGATGTGCGTTTACTTTGAGAGCCAGACTTTTCCTAACACTGCGTATTTTGTAAACGCTGGAGAGACGCGTGCCTTCCCAGGGCGCAAACCATGCAAAAGGCCTTGGCGCCAGATTGAAATCTGATTGGATTGTCGAAAGAAACGAGGCGCTGGAAAATCAGGAGGCGATTGCCCTGGCGAACCGGGCGGGCTTTCACAGCCGAGCAGCGCGGTTGGCTGGAAGCGATCCGCGACCACATCGCAGGCAGCGTAAGCATCGGACTGGACGATTTTCAGTTTGCGCCTTTCATTCAGAAAGGCGGCTTGCAGAGAGCCTATACGCTGTTTGGCGACGAGTTACCGCATATCCTGGAGGAGTTGAACCTGACGCTGGCGGCGTGAACGGGCGGTCGGGCGCTCTTGTCAACTTTTATCAAGCTAAATCTTGACAAAGTAGTCATGCCTTGCGATACTGTGAAAATACAAGAAAGGAGGATGTGTGATGGGAATGCAGAAAGTCAAGTTTTCCAGCCAGGCATCACCGGAGGCGCTGTCCTCGATGCGGGAGATTGCCCGCAAAGAGGGCCGTCAGTTCCAGGCCGTGTTGCAGGAGGCGATGGAGGAGTACATTGTGAACCGCAAGCGGGGGACGCCCCGGCCTGAGGTGATGGCGCACTTCCGGGCCAGCGTCGAGCGGAACCGCCGCCTGGCCGAGTTACTCGCGGAATGAGTCGCGTCTACCCGGAGATTGGTGAAGCAATCGCCATCCATGACGCGCTGATTCGCGAGTTCGGCGGCGCGCGCGGCATTCGTGATGAGGGTGCGCTGGCTTCCGCTATCATGCGGCCCCAGTTGGGGTACTACGATAGCCTGATCGAGGAGGCGGCCGCGCTGATGGAGAGCCTGGCCAACAATCACCCTTTCGTGGACGGCAACAAACGGGTTGCTTTTTTCGTCACAGACTCATTTTTGCGTCTGAACGGTTACTTCATCGACTGCGACAGCGATGAGGCATATGCCTTCTTCATGCGGCTGTTCGAGATGAATTCGTTTCGATTCGCGCAGTTGAGTGTGTGGCTGGAGGGGAGGGTCAAGTCACTACAGACAGTATGACAGAAGACATCGCTCAACGAGCCGTGGCAAGTTTCGCCGTTTGTTTTCCCAACATGGCTGTGGAAGATTGCTTAATGATATGGTTCACAGGGGTGGTCGCACTTTCCACTCTCGTCTACGCAATTCTGACCTGGCGGCTTGCTACTGAAACGCGCAGGCTGCGGGAGGCGCTGACCAATACGACCGGGTTCCAGGGCATCATTGGGGTCATATCGTGTGACAGGTTCGGCGACTGCGGTAGCGGTCGCGCTGAGATCAGGCATCATACCGACGCCAGCATCACAGACTTTGCGGCGTTGCCCGTTGTCTACCGCTACTCGCGCTAACGGATAAGGTAAACGGCGGGATCCGGTTGAGCGCCGGTGATCTTGTCGGCCACCTGGCCTGCCGCCACCTGACAGCTTTGAACCCGGAGGCGGCGAGCGGGCAGCGCGGCGCGCCGGTGCGCGTCCGTTGCCGACTACCCGCAACCCGGAGCCGGCAACGGACTGTTCGCCCGTTGCCAAATGTCCAAAACCCGGAGTCGGCAACGGACGAAGAGGCTACTCCTGCTGAATATCAAAGTTGAACTGCCAGGCGACGCCGAACTTGTCGACACAGGCGCCGAAGTAGGAGCCCCAGAACATGTCGGCCGGGGCCATCGTGACCGTGCCCCCCTCCGCAATTTTGGCGAACAGTTCATCCATCTGCGCGCGGCTCTGCGGCGAGTAGGAGATGGAGAAGTTGTTGCCCATCTGCATCGGCGGCCCAAACCCGGAAAGCACATCACTGCCCATGAGTGTGCTCGACCCGATCGGATAGCTCACGTGCATGATGCCATCGCTCTCCTCCTCCGGCACGCCCATGTCGGGCGGACCTTCGCCGAAGGTCGAAATGCTGATAAAGTCGCCCCCGAAGACGGAGCGGTAGAACTCGAACGCCTGGCGGCAGTTCCCGTTGAAGTTCAGATAGATACTGAGTGTCATGCTTGTCTCCTTAGAATCAGTGGTTAGCGGCCTCCGCCATCCGGCTTGCATCGACGGAGAAGATCTCCCACACATGGCCGTCGAGGTCCTGGAAGGCACGGCCATACATCCAGCCGGCGTCGGTCGCATCTCTGCATTCACTGCCGCCCGCGGCCACGGCCTTTGCCAGCGTATTGTCCACTTCAGCGCGGCAATCGACGGATAGGGCGACAACAACTTCGGCGCAGTGCGCGCTGTCGGCGATCTCCTTGCCGGGAATGAATCTTGTGAAAAACTCCTCCACCAATAGCATCGCGAACATATTCTCGCCGATGATCATACAGGCGGCATGATCGCCGGTGAACTGATCGTCGAAGGTAAATCCAAGCTCGGTGAAAAAACTGACCGAGCGGCTGAGGTCGCTGACCGGCAGATTCACGAAAATCCGTTTGGCCGTCTGCATCGCGGCTCTCTTCCCCTTTCCTGAATGGCACAAAAATCGGGATATAGAACGAGCATGATACAGTATGTGCGCTGATTTCGTAAAAAATTTCAGGCGCGGGTGAAACTGATATACCGTCTGGCGAGAGGTCGGGATTGGGGGGGGCGTTGTCTGAATCAGGATTTGCGGGATTTGGGGATTTGCGGGATTGCAGGCGACGGGTCGATTCATATGCAGTGGGTCTTTTCTCGCCGACTGAAAGGGCACATCGCAACGACCAAACAAATTGGGATGCGCCTCTCGCAGCGATTGGATTTGACAGGGGCGCATCCAAGATTTTTGGGCGAACGTTGTCTGAATCAGGATTTGCGGGATTTGGGGATTTGCGGGATTGCAGGCGACGGGTCGATTCATATGCAGTGGGTCTTTCCTCGCCGACTGAAAGGGCACATCGCAACGACCAAACAAATTGGGATGCGCCCCTCGCAGCGATTGGATTTGACAGGGGCGCATCCAAGATTTTTGGGCGAACGTTGTCTGAATCAGGATTTGCGGGATTTGGGGATTTGCGGGATTGCAGGCGACGGGTCGATTCATATGCAGTGGGTCTTTTCTCGCCGACTGAAAGGGCACATCGCAACGACCAAACAAATTGGGATGCGCCCCTCGCAGCGATTGGATTTGACAGCCGAAACGGTTTCCTATATGATTTCAATCCCGCTGGCGGCGCGCCGCGATGCGGGCCATATAATAGCGGGGCTATAGCTCAGTTGGGAGAGCGCTACAATGGCATTGTAGAGGTCAAGGGTTCAAGTCCCTTTAGCTCCACTTGACATGAAATTCAGTGTCGGCACGATGCCGGGATTTTTGTAGAAACCTCATTTTCCCCTTTTCGGCATCGTGCGTATAATCAGAGTATTCGATGTTGGCGCGTAAATCCGGGCGCCTCAGTTTCATCGTCCCCCTTTCGACCAATGGCTGCGCGAATTCAGCGCCGCGCTGCGTTCTCTCCCTGTGGGAGCTTGCCCGACAGGGAGACGAAGCGTGTGTTGCGCTCCCGCCCGTCCAGGTCGGCTCTTTGCAAAGTTTTGTGCGATCCATTTGAGTTCAGGCAAGGAACGCACGAGTTCACAGGGTTCGCGGCCGGCGCTCGGCAACGGTTGCGAAAGTACGTTGCCATTGATAAACTTGTGTTTGGGTATTGCGTACGGGCAGGCCCGACCGTGCGGACGCGAGGGATGGCCCGTCATTGCAGCGTCGAAAAAACGCAATGCTGAAAAAGCGACAGTGCTGAAAAAGCGCAATTTGACATAGGGAAACCGACCTATTATGATTGAGGTCAGTTCCCCAAATATCGGGAGTTGACAACGGAAAACGAAGCAGCTATAAGTAAAGTAAGAAATTTTGTCCGCACCTTGAGCGCCCCCGTTTGTGGGTGATGGTTCAGGGAGCGGTCTTGTTGTCGGTTAGATTGTGACCGGCGACGAACCCGGCAGAGCCTGTGGCCGCCGCGGCATACGTCTCGACGAACTGACGACAGGTCAGACACGCACACTTGGGAGAAAACCGAAATGTTTAAGAGTTGGCGCAAAGCAACGGCAGGTTCAACGGCAGGACGTATTGGCCGTGGCTTCCACAGAGTTCTCTCACGTGTCGCGCTTCCGGCGGTTCTGATTGCCGCCCTCGTCGCGACGCCGCTTCAGATTCTTACCGATCCCGCCGAGATCGCGCATGCGCAGGATCCGATCACGGTGTCGTTTGCCGAGGCGACGTACAACGTGATTGAGGGCCAAACGGTGACTGTGACCGTGGAGGTGAGCGCGGCTGCACCCACCGGCGGCTACACGATCGCCATCACGGCGTTGCAAGCGGACCAGGGGGAACGTGTCACCAGCCTGCCGGAGTCGGTGACGATCTCATCAGGTCAAACGAGCGGTGAGCTCCGGGTTCAGGCTACCAGTAATACGGAAGCGGACGGCAATTACCCGCTGGACCTGGTGATTGACAGCACTGCGACCAATTTTCCGTCAGGGTTGACGGTGGTGACGCCGTCGATTGCGCGCGTCAATATTATTGACGACGAGTCACCGAACATCCAGTTGGGCGCGTACAGCCAGAGCGTCTTCGAGGGAACGAACTTTACCCCCAATGCCGCCGGCGATGCGGCTACCAGCACTCCAGCCATGTGGAATGTGAAGCTGACCGAGGATCCCGGAGAGGGCGTAGAGGTTACGGTTACGATCGGCAGCTCCGATTCCGGGGCGGCGACGGTCGAGTCTGCAACCCTGACCTTTACCGGGGGCGTAGGCCAAGCCGGCAACTGGGACCAAGATCAGGTGGTCACCGTAACCGGCGAGGATGACGACGACTTCGTAGACGAGACGGTAACGTTCACGCACTCGGCGTCGGGCGGCGACTACGGCGCGGTGGCGACTCGTGCGGTGCGGGTGTCGGTGACGGACGATGACACGCCGGAGATCATCATCAGCCCGGCGAAAATGAAGGTGCAGGAGGGCGTGACGGGCCGCTACACGGTCAAACTGAACGGGCAACCGAATGAGACGACTGTTGTGCAGATTACAGTACCGGAAGCGCAGCAGGATTTGATCAATGTGAATCGGGAGAGGATCACCTTCCGGCGGGGTGACTGGAATAGGACGCGCATCGTAGAGGTAGAGGCGCTTCAGGACGATGACCAGTTCGATAACAGTGTAATCATCAGTCACACGGCTGAAGGAGCCGAGTTTGACGGGTTGAGCGAGAATTTCGTGGTGGTGATTGAGGATGACGACAAGCCCGGCGTCAGGGTCAGCACGAACCGGGTGACCGTAGGCGAGGGCAATACGGTCAGCTGGCGGGTGCGGCTGAACACGGAGCCTACGGCTGACGTCACAGTAGCGGTGGCAAGCCCGGACACGGATGCGGTAACGGTAGACACCGAAGAGTTGACATTTACGACGAGCAACTGGAGCCGTGAGCAGACGGTAACGGCGACGGCGGTGCAGGATGCCGACTTCAGCGACGAGACGGTGTCGATTACGCATGATGCGGACGGCGGCGGCTATGAGACGGTGCCGGTGCGGCCGGTGGCGGTAGTGGTGGATGACGACGAAGAGGCGTCGGTGCTGCTGTCGGTGGATGCGCTGACGGTGGCCGAGGACGGAGCGAACAGCTACGTGATCACGCTGGCTGCGCAGCCGCAGACGATGGTGACGATCGCAGTTGCGAGCAGCGATACGGATAAAGCGACGGTAGTGATTTCGGCCCAAGGTGTGTTGTCGGCGGACAACTGGGAAACGGGTGTGACGGTTACGGTGTCGGCCCCGGATGAACAGGGCACGCCGGTCGATACGGACGACGATGAGGTAACGATCACGCATACGTCGACCCATGCCGAGTTCGCGGACCTGGAACTGAAGCTGCCGGTAACGATTGAGGATGACGACAATCCGGGCATCAAGGTAAGCAAAGGCTCGGTTACGGTATTTGAGGGCACGACCAAGGAGAGCGAGGACAACAACGCGCAGGACGCGACATGGACGGTGCAGCTGAACACGGAGCCGACGGCGGACGTGGTGGTAACGATCAGCAGTTCGGACCCGGGCGCGGCGACGGCGAGCACGGCAGAGAACACGTCGGTGATCACGTTTACTAATGACACGCTCCGCACGACGGGCGCGGTGCAATGGGACGCGGCGCAGACGATTACGGTAATGGGCGCGGCGGACGACGACATCGTGCCTGAGGAGGTAACGTTCACGCACTCGGCCGCGTCGGACGACGAGGGCTATGACGGTGTGACGGCCGGGGTCATGGTAACGGTTACGGACGACGCCGATGCCCGCATCGAGTTGGGGGCGGTGGGCGCGCCGGACGACACAGATACGGATAATCCGACTGCGTTCAGGCTGACGGTGTCGGAGGGCACGACCTCGAGCTACACGATGAAGCTGACGGCACAGCCGACGGAGACGACGGTGGTGTGGTTCACGGTACAGAATGACGGGATCACGATAAATAGAGAACGGATCACCTTCCGGCGCGGCGATTGGGACAAGCCGCGCACGACATTGATCACTGCGCCCGAGGATGATGACGACAACGTCAACGCGACGGTCTTGATTACGCATACGGCGACGGCCGGCGGCGGTTACGACGGCCAAGTCGAGGTATTGCTTGTAACGATTGAGGACAATGACAAGGCCGGCATCCAGGTGAGCCGGGCGAATATAGGAATCCAAGAGGGCGGGAGCGGGACGTTCACGGCGCGGCTGAACACGGAGCCGGACGGTGACATTACGGTAACGGTGACGCAACCCGCGGCCAATCCTGATCCCAACGATGAGGTAACGTCCGAGCCGGCAACGTTGGAGTTCACGACGGAGAATTGGGACGACCCGCAGACGGTAACGATTGAGACGGAAGAGGATGCGGACGTCAGTGATGATACGGCGACGATCCAACTGCGGGTCAGCGATGCGCCGGCTGATAGCCCGTACTTGAACATCCAACGCGACGTCGAAGTTACGGTGAATGACGACGACGAAGCGGGCTTCATGTTGAGCGAGGGGCCGTATACGGTGCGGGAGGGCGACGACTCAGCGGATGCGTTCACGATCGTGCTGACGAGCCAGCCGACGGACGATGTGCTGGTCACGTTCACGAGCAGCGATACGGACAAGGCGGACAGCCCGGCTGCGCACACTTTCAGTACTAATAACTGGAACCAGGCGCATACGGTGGCGCTCGACGTTGATGACGAGCCGGACACGCCCCCTCTGAACACGGACGATGACAGCGTAACCATCATGATCGCGACCTCGGTCACGGACGATGAGGCGGACCCGTTCCACGGGCTGACCGGTTCGGTGGCGGTGACGATTGAGGACGACGACAAGGCCGGCATCCAGGTTGACCCGAAAGCGGTAACGGTGTTTGAGGGCACGAGCGCGGTGAGTGACGCGCCGGGCGCGGACCCCGCCATGTGGACGGTGCAGCTGAACACGGATCCGGGTGTGGAGGTTGTGGTAACGATCACCAGTGATGATACGAGCAGGGCGACGGCTACGCCTGGGGTGATCACGTTTACTGCGGGCACCGGCACCTGGAACGATGCGGTAGAGGTCACGGTATCCAGTGAGACGGACGACGACATTGTGAACGATGATGTAAGGTTCAAGCACTCGGTGACGAGCGGCGCGTATGCGGCGGCGGACGCCGAGGTCGTGGTAACGGTGGACGACAACGCCGATGCGAGGATCGTTACGGGCGGCCTGACGGCGGTGCCGGAGACGGATGGAACGCAGGAGCAACAGGACCTGCGGGAAGCGGGCATCACGCATACGATTACGGTGCCGGAAGGCGGGACGGTAAGCTACACGCTGAACCTGTCGGCGCGGCCGACGGCGACGACGGTGGTGAATTTCCCGGTGGACAGTGAGTTGATTTCGCTGAATCGGGAGAGAATCACGTTCCGGGGCGGCGACTGGCACAGGCCGCGCGCGACCGAGATTACGGCGGACACGGACCTTAATTCCCTTGACGAGACGGTGGTGATCACGCATACGGCGACTGCGGGCGGCGGCTACGCCGGTCAGATGATTGTGGTGCAGGTAACGATCGATGACACGAACAAGGCGGGCCTGCAGTTGAGCAGCACGGGCATAACGGTGGCCGAGGACGGCAGCGGGATGTTCACGGTGCGGCTGAACACGGAGCCGACGGACGCTGTTACGGTAACGCCGAGCGTCGAACCCGCTAACGATGACGTAACCTTCGCGCCGGCCACGCTGACGTTCACGGACGAGACCTGGGAAGAGCCGCAGACGGTAACGGTGAGCGCGGGGGAGGACGAAGACGCGGTCAACGACGTGACCGGGATTACGCTTACGGTGAGCGGCGACGCCACAGGTTACGGGGACGAGCAGAACCGGACGGTGTCGGTCACGGTCGATGACAACGACAGCGCCGGCATGACAGTAAAGCCGACGTCGGTTACGGTCAGAGAGGGCGCGCAGGACGTAGCTGCGTTCACGGTCGTGCTGACGGCGGCGCCGGAGGGCACGGTGACGGTTGCGTTCACGAGCAGTGACGACGAAAAGGTGGACGATCCGAGTAACATCACTTTCAGCGACAGTGACTGGAGCACGCCGAAGCCGGTCCAGCTCGATGTTGACAATGAGCCGGCCTCGCCGGTGGACACGGCGGATACGAGCGCAAGGATTGATATCTTGACCTCGGTCCAGAATCCTGAAACCTCCGCCGACGCGGCGTTCCACGGGTTGAAGGCTTCGGTTGCGGTAGCGATTGAGGACGACGACAAGGCCGGCATCCAGCTAAGCCGGACAACGCAGACGGTGTACGAGGGCACGACCAGGACGACCGCGGACGGCAGCACTGACTCGATGTGGACGGTGCGGCTGAACACGGATCCGGGTGTTGAGGTTGTGGTAACGATCAGCAGTTCGGATTCGAGCAGGGCGACGGTTACGCCTTCGGTGATCACGTTTACTGCGGGCACCGGCACCTGGGACGATGCGGTAGAGGTCACGGTATCCAGTGAGACGGACGACGACATTGTGAACGATGATGTAAGGTTCAAGCACTCGATTACGAGCGGCGCCTATACGGCGGCGGACGTCGAGGTTGTGGTAACGGTGACGGACAGCGCGGATGCGACGATCGTCACTGACCTGACGGTGTTGGATCAGGATAATTTGACGGCTGCGCAGACGGCTGCAGGCGCCACGCATTCTATCACGGTTCCGGAGGGCGGAACGGCGAGCTTCACGATGAACCTGTCGGCGCGGCCGACGGCGACGACGGTGGTGTCGTTCGCTGAGGACAGTGACTCGATCTCGGTGAGTCGGGAGAGAATCACGTTCCGGGGCGGCGACTGGCACAGGGCGCGCACGAGCGAGATTACGGCGGGCACGGACGCGAATACCGTCGATGAGACGGCGATCATCACGTTTACGGCGTCTGCCGGCGGCGGCTACGATGGTGAGATGATCGTGCTTGAGGTAACGGTCGATGACAGCGGCAAGTCGGGTCTGCAGTTGAACCGGACGGGCCTGACGATCGGCGAGGGCGGCAGCGGGACGTTCACGGTGCGGCTGAACACGCCGCCGGACGCGACGGTGACGGTGACGCCGAGCGAAAGTACCGATCTCGACGACGTTTCGTTCTCACCGGCTACGCTGACGTTCACGGACGAGACCTGGGAAGAGACACAGACGATCACGGTGAGCACGGAAGAAGACGATGACGCGGTCGACGATACGACCGGGATCGAGCTTGCGGTGAGCGGCGCCACCGGTTACGCGGCCGAGCAGAACCGGACGGTGTCGGTGACGGTGGATGACAACGACAGCGCCGGCATGACGGTGAGCGAGACGGCGGTAACGATTACGGAGGGCGCAACGCTCGCGCAGGCGTTCTCGGTGGTGCTGAAGGCAGCGCCGGTGGGTTCGGTGACCGTCAATGTGACGAGCAGCGATACGGACAAGATAAACGAACCGTCTAACCTGACTTTCAGCAGCGACGACTGGAGCGTTCCGAAGTTTGTCTCGCTCCAGGCTGATGACGAACTCGACGCTGCGAACACGGCGGATGACAGTGCAACGATCACGATCGAGACGGAGGCGACGGACGCGGCCGACACGGGGTTCAACGACCTGATGACGGCTACTGTTCGGGTAACGATTGAGGATGACGACAAGCCTGGCATCCAGGTGAGCCGGCCGACGCAGACGGTGTTCGAGGGTACGGACGTAGTCAGCGAAGGCAGCAACACAGAGGCCGAGTGGACGGTGTCGCTGAACGAGGCGCCGGGGACGGGCGAGACGGTGGTGGTAACGATCACCACTTCGGATCCGGGCGCCGCGACGGTGGAGCCGTCGGTGATCACGTACACAGCAGGCCAAAGCGGGCCGACAACCGTCAAGGTAAGGGGTGTGGCGGACAACGATATCGAGAACGAGACGGTAACGTTCACGCACACGTCGGATGCGAGCGGCTACGGGGGCGTGAGCGCCCAGGTCGTGGTTACGGTGACGGACGACGCGGATGCGACGATCGTCACTGACCTGACGGCGCTGGCGGAGCAGACGGCGGCGGGCGTAACGCATACGATTACGGTGCCGGAGGGCGGTACGGCGAGCTTCACGATGAACCTGTCGGCGCGGCCGACGGCGACGACGGTGGTGTCGTTCGCTGAGGACAGTGACTCGATCTCGGTGAGTCGGGAGAGAATCACGTTCCGGGGCGGCGACTGGCACAGGGCGCGCACGAGCGAGATTACGGCGGGCACGGACGCGAATACCGTCGATGAGACGGCGATCATCACGTTTACGGCGTCTGCCGGCGGCGGCTACGATGGTGAGATGATCGTGCTTGAGGTAACGGTCGATGACAGCGGCAAGTCGGGTCTGCAGTTGAACCGGACGGGCCTGACGATCGGCGAGGGCGGCAGCGGGACGTTCACGGTGCGGCTGAACACGCCGCCGGACGCGACGGTGACGGTGACGCCGAGCGAAAGTACCGATCTCGACGACGTTTCGTTCTCACCGGCTACGCTGACGTTCACGGACGAGACCTGGGAAGAGACACAGACGATCACGGTGAGCACGGAAGAAGACGATGACGCGGTCGACGATACGACCGGGATCGAGCTTGCGGTGAGCGGCGCCACCGGTTACGCGGCCGAGCAGAACCGGACGGTGTCGGTGACGGTGGATGACAACGACAGCGCCGGCATGACGGTGAGCGAGACGGCGGTAACGATTACGGAGGGCGCAACGCTCGCGCAGGCGTTCTCGGTGGTGCTGAAGGCAGCGCCGGTGGGTTCGGTGACCGTCAATGTGACGAGCAGCGATACGGACAAGATAAACGAACCGTCTAACCTGACTTTCAGCAGCGACGACTGGAGCGTTCCGAAGTTTGTCTCGCTCCAGGCTGATGACGAACTCGACGCTGCGAACACGGCGGATGACAGTGCAACGATCACGATCGAGACGGAGGCGACGGACGCGGCCGACACGGGGTTCAACGACCTGATGACGGCTACTGTTCGGGTAACGATTGAGGATGACGACAAGCCTGGCATCCAGGTGAGCCGGCCGACGCAGACGGTGTTCGAGGGTACGGACGTAGTCAGCGAAGGCAGCAACACAGAGGCCGAGTGGACGGTGTCGCTGAACGAGGCGCCGGGGACGGGCGAGACGGTGGTGGTAACGATCACCACTTCGGATCCGGGCGCCGCGACGGTGGAGCCGTCGGTGATCACGTACACAGCAGGCCAAAGCGGGCCGACAACCGTCAAGGTAAGGGGTGTGGCGGACAACGATATCGAGAACGAGACGGTAACGTTCACGCACACGTCGGATGCGAGCGGCTACGGGGGCGTGAGCGCCCAGGTCGTGGTTACGGTGACGGACGACGCGGATGCGACGATCGTGGTCGGCGGCCTGACGGAAGTGCCTGAGAATGACCGGACTGGTGACCTGGAGGGCGTCACGCATACGATCACGGTGCCGGAGGGCGGAACTGTAAGCTACACGATGAATCTGTCGGCGCGGCCGTCGGCGACGACGGTGGTGTCGTTCGCTGAGGACAGTGACTTGATCTCGGTGAGTCGGGAGAGAATCACGTTCCGGGGCGGCGACTGGAGTAAGGTGCGCACGAACGTGATTACGGCTGGGGAAGACGATGATTCGATGGACAACACGGCCGTGATCAGGCATACGGCTTCTGCCGGCGGCGGTTACGACGGCGAGATGGTTGTGTTGCAGGTAACGGTTGACGACAACGACAAGGCGGGCATCCTGCTGAGCACGTCGAGCCTGACGATCGATGAGGAAGGCGAAGGGACGTTCACGGCGCGGCTGCAGACTGAGCCGACGGGCAACGTTACGCTGGCGCTGACCCAGCCGACAGACGCCAACGCTGACGTAACGACCGATCCAGAGATGCTGACGTTCACCGCGGACAACTGGGATGATACCCAGACGGTAACGGTCAAGGCGGCGGATGACGACGACGTGGCGAACGATACAGCGACGATTGATGTTCGCGTCACCGCCAGCGATGACACACAATATATCACCACTGCTGGAACAACAGCCCGGACGGTTGCGGTAACGGTTACGGACAACGACAGCGCGGGCCTGGTGCTGAGCGCGCCGTCGGCGTCGGTGAGCGAGGATGCCAGCAGCACGGTGGTGTTCACGGTGAAGCTGGCGGGTGCGCCTCCGCAGAATGACGACGTTACGATTACGATTACGACGGACCCGGCCACGCTGACAAATGTCGCGACGGTCACTCCCAATCAGTTGACCTTCACCTCGGCCAACTGGGAGATGGCGCAGGAAGTCAGTGTCAATCCGGACACGGACACCGACAGCGACGATGAGAGCTTCACGATCAAGCTGGCGGCTTCGGGCGGCGGCTACGACCACGAGGCTTCGGTGGCGGTTACGATCAGTGACGTGAACAAGGCGGGCATCAAGCTGAGCAAGTCGACTTCGTCGATTGCCGAAGGCGCGACGGATACGTGGACGGTGGAACTGAACACGAATCCGGGCGCGGGTGAGACGGTCAAGGTAGCGGTCGTCAGTTCGGACACGGGCGCGGCGACGGTCGACATGACTGAGTTGACGTTCACGGGCGACACGGAAGGCGAACAGGACGGCACGTGGCGCACGGCGCAGACGGTGACGGTAATGGGTGAGGAGGACAGCGACATCGTGGACGAGTCGGTTACGTTCACGCACTCGGTGACGAGCGACAACTACGCTGCGGACGCGATCGAGGTAACGGTCGCGGTCGAGGACAACGAGGCTGCGACGATCAAAGTCAGCACCATGGCGATCACGATGGATGAGGGCACGACGGCGAGCTACACGATGGAGCTGTCGGCGCAGCCCAACGCGACAGTGGTTGTCCGGTTCTCTGAGGACAGTGACAAGCTATCGGTGAATAGGGAACGAATCACGTTCCGGCGCAACGATTGGGATAAGGCGCGCACGAACGAGGTTACCGCGGCGCATGACGAGGACGACGCCGACGAGACGATCACTATCGTACACACGGCTGAAGGCGACGGAAGCGGTTACGCCGGACAGACGGTGAATGTCGTGGTCACAATCAAAGATGACGACACTCCGGGTCTGATGATCGGGGCGACGAGCGCGACGGTGGCTGAAGGCGGGACGACAGAGTGGACGGTGCGGCTGAACACGAAGCCGAGCGAAAACGTTACGGTGACACCGACTGTGGCGGCCGGCAGCGGCACTAACGCGGACATCAACGCAGTGACTGTGTCGGGTGCCCTGACGTTCACGCCTGACAACTGGGATGATACGCAGAAGGTCACGGTGACGGGCGCTGAAGACCCCGACCTGGTGAACGAGACGGCTGAGGTCCAACACGTAGTGGGCGGCAACGCCGATGGGTACAACACTACCCTCAACCGGACGGTGCCGGTGAGCGTAACGGACAACGATACGGCGAGCCTGGTGGTGCGCGAGACGACGGTGGCCGTGACGGAGGGTGATAGTGATGTGACGGTAACTGACGCGTTCAATGTCCAGTTGTCGGCGATGCCTGCGTCCCAGGTTACGATTACCGTGACCAGTAACAACACCGATGTCGAGATCGTTAGCGGCGACGAAAGCCTGACGATTCAACCCAGTGATTGGGACACGGGGGAGGGTGTCTCGCTGACGATCAAGGATGACAGTGATGGCGACAACGAGAGTGCGACGATCTCGCTGTCGGCGGCGGGCGCCGAATTCGCAGGGAAGACGGCTGCGGTGACGGTGAACGTGACGGACAACAACCAGCCGGGCATCACGCTGAACAAGTCGGAAATCGCACTGACCAGCGACGCGGATACGGACACCTTCTCGGTGGTGTTGAACACGAATCCGGATGGCAACGCGACGGTGCGGGTAAGCAGTTCGGACGGCGGCGCTGTCCAGGTGTCGGCAGGTGGTGGCCAGGCCGCCGACTTCGTCGACCTGACGTTCACTGATCAGGACTGGGACAATACGCAGACGGTCACCGTGAACGGTCAGGACGACGCTGACGTAGGCGACGAGTCGGTAACGATCACGGTGGCGGCCACGAGCGGCTACAGCGTGTCGAGCAAGTCGGTTGCGGTGACGGTGGAAGACGATGACACGGGCACGATGACGATCGATCCGACCAGCGTGACGGTAACGGAGGGTTCGACGGCGGAGTATACGGTGGTGCTGGATCAGCAGCCGGGCGGAAACGTTACGGTAACGCTGGCCAATTCGACGCCGGCTGCGGCGACGGTGAACGCTTCAAGCCTGACGTTCACGACGGGCAACTGGAACCAGAAGCAGACGGTTACGGTGACGGGCGTGGAGGATGACGACGACCAGAACGACAGCACGACGATCGGACACACGGCTTCGGGCGGCGGCTATGCGATTACCTCCGCGCAGAACGTGCAGGTGACTGTCACCGACAACGACCAGCCGGAGTTGATCCTGAACAAGGACGAACTGACGGTGGCCGAGGCCGGTGGTACGGGGACGTACACGGTGCGGCTGAAGACGGAGCCGACAGGCAACGTTACGGTCGCTATCACGATGCAGCCGACAGGCAAGGCGACGGTTGACAAGACGAATCTGACGTTCTCGACGAGCAACTGGAGCCAGACGCAGACGGTTACGGTTACGGGTGTACCGGATGACGACGACCTGGCCGACGATGTGGTTACGATAACGAATTCGCCGTCGGGTTACGGAATTGCCGGGGCCAAGACGGTCGAGGCCACGGTGGATGACGACGACACGATGACGTGGACGTTCGACATGAGAGAGTACACGGTGGCTGAGGGTGATAATCAGCAGATTACGCTGAGCGTGAACATCGCGGCGCCGCAGAATGAGAACAGAGTGTTCGGTATATCGGTGGTTACCTCTGGCGGCGCGACGCATCCGGATACTCCTACTGATACAAATACGGGTGACTACTCGGGTGTGCCGGCGACGGTAACGATCACGGGCGGCCAGACGAGTGAGAACTTCACTGTGCGAATCAGGGACGACCAGGACAACGACGACGGCGAGTCGATCAGCATCGTGGTATCGTCGGCGCCGGCTGGGGTTGCCCAGGGCGCCATCAGTGTGGTGACGATCCACATCACGGACAACGACTGAGGAACGCGCCAAGTAGACGGCGCTAAAGGG
Source organism: Caldilineaceae bacterium (assembly GCA_965221145.1). Classification (GTDB taxonomy): domain Bacteria; phylum Chloroflexota; class Anaerolineae; order Caldilineales; family Caldilineaceae; genus Bin5. The sequence continues at coordinate 4,229,635 of OZ244877.1, forward strand.
GGACAGGGCGACCGGGTTGGTTAGCGGGAGCGCTGTCCCCCACTTTAGGAAGGATCGCCGGTGACGGTGGAAGAGGACTGGACGATGTTTCAGTTCCCCGGCCACCGTCACCGGCGCGTTTAGGGGAGGTGGATTACTTTCAAATACCAAATAGTGACGTTTGACAGATTCGCCCGTAGTTGATACACTACGCGGAATTGCTCACATGGACTTGTGACAGGGTTCGCACTTTCGCAGGTCGGCACATTCGGGGCTGTAGCTCAGTTGGGAGAGCGCTACAATCGCACTGTAGAGGCCAGGGGTTCGAGTCCCCTCAGCTCCACACACGCGGATAAGCGGGCCGGACAGCCGAAGCCGTACTCCAATCGCTACGAATGTGAATCCCGTTTGACACCGAGACGTTTCGCTCACAATGCGCAACGGAAAATCTTCGTCTCGCCTGCCCTAACGCAGTACGCAATACGCAATTCTGAAGACTATCTGGTTTTCAATGTGAACGCACATCAGCGGACGTCACGTATAGTACGGGGCTATAGCTCAGTTGGGAGAGCGCTACAATGGCATTGTAGAGGTCAAGGGTTCGAGTCCCTTTAGCTCCACTAAACCCTGCAAAATCAGCTAGTTATGTGAGGCCGATGATATCGCTGAATCTAGGTGAGCGTTCGTGGAAAACGACTACAAGCAGGAGTTGGCTGACCGGTTTGTGGAATCAATCGAATACTTGAACCGGCAAATGCACACTGGTCGCCTGGACGAATGGGAAGGGTTGGACATGACCATTCCCCAAATAAAAACGTTGGTTTTGCTCGAGCGCATGGGGCCCCTGCGCATGGGCAGCATCGCCATTTTCCTGGGCAGAGCGCTCTCCGCTACAACCACCGTTGTCGACCGCCTGGTAGAAAAATCTTTGGTGGACCGGGTCGCCGATCCAGATGACCGCAGGGTCGTGATCTGCAAATTGACCGACCGAGGAGAGCAGGCGATAGAGCGGTTTTGGCGCATTGGGCGGGAGCGACTCCAGCTTGTGGTGGATTTGCTGGACGAGGAGCAGTTGAAGCTGGTGGTGCGAGGGCTGGAGTTGATTTGCTCAGCAGAAAAGGAGATCCAGAGGACGTTTGCCTCGATGCAAACGATCGACTGAACAGGAATCCCCTGCCGGCTTACCCCCTTCCGTTCAATTCTTCACCTGTCCATTGACTCCCCTGAGACGCTGCGCGGCAGCCCATTCTTGCCTGATCAGGCCCGGCGGTCAGACCGCCCCGATCGCCTCACAGATGCCCTGTTCCCCCTGCTGGGCGCGGATTGCCGCCGCCATCGGCCCGGTCGTAATGACCTCCAGTCTCCTCACAATCTTGTCAACCTGTGCGAGAAATGGCTATAATGAACCTGTCCAGGCCTATGGCGGCCTGCTTGGCGCTTCCGATACCCCCATCGGAGACTCTCTCACCTGAGCTTTCAACCGATGCCATCCCGGCGGCCGGCAACGAATCGACAACCAGCCAGTCCAAGGAACAAAGAGCCATGACGACGACACACCGCCTCCATCTCCCTCTGATGCGATGGTTCATTCTGCTTTCCGTGTTCATCCTGAGCGGCGCTTGTGTGCCGGCGGTCGTCGAAACTGCCGCCCTCGGCACGGTCGTGGTCGGCGGCGGCGAGGATATCCATATTCGTTCGTTGGGCGCGCTCACCAGCGCCGGCGACCTGGGCGTTCCCAGCCAACGCGGTGTCGCGCTGGCTGTGGCCGACTACGGCCCCATCAAGGGACACAACGTCAGCATGGGCGCCGGCCTCGACTCGCTCTGCAGCGCGCAAGGCGGCGCGGCGGCCGCCCAGACGGTGATCGGCGACCGGCGCGTTGTCGGCGTCATCGGCACATCCTGCTCCGTGGCCGCGGCGGCCGCCTCTCCCATCCTCAGCCAGGCCGGCCTGGTGATGGTCGCGCCCTCCACGACCTCGCCCTCGCTGACGTCCGACCTGCGCGGCAACGCCGGTTCCAACTATCATCCCGGCTACCACCGTATCGCCAGCAACGATCTCTACCAGGCGCAGGCGGTCGCGGATTTCGTTTACAACGAACTTGGATTGCGCAACATGGCGGCCATCCATGACGGCGACCCCTACACACACGGTCTGGTCGGCGCCTTCACCGCCGCGTTTGCGGAGTTGGGCGGCTCGGTCACGGTCGCCGCCATCGACAAGGGCGACACCGACATGCTGCCTGTCCTTGCTCAGATCGCCGCCGCCAGCCCGGAGGGTCTGTTCATACCGCTCTTCCCGGAGGAGGCCGCGTACATCGTTCGACAGAGAAAACAGATCGACACGCTGGACGGGTTGACGCGCATCGGCGGCGGCGGGCTATTGGTCTCCGAGTTTCTGGCCCTGCCGGAGTCGGAGGGCATCTACTTCGCAGGCCCGGAACTGAACTTCGGCGGCAACGTCAACGAGGCGACCGGCAGGAGCGGCGGCGAACTGATCGCCGCCTACCAGGAACGGTACGGTGAAGGCCCGACATCGGCCTACCTGGCGCACGCCTACGACGCAACCACCATCCTGCTGCGCGCGATTGAGCAGGTCGCGGTCGCGCATGGCGATACGCTCTACATCGACCGGGCAAAGCTGCGGGAGGCGCTGACCCAGACCAACGACTTCAGCGGTATCATCGGCGCCCTCTCCTGCGACCGGTTCGGCGACTGCGGCACCGGCCGCGTCCAGATTTCGCACCATACCGATTCCACGATGCCGGACGTTGAGAGCCTGCCCGTGGTCTACCGCTTCGCGCCCTGAGCGCGCTAACGAACTGACACCCAGCCAGACAAAGGAACAGTAACCATGAAGACAACACGCCGTCCCCGCCTGCCGCTGCTGCAGTGGCTCAGCCTGCTGCTTGTTCTTCTCCTGACCGGCGCATGTGTGCCGCAGAATTCTGCACAGACGCTTGTCATCAGCCCGCTGGGGACCGTCGTGGTCGGCCCGGGCGAAGATATCCACATTCGCACGCTGACGGTCCTCACAAGCATCGGCGACCTGGGCGTCTCCACCCAGCGCGCGGTCGCCATAGCCCTGGCCGACTACGGCCCGATCAAGGGGCACAACGTCACGATGGGCGCCGGACTGGACTCGCTATGCACGCCGGAAGGGGGCGCGGCGGGCGCGGATACGGTGATCGGCGACCCGCGCGTCGTCGGCGTGATCGGCACCTCCTGCTCGGCCGCGGCGGTGAAAGCATCGCCCATTCTCAGCGAGGCCGGGCTGGTGCTGATCTCGCCCACCAATACCGCGCCATCGCTGACCTCCGACCTGCGCGGCAGTGCCGGCCGCGACTATCATCGCGGCTACTACCGCACGGCCAACAACGATCTGCACGAGGCAGAGGCGGTAGCGGAGTTCGCCTACGTCGACCTTGGCCTGCGCAGCATGGCGGTCATCCATGACGGCGATCCCTACACGTCCGGACTGGCCAACGCTTTCAGCGCCGCGTTTGAGCTGCTCGGCGGCTCGGTGGCGGCGGCCATGGTCAACAAGGGCGACACCGACATGATCCCTGTCCTGACCCAGATCGCGGCCGGCGGCGCGGACGGTCTGTTCCTGCCGCTCTTCCCCGATGAGGGCATACAGGTGATCCAGCAGATCGGTCAGGTCGCGGGCTTCGAGGAAACGACGCGCATCGGCGGCGCGGCCCTGCTGGATTTCGAGTTCCTCGCCATACCGGAATCGGAAGGCATTTATCTCACCGGCCCGGAGCTGCACTTCGAACAAAACGTCAATGAAGCAACCGGCAAGAGTGGAGACGACCTCGTCACCGCCTATGAGGCGCAGTACAATGAGGCGCCCACGTCGGTCTACATGGCCCACGCCTACGACGCCGCCACCATTCTTTTGCGTGCGATCGAGGAGGTCGCGGTTGCCAGTGGCGATAGCCTCTACATCGACCGCGCCCGCCTGCGCGAGGCGTTGACCAATATCAGCGACTTCCACGGCATGGTCGGCGCTCTCTCCTGTGACGAGTTCGGCGACTGCGGCAGCGGCCACCTTCACATCGTGCAACACACCGACGCCAGCATCACAGACATCGGCAGCCTGTCGATCGTCTACTACCACCGCCACGAAGAGCACGGCGCAGCGGAACATTGAGGCGGCAATCATTTGACACCGTGTCCCGTGACCGGCAGAACGCTGACATGCCGGTCGCGGGACAGATACACACCCCGTCATCTCACCCTTTCCAAACTGCAATGAAAAAAGTCGCACTCTACACGGACGGCGCGTGCAGCGGGAATCCCGGCCCGGGCGGATTCGGGGTCGTCCTGCTCTACGGCAAGCACCGCAGGGAACTCTGCGGCGGATATCGAAGGACGACCAACAACCGCATGGAGCTTCTGGCTGTGATCAGGGGGCTGGAGGCGCTGAATGAGCGTTGCACAGTCGCCCTCTACAGCGACTCCAAATACGTTCTTGACGCGTTGACCAAAGGCTGGGCGCGCAGATGGCGCGCGAACGGCTGGCGCCGCAACAAGAGAGGCCAGCCCGCGATCAACCCCGACCTGTGGGGCAGGCTCCTCGACCTCTGCAACGGCCACGAGATGAGCTATCACTGGGTGAAAGGGCATGCCGGGGACCCGGAAAACGAACGCTGCGACCAACTCTCGACGGCAGCCCTGGCCCAGCCCGACCTGCCCGCCGACGAACCCTATGAGCGCACAGAGCGGGGGGCTGCGCCATCGCTTTTCGGTGTATAGCAGAGGCAGTTCAACGCCATGACCAGGCCGCCGATTCCCCAGAACGCCAGCGAAGTAACAGCCCAGTGGATGCAGCAGGCGCTGACCGCGGGCGGCGCGTCCGATCTTCCCCCGATCAGGGAGGTCGTCCTCAAAGAGATCGGTGACGCCGGGGTCGGCATCATGGGCGCGCTGATGCGTTGCCATCTCACCTATCACGGGCCACAGCCGCCGGAGATTCCCGACCCACGACGTCCGGCGGCTGCGCAGAAGCCCGCCGCCCCCGAGACGGTCATCCTCAAGCTGCCCAGCGCGCAGCCCAAAAATCTGCGCATGAGCAAGCGCCTGGGGCTACACAAACGGGAATACGACTTCTACAGCCTGGCTGCGCCCCACGCCCCGGTGCGGACGCCTACACTGCACTACGGCGATTTTGAAGCCAGCGCCGACCGCTTTGTTCTCGTACTCGAAGACCTGCGCGATATGCAGATGGTGAGCCAACTCGACGGCGCCAGCCCCGAGCAGGCCAAACGCGCCATCCGCGCTGCAGCCAGATTGCACGGAACCTTCTGGAACAAGACCGATCAGCCGCCCCTGACCGGTTTCCACGACGCCTTAGCGCGCAGACGCAGAGCGTTGGTGCAGTTCATCTATCTGGCGAACCTTGTGCCCACGTTCAAGCGGTTCGGCAGCTTCTTCTCCGACGAAATGCGCCGCCTGGCCGAAGCCTACGGCCCCCGCATCGCCGACAGCATCGGTCACGTCGCAGCCGGACCCAAAACCCTCATCCACGGTGATTTCCGGCAGGACAACATCTTCTTCTCCGACAACCCTGAAGAGGATATCGCCGTGATCGACTGGCAGCTCAGCGCGCTGAGCTGCCCGCTGTACGACGTGGCCTATTTCCTGGCGAGCAGTGTGACGACCGACGTTCGCCGCCAGATCGAGCGTGAGGCCCTGGAAGAGTACACCGAAATCATCCGCGGTATGGGGGTCCAGGAGTTCAGCTTCGAAGAATGTTGGCGCCTCTACCGCGAAAACATGCTCGGCTGTCTCCTGACGCCGGTCTTCGCCTGCGGCGGGCTGGACCTGGGCGACGATCGCGGCCGCCAGTTGGCCGAAGTCGGCCTCCGGCGCACGCTGACCGCAATCGAAGAGCTGGATGCCGCTGAATTCCTGCCCGCGCCGGCCTCGCCCTTCAGCCGCGCCGGCGCCTTCGCAGCCATCTCCCGCGGCGCCTACAGCCTGCTCAAGGCTCTGCGGCGCTAGGCGATTGGCATCTCCCGCAGTTTAGCCACAGACCGAAGCGACAGCTCCTCCCCGCTGACGACCGTTCAGTCGTGACCATAGTCATAACCATGCTATAATTGTGGTCATCATGCCACAGGAGGAGCGCATCATGCCGACCGATAGCGATAAAGCGACAGGCCCCCGCACCATTAAGGCATCCGAGTTCAAGGCCAAATGTCTCAAGCTCATGGATGAAGTGGCTGAGAGCGGTGAAGAGATCGTCATCACCAAGCACGGTCGCCCGGTTTCGCGGCTGCTGCCGTACCGGGAAAAGCCGCAGAGTCCATTTGGCCGCGACCGCGACATCATTCAGATTCACAGCGACCTCGATGAACCGATCGATGTGGCGTGGGACGCGGTAACAGGCCGGAACTGAGACGACCTCGTATGATTCTTCTCGATACGCAGGTCTTGATCTGGCTGCGGTCCGGTAGCCGCAAGCTCGGTAGACAGGCCGCCAGTTTCATTGACCGATCCTGGGCTTCCGGCGAAGTTGCGGTGTCTGCGATATCGTTCTGGGAGGTGGCGATGCTGCACAACAAAGGTAGGCTTACCTTGCTGAAGGATATCGGAACGTGGCGACAGACTCTTATGCAGGGGGGTCTCGTCGAAATCCCGGTGGACGGTGAGATTGGCATTCGGTCAGTCAACTTGGCAAACTTTCATGCCGACCCGGCTGACCGCATCATCGTCGCCACCGCCCTGGAGGGCCACCAGTTGGTGACCTCTGACGAAAAAATCCTTAAATGGTCAGGCCCGCTGAATAGGTTGGACGCCAGGGACTAGGAAACTGCCATGAAGTGCGCCGCGCCTCTCTCCCCGTTCTTGCAGGAGGGACCACCATGCTAGATGTTCAGACCAAACTCACATACGCCGACTACCTCAAAACGACGGACGACGAACGCTACGAGCTTCTCAGCGGAGAGTTGATTATGTCTCCCTCCCCCAGAGAGATACATCAATATATTCTGGGTCGGTTATATCTCCAGTTGGGCGCATTCATTTATGGACGCAACCTTGGGAAGGTCTATTTTGCCCCCTTCGATGTAGTACTGTCAGACACCGACGTAGTGCAGCCGGACCTGCTATTCGTTTCCAATGAACGAGACGAGATTATCACCCCGGATAACGTCCAAGGCGCGCCCAACCTCGTTGTCGAAATCCTCTCTCCCTCCACAGCCGAACGTGACAGAACGCTCAAACTCGACCTTTATGCCCAACACGGCGTGCAAGAGTACTGGATCGTAGACCCTGACGCCAGGACGATCATGGTTCTTCGGCGGGGCGAGAGCCGCTTCGAGGTCGTGGGCATCTACGAGGAAGAGCAGACTTTGCGCTCGCCCAGCCTGGCAGGATTCAGCATCGCCCTGCAAGAGATATTCTAAAGCGTAAAGAAAGACAAGACCGTTCTTTGCTGGGCATTCCTTATCGACGATACTCTACTGGCCATCCCCGCAAACCCTACTCCCTCCAATACAGAAAGCCCCCGCTGTCGTTATCGACAACGGGGGCTTTTGAAATGCGCTCTCTTTTTGGCGGTCGAAGATGGCAGCCTGAATCAGAACGCTCGTCTACGGCTGAGAAGCCAGCGCCGGCGATGACGACGGGCTATCCTCCGGCACAATCTGCGGGATCCCTGTCAGCGAGCCGCCGACCATCTTGACGAGGTTGCGGGCGACCCAGACCGGCTTGTCCATCCCGACTACCTCAATCCGAACCCATGCAGCCTGCGGATCGACGCCGGTAATCCTGGCCCATGTCCCCTTTGGCAGGATCGTGACCGCGTCGTACTCCATGCCCGGCCCCGCCTGCGCAAAGACCGCCCGCGGCTGGATGAGGACGGCCGGCAGCGCCCCAACCTCCTGCTCGGTTACACGGCGGACTCCCACCAGCGAGTCGTCCACCTGCGCCATGTAGCGGTAGATCCAGGCGAGCGAGGAGAGTCCTTCCATCTCAACCAGGAACCAGCTCTCGCTCGGGTCCGTACCGTAGATGGGAGCCTGCGTCCCCTGGGGTACGACTTTGGTGATGTCGTAGTCGAGGCCCGGCCCGGTGCGCACATTCAAGGTGATGGGCAGGGTGACGGCAAGGGGTCTGTCAATGCCGTCGTTGTCGGGCGCCGCGAATTCGTTTACGCCGAACCGGGGCACGCCGGCCAGGGAGCCGCCAGCGACTTTGGCAAACTCCTGCGGTACACAGACTGGCTCGTCCAGTCCTACGACCTCGATCTGCAACCATTCGGCCTGCGGGTCGATGTCAACGATTTTGGCCCACGTCCCCTTGGGCAGGACGGTGACAACGTCGTACTCTGTGCCAGGCCCCGTCCGCGCCCTCAGTGTGCGCGGCTGAGTGATCGCCGCCGGCAGCATAGCAATTTCGCGCGCGGTAATCCGTCTGACACTCAGCAACGAACCGTCCACCCACGTCATGTGCCAGGGCACCCAGACCAGTGTGTCCAGCCCATCCAACTCTACCTGGAACCATATTCTGGTTGGGTCCATGCCCATGATTCGGGCCTGTGTCCACTGCGGCACGGTTGTGACCACCTGGTATTCGAGGCCCGGCCCCAACCGCAGATCCATCGACTCCGACTGGGCGACCGCCAGCGGCCTGTCGCCTCCCGATTCCGGCCGCGGATGCAGCGCAGCCTCTCCCGTCGCAGTCCGTCGGAACCTTCCAAACGGGCCACCGGCCACCTTGGTCAGATGCCGGGCTACCCAGACCGGGTCGTCCAGCCCGACCACCTCAAGCCGGTACCATTTGGCCTTGGGGCCGATGCCGACGACACTGGCCCACGTGCCTTTCGACAGGATCGTGACCGCGTCGTACTCCGTGCCCGGCCCCGACCGCGCGTGCAGCACCCGCGGCTGGGTGATCGCCGCCGGCAGCGCCGCAATCTCGCGCGCCGTAATCCGCCTGACGTTCACCAGCGAGCCGACAACCCGCGTCAGCCCGCGGTGGACCCAAGCCAGCGTGTCAAGCCCCTCCAATTCGACCTGAAACCATTTCTTGCTCGGGTCCATGCCATAGATTGGCGCCCGCGTCCCCTGCGGCACGGTCGTGATCACGTCATACTCCAGCCCCGGCCCCAAACGCACATTCATAATCTCCGGCAAGGTGATTACAAACGGCTTGACGCCGCCATCCCTTCCCGGTCGCGGCAGCAGTTTGAGCTCCTCTGCCTTAAGCCGCCTGAACCCCCGCACGGAGCCAACGACTTCAGTCAGACTCTGGTGGATCCATGCCGATCCGTCCAACGCGGACAACTCAATCAGGAACCATTTATTCTGCGGGCCGAGACCGATGATCTTGGCACGCGTTCCCTGCGGCACGGTTGTGATCACGTCGTACTCCGAGCCTGGCCCCGTCCGCACATGGGCGATCACAGGCCAAGTGATCGCCAGCGCCCCGAAGTCTCCCTCCGCATACCATGGGATACCGGTCAGCGAACCAACCAGGACTGTCAGCTCCGCACAGATCCATACTGAGCCATAGATCCCGTCGATCTCTACCTGATACCAGTCACCCCACGGGCCGAGACCGATGATCTTGGCGCGTGTCCCGTGCGGCACAGTCGTGACCACCTCGTACTCCGTGCCTGGCCCCAGGCGCACATTTGTATGCTCCGGCTGGGTGATCGCCACCGGACCCTCTGGCTGTGGCGGCTCTGACCGCGGCGGGTCTGACGGCGGTGGGTTGGGGTTCGGGTTCTGATCCTGGTTCGGGTTCTGATCCTGGTTCGGGTTCTGATCCTGGTTCGGGTTGGAATTCGGTGGCTGCGGGTCGCCGACAACGAAGTCCACAGTGTCAGTGAGAGTATGGGACTGGTCTGCGTTATCGATGTAGGTAACAGTGAGAAGAAGCGTGTATGGGCCGGGTTGACAGCTTGTGTCTATGCGAAGAGAAATAGGGCCGAGCGATCTATTGGAATCGTAAGCCGGTGGAGAAAATGTCCGGACTATTTTCAGCCCTTGCACTTCGCAACTGTCTACGTTGGTTCCGCCTGGACCACGGGTCAACACGTCAAAGCGATATGTAACGGAGGTGAATTTGTCCCGAAAGTCACAATCATTGTCATTGTCTTCATCGACGCAGGGAAAATTGCTGAGAAGGAAACCGGCATTCAGGTACTCTCCCGCCGGCACAATGTAATCGACAAGATCGAACCCTAAACTCGGCGTTGAGGATTGGGCGTTGGCGGTGCGCGCGCGAGGCGTAAATGTGACGATCAGGAGGCACAGCAACAGGGCGATGAACCCGACTATAATGAAAAACGATTTTCTTTGACGCATTCGACTCTACTTTTCTACGCTCCTCACGGGATGCTTACCTGCCAAAGCCAATACCGAGAGAGAGAAATCATGAAACCTCGGTTGTTGAATTCGGAGAAATTGACGTTGCCGTAGCTGCTTGATCATCGTTCATTCAGTCAATTCAGGCACTCAACCTGCGCAACCGTTTCGCAGCTAATCAATCCACCACACACTGCCCCTTCTACTGATCCGACGACAACTACACAAAGGAGGTTCCGCATTTTGTGGCCTTTGTCCAAAATACCCAATTTCGGTTCCGTTTGGGGGAGTTGATCAGAGGGAACAGGCCTCAGTTCGGGTCAAAATCAGGTCACGTGCAAGCACAGGCAACAAGGGGCGAAGAACCGTTATCGGTAAGGCAGAGGATTTTGCCTTCCCGACAGCCCGGCTTCAACACCGCGCCCCTTTCGAGCAGGGGCGCATTCAACAACCAATACAAAAAGCCCCCGCTGTCGCCGTTGACAGCGGGGACCTTTTGATATGCGCTCGCATTTAAGCGATAGGAGATCTCAGTTTGAAACGGAACGTGCGCTCAGCGTGTACCTTCGTCCGCGCGCGGAGCCACCGAGGCAACCCCGCCGCTTGTCGGCCGGGTCGAACTGTACGTGCCCGCCGTGCCGGGATCGATCTCAACTTCCGCTACCTCGCGACCGCCGCTGTTCGTCCCGCACCACGCCGATATGAAGCTGCTTCCACTTAGCGTATTGAAACTCAGACTCTTTGAGTTCGCGGTCGTGGCCGTGGCCGCCGTCTCCAACGAAATGTATGTTGTCGTGTCGACGCCGGAGCGGTGATAGAGATTGTACAGCTGCGTGCAGGGGCCGGCATCCGTCCAACTGACCTCAAGATCCACCCCGCCAAGCTGCCGCAGCGCCAGTTCGACCGTGATCGAACTGGTCAACTGCCCAGCCGTCGGCGCCGGTGTATCCCCCACCGCTATCTGTATCACCCCGGCCAGCGAACCACCCGCCACCTTCGTCAGTTCACGGGAGACCCAGGCCGGTTCGTCCAGATCGTCCAACTCGACCTGGAACCATTCGGCCTGTGTGTCGATGCCGGTGATCCTGGCCCACGTCCCCTGCGGAATCGTCGTGAGTATGTCATAGTTCGTGCCCGGTCCCGAGCGTACATTCGTGAGCAACGGTTGCGTGATCGCGGCCGGCAGCAGCGCAATCTCTTGCGTCGTCAACCGTCTCACCGCAGCCAGCGAGCCGACCACGCGCGTCAGGTCCTGGTAGACCCAGGCCAGTGTGTCCAGCCCCTCCAACTCGATCTGGAACCAGTCATCGGTCGGGTCGATGCCGAAGATGCGCCCCTGCGTCCCCTGCGGCACGACACGCACGACATCATAGGTCAGGCCCGGCCCGGAGCGCACGTTCATCGTAATCGGCAGGGTGATCGCCAGCGGCACAGCGCCATCCGCTCCGCCCCCAGGCAGCAGAGCAATCTCCTCCGCCGTAAACTGTTTGACGCCAGCCAGCGAACCGACCAGTGTTGTCAGGCCCTGGTAGATCCAGACTTGGCCCTCGACTCCGTCGATCTCCACCTGATACCATTCATTGTCGGGGCCGACGCCGACAATCCTGGCCTGCGTATTCTGCGGAACCGTCGTGACCACGTCGTAGGTCAGACCCGGCCCGGAGCGTACATTCATCACTTCCGGCTGCGTGACCGCTACCGGCCCTGTCTGCTGCTGCGACGTTTGCAGGGGCGGTGAGTAGGGGACCAAGGGCGGCGTACCTCCACCCGGTGTACCGCCGCCGCCGTCGCCCGAACCGCCGCCACCGTCGCCCGAACCGCCGCCACCGCCGCCCGAACCGCCGCCACCGCCGCCCGAACCGCTTCCGCCGCCGCCCGAGCCGCCTCCGCCACCGCCCGAGCCGCCACCACCCGACCCTGACTTTTTGGTTGGCGTCGATGTCGGTGTGGACGTCTTTGTCGGCGTCGGTGTAAATGTTGCCGTTGGGGGAGGCTTAACTTCGAAATCCTCGGTCAAGAAGGCCACTGCGTCCTCTTCCCTGGCGGAACCCATCAGGATGACTTTCAGCGTGTATTCGCCCACCGGACAGTTCGAGGAAATCCGGTTTTGACCGTAGTGGATTACTTTCGAAATTCCTGCGCCTTTCGAAAAGCTGCGATTCCCACCCAACCCACATTCGTGAGCGAAATTCTTGGTAAAATCTACATTATTGGTAGTAGGATCACGTTCGTATACCTCGCTGCGATGGTAACAGGGGTCGTCGAACGCTGTATGGTGCTGATGCTGATTCTGGGCATTCTTTTCGCACGTTATGTCTTGGAAATTCTTGAAGGTGTACCGTGCCACGGACTGGCCCTGTTTCGTGATCCCTTTGTAGGAGTTCAGATCAATTTCCACTGTCGGGCCATTCTGGGCGTAGGCTGTCTGCGCCCGGAGCGTGAAAATGACGGCCAGGGCAGCAAGCAACAATGCGCCCGCCCCGACCAGCGTAACAATCGGCAGTTTGGTTCGCATTCGCATTGTCTTTACCTCTCTCCTATCGACGAGCTTTCCTGCAAAGCGCATAAGTAATGAACGAGTCCATGTGATCCGGCCGATGGAGCGTTCGTCGATGGTGGAGACTGTTCAGGCCCGGTTACCGCTGACCCCAGGCTCTGCGGAGATGCGGCGGCAGCCAGTCAAGACCCGCGCTGCGAATCAAGTACGTCCCAGTCAGTTATGAAGTTGTCAGAAGATAATGGGAGCGGAAAATAAGCCGCTTACATAACACAATCAGGTGTGGCGCGTTCCGGCGACGACAATGAAACCGAAAAACGCCCGATGGGTTAAAGAGGATGTGGATCGGGGTCGTACATCCACCTCGTCCGCGCGCGCGGCTGTTTCTGCCGGCGACCGTTTGCGCGCCATGATTGCCCGCTTACAAGCGCCCATGATAGCGCTGTCGAGACGATATGCAATCATGCTGCTGTGGCCACCTTCCTGAATTCTCAAAGCAATAAAAATAAAAATAAAAATGAATCGTTGCCCCCCAACGCGAGTGAAGGGATCAAAATCGTAGATCGATATGTCATCCCTGTCAACCTTTTGATCGAAAACTCGGGGGCCCAAATTGGACAGGCGCGCGCCCGGATCTGAGCACCGATTCGCGCCTGCAGATCGTCGTTTACCAGAGTAACAGCCCTGGGGATCGTCAGAAACGCGTCGCCATTGCGCAGGGCTGGCGGTGCGTAAACGTCGGCACAGGGGCAATAGCCCGGCTAAATCGTAGACAGATCGTATAAATATCGTTGATCAGTGTTGCAGCAACTACTTTCGTCGATTGCGCGCGGCGGCAGCGCTCCTCCTGGGCGATATTGAACCGTGCGTCAAAGTCCTTTGTCATCCCGCGCATCCTGCTTGAGCGCCGCGCCCGTTTTGAGCAGGGGCGCATTTAACAACCAATACAAAAAGCCCCCGCTGTCGCCATTGACAGCAGGGGCCTTTTGATATGCGCTCGCACTAAAGCGATAGGAGATCTCAGTTTGAAACGGGAAGTGCGCTCAGCGTGTCCCTTCGTCCGCGCGCGGGGCCACCGACGCGATCCCGCCGCTTGACGGGCGGGTCGAACTGTACGTGCCCGCCGTGCCAGGATCGATCTCGACTTCCGCAATCTCACGGCCGGCGCTGCTCGTCCCGCACCACGCCGATATGAAGCTGCTTCCACTTAGCGTACTGAAACTCAGACTCTTTGAGTTCGCGTCCGAGGCCGTGGCCGCCGTCTCCAACGAAATATACGTTGTCGTGTCGGCGCCGGAACGGTGATAGAGATTGTACAGCTGCGTGCAGGGGCCGGCATCCGTCCAACTGACCTCAAGATCCACCCCGCCAAGCTGGCGCAGCGCCAGTTCGACCGTGATCGAACTCGTCAACTGCCCAGCCGTCGGCGCCGGTGTATCCGCCGACGCTATCTGGATCACCCCCGCCAGCGAGCCACCCGCCACCTTCGTCAGATCGCGGAACACCCAGGCCGGTTCGTCCAGATCGTCCAACTCGACCTGGAACCATTCGGCCTGTGTGTCGATGCCGGTGATCCTGGCCCACGTCCCCTGCGGCACGGTCGTGAGTATGCCATAATTTGTGCCCGGTCCCGCACGCACATTTGTGAGCAACGGTTGCGTGATCGCGGCCGGCAGCAGCGCAATCTCTTGCGTCGTCAACCGTCTCACCGCAGCCAGCGAGCCGACCACGCGCGTCAGGTCCTGGTAGACCCAGGCCAGTGTGTCCAGCCCCTCCAACTCGATCTGGAACCAGTCATCGGTCGGGTCAATGCCATAGATGCGCCCCTGCGTCCCCTGCGGCACGACACGGACGACATCGTAGGTCAGGCCCGGCCCGGAGCGCACGTTCATCGTGATCGGCAGGGTGATCGCCAGCGGCACAGCGCCATCGGCGCCGCCCCCAGGCAGCAGAGCAATCTCCTCCGCCGTAAACTGTTTGACGCCAGCCCGTGAACCGACCAGTGTTGTCAGACCCTGGTAGATCCAGACCTGGCCCTCGACTCCGTCGATCTCCACCTGATACCATTCATTGTCGGGGCCGACGCCGACAATCCTGGCCTGCGTATTCTGCGGTACCGTCGTGACCACGTCGTAGGTCAGACCCGGCCCGGAGCGTACATTCATGACCTCCGGCTGCGTGACCGCTACCGGCCCTGTCTGCTGCTGCGACGTTTGCAGGGGCGGTGAGTAGGGGACCAAGGGCGGCGTACCGCCACCCGGTGTACCGCCACCCGGTGTACCGCCGCCGCCACCGCCACCACCGCCACCACCGCCACCGCCGCCACCACCGCCACCGCCGCCACCACCGCCACCGCCACCACCGCCGCCACCACCGCCACCGCCACCACCGCCGCCACCGTCGCCGTCACCGCCCGACGATGGCGTGTTTGTGGGTGTATTTGTCGGCGTAGACGTTGGCCTTGGCGTCGGTGTAGGCGTGGGTGTGGGTGTCGGTTCTGCCGGCGCGCCGACTCCAAAGTAAGCGGTCGCGGACGCCACTTCCACCTTATCGGAACCCATCAGGATGACTGTCAGCTTATATTGGCCGTCCGGACAGTTCGAGGGAAGCAGGATGTACAAGGAATCGATTACTTTCGAAATCCCGTCCTGTTTCGAAAAGCTGCGATCCCCGCCCAACCCCTGTTCACATTGGTCATCGCGATTATTGGTACCACGTTCGTATACCTCGCTGCGATGGTAACAGGGGTCGGGGAACGTTGTATGGTGCGGCCCCCCGACATTCACATCGCACCTTATGCTTTGAAAATTTCTGAAGGTGTACTGTGCCAGGGGCTGACCATGTTTCGCTTGCCCTCTGATGTGGTTCAGCCCAATTTCCACTGACGGTCCAGGATTCTGGGCGTAGACCGTCTGCGTCCGGGGCGCGATGAGTACGGCCAGGGCAATAAGCAACAACGCGCCCGCCCCGACCAGAAAAACAGTCGGCAGTTTGGTTCGCATTTGCATTGTCTTTACCTCTCTCCTATCGACGAGCTTTCCTGCATAGCGCATAATGTAGTGAACAATTCCATTTGATCCTGCCGATGGAGCGTTCGTCGATGGTGGAGACGGTTCAAGATCAAGACCCGCGCTGCGAATCAAGTCCCTCCGTGCCGGTTATGAAGTTGTCAGAAGATAAAGGGAGCGGAAGATAAGCCGCTTACATAATACGACGGGTGTGGCGCGTCCCGGCGATGACAATGAAGCCGGAGGAACGCCCGATAACTTAGAGAGGATGTGGATCGGGGTCGTACATCCACCTCGTCCGCGCGCGCGGCTGTTGCTGCCGGCGACCGTTTGCGCGCAATGACTGCCCGCTTACAAGCGCCCACGATAACACTGTCGAGACGATGTGCAATCATGCTGCTGTGGCCGCCTTCCTGAACTCTCAAAGCAATAAGAATAATAATGAGAACGAATTATTTCCCCTCCACGCGAGAGATGGGATCAAAATCGTAGATCGATTATGTCATCCCTGTCAATCTTCAGTTCCAAGTTCCGGACACCCGACTCGGACGTGTGCGCAGCCCGGATCTGAGCAACGATTCGCGCCAACAGATCGCCGTTTCCCAGAGTAACAGCCCTGGGGATCGTCAGAAATGCGTCGCCATTTCGCAGGGCTGCCGGTGCGTAAAAGTCGGCACAGGGGCACCAGCCCATCTAAATCGTAGACAGATCGTATAAATATCGTTGATCAGTGTTGCAGCAACTACTTTCGTCGATTGCGCGCGGCGGCAGCGCTCCTATCAGGCGATATTGAACCGTGCGCCGAAATCGTTTATCATCCTCACAGCAACTATCTGAACTGTGCTTGATTTGATTGCATGATAGATTGCGATGAGGACGCTGCCGGCGGCGAGCGGCGCCATTCCGACAGGGGGAACCGATCATGGGCGATTGCAGATACTGCGGCAGATCCGCCGGCTTCCTGCGCAAAGAACATAAGGCGTGCGCGGCCGCGCACGCGCAAGGGCTGGACAGCATCCGAACGACCTGTGTGGAGGCCGCCCTGCACGGCGTGGACGTCAACCTGCTGCCCACCAGGGTCCGTGCCATCGCCGCCTCCGCCTACATCGACGGTTCGGACGCGGCAGTCGCCGACAGTCTGGCGCAGGGCTGGGGCCATGCCGTCGCGGCCGCCATGGAGGATCACTTCCTCTCCAACGAGGAAAAACGGGCGCTCAATCGCTATCGCGCCCGCCACAGCCTCAGCGCCCGGCAGCTTGACAGCAACGGTCATTTCACCCTTTTCAGGATGATGGCCCTGCTCAACGCCCTCAGCGAGCACAGCCTCGTGCCCCGCTTCGACCGCCGCGCCGTGCGCCTGCCCTTCAACCTTATGAAGAGCGAGGAGATGCTCTGGCTGTTCAACGGCGCAGACTACCTGGAACAGGTCACGCAGCGTGAGTTCCGAGGCGGCTCGGTGGGCGTCAGCTTCCGCGTCGCCAAAGGCGTCTACGTACGCCCCAGCACCTTCCGCGGCCGCTCCGTCGCCTCCACCTCGATGCAGCATACCGACTCCGGCACGCTCGGCATCACCACCAAACATATCTACTTCAAAGGCGACAGCAAGAGCTTCCGCGTCAGGCTGGAAAAGATCGTCTCCTTCGAGCCCTTCCAGGACGGGCTGGGCATCATGCGTGACACGGCCAGAGCCAAGCCGGAACTATTCAGAATGGGCGCAACCGACGCCTGGTTCCTGCTCAACATTATCGACGCCCTCATGAGCATCGACACGATCACCCTGCCCAAGGCCGGCGCCCCCACCCTGGACGACATCGTTGACCAGGATCTCGCCTGACAGAGCCGACAGGCGCAAGGAGGCCGTGCAGATGGATAAACTGAATCTCTCCTTCGAATTTCAGCGCGCCCGTGCTATATTAACCCAGAACAGGAGCGAGCGAGATAAGGGCGCTTTCCCCATCTGCGGCCTAGCTCACAGGGGCACAGCGAAACAATGTCACAGCAGCCCCACCGCAGGGCAGACGTCCCGCAACAGGAGAACGACAACCATGACCACATCCGACACATACGATCATTTGGGGGAGCCTGAACCCGCCCTCATACGGGGCCGGCTCAAAGACGTTGATCTGAAGCAGGGGACGGCCAGACTCGATACCTTCATGGATCACTCAGTCCCCTTACGGTTCGACACCGCCTTGGGGGAAGATATGCTCCGGCTGGAAACCAAACACGTCCGGGTGGATGGCCGGGGTTGGATCAGTGACGAGGACGAATGGATCGTCATCAACATAGAGAAGATAATACTGTCGTCGTCCGAGGTGCGCACAGTCGAAGAGATTCTCAACGATCCCAACCCGAAACTCTTCGACCCCGACACGGTTGTTACGGCCAGGGAACCTTTCGATGTGGAGGAGTTCCTGCGCATCATCTATGAAGGCCGCGGGCGGACGTGGGGGAAATCATCGGATCGATAGTTCTGGATTCCAACATCGTTTCCTACATCTTCAACCGCAATCCCATCGCCCGTTACTATGTCGAACGACTGCGGGGCGCCCGACAGTACATATCGTTCCAGACCCTCGAGGAAGCCTGGTACGGAGCGCGCATCACCGCAGCTGGGGCGCAAGCCGGAGACAGGACCTCTCAAGCCATCTCGAACGATATGAGATCATCTGGCCTGACGCTGACCTGGTGGGGGCGTGCGCCCGCCTACGTGCCGAACGAAGGGCCGCCGGGCGTGAGTTGGGCATGGCAGACGCCTGGATCGCCGCCACCGCCATCATGCTGAGTTGCCCGCTGGCCTCCCATGACGGTCATTTCGTGGGAATTCCCCATCTCCAACTGCTTAGGTCGCCGCTACCGTGATCACCCCCAACGAACACAACGACCTCACCCGCCAGCCGGTTTGCGTCCCGCCGCGTTACAGCGTATGATTGCGCTGAAAATCAAATGGTTTGGCAAGCGCGTCCCCAGCCTGTTTAGCCGCCGCCGAATGCCCAAACTGCTGGGATCAGCGGTGGCAATGGAGACTCGTCCGCCAAAATATATTTCAAAAGGAGCGCTGACGACGCGTGGCTACGCCAAAACGGGCCGAGAATGAACTGCGCCCAGTCAAATTCGAACTCGACTATATCCTCCATCCCGAAGGCTCCGTCCTCATCAGCATGGGCGGCACCAAAGTACTGTGCAACGCCACAGTGGAGGAGCGTCTGCCCCGCTGGCTGCACCGCTCCTCCCAGCGGCACGGCTGGGTGACGGCCGAATACGCCATGCTGCCGCGCAGCACGCACCAGCGCGTCGATCGCGAGACGCTGCGCCCCAAAGGACGCACCCAGGAGATCACGCGCCTGATCGGCCGCAGCCTGCGCGCGGCGGTCGACCTGCACAGACTGGGCGAGCGCCAGATCATCGTCGACTGCGATGTCATCCAGGCAGACGGCGGCACGCGCACAGCCGCCGTCACCGGCGGTTTCGTCGCCCTGGCCCTCGCCATCAAACGGCTGGAGCGCAAAAAACGGGCCAAACCGGGTACGCTCATCCGCCAGGTGGCCGCGGTCAGCGTCGGCATCCTCAACGGCAAGGCCTTTCTCGACCTCGACTATCAGATGGACCAGAACGCCGATGTCGATTTTAACGTTGTGATGACCGACGCCGGCCAGTTCGTCGAAGCGCAGGGCACAGCCGAAGGCGAACCGTTCAGCAAGGGCGCGTTCAACGCCATGCTGCTGCTGGCAGAGATGGGGATACAGGAGTTGCTGCAAATGCAGCGGGCCGCGCTTGCCGAGGCGGGATACGAAATCAGTGTTTAGTGTTTAGTTTTAAGTTTTCAGTAACCCCCTATTTCGAGATGGCTGTAGTTACCCAAAACTCGAAACTGAGAACTTTCAGGGGAACCGGGCAGTGAGTAAGAAAAGGAAACGAGTAACGTTACGCGATGTGGCGCGCCATGCGGGCGTATCGCCCACCGCGGTTTCGTTCGCCTACAATGCCCCCCACCAGTTGAGCCACACCACCCGCGAACATATCCTCGACACCGCCGAGTCGCTCGGCTACCAGCCCCATCCCGTCGCGCGCACGCTGGCCACAGGCCGCACCAATTCAATCGGCCTGCTCGTGCCCACCAGCCTGAACTGGATGCTACACGATCCTCTCTTCACCCACTTCCTGGGCGAAGTCGGCGCCGCCTGTGACCGCGAAGAGAAGCGCATCCTGCTAGCGTCCATGCACGAGACATGGCAGCGCGACCCGCGCTCAAGCAACGAAGCGATGGCGCCCTTTACCTGGCTCGCCTCGATCGCGGCCGATGGCTTCCTCATGCTCAGCATCGACCGCGCCCATCCCCTGACCGAAGCGCTGCAACGCTCGCTGCGCCCGATCGTGCTGCTCGACAGCGCCGACAACCTGCAGGCGCCCACCTTCAACATCGACGATCGCGGCGGCGCCTACGCGGCCGCGCAACATCTGCTGGCAAAAGGGCATCGCCAGTTTGCCATCGCCACCATGACGCCGCGCCAGGATGGCGTCGTGATCCCCTCTATCGAACGCAGAGTGGAGGGTTTCTCACAGGCAGTTGCCGAGGCCGGCCTGCCCCCAACCGCGGTGCAGATCGTCCACACCCGCGGCATCCTTTCCGCCGGCCACCAATCCTTCCAAAATATCTGGCAGTTGCGCCGACGCCCGACAGCCGTCTTCTGTGTAAGTGATGTGCGCGCGCTGGGGATCCTGAGCGGCGCGCGCAAAGCGGGGATCTCCGTACCGGACGACCTGGCCGTTGTCGGCTTTGGCGACCTGCCCGACGCCAGCGTATCCAGCCCGCCCCTGACAACCGTCCACCGGGACATGGACAGCCAGCCGCAACTGGCGATCCGCACCCTCTTCGAACTGATCAACGAACAGATCAGCGAAGCCGACCTGGACTCGCCCCACATCAGCGAAACCCAACTCGTCATCCGCGAGAGCAGTTGAGCGCGCTAGTGCAGTTGAGTGCGCAACTGCACTAGCGTCCACTCACCATTCGAAGGGCGGCCCAGCACAGCGCCGATGTCATCCCCCCGCTGCACCTGGTAGGAAGGAATGTTCGACAGCGCCAACTCGTGGGACAACTCCTGGTAGGACTCCTGACCGCCGAATGTCGAGCCGTCCATCACAACCGCGACACTATGCACCCCCCGCCGCCGGATCTCGCGCAGGGCGCGCACCCACGCCGGATCCGGGTCCGCGGTGACCGCCAGAATCATGTCATTGCGATTCAGCCGCACGCCTTCCGTCACCAGCAGTTGATCAAAGGACATGCGCCCCTCTGCCGATACGAGCGCCAGGGCCTCCAACATCTTACGCATCTGGCGCTCGCCGCGATCGATCTGCAACAGATAGCGCTGATTGCCGTGCAAGATCATCCCTACCGCCCGGTTACGCAACAGAAAGTAGCGGGCTATACTCGCTGTCGCCGTCACCGCGTACTCCAGCGTGCTGGGCGCCAACTCCAGCGCGTCAGGGCGTTTGCGGCCGCTGAGAGCAAAGACTCCGGCCTCCGGGCGGGACAGCTTCCACGGCAGGCTGCGCAGCGCGCCGCTGTGCAGATCGAGAAAGACCCAGATATCGGCTGACGGATCCAACTCGAACTCCTTGGTCATCAGCCGCCCGGTGCGCGCCGTCGTCAACCAGTGGATGCGGTTGAAACTGTCCCCCGGCGCATAATCACGGATGCCGGAGACATTGGTCGTCAGGTATTGGGCGCGGCGGCTGAGGGCTTCGCCGCCCGCCAGATCGGCGGCGGGAGGCTGAAAGGCGGCCAGATAGACAGTGGCCGGATAGACGATCAGATCGCTGGTCTGGCTCAACGTCTGGTCAATGGAAAAGAGGCCCAGCGGATCACCGCTGAACAGACGCATCGGCCCCAAGCGGTAGTAGCCGCGCTGCTGGCAGTAGGTTCGCACCTGCCAGCGATGACGGGAACGCCCTTTCAGATGGCTGAGCACGCGGCTGGCGCCATGGAAGGGCACCGTCGAGAAATCCCGCACCTCCAGCCACAACTTGGGCAGCCGCCCCTGATTGCGCACTTCGAAGCTCTCTTCAAAGTACTGCCCAACCTGGCTGCGCCGGGCGCGGGTATGCCGATTGATGCGAATGGCGCGCGTGCTGTTCCATGACCAGAGATAGCTGAGCGCCAGAATGCCGCTCAACAGATAGGCCAGATTGAACGCCAAGGCGCGCCCGCTATTCAGCGCAAAGACCCAGGAAGCAATCAGAGCGACAAGCAGAAAAAGGAGACGTGACGACATGAAAACCCCAGTATTCAGTAGTCAGTTTTCAGTTCTTAACAACGC
This sequence comes from Caldilineaceae bacterium, assembly GCA_965221145.1. Taxonomy (GTDB): domain Bacteria; phylum Chloroflexota; class Anaerolineae; order Caldilineales; family Caldilineaceae; genus Bin5. The sequence goes on from OZ244877.1 coordinate 4,251,763, forward strand.
CATACTTCCGACGCAGTGACTAAAAACTAAAAACTAAAAACCAGATCTGACGCGGCTGCCCGGCACCGGTGTATGGGCAAGAGCGTCCTCAATCACCTGGGAGGCGTCCACATTTTTGATGCGCGCCGACGGGCTGACGATCAGCCGGTGAGCAAGCGTCGCCTGCGCCAGCAGTTTCACATCATCCGGCAGCACATAATCCCGCCCATCGATCGCGGCCCAGGCCCGCGCCGCCCGGAAAAGCGCCAGGCTGCCGCGCGGACTTGCGCCCAGATATACGTCGGGATGATCGCGCGTCGTGGAAACAAGATCGACGATATACTCCTTCACGCTATCGTCCACATACATATCGCGCACTGCCTTCTGCGCCGTCGAGAGTTCGTCCACAGACACGGCCCTTTCCAGATTCTCGATCGGGTGTGTTTCCGCCTGCAATCCCAGAATATTGATCTCATGCGCTTTCAACGGATAGCCCAGCCGAATGCGCATCAGGAAGCGGTCCACCTGCGCCTCCGGCAGGGGGAAGGTGCCCTCATATTCGATGGGATTCTGGGTCGCCAACACCATGAATGGCCGCGACATCTGATAGGTCGTGCCATCAACCGTAACCTGACGCTCCTCCATCGCCTCCAGAAGAGCGGATTGGGTCTTGGGCGTGGCCCGGTTGATCTCGTCCGACAGAACAATCTGCGCCATGATCGGGCCTGGCCGAAATTCAAACTCAAGCGTTTTCTGATTAAAGACGCTCACACCGGTAACATCGCTGGGCAGCATATCCGGCGTAAACTGAATGCGGCGAAAGCTGCTGCCGACGGTGCGGGCGATGGCCCGCGCCAGCATCGTCTTGCCGACGCCGGGCACATCTTCAATCAGCAGATGACCCTCGCACAGCAGACCCACTACCGTCATGCGGATCTCCCGATCCTTGCCGATGATGACCTGCTCAACGTTGGCAATGATGCGTTTGGCGACGTCTTGCACTTCTTGCATGGGATTTTCCTCATGTCAGTGGTTCGCGGCGATTGACTCGTGGTCAGTGGAGTTCTCGCCACTCCGCAAGCGCCCTCTGCGCCATGCGCACGCTCTGCGCATCCTGTACAACAGGTAGATCTCTTGATTATGCCGCATTTTGAAAAGATTTTGTAATGGTGTTGGCAAAGGAGACTCGTCCACCAAAATATTTGTCAAATCGGATGAACTATCAGGTCAAGTTTACAGCACTTGCAGACAGATGGACAATCCATAACACAGGCGCATACGCCGCCCGCCCATTTTGCCCGCCGCCAAACTCGTGGTCAGTGTTCATCTTGTACGGGTCACTAGCCACTAACCACTAACCACTGTATAATGCCCTTTCATGGACCTGCTCGCCTACCCCCGCCCCGATGATGACACAGGCATCGGCATCCACTGGTGTGCCGGCGTCAGCGCGGCGGCGCCCGACATGGTGGAAGAGTTCTGGCTGCCGGAACTGATCGATCTGGGCGTCAAATGGGTCAAGATCGCCGGTCAGCGCGACGCGCTGCCCCTGTCACAAGCACTCCTGGAAGCGCAAATCATGCCGATCGTCCAGATAGTGCGCGACGCGTCCGGCCCCGGCCCGTTCTCCCCCACAGAACTGGAGCAGGTTGAGCAGCTCATCGGCGCCGGTGTGCGCTACTTCGAATTCGACAGCGAACCGGACCGGGCCTTCTTCTGGCGGCAGGACAAGCTGCCCTCCGATGCCCTGACCGTCACCGCACGCGCGGCGGCCGCCAATATGCAGGCGATTCTGGAGCGCGGCGGCCTGCCCGCCATCCCCGCCCTGACCCCGAAAAGCGACTGGCAACTGACACAGGAGATCCAACGCGCCGCCGGCGACGCACTGTTCGACCAACCGATCTGGCTGGCGATCCACAACTACTCCAGCAACCGCCCCCCGCAATACCCCGACGACGCAGTCCACCGCGAAGGCGCGCCCCTTTCCCGCGAACTCTACGTCGCGCTGGCTTCAGAAGCGTGGCAAGAAAACCCCTGGCAGGGCAGGTCACTGACTGAGATCAACGACCTGCGCCGCCGGTTGGCGCGCAAAGAGGAGGCCCAACCGCCCGCGCCCGACAGCAGCGCGCCCTATGGCTGGAGGACGAGGCTGGCCTCCGCACTTGAACAGTTGACCGGCAACCAATTGCCTCCGCAGTTCCCGCCGCAGCGCGTGCATTGGCGCACCTTTGAACGCCTGAACGACCAGGTCTGCCGGTTGATTGGCCGCAGCCTGCCCATTCTCTCCACAGCCAGCGGCTATCTCATCAACGAGAACGCAGACCCGCGCTACCCCGCCACCACCCCGACGCTGCACATGGCCCAGACGCTGGAAATCTGCCGGGCCATGATGGGAACCAGCCGTCACACCCCGCCCGCGCCGGACTACTACTTCTGCACCGCCTTTTGGTTGCTGGCGCACGACGCGCTGCAGGGCGAAGGCTCCGTTGACGAACAGAACGCCTGGTATAGCCCGCTCCACCAGGCGCAGGATCCGTCCGCCCACGCCGATGCGGAACGCGCTCGCGGCCCGGAGTCGTTCGGCTGGGCAACGCTCCCGATCGTGCCCCTCCTCAAGGCGGAGCCGAAACAGTCCAGACCGGTTTCTGCCACGGTGGACGCGCCGCCGCCCGGCGTCCAGTCCGCGCAGGAGACGCCGCCCGCCCCGCTCCTCCCAATGCGGCCTACAGGAGAGGGCGTGATCAGCGGCAAAGTGCGGGGTGGCGCCGGCGCACTGGTTCGCCTTACCCATAGCGACGGTTTCGCCTACGAATCGATCGCCAGAACCAACGGCGTCTACCGTTTTATCGATCTGCCGGCGGGCCGCTACAGCCTGGAAGTGACCAACCCTGCCGGCAGCCGCATAGACGCAATCGATCTGCCGCCCGCCCAAGAGGTGGCATACGATTTGTCAGCCTATGGCTGGGGTTTTGAGATCGATCAACGGCCCGTGGAGCATGGTCGCATGTTGACCTGCAGCGTAGAGCTACTGCCCAATTCGACGACTGCCAGTGGCCCAACGGATGGAGTCGGCGGCGGGCAGACAGGCACGCCGGCCCTGCGCATCAGCGGCGGCAGACAGAAGAGCTGGGTCACCCCCCTTGCGCGCAGCGGACAGGCGCGCCCCGAAGGGGTCGAGACGGCCCATTGCGAAGTGGGGCCGCTGCCCTCCGACAGCTACAGGCTGGAGGTGCTGGGCTTGCCGGACAGTGGCGCAGGCTCCGTGCAGCGGGGAGAGCCGTTGAATTGCCAGGTCCCCATCGCCCGCAGCATGGTGACCGATGTGCTCTTTGTCTACTCCTATGATGAAAAGAGAGCCGCCCCGCGAGAGTCCACGATCTCCGGCACTGTACAAGGCGGGGACGGCTGCACTGTACGCCTGCGGGCGGCAGATGGCAACGAACAACTCGCCGAACCGGACGAGAAGGGTCACTATGCCTTCAGCCGCTTGCCCGCCGGCGCCTATTTTCTGGAAGTGAGACACAGACACCTGCTCAACCGCCCCCGCCCCCTTGCTCTGGATGGACGCAACCAGGTCGGCTGCGATCTCACCCTCCTGCCGGTTGGGGCGCTGCCGATGCCGCCGGAGCCTGCCCTGCTGCAAGGCCAGACCCGGCCCGGCACAGCGACTCAGCCTTCTTCACGCGATGCCCAACCGCTGGGAGGCGCTCAGGCATCACAACAGGTGGCGCTGCTGAACGCGCAGGGGCAACGCTACGTGACGCACGTCGAACCGTCGGGCGCGTTTCAGTTCGATTGTCTGCCGCCCGGCGACTACGATCTCTACGCTGAAGGTTTCGACCGCCGGGGGATCCATCTGGACGGTGGCGACCGCTTCAGCATCCAACTATGGCACACCGAGGACGGATGGGGCCATCACATCCGCACGCAGATCGCCGCGGACGCTCCTGGCCTGATCCGCGTGCAGTGGTTGGGGCCGCCCGACCTGACGATCATCGTAGCGCGCGCGGATGACGGCGAGGAAGAGAGCCGCGCACACGGGACCGGGAACGTCGAGTTCGGCCCATTCCCACCCGCAAACTACCGCGTCCACAGCCCGCAACTGCCGGTCAGCGCCGAGGTCCACTTGTCCGCGGACGAGGCCGCGGTGGTGACCTTCATGCGGAATGACCATCTGGACCCACAGCCAACGATAAAATGATGAAAGCCAACACACCTTTGGCGTCCGCGCCTGCTAAGACGGGGCGCAGAAGGCCAATTTCTCGCCTGCTCCTGTATCTCTGCAGCGCGGCGCTCCTGTTGGCCGGATGCCGGGCCGCAACAGAGGGCGACAACGCCGCGCCCGCAACAGACCCGGCAGCCACCGCCGCGACCTCGACAACCACCCTGCGCTGGATGGGACCGGCCTATGTCCGCCCGGTTGACACGGAGGTCGTTGCCCGCTGCGCCCAGGAGATCGGCATGGAGATCGAACTCCTGCCCGCGCCCGCCAATCCCCTGGACCGCCTGGGCCTCTATCGCCAGTTCCTGCCGTCCGAGTCCGATGACGTCGATCTGCTCGACTTTGACGTAATCTGGTCCGGCACGCTCGCGCCCCATCTGCTCGACCTGAACCCGCATCTCTCCACAGAGGAACGCGCCCAGTACTTCCCTGTCTATCTGCAGAACAACAGCGTTGACGGCGCGCTGGTCGGTCTGCCGCAGATGGGCGACATCGGGCTGCTCTACTACCGCACGGACCTGTTGGAGAAGTACGGCTACGCGCAGCCCCCGTCCACGTGGAGCGAGTTGGAGGAGAAGGCCGCGACGATCCAGGCCGGGGAACGTGAACAGAACGCGGAGTTCTGGGGATTCGTCTGGCAAGGCAATGTCTACGAGGGTCTGACCGTCAACGCGCTGGAGTGGCAGGCGAGTATGGGGGCCGATCTCATCGTCGACGCGGACGGCGGCCTGCCCGTGGACAACGCCGTCGCGGCCCAGGCGCTTGACAGGGCAGCCGCCTGGGTCGGCAGCATCAGCCCGCCGAACGCAACCGTCTTTCAGGAAGAGGATGCGCGCGCCGTGTTTCAGATGGGCAATGCGGCCTTCATGCGCAACTGGCCCTACGCCTATCCACTGGGCCAAGCCGAGGACAGCCCCATCCGCGACCGCTTTGGCGTGACCCGCCTGCCCAAAGGGGAGGGTGCGAGCGCACGCCACGCCAGCGTGATCGGCGGTCAGCAGATCGGCGTCAGCCGCTACAGCCGTAACCCGGATGCCGCCGCGGCCGCGGCCCGCTGCCTGACCGACCTCGCCGCGCAAAGACGCCGCGCCCTCGCCGACGGCACGCCCCCGGCCATCGCCGCGCTCTACGCCGACGCCGACGTGCAGGCGCGCATCCCCGCCGCTGCGCAGATCGAGGAGAGCTTCACCAACCACGCCGCCGCCCGCCCGGCCGCAACGACCGGCAGCCGCTACAGCGAAATCTCACTGATCTACTTCACAGAGGTGAATCGGGTCCTGTCAGGCGAGCAGAGCGGCGCGACCGCAACTGCCCGCATCGCTGAACAGATCGGGCAATGGCTGGAGTGAGTTCCAGTCTTGGGGGCGACCAGGGTGGCGGCGTTTCGGATTCCAGAGTAGCGTCCCAGAGGCAACCAGAAATTCACCCCTTTTTTGGACCGCACCCTATCTTTCAGGATGCATCCGAGATTATTGCATATCCCCTTGGGATCGCGGCTGTCTCGCCGGCGCCCCGCGTAGCTGACAAGATAGGGCGAGAAGCGCGTCAAAAATCCTGGATGCACCCATCTTTCAATTGTACTTTATATTGTTGTCAATTCATGCTATACTTTCGAAAATGAGAGCAATTCAACATTTCTTGTCATCGATCGGACAACTGGGAAGGCGAGACGCCCACGTTTCGATTGCGTAACCCGCGCGAAAGGTCTTTAGTGTCAAACGGCATTCACATTAGGGCAGAGCAAGAAGGAGATCAGATGACGAACAAGACAGTAACGAGACGACAGTTCTTGAAAGGCTTGACGGTGGCTGCGGGCGGCACGGTTCTGGCCGCCTGTGCAGCGCCAGTCGCGTCGCCGTCCGCTTCGGATGCGGAAGAGGGCGCCCCTGCGATGGCCGAGGCGGTCACAATCAGCTATATGACTCTCAACACGTACAATTTTGAGTCGGTAGCAAATGCAGTGGTGCCCGCCTTTGAGGAGAAGACGGGACACAAAGTCGAAGTGCAATTGGTGAACGATACCAGAGAGGCGCTTCCCCCCACTCTGGCTGCAGGCACGGCGCCCGACACGGTTGTTAGTTTCCCGCGCTCCATTGTCCAGTTGTACGCGCAGGAGACCTTCCTGCCTCTGAACAGCTTCATGGAGGAAGCTGGGCTGACGACTGACGACTTTTTCGAGGGCGACCTGCTGGCGAGCTACTTGATGGACAAGCAGTTCGGGATGCCGATCTGGCACGGCATTGTCTTCTATATCGGGCTGTATCGCAGAGACCTGTTCGACGACGCGGGTGTGCCCGGCCCGCCGGCGCAGGACAGCTTTGAATCGTGGGCCGACCTGTACGAAACTGCTGCGAAAGTCATGGTGCGGGATGCCAGCGGCAACGTCACTCGATGGGGGTTTGACGCCAGCACTCAGTGGTCCGGATCCCGTATCCTTGGCGCGATCAAGGAACAAGGTTCGCATTGGTGGGATGAGGGCGCACAGGCATTCAACCTGACTTCAGACGAGGCCGTCAATGCGATCAAGAACCACCTCTTCGATCCAATCTTCGAGTATGGGATAAGCTGGGATGAAGCCCATGATCCTGGGCTGGCCTGGCATGAGCGTTTCACGCAAGGGGTGGTCGCGATGCAACCCTGGTTGGAGGCGGTCAACGTGATCAAGTCCGACGAGATGTGGGATTTGGCGGAAGTGATCGAGCCTTACGTGAACCCCTCAATGGTGGCGGGTGTGACGCCGGTCAACATCAAGACCGGCGGCTGGCATGTGCATACCGTCCGCTCGATCGACGAGGAAAAACGAGTGCCGGCAGGCGAGTTGTGCATGATTCAGGTGGTAGATCTGGACGTTGCGGCCCAGATCCAGAAGACGGTGGGAGCGGGTTCGGCGCTGCGATCCTATAGGGACCATCCGGCTCTGGACGAGGTAGCGCAGACGGACAGGGTCACGGAACTGCGGGCAATCCAGTACAGGACCGAGGCCGATTTTGGCGTGGATTTCGGCGGCTGGGAGTGGGGCAACCTTAACATGGCATTCTATCCCGACGGGCGCTGTCGCGGTGAGGAGGGCGAGGCGCGCTGTGCGCAGACAGGCACGATCGCCAGCGGCACAATTACGCCCGAGCAGGTTGCGGAGGAGTGGCAGGAGGAAGCAACCAAGGCCCGCGTGGAGTTCTACAAGAGCATCGGCATCGAGGTGTGACGGCCCAGACCGAAGTTCTGTGAAAGTTTAACAGTCTGGGGCCAGAGGGACAGCATCTGGCTCTAGACTTTTTTGGAGCCTGAAGAGTAAAGGCTCTTTTGTCCAGCATCTGATTCCAGCGGCCAAGCTGGGCGGACGACACCGCAGTCTGGAAATTCGTCTGGTCGTCAATGCGATGGGACTCGTGTTAGCCGTTCTGGTCATGGCCGCTGACCTGTACGACCGCGATGGCGCACGTCTGCTGCGCGGTCGGGGCTGCGGTTTCAGCTAGAGACTGCGTTTCAGTTGGATTAACGGCGCCTATCGCGGCCCTCTGCAAGCGTTGGTTGCGCAGCGCTTTCGTCTTCTGCCTGTTCTGCGCCCGCAAGAGCCGAAGGGGTTCTCACTTGTAGCCCGTCCTTGGGTTGTGGAACGTACATTCGCTCGGCTCGGTCTCAATCGCCTCCTTGCCAAAGACTATGAACGACTGCCCGCAAGCAGTGCCGCCTTCATCCATATCGCTATGATTCCCCTTATGGTACGTCGTCTGGCGCCCAATTGACCCCTTTTCAAACAGCTTCTAGGGGCAACTTTTCTGCCTGCTGCGGTTTTGGCTCGTCGCCGCTTCTTGTCTCGTTTCACTCAACCCGCATAGCCAAAACCAGAGATTGTATGCTTGCGTGGCTAAGAGCCAAGGTCGGCGAATAGCCGACTGGAGAGACGACAAGCAGATGGAACTGGGAAATGTTTTCATCGACCCCTTGCCTGAGGAGGGGCGCAAAAAGATCCCGGGCATCTTGCTCAACACCTTGCCGAAATCGGCTTCCGTCTATCTCTGGAATGCGTTGTCCACGGGACTGGATATCCCCAAGATGCGCGTTTCCGGCGGTTGGTGGCCTGTCGATCTCGCTGTACCCGAATTGCTTAAGAGCCTGGCCCGCGGAGGGGCGATTACGCAAGAGCACCTGGACCCCTCTTGGCAGAACAAAGTAGCACTGAGCAATTACCTGGACAAAATGGTCGTTCATGTGCGGGATGTACGCAGTTCTACTCTGGAGATGGCGCATCATCTCCTCACAATAAGAGAGCAGAGTCTCGAATCGCTATCTACGATTGACAAGCGTTATTGGCCCGATGGCTTTTTCGACATGTCTTTCACAGAGCAGCTTGACGTTCAGGTGCAGAACTATCTACCCGATGCGATCAAATGGATAGAGGGATGGCTTGACGCCAGTGAAGATCCATCTTTCAGGACAGCGATTCTTTTTGTGCAGTACGAAAAGTTTGTGGCAGACGAAAAGACCTATTTTGACACGATACTGGCGTTCTACCTGTCTGGCGCCAGCCACGGCGGTATTGAGAAGTCACGGTTCGATTTCCAGCCGTTCACGCCCCGGAAAGCGGACAACCCGCTGCATGAAGGAGAATTCCATTTCCGTAATGCCCGCGTAGACGAGTGGCGCGACGTGTTCACGCCCGCACAGCTGGAAAACGCGGCCGCGATGATGCCGGACCGGCTACTCGACAGGTTCGCGTGGCCGCCAAGGTAGCAGTCGTCACTATGAGCCAAAGCCTGATTCCACTGAGACTGGCCCTACTCATCTGCCTAATCTTTTTGACGGGCGCCGTTTGGGTGGAAGCGCAGGGAACGATTGCACCATATCGAAGCTACTACGTTGATAACACTGGGTACCGCGTTCCGATCCCGGATCCTTATGTGTTGGATCATATTATTGAAGGGATCTCTTTGGGAATCGGTGATCTGGCCGCGCCGAGCGATATCCTCATCAATCGCGACAACGGGCATCTCTATATTGTGGATACGGGCAATAACCGCATCGTTGAGTTGGACACGGAGGAGCGGGTAGTGCGCCAGTTCGGACCTGAGCAGGCGTTGAAGGATCCGCGCGGAATCTTTCGAGACAGCGGCGATGGCACGCTGTGGATCGCGGACACGGGCAATGCGCGTATCCTACACATCACCGCCGATGGGGAACTGCTGTCCGAGTTCGGCCCCCCTGAGAGCGACGTGTTGGCAGAGATCGACAGCGCCGCTCCAAGCAAAGTATTGGTAGACAAGCGAGGATATATCTACTATCTGGAGCAATCCGGAGCCGGCATGGTCGTTATGGATCGTCAGAATCGGTTCCGGGGCTTCTTTGGCGCCAATCGGCTGGGATTCAGTTTGCGGTGGCTGTGGTCCCGCTACATGGCCACAGAGGAGCAGAAGAGAAAATTACTCCTGGCTAAGCCCACTTCCCATTCGGATATGTTTTTGGGTGACGACGGTTTCATCTACACGGCTGTGGCAGGTGAGACGGCGCGGCAGATCCAGAAGCTTAGCCCGGTAGGTGTCAACATTTTCATTGAGAAAAGTCTGGAAAAGAAGCTCTACCAGAACAGGATTTTCGGCGAAGAGCGGCGACCCTGGGAACCTCCCGCTCGTTTTACAGCCTTGACAGTGGATGCTGTCGGCACGGTCACCACCATAGACAGTAATTCCGGTCGCATCTATCAGTACGACCAAGATCGTAATTTGCTGATGGCTTTTGGCCGCCTGGGCACGAGTCACATTCAATTTGGTGTCCCTACCGAAGTTGAGGTGGATAGTCACGGTCGTCTCTACGTGCTCGATACCGGCCGGGCCATGATCCATGTGCTCCAACCCACGCTCTTCGCCGAACTGGTGCATCAAGCCAGCTCGTTGCAGTTTGACGGGCGCTATCAAGACGCGGCAAACACCTGGCAGCAAGTTCTGGGGCAGGCCTCGCACTACGAATTGGCACACAGCGGCATTGGGGCGGCCCATTACCATGAGGAACGCTGGCAGGAGGCGATGAACGCGTACTCCCTGGCCCGCGATCAACTGGGCTATTCACTCGCCTTCTATGAGTATCGCCAGGGCCTGTTGCGCCGCAACATGGGCTGGCTGGTGACCGGCGTCTTTGGGCTGATGCTGGCCGTGATGGTCTGGCCGGCTGTATCCCGCCTCAGGCCGCGTAGCAATTCCAGACCGGCGCAACTGCGCTACGGAGAACGACAACTGCATCCGCTGCTGGGTATCCTGGTACGGCCGACCCAGACCTTTGAGTCGCTGAAGACGGGTCAATCGCTGTGGCCGGCTGTAACCCTGGTGGCGCTGGCGGCTTTGGTTCGCCTGCTCAGCCTGATGCTCGTCGCCTATCACATGCGTGCCACGCCGTCGGCCGGTTCGCTGGCGAATTGGCTGCGCCTGTATCGCCCCGTGGCGGCTTACCTGCTACCCGAACTACGCTGGGAGGATGCCAACTTGGTCGTAGAAGTGTTGCGCATTGTCATTCCCTGGCTTCTGTGGACGGCCGCCAACTATGGCGTATCGACGCTCTTCGACGGCGAAGGCACTTTTCGGGGCGTAATGCGCACCACGGCTTACTGCCTGGTACCCTATATCGTGTTCGCTGTGCCCATCGCGCTCATGAGCCACGGGATGACGGCCCAAGAGCGCGGGTTGTACGAAACGCTGTGGGGCTTGGTCTTCTATTGGGTCCTTTTCCTTCTCGTGCTTCAGATTTTTAGCGTGCATAACTTTCCCACACTGCGGACGCTGGGCGTGGGGATGGGCATGACCTTCGGCATGCTGATTCTGGCCGCAGCGCTCCTGTTGGTAGGGCTGCTTGGCGGTGAGGTCGCCAGCTTTTTGGGAGAGCTTCTGTATGAGAGCATTCTCATTTTGTACTTGTAGCGCTTTCACCAGAAATGCAGGGCTGATTTGCGGCGGTTTGCTCCTTTTTCTGATAGCGGCCACCAGCCCCGCTTTGGCCCAGGAAGAAGAACCCCTGCGCGGCGCCCAGTCGGTAGTGAGCGTGGTCCCTGCAGGCTACAGCCTGGTGGCGGAAAGCACTGATCTGCAACTGTATATGGAGTTGGAAACGGCGCGCATTGCGGTGCGGGACCGGCGCTCGTCGCGAGTTTGGTTGAGCACGCCCTCTGCGTCTCAGTCCGAAGCGCTCCCCCCCAGTATACGGGAGAATTTCGGTACGGTGTTCTACGCCTATTTCACACGCGGACAGGGCACCCAGGCGCGCCGGGAGAACAGCGTGAGCAATGTATCGGATATCAGGATTGAGCAGATCGCCAATGGCGTTGTTGTTTGGTACGAAATGGCAAAGCTGGACGTCTCTTTGGCGCTGCGCTACGAACTGGGGCCCGACTATCTGAATATAGCGCTGGATGAGGGCTACCTGGTGGAGTCGGAAAAGAGCCGGTTTGTAGCCATCGAATTGCTGCCCTATTTGGGGGCAACGCCATACTTGGCGGAGACAGCAGCCTATTTTGTCCTACCCGACGGCCCTGGTGCGCTCACCTATGTTGGAGGGCCCCAGCCTGGCACTCGCAGCAAGTTCAGCGCCGCGGCGTATGGTTCCCATACCTACTTCTTTGGCCAGCCGCCGGAACAGCACACGCCGCTGGCAGCATTCGGCATCGTGCATCCCCCGCCCAATTCCTCTGTTTCGGCGGGGGATGCAGGAGGCGGTGCAGTGCTGGGCGTGGCGACTGTGGGGGCAGGGGATACGTCCATCGAAGCGAACGTCAGCCACAATCCGCTGGCGTTTAGCCGCGCCAATATACGTTTCATCTATCGCCGACTGGCCCAATTTCCGATGCGACAGGGTGTCTTCAAACAGTATTACCAGTCGGATAGCGTGCAGGGCGATCGGGCAATCCGGTACTTCTTCCTGGCGGGTGAGGAGGCGAGTTGGGTGGGGATGGCCCAAAGGTTGCGTCAACACCTGATGGAGGATCGCGGTCTGCAACGTCTTAGCCCCCCTTCAGGGGGAGAAACGGAGGGAGAGGCCAGAGCGGCGTTGCGCCTGCGCCTGGTAATGGGGGCCGAAAAGCCGGGTCTGCTCTGGCGGCGTTTCGTCACGGCGACGAGCTTTGCCGAGGCAGCCGAAATCGCTCGTGCCTTCCACGCCGCTGGGATGACGGCTCTGGACATCGTCCTCATGGGGTGGGAACACGATGGCTATGAAGGCAACCTGCCCAAACGCTTGCCGCCCGATCGGCGCCTGGGCGGCACGCAGGGATTGAAAAACCTGGTTACAGCAGTTCATGGCCTGCGCCGGACTGAGGACGACGCTCTGGGAGGAAGGCTTTTCCTCGAAAGCGACTATACGCTGGCCCTTTTGAAAAATGGTGGCTTCCTTCCCGTTACCGACGTTGTGCTGCAATCCAATCTGCTGCCTGTAAGCGACTTGATAAGCTATGGTCTTGGCCAGGAAGTGCCTCGAGAACTGAGGCGGAACCGATTTTTCCTGAACGCCGTCTACGCCACAGAGCGTTATCTCCTGCCCGAGGCGCCGCGCCTGGCTGAGCTTGGCGTAGATGGACTGGAGTTGCGATGGGCAGGCGAACTGCTGCTGCCGGATGCCAACCCGATACATCCCCTGCAGCGTACCGAGGCGGCCGCAGCGTGGCGACGCAAGCTGTCAATCGTCTCTGATGCGATGGGGTCAGTTGCCGCGCAAGGCGGCAACGCGTATGTATTGGGCATTGCCGACACAGTCACCCAATTCCCTCTCTATCGCAGCAACTATGTCTTCGCAGATGAAACGGTGCCGTTCTATCCCGTAGCGACGCATGGCCTGGTGCGCCTCTATGGAGAGCCGACGAATCTCGACGACGATCCGCAGAGGGATTTCCTACGACGTTTGGAATACGGCATGCTGCCGGTTTATGAACTGACGTATCGGGAGCCGCTTGTGCTGGTCAGGACGACCTACCCAGAGCTATACAGTTCACAATACTTAAACTGGATGGATCGGGCCGCACGCGAGTACAACGTTGCCGTGGAAACATTGGGCCATACTGTAAGCCAATTCATCGTCGCGCACCGGCAACTCGCCCCACAGGTTTTTGAGACCACTTATGAGGACGGGACGCGAGTCATCGTCAACTACGGTCACGAGAGGTACTCGGGCGACGGAGTGCGAGTTGAAGCGCTGGGTTTTGACATAATTTTGTAATGGCGGTGGCAATGGGGACTTGTCCGCCAAAATATATGTCAAAATTTGACATAATTTTGTAATGGCGGTGGCAATGGGGACTTGTCTGCCAAAATATACAATCAGGAGCAAGGAGTAGAGGGTAGAATGAATCTGAGCTTGAGGAAGCAAGAAATCATTTGGGGATATGTGTTTGTCACTCCTTGGGTTATTGGGGCCGCGGTGTTGTTGATGTGGCCCCTGCTACGCTCGCTGCTGCTGAGCTTTGAAAATGTGACGGACCTGATCAATCTGCAAACTGAGTGGGTGGGGTTGGCAAACTACACTGAGGCCTTCAGAGAAGATGTCAGATTCCTGCCAAGACTGCTCCGCAGCGTGCAGGACCTGGCGGTAAACCTGCCGCTCATCCTGGTATTCTCATTGACGATGGCGCTCTTGGTGACGGGCGTCAACCGGGGACAGACATTTTTGCGCGCCGTTTTCTTCCTGCCTGTCGTGATCGGCAGTTCAGGCGTGATCACCGAACTGCTCGAGGCGGGAGCCGGTGACATGATCATAGATAGCACGATGGAACGTCTGATGGCAGGCCTTGGCGCCTCTACCGGGGAGGATCAAGGGATTGTAGCGCCTGTTCAGGTGGTTGTAGAACGGCTGACACTGATCATCTGGCATACGGGTGTCCAGATCCTGCTTTTCATCGCCGGCCTCAACAGCATTCCCCCGTCTTTGTATGAGGCGGCTAAGGTGGACGGTTCCACTGGGTGGGAGGCGTTCTGGAAGATCACGCTGCCGATGCTATCGCCGGTCATGCTCGTGGCCGCCATCTACACGGTTATCGATTCATTCACCGATCCGCTGAATTCGGTGGTCAACTACATCATGGAAATCAGTATCCGCGAGCAATTGCGTCTGGGCTACGGCGCCGCGCTGAGCTGGATGTATTTTGTGGTCGTATTTTTGCTGATTCTGTTGCTTGTGCGGATTTCGTCCCGGCTGGTCTTCTACATGGGGGAGAGGTAATGAGCACGACAGGCAATCGGACAAGCGGCGGAGGGCGGTGGGGAGGCGCGGCGAGGAGGCAAAGGCGAGTCGCCGGCCGTCGTAATTGGCGTTTCCTGGCTCGAACTGCGGGCATCATCCTGCGCTGGGTCGTGCTGATTGAGTTTATCTACGTTTTTCTTTTTCCCTTAATTTTTATGGTGGCTACTTCGATCAAGACCGTAGGCGAACTCAACAACCCGACGGTTCACTGGATCTCGCGCAGCCCCTCGCTGCAGGCGTATGAGATTGCGTATACGGTCCTCAAGTATGTGGAAGCCATGGGCATCAGCGCGGCCACCAGCGTTTTGGCCGCGGCCGGCCAGACGCTGGCCGGCGCCATGATCGCGTATGGATTTGCCCGCATGCGCTTCCCTGGCCGTGACTTTCTATTTGGCGTGCTACTGTTCTCTATCGTCATACCGCTGCAGACGGTCATGATTCCACAGTTCATACTGTTTACCAAGCTGAAGTGGATGAATACCTACCTGCCACTGATCCTGCCCGCATGGCTGGGCTTCGGGGTGCGGGGAGGCATCCTGTTGATCGTCTTCCGGCAGTTCTTCCGCGGGTTGCCGCACGAACTGGAGGACGCGGCCTACGTAGACGGCGCGGGGCCGTTTCGAACCTTCGGGCAGATCATGTTGCCGCTGGCCAAACCTGGTATCCTGGTCGTCTTTCTCTTCTCCTTAGTTTGGACCTGGAACGACCTCTTTATACCCTCTATGGTGCTTCGGAAACCCGAGTTGTTGACCCTTCCGCAGCGGATGCTTGCCTTCGTGGAGTGGTTTCTCGCCACGGAGCAAGGGCTTTTTGGCGTGTATGAGCTTCAGGAAAATATTTTGATGGCCGGGGTGACCCTGACCGTGATTCCTATGTTGGTGGTCTATATCTTTGCACAGCGCTATTTCACGCAGAGCGTTGACCGCACCGGCTTAGTGGAGTAGGCTGAACAGTTTTGATCGGTTCAAATGGGCGATTTTTTTTGACATAATTTTGTAATGGCGGTGGCAATGGAGACCTGTCCGCCAAAATATATGTCAAAATGAGTGGTTCGCACATACTCACGACACCTGTAGTAGGAGGAATTCAATGAGAACGGTATTTCCACTGGGTGTGACGGTGTACAGTCCCGAAAAGTGCTACAACGGCTACACATTGATCAACAACTATGTTGGCAAGGAACAGACGGACGCACGAATCTTCCAGTACCAAAAGGGACAAGCAAAGACGGACACCCATGATGAAGAGAATGCTGGCGCCGCATCGATCGAGATCATCGATATGAACGGCAACCAAGTGCATACGTGGAAGCAAAGCTCTTATTCCACCAGACTTTTCAGACTACTCAACGATGGCAATCTCCTCTTATGCGAGAAGCAAGAGACGAACTCTCTCGGTTACTTTCCGGAAGGAGCCACACGCGAGTATGACTGGGAAGGCAATCTTGTATGGGAATGTTTTCCACCCGTGGAACAACACGGAGTCGGCGGAACACCACATCGTTTAGCGAACGGCAACACCCTGTTCTTCTACAAGATGGCGCTGCCTGATGCCGCACGCATGAAAATATCCGATCCTGAGCGGCGCAAACTTGACGGCATGCTCTCCGACTGTATCGCAGAGGTTACACCTGAGGGTAAATGCGTCTGGAATTGGCAAAGCCACGATCATCTGGACATGGACGGCTGGTGCCGTAACGATCCGAGTCCGAACTGGACCCATTTCAACACCATCCAGTCTTTGCCGGAAAACAAGTGGCACGACATGGGGGACAGGCGCTTCAAACCGGGAAACATCCTCGTCAGCGGCCGGTCTCTGGGTTTCATATTCATCATCGAGAAAGCGACCGGAGAAATCATATGGCGTTATTACGGCGACTATTTCGGGGGGCTCGCAGGTCAGCATTCGCCACATATGATCGCGAAAGGCTTTCCCGGCGAGGGAAACATCCTCGTCTTCGACAATGGTCAATCGCCGTTGCGTTATGACCGACACGGCGGCATGACATTGGTATTCGAGATCAATCCGCAGACGCAGAAGATTGTGTGGATGTATCGGAATGACTTCTCCTTCTTCAGCGCCTACGGTGGACACTGCGAACGCTTGCCAAACGGCAACACACTGATGACCGAACCCTACGGTCACCGCATCTTCGAAGTGACGATGGCCGGTGAGATTGTGTGGGAATATGTCGCTGACCCGCGCGTTATCGAGTTGGTCATGGACGCGCAGCGTGTACCCTACGATCACTGTCCGCAACTGGCAGAACTGGCCAAAGCGGAGGAGAAGGCCGTCCATCCTCCCGAGCATGTGTCACTTTTCCCCAAACATGAATGCAAAAGGACGGAAAGCTGACCCAGCGATGTGAAAGAGGCCGCGACGTTTCCGGAGGATACCTATGGAAAACAGAAACGCATTCAAGGAGACGCAAGGTCATCGCCCCAACATTATGATGATTCACTGTCACGATTTGGGACGACATCTGGGCTGCTATGGCTGGGATGTGCATACGCCGAATATTGACAGGCTCGCTGCCGAAGGCGCGGTCTTCACCAACCATTACAGTACCGCCGCCACTTGCTCTCCCTCGCGAGGCAGCAGGATGACTGGCATGTATCCGTTGCGCAATGGAATGTGGGGCCACGCCCAATTTGGGTGGTCGATTGACGCGGGAATCAAGACGATTCCTGATTATTTGACTGAAGCCGGCTATGAAACCTGTGCATTCGGGCTACAGCTACATGCTAACGAAGGAAACCGTGGTTACACTCATTCCATCGATTCCGCCACAAACAGCGCCTTGGATGTCGTGCCCAAGGTACTGCAATTTATCGACGAGTACAGTCTAAGCCGTGGCCCATTTTACGCCGATATCGGTTTCGACGAGGTGCATCGGGTTATCCCGTTGGGTGGGTTTATCGCCGGTGCGGAAACGCCTCGGACCAATCTGCCGCGGTACGCAAGCAGGTTGGAGAAGGCGGATCAGTACCGTGGACAGGTGGTGCGCTTCGTCGAACACCCGATCGACTCCTATGCGAAGGAATACCATCCGGATGAGATTCGAGCGCTACCGTACTTGCCCGACCTGCCCGGAATTCGTCAGGACCTGGCCGACCTGTACACGGTCGTGACCAGCGTACTGGATGTGGCCGTCGGGCAAATCCTTGACAAGTTACGCGAACGCGACCTGGAGGAAGACACGCTCATCATATTCACCACTGACCACGGTATAGATATTCCGCGGAGTAAAGGAAGCCTATATGATTCGGGGATGGGAACGGCCTTTGTGATTCGCTACCCCCGCTATGTTCAGGCCGGCGTCCGGTATGACGAGCTAATCAGCAATGTGGACATGCTGCCTACGCTGCTGGATCTGGTGGATTGCGACATTCCGCAGGATTTAGACGGCCGCTCGTTTCTGCCGTTAATGCTGGGGGGCGAATACACGCCCAGGCAGCACGTCTGGGCGGAAAGCAGTTGGCACGGGCTGTATTTCGCGCTGCGGGCCATCCGCACACGGCGCTTCAAGTACATCCGCAACTTTTTCGTCCCGCACGCCTTTGCGATCAATAGCACGGAGAGCCTCGCCGGGCGAGCAGTGCTGGCGCAAGCATACGAGAGCAAAGCGCCGCTGGAGGAGTTGTACGATCTTGACCAAGATCCGCATGAGCAGAGCAACTTGGCGCCGCCCAGGACGATGCACGATCTGATGGACGAGGGGGTTCCCGTGAGGAACAGCCCGCTTGCTCATGGCGATCCGGCATACAAGGATGTTGTCCTTTCCTTCAGCGAAGAGATGAGGCACTATATGGCCATGACGAAGGATCCGCTTCTCACTGGCCCTGTACCGCATATCGCTCAGCATCTGATCTGGGAGCGATTCTGAACGCAAATGACGTCACCCACGGAATGACAAGCTGGTTTGCGTAAACCAAGAAAGGACAGACAGCAATGCTAACGTCAGAGCAATTGGAACATTTCAGGGCTTTCGGCTTTATCGTCATGCGCCAGTGTTTCTCGTCAGACGAGACGGACCGATTCAGTCGTATGTTTGATGAGATGTTGGCCGAGGATCGCCAGGGAGAGCCGTTTGCGGGGAAGGAGCGGCAAATGATATTTGGATTCATCGAGAAGCAAGCGGCGCTAAGGAAGCTCGCCGAAGATGACCGCATTTACGAGGCCATCGAACAGTATCTCGGTCCCGGCTTTACCTGGATCGGCTCTGCCGGCAACCTCTATGTCGATGATACCGGCTGGCATCCCGATGGATCAGATTTGAGTTACCTGCGGATCAAAGTCGCTTGCTATCTGGATCCGGTGACCAAGGAAACAGGTTGTTTGCGCGTGATTCCTGGCTCTCACCAACTGCCGCTTCACGATAACCTCAAGCCTTTGGCTGATCAACGCGCTGACCCCAGCCTGGCGCCATTCTCGCTTTCGCCGCGGGATGTGCCCTGCTTTCCGCTGGAATCTGAGCCGGGCGATGTGGTTTTCTTCGACCAGAATCTCTGGCACGCCTCGTTCGGCGGGCGGGCTGGCCGTCGCATGTTCACGCTCAACTTTGGGGCCAAACCTACCGAGGATGAGCACGTCGCTTTCCTGCAGCGGGTGTATCAGAGTAATCTCGGGTTTGCCAAGAACATGCAGGCCTCGCAACCGGGCCATGTGTACGAAGAGTCGTTCCTGCACAGCGACAGACCGCGCATTCAAAGCATGGTGAAGACGATTGTGGAATTAGGATTCAAGTAGAAACTCGACTCTTGGGGGTTGATACGGCATCTACTTGAAAGGGCCATTCTTCTTCGAATGGGTGGTGTGGGCGCCGTTCATCGGTAAGAATTCTGGTAGCATGGAGTTGACATGAAAGCACTATATGCAACAGCGCCCGGGGAATACGGTCTGGCCGACAGGCCGAAACCAACGCCGGCCGTGGGGGAAGCGCTCGTCAAGGTCGCCCGGACCGGTTTTTGCATGAATGACGTCCGCGTGCGCGAGGGCGTACTCCAGCATTCGTATCCTGTCATCCCCGGTCACCAGTTCGCGGGCGTGGTGGAAGCGTGCGGCCCGGAAGTTAACTATCGCGCGCCCGGCGACCGGGTTGCGGTGCATTCGTACGTGCTCTGTGGTCAGTGTCCGAGTTGTCGGAAAGGCGGCGTCCATGACTGCGACGATTTCCAGATATTGGGCTTCACGCTTGACGGTGGGCTGGCTGACTACTGTGCTGTGCCGGCCCGCTGCCTTTTCAAGCTCTCGGACCATGTGACGTTGGAAGAAGGCAGCCTGGTGGAGAATCTGGCGAGCGCGGTCGCGGCGGTGCGGCTTGCCAGACTGCAGTTAGCGGAGCGGGTCGTAATCATTGGCGCCACGCCCATCGGCCTGCTCGCGCTGCAGGTGGCCCGCCTGGCATCCCCCTCGACGCTGGTCATGGCTGACGCCGGTCACCAGCGCCTGGCCCTGGCCGAACGCTTGGGCGCGTCCCACACGGTCAATCTCGAGCAGCCGGACGTGGGGGAGCATTTCGCTGATATTCTGGGTACACAGGGCGCGGACGCGGTCCTCGTCTGCGCCTATACGCGCAGTGAGGCCGAACTGGCGATGGAGATCGTCGGTTCGTTGGGACGGATAGTTATCGAAGGTCACTTCGACCCTAGGGCAGAGATTACCCTATCTCCACATCGCCTGCTCGTGGCCCGAGCGGTAAGCCTACAGGCAAACCGGGGTTGGCTGACAGCGGACTTTACGCAAGCGTGCGAGTTGGTCTCAGGCGGGATGGTGGACGTGAAGCCGCTCGTTACCCACACCTTCCCGCTGCAGGATTGGGAGCGCGCGTTCGACACCTTTACCAGCCGGGAGAGCCAAGCAATCCAGGTTGTGCTCGCGCCCTGAGTTTCGATATTATCGGGGCCGTGCGTTACCATGACGATTTGGAATCAGGCGGTTGCCGGGATTCCGCCAAGGGGAATGTGTTTGACAAAATTTTGCAATGTTGATGGCAATGGAGGCTTGTCCGCCAAAATATTTGTCAAAAGGAGGGGTTGCCGATGAGATTAATCATGATCGGTTGCGAATATGCCGGCAAGACCACTCTCGCGGTGGAGATCTCGAAGTGGATGATAGAAGCGATGGGGCTTTCGTTCGTGCGCTGGCACAATCATTTCGTTGTGCCACAAGTGGATCAACATCTGGTGATACGAGGACAGTCAGATGATCACCATGTGGCGCCGGGGAAAGGGACCGCAGACAGTTTCGCCGAAAAAGAGCAGGAACAGATCCTGGCTTTGACCCCCTCGCTTCTGGAGCAGTTCCAGCGGCACATGATCTGGCGCCACTTACACCCCACTTCATACGATGAGGATGATTATCTGGTGATCAACTGGTACTACGCTGATGCCGTTTACGCACCGCTCTACTATGGTTACGGTGATCCGGGAACGTTTGCTGATCGCCGGCAGAGAGCACGGGCCTGGGATGCCGAGGTAATGAAGCTGGCGCCGGACACGGTGCTGGTACTGGTGGAAGCCTCGGCCGATGTCATCAGGCAACGCATGCGCCAGAACCCACGTGCCAGGTCTATTCTCCAAGAGAAAGATGTGGAACTCGTGTTGGATCGCTTCAGAGAAGAGTACGACAATTCGTTGATCTACCGGCGCTTTACGCTCGCCACGAATGATGCATCACCGGAAAACAGTGTCCAAGCGTTTCTGAGACAGATGTGGCCGCACCTGTCACAGGCGGACCGACTGCGGACGCTTTCACGATTGGAAACCTTTGAAGGCGTAGTTTCATGCTCTTCAACTTGAGGAGGAAACCGGAGCGGGAAAAATTATTGTTGGCCCCCAATGGCTAGACATAGACAAAACAGGTCCCGCAAGACGAGCATCTCACCGATTCTGGCCCGCCCTCCCCTTCATTGTCGCATCCGTTCCACGAGGACCAGCAGCGCGAACAGGGGCAGCGTCGCCATCCGCCGCCAGCGCCACGGCTGGCGCATCAGCCGGTACAGCCACTCCAGGCCGAGCCGCTGCACCCAGGGCGGCGCCCGCCGCGTGATGCCGGCCACGAAATCGAACGCGCCGCCGACCCCCAGCGCCACGGCAACCGGCAACTCCTCCCTGTGTTGTTGAATCCAGGTGTCCTGTTGAGGATGGCCGTAGGCCACGAACAGCAGATCCGCCCGCGCCGCGGCCAGATGTCGCTGGATCTGCGGCCAGTCGGCCCGCGCGGGCGAACCGCCGTATGTACCGGCGACGCGCAGACCGGGATAGAGACGCGTCAACTCCGCGGCCGCGCGCGCCGCCACGCCAGCGGCCGCGCCCAAAAAGAAGACTCGCCACCCTTGCGCGACAGCCCGTTCACACAGGCGGTAGATGCCGTCGGAGCCGGTCACCCGCTCGTCCAGGCGTACCCCCGCCAGCCGCGCGGCCCACAGCACGCCCACACCGTCCGGCGTACAGAGATCCGCTGCCGCCAGCGCCCGTCCAAAAGCGGGATGGCGACGCGCCTGCATGATGAATTCAGGGTTGACAGTGCAGACCTGGCGGGCGGAACCACAGTAGCGAGTGGCGAGTGGCGAGTGGTCAGTGTCAGCACTAGCGACTGATGGCTTTACACGCTCTTCTTTTTCCGAGGCGCTCTCCTCGCCCTGCGCTCTCGATTGCGCAATCCAGCCGCCGATGAGGTCAAGGGTTTGCTGAAAATCGACACAATCGACACGCACGCCCAGAATCTGTACCATCTTCAACTCCGGTTCCTGCACCGATCTCATCATCCTCTGCCCGCGGCCTCTTCCAGCACCGCCAGCGTCTCCCTGGCCGCCTTCTCCCACGAAAAACGCTTGACGTTCTCATACCCCTTGGCGATCAGCTCTTGGCGCAGAGCCTCATCCCGGCTCAGACGCAGCATCGCCGCGGCAATGGCGTCCACATCCAACGGATCCACCAGCAGCGCGGCGTCCCCGGCGATCTCGGGCAAGGCAGAATTGTTGGCGCACATAACGGCCACTCCTGTGGTTTGGGCTTCCAGCACCGGCAGACCGAAACCCTCGAATAAAGACGGAAATACGAAAAAAAGCGCCGCCTGCATCAACGCCGCCACCGCCCCATCCGGCAGATAACCGGGGAAGTGAACGCGTCCGGCCAGCCCCTTGGCAGCGACAAGCCTCTCGTACTCCTCGCTCAGCCAGCCCCAGCGCCCGACCAGCACCAGATCCCAGCCGATGTCCTGCTGCTGCATCAGCCGTTCGAACGCCTCGATCACCCGCAACAGATTCTTGCGCGGCTGGATCGTGCCCACATAGAGAACAAACGGCCGTTCGTAGACCGGCGTGCGGCCCGCGTCCGCCTCTGGACCAGTTGCCCGCCGCATCGGCGCCTCATGGATGACGCGGATTTTGGCCTCCGGCACGCCGTAGAAACGCTGCAAATCGTTCGCCGTCTGTCGGCTGACAGCGATGATCCGCCGCGCGGCCGCCGCGCTCCAGCGCGTGGACAACTCCAGGTAAAGCCGCTGCACCGCCGTATGGGACTGCGGGAAATAGCGGTAGCCAATATCATGCAGCGTCATGACTGTCCGCGGCAATAGCCCCGGCGGCAGGAACGGCGCAACGTGGGCTGGCACAAACAGCACGTGCGGCGGCCGTCGGCTGACCTCCCAGGCCAGCGTGCGATGGGTCCACAGCCACTTGCCCGGCAGCGCCCGAACCGTTACCGCGCGGCTGTCGCGCGCCGGCGGAGCGTCGCCGCGCACCGCTTCCGCTGTCGGCATCGTCGGCGCGTACAGCCGGAAGGCAAAACGATCGCTGTGCGCCGCCAGCATATGGCCGATGATCTGCCGCGAATAGCGCTCGGTGCCGGTCGGCTCTGCCCGCAGACTGCGGGAAGCGTCAATGCCGATGCAGAGAGGAGAAAATGAAGAGGAACGAGAAGAGAGAACTTCTCGCTCCTCGTTTCTCACTCCTCGTTTCTCACTCCTCACTACTCACTCCTCAGCGTATTCCAGCCGCTGCCAGAACCTCCTGCCCAACCGGCCCCTCCCGCAGCAGCCTTGGCTGCGGCCCGCTCAGGTCCAGAACCGTGCTGGCCTGGGCCAGAGCCGTCGGCCCGGCATCAATGAGCAAGGGGATGCGCCCATCCAGTTGGTCCAGAACCTCCGCCGCGGTGGCGCAGGGGGGCGCTCCGCTGCGGTTGGCGCTGGAGGAGGCCAGAGGGCCAACGCGACGGGCCAGCGCCCGCAAAAAATGCTGCGCAGGCACGCGCACGCCCACCGTCTCCCCGCCCGCGGTGAGGGCCGCAGGCAACTCCCTGTGCGCCGGCAGCACAAGCGTCAGCGGGCCAGGCCAGTAACGCGCCATCAGCATCCGGGCCACCGCCCCCCCAGCCCCCCGCACAACCGCCCGCTCCTGCGCTGCGTCTCCCAGGAGAACCGGCAGCGCCTTGTCGGCTGGCCGCTCCTTCACCGCGAACAGCCGGTCAATGGCCGCCGCATCGCTACACGAACAGACCAGCCCGTAGACCGTATCCGTCGGCACGCCGATCACCGCGCCCTGCTCCACGGCTGCCACTGCCTTCTCTAGCGCGCCCGTCGCGTCAGCTGCAAGCACGACTGTCCCACTCTGCTTCAAATCACATATCCCTATCCGAAGGCTTTTGCGACCGCAGGTGTTTGCGCACTTGCAAAAGCCTTCGCACTAATTTTAGCTTTCTTGTGCCCTGTGTATACTACTGATGGCTGAACAGTACGTCAACAATCATTGCGATATGAAAAACGACTTACCTTTTGACGATCTGCTGGCGCTGATAAAGGGCGCCGGCGACCTGGCGACCGGTGTGGCCTGGCGGCTGCACCGCTGCGGCATCCCGGTGGTGATGACCGAACTGCCCCGCCCCTTGACCGTGCGGCGGGCAGTGGCCTTTGCCCAGGCCGTCTTTGACGATGAACACGAAGTGGAAGGGATCACCGCGCGCAAAGCTCTGGTGGCGGACGTGCCGGACGTGCTGGACGCGGGCGAGATTCCCGTCCTGGTCGATCCGGAGGCGGAGGCGATCGATGCGTTGGCCCCATCCGCCGTTGTCGACGCAGTTCTGGCCAAGACCAACACCGGCACCACGCTGAACAGCGCGCCATTCGTGGCCGCGCTGGGGCCGGGCTTCGAGGCCGGTATCGACTGCAATGCGGTGATCGAAACCAATCGCGGCCACAACCTGGGACGGGCCATCTGGGAAGGCGCAGCCGAAGCCGATACAGGCACGCCGAGCGCCATTTGGTTGCCGCCAAGTGTCCAAACATCTGAAGTCGGCGGCAATCGAAACCCGGCATTCGATGCAGCGGCAACGCGTGTATTACGCGCGCCCGTCGCCGGCCGCTTGCAAGCCCTGGCGCGTATCGGTGACCGCCTGACCGCCGAGCAGCCCTTCGGCACAGTTTTGCAACCTTCCGGCGAGGAGACCGCCCTGCTCGCCCCCTTCAGCGGCGTGCTGCGCGGCCTGATCCACGAGAGCGTTCCCCTCCAACCCGGTCTCAAAATCGGCGATCTCGACCCGCGCGGCAATTCCCAGAGCGCCTTCCGCATCTCCGACAAATCGCTGGCCGTCGGTGGCGGTGTGTTGGAGGCGTTCCTGCACTGGCATTTCGGAAGAAGCGATGACACCGTCACCGAGGAGCTAGGGTACTGATGAACAGCAGCCATTCCCACCACGCTACCGCGCTCCCTTCGGACGGGGGTGCATCCAACACTGCCGAGCAAGAGGGCATCCAGATCTGCGCCATTCCAGGCATACCGCTCGTGCAACCGGGCGATGATCTGGCGACGCTCATTGTCGAAGCAGCCCAAGCCGCCGGACTCCCCCTGGCTTCCGGGGATATCCTGGTGGTGGCACAGAAGATCGTCAGCAAAGCCGAAGGGCGGCTGGTCCGTCTGGTGGATGTGACGCCGGGCGAGGAGGCGCACCGTCTGGCGCAGGCGACAGGCAAAGACGCCCGTGTGGTGCAGGCCATTCTCGACGACAGCACGGCGGTTATCCGCGCACGCGAGGGCGTTCTGATCGTCGAGCAGAATAGCGGCTGGATCTGTGCCCACGCCGGGGTGGACCACTCGAATGTCGCGCCGGAGGAGGAAGAGACGGTCGCGCTCCTGCCCGCGGACGCCGATGCCAGCGCCACCGAGATAGGCAGCCGCATCCAGACGCAGACCGGGGCAACAGTGGCAGTTCTGATCAACGACAGCCACGGACGCCCTTGGAGAATGGGGACCGTCGGCGTCTGCATCGGTTGCGCCGGTCTGCCGACGCTCTGGGATCAACGGGGACTGACGGATTTGTACGGATATGAACTGCGCGCCAGCGAAGAGTGCATTGCCGATGAACTGTGCGCGGCTGCGTCGCTGGTGATGGGCCAGAGCAGTGAGGGCCGCCCGGCAGCCATCATCCGCGGCTACACCCCGCCGGACGCCGCCTCCAACGCCTCGGCCCGTTCGATCCAACGCCTGCCGGAGCGCGATCTGTTTCGCTGAGCACACCAACTGCAGTGGCTAATATGCGTTCACATTGAAAACACGCTTTTCTCCGCACTGCGTATTGCGTGTTCCGTAAAGGCAGGCGAGACAGGCCCAAAGGGCACCCCGTTCCCAGGGTGCAGACCATGCGAGAAATCGTGGTTTCAAACGGGATCCACATTGGTGAGTCGTGGTGTTTGAAGTACCCCCGACAGGATTCGAACCTGTGCTCCCGGCTCCGGAGGCCGATGCTCTATCCACTGAGCTACGGGGGCATGGCGCACAGAGAACGATACCACATCGGTCGCTGCATAAGCAAACGACGTTATTGATACGGCGCTCCGCACCGTAGCGCGCCGGACTGTTGAACAGCCGTTGCTTCCGCGATTGTAGATGACATTCCGCCCTCCCTGTGCTATCATTCAATGCAATTGCCAGTGACCGGTTGCCAGTTGCTACGCACTGCGTCGCCAGCGACAATGACCACTGACCACCAGCCACCAACTCAGGCTTTTGCAAGTGCGCACAAAATGCGATCGCTAAAGCCTTCGACCACCGGTCTTTAAGGAACGCGCCACCGTGTCAACGCCAGCAGACGTTTTGGCCGCCGCCGACTCCAGCCTTTCGGACACTTGGCGGGGGGCAAACAGGGTTCAGTCCTTCGGCACGACCGTCTTCGCCGAATACTCAGCCCTGTCACTCGAATACGACGCCATCAACCTGGGCCAGGGCTTTCCCGATTTCCCCGCGCCGGATTTCGTCATCGAAGCGGCCCGCAGCGCGCTCGCCGCAGGCCATAACCAGTACGCCCGCAGCGCCGGTCATCCGCGCCTGGTCAACGCGCTGGCTGCGATCTACAGCCCGGTATTCGAGCGCGAGTTGGATCCACTGACGCAGATCGTCGTGACCACCGGCGCAACCGAAGGCATCTTCGCCACCGTCCAAGGACTGGTGAATCCCGGCGATGAGGTCATCCTCATCGAGCCGTTCTACGACAGCTACCCGGCCTCGGTGATCATGGCTGGCGGAACGCCGGTTTACATCCCCCTGCGCCCCGCGCCCGGCGCGGCCAGCGCCGCGGATTGGCGGATCAATATCGACGAGTTGCGGGCTGCGCTCACCCCGAAGACCAAACTGCTCATCATCAATACGCCCCTGAATCCCGTAGGCAAGATGTACAGCCGCGAGGAGCTACTCGTCCTGGCGCAGATCGCCCAGGAGCATGATCTGCTGGTGCTCAGCGATGAGGTCTACGAATGGATGACCTACGACGAAACGCCCCACGTTCGCATCGCAACGCTGCCCGGCATGTGGGAGCGCACCATCACGCTCGGCAGCGCCGGCAAGACCTTTTCCGTCACCGGCTGGAAGATCGGCTGGGCCATTGGGCCTGAAGCCCTCACCCACGCCGTGCTGATGGCCCACCAGTGGATCCCCTTCGCCGTGACCACACCCTTGCAGGAAGCGGTCGGCGCGGCCTTCGAACAGGTGGAAGAGCGCAACTACCTCCATAAACTGAGCGCGATGTACCAGGCCAAACGCAACATTCTGCTGTCGGCCCTCAACGACGTCGGTTTCCCGCCGCTAACGCCCCAGGGCAGCTACTTCATCCTGGTGGACACCACCAATCTGGACGCGCCTCTGCCCACGGACGACCCGCGTGATGTGCAGATCTGTCGCTGGCTGACGAAGGAAATCGGCGTGACCGCAATTCCCCCCTCGGCATTCTACAACGCCGAACACGGCCATCTGGCGGCCAATGTCGCCCGCTTCTGCTTCTGCAAGACCGATGCGATACTTGAGGCCGCAGCCACGCGACTGCGCACAAATCTGTAAACACCAGTGGCCAGTGGTTGGTGCCCAGTAACTGCACAGACACTGACCATGTATCACTGATCACAGGACATTGAAGCATGGAACTACGGGTGCAGCAAGGGAATATCGCTGAAACGGATGTCGACCTGATCGTCGTCAATCTGTTCGCCGGCGTCACCGCGCCCGGCGGCGCGACCGGAGCGGTCGACCGATCGCTCAATGGCGGCATCAGCCAACTCATTGCCCGCGGGGATTTCAGTGGCGAGGCCGAGACGACCGCGCTGCTTTATTCGCGCTCAAATAGCGAAGCGGTAGCGCATACAACAACCTCGCGCTCAAATGACGAAGCGGTAGCTGATGAAGCAACTTCCCAGGATCGGCTGAGCGCGCCGCGCGTGCTGATCGTCGGCCTCGGCAGCAGCGAACAGTTCGGCGTCGCGCAGATTCGGCGGGCCGCGGCGGTGGCCGCCCAGGCCGCGGCCAAACTGAAAGGTGTCAAAACGATGGCCACCATCGTCCACGGCGCAGGCATTGCCGGCCACGACGCCGACGTGGCCGCGCAGCAGGTGGCGCTGGGAACGCTGTTGGCCAACTATCAGCCCAAACTGTATCGCCGTGAGCACGCCGACGAGGGGTTGACAAGTTGCACAGTCGTCGAGTACAGCGCCGCCAAACTGGCCGACGTTCAACGCGGCGCCGCCAGGGGAGAGGCCATCGGCCGCGCCGTCTGCGCCGCCCGCGATCTGGTGAACGAGCCGCCCAATGTTCTGACGCCTTTGGAGATGGCCGCCCGCGCCCAGGCCATGGCTTCCGAAACTGCTGTGGGCCTCAAGAGCACAGTCCTGGACGAAGCGGCCATGCAAGAAGCGGGTATGGGCATTCTGCTGGCGGTGAGCAAAGGCAGCGCCAATCCGGCCCAGTTTATCATTCTGGAACACGCGCCCGCCGGTCATACGGAGGAAGCGCCGCTGGTCTTCGTCGGCAAGGGCATCACCTTCGACACCGGCGGCATCAGCCTCAAGCGCACCGCTGGCATGTGGCAGATGAAGGACGATATGGGCGGCGCCGCCGCTGTGATCGGTGCGCTCGAGGCCATCGGCCGGCTCAATGTTCCCCGACGGGTGATCGGCGTGGCGCCCTGTGTGGAAAACATGCCCGACGGCAAAGCCTTCCGGCCCGGCGATATCGTCACCGGCATGACCGGCAAGACCGCCGAGATCATCAGCACCGACGCGGAAGGACGCCTGATTCTCGCCGACGCGCTCGCCTACGTGGCCCGCTTCGATCCCGCCGCCGTTGTCGATCTGGCAACGCTGACAGGCGCGATCGGTACGGCGCTGGGGTATTATGTACGGGCCGGCCTCTTCAGCAACGATAGCGCGCTGCAGGAGGCGTTGATGGCCGCGGCCGACCACAGCGGCGAGCGGTTATGGCCCTTCCCCATGGATGAGGCGTACAAGAAGCCAATCAAGAGCAACATGGCTGAGGTGAAGAACAGCGCCGGACGTGATGGCGGCATCAGCAGTAGCGCCAAATTTATCGAGCACTTCACCGAAGGTTACCCCTGGGCGCACCTCGACATCGCCAATATGGTGTTGACCGACAGCCGGATCAACGCGGAGACCCCCAAAGGCGCCACCGGATACGGCGTCCGGCTGCTCGTCGAGTTGGCGGAGCGCTACGCCACCGGTCTTTAACCGCAGTGTTTGACAAATGTTTTGGCGGACAAGTCTCCATTGCAACCGCCATTACAAAATTTTGTCAAAAAAGTGAATAGCAGATACCACTAAAGTAGGAGAGAGCGATGCGGATAAAATCTATACGATGGCTGGGTCTGACGAAATTTCATGTCGGCAATGGCGTTAAAAATCTGTCCGCCAAAATATATGTCAAATGGACTGTTCTCGGCGGCTTGCTGCTGGCGGGCGCATTGCCCAAAGTGGCGTTCGCCGCTGGCGCGGAGCAGATAGTGGAGACGGAGCTTACTCCCGTCCTGCCGGCGATGGTGCCGCTGGTCGGGGCAGCCGCAGGCATCGAGCGCCTGCTGGAACTGGGCTGGCACTATCTGGAATGGGGCGCGTTGCGCTTTTTGGGCTGGCGGCCCAGTGATCTGAAGTCGCCCGGTTATATCGCCTTCAAACGCAGTACCAGCCTCCTGGCCGGTATCTTCCTCGGCGTCGTCATCTCCAACTACAGTGGCATGCGCCTTATGAGCTATCTCAGCCAGACCCTGCCCGGCTTTCTCGATCAGGTCCCGGACCTGTGGGATATTCTTGTGACAGGGCTTATGATCGGAGCGGGCACCAAACCGACCCACGACATCCTGGGGATCATCACCCAAGTGAAGAACCTGATCGGCAGCACTGCGTTGAAGCAACGGGAACAGGCCGGCGCCGCCCTCGCCGACAGCGTCCTCAAGCTGCGCCAGGCCGATGCCCCCGCCTCCTACCGCGTTGACGTGCCAGGCGTAGGCGCCACCCAGGTTCCCGGCGCGCCGGCCCAGAGCGCCCGCAACCGCATGCTCGACGAAAGCGGCGGCAGACGCCGCGAGCGCAATATCGACCGCTACGCCAACGCGCTCCACGATAATCTGTACAGCGGCGGATGAGGATAAGGAGAGAGTGTAGAAAAGAGAGAAAGCCCCGGCCTCACTCCTCACTTCTGATTTTGACGCCTGCCGCAGGAAAGAGGGCGGCATAGCTTCCAGATGCCGACGCCCGCCATTGAGGTTTCCGCTCGCGCGCCGTATGCTGTACTTGCCGACAATACTCAGAGAAGGAGATACGATGACCACAGAGGAACGAGTCGCCCGGATGGAAGGACACATCACACACATGGCAACAAAAGCCGATATAGAGGCGCTGCGGGCCGACATGGAGCGCAATATTGGGCAGTTGTCAGCCAATCTCACTTGGCGCATGATCATCGTCGCCGGCGTAGTCCAGGCCCTTGGCATCGGCGCATTGCTTCAGTTCCTGCCCCGTTCTTGACGCCTCCCCGCTCCCTGGGTTCAACGTCAGCGTCCCGACACCTCACGCCGCGACGCTCCCGTTTCACTCAAGTTCAACAGTCAACTTCTCACCCGCTCCGGGGATTAGGGTGTTCTCATGTTCAGGGAAACTCCAGCCCTCTGGCGCGTAACTGTTTAGCTTTTGCCCCTGTCTGTCCCGTCTCCAGATTGTCCAGGTGGTGAAGTCCATAGCTGGTCCTCTGTTGCCTATTCCTTTACATTCGTAATGAGATGCGTTATTATCGCCCGCAGTGAAGCGCTTTAAGGATGAGAAAACCCAACAACTCTTCAACGGACAGCCAGTCCGACGCCTGCCGGCCGACATCCAGCGCCGCGCGCGAGTGAGGCTACAGAGGGTAGTGGCGGCTGCGGCGCTCACCGACCTCCGGCTGCCTCCTTCTCACAGGCTGGAAGCGCTGCGCGGTGACCGGGCGGGGCAGTTCAGCATTCGCATCAATGATCAGTGGCGAGTCTGCTTCTATTGGACAGACCAGGGAGCGATGGAGATCGAAGTCACCGACTATCACTGAGGAGAAAATCCAATGTCGACTGAATCGAACGACGTGACGGGGCGACTTCCAGGCCCCGCCGAACCGATTCACCCAGGAGAACATTTGGCGGAGATAATGCAGGAGCTAGGCATCACGCAATACCGCTTGGCCAAGACCATAGGCGTCCCGCCAATACGCATCCATGACATCGTCCACTGCCGCCGCGCCATTACCGCAGACACGGCGCTGCGAATCGGACAAGCTCTGGGGATGACGCCCGAATTCTGGCTGAACCTCCAGCGGATGTACGACCTGGACCTCGCCCGGACCAAGATTGACACCAGCGCCATCGAACCGCTTGTCCAGATGTCCGACTGAAGCGGTTATCGCCGGATTTCGCGCTCAAATGGCGAAGCGGTAGCGCATCTGACATCCCCTCTCCCCAAAAGATCCGCTCGGAACTAAGTAACTGTCCGCTTTTGACTTAGCGGTTTCGTTCGACAAATCAGTCTAAGCTTGATTGACATCGCTACGATGTTTGTTGACAGGTACTAAGCAAGCTCGAATACCGGCATGGCAATGGACTTTGTGGGCTCTGTCTGGCCATGAACCAGTAGACGAATCTTTTCCGTGGTCTCGCGGCTGAAGGACTCATCCCCGCAGCGGGCGCAAACGACAGCAGGAATCCTATCCACGAGGACAGACTGTCCATCGATCTGAAAGAGTTCGGTCACCAATGCGTCCCGACTCTCTTTTGCATGACAGACCGCGCAGGTGGACACAGTTACCTCTGCTTCGCGCAATTTCTCCTCTCTTGCTCGCGTGGTTCATACAAAGTCACGATTCGAACGGGAACCGACTAGCGCCCTCCGAACAACTGATTCAGATCGACGTTGAGGCCGCCGCTGGCGCCCTTCCCGCCGACCTGTGGCATATATTGGGCGATCTTCTGCGCCAATTTGTCCATCGGCATCGTCTGCAGGTAGGCCTTCCCCGGCCCCCGCATGGTCGCCAGGAAAAGGCCCTCGCCGCCCAGCAGAATGTTCTTGAAGCCGCGCACGATCTCGACATCGAAATCGACCGTCGGCTCGAACATCGCCACATGGCCGGTGTCCACCCGCAGCAGTTCCCCCGGCTGTAGCTCCTTGACCAGGATCTCGCCGTCGAAGTTGACGAACGCCCTGCCCGGGCCGGTCAGCCGCTGCAGCATGAAGCCTTCGCCGCCAAACAGACCCGCGCCCAACCGCTTGCGGAAGTGCAGATCCAGATCGACGCTCTTTTCCGCGCACATGAACGCGTCTTTCTGCACGATCACCGACTGTCCGTCTGCCAGGTCAAGGTCGAGGATCGTGCCGGGAAATTCCGCCGAAAATGCGACCTCCCCCACGCCCCGCTCGACGTAGTAGTCCACCACGAACAGAGATTCGCCGGAGACCGCCCGTTTGAACATCCGCCCCAGACCGCCGCCCGTATTGGTCTCCATCTCCACCGCCTGCGTCATCCAACTCATGCCGCCGGAGGATGAATAGATACGCTGGCCAGGGTCGAGAGTGATGGTGACGACCGGCAGGGTTGTGCCTTCGATTCGATACTGCATTTCATTTGCTCCTTATCAATTTTCAGTAGCACCATTCGAATTGAGTGCAGTGACTAAAAACTGGAAACTAAAAACTGTAGGCATCAACGCACGCAGACGTCGAACGTCCTACCCTGAATATGATGATAGACCGGGCCGTCACCATCCCTTGTGTACCTCGAACGGGCCGACATATAGGAGAGCGCAATCGCCCGCCGCCAGTGGTCCGAACGGTTGGGCGCGGTGTAGTGGAGCAAGAGAGAGTGGAAGAAGAGACCGCCGCCGGCCTTCACCGGCGCCAACCGCATATCCGCCTCGTCATAATAGTCCGGATCCACCACATAGTCGTCGGTCACGTCGATGTGGGGCTGCGGCCCCCATTTGTGGCTGCCGGGGATGACCGCCATACAGCCATTCTCCTCCGTCGCGTCGTCAAAGGCGAACCAGCAGGAGCACAGATCCATCGGCTCGATAGGCCAGTAGGGAGAATCCTGGTGCATGCCCTTGGCTGAACCGACTTCCGGCGGTTTCAACAGCGCCGCGTTGCGGAACATCCTGATGTCCGGCCCGATAATCTGCTCCAGAACGCCGACGATGTTCCGGTTGCTTCCCAGCGCGTGGAAGCGATCATCCGACTCCACCAACCCGTCGATCTTGCGGATGCCGTCCCCCGGCGCGTCCACGTGCAGCTCACCCCGCTGGACGCGCGGCTCGATCTGCACCTGAAGCCGCTCCTGCGAGCGCCCCCCGTGGGTATACTCGCGCAAGCGGGTCCGTAGCCCCTCTACCTCATCCGGCGCCAACAGCCCTTCCACCACCAGAAATCCGTCCCGCCGATAGCTGTCGATCTGCTCCTGCGTCAGTCGTATTGACATGGTGTTTCCTTGTTTCTGAATCAGGCCGGTTCTTTTGTCAATTCGCCTTTGTCGGCGGCTGCGGAGTTGATTGTGGCCGCGGCTTTGTCCTGCGCCATCTCGGCAACGCTCTTTGTATGCAGACGCGCCGCCCCTTTCCAACCCTCACGCAGCCCCACGCGGGTATTGTTGCGCTCTGCCTCTTGCAGCCGGGCCTGGGCCGCGGGGATCTGCTCCTGGTACTGCGGCAGCCAGCGCGCCTGGGCCACCAGCATCTCATCGGTCATCTGCCAGATCTCTTCAGGATTGCAGACGGCCGCGGTCAGCGGATCATGCAGCATCGCCTGCTTGAGCAGCATCACATCGCCATGCACGGCTGCCTCCACCGCCATCCGCTGCACAATGTCCAAACCCTGGAATCAGCAACGGGCGAAAACATGGGGTCAGCGACAGCCAAATTCCATTATACGACATCCACAGAAAAGTTTCACGGAGCAGAGGCGTTCAGGCGAGGAGAGAGTGAAGAGGAGTGAGAAAAGAGTGACGGACGAGAAAAGAGTGAACCCCCTCACTTCTCACTACTCACTCCTCGTTTGATCGAACTGTCAGCGCGTAAAGAGATTGCGCCGCACATACCGGGCATCATCGGAGGCCAGAAAAGCCAGCAGCGCGGCGACGCCTTCGGGGTCTCCCAGACGGGTGCGGGCATCCTCGAGATCGAAGGGCTGGCCGAGCGCCTCAGCTGATTCGCGCATCTGCCTGAGTTTCAGTTCGGTTTCGATGCTGCCGGGGCAGACGACGTTGACGCGGATGCCTTTGGGCGCCAAGTGATTTTCCAGCGTCATCCCCATGCCGTTGACCGCGCCCTTGCTGGTCCCGTAGGCGAGCGACGAACTGCCCCCTTGTACACCGGCCCCCGAGCCGACGAGAAGGAGGACGCCGCGGGCGCTGGCCTCGAGCAGGAGAAATGCTTCCTTGACGCAAAGGAAGATGCCGCGCACGTTGACGGCCATGACGTCGTCGAAGACCTCGACGGGGAAGACGTCGGGCAACTGCATGGGAGCTTTGAGCACGCCGGCGGAGCAGATGAGGACATCGAGGCGGCCGTGGCGCTCCTGCACATCATGGAACACGCGCTGCGCGTCCTCGTGGCGGCGCACGTCCAGGGGGAGGAAGCGGGCCTTGCAACCCTCCGCCCGCAGAGACGCGGCCAACGCTTCGCCGGTCTCGGTTTTGATATCGGTAATGATCACCTCTGCGCCGCGTTGCGCGCACAGCCGCGCCGTTTCCCCGCCGATGCCCTGCGCGCCGCCGGTGATGAGGATGACCTTGTTTTGAACATCCGCCGAAGTCGGTGTCATGGAATCTCTTTCCGTTGTGTACTGCTGGATTGGGCAGTTCTGGCTACCGTTGTTGGGATGGATGCACAGTACCACAAGCTGGCACAGACAAAAAACCGCAGCCGGAACCCTTCCATTGATGCCGGAGTGGATTGCATTCGCGGTCGCGCCGTTGTATAGTCGGATCGCCACAGCATCAGTGACCACGCGAAACAGCCCGAACGCCCGCAACACGAGAAAGGTCATCTACCATGTCATACGAAACGACTTTATTTGCTCATATTGCGCCCAGGCTCACCGACCGCATCGAGGATGTGGCTGTTGACGCGCTGGGGCATATCCTCTCCCAATCGCCGGCGGCGCGTAGTGCGCTAGTGATTACGTTGCGGGAGGGAGGCACGGTGGTCGATTCCATCACCACCGTGCGAACCCAAGCCATTGGCGAAGAAAGAGAACGCCCGGACCTCGCCGGCCTTGACGACAACGGGGTCGAGCGGGTGCTGATCGAAGCCAAGTTCTGGGCCGGTCTGACCCAAAATCAGCCGAACCAGTATCTCACGCGGCTGCCGCCAGACCGGACGGCGGCGCTTCTATTCGTCGCGCCCGCGGCGCGGCTGGAAACGCTGTGGCCGGAACTGTGCCGACGGGCGGGTAAGGAGTTTACGATAATCGAAGCTACGACCCCGGGAGATTTGCGCGCCGCAACCGTATCCGGCGGAGAGCGCCGCCTGATGTTGACCAGTTGGGCCGCGCTGCTCGACCTTATGGAAACGCGAGCAAATGATGCATCAGAAATAGCCACCCAAACCGACATCCGGCAACTGCGCGGCCTCACTGCCCGCATGGACGCGGACGCCTTCCTGCCCTGGCGTTCCGAGGACCTGGGGCCGGAGTTTGCGCGGCGGATGCTGGGCTTGCCGCAGCTTGTTGACGATGCAACCAACCGTCTTAGAAGTGCCGGCGTGGTGTCCCTCGGTAGATTGAGGATCACGCCATTGAGGAAGGGCTACGGTAGGTACATCCGCCTCGGTGGTATTGTGACATGGTTCGGCATTCACTTTCCCGCTTGGGCGCGGCATAGCGATACGCCTTTGTGGCTCTCATTCTATGATGGTCTGCCTGAGCGACTGAGACAGGCTGGCCAAGCCGACAGGACGATTAAAATTGAGGGGAAATACTGCATTCCAATCGAATTCCCAACCGGCGTCGAATACGACACCGTGTTGGATTCCGTGGTCGATAGCTTAAAAAGCATCGTAGAACAGTTGGATCCTCCTGGCTCCTGAAATCCCGCATTTCATATCAGCGTCCGCCGAAGTCGGTGTCATGGAATCTCTTTCCGGTGTGAGAACTGCGGTGGTTAGTGGTCAGTGACCAGTGGTCAGTGAACCCCGGTGCAGATATGGGACGGAGGCACAGTACCACAAGGTAGTGGAGATAAAAAACGCAGCCGGAACGCTTCGATTGATGCCGGACTGGATTGCATTCGCGGTCGCGCCGTTGTATAGTCGGATCGCAACAGCAGCAGTGACTACGCGAAACAGCCCGAACGCCCGCAACACGAGAAAGGTCATCTACCATGTCATACGAAACGACTTTATTTGCTCATATTGCGCCCAGGCTCACCGACCGCATCGAGGATGTGGCTGTTGACGCGCTGGGGCATATCCTCTCCCAATCGCCGGCGGCGCGTAGTGCGCTAGTGATTACGTTGCGGGAGGGAGGCACGGTGGTCGATTCCATCACCACCGTGCGAACCCAAGCCATTGGCGAAGAAAGAGAACGCCCGGACCTCGCCGGCCTTGACGACAACGGGGTCGAGCGGGTGCTGATCGAAGCCAAGTTCTGGGCCGGTCTGACCCAAAATCAGCCGAACCAGTATCTCACGCGGCTGCCGCCAGACCGGACGGCGGCGCTTCTATTCGTCGCGCCCGCGGCGCGGCTGGAAACGCTGTGGCCGGAACTGTGCCGACGGGCGGGTAAGGAGTTTACGATAATCGAAGCTACGACCCCGGGAGATTTGCGCGCCGCAACCGTATCCGGCGGAGAGCGCCGCCTGATGTTGACCAGTTGGGCCGCGCTGCTCGACCTTATGGAAACGCGAGCAAATGATGCATCAGAAATAGCCACCCAAACCGACATCCGGCAACTGCGCGGCCTCACTGCCCGCATGGACGCGGACGCCTTCCTGCCCTGGCGTTCCGAGGACCTGGGGCCGGAGTTTGCGCGGCGGATGCTGGGCTTGCCGCAGCTTGTTGACGATGCAACCAACCGTCTAAAAAAGGACGGATTGGTAAGCGTGAGAGGATTGAAAATCACGCCATTGAGGAAGGGCTATGGCCGGTACATCCACCTCGGTGGTGTTGTGACTTGGTTCGGCATTCACCTTCCCGCTTGGGCGCGGCATAGCGATACGCCTTTGTGGCTCTCATTCCATGCTGGCCTTCCTGAGCGACTGAGACAGGCCGGCCTGGCCGACAGGATGTTTAGACTTGAGGGGAGATTCTGTATTCCGATTGCGTTGCCAACGGGAGTCGAATATGACGCAGTGTTGGATTCCGTGGTCGATAGCTTAAAGAGTATCGCGGAACGGTTTCGCGCTCTTGATACCTCTCAATCCATCGAGCCTGACCAGGATTGAGACTGCGGCTATATTGCGCTCGAATCGCAAAGCGGCAGCGCATTATACAATCCGTGTTCCAACATTCCTGGAAAACAAGAATGCAGAGCATACGCCCTGCATCCCATGCGCCTCTCGCGAGCAGAGGCGCGTTATGTAATCCCCTCAGTGAGCCCCCTGGGACTCGAACCCAGAACCCACGGCTTAAAAGGCCGTTGCTCTACCAATTGAGCTAGGGACCCACGGCAACGGCTGTCCATTCTAGCTTACAGGACAGATCTGAGCAAACTTCGACACCCAAAAAACCAAGTGGCATCGCGCCTTCAACCAGCACAGTTCGGACTAATGTGAATTCCGTTTGACACCAAGATTTTTCTCATGGTCTGCACCCTGGGAACGGGGTACCCTGTCTCGCCTACCCCTACGCAATACGGAATACGCAGTGCGGGAAAATGCGTGTTTTCAATGTGAACGAACATTAGAGGATCGGCGGCTCATCAGCATAGTACTCGTCGCGCAGGAAATCGGCCTGGGCGATCCAACCGGCAAAGTCGAGTTGGTCGCCCGCCAGATGGGCCGGGATGATGCGCGCCAGTTCATCCGGCGGCCGCTCTGCCAACTGCCGGAATGTGAAGATCCCCGCGGCGTAGAGTTCATCCTCATACACCTGATCGATTCCGTCGATGCGGGTCAGATCTTCGGGCAGAGGTCCATCGTAGGCCGCGCCAACCCGATCGTTCGCCTTCGCCAACGTCCGGGCCTGGTCGATCCAGGCGCGGATGTCGCTGCTCGGCAGCGCTCTGGTGATCTGTTGCAGAGATTCGGCGTCCATGCGGGAAAGCTGATGCCAGGTAAAGACGCCAACCTGATACAGCCGCCGCTCGTAGAGATCGCCGATGCCGTGGATGGCCGTGAGATTGTCCGGCCGGTTGGCAAGAGCCTGCCCCTTGCGGCGTTTTGAGCGCCCGCGCTTGGGCTCCTCCGCCTGTGGCCGCGCATCCCCCTGGGCGCGTCGACGGGGCGCTGGCGCAGGTGTCTCGCCGGCAACGGTCGGCGCCTCCCCCATCTGGAATCCTCCCCTGATGCCGGACGGCGCCACGGCCAGGTCTATACGCCTGCGCCGTCCCCGATACCACACCCACTCAACCAGGGTCGAGCTTATCCAGCCAAACAACAAGCCAACCACAATATACCCGAACAAACTCGTCAGTTCCATACATCCCCCGCGCGCTACACGGAAAAGAGGCCAGTCTATAACGAGGTGAGGCGTGAGTTGTTCACTCTCTTCCCGCCTCTTTAAAGTGTATCCCGCCGCCAAAAGGTTGTCAAAACGCCCCGCTGTGGGCAAAGTGAGGCGTGAGGCTTTCTCTCTTCTTCCCTTTTTTTCACTCTCTCCTCGTCTTCCCGCGTTGCCGCGCCGCCTCGAAGAGAATAACGGCGCCGGCCGCGGCAACATTGAGAGATTCGGTCGCGGCGGCCATTGGAATCGCGACCGTCGCAGCGCTTTCCCGGATCTGTGAACTCGCGCCGCGCGCCTCGCTCCCCACCACCAGCGCCGATGGCCTGCCCCAATCGACTTCATCGTACAGGATGCCGCCTTCTGCGGATGCCACATACAACGACTGACCGGCGGACAGAGTCGCCCAGACCGCCTCCCAATCCGCCAACGAGCGCAGCGGTACCCGAAAGTGCGCGCCCATCGCCGCCCGCATCACCTTGCCGTTGTACGGATCGACGCAGCCCGGCCCGAACAAGACCTGATCGACACCGGCTGCCGCGGCCGTGCGCAGAAGAGTCCCGGCGTTGCCCGGATCCTGCACGCCGTCCAGAACGAGGGAAAGCGCACCGGCGGAAGGCAGGGGCAACGTCGGCATGGCGGCCACGGCCACAATGCTCTGCGTTGACACCGTCTCGCTGATCTTGTCGAGAATCTCCACGCCCACCAGATAGAGCGGACAGATTCGCTCTATCCGCGTTACCAGGTCCGGTCGCGTGTCCGCGGCCGTCGCCGTGATAAAGCAGGTACGGAAGGCCGCGCCCATCGCCAGCGCATCCTTCACCAGACGCATCCCCTCCAGCAGACACAGGCTATGGGCTTGCCGGTAGCGCCGCCAACGCAGCTTGCCCGCCAGTTTGACCTGTGGATTGCTGGAACTGCTGATCTCTTTCATTCAGTTGCCCGGGAGCGGGGCGCCCTTGCCCCGTCTGCATTGTGGCCGCCGTCCCGTGTAGAGAATACCGACGCCGGCCGCGACAACACAGTTCAGACAAAAAAAGCAGAGACTTTCGCCTCTGCACTCTTCACTCTGGATTGTCGACCGGCCCAACGCCCCCGCTGATTCGCGCTCATATAGCAGAGCGTTAGCGCATTCAACAATTCGCGTGGCTCTTGGCCAACTCAGCCAGTGCGCTGAATCCATCTGCATCGCGCACGGCGATGTCGGCCAGCACTTTGCGGTCCACCTGCACATCGGCCTTCTTGAGTCCGTAGATCAGGTGGCTGTAGTTCAGGCCATTGAGCCGGGCCGCTGCATTGATACGGGTGATCCACAATCGGCGGAAATCACGCTTGCGGCGGCGACGGTCCCGAAAGGCATAGGCAAGCGATTTGAGCATCGCCTCGTTGGCGCGCTTGAACAGCTTGGAACGGCTGCCAAACTGCCCCTTTGTGAACTTAAGCACCTTCTTATGGCGTCTGTGCGCGTAAACTTTCGGTCTGGAACGTGCCATCAGTTGAATCCTCGTGTCTGGCGATTACGATGCCCAAGAGCGCGGCGGCCTCTGGGCCTGCCCCATCTGCATAAATGGGTATGCTGGATATTTAGGAGACCAACTTTTTGACCAGTTTGGCCGGCCCTTTGTTCTTACTCGTAATTTTGTGGCGGTACTCGCTGACTTTGCGCTTCTTGCGGCGCAGATGGTTCCCGCCCTGTTTCCGGCGCAACAACTTACCATTCTTCGTCACCCGGAAACGCTTCTGCGCGCCCTTATGGCTCTTCATCTTTGGCATAGCTCTTCTCAGTTGCTCCCGCGCCCCGTTCGGTCCGGCCTGAGCCGACCGCATCCGCCGCGCTCTTGGCGAAGGCCGGAACCTGGGAGGCATTGAAACTGCTTTATGGCATGCAATGGCTAAACCGACATCGCGCCCCGCTTGAGCAGGGCGCAAAAAACACCGTTACGCATATCCGCACATCCGTAACGGAGAGCGGTATGCAAGCCATGAATGATAGCATAGCCGGCCGCGAACGCCAAAATTCCGGCATACGGAAATCCACAGACGGCTATGCAGTTCGGTTACGCGGCTGGGGCGAGGAGCATCACCATGCTGCGACCCTCAAAACCAGGGTGAGATTCGACGACAGCCTCTTCCGCCAACTCCTCCGTCACCCGTTTCATCAGATCGAGGGCAATGTCGCGGTGGACGATCTCACGTCCACGGAAGCGAACGCGCACCCGCACTTTGGCGCCGTCCTTCAGGAACTTTCTCGACTTGCTGAGAACGACCTGAATATCATGTTCGCCTGTTTTGGGCCGCAAACGCACTTCCTTGATCTCGATCTGCTTCTGGGCCCTGCGCGATTCCCGCTCCCGCTTTTGCTTCTCGTAGAGATACTTGCCGTAATCCATCAACCGGCAGACCGGCGGATTGGCGTTGGGCGCAACCTCGACCAGATCCAGATCTTTCTCCTCGGCAGCCTGTAGTGCGGTCTGCACATCCATAATGCCGAGTTGTCCCCCGACCTCATCGATGACCCGAACCTCGCGCGTACGAATCCGATGATTGATTCGTGTGGTGTTTCTGCTAATTCCTGCTCTCCTTTTGGGGTATTGCCCGCGGCAACAAACCGTTGACGCCCCTCTCCCGTTAAAAGTAGTGGGACAATTCGCGCTTATACAATGAAGTGGTAGCGCATTGAACCATGTATTCAGAAAGGGGCTGCTGCCAGAGCACATCTGTGGTAAATGAAACGACCCGTAATTCGCCGGAAGTATACCATTACAAAACTATTACGTCAAACATGAAAAAAGAGGAGGATGCAACCCCTGAATGGGGTCCGCATTGCGGACGGACCACTGGTCAGAGACGCATGACGTAATACGTATTACGTCATGCGTATTGTCGCCTCGCTGGCCTTACGCGTCCCTCTGGCCGCCGACATGTGCCCAAAACCTGGAGACAACGGCGGCCAGAGCCGATACGCCTACACCGTCTTGGCGCGGCTGGCGATGCGCTCCGTAACCAGCGCGACGAACTCCTCTGCCGGTATCCCATTCTGACGGGTGCCGTCCCGCCGGCGCAGCGAGACGCTCCCCTCTTCAACTTCCCGATCGCCGACGACCAACATATACGGAACCTTCATGCCCTGGGCCTGACGGATCTTGTTGTTCATGCGGTCGCTGCTCTGGTCGGCGGCAACCCGCACCCCGGCGCCGGCAAGACGCTCCTCAATCTGCGCCGCGTACCCGTTGTGCGACGACGTAACCGGAATGACCCGCACCTGCTCCGGCGACAGCCAGACAGGGAAGTTGCCGCCGTAATGCTCGATGAGGAAGCCGATCATACGCTCGTGTGTGCTGAGCGGCGCCCGGTGGATGCACAGCGGGATCTCCTTCTCGCCCTCGGCGTTGATATACGAAAGATCCAGCCGCTCCGGCTGCGCAAAGTCCACCTGATTCGTCGCCAGCGTAAACTCGCGGCCGATGGCGCTCCAGATCTGCACGTCGATTTTGGGGCCATAGAAAGCGGCCTCGTCAAGCTCCTCCACGAACGGCACATCCCCCTCCGTCATCGCCCGGCGCACCATCTCCTCCGTTCTCTGCCAGAGCGAGCGATTGTCGACGTACTTCTCGCCCAACTTTTTCGGGTGATGCGTACTCAGGCGCATGACAAAGCGATCGATTTCGAACAGATCGAAATAGTATTTGTACAGATCGACCACCCGCATGAACTCTTCGGCAAACTGCTCCTGCGAGCAATAGATGTGGGCATCGTTCATCTGCATCGAACGGACCCGCATCAAGCCGAAAAGTTCCCCGCTCTGTTCATAGCGATAACAGGTGCCGTACTCGGCCAGCCGCACGGGCATCTCCCGATAGCTGCGCAGCTTCGAGCCGAAGATCTTGTGGTGCATCGGGCAGTTCATCGGCTTAACATAGTAGGTAACGCCTTCCATCTCCATCGGCGGATACATGCTGTCCTTGTAAAAGGCCAGGTGTCCGCTGCGCAGGAAGAGATCCTCTTTCGTCAGATGGGGCGTGCGCACACGCTGATAGCCGGCCGCATCTTCCGTCTCCTTGGCCAGGCGTTCCAGCTCTTCAATAATGGTAGCCCCGCGCGGCAGCCACAGGGGCAGACCAGGCCCGACCTCCTCTTCAAAGATGAAGATCTCCAGCTCGCGGCCCAGTTTACGGTGATCCCGTTTTTTGGCCTCCTCCATCTGATCCAGATGCTGCTTCAATTCTTTGCGGTTGCGCCAAGCCGTGCCATAGATGCGCTGTAGCATGGGGTTCTTTTCATCGCCCCGCCAGTAGGCCCCGGCCACACTCAGAAGCCGAAACCCGTCGGCGACGATTTTGCCCGTATGCTCCACATGCGGCCCCCGGCACAGGTCCTCAAACGTATCGTGTCTGTAGGTGCTGATGACCGGTTTCTCCGCCGCTTCGTTGCCGTATTCGTCGATTTCGCCCTCATCCAGCCCATCGATCAGTTCCAACTTGTAAGCCTGATCGGCGAATAGCTGCCGGGCCTCGGCCGCGCTCACCTCGCGATAGGCAAACTCGTGCTTGCCGCCGATAATCTGACGCATCCGCTTCTCAATCGCCTTCAGATCTTCCGTCCGAAACGTGCGCAGCGCGCCCTCTTCGTCCTGACCCAGATCAAAGTCGTAATAGAAGCCGTTCTCAATCGGCGGCCCGATCGCGAACTTGGCCTCGGGATAGAGTTCCAGCACCGCTTGCGCCATCACGTGGGCTGCGCTGTGACGGAGTTTATACAGATCGTCTATTTGTATAGCCATCTTCTTTGCTCCTGGGAAAACTTCAGTTGACTTCCGGCCTTCGCCAAGCGCGCGACGGATGCGGTCGGCTCAGGCCGGCTTTCCGGTTGCCAGTACTGTTACTGGGCACTGATCACGAGCCGCCATTAGTCAACCACGCAGCGCACCACCACGTTAGGTAGAGCAACTGCTGCATCCCCTTTACCAGCGGCAACGGGTCGATCCATTCACTCAGACGATGGACGTCCCCGCCATCCGTAAGGCCCACACAGACGGCGGGAATGTCACGGCTGAGGGGCACATTGGCATCGGTGCTGCTGATGCGCGCATCGCTGCGTTCCTTGATGCCGATCTCCTGCAAAATCGTGCATGCGGCCTGTACAAGTGGATGCTCAAAAGGGAGCGCGCCCGCAGGCCGATGGCCGATCTGTTCATAACGCAAACTCAGGCCGTCCCCGCGCGCGCTGTGCGCGCCGACGTGGCGTTCGACGATCCGCTGCACCTGCCCATCCAGCCAGAGCAGCATCTCCGGTGACTCGCTGCGCAGATCCAGTTCC
Organism: Caldilineaceae bacterium; assembly: GCA_965221145.1. Lineage (GTDB taxonomy): Bacteria > Chloroflexota > Anaerolineae > Caldilineales > Caldilineaceae > Bin5. The sequence goes on from OZ244877.1 coordinate 4,295,917, forward strand.
ATCCATGCCTCCTGGGCGATGGTATTGACCGACGTACCCCCACCGATGCGGCCGATATTGAAGGACGTGCGCGGTGTCTGCGGCAGTTGCACCTTCAATATCTCCTCCGCCACCGACACCAAGCCATGCACTGCGCTGGCCGCGCCGAAATCGCCCCAACTATGGCCCCCCGGCGCCGTGGCGGATGTGCGATAGCGCCGCACGCCCAACGCCTGGTGGACGATGCGCCCCAGGCCCATCCCCTCCAGCACGATCACCGCGCCCAAGACGCCGCGCCCGCCCGTCTCCGCAGCCAGCCGGTCCACGACCCGCCTCATGCCCCGCAGATCGCCTATCCCCTCCTCCATCGAATTGGCGATCAGCCAGATGTCCACCGGCGGCGCTGCAAGTTGCGTCAACGTTTCGGCCAAGGTGAGCAGACCGGCAACGCCGGTGGAATTGTCGCCGATGCCCGGCCCGCAGAGCAATCCATTGCCCGATCGACGCAACCGCAAATCCGTTTCACCCGGAAAGACCGTATCCGTATGGGCCGACACCAGCAGGGCGGGCTGTGCCTGTACGCCGGGCACGCGGCCATAGACGTTGCCCAGTTCATCCCGCTCCACATCGGCCAGGCCGATGGCATTCATGCGGCCTTCCACCCACGCGGCCCGCTCGGCCTCCGCGCAGGTGGGCGCGGGGATCTGCTGGATGGCGATGCACAGATCGATCAACCGTCCCAGCTTGCCGGCATAGGCTGCGCCTGCGGCCCGCACTGCTTCCCCCTGGGGAAGCCCGTCAATCAACATGAAACACCTATGGAAATGGCTACTTGCACGACCACTTCTTCTTTCGAGCGCAAAAGAACAAAAGGGGCGCCCGGTCGAGCGCCCCTGCATCTCAGGCTAATCACCGCGCCCAGCGGGCACCCGCCGCAAGTCTATTCATACCAGCCGGAGCCGATGAGCACTCCATCGTGGCGCACGACCCATGAATGCTTGGTCTGCTCAGCGCCGGTAGCAGGATTGTTGAAGACATAGTCTACCCACATCCCCTCTTCAGTCGCGGTGCGCATCAGGTCACCGTAGTGATAACCGGTGGCATCCACGCCCAGATCTCCCTTCAGGTCCTCACCCAACAGATCCTGATTGGCATTGGCGATCACCTGATCGTTCTCATCAAAGATAAAGACATACCACTGGCCGTCCACGCTCTCCGGGGAGTTGTAGTAGGCGACCGTCGCCTCCCGCCCCTCGGCCTCGTAGCGTTGCAACGCCTTCTCGACCATCGCTACGGTGTAGCCGGACCGATCTGACTTGGTGGCGGTGGCGCCGCGGGACAGATCGGGCAGCACCTGATACCAGCCGGAGGCGAAGAGCAGGCCGTCGTGCCTGACGACCCAAGTATGCTTGTATTCAAGGTTACCTGTAACGAGATTGGGGTAGATATAGTCGACCCACATCCCCTCCTCGGTGGCGCTGGCTATCACTTCGCCGTGTCGATAGCCGGTGATATCCACGCCTCCATCGCCCTTCAGGTCCTCGCCCAGCCTATCCGGGCTGGCGTGGGCGATCATTTGATCGTTCTCATCTGCGATGAAGACATACCACTGGCCGTCCACGCTCTCAGCAGAGTTGTAGTAGGCGACCGTCGCCTTGCGACCATTGGCGTCGTAACGCCGCAGAGCCTTCTCTACCATATGAACCGTGTAGCCCGGCCGGTCCGCCTTGCTAATCCGCCAGCCAGCTCCGGTGGCGGAACGCTCCATTTTAGAATGAGGTTGATACCGGTAATGACAACCGGACAGAACTACGGCGGCGGCGATCAATACAACCGCCAATTTTTTCAAGAACAAAGTGCTTCGCATCTTCATTCCTCCTGAACTGTTTCGTCTTTGAAAGCAGGGTCCACTCAACCGTTCAACTCTGAACGTGCAATACCAACAGAAATATACCGAACATACCTGCACATAGCCGTCCAGTGCGGGGTGTTCGGTAGAAGGGGAAACTCGTATGCTCTCCAGCCTGTATCGCAGCCCGAAGAGAAAAGTTCAATGTGCGGCCAATTCGTCCTTTCAGTGCAGCGTGCCTATCCTTGTACGGCCGTTGCAAAATTGTCATGCCGCCAAGTGGGAGATACTGGACTTGAACCAGTGACCTCTACGATGTCAACGTAGCGCTCTAGCCATCTGAGCTAATCCCCCATGCGCTAACCCAGGCTTTTGCAAATGCCCGCCGGCTGGGGTCGCAAAAGCCTTCGACCACAACTATAGCATACGCCCGTTCCAGCCCCAAATCTGACAAAGCCATGCGGTTCCGCTGGCAAAAATCCGCTGGGGGCGCGGGCGTCCCGCCTGCCCGTTGTCGCTGGCTGAAGTTGCCAGATGCGCTGCCTCTTTGCGATATAAGCGCTATGCTGCGCCCTTGCCATTCTGGTGTATAATGGCAAGACCTCAGTGGTTAGAGGCGCATGGATAGCAGCCCCATTAACCACGATTCAGTATTCACTTCAGTGTTCAGACCAATGATGGAGAGTACAATGAAAGTTCTCATGACAGCGCGCTGGGTCGAGCGTTTTGCCAAAGCGTTCCAGCAGGAGTTCCCGCAGGTGGAGTTTGTGTTCGCCGAAACGGCTGAAGAGATCGCGGCGCAGGCAGCCGACGCCGAGGCCGCCTTTGGCCCGCTGACCAGCAGCCAACTGCAAGCTGCGCCCAACCTGCGTTGGATCCAGTCCGCCAGCGCGGGCGTGGAATGGATGCGCAACGCGCCCGAACTGGCAGAGCGGGACATTACCGTCTGCAATACGCGGGGCGCGCATGCCAGCACGATTGCAGAGCATACCTTTGGCATGCTCGTCTTCATCGCACGCCACTTCGATGGACTTTACGAAGCGCAGAAACGGCATGAATGGAAAAATCCCCCGGCCACCCCGCTCATCGGTCTCGCCGGTCTCAAGATGGGCATCATCGGCCTAGGGAATATCGGCCGCCAGATCGCCATACGGGCGGCGGCCTTCGAGATGCCGGTCATCGCAGTCGACGCCCATGCTGTGGAGAAGCCCGACTATGTGTCCGACCTGCAACTGCTGGACGGTATGCCGGCGCTGTTGCGGGAGTCGGACGTGGTCGTCGTGACCGTGCCCATCACCGCGGAGACTCGCGGCATGTTGGGGCCGGACGAACTGGCGCTGCTCAAGCCGGAAGCCTTTTTCGTCGTCATCTCGCGCGGCGGCATCTTCGATGAACCGACCCTGATCCGGATGCTGGAGGAGGGCAAGCTGGCCGGCGCCGCGCTGGATGTGGCGGCTACGGAACCGCTGCCGGCGGACGACCCGCTGTGGGACGCGCCCAATCTGTTCATCACGCCCCACTGCTCCCCCACATCCAGCCAGACCAGCGCCAATGTCACGCGCATCCTCAGAGAGAACCTGAGACGCTTTCTGAATGGCGAACCGTTGCAAAATACAGTCAATGTCAAACTCGGCTACTAAAGGAGACAAGCATGCAAGTCGTTGAAGCTATCGCCCAATGCCTGAAAGAAGAGGGCACCGAAATCCTTTTCGCCTATCCGGTCAACTTTCTCATCGAAGCCGCCGCCGAACTGGACATCCGCACAGTCATCGTGCGCCAGGAGCGCATCGGCCTGCACATGGCCGACGCCATCAGCCGCCTGAGTTCCGGCGACAAGATCGGCGTCTTCTGCATGCAGTCCGGCCCCGGTTCAGAGAACGCGTTCGGCGGCGTTGCCCAGGCATTCGGCGATTCCGCCCCGATCATTGTCCTGCCCGGCGGCTATCCGCGGGCGATCAACCAGGTGCAGCCCAACTTCAACTCCACCCAGAGCTACGCCTCCGTCACCAAATCCAGCGAGCAGTTGACGACGCCGGAAATGACGTCAGCCGCCATACGCCGGGCCTTCTCAGCCGTGCGCAACGGACGACCGCGCCCCGCCCTGGTGGAAATCCCTGCCGATATTTCCTCTGCCGACATTGAAGAGTTCGAATACCAACCGGTGCAACGGGTACGTTATGGCCCGGACCCGGCGGACGTGCAGCGGGCGGCCGATATGCTGGTGGAAGCGGAACGCCCCGTGCTCTACGCCGGACAGGGTGTCCACTATGCCAAAGCCTGGGACGCGCTGAAAGAGTTGGCAGAACTGCTGGAAGCGCCCGTCACCACCACGCTGAACGGCAAGAGCGCCTTCCCCGAGACGCACCCTCTGAGCCTCGGCTCGGCCAACCGCTCCCATGCCCGAGCCGTCGCCGACTTTCTCAACAACGCCGATCTGATCTTCGGCATCGGTTGCAGTTTCAGCTTCACCAACTTCGGTGTGCGTATGCCCGCCGGCAAGACGATCATCCACGCCACCCTGGATCCGGCTGACATCAACAAAGATGTCGTCTCCCAACAGGCCCTGATCGGGGACGCCGAGCTTACCCTGCGCGCGCTGCTCGCCGCCGTGTCGGAACGGCTGGGCGGCCAGTCCCGCGGCCGCCAGGCTGGCGTCGCCGCCGAAATCGCAGAGATCAACGGCAAGTGGGAGTCCGAGTGGGCCGCCAAGTCCAACAGCGATGACGCGCCCCTCTCCCCCTACCGGGTGATTCGCGACCTCTACGCGTCCGTCAATGTGGCCAATACGATCATCACCCACGATGCCGGCAGCCCGCGCGATCAGCTTTCGCCCTTCTGGAAGTCGATAACGCCGCTCTCCTATATCGGCTGGGGCAAGACGACGCAGTTGGGCTACGGCCTCGGTCTGGCGATGGGCGCCAAGCTGGCCTGCCCGGACAAACTCTGCATCAACGTATGGGGCGACGCCGCGATTGGCTTCACCGGCATGGACTTTGAAACGGCTGTGCGCGAGCGCATCCCCATCCTGTCGGTCCTGTTCAACAACTTCTCGATGGCGATTGAGATTCCGATCATGCCGGTCTCGCAGCAGAAATACGGCTCCACCGACATCTCCGGCAACTATGCCAAGATGGCCGAAGCGTTCGGCGGCTACGGCGAACGGATTGAAACGGTGGATCAGATCATCCCGGCGATTGAGCGCGGCATTCAGAAGACGCAGGAAGGCGTGCCGGCGCTGCTGGAGTTCATCACCGCCAAAGAGAATGAGATCTCACGACATATGTAGAGGGAGTTCTTAATGTGCGTTCACATTGAGAACCCGCTTTTTTCTGAATTGCGTATTCCGTATTGCGTAAGGGCAGGTGAGACAGCCACGTTTCAATTGCGTTATCCGCCCGAAATGTCTCGGTTTCAAACGGGATTCACATTAGTTTATCATTTTCAGTTTTTAGTTCTTGGTGACTGCCGCGTGCGCAGGGATTCACCAAGAGTTGGAAACTCGCAACAAGAGACTGACCATGAGCCAGAACAATGAACGCGTTCCCATCTGTGTAGTCGGTTGCGGCGGCATGGGCCATCGCCACACGATCGCCTACCACGTGCTGGAAGAGACCGGTCTGTCGAATGTGGAGCTGATGGCCGTGTGCGACATCAACCGCGAGAATGCCGAGCGGGTCGCGGGCGAGATCGAGCGCCTGTTCGGACGCACGCCGCTGATCTTCACCGATCTGGAGCAAATGTTGGCCCATCCCGACATTGCCGCCGTTGATGTCGTCACCGACGGCTCCAGCCACCACGAGATCGCGACGGCTGCGCTGGCGTCGGGCAAGCACGCGCTGGTGGAGAAGCCGCTCGGCATCACCATACGCGCCTGCCGCCGCATCATCGACGCGGCCGAACAGAGCGGCACGGTGCTGGCGACCGCGGAGAACTACCGGCGCGATCCGGTCAACCGGATGGTGCGCGCGGTGATCGACGCCGGGCTGTTGGGCGACCCCTTCCTGATGATCCAGACATCGCTCGGCGGCAGCGATCTGATGTCCGCCACCCCCTGGCGGCATCGCAAGGAGAAAGGGGCGATCGGCCTGGACATGGGCGTCCACTACGCCGACATCATCCGCTACTATCTCGGCGAATACCGGCGCATCTTCGGGCGGGGGCTGATCGTGGAACCGATCCGCCGCCGCCCCGTCACCGACGATCACCCGCTGATCTCCTACCGGGAGCAGACGCGCACCTACCCGGAAACGATCGAGGCCACCGGCGAGGACTCAATCCTGGCCCAGTACGCGATGGAGTCGGGCGCTACGGTGCAGTTCACCCACATAGGCGGGGGCAGGGGGAGCAGACGCTTTGAGCGCAGCGTTCATGGCCGCTGGGGCGCGCTGGACGTACCCCGCGACCGCAGCGGCGGGTCGGTTCGGCTGCGACTGGAGGGGAAGGAGCTGCACGGCAAGGAGATCCTCAGCCTGCTGCCCGACTTCTCCCTGAACGAGATCACAGCGCGGCTGTTCGGCGCCGATGGCGTCGTCTATGAGTTGCCGGACGTATCCCACGCGGAGATGGCGCTGGATGCCAGACTGCTGGCAATCGAATATCACGACTTCGGTGAGGCAGTTCTGCAGGGCCGCCCGCCGGAGGTCGACGGACGCGACGGCATGATCGCGGTCGCCGCAATTCTGGGCGCCTACGAATCCGCAGCCGTCGGACGGATGGTCGAGATGGAGGAACTGTTGTCGGGAGCAGTGCGGACCTACCAGGAGGAGATCGACGACGCGCTGGGGCTGTAGCGCAAACGGGGCGGGGGCGCGATGCTCCCGGCTCAGGTTTTTGCAAGCGCCTACAAGCTGGGATCGCAAAAACCTTCGTCACCGGTTCACAACTGCTACTCGCTCTGCGTCGACAGCGGCAAAGGGGATACCACGGCCAGACGCATCGGGTCTCCGTCTTCGGGGATGGTCACCAGCCAGGCGGCCACCCATCCCGTCTCATCTGCGGGGGAACCATCGGTCTTCGATACAAAATACCAGCCGCTGTCCACCGTGCGGCCTAGCAGACGCAACCGAGTGCCGGCAGGAATAAGCTCCAGCGGATCGTACTTTTCGCCAGGACCCTGGCGGAGATTCAACACGACAGAGGTTCGACCATAGAAGGGGGCAGATTCGTCGACAACGGGAGTCGCCCCGGCGGCGTCAGTGGCCGCTGCGCTGACGATCGGCTCATCCGCTCCAGTCGCAACTGTCAGCGGCTGCTGCGATTGAGCAGCCCGCTCTTCCGCCAGGCGTATCGCGACACGCGCCTCCACAGTTGCCTCCAACGCAGCGTTGACCGCATGTTGAGGGCGTCGCTCTTCCGCCAGACGCAAAGCGACCAGCGCCTCGACAGTTGCCTCCTGCCCCGTGTTGGATTCGCGCTGAGAGCGAATCGCCAGGGCCGAGAGCGCAATCACGGTGATGATCAAGGGGACCACCCCCGCGCTCAGCCAGACAAATCGCCGCCCCTTGTTGACGGGCGGAGGGATTTCGATGATGACTTCCGGCTTCACCGCCGGCATCTGCCGCCGACGCGGCGCGAGCGCGTGTGATTCATGCGCTGCCGCTCCGCGCGCCTTGGGGGCATCTGCGCGCGTGTTTGGACTGCCGGGGTCAGCAGCATTCTGCTCGGCGGCGGGCGTCGCCCCTGGGGCCGTGCCGCCATCAGCAGCGTAATCTTTCGGATGCGCCCCTGATCGAGAGGAGCGCGGGGAACTGTAATTCATCACTTTGCAACAGAGATCAAATGAAAAAGGATAGTGGTCTGCCCGTCGACTCGACACCCCGCAAAAACGCAGACTGGGGAGCAAATAACGTGACTACAGGCAGATAAAACCGTCACATGAGTATAGCACGAACTCCTACTCTGCGACACCCACACGCCGCGACCATGAACGCCGCCAGGTCCGGAAAAGGACAGATGTGAATCCCGCTTGACATCAAGAATTCTCGCGCGTAGTACACAAGTAAAACGTAAACTTCTCGCCTGCTCTTGCGCAATACGTAATACGCAATACCGGAAAAGCAGGCCCTCATTATGAACGCACTGTAGTACGCGGGGATCGACTGGGCAGGCGCTGCGTACACTACTCTGGCATAATGTTAGATGCGCTACCGCTTCGCTATATGAGCGCCGTTAGATCGCACAACATCGTTCTGACGACGAGGCCGTTCATGTCGCGCCTTTTGAACTTGAAGGAGACCCCATGAAAATCTCAATTCAGGAAAACCTGCTGCCCGGAGAAACGCTGAACGAGAAACTCGACTACGCCGAGACGCTGCAAATCGACGGCATCGAAATCCAGGGCCGGTCGCGGCTCTATGAACGCATCAGTGAATACGAGGCCGCCTTCCGCAATCGCACAGTCCGTATCTCCTCCGTTTGCGGCCAGTCGACGTTCGACTGGTTAGACCCGGACCCGGCCAAACGCCAAGCCAGCATCAACGAATCCAGACGCAACCTGGAAGCCTGCGGCCACTTCGGCGCGGTCGGCCAGATTGTGCCGCCGATCTTCGGCCCGCCCCGGCTGCCAGACCTCTCACCGCTGAAGGATGCAGTGACGCTGGAAAAAGAGCTGTTGGTCGAAATTACACAGGACTTGGCCGCATTCGCTCACAGCCATGACACGCTGTTGCTGCTGGAGCCTCTCAACCGCTATGAGCAACATCTGCTCCGGCGGCAGGAGGACGGCGTGGAAATCATCCACAAGGCGGGGAACCCTCCAGGCGTGGCCCTGTTGACCGATTTCTTCCACATGCACATCGAGGAGATCGACACACCGGCGACGATTCGAAAAATCGGCCCCTACATCGGCCATATCCATGTGGCTGACAATACGCGTGTTCAGCCGGGCCTCGGCGACATCAACTGGCGGGCCGGTATTCAGGCTCTGGCCGACATCGGCTTCGCCGGCTATCTGACATACGAATGCCGCATTGCCGGTGAACCAAATGCGGCCCTCACGCAGTCAGTCACATTCCTGCGGGAGACGGTAACTTCCGTGCAGAGCGGCTGATTGTGAACGGCCCGGCGCATCACATCAGCGTACACACTGTCAGCAGATCATATCCCAGAAATTTCACCCTGGTCAACCGGTTCCCAATGCAGGATCTGTCCCAATATGAGCGTGATGTTTAGGACGGATCTCCGGGCATTTACACTGGTATGCGGTCATTTTCCGGCCTGAAATGCCCCTGAAATTGGGTGAAAATCAATTCTGGGCAATATGTGTACGATCCGTCTACGATCCGGCTGCCCTGCTTCACCACACATGCGAATCGACGCATCGGGCACATCTCAGAATCACGGCGCAGCACTGGTGAGCCTCCGGCCCGCTGAAGCGGAACCTGCAACACATGACCTGTTGTGTCATGGCGTTCCGTTGGCGTTGTATGGTTCGCTGGCGCGGAGCCTGAAACGGGTCTGTCCGTCTCGATTTCCGGCGCTCATTGAACATCCTGAAAATCCGTCTCTCAGAATCCTGATCCAGGCAGTTGATTCTGTCCCCCACCTCGGTCGCTGCTGACGACGGGTCACTCTCTGGGTCCAGGGCGCGATCCACGCGGTAGGCAACTGGATTTCCCAAAAGCTCTGATCCACCTGACGCGGTGCATCAGCGCCTGCATCTTTCATCCCCTATCCTCTGAGATCAGAACATATATGTGACGTGGTGTTACTGCCGCTACACCGTGAAAGCATCCTCCCCAATTCCTCTGCTTCATCTCCAGAATTTTTTCAGATTTTAGCGATACGCTGTAGAGAGTCAAGACGATGGATGCGTTGCAACCCAGTCGTCTCACCCGATCTGCATCTCATCGCGTTATCAGTTCAGGAGACAGAGATATGACCGATTCCTCAGCGCTTATCGATATGCAAAACATAACGAAAGTCTATCAGATGGGGGAGACGAAGGTACGCGCCTTGGACGGCGTTTCCTTTTCAATAGACCAGGGAGAATACGTCGCGATCGTCGGTACCAGTGGTTCTGGCAAAAGCACGCTGATGAACATTATCAGTCTATTGGACCGCCCCACGGACGGTGTCTATCAGATTCGTGGACATAGGGCAGGTAATCTGACCGGCAGGCAATTGGCAGATCTGCGCAACAAGGAGATCGGATTCGTATTCCAGAAGTTTAACCTGTTGGCGCGTGCATCTGCCTGGCGCCAAGTGGAGCTGCCGCTTTTCTATGCCAACGTTACTCGCAGCACGGCTCGCCAGCGGGCGCTGGAGGCACTGGCGCAGGTGGGCTTGGCTGAACGCGCAGGCCACAAGCCGGAGGAACTTTCCGGTGGACAGCAACAACGGGTGGCCATCGCCCGCGCGCTCGTCAACCGGCCCAGCCTGCTGCTGGCGGACGAACCAACCGGCGCGCTCGACACGCGAACCGGCGCAGAGGTGATGGAGCTCTTTGAGAAGCTGCACCAGGAGGGACTGACCCTTGTCATCATTACGCACGATCAGGAGATCGCCGAACGGGCCCGCCGCGTAATTACAATGCGAGACGGGGCGATCATCTCCGATTCGCGCGGCGAGACGGCAACTGCTGCGGACGGAGGGTACAACGGGCTAAGCGAACCCGGGCTTGCGCCGCTGCCGTGGCCTGCCACGATAGAGTATGTCGAGGAGACGATCTATGAAGCTGGTTAGATATTTTCCGGTTGCTGTCGATAGCATCACTGCCAATAAGATGCGGGCCGGCTTAACGATGCTGGGCATTATCATCGGCGTGGCCGCCGTCCTCACAATACTGGGTATCGGACGCGGCGCGGCGGCGAACATTCTAGGCGAAGTTGCCAGCCAGGGCACAACACGCCTGACGATCAGTCCGGGCACAGCGAGCGAAGGGGACGGCGCCGGCAGCCCTGTCCAGACGCTGACCATGGGCGATGTGAAGATGCTCTCCAACCCTGCCTTCCACGCAGATGTCATGCAGGTCGTGCCCCAATATGGAGGCAACATCCAACTGGTCGCCGGCAGCAACAACACGCGGATCCGGGTGACAGGCACGACTGCCGCCTATGCCGATGTCCACCGACTGGAAATGGCCGAGGGTCGCTTTCTGACGGAGGACGAGATCACCCAGATGAGCAATGTAATCGTCATCGGGACGACTGTAGCGACCGAACTTTTCGAGCGCAGGCAGGTTGTAGGCGAGAGCGTGCGCATCAGTGGCGAACCGTTCACCGTCGTCGGTGTCCTGGCAGAGAGCGGCAACGCGGGTTTCGGCAGCAATGACGACAGTGGGTTCATCCCAATTGGCGTGGCCCACGGGCGCATCTTCAGTGTCCCCCGCTATCGGGGCGAATATATTGTTACATCGATATCCGCCGACGCGGTGAGCGAAGAGCGGGTGGAGACAGCCGAGCGACAGATCGAACAGACCTTGCGTCTACGCCACGGTCTTGGCGCGGACGACGACAATGACTTTACCATCAGCACGCAGGCCAGCCTGCTGGACACGATCAGCAGCGTCACCAGTACACTGACGCTACTCCTGAGCAGTATCGCTGCCATCAGCCTGCTGGTGGGCGGCATCGGCATCATGAATATCATGCTTGTATCGGTGACGGAACGCACCAAGGAGATCGGCCTGCGCAAGGCACTGGGCGCACACACTAGCGACGTGTTGCTACAGTTTCTGGTAGAGTCCCTGGTACTGACGTTACTGGGAGGCCTGATTGGAATCGCCATCAGCTACAGCGCGGCCGTGCTGACCCAGATCGTTGACATGACGGCAGAATCAGGCGTCGTCCAAGCCAAACCAGCCTCGCCTATATTTCGTTTTCATCCAGTATAGCAGCGGAAAATCTGCTGCTACCACGAAGTTGGCGATAACCCTGTCCCCCGCCCTGAGCGCGTCCCAAGATGGAGGTGAGGTCTACTGATAATTGCACCGCAGTCACGCTTGGGTGTATTCAGGATGATTGTGGGTGCATGGCAATTGATTGTCCGTCAAGTGAGGCCAAACCCATCGACCTGGTCGAAGCCGCCAATGGTCAGGAAATCTCCCCAATGATCTGGGATACACCCTGTGAGGACCTGTGAGAGGCCCGGGGGGCATCCGAGATTATTGCATATCCCCCTGGGTTTGAAGGTTTTTTGGCGGGGAGGCTTTCATTGCCAACGCCAATACAAAAAACCTTCAAAAGCGCGGGCGTCTCGCCCGCACCCCGCGTAGCTGACAAGATAGGGCGAGAAGCGCGCCAAATATCCTGGATACACCCCATCTGCCGAGCCTGTCACCTGCCAAAACTGAAGTGTGGTATAATACCTCTGTGCATCGGTCAGGCAAAGCCAACCCCTGGCCGCCTGCCAACAGCGCCAGCCTACGTCAACGCGAAAGAACGTTTCATTTCGTATAGTAGTCAAGGGGGGGGGGGTAAAGCGGACAAAGCGGACATTTTTTCTAAACGTTTAGGTGAATTGCCCCCTCCCAGCCCGCCTGCCCCGGCAAGACCCCATATTACAATCAATAAGAAAATGTACATTTAAGTGGCGTAGACCAACGCGCCCGTGTAGCAACTCCTGCCATCATCACACCAGATCTGGGACACGCCCCGGGATCGTGCCGCATTGACTTTTCTTCTGTCGATTCTTATAATCAGGAGACCGCATCAACTGATCGACAGTTGATCCTGTACTGGCACACCGAAACCGACAATGACAGATCACCAATCCCATATGGCCGGCGATGACAACAAGACCGACCGCGCTACCACCCTGGCCATCGTTGCCATCGGCGGCAACTCCCTGATTGCCGACAGCAGCCGGCCGGAGATCGTCCACCAGTGGGATGCCGTGCAGGAGACCACCGGACAGATCGCCCAGATGATCGAGAGCGGTTGGCAGGGGGTCGTGATCACCCACGGCAACGGGCCGCAGGTGGGATTCATCCTGCGGCGCAATGAACTGGCGCTCGGCGAAGTCCACACCATCCCCTTCAGCCTGGTTGTTGCGGATACGCAAGGCAGCATTGGTTTTATGCTTCAGCAGGCCCTGAACAACGATTTCCGTCAGCGCAATATCCAACGCCAGACCACAACCATCATCACACAGACACGCGTGGACGAAAACGACCCGGCTTTCGACAATCCATCCAAGCCAATCGGCAGCTTTCTGGATGAAGAGACGGCCCGCAGCTTTGAGAGCAGAGGCTGGCGCGTCATGGAGGATGCCGGGCGCGGCTGGCGGCGCGTCGTCCCCAGCCCCAAGCCGGTCGAGATCGTCGAACTCGAGGCGGTTCGCCAGGCGGTCGATATGGGCTGGGTGGTCGTGGCCTGCGGCGGCGGCGGGATCCCGGTGGTGCGCAACGCCCGGAACGAACTGCGCGGCGCCTCCGCCGTGATCGACAAGGACATAGCCAGCAGCCTGCTGGCCGTCGAATTGGGGGCCGACCTCTTTCTGATCAGCACCGGCGTGGGAAGGGTGGCGCTGCACTTTGACACGCCCGCACAGATCGATCTGGATCGACTCACCGTTGCCGAGGCCAAACGGTATCGGGAGGAGGGGCACTTCGCAGCCGGCAGTATGCAGCCCAAAATCGACGCGTGTATCGAATTTCTGGAAAACAGCAGCAATCCGCACGCCCGCTGCCTGATCACCAATCCGCAGAATCTGCAACGGGCGCTGGCAGGCGAAACGGGAACGAACATCAGTCTTTAGTTTTCAGTTCTTACGTTTTCAGTAACGCCATACCTTTGAGTGGAGTTGCAGTTACTGAAAACCAGATACGAAATCCCTAAAATGGAATCAGGAGTAGGCACGTATGCAAACCGATCTACGCGGTCGCGATTTTATCAGTGATATGGACTTCTCGAAGGAGGAGATCGAGACGGTGATGGACGTTGCCCTGACGCTCAAACGGGAGCGTGCGCTGGGAATCGGCCATCCGCTCTTACGCGACAAAGCGCTGGCCATGCTCTTCTTCTTCACCAGCACCCGCACCCGCTCCAGCTTCGAGGCCGGCATGGCCCAACTGGGAGGGCACGCCGCATTCATTGACCACAAAACGACACAGATCAGCCATGGCGACACCGGCAAAGAGATCGGCGAAATCTACGGGCGCTACTATGACGGCATCGCCATCCGCCAGTGCGACTGGGACATCGGCAACGACTACATCAACAGCGTGGCGGACGCCAGCCGGGCGCCTGTGCTGAACATGCAGTGCGACATCTACCACCCGTTCCAGATCCTGGCCGATCTGATGACGATCATCGAAAAGGTCGGCGACCCCAGAGGCAAGACGATCAACGTCAGTTGGGCCTATGCCAGCAGCTACCAGAAGCCGGTCTCCGTGCCCCAGAGCCTGATCCTACAGATGACCCGCTTCGGCATGAACGTGCGGCTGACCCGTCCACCCGAATACAAATTGATGCCGGATATCGTCCAACAGGCTAAAGACAACGTGCGGCAGCACGGCGGCAGCTTCGTAATTCTCGACGATTTTGACGCCGGATTCAAGGGCGCCGACATCCTCTACCCCAAGAGTTGGGGCGCGCTGCTCACGACCGATGACGACGAGAAGAGCGCCCAGATCGGCAGCCAATACACCGACTGGATCACCGACGCCCGCCGCATGGCCCTGGCCAACGACAACGCTCTCTATATGCACTGCCTCCCAGCCGACCGCAACATCGAAGTCACCGACGAAGTCATCGACGGCCCCCAGTCAATCGTCTACGATGAGGCCGAAAACCGTATGCACGCCCAAAAAGCGGTCATGGCCCTGACGATGCGGTAGGAACAGTTTTTAGTAGCCAGTTCTTGGTTTTTAGTGCGAACGCAAGGGGTTACTAAACATTAGGAACGAAGAACCAGAAACTAAGATGAACGGAACCCAGCCATCCTCCACCCCGCGCGTCGTCATCACCGGTGTCGGCATGGTGACGCCCCTGGGACACAATCTGGAAAGCTCCTGGGCGGGGTTGATCGCCGGAAAATCCGGCACCGGACCGATCACCCACTGGGACTCGACCGGATTCCCGACCCAGATCACCGCCAGAGTCAACGATTGGGAGCCGCGCGCCTACATGGATCGCAAGGACGTCCGCCGCACCAGCCGCGGCACCCAATTGGCGTGGAAGGCCACACAAGAGGCGCTGACCCGCTCCGGCCTGGATTTCTCTCAGGAGGACCGCACCCGCATCGGCGTGGAGATGGGGCTGGCCTTCGGAGGCTGGGATATCGTCGAGGAGGAGGGCCGCAAATTGGAGGAAGGCGGCCCCAAACGGTTCAATCCGGCCAGCGCCACCGCCGCGCTCATCAGCGGCGCGCCCACCTTTATCGCCATCAAATGCGGCATCACCGGCCCGACCAACAGCCAGGTGACAGCCTGCGCCACCGGCATCACCAGCTTCGGCGAAGCCACGCGCCGCATCCAGCGCGGGGAGGCGGATGTGATGCTGACCGGCGGGGCCGAGGGCTATCTGACCAAAATGGCGATCTCCACCTTCAGCCGCCTGGGCGCGGCCAGCACCCGCAACGACGAACCGGAAAGCGCCTGCCGACCCTTCAGCGGAGACAGGGACGGCATGGTGGTCGGCGAGGGCGCGGCGGCATTTGTGCTGGAAACACTGGAACATGCGCAGGCGCGGGGCGCGCAGATCCTGGCCGAGTTCGCCGGCTACGGGTTGAGTGAAGACGCCTTCGATATGGTCGCGCCGGAGCCGGGCGGACAGGGCGCAGCCGAATGTATGCGCATCGCGCTGCGCGAGAGCGGCCTCGGCGTGGGCGACATCGACTGGATCGTCGCTCACGGCACCGGCACAATTCTGAACGACAAAGCGGAGACCGTCGCCATCAAACGCATCTTCGGCCAGGACGCCTACGACATACCCATCACCAGCATCAAGAGCAGCATCGGCCACGCCATGGGCGCCGCCGGCGCGCAGAGCGCAGCAGTGCTCGTGCAGGCGATGCAGGCGCAACGCATCCCGCCGACGATCAACTACAACGAGCCGGACCCAGACTGCGACCTCGACTACGTGCCCAACGTCAGCCGCGCCCGCCAGGTCGATGCCGGTCTCTGCAACGGATTCGGTCTCGGCGGGCAGAACGCCTCACTGATTCTCAAACGCTTTACAGCAGTGGACAGTGGCTAGTTGTTAGCAACTACAACTGCGGGAGAGTGGGACGGGGTTCACTATTCACTACTTGGAGACGGAACAATGCGTATCGAAAATCCCTTCCGCAAAGTCGAACGGCTGAAGCGGGTCAAAAATTTGCCCACCAATCCCCGCGAAGAACGGGTGCCGCCGGGTCAGTTTGTGACCGAACGATTTCCGGTGCTGACCTACGGCCCGACGGTTGACTATCCTTCCCTGGATGGTTGGAATCTGCGTATCTTCGGATTGGCCCAGGAAAAACGCTTCTCCTGGGACGAGTTGACGGCGCTGCCGACCAAGACCCAGACGGTTGACATCCACTGCGTCACCCGCTGGAGCAAGTTGGACACGACCTGGAGCGGCGTGCCCTGGCGGGAATTTCTGCGCCATATCGAAGTCGACCCGGCGGCCACGCACGTGATGGCCCATTGCGACGGCGACTACACCACGAATATCGCTCTGGACGTGCTCGACGACGACGATACAATGTTGGCAACCCTCTATCAAGGCAAGCCTATCGAACCCGATCACGGCTACCCCCTGCGGCTGCTGGTGCCGAAGAAATACTTCTGGAAAAGCGCCAAATGGTTACGGGGTCTTGAGTTTATGCGCGGCGACCACCCCGGCTTCTGGGAACGCTACGGCTACCACATGCAGGGGGACCCCTGGCTGGAGGAACGATTCAGCTAGTTTTGAGGGAAGGAGTGATTGCACCGCATCAAGGGCCGATCGCAAAGGCGAGTGGACGTTGAGAAACCTGGGAATGTTGGCAACAGGGTTGTTCGTTCTGATAGCTGCGGCGGCCTGTGCGCAAATGACGGAACCCAGTCAGACCATCGAGGTATCTGCTGTGGCATCGCAGGCTGCCGCTGGTGAAAAACCGGCGCTATCGGGCGAAAATGTTGCGCTCCTGGGAACAGGGCATTCCCTTTCCAGAATCGAGTTTGCCCATCTGGCCATAGACGGAGACCCGGAGACGACCTGGAATTCGGAGCAGTTTGCGCCGCAGTGGTTCTCGATTGTCTTCGATGAACCGTATGTGGTAGACAGAATTGAGATGGTCGTCACGCAGTTGCCCGCAGGCCCTACAGTGCATGAAGTCTGGCTGGGGAATGAACCGGGAACGCGGGTCCTATACAAACGGCTAAGCAATGTCGATACGGAAGATGGCCAGACTTTGGAAGTCACAATCGACCCGCCGCGTAAGATAAGCGAGGTATTGATTTATACCATTGACAGTCCGAGTTGGGTCGCTTGGCGGGAGGTGAGAGTGTTCGGCCCGCGGTCAGCCGGTTCAATGGAGGCAGAAGAGGCGGCACCGGCGGAGCGGGTCGCAGTGAATGCCGGGCAGGAGGGGTCTGCATCTGATATGGCGGTAGAGGGGGCGGGGAATGTTGCCCCGTTGGGATCGGGACTCGCGTCTGCTGAAGAGGCGTTTGCCCAATTTGCGCTTGACGATGATCCAAGCACGATCTGGGATTCGCAGTCCCTTGCGCCGCAGTGGTTCTCAGTTGCTCTCGACAATCTCTACTTGGTCAACAAGATAGAGATGGTCGTTGCCCAGACTCACTCCGGCCCGACAACGAATGAGATCTGGTTGGGGGATGGTTTGGGTACGCGCACGCTTTACAAGCGGTTCAGCGATCTCCTCACGGAAGATGGAGAGACGCTGGAGGTGGTCGTTGACCCGCCGCGCAGAGTAAGCGAACTGTTGATTCTCACTCTCGTTAGTCCGAGTCGGGTCGCTTGGCGGGAGGTGAGGGTGGTTGGGGTGCTGTCCGACGTTCAGATAGAGGAGGAAGAGACGCCCCGACTGAATCTCAACCAGATGACCGCCGGGCTGGAAATGCCTGTACAGGTTACGCACGCTGGGGATGGCAGCGGGCGGATCTTCGTAACCGAGCAGAAAGGACGCATCCGCATCATCCGAGATGGCATTGTTGAAGATACACCCTTTCTGGACATTTCGGAGCGCGTCACCTGTTGCGGGGAGCAGGGGTTACTCAATGTAGCTTTCCCGCCGGGCTATTCGGCAAAACAGTATTTCTACGTGAGCTACACAAACAGGGATGGGTTCACCGCTTTTAGCCGCTTCACAACAACCGCCGACCCTGATCGAGCCGACGCTGACAGCGAGGAAGTTCTGCTCACGATCGAGCAGCCGCACGAAGATCACAATGGTGGGCGGATTGCTTTTGGCCCACACGATGGCTACCTGTACATTGGCAGCGGGGATGGCGGGCTGCACGACGATCCTAACATTCCTGCGCAGGACCCGGGCACTTTGTGGGGCAAGATACTGCGGATCGATGTAGAGTCGGGCGTCAAACCCTACGGCATCCCCGCCGACAACCCATTTGCGCAACTCGACGACCATCGCGGCGAGATCTGGGGGCTGGGTCTGCGCAATCCCTGGGGATTTGCATTTGACAAGGAGACCGGCGATCTCTTTATCCCCGATGTGGGCCACATCAGGCGTGAGGAGGTGAACTACCAACCCGCATCGAGCGGCGGTGGCAATAATTTCGGTTGGCCGATTCTGGAAAGCAGCTTGTGTTACGAGTTTTCCACCTTACCCTGCAGGACGGATGGCCTGACCTTGCCGGTCGTCGAATTCGACCACCTGCGCGCTTGTGCCATCGTGGGAGGGGCCGTCTATCGTGGAGCCGGATTCCCAGAGATGCAGGGCGTATTCCTCTTTGCCGATTTCTGCAGCGGGCGGATTTGGGGATTGAAGCGTCCTGATGCGGATTCGAATCAGGATGCACGGGGCGAGTGGCATAGCACACTTCTCCTACAGGCTTCTCTTCCAATAAGCAGCATCGGCGAAGACGAAGATGGAAACGTGTATGTCACCGGGTATCAGGGTGGCGCTATCTACATGATCGTGGAGTGATAAGCAGAAGATTGGATCCGATTGGCTTGGGTATTGAGTGCAGATAATTGGAATTGGCTTTCAGGAAGCGCTGTTGTGGGCAGGCCACTGACAACGAAAAAAGACGAAACGGATATTAGCTTGCCGCATCGCTCGCAGTTGGCGGTGAAACGCACGGTCACTGCCCGCATTCCCACCGCGGACGGCGCTTTCTGCCTGCATCATTTCCGCAGCGCATGGGATGACAGTGACAAATGCGCCCCTGCTCGAAAGGGGCGCGAAGACAACCACCTGGCCCTGGTGATAGGCGACGCCCAGGGCGAGGACCTGCTCGTCCGCATCCATTCAGAATGTTTCACAGGCGACGTACTCGGCTCCCAACGCTGTGACTGCGGTGAACAGTTGACGCGGGCCATGCAGGCCATCGCCGCGGAAGGACGGGGCGCGCTCATTTATCTGCGGCAGGAGGGAAGGGGCATCGGCCTGGAGGAGAAGCTGCGGGCCTACAACTTGCAGGACCAGGGCTACGACACGGTTGACGCCAACCTGCTGCTGGGCCACCAGGCCGACGAACGCGATTACACCGCCGCTGCCCTCATCCTGCAGGAGTTGGACATCCGATCCGTCCGGCTGCTGACGAACAACCCGGCCAAGATCGAAGGGCTGGCCGCGCTGGGCATTGCGGTGCGGGAACGGGTCCCCTTACAGATGCCCTCGAATCCGGAAAGCCACGCCTATCTGGAGACGAAGGTTGCCCGGATGCGCCACATCATCCAACTCAACGGGCAGCGTCAACCATCTGAGCCGCACCCCCCCGACCCGGCGGAAACATATCGGCTTCAGCTCAACGGGCTGCGCGCCCGCATACACAGCCATTCTGACGTTGTCAGTGCGCCGCCAAAGACTGAAGACATTCCATTCGTCACTCTCAGCTATGCCCAGAGCCTTGACGGCTGCCTCACCACCCGTCAGGGAACGCCCTTCCCCATCAGCGCCCCCGCCTCCCTGACGATGACCCACACCCTGCGGGCCGCCCACAGCGCAATCCTGGTCGGCATCGGCACCGTGCTGGCCGACGACCCCGCATTGACGGTGCGCCTGGTTGCCGGTGACAGCCCCCAGCCGGTGATCGTCGACTCCCATCTGCGCACGCCGCCGGACGCACGCCTCCTGCGCGGCCAACAGCCGGTCTGGATCGCCACCACTCCCCTGGGAGCGCAAACGTCTCGCCGACAGCACCTGGAACAGGCGGGCGCACGCATCTTCACATTGCCCGCAGATGGAGATGGCCGCGTGGACCTGGCCGCTCTCCTCGGTTGCCTCGGCGCGGAGGGCATCCGCTCGCTGATGGTCGAAGGGGGCGCACACATTCTGACCAGCTTCCTGGAAAAACGGCTGGCGGACTATGCCGTGATCACCATCGCGCCCGTCTTTCTGGGCGGCTATCCGTTGATCCAATCCGCGCGCACACAGGACGAGTTCAACTCCGTCATGCCGCGTCTGCAGAATGTCCAGCAGGTGCAGTTGATGACCGATACGGTCCTGTGGGGAGAGATCGCGTGAAGCGGCGCGCAGTGCTGTTCACGGCGCCGGGGGCAGTCGAGGTATGCACCGAAGAGATGGCTCCGCCGCAAGGGGACGAACTGCTGGTCGAAACGGTCGTCTCCGCCATCAGCGCCGGTACGGAGATGCTCTTCTACCGCGGACAGGTCCCCGCCGGCATGGCCGTCGATACATCGATCTCCGGTCTGACCGACGCCGTGAGCTACCCGCTTAAATATGGCTACGCCTGCGTAGGGCGCATCTGTGAGGAAAGTGCGCGCGCCTCTCACGCCTCGCCTTGCGATCAGTTGATGTTCGCCTTTCATCCCCACGAAAGCCACTTCTACGCCAGCCCGCAGACGCTCCTGCCCGTGCCCGAGGGCATGACGCCGCAGCAGGCCGCGCTGTTGCCCAACGCCGAGACGGCCGTCAACCTGGTGATGGACGGCGCGCCGCTTGTGGGCGAGCGGGCAGTGGTGATGGGGCTGGGCATCGTCGGATTGCTCACAACTGCGCTGCTGGCGCAGTTCCCCCTGGCCGCGTTGATCGCCGTAGACCCTCTGCCCCATCGTCGGCGGGCGGCTCTGCGGCTGGGTGCAAGTCAGACCATTGCGGCGACCGCTGGGCCTGGCGGCGCGGACGGCCCTGAACTGCTGCGGGAAGCGCTGGCCGATGCGGAAGAGCGCGGCGGCGTCGATCTGATCTACGAACTCTCCGGCCAGCCCGCAGCCCTGGACGCGGCGGTCTCTGTGGCCGGATTCAACAGCCGTATCGTCGTCGGCTCCTGGTACGGGACCAAGCCGGCCAGTCTTCAACTGGGCGGCTCCTTTCACCGCAACCGCGTCCGGCTGATCAGCAGCCAGGTGAGCACAATCGCCCCCCACCTGCGCGGCCGCTGGACGAAGGCCCGCCGCCTGGAGAGCGCCTGGCAACTGCTCGCAAAGTTGCCGGCAGACGACCTGATCTCCCATCGGTTCCCGCTGGACCAGGCCGCCGCGGCCTACGCGCTCATCGACAACTGCCCAGAGCAGACTTTGCAGGTTATACTGAACTACCAGACCACAGTGGACAGTGGCGAGTGGATAGTGGCGAGTGGATAGTGGCGAGTGGATAGAAGTCACTGACCACTGCCGAAAGGATCGACTCGATGTACACATTGGCAGTGCAGCGGGATTTTGTCGCCCAGCATTTCCTCATCGGCGGCGATTGGGGCCCGGAAAACCAGTGGCATTCCCATCACTACCGGCTGGAGTTTCAATTGGAGGGCGCGCAACTGAATCAGCACGGTTATCTGGTGGATATTGTGCATGTGGAAGAGCTGTTGGAATCGCTGGCGGGCCGCTATCGCGATAAGACGCTCAACGAACTGCCGGAATTCGACGGACTCAATCCGAGCATCGAGCATTTTTGCCGCATCGTCGCCAACAGCTTTTCCGATGGGCTGAACGCCGCCAATATCAGCGCGATCACCGCCCGCATCTGGGAAAACGAAATCGCCTGGGCCTCCTATCGGGTGGAGCGCTGAGCGGCAGTTTGCACTGGCCCCTGGCAATGCGCGTCGGCCTGCTCATCTACGGCTCTCTGGATACGCTTTCGGGCGGCTATCTCTACGACCGCAAGCTGGTCGAGCATCTGCGCCAGGCCGGCGATTCCGTCGACATTGTATCGCTCCCCTGGCGCAGCTACCCGGCGCATCTGGCCGACAACTTCTCGTTGCGCCTATACCGGCGTCTGCGCGAACTTCCCGTGGACATTCTCTTGCAAGACGAGTTGAATCATCCATCTCTGGCGCTCGTCAATCAGCGGCTGCGACCGCGCCTCTTCCCATTGATCGGCATCGTCCATCACCTGCGCAGCAGCGAACAGCACCCGCGCTGGCTGCTGCCCCTGTACCGCGCGGTCGAGCGCTCCTACCTGCGCACGCTTGACGGTTTCGTTTTCAACAGCCAGACGACCCGGCAGGCCGTGGCGGCGCTGCGAGGAGAGGGAAAACCGACCCCCTCAGTCGTCGCCTACCCGGGCGCTGATCACCTGCCCGTGCCGGACGACCACGCCGCGCAGCAGTTGATCAGCGCCCGGCAGAGCGTTCCCGGCCCGCTGCGCATCCTCTTCGTCGGCAATCTCATCCCGCGCAAAGGGCTGCACCATCTGATCGCCGCGCTGTCCCGTCTGCCGCCAACGGATTGCCTGTTGAACGTAGTCGGCGACGATGCGGTCGATCGCGCCTATACCGCCGCGCTGCGCAGCCAGATCAGCGCAACCGGACTGGAGGCCAACATCCGCCTGCGGGGGCGCGTATCCGACCGCGAATTGGCACACCAGTACAGCGCTGCGCACCTGCTGGCGGTCCTATCGTCTTACGAGGGCTTCGGCATCGTCTATCTGGAGGCAATGGCGTTCGGGCTGCCGGTGCTGGCCAGCATTCATGGCGCGGGCGGCGAAATCGTCCGCCCCGGCGTCAACGGCTTTCTGGTCGAGCCAACCGACGCGCACGGCATCGCCGCGCATCTTTCCGCCCTGGCGGCGGACAGACAGCGGTTGGCCGCCCTGGGCCGGAACGCCCGCCAGCGCTTCGCTTCCCACCCGCGCTGGACGGACTCCGCGGCGGCCATCCGACAGTTCTTAGTAGACAGTTGCGCGTGACCAGGCAAGAACCGGTGGTCCCTGTTCATCGGAAGCTGATATGACAGACGCATTCGACTTCACCCGCTACCTGGCCGCCAAACGCAGCGTAGACGACCGCGCGCTCAACCGGCACGTCTGGCAGGCACTGGCGGATGCAGTGCGCGCCGACTCGCCGCCGGGCCGCCCCCTGCGCGTGTTAGAGGTGGGCGCGGGCATCGGCACGATGGTCGAACGCTGTGTCGAGTGGGGACTGTTCACTAACTCAAGCTTTTGCAAATGTCCACAAGCTGGAGTCACAAAAGCCTTCGTCGCCGACTACACTGCGGTTGACAGTGAGGAGAGCAATATCCATGTTGCCCGGCAGCGGCTGGCCCGCCTGTCGTCCGCCGGTGAAGCGGGGCTGCGGCTCCGCTTGCAGACGGCCAATCTTTATGACTTCGCCGCCCGGCGGGAAAACCGGCAGCGCTTCGATCTGATCATCGCCAACGCGCTGCTGGATTTGCTCCATCTGCCGACTGCGCTGCCCAGCCTGTTGCGTATGCTGCGTCCCGCCGGTCTGTTCTATTTCAGCATCAACTTCGACGGCGCGACCCTCTTTCTGCCGGAAATGGCGGCAGACCGCCCGTTGCCGAACACCCCGACGCTGGATCGCCAGATCGAAGCGCTCTACCACCGCTCGATGGACACGCGCGTCACGGATGGGCAGCCTTCCGGCGACAGCCGCACCGGACGCAGGCTTTTCCACGCGTTGCGGGCGTGCGGGGCGCAGGCGCTGGCGGTCGGAAGTTCCGATTGGGTCGTCCACGCGCTTGACGGGGCCTATCCCACTGACGAAGCCTACTTCCTCGGTTGCATCCTGCATTTCGTCGAATCGACGCTGCGCGGGCACCCGCAATTGAACGCCCGTGCGTTCGAGAACTGGCTCACGACGCGCCGTCAGCAGATCGCCCGCGGCGAGTTGGTCTACATTGCGCATCAGCTGGACTACTGCGGCCGCGCGCCCAGGTGAGCGCATCATGTCCAGTCAAGGTTGTCTTCCATTATTGCATTTGACCCTGATCGCACATATGTGTTATTTTCCGTATGAAGTAAATTGCACCACATCTATAGATACCAAGAGAATGATTTGCCACCAAGCTGCGATGGTAGAGGCGTCGCCAGATAAGCGAAGAACAGAACGCGACGACGCCTCGTATCCGTCAGAGATGATATGCTTGGCAAGAAAGGAGAGCTGATGGCCACGGAGACAAGAACCGTAGCCTATCGTGCGCTTAGCTTGGGAGCTGGAGTGCAAAGTTCAGTCCTGGCGCTGTTATTTGCCCGGTCCGACTCCCGTCTGATTGAACACGGCTATGCCAAACCAGATGCTGCAATCTTCGCTGACACCGGATGGGAACCGGATTATGTATATACTCATCTGGACTGGCTTGAGGAGCAACTCCCATATTCGTTGATCCGAGTGTCCGATGGTGATATAAAAGCGAATCTCAAAAAGGGCCGCACGGTTTCGGGACACCGCTTTATCGATGTCCCTCTTTTCACGGTCGCAGAGAACGGAAAGAAAGGCATGTTGCGACGGCAATGCACCAATCATTACAAGATCACCCCCATCTATCGACGAATCAGGGCACTCGCTGGTGGACAGCGTGGCCGTCCATTCCCAAAGGGTAGGTCCGCTGAAATGTGGTTGGGGATAACGCTGGACGAGGCGACCCGCATGAAACCGAGCCGGGAACCTTGGGTCGAACACCGCTGGCCGCTGGTCGATCTCGGTATGACACGCCAAGATTGCATCGAGTGGTTCGACACTCATTATCCAGGGCGTTCCCTCCCCCGCTCGGCCTGCGTCATATGTCCCTACCGCTCCGATGAACATTGGCTGGAACTGAAACAGTCTGAACCAGACAGCTACGATGAGGCGGTCAGATTTGATCGGTGGCTTCGCCATAGCACGAAAAATCCAGTAAGGGAACTACTGAACGGAAGACCATATCTCCACGCTGCACGCCGCCCTCTTGAAAGCGTCATTGCGGAGTATGAAGCAGCAGACCACAACGAGTCCAATTCTTTTGACGAGGAATGTGAGGGACTCTGTGGCGTTTGAGGCACACGCGGAAACAATCAAGCCCCGGTATCCCCTTTACCTCTATCAACGGCAGGTTCTGGCCGACATCTTTTGTGCTTTATCGTCTCCTGAGCGTCGAGTTATCGCCCATCTGCCTACCGGCGCCGGAAAGACCAGAATCGCAGCCCACGCCGCCTGTCGCCTGCTCAACGCGAAAGACACCGAAGACTCTCTTGTCATCTGGTTGGCATCTACAGAGGAGCTTTGCGAACAGGCGGCAGACGAACTCGCTCACGCCTGGACATATTTGGGGTTGCGGGATGCATGTATTCATCGACACTGGGGCAATCAATCGCTTGATCTACGACGCCTCGGGGCCGGGTTCTTCGTAACAGGTCTCGCCAAGCTGCGCTCCGCCGCGTTCCAAGACAACACTCTTCTTGCTCACTTTGCTCATCGCGCAGCGGCCGTTATTTTTGACGAGGCTCATCAAGCAGTTGCCCACACTTATTCATTCATCACTGAGCAACTATGCAGCGTGCGGCCTCCGCTTCTCGGACTTACGGCCACGCCTGGACGTACAGCGAGCCTAACCGACGTTGACTATCGACTTGCCGAAATGTTCAAGAATACCAAAGTTACGATAGACCCAAAGGGACACGACAGTCCCGTCACGTATTTAATCCAGAACCAATACCTGGCCGACCCGCGATTTGTGCCAATCAGCTTCGAGTCCGACACCTTCATTTCTGAGCCACCTCCTGGTGCAGACTACAGCAGCAATGATCTGGACGACATAGGTCTTAGTGACGAACGAACGCGCATGATCGTCGAACTCGCAGAGATGGCGGCCAGACGTCATCCCCGTACAATTGTGTTTTGCCCATCTGTGGGGAGTGCTCTGGAATGCAATACAGTCCTTCAAGCTAAAGGTATCTTGACTTACGTGATTACCGCCAACACCCCAAGCGAAGATCGACAAGAAAAAATCAGCGTTTTCAAGAGCGACAACAGAGAGCACATGGTGATGTTCAACTATGGAGTGCTCACGGCGGGTTTCGACGCACCTCGTACCCGCTGCGTCATCATCGCTCGTCCCACCACATCGCTGGTTCTCTACTCGCAGATGGCGGGAAGAGCGATGCGCGGCCCCAGGGCTGGTGGAAACGCCAGAGCCGAGATACTCACCGTTGCTGATACGAGTCTACCGGGCTTTGGATCGGTAGTTGATGCATTCACAAACTGGGAGGACTTATGGACTACCAACTCGACGAACTAACAGACGAAGAACGCAGCTTGTTTCCTAGCAGCTATACAATACGCGCTCTCCGGGACAGCCGGTATCACAACACCGCCTATGCCATAGCGGAACTTATTGACAACTCGATAGAGGCAAACGCAGAACAGATTGAACTCCTTTGCATGGAGCAACTTAAGCCCGTAAAGGCACAACAAAGACCCCGTGTCACTGAAATAGCTGTTTTGGACAACGGCATAGGGATGGATGTGCGGACACTTTTAGACGCGCTCAAGTTTGGAGGGGGTACCCGGCACGATTCTAGCAGAGGTATTGGCAAATATGGCATGGGTCTTCCCACTTCCTCAATGTCTCAATGCAAAAGAGTGGATGTGTGGACGTGGCAGAATGGCCCAGGCTCGGTATGGCACTCAAGCATTGACGCAGACGCGATTGCGCAGGGGGACCACCTTGTTCCGAAGCCTGACCAAGCAACACCCATACCAGAGGTATGGAGAAGTGCGGGCAGCGAGGAAATCCATGAACACAGTTCGGGCACACTCGTCGTATGGAGCAAACTGGATAAAATTCAGTGGAGAACCGGGCGCACGATAATCAGAAATACATCCCGAGAGGTTGGACGCATCCACCGGAATTTCATTAACGCCGAAATAACAAGGATACGAACTGCATTCTTTCTCAAGAATCAGTCTATTAAACCCGAAAACGACAATTATGTTGAGACGAACGACCCTCTTTACTTGCTGAGCCCGACATCTACCCCTGACGAGCCGTGGGATAGCGAACCAATGTTCCGCCAATGGGGAGAAACCAAGTACTATTCCGAAATGGTGGGGGGACGTGAAGAGACTATCGCAGTCCAGTATTCGATAGTGAAGCCTGAAGCATTGGTTACAGATCTGGTCACTCAGAATCCAGGAAACACCGCTCGCGGCAGACACGCCAGACACAACATCGGGGTATCAGTCGTGCGAGAGGACAGAGAAATCGTTCTTGAGGATGCATTCCTCAGAGAAGGCGGCAGTGCTGACAATCCACAGAATCGCTGGTGGGGCTGTGAAGTCTTCTTCCGTCGTGGCTGTGATGAACTGTTTGGCGTAGATCACAACAAGCAGATGGTGGCGAATTTCACACAGGCAGCGAAGACATTGGCGCGTGACGACCGCCCCAATCAAATGATCCTTGACGAGATAGGAATCGATGATGATCTCATACACAATATCGTAGGAGATATCAGGGACCAGACACGCGCCATGATGCGCGAAATCAGGCAGATGTTTGCTCAGCGACGTGACGCCCGCGACAGCGGCGAAAAGAATAGCCCCGGAAACCCGGCAAGAAAGGCAGCGAAGACTGCAACCGAGGCAGATCGGGAGGCCATAAAAGCAGGCATTGAGACGCCATCCAAGACCGATAGGGACCGTGAGCAGATTCCGCCCGAGAAACGGGAGGCGGGTCTAGCGGAACAGTTCATTGAATCTGGTCAGACAGTCTCGGATGCTCAACAACTGGCAAAGCGATTGGTAGAGGAGGATCTCTCATACCAATTCAATTCGACCCAGCTTGATGGCTTCCAGATGTTCAATGTGCGCCGGCCGTACGGAGTTCTTCAAATCAACCTTAATACGGACCACCCGATCTATGACCTGCTCAGACACATTGAAGATGACCTCGGCGAAAGTGTCGATGAGAGCCACCCTGCATTCCAAGCCAGCGTCGCCATCAGGTTGTTGCTTTCGTCATGGGCACGGATGGAAGACCAGACTGAGTCCAGGGATGAACGAATGCACATTCAACATATCGCTGCAAACTGGGGTCGCCAGGTCGATAAGGTGATCAATCATCTGCGTGAGAGGGACGGTTAGGCATGCATAGCCTGCCCGGAGATGAGTTAATCCGTCTTTGCGCAGAGGCCAAACATCTCGTTCTTGCTGCGCCGTATATCAAGGCTGGCGCTCTGGCTAAGGTCCTTTCCGAGGTTAGCCCAGATGCGTCTCTCATTTGCATCACGCGGTGGAGTCTGCAAGACCTCATTCTCGGCGCGTCCGACATAGAATGTCGCACTATCGTTAGCAGTCTTGATGGATCATTCAGACTCCACAGTTCATTGCACGCCAAATACTACCGGATAGATGATGTAGTGCTGGTTGGCTCTGCGAATCTGACATCTTCCGCCATGGGTTGGTCGCGCCAACCTAACCTAGAGATTCTCTGTCGCGCTGGGGACGATTTCGATGCAGGCACTTTTCAACAAGAACTGCTGAGAGACGCGAGAGAAATCAGCGATCAAGAGTTCTTACGTTGGGAAGTGGTTATTAAAACCCACGCTCAAAGCGAAAGTCCACTTACTGACAGACAACCTCTGCTTGACAGTTGGCGACCAGCGACTCGCGAGCCTCGGCACTTGGAACTTGCCTACCAGGACAGGGAGGAAGCAATAGCTTCTTCGGACGAGCAACGCGCGGCGAGGCAGGATATCCATACTCTCCTAATTCCACCAGGCTTAACTGATGAGCAAGTTAGAGCATGGATATCGGTTAATTTGCTCGACGCCCCCTTCACTAACAGTGTAATCCAGCTGCAAAACATGGAGGCACAGGATGCCTCTCGCCAATTGGCCGATACCTATAATCTCAGGATAACTGATGCCCGAAGAGACATGGAGACTGTTCATAACTGGCTCGCATTTTTTGCGCCGGAAACCTTGAGCAGAGACTCATAAGACGTGAAATGATGCCCATGCACAACCCTCCGCGTCCAGAAGATGCACAATCTCATCGACAATATCATAAGCCGCCCGCGGACGCCCCAACCCGCGCGCGCGGTCTGCCATCTGCGCCAGGTCCGTGCTGCCAGCCCACCCGCTGACGATCGCGGCGATCCCGTCCGGCGAATCGCAGTAGGCGCCGACGCCGTTCTCCACCACAAACGGCACGTTGCCCTCCTCCTGGCCGGGGATGAAGCCGCTCAACAGAATCGGAAGCCCACAGATCAGCGCCTCGGCGATCGTGCCCGGCCCGGCCTTGGTGATAACGCAATCGCTGGCGGTCATCCACTCCTGCATATTGTCCACAAAGCCGCACACATGCACCGGAATCGGCCAGTCGGCTTGCAGCAACGCCTGGCGCAGGCGTTCATTGCGGCCACAGATGACGACCAGTTGACCGCCCGTCGCCGTCGCCGCCAGACGGGAAGCAACCGCACGCGCAATCGCCGCGACCGGCCCCATTCCCTCGCCGCCGCCGACGAGCAGCGCCGTGAACCGGGCATCCGCCAGCCCTAACTTGGCGCGCGCCGTCTCCGGTTCCGGCAGAGCTTCGGCAAAAGCGGGGCGAATCGGCAGCCCCAGCAAACGTATCTGATGGGGCTGGAGGCCATGCCGACCGGCCGCCTCCGCCGCGGCCTCGCTGGCGACAAAACAACGCTCCGCCCGCGCATGAAACCAGCTGTGATGAAACGATGCCAGATCGGTGACGACCGTCACAAAGGGAATGCGCGCGCCCTCCTTCTCAAGCAGACGCAAGAGGATGTTCTGCAACAACGGATGCACGGAGATGATCAGGTGTGGGCGCTGCGCCTGTAAGACCTTCTGCAAACTGTTGCGGCAGAGCAGATAGGCCAGACGCAGCGCGACAGAGAAGGCCCGCTCGTTTTTAGAGACGACCCAGAGCAACTTCCAGAGCCAGAGAGCGCGGGCAACGATCGGGTTGTAAAGGCGGGGCAGTTGGTTAATCGGCCAAGGGGTGTAGTCGGTCCACGGATCGACGATCTCCACCTGAAACCGTCCGGGGAAACGAACCGCGAAGGCAGCTTGCAGGGCCTGGGCGCTGGCCCGGTGGCCGCCCCCGGTATCGCTCATCAGAATCAGAATTCTTCGCATACGGGGTCAGCCACTGACCGTTCAATACGCGCCTTCCCCGCCCAATACCTTCGGGATCGTGCGCAACAGAATGCCCAGATCGAGGGTCAGGCTCCAGTTCTCGGCGTAGTAAATATCGAGCAGGACCATCTCATCGAAGGTCAGGTCGCTGCGGCCGCTGACCTGCCACAGCCCGGTCATCCCCGGACTGACCGAGAGCCGTTTCTGGTGCCAGTCCTTATATTGCGCCACCTCCTCCGGCTTGTTGGGACGCGGCCCGACAAGGCTCATCTCACCGCGCAGAACATTGATGAGATTGGGCAGTTCATCCACACTGAAACGGCGCATAATACGCCCGATGGGGGTGCGGCGCGGGTCGTCGCGCATCTTGAAAAGCGGCCCCGACGCCTCATTGAGGTCGGCCATCTTACCGAGTTGGGCATCGGCGTCGGCGATCATCGAGCGAAACTTGTAGATCCTGAACGGCTGCCCGTTGCGCCCGATGCGCGTCTGGGCGTAAAAGATCGGCCCCGGTGAATTGAAGCGGATAGCGAGAGCGATCAGCGCGGCCAGCGGCAGCCCCACAGTCAACATAATGGCGGCCAACGTCACGTCCAGCGCACGCTTGACGAACAGATTCCAGCCCGCGATCGATACAGCACGCGTGGTGATCAGAGGAATCCCGTTCAACTGCTCCAACTGCATCTGATTTTTGGTCAGCTGGAAAAAGTCCGGCACAATCTGTGGCTTGATACCGCTCTGTTCACACACATACAGCAGATGAGCGACAATGCGGTGGCTCTGCCAGGGCAGGCAGATGATGGCCGTGTCGATGTCGTGATTGTTGAGGATATTGGAAAAATTAGCCAACGGCCCGAGCGCCTGGAAACGGCCAATGTCGGTCCGATTTTTGGCCGGATTGTCGTCCAGAAAGCCGACAAGCTCGTAGCCGAGGCTGGGGCGGGCCGCGATGGTGCGCATCACCATCAATCCCACATCGCCGACACCCACCAACACCACACGCTCCAGACCGGCTCCCTGATTGCGCAGGTAACCGCGCACGGCGTAGATGACCGCCCGGCTGATGCCCAACAGCAGGGTGACAAGCACAGCCGTGTACAGGAAGATCAGACGACTGTAGGAAAGTTGACGAAAGGCCAAATTCAGAACAATCAGAACGACAACGCCTATCGTCGTGGCGCTGGCGATCGCGTAGACCTCTTCCAACCAGATGCGGTCCCGCCGGAAGTGGTAGACTCGCGAAAACTGAAACGAACAGAAAAGGAGAAAGACCAGCGCCAGGCCCAATGGTATATACGTGACCAGATCGGTCTGGTTTGCCGGATCGACCGCACGGAACCATTGCACCCGATAGCGCAGCCAGTAGGCCAGCACAAAGGCGACAGTGATCAAGAGCAGATCACTGATGCGCAGAAGCGCCGGCCACCAGTTCGGTGGAACACGATTGAACAGGGCAATCAGCCTATTCCCGTCAGGAGCGCCTGCGGCCCTCCTGCTCGCTCCATTGCGGATTTGTGATGTCCGGCGGTTTTGGCGCTGCTTCATCTGAACTGTCGTCATCGGCGCTCGTGGTTCGTGGCTAACGGTGTGTACTATCTACTATTTACTGCATTTTCGTATACATCGATCGTTTCAGCGGCCGCCCGCTCCCAGGAGAAGCGCCCCGCTTGACGGATGCCGCGCTCCCGCAGTTGCGCAGCAAGACCATGCTCGGTAAACAGCCGCTCGAACGCATCTTGCAGAGCCGACTGATCCTGCGCCGGGACGATCAATACCGCGTCACCGGCGACCTCTTGCAGGCTCGGCGCGTCGCTGCAGATCACGGGTGTACCGGATGCCATCGCTTCCAGTACCGGCAGGCCGAACCCTTCGAACAGACTCGGATAGACGAATCCGCCGGCCGCGTTGTACAACAGGCACAACTCCTGCTCCGGGACGAAGCCAAGGGCATGCACTTGCCCCGTCAACCCCAACTCGGCAACCAGACGGAAGATCTCCTGATAGCGCCAGCCTTTGGCGCCGGCCAATACCAGCGCCACTTCGCGCCCGGTCGCACTGTCCGCCCGCCAAGCCGCATAGGCCCGCAGCAGATGGGGCAGATTTTTGCGCGGCTCCAGCGTGCCTACATACAGAAGAAATCTCGACGGCAGCCCCATTCGCTGACCAAAGGCTGATACCTCCTCAGCAGGAAGAGGCCGAAATTGCCCGCCGACCCCATTATACACCACCTCCACCCGGCGGCTGTCCACGCCGAAATGTGACCGCACATCAGCGGCCGTCTGCCGACTGACCGCGATCACCCGCCGCGCCTTGAGGACGCTGGCCCGACACAGACTGGCCAGATAGAACCGCTTATGCCAGAGGAAACGCTCCGGCAGCCGCAAAAAACTCAGGTCGTGGACGGTCACAACGCCGGGCACGTTCATCGCCAGCGGCAGTGTATTGACCAGCCCATGCACCAGATCGGCCTGCGCAGTCCACGCCGCCAGGGGCAGAGCCGTCTGCTCCCAGATGATACGGGGCAACGGCGCAGCGGCCGGCCAACGAGTGTAGCGCAACTCCAACCCGGGAGCCCCCTGGGGGCAGCGGAAGTTGCGGTCGTTGAGAAAGACGGTCAGCGCATGTCCATTGTCCTGCGCAGTCAGCGCGGTCAGCAGGTTGCGGCTGTAGTTGCTGACCCCGGCCCCCCGGTAGCTGCTGCCCGTATGCAGAAGCTGGGCGTTGACGACGATCTTCATAGTCAGCGGCCAGCGACTACGACAGCGTAGGCGGCGACGGTCTGCCGGGCGATCTCTGCCATGGTGAAACGGGCCAGCACGCGCTGCCTCCCTGCTGCGGCCAGACCGTTGCGCGCCGCGTCATCCACCATCAGCCGTTGCAACTGGGAACGCAGCGTCTCCACATCTCCCTCCGGGAAGATCACCCCGGCATCACCGATGACATTGGGGATCTCGCCGCTGTCGCTGCCGAGCACCGGTACGCCGCAGGCCATCGCCTCTATCAGCACACGCCCGAACTGCTCCTTCCAATTGGGCAGGGTGCGGCTGGGCAGCACCAACAGATCCAGTGAGCGGTAGAAATCGGGCATCTCTGCGCTGGGCAGTTTGACGCCGAGCGTGACTCGATCGGCGATGCCGGTGTCCGCAGCCAACTTTCGCAGCGGCTCCAGTTGCTCTCCACTGCCCACCAGCGTCAACCGCCACGCGCCCACCAGCCCGGCGCACGCCCGCAGCAGCAGGTCCAGCCCCTTTTCGGGCAACAGCCCCCCGGCATAGCCGATATGAAACTCCGAGGAGTCAGAAGTGGGAGGTTTTCTCTCTGCTCGGTTTTCTCTCTCCTCGTCCGGTCGGAAGATCGTCGGGTCGACGCCAAACTGCGGCAGCACCACGACCTTGCCCTGATAGCCCTTGCGCACGAGCACGTCGCGGGCCTCGGCATTCCCGGCGAGGGCGACGGAACAGGCGCGGTAAACGATGCGCTCGAACCAGTTGAACGGGGGAGGATAGCGGCGGTGCAGATTCTGCCAGGTAAAGAAAAGCGGCTTTGCGCCGACGGACCGCGCCGCCCGGACACCGAGGAGTGTAGCTAAATTGTACGGCTCCTCATCCAGATGCACAACCTGCGGCCGCAGCTCCCGCAGCTCTCTTACCAGAGTGGGGTAGAGGTGCAGGTGGTAAGCGCCGTTGAATAGGAGGGGAATCGTACGCAGTTCGTAGCCGAAGGTATGCAGCCGTTCGGCCTGTTGCGCGCCGCGGCGGTCGCGCCAACTGGGCGGGGTGAGGACGGTGAGGTCGATGCCGTGGCGGGCGATCTCTTCGGCTTTTGTCTGGTATGCGCCGACGACAAGGGCTTTGCTGATGAGTACGACTCGCAACGGGATTTCCTGTGGCTCGTGGATAGTGGATAGTGATTATAACGGAGGTGTGGATGGGCTTCAAGGGCGGGAGAGGGGAGTATGTTCCCGGATTTGGAGACATTGTGGGGGCCGGAGCGGTTGCAGTGGTGTGTTTGTGTGGTTTTTCAGAAGAGAGTTGATAGATGAGGGCTCGTTGACAATTGTCTGAACTGTGATTTATGTGATTGAGATGATTGACGGCACCGGCGCAGATCGCGGTCTTTGTTCACGAGAATCAGGCGAATCGCAGTCCGATTCTGCCCGCAGGCAACCTGCAGATGTCACCTCTTTGACCAGTTTTTCAAAGGTCAACGGAACCTAGGTAATTGTCATGCAGGCGTTGGCCGGGGCAAGCGGGCTGGAGTGAGTGAACGTGGTTCGATGCGCTACGGTTTTGTCTATTTTTGCGCGATTTTCCTAAATTTTCGGGGAAAAATGTCCGCTTTGTCCGCTTTACCCCCCCCTCAAGAATATTTGTTCTAAATTTTGCCTGAAACGGGGTTCAGGGATTTCGGTCAGGTTGTGGGATTTTGCAGGATTTCTTACCAGGAACTGTTCGTTTATTGCTTACTTTTGCGCGATAGAAAGCAAGCGGAACTTGTTTGAAAAGGCGGGTCTGCATGCGTGTGCGAGACGGTATGGTTGGCACGATAGGGTGAGTATAGCACAGATGGTCGAATCGGGCAAGTTTGGGTGGGCGTTGTCTGAATCAGGATTCTCGTGTTTGGCCGCCGCCAAGTGTCCAAACTGCTGGAATCAGCGGCGGCCAAATTTGTGGATTGTTTTGATGATTTTTTGTGCTTTTGCCCTCCCCCAAGTGCCAGAGTGGGGTCGGGGGAGGGCAAAGACGCCGCTATCAAAGAGTTGTCCGCCAAAAAATCATCAAACAGGATGGCGGACGATGGGCCGATTCCTATACAGTGGGTCTCTTCTCGCCGGCTGAAAAGGCACATCGCAGTTGCCAAATAATATAGGATGTACCCTGGGCGGCGGGTGGGGGGTCCGGGATGGGGGTGCGCGACTGGCAGCTTCTGTTGAGCGAGAGAGGGAGTTGTTGCACTGGATTCCGCGACCTGTCGGGGACAGCGCCAGAGCCGGACCGCGGCGGGGATTTTGAGCGAGAGGGACACAGGAACGGGAGGCAAGCCCGGCGCGGCTCAGGCGGCCAGGAGAGGGGCGGGTTGGTGTGGGGAGAGGGGCTAGACGCGGCGATGGATGAGGTGGGCGTTGTGGGGGGAGTGGAGGGTGTAGACGGGCTTGGCGGCGGCGAGGGCTTGTTGGCAGAGGCTCTCGGTTTTGCCGCCCTGTTTGGCGTGGAGGATGAGGATGCGGTGGGCGAGGGCGGCGACGCGGGCGTTGCGGCGGGTTGCGGTGGCGGCGGTGGGGCGGCGGAGGCTGTCGGGGAAGGTGGAGAGGAGCAAGAGGCGGCCGGCGGCGAGGGGATCGCGCCAGGGGCGGGGGATGCGCATTGTGCCGAGGCCGCGGGCGGGGCAGATGATGACCGAAGGGAGGTCGGGTCCGGGATGGGCGCGTTCGGGTAAGGGTTGGCGGAGGAGCAGTTCGAGGAACTCCTTTTCGATGGGGGACTGGAAGCCGCCGATGAGGGTGACGGGGGCGGCGCGCAGGGCGCAGGCGAGGTCGTAGCTTTTGAGGATGAGGTCGCCGGGGCAGTGGACAGAGCAGAAGAGGGCGATGGGGTTGCGATCGAGGAGGGCGAGGTCGCCGAGCAGGGCGACGGGCGGGTCGTCGGGGGCGTAACGGCGCAGGGCTGGCGGGGTGTCGGGCGCGCCGGGTTGATAGCGTGTGATCTGCAATTGATTATGTCCAGAAACAGGTCGTGGCTCAGGGGCTAATCGGTCGCGTCATTTCTGAGCATGCGTTCTATGACTCTTTGCAATTCTGGGATGTTTTCTTTGCAGGCATTGAAGATGATCTCATGATCCAAGACATCATAGTGATGGGAGATTATGTCGCGTAAACGCATGATTTTATCCCACTCTATTTCAGGGTATTTTTGCAGCATTTGCGGATCCAGGCTGGCAAGATTCTTAACATTCTTACCGACAATCTGCAACCGCATCCAGAGTCAAGAGGCCATCAGCGCTCGATAGCAATTGAGCAGCCGTCTGTATGTCGATGACTCGGCGCTGAACGGGATGGATCGACGCCCGGATATTCTGCAAGCTATCACGGACGGCGTCATTCATACGAACAATGCTTCTTGTTCGATTCGACGCATAAAGGGGGTGTTGATATTCTTGCTGAGCCGACGGATATCGACCTTGCGATCGAGGGTTTGCTCCATATAGATGTACAGCCCGGCCAGATCGTCGAATCCAGGCTCTCTCAGTTCCACGATCAGGTCGATATCGCTGCTCTCGGTATGTGACCCGGTAGCAACCGATCCGTACAGGCCAATGCGACGGACGCCGAACCGCCGTTCAAGCTCAGGTTTTGTTTGGGCGAGCAGGGCGAGAATCTCCTGTGTGGATTTCATTCCGTTTTTCCTTTCGGCGCCCGCGCGGGGCATTCACCATTCGAACGCTGGCCCAAGTATTGTCGCACGTGGTTGTCCTGTCAAATGCGTTTGGATGGTCTGGCGGCGGTTGGTGGAAGGTAAACGGATCAGACTGTGGAGTTTTGTAGCATTTTGACCAGGAACTGTCCGCTTATTGCTTTCTTTTGCGCGATGGAAGGGAGCAGGAATGGGTGGGAAAGGCGGGTCTGCTTGAGTTTGCGAGACGGTATTATTGCCAGGGTGGAGGAGCATAGAACAGATGATCAAATTGGGCAAGTTTAGGTGGGCGGCGGGTGTGGTCCGGGATGCGCGACTGGCAGCTTCTGTTGAGCGAGAGAGGGAGTTGTTGCACTGGATTCCGCGACCTGTCGGCCAGGAGGGGCGCGGGTTGGTGTGGGGAGAGGGGTTGGGCGAGGCGCTAGTGACTCACGCGTTCGAGACGCCAGTTAGGCAGCGTCTCTGTCGTAGGTCGCTGCGAAGACCGTCTCGGAGAGCCAGCGGCGAAAGGATTCGTTGTCGCTGAACTGTTTGAACAGCTCGGTATGGTCGGCAAGCAGTTCGGTCATGGCGCGTTCCAAGGCTCTGTCATGCTCGATGCGGGCGTTCTGCTTGTCGGAGTTGGCGATGGCGTTGCGGTAGGCACTGTCTTCAGCCACTTTGGCGGGCAATTCGTGGGCGATGATGCGCTCGATCTTGTCCTGGCTCGTCCAATCGATGTTGCCGAACAGGTCGTTGAACTCCTTGAGGATGTTGGAGAGGCGGTCCATCTCGGGTTCCGGCTTGTGTCCGCCGCCGTCGGTGGGCACGGGCCCGATTTCGGCGTCCTCGTCGGGGAGTTGGATGTCGCGCACGGCCTGTTTTTCGACGCGGTAGCTGTCCATGTCGAACCATTGGTGCTAGTTTGGAGATGGTCATGAGAACAGCGACAATCTCTCTTGAAACGCCCAAGCAACAAGAGAGGAGCCATTCCCATGACCACAGTCGATTTTATCACAGAACTGTTCTGCCAAGTGGATGACCAGATCGGCTATCTGCCGAAACACAGCCAAGCGCGTCTCTATCCGAGCGAAGTCGTCACACTGGCGCTGCTCTATGCGTTGACCGGCAAAGGCAATCGCGCCTTCTGGCGCTGGTTGATGCGGGATTATCAACCCTTGTTTCCCAATCTGTGCTGTCGCACGCGCCTCTTTCGTCTGTTCAACAGCCAGCGCTACCTGATCGGCGAATTTCTGGCGCCGCCCTCCTTACTCGGCGTCATCGACAGTTACGGCATTGAACTGCTTCATCCGCGCCGGGAGGGCCGCAGCGCCCAGCAAATCGGCAAGAAAGGCAAGTCGAACGGCCGCTGGATCGTGGGCGGCAAGCTCTGCTTCCTCCTCGACCACCTGGGGCGTATCGTCGATTGGGAATGTGACACCGCCAATGTCTATGATGGCTCGGCCTTCCAACATCTGGTCGACAAATTCCAAGACGATATGGTCATCTTTGCCGATACCGGCTTTGCCAAAGCGGGCTGGCAGCCTGACAACTTGCGTCTGTGTCAGCGCGGTGAATGGAACATGCGCATGCTTGTCGAAACGGTGCTCTCCATGCTCACTTCCATCTGCCAGTTCAAACGCATGGCGCACAAGGCTTGGCGCTATTTCGAGACCCGCGTCGGTTTCACCCTGGCGCTATTCAACATCCTGATCCAGTGGCACGGCTTTCTGCCCGATAAGAACGGCTTCGTTCCTCTTTCCATCGCTGAATTCAGCCTTTAACGACTAGCACCAATGGTTCAATAGTATACCTTACGGTTGCGATGATTCCATGCCGACCTGCTCGGCGGCGGCGCGCACGTCGAGCTTGCCGCTGATGACCTGGCCGGGAGGGCGGCGCTGCGTGTTGCCTATTGCGTCTTCCGTATTGCGTAGGGCGTGGCGGGCGGGGGATGGGCATTGGTATTGCGTATTTCGTATTTCGTAGTGCGTGTTGCGTGACGCGAGTAGGGATTACGGATTACGCAGTACGGCAGTTGTCTGAATCAGGATTTGCGGGATGGGAGCGCGGGCGTCTCGCCCGCATGCAGGCGGGACAGGCCCGGAAGGCGCCCCGTTCCCAGGAGGGGGCATTGCGAGGCGCGTGTACGCATTACGCACTACGCAATATGCAGTACGCAATATGCAGTACGCAATATGCAGTACGCAATATGCAGTACGCAATATGCAGTACGCAATATGCAGTACGCAATATGCAGTACGCAATATGCAGTACGCAATATGCAGTACGCACGACGCATTGCCGTTCCCTCACTCCTCTCTCCTCTTCACGCTCTCCTCGCTTTACTCGGAGGCCAGTTGGACGCCGACCGAGTAGGCCAGCCAGGCGTCGCAGCCGGCCGCGCTGCGCTCGGCCTCCTCCAGCGAGGGCAGCACGACCATCAGCAGCGCCCGGGCGCGGATGTCCTGGCGCGCGCTGTAGCCGGCGTCGTCCATCGTCTGGGCGTGGCGGTCGATCAGGGCGGTGGCGTCGGCGTAGGACATGTTGCAGTAGTCGCCCGTCTCCAGGATCAGGTAGCTGTAGGCCGCCATCATCCCGTATTTGTCCTCCTGCGTCAGCGCGTTCCACTCCTCTTGCAGCGCCGGGCTGGTGCGGTCGCGATGGATGAGGAACAGGGCCTGTTTGTCGATGGTTTCGCCGACATCGGGCGCCGGCGTCGGCGTGGGCGGCGGCGGCGGCACGGGCGTCGGCACGACCGCGATGGTGGCGGCGTTGCTTGCGTCGACCATCGGCGCGTAGATCCAGGCGTCCTGGCCACCGTAGTCGATGCGCCACCAGTCGCCGGACGCGTTCTTGCCGCTGATGTCGAAACGCTGGCCGCTGGCGGCGGAGCCGATGACGGCGTAGTTGGTGCCCGGCCCGCCGCGGATGTTCATGGCGCGCGTGGTGGTGATGTAGGGGTCGGCGGGCGTGGGTGTCGCGCTGGGCGTTTCAGTCGGCGTGGCGCTGGGAGTGGCGCTGGGCGGCCGTGTGGGCGTGGGCGTCAGATGCGCTTCGAGCGTGAGCGGCGCTTGCGCGTGCAGCTGCGAGACGGCCAGCGCGAGCACGAGCGCAACTGCGGCGGCGGCGGCGAGTCGTTTGTGATTGCGTGGCATAGCGGCCCCCTCGCTGGATCGGCAGCGGTTGGCTTGACAGTGTTGGCGTCAGCCTACCCGCGCGCGGCGGCGGTGTCAAGGGGTGTGCGCAGGGCATTGCGCGGCGCGTGGGGTGTGGGGCGTGGGGGCCAAAAGGAGAGAATGCGTTAGACTGGTACGCGAACGGCCAGACGCTCCCGCACTTCCTGGTATATTGAAATCGGAAACATTGGAATCTTGATGCCGTCCAACACTTCTAACGTGACAGCCAGGCCGTATCGAATGGGTTCTGATATATCTCCAGCATCTTCGCGACAGTTGACCTTGATGACTAGCTCTTCTCCGTCATCGAAGGGTACGGCGCTGGCCCCTTCAAAGACCTCGTGCTGAGCGGTTCCCCTTTGTGTTGCGCGGCGGTCTGCGTCTATTCCGTCAGGTGCAATTTTGCGACCGTCGGGTGTAGTAAACCAGAGATGGGCCACGCGATAGGCCTGGCTGGTGCATCTCACTGGCGTCAACCAGGCTAAGGTAATCGTCAGGCGACGCGCGTCAGTCACCGACGCCAGACTGGGCGGAAGGGGAAAGCGGAATTCAGCGGCCTTACCATCGATGAGTTTGCCGTAGCCCAGCACGGTGACGCGTCGCTCGGTACAGGCCAAGACCCTGGGCAGTTCAACCGAACCGTATCCCAGGAAATGACCAAGGTATTCCCGAAAAACACGACTGTTCTGTGCATTCTTGAGCGCTTCCTCGTAAGGCATCTGCGCATCCGCCCTGGAAGCGCCGTGGACAAGCAACGCTTTGGTCAAGACGACATCGAATTCTGCGGGAATGTCGGTGTCGGGTTGGCTGCGCAGTTGCTCGATCATATCCAAGATGAAGCTTGCAGCGCGCGAGGCGAGCGCGGCGGCATTGCTCGTGCCGCGCGCATGCACGGCCTGGTCCAACCGTCCCTGGCTTCCCGGCGCGGCGACGCGCTGACCCGGCCTGCTATTGGACTCGATAAGCGACAGTGTAGCTTTGGCGTGGGTGTTCCCTAGTCTCTCGGTCAGGAACTGCCGGCCGCCGGGCAGGAGGATTTCGGGCTTGACGGCGCGCCGGTATCCCGGCCCCTGCGCATTGTAGACGCTGGCAAGATTCCTGCTCACAAACGGGTCGATCCGACGATCAAACTCCCGGAGCGTTGAACGATCCCCGTGCGCGGCGGCGACCGTAAGGCCGTTCAAGGTTTCTGCCGGTGAAAGCAGACGCCTGTTTAGGTTATCCGCGGCGATGGCCTGCAATATGGCTCGTTCCCGTTCCTCGCACGTCAGGTTACAGAGTTCGGGCCGCGCGATGTCGAGTTCAATCTGCTGCGAATGGTTGCCGGCGCTGACGATGAACAGCACGTTGTGTTTCCACGCCAGCCAATCGAGCAGCCTGGCCCAAGGACTCATCGCCCGGATAAAGGGGCGTGTCGGATCGCCTACTGACAGGTTGATCACGCGAACGCCGCGGGCTGCGGGGGGTAAGTCGTTTTCCGCCTCGTACATCCAATGCACCGCTCGATGGACCAGATCGATCAGCAGCACCCCATCGGGTGTCTCTTCGACAAACTTTCCTTGGCCAATCGGGCGAGGCTGCATGATTGGTCTTACGTACAACCTGCGCCCTATCGGATCCTGCCGTTCGTCCAGATCGCCGTGACAGATGAGTGAGGCCATGCTGGTGCCGTGGGCGCGTTGGTGCGCCTGGTACCTGTCTTCGTACCCATCGGGATCGTCTACGATGATCCGCTCTTCGAGCAGTTGGTGTCCCGCTAACGGCATGCCGTCGAACAAGGCCACGAGTGGGTCGCCTTGTGGGCCTGCGGGTAGCGGCTCATCCGGCAACGTGTCCGTCTCGGTTGTGTCATCGAATGGACCGGTTGCACACTGGCCCACAGGACGAATGTGCATGATGCCATCGTATTGGAGCAGGCTGGAATGATCAAAAACCTCTTGACTGCTGACGAGGTCGTCAATATGGGTTCGGCGCGCTCGCCCCAAGATGGCATGATAGGCTATTTCGGGAAGAACGCACTGCTGAACGACTTCACCGTCCATTTCTGAGAGTATGGCGCGCAGATGCGATTCGGCCTGTCCGCGCCGCTGCGAGTCTTCTCTGAACCACAGTTCAACTTCAAAAGGGATGATCTCTTGCCCATCCTGCAGACGCTCCTCCCAGTCCTCCATGACGCCGGTTTCCCGAATCCTGTCCTCGGCGTTCCACGGGCGAACATTAAGAAGAAAACGGAACGCACTCTTTAGGGGGGCCAGACCTCTCCTGAAGCTCTGGTCTGGGTCGTCTTGCCAGCGCGCAAAGAGGCTGAGGAGTTCCTGTAAGGCCCGCTGGTCGTACATGACGAGAAAGAGTTGACCGCTCAGGGCCTTATCAGGATTTTTGCCGTCCTCGAATCCGTCACCTGGTGGAATGTCACGCAGTTCGTCTCCGCCCAACCATTCCAACCCTTCCACATGTCTGATCGCCTTGTAAAAGTCTTGGTAGTGGTCACAAAGTAAGTGGTGAGGGCAAAGTCTGTGTCTGAACTGTGATTATTGCAGTTCGGAGATTGCCATGATTCGCGGATGCACGGACAAGAATGTCCATGCCACCGGATTGCCAGATCACTTACTATTCGACCACTACCAAAGTCTTTAATCGAGCCTACCGTTTCTAGAACCAGCACGGTTTCCGGCTGAATGCCGAGAGGACTGTCCTGCAGAAGCAGCCGTTGTCGATCCAGGGCATCCTGAAGACGTTGAAACCGCGGCCTCAGTCGTTCCGCCTGTCTTGACGGGGTGGGAAGCTTGAGTTTGCCTCGGTACGGCTCACGCGTGGCGCGATCTGCAATCGTTGGTCGGCCAAATTGCAGCAGTGGGTAGTTGCTCTCGGCCATGCTTAGTTGCTTTCACCGTCAGCGCGGGGCGGATTCAAGGTGAATCGCTTCTTCCAGTGGCGCAGTCGTTGTTCGACGATCGCTTTGCTGTCTGCGTCCGGTTGCTCCAGCACGATTCTTCGCAGCACATCGGTTCCAAAGTCTTCGACCTCTGCGAAGCTCAAGCCGCGCAGCCTCTGTGCCAGACTGCGCGGGGAGAGGCCCAATGGGTGGCCTGTGCGCTGCTCGAAGCGCCTGAACCACTCTTCGATCTGCCCCTGTTTGGGCATAGGCAGCTCTAAGCGAATCTGGAAGCGACGCCATACGGCGCGGTCAAGAAGCTCAGGATGGTTGCTGGCCGTCACCACGACGATATAGCTGGGCAGTTTGTCGATCTGGAGCAGAAGCGAACTCACCACACGCTTGATCTCGCCGGTCTCGTGCGTATCGCCCCGCTCCTTTCCGACAACGTCGAACTCGTCAAAGAAGAGAACGCAGCGCCTCGATCTTACGTGTTCAAATACCTGGCCGATGCGCTGGGCGGTCTCGCCGAGGAAGCTGCCGATGACCGCTTCGTAACGAACAACGATCAGGGGAACGTTCAGCGCATCGGCGATCGCTTCGGCAAGGGTCGTCTTGCCGTTTCCGGGCGGCCCGGCCAGCAAGACGCGATTGCGCGGCTCAAGATTGTACGTTCGCAGAAGGTCAGCGCGAAACTGTTCCTCTACCAACTCGCGGATCGTCTCTTTGGCCTCTTGCGGCAAG
This sequence comes from Caldilineaceae bacterium, assembly GCA_965221145.1. Classification (GTDB taxonomy): domain Bacteria; phylum Chloroflexota; class Anaerolineae; order Caldilineales; family Caldilineaceae; genus Bin5. Next base: position 4,339,318 of record OZ244877.1, read on the forward strand.
ATCATCTCTTCCAGGTCGCGCGCCGGTGTCACTTCTGTGACGAGGGGGCCGGCACGCGTGGACGGTGGCGGGGTCGACCTGTCGGCTCGATAGCCGTTTGTTTTCATTTGCGCAAGGAGGCGGTCGGCCAGGATCGTATGTTTTTTTGCTCTCTCCTCTGCCGCCATTGCTTCGACAGTTTTTCGAAATAGGGTCTGTTCACCTTGAGAGCCGGCTTGAACCAGTTTAAGAAGCAGATCAGCGCGTGCCACGATTGTCCTCCTTTCGGCGCACGAATGTCATGGCCTGGCAGCGCCGTGCCGTGCGCCCTCTTCAGCAACGCTCGACCTGTGCGTTCTCCCTAGTATACCCTACGCTGGCCGAGTCTCCATGCTGATCCGTTGGGCGGCGGCGCGCACGACGAGTTTGCGTGTGACGACGCGGGCGACGGGGTAGGCGCTGTCGATGGCGCTTTCGATCCTGGCGGTGGTGCGTTCGAGGTGGGCGGGCTTGCAGGCGGGGTTGGGTTGGGGGAGGAGGTCATCGAACGCTTAGTCGAGTAAACTTTCAGGTCATAGCCGCTTTGAAGTCAAGGCATTGCATTTACGGCTGGTGCAGGTCGCTCTCTATTACGTCAGCGATTTCAGCTGCGATCTCTTCGATCGTGAACTGTGATGTGCTGCGAGCCACTTTGTCGGCGAGCGAAGGGCTGTGTTCTATGACTTCGGCCTTGGTGACATCGTGCCATAGCGGAAGCAGCGCTTGCTCCCCGGTGACAGCTTTGGATACGAGGCCATCCAATTCATACTGAGGCCAGCCTTTGGCAAAGAAGGAAGGGGAAATGATGACGACGCCGAATCTGCTGCGGGCAATACCATTGTCAATTTTGCGCCGCAGACTGTCGCCTATTTTGAGTTCTATTTCGTCGTACCATACTCGCAGTCCTTGCGCTTCGAGAGCTGCGGCAAGCGGGCGGGCTACTTTTTCTTTGTCCTCGGCGGCATGTGAGATGAACACGTCAAAGTAGCCGTCAGAATCGATCGAATCGGACGCGGCGTGGACGGGCTGGACGAGGGGAGTTAGCGGCCTGGCGTTGTATTCAGGTAGAGGTGACAGCGTTTCTTTCGGGATAACCCGGATAGAGCTCCTGGACGTGCCTCTAAGTCCTTGCATGTCCACAACGACGTACCAGGTACCAGAATGTGGAATGGGAATGTGCGCGGGGGACTGCTTGAATAAGCCGCCATAGTACCTGTGCTTACGCCCGGACTTATAATTCTGATAGTTCGTGCTGTCGAGCAGCCTCACGTTGGCTGCGCTGCCGGCCAGTTTGACTTCGACAACATCGCCGGTTTGTCTATGGCCGAGCTGGTAGTAATTGAATTTCATATCAACGTCCTCCCATCATGTATGCCGGAGTACGCAGACTATTGTTCCACATTTGGTGTCAAATCCCAAGAGAGATGCACTTAGTCGAGAGTGAAATGCTCCCGATGTTGAAGGCAATCAATTGCATAAACTTTATCCCGGCCCCACGATTCTTCCCGCGCGAACTCTTCGCCGTCGCCGACATGGCCGCGCGGCATGGCGGTCCGCCGCGATGCAGGTTGCTTGAGAAATGGATTGCGCGCTGATCGTTCAGGCTGGGAAATTTGAATCGTGAGGAGATATCGCAGTTCTGCAGAGGCGAACGCGCGCCTTCAGGTCAATTCGGGATCGGGTTCCAGGAAACGTAGGACGACTTCGATTAACTCGGTCACCTTGTTGTCGCTGAAACCGTTGACGTCGAAGCCGTGGGCGATGGCGTTTCGGTACTTCATCATGTCGGTCAGGTCGTTGTGTTCCTCCGGGGAGAGGATGCCGTGCATGGCCGCCATGTCGAGGACGTAGGCCGCGGTCGTGACGCGTGTGATGGAGATGCCCTCGGTCTCGATCAGATTGCGGGCCGCGGCTTCGCAAGCCGACCATGCCAGCAGGAAGGCGGCCTCGCTCGAGCCGCGCGCAAGAACGTTCTGCGCCTCGGCCAGGCGTTGGCGGATCTCTTTCTCGCTATAGGAGTGCGCGCCCGCGGGCGATTCCAGCTTCTCCGGCTCGCCCACCAGCAGCAGGTCATAGCTCCAACCGGGCTTGTCATACAAAATCTCCGCCAGTTCTTTCATTCTTGGTGACCATTCCAACGAACTCCTGGACTTCACCTCGATTACCCTCGCTTCGTCATTTTTGCGCACGACAAGATCGGCGCGGAAGCCGGGCAGGAACTCCAACTAGCAATTTTCGTCCACCTCATAGCCTCTGCTGCGGTACTCTGCCGCCTTCTTGTCGATGAACTTCTTTTCAAGGATCGAGATGTCTTCAGTCAAGGTATCACCCCCTGGTCCGGCGCCGCGGCCACGATGATGTGGACAAACGGGCTCAAGCGCGCGCGAGCTTCACGCAATGCGGGCGAAGGATTACGCACCTCCAAGTCTGCGCTCAGATCTCTCTTGTGGCAATGCAGATCAGTGATCTGGACGTCGTCGACATAGATCAATTTTTTCATGGCATCCAGAATCGGTTTCAGAATTATTGTCAAGGTCGAACTGCCTGTGGTCGTGAAAGCAGGTTACCGTCACCATAACTTCATCGGCGACCGGGGGCTGCCCGGGCCATCTCTGCATCGCGAAGTTCTTGACGCGATCCCGCCACCTGTTGCTTCCTTCGGCGCGCAGGAACAGCGCAACACCGTCTGCTACGAACTCAAAGGGCAGAGCCACATCGATTTCCTGACTTCAGCACAGGTTGACAATCAACCGTTTCAGACAATTGTGGCAAGCGTTGCGGCCAATGCAGCGAAGTGTAGCGCAGGTGATTGAAAGAGACGAAACTCAGTCTGCGCCGCCCATGATCTCCCCCAACAGCCCCTCGGACGCGCGCGCGAGGGCGCGGATGACCTGGCCGATGCAACGGCAGTGCGTATTGCGTGTTGCGGCGGCTGTCTGAATCAGGACGTGCGCGATGGAGAGGGGGCGTGTTGCGTGGTGGGCGATGCGCGATTGGATGCAATGCGCGTCGAGTTTATCCACGAAAGGCGAGCATGGGCACGCCGCCGAGCCGATCGACGCCGGAGGGCTTGCAGCCGGGGTAGGGCGGGAGGTTGGCGGCGATGGTCATGGGAATGGAAAGATGCAATCGAGTCGCTATCGACAAAGAAAGTCCGTTTGATTTAGAGCCTGGACCACGTGTGCCAAAATGAACTCTTCGCCACAGTTGCCCCAATCTGCGAACTGCTGTGTTCGCCTCTCTCTCAGTTTCTAAAACTGATGTTACGCAGTAGTTGACGAATTGAGTAAAATGAGGTCAGGAGGTGAAACATGAAGTTCAAACTCTTTGACCTGTATTCGGACTTTCTCCTGAGTTCATTTGCGGCAACGACGGCGACAGGCATGTCGGCCTTGATGGACAAGGCGGTCAGCCACGACCAAGTCAGTCGCATGCTCAACAGCCAACGACTGCAGCCGAAAGACTGGTGGCAGATGGTCAAGCCCTCTGTGCGCAGCATGCAAGGCGAGCATGGCGTCATCACGATTGACGACAGCATCGTTGAGAAGCCCTACACCGATGAGAACGAACTCATCTGCTGGCACTACGACCATGCGCAAGGACAGATGGCCAAGGGCATCAACTTTATCACTGCTTTGTACACAGTGGGTGGGGTTTCATTGCCGGTGACCTATCGGTTGGTGACCAAGACCGAATCGTATATTGACAAGCAGGGCAAACGGAAACGACGCAGCGCTGTGACCAAGAACGAGCATTTTCGTGCCATGCTGCAAAACTGTGTGCATAACCGCATTCCCTTCCGCTATGTGCTCAATGACATCTGGTTTGCTTCGGCTGAGAATATGAGCTATATCAAACGCACGCTGCGCAAAGAGTTCATCATGGGACTCAAAACCAATCGCAAGATCGCCCTTTCTCGCCAAGATAAACAGCATGGTCGCTATCACAGACTGGAACAACTCGACCTGCCAGAAGACACAGTTACAGGCATCTATCTGGAGCAGGTGCCCTTTCCACTCTATCTGCTCCGTCAGACCTGCACAAACGCAGATGGCTCGACCGCTGTGCGCTATCTGGTGACCAGTGACGCCTGCTTGACAGCTGACCAACTGATCACAATCTACCAAGAACGGTGGAAAGTGGAAGAATATCATCGCTCGCTCAAACAGAACGCATCCCTTGCCAAATCACCAACCCGCACACCAACCACGCAGACCAATCACTTTGTGGCTGCTCTCTGGACCTTTACCAAGCTGGAGATGCTTAAGATGCGCACCAAGAAGAATCACTATGCCCTCAAGACTCACTTGTATCTCTCAGCTCTGCAACAGGCTTTCGAGGCTTTGTGTCAGTTGGATCCAGTTCGCCTTGATCCCCTGGCTGCGTAACATGAGTCTAAAAGTCTTTTGAAGGTCAATCAAGCCGTCAAAAAAACTGAGGACGCCCCTTCCAATTCCAGATGCTCTCTCAGAATCAATCGTTTTTAGCAGATAGGTAGCCTTTTCGCTCCCCGATGCCTTGGTCCGATTGGATAGCAACTCCGGGTGGGTCAGATCCTTGCCCTGCACCATGAGGCTAAGCTGCTGCTCAACGGCAGTCGAATCCCCAGCGAGGTTATGCTTCGGTTCTTCTACGAAGTACATATATGCTTCCGTGCCATCAAGCCATCTGTCAATTTCACGTTCGGAGGTCTGAGACGTGTTTAACTCGTCAACATAGTTCATTACATCGCTGGCGCGTCGTTCACCCTGGATGAACTGACGATACAACGAAGGGCTCTTGAGCTTTAGCGGAATGAGAAGACCGAGCAGAAGAGGGAACATTTGTTGCCCTTCCGACAGGCTTCTTGCGGTCAAGGCGATCAATCGGACGCAATAGTCGATGTCTCTCAGAGAAAGGTCAAAGCGAGCGCAAAGGCCTGGAAACCCCTGCGACAGTCTGTTGTATTCTGCAGAAGTCATCCTGTAATTGGCACTCTCATCAAGTGACCGAAAGCCCTCTTCCAATCCGTACTTCCTCATCATGTTTCGGCAGAATTGAACAGTATCTGTGCTTGGCAGCGAAAACTCCATGTCGAAGAATCGACGCAGGTAGACGTCTGCGTCGATTTCACCGTAGACTGATTTAAGCGATTTGCACAGTTCATCCCGATTGATGCCGAAGACGAAGACCATATTGGGAACGTCGAAGATGTGCTTGACCCGCTCCAAAAGCTCGATGGCAAATGTCGGGCGGCATCTGTCGAGTTCGTCGATGATGAAGACCAGGGGGCGCTGTGTTTCCTTTGCGACCGCGGCAGACAGTTTCGTCAGTTGCTCGTAACTACTCAGCCATTACCCAATGTGCGACTTTCAATGGGCAACCAAATCATCCAAGTGTAATGAATCGTGTTTGGAATCTGTCTGAAAAGGTCAGGTTCGGGTCAAAACGGCACATAGGGTGCGAATTATGGCGTGTAGATGGAGGATTCACGCTTTCCGGCAGTCATTTTTGGTCTTTTTAACCGATGACCGTTCCTTTTCAAGCAACTTCCCAGACGAGGCTGAGTAGTTACAGTTGCTCTTTCAATCGATCTCTGGTCTTTCGTTGGTCCAGATAGTCCTCGAGCAAATCTCTGCCTTTCAGTTTGCGCAGGTCAAATCGAAGGTCAAGCCAAGTCAGCTTTGAAGACGCGGCAATAAGATTTTTCTTGATAAGTTGAACAGCGATCTGCCCGGCTTGCTTAGCCAATTCCTTGAGTTTGCCCTCTTTAAACTGCTCGGACAGCTGACCAATAATGGAAAGAAGAGGGTCGTCGCAAAAGTCGTCTTCCCACGCGTTGAAATATATGGCGCGGAAATGGTCCCTTTCCAGCTCTTTTTGCCAGCGTTTGAGCAGGAAGGTCTTGCCGGTTCCCCATTGGCCGTCAATACTGATGATAAACGGCTCTTTTTGGTTGCGGATCAGGTTTGTCAGCCTTTCGGCAATCTGCTGGCGGCCGAGTTCATCATCTTGCCAAGGTTGGATAGGCGAAACATCCTGTTCGAGGTATTTCAGTTTCAAAGAGTCTCGTTGGTCCGCGGAAATCGAGGTCTCTTCTGTCATAGCAATCTCCAATTGATACTCTCTGCCGGAAAATCCTCTACACTCCGCGCATGATCGCACGCAACAGCCCCTCGGACTCGCGCTCGATGACGCTGATTACCTGGCGGATGGAACGGAAGTGCGTGGCGCGGGGGCGGCGTGGTCCGCGAAGGGCGCGAAGGGGGGGCTGCGTTACGGCAGGTGGCAAGGCCGTCAATCGTCGGGGGGCGATTCGGCGAGGTAGCGATGCGTTGTCTCTCTGATGTTTTCGGCGTGCGCGTAGATGTCGTCGAGTGAGTCGATCTTGTTTTTTGTCTCGCGCTTGTTTGCGTCAATTGTGCCCAGATACATTTGCGACGAGTTGAACCACAGCCGACATATCGGTTTGCGGTTGTTGTCGTCGAGGATGATGCCGCAATAGGTCTTGGTGTCGCGCATGGTGATGCGCCCAATGTGAAGGGCATTGCGTGCTGCGTATTGCGTGGGCGATGATGTTTACGCACTACGCATTTGCCCGTGTTATGCGACAATGATCCAGTCGACGCCGGAGGGATTGCAGGCCGGGTAGGAGTTGAGGGGCGGGGGCCCTGCCATCGATTGCTCGACGCGTCTTGTGTCAACTGCGGGACCAAACTAAGCGGCGACACCGACAAGCCGAGAAATATCGCTAACGCTCGTCTGTTGAAAGTCTGCCAGCCCCGGATACTGCTTGTCGGCGTTGCGGGTGAGGTAGATATTCTCTTTCTTGCCCAATGCTTCCATGTCCTCGTGGACGACAAGGCTAATGAACAAAAGAGACGCATTCTTAAATTCAAGCAGTGCGACGGCAACATTCTTGGCTTTGTCGTTACTGTGTACGCCAAATACATAGAAGCTGGCGTTTCTATAGGTAAGTGACCAGTCCACGCTGATCGGAAGCTCGGGCAACGGAAACGGATTCGCGACTGGTGTGAACGCCTTCATTTCGGCGGTTATGTATGCTTCCAGGTCGTCGTAGAATGCGCTGCGAATGATCTCCCGACTCCAATAGCGCATGTTGCACACCTTCTGGGCACAGCCCGCAAACTGGAGAATGCCTTCGGAGAGTTTGTCCAGGGGGGCGTCCAGATAGAGGTTGCCCTCCTCGTTGCCGACGCCATTGTTGATTAGAATACTGTCGAAGATCCGATGGCGCGTGTCGGTGGAGATGTCGTAGGTGTAGGACAGGCGCATCAGGGTCAGGCCGAAGTCGCTGATACGGACGTACCCTTCCCCCTTGGGGCTGTCTTGCAGGTAGATGTCCACCATGTCGCCGTCTTCGTGGAGGATGGGCAGGATGAGCTGATGCTTGCCGGGGCGGCGTTCGTAGAGGTCGAAGCCGGCGGAGAGGGGCGTGTTCAGGGATTTACGAACGCTATTGATATTCATCGAAAAGCCTCGGTTGAAGCGCTTCGGGGAAATATTCGGCGTAGTTTGTTACGCTAATATCCTCAAAGAAATTTCTGAGGGCTTGTTCAAATGTGCTGTATCGGTCTGTTGTTTCTCGATGGCTCTCTTGTGGGTTTGTATTTCCAGACGCCAATAGTTGTGCGGTGATGCGGTGAATGTGCGGGAGGGCAAAATGTCCGTCGGGATTCCTGCTGTCTCCCCCATGCGCGCCGTTGTAGCGGATAAGCGTTATTGTTCCCACGGCCTTGTCATCGGTTCGATAACGCAGCCCGATGGAGTAATTTTCAATGAAATTACTGCTCTGGCGAACAAAGACCGAAAACTGGGCATCTTCGTCCGAGTTGGTTTCCAAATCCAGCTGGCAACGTCTGTGGCCGCTCTCGTCAACGTAACCTTTGGCTGGCGTTCTATTTGCGATCGTCTTGGGAACGTCCAACAGTTGTCGAATCTGCTCGTCGTTCAGAATCGGTCGCTCTGGGAGCGTGGCGATATTATACGTCAATTTTCTTTCCTGTTCCAAGACGCCTGATTGGCGCGTGCCGTCCGGATTTTGGGGGCAGACGACGCCCCGCCCATACTCTTCCCCAGCAGCCCCTCGGACTCCCGCTCGATGACGCTGATTACCTGGCGGATGGTACGGCAGTGCGTGGTGGGCGATACGCACTACGCACTACGCATTGGCGCTCGGGTTTGCTTGCCACCGGGGGGAGTGGCGACAGGCGCGCTGCGGGGGATGGCAGGGCGCATCCGCCAGCGCAATGATAGTCTATCGGGCAAGTTTTGCAAAAAAGAACATTGCTGAAAAAAATATATCCTGCTCTGTTACGGCAGGGGGAGAGGGTGATCCGCGAAGGGGGAGGGGGAGGGGGCGTCTCGTTCGCATGCAGGCGGGACAGGCCCAGAGGGCACCCCGTGTTTCTTTTTGCGGGGGGGATGATGCGGGATACGCAGTATGGACTACGCACTACGCATTGCGGCTACCATTCGGCGTTGTCGGCGAGGGCGACGGGGTCGGGCGGGGGCGCGCTGATGGCGGGCGGGGCGGCGGGCGGCTGGGCGGCCATGGGCAGGATGACGTCGCGGTACTTGCCGCGCACATAGTGGTCGCGCAGCACGTCGTCGGCGATGCCCCAGATGAAACTGCTGATGTTCAGGGCGTTCATTGCTCTCTCTTTGCGGGTGGCGTGCGGCTTCGGGCGCTCAGTTGCGATCGGTGTGTTTGGGTCGTGTAGGGCGGCATTGTCGCACAGAAGGGCCGGTTATGCCAGTGGTCCGGGAGAGGCAGAGCGTCTGATTGTGGATCAGAAGGTTGTCGGTTGCGTTCTTTTGGAATTGACGCCACCGCTTTCGCGGTTATTTCATTTCGCCAAACTGTGCTATACTCGGTCTAATTTTTTACCTGTTCGGGGATTCCACTATGCACCGCTGGCAAGCCTACCACACGCCCACATCCGTTGCTGAAGCGCTCTCGCTGCTGCATGAGCACCAGGAGAAGGCGCGCATCATCGCCGGCGGCACAGATTTGATCCTCGATATGGAGGGCGGGCATACAGCGCCAATCGAAGTGCTGGTGGATGTGACGAAGATCACCGGCATCGACCGCATCGCGCAGGAGGACGGCTGGATCGTGCTCGGCGCGGGCATCACGCATACACAGATCGAGGACAGCCCGCTGTTGCGCGCCCATGCCGCGTGCCTGACCGAAAGTTGCGGCGTCATCGGCGGGCCGCAGGTGCGCAATGTGGCCACGCTGGGCGGGAATGTGGCGCACGCCCTGCCGGCCGCGGACGGAACGATCGGCCTGCTGGCTTTGGAGGCGGAGGTCGAGGTCGCCGCGCACGGCGCGCAGGACGCCATCTCACCCGCCGCCCGGCGCGGGGATGGGACGTCCGGCGGGTTCGAGCATACATGGCAGCCGCTGCTCTCGATCTTCGAAGGGCCGGGTCGCAACCGGCTGGCCCCCGATCAGATGCTGCACGCGTTCCGCTTTCGACCGCGCGCGGCGCGCGCAGGCAACGCGTTCGACCGCATCATGCGCCCCCAAGGCATCGCGCTGCCGATCCTGGGCATCGCGGCCAGCGTGCGGTTGGATGCAACGCTGCGCCGGGTCGAGGATGCCGCGATCGCGATCGGCCCAGCCGGCCCGATCCCCTTCCGTGCAACCGACGCCGAGGACGCATTGAAGACGGCCAAGATATTTGACGACGCGGCCGTGGAGGCGGCGGTTGACGCGGCCCAGACGCAGGCCAGGCTGCGTACCAGCAAATACCGCGCCTCCCAAGAGTATCGCCGCGAGATGATCGGCGTGCTGCTGAGGAGAGTGCTGCGCACGGCTGTGGAGCGGGCGCGCAGGAACGGCGCGTCAACCGACGCGGAGAATTCGTAGCCCATGCAGGACGTGATCAGTAGCTGGCGTTTCCGCAGCGAGGCCGGAACGCCCACGCTATGATCCATCTCACCTCGGTTGAAAAACGGCCCTCCTTTCCCCAGGAGGAGCGGTTCCCTTACAATGTGCCGGTCATCGCCTCACTGGAGCGCGTCCGCTTTGAGAGTTCGGTGACCTTTCTCGTCGGCGAAAACGGCAGCGGCAAATCCACCTTTCTGGAAGCGCTGGCCACGACCGTGCGCCTGCCCACCGTCGGCGCAGAGGAGGCGGGCCGCGATCCGTCTTTGGCGGAGGTGCGGCAGCTGTCCAAACATCTGCGCCTGGTCCGCCAGGGCGGAACCTGGACGAAATGCAGCGGGCGGGGGTTCTATCTGCGGGCTGAGGACTTTTTCGGCTTTGCCAAGCGCATGGCGCAGATGCAGGCGGAACTGGACGCGGAGATGGCCAACGTGGACGCGGAGTACGCGGGACGCTCGGACTTCGCCAAGGGGCTGGCTAAGATGCCTTACACCGGGCAGTTGGCGGCGATCAAAGAACGCTACGGCGACGGGCTGGACGGGCGTTCGCACGGGGAGGCGTTCCTGGCGCTGTTCCAGGCCCGCTTCGTGCCCAACGGTCTCTATCTGTTGGATGAACCGGAAGCGCCGCTCTCGCCCCTGCGCCAGGTGGGGCTGCTCGCTCTGTTGAAGGAGATGGTCGCGCGCGACGCACAGTTCATCATCGCCACCCACTCGCCGATCCTGATGGCTTTTCCCGGCGCCACGATCCTGGACTTCGACCGCTCGCCGCCGCAGCCTGTGCTTTGGGACAGCTTGGAGCACGTGCATGTGACGCGAGGGTTTCTGAACGATCCACAGTTGTATCTGAACCATCTTTGACTGTGATTGCCCGCGGCCGGCAAGCGGTCGTCTGCCACCGGTGTTTACGTGAACAGGAGTAGACTTGTGACGCAACTTTCCCTGACTGTCAATGGCACGGAACATGCTCTCGATGCACCGCCCAGCCGCTTTCTGGCGGAGGTCTTGCGCTACGACCTGGGGCTGACCGGCACCAAGATCGGCTGCGATGAGGCGGAATGCGGCTGTTGCACGGTCATCGTCGACGGGCAATCGGTCGACTCCTGCATCTATCCGGCGTTCAAGGCGCAGGGCGCAGAGGTGTTGACGATCGAGGGCATGGCCCAAACGGGGCAGACGGGAGGCTCGCTTGAGCTGCACCCGCTGCAGTCGGCCTTCGTTCTGCACGGGGCGACGCAGTGCGGCTTCTGCACGCCCGGCTTCATCATGCAGGCGAAGACGCTGCTGGACGAGAACCCGGAGCCGAGCGATGCCGAGATCAAGGAGTGCCTGAAGGATACCTACTGTCGCTGCACCGGCTATACGGCGATCATCAACTCGGTGAAGGCGGCGGGCGAGTTCATGCGCACAGGAACGATGCCGGAGGCGGAGTTGCCGGAGGTGATGGAGCCGCTGTCGCAGATCGGCCAGCCGCATGAGCGGCCGGACGCGGTCGACAAGGTGACGGGGGCGGCGCGCTATACCGACGACTATACTTTCGACGGGATGTTGTTCGGCGCAACCCTGCGCAGCGAACATCCCCATGCACGCATAGGTGAAATCAACGCAGACAGGGCGCGCGCGCTGGCGGGCGTCCGCGCGGTGCTGACGCACGCGGACGTGCCGGGCGACCCGCGCCACGGACTGGTCGAAAACGACTGGCCTGTCTTCGCCGGGGGCGCCTATCCGGCCCGCTATGTGGGCGATGCGGTTGCGCTGGTGGTGGCCGACACAGCAGAGATCGCTCAGCAAGCAATGGCGCTGATCGACGTGGAGTACGAAGTGCTGGTGGCGGTCACCGATCCGCGCGATGCGTTGAAGCCGGACGCGCCCCAGCTCCACCCGGACCGCGCCGACGGGAACCTGATCAAGCACATCAGAGTGCGGCACGGTGACGTGGAGCAAGGGTTCGCCGAGGCCGATCTGATCATCGAACGCACCTACCGCACGCCGATGACCGAGCACGCTTTCCTGGAGCCGGAGTGCGCGGTGGCCGTCCCGGCAGGATACAACGGGAGGCCCGACCAGGCGTTTGACAAGTTGACGGTCTATGTGGGCAGTCAGATCCCGTATAGCGACAGGCGGCAGGTGGCGAAGAGCCTGGGGCTGGACGACGAGGCGGTGCGCGTCATCGGCACGCTGATGGGCGGCGGCTTCGGCGGCAAAGAGGACATCGCCGGACAGGTTCATGCCGCGCTGGCCGCGCAGGTGACGGGCCGCCCGGTCAAAATTCTGTACAGCCGGCAGGAGAGCCTGCTTTTTCATCCCAAACGTCACAGCACGATCATCCGCATCAAGACCGGCGCCATGCGGGACGGTTCGCTGGTGGCGGTGGAGGCGGAACTCTACGGCGATAGCGGTGCGTACGCCAGCCTGGGCGAGAAGGTGATGACCCGCGCCACCACCCATGCCACCGGCCCATACGTGATGCCGCACGCCAAGATCGACTGCTACGCCATGTACACGAACAACGCGCCCAGCGGCGCCTTCCGCGGCTTTGGCGTCACGCAGTCGGCCTTTGCGGTTGAGAGCAACCTGGATATTCTGGCGGAAGAACTGGACATGGACCCGGTAGCGTTACGACGAAAAAACGTGATGCGCGTCGGCGCCGCGACGGCCACGGGCCAGCAGTTGCACGAAAGCGTGGGGCTGCTCGAATGCCTCGACAGAGTGGAGGAGGATGTCAGATCATCAGTGGTCAGCGGCCCAGAGGGCGCCCCGCCACGAGCGAACGGCCACCGGCCACAGTTCTCCAACCCCTGGTCTCCGATCCAGATCGGCAGCAAACGGTATGCCTGGGGCATCGCCGCCGGTTACAAGAACACCGGGCTGGGCGGCGGCGCGCCGGACAAATCCGAAGCGGAGGTGGAGGTTTTTACAGACGGCACCGCGGCCATCCGCACCAGCAGCGCCGAGATGGGGCAAAATCTCGTCGGCGTGTTGGCGGCCTGCACCGCGCAGGAGTTGGGCCTGCCCTTCGAAAAGGTGCATGTAACCGTGATGGACACGGACCTGACGCCCGACGGCGGCCCCTCCACGGCCAGCCGCCAGACCTATGTGAGCGGCAACGCCGCCCGTCTGGCGGCGCGGGCGATGCGCCAACAGATGCAGACCGTCCTCGCCGAGAAGTTCGACACGCACCCGGATGTCATCGCTTTCCATGAAGGGCTGGCCTACGTGGATGAGAAGCGCCTGGCGCAGATGCACGGGGCGGAATTGCCGGTGGAGGGGAGCAATGGCACGAACGGCAGAGCGGGCGAGGCGCTGCCGCTGTCGACGCGCAGCATCTCTTTCGCCGACGCGGTCAACGCTCTGCTGGCCGAGAACCGGTTGCCGAAGCTCCGCTATGAATACTGGGCGCCGCAGACGCAACCGTTGGGGACAGGCGGGGATATGCACTTCGCCTATTCGTACGCGGTCCACGCCGCGCTGGTGAGCGTGGATACCGAGACCGGCGAGGTGGCCGTAGAGCGGGTGGTCTCTGCCCATGACGTGGGGCGGGCGATCAACCCTCTGAGCCTTGTCGGGCAGATCGAAGGCGGAATCGTGATGGGCATCGGCAACGCGCTGACCGAACACTACATTGTCGAAAACGGCATTCCCTGGACTGAGCGCCTGGGCCAGTACAAGATGCCGGGCATCAAGATGACGCCGCAGATGGACAACCACATCGTCGAACATCCGACCGCGGATGGGCCGTATGGCGCCAAGGGCGTGGGCGAAATCAGTTCGATCCCGATCAGCCCGGCGATCACGAACGCTATCTACAACGCGGTCGGCGTTCGCTGTCTGGCGCTGCCGGTCGATCAGGACGCGTTGCTGCTGGCGATGCGAGACGGCGCCAAGGAGATCGACGGGCACTGGGGCGAGACGGCGGGCTAGTGGTTAGTGGTTAGCACCTGCACTGGCTACCGGCGTTTCACTGGCCCCTGGCAACTATATTTCCCATGCAACTCCATCATGCCTTGCGCCTGCCGTCGGACGGGCTTGCCGTCGTCACGCTTGTTGGCGCGGGCGGCAAGACGAGCGCGCTCTTTCGGCTGGCGGACGAGGCCGTCGCCGACGGTCGCCGCGTCGTCACGACCACCACCACCCGTATCTTCGCATCCCAAGCCGAGCAGGCTCCGAGCCGCCTTGTGCTGGAACCAGACAGAAGCGCCGCCATTGACTGGGGTGCGCTGGAGGCGAAGCTGGCGCGTCATGGTCACTGCCTGCTCGTCACGTCTCTGGCAGGCCCCAAATGCGAGGGGCTGCCCCCGCAAGTTGTCGACACGCTGGCAGCGCGCGCGCATGAGCTCGGCATCAGCCTGATCGCGGTCGAAGGCGATGGAAGCCGTCGCCGCCCGGTGAAAGCGCCCGCGCCGCACGAGCCGGTCATCCCCGACTGCACCACCCACCTGGTTCCGGTCGTCGGCCTTGATGCGTTGGGGCTGCCTCTGTCCGAGCCATACGTCCACCGGCCTGAACGGATGCGCGCGCTTCTGCAGGAGGTGGACGCGTCAACGCGCCTGACACCACGCATGATCGCCCGGCTTGTGGTCGAGCCTTACGTGCGAGGAGAGAGAGAACGGCAGTGGCCGGTGGCCAGTGATCAGTGGTCAGTACGGGCGACCGGGGGAGCAAGGCTGATTGCGCTGCTGAACAAAGTGGAGAGCGCTCCCCGGCTGGCGGCTGCCCGGCAGATCGCGCAGCGGTTGTCACAGCAGAATCAGCCGACGCTCATTGGCGCGGTTGGGTCGGAGAGGCGGACGACCAATGCAGGCGAGACAGGCCCAGGGGGCACCCCGCTCCCAGGGACGGCCATTCGTGAGCGCTGGGGGCCGACCACCGCGATCGTGCTGGCCGCCGGAGCAAGCCAGCGCATGGGACAGCCGAAACAGTTGCTGCGCTGGCAGGGCGAGCCGCTGGTTACGCGTGCCGCCCGCATCGCGCTGCAGAGCGGCGCGTCCGAAGCGATCGTGATCAGCGGCGCGGTCAGCGAGCAGGTGGAGGCCGCGCTGGAGCCTCTGCGCCGCGACACCGGCGGACGCCTGCGTACCGTCTTCAACGCGGACTGGCAGGATGGTCAGGCGGGGTCCGTGCGCGTCGCGGTGGAGGCGCTGCCGGCCGCGTGTGAGGCAGCCCTGTTCCTGCCGGTGGATCAACCCCGTCTACCCGCGGCGCTCCTGCGCCGGCTGTGGCAAACATGGCGCGCCGGCAGCGATCTGGCGGCTGTCGCTGTGGCCGGGGCGATACGCGGCGCGCCGGCGCTTTTTGACCGGCGTTACTTCGGTCTGTTGAAACGGGTTGAGGGCGATCGGGGCGGGGGGATGCTTCTGCAACGGCACGCGGCGGACATAAGCGCGATCGAAACGCCGGGCCACTGGCTGGCTGATGTGGACACGCCGGAGGATTGGCGGACGGCGGTGGATGGTGGTTAGTGACCGGGACCATTATTGATGGGAATTATATGAGGGGTGTGCATAAATCCCTTCTTGATGTCCGAAATGCGAGAGAGTTGGGTAATTGCATGGTATCTCTTTGTGAAATTGCCAATTCCGAACCAGATTTTCCGCTAGAGCAGACGGCTGCTCTGGTGAATTCCGATCATCGGTGCGCCAAGAAGCGCGTAAGTCGAATGTTCCACGCATGGAACCCGGCCAGGAGTGGGCCGGTAGCTAGGGAAGCAGGCACGGGGGCCAGAGGCAGAACCGTGTCTGAAGCCTTCCCGACAATGTGGCGGCGGCCACCCTACTAAGCCGCGCGCTGCTAGCCAGAATGTCGTTACGGTTACACAAGAAACTGCTGATTGAAGCGTCGCAGGAAGAACCACCCGCTCACGGTAGGGCGAGGGTGGAGCCATCGGAACCCCTGTCTCGATGATGCAGGGACAGTCCTTCTAGGACAGGGCTGCCGTACTCCCTTTGACCGGCATCCCCCGATGACGAGCGCGGCAGCGAGCCGTGCCAGGCGTATAGGCAGGACCTAAGTAACTGTCCGTTTTTAACTTAACGGTTTCGTTCGACAGACCAGTCCAAGCTTGATTGAAATCGTTACGTTGTTTGCGGACAGTTACTAAGACAGCACGCAGACGCAATCTACGTGAACTTGGGAACCACGTTCGGCTCCCCGGTAATGGAGTTACTCCGAGAAAAGACTGTGAGGGACAGCGTGCTGTCCACCATGCCACCTATTGGGGCTTCCTAAGCAGCTTGTACAGGCCTAGCGCCACCAAGCCAGTGAGTAACCCGGCAACGGCGCCGATGACCAGTGAGACGGGCCACGAAAACTGGTCCTCCAGGAATCTCATCGTGAGGCTGGTGACGACGGCGGTTGGTGCGATACCGATGCGGGCCGCTCCTATCACTTGGCCGCAACTGGCTTCGAGGCCATCACAGCCTTAACGTTTACCCCTCAAGGGTCTTTATTGCTCGGCACAGCCGAGGGTATCTTTCGTATTGAAGGCAAAGAACTCAGGTCTAACACAGATTTGAGGGGGAACGGCCCCTCAAATCTCCCCAAGAGACTGCTTGAAAAGTCGAAACCAGGCGCCAGGTTGGAGATAAGCCCTGCTCCTTCCCCCCTCCGAAGTTTGGTAGGGGCAACCTTTAAGGCCAGACGCAGTTTGGTAAATAGCCCCTCCCCCAACACCGGGGGAGGGGTTGGGAAGGGCGCCATTCAACCTCATCAAGAGGCTATGCCAGACTTTTCAAGCAGTCCCCCAGCGGAGGGGCTTTCTACCTCATCAAAGCAAGTCTCGTCCGTCTTGACCCTAAATGTTGTTGGAAGCAGCCTTTATGCCGGCCTGGCCGATGGTCTCTATCAGTCTGCTGATGATGGTCGATCCTGGCAGTTTATGTCAGGTTTATCGGCGCGGCGCTTTGTGTGGCGCCTCACCCCGGCCTCTGATTTGTGGCTGGTTGGCGGGCCGGAAGAAGGCGTTTGGTGTTCCAACGGTTCCCCTGGAACGCCCGGTTCCACAGAAACCGCTAGCTGGCGGTCGATCTGGACCGATACCCCGGTCTTGGCCTTAACTGCCAATGAGAACCAGATTTGGCTCAGTTCGGACACAGGGGTGGTAACCTCAGTCGATGCGGGAGCCTCCTGGCAATCCGGGTTGACCTCCGAGACGCCGATAACGGCCTTGGCCGTCACTAAGTAACTGTCCGCAAACAACGTAGCGATTTCAATCAAGCTTGGACTGGTCTGTCGAACGAAACCGTTAAGTTAAAAACGGACAGTTACTAAGAAGGCGGTCTGGGCAGGGAGCCATGATAGCAGGCTGTGGCATGGCGCTTTAGACGGTTCCACGGGAAGTGGTTCGCCAGCAAACGATTCCACAGGAACCGGCGGGAATTGGCAAGCTGTCAGCCCGCCCTTTGCCGGTAGCCAAATGCTGGGGTTGTTTGCTCGGGGCGAGGTTTTGCTTGCCGCCGTCTGGGTGATGGCCGACGGCTCGGCCACGGGCGGCCCGTCGACTGCCGAGAGCGGCACGATAACGTTGTGGCGGTCTGAAGATGATGGGCTGAGTTGGTCGAACTGGTTCAGCCGACCGTCGAGGCCAATTGCCCCGCAACTGGTCTTCGTAGATGAGGCCGGTCGCGAAGCCCTGCTTGGCTTGGGCGTCGACCTATACCGCTCTACAGCAGGCACGTGGCAGCGCCAGCGGCTCACTACCCCAGATGCGCCGATAACCGGCCTGCTGCCTTTAGCCAGCCAGACCTTGGTCACCTTGACCGATCGACTCGTTGTCTCTGTCACAGAGAGCGAATGGGTACCCGTTGAGACCGCCGTGAACGGACACCCGCTGGCCGCCTTAGGGCAAAGTGGAGAGCAGGTTGTTGTGGTTACCAGCGATGGACAGATATGGCGTGCTCAACATACACACCGTCAGACCGATTGAGCGTGAGGCCGTGGCCCGCGCAGCCCAGGAAAGCGGGACCATTGGCACGCTCGAGGAGCATACGGTCATTGGGGGCAACCATATAACCCTTATTGATCGTTGGTGTTCGAGGCTTCGTCGGCGCGCCACGCATCGCTGATCAGTCGAAAGATGTCGGTCTCCGTCACAATGCCGATGGGCAGGAGTTGCTCGCCGCGGGGGCCGGCCGACTGAACCACGGGCATGCCGCTGATCTTGATCTCCATAAACTTCTCCACCAACTGACCGATGGATGCCTCCGGCCCGATTGTAATCACCTCGGCGGTCATCACATCGCGCACAGCCAGCCACTCCTCATCAAAGCCCGGATCGTAGGGACTGACCACTCGTTCGGCGGTCGCCGCTTCCAGAACGTCGGCGTCTGTGACGATCCCGCAGATGTAACCGTGGTGATCGATCACGATGATGCGCCGCACCCTGTTCTCTTCCATCAGCCCGGCGGCATCCACGGCCAGCGCGTCCGGTTCAATCGTGATCACGGGGGCGCTCATAATCTCGCTTACCAATCTGCGGTGCATTGATGGCTCCAGACAGCAGTGGTCAGCGCCGCAAGCGGCTGGCCACGCTAGGAAGACTGCTCGACGACGAAGCGCAAAACATCCGTGGTGGTGAAGATGCCGACGACTTTACGCTCGACAACCACGGGCAGCCCGCCAATTCTGTAGTCCAGCATCAGGCGACAGGCGATGTGAATCGAACTGTCCGGCGCAACGGTTACCGGATCGGTGGTCATGGCGTCGCTGACGGGCAGCTTGGCCCAGAAGTAGTTGATCTCGAACAGGCTCAGCGTTGTAACACTGGACGGGGCAGCCTGGCGCAGATCACCGAGACTGACGATGCCGATCAGATGACCGTCCTCATCCACGACAGGCAGACGGCGACAATGATGCTCGGCCATGAGGTCTCGGGCATCCGCCAGCGAATCCTCCCTGTGGCAGGTATGTGGATTGGGCGTCATCCAGTGCTTCATCTGGCTGCGGTCGGACCCCATCAACGCCTCCATTTGAAGATTTTTCGTGAGTGGACATGACGAGTGCGAAGCGCTGGCGCACGAAAAACATCTTCAAAGCCAGTGGTCAGTGGCCCAGAGGCGCCCCGACACGAGCCTCTGCGGTTCGCAGCGCGGCCAGCAAGGCCGCGCTGTGTAGGCCGGTGGCGCAAAAGCTCAACATCCGCTCAGAATCGCGGTCGCCGGTTACTTCACGGGCCACTTGCGTTTGTCGGTCTGCGCGGCTGCCGAAACGGATCATCAGGCGGTCATCCGGCAGCAGATCGACGAGGCGGTCAGCCCATTCGATGACAACGACATGGGGCGTCGACTCCTCTTCGACGGCATCAAAAAGCTCATCCATGCCCAGCCCGTATACCTGATTCGCGAGGGACTCGTCTCGCCCTGCTCGGCCCGCGGCGGGTTCGGCCACCAGCCGGTAGCTGTCCACATGGAACAGGCGCACGTCTTCTGTCGGGGTTGTGTATTCGTTAATCAAGGTGAATGTAGGGCTGGTGATGCGCGCCTGCACGCCTAATCCCCGGGCCAGACCCTGCGTAAATGTCGTCTTGCCAGCACCCAGTTCGCCCATCAGTCCGATCACAACAGACTGCGCGGAGTGGGAAGTTTTCTCTCTCTTCCCGATGATCGACTGACCCAGCAGTGCGCCGATCTCTTGCGTTTCCAGCGGAGACGAGGATATTATTTGATCAATAGATGACCCCGAAAGGCAGGTCTCTGACGTCATTTCTTGATCAAACAGGATGCTGAAATCGTCATTCACCCAAGTGGTCTCGACAGTTGAGGGTAGTAAGCATTGCCACCGGTCCCCTTTTGCTCGCGATTGTACCCCCCATATTGCCGCAAAGCCAAATACATATTTTGTCGCATTCCTGTTACAATAGTGATTCATGATTCGTGGATAGTACACACCACCGGCCACGAACCACCAACGACTAACCACTGGCCATTGCAGCTATGCTGTCAGGATTTTCCATACGCCGCCTCCTTTTCGTTGGCCTCCTCATAGCGTTGTTTGGTGTATGCCTCTACGTTGTCGGCGCACGGGTGGCGCCGTCTCTGATGCCTGCCACACAGGACGATGATGACGAACTACCGGTCGATATACAGATCACCGGCCCGCCCAGTTTCCAGACATTGACCCTGGACGGGGAGGTTGTGCTGGAACGCGCCGGCTCCCATTTCGGCAAGCCCCGCATCAGCCCCGACGGCACTCTCATGGCGATAACGGTTGTGCCAGCGGGCACGGAGACGATCGGCCTGGCTGAAATCTATGTGATCGAGCGCGCCACCGGGCGTGTGCGCGAGCGCATACCCGGCCACAACCCGCGCTGGCAGACGGGCCGCAGCAACCGACTCCGCTTCGATCAACTCGAAGCCAACAGAATTCGCCCCGCGATTTACGACACGACCAACCGATCGATCATACAGGAAGATGTCCTGCTGCCAGACGACAATCCAGCCGAAACAGAGGCGGCGGAGGTCACCGCGGTGACCTACCCGGCCACGATTCGCGTGGCCCACCACCCGGAGAACAACTGCCGCAACGTTCCCGACTGGCAGGTGGACGTAATTCCTTTCGAAGAGTATGTGGCCCGCTCCGTCCCCGCGGAAATCCCCATCTCCTGGCCGCCGGAAGCGTTGGCGGCCCAAGCTGTCGCCACCCGCACCTATGCCTGGTATCAGATCTTGCGCAAGCGGCGCTATTATGACGTGACCGACTGGGCCAATTTCCAGATGATGTGCAACGGGCGCTACGCATCAACAGACGCAGCGGTCAGCAAGACGACAGGGCAATACCTGGCATACAACAAGGACAGCACCGACGCGCCGATTATTGCCATGTACAGCGCCAAGAACAGCCATCCGACGCTCACCAACCCGGCCGCGGCCTATCTGCAAGCTGTGCCGGACGAGACCGGCCTCGGTGAAGTTCGCTGGGGCCACGGCTACGGCCTCAGCCAGTGGGGCGCAGTCCGGCGGGCCAAGGTCGGCCAGACCTATCGCCAGATTCTCGGCCACTACTACACAGATGTCACATTGCAGAATGCCCAACAGCCGAGTCAAGCCATCGGCGGATTTGTCGGCCTACCCCTGAGTGGCTATCTGCCGGCCGGCGGTCTGCGCTGGGGCGCTCTTGTGCCGAGTAGCCCGCTGTCGGGCACAGTCAACCTTGACCCCGGCCCAGACTCCCTGCCCATCCGCGGCGTCTGGCTGCGTAGCCCCGATCTCACAAGTGGCGGCGTTCTCACCTCCACCCTCACCATCGACAACAGCCTGCAAGAGACTGTATCCCTAAAAATCGACTGGGATCCACCTGATGCACCGACCTTCAACGCGCCGTCGGTCGTGGAGGTGCAGAGGGCAAAGCTCTCCATCGCCACACCGGAACAGGACGCGCGCATCGGCCTCAGCAGCAATTGGATCTGGCAGGGGGAAAACCTCTACCGCACAACCGGAGAAAACGTCGATGATGTCGAGGCCGATGGCAATCGCACCAAGGAAGCGAGAGCCGATGACCACGGGCCTGGTTGGTGGTACGGCCCCTACACAAAAGACATCCCCCACAATGCCACCTACCGCGCGCTCTTTCGGCTGCGCATGGGCGAGCCGCCCGCAACAGACGATTCCGACAACGCTTTGCCGGACCAGCCCATCGCCCAGTTGGACGTGACCGACCGCGGCGGGACGTTGCGTCTGGGCCTGCGCGACATCTGGGCGAGTGATTTCACAGCCGCAGGCCAATACGTCGACATCCCGGTCGATTTTCATCTGTTCGAGCCGACCGAGGGGCTGGAGTTCCGGATAAAGTGGCACGGGGAGGTAGACCTGGCCCTGGATCGGATACAGCTGTGGCAGCTACAGAACATATCCAGTGGCCGCATAGATTGGCCCCTCCCCCACAGCGGCATATCGACAGTGTCCGCCATCGCATTCGATTCCGCCCGAAACGCCAGCCCGGTCGTCACCCGACAGATCGAATACGGTAGCGAACAGCCGCCGGAGTTCGGCGAAATAGAGAACCTGCACGGCTGGTGGACGAGGGTGCCCGTCCTGATTTCAGTCCCGATACAGGACTATAATAGCGGGCTGGACAGCAACAGCGGCCGCCTGCTTCTGAACGACCAGCCGCAGACGGCCCATTTCAGCCTGCCCAACGATCCCCTGGCCGCCCAAAAGCTCTCCGCCGCGCTGACCGACATCGCTGACGGCAGCTACCAGGTGCGTTTTCTGGCCAAGGATCAAGCCGGATTACAGGGGGAGAGCGAATCCGGCCTGCTGCGCGTTGACCGGACGCCGCCCACTGTGCGGGCCGAGGCAATGCAGGTGGCATCCGAGACGCCGACCGACACGGACGATGACGACGAGAGCGACGACACCTCGCCCGATGAACAGAGTCCTACGTCCACTCCCACACCCACACCTGCCACGCGTGCGCTGTTCAGGGGGCCTGTCAATGTCGTCATTGAAGCCGAGGACGCAACCAGCGGCGTGTGGGGTATCGCCTATGTCCTCAACGACGGCCCCGTCGTCCTGTACAGTGAGCCGATCCATATCTCCGAGGACGGCATTCACAATATTCGTTACTGGGCAAAGGACAACGCCGGGAACTATACAAGTAGCCACCGGCTGAGGATTTGGGTGCGGAACCGCGGGTCAGCCACGCCCAGTCCCTCAGAGGAGGGGAATTAATGTGCGTTCACATTGAGAACCCGCTTTTTTCTGAATTGCGTATTGCGTATTCCGTATCGCGTAAGGGCAGGCGAGACGGCCACGTTTCAATTGCGTAATCCGTGAAAAAAGTCTCGGTTTCAAACGGGATTCACATTAACTACGAATCGCTGGCTACGATCCACTGCAAGAGTTGATCACCATGCTCTTTGACCAGAGCGGTCGCCCGTTCCGGGTCGCCGGCCTCGGCCCGAATCTCGAATAAGGGCCGCTCCGGGTTGGGGCCGATGTGAACCCACTCCTCGACGCCGAGATCGATCTTCAGGCCATCGATATTGATGGCGCTCTCCCCCTGGTAACTCTGATTCAGCAGGCGCATCACCGTCCCTTTGGCCTCCCACGGGCAATCGACCCGATGGTGCGCCATAAAGAAGACCGGCAGATCGGCGACGATTTCACTGACCGCGGCCTGACGAAGGCCAAGATATTCGAGCAAGCGCACGGTCGCAAGCAATCCGTCAGAAACCGGCTGCAAATCCGGGAAGATGAAATGGCCTGCGCCATCGGTGGCGAAGAGCAGATCATCGGTCGCGGCGCGCATCAGATCACGCAGGTCGTTCTGGGTGAAGACAACCTGCCCGCCATACCGCTTCACCACCGCCTCAAACGCGCGCGGCAGAACGGCGGGCAGCGCGACTTTTGCGCCGGGATTGGCATACATGGCCAGTTCCAACAACAGCAGCGCAGCAGTCAGATCATCCAGCACAGCGCCTCTCTCATCAATGAGGAAAACTCTCTCGCCGCCAACATCGAGCTTGACGCCGACGCCGGCATCGAGCACGCTCATTATCTTGGCCATGTGCTGGAGTTGATGACGGAATTGATCGCGCAGGGCGCCCATTTTAGGCCCATTCAATGGCAGATAATCGACATCAAGACGGTTGAGAATTGTCGACAGGGTATCGCCGCCGAGGCCGTGGGACGTATCGACAACAATCTGGGGGTGCATCTGGGGAGCGGCTGCGCGGATGCGGTCACGGTCAACGCAGGCGAGAAAGCTCTCGACATAGTGTTCCGTGGGGTCGGTGGGATAGTCGATTCGTCCGACTTCGTCGAGGAAGGCGCGGCGGAAGTCTTCGCGGGAGAAGCTGCGTTCGACGGAGCGCTCGGTGGCCCGGCTCTGGTCGAGGCCCTGGCTGTTCATAAAGCGGATGTCAACGACGCGCGGGTCGAGGGGGCTGAGGCTGATGTGGACGCCGGCGGCGGCAGAGGGGTGAGTGCGGACAAAATGACGGGCGACGGGCACGGGCACTTCGCCCAGGTCCCAAACGTCGACGCCGGCGCTGGAGAGTCCGCTCATGAGGGCGCGTATGAGCATACGGGAACTGCGGTGCGCGTCCCGATTGATGGCGACGTAGCTGCCGTGCGGGAGATTTGCGCCGAGGCTGCTGCCGAGCTTTGCGGCGAATTCGGGGGTGAAGTCGACGTTGACGACGCCGCTGACGCCGGATCTGCCGAAGAGGGAGCGGCGGCCGCGGCTGCCCCAAATGATGCTTTCCCGTACAACCGCCCCCGCCTCGATTCTCTTATTCGGCCACAGTTTGACGTCCGGATGCACAACGCAGTTCTCGTCGAGCACACAGTTGTCGCCGATGACGACGTCCTCATAGGCGATGGTGCCGCTCTTGAGGCTGCACTGGCGGCAGACGATTGCGCCCAATAGTTCACAGGTTTCGCCGATGTATGTGTTGCGCCAGACAACACAATGCTCCAAGCGGCTATACCGGTCCACAACGGTGTAGTCACGCACGACGCAGGGGCCTTGAATCGTCACGCCCTCCTTGATTTTGACGGCGTTGCCAAGATAGACGGGGCCATCTATGCGTGCGTCGGCCGCAATCTCCACATCCGCGCCCAAAATCAGATCGCCGCGCCCGGCAGGCGAGACAGGGCCAGAGAGCGCCCCGCTCCCAGGAAGGTAGGCCGTCTCCCCGAGCGGCTGGGGCAGCCAGACTTTGCCGCTGATCAGGTCGGCGCTCGCCCGCATATACTCCCCGATTGTGCCCACATCACACCAATAGCCTTCGGCGACATAAGCATGAAGTGGCTTGCTCTGTCGCAGAAGATCAGGGAAAAGATCGGTGGAAAAATCATAGGGAACGCCGTCGGGGATGTGGTCGAGAACGGCGGGGTCGAGGACGTAGATGCCGGTATTGACCCTGTCGGAGCGGATGGTGCCCCAGTCGGGTTTTTCAAGGAATTGGGTGATGCGGCCGCTTTGGTCACTGACGACTGCGCCGTATTCGAGGGGGTTGGGAACGGAATAGACGGTGAGTGTGGCGAGTGCGCCGCTCCGGTGATGGTGTTCGACGGCCGCCTGCAGATTGAAATCGGTCAACGCGTCGCCGCTGATGACGAGAAAGGTGTCGTTGAGATGGGCGGCGGCGTTCTTGACACTGCCGGCGGTGCCGAGGGGCATCTCTTCGACGACGTATGTGATATCGAGGCCGAGGCTGCTGCCGTCGCCGTAGAAATCCTGGATCACGGAAGGCATATACTGGAGGGTAATGACGACCTCGGTAATGCCGTGATATTTGAGCAGGTCGAGAATGTGGCCCAGGACGGGTTTGTCGACAAGGGGAACCATGGGCTTGGGACGCCCAATCGTGAGGGGACGCAGCCGGGAGCCTTCACCGCCGGCCATGACTACGGCTTTCATAATCAGTGGTTAGTGGTCAGTGGTCAGTGTCCAGTGGCGTGTACTATCCACCATTCACGAACCATTGCGGTTAAATGGGCGGCCAGGGATAGTTGCGCTGGCGAGACAGAGGCAACGGATACTGACCATCAGTCAGCAGATCGACAATGCGACGACAAAGGGCTTCCTGTTCGGGGGAGTTGAGAAGCAGATTCAGGGTACTCTGCAACGGGTCGGCGCTGATGAGACGCTGCAACAGTTCCAGGTCGGCGAGCAGCTGTTCCTCGATCGGTTCACCGGCGAACTCCCAGATCACGGTGCGCAGCTTGTATTGATGATGGAAGCAGATGCCGTGGTCAATGGCCCACATACGCTCATCATAGCCATACAGACAGTGACCGGCCTTGCGGTCGGCGTTGTTGATGAGATAGTCGAAGAGCGCAAGGCGGCGCAAGGCGGGGGCATAGCGGGCATCTTCGCGCATATTGAAGTAATGGATGTTCGGATCACATTCGATGAAAAACTGGATGCTGCCCGGCCCGCGCGGCCCGTCACGCAGGACGGTGGGCGGCACGACGCCCCAGCCGAGGGCCTCGCTGACGAGAAAGGCGGCGGTCTCGCGCTGGCAGAGGGTGCCGACGGGGAAATCCCAGAGGGGATTTTCGCCGCGGCGTGGTTTGTAGACGGCGGGGATCTCCTGCTGCCGGTGATGAACCATTGCGAGGAAGGTGTAGTTGGAGCTGTATGGCAGCAGTCCCTTCTCTTCGACTTCACCTTCTATGAGCGCGCGTACTATCTCGTGGTCGGTCGACGCAGCCGACAGACCGGCGCGCTCGTTCTGATTCACGACGCCGTCGTCGTCTGAAGCCCGCTCCTGTGATTCGACCGCCATATCATGGTGTGTCATTTCGTAATGGGTAATGCGTATTGCGTAGGGGCAAGCTCGATGGGTCGTTCAGAAGCCGAGCATTGAGGCGCGATATTGGCTGCTGAGAATTCAGATTGACAGCGGGAAGGCGTGGCCGTTGGTGCGCGGACAGAAGTGACCATCCGGCTCGATTGCGCGCCCACACAGAGGGCAGTCCGGCCGGCCGGCGGCGACAACCTGCAGGGCATGCTCGCTCAGGGAACGCATCTGGGCCCGCGTGGCATAGAAACGAGCTTTCGGCTCCGGATCAGGCGAGACGCTGGTCTCCGAGGGGTGTTCAGCGGCCAGACCCTGCCCTTCTTCGCCAGCATCCGGTATCGCCTGCGCGATCAACACCATCAGATCCTGTCTTTCGTCATATCCCAGCCCCAGCTGCCCGACGCGAAAGGCCGGCTCTATCGGCTCGCGCAGACTCGGGACCGAGACCTCTTCCTCCTCTGTCGGCAGATCGGCGCGGCTCTCTGCGCGCCCCTTTTCCAACTCCTCCAATAGCTGCAGGATCGACGTGGCCAGCGCGGCCACCTGTTCCTTCTCCATGATCAGGGTGACCATGTCGCTGCCCTG
The DNA here is from genome assembly GCA_965221145.1 of Caldilineaceae bacterium. Lineage (GTDB taxonomy): Bacteria > Chloroflexota > Anaerolineae > Caldilineales > Caldilineaceae > Bin5. Next base: position 4,366,061 of record OZ244877.1, read on the forward strand.
GCGCGCTTGCAAAAAGAATGTGCGCTGGCCGGGGCGTCCGACCGCATCGGCGACGATTGCGCTGACTGGATTGAAGTCGAAGGTAAATTGTGATTCCATGTGTCAGTGGCTAGTGGCTAGTGGTCAGTGGTCAGTTGCTAGTGCAGTTGTTGGTCATATGCGGTTGCGGTCAACTCTCCCCCCACTTTATCACAGGGAGGGCGCCGCTGTCATTCATGGCCAAAATGCTCGGGCCAAAGCGATGAAAGGCGACAAGGCTGACGGATGCGGTGCTGATCTGAATGCGCTGGAACAGGTCGAGCGGCGTGCCCAGATAATAGGCCAGGCTGGTGCGCAACACATCGCCGTGGGCAAAGACGGCGACCGCCTCGCCCTCGTGCTGTGCGCGGATGCGCTCGAGGGTGGTGATGACCCGATTCTGCACCTCGCGCAGGGTTTCGCCGCCGGGGAAGCGAAAGCCGCCGGGGAAGATTTGCACCAGTTGCCACTCCGGTCGTTTGCCCAGTTCCTTCAACTCGCCGCCGCGCCAGTCGCCGTAATCGACCTCCAGAACGCCCGGCTCGACGGAGACGGAGAGGTCCAGGGCGGCGGCGAGGGGCTGGGCGGTCTCGAGACAGCGTACCAGCGGGCTGGAATAGATCGCCGTAATGGGCTGCGGCTTGAGACGTTCGGCGATCTGCTGGGCCTGTTCCCTGCCTTTCTCGTTCAAAGAGATGGAAGGCGTTCGGCCGGCGAGCGCGCCGCGCTTGGTCCACTCGTTTTCGCCGTGACGAATGAGGAAGAGATAGGTGGTGCGCGCGGGCGGCTCTTTGTCGCGTTCCTCGGTTGCGGGGGATTCTGATTGGTTTGGCGCCGCGTTTGGCTGTGCGGATTTTTCTGTGTTGTTGTCCTCTATCAAGTCGGTCTCTCTCCCCAAGGGGCGCGTTTCTGCGCACGCAGGTCGGTTGTTGCTCTATTGTACTCGTGATCTGTTCGTGTGTAAATGCGGGAGATGGTGTGAGGAGCGGGAGTGGGCGTGGTTGCGCGGGGGGGGCTGGTGGGGATGGTTGAATGCGCTCAGTGAGCGTGATTTTACTAAATGTTTAGTAAAAATGTCCGGAATGTCCGCTTTTACCCCCCCCCCCCCTTCACAAAAAAGAAAGTGGGTATTAGTTGAAGAGATGGTCTTGCTTACGATTGCGCGACCTTGTGGGTGTTTGTGACCCAGGTGGAGGGAGTATAGCACATATGATCGGATTTGGCAAGTTTGGGATGGGTTTGGGTGTATCCCAGACTTTTGGGCAGATGTTGTCTGAATCAGGATTTGCGGGATTTGTGGATGAACAGGATTGCAGGCGAAGGGTCGATGCGAATTCAGTAGGTCTTTTCTCGCCGGCTGAGAGGGCGTATCGCCATGGCACAATAATTCGGGATGCACCCATGGGTTTCGGGGTGCGGTCCAAAGTGGGGGGTGCGTTTCTGGCTACCTCTGGTTTCCTGAAGCGGAACCTGCCATATCGGTTGCGGGCGAGACGCCTTGGGGGACCGGAGCGCTCTCCAGGAGTGTATTCCCCCAATCCGGGGGGTACCCATTTCCCCGCTCGGGCGCGTCGTAGGATTTTGGGCAGGTGTTGTTGGATGGCGGCTCGCCTGCGCCAGGGAAAAGGTAGTTGCCTTGCGGTTGGGAGAGGCTAAGTTAGCCGGACTGTTGGGCGAGGAGCGCTCTTACGGATGGAACCAGTTCGTTTGGAATTTCCATAAGGGTCTGGGTAGAGTCTTCGTATGCGGCTTCGTCTTCCGCAATGGCCTCTTCATCCGTTTGCGATTGGTAATGCTGGATAAGACGTCGAACGCGTTCTGAATTCCAGCCTGGAGGATAGCGGTTCGGGTCTTTCATCTTCCTCTCCTTCTCATCAAGCCCCTAGCCCGGACAGGGCTTCCACGATGGGCACGGTCATCAGGCTGACGGTGATTGCTTTGGCGATGCGGCGGCGGATGTGCTGGAAGGGGGCGGTTGGGGTCATTGACAATTGTGTTGCTACTGTCGGCTTTGACGCGGTGTTGGTCAATGAGCCACTCAAGCGCAGAGCGGTTGCCGAGGCGGTAGGCGAACGTCTCCCACTAAGAATCGACACCATTCGATGTCAGGGTGTCCAACGCCTGTTGTGAGAGTTTCAAGAATTCCTCATCCCCTCGTTCTTGTGCCAGAGTACGCGCCTGCTGCAAATCCTTTTTGGCGGCTTTGTTTCGATTGAGGGATTTCGCTACAACTCCGCGAAAAAGGTATGCTTCAGTGTAATCCTGATCAATTCGAATTGCCTCATCATAGTCAGCAATCGCTTCCTCTTGCTTGCCACAATTAGCCTTGGCTTGGCCTCGGTTAGTGAATGGCCCGGCATCCTCTGGGTTGATTCGAATTGCCTCGTCAAAATCCGCGATCGCTTCTTCGTAGCATTCCAAGCGAGCTTTCACAACGCCTCGATTGCTATAGGCGTCGAAATGTCCTGGGTTGATTCGAATTGCTTCGTCGAAGTCCGCAATTGCTTCATCGTGCCGACATAGTGCATGCTTAGAAATCCCTCGGTCGTAATAGGCATTGGCGTCTCTCGGATTGAAGCCTATCGCCACATTGTAATCCGCGATCGCCTTCTCGTGCTTGCCAAGTTTAGTCTTAGCACTGCCTCGATTTCCGTATGCTGAAGTTACATTGGGACTTAGGCAGATTGTCTTGTCATAGTGCGAAATAGCCTTCTTGTACTCCCCATTTTCGGCGTAAGTATATCCAATGTAAAACTCTGCATATGCAGTCTGGTGCTTTTCCTGATTCTGGATGTACCCAAATATGTCGTTGTAAATGGTCTCGGTGATAATTCCGTGATACTTCCTCAGATGCTCCATGGCTACTTGTTTCAATTCTTTGGGAATCGAGACGATTTCGACTTCGCCATCTTCTATCCAGCCAGTTGGTGATCGAACAAAAATGCTCTTCTGTGAAATCACTCTGTTGTTCTGATTCTTCTTAGGAGAGTTGATCTGGTGTGGTCTGGTGGTTTTGTCCAACAGGATTACCCTGCCGTCTTTGCTGTATGAGCTGTCGCAAGCAAAGAAAAGTGCAATCAGATAGTCGGTGGTAAAGTCAATCAGATTGGTCTTTCCGCCGTAGTGTTGCAATTCTGTCAATATGTCTGTGTCGTCGGTAAAGTCTGTATATCCCCTTACTTTTTCTAGCATTTCCTTCTGCGCGATTTCAATATCAAAATACTCAGTGTCGATTTCTTTCTCATACTGCCGATAAAACGTAGAAGAAATCTTCGGATAGCATTCTGGTTCTCCTCGATAGATGTATTCTCCCTGAGAGGACTTTTCCACAATCGCGCGGAGTAAATCCTGAATACTTAAACATGTGTGTTCATTTTGATTCACTCTGCACTCCTCCCCTCCACCGTCGCGATTTCCTCATCCGTCAACGCATATAAATTATACACCAAACGGTCTATTTCAGGTTCAAATTCGCTGGTATCGACGGACGGATCGACCTCTTTGGAGGACAGGATCCGCTCCACTAGCCGATTGAACAAGCGTTTTTCTGCGAAATTCACTGATGTGGTTGTGCTCGGGATAGACGGAAACTGACATGATTGATCAATGCCTGCCTGATGGCTTCTATCTGACTGGAAATGTTGAAAAAGTCAGCAATCATATCGTCAATGAGCAGGTGCTCTCTTGTGTAAACCTCCTCCGACACCGGTAGAGGCTCTCGAGGCCTGATGAGGTCAAACACTTTCTTCGCATCACCCGCGAAATCGAAGTCGAAATTAACTGGCAACGTCTTCATGTCAGTTGCTTCGGCTTTCAGCATACCGCCCCCAAGATTCCGCCTTCCAGTTATCTCTCGGAATAGCCATACCAGTGACGAATTTAAAAAAGCCCATAGGCAATAATGTAAGTCGGATTCCCAAAGTTCGTTTGGCAGGTATACTTCCACATGGCTGTAGGATAATGCCTTGCAGAGGTTGAAGGTGCAATAATAGCGTTCCCCTATACCTCGCGGCATTACTAGCGCCGGTATTCTGTTTAACCTGGCGGCGCTAATTTCCTCATGCCCTATTCTTCTATCAGCAGAAGCGGCGACAAAACTGACGTCTTTGACGATAATAGGGATATTGGATTCAGGCAGGTCCAATCTAGACAGAGGGGGATTGACTCCTTGCCCAAATGTAACTGCTCTTTTTGCACTTGCTTTGGCGCTCATTTTTTCCAATATGCCCCCATAGAAATGCGGCATGGAAAAGAGGTGCCCCCATTTCATCAATTGCTTCGCTGCAATGGTTCTTTCGGAGACAATAACCATATCGCTGTCAGCAATTGCATATTTTATGTCTGGCACCTTTCGAGCGCTGAAGATCGTAATTATAGCATTGATGTTCTGACTCTCGGTGTCGGAAAAGAATTTCGCCGAAGAATCGATAATTTTCTCGAATGAAAATTTGCCGAGTGTAAAGTCTTGGAAGGCTTTGCCATAATCGGTGCTTAACCAAGCATTCTGAGTAATAAAACAGCCAAGTCCCAAATCACTTAGGAGCTCGACACTGGCGAAAAGTAGAACATGGGAGGCTTCCTGAGTAGAATGGTAGAGAACCATTCGACCGGTTCCAACAGGAGGCGCTCCCATGCTCAAGCTAATTGTACAACATTCGCCCTTATTGGTCACGTTCTTGCTCAGTTTGAAGATGCGGCTGACGAAGCCACAGTACCGGCATGTGCTACGTATGACGGACAGCCTGATCGTATCGGATGTGCGACACAAGACAATCGCCAGCCTGTATCGGCTTATTGTCGATGCGCCGGATGCGTCGAATGGTGCGGACAATCTGCGCATCAGTCCCTATGAGGCCGAAGATATCCGCTCGTGCCAGCGCCAGTTTGTGGTCAGGGAGTTGACCGAACATGCGCAGCAAACGGGCAACTGGGTCGTTACGGTAAGCATTGACGACTCTCTGGGCGCCAAGGATAAGAATACACGACATCTGCAGGCAGTCGATTTTCATCACGACCACACCAAGTCAGGAGCAAGGAGGCAGCGCTACACCAACGGCACAGTACACGTAGAAGTGCGGATTCAGTGCGGCGACTTTGCCTACGTGTTCGATTGGCGCCTCTTTATGCGTGAGCGCACGGTGCGCCGCCTCAACCGCACGCGTCCGCTGGCACAACGCGTACGCTATCGCAAGAAGGGCAGCCTGGCCCAGGAGATGTTGACCGCATTGCACCAACTGCTGCCGGCGCAGTTTCGGGTTACAGTGCTCTGTGACAGTTGGTATGCCTCAAACCGCTTATTCAAGTTCTGCCGGCGACGCAACTGGCATCTGATCTGTGCCATTAAGTCGAATCGCATCCTGGACGGAATCAGGCTCTCGCAATGGAACCGACAACTCAAGCACCAGCAGTATCGGCGCATCCGCCTGACTGCTACAGGCTCGCAGGCGCAGAGCTATCTGCTGCGTACGCTGCGGGGCAAGCTCAACAAGCTGCCCTTTGAAGTCTGTGTTTTGATCAGCAAACGGCACCATCGGGACAAACACCCGAAGTACTTTCTCTGCACTGACCTATCGCTGTCAGCACAGAAAGCACTGTCTTGCTACCAAAAACGTTGGTCCATTGAGGTAGACAACTTTTTCGTCAAACAGTTCTTGGGCTTGACTGATTTCCGCGTGCAGTCGTTTGAAGCAACCGAAAAATGGTTTGCCATCGTCTTCCTGGCTTACATCTTTCTGCAATGGCGTCTCAATCATGCGGCGAGAGAGGACTGCTTCGCCTCGCTTGCCGACGTAATTCGTCGCCATCGGCAGGAGCATGCTCGTTCGCTGTTGCAAACAGCTTGTCAGGAAGCCGCGCGCTTGGCCGATGTCGCGCCGATCTTGCAACGCTTCATCCACTAACCAACCTGAGCGCCTCGGTTGTCCGGCTACACGTTACACCCATTCAAGAAGGCTCGACTGACCTTCTCTATTCCCGCCTGCCAATTGGCAGGCGCTACAACTGCTTTGCCCTTTCACTCTGGCCTGATTTCGCCAGAGTCCAGTTAGGAGTTTCGGAGCACGAGCGTAGAAGTAAATTAGCAGATCACTCCCCCTAGGTAATCTGTCTTGCCAGTCAGAATGGACTTTATTGCTGTAAGCGTCTTTCAATTCCGCTGAAAGCAGGCTGTTTCTCGACTCGACATATGGAGGGTTACCGATAATCACATCAAACCCTTCTCTCAAGCCAAACATATACTTGGCGTCGAACCAATCGGCATAGGCGTTCTGGTCATATGGGGTCCAGCTAACAATCTTCTGGGCATCCTCAAGGCTTGTGTAGAATTCCGCTTTACGTGTCTCGAAGCGCTTTAGCAACTCATTCCGTAACCTTTCGCGATGCTTTGGGTTTGGAATTTGAGCGACCTTTCGATCTATTTCGAGATGTTGGCTCTCATTCCAAGCCGCTCGTTTTTCTTCCAAAAGCTCTTTCAGTTGTTTGCGAAGACGCTTCCCCTCGCGGATGTAATGCAGTTTTTGCGACCTGCCACTTGGAAGAAAATATTTTTCGCGATTTGCCGCGATTTTCCTCTGTAGCTGCTGCAAGTCGCTTTCCTGGAGAAGGGATTCTGCGTGGGACAGATTCAAGCCGATAAGTGTATTGGCGGCCACAAATTTGGTCTCGAGATTGGGCAGAGGCTTGATACCAAAGTTGTCGGCGCTGGCGTCGCGATCCTGCTCTATCGCCAAAGATATGAAAAAGCGCAGTTTAGAAATTTGACAGGCAATCGGCTGAATGTCGACACCGTAGATGCTGTTCTGGATCAGATAGAGCTTGCGCCCGAAGTCGGAGTCGCGGTACGTCTCAAAGGTGGCGCTAATCTGATCTAGTTCGGCGTCCCGTTCGGCTTGGTTTCGGGTATCGAAAGCGGCCGCGGCGCGCTGGCCAGCCAACTGCTTCTGCAGATCCTCCCAAAGCACGTTTTGGGGGTCAAGGCGGCGCAGGGCCAGGGTCAGCTTGTGGAGCGCGCCCATAGGGAATGCGCCTGAGCCGACGGCCGGATCGATCAGCTTGATCCCGGCGATGGCACGCACTAAGCCTTCCTTTTCGGATTCCTCAAAAAGTTCGTGGGCGTCGTCGAAAGCGTCCTCGTAGTCCAGCAGATAGCTGAGACGTTCTTGCCAGAAATCGGTGTCGCTATCGGCCGGCGGGCACTTCTGCACCAGTGACGCGATCAACGCCTCGTCAACCATGTAGTCGACCACGACGCGCGGGGTGTAGTAGGAGCCGGTCTGTTTGCGCGCCGTTTCGCGGGTCTCCGGGTTGTAGGCGGCCAGCAGGTTCTCAAAGACTTTGCCCAGCAGTTCCGGGTCTAAGGCAACTTCCTGATCGGTAGGTGTGTTCTCCTCGACGGTGAATTTGAAGTCGTCGAAGAGAGTGATCAGCCCGTTATCGTCAAAGAAGAGGCGGTTGGGGATCGACAGGATTCCGAACTCCTTGCGTTTGGGGTCGATCACATTATCGGTAAAGCAGTCGATGCGGTAGCCGCCGTCCCCGGTCGCTTCAGGGCTGTCCAGACAGTCGAAGAGGCCGCCGTTGATGAAGGGGGTCTTGTCGAACAACGCCCGCAGACTGTCGGGGTCGGCGATCTCTTCTTTGAAACGGTAGCGGGAGAAGTCGCGGTGCCTTGAGTGAGTTTTGGAACTGAAACTGCGCCCTTCGATTTCGCTGTTCAAGGTGGCGAAAAAAAGGTTTTGAAGCACCGCGCGGTAATAGGAATCGCCGTTTTTGGGGTCGTAGTCGCGAAGTAGGGGCTCAATCTGTGCCTGGACGAAAAGTTCAGGCGCGATCAGCTTTTTCTCCTTGATAAACCAGACGAAGAGCAGGCGGGTGATGAGGCGGATGATATGCTCTTCGGGCGGAAGGATCCTGGCTTGCTTGGTGGGGAAATTCGCCTCTTTGACCGCACGCTCGAACCAAGTAAACAGCTCTTTGTAGAAGCGGCGGTTAAGCTCCTCGGTGTCGAGCGCGTCCAGCCAAGCGGCGAGCAGACCGTCAAAGTTGCGCGGTTTGCGATAGGCGTTCATCCAAGACAAACGCTCAGGCAGCGCAAGGCTGCGCAGGATATCCAGATGGGCGCGATGGGGGCGGGCGGTGTCTATCTCACGAATCAGCGAGACGCTGCCGAGCACGTCGCGGCTCCGGTCGCGCTTGTGCGGGCGGCGGTGGACGAAGGCCAGGCTGAGCCGGTCGTTGTCTGTCTTGAATAGGACCACCGTCGGTACGACCAGACACTTGTTGATCTCGCGCGTGAGTTCGACATATGCGCCGCGGGGGTAGCTCTCATCGCTCAATTCGACGGCAACGAACAGGAAGCTACGAGCGTTGCCGCTGTCAAAATTGCTACGATCGAGCAGGGAAGGCTGCGCCTCCGCAATTTCGCTGTCGGTGAACTGGAACAGAATGCGCACAGAGGCCGCCCGCTGGCGGAAGCGCTCTCGTGATAAAGTGTTCCTGCAGGGGTCGCAAAATTTCTCTATAAAATCGTCGCCAGTACCGGACAGTTCCAGCGTGCGTTCGCTGCGGTAACCCAGCGTCTCGAGCAGGCGACGGGCGGCGTCCACGAAGTCGTCCTGAGACAGGTCGGCCAGGGCGATCTTGATGTCGTTCAATACGTTGCCGATCGTCATCACCATCTCCTTGAATGTCTTACTCTTTTTCGTGCGGCAGCATCACCAGCCAGGTCACCAGTTCGAAGTCCTCGGCGCGGCCGGGCGTCTCGGAGGATTTGGATAGCTTGAAGTCGCCGGAGCCCTGTGGGCCCAGTCCGGCGGCCTGGGTCTTGCCATGGGCTTGGCCAATGTGTCTTATGGCGGCGTTGAGCAGATTGTCGTATGCAGCCATATCCTGGCCGTTGCCGGTTTCGTGGTTGAACGTGTCGCACAGTTCGTGGAGAGCGTCGGTTTTGCCGAGGCTTAACTCCTGGAACAGGTCAAGTGTCTGTTTGACACTGGCGCAACCGCGGCGAATCTTTCCATCAGCGCGCACGTGGACGATGTAGAAGGGGTGGACGGGGCTGGCGACTTGGGTCTGCTTGTCCAGGCTGCCGTTGCGCTGGCGCAGAACCCAGATAACGCCTGACTCCGCCTCGCCGTCGACTGCGGCGTAGGCACCCAGGGGGGTCTGTTCAAGCTGCTCGCGGTTTTTCTCCAAAAAGTGCAATAGCTGGGTGAAAAACTGGTCGAGCGTGAAATCGCTCATCACAACGCCGTCGTCGAGGTCTTCGAGGTCAAGGTCCTCGTCTAAGAGTTGCCTGAGTTGGCGGGCGCGGAAGTTAAGTTCGCCCTGGATGCCTTCAAAATTGTCGAAAGGGTCTTCATCACCGCTGGCCGCGGCATCGGCCAGGGCCATGCGCGCCTCAACGCGTGTCTGCAAGCGCAGATAGTCCTCCATCTCGGCGGTGGGCCAGTAGTTGATCATGCGCACCGAGTCGCTCTGGCTGCCGATGCGGTCAATGCGCCCGAAGCGTTGGATGATGCGAATGGGGTTCCAATGGATGTCGTAGTTGAGGACTGTGTCGCAGTCCTGCAGGTTCTGTCCTTCGGAGATGCAATCGGTGGCGATGAGGAGATCGATATCGCCACCGGTGTTGTTGTCGTTGCGGCCACGGGCGACGGGGGCGAAGTTGTCCAGAATGCCGTTGAAGTTGTTGGCGCCGGCCGTCGTGAGCGTTGCGTCGCCGGAGACCATGGCCATGTTCAGATTCAGGCTGCCCGCCAGGTCTTGCAAGTTTCCGAAAAGATACTCGGCGGTATCCTTGAAAGTCGTGAAGACCAACATTTTTCGATTTTGGCAGCCATTGCGGTCGGTGGTCGGGTTGGCGGCGCGCTCTTTGATCTGTTTCTTTATGCGCGCGAGCTTGCCGTCCCGCTGTGGCGTTATCTGCACGACACTGGCATAGGCGGAGCGAAGCGTCTCTCTGTCTTTGCGCAGATGCTGTTTCCAGACGCACAGATCGAGGTCTTTGCGCAGATGCTGTTTCCAGACGCACAGATCGAGGTCGGCGAGACTATAGGGATGGCGGGCGCGATTGATGAGAAACTCCTCGTCCTCCTCGTCGTCGTCCGGCAACGTGTCGGACGGATCGTCCACGGCGGCCAAGCGGTTCTCGTAGCGGTCGATCTTGTCCAGCAGCGCATCGATCTTGCCGATGGTGCGATCCAGTGTCAGAGTGAGAGAATGGGCGGAGCTTTCCAGCCGTTTTAGAAAATTGGTCCGGATCATGGCGATCAAGAATTGCTCGCGGTCGGCCTGGTTGAAGTTGCGCGCCTGCTTTTCTTCCTCCAACTGCCGCAGGGCCTTTTCGCTGACCACATAGTCGGATGGACGATAGACGGAAAGAGTAAATTCACTGATACGCTCGGCTAGTTCCTTATAGGATAGACGGCCCCTGGCGTCGGTCGGGGGATAGATGTTTTGCGGTTTCTCGCGGTCGGGGAAACGGCCGATTCGTTCAATCTCATTGGCATAGAATTCCTGTATCTGCCGCCGTGAGCGAGAGATGGAGACGGCGCCGAGCAGACGGTAGAAGTCGCTGCCGAGCTTGTCGAGGAGTTCGTTCTTGTCTCTGTGGCCGTTGGCGGGCGCTTGGGACTCCCACTGCTTGAACTGGGTCTGCGTCCGTTTCAACAGATTGCCGATGTCAGAGATGCCGAGGGTTTCGCGGAAGGTGTCTTGGCGGCTTTCGGTCATCAAATAGATCTGGTTACGCAGGTCGATAAGCGAAGTATTGACCGGCGTGGCCGAAAGCATCAGCACCTTTGTCTTGACGCCCGCGCCGATGACCTCCTGGAGCAGGCGCTCATAGCGTTTGCCCTCGTGGTTGCGAAAGTTGTGGGACTCATCGATGACGATCAGGTCGAAATTCTGCCAGCTAAAGTTGGCGAGATCGACGTCGCCAACGTACCCGCCATCGCGCGAAAGGTCGGTGTGCGAGAGCAAAGAGTACGCGAAGCGGTCTGCGCTGAATGGATTGCCCTTGTGCATGTTAAGTGCTTGGTAGAGCGACCAGTTTGCCCGCAGTTTGCGCGGGCACAGCACCAGGACGCGCTCGTTGCGCAACTCGAAGTGCTTGATCACTGCCAGCGCGGTGTAGGTTTTGCCAAGCCCAACGCTGTCGGCGAGAATACAGCCATTGTGACGCTGCAGCCGGGTAATGACGCTCAGGGCACCGTCCTTTTGGAACTGGTAGAGCGCATTCCAGATGGCGGTGTCGCCGAGACTGACGTCGCCTATCCGGCCTTCCTGGGCGAGCCGGGCTTCGATGTCGGCACGGAAAAGTTCATAGAGGGTCTTGAAGTAGATAAGTTCAGGGCCGTGTTCCTTGCCGATGCGTGCAAGCGCGTCAAGCACCTGCTGCTTGACGTCCGTGGTCAGCTTGTCGTCGGACCAGATGCGGTCGAACCATTCCCGCAGTTCGGCGTAGATCTCAGGATCGTTGCTGGCGATGTTGATTTCGATGTTAGATTGGCTGCTGGCGCCGAGTCCGCGCCGTGTGAAATTTGAACTACCGACGATGCTGCGGGCGGGCGGTGAAGTGAGGTAGAGCTTGCCATGCAGGAAATTCGCCTGGGCAATGGAACGGATGCTAACGGTGTCGCGGCCCACCCATTCAGCGCAACGCTGGGCCAGGAATTTCTGATTAAGGCTATGTCTGGGAGCGAGACCTTTTTCGGTTACGTTGAACGCCTTCGGTTCTGCTTCGCCCGGGTCTACGTCATCCACCGAGGTTGGGTCGCCGTAGAGAAAGCGCACTTCGTCGACGGTGTTCAGGACGTCCGCCAACTCCTCGTAGCCGTAGATGCTGAAATAGGCTGATACCAGTCGGAAGGCATTACTGTCCCGCAGGCGCTTGCGCAGATAGCTGGCGACAGTATGTGTTCGGTTATCCAGAATATGTCTGTAGGCCATGGTAGTAATTGGTGGGTAGTTTCCAAGGGTCAGGGCGCTGTGCGCCGCGGCCGCTGCCCGGCACTTTGTCTATCCCCTCTCGTGCGGGGTGAATTGCACCATTGTACACCATTACTTGCACATTACCTTGTGGTCAGGTGTCTGTGGGCGAGTACGCTTCACTCACCCCTCACACACCACGCCATCCCCGTCCCCATCCCGCATATACTGATAGGCCGGATGCCCGCGCTCGACGGGGGCGATGCCGTGGGCGCGGGCTTCGGCGCAACTGATGCTGCCGTTGCCGTTGTCGTCGTAGCGGCGCAGGGCGTTGGCGGCTGCGGGGGCCGGGGTGACGGGGGCGTGGAAGACGAGGTCGAAGGTGGTGCAGGAGGCCAGCAGGGTACGGGCGGTGGACGCCTCGCGGACGTCCATGGAAAGGCCGTATTTGCGCTTGACGGCGACGACGCGGGCGACGTACCAGCAGCGGTTGCGCTGGGGCAACCATTCGGCGGGGTCGAGCGCCAGCTTGCGGTCGCGGTTGAGGACGGGGTCGGCGAGGGTGAGGTTGAGAGGATCACCGGCGAAGGCGCGGCGGATGTCGGCGGCGGCGGCGCAGAGGCCGCTTTCGTGCGCTTCGCTGCGGGCGACGATGTGCTCGATGTCGGTTTCGGCGAGGCTGGCGAAGGTCTGGCCGGTGTAGGGGCTGTAGATGCGGCCACCCATGGCGGCGACGATCTCGCGTTCGACAGACTGGGAATAGGGGTAGTCGTCGGCGTTGTAGGGAGAGCAGGCGCGCTCGTCGGCGATGGGGATGCCCGCGAGCGGGTCGGCGGCCGTCTGTTCGAGCGCGGTGATGCGTGCGTCCAAGGCGCTCAGTTCGGAGGTGTGGCGGCCGACCAGCGCGGTCAATGCTCTGAATTCGGCCAGGAGTTGCTCGAAGGTGGTTTGCGGGTTCTGGGCGTGTAACTGCGTGACGGAGAAGGCGGCCAGGGCAACCAGGAACGATACGAGGACGACGGCTCTGTTTTTTTGGCCTGTCTCGCGTCGCCGTTCTTTCCTGCCCCGTCTCTTTCGTGGTCGGCTCGCAGGTCCAATCATGTGGTGGTGCCCCCTTGACGGCAACAGAGCAATGGACGCCACCACAGCAATTCCATATTCCGTTAGTCCAGCAAGGGGGCGCGATGCGCCCACTGCGGGATGTTGCCGAAGAACTAAAGAAATGAAATTGCTGTGGTGAACCCATGCTACCACAGGCGCGGGAGAAGCAATAATGGAGTCCGGTACAAGGCGGCGCGGCTGGCATTGCCCATGATTTGCGGGCGTGCTACAATCAAAGTTCCTTTGAGCATGAGGAGGGACCAAGGTGGCGCGGCAGGCTGATTCGCAGGTGGACAGGACGCGAGGGACGGGGAACAAACAACGGGGAGCGAGGGGGATGCTCTTCCTCTTCGCGCTGCTGACGGTTGCGCTGCTGCTGTGGGGACGCCCCCTGGGCCTAACGACGACGGCGACGGCGCAAGGGCCAACGCCCTCTGAAACGGATGTCGGCGCGGCCCACCTCTCGCCGGACGGTTGCACCGAACTGATCATCAACGGCGGTTTCGAAGTGACCGATCTGCACTGGGCCTTGGCGGGCACCTTGCAGCCGCCGAGTTATTCGACGGCGAAGGCGTTCGCGGGCGAGCGCTCGATGCGGCTGGGAATCGTGGACAGCGCCAACCAAGACGCCAGCGACGGCCTCTACCAGGACATCGCACTGCCCGACTCGGCGCAGCATTTCACGCTCAGCTTTCACTACTGGCCGACCCACGAAGCTGCGCCGGGCGGTGACGCGCAGGTCCTGAGCATCTACGAAGCGACCACCGGGGTGCGGCTGGCCCAGCCCTGGTCGCGGCTCTCCAACACGCAGACGTGGCAGTTCGATCAGGTCGATCTGACGCACTTGCGGGGACGCACGCTGCGCATCGAATTCGGCGTGCATAACGACGGCAGCGGCGGCCGCACCGCGCTTTACCTGGACGATGTGAGCCTGCTGGCCTGTGAACCGGACGCGACCCCGTTTGTGACGCCTATCGCCCCGCCGCCCCAGCCCGGTTCGACGCCGCAGCCGGTCACCACGCCCCAACCGGTTGCCACGCCTCTGCCCGGCGGCTGTGTGGAAAGCGACACACTCAAAAACGGCGACTTCGAAGAGACGCTGAATGACTGGTCAAATTGGACAGTAGGCAAATCGCCGGCGCCTCCGATTCTGTCCGAACAGCGCTCTGAGGGGGCTTGGTCGTTGCGGCTGGGCAACCCGCCGGGGAGCACGACGCAGAACACCTTCTCCTATTCCTCAGTGCGCCAGTTGATCCAGTTGCCGGCCGACGCGTCGAGCGCGTCGCTGCGTTGGAGCCATCTTTCGCGCACTCAGGAGCAGGCAACATTCAGCCCAGCCTTGTCGTCCGACCGCCAGGAGTTGATTCTGCTCACATCGTCGCTGGCAACCGAAGCGATCCTCTATCGAAACCGCACGGAGTCCACGACCTGGGCGACGGAGACGGTCGATCTGACGTCGTTCCTGGGCGGGTCGTACCATCTTTATTTCAATGTTTTCAACGACGGCAACAGCAGCCGCACGTGGATGTATCTGGACGATGTAGCGGTACACGTCTGCTACGGGAATGCGGCAGCGCCGAGCGCCGACAGGGGCGCCAGCGCTCAACAGCCAGGCACGCCGCCCGCTGCCGAAACACCGTTGCAGCAGGACAAGAGCGCAGTCGCGCAGCCGGATTCGCAGACGCCCGCGCCACCCTCCACCGAGGAAGCGGGCGCGACGCCGACGCAACCTGTGCGCGGCACAATCATCGCCGTCGGCATGTCAACCCCTTCAGCCATTGTCCAACGATCCAACTCGTCTGCCCGCACATCGGAGGTAGCGAGCGTCACCGTATGGCAGCGTTTTCGTCGCATCTCCCAGACCGCCCAGGGGCAGACCTTCCTCTTCCTGCTCCTGATCGTTCTCGCTGCAATCGGATACCTGCGTTTTCGGGAAAACAGACGCTCTCCGCCGTAAGGGCAGTGGCTCGTGGTGTCACAGGCCACTGGCTACAGGTCACTGGGTTTGTCGAATCCCTGAAAATTGGCTAGAATGGAGTTCGCACTACGATATTTGTAGTGGAATTGCATCGGTCATGGCTGTCCCTCAATGACAAAGAATACGGTTCAGACAAGCAGATAGAGGAGCGTATGCCCATCACCACCGCGCCCCCTTCAAGCAGGGGCGCACCTGACGGTTCCCCGGCGCCGGACAGGTCCGCATTGGTGCGCCGGTTGCGGCACGACGGCCACCACACGGACAGCATTGCCGCGTGGAGCGAGGCGTCTGTACACGAAACAAGCCCAGCGACAATACCGCCTTGTTCTCTCGGCGTGACGATCTATGGGCCAAAGGTCTATCCGAACGGTTTCAGCGCGCTGGCGCCGGCGTGGAACGATCTGCTGGCCCGCAGCCGCTATGACACCTTCTTCCTGACGCATGAATGGCAGTCGGTCTGGTGGCAAGAGTTGGGTGAAGGCGAACTCTGGATCCTGGCCTTCTATCAAGGAGAGAGGGAGGAGGAGAGAGGAGAGAGAGCACCCCGCTCATCCGAGTTGGTGGGGATTGCGCCCTTCTTTTTGCATGAACACAAGCGGGGCAAATGGGCGGGCAAGCGCAGCCTGCAACTCGTCGGCTGTGTAGAGGTGAGCGATTTTCTGGATATGCTGATCGCCACCGGCTGGGAACGGTCGGTCTACTACTGTCTGCTGGGCTGGCTGCAGAGCGAGGAGGCGCCGGCATGGGACTTTCTGGATCTGTGCAATCTGCCGGAGGAGAGTCTGAGTTACCGGATGCTGCCGTCGATCTTTGAGAGCGGCGGGCTGCGGGTTGAGGTCAGCCAGGAAGATGTGGCGCCCCATGTGCATCTCCCGGCCCGCTACGAAAACTATCTCTTGCAGATCGACAAGAAGCAGCGCCACGAAATTCGCCGCAAACAGCGCCGGGTGGAACGGGAGTTGGAGGTCGAATTCAGCCTGATCCAGTCGATGGACGAGTTGCAAGGGGCGATGGATGAGTTCCTGCGTTTACAGCGCATGAGCCGCCCGGACAAAGAGACGTTCATGACGCCGCACATGGAACGGTTTTTCCGGATCATGGCAGGCCGCATGTTGGAGGCGGGCAGTCTTCATCTGAGTTTTCTCTCTCTCAACGGCGAGAAGGCGGCGGCGCTGCTGGGATTCGAATACAAGAGAGAGTTGCTGCTCTACAATTCCGGCTATGACACGCAGAGGTGGGCGAGCTACAGCCCCGGCTGGGTGTTGCTGGGTTATGTGATCCAACATGCGATCGCGCGGGGCATAGAGGTATTCGACTTTCTGCAAGGGGATGAGGAGTACAAGTACCGCTTCGGTGGACACGACTACCGGGTCATGCGCACGCTGATCGTCAATGAACCGGCGTAGGGAGTTGATGTGCGGTCAGTTTGAAAACACGCCTCTTTTGCGTATTTCGTATTGCGTATTTCGTATTTCGTTGGGTCGGGCGAGATCCAGGTGATCCCAGGGACGATGACAGGGTTCCATGCCCCCCACTTGACAGGGGGCGGTGAGAGGCAGAACTGCAACCATGGCCGAAAACGGATCGATTCCAATCAGCGACGGAAGTTCCCAGAACGGGGCGGGGTCTGAGGCAGACGCGCCCTCCTCACAGACGGCCGCCGAGCCGCAAACGGAGCCGCCGCCTCGTCAGCCGCGCACAGAGCGCGCGCACGACTTTATCTTCTCCACCTGGCTGCTGGAAGGGGTAGTCGGCCTGTGTGAAGAACTGCAACATAACGATCTCGGCCTGCCGCAGGACTTCTGGACACACGCCTACGCCGCCCGGCGAGAGGCGCTGTTGGCGGCGCGGGCCTTGATCGACGCCGCGATCACCCGCTGCGAGACAGATGCGTCACAGCGGGAGGAACAGAGCAGCGCCCAGCGGGGCCGGGTCGATATCGAGTGAAATGGCAGTGGTTAGCGGCTAGTGGGTCAGTAACTTCTTCTAGGCGAATACTTCTTCTTCTGTGACGATCCTCTGCCGGCTTGGCCGCGGCGGGGCGGGGTCGATCGTGGGCGCGGTTTCGCCCGCTTCGACCATACGGCGGACCAGCCGCTCCCGCAGCACGTCGGCGGCCTGACGGTGGGACTCCAGGCCGACGAGATTGGTCAGTTCGTATGGATCCGGTTGCAGATCGTACAGATACTGCTCCACATACCGATCAGAACTGGCATCCAGCCTTCCGTCCTTATCCGGTGCGTTGACGCCATATTTCCAGCGTTTGGTGCGCACGGCCCGCCCCACCTGTGATTCGCTGATCTGAATCAACGCATCTTGCGGCCAATCCGTCGTCTGACGATTGACCAGCGGCGCAACTGAACGCCCCTGCATCTGCTCCGGCACATCCAGACCGGCTGCGTCCAGCAGTGTCGGCGGCAGATCAATCAGGCTGACGATTTCGCGCACCTCGCCGCCGCCGTTGAAGCCGGGGCCGGTCAATGCCGTGGGCAAACGCACAGACGCTTCGTGACAGGAGCGTTTGTATTCGTCGTTGCGCGTCTTGAAATGGCAGCCGTGATCGGTCGTGTAGAGAAGGATCGTATCCTCGTCCAGTCCCAGGCTCTTCAGCGCGTCGAGCAGCCGGCCCAACGCCTCGTCCAGCCGCTTGATCATACCCCAATAGCCGCCCAGATGCTGCTGCGAGGAGCCGCCCAGGGCCAGCAGATCCGGCGGAGTCCAGCGCCCGGCGTAGCGTTCGCGGTAGCCGTCCGGCGGGGGATAGTCGTCGAGATGGTTCTGATGATGCGGCTCGATGTAGGATACGAAGAGGAAGAACGGATCCTCCTGATGGGTGTCAACGTAGCGGATCGCCGCGTCTGTCAGGGCGTCGACCCGATAGCCGGGCAGTTTCACGGCTGCGTCCTCGTTGTCATACATCACCGTGTCGTATGCGTCCGAGGTGAACTCCAGCGCGTTGGAGGCCAGCCAGTAGTCGTAGCCGCCGCGGCTGCCTTCCGGCACAGGCCCGGCGATCCCGCGGTCCGCCAGATGCCACTTGCCGATATAGCCTGTGTCGTAGCCGCCCTCCTGGAAGAAATGGGCCAGGGTGCGCGCATCTGGCGGTAGCGGAATGGCGTTGCGAAAGCAGCCGGTGGTGGTGGCGTACATGCCCGTCTGCAAACAGGAACGGGCCGGGCCGCACACCGGCTGACAGGTGACGGTCGTGTGCAGGTGCGTTCCCTGTCGGGCCATGCGATCGAAATTCGGTGTCAGTTCGAGTGGATTGCCATGCACGCCGGTTGAATCCCAGCGTTGCTGATCGGTGAAAAAGACGATCAGATTGGGCCTTTTTGATGATGAGCGCGGCATTGTTTCCTTCCTCTGGAATCCGGTGAACAGTGTTTAATGCGCCCCTGCTCGAAAGGGGCGCGCAGAATTTAATACGCCCTGCGCGAAGGGGCGCGTCGTGTTCAATGCGAGTTGCTGGCCTGCGGGCGGGTCGAACCGTTCATGTTCCGCATTGTATCCCATCACACCGGGGAAGGCTACAGCCCACTGCGGCTGGGCGCATCCCCAATGATTCGGCCATTGCGATGCGCTCATTCATCCGACGAGAAGAGACCCAGCGCACAAGAATCGACCCAGCGCCGGCCAAACATGAAAAACATGATTCAGACAACGATTGCCCCACAGATTTGGGCCGCACCCTGTGGTTGCCAGGGGTCAGCGGCATACCCGTCGCCATGCTCAGTTTGGTAGTTCAGGAATCGACGTTTATACTTCTTTATGAGTTGACGTGAGGGTGTCCTATCATAAAGTTGTGTATTGGTTTGCTTTTCCTTCCCATCGTTGTCATCATTCCGGGAACGATTGAGGGACGAAAGTTCAACCCCGTTACATGGCACAGATTCTCACTGTGCCATGTATTTCCCCGTTTCTGCGTTTGGAACATACCCTGTGCATGAAAATCGTCAGATGCGCCCCTGCACGAGCGGGGGGCAAGGAAGAAACAAAGAACTAATGAACTGTCTGCCCTTCCTTCGAACAAAATTGCGGCGCGTGCGCGTGCGGGCGATCCGATGCGCGGACCGTTTGCCCGTTTCAGCGTGGCCGACCCGCTGGGGTCAGCAATGGGCAAAATCACCATTTGGGCGCAGAGTCCTGCCCGTTGCGCTCAGTTTCATCTTGACCGGATGCGCTCTTTTGCCGGCGGGCCGCAGCGCAGGGATCGCGGCCAATGAACCAACGCCGACGCCCATTCCCACCTCGGTCGTGCCGATCAAACCGACATACACGGTAAAGGTGGGGGAGCTTCTGCGTGAGCGGACCTTCAGCGGCCGGGTGGCGCCGGTGGTGGAGGAGGCGTTGTTTTTCCGCGTAAGTGGCCGCGTCCGCAACGTGTACGCCAAGCGCAACGGCTTTGTGACGGCCGGCCAGGTCATCGCCGACCTCGAAGTCGACGACCTGGAGCGCGAGTTGACCTCCACGCAGTTGAACCTGGAACGCGCCCAGTCGCGGCTGCATGCGGCGAAAAGAAGCCTTGAATTTCAGATCCGCAGAGCGCAGATCAACCTGGACATCGCCGCGTTGCAACTGCTGAATCTGCGCACCGAACGCCCGGATGCCAATTTCGCCATCTCGGTGCAGAACAAGCAGGTGGAACTGGCCGAAATCTCGCTGGAGCAGCTAAACGAAGGCGTCGATCCGCTGCTTGTGAACGACGTGGCGAGGGCGCAGCTTCAGGTGGAAAAGTTGCAGAGCGCAATCGCCGACGCCACCATTACCGCCCCCTTCGAGGGCCAGTTGCTCTCGGTCTCGCTGACGGCCGGCCGGCCGGTGAACGCCTTTGATTCGGTCGTCTCGATCGCCGACATCATAGACCTGGAAGTGAAGTCGGATCTGATCAGCAATCAGATGAACGAGTTGGCCGAAGAGATGCCGGTGGAAATCTCGCTTGTGGGGCGTCCCGGCGAAATTCTGACCGGATTCGTGCGGCGGCTGCCCTACCCGTTCGGCAGCGGCGGCAGCGGCCAAGTGATCGACCCGGACAAATCGACCCGCATCACCGTCGATCAGGAGGCGCAGGACGAAGGCTTTGAACTCGGCGACCTGGTTCAGGTGCGGGTGCAGTTGGAAAAAAAAGATTCCGTGCTGTGGTTGCCGCCCCAGGCGATCCGGGTCTTTGACGGACGGCGGTTTGTCGTCGTTCAGGACGGCGATGTCCAGCGGCGGGTGGATGTCAAGGTCGGCATCCAGACCCCAGATCGGGTAGAGATCGAAGAGGGTTTGGATGAAGGCCAGGTTGTGGTCGGACAATAGAAGTGGATGGCGGCTAGTGGATAGGAACACCACTACTCACTATCCACGATTCACGATTCACTATCCACTGCGGTTATGAAATTTCTTTCGCGAACCTCGGCGATCATTGTTGTCGCCATAAAGCGCATCTTCGCCCAGCAATGGCTCGCTCTTGCCCTGGTCCTGGGATTGATCTCCTCGATCGTGCTTGTGATGAGCATTCCTCTCTATGCGGACGCGGTCTATTACCGCCTCCTGCAGGAGGAGTTGACCGCAACGGGCATCAATGAGACCTACTCCCGTCCTCCGTTCGCCTATATGTTTCGCTACTTAGGCTCCACATACGGACCGCAGGAGTGGGAAGACATCGCCCAACTCGACACCTATCTCACCCAACAGGCGGCCGGCGAACTGGGGCTGCCGCATAAGAAGACGATCCGCTATTTCAAAACGGACAACTTCCGGCTGTTTCCCACAGACCAGATCGCGTATGCGGACACAACCGACCCCCTGGAATGGGTGAATCTCGGCTTCATATCGGGCTTCGAAGAAGCGATCAACATCATCGAGGGCACGTTCCCGGCGGTCTCCCCGTCCGACTCGGAAGAGGCGATCGAGGTGCTGGTGAACCGGGAGTTGGCGGACGAGATTGGCCTGCAAGTCGGGGAACAGTACATGCTCTTCCGCCGCATCCGCGTCCCAAATAGCGACAGCCAACGCTACCAGACGCCGGTGCGGATCTCGGGCGTGTGGGAACCGGCGGACCTGAGCAGCGATGTCTGGTTCTATAACCCGTCAACGCTGGAGACGCTGTTTGTGATCCCGGAGCAGAGCTACCACAACCGGGTTGCGCCGGTCTACCCGCAGGACGTGAACCTGGGGCTGTGGTATCTGGTGATGGACGGCTCGGACGTTACATCCAGCGATGTAGGCCGCCTGCTGGTGCGCGGGCGGCGGGTGGAGCAGCGCGTCACGTCATTGCTGGCGAGCAGCCAGTTGAGCATCTCGCCGCTGGACGCGCTGCGGCGGTATCAGCGGGAGAGCGGGCTGCTGACGACGCTTCTTTATGCGTTCAGCGTGCCGATCATCGGTCTGCTGTTGGCCTTTATCGGCCTGGTGGTCGGTCTGGCGGTGGCCCGCCAACGCAACGAGGTGGCGATACTGCGCAGCCGGGGCGCGACGGTCGGGCAAGTGGCCGGCATCTCCGGGCTGGAGGCGCTCTCTCTGGGCGTTCTGGCGCTTGTTTGCAGTGTGCCGCTGAGCTTCTCCGTGGCCAGGCTGATCGGCTCCACGCGCAGCTTTCTCAACTTCACAATCGAATCCGACCTGCGGCTGGTGTTGACGCAATCGACATTGCAATTCGGCATCGGGGCGGTGTTGATCGCCTTTCTGGCGCAGACATTGCCCTCGTTCACGGCGGCCCGGCACACGATTGTAACCTACAAGATGGAGATGGCGCGCACCATGCGGCCACCTTGGTGGCAGCGGGCCTATCTGGACATTCTGTTGCTGATTCCGGCGGCATACGGCATCTATCTGTTACGTAAACAGGGCAGCATCAGTATGCCGGGCACAGTCACGGATGACTCGGTTTTTCAGAATCCGCTGCTCTTTCTGATTCCGGCGTTGGCGATCTTTGCGCTGACGCTTGTGACGTTGCGGGTGTTGCCGATCTTCATGCACATTGTGGCGTGGTTTGCATCGAAAGGCGGCGGCGTGGGAGTGCTGCTGGCGAGCCGACATCTGGCGCGTAACCGGAGCATGTATACGGCGCCGATGGTTCTGCTGGTGCTGACGCTGAGCCTGTCGGCGTTCACGACCTCACTGGCGCAGACGCTGGACGGGCATCTGTTCGACCGGGCGTACTACAAAGTGGGGGCAGATGGGCGGCTGACGGAACTGGGAGACATACCGCTGGCGCCGGGAGGAGGGATCGCGGGCGGCGGCCAGGCCTCGACATCTGGCGGGGCGCCGGAAACGCCGTCCTGGACGTTTGTCCCGGTCTCGGAGCATCTGCGCTCGCCGAACATCACGGCGGCGACACGTTTTGCCCGCTTTGAGGCGCGGGTGCATCTGGATGGACGCTGGCGGGATGCGCACGTGTTCGGGATCGACCGGCTGGATTTTCCGCAGGCGGCCTATTGGCGGCGGGATTTTGCGGCGGCGCCGCTTGGCTCGTTGATGAACTCGCTGGCGCTGGAGTCAGAAGGGGTGCTGGTGCATCGTGATTTCATGCGGCAGCATAATCTGAGGGTGGGGGATACGATGCTGGTGGCGGCGGCGCGTTACGGGTTGCGGGCGGAGATGCTGATGAGGATCGTGGGCGATTTCCGCTACTTCCCGACGTGGTACCCGGATGACGACGGCCCGTTGGTCGTGGGCAATCTGGACTATCTGTTCGAGCGGATGGGGGGACAGTTCCCCTACGATGTGCTGGTGCGCACAGACCCGCGCACGGATTACGAGGGCATAGTCCGCGAGTTGCGGCAGTACGACATTAACGTGATCAACTATTATTCGGCCCGCCAGCGGATTGTGGAAGAGCAGAAACAGCCGCAGCGCCAGGGGCTGTTTGGCGTCCTATCAGTCGGCTTCCTCGCCGCGGCGCTGCTGACGGTGTTGGGATTCCTGCTTTATACGCTCTTCTCATTCCGACGGCGCTTCATCGAACTGGGGACGCTGCGCTCGATCGGGCTGTCTTCGGGGCAGATGACAACGTTTCTGGCGTGGGAGTTGGCGTTCCTGATTCTGGTGGGAATCGGGGCGGGAACGCTGCTGGGCACGTCGGTGAGCAATCAGTTCATCCCCTACCTACAGGTGGGGAACTCGGCTGCGGACCTGACGCCGCCGTTCCTGGTGGGGATCGCGTGGCCGGCGATCACGCGTGTGTACGCGCTGTTCGGCATTCTGTTCGTTGCCGCGCTGGGCGTCCTGGTGACGCTGCTGATGCGGATGAAGATATTCCAGGCGATCAAACTGGGTGAAACGGTCTAAACGACAGTTTTCAGCAGGCAGTTTTTAGTAGGCAGAGGGAAATGTCCTACCAGTTCGCATACCGACAGTTTCCAATCTCTCGAATCCCAGGGGTAAATGTTGCCAAGGTGCCTCAACGAAGCCCGTTCAGATACCCCGGGGGCAAGACTTGGCTGATCCCCCATATTCAGGATTGGCTCTCTCTCTCTCGGCCCCACGTTCTTGTCGAACCTTTTGCTGGTGGGGCTATAGTGTCGCTCACCGCAGTGATGGAAGATCTGGTTGACCAGGCAGTTATGATCGAACGTGACCATGATGTTGCCGCATTCTGGCATATCGCACTACACGATGGGGAAGAACTAATACGCCGAATTCGCGACTTCACACCAACAAGGGAACTTGTGGGCTCGCTTGAGCGCGGTGACGTTCGCTCTGTAGCTCACCATGCCTTTCGCACTTTGGTTCTCAATCGCACAAAACGAGCCGGTATTCTTGCGCCGGGCGCGTCATTTACCAAGGCAGGAGAAAGTAACAAGGGCATCGTGTCGCGGTGGTATCCCGACACACTCGTAAAACGTCTGCGTGCCATTGCAAAACACGCAGACAGAATCACATTTTTTGAAGGGGATAGTATGCGCCTTCTAGAACCCCTCTTGCAAGGGTGGGGACAGAAAGCCGTGGCTTTCATCGACCCTCCATACACCGCAATCGGGGGGAAAAAGGCTGGCTCCCGTCTGTATACCCACTGCACAATTGACCACGCTGATCTGTTTGACATCTTGGCTCGATGTCAGACCGACTTTCTGATGACATATGATGAAGCGCCAGAAATTGTTGACCTCATCCACAAACATCGCTTTCATGCAGTCCGTGTTGAAATGAAAAATGCGCATCACAATCGCCTTTCTGAATTGGTAATAACTCGAGAGAGGCTATTTGCATGAAAGACCGATATGGAATCGCGGAATGGTACGGAGAGTCGTTTGCAGACATGTCCTCGGCTCGGCGTCGTGAATTCGCTGCGGTGGCACTCGGTCACGGGGCTATTATTCCCAGATGCCCATTTCAACATGGGAATGTCAAATGCGGCAAAAAGGGTGGGGTGTGCTCAATACAAACATATCGGCCTCGTTCTGGACATCAACAGACAGACCGAATCGAAGAACTCTCCGGCAAGCCGGTCATTACATGCCCAAAAAGGTTTGACCAGGACGACATTGTTCCAAAATGGTTGGGCGAAATTGTTGGATTCCAACAGATATTCTTGGCGCAGGAAGTTCCCTTCATGCGATCTCCATCCACTGGCCGATCTGCCGGGAGGATTGATCTCGTTTTGTCGGAAAATAGCGCCGCCTCCAAGTGGTTTGGCCTGGAGATTCAAGCAGTGTACTTTTCCGGCGAAGGTATGACGGATGACTTTAGACTATTGCTCCATGACGCGGAACGACTTCCTCCTATGCCAACGTCGGTAAGGCGTCCTGATTGGCGTTCATCAAGCGCGAAGCGTCTTATGCCGCAGCTTGAAGTAAAGGCTCCGACTTTGCGCCGATGGGGGACAAAATTAGCGGTAGCAGTTGACGTTCCCTTCTTTGACGCCGTTGGGGGGCAAAGCGAACCCGCTTCTCACGACATTAACGAAGGGGATATAATTTGGCTCGTGTTGCAAGTGTCTGATGAATACAAGTTGGAAACTATGCACTGGGAAGTCCTTTCGTTGGAGGATTCAAGCGAGAAATTGCTGGCGGCAAAGACAGTAAGGCGTAAGGAGTTTGAGGAAGCATTGCGATCCAGACTTCGTCCTCTACAAAACCACTAGAAACCAAAAAATGGAACCATTTATTCTCTGCGACGGTCTCGTCAAAATCTATCAGATTGCCGACCTGGAAGTGGTGGCTTTGCAGGGGTTGAATCTGTCTGTGCGCCCTGGTGAACTGATGGCGATCGTCGGCGTCAGCGGCAGCGGCAAATCCACGCTGATGAACATTCTGGGCGGGCTGGACAGACCGACGGCGGGACAGGTGCGGGTGGGTGAGTTCAACCTGCTGAAGATGTCGGAGCGGGCGATCAACCGCTACCGGCGGGAGCAGGTGGGTTTCGTATGGCAACAGAGCGCGCGTAACCTGGTGCCCTACCTGAACGCGAGGGAAAATGTCGAGCTGCCGATGACGTTAGCGGGGTTCGCCGGGCGAGAGAAACGCAGACGGTCGGAGGAGTTGTTGGAAAGGGTAGGGCTGCGCGAGCGCATGAAACACCACATGCGCGAACTGTCCGGCGGTGAGCAGCAGCGCGTGGCCATCGCCGTCTCGCTGGCCAACAGCCCGGCGCTTCTGCTGGCGGACGAGCCGACCGGCGAAGTGGATACGGCCACAGCGCTGACCCTCTACGCAACCCTGCGCACGCTCAACGAAGAGTTGGGCTTGACGACGATCATCGTGAGCCACGACCCGACCATCGCCCGCCACGTGGACCGGGTCGTCGCGATCCGGGATGGGATGCTGGCGAGTGAGACGCGACGCCAGGTGCGCACGGTGGAACGCTTCGACGAGGAGGCGCTCAACAGCGGCGGCGAGGGCATCATCGAGGAAGAAGAGGAGCATTTCGAGGAACTGGTAGTGCTGGATAGCGCCGGGCGCTTGCAGATCCCGAAGGATGTTCTCCAGCAGTTCTCAATCCGCGGTCGGGCGCTCCTCGACATCACCGATGAGGGCATTCTGATCCGGCCGGTGGAGAGCGAGAACGCCGAGGCTCCGGAGCTTGTCGCCCAAGAGCAGGCCGCGGTCAGCCGTATACGCCAGGCCAGCGCTATCGGCGGCTTTTTCAGCCGCTTCCGCCGAAAAAGCAGTGGATAGTACACTGCGAGAACCACTGGGCGCTGAGTTTATGTAGCATTGAAGACCGGGAACCAGAAACTTAGATGGAAAACAATCCTTACCCCAACACGGCCATCGAGACCGAAGACGTGTGGCGCGTCTATAAGACGGGCAGCCTGGAGGTGTCCGCGCTGAAGGGTGTCAACCTGCAGATCGCGCAGGGCACGTTTGCGGCGCTGAAGGGACGCTCCGGCAGCGGCAAGACGACGCTGCTCAACTGCATCGGCGGTCTGGACTCGCCGACGCAAGGGAAGATCCGTATCTTCGGTGAAGAGATTCATGAGTGGAACGAACGCCGGTTGACCAGATGGCGCCGTGAACAGGTCGGCTTTATCTTCCAGTCTTTCGGCCTGCTGCCCAGCCTGTCCGCCTTTGAAAATGTCGAGTTAATCCTGCGCATGTCCGGCGTAAAGAGCAAAGAGCGCCAGGAAAAGACGCTAAACTGCCTGGAACTGGTGGGGCTGACCCGCTGGATGGAACACCGCCCCTTTGAAATGTCCGGTGGGCAACAGCAGCGCGTGGCCATTGCGCGGGCGCTGGCCAACGACCCGAAGCTGATCCTGGCGGATGAGCCGACCGGCGAGTTGGACAGCACGACGGCGCGGGAGATTCTGAGCCTCTTCCAGCAGATCGTGCGCGAACAGAATGTCACCTTCCTGATCGTGACCCATGATAGTCTCGTGGACGACTATGTGGATTATATTCTGTACCTGAAAGATGGACAGATCGACATAGAGGGGGCGCAGAACGGACACGGTCCGGTCACCGCAGCCACTCCGGAGCCTGTCGGCGCCGAGCCGGTGGCCGGTGATCAGTAATCGGTGGTCAGCAGGCCACAAGCCACTGAGGTTAGCCACCCCACTTTGAGAAGACCCGATGAAAACCGTCATACTGGAGAAACCCGGCTCGCTGCATCTGACGGAGACCGCGCCGCCGAAGGAACCTGAGCCGGGCGAAGCGTTGGTGCGCGTGCAGCGGGTCGGCATATGTGGAACCGACATGCACGCCTTCCGCGGGCGGCAGCCCTATTTCAGCTATCCCCGCATCCTCGGCCATGAGTTGGGCGTCGAGATCATCTCTCTCAACCCGCAAACCGACAGCGGCCTGCGCGTGGGCAACCGTTGCGCGGTCGAGCCGTACCTGAACTGCGGCGCGTGCAGCGCGTGCCGCCGCGGGCGCATCAACTGCTGCTCCCATCTACAGGTGCTGGGCGTGCATACGGACGGCGGAATGCGCGAGTTGATCACCGTCCCGATCGACAAGCTACACCGCTCCGAGACATTGCCGTCGGAACATCTGGCCCTGGTCGAGACGCTGTGCATCGGCGCGCACGCCGTCAACCGGGCCGACCTCGTAGCGGAACAGTCGGCGCTTGTGATCGGGGCCGGCCCGATCGGATTGACGGCGGTGGCCTTTGCCCGCCTGGCCGGCGCCGATGTAGCCGTGATGGAGATCGACGAGAACCGGATGCGCTTTGTGCAGGAAAATCTGGGGGTGGAGCATCTCATCGACGGCCGCGGGGACGCGCAGGCGCAGTTGCGGGCCGTGTTCGGCGGCGAGCTACCCCTGACCGTTTTCGACGCCACCGGCAATGCGCGCTCGATGATGAACGCATTGGGTCTGATCGAACAGGGCGGGAGCGTTGTCTTCATCAGCCTGGTGCAGGATGAGATCAGCTTCCCCGACCCGGAATTTCACCGCCGCGAGACCACGTTGATCAGCAGCCGCAACGCCACCAGCGCCGACTTCGCCCGCGTCGTCCAGACCCTGGAGACCGGGGCCATCGAACTGGCGCCCTGGCTTACGCACAGCGCGCCGCCGGACGCGTTGATCAGCGAATTCCCCGGCTGGCTGCGACCGGAGAGCCAGGTCGTCAAGGCGATGTTGCATTTCTGATTGTGATTTATGTCTGAACGATAACTCCCCCCGATTTCCACCTTCGGCTCAGCGTTCGCACGATGCCCAACAACTGGGGTGTGCTCACGCTTCGGCACAAAGGAACGAGCAAAGGAACGAGCAAAGGAACCGAACGTGTCGAACTCGCCCTCCGCAGAAGAATCAAAGCTGCGCCACGCCGTCGTTGGCATCGGCGCCGGTATTTTCCGTTCCCATTCATTGGGGCTTGGCCTGGAAGAGGTAGAGGTCGTCGGCGGCTCGGATGTGGTGCCGGAGCCGGGCCAGGACCGGGCCGAGGAGTGGGGCTGCCCCTTCTACCCCGACCACCGGCAAATGCTGGCCGAAACCAAGCCGGATGTGACGGTGATCATTACGCCGCATCCCTTCCACGCGCCGATCGCCATCGACGCGCTCAACGCCGGCAGCCATGTGCTGGTGGAGAAACCGATCGCCATCCAGGTCAAGGATGCGGACGCGATGATCGCGGCGGCGCGGGCCAACAAGCGCGTGCTGGCCGTCAACTACCAGTACCGCCAGTTGCCGCACGTGAGAGCGATGAAGAGACTGATCGACGGCGGGCAGCTGGGCCGCATCCAACGGGTGACGGGTGTCTTTCCCTGGATGCGCACCGCGGCCTATTACCGGCGCGGCGGCTGGCGCGGCACGTGGAAGGGCGAGGGCGGCGGTGTGCTGATGAACCAGGCCCCGCACGATTTGGACCTAGTCTGCCATCTGGTCGGCCTGCCGCAGCGGGTCTACGCGGCGACCTGCACGCGCCTGCACGCGATCCAGACCGAGGATACCGCCACCGCGCTGCTGGAATGGCCGGAGGACGCGCTGGGCACCATCTATTTCAGTACGACCGAAAGCGGCCCGCGCACGTTTGAGGTGTCGGGCACGGGTGGGAAGATCGTGCTGCACGCGGACCGCATCGAATTCGAGCGCTACGAGACGGACTTGCGGCAGTTGATCACCGACAGCGCAGACGCCTTTGTGCGCACGGAGCCGGTCGCGGCCGACGCCGGCATCGAGGAGGAGCCGGAGCAGCACGGACATGTAGCCGTCTACAAGGATTTCCACCGCGCCATTCGCGAGGGCGGCGAGCCGCGCTGCAACGGTGAAGAGGGGCGTAAGTCGCTGGAGTTGGCCAATGCGATGATCTACAGCGGCGCGACCGGTGAAGCGGTGAGCCTGCCGCTGGACCGGGAGGCGTACAGCGAGTTGCTGAAGAGGCTTCAGGCGGAGGATGGGTAAAGGGTGAGAAGAGAGTGAAGAGGAAAGAGGAGGGAGAAAGTCTCACTTCTCTCGTGGAAGTTCAGATTTCTTGCACTCACATTGGTTGTAATGCCGGCAATAGTTCTTCGACAGCTTTGCCGGTTATCTGCATATAAAGAGCATTGTGGCACAGACCTGCCTCATCGCTCCATGCGATATCTCCGCAGTCCAGATAGACGGATTCAAAACATTCACGATCCTGCCAGATTTTGAACGCGTCGTACCCTGCAAGATGAGAAAGATCCACTTCCCCGGAAACACCATCGGAATACTCTAACCAGATTCGATAGCCTTCGCGTGCCTCAACTTTAACTGGGCGCGGAAGAGATACAGTCTTTTTTCTATTGAAGATAGCCGCAACCCTTTCAGCAAGTCGTTCCCAAATTGACAATATCGATCCCTGCATTCTTCCCGGAACCATATCTATTGCCGGTATCCTCCCCCTGGTTGACATCTTTTCATCTCCCTGTAGTTTGGATTTGGGATAGGGTCTTACCCTTCCGCGAGGTATTTTAATACTACATCCAAAAATAACGAGTTGTCAACAAGAAGAGAAAACCGTCGAATCTGGCTGTTTAACAGCGTGTCAGACATATGGTATATTGCCAGCAGTAACGGTCGCTGTGTAATGCCCGCGTTGGAGGTGGCGAGATGTACCAAGAGCCGCACATGCCTTACAAAAAGGCTCACCGTCAGACGATGACGAGCTATGTTCCGCCGATGCGCAGACGCGACCATGCCGACAAGCAGACCTCGCTCGGATGGTGGGGACTGCTGCTTGAGTTTGCCGGATATACGTTAATGGATTATCTGGCAAGCGCTGTGGCGGGGGTTGCCGCTTTGGTTGTGTCATTCTGCCTTGTCGGTTTTGGGGCAGTGTTTGATCTCTTCAGCTATGGAGTGAGCGCCCTGACCAGAAAGGTGCGCAAGACACAGACGTAGCGGCGCGCCTTACGAGCAGGACGCATTCGACATCTTTCGGCGAATATGCCACAGCAGTATGGAAACGCCCCGGTCAAATACGATGCTGGGGCTTCTTGTTCAGTCGCCGCACTGACCAGGACAACCCAGGAGGGACGAACCATGCAGGTCAACCGCCAACAGTTTCTGGAGCAGGGGTACCTCGTTTTGCGGGAGGTGATCCCGCCGGACCGGTTGCGCCAATTGCGCGCCGATTTTGAAGTCCTGGTCGAAAGACAGAAGCGGATCTGGGCGCAGGAACGCGGCCCGGACGACCCGCCCGGCGGCGATTGGGAGACGCGCCCGCAGCCGCGCCTGGTCTCCTATAACAGGTTGATCGACGAAGCGACGACCAGCACGGTCGAAGTCTGGCTGCAGGAGAACACGTTGGGGGTGAGCCGGCAGCTGTTGAGCGTCCCGGAGGCGGCGTCGGTGGCGGGCATGATGCTGATGTGCAGCCCGGTGCGCGATCATGGCCCGGCCCGGTGGCATCGCGATGTCCATCCGATCGACATGGCGCCGCTGTCCGGTCTGCAGAAGGATCTGGTGGAGAACGGCCCCAAATATGTGCAGTGGAACATCCCTCTCTATGACGACGATGTGCTGTGGGTCGTGCCGGGCAGCCATAAGCGCCTCAACACCGAGACCGAGGACCGGGAGTTGCTGGATGACCCGCGCCGCGCCCTGACCAGCGGCATCCCTGTGGAGTTGAACGCCGGTGACGCGGTTGTCTATGTCAACTACATGCTGCATTGGGGGAGCGCCTACAGTCCCAAGATACGCCGCACCATCCATGGGGGGCATTCTATCTTCCCCTACTACCCGGACATCTCCTTCACCGAGTTCCTTGCGCCTGACGCGTGCATAGCATTCACGACGTGGGATAAGCACAGCGCGGAGCTACAGGACTGGACCGAGGCCGGGTTGCGGGCGGTGCTGAACGGTGATGCCGGCGCTTACGAGACCGCGCTGGGGGCGTTGCAGCCGGGCGTCGGTGAAGAGGGCAAGATGGTTCTGTCGATCTACCTGTGCAAGGCGGCTCTCCATATCCAGGTTGTCAAGCATCGCAACTCGGCAGCGGGCAATGGCGCATCTCCCAACCCGCTGGCAGGCATCAGCGAGGATTATCGCAGCCGCGCGCTCACACCCCACCCGATCTCGATCAACTGGGGTCCCCAGTTCGCGGCGCGCTTCACGGTGGACGAGGCCGCCGCGCTCCACAGGCGCTTTGCGACGCTGGACAACAAGCTCCAGGCGGAGCAGGAGCATTTCGCGCCCGGTTTCCAAACCAGCCCGATGCGCTACTTTTTCAACGAGATGCCGCCCGATTTCACGCTGGCGGACTTTATCGCCAGCTGGAGTTGAATCTTACAGTTCGCTCTGGAGCCATTCGGAACCTTGCGCTTCCAATCGGGCGCGCAGATCCCTTTCCAGCCGCCCGATCATGCCGCCGGGGCTGTATGCCGCGTTGCCGGCGTCGGCGATCAGGTTGTGGCCGGTGATGGCGGCGGACTCATCTGAAGCCAGAAACAACATGACCTCGGCCACCTGTTCGGGCAGGGCGGGGCTGCCCATTGGGTAGGCGAATTTCTGCGTGCGGACCGCGGCCGGATTGTTGGCGAGCATCTCGTATTTCTTTTCGGTGAGCATTCTCGCGGGGGTGAGCGTGTTGGCGCGGATGCCGTCGGGGCCATAGGTGATCGCCAGATGCTGGCTGAAATTGATCATGGCGGCCTTGGCTGGGCCATAGGATGAGATGCTGGGGCCGCCGAAAAGCGCGGTGCCTGATGAGACGTTGACGATGCTGCCGCCGCCCTGCTTGATCATCAGCGGCACGACCTCCTTGCAGAAGAGTAGCGGCGCGGTCACGTGGCAGGTGAAGCCGTCGTCCCAGTCTTTGAGCGTAACATCCTCCAGCATCCCGCCCGGGTTGTCGATGATGGCATTGTTGACCATTACATCGACTCGCCCATAGCGCTCGACGGTGAATTGGACCAGGGCTGTGATGTCCTCCTTTATCATGACATCACAGCGCTTGTGCGCGATTTCGCCGCTGAGGCCTCCTGCCTCCGCCAGCACCTTTTGCGCGTTCTCCGGCGTTCTGCCGCGGTCGCAGATGACGACGGAAGCGCCTTCGCGGGCGAACGCCAGCGCGCCGGCTTTGCCCAGCCCCAATGTCGCGCCGGTGATGATGGCGACTTTGCCTGCTAATCTCGTTCCCATGGGTTTCTCCTTATGTTTAGTAGCAGTGCTGCAAGATTCACCCGCTGAGAGTGCGGCGTGCATTTTGCAGGATGATGTGCAAGGGGTCAATCGCTGAAAGAGAAGGAATAGAGCGTCGCGTCGCGCAGTTCGAAGATGAGTTGAATCTCCCGGCCTGCCAGCGCCGCCAGATCGTGCCCGTCGCGCCATTGCAGCGGGAGGTCGGTCCCATCCGTTTGCATCGGAATCGAATCGGCCAATCCCTTGTCATCGGCATCCGCCAGCGCCGCTCTGATCATACCGCCGTCCGCATCGGCGCTCAGGCAGAGTTGGCGCCCGCTGCAGCGCACAGGTTGCGTGACGAGCGTGGCGGTCTGTGTCCTGTTGACCGGCGTCAGCCCGGCAAACCCATCCGGTCGCAGAGTCGCCAGCCCAAGATACGCGGCGCGCCAGTCGGTATGGGGGCCGTCGCTGCCGCCGTAGTAGAGCTGCAACTGTCCATCCTTGAGGAACGGATAGGCCGCCGCGTAGACACAGCCCCAGTCGAAGCTGCCCTCCTCCCCGCGTTCGATGAGGGGCATCCCCGGACAGACGCGCTCCCATTGCACTGTATCGCGGCTCCAGGCCAGTTCACAGTCGACCAGATCCGTCTCGGTATTGAACATCATCACCAGGCCGAGATAGAGTTGGGCGTAGGGGAACGCGATCAGGGCATAGGTCTGGCGTTCCGGCTCGTCCGGCAGGGCGCTCAGCACCTCGACAGCCGGTGTCCAGGTGTTGAAATCCTCGCTTTCGGTACGACCGACGGTGCGCTGGCGTCCGTCCCACAGGCGGGTTATGCCTACATACCTGCCGTGCCGTTCATCCCAGAACAGATTGTTGTGGGTATCCCAGCGGGCGTCGATCTCAGGGCAGGGCTGTATAGGGGACCAGTGCAGTCCATCGGGCGAACGCGCGACGCCGCCTTCCATGAACGCCTTGACCCGGCCGGCCGGGTCCGGATCGCGACGGTCCAGGGTCACGCCGACTCCATGAACATCGCGCATCACCAGATTATTACGGGTGGAGCCATTGAACTCGATTAGCCCCAGATCGGGTTTTTGCCAGCGGATGCCATCGGTAGAGACGGCATAGCAGACGCCCATCTCGCGGTGCTTCCTGATGTGGCGTTCATCTCCGGCTTTGGCAAGCGCAGCGCGGTAGGCGCCGCGTTCCCGTTGTGCGGGCGGCGTATCGGTGGTCGCCACGTCGATAATAAATGGGTTATACCAGCACTTGTAGAGGCCGTCCGTCAGGTCGAAGATCACATTGGCGTACAGGTTGTCGTAACGAACCTCCCAAGGCAGTTCTTCACCGAACAGAGGATTTTCGCTCGCTTTGCGCGCCAGCCCCGGCGTCACTTTCAGATGATCGGCTTGCGCCCAGAGGGAGGTATCCAACAACAGGTATTTGTCTTGGCTCATGTACCGGTCCGTCCCGTCAAGGCGATGCCGCGCACCATATATTTCTGACCTACAAAAAAGACCGCAATCATCGGCAATGAAGTGAACACAGTGGCTGCCATCAGCAGTCCTGGCACAGGATCGCCCTGTGCGATCTGCCATCTCAAGAAGGCCAGGCCAATGGCGACAGTGTAGGTGCTGTCCTTACTCAGGTAGATCACCTGTTTCACAAAGTCAGTCCACACGTTGATGAAGGAAAAGATGGCGATGGTGGCGAGCGCCGCTTTGGTCAAGGGCAGCAGGATGCGCCAGAAGATGCCCAGTTCATTGCAGCCGTCGATCTTGGCGGCGTCGTCCAATTCAGGCGGCAGGGTCATGAAGAACTGGCGCATGAGAAAGACATAGATGGGGTTGGCGAAGAAGCTGGGCACGATCAGGGGCAGCCAAGTGCCGATCCAGCCGATGTCCCTATAGAGCAGGAAGCGCGGGATGATGACCACCCAGAAGGGCAGCATCATCGTACTCAGCAGCACCATGAAGAGGAAATTGCGGCCCCAGAACTTGAGGCGGGAGAAGCCGTAGCCGACGAGGGAGGCGCTGATCAGTTCGCCGACGACGGAGAGCGAGACGATGATGGTAGTGTTGATAAAGTAGCGGCCAAAGGGGACGCTGTTCCAGGCGCTGGGGTAGTTGCCCAGATACAAGGCGGAGGGGAAGAAGCGCACCGGAAACTGATTAAAGTCCTCAAAGGTTTTGAGCGAGCTCATGACGACCCAGAAGAGCGGGAAGATGAACCAGACAAAGCCGACCGCCAGCAGGGTGTAGGCGAGCAGGTCTCGCAGGCGGCGCTGGGTGGTTTTGCTTTTGCTCCAGGAAGCGGTCAGGGCGGACACGGCGGTCTACTCCTCACCCTCGTAGTAGACCCAGAAGCGGGCTATGCGGAAGTTCACGATGGTCAAGGCGAGGATGATGAGGAAGATCATCCAGGCGAGGGCGGAGGCGTAGCCCATGCGGTAGAATTCAAAGGCCTGTCGATAGAGATAGAGACCGTAGAAGAGGGTGGCGGTGCCGGGGCCGCCATTGGTCATAATGAAGGCCTCGACAAATGACTGCATCACGCCGATTGTCGTTACGATTACGTTGTAGAAGATGGCGGGCGAGATCTGGGGCAGGGTAACATGCCAGAACTTGGCCCATTCCCCGCCGCCGTCGAGTTCGACCGCCTCGTAGAGATGCTGGGGCACGCCTTGCAGCGCCGCCAGGATAATCAGCATGGCGGCGCCGGCGGTGGCAAGGGCTTTGAGCGCCAATGAAGGCAGCGCCCAAGCGGTATCGAAAAGCCAGTTCGGCCCCTCGATGCCAACCCAGCCCAACGCAGCGTTGATGGGGCCGTTCTTGGCCAGGATCGTCGTCCATAGCAAAGCCAGACCGACGCCGCCGATCACGCTGGGCATATAGAAGGAGGTGCGGAAGAAGGGGATGCCGCGCACTTTCTGGTTGAGCAGGATCGCGACCAGAATGCTGATGGCCGTACCCGCGGGAACGGTGAGCAGGACGTAGGTAAAGGTAACGCGCAGGGCGTCGAAGACCCTGGGGTCCCCGGAGAGCATGCGCTGGATGTTTTCGAAGCCGATGAATTCCGGCTCGCCGATCAACTGATAGCGGGTAAAGCTGAGGACGAAGGAGGCGATAAAGGGGTAGACCATCAGGAAGCTGAAGCTCACCAGCCAGGGCGAGATAAAGGCCCAGCCGACCAGGTGTGGTCTCAGCCTGGCCCAGCGAATGTTGCCGGGGCGAAACGCAATCGTCTTGGGGGTGTGCATCGGCTTTCACAGTGGTGAGTGGTGAGTGGACAGTGGCGGGCGCGCCTCACGCCGCCACTATCCACTACTGTGCGGAAACTATCAGGCGTTCGCGGCCAGGATCTCGTCGGTCTTCTGGTCGACCACGACCACCTGATCCTCCACGCTTGCCTCACAGCGCAACACATCGCCCCAGAGGATCTTGATCTCTCCGAACCATTCGAGGACGCCGGGCAGCTGCGGCGTGAAGATGAAGTTGTCCAGGGCATCGAGCCGGGCCTCGACGGCTTCGGGTCCGCCCCATGTGGCCTGGTAGTCTGCGTCTTGCCACACGCCCGCGTTGACCGGTTCGGCTGTGCCCGCCAGGCCGATGTTCTTCTGATTCTCGAAGTTGGCGAGGTACATCATAAACTCAAAGGCTTCGGCCGGATGCTGGCTTTGCGTCGTGACAATGTGGAAATGCATGGAGCCAAGACCGGCGCTCTGACCGGTGTTGGGGGAACGGACCCATGCCACCTGGGTGAGGTCGTGCTCGCTGCGACTTACCCAGTAGAGATCGCCGCGCGAGGCTATGCCCTGGACGCCGGCAGCCCAGGGGTACATGCCCAAAGCCTGGCCCTGTCCTTGATAATCGTCCACGTTCAACATGCAGCCGTCCTGGCAGATCATGTCTACGGCGAACTTTTGGCCTTCGATGAACTCGGGCGTGTTCCAGGAGCCTTTTTTGTTCTCGGTGTCGATGAGTTGACCGCCATTGGCAACACTCCAGTTGACGAGGCCGTCCTGCTCGATATTGCCGGCGCTGAAGTTGGAGCCGATGATGTCTTCGCCGAGTTCGTCGATGGTGCAGGCGGCCTCGTAGTAGTCGTTCCAGTCCCACCATTTGTCGCCGTTGTGGTCGTGTTCCCAGGGCATGGGGAGGCCGGCCTCTTTGAAGAGGTCCTTGTTGATGCCGGACATGACGATGTTGAGTTGGAAGGGCACGGCCTTGACCTTGCCCGGCTCGTAACCGACATGCTGGGGGATGCGGATCAGTTCGCTGCCCTCCTCGCCGGGGAAGGGGGTGCCGCTGGCCTCGAAATAGGGGGTGAGATCGGCGGCGATCTCATGGAACGCGCTCAACTGCAGATCGAAGAACAACATGATGTCGCCCCATTCACCTGCGGCGACCAGGATGGGCATGCGGCGGTCGAAGTCGGCAACCGGTTCAAAGATGACGCCGATTTCGGGGCGCTGTTCGGCCCATGTGTCGAGAAAGCCGTTCATCAACTCACGGCGCACCCCGGAGCCCCACTTATTGAGGAAGCGCAGGGCGACTCGTTCCGACGAAGGGCCGGCGGAATCTCCCTCACTCGCTACCGGCGGCGCCGGCGCCACACATCCGGCCAACGCTGCCCCCGCCACCAAGCCACCGGACACTTTCAGGAAACTGCGTCTGCTTACTTTGCTTGCCATCGGTCTTCTCTCCTTTGGTTGTGCGTCGATAGTACAGAAATCTGCTACGTTCCTTTCAGTCCCTTCCTTCAGGTCCTTCATAATGGCGGCGGACCGCCCGCTTCACAATCGAGACACCCAAGCCAATGAACGGATAAAATGTAGCAGCTTAGCGAATCCTATTATAAAATGAGATTCATACTTTGAGATTCAACTTTGTCAGACAACAGAAAAATTCCATTTTTTATCGTCCCTTGGAGCATATTGTCCATGCAATTTGGAATCTGTTCACCTATTGCCAATGCGGAGATCGCGCATGCGGCCGGCTTCGATTTCGTCGAGCCGACAGTGCGCTCCTTGTCCCCGTTGGACCCGGATTTCGATGCCATCCGCGCGCCGTTCGACAGCGCGCCGCTGCCCACACCGGTCTTCAACGTATTCGTGCCGACTGAGATCCGACTCACCGGGCCGGACGTGGCGTGGGCGCGGGTGGAGAACTATCTGGAGGCCGCCATCGGCCGCGTTGCCGCGCTGGGCGGCCAGGCGATCGTCTTCGGCAGCGGCGGCGCCCGCAACGTGCCGGACGGCTTTCCCCGGGAGGAAGCCAACAACCAGTTGGCGCGCTTCCTGCGGCTGGCCGGGGACGTGGCCGAGCGCGAGGAGGTTACAATCGTCATCGAGCCGCTGAATTCGCGCGATTCGAACATCATCACCAGTGTCGTGGAAGGCATGCAACTGGCGCAGGCGGCCGATCATCCACGCGTGCGCCTGCTGGCCGATCTCTACCACATGATGGAGGACGACGAGCCGCTGGAGAACATCACCACCTGCGCCCAGTGGCTCGATCACGTTCATGTCGCCGATACGACGCGCGGCGCGCCCGGCGAAGGCGACTACCCGTACGGGGAGTTCTTTCGCCGTCTGCACGGGGGCGGCTACAGCGGACGCATCTCGATCGAGTGCCGCTGGGATGACCTCGCAGCCCAGGCTGCCCCCGCCGTGAAATTCTTACGCCGCATGTGGGACGAAACGCAATGACACAGAACAACTACAGAGGAGAGAGAAAACCTGACTCCTCACTTCTTAATTTTGCCATCCTCGGCGCGGGGATGGTGGCGGAGTACCACTTGCAGGCCATCCAGGCCTGCGCGGACCAGGGCGCGCGCCTGGTAGCGGTCGGCCACCGCAACCCGGACCGATTCGGGGAGATATCGCGGCGCTTTGGCGTTGCGGCCAAACCCTTCGACGAATTGCTTGCTGACCCGGCGATTGATGCCGTCTGCATCTGCACACCCAGCGGCCAGCACGCGCAGCAGACGATCGCGGCCGCCTCAAGCGGCAAGCACGTGCTGGTGGAGAAGCCGATGGCCCTCTCGCTGGCCGACGCCGACGCCATGATCGCGGCCTGCCGGGAGAACGGCGTGCAGCTGGGCGTCTGTCTGCAACGGCGGGCAGAACCGCTCTTCCGCCGCGTCCATGACGCCATCCACGGCGGCGATCTGGGCGAGATCACGCTCGGCGTGGTGACGATGCCCTACTTCCGCGATGAGGCCTACTACGCCCAGGCAGCCTGGCGGGGCACGTGGGCTTTGGACGGCGGCGGCGTGCTGATGAACCAGGGCATTCACATTATCGATCTGCTGCTCTGGTTCCTGGGCGACCCGGTCGAGGTGCATGCTTTCGCCGATTCGCGGCATCGTTCGGTCGAGATCGAAGACACGGCCGGCGCGCTGCTGCGCTTTGCCAACGGCGCGCTGGCGACGATCACGGCAACGGTGGCCGCGGAGCCTGGTTTCCCGCACCGGCTGGAGGTCTACGGAACCAACGGCGGCATCCAGATCGAGGGCGAGTCGGTGCTGCGCTGGGGTCTGGCCGACGCGGCCAAGGCGACGGTCGAGCCTTGGCCGGTCGCCACGGAACAGGTCGATCCGGGCATGGCGGGCGATCCGCGCGGCATCTCGACCAGCGGCCATATCGCCATTCTCAAAGATTTCATCGCCGGCATCCGCCGCGGCCAGGATCCGGTCATCGACGGCGCTGAAGGCAGGCGCAGTCTGGCTACGATCGTGGCGGTGTATGAGAGGAGTTTTTAGTTTTTGGTGGTCGCCCCGGCGCACTACGGAAAATTGGCTACTGAAAATGAAATTCAAAGAGTATAAACATGCGGGTGTCGCAGGGTCGTAGGGCGCGCCGCTCCCAGGAGTTGCTATGAACACTGCATCATTCACTATCAGCGCTTTCGGCGACGAAATCGCGCCCGATCTCGAAACCCAGTTACAGGTGCTCAACGAACTGAAAATCCCCTGCCTGGAACTGCGCGGGGTGTGGGGACAGAACGTGCTGCACCTGTCGGATGAACAGGTCGCAAAGGTGCGGGCGTTGTGCGCTGCCCACGGCGTGACGGTCAGCGCCATCGGCAGCCCGATCGGCAAAAGTCCCATCGAACAGCCGATAGAAACGGAGGTGGCGAACCTGCGCCGCCTGATCGAGATCGCCCGCCAACTGGATACAGGTCGCGCCTCAAGTGGCGCGCCAGCTAATCCTTGCATTCGCATCTTCTCGTTCCATCCGCCCCCCGCCAAGTGCCCGAAAATGGGGTCGGCGGGGGCCGGACCGCCCGCCGACAGCACAGACTACGACAGCTACGTGGACAGCGCCATCGACCGGATTCGCCGCCTGGTGGTCGTCGCCGAGGAAGAGGGCGTCACGCTGCTGCTGGAGAACGAGAAGGGCATCGTCGGCGACACGCTCGACCGCTGCGTGAAGCTGGTCGACGCGATTGACAATCCCCATCTGGTCTTCCTGTGGGATCCGGCCAACTTCGTGCAGGTGGGCGAGGAGCGGATCACCGAGCGGGGCTGGCCTCTTCTCGGTAGCCGGGTGGGCTACGTTCATATCAAGGATTGTGAACTGAACGGTCCCGTCAAAGCGGCCGGCGAAGGGGACGGGCAGATCCCCGAGCTGCTGACCCGGCTCGTCAGCGGCGGGTATCAGGGGATGCTGGCCCTGGAGCCGCACCTGGCCATCGCCGCGCACAGCAGCGGTTTCAGCGGCCCGGATGGCATGGCCCACGCCGTGGAAGCGCTGCGGGCGGTGATGCGCACCGTAGGGGCTAAGGAAGTTTCCAGTTCTTAGTTTTTCGGTAACTACTAAGGCATAGGATAAAGGGCCAGAGATCAAATAGAATGCTAACAGGAAGCTAATGCGAAACCAATGGTAGGAGTGGTAGAATTGGGAATTATGAGCAACTCGTTGGCAGTAGATCGTGAGCAACTGAAGCGATTAGACCAAGAGAGTCTGATCGAGTTGATTCTGGCATTGCGAGAGCAAGTGGCTGCGCAGCAGGTGTTGATCCAGGAATTGCAGGATCAGTTGGCGAAAGACAGTAACAATAGCGGCAAGCCACCCAGCAGCGATGGTCTGAAGAAGCGCAGAAGACAGAGTCTGCGTCAGTCGGGCCAGCGGCCGCGTGGGGGGCAACCTGGTCACAAAGGGCAAACCTTGACGCAAGTGGCGGAACCGCATCATGTCATCCTTCATACGCTACAGGACTGCCCGCACTGCCAAACAGACCTGAAGGGGGTCGGCGCCAAGGGGCATGTGAAACGGCAGGTGTTCGACATGCCGCCGGTTGGCATCGAAGTCACAGAGCATCAGGCAGAGGTCAAGCAGTGTCCTGGCTGTGGCGCCCATGTGAAGGAGGCTTTTCCAGCCCACGTGACCCAACCGACCCAGTATGGCCCGCGTCTGAAAGCGCTCGCCTGCTACCTGTATGGCCAACAGTACATCCCCTTGGCGCGTATCAAAGAGTTGCTGACCGCGCTCTACGGCGATGCGCCCTCGGAGGCGGTCATACTCGCCGCCGCCCGTCAACTTGTCAGCCGGAGCCAAGCGACTCTGGAACACATTCGCGCACAACTCATCGCTGACCCGGTCGTCCACTTCGATGAGAGTGGGTTGCGTGTCGAGGGGCGCTTGCAGTGGCTGCATGTGGCCAGCACAGCCAGGCTGACTTACTACCATGTCCATGGCAAACGAGGTCATGTCGGCATGCGAGACGCTGGCATCTTGCCCCGCTACCAGGGCGTTGCTCTGCATGACCACTGGGCCCCCTATCTCCAGTTTAGCGACTGCCAGCACGCTTTCTGCAACGTCCATCATCTGCGCGAGTTGCGCTTTGTGTTCGAGCAATACGGCCAAGCATGGGCTGAGAAGATGGCTCGTCTGTTATGCACCATCAAAGCCGAAGTCGCATCCACCCCAGAAGCGCACACTGTGTTACCCCCAGAGCGCTTGGCCTACTACGAGGCCGAGTACGATGCGCTCATTGCCCAAGGCTTGGCCGCTAACCCGCCGCCCAAGCCGACCCGACCCAGAGCACGCGGCCGCCCCAAACAAGCGCCGCCCAAAAACTTGCTCGACCGCCTGCACAAGCATAAATCTGGCGTCTTGGCCTTTATGTATGATTTCCGCATCCCCTTTGACAACAACCAGGTCGAACGCGATGTGCGCATGATCAAGGTTCAACAGAAAGTCTCCGGTTCCTTCCGCACACAAGAGGGCGCCGATACCTTCTGTGCCATTCGTTCCTATATCTCAACCGCTCGCAAACACGGTCACAATGCCATTGATGCCATCTACAACGCATTTATTGACCAGCCATTCTTCCCTTCCACATACCAGGCTTAGTAGTTACCATCATCGTAGCAACTCAGCCTCGTCTGGGAGGTTGTTTGAAAAGGTACGGTCATCGGTCAAAAAGACCAATAATGACTGCCGGAAAGCGTGAATCCTCCATCTACACGCCATAATTCGCACCATTTGTGCCGTATT
Source organism: Caldilineaceae bacterium (assembly GCA_965221145.1). GTDB lineage: Bacteria > Chloroflexota > Anaerolineae > Caldilineales > Caldilineaceae > Bin5. Next base: position 4,408,053 of record OZ244877.1, read on the forward strand.
GACCCGAACCTGACCTTTTCAGACAGATTCCAAACACGATTCATTACACTTGGATGACTTGGTTGCCCATTGAAAGGCGCACATTGGGTAATGGCTGAGTAGTTACGTTTTTCGTTGCGTGAACACACACGAAAAGCCGGAAACTATCAACTATCAAACCAGGAGGACGCCCATGATCGACCACGATAACCTGCTCTCCAAGTGCGAAAGAACCGTCGAGTTCGCGGCCAAACAGTTGCGCAACCTGGTGGAGGCGCACCCGGACTATTTCCCGATGTACACGCAAAACGGCAAGTGGATGCACGGCGGCGAGGCGTGGACGAACTGGTGTGAGGGCTTCCTCGGCGGGCAGCTCTGGCTGATCTTCCAGGCCACCGGCGACGAGTATTTCCGCGAGAAGGCCGAGCACTACTCCCGCCTGCTGGAACACCGCAAGACCGACCGCAATGTCCACGATCTCGGCTTTGTGTTCTTCTCCACCTGGAAACGCTGGTACGACCTGACCGGCGACGAGGAGAAAAACGCGGTCGTCATCGAGGCGGGTCAGACTCTCGCCAAGCGCTTCAAGGAGAAGGGCGAATACCTGCGCTCCTTTGTCTCGGACGAGAGCCTCTTCATCGACATTATGATGAACGTGCCGATCATCTTCTACGCGGCGCAGGAGACGGATGACGAGGAGCTGTGGGAGACCGCCTACCGCCATTGCCTGACCACGCGCCGCTATCTGGTGCGGGGCGACGGCAGCACTTCGCACGAAGGCATCTTCGATCTGGAGACGGGCGAATTCCTGCGCCAGACGACCCATCAAGGCTGGCGCGACGACTCATTGTGGGCGCGGGGGCTTGGCTGGTCGCTCTACGGCTTCGGCACGGTGTACGGCATGACGGGGGATGCCCGTTTTCTCAAGACGAGCCAGGACAACGCCTGGTTCTACATGGAAAATACGCCGGGGGACGGTGTGCCGCCCAACGACTGGGGGGAGCAGAACCCGCAGAACCCGCACGAAAGCTCGGCTGCGGCCATCGCTGCCAGCGGCCTGATCCAGCTTTCGCAACTGGTCGGCGACCCGACGCTGGGCAAGCAGTACAACGACTACGCTTTGCAGATCATCGATACGCTCACCGAGCCGGAGTTCCTCGCTATCGAAGATGACGGCTGGGAAGGCATCCTCAAACAGGGGATGTACCACGAACGGCTGGGGCTGGGCGTGAACGAAAGCGTGATGTGGGGAGACCACTTCTTCCTGGAAGCGGTGTGCAAGATTTTGGGGGCGGAGTGACACAATGGCCAAAGTGACTCACGCTTCGCCGGGTGCGCCGTTCCGCCCCCGCCAAGTGCGCGAACATGCGGTCGGCGAGGGCGAAAAGATGCGGTCGGCTCGGCGTTCGGCCCTGGTCACCGGCGCCGGGCGCGGCATCGGGCGCGGTATCGCGCTGGCGCTGGCAGAAGCCGGGTGGGCGGTGGTGATCAACTACCGCGGCAATGCGGCGACGGCGAACGAGACGGCCGGACTGGTGACGGAGGCGGGCGGCGACGCGCTGGTGGTGCAGGCCGATATCGGCGTCGCCGCGGACCGGGCGCGCCTGGTGCAGGCGGCGCTCGAACGCTTCGGGCAGATCGATCTGCTGGTGAACAACGCCGGAATGGCGCCGCGCACGCGCATGGATATTCTGAAAACGACCGAAGCCTCCTACGACGAGGTGATGAACGTCAATCTGAAAGGGCCGTTCTTCCTGACGCAGCTGGTGGCGCGGACGATGCTGGAGCGGCTGGAGACGGGAGCCGACAGTGCGCGTGCGCCGCAGATCATCAACATCGGCTCGATCAGCGCGTACACGAGCAGCCCGGCGCGCGGCGAATACTGCATCTCCAAGGCCGGCGTCGCCATGATGACGCTCCTGTTCGCCGACCGGCTGGCGGAGAACGGGATCAACGTCTGTGAGGTGCGCCCGGGCATCGTCGAGACGGACATGACGAGCGCGGTCAAGGAGAAGTACGATAATTTAATCGGCGACGGCCTGACCCCGATTCGCCGCTGGGGTCAGCCGGAGGACGTGGGCAAAGCGGTCGTCGCCCTGGCCGAGGGGCTGTTCCCCTTCTCGACCGGCGCAGTCCTGAATGTCGACGGCGGGTTTCATATGCACCGGTTGTGAGCGGCAGTGGTTAGTGGTCAGTGGCTAGTAGACAAAGGGAGACTCAATCGTATGCAACTGATCGTTTTCAGCAAGATGCTCCAGGAGAAGGGCATTACGGAACTGATCGATCTGGCGCAGCGGCAAGGCTACAACGGCTATGACCTGGCGGTGCGGCCCGGCCATCCGGTCAACCCGGACAACGCGGCCACTGCTTTGCCCCAGGCCCAGGCGCAGATGGCGCAGGCCGGCTTGCGCATCGGCATGGTTACGGGCAATTTCGATCTGCTGACGGCGGACCATCCACTGGCGGAGCCGCTGCTGGCCGCGATGGACGCGGCGGATGTGCGACTGCTGAAGCTGGGCTATTTCAAGTTCGAGCCGCAGACGATGGACTACTGGGAGCAGGTGGAGAGCGTGCGGCGGGCCTTTGCCGCTTGGGAAAAGCTGGCCCGCGTCTACAACGTCAAAATCTGCTATCACACGCACTCGCACTACTGCATGGGGCTGAACGCGGCCGCGCTGATGCACCTGCTGCGCGACTTCGATCCGGCCTGTCTGGGCGCGTATCTCGACCCCGGCCATTTCGCGGTCGACGGCGAGCCGTTCGATTTCGGGCTGGCGATGGCGCGCCCCTATCTGAGCATCCTCTCGATGAAGGATGTCCTGATTGAGCGCGTCGCCAGGAACGGCCACGGCGCGGCCAGGACGCGCTGGGTGGCCGCCGGCGAGGGGATCGTCGACTGGACGGCCGTTTTCGCCGAACTGCGCCGCATCCGCTACGACGGTTTTCTGTCGATTCATTGCGAGTACGAACTCGACGACGGCGCGGACTGGTTCGACACGTTTGTGCGCGAGGTGGCGTTCTTCCGCAGGATGAGAGAGAGCGCTTTTCACCCCGCGTAGATTGAGTAAGGAGACTCAAGCAGATGATAAGAAGACTTAAAGTAAAAGGTCTGAATCACCGGATTGATATCGACCGTGAGTTCAATGAAGACCTGAACATCATTACCGGCAAGAATGGGTCGGGTAAGACGACAGTGCTGAAATTACTCTGGTACCTGATCAGCGGGAATCTTGAACGAACGATCTTAGAAATTCCGTTTCGAAATGTTTCAGTTGATACGGATTCATTTATCTTGGCAATTGACCGTGGTTTATCTGGCAAGATCACTCTAACAACACTTCTCCTAAAGGATGTACAAAAGACCGGGACTGTTGAACAGCTAGACGAGACGCTGAAAGAACTGAACAAGCGCATCGTCCGCACGACAAAAAGGAGTCTATTCTTTCCCACATTCAGAAGAATTGAAGGCGGCTTTTCCGGTCTCAGCGATGTTGACCTATTGGATAGAGCAACGACTTCGGGGCCGGAAGCGTTTCAATCTTCATTGGAAAGGTTCTCATCTAATATCTCCACCAACGGCCACAGGTTCATCGCTTCAATTTCAACCAATGATATTGGCATACTGCTGACACAGAAATACGCCGATATTAACACAGAGATCAGAGACCGCCAGTCGCGGCTACTAAAAGAAATTTCACAGAAATTCCAAGCCACCCCTAGTGATGTAATAAGCTGGGAAAAATCTCGGTCTGTGCCCTCCGTACTGACCGACATTCAAGAGGTTGCCGAGGAGAGCGAGCGGCTGCTCAAGCCGTTTATGGTGCTATCCGAGCTTACTCGGAGCATCTTGCAGTATCAGGCAATTCAAGTCGTCGGACAAAATGCCCGTGGTGAAACTACAAAGGGGATTACCCTGGGAGAAGGAACGGACGGCATGGCTCTTGAGGCAGCAAAGGAGGCTATCGCATCGGACAAACTCTCCGCCGGAGAGAAACAGATGCTCAGTTTTCTGTGTTACAACGCATTCAGCGAGAATGCCGCTATTTTCATTGATGAACCGGAGTTAAGCCTGCACGTGGACTGGCAGAGGCTCCTGCTGCCGACGTTGCTGGAACAGGGGACCGGGAATCAGTTTTTCATTGCCACACATTCACCCTTCATCTATGCAAAGTATCCTGACAAGGAAATTCTGTTGGGTGACGATCGAGGAGCAAGTTAGTGCCGACGCCGTCCCCCACGGTAGACGAGTTGGTCGCTGCGCTTCGTCGATCCGCACTACCAACGGTTGTTGTTGAAGGCCAAGATGATATGCGCATCTATCGCTGGGTAGAAGAGCGCCTTGGCAGCCGAACCGCTAATGTACTGCCTACGGGTGGTAGAGAGAATCTACTTTGCGTTTATGAGAAGAGGCACGAATTCGCTGATCTACCGGTTGCTTTTGTCGCCGACAGGGATATGTGGCTGTTCTCAGGGATTCCGTCAGACTACGATGGGGTGATTTGGACGGAAGGGTATAGCATTGAGAATGACCTGTATGCAAGCGCTGAACTGGAGAAGTTGCTGGATAGCGAGGAAGTACAGGAACATCAGCAACTTCTGGGTGCCATTGTCGAATGGTTTGCATTTGAAGTTGAAGAGTGTTTAGCGGGAAGGCCCTATGAGGTCAAGAATCACTCCAATCAAGTTGTCCCGCTTGGACAAACACAAATGGACGAGGATTTTCGCAAAACCCGCGGATTTCATCCGCCCGGTGAAGAGATCCATCGACAAATCAGAGAAGCATATCAGCTTCAACTACGAGGCAAGCAGCTTTTCCAAATGCTGGTCCGCTTTCTCAGCGCGTCTGACCGGCCTATCAAGCATAGAACTGCTGGGCTGCACGAGATTGCATTCAAAATGACCCCTTCTCACCCATTAATGAGTCGATTGATACAAGAGATCGCGCGAACAATTGCAGATCAGAAATCCGCTCTACAGCACCCCAAGCCATCGCAGTAGACAGCGAAAATTTTTCGAGCTGAAAGGATCGCACTTTGCCTTACCCCTACCCACTCGTATTCAGCACGCTGGGCACGCCGGATTGGTCGCTGGCGCGCGCCGCGGAACAGGCGGTGGCCGACGGCTACGCCGGGCTGGAAATCCGTATCCTGGACGGTGGGGTGATCTCGCCGCATCTGCCCGCAGAGCGGCGCGCGGCCATTCGCAGCCTGTTGAAGCGGCACGGGCTGGTCATCGCCGGCATCGGCGCGTCCACCCGCTTCTCCTCACCGGACGCGGACGACCGCGCCCAACAGCTGGCAGACCTGCGCGCCTATGTGGCGCTGGCCAACGATCTGGAGGCGCCGAACGTGCGCACGTTCGGCGGCGGCCCGTCCGAGGGCCAGACGATGGCGGAGGTGATCGATCTGGTCGCCAACAGCCTGGCGGAGGCGGCGCCCGATGCCGAACGCCACGGCGTCACCATCTGCCTGGAGACGCATGACGCCTTTTGCCGGGGGGAGGAGGTGGCGGGCGTGCTGCGCCAGGTGGATTCACCGTACATCAAAGCGATCTGGGACGTTCATCACCCCTACCGGATGGGCGAAGCGGTCGAGGACACCTGGAACTTCATCGGCGCACGGCTGGCGCACGTCCACATCAAGGACGCGCAACGCCGGGAGGACGGAAGCTGGGAATTGAAGCTGATGGGCGAAGGCGAAGTCCCCTGCCGGGAGATCATCCACCTGATCGCGTCCAAGGGTTACGACGGCTATCTCTGCGCCGAGTGGGAGAAGAAGTGGCATCCGGCAATCGAGGAGCCGGAGATCGCCCTACCCCAGCATGCACGGGTTCTGCGTCAGTGGATGGCGGAGGAAGTTTTTAGTTTGTAGTTTTTAGTGACGTCATACTTTTGAGTTGGGTACAGTTACTCAAGACCGGAAACCAATAGCTGGAAACCATGTGGCGAGTGGGGTTGCAATGCACATGCAGAAGCCAAAAGGGCTGTACCTGCTGGGGGAAAGCGCCTTTGCCCGCATCTACGGGCCGGATTCGCGCCGCGATATCGAAGCGCAGGTGGAGATCGTCGCGCCGCTGCAAACGGCAGAATCCGTCGCACAAGACCGATCGGCGCTGGCGGATGTCACGCTGATCTTCTCCGGCTGGGGCATGGCGCGCGTGGACGAAGCATTCCTCGACGCCGCGCCCAATCTGGAGGCGATCTTCTATGCCGCGGGCACGGTCCACTATTTTGTGACCGACGCGCTGTGGGAGCGGAGCGTGCGCCTGACCAGCGGGTACGGCGCCAATGCGGAATTTGTGGCGCCGTTCACCCTGGCGCAGATTATCCTCAGCCTGAAACGCGTCTGGCATTTCGCCAACAAACTCCGCAGCGAGGAGAGCTACGACCCGGATAACAAGGAGACGCTGGCGGGCCTTTACAGCGGCGTCGTCGGCCTGATCTCGCTGGGGCAGGTTGGCCGCCGGGTCGCCCGCCTGCTGCAAGAGACGCTCCCCGTGCGCGTTCTGGCTTACGACCCGTTCCTGACGCCGGAGACGGCCGCGGCGTTGAACGTGGAGCCGGTCGGGCTGGACGAACTGTTCCGCAACTGCGATGTGGTCTCGCTGCATACGCCCTGGCTGCCGCAGACGGTCGGCATGATCACCGGCGCGCACCTGGCCTCGATGAGGGCGAACGCCACATTTATCAACACCGCGCGCGGCGCGGTCGTACACGAGCCGGAGATGATCGCCGTCCTCCAACAGCGCCCGGACCTGTTCGCCCTGCTCGATGTCACATACCCGGAACCACCGGCGGCCGGTTCGCCTCTCTACAGCCTGCCCAACGTACTCCTCACGCCCCACATCGCCGGCGCGCACAACACCGAGTGCCTGCGCATGGGCCGCATGATGGTGGCGGAGTTGACCCGTTATCTGGCGGGGGAACGCATGGAGTACGAAATCACGCAAGAGACGCTGCCGCTGTTGGCCTGATGCGGAACTGGGACGCCTGGGGCGCGCTCTGGCCCCCATGGGCGGGTCTCCGCCGCCGACAGGAGCGCCAATGTTTTTGCCCGGACTCGTCTCGATCACGTTTCGCCAACTCGCCGTGGCTGAGATCATCGCCCTGGTGACGCAGGCCGGTCTGGCCGCGGTCGAATGGGGTGGCGATATTCACGCCCCGCACGGGGATGAAGCGCAGGCGCGGGCCATCGCGCGCATGGGCGCCGAAGCCGGTCTGCGCGTGGCGGCCTACGGCTCCTACTACCGCGCCGGCCACGCCGAAAGCGGCCCATTCGAGGCGGTGCTGGCCTCGGCGGTGGCGCTGGGCGCGCCGCTCATTCGCGTATGGGCCGGACGCCAGGGCAGCGGCAGCGCTGACAAGACCTACTTCCAGAATGTTGTGGCCGATAGCCGCCGCATCGCCGACCTGGCCCAAGCGGCGCAGATCGGCATCGTCTACGAATTTCACGGCAACACGCTCACCGACACGAACGCGGCGGCCGTGCGTCTCCTGCAAGCGGTGGACCATGCCAATGTGCGTTCTCTATGGCAGCCGCCCCGCTACGCAACGCGGTCCAGCAACCTAGCCGGATTGGAAGCGCTGCGGCCCTGGCTGGAGAATCTCCATGTCTTCCACTGGCATCAGCAGAGCGGCGAGCGCCGCCCTCTGGCAGAGGGAGAGGCGCACTGGCTGGACTATCTGGCGCAGGCGTCGCGTTTGAACTCGACACGCGATCACGTGCATTACGCCCTGCTGGAGTTCGTCCAGGACGACGCGCCGGAGGCGTTCCTGCGCGATGCCGCGACGCTCTTACAGTGGCTCATGCCGAGTCGCTGCACCGGCCACTGACCACAATACAACCCTATGTCCCACCTCCACCAGCACGTCCTCACCGACCGGGATAGTTCTCGCCCCGCCCTTGCGCTCATGATCCGCCCCTGGGCGCCGGTCGCGGTGAATGAAGATGTGCGCCTGGTGTTGGGGGATAGTGAGTGTGCGGCGCGCGCGGCGGTCTGGGTGGAGATCAGCTATGGGCTGAAGGACGCGCCGCTGACGTACCTGCGCCACATCCTGCAAGCTGACGATTGGCATTGCGCCGAACAGATCGAACAGCTGCTCAACGGCGAGACCCCCTACGCGACATGGCGCAGCGGCTGTCCACCGGCGCTGCTGATGGCGCGCCCCGGCGCGGCTGACGCGCAAGGCAACCCGACCTTTCAGATGACGCTACAGCTGACTGTCAGCGGCCTCACCGACAGCGGGCAGCCGGACGGCTCCGCGATCACGCTCACCTTGGACCGGATCAGCGGCGACGAGCTTCTGCGCTTCGGCGAGGCGTTCGACCGGGAACTGCGCCAGGCGCTGGAACAGCGGCGGCCAGCGCCCAGTGATCAGTTTCCTGCCAATGCAATGGCGACGCCGCCCGGCCTGGAGGTGAATGCCTTCAGCAGCCGCGTCAACGCGGCTGCCTACGACGCGCTCGGTACGGACTACACACACGACTACCTGTCCGAACCGTTCTTTCACGAGGCGTTCGAGGGCTGGCTGGAGGCATTGCCCGCCAATGGCCGCGTCTTGGAGATCGGCTGCGGACATGGCGAGCCGATCGCGGCCGCGCTGACAGCCGCGGGCCGGCGCGTGACCGGCATCGACCCGTCAGCGACGATGATCGCCCAGGCCCGATGCGGCGCGCCGGAGGGAGACTTCCGCCAGTTGGCATTGGCGGAACTGGACGAGACGGACGCCTTCGACGGGGCATGCTGCTTCTTTTCTATTCTGTGCATGGACCCCATCGAACTGCGGATTGGCCTGGCGCGGCTGCACAGGGCTCTGAAAGCGGATGCGCCTCTGTTGATCGTCTCCGGCGTGCCGGATCTGTTCACGCGCACATCGCCCCTGCGCAGCGTGCAGGGACGAACTACGTGGGAATGGACGTATGATCACGAAGACATGGCCGCCGTCCTGACCGAGCGCGGGCAATGGCAGGTTGGCGCGCCGGCGCTTCTCTATTACGATCCAGACACGCTGAAGCGAAGCGAGTTAATTGATTTAGACCAGGCGACGGCCGACTTGCGCGCTCGGACTGTAAAGGGCGTCTATGCGCTCATCGCCCACCGGACAGAAGTAGCTAGTAGTGTAACAGACAAGATTTGTCGGACAGAGTGAACTGTGGCACACTCTCCAGAAACGTAGACACGAGGAGAGGAAAGATGCCAGCGAAACGATATCGGGTGCGCTTGACAGAGGAAGAACGCACGCAACTGGATGCACAGGTGAACACAGGCGCCGGGTCGGCGCGGCGCTTGAGACGGGCACGCATTCTGCTGATGGCCGATGAAGAGCAAGCCGGAGGTGGCTGGACTGATGCCGAGATTGCCAAGGCCTTAGGTGCGCACGCGCGCACCGTAGAGCGAATTCGGGCGCGCTGTGTCACAGCCGGGATTGAAGCTGCGCTCATCCACATGCGACCGCAACGGAAGCGCGCCTGCGTATTGGATGGCGCCGGCGAAGCCCGCTTGGTGCAGTTAGCGTGTAGCGCTGCGCCTGATGGACAGGAGCAATGGACGCTGCAGATGCTGGCCGATAAGCTGGTCGAATTAGAGGTGGTCGAGCGTATTTCGCGCGAAACGGTGCGGACGACGCTAAAAAAAACGAACTCAAGCCCTGGCTGAAAGATGAGTGGTGTATTCCGGCGACGGCGAATGCCGAGTTCGTCTGTGCCATGGAAGATACGCTTGAGGTCTATCATCGGGCGCAGGATCCCAAGCGACCTTTGGTCTGTTTTGATGAAGGCAGCAAACAGTTGACGAAAGAGACCCGTCTGCCCCTGCCACCCCGACCGGGCGCTGTGGCCAAATATGACTACGAATATGAACGCAACGGCACCGGCAACCTCTTTCTCTGCTTCGCGCCTCTGCAAGCCTGGCGTCATGTCAAGGTGACAGCGCGCCGCACCAGGGTTGACTTTGCCCACTGCATGCGTGACCTGGTCGACATCCACTTTCCGCAGGCAGACAAGATCGTCCTGGTGATGGACAATTTGAACACACACAAACTCGCTTCTCTGTATCAAGCGTTCCCGGCAGCCGAAGCCCGCCGTCTGGCCGCCAAACTGGAAATCCATTACACCCCCAAACATGGCAGTTGGCTCAATATGGCTGAAATCGAACTCAGTGTCCTGCATCGGCAATGCTTGAAAGCTCGCATCCCGGACCAAGCCACCTTGATGCAGCAAGTCGATGCTTGGCAAAAACGCCGCAATGCCTCGGCAACTACCGTCAACTGGCGTTTCACTACGGCTGACGCTCGCATCAAGCTCAAACGTCTTTATCCGACAATAGAAGATTGCTGAACTACTAGTGGGTAGTGGCGAGTGGTGAGTAACAACCCCATGCGACTCGAATGGCGGACGCAAGAGGAGGAAGACGGTCGGAGGCGGGAGGAGACTCCTGATGAAGAGGCGCGGGCGCCGAAGCGACGCGGCCGGCCTTGGTGGCTCTGGTCTCTGTTTGCTCTGCTCCTGGCGGCGGCGATCATCTGGGGCGTGCGCTACGTTCTGATGAGGCAATTGGAAGCTGTCTCTGCCGCCATCGAAGCGGAGGTGCTGGCCATGCACGGGATCGTGCAGCAGGCCGAGCGCGACAACGATGGGGCGCTCTTCGGCAGTATGATTTCGTCGGATTACCCCAATTGGGGCGGCAGCCAGAAGCGCATGTTCAGCAATGGAATGCGTTGGGACCGAGCGTTCTTCGGCCTGACCCTGGCCCGCGGCGCTGACGACGAGCCGCTCACCGGCACAGTCAAGGATATCGTCTTCACCTCCGACTGGCGCATGGCGACCGTCACGCTCGCCTTCGCCTACGAACCGATGAGATGGGATTCTCGGCTGCCCGAAGCAAAAGAAGCCGATCGAAGCGACGGCCCGCCGGTGACCCTTCACCAGACCGTCACCTATCGGGAAGGGATGACCGGCTGGGCGCTGGTACCCGCCTATCCTGCCTTCTGGGGAGAGAAGCGCACGGTCACAGGCCGCTATCTGACGGTCGAATACCCGGAACGGGACGCGGCAACGGTTGAGCGCCTGGCGCGCGAATGGGATGAGATGCTGGCCGCGGCCTGCGAGGAGTTGGATGATCTGCGCTGTGGCCGCAACTGGAAGCTGAAGGTGGTGCTGGACACGGAGTCCGGCTCGCTTGTGCGCATGGCAGATGGAGCGCCCTCCGGGCCTCGTTGGATGGACGCGTTCAATGCGCCCCTGACCGGGCAGGGCGCGAACGCGTCGGGGCTGAAGTTGCCGACGCCCAGCCTCATCGGACGCCCGGTGGACGAGGCCGGTTATGAGGCGCTGCGCACCGGCTACGCGTCGCTGATCATAGGCGGTGGGATCGCCGACCTGGTTGGTTGGCGCTGCTGCGACAGTGTTGGAAGCGCCCGGGCTCGAAGGGGGCACGGCGCCGTATTCTTCCGCGCCCTGCTGGACAAGCAACTCAGCCAATTGGGCCTCATCCCGTGGCCCGTAACCGCCTCCACCTATGAGGAAATCTTGCAGGGGCCGATTCACGACGTGGCAAATCTGCACCGGGTCTACCTTTGGCGCTCCGGCAGCAACATCACCCCGCACACCTGGAAGATCGTCTATAGCATGGTCGATTTCATCCTCGCGGGCAGCCCGGAGCAGTCACCGGCCGCGCTGCAACGGGCGCTGCTCCGATTCGAGACCTATCGCCCGTGGCTGCTGAACGCCGGTTTCAACAGCTATGGACGTTCGATCCAGAAGGAGTGGATCCGCTATGCCGATCAGCAGTTGGCGGCTTCGACAGCGACGGGAAGCACCCTGCCCGCGCAGGATCTGCAACTGCTTTGCGCGGCGGAACGGTCCCCAAGCGCGAACGTCTATCGCTACGCGACGCAGAGCGGCGCGTTCACAAAGGGAAACGTCAACGGTACGTTTCGCATGATGTATGCGCTGCCGGGCGCTGATGGGGTTTTGCTACAGAGAACGGGGGAGAGATTTAATGCCGCGGCAAGTGGCTCCCCCGTGCTGATCTGGCGTCAGGGGCGGGCGCAGGGTGTGGCCCACAGGCCCTCCAATCCCCCTCTCTTCGCCGTGGAAACCTTTACAGACGGGATGCTCTTTTACGCCTATGACAGACGCCAGCAGCCTGTCGTCCGCTTCAACTATCTGAATCTGGCAGAGTGCGACCGGGGCGCGTGCGCGCTCCAGCCTCTGGACGGTTTGCCCGTCTGGTCGCCTGCGCGGGACAGGACGATTGTCTCGCGCGGCGATGGTGTGCTGTGGCTGGGCGACGAGGAGGGAGAGGCTCACACGGCGGTCGCCCGCGGCCGGTCGGCGGCCTGGCTGGACAGTGAGCGTTTTGCCTTCATTCAGCCGGACGATGGGATGCAGATCGCTGTGATGACGCTTCCACATCTGGAGATGGAGACGCTTCTGGAGATGGAGACGCTTCTGAAGATGGAGACGCTTCTGAAGATGGAGACACCGGCTGACGCGCTGCGGGGCGCGACGGATCGACCGTTACCGATCACGCACGTGACGCTGGCGACGCATCCGACCTGGCCCGACCGGCTGTTCGTCGCCGCACGCGTCGGGTACGGGACGGGCACAGAGGCCACCCTCATCTTCGCCTACAGCCTTGCTACAGGCGAGATTAGACAGTTGATGCAGGTCGAACATCCCCTGGAATCGATCCGTTCGCTGCGCTTCTCTCCGGACGGGCGCTGGCTTTTCGTCCACAGCGTAGAACGAAGCGCCGCCAGTTGGTATCTGCATCTCTATGATAACCAGACCGGTGAACGCCTAGTCTATTCCTCGGAGTCCACGTTGGCCTTCCCCGGTTATGATCTGTCGGCGGACGGCGCATGGCTGGCGCGCGTTGATGAAGGATACCTCCATCTGATCCCGCTGCACGGAGGCCGGCAGAGGCTGGTGGCGCATGACTTTGCTCACTGCTCTGCTGCCGTGTGGGTGAACAGAAGTTTTCAGTAGCCAGTTTTTAGTGGGGGGCCTAACCAATGTGCGTTCACAACGGAAATCACATTCGTGATGGTCAACTAAAAATTGCAAATACAAAACTACCGACTATTAAAGGAGAGTGAGAATGACGACCTACCGCTATGCTGAGATGACCTGGTCTGCCTGTCGCGAGGCGGCCCACTCCGGCCGGGTGGCTGTGTTGCCCGTTGCCACCTACGAAGATCACGGCTACCACCTGCCCATCGACACCGATGTGCGCCTTTGCACAGGAATCAGTGAGCGGGCGGTGGCGCGCATCGCGGATGAAGCGGTGCTGATCCCACCGGTCAGCCATGGGTACAGCCCCCACCACATGGATTTCCCCGGCACGATCACGATTCGCTGGGACACCTTCATCAACTATGTGCGCGATGTCTGCGTCAGCCTGGCTCATCACGGCTTCAAGCGCATTCTGATCGTGAACGGACACGGCAGCAATACCGCGCCGGTGGAGATGGCCGCCCGCCTGACCGTGCTGGAAACCGAAGGCAAGACCCTCTGCGCCTCGGTCAATCACTGGGGGGTGCGCAAGGGCAAGGAGGTGGGCAACGCCATCCGCGCCTCGGACTTTGGCGGCACCTCCCACGCCGGAGAATACGAGACAGCCCTCTATCTGGCCCTGGCCGAGGAGTTGGTGCAGATGGACAAGGCCGTCGATGAGCGCTCGCCGCTGTCGCCCAGCTTCCAGACGGATCTGCTGATGGGCAAACGCGAAGATGGCTCGGTCGCCAGCCTGTGGCCGTACTGGAGTTCGTTGACGGTCAGCGGTGTGCTGGGGGACGCCACAGCCGCCAGCCGCGAAAAGGGAGAGCAGTTTCTTGAGGCTGCGGTGGAAGGGCTGATCGAACTGATTCGCGAGTTCCGCACCGTGGCGATCAACCCCCGCCAGGATCACATTCAGCCGTGAGCGAACTCTACCTGATGCGGTCGGCTAGGCTGGAGGACTGGGCGAGTCTTGTCGCGTTGGATCAGGAGATTTTCGGCGCGTACGGAGCACAGGAGGAGCCGGCGACCATCCGCAGCCGCCTGCTGACGTTCCCGCAGGGCTGCGCGGCGCTGGAGGGGAATTGCGGCGACGGACGCCCGTTCATCGCCGGGTATCTGACGACGGAGAAGTGGGCTGACCTGCGCGAGCCGTCCTTGGACGAGGACCCGCAAGAGAGCCATCAGCCCAATGGCCGCGTGCTCAACATCACAACGCTGGCGGTCGCCCCCGCCTGCCAGAATCAAGGATTGGGCGCGCGCCTGCTGGCCCGCGCCGTCTCCATCGCGCAGCAGGAGGGCTGCACGCAGATTATCCTGGAAACCGCCCACGCCGAACTGTTTTATCTGCGTCACCGCTTTCGACGCATCGGCGAACGGACAGAGAGAGGAATCAGGCTGGCGATCCTTCTCCTGGAGTTGACAGATCGAAACCCCAGTGGTCAGTGAACTGTGGTTACTGGCCACGAGCCACTGACCACTGGCAACTTGCAGTTAAGCGGGCGGCGAGATCACAACTCGTCGTGGCTTGATCTTGAAGATCACCCGCTCCTCCGTGCCTTTCATATCCGCCGGCATGACGCTGCCGTAGTACTCGTCGGCTCCCGCGTAGAGTTTGGTATGGGCATTGATGTTCACGAAGTCGGGATCGGGCACGATCTCCTCGACGACGCCGCGCACATCGATCCAGCGGAAGGCATCCTGGGGATCCAATGCCATGAGGGCGACTTTAGGATTGCCGCGCACATTTTTCGGTTTGCGGCGCCCTTCAGCCGTATTGACGAGAACGTGCGTGCCGTCCCACGAGCACCAGACGATCGTGTTCTCCGGCGCGCCGGACGGGGAGAGCGTCGTCAGGGTGGCGAAGATCGGGCCGGTCAACAGGTCTACGTGTGTATCGGGTATCTGTGCGGACATTCTTGTTCTCCTCTTTAGTAGATGTGCGTTCTTGGATTGTGCTATTTCTCATCGTCCAGCGGCACTAACGGCTTTATCTCGAGGATCAATGCAGCAAGGGCATGTTGCACCGTATCCCAGACTCTCTTCAGGTTCACTTCAAAGTATCCATGCACGAGACGATTACGCATCCCGATTATCTCCGACCAGGGAATGTCTGGATGGTCCTTCTTTGTCTCAGCGCTAATGCGTGCTGCAGCTTCACCAATGATTTCGATTGCTTTCAAAATCGCGTATTGGTGCAAGCGACTCATCTCGAACTGTGCGAATGTCAATCCGGTTGCGAATTTTGCCGCATCCTGAGCAGCTAAGAGCATGTCCATCAGGTAGGCATCATCGTCACGCGGCATGAATCGCTTCCGCAGATTGAAGAATCGCTTTGCGGCGGATATGGTTTCGACTGTGTTCAACAGCTGTGCGATCCACCAGGTCCACATCCCGACCAAATATCCGGCTCAACTCTTCCTCCATGCGCGCCATATCGAAGAGAGTATGCCGTGCCTGCGGATGAAACTGGATCAGCACATCCACGTCGCTGTCGGGGCCGAAGTCCTCACGCACAACGGAGCCAAAAAGAGCCAGTTCAGAGACCTGCCAGCGACGACAGAAGCTGTCTATTTGTGAACGGGGAATGTGGATGTGGGCGCTCATCTTACGGACTTTCGGCTCTGATGAAAAGCACAATGCGTCGAAATCGGGAACGGTCGGTCTGCCTATTGGCCTTCTCCAAGTGCGCTGTTCCGCCCCCGCCAAGTGCGCAGAAACCCGCAGTCAGCGGGGCGAGAAGATGCGGTCGGCTCAGGCAAAATCAGTGCTGGCAATTGGCTGCCATCATCTGGGGCGTATGCCCATCGGCGATCAACCTCTGCTGGTCTTCCGACAGATCGATCCACGGCATGAGCGGATCATCCGACTGGCGCACCATCTCGCGCCCATTGACGAGTGTCAGCGTGTTGCGGACCAACTGCCGACTGGGGCGCGGGTTCATGAACACATCGAAGAACATGAAATCCCCCTCGACAATCTCGAACAGCGCCACATCCGCCAGCGCGCCGGGCCGCAACGTGCCGATCTCCTTCTCCAATCCTAACACAGCGGCCGGCCTTTCAGTGGCCGCGCGGATCACCTCGGCGAAGCCCATGCCCAGAGACATGAATTTGCTCAGACAGGTGGGCATGTCGAACATCGGCCCGCTCACGCTCATCTGGTGGATATCGGAGGAGATCACGTCGGGCCGATAGCCCTGCGCCATCAACGTCTCCGCCGTCTTGAAGGAGAAGGAACCGGCGCCGTGGCCGATATCCATCACCAGGCCGGCATCCCAGGCGCGTTTGACCGTCTCCCGCAGATTGCCCGAATCCTCGACAATGCGCATATTGCCGCCGGTGAAGCAGTGGGTCAGAATGTCGCCGGGGCGCATCAACTCCATCACACCGTCGATCTCCGGCGGCCCCATGCCGATATGCGTCATCAGCGGCAGCTCGCAACGGTCCGCCGCCTCTCTGGCCCTGTGCAGAGGCGCAAGGCCCTGGCCGCTGGTGGTGAGGCTGTCGATTCGCACCTTGACGCCCAGCAGGATGTCCCGGTTCAGGTCCACGATCTGGCAGCAGAGATCCACATCGCAGTAGCCCGGGTTGGCCAGCTCCCACGTGCGCGCGGTCAGGCCGATCGACGAGATATTGAGCAGCGCATAGATGCGTGCGTGGGAATTTTCGATGATGAACTGGCGGAATGCAGGGAAGTTATAGCCCCCCGACGATCCTACGTCGAGCCAAGTCGTCACCCCGCTGCGGGCCGCGATCGGATCGGGGCGGACGCCGTAGTAACCGCAGCCGTAATTCACATGGGTATGCAGATCGACAAGCCCCGGCGTCACGTATTGGCCGCCCGCGTCCACGACGCGAAAGGCCGTCTCCGTCGGGATGTCCGCCTCGACCGCGGCGATGCGGTTGCGCTTGATCGCAACATCCAGACGACCGCTGTGCCCGCCGCCGGGGTCAACCACTTCGCCACCTTTGATCAGAAGATCGAATCGCATATTTTCACCTTTTACGTTTTCATTACCCCGGTGGATAGCGCAGCGTGACTGGAGGCATGATTCGTGTTCACTGGCCACATATAATCCCCTTTCCCGAACATTGTCAAGAAGCGAGAAGAGAGCAACTCACTTCTCTCCCCTCTCCTCGCAGTTCAACTCAGAAGGCGACGTAACCGCCGCAGACGGGGATGCACTGGCCAGTGACGTAATCGGAGAGATCCGTGACCAGGAATTCGACAACCTTGGCGCAGTCTTCCGGCATGCCCAGCCGACCCAGGGGAATGTCTTGCAGCAATTGTTCCCGCACTTCCGGGCTATTGCGGCCTTGGGCCACGGCGCGGGAGGAGAGCACATACCCCGGCGCGATGCAGTTGACATGGATGTTGTTCGGCCCCAATTCGGCGGCCAGGACGCGGGTGTAATGGATCACCCCGGCTTTGGCGACCTTGTAGGCCATGCCGCCGCCGTTGCGTCCGCTCCACAAGCCGGCCTGGGATGCCACGTTGACGATTTTGCCGCTGCGCGCCGCCTGCATATAGGGCGCGGCGGCCTGGCAGCAGAAGATCGTGCCGGTCAGGTTGATGTCGACGATGTAGCGGTAGTGATCCGGCGGCGCGGTGGCAGCGGTATGGTTAGGCGGCGGGTAGAGCATACCACCGGCGTTGTTGACGAGGACATCGATCTGGCCGAACATGTCTACGGTCTGGCGCAGCATCGCCTCCGCCGCGGCCTTGTCGGTCACATCCGCCTCAATCCCCAGCGCGCGCCGGCCCAGAGCCTCCACTTCCGCGGCCACCGATTCGGCGTTGAGCGCTTCGTCATACTCCTGGGCTGCGTTCAGGTCGACGTCGTTGATCACCACATCCGCGCCCAACTTCGCCAGATGCAGAACATAGGCCCGGCCCAGACCCCGCGCCCCGCCGGTGACGAGCGCAACTTTGTTTGCGAGCTTCATGGGACCCCCTCTTTATTGCGTGTTACGTATTGCGTATCCGGTTATTATGGTGGCGCAAGAGCGCAAGGACGGCAAACGCTGTTATGATTCAAACCGGGAATCGGATGAGTCACGCCAATCACGGTCGGCATTTGCATTTGGCTCAGACCGGGCCGGATGGGTAAGATAGACGTGCGTGTCTCGCTTTCTCTCACGCGGTCCGCAATGCAGAAAACACGAAATTTCCATGTGAAAGCATATCATCTTGTGACTGGCGGCTGGCGGGATATGCGCTTGGGGAATGCGGTCAAGGTGGCGTATGCCCAAAGTTAGAGAGGCCATTCGCTTGGTAGAGCAGGATGGATGGCGGCTTGTCCGTACTCGCGGCAGCCACCGACAATACCGTCACGACGACAAACCCGGAATCGTCACCGTTGCAGGCCACCCCAGCGCAGACGTACCGAAAGGGACGTGGCTGAGCATTCTGAAGCAGGCAGGGCTGAGGGAGGGGAAGCAATGAAACTGGACTACGCGGTCGTATACGAACGGACGCCCAACAACTACGGCGCCTATGCGCCCGAACTGCCCGGTTGCGTCGCCACTGGCAAGAGTTGGCAGGAGATTCAGACAATGATACGCGAGGCCATCGCCTTCCACATCGAGGGTTTGATAGCGGATGGCGACCCGGTTCCCAACCCACAGATGTCGCTTGGTGAAGCGATGGCCTACCACGTCACGAGCCTCTCCGACGCCGGGGAATCCGTTCCCGACCTGGAGACCACCTTCGGCATGGTCGAGGTTGAGATCGCCCGCCCAAAGGCAGCCGAAGTGAGTTGACAGTGAGCAGGACGCAGGCGAGCAGCCACTGAAAACGCATCTGAAACTGTACATCCATGCAACATGAAACCATCGCCGTGCTGGACTACGGCAGCCAATACAGCCAGTTGATCTGCCGCCGCGTGCGGGAGGCCAACGTCTACGCGGAGATGATCCCCTGGGAGCGCGCTGCAGAGCAGTTGTCGCGGGTCAATCTGAAGGGCATCATCCTTTCGGGCGGACCGGCCAGTGTCTATGAAGCGGGCGCGCCGACGCTGCCGGCCGCCGTGCTGGAAAGCGGCGTGCCGGTGTTGGGCATCTGCTACGGCCTGCAACTGCTGGCGCACACGCTGGGCGGCTACGTCGCGCCCAGCACAATGCGCGAATACGGCGCGGCGCAGATCGAGGTGACGCAGGAGAACGGCCTCTTTGCCGGACAGGCGCCCGAACAACAGGTGTGGATGAGTCACGGCGACCGGGTGGAGCGGCTGCCGTCGGGCTTCGAGACCGTCGCCCGCAGCGGGAATTCGCCGTGCGCGGCGATCGCCGACGAGGAACGTTCGCTCTACGGGCTTCAGTTTCACCCGGAGGTGGTCCACACGCCCAATGGCTTTCAGTTGCTGCAGAACTTCGTGCGCCGAATCTGCGGCTGCACGGGGGACTGGACATCCGGCAACTTCATTCAGGAGTGCGTTGCACAGATCCGGGCGCAGGTCGGGCTGGATGACCGGGTGGTCTGCGGGCTGAGCGGCGGCGTGGACAGCGCGGTGGCGGCGACGCTTGTCCACCGCGCCATCGGCGAGCGGCTCACCTGCATTTTCGTGGATCACGGGCTGTTGCGCGCGGGCGAAGCGGCACAGGTGGTGGAGACGTTCGAGCGGCACCAGGGCATGCGGCTGGTGGCGGTGGACGCCAAGGAGGCCTTCTTGAGCGACCTGGCCGACGTGACCGATCCGGAGGTGAAGCGCAAGCGGATCGGCGCGCGCTTCGTGCGCGTTTTCGAGGAGGAGACGGAGCGGCTGTTGGAGGAGAGAGAGAAAGCCGTCGCTGATCGCTCATCGCGTAAGGTTTTTCTGGCGCAAGGGACGCTCTACCCTGATGTGATCGAATCAGGGGGCGCCCTCCGGGCCAGTGAGGACTCGCACACTGCGCGCACGATCAAGACGCACCACAATGTGGGCGGCCTGCCGGACGACATGACGTTTGAGCTGATCGAGCCGCTGCGGATGCTGTTCAAGGACGAGGTGCGCCGCATCGGGGAGACGCTGGGCCTGCCGGAGGAGATCGTCTGGCGGCACCCGTTCCCAGGGCCGGGGCTGGGCATCCGCATCCTGGGCGAGGTGACGTGGGAGAGATTGGAGATGCTGCGCCATGCCGATCGCATCTTCCTCGAAGAGTTGCGCGCCGCGGACCTCTACCGGCAGACGAGCCAGGTCTTTGCCGTGCTGCTGCCTGTGCAGAGCGTCGGCGTGATGGGAGACGGACGCACCTATGCCAACGTGGTCGCGCTGCGGGCCGTCACGACCGACGACTTCATGACCGCCGACTGGGCGCAGCTGCCCTATGCGCTACTGGCGCAGGTCAGCAGCCGCATCGTCAATGAGGTAGACGGGGTCAACCGGGTGGTGTATGATATTTCGAGCAAGCCCCCCGCCACGATCGAGTGGGAATAGAGGCGCTGGCGCGTGGCGGATAGGCGCTATCCACGCGGCGATTACACTGGTCAGTGGCCACCGAATATGATACACACTCTCAAGAGATGGGTTTGGATCGCAGCGGTCGCCGCTTTTAGCTGGGGGGAAGGCGCCTACGCTTACTTCAATCGGGGCACTGCCAAGTTCAAGCGTGGTCAATACCAGGAGGCGATCGCCGACTTTGACCAGGCCCTCCGGCTGCAACCAGACGACGCTGACGCCTACGTCAATCGGGGCGCAGCCAAAGACAGACTTGGTCAATGTCAGGAGGCGATCGCCGACTTTGACCAGGCCCTCCAACTGCAGCCGGACAATTCCCACGCCTACTATGCTCGCGGCATCGTCAGGGCCAAACTTGAACAATACGAGGACGCCATCGGCGATTTTGATCAGGCACTACGTCTGCAGCCCGGCTACGCTGACGCTTACTGCGATCGGGGCACTGCCAAGTTCAAGCGTGGTCAATACCAGGAGGCGATCGCCGACTCTGACCAAGCCATCCGTCTGCAGCCCGACAGCGCCAGCGCCTACATCAATCGGGGCATCACCAAAGCCAGACTTGGTCAATACGAGGAGGCCTTCGCCGACTTTGACCAGGGCCTCCGACTGCAGTCGGACAATGCTCACGCCTACTACAACCGGGGTGTAGCCAATTTCGAGCTTGGTCAACACGAGAAGGCTATCGCCGACTTTGATCAGGCCATCGGCTTGCAGCCTGACTACGCCCTCGCCTACTTCAATCGGGGCTATGTCAAGTTCGAGCTTGGTCAATACGTGGAGGCGATGACCGACTTTGACCAGGCCATCCACCTGCAGCCCGACAGCGCCAGCGCCTACATCAATCGGGGCGTCAACAAAGCCAAACTTAGTCAATACGAGGAGGCGAGCGCCGACTTTGACCAAGCCCTCCAATTGCAGCCCGACAGCGCCAACGCCTACTATAACCGGGGCGTAGCCAAGTCCGATTTTGGTCAATGCGAGGAGGCCCTCGCCGACTTTGACCAAGCCCTCAGGTTGCAACCCGACAACGTCCGCACCTATGTCAACCGGGGCCTTGCTAAGTTCCATCTTGGTCAACGCCAAGAGGCTATCGCCGATTTTGACCAGGCCCTACTGCTCCGGCCCGACGATGCCGACGCCCACACCAATCGGGGAGTTGCCAAGGCCATTTTTGATCAATACCAGAACGCCGTCGCGGATTTGAAAGCCGCTTTGGAATTGGCGCAGGAGGCCGGCGACAGCGACTTCGTAACCGAACTTGAACGGCTGATTCAGGAATTTGAACAACAGTAAAAATCACTCGAAACAAATAAAATGGCCGGATTCCTGCGCTTCGCCCTTCCTCTCATCGCCTTCCTCTCCATCTTCCCGCTGTATACGCGCTATAAGGCCGCGGCCGCGCCAATCCCGCCGGGGGTGCATCTCGCCAACCTGGAACTCAGCCATCTGAAGGATCCCGCGCAGATCGAAGCCGCCATCGTCGCCAGCCTGGGCCAGCCGATCGCGGTCTACTACGACGACACGCGCCTGGTGCTGCGCCCGCAGGAGGTGGACTTTGAGGTCGACACAGCGGCGATGCTGTCGGAGGCGCAGCAGTACCTGGACGGGCCGGATTTTGTCGATATCGCCCTGCGCAAGTTGGCCGGCATCCCCCAGCGCCGCAGGAATATCGCGGCACGCTACAGCTTTGACGCGCAGAAACTGGCGACCTGGCTGATGCAGGTGGGCGAAGAGTTGGATCATCCGCCCCAGCCGGGCCGCGTGCTGCCGCCGCAGTGGGCGTGGCGGGAGGGGCGAGGCGCAAGTGAAGAGGGGCGGGAAGCGTTCACGCCATACTCGACGCTACCGGCCACTTTTGTGGGCGCGGCCCAGCGCAGTTGGCAGTGGACATCCGGCACGGTGGGGCAGACGCTGCTGCTCGAGGAGAGCGCGCAGTCGATCCTCGACGCGCTCAGCAGCATAGACGCGCGCACGGCCTATCTGGCGCTGCACGAGTCGCCGCCGCCGCCGTTGTCGATGGATGTGTTGGGCCGTGAACTGAACGCATACACATCCGACTTCCCCGGTTTCGCCGCCATCTACGTGCAGGACCTGACGACCGGTGAAGAGGCCACCGTCGATGTGGATGTGGCCTTCTCCGGCATGTCGACGCTGAAAATCGCGATCGTCAGCGAAGCCTTCCGCCAGTTGAGCGACTTTGAGAACGAGACCGTGGGCCAGTGGATCGACTATGCGCTGGGAGAGAGCAACAATGACGCGGCCAACCGGCTGCTGCAATGGGTCGGTGACGGCGACATCTATGCCGGTGGACGACGGGTGACGGAGATGATGCGCGCCCTGGGCTTTACGAATTCATTTATCCAGACCGGTTACGACGATAAATCGATCATCAGCCAGATCCCGACAGCGGCCAACAGCCGCACAGACTGGAATACGAACCCGGATACGCATCTGCAATCCACGCCCGCGGAGCTGGGACGTCTGCTGGCGGAGATCTACCGCTGCCAGGCGGGGGAGGGGCTGCTTCTCGACACCTTCGGCGGCGAGATCACGCCGGAAGAGTGCGGGGCGATTCTCTTTTATGTCAGCCATGACGAGTTCAGCGAGATGGTGTGGGGCGGGCTGCCGCGCCCGGAGACGAGTTGGATCATCCACAAACACGGCTTTGTCAACGAGGCGCACTCCGATCTCGCGCTGGTCTGGGGGCCGAGCGGACCGTATGTCATTGCGGTCTATCTGTGGCGCGCCGGCTGGATGGACTGGCCGACCAGCAACCGCACGATGAAGGAGGTCAGCCGCATCGTATGGAACTTTTTTGCCGACAAATCGACGCGCGAAGGGATTGAAGCGCCGCCGCCGCTGACGCTATCACCGCCGCCCAACTACGTTCCCGTGAACGCCTATAGCAGCCGCGCCGCGCTCAGTGGCCAGTGAAAGAGCAGGGGCTAGTGGTCAGTGGATAGTGGCCGGTAACTGCACTGCTGCCTGAGTACGAAACTGTGAGGACTGTGTTCATGTCTAATCGATCCGGAGAGACGCTCGCCGACGTGATTGGTGAGATCACGCAACAGATGGAGGCGATCAGCCAGTTGCGCGATGGCACGCTCAGCCGCAGCCGCAGCCTGATCCGGGACTGCGCGCACTGCATTCGCGCCATGCACCGGCATGAACTGGCCAGGGCGGAGGAGATGCTGGCCTTGATCCGCCGCGACGCGCAGGAGATGGTCGGACCGCTGGCCGACTTCCCGGACCTGTATCATACCGGCTATACGCAGGACGCGTTGAAGGAGTTGGTCGAGGCCCATCTGCTCTACGCCTTTATCACCGATGGCCGATTGGCGACGCCGGACGAGCTGGCGGTCACGGGGGCGACCTACCTGAAAGGGCTGACCGAGGCCGCGACCGAGATGCGCCGCTTCGCCCTGGATCTGATGCGCCAGGACCGGGTGGAGGAGGCCGCGCCGTTTTTGACGATGATGGACGAGATCTACTCGCTGCTGGTGACGGTCGATTTCGCGGATGCGATCACCGGGGGGCTGCGGCGGCAGACCGATGTCCTGCGGGGCGTTCTGGAGCGCACGCGCGGCGACCTGACGACGGCGATGCGCCAGGAGACGATGCGGGCCGCGCTGCGCCGGGTCGAGGAACGCCTAGGGTAACGAAAACTTTCATCGGCATGAAGAAAGATCGTTCTTACGTCCGTGCCAGCGATATTGGCCAGTGGAATTTCTGCCATCGCGCCTGGTGGCTGGCGCAGGTGCAGAAGGCGCGGCACGAACGCCCGGAGAGGCTGGATTGGGGCGAACAGTCCCATGCGGCGCACGGGCGGCGCACGGCGCGGGCGCAATGGCTGCGGAAGAGCGGGCTTGCGCTCGTGGCCGGTGGCCTGATTCTGCTGGGATTGCTGCTGTTGGTGCAGTTGTGGCTGTGACGAGCGGAGGGCAATCACAGAAATTACTTGCCCTGGTCACCAAGTAGGTAGGGCCGTAGAGCCCTATATCTTCGGCATAGTCCCAGGTCGATTGCATCTAAATTGGACGAAAATGTTGTCATGTTCCGATTGAAGAAGAAGCTGATAGGATAGTGAGTTCACCACCTGAAAGCGGGAGGGAACTCATGACGGAGTTGGAGGCAACTTCACTGGCTGAGCATTTTGCGGAATTGGAAGACCCCCGAATCGAACGGACGAAGCTTCATCAACTGAGCGATATTCTGGTGATAACCGTATGCGCAGTCATCTGTGGAGCGGACAACTGGGTCGAAGTAGAGGAATTTGGGCGTGCCAGACAAGAGGGGCTGGCACAGATGTTGGGATTGCCGAATGGGATACCATCGCATGACACCTTCGGGCGGGTCTTTGCACTGCTGGATGTGGCGCAGGTTGAGGCCTGTTTTCTGAATTGGGTACAGGAACTGCATCAGCTGACAAAGGGACAACTGCTGGCGATAGATGGGAAAGCGGTGCGTCGTTCGCATGATCAAGCACAACAGAAGAGGCCGTTGCATTTAGTCAGTGTCTGGGCAGCGGCCAATCGCGTGGAGCTGGCGCAGACAGAGGTGGATGCAGAGGGGAATGAGATAAGCGCCATACCCGAATTGTTGCAGATGCTGGAGGTGTCTGGCTGTATCGTTACGATCGATGCCATAGGCTGTCAGAAATCGATTGTGCAGTTGCTGACCGAGGGGGGGCTGACTATGTTCTGGCGCTGAAAAGGAATCAAGCCCAATTGCATGATGATGTCGAGGAGATGTTCAGAAGTGAACGGGAACGCGAATTCGTGCATCTGCCCCACGACTACCACCAGACCGTCGAGAAGGACCACGGTCGCATTGAACTCCGTCGCTGCTGGGCCACCGCAGCCCCTGAATTCCTCGACTACATGAACCCGGATGAGGAATGGACCCAACTCCAGAGTCTGGTCATGGTCGAATGCGAACGACGTTTACCTGACCATTCCTCCTGTGAAACGAGATACTTCACCTCCAGTCTGCCCCCCGATGCCAAACAACTCTTGGCTGCCACGCGTGGACACTGGGACATTGAAAATTCGGTCCACTGGGTCTTGGATGTCGCCTTTCGCGAAGACGAAAGCCGCATACGACAAGGTCATGCACAACATAATTTCGCTATCGTACGCCGTATGGCCCTGAATCTCCTGCGCCATGAGAAAACCGCTAAAGTCGGCATCGCTGCCAAACGCAAACGTGCGGGCTGGAATCAGGAATATCTTCTCAAGGTGCTTCAATCTTAAGATGCGATTGCCCTGAGGAGTATGGGCAGTTCCTTGCCGCGTCAGCGCATCCATAGGCTTGCACGCATGTATAGTAGCAGAGGGTAGAACGAATTTCGGAAAATCCATGGCCGCTCTGTTCCAAAAACGAGAGAAAAGGGCGTCGGTAGTCGCACTACCAAGAAGGAGTCCACGGCTTTTGAGCCATAGATACAGCCCATAAGCTTGACGCGGCTCTTGCAAAGGGACTCAGACTAGGAGTCGTTGACATTTCTTTGAGACAGGCAAAATCCGAGCGCTCAAGTGCGAGATTGACAGGAAATCGATCTTTCCGCAGATCTTTTTGGCTGAATCTGCAAGAAAATAAGCATATTCTGCTATAGATCGCGCTGCCGTAGGCTATAAACGTTTTGCTTTTGCCGTTCTTCTGAACTCATCTTACAAACGTCAACGGAACCTAAATGGACCCACGATCTTTTAGCCATGGATATGCGATAAGTTGTCGCATATCGGGGTACTTTTGGCGGCTTCAACTGAGCCATGACCTTTCAACAATGGATACTCTGGCAGACCCGGATAAGAATCGGTCTATCCCCGCGTGTGCGGGGGAACCCTGGCCGCGCTCTGCCAGGAATGCCACAACACGCACGACGGGCCGAAACAGGCGGCCACCCTCAAGCACAACGCGCTGCGCAAGGCCGGGCACCTAAGGTTCGTTTGAAGGAGAGGCGTTTGACGCCGTGTTATTCAATTGAAAGCAGCTCGCTCAGTTCATCGAGTGCTTCCGGATCACAATCCGTGAAGAATGCTTCAGGGTCCTCTCCAAGGGCTATAAAAAAGGACATAACCTCCATAAAGGTTGCGTTTTCCCGGTCTCGAAATGGCTCAAGCAGGCCCATGTAACAAGTGAGTTCTGACTGAGTCTCTTCGTAAGAACGGTCAGGCGTAACGATTCGACTATGTGCATCGTAGAATCCGAATGTCGTGTCCAGCACGTCGAACAGCGTAGAGAAAATTTTGTCGACATCATCAGATTCAAGGGCCGCCCCCCACTCCGGAACGAGAAGCGAGATGCGAAAAATCTCCTCATCGAGCCAACGCCTATATTGAACCTCGGTCATCTCGACTACGCCCTCAGATGGGATCTCGGGTGGCACGTCGGACAAGGAGAGCAATTTAGCGACTTGGCGTTCCAGTGCCTCGATGCGTTCCTCTTGCGCCTCCACCTTTTCCAGGCGGACGAGAATATCTTTCACCTGCTCTTCCAAAGTAGGCAGCGCCTCGGAGGCGACGACAGGAACCACTGCGCACAGAACAACGAGGATAGCCGTAATAATCCAGTACTTTCTCATCGATCTTCTCCTATTGGGGGGACAGGCCAGAGCCGGTGGAAGGCAGACGGCTTGATGGCAGACCGGCAGAGAACATCCCTCCGGCCTTTAGTTTTTACTCAGAATATGTTCAGCCACCCCACGCCGAACTCGCTGGCGAAGACGAGGCTGACAATACTCATCAGCTTGATCAGGATGTTGAGGGAGGGGCCGCTGGTGTCTTTGAAGGGGTCGCCGACGGTATCGCCGACGACCGCGGCTTTGTGCGCGTCCGAGCCTTTGCCGCCCATGACGCCGGTCTCGATCCATTTCTTGGCGTTATCCCAGGCGCCGCCGGCGTTGGCCATCATCACCGCCAGCATGAAGCCGGAGACGATCGCGCCGATCAACATGCCCGCCAGCGCGTGCGCGCCGAGCAGAAAGCCGACGAGCAGCGGCGCCACTATCGCGAGAGCGCCGGGAATGATCATCTCGCGCAGCGCGCTCTGGGTGCTGATGGCGACGCAGGCCTTGTAGTCGGGCTTGGTCGTGCGCTCCATGATGCCGGGAATCTCGGCGAACTGGCGGCGCACCTCCAGCACGATCTCATAGGCGGCCTTGCCCACCGCGGTCATGGTCAGGGCGGCGAACAGATAGGGCAGCATCGCGCCGACCAACATGCCGGGAATCATGGTTGAACTCAACAGGTCGAGCGTTTCGATACCGGCGACCTTGACATAGGCGGCCATGAGCGCCAGCGCGGTCAGCACCGCGGAGCCGATGGCAAAGCCTTTGCCGGTGGCCGCAGTGGTGTTGCCGAGGCTGTCGAGCGCGTCGGTGCGGTCGCGCACCTCATCGGGCAGATCGCTCATTTCGGCGATGCCGCCGGCGTTGTCGGCCACGGGGCCATAGGCATCGGTGGCCAAGGTGATGCCGAGCGTGCTGAGCATACCGACACCGGCCAGGGCGACGGCAAAGAAGCGGTTGTCCCCGCCCAGCCAGAGCGCCAACATGATGGCGACGGCAACGATGAGAACGGGTGGCAGGGTGCTTTTCATGCCGACGGCCAGCCCTTCGATGATGAGGGTTGCCGAACCGGTCTCGGACTTTTGCGCGATACCCTGGGTGGGCTTTGCAGTGTAGCTGGTGAAGTACTCGGTGAACCAGCCGATGCCGTTGCCGGCGATGAGGCCCACCACCACGACGGCGAAGAAATTCCAACCGACGCCGGTATAGGCGATCACGCCGGCGGTAAAGATCAGGACGAGCGCGGACGCGCCGTAGATGGCGCGACGCAGCACGCCGAGCAGATCTTCCTGGGTCGCGCCCTCTTGCGCACGCACGAGGAAGGTGCCGATCAGGGCGGCGATCACGCCCACGGCGGCGACGAGGAAGGGCAGGATGATGCCGGCGCCCTCGGCGACGACTGCGCCCAGCGTGGCGGCAGCGATGATCGAGCCGCTGTAGCTCTCGAAGAGGTCGGCGCCCATCCCGGCCACATCGCCGACGTTGTCGCCCACGTTGTCGGCGATGACAGCCGGGTTGCGCGGGTCGTCTTCGGGGATGCCCTGCTCGACCTTGCCCACCAAGTCAGCGCCGACGTCGGCGGCCTTGGTAAAGATGCCGCCGCCGACACGGGCGAAAAGGGCGATTGAACTGGCGCCGAAACCGAAGCCGGTGATGTAGCGCATGTCGCCATCGAACAGGAAGTAGAGGAGGGTCATGCCGAGCAGGCTGAAGCTGACGACGGCCATGCCCATAATCGAGCCGCTGCTGAAGGCGACGCGCAGGCCCTCGTCCAGGCTCTTGCTGGCGGCGGCGGCGGTGCGCACGTTGGCGCGCACGGCGATGAACATGCCGAGGTAACCGGCCGCGCCGGAAGCGATCGCGCCGAGGATGAAGCTGAGCGCGGTCTGCCACGCCAGGAAGACGGCGATGATGACGGCGACGACGACGACAAAACCGCCCAGGAAGGTGTACTCCCGGTTGAGAAATGCGGCTGCGCCTTCCTGGATGGCGGCGGCGATCTCCTGCATCACCTGGTTGCCGTTGTCCATCGCAAGGACGCGGCGCGTCTGCACGACCAGATAGATCAGTCCAAGAATAGCGATTACGAGAGCAAAAGCGATCGCCGGCGTGCCGAGCGTATCAATCCCTGCCCCCGTAATGCGAAGCGGTAGCGCATACAACAACATCGAGAGTTCCTCCGAATAGTGGCCAATGGCTGGTTCATACTGTAAACCAAGTAAGTTTAACGCCTTTCCGCTAGTGGAAAAAATTGGCGAAGTGCGCTATTGTGGTCAGAATTGCGGTTGTCATTGCCATCATAATGCGAAATTCTCACACAGGTAAACGCCACAAGCCGTGGCAGTGGACAGTTGCAGTGAGGGGAACTCCATGACCGAACGAACAGTTTCTGAACTCCTGGACCTGAGCGGCAAGGTGGCGATTGTTACGGGCGCGGCCGGTCTGCTGGGCACGGCCATGAGCCGCGGGCTGGCGGAAGCGGGCGCAACGCTAGCGGTGACCAGCCGCGATGCGAAGCGGGCTGCCGCGTTTGCCGCGACATTGCCCGGCAGCGGCCATGCCGGCTTTGGCCTGGCGCAGGACGACGACGAAGCCATTCCCGGATTCGTGGAAGCGGTGGCGCAGCGCCTGGGCCAGGTGGACGTACTGGTCAACAACGCCTACGGCGGCGGCGCGCCCAGCATCGACACCGCCAGCGCCGACGATTTCAACCAGGCCTATCATACCGGTGTGACGGCCTACTTTTTGCTGGCGCGGGAGGTCGTGCGCCATCTGCGCAGCCGCGGCGCGTCCGGCTCGATCATCAACATTGCCAGCATGTACGGGGTGGTTGCCAGCTATCCGCAGGCGTACTCCGGTTTCGACATCAACAGCCCGCCCAACTATCACGGCCTGAAAGGTGGACTGATTCATCTGACCCGCCATCTGGCCGTCTACTGGGCGCAGGATGGCGTGCGCGTGAATGCGATCAGCCCGGGACCCTTCCCCTCGCCGAAGGTGCGGAAAGCCGAGCCGGCGTTCGTTGCCAGGCTGGCAGAGCGGGTGCCGATGCAACGGATGGGTGAACCGGAAGAGTTGAAAGGGATTGTGGTTCTGCTGGCGAGCGAGGGCGGCAGCTACATCACCGGACAGAATATACTGGTTGACGGCGGCTGGACCGCGTGGTAAATCCGTATAGCGTATTGCGTAGGGGCAGGGGAGAGGTCCGGGGCGCTCCTTGCTATGAAAAAGCGACAACAACAGGAGTATGAGGCTACCTTATGACTGAAATCGGACGTGCGAAAGAGTTGCTGGATACGCCGACGCTGTGGGTGGATCTGGATGTGCTGGAGGCGAACATTGCGTTGCTGATGGGCAACTTCAGGGCTGCCGGCGTCAACTGGCGACCGCATACAAAGGGGATCAAGATCCCCGCTATCGCGCATAAGCTGATCAATGCCGGCGCGATCGGCGTCACCTGCGCCAAGCTGGGCGAAGCGGAGGTGATGGCGCAGGCCGGCGTGCGCGACATTCTCATCGCCAATCAGGTGGTGGGAGCGCACAAATACGCCCGCCTGGCCGCGCTGCAACGCCACGCCGACGTGAAGATGGCGGTCGACAACACAGCAACGCTGGACGACCTCAGCGCGGCCGCGCAAGCCGTCGGTGTCGAAATCCCCGTTGTCGTCGAACTCAATGTGGGGATGAACCGGGCAGGTGTCACGCCCGGCGCCGCGGCTGTGGGGCTGGCCGGCGCGGTCCACGAGCAGGATGGACTGCGGCTGGCCGGACTGATGGCGTGGGAAGGGCATACGCTCTCCGTGGAGGATGCGGACGAGCGGGCGCAGGCGATCAAGCATTCGATTGGGCAGTTGGCGTCGTCGGCGAGGGCCTGCCGCGAGGCCGGGCTGCCGGTCGAGATCGTCAGTTGCGGCGGCAGCGGCACGATGAGTGTGACCGCGCACCAGCCGGAGGTGACGGAGATCCAGGCCGGCGGCGCGATCTTTGGCGACGCCACCTACCAGCTTTGGGGCGTGCCGACGGACCCTGCGCTGTTTGGGCAGGCGGTGGTGACGAGCCGCCCCGCGCCCGACCGGATCATCACCGACGCCGGTTTCAAGACGCTGCCCGGCGTGGAGAGGCAGCCGCTGGCGGTGGGGCTGGCGAACGTGGTCAAAATCTCGCCCTCGGCGGAGCATGGGGTGATCACGCTCTCCGCGCCGAACAAGAGCGTACAGGTGGGCGATCTGCTGGATTTCGTGGTGGGCTACGGCGACGCGACCGTCTTCCTGCACGATGCGATGTACGGTGTACGCAACGGCATCGTGGAGACGGTCTGGCCGATCAGCGGGCGCGGGAAGTTGAGATAGGAGAAGAGCGATATGAAGTGCAGCTTCAAAGGTTGCCCGGGGGAATATGAAGCAAAAACAATCGTGCATACTGCGCGGCGCGACGGCAAGCTCATTGTCATTGACCATGTTCCGGCTGACGTCTGTTCCGTATGCGGCGACGCGCTGCTGGAACCCGACACGGTGCGCAGAATTGAGCGGCTGCTGCAGGGGAAAGGCAAACCGGCGATGACGGTGCCTCTCTACGAGTTCGCCTGAAATGCAACGATGAGATCAACAGAAGAGATTCTCACGATTCTTGGCCATACGAAAACTGAACTTGAGCGGCGCTTCGGCGTGCGGCGAATCGGACTCTACGGGTCGTATGCGCACGGCACGCAAACCGAAATCAGTGATATAGACCTGATCGTGGAACTGAAAGAGGCGAAATTCAACGACCTCGCCGGGCTTTATATCTATATGGAACAGACCTTGGGGCGCAAGGTGGACATCCGTCGGCTCAGCAAGAAAATCGACACGCCCTTTATGCGTCGAATCGAAGGGGAAGCATGGTTCGTATGAATGACGCCGTCCGTGATAGCTAAATGACGCGGCGCAAAGAACCGGACGAGAAAGAGGACAGCCATGAACATCGACGTTGTCGAGCTTGCCAGCGAACTGATCGCGATGCCGTCGGAGACGCCGACGAGCAACCGGGCGATCTCGGACTTTCTGCGCGGGGTGCTGGAGGAGGGCGGCTTCGCGGTTGAGGAGTTGACCTACATGGACCCGCCCGATGTGGAGAAGGTCAGCCTGGTCGCCAAGAAGGGCGCGGGCGCGGGCGGGCTGGGCCTGTTCAGCCATTCGGACACGGTGCCGGGCGACGCCGGCTGGGAGCCGTTCACGCCGGCGCTGGCGAACGGGCGGCTGGTGGGCCGCGGCTCGGCGGATATGAAGGGGCCTTTGGCGGCGTCGATTGCGGCGGCATGCCGCTTCAGCGCCGGTGACCTGAAGCGGCCGCTCGTCATCGCCGTCACCGCGGACGAGGAGAAGGCGCACGTCGGCGCGCACGACATCGTCAAACGCTCGCAGACATTGACGAGCGACTGGCCGCAGTACTGCATCGTGTGTGAGCCGTCGACGTTGCAGCCGGTCTATGCGCACAAGGGCGGCGCCGGCATCACGGTGACGGCGCGAGGGGTGGCGGCGCACACAAGCACCGACAGAGGCGAGTCGGCAAACTTCAAGATCGCGCCTTTTCTGGCGGAGATGGCGCAGTTGGCGCAGGTCTTCCGCGCGGAGAAGCGCTTCCAGAACCGGCTTTTCGACCCGCCGACCAACGGCTTCAACCTGGTGATCAGCGACGGCGATACGGCGACGAATGTGACGGCGGCGCGGACGGTGGTGCGCCTGAGCATCCGGGCGATGCCGGACGCCTGCTTTGAGGAGGCGGTGGAAATGGTGGTGAGCCGGGCGCAAGCGCATGGGCTGGAGGTAGCGCAGCGCGCCGTCGGCCCATTTTTCACCGCAGCGGACGGCCCGCTGGCGCAGGCGGCCTGTCGTGCGACGGGCGCGCAGGCGGCGATCACAGTCCCTTACGGGACGGAGGCGGAGTGCTATCAGGCGTATATGGACGCGCTGGTGCTCGGCCCCGGCAGCATCGAGCAGGCGCACACGGTCGGCGAGTGGATCGAGGTGGCGCAGTTGCACGAGGCGGTGGAGGTGTACTCGCGGCTGATCGGGGAGTTGTGCGGAGAGCGGCCCGTGGTTCGTCGCGCCCACTCTTGCGGCCTATGACACCACGTAGGCTGACCAAGGTAGTGGAAATGCAGCGAAAAGCTCTCCTAGACCCAGTTCAATGGACACGTTATCAGATTTGCCAGACACCGTCTGGCGAATCGTGTCAGACGGATAGGCAAGGTAGAACAGGCATAGGATGTAATCTGGGCCATCGGCACGGTTGGGGTCAATGAAACGGCATTGCGTATTGCGTAGGCGGCGATACGGTATACGCATTACGGAATACGCAATGTTGTACAACGATCACCCAGTCCAGCGCCGAGCGGTTGCCGAGGCGGTAGGCAAACGCTTCGGCGGGGATGCCGTCCAGCGTCAGGAAGCCGTTGTAGCGGATCTGCGTTTTGTCTTTGGAGAGGCGCATCTTTTCGACGCGCCAGCCGAGCGGCATCTCCGGCGTTTCGACCTGTTGGAGCGGGTATTGCGGCTGCTCTTCGTAGTCGACGTGGATGACGGCCAGGCGCGCGCCGGCCGCGGCAAAGGCGCGGAAGTCGGGCGCGAAGGGGATGCGCGGCAGCTCGCGCTTGAGATTGGCCTGGTAGCGTTCGCAGTAGGCGGGGCGGTGTCTGAATCGGAATGTGAGAGATGGGGAGGAGTGAGAGGGAAGGGAAGCTCCCTACGCCAGGCAGGACTCCCGACCCGCGCATCCGGCTGCGCTTGATTCAGAGACGGGCATGGAGTTGAAAAGCTGAGGGCTTGACAGGCTTGTCGGATACAGTTAGATTGGGGGGCGAACGGCGAGGAGTGGGGAGTGAGTGGACGGCAGTGGCGAGTGAATCGTGACGGGTGCAGTTTCTATCCACGAGCCACAATCCACTGAAGTTAAGACGAGAAGACAACGATGCCCAGGTATGAAGGTCGTATTGATAGATCCAGTTTTTCTCTTTTCAAGAAGCTCAAATCATCATCGGCGGAGGACCAGGTCGAAGAGGCGACAGCAGCAATCGATATTCTGAGAGGCGAGGCAGACAGGCACTTTGTACAAGGCTCGAACCCATTCAAGCGGTGGCATAAAGGTTGTGATGAGTTGTCGGAGTCCGTCGATGAATTTCTGGCGAAAAGCCGAGTGTTTAGTGTGGAAGCCATTGTTATTCTGGAAGAGTTCATCAATGTTTTTGAGCATCATGAAACGAGATTCCGTCAGATGCTGGATAGCGCAACGATCTCTGAGGCTGACCGCCACCAGATCGTAGAAGATACCTGGAATCTGCTGAGTGTCATTCTCAGATTCGCCATCTATGCGCTGGTTTTGGAGTACCGCAACGATCCGTCAAGAAGACAACCGGTGTCGCATGAACACCAGGAGGGCACCAATGGGTGAACACCGCTTTGAAAACGTAACCGAGGAACTGAACGGGAGCGGACTGATCGTTTTGATGTACCCGCAATATCAGATGCTGCTTTCGTGTATGGCGGCGATGGCGGACGCAAGCGGCGGCAGAGAGTTTTCGGCAACGCATACCCAAATCGCCAAGAGGTCGGGCGGCTTTCGCCATGGAAGCATGACTCCTGAGAACGTTGCCGAGTTTGTCTTCGATTTTATCAGACTGGGCATCGTGGAAGTGGTGTCGGCGAGTGGTCCTGTATCCTATCGAATGGCGATCGGAATAAACAAGTGGAAACGAACGTCGAGAGACGAACGAGTGACCTATCGTTTCGGCAGCTACGAACGTTTTGTCGACATGGCCGAGGAGATACGACGAATGCAGGGCAATGACGATGCGCCGTTGTTGCCGCCTGTCATCCCTGAGAAAAGCCCGATGCGGACGCTGCGGTAGGGCTACGCAATACGGGCTGAGTCGGCGTGTGTGAACTGAATGCCTACACGAAACAGGGAGGGTGTGGCGTTGCGTAGCGCGTGGTAGACGATACGGAAAACGCCCTACGATACGAGTTGACGACCAATCTGTTCACGCAAGCCAGTCGCCATTGACAGACGCATTCCCTCACTGTATCCTGCGACTCCCGACAAATCCCCCGCAAGGGGACAACAGTGACTACGGAAGAACGGGTTGCCAGGATGGAAGGCGAGATCGAACAGATGGCAACGAAAGCCGATATTGAACGGGTTACCGGCACACTCACATGGCGCATGGTCATTGTTGCCGGTTTGGCCCAAGCTATTGGAAGCGGCGCATTGCTTCAGTTCCTGCCCCGCCCGTAACGTCTCTATTCCTCCCCGACGCCCAGCCCCGGCAGCCCCGCCACAATCGCCACCGTCTCCAAACTCACGCTGATCACCTGGCCGATGAGGCGCACAATATACTCCGGATCGTCGGCGCGGTTGCGGTCGTTGACGATGCCGCTGCGCTTGTCGGTCTTGACGCGGCAGCGGCTCTGTTCGCTCTCGGCTCTATCCCGGGACGATGTTCAACGGAGGGTCGCCCGGCCCTCTGTCTTTGAAGAACTCCTCAAGTGATTGGCGGCATATGGCCCGGGTCTCGGCTTCTTCTTTGCGGGGGTTCGAGTTGCCAAAGGAGGCCGGCCATTCAATATCCGGTTCGAAGCATATTTGGCAGAGCTTAATTGAGCCGGCCGGGATGGTGTATTCGCAGCAGTGTTCACCCGTCTGCTGAGGGAAGAGAGTACGTTCGATCTGCGGCGGTTCGTCCCAGTAGTATTTCATGCCGTCGTGCATGCGCGCCCCGTACTCATCAAAGTTCTTGAAGAGCACTGCCCATTGCCCCTCTTCGGTCAGCCTGATCTGGCGGTCTTCAGCGTTTTGTTTGCGCGTTCCGGCGTAGAGATGGGCCGGTTGGATGCAGCAGCGCCGGTGGCACAGGTGAAGTATGTTCTTGCCTGCCGGGATTTCCCCTCGGCTCATTTCGTAGGCGACGCGGTGGGCTTTGCAGGGTTTGCCGTCCAGTTGCAGAATGCCATATCCATCCGCATCCAGACGATGCCGCCAGATGAGGCACGGGCCATTGAAGGGTATCTGGTTATTTGCTGGCTGCGTGTAGACGGCCGCGTAGTCGGTCTTGTTGATTGGGCCTGCGGGTCTTCTGTTGGCGGAAATGCCTGCGCTTGCCAGGTAC
This sequence comes from Caldilineaceae bacterium, assembly GCA_965221145.1. GTDB lineage: Bacteria > Chloroflexota > Anaerolineae > Caldilineales > Caldilineaceae > Bin5. The sequence goes on from OZ244877.1 coordinate 4,444,175, forward strand.
ATGAGGTATGCTCGTTCGGCGTGGTATTGGTTCATGGGGGGTGGGTGACTTGGTTTGGGTAATGGATTGCCTGGTAGATGGAATTGCTCCATTATACATCTTGGCTTGTGGTTGAATGTTTGGGGCCAATCATAATTAACCCTATTGACAAGTCTTGCGTCCACGCACCCACCCGATGTGCAGCGGCAAATTGTTCTTGACCCGTACCGTTTCAAGGCCGCCCCTCTTGGCTTTGATCCCGAAGCAATGGCTACTGAACTCACAAAAATCGTGAAACCCTTGTTCTGTCGGACTGAAAGAATGAACTAACATAACCGCAGCCTTGGCTCCAAATCTCTCGGCCATAATAACGGCCGACGCAGCGCGGTGTATGAGCTGATAACGAACATGGCCGGGCGGCTCGGCATTGAGGCCAAGGCATGACATGAGATATTTAAGACGCTTCAATTTCCCGCAACTCGCGTTTGTCTTCCATTGTCTCAGGGTCTTATCAAATGATTCATTCACCTTTCCTTCGACCGCGATTGAAACAAATCCACTTGGAATCTTGGCTAGAGCCCATATGTCATTTTGTGATTGACGGCCGCGGCTAGGGAGTTTGACCACCCATTCGGGGAATGCAAACAGCAGTTCAATTCTATTCAAAGCGTCGGATTGTCTGAGAATCACCTCCACTTCCGGAGGGAATCCTTCACAATCTTCCCAACAATAGGCGAGCGTTCTTGCAGACTTTCCACACACCCAGTGGCCATCGGGATCGGCCAACAAAGCTCTCCAATCCTCCGGTCCTGATGATGGGACAAATACATCCTTCATGATTTTCCCAGTCCGAAGATATATTTCAATGGAACTACAGCGATCCTCGAAACTTGCTGGGGGCCTGTCGGATATGATGAAAATTCTCGACATATTTTTCTCCTTCCGCTTGAACTGGGCAGAACCGTCTATTGACGTACTACATTTATTCATTCCCCAGGCACATCCAGCCCCGGCAACCCTGCCACAATCGCCACCGTCTCCAAACTCACGCTGATCACCTTGCCAAGCAGCCGCACAATATACTCCTGATCGTCGGCGCGGTTGGGGTCGTTGACGATGCCGCTGCGCCTGTCCGTCTTGACGCGGTACTGGTCGATCACCCAGTCCAGCGCCGAACGGTTGCCGAGGCGGTAGGCGAACGCTTCGGCGGGGATGCCGTCCAGCGTCAGGAAGCCGTTGTAGCGCAGTTGCGTCCTGTCTTTGGAGAGGCGCATCTTCTCCACGCGCCAGTCGAGCGGCATCTCCGGCGTTTCGACCTGTTGGAGCGGGTATTGCGGCTGCTCTTCATAGCCGACGTGGATGGCGGCCAGGCGCGCGCCGGCGTGGGCAAAGGCGCGGAAGTCGGGCGCGAAGGGGATGCGCGGCAGCTCGCGCTTGAGGTTGGCCTGGTAGCGTTCGCGGTAGGCGGGATGGTGCAGCAGGCCGTAGACGTAGTGGAAGATGTCCCACTTGCTGATCGTCTCGTCGCCGTACTGGGCGCGGAACTGGGCCAGCGCCCAGTCGGTGATGTTCTCGCGCCGGTTGCTGCCGTCCTCGTCGTAGGTGTAGAAGGGGGAAGCACTGAAAGCCATCACTCGCCGCGATTGTGTGAAGTTCGGGAATCAGATTTGTCATCAGAGTACTGAATCCGGCGCGGAAGCCGTGATCGCTAACGAGTATTACACGATTTTCCGTATGTGTCTTCAATGTGGGGAAAAGCAGATACTGTTGATACCGCTCTTCATTCCAGAAGTTATCGAAGTAGAGATGTTTCTGGCAGAACGGACGATACAACGAAGTGCGAAAGTGCGATTCTTCATATTTGCTTAGCGCGAGCTTCTTGAGTGATGCCTTTACCTGACGGGTCCATTTGATGCGTGGGTCGTTCGTGTCAATGAAACTTTCAGCAGGCGCGTGGGGATCAAGCCTTCTCTTGCGATCAACAGCGCTGTTGTATATCTCGACAAATGTGCGAACTTGATTTGCCAGCAATTCTAAGTCAAACGAATATACCAACACGTCCCTATTCGTAGCGACACCCAATGAGTAGCGTTTAAACAATACTTTTCCGTCCCCACCCTTCGCCATTTTTGCTTCCCTGGTTCCAATTGGGATAAAGGTCTCATATTCCGCGTGGTGTCCTTCCGTAAGCCATGTGTGCTTTGCATCAATAGCGGCCTGTTTCATTGGAAGGTTTGGATAGGCACCGAATTCAGTTAGAATATCGCGCTTTTTGCGGGATTTGAGATAGTCGTCTACCGAGTAAATCCAGACTTCAGTTTCTTCAGAATTCACTCCCGCTTTCTTAATGAAGAAGCTAATTCCGACCCCAACACGGATCTGGTCTTCAAAGATGTTACCACCCTCCTTCTGTCGGCGTTCACCTGCAGTCCGCGCATTCCCTTTGAGATCGATGTGACAAATCTTGGTAAAGTCCTGTGTGAGATGTTTGCGCATCCCATCGAAGGCCACAGCATCCAAAAAACTGTTGTTGGTCACAAAGGCGACCACTCCTTCCTCGCCAATGCGGTCCGATGCCCAACGGATCGCCTTCACATACGGATCGGAGAGCTTGTTTCTGAGCGTGGCTTTGGAATCCTTCACATAGGTGTCGCGCACCCGCTTGTCCATCGTCGGATACTTGCGGTTCTTGTTGTTGTCATTCTCATTCACCTGCCCCACGTTGTAAGGCGGGTTGCCGATCACCACGAACATCGGCGCCCGCTTCTGGCTCTCCACCCGCTGCGTGTTCTCCGGCGCAAACAGCGGCAACTGCCGGTCCTCGGCCAGGTCGAACGTGTCGACCAGGCAGATGCCCGCGAACGGCTCGTACTTCTCCGTCGCATCATAGTACTCGTGCTCGATGTTCATGCTGGCGATGTAGTAGGGCAGCAGCATCACCTCGTTGCAGTGCAGTTCGCTCCCGTACTTGCGTTCCAGCGCGGTGCGCGGGATCTCGCGCATCATGCGCACAATGAAGTTGCCCGTGCCCACGAAGGGATCGATGATGTGAACGCCCTCGTCGGCCAGCGAACGGCCAAACTCGCGCTCCAGGATGGCGGCCACGCTGCGTACCATGAAATCGACGATCGGCTGCGGCGTGTAGACGATTCCGTGCGTATCCGCCACCTTGACCGAATAGCCCTGGAAGAACTGCTCATACACGGTGTTGAGAAAGTGCTGCTTGTGCGAAAAGTCGCTGATCGTGGCGGCGGTGCGCTCGATGGCGACGTAGAAGCGGTCCAGGCTGCCCAGAAACTCGTCGCGGCTGAACGATTGCGACATGAGCGCGTCGATCACGTTCTCGATCTCGAAGGCGATCACGTTGCGCCGCGTGAAGGCCGGCCGGTTGAAGACGGTGCGAAACAGCCGCTCGGTCAGCAGGTGCTGGATCAGCATCTCCTCGACCGCGGCTTCGGCCAGGTTCGGGTTGATCGACTGGCGGCATTTTGCCAAAAACTCGGCGAAGGCAGCGCTGAAGCTCCGGTTGCTGAGCCGCTCGCGCTGGATCAACTCTGCCAGCCCATTGCCGATGTCGGCCACCCGCTCCTTGAACTGGGCGACCGCCTCCTCCCAGGCGGCGTACTCCTGCGGGCGGTAGGCGCAGAAGGTTTGCAGCGTCTCGATCAGCTGCGCGGCGTCGGTCAGGTCGGCGTCAAGCGCCAGGCGTCCGTGCTGCCACAGCATCGCCCGCTGCGGCGTCTGGAAGAGGATATTGTCGCGCGGGTAGCCGGCCTGGAACTTGCGCTCGACCTCGGTGGGCAGGTCGTCGTCAATGTCCTTGGCCTCCCAGTAGCCGTGCGTCAGCCGGAAGTCGTCGACCAGCGCGCCGTCGGCGACGATGCGCTTGCCGCGGCGGGTGTTGAGCGCGAACTCCGGCACGAGGGTCCAGCCGCACTGGCGGGCGCAGGTTTCGAGCAGGGCCTGGAAGGCGGCGCGCACCGCGGTTTCGTGGGTGACGCCGAGGCGGGCGAACTGGTCGAGCGCGGCGTAGTAGGATTTGACGGGCTTGTGGGTGGGTTTGAGGGTGAGGGTGGGCATGGTTGGTTTCCAGGGGATGTTGGGCGGGCGCGGCGCGGGAATTTTCAGGAATTGCTATTTATTAGTGTCCGCTTTGTCCGCTCTTACCCCCCCTTCCTTTTTTTGCCCAAAAGGGGCAGGGATTGGTTGAAAATGCGGAATGGGGGGCCTGGGCGTGCGGTGGTCATGTCGTGAGGGAATATAGCACAGATGGGCGGATTGGGCAAGTTTGGGGGGCGTATTTTGATTGGGTTGCTGATGTTACGCAGTAGTTGACGAATTGAGTAGAATAAGGTCAGGAGGTGAAACATGAATTTCAAACTCTTTGACCTGTATTCGGACTTTCTCCTGAGTTCATTTGCGGCAACGACGGCGACAGGCATGTCGGCCTTGATGGAGAAGGCGATCAGCCACGACCAAGTCAGTCGCATGCTCAACAGCCAACGACTGCAGCCGAAAGAGTGGTGTCGGCATGGTCAAGCCCTCTGTGCGCAGCATGCAAGGCGAGCATGGCGTCATCACGATTGACGACAGCATCGTTGAGAAGCCCTACACCGATGAGAACGAACTCATCTGCTGGCACTACGACCATGCGCAAGGACAGATGGCCAAGGGCATCAACTTTATCACTGCTTTGTACACAGTGGGTGAGATTTCATTGCCGGTGACCTATCGGTTGGTGACCAAGACCGAATCGTACATTGACAAGCAGGGCAAACGGAAACGACGCAGCGCTGTGACCAAGAACGAGCATTTTCGTGCCATGCTGCAAAACTGTGTGCATAACCGCATTCCCTTCCGCTATGTGCTCAATGACATCTGGTTTGCTTCGGCTGAGAATATGAGCTATATCAAACGCACGCTGCGCAAAGAGTTCATCATGGGACTCAAAACCAATCGCAAGATCGCCCTTTCTCGCCAAGACAAACAGCATGGTCGCTATCACAGACTGGAACAACTCGACCTGCCAGAAGACACAGTTACAGGCATCTATCTGGAGCAGGTGCCCTTTCCCCTCTATCTGCTCCGTCAGACCTGCACAAACGCAGATGGCTCGACCGCTGTGCGCTATCTGGTGACCAGTGACGCCTGCTTGACAGCTGACCAGATCATCACAATCTACCAAGAACGGTGGAAAGTGGAAGAATATCATCGCTCGCTCAAACAGAACGCATCCCTTGCCAAATCACCAACCCGCACACCAACCACGCAGACCAATCACTTTGTGGCTGCTCTCTGGACCTTTACCAAGCTGGAGATACTAAGGATTGGTCATCAAATAACACAATGATTCATATAGATTGAGGGGCGGCGGTGTAGTTCCACTGAGGCAACAGTTCGTCAAAGACGATGGGCATGTTTTGCTTGAAGTCAGCGGCAACTTTGCGGCCGGTCTCGTAGATGCGGTCCAGCAGATCAACGGTCACAGACAGACCTTGTTGGGTCTTGGTCTGAGCGATGAGTTGACAAACCAGTTCACGACTCTTAAAGATGACCCCTTGACAGGCGCGGGTGACATGGGGGAAGAGACGATGTTCAATCGGATTGTACTTGGAACAATAGGGGGGATAATGGGCGACACGGATTTCAATGCCGATCTCATCAACGAGCGCCTGTAACTCCTGTTTGAAGATGTAGTGGCGGGCATGGTTGCTGCCGCCACTATCACAGAGGAGCAGGATCGAGGTGGCGTGCGGATAGTCAAAGCGACCTTTTTGATGATTTTTTGGCGGAAGTGTTTTCATGCCACCGCCAATACAAAAAATCATCAAACTGTTGCCACCAATTGCGCAGGCTGTCACAGGCGAACTGGCTGGTGTCGCGACTAACGCCGATGTTGATGAAGCCGTGGTTGAGGTGGAGGTCATAGATGGCATGCGGGATAATGATGCCCTCTGAAAAGCTGGTGAAATCATGGTCAAAGGTCTGCATCTCAGCCGTGGTGTAGAGGGAGCCGTGCCGATAGAAATTGCCGAGCTGCTCTTTCTTCTTGGTGTCCATGCTGACGACCGGGTTGCCGACAGCCTGGTAGTGGGTCTTGAGTTCAGCAATGCGCTCAAACTGCCGGTTGCGGTCGGGCACGGCCTTCATCGTCACTTTTTTTGGGCTTTGCGCCGGCTGAAGTTGTGCTTGGCGAGCAACTGTTTCACCACCGTGTCACTCACCTGAATGGCATGCGTTTGGCGCAAACGGTTGGCAATCTCCTTGCGGGAAAGGGTAGTGGTCGAATAGTAAGTGATCTGATAATCCGGTGGTGTGGACATTCTTGTCCGTGCATCCGCTAATCATAGCAATCTCCGTATCACAGAAATCACAGTTCAGACATAGACTTTGCCCTCAACACTTACTTTGTGACCACTACCCGGGAAAGATTGGTCCAGCGCACATCGACCTGCATCGGGTCGCCAGCGGTCTGGTGCTCGATGACATCCAGAAATGCCTTGTCAATCTCCGGCAGCGTCTCTTGATAGGACTTGCGACCGCCGCCGGGACGCCGGATACGCGCATCGTTGCCACTGCCAGCCGGCATCGCGTCCAGTTCGTTGATGCCGATGGCGATCGTGCTCTGTGCGCAGCCGCATACCTGGGCGATGTAGGTGATGCCGCCATGACCCAGCTTCTTGGCTTCGATCGCGGCATAGCGCCGCCTGTCTTTCTCCGACAATGTGAGGTAATACTTGCGTATCAGTTGTTCGATCTCTTCTGCATAGGGTATCATGAGCCGTCTCCATCACCGCAGTCTTTGCACTCGACTCGATAACCCTATCTCCTTTATCTATCCATCGCAAATCCGTTTGCCTTGTGCCACTACTTCAATGACTTGTTTCATCACCGTTACTAAGCACTTCGTATATCTCTTTCTCGTTATACTCGGCTCGCCAAGTTTTCAGCCAAGAATGGCAAGAACGATATGGTTGGCCCCAATGACTGGACCACGAAATGGGAAAAATAAGATGCATCCAGACGGATGCGGCCGGTTGAAGTGGGCCCCAAAAACTGGGCCACGAACTACGGTGTTTTATGAGACAGTTCACGGAGCAATTTAAGATCAACTCTACCATAATCTACGCGAATCCAATCAATTTTCTCACCCAAAACTTCAATCCCACGCATAGACCCGTCAAAGCCTCCTACGCCGCACTGGAGCAGATCGCGCGGCAGGGCGTGACGGATGGGAGCGCGGCGCGGCGGTTTCCGTCGTGTCAATGAAGTTTGCCGGGAGTGGGAGCCTTCTTGCGGTCGGGAACAGGCCATTTCAGCAAATTCTTGCGCCTTGCGCTATAGGACAAGAAAAAATAAATATTCGCAGACGGTGCAATCTTCGCTTCTCACCCCAGCGGCTATTCTGATTGAGCAAGACAGTCACCTCACCGCGGTGGCGGGTGGCATTGCGCCCGACATGGCCATGATCGTCGATTTCAGCACGGCCCAGTGGGTTGAGTTGGGCGTCATGTCCGACCTCACCCCCTATTTCGACGCAGCAGGGCTGAGCGGAGATGACTACTGGCCGGCCGCCTGGTATCTGATGAACTACAAAGGCAAGGTCTGGCAGATGCCCTTCGACGTCGATCCCAGCTTCCCGATCTTCTGGAACAAGGGGATCTTCGAAGAGGTCGGGCTTGACCCGGAAACAGGGCCGGTGACAATCGACGATGTCGACGCCTTCTCCCAGGAAATCAATCGGATCGAAGATGGTGTCGCCACCCGCATCGGCATGATCCCCTGGCAGACCTATGGGTTCGGCAACTCGATCTATACCTGGGGATGGGCCTTCGGCGGCTCGTTCTACGATGAGGCCAACGAAGAGGTGACCCCGGATGACGAGCATATCGTCGCGTCCCTGCAGTGGATGGTGGACACTGCCAAGGCGGTGGGCGGGCCTGATCAGGTCTCCGTAACCCCACCGGGCCTCCAGGTTCATTACTTCGGCGGCGGCAATGTCGGCATGTCCCCCATGGTGTCGGTCAATTTCCGCGACGTGAAACGGTACAACCCGGACTTGCAAATCGGCCAGGGGCTGGGGTGCATCCGAGATTTTTGCATATCCCCCTGGGATCGCGGGCGTCTCGCCCGCACCCGGCGTAGCTGACAAAATAGGGCGAGAAGCGCGCCAGATATCCTGGATACACCCATCTGCCGAGCCTGTCACCTGCCAAAACTGAAGTGTGGTATAATACCTCTGTGCATCGGTCAGGCAAAGCCACCCCCCGTTTTTGAAGACTTTTTGTGATGGCCCTGCCATCAAGGTCTTCCGCCAAAAAATCTTCAAATGCACGTCTTGGCCGCCTGCCAACAGCGCCAGCCTCCATCAACCCGAAACAACGTTTCATTTCGTATAGTAGTCAAGGGGGGGGGGGGGGGTAAAGCGGACAAAGCGGACATTTTTGCAAGAAATTTCCTGCAATCCACCCCCTGACAGCTCGCTCACACAGCGATTCCCGCGTCACGACCCAAAATCCGGGACCCACACGAATTCGCTGCCCGCGACCCAAAATGGAATCTCGTCCCCAGCTTTTTGGGGCAATCCGAATTTCTTAACTGGCGGGTGGGCGCGCCCTGATATGCTGGCAAATGCGCCTGCGCTTTAGTCAGAACCCATCCCCATGTCCCGAAAGCCACAATTCAGACAACGACTGCGCAAAAATCCTGGATGCACCCATAACCCTGGAACGCGGGCGTCTCGTCTGCAACATGTCCCGCAAGGAGGCGAAACGTGGACACTGTGGAAGCCAAGCTGGACCAGCTGGAAGAAGACGGCTTTATTCTGATCGAGAATGCGCTGACGCCGGACGAGACGGAGCATGTCCGGCAGCGCATCAACCATGCGCGCGCGATGGGCTGGGAAGAGGGGCTGAACGACGTCGGCAATATGTGGTTCGATACGCTCCTGGACCGTGAGCCGGAGACCTATGCGCCCCTGGTCGGGCATCCCAGAATTCGCCCGATCCTGGAAGGGATGATGGGGCGGCAGTGCCAGTTGCGGAGCTTTCGCGCACACATCAATCCAGGCCCTTATCTCCAGGAATGGCATCTCGATTTTTACGGCTATTGGCAGGAAAAGCGCGATCTCGGCCACGGGCGCCTGGTGGTGCAGCCGGTGGGGATCAACACGACCTTCTACTTTCAGGACAATGGCCCGGACCTGGCGCACTTGAAGTTTGTGAAAGACGGGCACAAGATGGAGCCGCCCCACCTGGATCCTCTCGACCGGCCCAAGTTTGAAGCCTGGTGCGAGGCGCAGGAGCACGTCATCCTCTATCCGAAGGCGGGCGATTGCATTGTCTTCATCAACCATATCCCGCACCAAGGGGCCAAGCACCAGGAGCATATCGAGCGCAGCAATGTCGTGTGTCACTATCAGCTGACGCCGATGTATGAGGGCATATGGCACGTATCCACGCCGCGCGGGTACGATGGGACATTCCCCTTTGCGCAGGAACGCAGGCCGTGGTCGAAGGGGTAGTGCTGGGCGATCAGTTCGCTGACGATTCACCGGCATCCGATGCGCTGTCTGAACTGTGATTTTTGTGATTCACGTGATGGGGATGATTCGCGGCTGGGCGAACGGTGCAATGAATCGCGGCGAGCAGGTGAATCTCTGGCACACTTGAGAACAACCCCATGAAAATCACCGACGTGCAGGCCGTATATCCAAACTATCGCCAACCCCTCGGCGGCTGGCGGCCTTACCTGTGGCAGATCGTGGTGCGCGTGGAGACGGACGCGGGCGTGAGCGGCTATGGCTACGGCGGGGGCGGGGTGGCCGGGGTGGAGGTAATCAACCGCCATCTGCGGGCGCTGCTGCTGGATGAAAGCTGCGACAGCGTTGCCGACATCGAACGCCTGTGGGACAAGCTGTACGCGGCCTCGATCCCCTACGGACGGGGCGGCATTGCGATTATGGCGCTGAGCGGCATCGACCTGGCGCTGTGGGATCTCCTGGGCCGGGCAGAGCGGCAGCCGGTCTATGCGCTGCTGGGCGGCTCGTCCACGTCGGACATCCGCGCCTACGCCTCCGGCAACGACCCGGAATGGTTCGCGGAGATGGGCTTCAGCGCGCACAAAGTGCCCTTTGGCGGCGCGGCGGACGCGGGGGCCTTCGAGCGGGCCGCGACCGCGGCGGAGGCGTCGCGCCGACATCTGGGCGCGGACGCGCTGCTGATGTTCGACTGCTATATGGCCTGGGATGCGGCCACGACGCGCAAGATGGCGCAAACGCTGGCGCCTTATGACATCTACTGGTTCGAGGACGTGCTGACGCCGGACGATCTGGACGGGCTGGCCGAACTGCGGCGGCAGATCAAACCGGTCCTGCTGGCCGGAGGCGAACACGACTTCACGCATCACCGCTTCGCCGCCATCGCCCAGGCCGACGCGCTCGACATCTGGCAGCCGGACGTAACCTGGTGCGGGGGCATCACCGCGACGCGGCGCATCGTCGAGCAGGCGCAGGCGGCCGGCGCGACCGTGATCCTGCACCGGGGCGGTGAACCGTGGGGTCTGCACGTCATCACGGGAACGGCTTGCGAAGATCTAGCGGAGTTGGTGCTGGGCAACCGGAACGCGACGCATGAGAAACTGTGGCTGGACGCGCCGCAGCCTGTGGACGGGTATCTGACCCCCAGCGACGCGCCGGGCTTTGGCGTGCGCCTGAACGAGGCGCTCGTGGCGTAGCCGGCGTGTTCACATTGGGCACCGTCATTTTATCCGCGCAGAAAGTCTTGGTATCGAGGGAGGTTTGTTCTAGTTCGATGTGCTGGGCTTGGATGTATTCAACCATTTCGGGTGCGCTCGCCTAACAGAGGTTGATGGAGTCTTTCTTGTAGACCCTGCAACAATCAAACAGCTATAGTCTCCATTGTCTAGATGATTCCACGTACTTGATTCGCTTCCTGAATCATTTGCGAATCCGGCCATTGAGTACGATCTTGGGGTAGGTGAATACGTGTGTTCAAGTACGCTGAGAAATCATCTATTCCACCTGTTAATCTGAGAGCATCAAGCTCTTGGATTCTTTCCATATCTATTCTCATCACGAGTGTCTCATCCAGGAAAATCAATCCCTTGTCGTATGCCCTGTGATAAGTGGGGGAAAGGGAGATGCCATTGTTGACATCATCAGTACTTCCTTCAATGCCAATAGGAAGGATGTGCGCGGCGTCGACTAATCCTAGTTGAATTCTCGTCACAGAACAGCGACGCTCATAAGCATTGAGAACTTTCCGTCTGAAATTCGTGTCTCTTGACAGTCTTGAAACTGTTGACACTATTCTTCGTCTCTCGTGCGACAGGCTCTTTAACTCCTCAACATCGACTTCCTCCAATTCTGCGGCTTTTGATAACAGTCTTGATACATCATCATCCGCCCCCTGCATGTGAAGAATCGGAGCGTTTTGGACATACGTTAGAAATTGATCAGGGCGAACGCCGATAGCGACTTCGTCATTACCTTTACGAGCGAACGAAAGCCCGTTCTGCAAAGCTTCGTTGAGCGTAGTTAAGGGTATTTGTATAGAGGGAGAGTTTGTGGAAAAAGCATGATGTTTTTCTACATCAAAGCCGGCAAAACATTTCGTGTTGGATTCAAAACCCATTAGCAACGTAGGGCCGCCCGATGGATTCACCTGTAAAGGCGAAGAAACACCGGTGAGCTGAATGCGGTACTCATTCTCTGGCCTGGCTGCTCCACCACCATGTGTGAGGCTCCAAATGTATATCCAGACCTCAAAATAGTTTCGCTCTGCTCGCACAACGAATTTACGGGGATTCCCAGGTTCTTTGGAAACAAATATGGCTATGGAATCACTTTCAGCGAATGCATCTATGATTGATCGAACGAGGACGTGGGGAGGAGTGGCAGGCATGATAGCTGTTCCGGTTCGGACGGGTTATTTCTTGGACTTGTACTCTTCTCTGGAAGATAGTAGGCGGAGTTGATCGGGTGTAGAGCCTTCTACATTGTCTTGGGGTGGACTTGCCTGCGGCCCTTTTGCAGGAATAAAATGTTGTTGACGTTTTTCGGGTCTCGTGCGCCCCCCGTCTTCCGATAGCTTTTCCTCATCGCTGTTTCTGTTCCATAGCTCGACTGGACTATGAATTGTATACGCTGTTGGTTCATTGGACATATCGAATTCTGCTTCTGAGCAAAATCGTCCTTTCGCTCCTTCTACATACTTCTCAATAGTCTCGCAACACGTCCAAAAACGCTTGTATCGCTCACACACCTCGCCTGTCACACAACTTCCACCAAATGGATCAAAAACCGTATCCTCCTTATCTGTGAGCATTCTTATAAAATATTCTGGTAGTCTAGCCGGAAAACGGGCAGGATGAGGTTTGATATTCCTACTTCTACAGTAACGCAAGTACTGTGAATTGCTTTCCGTATTGGGAATCGCCAAAAGATTGGGCGGGATGGCGCCGCCATTGTCAGCACGGAATTTATCACTGATGTCATGGCCGCTGGGGCGCACCTTTGTCTGATAGCCATTTTCCAATAAGTCGAGCATTGAATCACTATAGGGAATCAGAACCCTTCTGTTGCTTGCTTTTGGCCACGGAGTCTTAGAGAGCCAAAAGACACAGTTCACTCCATCTTTCACTCGGATCCTGCGCACGTTTACCCATTCAGCGGGTGTGGGCAGTTTTGAAGGATTCCACCAGTAATACTCTTGAGCGAGATGGAAATCCAACTTTCGGCACAGCATAATCAGCAGCTCCCAATGATAGAGACTGCGGGTTGGCTGCCCTGGAATCCACGAGCCGCCAATATCAATTACAAGTGATCCTGTCGGCTTCAGGATTCGATAAAATTCGTGTGCGAACGACTCAAACCATTCGACATAGTTCTCTGCTTCTACGTTCCCGTAGTCCTTCTTGCGCAACAAAGCATAAGGTGGACTCGTAAAAATGAGATCGACAGATTCGTCCGCAACCTTATCTTGCATATGCGACAGAGAATCGCCGAGGATGATTTTTCCAAACTGTGTGCTTACACGTATAGAGGTATTCATTCTTCGAGTATAGCGTCAATGTGCGTTCTAAGCAAGAACAGAACAAACGGTCTTTCACCATCACCGAAAGTCTTGGCTTCGAACGGGATTCACTTCAAAGGCACGCCTACGTCAAATACGGGATCGTCATCGGCCCTTCCGGCAGGACGGCGACGGGCGCGTCGGCGCCCAGACCCTCCACGGTGGCGCGGATGTGTTGATTCAGATCGGCGACCGGCGTGAGGCCGGCGCGGGCGACCGCATCCGGCTCCAGTTCACTGTATATCGCCACCTGCGCGCGCAGCGCGACCTCGGCGAACTTCTGCACCTGCCACTGATCCAGCATATGAAAGCCGGGGCGGAATATCGTCTCCAGCATCGCCTGCGGTGACTCGTGCTCGTAGAGCAGCTTGGTGAAGTTGCCGTGCGCGGGGAAGCCGTCATTGCAGCGGGCGGCCACGATCATTTCGCCGTTGTCGGCGATGATCTCGGCCGCGGCGCACATCCCCTTGACCGACTGGTAGAGGTTCTGGTCCAGAGGGAAACCACTGTTGGTGGTGATCACCAGCGGGAAACGCCGGTCAACCGGGGCCATCGCCGTCTCCTTCACGTAGAGGCAGCCCTCCTCGTGCGCAGTGATGACGTCGCCGCAGAAAAAGCGGGTGATCTGGCGCTTGTGATTGAGCGTGACATTCACCAGGAAATCGACCGGCAGGGCTGACCCGTTGGCCCTGATCTGCGCCTGGGTCGGGTTGCCCTGCAGCACGCCCCATTTGCTCTGCGGATGACCGATCATCTCGGCGCGGTGATAGTGCATGATCGAGGCCAGGTCGGCGACGCCGGGGAAGACGGCCTTGTAGCCCCCCGAAAAACCGGCCATAAAGTGCGGCTCGATGAAGCCGACGAGGATGCGCCGGTCCGCCTCTACATAGGCCCGGTTCATCATCAGCGGGCCATGACCTTCTTTCTCAGGCTTTTGCAAGTGCCCACTATCTGGGGTCGCAAAAGCCTTCGGCCCTGGCCGCACCACGGACATGGTCTGTTCGTCATAGGCGTTATGGTTGAGAACGCGCAGCCGCTGAAGGACATCCGCGCCGACGATCCCTTCAAGCTCCGCTTCGGTATTGGCGCGGTGCGTTCCCGTGCCGACGATGATGGTGATATTGCGCGCCGGCACATGCGCCAACTCCGACAGGATCCACGGCAGCAGCCGCGCGGAGGGCAGGGGACGGGTGCCGTCGGCGATGACGATCGCCACGGTCTCATGCGCGCGCACCGCTTCCGCCAGGGGCCGCGCGCCGTTGGGCCGCCGCACTGCATTCTGGAACCCGGCCTGCTCGTCCGGCAGCCCCTCGACAAAGCGGGGGCGAATGATGGTCGCGTTTGCCGTGGGCAGTTCGGCGGTCAGCCCGTCGCGCCCGTATTGGAGATGGATTTGCATTTTCAATATCCGTCCTATGCTGCGGTTACAGGCCACGGTGGTTGCGGCATTGTTTCCTCTGTGAGTAGCGCAGAATCTGCTTCTCGTGTATTCTAGCCTTCCAGGGACGAAGCGGCAAGGGATTCGACGCCGGTGATTCGTGATGTGTACTGTCCGCGATCTATTGCCCACTGCACAGTACAAAGGTAGAGGTATGCGCACGTATAAGGCGGTCCTTCACGATAATCAGGTAGAGTGGCTCGAACAGCCTCCTGAAAAATCCGGCGCCATCCAAGTCTATATTACGTTCCCGGAGGAGTCGGATTCCGAGCTCCCGTCCAAACGAGGGCGAATGATGGCCGAGGTCTTGGCGGAGCTTGCGCGGAGAGACACATTTGCCGCGATTCACGACCCCGTTTCCTGGCAACGGGAACTACGCTCTGAGCGCCTCTTGCCTGACCGGGAGGCATAATGCTATGCACACCCCTCACATGAATCGCTTACATCATTTGTGGGAAAACGCGCAATGACACACCTGAAACAGTACCCGCACTCGGTTGTGGAGCAGGATGGGACGACCTACGCGCTGGCGCGCGCGGGCAGGCAGAAGAAGCTATGCGTGCAGGGCGATACGACCGGTTTCAGCGGCGAGGTGACGGACGGGATGCTGCTCTGTCCGCTGACCGCCGAGAACGCGGACGCGCTGCGCGGCCGGCTGGCCTGGTTGACTCCCGTACCGCTGGGGGTGAAGACCTCCTTCGGTTTCGGTGACCGGCTGGGCGCGGCCACGCCCGGCCACATCTGCTCCATCCAGGGTACGGCGATTGCGCCGATCTTCGCCCAGCAGTCGGTGCGCGAGAATGACCGCATCGGGCGCACGCCGCAAGAGGTGATGGACGACGCCATGTGGGGGGTGGTGCAGATGGGCTGGCGCGCACCTTGGGGCGCGGACGCCGACCATGTGAAGCTGGTGAGCGACCTGCCCGCGTTCGTCGCCGCCGGCTACACCTTCTACACCATCGATCCCAGCGACCATGTGGACAACGACGCCCAGACCGACACTTTGCCGACACTGCGCGCCAAGGTGGAGGCGCTGCCCTGGGAACGGCTCGATACGAACCTGGCCGCGCTGCGGGCCGACTATCTGGCCGCCCCCATCGAACTGGCGGGACTGACTCTGACCTTCAGCGAAGAGATCCTGCTGCGGGCGCTGGCGAAGTACGGCCGCGCCATCGTCCACACCCTGGACATCGCCGCCGCGCTCGATGCGCAGATGCACGGCACCCGCTATGATCTGGAGATGTCGGTGGACGAGACCGAGACGCCGACATCGATCTATGAGCATTACTTTATGGCGCACGAACTGTTGCGGCGGGATCTGCCGGTCGTCAGCCTCGCGCCCCGTTTTGTCGGCAAATTCCAGAAAGGCGTGGACTATATCGGCGACACGGCCCCGTTCGAGGAGGAGCTGGTCAAGCACGCGGCGATTCTGAAGCATTTCGACGCCTACAAGCTGAGCGTCCACACCGGCTCCGACAAGTTCAGCATCTACCCGCTGATCGCCAAATACGCCGAAGAGCGCGTGCATGTCAAGACCGCCGGAACCAGCTATCTGGAGGCGCTGCGGGTGATCGCAGACCGTGATACAGCCCTCTTCCGCCAGATTCTCGACTATTCGCGCCAACGCTTTGAGACGGACCGCAAGAGTTATTTTCTCGACTGCCAGCCGGACAAGGTGCCGGCCGACCGCGAACTGTCCGATGCGGACCTGCCGGGCCTGCTGGAGCAGTTCGACGCCCGCCAGTTGCTGCACGTGACCTTCGGCTCCAATCTGGACCGATTCGGTTCGCAGATTCACGGCCTGATCGCCGACCATGAAGAAGACTACGAACAGGTGCTGAACAACCACTTTACCCGTCACCTGGCACCCTTTGCCAACGGCACAGTCGCCGGTGTCTAGTGGTTCAGTGACCGCCAAACAGCACTGACCAAGGAGAAAACAATGGCCGCCATACAGGAAATGCCCTCCCTGCTGGAGCAGGATAGACGACAGCTTCACCCTTTGCATCACCCTTCGCAAACCGACAATCCACTCATTGTGGAGCGTGCCGAAGGCGTCTGGCTCTACACGACCGACGGGCGCAAAATACTGGACGCGATGGCCGGTCTCTGGAATGTGAACGTGGGCTATGGCCGCTCCGAACTGGCGCAGGCCGCGTACGCGCAGATGGAAAAGCTGGCCTACACATCCAACTTCGCCGGCATGACGAACCTTCCCGCCAGCGAGTTGGCCTACAAACTTTCCGGCTACGCCTACCCCAGCCTCAAGACGACATTTTTCACGTCCGGCGGCTCTGAATCCACCGACACGTCGTTCAAGACGGCCCGCTATTTCTGGAAGCGCCAGGGGCAGCCGGACAAGGTGAAGATCATCTCCCGCCGCGAATCCTATCACGGCATCACCCTGGCCGCCACCAGCGCGACCAGCGTCCCTCGCTACCACAAGATGTTCGGGCCGCTTATGCCCAACTTTGTCTACTGCCACGCGCCCCATTCCTATCGCTACGAAGGCGAAATGCAGGAGGGCGAGA
Source organism: Caldilineaceae bacterium (assembly GCA_965221145.1). Lineage (GTDB taxonomy): Bacteria > Chloroflexota > Anaerolineae > Caldilineales > Caldilineaceae > Bin5. The sequence goes on from OZ244877.1 coordinate 4,461,217, forward strand.
CGGTCGGCGCGGCCGCGGCGCGGGATCTGGAGGAGACGATTGTGCGTGAAGGGCCGGAGACGGTGGCCGCGGTGATCGCCGAGCCGGTGCAGGGCGTCGGCGGCGTGTTCGTGCCGCCGGAGGACTATTTCCCGCGCGTGCGGGCTATCTGCGACCAATACGATGTTTTGCTGATCGCCGACGAGGTGATCTGTGGCTTTGGGCGCACCGGCGAGATGTTCGCGCTCACCCGCTACGGGGTGGAGCCGGATATTCTCGCCTTCGCCAAAGGGATCACCAGCGGCTATCTGCCGTTAGGAGGCATTCAGATCAACGACCAGATCATGGAGGCGATGAACAGCGCGCCGGTGGAGGAGGCTTGGATGCACGGGTTTACCTATTCCGGGCACGCCACCTCTTGCGCGGTCGGCCTGCGCAACCTCGCGATTCTTGAGGAGGAGGGGCTGGCCGAACGTTCAGCACAGATGGGTGAACGGCTGCGTAGCGGGCTGGCCAGTTTGGCCGAATTTGGTACGGTGGGTGATGTGCGCGGCCAAGGTCTTCTTTGCGCGGTCGAGTTCGTCAAGGACCAGGAGACGAAAGAGCCGGACGCTGAACTGGCGTTGCATCTGCAAAATGCGACCGCGGCGCGCGGCGTGCGCACGCGGGCCTTGAACGGCAGTCTGGCCTTCTCGCCGCCGCTTGTCATCAGCGAGGAGGAGGTCGATCAGATCGTCGACACCATCGGCGCGGCGCTCGACTCGCCGTCTGAACTGTGATTCATCCGATTGAGTGATGGACTGTGATGAGACCTCACTTCAAAGACCAACGCATCCCGGAACTGGCGGAAGCGCGGGACTATGCAACCGCCCTGCATCTGCGCGGCGAGGCGTATCAGGGGCAAATGTGGGGCTGGTCCGTCTATTATGAGCCGGAGTTGGTCGAAGAGAACACGCTATTTGAACTACCCGATGAAGGCAATGGCATGAAGCGCGAACTCCGGCGGCACTACAGTCCCGCCAGCTTCACTGTCGGCGAGAGCGGCATCTGGTTCTTTTCGCTCCTCTGGGAGGATGGCCGGGACGCCGAACCGGTCGAGTTTCTGGATGTCGTTCCCGTTGAAGAAGCGCATCTCGATGTAGCTGCGCCGACAGCAATCTCCGCGTCCTGACCGGCGCAATAGTCCTTCTTCTCTTATTGGTAGAATGTGCAGGAATGACTGTGTCTTGTGGCGAGGTAGAGATGTGAAAAGCACAGAGGAGATCCGCGGAATTCTGCGCTCTCATCAGTCTGAATTGAAGAAACGGTACCACGTGGAGGAGATCGCTCTCTTTGGCTCCTATGCCCGCGGTGAGCAGACCGACGCCAGCGACCTCGACATTCTGGTCACGTTGAGCGCGCCGTTAGGCTGGGAGTTCGTCGATCTATGCGAGCATCTGACGGAATTGCTGGAAACCAAGGTGGATGTACTTACGCGCGGCGCTGTTGACAGAAAGCCTTTGCTCCGCCAATTTATCGAAAAAGACCTGATTCGTGTCTGACCAATACAGCCATCCTTCCCGTCGCCCTAGAGGTTTTCCATGTCACCCGCAGACGCCCCCGCTCTGATCGGCACCGCCCCCTATTTTGTCGTGAGCGCCCTGGCAGCGTCGCTCGACTACTATTGCGATATACTCGGTTTCAGGCGGCCCCCGCTGTGGGGCGAGCCGCCGACATTCGCCATGCCCGACCGCGACGGCTTCATCTTTATGCTGAAACAGGTGAAAAACAGCGACAATATCCAACCCAACCGGACGCGGGGCGGCTACTGGGACGCCTACATCTGGGTGCAGGATGCGGAGGCGCTCTACGCCGAGTTCGCGGCAAATGGCGCCGAGTTCGCCTACGGCTTGACAATCCAGGACGAGTACAATAACAAAGAGTTCGCTGTATATGACCCGGACGGCTACTTCATCGCCTTTGGGCAAGGACTTGAGGAAGAGGAATGAGCAGGACAACCACAGCCGAGCCGACATCGAACGGGCAGACCGGCTCGCGCCGCTTCTCCATCCTCGCCGAACGCGACATCAACCGCGAGACATACGTCGAAGAGTGGGCCGAAGCCGGTCTGACCGTCGCCGACAGCCCCTACGACCCGCGGCCGTCGCTGCGTATCATCAACGGCCAAGTCATGGAGATGGACGGCAAAGAGCGGGCCGAGTTCGATGCGCTCGACCTCTTCATCGCCGACCACGCGCTGGATCTGGCGGTGGCGGACGAGGCGATGGCCACCCCATCCCACCAGTTCGCCCGCATGTTGGTCGATATCAACGTGCCCCAGCCCACCATCCGCCGCCTGGCCAACGGTTGCACACCGGCCAAATTGTGCGCGATCGTGCGCCACATGAACGTGCTGGAGATGATGATGGGCCTGGGCAAGATGCGGGTGCGCAAGACCCCGGCCAACCAGGCCCACGTCACCAACTGGCGGGAGAACCCGGCGCTGCTGGCCGCGGACGCGGCCGAAGCGGCGCTGCGCGGCTTTGCCGAAATTGAAACGACGGTGCGGGTGGCGCGCGCCGCGCCCCTGAATGCGCTCGCCATTCTCGTCGGCGCGCAGACGCCGACGCAGGGCGGCGTACTGACGCAGTGCGCGGTCGAGGAGGCGTTCGGGCTGCGCCTGGGCATCAAGGGGCTGACCTCCTACGCGGAGACGCTCTCGGTCTACGGCACGGAGCGCTCCTTTGTCGACGGCGACGACACGCCCTGGTCGAAAGCATTTCTGGCCTCCGCCTACGCCAGTCGGGGCATCAAGGTGCGCTTCACCTCCGGCACCGGCTCCGAGGCGCTGATGGGCTACGCCGAGCAGTGTTCGATGCTCTATCTGGAGGCCCGCTGTCTGCTGGTGACGAAGGGCGCCGGCAGCCAGGGCGTGCAGAACGGCTCGATCTCCTGCATCGCCCTGCCGGAGGCGTTGCCCGGCGGCGTACGCGGCGTGCTGGCTGAGAACCTGCTGGCGTCGATGTTGGGGATGGAGTGCGCGTCCGGCAACGACGCGCTGGCCTCCCATTCGGCCCTGCGCAAGACGGCCAAACTGATGTTGCAGATGATCCCCGGCACCGATTTCATCTGCTCAGGCTACAGCGCCATCCCCAAGCAGGACAACATGTTCGGCGGCGGCAACTTTGACGCCGAGGATTTCGACGACTGGACCGTCATCCAACGCGATATGCAGGTGAACGGCGGGATCCGTCCGGTGCGCGAGGCCGATGCAGTCGCCGTGCGCAGGCAGGCCGCGCAGGCGTTGCAAGCGATCTACGCCGAACTGGAGTTCCCGCCGATCGGGGACGATGAGGTGGAGGCCGCCGCGCTCGCCCACAGCAGCGAAGATATGCCGGAGCGGGACATGGTGGCCGACCTGGCCGCAGCCGACCGTTTCCTGGAGGGCACGGCCAATCTGGCCGACGTGGTGCGCGCGCTGCACCGGAGCGGCTTCGAGCAGGTGGCCGCCAATCTGCTGGAGATGGGACGTCAGCGGGTGGCGGGGGACTATCTGCAACCCTCGGCGATCTTCACTGACGGTTTCGCGGTGATCAGCGCCATCAACGACAGCAATGATTACACCGGCCCCGGCACCGGCTATCGTCTGGAGGGGGAGACGTGGGACGCGCTCCAGCGCATCCCCCAACAGAAGTCGCCGCGGGACTTTATTGATGCACAGATGGGGGATCCGCTGCCCAAGCTGGCCGAGATCAGCGCGGCCAAAGTTGGCAGTTCCGCCAACGAGATCGTCGTCGCGGTGGGGCCGGCCTATGTCCGCTCGCTGGTGAAGACGATCGGCGAACTGGATCATGAGGCGGTGCTGGAGTCACTCCTCACCGGCGTGGCGGAGGAGGGGTTCTATGGACGGGTGGTGCGGGTCTATCACAGCGCCGACTGCGCGGCCATCGGCCACGCCGGCGCGCGCCTGAGCGGCTCCGGCATTGCGGTCGGTTTGCAGAGCCGCGGCACGACCGTCATCCAGAAACGCGGGTTGGCGCCGCTCAACAATCTGGAACTGTTCCCCCAATCGCCCAGCCTGACGCTGGAGATCTACCAGGCTATCGGGCGCAACGCGGCCCGCTACGCCAAGGGAGTTAGCCCGCTGCCGGTGGGCGTCAAGGTCGACAACGGCGCTCGCCTGCGCCTGATCGTCAAGACGGCCCTGCTGCACCGCCGCGAGATCGAAGATATTCAGGAGAAAGCGCCGCAGGAACTCTACTTCCGCTGGGAGCCGGATGTGTGACGGCGAGGAGAGAGTGAAGAGGAGTGAGTTTGGCCGTTGCTGAATCCAGGGGTTTGGACACTTGGAAACGGCCAAATCAGGAGAGAAAACCACTCGCTCCTCGACCTTGAGCGCAAGGAAATAACATAATGACAGACGACAAAGTAGATGAGCGAGTGAAGAGGAGCGAGGAAAGAGAAAACACCTCTGACTCCTCACTTCGCACTCCTCACTCCTCGAATGGGGACTATCCCCTCTACGCCAGCCGGCGCGACAGCCTGACCGCGGCCAGTGGGCGGCCCTTGCGCGACCTTTCGCTGCAAGCGACGCTGACGGAAGAGATCACCTCCGAGGATTACAGCATCAGCGCGGAGACGCTGCGCGCCCAGGCCGAGATCGCCCGCGACGCCGGCTACCCGCAGCTGGCGCAAAATCTGGAACGGGCCGCAGAGTTGACCGCCGTCCCCAACGAGACGCTCCTGGAAATGTACGAAATGCTGCGGCCCGGGCGCTGCAAGTTCGAGGAGTACCAGGCGCTGGCGCGGCGGCTGCGGGAGGAGTTCAACGCCGCCACCACAGCCGCTTTTGTGGAGGAAGCCGCCGCCGTCTACCAGGCGCGCGGACTGTTGCGCCGGGAACTGAACGAATGAGCCAAGCACGAGTGACTCCGCCGCAGGGCTTCCTGCCCGGCCTCTGGCATATCCTGAGCGGCCATCGCAAGCTGGTGGCGCTCTCCATCGTCAGCGGGCTGCTCTTCTCGGCGACGACCGTCGTCCCACCCCTCTTGGTGCGCCGCCTGATCTTGTGGATTACGGATGGCGGCGGCTCCGCGTCCGGCCTGCTGGCGATGACCGCGGTGCTGGGGCTTGTCTATCTGCTGCGCGGTGTCGGGCGCTACTTCTACGGCCAGTTTTCCCATGTGGCCGCATACAGCGTCACCACCAGCCTGATGGCACGCGTCTATGGCCACCTGCAACAGCTTTCGCACAGCTTCTACAACCGCCAGCGCACCGGCGCGCTGATCGTGCGCTCCGTCAACGACATCGAGACACTGGAGGACTTCGTCGCCCACGGCGTGCCTGAACTTGTCATGGCGGTCGCCATTCCCGTCACCATGTGGTTCATTCTGTTCTGGATTCACCCTCTGCTGGCCCTGCTGGTTGTGCTGCCGCTGCCGATCGGCGGATATGTCATCTATCGCTACACCAGACAGATTCGCCAGATATGGCGTCAGGTGCGGAACAGTATCTCCGAACTGGTGGCCCAGATACAGGACAGCTTTTCCGGCATCACCGAGATCAAATCCTTCGGCAGGGAGAGGGCGCAGGCGGAGCAGGTCGCCCGTTCCGCAGCCACCTACCGGGACGAGATCTGCGGCGCGACCAGGGTCTCCTTGTTGCCCTCGGCCATCGTCGAGTTTTCCGGCGGCGTGGGTGTGATTGTGGCCGTGTGGGTGGGCGGCGGCCTGGCCCTGGCAAATACGATGAACGTCGCCGACCTGTTCGTCTTCATCGCCTATCTGGCCTATATCTATCAGCCGTTCCTCAAGCTGGCCGACATCGGTGACACGCTGCACCGGGCCGGCGCCAGCCAGGAACGGATCTTCGAATTGCTGGCCGTACAGCCGGAGATCAGCAGCCCGCCGGACGCCGTCACGCCCCATATTCCCCGCTGGGACGTGGCCTTCCACGATGTCTCCTTTGGCTATCAGCCGGAGGAGGTGGTGCTGAACGGGATCGATTTCGAGATCGGCGCCGGCGAGATGGTCGCGCTGGTGGGCACGACCGGCGCCGGCAAGACGACGATCAGCCGCCTGATCCCCCGCTTCTATGATCCCCAGGACGGACAGATCTGCGTCGGCGGCCATGACCTGCGCAGCCTCGACCTGGATTTCCTGCGCGCCAATGTGGCCTCGGTCATGCAGGATGTCTTCCTCTTCCACGGGACTGTGCGCCAGAATATCGCCTTCGGACGCTCGGACGCGACCGTTGATGAGATCGTGCAGGCGGCGCAGGCGGCCAACGCGCACGAGTTCATCGACGACCTGTCCGATGGCTACAACACGGTCATCGGCGAGCGGGGCGTGCGCCTGTCCGGCGGGCAGAAGCAGCGCATCTCGATTGCGCGTGCGCTGCTGAAAGACGCGCCGATCCTGATCCTGGACGAGGCGACCTCTTCGGTGGACACGGAGACCGAGTGGCTGATCCAGCAGGCGCTCAACCGCCTCACCCACAATCGCACCACCCTGGTGATCGCCCACCGGCTCTCGACCATCCGCCACGCCGACAAGATCGTCGTGCTGGAGAGTGGGCGCATCGTCGAGACGGGTACGCACGCTGCGTTGATGGCGCGCGGCGGGCGCTACGCCCAGATGGTTGAGACGCAGAGTCTGGCCCGATCCTGGCAACTGAGCCAGCAGCCGGAACTGGAGTTGTCAGTGGCTGGTGGTTAGTGAAGAGCAAACACCGCTAGCCCCTAGCTCGTCCCAGGAAGAGATCCCGGCCTGCCACCAGTGTCTGCATCTTGCGGTCGGCGACCGAGCGCGGCAACATCCAGAAGCCGCAGTCGGGATGGATCCACTTGATCCGTTCCGCCCCCAGAAGGTCGACCGACTGCTGAATACGGCGGGCGACCTCGTCCGCGCTTTCGACCTCATTGTCCTTGATGTCGATGACGCCGATCCCCAGGGCGACGCCCTCGCGCAGATCGGTGAAGACCTCCAGTTCATCGTAGCCGCGGCGGGCGAACTCCAGCACCAGATGGTCCACATGCAAATTGTTGAGGAAGCCGAGCAGATTGGCCCAGAAGCCGCTCTGGATGCTCTGGCCGCCGTAGTTGCCGAAGCAGAGATGCAGCGCACGCTCAGCGCGCGCGCCGTCCAGCACGTGGTTGATCGGCTCGTGCGCCCAGGCGGCGTCTTCGGGGTGGCCGGTGAGATTGGCCTCGTCCACCTGCAAGACCGGCGCGTCGATGGCCTCGACCTGGCGGCGCAGGACTTCGGCGATGGCCATGGTCAGGCTGGGCAAGTCGCGGTAGTGGCGGTCCAGCAGCGTTTTCGCCAGCATGTAGGGCGCGGTCACGGTACACTTGAGCGGGGTCGTCGTCAGCCCCTTCACCATCTGCCAGCTGGAAGGCAGGTCCAGTTCGCCTTCGTTAATCGGCCCCTCCACCACACCGGCCGGCTGCGTGCGGAAGCCCATCCCCTGCTGGGCGCGGAAGTCGGCTACATCCTTGCGCCCCATCCGGCTGGAGATGCCCCCCATCGGGCGCACGAAGTATTCGATCATCCCGTTCGTCTCCGGGTGGTTGACATCGAAGCGGGTCAACTCGCCGTCGGCGATCACATCCAGCCCGGCCAGTTCCTGCGTTTTGAGCACGACGAGAATCGCGTCGCGCAGGTTGGGGCCGGACGGATAGGCGGCCAGCCAGGCCGGCAAGGGATAGCTGCCGACTACTGTCGTTTTGATGGCGGGTTCGGTCATTGGGCGCCCCTGCTGCGGGATGTGTGGGTTCGGTTCAATACTTCTGGCTACCCGTAGTCGTTAGGATTAGGTTCGTATGCCAAAATATGTTCACCTAAATCAAAGAAGCCGTTTGAATCAATGTATGTATTCATCTCCTTGGAAAGCTTTCCCGATATAGATGGGATTACGCTATAAGATTCAGGAGTTGCATATCTTCCGATTATGAACTTCTGTTTGTCTAGATTGTTGATGAATCTGTCAAACGTTGACCAATCCAGTTCTACTTCACTCACGCCGCTCACATCTGCGATCGACATTTTGAGTGTTGGTTGTTTCTTGTTGAGAAACTCGAAGTACCTTTTCCTCAAGGTATCAAGAACAGAAGGAGGTAACTTGTTGACCAAACTACGGAGCCTATGAGTTTTCCCGAAATCCTTCTTTGCTTCGATAAGAATCCATTTGAGATATAACTCTAATGAAAGCCCGTAGCAGTATTTTATGACTGACCCCCGAATACTTATCAGCGGATGCTCCCCCACGAGCAGGCTACTTATGTCGCTTATCTGGTGATGGGATGATTGTGAGTGAAGAACTCTAGCAGCTCCCATCCAAGCTAAAGCATCGGACCGTACCCGCCATGGTCCACCTATAAATCTCCTGCGCTCTGTCGACATCAATTGTCCATCAGGCGAATAGATTTTGACTGTCATCCAAGGCAAGCTCTCAATAGGAAGGTATTCGATTTTTGACGCATTTCGTCCATCCTGGCATATCACCCGTACCTGTCCATCAATCTGAGGTTTGTACTTGTCGACCCATTCCTTTTTGGTAAAACAGTACGTTTTCCCATCATCTCCCTGAATTTCTCCTTGCCCTGATGCTTCATTCCACATCTTGATCTGGCCCGTTAGTTCTTTCAATTCTCACATCCTTTTACTTCACGACTTCCAGACGCCGGGCAAGGCAATCAAAATCATCGGGGCATTTCTGCCGGATGGCGTCGATGCGGTGGGCTGCCTCTTCGGCCAAAGGCTTGCGACCACCGCCGGGGCTATCGGACAGACCGCGTTGGATGGCAAACGGCTCAAAGTATTCTTCCTTGACATGAATCGCGGCGCGGACGTCTTCCCATTGCCATTCAGGGGGTAGTTTCAGACCCGCCAAAACCCACGTCTCGATCTCTTCCCAGGCGTTTGCGGCCAGAAATATACCAGCGTCGGCAAATTCTGATTCGAGTTTGTCCAGACTTTGGCGCCGACCTATCTCGCCATCGCGATCGATGCATAGAACAAAAATGTCCGTCATCCCCGTATAGCGGTCTACGATCTCCGAAATTCGGTCCGCCTTCAGTGCTTCACTAACGCCGCCGAGTCTTGGGTCCTGACAAACCCGAACCTGTGTCCTGGTTCTACCAATGGCTTTGAATAGCCGCTCGAAAATCGGCTTCAGCATATATTGGTCATTGCGGAAATCTTCTGGGATGATGAGAACCTTCACTCGACCACCTCTTCGTCATACCCCTCGGTAAAGGCGAGAGTGTCCTCCATCCAGCCGCCGGTCAGGAGCCTTCCCAGCCCATGGGAGTTGCGTAACTCCCCTGCTCGTGGCAGTTCAGCGACGGGGCGAATGATGGCATCGTCCGCATCTTCGAGGCGGCATACTACGGAAGTGTTTTTGAACGTGTCATCGTTCATCACGGTCAACAGGTCCGGCGAATGGGTGGTGGTGACGACCTGTATCCCTTGCTTTGCAGTCTGCTTTTCGATCAGTTCAAGCAGTAGCCACAGGCGCGCCGCATGGATACCGTTATCGATCTCCTCAAAGAAGTAGAGACCGTCCGGTCCCGGTCCGAGCAGCGCGGCCAGCATGGCGAGAAAACGCAGCGTGCCGTCTGACGCGGCGTAGGCGGACACCTTTCTGCCGTTCGCCTCGTGTAAAACGAGCTGGACCCGACCGGAGGGGTCGGTCGGAAACTCGAAGTCACGCACATCCATCGGCGTCAACTCGCGCACCCATTCGACCAGCGTCTCCCTGCGCCGCGAGTCTTCGCAGATCGCCCGCAACACCGTTGGCAAGTACTCACCGCCATCACCCAGTACGGTCTGACCGGGAAAAGCGGGCTGTCGCATTCGATTCGGCTCCAGGTCCAGGAAGCGCATATTGCCAAGAACTTGCGTGATCCGCTCGGCGATTACCTTGTGGTCCTTCAAGACATTCTTGTGTTCCTGAATCTGGGTCAGCGCTGGCTGGTCCGGCCTCACCACGATTCGATCACCGTACTTTCTCTGTGTACGGGTCTTTTCCATGCGCAAAAGCAGGTGCATGTCGTCACCCTGATCATGGACAGGGTCGCCCGGGCCCGGATGGCTCGTGTAGATCGTTCTCCAGCCGAATTCGAGTCCTTCCCTCATCACCCGGAATGCGCTATCTCTTGTTTCATCCCGGCCGACCTCGATCGTATAGGCTACGTCCTCCACGTTGACCTGTAGAGAAAACAAGGGATAGCCGAAGCGGATGATCTCGTTCATCGCGCCGCGAATCTCCGCCCATTCGACCTGACCGCCAGCGCCGTATTTCCCGCCAAAGATCTCGGCCAGCGTATAGCCGCGGCCGATGCCGTGCAGGAAGCGGAACGCGTCGCGGATGTTGCTCTTGCCGCTGGCGTTTGCGCCGACGACAACGGTGAACGGGCCGACGCGCAGCGTCTCATCGGCGAAGTTCTTGAAGTTGAAGAGTCGAAGTGAGGTGATCATGAGGCATCTCCCAAATCAAACCACCTGCCGGTGCGGGCAATCATAACACGGACGGCGGGCGAGTGGTAAAATAGACCTGACATTCGGTCTATCAAGCAGTGTACTCTATGGAAGTTGGCTGAGTGGTCGCCACCGCTTCGTCCGGGCCGAATCAGGCGACTTGATTGACTACCACTGAAACGAGTTGGCAATCATGGCAATGAAAAATCCGCCCCATCCTGGTCGCAGCATAAAGGAAAACTGTCTCAACCCGCTCGGCCTCAACGTAACCGAGGCGGCAAAGGTGTTGGGCGTGGCCCGTCATACCCTCTCACGCGTGCTGAATGGCCGCGCGGCCATCTCACCGGAGATGGCCATTCGCCTGGAGAAGGCCGGCTGGTCGAATGCCGGATTCTGGCTGCAGCGGCAAACCGCCTATAATCTGGCGCAGGCGCGCAGACGCGAAAATCAGATCAAAGTCGAACCCTATCGGCCGCAGGTCGTCTGATTGCGAAGCGGACGGCATCCTCGCTCCTCTTCACTCTCTTCCCGGCAGCGTCAGTTTGTCTTTTTGTAGAAATTGGTCAACACTTCACCTGCACGGCGCGCCACAGCAGCGCGCAATCTACCCATCACTCCAACCGCAGGTGATCTATGACAAACGAAACTCAACCCACACCGATTGCGGCCTTCCGCGCCAGAATGGCGGCGGGCGACATCTGTATCGGCGCTTCGATCACGCTGACCGACCCGCACGCCACTGACGCGCTCGGCGATTCGGTCGACTTTTTCTGGATCGACCTGGAGCACAGCATGATGAGCCCGGAGGCGCTGGGCGGACATCTGCTGGCGGCGAAAGCAAGAAACAGGCCGGCGCTGGTGCGCGTGCCCGGCAGCGGCACGCCCTTCATCAAACCGGTGCTGGACGGGGGCGCGGACGGGATCATCGTGCCGCAGGTGCGCTCCGCCGCCGAAGTGCAGGATGTCGTGAACAGCTGTCGCTACCCGCCCCTGGGCCAGCGTGGATACGGGCCGCGCGTGCCCTCCAACTACGGGCGCGAAGGCGGCGACGCCTACGTCGAGCGCGCCAATCGCGAGATCTTCGTCGCCGTCCAGATTGAGAACGCGGATGGCTTCGCCGCCCTGGATGACATTCTGGCCATCCGCGGGCTGGACTCGATCGCGCTGGGGCCTTGGGATCTCTCGGCGTCCCTCGGTCTGCTGGGTGACGTGGAGCATCCGACCGTGATCGAGGCGGTGGACAGCATCATCACGCGGGCGCGGGCGGCGGGTCTGTTTGTGGGGGCCGGCATGGCGCCCGACGCGCGCTTTGCCCTCGGTATGGCGAAGCGCGGTGTGCAGTGGTTACAGGTGGGCGAAGACTGCGGCTACATGATCCTGGCGATGGACCAGATCACCGCGGCGGTGCGGGCGGAGTACGGCGGTTCTTAATGTACGTTCACATTGAAAATCAGATATTCTCCAGAATTGCGTATTGCGTATTCCGTACTGCGTAAGGGCAGGCGAGACGAAGATTTTCCGTTGCATACTGTGAGCGAAAAGTCTCGGTGTCAAACGGAATTCACATTAGTATTGAGTTGACGGGCGGCGCCCACTGCTCCCATGGGCGCTTTCCGAGTGTCTGCAAAGGGAGATCTATGGATTGTCCTTTACTATCTTCTCCAACGACCAGAATGCCTGTCCGCCTTCGCGAACAAGCTGGTTTATCAGGGCTTCTGTTTGGGCCTTCGTTGCCGGACAACGGTAGAGAATCTCGAATGCTTTAACCCATTTGTCGTCTGAATTCCAATACCACAAGGTTCGCTGCTCATTGCCGCGAACTCCGCCTTCAAGCAGGTAGAGGCGGGATATTGCTAGCGTTTCTTCTGGGGCTGCTTGTGCCAACTGAGGGACTGACTTGATCAGTTCATGTTGCCATTCAAGAAGCCCGTTTGTCTTTTTAAGGGTCTGCTTTACTCGCTGCGCAAGCCAGGCAGGATCGAAAAGTTTTTTGTCCAGGTTAATCCAAAGACCAAACTCCTTGAATGTTTCCGGGTTTTCGTGATTCTCTATCACCCAGTCCCAGAAAAATTTCAGGCGACTCTTGCCTTCCGGATTGTTTGCAAAGAACTCTTCCGAGTTTTCTCTGGAGATGAAAAAGCGCCCGAGAGATTGGACAAAGTACGCGTGTTGTCTTGGATTTTCGTTCTTCCAGAACGCCTGCAACAATTGGTGGCCCAAGCCAAACTCTTTAAAGTGCATATATGCAAGCGCAAGGTGTTCGGCGATGCCCTTATCCGGCGCCTTCAAATGTCTTTGCCCACGCGGATAGTCGCTATCCGTTAAATGAAGTGCCCGTTGATAGAGGGCCTGAATGGCAGGATCAGAGAGCATTTCTCCGTACAGTCTGGCGGAAAGGTACCCTTCCCATGCCGCAGAAAAGAACTGGTTCTTTGAAGAATCCAGGGGAAAGATCAACGGCAAAAGTCTGCGGGTCCACTCCATAGATCGGAAGTAAAATGTGGGAAGATAGCGTCCAAACATGGACATGAGGGCGCGCGTGTTTTCTCTCTGCAATACGGCCTCGTACAGATCTTTCACATCGCCTCTTATCGCTTCGCCATCCAGCATGAGAAAGCGAACATATACCTCGAAGGCTCTGCCGCGCACAGAATTGATAGCCATAGTGAACGGATCGATGGCCCACTTGTCATCAGCATCATTGCGCATCGCCACCAGATCGGATGCGCCCCCGGGCATATCGAACTGCTCGTCTGCGGGCGATGGATCAGGATATGTAAGGAGATAGGCCACAATCGCGTAGATCTGGTCGCGATATCTGCCAAAGTCAAGCTGCGTTGCCCTATCCCTCTCTGTTAGCAATTCCCGCAACGTATCGGCTACAGCCGAGTGAACAGCATCCCAGTTGGCAAGCCAGTCACCGTACCCGCTATACTCTCTCTCTTCTCTGGGAAACGGCTCCTTCTCACCGGAGTCTCTGATCGCGCAGCAGAGACTGATCACGCCGTCCCAATTGACCTCTGACGCAACTTTCGAATGGTTCTTGATGGCTTCCTGGATTCCAACGAGGTATTCGTAAGTATAGTGTTGATCAAGCACATCTCGCTCGAAGAAGCGGTTGGCGTTATCTACGTACTTTTGCAGCCGCTCAGGAATGTTTTTTCGCAACAACTCACCAACGCCTCTTGCATTCCGCGGGTTATGGTAGTCATCATCCGCATTTTGCGCGTTTAGGCTTGCAGGAGTCCACTCGCTACGAAGTTTCGTGGTTATCTCGGCGATAGGCCGCTTCCCAAATGCCTCTCGTGTAATGGGGGGCCTTGGGGTTATCTCTTTGAACTCCCCATCCTCTCGCCAGTCCGGTTTCGGTTCATAGTTTGCATCAAGCTCAAAGCCTGTGTTCTTTGCCAAATCTTTCAATTCAGGCTTCCGATTGAGATAGGGCAGAATCATGGAGAGTATTTGGGAACCGGAGTGTTTCCTATCGGGTTGGCGACCAAAGAAATCGAGGAGCCCTTCTACGTAATGTTCTTTGTCTTTCGCCGATAGAACGTGGAAGCCTTCTCGCAATGCCTTCTCGTATTCAGTCCCTGCCAGCACGTCATAATCGTTTTCGGCCTTGAACAGGGAGAAATAGGCCTGCTTGAGGTAGTCTTCGAATGCCGCCGGGCACAGGCTCAGAACAAAGAATCTTAGCCTACGCATCACGCGGTTGTTCGGAAGGGAAGCAAAGTGGCGCGCATAGAAATCTCGCGCCCTATGCGCGTCGTCGCACCTCTTCCCGATCAGGCGGACCGCCAGTGTTTTGACCACTGCCGCCAGTTCGCGCACTTCTTCCTGCCATGGATCTGACTGTCCCGGTTGCAAGTTAAAGAAATCCACTTCAAGTAACCAGAAGTTATCGAAAGTAATCAGCACTTCAGACAGTTTCCGAATCGCGAGGGCCAATGCACCTTCTGCAAATTCAGCCTGCAGAGACGCCAACTGCTCAAAAATGCCGGCACGCGTGAGATACTCCAGGTAAAAGGGATTGTTGTCATTAAGACGCGCATCTTCGAGTTCTTCTCTTGGGCGCACAGCCAGAACGGCATCAGCAAGAACAAGAACGGCCTCGAAGTCGTTTGCGTCAGCGAGCGTCTTCAGCATCTCCGCGCATTTGAAACTGGAATGGCGGTATATCGCATCAATCAGGGGTATCCACCGCTCGGCCCGGATCTTCTCTACCACACGGGCCAACTGGTCTGCGGGGAGGGAACTGCAGATCCGTAGGAAACCGTAAGCGACCTCCTGGCTGCGTGTGTCTGTGGATATTGGCGTATCCAACATGATGTCGACTACGCTGTCCGGCCGCTTTTCAGCCATGCGGAGAAGGTATTCAAGTTCGGGCGTTCTTGTCGCAAAGGGGGCTGCGTTTTCTTCCTTGATAGCACTCAGAAAACCATTGCGCCAGAGCCAATCCAGCCATCGTTCGTCGGCCTTGTGGAAGAAATACCGCCGAGCATCCGGGTCGACATTGATTAGCTCGTATATCTGCTCTTTGTCCATTGTGGACTGGACTTGGACTGTCATCGTCACTTTCCCGAATCGATCAGATCACTGGGGTGGGTCGCCGCTAAGGAACTGATCAATTGTTCTATGCACATCAAGGGGCCGAATCAATGCTCTCTGCATTGTCGTTTCAAAGTTCTTCATCAGATTATCGAAATCTGATACCGAGAAGTTCAGAAAATCCAGCTTGGCCGAAGTTACTCCGTGATGGGCCAGATCGTTTAGGTCACCGAATATCTTCCCAAGGTCCACGTTCAGGAAGACAGAGCCGTAACTTTCAAATGCCTGTTCACGTAGATTAAGTGATCGTCTGACCCGACCACTAAATATGGGATAAAGGATTTCTCGCAGCGAATGAGCGGCTTGCGCAATGCGGTCAGTATTGTTCTTATCCTCTATGACTGACAATGCACCTCGGAACATATCCGAGGGCTTCGCTTGTAATTGGTCCAAGGCATGAAATTCGTCCATGCGCTTGCAAAGATCCTCTTGTTCAGGGGTTAAGCGAACTGGCGGCAGCGGGGTATTACCCGCTGGAGTTGGTAACAACGCATCTGCCATGATTTCAAATGCCTACATTGCCTGATCAGTTAGTTCAACCCATTATACACCAACCGGCCTTTCTGTATTGCAGAGTTCCCGGTCGGCAGGCGGTGCAACTATAGAGGATCCGAGGCAGGAGAACAATCGATACAGGTGAAGTGCCCTTCTCAACCCCCCCAGTCGGGTATCTCCACCATCTGCCCGCCTTGGAGGGCGCTTTGATGCGCGCACAGGCCGGGCAGCGCCATCCTGAGCGCGGCGTAGATGTCGAGCGGCGGCTGGGTATCGTCGCGGATACAGGCCAGAAAATCCTGGATCATGGTGTACTCGGCGGTGCCGTGGCCGCCCTGCATCGCTTTAGACGGCGCATCGGTCACATTTTCGGTGATCGGCAGCTCGATCATGTTGCGCAGATGCGGAACCGAGGCCAGATATGCATTGGTCTGCAACGGGCTGACCGGCGGCCGCGAGGTCTCGAGGACGCCCTCCGTGCCGTAGATCGAGTAGTAGTGAAACATCGGCTCGCGCGTGATGCCGAACGCGCACAGGATCTTAATCACACCGCCGCTGGCCGTCTGCAAGATCGCCACCTCCATGCCGGATTCGACGCGGGCGGGCAGGCTCTCGTTTCCACGGGTGACTCTCATGCCGCTGGCGGCGACACAGCGCTCGCCCGTCACTTTGAGCAGTGGGCCGAGGCTGTGCGTACAGTAGTGGATGGGCGGCATCGACGCGCGCCAGGCTGGTGAGCCGTCCGCCTGGCGCAACAGATAGCGCGTATCGTGAATGTACTCGGCCTCGGCATACATGAAGCCGCCCAGCTGGCCCTGGCGCCACATCTGCTGCCAGCTCAGAATGTGCGCCCAATAGCAGCAGTTCTCGGCCAGCATGAACTTCTGGCGCGGGTGCGTCTGAACCGCGGTGAGGAGTTGGCGGCATTCGTCCAGCGTGCGGGCCAGAGTGACCTCCTGCAGAACGTGGCAACCGGCCTCGAGCGCGGCCACCGTATGCTGGCAGTGCAGGGGGACCGGAGAGGCCACGAAGACGATATCCAACCCTTGCGCCAGCATCTCGTCGTATGTGCTGCACAGGTGAGCCTGGGGGAAGAGCGCGCCGAACTGTTCCAGGGCAGCCGCGTCGACATCACAACCGGCGGCCACTTTGCAGTCGGCCATGAGTTCGAAGACGCGCGCCGGGCCGAGACCACGGTGCAGCCCAACTACGCCGACACGAAATGTGCGCATAATGAGACTCCTCAATCGTTTTCAGTTGGCAGGGGCGCGTCTGCCAAAAGCTAGAAAGTGGATTCGGCCTGACGCAGCCGCGCGGCGCAGTCGATACGCCGGCCGGTCGCCATCGACTGCTGCGCGGCGGTGGGGATGACCATGCCGGTCAGTATCGAGCGCGGGTCGTCGGGGCCTGTCGGCCTGGACCGGAGCCAGGCGATGAAGTCGCGGTGAATGCGAAAATCGGCGCCGCCATGTCCACCGACGGCGGGCGGCAGGTCGATGGACTGCGGCTCGTCGTCGTTGCGCCACAGCGTCACCGACGCGCGCGGCTACCCCGGCCGCGCCGTGTGCATCACCACTTCCAGCTGCCCCTCCGTGCCGTTGATGACGTAACGCCGCTCGTAATCCGGCCCGGTGGTCGTGAGATGGAAGGTGTAGACGGCGCCGTTGGAGAGCAGGCCGGAGATGGAGCAGACATCGCCCGTGGCCATGACCGAATCGGCGCCCTCGGTCCACACGTTGCGCGTAACCGTGGCGGTGCAGTCCACAGCCTCTGCAGCCAGGCAGTGCTGGATGGCGTCGGTGTCGTGGGTGAGTTTGCCGACGATCAGGCTGGATTCAGGCGGCGCGCTGTAATGCTCCCATACGCCCTGTGACCAGCGGCTGCCGGTGTTGACGTGCCCCAGCACGCTCTGGACGCGCCCCAGGCACCCTTCTTCGATGATGCGTTTCATGGCCAGCGTGGCCGGAAAGCGGCGCAGATTGTAGCCGATGAAGAGGGGGTATTGGTGGCGGACCACCTCGTGATACAGGCCCACCGCCTCCTCCCAGGAGATGGCCACGGCCTTCTCCAGAAAGACGGGGATACCCTGCCGCAGCGCGGCGAGCGCCTGCTCCACATGGTCGACGGCATAGCTGGCGATGAGCGCAAAGTCGAGGTCGGGCGTATTCGCCAGCATCTGGCGATCGTCGCGATAGAAGGAGCGGCCGAAGCGCGCCTCCTCCTCGGCGGTCGGCGCGCGCGGGTCCGACACGGCCACGCAGCGGGCCGTCGCCTGCTCCATCGCCTCCAGGCTCTCCATGTGGTAACGCCCGCGCCGGCCAAAGCCGATGACGGCGAAGCGAAATGTAGGTGTCATCTTCCTAGTTTATGACGAGAGGCCAGTGATGTTCCTATCCACTCGCCACGATTCACTAGCCACCGTAGTTCAAATTGAGCGTAAATCGGCCACCACGCCCTGCGCTTCGGCTTCATAGAGCTTCCAGATCACGCGCAGACTTTGCAGGCTGCGGCGGCCATCGGTCAGTGGGCGACGGCCATGCTCCAGGCAGTCGACAAAGTGGATCAGCTCGTTCTCAAGATGCTTGCCCACCGCCGTCTCAAACAACAACTGCTCGCTACCGCGCTCCACCTCCAACGCGCCTTGATGAAGTAGCAATCTCCCCTGGCTGATCTGCCCTTCCAGCATGCCCCCGGTGCAGTGGGCGTGAAATGAATACTTGAGCCGCGTACCCTTGGCGCCCCATGTGCCGAAGTGGTAGCCGAGCGCGCCGTTGGCGAATTTGAGGGAGACGTTGGAGGTGCCTTCGCCTTCCATCCAGGGCGTGCCGAAGTTGGTGCCGATATGGACGCCGGAAACGGGCTGCCCCATCCAGGCGAGCAGGATGTCGATGTAGTGGCAACCGTGGCTGAAGAGCTGCCCCCGCCCAGCGTCTCTTTGCGGTGCATCCAACTGCCCGGTTCGCCCTGGGTATGCTGTTCGGTCCAGATGGAAAGCTGGAAGAGGTCGCCGTAGGTCCTGGCCTTGAGCAGGTACTCCATCTCGACCACAATCGGATGAAACCTCATGCAGTAGGCGACCATCAGGGTGCGGTTGGCGCGCTCCGCCGCTTGGATCAGATCCAGGCACTCTTTGCCCGTCGCCAAGCGCGCCGCAGATGCGGTCAGCGACGGGCAAACTTCACGATTGACAGTAGAGCGCATATAGGATACAAGAAACACATCATGTGCGCTATGCGCACCATCGAAGGAGCATTATGCAGCCAAAACGCGGGCATCAACTGGTGCAATCCCTGGAACGGGGGCTGGCGGCGCTTGAAATGGCGCTCGAAAGCAGCGTCCGCCCTGCAGACGTGGCAGAGGCGCTCGGAATCGACCGCAGCACGGCCTATCGCCTGCTTTATACCCTGACGGCGAAAGGCTACCTGCTGCAGGATGCGCGCACGCGTGAGTTCACCTCCAACCCGACCAAGTTCTTCCAACTCTACAGCAAAGTCGCGACCTTGCTGGATTGGCCGGACGTCGCGGCGGATTTCCTCACCAGGCTGCGCGATCAGAGCGGGGAGACGGCCAACCTGGGCGTGCGCCAGGCCAATAATGTGATCTATATCGCCCACAAACAGGGACAGGCCGCCCTGAGTGTGAACTTTGCCCTGGGCACGAGCCGCCCGCTCCACTGTTCGGCCTTGGGCAAGGCGCTGCTGGCCGCGCAGCCGGATGCGGCAACCGCCGAGTGGATCGCCGCCACCCCCCTGACCGCCTATACCGCCCAAACCATTACCGCGCCAACGCTCATGAGGCATCATCTGGGAGCAGTGCGCGCCGACGGGTACGCGGTCGATGATGAAGAAACCTTTGCCGGTGTGCGTTGCATCGCCGCGCCCATCTATGATCATCGCCGGCAGGTGATCGCGGCCCTGGGCATTTCCGGGCCGTCGACGCGCATCACCCAGGAGCAGGTACCCCACTTCGCCCAGATCGTCATGCGCGTAGCCGCGCAACTTTCCGCCGATCTGGGCGCGCCCGATCCTGATCTCTGATTCATATCAACCAGACAGAGCACAATCCCAATCGGTGAGGAGACTCAGATGAGCGACGCTTCCCAGCCCGGCCGACTCTTTCCGCCCCACCTGCTCCATGCCCGTTGGCGCACTTTCCACGCGGCCGGTTATGCGCACCCGGTCACAGGCATTGTCTACCGCGGCGATCCGCGCCCTACTTGCGGCATGCCCCTGGGCGGACTCGACACCGGCTGCATCGATCTGGAACCGAACGGCATGTTCGGCTATAGCACGATCTTCAACCACCTGGTCGAGCCGCGCGCCTTGCTCAACCTGCCCATGCTGGGCCTGGCCTGCCGCGACGGCGATGGCGCGGATCGCGCCTGGATACTGATTTCCGACACTCTGGGCAAGCGGGACACGCCCCAGCCAAGCCAGAGCGCCGTTACCTTTCCACCCACCGATTACGCCCCTCTCTTTGACGAGATCGGCCTCGCCGGCGCCGCCATCGCCGACTCGATCGACTATTGGGGCCACTATCCAGTCGTCGACATGGAGTTCAACAGCGAGGCCCCGGTCACGGTCGGCGTGCGCGCCTGGTCGCCCTTGATCCCCGGCGATACGGTCGTCTCGATGACGCCCGGCGCGGTCTTCGAAATCCACGTGCGCAACCCGGATCGCGTCGCCCACAGCGGCACGGTCGTCTTCAACTTTCCCGGCTTCGGGCCACAGGAACCGGCAGCGGCGGGACTGGGGGTGCAACGGCGATCATTGACCGGCCCGCTGAACGGCGTCCTGGTGCAGAGTCGACTGTTTGCCCGTTGCCAAATGTCCGAAAACCTGGAGTCAGCAACGGGCAAACAGGGTGATGCCTGGGAGATGGCCTATGTGCTGGCCGCGCTGGAGGACAGCGCATCGGTGGAACATGGGGGCGCGCTCAACGCGGACAAGCGCGCCTGGAGCCGGATCGCCGACCAACTGCCGCCGCAGTCCTCGGAGGATAGCGGCGCGGCGCTGGCCTTCCCCTTCGACCTGGCCGCCGGCGCGAGCCGGACCGTGCGCGTCGTGCTGGCCTGGCATGCGCCCCACTGGCGCGCGGGCGGCGCACCGGCCCACGAGGAGACCGCGCTCTTCACGCACATGTACGCGCGCCATTACCCTGACGCCCTGACCACGGCCAATTTTCTGGCCGACAACCACGCGACGCTGCTGCAACGGGTCATCGCCTGGCAGGAGGCGCTCTACAGCGCGCCGGAACTGCCCGGCTGGCTGGCCGACGCGCTGATCAACAACCTGCACCTGATCCCGGAGTGCAGCATCTGGGGCCAGGCGCAGGCGCCACTTGGTGACTGGTGCGCGCCGGAGGACGGCCTGTTCGGGCTGAACGAATGCCCGCGCGGCTGCCCGCAGATCGAGTGCCTGCCGTGCAGCTTCTATGGCAATATCCCGCTGGTCTACTTCTTCCCCGAGGCCGCTCTGTCCACGCTGCGCGGCTACAAGGCGTACCAGTTCGCCGACGGACGGCCGCCGTGGATCTTCGGCGGCATCACGGCCACGGAGGAGGCCAACCGTCCCGGCTATGGCCTGAGCGCGCCCGATATGGGCTACCAGACGGTCCTCAACGGCGCCTGCTATATCATCATGGTCGACCGCTACTGGCAGGTTTCGGGCGACGACGCGGCGCTGGCCGAGTTCTGGGATTCGCTCAAGCGCTGCAACGACTTTTCGATGAATCTGCGCCCCGCGTATGGCGCGGCCCAGGTGATGGCGATGCCGACGCCGGGCACCGACTCGCACGGCCTGGGCGATACCGAGTGGTTCGAGGCGCCCAAACCCGGTTGGAAGGGTTATGTGACCCACGCCGGCGGGGTGCGCATGGCGCAGGTCCAGATCATGCGGCGCATGGCCGCGGCCATGGGCGACGACGAATATCGTGCCCGCTGTGACAGCTGGCTGGCAGCCGGCGCGCAGGCGTTGGAGGAACATCTGTGGGCGGGGGAATACTATCTCAACTTCAACGAGCCGGAGACGGGGCAAAAGTCCGACCTGATCTTCGGCTACCAGTTGGATGGGCAGTGGGTGACGGATTGGCATGGCGTCGCCGGTGTCTTCCCGCAGGAACGCGTGGAGAGGACACTGCGGACGGTGGCCGCGACCAACTGCGCGCTCAGCCAGTCGGGCGCGGTCAACTATGCCACGCCGGACGGCGCGCCGGCGAAGGTGGGCGGCTACGGCACGTTCAGTTACTTCCCGCCGGAGCTGTACATGCTGGCGATGACCTTCATGTATAACGGGCAGCAGGAGTTCGGCCGCGATCTTCTGCGGCGCTGTCTGCACAATATCAGTTGCCGTTGGGGCTATACGTGGGACGCGCCCAACACGGTGCGCGGCGACGCCGACACCGGCCAGCGCGCGTTCGGCGCCGATTACTATCAGAACATGATGCTGTGGGCCGCGCCGGCCGCGCTGCAGAACCAGGACCTGACCGGGCCGTTGCAGGCGGATGGGCTGGTGGCGCGCGTCATCGAGGCGGGACGCTAACTGCAGTTTCTAGTTTTGAGTTTTTGGTGGCCAGTGGTGTTCTCTATCCACTATCCACTTTTCACTATCCACTATTCAGACTGCGTATTCCTGTGTAGCTGAACGTGACGGAGATGAAACCATTGCGATACACTGTCCCGATTTCAGAAGACCTGATCGACGAACTGTTCCCTTTCTGGGCATCCATTTTTGGAGAGGTATTGCCGGACATAGGGCGCGAAGTTTTCTTGGGTGCTGAAGAGGCCTACAGTCTTAGCACGCTCTACTTGAGCAGAGAGGGTAAACGCCTGGCAGGCACCTGCTTTACCATGCACTCGAAGACCGCGCCGGCTCTGGCGGGATTCAGCGAGGTTGCCACGGACCCCCAGTTTCGCGGGCGGGGCATTGCGACCGAACTGTGCGGCCAGGCCGTGGAGGATTTTCGTGCTGCCGGCGGCGAGGCATTTTTCCTGGGGACTGTCAATCCAGCCGCAGCGCGGGTCTACCACCGACTCGGATGGCGCAAGCTGGCTGGGGCGGCGGTGATGGTCAATGTCCTCAGCGGAAAATCCCCCGAAGCTTTCTTCGTTGATTACTTCACGGAAGGTACAGCAACGATTGTAGAGGCGACGCCCGCGGATCGAATTCCGATGATCCCGTTGCTTCTTTGTCCGCATGACTGGCAGGTGCTGGACACGAACACAAAGATGTACTCAACACGCTATGCCACGCAAAAATCGTGTATGGGGCTGTATGTGCGCTATGGACGGATTAAGCTGAGCGGTGGTGCATGGTTCGTCGCCAGGACGGCTGAAGGGAAAGTCGTCGGGCTGGCGACGGCCCGCAGGGATGACGCAGGCGATAGCCAGATTGACGGGTTCGCCCATGCCCGCTTTGCGGAGGTCTGGGAAGCGTTGGCGCAAGCGGCGATCAACGCATGCTCAGGTCAGCGCTCGTCCAAATGCTATGCAGTCGTTTCCGTTGAAGATGAAGAAAAGCAGTCTTTGTTCGAGTCGCTGGGATTTCGCAGGACGGGAGCGGGAGAAGAGTTTGATTTGGACGGAAGGCGGGTGGCGTCGATCAGGATGGACAGAAAGGCGTCCCAGGCAGTGACCGGGAGGTCGAGGCGATAGCGCCGCCGCCTCTTCAATTCGCGCCGCCAAACCGTTGAAACCATCAAAAGCCGGTTGGTCGAACAAACTCAGACGGCGTAGCCGTCCTGGTTGTGCTTGCGCCAGTCGGGGCGGTAGCCGCGGTTGGTGCCGAAGCCATAGGAGGGGCCGATCTGGTTGGGGCTGATCCACGGCCACGCCTGCCCGCCGATGATGCGGTAGTCGTCGCCCTGCCCGCACAGCCAGTAAAACATGTGCGCCACATAGCGCGCCTGGTTATGCCCGCCATAGTAGGCGCTCTGGATATCGAAGTCCGGCTCGATGATCCAATCACGTTGCGGCGGGGTGGTGCGCCAGTAGTTGTATTTGAGCATGTGGCGTCCGCCGCGGGCGGTGGAAATACCGCGGCGATGGAGGATGCTCTGATGGTGGACGCCGATGGTGCCGGCGGGGCCGTCGGCATAGATGCCGTTCTCCTCGTTGGGGCGCTTGGTGGGCATGATGTGGGAGCCGGGCACCAGCTCGGTCGGTCCCAGTTCGACCGGCGTATCCTGCGGGAAGTAGAAGACCTCGACAAAGTTGAGTTCGGGGCCGAAGACGTGGTCGGCGTCGTGATGCCAGCCCTGGGCGGGCATGGGACACTCGACATGGTGATGGCTGGCCAGAATGGGCAGGCCCACGTTGCGGCCCAGCAGCGAGCGCATCACGCCGACCACCTGCGGATTGAGCAGCACATGCTCAATGAACCAATCCTCCAGGAAGATCGTGCTCGGCTCATGGGAGGCGCGAATCCGCTCCAGGTCCGCCTGCGTCAAGCCGTCGGGAATGTAGCTGGGGTTGGCCGGGATCTTCCCCTCCAGATAGTCGCAGGTGCGGCGGTTGATCTCATCGGGCACGACGCCCTTGAGCAGCAGATAGCCCTCGCGGCAGAATTCCAGCACCTGTGAGTCGGTCAGCGTCGGCTCGCCGTCGCACGTGTGATTGGCTTTGTCGTGGCTCATTTCGTTCTCCTCAGTGGGATTGTCGTGCCGGTCAATTTATCATAACTGTGCGGAATTGGGAATCCCATAATCAGGATTGACAGGTTTTCAGGATACCAGACGCCAGATGGAATCTGGTATTGCGGTTTTCGCTTAAGCGAATTGTAAAGTAGAGTCGTCAGCGACGCGCCGAGTTTCTGGGCTGTGCCCGGCGCGTCGTTGCGCGCCGGCGACGGACTTGGATGTTTCGTATCCGTTTGATGGACGAAGTCCATGTCATAGGCATAGCGTAGGAAGATTGCCCAAGAGGTTCTCATACCCCATTCGACAACCCCGAAGGGCCGGTTGCCCGCCTATTTCCAGTGTAAATACCCGCTTGTTTCGCTCAAGCCTGCCCCTCTTTTCGGCAAAATCATTGTCAAGTTTGAATTATATTTTTAGGGTAACTACTCAGCCATTGCCCAATGTGCGACTTTCAATGGGCAACCAAGTCATCCAAGTGTAATGAATCGTGTTTGGAATCTGTCTGAAAAGGTCAGGTTCGGGTCAATACGGCACAAATGGTGCGAATTATGGCGTGTAGATGGAGGATTCACGCTTTCCGGCAGTCATTATTGGTCTTTTTGACCGATGACCGTACCTTTTCAAACAACCTCCCAGACGAGGCTGAGTAGTTACTTTTTAGGGAAGTTCAGGTTGATACTACCTTTGCCAGATCGGCATGCACCCGCGGCACGCGTTGACGCCCAGCGACCTGCTTGGCATGGGCGCGATGTCAAGAGCCAACCAGCATGAGGCCCCGAACGTGCGATACAGACTATGGATTGGAATGTTGACTGGACTGGGCGTGGTCCTGCTTGTCCTCACGAGTTTTCGCGCTCCCCGCATGAAGATTATCGACGCCTTGAATGGCCCTGGGGTTGATATACTCTACTCGCCCGGTCTCAGCGTGAACTATGGCGCTAATCTCCTCTTCGTATTCGAATTTGATGGTCTTACCGCAGGCACCGGCGTCAGCTATCGCTTCCGTGCCGACGTAACGCAAAAGGGCAGCGGGACAGACTTTGACAACTGCGAAGGGAGTAGTATTGGCTCCGAGCGGACCATTCTTGGTGAGAACGTGCATAGCAACAACGGTTATGCAGATGTCGGATACATAACCAATACCTGTCCCCCCGGCAAGTATGTGGTCACCCTGGTCCTCAGGGACGCGGCCAACGTCGAACTTGCCTCGATCAGCGCCGACTTTGAAATCAGGACGGAGGCCGGCGAGACGGTCACCCCTACCCCAACGCCCACGCCAACCTCTGTGCTGGCGGGATTCACTGGCTGGCGGGGAGAGTACTATGACAACGTCGACCTGGCGGGGAATCCGGTCCTGGTGCGAGACGACGCCAACATTGATTTCAGTTGGGGCAGTGGAAGTCCTGCAACCAACGTGCCGTCGGACAGCTTCTCCGTCCGCTGGCAGCGAAACATCACCTTTAATGAAGACCGCGTCTACCGTTTCGAGCTCCGTAAGAACGACGGCGCGCGCGTCTGGTACGATGGCCACCTCATCATGGACCTCTGGGAAGACGATGACGACAGTAGCAACCATTTCGTCGATCTAACCGTAACAACTGGCGCTCACCTGTTCCGCGTCGAATACAGAGAGGATGAGGACGACGCCCGTGTTCGTTTCAGGTGGCAGCGGAAGGGAGAAATTCCAACCGCAACGCCGACACCGACCGCGACGGCGACGATCGAGCCACCACTTGAGGAGTTCAAGGGTTGGCGGGGACAATACTTCAATAATGGGAGTACATCTGGAGAGCCGTTTTTGGTCAGGGACGACGCGGACGTCAACTTTGATTGGGGCACGGACAGCCCTGCCCCCGGCGTGCGGCTCGACGGATTCTCCGTCCTATGGGAGCGCGTGGTCGACTTTGAAGGCGGCCACTACCTCTTCTCTATTCAGAAGAGAGGCGGGGCGCGCATTTGGGTGGATGGTCAGCGGGTGCTCTCTCATTATCATAACGACTCTTCCACCCCCACATTCAGTCATGAGATTTTCTTGCCCCCCGGCCCGCACACGGTTCGCGTTCAATACAGGGATACGGGCGGTTCGGCCTTGGTCAGACTGTGGTGGGAGCGGCTGTCACCGACTGCAACGCCGACCCATACGCCTACACCGACCGCAACGCCAATACCCCCACTCATGGAGTCTGACAGCTGGAGGGTCGAGTATTTCTACAATCAGGACCTGGCGGGAACTCCGGATCAGGTCGGGACTGACAACGAAATTAACGAAGACTTTAGCAGGCACAGACCCAGTGGGCTGCCCTCAGATCACTTTTCGGTCCGCTGGGAACGAATCGCCGCTTTGAGTGGTGGACTCTATCGTTTCACGCTTCAAAAGGACAACGGCGCCCGCGTCTGGCTGAACGGCGAACTGATCCTGGATCATTGGAACGACTGTTGCTTCGAGTTGATCCACACCGCGGAGATTCCCCTCATTGCCGGTCACCACAGATTCCGAGTCGAGTATTTCGAGCATGAGTCCGACGCCAAAATCACGTTTTCGTGGAGCAGAATAGGGCCTTTGCCGTTGCCATCAGCGACACCCGCAGCCCCGATGTGGTCGGCCACGATGACGGTGGGCAGCGGCGGGGGCTATGCCGGCTACGGTTTGGCCACGGGCGGCACGCTTAGCGACAATGACTTTTCCTGGCAGAGTACGACCTACACAGTGGAGGCCATTCTCCATAACCCGTTTTCCGACAGTGTAAGCATCGAGTTTTCGGACGACTTCGGCACAGAGGGCGAGGGCCTGTCGCTCTGTCTGGGCGCTGTCCGCCTGGAGTTCGCCGACGCGCGCGGGCCGAGTGCGCGCCAGTTCTTCTGGGAAAACGTCGATCCGGGCTGGAATGACGGCGACACCGTCTCCGTCGGCCTGAACGGATGCGGTGGGTAGTGGCTAGTGGAACGTCTCAGCCAGCGAGGACACGCTGCATAACGCACGCGCCGGGCAGCGAATCACAGTAATCCAATAATCACAGGATTCGCCCATTGCTGACTCCAGATTTTCGGACACTTAGCAACGGGAGAACAACAGTTCAGACATATGCGCCGACAATCTCCCTCCCACAGTTTGCTCCTGCTGCACTTCGCCCTGATGCTGGCGCTGCTGCTGCCCGCCTCCTCCCATGCCCAACGACAGGGGCGGACGCACAGGACGGCTGCCCAAGCCGCCACCAGGATGGCGACGTCGCCGCAGAGCGATGGGCCGTCCGTATACGTTCCGCCCGGCGAGACAAGCCCCGAGCCGGACCCAATGCTGGCGCCCGGCGCCTTGCTGCTGGCTGTTTCAACGATCCTCATACGCGCCGGCGAGCCATTCACCGTCACGGTCGAGGTTATAGGCGACCCAGGTCCAAGCGCCGAAGGCTCAACGCTCTCGCTGCAGATCGACCGCGCGCTGGAACTGCTCAGCGGAGAGACCGAGTGGACACTGCCCGATGTGGATGCCAACCCCTTCACAGAGCAGATCACGCTAGCCGCGCCGCAAGCGCGACACGGGGATGTCTTCAAACTGACCGCCCGCATCAACCAGACCGGTTTCGCGCCGCAGGAGCGCAGCCTCCTCCTGGGCGTGGAAAGCGACGAACCACTGTCCGTGTTGCTGGACCCGTTGAGCGCACGCAGCAGCGCGCGCGCCACAGTCAGGGAACTACCCTTAGACAACGAGGAACAGCCACAACTCGTGCGCCGCTGGGAGATCGAGGCGCTCACAGCGCGCGGGCGACGCGTCAGCGCGCTGGCCGCGCCCGCCACGCTGGTCTTCGACGCCCGTCCCCTGATTGCCGAGGGCATCGACCCCACCCGGCTCGGTCTGTGGACGCGCAGCGGAGACGGGGATGCGTGGCGGCCGACGCGCAGCCGATACCGGGCGCAGGAGCAGCGTTTCGTCGCCCGCGTCGACCATTTCAGCCAGTGGGGGTTGGGGGAAAAGCTCACCAGCGAGAGCGACCTGCTGCCCAGCAGCGCGGTCTTCAGCAGCGACGAGTTTACCGGCTACGCCCGCATCAACATCCCGATCGCCGCGCCCGCCGGCCTGGGCGGCATAACGCCCGGCCTCAGCCTCAACTACGCCAGCGGCGCGGCCGACGATATCGAGACCATTCACGGCCCGTCCGAATACAAGGCGCAGGCCAACTGGGTCGGCTACGGCTGGAGCCTGGGCGGCCTCAGCCACATCTCGCGCAGCCCCGACGCAGACTACTACAACCTGGTGCTGGGCGATGTGGCCGTCCGCATCCACCGGCGGAGAGAACAGTGGCTCACCGATCCTGAACGCTTCCTGAAAGTCGAACACGTGGTGGATTGGAGCGGGTATGACGTGCCCGACGTAGGCCACAATCGCTACGATCTCGATGACTGGAAAGTTACAACCGGTGACGGAACCGTCTACCATTTCGGCTCCAATCAGTTCATCCCCTTCAATTACGACTTTTCTACCAACGGCGACGAACCGGTCGGCGACTGGACCGAGGTGATCTTCCACGATCGCAGCGGGCGCCATGTTCGCCAGGGCAGCCGTTGGCATCTGCGCATGGTGGAGGACCCCAACGGCAACCGCATCGAATATGAGTACGATGCGGAGCATGGCGAATTCAGTTGTCGCGACGACAGCAGAGGACGTGTCGACTTCGCCGGTGACGATCTGCTCTACGACCGCATGGCCTACCCCAGCGTTATCCGCTGGAGCGCCAACGCCGGCCAGGGCGTCGAGCCAAAGCTGCGCGTCCGCTTTGTGCGCGAGGCGCGGCCGGATTATGAGATTGAGAAGGAGAATTGCGACCAGGCCCGCTTCGGAATGGAACGCCTCAAGACGATCTTCATCGAGGCCTGGGACAACCCCAACGGCTGGCACAGCATTGCCGAATATGAGTTCGGCTACATCCAGAGCCGCCCTCACTCGCTGCTCAGCATCGTCACCCGCCGCGGCAAACAGGGAGAGCAGAGGCTGCGCAGTTGGCGCTTCGACTACCAGGGCAGCGACAACACGGCGCGCCTGGCCGAGGCCGACAACGGGTTGGGCGGCAGTGTCAGCTTCAGGTACGGCATGGAGGAGATCGAAGACTGCTACCAGTGCGATTCTTTCAGCGAGCACCCCATGCGTCGCGTGGTCACCGAGGCGGTCTGGCGCGACGGGACCGGCGGAGAGGCGCGCAGCGTCTACGCCTACAGCGGCATCAAAGGCAACCTGCGCCGCGGCATGTTCGAATACCTCGGCCACGCCTGGAGCCAGCGCTGGCGCTACACGCGCGACAATGACCTCAACATCACCAACCACCGCCTTGAACAGGTGGTCTCGAACTGGTATCACCAGCACGTCGAGGATCGGCGCGGGGAGATCGACGCCCGCCGCGGGCGGCTCAAGCAGCGCGACATCTATTCGCCCGAAGGCGACCTTTTGCAGCGGGAGGAGATCAACTGGAACGCGGCCGAGTTGTGGGGCGACTACCGCTGGGTGCGCAAGGATTCGGAGTCGGTCTACACCTTCGATGGGGAGGGCGACAACGACAGTGACGAAGGCACGCGCGTGCGCCATACGCACTACTTTTACGAAAGCAATTTCGGCAACGTGGTGCGCGTCGAGGAACGGGATGCCGAGGACAAGAAGGTCCTGCGCCAGACCGAAACCGCGTACAGCGCCGACGACGGCCTCTTCAACCGTCATATCGGCGGCCGGCCCAGCCGCCAGTGGGTCTCGGACGAACGCGGCCGCTGCATCGCCGAGAACCGCTACGCCTACGACGCCAATGGCAACCTGATCAAGAGCGAGCAGCCGCTGACCCACTGCGGCGAGAGCGACGCGGCCAAGCTGGTCGTCAGCCGCCTGGAGTACGACGCGGTCGGCAATGTGACGCGCGCCTGGACCGAGGGCACGAGCCACGATATCCGCACCGAGTTCGATGACACCTTCATGCTCTTCCCGACGCGGCGCTACAACGCCAACGACGACACGCTCGACGAGACGGGCCGCTACTATGGCGTCAACGGCGATGACAGCCGCGGCGAGGGCGGCTTCTGGGGCGCGATGCAGGAGTTTTGCGCGGTGAACGGCGTCTGCACGCAGCAGGCCTATGACGACTTCGGCCGCGCCAGCCACCGCTGGGCAAAGGGCGTGGGCTACCCGGACCGCGACCAGGCGCAGACGAGTTGGCGCTACTACGCGTGGGGAAGCATGGGCCAGAACGCCAACGTCATCGTCACGCAGAGCCAGCCGCGCTGCGAGGGCAACTTCGTGCGCAAGCTCTACGACGGCTTCGGCCAGCTGATCCAGGAGCATATGCCGCGCCAGGGTTGGGAAACGATGATGGGCGGCTGCTCGGAGGTGGAGAACCAACTCGAGACGGTCGTCGACTACGCCTATGACGGCCTCGGTCGTCTGCTGCGCACGAGCGTGCCGCGCCCGGTCATCTTCAACTGGGTGAACCCGCCCGACTGGGACGCCGGTTTCACCGCCACGAGCTACGACGCGCTGGGCCGCCCGCTCAGCACGCTTGCGCCCAACGGCAGCATGACCACCTACCACTACAACGGGCTGACCTCGTCGGTGATCGGGGGCGGCAAGAGCGAGGCCGAGCGGCGCATGCGCAGCTGGCAGCAGCAGGACCAGCTGGGACGCACGACACTGTTGCGCAGCTACCTCCCCGGCGACGACGAATGGACACTCGAGGCCGAGATCTCGCTCAACTACGACGCGGCCGACCGGCTGACCCAGGTCTACCGCCGCAACGGGGACGAGGGTCGCTGGCAGCGCACGAGCAACGTGCGCTACGACTTCGCCGGCCGCAAGACGAGCATGACCGACGCCGACCTCGGCAGTTGGAGCTATGCCTACAATACGCTCGGCCAGTTGACGCGCCAGACCGACGCGCGCGACCAGACGAGTTGTCTCTACTATGACAGCCTGGGACGCATGAGAGGCCGCGTGCAGCGCACGGACGAGAACTGCGCGGCCACGGTGGCCGACACGGACCTCGACTCCTCCTACGCCTACGACCCGCAGGGCCGCGTGCAGAGCGTATCAAACGACAATGTGACCCGCAGCTTCACATACGACAGCTACAGCCGTCTCAACCGCGAGACGGTCACGATCGACAGCCTCACGCGCGCCAGCAGTTACAGCTACGACGACTCCCACCGGCCGACTGCGGTCACCTATCACGGCGGCGAGGTGGTGACGACGCGCTACGGCAGTCCGGGCGCGGCCGTCGGGCTGCGCAGTTCAATCCACGGCGACATGGTGGACAAGGTCAGCTATGACGAGGCAGGGCGCATGACGGCCATGCGTCTGCCGGCCGCCGGCGGTCTGTGGCGCACGCAGAGCTACTACCCCTGGATGGAGCCGCGCAACGGCGGCATGTTGGCGAGCCTGAAGGTCGGCTTGAGCGAGGGCGGCGGCGAGCGCCTGAGCCGCGGCTACGCGTACAACAGCTTCGGGGACATTACTTCACTCACCGAGGACACGACGAGCTACAGCTTCAGCTACGACGGGCTGGGGCGGCTGACGAGCGCGTATGGCCGCACCTACAGCTACGACGCGGCCAACCGCCTGACCACCTTCAACGGGCAGACTTACAGCTATTACGACTCCGGGCCGTACCATGCGGTGGACCGCATCGACGACTTCGACCGCTTCGACTATGACGCCAACGGCAACATGACGAAGCGCAACAAGGGTCTCGATAGCCAGCAGACGCTTGTGTGGGACGCAGAGAACCGGCTGTCGCAGGTGCAGGACAATAGCGGCGACCTGCTGGAGCGCTACTGGTACGACGTGGATGGCGGGCGGGTCAAGAAGACGAGCGGCACGACCACTACATACACGTTTTTCGGCCACTATGAAGAAGAGGTCGTTGACGGCACGACCACCGCCATCAGCCACTACAGCTTCGGCAGCCTGCGCATTGCGGTCAAGCGGGGGAGTACGCTCTACCACCTGCACGGCGACCACCTCGGCAGCACATCCCTCACCACGGCGGGGTCAACCGTAGAGGCCAGCCGCGCCTACTACGCCTACGGCTCTGAGCGCGCCGCGACGGGCGATCTCCAAACGGACAGGACGTTCACCGGCCAGAAGCGCGACACCACGGGTTTGCTCTACTACAACGCCCGCTACTACGACCCCGCGCTGGGCACGTTCATCTCACCGGATTCGCTTGTGCCGGATCCAGGGCGGATGATTGACTACAACCGCTTCCTCTATGCCCGCGGCAATCCTTTCAGGTACACGGATCCCAGCGGACACTGTGCCTTTGACAGACAGGGGAATATCTCCAGAACCGACTGTACGGTCGCAGACTTTCATGATCTCACATGGGAAGAACGCGTACAGTGGTTGGATAGATTTGTAGAGAAGAATGAATTGTTCGGGTGGTTCGAGGACATCCGAGGTGTCATCACCGATCTCTTTATCGGAGACGAAGCGTTCGAGAAGATGGAAGGATACATCGCCTATATGGATACCGCAGTTCTTCAGGCGATCAACGATGGCGCGCGAATCTGGAAGGGAGAGTCGCCTATCGGTCACATGGACAGTCAAGGTTTCAGGCATGGCGGCGGCCAATGGGCTAGATTCTTTGGGCTGGAAACGGAACGAAAGAGTAAGAAATCTCCACCACCGCCCTCTACTCTTGACCCGGACCGGCTTGCCGCCGAGCAGACCGGTGTCGATTATGCCAGGTCACTGGACCAATCTCAGCGTCGTTTCGCAAATGAGATACGCGAGACGAAAATACGAATCGAAGTCTTTTTGTTTGGCGCTGACACCTACCGCGCGTTGTGTCCTTGCGGGCGCGTGAATCCCCGACAGGGATGGTCCATCTTGCGGAGCCTAGCGGTTGTGGGTGAATTCTGGGCAGCGTATGTGGAAACCCAGTTTCTGCGGAGTGACTATCCATACGCAATGCCACCGTAATATTGGTAAAGCGATTGCCGAAGGAACGCACGGTGAGACGCCTGTCCTCGCTTTATGCAATCATCGATACGATTTGACAGGAGTATCCAAATTGTACCCACTTCAACGACTTCAGGGGGCACATACACAGAGGTTTGTCACTCTGCTGACAGCCATACTCGTGACCATAGGCGCGGCTGGCTGTCAGCCCCGGTTCGTGGACCTGTCATACGAGAATCGCGTGCAAGCGTATGAGGTTGCGCGCGTAAGCGCTACAGTGAATGGAGAGACCGTTCTGCCAACCTTCACGTGGTTGGACGCCAATCGTATGATTTTCCAACGCTATTTCCCTAACTACATAAGGGTTGGAGAGGAAATCTTTCGCACAATCCATGATAGTTTTCTCGCGGTCTATGACTTCAACAAACGAGAGTGGGATTCTCTGGAAGGCCTTGCCCAGAGCCATCCTTGCAATAGGGATGAGAATGACGACGAGAATGACAATGTCTCGTACTACAAGACTCAACTCCTCCCCAACGGCGCTCTGGGATACATCATCGCATGCGATCCTGCGTTAGATGCAGGACATGCAAGAACCACATACATCTACACATGGGATGAGAAGACGAACGCGATTGAGCTTCTCTTCGGTTTCGATGATGGCCCGCATGAGCGTGGCATTCCTTTGTCTGCATACACACTGTCGCCGGATATGAGGGAGATGGTATACAGCGTAGGTGACATTTTTGATGCCTTTCTTTACCGCGTTCAGGCCGATGGGCAGATTCGCCAACTTGTTCCACAGTTCTTCCGCGCGTGGATGCCCGCCTGGTCCCCGGATGGAACTACCATCGCCTTTATGGGCAACGAAACGTACCGCGGCACGCCAATGGATGAGGTCATTTCATATAGTCAGATGCGGCCTATCCTTTATCTTCCAAATGATCTGTACCTGCTGGACGCGGAGAATGATACAGTTCGGAGAATCGCGGAGGATTTTACCGACTTCTGCTGCCTTCAATGGCTTCCTGATAACAATCGCTATCTTTCCCTCATGGGTACGTTCGGGAAGACGCCTGGAATCTGGGTGATCGATATTGAGACACGCGTGGTCAGGCGGCTGTGGGAAGCCTCTGAACTGTTCAGTTGGTCATCTGACGGGAAACTGCTTGTCGGTGTCGGGACTGCCTATGTCGCTTCGCCGCAAGTGTGGACGCTCGTGGCTATCGACTCGCCGCTCTCGCCAGGTCATGATGAAACAAACTCACGATGAAGTACTGTGCTTGGCCAGAAAACTGAACCGCAAGCAAGGGTGTAAGTATAGCAATCCCCTAGACGCGGGGAGGGTGGCCAATACAATGGCCAGCATTGCTCTTTAACAACTGAATTTCCTCTCACTTCCACGATTCAACTTTCCCGTTCCTCTGCACGGTCAGCACTGCATCGCCGAGACGCGTTTTGCCTACGACGGCTTCGGCCAGCTGATCCAGGAGCATATGCCGCGCCAGGGTTGGGAAACGATGATGGGCGGCTGCTCGGGAGTGGAGAACCCGCTCGAAACGGTCGTCGACTACGCCTATGACGGTCTTGGCCGCCTGCTGCGCACGAGCGTGCCGCGGCCGGTCATCTTCAACTGGGTGAACCCGCCCGACTGGGACGCCGGCTTCACCACAACCAGCTACGACGCGCTGGGCCGCCCCGTCAGCACGCTTGCGCCCAACGGCAGCATGACGACCTACGACTACAACGGCCTGACCTCCTCGGTCATCGGGGGCGGCAAGGGCGAAGAGGCGCGCCGCATGCTCAGCTGGCAGCAGCAGGACCAGCTGGGGCGCGCCACGCTGTTGCGCAGCTACCTCCCCGGCGGCGACGAATGGACGCTGGCGGCCGAGATCTCGCTCAACTACGATGCGGCGGACCGGCTGACACAGGTCTACCGGCGCAACGGGGACGAGGGTCGCTGGCAGCGCACGAGCAACGTGCGCTACGACTTCGCCGGCCGCAAGACGAGCATGAACGACGCCGACCTGGGCCACTGGCGCTATGCCTACAACACGCTCGGCCAGTTGACGCGCCAGACCGACGCCCGCGACCAGACGAGTTGTCTCTACTACGATAGCTTGGGGCGCATGAGGGGCCGCGTGCAGCGCGCGGACGAGAGCTGCGCGGCCACGGTGGCCGACGCCGACCTCGCCAGTTCCTACGGCTACGACGCGCAGGGGCGCGTGCAGCGCGTAGCCAACGCCAATGTGAGCCGCAGCTACAGCTACGACAGCTACAGCCGTCTCAACCGCGAGACGGTCACGATAGACAGTCTGACGCGCGCCAGCAGCTACAGCTATGACGACTCCCACCGGCCGACTACGGTCACCTATCACGGCGGCGAGGTGGTGACGACGCGCTACGGCAGTCCGGGCGCGGCCGTCGGGCTGCGCAGTTCAATCCACGGCGACATGGTGGACAAGGTCAGCTATGACGAGGCAGGGCGCATGACGGCCATGCGCCTGCCGGCCGCCGGCGGTCTGTGGCGCACGCAGAGCTACTACCCCTGGATGGAGCCGCGCAACGGCGGCATGTTGGCGAGCCTGAAGGTCGGCTTGAGCGAGGGCGGCGGCGAGCGCCTGAGCCGCGGCTACGCGTACAACAGCTTCGGGGACATTACTTCACTCACCGAGGACACGACGAGCTACAGCTTCAGCTACGACGGGCTGGGGCGGCTGACGAGCGCGTATGGCCGCACCTACAGCTACGACGCGGCCAACCGCCTGACCACCTTCAACGGGCAGACTTACAGCTATTACGACTCCGGGCCGTACCATGCGGTGGACCGCATCGACGACTTCGACCGCTTCGACTATGACGCCAACGGCAATATGACCGTGCGCAACAAGGGTCTCGATAGCCAGCAGACGCTGGTGTGGGATGCGCAGAACCGGCTGTCGCAGGTGCAGGACAACAACGGCGACCTGCTGGAGCGGTACTGGTATGACGTGGGGGGTGGACGGGTCAAGAAGGTCAGCGGCAGCACCACGACCTACACCTTCTTCGGCCACTATGAGGAGGAGGTGACGAACGGTGTAACGACCGCCATCAGCCATTACAGCTTCGGCAGCCTGCGCATCGCGGTCAAGCGCGGCAGCACCCTCTACCACCTGCACGGCGACCATCTGAGCAGCACCTCGCTGACCACGCGCGGGTCAGCCACGACCGCCAGCCGCACCTACTACGCTTACGGTTCCGAACGCGCCGCGACCGGCGACCTCCAGACCGACCGCACCTTCACCGGCCAGAAATCCGACGCCACGGGTCTGCTCTACTACAACGCCCGCTACTACGATCCCACCCTGGGCACGTTCATCTCGCCGGATACGATTGTGCCAAACCCAGCGCGAGTGATCGACTACAACCGCTTCGCGTATGCTGGCGGGAATCCTCTACGTTTTTCCGACCCGTCCGGTTACTGCCGTGTGGATTCAAACGGTGAATGGCACTTTGCAATCGATTGTAATCTTGAGGAATTCAATACCTTGTCCTGGGAGTGGCGAAAGCGCTGGATGCAAGACTTCATGGATGAGTACACTGGCGGCCAATACTTCAACAACATCATCGGGATAATCGAGTATTTCCAGGAAGGCCCCGTGTTCAACGACAGCGAGTGGGCGAAACGCAGCGATGCCGCTGTGCTACTCGCTATTCAGGATGGACAGCGGGCGTTGCAGGGCGCAACACCAATGGGCGACTACAAGGAATTCAAGCGCGCCACAGGCAAAGACAGTCCAGTCCCCTGGTGGGAACAATTTCAAGAAAGTGTACGAAATCGCAAGCCTGACCTCGCTTTGTGGGGCATCGCAGAGCAGCTTGGCGTGGACTTCGGAACTTTCATCGCCGATCCAGTTCTGAAGGATCCAGACGCTAAGGAGACCATCTTCGCGGAAACCTTTAAAGGCCACGGCGATCTTTACCGAATGATCGTGAGTTCCGGCGCTCCCAACATTTTCGCACCAGAAAACTGCACACTTGGGTTTCTATGCCGAGCCCTGACGTCTCCATCGTTCTTCATACATCCCTCTCATTCGGGAAGATTCGTAAAGTGGTTCAGTCAAACCGTCGTCAGCCAACAGGCCGAAAGTGCCTGGGTCAACAGGCATGTCCGGTTTAAAGATTCGCCACAAATATACCATTAGGGCCTTATGCTAGTAGTTCAGCAGTCTTCTATTGTCGGATAAAGACGTTTGAGCTTGATGCGAGCGTCAGCAGTAGTGAAACGCCAGTTGACGGTAGTTGCCGAGGCATTGCGGCGTTTTTGCCAAGCATCGACTTGCTGAATCAAGGTGGCTTGGTCAGGGATGCGAGCTTTCAAGCATTGGCGATGCAGGACACTGAGTTCGATTTCAGCCATATTGAGCCAACTGCCATGTTTGGGCGTGTAATGGATTTCCAGTTTGGCGGCAATGCGACGGGCTGTGGCCGCCGGGAACGCTTCATACAGAGAAGCGAGTTTGTGTGTGTTCAAATTGTCCATCACCAGGACGATCTTTGCGGCCTGCGGGAAGTGGATGTCGACCAAGTCACGCATGCAATGGGCAAAATCAACCATGGTGCGGCGCTCTGTCACCTTGACATGACGCCAAGCTTGCAGAGGCGCGAAGCAGAGAAAGAGGTTGCCGGTGCCGTTGCGTTCATATTCGTAGTCATATTTGGCCACAGCGCCCGGTCGGGGTGGCAGGGGCAGACGGGTCTCTTTCGTCAACTGTTTGCTGCCTTCATCAAAACAGACCAAAGGTCGCTTGGGATCCTGCGCCCGATGATAGACCTCAAGCGTATCTTCCATGGCACAGACGAACTCGGCATTCGCCGTCGCCGGAATACACCACTCATCTTTCAGCCAGGGCTTGCGTTCGTTTTTTTTAGCGTCGTCCGCACCGTTTCGCGCGAAATACGCTCGACCACCTCTAATTCGACCAGCTTATCGGCCAGCATCTGCAGCGTCCATTGCGCCTGTCCATCAGGCGCAGCGCTACACGCTAACTGCACCAAGCGGGCTTCGCCGGCGCCATCCAATACGCAGGCGCGCTTCCGTTGCGGTCGCATGTGGATCAGCGCAGCTTCAATCCCGGCTGTGACACAGCGCGCCCGAATTCGCTCTACGGTGCGCGCGTGCGCACCTAAGGCCTTGGCAATCTCGGCATCAGTCCAGCCACCTCCGGCTTGCTCTTCATCGGCCATCAGCAGAATGCGTGCCCGTCTCAAGCGCCGCGCCGACCCGGCGCCTGTGTTCACCTGTGCATCCAGTTGCGTGCGTTCTTCCTCTGTCAAGCGCACCCGATATCGTTTCGCTGGCATCTTTCCTCTCCTCGTGTCTACGTTTCTGGAGAGTGTGCCACAGTTCACTCTATCCGACAAACTTTGTCTGTTACACTACTAGTTAGGAAAGGCCAGTTTCTTAATTTGCAGATAGTCATGTACGCCCAAGAGGCGGTTGATATAGATGCATAAGGTATGAGCAGTCAACTTGGTGTAGAGCCGGGCACACAAGCCCCGGAAAGTGTGTGCATGGTTGGTTTCAATCGAGAATTGAGCGCCCAGTTGACTGTTAACCGTTTCGATGATTTGGCGGACCGAGTCGTAGAGGCGACGGGCAGATGCAGAGATCTGTTTTTTCTGGTTGCTGCGCGGCTTGGTGAGCAGGCGGATGCGATTGTGTTGCCAGAGTTCATCCGCGACCGCTGCACTGATGTAGGCCTTGTCGCCGATGACGATGCGGTTGCAGTGTTCTTCCAGCAGTTCGCGACCGATAGCCAAGTCGCCGACGCTGGCAGGAGCCAGCTCGAAATCGAGGATGAGGCCACCTATCGTGATCAGCATATGTAGCTTGAAACCGAAGACCGTCATCTTTTTGGAGGAGACTTTCCCATAATTTGCCCCATGCGCAGACCAATCGCCGCGCGATTGCGGCGCCAGATGGAACTGAACCACAGGAATGGGCAGACTATCGAGTACACACTGCTCATCCCAAAAGAGGTCCATCTGGGCCAACATCATGCGCCGCATCTCATTGATAATCCACATCAAGTTACGTCGTCGCCGATTGAAGCGGCTCTGCTCCGGCAAGATAGGAAACTTATCCCGATGTGCCTGCATATGACTGAGTAACTCTGTTTCCACATCCCAACCCAGGCATTCGCCGATCAGACAGATGGCTATCAATTCACTATCGCTACACGCCGGCTCTGGCCCCGGTCGTCTCAGATGCCTTTCCAGTAGCTGGCTCATGTCGTCAACCAGCACATATGCCCATAGACAGAAGTCGTCAAAGTGAGCTATCATTCGGTTGGTCCTCCTGGTGAGTCGCTTTGGTTGGTGCCGAACTCCACAGTTATCTCACCAGGGGACTTTTTTCAAACGCTATCTAGCATAAGGCCCCATTAGTGAGGTAATCAATGCGACGGAGGATTCTGTTAGTCGGACTACCTTATCTATGCTGGAGTCTTGTTGGATGTGTAGTGCCCGTCCAGGATCTTGTCGTGAAAAGCGAGCAGCTACTCTTGCCTGTAGGAGACTACCGGGACATTGCCTGGCTGAAACCTGAGCAGTTTGCAGTAACGTATGCGGATTGGCCTGATGATCGGCCTGACGATCTGCCTGACGATCTGCCTAATAATCCCGACTTTGACCAGTATGAGATCGCCATGCTCGACCTCTTGGATTCTTCTGTTCTCTCAGCAAGCATCCTAAAAGTTCCAGAGCCTGAAGAGAGTTGCATTTCGGTCTGGAAACTGGATGTAGAACGCCTGCCGGACGAGAAATTAGGCATAACCAGGATGTGCAATTTCTGGAGGAGGCGATATATCTCCTTCTTTGAGGAGATAATTGCGTACGATATGAAAGAGGAAAGGTTTGACGTTATTTCTCGATCGCCACTTGGGGAGGACATCGTTTCCTTTTCGTTTGCCCCTGATTTGTCTTCCTCTCTGCAGACCTTCGATCTGTCAGGCGGGCTGGTATCGAAGCTTGTCCTTGTGGATGAGTTTGGGGAGGTGATTCCTCTGTTCGACACATACAGGCGCGCGAGTGACGGTAGCTTTTCGCCCACGGGGAAGACTTTCGCTTTCCTCGGAAATGAACGCGTTACCCGATTCGACTGGTATCCCGAGCAATGGAACGTGGCCGCACAGTTGGCCTATCCCTGGAACCTATATGTCATGGATTCGACGGAAAGGAAGCCGCGAACCGTGCTAAGAGTACGCCACGGCCGCGATGCCAAGTGGTCCCCGATGGGTCCTTACGTGGCCTTTCGCGGCGAAATCCAAGGATTCGACGGAGTCTGGATTGTTTATCTGGAAACGAACAAGGTATATCGCGTGTGGCGGGAATCCACTCCCTTCGATTGGTCCCCGGATGGACAACGGATCGTTGTTCTTGATGAGACATCAACGGACAAAGAGAAGGTTCCATCTGCCCAATTGGTTCTGTTGACGCTATCCCTTCCGCCGTAGACACCCTGGTCAACCCAGGACATCGAGTTGCGAATTTGAGGCGCAGCAATTGCCCTTGCACAATGCGGTCAAATGGTAAGGCGCCCTCTACCAAGTACCGTTGTCTATAGCGAGCCGTTTGCCGACCGTGTAGCAGTTCGTATCGCTCCTAAACGGCGGTTTATCTCAAACTTTCTCCTTAGGCAGCCTGCGCATTGCGTTCAAATCGGGGGCGTATGCTCTACCATTCCGCTTTTTCGCTGGTGCGGGTCCCCAACCCGCAACAGGAAAATGCGCACACTGACCAGCGGAATGCCAAGAGCTGCACGGCAACCATCTGGGGCAGCATGGGGCAGAACGCCAACGTCATCGTCACGCAGAGCCAGCCGCGCTGCGAGGGCAACTTTGTCAGAAAACTCTACAACGGCTTCGGCCAGCTGATCCAGGAGCATATGCCGCGCCAGGGTTGGGAAACGATGATGGGCGGCTGCTCGGATGTGGAGAACCCGCTCGAAACGGTCGTCGACTACGCCTATGACGGCCTGGGACGCCTGCTGCGCACGAGCGTGCCACGGCCGGTCATCTTCAACTGGGTGAACCCGCCCGACTGGGACGCCGGCTTCACCGCCACCGGTTACGACGCGCTGGGCCGGCCCGTCAGCACGCTTGCGCCCAACGGCAGCATGACGACCTACCACTACAACGGCCTGACCACCTCGGTGATCGGCGGCGGCAAGGGCGAAGAGGCGCGCCGCATGCTCAGCTGGCAGCAGCAGGACCAGCTGGGGCGCGCCACGCTGTTGCGCAGCTACCTCCCCGGCGGCGACGAATGGACGCTGGCGGCCGAGATCTCGCTCACCTACGACACCGCGGACCGTCTGACACAGGTCTACCGCCGCGACCGCGGCGAGCATCCCTGGCAGCGCACCAGCAGCGTCCAGTACGATTTCGCCGGCCGCAAGACGAGCATGAACGACGCCGACCTGGGCCACTGGAGTTATGCCTACAACACGCTCGGCCAGTTGACGCGCCAGACCGACGCCCGCGACCAGACCAGTTGCCTCTACTACGATAGCCTGGGACGCATGAGGGGCCGTGCGCAGCGCGCGGATGAGAACTGCGCGGCCACGGTGGCCGACACCGACCTGGAGAGTTCCTACAGCTACGACCCGCAGGGCCGCGTGCAGAGCGTATCAAACGACAATGTGAGCCGCAGCTACAGCTACGACAGCTACAGCCGTCTCAACCGCGAGACGGTCACGATCGACAGCCTGACGCGCGCCAGCAGCTACAGCTATGACGACTTCCACCGGCCGCTTGCGGTCACCTATCACGGCGGCGAGGTGGTGACCACCAAGTACGGCAGTCCGGGCGCGGCCGTGGGGCTGCGTAGTTCGGTGCATGGCGACATGGTGGACAAGGTCAGCTATGACGAGGCCGGGCGCATGACGGCGATGCGTCTGCCCGCGGCCGGCGGGTTGTGGCGCACGCAGAGCTATCACCCCTGGATGGAGCCGCGCAACGGCGGCATGTTGGCGAGCCTGAAGGTGGGATTGAGCGAGGGCGGCGGCGAGCGTCTCAGCCGCGGCTACGCCTACAACAGCTTTGGCGACATCACGGCGCTGACCGAGGAGACGACCAGCTACACCTTCAACTATGACGGGCTGGGCAGACTGACGGAGGCTTACGGCAGGACGTACAGCTACGACGCGGCGAACCGGCTGACCACGTTCAACGGGCAGACGTACAGCTATTACGATTCTGGGCCGTACCACGCTGTCGACAGAATCGGCGACTTCGACCGCTTCGACTATGACGCCAACGGCAACATGGTCACGCGCAACAAGGGTCTCGCCAGCCAACAGACACTGGTGTGGGATGCTGAGAACCGGCTGTCACAGGTGCAGGGTCGCCCGTTGCTGACTCCATCTGCCGGACACTTAGCAACGGGCGAATGACAACGGTGACTTGGTGGAGCAGTACTGGTATGACGTGGACGGGGCACGCGTTAAGAAGTTTGGCGGCACGACCACGACCTACACCTTCTTCGGCCACTATGAGGAGGAGGTGACGGGCGTTGTAACGACGACGATCAGCCACTACAGCTTCGGCAGCCTGCGCATTGCGGTCAAGCGGGGGAGTACGCTCTACCACCTGCACGGCGACCACCTCGGCAGCACATCCCTCACCACGGCGGGATCAGCCGTAGAGGCGAGCCGCGCCTATTACGCCTACGGCGCCGAGCGCGCCGCGTCGGGCGACTTGCAGACAGACCGAACGTTCACGGAACTGCATAACTCAGTTCCCGGCGACCGGGTCGACAACGCCAGCATGGCAGGGGCTGTTCGCTATCCTTGCGAAAAAAGCCAGAGGAGAGAGTTAAGAGGGGTGAGGAG
The DNA here is from genome assembly GCA_965221145.1 of Caldilineaceae bacterium. Classification (GTDB taxonomy): domain Bacteria; phylum Chloroflexota; class Anaerolineae; order Caldilineales; family Caldilineaceae; genus Bin5. The sequence goes on from OZ244877.1 coordinate 4,504,190, forward strand.
TGAAACCCGCATGGCTTCACTCCCTGTTTTACAGGCCCGGAGGAACGCCGTATGGCGCGTCGGTAAAGCGGGCCGTCGCCGCGTTCAGAGGCCAGGTCTGTCCGCCTTCGGTCTTGAACTGCGCGTGCTTGCCGCACAGCCACAGGAACATCTCGGCCACATGGCTGGCAGCCAGCCATGTATCGCGGTAGTAGCCGGAGTCCTCCCTCGCCGGCAGGTACGGTGCGTTGCCGAAATCGAAATCCGGGTCGATGCGCCAGTCCCGCTGCGGCGGCGCGGTGCGGAAATAGTTGTATTTCAGCGCGTTCCTGATGCCCGGCTTCCTGGCCCGCATCGAACTTGAGCGCCGGTGCCAGATCGAGTAGACGGTGATGAAGATCGAGCCGGCCGGCCCGGCCATGAAGTCGCTGCCGCGCACACGGTCCAGATGCTTGAGGTGGTCATTGGCCGAGTAGAGGAGATGCGAACCGGGCAGTATCTCGGTCGGCCCCATCTCCATCGTGCAGTCCTGCGGCAGATAGAAGACCTGCAAGTTGCGCAGTTCATGCGTGAACTTCGAATTGCCGTCCCGGTGCCACGCCTGCCCGACCATCGGATATTCGACGCGGTGGTTGCTCATCAGCAGCGGCAGACCGAAATTAACGCCCAATAGCGACCGGACTGCGCCCGCCGCCTGCGGATTCTTGATCACGCCCTCCATAAACCAATCTTCATACAGGATCTCGGTCGGCTCATGCGAGGTGTTCTTCTTCAGAAAGGCGCGGGCGCGGGCGTTGATCTCATCGGGCACGACCGCTTCCAGCCGGATATAGCCGCGTTTGCACAGGTCCAGCACCTCGCCATCACTCAGCGTCGGCTCACAGTCGTAGTAGGTTTTCATAACTTTATCTCCACTTCTCCAGAATGAACTCACAGCCCAGGCCGGTGGGCCGGTTCTCGTCCGGCACCAGCGCCAGATTGGGGAACTGAACGATCCGCCAACCGTCTTTCATGGCGTCCAGCACAGTCTCGTAGGGCCACGGGTCGCCCGGATACTGTTCGACGACCTCCCCGTCCTGCACCAGCGAGAGGCCGATCACCTGCGCGGCCACCGAGGTATGGCTGCCCTGCAGGTAGAGCAACTCCTGCTGCCCCGCACCGCCGCGGCGCAAGGTCTCGATAACCTGCCGCAGTTGCTCTGCCGTCAGCGCGCCCTGTTGCAGCGCCTCGATACAGGCCTCAAGCTGTTGTATCGCCGTCTGCGCCATATCCGTCTCCTGAACAGTGAGCCGGTCGTGGGGGTACGCGCGGCGCCCCCCATGACCGGCCTGTTGATAATCGTTCCTAGCGTCGGCGCAGGTCGCCCTGCAAGCGCCCCGCTTCTACCACTTGCTCAGATCCCAGGTGCCGTTGGGATTCTGCTCTATGTCGTTCTGTTCCAGCTCGCGCTCGATCTAATCCAGCAGGCTCTGCTGGAAGCTCTCAGCCGCTTCGTCCAGCGTAATCTCGCCCAGGTAGAACTCGGTGTAGATCGTCTGGCGCTCGGTCTGCTGGGTGAAGTCGGTGGAAGTGCCTGAAATGTCAAAGGCCATCTGCGAGGTCGGAATGGCGTCCTGGACGGCCTCGGCCAGTTCGGTGGGCAGGTTGGGGGCCAGGCCCTTGAGGATCGAGATCGCGCCCAGCTTGGCCTCGTGCGCCTTGCGCCAGTTCTGCGGCGCGGAGAGGAACTGGATGAAGTCGATCGCGGCATTCAGGGTGCCCCGCTCCGCGGCCTGCCAGTGGATGTTAAAGGTCATTCCCACACCGGCTATACCCGGCTTGGGGTTCGTATCGGCCAACTCCGACTCTTTCGGCCCGATCAGGGGGTTGGTCGCTATACCGACCTCGAAGTCGATCTCCGGGTTGGTCAGGAAGTTCTGCGCCATCCACATACCGCTCAAAAAGACGGGCGCATTGCCGCTGATGAAATCTTGCGGGCCGGGCCGTCCATTGACCTTCCATTCCTCGGTAAAGTAGGAGGCCCACATCTCGCCCAAGCGCAGAATCTCGCGGAATTCGGGGCCGGTGGCGTCAAACAGACCCAGGTGGACGGCCCGTGCGAACTCCTCCTTGTCGATAAAGCCCTTGACGAGCGAGGGCTTATAGTCTAACACGTCCCACTCCACCATACCGACCGGCTCGAGAAGCGAATGGTCGAAGATGATGTTGTCCCATTGGGTTGCCGGGCCCAGCTGCCCGACAATCGGAGCCTCGTATCCGGCCTGCCGCAACTGCTCAAGGAGAGCGACAAGGTCACTGTAGTAGTTGGGGAAGGGGAATTCCAGCCCCAGTTCGTCGAGAACGGTCTTGTTGTACCAGATCGTGATGGGGGCGGCATCGACCGGTATGCCGTAGTAGTGACCGGCCGCGCTGCGTTCCTGGGCGATGGCGCCCGAGAAGCCGTTCTCGAAGATGTCGATCCATCTCTCGCTGCCCGGCTCACCTTCCGGCACATACGGGTTGGGTTGCAAGAGGTAGGCGTCCAACGGGACCATCAGCCCCTTGTCACCGGCCGCGCCGTTGTAGAGAGTATGCCCGTAGTAGTAGAAGATGTCCGGCCCCTGACCGGCGGGGACCTGTGTATTGACGAACCACTGAAAGAGGTCCTGCCCTGACGGCCTGATGGCCCGACTTGCCGGCCTGGATGAGCAACATTGCGACCGGCAGCAACACCAGGAACAACAGGACGATCAGGGTGATGTGCGCCAGCAGGTCCCACCTGCGCACGAATCCTGTGGCCGTCGTGGAGCGCCGCGCATTCGCAGTCAAGATGCTCGCCTCACTCTGCGTCCGGTTCGTATTCGACATCAGAGCGCACAAAGCGCAGATTCACGAACGTCGCGCCCAGAACCACCAGGAACAGCACGACGCCGATCGCCGAAGCATAGCCAAAACGGGAATTGAAGAAAGCCTCGCGGTACATATAGTAGGCCGGCACCATCGTGGCGTTGCCCGGCCCGCCGCCCGTCAGGGCGAACTGCAATGTAAGCCCTTGCAGGGTGTTGATGATCGCCAGCACAATCACCAGCCCTGACCGCGCCCAGGATCAGAGGCAGGTCGATATGCCAGATTCTGCGAATCCCCCAGCCGGCATCCATGCGATAGGAGTCAAAGATCTCATTGGGGATATTGATCAGCCCGGCCAGCAGGATCAGCAGCGACGCGCCATGTATCCACGGAAAACCGAAGAACATCAGCGAAAGCAACGCTGTGTCGAAACTTCCCAGCCAGTCGTGCCGCAGGGAATCGAGGCCGATGCCGTCGAGGACCGTGTTGATCAGGCCGTAGCGTGCGTGATAGATGTAACGCCAGGTCAGAATCACGACCATGGCCGGCACCAGCGTTGGAATCAGAAACATGGTACGATAGAAGTTCGCCGCGCGCTGGCTGCGAACGAGGAAGATAAGCTCCGCCGCCAACAACGGCGGGATCAGCCCGGTGAGCACGTTGGCAACCATCAGCTTGAGCACGTTTCCGACCGACGTAAGGAAGAGCCGATCCTGAAACAGATCGATGAGTCTGAGTTGCACCCCGTTAAAATTGCTGAGCGAATAGTAGAGCGCCATCAGGGGCGGGTAATAGGAGAAGATGCCCAGAAGCGCAAAGATCGGCACGAGGTACAGATAATACCGCTTCGCCCGCCATATCCTCTGGGGCAGGGAACTCTGACTGGCGCTGTGCGTTGGAATGCTGCCCGCGCCAGCGTGTGGAGTATGGGCGATATCGGCCATGAATTGTGCCTATGGACTGGAAAGGGGCGGCCATGATACAATTGCCAGCAAGATTATATCATTGAAATTCTGCTCCGCCAACCCCGCAAGAAGAGGCCGTGCGCCCGCTTGAGAGATCGTGGCAAGGGTGCTATACTTGCGCCCACTAACTTGGCGAGGACAGTGTCCGATGCGCCCCTGCTCGAAAGGGACGCTTATGTCCGATGCGCCCCAGGTTCCGCTGCGGCGGACCAGAAGGAATCAGGGTATGAGCGAGGTATTTCGGGTTTGCCCCAGCTGTGGAGAGGATGTGGCGATGGCGGCGCGCCACTGTAGCGAATGTGGCTACAATACGCAGGATGGCTATCCGCTTGAACGCCGCAACAACCTGCCAGCGATGGTGGCGAAAGTTGGGCTGCCGGTCGCGGCCGGACTGACCGGTTTGGTCTTACGGGCCGGGTGGCAACTGCTGCAGAGACAGCTGCCGACGCTGGCAGCCAACGCGCTCAGCCGGAGCGCGCCGCGGCCGCCGACGCGGCCCCGCACAGGACGGGGCCGCCGTTTCATCCATATCCGCTCGATATGGTCTGTCGGCGATCGAAGCGGTGTGTGGCAGACCGGCGAGGAAGAGCACACCATCGAGATCGATGACGGTTAGCCCCTGATTTTTGTGGTCCTCCGGCAACTGAAAACTGACATCTGAAAACCACGGTTCTCAAGACTCATCCACATAATGCCAGCGGGCCGTTGTGTTGCGCTGTCGTCTGGAGAGCCGCCAGCCCCAGCCTGTGATGCTGAAGCCGATCGCAATAAAGAGGCCAGCCACCATATAGGCCAACAACTCCGGCCAAAGCAGAATCGCAACGCCAAAGAGAATCAGTATCAGCCCTGGGGCAATCAATAGCCAGCGCCCGAAACCGCCGGCCTGCTGGAAAACTCGCTGCCCTGTGCGAAAGAAACGCACAGAGGATTGCTGTCCTGTAAACATATTTCACACTCCCTTATAGCGATAGGCCGCGCTTGCGAAAATGCAGCCGCCGCCCATCGCTGTATCTCCTCCCGCGCAGGGAAACGGGCCGCTCAGTCCCGGCTGCGGCCAAACAAGATGAAGGCATAGTACAGCAGCGTCGTGATCGCCTGGATCGCGGCGGCCACGTATGTCAGAGCCGCCGCATCCAGCACTGCGTTAACCCCCTTCATCTCGTGCTGACCGACGAACCCCTGCGCCACGAGAATCTCCTTGGCCCGCTTGCTGGCGTTAAACTCCACCGGCAGCGTCACCAGCGTAAACACAGCAACCGCGGCGAACAGAATCAGCCCCACCAGCGAGATTGTGAACCCCAGACCGGACCCCATAAAAATGCCGATGATAAAAATGATCGGGCCTAGCCAACTGCCAATCTGCACGCTCGGAACGATCGCGCTGCGCAGGGCCAGGGGGGCGTAATTCGCGCTGTGTTGCAGCGCGTGGCCCGCCTCATGCGCAGCCACGCCGACCGCGGCCAGACTGTTGCTCTGATAGACCCGCGGACTCAAGCGCAGTGTCCTGGATCGCGGATCATAGTGGTCGGAAAGGAAGCCGCGCGTCTCTTCGACATTCACGTTCCCCAGTCCGTTCGCATCGAGAATACGCCGCGCCACCTGCGCGCCGGCCGTGCCGCGCCCGGCCGGCACCTTGGAATACTTATTGAAGGCAGACTTGACTTTCATCTGCGCCCACAATCCCAGCAAGAGCGCAGGCAAACTGACGATCAGAAAGATTGGATCGAAGAAAAACATAACTCACCTCGCAGAGAGTTTTCAGTCTATGGTTCGATGGGCTTTTCTTGCTTCGGTCACCCGAGAAGCCCATCTCAGCTTTCAGTTGGCAGACAAACGTCCGCAACACACTGGCGTAAAGCTGTGAACGGCTTTCTATTATACCATTACGAAACAGTATCGCCGCGGTTGCTTATGCCTGCGTTAGCGTTCGATTAGCTTTACGTTTGCGCGCCAACGCCGCCAATTGGCGGATCTCCACGCTGCCCAAAAGATAACTGGCAAGCGCATAGATGAGGACGCCAAGCGCAGCCCCGACGATGGCCGCTATCCACCCCAGGGGAATCCCTAAGATAACGCTGCGGGCAGGCAGAACTGCCAGCCAGGCGACGACCCCCCCGGCCATCACAGCCGCCGCCAGCAGGGAACGTCCGCCGCTCGTCAACAGTTCCCGCACAGGCAGTCCCTGCGAGGTTGTTACATGCGCTACCGCTTCGCTGTTTGAGCGCGAGGTTGTTGCATGCGCTACCACTTCGTTATTTGAGCGCAACTTGCGCCCCAGCAGAATGAGGAGAACGAGCATCTCCAGCGCGGTGGCGATGCTGTTGGCCAGGGCGAGGCCGCCATAACTCAAGCGGCCAATCAAGGCAAGGCTGAAGAGAATGTTCAACGCCATGGCCGCGACGCCGACGACCACCGGTGTGCCCGTGTCGTGGAGCGCGTAAAAGACCCGCACCACGATCTCGACCACAGCATGGGCCACCAGGCCAAGAGCATAAAAGCGGAGCGCGTAGGCGACGGCCTGTGTGCTGGCGGCATCGAAGCGGCCGCGCTGAAACAGAAGCTCGATGAACGGCTCGTCCAAGACGAAGAGCAGGAACGCCGCCGGTATCGACAGAAAGAGGATCAGACGCAGCAGGCCGGTGAGCGTCTCCAGCAGCTGGGCGCGGTTGCCGACAGCCACCTGCGCAGCAAAGGTGGGGAAGGCAACGGTTGCCACGGCCTGGGCAAAGATGCCCTGCGGCAGCAACATCAGCAGCCATGCGTAGTTGAGGGCGCTGAGGCTGCCATCCGGCAGACTGCTGGCCAGGATCGTGTTGACCAGAAAATTGAGCTGGACAAAGAGCAGCCCCAGCACGCGCGGCCCCATCAGGCGCGCCACCTCCCGCACCTGCGCATCGCCGACATGAAAGCTGAAGCGGTAGCGCACGCCCTGCCGCAGCAAAACCGGCAGCTGCACAACCAGATGCAGCACAGCGCCCGCGGCCACGCCGATCACGAGGCCGTGGATGCCCAGCGCCGGGGCGAGCAGCCAGGCGCTGGCGATGATGGCGCAGTTGTAGAGCACAGGCGCGACAGCCGGCAGCAGGAAATGCTGCACCGCGTTGAGCGCGCCCATGATCAGGCCGCTGGCGCCGAAGACGACCGTACTCGCCAGCATCCAGCGCATCAACGAGGCGGTCAGCCGCTGCTGCTCGATGGAGAAGCCGGGCGCGATCACCCTGGCGGTCAGGGGTTCGGCAAACAGCATCGCCAGCCCGCACAGAACGATGAGGAACAGCGTCAACAGATTCAGAATGCGGCTGAACAGCAGCCACGCCTGTTTTTGGCCAGATGCGCTACCACTTCGTTGTTTGAGCGCTTGGCTGTTCTCTGTCCAGGCGGCGGCAAAGGTGGGAATGAAGGCGCTGCCCAATGCGCCGCCCGCCACGAGTTGAAAGAGCAGATCAGGGATGCGGAAGGCGGCCAGATAGACGTCGAGATCAGCACTGGTGCCGAAACGGGCGCCGATGATCATCTCCCGCAGCAGACCCGTACCCCGGCTCAGAATGAACAGCAGGATGACCAGCGTCGCGGCGCTGGCGATCCCTTTGCTATCCAGCGCACGCACGCCTCCCTGGCCGTCCTGGGCCTGCGTATCACAGCCGTCCGGTTTCGTCATAGCGGTTGATGTCGTGATGATCCTTGCGAGAGGCAGGCGCTTTTTTGCCTTGCAGGAACAGTTCTGTACAATATGCCATCTTCTCTTCTACAGAGTCAGACAAAGAAAGGGTAAATCGCGCTTGCTTTGAGCGCAAGGTAGAGAATCCATGTCATCCGCGTATCTATCTGTGAACGCCTGGCGAGAAGTTTTCGCCCGCGTGTTCGACGACCCCGAGGCGCAGTCCAATGTCAGCCCGGAGTGGTTGATCAATCCGGCGACCCGCCGACGCCTGAAACTGGACTATCTGTGCCCCTCGATCGGTGTCGCCGTGCGCTTCTCCGGCCTGACGAGCAAAGGGCGGGGCCGACGCAGCGATTGGGAACTGCTGGAGGAGGAGCAGCGCGACCGGATACGCGAGGAACTCTGCCGGCGCAATGGCATTCAACTGGCGGTGATCGACCCGTTTGACGAGCCGGTCAAGCAGATGGACCGGTTCTTGACGGTATTGAGCAGGGCCAACCGGCTGACAGCCCTGGATGACCGCGCCACGCGGGAAAAAAGCGCGTCAATGGATGCGCTGGCCGCGGCCTTGCAACGCGCCAATCAACTGCGCATCTCCGTTTCCAGAAATCCGGAGCAGACGGTTGGAACGCTGGCGGAAGCCTGGCGGGACCGGGAAGCCAACATCGCCGCGACGTTGCAGAAGGCGGCCACAGCCCAAACACCGAAACCGACTCGGGCGCAACAACGCACGCTGGCACAACTCGCTTGCGGTCAGCGCATTGTCCACACACATTTCGGCGAGGGCGTGATTACGGAAGTGAGCGGGGAGGGCGCGGAAAAGCGGATTAAGATCCTTTTCGATGCCGACCAGGAACGCACATTTCTCGCTTCCCTTCTGGCGGATAAGCTGGAAGCGATTCCCTGAAATTCACCCCTTTCCGCGCCGGAAGCGCCTCCTTCAACAGTACAAAAACACCCTTACCGAAAGTGCAAGGGTGTCGACGAACGGGGGTGGTTCAACGCGCTATCACTTCGTTATTTGAGCGCGATATTATTTCAGGTACGCAGCCGCGCCGCCAACTGTGTCCGTCTTCAGGCGCGCGGCAGCGATGAGCACAGTCGGACGAACGTTATTCTTCTTTTGCGGCGCTCTTGGATTCGCCTGGTGAACTGCTCTCGGCTTCCGCTTTGGTTTCGCTCTTGGAGTCGCTCTCTGTGGATTTGTCCGATGCAGAGCCATTGCTTTCCTCTTTTTGCTCCGCGGCCTTCTCCTTTGGATCTTGCTTTTTGCTATCTGTGATATACCATCCACTGCCCTTGAAGTGAATGGCCGGCCTGCCGAGAAGTCGGGTGACGTCTACCGAACTACAGGCCGGACAAGCGGGAAGATCGGGACTGGAAAACGAAACGATGCGCTCATATTGATTACCACACTCTTTGCAGGCGAATTCATAAATAGGCATCGAATACTCTCATCCTTGTGTTAATTTTCTTTTGCCAAATCTGCCGACACAACTATACTACTCGAAATCCTCTCATTTTCAGCTGCATTGTGTCCTGCACGCAAAAGGCGCACCAGGCAAGTATACCTTTTTATAGCACTGTTGTCGAATCTGAATAACGAATCGCACGACGGGACATGCGACCAACTCTCAGCTGATGTCTTTTGATTTTGTACATAGCCCAATCGAAAACGGATTCTACGAGCCGGAAGGGATCTACCTGACAGCGCCATTTGAAGGCCAGCGGCGCGTCGTCCAGGAATGGGGCGCCCGCCCGGAGTACTACCGGCGCTGTGTCGTGGGCGGCACAGCGTTGCTTGGGCACGATGGCGTTGATTTTGAAATGCACCCAAACGGAAGAGTCATCGCCGCGGACAATGGTGTCATCACGACAATCGGCAATGATTCCGAACGATATGGCCGCCTTATCCGCATCGACCACCCATGGGGTGAATCCCTCTACACACACTTTCAGGAATTCGTCGTGGACGCAGGACAACGTGTGGAGCGGGGTGAACTGCTTGGCTATTGCAGCCGAGCGCCCGAGTCCGGTCGGAACTTTCATTTTGGCATCCGCATCGTTCCGTATGCCGTTGCAGATGGCTGGGGAGGCTATTCGAATCCGCTGCCTCATCTTCCACCGACCGCCATTGTCTTTGACTCCAGTTGACTCTTTGTGTTAATAACGAACTCTTTTTACCGTATGTTTATTTTTTATGTAGTATGACTTCGTAGGGGCTGGGGAAATGGGGATATGTAAATTTGGTGATGCTATATGTAGTAATGAGACAGAATTGCATCTGTATGTAGTGGTCAAGCGGTCTGAAGCGCTCGGTTCTCATGGGGATAATTAAGAGGGCAGAGCAGGAAAGGGCAGGGTAGTAGAATCCGCCGAATAGATGTTCGACACAAGATACAGGGTTTTTACACAAGTTGTGCCCACCTGGGCATAACTTAGAGGGAATGGGGATAAGCAAGAAGTCAAGGTTATAAGAGGGTGTTATCCACCTTTTTATGAGTTATCCCCGACTTTATCCCCAATTATGTCGTTTTTCCCCATATGTTGACTGTTTATCCACATCCATCGTTCACGAAAAGCCTCCTTTATTCGTCTATGCCGCTGGTTCCGGCGTAGAGATCGCCGGCTGATTGTCTGAGTCTTACAAGCGCGAGGTGAGTTCCATCGTGGTGATTTATGCACAAGGACGCAAACCGGCGAACGATCTGTTTGAGTCCGCCCGCATTGAGAGGATCGATGTCAACGCGCCCCTGGCCGCGCGCATGCGCCCCCGCACTCTCGACGAGTTCATCGGCCAGGAAGCGATTGTGGGGCCGGGGCGACTCCTGCGGCGGGCGATTCAGGCGGACCGGTTGAGCAGCCTGATCTTCTATGGCCCGCCCGGCACCGGCAAGACAACCCTGGCCCAGGTGATCGCCAACACGACGGCCGCCCACTTCACCGCGCTCAACGCTGTACTGGCCGGTGTCAAAAATATCCGCGAAACGGTGGCGGAGGCCCAGGAGCGTTGGGGGCTACACGATCAGGGTACGATCCTCTTTGTTGATGAGGTGCATCGCTTCAACAAAGCCCAGCAGGACGCGCTTCTGCCTTGGGTGGAAAACGGCACGGTTACTTTCATCGGCGCCACGACGGAAAACCCCTATTTTGAAGTCAACAAAGCGCTGGTCAGCCGCAGCCGCATCTTTCAGTTAAAGACCCTGACGGAAGATCATCTGCGTCGGATCATCCAGGCCGCCATCAACACGCCCCAGCGAGGCTACGGCGATCGGCGCATCGAGATCGACGATGAGGCAACCGATCATCTCGTCTCTATCGCCAATGGCGACGCCCGCGCCCTGCTCAACGCGCTGGAGTTGGCAGTCGAGACCACCGACGCCGACCCGTCCGGTGTCGTCCGCATCACGCTTTCCATCGCCGAGGAGTCGATTCAGCGCCGCGCCGTGCTTTATGACAAAGAGGGCGACTATCACTTTGATACGATCAGCGCCTTCATCAAGAGCCTGCGCGGCAGCGACCCGGACGCGGCGCTCTATTGGCTGGCGAAGATGATCTACGCCGGTGAGGAGCCGCGTTATATCTTTCGGCGCATGTTGATCCTGGCGAGCGAGGACGTGGGTATGGCGGATCCGCGCGCCATTCAGGTGGTCAGCGCCTGCGCCGATGCCTTTGACCGCGTGGGCCTGCCGGAAGGCAACTTTCCCCTGGCGCAGGCCGCCCTCTATCTGGCGACGGCGCAAAAGTCGAATTCGGTCCTGGCGTTCTTCGACGCGCTCGAGGCTGTCCGCAATGAGCCGGGAGGGGCTTCGGAAGTGCCCAATCATTTGCGCGACGCCAGCCGCGACAGCGAAGGGTTCGGGCACGGGGCCGGCTATCTCTACCCCCACGCCTATCGCGATCACTGGGTGGCGCAGCAGTATCTCCCCGGCGCGCTCCAGGGCAAGGTGTTCTACGAGCCGACGGGGCAGGGGTATGAGGCCAGGATCGGCGCCGCCGTCACCCAGCGGCGTGAGGCGCAGTTGGCCGCGATGTTGGAAGGTGTTGGCGCGCCGCCGGAAATCCTGACAGTCGCGTCCCTTTCGAGCAAGGGCGCATTCGACGAGTCCGCCCGCGACCGCTGGCTGCAGCGGACGATCGCGCAGTCCGGCGAAGCGACCGCCGCGCTGCGGGATCGCATCCTGGACGGTGGGTCCCTTGGACGGCATAGCGTTGTGTTGGATGTGAACGCCGGCAGCGGCCTGCTGACCTGGGAGGCGCTGCGGCGCGCGCCCGAAGGCGGTGTCTATGCGCTGGCGATCAATGAAGCGGACCAGCGCGCCCTGCAGGAGCAGGCGCAAAATCTGGACGAAGTCGAGCGCCCAATTGTGCTGAACGGGGAGATTGAAGAGTTGGCGCAACTGCTTGATACCGAAGAAGTCCATTTTGATGCGATAGTCGGACGCAATGCCCTGCTCGGCTCTGTGGACAAACGGGCTGCCCTGGCGCATCTGGCCGGACACCTGGCCGCGGACGGTTGGCTCGCCTTGGCGGAGACGATACCCAGATATACGCAGAGAATCTACGCCCTGGGGGATCGCTCTTTGCTCCAACCGGAGTTGGCCGAGAGACTGATCGCGGCCGAAGAGTCGATCTACGCGGATGCCGCGGACAGGCTGGTCAACTGGGACGATGACACGTTGCAGGCCGCTCTCTGCGTCGTCTTCCCTGAAGAAGCGCAAGCCGGCTGCGTCTCGATGGAGCGCATCGACACCGACACCGATGTGCGCATTACGGACACGCTGATCCGGCGCTGGTTCGGCCCGGCGCTGGGCGAGCGCAGATCCTATGCCGAGCGGCTGGCCGAACAGATGCAGCCTGCAGAGGTCGAGCAGATCGAGAACTGGATCAGGGGACAGCTACTGAACCGGACAGTCGTCTGGCGCCGCCGCACAGCGCTGATGCGGGTGGCGAGTCGGTCGGTCGGCTAGGCGCTTTTGGAGTACTCTTGTAGTGAACGGCCTGCGTCCAGCAACGATTGTACCTGTCCGGGCTTGACCCCCAAGATTGGCGCCGCCTTGGAGGTTGAGAGCGCGTCTGCCGCCATCATGCGTTCCACCAGCCCGATTATCCGATTCCCTAGTCGATGGCGGCGCACCCTATAGTAATTGAGTTTGGTTTCCTGCTCGCGAGCCTGCGCACGACTTCGTTCCCGTTCACCATGCCATGCTTGGCGATATATGGCGTTCAACTGGTTGTAAGTCTCTTGTGAGATCAGGTCGGATCGATATGCTTTGTAGGCAACCATGGCGCGGCTTACCTTGAACTCGTTCGCAAGCGCGGTGATTCGCTCCGTGATGTTGCTGAATTCGCCACTATCGTCGAGGGCAAGTCGATCCAGTTCTTTTGCAGGCAGCAGAAACTCCCCGGCAACATCGTTGCAGAACCGCTCTATCTCGTTCTCCGCATTGCCCCCGCTGATCCCGGTATGACCGAGCAGCAGATGCACCGTTTCGTGCAATAGAGTGAAGGACCAGGCCGGCCTGGCGTCCTGATCGTTGATTACAATGAAGGGGGCCACTTCGTCGGCGATAGAGAATCCGCGAAAGACCGTCGTATCAAGCGCAGTCTTGTAGTTCCCTAAATCCCCTTTGAGCAGAACAAATATGCCCGCGTCTTCGGCCTTCCTGCGCAACAGGCCAAAAGCGGCTGAGGCGTTCGGCTGGGCGCGGTAGCCTGTCGCATTAAGGTTCAGCAGCGCCTGCAATGATTCCAAAACTGCCGCGCGGCCATCCTCTATGCGGTGAGAGCCGATAAAAGGCAGCGACTCCGCTTCATCTTCGTCCTCCATCATGGCGCGGACCATGCTCTGGCGCGCCCTGATCTCCCGAATCAAGGCGTCCAACAACGCCTCATCAGCGGCGTCAGAACTTTGGGGCAGGGTGCGAAAGTCCACGCCCCGCTTACCCGTCTGCGGCGGTTTGGACAGGTAAAACGTGAGCAGCGGGCGGCGGTACTGTTTCGCCATCTTGACCAGCCGGGGACGAGACGGCTCCTTTTGACCTTGCTCAAGACAGGCCAGCTTCTCTACCGCAGACGATCTGGAACTATCTCGAAAGCCCAGCTTCGTGGCCGCCTCCTCTTGGGTAAGGCCGGCCGTCTCGCGGGCCCAGACCATGATTGCCGGGTTGACCCTGGGCATCGTCCTGCGATCCTCCCTCTATTCGTTTTGCGTAGTCAGTCTATGGTTGTTAGTTGCCGGGCGGCGCCCGGCAAAATCACGAAGCTATGCCACCTCGCGCACGGGCGCTCCGCCCTGTTTCGCATCGGTCTTCATGTGGCAGATCTTATACTTCTTGCCGCTGCCGCACCAGCAGGGGGCGTTGCGTTTGGGGCGGTTGTTGGTGTTGCGAACCGTTTTCGGTTGGGAGATGTCCTGACGATTTGTCTGGATATTGCGCGCAATCGGCGTCGGCAGCGTCGGCGCCTTCTGCACCTGCAAAGTCATGATCGTCTTCACAATATCGGCGCGGATGTCGTTCATCAACTCCTGATACATGGCGAACGCCTCGCGCTTGTAGGCAACGAGCGGGTCTACCTGCGCAATCGCCTGCAAACCGATCCCCTCCCGCAGCCTGTCCAGATCGGTCAGATGGCGCACCCAGCGGTGGTCCACCGCGCGCAGCATGATTTGGCGTTCGGCATCGCGCAGCAGATCGGCATCGATTTCCTGCTCCTTCTGATCATAGACCTCATGCGCGATCTCGGTCGCCTGCTCTGTGATTTGCTTCGCGTCCAACTCCTGCCATTGGGTCGGGTCAAAGTTGTGTGGAAAGGGGAAGACCGTGCGCAGCGCGAGGAGAAGCTCCTCCAGATGCCACTCCTCTTCAAAGCGATTGGCCGTGTGTTGCTGCACGACTGCATCGATCTCGTCGGCGATCAGTTCCTGAATCGCCGGTTTCAACGACGGTTCGTTCAGAAGCCGCCGCCTCTGCATGTAGATCGTCTCCCGCTGCTCATTGACAACCTCATCATATTTGAGCACGTGCTTGCGAATGTCGAAGTTGTGGCCTTCCACGCGGGTCTGCGCGTTCTCAATCGCCTTGCTGATCATGTTGTGCTTGATCGGTTGATCATCTTCCAGGCCCAGGCGGTCCATGACGCCCGTCACGCGGTCGCCGCCGAAACGCCGCACCAGGTCGTCCTCCAGGCTGAGGAAGAAGCGGCTGGCGCCCGGGTCGCCCAGACGCCCGGAGCGGCCGCGTAACTGGTTGTCAATGCGCCGCGCCTCGTGGCGTTCCGTGCCGACCACATACAGGCCGCCCACGGTCTTCACCAGCACCTGATCCTTCTTCGTCTCATCCCACCTTTCCTTGAGCACCGCGGCCCAGCGGGTGTTGTAGGTCTCCGTGGGGTCCTGGCCGCCCTTGAGCAGTTCCAGACAGTGGTTCCACGCCAGTTGGGGGATGCCCGTCAGGTCGACGCCATCTTTGCGCAGTTGATCCCTGGCGAGGCCCTCATAGTTGCCGCCCAGCAGAATATCGACACCGCGACCGGCCATATTGGTGGCGATCGTGACCGCGCCGGGCCGCCCGGCCTGCGCAATGATCGTCGCCTCGCGTTCGTGGTTCTTGGCGTTGAGAACCTCATGCGGGATGCCGCGGCGCTTCAACATACGGCTGACCAACTCGCTCGTCTCGATGGCGACCGTGCCGACCAGAACCGGTTGGCCCTCTTCGTGGGCGCTGTTGATCTCATCGATAACCGCCTCGAATTTGGCCGACTGGTTCTTATAGATCTCATCTTCGTAATCCGCGCGGATGGTTGGCAGATGGGTCGGGATCGCCACGACATCGAGGTTGTAGATGCTCTGGAACTCCTCCTCTTCCGTCTTGGCCGTACCGGTCATGCCGGCCAATTTGTTGTACATGCGGAAAAAGTTCTGGAAGGTGATCGTTGCCAGGGTCATCGACTCTTTCTTGACCCGCACGCCTTCCTTGGCTTCAATCGCCTGATGCAGGCCCTCACCGTAGCGCCGCCCCTCCATCAGCCGACCGGTGAATTCGTCGACGATGATCACTTCGTTGTTGCGGATGATGTAATCCTTGTCGCGGTGATACAGCGCGTGGCCCCGCAGTGCGTTGTCCAAGTAGGGGAGCATCTCGAAGTTGGCCGGATCGTACAGATTTTCCAGCCCCAGCTTCTTCTCCACCGCCGCGATGCCCTCTTCCGTCAGGGTGGAGACCTTCTCCTTCTCGTTGATTTCGTAGTCCGTTCCGGGCCGCATCCCGCGTACCATCTGCGCGAACTGGCTGTAATAGCTGCTGCTCTCCTGCGCCTCGCCGGAGATAATCAGCGGCGTGCGCGCTTCATCGATCAGAATGTTGTCCACCTCATCCACGATCGCGTAGTGCAGCTCCCGCTGGGCTCGGCGCTCTTTGTCCAGCACCATGTTGTCGCGCAGATAATCGAAACCGAACTCGTTGTTGGTGCCGTATGTGATGTCCGCCTGATACGCCACCTGCCGCGAGATCGGGCGCAGGTTCTGGTAGCGGTCGTCCTGCGCGGGGAACTCCGGATCGTACACAAAGCTGCCTTTATCCGGGCTGCCGGCGCTGTTCTGGATGACCGCGGCCGAAAGCCCCAGCAACTGATAGACCGGCCCCATCAACTGCAAACCGACCTTGGACAGATAGTCGTTTGGCGTGACAAGGTGGGCGCCGCGCCCGGCCAGCGCGTTCAGGTAGAGCGGCAGTGTCGCCACCAGCGTCTTGCCTTCACCGGTCTTCATCTCTGCGATCGTGCTGGCGTGGAGTACGCCGCCGCCGATCAGTTGTACGTCATAGTGGCGCAGGCCGATGGTGCGGCGAGCCGCTTCGCGCACCGCGGCGAACGCCTCCGGCATCATCTCGTCGAGGATCTCCTGCTCCTCGTCCAGCAGTTCTTTGCGAATTCGTTCCACTTCGATGCGGGCAAAGCGCTGCTCATCCGTACCCGCGACCGCCGTGTACTCAGCTTCGGCCGTGGCCAGCGCATCCCGCAACGCGGTGGTCTCGCCGATGATCCGCTGGCGGAACTGCTGCGTCATCTCCTTGAATCCGTCGTTGTCCATCCGTGTGAAGCGCTCTTCCAGCCCGTTGATTTCCTCAACCAGTGGCTGCAGCCGCTTCAACTCCTTCTCGTTCGGATCGCCGACAATTTTGGTCAGAAATTTCTTAAACATTTTGCATCCCTCTGTGTGCCCATAGCTGGGGCTGCTCTCTGCTCCCTGGCTCCGGCAACAATCAAATGGACAGGGGCGTCTCGCCTTCCCGCACGCAATACGGGGGAAAGCGGGTCTTCAATGTGAACGCGCATTCGTCCTGTCAGTCCCGCAATCACATGAACTGCGGTTCAGATCCGTCTGCCTATTTTACCATGCACAGGGAAACCGACAATGTAGCAGCATTCTATAAGAAGAATAATGTCGCAGTACATACTTTCAGCGATCTATGCTACAATGTGAATCGTGGCCAGTGGATAGTGAAAAGTGAATCGCACAGTGACGAACCACGAGCCACGAGCCACTGTTGTTAGCCACAGGCCACTTGCAGTTCAATGAATCGCCGTCTTCTCGTCTTTTTCGTTCTCGTCAACGCCTTTGTCAGCCTGACGATCGCCGTGACCGTCGTCTGGGTAGCCGAGCAGCGCCGACCCGCGCCGGATGAGTTGGCCGTGCAGTCCACACCGGCTCCGGCGGTGGTTCTGATTGCAACGCAGACATCGGCGGATGCGCAGACATCCCCCGGGAGCGGAGGCGTCTCTCCTGCAACCCCCACCGCGGCCGCAACGTCCACAGAGGCGGGCGAAACGGAGATCTATGTGGTCGAGAGAGGGGACAACTTGTCGGCCATTGCCGCGCGTTTTGGCCTCACCCTGAACAAGCTGATGGAGGTCAACGAGCTGACCGATCCCGACTTTGTCTATGTTGGCCAGCGTCTGGTTATCCCCGTCTCTCAAGAACGGGCAGACGCGCCGGCGGCCGGCCTTCCGCAGCAGGGTCTGCAACTGCGCATCGAAAATGCCGGCGAGTTGGCCGCCGAGGCGGTGCAGGTCGTGAACGACAGCAATGCAGCCGTTGATCTGCAAGGGTGGACCCTCAGCCGCGACGGTGGGCCGATCTACACCTTCGGCAGCGCCCTTCTCTTCCCCGGCAGTGGGATCCATCTGTATACGGGCGTCGGACAGGACAACAGCATCAATCGTTACTGGGGTCGGACTGCGGCGGCCTGGGAAGGCGGCTCGACCATTGTTCTGCGTAACTCCAGCGGCGAACTGATTGCGCAGAGTACAGTGGCCGGTGACCGGTGACCGGAGGCCATTGCGAAAGGAAATGACGTTCCATGGCAGCGACTAATCCACCCGACAAGCAGGGGAAAGGGAAGCCCCAGAAGCGCCGCTACTTCCGTCGTCGACAGCGGAAAGCGTCCCCCGCGAGCGAGCAGGGCGCTGACGGCGACGATGTCCAGGCCGCGCCGCGCGCCCGCTCGAAGAGCCAGAACCGCAAACGCAGCGAGAATCGACGCAGGTCTTCCCGGCGGCGCAGCAGCGCCACGCGCGCGCAGGCAAAGATGGCGCCGCACGTGGTAGAGGAGAGCCAGCCGCCAAGCGATGTCTATATCTATACCCATGTTAGCCGACCCTCATACAGGGATGGCGTCGGCGGGGAGTTCAATACTGAGCAGCAATGGGCGGCCCGCCACCATCATTCTCTGAACCTCTCCGGCGCGACCGCCAGCGCGCTGATAGGCATGGATCATCTCTTGGAGAGTATCGGGCAGCAGTTGGATGAGTGGTTTGACCCGTCCGCCGACTCGACAACGCAAAATGACAGAGGCGAGGAGGCAAACAAGCCGGACTCAGATTTGACCGATGACGGCAGCCCGCCCGTCGCCGATCCGGCAATGACGGACGGGCGCCGCGCGGATGACGACGATGTTTCCCCTGGCTCGTCCGCAAAGGACTGATCTGTGAACGAAGAGCGCTCATATAACGAAGCGGCAGCGCATGCGCCAATCACATCGATTCGGCAGATGTCCGCGCATGTGGGGGAGGAGGTGACCTTGGAGGGCTGGCTCTACAGCAAGACAGGCAAAGGTCGCCTCCAGTTCTTGCAGGTGCGTGATGGCGCCGGTTTCTGCCAGGCGGTTGTATTCAAAAAGAACGTCAGCGCGGAGGCGTTCGATCTCGCCCGCAAATTCACCCAGGAAAGCAGCCTGCGGGTTACGGGCATTGTCAAGGCGGACGCGCGCGCGCCGGGCATCCCCGGCGGCTATGAACTGGACGTGACCGATCTGGAAGTGGTCCAGATCGCCGCTGAGTACCCGATTCAGCCCAAAGAGCATGGCGTCGAGTTCCTTATCAAGAATCGCCATCTGTGGATTCGCTCCAGCCGGCAGTGGGCCGTGTTGCGGGTGCGGGCGACCGTCGTTCGCGCCATTCGTGACTGGCTGGACAGCAACGACTTCCTCAATGTGGATACGCCGATCCTTACCCCGAACGCCGCCGAGGGCACCACCACGCTCTTCGGAATCGACTTCCACGGTGAACCGGCCTATCTGGCCCAGACCGGCCAACTCTATAATGAGGCCAATATCCTCGCCTTCGGCAAGGTCTACTGTTTTGGGCCGACTTTTCGCGCCGAAAAGAGCAAGACGCGCCGCCATCTGCAAGAGTTCTGGATGGTGGAGCCGGAGATCGCTTTCTGTGACCTGAACGGGCTGATGGAGATCGAAGAGCAGTTCGTCAGCCACATCGTCCAGAGCTGTCTGGAGGAAAACGCCGAAGAGTTGAAGCTGCTGGAACGGGACACTTCTTTTCTGGAACGGGTGACGCCCAGCTTTCCGCGCATCCATTACGATGAGGCCGTGGCCATGGTCAACCGCGCCGCGGCCGCCGGGGAGTTGGTGCCCGGCTATGAGGACAAAGTGCCCCATATCGAGTGGGGCGCCGATTTTGGCAGTCCGCACGAAACCTACATCGCCGCCCAGTTCGAGAAACCGGTCTTTGTCCATCATTACCCGACGCAGGTGAAAGCCTTTTACATGGAGCCTGAACCCGACCGGCCGGAGGTTTGCCGCAGCGTCGACCTGCTGGCGCCGGAAGGGTATGGGGAGATCACCGGCGGCAGTGAGCGTATGGCCGACGTCGACCAACTGGTCGCCGGCATCAAGGCCCACGACCTGCCGATGGACGCCTATGACTGGTATATCGACCTGCGCCGATACGGCACGGTTGTGCATAGCGGTTTCGGTCTGGGCCTGGAGCGCGCCATCGCCTGGATCTGCGGCGTCGCGCACCTGCGGGAAGCCATCGCTTTCCCCCGCACGCTTGGCTCTATGCGCCCATAACCGTGTTCTACCTCTCGATTCTGCTGACCGGCCTGATCCTCACCCTCATCTTTACGCCAATCTCCGCACGGATCGGCCATCGGCTTGGCCTGGTCGACCGCCCCGACGCGCGTCGTAAACACACCGGCGTCGTGCCGCGCACAGGCGGACTTGCCATCTTCGCCGCCTTTACCGTGACCGTGCTCGCCCTTCTGCTGCTCATGACAGGGGCGCTGCCGGACCTGGATGCCTCCTGGTTGCCGCCCCAGAATGACCCCAAAGAGGGGCGCCGCGTTCTCGCCCTGCTGATTGGCGGCGCCTTCTGCGCGCTCTTCGGTCTTCTCGATGACCGCTATGAGTTCTCCTCCCTGCCCCAGTTCATACTTCAAGTCGTCGCCGCCCTGATCGCCATCGCCGGTCTGATCTTCATCAAGCATGTCAACAACCCCTTCGCAAGCGGCTTTCTCTTCGGCGCGGATGGATTCCCCTGGTGGCTGGTCGGCCCGCTGACGATTTTTTGGTTCATAGGAATGATGAATACGGTCAACTTTCTGGACGGGCTGAACGGTCTGGTTGCCGGTGTCACCGTCATCTTTTGCGCCATTCTCTCCATTCATATGATCTTCGTCATCCAGCCGCCCCAACTGAGCGTGGCGGTGCTGCCTGTGGCGTTGCTCGGCGTCGGGTTGGGCTTTCTGGTCTTTAATTTTGCCCCGGCGCGGATCTTCATGGGCAGCAGCGGCAGCTATTTTCTCGGTTTTGTGCTGGCCGCGTTGGGGATTATCGGCGGGGCCAGGCTGGCGACCGTTCTGCTGATCCTCGGCCTGCCGATTCTGGATGTGGCGTGGCTGATCTACAGCCGTCTGCGGCGGGGCGTCTCGGTCGGCCAGGGGGGGCGGGATCACCTGCACCTGCGCCTGCGGGACAGTGGCCTGGAGGAGCGCACAATCGTGGTTGGCTATTGGGCCTTCTGCGCACTGTTCGGCGGACTGACCCTGCTGCTGGATGATCGCATCTACAAATTGGTGGCGCTGATTGGGCTGGTCATCGTCGGCCTGATCGCCTTAATATGGGCAGCCCAGACCTCCAAATGAACAGTTCAGAACGCATCCTCGCGATCGAAACCAGCTGCGACGAGACCGCGGCCGCCATCGTCGCCGACGGGCGCCATATCCTCAGCAACCGCGTCGCCAGCCAGATAGAACTCCACCGGCGTTTCGGCGGCGTCTACCCGGAGGTCGCCAGCCGTCAGCACGTGCTCGCAATTCAGACTGTTGTCGAGGACGCTCTGGCGGATGCCTCCGTCGCCCACGTGCGCGAACTGGACGCCATCGCCGTCACCCACGGGCCAGGGCTGGCCGGCAGCCTTCTGGTCGGAGTCAATCTGGCCAAAGGGTTGGCCTTCGCCAGTGGCCTGCCGCTGGTTCCCGTGAACCATCTGGAAGGGCACATCTACAGCAACTGGCTATGCGCGGGTGAAGATGCGGTGGCGTTCGACATCTTCCCGACGCTGATCCTGATCGTCTCCGGCGGGCATACGGAACTCGTGCTGATGGAAGGCCATTGCCGCTACCGACTCTTGGGCGCAACGTTGGATGATGCAGCAGGAGAAGCGTTCGACAAGGTGGCGCGGCTTCTGGAACTGGGCTATCCGGGCGGCCCGGCAGTTCAGACGGCCGCGGAGGCCGGGGACGCGCTTTGCTTCCATCTCCCCCGCCCGCTCTCACGACCGGCGCGACGGACGGAGGTCAACCCGGGCGCGCTGGCGTCCCGTCTGCCCACTGTCTTGCCCGTGCGCGGCGAGCACCGCTTCAATTTCAGCTTTTCCGGCCTCAAGACAGCCGTTCTCAATCTGATGCGGCAACTCGAACGGGACGGAGCGGAGCCGCGCCGGACGCAGACCGTGGCCGATATTGCAGCCGCTTTTCAGATGGCCGTGGTGGATGTGCTGGTGAGCAAAACAGCGGGTGCCGCGACCGAGTTTGCCGTGAAGCAGGTCTGCATCTGCGGCGGGGTCAGCGCCAATCGGCTGCTGCGCCAGACCGCTGAACAGCATTTCGCAAAGATGGGACTGCCGCTGCGTTGTCCGCCTCTCTTTCTCTGCACGGACAATGCCGCCATGATCGGCGCCGCGGCCTATTACAGGCGCGCATATAGCCAAGCGGTAGCGCGTTCAACGCATCGCGAGCAATCTGCCGAGCCGCCCACGCGCGACGCCCTTGCCCTCGACGTATATGCGAATTTGTCTCTGACGGAAGCTGTGTAGCTGTGAACGACTTGGGGAGCAAGCATCTCGCCTGCGTTGCGTTTAACCGCTTGCAGGTGAATTGGCAGCCTGAGAAGCGGGGTGCGCGTGCGCGTCTTCTTCCAATTCAACTCCTGGGAGCGAGGCGCCCCCTGGGTCCGTCTCGACTGCATCCGAAACGACCACCCGTCGATAGATGCCGGCGCGCTGCGATTGTGTGACCGGGTGGCGTGCGCTGAAGGGGGGGTAGTTGAGCAGTTTGGCGTGCGTATAGCCGCCGATCAGCCGCAGACTGGCGATCACCGGCGCAGCCAGAAACGCGCCCAATATCCCGCCCACACTCGCGCCCACCACCACGCCGCACACCACGACGACAGGATGCAGATGAACGCTCGTGCCGATCACGCGCGGCACGAGTAGCTGATACTCCAACTGTTGAATGACGAAGTAGACGCCGATGACAAGGAGAGCGAAGTTCAGATTGCTCAGTTCGAGCGTGGAACTCCCCTGCGCCAGGGCGATGATCACTGCCGGGATCATCGCCAGAATCGGGCCGATATTGGGCAAAATCTCCAGCGCGCCGGCAAGAATCGCCAGGATCAGCGCGCCTCGCATCCCCATCATGCTCAGCGAAGCATAGGTCGCCACACCGATCGATACAGAGAGAATGAGTTGCCCTCGAAAGAAGGCGTTCCAGATGCCGCGCAACCGGCGCATCAACTCCACGCCCTCCGAATAATACTCAACCGGGAACAGCCCTTCCACATACCGCTGGATGCGGGGCGCGTCTTTCGTCAGATAGAGACTGATAAAGAAGAGAAGCAACAGGAACAGGACCGTACTGACGATGCTGCCAACAACCGTCAAGCTGAATGCCGCTGTGCTGCTCACCACATTTGTCGCTGTGCTCAGAAGCTGATTTACGTAATCCAGGATCTGCTGCGTGCCGGGGAGGAAGCGCTCCACCGCAATTTCATTGGCAAATGTCTGTTGGATCTGACCCACCACCCCCTCAAACGTGACATCGAGACCGAGGATCTTCCCACTGGTTGGAAGCTCCGCGACCGACTTTTGCAGAAAGAGCAGAAAGTTTTCAGTCGCCTTTGGCACATCAAAATAAAGCGCCCTAAGCTGGGACAGAAGAATAGGAATAAGCAGAACGGGCGCCAGAATTAACAGAACCAGGAACAGCAGGTATAAGACGATCGTGCTCACGCTGCGGGGAATACGCAGCCGCTCACATAGATCGACAATCGGGATCAGGAAGTAGGAGACAAGCCCCGCCACGATCAGAATCGGTAGTACCGGACGGCTGATCCAAAAGATGAGCGCGCCGAGGACAAGAAAAACGATCAGAACCGTTCTTTTGGTCGTGGTATCCCACACGGTGTTCGGCGTCAGAACTGCACCCGAATCTTGGGAAGCAGCATCTACCGCTGGCAACTGGGTCGTTTCATGTGGAGTGTTGGAAGGGTCGGGGCGCTGCACTGAGGTGATATTCGACCCTTCCGCTGCGGATGGCGGTGTCATAGAATCCATCGTATGAAAGCGTATTCCCCCGTCCCCCTCGCGCAAAAGCGGGGAACAGTCTCGCCTGTAGAAGGAAACAGAACGCGATTCTTATGCCATTATAAAGGAGAAAACACGCCCGCGCCCGTATAGTTGCGCGCTAACTGCGTTGGGTGCTGGTTTTTCAGTCCAGCCCCAGCGATGCGTATTCCCACTCCGTCACCGGCGTAAACCGGGATGGGTCCAGATCAGCTGCCGGGCCAAAAGGCGCTGCCGTGACGCTGCCCACGTCGACGGAGCCGTTCGCTACGGCCAGCGTTGGAAAGCGCCTGCCGCCCGGGGTCGTGTGCGGGCGGTAGAGGTCGGCGTGGGCAGCCAGCATCTGCGCCTGCACGTCCTCCGGCAGCATCGACAGACCGGCGAAGTAGTGATGCCCGTTGCGCTCGGCGTGCTTGATGCCCAGCGTCGCCAGCACGGCCAAGTCCTCCAGCAGAGCCACCGGCCCCAGATTACACAGGTCCTCGCCGCTGATGATGCGCAACGCGCCCGGCTCTTGCCGCTGGCGGTGGCGGATGAGGCAGGTGTTGGCGATGCCTTTGAAGACGCCTTTACAGTTCTTGTGACTGGTGCCTACGTAACCGCTTTCCAGGGCGGTGAGCGCGCTGGAAAGCTCGCCATCGGATTCGTCAATGATGATCGGTGGCCGTTGGCGCCAGGCGCGCAGGGCCGCGCCCACCTCCTGGCTCAGGGCGATATCGCGGTGGAAGGGCTGCTCGACGAAAAGCAGCCGCTGCAGGAAGCTGCGCAGGGCCGGGTCGGCGCTCAACCCTTCCCACAGGGCGCGAAAATCGGCAACGTTGTGATAGGTCTCGTTGCCGTCGAGCGTGTGCCGGTAATCGACATTGCGCGCGTCCAGCAGCGCGGCGATACGTTGCAACCGCGCCCTGTCCGCGTCGATGTCACCGCCAATTTTGATCTTGAAATGGGTCAACCCGTAGGCCCGAATCGACGCGTCCAGCGATTGGGGCAGCCCATCATCGACCTGATCGGCGGGCGGGATATCGTCGTCGCTGAGAGGATCGATCAGGCCGACCGTATGACGAACGATGATCCGCTCCAGAGGCTTTGCCGGCAGCAGATCCGCCGGTGTATGCCCGGCCAGTTCCGGCCGCAGATCGTGCAGGCGCATCCCCAGGCTGTTGGCGCGCATGGCCTGGGCGAAGGTCGTGCGCGTAGCCCGGCAGAAGCCATCGATGATCGCCCGCTCCACCAGGGAAACGCCGAAGGCCCACAACAGTGGCGGGTAGGGTTTAATGCGCCCCTGCTCGGAAGGGGCGCGGTGTTCAATGCGCCCCTGCTCGGAAGGGGCGCGGTGTTCAATGCGCCCCTGCTCGGAAGAGGCGCGGTGTCCCATGCCCGCGGCCCAAGTCTGCTGGGCCTGGTAGGTGGCCTGCCACAGGTCGAAGACCGAGTCCGCCGCGCCCGCGTCCTGGGCATGGCGGCAGGCCGCCTGCACTACGTCAAGCATCTCGGCGATGTCCTGCTCCGTTGACGAATCGGGTATCTTGGTAAACCATTTGGGCGCCAGACCCTCGGCCGCGATCCCGTCCGCCTGTCTGCCGTCGGCGTCAACCCGCACGCGCAGAAAGAGGTGCGGCAGCGCGGTCATGGTGACGATGCCATAGCGGAAGGGCATGCGGTTGCGCATGTTGAGGATGTGGAGATCAAAGTTGAGCAGGCGGATCGGCATCGTTCGTTTTCCCCGGTGTCTGTGTTTGGCGTGCCCGCCGACACCGAAGAGAAGGAGAAGGAGCGGAGGCGGGACAGGCCAAATTAAGTGACTGTCCGCAAATAACGTAGCGATTTCAATCGAGTTCAGACTGATTTGTCGAACAAAACCGCTGAATTGAAAACGGACAGTTACTAAGGGTGGATTGCGGTTGTCGCTGGCTTACGCAATCGGAGCGCGAACAGCGTCTCCTCCTTACGCCAGCGCGCGCTCATAGCCGCGCATCGTCGCAATCTCTCGCGGCAGGTGAACGTCCGGCGGCTCCCAGTCGATCCATTCGCCGCTGAGATATCCGTCGTAGCCGCCGCCGCGCAGCAGTTCCAGCACCAGTTTGTGATCGACATCCCCCGTGCCGAAGGCCGTATAGTCCGGGCGATCCGGCGAGAGAAAAAGGTCGTGCATATGGACGTGGCGGATCCACTGCCGCAGGGTGTGATAGGAGTCCGCCAGGGTCCAGCCCGCTTGGCGCAGTGGATGCGCGGCATCCCAATTTACGCCAATCGCCGGGTGGTCCACCCGTTCCATCACCGCGGCGACATCCTGGGGATTGCACCAGTCGTCATGAGTTTCCAGGCAGACGACGACGCCGCGCGCGGCGGCTCGATCCGCCAGGCGCTTGAGGGCGTCCGTCACCCCGTCGATGGCCGATTCCCGGCTTATGCCGGCGGGGATCCGTCCGCCGAAGACGCGCAGCGCGGGCGCGCCGATCTCCGCGGCCAGGTCGATGTACTGGAGCGATTCGGCCACCTGTGCATCCCGGCTTGCGGGATCGGCAAAGCGGGCGCCCGAGGCCAGACAGCAGATGGCGATGCCGGCCTCAGCCGCCTGCTCGCGGAAGGAGGCTCGCTGCTGCGCCGACGCCTCCAACTCCACCCCGTGGTTCTGGTTGCCGGCGGCCCGCGGCTCGATGCCATCGTAGCCGTACTGCGCGGCCAGCGCCAGCATCTCCGTGAAGGTGGCCTGCGGGCAGGAAAAACTCATAAATGCGTAGTTCATTATGTGCCATTGCCTTTCAGAAATTTGAGAAATCCGGGAGAACCATACTGGATGCCAGAGCGCCGTACAAATCTGAACGCACTTACAATGACGGGTGGGGCATGTAGTATAATGACGTTGAACCCGCAGATATGCAAAGATCCTGAACACTGGGGGCAACAGAATGATTCTGTATGTTCAAGGAGATATATTTCAGTCTCCGGCACAGGTGTTGGTCAATACCGTGAATACGGTTGGCGTTATGGGTAAAGGCGTTGCATTACAGTTCAAGCGCCACTTCCCAGAGATGTATACGAAGTACCGTGATCTGTGTGAAAAGGGAGATTTCAACGTCGGGAGTTTATGGTTATACAAGACACCGAATAAGTGGGTGTTGAATTTCCCAACCAAAAGACACTGGCGACATCCTTCAAAAATAGAATATGTCGAAAGTGGGATGAGGAAATTCGTTGAGACACATTCAAGCATGGGAATCCACAGCATTGCGTTCCCACCCTTGGGTTGTGGCAATGGGCAACTGGATTTCCGCTCACAAGTGCAGCCGCTCATGGAGAAATATCTTCAACCCCTGCCGATTGAGGTATTCGTTTACCCTGAGCGAGATAATGCTTTTGTGGAGCACCTGAAACCTGGAGAGATGAGTGACTGGCTGCGTACAGAACCACAGAGTCTGCTATTTAGCGAAGTGTGGGAAAATATTGAGTTAATTCTGGAAGACAAAAGTGAATTTAGAACGACAGCAAAGAAAAAGCCTTTTTCAGCGTATGTCTCTAACGATCCGCTTGGTATACGCGTCGTAGCGGCGGAACGGAAATATATGGTTTCATACGATCAACTGTCATCGCTGTGGCAGCAGTTACGGACATACGGATTCTCAATGCGCCATATTGCCCCCGGGATCGATCGTCGGGTTTCCTATGTTCTTTCAATTTTCGCTGAACTTGAATACGTTACTCCGGTTTACCTGGCAGACGACTACAGCAAGTATGGCTCCGCGTCAGTGATTGGTTTGCAGATCTTGCCGTCAGCTTTCGTGCGGCGTACTGACAATGCCGATGTGGTTCAACAGTTGAGCCTATTTTAGAACTACCTGGCAGTGAGCAGAACACGTGAAGAGTGATGCTGATCAGATTAGAACCGTTCTCGACAATCTATCCAAGATGGATTGGCTCGCGCGGACTGAACGCCGTTGGTGGCCCAGTTTTTTATGTCACTACACCGATGCGAAAACAGGCCGGCAGCGCCAGGACGACAGCCTCTACCCGTGCATCAGCCAGCAACGCTGCGCCATCACTGTAGATCGTCTCCAGCGCATGGGCCGCGGCGATCTTCTCCGCCAATTTCCGCCGCACATCGGCGACGGCCACCAACTCGATCTGGTCGGAGGCGGCGGCCGCCTGCGCGTGGACGGCGCCGATCGTGCCACAGCCGACAATGCCGATTCGCAAAGGGTTTGTCCGCCCCTCCTGCGGTGATCGTTGCACGCTCATCTCTCTGTCTTGCCTCGCGACGGGAAAGTTCGGACCGGGATCTCCCATCCCCCTCAAGCGGGGTGGGTGCCTCTCTTCTGCTGACTTTGCGTATTGGGTGGACGCTCGTCTGGCAACTGAAAACGAAAAACTATAAACTGCGGTGACAGTGCAGCCCCAGCGCCGGGCCAAGCACCGCCGTCGTCATGCCGGCGTGGTTTTCGCGGCCATGACCGCGGGCGACGGCGCTGACCGAGCGCGCCGAGCAGCCGTGGTCACGACCGTCCGCGAACGCTGCCCGCGCCAAAAGAAAGTAGGTGCGGGCCAGGTCCACGGCGCGCGTTTGCAACGCGCTGTCGCCCTGAATTTCCGCGGCCACCGCCAGTGTGATCGGGTTGTGGCGTCGCTCGCGGCCGTCTTCCAGCCAGCGGGGCGCGTCGGAGCGCTTGCCCACGCCCGATTCCCGCCGGGCGGGGCGCTTGAACTCCGTGTCCAGGGTGACCTTTGTAATGTCGAAGGGTTCGAGCGCGTTCACAGCGTCCAGCACCGTCCCGTCATAGCGCCCGTCGCCCGTCCAGCGGCGATAGGCCCGCACTGCATCCGCGGCCGCGCCGGCATCGGCGTCGGTCAGTTGAGTCGCCAGCGGCTCCAGGAGCCGTTCGGCCGCCCGTCGAAAGCGCAGTTCGCCGGTCTCCCGCCACAGGCGCAGGAATGTATTGATGGCGTCAGAGCCGAGCAGATTCTCCGCCCGATCCACCTCTGACTGCAGGTCGGGAGCTTCGCCCATGAAGGAGTAATAGAGCGCCTCGTCGTCATCGCTGAACTGGTACACAATGTCGTCGGCTGTCAGGGCAATCGGCAGCGCATCCCCCGCCAGGATTGCATCGGCCCACTCCCCCGCATAGGCCGCTGCCAACTCGATATAAAGATTTTGGATTGTCGCCGTCTCCGGGTTCGACGCCGCCAGCAAGCAGATGTTGACGCAGCGCAGATGGTCCGGCGAATTGAGCGCCATGCCCGGCTCTTTGCCGTCCGCGCCGAAGAAGAGTGAGTGGAAACGCCGTCTGTCCCAATCGAACCAGTCCGGCGTCCCGGTTGACCAGTTTCCCATGTGTTCGGCGACATCATCCAACTGGCGGGCCGTCTCCTGATCGTGCGGCAGGAGCCGTTGCAGCGCCCCCAGGAACAGTTCATAGTGCTCCGTGCCGTGGTGCGCCTCCTGCATACGCCAGTAGCCATGCCGCCACTGCTGCGTCTGTGTGAAATGATCGTGGATGCGATCGCGCGTCTGTTGCAGAAAGCGCAGGATGCGTTCGTCCGCATCCGCATGCAGCAGTGGCTCCCAACCGGTGGTGTAGGTGCCCTGATCATGGACATCGGTGGGCGGCTCGTCCGCGTAGCGGTTGATGGCTTCGTATGCCCAACGGCGCGCATCATCCAGGAAACGCTGGCATGCGTGGGGCAGGTCGTGGGAGGGTTCGATTCGACGACTGTGCATTTTCGGCGCTCACATAGCTCGGGAGCGGTAGCGCATTCAACCCCGCGCATCCAGTTCAATCTTGAATGTATAGGCGTGATCGCACGGGCGTTGCGCGGGCGTGCTGACGGTCAGCGCGTTCTCGTCCTGCTTCCAGGTGACAGGCTCCTCGCTGCCGAGCATCGACACGCCGCGTATGCGCCCGGCAGCCGCCGACGAGCCGCTGCCCAGCGAGGTGATGGCGGCCTCGTTGCCCGGCCAACCCATGACGACGGCATAGAGGGCGTTGCCCTTCTGGGTGAAGCGTACATCTTTGGCGGTGAAGGGCTGATTCTTGCGCTCGGACATATGCCCGGCTTCCACAGCCGTATCGCCCTCACCGAAGCGCTCCCAGTGGCGGGTTCCGTAGATCGCTTCGCCGTTCACATCCAGCCAGGCGCCCAGGTCCAGCAGCAGCTGGGTCGCCTCCGCGGGGATGACGCCGTCCGCGCGCGGGCCGACGTTCAGGAGCAGGTTGCCGTTCTTGCTTACAATGTCGACCAGATCGTGGATGATCGTTGTGGCGCTCTTGAACTCGTCGTCCTTGATGTAGCTCCAGGACTTGTAGCTGACCGAGGTGTCCGTCTGCCAGTAGTGCGGGCGGATGTCATCCAGCTTGCCCCGCTCGACATCATAGACAGCGACGCCGTCGGGGAACTTGTCCTTGTATTGCAGAATTGGTTCGCCGCCCCACTCCAACGCCTGATTGTAATAGTAGGCCGCGACCTGCGGGCGGTACGGCGCGAACTCATCGAAATGCCAGCCGAAATCGAACCAAAGCACATCCGGGCGGAAATAGTCGATCATCTCCAGCGTGCGTGCGTACCAGTTCTGCAAAAAGCTCCAACTGGCGGGCGCGTCCTCCGGGTGGGGCGGGCTGTAGAGTTCCTCCAGACCGGGATGCGTCGTATCAAAGTCGTCAGCGTAGGTGTAGTAGCGCCAGTTGAAGGCCCGGTGGCTGGAGACGCCGAACTTCAGGCCGGCGGCGCGGGCCTCGAGTTCCAACTCCTTACAGACATCCCGCTTCGGTCCCATGCGGGCTGCGTTCCAGCGGGTATGCGTGCTGGCGTACATGGGGAAGCCGTCATGGTGTTCGGCGACGGGCACGATGTAACGCGCGCCGGCCTTCTGGAACAGATCGATCCACTGCGCCGGGTCCCAGTTTTCCGCTTTGAACAGCGGGATGAAATCTTTGTATCCAAATTTGGATGGATGGCCCCAGGTCTGTGAGTGGCGCCTGTGGTAGTTCGGCCCCTTGCGCGAGACCTCGTCCCGGTACATGAAGCGGGGATACCACTCGTTGTCGAAGGCGGGGACGGCATAGACGCCCCAGTGGATGAAGATGCCCAGCTTATCGTCCATAAACCATTGGGGCACCTCATAGTTTTGCAGGGAGTCCCAAGTCGGTTCGTAGCGGAAATCCGTGGTCATTGCATTACTCCATGGAGAGGTTGATTTGCGCGCGGAAACGGTCAGTTTCCTGCCGTCATCATGGCTGCCTGTTCAGACGAGGAGTCGCTCAATGCGCTACCGCTTCGCGCGCCCAAAGGGCACCCGAGCGCCACAGTGTTCAATGCGCTACCGCTTCGCTGTTTGAGCGCCAACATTCCAGGGGAGTATAGAGTGGGAAGCCCGTCGTGTCCAATCCATGCGGCGCGGATCAGTGACCGGTGCAGTGATCACGGCCCGTCCCTCAATCACATAGATCACAGTTCAAAAACTGACGGGCCAGCAATATGCCGAGCGCCGCGCACAGGAGGCTGATGCCGTTGTTGGCGAGGATATTGACAAGGCCGACCCAGGCGCGTTCGTTCTGCCAGAATGCGACGCTTTCGACGGCAAAGGTGGAGAATGTGGTGAAGGAGCCGAGGAAGCCGACCATCATCATCAGCCGCAACGGGGGGGACAGGGGGAGATAGTGGGAGCCGGCCGCGACCAGAAAGCCGAGTAGAAGGCTGCCGGAGGCATTCACGACCAGCGTGCCATAGGGGAAATCCAGCCCCAGCTTCCCCGCCATCCACAGGCTGATAAAGTAACGGGCATTTGCGCCCAACACCGCGCCCAGGCCGATCCAGACAATCTGACCTATTATTGCCCTGAACCAGTCAACCGTCATCATGGCTATCGTCCGTTCAGACAAGCCGTCCCGCCTGCCAATGTGAATTCCGTTTGACACCAAGACTTTTCGCATGGCCTGCCCCTACGCAATACGGAATACGCAATGCGGGAAGAAGCTGGTTGTCAAACTGAACGCACATTCGTTGATCACCTGTCCTGACTTGGTGAGTCAGCCTGCGCTCCGCCCGGCAGCGGCCCAATCCACTCCGTGTACAGCACGTCGGCGACCTGCGGATTGACCCGGCGCAACTCGGTCAACAACGCCTGGGACGTTACGATCTTGTATTGATTGTTTGCCAGATAGTTCTGCAGAAACTGCTTGAATGTCCGCTCTCCCAGACTGCGGCGGATCGCGGAGAAGAAAAGAGCGCCCTTGGCATAGACGACGCCTTCGTATTGGGCGCCGTTTACAAAAGCCATCACCGGCTGATTGAGCGCAGCGTCCTCTTCGCGGCTGATCAAGGCATCAACGACCGCAAGCCAGCGGCGGGATTCCAGAATGTCGGCTGCGTCCATGCCATGCACAGCTTCATTGTAGATGCGGCTTGAGTACTCGGCCAGCCCTTCATCGACCCACGGCTGGTTGACCGGATCGTTGTGGACCAGTTGATACCACCACTGATGCGCCACTTCGTGAACCGCCCGAATCTCCAGTTGATCCCGGTAACGGTCATACAGCTGCACGCCCAATAGAAAGGCCTGCGGGTACTCCATCCCCCGAAAGCTGATCGGCGCGGCCGCCACCCGCAATTCGTCGTATGGATATGGCCCAAACCAGTCGCTATACACCCGCAGCGCCGCGGCTGTGTACTGTAGAACAGCCCGCCCCGCTTCTTCATGCTCCGGCAGCCAGTAGCTGGTGACGCGCGTACCGTATGCGTCCAGGCTGTCGGATTGAAAGCGATTGCTGAGGTGGATGAAAAATTCGCGCGACGATTCCGTCTCCCACCGATGTTGCACTTGACCCGCATTGACCGCTGTGGAGGTGATCAGTTTGCCGCTCGTCACCGGGATCTGATCGATCGGCACTGTGCCGGAAACAACAAATTGGGATATGTAGTTGAACGCCGCGTCCCCGCGGCTGGTGCCCCGCTCCAGCCACCAGCGTCCGCTCGCCGTGGTCGGCCCCGGCTGATAAACGGCCAGCGAGGGGTAAAAGAGCGGCAGGCTCAAGAATTCCTGGCTGTACCCGAACAGGCGGTAGGCCGCATCCGTATCCGCGCTCCAGTGGGGGATCTCCAACCGCCAGCTCAGAAAGACAGTCGTTGTCTGCCCGCGCAGCAGCGCCCGCGGCAACTCCACGCGCACGGCTGTGTTCTGTTCCAAATAGATGAATGGCGCCGTACTGCCCTCGACCGCCGCGTTCTGAATCTTGAACTCACCGCCGTAGTGTTCCAGCGCCGGATAGAGGCGAAAGACCAGATACGTCCAGGGGTCCGCGCTGGTGTTGGGGACGCGGATGTGGGCCGATCCTTCGAGAAAGGTCAGATCGTCGCTGAGGGTGAACTCAATCTCATAATGCGGCATCGTGGCGGACGCCGACAGCGATTCTTCCTCTTCCACCGAAGAAGAGCCAATCCCGCCACAGGCGGCCAGCAGGATCAGCAGCAGCAGGAAGCTGATTCCCACCGCGCCATACGAGGGGTGCGAGAAGTGAGGTTTTCTTCCCTCTCTGCTCTTTCTTTGCCCGCCGCCAAGTGTCCGAACACCTGGAGTCAGCGGCGGCCAAACTCTCTCCTCTGCGTTTGGGGAAATGAAAGGCAATGGCTGCGGCTGATTCATGGTAACGGTAACGATTGTAACGTATGCACAGCAGAAGGTGAATTGCGTAGCATCAGGTCAGGAGGTGAAACATGATTGAACAACTCACGCCCGCCAGCCCCGTAATGTGTTACGCAAATCCTCGACGAAACGCTGCAATGCATCGTCCGCCCGTGCGGCGCGGTCGATGTCCATGTGCTGCACGATGTCTTCAGCATACTCGATGCCGCCGAGGATAGGCGTGCCACCCGCGGCGCGAATCTCTTCAATCAATTTTCGTTTGTAGAGTTCGCGGCTACACTTCCTGTCCGGCGCCTGACAGCCACGGCCGAACACCGCTCTGAAGGCGGCGCCGTCGAGCAGCAGCCAGCGCTCAATATGTGGATCGGGAACGGCAAGGAGAACCGCCGTCGGAGTATCCAGGCGCCCAATCTCCTTTCTGCGCTCGTTGAACCCTTTGCAGTTGGCATCGGTGGCAACGATGATCAGGTCAGGACGGGGGCTACCTTGCCGTTCCAGATCGCGGATGAAGACCTTAAGCTCGGTGATGACTTTGCCGTGTCCGCCGACAGCGTTTCGCCAATCGAACTCTACATTGAAACCGAAGTCTGCAGTGATCTTCCATACGAGTGCGCCAATGATCTTTTCGTGAGCGTAGTCCTCGACAAAGAGCGCGATATTGCGCTCAAACAACGAAGTGGTAGCGCATTGAACACTATGCATCGAAGTCTCCCCTCAAAATACGCACTGATATGGGGAGTTTCTCCGGAGCGTCACCAAGCGCTCGACCTATATCATTGCCTCGTCCTAATGGCCCCCAACTGGTGGCAAAAGGATCGATATGGGTCTTGCGATTCAGGCGGCGTACCGCGTAAAGGCAGTCGTCTGCCAGCAAATCGGGCAGGATCGGTGAGTGCGTTGTGATGATGTGCTGGGTCTGACCGAGGACTTCCTGTGTTTTCAGCAACTCCGCGATCAACTGGATCCGGCGCGGGTGGACGCCGTTCTCCGGCTCTTCAATCCCGACCAGCGCCGGGGGTTCCTCAACGCCAGTCAATGCCAATAGGCCGAGCATCCGCAGTGTTCCTTCAGAGAGGACGCGAGCCGGCATTGCCACACCGCCTTCTTTGAGGCGCAGTTCGACCTCGCCGAGATCGCTTACATCGACTTCAATGCCCTCGAAATTGGGCATCAGGGTATGCAACGCTTTTTCGACCGCCTTGAACTGGTTGGCGTCAAGCGATTTCATCGTGTTGAGAAAGGCGGCGAGCTCCTCCCCCATCAGTCCCAGATGACGCACTTCCTTGACCGGATTGGCCGCGCGCATGCGTTCACGCGGCTCGAAGTAGAAAAACAGCCAGTTTTCCAGTTCGCGCCGCGCCGCCATCAGATGCGGATAGTGCGGAGGATAATGTGGCATGGAGAGGATACTGTGGTCCAGGTAACGATCATAGTAGGTGGGATGCGCCTGCCCCTCCAACCGCAGGTGTATCTTCTCACCCTGCCTTTCAATGAACGGCTTGCGTTTGCCGGTAGGCTTCCCATCGGCGTTTAGGGCGGCCAAGTATTCGTCGGTCACGCGCAAAATGCCGGATTGGGGCAGCATCTCCACCTCGATGCGGTAGCGCAGCTCCCGTTCGCGGACAGGGGGGGGCTTGTTGCCCTCCTCAGACTCGACCTCGCCGGCCGGGCGGCGCATCTCCTGTATCTGGCGGTTGACTGTAGCAATGATCGCGTCCGACAAGCTCAGATCCGCCTCGATAGAGAAGCACAGCCTTTCCTGTTCAAGTAACCCCTTGATTCCTCTGTTCCCGATGGTAAAGGACTCAAGCGGCTTGCCCCGATAAGGGGGATCAAAGGCATCCTTGAGCGTCCGGCTCGTCCCCAGTTTCGACAGCAGTTGCAGCGCGTCCAGAAAATTGCTCTTGCCGGCGGCATTCGGTCCGAATAGAACCACAAGCCGGGACAGATGCACCTCAACGTCTTCAAGAGACTTGTAACCACGAATATGTATACGCTTCAGCATGGTGGTGTCTCCATTGTTCGGTGTATCACAACTGCTGATCTGTCCGGCTCAGCCGGGTTCCGGATAACTACTGTGACCAGTGTTCCTCCTAATAATAACATAGTCGGATTGTTCAGGGTAAACTATGCACGGATGTGCTATAATGTCAATGCCTGAACTGACTTTCGTTCGAAACAAAGACCGGCTGCACGCAATACGCAATACGCAATGCAGTAAAACCATTTTCGATATCCTGTTGAGGAGAGAGCGCATGTTTGTGAGAAGTCGCGCCGCGGCGGCGTTGGAACGGAAAAAGGAGTTGTTCTCCGCATACGCACGCAACCGGGAAGAAGAGAAGACGCGTATGCAGGGATGGCTGGGGGAGTTGAAGGCTGAATCCGCCGCTTCCCTGCACGACCAGATTAACGCCATTGACGACCCCTGGCCCGGCGCATTGCCCACGGCGGAGTTCGACAGGGCAGCCGGTATGCGCATCCCGGTAGGCGCAGGTTGGCAGAACCGTGAGCAGGCCCGTCATTGGGCACTGAAGACGCTCGACGGCCGGCCCGTGCTGGCCGTGGACGGCAGCCAAATCGTTCCCACCACCGATTACTCCTACCCGGTGGGCGCGGTGCAGATCGGCTGGTTCTTCAATGACCGCCGCGAGGCAGTGGAGAGTGATGAGTGGATAGTGGATAGTGACTCCACGAACCATTATGAAAAGGATATCGCCTTTGACGTGCTGGCCCCGGACGAACTGTTCGATTCCGCAGGCGGCGACGATGGCGTCTTCCCCGGCTGGCGGGTGAATCAGGAACGCTTCGTTCGCGAATGCGCCAAACTGTGCGAGTTCATGGAGAGTTGTGCGGAGCGGCCGTTTGCCCGCAGGCCGGTCTGTTTTTTCGACGGCTCGCTGATTGTCTCCTTTGCCGGGCAGCTTCGCGCCGGCCGTGAACATGGCTATATCCAGGCGGTGCAAGACCTGCTGGACTGCTCCGAGCGCACGCAGACGCCTCTGGTCGGCTATGTGGACAACACCTACAGCCGCGACTTCGTTACCCTGCTGGCAACGCTGCATGGCCTGCCGACGCCGGTGCATGTCAACGACGCTTCCCTGCTGGGCGCGACGCTGCCCGACTGGGGGGATCGCAGCCCATTCTGGGTGTGCGCACGCCCGGATCGTCTGAGCACTGAAGGCCGCGCCGGCTTCTATAAGCGGGTCTGTTTCTGTCTGGCGCGGCTCAGTGTGGAGCACCCACCGGCCCGGTTGGAGATACCGCGCTGGCTGCTCGAATCCGGCCGCGCCGGTGAGGTGGTCGAACTCGTCCTGGCCGAGGCGGTTGTCGGCGGCGGCTATCCCTACGTCCTGGAGGCGGCAGACGTTACCGCCGTCATCCAGCAGAAGGATCGCCAACGCTTTTATCGGCTCTTTCAGGAATTCCTGCAGGAGCAAAACCTGACCCTGACCGTCACGCGTAAGCAGCGCAGCAAGCTACTGCGGCGGTAACGGCAGTGGCCAGTGATCGGTGATTCGTGGTCAGTGGCCATCTGTCGTTCTGCATCATGGCAATCCAAAAATCACAAGAATCATGGTTCAGACAATGTCTCTATCCATCACCCACTACGACTCCCCCATTGGCGCCATCGAAATCCGGGCCACGGACACGGCAGTGAGCAGACTCGAATTTATCGAGGAACCGCCAGCCGATCACGCAATACGAAATACGCAAAACGCAGCTTCAAGTCCGTCGGGCGCGCATCCGCTTCTGGAGGAGGCGCGGCGTCAACTGGACGCCTATTTCAGCGGCGCATTGCAGCGCTTCGACCTGCCCCTGGCCCTGGACGGCACGCCGTTTCAGCGTCAGGTCTGGCAGCAGCTTCTCAGCGTCGGGTATGGCGAGACGGCCAGTTACCAGGCGATTGCCGACGCGATTGGCAACCCCAAAGCGGTGCGCGCGGTGGGCGCGGCCAACGGGCGCAATCCGGTGGCCATCATCGTGCCCTGCCACCGCATCATCGGCAGCAACCGAGCAGGGAGCGGGGCGCGTCCGAAGCTGACCGGTTATGGCGGCGGCCTGTGGCGCAAAGAGTGGCTGCTGCGGCACGAGGGGGTCTTGCTGGTGTGAGGGGGGGAGGAGTGGTGGGCGGTAAGTGAAAGAGTTCTCTGGCCGTCACAATGACCGTTCGTCCGACACAAATGATCAGATGGCACATATGGCACGGGGGATGGACGGCAAGCGCTTGCGCTATCAGGATTTGATCGCCGCTGGTACGCCATACTAAAGTAGAGTCTTCAATGGTAAGATGTGTTGAACTCGAAGACGGAATCGGTAAGCTGTCCATACAGAAGCGCAAAGCAGAAATGCGTTGGGGAATCTGACTCATGACACAACCGGACATCATCCAGACAATTCTCAAAGACAGCAACTATCACCTTTCCTTGTTTCAGGAAGACGAGATTGAGGATTTGCGCGGCGGAATTTTTATCAAGACCACGAGAGGCAAGGAAACTCCCTTCGTTCGCTGTATCGTCCGCAACAAGGAAGTGCAGCTGAAGCCGGAAGAGATCGTCCGCCAGTTGTACGCGGCAAGGCTGATCAACCGGTACGGCTACCCCAGGAGACGACTGACGTTTGAGTACGCCGTCAACTTCGGCCGCGAAAAGAAGAAGGCCGATATCGTCATCTTCGACAAAGACCGGCCCGATACCGCCTATACAATCGTTGAACTGAAAAAGCCCAAGCTCAAGGACGGTAAGAGCCAACTACGCTCCTACTGCAACGCCACCGGCGCGCCGATTGGCGTATGGACGAACGGCGAACAGATCTCCCATTACCACCGCAAAGACCCCAACTACTTTGAAGAGATCAGCGATATCCCCAAGGCTGATCAAAGCCTCAATGACATACTCAGCGAGCGCTTTACGCTGAAAGACCTGATCATCAGGGACAAGCTCGCTAATGAGCGCAAATCTCTGAAAGATATCATCCTGGAACTGGAGGACGAGGTTCTTGCAAACGCCGGGGTAGATGTATTCGAGGAAGTCTTTAAGCTTATATTTACCAAACTCTACGATGAATTTCTCAGCCAAGTGGACAAAGGCGTTCTGAACTACTTCCTGCGCCAAGTAACCAGGACATCTGTCCATGAGTCCCCCGCCCCCTACTATCTTGATGGGCAGGACTACGACGCTCTCAAGGGGGCGGTTGCAGGGGTTTCAGACGACGGCTTCCGGGTCATGGAATTCAGGAATACCGGACAGACCGATGCCGAACTGAAAAAGAAGATTCAGAGCCTGTTTGAGCGGGCAATGGGACATTGGCCGGGCGTATTTCCCGATGGCGCCCAGTTTGAACTCTCCGACAGCCATCTGTCCGTCTGCGTCTCCAGCTTGCAGGATGTCAAACTGTTCAACTCCAATCTGCTGGTGGTGGACGAGGCCTTCGAGTATCTCGTCAACAAGTCGGCCAAAGGCGAGAAAGGACAGTACTTTA
The DNA here is from genome assembly GCA_965221145.1 of Caldilineaceae bacterium. Taxonomy (GTDB): domain Bacteria; phylum Chloroflexota; class Anaerolineae; order Caldilineales; family Caldilineaceae; genus Bin5. The sequence continues at coordinate 4,542,870 of OZ244877.1, forward strand.
CCCCGCGTCACGTGATCGATATGTGCGTGCAGATGCTCAACCCGCAGCCGGGCGAATATATGATCGATACCGCTTCCGGCAGTTGCGGTTTTCCCGTGCATACCATCTTCAAGCTCACCGGGCATCTCTTCACCAATGCCGAAATCCCCGACGAGGACAAGCGGCACGTCCTCAAGGTGTTTGGCATCGACTTTGACGAAAAAACGGTCAGAGTCGCCAGGACGTTGAACCTGATTGCTGGGGACGGCGAAACCAATGTCCTGCACTTGAACACGCTCGACTATGACCGCTGGCGCGACAGAACCGAGCAGGACAGGCGTTGGTTCAACACCTACGGCAGAGGCTTTGAACGGCTGGAAAGACTGAGAGCCGAGGAAGGGGAGAACAAACAGTTCAACTTTGACATCCTGATGGCGAATCCGCCCTTTGCCGGTGACATCAAGGAAAGCCGTCTCCTGCACCAGTACGAGCTCGGCTTCAAGGCAAACGGCAAAGCGCAATCCAAAGTCGGGCGCGACATTTTGTTTATTGAGCGCAATCTGGACTTTCTGAGACCGGGCGGGCGTATGGCAATCGTGCTGCCACAAGGCCGATTCAACAACACGTCCGACAAATACATCCGCGACTTCATCGCCCAGCGCGCCCGTATCCTGGCCGTAGTCGGCCTGCACAGCAACACCTTCAAGCCCCATACCGGCACCAAGACCAGCGTTCTGTTCGTGCAAAAATGGAATGATGACCCGCAACGGGGGCCGCGCTGTCCCCGGGTGGACGACTACCCTATCTTCTTTGCCGTGAGCGAGAAGGGCGGCAAGGACACCTCCGGCGATTACATCTACGTCAAAGGCGACAACGGCCAACACAAGCTGGACAGGAACGGTCACATGATCGTTGACCATGACCTGCACAGCCACGACGGCGAACTGCCCGACGGCATCGCCGAAGCCTTCATAGACTGGGCGCAAAATGAAGGGCTGAGCTTCTGGCGAATCGAAAAGGAAAAGCTCGACAACAAACGGCGCAAGGCATGGCAGAACATTGTCGACAACAATTCCAACCGGCGGCTCTACGTCGACCCTGACATCGACATCTCCCGCCTGGCCGATGAAATGAACGATATGGACCTGGAGCTTGAAGGGTGATCTACTTCGACACGGATGTTTTGGTCCATGCCTATGTCGTTCAGGACGTTGCGAAAAACCGACAAGCCAATCAACTCATCAGGCAAGCGAACGCAAATGACATTGCGGTCATCTCGACGCTGACTGTGCAGGAACTGTTATTTGTTCTTGCCAAGCTGGGCATCAACGATGAGGCTATCCACACTACTTAGAAGCTGTTTGAAAAGTAACGCGTATCGCCCAGATAGGCCGAAAACAACCGTCGGAAAGCAGTCAGATCCTTCATCTGCACGCCATAATTCGTATCAATTGCGCCGTTTTGCCCTTAGCTTTACCCTTTTCAAACAGGCTCTTACAACGAAGTCATGCAATTGGAGCCTCTGGCCTACGACGCGGCGGTTCTGCAAAGAGCGTTTGATATGGCAAGTCATGTCGGGTTCAGAAATATCAATGATTGCATTCATACGGCGATCGCTGAACAGCGCTGCTCGGAGTTGATCACGTACAACAGGCGAGACTTCAGCAAGATAAGGGGATCCGCAAAGGTCAGCGTGACCATACTATGATTATGCAAACGGCGAACTGCGCGACGAGGAGTGGGGAGCAGTGGTTGGTGGCCACTGTAGTTGAGATTACGAATCCGGCTCAAACACCAACTCCGGCGCCACCACCTCCCAGGTATCGCAGCGAAGGGCACTCTGGTACTGCGGTTCCGAGCGCTCGCGGTCCCAGGTGGCGATGGCCAGGACCGTCGCATCGGTGCAGTGCATGTCCGGCGGAGCTTTGAAACCACCGGCAAGCTGTCCGACGACCGTCCCGTTGCCATCCAGCAACTCCCAACGTTTCGCCCCGACCCGCACCTGCAACGGATCCCCCGCCGAGAGCGCGGCAATCGCGCCATGCAGCGGATGGCCAGGATGCCTGTACCCCGCAAAACTCAGAAAGACGTCGCGCAGGCTGAGCCGCCGATAGTGGCGGGTGAGTTCCGGCGCCGCCGGTGGGAGAGTGACGGGCGTTCGGCGCACCACCGAGGGATTGCCCCGCAACACATCTTGGAATGGGTGCGGCCCTGGAAGGCGCGCCAGGGTGAGGGTCTGCCGTGCGCGGCTCATGGCCACGTAGTACAGCCGGCGCGGGGCATCCGCATCCTCGCCGCGGCCAACACGCTCCCAGCCTCCGTCCAGTACAACCACGTGGTCGAATTCCAGGCCCTTGGCGCGATGGGCGGTCAGCAGGAGCAACCCGCGCTGACTGCGACGCACTTCCCGCCCCCACTCGGCCAGCCATTCGATGAACTGGGCCAATGATGTTTCCGCGCCCCGGGTTTCCAACTCGTACTCGGCTATCGCTTCCTGCAATAGTTCAGTCCAAGGCGTTGGGGATTGTCTGTCCACCCAGTCCTTCAGATCCTCATTCTTCACCAAGAGGGTGTCTCGCCCGCGCAGCCAGTTCACGAGCGCCTGGGTTTCCCGCAGATGCCAGATGCCCGCGAACTCTTCGTTCGCCATCTGCACTGGAATCTCCTCAAGTTCGCAGAGGCTGCGCACTGGGTCGAGGTAGGCCCATTCGCGTGCCACCACCGCGCAGGCAGACCAGTTCCAGTCCTGGGTGAGACTGGACAGTCGCTTCAACTCGGCGATAACCGCCTGCGCCTGAGAGATTGGTGTGTCGCCGGCTGGCAGAATTTGGATTCGGCCGCGGGCGACCGGGTCCCGGTCAGTCCACGAACCGCCGTGCGGCTCCTGCGTGCGTGCGCGATCAATGTGGATAGGATGCCCGCTCTTCATCCTTTGCTGCGCCGCTTCGATCACCGCATTGGCGGCCGCGATAATATGGGTGGTCGAACGGTAGTTGTCGGTCAGGTAGTTGGGCTTGGCTCCGTAGTCGATCTCGAAGCGGCGGATGAACTCCACCGACGCGCCACTGAAGGCATAGATATTCTGATCGTCGTCACCCACTGCGAAGAGGGTGAGCTTGTTGTCTGCGTCGGAAAGCGTTCTGCCTGCCAGGGCGGAAATCAGTTCGTACTGATCCGGACCAATGTCCTGGTACTCGTCCACCAGTATCCAACGAAAGGCCGACAGCAGGCGCGCCCGAGACTCGTCCGCTTCGTCGGGCGGCAACCCTTCCCCGCGCAACAGGGCCACCGCCTGCCGGATGATCTCCCGGAAATCTTTGTCGTCCAGCCGGTTCGCCCGCCCCGAAAAGCTGGCGCCCACCAAGCGCATGGCCAGTCCGTGGCAGGTCAGCACGATCACGCCGCGGGCATCGTCGCCGATCAGTTCTGCCAGACGGCGGCGGATCTCGACCGCGGCGTGCCGGTTGTAGGCGAGCGCCAGGATGCCGCGCGGGTTCTCACGCTTCACACGTATCAGATAGGCGATGCGATGCACCAGCACCCTCGTCTTGCCAGAGCCGGGACCGGCGAGTACCAGCACGTTCGTCTCCTGCCGGTCGTCTGCCACGATGCGGCGTTGGATGGGATTGTTCAGGCTTTCGACGATGGTTCGCCACGACTCCGGTGTGGTCTGTCGCGCGATTTCGCGACCGCTATTTGGCAGCCAGCGTTCTAAGAACTCCTCTTGGGAAAGGCTGAAATAGTCCATAGCCAAACGCAAGGCATCAGCCATGGAGCCAAGGCCCTGCTGCGCGAATTCCGCCATCACGTGGATCTGCAGCACCTGCTCATCATAATGGAGCTTAAGGGACCGGAAATCGGCCTCGGCGAAGCCGCGCCTTTCCTTGCTCAGGCGGATAGTCATGGCCGGGCGAAACACTGTCAGCCCTTTGTTCAACCGAATGACCTCCTGCTCGTGCAGCCATAGCAGGGCGCGGTCCATCAGCTTGGCGGGATCCTTGACCGCGCTCTTGAGGGTCAGGTCGGACTCGACCGCCGACAGCAGCTTGCCCATGGTCGTCTCGGCCAGGAGGTCCGTTCCGCGGATTCCCCGCGGCAAGCAGCTAAGGAGATGATCCAGAAGGCGCCCGGCAGCTGCACGGCGCAACTCGGCCGTTCTCTCCAATGACCCCCACTCGCGTTGCAACGTAACGTGGACGGTTTCTCGATCACGCCCCCGCACTCCGAGGCTTCCGCCGCGTCCGCCCTCGCCCCGCCCGTCCGCGGCGATGCTGCGGATGATGCGGCGCACGCGTTCCGGCAGGGCGTAGGTATGGCCGTCGTCCTTGAGCCGCTGCGTAGCAAGGCGGAGATGTAGCATCGACGTATCGCCCTTGCCCATATCCGGCGCCATCTCTTGCATAATGGCGATCAAAGCTTGCTCCAGTGCCGCCGCATCCTCGAAGCGTCTCTTCGAAGCCCGCGCCACCCCTGTATGCACGTAAGCGGTCAACACTGTATCGTTGCTGGCAATGCCCAATCGCTCCAGGTCGTACAGCGCGCCTCGCACTCCCTCCGAGGTCAGACCCGATACGGACATCAACTCGTCGGTGGAGATTCCTTCGTCCGAATCCGCCTCAATCAGTGCCTCGGAGATGGTTAACAGTTGCCGGTGGTAGGTCTTCGCGATACTGGCCTTTTCGAGTTTGGCGCGTGCCTCCGCCTTTGAGCTTACCCGTAGGGAAGACGGAAACACCTGCACTCGGTTCGCCTCTCGGGTCAGCAGCACAGCCTCCTCTAACCAGGACACTGCGGTCCGCATGCGCGTGTCGTCGGTGGCGGAATCGCGCTCGAAAGTTTTTTCTTCGTCCTCCTCTAGGATCTCACCGGCGGTCGCAACCACTTCCCCGCCCAAGCGCTTCTTTCGGTCCAGATTCCACAGCGCCCGCAAGACACCGTGGATTTCCCGCCGCGTGAGCCGCGAACGGGCCGACATGCCGAACTGTCGCTCTACATCGTCTTGTGTGTAGAGCAGTACACAGCGCGCCTCTTGCTGATCGCGCCCGGCGCGGCCCGCCTCCTGCAGGTAGTTCTCCAGGGAACCGGGGATGTCGGCATGGATCACCAGCCGCACGTCCGGCTTGTCGATTCCCATGCCAAAGGCGTTGGTAGCGACGATGACACGCAGTTCGCCGCTGATAAAGCTCTGCTGGACGTTCTTCTTGGTTTCCGGCGGAATGCCTGCATGGAAGTGGTCGGCCTTCATCTCCTTTTCCTGCAGGAATTCTGCCAACTCTTCGGTCTGCCGCCGCGTCGCGCAATAGACGATAGCGCCGCCCGCTTCATGCGTCGGCAGGTCGGCCATCAGAATCTGGTGGACATTGGCGTGCTTGTCCGCGCCACCGGTCTTTACCACGACGAATTCCAGGTTGGTGCGCTCGGCGCCGCCGTCGAAAACCGTCAGTTCGATGCCAAGCTCTTTCTGGAAGTATTCAACGATCTCGGCCTTCACATCGGGTTTGGCGGTCGCGGTCAGGCACAACACCGGCGGCGTCGGTTCCTCCCCAGCCTTCTCGCGGATGAAGCGCCCCACGTAGCGGTAATCGGGCCGGAAGTCGTGCCCCCACTTCGACAGGCAGTGGGCCTCATCCACCACCCAGGCGCCGATCTCACGTTGTTCCAGGGCGCGGCGCAGGGAGACGCTGCGAAGCTGCTCCGGCGAGATGAGCAGGATGCCGGCATCCCCCAGCCGCACCCGGTCCAACGCTTCGGCGCGCTCCGGCATCGACAGAAGCCCGTTGACGGTGACGCAGGAGTCGATGCCTCGCGCGTCAAGCCCCGCCACCTGGTCGGCCATGAGAGCAACCAATGGCGAGATCACCACCGTCAGCGCACCGGTCTTGTCGTAACGGGACAGGGCCGGGACCTGATAGCAAAGCGATTTGCCGGCGCCGGTTGGCAGGATCGCCAGCAGATGCTCCCCCGCCATCGCCGCCTCGATGACGGACTGCTGCATAGCCCGCCCAGCCTCGTCCGTTGGCTCCGGCCGGAAGTCGGCAAAGCCGAACCAGCGAGTCAGCTCCTTGCGTGCGTCGTGCCGGGAGCGGCACCAGTCGCAGGTGGGATTAGCACAGGCGGTGTCACGCAACCGGCGCACCAACCGCCCCGCCTCGGGAAACTGATGTCGCACCCAGGGAGGCATGACCGAGTTGCCCCCGGACACCGACAGCCAAGCCAGTGAATAGGCCATCGCCCAGCCATGCCGGGCTGCATCCTGCTCGCCCGACGGGCGGGCCATGACCTCTCGGGCGTGCGTTTGGCAGGCGGCGCCAGCTAAACGTGCATGAATCGCGTCATACGCCTCGGCGTCGGACGGCCTGCTCGACTGCCGCAGAGACGCGAAAACCCTGTCGAATCCCGCGCCATCTTCTAACGTGGTCAACCAATGCCAGGCTGCCAACAGGTCTGACGGCGCATCGTGGAAGGCCTTCTGCTGGTTGTCGAAGACTTCCAGCGTAAGTCTGGCATCCAGTTCCGGGTCGTTGATGCGTCCCCGTCTGAGTTGTCCGTCCTGGTAATGCTTGACCAAGTGGTGATATGGGTTGCGGGGGAAGGCGAGGGGATTGAGCCGGAGTGTATCCACTGCTGGCAGCCGCAATAGCCGCAAATTGGGATTCGCGGCCTGCAGATGGGGCAAATCGAAGTCGATCAGATTGTGGCCCAGCAGAAAGTCCGCGCCATCGGCAAAACTGTCCAGCTTGGCCAGTGCCGCGGCCAAACCGCCTTTCCCCGCCGGGAAGATCAGGGGGCGACCGGTGTCCGGGCGCACTGCGGCGAATTTGTGGATGCGATGGTCCTGGACGCCGACTTCAAGGTCCAGTGAGAGGCAATGGAACGAAAGAAGGCTGTCTTTGTCAGGCGGAACTGTAAAGCTGCTTGGCATAGTCCCGTTGTGCAACGTAGTTGCGCCGCGGGGGGATGACGACTTTGGTCTCTTTGATTGTGATTATCTGCGAGGGTAGGCTAGGAATTATAGGCTCTGTCAGCAATGACACAGCCAAATTGCAACGGGGGAGAGCAAGGGTTCAGTTTGGTTGCCGCCGATAACTGTAGTTGCCAGTGGTCAGCAGCCAGTGTAACCTGAGTTCGGAATTAAATCAACACGAGTAGCTGGTGATACCAGTTCGAGATCGCTATATCTAGTCTAGAGATGGCATGAATGCGCAATATACAGAAGGGTGTTCCGAGTGTTGGCGACAATGAATTATTCCCTGAGCGGCATAGATCTGCATATTGTGTCCCACACCTTTATCTACACAAGATCTTGGGCACTGGTGTTCCGCAAACTAGCGTCAAAGGTTTATTAACCCCGAATTCAGGTAGTGTAGTTACTGGCTACTGACCACTAACCACTGATCACTGGGGTGACGCCCGCCACCCCGCGGCCACAGCCTCTACCTGCGCCGCGTCCCAGCCCCCATTGGCGACTACCAGCCGGTAGCGCAGGGTCAGCGTCTCTCCGGCCTGGAACTCGTACACCTCATCGAACATGAAGGCAAAGCTGGCGCAGGCGTAGGGCGTCTGGCGCACGAACCATTTGTTGGGATAGCGCAGATTGGCGGGGTGATCCAGAAAGGCGAGCGTTGACGTGTTGCCGTTGCCGTCGTGGCGGCCTCTGTAGGCCAGCCAGGCCGCCGACTGGCCCATCGCCTCCGGCCCGTGCGCGCCGGCCGCGGTGATGACCTCGCCCCGGTCAAACGAGCGCGGCCCGCGCCAGAATAGCCCACCATAACCGGCCAGCGGACGGCCTTCCGTCGTCGGCGAGCCGATGTGCAGCGCCGCGCCCTTCACATTGCGCAGACTGGTCGTGAAGTCCAGCGCCCAGTAGCCCGCGTCCGCGTCGAGCGCGTCCACGGCGATGCGCCGCGTCTCGTCGATCCAATGTTCGCCCGCCTGCGTGATCCACGAGAGCTTCTCCGTCGCCGCGAAACGGTTGTCGTCCACCTCGATCGACTCCCAGCCGTCATGGCGCTGGCTGCCGTTGTTCGGCAGGTCCACATAGCCCTGCCCGCGGCGGTAGCTGGCCCCGCCCCAGAAGTTCTGGTCGTCCAGATGGGCGATCGTCATCTGGATCCCCTTGTGCCACAGATGGTCATGCGGACGGTAGTTGGTGATCAGATCGCCGGCCAGCGTGCGGATGGGGTGGAAAAACGGCTTGGGCGACTCCGACTGGGGCATATCCGGCTCGTAGATGTAGCGGAAAAGCGTCGTAGCGTCCCAGTTCAGTTCCAGCGCGGCAAAGCCCCGCTCCGCGGTCGTATGGCGATGGGGGAGCGTCGCGGCGCTCTGATTGTAGGTATGGGTGAGAGCGAGCGTCATGGGATTCCGTTCTCTGGTGTGGGTGGGTCGTTTAAGGGTTGAATGCGCCCCTGCTCGAAAAAGGGCGCTTTGGCGTTCAGTTCAGTGATCCGTGTCTAGCCACTAGCCACTGGCCACTAGCTGCCGTCCAGCATCTCCTGCAGTCGTTGACGCGCGGCCTGCGGATCCGCCTTGCCCCTGGTCGCACGCATCATCTGGCCCATGAAGAAGCCGAACAGCTTCTTCTCGCCGCTGCGATAGCGGGCCAACTCGTCAGGGTTGTTGTCGAAGGCCGCCTGCACGGCCGCGTCGATGACCGACGTGTTGCTGACCATCGCCAGCCCTTCGCGCTCGACGACCGCCTGGGGATCGTCTCCACTGCGGTACATCGACTCCAGCACCTTCTTGCCCGTGTTGGCGTTGATCTGGCGGGCATCCACCATCTGCACCAGCGCGGCCAACTGCTGCGGCTGCACCCGTGTCTCTGCAATTTGGCGCAAGTCTTGGCCCTCGCCATCGGCATAGAGCAGGCGGAACAGTTCACCGCTGATCCAATTGGCCATGCGTTGGGGGTTGCCATCCTCGTAGCCGTAAGCGGCCACCGCTGTCTCGAAATAGTCGGCCACCGCCTTCTCGTCGGTGATGGTGCGCGCGTCCGCCGGGCGCACGCCCCACTCCTGCCGGTAGCGCAGTTCCTTGGCGTCCGGCAGTTCAGGCAACGCGCGCGCCTCCTCCTCCACCCACTGCCGGTCGACCACCAGCGGCGGCAGGTCCGGCTCCGGGAAGTAGCGGTAATCCTCGCTGCTCTCCTTCGTGCGTTGCAGGACGGTGCGCTGGCGGTCTTCGTCCCAGCCCATATTCACCTGCTCAATGACGCCGCCGCTCTCCAGTACATCCGCCTGGCGCTCGGCCTCGTAGGCGATGGCGCTGCGCACCGCGCGCAGGCTGTTGAGGTTCTTCACCTCCACCTTGGTGCCGAGCTCGCCGCGGGCGGCCTGCTCCGGCGTGCGCACGCTGATGTTCGGCTCGCAACGCAGCGCGCCCTCCTCCATGTTGCCGCTGTTGACGCCCAGATAGCGCAGGACCGAGCGCAGCTTGGTCAGGAATGCGTAGGCTTCGTCGGCGCTGGTAATGTCCGCCTCGGTGACGATCTCCAGCAGCGGCATCCCGGCCCGGTTCAGGTCTACCAGCGTGTGCAACCCCGCATGCGTGTTCTTGCCCGTATCCTCTTCCAGATGGGCGCGGTGGATGCGGATGCGTTGGCGGCGGCCGTCGGGCAGGTCGATCTCCACCCAGCCATTGCGGCAGAGGGGCAGTTCATATTGCGAGATCTGATAGCCCTTGGGCAGGTCCGGGTAATGATAGTTCTTGCGCGCGAAGACCGCCGTCTCTGCGATCTCGCAGTTGAGCGCCAGCCCCGTGCGGATCGTCGCCTCGACCGCGGCCCGGTTGCTCACCGGCAGCGCGCCCGGCAGCCCCAGACAGACCGGGCAGGTGTGCGTATTGGGCGGCGCGCCCTGATAGTCCGCGCTGCAGCGGCAGAACATCTTCGTCTTCGTCAACAGTTGCGCGTGGACTTCCATGCCCACGACGACGTTGTATTTCTGTGTCAATTGCGGCGCCCTCTCGGTGAATCCGTGTGCTTCACATTTCTCATCTGTAAGTTTCGGCGGGGAGTTGCCAATCGTGTTCGTTCGGCCAGTCTTTCTATTCTCCAGTCATTCTTCCTCTGGCATCTCTGCTGGCTCCTGTCCGTCGGTATGGTTTTCACCTGGAGATGGCATTACCAGCATCGACATTACAAATCTTCAAGGGATGCAAGCAAGTCCAGGACCAGCACCGCCGTGTCTCCCAGCAGCACCGGGTTGATGAATTCAATCGTATCGCCTCGGGTGTTGATGCGTGACGTGTCGTTGCCGAAGAAGCGAATAGTTGGAACCCCACGGCGTCTGAAAACGGCCTCATCACTAGAGCCACTGATGTTCCAACCCTCTCTGATGCCCATGTAGGACACTGACACTCCTTCTCTATTAACGGTTTCTGATACTTGCCCGGTCAACCCCCGGAAATAGAGATATGTACCGGACCCCACCGAATCGAAGTTGATCATGACCCTGATGGCGTCTAACTCTTCGTCGGTCAACTGGCGCACGTAATGCCCACTGCCGTTCAGTCCGGTTTCCTCTGAGCCAAAAGCGATAAATCGCAGTGTGAACGGAAAAACCGATACCATCTGGCTCGACCAGGGCGGTTGCGCCAATCTCTCTGCCAGCGCCAGCAGCACGCTTACTCCGGAAGCGTTATCGTTGGCGCCCACGGAGTTCCGTACCGTGTCGTAGTGTGCTCCCAGAATGACTACGCCTTCGCCGTGACCGGGAAGTTCAAGGATTATGTTGCTGGATTTCCTCTGGAGAGGCCCTATCCGCACTTGAAAATTCTGCATCTCCGGGCTGTAGCCAAACTCGGTAAAACGGTCCATCAGGAACTCTGCGGCCTTCGATTCCTCTGCCGTGGCGCTTTGTCGCCATCCCACTTCTCTCGCCAACTCGCACAGGTGGCCGAAAGCGGTAATGGCAAGAGCCTTACGATCGGCGGCGCTGAATCTTGCGGTAGCGGGCGGCGGACGGACATTGGCCAGTGTCTCCTGCGCTATTTCTTCGAGTTCCGTGCAGGACGGTCCCGTTGCGACATACGGTCTTACACTTGTAGGGCCGTGGCTGATAAAGTGACCAATTTCGTCATCGATGGGTCCGCAGCCTACCAGCAGAATCGCTACGAGAAGGGAAAGCCCTGCCAGTGAAAATCTCTTGAACTTCCACCTAGCCATCGAGTCCTCCCTATAGGAGTTTTTCAGCGCTGGAGAGACATGCCATATCGCATCTATCATTCGCGACGGGGGATCCGATCTTTCCATTGCCAATATTCATCCAAATTATGGTAACAGACTTCTGAATCAATTGCGCGTGCCATATCCTTTGTCAGGTAATTCTGCCAATAATCATCAAAAACAGCTTCACCAAACTCGGCAAAAGGACCATTACCGTTTAGCAAAGTCTCAATTGATTTCTCTGAACCGATATTCTTGGTGTTGCCACTGCCGGGCCGATCTGAGGCGATTTTCCACTTCTCATGCACAAAAAGATCAAAATCTTGAATAACAGAAGCGATCTGGTGTAAGTCATTCAAGGTGTAGATACGCTGCTCATCGATTGCGTTGTCACTGCGACTATACACGATCCCTAATACCAGATGTCTCGAGTAACTGCCGTAAGGGAAGCGGATATTTTTGGTTGAATCTCTCTTGCGAAAGTAGCCAGTAAATGAGCCGAGAGTAAAACCGTTTATCCGTTCATCGCTGACTCGATAAGTGCTTTTTACATCAACGGCAATTCGATTACCACTCTCGCTCACAAATGTCATGTCCGGGTAGTGATTCTGATGGTCGCTCAAAATCAGGTGAAAATTGTGTTTCTCGGCGAAGCGGGCAAGCACGGGAAAGAGAGTCAGTTCGATAATTTTTGAGATGACCTTCGTATCATTGGAAATTGTGTAGATATTTCGATAAACATCAATGAAACCCTTGACTATCCACGCCCCACTGTCAACTGCAATCGCAGCGGCAAAGTGCTCAAATTCCTCTCGCAGGGCGTTGAGGAAACCCTCGTTCATCGGACGCTCTTATCCTATCAGTTCACATGCCGATCAGCAGGACTTCTTGTGATCGTGTATTTGTCGAGAGCGCATACCTGTAGTCTCCGAAAACCACTACCCGCACGTCCGACTTGTAGCGGGTCATAAGCCCGCGAAGTTCATCAATGCTGGGGATACCGTCGCTTCGATAGGAGACAACCAAAATGCTCTGCGCGAAACGTTCGAAACAGATGTCGAAAGCTGAGCGAATTCGTGCCTTGTCAGTCCAGGGATTGACGCATCGCATCATGCGCCGATGTTTCGAACCCCAGTCAATTCGGCCTTCCCATTCATCGTAGTCGCATAAGCCTTCGAGAAAATGATAAAAGTCGGCATAATCTGTCGCTGCGCCCTTTTGAGAAATATAGGGCGGATCGATGTAGACGAGATCGTAATTCCCCTCCAGATCGACGACATCCCCACAGATGGCCCGGCAACGGCCGGCGCCCTGAAAGACCGCCCGGTTTACCTCATCAACGAAGAATTGAAACCATTCTTCGAAAGGCCTGTCCCATGAGGTCTTGTTCCCGAAGGAGCGCTCGACCTTAGCGAAACGCAGATACAGGTTCTTGCGGTGGAACAGGTTGTAGGGGCGTTTGATAAGACACGCCTGGGCCAGAGCGAAGAAAAGTAGCGCCCGGCGATAAGGATCTGTCACTGCGGCAATGTTGTGGATGGTCTGGTCGACCCATCGGTTCTCGGCATCGGTAAAATAGATGTCTTGAAACGTGTTCTGAACGAACGATGGATAGTTGATATGTGAATGACGTTGCAATACCCATTCATTGTCTTCAGGACGTATCAGAACAGCACTATTTTCAATCAATGCCAGACCGAAATGGTAGTTGAAACGGAGGATATCATTATAAGTGACCGATTTCCCTTCCTGTTTCAAGCGGTAGCCAACAATGCCTGTTCCACCAAACGCATCCAATGCGGTCGTAAAGTCCAACTCTTGAATCTGAGTCCAAATCCAGTGTACCAGCTTGGCTTTGCTGCCCTGATACCGGGTGGAGGGGAAGCGCGTCCCGAGACGTTCGAATAGTCGTGGCTGATACATTGCGAGTGAACTGTTCTCGTGTCTCTTGCGGATGCAAAGCCGCCTGAACTTGCATTGGTCGGTCGTTTCCCTCTGCACGCAATCATAGCATAGGGCCAATTGCGAAACAAAAGTGGGCGGCAGACCACCCACTTCCGACGAAGGGAGATGGTGACCTTTGACAGATCGCTTCTAGCGGGCTGATAATACTCTGCGATGAACCACCGAGACCACCTCATCGCGCCGCTGCGCCCCTCTCATCGCGCCGCTGCGCCCCTCTGGAGCCGAGGCGCCTCTCACCCTATTCATGGTAATCTTCAAATCTCCAAAATCACAGTTCAGACGGACGATCTTCTTTTCGTTTCTGCTCTTGCTCGTCCTGCTTCTGGCCGGTGACCGTGACAGACGCGCGGACCCCACTGCCACTGCCACCAGCCAACCCGCGCCGACCAGGGCAGCCGCGAATGTCACAACGCCAGCCACAGTATCAGCCACAGTGGCAGCGCCCACCCCTGAGCGGTCACTGTCGGCAGTATTACCGTCGGCGGTATCATCGTCGGGCAACCCCGCTCCCCGTCTTCAGGCGCTGGAAGAGGCGTTCGCGGCAGCCTCCCCTTTGGAGCAGGCCGCCTGGCTTCACAGCGTCGGCGACTACAGCCGGGAGCAGCAGCTCCTGCAGGCGCTGTTGGCCGACCCCCCAACAGCGCTTGCCCAACGGCAGGAGGCGTCCCGCGCCCCTCTCGAACAGGAGCGCAGCGCAATACTGTATCAGCTTGCCCTGGCCTATCTGGCCGATGATAAACCGGGGCTGGCACTGGACGCACTGGAGAAGCTTCGGCTACAGGACGCTCCGCCGACAGCAGGAGCGCCTCTCACCACGCGCTCAAGTAGCGAAGCGGTAGCGCATCTGACAATCAACAGCGTTTTCCTGCATGCGGAAGCGCTGGCCGGTCTGGGCCTCTACGCCGAGGCCGCCGCAGAATACCGTACATTTCTGGAGCAGCGCCCGCAGGTCACCGGCGTCGTGGAGGAGCTTATCGCCGATGCCTGGCTCGCCGTCGGTGAGTGGTCGCAGGCCGCGAATGCACTGCGCCGAGCCGCCGATGTCGCCGATGGCGGTTGGGAAAAGGCCCGTCTTCTCGAACGGTTGGCGGGCGTTCTTGAGAGCACTGGCCGCTGGGACGAAGCCGCCTCCGTCTACGATGAGATCATCACCGCGGCTGATATTGCAGAAGAGGAGCGCAGTTCGGACGATGCGGACCCTGAATTCGATGATATCCTCGGCTTCAGAGAATGGTCCGTTTACCGGGTCGGCTATCTGTACCGGGCCGGCGCCGCCTATGCCGCCGCCGGCGACGAAGAAACCGCCATTGCCCACTGGAGAAGGGCGCTGAACGAGAGTGCCGACAGCAATGCCGCCTACCAGTCCCTCATCCAACTGGTGAACAGGAACGTGCCGGTCGATCTGTTTCTGCGCGGGCAGATCGATCTGTTTGCCCAAGCCTATGTCCCGGCTATCCATGCCTTTGAACGCTTTCTTGAAGAGTCGCTGCATGATGCCCGCGCCGGGGATGCCTGGTTGGGGATCGCCCGCGCCCAAATGGGGTTGGGGCAGTGGGATGCGGCCCGTTTGGCCATCGACCAACTGCTGGATTTCTATCCGAATTGCGACTGCCTTGGTGAAGCCTGGATGGCGCGCGCCCAGTTGGCGATTGCGGAGGGATCGCCTGCCGCGGGGCGGCGCATCTACCGCACCTTCGCCCGAGAATTGCCGGACGATCCGCTCGCCCCCGAAGCCCTCTGGCTGAGCGCGCTTTCCTCCATCGCCGTCGACTCCCACCTGGATGCCGGGGCTGTGCAGCATGCCGGAGTCGCAGCCGATCCCTTTGACGAGGCCGTGTCCGATCTGCTCAGGCTCCTGGACGCATTCCCGGACAGCCAGCAGGCCGCGGATGGGCTGGCCGTCGCGGGGATCGGCGCGTTCGAGCATGGCCGTTACGCGCAAGCCGCCAACAATTTTGAGCGTCTGCTCGCCGACTATCCCGACGCGCAGCCGGACGCCGCGATCTATTGGCTGGGCCGCGCCCGCCATGCCCAGGGCGAGGTCGACGCGGCCCGCTCCCTCTGGCAGGCGCTCGCCGCCCGCCAACCGGAAACCTATTACGGTGTGCTGGCTGGATTGGAAGCTGACGCCGCGCAGCCGGGGCAGGTTATCGTCCCCCGTATGGGCGTTATGGCCGCGGCCGTGCCCGCGCTGCCCGGCGACGATGGCAGCCGCGCCTTTGCCGAAAGCTGGCTGCGTGGCCCAGAGGGCGCCCCGCTCCCCGGGTCCGATACGATAAGGGCCAGAAACAGTACCGCCCCCTGGGTTCTACCGCAAGCGGTAGCCAACGACCCGGACCTCGTCGGCGGTGAACTGATGCTGTCAGTGAATCACCGCGCCGAAGGGTTGAGGATGCTGGAACAGGTCTACTGGCGCTATCGCGACGACCCGGCGGCGCTCTATCCCCTCATGTTGCGTTTCGATGCCTTGGGCGCCAACCGGCTCTCCATCACTGCCGCCTATCATCTGGTCCAACTCAGCCCCGCCCGGCACATGGCCGATGCGCCGCTCTTCCTCCAGCGAGTCGCATATCCCAGACATTACTTCTACATCGTCGAGAAGGAGGCCAAAGACTTTGACATTGACCCCCTCCTCCTCTACAGCCTCATCTTCCAAGAGAGCCTGTTTGAGCCGCCCGCCCGCTCCTTTGCCGGCGCCCACGGCCTCACCCAGATCATCCCCAGCACCGGCGCGGAGATAGCCCAGCGCCTCAACTACCCCAACTATTCCACCGCCCTGCTCAACCTGCCCTTCCTCAACATTAAGTTCGGCGCATACTACCTGCGCTGGGTGCGCGACTTTGTCAACGGCAACGACGTAGCCGCCCTCGCCGGTTACAACGCCGGCCCCGGCAACGCCAGCATCTGGCTCGACCGCACCGCGCCCGACGACGCCCTCTTCGTCGAGTTGGTCCCCTACACCGAGACCCGCCGCTACCTCCAGCGCATCCTCACCCACTACGACCACTACCTCCGCCTCTACAGCTTCCAGTAACGCATTCCTTTCGAGTCGAATGCAGTGACTGAAAACTGAAAACTAACTACCCAAAACTGTTGTCGTCAGCGCGCCTGCCTTGAGAAAAGCGCGGCGGCTGATGGTGTTATGTTGCGAATTGGACATTGATTTGACTCCTCTGGTTTGTGAAAAGATGGTTGATTTTACTTATCGTTGACCTGGTCTTCCTCATGCGCAAGAGCAGGAGAACGGATGCATTCAGGTAGTGGATTCTTCCGCGAGGACGCGATTTGCCTCCAGCGTCATCGCGATGCCCCGGTACGCGCATCACATCATCGCGCGCACTTAACTCTCTTCCTCTTTCGTCGGCCAGCGGCAGCCGCCTTCGCGGTCCGGGCGGATGTGCGAGAAGGACAGTTCCTCGGCGCCTTTCCAGGCGTAGGGATCACGACCGGCGATCATCACGATGTCGCGAAAGTCGTGACTGGCTATCCCCACACCACCATTGCCCGGATGACGCCAGGGCAGCAGCGATTCGGCGCTCATGTAGTGGTTGACGAGCGCGCGACGGAATCCGCCCGCCGCCCGGTTGGGCATCGAGCGGTGCAGCAGATAGCCGTTGAAAAATACGATGCTGCCGGCCGTCACCTCCACCGGTACCGCGTCATCGTCCGTGTAGGGGAAATCGAACGCCTCCACCACGCAGTCGAAGCGCTCGTCGTCGTGCTCCTTGGCGGGCCAGATCACGCCGTGACTGTGCGAGCCGGGAACTACCCACAGGCAGCCGTTCTCGACCGTGGCGTCATCCAGCGAGATCCAGGCGCCGGTCAAAGAACGATCGCGCGTCGGGATGAAGGCCTCGTCCTGGTGCCAGGCCTGCCCCGGCTTGCCGGCTGACTTGATAAAGAGCATCGACTGCATACATTTCACGTTGGGGCCGATCACCCGCGTCAGCACATCCTGGATGGACGGATGCGCCAGGCGGTCAAACATCAACGGCGACAGCTTATGCGGGAAATGCACGCACAGTGTGCGCCGGATCACATCGTCGTCACTGTCATCGCGCCCCACGGGAGGAAGACCGGCGACATCGCCCATCTCACCCCGGCAGATGCGCACAGTCTCGTCGCGCAACGCCTGCACTTCATCCGGCGTCAGCGCGTCCGGCAGCGCCAGATAACCGTTTTCACGAAAGAAGGCGGCGTGTTCAGCGGTGATCTCCGGCCGCGTCACCGTCTCCGCGGGGCGTTCCAACGTTGTCGTCAGTGTCATGGGATTGTTCCTCTGTCTGAACCGCGGCTGTCGGGCGTTGTCAAGAGCGCAACACCACAGAGTAGGGTCCTGGGATGTCACAAAGAAAGCGTGAACACAGGCCGGAAGGGAATGTCCTTGCCCTGGTTGCGTAGGTCATCGGTACCCGCTGTCTGGAGCAAATTTCCCAATACATATATCCTTTCCTCCACTTTTGCCAATTTCCCGTCAGTCTCGGCGCGCCTTTCGGTCTCGAACGCAAACTTCATCTTCCATTGCACCACGGGCACGACTCTTTGCGACCGAGGCGCAGCAATTTTGTTTCCAGCTTGATAGCTTTCAAGAAGAGGTCCATGTTCTGGCTGAACATGCTCAGGGGTGCAGCCGAGGTTTTTGGGCGAACGTTGTCTGAATCAGGATTTTCAGGAAAAATGTCCGCTTTGTCCGCTTTACCCCCCCCTTGAGTACTATACGAAGGGGAACGTCTTGGTTGCGTTTGCGGAGGCCGTCGCTGCGGGCAGGCAGCCGGGGAGTGCAACGGGGTCCGGCCCGGCCGGATGCCTGCGCGACGGAGATTATACCACACTCTTGTTTTGGGGTGCGGCCGGGCCTCTCACAGGGCGTATCGTGGATCATTGGGTAAGCGTTGTCTGAATCAGGATTCACGGGATTTGTGGATTATTTTGATGATTTTTTGTATTGGCGCTGCTATCAAAGAGTTGTCCGCCAAAAAATCTTCAAACAGGATGGCGGGCGATGGGCCGATTCCTATACGGTGGGTCTCTTCTCGCCGGCTGAAAAGGCAGATCGCAGTTGCCAAATAATATGGGATACACCCTGACCGGCCCCGATTGTTTGCTGTCCCGCCCCTGTGGTAGCATGGCCTTACCACAGCGAATTTAATTCTAGCAGTTGTAGACAGTAGATGAGTGGGCGTATTGCGCCCCCTTGTTGGCTGCTAGATCATGGTTCGCTGTGGTGGCTTCCATTCATCTATTGCTACCAAGGGGGCACCACCACATGATTTCGCCTGCGAGCCGACCACGAAAGAGACGGGCCCAAAAAGCCAAATCTGCCGGCCTCGCGTTGCTGCTCGTCCTGCTGACCTCCTTCTCCGTTTCCCGCCTGCAAGCCCAGAACGAAGAGAGTGCCTTCGACCGGCTCCTGGCTGAGTTCAAGATGCTGACCGCGCTGGTGGGCCGCCATTCCTCCGATCTGCGCGCCCTGGATGCACGTGTCAGCGCCCTGGAAGAGGCGGGGGCGCAAGACCCGCTGGCGGGGATCCCGATCGCCGAAGAGAACCGTTGTATCCCCTACGACGCCGACGACTACAACTACCCGCAGAGTGTGGAGACCGCCATCGTCGCCGCGATGGGCGGGCGCATCTACAGTCCCTATACAGGCCAGACCTTCGCCAGCCTCGCCGAAACCGACATCGAGCACATCGTCGCCCGCAGCGAGGCGCACGAGAGCGGGCTGTGCGCGGCCGGCGCGGCCACCCGTCAGGCCTTCGCCTCCGACCCCCTCAACCTCACCCTGGCCGACCCCGTTCTCAACCGCGACCGCAAGATGGCATGGGACCTGGCCGAATGGCTGCCGGAGCGCAACCGCTGCTGGTACGTCGATCGCGTCCTGGCGGTCAAGCGTAAATACGGCCTGTCAATGGACATCCGCGAAGCGGCCGCGGCGGGCGTCGTGCTGGCCTCCTGCACCTCGTTTGAGATGGTCTACCATACCGAGCCGACGTCCGCGCCGCAGGTTGATGACGCCCTGGCCCTCTACGATGACAACGGCAACGGCCGCATCAGTTGCGCCGAGGCGCGGGCGCACGGCATCGCGCCCGTGGAGCGGGGGCATGCGGCGTATGCTTATATGCGGGATGCGGATGGGGATGGGGTAGTGTGTGAGGGGTGAGAAAGGCTTGGTAATTCGGGGGGATTCCCATTAAGGTTTTCGGTTTATTCGTTCTTAGCGAAAAATACCATCGTCTCCCTGGAAGGCTGTCGCCCATACTGTTTCATCTGTTGGGCACTGTTGCCCCGAAGTCGCAACACCCAAGCAGCATCAAATGCTAGCCCGGCCTGTGGCGCCAGTTCAGCCATGATTTCGTCCACCGGGATCATCACCCCTGCATGGCGAACGTTTCCTACAACGTAGGCTGCCCGCCCGCCAAGTCTCAGAGTTCGTTTGACTTCCAGCAGGGATAGATAAATATCCTCAAAGTAGCCGTTCAAGAGTGGTTTGATCCTGGAGTCGGCATCGCCAGGAATCTTTTCCAGAACCGCTTGGAGGGAGCTAGGTATGCTATAGCCCTTCAACCGACGCTTGTAACCATTAGGGCCTTTCGCCTCCACATGCGAGCGTATAGATTTGTGCCGCAGCTTGGTAACTTCAGGTTCCCCTAGACCTAGGAGTAGCAGGTCGATGTGGAAGACTCGTGAATAGTCATGACGGTTCGCGTATGGTGGCGATGTGATCAGCCCATCAACGGATGAATCCGGGAGCGGGAGCTTACGGGCGTCTGCCAGTCGGGCCCGGCTTGGCGGAACATTTTCTGTCCAGTTTAGCGCATTGACGTCCTCTAACATACTCGCCACTCTGTCTTTGAATGCCTGTCTTATTTCGTCGCTGCGGTTGGGCCACGTCTGCCATCTAAACCACCCTCCATCGGGAACTGCCCTGCAATAATCTTTGACGGTCCAAAGGAGAGCAGTTAGGAAAAAGAGCCGATTTCTGCGCCGTAGTTTTCGGATAGGAGCGAGCAAAGTGAAGATCTCTCGAAGTTCCTCTTCGGTAAAAGCCTTTGACAAGCGCTCTGGAATTTGAGGGGCGTCCACAGGGCCTATTCTTAAGACGGTTTGCAGGCCCCGTTTGAGTCGATTTGGGTCGTAGTAAGCAATCTTGGCATTAGCGACATTAACCGCCAGTGGTGACAGATCGAATCCCTCGGCGGACAAACCGTTTTCGCGGGCTGCAAGTAGAGTCGTACCAGCACCGGCGAAGTTGTCAGCTAAGACGCCACCTTCCGGGAGGGACCAGAGGGAGAGCACTTCTTCTATCAGTCGATTTGAGAAACTGTGGGGGAAGTAAAACCAGCGATGACGGGGGGACGTCTTTAGCTCTTTGGCTGTAGCTGCTCTCGCTAGATCGAGACGGTATTCAAAACGCGGAGGGAGCGATGGAGGACCGTCTTTAAGAGCAGTTGTCATGTCCTCGCAATGCCCTGCTGGGAGATGGCCTTGGAAAGGTGACTTTCGCCGTTTGCCGATAGTTTGGACCGTTTACAATAGACAATGGCGGAGTGCTCTGTCTTCACTAATGTAGATCCCAAATGAGACCAAGAATTTGCGAATACCAGGAGGGTAAACAAGACTCCTGCAATCCCAGGATGGAGGCCATGTGAAAAGTCTTGGTTTCAAATTGAACTTGCATTAGAAGAACCAGGTTTGGGTTAAGAAAACCATTCTTAACTTAAGTGAGGGGTGTGCATAATTGATCCAATCTGCAAATTTGCTTGTCAACAGGGGCCTATCGGCCTGAATTTCTGCTGAAATTGGCGCTCCCGGCGCAAGAATCAGTCGAATTCCACCAGGTCAGCCCCTTGCGCTAACGGAAAATCTGGTTCGTTTCTGGCAATTTCATTGGTAGAAACGATGTAGATGTGCCGACATTTCGCACACCTGCCAGTGAGAAAGACTTATGCACACCCCTCAACTTAAGTGAAAGGGCGGCTTGGCCTGACCCCTTTTGGAAACTTGAAAGCACTTGGCTTACCGAGTGCATCGCGTAACGCTTGCTCAACATGCTGCCATTCAGCAGAAGGATTGTTAAGGCTATTGGTGGCCTGTATAAGAGCGGAATCCGCTGTCAGAAAGTAATCCGCTTCGCATTCTATAGCGGCGGCATAGATATAGGCATCCATCGTTTCTATCAAGAGGCGGGACCAAATGGCCTTAGCAGTCTGGAGAATAGACGCTACTGTTGGTCCATATCCACTCTCTTCAAGGATTCGGATGTTTATCCGTTGCTCATGCAACAATGTGTCGAAAAAATTGTCCAACTGCCTTTCAATTCGATCATAATCCGAATTCTCCAATGCTGTTCGGAATACTACCAACGGCCTCTTGTTCCTCACTGACCATGGAACTCGACGTCGAATCAAACTCTCATCTGCTTCTGAAGCAAGGATCACGTGATGCAACTCAGAACAGCTAACTTGACAGGAAAAGTAATCGAAAGATCCCTTTACATCGCTGAGGTTTTCAAAGCAGCGTAGGCCATCTGAAATGATCTTGAAATCGTCGCTCTTGAACGAATCGACGCTCGACATACCCTTTGCTTCCAACTCAGTACGCAGATCCTGCCAGGAAGCGACCGAGTCCATTGCAACGTCTGCAATCTTACATGCTTCCCAAAAACCGAACAAGAGCACTAAGGCGTTCGTGTCCAAGAATGCAGTCTTGGTTGTAACTGGTGTCGTCATGTTTCATCCGTAAGAAGTTTCTCGGCCTCGGCTACCAGGGATTTTGAAATGGGCGGATTGCCACCACGCTGAATTGCCAGAGCTAACGATTGCCAGAAAATTTTTATGAGTTTCCTGGGCGTAGAAATGCTCGTCGGCTTTATCACGGAGACAACATCGTCCTCAAACGGCCAAAGGTCTTCGCGATCTTTCTCTATCCTTGCGCTCTTTAGACGATGCAGAACCAAATTGTAGGCATCACAGGCTGACAAGGGGGGTATTCGAAAACTCGCTCCGAACCTGTCCATAAGAGCTGGTTCAATATTTCGTGTTTGGTCTAAACCTCCCGGCGTTATAGACAGCGCCAACCAGAACTCCTCATCACGGGCCGTATCCAGCAGACGTCTGAGAGTCGCTGTATACTCTGAGCTTTGCCTTTTCGCCAAACGCTTGCCGAGAGCAACGTCTTCGAATTCGTCAATCAGGAACGCTATTCCGTCTACTTCGAAAATTTGCCTGAGGATCCGGATAAGCGCTATGAAGTAACGCACCTCTTCCCTCTCCGGCACTAGAGAAGTGGCTGAACGAGGGATAAAGTCTCGAAATTCATAGTAAGGACGGTCTCTCGTGTTGACGACGAGTTGCGCAAAGCGAAAGGAGGTTTCCTCTTCATCCGTCAATTCATGATCTTGCAACGCCTGAGCAAGATACTCTATTTCTCGTCCCCTGGCAGTCCGATCCCCCAAATTTTCAAGCCATTGTGGAAATTCAAGATCAATGAGTGGTGCCTGTCGCGAAGTATTGGCTTCGGATCGATAGAGCAGTTCCCAAAGCGCCTTGGATAGCTCGTATCGTCCTACCTGACGTAGCAACTGATTCGCCAGGTCATAGAATGCAACACCAGGGTTGTCGAAGAAAAAGGGAAGAATGCGGCGTTGGCGGAATTCATTCTCTATTATCCACTGCAGCACGTAGGACTTGCCGGATCCGTAGGAGCCAACAATTATGGTTGCCTTTGCCCCACCTCCGGTCGAGAGTTGATCGATGCACTGACCGATCTTCGTCAACCATGAGTCAGGGACCCACATTTCCCCAGCGAACGCAACTCCAGTAGCGGCTGGCGGGAAGGGGTTGAACTTCAGTCCAAGCGTTTCCAATGCAGCGTCATGGGACATTGCTTAGCTCCTTACCGGAAGTCCGCTTGATTCGATTTGCCAACTCGTGATGCACTTGAATGTGGGATACGTGTTCACCACTTGGCAGCGCTAGAAAACCCTTCAGTATTAGTTTCCTCATCTGCTTGGACTGGCCTGCGAGAATCATCCGGTCGCTCACCGCAATTGGGGAAATGAGACCAGCGTGAACCCTGAGCCACTCACTTAGCACACATTTTACTCTCTTAAGCGGGACTCTTAACCGACTAGCCACCGAAAATAGAAGATCACCGACCCTTGGTGATGCCCAATCACCGGAAAACTCAAGAGATTCAATCAAGGCATTCTTGATCGTTGCAACTTCGACCTCTGGTCGTATCTCTACAGGGAAAATGCGATAGCCTTCCCCAACTCGATACATCTCGTCCAGGAACTTCAGTTGGTGGACCCCCCATGCACGCATACCGAAGTGGATGGCTTGAATCGCTTTGTAGCCCTGATGCACTTCTGTAAGATCGATATCTTCTTGGCTGCGGAGGGAAAGTCGGTATTCACACTGAGGACGACGTCCAGACTTCGTCCACTTCAAGACAATTGGTACTCCACTATTTGTAAATTCCTGCAAAGAACAAGGTCGCTTTGAAGGCATAAAAGTTTTCCAGAAGGTTTCGTAACAGTCAGCATTGCGAACCACTCGATTTCCAAATACGTATCGTTGATCATCGTCCAGTTTTTTCGTCTTAAGGTTCGTAAGCATCGGGCCACATTCGACCGCATTGAGATTCGAGATTAGCCGACCATCGTGTCGGACGACCAACTCAAGTTTTTCGAGGGCGCGCCGATGATGATAACGGTTTGATGGGCCAAAAGGCTCGCCAGAAGGAAGCACAAACGTGCCCGAGGAGATTGCCACACGGTCTAACGCAGTTGGAGTAAATCCGTCTGGCTGTGCAACGATCAAAGCCAACAGGTCTCGCAATTTAGAAAAGTCCACCCATCGCATCCAGTAGTCAGCCATAGGAAGCCTATTTGGGAAGAGTCAAGACTCGCATATCCCTATCAGAACAATTGTGCCACATAAGCTGCATAGTCACAAGTTTCAAAAAAGGTTAGAGAAGCGATTAAGGGCTATTGAGGAAAGTTTCTGCTAACAATAGGGAAGATCTGCTTTAAGTACCTCTTTCCCAAACGGTGGAAAGAGAAATAAGTGTGGGTCCAGGAACTGAACTGCGAACTAAAGTGTATAATAGAGCAGTTCGCCGTGCGGGGGAAAGGGATAGTTCGGTGTCCAAGCAGCGGCGACGTTCCGTGACTCCCGAACTAGCCTAAAGCATCACTAGTTGTCAAAGTATGTAGTATCATAGCCGATAGCCCACTCCACCATAGTTCGCCCGAACCCAATCAAAATGCCCACCCTCACCCTCAAACCCACCCACAAGCCCGTCAAATCCTACTACGCCGCGCTCGACCAGTTCGCCCGCCTCGGCGTTACCCACGAAACCGCGGTGCGCGCCGCCTTCCAGTCCCTGCTCGAAACCTGCGCCCGCCAGTGCGGCTGGACCCTCGTGCCGGAGTTCGCGCTCAATACGCGGCGGGGCAAGCGCATTGTGGCCGACGGCGCGCTGGTCGACGATTTCCGCCTCACACACGGCTACTGGGAGGCCAAGGACATTGACGACGACCTGCCCACCGAGGTCGAGCGCAAGTTCCAGGCCGGCTACCCGCGCGACAATATCCTCTTCCAGACGCCGCAGCGGGCGATGCTGTGGCAGCACGGACGCCTGGCGCTCGACGCCTACCTGACCGACCCGAAGCAGCTGATCGAGACGCTGCAAACCTTCTGCGCCTACCGCCCGCAGGAGTACGCCGCCTGGGAAGAGGCCGTCGCGCAGTTCAAGGATAGGGTCGCCGACATCGGCCAGGGCTTGGCCGCGCTCATCCAGCAGGAGCGCAAGAGCAACCGGGTCTTCACCAACGCCTTCGCCGAGTTTCTGGAAAAATGCCGCCAGTCGATCAACCCGAACCTGGCCGAGGCCGCGGTCGAGGAGATGCTGATCCAGCACCTGCTGACCGAGCGGCTGTTTCGCACCGTCTTCAACCGGCCGGCCTTCACGCGGCGCAACGTGATCGCCTTCGAGATCGAGAACGTGATCGACGCGCTCACGTCGCAATCGTTCAGCCGCGACGAGTTTCTGGGCAGCCTGGACCGCTTCTACGTTGCCATCGAGCGCACCGCCGCCACGATCAGCGACTTTTCGCACAAGCAGCACTTTCTCAACACCGTCTACGAGCAGTTTTTCCAGGGCTTTTCGGTCAAGGTGGCGGATACGCACGGCATCGTCTACACGCCGCAGCCGATCGTCGATTTCATGGTGCGCAGCGTGGCCGCCATCCTGGAGCGCGAGTTTGGCCGTTCGCTGGCGGACGAGGGCGTTCACATCATCGACCCCTTCGTGGGCACGGGCAACTTCATCGTGCGCATGATGCGCGAGATCCCGCGCACCGCGCTGGAACGCAAGTACGGGAGCGAACTGCACTGCAACGAGGTGATGCTGCTGCCTTACTACATCGCCAGCATGAACATCGAGCACGAGTACTACGACGCGACGGAGAAGTACGAGCCATTCGCGGGCATCTGTCTGGTGGACACGTTCGACCTGGCCGAGGACCGGCAACTGCCGCTGTTTGCGCCGGAGAATACGCAGCGCGTGGAGAGCCAGAAGGAGACGCCGATGTTCGTGGTGATCGGCAATCCGCCTTACAACGTAGGGCAGGTGAATGAGAACGACAACAACAAGAACCGCAAGTATCCGACGATGGACAAGCGGGTGGCGGATACCTACTCGAAGGACTCCAAAGCGACGAATAAGAACAAGCTGTCAGACCCCTATGTAAAGGCGATTCGCTGGGCGGCGGACCGCATTGGAGAAGAAGGCATTGTTGCTCTGGTGACCAACAGCGGCTTTCTCGACGGCATAGGGGCCGATGGGATGAGAAAGCATCTCGCGGACGATTTCGACGCCATCTACATTCTCGATTTGAGCGGGAACGTGCGCCAGAATCCCAAGCTGTCAGGCACAACGCACAACGTCTTTGGCATTCAGATCGGCGTCAGCATCAACTTTTTTGTCAAGAAGCGCGGCGAGACAGACGCCCCGGCCAAGATTTTCTACGCACGTGTTGAAGAGAACTGGCGCAAGGAAGAGAAGTACCGCTATCTGGATGAAAGGGAACAGTATGGCAACGTCGATTGGAAGAGGATAACGCCAAACAAGCGGCACACATGGCTGACAGAGGGTCTCCATGCCGAATTTCTTACTTTCGTGCCCCTTGGAAGCAAGGAAGCAAAGGCGGATAAAAGGGAGGCCGAGGGCGTAGTATTCAAGACCTATAGCCTAGGTGTGAGTACGAATCGAGACGCTTGGGTCCGCAATTTTGACCGCAATGCGCTCATTGAGAACGTCAAACGAACAATCGGCACGTATAACGAACAGGTTTCAAATTGGTAGGACTTTCGCTGGGAGGTCAAGAGGCTGTACACTTGAGAGATGAGGTAGTGGTCGAGAGATGAGGTAGTGGTCGAGAGATGAGGTAGTGGTCGAGAGATGAGGTAGTGGTCGAGAGATGAGGTAGTGGTCGAATAGTAAGTGGTGATAGAATTATAGCATGATACAGAAAACGATCACCTACAGTTGTCGAGTGTGCGGAAGCACAAATATCATCAAGAATGGGACCAACCGCCTTGGTCAGCAGCAATATCACTGCAAAGACTGCGGTGTGTATCGGGTTTTGGAGTCCAGGAGAGAGACGAAAAAAAACAGAAGCCGCTCATCCTGAGAGCCTACCAGGAACGCATCAGTTTACGCGGACTCAGTCGGCTGTTTGGTATTCATCGTCTCACCATTGCCCGATGGGTTGGCGAGCATGTGGCCGCTTTGCCGACGCTCGTATCAACGCTGTTGCCCGCCCAGCCTGATGATGTGCTCGAATTCGATGAGGCCTGGAGCTTTGTGCGCAAACGGCGCAACAAGCGCTGGTTGTGGACGGTCATGTGTCGTCGTACCCGCCAGATCGTGGCCTTTGTGCTCGGGGACCGCAGCGAACAGAGTTGTCGCCGTCTCTGGGACAAGGCGCCACGTACATATCGCAGATGTCTCTCCTATAGCGACTTCTGGAAAGCGTATCAAGAGGTGCTTCCCAAAGAAACCCATTGTGCAGTCGGCAAAGGGAGCGGACAGCTATCCCATATGGAGCGTTGGTATTGTACATTGCGACAAAGGCAAGCCCGCTATGTCCGCAAAACGCTCTCATTCTCAAAGAGCGATGCGTACCATCATATGGTCACCAACTGGTTTATCATTGACCACAACTTGGCAATGAAGTCCTTGCTCTCAACACTTACTTTGTGACCACTACCCAGATGGGAAGACAAAGAACGACCATTTTCAAGAGATGCTGCTGCGAGCCGTCAGTGATAAACAGGTTCAGGCCAAGACCGTGCTGTTTGATAGTTGGTATGGCTCCTGGCAGAACTTGAAGCTGGTCGACCGTCTGGGATTGACCTTCTACACCACACTTAAAGCCAACCGCTTGGTCAGTTTGAGCAAAGAAGATGGCTCCATTCATCTCGATGAAATCGATTGGACCGACGAACGGCTTCACCATGGCATGATTGTCAAGCTGTAACTACTCAGCCATTACCCAAAGTGCGACTTTCAATGGGCAACCAAGTCATCCAAGTGTAATAAATCGTGTTTGGAATCTGTCTGAAAAGGTCAGGTTCGGATCAAAACGGCACAAATGGTGCGAATTATGGCGTGTAGATGGAGGATTCACGCTTTCCGGCAGCCATTTTTGGCCTTTTTGCCGATGACCGTTCTTTTTCAAACAACTTCCCAGACGAGGCTGAGTAGTTACGTCAAGCTCAAGAAAGTGCCGTTCAAAGTGAAATTGTTCAAGATAGTTGCCACAAACGGCGACGTTAGACTGGGTCATTACCAATGATCTGGATGAGACTGTGATCACGCAAGTCGCTCAAAAAGCGAACGAGTTGCGTTGGCAGGTCGAAGAATTTCACCGCGAATTGAAGCAACTGACCGGCTCGGCCAAATGCCAATGTCGCAAAGCCCGTTCTCAGCGCAATCACCTCGCCTGCTGTTACCATGCTTGGCTCTCACTGAAGATCCACGCTAAATCACTCAACAAAACCATCTATCGCGTGCATACTGACCTCTTCAGCGATTATATGCGAAATCAGCTTCGCAAACCGACTATCCCGGCTTTCCAGCCAGCTTAGCGAAAGTCCTAACTATATGAAATGAAACGTTCTTTCGCGTTGACGGAGGCTGGCGCTGTCGGCAGGCGGCCAAGGCGTGCATTTGAAGATTTTTTGGCGGAAGACCTTGATGGCAGGGCCATCCCAAAAGATCTTCAGAAACGGGAGGTGGCTTTGCCTGACCGATGCACAGAGGTATTATACCACACTTCAGTTTTGGCAGGTGACAGGCTCGGCAGATGGCGTGTATCCAGGATATTTGGCGCGCTTCTCGCCCTATCATGCCAACTACGCGGGGTGCGGGCGAGACGCCCGCGATCCCAGGGGGATATACAAAAATCTCGGATGCACCCCAGCCCCTGGCCGATTTGCAAGTCCGGGTTGTACCGTTTCACGTCGCGGAAATTGACCGACACCATGGGGGACATGCCGACATTGCCGCCGCCGAAGTAATGAACCTGGAGGCCCGGTGGGGTTACGGAGACCTGATCAGGCCCACCCACCGCCTTGGCAGTGTCCACCATCCATTGCAGGGCCGCGACGATATGCTCGTCATCCGGCGTCACCTCTTCGTTGGCCTCATCATAGAACGAGCCGCCGAAGGCCCATCCCCAGGTATAGATCGAGTTGCCGAACCCATAGGTTTGCCAGGGGATCATGCCGATGCGGGTGGCGACACCATCTTCGATCCGATTGATTTCCTGGGAGAAGGCGTCGACATCGTCGATTGTCACCGGTCCTGTTTCCGGGTCAAGCCCGACCTCTTCGAAAGCAGCAGCAATACGAGGAGTGACTATGAGCGAGATAGAAACGACAATTATCAATTGGGCGATGAATCAGTCTTTTGAGGAACAAGAAGACGATGAACTTCTTGAATTCGATTGGGAAGTCAAATCTGATGGATTAGTTTACTCAATCACGATTCAAGTTTCTAATTCTAAGAAGGTTACCCGTGTTGGCGGGTCCTTCGGGCAAGCATGTAGTCAATTCGGTGTCGTCGCTATCTCGCCCTTAACAAAGACGGATAGATCCCCGTGTAGATCCTACTGACAAAGCATTTGGCCCGCCTATGTTTGTTCTTCATCACCGCGACGCGAGTAAAACTCTAAGTATTGAAGCAAGACGACTAGAGACATTGTGAAAGCAAGACTCAATACAGCTACAAGCCTCACAGATTCAACAAAGCCCCTGAAAACATAAATGGACACTTTCTCCAGAACAGTTTTGATCCACAGATCTCGACGTAACAATAATCCGATTTGATTTAATATCAGAAATAGTACGAGAACTGGCAGTAGTATTTCGCCAAGCGGGGAATTACTGAGAAGGTCGCCTAATTCAATTCGAACTACCATAATCAAATCTCCTGTCAAAAGGGAGGGGGCACACCCCCGAAGTTACACCAAAGGCAGGGGGTGCATCCCAGATTTGGCTCTTTCTTGACAGGAGAGAGAAGCTGTGATATGCTTCATTCCAATCGTAAAATTCTTACTGAAATAGAACGATTGAATCCCTTCAAGAAAGAGCACTGGTCACAGGTTGCAGCCCACCGCTAGTGCTCTTTCTCATTCTAAGCCTAATTTCTCCCAATGTGCTCTTAATTCTAGAATCATTTTTTAGGGAGAAAGACAGGCAGTGAGAGTCGTGGTACTCTCTCTGCCTCACCCAATCTTCACTACTCAGCGCGGAAAATCTTGGTGTCACACGAATTTCACATCGGTAAATCCATGGATGCGCTGGAAATGTCTTGCTCTGATCCACCATCACTGTTCCCGCGCTTCCCACGTGAACCGACGCTCTCAAGACCGGGATAGTCTCTCCGCAACGCATAGAATCCCCGGCGTGTGGGACGAACGAAGCGGTCGTCGCTGACTAGGCGAGCTACAAGGATGTTAGGTGCGTTGGGGCCGGTGAGTTTTCCCCCACGCTTTTGAACCTCTTTCGCGAGGTCCTTGTAATGCAAGGGGGCCCCCTCTCTTTCCCCCAGAATATCTGCCGCGATATCTCTTATGTCGCGATTGCGAGACGACAAGCCTTCCCCAGAGGTACTTTCTGACGCTTGGCTTGGCCCAAGAAGTCCCTCGACATGGGCTAGACGAACCTTGACCTCTCTGAGACGATTTTCGGCCTTGGACATCCTTTCCCGTAGTTCTTGGCGCTCTTCATTGAGTAGCCTACGTTCTTCCAAAAGCAATTCGGTTAGCTTTTCCATAACAATTCTC
Organism: Caldilineaceae bacterium; assembly: GCA_965221145.1. Classification (GTDB taxonomy): domain Bacteria; phylum Chloroflexota; class Anaerolineae; order Caldilineales; family Caldilineaceae; genus Bin5. Next base: position 4,573,337 of record OZ244877.1, read on the forward strand.
CTAAATCAGCATGTTGAGAAACTAACGTCACAACTAACAACACACTCTAATACACACAGTATACGCCGTTCATCTCAATTCGTCAACCCCAAACAATAACAATTTGTTTAGGAAGTCAGAGGTTTCAGATTTATGTAATTTTACACGAATGTGTACAAGGAAAATATCGGGAGTTATGTTATCTTCTGATGGGTTTGAGTTTTCTAGAGATATCCGCGAACACTGTCACTGGTCAGTTAGCAAATGGCAGTGCAGACCCCGCCCCGCCCTCTGCCAACTGTTGACACCACACAAAACCAAGAGTACACTCATTCCGAGACACCCCGCTTACGCCGCAATTCACCTCTGACATTTCGCAAGGAGGGCACGATGTCCAAAGCACGAGTCAGTCTCGTCCACGGCGCAGACCGCCGCACCAACGTCTTCAACGCGCTCGAACTGGTGCGCGCCGATGTGGAGTCCCGCCTCGCCGACCAGGTGATGCTCAAGCCCAACTTCCTCAGCAGCGACAACCAGCTCGCCTCCAGCCATGCCGACGCGCTGCGCGGCGTCCTCGACTTCCTGCTTACCACGCCCACGCCGCCGCGCGAGGTCCTCATCGCCGAGGCCGGCGCGGCAGATACCTGGGACGCCTACCGCAACTTCGGCTACCACGCCCTCGAAGCCGAGTACCCCATCCCCCTGCGCCTGCTGGACCTGCACCGCGAGACGGCATGGGAGTCGACCCCGATCGTGCTGGCCGACGGCAGCGAGGCGATCGTGCGCATGCCCCGTACCGTCCTCGACTGCCCCTGCACCATCTCGATCGCGGTTCCCAAGACGCACGACACCTGCGTCGTCACCCTCGCGCTCAAAAATATGATCATGGGCACCATCTACCGCCAGGACCGCGTCAAGATGCACGGCTTCAACAGCCACGGCGAGCGCCGCGTCCCCGAAGAATCGCGCGCCATGAACATCAATCTGATCCGGCTGGCCCGTTTCATGGCCCCGGACGTGGCCGTGATCGACGGCGCACGCGGCATGCAGGGCAACGGTCCCGGCAGCGGCGACGGGCTGGACTTCGGCATCGCCGCGGCCAGCACAGATGTCTTCGCCGCCGACGCCGTCATCGCCAAGACGATGGGCTTCGAACCGCTCGAGCTGGGCCTGCTGCGCTACGCCCACGACCTCGGCATGGGCATCGCCGACCTGGACGAGATCGAGCTGCGCGGCGGCGTCGCCATCGAGTCGGTGGCGCGGCAGTTCAAACCGCACGAGACGACCGAACTGCAAATGCAGTGGCAGGTCGAGAACGCCGCGCAACTCCTGGCCGCCTAATCCGAAAACCACGCGAAGAGAGTAAAGAGGAGCGAGCCTCTCTCCCACTCCTCGTTTCCTCTCGCCCCACTCCTCTACAAAGGCGATTCCCATGCTCCCGATCATCGACACCCACCAACATCTCTGGGACCTGAACCGGTTCGACCTGCCCTGGCTGGCGGGCGCGCCGAGCCTGAATCGCAGCTACGTGACCGGCGATTACCTGGCCGCCACCGCGGGGCAGAACGTAGTCAAGACAGTCTACATGGAGGTGGACGTGACCGCGGCGCAGCATCCCGCCGAGGCCGAGCATCTGATCGAACTCTGCGCCGCGGACGACAATCCCACCGCCGGCGCGGTCATCGGCGGCGACATGACCTCCGCCGCCTTCGCCGACTACATCCGCCGCTTTGCCGACAGCCCGGCCATCAAGGGCGTGCGCCAGGTGCTGCACGGGCCAGCCACGCCGCAGGGCTTCTGCCTTGCGCCCCAGTTTGTGGAGAATGTCCGTCTATTGGGTGAGTTGGGGCTATGCTTCGATCTGTGTATGCGCCCGTCGGAGTTGGGCGATGGCGTCAAGCTGGCCAGCCAATGCCCGCAGACCCGCTTTGTCCTCGATCACTGCGGCAACGGCGATCCGTATCTCATCAGCGGAGACCTCCCCGAAGATACGGGAAGCGGCGACCAGGATGATTTCAACCTGACCATAGCCGACCACAGGGACCGCGACGATCCCTTCTGGCATGACCGGCAGCAGTGGATGGACGGCATCGCCGCGCTGGCCGAGTTGCCCAACACGATCGGCAAGATCTCCGGCATCATCGCCCGCACCCGCCCCGGCTGGCAAGCATCCGACCTCGCGCCGGCGGTCAACCACTGCCTCGACAGCTTCGGCCCGGACCGGGTGGTCTTCGGCGGGGATTGGCCGGTCTGCACGCTCGGCGCAGACGCCACCTACCGCGCCTGGGTGGAGGCGCTGAAGACGATCATCGCCGACCGCAGCGAGACCGAGCGGCGCAAACTTCTGCACGACAACGCGGCCGCGTTCTACGCGCTGGAGTGAGTTAAACACTCAGGACGCCCCAAACGCCCCCCGCACCGCGATCTTGAACGCCGTCTTCCCGTCCAACTCATAGCCGCCGTCGAGCGCGTCGAATCCCTCCCGCACCCGCTCCAGGGGCAGAACATGGCTGATCACCGCGCCGAAGTCGATCTCGCCGCTCTCCATCACCGACACCGCGCGCACGAAATGGGGATAGCGGCTGCCCCACACCCCTTCCAGCCGCAGATTGGGGCGCAGAAAGTGCCGGTTCGGGTTCACCGCAATCGTGCCGACATCCACGAAGTGACCAACCTCGACGAAGACGCCGTCCTCCTTCACCAGCTCCAGCCCTTCCGGGAAGGCCGGCAGGAAGCCCGCCGCCTCGATCACCACATCTGCGCCGGCGCGGCCCGGCGTCAGTCCCAACACGGTCTCCTTGCGCTCCCGCGCGTCGGGCACGGCCCCGATATCGACCGTCTCATGCGCGCCCAGTTTGCGGGCAAGCTCCAGGCGTCCCGCCGGCCCGCCGATGACGATCAGCCGGCCCGCGCCGCTGATCTTGGCCGCGATCATGCACATCATCCCAATCGGGCCGGCCCCCTGCACGATCACCGTATCGCCGATCTTGACATCGCCGCGCAGCGCGGCATGAACGCCAACCGTAAACGGCTCAGCCAGCACGCCCACCTGCGGCGGCGCCTCCGACTTGATCAAGCATCGCACCGGGTCCGTCAGGTAGATGTAGTCGGCGAACCCCCCGCTGAACGGCTCATCCGCGCCGCGGAAGCCGTAGCCTGTGCCGCCATTGCGGGGATGAAAGACCACCCGGTCTCCCTCCTTGATCGGCGTGCCGAGATAGTCCGTGGACACCCCTTTGCCCAGTGCCTCGATGATGCCGACATTTTCATGCCCCAGCATCGTTGCCGGGTCGATGCCCTTCTGCCAGTTGTGAATATCGGTGCCGCAGATGCCGCCTAGCTCCTGCCGCAACAGAACCGTGCCCGGCGCGGGGTCCGGCACACTGTATTCGCCAATGCTGAACTCTTTCCCTACGGTTACAACGGCCTGTCCTGTCCGTGTCATCGTTCTCTCCTTATAACGTTCCCGTATCGTCTGCGCCGGTGGCAGCCACTGCTCTCACCCGCTCAGGCAGATGAGGCGCGGCTGGGCGACGCGCACCAACTCGTCAACCGTCAGCCGCAGCATCGTCTTGTCATCACCGCCGCCGCCGTAGACAAAGCCAGAGGCCAGGGCCGCGATCGAACTGTCCAGCAGAACCTGCACAGCCGTGCGATGGCCGAATGGAGGCACGCCGCCGGCCGGATAGCCGAGCAGTTGCAGCACGACATCCGGCGGGGCCAGCTTGATGCGCTTGATGCCCACGCCATGCAGGTCTGCCAGCGGGCGTTTCTCGACGCGGCGTTCACCGTGGCTGATGACGATGAACGGGGTCGGCGGGGCATCCCGTTCCCCCGGCTTCTGCGCCAGAAACAGCAGCGTCTTGAGGATGCGGTCCGCCTCGACGTTGAGCGCCGCCGCGGCCGCCGGTACGGTCGGCGTATCGCCAAGTTCACGCAACAGTTGGGCGTCAATCTCGTTCTCGTCAATGAACTGTTGCAGATCGTCCGGTGTGCGCATAGGGGTTCCTGTCATCGTTGCAATGCCGTTCTGCCTGATTTCTGCGCGGCGTGGAGCACACATCAGGCTTCGACCATTCCATGCTCGAAATGTACCAGTACACAAGGCAACCGCGCAAACGGGTCGGGCGGGTAGAGGCCACTGCTTTTCTCGTCGCAAGTGGCGCGCAACGTCCCGTTGTGATAGCATACCCCGTAGCCGTCATGCGAGTTGGACGACTCTTGGCGCTCATGGTTCGCAGTGGTAGCGCATCCAACTTTCCTATGCCAACCACATCCATACATGGCACACCCGATTACGCCGAATTAGATGCGCTGGGGCTGGACCCCTCCGAAGTCATCTACTTTTCGTCGAACATCAACCCGTATGGCCCACCGGCATCGGTGGTCGAGGCTGTCCATGATGAGATCAGCCGCTCCTTTCTGGCCCGCTACCCCGATAGCCGCAGCCAGCGCCTGCGCGAAAAGATCGGCGCCTATCACGGCCTGCCGCCGGACGCGGTGCTGGTGGGCAATGGCGCCGCCGACCTGATCTGGCTGCTGGCCCACGCCTATGGATATCAACGCCAGGCCGCCATTCTCTCGCCCACATTCAGCGAGTACGCCGACGGCGTCATCATGGCCGGGGGGCATCCCAACTATCTGCTTCTGCCCGGTTGGCAGCGGATCAGCCGCCGCCGCTTTGCCCCGGGCGGCACGACGCTGGCGCAAACCCGCCAGGCGTTGGAGTCCGCCGCCCCCTGGCTGGTCTTCATCTGCAATCCCAACAACCCCACCGGCGAGTATCTGTCACCGGGCGAACTGCGCTATCTGTGGGAAGGCGCGCCCGATGCCCTGTGGGTCGTTGATGAGGCCTATGCCGAGTTCACCGAAGACCCCTGGAGCGCGGCGCAGTGGGTGATGTCGGCAACGAATGGCCGCCGCGCACGCGGGCCGGGCTGGGTCGTACTGCGTTCGATGACGAAGGATTTTGCGCTGGGCGGGCTGCGTCTCGGTTACTTGTTGGCGCCCCCGTCGATCATCGAGCGCTTGCAGGCTGTGCAGCCGCCCTGGAGCGTCAACGGCGTTGCCCAGTTGGCCGGCCTGGTGGCGCTGGATGAGATGAGTTGGCGCGAAGAGACGACCGCCCGTCTGCGCAAGGATGTCCGGGCGCTGCAGGAGGGTCTGCGCGCCTGCGGCTACGCGCCGCTGCCAACAACTGTCAGCTACTTCCTGGTGCCGGTGGGGGATGCCAAGTCGATGCGCGACCAACTGGTCGCCGCGCGCATGTTTGTGCGCGACTGCACCTCCTTCGGCCTGCCCGATCACATCCGCATCGCCGCCAGACCGCCGCACGAGAACGCATCTCTGCTTGAAGCGATGGCCCGGTTCGCCCGCCTGCCTGCCGCTTCGAAAACGGGAAACTCCCGCGGCCACTAGCCACTGGCCACTGCAGTTATGATTGAAGCCATCACCTTTGACTTCTGGGACACAATCGCGATCGACGATTCGGACGAGCCGAAGCGCCGCGCGCTCGGCCTGCCCAGCAAAACCACTGCCCGCATCGAACTCTTCGCCCTCCACGTGACCCGCAAGCACCCGGATATCGTCTACGAGCAGGCCGTGCGCGCCTATCAACACGCCAATGAGAATTTCCAGCAGGTCTGGCATGAGGAACAGCATACGCCCGGCATCGCCGCCCGCATGTACGACGCCTACGAGTTTCTCGGTCTGCGGCCAGGGCCGGGGCGCTTCGCCCAACTCATGCGTGAGGTCGATGAGTTGATCCGCGAGATCGAAACGATGGAGGTGCGCATCCAGCCGGACTTTACCCCCGGCGTGCATGCCGCGCTGGACGAGCTTTCGCTGCACTACAAGCTGGGCATCATCTCCGATACGATCCACACAACCGGTCGCGGCCTGCGTTATCTCCTGCAACGCCAGGGGCTGCTGCGTTATTTCAACTACATGCTCTTTTCCGATGAGATCGGCGCATCCAAACCGGAGCCCGAGGTCTTCCGTCAGGCCGCTTTTGGTCTGGGTGCCGCGCCCCACCAGATCGTCCACATCGGCGACCGCGAAAGCAACGACATCATCGGCCCCCTGTCGATCGGCATGAACGCCATCCTCTTCACCGGCGTCAAAGACCGCGGCAGCGCCTCCACGCGCGCCAACGCCGTCTGCCGCACATACGCCGCGCTGCCGGGCATCGTGCGCCGCCTCTCCGCCGCAATCAAGCCCTTCCAGCCCGGGTAGCTATCGTGGAGCCTTCACTGCAGCGCGCATACGAAGCCCTGGCGGCCACCTTCGCCGCGCATTTTCCCGCGCGCCTGCAAGGCCCGCGCACCATCGGCCGCGAAGCCGAGTTCCCCGTCGTCGATCAGGCGGGCCGCGCAGCCGACATCGATCAGCTGTGGCCCCTCCTGATGAGGAATGAAAAGGGGGCGCTCGCTCCTCTCAAAGTCAAGCGGGACGCGGTCAACCCCGACCTCATCGTCGGCCTCGACGGCGCGTCCTATAGCTATGCGCTCGAAGTGGGCAGGGGCACCATCGAACTCAATGTCGGCCCCTGCGACACCCTCTTTGCGCTTGAAAGCGCCTTCCGCACGGCTCTGGAGCGGCTGGTGCGGGCCGCGGCGCAACTGGGATGGCGCGTGTTGGGCTATGGCGTGCAGCCGCTCAGCCCGCCCACGCGCGAGCTGCTCTCCCCCAAACAGCGCTACCACGCGCTCGCCGACATCATGGGGGCCGACTGGATCTGGTACAGCGTAACCGCCAGCGACCAGGCGCACGTCGACATCAGCCGCGACGAGGCCGTCACCCTGCTCAACTTCGGCAACCTGATGGCGTCGGTTGTGGTGGCCCTCTGCGCCAACTCGCCCGTCGTCGCCGGCGCGCTCACCGGCGACTGCTCCGCCCGCGAAGGCCGCATGATCCTTGCCCCCTACGGCCAGCGCCACGGCATGATCGCTCGCCCCTACGTCGACCTGACCGACTTCGTCACCCGCCTCAGCCAACTGCCCGCTCTGCTGCGTCGCGACGGAGAGCGCCTGCTGCCCGACGGCCGCCCCTTCACCGACGTTCTGCGCGCCGATTATGAAGTAGATCGTGGCGAGTGGATCGTGGGTGGTGATGAGACTGGCCACCGGCCACCGGTCACTGACCACTGCTTTTCCGCCTTTCTGCTGCACGATCACTATGTCTGGCACAGCGCCCGCCTGCGCACCGCCTACGGCACGGTCGAGTTGCGCCCGGCCTGTCAGCAGCCGCCGCATGAACAGATGGCCGCCGCCGCGCTCTATTTGGGGCTGGTGGAGGGGCATCGGCAGATCGTCGACTATGTGCAGGCCGCGCTCGCGCCGGTTATCGAGGAGAGAGTGAAGAGGAGTGAGGAGAGAGAAGAGTTCATATCTCTATCGGGCTGCTGGCCGCGCATGAGACAGTTTCATTCGCAGGTGATTCGCGCCGGGCTGGCCGCGCCGGAGCCTGCGCCCCGCTTCCTGGCGGAGGTCCTCGCGTTGGCCGAAGCCGCCCTCGCCCGCCGCGGCCACGGCGAGGAGCGCATGCTCACCCCCCTGTGGCGGCGGCTGGAGCGGAAGGAGAATCCGGCTCAGCGGGCGCGGCGCATCTTCGCGGAGGAGGGGGTGGCAGGGCTGCTATCTAAAGCTATCTTTCAGGTGAAACCAGGAATCTGACTCTTCCTTGAACGCCTGCGAGGCTCCTTCCCTCCAACTGCAAACACTGAGAAAGCAGCCTTTGGGCCATCTTCCCGAACTGCTGACCCAAAAAAGTGTGAAAATGGAAAAAAAGAGGGTTGACAAATGTTCTAATTCCCAGTATTATTGTACGTTAGCTGCCTGAGAAGAAGATCCCCTCTCGGTCAGCGTCAATTTCATGGATGGACCCCCTGTGTGAACCGTGGGAAGGGCCGCCGCCCTGGCAAGCGCCCGCCCGACCCGTTACAGGTACAGGCACTTCGACTCCCCCCAGGGAAGACTCGCGCGAGTTCGCTATGCCAAATCTCGCGCCGCCGACCGGAGTTGGGGTGCTTTTTGTTTCCCCGCAATACATAAGGAGAGGTTGTGATGTCTGACAACAATGTTGAATCTGTGGAGAACGCCGCCAGCGGAACTGCGCCCAAGCCGTGGGAACAGCAGCCGGGCGAGCCGCTCGATCGCTTCAGATGGTTCCAAATCTACGTCACCCTGCCCGTCCCACGCGTGTTTGCACGCGTCGCCCAGGCTGTGGGCATGAACCCCAGAAGCAGTTGGGTATCAAAAACCGCGCGCCAGTGGCGTTGGAAAGAGCGCGCCGAGGCCCTCGACGCACAGCGGGCCGCCCAGCTCGCCGTGCAGTCCGAATGGCGCAACCACTTGCTCCGCGAGATCGCCTTTGAGGCCCAATTTCAGGGCTTGGAAGAGACGAACCGGGCACTGGGCGCCGCGGCCGTCGGCGAGATGGACCGCGCAGAGGCGCGCAAGTATCTGGGCCCCCTGTCCCAGCATCAACGCGGACTGCTGCGGTTGATCATGCACGAGAAGGAGACCGGCGAACTGCAGATCGATGAAGAGCAACTGGATCGACTGGTCGAGCAAAGGGCCAGGGAAATCTACCAACAAAAGATAAACACCCTGCTTCAGCAAGTGTACAACCAATCCGACAGTCAAGCCGAAGCCGGACACGACGACAGCCCTCACGTTGACAAGGTGAAGGAGAGCCAGAAATGACCGCGCTAGATAGACAGAACGAAGGCGCCGCGGACAACGACCGCCAGCCTAAACCGTGGGACCAGCAGCCCGCAGAGCCGCTCGACTGCTACTACTGGTTCCGGCTCTTCCTGGCCCTGCCCATACCGCGCCAGGTTGCTAAGGTCGCCAAACTGATAGGCACCAACTCCCAACAAACCTGGATATCGAAAATCGCCCGCCGGTGGCGCTGGAAGGAGCGCGCCGCCGCGCTCGACGCAGAGCGGGCCGAGCAACTGATCGTGCGCGCCGAACTGCGTGAGCAACTCCTGCTCGACAAGGCCTTTGAGGCACAGTTCCAGGGTCTGCTCGATACCACCAAAGCTCTCGAAAACGCCCAGATCGGCGAGATGAACCGCGACGAGGCGCGCACCTACCTGACGCCTCTCTCGCGCCACCAGCGCGGGCTGCTGCAAATTGTCCTGCGCCAGAAGGAAGAGACCGCCAGGAAGGGCCTCGAAGAGCTGAACGAAATCCGCCTGGCGCTACTGATCGAGGAAAGGGCGCTGCAAAGGGTCGAGGAGATGGAGAAAGAGCGCGATGAAATGCTCGCCAAGATCTACGGTGCCTACAGTGAACAGGAGTAGTTCGGCGGGCTGTCGCGTTCGTTTGTGGCGCAGGCGGTCTATGACGCCTCCAATCCTCCGCCAGCCTTCATCTCTGCCACATCAATCCCCAACCCCGGCAGGCCCGCCACAATCGCCACCGTCTCCAGGCTCACGCTGATCACCTTACCAATCAGCCGCACGATGTACTCCGGGTCGTCGGCGCGGTTGGGGTCGTTGACGATGCCGCTGCGCTTGTCCGTCTTGACGCGGTACTGGTCGATCACCCACTCCAGCGCCGAGCGGTTGCCGAGGCGGTAGGCGAACGCTTCGGCGGGGATGCCCTCCAGCGCCAGGAAGCCGTTGTAGCGCAGCTGCGTTTTGTCTTTGGAGAGCCGCATCTTCTCCACGCGCCAGTCGAGCGGCATCTCCGGCGTTTCGACCTGAGCAAGCGGGTATTGCGGCTGCTCTTCATAGCCGACGTGGATGGCGGACAGGCGCGCGCCGGCGTGGGCGAAGGCGCGGAAGTCGGGCGCGAAGGGGATGCGCGGCAGCTCGCGCTTGAGGTTGGCCTGGTAGCGTTCGCGGTAGGCGGGGTGGTGCAGCAGGCCGTAGACGTAGTGGAAGATGTCCCACTTGCTGATCGTCTCGTCGCCGTACTGCGTGCGGAACTGCGCCAGCGCCCAGTCGGTGATGTTCTCGCGCCGGTTGCTGCCGTCCTCGTCGTAAGTGTAGTAGGGGAAGCATTGGGAGCCGCAGCCTGCACCCACAACATGTAAGTCAGTTATTTGGCAGGTCATAAGAACCATGAAGGGCTTCTCAGAGCCTCTATCAGTAATGAAAATCACTTGATTCTCTTTTTCGGTCTCCGGTGTGGGGAAGATGGACGGGAAGACGTACACCATATCGTTCATTACCCGGTCAAAGTAAAGGCTCGATTTGGTGAACGGACGATAGAGTGAATCTCTTACCTTGTGTTCAGCGTATTCGGTAATTCTACCTCGCTTCAATTTTGCTTTTAGGTCCCGGCTCCAACTAATCTCCTTATCATCATAATCTACAAAATCATCGACATTTGCATCCAGATTTCCCCGTCGTTCCCACTTAAACACGTGATCGTTGTAGGCGTCGATCATCCGGCTCATATTCTCAGTGAGCGCGTTGCGATTGAAATTACGAGCCCAAGCGTCACGGTTCGTGCTGACACCGAGACTATAGGCCTTAAATATCACATCAACTGCCTCCCCTTTCCCAGCCTTTGCTTCCCTCGTTCCTATCGAGATAAAGCTTTCATATTCGGCGTGCTGCCCCTCGGTCAGCCACGTGTGCCGCTTATCCGGCATAAACGCTTTCCACTCGATGTGGCCGTATTGTTCGTTTGCGTTCAGGTAGCGGTACTTCTCCTCCTTGCGCCAGTTCTCCTCGACACGCGCGTAAAACATCTCAACTTGGGAATTTGGGTTGCCGTTCTTCTTGATAAAGAAGTTGATGCTGACACCAACCTGAATGCCGAAAACGTTGTGCGTTGTACCGGAGAGCTTGGGATTCTTGCGCACGTTCCCGCCCAAGTCCAGAATATAAATTGCATCGAAGTCATCCGCGAGGTGTTTCCGCATCCCATCAAACGACACACTATCGAGAAACCCATTGTTGGTCACAAAAGCAACGATTCCTTCGTCGCCGATCCGATCTGCCGCCCAGCGAATCGCCTTCACGTAGGCATCTGAAAGTTTATTCTTATTCGTCGCTTTGGAGTCCTTCGCATACGTCTCCGCCACCCGCTTGTCCATCGTCGGATACTTGCGGTTCTTGTTGTTATCGTTCTCATTCACCTGCCCCACGTTGTAGGGCGGGTTGCCGATCACCACGAACATCGGCGTCTCCTTCTGGCTCTCCACCCGCTGCGTATTCTCCGGCGCAAACAGCGGCAACTGCCGGTCCTCCGCCAAGTCAAACGTGTCCACCAGACAGATGCCCGCGAACGGCTCGTACATCTCCGTGGCGTCGTAGTACTCGTGCTCGATGTTCATGCTGGCGATGTAGTAGGGCAGCAGCATCACCTCGTTGCAATGCAGTTCGCTCCCGTACTTGCGTTCCAGCGCGGTGCGCGGGATCTCGCGCATCATGCGCACGATGAAGTTGCCGGTGCCCACGAACGGGTCGATGATGTGAACGCCCTCGTCGGCCAGCGAACGGCCAAACTCGCGCTCCAGGATGGCGGCCACGCTGCGCACCATGAAATCGACGATCGGCTGCGGCGTGTAGACGATTCCGTGCGTATCCGCCACCTTGACCGAAAAGCCCTGGAAGAACTGCTCGTAGACGGTGTTGAGAAAGTGCTGCTTGTGCGAGAAGTCGCTGATCGTCTCCGCCGTGCGCTCGATGGCGACGTAGAAGCGGTCCAGGCTGCCCAGAAACTCGTCGCGGCTGAACGATTGCGACGTGAGCGCGTCGATCACGTTCTCGATCTCAAAAGCAATCACGTTGCGCCGCGTGAAGGCTGGCCGGTGGAAGACGGTGCGGAAGAGGCGCTCGGTCAGCAGGTGCTGAATCAGCATCTCCTCGACCGCGGCCTCGGCTAGATTGGGGTTGATCGACTGGCGGCATTTTGCCAAAAACTCGGCGAAGGCGTTGGTGAAGACCCGGTTGCTTTTGCGCTCCTGCTGGATGAGCGCGGCCAAGCCCTGGCCGATGTCGGCGACCCTATCCTTGAACTGGGCGACCGCCTCTTCCCAGGCGGCGTACTCCTGCGGGCGGTAGGCGCAGAAGGTTTGCAGCGTCTCGATCAGCTGCTTCGGGTCGGTCAGGTCGGCGTCGAGCGCCAGGTGTCCGTGCTGCCACAGCATCGCCCGCTGCGGCGTCTGGAAGAGGATATTGTCGCGCGGGTAGCCGGCCTGGAACTTGCGCTCGACCTCGGTGGGCAGGTCGTCGTCGATGTCCTTGGCCTCCCAGTAGCCGTGCGTCAGCCGGAAATCGTCGATCAGCGCGCCGTCGGCGACAATGCGCTTGCCGCGGCGGATGTTGAGCGCGAACTCCGGCACGAGGGTCCAGCCGCACTGGCGGGCGCAGGTTTCGAGGAGGGACTGGAAGGCGGCGCGCACGGCGGTTTCGTGGGTGACGCCGAGACGGGCGAACTGGTCGAGCGCGGCGTAGTAGGATTTGACGGGCTTGTGGGTGGGTTTGAGGGTGAGGGCGGGCATTTTGATTGGATTCGTGCGAGTTATGGTACGATGGATTTCAACTATGATACTACATTCGTCCAAATCCGGATGATGCCCCGGGCAAGAATGTAGGTCAATGGGCGTCACTGCTATTCGGCTACTGATTTATCTATTCACTTGTTCGGAGAATCGCTCCTAATGTCGCCCTTGGCCTGGGGCCAAGCACGGGAGATCAAGAATGCCAGAGACAATCGAAGCCAAAGAGTTGCAACTCTTCAGTATCTTTAATGACGATTACCGATTCAAGATCCCCGACTATCAACGTCCATATGCTTGGACAACCGAGCAAACGAGTGAGTTGCTCGACGACCTCTTGTTTGCAATGGGTCAGGTTGAGAATGTAAGTGACACTTCACCTTATTTCTTGGGCAGTATCGTCATTATCAAGAATAATCTCCAACCTCTGGCGCAAATCGTTGATGGTCAACAGCGCATAACAACTCTGACAATTCTCTTTTGCGTATTGCGTGAACTCGCTGGCTCCATGAGCGTCAAGAGCGACAGACATGGTTACATTTATGCTCCAGGTCGAGAATCTGCCGGAATCCCGGGACATTATCGGCTCACCGTTCGGGAACGTGACAAAAAGTTTTTTCAGAACAATATTCAGAATACGGGGAAACTCTCAGATTTTGTTGAGAATTCTCATGCGAAGCTATCCGACAGTCAGGAAAGAATGCTTGAGAATACGAAATACCTTTTGAAGACCATAACTAAGTTTGACGAGAAACGACGCAATACTCTTATGCAGTTTCTCGCTCAGCGTTGCTATCTTGTTGTGGTTTCTACATCAGACCAAAACTCTGCTTACCGTATTTTCTCCGTTCTGAATGATAGAGGTTTGGATCTATCTCCGACCGACATTTTGAAAGCAAATGTTATCGGGGCAATGGAGGGAGATCCCCGCTCTCAATATACTGATAAATGGGAAGCTATTGAGGAAAATCTTGGTCGCAATGAATTCAGAGAACTCTTTGCTCACATGCGAATGATCTTCATGAAGAGCAAGTTGCGAGGGACTTTGCAGCAGGAATTTCAGGATAATGTTCTTAAGACAGTAGAGAGGACAAAGTTTATCGACGATATACTTGAACCATACGCGGACGCTTATGAAGTCATTACTCGCGAATCATTCGAAAGCATAACCATTGCCGAAACTGTGAATCAATTCCTTCGATATTTGAACCGCCTCGATAATTTCGATTGGATTTCCCCAGCGATGGCGTACTTCAAACGCTATCCTAATGACACGGATGATCTCGCCAGATTTCTTAAGGACTCGACACTGGCGAAAAGTAGAACATGGGAGGCTTCCTGAGTAGAATGGTAGAGAACCATTCGACCGGTTCCAACAGGAGGCGCTCCCATGCTCAAGCTAATTGTACAACATTCGCCCTTATTGGTCACGTTCTTGCTCAGTTTGAAGATGCGGCTGACGAAGCCACAGTACCGGCATGTGCTACGTATGACGGACAGCCTGATCGTATCGGATGTGCGACACAAGACAATCGCCAGCCTGTATCGGCTTATTGTCGATGCGCCGGATGCGTCGAATGGTGCGGACAATCTGCGCATCAGTCCCTATGAGGCCGAAGATATCCGCTCGTGCCAGCGCCAGTTTGTGGTCAGGGAGTTGACCGAACATGCGCAGCAAACGGGCAACTGGGTCGTTACGGTAAGCATTGACGACTCTCTGGGCGCCAAGGATAAGAATACACGACATCTGCAGGCAGTCGATTTTCATCACGACCACACCAAGTCAGGAGCAAGGAGGCAGCGCTACACCAACGGCACAGTACACGTAGAAGTGCGGATTCAGTGCGGCGACTTTGCCTACGTGTTCGATTGGCGCCTCTTTATGCGTGAGCGCACGGTGCGCCGCCTCAACCGCACGCGTCCGCTGGCACAACGCGTACGCTATCGCAAGAAGGGCAGCCTGGCCCAGGAGATGTTGACCGCATTGCACCAACTGCTGCCGGCGCAGTTTCGGGTTACAGTGCTCTGTGACAGTTGGTATGCCTCAAACCGCTTATTCAAGTTCTGCCGGCGACGCAACTGGCATCTGATCTGTGCCATTAAGTCGAATCGCATCCTGGACGGAATCAGGCTCTCGCAATGGAACCGACAACTCAAGCACCAGCAGTATCGGCGCATCCGCCTGACTGCTACAGGCTCGCAGGCGCAGAGCTATCTGCTGCGTACGCTGCGGGGCAAGCTCAACAAGCTGCCCTTTGAAGTCTGTGTTTTGATCAGCAAACGGCACCATCGGGACAAACACCCGAAGTACTTTCTCTGCACTGACCTATCGCTGTCAGCACAGAAAGCACTGTCTTGCTACCAAAAACGTTGGTCCATTGAGGTAGACAACTTTTTCGTCAAACAGTTCTTGGGCTTGACTGATTTCCGCGTGCAGTCGTTTGAAGCAACCGAAAAATGGTTTGCCATCGTCTTCCTGGCTTACATCTTTCTGCAATGGCGTCTCAATCATGCGGCGAGAGAGGACTGCTTCGCCTCGCTTGCCGACGTAATTCGTCGCCATCGGCAGGAGCATGCTCGTTCGCTGTTGCAAACAGCTTGTCAGGAAGCCGCGCGCTTGGCCGATGTCGCGCCGATCTTGCAACGCTTCATCCACTAACCAACCTGAGCGCCTCGGTTGTCCGGCTACACGTTACACCCATTCAAGAAGGCTCGACTGACCTTCTCTATTCCCGCCTGCCAATTGGCAGGCGCTACAACTGCTTTGCCCTTTCACTCTGGCCTGATTTCGCCAGAGTCCAGTTAAGGATTTGGAACGACTCGCATACGGCATGTTCATCATGCGATCGAACATCACTCAGCGCATAAGAAGGTACGCAGATCTCCTTCGATGGATTGAGCAAGGAAAGAATCTTTTTGCCCCTGAGTCACCGATGCAACTCTCGTCTGCAGAGAAGTCGGAAATACTAAACGCTATAGATGGACAAATATATTTGCAGATTCGAGTGCGGAGACCCTTGCTGTTGCGGCTGGACAGCCTATTGACTGATGTTGGCGTTCGTCATAATCCATCTGTCATAACTATTGAGCATGTGTTGCCCCAGAATCCACGTTCTGGTTCGAAGTGGCTCAAAGACTTTCCGAATGAGGAGGTGAGGACCAAATGGACTCATAAACTTTCCAACCTAGTTCTCCTATCACATCGAAAGAATTCAAGCGCCCAAAACTACGACTTCGATCAGAAGAAGGAGAAGTATTTCAAGAAAGGGGAAATGCCAACCTTCGCTCTCACTGTGCAAGTAGTAGATGAAACCGAGTGGACGCCTGATGTGCTAAAGAGACGTCAAAGGAAGTTAATCAATGCTCTAAAAGAAGAGTGGCGCCTTGCATGATGCAATAAGGCCGAACACTGGTCTATCTATCCACGTGACCGGTGAAATACTCCTTTATCCACCTTAGCTCGTGGTCCAGTTTGTGGGGCCAAGCTCACTCCGTTGAGCCGTGACAAGAACTGGGGAACACCCTAGCCCCCACACGCTCTGAACGGTGCCCGCAACGCATACTTTCAGAGCCTTCTACTAGGATCGAACGGTGACCTTATGAGATTAAAGAAAGCCCGAGTGCAGTACTACTGGAGTATCCGAGACAGCGGATGGTTCGATTTAGAATCTAGCAAGACGATCCTCGTCGGCCCCAACGAAGCCGGCAAGACGGCGCTACTCAAAGCGCTTGAGAAAATCAATGCCCCGGACGACGTGCCAGGTTTTGACCCGCTCCGCGACTTCCCTAGATCCGAGCTTAGCCAACTAAAGCTGGATGAGGCCAGTAGCGGAACCATCACACCCGACGAAGTGACTGTAGTGGAGGCGCACTTCGCGCTCGATGACGGTGAACAGGAGGCTGTCACGCAGATAGACAAATGTTTTGCTGGCTGTACATATGTGTTCGGGCGTTGCCTTGACAACAGTTTCTGGCACAGGATCCTAGGGGGCCCGGTGGTTCCAACATACGGGGATATCAGAAAGGACCTCCAGAGGTTGGCATCGCACGTTGATAAACGGGTGTCTTCGAGCACCGAAGAGGTCTCCGAACCACCCCAACGTGAAGAGTTGGATAAAATCGTCGCTGAATGGAGCGACACAACCAGAATCATAAATGACCGAGCTGCAACACTCGTGAGGTGGCTAGACAACGTCCTCCCCCTAGTCGATGAAGAAAACGCTACTGAGCAAGACCGCTTCGATAGGTTGACCAAAGCGGCCAAGGTGTCCGCGAAAAGAATAGAGGCTGTGGAGCTACTTAATGATAGTCTTCCGGTCTTCGTGTACTTCTCGAGCTACTTTAGAGTCCGCCCAAGGCTCCACTTGGGGCTTCTCGCTGATCGACTAGAACAGAACGTCCTTGACGACGACCAGTATGATAGAGGAAACGAGTGCCTGCTCAGGCTCCTTGGCTTTGACGCACGTGAACTCTCCAACCTGGGTAAGGCCCCTGACCCTGGCGAGGGCGACCAGAGTGGCCTTAGAGCTTACCAAGACCAACTTGACAAGCGAAGCTACCAACTCAACGCCGCGAGCGTCCGGCTAACTACGAGCATCAACAGAATTTGGCGGCCTGACCCAAATAGGGCTGAGGCTGATCGCCTGCGGGTCGAAGCCGACCAGCAATATCTCAAGGTAGTCGTGGAGGACGAACTGGGCGTGGAGGTCGAGTTGGACCAGCGCTCCGAGGGGTTCCAGTGGCTGGTTTCGTTCTTCGTCGTTTTCTTCGCCGAAGCGGCCGACCGCTATCAAAATGCCGTCTTGCTGCTCGACGAACCCGGGTTGAGCCTTCATGGGTTGAAGCAACGCGAGTTCCGTGCCACCGTCTCTCGCCTCGCCGAGACTAACCAACTCCTTTACACGACCCACTCGCCGTTCATGGTGGGGTCAGACGAGCTCGACTTGGTGCGGGTCGTGGAGATGAAGGAGCGAACGACCGGCACTAAGGTTCACACTACTGTCACCGCCAGCGACTCAACTGCGCTTCTTCCCCTCCAAGAGGCACTCGGCTATGATCTTGCTCAGAGCCTATTCACGCAGCAACGCAATCTAGTTTTTGAAGGACTGACCGACTACTGGTACGTTGAGGCGACTGCCGCCCTTCTCAAGGCAGCGGGAGAGGAAAATCTCAACGACAGGATTTCGCTAATCCCAGCGAACAACGCGGGCAAGGTAGTATACTTCGCTACTATTCTTCACGCGAATAATCTCAAAGTGGCAGCCCTGCTGGACTCCGACGCGGCTGGTGACGCTGCCGCCGAAGTCGATACGTTGGTCCATACCTTGGGCAACAAAAATATCCTTCGAACGGCGGACGCGTACCAAGGGGACGTTACTCGCCCAGAGATCGAAGACCTCCTCAGGGACACACTTATTGAGGTGGCAAAGAGCCATCTGGGTTGGGACATCGAAAATATTGCCGGTCAGCAACCAGCACGGCCCGTTGTTGACATCTTCACAAAAAAGATCGGCAAGAGTACCTTTTCGAAATACCGCCTTGCCAAAGCCTTCCTTCGCTGGACACAAGAGCATGAGGCGGCGGACCTCACAGAGGTGGAGCGGACTCAGTGGAAAAAACTCATCAAGACCATCAACAAAGCACTGCGATAGGGCTGTCAGTGGCCGGATGCCCACGGGCGCAGTCCCGCGCACGCGCCGCCGCTCAGCTGATCCTGCCATCGCCGTTATCATCATAAGACTCTAAAGCGTCACCCACCTGCAGCGCTGGCGTTGACGCCGGCTACGTTGCCCCGCCCGCCGATTGTCCGGCTGCGAAGTCACGTATATAATGTCCAAACATTCCAATTCGCCGGAGGAGGCAGATACATGGCAATTTCAAGTCATAGCAGCAGTCTGATTGAATAACGGCTGAATGCCCCGGAGGATGAAGGAATGAACAATCGGATTGCGATCAACCCCCAAGTGTGTCACGGACAAGCCTGCATCCAGGGGACACGCATCCCCGTGTATCAGATCCTGCGGATGCTTGCCTGCGGCGATAGCGTCGAAGACCTCCTGCAGGAATATCCCTCTATCACGCGTGAAGATATTCTTGCCTGTTTTGACTATGTAGCATCCCTGGCCGAAGAGCAGGTGACGCCGCTTGAGGCGCTTGTCGACAGGAGATGAAGATCTTCGTTGACGAAAACATTCCCCTCATGACTGTCGCAGCGCTTCGCGCCTTGGGGCACGACGTCCACGACATGCGCGGCACTGCAGATGAAGGGATGCGGGATGACGAACTGTGGGAGATGGCACAGCGGGAAGAGCGCCTGTTGATTACCACTGACAAGGGATTTACACACTACCGGATGATGCCGCATCATGGCGTGCTTGTCATACAACTGCGACAACCAAACCGGCGCAAAATCCACGCACGCATCATGCAGGCGCTAAGGCAGTTTTCCGGTACGGATTGGCCCGGTTTACTCGTCGTCATGCGGGACATTGCGCAGAGCGTCTGGCATGTTCAGGAGCGTCGCTAAACCACGCCGGACGAAGCTCCACATTCGTCAGCGCAGGAGGCCTTACCCTGTGCGGAATTGCGATCCAGACCTGGCCCGGCAACTGCCTGCCGATCCCATGCACCTTTGGCTCACCCCTCACACACCACCCCATCCCCGTCCGCATCCCGCATGTACTGATACGCAGGATGCCCCCGCTCCACCGGCGCGATCCCGTGCGCACGCGCCTCCGCGCAGGTGATCCGACCGTTGCCGTTGTCGTCGTAGAGCGCTAAGGCGTCAACCGCTTGCGGCGCCGGCGTTGGCGACGGCGCGGTGGACGAATCCTCCGTTGGCGTTGGCACTGGCGTCGGCGCCGTCGGCGGCGCCGTCGGCGGCCCGGAGTGGAAGACCATCTCGGACGAGACGCAGAAGGCAAGCACGCTGAGCGCCGCCCGCATCTCCCCTTCATCCATCGTCAGGACGTACTTGCGCTTCACCGCCGCCACCTGCGCCACATACCAGCAGCGGTTCCGCTCCGGCAGCCACTCGGCCAGATCCTTGTCCCTCTTCTTGTTCCGATTCAGATCCGGGGCGGCCAGCGTCAGATTGAGCAGGTCGCTGGCGAAGGCGGCACGCGTCGCCGCGTCCGCCGCGCACAGGCCGCTGTCATGCGCCTCGCTACGCGCCACGATATGTTCGATGTCCGTTTCGGATGTGCTGGCGAAGGTCGTGCCGCTGTAGGGGCCGTATATGCGCCCGCCCATCGCCGCCACGATCTTCGCCTCCACGCTCTGCGCGTAAGGGTAGTCGTCCGCATCGTAGGGCGTGCAGCGCTCCTCGTCCGCAATCGCGATGCCCGCCAGCGGGTCCGGGGCACCCCCCTCTTCCAGCGCGCCGACGCGTGCATTCAGCGCAGCAACCTCTGCCGCGAGGCGATCCATACGCGTCGTTACCACTTTCAACTCCGCCAGGAGTTGCTCGACGCTGGTTTCCTGGTTCTGGGCTTGCAGGCGGGATACGGAGAAGGCGGTCAGCAGGACCAGAATCGCTGCCAGGCTGGCAGCTCTGCCTTGCACGTGGCGGTGCCCCCTTGGTGGAAACAGACGAATGGGTGCCGCCACAGCAGTCCATAGACCTGGTAACCGACAAGGGGGCGCAACGCGCCCTCTCGTCCGTTTCGCGACAAGTTACAAGGTCTAAACTGCTGTGGCAAACCTATGCTACCACAGGCTCGGGTGGGGGAGCAATGGGGGCCGGTCGAGGGTTATGTCTACAGGGCAACCGCATTAAAGGGGAATGCAATCCGTTGCCGCGGCACTTCACACGGGCTGCACCCTGGCATCGCCAACGTCTCGCCCGCTCTTACACAATTTACCACACACTATAAAAATACGAAAAAGCCTGCTTTCAATCTGAAGGCACACGATTCGCTGACAGCTACGCCTTTTCCACGCAGACGCGCACATCGTAGAAGCTGGCGGACGCGCCCATGTCGGTCTCGTCCTGCGGTGTCAGCTGGTTGACGTTGCGGCCATCGGCGCTGTGCTTGTTCCACCAGATGCCCGGCGCCAGCACCGTGCCCGGCATGATCTCCTCGGTCACGCGCGCCGCAATAAAACGATCAGTCCGGTCGTTGTGCCAATCGAATTTATCCCTCAAAAAAATGCTTGGTTGTAGGTTGCACGAGCAAAGCTAGAGAGAAAAGAAGTCTGCCAGTTCTCCTACGTTGGCACTGGCTTGAAACGAGAGGCCTTCCTTCTCCAACGCTGATAACCGCTCTAGCAAATCAGAATGCGCCGGCGGATCGCACTTGGCACCCGCAACACAAGCAGCTACTGGATTGATATCGCATCCATCACCCTGCCGTCCCCGTATTAGGCTTTCGAATACCGCTGTGCCCCGTCCACAAAATGGAATAAAGACCACACCATTGAGTCTCGTCGCAGCGAGGTGCTATTCGACGAAAGCCTCCGGGAACGTAGCAAAGTATGGGCATAATGAATAGAAGCGATGTCTCATAATGCCCTCGTCCGCTCCACGTAGGATTGGACCCACTCGGAGACATCGCCGAGCAGGTCGAACGCTTCTACCTCTACGCCGTTGGAGACAAGACTAGCCGCTTCGCTAACCCTAAATGGAACCCGCAAGCGATGTAGGACATTGCCCAGAACCAGTACGTCATCGCGAAACTTTTCATCGGGTCGCGCAAATGGAATCACATGGTAAGCAACCATTTCAGTAACAGGAGCGGGGCTGAACCAACGTTGGGCGAATACACGTTCAACGTGATTCTTGATGGACTTTGACTTCCAGTTGCGGCCGGTAGCAACTTGGGCTGCGATTAAAAGGAATCCTGGTAGGCCATCCTTTTGCTCGCGCCAAGCAAAGATGTCTACCTGGTCGTCTTTGGGATCGGGAGGCGCAGAAGGATCAGCACCAACCTTTCCGTCCCTAAGGAATGCCCATATTTCAGTGAGTCTCGTTAAGAAACCAGTTCCGTCAGGTCGTGGAAAGCCGAAAGACCATGCAGGCCCACCGACCTCCGCCGCAATAGCAGCGGTCGCCAAGTATTGAAAATACTGGCGAAGGCGTCTTACTTCCTTCTCTGTGGGATGCGCGTCGCTGCCAACTAGCAGAGGAGACACCGATTTCAAATTGGATAAGATCAGCGACACTAGATAGGTGGTATGCCCCAGGTCCGTCTGTTCGCCAGTGAAGAAGATGACGTCTCCGTCGTCGTCAATGTTAAATGGATAAGATGTTGCCAGGATCCGTTTCCGAGATGACATACGGGCGACAGCTCCCGCTGCAACTTCCTCCCGAATTTCGATTTCGGTTTCAACGTCAAAGTATTCCGTCTCAGCTGCGTCTTCCAGTGCAATGACTATGTCTTCGCTAAATGACTGACCATCCCTGGAAAAAAGTGCACTTAGTTCCAAGTAGTCGGCTGCTAAGTCCAAATTGGGCGGGGAATCGTTGGCAAACTCATCAGAGGGGAAATAGGGGATTTGCTTCATTCTTCGTCGGCCCTTACTTCCTTGACTTTACTGACCATTCGAGCATGTAATGCTTGAGCCGTTTCGGATATATCTTCCGCTATCCCCACAAGAGCCTGTTCTCGGCCATCAAACCCACGAAGGTTATTCGATGCCTCACGTACTTCACTTCTTGCTCGTACCAATGATTCGGAGAACCTCTGGTTCGCGGGAGACGTGCTCAAATGCGCATCTGTAAGGGAACGAGTTGCCCTCAGAATCGAGAGCCCCTCCGAGCTCTCAAGGACATCTCCTAGACGCCTGATGTCAGGGTTCTGAGAAAGTATTACCGGATCAATGTCATCTTCTTTAGACCCATACAACCACCTTAATACTTCGCTTAAGCAGTCTAGCTTCTCCGTAGAGACGGGATTCGGTTCTGGGTCGAATGAAGACCACGCTTCCTTTAGGCCGAGAAAGTGCATATAAGACGCACGGGACAGAGCCGCGTAAAGGTGTGAAAAGTTGAATCGTGGACTTGCCCGATCCGAGAGGCGGTATTTCCCAACCTGTTCCGCCTGCTCAAGCACGTAGATGGCATTTACCATCCGCTTGATCGTATCGTGCCTGTCGCCGATTTGGGCAGCTATGTCTTTGAGTGAGGTATACCCATCTCTGTACCACTCGGCAGCAAATCTCGCCTTTGCGTAGGACTGCCATTTAGCGGCACCATTAATGTGTTTGAATCCGATAAAGGACCTAGCCTCCGCACGGCTCTCTACACGGTAGACCGAAACCTCCTTAATCGTGCTTCGGAATTGCTCAGGGAAAGGTGGAATGGCAATTTTGAGCCCCACTTGTTTAGAAATCTGCTCCGCGAGGTCAGGATTCTCGAACAGACGGATGGCTGCTAAACGACGATTGCCTTCAAGTACAGTTAGGCTTTCGTTCTCTTCAAGGACAACAAGGGGTTCAATATCCAAGTAGCCGTTAGACGCTATAGATTGGAGCAACTCACCCAAGTCCTCAGAGCGATAGAGTTGCGCGATAATATCAACATCATTTGGTTCGTTGCTGGCGAGATAAAGACGAGGATTCCGACGGTCCAGCGCCAGCCGCTCTACGGGGACCTTGGTGATTGAATTCACCGGTTTTTCCGTGTGTGGCTCATTCGCGTTGTCCATTGTTGAGTTTCCTCCGTCTGAAGTATGGTTGGCCCCCAATCACTAGACCACGAAAGGCGGTGGCTACGTACCCACTCCCCTTGGGATCACCCCCCACGCCATCCGTATCCCGCATAAACCGATACGCCGCCTACATCCTGGGCTTGTGCCCGCGTCACGCCCGCCCTTGCACAATCATCGGAACGCACACAAGCTCCTAAACCCGCTCCACGCACACCCGCACATCGTAGAAGCTGGCGGACGCGCCCATGTCGGTCTCGTCCTGCGGTGTCAGCTGGTTTACGTTGCGGCCATCGGCGCTGTGCTTGTTCCACCAGATGCCCGGCGCCAGCACCGTGCCCGGCATAATCTCCTCGGTCACGCGCGCGGTCAGCCCGACCTCGCCCAGTTCGTTCCAGACGCGCAGCCGCGCGCCCTCCTCGATGCGGCGGGCGCTCGCGTCCTGGGGATGGATCCACAGCAGCGGCTCCCGCTCGCGGCCGCGCAAACGCTCCAGATGCGAAAATGACGAGTTCAAGAATGAATGGGCCGGCGGAGAAATACAGGCCAGCGACTGGAGATCGAACGCGGAAGGGGCGCTGTCGTCCTCTCTCTCCCCGGCCTTCGGCGGGGTATAGGTGGGGAGCGGGTCGTAGCCGTCACGGGCCATGCGCTCGCTGTAGAATTCACATTTGCCGCTCGGCGTGGGGAAGTTGCCCTGGGCGAACGGCAGATACGGCTGCGGCAGGTTGAGGCGCACAAAGCCCTTCTCCAGCAGCGCCGCCCACGTCACCGGCGCATAGAGGGGATGGCGCTGAGCCTCCACAAAATTGCGCAGAACCGTCTCGTCATCCTCATAAAAGCCGCTGTCGATGTAGCCCATCGCCTGCGCCAGGCCGCGGAAGATGGCGCTGTTGGGCCGCGCCTGCCCCACCGGCGGGATCGCGGGCCGGTTCAGCGCCAGATAGTGATGGCCGTACATCCGTTGCAGATCCCAATGCTCCGCCTGCGTCGTGGCGGGCAGAACAAAGTCGGCGTAATCTGCCGTGTCCGTCTGGAAATGCTCCAGCACGACCGTGAACAGATCCGCGCGCGCCAGCCCGGCCTGCACCGCCCCCTGATCCGGCGCGACCGCGGCCGGGTTGCTGTTGTAGACGATCAGCGCCTTCACCGGCGGGCCGGCCTGCGCGGGCGTCGGCTTGCGGTCCACCGGGCGCGGCGCGTAGTGGGACGCGGCCAGGCGCGTGCGCTCCAGGCTGAGCGCGTCCCCCAGCCGGTTCATATTGATCGTGCGCGGGATGCGTCCGGCCAGCAGGTCGGCCCGCTGCAAGCCGCGCGTCTGCAGATGGCTCAACTGCCCGCTCGTGCTGAGCTGGATGCCGCCGCCCTGCTCCCGCCACGCCCCGACCAGCGCCGGCAGGCAGGTGATGTTGCGCATCGCCATACCGCCGCCATAATGACGCTGCATGCCATAGTTGACCCGGATCGCCGCCGGTCTTGTCGTCGCATAGTCCCGCGCCAACTCGCTGATCCGCTCGGCGGCGATGCCGGTGATCTGCGCTGCCCGCTGCGGCGTCCATTCCTGCACGCGCGCGGCCAGTTGCTCGAAACCGACGGTGTAGGCCGACACATAGTCGCTGTCATGCAGACCGGCGTTGATAATCTCGTGCATCATGCCCAGCGCCAGCGCGCCGTCTGCGCCGGGGCGGATCGGGATCCACTCGTCGGCGGCTTTGGCCGTGCGCGTGCGCGCCGGATCGATGACGACGACGCGGGCGCCCTGCTTGCGCGCGGCCTGGATGAAGGGCCACAGGTGCAGATTGCTGGTGAGCGTGTTGCTGCCCCAGATCAGGATCAGGCGGGCGTGGGCGAAATCCTCCGGCTCGATGCCGATCGTCGAGCCGATCGTGTAGAGGTAGCCTTCGAATCCGGCCTCGGAGCAGATCGTGCGCGCCAGGCGGCTGGCCCCCATCTGCTGGAAGAAGCGGCCGGAGATCCCTTCCTGCTGCAAGTAGCCCATCGTACCGGCGTAGGCGTAGGGCAGGATGGCCTCCGCCCCCCATTCGTCGATGATGCGCTGCAGCCGCGCCGCGATCGCCTCGAACGCGTCGCCCCAGGAGATGCGCTCAAAATGGCCGCTGCCCTTCGGCCCGACGCGGCGCAGCGGATGCGTCAGCCTGTCGGCGTGGTATACCCGCTCCAGGTAGCGGTCGACCTTGCCGCACAGCGTGCCCTGCGTGACCGGGTGATCGGGATG
This sequence comes from Caldilineaceae bacterium, assembly GCA_965221145.1. Lineage (GTDB taxonomy): Bacteria > Chloroflexota > Anaerolineae > Caldilineales > Caldilineaceae > Bin5. Next base: position 4,598,663 of record OZ244877.1, read on the forward strand.
CCCCCAGATGTCCAGCGCCTGTTCGGTCGAGCGCTCCACCGCGATCTGCCAGCTGCACGTGTCCGGGCAGTCGTGCGGGCAGGCGCCGGTCACGATGCGCACCGACGGCTTCGCTTCATACAGGGCGAGTTTTGTCATTGGATTGGTCCATGATCATCGGTCAGTGGTGGGCCGCTCGCCTCTGACCAGTTCGAGTCTTTAGCTGTTGCACCATCAGTGTAGCAGCGAAAGCGGGCATGGTGAAATTGGTCTGCAATGCGCCCGCCTGGTAGGATTGGCGTGAAAATCGTCCTGCGCATTCCGCTATCCATGCACAGGATTCACCGGGGCGCTCTCCGGGCACACAAGAATCGCGGGGCGGTGAATCATGCAATCTGCACAAACAAACATCGACAATCGTTATTCGGTTTGTCCATGATTGCGCCATCCAACGCAGGGTATACTATACCAATTATCATTTCTTGATTCAATTTTCAGGTTGCTTTTTGAGCGCCGTCGACGCCATCTGCCGGACGGTTGGCGGCAATCAGAATGGACCCCACACTATCTGTGAAAGGATAAAGAGAGGAATGAAACTCAACGTAAGTTCACCTGCCGAACTGGCCAGTGTCATCGAGGAGAACGGCATTCAGATGGTGGATGTCAAGTTTACCGATCTGTTCGGCCAGTGGCAGCACTTCTCAATGCCGGTAGAATTGTTCGATGCGGATGAGGCGGTCAATGAGGGGCTGGGTTTTGACGGCTCGTCTATTCGCGGCTTCCAGAGCATCGAGAACAGCGACATGGTGCTTCGGGTGGATCCCTCGACCGCGATTGTCGATCCGATCTGCGCGATGCCGACGCTGAGCGCCGTCTGCAATGTGCATGACCCCCTCTCCGGCGAAGCCTACAGCCGCGACCCCCGCAACGTCGCCGGCAAAGCGGTCAGCTATGTCGAATCCCAGGGCATCGCCGATACGATCTATGTCGGGCCGGAGGCGGAGTTCTTCATCTTTGATGCTGTCTCCTACGAAGCGGGTCGCCACACTGCCGGTTACTATGTGGACAGTGTGGAAGCGCCGTGGAACTCCGGCGAGTTGGGCGGCGGCCATACGGTCGGCCTCAAGAGCGGCTATTTCCCCGTCTCTCCCTACGACACGCTGCAAGACGTCCGCTCCGAAATGACGCGCAAGATGATCGATGCCGGCATCGACATCGAAGTGCATCACCACGAAGTCGGCACCGCCGGTCAGGCTGAGATCGATATGCTGTTCAAACCGCTCCTGCAGATGGCCGACCAGGTGCAGCTATACAAGTACATCATCAAGAACGTCGCCAAGGCGCACGACAAGACCGTCACCTTTATGCCGAAGCCGCTTTTCGAGGATAACGGCTCCGGTATGCACACGCATCTGAGCATGTGGAAGGGCGGCGAGCCGCTTTTTGCCGGTGACCAGTACGCCGGCCTCAGCGACATGGCCTTGCACTACATCGGCGGCCTGCTGAAGCATATCAACGCGCTGTTGGCCTTCTGCGCCCCCCTGACCAATAGCTATCGTCGATTGGTTCCCGGCTACGAGGCCCCGGTGGTCGTGGCCTACTCCGCCCGCAACCGCTCCGCCGCCTGCCGTATCCCGATGTACAGCGCTTCGCCGAAGAGCAAGCGCGTCGAGTTCCGCTGCCCCGACCCGGGCGCGAATCCGTACCTGGCCTTCGCCGCTATGGTGATGGCCGGCATGGACGGCATTAAGAATCAGATCGATCCGGGCGACCCGGCTGAGGTGGATCTGTACGAAGAGGATGTTCTCAAAGATGTGCAGATGGTGAAGGGCAGTCTGGGCGAAGTTCTGGACGCGCTCGAAGATGACAGCGACTTCCTGCTGGAGGGCGGCGTCTTCACCCCGGATTTGCTGGAGGCGTACATCGAGTACAAGCGGCTGGAAGAGGTGGATGCTGTACGCCTGCGCCCGCATCCGCAGGAATTTGTGATGTACTACGGCATTTAGAGTTTTTAGTTTTTCGTGCCCGCTCACCGTATAACTAAGAACTAAAAACTGACGACTAAAAACCTTTACAACAAGGGGGCGGCGCGTTGCATTGTGGCTGCCCCCTTTTTCTTTTATACTGACGGTTGCATGGTTTTTGGTTCCTAGTTTCCAGTTTTTGGTGAGCGTCTTGCAACTGAAAACGAAAAACTGACGACTGAAAACTATCTGAAAGGGGAAGGCAAGCATGCTTTTGGACGCATTTGCAGATGAAAAACTGATGGAGGCACTGGAACGGATCGACGACACGATCAAGCGCCACAATGTGCGTTTCCTCCGTCTCCAATTCAGCGATATCGTGGGCATCGTCAAGCAGGTAACGATCCCGATAGAACACTGGGATCGCGCCGTCGAAAACGGCGTCTGGTTCGACGGCAGTTCGATTGAAGGCTTCGCCCGCATCGCTGAGAGCGATATGTATCTGGTGCCGGACCTGGATACCTTTATGCCGATCCCCTGGGAGATGGAGCTATCCACCGCGCGGGTTATCTGTGATGTCTTCACCCCGAACGGAGATCCCTTCAGCGGCGACCCTCGCTTTATTCTGCGTCGCCAGCTCGAACGAGCCAAGAAGATGGGGTTCGACTTCCTCGTCGGCCCGGAGTTGGAGTTCTTTCTCTTCCGCCGCCATCCCGACAACAGCCTCTACCCCCTGACCCCCCACGACGAAGCGGGCTATTTCGATGTAAGCTCCGATTCGGCGCATGGCGTGCGCAGGCAGATGGTGGACGCGCTCAACGCCCTGGGCATCAAGGTAGAAGCCTCCCACCATGAGGTTGCCAGCGGGCAGAATGAGATCGACTTCCAGTATGCCCCCGCGCTGGCCGCGGCGGACAATACGATCACGCTGCGCACGACGCTCAAGGCGATTGCGCAGAAGAACGGGCTTCACTGCACATTTATGCCCAAACCGATCACCGGCGTAAACGGAAGCGGAATGCACGTTCATCAAAGTCTGTGGCGCGCTGGTGAGGATGAGACCTGCATGTACGATGCGGATGATGAGTACGGCCTGAGCAAGACGGCGCTTCACTTTATCGCCGGCCAGCTTGCGCACGCGGCCGCCATCACACCGATCATCGCGCCGCTCGTCAACAGCTACAAACGGCTGGTTCCCGGCTTTGAGGCGCCGGTCTATGTCTCCTGGGGGCGCACAAACCGCAGCGCGCTGATCCGCATCCCCCGCATCAATCCCAACCGCCCGCAGAGCACGCGCTGCGAACTGCGCTGCCCCGACCCGAGCGCCAATCCCTACCTCGCTTTTGCCGTGATGCTCGCCGCCGGCATCGATGGCATCGAACGCAAGTTGGACCCGCCCATGCCGTCAGAGGAAGATCTCTACCAGATGAACGGCGACCGCTCCGGCCTGGAGACGTTGCCCGGCAACCTGGGTGAGGCGCTGGAGGCGCTGCGCCAGGACGAGGTCGTGCAGGACGCGCTCGGCCAGCACGTCTTCGAGCGCTATGTGGAGGCGAAAACGCTGGAGTGGGACAGCTATCGCAACTTTGTGACGCAGTGGGAGTTGGACCGCTACCTGGGCGTCTATTAGTGGCTTGTGGTCGGTGGCCGGTACACATCGTTGATGCCTGAAAACCGGCCACCGGTGGCGACTCTCGGAGGCACCTCCTGAATCGGTGTCGCGTTTCCCCGCGAGTCGGCGTCCACTGCATCGCTCGCCCGCGCAACCGCTCCTGCTATCATCACCCCAAGATCAGGCCCACACGCCACTCTCGTGAGAAAGTGGACAAACAGACCAATCGCAGCTAAAATGAAATGAATTAGCCGAATCAGAGGGGCGAGCTTGGCCCCCGCCTCCCGTTGTTCGAACATTGGGCCGCGGCCAAAGAGTGAGAAATGAGAGGGATTCTCTCACCTCTGTACTCTCTGCTCGCACTGTGAGCATATGTTGAATTTTGCAGATAAAATCGAATCATGACGCTCACGCTGGGAGCTATCGCTGCCCGGCGTTTTTGTGTTAGATAAAATCCCTGGGTCCCGGAAGGTATGCGGGCGAGATGCCCGGCGCGCCCTCCGGCTCCCAGGTAAAGGAGAAATCGAATGGAACAAACGGAAATAGCGACTGTTGAAATGGAACGGAGCGATGCCGCCACCACCCCTGGGAGTGCAGACGTCGCGCCTGCCACGCAACTGCGGGTGATTCCCCTGGGCGGCCTCGGTGGAATCGGTAAAAATATGATGCTGCTGGAGTCCGGTGAGAACATCCTTATCATTGACGCCGGCCTTATGTTTCCCGACAGCGACATGCATGGTGTGGATGTGGTGATCCCGGAGACCGAGTATCTGCTGGATCGATTGGACTGGATTCGCGGCATCGTGCTGACCCACGGACATGAGGATCATATCGGCGCGCTGCCCTATCTGATCGACCAGGGGCTGGACGCGCCCGTCTATGCCACCGCGCTGACGAAAGGGCTGCTTGAAGGCAAGTTGTCGGAACATGGCCTGCTGGCCCAGACCGAGTTGCATACCGTGACCGAAGATGACTCAATCGCTTTGGAGCCGTTTACGATTGAGTTTTTCCACACCTGCCATAGCTTCCCCGACAGCGTGGGCGTCTGTGTCTCCACGCCGGCCGGCCGCATCATCCTGACGAGCGACTACAAATTCGATGATACGCCGGTCGATGGCAAGCTGACCGAGGTGGACAAGCTGCAACGTTGGGGCGATGAGGGCGTGCTGCTGCTCCTGGGTGACAGTACAAATATAGAGACGGAGGGGAGTACGCCGAGCGAAACCAAAGTGGAAGAAATGCTCGACGAGATCTTTTCACAGGTGGACGGGCGGGTGATTCTGGCGACCTTCGCCAGCAACGTCAGCCGCGTGCAACAGATTATCAACATTTCTCGCAAGCACGGCCGCCGGGTGGGGATGATCGGGCGTTCGATGGTCAACAACGTAAAGATCGCCATCGGTCTCGGCTACCTGGATATCCGCCAGGACGAACTGTTGACCGCCAAAGAGATGGAAGAGTTGCCCTCCCACAAAGTGACGATCATCGCCACAGGCAGCCAGGGGGAACCGACCAGCGCCATGGTGCGCATGAGCATGGGCGACCAGCGCCAGATCAGCTTGCGAAAGGGCGACACGGTTGTGCTGAGCGCAACACCGATCCCCGGCAACGAGGAGTTGTTCAACCGGACGGTGGACAATCTGTTCCGCCGCGGGGTACGGGTCTTTTATCACGAGTTGTCGGACGATGTTCACGTCAGCGGGCATGGCGGTAAGGATGACTACCGTCGCATGTTGGAACTGGTGCGGCCGCGCTTCTTTATACCCGTGCATGGGGCGTACCGCCATCTTGTACTGCACGGCGAGTTGGCGCAGAGTCTGGGCATGGCGCCGGAGCGCATCTTTGTCGTGGAAGATGGCCAAGTGGTGGAATTCGGCCAATTCGATGATGACGACGACGCCATCCAGGCGCGTCTGGGCGAGCATGTGAGCGCTAACCACGTCTTTGTGGACGGGCTGGGCGTCGGCGATGTCGGCGGCGTTGTGTTGCGCGATCGGCGTCATCTGGGCAGCGGCGGTTTCCTGGTCTGCATCGTGGCATTGGACGAATTCGACGGCTCGATTCTCTACGGGCCGGAGATCATCAGTCGGGGATTTGTCTATATTCGGGACAACGAAGGGCTGATTCTGCGGGCGGAGGAGATCGTGCGTAAGGAGGTCAAGGGCAAGGTGTCGCCCACCGCGCTCTCCCGTCGCATTCGCAACGCATTGGCCACCTTCTGCAGCAATGAGATGGGGCGCCGACCGATGATTCTGCCTGTGGTGATTCAGGTGTAAGCAGCGGCCATTGGTCAACCAGAATCCCAAAACGATTGTGCGTTCATATTGAAGCTCCGCCTTTTCTACACTGCGCAGGGCGTCCTCCGCTCCGTGAGGGCGTCCCGTAAGAGAAGGCGAGACGCCCGCGCTTCGGTTGTGTAACGCAGACGAAAAGTAGGGGTGTCAAGCGGGATTCACATTAAAAACTGATTGGTGAAATCCGTATTCGTTGATATACTGTGTCGGGAACGTTTGTTCTTTCCCCGCGTCAACTGAAAGCCAGAAACATAAGACTCGAAACTTCCTGACATGGTAGCCAAAAGACGTAGAAAGAAGAAAGCGAACCCGCTGCGGCAGCTTGTGGACGGGCTGGCGGTCATCGCCCGCACGGAGATTGTCGGCCTCAGCCTCGTGCTGATCTCGGTCTTTACGCTGCTGAGCCTGCTCACCGGCTCGCGCGGCAGCGTCACAGGGCTGTGGATCGATCTCCTGCGCGCCGCCACTGGCGACGGCGTGGCCGGTGTGCCCCTGCTGACCGGACTTCTCGGCCTGTGGATGGTCTTGCGCGTCATCGACAGACCGGCCAGGCGCGCTGCGTCAGGGCGCGATATGCCCATCCTGCCCTGGCGGATTCCGACCGGTATGCTCCTGGTCTTTCTGGCCTATCTTGCTTTCATTACTCTGTTGCTGCCGTCCATGGCGCGGGCGGCGCGCATTGCGGACGGAGGAGCCGGCGGCGCGCTCGGTCTGTTCTTCGCCAATCTGCTGGAGGCCGCGCTGCCTGGCTGGGGCGCGTGGGCGGTGATCGGGTTCAGCGCCCTGTTGGGGCTGGCATTGCTCACCGGCCGCTGGCTGTGGGACGCCCTCCGGTCCATGGCCCTGGACAGTTGGGAGATTCTGCAGGAGACGTGGCGCGAAGAGCGACAGAAGGGCTTCTCCGGTTTGGGAAATGAGATGAGCGAAGAGAGAAGCGAGACAGTCCCTCTCACGCCGCCCGCCTCTCCACTCTCTGCTCTGGCGCACGCCGACCCCGCTGAAGATGATTCGCCCCAGCCGCAGCCGGACAATCTTTCCGGTTCTGGTGGTCAGTTATCAGGTATCAGCGCCGACGAGCAGATGAGCGCCCGAAACGGGAAAGCTGCGCTGACGTGGGAGCTTCCGCAGCTGAGTGATATGTTGGATTTCTGGGATCGGTCGATCGACAGCGACGATCTGATCCGCTACCGGGGGCGACTGCTGGAGGAGACACTGGCTCTGTTCGGCGTCCCCGCCGATTTTGAAGGCGTCAACGCCGGCCCGACCGTCACCCAATATCTGATCCGCCCGGGCTATACTGAGCGGACGGTGCGCGGGGAGACGAAACGCACCAAGGTCAAGGTCAGCAAAATCGCCAGCCTGTCAAACGACCTGGCGCTGGCTCTGGCGGCCCGCAATGTGCGGATCGAGGCGCCGATTCCGGGAACAAGCTATGTCGGCATCGAGGTGCCGAATACGGAAAGCAACAATGTCGGCCTGAAGGAGTTGATGGAGGGTGAGGAGTTCGAGTCCGTGCAGGCCAGGGGCCGCCTGACGATCGCGCTGGGCGAGGACGTGCGCGGCAAACCGGTGGTCACCGACCTGGCGCGGATGCCCCATCTGCTGATCGCCGGCGCGACGGGAACCGGCAAATCGGTCTGTATCAATTCGATCGTCGGCTGCCTGCTGTTGACCCACACGCCCGAAACTCTGCGCCTGCTGATGATCGATCCGAAGATGGTCGAACTGACCGTCTACAACGGCACGCCCCATCTCCTCAGCCCGGTGGTGACCGACGTGGACCGGGCCGCAGGCGTGCTGTATTGGTGCATCAAGGAGATGGAACGGCGTTACCAACTTCTCAATAAGGCCGGCGTGCGCGATCTGGAGCGGTTCAACGCCTATCTGCGTAAGCTGGGCGAGGAGATCCTGCCCTATATCGTCGTCATCATCGACGAGATGGCCGATCTGATGATGGCCGCGCCGGAGGAGGTGGAGAAACATGTGATCCGCCTGGCGCAGATGGCGCGCGCCGTGGGCATCCATCTGATCATCGCGACGCAGCGCCCGTCGGTCGATGTCATCACCGGTCTGATCAAAGCCAATTTCCCCGCCCGCATCGCCTTCGCTGTGACCAGTCAGATCGACAGCCGGGTGGTGCTGGATGTGCCCGGCGCTGAAAATCTGCTGGGGCGGGGCGATATGTTGTTCATGGCGCCGGATGCAAGCAAGCTGGAGCGGTTGCAGGGCGCGTTTCTGGACGATGCAGAGACCAACCGCATCGTCCGTTATTGGCAGAACTTCCACAAGCTGGAAACCTACATCCAAGGGCGCGAAGAGGGTGCCGCAGAGGGAGAAGAGAGCGAACCCCTGCCGCTCCTCACTTCTCCCCCCTCACTTCTTGAAGATGATGGGCCGATGCAGGCCGACGATTCTGACCTTCCCCAAGGGCCCGCAGACATGGCGTCGGCTCAGGCCAAATCCCGCGATGAACTTTTCGACGAGGCCGTGCAGGTGGTGACCGAAGCGGGCCGCGGCTCGGTGACGATCTTGCAGCGGAAGCTGCGGGTCGGCTATAACCGCGCCAGCCGTCTGGTGGGGCAACTCGAAGCAGCCGGTATTTTGGGGCCGGATCGGGGCCGCAGTCAGGGGCGAGAGGTCTATCTTCAAGGCGCGGAGGAGAGCGAAAGAGGGGAAGAGAGCAGCCCGGAGGACGCCCCGCAGAGCGGAGAGGGCGAGGCACCGGCAGTTCTCAACTCCCGCTCCTTAGTCCTTGAGCATAGCGACGGCCCCGTCGACAACGAGCAGGCCGAGTTGCCGTCTCCTCCTCACGATGACGATGCGCCGCCCCGGATCTGGATGTAGCGCTACGTTCGATCCACGGCAGGAGAACTCTTAATGAATCAGAAGATTTCACCCGCGCGACCCGCGTGGGTGTCGAACGAGTTGTTCCCCTTTGAAAGCAACTTCTTCTCCACGCCGTCCGGCCACGGGATGCACTTCATCGACGAAGGCGCTGGCGAGCCGATCGTTTTCCTGCACGGCAACCCCGCGTGGTCTTTCGAGTTTCGGCATCTGGTCAAGGATCTGCGGTCCCGGTTCCGTTGTATCGCCCCGGACCATATCGGTTTCGGCCTGTCATCTCGCAGTGACCAACGCGCGGACTATCGGCCTGAAGTCCATGCGAGTGCGGTCGCAGGTCTGCTTGATCATCTCGACGTGCAGGACATGACCCTATACCTGACCGATTGGGGCGGGCCGATCGGGTTGGATTTCGCGCGCAAGCATCCGCAGCGGGTCAAACGCATAGTCATTACAAACACCTGGTGCTGGCCGGTCGGGCGCGATCCCCACTATGTTATGTTCAGCTTTTTCATGTCGAGTTGGCTTGGGCAATATCTCATCAAACGCCACAATTTTTTCGTGAACAAAGTGCTGCCCATGGCGGTCGCCCAGAAGGAGGCCCTGACACCGGAGGTGATGGCGCACTATCGCAATGCGCAACCGACGCCGGCTGCGCGTGCCGCGTGCGCCGCCTTTCCGGGGCATATCGTCGGCGCGACCGATTGGCTGCGGTCGATCTGGGATGACCGCGCCGCGTTCACGGGAAAGCCTGCGCTCATTTTCTGGGGCTTCAAAGACATCGCCTTCCGCAAGAAGGAACTCAACCGATGGAAGTCCGAGTTGGCCGACTTTGAAGCGCACGAGTTCCAGGACTGTGGACACTTCCTTGCCGAAGAAGCGCCAGACCGCATAGTTCCCGCGCTGCGCGCCTTCATGGAGCGAACGCAGTAGCGCGCTGGTATAATCGCCGAGTTAGCCGCTCCTTGGGAACTGCCGTTGCAGATGGTTGGACACGGCAGTGCGGTCGTCTTACGAAAGGGGAAAAGTCATGGATGAAATCAGATTGAAAGACTACCGCTGCTTCCGGGAAGATCAGACGGCCCGCTTAGCGCCACTCACCCTCCTGGTGGGAGAGAACAGCACAGGCAAAACCTCCTTCCTGGCCATAGTGCGCGCCCTTTGGGACCTTGGCTATGGCTACAGGCTCCCGGACTTCAAGGAAGATCCTTATGATCTTGGAAGTTTCGACGAGATCGCTCATTTCCGAGGAGGTGGTGGTGGAAGAGCCAAGACATTCTTAGCGGAATTCAGTGTGACGAGACCGCACTTAAGAAAGGGGAAAAGGAAGCGCTCTTCCCGAAAATTCGGCGCAACTTTCGCGCGAGTTGGCACGATTCCGGTCCCCGTTGGGAGGCGATTTGCTTTTGAAGACACTCGGATCGAGGAACGCTTCGAGGAAGGCCCCGAAGAAAACCACATTCGTGTCCTTAGAGTTGAAACAAGCAGGGGGAGTTGGGAGAAAAGGGAGAGTGCTGATAGAGGAATACAATACTCATTTCAAGATCGTATGATGCCCCCGCATTTTTACATCAGAAGATCGTCAATTCCTGGGGAAAACCAAGAAGGAGTCCCGGAATTTGAACCGCTGGATGGCTCTCCTGCGTTTAACTCTGACGAATACGAGAAACTCCGAAGATTTCCTTGGTTTGGGTTCTCAAATTTTGAAGGGCGTCCATTCGCAAGCGCGCCGGTGCGTTCCAAGCCGAGTCGCACCTATGATCCAGCTAGTCCCACCCGGGACCCCGAAGGGGACTATGTGCCGATGTATCTCGCAGACGTGCTTACGCAGCGCAAGAGAGTGTGGACTGAACTCAAAAAGCAACTTGAGGCATTTGGCAAGGCAGCCGGCCTGTTCGACGAAATAGCCATTAAGCGGCTTGGGCAGAGAGATAGTGAACCATTCCAGATTCAAGTCAGAAAGTTTGGAAGCAAGCTAAAAGGCCCTTTACGCAACCTCATTGACGTCGGGTACGGCGTCAGCCAGGTGCTTCCGGTGATAACGGAGTTGCTGCGACCGGACGCGCCACCTTTGTTCCTCCTACAGCAACCAGAAGTGCATCTCCACCCCAGCGCGCAGGCCGCACTGGGCAGTCTGTTCTGCCAGATCGCAAACAGGGAGCGTCAACTTATCATCGAGACGCACAGTGATAACCTGATAGATCGTGTACGCATGGATGTCCGCGACGGAATCGGCGCGTTGAAGCCCGAAGACGTGTCGATCCTTTTCTTCGAACGGGACGGACTGGATGTACATATCCATTCACTGGAAATTGACGGCGAGGGCAACGTCAATAACGCGCCCGACAGCTACCGCAGCTTCTTCATGGAAGAAACAGCAAAGTCATTGGGGTTGTATTAAATGTGCGCGATTGTTGACGTAAACGTCTCCCACGAAATCTTTGGCGACAATCGACCCGAAGCTGGTGAGAAGTTATTCAAGTGGCTCGATTCTGGCTCTCTTCGCCTTGTAGTTAGCAGAAAGCTTCTTGCCGAACTCAACTATGGGAATGCCCAGAGGTGGATACGAGAAGCGATTCTTGCCGGGAAAGTTCGGCAGGAGAAATCTGGCACAGTGGATGATAAGGAGGAGGAACTCCAAAGGATGGAGAGATGCCGCTCCAATGACACACATATCATCGCATTAGCCCAAATCAGTGGTGCTCGCCTTCTGTACTCAAACGATAAAGATTTGCATGATGATTTCGGAAATAAGCGCCTGATCGATAAGCCGCGCGGGAAAGTCTATTCGACGAATGAGGACAAGAACTTTACAAACACCCACGCAAGACTATTGAACAATAGAAACCTTTGCCGGAACCGATGCGCCGCCCGTGTCAGGTCTCGCTGAGACCGGAACGGTGCCGCGCCCACTGAAAACTGAAAACCCAAAAGCAGAAAACTATCAGATGGATCGCAAACGGATCGCCGGAACTGTTGTCGGGCTGGCCCTGCTGGTCGGCGCCGTGTTGGCTATCATCTTCTTCACCGCCCGCGCGCCGGACGCCGACAGCCTGCCGGATGAGGTCGCGGCGCGGCTTGAAAAACTGAAGACCGTCAAGGGGCGCCTTCTGCTGGGGAAAGATGACCAGTTGATCGAGTATGAGCTGTGGGTGCAGCGGCCCCGTCATCTGCGCGCCGAGGCAGAACTGGAAGGGATGGATCGCAAGATCGTCTTTATTATGATGTTCAACGAAGAAGAGGCCTGGATGTACGACCCGCTGCTGAACATCGCCACCGTTACCGATCGCACAAAGGGGCCGCCCGTGGACGGCTCGCGCATCGGCACCTCTCTGTTGGAAACGATGCCGGAGGATGTGTTGGCCGCTCTGCGCGCCGGCGATGTGCAGATTATCGGCGAGGAGCAGGTGGCTGGGCGCAATGCGCTGCGTGTGCAGATTCTGCTGCCGCCGGGGCAAAGCCCCCTTGAAGAAGCGGGCGAGCAACTGACCGTCTGGCTGGACAGAAGTACCTACTATCCCCTGGCCATCGAAGGGCATACCGGCTTCCGAATGCGTTTTGATTTCATCAAATTCAACGAAGAGATCGAGCCCCTGACATTCGTCTTTTACCCTCCCCCGGGCGCGACCGTGCGTCGGATCGGTGAGTAGCCGGCCGCCGCGCGCGGACGCCCGTGCAAACGCGTCGCGGGGCTTCTCCCGCTTCCGCCATATCCTGGCGGCCTGTATCGCCACCCGGGTGGTCGTCGATACATCGACCCAACTCTTCTACTCCTTTCTGCAGACGATTGCGCTGGGGATGGCCCTGGATATCGTCGTCCTGGGCCGCCTCGTCAGCCTGCGCAGCGTCGCGGGGCTGACCGCGCCCCTGTTCGGCAGCGCCGCCGACCGCTACGGCTACCGCCGCATCATGCGCCTGGCCCTCATTCTGGCCGCGGTCGGCGCCTTTCTGCTGGGCAGCGGCGCCGGGATCTGGTCCGTCGTGGCCGGTATGATCGTGTCGGGCGTGGGGCTGACCGGCTTCGTGCCGACCAGCCAGGCCTACATCAGCGCGCAACTGCCCTTTGCGCAGCGCGCGCGCGGCATCGGTACGTTGGAGTACGCCTGGGCCTTGGCCGGGATCGTCGGCCTGTCGCTGATGGGTCTCCTCTTCGACCGCTTCAACTGGCAGCTTCCCTTCATCGTCCTGGGCATGGCGATGCTCGCCGGTTGGGCGCTCCTCGGCTTCTTGCCGAGAGCAACAGGACAAGCCGCAAGAGGAGAGAGTGAAGAAGAGATAGAAGAGACGGGGGCGCTCACTCCTCTTAACTCTCTTCTCTCCCCGCGCACTGTGCGGCGCATCGTCCGCTTTTTCGATCTCGGATCCAACCGGCGCGCCGCCTTTGCGGTCATCTGCGCCAACGGTTTCTTTTTTTTCAGCCAGGGCCACATCCTCATCTCTCACGGCGCCTGGCTGCAAACCGAATACGGTCTGACGCCATCTGCATTGGGGCTGGTGGCCCTATCCCAGGGCGCGGCCGATCTCTGCGGCAGTGTGCTCGTCTCTCTGATCACCGATCGGATTGGCAAGAAGCGGGCGGTTCAGGCAGGCATGTTGGGATCATTGCTGGTCTACAGCTCACTGCCGATCATCAATGTCGGGCTGCTTCCGGTCATCGTTGCATTGGTGCTGCTGCGTTTTGCATTCGAGTACGGAATCGTCAGCGCGATTGCCCTGATCAGCGAGCAGGCTCCGGACCGGCGGGGCAAGGTGATCTCCCTGTCGGTGGCGTTCAACCTGCTGGGCGCAACCCTCACCGGCTTTACCGGCCCGTGGATGTATACCCGCTTCGGCGTATGGGGGCTGGGGCCGGTGGCGGCCGGCTGTACGCTGGCGGCGTTTATCCTGTTGACAGTTTGGGGGCGCGAGTCGGCCTGGAGCGCGGCCAACGAATAGGGGAGAACGGCGTTTGCTGCCCGCTCTCCACGAAAACGATGACAGCGCTTTCGCTGCCCCTCGCCTTCCCTTACGCAATACGCAATGTAGAGACAATAAAGGGGTCTTCCTATGAACATTATCTATCTGCATTCCCACGACACGGGCCGTTACCTTCAGCCCTACGGCCATGCTGTCCCCGCGCCCAACCTTCAGCGACTGGCGGAGGAAGGCGTTCTCTTTCGCCGGGCGTTCAACGCCGCGCCCACCTGCTCGCCCAGCCGCGCCTGTCTGCTCACCGGCCAGAGCGCCCACTCCTGCGGACAACTGGGCTTGGCCAACCGCGACTTCTTTCTGCAACATCCCGAACGGCACCTGGCGAACTTTCTGCGCAGCCACGGTTACCGTACCGCTCTGTGTGGTATTCAGCACCTGGTCCTCGATCCGCGCACGCTTGGCTACGAGTGGCTCGCCGAAGTCGACTCCTCCCCCCCTGAAGGTGCGAACGGCATCACCGCGGCCGCAGTCGAGTTCATCAACCAGGAGCACGGCCAGCCGTTTTTCCTCGCCGTTGGCTACTTCGAGACCCACCGCGAATTTCCGGAACCGAGCGAAGAGGAGGATGATCGCTATACCCTGCCGCCGGCGCCGCTGCCGGATACGCCGCAGACCCGCTACGATATGGCCTCCTACAAGCGCATGGCCAAAATTCTGGACGACCAGGTCGGGGTGGTTCTGAACGCGTTGGAGAAGGCCGGTCTGGCCGAGGATACCCTGTTCATCTACACGACCGACCACGGGTTGGCCTTCCCCGGCATGAAATGCACGCTGACCGATCACGGCATGGGCGTGGCGCTGATTGTGCGCGGGCCGCACGGCTTTGGCGACGGCAAGGTCGTGGACGGCATGGTCTCCCAGATCGATATCTACCCGACCCTGTGCGAACTGCTGGATGTCGAGCCGCCGGCATGGCTGGAGGGGCGCTCGGTTGTCCCCCTGGTGACGGGCGCGGCGGATGAAATAAACGAGGAGATTTTCGGGGAGGTGAGCTATCATGCGGGCTACGAGCCGAAACGGGCTGTGCGCACGCATCGCTGGAAGTACATCCGCCGTTTCGACCAATGGCCCACGACCACGTTGCCCAATATCGATGACGGACCGAGCAAGGAGTATCTGTTGGGGAACGGTCTGGCCCAGCGCACGGTCCATCAGGAGGCGCTCTACGATCTGATCTATGACCCGAACGAGGCCTGCAATCTGGTCCACGATCCCGCGTACGCCGAACCGTTGACGGAGATGCGCAACCGGCTCTCGTCGTGGATGGAGCGCACCGATGATCCCCTGCTGCGGGGGCCTGTGCCCGCGCCGGACGGCGTCTACGTCGACAGTCCGGACGAATCCGATCCAGACGATTCAGAGAGCGCTGCCGTCATCCTCTGGCGCGAGCGCGAACGGCTGGACATGCGTCAGGGCTAACGTTCGCCCAGGGCGAAGACCAGCGCCTCGATGAGGAGGTCGATTTCGGCCTCCGTCGCCACCAGCGGCGGGGCTACGATCAGAATGTTGCACAGGCCCGGAACCGTGTTGCCGTTGCGGCCGAGGATGACGCCGGCCTGTTTGCAGCGGCTGAGGATCGCCAGTACCTCGGCGTCGTCCAGGGGCTGCTTGGTCGCTTTGTCCGCCACCAATTCGACGCCCAACAGCAGCCCGCGCCCGCGCGCCTCCCCGACCCAGGGGTGGGATGACAGGTTGTTCAGCTGCGCCAACGCGTACTCGCCCACGCGGCGGGCGTTCTCCACCAGCCCCTCCTCCTCCACGATCTCCAGGTTGCGCAGACCGACCGCAGTGCTGACCGGATGGCCGCCAAAGGTGTTGATGTGGCGGAAGTGGCGCAGGTCGCCGGCCTCGCCCATGAAGGCGTCGAAGATATACTCCTGCACGGCGGTAGCGGCCAGGGGCATATAGCCGCTCGAAAGGCCCTTCGCCATCGTAATAATGTCCGGCACAGGGTCATTTTGCGCGCCACTTGAGGCGCCACGCACCCAATGCTGATGGCCGAACAGTTTGCCCGTGCGTCCAAAGCCGGAGACGACCTCATCGAAGATCAGCAGCACGCCGTACTCGTCGCAGATTTCGCGCACACGCGGCAGGTACTCGTCCGGCGGAACCAGCACGCCGCCGCCGGAGATGATCGGCTCCATCAGCAGCGCGGCAACGGTCTCCGGCCCCTCATAGATGATCGTCTCCTCAATCGCCTGCGCGCAGGCGATGCCGTGCTCGGCCGGGCTGAGTTTGGGGTGCGCGCGATAGGGATAGGGGGGCGGAACGTGGATGAAGCCGGGCGCCATCGGCCCATAGCCGATCTTGCGCTCCGCCTGGCCGGTGGCGCTCATCGCGCCCAGCGTATTGCCATGATAGGCGCGGTGGCGGGAGATGATCTTGTAGCGGTTTGCTCCGCCCGCCTTGCCGGATTGCAGATGATACTGGCGGGCGATCTTGAAGGCGGCCTCGTTCGCTTCGGAGCCGCTGGAGGAGAAGTAGACCCGGCCGCGCCAGCCCAGCAGGGTCAGTATCTTGTCGGCCAGTTGCGCGCCGGGCGGGTGGGTCATGGTGGGGGCGAGATAGGCCAGCTCCGTCATCTGCGCGGCCGCCGTCTCCGCCAGTTCGCGACGCCCGTAGCCGATGTTCACGCACCACAGGCCCGCCATCGCGTCCAGGTAGCGCTGGCCCTGCGCATCTTCCAGATAGCAGCCTTCCCCCCTGACCATCAGCGGCGGCGGGCTGTCGGCCAGCGGTTTGTGCTGGGTAAGGGGATGCCACAGGGCGCGCACGTCCAACTCTGAGATTGAAGGGGCAGCAGTCATTTTTTCTCTCGCTTTTTCTGTGGAGTCGACTTCGTTCACGCTGCGATCATACCAGTATCTGACGACGGATGCCAGCGGCAACGAGCAAGGGAATCGAAGGGCATCCCTTTCGTGTAGACGCATCCTGATATTGTAAAATCAGGACAATGGTTTTCCTGCCAACCTGATCGTGTTCGTGGAAGCAACCCTAATGAACACTTTGTCTGAAACGATGCGGATGCGCTGGAGACTGTAACCGCCGAACGCCACCGGACTCCCCAGGTGTGCGTACTGATCATGCGAAATGGAAAGGAATCGGGACATGTTGGAACGAATTTACATACGCGACGCTAATGAACGGTTAGAGCCTCTCAAAGAGGAACCCTTCTCCAGTGAAGACCAACTTCAGGTGCTGATTGCCCGCCATCCAGAACTCTTGGACGGACAACAGGTGCGTCCCGACGATCCGAGGCGGTGGCTCCTGATCACCCGAGAGAAAGGCATCGCCGATCAACCGGACGCGTCCGACCGCTGGGCGGTGGACCATTTGCTTATCGACCAGGACGCTGTGCCCACGCTCGTTGAGGTCAAGCGCGGCGCGAATCCCGAACTCCGGCGCACCGTAGTCGGACAGATGCTGGAGTACGCCGCCCACGCGACGATGACCTGGACCGTAGACGAACTGCGCCAGACCTTCGAAAACGCCGGAGAGGAATTGGGGTTCGACCCCGGTGAACAGATTGCGAAGCTCCTGAAGACCGACAGCGAACCGGATGTCGAGGCCTTCTGGGATGCTGTGGCGACAAACCTGGCCGCCCAGCGGCTGCGCTTGCTCTTTGTAGCCGATGAGATCCCCGATCCGCTAGAGCGGGTTGTTGAGTTCCTCAACGCCCAAATGCCCCATATTGAGGTTCTGGCGGTGGAGATCAAACAGTTCCGCGGCCAGTCATCCCCGCCGATCTTGGTGCCCCGCGTAAGTGGAAGAACCGCCGCAGCGACTGGTGGGAAATCCCACAACCTGACCCACTCGTCATTCTTGAAAGCGCTCCCTAACGACGAGACGCGTCGCGTCGCTGAGAAACTCCTTGCAGTGGCAGACGACGCCGGCGCCACATTATCTTGGAGAGCAGCTAGTGTTAGTGTTCGTATGGAAATCAAAGCCTTCAAGTGGCCGATTACGGTGGCGTGGCTTTTCCTTCCAGGGAGAAGTGGGCTGAAGGGATTGAGAGACATCTCATTCGGCACAGGTATATTGGAGGGAGACTATCCTCGGCCTGGAGAGAAGTTGCTTGAATTACTTGAGGAGTGGGTGGAGGAGTGTGGCGGATATGACTTCGCTAGTGGAACGGGAATGAAAGCCTGGTCAATCAGATATGATGACGCCGCCCAGCACATCGATCTTTTGGCAGAACGGCTTCAAAAGGTACTCTCTGATTTGAAGGCAATGTGAAGGTGCAATCTCCTGTCAAGGGGCAAGTCAGCCAGGGTGCATCCAGGATTATTGCGGTTCAGGCAAGTCCGAGTAGTGGGAGTGAATGCTGAGAGGGTTGACTAAGTAGGGTTGCACGGAGTGCGAGCATAGCTTGAGCGCCGTGTCGAGACCAGCGCATGCCAGATTGTTTAAGACGTTGCTGAACGACCAGCTTGCATGCTGATTCGACAGTTCCACTGCCGATGGGGTAACCCGCCTCTCGGAAGAGATGGTAACGCATACGCCTGCGATTGTGGAAGAGATAGAGAATCGCTTTGCGCACGGGGTCAGGCAGGGCGTCTGCTCGGGGATAGAGGAGGCGGATGTTGCGCAGGATAGCGCTGAGGCTACCCTCTATCAACAGCTGTTTCTGGGCAGAGACCCACGCAGTTGCCTGCTCTGATTCAGCATCGAAGTGGTGCTTTGCGATCAGCCACAACTTTTCGACAGCATGCCACCAGTCGAGGATTTCGACGCAGTTGCCATAACACATGCGCACGATGTTCCAGATCCAGGCTGCACCGTCATTGACACTGCTCAGATAGCCGACCTTCTCCACCCCCCGACGACAGGCTTCCGCCCACTGCTGCCGACAAAATGCGGTCGCATCCCACAACCCGGCCCGATAGCTATGGTCGCTTAACAGGGTGGTTTCTTTGCCTGTCACCCTATCAGTCAGATGAGGTATCGCCGAAACCGCAACCGCTTTCACCTCTTTCCATCCTTCGCCGCGGATGTTGACCATCGCCCCATCCATCGAGATGTTCATCACCTCGCTCGCTGGCTCAACCACCTCGCGCCAGACGACCTCTGTCTCCGTACGCGCTATCTGTACCGTTGCCTGCGCCTCGTGCGCTTGTCGCGCCACCAGTCGCCCTCCATACGCTGTGACCAACTCCTGTAGACTGCTCTTGGACAGATTGACATGGGTCAACTCGCTAAACTGGGCCGCAGCCCGCGCATAGGAGGGTATCTCTACGCTCATCCGCAACGCTTGGGCTATCGTCGCTGGCGTCCAACTACGCCCCGTCAGTTGGAGTCGCTGATCCAGGGGGAAAAATCCCCCGCCCACATTCCGGACAGCGGTGATAACCTCGCTTGATTTTCACCTCCCCTTCAGCATGGAGCACCTTCCGCTTCCGCCGACCTCGTGACTTCATCTTCTCTCCACAGTCCGGACAGACTACCTCTTCATACCTCCCATCCCCATGTTGCTGCACCAATTCTCCCAGCATTTCTCCCATCAACTCTTGACGCAGCGGCACCAACTCCGCTGCTATCTCATCCAAACTAGCTTGCGAGTGCTCTGCCCCCCACTCCCACATCTGCTCGAACACCGCTTCTGCTTCTCCCAAAAACTTCGCCTTCGCCTTTCCCTTGTTCATCTTGTCCCCCATATGTTCTCTCTTTCTTCCCTCCCTTCAGTTTACACCTCTCTCCCCCGTGCAAAAATCTCGGATGCACCCGTCAGCCAAGGGTGCATCCGAGATTTTTGGGCCATTTCGATCTGCCCTTTCAGCCGACGAAAAAAGATCCAATCAATCAGAAATCGACCCGTCGCCTAGTATCCTGGCAATTCTCTAATCCCGCAACTCCTGATTCAGACACCGGCTGCGCAAAAATCTGGGGCAGACTCGTCAGCCAGTTTCTCCAAAACCGTGTCAGGGCAATTGCATTTTAATTGGGTCAAAACCTCGTGAAGCGACCTGAATCGAATCCAGTTCGGGGTAAGACACCGAAAACTGTACGAACTATGCAAGGAGCCGAAGAATCTGAAGGTTTCCGGCAATAGATTGCCTCTATTTTGGCTGTAAACCTTCGTCCATCAGCAGGCTTATAACGATTTCCATTTATCATTAGGGCCTTATGCTAGTTAGCGTTTGAAAAAAGTCCCCTGGTGAGATAACTTTGGAGTTCGGCACCAACCAAAGCGACTCACCAGGAGGACCAACCGAATGATAGCTCACTTTGACGACTTCTGTCTATGGACATATGTGCTGGTTGACGACATGAGCCAGGTACTGGAAAGGCATCTGAGACGACCGGGGCCAGAGCCGGCGTGTAGCGATAGTGAATTGATAGCCATCTGTCTGATCGGCGAATGCCTGGGTTGGGATGTGGAAACAGAGTTACTCAGTCATATGCAGGCACATCGGGATAAGTTTCCTATCTTGCCGGAGCAGAGCCGCTTCAATCGGCGACGACGTAACTTGATGTGGATTATCAATGAGATGCGGCGCATGATGTTGGCCCAGATGGACCTCTTTTGGGATGAGCAGTGTGTACTCGATAGTCTGCCCATTCCTGTGGTTCAGTTCCATCTGGCGCCGCAATCGCGCGGCAATTGGTCTGCGCATGGGGCAAATTATGGGAAAGTCTCCTCCAAAAAAATGACGGTCTTCGGTTTCAAGCTCCATATGCTGATCACGATAGGTGGCCTCATCCTCGATTTCGAGCTGGCTCCTGCCAGCGTCGGCGACTTGGCTATCGGTCGCGAACTGCTGGAAGAACACTGCAACCGCATCGTCATCGGCGACAAGGCCTACATCAGTGCAGCGGTCGCGGATGAACTCTGGCAACACAATCGCATCCGCCTGCTCACCAAGCCGCGCAGCAACCAGAAAAAACAGATCTCTGCATCTGCCCGTCGCCTCTACGACTCGGTCCGCCAAATCATCGAAACGGTTAACAGTCAACTGGGCGCTCAATTCTCGATTGAAACCAACCATGCACACACTTTCCGGGGCTTGTGTGCCCGGCTCTACACCAAGTTGACCGCCCACACCTTATGCATCTATATCAACCGCCTCTTGGGCGTACATGACTATCTGCAAATTAAGAAACTGGCCTTTCCTAACTAGCATAAGGCCCCATTACTTTCCTTTTGGCGAAAATTCGGCTCATATCGCGTTCAGATTTAAATGCGATTGCCCTGAAAACCGTGTATGTTCGCAGTAGATATGATAAAATGCGCATGGTTGCATTTTTGCTGCGCACGGTTTTACTCCCATAGATTAGCCATACATCCCACTTCAGGAGGAAGGAATGACTCAGGACACCATCCGCGTCGGCGTCATTGGCGCCGGCGCAAATACGCGCGATCGGCATATCCCCGGCCTGCAGGCCATCGAAGGCGTCGAGATCGTCGCCGTCTGCAATCGCAGCCAGGAGTCGGGCGAGCGGGTCGCAAAGCAGTTTGGCATCGAGCGCGTCTGCACCAACTGGCAGGAGATCGTGCAAGCCGCGGATGTGGACGCGGTGGTGATCGGCACCTGGCCCTACATGCACCGCCTCGTCACCGTCGCCGCCCTGGAAGCCGATAAGCACGTAATGTGCGAGGCCCGCATGGCGATGAACGCCTCCGAGGCCCACTGCATGGTTGATGCGCTGCACAGCCGCCCGCACCTGGTGGCGCAGATCGTGCCGTCACCGTTCAGCCTGCGCGTGGACCGCACGATCCAGCGGTTGATCCGCGACGGCTGGCTGGGGGATGTGCTGGTCGTGGATATTCAAGCCGGCGGCGCCTTCATCGACAAAGACAACACGATGCACTGGCGGCATAACATGGACCTGAGCGGGTTGAATGTGATGTCGATGGGCATCTGGTACGAGGCATTGCTGCGCTGGGTCGGCGAGGCCACCAGCGTCGTCGCCAAGAGCAAGACCTTCACGCCGATGCGCATAGACGGGCAGGGGCGGCTGACAGGCGTGCGCATCCCTGATCACATCGACATCATCGCCGATCTGGCCTGCGGTGGACAGGCCCACATTCAGGTCAGCAGCGTCACCGGCTTCGGTGAGCCGCCCTCCGCGACCATATACGGCAGCGAAGGCACGCTGCGCTTCAGCGGAGATATTCTGACGGGCGGACGCCGCGGGGATGACGGCCTCAGCGAAATCGAGGTTCCCGCCCACGAGGCGGGTGGCTGGCGCGTCGAAGAGGAGTTCATCAGCGCGATTCGCGGGCAGGAAGAGATCACCCATACCGATTTCCGCATGGGCGTGAAGTATATGGAATTCACCGAAGCCGTCCATCGCAGTCGGCGGAGCGGCGCGGCGGTGGACCTGCCGCTGGTGTGAAGTTTCGAGTTCGTGCTTTCCAGTTTTTCGTAACTGTCCGAGGCTCGGCAAACCGGTGCTACTGGAACTAAAAACTCGAAACTGAAAACTCAGCAGATGGAGAAGAGCGATGAAACGATACGGAATGGTCATTCGCGTCAGACCGGAACTGGAGGACGCGTATGTACATCTGCACGCCAACACCTGGCCCGGCGTCCTCCAGAGCATCAGCGACAGCAATATCCGCAACTACACGATCTTCATGCGTGACGGCTATCTGTTCTCCTGTTACGAGTATGTGGGGGAGGATTACGAGGCCGATTTGGCGAAGATAGCCGCCGACCCGGTCACGCAGGCGTGGTGGAAGCTGACCGACCCCTGCCAACAGCCGGTGGAGAGCGCGGCGGAGGGCGAGCGCTGGGCGGAGATGGAAGAGGTGTTCCATCATGACTGAGCGCACGGCCCGCTATGTCGATACGCACGTGCATTTCTGGGACGGTTCGGTGATCGACTACCCGTGGCTGGCGGGCGGGTCGCCGATCGCCCATCCCCATCTGCCGGCCGATCTGGAGCAGGCACGCGCCGGCGTCTCCCTCGAACTGGCGGCGATCGTCTTCGAGGAGGCCGGCTGTCTGCCGGCGCAGGCGTTGCGCGAGGCGCAGTGGGTCACGGAACTGGCGCAGGAGGAGCGGCGCATCCGCGGCATCGTCGCGCACGCGCCGCTGCAAGCGGGTGAAGGCGCCCGCCCCCATCTGCAGGCGCTGTCCGAGCTGCCATTGGTGAAGGGCATACGCCGGTTGATTCAGGGTGAGCCGCTCGGCTTCTGCATCGATCCGGCGTTTGTGCGCGGTGTGCAACTGCTGCCGGAGTTTGGCTTCAGTTTCGACCTGTGTATCTACCATCCACAGTTGGGCGATGTGCTGGAACTGGTGGCGCAGTGCCCGGATGTCTCTTTCCTGCTCGATCACATCGGCAAACCGGGCATCGCCGCCGGTATCATGCAGCCGTGGAAAGATCAGTTGCGCGAGTTGGCCAGCCGCCCGGACATCCACTGCAAACTCTCCGGCGTGACCACGGAGGCGGATCATCAGAACTGGAACCGGGACGAACTGCGGCCATACATCGAGCACGTGCTCGACTGTTTCGGCCCCGACCGGGTGATCTTCGGCTCCGATTGGCCGGTGGTCGATTTGGCCGCCGACTATCGCACCTGGTTCGACATCGTCCAGGACAGCATCAGCCATTTGAGCGCGCAGGATCAGCAGAAGATCATGCACGACAACGGCGCGCGCTTCTACCGGTTGGCGCTTTAACTACAGCTTTTAGTTGTCAGTTTTAGTGTATCCTTGCGTCCGCCAGAGACGTAGGCATTGAGAACCAGAAACAAGAGACTTAGTAACTGTCCGTTTTTAATTCAGCGGTTTTGTTCGACAAATCAGTCTGAACTCGATTGAAATCGCTACGTTATTTGCGGACAGTCGCTTAGAACTGCCACGAGGAGCTATCCATGCCCTATACACCTGAACCGGAACACAAATTCAGCTTCGGCCTCTGGACGGTCGGCAACATCGGGCGCGACCCCTTCGGCGACCCTGTGCGCGAGGTTCGCTCGCCGGTGCAACTGGTCCAACTCCTGGGGGAAGTCGGCGCCTGGGGGGTCAACTTCCATGACAACGATCTGGTGCCGATTGACGCGACCGCGGCGGAGCGCGACCGGATCGTCAGCAACTTCAAGAAGGCGCTGGACGAGCACGGCCTCGTCGTGCCGATGGCGACGACCAATCTCTTTACGCACCCGGCCTTTCGCGACGGCGCGTTTACGAGCAACGACCCGGAGGTGCGGGCCTACGCGTTGCAAAAGACGATGGCCGCCATCGACCTGGGCGTGGAGTGCGGCGCCAGCACATACGTCTTCTGGGGCGGGCGGGAAGGTACGGAGACCGACGCCGGCAAGAATCCTGCCGATGCCGGCAAATGGTTCCAGGAGGCGATCAACTTCCTGTGTGAATATGTGATCGATCAGGGCTATGATCTGCGCTTCGCGCTCGAGCCCAAGCCGAACGAGCCGCGCGGCGATATCTATCTGGCGACGGTCGGGCACATGCTGGCCTTCATCGAGACTCTCGACCATCCGCACATGATCGGCGTGAATCCAGAGCTGGCGCATGAGCATATGGCCGGCCTGAACTTCACCCATGCAGTAGCGCAGGCGTGGAACGCGGGCAAGCTCTTCCACATCGACCTCAACGATCAGAATTTGGGACGCTACGATCAGGATTTCCGCTTCGGCAGCCACAACGTCAAACAGGCCTTCACCCTGGTCAAGTTCCTGGAGGACGTAGGCTATGACGGCCCGCGCCACTTCGACGCCCATGCCTACCGCTCCTCCGACTACGAGGATGTTAAGGCCTTCGCCAGCGGCTGTATGCGCACCTACTTGATCCTCAAAGAGAAGGCTGAACAGTTCCGCCAGCATGGGGAGATTCAGGCGTTGCTGGCGCAGATCACCGCCGATGACGGCTCGATGGACCGCTTCAGGGGCGGTTACTCGGCGGAGAAGGCGGCCAGCCTCAGGGCCCATGCCTTCGACCGCGACGAACTGGGCCGCCGCGGCCAGCCCTACGAACGGCTGGATCAGTTGGTGATCGAACTGCTGCTCGGCGTGTGAAACTTACTGGCCACCAGACTGGGAGGGCTTTGAAAAAATGTACCTGATCGGCATTGATTCCTCCACCACGGCTACGAAGTCCCTGATCATCGACGCCGACGGTGAGATTGTCGCGGTCGGCGCGGCGGAGTATCCGTTCGAGACGCCCCATCCCCTGTGGAGCGAACAGCACCCGGATTTGTGGTGGGATGGCACGGTGCGGAGTCTGCGCGCGGCGCTGGATCAGTCCGGCATCGACCCGGCGGAGGTCGCCGCGGTGGGTGTGAGCGGACAGATGCACGGGCTGGTGCTGCTGGACGGAGATGGCGAGCCGCTGCGCCCGTCCATTCTCTGGAACGACCAGCGCACGGGCAAGCAGTGCGATGATATGCGCCTGTGGCTGGGCAAAGAGAATCTCGTGCGCATCACCGGCAACGACGCGCTCACCGGCTTCACCGCGCCCAAAATTCTGTGGGTGAAGGAGAACGAACCGGAAATCTACAATCGCGTGCGTCAGATTCTCCTCCCCAAAGACTATGTGCGCTACAAGCTGACCGGCGACTTCGCCACAGACAAGGCCGGCGCCGGCGGGACAGCCCTGCTGGAACTGGCGACGCGGGAGTGGTCGCCGACAGTGCTGGCCGCGCTGGAGATTCTACCCCAATTTCTGCCCCCCACCCACGAGGGAACGCAGGTGACCGGTTCCATCTCCGCGCAGGCGGCGCAAGCGACCGGTCTGCGGGCGGGCACGCCCGTGGTCGGCGGCGGGGGCGATCAGTCGGCCCAGGCCGTGGGCGTGGGCGCGATCGAGGAAGGCATCGTCGCCCTGACCCTGGGCACCTCCGGTGTCGTCTTCGCCACCGCCAACGAGCCGTTTTACGAGCCAGAGGGCCGTCTGCACGCCTTTCCCCATGCGCTGCCCGGCAAATGGCATCTGATGGGCGTGATGCTCTCGGCCGCCGGCAGCCTGCGCTGGCATCGCGACACATTTGCGCCCGGCGTGGAGTTCGACGAGTTGCTGGCCCCGGCCGCGGACGTGCCCGTCGGCAGCGAGGGGCTGCTCTTCCTGCCCTATCTGACCGGCGAACGAACGCCCCACCCGGACCCCTTCGCCCGCGGCGCGTTCGTCGGGCTGACCGTCCGCCACGGGCTGCCCCACATGACCCGCGCCGTGCTGGAGGGCGTGGCCTTTGGCCTGCGTGACAGCTTCACGCTGATGCAAGAGGTCGGCCTCGGCGCAATCCGTCAGGTGCGGGTGAGCGGCGGCGGCGCGCGCAGCCCGTTGTGGCGGCAGATTCTGGCCGATGTGTTGGGCAGCGAGTTGGCGACCGTCAACACCACCGAGGGCGCTGCCTATGGCGCGGCGCTTCTGGCCGGTGTGGGCGCGGGCGTCTGGCCCGATGGCGAAAGCGCCTGCGCCGCAACGATCCGCGTCACCGGCTCCACTGTGCCGAACCCCGGCGCGGTCGATGCCTACCACAACCTGTATGAACTCTACCAGGGCCTCTACCCGGCGCTCCGAGCAACGTTTGATGGCGTGCGCCCAGAGCGAGGAGCGGGAAGCGAGGCGTGAGGAGCGGGAGGCGCTTTCTCTCTCCTCTCTCCTCTTCACTCTCTTCTCAAAGTCTGAGGGGATGCTGTGCGCGCACAGTTGCTCTACGCTGTCTATGTCCCCACCTTCATTCTGGCCCTCTCCCAGGGCATGCTGAGCCTGTTGCTGCCTGTATACGTGGTCGACCTGGGTCTGTCCTACAGCCTGATCGGCCTTGTGCTGGCGGGCTACGGCATCGGCACGCTGATCGGTGACCTGCCCGCAGGGGGAATCCAGGATCGCATCGGCAACCGGCTTTCGATGATCATCGGCATCTCTGTCATGGGCATGGGGATGCTGGCGTTGAGCCGATCCGATCGATTCATCTTATTGCTGTTGTGCGGGATATCGATCGGCGCGGGCGCGGCGCTGTGGAACGTCTCCCGCCATGCCTACCTGGCCAGCAACACGCGCAACAGCAGTCGCGGCCGGGCCATCTCATTCTTCGGCGGCGTCGTCCGCATCGGCACGTTCATCGGGCCGATTGCAGGTGGATATCTCAGCGCGGAGGCCGGTATGCAGACCGCCTTTCTCTGCTGCGGCGTTGTCACGCTGCTGGCGTTGATCTGTCCGCTCCTGTTCGTAGACGACAGCCAAGCCGAACTGCCGATCGAGCAGCGGATGTCAATGGCCAGCTCCTACCGGCGTATGCTGACCTATCTCCGGCGCAATGTCTGGTTGTTGACGCCGGCCGGCTTCGGCACAATCTGCGCCCAAACGATTCGCGCCGGGCGGCAAAGCATCGTCCCGCTTTACGCGGCTTTGATCCTGGGCCTGGATGTGAAAAGCATCGGTCTGGTGATGGGGATTGCAGCGGCGGTGGATATGTCGATGTTCTACCCGGCGGGCTATGTGATGGACCGCTTCGGGCGCAAGTTCGCCTATGTGCCCTCCTTCCTGTTGCAGGCGCTGGGCATGGCCTTGATCCCGCTCACCGGCTCCTTTGCGGCTCTGCTGGCGGTGACCTCGCTGATCGGCTTCGGCAACGGGCTTGGCTCCGGCACGATGTTGACGCTGGGCGCTGACCTGGCGCCGCCACAGGGCGAGGGCATGGGCGCGTTTCTGGGGCTGTGGCGGCTGCTGGGTGATACCGGGCAGACCAGCGGCCCAATTGTGGTGGGTACGATCGCCGACGCCTTGGGACTGGTGCCGTCGATCTATGTCATCGCCGTGGTCGGGCTTGGGGCGGCCTCGATCCTGGGCCTGTTCGTGCCGGAGACGCTGAAGAAGCCCGACGCGGTCGGCGCAGAACCGGCCGCGTCGGGGTAGCGGGCGATGGATGATACAGCTCTTGGGACCCACTATAAATTGAAGAGAAACAGGAATGGATGTTAGGAAGACCTAAAACTAGAAACCATTCCTCATCGTCTGCGGTCGCCAATAGGTGAGCGAGCGCCACAGCCATTCGAAGGGGCCGAATCGGTAGTAGCGCAGCCACAACGGGGACACCACCAACTGGACGACCCAGATCGCCGCGACAATGCCGATCTGTCCGACCCGCTCCACCGAGCCGAACAGCCCCAGCCCTTGCCCATAGAAGATGGCCGTCGCCAGGATCGTTTGCAGCAGATAGTTTGTCAGGGCGGTCCGTCCCACCGCGGCCAGCGCGTCCTGCAGTCGTGGCAGCGCGCGCGAGCGGGCAAACAGCATCAGCAGCCCAATGTATCCGGCGCTGACGAACAGACTGCCCCAATAGTTCGCCTGCGCGCCGAGGCCAAACCGGGAGAACTCCATCGTCCAGTTGTGGGCGAAATTCTGGATAACGCCGCCGCTCACGACCGGCAAACCAATGGCCAGTCCCAGGGCCGCCATGCCTATGTAGAAGCTGCGCGAGCGCCCGCCTGTCAGAACGCCCCAGCGGTAGAGCGCCATTCCCATCAGCATCAGGCCGCCGGCGCGCCAGTTCGCCCAAAACAACAGACCAAGCGTCTGAAAGTCCACGCTTGCGGGCACGCGGGCAGCCATCTGCGCCAGCCAGTTGCCCTGGTAGGCATCCACCTCTCTTGTGATCGTCTCGGCAGTCGGTTGCCAGTCGGCGCGTAGCTCCTGAAGCGTCTCCGGCGGAATAAACTGCATGGTAAGGCCCGTGCCCATCATCAGAAGAGCAGAGATGGATACAACGAGAATGCCCAGCGCCATCTGCCAGCCGGGTCGCAGCCTTCGCAGCCAGTAGACCCAGAAACCGCATAGCGCGTAGGCCACCAGAATGTCCCCGGACCAGAGCAGGTAGGCGTGGGCCAGGCCGAAAATCAGCAGCCAGAAGGTGCGCCGGTAATGCACTGCCCAGGCACGCTGCCCGCGTGCGTCCAGTTTCGCGCACATCAGCACGATCCCCGCGCCGAAGAGCAGCGAGAAGATCGTCATGAACTTCTGATCGGCGAAGACGTGGCTCAGTATCCATACCCAGCGATTGGCCCCGCTCAGGTCGCCATAGACCGTCGGGTTGAGATAGGCGGCTGCGGGCATCGAAAAGCCCTGGATGTTCATGATCAGGATGCCGAGCAGCGCGAAGCCGCGTAGAACATCAATGGCGACGATCCGTTCCGTCGGGCGGATTGGGGCGGGTGTGGGCTGGGTCGATTCAGGGGCCATACGTGTATCTCCGAGACGGGAGTGAGGAGGAGAAAGAAGGTCTGACTCCTCTCTTTTCTTTCCTCAAACCGGGGGAAACAGGGGGATGTTCCCACTATCTATACGCAGGCGCGCACGTTTCGTTGCGGCTATTGCGTTTAGAGGAGCGTTCCCTGCCACTTTGTGACCGGCAGGCGAGAGGCCTGCGCTCCCAGGGGTCAAACGTTCCGCAGATTGGCTTTGATGGACGCCAGCACGTCATCGAACATCGCGGCTGTCAGGCGGCCGGTGTTCGTGTTCTGGCGGCTGACGTGATAGGAGGCATAGAGGCGGGGCAGACCGGCGGGCAGGGAGTGCGCCGCGCCGTGGGAGAAGGTAAGGCGGGGAAGCTCATGGCCGATTTCCCGCAGAGCGCGCAGATAGCCGTCGAATGCGATTTTGCCCAGCGCCAGCACGGCTTGCACCTGCGGCATCAGGACCAACTCCTGCACCAGCCAGCTGCGGCAGTTGTTCAGTTCGGCCGCGGTGGGCCGGTTTTTGGGCGGCACGCAGAGGGCCACGCCGGTCATGTAGCAGTCGATAAGTTCCAAGCCGTCGCCCCGGTGCGTACTGGTCGGCCGGCTGGCGAACCCTGCCCGGTGCAGGGCGGGGTAGAGGAAATTGCCCGAACCGTCGCCGGTGAACGGGCGGCCCGTGCGGTTGGCGCCATGCGCGCCGGGGGCGAGGCCCAACACCAGCAGCCGCGCGCGAGGGTCGCCCCATCCCGGCACCGGTTTGCCCCAGTATGTCGAGTCGCGGAAGGCCTGGCGCTTGGTGGCGGCCACCTCTTCGCGCCACGCCACGAGACGTGGACAGGCCCGGCAGGTGATCGCGGCGGCGTGTAGTTCAGCGAGGGTCGTGCAGGCGCGGTCGCTGTCCATCGGATGGTTTTGCGTAGTCAGCTTCGTATCATTGGTAGCAGGAGGTCAGGGGCGCTGTGCAGCCTGGACGGCCAGGCCAGGCGCCTTCAAACGGAAATACGCCAAGATAGGCCAAAATCACCACGAGCAGACCGAATCCCAGAATCGTCAACGCGCACCCTCCTGCTCGCTGATTCCGCTCCTTCCACTCTGCGATGTAATTCAGGAGAACGATCGCCCCCATAATCGCCAGACCGGCATGAACGGGAACAGCAAGAATGCGATCTTCGCACCTGATCTCATTCTCCAGAAAGCCTGAGTCCATCCCGCAATCCACCCATACGAAGCCCCAAATCGAAACCAGCATGAACAGGACTATCGGAATCAGCAGTATGCCCAGATAGAGTCTCTTTATTGCCATCGCAAGCCCCTTTGCTTGTCGAGTGCCCAATCGCCATTGACGGGCGCGAACCTTCAAATTTTCGCTTAAGAAAGTACGAACGCCGCCATCACCGGGTTTCGCGGCGGTATCGCCTTTCGTGAATTTCGATTCGGAGACTGAACACGGTCACAGCGTCCGAACCGCCACCAACTGCTCGGTTTCCGCGGTGTCCATCAGCGTGTTGCGCAGCGGTCGGCCAAAGTCCGGCGCGCTGATTTCGAACAGGTCACCCGCTTGGGTCTGGATGCCGGCGGCGAAGCTGAGCGTGGCCGTGCCGTAGAAATGCAGATGCGCGTCGCCGGGCGTGCGGAACGGCGCGTATTTGAAGTGGTGGTGCTGAATGTTCGCCAGGCTGTGGGTCATGTTGGCTTCGCCGGTCAGGAAGGGCGCGGCCCACAACTCCCGGCCCGCGCGCAGGATGCGGGCGGTGCCCTCGATATGCGCCGGCGGGTCGCCCAACAGCAGTTCCGGCCCGCAGGAGCTTTGGCGCAGCTTGGAGTGGGCCAGGTAGAGGTAGTTCCTTCTCTCCAGCACATGGTCGGAGAACTCGTTGCCCAGCGTGAAGCCGACGCGCAGCACAGCCCCGTCGTCGCCGATCACATAACAGCCGACCAGTTCCGGCTCCTCACTGCCCTCCAGGGCAAAGGACGGCATCGTCAGCGGATGTTCGGGCGGCACGAGCCAGCGGCCATCTCCCTTATAGAACCACTCCGGCGCCACCCCTACTTGCCCCGGCGCCGGTTTGCCGCCTTCCAGCCCCAGGCGGAACATGCGCATCGAGTCGGTCAGCGCCTCCTCGTCGTCCGCGGTGAGCTTCTGGTGCATGGCGTCGCGCGCTTGGGCGCTGCCCAGATGATCCAGACCGGTGCCGCTGAGGACCAGGCGCGCTGGGTCGGGGTGATCCAGCGGCGGCAGGAGCCGTTTTTCCGCCACGATTGGGCCGTATTCCACCCGCTGACCGCCCAGCCGCTCCTCGACCAGTTCGGTCAGCGCCCGCCCGCTGCGTCCTGATTCCTGGGCCAGGCTGTAGACCCGCTCGGTTCTATCGAGAACGTGCAATGTCTCATCATTTTTGACCATCGCCACCCGGCGGTCGCCTGCCTCTGTACGGAACTGCACCAGTCGCATCACGTTTTCCCCTCAACATCAGTTTTTGGTAGTCATTTCTTGGTTTTCAGGAGCCAGGCGAACGACCATTAAGTAACTGTCCGTTTTCAATTCAGCGGTTTTGTTCGACAAATCAGTCTGAACTCGATTGAAATCGCTACGTTATTTGCGGACAGTCACTAAGAACTATAAACTGGAAACTATCAGCGTTTCTCCCACTTAATCGCATCCCAGGCAACTTTGCGGGACAGGAATGTCTCATAGGTCACGTCGGACAAAGAGATGGAATCCTCTTGCGTGCCGCTGAAGATGTACGTGCCCAGGGAGACCCACTGGTCGGCATATTGGGACTGATCCACCTCCCGCAGGGTAAAGCCGCCCGCGTGGGAGATCCAATAGCGGGCGTTGCCCGTCGTTGCATTGTTCTGGGGAATGTATACAAACACCTCGTAGCTGGCCGCTTCCAACTGCGGAGACCACTTGCCCCAGTTATAGCCGCTGCGGGTCTTGTCATTGTTATTCGTCCAGAAATGGTGGTCGGCGTGGCCCTCGTCCGCCTGTCTCCACGTGGTCGTGAGGCCGCCTCTCTGGAATCCAGAGTCCTGGTCGTCTACCACTACTGGGCTGGCAGCGGCAGTTGGTTGCGGCGATGGCGATGGCGTGGGTTCCGGCGTCGCGATGGCTGTGGAGGCCCAAGTCAGCCGCACCTGGGCCGACTCCAAGTGCTCATAGTATTCCAGAACGAG
Organism: Caldilineaceae bacterium; assembly: GCA_965221145.1. Lineage (GTDB taxonomy): Bacteria > Chloroflexota > Anaerolineae > Caldilineales > Caldilineaceae > Bin5. The sequence continues at coordinate 4,630,643 of OZ244877.1, forward strand.
ATTCACAGTCCCGCCATCGTGTTGCAGCGTATAGTAATAGGATGTCGCGGGGTGATCGCTCCAGGCCTCGATCCGTTTGACGTTGTCGATAAACAGGCGCACACCGTCGTCGGACACGACATCGAAGCGGTAGGAACCCGACTCGAGCGAAATCTGTCCGCTCCAGCGGGCCGAGAAGTCGTCCTGGTTGATGGCAGGGGCAGGTGAACCGGCTTCCCAGTTGTGGTCGATGGCGGACTCCTGTCGGACGAGCACAGGGGCGCCGTCGAGGGTGCGGTTGTTCCAGTATTGCGCCTGCCACACAACGGTCGGCGTCGGTGTCGGCGTCAGTGTTGGTGTTGACGGTGTGGCTGTTGGCGCAATCGTTGCTGTTGGCGTTATCGTTATCGTTGGCGTTGTCGCCGCGGTCGAGGTTGGCGCCGCTGTCGACGCGGACTGCGGCGTTGCCGTCGGTGTTACCTCAAGCCTGTTCCAGGACAGACGCGCCTCCGCCTCTCCCGTTGCTTCGTAAAACTCCATCCGCACGGTGACGGGTTCGCCGTCCAGGTAGATGATCTGCGAATAGGTTGTCGACGCTTGCACCTGCCAGAATTCGATCAGTGTGCGGTTTCCGATAAAGAGTCGCACACCGTCGTCCACCGTGGCCGCAAAGCGATAATCTCCTGCTGGCAGCTGTAAGATTCTGCTCCAGCGCACGGAGAATCCATCCTGATTGAGACCGGCGAGCGGGCTTTCGTACCCCCAGTCAAAGTTGATACGCGCGTCGCCGCGTGTCGTGTGCGGGGGCCCCTCAAGGGAACTGTTGTTGAAATATTCGCCCCGCCAGTAGGTGGTGGGGAGATCCGGCTCCCGTTCCCAGCTTACTGAAATGGAAGCGTCGCCTGTCAACTCAAGATACTCGACGCGAACAAGGTGCTGACCCTCTGACAGAAACAGTTTGGCCTGGTAGGATGTCTCTGCCTGCTCGATCCAGCTATCGATGAACAGCGCCCCATCCACCCTCAGCCGCACGCCGTCATCAACGACGGCGGTGAAGATGTAGTTGCCGGATTCGTCAGCCGAGATGTTGAGATGACGCTCCCAACTGGCCGAAAACTGATCCGCGGGAATGCCTGTGCCTGGCGAGCCGTCGCCCCAATCGAAATCCAGCGTCTCATCCTCACGCGAGATGACAGCGTCGCCGGTCAGAGATACATTGCTCCAATAGTTGGCGTCCCAGTCGGTATCGGATTCCTGGGCAAGGGCGTCCGCAGAGTTCAGCGCGATGACCGAGAGCGCGCAAAGACTGAGCAGGACAGCACTCAACGCAATGTGCTCGGTCTTGCCCCTCGTCCTCCAAATACGGGTGAATAGCCAGGAAACGCCAACTCGGATCCGGTTACTTCTCTGCATGGCCTTCTCCTTGTAGTGATCAGTGCATGGTGGTTTGTAGAGAGTCAACACCACGAACTATGGATCACTATCCGCTACCTAATTCCGTCGGTGTGGAAAGAATTATACTACATCGTAACCAACGATTATACTACATGCGTCACGATCCATCTACTGTGTTTCATATATGGGTGCATCCCAAAATGGGGGCGAGTTTCTGGCTACCTCTGGGGAGTTACACTGGGACCTTCAGCCCGCTACTCTGGACAACCCCAAATCTGGGATGCACCCTCATATATTGACTGTGCCTCAAGACCCGTTTCGCGGCACGCATTACGCAATACATATTCGCTATGCTATCCTTACATTCGCCCGTTTTAGCCCCTCTTCTCGCAAAAACGGATGAATAAAAATTATCCTTCCCAAGCTCTCGTGAACGATAGTTTTCAGTTCTTGGCGACCGCTCGCCTGGCAACTGAAAGCCAAAACCGGAAACTTTTCCTGGCATGCACTTTGACGCACTAACGCTGGCGGCAGTGGCCGACGAACTGAGAGAGACGGTTGCGGGCGGCCGCGTGCAGCAGATCGTCCTGCCGGACCGCCGCAGCGTCGCTTTGGAGATTTACGCCCACCAACAGCGGCTCTACCTGCTGCTCTCGGCGCATCCCCAGGCCAGTCGCGTCCATCTGCTCGAACACAAGCCGCGCCGGGGGGTGCCGAAAGAAACGCCCCTGCTGCTTCTGCTGCGTAAATATGTGCGCAGCGCGCGGCTGGAGTCTGTCGAGTTGCCCGTGCCTTTCGAGCGGGTGCTCTTTCTGCGCTTCCACCACGCCCGGCACGATGCCACCACCCTCGCCGTCGAACCGATCGGACAGCTGGGCAATCTGATTCTGATGAACACCGATGGCCGGATATTGGATGCGCTGGTGCGCGTGCCCGCGGGGGAGAACGCCCAGCGCGTCCTGCTGCCGCGACGCATCTATCAACTGCCGCCGTCGCAGGACAGATCCCCGCCAATCGAGGAGAACGAAGACACTCATGCTGTTGCCGCCCACGTTCCGGCTGATGGAGTCGGCGGCAACCCAATTTGCCCGCCGCCAAATGCCCAAAAACCTGGGGTCAGCGGCGGGCAAACTCACTCCTCGCCCCTCTGGCGCAGTCTGCTCAACCGTTTCGCCGGTGTCAGCCCGACTTTGGCCAGGGAAGCGGCCTGGCGGGCAACGGGGGACGCCAACGCTCCGGTCACAGCGCACGCGTTCGCGGACGCGTGCAAGGAACTCAGCAGCCTGTGGTCATTGGCCGACACGGGCGATTGGACTCCCGGCATCGCCGTGGACGAACACGATGGCGTCGCCGCGTTTGCGCCCTACGAGCTTCATTCTTGCGGGCACCGTTCAGATGCGCCACCGCGTCCCTCTATGAGCGCGGAGTTTGTACAGACGGATTCGGTCAGCGCGGCGGTCGCCGCTTTCTATGCCGCGCAGGAGCGGGACGTTTCCTCCTCGCGCGATGAGTACGCGGGCATGCGCGGGGGGGTGGCCGCGCTGATCCAGCAGGCGCAGGCGCGCGTCCAGAGTCAACTGCGCGCTCTGTCCGCGGATGAACCGGCCCCAGGCGAGCCGGAACGCGTGCGCACGCAGGCCGAGTGGCTGCTGGCCCTCTCCAGCCAGATTATGCAGAAGATGTCCCGTTCTGGCGCACAGGAGGGCTTCAGCCTGCAGGACGATTGGGCCGCGGTGACGCGTGCGCCGAACGGACAGATGCAGCTAGTTGTTTTGGTCGCCGCTGACTCCACTTTCGGACACTTGGTGGCGGGCAAAGAGTCGGAAGCGGAGGAGGGCGATCTGGTGGTGCCGCTCGACCCGAAACGTTCGCCGGTGGAGCAGGCCGAGCGCATGTTTGATCGGGCGGCCAAACTGGAGCGGGCGGCCCGGATTATCCCGCAACGCCGCGCCAGCCTGGAGGCGGACCATGCCTATCTTCAACAGCTGGAGAGCGATCTGAGTCTGGCGCAAAATCAGCCGGAGATCGTCGCTGTGCGCGAAGCCCTGCGGGAAGCGGGCTATCTGCGGCAGCGGCCTAATCGGCGCGACAAGACGCCGGTGGACCGCTCGAAGCCGTTGCGTTTTCTTGCGCCCGAGGGTTTCCCGATCCTGGTGGGGCGCAACGCCCGCCAAAATGAGATCGTCACCTTCACAGAGGCCGGCAGAGATGATCTGTGGTTGCACGTGCGCGATGGGCCGGGCGCGCACGTCGTCATCCGCTGCGGCGGCCAATCGACGTCGGAACCGACCCGCACAGCCGCGGCCCAACTTGCCGCCTGGTTTTCCCGGCAGCGGGGCAACGCGGGCGTCGCCGTCGTGATTACCCAGCGGCGCTTTGTCACGCGCATGGCCGGTGGACGGCCGGGACAGGTGCATTTCCGCAGCGAGGAGACGATCAGCGTGAAAGCCGAACTGCCGCAAGAGAGTGAGCAGTGGCTGGTGGATAGTGGAGAGTGAACACCACTACTCTGGCGCTGGACTTTCGGGAACAACTTATTTTTCGGGCAGGTAAGACACCATCAGGACGAACAAATGGACTTGAGCCGACTCTGCATCCACACGATTACAACCAAGCCCTGGCCCATCGAAACGGCGATTGAACGCTTCAGCGCCCACGGCGTCGCCGCGATGACCGTCTGGCGGGATGCCCTGGAGGGGCGGGACATCACCGCCGCCGGTCAGCGTATCCGTGATGCGGGGATGGCGGTCGTTTCCCTGTGCCGGGGCGGTTTCTTCCCCGCGGAGACGGCTACAGCGCGCCAGGCAGCCCTTGACGACAACCGCCGCGCCATTGACGAGGCCGCGGCCCTGGGCGCGCCTCTGGTCGTTCTTGTCTGCGGCGCGGTGCCCGGCCAGCCCCTGGATGTCAGCCGCGGCCAGATTCGCGATGGGATCGAGGCCGTGTTGCCCCATGCGCAGGCCGCGGGCGTCAAGCTGGGCGTGGAGCCGCTCCATCCTCTCTACGCGGACAGCCGCTCGGCCATCAACACGATGGCCCAGGCCAATGACATCGCCAAAAAAATCGATTCGCCATCCGTCGGTGTGGTTGTGGATGTCTACCACCTGTGGTGGGACCCCGATCTGCACGCGGAAATCCGTCGCTGCGGGCAGATCGGCAAGCTGTTCGCCTTCCACGTCTGCGACTGGCGCACGCCGACGGAAGACCTGCTCAACGATCGCGGGCTGATGGGCGAGGGCTGCATCAACATCCCCCAGATTCGCGGCTGGGTTGAGGAGGCCGGGTTTGACGGGTATAATGAAGTGGAGATTTTCTCGAACCGCTACTGGGCGATGGAGCAGGAGCCGTTCCTGGAGCGGATCGTGGAAGCATATACAGCGCACGCATAGAGGGTAGGAACTGGCACGCCGCTGCCGAGGGCGTGGAGGCTTGAAGAGTTATAGTCCGCAAATGGCTGAATTTGCGATTGGCATGATTCTGCTTCAATGGGGCCAGCCTCTGGAATAACGGTAGCACAGGGGAGGGTATGTGTTAAATGATTAAGATTGGCGTAATTCTGAACGGCGTCACCGGGCGGATGGGTACGAATCAGCATCTGGTCCGCTCGATTCTGGCGATTCGGGAGCAGGGCGGCGTGCCCACCAACGACGGGGACCGGATCATGCCGGAGCCGGTGCTGGTGGGCCGCAATCCCGACAAGCTGCGGCATCTCTCCGCGGCCCACAATGTGAGCAAGTGGACGACCAATCTGGACGAGGCGCTCGCCGACGCGCACAACCGCATTTATTTCGATGCGCTGGCGACCAACCTGCGGGTGCCGAATACATTGAAGGCGATTGACGCGGGCAAGGCGGTCTACTGCGAGAAGCCGACCGCGACCAATACGGAGGATGCGTTGCAACTGGCGCGCGCGGCGACGGCGGCGGGCGTCCCCAACGGCGTTGTGCAGGATAAGCTGTTCCTGCCCGGTCTGCTGAAGCTGAGATATTTGATCGACACCGGTTTCTTTGGCCGCATCCTGGCTGTGCGCGGCGAGTTCGGCTATTGGGTGTTCGATGGCAAGGATCAACCGGCCCAGCGCCCCTCCTGGAACTATAAGAAGGCCGAGAGCGGCGGCATCATTCTCGATATGTTCGCCCACTGGCGCTACGTCATCGACAATCTTTTCGGCCCGATCAAGCGGCTCTCTTGCATCGGGGCTACGCACGTGCCGCAGCGGGTGGACGAGCAGGGCGCGCTCTATGACGCCGACGCCGATGACGCGGCCTATGCCACTTTTGAGCTGGAAAACGGGATCATTTGCAACTTCAACTCCTCCTGGTGCGTACGCGTGCGCCGCGATGACCTGCTGACGGTGCAGGTGGACGGCACGCGCGGCAGCGCGGTGGCCGGTCTGCGCGAGTGCGCGGTGCAGGGCGATTCCTACACGCCCAAGCCGGTCTGGAACCCGGACATTCCGCAGCCGATCGCCTTCTACGATGTCTGGCAGTGGATGCCCAACAACAACCCTCTTGAAAAAAACGCCTTCAAGATCGAATGGGAGATGTTCCTGCGCCATGCCGTGAAGGGCGAGCCGTTCCCGCATACGCTGGTGGAGGGGGCGAAAGGCGTGCAGTTGGCCGAACTGGGCTACCAGGCCTGGCAGGAGCGGCGCTGGGTGGATGTGCCGCCGCTGGAGGCGTAACGGCAGTGACCAGTGGCTCGTGGTGAGAGCACACGACTCACTACTGCCTCGACCCGTAAAGCTAAAGAGAACACACAAAATGTCCCATTCAATCGCACTGCTCGACCCAACGCCCGCAACCGACATCGCGCCGCCACCCGCGTTCCACATCATGCTCAAACCGCGCGGCGCCATCTGCAACCTGGACTGCCACTACTGCTACTTCCTGAGCAAGGAGTTCATGTACCCGGACAGCCAGTTCCGCATGTCCGAGTCGATGCTGGAAGAGTACACCCGGCAGTATATTGAAGCGCAGCAGGTGCCGGAGGTCACGTTCGCCTGGCAGGGGGGCGAGCCGACGCTGATGGGGCTGGACTTCTTCAAGCAGGCGGTCGAGTTCCAGCAGAAGCACAAGAGGCCGGGCATGCGCGTGGAAAACGCGCTCCAGACCAATGGCACGCTGCTCGACGACGAGTGGTGCGAATTCCTGCACAAGAGCGACTTCCTGATCGGGCTGAGCATGGACGGCCCGCGCAAACTGCACGACTTCTACCGCGTCGACAAGGGCGGCCAGCCCACCTGGGAGAAGGTGATGCGCGCCGCGCGGATGCTGCACAAGCACAAGGTGCGCTTCAACATCCTGACGACGGTTCACGCCGCCAACGCGCCCCACCCGCTGGAGGTCTACCGCTTCCTGCGCGACGAGGTCAAGACCGAGTTCATGCAGTTCATCCCGATTGTCGAGCGCGATAATGACACCGGCTATCAGGAGGGGAATACGGTGAAGGATCGGTCCGTCACCGCCGAACAGTACGGCGACTTCCTGATCCAGATCTTCGAGGAGTGGGTGCGCCGTGACGTAGGCCGGGTCTTTGTGCAGATTTTCGATGTTGCGCTGGCCGGTTACGCCGGACATCGCCCCGGCCTCTGTATCTTTGAAGAGACCTGCGGCTCCGCGCTGGCGATGGAGCATAACGGCGACCTCTTCTCCTGCGACCACTACGTGGAGCCGGACTACCTCCTGGGCAACATCGAGGAGATCCCGCTGATCGAGATGGTCGGCTCAGCCCGCCAGCAGGAGTTCGGCGCGCACAAGCGGGACAGCCTGCCCAACTACTGTCTGGAATGCGAGGTGCGCTTCGTCTGCAACGGCGGCTGCCCCAAGAACCGCTTCATCAGCACGCCGGACGGCGAACCGGGGTTGAACTATTTGTGCGCCGGTTATCGGGCGTTCTTCAATCACGTGCGCCCGTATATGAACTATATGACCGAGCAGTTGCGCCAGCGGCAGGCGCCCGCCACCATCATGCAGCACCTGGCCGAACAGGATCGCAAACAGGACGCGCTCTTCGCCGGCGCCAAGCGCAACGATCCGTGCCCGTGCGGGAGCGGCAGGAAGTTCAAACAGTGCCATGGTCGCGGTCGCAGGAGCGAGGCGGCGCAGATGCACTGGCCCGTTTCTAGTGATTAGCGCCTGGCAATTTCGCTGCTCATAGCCCCCTGACTGCCGGTTTAGCTTTGTGTGTCGTTTTGTCCGCCCGATCTTTTGCGCGCGCGCTGGGCTATGTTATACTATCGCTCTATTTATGACGAGGGACAGCTTGTCTGCTCCCTCGTTCTTTCTGTTCACAGCGCATGAAGGCTGAGCGCATTCCAGCTTATGGACACTGCGCGAAGCCTGAATGCTGTGGGCCTTTGTCTGTCAGGACACTGCTCAAGGAAAGGAGTAAAAGGTAGATGAACAGCTACGAAATGGTGTACATCATCCAACCCAATCTGGATGATGAGGGTGTCAAAGCCGTGGATGACCGGATCGGTCAGGCCATCAGCGGCGAGGATGGGACAATCACGAGCACCGATCATTGGGGCAAGCGCCGATTGGCCTATCCGATCAAAGGCCACTTTGAGGGACACTACATTCTGCATCACCTCTCGATGCCTCCCCCCGCGATGCAAAGCGTCGAACGACAGTTGCGGCTATCTGAAGATGTATTGCGTTTCCTCGTTATCCGCGTTGAGGATTGAGCCACAAAGGAACATCGAATGTCTGACGAAACCCGAATGACCGAATCCGAAGCGGCTACCGAAGAGAAGTCGGCTGACGAGACGCAAACAGAAGAGGAAAGCGCGCCGCAGGCCGTGGCCAAAGCGGCCACGGAAGAGCAACCGGCTGATGATGGGGCGCCGACCGAAGAGGAAAGCGCGCCGCAGGCCGAAGCCGAAACGGCCACAGAAGAGCAACCGGCTGACGATGGGACGCCGACCGAAGAGGAGCGCGCCCCGCAGTCCGTTGCTGAAGCGACTGCCGAAGAGCAATCGGCTGATGATGGGACGCCGACCGCAGAGGAAAGCGCGCCGCAGGCCGTTGCTGAAGCGACTGCCGAAGAGCAATCGGCTGATGATGGGACGCCAGCTGCAGAGGAGAGCGCCCCACCCTCACCGCCCCTTCAGGCCGCTCCTGCCCCGCCTGTAGAGGAGAGGGCCAGCTTCCACCGTGTGGAGGGGCCGGCCAACTTCAACCGCGCCAAGCAGGGCAATCAGCGCAGAAATCCCCGTCACGTCGGCAACGATGTGCGCATTGACGAGATCGACTACAAGAATGTGCAGGTTCTCAGCCGTTTTGTCGATAACTACGGACGCATTCACAACCGGCGCAAGACCCGTGTCACCGCCAAGATGCAGCGCAAAGTGACCAGGGCGATCAAGCGGGCCAGACACTTGGCCCTGATGCCGTACACAGGGGAACACATCCGCATTACAGGCAGACGCGGCTAATCTATCCATGGCCAAGAAGCGCAGACGACGAAGGCAGGAAGAGCAGCCGCAGGTAGAAAATCGACGTGAGACCCGCCTGCGCGCCCGCGACCGGGAACGCAACCTGCGGCTCATGTTGATCGTCGGCGGGATCGTCGGTGTGGCCCTGCTGTTGGTCATATATGGCGCGGTCAATGAACTGGTCATCAAGCCCAACAGCGTGCTGGCGCAGGTTGAAGACGAAACGATCATCACGCGCGACTTCTGGAAACAGGCCCGCCTGCGCCAGAGCGAATTGGAGAACCAGAGTCTGCGCTTGCAGGCGTTCGCCCAGCAGTTTGGCGATTCCGGTCTGTTCGCCTCCCAGATCGCTTCGATCAATGCCTCGCTGGCCAGCCCTTTGACGCTGGGGACGCAGGTCCTCAACGACATGATTGAAGAGGCTGTCCTGCGGATCAAGGCGCCCGAAGTGGGCCTGACCGTGACCGATGACGAGGTGGACGAGGCACTGCGCGAGGAGGTTGCACGCGGGCAAGGCGCGCTGACAGAGCCGCAGGCCACGGAGACCGCCGAGGCCGCCATCGAAGCGACCGCCACCGCGGACTCCTTTACGCCGACGCCGCTGCCCACACCGACGCCAACGCCCGAAGATGACGCGGACAGTGAACCGGCCGCCACCGCGGCCGCCGAGACCGCGGATGAGCCGCCAACGCCGGAACCGCCCACGGTCCTGACCGACGCTCTGTACCAGGAAGGGCTGCGCACATTGGAGCAGAATCTGCGCGCGAACGCCGGGATGAGCCTGGCCGACTATCGCGAGGTGATCCGGGTGCGTCTGCTGCGGACGAAGATGTCGGACGCGATCAGCCAGGATCTGGTGTCCACCACCGAAGAGCAGATGCGGGTCCGACATATCCTGATCTCCGTGGACCCGGAGCCGGAGCCGACCGCTGAGGCGGAAGAGTCTTCTGAGCAAGGGGATGAAACGTCCTCAGAAACGGAGCCAGCCGCAACGCCTGTCGCAGAGCCTGAGAGCGAGGACGAGAGCGGCGAGAGCGCAGCCGCGACGGACGACGCGGAAAGCGACCCATCCGCCTCGGAATGGAACCCTGATACCAACGGCGATGGACATGTTGACGACGCCGAGGCGCTCGCTTTTGCGCAGTCGTTGCGTCAACGCATCCTGGATGGTGAGGATTTCGCCGACTTGGCGCTCCGGTTCAGCAATGACCCGGGCAGCGGCTCTCAGGGCGGCGATCTGGGCTGGGCCGAACGCGGGCGCTATGTGCCCGAATTCGACGAAGCCGCATTCGTCCTCGAAGTTGGCGAGATCAGCGAACCGGTTAAGACGTCCTTCGGTTACCATATCATCGAACTGCTGGAGCGGGACGATGAACGACCGAAGGAGGAAAACAGCTTGCAGCAGGAGTATGTCGAGGCTTTCCAGAACTGGTTGCAGGAGCAGGTGTTGTCGCTGAACATCAACCGTCCGGATAACCTGTCTTCCGTGTTGCCGCGGGAACTGGGGCAGTCGGCCAGCAGATAGGCATGGTCGTTATCGCCTGACGGTGTGTAAACGCGGTGCTAATGTAAGTTCAATTTGATACCAAGACTTTTCACACGGGCTGCACGCTAGAATCGTAGGCGTCTCGCCCGCTCTCCCGATATTCGCAAGCTCTTGGTCTCATTTGGGATCTACATTAAAGCGGGGATACAACGGGGTCTATCAACACTGGTGCAAGAAGCACATGCGCCGCTATGTCAACAAGTTTGTATTCCGGCTGAACGAGGGCAATGTGCGGGAATCACTCAATGGTTGGGATGGATTACATCATGCGCAATGCTGTCGGGAAGCGGTTGGCCTATGAGGAATTGACGCGTTAGAAAGGCGTATCAACCATTGCTCTCAAAAAGTGTTCGAGGCAGTTGAGAACGCTTAATGATTCTGGAGAGCGTCCCGACTGCTATTTCTTTGTGGGCGGGGACAGGAACGGTTATGGTTGTCGTCCCCAAGTCCGTCTGAATTTTTTTCTGCATTTGTATGTGACTTCCTTTTTGTCTAGCTTTCCTAAATCCATGTTGCGAAAGTATTTCGCAGACCTGACGGCTAGACATTCGTTTCAATTTAGGCAACGACGAGCTCCCACTGCGTGTCCTTGTCTTTCTGAAACTGTGAACTTTGATCTGCGAGAATCTGTCGAATCTCAACGGGCGCCTCTGGCTCAAGGTGAACAAGGAGGCTCAGGATTTCAGTGGATGAAGCATCTTCAAAGAACATCTCTATGGCTTCTACCAGGTTTTTCATCGCTTCATCGACATTTTCCCCTTGACTTGCGATGTTTAGATCATCGCAATAAGATACATACAAGTCGTCCTCCCGTTCAACTGCGCACTTGAGTTTCCAATTCATATATTTCTCCTGTTTCTCATCTGTCTAGCGCCAAATATCGTTAGACGCCTCGACCGGGCGCGCGGTCTTATAAAATTAGTATATCAGTTCGAATGACAACATAGTAACTTATACACCAAACCGCGCAAAATTCATTTTTGTTCCGCCTCCTCTGCGCCCGTCGCCAGGCAGGCGCGGATTTCGCTGATCAGCGCGCCGGTCTGCGGTCGCGTCAGCATCTCCAGCGTGCGCGGCCGGGGCAGATCGACGGAGATGGCGCCCCGCAACGTGCCGGGCTGCCCGCTCAGAATCAGCACGCGATCGGCGAGGAAGACGGCCTCCTGAATGCTATGTGTGATCATCATCACCGTCTGATTCCGGTCCTGGCGAATACGCAGGAGTTCCTGATTGAGACGCTCGCGTGTGAGCGCATCCAGTGCGCCGAAAGGCTCGTCCATCAGCAGCAGCGCAGGGCTTTGCAGCAGCGCCCGCGTCAGCGTAACGCGCTGGGCCATGCCGCCGGAGAGTTGAGACGGGTAGGCGTCGGCGAATTCTTCCAGCCCCATCAGGGCGAGCGCCGCGTGGGCTTGCTCGCGGTCGTTCGTATCGAGAGTCTTCTGTAGTTCCAGGGGAAGCAGGACATTTTCCAGGGCTGTGCGCCAGGGCATCAGATTCGTATTCTGGAAGACGAATCCGATCTGCGGCTGCGGCGCCCGCACGGTTCGGCCTCTGAACTGCACCTCGCCTGATGTTGGCGTCAACAGGCCGCCGAGAATGCGCAGGAGCGTCGACTTGCCGCTGCCGCTGTCGCCGACCACGCAGACGAACTCATGCGCCTGCACGGCAAAAGAGACCGCCGCCAGCGCCGGTGTGACGCGATTGCGGCGCCGATAGGTGTGGCTGACGTCCTGTGCCTGCAGGAGAGGCTCTGTCATAACGACGGTTGCCAGTGGGCAGTTGCCAATCGCTTCACTGGTCGCTGATGAATTCGTTGGTGTACATCTCTTCCGGCGGGACGAGCCGATCCACAAAGCCGATGCGCAGCAGGAGTTCGGCCACCGCCTGCCATTCGGCATCCGTGGTCGCGCCGAGCGCGCCGTCCGGTCGCGGTTGCCAGTAAGGCAGTGAAGCGTCGAACACCAACCGGTTGGCCTTTTCATTTTCTCCCCCGGCCTCCGGCACAAAGTTGAGCGCAATTTCGAAGGCTTCGTCGGGATTGGCGAGGGTATAGGCGATCGACCTTTGCAGCGCGCGCGCCATCCCCGCCACCAACTGCGGCTCTTCATGCAGGGTGCGCTCGTTGGTGACCAGCCCGTTCGCCGGGATTTGCAGATACTGATCGAGGGCGATCTGGACCGTTTCGATGCCGGCATTGCCCAACACGACCGGGCCGTTGACCGCATAATCCACGGCCGCGTCCACCAGCCCCTCACTCACCGCCGACGCTTGGGTGAAACCGATGCTCTCCATCTGAATGTCCGCTTCAGTCAGCCCCGCCACATCCAGCAAAGCCCGCAGCGCAATGTAGGTGGCGCCGAACGGCCCCGGCACGCCGACGGTACGGCCTGCCAGGTCCGCCGGTTCGTGAATGCCGGCATCGGCCTTGGCAAAGACCGTGACCGGGTAGCTGGTATACCAGTTCATCACATATCGGACCGGCAACTCCTGCGCGCGGCCAAGCACCAGTTGGTCCCCGCTGGCGATCATGAACTGCAATTCGTCCGTGGCGACCAGCTTCAGGTAATCGTTTTCAAAACCGTACTCCAGCGACAGCTCGATCCCCTCTTCGGCGAAGAATCCCTTCTCGATCCCTACATAAAAGGGCGCGAACTGGACATTGGGAATAAAGCCAACGCCGAGCGGTATCGGACGCAGGCTTTGCGGTTCGGGGGGCGCGGCCGGCATTGTTTCGGGCGCGATGGGCGCGCAGGCAGCCATGAGCGCGAGCAGGAGCAGCAGAATCAGCTTCGGCAGGCGAGACGTTTGGAGCGTCCGCTGGGGTCCCAAGCGGCGCAAGATAGAGATCGACCGGCTTGTTCGATGTCGGACTGTGAGATTGTTCATTCGTTCCTCTGAATGTTGGCGGACAGGAGATCGTAGCACGATACCGTTTCCCGCAGAGAGGGTGAAGCGGAGAGAGAACACGCCTCAGCCATCACTCCGCAAACCATCTTGTTTCCAGCGCAGCAGTTGGCTCTCCAGCAAAGTGATACTCCAGTACATCGCCTGGGCGAGCAGCACGATCATGAGTATCGCCACGAAGATCAACGGAGTGTCCAGTACGCCCCGCCCCAGGTTGATGAGGAACCCCAGCCCCTCATCCGCGCCGACGAACTCGCTCACGATCGCGCCGACAACGGCCAGAATGACGCTTAACTTCAGGCCGCTGAAGATCACCGGCAGGGCACCCGGCAGTTCCAGCTTCAGGAAGAGTTGCCGACGGCTGGCGCGTAGAGAGCGCATCAGTTCGCGCAGGTCCGTGTCCACATTGCGAATGCCGACAACTGTGCTGAGCAGGGTCGGAAAGAAGACCATGATGGTCGTGACCAACACCTTGCTCAACAGGCCGCTGCCAAACCAGATGACCAGGAGCGGGGCGATTGCCACAACCGGGACTGTCTGGCTGGCGACGAGATAGGGGGACAGAATGCGGTCGAGCGTGTGGCTGCGTCCGAGCCAGTATCCCAGCGCAAAGGCCAGAGTCAGGCCAAGCAGCAGTCCGGCGCCGATTTCAGAGACGGTGGCCTGTGTATGCCGCAGCAGCGAACCGTCCGCGGCCATCGCCAGCGCTTTGTGCAATACCTGGCCTGGGCGGGGCAGAATAAAGGTCGGATAGTCCTGCCAGCGGACAAGCCCTTCCCATAGCAGCAGCGCCGCGCACAGCACAAACGGGAATGCAGCCAGCGCCGGATGTTCCGCGATCCAGTCGCCGATGCGGTCGGCTTTCCGCCTGGTCTGACGCGTCTGCTGTTCGGCTTGCGCGCCGGGGAAGAGAATCGAACTAGGTTTCATTGTGAAGATTTTTGGCGGACTTGTCTTCGATTGCGGCGCCAATGCAAAAAATAATCAAACAGCTGCCTTGCCTAGAAAAACAGACGACCCGAAGCAATCGATCGCTTCGGGTCGTCTGCGCAGTCGCCATCCACGACGGCTGGCGTGCGCGTGCTCCGCAACGCGGCGCGCGCACCGTCTACACAAAAAAGCCCGAGATACAGGTGTCGTACCTCGGGCGTTGCGCGCAGCAGCCACTGCGGATAGCCAAAGAGAACAGAAGCAAAACGCGGCAATTTGACAAAATTTTGCATTGGCTTTCGCAAAGAAGAGGCGTCCGCCAAAATATTTGTCAAACGGTCTGCTCTCGCTCTCGGCACCTTCTCCCATCCGGACTATACCGTCGGCGTCGGACTTTCACCGAACTCCTGCCTTGCGGCTCACGGGCTTACCAGAAAATCTCGCCGCCCCTTGCGATCAAGGGGACAACGCAACCATCTGGCTCACCGTCGGTCGGGAATTGGGCCTGTACAGCCCTCACCCTGCCCCGAAGGTAAGTTATTCAATTGTCAATGTCTATTATGACAGATCGCCTCCCCACGCGTCAAGTCGCGGCAAATCGAAAGAGGGTGCATCCAGGATTTTTGCGCAGTCGTTGTCTGAATTGTGGCCTTCGGGACATGGGGATGGGTTGTGACTAAAGCGCAGGCGCATTTGCCAGCAGATCAGGACGCGCCCACCCGCCAGTTTAGAAATTCGGATAGCCCCAAAAAGCTGGGGACGAGATTTCATTTTGGGGCGCGGGCAGCGAATTGGTGTGGGTGCCGGATTTTGGGTCGTGACGCGGGAATCGCGGTGTGAGCGGGCTGTCAGGGGGTGGATTGCAGGAAATTTCTTGCAAAAATGTCCGCTTTGTCCGCTTTACCCCCCCCCCCCCCTTGACTACTATACGAAATGAAACGTTCTTTCGCGTTGACGAAAGGCTGGCGCTGTTGGCAGGCGGCCAAGGGTTGGCTTTGCCAGACCGATGCACAGAGGTATTATACTACACTTCAGATATGGCAGGTGACAGGCACGGCAGATGGGGTGTATCCAGGATATTTGGCGCGCTTCTCGCCCTATCTTGTCAGCTACGCGGGGCGCGGGCGAGACACGCGGGATTTTGAAGGTTTTTTGTATTGGCGTTGGCAATGAAAGCCTCTCCGCCAAAAAACCTTCAAACCCAGGGGGATATGCAAGAATCTCGGATGCACCCATCGAAAGAACACCTCTTCCATCCGTCCGTCCATTTGTGCTAGAATAAAGCCCGCGGTATTTCACATCAGATACCATGAGGACGCGCCCGGAATCCATGGCTGCGCAAACGCTCTTTCCTTTGGCTGAGGTCGACGCCAGGGTCGAACCGGCCGCCACGCTGACGGAACTGCAGATCCGCAACTTCGCGATCATCGACCGGTTGCATCTGCGCTTTCACGGTGGACTGAATATCCTGACCGGAGAAACCGGCGCCGGCAAGTCGATCATTATCGACGCTATCGGGCTGCTTTTGGGCGATAGAGTGACGGCGGAGATGGTGCGGGCGGGCGCAGACCGAGCGCAGATCGAGGCGACTTTCCAACTGGCAGCCGGGACGCCGACCGGCGATCCCGGAGGTTCAGGCGCCTCGGCTGCATTGAGTCTGATGGAAGCCGAGGGGTTGGACGATCCCGACGCGCCGGAGACGCTCATCCTCAGCCGAGAGGTGCGCCGCAACGGACGCAGCATCAGCCGCATCAACGGGCGCGCGGTCTCGCGCAAATTTTTGGCCGAAATGGCCGCCCTGCTGGTCGATATGCACGGACAGGGTGAGCATTTGAGTTTGCTGCGTCCCCGCACACACGTGCATATGCTGGATCGGTACGGCGGTCTGTTGCCCTTGCGCGGCCAGGTGGCGCAAAAGGCGCAGCAGGTTCAGCAGACGCAGAAAGAGTTGGGGCGGCTGCGCAGCGATGCGCGCACCATCGCCCAACGGCTGGACCTCCTCAGCTTTCAGGTGGAGGAGATTAACGCGGCGGCTCTGGAAGCCGGTGAAGAGGAAGAACTGGAGGTGGAGCGCAAACGGCTCGGCAATGCCGAAACCCTCTTGCAGTTGGCGAACGGCGCGGCGGCTCTGTTGAATGAGGGCGAGGGCGAGATGCCGGGGGTCATTGACGGCTTCGCCGAGGCCGTCGACCGGGTTGAACGCCTGGCGCGCATCGACGATGGGATGGCGGATGCGGCTGCGAGTTGCCAGGGGCTGCTGGAGGAACTGTCCGACTTGGCGCGCACTATGCAGGGCTACGCGGACGGGCTGGAGTTCAATCCGCAACGACTGGTCGAAGTCGAAGAGCGGCTGGCGCTGATCAGTAATCTCAAACGCAAGTATGGTGACACCACTGCGGAGATCCTGGCCTTTGCGGCCGCGGCGCAGGCTGAGTTGGAAGAACTGAGCAACTGGGAGGCGCAGACGGCCGCGTTGGAGGAGGAAGAAGAGAAGCTTTTACACGAGATCGGCGCATTGGGCGCAGAGTTGAGCCAGGCGCGGGTGGACGCGGGCGAACAGATGGCCCGCCAGGTCGAGGCGGAACTGGCCCAGTTGAGTATGCGCCACGCCCGCTTTGCCGTCGCCGTGGAGATGGTCGAGCAGGAGGACGGCGTTTACCTGCCGGATCGTCGGCGCGTCGCCTTCGACAGCACCGGAGTCGATCGGGTTGAATTTCTGATCAGCGCCAACCCCGGCGAGCCGGTCAAGCCGATGGCCAAGGTGGCGTCCGGCGGGGAGACCGCCCGCCTGATGCTGGCGCTGAAGGGGGTGCTTACGCAGGCCGATCAGACGCCGATTTTGATTTTCGATGAGATCGACCAGGGCATCGGCGGACGTGTGGGCGGCGTGGTGGGTGAAAAACTGTGGAATCTGACCGGCCAGCGGCCGAGGCCCGCCACCGCCCCCGACCACGCGGCGGGGGACGGGCCGAGTGATAGTCCCCTGCGTCATCAGGTGCTGTGCATCACCCATCTGCCGCAACTGGCCGCCTTTGGCGATCTCCACCTGACCGTACGCAAACGGGTTTTTGCGAGTGATGGCGAACTGCACACCGGCACGGACGTGCAGCCGGTCGAGGGGCCGGCGCGTGTCGAGGAGTTGACGCAGATGCTGGGGACTGTCAGCGATGCCGGACGGCAGTCGGTTGAGGAGATGCTGGCCGCCGTTGAGAAGATACGGTTGAATACCAATGGATAGTGCAGGTGGTTGTAGGGAATTAATGGGAAGGTTACAGATGCTTAAACACCGCGGCCTGCTTCGCCTTCGCCAAGTGCGCAAAAATGCGGTCGGCTCAGGCGAAAACACGCATCGGGCAGGCGGAACGCTCCCGAAAATGCTTTATCGCACCTTCCGCGCCACCGCGTCCCTCTTGAGCAGGGGCGCATTCAACACTTTCGAGCAGAGGCGCATTCAACTTTATCTTTCTTGTCTGCTGCTGGGGATGCTCCTGACCGTGATAGACGGCGTGCAGGCGGTCGGCGCCGCGGATGGGATGCCTGCGTTCCCAGGGGTAGTGTCTCCCCAGACGGAGCGTCCGTTCGTGTTGGTGTTGACGTTCCGCGGGGCGGTGACGCCGGTGCTGCGCCAGTATCTCAGCGGCGCCATCGAGGACGCCCAGGTCGAGGGCGCCGAGGCCGTCATCCTGCGCCTGGACACCCCCGGCGGCAGCGTCGATGTGACCAAACAGATCGTGCAGGAGATCTTGGCCTCCCCTGTGCCGATTGTGGTATATGTTGCGCCGTCCGCGGCGCAGGCCGGCAGCGCCGGTACATTTATCACGCTGGCCGGGCATGTCGCGGCGATGGCGCCCGGCAGCAGCATCGGCGCGGCCAGCCCCGTCGGCGGCCGGGGGGAGGAGATCGGGGAGACGATGCAGGCGAAGGTCGTCAATATCCTCAGCGCCGACATCGAGAATCTGGCCGCCCGCCGCGGCGAAGAGGCGGTGGAATGGGCGGTCGCCGCGGTGCAGGAGGCGGCCGCGGCCACGGCCACGCGTGCGCTGGAGTTGGGCGTCATCGACTTCATCGCCGCCGACGTGCCGGACCTGCTGGAGCAGATGGACGGTTTCGTCATCACGGTGCAGGGCGAAGAACGGACGCTGCGCACCGCGGATGCGCGGATTGGGCCGCGGGCGTTGTCGCCGTTGCAGGAGTTCCTGAACTTCATCAGCAATCCCACCGTCGCCACCATTCTGCTGACCCTCGGCTCGATTGGGTTGATCGCCGAAATCTACAATCCGGGCACATTCATTCCGGGTATGATCGGTCTGATCAGTCTGCTGTTGGGTCTGTATTCACTGGGCCAGTTGGAGGCGAATTTCGCCGGTCTGGCCCTGATCGGGTTGGCGCTCATTCTGCTGCTGGCCGAAGCGTTCACACCTGCGTTCGGCGCGCTGGCATTGGGGGGCACAGTTGCGTTCATTTTTGGCAGCGCGCTGCTCTTCGATGCGCCCGGGTTGGCTGTGCCCTGGCCGACGATCATCTCGCTGGGCGTGGGCATGGGCGCGTTCGCCCTCTTCGTCGGCGGCAAGGTTGTGGCTGCCCAACGACTGGGCACGGCCACCGGCAGCGAAGGGCTGATTGGCTCGTTGGCGACCGTGCGCGTTCCCTTTGCGGAGGACGGGAAGGGCAAGGTCCTGATCGCCGGTGAACTCTGGAACGCGCAGCTGCGCGGTTCATCTTCAGCTGACGCGCCGGCTTTGGCTGCCGGTGATCAGGTCAAGGTGGAGGCCAGGGAGGGCTACATCCTGCTCGTCAGTCCACGGAAGCGGGACTAGAAGCAGCCAACCAACCCCCTGAGTGCATCTCGAAAACACTGAAAGCTATGTGAGCGATTGTTGTCCAGGTCAACGAATGGGCCGATCTATTGCGCTGTTTCAATCTTGCGCAGCCCGTTCTTGAAGTAACCGGCCCGTCGCAAGACTCTCTGGAAATGTTCCCAGGTTCCGCCCTGAATCGCGTCGGGGTCTCGATATCGTTTTTGTCTTGGAGTGGACGAGGAAACACCGGGATAGGCGTTCCGTACCGCCTGCCAATCGCCGAAGTGCCAGGCCTCTAATTCTTCGATAACGATGCGATTCAAGACAGTGAACTGGCCGCAAGCAGGCTGACTGCGGGTGGCAAGATCGGCGTTCAATGCCATCTGTTCGAGTTGTGCCTTAAGTTTTTCGCAATCCTCGTTATCACGGTCTACCAGCACAACGATTTTATAGTCTTCGGGAATCCACTTCGCATATCCTTGCAGGCGAGAGGGTAGGTGCTTCAAGAGTTGATCTTTATTGTGAAATGGGCGTATTTTGAACTGTGTACGACCCAATATCATTGGAAGGACAACGCGCAGAAAGGCTTCCATTGATGGCTCTTCGACAATGAAATCAATGGTTGTTACAGTCACGAATGAAGCCCCTCATCTTCGGGCGCGCCCGTGTTTACCAGGGGATCGCCCATGCCGAAGTAGCCTTCCAGCCAGAGGTGGCCCAGCGATGCGCCGGCATCCATGAACTCAGGAATTCCTTGAATTTCGGAACACCGGGTCGCATGCGTGTACCCTTCATCGTCGCGATAAAGTATCCGCACTTCGTCTTGACGCACGCCGTTGAGAAAGTCCGGAGAATGGGTGGTGATCAACAGTTGCGCGCGTTCACTGGCTGCCCTGAATTCCTCGCAGAGGCCAGGCAGCAGGCGAGGATGCAGGAAGTTTTCCGGCTCCTCGATCCCGATAAAGCGTGGAGGCTGGGGGTCGTTGAGAAGAACGAGATAGGCCAACATTTTCAGGGTCCCGTCCGAAGCGAATCGGGAGAGTATCGGCTGCTCGAAGGGCGCGTCCTTAAAAAGCAGAAGCAAACGGCCATCCTGCATCGGCTCCGCCTCCACCCACTCCAGCCTGGGCACCCGCCTGCGCAACTGGGCGAAGATTTCCTCCAACCGCTGCGGGTGCTGTTCATTCAGATATTGAATAACATTGGCCAGATTGTCACCCGTGCGCGAGAGGTTTTCTTGGGGACCGGCCTCCGGTTGGCTGCGCGTATCGTCGATTGAAAGGTAGGAAACGTGCCAATCGGTGATGAACTCGCGCAGCGCCGCCACCCTGGGATGATTGGCAAACTGCCCCAATGTGTTTACCGCCAGCACGTCCGGCGAGCGTAAAGGGACATCGATCCGCTGATCCTGTTCGTCAGGCATCTCACCGCTGACCGCCTGCCCTTGACCGTTTTTTAGATCCAGGAAGCGGAAGGGCCTCCCATGCGAGCCGCGCTTCCATTGCAACCATTCTTCCGCAACGATGGGGCCGCGCGCGTCTTCGTCGATGGCCAGGTGGTAGGTAATAAGCGGCTGCTTTGGGCGTTCCCGATATTTCAACTCGAAGACGATCGGCCCTGTCGCGCCGCGTGTACGCAACTCCTTGGCGCGCCCTCTGCGGTCCCAGGCCGCGCGCAGCCCCTGCTGGAAACATTCGGAGAGAAAGCTGAAAACATCGAATAGCGTGGACTTGCCGCTGCCATTCGGTCCGAGCAGGACGGTAAGAGGGGTGATCTCCCTGAGCTCCACCTGTTTGAGCGCCCGATAGTTTTCAACGCGCAGTTGCTTGATACGAGGCGGTGTTTGTGATAGGCCCTGCTTCACGTCAGCCTCCTGATCAGTTGATATTGTTGCGTTTTGCCCCTGCCCGAAAAGGGCGCGGCATAACGACGTTTCACTGGTCACTGACCACTAGTAGTTCAGCAGTCTTCTATTGTCGGATAAAGACGTTTGAGCTTGATGCGAGCGTCAGCAGTAGTGAAACGCCAGTTGACGGTAGTTGCCGAGGCATTGCGGCGTTTTTGCCAAGCATCGACTTGCTGAATCAAGGTGGCTTGGTCAGGGATGCGAGCTTTCAAGCATTGGCGATGCAGGACACTGAGTTCGATTTCAGCCATATTGAGCCAACTGCCATGTTTGGGCGTGTAATGGATTTCCAGTTTGGCGGCAATGCGACGGGCTGTGGCCGCCGGGAACGCTTCATACAGAGAAGCGAGTTTGTGTGTGTTCAAATTGTCCATCACCAGGACGATCTTTGCGGCCTGCGGGAAGTGGATGTCGACCAAGTCACGCATGCAATGGGCAAAATCAACCATGGTGCGGCGCTCTGTCACCTTGACATGACGCCAAGCTTGCAGAGGCGCGAAGCAGAGAAAGAGGTTGCCGGTGCCGTTGCGTTCATATTCGTAGTCATATTTGGCCACAGCGCCCGGTCGGGGTGGCAGGGGCAGACGGGTCTCTTTCGTCAACTGTTTGCTGCCTTCATCAAAACAGACCAAAGGTCGCTTGGGATCCTGCGCCCGATGATAGACCTCAAGCGTATCTTCCATGGCACAGACGAACTCGGCATTCGCCGTCGCCGGAATACACCACTCATCTTTCAGCCAGGGCTTGCGTTCGTTTTTTTTAGCGTCGTCCGCACCGTTTCGCGCGAAATACGCTCGACCACCTCTAATTCGACCAGCTTATCGGCCAGCATCTGCAGCGTCCATTGCGCCTGTCCATCAGGCGCAGCGCTACACGCTAACTGCACCAAGCGGGCTTCGCCGGCGCCATCCAATACGCAGGCGCGCTTCCGTTGCGGTCGCATGTGGATCAGCGCAGCTTCAATCCCGGCTGTGACACAGCGCGCCCGAATTCGCTCTACGGTGCGCGCGTGCGCACCTAAGGCTCTTGGCAATCTCGGCATCAGTCCAGCCACCTCCGGCTTGCTCTTCATCGGCCATCAGCAGAATGCGTGCCCGTCTCAAGCGCCGCGCCGACCCGGCGCCTGTGTTCACCTGTGCATCCAGTTGCGTGCGTTCTTCCTCTGTCAAGCGCACCCGATATCGTTTCGCTGGCATCTTTCCTCTCCTCGTGTCTACGTTTCTGGAGAGTGTGCCACAGTTCACTCTATCCGACAAACTTTGTCTGTTACACTACTAGCCTCTGACCACTGTAGTTCAAAGCTCGGCCGACGGGCATAGCTCCGCCAGGGTGCAGTTGGCGCAGTCCGGCTTGCGCGCAATGCACACCCGCCGCCCGTGGAAGATCAACAGATGGGAGATGTCGATCCAATCCTCGACGGGAATGAGCGCCATCAACTCCTTTTCGATCTTCTCCGGGGTCTTCTGTTGGGTCAGGCCCAACCGCTGGGAGAGCCGCTTGACATGGGTATCGACGACGATGCCGTCAGCCAGACCGAAACAGACGCCGCGCACAACATTGGCGGTCTTGCGGGCCACGCCGGGCAGACTGATCAACGCATCCATTTCCCGCGGCACCTCGCCGCCGAAATCCTGACAGATCAGAGCGCTGGCGCCCTGGAGGCTCTTGGCTTTGTTGCGAAAGAAACCGGTGGAGCGGATCAGTTCCTCCAACTCTTCGCGGTCGGCGGCGGCCATCGCCTCCGGCGTCGGGAAACGCGCGAACAGGGTCGGCGTCACCTGGTTGACCCGCTCGTCGGTGCATTGGGCCGAAAGAATCGTCGCCACCAGCAGTTGAAACGGGTTCTCGTGGTTCAGCGCGCAGTGGGCATCCGGGTGCGCGGTTCGCAGGCGGCGAATCAGTTCTGACATCAGGAAAGCTCCGGTGTGGGGTTGATTGCCGCTGACTCCAGGCTTTATGGCATTGGGCGGCAATCAGACTGGGCGGATCGAGACCAGATCGTCAGAATCGTCGATCCGCTGCCAGGGGTAGAATATCCAGTCCTCAGTCAGTTCGGCGTAGTAGTCCGGTTTCTCGTTCTCGAAGAGACTCTGCCGCTGCTTCCAATGGAGCACTGCGGTCTCGGCGATGCCGCCACTCCCCTGAACGCGGCTCTTGACGGTGACGATCGTGCGCCCCCGATCCCAGATATTGTCGACGATCAGAATCTTCTTGCCGTTGAGGAGCGCATCGGCGGGGAACTGCTGGAAGCGGGGCCAACTCATCTCGGCGCGCACGCCAGGCCCATGCTGAAAGAGAACCGACGCGGTCAGCACATCTTTCATCTTCAATGCTTCGGCAATCATGCCGCCGGGGACGATGCCGCCGCGCGTGATCAGAACGAGGGCGTCATACGGGGTATTGAGTTGCATCACCACTTTCGTGATCAACTCTTCCAAGTCGTGCCAGGTTAAGTAGATTCTGCCCAATCTATGCCTCCATAGCGACATCGCGCCTCTTCGAGAAGGGGCGCACTCAACGTTTCGCCATTACGGATCTGCAACACCTGCCTCTTCAGCAGTTGCAATTCCATAAAATATGCTGAACAGCGCGCTGGCGGCGCTGGCATCGGCGCGACGATCACGCGCGGAAAGTTCTACGCCAGTGGCCCGACCCGCCTCTACCTGTACCCGAAGCTCTGACGCCGCCAGCGTGACATGGGCTGGCAGCGAAAAGCGCAATGTGTACGCGCCGGGGCGCAGGTCGAAGATGCGGAAATCGCCCAGCGCATCGCTCTGCGTGCGGGCGATCACTGCGTCGGTATCGTTCACGAGTTCAACCGGCGTATTGGGAATCTGCGCATTGCCGGCGATCCAGCCGCCGCCGCCGGGCCGCACTGTCAACACCAGTGGGTCGTGGTCGCTGGAGCCAAAGAGCATCATCTGCTCCGGTTGCTGCGCAATGGGGTAATCGGCGTTGATATGCACAATATCCATCCCACTGAAGTGGGGCATCATCCCCGGTGTCAGCAGCAGATGATCCAGCACCTGACTGGCGCCATTAAAGTTGTAGGTGTAGCGATCCTGGGACGGCAGCATATCAAAAGCATGAATCAGGGCGGGCCGCGCGCCATGTTGTAAGGCCAGCACCGGTTCGCTGGCCTGAAAATCGTTCAGGTCGCCCAGCACGACGACATGCGCGTCGGGGTCTGCGTCCAGACGGGTCTGCACAATCGAGGCCACATGCTCTGCCTGCAATCCCCGATGCACGACGTTGACCGACTCATCCCCGCGCTTGCTGCGCCAGTGATTGACGATCACTGTCAGCGGGTAGTCCTCTCCCCAGGGGCCGCGCACGAGCAGATCCGCCACCAGCGGCGTGCGGCTGAAGAGCGGAAGACGCCGCGCCGGGCACTGTCCGGGGATCAGCCGCACGCTGAAACTGTAGCGCGTGCAGGCCTGCTCGTTTTGCGCGCTTTGCACTGTCACCCGGTCGTTGCGCACAAGCAGGCTGTTCGTCAACGGGAAATCGGGGCTGACCGTTCCTGGGCCGACAAATGCAATGGCGCTGTAGTCCAGTCCGCTGACATCAGACAGAACTCGCGCCAGATTCTCGGCATCCTCCGGTTTGCCCGTCTCCTGCAGGCCGATGATTTCACAGTTTTGCAGACCATCGGCGATGGCTGTCGCCCGTTGACGCAACGCCGCCTCGTAATGCCGACGCTCCGGCAACTGATCCAGGCCCCGACCCAGCCCCAACACGTTGAAGGAGCAGACGCGGAAAGCGCCCGCGTCCGGTTGGGCCGCCTGCTCCTGCACCGCATGGCGGGAGAGCACCTCGATCTCCTGCCCCGGCAGCAGAAGCAGCAGATATTTGCCGAAGCTGTAGTCGATGACCGCCTGCACCGCCGCGCCCGGCTGCGCCGCGCGTACCCGCACCCGGTCGCCCCAGCCGACCTGCGGCAGGTTCGCGCCCAGCCCATTGCCCAGAAAGATCAGCCCGGTGGCATCGGCAGGGTTGGACTGAAAGACCCGCCCGCCATGTACGAAGGGCAGGGATTGGTCGGCGATGAGCGCAAGCTCGACACTGCCGTTGCTGAAATGCTTGGTCGGCCCCTGCACAACGCCCTGCAACGCCTCAAATGTGACGAGCATGCCCTCGAACCGCTCCAGCCGAGATTCCGGCTCGACGTTGGGCACAGGCAGGGGCGCTGACACCGCGGACAAGGCGTCCCCTCCGCACAACTCGGTGGGGAGCGTTTCGAGCGCACGCGGCGTGGTCAGTTCCGTCTTCTCATAGTACTCGGACACTTCAGCGGCGCGCACGAGAATGCACTCTCCCACATGCACCCTTGGCGCGGAGGAGGTGTAGACGAAGATGCCGTCGCTGGTCTCCGGGTTGCCGTCGCCGGTCGGATCTTGCAGATAAAATCCGTTCGACTGCATGCCGCTCACCAGGCCGAACGTCGAAACCCGCCGCAGGGACAGGGGCGTACTCGACCCGTCACCCTGAATGACATAGATCGGTGTCAGATCATCCGGCAACGCGGATGGCGCGGACGCAGCCGCGACCGGGCTGGCCGTCAGCCCCAGCGCGCTCGCAAGCAGCAGCCGAATGGCCAGTGACCACCGCAAAGAAGGAGACAATCGGAATAACATATTTTCTGAAATACCCGCAACCGCCCCACCTGCCAGGCTCCCGCCTTCGCCAAGTGCCCGACGGATGGAGTCAGCGAAGGCGGGACCACGTGGGCGGCGGCGATTTCGTTGGAGGAACCTCTGCCCGCAACTGGCTTTGACAAATATTTTGGCGGTCAACTCTTCATTGCCACCTTCAATGCAAAATTCTGTCAAAGCGTATCATAGCACACCGCAGACTGCGGGCAAAGACATGAAGAATTTCTCCCCTGTGCCCAACTCCCGCCTTCGCCAAGTGCCCGATGGATGGGGTCAGCGAAGGCGGGATTTTCTGCTGTCACGCTGTTTTCGGTGGCCGCCGCGGCGCGGGAACAGTTGGCAACCGCTTTGCAGGCGGCGTATAATGATGCGGATGAATGCTGAATTTGAACTGCTGACAGACGGTCTCGGCGTTGGCCGCGCGCCCGCCGGCTGGGTCGCCATCGTCGATATGCCCGTGCTGATCCTTGTCGGTGTGACCGGCGTGGGCAAAAGCACGACCGTCACAGCGTTGCGTAGTCAATGGGGCGAGATTTCGCTCCTGCCCAACAGACGCAAGATAGCCGACCTGCTGGTGATTCCGACGGTTCAGGGTTGGGACGGGGACCCCCCCAGCGCGGTGACGGACCGGCGGCGGCGTTTCGACTACACGGGGCGCTACCGTCAGCGGCATTCCGGCGGGCTGGCCCACGCGCTCAGCCGACTGGTGTTGCAACGGCAGCCGCCGGCGCGGCCCGATCGCTTGGCTGCGCCCCCGTCAAGCAGGGGCGCATTATACATTTTCGATGGCCTGCGGGGTGCGGATGAAGTCGCGTTTGCCGCGGAAGCCCTGCCGCTGGCCTGCTTCGTCGTCCTCAACGCGCCGGATGTAGTGCGGGTGGAAAGGCTGTTGCAGCGCCAGGACGCCTTCGATCAGGTGGCCGATCCAGCCTGGGAGCGCAGGCGTCTTGCCCACATTCCGACTGGCAACGAGTTCCGCTGGGAGGAGGCGGCGGAGGGGCGGGAGCTCTTCACACGGGAGGAGCAGGCCCGTCTGGCCGCACTGGTGAGCCGGAGTGAAGTGGATCGCGCCGAACTCGCGGCCAAAATCGCCATCGTCGCCGCCGAGCGCCGCAACTACGACCCGCACGCGGCCGTCGAGATCCTCCGCCGCCAGGCACCCGACCGCACTGTTGTCGTCGATACGACGACCCACTCTCCCGCCGAAGTGGCCGCCGCCATCGGTGAACTGATCCAGCCTGGGAGCGCAGGCGTCTCGCCTGCATACGCATAGCTCCACCGGCTACTTTGACAAAATTATGTGTTGGCGGTTCCAAAGGACACTTGGCGGTTTGAACCCGAATGACGACAACCATCGAAGCAATCGAACCAGTTCCCTTCCGCCTCCCACTGCGGGAACCGCTGCGCTGGGGCGCGGCCAGCATTATGCAGGAGGTGCGGCACGTCCTGGTGCAGGTGCGGTTGAGCGACGGCAGTGAAGGCTGGGGCGAAGCGCCGCCCCGCCCCACAATCTACGGGGAGACGGTAGATAGCATCTGTAGTGTGATCCGCCAGGAGCTGGCGCCCCGCCTCGTGGGTGAACTGCTGGACGATTCGACCTTGTCGACGCTCTACGCACGCTTGCAGACGGTAAAAAACAACCAGACCGCCCGTGGCGCGTTGGATATGGCCCTGCACCATGCGTTGGCCTTCAGCCGCGGGCGCGACCTGTACGCGCACCTGGGCGCCAGCCGCCCGCAGGTGCGGGTGAGCTATATCCTGGGCTTGGGCGACATCGAGGCCAGCTTGGCGGAGGCCGAGCGCATCGTGGCGCAGGGTGTGCGCGTGTTGAAGGTGAAGGTGGGGCACAACTGGGGCGCGGACTTGCAGCGTCTGCAACGCCTGCGCGAGCAGTTTGGCGAACAGGTCGATCTGTACGTTGACGCCAATGAGTGCTTCCAGCCGCAGAACGTGCGCCACCGCCTGGAACAGATGGCCGAACTGAACGTACTTTACTGTGAGGAGCCTCTGCCGGTGGAGCTGATCCTGGCCCGCGCCGCCGCGCGCAAGGCCTGTTCAGCCACCGCCAAGCGCCCGCAAACCCTGGGGTCGGCGGCGGCCTCTTCGCTGCCCCTCCTCATCGCCGACGACAGCGCGTTCAGCGCCAGAGACCTGCGTCGGGAGTTGAGCATGGACACCTTTCACATTCTCAACATCAAGACCGCGCGCACAGGGTTCACCGAATCGGCGCAGATGTTGAACCAGGCGTTGGTTGCCGGCAAGGAGGTGATGGTCGGTTCCCAGGCCAGCGCCGGCTGGGGGACGGTGCAAGCGGCGCTCTTCGCCGCCAAGCCCGGCATCAACCTGCCGTGCGAGTTGAGCTTTTTCCTCAAAATTGAGGAGGACCTGTTGACCCGGCCGCCGACGATCTGCGACGGCTACCTAGACGTGAGCGGCCTTGCCCAGACGAAGATTGACGCCGACCGGCTGCGCGCAGCGCGGCTGAAGGAGAACCTATGAGCGTCCAGCCACCCCCCTCTCCGTCAAATGCAGCCAATGCAACTTTCCCCCTGCTCGGGCCATTGAGCGTCGGCGACCTGTTGGATCGCGCCTTCCGCCTCTATCGGGCGCGCTTTGGGCTCTTCCTGCTGACAGCCGCTATTTTCATCGTCCCGGTGGCGATCCTATCCGGCCTGTTCATGGGGAGCTTCTTCGGCAACTATATGCGCGCCATCGAGTTTCTGATACGCGAACCGCCCGGGCCGGATTTCGACCCGTTCTCACTCTTCTCCGAACTCTTTGGCGGATTTTACGGCGGCATACTGCTCCTCAGCCTCTTGCGCGCCGCCGCCACCGCTATCGTCAATCTCTCCCTGACCGCACAATCCATCGAGGCGCTGCACGGCGGTTCGCTCTCCCTCACCGCCGGCATTCGCCGCGGCCTGCGCCGCTTCTGGCCCTATATAGGCATGATGATTGTGCAGTGGGCAGCCATCTTCGCGGCCACAGTTGCGGTGATGGCCCCACTCTTCCTGACTATCTTAGCGCTGGTGGTCGGCGGCGTACTGTTCGGCGAGAACCTGTGGGAGACCAGCGAAGCAGCCAGTATCATGTCTGCTGTCGGGATGGTCGGGCTGATCTTGTGCGGATACATCATCTTCTTCCTTCTGGCCCTGATTCCTGTCACCTACCTCTCCGCCCGCTGGCTTGCCGCCCCCGCCGCGCTGGTCGCCGAAGGGACAGGCCCAATCGATTCGCTGCGCCGCAGTTGGCGCCTGAGCCGGGGAAATGTTCTGCGCATGGTTGGCTACGTGGTGCTTCTCTACATACTCCTGACCATTGTCCTCTACACGCCCGCGGCCATATTGCAAGGGATCATCGTGATCGTCTTGCCGACCAGCGCGTTTGAACTGACGATGGGCTTGTCCACCGCGCTCTCATCCCTTTTTTCCGTCATCGGCACACCCTTTTACATCGGTGCGGTGGTGCTGCTCTATTACGACCTGCGCATACGCGGGGAGAGCTACGATCTGGAACTGCGCGTCGCCGAACTGGAGGAACAGGCGGGCCGGGACGCTGACCAGGATACTCCATGACCACGCAATTCCCCCTGACCGGGCCTCTGAGCGTCGGCGACCTGTTGGACCGCGCCTTCCGCCTCTACCGGGCGCGCTTTGGCGTCTTCCTGCTGACAGCCGCGATATTTCTCGTGCCGTCAGGGATTATCTTCTCCCTGGATACGCCAGACTCTTTTGGCGCCAATGACTTGCTCATCATCTTGGCGTTCATGCTTGCCAACGGCTCCATCATGCTTATTCTCACTGCCCAGAGCATCGAGGCACTGCACGGCCGCACTCTTTCTATCGGAGAGGGAATCCGCCAGGGGCTGCTTCGGATTGGGGCCTATGTGGGGATGACAATTACCGCCTGGGCTGCCATGATAGCTGTGACAACTGTAATCGCTTTCGTGTCTGTGCTCTACGCTATTCCTCTTTTGTTCGGTATGTTGCCGATATTGCCTAGCCCATTCAGGGCCACCGACCCTGTTGTTGCTTTCGGCTTAGGCGCTCTGTACATCTGCGTATTAATCCTTTCGCTCATTTTGATCTTTTCCCCGGCTATTTATCTGTATTCCCGCTGGCTTGTAGCCCCCGCCGTGTTGATCGCCGAATATTCAGGTCCACTTGATTCCCTGCGACGTAGCTGGGAACTGAGCCATGGACATGGTATGCGTGTCACCGGGTATACGGCACTCCTATTAATTCTGATGGCCCTGGTCAACATCTTGCCCCTGGTTCTGTTGCAGGCGTACGTTTTTGAGCTACTTCCCAATTCTGCTTCAGAATTGGTGGCAGGTATCTTGAATTGGGCATCAATTCTTTTGTGGGTCGTCAGCACGCCCTTTTACATCGGCGCGGTGGCGCTGCTCTATTACGATCTACGCATACGCGGGGAGAGCTACGATCTGGAGTTGCGCGTCGCCGAGTTGGAGGAACAGGTAGCACAAGGCGCTGGCTAGGATGGCGCGGCGCATGAATGACTAGCGCCTACCCACTGGCGACTGCAGTTCGGAGTTCGTACAGGAGATAAGAATACTTGGTAGTGGTCACAAAGTAAGTGTTGAGGGCAAAGTCTATGTCTGAACTGTGATTTCTGTGATACGGAGATTGCTATGATTAGCGGATGCACGGACAAAAATGTCCACACCACCGGATTATCAGATCACTTACTATTCGACCACTACCGAATACTTTATGACTACTCACTTTTCCCTGTCCAGGCGTTCAAGTGTCGGCGATCTGTTGCACTACACTTTCGACTCTATCGGGCGCGCTTGGGCGTCTTTTTTCTGACAGCCGCCGTTTTCCACATCCCGTGGACAGTCATCTCCGTCCTGTTCACAGGAGCGTTCACCACTGGTCCTCTCAGGGGACTAGTCGGCGAATTGACGTTTAATTCCTTACAGAGTCTGACCGTCAGCGCATTTGTCACCCTTGTCCTCACGGTCCAGAGCATTGAAGCGCTGCACAGACGCTCTCTCACTGTCGGGGAGGGCATCCGCCGAGGTCTGCGTCGGTACTGGCCCTATGTAATCATCGTCATTGTGCAGGAGGTTCCTTTCGTCGTTTTTGTCCCCGCGCTGCTCGGCATCACACCGGAGGAGACCAATGAAGCGAGCGGGAACATCTCTGACTTCGCGTCGGACGCGTTGTCTTTCTACGCATGTGCGATTCCGCTCATTCTGATCCCGTTCCTATATCTGTCCCTGCGCTGGTTTGTAGCCGGTGTCGTGCTGATCGCCGAAGAACAGGGGCCGCTGGATTCCCTGCGGCGCAGTTGGCGGCTGAGCCAGGGGAATGTTCTGCGCATCTTCGGCTATTCCATCCTATTATCCATAATTGTCGGTCTGGTCAGCATTTTGCCCGCATATCTGTTGCAGCAAATCGTCTCTGCGCTGCTGCCGACTTCCGCCCCGGGATTGGGGGAAGACATCTTCGCTGCGGCCTCGTCTCTGCTGTCTATCATCAGCGCACCCTTTTATACCGGCGCGGCTGTGCTGCTTTATTATAGTCTGCGGGTACGCAAGGAGAGTAAAAATATGGAACTGCGTATCGTGGAAACGGGGAAACGGGTAGCCCCAATCGATGTGGAGAGAGAGGACTGAATGCTCGCGGCCCCGCGCAGACGCGTCCAAAGCCCCTGGTGGATGCCTCTGCTCGTTCTGTTGTTCTGGCCGACCAATTCCCTGCATGCGCAAGACAATGTGCCGATCTCCTTGTCCGCCTACCGGGAGCGGCTCACCGACGCGCTCTCGCAACTGGACAACGGGGTCGATCTGGAGACGGTGCAGGCCGACATCGCCGCCATCAAACAGGTCGAACTGTCGGATGGGCGCATCCTGGATGTCGTCCCACTGCTGGAAGGTATCGAGAACACGGACGACGCCCGCGCCCGCTTGAAAACGGCGCTCGGCCAGCTGGAGCGGATCGACAGCGACCGGACCGCCGACCGTCTGGCGGCTCTTGATCGCGCGTCCCGTCGCCTCGACCTCGACAGACTCAGCCTCGCGGAGCGAATTCGGCGCTGGCTCGACGATCTGTTGGAGCGAATGCGAATTCGGCCCCGGCAGCAGACATCAGCGGGCGGAGCATTGGGGCGGATAGTCGGATCTGTAGCCGGTTGGGGGTTTGTCGTTGTCGGCAGCCTGTTGCTGGCGGTTCTGCTCAGCTATTGGCTGCGGCGCTTTCTGGGTGGCATACTGACGGACAGCGTCGCGCGCCCCCGCCGAACCGAGAGCGGGGAACCGGCCACCGCCGCTGAAGCCCGCAAGCAGGCATCAGCACAGGCCCAAAGCGGGGACTATCGGCAGGCCGTGCGCAGCCTCTTCCTGTCGGCGCTGCTGCACTTGCGCGAAGGCGGCCTGCTGCACTACGCTGACAGCCAGACGAACCGTGAGGTGTTGGCGAGTCTGCCGCCCCAAAGTCCGGCGCGGCCCCATCTGGAACCGGTGGTGGAGACGTTCGATCAGGTATGGTATGGTATCCGCGAGCCGGACGAGCAGACGTTCAACGCCTACCGCCGGGAGGTGAACGCGCTGATGACGGAAATCGACAACCATAGTTTTCAGTAGCCAGTTTTTAGCAACACCCCACCATTCCCTTTCGTGCGTTTGCTGAAAACGAGAAACCAAACACCCAAACACCAAAGAAAGAGAGAGGCGCATGAACAGGTTCAAAGGGATTTTCCCCGCCATTATCACGCCGATGACCGCGGAAGGCGGGCTGAACGAGGAGGCATTCCGCCAGGTGATGGAGTTCAACATCCAGGCCGGCGTGCAGGGATTCTGGGTGGCCGGCGGCACGGGCGAGAGCATTCTGCTTGATGACGCAGAAAATCGGCGCATCGCCGAGATTGCGGCGGACCAGTCTCAGGGGCGCATTGCCAACATCATGCACGTGGGCGCGCCGACGACGACGCGCGCGGCGCGGTTGGCCGAACATGCGGCCAAAGCCGGCGTCGAAGCCATCTGCTGCGTCCCTCCGTTCTTTTACACACAGAGCGACAGCGGGGTCGTCGAACACTATCGCGTTGTCGCCGCGGCGGCCGACCTGCCCTTTTTCGTCTACAACCTGCCCGGCGCCACCGGTGTCGAGATCACGCCGGACCTGATGGCCAAGATCCAGGAAGGCGTGCCCCAACTCGCGGGGCTTAAGCATTCGGCGCCCTATATTCCCTATGTGAAGACCTTTGCGGAGATGGGGCTGGCCTGCTTGATCGGCAACTCTCGGCTGATGCTGCCCGGCCTCTTGATTGGGGCCACCGGCTGCGTGGACGGCCCGCCCAACATGGTGCCCGAACTGTGGGTGGCGATCTGGCGCGCCTACCAGGCGGGTGACATCGAAGCGGCCCGGAAGGCGCAGAAGAAGGCTTCGTCGGCGGCGGAAGCATTGGTCGTGCCCGCCAAGTTCCACGCGGCCATCAAGGCGATTCTCGGTCAACGTTTGGGCATTGACTGCGGTGATCCGCGCCCGCCGGGGGAGAAACTGACGGCCGGCGAGCGCGCCGAACTTGCGGACAAGGTGGTTGCGTTGGGTCTGGCGTAACGACAGTCGATAGTGGCGAGTGGATAGTGGATAGAAACACCACTATTCACTGGTTTCCGCCGTCTGGCGTTGCCATGTTTCTTCGAATTCCTCATCGCTGAGTTCACCTTCCATCCAGGCGACGGCTGCTCTGGTGACGACGGCGGTGATGGATGTTGTCCTATTGAACGTGCCGGCGACGACCACCAGCGCGTCCGGTTCGGAGCGAATGCGGGGCAGGATGCGGGACAATTCGATGACCAACTGACGCTCCACGTCGGCATACTCCTCGCTGTCAACCGCCAGATCGACCGCATAGGCCACCACCAACGTCCGCTGCCCCTTCTCGTTCTCTTCCATGTCCAGATAGCGGATCTCCACATCCGTTTCCTGCAAGACTTTCACGGCAGCCGTCACAGCTTCCGGGTCATCAAGCAACATGGATGGGTCTGGCGTAGGGCGGGCGGCTCGTTTGAAGCATTTGGCCAACACATCTTCAAGCCCTTTCTTCTCCTCATCCTCATCAGCATGATCGATCAGCCAACGCATGTGGGGTTCGGCCTCAGCGCAACGGATCTGGGCAAGGTAAAGGAGGGCGAGGGCATTGCGGGCCACGATGTGGTCGCCGTTTAACTCGATCGCCTCTTCCAACAGCGGCTGGGCTTTGTCGAATTCGCCCATGCGCGTGTAGGCCTCGCCCAGCACGGCCAATACGGTAGAGGTGCGCGCGCCGCGCTCCAGCGCGTCCTGCGCAATACTCAGCGCGGCCTCCACGTTGCCTTCATATAGCTGCACGAAGGCAAGGCTCTCACGGGCATCCAGGCTCTCAGGGCGCAGCACCTGCCACCGTTGGGCCGCGGCCACCGCTTCGTCCTTCTGGCCGAGCATCAGATGCGTCTCATACAAGGCCTGATAAAAGAGGGGATCTTCGGTGGCGAAGGGTTTGACCTCGTTTAATGCGGCCCGCGCCTCTAGGGCCTTGTCGTCGCGGGCATAGGCTATCGCCAGAAACCGCGCATCGCCCACCGATTCGGGCAGAGCGTCCAGAGTCTGGCGGAAATAGGTGGCGGCGGTCGTGAAATCTCTCTCGCAAAGATAGCTGACGCCGACCACGCGCGTGGCTGAAATGCTGTATGGGCGGGCGTCCAGCCAATCCTGGGCCAGCGCGCGCGACTCTTCGCAGCGGTCCTGATCATTGAGCAGCCGCATTCGGATCAGAGTCACATCACGCCGGTGGACCGTAGCCCGGTCCTCGGCCAGAGCCTGATAGGCGGCGGTCTCGGCGTTGCGCTCCTGCTGGAGCAACATCAGCGCCATGCAACTGTAGCCATCCGGGAAGGGGGTATGGGGCTGGTCCAGGGCGATGGTTTGTAGACACTTCGCCTCACTCGTCTCCCAGTCATTTTCTTCGGCGGCCATGTCCACCTCAAAGAAAAGGGTGGAGGCATGGTCAGGCAGAGAGCTTATTGCCGGTTCCGCAATCGAGCGGGCGGCATACACATCACCGTAGACATTAAACTCATGGCGGGCGTTGACAATGTGCCAGGCGAAGAAATCCGGTTCCAGTTCCAAGGCTTGGGCATAGGCGTCGCCGGCCTTGTCCCAATCGTGCATCTGGAAGGCGATCGAGCCAAGCGTGGCCCAGGCCGGCGCTGACTCCGGCGCCAGGCGCACGGCCGACTGGGCGTGTTCAAAGGCCCTGTCGACCTCATACATGCTGACAAGGATGTCGGCCAGAGCCATGTGCGCGGTTGCGTTTTCTGCGTCCAACTCGACCGCTCGCAGCCCCAGTTCTTTGGCTTCGTCAAAGTGGTGCGCCCCCTGCTTTGCCCAGGCAAGGTAGGCCAGGGCCGTGCTGTCCTCCGGCGCCAACGCGACCGCGCTTTGGGCGGACTGCAAGGCCTGTTGCCAGTACTGCGACTGATAGAGGTAGACATCGGTCAGGCCCAGATGGGCGGGCAGATAGCTGGGGTCGGCGGCAATCGCGTCAATGAAAGCCGCTTCAGCTCCGTTCAGGTCGCTGGTTACGAACAGAGATCGCCCCTTGGCGTTCAGTGTCACGGCCAGGGTTCGATCCGGCTCGGCGCGTGGCGCGGGCGTGGCCGTAGGCGCAGGCCCGGGCGTTTGCGTGGGGATGACGATAGGCGCCGGCGCTTGCGTTGCCGTCGAGGCGGGAGTAGAAGTCTCCGTCGCGGCAACGGACGGGCTTTGGAGAGGCTGGCACGCAGCCAGAAGCAGGACAAGCGCGGCCAACATCAAGGGAACGACGCTTTGCCAAGAGCGGGCGGGTGGGGCAAATCGTCGAATAGGGCAGTTCGTCAAATCGAAGCCATCTTCAATGCAACTTTTTGTCAAATCGTCTGATTTCATCTGAAATCCTCCCAAGAAAGAGGAGTGAGAAAAGAGAGAATATCTCTCACTCCTCGCAGTTCAGCGCCACAGACAGTGCAAATTATTTTCGACAGGTGCAAGGCATTTTGCCAGTCCGTTGCCGACGGCATCCTTGCGCACTTGGCAACGGGCGAGCGAGTCCGTTGCCGACGGCATCCTTGCGCACTTGGCAACGGACGAGTATACTCAGGGCATGTCAAAGCTGGTTCAACTCGATAACGTCAAAGTACATTTCAGCGTCCGCAAGGGTCTCTTTGGCAGTGAGTCGATCCATGCTGTAGACGGCGTTACGCTGGACATTCAGGCCGGCGAAGTGGTGGCCGTCGTCGGTGAGTCCGGCAGCGGCAAAACCACGTTGGGGCGGGCTGCGTTGGGACTGGTCAGAGTTACGGACGGCCATGTCCGTTTTGACAATACAGAAATCACCGCCTTATCACAGAAGGAGCAGAAAACTTTCCGCCGCAGGGCTGCCGCCATCTTTCAGGATCCGTTTGCGAGCATCGACCCTTTTATGAAGGCGTACGATAGCGTGGCCGAACCCTTGGTGATCCATGGTATCGGCAACGAGCGGGAACGGCGCGAGCGAGTGTTTCAAGTCCTGCACGATGTGCGTCTGCGCCCGGCGCAGGAGATCGCCGGCAAGTACCCCGATCTGTTGTCCGGCGGTCAGCGACAGCGGCTGAGCATCGCCCGTGCCCTCATATTGCAGCCGCAGTTCATCGTGGCCGACGAGCCGGTCTCTATGGTGGACGCATCCAGCCGGGCAGAGTTATTGGCGTTGCTGCGCGAGCTACAGGAGCGGTTCAACATCGCCTTCTTATACATCACCCACGATATTGCCACGGCCCGCCATTTTGCCCAGCGTATCGTGGTCATGTATTTGGGCTGCGTCGTCGAGATGGGTGAAGCGACAGATGTGGTGCGCAATCCGTTGCACCCCTATACCCAGGCTCTGATCGCGGCTGTGCCCGAACCGGACCCGGCCAACCGGCTAAATCAGCGGCCCAGCCTGCCTGGCGAACCGCCCAGCCCCGCCAATGCGCCAAGCGGATGTTCTTTCCATCCCCGTTGTGCTGCCTTCATGGCTGGGCGCTGTGAACTGACGACACCGCAACTACGTGAAGTCAAGCCGAATCACTATGTCGCCTGTTATCTGCATGATACCAATGGACAGTGATACGTGTCGGTTTGACAAAATTTTGCATTGAAGGTGGCAATGAAGAGTAGACCGCCAAAATTTTTGTCAAAAACTGAACTTGCAATTCAGAACGAATCTGCGTTCATTGGGAAAATCCGTTTTCTCAGGGGAGAGTAGAGATTGCCCCTCCCGCTCCTCAAAGCGAAAGTTTCGGTATCAAACTGAATTCACATTAGAAAGTAGTGGCGCCTACCAGAGTTGAGAACGCAAGTCTGCTATTATAATATCATTTGATGCCCTTACCGTTGAAATCGTGCGCGCCTCTTTCGGTCCGCTGAAGCGGAACCTGGGGCGCATTCAATAAGTCTGCTATTTGAAGATTTTTTGGCGGAAGGGCATTAAGTGGCAGCGCCAATACAAAAAATCTTCAAACCGTTATCAGTGCGGACATTGGACACGGTTGTTCATGTCCATACTTGCAGTGGCTAGGGCAGTTTCTCACCACTAGCCACGAATCACTGGCCACTGCTCTGTACACATAAGGAGTTTTGTGTCCCATGGATAGACTGCACAGAATCAAACGGGCCGGTTTGATAAAATTTTGCATCGATGACCGCACAGAGACACGACCGCCAAAATATTTATCAAACAATGCCCTCCGCCTGAGTCTGCGATTCCCTGTTCTGCTTTTGGTAACCATGCTGCTGGGAATGCCGCTGCCGGTGGCGGCGCAGATGCCCGTGCCGCAACTGCCGGCGCGCGGCAAGATCAGCAAGAATCCGATCGATATCCAAGACGCCATGAATCCCATCCAGGACGTGCTTTCCGGCCCCGCGTGGCTCATGGCCCAGGGTGTGGACAATCGCATTTTCCTCGATCGTCCGGGCTGGAACACGCTCGACCGTCAGAATCTGACCGGTCTGCCCGGCAACGGCGGCAACTCGCCGCTCCTCCAGTCGGCGGGGCCGGGCATCCTCGTGCCCTACCGCGATCCGGCTCCCGCGTTCAGCCGCGATCTGCTGGTGACCCGTGATTTCAGCAACAGTCCATTGCAGACCGAGCCGGATATCGCCGTCAACCCGCAGGATCCGGATCATCTGGTCCTGGGCGTAATCGACTACAACTTCCCCAACAATTCGGTCTACGTGAGCATCGACGGCGGCGTGAATTGGGAAGGGCCGCAGCAGATCAAATATCTGCGCAAAGACCGCATCTCCGGCGGCGATCCGGTGGTGGAGTTTGATAGCGACGGCAATGTCTATATGGCCTCCATCTCGATCGGCATCAAAGAGTACTCCGTCGGCAATGCCACCGGGTTTGCCCTCGTCTCCTCGATCGCGGTCTCGACATCGAAAGATGGCGGCTTCGTCTGGGAGGAGCCGGTCGACAGCGCTCGCAGCGACGTGGGAACCGATGACATACTCATCGACCCGACCGGCCGGATGCGCGGCAAGGTGCGCCTGAGCTTCCTGGACAAGCCGTGGTTGACCACAGGCGCCCATCCCACGATTGAAGACCAGATGGTGGTCTATGTCACCTTTGTGGAGTTTAACACCATCTACGACATCCTCTACTTGGGTGAACTCCCCACCTTGGGCGCGCCGGAGGTGCAGACC
Organism: Caldilineaceae bacterium; assembly: GCA_965221145.1. Classification (GTDB taxonomy): domain Bacteria; phylum Chloroflexota; class Anaerolineae; order Caldilineales; family Caldilineaceae; genus Bin5. The sequence goes on from OZ244877.1 coordinate 4,668,902, forward strand.
ACGCCGATGCTGAGCTACTCCTTGGACCAGGGCGTGACCTGGTCGGAACCGGTGGCGGTCGGCCCGACCGTGAAGCGCACCTACGGTGAGATCGACGATACGGAAGGCCAATCGAACGCGATCGGCACCAAGCGGGTCGTGCAGGGGCCGGTCCCGGTCGTGGACTCCGAAGGCACGCTCTATGTAATCTGGCTGGACAGCACTGACGACGAAAGCATGAAAGGCCTCGCCGAGTTCTATATGTCCAAGTCGGACGATGGCGGCGAATCGTTCGGTGAGCCGAAGCGCATCGCCCGCTTCCTGGAGCCAGGGTTCCGGCCCCGCAACGCCTTCTTCCGCTATTGGGCGTCGGCCTTCCCCAAAGTATCTGTGGGGGCCAACGATGAACTGTATGTAGCCTATGTGGGCCTGCCGGCGAACAATGCGCTGGATGAGGGGGATGTCTATTTCATCCGCTCGACCAATGGCGGAGACCGTTGGTCGCGGCCCAAGCGCATCAATACGGACGAGACCGACGCCGTCCAGTTCTTCCCGGCCATGGATGTGGGGCCGGACGGAACGATCCACCTGATGTGGGGCGATATGCGTGACGATCCGGTGCAGACCCGCTACCATATCTACTATTCCCGTTCCGAAGATCAGGGCGAGAATTGGGGATTTGAACTGGAAGAGTTGGACCTGAAGGTAGGGGATACGCGCGTGACCGACTTCCCCTCCAATCCAAACAAGGGCTTCCCCAGAGGGCTTTTCCTGGGCGACTATTTCTCCATTGCCGCGAGCGAGAACGACGCCTATCTGGTGTGGGCGGATACCCGCTTGGGCGAGTTTGGCCCCGTCAACCAGAAGATCGGTTTCAGCCGCCAGCGCGCCATCGCCCGCCCTGAGATCTTCATCAGCCCGGACGCCGGGGCCGCCGGTGAGACGATCACGGTCCAGGGGCACGGTTTCCAGCCGGATATGAATATCTATTTGCAGGTCGGCGGCGGCAACGCCGCATCCGGCCGCACCGACAAGCTGGGACGCTATACACAACAGATATTCGTCCCCATCTCCGGCGAAGGCTCCCATCGGGTGACGTTGGTCGATGAATCGGGCAACTTCGCCTCCACATCATTCTATATGGAATTCGGCTTCGACAATGTGCAGGACCTGGAAAAGAAGCTGGATGCCCTGGATGAGAAACTGCAACAGCTGAGTGGAACGGCATCGCAAGCCGGTCTGACGCCGGCGTCCCATCAGGGCGTAAGCCAAGCCTCCGTGGACAGCACCCCGGCGGACACGGCGCTCGCCACTGCGGTCGTGCCTGGCGGGATCGCGGCCTGGCCCGCGGTCGGCGGCATCGGCATCGGCATCGCGCTTGGTCTGTTGTGGGTGTCGACACGCAGGCGTGAATAATGGTTTTCAGTTTCTTGTTGTTAGTTTTCAGTAACTGCACGATTCGCCCGCTGCGGCCCCCAGCAGTTCGGGCGCTTGGCAGCGGGTGAAAGGAACTGGTCGCATGTCACTAAGAACTTATAATTGGCTACTGAAAACCGCCGCTATCAGCATGGCGGTCATCATTGGCTTCTCCTCCTCAGCTCTGGCCCAGTATACGCCCCCGCACGAGAAGCCAGGTCCGGCAGTCGAACGGCTCTACTTCAAGGCGTTCAACGTGGACCGCGCCCCGCTGGATCTGGAAGCCGGGGAGATGGACCTCTATTACTTCAACCTGAAAATTGCGGCGGCGCGGGAGCTGCGCGACACAGAGGGCATCCAACTCTATGAGGCCCCGGCCAGCACCATCTCGTTGATCCTGAATCCGGCCCCGGCCCCTGAAGGAAGGTTGAACCCCTTTGCGATCAAAGAGGTGCGGCAGGCCATGCAGCGTCTGATCGACCGGGAGTTTGTCACGCGGGAGATCTACCAGGGCCAGGCGTCGCCGATGTACACCAATGTGGCCTCCACCGACTTCGACTATCTAACCGTCTTCGACGTGATCCAGCAGGCGGATCTGCGCTACGATCCGGAATACGCCCGCCAACAGATCGCCGACGCCATGACCGAAGCCGGCGCAGAGTTGGTGGACGACGTGTGGCATTTCAACGAGCAGCCGGTGCGCTTGAAGTTCATCATGCGGGTGGAGGACGAGCGGCGTGAGGTAGGCGACCTGATTCGCTCCGCCCTGCAAGACGCCGGGTTTGCCATCGCGGCCAATCGCCAAACCTTTGCGCCGGCCATCCAGACCGTCTATGCCAGCGACCCGGCCCAATTCGAATGGCACCTCTACACCGAAGGCTGGGGACGCGGCGCGCCCAACCGCTATGATTTCGGCGGCATCAACTCCTTCTATGCGCCCTGGCTGGGCAATATGCCCGGCTGGAAAGAGGTCGGCTTCTGGCACTATGAAAACGAGGAGTTGGACGAACTGGGCGAGCGGCTTTTCAAGGGCGATTTCGCCGATCAGGCCGAGCGCGACGATATGTACCGGGAGATGACCCGCATCGGGTTGGACGAGTCGGTGCGCATCTGGATCGCTACCGTCATTAACGCCTTCCCCGTGCAAGCGGACGTCGAGGGCATCACCCAGGATCTGGCCGCCGGCCCGCGCGGCTTGTGGAGCCTGCGTTCGGCCTACAAACCGGGCAGCGACGAACTGACCGTAGGCCATCTATGGGTGTGGACCGAACGCACGACCTGGAACCCGGTGGGCGGGTTCGGCGATGTCTACAGCAACGATATCTGGCGGCAGTTGCAGGACCCGGCTATCTGGAATGATCCCTTCACCGGGATCCCCGCGCCCTTCCGCATCGCGTATGAGGTCGAGACGGCCGGGCCGGGGGGCGCGCTCGATGTGCCCGCGGATGCCATCCTGTGGGATGCGCAGCGGAGCCGGTGGGCGCCGGTGGGTGAAGAGGTGACGGCCACCAGCAAGGTGGTCTACGACTACAGCAAATACTTCCAGGCCCCGTGGCATCATGGACAGCCGATCAGCATGGCCGATGTGCTCTATTCGATCTATCAAGGCTTCGACCTGTCCTACAATCCCGATAAAGCCAAGATCGAAACCGTCATCGCCATCACCTCCCGCCCTTTCCTGGAGACCATTAAGGGCTACCGCGTGTTGGACGAAAATCGCATCGAGGCGTATGTGGATTTCTGGCACTTTGAGCAAAACTACATCGCATCCTACGGCATCCCCGCGGGGCTGAGCACCCCCTGGGAGATGCTTTATGCCATGGATGAACTGGTATTCAGCCAGAGACGGGCCGCGTATAGCGACACGGCTGCCGGCCGCTACAATGTGCCCTGGATCAGTCTGGTGCTGGATCGGGATGCCCGGCTCGTGCGCAAGGCCATGTTGGACCTGCGTCGGGCGGAGACCATCCCCGTGGATGTGTTTACCCTGCCCACGGCGGATGGCGAGACGATCTTGGTCAGCAGCGATCAGGGCGTGGAGCGCTACACGGCGGTGCTCGACTGGTTTGAGGCCAAAGGCCACATGGTGATCAGCAACGGCCCCTTCACGTTGGAACGCTATGATCCACCGGCCCAATTTGCCGAACTGGCCGCCTTCCGTGACCAGAACTATCCATTCACGGCCACCGATCTCTACCGCGGGCTGCCCGATCTGATCGACTATGTGGAGATCGAAGCGCCGCCCATTGAACTGGCCGCCGACTATGAAGTTACCTTGACGCTGGATGGGCCGGGCAATCTGGCCTTGCGCTATCTGCTGTTCGACACCGCGAGCGGTGAGATCATCCAACAGGGCGATGCGGAATCCCTGGACCCCAACTGGTTTGCGGTCAGGTTGACCGCTGACACCACAGCCGAGTTGGAGTTGGGGATTTACGAATTGGTGCTGGTGGCGTATAGCGACGAACTGGCCCGCATGGCGGAGCGGCGCATCGAATTGGAGGCGGATATCGCCATCATCGAGGAGGAGCCTGCTCCTACGGAGGAATCGGAGTCGTCAGAAGCACAGGACTCTACATCTTCCGACTCCCCGTCCGAATCGTCCGAGGCCGCAGCCGACAAGAAAGAGAGCGCAACGGAAGAGACGGCGACTGAGGAGAAGTCCGACACGGAATCCGCTTCAGAATCGGATGCGAAGACCGAATCGGAGACCGCTTCGGACTCGTCTGCTGAGGCTGAAACCGAGGCCGCTCCCCAGGAACCGGCTGAGGAACCGGACAGTGGTCTGCCCGTGAACATAATCGTGGTGGCCCTGGCCATCATTGTAGTCGGCGGCGGGCTGTTGTTTGCGCGCCGGAGACGTTAATCAGCGGCCAGTTGTCAGTTGACAGTCGCCCGTGCTGTTGCTGACCACTAGTGTTCGCCACTCCCAATGTCCCTTTTCCGCCCTCTTCTTCTCCGCTCCCTCACCATGGTCGGCGTCTTCTTTGTCGTCTTGCTCCTTCTGGTGCTTACGTTGGGCCTGACCGGTTTCTCCGACCGCATTCTCGCCGCCACGATCGGTGAACAACTGCGCGCCGAACGCACGGCGCTGGCCGAGACGATCCGCGACCCTGACGAGATGGAAAAGGTGCTGGAAAAGCGCCGGGAGGAATTGGAGATTTTTTATGGGTTGCGCACGCCCTGGTACTATCGCCTGCCGCGCACAGTGTTGCGGGTGTTGACCCTGGACCTGGGCGAGGCGCGCACCCTGCGCAGCTTTGACGGCAGCAATCGGGTTTTCGACATCGTTATGGAGCGGGTGCCGAATTCGATGCTCCTGCTCACCACATCGTTGATCATCACCGCGACCGTCGGCATCATCGCCGGCGCCTATCTGGCCACCCGTCAGGGTTCGTGGCTGGATCGCTTTGTCTCCGGGTTTGCGGCTGTCTCCTTCGCCATCCCCACCTGGTGGTTCGGCATCCTGCTGATTCTGATTCTTTCCATTCAACTGCGCATCCTCCCCTCCGGGGGCATGTACAGCACGCCGCCGCCCACACAGCCCCTGCCCCGTTTCTTCGACCTGGTCTCACATGCCCTGCTGCCGGTGATCACCCTGGTTCTCGTCAGCATTGGCCCGTCCATGTACTCGATCCGCACCATCACGCTCAATATCGCCCAAGAGGATCATGTCAATATCGCCCGCGCCAAGGGGTTGCCCGAAAGCCGAGTGCGGCTTCGTCATATTCTACGGGTGGCCGCTCCCCCCATCGTCACCGGGCTGATGTTCGGCCTGGCCGGTTCGCTGTCAGGATCGATTCTGGTGGAGACGGTGTTTAACTGGCAGGGCATGGGGCGGCTCTACTACGACGCTCTGGCCGGAACACCCGATGAAAATGTGATCGTAGCTCTCACCTTCATCTTCACCCTGATGTATGTCGGGATCCGCATCGTGCTGGAGGCGCTCTATGTCTTTCTCGACCCCCGCGTGAGGTATACGGACTGATGCGTGAGGATCCGCCCAGCGGACGCCGACGGTCTGCCGCCGCGGGGGAGGGCGCGCTCGCCGACTTCGGCAACGCCATGCGAGAACTTCTGCGCAGCGGGCCGGGCCTCGGCGGCGTGACTCTGATGATCCTGCTGTTTGTGGTCGCCCTCTACGTGTTGCTGGCTTTCCCTCTGGATTTTGGCGAGAGTCAGTGGAGCAATCCCGTAGTCTGGGTGGATAACCCCAAAGCCGTGCCGCCGGTGTGGAGCAACGCGCTGCGCCGGGAGACCCGGCCTCCCCACCGTGTCTTCGAGGGCACAGAGCCGGACACAGTGCAGATGGCCCGCAGCGGCCCTGTCCACACCTGGCGCTTTCCCCTGACCTATGCCTCTTCCCACCCGCCGACGTTCCTGGCCGTCACCCTGGCGGATGTGAACTATGCAGAGCGGTCGCCTCTGGTGCTGATCTCGCTCAAACGACCGGACGGCAAGCAGATACGCATCTTCCGCCACGCCGTGCGCGGCCCGCGCGAAGGGGAAAGCGGACCGTTCCAACGTTACGCCAAGACCCCGCTGCGGGTGCAGTTGAGCACCGACGAAGCAACCTTGACCGCAGTTCAGAATTTCGTAGCCGACGAGTTCGGCCTGCGGCTGGGGGGTGCGCAGATCGGCGGACGCGTGGATCGCATCCTCTTTGGCGCCCCCGTCACTGGCTCCGACGGCGAGTTCGCGCCCCTGACCGGCGACTATGAGATCATCGTCCAGGCCGCCTTGCGCGCGGAGGGAGACAGCGTGGGTAAAGTGCGCTTCGTCGTCGGAGGAGCCGTATTTGGCTGGATGGGAACCGACAGCCTGGGCAGAGACCTGGCCCGGGGGCTGCTTTTCGGTCTGCCCGTCGCCCTCTTCATCGGCGTCATCGCCGCGCTGATGTCCACTGCAATCGGCACAACGTTGGGCATTGCCAGCGGCTACCTGGGCGGACGCGCCGACATCGCGATCCAACGTATCTCCGATATCGTCGCCAACGTACCCGTGCTGCCCCTGCTCATCTTCATGCTGTTCATCATCGGCCCCAGCCTGTGGATGATCATCTTCATCCTCGTCGCCTTCGGTTGGCCGGGCCTGACCATCCAGGTCCGCAGCATGGTCCTCCATATGCGCACCAATCAACTGATCGAAGCCATCCAGAGCCTGGGCGCGTCGCGGCGGCGCGTGATGTTCCGCCACATCCTGCCCCAGATCATGCCCTATGTGCTGGCCCAACTGATCTTTGCCGCGCCGTCCGCCATCCTGGCCGAGGCCAGCCTCAGCTTCTTAGGGCTGGGCGATCCCTCCATTCCCACCTGGGGTCAGATATTGGAGACTGGCTTCCGCACCGGCGGAATCTATGTGGGCTACTGGTGGTGGATCGTGCCGCCGGGTCTCTTCATTGTGTTGACCGCGCTGACCTTTATGCTGCTGGCGTTGGGGATCGAGCCGGTCGTGAATCCGCGGCTGAGGCGAGGGCAATAGCGGCAGTTTTCAGTAGCCGGTTTTCAGTTTTTCGTAGCACCCCACCAGTTCCTCCAATGCAGTTACTGAAAACTAAAAACTAGAAACCAGAAACTTACCATGACAACACTTCTCGATGTCCGCAATCTCACCTTCCACTATGCCGACCGGGCCGGGCCTGTGCGCGCGGTGGATGGCGTGTCGTTTTCAATGGCAAGCGGCGGTTTTGCTTTGGGGCTGGTGGGGGAATCGGGCAGCGGCAAATCCTCTCTGGCCCTTTCGATCATGCGCATGTTACCCCCAAATGTGGCCCGTTATGACGGCGAAATCTGGTTGGACGGGCAGGAACTGCTCGGTATGGCGGACGACCGTTTCCGGCAGGAGATTCGCTGGCGCAAGCTGGCTCTTGTCCCTCAAGGCGCTCAGAATGGCTTTAATCCAGTGCTACGGGTGGGGGAGCAGATCATTGAACCGCTGGTTGTGAGCGGAAACGCGAATAAAAGGGATGCTCGCGCCCGCGCCCTGGAGCTGTTGGCGTATGTGGGGCTGCCCGCCGACATTTTCGCCCGCTATCCGCATGAACTGAGTGGCGGCATGAAGCAGCGCGCCATGATCGTGGCCGCCCTGATCCTACAGCCGCCCCTGGTGATCATGGATGAGCCTACCTCGGCCCTGGACGCCAGCGTCCAGACCCAGATCACCAACCTGCTCAAACAGCTGAAGCGGGATATGAATCTTTCCATCATCTTTATCACCCACGACATCGCTCTGGCGAGCGATGTGTGCGACGACCTGGCCGTGGTCTATGCCGGGCAGATCGTTGAGATCGGCAGCGCGGAGCAGGTTCTGCTGCGCCCCAGCCACCCCTATACCCAACGGCTGCTGGCCAGTATCCCCCGGCTCCATACCGACACGCTCCCGCAGTTCATCCCGGGCGCGCCCCCGGACCTGCGCCAGCCGCCTACGGGTTGCCGCTTCCACCCGCGTTGCCCTCTGGCCTTCGAACACTGCGCGCAGGAGATCCCGCCGGTCTTTGAACCGGCGGATGGCCAACTGGCAAGATGTTGGTTGCTTGAGGATGGGAAACAGTAGACGCCGATGTGCGAAGCGGCAACGTCAGCACGCGCAGGCGCGCCCATCTGAAAACGAAAAACTCCCTGAGCGGGAGTTTCCGAGCTTCTGATATAGTAAAGAAGGGAACGGAGGTGTTGGCAGCGGTCTACTCTCACACGGAGTCGCCTCCGCACTACCATCGACGCTGGTGGACTTTACTGCCGGGTTCGGGATGGGGCCGGGTGTCTCCCCACCGCTCTTGCCACCAACTCCTCCGTCCCGCTTTCACTATGTTGGCCGCACCGTGTTGGGGTGCGCTGCGCGCTCTTTGGCGCTTGCCTTGCTCATTCAGTTCCCGCAGCATTGGGCGCGCAATGCGCCATGCTGCTGCGCCCGCAAGCGGTCTTGCTTGCGTTCGTCTGACACACTAAGAACTAAACAGGATAAAGAATCACTGCTGTAAAGCGATGCACATGCACAGGTTAAGCCCTCGTGCTTTAGTACGGGTTCGCTCAAGACCTCTCAATCCTTACACGTCCCGCCTATCAAACTGGTCGTCTACCAGCGCACTTACCAGACTATCTCTGTGAGGGAACTTATCTTGAGGCTGGCTTCCCACTTAGATGCTTTCAGTGGTTATCCGTTCCAGACTTAGCTACCCAGCGATGCCGTTGGCACGACAACTGGCACACCAGCGGTCTGTCCATCCCGGTCCTCTCGTACTAGGGACAGATCCTCTCAATTCCCTTACGCCCACAGCGGATAGAGACCGACCTGTCTCACGACGGTCTGAACCCAGCTCGCGTGCCACTTTAATGGGCGGACAGCCCAACCCTTGGGACCTACTCCAGCCCCAGGATGTGACGAGCCGACATCGAGGTGCCGCACCTTCCCGTCGATGTGAACTCTTGGGGAAGACTAGCCTGTTATCCCCGGGGTAGCTTTTATCCGTTAAGCCACAGCCTTTCCACTCAGTACCGTGGGTTCACTAACGCCGACTTTCGTCTCTGCTCAACATGTCCGTCTCGCAGTCAAGCTCCCTTTTGCGTTTGCACTCTTCAACTGGTTTCCATTCAGCCTGAGGGAACCTTTGCACGCCTCCGTTACTCTTTGGGAGGCGACCGCCCCAGTCAAACTGCCCACCTGACACTGTCCCCATACCGGATCACGGCACAGGTTAGAACCAAAACTCAATCAGGGTGGTATTTCACCAACGACTCCACCGATCCTGGCGAACCAGCTTCATTGTCTCCCACCTATCCTACACAGACTAAGCCCTAATCCAATATCAGGCTGCAGTAAAGCTCCACGGGGTCTTTTTGTCCTGCTGCGGGTAAGAAGCATCTTTACTCCTACTTCAGTTTCACCGGGCCCTCCGTCGAGACAGTGCCCCACTCGTTACGCCTTTCGTGCGGGTCGGAACTTACCCGACAAGGAATTTCGCTACCTTAGGACCGTTATAGTTACGGCCGCCGTTCACCGGGGCTTCAGTTCAAAGCTCTCACCTCTCCCCTTAACCTTCCGGCACTGGGCAGGCGTCAGCCCGTATACGTCGTCTCTCAACTTCGCACGGACCTGTGTTTTTGATAAACAGTCGGCAGGGCCTCTTCTCTGCGGCCTCCTCAGGCTCAGCTGCGTGCGCAACCTCACCCTACCGAGGCGGTCCTTCTCCCGAAGTTACGGACCATTTTTGCCTAGTTCCTTGACGAAGGTTCTCCCGTTCCCCTTGGTGTTCTCCACCTGTCTACCTGTGTCGGTTTGCGGTACGGTCGCGTCGGTCTCACTAGAGGCTTTTCTCGTCAGCTTGGGTTCAATCACTTCCACCTGATTCAGGCTCGCCTTCACCCCTCAGCTCAGACGGTCTTTTCACCCCGTCCTCATCACCTACAGGCTTGGCACCAGCTCTTCCAGCCGCTGGCTGACCTACCCTTCTGCGTCACCCCTTCGCTCATACAACCTTACGCGGTACAGGAATATTCACCTGTTATCCATCGGCTACGCCTTTCGACCTCGCCTTAGGTCCGACTAACCCGACGCGGATTGACCTCCCGTCGGAAACCTTAGACTTTCGGGGACTGCGGTTCTCACACAGCTCTCGCTACTCGTGCCAACATTCTCACTTCCATGCCCTCCACGGCTCCTTCCGGTACCGCTTCGATGCGCATGGAACGCTCGCCTACCTCCCGTGCATACGCGCACGCATACACGAATCCGTAGCTTCGGCGGGTGGCTTAAGCCCCGTTATATTTTCGGCGCAGTATCACTTGACCAGTGAGCTGTTACGCACTCTTTCAAGGATGGCTGCTTCCAAGCCAACCTCCTGGCTGTCTCTGTAACACCACTTCCTTTCCCACTTAGCCACCACTTAAGGACCTTAGCTGACGGTCTGGGCTGTTCCCCTCTCGACTACGAAACTCATCTCCCGCAGTCCAACTGCCGTCCTTAAACATAGGCATTCGGAGTTTGGTTGAGTTCGGTAAGCATTTCGCCCCCTACCTCATCCAGTGCTCTACCTCCTATCCTCAACGGACGACGCTAGCCCTAAAGCTATTTCGGCGAGAACCAGCTATCTCCAGGTTCGTTTGGCATTTCACCCCTATCCACACCTCATCCGAGCACTTTGCAACGTACACCGGTTCGACCCTCCACGAAATTTTACTCCCGCTTCAGTCTGGACATGGATAGCTCACCTGGTTTCGGGTCTACTGCCAGCAACTCTGCGCCCTATTCAGACTCGCTTTCGCTTCGGCTCCGGCTCTTGCGCCTTAACCTTGCTACTGACCGTAACTCGTTGGCTCATTCTCCAATAGGCACGCCATCACCCGGCCAGGTTGCCCCGGCATCAGGCTCTGACTGCTTGTAGGCATACGGTTTCAGGATCTCTTTCACTCCCCTATCAGGGGTCCTTTTCACCTTTCCCTCACGGTACTTGTCCACTATCGGTCGCCAAAGGTATTTAGTCTTGGAGAGTGGTCTCCCCAGCTTCTCACAGGGTTTGCGTGCCCCGTGATACTCAGGATCCCGACCAGGTCTTCCCAGATTTCGCCTACGGGACTCTCACCCTCTCCGGTCCGCCTTTCCAGTGCGGTTCCGCTATCCCGTCCAACCCTTCCGTCGGTCCTCCAACCCCTCGTCAGCTTGCGCCAACTCGGTTTGGACTTCTCCGCTTTCGCTCGCCACTACTCACGGAATCGTTTCTTTTCCTCCGGGTACTTAGATGTTTCACTTCCCCGAGTTCCCCGCTGCGCAGCTATCTCTTCACTACGCGCTGCCCCGGCATTCCCCAGGGCGGGTTTCCCCATTCGGACATCTGCGGCTCTATGCCTTACCACAACTCCCCGCAGCTTTTCGCAGTGGTACACGTCCTTCCTCGGCCTTTGGCGCCAAGGCATCCTCCGTATGCCCTTCGTAGCTTAACCTGCTGTGCTCAAAGCAGACGCCTTACGACGACTGCTCCTTCTCACTCCTACAGCAGTTCTTCTCTATCCTATTCAGTTCTTAATGTGCCAGCACTGCCACTTCTTACTGCCTGCTGCCACCTGCCCCCAACCACCTGCTACGCAAAAGGGCTGCTTCCCTATGTTCCAGGGCCTCGCAAACCCTCTTCCTGCTCCGCCCGCATCGCAGCCGGCGCAACCTCCCGCACATGACCGCCACACGGCAGTGGGCCTGCGTGGACTCGAACCACGGACCCCTGCGTTATCAGCACAGTGCTCTAACCGGCTGAGCTACAGGCCCTCACTTCCTCCACACAACAACAGGGGCACATTAACCCCTGAAAAGTGGTAAGAGTGCGCACATCCTGCAAACCTCTGGCGCCTCCGCTTCACAGACAAACCTTCCGTCTCCACAAAAACGCCCGTTCCCTCATAGAAAGGAGGTGATCCAGCCGCACCTTCCGGTACGGCTACCTTGTTACGACTTCGTCCCAGTCATCAGTCCCACCCTAAACAGCTCCCTCCCTAAGGTTGGGTCACCGTCTTCAGGTCTTACCAACTCCCATGACGTGACGGGCGGTGTGTACAAGGCCCGGGAACGTATTCACCGCAGTATTGCTGACCTGCGGTTACTAGCAACTCCGGCTTCATGCAGGCGAGTTGCAGCCTGCAATCCGAACTATGACTGGCTTTGATGGGATTCGCTTCAGGTCTCCCTTTCGCTTCCCTTTGTACCAGCCATTGTAGCGTGTGTGTAGCCCTGGACATATAGGCCATGCTGACTTGACATCATCCGCACCTTCCTCCGGCTTGTTACCGGCAGTCTCGCTAGACACATGTAACTAGCAACACGGGTTGCGCTCGTTGCGGGACTTAACCCAACATCTCACGACACGAGCTGACGACAGCCATGCAGCACCTGTCTGCGCTGCCCGAAGGCTCGTTCCAGTTTCCCTTCACTACTACGCAGATGTCAAGCCCAGGTAAGGTTCTTCGCGTTGCATCGAATTAAACCACACGCTCCGCTGCTTGTGCGGGCCCCCGTCAATTCCTTTGAGTTTTAGCCTTGCGACCGTACTCCCCAGGCGGTGAACTTATCGCGTTTGCTCCGGCACGGACGGCTTCTACACCGCCCACACCTCGTTCACATCGTTTACAGCGTGGACTACCGGGGTATCTAATCCCGTTCGCTACCCACGCTTTCGTGCCTCAGCGTCAGTAAAATGCCAGGAGGCCGCCTTCGCCTCTGGTGTTCTTCCCGATATCTACGCATTCCACCACTACACCGGGATTTCCGCCCCCCTCTCATTCACTCTAGCTACCCAGTTTCCAACGTCCTCTCCCAGTTAAGCCAGGAGCTTTCACGCCAGACTTGGGCAGCCGCCTGCGCACCCTTTACGCCCAGTAATTCCGGATAACGCTTGACACCTACGTATTACCGCGGCTGCTGGCACGTAGTTAGCCGTGTCTTCGTCCTGGGGTACCGTCCGCTCTCTTCCCCCAGTTAAGGAGTTTACAATTCGAAAACCTTCGTCCTCCACGCGGCGTTGCTGCGTCAGGGTTGCCCCCATTGCGCAATATTCCTCACTGCTGCCCCCCGTAGGAGTCGGAACCGTGTCTCAGTTCCCGTGTGGCTGGTCTTCCTCTCAGAACAGCTATCGATCATCGCCTTGGTGGGCCTTTACCCCACCAACCAGCTAATCGACCGCAGGCCCCTCCCAAATCGCCGCAACTTTCCTCACCAAGCTCCCGCTCCAGTGAGATTATGCGGTATTAGCCACAGTTTCCCGTGGTTATCCCCCCTTTCGGGGCAGGTTACCTACGTGTTACGCACCCGTTCGCCACTCTCCACGGCACATTCCTACCTAAGCAAAAACGCACCGCTTCCCGTTCGACTTGCATGTGTTAAGCACGCCGCCAGCGTTCATCCTGAGCCAGGATCAAACTCTCCGTATTTCCGCAGCCGTTCCCGCTCGCCTCCCGCACTCCCAGAAACGCCGCAGAACAACTGCCTCCCTACGCAAAGCTACTTCTAACTCGGCATTGACTCGCTCCCAAGCCCGAACGCATCCGCAACAACTACGCATACGCCCAAACCCAAAAGCTACCTTCTCAAGCTTGCTGGACTCGCTTCTCTTACCACTCTTCAACTGTTAATGTGCCGCAACCTTGCTACCCTACTACATCCCACACCCTTTGACAAATCGAAGATCGAACGATGACAAAAACTTTATCGCCCCCCGATTTCAGGCAGGTTCCCTCAATGTAGCACACAGTTTTCAGCCTGTCAAATGAAATTCAGACTGATTTTCATTCAATCTTGCATTTCTTTCAGGAGAATCACTTCGCACAGATCGCGCACTACCCGATCACGATCAGTACAGCATCCTGCTCAACACTCTGACCGGCGCTCACTTCCACTTTGCGCACCACGCCGGAACGCACAGCGCGAATCTCATTCTCCATCTTCATCGCTTCCAGGATGATCAGCGGCTGATCTTCGATGATCTCATCCCTATCCTGCACCAGAACCTTTACAACCATGCCCGGGATGGGCGCCCTGACGGCTAGGTCCCCCTGCGGCGGCGCCGGCCCTTGACGTCCTGCATGGAGCCGCCGCGTTCGTTCATCTTCTACCTGGACGTGAAACTGCTCGCCCCGCAGCGTCACATCATAACCCTGCCGCGTCTCCTCAATCAGCGCCTCAAAACTGGCGCCGTCCAACAGCAGGCTATATAGCTGAGACACGCCGCCCTGGCGCAGGTCCACTGCGATCGGCTCGCCGTCGACCAGCACGCCATCTTCATTTATTTCAATTTCAAATGTGTGATCCCCGACCCCGGCAAAGTATTTCACCAGCGGCCTCCCATCCCTCCTTCACGACCGGCCTGCTTCCAGGAGCTTGTGGCGCTGCTCTCGCTCCCGCCGATATTGACCGCGCGGCGGCCCACTTCATGTGCGACCAGCGCGGCGGCCACAGCTGCGATACGCGCCTGCTCCTGATCTGGCTCGTTTTTCGCCACCAGCCGTCGGCGGTCAAGAAATCCGGTATCGAACGTTCCCCAGATGAACTCGGTGCTGTCCATAATCTCCTGGTGAAATGGAATCGACGTTTTGATTCCGCTGATCCGATATTCATTCAGCGCCCGGCGCATACGCAAAATCGCCTCGGCTCTGTTTTCCCCCCAGACGATCAGCTTCGCGACCATCGGATCGTAGAAAAGGCTTACTTCATAGCCCCGATAGAGCGCGCTTTCCACGCGCACGCCCGGCCCGGTCGGTTCCTTGAGATAGGTCACAACGCCGCTGTTGGGCATGAAATTATTGAACGGATCCTCGGCGGTGAGACGGCACTCAATCGACCAGCCCTTGGGCCGGATGTCTTCCGGGCGATAGCGCATCCGCCGCCCGGCGGCTATGGTCAACTGCTCTTTGACGATGTCGACTCCCGTCACAAATTCGGTGACCGGATGCTCCACCTGCAGCCGGGTGTTCATCTCCAAAAAGTAGAACTTCTCCTCAGTGGCGTCGAACAGAAACTCAATCGTTCCGGCGTTTACATAGTTCACCGACTCGGCTGCGGCCACGGCAACCCGTCCGAGTTCCTGGCGCAAGTTTTCGTCAACGGCCACGCTGGGCGCCTCTTCGATCAGCTTCTGGTGCCGCCGCTGGATAGAACATTCCCGCTCGCCCAGATGGATCGTATGCCCGTAACTATCGGCCAGAATCTGCACCTCGATATGCCGGGCGCCGGAGATATATTTTTCCAGATAGACCTCGCCATTGCCGAAGGCTCCAATCGCTTCCCGCCGCGCAGCCAACAGGGCGCTGGTAAACTGATTGGGATCGTGAACGACGCGCATCCCTTTGCCGCCGCCGCCTGCGGTCGCTTTAATCATCAGCGGGAATCCGATCTGCACCGCGGTCGCTTTCAGTTCATCATCGCGCAGACCTTTGCGCGAACCGGGCACCAGCGGCACATTCTTCTTGGCAACGGTCTCGCGCGCCGTCTGTTTGTCCCCCATCTTGGCGATGGCATCCGGCGACGGCCCGATAAATGTGATGCCAACGTCGGCGCAAGCCGCTGCAAACTCGGCGTTTTCCGCCAGGAAGCCGTACCCGGGATGGACAGCATCCACGCCGGCTTTGCGCGCCACATCGATGATCTTGTCAATGCGCAGATAGCTATCGCGGCTGGGGGCCGGGCCGATGGCATAGGCCTCATCGGCGTAACGCACGTGCAGGGCGGTCCGGTCCACCTCCGAAAAGACGGTTGCTGTGGCGATGCCCCGCTCTTCACACGCCCGCAAGACCCGCACCGCGATTTCACCTCGATTGGCAACCAGAACTTTCTTAAACATGCACAAATCCTTACTTACTTACGTCCATGTCAAGAGTAACGTGTCCGCATGTCGAGACGTGAGGTTTTCTCTCTTTCCTCTTTCATCGCCAGCGGCTAAATCCCCTGACGATGAACGCGAGCCTCGATCAGAAGCCGGTCACAGGTAAAGGGAGCCGGGGGAATCTCGCTGCTCGTGTGCCACGTGCCGAAGGCGCTGTCGCCCGGCGAGAGGAGCAGACGCCGAAATCCCCACATGGAGACATCAACCGTGCGCCCCACCGGTGAAGCGAAACTCTCCTCCACAATTGCCTGAATAGGCGCAAAGCCAGCCGCGAAGCGGGTCTCCCATGTTCCTTCCGGCAGAATCCCGTCGCTGTTGGGCGCGCACGCGACGCGCAGCGTTACGATCCCGCAGTCAACCACCACCACGGCCATCTGTGAGCGGCCATATTCGATATCCGCCTCCACAATCTGGCCGGCAAACGCGTAGAGCGCAGGGCCGATCTGCGTGAGACGAGGAGTCAGCGGCTCCTTCTGCACAGTATACCAGGGATCCGGCCCCGGCTCCGGCAGCAGCACGCCGCCATCCAGCACCGCCGACAGGGGCAGCCCCTGTTGCAGGCGGGGAAAGCCCATCAGCGCGAACTGCTCCGCAGATAGTTCAAATTCGATCTGCGGCAGCCCCCGCGTCGCCTCCATCGGGCCGAGCGCGCGATCGGTTCTTTGCATTCCTGTCGATCCCGGCGGCGTTCGCTTCACAGGGGGATATTTCCATGTTTCTTAGGCGGAAGTCGGTCGCGCTTGTTTTGCAGCATCTCCAAAGCGTTGATCAATCGTGGCCGCGATTCATGCGGCTCGATCACATCGTCGACAAAGCCGTTCGCGGCCGCGATGTACGGGTTGGCGAAACGCGTTCGGTAGTCGGCGACCAGATCGTTCTTTCTGGCAACGGGATCTTCGGCAGCCGCGATGTCACGACGGAAGATGACGTTTACGGCGCCCTCCGGCCCCATCACTGCGATCTCCGCCGAAGGCCACGCCAATACCAGATCGGCGCCGATGTGGCGGGGGTTCATCACGCAGTAGGCCCCGCCGTAGGCTTTGCGCACGATCACGGTCAATTTAGGAACTGTGGCTTCGGAGAAGGCATACAGCAGTTTGGCTCCGTGCCGGATGATGCCGCCGTGCTCCTGATTAAGGCCGGGCATAAATCCGGGCACGTCCTCCAGCACGACCAGCGGAATGTTGAAGCAGTCACAGCAACGGACAAAGCGGGCTGCCTTCTGGCTGGCGTCCACATCCAGCACACCGGCCAGAACGGCCGGCTGTTGGGCGACGATGCCGATGGAACGTCCACCCAAGCGAGCAAAACCCACCATCACATTGCGCGCCCACTGCTCATGCACCTCCAGAAACTGCCCATCGTCGACAATACGCCGGATGATCTCTTTCATATCGTAGGGGCGGTTGGGGTTGTCCGGCACAATCGAATCCAATTCTTCATCCTGGCGCAGGAGGTCGTCGGCGGATGGAACGAGCGGCGGATCTTCCATATTGTTGTTGGGCAGATAGCTCATCAACTGTTGTACCAGGAAGAGGGCATCTTCTTCATTTTCAGCCGTGAAATGGGCCACACCGGATTTGCTGCCGTGGATCGACGCGCCGCCCAGCTCCTCGAAGGTTACCTCTTCATGGGTGACCGTCTTCACCACATCCGGCCCCGTAACGAACATATGGCTTGTGTCCTTCACCATAATGACAAAATCGGTGATCGCGGGCGAGTAGACGGCGCCGCCGGCGCACGGCCCCATGATGACACTGACCTGCGGCACGACGCCGGACGCCATGACATTGCGGAAGAAGATCTCGGCGTAACCGGCCAGACTGAGCACCCCTTCCTGAATGCGGGCGCCGCCGGAGTCGTTGAGACCGATAACCGGCGCGCCATTTTTCATCGACATATCCAGAATTTTACAGATTTTCGCCGCGTGATGACGGCTGACACTGCCGCCGAAAACCGTGAAATCCTGCGAAAACACATAGACGAGGCGGTCATCAATCGTGCCGAAGCCGGTGACGACACCATCGCCGGGGATGCGCTGCTTGTCCAGGCCGAAATCGTGGCTGTCGTGCATGACAAGCGCGTCCATCTCCCGAAAACTGCCTTTATCCAGCATCAGATCAAGACGCTCGCGCGCGGTCGCTTTGCCTTTGGCGTGCTGGGACTCGATCCGTTCGAGGCCGCCACCCACTTTGGCCGTGTCCTTGCGGCCGCGCAGATCGGTAATACGGGGATCGATTGTCGAATCAGTCAAGACAGACTCCTGATGTGAACTCAATTTGATACCAAGACTCTTCGCACGGGCTGCGCCCAGAGGGCATAGCGGGCGTCTCGCCCGCTTTTACACAATACGCAGTGCGTGAAAAAGCGTGTCTTCAATGTGAACGTACACTAAAAGCCCAAAGAAATGCTGCCGGTCAGTAACAGCAGCCCGATCAGAATCGGCTGATGAATCACATAAATGACCAGGGAATGACGGCCAAGAATCTGCAAAACGGAGAACGGGAATACCGCCTCGAAATTCGGCAGCGGCCATCTCCGCATGCCCCCTTGATAAAGGACAGTGCCCAGATAGACACCGATCAGAAAGACCGCAAACCAGTGGAGAAACGGAAAATAGTCCGCATAATAGTAGCCGGGCGGCTCAATGCCCAGCGGGACCAGCCAGTATACTCCGGCCGGCGCCTGCACGTTCAGGAACTTCAGAAGATAGCTGAGCGTATACAACGCCGCAATCGTCGCCAGTGTCAGCCAGCGGAAGTTTCGGCCGCCGCTGACTCCATCTGCCGGACTCTTAGCGGCGGCCAAACTCAGAAAGGGGATCGAGCAGATGATCGATGTGCCGATCAGATGCAGCACGCCAAAGTCGATACGGGCAAAACCGCCCACGCGCATGACCAGAGAGAATATCAGGCCGATGCCCAGAACGTGCAGCCCCCTAAGCATGATCTTCCAGGCCAATCCATCCGCTGATCCGCGCCTGGCCAGCGCCCGATTATAGCTGAGAACCACCGAAACGCCGGACAATGTGATAAACGAAATGGCGGTAAAGCGCTGAAAGTAGAACCAGAATCCCTTATGCAATATGACCGGCACGCCACCGTAGGCCCGCAGGTCGTACATCAGGTGGAAGATGATCATGGTGATGATGGCGACGCCCCGCCAGCTATCGACCTCCCAGAGGCGCGCGGTCACGGGTGCTGTCGCCGATGAGTTCGCCGCGCCGGCATCGCCTTCCGCTGCATCTATACTGTTCATCTCCTCATCCTTTTCAGACGCCTGCCGCTGAGCGGCTGCGACTTCCTGCATCATCTGGCCTCCTCGCGCTCACACCGCGAAGCCGGAGCGAATTTGAAACAATTCCCCATTCCTGCGAGAATTAAAGAGTTGGCTGCTTGACCTGATCCCTCTGGCGCCCACAGAACCGGTTTGCAAAGGTCATCAAGTACACTGCGCTCAAATAATGAAGCAGTAACGCATTGGACATTATAACCTATATGACAGACCCGGCGCTCCCTGGCCCAACGGCAACGCTCGCGAAGAGTATCGGCAATGGTGGGTTTGCCTGCCCGCCGATTCCTCATCTGTAAACAACAGAGGCGGCGGGAAAATAGGCGCAGAAAGAGCGTTTGGGAGTGGTTCGTGGTCAGAGCGGTTACTCGCCACTGCTTCGATGGACCATCATTCTACATGATAGCGCAGGAGATCACAAGCAAATTGAACCAAGCGGATACGCCCCATCTCAGCATCGAACCACAACAGTCCAAATGTGATGCCCGCGGCGCGGAATCCGCGGCGCCCAGATGGGTTGCTCGCGCGCGCGCCGCCCTGTCCCGCCAGCGCATCGGGCACTGCATCGCATTTTACCATTCGACGCCAAGCACGATGCCGCTCGCCCGCCAACTCATCGACACGCGCGGCGACGCGGCCGCCGGCGCAGTGATTATCGCCGACGAACAGACGACCGGCCGCGGCCGCCTGCAGCGCAGTTGGGATGCCGCAGTCGGACGCGGGCTGCTGGGCAGCTATATCCTCTGCGCCGACCTGCTGCCGGAACGGCCATCATTGGCCGTGATGCTCGCCGGCCTGGCCGCACTCCAGGCGATCCGTCAGTGCTGCCCACAACAGGCAGACCGTTTCCATCTGAAGTGGCCGAACGATGTCATCGCCCTGGAACCCGGCGGCCCCGTGAAACTGGCGGGCATCCTTGTGGAAACCATCTTCCACCAAGAAAGGCTGCGCGGCGTCGTTCTCGGAATCGGCGTCAATGTCAATCAGCGGGCGGATGAACTGCCACCCACTCGATCCGGCGGGCTGCCCCCGTCCAGCCTGATGATGGCAGGCCGCCAGTCGGCCATCGACAGAGGCGATCTGCTGTTGGCTCTGTGCCGGGCGCTGGATCATCTGTGCGCGCCCAATTCCCGCCCGCCTGCGGATGCGATTCATGCTCGTTGGGCGCGCGCGCTGTACGGCCTGGGCGCTGTCGTTACCGTGCAGAGCGCGGACGGGTCGATTCGCGGTCGGGCAGTCGGCACAACTCCGCACGGCGCGCTGCTGGTGCGCACAGACGGCGGCGAGGCGCTCGAAATCCACGCCGGCGATGTCACATTTGATTGGAATAGCGCATGAATCCGTCGAACGCCCCCTCCTCGCGACGGGCGGCGGGTGGGCGATATTGTGTTCTCTCTCCCCTGCACTCTTCTTTCGCCGTTCGTTGCCGGTTGACGGAGCATTGGTTTTCTCCAGCGTAGCAGGTATCATAAGGGACTTATATACCAAGTGCCAGAGCCATCAGTGATTTCGGGCATTGGAGTGCGTGATTGACTGCGGACGTTAAGACAATTCACAGAACCTACCAGACACGTGGCTACTGCGCACGATCAGGATATGCTCGCATCAAGGAAGTCCTGCGCGCCTGTCGCTGGCTCTACAATCGCTCCTTGGAGCAACGGCGCAACATCTATCGGGCCTGCGGCAAAAGCATGTCCAAATTCGCACAGATGAAACACCTGACCAGGTTGCGAGCCGAACAGCAGGCATGGCGAGACCTGAGCTTACAGGTGTCTCGCGGCGTCTTGGTGCGACTCGACCGGGCATTCAGGGCCTTTTTCCGACGTGTAAAGGCGGGCCAAAAACCAGGATTCCCTCGCTTTCAAGGGATGGGGCGTTACCAGTGCATTGAACTGGCCGAAGTGACGCCCGGCATGGTCAAGGGCAACCGGATCAACATTAAGGGGCTTCCCGCGATTCGCATTCGCCCATCTGCCCCATTGCCGGACAGCAAGCAACTTAAGGCTTTGCGGCTGGTCATGCACGGACGCACCCTATCCGTCGATTTGAAGATTTTTTGGCGGAAATGTGTTCAATGCCAGCGCCAATACAAAAAATCTTCAAACTGGTCTATTCTGAGCCGGTCGTGCCGTTACCACATAACGACGAAGCTATCGGCATCGACATGGGCGTCAACGAACGCATGACGCTCAGTGATGGTAGCACGGTCGAGCGGCGTGCCGTGGATCGCAGACGTACACGCAGATTGCAGCGCGCCATCAGTCGGCGCCAGAAGGGCAGCAATGGGAGGCGCAAGGCGGTCGCGGCATTTGCACGGGAACAGCGCAGGAACGCTATCCACAACCGCAATGCGTGTCATCGCATAACGACGGTCTTGGTGCGCAGATACGGGCGCATTGCCATCGAGGGATTGCGTATACGCAACATGACCGGCGCCGGTGGCGCGCACAAACGTGGACTGAACCGAGAGGTGTTGACGCAGACGTGGGGCGTGCTCAGACAACAACTGGCGTACAAGGCAGAATGGGCCGGTCGGCAGTTGGTCGAAGTCAACCCTGCGTATACGTCTCGCATCTGTGCGGCGTGCGGGGAGGTAAACGGGAAGCCTCGCAGGTATCGGGTTTTTGCGTGTTCTGTCTGTGGTCACGCAGATGACCGGGACGTGAACGCGGCACGAAACATACTGGCGCGTGGGGATTTCGCGCCGGCAGCGCAACCGTCGGGTTGCTGACGGTGCTGCCAGAAACATATACCGATGGCACTTTGGTATATAATTCCCTATCATAAACTGTATGCAGTTCTATCGACAGACGATGCCCTTCATAATCCGCTTCTTGCTATGAATCTATCCTTTCATACACCGGTTCGATTTCAACTCGCGCAAACGCCCGGGCCGGGCCACGCGCCGCCTGGCCGCCTCCGCGTCAGTGAGCAATCACAGCGGCGCTGGATGGCGCTCCTGATCCTGCTTGGCTTCGGCTGGCGCATGATCGGCCTGACCACCCAAAATCTCGCGCAGGTTGAAGTGGATACGATTCGGCTGTCGACTCGTCCGCTGGACGAAGTTTTTGCGATGCTGATCTCGCCGGATCAGAGTGGGACGATCTACTATCTTCTCATGCGTCCGTGGCTACAGTTCTTCGGAACCGATCCATTTTCCCTGCGCTACACCTCCGTGCTGATCGGCACGATCACCATCGCGCTCATGTGGCAGGTCGCCCGCCGTATGGTCCCGGCCGTCGGCAGCACGATTTTGAGGAATCTGCCGCTCCTGTCGACCCTCCTTCTGGTCGCCAATCCCCATCAACTCTGGTATAGCCAGGAGGGCGGCATGTACGCGCTCGTCGTGGCGTTGGCGCTGCTTTCCAGCTGGAGTTGGCTGCAGGCGATGTGGTACAGCGGATTGTGGCGCTGGCTGAGCTACCTGCTGATCACCTCCATCTCCATCTACACGCACCTGACTTCAGTGCTGATCGTGCCTGTCCATCTCGTCTGGTTTCTGCTGGCCAACCCTCTCAACCGGCAACGCTGGAAAGGGTACGGAGTTACCCTTTTCGCCTTTCTGCTACCCTTTCTGCCTCTGACAGAGTGGGGCTGGCGCTACCTGGTCGGCGCCGACAACGCGCCCATTCAGCGCAGCGGCAGCGTAATTCACAGCATCCTCAGCGACCTTCCTCTCATCCCACTGCCGGAGATGGCCCGCATCCTGCTCCTCAACCACGCGCAGGGTATGCTGGACCCGATTTCGCATTTCTGGCTGATCCCGGTCTTCTTTCTGGGATTGACCGGCCTGCTGGTGGGTTATACCGAGTTCGGGGGGCGTATCGCAAACGTGGGCATGTTGGCGACCTGGCTCATACTGCCGGTGCTTCTGATCTACGCTATCAGTCTTATCGCGCCGATTTTCTTGGAACCCTCGCGTGCAAACAGAGAAGCGGCAGCGCAGTTGGACAGTGTTATCTGGATCGCGCCGGCATTTACGATGTTCCTGGCGCTGGGGGCGCAGGTGATGCGCCGCGCCTATGGTCGGTTGGGCAGTTGGCTCGCGGTGGGGCTGATCGTCTTCGTGGTGGGGTTCTGGGGATACAGCTGGTGGGAACAAGCCCAACGCCCCATCCAGATCCAACTGGGCGCCGCGCCGCACTCTTATTCCGGGTCCCTTGATTATCGCGGCGGCTTCGACAACACGGCTTGAAACGTGAAAAATCGTGAAACGTGAGAAGTAAAGAGTCAGAGGGTTCTCTCTCGTCTCTTCACCCCTTTCTCGCAGTAACCTGGAGCTTTCAGAATGAATCGAATTCCTGGTGGTCGAGGCTGGAACGCCCTCTCTCGCACGCAACAGATCGTCATAGGCGCCATCGCGATTCTGGTTCTGTATGCGCTTCTGTCCGGCGGCAGCTCCCTGGGGCGGCTGGGCAATCCTTCATGGCTCATGGCTGTCGCAGCCATTATTCTGGTCGCCCTGCCCGTCCACGAAATGGCGCACGCGGCCATGGCTGTCCAATTGGGGGATCCGACGCCGCGCATGCAAGGGCGCTACACCTTCAATCCAATCGCCCATATCGATCCCTTCGGCGCTCTGCTGATCCTGTTTACCGGCTTCGGTTGGGCCAAACCGGTCCAGTGGAATCCCAACAACATCGACGTGGACCTGCGCCTGGGCACGATTCTGGTTGCCGCGGCCGGCCCTGTCAGCAATCTCCTGCTGGCCGCCGTGGCCGTCTTCCTCATCCAGTTTGCCGATTTCCCCATATTGGAGGATCTACTCTACGCCTTCATCTTGATCAATGTACTGCTGTTCGTATTCAATCTGATTCCAATTCCGCCGCTGGACGGCTCCCACATCCTGTTTGCCCTCCTGCCCGGAGACAACCTCGAACTACGCATGATCCTGAGCCGCTACGGTTTTCTAATCCTGCTGGCCACGATCTTCCTGGCCCGCAGCATCATCATGAAGCCAGTTGGCCTGATCGTCGCGTGGCTATTCCAAATTGTCGGGTCATGAGTCCTGCCCGACCTCTCAGTTCAATCCTGCGCAGCGCTGTGCCCGCTTCCCATTTGGGAGCATGGCAATGATTGAGTATGATAAGAAATAAGTAAGGAGCGGATCGACACTTACCGGGACAGGGGCTCGCCGACCACCGAAAAACGAGATGAACGACCGGGAGGCGGGGGGCCAGAAAGTCCGCAGGATCGCTCGGCGCATACGCCAATTCGTGCGCGGGGTCACCGCTTCGGTATCAGCCGAAGAGCTTCGTGAGACGGCCGCATATCTGCCGCCCGCTGGGTTGGCCCGCTTTCGCCAGATGCCCGTGGATGCGCAGCGGCACAGCTTGAACGTTCTGACGACCTTGCGGCGCGCCGGCTGGCATCATCCGGATCTGGCGGCGGCCGCGTTGCTCCACGACAGCGGTAAAGTGGCGGCTTCGGCTGCAGGACTGTCGTTCAACGCGTGGCTGCGCACGACGCTGGTGCTGATGGAAGCGGTTGCGCCCAAGCTCGCCGAACGCTTGGCAGTAGACGAGGCGACCGGCGGTTGGCGCCATCTGCTGCATGTCCACCTGGCGCATCCGTGCATCGGCGCGCGTTGGGCTGAGGCGGATGGATGCAGCCCGCTCACATGCTGGCTGATCGCCCATCACCAGGACAAGACGAGGCCGGAGCAGGAGATCCCGGATCGGCGATGGACAGCAGGCGAGGAGCCGCAACAGAGCGTCGAGCATCGAAAACGCCTGCTGACGGCGCTGCAATGGGCTGATAGTCTGAACTGACAGCAGCCCATCATGACACAGGCCGGCGGTGCGCTCGGAATGAATTCGGTCGCTCCTCCTGCCTTGAATTGGCAGAGCTAAGGATAATCCCCCTACTTGAAACGATACCTCCGCGCTCACTTAGTGACTGTCCGCAAATAACGTAGCGATTTCAATCAAGCTTGGACTGGTCTGTCGAACGAAACCGTTAAGTTAAAAACGGACAGTTACTTAGTGACGCATTTGACAACTCTCAGGACGGGTACTCATGGCAGAAACCGCAGCGAAAATCACAATTCTAGGGCTGGACCTGGTAGGGGCCAGCATCGGTCTCTCCTTACGCCAGGAGGCAGGCAACTATCAGGTCGTCGGCCACGACCGCGATCCGATCCGCATGAATGAAGTCAAACGACAGGGCGGGATCGATTCATCCAACTGGAATCTGCACCGCGCCTGTGACGAGGCCAGCCTGGTCATCATCTCCGAATCCCTGTCGGAGTTGCCGGAGACCTTGCAGCACATCCAAGAGGATGTCGCAGAGGACGCGGTGATCTTCGGCATCAGCCCTGTCATGCAACCGGCCCTCAACATCGCCGCCGACAACCTTCCGGCAGGCGTCAACTTCGTGGCAGGCCGACCGGTTCACAACGACTTCGGCAGCCCGCCGGAGCCGCGTAGCGATCTGTTCAAGGAGAGCACCTTTTGCATTGGCGCCGCCCCGGGCACCAAATCCACCGCGCTGGAACTGGTGAGCAATCTGGTGGCGCGCATGGGAGCAAAACCCCTTTACATCGACCCGCTTGAACATGACGGCATCGTCGCGGCCGTGGAACAACTGCCCGAACTTCTGGCCGCCACCCTCTTTCAGACCGCGCATGATGCCCCGGGCTGGCATGAGAGCCAGAAGCTGGCCGGTCGACGCTTCGCGCTCAGCACGAACATGGATGCTACGCCCGCAGAGATGGCCGCGACACTGTTCACCAATCGCGACATGCTCCTGCAACGGCTGGATCAGCTTTCCACTCTCCTGGAAACCTGGCGCACTTACCTGACCGCCGAAGACGCCAAACAGTTGGAGGAGCAATTCGACGAACTGATCCCGGGCCGCGCCAAATGGGAGCGGGACGCCAAGCTGCGGGATTGGGAGCGCCAGAACGAGCCGTCCTCACACGACGCAAAAGTCGGCCTGGGCCAGATGCTCCTCGGCAGCTACCTGTACAATCGGTCGAGGCAACGCGATCCAGGACGTGGTAAAAAAGACACACCTGCCAAGAGATAGGTTTGGCCGCCGACCGCCCTCGACAATCAGAAACAATGGGGAGGCCGACGGTCAAATAGCGATTCATTTGAAGATTTTTTGGCGGACATATCTTTGATTGTGGCGCCAATACAAGAAATCTTCAAACTCGCAAGTCCGCCATCCCGCATCGACACTGCCCCCGTGCCTGCGGACGCCAACCACGCGCCCCCCCCGCGGGAATCTGTCTCTCGCAGGGCGCAGGCGAGACGATACGAAATACCCATTCGAATGCCCCCGAAATCTCAAATTCAGCCACCTGACAGGTATTGACGACACGACACTCTTGCACTACACTGAACTTCCGCAACGATCGCTCAACAGCCTGATTCTGCGCCGGAGTTCGGGAATTTTACGGAAGGAGCAGAGCAAATAGATGAACCGAAAACAACTGTTTGTCTTTGTCACAATCGCATTCGCGCTGGTCTTCGTCTTCGCCGTCAACCGCTCAAGCATCTATGCACAGGGGCAGTTTCCCGGCTACAAGTCTACGATCCAGACCTATAACATGAGCGAAACCACCGCCAATATCATCCTGGCTTTCTACAGGCAGGATGGCAGCCTGGAAAAGACACTTACTGACATCATCGAGCGCGACCGCTCAAAGATCTATTTCACACTGCCGGTGGTGGAGGGCTTCAGCGGCTCGGTCGTCATCTCATCAGATCAGCCCATCGCCGCCCTCAGCAATATGATGAACAGCGGGCTTACTGCCGGTGGAACCTACATAGGCCGCAGTCAGGGCAGCACGTCCGTCTATCTGCCTCTGCTGACGACAAATTATGATGGCGGCTTCAACAGTTGGTTCACGCTGCAGAATGCCAGCCCCTCCTCCTCAGATGTGACGGTGAGCTACAGCGACGGCATAACGACCACCTTCACCCTGGCGGCGCACGCATCCCACAATTTCTATCAGAATCAGGAGCCTCACACCAGCAATCTCTTCGCCGCCGTGATCCAAAGCGAAGAGCCTGTCGTCGCTGTCGCGTTCCAGGAAGATGCCGCATCCCTGGCAGCCTACAGCGGCTTTGCCAGCGGCGCCGTCAATCCCGCGATGCCCCTGGTCAATGCCAACAATAACGGCTTCAACACCGATATCCAGATACAGAATACAGGCGACACCGAGACCAGCGTGACCATATCTTACCTGCCCTCAGCCGCCGGCGCCGCCTGCACCGAAACGCAAACCATCGCAGCCAAGCAGTCGGTCACATTCGCGCGCGACGCATTTGAGGACGGCGCCAACTCTACCTGCGCAGGCGGCGAGCGGTTCATCGGCTCCGCCCGTGTTTCCGCAAACAGCGCCGACCAACTCCTGGCAGCCGTTGTCAGCCAGCGCGTCGGCGGCACGCCCCTGACCCACTTCGCCTCCTACGGCAGTTTTGATCCGGAAGACGCCACCCAGACTGTGCGTATGCCGGCAATCATGGACCGCAACAGCGGCTTCTTCACCAGCATCAATGTGATGAACGTAGGGACGGCAGAAACTGAGGTGGCGTGTACATTCACCGACACAACCTACACAGTCAGCGGGACGCTGCAACCCAACGAGACCCTGACCGATCTGCAGGCAAACAAAATTCAGGATGGCTATGTGGGCAGCGCATCCTGCACGGCCGCGGCCGACGATGGCAAGATCGTGGGCGTGGTGAATCAACTCAAGACCGGCGCCACCGACGATCAGTTCCTTGTCTATGAGGGGATCAATCAATGATCAGTGCGGGGTTTGACAAATATTTTGGCGGTCAACTCTTCATTGCCACCTTCAATGCAAAATTTTGTCAAATGGGTAGCTTCCTGTCCGCCTTGCGCCTTGGCGTCCGGCTGGCAGCGCTCCCGATCTGATTGGATGTCTGACTGCAAGTGAGAATGAAATGAAACGCCAGGCGTATATTCTGATCCTGGTTTTGCTGCTTCAGGGGTGCAGCCCCGGTCTACTTCCTGATGCAGCACAGCCCTCGCCTGTGAACACGCTCACCGCATTCGACAATCCGCGCCCAGACAGCGAAGCGGTAGCGCATTCAGCAACTTCCTCACTCAAGACCACAGCCGACACAGGCGCTCTGACCGGGGTGCTCCTTCTGCAGACGGAAGATGGCCTCAAACCGGTGGCAGACATCAAAATCGCCATCGGTGAGACGCTGAGCGATGACGAGGGCACCGAGCGCGTCGTCGCCTACGATCCGTCCACCGCACCGGTCGCCTATACCGATTCCACGGGCCGTTTCGTGTTCGGAGAACTCCAGTCCGGGCGCTACGGCCTCATCCTCGACATCGTGCTGAGTTCCTTCCTGTTGTACAAGGAAGGAACACCCGACGCCATCCTATTCGATATAACAGCCGGAGAAATGACGGACCTGGGGCGTCTCGAATACTCGGAGTTGCCCCTTCCCCAGTCACACAGATGACCGATGGCGACAGCCCGCCCGTTAGCGCACAGAAGAGCCGTCCAGAATCCACGGTCCCATCCAGTAAATCTCATCGACGAAGCCCATACGACGATAGAACTGCACCGGTGTATCTGTCGGATCTGTGGCAATCAAGAGCGACCGCTTGCTCAGTGCGTAGGTGTCCGCCATCACGTAGGAAAGCAGTTGACGAGCGATGCCCTGATTGCGGAATGGCGTCCGCGTCGCCAAGTTGAAGATATATCGGTCGGCGCCCTCGTACCATCCGATGATACCGGCAGATTCATCCCCGACACGGGCGATGAGAAAGGATCCATCGGCATCCAGCTCCGCCCGGCGTAACGCCATATTGGCCTCGACGGCGGCCCGCTCCGGCTTCTCTTCGCTGTCGGCAAATGCCTTTAGCTTTGCAATCGCATAGTCAAGGAGATTCCTGCGCGTAACCGGCTCAATCCGCCCGGGGCCTGACTCGGCCATAGGCGATTCACCCGTATTCACATGCGCCAGATACAGCTTGGCGCCGCCGCGCGTGCAGCCGGCCTGTCCCAGCCCGTCAGACAGCCGCCTGTCAACCGCTCGTCCGTGGGTGAAGATGTGTACCCGCCGCTCCCCGTAAAAGGCGCGCACATCAGCAAGAAAAGCGGACGCCTCTGCCGGGTCAAACGGTTCCACAATGTGGATGTCGCAATAGCCGGTTTTTTGGATTTGGCTATAGTAGCCGAACCGCCGCCGCTCCACGACCTTCCCCAGACCTGGATAGTCATGGATATACCAGGAGCGCACCTCCTGAACAAGGTCGTCGTGTGCTGGATGATCCCTCATCTTCTGGTTGTTCACGCGTGAACGATTCTGCGCCGGCCGGATTGACTGCTCGGCTCGCCGGCGTCGCTTCTCCCAGATGTCACGTGATCAGCCCTTTGGCGCGAAACGCGGTCGCCAGCCGCCCAATCCCTTCCGTGATCTCCTCCGCCGTGTTGTAGCCAAAGCACAACCGCAGACAGTTGACCCCGGAAACACCGTCCGGCGCAAACGGCGGCCCCGCCAAATAGCCCACATCGTACTCTTCCAGAATGTCGTCGCGCACGGCTGCCGCATCCGCCCCCTCCGGCAGTTGCAGCCAGATGAAAAGCCCGCCTTCGGGACGGCTCCAACGGGCGCCGCTGCCGGAGAAATTCTCGTCCAACGCCGCCAAGATCGCATCCCGGCGCAGCTTCTGGATATCGTTGATCTCCTCGATGTGGCTGTACAGATGGCTGGTGGAAAAGCGATGCACCGCCCACGAGCCAAAGGTGTTGACCGCGCCGCCGCTCTTTGCGCCCAGCGCCCGCTCCAGGAACGCCCGCGGGCCGGTCATATAACCGATACGCATCCCCGGCGCGATGATCTTGGAAAACGAAGCCACGTAGAGCACGCGGCCGCTGCCGTCCAGTGAATGGATCGACGGCTCGTCCTTGCCCTCAAAGCGCAGATCGACATAGCAGTCATCCTCCACAATCGGCACATCATACTGCTGCGAAAGCGCCACCAACGCCTTGCGCCGCGCCAGGCTCATCGTCCAGCCCTGTGGATTCTGGAAGGTCGGCACCGTATAGATCAGCTTCGGTGTCTTGCCCTCGGCGCGCGCCGTGCGGATCGTCTCTTCTATCGCCGCCGGGATCATCCCCTCTTCATCGGTCGCCACGCCCCGCAAGTCGGCGCGAAAACGGCGCAGCGTATTGAGCGTTCCGGCATAGACGAAATCCTCCGTCAGCGCCACATCGCCCGGATCCAGCAGCGTCTCGGCAATCATATGAATCGGCTGGCTAGAGCCGTCGGCCAGGATGATCTCCTCGGCGGTCACGTTGATCGCCCTGTCCCGTTGCAGCTTGGCGGCCACGAACTCCCGCAGCGGCGTGTAGCCCTGGGGATGGGCATAGAGGGAGAGATCGCCGCCCTCCTCCTCCATCGCCTGCCGCAGACCATCGAGAAGCCCCGCCAGAGGCAAAGAACCCGGATCAGGATAGGCGACGGCAAAATCGTAACGGCCCCGTTTCCCAAAGCCCAGACCCTTCGGCTCTGACGCATTGCGGGCATACAATTTCTCATAAGTAAATTGCGCTAACGCTTCGCTGTTTGAGCGCTGGCTGAACGTTGACATGAGCGAATCTCCACTGTCGTGTAGGCGAGAGCTTTTTGAGGATTGCGGTATTTGATGATTTTTTGTATTGGCGCTGCAATTGAAGACATGTCCGCCAAAAAATCTTCAAAATGAAGAGTACCTGCCAACGGACAAAAAGGCAACTGGGCATCCCTTTTGATGATTTTATTATTGGCGCTGCAATTAAGGACATGTCCGCCAAAAAATCTTCAAATCGCGCAGTTGTGTACGCATACAAGAACTGTGATAATGTGAATCCCGTTACTCTCGCAATCACAAGATTCGCCCGTTGCTAAGTGTGCGTAAAGCTGGAATCAGCAACGGGCGAATAAAGGTGCAATTATGGCAACCTTCGAAAACTCCAGACAACTGATCGCCGAGGCATCCCAATCTCTGCCCGGCGGAGTGAATAGCAACTACCGCCTTGGGATCGCGCCGACGCCATTGGTTTTTGAACGCGGCGCTGGGCCTTACCTGTACGACGTAGACGGCAACCGGCTGATCGACTACTATCTGGGCATGGGGCCTATGATCCTGGGCCACAACCCGGCGCCGGTGCTGGAGGCTATGCAGGAACAGCTAAAATCGGGCATCCTCTACGCCGGACAGAGCCGCATCGAGCAGGAAGCGGCCAGGCTGGTCTGCCAGATGGTCCCCTGCGCCGAACGGGTGCGCTTCAGTTGCGCCGGCAGCGAAGTGGTGCAGGCGGTGCTGCGTCTGGCCCGCGCCGCAACGCAGCGCTCCGTGATCATAAAATTTGAGGGGCACTACCACGGTTGGCTCGACAACATCCTGTGGAGCATCGCGCCGTCCCCGGACGAATACGGCCCCGAGGACGCGCCCACCCCGATTCCCGCCAGCGCCGGACAGGACTTGCAGGCCGGGCTGCACACAGAAGTGCTGCCCTGGAACAATCTGGAACTTCTGGAGAGGCGTCTTGAGCGGGAGGACGTAGCCGCCGTGATCATGGAGCCGGCCATGTGCAACACCAGCGCCATCTTCCCGGTCGAAGGTTACCTGGAGGGCGTGCGCCGCGCCTGCACCGACACCGGCACAGTCCTGGTATTCGATGAGGTGATCACCGGCTTTCGCGTTGCGCCGGGCGGCGCCCAGGCCCATTTCGGCGTCACGCCCGATCTGGCGACCTTCGGCAAAGCCATCGCCAGCGGCTTCCCCGTCTCCTGCTTTGTCGGTCGCGCCGACCTGATGGATATGATTGCCCCGAGCCGACCGCATCCTAGCGCACTTGGCTCGGGGCAATTAGCCAGCGGCGGCGTGATGCACGGCGGCACCTTCAACGCTCATCCCGCCTGCATGGCCGCGCTGGTCGCCACATTGCACGAACTGCAGAAGCCGGAGACCTTCGTCGCCCTCGACCAGCAGGGAAAACGGCTGATGCAGGGCATCCGCGACGCATTGGACGCGGCTGACACCGCGCTCAAACAGCACAGCGGTAGCGCATCGAAAATTCAGGCCCGCGTCGCCGGATTCCCCCAGATCTTCCACGTGGGATTCGGCGTGGAAGCGCCGGTCACCGACTATCGCAGTTCGTTGCAGGCGGATAAGGAGCGGTATGTGCGCTTCACCGAGGCCCTGCACCATCACGGCGTGCGCGCGCTGGAGCGGGGCGCGTGGTTCCTCTCCACCGCGCATACCGAGGAGGTGATCGACGCCACCGTGGCCGCGGTCGCCGCGGTGGCGCGGGAGATCTGATTCAAACTTCGTCTTGCCAGTAGAGCGCTTTCAGGCGGCGAATATACTCCCGGTCCCGCCTTTCGACCGCCTCGTCGAACGTCGCCGGGTCCAGGAACCAGGGCTGCGCCTTCATCATCTGCTCGCGCAGCTTTTCGTTCTCGATGGCCTGCGGATTGCGCACGTCTTCGGACCATTTCCAGATGCCCGCCAGGTCGTAGTGCAGGAACGGGCCTTCGTGGGGCATCCGAAAGCCAAAGGTGGAGACGATCCCCAACTCGATATCCTCTGCGCTGGCCATTCCTTCCGCCCACAACTGGCTGGCCTCCTGCATGATTGCGGCCTGAATGCGGTTCAGCAGGTATCCCGATTTCTCCTTGTGCAGACGGATGGGGACTTTGCGCACGCTGCTCATCAGATCGCAGGTGATCTCGAAGGTCTCGTCGCTCGCGCCCGGTCCTTTGGCCACCTCCACGCCGGGGACGATATGCGGCGGCGCGAAGTAGTGGGTCAGTACCAGCTTGTCCTGGCGGCCGATCTCCGCGCCGATGTCGCTGAGCACCAGACGCGAGGTGTTGCTGGCGAAAATCGTGTGCGGCGGGCACAGGGCATCGAGCCGTTTGAACAGCGCCCGCTTGTCCGCCGCCCGCTCGATAATCACCTCGGTAACGAAGTCGCTGCGCGCGGCCAGCAGCGCCAGATCGGTGGTCGTTGTGATCCGCTCCAGTGTCTCCTCGGCCCGTTTCTGGCTGATCAGCTCGCCCTCGACGAAAAGCTCCAGCGCGCGGGCGATATTGGCCTCGGTCCCTGCCAGAAGTTCGTCGCTGAGATCGCTGATGATCGTCGGGTAGCCCCACAACGCGAAGTTGATCGCGATGCCGAACCCCATCGTCCCGCCGCCCACAACCCCCACCGTCTTGATGTCGGATAGCTGCATGGTTCCCGTCCTCAGTTCAACCTGAGATGCTCGGCTTCTTCGCTGTTATTCGGCGTCGCTCAGCGCCAACTCCTGCAGCGGCTCGAGCTGTCCCACGTGGTAGCTCTCGTGGAAGACCAGATAGAAGTGCAGCCGCTCATCCACGCTGACGCCCTGCTCTTCATCCAACACTTCCTCCAGTCGCGACTCCGGCATCGCTTTCAGCGCGGCGATAACCTGCTCGGACGCATCATCCAGCCGCGCCAGCAATGTCTCCAGCGGAATCGCCTTATCGCTGTCCGTCATCGGTTCGGAGCCGAAGCCGTACAGAGCGAACTCACCCTCGTCCGGCTTGCTCACCCCGTCGATCACGCCCAGATACTGCATACGGTAGACCAGAATATGGCCCAGAATCCAGTTCATGCAGTTGCCGGGGAAGGGCAGTTGCAACATGCTGTCCGCGTGGGACAGCCCCTCCGTCTTCTGCTTGATGACACGATCGGTAATCCCCACGCTCTTGATGTATAGAGTTGGGCTATGCATGGCCTCTCCTTTTCTATGGCCTTTGGTTGGATGCTCTTGCTATCTCCTGCTTCCGTTTTCTGCCGCGATGACCGGTCTCTCCTCGGTCAACCACTGAAACGGCACGCCGTTTGCATCGAGCGCCGACAGGTCCAGGTGACTCGAAGCTTGGTCAATATCTATGCCGACGACGTGACCATCGCTGTCCAGGTCAACCAGCACACTGTCCGAAACTGCCACAGTTTCCGCGGCCTGGTCAGATCTGAACTCGACATACAGACTATCGGTTTCAGGAAAGTATCGGAATATCATTGCTAGTCCTTTCGAAAGCGCCGATCGAAAAACGCATTCAGAATCGTCTCGCCGTCTTCCAACGTAATGACTCGCAGGAAACGTGGCACGGGCGCACCCGGAGGCGTGATTTCGCCCCAATATCGGAAGCGACCATTCGGTTGACGTTCGCCCCGGATGGGATTGGTGATGACCTCAACGCACCAGACAGACTCAATTTCTGGACGCTTACAACGTACGATAACGTCAAAATGCCACGTTGTCTTCAAATTACAGGGTTTCGCCTCTCAGCGATAAATGTCCTCCATCTGCCATGCGTCCAGCGAGACCAGGCGCGCGTCCTGCCCCTGCGAGCGCAACGAAACACCGACGCTGTCCTCCCGCCCAGGGTAGACCCGCATGGCCACACACTGCTTCCCGTTGACAAACACCTCGACGACGCTTCTGTCCACAAAAACCCTCAACCGCAGCGGCTCATCCCGTTCAAGGAAGACCGGCCCCGTCTCCGGCGCCCGCGAACGCACATCCGGCAGGATCGAAGAGTAGGAGGAGTCGATTGAGATGAGGCTGTCGGTGGCCGCGGCCAGCCTGTCCCGCTGCCAGCCATTATACCGCTCCCAGTCGCGGAAGCCCCGCTCACGATAGAAGGCGATGCGGGTATACTCCTCCTTGCCGGGCGAGCGCAGTACGTTCAACTCCACCAGCGGCGCGTCGTTCGTCTCGATCTCCGCCATCAACTCGATCGCATCCCCCCTGATGCTCCCCAGGACGATCTCCTGATTGGCCGGCAGCGTCAGACCGGCCATCTGCCGGTGCTCCCGCCGCAGCGATTCAACATCCCCCGCCGGTTCGACCAGCAGCGTATCGCGCCCGATCTTGTCCGTCCCTTGCAGCGTCAGGCGCCGCGGCAGCGTCATAATCTGATTCCAGCCCTCCGTCGGCTTGGCCGGGTTCATGTTGAAGATGACGTAGATGCCGCCCGTGCCGTCCGGCGTGGCCGAGGGCGCATGAACCCCGCCCGGCCTGGACGCGCCGAAGTTGAAATCATGCTGCGAAGTCACCACAAACTTGTCGCGCTCCGTATCATAGTCGCCCAGCAGCGCCTGCCCGCCGCTCATGTGGCTGAAGAACAGTAGTATATGCCGGTCGCCGATCGGCCAGAAGTAGGGGCAAGCGCCGTCATCTCCGACAAGCGTGAAGCGGTCGTCCTCCACGAACGGGTGCAGATAGTCCCAATCGACCAGATTCGGCGAGCGGAACAGGAAGTTGGCGCGCGTGCGCTTGCCCGACGCGGCGTGGGGCAGCGTGCCGCCGGAGAGGGCGTAGTAGTGCTCGCCTTTCTTCCAGATGCAGGGATCGAAGACCCGGTAGGGCAGCGGCGAGCCGTCCGCGCTGGCGATGGGAATGACCGGCCCGCCGGTCAGCTTCTCCCAGTTGAGCAGCAGCGGATCATGCGAGACGGCCACCATGTTGCCCACCTTGGTGCCGTGATAGATGGCGATCACCCTGTCCTCTTCCACCAGCGCCGCGCCCGAAAAGCAGCACTCCTCCGGGTTGGGATAGATGGCATAGGGCAGATCGCGCCAGTGGATCAGATCGTCGCTGACCGCGTGTCCCCAGTGCTGGCGCGGGTCTTCCGGCGGGTAGGCCTGGTAAAAGAGATGCCAGCGGCCCTGCCAGAAACAGAGTCCGTTCGGATCGTTGAGCGTATGCTCCGGGTTGACATAGTGATAGATTGGCCGGTGCGGATCGCCCTCGTAGCGTTTGCGATAGGCCAGCAGCCGTTGCAGCAACGGATTCGTCTGCAACTCGGCCTCCTGCTCAGCCAGCGTCTCGGAAAAACTGTATTGGGGTACAAGGGAGGTGTTGTCGGCTCTCTCGGTAGAACTCATGGGTGTCGTTCTCCTTATTAGGACTTTCGCTAAGTCGGCTGGAAAGCTGGGATAGTAGGGCTGCGAAGTTGGTTTCGCAGGTAATCGCTGAACAGGTCAGTATGAACGCGATAGATGGTTTTGTTGAGCAAGGCAGCGTGAACCTTCAATGAAAGCCAGGCATGATAACAGCAAGCGAGGTGATTGCGCTGCGAACGAGCTTTGCGACATTGGCATTTGGCAGAGCCAGTCAACTGCTTCAATTCGCGGTGAAATTCTTCGACGCCGACAGCGCAACTCGTTCGCGTGTTGAGCGACTTGCGTGATCACAGTCTCATCCAGATCATTGGTGATGACCCAGTCAATGTCGCCGTTTATGGCAACTAGCTTGAACAATTTCACTTTGAAAGGCACTTTCTTGAGCTTGACAATGATGCCATGCTTGAGCCGTTCGTCGTTCCAATCGATTTCATTGAGATGAATGTAGCCCTCTTCTGCGCTCAGACTGACCAAGCGGTTGGCTTTGAGTGTGGTGTAGAAGGTCAATCCCAGACGGTGAATCAACTTCAGGTTCTGCCAGGAGCCATACCAACTGTCAAACAGCACCGTCTTGGCCTGAATCTGTTTGGCGCCGACCGCTCGCAGCAGCATCTCTTGAAAATGGTCGTTCTTTGACTTCCCATCCGCCTCTTTGGCGTAGATGCGGAAATCAATCGGATAATACGCGCCGTCTTCACCACTGGTGTGAACCAGGTTGACGACACCGATGCCGCGCACCAGACCGCCTTCAGCGCCACTGTATTGCAGCTTTATCATTTCGATTGACCGTGAATAGCGTTTGTCTTGCACACTGTCGTCAAGTATCAGGTACGCGTCCGCACTGTCGTCGATCAAGCCCACCGCCAGTTCCCATAGATGTCTGGAGGTGAGTCGCGCTCTTTTCAGGAAATCGCTGACTACATCGTGGCTCATGCCTTCCAGATGTTCAGCCAGATTGCTACAGGTGTAGTTGATCGGCGTGCTGACAAGGTATTCGACATACTTCTGTTTTGTAATCATGTCTCAAGCTTACACGATCCTGACCTCCTGGCGAAAGTCCTATCATATATGTTTTCCATCTGCCACGCGTCCAGCGAGACCAGGCGCGCGTCCTGCCCCTGCGAGCGCAACGAGACACCGACGCTGTCCTCCCGCCCAGGGTAGACCCGCATGGCCACACACTGTTTCCCGTTGACAAACACCTCCACGACGCTCCTGTCCACGAAGACCCTGAGCCGCAGCGGCTCATCCCGTTCGAGGAAGACCGGCCCCGTCTCCGGCGCCCGCGAACGCACATCCGGCAGGATCGAAGAGTAGGAGGAGTCGATTGAGATGAGGCTGTCGGTGGCCGCGGCCAGCCTGTCCCGCTGCCAGCCATTATACCGCTCCCAGTCGCGGAAGCCCCGCTCACGATAGAAGGCGATGCGGGTATACTCCTCCTTGCCGGGCGAGCGCAGTACGTTCAACTCCACCAGCGGCGCGTCGTTCGTCTCGATCTCCGCCATCAGCTCGATCGCATCCCCCCTGATGCTCCCCAGGACGATCTCCTGATTGGCCGGCAGCGTCAGACCGGCCATCTGCCGGTGCTCCCGCCGCAGCGATTCAACATCCCCCGCCGGTTCGACCAGCAGCGTATCGCGCCCGATCTTGTCCGTCCCTTGCAGCGTCAGGCGCCGCGGCAGCGTCATAATCTGATTCCAGCCCTCCGTCGGCTTGGCCGGGTTCATGTTGAAGATGACGTAGATGCCGCCCTTGCCGTCCGGCGTGGCCGAGGGTGCGTGGACGCCGCCCGGCCCTATCGCGCCGAAGTTGAAATCATGCTGCGAAGTCACCACAAACTTGTCGCGCTCGGTGTCATAGTCGCCCAGCAGCGCCTGTCCGCCGCTCATGTGGCTGGCGAAGAGCAGAATGTGCCGGTCGCCGATCGGCCAGAAATAGGGGCAAGCGCCGTCATCCCCCACAAGCGTGAAGCGGTCGTCCTCCACAAACGGGTGCAGATAGTCCCAATCGACCAGATTCGGCGAGCGGAACAGAAAGTTGGCGCGCGTGCGCTTGCCGGACGCGGCGTGGGGCAGCGTGCCGCCGGAGAGGGCGTAGTAGTGCTCGCCTTTCTTCCAGATGCAGGGATCGAAGACACGGTAGGGCAGCGGCGAGCCGTCCGCGCTGGCGATGGGGATGACCGGCCCGCCGGTCAGCTTCTCCCAATTGAGCAGCAGCGGATCATGCGAGACGGCCACCATGTTGCCCACCTTGGTGCCGTGATAGATGGCGATCACCCTGTCCTCTTCCACCAGCGCCGCGCCCGAAAAGCAGCACTCCTCCGGGTTGGGATAGATGGCATAGGGCAGATCGCGCCAGTGGATCAGATCGTCGCTGACCGCGTGTCCCCAGTGCTGGCGCGGGTCTTCCGGCGGGTAGGCCTGGTAAAAGAGATGCCAGCGGCCCTGCCAGAAACAGAGTCCGTTCGGATCGTTGAGCGTATGCTCCGGGTTGACATAGTGATAGATTGGCCGGTGCGGATCGCCCTCGTAGCGTTTGCGATAGGCCAGCAGCCGTTGCAGCAACGGATTGGTCTGCAACTCGGCCTCCTGCTCAACCAGCGTCCCGGAAAAACTGTATTGGGGTACAAGGGAGGTGTTGTCGGCTCTCTCGGTAGAACTCATGGGTGTCGTTCTCCTTATGTGGCTCGTGGCGTTTTGCCGGACATTGGCCGCCGCTCATTGGTCAATTCAGTCCGGCAGAGGATGGGGTTGGACCAGCACGCTGCCGTTCTCATAGGATTCGATGGCGGCCCAGGTGTACTCCAACGTGGCCAGCGCATCCCGGCCCGAAGCCCGCAAAGCGCTCTTCGGAACGCCGTTGCCCACATCTTCAAGAAAGGCATGGATGCGGCGGGGAAAGGTCTGGTTGAAGTCGGTGATCCCGCTGTGCGTAACCTGCGGCGGATCAACTCCCTCAGCAGTCGGGGATGGCCAGTAGGTGATCTTCTCGATGCAGTTCTCGATACAGAATGTGCCGCGCGTCCCGCCGACCTCCACGCTCCACCAGCCGCCCAGCCCGAATGTGGCGTCCCCCCGCTGGCTGAGCAGATAGCCGGCCGCGCCATTGGCAAACTGGAGGTGGATGCTGTTGACCGAGAGCATCGGGTCATCGGCCTCTTTGCGGAAAGTAGGCCGATGCAGAAAGGCCTGAACGTGGGTCACGTCCCCGCAGAAATGGCGCATGACGCTGAACGGGTGGGCCAGGAACGCCTTCACGTGGAAGTAGGGGAAGCCGGCCGCGTTGGGCGCGCCGCTCTTCTGGTAGGTCTGCTCGCCACCGCTAAAGCCCATCTTGTGCAGGCAGTAGATCGGCTCGCCGATCTGCCCCTGCTCCATATACTGCCGGGCCTTCTCCGCCGGCGGCGTAAAGTAGTGGTTGAGGTTGCAGCCCAGGTAGCGATCCATCTCAGCCGCCTTCGCCACCATCTGGCGCGCCTCTCCGATCTGATTGGAGATCGGCTTTTCCACCAGAACATGCTTGCCGGCCTTCAGGGCCTCCATTGTCGGCTCGAAATGCCAACTCCCGTTCTCCGCGCCGCCGGTGGACACATCCACGATGTCCAACTCCTCGTGCCGCAGCATCTCCACCAGGCTAGTGTAGCCGCGCACGCCGTGCATCTGTGCGGCCTCATCCGCCCGTTCCTTCACCAGATCGCACACAGCCACCAGCTCGGCCAGCGGATCCTGCAAGTACGCCCGCGCGTGCCTCTCGCCGATCCCCCGCGCCCCGACGATCCCAACTTTCAGTGTCATCTCAACTCCAGTCAGTTATGTGATATGCGGATGTCGCCCGCGCCCTCCGCCTTACATCGACAGCACGCAATCCACACGGTCGGCAGCCTCCATAGCAGTGGTCGATAACTGGTCACTGGTCACTGACCACTAGCCACTGCAGTTACGCCACCGCCGCGGCGTAAAGCGCCTTCAGATATCCAATCGAGTAGGCCCAACCGACGTCGCGCGTCTCCGTGTCACCGGGCAGGTCGGGAATGTGGTCCGGGTTGATGTAACCGCTGAACCCGACATTGCGCAACTCCCGCAGGATGCGCGCCATATTGAGGTCGCCGTCATCCAGCAGCGTCTCTTCGAAGCCGCTGGCGGTCGCCAGACTGCCCCGCACATTGCGCATATGCAGCATGAAAATTTTGCCCTTGCGCCCGTAGTTGTTGATCTCATCGATCACCAGAGAACTGCCGCCGGCCTCGGCGCGGGTGCCGATGCAGTAGACATAGCCAACATTGGGGCTGGGGAAGGCGTCGATGATCCGATGGAAGCCGATGCCGCCGAAGGGCGTATCCACATTGGGCGTATCCGACGGATGCACCGCCAGCTTGATGTCATACTCCTCAGCGATCGGCGTCAGACGCTCGAAGGCGTGGCAGAAACGCCCCCACCAGCGCTCCAGTTCGGCCCGCGCGGGTATCTCCACCGCTCCCTGCCTGAGCGTCTCCGCACGCGCGAGGTAGCCGCCCCGGTGCGTCGTGCGGTACGCCTCCATCATCTGCGGGAAGACATCCTCCTCCGTCCGCTGGCGGGCGATGGGGATGCGGGCCTGGCCGTAGACTTCCAGCGCTTTGGCGGCGTTGTCCAGTTCCTCCTCCGCCCCGACCCGCTCGTCAATGTACGTCCGCGAGAGCGTGGGCAGCGTCACGCGGTTGATGTCGATACCGAAGGAGCGCAGCCGCTTGCGCAGCGCGCGCACATCGTCCAGGCGCGGATAGCCCTGCTCCGTGACGCCGGGCATATCCGTATCCTGCCCGAAGTCGATCGCGTCCGCGCCCAGCGCCACCTTCTGGCGCAGCCATTCGTCGGTCAGTTCTGCATTGTGCCGAAAAATTGAAACGCGCAACATTTCTTAATCCTTCGTAGCAGTTGGCGCGGTGGTTCCAACTGGGTGGTCAGGCCGTATTGGAGCGCCCGCGCAAAGATGGAATGATAGAAAATCAACACGCGCGCAGATGGCGAAGCGATAGCGCATTCAACAATCAGAGACGCGCGCCGTGAACTTTGGCAAGCGAAAGCATCTTCGCTTGCAAGGATTCCAGGACTGAATCCCGGATGAACGCGCTGGCGTTCAGAATTTCGATCCCGATGAGTTCTCCATCGTCGTTCAATTCAGCCGTGATATTGGGGCTAAGCTCCATACTGCCCCTTTCCGGCTCATCAGAAATCGCCAGGTGCAAAATATCTTCTTGCTCAAAATAAGCCATATTCATCCTGTTCAAGATTATACCCTACATTTGAGTTGTCCCATTTCAAAAACACATGTCACAAAGTTCCTTGATTTCATCAATGGCCTGTCCGCGCCAGCTTTCCACTTCAGGTCTATGCCTGTCGTAGACATCACGCAGATCGGTTCGCTTCAGAATCGGCCGCATCCCTACCGCTGCCGCGCCCGTCAACTCCTGGCTACTGCCGTCGCCGACATAGATGCATTCCTGCGCTTTTATCTCCAGTCGCTCACAAATTCGCTTATAGATACTGCTTGAAGGTTTTTTGATCCGCTCTTCACAGGAAAAAACGGGGATGTCAATGAAGCGGGCTAGAGGAGATTGCGGAAAGAGCAACGGAACCGAAGGGCCGCAATCACTGATAAGACCAAGCTGCAATCCTCTTTTCTTCAGCCTGTCCAATGCTTCCAAGACCGCCGGCTCAGGTGCGAGCGCATTGGCCGTGAATTTATAATGAAACCAGGCAGCCTGCGTGATGTGGGTCATATTCGCTTCAACGCCTGCGCGGCAGCAGACATCAGAAACAATCTCCTCAAAGGAACTGTAGCGTCCCAGGCAACTGTCCTGGTAGGTTTCCCCCATGAGCCGCCAGAAATCTGCATAGGGGACTCTGACCGCCGTGGCCATCTGCGCATTTACCTGGTCGTACTCTTGGCGCGTGAAACTCCTGACCAATGTGCCAAACAGGTCGAAGATAGCGGCTCTATAACGCATTCCTTCTCTCGAAAGTGGTCCAGGATTTACGAGGTGAAGAAATCAAAGACGTTGCCAAGGTTCGATGTGCTTCCCTTGTAGATCTCCGTGTATTGACAGCGTGTACACGTGACGGTGGTGAACTTCTTGTTCTGCACATCGAATATCTTTGCCAGCATACCCCCGGTCGCCTGGAAGATATCCGTCTCAAACTCGACATTGTCACACTTCGGGCAACTCCAATTTTCATGCCGCATGGTCTTCTGTTCTCCTTTTTCTCAGTTGATCCGGTGTTGAGCGACAGGTGTACCGTTGCGGCAGGGCTTGTCACAAACTAATTCTACTACTTCGATTTCAGGAAACGGATTGTGCCACTGCCAGCCGGTCTTACCGCTTTCCCGGTAATGCTCCAGCCGCCGTATCGTGATCTCAGCGAAGATGGGGTCGATGTCAAAAGTGTAAACCCTTCGCCGCGATAGCTCGCCGGCAATCAGAGTCGTGCCAGAATGGGCGAAAAAGTCAACGGCCAGATCATTTTCCTGGCTGCTTGATTGCACAATGCGCTGAATCGCTTTCAAGGGCTTCTGAGCGTAGCAGCCGGATACGTTTTCCTCCATCCGGTAAAATACCTGCTGGACATCAACCCAGACATTGCCCGGGCGTATCGTTTCCGATTTGCTTCTTTCAAGATTCTCCGTCACCCGGCCATCGACCTCTTTGTAATAGCCTTTCAGGATCTTCGGAATATCCGTATAGGCAACTGTGAAATCAGGATTGCCTTTGACGTAATGTAGCAGCTCCTGTCGAACCCACATCCAGTTCTTCTGTGTGCCGTAACCCCGCTGATTGCGAAGCGTGATGAAATTTCGCGGGCGAAAACTGCGAAACCCCCGCATCAGAATCATAAAGTCCGGCAGGGGCTGAAAATCGTCCTTGTAGTCAGCGCCAATCCAGATGTAAAGATGGGCATTCGGCTTGGCGATCTGAAGCGCATTCGAAACCCACTTTTCGGAAAAATCAAGATAGGAGGCAAGGTCAACCTTGGCGAGATTGGCAGTGTTGGCATTTCCCACCATGACATTGTAGGGGGGATCATTGATGAGCAACCCCGTCTTCTCGCCATCCATGATCCGATCAACGTCCGCCTGGTTTGTCGCGTCAAGGACGCCAACCCGGTGACCGCAGACCGCATCTTCCCAGATTTCCCCGTGCTTCAGTCGGCAATGGGGAAGCAACTGCTCCCTGAGCCTGACATCGGTATCAATCCTCTTCAGTCGTTCGGTGGTCGCCCCTTTCTTTGCCTTAGAAACCGGCCGCACATCGTCAGCAGGAAAGAGATCGGCCTGTTGCGATCGTTTCATTTGATGGCTCATTCTTGATAGACGTGTAGAATTGTTTTCATATCCCGCCAGTGGGTCTCTACAAACCGGATGCTTGTTTCCCACACTCCCAATCTCACCGGCGCCTCGAGCCCGTCCGCATTTTGCAGAGCATGATGCAACTCTGCTTCTTGTTCTCCGTCACGCTTCACGAACTCCTTATACATTGCCGCGCACAATGGACAGAGTGCCAGAAACTGTGCTTCGCCCTCGTGGCTAAAATACTCTAATGTAAATGCCTCCACAGCCTCAAAGTAATATTCGCCATCACGCCTTTTGAACGGCATCTCATCCTCGCAAATCTGACAGATCATCTGCTCAGAATCATTCGTGTATAGATTTCTAAGCCAGATACTGGGGTCAATACTCGCCCGTGAAGTCCGAACACTTCTTTGCCTCGTCTCGTATTCCTTTTCAGGGGCGTTATCCATGAGTTCTCTAAGTCGCTCCTGCCGTCGCTCAGGGTTAGCAGTACTTTGCTGAGGAAATTCTGCTTGGCTTCTTTGTCGCTCTTGAAGCAAGCAAGCTATTTCCTGTTGAACATCAGGGGGAGCACTATCGAACTGCTTTGCAAGACTGAGACTCTCTTTAGATATACCAACTTCTTCTGCTAATTGTGCTACAACATCCTTTCTCATACCGAGTTGGTCGGCCAATTTCTCATCACGGACATACGACTCGGGAAGATCATCGAGAGAAAGCTCGCTCGGTCTATGCATATTTCCGTTCGAATCCGGCAGCCATGCTGTATTTATCAGCAACTTGCCAAACTCGGATACCTGGTTCTCTCTACGACTTCCCTCATAAGTTTGTCGACTCGATTTTTCAACGACTCCGTGAATGCAATCAGAATGAGGACGAGCAATTTTATTCCAAATGAATGCGCTTTTTTCCAGAGTTGGAGTAACTATTGCATGTTCCAGGCCATCAGCCTTTATGTTGAGATCAAATCCGTTAAGCCCTCTCTCATGCCAACTATGCTGATCACAAATCGTAACATGGTTTTCCCAATTCTTTTTTTTTCGTTCAATACTTACAGATTCCTTGACGTCCAGGGATTTGAACAATGCAGATTGAGGGTGGTCTGAGCTGACACAT
This sequence comes from Caldilineaceae bacterium, assembly GCA_965221145.1. Taxonomy (GTDB): domain Bacteria; phylum Chloroflexota; class Anaerolineae; order Caldilineales; family Caldilineaceae; genus Bin5. The sequence goes on from OZ244877.1 coordinate 4,713,306, forward strand.
ACAAAGGTATCGTTCCTGGAGAAATACATGCGCAACTCATCACTTCCAAAATAGACTTGATCTGGCCTCCGGTAAACAGTTTTTCTCGCATATGGACTTTCGGCAAGAATAAACGGTGTTTCACACAGCCGTTTCCGAAGTCGACTTTTTTTGTCTTGCGAATCTGTCTCATATGCGCGTTCAATTTTAATTAGATCGCGTTTGTTCTCGTCAATAGCAACTATCATTCCATCATTCCGGTATTTCGGAAGTATCTTTTCAATGATTTCTTCAACAAGGTCCAGTTCCGGAATACCCAACTCGCCCAGAAACTTGCGAACCTCTTGATGCTCAGATAATTCTACCCTCACGATTGGCAACGAAGTTTCAATATCCGTTCTAACAGCCAGGTATGCATTTGGCGAACCGTCGTCCCGGAATGGATTCACATGTGCCCCGTCCTGACGACGAAGAATAGGTTTATTTCGGAGAATACCTCCTGTTTGCCGGCACCAGCGCGGGAGACGCCACAGGGCTTCTTGTCCAGATAGAAACTCGTAGAATTTAATAAACCACTCGTCAGATTGGCAATCAAGGAATTGCTCGAACAATCTGCGGGCGAACATTTCTGGATCAACTTCCGCGACCTTGAGTTCGGATCTCAGATATTGCCAAAGGTCGGGTGTTCGGCGTTCGGTGATATCAGATGACAGCCACTTCGGTACGCTTGTCGCCTGGAACAATGAACGAAGTTGATTCGAGTCTAGTAGTGTAACAGACAAGATTTGTCGGACAGAGTGAACTGTGGCACACTCTCCAGAAACGTAGACACGAGGAGAGGAAAGATGCCAGCGAAACGATATCGGGTGCGCTTGACAGAGGAAGAACGCACGCAACTGGATGCACAGGTGAACACAGGCGCCGGGTCGGCGCGGCGCTTGAGACGGGCACGCATTCTGCTGATGGCCGATGAAGAGCAAGCCGGAGGTGGCTGGACTGATGCCGAGATTGCCAAGGCCTTAGGTGCGCACGCGCGCACCGTAGAGCGAATTCGGGCGCGCTGTGTCACAGCCGGGATTGAAGCTGCGCTCATCCACATGCGACCGCAACGGAAGCGCGCCTGCGTATTGGATGGCGCCGGCGAAGCCCGCTTGGTGCAGTTAGCGTGTAGCGCTGCGCCTGATGGACAGGAGCAATGGACGCTGCAGATGCTGGCCGATAAGCTGGTCGAATTAGAGGTGGTCGAGCGTATTTCGCGCGAAACGGTGCGGACGACGCTAAAAAAAACGAACGCAAGCCCTGGCTGAAAGATGAGTGGTGTATTCCGGCGACGGCGAATGCCGAGTTCGTCTGTGCCATGGAAGATACGCTTGAGGTCTATCATCGGGCGCAGGATCCCAAGCGACCTTTGGTCTGTTTTGATGAAGGCAGCAAACAGTTGACGAAAGAGACCCGTCTGCCCCTGCCACCCCGACCGGGCGCTGTGGCCAAATATGACTACGAATATGAACGCAACGGCACCGGCAACCTCTTTCTCTGCTTCGCGCCTCTGCAAGCCTGGCGTCATGTCAAGGTGACAGCGCGCCGCACCAGGGTTGACTTTGCCCACTGCATGCGTGACCTGGTCGACATCCACTTTCCGCAGGCAGACAAGATCGTCCTGGTGATGGACAATTTGAACACACACAAACTCGCTTCTCTGTATCAAGCGTTCCCGGCAGCCGAAGCCCGCCGTCTGGCCGCCAAACTGGAAATCCATTACACCCCCAAACATGGCAGTTGGCTCAATATGGCTGAAATCGAACTCAGTGTCCTGCATCGGCAATGCTTGAAAGCTCGCATCCCGGACCAAGCCACCTTGATGCAGCAAGTCGATGCTTGGCAAAAACGCCGCAATGCCTCGGCAACTACCGTCAACTGGCGTTTCACTACGGCTGACGCTCGCATCAAGCTCAAACGTCTTTATCCGACAATAGAAGATTGCTGAACTACTAGGAGGTTTGTTAACCTTTCGCTGCCGGCGATCTTAGCGTTTCGTGCAGCAACAAACGTGCCGTCATCAGCCGGGAGAAGATCTTCGTTCATTAAAGCCCTGCGCACTTTGTTGAAGATAGGATAGAATAAACTGGTTTCCGAGAAATCGTCCATCCTGATGGGCAATGCCTCTAACAGAGACACAGACGACAAACCCATCTCCTTCAACTGTCGCAGAGACTCGACTACCAACTCAGCAGTTTCTCTGATTAGCTTCTTATTCCAAGCATCATGCTCGGGGATATTGTCGCGTGCAGGTGTTGTCCGATATGGCCCCTGGATCAAGAAACCCATTCCTGTTTCTTTTTCGGTCGGGAAATAGACGACCAGTCGTGCTGAATTAATCCTTATGATACTCTCCGCCTCATCTTTGGTGCTATTTTCAAGCCGAAATCCTATTTCAACGGCAACCTGACCACTGTTATCCGGAACCGTCACTAGCTTTTCAAAGATAAGCCAGTCTTCACTCTCATCCTGACCGTTGTTCTGTCCGATCACGGTAACGCGGTGCGCGGTCTTACAATTGTCGACTTGCTCGACTTCCTTGAGGTAATGTCCTTCTTCCTGATCCGGCTCAACGCGCCATTCAATTTCGTCAATCCGTCTCAAAAACAACAACACACTTGCCCCAAGTCCCCTCAGCTTCTCCAAAATCAGATCAAAGGCAGCCTTCTCGGACAACTCTGCATGATCGAATGGGAAGATGAAAACGGTCTCATCGGGCAAAATTGGAAGGTCGGGACTTGGTTCTTTCTCTTCAGGACGGATGTACCGTTTGACAACGAAATGTTCATCGCCAGAATGGATTTCTGGAGAGGCTGTAAAGGCATAGACTGATTTGAAACCGATGCCAAATTTGCCAATCTGAACAAAGTCCTCTTTCTTGGTTCCTCTTAATACATCGGATATACCTTTTACATCTTCTTCGTCAAACAACGCACCAGAGTGCCTGAATTCCAGCCTGTCTTGAAAAAGTACAAACAGGACTTTGCAGGTAGGATTATCGTCAGGATTCTGTCTGAAACGTCTCTCTAGAGCATCTTCGGCATTTTGCAGAAGCTCGTAGACAAAATGGGATCGGTCACTGTATAACTGTTCTGAAATCAGGCGCCCCATATCGTCGAATTCTTCGCCGCGTCTCCGTATATTGTCCTGGCAGATTTTCTTGTAGTCGCTTGGCATGAATCCTCCTCTTGTGCCCGGCTTTGCCTACTCTCTGATCGAACACCTATCAATCTATTATTTCAATCGAAACATCGATCTGGAGAGCATCAGCAATACGTTGTATGTATTTTGCCTTGACCGTTGTACTGATATTTGTTTCGACAAAGTATCCATCCAACTCTCGATAACTTCGGGATGATTCATTTCTTATCGCTGATACAAGTGGATGTCCATATGCTCTGTTAGTTGGCAATTCTGCAACACGCTTTAGGCCAATATGTTGGATAGATCTGACGAAGGTATCTGTCGCCTTACTTTCGTAAATGGCCGTGCCATCAGGAAAACTGACCCGCAATTGTTTGGCTGGCCCTCTTCTACCCTTATTTTTCCTAGAACCGCGCTCGCCCCGCAACTGACGATTTATGTCCTTCGCTAGAGATGAAAGTTCCTTCGCCAAGGAAGTCAATCTCCCCATCTCATTCGACGTGCTAATCAATTCTTCAAGCGCTTCCTTTTCTGAGATTATGTCTTCAGAAATGGGGATCTGTAGTCTTTCCAGTTGATCAACCACCTTCATTACTGTACGATACCTTCTCTTAGCTGCTGCCATACGAACGGTATCAGCTTTTAGAGACGAAAGCGATTTGTCAGCCCAGGCTCTCAATTGATCAACCGTTTCCAAAGGATCGTAATTCTCCATCTCATACCTCCTCTACGATCAAGATCCCGTATGCCACGGGTTCATGGACAACATCCGCTTTCTCGATGGCCCTATCCAACTCCCCAATGCGTCTGGCATAGTCGGCCTCTGCGCTGTCGATCTGCGATTGACGCATCCTGCGTATCTTCTCATCGTTTGCCTGTTCAAGCTGTTCATTAAGCAGCCCTATGCGTGCCCTATGACTTGTTGACAGGCTCCCCCTGCGGTACGCGGCCAAATCTAGCGTCCGTTGTCGATGCTCTGCGCGTGCCGCAGACCACAGTTGATAATGCCGCGCCTCCAGTTCGCCCCACACAGGAGAGTCGTTGTCTCCCTGCCCCTCTGTCGTGGCATCCACCGCCTTCTCAAGCAGGCGGTCGAGGTGCGGCATTACGGCGTCCGATGAAACGATTGGCTTGAGCGCCAGATCCTCCCTGATGCCGTGGAACTGCCACTGGTAGATGACAAATTCATAACGGCCTGCGGGCGCCTCTTTGGTCTGCGCCTTCAGCTTGGTAGCTGCTCTCTGGTCCGTATCGGACAGCAGCGCTGCTGCCGCCTGTTTCACCAATGGATGCAACGGCATGACGAAAGCGGCCTCGGGATGTTCTGTGGCGCAGTCCGACTCAAATGTCATGGACAGATGCTGGTCCGCGCCTTTCAGCCAGTTCTCCCACTCCCGATAGGCGATCGTGTTTTGGCGGGGAAGTTCCTGAGAGTCACGCAACAGGATAGTACGCGCTTCCTGTGAGAGACGGAGCGTCTTCAGAGGCCTCTCGCCGAGGATGAACTCCTGATCTCGTCCACATGCCTGCTGCAGATAGAGCGCTACGAGCCTGTGTATGGATGCCGGAGTCAACCAGAAGCTGGAGGCGTCTTCAATCTCCCTCTTCATCCGCTCCTCAGGGAGACGGATGCCGAAAAGTTCCATCTGTTTCTGTTCCAGCGCCTCTTGTTCTAGTACCAGGCGAATCTTGTTATCCGCCAACTGCTGCAACTTATCCCTTCTCTCCTTTTCGCTCAGGGTATAGTTTTCAGCGATATTCCTGATCTCCCTGGTGATGTCTCCCAGGATTTCTTCGCTGCTGCCGAGGGCGCTCTCGAACACACCAATACGTTTGAGGCAGCGCTCGTAAATGTCGGCGTCAACTGTCCCTGGCGTAATCAGATTGACAATGGCGATGCTTTCACTCTTCTGGCCCACCCTGTCGATGCGACCGATTCGTTGCTCGACGCGCATCGGGTTCCACGGCAGATCATAGTTCACAATGCAATCGCAGAACTGGTAGTCCAGCCCTTCACAACCTATCTCCGAGAACAGCAGGACATCGAGCGTGTTCTTATCATCGCGCGGCATCTCGAAACGATTGCGAAGCGCAAGGCGCTCTTCATCGGGCGTACCACCATGGAGCATTCCCACGCGCACACCATTTGCCCTTAGACGTTCGTACAGATAGTGCAGAGTATGGCGAAAGCTGCTGAACAACATCACCTTGTTGTTGGCCAGTTGCTGCTTATCCTGAATGATATTGCAAAGACGCTCGTACTTCGGATCAAAGGGATCGAGAGCACGCGCTTGCTCTAGAACTGCCTGGATTTGCGACTGAATCGAATCGACGGCATCACTTTGTAGAATCGGCGCCGTACTGTCGGCTTCGGTCCATTCCAATTCGTCAATGTGACGATTCAAGATGTTATCGAGAAATGGCGCAAGTCCAAAAAGGCAGCTTGCAGCTTGACGTCTGATTGTCGTCATCATGAAATTGACGCTGATGTCACTATGAAGCCGACTGAAAATCTCCGCCTGTGCCAGGAGCAGATCGTCGTGAAGCCGCTTCTGCTCGGCAGTGAACTCAACGGATACGGTCTCCGGCTTTCGAACGGTAAACTCACCGATATCGCGACGCCGCGTTCGATTGATAATGGCTGAGAACGTATGCAACGCCTCTATGTCGGTGATGAGCTGAATTCTTTCTTCGTCGTCGGCACTGTTCTCAGCAGCGGATGCGTTCCAAGTCAGGGAGGCTTCTCTCAGTAGCTTTTGGGAGGCAACGCTGGATCTGATAACCTGTTGGCCTGAATCTCCCCAGGCTGAAACACGTTCTCTGATTTGGTTGAACTCGGGGTTACGGCGGAGGATCGCTCGTCCCCAGTCAGTTGAGGCTGCCTGTTCAAGGGCTTCCGCCGCTCGCGCCGTCCAGTCCGGCTCCTGGGAGCGTACATGGTTCACCGCTTGGTTGATAAACGGGTTTGGTTCCGCCATATGTTCAAAGCTTTCCTGATCCAGGATGAGGTCGGGGCGAAGCGTGTTCAGCAGAACAAACAGGTCATGGCTGCCAAGTTGAATCGGGGTAGCGGTCAGGAACAAGGCCGCTTCCGCATGGTCGCAGAAAAATCGCACTGCCCTGTGGGCATAGGTTTCCTGATTTCGGATATGATGGGCCTCATCCACGATCACGAGATCGAAACGTGGATGCGGATCCAAATCCAAGAGACCTTTTCTGGGGCTTCGCTTACCGCCGCCGCTTGAACCGTAAAGAAGCACATCGTCGAACAACGAATACGGGAGTATGACTTTCTGGTACTGTTCGGGCCATACTCCTTCCAGATCCATCTCCTTGACGCAGTATCTCAGGGTGGGTCCGTTAAGAGGAGTAAAACGCTCCTCAAACCGTTTCATCTCGCTCTCCCACTTGCGCTCGGTCACAAGTGGACGGGGGCAAATAATGAGAACGGATCTGATATCCCGCCTGGCCTGTAGTTCCCGTAGAATCAATCCAGCCTCAATGGTCTTGCCGACGCCGACGCCGTCCGCGATCAGCATCCTTGGACGGTCTGACCGGATGAATCGCAAGACGGGCCGGAACTGATAGGGTATAAAGTCGACGCGGGCCGCGTTGAGCGAATACAGCGTTGATAGACTGGGATGCCGAATCTGGAGGGCAGTCAGATAGGCGTGAAACTGATCAGTCGAGAAGAACTGAACTTCATCCCGTTGCTCTTCAACCTTCAATTGAGAAGTGTAAAACGTCTGAACGCTACCCTCTATGAATACCTTGACCCGGTTCTCGGGCTGGCCCGGCAACACGTCCACAACCGCGCCTTTCATGGAGGAATCGGACCTCAAGACTACAATTTGGCCTGGCGAAAATTCAGCCGAAGGCTCTTTGGTCTCCAGGGTTTGCTTATCTTCCTCAATCGCAATCTGGTCGGGAGACAAGCCAACCGATTCATAGGTGCGTCCGTCACGCGCGCTGAACTCAACTTCAAACGCATTGCCGTCTGCAAGAATCTCTACCACCGTTCCGACTTGCCCTCGTCTGAGATTGTATTCAGGCAAATCGCCTATGAGGGCAACTACATCGAGCAGTTTGATGTTCATGTGCTCTCACCTCCTACATTCAACAGCGGGTAGCAAGATGTCAGTCTCGGCGTTTCCGAATTGTGCTCGACAATCCAGGCACTCCAAACTGTTGCCTGTTTGCCACGCCAGACAAGCTCAAAGTCCACATTATAGCGTTGACCCCATACACGTCCCGGCGTCCCAATTCTGCGTCGTGTGTCTTGACGGCTTCCAACAAGATGTTGCGTAACTCTTGTGCATCAATAGCAGTTATGCCGAGCGCAGCTAAAAACAAGCGAGCTTTGTGTTTACCATGTTCATGCGTCGAATTCAGGCAGTAGTCACGCAGTTTGCGAATGTCCACGACGGCATGTTCAGCATCTGGTACTTTCATCAAATCACCGAATGATATCGGAGCGCATCGCCGCGTGGAGCGCCTTGCTGGAGTACATCAGTCTGCCTCCTATGAAGGCGGATTCCCAAGACGAAAGTGCGTGAGAACCCGCGTTCAGATCATCACGGGCCGACTCCAGCCACACTTTAGCTTGCCTTCTCATACGACGTCTTCCCTGAACTTCCTATCTCATGGTTCAGGATACCCGCACCCCATTCACAGGCTGTGCCTGCGCATATACTGCTCATCCGATGACTGGCTCCCGCCGAAGCTCTCACCACAGTACCGGCACTTGATCGCCTCCGCTCTGATCAGTTCAGCGCAGTATGGACAGTGCTGCATCTCGCCCCGCATCACCATCCTTCGTTCAAGAACGGGCTGATTCTTGGAGACGACTAAGGCCAGGATGAGGCCCACCGGGCCTAACAAAAACCCCAGCGTGAACCAGCCGCACCCGCTCCTGCCCTTGTTCGCGGCGACCGTCGTGCTGACAACGCCGGATAGAAGCAAGATACCCGCTAAGACACCGGCAATAATCCACTGTGTTGGCCCGAGCAAACCGGGCAGATCCACTGTCGGAATCTCCATTGATGTCTCCTCTCCTCCTGACGAAATCGCTCACGTCTGAGACTATACTCAGGCAGATCGACTGTGAGTACAACCCCATCGCGTCGTTTGCGCGTCTTAAGATTTCATCCTCTATAATTCTACAACGGATCGCAAAATATCACGCTCGGCGCAAGCCTCTATCGTCTCCAGTTTGCCCGCCTTGAATCCCACAAGTATACTGAATCCGGTCTACACGCCACAACCTGTTTGGGGCACCTCACATGACACTGGCAAACAAAATCGCAATCGTCACCGGGGGAGCAATCGGAATCGGCGGCGCCATCGCCCGGCGGTTGGCCGCGGACGGGACAAAGGTGCTGATCGCCGACATCCTGCCGGACGCGGCCGCGCAAAACGTGGCCCGCATCCAGGAATCCGGCGGCACAGCCTCCGCCTACCAGGTGGACATCTCCCAGCCGGAACAGATCCGGCCGATGATCGAACGGGCCGTTGAACTCTGGGGTGGGCTGCACTTCCTGGTGAACAACGCCTGGGGGACCAAGGAGTCGGACGGCAGCGCCATCACCCTGACCGAGACCGCCTTCGACCGCGCCCTCAACACATCGCAGAAGGCGGTCTACCTCAGCGCCAAGCACGGCGTGCCGCACATCCAGGCCAGCGGCGGCGGCAGCATTGTCAACATCTCCTCCGTGCATGGGCAACTGGTCGCCCCGGCAAGCCTCGCCTACGAGATGACCAAAGCGGCCATCATCGCCATGAGCCGCCAGATGGCCCTCGATTTCGGGCCGGTCGGCGTACGCGTCAACTGCATCTGCCCCGGCCATATCGTCACCGAAGCCCAGGCCGAACGCTGGGAACGCAACCCTTCGATGCTGCGCTTTTTCGACCAGCACTATCCCCTGCGCCACACCGGCCTGCCCGACGACATTGCCAACGCGGTGCGCTTCCTCTGCTCCGAAGAGGCCGGTTTCATCACCGGTCACACCCTCGTCGTCGACGGCGGCATGACGATCCAGTTGCAGGAAAACCTGATCATCAATACTGCCAGATACTTCCGCGATCACCCGGAGATCGATCTGGGCGGCTAATAGCCGATCCCCCGCAAATAGGTGACCATCCCCTCGCTGCGTTCCGCCTCGCTCATCGGATCATCCCGCCCGGGGATCGGCTGTCCGGGGCAGGCGGTCACCCAGCGGGCGTAGCCGATCCCGTCCAGCGCCTCTTTGATCGCCGGGAAATCCACATTCTCATGCTCACCGACCTGGCACCACTGCGGATCGTAGAAACCGTCCGCGCGGCGGGAGGTGGTCGCCCAATCCTGTAGATGCACATAGTTCAACTGCGCGCGAAAATCCCGCAGCGACACGACGGGATCATACCCCCACAACTGCGCGTGGGAAACGTCGATGCACAGCTTGGCCGTGCGCAGACTGTCCATGTACAGCTTCCAGTGGTCGATCGAATCCACCAACAGATTGGTATGGATATGATAGGTCAGCTCCAGGCCGAACTGGGCCGCGTACTCCGCCCACTCGTCCGCGCCTTCCGCGGCCGCCCTGACATCATCGTCGGTCACCGAGCGGCCCTCCGGCTTGCCGCCATTCATATACATGAAGCAGTCGCAGCCCATCTCCGCTGCAAACTCCATCCGCCGCCGGTTCAGCTCGACGTTCTCGCGCTCGCGGCTGTCCGGCGTTCCGCTGGCCGTAAACACGACGAGGGGCATGCCCGCATCGTCACAGATGCGCCGCAGCCGTGTCGGCGTCCCCATCCAATTGAGAGGCAGCCGGCTTTCCCAGCCCTGCCAGCCCAACTCCGCCAGCTTATTCAATGCCGGCTCCAGGTCAGGGTTTTGCCAGCGCAACGTACAATAGGCGAGCTTGTAGCTCATGTGGGTTCTCCTTTAATCGGTTGGTAGAACTGTCTGCGCACTGAGCGTCACATCGTCCAGGGGTTGATAGCCGAGATAGCGCCGCGTCTCGTCCAGGCTCCAGGTCATGCCTGTATTGGCGGACATGCCGTTGACCACAATCGCCGGCGCGGGCCATTCGCTTGCATCGGCGTTGACGGCCCGCTCAAACAGATGCGCAAAATCCCGATTCGACAGCCACATCAGGCGGAACCAGCGTTTTTGAAGGTTTTTTGGCGGAAATGTGTTCATTGCCAAGGCCAATACAAAAAACCTTCAAACCGCCCGCCGGTAGCCCTCCGGGTCGGGGTGGGACTCTGCGCCGCCGCTGTCTGCGCCCGGATCGCCGGTGGCGTTGAGCGTCTCGGGCCGGTTCGCGCCCGGCTGACACCAGCCGATCCGCACACTCACAAAGCTCGTGGACCCATTGCCCCGCGCCCCCAGCGCCCGGCAGATGCGTTCGCCCACCATCTTGGTCGTCGAGTAAACGGTGGCGTCCAATGGCGGGTCGGCCTTCTCCCAGACTGTACCCACACCCAGGGGCCGGTCGGGATGCAATGTGCCCGGCCCCACAGTGGCCGCCAGAGGATCGTCCTTGTAGCGGCCCATCACGTGATTTGAAGGTTTTTTGGCGGAGAGGTTTTGATTGCCAACGCCAATACAAAAAACCTTCAAAATTGGAGGTGGCGAAAACGAAACGCTCAACCGACGGGCTGTCGGCCGCGGCCAGCGCCACGTTGAGTGTCATGTCGATGGAAACGGCCGCTTCGTCCCAGCTGGCGTCCGGGTAGGGGTTGCACGCGGCGAAATGGACGACCGCCTGCACCCGCGCCAACACATCCCGCCAACGGCTGTCGCGGGGATCGGTCAGGTCGCATTCGAGCAGTTCGACCGACGGCGCAGTGCCCGTCCGGTTTTGCGCGGCCACGGCCTGCAACGCCTCCAATTGCGCAGACGACGGGGCGCGCACGTCCAGCCCGATCAACAGCGCGCACGGACTGGTGCGGGCCAGGTGCTGCAACAACTTCGTACCCAGATTGCCAAGCCCGCCCGTGACCGCCACGGAACGAGAGGTGGACATAGCGTCTCTTTCTTCATATCGAATCAAAAGGCGGGCCGGTCAACGCAAAGTCTACCGACCCGCCTTCCTGAACAGTTCAGTGGTTCGTTACTCGAGATTCAGTACAGGTACTGGCCGCTAAGAGCCGTTCTTCTCCCAGATCGTTTCCAGCAGCCGCGCCGGCGACATCGGCAGTTCAGTCGGTCGCACGCCGATGGCATCATTGATCGCGTTGGCGATGGCCGCTGCCGGGGGAACGATCGGCACCTCGCCCACGCCCCGCACGCCGAAGGGATGGTCCGGGTTGGCGACCTCCACCAGAACCGACTCGATCATCGGCAGATCCAGCGCGGTGGGCATTCGATAGTCCAGCAGACTGGCGTTCAGCAGATGACCCTCGCCGTCGTAGATGTACTCCTCATTCAGCGCCCAGCCGATCCCCTGAACGACACCGCCCTGGACCTGGCCCTCGACATAACTGGGATGGATCGCCTTGCCCACGTCCTGCACCGCGGTGTAGCGCAAAATCGTAACCTTGCCGGTCTCCGGATCGACCTCCACATCCACAATATGGGTGCCGAAGCATGGCCCGGCCCCCTCCGTGTTCATCGTAACGCTGGCCGTCAGGGCTTCGTAGCCGCTGGACAACTGCTGGGCCGCCTCTTTGAAGCCGATACTGTGGCCGTTGCCCCGGAACTTGCCGTCCTGATAGCTGACGTCAGCCACGTCCATCTCCCAGAAATCGGCCAACTGGTGGCTTATCTTTTTGCGCAGTTCCAGCCCCAGCTGATGGGTCGTAACGCCGATCTTGTGGGTGACGCTGCTGCCGCCCGTGCCGCCGGTGTAGCCGATCGAGTCGGTGTCCACGACCTGCGGGTTGATGTCCTCAGCCGCAACGCCGATCGTCTCGGCCAGCATCATCGCCGCAGACGCCCGCGTGCCGCCGATGTCGGCGGAGCCTTCGATCAGATTCACAGTCCCGTCGCCATTGACGACCGCGGTCACACTGGACGGACCGGCGCCATTGAACCAGAAACCGGAGGCCACGCCCCGGCCCCGATTCGTGCCCTCGTTCGGCATCGCGGCATGGGGATGATCGATGGCCGCTTCAACCGTCTCTCTGTAACCGATGCGCTTGTATTCAGGCCCATCCGGACGGCGATCCCCTTCCTGCGCGGCGTTGATGTGCCGGAACTCCAGCGGATCGATGCCTAGTATCTCCGCCAGTTCGTCGATAACCGTCTCCGAAGCGAAGGCCGCATTCGTGCCGCCCGGCGCCCGGTACGCGCCGCTCTGGGGGCGGTTCACCACTACATCGTAGCCATCGATCCGCAGATTATCCAGCTTATACGGAGACAGAATCACACCGGCGCCGGCGCCAACCGGTGAGCCGGGATAAGCGCCCGCCTCATACATCAGATCGGCCTCGACTGCGGTGATGCGTCCATCTTTCGCCGCCCCCATCTTCACTTTGATGTAGCTGCCCGATGTGGGGCCGGTCGCCTGCAACACTTCAGTGCGCGTGAGCGCGATCTTCACCGGGCGGTGGCCGCTCTTGCGCGAGAGCAGAGCCGCCGGCAGATCGGTGTAGGGGGTGAACTTGCCGCCGAAGCCGCCCCCGATCTCCGCCGGAGTCACCTTCACCTGCGAAACGGGCACCTGCAAAAGCGCGGCCACCGAATCCCGAATCTGAAACGGTCCTTGGGTGCTGGTCCAGATATGAATCTGATCGTCGGCCCGCCACTGAACGGTTGAGGCTTGCGGCTCCAGGTATCCCTGATGGACCATCGCCGTCGTGAACTCCCGCTCGACGATTGCGTCCGCTTGCGCGTAACCGGCCTCCAGGTCGCCGCGTGCGTGGCGGAAATGCTGCGCGACATTCGTGGGCTTATCACCCATTTCCCCCATGGCGACGGTGCGCAACTCCGGCAGAAGGATGGGCGCGTCGTCGGCCATTGCCTCCCGCACATCCAGCACCGGTTTGAGGACCTCATACTCCACATCAATCAAGCCGGCAGCCTCCTCGGCGATGTGGACGCTGGTGGCCGCCACCGCGGCGATGGCGTGGCCGTGGTAGAGCACCTTGTCTTGGGCCAGCATATTGGCGCTCAGATACCTCAGATTCACTGCGTCCTCGCCCATCTCCTGGATTTTATCAGCCGCCTCGGCCAAGTCCGCCGAAGTGACGATCGCAGTGACGCCGGGCAATGCCTCGGCTTTGCTCGTGTCGATATTCAGGATGCGCGCGTGGCCGTGGGGGCTGCGCAGAAACTTGCCGTACAACATCCCCGGCATATTCTGGTCAGCAGCATAACGGGCTGCGCCCAAAACCTTGTCCGTACCGTCATGCCGTATGGGCCGGGTCCCCACCACCTGATAGTTTGCGGACACAGCCGATTTGCCGTTCTCTGCCATGGAAAGCTCCTTAAGAGTTGGTTACATTGTGGAAAGCCGCTTGCAGACCCCTACAATTTTGTGTTCATTAACGATTCGATTGCCATCCGCCGCGGGGTTGGGACAACTGGCAATTGAACTTGCAGACAGCCAACAGGGGAGTCCTGATTCAATCGCCATCCATCGCGAGGAAGAAAGTCCAGTATGCGCCTCTGCTCGAAAGGAGCGATGGAACTGGCAGTCGAATCGGATTGTACCGATCTTCACCCGCTCCGTCAAGCAGTCACGAAAGTTACAGGCGCCCTCAGGTGCGGGCACGTCTCTGATCAATTTGTGTTCAAGAAGATTGTCGGCGCAGTCGGGCCAATTCGGCTTCCAGCGCTTGCGCCCGCTCTTCCGCCTTGCGGCGAGCACCTGCTTCCACCGCCGCCTGTTCCTCTGCCACCTGGCGAGCAGCCGCTTCCGCCGCCGCCTGTTCCTCTGCCACCTGGCGAGCAGCCGCTTCCGCCGCCGCCTGTTCCTCTGCGACACGTCGGGCGATCACGGCAACCTTAAAGTCAGGTATGACATACCCAGCATACACGTCGTCCAGAGCCAATTCCGCCAGATCCGGCTGTCGTTCCAGATCCTCTTGCCGGAACTGAAATCCAGGCAGCACCGTCGAGCCGATCACCCCCTCGGCGTCGGGCTGAATCTCCTCGTAGCGACCCGCCGGCGTGAGACGGTAGAAGTGCATGTTTTGATTGTCGCCGACTCCATCTGCCGGACCTTGGCGACAATCAAATGGGCCGCTGGGGTCGAGAATCGTATACTCCTTCACCCCGGCCAGCGCGTAGTCCCGCTTCTTCTCTTCCGTGTCCCGCCGCACCTCCGCCTGCGTTGAATCGGACAGTAGCTCCACAACCGCGTCGCAGTGCCCCGCAAAATGACGCTGTTCAATCTCTCCCCAGGACACAGGGTTGTCGTTAAGGATGATCCCGATATCCGGCTTGCGCACCGCTTGGCGCATCCCTGACGGTTCCTCTGAGTCCATCATCTTCAGATGAAAGCCGGTCTCCATATTGATCAATTTTGCGATGCCGTGCGTATTGATATATTGAAGCAGGAGGACAAGAAACCAGTTTCCAAGATCAAGTTGGGGGGCGTTGGGCATGGGCTTGGCTTCCAGTATGCCGTTGTTCCATTCATAGCTGACGTCGATGTCAGGGTAGGGGTTTTCATACCACTTGGCCCAGTACTCTTCCAAGGTGACATAGCGGCCGTCATCGGGCGCAAATTCGTTGATGCGAGGGCTCCCCGCTCCTTGACCCGGCGCGGGATGGCGGCCATTGTCCAGGTCACTATCCGTTTGGTCCCGGAATCCATCTCGCAACAGTTCGGTGGATTCCATACTCCCTCCTCTACACTGCGCGCAACAGGCTGCTCTGCGGAAATTCTATCACGACTCCAACGACCTACTCAATTGCCATCCATCGCAGTGGGGGCAAGTTCAGAATACGCCCCTGCGCGAACGGGGCGTGCAACGGCACTCGAACCCGCTAATGATGGTGGGCATAGTGGTGCGCCAATAGACCTCTGCCGAAATCATTTTCCGGATCCCGCCAGACTGAGTGGATGTGATTGGCGTCGTTCTGCGTGTTGTCGTATTCGCACACGAAGCGCGGCCCCTGAATGCGGTAGTAGTGGCCTTGTCTTTTCTCCAAGCCGCCGGCCCAGGCAAAGTGGATGCCATCCAGCCCGCGTGCGCGCAGATTGTTCCACTCGATCTCAGCCAGTTCGTCCGGCATGCGGTGGACATACTCACCGATGAGCGCCAACAGCAACTCCTGCTGGCCGCGATTCATCCGGCTGTGGCATAGGCCGCTGGGCGTCTCGGAATAGCGCAATGCCTGAACGTGCCCATCGTTCAATCCGTGCGCATTGATCCAGACATTCATGTCCGGGTAATGGGCAGGCATATGAAATGTGCCCTCAAATATCTCGGGCAGATTGTAGAGCACATTATCCGGCGGCGCCCCCGGAGAGATGCGCGCGCAGGATAGGGCCTCCTCATCAAAGGAGTGGGCCAACTCTCTCGCCAGATCCTCAGTGCCGGCCAGGGGGCGGAGCGTGGTCGCCGGGCTGAAAGGCGCATCCGCCGGGTTCGAGCCGAAAAACATCGGCGTGGGCGCCATGATCTTCCCATCCGCAATCGTGAAATTGAGGGAGACATGATGGCCCTCAAAGCGCCAGCCCCACGTTCCCTTCTCATCCGGGCTGCCGAAAATGCTCACGTAATAAAGCTGTGGATCCCTGCTCGGATGCGGTCGCTGCCACCCTTCCAACAGATCGAGGGTGCTCTCATGCCCCATCACAGTCGAGGCGGTCACAAACCCCCCGCGGCTGAGACCGGTCTTCACCAGTTGCAGAGCCTTTTGCCGCTGCGGGAAGGCCATCTCGGACAGAGAAAGCCCCTTGCGCAGAATCGGCCTATAATCCCAGTTTGTGCGCTCTAGCTGGTCGGCAAAGGGTATGACCGCTTTGTGTTTCTGATCCATGGCAAGACAGGCCAGAAAAGCAGCCGCGGCGTCACCCATCCGCCGGACAACAGTTTGCGCGCCAGCGCCAGTCAAGGTATCGATTGTGTTTGTCATGCGCGCATCCTTTGTGCGATTTGCTGCGAAGATTCCGAACGGCAGTTCTTGGCCGTCAGTTCTTAATTTTCAGTGGACTGCCGGACGGAGTTACGGGAAACCAATAACCAGAAGCGGACCTGGTACGCCCAATCGTACCGCAAATATGCGGAATGCTCAACAAGCGGACATCTGTGGCTAGTGGGCAGCGGATAGAGGACCCACGATTCACTATCTCCCGCCAACAGCCCGCCTTGGCAGCCCCCGAAACCATTCGACCGCTATCCATCGCGGAGTGGGAAGTTCAGTATGCGCACTTGCTCGAACGGGGCGCGGAACCGGCAGTCGAAATCTCGCCTGAACACTGCTTCCATTTAAGACTTCTCTTGGGTATAATACCCCGTGCCCTGTTCGATCGCCATCCATCGCGGGGAGGAAAGTCCAGAATGCGCCCCTGCGCAAACGGGTGTGGAACTGGCAATCGAATCCAAGGTTCAACGGGCCAACGGACAAATCATGGAAGAAAAAACAGCTACAGCGCTCTCTCTGCCGACAGATTTCAGCGCCCGGCGGCGGAATTCTACAGAAAAAAGAGTTCAGCAGATCGTTGAACAGTTGGAGGATAAGCGCAACCTCCTCGTCCTGATGCACAACGACCCGGACCCAGACGCAATCGCCAGCGCACGGGCATTGGAAGAACTTTTGCGTGTCCACGCTCCCGCCACGAGCGTCACGCTGGGGCATGGCGGCATAATCGGGCGCGCCGAAAACCGCACCATGGCCGGTCTCATCATTCCCCACGGGGTTCGCATCCCACAAAGAACCGCCGCCGAGGGGATCAGCGAATATGACAGTGTCATTCTGGTCGATACCCAACCCAGCGCCGCCAATCATCTGCTCTGGAGCACCGAATACCCGCGCGAAGAGGTGCTGGCCGCCATCGATCATCATCCACCACGGCGCAGCCAGCTTCGAGCCAAGGTTCACGACGTGCGCCCGGAGGTAGGCGCGTCCGCCACGATCCTGTGCGAATATCTGGCCGTCGCCGACGTGCCGGTTGACGCCCAACTGGCAACCGCCCTCTTCTACGGAATCAAGTCCGATACCCTCGGCCTGAGTCGTCATACGTCGGACCTGGATATTTGGGCCTACTCGACCCTGCGCCATCTGATCAAGACGGACCTGCTCAACCGTATCGAACATGTGCAGCTTCCCCGGACATACTTCCGCAGCATCAGCGATGCGCTGGCCAACACGACGATCTACTCCGTCAGCGCCCCGCCCACAGTCGACGACGAGAGCGATGACGACGAAGTGGAAGACGTCCATGATCCGGACCACCCCGATAGTTACAGGTCGGACCTTCAGCGTTTCGATCTCGATATCTTCGCACTCTCACGCATGCTTGCGCCCGGCAAGCCGGACTCCTCTTCGTCGCTTTCACAGGACCAGTCTGATGAATCGGATGAAGATGGCGACGACCCGGAAACGTCCGCCGATATGGCTGGCGATATCGCCGTCAGCCTGCTTTTTGATATGCAAAGACCGGATATGGCCGCAGAGGTGGCGGATCTGCTGATGCGCATGGAGAACCTCTCTTGGGTTATCTGTCTGGGCATCTACGAAGACCTGGGCGTGATGTCCGTGCGCGCCGCTGATTCGAATGCCAGGGCCGGTCGGCTTGTGCGGATCATTGCCGGCAGAAACGGCACCGCCGGCGGCCACAATACAATAGCGGGCGGACGCATCCACCTTCCCAATAAGACGCCGGCAGAACGGATTGCCGAGTTGCACGCGCTGGTGCCCCGCTTTCTCAAAGAACTGGGCGCGGCCGACGACATGGGCGTCCCGCTGCTGGAGGCAAAGTGAGAAAGGAAGGAAGCCAGGAATGACTACAGCCAGGAATCAGTATGCCCCTGATGCCGTTATCTCTACCGAACAGGTGCTAAAGGGGTATATGGAAGACATGGGCCTTTCACAACGCGACCTTGCCGAAAAATGCGGCTATTCCACCGAGTTTGTCAACAAGATCATCAGTGGCGAAGCGCGTATCGACCAGGGCATTGCCAACCAGCTCGAACAGTCTCTAGGACTAAAAGCCTACATCTGGCTCGGCATTGAACGAAAGTATCAAGACTCTCTTGCTCGTGGCGCGCTCGACCAGAAAGACGTGTTGGCAGTGGCCGACCAGTAAGCGCAATTGCAAGACGCAGAACAACTCACCGCCAGTCCACGCGTTCATCATGGCAATCTCCGAACTGCGAGAACGACAGTTCAGACACAGACATTGCCCTCACCACGTACTTTGTGACCACTACCCTATTCTTTTGTGACTGCACTCGATTCGAATGCAGGACGATGCTGAAAACGCAAGACTGACGACCAAATAGTGCAGTGCAAGGAGGCTTTCGATGCCGATCAGCGCCCCATCGCTAGGGGATGAGGAAGACCGCCGCGATCCCCGCTTTCAGGATGACGAGTTGTACGAGTCCGAATGTCTGGAGTTCCCGGAACTGACGCCCTACCAGGCCGAAACCGTGCTCAAAAGGCTGGGAGCCGGTGTGGTCGAGAAGCTGGCGCTGGTTGAGGGCATCGGCTGGCAGGCGCGCATCGAGCCGGTCCAACGCGGCGTGACGATCCACTTCCGCGCCCACGATGAACTGATCGATGACCTGCTGCGCCGATTCGAACAGCAGGCAGAACGAGAAGCGTGACTGTTCAATGCGCTCCCACCTCGTCATATGAGCGCAAGGCCTCCTGCCGCGTCGGCAGCAACATCGCATTCATCAAGTACTGGGGCGTTGCCGACTCCTCTTTGAATCTCCCGCTCAGCAACTCGATCAGCATGACCCTGGCCGACGCGCATACAACCACGACCGTCGCCTGGGATGACAGCGCTAACCTTTCAACAGACACGATTATTATTGACGGCGCTCAACTCCAGGGCGCGCCCGCAGAGCGCATCGTCGCCCACCTCGACCGGCTGCGCAACCTCGCAGGCGTCTCCCACACGGCGCGCGTTGTCAGCAAGAACAACTTTCCCATGGCCTCCGGCATCGCCAGTTCGGCCAGCGGTTTCGCCGCGCTCACCGTCGCAGCGTCGGCCGCGCTCGATCTGCGATTGGACGCCACCCAACTCTCCGCGGTCGCCCGGCAGGCGAGTGGTTCGGCCAGTCGCAGCCTGTTCGGCGGCTTTGTCGAATGGGAGCGCGGCTGGGGGGAAAGAGAGAGAGAAGGGCAGTCACTCCCCACTCCTCACTCCTCACTTCTCGATTCTCGCAGTGTGGCCCATCAGCTGCACGATGAAAACCATTGGGCGCTGCGGGATGTCATCGCCATCGTCAGCGCCAGCGCCAAACAGGTCAGCAGTAGCAGCGGTCACCGTCTGGCCGCGACAAGCCCCTTCACCGCGGCCCGCACCCAGTGCGTCAGCGACTGGCTGGCAACCGTGCGCCGCGCCATCGCCGCGCGCGACTTTTCCCTGCTCGGCCCCGTATTGGAACTAGACGCGCTCGCCATGCACGGGGTAATGATGACCAGCACACCCAGTTTACTGTATTGGCAGCCCGGCACGTTGGACGTTCTACACGCGGTGCGGCGCTGGCGTGAGGAGGATGGCCTGCCGGCCTACTTCACAATCGACGCCGGGCCGAACGTGCATCTGATCTGTGAGGCGGACACCGCGCCGGCGGTCGAACAGCGATTGCGTACGCTGCCGGCCGTGCGCCAGGTCCTCTCCAGCCGCCCCGGCCCCGGTCCCCGGCTTCTGGATGAGCATCTATTCTGAATAACCAGGAGAGAAAATTATGCCCAAACTCCCCGGCGGCGCGCTTGCCCGGCGCCCGCTTCATTTCATCTGGATTGCCGACTGCTCCGGATCGATGGGCCACGGCGGCAAGATTCAGTCCCTCAACAACGCCATCCGCGAAGCGCTGCCGCACATGCAGCAGGCCGCGGCCGAAAATCCCAACGCCGAAGTGATGGTGCGCGCCGTGAAATTCTCCAGCGGTGCCAATTGGCACGTAGCCGGCGCTGTGCAGGTCGATCAGTTCCGCTGGGATGATCTGGAGGCCAACGGCGTGACCGATATGGGCAAGGCCCTGCAGCTGGTCGCCGAGCAACTCGATCCCGCGGTGATGCCCCAGCGGGCGCTGCCTCCGGTCCTCGTTCTCATCTCCGACGGCAAGCCCACCGACGATGTCAGCGCCGGTCTGCGCACCCTGATGGATCAACCCTGGGGTAAGAAGGCCGTGCGTATCGCCATCGCCATCGGCGACGACGCCGACCACACCGTCCTGCAACGCTTCATCGGCCACCCGGAACTGGAGCCGCTGCGGGCCAACAACGCCGAAAGCCTGGTCAAGTTCATCAAATGGGTATCGACGGCTGTCCTCAAGTCGGCCTCCTCGCCGGCCAGCCAGGCATCGGAACCGGACAAGGACACAAATGTGCCCCTGCCGCCACCGCCGGACCCGGATGTCACGGTCAATGATGTCTGGTAATGGCGCAGGCGTTGACGATAGCAAGGGGCCGACGCCGTCGCCCGGCATGATGCCCGCCCAGGAGAGCAGCGACCCAACCCCGTCGTGCTGCACGAACGACGTCTGCGGCTGGCAGGTGGTGAGCGCATCGGTGCGCGGCGTCCTCCATAAGCACAGCGGCGCGCCCAATCAGGACGCGCTCAGTTGGTGGTCGGCCGAGGGGGAAAAGGCGCTCGCTGTGCTGTGCGTAGCCGACGGTCACGGCGGCAGCGAGTACACGCACAGCCATATAGGTGCCCGCCGCGCAGTGGAAAATGCCCAGATGCTGCTGGTGAGTGAAGTGCTGCCCCGCATCCTGGACGGCAGCGCGCTGACCGATTTGGCCCAGTTCAGACGACACCTCAGCCAACAGCTGCCAAAAGACCTTGTAAACCGATGGCGGGAATCGATCTTCGAGCACGCCGCCGACGAGGAGACAGCGCGCGCGGACGCCCCCCGGGCGCGCGAAACGGTAGCGCATCGCACCTCTGCACAGCCGGATGTTCCGGTTGAGCGGCGCTACGGCGCTACCCTTCTGGCCACCCTCCTTACCCCGGAATTGCATCTCTACATCCAATTGGGGGACGGCGACATTCTGACCGTCTCGCAAGAAGGTGAGGTGGCGCGCCCCCCTTTCCCCGCGGACAGTCAACTCATCGCCAATTACACCACCTCCCTCTGTTCGAAAGAGGCCTGGCGTTTCGTGCGCATCCATTTCCAGCCGATTGTCGAAAAGCCGCCGGCCCTCGTGATGCTCGCGACCGATGGCTATGCAAACTCCTTCGCCGATAACGCCGCTTTCGAACAGGTGGCAAAGGACATCTACGGCAACATCCAACAGGACGGCCCCGCAACGGTCGCCGACCTTCTGCCCGGTTGGCTCAGGGAGACATCCGAGGCCGGCAGCGGGGACGACATCTCCGTCGTCATCTCTGCCGAAGCGGGTCGGCTGAGGTAGTCGATTGGGGTCGCGCCGTACATCTCAGCGATCTGAAAGCGAGCGCGCAAACCGATCTTAGGAAGCACCCGGATGCAATTTCTTGCACGCATTGAACATGCACTGGACGCATGGTAAACTGAAACCACGCCCAGCCCTGTTGAGAACCGAGCCATACTCTTTATCCTCTGATTCCGCTACCGCAAGATGAACCAACTGCTGAACTCTGGCGAAAAAGTGCAGATGTTGCCCACCGAACAGTCCTACGAAGTCGGGGCGTTCCTTGGCGGAGGCGGCCAAGGCGAAGTCTATCGCGCCCAATTGGTGGACGGCCAAGGCGCAGGCTTGTCGGTGGCCCTGAAATGGTTCTTCCCCCACTACCTGCGCCAAGATCCGGACCTGCGCGCACGGCTGGAGCGCGCAGTCGACACCGGCCCCCCTAGCGACCGCTTTCTCTGGCCGCAGGAGTTAGTCCAGACCGCAAATCGGCCTGGCTTTGGATATGTCATGCCGCTGCGGGATGACCGCTTCGTCGGCATCACCGATCTGGTGACGCGCCGCGCGCAGCCGACCTGGCGCGCGCTGGTGACAGCCGGTTTCGAGTTGGCGCATAGCTATCTGCAACTCCACGCCAAAGGACTCTGCTATCGCGACATCTCATTCGGCAATCTCTTTTTCGATCCCGAAAGCGGAGAGGTGCGCATCTGTGACAACGACAATGTGAGTGTGGACGGTCAGGGCGGGGCGATCGGCGGCACGGCCCGCTTTATGGCCCCGGAGATCGTGCGCGGCGAGGCCGGCCCCAGCATCCAGACCGATCTCTTCTCGCTGGCCGTCCTGCTTTTTTACATGCTTGTCAACCATCACCCGCTCGAGGGAGCCAGAGAGGCGCAGATCCGCTGCTTCGATCTACCGGCCATGACCCGCTTGTACGGAACCGATCCGCTCTTCATTTTCGACGCCACCGACAGCGGCAATCGCCCTTTGCCCGGCCACCATGACAATGCGCTGGCTCTGTGGCCGCTCTACCCCGGCTTTGTGCGGGCGCTCTTCACGCGCGCCTTTGGCGACGGGCTGCGCGACGCCCACAGCCGGGTGCGGGAAAGCGAATGGCGCAGCGACCTGATCCGCCTGCGAGATTCGATTTTCCATTGCCAGGGCTGCGGCGCCGAGAATTTCTACGACCTGGCCGCGGTGCGCGCCGCCCAGGGCCGCCCCGCCAACTGCTGGGCCTGCGATTCGGCGCACCGGTTGCCGCCGCGTATGCGTATCGACCGCGATGTGGTGATGCTGAACTACAACACCGTGCTCTATGCCCATCACCTGGACGCGGAGCGCAGTTACAGCTTCGATGCGCCGGTCGCCGAAGTCACCCAGCACCCACAGAATCCACAGGTCTGGGGTCTGCGCAACCGCTCGGCGCAAAAGTGGGTAAGCCAGGACGCAGGCGGGCAGATCCATGACGTAGAGCCGGGACAGTCCGTCACCCTCTCGTCGGGCCTGCGTCTTCAGTTCGGCAGCCGCGAAGGAGAAGTGCGCTTCTAGCGATGCACGCACACCCGCGGCGGACGCTGCGCTGGCTGTTCGCACAACACGGCCCGGCTCTGCTAGATGATTCCGCGTGTGTGGATGCCCTTCTGGCCGACCTCTGCGGAGAGTTTCACAGAG
The DNA here is from genome assembly GCA_965221145.1 of Caldilineaceae bacterium. Classification (GTDB taxonomy): domain Bacteria; phylum Chloroflexota; class Anaerolineae; order Caldilineales; family Caldilineaceae; genus Bin5. Next base: position 4,736,590 of record OZ244877.1, read on the forward strand.
AACGCTTCCTCCTCGTCCACGCTCTGCGGGGGCGTGTTGCCACCGAATTGCGACTCTATCCTCAGGGAGACATAGCCCACGAACTTCGGCTTGCTCAACGCCTGCAACAGCGGTATTGCTTTTCTGCTGAGGCCGCCCATTGGGCGGTCGAGAGTTGGTCCCTTGCCTCAAAAGCAGGGGCAACGACGAAACCAATTGATTTGGAAGCGGCCCAAACACAGTTCGATACAGCTGTAGAGCGGTACAAAACAGCCAAGGCGCGGCTGAACGAAGCCCAAGGCGGGGTGGATAAAGTCATCGCACAGGGGAAAATCGCGCGAACCAAATTGAATGCAACCAAATTTAAGTTTGACGCAGCTGTAGAACAGTACAGAACAGCCGAGGAGCGGTCTGCCGAAGTCCAAGGGGAAGTGGATAGAGCCATCGCACATTGGAAAATAGCCAAAACCGAATTGGAAGCAGCCCAATCTAAGTTTAACGCAGTTGTAGGGCAGTACAGAAAAGTCGAGGCGCGGAGTAACGAAGCCCAAGGGGAAGTGGATAAAGCTATCACCCAGGGGGAAATAGCCCGAACCGAATTGGAAGTTGAGAGCCGGCCCTTGGTTCCAGATAGCGATCCGCTGAATCCGAATACCCTCCGCGATAGCAAAGGTCTTCAGGATGGCTTGGTGCCGGTTCTGTCCGAAGGCCCTCAGCTCACTCTGCGCCAGTTGCTCGCAGACTACGGCCCGGCTCTGCTCGACGAACCAGCGCGTGTGGAGGCCCTGCTAGCGGATCGGTGTGGGCCGGATCATAGAGAACGATTTCTTTTGGTCCACGCACTTCGGGAACGCATTCCTGTAAAACTGCAAACCCAACCCCAGAACGGCGCAGTCTACGGGCGGCAGTTTTCCCAGCAGTTGCAAAAACGCTACGGCTTTTCTTCTAAGGCCGCCCGGTGGACGATCGAGTGTTGGCTCTTTGCCCTGAAGAGAATTGCTCCGCTGGCGCAAGACCCGACACAGACAGATCAGCCTTCTAACCGCGAGGAAGAAGCCACGGCAGCCTCAAGTCGCGAGCGCCTTAACCAGGAACTTTTCGAGAACCTGCGCGCACTCCGGGATCGGATAGCCTCTGAACGAAACGTGCCACACCACGCCATCTTCACCGACGTGACGCTTCACCTAATGGTATACTACAGGCCGCAAAGCCGCGATGAGCTAACCCGGATTCGGGGCGTGGACGTAGCGAAACTGGAAAAATGGGTCGATGAGTTCCTGGCGGTGATTCGCAACCACGCCCGCTTGCACAATCTAGGCGGCATCCCTGTCGGACAGCGCGATAGTATCCACAGCGATGAGCGCGACGGTTCGAACCAAGATCGGACAGAACCACCATTGTCCTCCCCCCGCCAAAAGGGATGGCTACGGCGGCTGCTGGATCAGCTTCGAGTGCGGTAGCGGCGAAGACGAAACGATCATATAGCGATGCACCCACACCCGCGGCGCACATTGCGCCGGTTGCTCGCACAATACGGCCCGGCCCTGCTAGACGACCCCGCGCGTGTGGACGCCCTCCTGGCCGACCTGTGCGGCCCGCATCACCGAGAACGCTTCCTCCTCGTCCACGCGCTGCGCGAGCGCATCCCCGCGGAACTGCTGGCCCAACCGCAAGGCGGCGCAGTCCACGGGAGTCGGCTCTCCCAGCGTTTGCAGCGGCGCTACGGCTTCTCGGATGAGGCCGCGCAGTGGGCGATAGAAAGTTGGGCCTTGGCCCTGGGCATTGCTCCGCTCACTTCGCGCCTGCCCCGTCCCCTGGCCGCTCTGGTCGGACGAATCCTGCCTACGCGCTCATATAGCGAAGCGGTAGCGCATTTACCAAATATCCCGCTGCCGCAGATGCGTCGGCCATCGTCCAACTTCCTTACAGGCGCGAATCCTCAAAATCGTGTACAATATGCGAACTCAGAGATGCGGGCGGGACGCCCACGATCCCAGGGTGTCGGGCGGCGCTTGCCGGGCTGGGCTTGGCTTGCCGTGGCTGTACTCATCGCCGCCATCGTCAGCGGCGCACTCCTGGCCGGGCCGCTGCGTACACGCTGGGAAGGCGGGTCACCGTCCCCGCAAGCAGACGCGTGGCAGATGCCCTCCGCCGAGCAGGTCCACGCCCTGCTGCTGGCCGCCTTTCCCTTGCCGCGCGAGGCCCGCATCGAAACTGAACTGCTCAACGTGCGCGCAGAGCCTTCGGCAGAGGCACAAGTGACCGGCGTTGTCGGACCCCAGGGCGCAGGGGTCACGGTGGACGGCTTCGCTGCCGACGGACGATGGGCGCACATCTCAACACCGGTGGAGGGATGGATCAGCAACGACTTTGCCAGCTTTGCCGACGAGGACGGCAGCGCACGGCTCTTCATCCGGCCGGAACTGCTGCGGATACAGATCCCCGGCTCGAAAGTCTTTGCCGACCCGACCGTTAACGAAGCCGAACTGGCAACCCTCGTTGCCGACCAGATCGTGATTGCATTGGGAATCTCAATCGACGAAAGCCGCCTGCGCATCGCCGCGCCGGTGTACGGTTGGATCGATTCCACTGTTGTACAGCGTTAGCCTACCAGCGGGTTTGGCCGCTGCTGACTCCATCTGCTGGACACTTTTTGCCCGGCGCTGACTCCATTTTCGGACACTTGGCGCCGGGCAGACAGGCGGCCAAATAATCAGAAATCCCCCTGCGGATAAACGCTGTGAAAGGCACACTCGATCGAATGTCAGAAAATAAACATACAAAGCGCTCAAATATTGAAGCGGTAGCGCATCGCACAACGCGCTCCGGCGGCCTCACAGCCGTCGATGATTTCACCGGCGCCGCGGAAGACGGCGCGCGCGCCGTCGTGCGCGATGACCAGGGCCTGATTCTGACCGACAAGCCGGACGAGACGGCTGTCCTGATCGGCGTCAGCTTGGCCCGCCAGCCGGGTATCCTCTCAATGGAGGACTCACTCACGGAACTGGTCCTGCTGGCAGAGACCGCCGGCCTGGCCGTGCAGGGCACACTGACCCAACGGCTCGAACATCCCCACCCGGCCACCTTCATCGGCGCCGGCAAGCTGGGCGAATTGGAGACGCTGGTGCTGGAGTTGGGCGCCAATGTCGTGATCTTCGACGAAGAGCTTTCCCCGCGCCAGCAACGGGAGATCGAGCGTGTGTTGGGCCAGGAGGTCAAAGTGATCGACCGCACCGCCCTGATCCTGGACATCTTCGCCCGCCACGCCAAGACCAGAGAAGGGGCGCTGCAGGTGGAACTGGCCCAGTACGAATACCGGCTCCCCCGGCTGACTCGCGCTTGGACGCACCTGGCGCGGCAGGCCGGTGGACGCGCCGGCGGCGCCAGCGGCGGCGTGGGTGTGCGCGGCCCCGGTGAAACCCAGTTGGAAGTGGACCGGCGCGAGATCGGCCGGCGCATCGCCCACCTGAAACGGGAGTTGGAGGAGGTGCGCCGCCACCGCGAACGCTATCGCCAGCGGCGCCAGAACTCCACGACACCGGTCATCGTCGTGGTGGGCTACACCAATGCGGGCAAGAGCACTCTGCTCAACGCGGTCAGCGATGCCGGTGTTCTGGCCCAGGACCAACTGTTCGCCACCCTAGACCCGACCACCCGCCGCGTCGAACTGCCCAGCGCGCGCGCAGCCCTGTTCACCGATACGGTCGGCTTCATCCAGAAGCTGCCGACCGCGCTTGTGGCCGCCTTTCGAGCGACCCTGGAAGAGATCACCGAGGCCGACCTGCTCCTGCATGTGGTGGATATCTCCCACGCCAACGCCGATGAGCAGGTAACGGCGGTGGAAGAGATGTTGGAGGAGTTAGGCGCGGGCGATAAACCGCTTGTGACCGCGCTGAACAAGATCGACCTGCTCAGCGCCGACGACGGGTTAGGCGAGGAGTACCCGTCCCCCGTGCCCATCAGCGCCCGCACAGGCGAAGGCATCCCCGAACTGCTGGCTGCCGTGGACGGGAAGTTGCAGGAAACGATGACGCCGCTGCGTCTGCTGCTCCCGTACAGCAAAGGCGATCTGGTCTCGCTGATCTACGAGCATGGCCGCGTGGAACGGGAGGAATTTACCGAGAACGGGACACTGATCGAAGGCAGGCTGCCCGCCCATCTGGCCAGCCGCGTGCAGGACTGGAGCCTGGCGCAGGTGGATGGCGGGCAGGGGGAATCGGCATAGAGGACGCAATATAGAGGACACAATAATGGGGCGTCCCGTCCACGAGCCCAGCGTTGCCGACGGGGCGCCCGCGATCCCGGTATCGACTCACATAGAAATAGAGGGCCGTAGAGGAAATGAGCAAACCCACAGTTGTTGTAACCCGTCAGTTGCCGCAGGCAGCGCTGGCGCCGATCCTGGAACAATGCAACGCCCGTTATTGGGACAGTGAAGAGCCGATTGAACGCAGTACACTGCTGGAGTGGGTACGCGGCGCAGACGGACTCTACTGTCTGCTGACGGAGGCCATCAACGACGAACTTCTGGACGCAGCCGGACTCGGGCTGCGGGTCGTCGCCACAATGTCGGTCGGCTACGATCATGTGGACGTGGCCGCGCTGCGCAAACGGGACATCCCGTTAGGGAATACGCCGGGCGTGTTGACGGAAACCACCGCTGAGTTGGCGCTGGCCCTGCTGTTGGCCACCGCGCGCCGCCTGCCGGAAGGCACGCACGCCGTGCAGAGCGGCGGATGGGCCAGTTGGAAACCGATGTGGCTGACAGGCCGCGACATCCACGACAGCACGGTCGGGCTTGTCGGCCTGGGGCGCATCGGCGCCGCCTTCGCCCGTAGGCTCGGCGGCTTTGGCTGCCGCATCCTCTACACCGGCCCCAGAGAAAAGCCGGAGGCGGCGCGGGCGGTGGGCGCGACATTCGCGCCCATGGACACACTGCTGCAAGAGAGCGATTTCGTGGCCGTCCACTGCCCCCTCAACGACCAGACCCGCGCCCTGTTCAGCACCGATGCCTTCTGCAAGATGAAATCGACGGCCGTCTTCATCAACACCAGCCGCGGCGGGGTCGTCGATCAGGACGCGCTCTACCAGGCGCTGGCGCAGGGAGAGATCGCCGCCGCCGGGTTGGACGTAACCGATCCGGAGCCTCTGCCTGCCGATCATCCGCTGGTCTCCCTGGAAAACTGTGTCATTCTGCCCCACATCGGCAGCGCCACCATCGCCACCCGCACCAAGATGGCGGTGATGACGACGGAGAATCTGCTCGCCGGTGTGGCGGGCCGACCGCTGCCGAATCCGGTCGATTTGTCGTAACAGCATGGTTTGGTAAAATTTTGGCGGCAACCGGGGTAGATGAAAAGGTGTTACAAAATTTCGCCAGAACGGTATCCAGTTACCTGATGATCAGCGGGTGCGGGCGAGACACCCGCGGCCCCAGCCGCAGTTTCGCAACCGAATTGAAAAGGCAGGCGCGACGCCTGAACCCCCAGGAAGGAACTTCCGGCAATGAGCAAACAGACGCTAACCATAACCGATAACCGCACCGGCCAGACGGTTGAACTGCCGATCGAACATGACACCATCCCGGCTATCGGCCTGCGCCAACTCAAGGTGCAGGCCGATGATTTTGGCATGATGGTCTACGACCCCGGCTATACGAATACAGCGTCCTGCAAGAGCCGCATCACCTATGTCGACGGGGACAGGGGCATTCTGCGTTACCGGGGCTATCCGATCGAGCAGTTGGCGGAAGAAAGTACCTTTCTGGAGGTGGCGTACCTGCTGCTTTACGGCGAACTGCCCGCGGCCGACGAGTTGACCGACTGGAACGCGCGCATTATGGCGCACACGTATATCCACGAAAATCTGACGGCTCTGCTCAAGACCTTCCAACCCGACGCCCACCCGATGGGCATTCTCATCAGCGCGGTCGCGGCGATGTCCACACTCTACCCGGAGGCCAAGCAGGTGGACGACGGCGACAACCGCTTGCAGCAGATCTGGCGTATCCTCGGCCAACTGCCCACAGCGGTCGCCTTCACCTACCAGAACCGGCTCGGCCGCCCGCGCACAGACCCCGACGACGCCCTGGGCTATAGCGAAAACTTTCTCCACATGATGGGTCTCACCCGCCAGAGTGACGGCGAAGTCGATCCGGTTCTGGCCAGGGCGATGGATGTGCTGTTCATTCTACACGCCGACCACGAGCAGAACTGCTCCACCTCGGCGCTGCGTAACATCGCCTCCAGCGACGCCGATCCCTACTGCGCAGTCGCCGGCGCGGCCGCGGCCCTGTACGGCCCTCTGCATGGCGGGGCCAACGAAGCGGTCCTGCGGATGCTGGCTGAGATCGGCGATACGAAGAAGATCCCAGCCTTTCTGGAAAGGGTGAAAAACCGGGAAGTGCGTCTGATGGGGTTCGGCCATCGTGTCTACAAGAACTACGATCCCCGCGCACAGATCATCAAGCGAGTCGCCTACGAAGTCTTTGACGTGACCGGTGGCAACCCGCTGATCGATATCGCCGTCGAGTTGGAGCGCAACGCCTTGGAGGACGACTATTTCGTCTCCCGCCGGCTGTACCCCAATGTGGATTTTTACAGTGGCATCATCTACCAGGCGATGGGGTTCCCGGTCGAAATGTTCCCTGCGCTCTTTGTGTTGGGGCGGGCGCCGGGCTGGCTGGCCCAATGGGTGGAACTGGTGACCGACCCGGAGCAGCGCATCGCCCGCCCACGACAGATCTTTCTGGGCGAGGCCGAGCGCCCCTACGCGCCGATGTCAGAGAGATGAGCGTGGAGAGGAGAGAGCGCCTCACTCCTCGCAGTTCACGAGAGATCGCCGTGGCCGCGCCAGAACCGGGCCACCCGCTCCTGTAGCTGTGGATGGTTGCGCAGGTCAGGGTCTTCGTGCAGAAGCCCCTTCGCAGCCTCCTGCGCCTGATTCAAGGTGTCGGTATCGCTGAGATTCGCCAGCCTCATATCCGGCAGGCCGCTCTGGCGCGTGCCCAGAAAGTCGCCGGGGCCGCGCAGTGCCAAATCCGTCTCCGCCAGCTTGAAGCCGTCCGTCGTCTCCACCAGCGCATTGAGCCGTTCAGCTTGGGCGTCCCCTTTGATCCGGCTGATGAGCGCGCAATAGCTTTCGTGCCCGCCCCGGCCAACCCGGCCCCGAAACTGGTGCAACTGCGCCAGACCGAAACGCTCGGCATCCTCGATCAGCATCAATGTCGCGTTGGGAACGTCCACACCCACCTCCACCACGCTGGTGCTGACCAATACGTCCAAATCACCGTCGGCAAAGGAGCGCATCACTTCGTCCTTCTCCGCGCCTTTGAGGCGGCCATGAAGAAGCCCCACCCGCAGATCGGGGAAAACTTCCGCGCTCAACTGGGCGTGCGCGTCCACCGCCGCGCCAACATCCAGCGCATCGCTCTCCTCGACCAGGGGATAGATGATGTAGCTCTGGCGGCCCGCTTGCGCCTGTCTGCGCATAAAACCGTAGAGACGCTCCCGATCTGTGGGCAGGAATCGCTTCGTCTTGATCGGCGTCCGCCCCGGCGGCATTTCATCGATGACGCTCACATCCAGATCGCCGTATATCGTCAGCGCCAGACTGCGCGGAATCGGGGTCGCGCTCATCACCAGCAGATGCGGCACGGTCGTATCTGCGCCCTTGTCGCGCGCGGCTGCCCGCTGCTCGACGCCAAAGCGGTGCTGCTCATCCACCACCACAAAGCCGAGGTTGGCGAACGCCACCCCCTCCTGAATGAGCGCGGTGGTGCCGACGACGATCTGAACCGCGCCGTCCGCCAGCTCGGCCAGTGCCGCATCCCGCTTCTGTCCTGTGACTCGCCCGGTCAGGAGTGTGACGCTAGGCGTGCTGCCGTCGGCCAGCGGTACGCCTTCCAGCAGATTGTGCAGGCCGCGGTAATGCTGCTCTGCCAGAATCTGCGTCGGTGCCAGCAGCGCGGACTGATAGCCGTTGGCCGCGGCGATCAGCATGGCCCCGGCTGCCACGACGGTCTTGCCGCTGCCGACGTCCCCTTGCACGAGGCGGCTCATCGGCACACGTCTCCCCATGTCCTGCCGCACCTCACCCAGCACCCGCTGCTGCGCACCCGTCAGGGCAAAGGGCAGAGCCGCCTGATACGCCGCCAGCAGTTCATCGTCAACGGTCATCGCCGCCGCATTGAAGTGCTGAATCTCCTGCCGACGACGCTGCACGCCCAGTTGAAGGTAGAAGAAATCATCGAAGATAACGCGTTTCCGGGCCTCCTCAAGCCGCTCCAACGACTCCGGCGCGTGAAGCTGCCGCAAAGCGTCGACCAGAGGAGCCAGATTGTAATGCCTGCGGAGTGTCTCCGGCAGGGGATCGTGCAGGGACGACAGCCCCAATCTGAGGGCCTGCTGCGCGTGCTTGCTGACATCGCCGTTTCGTAACCCCCCGGTCAGACCATATATGGGCAAAATCGGGCCATCTTTGATAACGCTGGGAGATATCTCCTCGAAGATCGGATTTTCCAGCGTCTTGTGCCCCATGTACAGGCCGACGGCTCCACTCAGGCGATACGTCTTGCCGATCGTCAGGCGATTCTTTATCCACGATTGGTTCCACCAGGCGGTGCGGATCGTGCCGCTGCCGTCATGGAAGAACGCTTGCAGAATCTCCTTCTTGTAGCTGAATCTGCGTTCGCCGAACTGCCGCAGGTTGGCGATAACCGAAATGCGCTCCCCCTCCTCGGCATCGGCGATGAGACGCACGCGGCTGAAATCGTCGTAACGGCGCGGCAGATGCCAGATCAGATCGCCGACGGTCCCGACCCCCAAACGGGTGTACTGCTCCGCTTTCTTTGCGCCGATCCCTTTCAGATTTGTGATCGGCTGTTCCAGGGCGTCGGGCGGCTTCTGCGCATCAGCTTCCGCCGCGTCGTTCTTTGGCGAAGGCGCACGCGCCGGTGTGGACTCTGCGCCGACCCGGTCAATGTTCTCCAAGGCCGGATCCGTTGCAGGGGGTTCCTCCAACAGTTTGAGCAGCGAACGCAGCAGCCGCTCCCGTTCAGCAGTTTCGGCATCGGCATACCGGGTCAGTCGCTCGACGATCTCCTGCAACAGCCCCGGATGTGCGCCATCCGCCTTGGCGTCGGCTTCCCAACGCTCGCAAAAGGCAACCACTCCGCCCGCGAAAGCCCTCTCCCGCCAGTGGGTCTGGATCTCCAGATTCAATAAATTGCGAAGCCGCGTCAAAGCGCTCTCAGCCATCGTATTGACTCATCTCATGGCGACAGTTCGCTGCATCAATCGCCCGGTACGCACGGCAGTTCATCACGGTTATCATAACAATCACGGTTCAGACGGAAGTCAATCCAGCCCTTCGTACACAATGACGCCCATAACGTTCGGCCCGAGATGGGCTGCCAGGCTGGGCGGATAGCGCCAAACTTTGGCCGGAATGTTGGGCAGCCCCTCCCCTAAACGCGCCAGAAGTTGCTCCTGTGTCTGCTCATAGCGGTGCTGCACCACTCCGATCCGTTCATTTTGGGCGAATTCGGCTGTATAGTCGTAGAGCTTTTCGGCGACATCTTCACGGGTCTGCACCTTTTCCAGCGGGATCAACTGTCCATCTTCCATCGTAACCATCGCCTTGATCCCCAGCATCGTTCCCAGCACACTCTGTGCCGCGCCGAGACGGGCGCTGCGTTCCAGGTAGTACAGAGTTTCGGCGAAAAAGGTTACATAGATGTGGGGAATGGCCCCGTTCACAATGCGGGCCACCTCATACAGATCCGCCCCGTCTTCCGCGGCCTTGGCAGCCAGTTCCGCCAGCATCCCCAGGCCCATCGCGGTCGTTTGGCTGTCCATCACGCGGATGCGATAACGCCCCATGATCATATCGGCCGCCTTGCGCGACTGGCTCCACATCGGGCTGAGCGAGCTGCTCATGTGGATGGCTACGATCTCCTCGGCGTCCTGCCCCAGTCGTTGATAGACATCCATAATGCGGTTCAGGTCCGGGGCTTCCACCTCCGGCAGCAATATGCGCCCGCCGGACTGATTTTCGCGGATCAGCTGAAAGAGTCGATCCGAGTTGAAACCGTCTGCATCCTCATAGCGCTCCCGTCCCACTCGCAGCACCTGCGGAATCACTTCTATCGGATATTTTTCCAGAACATGAGCCGGAATGCTGGCGTCACTATCGGTAACAACACGAACCTTGCTCACAGCAAATACTCCAACTTTTGACAACCGCACAACCGTATGCTAATCTCAGACGATAAAGTGGTCAGTCAACAGTGGTCCACCGCCAGCGGGGTTTCACTGGCCACGAGCCACCAGCAAACGACGAACCGGAGGGAAGAGATCATGGCGAAATGCCAGAAATGCGGCAAAGGTCCTCAATTTGGGAACAATCGTCCTTGGTCCAAGAAGGCCACACGCCATAAATGGAAGATCAACATTCAGAAGGTCAAAGTCTTTGAAGACGACAGGCTGGTTTCGCGCCGTCTATGCACCTCCTGTATCCGCACCCTTGCCAAGGCGTGAACGTTCCTGTTGCAACAACTCAGGCCATCTGAAGCGTTGAGCCTTCCCGCTCGGCGCTTTTTTGTCGTTCCAACGACTGTGCCGCTTCGGAAGCCTTTCGCCTACGCCGTCACCGCGTTGCGTAACTGACCGCAACCGGCATCGATCTCAATGCCCCGACGGATGCGCACCGTTGTCGAGACGCCGCCCGCGCGCAGAATCTCTGCAAACCGCTGCGTCTCTCTGTCGCTGGTCGGCTGAAAAGGGCTGTTGGGAATCGGATTAAGTGGGATGAGATTGACATGGCACAGGATCCCGTGCAGCTTGTCTGCCAGGTCCTCGGCCAGAGCCGGGCTGTCGTTGGCGCCGCGGATCAGAGCGTACTCAAACGTCACGCGGCGATTGGTTTTGGCGATATAGCGACGCACCGACGCCAGAAGCTCATCCACCGGATAGCGCCGACTGGGGGGGACCAGCTTGCTGCGCAGGGCGTTGTTGGGCGCGTGCAGGCTGACGGCCAGATTCACCTGGATTCCCTCGTCGGCCATGCGGTCGATCATCGGGATCAGGCCCACTGTGCTGAGCGTGATATGGCGTGCGCCCAGCCCGAAACCGTCGGCAGCCGTCAGGCGGCGGATGGCCATCCACACATTGTCGTAGTTGTGCATCGGCTCGCCCATCCCCATAAACACGATGTTTGTCACCGTGGTCGGCCGCTTTACGCGCATCTTCGGCCTCTCGTCCGCATTGCGCAGATAATGGGCGAAAAACAGCACTTGGGCCACGATCTCGCCAGCGGTCAGATTTCGCCGCAGCCCGCCCTGCGCCGTCGCGCAAAATGTGCAGCCCATCGCACAGCCGGCCTGGCTGCTGATGCAGAGCGTGCGGCGCCTGTCGTACAGCATCAGGACAGCTTCGACCGTCTCCCCATCCGGCAATTGAAACAGCACCTTCTGCGTATCCCCGGCCTTTGAGACGCGCCGGGTGATCGGCTCCAGCGGCATGAGCATTGCCTTTGCAGCCAGGTCGGCGCGCATCGCCCGCGGTAGATTCGTCATCTCCTCAAAGGAGCGCGCGTACTTCTGGTAGATCCACTCATGGATCTGGCGGGCGCGATAGGCGGGCGCGCCCGTAGCCTGTACAGTTTCGGTTAGCTCTTTCAGGGAGCAATCCAATAGCGAACCGCCAATTGGGGAGACTCCGGACGGTGTAAGCGGAATGGTCTTCATCCTGGCAATTGTAGCGCAGTCAGTCGGTTGCGGTCAAAGATTGTGAGATGCGCGGGTGTATCCAGGATTTTTGCGCAGTCGTTGTCTGAATTGTGGCTTTCGGGACATGGGGATGGGTTCTGATTAAAGCGCCGGCGCATTTGCCAGCATATCAGGACGTGCCCACCCGCCAGTTAAGAAATTCGGACAGCCCCAAAAAGCTGGGGACAAGATTTCATTTTGGGTCGCGGGCAGCGCATTCGTGTGGGTCCCGGATTTTGGGTGGTGACGCGGGAATCGCGGTGTGAGCGGGCTGTCAGGGGGTGGATTCCAGGAAATTTCTTGCAAAAATGTCCGCTTTGTCCGCTTTACCCCCCCCCCCCCCTTGACTACTATACGAAATGAAACGTTCTTTCGCGTTGACGTAGGCTGGCGCTGTTGGCTTTGCCTGACCGATGCACAGAGGTATTATACCACACTTCAGTTATGGCAGGTGGCAGGCTCGGCAGATGGGTGCATCCCAAAATGGGGGCAAGTTTCTGGCTACCTCTGGGGAGTTACACTGGGACCTTCAGCCCGCTACTCTGGACAACCCCAAATCTGGGATGCACCCCGGCAGATGGGGTGCATCCCAGATTTTTGGCGGAGAGGCTTTCATTGCCAACGCCAATACAAAAAACCTTCAAACCCAGGGGGATAGCGACCCGTTCGCGCCCCGACTCGCCGGAGCGCACTGACATTTAGTGGTCGGCGTGCTGAAAGGCTTCCAGAAGTTCAGGCAGCCCAGGCAGAATCAGGTCCGGCCGCCGCGCCACCACGCGGAACTCCTCCTCCGGCGTGATTCCGGTCAACACCGCGGCCGTCGGCATACCCAGCTCGATGGCGCCGGCGATATCCGTCTCGTAGCGGTCCCCGACCATCAGCGTCGCGGCCGCGGTCGTGCCCAGTTTGCGCATGGCCTGTTCGAACATGCCGGCGTTGGGTTTGCCGATGACCGTCGGCGTGACGCCCGTGGCCGCCTCCAGCAAGGCCAGCAGCGCGCCGGTGCCGGGGATCTGCCCGCGCTCACTGGGAAAGGAGGTATCGCTGTTGGTGCCGACAAAACGGGCGCCGGCGCGCACAGCCAGGGTCGCATCGGCCAGACGCTCGTAGCGTACGCTGAAGTCGATGCCGGAGACGACCACATCGGCCGTCTGCGCATCCTCGACAATCGTAATGCCCTCGCGCTCTAGCGCCCAGCGCAGACCGTCCTCGCCGATCATAAAGACGCGCACGCCGTCGGGATACTGCCCGGCCAGCCAACTGGCGGTCGCCAACGCGCTGCTGAGAATATGCGCTTCGTCGGCGCGAATGCCCATGCGGTCGATCTTCTCGACGAACTGGGCCGGCGTGCGCGAAGAGTTATTGGTCACGAACAGCCATTCTCGCTGCGTGGCCTCCAGATAGTCCAGCAGTTCCTGTACTCCGGGCAGCGATTGATCCCCGATATAGACAACGCCGTCCATATCCAGCAGAACGGCACGCACCTCTCTCAGATTTGCTCTTTGCGCCATGAGTGGACTCTTACATTCCTTTCGATTGCGCGGCAGAGTTCGACGCCGACGCGCTGTGTTCAGCAGCAGGCGCCGCCCTTACTGCGCGCCGCGCCGCAGGTCCTGTACATTGAGTTGCAGAGAGCGCCGCCCCTGCCATTCGTTGACCTCAAGATGAAAGACGAGATCGATCAGGCTGCCCCCTTGCAGATCGGCTGCCCGTTCTCCCAGGCCGAAGCCGATCCCGTCCAGCACGGGCGAATGGTCGTGGCCGTCGATCACCATTTTCAGATGCTTCCCGCCGCCGACGCGGCGCACACTGCGCACGCGGCAGTTACGGCACAGGAACAGACCCGGCTCGTTCTTCTGGCCGACCGGCTCCATGCGGGCAAGTTGTCCGTGCAATGCCCAATCGATCTGATCGATCGCCAGTTCGTCGTCGATATGCAGGGTCGGTCGCAGATCCTCCAGGGAGCCGAGTTCCTGCGCGGCCATCCCTTCCAGCGCTTCCTGCAGCGCAGGCAACTGCTCCGTGCGCACGGTGAAGCCGGCCGCTCGGCTATGCCCGCCATGACGCACCAGAAGCGAACTGACCTGATCGAGCGCGGCAATGATATCAAATCCGGCGATGCTGCGGACGCTGCCGCGGCTGATATCCTCCCCCTGTTCGACGACGACCGCCGGGCGGTAGAACTGCTCGCTCAGTTTGCCCGCGGTCAGCCCCACAATACCGGGCTGAAGTTCATCGCTGGCGACGAATAGAAGCGGCGCAGTGGACGGGTCCACACCGGCCAGTTGCTTTTCGGCCACCACATAGGCTTCGGTCGTCAACGTCTGGCGCCGCTGGTTCAGGCTTTCCAGGTCCATGGCCATGTCATAGGCCGTCCCGTATTCATCGCAGCGCAACAGATCGTAGGCCATTTTGGCGCTGGCCAGACGACCGGCGGCGTTGATGCGGGGCGCAATCCGAAAGCTGATCGCGCTGCTGTCAACCGCTGCCAGGGAAACCGACGCTATCTCCATCAGCGCGTACAGCCCCACCCGCTGCCCGCGGCGCAGTTCCGACAATCCCCTCCGCACCAACGAACGGTTTTCATCCTGCAGAGGCATCAGGTCGGCAACGGTGCCGATGGCCACCAGATCGAGAAGGGCCTGCTCCTCTGCGGCCGCCTCTTCGGCTGAGAGCCGACTCCAGGGCTGCCGGGAAACGACCCGCAACACGCCCTGCGCCAAGCGATAGGCGACGCCAACACCGGCCAGCCGCTGAAAGTTCCCCGCGCGGGCATCCCGGCGCGGATTGACCACCGCCAGCGCGGGCGGCAGGTCCGGGCCGATAGAGTGGTGATCGGTGAGAACGACCTCCATGCCCAGATTGACGGCTTCCGCCACCTCGGCGACGCTGCGAATCCCGCAATCGACCGTCACCAGCAGGTCGGCCCCTTTGTCAGCGATGGTTCTGAGCGCCTCCACATTCAGGCCGTAGCCCTCATCCACGCGGCTGGGGATGTACGCGCCCACGCGCGCGCCGGCGCGCTGCAACGCCGTCGTCATCAGCACGGTGGCGGTCACGCCGTCGGCGTCGAAATCTCCATAGACACAGATGACCTCCCGCCTTTCGATTGCCCGCACGATGCGCTCGACCGCAACCGACATATCGGTCAGGCGGAAGGGATTCTCCTGGACAGCATCCTCACCCTGAAGGAACGACGCCACGGCGGCCCCGTCGCGCAGACCACGATTGTACAACACCTGCAACAGCACCGGATGTTCATGGCCGCTCTTCAGGAAGTTCTCCGGCGCAGGCGGGTAGAAGTTCCAGCGTTTATCAGTTGCCGACAACGGGGATTCTCCGCCAGGATTGGATGGAAACGACGCTCAGAAGGCAATTATAGTCGAGAGCGTAGAGGCGGCGCAAAAAGTGGAGAATTTCCCGCCCTGATCCGACTAGGCTACAATAGAGTTTCAATCCGAACCGAACGCCCTTCGATGCCATACCGATGTCCTCCACTCTTGACCGTCTGCGCCGCCTGCAGGGATTGCGCGACCGGCGCGCATCCACCGGGCCGACCGTAACGAGCATACCGGAGCCGCCAGCGGCGCCCGCGGCCGTTGGGGAGACCGAGCGCGCGCCCATCGAGGCGCTGGAGACGGGCGAAATTGTCGAAAACAGCGCCGGGCACTGTTATCTCGTCACCCGGCATTACGCCCCATTCGAGCAGGGGCGCATCCAACCCGTTCCCCCGCATGCCCTGCGCGAACAGACTGCGCTCGCCAACCTTCTGCAACGCGATCCTTCCATCCTGGCTCCCTTCTACCCCGCCTACGGGCTGGAGCGCTGCCCCGATTTCCGCACGGCCGCGTTCCTGGACATCGAAAGCACCGGCTTGGGCGGCGGCGCCAGCGTTTATGCCTTTATGGTCGGGGTCGGCACATTCGAGCCGCACGGGACGGCTGCGGACGGCCCGACCGAACAGCTGACCTTCGTCGTGCGCCAGTTTTTCATGCGCCATCCGGGCGAAGAACCGGCCCTGCTGACCGCGCTGGCGCATCTTCTGCGCAACTGCCAAAGCCTGGTGACCTTCAATGGCCGCTCCTTCGACGCCCCCCTCCTGCGCGGACGATACCGCTATATCAGACGCTTCCTGCCCGCCGATGTCCGCATGCCGCCAGCACTGGACAGCGCCCCGCATCTGGACCTCCTGCACCCGGCCCGCAGGTTGTGGCGCAAACGGCTGGGTAGTTGCGCCCTCAGCAATCTGGAGCGGACCGTTCTCAGCCATTCTCGCACAGAGGACGACGTGCCCGGCAGCCTCATCCCCCAACTGTACGCCGACTATCTGCGCGACGGCGACGGCCGTATGATGCAGCGCGTCTTCTACCACAACCGCGAAGATATCGTCTCGATGGCCGCCCTGGCGGAGGTGATTTACAGCGCATTTGCCGAACCGACCACCACCGGCTCAGGCCATCTGCAGCCGCTCGATCTGCTCAGTCTGGCGCGCCTTCAGATGGAACAGGGCCGCCTGGACAGCGCCGAGACACTCTTCCGCGCCGCGCTGGACCAACTCAGAGGCCGCGCGCCCCTGGCTGAATCGTTTGACGGTCTGGGCCGACTGCTCAAACGACAGCGCCGCTGGGAAGAGGCGGTGGCCGTCTGGCAGCAGTGGTTGACGACCGTGCGCGGCGCAGACAGCCGTCCGTATGTGGAACTGGCAAAGTTTTACGAATGGCAGAGCATTGATCTGGCGCAGGCGGTCATGTGGACCCAATGGGCATTGCACGAGCAGGAACAGACCCCGCCCCACACCCGTTCTCCACAGACGCAGGCCGAGTTGCACCATCGTCTGGCCCGCTTGCAGAGAAAGCTGAACGCCGGCGGATGAACAGGCGGTCGGGCGGTTGCGCGCAGACGAAATGTAGCGTACCCTTGAATGAACACCTGTTCGACTGCTGCCGATACGGAGTTTCTATGAAACGGATGCCACAGCCCATACCCTATCAGGGGAGCAAGAGGAATATCGCGGCGCAGATCCTTTCCATACTGCCCGGTGACATTGACACGCTGGTCGAGCCATTTGCCGGTTCCGCGGCAGTTTCGATCCGGGCGGCCTATACGGGCCTGGCGCACTCTTTTCATCTTAACGACCTGAACAGGCCGTTAATGGATTTGCTCAACCTGATCATAAACGAGCCTGACAGAATCGCGTCCGATTACGAGCGGCTCTGGCATCAGCAGTTGGGACGCGAGAGGGAGTTCTACGATGAAGCGCGCGCCCAGTTCAATGCAACCAATCGTCCTGACCTGCTGCTCTATCTGCTCGCGCGCTGCGTCAAAGCCTCCGTGCGCTACAACGCGGCCGGCGAATTCAATCAGAGTCCCGACAATCGGCGCAAAGGAAGACGCCCCCACAGCATGAGAGGCGATATCCATGCGGTCTCCCGGCTGCTGAAAGGCAGGACCCGGATCACCAGTTCTGATTTCACCTCCACAATCGATCACCTGAAACCTGCGACCGATCTGCTCTACATGGATCCCCCATACCAGGGCACTTCAGGCGGGCGGGATGCCCGCTATTGCAGCGGTGTCGATCTGGCGGCTCTCACCGGCTTTTTGGCCGAACTCAATGCGCAGGGCGCGATGTTTGTGCTGAGCTATGACGGTCGGAAGGGGTCGAAAACCTACGGCAGAACGCTGCCTGAAGAGTTGAATCTGGTCCATGTGTTCATTGAAGCGGGGCGCTCAACGCAGTCCACATTGCTGGGGCAACAGGATGTAACCTATGAGTCACTCTATCTGTCGTCGGCGCTGATCGAACGTATCGAACCAAGTCGCTCGACGGACACAGCATTGCAGTATATCGCTTCGGCAATCCGTCGGAGGTCAGAGAGGGGCGGTCAGGAGATAGTTGGACGATTCCAAGGCGTTTCAAACGAGTACTGCATGATCAGCGCGAATCCACACAACCGGCGCACCGGCAGGGCAACGCCAATTCCCCACATGCACAACCCTGGGGAATGCGCCTGAACCGTCGACTGCAAGCCAACTCTAAGCCCTGCGCGCAGGCAAAGCAGCCGCGGCCCCGGTCGACAGTTCATCCCGGTTCAGAGGTTTCGCCGCATTCGTCGTTATACGGAGCAGCCTTATAAGCTCCGGTGACGACCGCTCCCCGTATCCTCCCGACCGGTATCGATCGGGCTGGCGCCCGGCCTGTTCGCGCGGCCCTCAGCCCGCTTCGTCGTCCACTGGGTTGGCTCAATCGAAAGCCCAATCCCCTCGGAAGTTGACCCGCTTCCAATCGTAGGCCAATCTTCCTGATCGGAGGAGCCCATCTTCATCTCACCCTCGAAATAGCCCCCCTCTTCGACGATAAACGACGCGGCATGGGATTGGCCCCGCATTTCCCCGGACGAACGCAGGTGCAACCGCTCCTCAATGAAAACATCGCCCGTGACCGACCCGGCAATCTCAATGTTGCGGGCGCGCACCGTCGCGGACAGAGTCGCATCTTTGGCGACGATGACTGTTCCGCGGCAGTCGATCTCCCCTTCAACGGTTCCTTCGATGCGCAGATCCTTCTCCGAACGGAACGTGCCGGTGAAATAGGATTGAGGCCCCACGATCGTGTCGGTTGTGGCTTCCGATGGCGGCGACTCCTGCCGTTTCGGGCGGGGCTGCGGCGGTTGCTGGCCCCGATTGGTGAACGGCGCGTTTTCTCGGCGGTTCCCACTCATCTGTCTATTTCTCCTCTCATACGATTCGCCCGTATTAGGCGTAGCTTCTTCCTGGGCCAGCAGGGATTCTCTGGCAACCGGCGTTGGGATCTCCGCAGGTGGTGGCTCGGGCGTCGTCGGCGGCGGAGGCTCAGACAGAACAGGCTCCGGTGGCGGTGGTGGTTCGGTCAACACAGGCTCAGGCGGCGGCAGGTCGCCTAATACAGGCTCCGGTGGCGGCTCGGCTAACACAGGCTCAGGCGGCGGTTCCATGACAGCCCCCTCACCAAAATCATCTCCGTCACTGTCGACAGGCGCTTCTTCTTCACCTTCGCCAGAGGGTGCAGTATCATCCAACTCCTGGAGATTCCGATAAAGCCACTGTAAGTCCTCTTCGTCCTGCTTCCTACCACGCTTGAAAAGCGGCATCCTTTGGGTCTCCTTTCTCGCTCGTTTCCCAACAGGTTGGATCAGACGTTGACATATTCGAGGGAGAAACACAGCGAAATCCCGATGTCCTGCTATTATACAACGAAATGCCAAATGTACACGTTCCGCTTTTTCTGCATCGCGTATTGCCTGCAAATCACAGTCCATCCCTCGATCATACGGTTCAGACATGAAAATGAACGACGCATTGCAGTCCAGACGTTCCTGCACGCCCGATGACGCCCACAGTCTGACATGCCGATCGCGCCGCGTTGCCCTTGACAGACTCTCGGCAACGACTCTATACTACTTTTTGCTACCAAAGACAAGTGATACCATCATACATGCCATGCCTGTTTATGCCGATGCCGAGCAACTCTATGACGTTTTGAGGCGCGTGTTCGACACAGTCCAGGAACGCCCGGGCGCGATTGAGTCCTTCACCAAGAGCAATCTTGTCATCCGCCTGCGGTTGACCGAACCGGACGCGGAGGTGCTATTGGATGGCCGCCAGCCGCCCCTGGAGATCTTCTTTGGCCCGCGGCCGGGCAAAGCGAATCTGGAGTTGACGATGACAGCCGATCTCCTGCATGAAGTGTGGAGCGGCCAGCGCAAGCTGAAGGATCTCTTCTTCGGGGGGCAGATTCAGACAAGCGGCGATATCTTCAGCGCCATGAAACTGGCCGATCTGTTCCGCGAAGCAGAGCGGGCCTACGCGCACATTCACCGAAGCGATAGCGCATCGCACAGTTCGCAGATTCAGGCAGAGGATCCGCCAACCTGAGAGCCGGATTCCCTCTCTTTGACGCCCGATTCGGGCACAGCTACTGTTGCGGGCGGTCTGAGGTGGTCGGCCCCCAGTCATAATTATTGGCCACTGACCACTGCATAAGAATGCCGGTGCAGGGAGTAAAATGAGCGTAACGGACGAAATCAAAGCTCGGGTCGATGCCGTGGACTTCATTTCCCGTTATGTGCCGCTGCAACGCGCCGGCCGCTCTTTCAAAGCCTGTTGCCCCTTCCATCAGGAGCGCACCCCCAGCTTCGTCGTCTTCCCCGAAACCGGCACATGGCGCTGCTTCGGCGCTTGCAGCACAGGCGGCGACATATTCTCCTTCCTCATGCAAAAGGAGAATATGGACTTTCGGGAGGCATTGCAGACTCTCGCGCAGGAGACCGGCATTCAGTTGCCGGAACAAACCGACGAACGCAACGCCCAGGACCGGGACCTTCTATATGAGTTGAATGACAAAGCGGCGCTCTTCTTCAGCAGCCAACTCCACCGCAACCAGGAGGCGCAGCCGGCGCGCGACTATCTGCAACGACGAGGGATCGATGCCCAGATCGCCGCACAGTTCAATCTTGGCTTTGCGCCCGACAGTTGGGACGCCCTGCGGAATCATCTGGAGCAGGCGGGCTACTCGCCGCATTCTCTGCACCGCGCCGATCTGGTCAAGCACAACGAAGAGCGCGACTCCTTCTACGATTCCTTCCGCAACCGGCTGATCGTTCCCATTCACGATCGCCAGGGCCGGATCATCGGCTTTGGCGGGCGTGTGCTGGACGATTCGCCCCCCAAATATCTGAATACGGCTGAAACCCCGCTCTTTCACAAATCACACGTCGTCTATGGGCTGGACCGGGCCTACAGTGCCATCCGCCAGGCCGACAGCGTCGTGATCGTCGAAGGCTATATGGACGTGATCGCCGCCCATCAGTTCGGCTTTGAAAACGTCGTCGCCTGCCTGGGCACAGCCCTGACCGAGGAACAGCTGCGTCAGCTCCAGCGTTACACCGACAACTTCATCCTGGCATTGGACGCGGATACGGCCGGTCAACAGGCTACATTGCGCGGTCTGAACCAGGCGCGACAGGCGCTGAAGCGCAAAGCCAAACCGGTCCTGACACCGACCGGACGCATGCATGTAGAGCACAGGCTCAGCGCCAACCTGCGCATTACCACCCTGCCGGAGGGCCGCGATCCCGACGACATCATCCGCCAAGACACTGGTACTTGGCAGGCATTGATCAACAACGCTACTCCCCTCGTCGATTACTATTTCGGGATTGTCGCCAACCAGTACGATCTGGACAGCGCCCGCGGCAAAGGCGAGGCAGTCGCCGAGTTGACACCCCTCATCGCCGAACTGGGAGACGATGAGGAGCGCCAGCACTATATCCAGCGGCTGAGCCGGGTTGTCAGGATTGAGGAACGGACGATCGAGCAGCGCGTTACGGCCAGCGCCCGCGAGTTGCGGCGCCCATCAGAGGAAGGCCGCCATCGTCGGCGGTTTACACGGCCTCAGAGTGGACAGGCTCCGGCAGGAGCGGAACCGCAGACACCGCCGGATAGTGCCCCGTGGGAGGAGTCAGTCGACCCGGCCTCTGCGGACGGCCAGGCCAACGGGGCGCCACCGCCACCGACGTCCGATCTGGCAGCGATTGTGCCGGAAACGAAATTGGAGAGTTTTCTGCTGGCCCTTTTGATCTACGATCCCGACCTGCTGATCTGGCAATGGGGCATGACGCAGGAGTTGGAAATCGCCCCCCTGAGCAGAAATGACTTTCAGCAGATCGAATACCGGGAGATATTCGGGGCTTTGCGGGGCTTTATCGCCAGCGATGAACTCTGGGATATCAACGCCTTCCAGGAGACGCTCAGCCCCGGTTATCACCCTGTCCTGTCACAGTTGATAACACAGATCATGACGATGCCGGAACGGGAACCGGCGGACGTGCAAAATGCGCTGCTCAAACTTCTGATCCGTCTGCGGTACACGCGGCTGCGAGAAAATCTGTCGGCCATGCAGTTCTTGTTGCACGATGCGCAGGAATGCGCCGACCGTGAAGCGATTCTGGAGTTTTCGGCGAGCATAAACGCCAATCGCCGCGACCGTCACCACCTGGAACGCGTATTGGCACGTAGAAACCATATCTCTTACGGCATCATCCGGGCCGAACCAGGCATCGCCATCGCCTGAGATTCCCCAATACAGGTAGGAACATGGCAACCAAACGCAATGCGTCAAACACGAAGCATGACAGTCCCCCGGCCGGCTCTGCCCGCGCCGAGGGCGAGCTTGATGAATATGTCCAGATCGATGAGTCTGAGGAAGAGACAGAACTTCTCCCGCAGATAGAAGAGGCGGAAGATGAGAGCACGCCTCTGCCTCGTATCGAGCGCGACCTGAAGCTGGAGGAGGAGATCGAGAAGGAAACGCGCATTCCCGTGGAAAAAATTATCGAGGATGTGGAGGAGGTCGGCCAGGTTTTGGATCCGATGCGTATGTACCTGCGCGAGATCGGTCGCCATGACCTGCTGACCGCCGAACAGCAGGCCGCCCTGGCCGAACGGATCCAGATCGGTCTGCAAGCGGAAGAACGCCTCCAGCAGGCGACCGCTGACGACGAAAGGCCCGCTGACGAGCCAACCGCAGAGTTGTCGCCGCATGAAATCGAGGAACTGAAAGCGAAGATCGCCGATGGCAAACTGGCGCAGGATCTGTTGGCCCAGAGCAATCTGCGCCTGGTCGTCAGCGTCGCCAAACGGTACATCGGCCGCGGCCTGAACTTCCAGGATCTGATTCAAGAAGGGAATGTCGGCCTGCTGCGCGCAGTGGAGAAGTTCGATCACACGCTAGGATTCAAATTCAGCACCTACGCCACCTGGTGGATCCGCCAGGCCATCAGCCGCGCCATCGCCTATCAGGCGCGCACCATTCGCATCCCGGTGCATATGGTGGAGACGATCAACCGGCAGATGCGCGCCGAAAGAGAGTTGCAACAGGAGTTGAAGGGCGAGGAGCCGTCCCCGCAGAAGATCGCGCTGGAGATGGGATATCTGGAGCCGGACGTGGAGGCGGAGGTGCGCCAGGCGCTGGAGGAGGAGCGGCCAATCACCGGCGACCTGAAGGTCATACTCGACCAGGCTGCGGCCAAGGTGCAGCGCATCCAGCGCCTGAGCCGGGAGCCAATCAGCCTGGACATGCCGGTCGGTACGGAAGAAAATAGCTACCTGGGCGATTTTATCGAGGACGAGAGTATCCCTGCGCCGGTGGATTCTGCCAGCCGCCACCTGCTGCAGGAGCAGATGAGCGAAATTCTGGACGACCTGCCCGAACGGGAACGCAAAGTGCTGAGTATGCGCTTCGGGCTGGAGGACGGCATGAGCCAGACACTGGAGGATGTGGGCAAAGAGTTTAACATCACACGCGAACGCGTGCGCCAAATCGAGGCCAGAGCCTTGCGCAAACTCCGCCACCCCTTTCACAGCCGTAAATTGCGTGACTATCTGGGCTGACAGTTGGCATCAAGACAGTTTCGGGAAGGTCGTAATTTTGACGGCTGACCAGGTAACTTGGTATAATGCTCAACTGTTGTCTTGATCGTCGTTGACCCCATCTGCCGGGCGCATAGCGACCATCAAACGTCGAAAGTAATCCTCGGTAGCTCAATCGGCAGAGCGTCCGGCTGTTAACCGGAATGTTGTTGGTTCGAATCCAACCCGAGGAGCCTGAATTTCAACCGCCAACTCTGGCGGCCCCAGCAGGTTTCGCGAAACCCCGACAGGATGCCCCTCGGGGTTTTGTTGTATCTGCCCTGTTTACACGCATTTGCGTCGCTCCATACATGCTTTCCGGCTCTCCAGTTGATACAATGACTATATCCCGTAGAGTTTCTCTGGTTTTTCTTGCAGCGCGCGCGTTGGCTCGCTAAGGAGACAAAAATATGAGTTTGACCAAGCTGTTTGAAACTGCTTTCCCGTATGCCGACGACATCCTGGCTTTGCCCGTGGAAGACATCGATCAAGCTTCAATCTGGTACCGTGACGCGTTTGGACTCAATGAGGTCGAGCGGCGCGCTGACCCGGCGCCGACGGTTATCCTGGAGCGCGACGGCGTTCGAATCGGGTTCGCGGTTAACGGCGGTGATCCCGGCAACGACGGCGCTGCCATTCTGGTGACCGATATCCACAGAGCGCGACAGGAGTTGGAGGCCAACGGGACCGAAATCGGGAATTGGCGCGTGGATGAGAACGATGGTCAGAAGTTCCAGGTCTTTTTCGTCATCGCCCCGGATGGTCTCTGCTACTACTTCCACCAGCCCATAGAGGCGATGGAGACCCGAGCGACGAGCAGATGAGACAGAAGAAATCCGTTGTAGATCAGGAGTGATGTACAGCCGCATCACCATAGATGGATCGCATAGCCTGCTCCATCGCGGCGACTTCCTCGTCAGTCAGAAAGTCGAAGTGGCTGGCGCGTTTGCGTTTGGAGAGAAGGCCATTGTTTTGAAGACAGAAACGAATGAAGAGATCGATCTGGCGGTCGGGCATATCGACGATTCCCTGGAGCGAACTCTTGACCGCATCGTAGTTTTCCAGGAATGCCAGTTCCTCAGCCAATTCTATGTCGATTGCCCGTTCTATAAAACGAAAGAGCGCCTCGACTTGGGGCGTCATGTCGATGTAACGGTACCAGATAGCCGTGTCGTTTCGAACGATCATGCGGTCATCTTCATCGAGAGTATAGTCCACTAAAGGCATCAGCCGACGAGAAAACGCCTCCAGGGAAGCGTCATAGTCGGCGGAGTTGTCCAACATGGCGGCTGAGACAGGAACGATGATCTCTGGGGGCGTAAACTCGCGTCGAGCCAGAATATTGTGGATCAGGAAGCGATGGATGCGGCCATTGCCGTCCTCGAACGGGTGTAGAAAGACGAAGCCATAGGCGATTGCCGCGGCGTGTACTGCCGCGGACACGTTACCACTCTTCAAGCGCAGATGGGCGGCTTCCAATCCTTCAATCAGGTCGGCCAAATCTCCAGGCCTCGGGCAGGCGAAATGTATCCGTTGCCTTTGCAAACCAATCGCTTCCCCAACATAGTTTTGTGATTTCCTGTAATCGAATTCCCGGAAACGATGGTCGACAATTTCGTTCTGAAGTTCGATGAGCTTCTGCTTTCTGAAGAACTCTTCTTGCCCCGCCTGTTCGAGTACAGACATGAAGCGTTCAGATCGGGCAGCAGAAGGGGTGATCCGTTCAATAGCAAACGATGATCTGGTTTCTTTCGTATACAGGTATTTAACCGCACGCTCCACCAGTGCAGGCACATACCCAGAAATGACCTGCCTGCATCGTGAAGGCAAGTCGGACGATTCGAATTCTTGAAGAATTGTTGTGCGCCGGACCGTGGGGCAGAAGCGGCTATCCCCCAGCAGATTGTCGTAGACGCGCTGACGGCGAATCCGGTGGGCAGGGTTAATCGTATAGTACTCGTCCGATTCGAGCAGATCGATATAGTTTCCTTGCTTCAGGTCATCCAGGGGAAGCAATTTTCCGGTCAGGAATTCGTAGAAAAACCATAACCGCCTGGCATACTTGCCGGTCGGTTTAGAAATAATGTATTCCACCAGGTCCTGCTCCACCCCCTCCTGGAACAGGCTGGCGAGGATCGCGAGGTTCGTTCCGTCATACTTGAGCGCGAATTCAAGATGGTCGCCCAGCCTGTCCCCAGGCCAGTAAAGGGGTGGATACACCTCCCTGGTGATGCCCACCTGGGAGTCGACCTGATGAATCCCGCTGGTCGTCACCCGCGAGGTGTGCCAATTGGGGATAACTTCGAGGCCGTACCGTTCGATCAACGCCGCATACCCGGCAGGCCTGATTGTCGCTCTCTCCTGCTCGGTTTCAGGCACGGGATTCCTCCAGCAAAATAGTTGCGAGACGTAATTTACTATTACTGAGCGGGTTCTGTCAAGCAAAACAGTTACATAACCAATAAAATGTTTACATCCCGCCACTCTACAAGCAAACCAGTTACAAATCCCACATCCCGGGCCGAGGGTCCAGGCGTCACCCGTCTCACGGTCAGTCCCGGCGCGCCTGCGCGCATGATTGCCACGGGAACAGCGAGCAGCGCCGCGGCAACGTCCGGGGCTTACTGATGGCGTATGTCTTTGCCACTTGGAAAATGAAGCGGACGGCGCAACCATGCGCGGCAGATGCGAGATTGCGCCGTCCTGGGGAGCAGATGGGGTGCGGGTCCGTCCGCCAGTGTGCTGCGAATACGCGCCGCCAGCCTCAACCGGTGATCGGCGCAACCGTTCCGGCCATCACCATGAATCCCAACACGGCCAGCACAGTCATCATAAAGATTATCGTATTGCTCCGCCGCGTCGCCGCGCGTTCAGCAACCAATTCAGACTCCAACTCGATGCGTGTCATCCGCTTAATATCCCTGGCCATGAGTCCTCCTCCCGGATCCCTGCCCGCTTGCCTGGATTTCATTGTATGAGCCTAAAATAGCACGCTTGTTCTAATTTGTCAAGACCCAACATCAATTTAGTCAGGAATTGGATGTCAGGGTGGCGTTGACGAATGCAGCGCGAATGGCCACAATATGAATGGTCGTAGCGTAAGCCTCACTACAGCCTAGGGCTTCCCGTTGTGGCATAGTCCCAGTGTACGTGTGTGACTTGCTGATGGTCGATGTGCGGGCGCATACAGAGTGTGCTGCTGCGCGACGGATTCGTGGCTATTGGTGGACTGACCACCGGCCGCTGACCATTAGCCACTGGTGTTCTTAACTCCAAGGGGGTATCCCATGCCGAGGAAACGATGGATTCAGCTTGCGGGCCTGCTCATGATCGCGACGATCATCCTGTTGGCCTGCGTTCCGATACAACCGGAAGAAGCGCCCGCGCCGGAAATATCCGACAGTGGCCCCGCAATGACCACCAGCGCAGAGAGTAACGCCGAAACCGCTCAGGCGTCCAGCAGTGCCAACGCGGGCGTGCCGCAACTGAACGCAAACCTGATCGAGGATGACGTTCCGCCTCCGTTCCGCACGCGCGGCTTCTCCACCGACTTCTCGCGGCGCACTGTGAGTTGGGGAGAGATTCTCTCCGGCGGCCCGCCCAAAGACGGCATTCCCGCGGTCGACGCTCCGCAGTTCGAGTCGATAACGGCCGGGGACGAATGGCTGGAAGGCCAGGACCCGGTGATCCTGTTCAGCCACGGTGATGTGACCCGCGCCTACCCGCTAAGCATTCTCATCTGGCACGAGATCGTCAACGACGTAGTAGACGGCCAACCCGTGACCATCACCTTCTGCCCCCTGTGCAATGCCAGCATCGCCTTCAACCGTAACTTTGACGGCCAGGTCCTCGATTTCGGCACCACCGGACGGCTGCGCAACAGCGATCTGATCATGTACGATCGCCAGACGGAGACATGGTGGCAGCAGTTCACCGGCGAAGGGATCATCGGCCAGTATGCGGGCGAGCAGTTGAACTTCCTCTCCAGCCAGGTGCTCTCCTGGGAGGACTTCAAAGCCAGCCATCCGGACGGTGACGTGCTGGCGCGGCCGAACATGCCCCGCAACTACGGATACAACCCGTATGTGGGCTACGACAGCACATCCCACCCCTTCCTCTTCCTGGACACACCCGACCCGCGTCTGGATCCGGTCGAACGGGTTCTCGGACTGACCACGCAGACCGAGGCCATCGCCTATCCATTCGCGCTGCTAGAGGAGGCCGGCGTTGTCCACGACTCGTTCGGTGGGACTGAACTTGCGATCTTCCACAAAGCCGGGCTGGCCAGCGCGCTCGACGCCTCTGTCATCAGCAAGGGCAAAGACATCGGCGCCGTGGCCGTCTACGATCGCCAGCTTGGGGATCAACGCCTGACCTTCTCCGCCAACGAGGATGGCACGTTCAGCGACGCCGAAACAGGCAGCACCTGGGACATTCTGGGCGAAGCCATCGACGGCCCCCTGGCCGGTGAGCAGTTGACCGCGGTACTCCATTTCGATCACTTCTGGTTTGCCTGGGCGGCCTTCTTCCCCGCAACAGAGCTTTACATCGGGGAGTAAGAAGCAAGGAGAGAGAATTGAGATATGTTCTCTCTCCTCTTCACTCTCTCCTCGCCGTTCACGGCTGCCAGCAGCTTCCGGTCAAGGGTAGCTCCTGGAAACTCAGGGCCGTGACCCCGGTCTGATCGAGCTTCACCCGATAGCGACGCCAGGGCAGATAAAAGTAGGTATACCCCCGCAGGCAGACCTGTGCCTGTGGCTTGTCGATGCCGCCGAAAATATCGGGAACTTCCAGAGGAACGTAGCGGATATCCTCCAGCGCCAGGCGCTGGACCCACAGGCCGGTTACGCCGTAGGTGGTTTCGGCGGCGCGGCGGGCATTCACCGCAAGCCGCAACTCGTCACCGGTCACCGCGGCGGCGGGCGGACTGAAGTAGCGAGGCATCAGCCCCCAAGGCAACAGGAAAAACGCCACGACAAACAGCAGACGAAAGCGCAAGCCCTTCTCACCCAACTCGAGGGACTCGCTCAGAAGACGCCAGACAATCGTGCCGCCGAGCCACAACAGCCACAGCAGCAGCAGGTTCAGGACAAAATCGACGATATAGATCTTCACTGCGCCGCTGGGAGAAAGCGTGGCGAAGGGGAGAGGATAACCGAGGTGCCCAGGGCAGAGATCGACGCATCCGGCGCTGTGAGGGGGCACGACGAACAGATAAAACGCAGCCACATTCAGCAGCATACTGATCAGGAGCGTACCGGCAAAGACGGCATACCAACGCCCCGTCTTCTGTGACCACCAGATTAACGACAACGCGCCCAGAACAACGCCGGCGCCGCCCAGGATCAGATGCGTGACACCGGTGAAATGAATCCAATCATCTGGCCATGCCGTCATTCCCGTCTGCTCAAGAGCCGCTGCCACCTTCGCGCTCGAAAATCCAAGCGCCAGAGCATTGAACACAATCACCGGCGAATCCGAACAGGGCCGGAATAACGCTGCCAACAGAGGAAGATACGATCGAAATATCCCGGCAGCTGGCCTCGCATCTGTGGCTGCCCATCACCATTCCACTCTTCCAGCCGTGGGACCCTGTTGCCCGATTTCACACTGATCAACACCGAGCCGTCTGCGCAGGCAGCATAATCCCCGACCACATCGCCCAACGGAAACAGATATGAGGTTCGGGCTGCGGACCCTGTCTGCCGCAGATCCACTGCGGTAATGCCGAATATCTCCAGCGAAAAGACGCCTTGTGGCGAGAAGCGGCTGCGGCCAAGCAGGAGTCGGTCATCGTCCCACCAAGCCACCCGCGGCGCGAAAAACTCGAATCGGGTTTCGGTCTGCGCGCTCAGCCGGCCGCGGACACCGGCCCCGTTCGCAGCCATCTCCCGCGCCCACAGTTGATTGGCCGGACGGACAAAACCGACCGTCAGGCTCGGGTGTTGCGGATCAAAAGCCAGATGGGCCAGACGGCTGTTGTCGGGACTCAGCGCAAACGGCCCGCGATAGATACCCTCGCGCACCAGCTGCCTCACATCGACCTCTCCGTCTACGTCCAGATTGATCCGGTACAGGCCGGTATATTGACGCCCTGCATCGAGATCGGCGGTATCAATCACAAACGAACGGACGTCCTCGGCCCCCGGCAGGACCGCGATCAGCGTTGGCTCGATGGTGCGGTTGGCCCTCCCCCCCAACAGAGACGTAGAAGCCTGCACCCGCAGCACGATCTGCCCGGCCTGGATGTCGTAATGCCATAAGCGCCATTGGGCCAGACCAACCGGCGGCATCTCGATCCACCAGAGGTCCCCGCGCCAGTCCGCAACGATCCCCCGCACACTCTGGAAAGGATGGGCCTGAACTGCAAGCCCGATTCCGCTCCCCCGTACATAGAGGAACCCGTTCCGATCCGCCGGCGCGTTGGCATCCGGGATGACGAATCCTTGCGCGCCGTTGTGGACGGGCAGCACGCTCTGACCGGTCTCCCTGACAACTGTCACCGCGCCATCCTGTTGCAAGAGGAAGATGCCAGGCTCGCCCCGCTTACCCAGCAGCGCCACGGCCTTTCCGCCCTGCCACGCCGCGCCGAAGGTCGGCACATCCATGCGCTTTACCCGCTCGAATTCCGGCAGCGAGACAACCCGCACGTTCGAGACAATCACCCGCCCGTTATCATCTTCCCGACCCGCCACATAGACCCGCGTGCCCGGCCAGAGGTAATCGACGTTGGCGTCCAGCCATTCACCCTGCGAAGCGCCGAATATTCCGCTCCACATCACCACCTGCTCCTCGACCGGGTCGAACTCCAACAGCAGAACGTCGCCATTGTCCGTGCGAACCGAGATTGGTTTCGCAAGATCGACCGGCACTGCCTCACCGAGAACGGTCGCTACAAATTCATCCACCTCGGGCGGGGTGACCTGCGCGGGCTGCAACGCCACAGCATACGCTTCCGTCGGCAACTCGTCAGCAGCTCGCGCCGCCTGCGGGGCCGTCGGGGTAGCCGTCGGGGTAGCCGTCGGGGTGACGGGCGTCGCTGTGGGTGTCGGCATGGCCGTTGCCGTGGGCGTTGCTGACGGCGTGGGTGTCAGTGTGGCCGTTGCCGTGGGTGTCGCTGTCGGCGTTTCCGTCGGGATGGCCGTTGCTGTGGGTGTCGCCGTGAGCGTAGCCGTTATCAACTCCGTCGTTGCGACCACAGTTGAAAGCGGGGCGCCCTCTGGGCCTGTCCCGTCTACTGTGGGCGTCATCTTGATCGCAATGCCGGGAGGACGCGAGCCGAACGGTCGAATGCGAATGCCCTCATCCGTGTAGGGATGAAGCGTTGTCAGGTCGCCCGTAATTTCCATCAACTCGACGGCCATCCAACCTTCCTTCCCGTCCAACTCCGTTCTCGAATCCGTCACCTTCAAAAGGACCCATCTGCGGTTGGCCGTAATGCCGCCCAAGGTGACGCGGACATCCTGGCCCAGACGCTCCAAGACATCATCCTGCGTAGACGGACCAACTCGCAGGCGGGCAGGGAACAGAACGATTTTCCCCGTCACATTGTCCTCAGCGCCAATTTCAATATCCGAGGGAAAGACGCTGATCGGCACATATACTTCCGTAGCAGTCGGTGTCGGTGTCGCAGTTGGTATCAACGTCTCAGTTGGTGTCGGTGTCGCAGTTGGTGTCAGTGTCTCGGTCGGCGTCAGCGTCTCGGTCGGCGTCAGCGTCTCGGTCGGCGTCAGCGTCTCGGTCGGCGTCAGCGTCTCGGTCGGCGTCAGCGTCTCGGTCGGCGTCAGCGTCTCGGTCGGCGTCAGTGTCGCAGTCGGCGCCGGCGTCTCAGTCGAGGTCGGTGTGGCTGAAGCGGTCGGCGTTGGCGACCACCTGACTGTTGCCGTGGGCGTCTCTGTGGAGTCCGGCGCCATGGTGGCCGTCGGCTCCGCTTGCTGCACCGCAGACGTAGCGGGCGAACCGACTGTGGTCGGCAGGGCGAACCGATTCCCGTCACGCATCAGGAGCGTGATCAGCACGGTCAGGACTGTCGCGGCGGCGAAGACAACGAGCCGACGCCATAGCGGGTTCCCTAATATCAGGCTGCTTACGGCAGCCAAAGTTTTCTGCAAACGCAGGAACCTATCGTTCATCGTCCGCGCTCAAATAGCAAGGGGAAACGCAATTCACAGCGTCCGCCCTCATCAATTCTTCACCGTTACCGTCACGCGACAGGGTTCCGGATAGTTGCCGGTGCTATCCACCACCACGAGTTGAACCGTATACGTGCCATTCGCCACTGCACCGCTGTTCAGGTTGCCCAGCAGACCGCCGGCCACCGGTCTTTCAGCGCCGTCAAAATAGCTGAAACTTTGATTGGCTCCACTGGGGGCCAACTCCAACTTATAGTAGTCGAACTGATCGTGCTGGGCCGTACCCACGATCGGCACAACCCCGCTCACGACCGCGCCGTTTCCCGGCGAAAGTATGACCGCACGCGCGTCCGGGCAAAGAGCCGGGGAGACGGCCGGGGGTATTGCTGGGGGGGGTGACGGTTCTGGCTGCGTATCATCCTCTTGATTATCCGGCACAGGCGTGGAAACGACAATAGGGGTCGGCCTTGGCGTTACCGTCGGCGCTTCCGGCGTGAATGTCGGGGTCGGGATCAGCGCCGACAGAGGTCCATTGGGGGATGTCGAGGAGCCGCCCGCCGCTCCAAAAACTGAGGATGACTCCACTGTGATCATTGCCGCGCGCAGCGTTGTGCTGGCAAAATAGGTGAATCCCATCACGACAAGTATCAACAGCGCAGAGAGAAAAATGCGATACAGATCGTCAATCGCCTTGTCCCGTTCCAGCGAAAAAACTGCCTGTCGCCGCTCCGCGCGCACCTGCCACGTGCGATACAGTTGAAATAGCGCCACCAGACCGCACGCAGCGTAGATATAAGGCGCAATATCGGCAATGGCCTCAACCAGAAAACCCATTAGCGGATGCTGAATCAGGAAGCTGAATCGCGAATTTCGTTGCCGCCGGCTCCAGGTTCAGGAGTTTGGCGGCAACGAAACAGAAATGGAACAATCCCTCCACAAGTAGTCTACCGTAGCCGCGTTGTTAAGCCAAAAAGGTCTGAATTCCCTGGGGGTCCAGGGAGCGCCCTTGGCGCCTCGTCGGCAGCACAGACCCAATGCCTGGACGCTTTGCCGATTCCTTAACATTCGACTAATATGAAAATTCCAACTCATCTGGCCATATCGAAATTGGTCGCTTTCCGAGCGCCGGAGAACAGGAGAGACAACGTGAGGAAAGGGGCCAAACATTTCAGGAAGCTCAACCCATGAACTACGATTTCGTCTTCCGCTCCCGCCGCAGCAATGTCCTGTCGCGCAACGGGCTGGTCGCCACCAGCCAACCGTTGGCTGCCCAGGCCGGACTGTCAATCCTGCAGGCGGGCGGCAACGCAGCCGACGCCGCCATCGCCACAGCCGCAGCCCTGAACGTCGTCGAACCGATGTCCACCGGCATCGGCGGCGACTGTTTTGCCCTCTACTGGGACGCAAAAAGCGAACGCGTGACCGCGCTCAACGGTTCCGGCCGCTCCGCAGCAGCCGCATCCATCGACGAACTGCGCCGTCTCGGTTATGCCCGCATGCCCCAGTTCACCGGGCACAGCGTCAGCATCCCCGGAACTGTCGCCGGGTGGAGCGATCTGCTGGAAAGACACGGCGACATGACGCTGGCCGATGTGCTGAAGCCGGCCATCCGCCTCGCCGAAGAGGGCTACCCCGTCACTGAATGGATCGGGCATAGCTGGGCCTCGCAGACAGCCAAACTCCGGCGTTCGCCGAGCTGGACCAGCAACGATCTGGACAACGGGCCGGAGCAGCCCAGCGGCCATGAGCTTCTCATCAATGGCCGCGCGCCGCAGCCCGGGCAGGTGATGCGCATTCCCACTTTGGGCCGGACGCTGCGGGCCATCGCCGCCGACGGCAAGAAAGCGATCTACACCGGTGAATTCGCCCACAAGCTGAGCGAGCATGTGCAGCGATATGGCGGATGGATCACGCCGGAAGACATGGCCGCCCACACCAGCAGTTGGCAAGAGCCAATCACCGCCGATTTCGGCGACGTCCGCCTGTACGAATGCCCGCCCAACGGCCAGGGACTGGCGGCCATCATCGCCGCCAATCTGGCAGACGGCTTCGATCTGGCGCAGATGTCCAGCGTCGACCGTCTGCACACGCTGGTGGAGTGTATGCGCATCGGCTACGCCGATGCCCGGCAGTGGGTCTGCGACATCGACGTTGTGCCGATTCCTCTGGACTCGCTCACCAGCCGGGCCTATGCCGAGCAACGGCGCCAGGAGATTCACCCGCGACAGGCCGCCGCATCAGTCGCCCACGGCTATCCCATGGCCGGTTCGGATACGGTCTATCTGACCACCGCCGACGGCCAGGGGAACGCGTGCAGTTTCATCAACAGCCTCTATCAGAGTACCGGCAGCGGATTGGTCGTGCCCGGCAGCGGCGTGAGCCTGCAAAACCGGGCCGCGCTCTTTGTCCTTGATCCCGACCATCCCAACTGTCTCGCCCCCAATAAGCGTCCCTATCACACGATCATCCCGGCGATGACCACGCGCGGCGGCGCGTTGCACGCCAGTTTCGGCGTGATGGGCGGCTACATGCAGCCCCAGGGTCATCTACAGATGCTGGTCAATATGGCGGCCCTGGGCATGAGCCCCCAGCAGGCGCTGGATATGCCCCGCTGGTCGCTGAGCGGCCCGCACTCGGGCTTAGGCGCGGGCGAACCCGGCGGTCGGCTGATGATCGAAGAGGGCTGGGAGTACGGCACCCTGGCGGAGATGGCCCGCCGCGGACATCAACTGGTGCCGGCCGACGGGGCAGGCCGGGGCGGTTTCGGCGGCGGACAGATTATCGTGCGCGATCCGGAAAGCGGCGTCCTGATCGGGGGCAGCGATCCCCGCAAGGACGGTTGCGCCATCGGCTGGTAACGAGACAACCACCTACACCATCACAGAATCCCAACCGTCTCGCCTGCTCTTACGCAATGCAGCAAAGTAGGCGTCTCCAATATGAACGTAACTCTAGTACTACAACCGCAATTCAGTGAATTGTGATCGCCCCGGCGAAAAAAAGAGCAGAAAACGCTGTTGGAGGCGGAATGGAACTGAGCGGACAGCAGTTCTCGTTGCCATTTTGAAGGCTCTTTTTGTCCTTTCTTCACGCTATCACCGTAACTGCGGTTGTCGTACTAGGAGACCATTTGAAAGGGGGCCAAGCAGGGTCAAAGTGGTGCAAATGATGGGAATTACGGCGTGTAGATGAAGGATTTACTGCATTCCGATAGCCGTTACTTTTCAAACAGAATCTAGGGTAGATCACGGAGAAACGATGCTTTGTATTGAAAGCTGGCAAAGTGGAATCAACCTCACGCTCGCTGAAAGCAGAGGTGGAGTTCGTGTCACGAGTCATCCATTGGAAAATATGGTCCAGTACGCCAACTTACCATCGCCTACTCCGGAGTTGCTTCAGAAATTTCATGCCAGCCACCTTTTTCAAGGTCGCAATCCGGAAGATGACAGGCACGCACGAGACGGTCTTGGCTACTACTGCGATCTCCAGTCACTTAACAGCGAGGATGCCGTTACCTGGAGCTTCTTCGGTACACTTGCTTATATGTCAGCCGAAATTCGGCATAGGATCTGCGTTGCGTTATTCAATCGCTTAGACCTGCCTGCACCGGAAGGGAATGTGCTGATCTGGCTCTGGCGTCGCATCCCACATCCGGAAAAACCCCAGTCCAGCGGCGGCCCGGAAATTGACTTCGGCCTTCTGAGTGCAGAAAGTCTCGTTCTCGGTGAGGCGAAGTGAAAGTCGCCAGTGGGTACCGGGCAAGGAATTAACAAAAATCGATCTCAATTGGATCTTCGCCTTGCGTACTGTGAACAGTTGGCTCCGAAGGCACTTCCGTCCGTTCACAATCGGGTAGTGCTAGGTGTAGGGCGTCAGCGCGACGTTTTTCCCACCGAAACACGGTACAACTTTGCCACGGTTCAGAATCTCAGTTGGTACGAGATCGCCACGTTATATCCGACGACGTTAGCCGCCGAATTCGAACGTTACTTAGAATGGCGAGCCAAGTATGCCAAAGCCGCGACCTGACAAGCCTATACACCTGCTGGACGTGGTAGACTGGAGGATCCGAGGCATGTGTCTTGCAGCGTATGCTTCAAGTCGGCCTGCTGCGTGATCAGCAGAATCGCATATTCGTTACATTACTCGAAAATAGGATGAGATGGAGACCAAGATCAACCACATAGACGATATTGTTGCGCGTCTCTTGACTCTTGATCCCTATCGGATCGTTCTTTTCGGATCCCATGCCTGGGGGACGGCGGAATCGGGAAGCGATGTCGATCTGCTGGTCATTCTTGACTCTGAAAACATCTCACAAACTTATGAAGAGAGGATGCAAAAGAGGCTCACGGTGAGGGAGCGTCTTCAGGCGATCAACAGGTATCTTCCCATCGACCTTATCATCTATACCAAAGGAGAGTACGAGTTTCTTCGGAGACATGGCTCTTCTTTTTTGAACGATATAGAAAGCTCAGGAAGGACGTTGTATGAGAAGGCAAGCTGAAGCGTGGCTGGATTCGGCTCGCGATGATTTAGGGGTTGTAGAGGAAATCATCAACCGTGATGATCTGACGCACATGGTAGCCTTCCACTGTCAGCAGTCGATTGAGAAGTCGTTCAAAGCGGTTCTCGAAGAGTATGAGAAAACCGTGCCAAGAGTTCACGACCTGATTACGCTTCGCAATCAGGTGGAGAAGTATGTCAGGCTCAAGGTGGAATCGGATCTTCTGAACCAACTGAATGAACTGTACATCGATGCGAGGTATCCTTCCGATATCGGGCTGCTCCCTGGCGGGAAACCTCCGAAGGAACTGGCCCAAAAAATGTACCATTTCGCTCGCGAGATATGCAAGACTATTGAGGAAAACATCACATAACAAGCGAAAAACGAATGTGGATTCCGTCCGGCACGACGACTTTTCGCGCGCCATTCGCAAGGAAAACGTAGGCATCTCGCCTATACTTACGCAATGCGGAACAACGCGCGTTCCCAATCTGAACGCACTCTGACATATCACTCAACGTCGAGGTCATTGAATGGGTCGAAAACCCACGGTGTCATTCGCACCGGTTCGCCACAAGATGCAACGCGCAGGTCTGGACGATCTGCTGATCCGTAGCTTTGAACACCACTACGCCCAACTCGTCGCCGGCGCGACCGGTTACATCTCCGAAACTCATGCCCGCCCGCCAGAAGATATAGCCGACAGATCCGCCGCGCTCGGGTACCATGCGGACGGCTTAGACGCGCTCAACCGGCTCGTCGTCGTCAAACTGAACGGCGGACTCGGCGCCACCATGGGGCTGAATGGGCCGAGATCCCTGCTGGTGGTGAAAGATGGGCTGCGTTTTCTCGACATCATCGTCCGCCATGTCCTGCACCTGCGCCAGAAGATGACGGCCCGCCTGCCTCTCATCTTTATGAACAGCTACAGCACGCAAGAGGCAACCCAACAGGCGCTGACGGCCTATCCGCAGCTTGCGGGGGGCGTCTCTGGCAAGCTGCCCCTCGCCTTCCTCCAAAACAAAGTGCCCAAAATCTGGCAGGACACCCTGACGCCGGTGGAATGGCATGAAGACCCGGCCAAAGAGTGGTGCCCCCCCGGTCACGGCGACATCTACCTCACTCTGCACACCAGCCGCCTGCTCAAGCAGATGCTCGCTCTCGGCTACGAATATATCTTCGTCAGCAACGCCGACAACTTGGGCGCAACCGTTGACACCGACATTCTCGGCTTCTTCGCCGCTCGCGACCTGCCCTTCCTGATGGAAGTGACGGCCCGCACCGCGGCCGACCGCAAGGGGGGACACCTGGCCCAGAGTCCCGACGGGCGTCTCCTTCTGCGCGAGATTGCCCAGTGCCCGCCGGAAGAGATCGCACAGTTTCAGGACATTGATCGCTACCGGCTCTTCAACACCAACAACTTGTGGATTCATCTGCCCTCCCTGCAAAGGTTGCTCGACGAACGGGACGGCCTTCTTGATCTGCCGATGATCGTCAACAACAAACCGGTGGACCCCTCCCGTCCCGACACCGCGCCCGTTTACCAACTGGAAACCGCGGTCGGCCTGGCGATCTCCGCGTTCGACGGCGCGCAGGCGATCAAGGTGCCGCGCGACCGCTTCCTGCCGGTCAAACGCTGCAACGATCTGTTGGCCCTGCGCTCCGATGCCTATCGACTGAACCAACAGCAGCGCGTCGAACTGGATCCCCGCCGGGGTAAGGATGCCTTCCCACCCGGCGCGCCCCATGTCGACCTGGATGACCGCTTCTACCAGTTCATCGACCAGATTGAGGCGCGTTTCCCGCATGGGCCGCCTTCATTGATCCGCTGCCGCAGCCTTACCGTCAATGGCCCGTACACCTTCGGCGCCTCGGTCACGGTTGAAGGTGACGTAACCCTGGCAAATGACTCAGACAGGCCAATCGCCATCCCGGACGGACAGTGGGTAGTTGATAGTGGGTAGTGGTGAGTGCCGTTTCTAACCACGAATTACTGCGGTTAGCAGAGACTTCCCCCAATGGTAGCTGTGCCACAGAAGCGGGCTGGGCGACCAGTCCCAAGCCCCCGTATGCACGGCCATGCGGGCCGCAAAGCCCTCCTTGAAGCGCCAGACCCCCTGGAGTGGATCGTTCGGATCGTCCGCGTTCGTCGGCGCGCCCCACCAATCATAGACGGTGCAGCCCTGGGCCTTGGCCCACTGCAAAGCCCGCCACTGCAATAGATAGTTGGGCATATCGCGGCGCCGCCGCTCGCTGCTGGCCCCGTTGAAATAGAGAGTCTGGCGACCATGACGCAACAGAAATAGCCCGGCGACAGGCGACTCCTCCTGCAGATGCTCCGCCAACAGCAACGCCCCGCCGGTGCGCGTCCCGACGCCCCCCTGCGCCTCCAGAAACACACGCCACAACGCATCGTAATAGGCGAATGGGCGGATCAGAAAATCATCGCGCGCGCTCGTCTCCTGATAGAGTCGATAAAAATCAGGCAGATCCTCCACACCGCCGCCGCGGACTGTCAGACCCCGGCGCTGCGCCAGCCGTATGTTGTAACGCCACTTACTCTTGAACGAAGCCAGCAACTGCTCGTCAGTCTGGCTGATCTCCGTGAATCCCGTATTCTTGAACTGAATCTGCTCCGGGCTGAAGCGCCAGTTGCGCTGTGCCAGCAGCAACTTCAGCCGCTGCCCATCCGCATTCTCCTCCGCGACATCGGGGTCGATCTTCACCTGTAGACAGCCTCGCCGTCGGCTTAGCTCTTCGATCTGCGCCAACACCAGCGCGGCCACCTCGTCATCCGACCAATCCAGGAGTGGCCCTTTGGGCACGTAAGCCACCCGCAGGGGCAGGGCCGCTATCGGCTGCCGCCACAGAAACTGAAACATGCCCAAGAGCCGACCGCTCCGCTGCACAGCCCAACGCTCGACCCGCCAGCCGCTGCCGGCCTTGACCGCGCCCCACGCCCAACTTTGCAGCACGTGGCCACTGTCAGGCGGCAACTGCGCCAACATCTCCTCCCACGCCGCCTCACTCGTAACCGGCTCCAGATCGACCCGCTGCGCACGCGGCGGGCATGGCCGCGCGGTCTCCGGCTTCCCGTCTTGTGTTTCGCTGCCAACTCGCTCCTGAACTGTCGCAGCCCGATCCTTCGCCAGCAGCACGCCCCGATAGAGACCGTATATCGACCGGCTCAAGGGCAAGTCCCACGCCCCGACCGTGCGCTCAACCGCGCCGCCAAAGCCCTGTTTGAAGCGGAAAACGCCCCACAGATCCCCCTTCGGGAACGCATTCACATCCACCGGCGCCTTCTCCGCGAGGACAACTTTGCGCCCCTCGTCCCAGAGTCCGGTAGCGACGGCGCCGACCTCATCGGGGATGCCCCAGAGATCATAGCGTGCGCAGCCGCGCGCCTTGGCCCAGCGCATCGCCTCCCACTGGAGCGCATGATTGGGCATCAGATTGCGGTGGCGGTTGTTGCTGGCTCCCCACAGATAGCAGGCGGTCGAACCGATGGCAAACACCGCAATGCTGGCCAACGGGTCGCCCTGGTACGAGGCCAGCAGAAAAGCGCCCCAACGAGACGCCAGCAGTTCGTAGGCGTCCCGGTAGTAGGCGGCGCTATGGACGGAAAAGCCGTCGCGCGTGCCCGTCTCGTCCATCAGTTGCTGGAAAATGGGCAACTCATGCGTCTGAAGTTCCCGCACGGTTACGCCCTTGCGCGCCGCCAGGCGGATGTTATAGCGCCATTTGCTCTTCATCCGCGCCAGGATCGTATCGTCGTCCGCCCGCAGGTCAACGACAACTGTGCTGCGGGGCTGGATCGTCTGGGGGCTGGGATGAAAGCCCGCCGCCGCCAACCGCTGCCGGTTCACGGCCGTGTCCAGCAAATCCGGCTCGATCTTCAGCGCGAACGCGCCCTCCTGCCGGGCAACGGCACACATGCGGGCAACCACATCTTCCGTCAGCGCCGCGTCGGACCAGTCCACAAGCGGGCCTCTGGGAACATACGCCAGGACCTGGCCCATGCTCTTACGGAAGAGAATCAGCGCCCCGGCCCGCGCCGCGCCGCCGGCGGCAGCCGGCAGGAGAACCCGCCTGGCCCACCAACCGAAGCGGCATTTCAACTCCGCCCATTCGCTGGTCTGCAAGAGATGGCCGGCCGCGTGGCCGCCGACAAATTCGTTCCAATCCGCTGCTTGCTCTGTCACCGCTCCCCCTGTCATTCCCAAAATTGACGCAGCCAAGACGCGTTGCCCCGGCTCCATCACGCTGCTTCGGCGCTGCCGACACCCATCGATCATACCATAATGCCCTGTACAGAATGGAACGCCGACAGCGCATGGGTAGATCCCAAATTGTTGGGCCATTGCGATACGCCCTTTCAGCCGGCGAGAGGAGACCCACTGCATATGAATCGACCCATCGCCTGCAATCCTGCTCATCCACAAATCTCGAAAATCCTGATTCAAACAACGTATGCCCAAGATTTAGGAAGCGCCCCAGCGCATTGACGGCTGGGGCGGCCCCCGGTCTGCTGGCGAAGTGGGAACGGGCTAAATTTGAAGCGGCTACGGGGTCAGTGCTATCATCAGATCCGTGTCAGAATCACAGTCCGGCATTCAAGCGCATGAACTGCTGTGCAGACAGTTTCCGGCGGTCGCTCTCCTGCTGGGTAGTCTGCTGCTGGGCGGCTGTCGCGCACCATCCGCCAACGGGACGGCGTCATCCGAAACGGCGGTTGTCACGGTCTTTGCGGCCGCCTCCCTCACCGATGTCTTGCAACAGGCGGCGCGGTCGTACAACGATAGCGGCCATACCGATAACGTTATCTTTAACTTTGCCGGTTCCCAGCAGCTTGCCGGGCAACTGCGCGAGGGCGCACGCGCCGATATCTTCGCCTCAGCCAACGAGACGCAAATGCAGGCGGCCATTGAAGCCGGACGAGTTGAAAAGACGAGCGTGAAAACTTTCGTATGCAATCGGCTGGCGATCGGAACCGGGCAGTCTGCCGCACTTCCCTCAAACGCAAGCGAGACGCCTGCTATCGAACTCCTGCTGAAATTGGCGCAGCCCGGCCATAAAATTGTCGTCGGCGCCGCGGCCGTTCCGGTCGGGCGCTACACCCGCCAGTTCTTGGCCAATGCGGCTGAAGACGAGCGACTTGGCCCCGGCTTTCGTACCGGCTTTGAGGCCAATATCGTATCGGAGGAACAGAACGTGCGCGGCGTTCTCAGCAAGTTGCAGTTGGGCGAAGCCGATGCAGGCGTCGTCTACGCCAGCGACCTCGTCGGTGTTGCCGACGTGCAGCGCGTAGAGATTCCGGCCCATCTCAACGTCTCTGCAACCTATCCCATCGCTCTGATCCAGGACAGCGCGCATCTCGGACAGGCCGCAGCCTTCATCACCTGGCTGTTCTCAGCAAAAGGCACAGTTGTGTTGGAAGCGCACGGCTTCTCCACCCAATGCCGGGCTGAAAGCGGGGCGCTCTCCGGGCCTGCCTCGCCGGCAAAGGCATCCGACCATGCGAACGAGTGAAGCGGCAGAGGCCATGCCTATCCGTGTCGACCGGGCGCGCGGCGATCTGAACGCTTCGACGCCCCGTCCCCGACCGGGAATCGCCCTGTTCTGGTCCGCCGTGCCGATGATCCTGTTCCTGGTTCTGCCCCTGCTGGCGCTCATCTGGCGCACAGACCTGGCCGACATCAGCACACATCTCGCCCAGCCGGTCGCTCGCCGCGCCATCATCCTTAGCTTGTGGACCTCGGCCACGGCAACACTCCTGACAATCCTTCTGGGCACGCCGCTGGCGCTGTTGATGGCCCGGCGGCGCTTTCCCGGGCGGCGCGCTCTGGATACGATCATCGATCTGCCCACCGTTCTGCCCCCGGCCGTGGCCGGTCTGGCGCTGCTGATGGCTTTTGGCCGCCGGGGGCTGTTGGGGCAGAGCCTGTCACTGGCCGGACTCGAAATCGCCTTTACCTCGCTGGCGGTCATTCTCGCCCAGCTTTTCGTCGCCTCGCCCTACTACATCCGCGCCGCCATTGGCGGTCTCAGCCGTAGCGTAGCCGAGTTGGAAGAAGCCGCCACTCTCGACGGAGCCGACAGCCGGCAGGTCTTCCGTTTCGTAACAGTCCCCCTGGCCCGCGCCTCCTTGCTCGGCGGATTGGTGATGACCTGGGCCAGGGCGCTGGGAGATTTCGGCGCGACCATTCTTTTCGCCGGCAACTATCCGGGGCGCACCCAGACCATGCCCCTGGCCATCTATATCGGCTTTGAGGTGGACCTCGACGTGGCTCTGGCCTTGTCCGTTGTCCTGATGGCGACCGCCTTCACCATTCTCTTGCTCGTGAAATGGCTTCTGGGGCGAACCGAATAATCACAGTTCAGACGATGAACGCAAGCCCACTTATCGAAGCAGTCCCCAACTTTTCCGAGGGCCGCCGCGCGCACGTTATCGACGAACTGGCTGCGGCAATTCAGACGCACGGCGCACGGCTGCTTCATCGCACCAGCGATTCCCACCACAACCGCACCGTTCTGACAGTCGCCGGTCCGCCGGAGCCGGTCGTGCAGGGGCTGTTCAAGGCCGTTGAAGTGGCTATCAGCCGCATCGACCTCCGTCGGCAACGTGGCGTCCATCCACGACTTGGCGCGGCCGATGTCCTTCCCCTCGTGCCGATTCGCAACAGTTCACTTGCGGATTGCGCTCTCCTCGCCCGTCAACTGGGGCGTCGGATCGGGGATGAGTTGGGGCTGCCCGTTTACCTCTATGCAGCTGCCGCCACCAGGCAGTACCGCCGCAATCTGGCCGATATCCGCCGCGGGGAGTACGAAGCGTTGATCCGGGAGATCCACCGCCCGCAGCGTCTGCCCGACTTCGGCCCGGCGAGAGTCGGCCCCGCCGGCGCGGTCATCGTCGGCGCAAGGCCCATCCTCATCGCCTTTAACGTCTTTCTGCGCACCGCCGATGTAGCGGTGGCCAAAGCAATTGCCCGCAAAATTCGGGAGAGCAACGGCGGGCTGCCGGCCGTCCGCGCCTTGGGTCTTCTCGTCGATGGACAGGCGCAGGTCAGCATGAATCTCGTCGATTATCGCACCACCCCCCCGCACGCCGTCGTAGAGGCCATTCGCCAGGAGGCCGCCCGCCGCGCCGTCCCGCTAGACCGCAGCGAACTGATCGGCCTCATCCCCCAGGACGCCCTTCCGAAGAGTGAGGAGCGAGAAATGAGTAACGAGAGAGGCTCGCTCTCTCCTCGCCGTTTGGCGGCCGCAGCCGACGCTCTCCTTCTGCCGGACCTGACCCCCGACCGCATCCTGGAGGTCGCCTTGCGCCAACGGTAAGCGTCCCTCCTTCAAATCGCCTCGGCTAAGACCCCATTCCGACTCGAGAAGTGACTTAATACAACCCATGATCACAGTTCAGACGGGTGCATCCCAAATTATTGTGCGTCAGGATGCACCCCGATGTGGGGGCGCGTCTGACAGGGAGCGGCATGTCGCGGTCTCCCTCCTCAACCGAAACAGTAACTGTTCTTCTATTAAATAATATATCTTAGTGATCGCCCCCTCACACCATTGCCAGGTCAACAAGGTCTGTCGAAGGTTTATGCGACCGCATCTGCCGCGCACTGGCAAAAGCCTGAGAGGCAACTGTCTCCCGGGCAACAACCGTCTACAATTTTCTATTCGCTTTCCCGACTCCTTTTCTCGTGATCTCTCGTAAACGCTCGTGCAACGCTCGTCACGTGCTCATAAAGGAACACAGTATCATTGACCTGAAAAACGGGTCCTCCTGGTCGCTCGTCCCATTGCCCGAACGCCCCCAACGGCACGCCGCCCCAATTCTGGGATACGCCCTGTGAGAGGCCTGGCCGCACACCATAACAAGAGTGTGGTACAATGTCCGTCGTGCAGGCATCCGGCCGAGCCAGACCCCGTTGCACTCCCTGGCCGCCTGCCGGCAGCGACGGCCTCCGCAAACGCAAGAAAGGCGTTTTCCTTCGTATAGTAATCGGGGGGGAGGGGGGTAAAAGCGGACACTAAATAATTCTATGTCTTAGATATTTTCGACCCTGCCAGCCAGGTGCCCCGACCGATTATGACACCAATACCGTAACAACCGGCGCTCATATAGCGAAGTGGTAGCGCATCCAACAATGCGCGCTCATAGTACGAAGTGGTAGCGCATTCAACATACGGCTTCTATCGGTGCAGGAAAGCCCGCTCTGGCAGAGGCGCGGCAAGAAATCAAGGTTGTGGCCCTACCCACCTCCTCCGCTCCCAACCTCAGCAAGCCTCCCGCGTTCCCAGAGCAACCATGCAAATAATCTGGGATGCACCCGTTCAGACAACTGCTTTGGCGAAAGATGAATGCCGTGCTAGAATCAGATTCGCATACAGCAGACAGTTCCGACTGTGATTCTTGTAATTTGTCTGATTGCCATGATTAACTGTCCTGCGCTCCGTAGCCGTTAATCATCCCCATCACTCAACTGCATGAATCACGGTCTATCACCCAATTATAGTTCAGACGATGCAGTCTCCTCGCCATATTGCCTGGTCAGAATGGATAGAGACGACCGGTTCGCCAGCGGCGCAGCCTGGGAGCGCGGTGTCCTCGCGGCCCCTTCGGCGCGCTCCTTCCTCGCCTTCAGAGGGGCTGGACCTCGCAATTGTCATCGTCAACTATAACGCCGGCGCGCTCCTGGCCGACTGCCTGACATCGATGTTCGCCTCCGTCGGCAGCTTTTCCTACACCGTCTGTATCGTAGACAACGATAGCCATGACGACAGCGTCAACATGATAAACGAGCGCTTCCCCCAGATCGGTCTGATCGTTGCCGAGACCAATCTGGGCTTTAGCGCGGCCAACAA
Source organism: Caldilineaceae bacterium (assembly GCA_965221145.1). GTDB lineage: Bacteria > Chloroflexota > Anaerolineae > Caldilineales > Caldilineaceae > Bin5. The sequence goes on from OZ244877.1 coordinate 4,781,294, forward strand.
CCTTGCTCTTTGTCAACTTGGGTTCCTTGAGCGCCAACCCTTACGCAATACGCCCCTGCCCCGTTACGTGCTTCTGCTCAATGCCGACACCATCCTGCCGCCGACCGCCCTGGCCGACATGCTCCGTTTTATGGACAAGCGGCCCAACGTCGGTGTCGCCGGGCCGCGCTTGCGGCGCCCGGACGGAACCCTGGATCTGGCCTGTCGGCGCAGCTTCCCCACGCCTTGGGTCAGCTTCTGCCGCATGACCCGCCTGAGCCGACTCTTCCCCCAGAGCACGCGTTTCAACGCCTACAATCTGGGCTATCTGCCGGAAGACGAAGTGTATCCGGTGGATTCGGTTGTGGGCGCGTATATGCAGGTGCGCGCGGAGGCGATCCGGCGGGTCGGGCTGTTGGACGAATCCTATTTTATGTACGGCGAAGACCTTGATTGGGCGAAACGTATCAAGACCGCCGGTTGGGAAGTCTGGTACAACGGCGAAGTAGAGGTCACACACGTCAAAGAGGCGTCCAGCCGCAAAAGCCGCAAGGCCCGCCTCGCCTTTTATGAAGCGATGTGGATCTTTTACCGCAAGCATTATCGGGCCGACAGTTCCTGGGCGTTGGACAAACTGATCTGGCTGGGTATCGCCCTGATCGGCGGTGTGGACATCGCCATCCGGCTGTGGAAACTGCGACAGGAACGGATTTGATCAGATTTTGTCAGCTTGATTTTTGATGATTTTTTGTATTGGCCCTGCTATCAAAGACATGTCCGCCAAAAATCTTCAAAGTGGAGAGTGAATCGCCGCCGATTCCAGGTTTTACGCAATACGCACAATGTGGAAGTCACCTGTTCAGCCAGCCTCAGACTTTGAGGAGCCTGTGACAACATCGCGGCCGTCCGCAGCCGGGGAGAACCCAGTTGCAGCGGAGCAGGGCCTATCCTCCAGCCCCAATGGCAGCTATTCGGCTCTGCGCGCGCAGCGGCCGGGCCTGCTTAAACGCGCCCAACTTCTGTTCGCGTTCTCTCTGGTTTTGGTGGATGTGGGGAGCACATGGCTGGCGTTCTATCTGGCCCACTGGCTCACGGAGATGAACCTGACGCCCCGGCTCATGGAGTTGCAGTCGGATATCATCGTCGGACCGTTTGTGGAGTTCCTGCCTCTGCCGCTGGCACAGTCGATCCTGCTCTTGTCGATCTTTTTTTCGCAGCGCATGTACCAACGCCGACGGCCGCTCGGTCATCTGGACGAGATATTCCGCACCGCAAAACTGACGACTCTCTGCACCCTTCTGACTGTCGCGCTGGTGAGTCTTTTCCTGCGGGATTTCGTATACCATCGCACATTCCTGGGCTATGCTTGGCTGCTTAATATCCTTCTGTTGACCATCGGGCGCACGTTGCATGCACAGGTGCAGTGGAATGCCCAGGCCAGGGGAATCGGCGACGACCGCGTGCTGCTCATCGGCGGCGGCGACACAGGCCGCATGATTCTGCAAAGAGTTCAGGCCAATCCAAAGTTCGGCTTTCAGATGATCGGTGTCATCGACAACAGCAGCAGCCGTTCCATACTCAATGTGCCGATATTGGGCGGCGTCGTCGACATTCCCAGAATTATCGACGAATATGCTGTTGACGAAGTGATCATCGCCCTGCCGGAAAATACGCATGAGGAGTTGATCGGTATCATCAGCCTGTGTGAACGGGAAAAGGTCGGCATTCGCGTGCTGCCGGATGCCTTCGGGATTATGGCCAGCGAAGTGACGATCGGCTACCTCGGCGGGCTGCCCCTGCTTACAATCCGCGATGTGGCCCTCCAGGGTTGGAAGCTGACACTCAAGCGCGGGATGGATCTGGTGGGCAGCGCCATCGGGCTGGTGATTCTCAGCCCGTTTCTGTTGCTGGTATCGCTGCTGATCAAGCTGGATAGCCCCGGCCCGGTCTTCTACACGCATGAACGGATGGGATTGGATGCCAAATCGTTCAAAATTCTGAAGTTTCGCTCCATGCGCGAGGACGCCGAAAAATCCGGGCCGGGCTGGACAGTCGAGAACGATCCCCGGCGCACAAAACTGGGCGCCTTTATCCGTCGCGCCAATATCGATGAACTGCCGCAGCTGGTCAATGTCCTGTTCGGCGAAATGAGCCTGGTGGGGCCGCGCCCGGAACGGCCCGTCTATGTGGAGCAGTTCCGTCAGATGATCCCCCGCTATATGGACCGCCACCGCGAAAAGTCCGGCATGACCGGTTGGGCCGCGGTCAATGGGCTGCGAGGGGACACCTCGATCGAGGAGCGTACAAAGTACGATCTCTGGTACATCGAAAACTGGTCACTGGCTCTGGACATCAAAATTATCATTCGCACCCTGGGACAATGGTTGCTGAGCACAAACAAGAACGCCTACTGAACCGATTTGAAGATTTCTTGTATTGGCCCTGCAATCAAAGACATCTCCGCCAAAAAATCTTCAAACAAAATCCCTTGACAACTCCCTACCCGATTTGTTACACTTCCTGCTCGGTTAGCACTCCTATAACAACAGTGCTAAAGTCCGAATTCAAACGGCTCTGGTTGATGATTTTTTGTATTGCGCTACAATCAAAGACTTGTCCGCCAAAAAATCTTCGAAGCCGGTAATCCATGACAGACCTTCAGCTAAGCCAGCGCCGCAAGCAGGTGCTGCGTATCGTCATCCAGGAATATGTGGACACTGCCCAGCCTGTGGGCAGCCAATCGATCGCGCAGAAATACGATCTGGGCGTCAGCGCAGCGACCATTCGCAATGACTTGGCTGCGCTGGAAAAGGCCGGCCTGCTGACCCATCCTCACACCAGCGCCGGCCGCATCCCCACCGATGGCGGCTACCGCTATTTCGTAGCGCATCTCATGGCCCATACCGATCTTCCCTCGCATGAGCGGCACATGATCCGCCATCAGTTCCATCAGGCCCGACAGGAGATCGACCAGTGGCTCCGTCTCAGCACGGCTGTGTTGGCGAAAGCCTCCACGGGCGCGGCGCTGGCAACCTCGCCCCGCTCCATGTCCAGCCGGGTCAAACATCTGGAGTTGATCGGCATTCAGGATACCGTCGTGCTGCTGGTGTTCGTGCTGGCCACGGGCACCCTGAAACAGCAGTTGATCACGCTGGAGCAGCCGATCTTTCAGGAGGAACTGAGCCGCGCCAGCAACCAACTCAATGGTGAAATCTCCGGCGCCACCATCGCCGATTTGCCGGAGAAACTGGATAAGTTCACAGGTTTCGCGCGCGAAGTGGGCGAACTGGTGCTGAACACGTTGCGCCAGTCAGAGGAGCAGATCGGCGAACGCGTCTATCGACACGGGCTGGCCCAGGTATTGGCCGCGCCTGAGTTTGCCGACGGGCCGCAAGTGCGCCGGATCGTACAGGTATTCGAACAGCGCACGCTGCTGCAAGAGATTTATGACGACGTCATGGAGTTGAGCGATGTACAGGTAATGATTGCCGGTGAGGGCCGCTTCGGCGATATGCAGGACATCAGCCTGGTCCTGAGCCGCTACGGTGTGCCGGATCGGGTCAGCGGACTGTTGGGCGTGGTCGGCCCGATGCGAATGCCCTATGGCCGCACAATCGGGGCCGTGCGCTATGTCGCGACACTCCTGAACGAACTGATGCACCAGGTCTACGGCTAGACAACAGCTTTGAGATAACAGGACCCTTTATGAATCAACAGGAAGAGCAGGAAGACAGATCGGTAGAAACAGGAAATGGACAGCTGCCAGAAGAGGCTGTTCTGGACGCTGAGGGCCTCGATTCAGACGATGCCCCTGAGATAGAGGCAGCCGAAGAAGGAGAGGAGACACCCGAAGAGAGGATCACCCGGCTTGAATCAGAGTTGGTCGCGGCCCGAGGCCAAGCAGATGACGCCCTCGACACGATGCAGCGCACCGTCGCTGAATATGAGAACGCCGGCAAGCGCCGCGAACGCCAGCACCAGGAGCGCACCAAGCGCGACAAAGAAAGCATGATGCGTCAGTTGCTGCCGATTCTCGATGACCTGGAATTGGCCTTTCAGAACGTTCCCGAAGCAATTGCGGGCGAGGAGCGCGCCTGGCTTCAGGGGTTCGAGCAGATTCAGCAGAAACTCTTGGACGTTCTCGCCAACGCCGAGGTCGAGCCGCTGGCCAAAAGTGGTGAATTCGACCCAAACCAGCATGAGGCCATCTCGAATGAGCCGAGCGCAGATGTCCCCAGCGGTTATATCATCCAAACATTACGCACCGGCTACCGCATCCAGGATCGGATCCTGCGCCCGGCGCTCGTCCGCGTCGCGCAGTGAATAGCTGGACACTTTGCGAACTCCTCTAAATGGTTGCCCTAACCCGTTCCGCAGCCAGCGGACGCCTTTCAGACCCCCAGCACGGCATTCGCCCGTTTGATATCGGGCGCGATCTGCGCGCCGTGTCCAGATTGATTGCCGACGCCTTCGCCGATGAACTGGACGAACAGGGCGAGGCCGCGCTGCGAGAACTGCGGATTCTCGGCTATATGAGCGGCCTGGTGCATATTCTTTCCCGCAGCACAGGTGAGTTCCAGCATGTCTTCAGTGGATTCGTCTGGGTGGAGGGCAACCAGGTGGTGGGCAATGTGACCGTGCAGCGTGCGTCCAACGGTAGCGGGCGCTGGCAGATCGCCAATGTGGCGGTCTCCCCGGCTTGGCGCGGGCGCGGGATCAGCCGCGCGCTCATGGAGCATGCCCTGGAGTACATCCGCGATATGGGCGGATCCTGGGCCGTGCTGCAAGTGCGAGGGGAAAACGAGATCGCACGCGGCCTCTATGAACGGCTTCGCTTTGAGAATATGGGGGGAACCTCCGAACTGTACGCGCCGGGCGCGCCCAGGCCGATCACACGGCCAACGCTGCCCAATTTGCAGCCGTTTTCTCCATCCGAAAGCAACCTGCTCTATGACCTGGCCACCAGCCGACCCAGCGCCGAACTCCAGTGGTGGCGGGCCGTGCGCCGAGACGACTTTCAACTCCCGCTGGAAAAGCGCATCGGTGAACTGGTGAGCAGGATCGTCGGCCGCCAGCGCACCTACCGCTATGCCATCCGCGACTATAACAGCCGCTTTGAAGGCGCGATCCAGGTCGTCGCCCGCTGCTGGCGGGGAGAGCACCATATCCGGCTGTGGCTGCGCCGCGAAGCCCAAGAGCGGTATGCGCAGCCCTTGATCCTGAGCGCCCTGGCGCTGCTGCAGGAGTCGCCGCGCTGGCCGCTGCGGGCGTCCGTCAGCACACAGGACGAAATCGCCGCGCAGACGCTGCTGAGCCACGGCTTCTCCGTGCGCAGCACCTTATACACGATGCGCTTGCGCCTGTAACCTCCGATGACGCTTCTTCTACGGCTGGTCGGGAACGCCATCGCCCTGTACGCGGCGTCAACCCTGATCGACGGCATTCGGTTCGCCGAAAGCGGACAGGTGGATGTCGTCAGCCTGTTGGCGGTCGCCCTGATCTTTGGCGTTGTCAACGCTGTCATCAGACCGATTGTCAAAATGGCTACCTGCCCGGCCTATGTGGTCACGCTCGGCCTGTTCACCTTTGTCGTCAACGCGCTGATGCTGCTCCTGACCGGCTGGTTGGCCGGACTGTTCAACGTCGCCTTTCAGGTAGAGGGCTTCTGGTCCGCGTTCTGGGGCGCAATCATCATCAGCTTCGTCAGCTTTCTCCTCAGTCTGTTCATCTCCAAAGAGAGCGACGACAAAGACTGACCACTGTTCACGCGCCGCGCAGTGAACTTGCAGCCCATCACCTCATCACATCACAGTTCAGATTACCGCCGGGGCATACCATGCGCGCTACCTTTCTCCACATGGCCGACTGTCATCTCGGCTATCGTCAGTACAACAGCCGAGAGCGGCAGAACGACTTCACCCGCGCCTATCTCAACATTATTGATGCGGCCATCAACCGTAAAGTCGATTTCGTCCTGCTGGCCGGTGATCTCTTTGAAAAACGCGCCATCGATCCTGTCACCCTCGTCCACGCCATCACCGGGCTGGAACGGCTGCAAGAGGCCGGTATCCCCTGCTTTGCGGTGGAGGGCAACCATGAACTGGCCTACTACCGCGACAGCATCGGTTGGATGGACTTTCTGGCCGAGCGGGCGTTGCTGACGCTGCTCAACCCGAAGTTTGACGGCGAGCGCGTTTCGCTCCCGCCCCACGATAAACGCCGGGGCGCTTATGTAGAACCGGTTCCGGGTCTGCGGGTCTACGGCATGCGCTACTACGGCAGTTCCACGCCTCATGTCGTGAAGCGGGTAGCCGATGCGCTGGCAGCAGCCGACAAACAGGGCGTCGAGTATACGATCTTCATGGCGCACGCCGGTGTCGAGGGCGTTCTCGACCGCCACGGCGGCGCTCTGAGCCACCGCGAACTGGCGCCCCTGCGTCCCCACGTGGACTATCTTGCGCTGGGCCACATCCACAAGCCCTACGAGTTCGACAACTGGATCTACAATCCCGGCAGCCCGGAGACCAACTCCATGACCGAGGCGGAATGGTCGAATCGGGGCTACTATCTTGTGGAGGTGGACACTGAGACGGAGCCAAAGCACCGCCCGGTCCTGCACGCCAACTTCCGGCGGCCATTTGAACGCCTCTTCTTCAAGGTCGACGCGTGCGAGACGCCGGTCGAACTGTTCGATCAGTGCCGACGCTTTGTCGAGCGCCGCCGCCGTCAGTTCAGGGGCAGAGAACCGGTCGTCGAACTGCGGCTTTCCGGGGTGCTCCCCTTCGACCGCAGCGCGCTCACGTTGGACCCGTTCAAGCAGATGATCGAAAAAATTTACCAGCCTCTGCACTGCTTCGTGCGCAATGACACGCGGTCGGCGGAGTTTGCGGTCGGGGCCGATCAGCAGCTCAGCCGACCGGCGCTGGAGCGGCAGATCATCACCGCTCTGCTCGAACGGGACAACCGTTTCCGCGCCCGCAGCGGGGAATGGACCGAACTGGTCCTCGCCATCAAACAGTTGGTCGTCAGCGGCGCCTCTGCCGATGCGATACTGGAGGAGCTGGCGAGCGGTGAGGAGAGAGTTTCGCAGGGAGAAGAGATGCAATGCTGATCCACTCGCTGACCCTGGAAAACGTCAAGAGCTACACACGGGCAACGGTCGAATTCAGCCCCGGCACGAACGCAGTCATCGGCTCCAATGGATCAGGCAAGACGACGATCCTCGAAGCTATCGGCTTTGCGCTTTTCGACCATCGGCCCGGCAAGCTGCCCGAATTCGTGCGCGAAGGGCAGGAGTTGGCGAGCGTGACCGTCAATTTTCGCAGCGACTACGATGAGCGCGACTATCAGGTCGTGCGGCGCTGTGGCCGTAGCAACGTCTACCGGATTCTCGACCCGGAACTCGCCCTGAAAATCTGCGAGGGCAGAGCCGATGTCATCCAGTTCTTGCGCCAGCATCTCGGCATCGATCCGGACACCGATCCGGGGGAACTGTTCAGGAACGCGGTGGGCGTGCCCCAAGGCAGCTTTACCGCCTCATTTTTGGCGACGCCCAGTGCCCGCAAAGCCGTTTTCGATCCTCTCCTCAAGGTCGCCGAATACCGTCGTGCGTTCGAGAGGCTACTCGAGCCGCTCAACCTGCTCAAACAGCGCCAAAGCGAGCAGGCGGTCGAAATCAGCCGACTGGAGGGTGAACTGACGCGCCTGCCAACCGCGCAGAGCGAAGCCAGTACACTGACCACCCGCATCAGCCGCGCGGAGACCGAACTGCGCGCCGCGCAGACCGAGTTGGCCGCCGCCGAATCCGCCCGGAAGGCGCTGGAGGCGAAACGGGAGCGGCTGCTTGATCTGCAACGCATGACGCAGATGAAGCAGCAAGCGATGGCCGAACAGGAGCGGACGCTGGCCGCCGTCCGGCAACGGCTGACAGAGAGCGAAGAGGCTGTGGCGGCCACGGCGGCCAACCGCGCCGGCCATGACGCCTACCGCGCCGCGCAGCAGGATCAACGCGCCGTGAATGAGCGGATGGCCCAACGTCGCCAGTTGCAGGAGGAGCGGGCTGTCGTCCAAACAGGACTGACCCAGGCGGAAACGCAGGAGGACGCCCACAGGCGCGCCCTGGCTGAAATCGCAGAGGCGGAGAAAACGGCCGCGGAGCTGGCAGACGCGGCGGTCGAGCAGGAAAAGCTGGACGCCGACCTGCGGGATGCCCAACGCCAGGCGGATCGGCTGCTCGATGCCGGTGTCCGAGCGCAGCGGGCGCAGGCCGCCGTGGACATGGCGCAAGAACGGCTGGACCGTCTGCGCGCGGAGGTGGCCCAGGCGCATGAGATCGAAGCCTCTCTGGAGCCATTGCAGGCGCGCGTGGAAACCCTGCAAGAAACAATGTCAGCGGAACAGGCCAAAGCAGCCCTACTGCACGCGGAAAAGGAGACGATCCAAGAGCAGGGCACACGGCTGCGGGAATCTGAAACATCCGCAATCTGCCCCATCTGTGAGCAGCCCTTGTCGGCGGAGAATCGGCAGCAGCTTCTCGACCGCCTGCGCACACGTTGGAACGAGTTGACCGAGGCTTCGCAGGCCGCCGCGGAAACGATCCGTCGTGCCGAAGCGGAACGGGAGCAGACCCGCTCGACCCTCGCCCAGCGAGAGCAAACTCTGCGCGCTCTTCCCCGTCAGAACGCGGTCGAAACTGCCGAAAAGGAGCTGGCCGAGCTTCACGCCCAGTTGACCGAAACCGGCGACGCGGCCAAGGCGCTGGCGCCAGCGCCGCAACGCGTGGAGCAACTGCAGCAGGCGTTGCGCGCGCTGGGCGATCCACGGCGGCGGCGGGATGTGGCTCTCCAGCAGGCGCAGGGGCGCGAGCGGGTTGAAGAGGCTTTGCAGCAGCAACGGGCGCAGGCCGAGCAGAAACGGACCGCGCTCGCCGCGCTCGACGAGCGCATGGCAGCATTCGCCAATGTGGATGCCGAGGCAGCCCGAATCATCGCCCAACTGGAGGAGTTCCAGACAGCCGACGATCTCTACCGGCGCAATCAGGCCGCGGCCGAGGCGCTCACCCAGCGTCGGCAAGAGGTCGCCGAGGCCGAGAAGGCAGTGCAGGCCGCGCAGGAACGCTACGAGAGCGGGCAGGCATAGCTGGCAGCCAGCACGCACGAGTTCGACGAAAAACGCTTCCAGGAGGCGAAAGACCAGGTAGCCGAGATCCGCAGTCGCAGTGTACGGCTGGAGACGGAGTTGGGCCAGTGGCGCGAACGCCTGATCCGGGCGGGGGAGGAGATCGCCCAATTGCAGGCCCAAGCCCAGCGGCTCGCCGCCGCCCAATCCCTGCACGACCGGCTGACGGAACAAGAGGAGCTTTTGCGATTCCTGCGCTCCGTTTTGCAGGAGGCCGGCCCGTTCGTGACCAAGGCGCTGGTCCAACAGATCAGCTACACGGCCAATCAGCTGTTCGGCCAGATTATGGAGGACTACACGCGCACACTCCAGTGGCAGGAGGACTACGGGATCATCCTGGAGGTGGATGGCCGCGAGCGGGCATTTCCCCAGCTGTCCGGCGGCGAGCAGATGAGCGCGGCGCTGGCGGTTCGACTGGCCCTGCTCCAGGAGATGAGCGATATCGCCATCGCCTTCTTCGACGAGCCGACCACCAATCTGGACGATACCCGCCGCGGCGCGCTGGCCCGCCAGATCGTGGGCGTGCGCGGCTTTCAGCAACTCTTCATTATCAGCCATGACGACTCGTTTGAACAGGCCACGGAGAAGCTGATTCGCGTGGAGAAAAGGAACGGTGCGAGCGAGATTCATTATGAATGAGGCAGCTGAACGCCGGTCACATCACGCTGCTCCAACCAATATCTGCGCGGCTTTGGGCACACCACCCAGAGACGCGAACTCATCCCGCAGGCTGACGGCGTTCCGACGAGCGGGGGCGTCGTCCGGCAATATCTTTTGCAGGGCTTCGGCTAACAGCGGGACCGTCATCTGCTTGGGCGGGATATGATAACCGACTCCGCTGCGCACGACTCCACTGGCCTGCCGCGCCTGGTCCGCAGCCTTGGGCACGACGATCTGCGGAATCGCGTGCGTAACCAGAGCGTGGGTCGTACCGGCGCCGCCATGATGGATCGCCGCAGCGGTGTAAGGCAGCGCCTCCCCGAATCGGATCCGCTCCACCAACGCCGAAGTCTGCGGCAGTCTGCTCCGCAGGGCCGCCGCCTCGCGTGCAGTCCAGCCGCCTTCTGAGACAGAGGCGCCAAAGCCTTTCCCGACCGCCAGAATCGGCACGCCTCCCACCTGCGCCACCGCATGGGCCGCAATAACGAAAAAATTGATGTCCCTGGTGAAGGCAGTCCCGAGGGTAATGAAGATCCATGGACGGTCCGCCGGAAGTCGGTCGAGCCAGGGAGATTCGCGCGGCTGTGGAGGCGCAGCGATCCCGCCGACCATTCGCGTCTGTGGCAGCAGCCGCGTCCCGGCGTACCAACGGGGACTCCAATAGGTCAGATGCAATGAGGGCGAACGCAGCGCCGCCGGACCGTCCAGCGCCCAATTGACGCCGGTCACGCCCAAATCGGTCAGCAGCGCGCGCACTCGCTCCTGGGCCAGTTCGCCGACAGAGCCGGGCGCGTTCCATATTTGATTGCCGCCAAATGTCCCCCGGATGGATTCAGCGGCAATCAAACCGGGGCCGGACGGTTTCGGCTGCATAGCCGGCCAACCGGCGACGGCAAACGGCACGCCCAGAAGTTCGGCAGTGATGCCGGCCGCGGCCATAAACATCTCGCTGACGATCAGATGCGGACGAAAGCGCCTACCCGCCTCGATAAGTTCCTGCGTAGCCGCCCGCACCCGCTCCACGTCCAACCACTGATCCAGCGAGCGGATCATGCGCAGGCGTTGGAACTCCTCCTCGGAGGTCGCGCCCTGCTGTATGGCCGGCGGCGGGGGCCAGCGCCAACCGGTCTCCTGCATGATATGGACGGGAACGCCCTGCGCAGCCAGTTCACCTTCCAGTTCGCGGCCGGTGGCCCACAGGACATCATGGCCCGCCCGCATCAGTTCCACAGCTGTCGGCAAATAGCCGCCCCAGTCCAGATGGCCCGCCAGTTGAGCGGATACACATAGGAAGCGCAAGCGGCTCTCCTCAATCGACGCAGCCGGGGACCAGTCGATATAGCCCGCCTGTGCCTGTGCCGATCCAGACGGACCCGTCCTGCGCGGTCGCGACTGCTTGAACCGGCCAGTTGTGCATCACCCGTTCGGCGATGATGCTGCCGTCGGCGTTCGCCAGCCGATACAGACCCGGATCGCGCCCGTACAAGGCGAAGAAGATCGTGTCGTAGGCCCACGTGATAGCCGTGGGCGCGGTGGAGTTGGGCAGGGTCAGCACCGGAGCGGTCCACCAATTTTTATTGACGCCGCCCAGCGCCATCGGGAAGCCGTAGTACGGGGTGGCATTCCCGTCACCGGCCATGGCGGCAGCGGAAAGGGCATGCGGGTCAAGCAGATCGACTTCATCACCGGCGTTGAAATCTCCGGGCACGTTGGTGGCGCCATTGTCGGTAAACCAGATGCGACCGAGCGGGTCCACGGTGATGCCATAGGGGTTGCGCACACCACGCGCCGCTGTCTGAAAGACGCCGATCGTGCGCTCGGCCAGCAGCCGGTCCAGCCGGGCGCGCACAATCCGGGCTGCGAATGGATTGCCACCGGCGGCCACATTCGTGGCCAGCGTCTCTGCCGGCAGTCCGCCGTCGCCAAGCACGATGATTCCGTCCGAATAGCCGTCCCGCACGCCCCCGGCAGAGATGTACAGCCAGCCGTCACTGATGACGAGACCATTGTTGGCGTGGAAGAGGTGACCAGCCACAGCGAAGCCGTCAGCCAGAAGTTCATAAACGCCGCCATCGGGAATGCGTCCCACTTCGCCCGCTCGATTCAGGAAGAGCGCACCCTCATGCCAGGCCATACCGGTGATGCGGCTGGAGTCGCGCAGAATTTCATAGTAGCTGTCTCTGGAAACGCTATGCCAGATAACGACCGAGCGGCCGGCATGAAAGGGATCGAACTGGATGTTCGGATCGAAGTTGCCGGTGGCCGGTATGTCCAGCGCGATAAACAGCCTGCCATCTGGAGCAAAGGTCAGGGCAGTGATGCTGTGGCGGTCCTGCAACAGCTCGGCCAGAAATTGCTCGGCGCAGAAGCCGCCCCGGGGAACCAACCACGGGTCGGACTCAGACGGCGCGCCCAGGTTGAGGGGAGCGGCGTGAATGCCTACACTACCGGCAGCGACGCCCCTCGGAGCGCTGCCGTCGGCGACGCTGCCCTCACTGACTCCTGTATTGGCCCCTGTATTGTCCCCTGTATTGCCGCCCCCGCTGTCACCCGTATCGCTGCCCGAATTGTCCGGAGCCGGAGCCGCACTCGTCGTCGGAACATCCGGCAGATAGGCCGCGATCTGTTCAGCATCAGGCATGGCGGCACAGCTCGCGGCCAGTGCGAGTTGTGCGCTGATATAGGGCACAGTCCCGCCATCCTCGGCGCAGTCGTTCGGCGCCCAGGTAAAATCATCGCCAGCGAGCCGCATCCACATCACGGCCGCGGACGCCGTCACTTCGCCCTGCCTGTTCGCCCCAGCCACAATCCAATCGTAAATCAGCGCCTTTTCATCGTCACTAAGCTCCCCCACCAGCGGCATCGCGCCGGAGCGGATCTGCAGCCAGAGTGTGGATGCGTCCGGATCGCCAGGCGTCACCACCGGCCCACTCTGCCCGCCGGCCATCAGGGATTCATACTCGGTCACCTGCAATTCAGCCTGCTTCACAACACCGCTATGACAGGCGCTGCAATTCTCTTCGAGGATCGGCTGAATCTCCTCATCGTACCCCGGCGTGGAGATTGGAATCCGACGGATGGAACGGTCCAGGGAGACAAAGGGAAGCTCTTCCCCATGGCCGAAGATCGCCTCAACTCGCACCAGAGTTCCCGCGGGCGCGCGCCCCAAACGACAGCTCTCGTGGTGGGGTCGATTGCGCACATTGGCGTTGCGCTGTAGCACCGCAAAAACCGGTTGCCCCCCACCAAGACAGGCTAAGGCATCCTCCATGCCGTCAAGCATCGCAATCTCGGCGACACCTCCCAACGCATCGGGGTGGGCCGCGGGCGGCCGCGGCAAGATACGCTCGGGCCTGGATGACGCCGCGGTATCGACCTCTTCACTGACATTGGCGGGGCGGATCGGTTGAAACATGCACGCGCCGAGGAACAGAACGGCGCAGACGAGCGGTGACATGGCGGGGAAAAGGCTTGAATTGCAGCGATGACGCATTGAATGAGAACCTGTTCACAAATCGGCAGAGGGCGTCCTCAACCATCGGTTATGCTGCGCCCGGATGAATTCCTACTCCCCAGAATTTGAAGATTTTTTGGCGGACATGTCTTCCATAGGAGCGCCAATACAAGAAATCATCAAAAGGTAGAATCGGGAAGCGCCGTCTCCTCTCTCAACACGCGGCGCGTGACGGAGATATCCCGCTGAATCTGGTCGACGAGCGCCGGCAAGCCATCAAAACGTTTCTCGTCGCGCAGGCGGACAACAAAGGAAATGGTCAGTTGCTGTCCATACAGTTCGCCGGATTCGCCCGCTGCCGGAAAGTCCAGCAGGTGCGTTTCGATGCGGCGCTGGCGCCCGTCTACGGTAGGCCGCACGCCGATATTGGTAACGCTGGCGCGGGGCTTGGTCGAACAATTGTTTTGATTGCCGCTGACTCCATCCGGCGGACATTTGGCGGCAATCAAATCCGGCAGATGTGCCCACGTTGCATAGACGCCGTCGGCGGGGATAAGCCGCTGTGGGGCGGGCCGGATATTGGCGGTGGGCACGCCAATTGTGCGCCCGCGACGCTCGCCCTCCTCGACGACGCCAACGATTGGATAGGGCCGACCCAGCATCTGCGCCGCATCCGTCACAGCGCCGGTCAACAGACTCTGACGAATCTGACGACTGTGTATCTCACCGCCCGTGCATGTGATCGGTTCGATTACCTTTACATCATAGCCGAGCCGCGTCCCCAGCGTCCGCAGGACGTCGACATTGCCGCTGCGCCCCCGCCCCAGCGCAAAATCCGGCCCCACAACCAGCCGGGCAAGCCCCAAACGCTCCACGAGAACCGCCATAAACTGGGCAGGAGTCAGGCTGGCGAATTCCATGTCAAACGGCTGAATGATCCCCAGATCTAAGCCGCACCGTTCGATCAGCCGCAGACGCTCCTGTGGTGTGGTCAACAGGCGCAAGGGAAGATTCGGTTGCAGCACGGCCATTGGGTGAGGATCGAACGTGAGCAGGGCGGCCTTGGTCGCAGGCGAATGGTTCGCAGCGTCCGCCTGCAAGACGCGTAAGAGCGCCTGATGGCCCAGATGAACACCGTCAAAATTTCCAATCGTCAGAAAGGTCGGGCCGGAAAACCGGAGAGATCGCAGATCACCGCGCCAGATTCTCATGTCAAATCAGTTTCTGGTTCTTGGTTTTCAGCGGAAACGGACAGACTGAAAACGCAAAATTTGAAGATTTCTTGGCGGACATATCTTCTCTTGAAACGCCAATACAAGAAATCATCAAACTGGCTCCTAAAAACTCCCCAGATGTTGAGCAAGCCACTTTTCGGCTTTCCATAATGTGCCGTCTCCGCTCCCATCAGCCGCCAGCGCGCGCGCAATGCCCAGAAAGCGGCCGCGACGATCATAGGCGGCGGCGAGCGGGGCTGGGAAGGCGCGGCTCTGATAGACCTTTTGTCCGTGTCCCAGGCGGACCCGTTCCTCTTCACTGACGGTCAGACGGGGCATCCCCAGGCCGGCATCCGGCGCTACCAGCAGGTCGACCAGACGACCGGCGCCAGCGGCCTCTTCAATGGTCGGCAGCGCCGACGCATCGGCGACGGAAAACGGACCGGCTCCCAATCGGCGCAGATAGCTCAGGTGGGCAGCTGTGCCCAATGCCTGCCCCAGCGCGTGGGCCAGGCTGCGTACATACGCGCCGGCGGAACAGCGTATCCTGAGAAGGATTTCATCCGGCGGCGCAAGGGCAAGCAGCTTGATCTCGTGAAACGTAACCGACCTCGGCGCTACATCCACCGCCTCACCGCGCCGGGCTTTGCGATGCAGGCTTTCACCCCCCTGCTTCAATGCCGAGTAAATCGGTGGCTTCTGTGCGATTTGGCCCCGAAACGCGGCCAGAGCATCCTCTACATCAACTTCAGTCAGGGGGGGAATCGAGCTTTGCTCGACCGTTCGACCGACAGCGTCGTATGTATCGGTGGCGCGCCCCAACGTCACGCGGGCCTCGTATGTTTTGTCGTGCCCCTGATAGTACTCCACCAGGCGCGTTGCAACGCCCAGACACAACACCAGCAGTCCGCTTGCCATTGGGTCCAACGTGCCGGTGTGTCCGATGCGTCTTTGCTGACTCCAACGCCGGACGCGTTGCACAATGTCGTGGCTGGTCGGCAGTTCGGCCGCTACCGGAGACCCTGGACGGCCCGGTTTATCGACAAGGAGAATGCCGTGCAGATCGGTTTTCATAGTTTCCAGTAGTCAGTTTGATAATTTCTTGTATTGGCGCTCCAATGGAAGACATGTCCGCCAAAAAATCTTCAAATTTCCAGTTCTTCGTTTTCAGACGATCGCCCACTGGAAACTCAAAACTCAGATATGCTCTGGCGACGCAGTTCGTGCAACGCTGCCACAACACGGGCCGCCACCTCCTGCAACCTGCCTGCAACAGTACAGCCGGCCGCCGGTGGATGTCCACCGCCCCCAAACGCGAACGCCACCTGACTCACGTTGAACCCGGGTTTGGCCCGAAAGCTGCACTCGATCAACTCCTGTCCGCTTTGGGTAAAACGTTGCGCGAATGTAACGCTGATGTCAGCCTCTCGCGCCGTCACAAGGAAGTTGGCAAGGCCATCGCTCTGGTTAAGTTCGACACCGCTCCGCTGGCGGCTCTCGGCGTTGAGAATCGCCCAGATGATTCCGTCCTCCATTTGCACAGTAGACAGACCGGCGCCCCACAACTTTACGAGGCTGAACGGTCGGCTATCCAGTGTGTTGCGGACGATATGGCTCAGATCTGCGCCCGCGCTCAACAGCCGCAAACTCACTTGCAGCACATTCGCATCCGTATTGGCCGTGCGAAAACAGAGGGTGTCGGTCACGAGACCGGTCAGCAGCGAGACGGCGATCTCCTCGGTGAGCGGCACGCCCAGGGCATCCTTCAGACGCACGAGCATCTGGCATGTGGCTGCGCAGCCTGCATCCACCCAGTTTTCAGTGCCGAAAAACGTATTGGTGATATGATGATCAATCACAATCAGCGGAATCTGATCGTGGATTTCGGGGCAATAGACGGTGCCCACTCGGTCAATGCTGGACGTGTCCAGGCAGACGATCAGATCGTAGCTGTGGGCAACGTCCGCGCCCCTCCCGAGCAGGGGCGTATCGAACAGTTCCGCTGGCCCGATGATCGTCTCCACGCCGGGGAGAAACTGATACTCCTGCGTCAGCTTGTCCTGGAGAGCCAGGACCGGACGCTTACCCATCGCGCGCAAGATTCCGCCCAGGCCGAGCAGACTGCCGACCGCATCGCCGTCCGGGCTGACGTGGCTGATGCAGAGGATATGATGGCTGGCTTCGAGGAGACTGAGCAGGAGGGGGGGCGGCGCAACAAGGGCACCCTCTCGGCCGCAGGCGGCACCCTGCCTTAACAGGGACGCATCAGGGTTCATGCATCCTCTTTCTGAGCATCAGTGGAGGAAAAGTCCGGGGAAGAGAGTGGCCCAGAGGGCGCCCCGGAGTGAGGAGAGAGAGGATGACTCTCACCCGTCACATCCTGCTGGCGTATCTCTCGTTCCTCGGCAATGCTCTGCAAAAGTACATCCACCCGCGCGGCCTGGTCGGGCGTATCGTCGTAATAAAAGAGCAACTCCGGCACGGCGCGGAAGGTTACGCTCCGTGCCAACTGGCGCCGCAGGAAAGGGGTGGCTCGCTTCAGTCTGGCGAGAACTGCGCTGCGCTGAATGTCGCTATCCTGATGAATATAGACTTTGGCCACGCGCAGATCGCGGCTGACCTCGACATTCGTCACCGCCAACAGCTCCAACGTCGGGTCATCCAGTCCGTTGCCGATCAAAATCGAGAGTTCCTGATAGAGCAGTTCCGCTGCCCGTTCCTGACGAATGGTATTCATGAAACGTTAGGGTAGTCAGTCTTTGGTGTTTCGATGCGCCCACTATAAACCAAAAACTGAAAACCAGAAACTTATCGCACCTGTTGTTTCTCAAAGACCTCAATGATGTCGCCTTCCTGAAGATCGGTGTTGACGCCGGCCAGATTGATGCCGCATTCATATCCGGCCCGCACCTCGGTCACATCTTCGGCAAAGCGCTTGAGGTTTTCGATGGTTGTGGTGATGATCGTTGCGTCATTGCGGATCAGCCGCGCCTGGCTGTTGCGCTTGACAACCCCGTCCAGCACCATACAGCCGGCAATCAAGCCGCCGCGACGCACGCGGAACATCTGGCGCACCTCTGCGTGGCCGCTGACCACCTCCTCGAAAATCGGATCCAACATCCCGGCGAGCGCCAGTTCCACATCTTCGATCATCTTGTAGATAATCTGATAATGCCGAATTTCGACGCCGGACTGTTCGGCCCGTCCCAGGGCGGCTTTGGCGATGTTCACGCCAAAACCGATGATGATCGCCTGGCTGGCCTCCGCCAGCATGACGTCGGATTCGGTGATGTCACCGACAGCCGACTGCATAATTTTTACATTGACCTCATCGTTCGCGAGCTGTTCCAGGCTGTGTACAATCGGGGCCAACGTTCCTTGCGCGTCCGCCCGCACGATAATATGGAGCGTCTCGGCCTCCCCGCCTTCAACGCGGGCGAACATATCCTCCAGCGTCATCGGCGGAGGCGTGGTGCCCCGGATCGCCCGCGCAGCCTGATTCTGTCGTTCGGCAACAAGCGTACGGGCCGCCCTATCGTTCTTGGTCACGGCAAAGACCTCGCCGGCGCCTGGGACGCCATTGAGTCCCAGGATAATGGTCGGTGTGCTCGGCCCGGCCACCCTCAGCGGATTCCCTTCGTAGTCGAACATCGCCTTGATTCGTCCCCAGTTCTCGCCGACAACCAACGAATCCCCTCGTTTCAGCGTTCCGTTCTGCACGAGCAAGGTCGCTGTGATGCCGCGTTGCTTGTCCAGCTCTGCTTCGATCACCGTGCCGACACATTGGCCTTTGGGATTGGCGCTGTGCTGGTCCAACTCGGCGACGATCAGAATGTTTTCCAACAGATCGTCGACACCGACACCGATCAGCGCGCTGATCGGCACAGTGATGGTTTCGCCTCCCCACTCTTCCGGCATCAGATCCTCGGCTGACAACTCCTCCATCACCCGGTTTACATTGGCGTTGGGGCGATCTACTTTGTTGATCGCAACGATGACCGTCACCCCGGCTGCCCTGGCATGGCTGATCGCTTCCCGCGTTTGGGGCATGATGCCGTCGTCGGCGGCAACGACGAGAATAACGATGTCCGTGACCTGCGCGCCGCGCGCCCGCATCGCTGTAAACGCTTCGTGGCCGGGCGTATCCAGGAAGGTGATCTTCCTGCCATTGACCTCCACCTGATAGGCGCCGGTATGCTGGGTGATGCCGCCGGCCTCCGTATCCACCACATTGGTGCGGCGGATGCGATCGAGGAGCGTTGTTTTGCCATGATCGACATGACCGAGCACCGCCACGACCGGTGGCCTCTCTACGAGATTTCTGTCCGCCTCTTCGGCCACGATCTCCTGGATCATCACCCGCTCTTTGGGTCTTCGATCCTCGGTGGGCGCCTCCTCCGGCAACTCGTCCTCCACGACCGGCCACATCACTTCGATGCCGAGTTCCTCACCCACAATGGCGGCTGTATCGTGATCGAGAGTCTGATCAATCGGCGCCATAATGCCGAACTGCATCAGCACTTTGATGAGGTCGATCGGGCTGCGATCCATCCTCTCTGCCAATGCGCGGACGGTGACGTACTCCTCCACAATGATGGAAGAAGGCAAACCGGCGGCTTCACCGTTTGAGGCGCCGTCAGTCTGCCTGTCATCCTCGATTTTCATAGCTTCTTTCGTTGCCGTTGCCATTTTCCCTGTCCTCCCCCCAGCTTACGATATCCAACTACCCTTCGCCCGCGCAACATGAACTCCTGCCCAGATTTCTGACCGTGCCTGTGATGCACTCTGGGGTGGATAGCTTGAGAAGCGTCACGCTATACGGCGGGTGCCCCTTCTCATAATTCACATAGATTTTCTGTTGGGACGGGAAGCGCACGGAAGTGTGCGGAGAAGGTCAGATATGGGGAGCCAAGAGGAACGTTTGGTGGATAGACAAGCCGTTACACAACCACCTCTATTGATGATTTTTTGTAATGGCGTCAGACGAAAGACATTTCCGCCAAAAAATCATCAAAACGCTTCCCTGAACCCTTCCCCCTCTCCATCCCAAACTGTTGTACAGCCAATGTTAGCCCACGATGCCGGTACATTTCAGCGAGCGGGCAATCGGCTTCTATTCATCGGAAGTTCCCTCTCCATCAGCTACGTGAGCAGCGGTTTGACAAATATTTTGGCGGTCATCCCTTCTTGCCACCGCCAATACAAAATTTTGTCAAATAGTGGGCCTAGGCCCCCACTCCTCATTTTGCGATCTCGTCCGCTACGTGTAACAGACCTGACACGGATGCAGAAAGTGTTTTCAGATTTTCGGCGCTGATCTTCGTTCGCAACGCTTTCTGTAGCAACGAACCGGCCAGCGCCCTCTCCCAGCAGCTGTCCTGCGGGTGGACATACGCGCCCCGACCGGCCCTCTTGCCGGTCTCATCCAAGACGACCCCGTCCGCAACGCGTACCAGACGAATCAGAGCGCGCTTCCCATCTGATTCCCGGCAAGCGATACACATCCGCTGGGGAACACGTCGCGGTTTTGGTCCCTTTGCCCGTTTTGCCATGTCAATGATGAGCGGCTGGAGTCGGCGTAGTGTCTCCTATCCACGATTCACTATCCGCCAGCCGCTCTACGCGTCGAACGCATCCTCATCGAAATCGTCAAGGCCGCCGTCGCGCGCCCGTGCTTGCCGCGATCTCTGACGTTTCGTCTGCTTCTTCGGCGTTGTCTGACTGCCGCGGCGCGCCTTGCCGCGCTTGCGTTCCTGTGCGCTAAGCTCATCGTCGCTCTCTTCGGCTGCTTCCAGAGAATCAAGCAGTTCAGCGGGCACTTCCAGATCGTCAGGGGAGTGTACCTGCTGGCGCGCGGCCATCCGTTGGCGCAGCATATCCGCCGTAATCACCTGCGGCAACTCCGCTGGGCCAAGAGGTCGCCCCAACTCAGGCTCTTCTTCTGTCGATTCCTCCGGCAGGTCGGAAGCGTGAGGAGTGAGCTGTGTACTCTCTTCTCTCTCCTCTTCATCCTCTTCTCGAACGTCGTCATCCTGCATCGCGCCGAAGCCCAACGGTTCCGACTCTGCAATCGCAAAATCGTCGAGGGGAACGATTGACGGCTCTTCGCCCTGGACAGCCGCCGCCGCCCGCTCGAAAGCGCTCAACGCCTCCTCTGCATCAATCCCAATGCCGCGCTCTTCATCCTGTGCTTGTGCTGGCAAGGATTTGGACCATTCGGTCGTCGGGCCTTGATCGGCCAATCTGTTTGCGGCATCCTGCTTCTGAAGCAGCGCCGCGGCCTGTCGGAATGTATCTTCGCTTGCCGTCGATTCATCCCGGTCGCGCAGAATCTTCTCCGCCATACTGAGCAGATCTTGTTCACCGCCCGCCATCTGCGCCTGCTCGGCCGCCAGCAGGTCCAACCCTTCCTCATGGGCTTCGGATTCGCTCTTAATGTCGATCCGCCATCCCGTCAGTTTGGCTGCCAGGCGGGCATTCTGTCCCGCTTTGCCAATCGCCAGGCTGAGCTGTCGGTCCGGCACAATGACGATTGCCGTCTTGATGTTTCTGTCTTCTTCCAGGATCACACTCTGCACTTTGGCCGGGCCGAGCGCATTGGAGATGTAGGTGCGCAGATTGCCGCTCCACTCGACGACATCGATCTTCTCACCGGCCAATTCGGTTACGATATTCTGAATGCGCAAGCCGCGCATCCCGACACAGCTGCCCACCGGGTCCACGCCGGGCAGCGTTGCCATCACCGCCACCTTGCTGCGCGCGCCCGGCTCGCGGGATATCCCCTTGATCTCGACCGTGCCGTCCCGCACTTCCGGGATCTCCTGCTCCATCAGGCGGCGAAGGAGATCGCGATGGGTACGACTCAGTTTGATCATCGGGCCGCGACTGCTGCGGTGAACATCCACGACATACAGACAGATGTAATCCCCCCGGCGCAGATTCTCCGATGGGATCTGCTCCTCCCGGGGCAAAAGATTCTCGTGTCTGTCATCAATGAGAATGGTGACGGCGCCGGATACGAGATCGATGCTGCGAACCTGGGCGGTGATCGTCTCACCCACTTTGTGGACGAAATTCTCGTAGACCGTATCCCGTTCGGCCTCTCGAATCCGTTGCAAAATCACTTGTTTGGCGGTCTGCGCTGCGATACGGCCAAAGTTATCGGGCGTATTTTGCACCAGAACCACATCACCCAATTCAGTAGCCGGCTCCACCGTTTTGGCCTCTTCCAACAGAATCTCGGTGTTCGGGTTGAGAATATCTTCGACTACTTCCTTTTCCGCAAACACCTTCATCTCGCCCGTCGCCCGGTCCACCGCAGCGGTCACATTGGCGACAGAGCCGTAGTTGCGCTTGTAGGCCGAGATGAGCGCAGCCTCGATTGCGTCGAAAATCACCTCGTTGTCGAGGTCCTTATCAACGGCAACCTGATTGATCCCGGCGATGAGTTCTTTAGACATTTTTGTTCAACCACTCCTGAAAACTTGACGACTCAGCATTTTGGCCGCCGCAAAGTGTCCGGCAGATGGAGTCAGCGGCGCCCAGACGGGCGGGGTCCAAAGGGCGTTCCCAGTCGGTTCGTGATGGCGGCGGAGCGCCCGCTTTGCGAGCAAGCGATCTCTGGCGCAAAGACCGAAACACAGATGCAAGGGAGACAAGCGCTCCGAACAGATTGCGCGGGCAACGATCCCATAGAATAAGAAAAGTGGGCAGAACCCACTTCAGACACACGAATCTATCGAAATCATAAAAGCCAATGACGAATGTCCGCAAGTATAACAGATTGCGGGCCAGAGAGCAACTTTCCGCTGGAGGGGGGTGCGGTCCAAAATGGGGGTGAGTTTCTGGCTGTCTCTGGAAAGCTACACTGGATTCCGAAACCAGCCACTCTGGTCGCCCCCAAATCTGGACCACACCGCTGGAGGGGGGTGCATCCGAGATTTTTGGGGCGATGATGGTAGGAGGCGTTGCGTTGGCACGTTGGCCTGACCTGTAGTTGACAGGAGGAAGAGATTCCCAGGTCTGGATGCGGACGTATTGAGGGCGGGTTTGATAGTTTTTTGTATTGGCGTTAGACGAAAGACAGTTCCGCCAAGAAATCTTCAAAAGGAATGGTTGAATGCGCTACCGCTGTCACTATATGAGCGCGATTTTACTAAACGTTTAGGGAAAATGTCCGCTTTGTCCGCTTTTACCCCCCCCCCTTCTCGACTACTATACGAAGGGAAACGTCTTGTTTACGTTTGCGGAGGCCGTGGCTGCCGGCAGGCGGCCAGGGAGTGCAACGGGGTCTGGCTCGGCCGGATGCCTGCACGACAGACATTATATCACACTCTTGTACTGGTGTGCGGCCGGGCTCTCACTGGGCCTCCCACTGGGCGTATCCCAGATGATTGGGGAGATTTGCCTGACCATTGGCGGCTTCGCCCAGGTCGATGGGTTTGGCCTCTCTTGACGGACAATCAATTGGCATGCACCCACAACAATCCTGCATACACTCCTGGAGGTGGGTGCAGCCCAGTTGTTTGGACATGCAGTGGCTGAAATTTCGGGACGCGCCCGCAACACGGGCACCCGCTCAGGTAGACAAGAGACACTGTCTTGATTATACTTGAACCGGTTATCCCATGGGCACTCTGTTGTTGCCGTTGCACCCGTGTGCAAAGCGGTCGATCTGCCGACATTTCCCATCGGTCATAGCGGACTCGCAGAGATTCCATGTTGGGCAGACGGGACGTCAAGGGCGCTAGTGTTTCTGAGGATCTCCTCTGGTCCCATATCCGTTCCATTCTTACCAAGTGAGGATCCTATTTGAGCAGGATTATAGCGATTTCTCTGGTTCACCATCGTCCTGGCAAGGTAGTTTATTGTTTTGACGCATCCCCCCATCAAAGGTCAGATGCAAGACGAATGCCCTGCCTGGACAGATCGAATTCTCACAAATCTCTAGAGAATGGAAAAAGCAGATGACGGAGCATGTGATTTCACGACGCGCTTCTCTAAGGAGTCGGTGTGGCCACGCTCAGCGCGGGGTTGGGCAGCGCGCTGGCAGCCTGTCAGGCGCCGGCCGCGCCGGCCGAGATCAAGGAGCTGACCACGTATTGGGGCGGCTGGACGCCGACGCAGAGCATGGAACGCACCGAGGACAACCCTCTGCCCCACAACAAGATCATCGAAGTGCTGGACGGCTACATGAGCGAGTACCCCGATGTTCAGATCGAGTGGATTCGAATTCCGCAAGGGATCAGCAGTCGTGAATGGACGATCGCCCAACAGACGGCCGGCACCATTCCTCACATCGCCACCCACGCGCACTGGCACATCTAAAGATGACCTGGATAAGAACTGGTGGGTGGAGTTGACGCCCTTCTTCAACCAGCCGAACCCCTACATCGCAGCCGGCGATCCCGGCAGCGAGAAGTGGCTGGATCAGTTCTACCCGATCCCGACGGGTGAAACGCCGATGCGCGACGGTTACTACAACATGGTCTTCGGCCTGGTCACCACCTTCTTCTACTACAATGTCGACTGGTTCAACGACTTGGGCCTCGAGTCGCCGCAGAACGACGCGGAGTTTCTCTCCGTCTGCCAGGCGTTCCGCGATGAGGACATCGACGCCTACGGCGGCTGGACCGGCTCCGTCTCCGATACCGACCACTGGTACCGCCTGCAAATGGGCGGGATGCTGATGGCCGGCGAGATCGAGCCGCAGGTCAACCCCGACCGGGGCACCGCCACCTACGAAAGAGGTCGCGTGCGTCATCGAGAAGGGGATCTACCACGCCCATCTGCCGCAATATCGGGAATGGATGGAACTGTGGAAACTCAACGTGGCTTACCGCCCTCCGGACTGGACGACGCGGGCGACGGACACCCATACGCGCTTCCTGAACAAGGTGGAGCCGATCATGGAGAACGGCACCTGGTCGTTCCCCCGCTTGCAGTATGATCCGTTGGTTGACTTCGAGTGGAGCACCTTCTTCGCGCCGCTGCTGACCAACGAGAGCAGCAACCTGGTGACCGATCCGCCGACACCGGCCTGGCCGATTGGCGGGCCTGTGGGCGACCAGGTCGCAGTCACCACGCTCTCTGAGAAGGATGGTGTGCTGGATGCTGCAATCGACCTCGTGCGTTGGATCTCGGAGCCGAGCAACCTCTACCCAATTCAGTCCGAGATCGGCACGACGATGCCGAATGTGAAGAATGTGCCGGTTGACCCGCGTTTCGAGGAACCGTTTGCCTTGCTGACGACGCAGATCGGCGAGACGCAGATGTTCGTGTATGAAGAGGTGAAGTTGGACGCAGGGGCGGCTGAGCCGATCGGCCAGGCATGGCGCTCCTATATGCTGGATCAGATGGAGCTGGATGATGCGCTGAACATCATCCAGGAATCGTTCGACTCCTACGCCGAGCGCTTCAGCGAACGCGAAGGGCTTGACTGTTCGTAAGGACAGTTGCGAATAGCGAGGAGAGAGTATCTCACTTCTCTCTCCTCACTTCATCTGTTTAGTGGTTATTGGTCAGTGGCTAGTGTCCGGTAACTACACTGGCGACTGACCACTCCTTACACTTGGCGAAAGAAAACGAGGCTATGGGATGGTTAAGAAAGTTATTCCGTCGGGATAAACCGGGATTCGTGCGAGGTACGCATTTTACTGACCACGTTGAGCGGGTTAAACAGTTGAAACGAGAAAATCGGCACGGCAAAGCGATTGAGTTGTTGCTCAAGTTAGTTGCTGCTACCGAAGCTGAATCGAAAGAGTCGGGTGGTCCCTCTGGCGTAGCGCCTTGGTATTATGAGCAGCTTGCCATAATCTACCGCAAGGAAAAACGATACTCTGACGAAGTGGCGATATTGGAACGCTATGAGAAGCAACCCAAGGCACAGGGTGCAGGCCCTGGCAAGCTTGATAAACGACTGAAACAGGCAAGAACTTTGCAGAGTAGTGATTGAGAGAAGCACGGTGGGGTTCCTGTGCCAATAGGTATAGAATTTCAGGCTACAGGACTTCGCTGTTGTTATTACCAGAGTCAACGCGACAGTGAAAATGCTCAACTCTGTTCAATACATTCATTGCCTGAATCACTCGGTATTACGGGGCCGAAGGAACACGGGTAGATTCTTCCACAGTGACAGGGTTCGGAGAGTTCTAACCAGTGGAGTGTGAAATTGAACACGCAGCTGTCTGCGAAGCAGATCGAATCTTATCGCGAGAAACGGCTATTTCGTCGTCAGAGCCTTGCTGGACGGGGAGGATCTGGCGATGTGGCGGGCGGCGCTGGCTGAGGGGATGGCGCAGCATTTTGCGATGAACGCGCGTCATAATCAGGGAACCGACGGCTACTATAAGGATGTCTTCGTGCAGTGTGTCAACCTGTGGAAGACGAGCGGGAAGATCAAGGAGTTTGTGACGGACCGGCGTCTGGGGCGGCTGGCCGCCGAGTTTGCGGCCCGAGAAGTTGCTGACCACTGAAGTTTGAGGATGCGCTGATGGCTGTAGAAGAGATGCCCGCCCTGCCCAATGCCGCGGCCCAGACCGTGGACGTTCAGGCGCGCAGGAAATCGCTGGGGAGACGGATGTACGAGGCGCGCGTGGCCTACGTGATGCTCACCCCCACCTTCATCTTTCTCCTGATCTTCATGTACTATCCCGCCCTGTTAGGGCTGTATCGCTCCGTCTTCAAGTGGACCCCTGGTCTTGAGGCAAAGTTTGTCGGCCTCGATCACTTTGTCCAGCTGTTCACCAAAGACCGAGTATTCCTGAACTCGATGGACCATATGTTGCAACTGGCCGCCTGGTATGTCATCTCCACGGTCGGCGTCTCTCTGTTTATCGCCATTCTGATCCACCGGCTCAAACAAGGCAGAGCACAGTATACCTTTCGCCTGGGGATGATTCTTCCGGTCATCATTCCCACCATCGTCCCACTGATGCTGTGGAAGTTCATCTACGACGCCTCGGTCGGCCCGCTCAATGCGATCCTGACCTGGGTCGGGCTGGAGGCGTGGACACGCGCCTGGCTGTCCGATCCCAACGTGGCTCTCTACGCGGTGATGCTGCGCAACTTTCCCTGGGTGGACGGCGTCGCCATCCTCATTCTGCTGGCGGGCTTGCAGGCGATCCCCTACGAGATCGTGGAAAGCGCGATGATGGACGGCGCCGGTGAGATGCGCCGCTTCTGGTCGATCGAACTGCCTCTCATCGCCGGCCAGATCAAGCTCATCTCCGTCCTCACGATCATGTGGGGCGTGCAGGAGTTTACGGCGGTGTTTGCCATGACGCAGGGTGGGCCGATCAACAGCACGATGGTGCCGGGGATGTGGATGTTCTGGAACGCGTTCCGCATCAACAAGATGGGCTATGCGTCGGCGATTGGGGTTGTGATGTTCCTGATCACGTTTGTGCTGACGCTGATCAATATGAAATATATTATCAGCGAGGAGTATTAGAGTTTTCAGTTATTCGTTTTGAGTTTTTAGTAACGGCGCTCCACTCGAAAGCAGGGGTTACTAAAAACTGAAAACTGACCACTAAAAACCGGGGTTTGGAGATTTTAGTATGAGCGCGGTAGGGGCGGAAGCGAAACGGAGATACACAAGGAGCACTGCGCAGCAGTTGAGTGTCTTCTTACGCGGCGACTGGTGGCGTACCATCATTTTGGGTCTGTTCCTGATCGGGGCGATGGCGCCTTTGGTGATGGCGTTCCTGGTTTCGCTCAAGACGATTCCCCAGTTCGCGCGCCAGCCGTTTGTGCCCACCCTTCCGCTGCACTGGGAGAATTACGGCCTGGCATGGCAGATCGTGTGGCAGCTCATTCTGAACAGTATCATCGTCAGCGGGGTGACGGTGATCGGCGTGCTGCTGTTGGCGTCGCTGTCGGCCTATGCCTTTGGCATCCTGGAGTTTCCGGGCAGGCAACCCCTCTTCTATCTCGTGCTGGCGCTGATGATGGTGCCGTCGGCGATGACGCTGATCCCGTCGTTTGTGCTGGTGCAGGATCTTCAACTGCTCGACACCCGCTGGGCCATGATCCTTCCCTGGATCGCCAGCGGACAGGTCTTCGCCATGTTCATCCTGCGCACCTTTTTCGAAAGTCTGCCTAAGGAGCTTTTCGACGCCGCCCGCATTGACGGCGCCAGCGAGTGGCAGGGCTACTGGCGTATCGCCCTCCCGCTCAGCAAGTCGATGCTCGGCGTCGCCGCGATTCTCAACATCCTCGGCACCTGGAACAATCTGATATGGCCTGCCCTGACGATCAGGCAACAGGATCTGATGCCTCTGACGCAGGGCTTGTGGGCGTATCAGACGGAGTATTTCACTCGCTATGGGCTGACAATGGCGGGGCTGTTGATCGGCTCGATTCCCCTGGTGCTCCTCTTCATTTTTACCAGCCGCTGGTTCGTCGCCGGCCTGACTTCGGGCGCGATCAAGGTGTAAGTGCAGGAGTGAGAAGCGAGGAGTGGGAGAGTCTCCCTCACTTGGCGTTTCATCAACAAAATCAAGTGGTATCGACGCATTTTCACTCGTTAAGAAAAAAAGTCAGCACGACGTTATATGGCATCCTTTCATTTTGCCGCTACCCTCATTTGGCTTAAACGAAACGTCAACGTCTCCTAATGCGAAAGTCCCGCAAGAGCGCACAAAACGCCTCGCAGCGGGCTTCTCGCTGGCCCCTACGCAATACGGTAAGAAAAGCGTGTCTTCGATGTGAACGCACATCAGCGTTGACTCTCATCCCACTTGATCAACACGCCGAGAAAATCGCTCGGCCTCTCAACCAGCCTCTCGTATGCCTCGCCGATGTCGTCCGGCTGAACGCGGTGGCTGACCAGCCCCTCGCTCCGCAGCGAGCGGTCCGCAAACAGGTCCAAAACCAGCGCAAGGTTGCGCTCACGCGTCCACGGATCCCGAACCGTGTACGCATGACCCGACACGCGTGCATGTGCGCCGATCAGCGAGACCCCTTTGTGGTGAACAGCGCGGTATGGATCGATTTCGACCGTGCCGCGCGGGCTGCCCAGCAGCACCACCCGCCCGCCGTCGCCCGCCAGTTCAAGCGCCTGCGCGATCACAGCGGGATTGCCCGTCGCCTCGATCACCACCTCCGCCATGCGCCCGCCGGTGAGATCGTTCACCGTCTGCCCCACGTCCGACTCGGCCGGATTGAGCACGCAGATCCCGCCGTCCCCCGCGATCCCCACCCGATTGGGCAAGAGATCGACCCCAATCACCGGTCGCGCCCCCGACAGCCGCGCCAGTTGCGCCGCAAACTGCCCAATCAGCCCCAGACCCAAGACCACCACCGTTTCACCCAGCGCGACGTTGCCCTGACGCACGCCCACCGCGCTGATGCCGCCCAGCACAGCCAACGCGCCCTGTTCCATCGTAACGCCCGGCGGCAAACGCCATATTCTGCTCGTGCGCGCATCACACACGGCCCAGTCGCCATGCGCTGCGTAGACCACGACCCGGTCGCCCGGCGCCCATTCCGTCACCGCGCGGCCAACCGCCTGCACGACGCCCGCCAGGGCGTAGCCCATATCGACGGGAAACTGCGGCGGGTTGGGCTGTGAGAAACCGATGTGCGAACCACTGTACATCGCCAGTTCCGTGCCCGCGCTGATCAGCGAGCAGGCCGACTTGACGACAACCCCGTGCGGCGCGGGTTCCTCCGCGATCTCGAACCCTTCCCATTCAATCCGGCGAATCGCCTTACAGATCAGGCGTCTGGCTCGCATCTTCCTCTTCCCCATCTCCCGCCATCCTGTCAACCAACAAATCCCGCGAATCCTGATTCAGACAACGCAATAGCAATTCGCAATGCAGCATCAGTTCCTGCCATCGATCCACGTCCGCAGCGATGACCTGCTGTCACGATTCCCCCACGCATAGTAGGGAATGAACGTCAGCATACCGTTCGGCTCATCGGATGACCCGCCCCGTCCTCGCAGCGCAATCACCCCGCCCAGAAGATCCTGCCTGAAATCCGCCTCAAACTCGTTCAGCAAGGCTGACTGCCGATAGCGCCCGATCAACTCGCCGCCCACGCCCGCCCCGTTCCCCGGCGGCAACGCAACGCCCACGCCCCACAAATCAACCGCGGGATTGTCCGTACTCTCGACGCAATACACCAGCGGACCGCGGCACAGCGCAACCTTGCCCTCATAGTACCTGGCGCGCCGATCGGCGGTCACGGCAACAACCGGCATCGGCAGCCGCAGCGTGACAAGATCGCCTTTGCGCCACGCCCTGCTGATGCGGCAGTAGCTTCCCGACGCAATGCCACCCTCGACAGTTTGTCCATTCACCTGCACAGTCGGGTTGCGGCACCATCCGGGGATGCGCACGTTCAGATCAAACGTGCAAGACCGTTCAGGATCAAGCCTGATCGTTATTTCACCGTCCCAGGGATACCCGGTCTCCTGCGCAAGGCGGAGTTTCGTCCCGTCTTCCAGGCGCCAGTCCATCGTACAACTGTCATACAGGTGAACCCACACGCCATCCGCTGACATGCTGAACACATATCCCGGCAATGACGCAATCATGCGCAGCGCGTTGGGCGAGCAGCAACTCGTGGAGGTGGATGCCCAGGGCGTGCGCTGCCAGTGGTTGCCGTCTGACGAGAGCGGGCACATATAGTGGAACTTGCCGCCGTCGAGCGATACGTGCGCCAGAAAGCCGTTGTACAGCGTCCGCTCCATCAGATCGGCGTACCCGGCAGCGCCCGTCAAGGCCAACATTCGCCAATTCCACGCCGCGTTTCCAATCGCTTCGCACGTCTCCAGACCGGTGCTCAGCAAGAACCGGAAGACCCCCGTATGCAGCTCGAAAGCCTCCTGGCAAATCAACTCGCAGTTCTCAGCGTCCACAGCCAACTGGCCCGTCAGATGCAGCTTCCCGCCTGTCATGTCGCCCCAGATGGCGGTGAGCTTGTCCATGAATTCCCGGTCGCCCGTTTCCGCATAAAAGTCGGTCCCGGCGCACAAGAGATATGTCTGGCGCACTACGTGCCGGCTCACGTAGCCGAGGAAATCGGAGCCGACAACCGGCGGCTGTCGCATCAGCGGCGTGAGGAAATGGCGGGCGCCGGCCAGATACCGCTCCTTGCCCGTGGTGCGATAAAGTTCGACCAATGCCATTTCGATGACGCTGTGCCCGGCAAAATCCTCACCGCCAAACTGCGCGCAGATTGCGTCGGCAACACGTTCCGCACATTCCAGAAACTCGGTCGAGCCGGTCGCACGATGGTGCGCAATCGCCGCCTGGATCAGATGCCCCGGCGTGCCCAGTCCATACGATCTCTCGAACTCGCCGCCATAGTAGACATCCCAAAACTGTTCGTCCTGATGCGCATTGACAACGCCGCGCACAAACAGATCGAGCAATGCACGCGTCTCAGAATCGTCCCCGGACTGTACGACATACGCGCAAGCCTCCAGCCATTTTTGGAAATTCGCCCGCCAGGAATGACCGTTGCGCGTGCGGTTCATCCCTGTAGGATTGGTCCTGAGCGTCTCCAGACCGGCCTGGATCCCCGCCCTGTCGCCCGCCGCGTACGCCCGGAACGGCGCGGTCTGGTCGTCTATGTCCAGCCAGGCCAGGAACGACGGGATGCCGTTGCGCCGGCTGGCATCCATGCGCGACTTCCAGAACCCGTCGCCCATCGTAACCGCCTGC
Organism: Caldilineaceae bacterium; assembly: GCA_965221145.1. Taxonomy (GTDB): domain Bacteria; phylum Chloroflexota; class Anaerolineae; order Caldilineales; family Caldilineaceae; genus Bin5. The sequence continues at coordinate 4,812,457 of OZ244877.1, forward strand.
ACCGGAACCGGCTTGAGCGGGGCAAAAGGACTGGCGACGGTGGACACCACGCCCGCCTCACGCCAATGTGGAATGTGTCGACTGTCTAACATATGATCGCCTCCCCCGCGCCCCTACGCAATACGGAATACGCGCTACGCAATTCGCCCCGTCACTCCATCTGGCTTTCCGTCGCGCCCGCGGCGAGGAACGCCCCCAGCGGCTCACCCCGCAACAGCTTGTCCAGATCCTCCAGAAACTCCAGATAGGTGCCCTGCCAGCCAAAATGATCCCAGAACCAGCCGTCGTATGGCGACCCCGCCGTCGCCTCTCCTTTCGGAACGTCTGCGTAACGCGCCCGCACGGTCTCAATCTGCGGCGCCTCCAGCCGCCCCAGCTTGTAATCCAGGTACAGCCCGAAACATTCCACAAAGATGCGCACGTCGTTCACGTTGGCTTCGAGCAACTCGGCGACGTGCGCAAAGGAATCGGCGTCAATCTTCCCTTGCAGTCGCTGCCACGCGGCCAGCACGCTTTCCATGTGGACGATCGACGGTCGCTTCTCCGCCATCAACTCGTCGGCGTAAGCGTCGCTCAGCGGCACACGGTTGAAGATGAGCTGGTAGCGCGGGTCATTGCGCAGCGCCTCGCGCTCCTCTTCGGGATAGGCGTCGAGCGGCAGTTCCAGCCCGAGGACGTCCTCACCCACGCGATCCATCCCCGGATGCAGATAATCGGTCCAGATGCGCCACGGCCCGTTCAGCCGTGTGTCCAGGTAGCTGTAGCGCGCCACATAGCTGTGGCACTGGGTCAGGCCGCTGCGGCTGAATAGCGCGCCGATCGTGGCGGGATAGGTCTCGCGCAGGCCGGGCAGGAACGCCGCCGCCTGCGCGCCATACTCCATCGTCAGCCACTCCGACAAAATGGCGTCCGGGTCGCGATAGGGGTTCCAGCACAGCCGCCCGTAGGCATACCAGTTGGAGAGATTGAGCGGATGATCCACATACTGGGGATGCAGCCCCAGATTGGCGTCAAAGCCGTCGCAATTCTTGTCGGCTGCCTTGAGAAATTCTTCCTGCCAGCGGTGCGCCATCGAGCACGGCAGAAAGTTCAGCCCCGCCGTATCGCCCACCAGCGCAAGCTCGAACACATAAGGTGAACGCTCGCCCCGCCGATTGCCGATGTGCCCCCAGATCGGGTGCGGCGGATAGGGCGGGCGAAAGTCCCAGTAGAGATGGCACGGCGCAATCCGCACATTCTCCGGCAGCTCATCCCCCCAGTCCCCGAACAACTCCGTTTCCGATTTCGCATAGGCCGCCTGATCCGTGACCGCAGGCCACAGCAGCGCCCCGTCGATCGTCGCCAGCGCATCGCTGACCAAACGCATGCCCGCCAGAATGCGCGCGCGCACCGGCAGCGCACGACAGCGGTCGCAGTCGTCCTCGTGCGGACCGGGCGCATTCTCGCCCGCGCCCCACACGATCGCATTGCGCACCGACGGCATCGCCACGGCCAGCCGCGCCGCAAAGTCGTGCCACTGCGCCCGCACCGCATCCGAAAAGGGACAGACGTCCCCATAGTCCCCGTTCTCGTCCGGCTCGGCATAATGCAGGGACAGGCCAACCGTTACGCCGAAGCGATCCAGAAAGCGGGCAAACTGCTCGACCGGCTCGGCGCGCGCAAGCCAGCGTTCAAACTGTGAGCCTCTGGCCGCATATTGCGCGAACAGGCCGAGATTGTTCACACGCATCGCCAGCAGCCGCCGCGCGAAATCCAGGTACTCGGGCTGCTCCTGCGGGCGCAGCATCTTCTCATAGTCCAGGATACTTTTGAAAGGCAGACACCAAACCTTATTCGAAGGCGTCTCCCACATGCGCAGCGCCCGCACCGCAAAATGCGGGCCATCGGTCATCGGTGTGATGGCCTGGTCGCGCCGGGCGCGGTCGATACATTCCTGCACCCCATACAAAACGCCCCGACCATCACCGCCGGTAATGCGCAACGTGGTGCCCCCCTCCACCTGGATGCGATAGTGCTCCGGCTTCAAGTCGGTCCCGGCGGTGTCCAACCGGGCCGTGACATTCCCTTGATCGGAATGAGTCCCGATGGTTGGCCTTATACCACCCAGCTTTTCGATCCAGCGTGCCAACTCGTCGGCGGCGGTCCGAACGCGTGGACTGGCATCGCGCGGGATTCTGATCGCATCGATCACTGGCATCTGCATGTCTGTGTTTACCTCCTACGATTCTCGCTTCAACTCAAGTGGTCAACCGGTAGGGTTGTATTAAGTGGCTGCGTACGCCCACTGTCCGCGGATCATAGTACGCCAGGCACTAAAGTCATCCTCAAAGATCGCTATATCGGCGTCCTTGCCCGCTTCCAAGCTGCCCTTGCGGTCATCCACGCCGATAACGCGGGCTGGCGTCAGGCTTGCCATACGAATGGCCTCTACCAGTGGAACACCGACGGTGTCCATCAGAATAGGTATCATCTGGTTCAACATTGTGGTGCTGCTCGCAAACGCGGTCCGATCAAGCAGCATGCCAACGCCGTCGTGCACCTCAAATTCGAGGCCCCCCATACGAAAACGAGCGCCTTCCGGCAGGCCCGCGCCGCTACTGACGTCGGAAACAATGCACAGGCGGTCGGGGTCAATGCACTTGTAGACCAGTTTCATCAAGGTTGGCGGCAGATGCTTACCATCGGCGATCATCTCGCCAGTTAGTCCGTTGTAGGTCAGCGATACCTCAAGCAGACCCGGCTTGCGCCAGGGCCCTTCTCGCACAGTTGTGGACTATGCACTCCAAATGTGGATCATATGGCTCAGACCTGCTTCTATCACCGGTAGCACTTCCTCCTCTCTGGCAGCACTGTGTCCCGCGGCCGGTACGATTTCCAATTCGACCAGGCGCTGGGTGAGTTCCAGTGCGCCAGGTTTTTCTGGCGCGTAAGTCATGATCTTAATCACATCGTGGTATTGTAATAGCTGTTCGGGTGTACCATCATCCGGGTTTCGGAAATGCGCAGCGTCTTGTGCGCCACTTTGCGACGCGGCAAAGTAAGGCCCTTCCACATGCATACCCAGAATCTGTGATCCATCGTGAGGGCCGCGCATCCATTGCCGGCTGCACGCGAGACTGGCCTGCAGATCGGCAATCGATGCCGTGGCTGTCGTCGCCAGCAAAGATGTCACACCGCGCCGCACATTTTCCTCGGTGATGGTCGCAAAGGCTTGCTCGGTCGGGTCATTAAAGGTGTGACCCAGCGCACCGTGATTATGGATGTCGATCAGGCCTGGCGCGATGTAGCGCCCGCCCACATCGATGCGCTCAATCTCACCCCCAGAGAGTCGATATCCGTGATTCCTGCAATCTTGCCCTCTTCCACGACGAGCGCCTGAGCGCTCGCAACGGCCTGTGGCAGGATGATCCGACCATTCGTGAGCGCAAAACATCCTTGCGGCTGTTGAAGCTTTTTGCCTATCATGCTAGCCTCCGTACGTATTCAGGTCGAACAACTCACGGAAATAAACTCTCATATTGGCGCCTCTTTGATCCCTTTGATATGTGGGTGGCGCTAATGAAACGCTTGACGCCCCAATCCGACACAGGTCTGACCAGCCCATCACTAGATGTATGACGCAGTAAACGCCCCGATTTATTGACAAAGCACGACACTATACGTTCAATACCCGGAAATGTCAAACCCAGGGAGTTGTGCCAAAAGCATTTTGGACTATAATACCTCCTAGTGATTGAGAGATTGCAGCAGAATTCGGCAGAGCAAAAGCCTGCCGAGCCGACTTACACCGGATTTCTGATTGAGGTCAGCTGAGGAAATATTATGACGCAGGAAGACTATAGCCTTACCGAAGAGCAGATCCAGCTTTTTGAAGTTTTCGGGTTCCTGGTCCGGAGAAATCTGTTCAGTCCCGAGGAGATGAATAAGATAAACGAAGAGTTCGATCGTCGCCTTGCATCCATTCTGGAGGAAACCGATCCTGAAGAGAAACGTATTTTCAACAACTGGGGTAACCGGACCCCGGAAACCCCCTTTATTGCCAGCTTGCTTGAGGACCCGCGTATTTATCTGCCCGCGGAACAGCTGATAGATGAAGATTCCGTTCCCGTCCATTCTAACGCCAACAGCTATGAGAATAATACCGATTGGCATCCGGATTGGAGCGATCCTCATCTATTGGCAATCAAGAACGTCATGTATCTGCAGCCGACAACCGCTGACCGCGGCGCATTGCGTGTCATTCCCGGGTCGCACAAAAATCCATTACATGAAGAACTTCATAGCATTGGATTGCGCAGTACGTTTGGCCCTATAAAGGCCCGGATCTTAGAAGAGTCTGGTCTGAGCGGTGAAGATATTCCCTGCTATGTATTTAGTTCGAATCCGGGTGATATCATTATCTTCAACCAGTTGACCTGGCATGCTGCCTTTGGCGGCTATAGAGACCGCCGCACCTGCACCTTTAATTTTTATGGCACCCCAAGGACACCCGAAGCGGTAGAGTCGATGCGCAAAGTGGTGGAACACATTCCTGAAATCAAGAAGAACTTGGGAACGGTGGGGTTGCAATATCATCCCTGGTGGCTGGAAAATCCTGAAAATAACCCCAGGCGTGCGCGCTGGATTAGTTGGTTGGAGGAATGGGGTTTCGTGGAAGCTTATAATAACTAAAAACCTAGAAGCGTCAGGTGTACACCACCGCGCTGGACGCCGGCCTCTAGCTCAATTTGAATAGCCGGTGTGATATAATAGTTCAATTCGGGGATCTCCGCAGCGCGACCTAAACTCACTTCCTCCGAGGTATACAGATCTACGGTCACTTACCAACGCAATGCTGGCGCAAGTTGCTGGAGCCATGAATTCAAGGCTTGATGAAGCAGATCATCGAGCGAGGCGATGTTGCGCAAACGCATGATCGCATCCGACATGTCCCGCCATTCGGCATGACCATTTGTCTGCGTATCTTGTTCTGACAAGACAGTTTCCATCACGACTAGCTCTTTCATGGCGTGGGATCCATTTCTGGTAAAATCGTACCAAAAATTGGAGAGTAACGCCATGAAAAGGGGTGTGTCCTGGCGTTTCTTGACTAAGCACTCTCTGACTTGACATTGGGTCTATACTTACTGCGAAGGTGGAGTGTGACACTGGTCGACGCCCTGTTTCTGACAAACCGAGAGACTCTCCACCTGAGAACTGCCTTTGAACCTTCACAAGGGTCTAGCCTTCCAGGTACTGGAGCACCCCATCCCAATCACAAAACGTGCCGCCGACCATCTTTTGGGGCTCCGGGCGCGGTATGTGCATGTCCGAACCACCGGTCTTGACCAGTCCGAGGCGATCTGATATCCGTACATAGTCGTCCTCTTGGGCCTTGGTGTGCGCGGGATGGAACACCTCGACACCGTCGAGTCCTTCGGCAGCCAGGGCAGCGATATTCTCTTCGTCGAACGTGAAAACGACGCCCGTGTCGTGGCCGGGATGAGCTACCACGGCAATGCCGCCGGCCTCGTGAATAGCCGGAATTACCTCCGGTATCGGTGGGTGGAGAACCCGGACGCCGGAAGCCTCCCGCATGGCCATGAACTCTTTTTGATTCGACACAACGCCTTTTTTCAGCAGCAGCTCATATAATGCTGTCGACTCGGAATGTTCCTGAGCCTTCACCTCGGCGTCGTATTCAGCGATGGTCACCTTTGTGCCTTTCCCCTGCAAATATTCCAGCATGGCGAGATTATACCTTCTTCTCACCGACCAGATTTTATCGGCCAGAAAACCTTCCAGAGAAGAAAGCGGACCATCGCGGAAAAAGCCCAAAACGTGGGCCGGTTCCCCGCGCCACGAACTTGTGATCTCGATGCCGGGCAAAAAGGTCACGTCGTATACGGTCGAGAGTCGTTGGCCTTCCGCAATGCTTTCGATGCTGTCGTGGTCGCTGAAGGTCACGGCCGTCAGTCCGCGCGCCATGGCAATGCTGAAGACCTCCTCCGGGTCAAACGATGCGTCGGAGGACGCATGAGTATGGACGTGCAGATCTGCTTTTCTCACGAGGTTTATCTCCTTACCTGCTGTGATTCTACTAGAATTGTGTTGAGCCCGTCGATGACAAAGACTTCGCTGAGAGGTTGCCTGCGTCCACCTGGGCTCGGATACGACTTGGGGGCACGCTCATTGTAGGAAATCCTTTCGTTTCGGTGCTCAGTCGTAGCGGATGTGCGGGTCCAGGCAACCTTACAAAAGATCAACGAGCAAATGAGCGAGACTATTGCTGTCGAAGGGGATCGAAGACATCACGCAGCGCGTCGCCAATGAAGTTGAAGCAAAGCACACAAAGGACCATGGCAAGGCCCGGCGGTATCCAGAGCCAGGGACGGATCTGCAGAGTGACCAGGTTATTGGCCTGAAAGATCAGGTTTCCCCAGCTTGGCGTCGGAGGCTGCACACCCAGGCCGACAAAGCTGAGGCTGGCTTCGAGCAGGATGAAGCCGCCGATGCTGGTCACCATGCTGACCAGGATGATGCCGGACAGGTTCGGCAGGATGTGCCGGAAGATAATGCGACGGTTGTCTACCCCGATGGATCGGGCAGCCAGGATGTAGTCCGTTTCCCGCACTGTCAAGATCTGGCCTCGAATCAAGCGGCACACACCGTGCCAATTCAGGAGTGCAATGGCAATAAACAGATTGACCAGGCTGGGTCCCAGCAAGGATACCATGATCAGGAGCATCATGAAATCGGGAAATACCTGCATCACCTCGACTAGCCGCTGGATCACGTTATCCACCCAGCCGCCGAAGAAGCCCGATATGGCGCCCATGATCGTGCCGATGACCGTCTGCAGCATCACCCCCAGCGCACCGACCAGCAGGGAAATGCGCCCGCCATAGACGACGCGGGACCACATGTCTCTGCCGATCGCGTCCGTACCCAGCCAGTGTTCGCTGCTCGGCCGTTTGACCAGGTTGTACGCGTCGGTTGCGGAAGGCTCATAGCGCGTCACCAAAGGCGCAGCCAGCGTGATGACCAACAGCGCGCCGATCATGATCGCGCCGAGGACGCCGAAACGATTGCGCAGATAGTTCTTCCAGGCGCGAGACTGAAATAGGCCCTGTCGGCGCGTCAACGTGGCGTCGTCGCTAGCAGAGGGTTGCTCGCGCTGTAAGGAAGGTCGTTCCAATATCTCTGTACGTTTGGTCATAATGGTGAGCCCCAGTCCATGCCGAGTATCTCACGCCGCTGTGCAGCGTTGTCTAGGCCAGAAACGAGGCCTGCGCCCGTCATCCTGAACGCAGCGAAGGATCTCATCGGTGTCCTCGCGAGATCTGCAGCTCATTTATAGGCGATACGAGGATCGACAAACGCGTAGGCGATGTCGGCGATCAAATTTGCGATCAGCGTCAGGATGGCGATGACGAACACGTTGGCCATCATAACGGGGTAGTCTTTCGACAATGCAGCGTCGAGCACCCAGCGACCGATGCCCGGCCAGTTTGCCAAACGTTCTACCAGCACTGAGCCGGCAAATAGGGCCGGCAGCCGGTAGCTGATGATCGTCACGATCGGCATGAGCGCGTTGCGGAAGGCATGGCGCATGATCACGACACGCTCTGGGAGTCCTTTGGCCTGCGCCGTGCGCACGTAGTCCTCGCCCATCACCTCCAACATGCTCGTGCGTGCAAAGCGGATAAAACCGGCGGAACCACCCAGCCCGAGCACCGTGACCGGCAGGATCATGTGCTTGAGGCTATCCCACAGCCCTCTATCGCCACCTATGGCATACATTCCGCTTGCGGGGAGCCAGTTGAGCTGCAAGGCAAACACCCATATGGCCAGAAGCAGGAAGAAGAAACCGGGCAAGCTGAGGAAGAGGAAGGAGATGACGGTGGTCACGACGTCGAATAGCGAGTACTGGAAGAGGGCGGAGAGGATGCCCAGCCCAAGTCCTACCACAAGGCTGACCGCCAGGGAGGTCACCGTCAACCTCAGCGTCACCGGTAGTCTACGGACCATCTCCTCGAACACGTCCGCTTGATCAATCATCGAGCGGCCAAAGTTGCCCTGGGACAGGTTCCACAGCCAGCGGAGGTACTGCACGTGGATAGGTTTGTCCAGCCCTAACTTCTCCTTAAGGTAGTCCTCGTACCCCTCTTTTGCCTCATATTTGTAGCCATGTCCGTCAATCGTGATTTCTATGTGTTCGAACGGGGGCTATCGCCGACTTCGACAAGGCGATTGAACTCGATCCACAAGATGCTGCTGCTTACAATAATCGAGGAAATGCAATGAAAGCGTTAGACGATCTTCTTGGGGCAATTGCCGATTACAATAAGGCGGTTGAACTCGATCCGCAAAACGATATGTTTATCAGCAATAGGGGCAATGTGAAGTACGCGCTAAACGACCCTCAAGGGGCAATTGCCGACTTCGACAAGGCGATTGAACTTAATCCAAAATGCACCGATGCTTACAACGGTCGTGGGAATGCAAAGGGAGATTTAGGCGACTATCAGGGAGCCATTGACGACTACAACAAAGCGATTGAACTTCGTCCTCAAGGTGCAATAGCATACAGCAATCGCGGGGTCGCAAAACGCGCTCTAGGCAATGATCAGGGGGCCATCGCCGACTACGGGAAAGCCATCGAACTCAATCCAAAGTACGCCGATGCTTACAACAATCGTGGGGCTGCAAAGGGAGATTTAGGCGACTATCAAGGGGCTATCGCCGACTGCAATATGGCGATTGAACTAAATTCAAAGTACGCCAAGCCTTACAGCAATCGTGGGGCTGTGAAACACAAGATGGGCGATCATCAGGGGGCCATCGCTGACTGCAGCATAGCGATTGAACTAAATGCAGAGTACGCTCTAGCACACTATATTCGGGGGCTCGCAAGACGCGCGGTAAATGACGAAACAGAGGCACAGAAAGACTTTGTCAGAGCGAGGGAGATTGATCCACGTCTTTCCCCGCCCGATTCTTAGACAGCAATCCAAACCACGTCCGCATCCACGCCGAAGTGGGGCTTGATCAGCACTTAGCGGGGGCCGATAGATATGTATGGAGAAAAGATTCGGGCGTCTATTGGGAGAGTGTGGGGTATGGATCGGACCGAAACTGCAACTATGAGGAATTCATATGACTGAACCGATAAGAAGCGTTGGGGAATTTATTGCCTGGACAGAGAACCTGAAAGGCGGGATGGTACTCTATCGCGGCCTAGCTGATGCAGATTGGGAGGTGGAATCATCTGCGTATCGGAGAATGAGAAAACCGGTAGATGTATCGTCTGTGACGGTTCCTAAGATCACTTTTCTTAGTACGACAACCGCAGTTCCGTGAATAGTGAATCCCCGGCAATAGAGAGAGCAGAAAAACAGTGTTGAGAAGTCAAAAAACTGAACAAACAGCCTGAATTTATGTCATCACAACGCAAGTATTTTTCTCTTTTTCCCTAATCCTCCCCAAATGCGGCTGTAGTATTAAGTTTCAGTTCCGTAACCAGGAACTGTCAAGGGCCGCCGAAGAACCTATCGCCAATCCGCCGCTTTGAAGTTTCGATCCAAGTTCTAGCAGCCACAATCTGAACCCCAACATGAAGGTTCATATCCCTACGCCCCCATTCTTCCACATCGTTTGTCTGAAACCGAAACGGTTTGGGAGCGAATGCAGCAGACGGGCTGATGACGACACAGCCGCCCACCATATAAGGAAGCCGATCTACAAGCGTCTGTCAGTTCCCGTTACCCATTACACTGTGACCGATTGGGTCTCCATATCTGGAGTGTATTTGCCCAGCTGGGCGGCGCTGGTCAGCCTAGCCCTCAACTTGAAAGCAGCTTGGGCCGCAGGGGCGTGTTCTGCTTTTCCGCCCCATGCCTTCAAGGGGGCGCTCTGAAGGCCCCGGCCGAACGAGAAGCTGAGCGCCCACGGAACGCCCACCTTGGCAGCCTCCAAGTTGATTGCATTTAGGTTTACCGTCGCTTCGTTGTCGGTCTGTCCTCCAGAGAGAAACACGACGCCCGGCATCGCTGCCGGTATGGTCTGTTTGAAACATTCGACAGTCATCGCAGCGACCGTTGCCGGATCCGCTCGATTCGATGCGGACGAACCGGAGACCACCATATTGGGCTTCAGCAGCATTCCTCCCAACGCAACTCTCTGCCGGGATAATTGAGCGAATGTCTCCTGCAAGGTGGCCTTAGTGGCGGCATAGCAGTCGTCGATGCCGTGGTCGCCGTCCATCAACACCTCCGGCTCTACGATGGGCACAAGACCCGCGTGTTGGCTGACAGCTGCGTACCTGGCCAGCGCATGGGCGTTCGCTTCAATGCAGTAGAGCGTGGGAATGCCCTCTCCGACGGTTATTACCGCTCGCCACTTGGCGAATCTAAGCCCCATCTCATAGTATTCCGCCAGCCGCTGCCCCAGACCGTCCAGACCTTCAGTAATCAGTTCACCGGGAGAACCGGCCAAGGGTTGCGTTCCTTTGTCCACCTTGATTCCCGGAACGATTCCGCGGTTGGAGAGGACCCTCACAAGCGGGATGCCGTCCACTCCCTTCTGCCTGGCGGTCTCGTCGTAGAGGATCACCCCGCTGATCCAGGTTTCAACATCATCCGTGCGAAAAAGCATCTCCCGATAGTTTCGCCGATTGTCTTCTGTACTCTCAACATTGATCGAATCGAAACGACGCTTGATGGTGCCGGAACTCTCGTCCGCAGCTAAGATGCCCTTGCCCGGTGTGACCAAGGCTCGGGCGGCGGCAGCCAGCTTTTTGATGTCCATAATCAGTCTCCTTCACCCTCCATAAGGTTCGATCAGGGATTTGCAGCGGCGCAGTCGCATATTGTCCGGGCGCCGTGTAGGACGCAACAGGACTCTTATCCAGGCGCCTGCCTTGACCGTATTCTGTTGAAGCGTCCATGAAGCTCCACTACTCGAATCCGTAGCGGGAACAGTTGTCTGGCGCACATTGGTCTGCAAAGGCTCTCCTCCGTCATGCAGCGGGGTCATCAAAAGCCTCCAAAGCGCCTGTCATCCAGACGACCAGTAGATGACTTGGTGCGACCCTCCCAAATTGTAAAAGGAGTCTATCCAACGGACCGTACCGGAACGGTTGCACATCACCAACGATTGAGTGGATGCGCCGTCCGTCGTGAGTTTCACTCCTTTAAGCAACTCACCGGAACTCGCCCCAGTGGCGGCGAAATACACATCTTCTCCGCCCACCAGTTCTTCCGTACAGTAGACCTTTTCGACATCCACTCCGGCCGTCTCTGCAGCCGTCCGCTCCTTGGAATCCCGGGGCCAAGCCTTACACTGAATCGCTCCACCGAGGCATCTAATTGCCGAGGCGGTCAGCACCCCTTCAGGAGCGCCGCCGATGCCCATGAGCATGTCCACTCCGCTTCCCGGCAACGCCGCTTGAATTCCAGCTGCAACATCTCCGTCGGAAATGAATTTGATTCTGGCCCCGGCGGCGCGGACTGATTCCAACAGTTGCTCGTGCCTAGGCCTGTCCAAGACGACGACGGTCATCGTCTCCGCCTTTCGTCCCTTGGCATCCGCGACGTTTTTGATGTTGACATCCACCGATGCGTTGATGTCAATCGCGTCCCTCGCATCTGCGCCGACGGCGATCTTATTCACATAGACGACGTGTTTGGGCACGTTCATGGTTCCCCGACCCGAGAGGGCAATGGCCGAGATGGCCCCAGGAAGCCCCTTGGACAACAGAGTGGTGCCGTCGATGGGATCGACGGCTATATCGACCTGGGGCGGCGAGCCGGCTCCGACGCGTTCGCCTATGTACAGCATGGGTGCCTCATCCTTTTCGCCCTCTCCGATCACCACGACCCCATCCATGGAGATGGAGTCCAAGGTCAAGCGCATAGCGTCCACCGCAGATTGGTCCACTGATTCTTTATCACCCATGCCCATAAAACGCACGCCGCCTATGGCAGCCGCCTCGGTCACACGCACTAGATCCATGGCTATGTTGAGCTCTATCCTATGTGGGCCTTTTGTAGTTGACATGACTTCGCCTCCTTAAAGACGGTTGACGGCGGCACTCGGGAAATCGGCTGCTGTTGGACTAAGAGACATAGGACTTTCGCTAAGTCGGCTGGAAAGCCGGGATAGTAGGGCTGCGAAGTTGGTTTCGCAGATAATCGCTGAACAGGTCGGTATGAACGCGATAGAGGGTTTTGTTGAGCAAGGTAGCGTGGACCTTCAATGAAAGCCAGGCATGGTAACAGCAAGCGAGGCAGTTGCGCTGCGAACGAGCTTTGCGACATTGGCATTTGGCGGAGCCGGTCAGTTGCTTCAATTCGCGGTCAAATTCTTCGACGCCGACAGCGCAACTCGTTCGCGTTTTGAGCGACTTGCGTGATCACGGTCTCATCCAGATCATTGGTGATGACCCAGTCAATGTCGCCGTTTATAGCAACTAGCTTGAACAATTTCACTTTGAAAGGCACTTTCTTGAGCTTGACAATGATGCCATGCTTGAGCCGTTCGTCGTTCCAATCGATCGCATCAAGATGAATATAGCTCTCTTCTGCGCTCAGACTGACCAAGCGGTTGGCTTTGAGTGTGGTGTAGAAGGTCAATTCCAGACGGTGAATCAACTTCAGGTTCTGCCAGGAGCCATACCAACTGTCAAACAGCACCGTCTTGGCCTCAATCTGTTTGGCGCCGACCGCGCGCAGCAGCATCTCTTGAAAATGGTCGTTCTTTGACTTCCCATCTGCCTCTTTGGCATAGATGCGGAAATCGATCGGATAATACTCGCCATTTTGAAGATTCTTCCGGCGGAACAGGCTTCAGGCGCCAGTCGATAACGGAAAATCTTCAAACTTCACCACTGGTGTGAACGAGGTTCACGACACCGCTGCCAGGCGCCAGACCACCTTCAGTGCCACTGTATTGCAGCTTGACCATTTCGATTGAGCGTGAATAGCGTTTGTCTTGCACACTGTCGTCAAGTATCAGGTACGCGTCCGGCCTGTCGTCGATCTGTTCCTCCACCAGTTCCCATAGATGACTGGCTGTAAGTCGCTCTCTTTTCAGGAAATCGCTGACTACATCGTGGCTCATGCCTTCCAGATGTTCAGCCAGATTGCTACAGGTGTGGTTGATCGGCGTGCTGACAAGGTATTCGACATACTTCTGTTTTGTAATCATGTCGCAAGCTTACACGATCCTGACCTCCTAGCGAAAGTCCTATATAACATAGTTAAAGACAAGAAGTCAAGAACTATTCATCTAATTCTCATATACCGTCGCCGAAAGAAATTGGCCCAAAAACCGCGTTTTTAGACAGCCTACAATATGGGCAATCACAGTTTAATTCTGACGTACGCCCTCAAATGTTTCATTAACGATGAGTCCTGTCTTCTCATTCAGCACAATAGTTACTTTATCCGCTTCAAATGACATTCTGAGTTCGAATACGTTGATATTGGCCATCTCATCTATGGTTAAAAGAAAATCACCATTTGTATCCCAGTTTCCTTTTATTCCCGTAGACAGCCCAAATCGTCCAGGAACGATGGTGTAGATACCATCCAACCTCATTGGCGCCACAAGTTGTGTGAATATTGGTGCCACAAGTTGTGTGAATTTTCCGGATGTGGGATCAATCATAGAAAACCTGACTTCTGCTTCTTCTTGACCATTGAAACTCAAAGAAATTGTCTTGAAGTTAAGAAAATTTTCATCAAGAATAAATATTTCCCCTGATATGATTTGCGCTATTTCTGGCAAATATATTTGTTCGGGAGACGACGCGGCTGTGATCGCTTCTGTCTTCTGCTGAAGATTCTCATTACCTTCTAGATTTTTCGGTAATGCCTGATCTGATATCGACAATATAAATTCACCAATTTTTTCTCCATCATATTCCAACAACTCATTCTCTCCACCAGTGATAACCGTTACGATATTTGCGTCTGGTAAAACATTAAGCGATTGCCCACCACGACCAGCAGCATAGTACATTCCAGAAAAAGGCCCTTCTGAAACGAGGTGCCAAGCATATCCATAATCGCGACCTGGACGGATGAAGGTATTCGTCTTTACCGCACGATCAACTTGGGTTTGTGTTGATTTTTCTACCCATGCTGCATTCAATAACTGTTTCCCCTCCCAGAGTCCATTGTTCAGGTAAAGGTACCCTATCTTAGCCAGATCACGAGGATGCAGATGAAGATCCCCCCAACCTCTAGTTATTCCCTGAGGGTCTGGAGGCCAGATAACCTCATTAATGCCAAGCGGAGTAAAAAGGTGTTTCTGCGCAAAATCGAGCATGCTCATTCTTGTTGCCTTTGTCAGGATCGCCGAAAGTAAATGTGAATTTCCACTGCAATAAGCATACTCTTGGCCCGGTCCCCTAGCCATGGGCAAATCTAACACAAACTGCACCCAATCTTCACTTGTGAACATCTCATTATGTTCTTTTTCTCCTGGTTGATATCCACAATTAAAACCGGAAGTCATGGTGAGCAGGTTTTCTATGGTTATCTTTTCTTTATTAGCATCAAGATTGGCAATGGTACGTTCTGGGAAATAAAATAACAGGGGCTGTTCGACACTTTCAATAAAACCCTGATCAATCGCAATACCGATTAGAACCGATGTAATACTCTTAGTAACAGAAGCCACATCATGGACAGTCTCACCCGGGGTGAATGGATAAAAGCAAGCATCTAGTCCGATATTGCCGTTTCGAATGATCAACATGCTATGAATGTTCATTTTGTTTTCCCGGTAAAAACTTAGTAATTCCACCAAGCTTTCGGAATCCATTCCTTGATTTTCTGGAGTTGAGGTTTGCCAATCTTCAGTAGGCCAGTTTGTGGTTGCATTGGACGTGGAAGTGCCGTTAACACAATCTGAATTTTTCATTTTGAATTTCCTTCCTAATTAGAGCGTGCCTAAGCCGGCGGATCGCGTAAATCCGAGATATGCCCATTGGTAAATTCTACATCGTGTGCCGTTACCCTATCATAACACCAAACCGCATGACCACAACGTGACATCTATGCACTGATGACAAACACAGACCGGCAACATCAAGACAGCCCATGGAACAAGTCCCATTCCCTCTAAGGCAAGGTTGCACATGATAGGGGAGCAAGTTGCATATAATAGGAGAGTAAGTGACCGCTTCTTTCCTATTATATGGCGGTTATATGGCGGATAAGCGCCTGGTGGTGACGGTTGCACGCCGGCCAGCGCTCCCCCAGCCATTGGTGCCGGCGTTGACGTCGCCCGCCATCACTTCAGCCACACGCAGGACAAGTTTGAGCGAGAGCCACAATTGTGGCGTGGATACACCGAATGAGATCATGCGTGGCGTGAGGAATTAGAAACAAGGGGTGTCGTTGGTGTGGGACGTGCCGGTACGCCTGGCCCTGCCTATTTATCAGGCCGGCTTCTCGGATCCATTTACTTGACAGTGGATGGGTGATCAAGTAGACTGCGCACTGGTATTCGATGTCCGATATCTTGTATCCGATTCCGCAGCAACTTTTTTCCCTCACAACTCATACTCACAGGAGCGTAAGCGCGGCAGCCACTCAGAATGTCAAGCCCTGCTTGAGGCCAGACCCCCCGAACAGCCCTGCAGGCGTCTGTCAAGAGTCGTATTCTCACTAGCAGGCTCAAGGTGTAACCATGTCAAGGTGTAACCATGGGAGAAGATATGACAATAGGTGCTGCGCTGGTGCCGGAACTGCCCGCCCCCCCCACACGCCTCCACGCTTGGCGTGCCGGGCTGATCAAGGAAATCCGCCTTAACTGGCAGCTCTATGTGATGATCCTGCCCGTGCTGGCCGGCTTCTTCCTCTTTCGCTTCTACCCGCTGTACGGCCTGCAAATCGCCTTCAAAGACTACAACATCGTCGCTGGCATCAAGGGCAGCGATTGGGTGGGGGTGGAGAACTTCCTCAAATTCTTCGAGGACCCCTTCTTCTTCCGCGTCGTCAAAAACACGGTCGTGCTCGGCTTCTGGACGCTCGTGATCTCCTATCCCCTGCCAATCATCTTCGCCGTGCTGCTCACCGAAGTCAAACAGCAACACGGCCTGTTCAAGCGCGTCACCCAATCGATCAGCTACCTGCCGCACTTCATCGCCGTCGTCGTGATCGTCGGCCTTATCTACGACTTCTTCAGCTTCGACGGCATCGTCAACCAGATAGCGGTCGCCCTGACCGGCGAAAAGTGGCGCATCCTCGGCACATCGGCCTGGTTCCGCCCGCTCTTTGTTGGCTCCGTCCTCTGGCAAGGCATCGGCTGGGGCTCAATCATCTACCTGGCGGCGCTGACAAGCATCCCGCCCGAACAGTATGAATCGGCAATCGTCGACGGCGCATCCCGCTGGCAGCGCATCCGCTACATCACCCTGCCCGGACTGCTGCCCGTGATCAGTGTCACGTTTATCCTATCCGTGGCGACAATCGTCTCGGTGGGATTCGAAAGAGCCTTCTTGCTGCAACAACCGGCCACCTACAGCGTTTCCGACGTCATCGCAACCTACGTCTACCGACGCGGGCTGATCAAATTTGACTTCAGCTATGGGGCGGCCATCGGCCTGTTCGACTCCATCATCGCTTTCATGTTGGTCGTCGCGGCCAACTATATCGTAAAAAGCACCAATGAAGACCGCGAAGGGCTGTGGTAGCGAGGTGTAGACCGTGCATACCCTGAGAAAGATGCAGTTGTTCGATTACCTGAACTACCTGTTCCTGATCGGGTTCAGTTGCCTGATGCTATACCCGCTGCTCTACGTCTTTTCCATCTCGGTCAGCGACGGCGATGCGGTCTGGAAGCAGTCCGTGAAGCTCTTCCCTATCGGCTTCAACCTGGAGCCTTACGAAGCGATTGCCCGCTCGAATTCAATCTTGCGAGCCTACCGCAACTCGATCACCTACACTGTCCTCGGCACCGTCTTCACGCTCATCGTCTGCCTGCTGGCCGCCTATCCGCTCTCCGAGCCGCGCTTCCGCTTGCGCGGCCCGATCAGCCTCATCCTCGGCCTGACGCTCTTCTTCTCCGCCGGCCTCATCCCCACCTACCTGACCTACCAGAGCTATGGGCTGCTCAACACGATTTGGGTCATCACCCTGCCGGTCGCCTTCAATTTCTGGTTCATCATCCTGGTGCGGGCCAACATCTCGACCATTCCGCGCGAGTTGAAGGACGCCGCCCGCGTTGACGGCGCCAGCGACTTTCGCATCCTGTTGCAGATCATCATACCCCTGTCGAAACCGATCCTGGCGACCATTGCCCTCTTTGTCGCCGTCGCAATCTGGAACGATTTCTTCAACCCGCTGATCTATCTCAACAACTCGGAAAAGTTCCCCTTGACCATCATGCTGCGGCGGATGCTGATACGCGGCGCCACAGGGGACGTCGTGCAGGGAAACTATGCCGACACATTGCAGGCAAAGGCCTTCTTCAGACAGGTAAAGATGGCAACCGTCGTCGTGACGACCGGCCCGATCCTGCTCGTTTATCCCTTTGTCCAAAAATACTTTGTCAAGGGCACGCTCGTCGGCGCAATCAAAGGGTAAACCTGGGGGCGGGGCGCGTCTCGCCCGCTCTTACGGAATACGCAATAGGCAGTGACCGCTCATCCACTTTGTATTCACACGGAGAAGAGAGAAATGAAGAAGATCAGCCTGTCGTCATCCATTTGCCTGCTCATCGTCTTGAGCATCCTGTTCGTGGGCTGCGTGCCACAACAACCTATGGCCGCCGAGCCGGACGAACTGGAACTGGAGTTGATGCTCGCGCCCGAAGGTGTCTTCGGAGACATCACGCCCGAGACCTACTCGATGCAGCTTCTGGCCGAGCGCACCGGCTTCAACTTCGCCTTCCGCCAGATCCCGCGCGAGTTCCTCGGCGAGCGCATCGCCACCACCCTCGCCTCCGGCGACCTGCCGGACATCATGCAGCTCGGCGTGCCCGCCGACTCGACCGGGACTTCAATGGACATCGGCCACGAGTTCGGCCCGCAAGGGCTGTTCGTCTCGCTCAGCGAGTACATTGACGCGGGCAAGATGCCCAATCTCGCCGCCGAGATGGAAAGACAGCCCGACATGGAGCGCCTGATGACCTCGCCCGACGGCAACATCTACGGCGTGCCCCAGGTCCGACGCCTGCGCCAGCTGCGGCCATGGCTGCAACTGCGCGCCGATCTGCTTGAACAGTGCGGCATCATCGAGGACAGATGGAACGGCAACTGGGACGCCATCCTCACCCTGGAAGACCTTCAGGGCGCGATGCTGTGCCTGCAGGAACAGCTGGGCGGCAAACCGGTCCTCTCCAGCCGCAGCGGCTTCACCGGCCACGCCGGCAACTGGGCCAAATGGCTGGGCACAGACCTGACCGTGTACTACAACCCCTACACCGAGCAGTACGAGTATGGCCCGCTGATGGACCGTTTCCGCACCATGGTCGAGTTCATGAACTGGATGTGGGAAACCGGCGTCCTGCATCCTGAATACGCCATCATGAGCGACCCCGACTGGGAGGCGCTGGCGCGCGGCACCTGCGAGGCCGGAGCCATTCTTGAGAACACCGGCTGGCACTTCTATTCGTGCGTCGCCAATGCGGGCATTGACCAGGGCAAGTTCTACCCCGTCATGTCGCTGACCATCGACGGCGAAAAGATCCTCTGGCCCGCTCCCTCGAATGTATGGCTCGGCAACCCCCTGGTCATCTCGGCCTCCTCCTCAGCGGAAGAGATCGAAGCCGCCGTTTGGCTCATTGACTACCTGTTCAGCACAGAAGGCCGCTTCCTGATCTACCAGGGCAAAGAGGGCGTGGACTGGACCTATCGCGCCGACGGCGCCAAGTGCTACACCGATACCATCCTGCGCCATCCCAGCCTCAAGGAAAAACACTATTGCAGCGGCGCCATCCCCGAATCCCCGCCCGCCCTGACCAACGAGACGGCCTTCATCAATGACATCGGCTCGCTCGCCCGCGTCTGGTGGCCGGAGGCCGAACCGCACTGGGGCCTGATGGCAGACTGGCCCGCGCCCGAATTCCCCGACGGCTGGCGCTGGATTGACGACAACTTCATCAATCCCAGCGGCTCCTACGGCGATCCCCTGCCCTCCATCGTCCTGAACGAAGAGGAGGCCGAGGTTGCCGCCAGTCTCGGCGCCCCGATCGACACTTATCTGCTTGAAACGATCCAGCAGATGATCGAGGGCCAGATCGAGATCAACGACGACACCTGGGGCGAGCTTACCTCCACGATCGAAGACATGGGCGCCCAAGGGATTGTCGACGCGTACAACGCCGCGCTCTCACGCGTGCAGTAGCCCCCTGGGAACGCGGGCATCTTGCCCGCACTTACGCAATATGAGAAAACGCTGGGGACGGTGAATCCTTCCGTCCCCAGCGTTCCTTTTCAAGAGCAAGCGCCGGAGCCGAATGTGGCCACAGTCAAGACGATAAACGATCCCATCCAATGCGCCGTGATCACCGGCGGGCACGGCTATGACGTGCGCAACTTTCATCGCCTCTTTCGCAGTCTGCCCGGCGTCGACGCCTACATCCAGCACATGGACGACTTCGCCTCCGCACGGCCATACGTCCGCGACGGCTACGACGCGGTGCTCTTCTACACGATGTTGATGGACGGCCCCAGCGACGACGTACCGTGGTACGCCGGGCGGCCCAAGACCGCATTGGAGCATCTGGGCGAAACCGCGCAAGGCATCGTCCTCCTGCACCACGCCATCCTCGCCTACCCGCAATGGCCGCTCTGGAGCAAGATGGTCGGCATCCGCGTGCGCAGCTTCGGCCACCATCCTGAGCAGACTCTACATGTCGAGATCGCCAATCCCGCACACCCGATCACCACCGGCCTCAACGCCTGGGAGATGGCGGACGAAACCTACATGATGGACGAACCGGACGCAGACAGCGACATCCTTCTGACGGCGGACCATCCCAAGAGCATGAGCGCCATCGCCTGGACGCGGATGTACAAGCGTGCGCGCGTCGTCTGCTTCCAATCGGGGCACGACAACCTCACGTGGTCAAACCCCAATTTCGGCGAGATCGTGGCGCGGGCGATCCAGTGGGCCGTCCGAAAAATCTAATGTAAATCCCGATTGAAACCGAGGCGTCATGGCGCGGGATTACGCAATGGAAACGTGGTCGTCTCGCCTGCCCTTACGCAATACGCAATACGCAATACGCAATACGAAACGCCCGGAGACGGCTTCATGCGCGCGTTGGTGACGAGGCTCAGGCCCGACAAAACACGCGAAAAACTCCTGGTGAACAACTGGCCGGCGCCACAGGGACCCACCGGCAACCAGGTCAAGACCCGGACAATCTATTCGGGCATCACAAACGGGACCGAGCATAACGATCTGGTCGGCGGCAACTATGCGCATCCTGACGACGCGCTGCCCGCCGGCTGGGGCTATCAACACGTCGGGCGCGTGATCGAAACCGGCCCCGACGTGGCCGAGCTTGCCATCGGCGATCTGGTGTACATCAACGCCGATCACATGGAATATGTAGTGGCGCGTGAAGATGGGCTGCTCATCAGACTGCCGCCGGACGTGGACCCCAGGCAGGCCGCGCTCTTCGGCATGACCGGCGTGGCGATGCATTCCTGTCGGCACGCTGACCTGCGCATGGGCGAACGCGTCCTCATCGTCGGCCAGGGCTTTATCGGGCAGATGGCGGCCCAGATCGCCAATGCCATGGGCGCAGGCGTCGCCGTCTGCGAAATCGACCGCCGCCGCCTCGAACTGGCGCGAAGGATCGGCGCGGCGGAAGAGGTGTTCGATGTCACCGGCGACGGCTGGGAGAGACAGATCGCCGACGGCGCATTCGATGCGCTCATCGACGCGGCCGGCGTCGAGGGCATGGAGGACCGCCTGATCCGCGCGCTCAAGAGCCGCGGCAGACTGCTGCTCATCGCCGGACGCTTCCACGTCAACTACACCTTCAACCTGGGCCAGGCGCACGAAATCACCATCAGGCAGAACACCGGCTATGACCGCGACGACCTGGCGAACCTGTGCCGACTCGTTCGCCGGGGGTTGCTCGATATTGCGCCGCTGCTCCAAGATGTCGTGCCGGTGACGGACGCCCAACGCGTCTATGAAACGCTGCGCGACGCCCCGCATCAACTGTTGGGCACGGTTTTCGTCTGGGAATGAGGCGCTGCACGAGAGAGGAGACGAGTTATGGCGCTCCACCTGCTTTTCATGTCGCTTGAGGATGTACACGAACCGCGCGGGCGGCTGCAAACCGGCGGTTGCACGCTCCTCAAAGACCCCGACCCGCCCCAAGGTCTGGAGGAGGATCTGAACGAATTCGCACAAGACCTGGCCTTCACCACCCTGCAAGAGCGCGACGGCGCCATCCACGTCTGGTATAGCCTGCGGCGCAGCCCCGAGCGCTTCCTAGTCGGGCGCCTGAGCGCCGAACAGGCGAGCGCCCGCAGTCATTCCGAAAGCGCAAAGACCTTCAGCCTCACACGCAGCGGCTGGGATCCCACCAAAATGAAGTGGCAGGTCTGCTATGCGCGCACGCACGATGGGATCCACTTCGAGCGGCCCGATCTGGGCATCGTCCCCGACGCAAAATCGCCCAACGTCTTGATCGACAACGGCGGCATCTTTTCGGTCATGCGCAACGACGCCGCCGCCCCGGAGCGGCGCTACGCCATGATCCACACCGGCTGGGGACCTGCGTTCGCTGGGGAGCCGTTGTCGGGCTTTCACCCGGTCCACAACGCCGGCGCAGCCTTCTCCCCCGACGGTCTGCACTGGCAAGAGTGGGCGCATGGCCCTGCTTTCCGCGATGGCAACGATGCCTTCTCTGCGATCTACGACCCCCGCGCCCAACAATACCGCTGCTATCAGGCCGTCCTGCGCCCATATCACTTTGCGTACCCCGACAGCATCGGCACCAACGACCCCCGCGGCCAACGACGCGTGCTGGCCATCCGCAGCAGCGACGACGGCGTCCACTGGTCGCGGCTGGAGAACTTCATCGAACCCGACGCCGATGATCCGCCGGAGCTTGAGCTATACATGTTCACCGTGTTCCCCTATCGCGACCGCTTCGTCGGCCTGATGCGCAACTATGCCCGCAGCCCGCTCATGATCGGCGAACACGGCCCCCATATCGCCTACGAATGGTGGGTCAGCCGCGATGGACTCCGCTGGCAGCGCCCGGCGCGCGAGATGCACGTCGGCGTCTTTACCACCTGCACACCCTTTGTCGTCGCGGACCGCCTGTGCTTTCTCGAATACAACACCATGCGGCGCTACAGCACCCCGATCGACCGCATCACCTGGGTCGGGGCACAGTCGAACGCCGAGTTTTCCTCGCCACTGTTTGAGATGCCGCAGCGCCCCCTGACCGTCAACATCCAGAGCGGAACCGGCACGCTGCTGCCCGACCAGGCCTATGTCATGGTCGAGGCGCGGCGACCGGACGGCCACGTGATCGAGGGCTACGAGCGCGAAAAATGTCTGTTCGTCGATGTGGATGGCACGGCGTTGCCGCTGCGCTGGGGTGAAAAGAACACGACCGGTCTGGCCGGACATGCTGTCTGTCTGCGCTTCTACCTGCGCGACGCGCGCATCTACGCCGTCAACGAGTCCTGACAGCGGGAAAATCGGGCCATGGCTTTCCCGGGCATAGCGGGCGCGTCGACATGGCCAGGCGCATGGCGCAGGCCAGCTTGCCGGCTCACTAATGTGCGTTCACATTGAGAACCCGCTTTTTTCTGAATTGCGTATTGCGTATTCCGTAAAGGCAGGCGAGACGGCCACGTTTCAATTGCGTTATCCGCCAAAAAGTCTCGGTTTCAAGCGGGATTCACATTAGATATTGGCGCAGGGGCGCAGAATCCAGTAAACTGCCTCAACGAAACGTCGACACGTTTCCTCTTGCCCTGCATAGGCATGAGGGTGCCTTTGCAAGAATGCGTTAAGTTTCTGCCATTGATAGTTGGCGATTTCATAGGTAGACATTCTACCATTGTCGCCTGTTAGACCGAACACAACAAACGTCAACGAAACTGTCACTGAGGTCCGCAATGGAACGCGTTGCGTTTGTCATGCGCGTCAAAGAGGGGGAGGAAGAGGAGTACCGGCAGCGCCACCAGCGGGTCTGGCCGGCGGTTCTGGCATATCTGGGGCGGGGACTCCTACGACCCATACGACGCCTATCCCGAAGGTCTGCCGGAGGTGTTCCACTGGCGGGTTTCTGACGCGCGGGACGTCTGGCGGCATACGCTGCGAGCAAGACTTGGTCCTTTGTTAGACTTTGGTAAATCTCGATCCACAAACAAAGGATTTGACTATATATTCTACAAAAAGATGATGTCTCTTCCGCTCCACTACTTCTGTATTTCTTATTCTGTCTTTTAATAAGTCCTTTGCTAATTCGTGGTAGATTCCGGCCTGCAAACAAAGAATTTAACTATAGATTCAGCAGACAGATGATGACATCACCGCTACGCACTCTGATCAGTGCCTACCGGATCCGTCTGGATGCACCTTGTTTTTCCCATTTCATGGTATAGTAGATGGGGGGCCGGCCATAGCGGAGGAACAGCGTTGAAAAGGCTCGATCTACACAGTTATCGCCACACCCATCACTGGCGGGTTGAGGAAACAGCCGAGAGTCTGTTCTTCATTGATGTTGCCCTACCAAACCCGAACACCACCGACATGCAATTCCTACTTCCAATGATTGACCAGTACCACCAGCGCGTTCGCGCGGCATTGGACATTGGCTCAGAAATAAAAGATGAGGAACGTAAGCGCCGGGTCAATACTTGGCTTTACGCTCCAGACCTTCTTGCGAAGGCTGACTTCGCCAGCCCAGATATACCGCGTATGTTCTATGGGACCGTTAATCCTGCGGGCCTACATTTGGTCACACGTGGATTGGCTTGGGATGCCCCGATTGTATTTCAGGGAGTGCTTCATGAAGTCGTCCACTTTTGGTGGGCTGACCAAGTGGGCGAGGCACCTTCTCTTTTGAACGAAGGTGTCGCCGCCTACTTCGAGCGCATTTTGGGGATCGACTCTGTGAAGGGACGTGGAGCGCTGAAGAACATCTGGCAAGAGTATGCCTGCAAGGCTAAACCCGGATTCCTGCGTCGGCTCTGCAAGAACGATGTCTTTTGGACCGAAGAGGCCGCAGGTGAGCCTGTCTATGAAATCGGCGGACAGCTTGTCTCTTTTCTTCTGGACACCTATGGATTGCCAAGCGTACAGCGCATTTTCCTCAAATCGTATTTCGATGATCCTGACATTCCAGAGCACATCGAGGAGGTGATTGGTGAGCCACTAGACTCCTTAGAGAAGAAAATTGACCACTAGCGCACGGCATAGTACAAAGCGTCATCTTGGTTGCGTGTGTACCCTCGATGGTTGTCCCCCCAAGAGTGTAAAGACGGACGGTCAGCTACTTCCATTTCGTGACGTTCTGGCATTTTGAAATACACGCCCCCTAATGAATTTCTCTAATTTGGGAAATTAGCTTCACCTAATGTGCGACTTTTGAAGGGATGATCCATCGGCCATCTTCCACTAGAATAGAGATGTGTTAAGCACTATTCATAGAGGGGAGAGAAACCGATGGATCGAGACCATTTTATCATCTCTGTCTACTGTTTGGTATGTCATCACTTGCGAGAGATCGTAGGCGATTGTCCTCTGCGCAGACGTGGCTTTGCCCCGGCGCTCAGCGACGAGGAGGTGATCACACTTGAGGTGTGTGGAGAGTATCTGGGATTCGACAAGGATGAAGCGGTTTTCGATTATTTCGTCGCCCATTATCAAGCATGGTTTCCCCAACTCAAGGGACGGACCAGCTTTGTGCGACAAGCGGCCAACCTATGGCAAGTCAAAGCGATGATTCAACAACGACTCACGGTGATCAGTGGACAAGCCAGCGATGCTGTCCAGGCCATCGACACGATGCCCTTGCCGGTCTGTGTGTACACCCGCAGTCAACGGGACTGCTGTTTCAAGCCCGATGCCGATTATGGCTATTGTGCTGCCAAAAAGTTGCACTACTACGGCTTCAAGATGGGTCTGCGCATTGCACGCGCCGGCATGATTGTTCACTACCCGCTCTTGCCAGCACGATCCCATGACCTCCCACTGCTGGACGATTTGCTTGAAGAGTTCCAAGGTGTTGTCCTGGCAGACAAAGGCTTCATTGATGGCTTTCGCCAACTGGAACTGGCCAAAAAGAAGGGGGTGGAACTACTCACACCGCCGCGCAAAAACATGACTGTACACCTTCCCGCCCCTGTCGCCCGCTTCAGCAAGCGAAGGCGCAAGCTGGTCGAAACCGTCGGTTCTCATCTGACCGAACGCTACAATAGCGCCAACACCCGTGCCCACGACCTGTGGCACTACCAGCATCGACTGATCCGCAAGGTGCTTTCACACACCATCTGCGTCTTTATGAACCTACAACTCGGTCGCCCTCCGCTACATCTGGATGACCTGGTTACTCACTAAAGTCGCACATCAGGTTAGCTTCGTCTCTTGTGGTTTTGCTGATTCGCGAAACATGCTATAGTGGCACGGTCGGAACTACCTTCACCAAATCGAACTGGAGACATATACTACGTCAAAAAGAAGCAACGGTGGCCAGAGAAGCCGGTCTGACCAAAACTACCACGCTAACCAGCACAACCCCAACAATCCGGCACACACCGCGGCTCAGAACAATCGAGCCAATCAACTGAACCCCAATAATTCTGCCTATGCTAGTTCGCGCAGCAATGCTAAAGGCGGGAAAAGGTAGTCCCCCACCGCGTGCCCTTTTGTCCGGCGACGGTGCTAGTTCCTTCTCGGAACTCGATGCGCTCTACGAAGAAAGATCCACTCTGGGCTTAACGCTTTACACAGACTGTTCGACCTGCTCAAACAAGAATAGGCCCGCCTCCTGTGGGCGGGCCTATTTGGAGCGATGTGAACGCATATTAGAACCTGGAGATGGCTATGAACGCCATGAAATTTGCCGGCGCGGCCTGGTCCTACGTGGCCACTGGATAAAATTGTGCTATGGAACGACAACTATGAAGATCTTAATGGTAACGGATATGGAGGGCGTGGCCGGGGTCGTCTCCTTCGTGGATCAGTCCTATCCCGATGGCCGCTACTACGATGCCGGAAAACGTCTCGTGACCGGTGAGGTCAACGCCGCTGTAGACGGTCTTCTGGACGCCGGTGTAGAGGAGACCCTTGTCTGGGACGGGCACGGCGCCGGTGGCATCGACTTTGAAGAACTTCATCCCGAAGCCCTCCTGTTGCATGGTCGGCCTTCCCCGCCCTGGAGCCGCTTGCAGGAGGTGATACGGCGCTACGACGCCTTTGTCATTGTCGGTCAACATGCCATGGCCGGGGTCGTCACCGGCAACCAGAACCACACACAGAGCAGCCACACCGTCGATGCCTACCGGCTCAACGGCAAGCTGATTGGCGAGATCGGACAGCTTGCCCTCTTCATGGGCGGGTTGGGGCTGCCCATGCTCTTTCTCAGCGGCGAACGAGACGCCTGCCGCGAGGCGGAGGATCTGGCGCCGGAGATCACCACCGTGGCGGTTAAAGAGGGGTTGGGGCGAGGCTCCGCGATCTCACTCTCCGCGCAGGCAGCGCGGCAGCGCATCCGTCAGGGGATCGCCGCAGCCGTGACCCAGCATCGCCGGAATCCGATTGCCCCCCTGGTCTGGCCTGGGCCGTATCTGCTGGAGAAACGCTTCTTCCACACCGACACAGCCGATGCCGAGATGAGCAAAGCGGGCGCCGAACGGATGGACGCGCAGCGCGTGCGCTTCCGCAGCGACAACATCCTCGATATCGTCTACCGCTAAACGGCAGTTTCTAGTTTTAGGATTCCATTTCGTAACTACTCAGCCATTACCCAATGTGCGCCTTTCAATGGGCAACCAAGTCATCCAAGTGTAATGAATCGTGTTTGGAATCTGTCTGAAAAGGTCAGGTTCGGGTCAATACGGCACAAATGGTGCGAATTATGGCGTGTAGATGGAGGATTCACGCTTTCCGGCAGTCATTATTGGTCTTTTTGACCGATGACCGTACCTTTTCAAACAACCTCCCAGACGAGGCTGAGTTGCTACGATGATGGTAACTACTAAGCCTGGTATGTGGAAGGGAAGAATGGCTGGTCAATAAATGCGTTGTAGATGGCATCAATGGCATTGTGACCGTGTTTGCGAGCGGTTGAGATATAGGAACGAATGGCACAGAAGGTATCGGCGCCCTCTTGTGTGCGGAAGGAACCGGAGACTTTCTGTTGAACCTTGATCATGCGCACATCGCGTTCGACCTGGTTGTTGTCAAAGGGGATGCGGAAATCATACATAAAGGCCAAGACGCCAGATTTATGCTTGTGCAGGCGGTCGAGCAAGTTTTTGGGCGGCGCTTGTTTGGGGCGGCCGCGTGCTCTGGGTCGGGTCGGCTTGGGCGGCGGGTTAGCGGCCAAGCCTTGGGCAATGAGCGCATCGTACTCGGCCTCGTAGTAGGCCAAGCGCTCTGGGGGTAACACAGTGTGCGCTTCTGGGGTGGATGCGACTTCGGCTTTGATGGTGCATAACAGACGAGCCATCTTCTCAGCCCATGCTTGGCCGTATTGCTCGAACACAAAGCGCAACTCGCGCAGATGATGGACGTTGCAGAAAGCGTGCTGGCAGTCGCTAAACTGGAGATAGGGGGCCCAGTGGTCATGCAGAGCAACGCCCTGGTAGCGGGGCAAGATGCCAGCGTCTCGCATGCCGACATGACCTCGTTTGCCATGGACATGGTAGTAAGTCAGCCTGGCTGTGCTGGCCACATGCAGCCACTGCAAGCGCCCCTCGACACGCAACCCACTCTCATCGAAGTGGACGACCGGGTCAGCGATGAGTTGTGCGCGAATGTGTTCCAGAGTCGCTTGGCTCCGGCTGACAAGTTGACGGGCGGCGGCGAGTATGACCGCCTCCGAGGGCGCATCGCCGTAGAGCGCGGTCAGCAACTCTTTGATACGCGCCAAGGGGATGTACTGTTGGCCATACAGGTAGCAGGCGAGCGCTTTCAGACGCGGGCCATACTGGGTCGGTTGGGTCACGTGGGCTGGAAAAGCCTCCTTCACATGGGCGCCACAGCCAGGACACTGCTTGACCTCTGCCTGATGCTCTGTGACTTCGATGCCAACCGGCGGCATGTCGAACACCTGCCGTTTCACATGCCCCTTGGCGCCGACCCCCTTCAGGTCTGTTTGGCAGTGCGGGCAGTCCTGTAGCGTATGAAGGATGACATGATGCGGTTCCGCCACTTGCGTCAAGGTTTGCCCTTTGTGACCAGGTTGCCCCCCACGCGGCCGCTGGCCCGACTGACGCAGACTCTGTCTTCTGCGCTTCTTCAGACCATCGCTGCTGGGTGGCTTGCCGCTATTGTTACTGTCTTTCGCCAACTGATCCTGCAATTCCTGGATCAACACCTGCTGCGCAGCCACTTGCTCTCGCAATGCCAGAATCAACTCGATCAGGCTCTCTTGGTCTAATCGCTTCAGTTGCTCACGATCTACTGCCAACGAGTTGCTCATAATTCCCAATTCTACCACTCCTACCATTGGTTTCGCATTAGCTTCCTGTTAGCATTCTATTTGATCTCTGGCCCTTTATCCTATGCCTTAGTAGGGCCTTATGCTAGATAGCGTTTGAAAAAAGTCCCCTGGTGAGATAACTTTGGAGTTCGTGACCAACCAAAGCGACTCACCAGGAGGACCAACCGAATGATAGCTCACTTTGACGACTTCTGTCTATGGACATATGTGCTCGTTGACGACATGAGCCAGCTACTGGAAAGGCATCTGAGACGACCGGGGCCAGAGCCGGCGTGTAGCGATAGTGAATTGATAGCCATCTGTCTGATCGGCGAATGCCTGGGTTGGGATGTGGAAACAGAGTTACTCAGTCATATGCAGGCACATCGGGATAAGTTTCCTATCTTGCCGGAGCAGAGCCGCTTCAATCGGCGACGACGTAACTTGATGTGGATTATCAATGAGATGCGGCGCATGATGTTGGCCCAGATGGACCTCTTTTGGGATGAGCAGTGTGTACTCGATAGTCTGCCCATTCCTGTGGTTCAGTTCCATCTGGCGCCGCAATCGCGCGGCAATTGGTCTGCGCATGGGGCAAATTATGGGAAAGTCTCCTCCAAAAAAATGACGGTCTTCGGTTTCAAGCTCCATATGCTGATCACGATAGGTGGCCTCATCCTCGATTTCGAGCTGGCTCCTGCCAGCGTCGGCGACTTGGCTATCGGTCGCGAACTGCTGGAAGAACACTGCAACCGCATCGTCATCGGCGACAAGGCCTACATCAGTGCAGCGGTCGCGGATGAACTCTGGCAACACAATCGCATCCGCCTGCTCACCAAGCCGCGCAGCAACCAGAAAAAACAGATCTCTGCATCTGCCCGTCGCCTCTACGACTCGGTCCGCCAAATCATCGAAACGGTTAACAGTCAACTGGGCGCTCAATTCTCGATTGAAACCAACCATGCACACACTTTCCGGGGCTTGTGTGCCCGGCTCTACACCAAGTTGACTGCTCATACCTTATGCATCTATATCAACCGCCTCTTGGGCGTACATGACTATCTGCAAATTAAGAAACTGGCCTTTCCTAACTAGCATAAGGCCCTAGTAGTTACTCCATTTCTTAGTAACTGCTCAACTCGAAGATATGGTGTTACTAAAAACTGGCTACTAAAAACTCAGTACAGCCCTGACCCCATGGCCGCCGGCAGGGCCAGTTGGCCGTCCGTGAGTTGGAAATAGGCCGGATAGTCGGCCCTTTCCTGTGGCCGCGACTGGGGCATAAACTGCCGCTGGTTGCATTCAAAACAGTCCACGTCCAGGTGCAGGTGGGCGCAGAAGTTGGCGCTGTGAACCAGTGCCAGGCCGGGGTTGGTGAGGTCTTGCAGGGTGAGATAGAGCCGGTGATGGCGGCCCCAGCAGTAGGCCAGCAGTGAGTGGGTATGGCCCTTGCAGGTCTTCACCGCCAGCCCGGACCAGCCCAAACGACGGATTTGGTCGAGATTGTCCAGGTCGTCCAGACTCTCGTCGACGACCACGGGTACGCGGGCGGCCACGGCATGGAGCGTGTCGGTATAGGCGCCCAGGTCGCGCGGGGTGGGCTGTTCGATATAGTCCAACGCCGACAGTAGTTGCGGCTTCTCCGCCGCCACCCGATCCAGCATTTCGAGCATCATATTGGGCTGTTGGTAGCCCTCGTTGGGGTCCACCGACAGGCGCGGTCCGCCCGGCACACCTGCGGCATCGAGAGCCTGGGAGGCTACGGTGTGTACTTCGATCAGGCGCTCGGCATCCTCGGTCGGTGACTGGCCGCGCAACTTGAGCTTGAGATAGCGAACGCGGTCGCGCGCAATCCAACTCGTCAGGTCGGCGGGGAGGCCTGCCGGGGTCGGCTGTTGCCGGTCCACTTCTGCCGGGGTGAGGGCATCGTTGAAGCCTACCACGTGTTGAACGGCCAACGCACGCCGTCTTGGAGAAAGATAATCCGCCGGATAGCGGCCAGCGAAGTCAACGCCGAGACTGGCGCTCAGATCCTGGTTCAGATATGCTGCCGTGTAGGCTGCGTAGAGCGGGACGGGCAGGGCCGCGCCCCAGGCGTCGTGGAGCGCGGCATCAAAGGGCGCCATGCAGTTGAGCACGGCCAAGCGCGGAAACGGCGCCTTCTGCAGGAGAGGCTCTTCGTCGGCCAGTTGAACGGCGAGCACGACCGCGGCCTGCTCCAACCTGGCCCCCTTTTCGATGGGGTCTTCGTACAGATCATCTTCCAGCCAGGCGGAGATAGCCTTACACAGCCGACGCATGAGTTGATCCTTCTGCTCATGCGTCAGAACCGGCGCGGGGTAGGCCCACACGTCCGAAAGCAGAATCGCGCCCACGCCCTGCACGCCGCCGCCGGCGCGGGTGCGCGCATGAACAATGACCTTGGCATAGGTGATCGCCTCGATCACACCCCGACTGAGATGCAAGGGGACGCTCAAGCGTTCATCGTCAAAGGTGACCTCCACCGTCTCGACGCGGATGTCGGTCGCTTTCATGGCAGTGCCTCACTTATACAGTTTTCAGTCGTTGGTTTTTCGTTTATAGTAGCCAGGCGAGCGACCACTAAAGACTGATATTTGGAGAAAAATTATGCAAGAGCAACATGTTTTCATCGGCGATCTCACCCGGCGCGAGTTTCGCGAAGCGCTGGCAGCCGGTCAATTCCAGACGGCGATTATTCCCACCGGCAGCATCGAGCAACATCTCGAACATCTGGCCATGGAGCACGACATCCGCATGGCCACCCATATCGCTGAGCAGGTGGCCCGCCAGCTCTATCCCCAGGTCATCGTCACGCTGCCGATACGCGCCGGCATCTCGGAGCATCACATGATGCACCAGGGCACGGTCACGGCCAAACCGGGTTCGTGGCTGAGCGTGCTGTTCGACGCGGTGGAGAGCCTGGTGCGCCACGACATCAACAATGTTCTGATCCTGAACGGACACGGCGGCAACGAAGCGCCCGTCTATGGCATCATCCGCCAGTGGCAACTCTATTTTCAGGCGGAGGCGCCAGAGGCCAATGTGCAGTTCCACTCCTACTGGAATCTGAGCCGGCCGGAAGCCGAGAAGCTATGCAGAAGCGGCGTGCCGGGCCATGCCCAGGAGTACGAAACCGCGATGGCGCTGGCCGTCTGCCCGCAGAACGTGCGCGTGGAGGCGATGCACGACCAGGAAGACAGAGAGCCGCTCGCCGCCAACGCGGAGCAGGGGCAAAAGTTGGTCGACGCAGCGGTGAGCGCCACCCGCCGCTATGTGGAAGAGATGATCGCGGGCCAGCGCCGCGATGTCCAGGACCATCTCTTCTCTGATCAGCTGGACCCGAATGTCTACCGCTGAACTTCAGTGGTTAGTGGCCAGGTGTGTTGCAATGGCGACTGATCACAGGCCAGTGCGGTCCAGGCCGCAATAGCCGGCCGCGGTGAGCGCATAGACCTGCGCGGCCTGTTTCAGGCGTGTGAGCGATACCCATTCCCCATCCGAATGGGCTGTGTCGTTGGACGGGCCGTAGTAGAAGGAGGGCACGCCGCCCAGATTGACGTACAGGTTGGCGTCGCCGACGATGCGCTTGCCCGCGACAGAGACCTGATCGCCATGCACGAAGTCATGGGCCTGCGCGACCGCCTGCACTGCGGGGTCGTCGCCGGGCGTCTCGAATGGTTCGCGCTCGTGAACCATGCTGACCTCCAACTCCAATTGACCGGCCTCGGCAAAGGGCACAGCCAGTTCACGCAACTCCGCCAATATATCTTCGGCGCTCACGCCCGGCCCCCAGCGCCGCGTCCCGGTCAGGCGGCAAGCGACGGGCGTGCGGTTGAAGTAGTCGCCCGCCTGCACCATGCCCAGGTCGATGCGCTCCGGGCCTGCCAGGGGGTGTGCCGCGCCCGTGTCCAGTTCTTCCTGAAAAGCGGTGATGCGCTGGATCAGATCGCCCACAAAGCGAATCGGATTCTCGGCGAAAGGAACGTGGGTCGTGTGAGCGCCCCCGCGTTGGGATGTCAGTTGGATTGTGAAGACCATTGACCCCATACTCATGACCCACAGTTCATTCCAGCCCTCGCCGATCAGGATTCTGTCGCCGCCGATGCGCCCGCTTTTGCGGTCTTCGATCAGGGCCAGGGGGCCGTCCTTTTCGGCCTCCGGCTCCTCGTGGCCGACGATGGCCGTGAGCCAGAGGTCGCCGCCCAGGGTGATGTCGGCCGCCTTCAACGCCCGCAGCGCGCCGAGCATGGCGGCCATCGCCCCCTTCATGTCGGTCGCGCCGCGCCCGTAGAGACGATCCCCCTCGCGGCGGCAGGGCACACAGTCGCCGATGGGGATTGTGTCCAGATGCCCGTTCAACATCAGGCTGGGGCCGTTGCCGGCGCCCGGCAGCCGGGCGTAGAGGTTGTAGCGACCGTCGGTCACCTGGCGCTGGTCAACCGAGAAACCGAGTTCCCGCAGCTGGGCAGCGTAATACTGGCAGACTTCGGTCTCCTGCATGGTCACGCTGGGGATCTCCACCAGCGCCTGCGCCTGTTGGGCGATCCACTCGCCATCAACCGCGTCCTTCAACGCTGTCCACTGCTCCTGGTTCTGTCCCATCTGTATCCTCTGTTTTTCCTGCTGCGCTTCGGCGTCCGCCAGCAGAGGGATCTTGACCAGTTCGAGGCCGTGCCGATCCCGCAAATGCAGGGAGGGCAGAGTTGAGTGCGCTGCCGTTGCGTTTTTTGAGCGTGATTTTGCTAAACGTTTAGTAAAAATGTCCGCTTTGTCCGCTTTTACCCCCCCCCCTTGAACATTTGTTCCAAATTTGTCTGAACCGGGTGCAGGGGTTGCCGGGCGGGCGGCGGGTGTTCGATGCGCCAAATGGGCACAATTCTGCTAAATGTTATTAAAAGGTGTCCGCTTTGTCCGCTTTTGTCCCCCCCTTTTCACGGCATAAGCGAGCAGGAATTGGTTGAAAAGGCGGTCTTTGGTTGCATTGGCGGGAGCGTATAAGCTCTTGCAATCAGGATGGGGGGAGTGTAGCACAGATGGGCGAATTTGGCAAGTTCGGAGAGCGTTGAGCGTGCATCCCCAAATGGGGGTGGTCCGCTGAAGCGGAACCTTCCGACTGCCTCTGGTCAGCTACGAGGACATCCACGAAGGACACAAAGGGGCACGAAGGATAGAGACGCCCGCAGTTCCAGGGGCATGCTTAGCAGGTCTGGGTGGGCAAAGACCAACTTGGGGTCGATTTGTGCCCGGACGATGTGCGCCCATGCCTCTGGAGCAATTGCCAGGTCCTCCAATCGCTCCTCAAAGTCCAAGTGGGCGTCGAAGTTTTGGATCGTCTGCCTGACCCCTACATCGGCGCGCGCGCGGATGTGTTCAGTTATGATCAGCGCCCGTTGCCTGGCCTCCTCCAAACGGGCCTGGCTATCAGCCATCGCACTTCCTCCAGTAGTAGACGCATTTCCTCAGTTCTTGTCTCCCGAATCGCCCCATCTGCTGGCTGGAGTTCCCCTTGCCCCGGTTGAGGGTCCAAATGGCTTCGCAGCGGAAGCCCGACTGTTCGGCAAAGTCTGAGAGAATGAGGTCGACCGGAATCTCCTGGCCGTGATAGCGGACATTGTCGTTTACCATGAAGACGCTGCCGCCCGGAGTTACCAACCGGGCCAGTTCGGTTACCACCAGAGCCATTTCTGTGAAGTAGTTCTCCACCAGGGGAATGACATTGCGGTTGCTCAGGTTGTGGGCTTCCTGTCTGAGGATATGCAACGCTTCCTGCAAGGCAGATTGGTTGTCGGTCATACTGAAGGCGTGTTGGAGCAGGGGCGCGTTCCCGTATTCTCGAAGGAGCAGATCTCGCTTCGATCTGTTTTCCACGGTTGCGGACAGCAGCTCCTGGCGCAGTTCCTTCAGGCGGTCGGCATCATAGCCAAGATAGACCAACTCCAAGGCGTAGGTTCGGGTGTAGTCGTAGCGATTGGCATAGGGTGGAGAGGTGACAACAGCATCAAAACTCCTGTCAGGCAGTTTTCTGAGTTCGGTGAGGCTGGATCCATCGACAAAAGCCGGGGTCGCGCCGCCGTACTTTCGCTGGAGCACGGGAATATCGTTGGCGATCTCGTCCAGCCGCCGCTGGAGAGCTTGCGCGAGTGTAGGGATATCCGACTTATGCAATCTTGGACTGACTTTCCGGCCCGATTGGGGATCCCAGCGCAAGAACTGACCATCTTTGCGGGTGTAGCTGATTTCTTCGAGGACGCTTACACATGCCAGAGTCAGAAGGGTATGCAGCGATGGGTCACGAGTTCCGGCCACAAACTTTCGTGCTTTGGCTAAGTCCTGCTCGGTGCGCTCAGGGAAGGCACGTTCTGTGATGGGGATGTGAGGAAACAGGAAGGCGGCGTCGTATTTGTCGGACAAGAGGGAGTCGATCAGGTCGTTCGACGCTTGAATGAAGTGGTTATAGTGAAGTCCGTTGGCGGCAGCGACAATGGCCCGGGCTGACAGGTTGCCGACGGGCATAATCTCAAT
This sequence comes from Caldilineaceae bacterium, assembly GCA_965221145.1. Classification (GTDB taxonomy): domain Bacteria; phylum Chloroflexota; class Anaerolineae; order Caldilineales; family Caldilineaceae; genus Bin5. The sequence continues at coordinate 4,847,629 of OZ244877.1, forward strand.
GCCGGTACCGTCCATCCCCATGCTGCCGGCGGTGAGGGGGGCAGTGCCAGTGCCGGAGAAGGGGTCGAGGAAGGTCTTTGCCTCGGTTTGGTCCAGGAGGCTGCGAACCAACTTGGCGGAGAACCCTTCTTTGTATTTCATCCAACGCAGGCCCGGAACATGCTTGTTCCCTTGGTAAGAGACCAACTTTCTGCTCAGACCGTCTTCAACAGATATGCGGGCTGCAAAGCGGTCGTGCAGGGACCTCCGAGTCTGGGTAAGGGTATCCGGGGGGTTCGTTGCGGTGGTCATGTTTGTGGCTCTGACTGGTTTCGACTCTTCAGGATGTCGCTGGTTCCAGAGTGTGTCCCTTCTCGCAGTTGCGGGGCTGCGACTCATTCTAACAGACGGTACATCTCTCTGGCGAGTCTCTGTCGTCTGCAGGCGATGCTCGACGGCGTGTTGCCGGGGCATCAGCATCGAATGGACTTCTGAAGGGATTGGCGGGCGTGGCGGTTCGGGCGAGAGGGCGGTTTAGTAGGATTTGATGGGAGCGTGGGCGGGTTTGAGAGTGAGCGTGGTATATTGACTGGGTTCGCGTGAACTGTGAATGCAGCGGACGATACGCCAATTCTGGAGACGGTTCGAGCGGCTTCCAGAGTCTGTTCAACGGGTTGCCAGGCGGAACTTCCGTTTGCTCAACGCAAATCCGAGACATCCCTCAACTTCAATACTGCTCCATTATACACCTTAGCTCGTGGTCCAGTTTTTGGGGCCAAGCACTTTCTACCAGTACAGTTGGGCGTAAGTGACTGGGCGGACACAGGAAATTCAGCTCCCAACTGTTTGAGTGTTGCGCGTAAGAGGATCAATGGCAGAGTTATTTACGCCGCGAAACACTAGGAGAACATAAATGGACATCGTTCTACAATCCGAAGCACCACCACTACGTCGAGACAGTTCAGGGGGGCTTCGTATCGGCACGTCTCGCGTTTTACTCGAACTGGTCATTCACGCTTTTGAAGATGGAGCCACGCCCGAGGCTATCGCTCAACGCTACCCGACTGCGACGTTAGCGGATATTTATGGTGTGCTTGCCTACTTCTTGCGCCATCAGGAAGAGATTGAAGCGTATTTGGCAAAACGCGAGCAAAAGGCAGAAGAGGTGCGCAAACGCATCAAGAGCGAGCAGCAAGATTTGGCAGACTTGCGGAAACGTCTGCTGGCACGGCAGCGCACCGCCTTAGCCTGACCATGTTGCGTCTACTGGCTGACGAGAACTTCAATGGAGACATCACACGCGGTCTCTTGCTTCGTGATCCCAACATCGATCTGATCTGCGTCCAAGATGTTGGTTTTCAGAGGAAATTGCGCAACACAGCACTGAAAACTTCGAGAGTTGTCAGCCACTGGAACTACCGTCGTCTTCCTCATCTACGGTGCCGGGATAGTTCATTTCTCTGAATTCTGTAACTACCAGCAGAGGAATTGTAACGAGGTTGTCACTCACACTCGTATATGTATTAAATCCCACTACCGTGGCCACGAACTCTACAACGTCGCCTTCGTCGACAGACAATCGAGAGGGAACATCCCAATACAATAATGTGATGCCGCCGCCGAGCCACGTATTGGCATCATGAGACGGATGCTGATGCCGAGCCGTATGTATAAGAAACTGATAATCATCTCCGCCATCGCCTGGCACATCGATAATCTGAAACACTTCTCCCATCATGTATACATCTTCCCAGATGTAAAGTTCCATTTCACTTTTCAGCACATCTCCGTTCTGTACACGTTGGGCCGAACGCGCTGCTTGTACGAAAGGTTGTGCTGCAAGTTGTTGTTCTGTGGCTGCGATACCGGGAATAAAGTCCCAACCAGCAATCAGGGCTGCCCCTGCAGCAGCGGCCACAAATGAGCGAAATATGGTGTTTCGGAAAAACTGAAGTTTTCTCATGTTATCGTCCTTTTTTGTCTTCTCGTTCACCAAGAGAGCCGTTTCAACACGAAAGAATCGGTCAGATGTAGTTGTCCTCCGCAACGGCGCGCACGACGTCCAGGGTCTTGTAACGGTCGAACGGCGCGATCTTGATCGCCACGACATTCTCGATTTCGACGAATTCGCGCCAGAAACGATACGGTAAGATCTGTCCTCCCACCGCCGGTTGCAGATAGAAACCAATGACGGGGATCACCTCGGCAACCCGACGGCAGTGGTCCAGGAGTTGGGACGCGGGGGCCTGCGACAGGGCGCGCAGACTGAGCAGCCCGGCGTCGTAGCCGTGCGCCAGGGCGAGTTCCGCTTCATGCACGGCCTGGCGTGTATCGCCCACGATGCCCGCCACCTTGACGAAGGGGCGGGGGGAGCGCCGCAGATGCTCGTCAATCGTCTCGGAGGCCAGTTCCAGCACCGGTTCCAGCAGACCATATTGGGGCTGATGTAGCTCGAACTGGGTCGTATGCACGCCCACGGCGACACCGCCGGCGCCGGCCGCGCAGTAGTAGCGGGTGAGTGCGCGTTGACGCCGTTCATCCAGCTTGAGATTGGCGGTGAGCGCGAGCGGGTGGGCCGGGATCACCTGCCCGTTGCGCAGATGTTGTCTCAATGCAAGCAAATTTTGCGGCATCAGAAGCTCCCGTCGCGCGTCTCGAAGTGGGTGGGCTTATCCAACGTGGCGCCGTCGTTCTGCACCCAGGCGGCGATCCATTGGAGCATCTGGCGCAAGGAAACCTTGGGGTAGCCGAAGATCTGCGCGGCTTTGGCGGCGTTGTTGAGCAGCGCGGTCGGCGCTTCCTCGCCGCTGAAACGGGGTTCTCTGTCGAGCAGCCTGCCCAGTATCTCAGCCACCCGGCGCACCGAGACGGTTTCGGGGCCGGTAACATTGAGCACGAAAGGCGGCGCGGCGCAGTGATCGAGCAGCGCGAGCGCCTGCGCGTTGGCATCCCCTTGCCAGATCACATTGGCCGCGCCCATGTCCAGGGCGATGGGCTGCTCCTCCTTCACTTTGCGGGCGATGTCCACCAGGACGCCGTAGCGCATCTCGACCGCATAGTTGAGGCGGACGATGGCGCAGCGCAGCCCGTGCATGCGCGAAAAGTAGTCGAAGATGCGCTCGCGCCCCAGACAGGACATGGCGTATTCACCGACCGGCGCGGGAGGCTCGTCCTCGAGGGGGCCACCGGCGACGACGGGCACGAGTGGATAGACATTGCCCGTGGAGAAGGCGACGATGCGGGCATCGAGATAGCGCTCGCAGACCAGCGCGGGCAGGTAGGTGTTGATCGCCCAGGTCATGTGTTGATTGCCGGTGGTGCCGAACTTTTGACCGGTCATAAAAATCAGGTTGCCGCTATCGGGCAAGGAGCCGAATTGCGCCCGGTCCAACAGGTCACAGGCCAGCGTCTGCACGCCCCACGCCTCCAGTTTGTCGCGCGTATCGGGCTGGCTGAAGCGGGCCGCGCCAACGACGCGGTGGGGCGAATTCAGCTGATCGAGGGCGCGCACGGCCATCCGCGCCAGGGTGGGGCCCATCTTGCCGCTGACGCCGAGGACCACCAGATCCGAATCCAGCTTCTCCAGGGCGGCCAACGCCGCGGGGGAGGGTTCGGAGAGCAGCAGGTCGAGTTGCTCCTCGCTGCGAGGCCCAGAGGGCGTAGCCTCCGCTTCAATAGTGCCTGCGAATGATGTGGCGCTCATGGTTCCCCGCTTTCGATGACAAGCTGTCTGCTCTGAAACTGCATTTTTTGACTGTAATATAGAACAGAAAGGGTGTCAATGTCTTCAGGAATGTCTTGCCGACTGTCCGGCTCGCAAGGGCGCATCCCGAATTATTCGGCCATTGCAATGCGCCCTTGCAGCCGCCGAGCATAGACCCATTGCATAGGAATCGACCCATCGCCTGCAATCCTGTCCATCCGCAGAAGCCCGACAATCCTGATTCAGAAAACGTTTGCCTAGCAGATTGGGCAACACCCGTCCACAAAACCCTGTTTGCCCGCAGGCATGGGAGATGTTAAACTGCCGTCCCAAGTCCTCATGAAACTGTCTTCTTTCCTCACTTATTTCAGCTATCACGAACGACTAAACCAAGACCTATGTAGGCTACAATGAGCAGAGCACTGTCTCGCCGACAATTTCTGATCGGGAGTGGAGGTCTCGCTGTCGCGGGGCTTGTTGCCGCTTGTGCAGCGCCGATGGCGCGGGCGCACCGAGCCGGTCGAGTGGGAGCCGGTCGCCACGCAGCGGGACAACGCCTGCATCAACGTGGTGACTGACCTGGTCGACTGCATCGAGCAGGATCGGGAGAGCATTTCGAGCGGCAGGCAGGGACGCGCCGCGCTGGAGATGATCATGGCGGTCTATGAATCGCAGCGCCGCGGGTTAGCCCGCGGCGATTTTCCGCTGGACATTCAGGACAACCCGTTCGGAGATATGCTCAACAGGGGACAGATATAGCGAAAGCATCTCCACGCGCCCGCACAGGAGCGTTCAAATGACGGACGGAAAGAGCTACAGGGTGGGAATCGTTGGCTGCGGCAGGGTGGCGGCACTGCACGCCGAGGCGTATACGCTTGTGCCCGATACGCAGCTTGTGGCAGCCGCGGACATTGACCCGGACAAGCTCGATCTCTTCTGCGAACGCTGGTCGATCCCGCAGCGCTACACAAGCTATGAGGAGATGCTGGCGCAGGCCGACGTCGATATTGTCAGCGTCTGCACGCTGGACAATCTGAAAGGCCCGGTGACGATTGCCGCGGCCGAGGCCGGCGCGCGCGGCATCCTGTGCGAAAAGCCAATGGCATTCCACCTGGAAGAGGCGGACAGGATGATCGCGGCCTGCGACCGGGCAGGCGCCAAACTGGTCGTCAATCACTCGATGCGCTTCGAGCAGAATTATATCAACGTGAAAAAGATGATCGAGCAGGGCGAAATCGGCTATCTGCGCACGATCCGGGCCAACCTGCTCACGACCGATCAGCGCGATCCCGGCAGCTGGCATTCGCAATACGAGACGGCCGGCGGCGGTCAACTGATGCACGACGCCACCCATCTTTTTGACGTGATCCGCTTCTATTCTGGCGATCCGGAGTGGGTTTTCGCCACGGTGGAACGCGGCAACAAGGCGGTCACAATCGAAGACCTGGCGGGCGGGCTGTTCCGCATGGACAGCGGCTGCCTCTTCTTCTTCGAGTCGGGCGGGCGGCGGCGCTATGGCACGTTTGAGATTCTACTGGAAGGGGATGAAGGCCGGCTGGTGATCCAGCACGGCGCGGGCAACAGCCTGGAGCGCGCCGGCGGCTACGGCTGGGAACCCTATCTGCACCGTTGGCGCGGGCGGACGGAGCCGGTTGAGTGGGAGCCGGTCGCCACGCAGCGGCAAAACGCGTGGATCAACGTGGTGACCGACCTGGTCGACTGCATCGAGCAGGACCGGGAGAGCATTTCGAGCGGGAGACAGGGCCGCGCCGCGCTGGAGATGATCATGGCGGTCTATGAATCGCAGCGCCGCGGGTTAGCCCGCGTGGACTTTCCGCTGAGCATTCAGGACAATCCGTTCGGAGATATGCTCAACAGGGGGCAAATATAAGGTATCAATCCCCATGCGTCCATTTCTACTTGTAAATTGCGCTATACTATCCGGAGGATCATCCCGAAAACTGGGAGAAGCATGATAGCGCATAGACGACATGAAACTGATGTCGGAAAGGCTTTCATCCATCCTGTTTACAGTCGGCGATTGGGGGTGCCATCCCTTGTATCGACTTGGCAGTGTCAAATTAACTTTGAAACCCGGATATCGGCGAACCAAAGTCCTTGCTGACCTGACCAACTGTCCTGTCGAAACATCAGCAGTTGACCTGACACACATTTGATCCGAAAAATGAGAGCGCCTTCTAACCCTTTGGAGTCAGTGATGCCAAACGTCAAGATGCCCATGCAAGGCAGTCTGTTTGGTGACGAGGTTGGCGTTCTGCCTGAGGTTGAACCGCCTGTCGCCAATCGCCCGGAGCGTATCGGCCCCAGCGCCGTCACCTACGCCCCCTCTCGCGAAATACTGACCCGGGCCACGGGTTTTATGGACGCGTATGACTATACGCTCAACCCTTACAGCGGTTGCTCCTTCGGTTGCACGTATTGCTATGCGGCGTTTTTCAGCCGGGATATCACAAAACAAGATTCGTGGGGCTATTGGGTCACCGTCAAGGAGAATGCCGCTGCGCTGTTAAAAAAGCGCAAGCCGGGCTTTCTGGACGGCAAGCGTATCTATATGAGCAGCGTGACAGATCCTTATCAACCGGTAGAGCAAGATCTGAAATTGACCCGCCAGTTGCTTGAGGTCATGGCTGATCGTCATAAGCCCAAGCTGGTGGTGCAAACCCGCAGTCCTACTGTGGTGCGAGATATCGACCTCTACCGCCAGATTGAAGAGAATGGCGGGCGGGTACAGATCAATATGACCGTTACCACGGACGATGAGAGTGTCCGACGCACCTTTGAGCCATTTTGCCCCTCCAATCCGGTACGGCTTAAGGCAATTGGGGAAATACAAGCTGCCGGGCTTGATACCTGTATAACGATGACGCCGGTCCTGTTGGTCAATGACAAGCACCAGTTCACCGAAAGCCTGATAGCCACCGGTGTTCAGAAGTTCATTGCCCAACCCTTTCACTTCAGCCGCGGTCGCTTTCTGGCTGGCACCCGAGACAAGGCGCTTGAATTGATGGCCGAAAAGCTGGGTTGCAGTCGGAAGGAATTCGTCGGCCAGTACGAGGAACGCTATCAGGAGTTCTTTCAGCACCTGAAAAAAGAACTGCACGACCGCGGCTTGCCAGAGTTGGGAGAGGGCAAAGACGGATTCAAGCCTCCTTTCTAGCAGATCATGGTAAGACCTGTAACATGGAAGGGACCAATGCCTTTGCGCCCACCCGATCTTACGCACCAGTTGATCTACAAGAACCCCCACGCCTACTGCGCCTGGCCGGACATCAACATCCTGCAAAATGGCGAATGGGCGCTGGCCTTCTGCGAGGCGATGCGGCGGCCCGGCATCACGCATCTCGACCCGAGCCTGCTCAATACGCTGCTGCGCTCCGAGGACGGCGGACAGAGCTGGGATGGGCCGCAGGTGATCGCCGGTTACGAGTTTTTCGGCATGGATGATCCCGGCATGGTGCAGCTGTCCAGCGGCGTCCTGCTGGTCAACACGGCGCGCAACAGCTTTGTCTCGCTGGACGTAGCCGACAGCGACGCGGCCTATGCGCGTTATAACCGGCGTGCGGGATATGCCTGGGCCAGTTCCTATCCGATAGCCGAGGGCACCTATGTGCATCGCTCGCAGGACGGCGGGCGCACGTGGAGCGGAAGCGCGCGCGTCGATGTCTCCCCCTTTGCCTCCGGCTACACGCTGCGCCCGATCACCGAACTGGAGGACGGCTCCCTGCTGCTGCCCTGTTACGATGAGAGCCAGGATCCGTGTCCCTCATTTGTCGTGCCCTCACACGACCAGGGGCACACCTGGCGCGGCGCGCGCCTGATCGCGGTCAATGACAAGATCGGCTTCTTCGAGCCGGCGCTGCTTGCGCTGCCGGGCGGGCGGGTGCTGGCGCTGTTGCGCACGCATCAAGAGGGCGGCCATCATCTGTACCAGTGTCACTCGGACGACGGGGGACGCACCTGGAGCAGCGCGCAGCCGACGCCGATGCGCGGTCTGCCGCCCCACATGCTGCGCTTGCAGGATGGGCGCTTGCTGTGCGTCTACGGCTGTCGTTGGGCGCCTTTCGGGATTCGCGGCTGCTTGAGCAACGATGGGGGCGCGAGCTGGGATGTCGACAATGAGCTTGTCCTGCGGGATGACTTCCCCAACGGGGATCTGGGCTATCCGACCTCGGTTCAGCGGGCTGACGGATCGATCTGCACGGCTTACTATGGTCAGGATGGCGAGGGTGTTACCTGTATCCAGGCCAGTTCATATCGGATTCCAGACTGAATGCGGTGGCGGAAACGGCCTGAGGCGCCATACCAATGGGGCACGGCCGCGTTGACGACCATGCCCAGTGATTATCAGATTTCGGCGCAATATGGGAGGTGGCGACGGGTGGACTTGAACCACCGACCTAGGGATTATGAAGCCCTCGCTCTAACCGCCTGAGCTACGTCGCCGGATTGAAAAGTGAACCGCCGACCAATCGCGGTTCGGCGGCTCTTTAAGGTTGAGGTAGCGGGGGCAGGATTCGAACCTGCGACCTTCGGGTTATGAGCCCGACGAGCTACCACTGCTCCACCCCGCATCAATAAAGGACAGTGTAGCATAGCGCCCGTTTTGCGTCAAATTCGAGCGTTCTCCGTTTTTGAAGATTTTTTGCATTGGCGTTGGCAATGAACACATTTCCGCCAAGAAATCTCCAAATTGCGAGCTATTGCTGAAACTGTTGGAGCAAGGACTGCCACCAACTCCAATCCAGAGGGCGGAAGGTGTCATCCTCCGCGTCTGCGGGTGATGCTGTGGGGAGGCTCTCTACCTTGGCGGTGGGGGCGCCCAGCAGGATATAGACCTCATCGCCGTCCTGAATGTACCCCAACTCTCCACGAGCCATCTGAACCACATACTCGTCGCTTGTCGCGTAGCGCAACTCGGCCTGCAGATCCAGCGTATTCTGATGGCCGAGCGCAATGTTGCGCTGCATTTCGGCGACCTGGGCTCGCACGACGGCCAACTCGCGCAGTTGCTCCACATGCTGAAACACGAAATACAGACCAACGACAGCCCCCAGCAGTAACAGGGCCGGGGAGGCCGGGGGACGCTGGCGTCTTGCATCAGCCGGATTTGCATTGATTGAGACGCGGGTAAGGCCCATGAATCTTCCTTGCCGGACAGGGGGGCGTACAGGTTAAATGCGCCCCTGCTCGAGAGGGGCGCGGTCCGGGGGAACTATGAACACGATAGGAAAAGAAGAAAAGGAACCCGGACAGATGATCTGGGTCCCTCTTGTGCCGCAGGAGGGATTTGAACCCCCACGAGCTAATGCTCACTACGCCCTGAACGTAGCGCGTCTTCCTATTCCGCCACTGCGGCGATATGTCCGATGGGAGAGGTCGGCGGACCGACGCTTCGCACACGGGCAGGAGCCGCACCGTCTTCGTCATTGCGACTCAGCAAATTTTTTATATCACGCGGGCCATCTTCTGTCAAATTGCATTCAGCGCATGGGTGCATTGAATGCAGTTCGGCAATGGCTGTGCTCTTACGCACACAAGACAGACAGTCGAGATGAGCGATCATCTCAATTCTCACTTAGTTGCTGGTTTACCGGAACCCGGCGGGTGAGAATGTACCAGTCGGGGAAGGTTGCGAACCGGTCGGCCGGGGTATTCAACGGCCCAATCTGAACTGCTTTGACGCGCTCACTGACGCCATAGGTATATGCAGGATAGTAGAGAGGGATGGCGGGTATGTCTGCGGCAAAGAGGCGCTGAAACTGTGCATAGAGCGTGCGGCGCTTCTCCCGATCCACTGTGCTTCTGGCCTCGGTCATCAAAGCATCTGCCTCTTGATTGGACCAACCGCCGTAGTTCTGGCCCGTATCGATCTGACTGCTGTGATAGAGGGGAAAGGGATCAGGATCGCCGGAAATATCCCAAATGACAAGGGCGGCGTCGAAACGGCGCGGCACCAGAAAATCCCTGACCAGCCCGACGAAACTGACGCTCTGCACTTTGGCTTTGACGCCGACAGCCTGCCAATCGGCGCTGATCTGTTCGATGAGGGTTATGCGGGCCGGGTCGTCGTTTGTGAGGAGGATGAATTGCATCGGCTGCCCATCTTTGTCGCGCGTGCCGTCGCCGTCTGTGTCGACCCAACCGCTCTCATCCAAGAGCCGTCGCGCTTGGTTTGGGTCATAGTCATAGGAGGGTGCGTCGGGGGCGTGTCCCCAGTTGTTGGAAGGAATGGGAGACGAGGCCAGCACACCGTGCCCGCCGATGGCATCATCGAGCAGCTGCTTGCGGTCGAGCGCGTGATAGAGCGCGCGGCGGATTCTTACATCCTGTAGGAAGGGGACATCCGGGTTCTGCAGGTTGAAGGCAACGCCGACATAAGTCGATAAGGGCGCGGAAAAAAGCTGTAAATCTGTACGGTCTTGGGCCAACGGGATATCGGCCTGCAATACCCGGCTCACGCCGTCGAGTTCACCTTCGGTGTAGGCTGCGTAAATCGAAGGATAGTCGGGATAGAAATGAAACTCGAGGGCAGAGATCATAGGGATGTCGTCACTGGAATACGGGTTGCGTTCGAGGCGTATGAACTGCGCGGAGGTCAAGGCTACCTGCATCGGACCGTTGCCAACCGGGTGCAGATTGAAGGGGCTGTCCCGCAATTCAGCCGGGGGAACATCCTGCCAGATATGCTTCGGTAGCAGTCCGACGGTTGTAAAATCGAGGAAGGGGGCGTATGGTTGATCGAGGAGAAAACGCACAGTGCGGTCATCGACCCGTTCCACAGTGACCGAACGCCACAACTCCGCCAGGTCGGTCAGGATGGGTGAATCCGGGTTTTGCATCATCTCGATCGTAAACAGTACATCATCGATGGTAACGGGTTTGCCGTCGTGCCAGAACTGATTCTCTCTCAGGCGAAAGGTGTAGACAAGCCCATCCGGCGCGGACCAGGACTCGGCCAGATCCGGCACCACCTGGCCCTGTTGATCGAGACGGGTCAGACCGCGGAAGAGAAGGCTGCACAGATCGCGATCGATGTCGTGGGCGTGGCACAGAAGCGGATTGATATATTGAGGGTTGCCGGCCACGCCTTCGCGGAAGACGCCGCCCCGCTCCGGGGTCAGAACAGTGGAGACGTTGTATGCGGTGACGCCCATCAGGAGCGTCAGAAGAACGATACCCACGACGGCCAGCAGCACTTGCCAGCGGAGATATTGGCCCAGAGGCGCGGAAGATCCCAGGAGCGCGGCTTGTCCTGGCAGGTATCCGGGTGGGGCCGAATGCAGACGGGATGACCGGGGCGCCCCCTGGGACCCCAGGTTGGCCGACCTATCGAAAGATTGTTGATCGGACATGGGAAAGTTTCTAGTTTTTAGTTTTCGTAACTGTCCAAGAATCCGCCATGAAGTGTTACTGAAAACCAAAAACTGACTACTAAAAACTGCTAATGAAGGGCAACGGTCACGAGACTGAGCAGGAGAAACAGAGACGCCACAGTCAGCGTCAGGTTAAACATGGTTTTCTCCACGCCCCGGCGGGTGCGATGGACGCCGGCATCGCCACCGAAGGCAGTGCCCAGGCCGCTACCCTGACCTTGCAACAGGACGATGCCGATCAATGTGATGGCAATAATAACTGTTGCGATCATTAAGAAAACATCCATCGTTCACCTCGAGAATTTCAGCGGTCAGCCGTTCGTTGCTGGTCGTGTCAGCTATCCACGATTCACTCGCCGCCGGTGTTGCGATATCCGTGCGCAGACAAAAAAACCCGAACACCGAGCGATAGGCGCCGGGCAACTACGCACGAAGATCAGATGCAAGGTACCTGACAGAATAGGGAAGGCCGCGTTGACAACGCATTTGATTGCCTCCAAATGTCCGAAAACCTGGATTCGGCGGCAATCAAAGCAAACGCTAGACCTTCTCCGGCGGATTTGCCTCCGAAGTCACCGCAGGCTCAGCGCTCTCTGTAGTGGGGGAGGCATCTATTTGCTCTGAATCCCCCTCGTCCCCTTCATCCCCTTCTTCCTTGGCAGCCCGGCGAAACTCGCGAATGCCTTGGCCCAGCCCTCCAAACACTTCCGGCAGCCGCCCGACGCCAAAGAAGATAATGACAATTACCAGAATCAGAATCAACTCTGTCGGCCCCGGTGCTCCCAGCCAGAGGAAGGGCGCTGATATTCCTAAAGATAGCATGTGATAAGCTCCTTAGCTCACAATGTGCGGAGCGCATTGTCGACGTTGGTCATAGTCTCTCAGTCGCTGCATTATACCATGAAATCAGATGACGGCAAATACGCACATGGAATTCTGAAATGCGTCAACGCGTCCCATTAAAGCGAGTGTATCCCAGTTTGTTGGCAAACGTTTTCTGAATCAGGATTTTCGTGATTTGCCGATTAACTGGACAGCGGGCGATGGGTCTTTTCTCGTCGACTGAATGGGCGCATCTCCGTTGCATAGCGAGACCGCCTGCGCTCCCAGTCTATTTACTTGCATCACCGGCGTGGGTTGCTGCTGCGGCGGCCGGTTCTTGCGCGTCCGGGTCGAGGTCATCGCGTAGGGTGTCGTCGATTTCACGCAGGTGGGGAAACAGGATTACCTCGCGAATCGTATCCCGATCCGTGAGCAGCATTGTCAGGCGGTCGATGCCCATGCCGAAGCCGCCGGTGGGTGGCATCCCAAAGCTGAGCGCCTCTACGTAATCGACATCCACCGGGTGGGCCTCCTCATCGCCATGGGTTGCCCGATAATTTTCATCCAGAAAGCGCTGCAACTGGTCGATGGGGTCGTTCAGTTCGGTGAATGCGTTGCAAAGTTCCATCCCGGCGGCAAAGCCTTCAAATCGCTCAACCAGACGCTCATCGTCCGGCATGCCCTTCGCCAGCGGGCTGAGGTCCCGGGGATAGTCCACCAGAAAGGTAGGCTGAATCAGCTTATGTTCGCAGAACTTGGTGAGCAACTGGTCCACCAGTTTGCCCCAATTTGCCTCGGGCGCGGCGTTGATCCCCCGGCTGCGCATCTGCGCCCGCAGGCTATCCACATCCGTAAACTGCTCATAGTCGATGCCGGATGCGTCCAGGATCGCCTGGCGGAGGGGGATACGCGGCCAGGGTGGTGAAAAGTCGATGGTATGCCCCTGCCAGGCGACGGTCGGGCTGCCTGTCACCTGTTCGGCGGCGAAGGCGACCATCTCCTCCGTGCGCCGCATGACATCTTCATAGTCGGCGTAGGCCTCGTAAAACTCCAACTGGGTAAATTCGGGATTGTGCTTGAAGCTGACGCCCTCATTGCGGAAGTCGCGACCGATCTCGTAGACTGCGGGAAAGCCGCCGACGATCAACCGCTTCAGGTACAACTCGAAGCTGATACGCAGGTAGAGGTCCTGATGGAGTTGATTGTGGTGGGTGACGAAAGGCTGTGCGGCCGCGCCGCCGTAGAGCGGTTGCAGAATGGGCGTCTCGACTTCGAGAAACCCGGCGTCGTCCAGATAGGTGCGCAGGGCGCGCACGACCGCGGCCCGAGCGCGGAACAGCGCGCGCACCTCTTCGTTGGCCAGCAGGTCCACATACCGCCGTCGGTAGCGGATTTCCGGATCCCGCACCCCGTGCCATTTATCGGGCATCGGCTTGAGGGCCTTGGCGAGGATGGAGAGTTCTTCAACGGTTACGCTCAACTCACCGCTGCGGGTGACGGAGAGATGCCCGGTCGCGCTGACGAAATCACCGAGATCGATGAGCCGTTTCCACACTTCGTTGTACCAACCGTCGGGCAGATTGTCCCGCTGGACCAGCAGCTGAATCTGCGCGGTGCCGTCGTCCAGATCGGCGAAGCTGACCTTCCCCATCACGCGGATACGTTTGAGACGACCGGCCACACTCACTGTCGGCTGCTGCGCGGCGCCGTCATCATACAGGGCGCGGGCTGCGGCAATCGAATGGGAGCGCTTCAGGCGCGCCGGATAGGGGTCGATCCCGCGCGCGCGCAGGGCTGCCAGTTTCTGCAGGCGGCTCTGCTCCTGATCGCTCAGATTTTCAGACTCGAACAGTTGGCTGGCCTCTCTCACAATCCCTGCTCCTGACTTGCGCGCCGCGCGTCACCGCGCCCCTTTCGAGCAGGGGCGCATTCAACCTTCAACGCGGACAATCTCGAACTCAATCTCGCCTGCCGGCGCCTTGACGCGCACCACCTCGCCCGCCGTGTGGCCGAGCAATGCCTTACCGATAGGACTTTCGTTGCTGATGCGCCCGTTGCCTGGATCGGTTTCCGTCGAGCCAACGATTGTATAGACCTCTTCGTCGTCGTAGCCGCCTTCGCGGACGACAACTCTGCGCCCCAGGGCCACCTGGTTGTCCGGAGTCTGTGAATCGTCGATAATCTGCGCATTGTGGATCTTGACCTTCAGTTCCCGGATGCGCCCCTCGACAAAGGCTTGCGCGTTCTTCGCTTCGTCATAGCCGGCATTTTCTCGCAGGTCACCTTCGGCTTTGGCTTCGGCAATCTGTTGGGCGATCTCTTGTCTGCGTTCACTGACAAGATAATCCAACTCCTTTTGCAGAGAATCCAGGCCGCTCTGGGTCAAGTAAACAGGGCTTTCACTCATGATTTTCACTCGCTGATTGCGCGCGGGGTATTCTCGCGCGAATAGTTCGGGACGCCAGTCGGCAACGGACGGTCTGCCGCTATCGACGCGACCCCAGGAAAGTAAACGCCGACCCGAATCGCCAGGTCGGCACCGTGCCCTTTTCGAGTCGGGGCGCAAGGAACTCTTTATCTGTTGCTATTATAGCTCAATTGTTAGAGAATGCCAAAAGATCAGGCGCGCTGTCACCAGAGCAGGCCGACGCGCTGAAGGCGGTGGATCCAGCTACACAACCGTCTTCAGCGTAGAGGTTGCAACCCATTTTGACTCTATTTTGTGTTGCGCGCATAAATAGAGACCCGCCCGCCAAGACTTCGTTTGACACGACCGCATGAACTTCGATGCTTTCGCCCGCTTCTATGATGACGATTACCGCGATTATGCCGACGACATTCCGCTTGTCTTGCAGACAGCCCAGACAGTTGGCCGCAGCGCGCTGGAGCTTGGCTGTGGGACCGGTCGCGTTCTGATCCCCCTGGCCGACGCCGGCTGTCACGTGATCGGGGTGGACGGGAGCGCCGCGCTGTTGGCGATCGCCCGCGGCAAAGCGGCAGACCGCCCACTGCCGATCCGATTGGTGCAGGCGGATATGAGGAGTTTCCAGCTCGCGCAGATCGAGGTCGATTTCGTCTTTGTCGTCAGCAATACGCTGATGCACCTGACGACCCAGGCAGATCAACTGATGGCGCTGAAATGCGCGAACCGCCATCTGCGCGTCGGCGGTCTGCTGCTGATCGATCTGTTCAACCCGGACGTGGCCTATCTGGAGTCGATAGCGGGCATTCAGGAGTTGGCCGATCGGTGGGAGGACGGGAAGAGCGGCGCCCAGGTGTTGAAATGGACGACCCGCTATCTGGACGCGGCCCGGCAACTTCAGGAAACGCTCTTCATCTACGAGGAGATATTCCCCGACGGGCGCAGCGCGCAGACGCGCATCGCCTTCCGGCTGCGCTACTGGTGGCCCGACGAGGGCGCCCGGCTACTGCAAAAGGCCGGGTTCGCGGTGGATGAACTGTTTGGCGACTTCGACGGCAGCCCCTATCATCGAGACAGCGAGCGCCTGATCTTCATCGCCCGCAAACTGTGAGCGGAAGTTTTTGGTGGTCAGTTTTTGGTTTTCAGTCACTGCACTCGATGCGGCCAACCGGTTTTACTGACCACTAGCCACGATCACTCAGCACTCGCTATAGCCACACACATGACATTTGCGGCAACCCTCGACATTGAGGAAGGCCGCTTCGCCGCAGTCCGGGCACAGATCGCCGATGGGCAGGGCCAACTGCTCACCGGCCACGGCCTCTCTATTTTCGGGCAACTCACTCAGATGATCGGTAAGCACCTGGGCCACGCCATCCGGCAGGCTGCGCACCCGTCCGACGCCAAAGCCCAATGGCCGCCCGCCGCCGATACCGGCCATCTCATCGATCACCCATCGCAGCCGTTCGGACGGCGGCAGCACAGACGGCATACGCAGCACCAGGCTGATCAGACGCCCGATCGATTCGCTGACCGCGGTGACATCGCTGCCGGCCTTGCCGATATTCAGGAACACCTCAAACGGCTCATGGTTCTCGTCGCTGTTGATCGTGACGTATGCCGTGCCCAGCGGCGTCTCTTTGCGATAGCTGTTACCCTGCAACAGATAGGGACGCGGCCGTTTGGTGAAGACCTCCGGATACTCGCCCTCGGGGCCTGTCTCACCTGCGTAAGGTTGCGCGCCGTTGCTCGACGTTGCGCCATGCAGATGTTCAAACGACTCGTCCTTTCTGTCTTTGACCGCTTTCGTCTCCAGCACCACCTCCTGGCGGCTGCCGGTGACATAGACCGTGAGTCCCTTGCAACCCAACTCCCACGCCTGCATGTAGGCCTGCGCCACATCCTCTTCGGTTGCGCCTTCAGGGAAGTTGCATGTCTTGCTGATGCTGTTATCGACAAAGGCCTGGATCGCCGCCTGCATCCTGACGTGCTCGTCGGCGGTGATGTCGCCGCTGACCACAAACGTGTCGCGGATGTGTGGGGGTAGCTCTTCGATCTCCTGACAGGATCCCGTCTCCGCCACCTGTTGCCGGATCGCCTCCGCCTGCTCGGCGCTAAGCTCCAACCGCCCAAGGGCTTCCTCAAAGAGGGGGCTGGTATAGAGCAGTTCCACATCCTCATCCCCGTCTTTGAAATGGCGGACATACCCCAACGCGAAGACCGGCTCACAGCCGTAGCCCTCGCAGCCGCTCACCGTGGCAATCGTGCCGGTGGGCGCAACCGTCGTCTGGGCGGCGTTGCGGATCCCGTTCCGGCGAATGCCGTCCGTGATCTTGTCCCAGTCCAGGACGGGGCGATCCCAATCCCGACGATGCGGGGAGAGCGGCTGGGGCGGCGTCCAACGCATCCCGCCGGGCTGCTTGTCATCGTAGATGCTGCCTTCGAAGGCCAGGAATGGCTTACGTTCCGCCGCCAGCTCAATGCCCATCTCCATGCAGTGGAAGCGCACGAATTCCATCACCTGGGCGGCGAATTCCTGGCCATCCTCGCTGCCGTAGCTGATTCCCATCTTGTACATCAGATCGCCCAGGCCCATGATGCCCAGTCCAATCCGACGCGCCTTAAGCGCCGCCTTTCTTATTTTCTTCACAGCCGGCAGATAGACATTGGCGCTGACTACATTATCCAGGAAGTGCGTACTCTCGCGCACCGTCTGACGCAGCGCCTCCCAGTCCACCGCGGCCGCGCCGGCGCTAGCGGTTGTGGTATGCGCGCTCAGGTTGATCGAGCCGAGGCAGCAGTTCTCATACGGCCCCAGCCACTGTTCACCGCACGGGTTTGTCGCTTCCAGATCGTAAAGATGCGGGACAGGGTTGCTTCGGTTGGCCGCGTCGATAAACAGCGCGCCGGGTTCGCCGTTATGATGGGCGTACTTGATGATCGTAGCGAACAGGTCGCGGGCCCGCACTGTTCTGGATACGGAGCCATCGCGGGGGTTGCGCAGGTCGAAATCGCCATCGTCTTTCACGGCCTGCATGAACTCGTCGGTGATGGCGACGGAGATATTGAAATTGGTGATTGCGCCCTCTTCGGCCTTGCAGCGGATGAACTCCTCGATGTCGGGATGATCGACCCGCAGGACACCCATATTGGCGCCGCGGCGGGTTCCCCCCTGCGCGATCTCGCCGAAGGCCTGATCATAGACTCGCAGAAAGCCGACCGGCCCGGTTGCCCGCCCGGCTGAAGTGTGGACGATATCCTTTTGTGGACGCAGGCGGCTGAAGCTGAATCCATTGCCCCCGCCGGTCTGTTGGATGAGCGCGGCGACGCGCAGGGTGCTGAAGATACCATCGCGGGCGCGGCCCATATCGTCTGCGATGGGGAGCACGAAGCAGGCGGCAAGCTGACCGAGGGGTGTGCCCGCGCCGGTGAAGGTGGGGCTGTTGGGGAAGAAACGCAGCTCTGTGAGCAGGTCGTAAAAGGTCCTGGTCATCCTCTCCACATCGCCGCCATGTTCCTTTTCCACCGCCGCAATGTGGTTGGCAATGCGATAGAACATGCCGGCCGCCGTCTCCAGCAGCGTCCCGTCGATATCCCGGCGCAGATAGCGGCGTTCCAGCACCTTCAGGCTGTTCTCGCTGAGTTGGATTGCGCTGTCATCCACATAGGCCGGGCCGGAGACTCTTTGTCTCTCGCCCTTGACGACTTCGAAGGTCGTGAAGGCCTCCTGTGCATTGGCGCCATTGCGAGTGACAGTGGGTTGGAGGGCGGACATGGGGATGCTCCTTAATATATTATATATAAATGACAAATGCGAGATGGCCGATAATTGGCCATCGGTATATTCAATCTGTTTCTGGCGACAGGCCGCACTGGGAATGCAGGCATCTCGCCTGCCGCGTTATTCTATGTCGGAAGATTCGCCGTGTTCACAGCCCGTAGGCGGTTTTTCGAGTACGTTGACACGATCGTCAGTGTTCAGCCTCCAGGGCGCTGCGCCCCATCAGCCGGTCAACCTCGGATCGGATTTCGCTCAGATCGTTGAAATCGAGATAGACGCTGGCGAATCGGATATAGGCAACCTGATCGACATCCGCCAGTTGGTCCAACACCAGATTGCCGATCATTTCGCTCGTGACCTCTGCCCGTCCCAAGCGTTGAATTCTGTCTTCGACGAGGTTGGCAATGCTCTTCATGCGCTCGCTGCTGATCGGGCGTTTGACCGCGGCGATGCGGATGCCGGCGAGAAGCTTCTGTCGGTCGAACGGCTCCCGATGGCCATCCCGTTTGGAGACGAGCAGACCGGGCGCAACATGCTCATAGGTCGTGAAGCGCTGCTCGCAATCCAGGCATTGGCGACGACGGCGGATGGTCTCTCCTCTATCGCGGGAGTCGATCACCTTGTGCTTGTCGTATCCGCAATGGGGACATTGCATTTCTTCAACCGTTTCTCAACCAGCCAGCTTGACTCGTATCAGGCTCGGACAGGCGTCTCGGTCAAACCGATCTGCACAGATCGACTACTGACCGGGTCAGGCTGGTGTCCCGCACAATATTGGGGCAAGCGTATTCTACTATACTTGAGGCAGATGGTCTACATACTGTATGGGACAGCATAGGGAGTACAATATGTAGTACTCTTTCCCTGTAAGTTTGCCCATAGGTTAATTGTAGGTATAGAGTGTAAATCTATCATATTCCCCGCGGACGTGCAAACGGATTGACCGACAATCAGCGGTTTATTTGCGTGCCAATGCGCGCAGTTTGGATGAAACGGATTATGCCCCTGCGATAGGGGCGGGTAAGTCGTTCAAAGTTTCTTACCTATCTGCGGGTCTCTGCTTCTTGGATTTTTGTGGGAGGAGCGCCGCGGCCGCTTTGGGCGTGGGCCTTGAACCGTGTGATGAGTTCCGGGTTCAGCCACTGGGTAATTCGCTGCTTCGGGGGGCCGGTAGAAGACGCCTTGCCTGGCGTCCAATCAGTCGAGTATCTCTGGGATGGCGGTCGTGTTGATCTGGTCGTCAGGCATCGCCTGGAGGTCAGCGCGCTGCTTCTTCGTAAACTGCGAGTTGTGCGTCATGGTTGGCGGCGTTTCGTCTGAAGATATTGATCCAAGGTTGTTGATCAAGGACTTGCAACAAGCACGGTTTGATGACCGCTTGGCGACCTTCTAATCTCCTAATTGCTTGTGTCATTCGCTGCCTTTGCCCTAGGTTCGGTTTGATGACTACCTGGCGGCGACCACGCAACTCAGCGGCCAACTGCTCAAGTTCCTGTAACATGTCCGGCGCGACATCGACGATTATGCGCGTAAACGGCGGCTTCATTGTTCCCTGATTGGTAAAGAACCGGGATATGTCGTGACCACTGTCTGCCATGTCTGCAATTTCATCTGCTGTCGGCCTGTTAACTGAATTCTTCATACAGCCTCCGTTCCTCTTTCGTCGCTCGCCAAAGCGTCACCAAGTGATAATACTCTCCAGCGACGTCTTCCCTTACCTCGTAGATGAGGGAGTACAGTCGTTCGTTTACCCGACCGATAACGCGAAACTGCTCCGGATCGTCCGATGTGAGGTCTTCATAGTAGTATTGGTGCGAGAAGATTTTTTGTGCTTCCTCAAATCCGATTCCCCTTTTTCGGTTCTTTCTGAGTTGTCTGCTTTTCTTGCGGTCGAATTTGAGGCGTATCGTTGCATGTGCTTCCAATAGTATACCTTACCATTTGAAATTTTCCATGCTATCCCACTCTGCCGCGGCGCGCACGTCCAGCTTGCCGGTAACGACGTGAGCGATGAGGCTGGCGCCGTATCCGCGCATGAGATCGCTCTGGCGGCGGTGGCTACGTCGAGGTGGGCGGCAATGGCGGTCTGTTCGGGAAGGGGTGGATACAAGCCGATCTGCCTATAAGCATCCTCACGATTGAGGCCGGGCACTGCAGAATCTCTGGAAACGGCATCCAAATGTAGCGAACGCATTAGGTAGTACAGCCACCGGACATCTGCATCTGTATATCGGCGGTCCACATAGAATATTGTGCGTCCCGCCATCAAGTTAATACACGATTACCAGTTCTATCTGCAGGCTGCTATGGGCAGATGGTTAATTCTGCATGGGATGCGCGCTCACGTAGTGGCGATCCGGCATTCAGCTTGTCGCAACAGCATTCTCACAGCAGCCAATTCATTGATCTTTTCACTCTCCTCGCCTGTCATCGCATTATAAAGACTCATACACAACGGGCTGTTGATCGTTCGTCCGGTCTGCACGGCTTCATATTCGCTAACAACCTGACTTCCAATTTCGTTGAGATAAGACGATGCAAAAATGAATTCTTCCAGATCGGCTTCCTCTGCCGATGCACCAATTATTTCCTGATTGCGATTGAAGCTATTTACGGCCTTTGAGAGAACCTCTTCTTCCTCAGGGAGGAGGTTTGTTAGATCACGGCAATAGAGAATCGCTGATATTTGTGTGCAAGCTGCTACGGCTGAATCAAATGCCTCTGAATTGCGCGCCTTTTCAGACGAGAGGAAAGGCAAAGCGATATAGTCCTGCCATTCACTTTCGAAATCCCGGTCGGGCAAGGGCATCAGAGATGAAGGAAGCAGCGCCAGTGTCGGGATGACATGGCCACTGATTACGGGTACGACGCGGAATCGCCAATCCTTTGCGAGTTGATCTTGTCCGACCGAAAGGCAGTCACCAATATAGGTCACATCGGTTTCAAAATCTGTGATCTCGACAAGCACGGCGACCTCGGCAGCCGGCCAGTAAGGGCTGTCACTGCTGTCAATGGGGCGAGTCCAGCACTTTGCGCTCCAGCCCCGTGTCTTGAGTGCTTTCTCCAGAGCATGTTGCCTCTGACGAAAGCGCCGTTCGGCGGATGCGTGGCAGCTACGGGCTACGGCATGAACAACTTTCCCCACCCCGATTCTTCGGGCTGTCTTGGCGAGTGTTGTGGCTGCTTTGGATGTATGCGCTATTTCGTGCAAGATACAGGCAACATCGTTGAGTCGCTCCGCAAGTGCGGTCAGTTCTTTCAGAGGTGGCGATGACGTTGTTCGCCATATTTCGGAGTTCGCGTGCTCTCGCGCTTGAGCGGAACGACTACCAGCGAACGTGGCGGGTGCTTTTGCATTGCCCTCAGCCGCTATCTGCATTATCCTCGGCACAAGATTGTTAAGTACGTCTGACAAAAGTGCGCCAAGTCTATTCTCAGAGCCTGTGCCATTAGAGATTGTTGTCATAGACGATGAAAGCTCTTCAGGTGTGGCATAAGACAAGCGATTAATTTTAGTTCTGATTTCGTTGATTTCGGTAGCTAGTGATTTTGGAATGCGCTTCCCTCTGATCCATTTCTCCGAAAATGAACGAAAAGCTTTCTCCGTACTCCGAGCAAGTTGAGCAATCTGACGGGTGTAATCGGTCAGGCTGTCTGCTGCCGCACGCGCGAGCAGGATTTGGCGAAAGGCAACGTTCCAAGCAACCTGTGCCTTGGCGGGAATATTCTGTCTAGGTATGTTTTTTGACCAAGGTCTAAAGTCTCCGACTGCTATAGGCCGCCCTGACGGATCTATAGCATCAGACGCCGCGGCATCCGAGAGCGGGGAAAGAGCCAGCAAGGTCTCACAAATGGTGACTATAGTCTCATGTGGGTCGACTTGATGTTCCTCATCTACATACAACCAGTCAGCACGAACTGTGCGTCCATGTTGACCGCTAGGATCTACTACAGGCGTTGTCATCCACGGGGTCTGCGAATGATATTGGCCAAGAAGTGTCTGCTCCCCTCCCCTTTTAAGGGCAAGGTTCCGAGCCATATTCGGATCGACTGCATAGGCGGTTGATAAGAGAGCGGCAAAATCACGAATGTCGTACTCAGCATCAATTACAATTTCGGGAACAAATGTAGTCGGTATAGGTTCTCCTCCAGCTATCGGCACGAGACACGAGAGGAACCGGTTTGCGTGTCGAAGATCTGTGCAGGTCGGACTCTTTGTTCCTTGAGACAGTAGAGCTAAACAGTCGGCCCGCAGATCGCGTTGCGATGTGGTTTGGAAAGCCAGCACTGCGTTTTGTACCTCAGGTAGAACGGATGGGGGTAGACCACCATCTGAAAGTGCAAACATTGAAGCCGCAGACCAGAGGGCGCGCTGGACTCCATGTTTCTCAAGGATACTAATGAATGAGGCAACGCGTCGTTCCAACGTGCCTAACCCTAAGCCGGTCAAAATTGCAGACCACACCTCAATATCGTCATTTGCCGCGAGTATCCCCCCCAGCCTCTGAAGCGCTGCTGCCTCATCCTTTTCCTGAGTCTCCTTGAGAACAGATTGGATAATCCTGGGCAGCGTTTCGTTGGTTGCAGCCATCAGAACTCGCCAAAAGGAATCGGCACGCAAAAAGACAATCTCATCATGGGAAGCATCGCTGAGCGCTTCCGAGCGCAGTGTATGCAGGCCGCCGATCACGCCTGGACGGCTTTCGCGCACCAAGTGTTCGTCGAGCAGTCTTTGTAGTGCCACGCTCGCACGGTCTGAAGGCAATTCTAGCAGTTCGATAAGTTTCCTGAACTCTACTTCTCCACCAAGGGCACACAGAGCCGCAGTCCCTCTGATTATGGCGAGTTCGTCTTTTCGTTTTTCTCGTTCCCTTTGGCGAACCTGTTCAAGAATCACAGCGGCAAGCCGCTTACCCTGTGTCAGAAGGTGTACGTATTCGAGCATTAATCCGTTCGACTGTTCGAAAGGCTCACGCCAATGCCGCCATTCCGTCTGGCTTTGGTTCGTCAACTTCCGCCAAACACTCTGCGCGACATCTTCGCTGAGGCTGACCTCGAAAAAACCAGTATCGGAATGATTGGCGATTAGCACCTTGTCCTCGTTCCGCACCGACCCCAGAAGGTAAACATCCGGCAGTTCCCGGAGTTCACGAACAAGGACGTTCCAAACATCGCTGTTGGACGGTCCAACTTCATCAAAAATCAATCCAATTGGGGAGACCCTGTTGGGACAGCGCGCTCGAACGAAACGGGTTATTGCATCAGCGTGGTGTGCTCCCGCGCGGTCAGAAATCCGATACCACCGAAACTCCTTATCCAGTAAATTCGCCACCAACCACGTAAGAGCGGACTTTCCAGCTCCTGACGGGCCGGTGATTAGTATATGTCTGCGATTCTTGAGATCGACAACAATGTTTTGAATTTCGTTCGGGCGATCCAAGACCAGACCGGCAGCCACATGGCCAGGTTGGACCTTTACGCCTTGATAAAAACCTGGCTCCGAAACTGGCGTGACGAAATCGACCGGCCTCAACGCTCCTGAATTGAAAGCATAGTCAATCGCTGACGGGTCGTTAGCCTCAAGGTAATTGAGAATTCGTCGTTCAATCTCCGTCGTCGATATCCGTCGTCTTCTCTCGAACGAACGAGAGGCGTTCGCCGCCGCGCTTTCGGCAATCAGTTTATACAGATCACTCGCTAGACCCTCGGCAATGATCTCCGCTACACCAAGTTCTCTTGATAGAAGATTAACAATTTCCGTTTCCGGCGCCTTGCAAACTACAATCCTTTTGGTTTCACCATCAAAGAGCTTGTCCAACCCATACTCATGAAAACCGGAGCATGGTTGTTCAAGACCAACTGCCAGCAGCGTAGTTTTCTGGTTGCCGGCGCGTTCGGCTTTCTGGCCAACGTCCCTGAAAATACTCTTTACCTCATTTTCGCGAAACTTGCCGCGTTTTCTTGACTTGATCTGGATCCAAACATCGTGGTCAGGCAACTCAACTACACAATCTTCTTCACCTTCTGGCACTAGATGCCCGGTGGGCGCTAGTCCGGCCCACTGGCGAATCAGAATGAGAGTTGAAAATAGATGCTGGTAATGAAATCCGCGTACTGACCATGCGCCAGACCGAGTATTCTCCCATGCACTTATAACGTTTTCTTCGTTGTTGTCTTTCATAATTGGCATATAGTTGTTAGTCTGCCAAGAGTGCTTCAAACTGGGATGGGAAGCGCTCTCGGCAATAAAGTGTTCCCCTTCGGATTGCTCACGTGTACAACAGATTATTATAGCTCTTTCTCATTTTCGACTGCAAAAAAGTGTGTCAACAAAAGGCGGGGCCATTGCATATAATATGAATTCAAAATGAGAACCTTTCCTTTGAGGAGTAAGGAGAGAGAGGCGCAGAGGGGTACCTCTGACAGAGGGCGTCCCCCGGACTCATATCGGAAATCCCGCTCCTGGAAGAGAGAGTTCTTGATAGCCAAACGGGCAGAGATTCCGTGATGAGAGGACGGATTTCGACGCCAAAGAAAAAGCCCGGCGGCTCAGAAAAATCCGCAGGGCTGCTCTGAAAAACCGTATTGTAAAGTAGAATTACTGACCGTTGTTGTTCCTGGCGCGACGCAGAAATGCCGGAATGTCCAAGTCTTCCCTGTCGAAGGAACGAACGGGGAAGTCTATCGGCTCCTTGGGCTTCGGTTGTGGCTGTGACGGCTGCTGTGGCGTCTGTTGTGATGGCTGCGTTGAGCCGGTCTGTCGAGCGCCGCTTTGCGGAGCAGGGTGTTGCCTGGACGTGGTGGTGGACGGTTGCTCTGGCCGCCGGCCTTTGTCGAAGCCGGTGGCGATGACCGTCATGTGGAGTTCGTCCTTCATGTTGTCGTCGATGACCGCGCCGAAGATGATATTGGCTTCAGGATGCGCGTTGGCCCGGATCATCTCTGCAGCCTCATTCACCTCAAACAGGCTCAGATCTTCGCCGCCCTTCACATTGAAGAGGATACCCTGCGCGCCCTCGATCGACACATCCAGCAACGAACTCTGGATCGCCTGCTGGGCCGCTTCCTGGGCGCGGTTCTCGCCACTGGCGCGGCCGATAGACATAAGCGCCGCGCCGCCGTCCAACATAATCGAACGCACGTCCGCGAAGTCCAGATTGATCAGACCCGGCACGGTGATCAGTTCACTGATGCCTTGAATGCCCTGGCGCAGCACATCATCGGCGACGATGAATGAATCACGGATCGCCGTCTTCTTATCCAGGATATGCAGCAGCCGGTCATTGGGGACTGTGATGAGCGTATCCACGGATTCGCGCAGATGGTCCATTGTGGTTTCAGCGATGCGGCGGCGCTGCGTGCCCTCGAACGTGAACGGCTTTGTCACCACACCGATTGTGAGCGCGCCCGATTCGCGCGCGATAGACGAGATGACCGGAGCAGCCCCGGAACCTGTGCCGCCGCCCAGACCGGCGGTCACGAAAACCATATCCGCGCCCTCGAACAACTGCTCAATCTCGTCCCGACTCTCCTCCGCAGCGCGCAGGCCGATCTCCGGCTTTCCGCCCGACCCCAGTCCTCTGGTCAACTTATCCCCGATCCGCAGTCGCTGCGCCGCGTTGGATAGCATCAAGGCTTGCGCATCGGTGTTGACCGAAATAAACTCTACGCCCTGAACGTCTGCCTCAATCATGCGATTGACCGCATTTTGACCGCCGCCACCCACACCGACAACTTTTATCTGGGCAAAGTTGTCTACAAACTGTGAGGCCCTACTACTTCTCGTCATAGATGGTCTCCTTTAACCGCTGGCAGACATTTGCTGATTCATTCTGGGCAATGGCACTGGACGTTTCGTTGCCCAGACCTGCCATTTTCGCGTAGGGCTGTAAGAACCTCAATAGTACTACACCTGAATTTGTTTGCAAAGTCTCTGAATTGGGGGTGCATTCGCCAATGGACACCGCGTTTCGGTCGATCTCAGGGCAACTACTCTGGAGTTCGGCGTCCTGCCGCGCAGAACTGTTGCCGGACTGATTTGGGACATATTCTGGACTATATGCCTACGATTCATCTACGAAATGTACGCTTTATGCCGCCACGCTCGCCATGCAGCGTACAGGACATGCTGCAAAAGCACGATTTTTTCCGATGGGCCTTCGGGACGGCGCGCCGGTTTTCGGGGGCGTTCTCTGGGCCTTGCCGGCAGGAAACGCTGCTGCACTCTACTTGAATGTGTTCTGGGCAAAATGCCTACGATCCGTCTACGATACGGGCGGTCTTTTGCGCGACACGGGCATCAGCGCATCGAAATGGTGGGGAGCTACACCGGGGTTCGACATTCGGTTATCCTGCATGCCCCAGAGCGGAGTGCGCCGGAGCGTCTTGAACGAGACATCCCATCAATCGGGCAGAAGACTCCTCAGCCACCCGCCGACTCGATCCAGAAACTGTCCATTCTGCGGGATCGTTCTTTGCATCGGATAGTGGATGGCGCGTGCATCTTCATAGAGCGCCCAGAGCAGGAGGCCGACTGCGGTGGCGTAGGCCGGAGATTGCAGCTCTCTTCTCAACCCCATCACCGCCGGATGATCGACCGGGCTGCCGATCCGCACCGGCATGCGCAAGACTCTGCGGAACAGGTCCACTGCGCCGGGGAGTTGGCTGGCGCCGCCCGTGAGGACAAGCCCTGCCGGGACCATATGACCGTAACTGCTCTTGGCAATTCGGCTCTGAATGAGTTCGGCGGTCTCTTCGGCCCGCGCTTGCAAGATCTGGCTGATAAAGCGTCGGCTGAAGGTGCGCTCCGGTTTGTCGCCAAAGACGGTGGCCCAAACCTGCTCGTCTTCGGCGATGCGTTCCGGCTGCAAGTGGCCGTAGCGCAGTTTCAACTCTTCGGCTACTTCGAACGGGGCGCGCAGCCCGATAGCCACGTCATTCGTCATGTGGCTCCCACCTACATCCAGCACTTCGGTGTGCCACAGACCATTGCCGCGGAACAGGGCCAGGTCGGTGGTGCCGCCGCCCAGGTCTGCCATCACGACGCCCATCTGGCGCTCATCGGCGGTCAGAACAGACTCGCCGCTGGCGAGCGGTTCCAATACCAGTTCGTCGATGTCGATGCCATGGGCCAACACACACTGGGCCAGATTGTTGATGGCGTTGATCGTGCCGGTGACGATATGCGCGTCAACTTCCAGCCGGCTGCCGAGAATGCCCAGGGGCTGCTGAATGTTTTCCTGTTCATCCACCTTCCAGTGGCGGGCGATTACATGGATGATCTGTCTGTTTGCGGCAATCTGAACGGCCCGCGCGCCCTCCAGCGCACGCTGCATATCGGTGCCGGTGACGCCATGCCGTCCGTCAATCGGGCTGATGCCGGCGCTGTTTGATGTGGCGATGTGGTTGCCGGCGATGCCCAGATAGGCGCTCGTGATCTGGATGCCGCATTCTTGCTCGGCTGTCTCCAACGCTTCCCCGATGGCGGTCGTCACCTCCGGCACATCCATCACAACGCCGCGGCGCAATCCCCGGCTCGGCGTAACACCGCCGCCCAGAACCTTGACAGCCAGATTGCCCAGGTTGTCATGGGTGACAGTGCCCACCAACGCACAGATTTTTGTGGTTCCTACATCGACCGCAGCAATGATCTCTCTGGTCACTGAATGTTTCTCAACGTGTGGCGGGGGCGTGTCCCAATCTATTGATCAGCCGGCTCAGCGTCGAAGCGGCGAGTGAAGGGACGGTTCGGCGTCATGACATTGAGGGTGAGAGCTTCGTTTCGAGTGGCTTCCAACTCCGGCAATAATGTCTGCAAGGCGGCCCATTTCTCTTCGAATTTGCGGCCATCGCCCCAATAGACCCAGGCCTGGGTAGACGGCAGGCTGAAATTCAAGCCGTAGCCAGAATTGTACCAGAACTCACTGACGATGGAAAGACGATCTGACAGGAACATGGCAGAGGTCAGAACGCGTTTGTCGATTTGCAAGTCCCCTTCCAGATTTGCAATCCGCGCCTCGGCTGAGGGGTCGATGATCCGCAGCGTCGGTTGCAGATCCGATTCTTTGGGCGCCAGCGCCAGCCCATCCTCCAGCAGCCAGTACTCCTGCTGGCCGGTGGCCCATAGCGCCACCGGGCGCACCTCCTGAATGCGGATGTCGATCTGCGCCGGCCAGCGTATTTTCACGTCTGCGTCGGCTACATACGGGTGCTTCGTCACCTGTTCCTGTACTTTCGCCGCATCCAGCCAGAAGATACTCCAGCTATCAATGTCACAGGCAGCGAACAGCTCTTCATGCGTCAGATAGCGCGCCCCTTCAAAGCGGACATCTTCATGATAGATGAAAAAGCTGTCACTGGCGTGCATCCAATAGAGAGTGGCAACGACCGCAGCCAGCAGTAAGAGGCTCACGCTCTTGCTCGGGGCCAGACCCGAAAAACCGGGCAAAGGCGTTGAACGCGCCCCTGCGCGAAAAGGTTGAATGCTCCTCTGCTCAGCAGAGACGCGCCGGCGCGCCGGTTCTCTCCGCATCCAGTTCCAGCCGAAGCCCGACCGCCCGCTTCTCAGGATAAATGCCTGCGCCGAACGCAGCGCCGCCGTGAACCGCCGGCGCGTCTGCGCCTGCCGCCGTCGCCGCACCCGTTTGGACGAGACAGCCTTCTGCGCCGCCCGCGATCTTTGTTTTTGCCTGCGCCCTACACCGAAGGCAAATTGCATTGCGCTGCTCTGATGGAAGTTTTCAGTTCTTCGGTTCCAGTTTTTAGTAACTGCCGAAGACGCCGCGTTGTTGTATTACAAGTAATTTACCACGGAAAACCAGACTAGCGATGAATCCGATTCTGCTGCCGGTCCGCGTGCCGCTCCAGCGCCATATCGACCAGGCGATGCACCAGTTCCGACAGGGAAACGCCGCTGGCTTCCCAAAGTTTAGGATACATGCTGCTGGCGGTGAAGCCGGGCATGGTGTTCACTTCGTTGAGAAAGAGTTGCCCGTCACCGCTTAACAGAAAGTCTACCCGCGCAAGTCCTGCTCCGTCCAACGCCTGAAACGCACGCGCGGCCATTTGACGGACTTCATCCGCCAGGGCCGCCGGAATGTCCGCCGGAACCAGCAGGCGGCTGCCCTTGTCCAGATACTTGGCCTCGTAGTCGTAGAATTCGTTGGCCGGTATCACCTCGCCGACAACGCTCGTCCAAGGTTCGTCATTGCCGAGGACGCTGACCTCCAACTCGCGGGCATTGTGTACACCGGCCTCGATCAGCACTTTGCGGTCATAGCGGCAGGCCAGCGTGATGGCGTGCGCCAACTGGGCGCGTTGCCTGACTTTGCTGATGCCCACACTACTGCCCAGATTGGCCGGTTTGACGAAAAGTGGATAGGGCAGGGCGGACTCCAGTTCGTCCAGGATCTTCTCCCGACTTTCCGCCCAATTTCGTCGTAGCAGAGTCCGATAGGCGACCTGGGGGATGCCGGCCGCGGCAAACAACGCCTTTGACGTAATTTTGTCCATCGCCACCGCGCTGGCGAGGACGCCGCAACCAACATAGGGCAGTTCGATCATCTCCAGCAGTCCCTGCACGGTCCCGTCCTCGCCGTAGGGGCCGTGCAGCACGGGAAAGATCAGATCCACAGTCGGCATCCGTTTGCTCTGCTCCAGAAGCGGGAACTGTGAGGGGTGCGAGGGGATGAGTGAGAATTGAGAGCCTTCCTCTCTCTCCTCGCCGTTCTCGCTCTTTGCCAGTTGCGCCAGAGGATCGCCGCCGGTGAGCCATTCACCGCTCTTTGTGATACCCAGGCGCACCGTCTCGTAACCGGCCTCGTCCAAAGCGCGGATGACCGTTTTCGCGCTGAGCAGGGATATTTCATGCTCCCCGCTCTTGCCCCCGAAAAGGACGCCGACCCGTACTGTTTTACACGTCATAAGGACTACCACTCTCCGATTTTCTGAAGTTCCGGCTCCAGTTCCACGCCGCTGTGGTGGGCAACTTCAGTCTGAATATGTTCGATCATCGCAACAACATCCGCTGCTGTCGCCGCGCCGACGCCGCCAGGGTTGATGAGAAAATTGGCATGCGTGCGGCTGACCTCAATGCCGCCCAGCTGAACCCCTTTCAGCCCGGCTTCCTCGATCAGACGACCGGCGAAGTCGCCTGAGGGGTTGACGAATGTGCTGCCCAATGACGGCTCCACCGGCTGGGTGCTGCGTCGATGGCTCAGATAGGCCTGAGCGGTGTTGCGGATGGTTTCCCGCTCGCCGCTGTCCAGCCGGAAATTGGCGCTCAACAGCACGGGGCCAAATCCGACGTCGGTGATGCCCCCCCGTTTCAAGCTGCTCTGGCGATAGGCGTAGGCGAGATCGTCCACACGGTAGATCTGGATGTCGCCGCGGTCGTCCAGCAGTAGAACGTCCCACAGCGAGTCCTTCACTTCACCGCCATGCGCGCCGGCGTTGTTGACCACCGCCCCGCCGACGGAGCCGGGCACACTCACCGCCCACTCCAGACCGGTCAACCCGGCGTTGATTGCGGTCCGGGCCGCGCCCGCCATCAACGCGCCGCTCTCGGCGAAAAGGAAGGGGCGTTGGTCTTTGGGGTAATCGCAGCAGGGGGCGTCCTGCACCTGCACAGCTTTGCAGCGGTTATGGATCACCAGCCCGCGCACGCCGCGGTCGCTGACCAGCACATTGCTGCCGCCGCCCAGAATCAGGTAGGGCAGGTCGTTCGCCCGCGCCCAGCGCACCAGCTTCAGTAGTTTATGCGTATTTGTGACGGTGGTAAAATAGTCCGCCGCGCCGCCGACCTTGATCGTCGTCAGGTTCGCCAACGGGTGGGTCTGCCGGATTTGCACGCCGAGCGCCTCGATCTGGTCGAGCGCGGATGCACGGATATGTCTCTTCGGGCGGGCCGGGGCCGTTACAGTTGCCATGATGCCGAGTACAACCGGTTCGTTATCAAGTTTCTCTTATACTTCGCAGACGCCTCACCAGATCGTCGAAATCCAGAGCAGCGAAATCGCTCGTGTCGATGTGGAGTACTGGCCCGCCCAGGTCCAGAGGGCGATTGCGCCGTTCCAACTCCACAGGGTCGAAGTCGCCCATCCGCAGTCGATCCACATGGCCCGGGTGTCGTTCGCCGCTGTCCACCCGTTGGGCATAGCGTTGACGCAGCAGATCGGCGCGCGTGGAGAGGATCACCTGCGCTGGCCGGAACGGATAGCGCGCCTGCAATGCCTGGAAGCGGGGGTTGGCCCAGTCCGGATCAAAGGGCGTCTCCACAAGCAGCGAGCCGCGAGCCGCCAGCAGACGCTCGATCAGCAGATAGACCAGTTCATACGTCGCCCGGCCAAGCCGCTCCGACCATTCTACAGTCGACCAGCCCAGCGACTCGAAGAGCGACTCCTTCAGATCATCGCGCGCGATCAGGGGCAAACCCAAAGCCGGGGCCAAATTGCGGGCCAATGTCGTCTTGCCCGTGCCCGGCGCGCCACAAATGATCAGCACAAGCGGCAGCGCATTCGCACCTTCAGCCATCTGTTCCCAGTCTCTCCAGCAGCAACTCGCCGATGCGGTCGCTTGTGCCTGCGCCCAGGGTCAGAACGACATCGCCGGCGGCCACTTCGGCGTGGAGAAGCGCGCTCGTATTCTCGACATCACCGCTGTGGCGGATCGAAGGATGGCGGCTGGCGGCCACAACCTCCGCGGCCGCTGCGGCCCTGTCGCCGCTTTCTCTGGCCGCATAGATATCCGTCACCAGCACCGCGTCCGCGTTGTCGAAACTGCGCGCGATGTTGTGCAGCAGTGCGCGCGTGCGGCTGAATGTATGGGGCTGGAAGACGGCCCAGATGCGTCGTTCGCCGAAACGGTCGCGGGCCGCGGCCAAAGTCGCCTGAATTTCGGTGGGATGATGCGCGTAATCATCAATAACCGTCACGCCGCGTCGCGTCCCCTTGAGTTCA
The DNA here is from genome assembly GCA_965221145.1 of Caldilineaceae bacterium. GTDB lineage: Bacteria > Chloroflexota > Anaerolineae > Caldilineales > Caldilineaceae > Bin5. The sequence goes on from OZ244877.1 coordinate 4,879,685, forward strand.
AAGCGGCGGCCAATGCCCGTATACTGATGCAGGCTCGCCAGGATCTGCGCCGTCGGCACACCGCAGCGCCGGGCGACGGTCAGCGCCGCCAGCGCGTTGCGCAGGTTGTGGATGCCGGGCGCTTGCAGTTGCAGGCGGCCGATCGATTTCCCCCCATTCTGCACAGTGGCGGCAAAGCCTCCGCTCTCGCCCACTTTCTCATTGACGGCTCGCAGGTCGCAGCGGTCATGCAGCCCATACGTCAGCCAGGCCGGGCCGGCGCCGGTCGCTCGGCCTCCGCGCAACGCCTCTGCGCCGGAGTCATCGCCGCAGGAGATCACGCAGCCCTCGGCGCGCACCTGCGCCACAAACTGACGAAAGGCGTCAACAAAGCTGGTCGGCGTCGGGTAGCAGTCCGGGTGATCCCACTCCACATTGGTGACGACCGCCAGCATCGGCGTCAACCCATGGAACATGCGGTCATATTCATCGGCCTCGATCACAAACGTGGGCGCTGTCCCCGCGTGGGCGTTGCTGTAGCCAGTTCGACCGCCGCCGATCGCATCCGCTGCGCACTTGGCGGCGGTTGAATTCAGGTCGGCGCCGATGATATAGCCGGCGTCGCAGCCGCTTGCGTGGAGCGTCTGCACGATCATCGCTGTCGTCGTGCTCTTGCCATGCGTGCCGGAGACTGCGATTACATCGCGGCCTGCCAGAAACGGTCGCAGAAACGCTTCCCGTTTGACGATCGGGATCCCCAACCATTGCGCGGCCTGTCGTTCCTGATTCGTCTCGTTGACCGCGCTGCTGAGCAGCACCACGTCGGGCCGTTCCCGGGCCGATAGTCCTGCGAGTGTCCTGGCCGCCTCCTGCCGCCCAAAGATCGTCGCCCCGGATGCAGCCAGCCGGCGCGTGCGTTCGCTCTCCTGCCTGTCGCTGCCACTGACGCGTATACCCTGCTCCAGCAGCACGTGCGCGATGGCAGAAAGACCTGCGCCGCCTATTCCAATCAGATGCACCCGCAGCGCCGCGTCGTCGGCGCCTCTGCCGTGCAAAGACGCACTGACCGCTTCCTGCAGCCGCTTCTGCCACGTTTCACGCCGCATCGCTGCCCCCCTCGCGGCGGTCGCGCCAGCGCCCCCCGTTCGAGCCGGGGCGCAATGAACACTGTCGATCCGGGGCGCATCCAACCCTCATCCCCGCACCCGCATCAGCAGAAGTATGGCGATGGGAATTACCCACGGCGTCGGTGACGGCATGATATTCTGGGGCAAATAGCGCACCAGTTCCAGGGCAATCGGCGACAGATCCGTATCGATCCAGCCTAAGGCAGAGAGGGGATAGCCGTATATGTGCTGGTAATACCAGAGGCTGCCACTGATCAGATAGCCGTTGATTGCGCCGACCAGGCAACTGAGAATTGCGCCCTGGGGCATCGGCCATTGCTGACCGCTGAACGTGATCACCCGCCCCGCATAACCGGCAAAGATCGTAAAGATAAAGACGACCAGATAGAAATTGCTCAGAAAAAACTGTTGCGCGCCCAGATCTTCAGCCGAAAATACCAGTCGCCATATGCTGCTTAAGATCGGATTGAGTCGGTCTTCGACGTACAGAAGCAGAAAGATCGCGACGATAATGATCATGGACCTGCCCAGTTCGCGCGCATAGCCTTGGGCAAGGCCAATCAGTGTAATGATGGTAGCGATAGATCCAAAATAGACTTCGATCAGACCCATAACGATTTAGTGATTAGTGGATGGTGGTTGGTATCACCATTGTTCATTGTTTGCTCGATTAACTCTGACCGCGTCGCAATGTGCTGATCACCGCCACAAGCAGCACGGTCAGCGCAATCGCGGCCAGGATTGGCTGTTGAGGCCCCAATGCCTCCCAGATGTTGCCGAAATTGGACTGCATCATGTCCGTTACGCTGCGCAGAACACCCTGCATTCCCGTGCCGGGAGATGAGGCCGTCTCAACCCCGATCTCCGGGATGAAGGCGATCAGGCGCGGCGCAAAGGTGGGGATGTAAAACAGTCCGTTGCCAATGCCTGCCAGCGCCGCCAGGAGACCCGATGAACTCTGACGGTCGGGGATCGCCTTGTTGGTCAGGATGTAGGTAAGAAGCAGCAGCCCCGACCAGACCAGAAAGGCGATCGTCGGCTGGTCCGCATCCGAGAGCCAATCCGAGGCGCCCAGCGTGAACACCGGTTCGCCTTCTCCTCCCGCGCCCCCTGCGCGCAGCGAGGCCAGGAATTTTGCGCCCACGCTGATGATGCCCAGGAGGACGCCCAGCGCCTGCCTCACGATATCCAGGGCCAGGCCCTGATTTTGTTGCAGCAGGAAGAAGCCCCCGATCGAGACGATCAGCACCGACAACTCCCGGAACAGACCGCGCCGAAAGCCGATCCAGCCAAATAGGAGAACGTAGAGGACAAATGCAACTGTGCCTGGAGTGGTTTCGCTCATTTGTTATGCTTTCATCCTGGGAGCGGGGCGCCCTCTGGGCCTGTCCCGCCTGCATCTCAATCACAGTCCGTCATTACAGTCCATAACCTCAGTGGCCGGTACACTGCACTAGCCGCGAGCCGCGAGCCACTGTAGTTCGCGGGCGATGTTGTCTGCGGCCTGGGGTCGAGCCAATGCGCCGACCGCGGCGCCCATGGCCAGACGGCGAGGCTCATCTGCCAACAATGCTTTTACGGTCGGCTCCAGCCTCTCCGCCAGCCGTCCGTCCTCGACGATGATGGCGCCGCCCGATTGCGCTAACTTCTCGGCGTTGGGCATCTGGTGGGAACCGGCGATAGGCAACGGCGCCAGCACCGACGGCAGCCGCGCAAGCGGGAACTCAGCCAGCACACTCGCCCCGGCGCGCGCCACCGCCAGGTCTGCGGCAGCCAGCGCCCAAGCCATCTCCTCGTGCAGATAAGCCACCGGATGGTAGCGGTCAGCCAGTGGGTTATCCGACAGATCCGGCCCTTCTTGTTCCAGCAGGGGCCAGTCGCGCGTACCGATGACGTGCAGGATCTGGCAGGCGGGCAACAGAGCGGGGGCCGCCCTCCAGACAGCCCGGTTGATGCTGCGTGCGCCCTGGCTGCCGCCGAACACCAACAGCAGGGGCAGCCCAAGGTTCTCTATCCCCAGCTTGCGCGCCAACATCTGCCGCGCCGCATCCTTATCCTCTGTCGCTGCCAGAAACTCTGCGCGAACAGGGTAGCCGGTGACCACCGCCTTTTGCCCAAAGAAGTCGGCCACCTCGGGGAAGCTGACCGCCACCCGCTGCGCCATGCGGCTGAGCCAGCGCACCGCCAGGCCGGGAGTCATGTCCGGCAGATAGATGAGGATCGGCACGCGCCGCATTCGACAGGCTATCGCGACCGGTGCGCACACGTATCCGCCGGTGGCAAAACATACCTGCGGCCGAAATGTTTCCAGAATCTGTAAAGACTGGCGAATGCCTGTCAGGATTTGGGCCAGACTGCGTAATGCCATGACTGAATTGCGTCCTCGTAATGCGCCGGTCTGGATGCTGTGGAAGGGGATGCCAGCATTCTGTACAAGCGGGTACTCGATACCGGTCCGGCTCCCTAACCAAAGGCATTGCGTATTGCGTGTTGCGTATTGCGTGGACGCTCCAGGATACGCATTACGCTTTACGCGATACGGAGTGGGGTCAATGGGAGCCGGTGCGTCGGTCAGAGCTTGCTCGCCCGCCGCCAAGTGCGCAAGGTTTGCTCGCCCGCCGCCAAGTGCCCGAAAATGGGGTCGGCGGCGCCCTCGGTCAGCGGCGGTCTCGATTCGAAGTTGTTCGACGACGGCGAGAGCCGGATACACGTGTCCCCCGGTTCCACCACCCGAAATTAGAAGGCGCATGGGCTGTTTGCTCTGGGGGGCCAGAGGATGCCCCGGTTCGCCCGCCGCCAAGTGCGCGCGGGATGCGGTCGGCGGCGGCCTCAGTTCGCCTGCCGCCAAGTGCGCGCGGGATGCGGTCGGCGGCGGCCTCAGACTTTTTTGACCCCAAAGCGTTGGATACGCCCCTGCTATGCCGGTCGCCCGCCGCGGGGTGGGGGCGTGTACCGGCCTCGCCTCGACGGGGCGCGGCGGGAGGGGGTTGACCGCGATAACGGCTGATATTCAATAGTATGCCGGCAGCGCCCATCGACGTGACAAGAGAGCTGCCACCAAAACTGATAAACGGTAGTGTAACGCCGGTGGGGGGGGCGACGGCCACGGCTACTGCAATGTGGATTATGGCCTGCAGGATGATGAGAGCGGTGATGCCCACAGCCAGCAAGGAGCCAAATATGTCCGGCGATTCACTGGCGATGCGCAGGCCACGATAGACAAACAGGGTGAAGAGCAGAATCACCAGCAGCGTGCCCAGCAGCCCCATCTCCTCGCCGATGACGGCAAAGATGCCGTCCGACCAACTCAGGGGCAATCTGCCGGGCAACTTTTCGGTGCTGTTGCCCAGACCCACGCCGAGCGGGCCGCCCCTGACAAGCGCCGTGCTGGCTTCACGGATCTGCCACTCCGGACTGTTCAGAGGAGACTGGATCGACTCCAGCAGTGCGCTGACCCGCCGGCTGGCATAGCTGTTGCGGGTGATCACCAGCCAGAAGGTGACGACAGCCACAAATCCGCCCAATAGAAGCTGCTTCAGTTCAGCGCCCGCCAGAAAAAATATAATCAACGCGGTGACAACGATCAGAATCGTTGTGCTGATATCCGGTTGCGCCACGATCAGCCCCGTGACGATCCCCATCAGCACACCGAAGGGGATTAGCCCATAGTTGATATCTTTGATGCGCGTGCCCTTGCTGGCAAGCCAGGTGCTGATGTAGATGAGGACGATCACTTTTGCCGGCTCACTGGGCTGTATCCGACCGTCGAAAAAGGTGCGTCTTGCGCCGAAGCGGGTATCCCCCAGAACGATGACCGCCATCAGGGCAAGCAGCCCCAGCGCCATCAACGGTATGCTCCACCGCTCCCATATCCGGTAGGGGACGAGCGCAGCGCCGACCAACGCCACCAGGCCGACCGCCAACCAGCGAAGTTGCAGCAACACGTAATAGAAGGGTGAACCCTGGTTTTCCAATGCCCAAGGGTAACTGGCGCTGAAGACCATCACAAACCCGAACAGGATCAGGCAAGTCAGGACTGAGGCCAGCGCCCAATCGAAGCCGCCATTTCGCCCGCCGCCAAGTGCGCGCGGGATGCGGTCGGCGGCGGCTTCTCCACTCCTATCCATCTGTTTCGTTTGCGCTGCGTCGACCTGTGGCGCCATTGTCATTCCTCAGTTCGCCCGCCGCCAAATGCGCAACAGATGCGGCCGGCGGCGACCTCAGTGACCAGCTTTCTACACTAGCCGCTCACCACTAAATTGCGGAAATGCTCCCCGCGTTGTTCGAAGTTCTTGTAGGCATCGTAGCTGGTGCCCCCCGGCGAGAACAGCACGACCGTGCCCGGCTTGGCTGTCTGCTTGGCTGTCTGCTTGGCTAAGACGACCGCCTCATCCAGCCGCTGGACAACGGCGCAACACGGGGCGGAAATCCGCCGGAACGACGCCCGCTCCCGCACTTTGTCGGCGATCATTGACCCCGCTTCCCCGAAGCCGATCAAGCATTGAACCCGATCCAGCACCTCATCGGCAAATCTATCCCAGGGTAGATTCTTGTCTTTGCCGCCGGCCAGGAGAATGAGCGTCTGCGCGCCCGGGGGGAAGACTTGCAGTCCGGCGACAGCCCGTTCCGGCGCCGTCGCGATGCTGTCATTGATCCATACGACGTTGCCCTTGTCCTCAGCCGCCGCCCGTCTCGGGTTTGGGATGTCCGGCAGCTTCGTCGGCACTTCCTCCAGCCTGTGCGGCACGCCGGCGAAAGAGCGGGCGACGCGCCCCATCGCTTCCACCGTTGCGCCGAACGCCCCGCTGATGGCCGCCGCGCCCAACAGGTTGCTGATATTGTGCTCTCCACGCAGTCGCACGTCAGCGCGGCGACAGAAAGACTGATTCTGGAAAATCAACTCGTCGTCGGTTGCCCAGGCGCCTGACTCCAGGCGGGCGCGCTGGGAAAAGGGGATGATCGGCCGGTCTTTGCCCAAGGCAGTACGGCATTGCGCCAGGGGGGTATCCAACTCCCAGTGGACAGGAACCGGCGCATTCAACTCTTCATCATGCCGTCCGGCCATCCGACTGGTCACCGGATCGTCGGCGTTGAAGACCACTACGCTGGTCGGCTTCAGATGACGCAATAGATTGGACTTCGCCAAGGCATAGTCGGCCATGGATGAATGCCGATCCAGGTGGTTGGGCGTGATGTTGAGGATGGCGGCCACGTCCGGCCCCAGCCCGTCAAGCGGCCCGTAGGCCACCTTCGGATCGAACAGTTCGAGTTGAAAACTGCTCAGCTCCAGAACCATTATGTCATCTTCCCGAATCGTATCCAGGCGGTCCACCAGCGGCACACCGATATTGCCGCCAACGTGGACGGTGGGGGCGAGTTCCCGCAACATCTTGCCGACGAGCGTCGTCGTTGTTGTCTTGCCGCTGCTGCCGGTGATGGCGATGACGGGACAGGGCGCCAGTTGCATCGTGAGCAGGGTGTCATTGCTCAGAGGGATGCCGCGGCGGATCGCCTCCTGCACCAGGGGAATCTGGAGCCGCACACCCCCGCTCAGACAGAGCAGATCGCAGCCATGCAAAAGGTCGAACGAATGACCGCCCAGGGCAAGCGCAATGGGCAGATCGCCCAACTGCTCCAGTTCTTCCGCCAACTCCTTGGCCGGCGCGGCGTCGCTGATCGTTACGCTTGCGCCTGCCGCCACGAAGAAACGGGCCAAAGCCAAACCCTGGCGGCCCATCCCCAGGATGACGATAGTGAGCTTCTCGAAATTGAACTGTTCGTTGTCGGCGATCATGGGATATTTCTCCCTTCTTGCCCGTTGCTGCATGGCCGAACCGCGGGGCCGGAGAGCGCCCCCAGCACTGGGCAAGCTGTTTATTCAGATTCGGTTCAGATGCAGGCCATCGCGCTCGAGGATGGCCTGCAAGGTCGGAGCATTCAACACCGTCGCCAGCATGATGCCCGCGTGGCCGGCAGTCACCCGTTCCATAGCGCCAAGGCCACCCCTAACATTCCACTCAGCATACCGATCAGCCAGAATCTCTCTTTGACCTGTGTCTCACTCCAACCCATCAGTTCGAAGTGATGGTGGATCGGCGTCATTTTGAACAGGCGAATATCACGACCCAGGTATCGTCGGCTCAACTTTGCCGACGCCACTTGCAACAATACAGAGACCGTTTCGGCGACAAAGACAAACCCCATTACCGGCAGCAGCAGCCATTGACCGGTCATCAGCGCCACCAGTGCAAGCGTTGCGCCCAAGGCCAGGCTGCCGGTGTCGCCCATGAAGAGCTGTGCCGGATAGGCATTGAACCAGAGAAATGCAAACAGAGCGCCGGCAACTGTGAAACAGAAATCCGCCAGATAGGTCTGCTGTTGCAAGTAGGCGATCAGTCCATAGCAGAGAAAGGAGACGGCGCTGAGGCTGCCGGCCAGACTGTCCAGCCCGTCGGTCAGATTTACGGCATTGCTGAAACCGATGATGATCAGGATCGCCACCGGAATGAACAGCCAGCCGATAGAAACGAACTCCGGGTTGCCCGGTACGCCTACATAGTGCAATGCCGGCGGCCCGAAGTAGAGAACACCCACAATCACTGCGGCAAAGAGGAACTGAAACACGCTTTTCATCTGGGCGGACATCCCGTTGCCTTGACCGCGGATGCCCAGCCAGTCATCAATAGCCCCCAGCCCCGCATGAGCCGCCAAGCAGAAGAACAACAGCAGTGTGCTCTGGCCGGTGATATTGAAGCCAAGCAGATCGGCCAGATTGAGCGCGCCCGTGATCAGCAAGACCGGCACCACAAATAGCAACCCCCCCATGGTGGGCGTTCCGGTCTTGTCCTGATGGGAATCCGGCCCTTCGATGCGGATCTGTTTGCCGATTCGATGGCGTTTCAATAAGGCGATCAAAGGCTGCCCCCAAATGACAGCGATGAAGAAGCTGAGTATCCCTAGCACCAATGGGGATGACATAAAACCGGTCTCCGGTGGCTAGACGCCAGTGCCCAGTGCATTTACGGGCCGCTGACCACTGGCGAGGCCGCCGCCGACCGCATCCTCGCGCATTTTGGGGCGGGCGAGTAGTTCTTCGACAATTCGATCCATCCCCACGGCGCGGCTGCCCTTGACGAGCAGCAAATCATGCGGCTGCATCAGCTCCTTCAGAATATCTACAGCTGACTCGAAATCATCGGCAGCGTGGACAGCCTGTGTGGACAGACCTGCCCGCTTAGCCTCATCGGCGATGATGCGGCCAAGATTGCCGACTGTAACCAGCAGGTCGATTACGCCCGCGGCATGGGCGCCGACCTGCTGGTGTCCCTCTATTGTGAAACTGCCCAACTCCCGCATATCGCCGAGAATCGCGATCCGACGCCCTACTCGCCCTGCTCGGGCCGTTTTCCTTGCGGTTTCTTCTTGCTCGGAGTCGAGTTCCGGTCGGAAAGCCGCCCCTCGGCCCGCTGCGGGGTTGGGGCGTCCGGCGGCCTCGGCGCTCTTGCGTAGATCGTCCAGCAGATTGAGCGCGGCCAGGGTGCTGCTGGGGCTGGCGTTATATGTGTCGTCGATGACCGTCGCGCCGTTGATGCCGGGCGTGACAACAAGCCGCAATTGGCCCGGCGCCCGCTGCAAACCGGTAATGATCTCTTCCCACGTCAGGCCGTTCACAATCCCGACCGCGGCCGCTCCCAACGCCGTCTGCACCGAATGTCTGCCCAGCAGCGGGAGCTTTACACGCTCGCTATGCACGCGGCCGCCTTCCTGGCGATGATGAAAACGGAAGCGGATGCCTTCCATGCCCAGGCTTTCGATTTCATCGGCCCATAGATCCGCCTCAGCGGTGAGGCCATAGAAAAACAACTGCGCATCCGTGCGCGTCGCCATCGCCCGCACCCGTGCATCGTCGTGGTTCAGGATGGCTACGCCCCCGCAGAGCGCGCTGGGCAGGGCCTCTATGAGTTCGGCTTTGGCCTCCGCGATCCGGTCTATCGTACCCAGCCGCTCCAGATGGGACGGGCCGACATTCGTCACGAGGCCGATCTGGGGCCGCGCCAGGCTGCACAGCAAGCGAATCTCCCCCAGGCCGTACATCCCCATCTCCAACACTGTCCGTTCGTGGCCTGTGTGCAGCCCCAGCAGGGCCAGCGGCAGACCCTGTTCGCTGTTCAGGTTGCCGGTGTTGTGATGGGTACGGTAGCACTGCTTCAGAACGGAAGCGGCCAACTCTTTGGTGCTGGTTTTGCCTACACTGCCGGTCACGCCGATGACCCGCAGATCCGGGCTGGTCCGATGCAACCGCTGAAAGATGCCCGCGGCCTGCAAGGCCGTGTTGGAATCGGGCACGATGTAGGCGATGGCGCGGCCGGGCGCAAATGGCTCTTCCTGCCACAACTGAGGCGTGCGGAGGCCGCCCCGGATTTCTCTCTCCGCGCGCTCCCCGCCTTTGCGGCAGTCGATGAGCAGCGCATCTGTTTCCGCCAAAGCCGCAAGCCCCCGCTCTTCGCAGATGACTGCATCGGCGCCGCCGGCTAGCGCCTGCCGGATGTATCTGTGGCCGTCTGTGCGGCTGCCGCTGAAGGCGATGAAAAGAGACCCGGCTTCGGCGTCGCGGCTATCCAGGAGCGTGCGGCTGATGGGACGGGGCGCCAACGCCCGCGGCGGCGGCGTCCCTGTCAGCGCCTGCCAAAGTGTATGCTGAGTGATAAACGTCTCAACGTTGGGTCGATCTGCCACCGAATCGAATTCCCTTGAACGCCAGTGGCTGCCTGCTGCACCGGTCACTGGCAATTAACTGCGAATCACTGGTTTGAAGACTCTTGAACCGGCACGTCGGAAGCGCGCTGGCTTTCATCCGGCAGTCGGATAGCGTCCGGCGGAATGTTCAGGTGCTCGAACAGCCGGTGGGCAATGCGGCTGAAGATCGGCGTCACTGTATAGGCTGCCCAGCGGCTGATGCTCGGGTCCGGCCGGTCCAGTTTCACCAGCACCACAAACTGCGGGTCGTCCGCCGGCGCGAATCCGATAAAGCTGACGATCGTTTCGTCCTGAATGTAGCCTTTTTCCGTGGCGATTTCCGCGGTGCCGCTCTTGCCGGCAACGCTATAGCCGGATACCTGCGCCATCTGATTGCCCGTCCTGACGACATGCCTCATCAACTCGCTGACCCGAGTCGCCGTTTCCGGTTTGATAACCTGGTAGACCATAGTCGGTTGGGTCTCCACGACATGATCACCGACCACCCGGCTCTGCACGATGTACGGGCGCAACAGCTTGCCGCCGTTGGCGATGGCGGCCACTGCGCAGATCATCTGGATGGGAGTGACGGCGATACCCTGGCCAAAGCTGTTGGTGCCGAGGTCGGCCATGGTCCAGCTTGGGTCATCGAGTTGCCGGAACTGGCCGGACACCTCGCCGCTCAGGTCGATATTCGTATCGGCGCCGAAGCCGAAACGGGTTACATAGTCGTAGAAATTGTCGGGGCCGACACTCTGCGCGATCTGCACTGTCACCACATTATTGGAATGGGCTAACGCATCGGCGACGGACAGTTCGCCGACTGCCTTCCGATCGCTGTTCTGAATCGTATGTTCACCCATCTGAATGGTGCCGGTATCGACGAAAACCGTTGTCTCCTCCACTGCGCTGATGTCAAGGGCGGCGGCGACGGTCATCAGTTTGAAGATCGATCCCGGTTCATATTGGGCGCTGATAGCCGTATTCGTGAACGTGTCGGGGTCCCCCTCTTCGAAGCGGTTGCCGTCGAAGGTGGGCCAGTTGGTCATCCCCAAAATCGCGCCCGTGTTCGGATTCATCACAATGACCGTGCCCCCCGCGGCCCGGTAGAGGCCGATCCCTAGCCGCAACTCTTCTTCGATGATATGCTGGATGGTGCGGTCAATGGTCAGCACCAGGCCTTTGCCATTGCCGCTGGGCAGAAACCGTAGGATGTCGTCGTCAAGCTCTGTGCGGGGTATTTGCTGTCCCGGCGGGAGCCCAACGCCATCACTGGACAGAAAGTTCCGATAGTACCGCTCAATGCCCAACACCGGCACCCGTTCGGCATTGAGGAATCCCAGAATCTGGCTGGCCATGGCCCCTTGTGGATAGAAGCGCCGGGGATGGGCCGCGACATGGATATGCTCCAGCAGAAAGTCTTTGTCAGCCAATCTCTGCTGACGTTCGGCAAGCAGAGATTGGCCCTGTTCAAAGTCGATTTCCGGGGCGATGATCAGATAGTCTCTGTCGCTGTTTTCCTGCAACAGGTTTTCAATCTGGAGCGGAGGGAGACCGACCCCCAGCGCGAGCCGTTGGGCGATCGCGCTGTAGTCATCGGCTGCGATGAACTTGGGCGTTGCCGTGATCCGATAGGTGAAGCGGTCCGCGGCGAGCAGATTGCCATCTCGATCGACGATCACCCCCCATGAGGTCGTGTCATCGACGGTATTGCGCCCGGAAGCCGCTGGCCTGGGCGGCTCATATTGCTGCCAACCCATGACCTGCATATCCAGCAACCGCAGAATCAACAGGAGCAGCGGCCCGGTCAGCATGACGCCGATAAAGCCGATACGCCATATTTTGGTCACATCACCCGGCACGCTCGAAGGCGTTGAATGCGCCTCGGCTTGGGCGGGGCGCGATGGCGCGGAAGCGCCGGGCGCGCCAAGGCCGAATCCGTGTCCATGTGGAGGATGAACGGTTCGGTTCTTCGCGCGCATAGCCGGATGTCTCCAACACTACCGTGGCTATTGGTTCAGGGCTGTTTCAACTGGCCCATGAAAAAGTCGCTGGCCTGTTCAAGCAGAGGTTCGCTCCATTCGCGGACAGTCTGCCAACCGGCCTGCCAGTTGTCACTGGCCTGTTGTTGCCATCCAGACACAAGCTGCTCGAACTCCTCTATGGAGAATCGTTCGGTCACAGACCAGGGGGACGGCTCGTCCGAACCGGTTGCAGGCGCCTCCGGGTCCGCCCCGACGGACCGAGAGGGGAGCTGTGTGTCAGACGCCGGTGAAATGATCCGTTGCGCTGCAACCGAACTATCCGTTGCTGACTCCATCCGGTGGACATTCGGCAACGGGGGAATTCTGGAAGCAGGCGCATTCCCAGGCAAGACGCCTGCGTGCGGCGCCGCGCCTTCCACGTTATAGGTGTTTGAAATGTAGTTGCGTTTCAAGGCCGGATGAAAGTCGAGTTGGACCGCTCGCCTCTGCACCTGTTCCAAAGTTGTGCGCTGGCCAATCTGCCACAGCAGTTCAGCATTCTTCTGTTCGATCAGGCTGTACTGTACGCGGAGTGCAGCCAACTCGCCGCGGGCTTGTGTAATCCGAAGTGATGTCCAGACCTGAAAAATGGCCAATCCGCAGATGACTGTCAAGACCTGCACGAACAGGAGATACCCCTTCAGGGTATGCGGCAGGGGAACGATATCATCAAGCCATGTCAGGCCGCGGAAAACACGAATGCGGGGCAGACTGGATGGCTGCGCGTGCCCCAGATTCCGCTCCGGCGGACCAACAGTATTCGATGCGCCCCCGCTCGGCAGTGTTGCATGTGCCCCTGTTTGTGAGGGGCGCCGTGGCGTGGCGGCGCCGTGAAGATCAATGGTCGGTGTAGACAATGCCTTATCCTGCCGAAACATTCAACTCATACTTGTCGCGGATGGAGTCTCGCTAGACCTAGCGGGCGCCCTGGCCGATAGCGAAGAGCGCCCGCTTTGCGAACGGAACGGTGACGATGTTCCCATCCCTCAATGAAACAGTTCTCCCGTTGCCGACTCCAATTTTGGGACACTCAGCAACGGGGGAGCAACGGTTCAGACCTTTTCTCAGCAATGCGCAGCCTGGCTGAACGACTGCGAGGATTTCTTTCGATTTCAGCGGCTGTCGGCACAATCGGTTTCTTGTTGCATATAGACAGAGTCGGAACCTGCTCCTGGCCGCCGGTCGGCAGAGTCGGATCGGGCCGAAAGCGCCGGGCGTGATCACGCATCCACTGTTTGACAAGCCGATCTTCCAAGCTGTGAAAGGCGATAATTGCAACCCGTCCACCATCCCGCAGCAGCCCAGGGATCTGTGGCAATGTCCGCTCCAACTGTCCCAGTTCGTCGTTGACCGCAATGCGCAGCGCCTGAAATGTGCGGGTCGCCGGATGGATTTTCTGTTTGCCGCGCCGGCCCATAACCTTGCTCACAATGTCTGCCAGTTCAGTCGTTGTCGTGACCGGACGATTGGCTACGATGGCGCGAGCGATGGCGCGGCTGTGTCGTTCCTCTCCGTATATGTACAGAATATCGGCGATCTCCGCCCAACTCTTGTTGTTAATCAGTTCGGCTGCGCTGTCGCCTGCGGACGGGTCGAAGCGCATATCCAGAGGGCCGTCGTGCTGAAAGGCGAACCCGCGGGCCGGCGTATCCAACTGAAAACTGCTGAGACCCAGATCAAGCAAGATGCCGTCAACACCGGCAAACCCGTGTTGGCGGGCGGTCCGAGCCATCTGATCAAATGGCGCCTGGCTGAGCTGCAATCTGCCGGCGCTGATTTCGTCAGGAAAGCGCTTCTGAACACGTTGAATGGCCGCGGGGTCAACATCCAACCCCAATATTCGCCCGCCGCCGACCGCATTTTTGCGCACTTGGCTGCGGGGGAACAGCCCGCCGGAGCGCGTATGACGCAGCAGGCGTTGCGTATGGCCGCCGCCGCCCAATGTTCCATCGATGAAGCATCCGCCCGGCTGGACGTTCAGGCCGGCCAGCACTTCATCCAGCAGAACGGGGCAATGTTGAATGTTCTCCTCCTCGAAAGGGGCGCCATCCATGCCCTCTTCGGGTCGGCGCTGATGCAATGGTTTCAGACTCCCAGGGCGGCAAAAAGGTCCTCTCCGAGCTGCATAGAAGTGAGCATCTGCTCCTCCCACTGGGTCGGGTCCCAGAGTTCGATGTAGGTGTTCATGCCGGCGATGATCACTTCGTTCTCGATTCCGGCGAACTCCCGCAGACGCTGGCTGATCAGGATGCGCCCCTGCCGATCCGGTTTCAGATCTTCGGCGGCGCTGAACAGTGCCCGGCGCAGTTGAGCGGTCCTCTTATCAATCAAGGGCAGAGCGCTGACCCGAGCCGCAACATTCTGCCATTCGTCCAGCGGCATCACCATGAGGCAACTCCCGGTGGGATTGCGCGTTACCACCAGGCCGGGCATGAGCCGATGCCGGAACTTGGCGGGAATCGTCACCCGCCCCTTACTATCCAAGTTGTGGCTGAACTCACCGAGAAACATAGTTCAGAACGGTTACTCTTTGCGGCCGCCGCCGACCGCATCTGCCGCGCACTTGGCGGCGGGCTAAACGCGTCCCGTCGAGCCGAAGCCCATGCACGCCCCGCGGCGGCGGACGGACTGATCCGCTCCGGCGGAACCCGGGGCGCATCCAACATTTCACTTCAACGGATGTGCCAGGGGACAAGTAGGGCAAGCACCCCACTTTCCCCCATATTGTCCCATAGCCAAAACGATAGCGCAAAACCTATTTTGATGAAAGCGGGTGTGATCCAGCCTGAAAGACAGCTCTTCTACGCACTCTTTTCGAACGGTCGCGCATCCAAGTCGTAGGGTTCTGAGCCTTTCACGGCCATCGGTTTTTCGCCGTCTGGGAGGCATCCGCGGCAGTCCTCTGACTCTCTCTCCGGCTGTCTGTGTATCTGGTGCCGGGCGTGTATCTGCCGTTCAACCGGAGCCTTTTGAATCAGGAAATGTGGGATTGGCGGATGGACAGGATTGCCAATCTTTTCATCCTGCGCCAATCCCCCCTTCGTCAGATCATGCACCGAGTAACTCGGAGCGTTGACTCACGCGTGTGGTGAATGCCGACGCTCACATCGTAGGCATATCGTAGGCAAATTGTCCAGGATATATCTCGAATCAGTTTCAATAGCATCTCCCGACCTTTCGCACTCGATGCGTACATACACGGCGCGCTAGTTCGAAGTAAAGAGGTCGGCGCAGCAGACCGGGAGGCTGAGAATAATGCTCTCTGAAACTGGGCTACACCTTTTCAACCTGGGCGCACCCCAGAATGTCGTACCCTTGCGATGCGCCGTTTCAACCGAAGAGAAGAGACTCGCCGCCTGGCATTCTGTGAATCCATGAATCCTGATTCAGACGGCATCTGCCCAATAATCTGGGACACACCCGATAACATCTGAATCTTGACAATTTGGAGCATTTGCTTTATACTCTGTCGTTCAGGGCAAGAGTTGATCAGATCAATTCCGTCTTTTACGTACAGGCGTCACATTGCGGGAGTCAAATTCAATGCGCCCCTGCTTAGTTGGTCGCCCGCCGCGAGGTAGGGGCGTGCGACGGCTTGTCGTTCAGGGCAAGAGTTGATCAGATCAATTCCGTCTTTTACGTACAGGCGTCACATTGCGGGAGTCAAATTCAATGCGCCCCTGCTTAGTTGGTCGCCCGCCGCGAGGTAGGGGCGTGCGACGGCTTCGGCTCGACGGGGCGCATGTTGGCCCAACCCATTTTGTGTAATGGCGTTGGGTCTTTAATTTTGGATGTGTTTTGACCTTTCACACTCGATGCGTTCGCACACGGAGCGAAGGGTCAAAGTCGGAGGTACAGAAGCGATGAGAGAGTTGAAGAGAGAAAACTTTACTTCACTCTGAGGCCCACTCGCCTTTTCGCCCGTTGCCGACTCCATCCGGGGGCATTTGGCAATGGGAGAATTCGGGTGACACTGTAAAGCAAAGGAGTATGCGCTATATGGTTCGTACTGCCGCTGGAAACGGAGTTGGCGCCAACACCCGGCGAAAGTCCTATGCACGGACTTCCGATCTGATCGAACTGCCGCGGCTCATCGAGATTCAACTTCAGAGTTTCGAATGGTTCCGCACCAAAGGGCTGAATGAGTTATTTGAAGAGATTTCACCGATTGTCAGCTTCAACAAGCATCTTGAGCTGCATTTCGGCGAGTTCCGTTTCGATGACGCCAAGCACACGGAGGAGGCGTGCCGGGTGCGGGACATCACCTATTCCGCTCCCCTGTGGGTGGAGGTCAAACTCGTCAATAACGACACCGGTGAAATCAGTGAGCAGGAAGTCTTTATGGGCGACTTCCCGCTGATGACCGACTCCGGCACATTTATTGTCAATGGCAGCGAGCGGGTCGTGGTCAGCCAGTTGATTCGTTCACCCGGTGTCTATTTCACAATCGAAGAAGATCGCAGCACGGGCCGTGACCTGACCGGCACCAAGTTGATCCCGGGACGGGGCGCCTGGCTGGAGTTCGAGACGAGCAAACGGGACATTATCAGTGTCAAGGTCGACCGCAAGCGCAAGTTGCCGGTAACGATCCTGCTGCGGGCCATCGGCTACGGCACGGATGAGGAGATCCGGGCGCTGTTCGCGGATGTTGATGACGACGACGACCATTCGTTCATCGAGGCGACCCTGGAACGGGATCCGACGGCCAATCCGACCGAGGACAGCCAGAAAGGGATCGACGATGCGCTGCTGGAGTTCTATAAGAAATTGCGGCCCGGCGACCCGGCGACATTGGACAATGCGCGCAATTTTGTGCAGAACCTGCTCTTCAGTTCGCGTCGTTATGACCTGGGCCGGGTGGGGCGTTACAAGCTCAATCGCAAGTTGGGGCTGGAGACACCCCTCTCCACGCGCATCCTGACGCAAGAGGATATGGTAGAGGTCATTCGCCGCATCATCGACATCAATAATGGGCGCGCGATCCCCGATGACATCGATCACCTGGGGAATCGGCGCATCAAGACCGTCGGTGAATTGATTCAGACTCAGTTGCGCATCGGCCTTTTGCGCATGGAGCGGGTCGTGCGCGAGCGTATGTCGATCCGAGAGCCGGAGCAGGTGACGCCCCTGAGCCTGATCAACATCCGGCCCGTTGTGGCCGCCACGCGGGAGTTCTTCGGCAGCAGCCAGCTGAGCCAGTTCATGGATCAGACGAACCCCCTCGCCGAGTTGACCCACAAGCGCCGCCTGAGCGCCCTGGGGCCAGGGGGCCTGCGCCGCGAGCGGGCCGGTTTCGATGTGCGCGACGTGCATTACAGCCACTATGGGCGCATCTGCCCGATTGAAACGCCGGAAGGCCCCAACATCGGGCTGATAGGCTATCTGGCCACCTTTGGGCGGATCAATGATTTCGGTTTTATCGAGACGCCCTACCGGCGTGTCATCAACACTGTCGAGAATCAGGTCGATGCGTTGACGGGGCGCATACTCGAACAAGATGTCACCGACCCGGATACTGACGAACTCCTCGTCGAAAGGGGCGTTGAACTGACGCCGGAGCTGGCCCAGCAGATCGCCGCTCTGGAAGATCTGAAGGAGATACGGGTGCATCCTTTCGTCGGCCAGGAGGTGATCTATCTGAACGCCGATACGGAGGAGCGCTCTTCCATCGCCCAGGCTTCGACACCGCTGGACAATGCCGGCCACTTCCTCAACAAGCGTCCTTCCGTCCGTCAGGCTGAAGAGTTCCGCTTCGAGGACCCGCAGCGCATCCAATATATGGACGTATCGCCCAAGCAGGTCGTCGGCGTCTCTGCGGCCCTGATCCCCTTCCTGGAGCATGACGATACCAACCGCGCCTTGATGGGATCCAATATGCAGCGGCAAGCCGTGCCCCTGGTGCAGCCGGAGGCGCCGATTGTCGGCACGGGAATGGAGTGGCAGGCTGCGGTCGATTCGGGGCAGGTTGTCGTCGCCCGCAAGTCCGGTGAGGCCATTCGCGTGGTCAATACGGAGATCATCATCCAGGAGGATGACGGCGCCCTGCACACCTACCCGCTGCGCAAGTACAATCGCAGCAATCAGAGCACCTGCATCGATCAGCGGCCGACGATCCAGAAAGGGGATCGGGTCGAAGCCGGCACGGTGCTGGCGGACAGTTCTTCCACCCAGAACGGCGAGCTGGCCCTGGGTCAGAATGTGCTTGTGGCCTATATGAGTTGGGAAGGCGGCAACTACGAAGATGCGATCCTGGTCAGCGAGCGGCTGGTCGAGAATGACAAATACACATCGGTTCATATCGAGAAGCACGAAATTGAGGCCAGAGAAACCAAACTTGGCCCGGAGGACATCACCCGCGACATTCCCAACGTGGGCGAGGATGCGCTGAGGCATCTGGACGAGGACGGCATCATCCGGATCGGCGCTGAAGTCACGCCGGGAGACATTCTGGTCGGGAAGATAACGCCCAAAGGCGAGACCGAACTGACGCCGGAGGAGAAGCTGTTGCGGGCGATTTTCGGCGAAAAGGCGCGTGAAGTAAAGGATAGTTCCCTGCGGCTTCCTCACGGGGAACGGGGCAAAATCGTGGATATCAAAGTGTTCACGCGCGATGATCACCAGGACATGCCCGCCGGCGTCGAAAAGATGGTGCGCGTGAGCATTGCGCAGCGCCGCCGCCTGACCGAAGGCGACAAGATGGCCGGACGGCACGGCAACAAAGGCGTGATCTCGCGGGTGGTGCCCGTGGAGGATATGCCCTTCCTGGAAGATGGCACGCCAATCGACATTATTCTGAATCCTCTTGGTGTGCCGGGGCGTATGAATATCGGACAGATTCTGGAGACGCATCTGGGATGGGCGGCCGACCGTCTCGGCTTTATGGCGGAAACACCGGTATTCGATGGCGCGCGCGAGGATGAGATCGAATCCGAACTGGCGCGGGCCTGGCTGATCGATCGCGCCTGGCAGGATGTCACGCAGAAGGCATGGGCATTTGTGCGTGAGCAGGAGATCGACAGCGAATCCCTGACGGACGACAGCGACGCGCGCAGCATCTATCTGCTGGACTGGCTGGAGCCGCGCGGCTATGAGGCTGAAAAGTTGTTCTTCGACGACGGTTACGCGCGTAATGCCGCCCTGTCCGAATGGCTGCAAGACAAGGGGTATGAGGCGGAGCATATCATACCGGAAACCAGATCGGATGCTTCGGACCAGTATGCGCGTTATGTCGCTCTGCGGGAGTGGATGCTCTATCATGGCGTGAGGCCGCCGCCGACCGCATCTTCTGCGCACTTGGCGGCGGGCGAATTCGAACTGGACGGGCTGGAGGGCGCGGCCCTGGCAGAGTTGGATGCGACCCTGCTCGAAAGGGTCGCGGTGGCGGCGCAGCAGCACTCGAGGCAAGTTGGCTGGCCGCTGCCATCGACCGGCAAGCAGAAACTCTTCGACGGTAAGACGGGCGAACCCTACGGTGCCCATGTAACGATTGGGATCGCGCAGATGTTGAAGTTGCACCATCTGGTAGAGGACAAAGTCCACGCCCGCAGCACAGGCCCGTACAGCCTGGTCACGCAGCAGCCGTTGGGCGGTAAGGCGCAGTTCGGTGGTCAGCGTTTCGGCGAGATGGAGGTATGGGCGCTGGAGGCTTACGGCGCTGCCTACACCTTGCAGGAGATGTTGACGATTAAGTCGGACGATACGACCGGCCGGGTGAAGACCTATGAGGCGATTGTGAAGGGTGATGAGATCCAAAGCCCCGGTGTGCCGGAAAGCTTCCGCGTGCTGGTGAAGGAGTTGCAGAGTCTTGCCCTTTCGATCGAGGTCATCAACGACAAGAATGAGGTGATTCAGCTCGGTAAAGATGAGGCCGAAGATCGTCTGCCGCATCTTGGCTTCAGCCTGAACGTGCCCAGCCCGATGAGTCGCAGCAGCGAATAACCCTGCCAGTGGCCAGTGCAGTTACTGACCAGTAAGGAGCTAAAATGGAAGTACGAGATTTTGACGCAATTCGTATCTCTCTTGCCTCCCCGGATCAGATTGACGAATGGAGCTTTGGCGAAGTAACGAAGCCGGAGACGATCAACTATCGCACTTTGCGGCCGGAGCGGGACGGCCTGTTCTGTGAACGCATCTTCGGGCCGCAGAAGGATTGGGAATGCGCCTGCGGCAAGTATAAGCGCGTCCGTTATAAGGGTATCGTCTGTGACAAATGTGGTGTGGAAGTTGCGCCGCAGCGGGTGCGGCGCGAGCGCATGGGCCATATTACACTGGCGTCGCCGGTCAGCCATATTTGGTATGTGAAGGGCGTTCCCAGCCATCTGGGGCTGCTCCTGAACATCAGCCCCCGCCATCTGGAGCGGGTTCTGTATTTCGCGCAGTTCATCATCACAGAGGTGAATGAAGACGCGCGCAGCCGAGCCATTCAGCGCCTTGAAAAAGAGATGCAGATGGGGATTACCCGTTTGGAAGGTACGGCGCAGGAGCAGATCGACACCGTAGAGGCCACTGCGCTCGTCCAACTCGACGAATTGGACGAGCAAGAGCAATCCCAGATTTCGGTGCTCGATGAGCGCATTAACCGCTCTTCGTCAGAGGCGATCAGCCAGGCGCAACGGCTTCAGGACTGGCTTCAGGCCAATCTCGGCAAGAAGGCCCGCGAGGATAGAAAGCTGGATTGGGTGGATGATGCCATCATCTCTGCTAATGAAACCGTCGTGGCCGATCATGAACGGATTGTCAACGACCACGTGCAGGAACGGTTGGACACGCTTCAGTATGAATCCGATGAGGAAAAGTCGGATATTCGCGCGCTGATCCAGGCCAAGCAGACACTCATCCGTCAGGAATTGGACGATCTGCTTGGAAGGATGCGAGAAGATCTGGCCGAACAACGGGACCGACTCCAGACGGAAGCGGACGCCGAGTTGGACGAATTGAAAAGTATGCACGAGATGCAGCTCCTGACCGAGACCCGCTATCGGGAGTTGGCTGATCGGTGGGGCAACATCTTCAAGGCGGCGATGGGGGCCGAGGCCATCCGCGATATCGTAGCCAAAGTCAACCTGGACGGGCTGGCCAAAGATTTGCGCCTGGAGATCTTCACAACCAAGAGCAAGCAGCGCCGCAAAAAGGCGGCCAAGCGTCTGCGCGTTGTGGAGAACTTCCGCAAGAGCGGCAACCGGCCCGAATGGATGGTGCTGACCACCTTGCCGGTGATTCCGCCGGAACTGCGACCGATGGTGCAGTTGGACGGCGGGCGCTTCGCGACCAGTGATCTCAACGATCTTTATCGGCGGGTAATCAACCGCAACAACCGTCTCAAGCGTCTCCTCGATCTCGGTGCGCCCGACGTCATCGTTCGCAACGAAAAACGAATGTTGCAGGAGGCGGTGGATAGCCTGATCGACAACGGGCGGCGGGGCCGGGCGGTCAGCCGCAGCGGCAAGCGCAAGCTCAAGAGCCTGAGCGATATGCTCAAGGGGAAGCAGGGCCGCTTCCGCCGCAACCTGTTGGGCAAACGCGTAGATTACTCTGGCCGCTCAGTCATTGTCATTGGCCCTATGCTGAAACTGCACCAGTGCGGCCTGCCGAAAAAGATGGCATTGGAGCTTTTCAAACCCTTTGTCATGCGGCGATTGGTGGAGGACAACTATGCGCACAACATCAAGAGCGCCAAGCGCATGGTGGATCGCCAGCAATCGGAAGTGTGGGATGAACTGGAGGAGATCTGCAAGGAGCGACCGGTGTTGCTGAATCGGGCGCCCACCCTGCATCGCCTGGGCATTCAGGCCTTTGAAGTGACGCTGGTGGAAGGAAGCGCAATCCAGTTGCATCCGCTTGTCTGTGATGCTTTCAATGCGGACTTCGACGGCGATCAGATGGCCGTGCATGTGCCGCTGAGCCAGTCTGCGGTGGATGAAGCCCGGCAACTGATGCTTTCCAGCCAGAATCTGCTCAAGCCCAGCAGCGGCGAACCGATCGTCGGCCCCTCTAAAGACATGGTGATGGGTGTCTACTATCTGACGACCGAAGAGAACGAGAAGACACCGGATGCGGAACTGCCGATCTTCAGTTCAATGGATGAGGCGGATTACATCTATAGCCTCGGCCATATCAAGTTGCGAGACTCGATTCGGGTGCGTTTCACGTCGCGTTTCGACGTGCAGCCGATCGAATCGATAGGCGTGAGTGAGCGGGTGATGGACGCCATGCAAGAGCATGGCATTAGCACAGTCGGCGATCTGATGGACATCTATGCCCACGGCGAACGCCACATGGTACAGGAGATCGCGGCGTTTGGGCTGGCGGCCATGATTGAGGTGCGGGACGCTCTGCGGCAACTACGTTTGTTGGGGGCCGACTGGCCGAAAGATCGAATTTTCCGCACGACTATCGGGCGGATCATCTTCAACCGGGCGCTGCCGGAGGAGTTGTGGTTCGTCAACGACCTCCTCGACAAGAAAGGCGTCAACGAAATCATCGACCTCTGCTATAAGCATCTGGGCCGGGAAGTTACCGCCGAAATCGTCGACAATATCAAAGACCTGGGTTTCGAATACGCCACCCGATCCGGCATCACCATTGCGGTGAGTGACATTCAGGTGCCCCAGGAAAAGGACCAGATCGTCGAGCGCACCTCTGAAGAGGTGGCTCAGGCCGAACGTCAGTACCGGCGCGGCCTGATCACCGAGGAAGAGTTGTACGAAAAGACCGTCGAACTGTGGACACGGGCTGCTGACGAAGTGACGGCCGCGGTGCGTAAACTGCTCAGCCCGCTTGAGGGGCTGGGCGCGATGGCCCACTCCGGTTCCACTAAGGGCGGCGTCAATACGGTGCGTCAATTGGCCGGGATGCGCGGCCTGATCGCCGGCCCCAATGGGCGTATCATTCCTTTGCCGATCCGCTCCAACTTCCGCGAAGGATTGACCGCACTGGAGTACTTCCTCAGCACGCACGGCGGGCGCAAAGGCCTGGCGGATACTGCCCTGCGCACCGCGGACGCCGGCTATCTGACCCGCCGGTTGGTGGATGTGGCCCAGGATGTGATTGTGACTGAGGATGATTGTGGCACAAATGCCGGTATCTGGATCGATGTCGCCGGTTCAAAGGCGATGGGCGAGAGCTTTGCAGACCGCGTGGCCACGCGCACGCTTGCCGCCGCGATCATCCCCCCGGATGCCGATGAGCCGCTGCTTGAACGCAATACCGTCATCGACGAGGCTGCCCTGGCGACCTTAGACCGCTATGAGGTGGAGCGGGCATTCGTCTATAGCCCGCTGACCTGTGAGTCCCGCTTTGGTCTCTGCAAGAAATGTTATGGCACGGATCTGGCACGAGGCGGAACTGTGGAGCAGGGTGAGGCCGTGGGTATCATCGCCGCACAGTCGATCGGCGAACCGGGTACGCAACTCACTTTGCGCACCTTCCACACCGGTGGCGTGGCCGGCAGTGATGACATCACCCAGGGTTTGCCCCGTGTCGAGGAGCTTTTTGAAGTGCGGAATCCCAAAGGCGAAGCTGTCATCAGCGAGATCGATGGGAAGGCCGATATCTGGTGGGAAGGCGATCAGCGTATGCTGAAAGTGAGCCGCACCGAACTGAAGCGCCGGGAACTCGCCATTCCCGAGGGCTATCAACTGATGGTCGATTCTGATGACCGCGTGCAGGATGATACGGTCATCGCCCGCAACGGCGACGGGGACGAGCACAATCTCCTGGCGGGGATGGAAGGCCAGATCTTCGCTGAAAATGGACAGGTCGTCATCCGCCGCGAAGATTCGCTGGTATGGGAGACCGACATTCCCGCCAATGCTCGTCTGCGCGTGGAGAAGGGTGAGGCCGTGAGCGCCGGCGAGCAGCTCACCGAAGGTTCGAAGAATCCGAGAGAAATTCTGCGCATTCAGGGCCGGGAGGCCTGTCAATTGTACCTGTTGGAACAGGTACAGCAGGTATATCGCAGCCAGGGCGTTGCCATCCACGACAAGCATATCGAAGTGATATTGCGCCAGTTGCTGCGGCGTGTGATGATCCGGGCGACCGGCGACACTGAATTCCTGCCGGGTGAACTGGTGGACCGCTTCCGGTTCGAGGACGAAAACAACAAAACCATCGCGCTCGACCGTCGTCCGGCCAAGGCCGAGCCGGTCGTGTTGGGGCTGACAAAAGCCGCCTTGAATACCGAGAGCTTCCTGGCTGCGGCCAGCTTCCAGGAAACCACGCGTGTACTCACCGATGCCGCCGTGCAGGGGCAACGCGATGAACTGCGGGGCCTAAAGGAAAACGTCATCATCGGTAAGCTGATTCCGGTCGGTACCGGTTTCCGTACCCGGCGTATGTGGGAAGAAGAGAAGCAGCAGATCGTTGATCAGTTGACCGACAAGAAGGATGTCGAGGATATTGACGATATCGTCGATGAAGAACTGAGCGAACTGGAGTTCGACCTGGACGATCCCGAGTTGGACCTGGCCGATCTCTCCGGTTTAGCGGAAATGGGAATCGGCCCCCTGGGGATGCTGTCGGGGTTTGGCGGCGGGGGCGTCGAGGACGAGGAGATCGACTTCGACTTCAACAATCTGAAGGACGAGGATAGCGAAGAGATCAACGTCGATCTGCGCTAGAGTCAGGCCAGAATTCGAGAGCAAGATAGGAAGGGGGTTGCACTTCGCCTGTGGGGAGCCGGCCTGATCAACAAGCCTACCAATGGTGTGGTCAACGTAACTTCCGCCGGCCGCAAGACTTCAGTGTCTGAATGGAAGGATAAGATTCAGTACGCTGAAATGTCAGAGGACCTATAGATCAACATAATGGGGTGCCCCAGTTGGGGTGCCCCATTATCACTGGTGATAACATGAAATTAACTCATATACCAGTACAAGTAGCAATAGTTATTTTACCAGCAATCATATTTATGATTATGCTGGGTATTATTTAATGGGTATTGGTTATCAGTGGTTAATGGCACAATCGTTTTGCAGTAACATTTGTTAAAAGGAGGGGACCCTAGAATACATAAGTGGAAGACGCTCGCTCTTCCCCATCTTCCGTTTGCAAACTGGCAGGCAGGGGAGGGGTTGCAACGGCGGCATACTCCGCACACGAAATCTCCGCGCGCGCCCGTCGAGATGACGGTCAGCCCTCAGGAAGCCCCGATTCATCCTCGCTCAGATTGTGTCCACCATGATTTGCCTTCAACAGCCCAGTTGTGATATATTTGAACACTATCCTTTCGTGGGCTTGGCTGACAATCAGGGAGGAGACATTTGCCGACGATAAATCAACTGGTCCGCAAGGGCCGCAAGAATAAGCCGAAGAAAGAGACCGCGCCAGCCTTGCGCTTTACGCAGAATACATTGACCGGCCGCATGAAGCGGGTCAAGCAGGGCAATCCTCAGAAGAGGGGCGTGTGTACACAGGTGCGAACGGCGACGCCGAAGAAGCCCAATTCCGCCCTGCGTAAGGTAGCCCGCGTGCGCCTTACAAATGGCGTTGAAGTAACGGCCTATATTCCTGGCGAAGGCCATAACCTCCAGGAGCACAGTGTGGTTCTGGTGCGGGGCGGACGGGTCAGAGATCTGCCCGGCGTGCGTTATCATATCGTGCGCGGCGCCTTGGACAGCACCGGCGTAAATGACCGTAAACGGAGCCGCAGCAAGTACGGCACGAAGAAGCCGCGCTAAACTCCGGATCCGACAATGCAGGACAGGTCGAATATCCCCGTGCCTGAAAGGGGCGCGCAGGCTCAAACTATACGGTTTGGCATCGTTTCGCGTTGAGCTTGCCAAGAGAGATCCGTTCGTCAAAATATCTGTCAAATGGAGTTGTAGAATGCCGCGACGAAACCGGCCCGAGAAGCGCAAAATTACGCCCGACCCCCGGCATAATAGCGTTGTGCTGGCAAAGTTCATCAACAATCTGATGGAGCGGGGCAAGAAAAGCCTGGCCGCCAGAATTGTGTATACCGCACTGGATACCGTGGCCGAACGCTCCAATCGTCCGCCAATGGAAATTTTCGAAGAAGCGCTCAGGAATGCTACCCCTCTGGTTGAGGTCAAACCGCAGCGCGTTGGCGGCGCAACCTATCAGGTGCCGATGGAGATTCGCCCGGACCGGCGGCAGGCGCTGGCCATGCGCTGGCTGATTCAGAATGCCAGGGGGCGGGGCGGTCGCAACATGGCCATTCGATTGGCGAATGAACTTCTGGATACCGCGCGCGGCGAAGGGCAGACCGTGCGCAGGCGTGAAGAGACGCATCGCATGGCAGAGGCCAATCAAGCGTTTGCCCATTTTGCCAGGAGGCGGTAGGCGTCTTGCCTGCGCGGCAGGCGCTCCTGTTGGGCAGCCCTGCCATGACAACATAAGCAAGAAGCAGGATCTTTCTATGTGTCCGGTATCTATGCCGGGCACAACCTTGAAGGAATCTGGGGGCATCCGAGTCTGGATATCCTTCTTACCTGAGTTGTACACGGCGCATTCGAGCCACAGGATGATGTCGCGCTACGCTCAGCATTCCGCTGAGTGGAATCCGACGTTGCCGGATAAACAGTTTGTATGCGCCCCTGCTCGAAAGGGGCGTATAGGAATCCGGCGCCTGTGAGGCGGTTGCGCCGTCTGTTTGTGTCTGGCGCGGGCGCTTTCCCAGAGTACCGGCGATCGGATCCCCCCAGTACGCTGGAAAAAACGATTGCAACCATGCAGTGGGAAATGATGCCCACCAGAACAAGACCAGGTGAACATGATGAGTCAGATACTATTACATAAGATACGCAATATTGGGATTATCGCCCATATTGACGCCGGCAAGACGACCACAACGGAGCGAATTCTGTTCTATTCCGGTCGTATTCACCGCATGGGCGAGGTGCATGAGGGAACCGCCGTCACAGACTGGATGGCGCAGGAGCGGGAGCGCGGCATCACGATTACCGCGGCGGCGATTACGGCCAACTGGGTTGACAGCCGCAGCGGCGAGGAAGCCCAGATCAACATCATCGACACACCGGGGCATATCGACTTCACTGCTGAAGTGCAGCGCAGTTTGCGTGTGCTGGATGGCGGCATCGTCGTCTTCGACGCGGTGGCGGGTGTCGAGCCGCAGTCGGAAACCGTCTGGCGGCAGGCAGACACCTACCAGGTGCCTCGCATCTGCTTCGTGAACAAGATGGATCGAGTGGGCGCCGACTTCGAGCGGACCGTCGGCATGATTATCGACCGGCTCGGGGCGAACCCGCTGCCCATTCAACTGCCCTGGGGCGCGGAAGAAGATTTCCAAGGTGTCATCGATCTCTTTACGATGAAAGCCCTGCGATACAGCGATGCATTGGGCGCCACACCGGAAATCGTCGCCATCCCGGCGGAGATGGAGGCCGCGGCGCAAGCGGCGCGCGCCGTGATGGTTGAACGGATTGCCGAAACCGATGAAGAGTTGACACTGCTTTATCTGGAAGGCGAAGAGATCAGCAATGAACAGTTGATCAAGGCCCTGCGCTCCGCTGTCATCGGCAATGATATCGTACCGATTCTGTGCGGGTCGGCCTTGAAGAACAAAGGCGTGCAACCCCTGCTGGATGCGATCGTTCGTTATCTGCCCAGCCCGATGGATGTGCCGCCGGTCGTTGGCATCGATCCCAGGACGGATGAGGAGAAGATACGGTTCGCTGACCCGGATGAGCCTTTCTCCGCGCTCGTCTTCAAGATCGTCACCGATCCCTTTGTCGGGCGTCTGGCCTATGCGCGGGTCTATTCGGGTACATTGGCGGCGGGGAGTATGGTCTATAACGCCAATAAGGGCCGGCGAGAACGGGTCGGCAGGCTTTTGCAGATGCATGCCGACAAACGGGAAGAGATCGAAGTCTGCCGTGCCGGGGACATTGCGGCGATTGTCGGGCTGAAGCAGAGCCTGACCGGTGAAACGCTTAGCGACCGCGACAACGAAATCCTGCTGGAAACGATCGAGTTCCCGGCTCCGGTGATCGGGATCGCAGTTGAGCCGAAATCCAAGGCCGATCAGGATAAGATGGCTGACGGCCTCCTGAAGCTGGCCGAAGAAGACCCGACATTCCAGGTGCGGTACGACGACCAGACGGGGCAGACGATTATCAGCGGAATGGGCGAGTTGCATCTGCAGATCATCGTTGACCGTCTGAAGCGGGAATTTCGGGTGCAATGTAACGAAGGCCGCCCCCAGGTGGCCTATCGGGAAACGATCACGAAGCCGACGCGGGCAGAAGGGCGATTCGTCCGTCAGACCGGTGGACGCGGGCAGTATGGTCATGTCTGGATCGAGTTGGAACCCAATGAAGAGGGCAAGGGCTTCGAGTTTGAGGACAAAATCGGCGGCGGCGCAATCCCCAAAGAGTATATCCCGGCGGTCCGCAAGGGCATCGAAGAGTCGATGGCAAGCGGCGTGCTTTCGGGATATCCGGTGGTGGATATTCGTGCCGCGCTGGTGGACGGCAGGTATCATGAAGTTGATTCCAGTGAAATCGCTTTCAAAATAGCCGGTTCAATGGCGTTCAGAGAGGGCATGGCGAAGGCCGGCCCGGTTCTGTTGGAGCCGATTGTGCTGGTTGAGGCGGTCGTGCCGGAGGAGTATGTCGGCGATATCGTGGGCGATTTCTCCAGCCGGCGCGGGCAGATCGAGGGGCTGGATCCCCATAGCAACAAAGTAACCGCCGTGCGAGCGGTCGTGCCGCTGGCGGAAATGTTCGGGTACGCGACAAGACTTCGCTCGATCACCAGTGGGCGGGGCACTTTCACGATGCAGTTCGATAGTTATCGGCCTGACATCCAAAAGATGACGGCGTCCAACACGTCTCTGCTCGAACGAGGCGCGATTTCGGCGCTCTAAGGCAGGGGTGCGCCCGATCTGTCGGCTGATGCAGGGGAGCAGATGCGCCACCTGTTTGCCCGTTGCCGAATGTCCGACTGCGGGAGTCATCAACGGACACATCGCTATATGAGCGCCAAGATTGGCGTTCCAGTTGTGACCAGACTTGTCAACTGTGAGGACTTTTCGTATACTGCTCAGGTTGCAGAGGCGGCGTCTGGGCCGCCGGAAACGGTGTCCAATGCGCTTCAGCGAGCGTGTGGAAAGGAACTTTCCAGCTTCGTTGCGAAGCTACTTGATCTGTTAGAGTTGAATTTCGAAACAGTCAGGAGAGTAAAGAATGGCGAAGGCAGTATTTGAGAGGAACAAGCCCCATGTGAACGTGGGGACGATCGGACATGTGGATCACGGGAAGACGACGCTGACGGCGGCGATCACGAAGGTGTTGGCGCTGCGCGGCATGGCTGATTTTAGCGCCTTTGAGCAGATCGACAATGCGCCGGAAGAAAAGGCTCGCGGCATCACCATCGCCATTGCGCATGTCGAATACGAGACCGAGAACCGCCATTATGCGCACGTGGATTGCCCCGGGCACGCCGACTACATCAAGAACATGATCACCGGCGCTGCGCAGATGGATGGCGCCATCCTGGTCGTGGCTGCGCCCGATGGCGCGATGCCGCAGACGCGCGAGCACATCTTGCTGGCGCGGCAGGTGGAAGTGCCGGCTATGGTCGTCTTTCTCAACAAAGTGGACATGATGGAGGACGAGGAGTTGCTGGAACTGGTGGAGATGGAGTTGCGGGAACTGCTCGACACCTATGAGTTCCCCGGCGACGACATTCCCTTTGTGCGCGGCAGCGCCTTGCACGCCCTCGAGAGCAGTTCAGACGACCCGGATGCGCCGGAGTACGAGCCGATCTGGGAGCTGATGCGGGCGGTGGATGAGTACATCCCCACCCCGGTGCGCGAGGTGGATAAGCCGTTCCTGATGCCGATTGAGGATGTCTTCTCGATCAAGGGCCGCGGCACGGTGGTGACAGGGCGGGTCGAGCGCGGCGTAATCCATCCGATGGAAGAGGTGGAGATCGTCGGCGTGAAGGCGACGCACAAGACGACGGTGACCGGCGTGGAGATGTTCCGCAAACTGCTGGATGAAGGGCAGGCCGGGGACAATGTCGGCTGTCTGCTGCGCGGCATCAACCGTGAAGAGGTGGACCGGGGACAGGTGTTGGCCAAACCGGGCAGCATCAACCCGCACACCCGCTTCAAGTCGGAGGTCTATGTCTTGCGCAAGGAGGAGGGCGGTCGTCATACCCCCTTCTTCAAGGGCTATCGTCCGCAGTTCTACATCCGCACGATGGACATCACCGGTTCGATTGACCTGCCGGCGGGCGTAGAGATGGTGATGCCGGGCGACAATGTGACGATGGAAGTGGAGTTGATAGCGCCTGTCGCCATTGAGACCGGCGGACGCTTCGCCATCCGCGAGGGGGGCCGCACCGTCGCGGCCGGCGCCATCACCGAAATCATCCAGTAACTGTTTTTGACCGTCCGCGCGCTACGCATTCGCGAACGGCGCGAACGGTCAAACTGGGTATTTTGAAATTGTCCGAAAGAGACCAGCACATTTCGGGCATCATAGGCGAGTAGCTCAATTGGCAGAGCGGCGGTCTCCAAAACCGCAGGTTGCGGGTTCAAGTCCTGCCTCGCCTGCCAGAAAATGATCAGCCGCCGCCGCTTTGGCCACCCGCCCCGTGCGTGGAGCGCGGACGGTCAATGGCGGTGGGTATAGCGCGCTCATAGAGCGAAGCGGTAGCGCATTGGACTATCGCGCTCATAGAGCGATTTGCCCGTTGCTGATTCCAGCAGTTGGACTTTTCGCAACGGGCAAACAGATAGCGCATTGAACGCTGTCCGCCAGATAAGGCTCGGAGCGATTCAAAGGGAAGAGAGCAGGTAAGCTCTGCGGGGCCATATGTGGGCGTATTTTTGTGTTCGCGCATCAAACGGAGTCAATCGTGAGTCGGTCATCGACTGTTCCAAGATCTGACAACGCCATTGTACGATATTTCAAGGAGACCCGCGCAGAGATCGGCAAGGTCACCTGGCCGACTCGGGAAGAGGGTACCCGCCTGACTGTCGTTGTGTTGATTGTAACCACAATCGCTTCGCTTGTGCTGTTTGCCGTGGACTCACTCTTCAGTTATCTGGTGACACTATTTCTTCAAGTATTTTAGACCGCACCTCTGGCTCCACCGCGTTCCGTCGTAGAGGAATATCCGGTTCTGGAATGTGCCGCGCAAGGAGGAATCTGTGGAAGATATAGCGAATGCAGGCGCCGATCCTGAACTGCTGGAAGATGAGGCGGTTGCCGCGCTGATGGACGACGAACCGTCCACAACCGACGATGTAGAAGTGACCGGCCCGAAGCCGGAGTGGTACGTTGTGCATAGTTATTCGGGCACGGAGAACAAAGTTAAGAAAAATCTGGAACACCGGGCGGAATCCATGAACATGACCGACCGGATTCTGCAGATCGTGGTGCCGACGGAAACGGAGATCGAGATCAAAGAAGGCATCCGCCACGAGGTGGAGCGCCGGGTTTTCCCCGGCTATATTCTCATCGAAATGATTATGGATGAGGACAGCTGGTATGTGGTCCGCAATACGCCGGGCGTGACCAGTTTCGTCGGCATGGGAAACAAGCCCAGCCCCTTGAGCCAGGCCGAAGTGAGTCGCATCATGAGCCGTATCGAATCGGACGAACCGCGGGTCAAAGTCAGTTTCGATGTGGGCGAGCGCGTCCGAATTATAGAAGGCCCGTTTGCTGAATTCACAGGTGTCGTGGATTCGCTGGAGCCGGAGAAGGGCAAAGCACGCGTGATGGTAAGTTTCTTCAACCGGGAAACGCCGGTGGAAGTGGACTTCCTCCAATTGGAACGGGATTCGTAAAAGGAGAAGCAGGCGAGATGGCGAAGAAAGTTAAGGCGATTGTGAAGTTGCAGATCCCCGCAGGCAAGGCCAACCCTGCCCCGCCGGTAGGCACGGCGCTCGGCCCGCACGGTGTCAATATCATGGGTTTCTGCAAGGAGTATAATGGGCGTACCCAAAGTCAGATGGGGCAGATCGTTCCGGTTGAAATCACGATTTTCCAGGATCAGTCGTTTACGTTCATCACCAAAACACCGCCGGCGGCTGACCTGATCAAGAGGGCAGCCGGGATCGACAAAGGCAGCGGCGAACCCAATACGGTAAAAGAGGGGACGATCACCAATCAACAGGTGCGGGAAATCGCCGAGATCAAACTGAAGGATTTGGGCAATATCCCCATAGAAAGCGCCATGCAGATGGTGCGGGGCACGGCCCGCAGTATGGGAGTGACGGTTGTTGACTGAGCGGGAGTTGCGCATTATTTGCGCCCCCGTAGAGATCATTAAATCATCGGTGGGAGGGGCGCTGGCGTGTGCCCCGTTTGCACCACGAGGAGTGTGAAATGCCAAAACACAGTAGTCGTTACAATACCGCGCGCAGCAAGGTCGACCGCAACAAACAGTATATGCCCGTGGAGGCTGTCGGTCTGGTGCGGGAGGGCGCCACGGCCAAATTCAACGAGACCGTGGAACTGCATCTGAGTACGGGTGTTGACCCCCGCCACGCTGACCAGCAGGTGCGGGGCGTCGTGACGCTCCCCCACGGCACTGGCCGCGTCGTGCGCATTCTGGTCTTTGCCGGCGCCGATGGCGTCAGCCAGGCCGAAGAGGCCGGCGCTGATTACGTCGGCGGCGAGGATCTGGCCAAGCGGATTCAGGGAGGCTGGCTCGATTTTGACGTCGTTCTCGCCACCCCGGATATGATGCGGGTGGTTGGCAGGTTGGGGCGGGTGCTTGGCCCGCGGGGGATGATGCCCAGCCCCAAGGCCGGCACGATCGTTCAGGCAACTGAACTGCCGCGCGTCATTCAGGAGACCCGCCTTGGCCGTGTTGAATTTCGTGTCGATAAGACGAGCAATGTCCATGTTCCCATCGGCAAAGCGAGCTTCGAGAGCGATCAGATACTCGACAACTTCACGTCCGTCATGGAAGCGGTTATGACCGCCAGACCTGCGGCTGTGAAGGGTATCTATCTGAAAAGAGTGACGCTGACCACCACCATGGGGCCGGGGCTTCGCGTCGACATCAATGCGGCCTCAACGCTCAAGGCTGCATAGACCCGGTTTGCCATTGCCGAGCGCTGTACGGTAAAATTGGCAGGTAGAAACAACCACATACGATACTTTAGTACCGTAGACAGCCGGTATTCGCGTTGCGAATGTAAATGCGCCCGAATGTGCAGCCGGCCAAGGGCTGAATGCAGCGATCTGACCGCCGTTATGCGGCGGAAGTCGTTCGCCACGCTCTTGTCTGCATCGCAAGGGCGTTTTTCTTTGCAGCGCCGGTCGAAGGTTGTAAAAGGCGCGGCCAGAGAGACGCCCACAGGAATCTTGTAGAAAGGAGGGGGATCAATTGGCACTTAGTCGAGAGAAGAAAGAGGAACTTGTTGCACTGTACTCCGAGCATCTGGAGAACGCCTCCGCCGTTATCTTCACAGATTTTCGCGGCTCCACCGTCTCGCAGATCAACGGCCTGCGCGCCCAACTGAAAGAGGCTGATACGGGCTATATGGTCGTGAAGAATCGACTCCTGCGGCTTGCGCTGGAGCGCAATGGGGTCACCGCGGAGTTGGACGGTCTGTTGGACGGGCCGAATGCGGTCGCATTTATCGGCGAAGACATCGGCAGAGGCGTGTCGGCTCTGAAGGACAGCCTTCGGGGGCTGGACGAGGTGATTGAAATCAAAGGTGGGATCCTGGAACAGAGTGTCTTGGATGCCGCCGGCGCCGCAGCTCTGTCCGAACTGCCCACCCGGGAAGAGATGCTGGCCAAACTGTTGGCAACAATCATCGCGCCGGCGACCCAACTCGTTCGTGTCGTCAACGAGCCTGGGGCCAGCATGGCGCGGGTTCTCAAAGCGCATGCCGACGCGCAGGCAGAGGCCGCCTGAGCGTCAACAGGGAGGAAGCAACCCCTTCCGCAACCATAGTCGCATCGCCGCGACACAGACAACTCACAGAAACAGACAATTGGGAGAACTCTCAAAATGGCAGATTTGAATGCAATTAAAGAACAACTGGACCAGTTAACCCTTCTGGAAGCGGCTGAACTGGTGAAGATTCTGGAAGAATCCTGGGGCGTTAGCGCCGCCGCCGCCGTGGCAGTGGCCGGTGTGGCTGGCGCCGCCGATGAAGTCGAAGAAGAGGTAGAAGAGCAGACAGAATTTGACGTAGTCCTCGCCGATATCGGGGCCAGGAAGATTAACGTCATTAAGGCTGTCCGCGCTGTGACAAGCCTCGGTCTGCGAGAGGCCAAGGAGTTGGTCGAGAGCGCGCCGGCGCCGGTCGTGCAGGGCGTGGCAAAGGATGTCGCCGAAGACGCCAAGGCCCAGTTAGAGGCCGAAGGGGCTACCGTAGAGATCAAGTAGCCTTCCGGTCGGACCAAGCAAAGGGGTGCATTCGATTTTGGATGCGCCCTTTTTTGTTCAGCGCCGCGACAGGCGGCACTGAGAACTGCGGGCGCGACCCGAAATTTTAGGACACTTGTCTGCCCAGTGCCGCTGTGATACAATGCCGCGACATCTGACTGCGATCCGCTAAAGGTAAACACAATTGTCTGAAGGTCCGGTCGTAGGCCATCAGTGGGCCATTGAACTGTTGCGGCGTAGCATCCAACATGACACACTGCGCCACGCCTATCTGTTTGTCGGCGCAGCGCAGTTGGGCAAATCAACCCTGACTCGCAGTTTTGCCCAAGCGCTTCTCTGCACGGAAGCGGCTGCCGGATACGCTTGCGGCAACTGCCGTTCCTGCCGACTCTTGCTGACCGGCAGCCATCCCGATTTTCACCTGTTGCCGCCAACGGACCGGGATGGGCGGCCGGATAGGGAGAATGGCCTTCATCGCACCGAACAGGCGGCCGATATCATTCGCCAAGCGCTGCTGCATCCGATGGAGGGGCGCTATAAGGTCTTTCTGATTCAGGACGCGCACAGGGCCAACGCCAGCTTCGCCAACAAACTCCTGAAGACTCTCGAAGAGCCGCCCGCACACGTGATCCTCTGCCTGACGGCCCAGGACCGTTCCACCCTCTTGCCAACGATTGTCAGCCGCTGCCAAATCCTGGCGTTGCGGCCACTGGGGGAGCAGACGATTGAAGACGCGCTGCGCGCGCGTTGGGGGGCATCCCCACAGCAGGCGGCGCTGCTGGCCCGTCTGGCAAACGGACGCCTGGGATGGGCCGTTGAACAGTTCAGCAAAGCAGAGCCGCTGGCGGATAGGAGTCAGCGGTTGGCGGAACTGCGGGAACTCTGTCGTAGCAGTCGGGTCGCGCGCCTCGCTTTTGCGCAGAAGCTCACAGCCGCGCGCAACCAGACTCCCCTGTTCCCCCTGCTGGCCCTGTGGACGGGCTGGTGGCGTGATGTGATGCTGGCCCAGTCCGGCTGTCTGGAGCAGTGTGCCAATGTTGATCTGCTGGACGTGCTGGCGGATATGGCCGGCGGCTTCCGCCCTGTTGATGTCCAGGCCTATCTGCGCACGCTGAGCCGCATAGAAGGCTACCTGCAACATACGGTCAATACCGGGCTGGCGCTGGACGTGCTTCTGTTGCAGATGCCGCGCCCGCGCGTCTGATGGTTGCGCAGCAGAACGCTCGCCAACAGCCAGGCGCGATGCCCAGCGCGGAAACAATAATGGAGAATCTGTTATGCCCACTGTAATCGGAGCACAGTTTAAGCCTGTTACAAAGATCTATTATTTCGACCCGGCGCACCATCTGGATCTGGCGCCGCATGACTATGTAATCGTGGATACGGTCAAAGGCCGGGATATGGTGCAGATCGTTCAAGCGCCCCACAACGTCCCCGATGATAAAATCGTCGGCGAGATCAAACGAGTGGTACGCCGGGCAACACCGTGGGATCTCTTGCAGAAAGAGTCGTGGAAAGAGAAGCAGACCGAAGCGGTGTCCGTCTGTCGTGAGAAGGCGCGGGCGCACGGGTTAAATATCAAGGTGCTCCGTTGTGAGTACAACTATGAGGGCGGCAGACTGACGGTCTACTTCGCCTCGGAGCAACGGGTTGATTTCCGCGCGCTTGTGCGTGATCTGGCCCGCACTTTCCATACCCGCATCGAAAT
Organism: Caldilineaceae bacterium; assembly: GCA_965221145.1. Taxonomy (GTDB): domain Bacteria; phylum Chloroflexota; class Anaerolineae; order Caldilineales; family Caldilineaceae; genus Bin5. The sequence goes on from OZ244877.1 coordinate 4,915,603, forward strand.
GCACCAGATCGGGGTGCGCGACGAGGCCAAGTTGCTGGACGGTGTGGGCAAATGCGGCCGCCAACTCTGTTGCACTAGTTGGCTACGCGAGTTTGCGTCGGTAAGCATCCGCCAAGCGAAGAATCAACAACTGCCCCTCAATCAGGACGAGATCAGCGGTGTCTGTGGCCGGCTGCTCTGTTGCCTTTCTTATGAAGATCCGATCTACAAGAAGGCAAACAAGAAGATGCCGAAGGTCGGGGCCGAGGTGACGACGCACCAGGGAAAGGGCAGGGTTCGTCACCTGCACCCACTCAAGGAGAGCGTCACCGTCCTGCTGGAGAATAACGTCCTGGCCGAGTTTCAGTTGACAGAACTGATCACCGGGAAGAAGGAGAAAGACGGCGGCTGCAGCACGTGCGGCGGCTGTACCGTCAAACGGCGGGCAAGCGGGCCAGGGACAGCAGACAAATCGGCGGCCCAATAAACGAAGACAGAAACGGGCAGACGAGACGCCCGCGTTCCCATCAGAGGCGGAATCGTTCAAAGAGGCCGCCTTACCGCAGCCAACGCCATCAGTCGATTTGAATCCGGGCGTCAGAGCGCGTGCTATTTTGCATGGGCAACAGCGCGGGTTTCGCGGATGACCGTCACGCGGATTTGCCCCGGGTATTCCAGATTGTCCTCGATTTTGCTGGCGATGTTTTTGCCCAGTTCGATAACTTGCAGATCGTCGATCTCATCAGGCTGCACGATCACCCGGATCTCGCGGCCGGCCTGAATGGCGAATGTCTGGTTCACGCCCTTAAAGCTGTTGCCAATATCCTCCAGAGCCGTCACCCGTTTGATGTACGCCTCGATGCTCTCTCGGCGCGCACCCGGGCGGGCGCCGCTGATGGCGTCCGCCGCCGCCACAATAATGGCTTCGATGGATTCCGGCTCGACTTCCCCATGATGGCTGGCGATGCAGTTGACGATTTTGGCATTCAGCCCGTACCGTTTGGCGATCTCACCGCCGACGATGGCGTGCGGCCCGTCGATTTCATGGCTGACCGCCTTGCCCAGGTCATGCAGCAGCCCCCCAATGCGGCTCGTCTTGACATCTGCATGTAGCTCTTCGGCGATCACCGCGGCCAGATGCGCAGTTTCAATTGCGTGATAATACTGGTTCTGCCCGTAACTGGTGCGGAACTTCAGCCGACCCAGCAGCTTCTGGATCTCTCTGTGCAGGCCCTGTGTATTGGTCTCGATCAGGGCCTGCTCCCCGGCCTCCTGGATGACTTGACTCACCTCCTGCTGGGCTTTCTCCACCTCTTTCTCGATACGGGCCGGATGAATGCGCCCATCGGAGACCAGCTTGCTGAGGGAGATGCGCGCAACTTCCCGCCGCACGGGGTCGAAGCTGCTGATCAGGATCGCTTCCGGCGTGTCATCCACCACCAGATCGACGCCTGTGGCCTGTTCGATGGCGCGAATGTTTCGGCCCTGGCGCCCGATGATCCGTCCCTTCATCTCATCGGATGGCAGGTTGACCACGCTGACGGAGTACTCGGTGACATGCTCGCTGGCAATTCGCTCCACGGCCAGGGTGACGATCTCTCTGGCGCGGCGTTCGGCGGTATCCTGGGTCTCCGCCTCCACCTCGCGAATTGTGCGCGCAAGCTCCTGCCGCGAATTTCTTTCCGCTTCCCGGAGCAACATCTCTCTGGCCTCATCCTGGGTCATGTGGGCCACCCGCTGCAACTCTTCATTGCGCTGCTGTTCTGCGGACTCCAAGTCTGTCGCCCGTTTGTCCAGGCTGCCTTCCCTCTGGTTCAATTCGCGTTCACGGTTTTCGATCTGATCGACCCGTTTGTCGATCTGCTCCTGCCGATTGCGCAGCCGGCTTTCGATCCGGTCCAGATCTTTACGCTGGCGGGTGCGGGTGGCGTCCAACTCGTTCCGTATTCGAACTTCCTCCTCCTTCAGCGATAACTGCTGGCGTTGAACTTCTGCCTCGGCTTCCTTAAGAATATGGCTCGCCTGCGCCTCCGCGCTCTGCACCGCGAGTTCCTGTCGCTGCTTCTCTTCGAGTACGCCATAAGCCAGCCCGCGTCGGTACGCGAAATATATCAGATACCCGACAATGGCCGCGCCAAACAGGGCAGCGACAATAATGGCTACTACGACTAACAATTCCATCTCCGAACCCCTTGGTTTGGATGCGCACAACCTGAAGTGCATGTGTCTGTGCCGGTTGGATACAGCCGTATCCTTTCCTTCATTCCTTTCATTAACCTGGTTCCTTGTGGTTTCATTCTTGTTTCAGTGGCCGAACGATTCGGCTCATTTGTCCCATCCCTGTTCTTGGACGGGGTGGGGCAGCACGCGCGACACCTCCAGTTCTTGCCAGATGCGGTCGATCACGTCCTGGGTCACATCCCAGTCAAAACCTCGACGCTGCAGAAAGCCGCCCATCTTTTTGCGGAACAGCTTTGGGTTGGTTTCCTCTTGCCATCTGTACAGACGGCTGCGGGCAGCGGCTTCACAGGCCGAGGCCGCGTCACTCAATTCATTGATAAGCTCCTGGGCAACGCTATCATTCACACCTTTTTGGCGCAACTCGTATTGCAGCGCCCTGGGTGCAACCGGTCGGAAACGATTGCGCTGCTCCACCCAAAAGCGGGCGAATTCCCGATCATCGAGATACTGTTGCTCATGCAGCTTTGCGATGATCAGTTCGATCTGCGTTTCACTCAGACGCCGCCCATCCCGCGGCCGGAACGCCTGCAGATTGCGCCGCACCTCCGCCTGGCTACGGGGCCGCACCGCCAGAAAGCGCAATGCCCTGTTGTAGCCTCGGCTGCGCAGATCGGCCGCCTTCAGGTCCTCAATCTCTTGGTCGCTGAGTTGCTGGCCAATCCTCAGTTGGGCGGCATCGACGGCCGGCAGCGGAAACGCGTAGGCGCCGTCCAGAAAGAGATTAACTCGTTCCGTATCTCTCTTCTGAAAACGCAACGCTGTGATGGTTCTGCCAGTCATAATCTGCTCGATAAAAAAATCGCCGTGGTCATTAACCACAGCGAACTGCATGTCTCGAAAAGGTATACCCTGAACTTTCGCTACAGATCAGGCTATACCAGAAAAAGGCGCGCCAGTCCAACATTGCGCCTCAATAGGGGCGATTTTAGGTGGACACCTGCTGTTGCATTACACAACTCACTGGTTCAAAAGCGGAACGCCCCGCATCGCAAACAGGGGAGAATTGCGGCGGTTGGTCATCTGTGAGTCTGTCTTTTTCGTGTCAACAACTGGCTTTACATCAACACTCGTCAAGACGTTCGCACTGTCATTGGCGATCAGCAGCCAAGAGAACGTCTGCCAAAATATGTGTTCAGTTGCGTCAGCGACCAAGGGCCATGCCCTGATAAAATGAAATAAATATGTTTTGACCGCTGTCTCGGTCTTTGGCGGTAGTGTGTCAGCACAAAATCGCATTGATCTGAGACTGCTATGGTGTGCGTTTTCAATTATGGCCGCACGCGCGGCGACTGAAACCTTTCGGTGTAATGTGAACTCCTGTGCATATCTGCGGAAAGAAGGACAAGAACGATACGTTCAGCGCTCGTAGTGTGCAACCGGCATGTTGTTTTGTGCCAGTTTTTCGTCAAGCGTCAACCTTTTCTCCATTCAATCGTGATGGCAGCCCTGTTCTTTCCCGGATGACGCCGTCGATCTGTAAGGCTGTCTGCGGGTTCTCGCGCAGATGCTTCTTGGCGGCTTCACGTCCCTGTCCGATCAAGTCATCGTCATAGCGGTAGAATGCGCCCCGCTTTTCAACGATGTCGAACTCGACTCCCAGGTCCAACAGATCCCCCTCGGTGCTGACGCCCTCGTTGTACATGATGTCGAACTCCGCCACCTTGAACGGCGCCGCCACCTTGTTCTTGCGCACCGTCACACGCGTGCGGTTGCCGATCACGTCACTCCCCTGCTTGATCGACTGAATGCGACGCACATCCAGCCGCACACTGGCGTAGAACTTCAGCGCCAGGCCGCCGGAGGTCGTCTCCGGATTGCCAAACATGATCCCGATCTTCTGCCGCAACTGGTTGGTGAAGATCAGGCTCGTGTCCGTCGTCTTCACCGCACCCACCAGCTTGCGCAACGCCTGGCTCATCAGCCGCGCCTGCAACCCTACGTGGCTGTCTCCCATCTCCCCTTCGATCTCCGCCCGCGGCACCAGCGCCGCCACACTGTCCACCACCACTATATCCATCGACCCAGAACGCACCAACGCTTCGGCAATCTCCAGCGCCTGCTCGCCCGTGTCCGGCTGCGATACGTACAGATTGTCCACGTCCACCCCGATCGTGCGCGCATAGCCGGATTCCAGCGCATGCTCCACATCCACAAAGCCGCAGACGCCCCCCATCCGCTGCGATTCAGCGATCGCATGCAGACAGAGCGTCGTCTTGCCCGAACTCTCCGGCCCATAGACCTCGATGATGCGTCCACGCGGGATGCCGCCCACCCCCAGGGCGATGTCCAGGCTCAGGCTGCCTGTGGGGATCGCGGCCACGTCCAGCCGCGTCGCCTCCCCCAGCTTCATTATGATCCCATCGCCATAACGCTTGTTAAGCGTGGCGAGAGTTGTATCCAATGCTTTCTGACGACCGATATTTGCCATCGTAGGCTCCAATGCTCTACCGGTCTAGGCCGAATAGAGATTTTCAGAATGGTTGATCCCACTGCGCCACGGCTTCGCTAAATCAGCGGTCGTATCGCCAACCCTCTGCCGTATGGCAGCGGGCAATGGCAACCAAACCAATGGCTCGGCGAGACTTGGTGGCAGCGTGAAACCTCTTCTTTTAAGTGTACTGTAAGTGAAAGGAGTATGCAAGCCGCTTCAAAAAGGGTGACATTCCAAGTTAGGGGCAGGGCGTCCATTGTCTGAAATCAGGATTCACTGGATTGCGAGATTTTCAGGATGGCACACATGTCAGTGGAAGGAATTGGCCGTAGCAGATCAGGGGACTGAGTGCGACGCGCCCTTCAATTGGGGGTGTCCCAAGAAAGGGGCGCGTTCCTGACAATCCTTTGATGGACTGTGCAGACATGGGTCGAAAGGCGTTGCCCGCCGCGCGCAGATTCCCCCGCTGACAGTCACGTTGTCACTCGTCTTGGCGTATCTTCAGGAACCGGGTGGCTCGTATATCTTCTCCCGCAGAGCCACCAGTTCTCGTCGAACTCCTTCATCTCGGTCGATGTCTTGGCTTACTTTCTCCACGCCGTGGCGCACAGTGCTGTGATCCCGCCCGCCCAGAAGTTCGCCGATATGGATGAGCGACAGGCCGTTCTCTTCTCGCAGCAGATACATTGCCAATTGACGCGCGTTGGCGATCTCCTTGGTGCGCGAACGCCCTCGCAGGACATCCTCAGTCAGACTGAAATGCCTGGCAACGATCTGCACGACGCTGGCGGCTTCGCGGGGCCGTCGCAGCGGCACGAGTGTGTCCAGGATTCCTTCGGCCACGGACCGGTCCAGTTGACGACCGTGGAGGGGGGCCTGAATGATCAGGCGGTTGAGCGCGCCTTCCAACTCCCGGATATTGCTTTCCACCCTCTCGGCAATCAGCATCAGCACATCAACCGACACGGAGTGATTGATCGATTGGGCCTTCGATTGCAAAATGGCGACGCGCGTTTCCAGATCCGGCTGCGAAATGTCGGCTTGCAAGCCCCCCTCGAAGCGGCTGCGCAGCCGGGCTTCCAGGGTCCCGATCTGCTTCGGTGGTCGATCACTGCTGATCACCACCTGTCGACCGCCGGCGTGGAGATGATTGAAGGTGTGGAAGAACTCTTCTTGCGTGCTTTCCTTGCCGCCGATAAACTGAATATCATCGATCAGCAGCAGGCCCACCTGTCGGTATTTGTTGCGAAACTCTTCGGTGCTCTGCTGACGAATCGCGCTGATGAGATCATTTGTGAACTGTTCCGACGAACAGTAGAGAACCTGCATCCCAAGCGTCGACATGGCGTGGCCGATCGCGTGGAGAAGATGCGTCTTCCCCAAGCCAACACCGCCATAGACAAAAAGCGGATTGAAGCGATGGCCGGGTTGCTCCACGATCGACTGCGCCGCCGCATGGGCCAGCCGGTTGTGGTTCCCGACCACGAATGTTTCGAAGGTATAGCGGGGGTTGAACACGCCCCCTTGAAGCACTGCATCCGGCTTGGCTGCGGCGGCCTGAGCCGTCTCTCGGTGAACGCGCGCAGGGGTCGGCGCGTGACCGCCGCGTGATGGCGCCGAACGCGCCGCGGGAGCATCGGCATCAACCACGGTGAAGGAACCGGCGTCGGACTGCGACGGCATCACGTCAGGCGCAGCGTGCGACACATCCGCATACAGGGGCACAGACTCAGGCAGCAAAGACTGCTTTTGCGGGTGGGGGCGCACCTCGAAGGTCACCTGAACCGAACGTCGAGTCAACTGGTTCAGAATGCGTTTGATCTTATTGCGCAGACGGTTTTGCAGCCAATCCCGGGCGTAGGCATGAGGCGCGCCGATGACGAATTCGCCGTCCTTGTAGTCGATGATCGACGTGTCGCGCACCCACGTTTCAAACGTAGTCTCAGGCATCTGCAACGCCAGTTCGTGCAGGGTCTTCTGCCAAACGTCTTCGGGGTCCAGACCGTCGTCAACTGGCTGGGGCTGATCGCCGGCAGAGTCCGCAACCGTTTGTGATTCGGCTTGTTCTGTCGTCTCCTCATCTCCCGCCGGGGTCTCCGGCGTCCGCGGCGAGACCGTAGCAGGCCGCGCGCGCTCGTACAATGGATTGCCACGTCGGCGCAATGAGGATGCGGATTGCCAATCTGTAGTCAAAACAACTCCTCTTCACACTCCTGTGGGGAACCGGCGACGAAGCACAAGGGAACCCTGGCCGCGCAAACGTAGAAAAACAGACGGAAGGGCGAGCAGGCAGGAGATACAAAAGACCGTAAGCGACTTATGCTGACTGTCGGTGGGGGTAACTGTTTGCAGATGCCAGATAGCCTATTCGATTGCCGCCACGTGTCCGAACTGCTGGAGTCGGCGACAATCGAACCCCTGCCCTGCCTTCTCGCTACATTCGTATGAATGGGTAGTGTATCAAATCTGGCAATGGCAGACAATCGCAGTGAAGATGGCTATGCGTGCGCAATCGGCCCGTGAAACAGTCAAAAAAAGGCTGTTAAACACAACATATAGTGGCATTCGTTCAAGAAATTCAATATGTACGCATTTCGGCCAGACCAACGGGATGTATACGTTCTGGAATTTTAAGGTGAGTATAGCGATCAGATTCAGTTCGTAGTCGAACAGTAGACTTATCCGCATAATTGCAGCAGTTATCCCGAATAGCTTGAGGTTATCCCCATAGTTTTCCCCAGTTCCGGGCCGTAAGGAGCGACAGATATGGCAGAATACTTCAACTTTCGGGTGGATTCCGCGGAAGGATACTGGGGTCGCGTAGGTTTTCTACGCAAATGGTGGCGCATCTACGCCGATGACTCCCGCTGGGCGCCCCCGGAATGGAACCGGCTGCGGCAGGCTCTTGCGTCAAAGCAGTTCGCCCACCTGGAACGTAGCCGACCCCATTTTATCGTGCTCGAAGCCCTCCCGCGCCGTCGGCAGTCCAATGTCAGCGGCCAGCCGTTCACGACCATTAGTCAGAGCGTTCTGATGGAGGAGCCGGTTGCCGCCGCCGTTGCCTTGCTCGACCCGCGCCGCACGGACAGCACTGCGCATCTGGCTTTGCTGCACGCCGCCAACAACCGGGAGAGTCTCGAACGTCTGCTATACGCCGTGCAGGAACAGCTCGGGCATGAGGGGATCCGCCGCCTGATTCTACCCATCGGGCTGTCTCCCCACCTGGGCACTGGTGTGCTTCAAAGCCATTTCCACCGCGTGCCGCCGTTGCATGCGCCCTATGCCCCGCCCTACGTGCCCGAGCTGTTTACGACCGTTTGCCGTCCGTTGGGCCGCAGCCTGCTCTTCGCTCTCGAACCGGGCGCGTACACAGATACACTAGCGCCGCTTCCTGGCCCGGCGGCGATTCATCGCCTGGACCCGAACCGGCTTGCTTCTGATCTGCTGCCACTTTTCGCCCAGACCATGCCTTCGTGGGCAGAGTTTCCACTGCCGGACGAGCCGGAAGCGCAGTTTCTACTCTGGTGGATTTTGCGTCGTCCGGCGCTGGCATGGGTGGCGGAGATCGAGGGCGAAGCGGTGGGCTATCTGCTGGCGCAGCCGGACGGCAGCGAGCCGCTGTGCCGTAGCCATGGCGGACGATCTCTGTTGAGGCGTTTGCAGTTGCACTTCCTCGAAATGAGGCAGCCCCGTTCTGTACGCGTTCTGTTTATGGGGGTCGATCCCGACTATCAGCGGCGGGGCATTGGCAGGCAGTTGTGGCAGCAGATGCTGGCGGCCGGCCCGGTGAACGGCTGGCAGTCGGTGACGGTGGGGCCGCTGCCGTCTACCGCAGGCGCCGGCCTGGGCTTCCTGACCGCCCTGGGCCTCACCAGTCGGGAAACGTATCTGCTGCACCGCTACGATTTTGATTGAGGTTTTGCGGCATTCGACGAATCGCGCCACCCGCCTGCCCATAGCAGATCATCGAACGGGTCGATGGAGGGCGACCTTCCGGCCTGTTGCGATGCGATGGTTACTGATACGCGATCTCGTATGTCAGCGGCACGATGCTGATCCACGACTGGCCCGCTTTCAGGGGAATTTCGGTGCCGTCGGCTGCGAAGAAACGGGGCAACGCTCCACCTCTAAAATCATTGCGCCAGGTTCCTTCGAAAGCGAGACCGTCGCGGAAGATGATTGCCCTCCCCGTGCCGAAGGGCTTGATATGGAGGCTCAGGCTGCCGTAGGCGTCCTCCACGACATTCACAGGTTCGTGGAAGATGTATTGAACGATAACATTTTCGACCGCGATCTGCTGGCGGCTGTTGCCGTCCCGATGTGCAGCGCCCCCCAGGAAACGCAAATAGCGCCCACTGCTCGCATCGTAGCGATAGGACACCTGGCTGGCCGTGACAGAGGGATAGGGGATCTGAATCGAGTTGGCGGATACGCCGCCGGCAGCCGGGCCGCCAAAGGTAAATCCCTGAAGTGACGGCGCGCGCGCGACGAACCAATCTGTCAACCAGAGGCGCACCATCTCGCTGCTGGTGCGCAGTCGCGTGCGATAGTCGTTGCCGACAGAGAGCGAGTAGCGGGTACTCTCCGGATCATCCAGATCCATATCCAGATAAGGGAAGAGTGGATTGTTGTTCTTGAGCTGATAGCGGATGCCGTCGCTGGCCCCGGAGCAGACCAATCCCGCGTCGTACAGCGCGCCCAGATAGTAGTTGACAAGGCGGGCGCTGCGCACCGGCCCGATCTGCTCGCTGTCGGCGCCGTAGAAAATCGCGCTGTACCGTGTCAGGCTGAACCCTTCCATCAGGTATTCATACATCACATCGGCCTGGCTGATGCCAAGCTGCGGGCGGGCGGCGATGTCGTTGTTGATGCAGACGATGACCGGACGCAAACTGCCGCGCCCCGACACCAAGGGTTGACCCGTCAGGGGGTTCACGCCGCTGGGCGGGGGAAATCCGCCTGGGGCGGGCAGACTGAGATCGACCTCTGTGAGGGCCGGCGCATCGATTGTGGCGGTTGGCGTCGGCGTCGGTGGGGCTTGGGCGGTGGGCAGGCTGTTGATCTGCCAATTGATCTGCGCGAAGTCGGCGCTGATCCAACTCTCTCTGTTCGCTCCTGCCGGACAGCAGATCTGCAGCCAGTCGCCCACCCTGTTACGACCTGTGATGCGGAATCGCTGCCCGGCCAGCACCTGACCGACTATGCCGTAATTTGTGCCAGGCCCGCCCCGCAGGTTCAGCGTTTCTGTCGATACGAGCGCCTCGGGATGCGCCGGTGTGGGCGTGTCAGTCGGCATGGGCGAGGGCGTCTCGGTCGGCGTGTATTGGGGCCCTGGCGTGGGTGTGTCGGTCATTGTTGGCATTGTGGCGATAGCCGGCTCTGTCGAGACGGCTTCGCCCCCGCCATTGGGGCCGCCCCAGAAAGAGACGCCTGACAAACTTGTGCCAAACAGGAGCACGCTGCCGACGTAAGCGACAACTGCGATGACTGCTAATGCGGCCGCGGCGATCAGTAGACGCAGCATTTTCCCCGACGATTGTGGGCGAGGATCTTCAGCCATAACCTATCTTCCTTTGCGGATATTGTCAGGCGCCCCACGCGCTCATCTTCTGACAAATCATATCGGCTGTATGGGGCTGCGTCAATTCGCGTTCATATCGCGAAGCACAAGCGCACGAACCGCCCTTTCAGTTCCAGGGAAAAGCGCAAACGGAGCGAAACAGGAGGAAAGTTCCAGATCAGTTGCCGCCTGGTATGGTAGAAGCTATAATGACAGATGTTGGGCTGTCCCGCTGAGGCATGAACTGTCGATAGGAGCCTACAAATGGAAGGTCTACTCACAAACATACCCGTCTATATCATCGTTGTTCTGGTCTTGGTGTGGCTATTGCGGGCATCCTTGCGCATTGTCAAAGAGTACGACCGGGGGGTGATCTTCCGTTTGGGGCGGGTGACGGGCGTCAAAGGGCCTGGCCTGTTCTGGTTGATCCCATTTGTCGATCAGATGCGGCTCGTGGACCTGCGGGTCGTCACCTTGGACGTGCCGACACAGGAAGCCATTACCAAAGACAATGTGACCGTTAAAGTGAATGCCGTCTGCTATTTTCGGGTGTTGGCCCCCGAAGCGGCGGTCGTCAACGTCGCCAACTATCTATTGGCGACCCAGCAGATAGCTCAGACGACTCTGCGCTCCGTGCTGGGGCAAAGTGAACTGGATGAACTGCTGGCCGAACGGGATCAGATCAACCAGCAACTCCAGCAGATTATCGACGAGCAGACGGAGCCGTGGGGCGTAAAGGTCAGCGTCGTCGAAGTGAAGGACGTGGAGCTTCCGCAGTCGATGCAGCGGGCCATGGCCCGTCAGGCCGAGGCAGAGCGAGAGAAGCGCGCCAAGATCATCCACGCCGAAGGTGAATTGGAGGCATCCCAAACGCTGGCCGAGGCGGCCGGGGTCATGTCCTCTCAGGCCGGCGCGTTGCAGTTGCGCTACTTGCAGACCCTGACGGAGATAAGCGGCGAACACAACAGCACAATCGTCTTCCCATTGCCCATCGAACTGATGGAGGCTCTGATGAGCCGGACGGGAAATAGCTCATGAGCCTGGCGCAGACACGGGACGCCTGCCAGCCGACCGATCTGACCGTTGACCGGTCAACCGGCGACCTGGCGATCGATTGGGCGGATGGGCATCGCAGCGTACTCCGCCTGGCCTGGATGCGCAGCGTCTGTCCGTGCGCATCCTGTCGGGAGGATAGACGCCTGGCCGAGGAGGATCCACTGCGGCTGACGGTCGGCCCGCCCCCGGATGCTGGAGTCGAGAGCGCGGAACTGGTGGGCAACTACGCTATCCGCTTTACCTGGGCCGACGGACACGGGAACGGTATCTACGGCTTTTCCTCTTTGCGGGCATCGTGTCCATGCGCTGCCTGCAACCGTGGCGAGCCGGACGCCTTGCTCGGCAGTTGAGCGTCGCCGTCGAACTGACACATAGCCGCCTTCGCAGTCGTTCCAGAACGGCGCACAGCCCGCCGTGGAGGAATATGGCTCACGTAAACCCACACTGGAAGAGCCGATGATAAGAGGCATACAAATGGGTAGCTCACTGAAGATCATCCGTATTCGGGGCATTGATGTCCAGGTCCACTGGTCATTTGTCCTGATTCTCTTTTATGGCGCGTACCTCTACAGTCGCGACGCCAGCAATGTGCTGACCGGCGCGGTATACGGCGTTATCGTCATCCTGCTGCTCTTTGTCTGTGTAGCTTTGCATGAATTCGGCCACGCGCTCACAGCCAAGTATTTCGGCGTGAATGTGCCGCATATCACGCTGCTGCCTATCGGCGGCGTGGCCCAGTTAGAACGGATGCCCCGCAAACCGACGCAAGAGTTTCTGATCGCGATTGCCGGCCCGGCGGTCAACTTCGTGCTGGCCCTATTGCTGCTGCCGGTCGCCCTGGTCGCTGTGAGCCTGAGCATTCGCGCCGGCGCGGTTTCGATGTCATTCTGGGGGCTGCTGCGCGCGGTGCAGTCGATGAGCCTGATCGGGCTGCTTCTCTATCTGGTGGGCATGAATGTCATGCTGGGTATCTTCAATCTGTTGCCGGCGTTCCCGATGGATGGCGGTCGCATTCTGCGTGCGCTGCTGGCGTTGCGTCTGCGGTATGTCCAGGCGACGCGTATCGCCGTTCTGGTTGGGCGGGGCATGGCGATCTTGTTCGCGATTTGGGGCATCTTCGGCGGCGGCATCTTTCTCTTGCTGATCGCGTTCTTCGTATATGTGGGCGGTCGCGGCGAGTTGGAGGCGGTAGAAGGCCGCCACATTCTGAAGGATTTCAGCGCCCGGCAGGCCGTGAACAAAGACGCGCATGTCCTCTATACCAGTGAGCCGATCAGCCGCGCCGTTGACTATATTATGACGACCTACCAGGGAGATTTTCCGGTGTACGACCTGGGTCATAATCTGGTCGGCGTGCTCACGCGCCCGCGCCTGGTGGCAACTCTGCGCGGGCAGGGGCAGGCAGGGCGTATCGTCGATGTGATGATTCCGCGCGCGCAGGTGCCTGTCACCACGGCCGATACGACGCTGGCCGACGTATGGGAAGGGATGATGGAGACCGGGAGTCGGGTCATCATTGTCCAGGATCAGGGACAGTTTCTGGGATTGATTACACTGGACGACATCAGTGAACTGATTCAGGTGATGGGCGCGGCCAAAGAACGTGAAGAGACTATCGCAGGAGGCCCTGGCAGCCAGGCCGCCGCATCCGTCGCCGAAGCCCGGTCCACTACTGATATCAATTAAGGAGGTACTCACGATGGTGGCGCACGCAGTCAAACTGGCCCCATCCATTCTTACTGCTGATTTCGGTAGCCTGCAAGAGGCGATTCTGGCGGCAGAACATGGCGGCGCCGACCTGCTCCATCTGGATGTAATGGACGGGCGTTTTGTACCCAATATCACTTTCGGGCCGCTGGTGGTGGAAGCGGCCCATCGGATCACGCAGCTGCCCCTGGACGTACACCTGATGATCGAGGAGCCGGAGCGGTATCTGGAGGCATTCGCCAAAGCCGGCGCCAATATCATGACGATTCATCTGGAAGCGTGTCGTCATCTGCACCGGGCGGTCCAGCAGATCGTCGATCTGGGCTGCCAGGTCGGGGTTGCTCTGAATCCTTCTACGCCGATTGAAAGCATTCGCGAGATTGCGCCGTTCGTCGATCAGGTGCTGGTGATGAGTGTCAATCCCGGTTTCGGCGGCCAACGGTTTATTCAGACGATGACCAGCAAACTACGGCGGACGCGCAAGCTCCTGGATGAGTACAATCCGACCTGTGATCTGGAAGTGGACGGCGGCATCGGCATCGACAATATCCGCGATGTACAGCGCAACGGGGCCAATGTCATCGTCGTCGGCAGCGCCGTCTACAACAGTGACCGGAGCGTCGGCGAAAACCTGACCGCGCTGCGGGCCTGCATCGCTCCCTCCGCCTGAGTCAGCGGACGATGGCAGCAGACCGCCCGTTGCCGACCACCACCCAGATAAGAATTTGCGAGCTGCTCTAACGTTCTTCTTCCGCCCCCAGGAGGCACGCGCGATGCGTCCGTCCGCTCAACTCTATGTGCGCCTGCTGACCCGCTACCTGCGGCCCCAGTTGGGGCAGGCGCTGCTGCTTCTGCTTGTCCTCTGCGCCAACATTGTCCTCCAGTTGATCAATCCCCTGATCATGCGTCGTTTTCTGGATTCGGCGCTGGCCGGTGAATCGGTTGACCTCCTTACGCGCCTGGCGCTGCTGTTCATTGGCATTGCCGCCGTTCAGCAGGTGACTGCGGTAAGCAGCACCGTCCTGGCGGAAAATGTAGGCTGGCGCGCGACCAACGCCCTGCGTTATGACCTGGCGCGGCACTGCCTGCACCTGGATCTCTCGTTCCACCAGCAGCATACGCCCGGCGAAATGATCGAGCGCATTGACGGCGACATCAATGCGCTGACCCGCTTTTTCTCCCAACTGGTCGTACAGATCTTCGGCAATGGCCTCTTGCTGATCGGCGTGATGGTGGTGCTGCTGCGCGAAGATATGCGGGTGGGCGCGGCGATTGGCGTCTTTGTTGTGATCACGCTGCTGGTGTTGGCGCGCCTGCGCAACCTGGCCGTGCCGCATTGGAAGCGCTCGCGCGAGGCCAGCGCCCGTTTCTTCGGCTTTGTCGAAGAGCGCCTGGCCGGCACCGAGGACATCCGCGCCAGCAATGCGCGCGCCTTCACGCTCCACCGCTTCCACCAACTCTTGCGCACATTCTGGCAGACGACGGTGCGGGCGGAGCTGCTGGGCTTTTCGATGATCAACATCGCTTGGCTTCTCTTTTCGGTGGGGAACGCAGTCGCCTTTGTCGTCGGCGCCTCGCTCTTTTTCAGCGGCGCACTCACTATCGGCACGGTCTACCTGATCTTCCACTATACCAACCTGATCGCACAGCCACTTCAGCAAATCGCCCAGGAGTTTGAGCAGTTTCAACGGGCCGGGGCCGGCATCGCCCGCGTTCAAGAGTTGTTTGCGACTGAAAGTCGCCTGGCAGAGGCGTCGGCGGTCAGAGTCGGGGCGGTTTCTTCGGCTGGGGGAGATAGCGCCGGACCGACAGGCGCTCTGGCTGTGGAGTTCGAGCGGGTGCGCTTTGCCTATCCGACGGACGCGCCGCCGGAAGAGAGAACGTCTGAAAATGGAAAATTCGCGCTGGACAGCTTCCAACTGCGCTTAGCGCCAAACGAGGTGTTAGGTCTGCTAGGGCGCACGGGCAGCGGCAAGACGACCCTGGCGCGACTGTTGCTGCGCCTGCACGACGTGGATAGCGGTCGCGTGCTGGTGGCGGGGCGGGATGTGCGCCGGTGGCCTCTGCGCCAACTGCGCTCGCAGGTGGGGATGGTCACGCAAAACGTACAGCTGTTTCAGGCCTCGATTCGGGACAACCTGACCTTCTTTGACCAGACGGTGACGGACGCGCGCATCAGGGAGGCCATCGACGAACTGGGGCTTGCCCAGTGGTATGCCGCCTTGGGCGGTCTGGACGCGCAGTTGCAGGTCGGCAGCGGCGGGCTGTCTGCCGGCGAGGCGCAACTTCTGGCCTTCACTCGCATCTTTCTACGCGATCCGGGGGTGATCGTCCTGGACGAAGCTTCCTCGCGGCTGGACCCGGCGACGGAAGCCTTTCTGGAGAGGGCGGTCGGGCGGCTGCTCACCGACCGGACGGGCATTCTCATCGCGCATCGGCTGTCCACCGTGCAGCGGGCCGACAGAATTCTGATCCTGGAAAACGGACAGATTCAGGAAGAGGGCGACCGCAGCGCGCTGGCCTCGGATTCCTCTTCCCACTACCATCGCCTGTTGCAGTTGGGCGCAGAGGGGCTGGATACATGACACAGATCGCAGAACGTCCGCCGCTATCGGTGGCCAAGACCTGGTTGGGCCTGATCCGCTGCTTTCCCGGCCTCTATGCGCTGACGACAGCGATACGGATTTTCGTCTTTGTCGGTATTTTTCAGGCAACCGGGTTGGTGATTCGCTTCTTCTTCGATTCGCTGACGGCCTCGGCTCCGCTTGCATGGGGGCCGAACGCCTGGGCCGCGCTGATGTTGGCCGTGGCCCTTTTTGGCAACGGCCTGATACTGATCGATATGTATGTCTTCTTTCGCTGGACTTTCAGCACCGCGGCCACCATGCGCAAGAATCTGATCGAGCACATCCTCAGCATGCCGGGCGCGCGTTCGTTGCCCGGCTCAACCGGCGAGGCGATCAGCCGCTTCCGCGAGGATGCGGAGGAGGTGGGCAACTTCACGGTGTGGGCGCTCTTTCTGCTGGCGACGGGCATATTTGGGGTGGTGGCGCTGTTGACCATGGCGCGCATCAATCTGCGCGTCACGATCTTCGCCTTTCTTCCTCTGGTCGTCGTCTTGATCGTGGCCAATCTGGCACTGTCCAAGGTGCAACAGTACCGTGAGGCCAACCGCACCTCCGCCGGCAATGTGACCGGCTTTATCGGCGAGATGTTCGAGAGCATTCAGGCCGTGCAGGTTGCAGCGGCGGAAGAAAGTGTGCTGGCGCACTTTGAGGGGCTGAATGAGACGCGCCGCAAGAGCGCCCTGCGCGATCGGCTGTTCAACGGGGTTCTCAATTCGACCTTTAACAATGTTGTCAATATTGGTATGGGGCTGGTCCTGCTGCTGGCCGGCGCCGCGCTGCGGGAAGGGTCGTTTACGATTGGCGATTTTGCCCTGTTTGCCTACTATTTGGACTTCATCTCCAGCATGATCGCCATAATTGGGGTATTTTTCGCCCGCTGGAAACAGGCAGGCGTCTCTATCGAGCGCATGGACCGGCTTCTGCAGGGAGGGCCGCCCTCCGCCCTGGTGCGCAAGACGCCCATCTATCTGAGCGGCGCGTTTCCATCCGCCCGCGACGCTTCACCTGCCGAAGCAGAACTGCTGCAAGACCTCTCCGCCGCCGGGCTGACCTATCGCTATCCCGGTTCGGAGAAGGGCATCGCCGATGTCGATCTGCGTCTGGAGCGGGGCAGCTTTACCGTTGTAACCGGTCGCATTGGCGCGGGCAAGTCGACGCTGCTGCGCGTGTTGCTGGGGCTGCTGCCGGCCGACTCCGGCGAAATCCACTGGAATGGTAGCCGCGTCCACGCGCCGGCCTCTTTCTTCGTGCCGCCGGTGAGCGCGTACATCTCGCAGACGCCGAGCCTGTTCAGCGAATCGTTGCGGGAGAATATCCTGCTCGGCCTCGACGCGGATGATGCGATGTTGGCCCAAGCGGTGCGGGCCGCGGTGCTGGAATCGGATCTGGCGCAGCTTGAGAATGGATTGGAGACGGTCGTGGGGCCGCGCGGCGTGAAGCTGTCCGGTGGTCAGCGGCAACGGGCCGCGGCCGCGCGTATGTTCATCCGCCAGGCCGAGTTGCTGGTATGTGACGATCTGTCCAGCGCGCTGGACCTGGAGACCGAGCAACTCCTGTGGGAGCGGCTCTTTGCGCGGCAGGACGCCACCTATCTGGTGGTCTCCCACCGACGGCCTCTTCTGCGTCGGGCGGATCAGATCATTGTGCTGAAATCAGGGCGGGTCGAAGATGCAGGCCGGTTGGAGCCACTGCTGGAACGCTGTGCGGAGATGCGCAGCCTGTGGGACGGTCGCGTCGCCGATGAGGATGAATAGACGTTACGGGCCTGCGCCCAGCAGCAGCGCCATCTGATAGACGAACGGCAGCACGAACATGATGCTGTCGAGTCTGTCGAGAAATCCGCCGTGGCCGGGCAGGAAGACGCCGCTGTCCTTCACGCCGATCTGCCGTTTGAGCATACTGATCGCCAGGTCGCCGAAAAGCGCCAGAATCCCGCCCGCCAGGCCGATCAACGCGCCGAGCCAGACCGCCATTTCGAGAGGCGACCAGAAAGCCACCGCGACGCCGGTCAGTGTCGCCGCTATCCAGCCGCCGACAGTTCCTTCCCAGGTCTTCTTGGGGCTGAGCGCCGGCAAGATTCGGTTGCGGCCTATTGTGACGCCGACAAAGTAGGCCGCGCTGTCGTTGATCATCGTGATGCCCAACCCGAGCAACATCCAGTAAAGACCGTTGGGCAGGAGACGCAGCGCGAGGGCCTGCCCCATCATCAGGCCGAGATAACTGGCGCCGGCCACGGTGAGCGCCCAGTTGCGAAAGGGCTTGTGGTCCTGCTCTTGCGCAGCGGGTCCGCCCTCCGGCTGTGGCGTGGAGGGCTGCTGGGACAACAGGATGCGGATGAAAATGATGATGAAGCCGAAGGTCAGGACGAGCGAAGGCTCCAGCGGGATGAACGACCAGTGGGAAAGCAGCAACGCCAGCGCCCAGGCGAAGCCGAACCAGCGGGCCGGCCTGTAGCCGCTCCTCTCGATCAGGACATAGTATTCATATGCCCCCAGCGATGTGAAGAAGGTGAGTAGAAGAACCCACCAGAATCCGCCGTACCAGAGCGCCAGCAAAACCGGGACCAACGCAATCAGGGCGGCGATGACTCGTCGTTTCACCGTTTCCAATATCCGACTGCAAGACTACAAGGTATGGTGGTGAGGGGGATTGGGACGTTCCGCAAAGCGGGAGCGTCTATTCCGCATCCGGCACGCCGCCGAAACGCCGATCGCGACGATTGAACTCGATGAGCGCTTTGTATAACTCCGCCTTGTCAAAGGTAGGCCAATATGTCTTGGTCGAATAGTACTCGGCATAGACTGCCTGCCAGATCAGAAAGTTGCTCAGCCGCCAATCTCCGCCGGTGCGGATGATCAGGTCCGGGTCGGGCAAGCCCTCAGTATAGAGGTAGCGGCTGAACGTTTCTTCGCTCAGGGAATCCGGATCGATTCCATCTTTGATGATCTGGCGCGTCGCGTCCAGGATCTCCCCGCGCCCGCCGTAATTGAAGGCCACGTTCAGAATGATTGTATCGTTGTGTTTGGTGTAATCGACCGCGTGCAGAATCTGTTTCTGAAGTTCTTCGTTGATGCCGGTGAGGCGGCCGCTGTGGCGAATCTGCACGCCGTTTTCGTGGAGTTCTTGCAGCCGGTTACGCAACGCCATCCCCAGTAGCCGCATCAGCCCCGACACTTCCTCGATAGGACGAGACCAGTTTTCGGTGGAGAAGGCATAGATGGTCAGCACTTTGATGCCGAATTCGACAGAGGCTTCGAGGACCGGTCGGATGTTGTCGACGCCGGCGCGATGCCCGACATACCGAATCAGACCTCTTTCCTTTGCCCAGCGACCATTCCCGTCCATGATAATCCCCACGTGATAGGGAATTCTGGCGAGAGGGGGGAAAGCGCTTTCTATCTGGTTGTCTGGACTTTGCCGAATCATGCCAGGGCTGCTCAAGGGAACGCTGACTCCTTGTCGGTCAGATGGTCATAATTTCCGTTTCTTTGTCGCGTGCAATCTCGTCCACCTTGGTCACGAAACTGTCCGTGACCTCCTGCGCCTTGTCCTGGCCGCTGTGCAGATCATCCTCAGTGATCAGTCCCTCGTTCTGGAAGGAGCGCATATCTTTGATCGCATCCCGCCTGATGTTGCGAACCGCGACGCGGGCCTCCTCGGCACGCCGGGATACCTGCTTTGTCAGGTCACGGCGGCGCTCTTCCGTCAGAGGTGGAATCGCCAGGTGGATCTGCTTGCCGTCGTTGTTCGGCGTCAGACCGATGTCAGACATGGCGATGGCCCGTTCGATTGCCGCGATATCGGCTGGGGTATACGGACGAATCTGGAGCGTTTGCGCCTCTGGGACCGAGATCGACGCAATCTGCATCAACGGGGTAGGGATGCCGTGATAATTGACGGTCAGGCGCTCGACAAGTGCGGGGTTGGCCCGACCTGTGCGGATTGTCATTAAGTCGGTTTGCAAGGTGTTGATCGCTTTGCCCATGCGCTCTCGGGTTTCGTCTAAGATGTCTTCAATCACAACGGAACTCCTTCCACATCATCAGCGCGAACGGGCTTGTCCGCCCTGTTGAGGCCATTGCAAGCCCTTGCGATTGGCGTTCGCGCCATGGCCGCTTTCAACGATTTGCCCCATCCTTTGCCAACCGCCGAATCGAAAGGTGGCGTATAGGGGGTGTTTGTCTGCTGACGCTGTGCTCATGGAAATTCAGGATATGAAGGCACTGCTCAATCTGACATCTGGATAGAGTTCTTTCGCTGCCTTCAGTTCTCTGATTGTTTGCCATTTTAGCAGAGGTTCAGAGCAAATGAAAACGAAGTTTGATGCTCCGTTGCCGGCGCGGGCGTCAGGATGTGGCAGAGCCGGAGAAAACAGTACCGACCGGTTCCCCCTTGACAACTTTCACCAACGCACCTTCGGCCCAGACATTGACGACAGAAATCGGGAGGCTGTTGTCCATACACATCGCGATCGCCGTGCTATCCATGACGCCTACCCGCATATTGAGCGCATCGATATACGAGAGCTGTTTGAAGCGGCGGGCGTCGCTGTTTTTCTTCGGATCTTTGTCGTAGACCGCGTCCACTTTCGTCGCTTTGATCAGAATTTCGGCGTTGACTTCCATCGCCCGCAGGCTGGCAGCCGTATCGGTTGTAAAATAAGGATTGCCCGTGCCGGCCCCGAAGATGACGACGCGGCCCTTTTCCATGTGGCGAATGGCCCGGCGCTGGATGTAAGGCTCGGCCACAGCTCGAATCTCGATGCCGGTCATTACGCGGGTGGGCAGGCCGCCGCGCTCGAGGGCGTCCTGCAGGGCCAACGAATTCATCACAGTCGCCAACATGCCCATGTGGTCGGCAGTCACCCGCTCCATGCCATGATCGAGGCCGTCTTCTTTGCCCCGCCACATATTGCCGCCACCGATGACCAACGCCACCTCGACGCCCAGATCGGCGATTGCCAGAATCTTCTGGGCTGCCTCTTCGGCCCGTCTGGGGTTGATGCCGAATCCGCCTTCGCCGGCCAGCGCTTCCCCTCCCATTTTGAGCAGAACGCGGCGATATTTAAGACCATCCATTGCATCAACTCCTTGAATTAAGCGCCGGTTCCCGACGGGGCGCGCTGACGATGACATAAAAAAGCCCAGCCCGACACGGAGGCTGGGCTGGGCTGACGGCGCAATTAGCCGACTTGCAGACGGCTGAAGCGACGAATCTGGATATTTTCACCAAGGCTGGCGATGTTTTCTACGAGAACATCTTTGACGTTCTTATCGGAGTCCTTGAAGTACTCCTGTTCCATCAGGCAAACGTCGCTGTACCATTTCTCCAGCTTGCCTTCAGCGATCCGGTCGAGGATTCTTTCAGGTTTGCCGCTCTCCTGGGCCTGGGCCTTGTAGATGGCGATTTCTTTGTCCAGCACATCGGCGGGAACCTCTTCCCGAGCGACATATTCCGGGTTGACCGCCACAATGTGCATGGCCAAATCTCGCGCCAGCCCCTGAAACTGCTCTGTGCGGGCAACGAAATCCGTCTCGCAGTTGAGTTCGACCATAGCGGCTACCTTGCTGCCGTGGTGAACATAGGAGCCGATGATCCCTTCATGGGCGTCGCGGTCGGCCTTCTTGGCTGCGGCTGACAACCCCTTTTCCCGCAGATATTCCACCGCTTTGTCGAAGTCGCCATCGTTTTCGTTCAGCGCCGTTTTGCAGTCGAGAATGCCGGCGCCCGTCGCGCCCCTCAGTTCTTTCACCATTTGTGCTGTGATCGCAGCCATTCTCCTCCTCCTGATTGCCATGCTGTATTGATATCCACGCGCCGGCGCGTGGAGGGTATTTTCGCGTAATCGTCCGCACCGCGCGAACGTTTCAACCGCAGTGTACAGTAGTCAACGCAGTTAGTGGTTACTGACCACCGGTGTTCGACTCGGCCTCCGCCTGCTCAGGCGCCGCTGCATCCTCCATCTGGGGCGCATCCGCCTCAGCGGAAGCCGCGCCATCCTCTTCCTCGGTGGCGGCGGCGGTCACCTCTGCCGTTCCCTCCGCTGCGCCCTCTTCCTCTTCATCCATGCCCTGCAACTTCGCCAGTGTGCTCGGCCCGAGGTACTGTTCCAGTTCCGCCAATTCATTGTCAGAGACCTGCCCGGTCTCTACCATATCGACTTCACGGAACCGCCGCCCCTCTTCGACCGCATCAGCAATAATCTGGGTGATCAGCTTGACGGCGCGGATCGCATCATCATTGCCGGGTATGATATATGTGATGTCATCCGGGTCGGAGTTGGTATCTGCCACGGCGATCAAGGAAATGCCGATCTTGTTCGCTTCCTTGACCGCCAACTCTTCCCGTTGGGTATCGATGACAAAGATCAGATTGGGCATCTCGGTGAGGGTTTTGATCCCACCGATACGACGATTCAACTTGGCAAGTTCACGATCGATGACCAGTTGCTCGATCTTTGGAAGCGTCTGAAATTCGCCATTGGCCTTACGCCGTTCTTGTCGGTTCAGATAGTCGATTCGTTGTTTGATCGTGGCCCAATTCGTCAGAGTGCCACCCAGCCAACGATTGTGGATGTAGGGCATCCCACAACGGGCTGCCTCCTGTTCAATCGTGCCCTGCGCCTGCCTTTTTGTGCCGACAAACAAGACTGTGCCGCCACCGGCGACCAATCGGCGTACCATCTCATAGTACTCATTGATACGCGTCATTGTCTGATGCAGATCGATAATGTGGATGCCGCTGCGTTCAGTAAAGATATACGGCCGCATCTTCGGATTCCAACGTTGGGTCCTGTGCCCGAAATGTACGCCTGCCTCCAACAGCTGCTTCATGCTAACGACTGATGCCACGAGAACCTCCAGGGTTGCGCTTCCGTCCTGTTCACTCTGAGAATGACCGCACATTGACGGCACCCCATTCCTCAGTCCCAGGACGTGTTGAATGGATATAGAGTCAATCTGATCTGTCGGATATGTTAAGCTATTACAGACCAACTGTGGATGATAGCATAGTTGGCGCTGTGTTCAAAAATGAACTGGCCAGATCGTTCCACGGAACTGACCCAGTTCAGGATGATGCCGAATCCTTGTAGTCGCGGAATCGATATCCCAGACCTCGTTCCGTAAAAATATAGCGCGGCTTCGAATGGTCCGGCTCGATCTTTTTGCGGAGATATGTAATATAGAGACGCAAAAGATGATTGTCGTTTACATATTCGTGTCCCCAAACTTTCGTCAGCAGCACCTCATGGGGGACCACCCACCCGGCGTTTTGGATGAGTTGATGCAGGAGTCGATACTCGGTTGGGCGCAAACTGAGTCGTTCGCCGTCTACAATGACATCGCGCCGCTGCAAGTCCACCTGCAACCGATCATCGATCGTGATAATCTGATCTTCCGGTCGGGTATTCGTCACTTCAAAGCGACGCAGCACCGCACGGATCCGGCTGGATAGCTCTCGCGGGCTGAACGGCTTCGTCACATAATCATCCGCCCCCAGATCCAGCCCTCGGATGCGGTCCTCCTCATCGGAGCGCACCGTAAGCATAATCGCTGGAATCTCGCTGATTTCCCGCAGCCGTTTGAGCGTTTCGAAGCCGTCCAGCCCCGGCATCTCAACATCCAGAAGCACCAAATTGGGTTCGTATTCCCGTATCTTTTCCAGCGCCTGGAAGCCGTCATTGGCTTCCAGAGTCTGATACCCTTCCAGATCCAGGTTCATCTTAACGAACCGCACCATGCGTGGTTCATCATCGACAACCAGGATCTGTTTGGCCGGGCCTGTTTTCGACATGGCGACATTACCTCAGATTTCTGATCTCCTGCGCACTGCACGGGCTGACACCACGTATCATACCATGCACTCCTTGCGCTCGGACAGTTCCCGCCATCGAGATCGCAGGCGCATCGTCCATCCGCCCCGACTTGTGAGCAACGCGCTGTCGCCGGTGGGGGCAACCATTCCTGCGTTGCATAGTGGGCCGGCCGCGTAACTGTGTATGCAATTGGCGCGAAATTGGATTTGACAACGGAAAGAGGATAGGTTAGCCTAATAAATCCTACCCCCCAGCCTATGCGGGATTTCGCAGCAGGTGTTGACAGAAGGTCTGGCTGGAAGTCATGTGTCGTACACGATTCATGTATGCGCAGATCAGCCGGATCGGGATTTGTCAAAGGGTGTGGGATGTAGTAGGGTAGCAAGGTTGCGGCACATTAACAGTTGAAGAGTGGTAAGAGAAGCGAGTCCAGCAAGCTTGAGAAGGTAGCTTTTGGGTTTGGGCGTATTCTGCGGATACGGGGATGCGTTCGGGTTTGAGAGCGAGTCAATGCCGAGTTAGAAGTAGCTTTGCGTAGGGAGGCAGTTGTTCTGCGGCGTTTCTGGGAGTGCGGGAGGCGAGCGGGAACGGCTGCGGAAATACGGAGAGTTTGATCCTGGCTCAGGATGAACGCTGGCGGCGTGCTTAACACATGCAAGTCGAACGGGAAGCGGTGTGTTTTTGCTTAGGTAGGAATGTGCCGTGGAGAGTGGCGAACGGGTGCGTAACACGTAGGCAACCTGCCCCGAAAGGGGGGATAACCACGGGAAACTGTGGCTAATACCGCATAATCTCACTGGAGCGGGAGCTTGGTGAGGAAAGCTGCGGCGATTTGGGAGGGGCCTGCGGTCGATTAGCTGGTTGGTGGGGTAAAGGCCCACCAAGGCGATGATCGATAGCTGTTCTGAGAGGAAGACCAGCCACACGGGAACTGAGACACGGTTCCGACTCCTACGGGGGGCAGCAGTGAGGAATATTGCGCAATGGGGGCAACCCTGACGCAGCAACGCCGCGTGGAGGACGAAGGTTTTCGAATTGTAAACTCCTTAACTGGGGGAAGAGAGCGGACGGTACCCCAGGACGAAGACACGGCTAACTACGTGCCAGCAGCCGCGGTAATACGTAGGTGTCAAGCGTTATCCGGAATTACTGGGCGTAAAGGGTGCGCAGGCGGCTGCCCAAGTCTGGCGTGAAAGCTCCTGGCTTAACTGGGAGAGGACGTTGGAAACTGGGTAGCTAGAGTGAATGAGAGGGGGGCGGAAATCCCGGTGTAGTGGTGGAATGCGTAGATATCGGGAAGAACACCAGAGGCGAAGGCGGCCTCCTGGCATTTTACTGACGCTGAGGCACGAAAGCGTGGGTAGCGAACGGGATTAGATACCCCGGTAGTCCACGCTGTAAACGATGTGAACGAGGTGTGGGCGGTGTAGAAGCCGTCCGTGCCGGAGCAAACGCGATAAGTTCACCGCCTGGGGAGTACGGTCGCAAGGCTAAAACTCAAAGGAATTGACGGGGGCCCGCACAAGCAGCGGAGCGTGTGGTTTAATTCGATGCAACGCGAAGAACCTTACCTGGGCTTGACATCTGCGTAGTAGTGAAGGGAAACTGGAACGAGCCTTCGGGCAGCGCAGACAGGTGCTGCATGGCTGTCGTCAGCTCGTGTCGTGAGATGTTGGGTTAAGTCCCGCAACGAGCGCAACCCGTGTTGCTAGTTACATGTGTCTAGCGAGACTGCCGGTAACAAGCCGGAGGAAGGTGCGGATGATGTCAAGTCAGCATGGCCTATATGTCCAGGGCTACACACACGCTACAATGGCTGGTACAAAGGGAAGCGAAAGGGAGACCTGAAGCGAATCCCATCAAAGCCAGTCATAGTTCGGATTGCAGGCTGCAACTCGCCTGCATGAAGCCGGAGTTGCTAGTAACCGCAGGTCAGCAATACTGCGGTGAATACGTTCCCGGGCCTTGTACACACCGCCCGTCACGTCATGGGAGTTGGTAAGACCTGAAGACGGTGACCCAACCTTAGGGAGGGAGCTGTTTAGGGTGGGACTGATGACTGGGACGAAGTCGTAACAAGGTAGCCGTACCGGAAGGTGCGGCTGGATCACCTCCTTTCTATGAGGGAACGGGCGTTTTTGTGGAGACGGAAGGTTTGTCTGTGAAGCGGAGGCGCCAGAGGTTTGCAGGATGTGCGCACTCTTACCACTTTTCAGGGGTTAATGTGCCCCTGTTGTTGTGTGGAGGAAGTGAGGGCCTGTAGCTCAGCCGGTTAGAGCACTGTGCTGATAACGCAGGGGTCCGTGGTTCGAGTCCACGCAGGCCCACTGCCGTGTGGCGGTCATGTGCGGGAGGTTGCGCCGGCTGCGATGCGGGCGGAGCAGGAAGAGGGTTTGCGAGGCCCTGGAACATAGGGAAGCAGCCCTTTTGCGTAGCAGGTGGTTGGGGGCAGGTGGCAGCAGGCAGTAAGAAGTGGCAGTGCTGGCACATTAAGAACTGAATAGGATAGAGAAGAACTGCTGTAGGAGTGAGAAGGAGCAGTCGTCGTAAGGCGTCTGCTTTGAGCACAGCAGGTTAAGCTACGAAGGGCATACGGAGGATGCCTTGGCGCCAAAGGCCGAGGAAGGACGTGTACCACTGCGAAAAGCTGCGGGGAGTTGTGGTAAGGCATAGAGCCGCAGATGTCCGAATGGGGAAACCCGCCCTGGGGAATGCCGGGGCAGCGCGTAGTGAAGAGATAGCTGCGCAGCGGGGAACTCGGGGAAGTGAAACATCTAAGTACCCGGAGGAAAAGAAACGATTCCGTGAGTAGTGGCGAGCGAAAGCGGAGAAGTCCAAACCGAGTTGGCGCAAGCTGACGAGGGGTTGGAGGACCGACGGAAGGGTTGGACGGGATAGCGGAACCGCACTGGAAAGGCGGACCGGAGAGGGTGAGAGTCCCGTAGGCGAAATCTGGGAAGACCTGGTCGGGATCCTGAGTATCACGGGGCACGCAAACCCTGTGAGAAGCTGGGGAGACCACTCTCCAAGACTAAATACCTTTGGCGACCGATAGTGGACAAGTACCGTGAGGGAAAGGTGAAAAGGACCCCTGATAGGGGAGTGAAAGAGATCCTGAAACCGTATGCCTACAAGCAGTCAGAGCCTGATGCCGGGGCAACCTGGCCGGGTGATGGCGTGCCTATTGGAGAATGAGCCAACGAGTTACGGTCAGTAGCAAGGTTAAGGCGCAAGAGCCGGAGCCGAAGCGAAAGCGAGTCTGAATAGGGCGCAGAGTTGCTGGCAGTAGACCCGAAACCAGGTGAGCTATCCATGTCCAGACTGAAGCGGGAGTAAAATTTCGTGGAGGGTCGAACCGGTGTACGTTGCAAAGTGCTCGGATGAGGTGTGGATAGGGGTGAAATGCCAAACGAACCTGGAGATAGCTGGTTCTCGCCGAAATAGCTTTAGGGCTAGCGTCGTCCGTTGAGGATAGGAGGTAGAGCACTGGATGAGGTAGGGGGCGAAATGCTTACCGAACTCAACCAAACTCCGAATGCCTATGTTTAAGGACGGCAGTTGGACTGCGGGAGATGAGTTTCGTAGTCGAGAGGGGAACAGCCCAGACCGTCAGCTAAGGTCCTTAAGTGGTGGCTAAGTGGGAAAGGAAGTGGTGTTACAGAGACAGCCAGGAGGTTGGCTTGGAAGCAGCCATCCTTGAAAGAGTGCGTAACAGCTCACTGGTCAAGTGATACTGCGCCGAAAATATAACGGGGCTTAAGCCACCCGCCGAAGCTACGGATTCGTGTATGCGTGCGCGTATGCACGGGAGGTAGGCGAGCGTTCCATGCGCATCGAAGCGGTACCGGAAGGAGCCGTGGAGGGCATGGAAGTGAGAATGTTGGCACGAGTAGCGAGAGCTGTGTGAGAACCGCAGTCCCCGAAAGTCTAAGGTTTCCGACGGGAGGTCAATCCGCGTCGGGTTAGTCGGACCTAAGGCGAGGTCGAAAGGCGTAGCCGATGGATAACAGGTGAATATTCCTGTACCGCGTAAGGTTGTATGAGCGAAGGGGTGACGCAGAAGGGTAGGTCAGCCAGCGGCTGGAAGAGCTGGTGCCAAGCCTGTAGGTGATGAGGACGGGGTGAAAAGACCGTCTGAGCTGAGGGGTGAAGGCGAGCCTGAATCAGGTGGAAGTGATTGAACCCAAGCTGACGAGAAAAGCCTCTAGTGAGACCGACGCGACCGTACCGCAAACCGACACAGGTAGACAGGTGGAGAACACCAAGGGGAACGGGAGAACCTTCGTCAAGGAACTAGGCAAAAATGGTCCGTAACTTCGGGAGAAGGACCGCCTCGGTAGGGTGAGGTTGCGCACGCAGCTGAGCCTGAGGAGGCCGCAGAGAAGAGGCCCTGCCGACTGTTTATCAAAAACACAGGTCCGTGCGAAGTTGAGAGACGACGTATACGGGCTGACGCCTGCCCAGTGCCGGAAGGTTAAGGGGAGAGGTGAGAGCTTTGAACTGAAGCCCCGGTGAACGGCGGCCGTAACTATAACGGTCCTAAGGTAGCGAAATTCCTTGTCGGGTAAGTTCCGACCCGCACGAAAGGCGTAACGAGTGGGGCACTGTCTCGACGGAGGGCCCGGTGAAACTGAAGTAGGAGTAAAGATGCTTCTTACCCGCAGCAGGACAAAAAGACCCCGTGGAGCTTTACTGCAGCCTGATATTGGATTAGGGCTTAGTCTGTGTAGGATAGGTGGGAGACAATGAAGCTGGTTCGCCAGGATCGGTGGAGTCGTTGGTGAAATACCACCCTGATTGAGTTTTGGTTCTAACCTGTGCCGTGATCCGGTATGGGGACAGTGTCAGGTGGGCAGTTTGACTGGGGCGGTCGCCTCCCAAAGAGTAACGGAGGCGTGCAAAGGTTCCCTCAGGCTGAATGGAAACCAGTTGAAGAGTGCAAACGCAAAAGGGAGCTTGACTGCGAGACGGACATGTTGAGCAGAGACGAAAGTCGGCGTTAGTGAACCCACGGTACTGAGTGGAAAGGCTGTGGCTTAACGGATAAAAGCTACCCCGGGGATAACAGGCTAGTCTTCCCCAAGAGTTCACATCGACGGGAAGGTGCGGCACCTCGATGTCGGCTCGTCACATCCTGGGGCTGGAGTAGGTCCCAAGGGTTGGGCTGTCCGCCCATTAAAGTGGCACGCGAGCTGGGTTCAGACCGTCGTGAGACAGGTCGGTCTCTATCCGCTGTGGGCGTAAGGGAATTGAGAGGATCTGTCCCTAGTACGAGAGGACCGGGATGGACAGACCGCTGGTGTGCCAGTTGTCGTGCCAACGGCATCGCTGGGTAGCTAAGTCTGGAACGGATAACCACTGAAAGCATCTAAGTGGGAAGCCAGCCTCAAGATAAGTTCCCTCACAGAGATAGTCTGGTAAGTGCGCTGGTAGACGACCAGTTTGATAGGCGGGACGTGTAAGGATTGAGAGGTCTTGAGCGAACCCGTACTAAAGCACGAGGGCTTAACCTGTGCATGTGCATCGCTTTACAGCAGTGATTCTTTATCCTGTTTAGTTCTTAGTGTGTCAGACGAACGCAAGCAAGACCGCTTGCGGGCGCAGCAGCATGGCGCATTGCGCGCCCAATGCTGCGGGAACTGAATGAGCAAGGCAAGCGCCAAAGAGCGCGCAGCGCACCCCAACACGGTGCGGCCAACATAGTGAAAGCGGGACGGAGGAGTTGGTGGCAAGAGCGGTGGGGAGACACCCGGCCCCATCCCGAACCCGGCAGTAAAGTCCACCAGCGTCGATGGTAGTGCGGAGGCGACTCCGTGTGAGAGTAGACCGCTGCCAACACCTCCGTTCCCTTTTCTACTTCTGCACCACTGACTGAGGCTCCTCTGCATAACCTGTTTTGTTGTGATACACTGTGCGTAGACATCAATCTGGCTTCGGTCTGCGATCAATTTCATGGATGACATCCCTCCTGACCCCGGATTTCTACCCTTTTTATCCGCGAATAGATTTGCCCTGGTGTATAACCATATAGAAGACGCGTTCACCGTCATGGCCGGATCGCCTTGGCGGCTCTTGCGCGCGCCTTCTTTTCCTCCCACAGCATAGGAGCATCCTGCATGACAGTTGCCGCCGTCATCTTGGCTGCCGGGCACGGAACCCGTATGAAATCGAAGCTGCCTAAATTTCTGCATCCACTGGCGGGCCGGCCGCTGATCGAGTGGTCGCTGCAAGCGGTAGACGGGCTTTCTGATCTGCGCCCGGTTGTGGTGGTCGGTTACGCAAGAGAGCAGGTGCGGGATCTCCTCGGCGAGCGCGTCGACTACAGCGTGCAGGAGGAGCTTCTCGGCACTGGGCATGCGCTGATGCAAGCAAAGGAACGCCTGTATCAACGAGCCGATCAGATTCTGGTCCTCTACTCGGATATGCCTCTTCTGCGCCCGCAGACGCTAAGAAAGTTGACGCAACTCCGTTCGGATCGTACACAACAACAGCGCTTGCCAACTGCGTTGTCTTTGTTAACGGTCGAGCGTGAGGAGGCCCAGGGGTTTGGCAGGGTCGTGCGCGACGAGAATGACGTTGTGCGGAAAATCGTGGAAGAGGTTGACTGTACGCCTGAAGAGGCTGCCATTCGTGAGTTAAATCTCGGTGTTTACTGCTTTGACGCCCAATGGCTTTGGGAAAATCTTTCACTGCTGACGCCCAGCCCCAATGGAGAGTATTATTTGACCGATATGGTTGGAATCGCCGCTGACCAGGGTGGGCGGATCGAGACAGTTGCGGCCCCGCCCGATGAGGTATATGGCATCAACGACCGCAGCCACCTGGCTGTCGCTGCGCAAGCGTTGCGCCAGCGCATTAATGAGGAGCATATGCTGGCCGGCGTGACGCTCGTCGATCCGGCATCCACTTATATCGACGCCTGTGTGACTATCGGCCAGGATTCGGTTATCTATCCGGGAACCCATCTGCAAGGACGGACAACCATTGGCGCCGACTGCCAGATCGGGCCAGGCAGCCGCATCATAGATAGCGCAATCGGTGATGCGTGCCGGGTTGAGTACAGTGTCATCGAGCAGGCCAGGATGGAGCGAGGCAGCGAAATCGGCCCGTTTGGCCATCTGCGGCCAGGCGCCCATCTGGGTGAAGACGTGCATATGGGCAACTTTGGCGAAGTGAAGAACAGCTATCTTGGCCCAGGCGTCAAGATGGGTCATTTCAGCTATATTGGGGATGCGACCGTCGGCGAGAACGTTAATGTCGGCGCCGGCGCCATCACCTGTAATTTTGACGGCGTTTCGAAAAACGCTACGCTTCTTGGCGATGATGTCTTCCTCGGTAGTGATACGCTTCTGGTCGCGCCCGTTACCCTTGGCGCACGCGCGCGAACAGGCGCCGGATCTGTCGTAACGCGGGATGTGGAGGAGGATGTGTTGGTTTACGGAGTGCCCGCACGTCCGGCGCGCGCCGTGGAACCGGACGATGCACGCACGCCAACTCCGCCGCCGGAAGCGAAGAAGAAGCATGAGTGAACCGCCTGCGCAATGTCCGGCACGGCGCAAGGCAGCGTAGAAAAAGGAGTCACCTGTGGATGTGGAACCTGCATGGCTGATCGTGGCGCTTCTGCTGCCGCTATTGGCGATCGGCTCTGTCGCTGTCGCGGAGGTATCCCTCTCGGCAGCATCCAGAAGCCGGATTCGAGAACTCCTCGCCAACGGCAATCAGCGCGCAAAACTGATCGACCGAATGCTCTCGGACCCAGCCCGCTTTCTCTCCACGCTGTTGATCCTCAAGAGCCTGGCATATATTGCCGCAGGCTCGATGACCGTCTGCCTGGCAATGACCTTGCACTGGGGCGATGCCGGTGTCTCTGCCGCCGTGGGCCTCATCTGGCTCGTGCTTCTCTCCATTCAGATCGTCGGGCGGGGCTGGGCGCTGCGTCAGCCAGAAGCGGTTGCGCTCACTATCGCCCGTGCGGTGAATCTGGTGGCCGTTGTTCTGGCGCCGCTTTCGTTTCTCCTCCGCCGCTTGGCTACCTATGCGCGGGGAGACGTCGACGAAGTGACTGCGGAAAGCGTATTTCTCAGTGAAGACGGTCTGCGCTTCCTCATCCATGTAGGAGAAGGCGAGGGGGTGATCGAAGAAGACGAGAAACAGATGATCGCCGGCATCTTTGAATTTGGCGAGACGACTGTGCGCGAGATCATGGTGCCGCGGCTGGATATCATCGCGATGGAGGTGAACGCGCCGCTCAGCGAAGCCCTTGATCTGATTATCGACAACGGACACAGCCGCATCCCCGTTTATGAAGACAGCATCGATCATCTGATCGGTGTACTTTATGCCAAAGACATCCTGCTCTGTCTGCGGGATGGGAATCACGATACGCCGGTTCGACAGCTGCTGCGGCGCGCCTACTTTGTGCCCCAGAGCAAGAAACTGGACGAGTTGTTTGAGGAGATGCAGGCCCAGCGCATTCACATGGCTCTGGCCGTTGATGAATACGGCGGCATGGCCGGGCTGGTTACCATCGAAGACCTGCTGGAAGAGATCGTTGGCGAAATTCAGGATGAGTACGATTCGGAAGAGCCGCAGTTGAAGAAGCTGGCGCCTGATATATATATCTTCAACGCTCGTTACGATATCGATGAGGTGTCCCGGCTCATCGGCGTTGACCTGTCCGCGACCCAGGAAAGCATCGATACATTGGGGGGGTTCATATACAGCCAGCTGGGGCGGGTTCCGGAGCAGGGTGAAAGCATACAGTTCAGAGATTGGCGTTTCACGGTCTTATCCGTTGATTCCCGTCGCATTGAACAGGTGCGCGTTGAGCCGGAGGGAATCAGCAGCCTTGAAAGCAGTGAGCAGACATTGACCCAGTCCGCGGCGGCGGAGCAGACTGAAGATGCCGCAGACAACACAGGCTCCGGCTATTTGCAGTCGGCTGCCTGAGGCAGCAAGGGCGTCTTCTGTGAACGTGACGGCATCCTGCGCCCCCTTTCGAGCAGAGGCGCACTTGATAGTTGTGCGACAAAATTTTGTGATTGAGGAGGAGCGGAAATGAATGCCGGCGAAATTTCATCTATGCGACAAAATTTCGCGATTGAGGAGGACGGGAAATGAGTGCCGGCGAAATTTCATCGCAACAGTTGGTTGCGGCGGCCCAGACCGCCCGCGAACAGGCGTATGCCCCATATAGCGACTATGCCGTCGGCGCCGCCGTGCTGACGGAGGACGGCGAAATCATAGCGGGATGTAACGTTGAAAACGCTTCGTATGGCGCGACGATCTGCGCCGAGCGTGTGGCCCTCACCGCCGCCATTGTCCAAGGTAAACGTGAACTGAAAGCGATCGCAGTTGTTACCGTTGACGGCGCCTCGCCCTGTGGTCTCTGCCGACAGGTCATGTTCGAACTTGGGCCGGAGATGGATGTCTACATCAGTGACGGCGTCGGCAACTTTCGCAGCACGACAGTTCGCGAGCTATTGCCCGATGCCTTCGGCGACTGACAGCGAAGCCGGTTTTTCCTGCCCGACGTTCTCCGTCAGAAAGTTCAATTCGCAGAAGAGAGTTACACGCATGCCTTCTTGGGCCATGTTCACGAAGGCGGCCAGTTCACGCCTGTGGTTGCCCCACAAGATCGTCTTGCCGGATTGGGCGGCGAGCGCGTTGAATCCAGACCAGATTAAGAATGGGAATCCCTGATGAAGAATGTCCGCGTGACGGCAATCGGGCTGCTTGTACTGATCGTTGCGGCAGCCTGTGTGCCAATATCAGAACCTGGCGTAACCGGCAGGGTATCTACAGCCACACCACAGCCTGTCGCGACCCTTGCCTCTGACACGCCAACGCCGCCCGCGACGTCGGAACCGTCGACTCCTGCCGCGACGGGAGGTTCAACCGGCTCCGAAACGTCGGCGCGGTTGGGGGAAAATGTTGCAGCTCTGGGACTTGGGCGTGCTTCTGCCAGAAGTGAGTCCGCCGATCTGGCGATTGATGGCGATCTGGACTCAATGTGGAATTCGACGCTCTATCCAGTACAGTGGTTTTCAGTTATTCTCGACGATTTCTATCTGGTAGACAGGGTTGAGATGGTTGTCGCGCAGACTCCGGCTGGTCCAACAACACACGAAATCTGGCTGGGGAATGGTTCTGGCGTACGGACGCTCTATAGACGGCTTATCGATGTCCATACGGAGGACGGTCAGATCTTGGACGTGACTTTCGATCCACCGCGCGCGGTAAACGAGGTGCTGATACGCACGGTTCACAACCCGAGTTGGGTGGCTTGGCGAGAAGTGAGGGTGTTTGGCCGGCAGGCGGAAAGCCCAACGGAGAGGGGCGGGGAGCATCGACTGAAACTGAAAAAGATCACGACTGGGTTGGAGTTGCCTGTACAGGTTACGCACGCCGGTGACGGTAGTGGGCGTCTATTCGTGGTTGAGCAAAAGGGGCGCATCCGCATTATCAAGGACGGCGTTATCAACGAGACCCCTTTCCTGGATATCTCGGAGCGAATCAGCTGTTGCGGGGAGCGGGGTCTGATTGGCGCAGCCTTTCCGCCGGACTATGCCGCCAAACAACATTTCTACGTGAGCTATACGAATGTCGAAGGCCATACCACCATCAGCCGCTACATGACGACCACCGATCCTGATAGGGCCGAACCGGATAGCGAGGAAGTCTTGCTTACGATAGACCAGCCGTACGCAGAACACAATGGTGGCCGCATGGTTTTCGGCCCGCAAGATGGCTACCTGTACATCGGTAGTGGGGATGGCGGTTCATACACCGATCCAGACAATAGTGGGCAAGACCCTGGCACATTGCGGGGCAAGATTCTGCGGATCGACGTTGAGTCGGGCGTCAAACCTTATGCCATCCCTGCCAGCAACCCATTCACGCAGGTTGACGGCCATCGCGACGAAATCTGGGCGTTGGGTCTGCGCAATCCGTGGGGTTTTGCCTTTGATAAGGAGACCGGCGCTCTCTATATCCCGGATGTGGGTGGCCATGACCGCGAAGAGGTGAACTATCAACCTGCGGGAAGCCGCGGGGGAGAAAACTACGGATGGCGCATCATGGAGGGCAGCTTGTGTTTCCAGCCTTCGTCCTGGCCCTGTAACGCGGACGGTCTGATCTCACCGGTAGCTGAATATGATCATCAGAATGGATGCGCTATCGTCGGAGGCGCCGTCTATCGTGGAACCAAGTACCCTTACCTGCAAGGTGTCTTCATCTATGCCGATTTCTGTAGAGGGAGGGTCTGGAGATTGAAGCGTCCTGACGCGAATGTCCAGGATGGGTGGCAAAGCACATTACTGCTGGATGCCGCAGTGCCATTGAGTAGTATAGGGGAAGACGAAGAGGGCAATGTGTGTGTTGTCGGCTATCAAGACGGCTTTATCGCTATGATTACAGAGAGATAGACCGCAGACTTAGCCCCTCCTGCGGCTCATATAGGAATAAATCATTCTGCCAGATTCGAAGGGTAGGATGTTGACTTCAGACCAGATCAACAATGGGAGTCCCGGATGAGGAATATCCGTTTGATGGCAGTCGGGCTGCTTGCGCTGATCGTTGCGGCAGCCTGTGTGCCAATATCAGAACCTGGCGTAACCGGTAGGGTATCTACAGCCACACCACAGCCTGTCGCGACCCTTGCCTCTGACACGCCAACGCCGCCCGCGACGTCGGAACCGTCGACTCCCGCCGCGACGGGAGGTTCAACCGGCTCTGAAACATCGGCGCGGTTGGGGGAAAATGTTGCAGCTCTGGGACTTGGGCGTGCTTCTGCCAGAGGTGAGTCCGCCGATCTGGCGATTGATGGCGATCTGGACTCAATGTGGAATTCGACGCTCTATCCAGTACAGTGGTTTTCAGTTATTCTCGACGATTTCTATCTGGTAGACAGGGTTGAGATGGTTGTCACGCAGACTCCGGCTGGTCCAACAACACACGAAATCTGGCTGGGGAATGGTTCTGGCGTACGGACGCTCTATAGACGGCTTATCGATGTCCATACGGAGGACGGTCAGATCTTGGACGTGACTTTCGATCCACCGCGCGCGGTAAACGAGGTGCTGATACGCACGGTTCACAACCCGAGTTGGGTGGCTTGGCGAGAAGTGAGGGTGTTTGGCCGGCAGGCGGAAAGCCCAACGGAGAGGGGCGGGGAGCATCGACTGAAACTGAAAAAGATCACGACTGGGTTGGAGTTGCCTGTACAGGTTACGCACGCCGGTGACGGCAGCGGGAGGCTCTTTGTTGTCGAGCAGACGGGACGGATCCGTATTCTCAGGAACGGCACTATCAATGATACGCCCTTCCTGGATATCTCGGAGCGAATCAGCTGTTGCGGGGAGCGGGGTCTGCTCGGTGTAGCCTTTCCGCCGGATTATGCCGCCAAGCAGTATTCCTACGTGAGCTATACGAATATAGATGGCGATACCACCATCAGCCGCTACGCGACGACTGCGGACCCTGACAGGGCTGACCCGGGCAGTGAGGAAATTGTGCTCATTATCGACCAACCGGACAAGACGCACAATGGCGGGCGTATCGTTTTCGGCCCGCAAGATGGCTACCTGTACATTGGTAGCGGGGACGGCTTTCCAGTCAACGATCCAGACAATAACGGGCAAAATCCCGGTACATGGTTGGGCAAGATATTGCGGATCGATGTGGAGTCGGGCGTTAAGCCTTACGGCATTCCCGCCGACAACCCATTCACGCAGGTTGATGGCCATCGCGACGAAATCTGGGCGTTGGGCCTGCGCAATCCGTGGGGTTTTGCCTTTGATAGGGAGACCGGCGATCTCTATATCCCGGATGCGGGTAACAGTAGACGAGAAGAAGTGAACTATCAACCCGCGGCAAGCCGCGGGGGCGAAAACTACGGTTGGCGCATCATGGAGGGTAGTTTGTGTTTCCAGTATTCGTCCTGGCCCTGTAACGCGGAAGGTCTGACATCACCGGTAGCCGAATACGAACATGTGCAGGGATGCGCGATTGTCGGCGGCGTTGTCTACCGTGGAACCAAGTACCCTCTCTTGCAAGGTTCATTTATTCATGCCGACTTCTGTAGCGGTCGGATTTGGGAATTGCGTCGTTCTGATGCGGGGGCGCTCCCTGATCCCCGCTCTTCGATCGAGGACTTCCAGGATAGGTGGCAAAGCACGCTACTCTTGAACGCTTCTGTGCCCGTGAGTAGCGTCGGCGAAGACGAAGGGGGTAATGTGTACATCACCGGTTATCAGGATGGCGTTATCTCAATGATTACAGAGAGATAGACCGCAAACTTAGCCTATCCTGCAGATCATATCGGACCCGATTATTTTGCCAGAATGGGAAGCAGACATGTTGATTTCAGACCAGATCAGGAATATGAATCCCGGATGAGGAATGTCCGTGTCATGGCAGTCGGGCTGCTCGCTCTGATAGCTGCGGCGGCCTGTGTGCCAAAACCAGAACCTGTCCAACCTGGTTCGACCGCGGCAACTGCCGCATCGCCACAGCCACTCACTACCGTTACTCCTGATACGAATACGCCGCCTACAACACCAGCGCCGCCAACCCCTGCCGCGACGGAAAGGCCAACCGGTTCTGAATCCGCCGCGCTGTCATGGAAAAACGTTGTGGCTTCAGGAGATGTCTCTTCCTCTTCAGGAGATGTCTCTTCCTCTTCAGGGGAGGAATCTGCGCGTCTGGCAGTCGATGGTGATTTGGACTCGGTCTGGAACTCGAATCGTATGCCGCTGGGGTGGTTCATGATCACTCTTGATGGCCTCTACCTTGTTGACAGAGTAGAAATGGTTGTCGCGCAGACGCCCGCTGGCCCAACTACGCATGAGGCCTGGTTGGGGGACAGTTCGGGCACACGCACGCTATACGAGCGGCTGATCAATGTTCACACGGAAGATGGACAGACCTTGCATGTGGATATTCAGCCACCGCGCCGCGTTAACGAGGTGTTGATTCGCACTGTTGACAGCCCGAATTGGGTGGCCTGGCGAGAGGTGAGAGTGTACGGTGCGCCGTCTGTCAATCCAGTGGAGGAGGGTGGCGCGGCCTAATGGAAACTCAAAAAGGTTGTCGCCGGACTGAACCTGCCTGTACAGGTCACGCACGCTGGTGACGGTAGTGGGCGCATCTTCGTGATCGAGCAGGGGGGGCGGATCCGCATCGTCAGGAACGGCGTTGTCGAAGAGACGCCATTCCTGGACATCTTGAAGCATGTCAACTGTTGCGGCGAGAGGGGGCTTCTCAACGTAGCTTTTCCGCCCGCTTACTCCGCCAAACAGCACTTCTACGTGAGCTACACGAATCTCGATGGCGATACCGTTATCAGCCGCTTCGCAACGACGTCCAATCCTGATCGTGCCGACCCGGACAGCGAGGAAGTCGTGCTTACGATCGATCAACCGCACGAGTCTCACAATGGCGGGAGTCTGGTTTTTGGCCCGAAAGATGGCTATCTGTACATAGGAAGCGGTGACGGCGGCGGCCCTTCCTTCAACGATCCTGACAATCGTGGGCAGGACCCAGGCACACTGCTGGGCAAGATGTTGCGAATCGATGTAGAGTCGGGCGTCAAGCCTTACGGCATCCCCGTCAGCAACCCGTTCGTGCAGGTTGAGGGCTATCGCGACGAAATCTGGGCGCTGGGTCTGCGCAATCCCTGGGGTTTTGCCTTTGATAAGGAGATCGGCGATCTCTATATTCCGGACGTCGGTAACTTTACAAGGGAAGAGGTGAACCATCAACCCGCGTCCAGCCCCGGGGGCGAGAATTACGGATGGCGCATCACCGAAGGCAGTATCTGTTTTGAGCAATGGGGATGCAGCGCGGGCAGCGACTGTCTCGTCGAACACTGGCTCTGCAGCGTGGAGGGACTGGTCTCTCCGGTGGCGGAATATGACCGATGGCAGGGATGCGCCATTGTGGGCGGGGTTGTCTATCGTGGAGCCAGAAACCCTCTCATGCAAGGTTTGTTTGTTCATGCCGATTTCTGTAGCGGGCGGATTTGGGGATTGAGTGGCCCTGGTGCGGATGTCCAGGATGGGTGGAAAAGCAGACTGCTTCTGAACGCCCCTGCGCCATTGAGTAGTGTCGGCGAAGACGAAGAGGGGAACGTGTACGTTACCGGCTATCAAGATGGATCTATCTCGATGATCACTGAGAGATAGACCGCAGACTTATTCCATCCTGTTCATAGTATAGACAGAGTTCATCTTGTCAGATTGGGAGGCGAGTCTGTTGACTCCAGACCAGCTCAGAAATGTGAATCCCGGATGAGGAATATCCGTCTGATGGCAGTCGGGCTGCTTGCACTGCTCGTTGCGGCGGCTTGTGTGCCAAAGTCAGAGCCTGGCGAAACCGGTGCGGTCGCGACAGCCACACGACAGCCAGTCGCGACCCCTGATTCTGACACGCCTACGCCGCCTGCGACGGCAGAACCGCCGACTCCTGCTGCGACGGCAGGGTCAACCGACTCTGAAACGTCGGCGCCGGTGGGGGAAAACGTTGCGGTTCTGGGCTTTGGGCGCGCCTCGACAAGAAATGAGTCTGCCCATCTTGCGATTGATGGCGACTTGGAAACAATGTGGAGCGCGACGCTCTTTCCGTTGCAGTGGCTATCAATTACTCTCGATGATATCTATATGGTAGACAGGATTGAGATGGTTATCGCGCAGACTCCGCCTGGCCCGACCACGCACGAAGTCTGGCTGGGGAGCGGCTCTGGCACGCGGTCGTTATACAAGCGGCTCATCA
The DNA here is from genome assembly GCA_965221145.1 of Caldilineaceae bacterium. Classification (GTDB taxonomy): domain Bacteria; phylum Chloroflexota; class Anaerolineae; order Caldilineales; family Caldilineaceae; genus Bin5. The sequence continues at coordinate 4,954,791 of OZ244877.1, forward strand.
ACGTCCACACCGAAGATGGACAGAGTCTGGATGTGGGTATCGACCCGCCGCGCCGCGTAAATGAGGTGTTAATTCGTACCCTCGACAACCCGAGTTGGGTCGCTTGGCGAGAAGTGAGAGTGTTTGGCTCGCCAGTGGTAGACCCAATGGCGGGGATGGGGGCGACTCGCTGGAAACTCAAGAAAGTATCTGTTGGGCTGGAGTTGCCTGTACAGGTTACGAACGCCGGCGACGGCAGCGGGCGTCTGTTCGTGGTCGAGCAGAAAGGGCGCATCCGCATTATCAAGGACGGCGTCATCAGCGATACCCCTTTCCTGGACATCTCGGATCGTATCAACTGTTGCACGGAGCGGGGGTTGATCGGCGTAGTCTTTCCGCCGGACTATGCCGCCAAACAACATTTCTACGTGAGCTATACGGACGTCGACGGCCATACCATCATCAGCCGCTACACGACGACCGCCGACCCTGATCGCGCCAACCCTGACAGCGAGGAAATCCTGCTTACAATTGAGCAACCATACGAGACGCACAACGGGGGACGTATGGTTTTCGGCCCGCAAGATGGCTACCTGTACATCGGCAGCGGGGACGGCGGTTCATTCAACGACCCTGAAAACAGTGGGCAAGATCCCGGCTCATTGCGCGGGAAGATTCTGCGGATCGATGTGGAGTCGGGCGTCAAGCCTTACGCCATCCCCGCCAGCAACCCATTTGCGCAGATTGATGGCAAACGTGATGAGATCTGGGCGCTGGGACTGCGCAACCCATGGGGATTTGCCTTCGATAACGAGACCGGCGATCTCTATATTCCCGATGTGGGCAACTCGAGCCGGGAAGAGGTCAACCATCAACCCGCTGCAAGCCGCGGGGGCGAGAACTACGGATGGCGCATCCTGGAGGGCAACAGGTGCTTCGAGTTCTTGCCTTTGCCCTGTAGCGCGGCCGGTCTGACCTCTCCGGTGGCCGAATACGAACGTTCGCACGGATGCGCGATTGTCGGCGGCGCTGTCTATCGTGGAACCAGGTATCCTCCCATGCAAGGGCTGTTCATCTATGCGGATTTCTGTAGCGGGCGCATTTGGGGACTGAGTCGTCCTGATGTGGATGTCCAGGATGGGTGGCAAAGCAGACTACTCCTGAACGCTTCTGTGCCATTGAGTAGTGTGGGCGAAGACGAAGAGGGGATCTTGTACGTCACCGGCTATCAAAATGGATCTATCTCGATGATCACTGAAAGATAGACCGCAGACTTAGGCCATCCTGTGGATCATATAGGAATAAAGCATTCTGCCAGATTGGGAAGTAAGCATGTTGACTTCAGACCAGATCAGGAATGTCCGTGTAATGGCAGTCGGGCTGCTTGTTCTGATAACTGTGCTGGCCTGCGTACCGAAATCAGAGCCTGGCCAGCACACTGTGCGCGGGACGGTTGCCACATTGCCACTCCCTTCCGCGGCCTCTACCCCCGATACGAATACGCCGACCGCGGCAGCGTCGATGTCGCCTTCTACCGCAACGAACTTCGCTGCGGGAAGTGCAACCAACTCTGAAACGCCCGCGACAATGCGGGAAAATGTTGCGGTCCTGGGGTATGGGCGTACCTTTATTATAGATGAACGGGGCTGGCTGGTGGTTGAAAATGAGGCCGCAAATCTAGCGATCGACGGCGACCTGGATTCAGCTTGGAATTCGCAGCAGTATGCGCCGCAGTGGTTTTCCGTCGTTCTTAATGACCTCTACTTGGTAGACAGGCTACAGTTGGTTGTCACCCAAGCTCCGGCCGGCCCGACTACGCATGAGGTGTGGCTGGGGGATGGTTCTGGTACGCGCACGCTGTACAAGCGGTTCAGCAACGTCCACACGGAAGATGGGCAAACCTTGGAAGTGGCTATTGAACCGCCGCGTAGCGTAAACGAGGTATTGATTCTTACTCTCGACAGCCCGAGTTGGGTCGCCTGGCGAGAGGTGAGGGTGTTCGGTTCATTGTCTGAAGACCCGATAGAGGGCGCAGAGACGCCTCAAGTGGCGCTTGTCGAAATCGCCCGGGGATTTGAGTTGCCTGTGCAAATTACGCACGCGGAGGATGGCAGCGGGCGTCTGTTCGTAGTTGAGCAGAAGGGGCGTATCCGTGTTTTCAGAGTCGGGGCAGGTCCTGAAAACGCTGCACCCTTCCTGGATATCTCGGATCGCGTCAGTTGTTGTGGGGAACGGGGGCTTCTCAATGTGGCTTTCCCTCCGAACTATGCCACCAAGCAACACTTTTACGTAAGCTACACGAACACAGACGGTGCTACGACTTTCAGTCGTTTCAGGACTACCGCCGACCCTGATAGAGCCGATCCTGGTAGCGAGGAAGTTTTGCTTGTTATCGACCAGCCGGAGAAGAGTCACAATGGAGGGCGTATGGCATTTGGCCCGAAAGATGGCTACCTGTATATGGGCAGCGGAGATGGCGGAAAATCAAATTCTCACGCCGAGACAGCGCAAACTAGCAGCATTTTGCTGGGCAAAATTCTAAGGATCGATGTGGAGTCGGGCGTTACTCCTTACGGCATCCCCGCCAGCAACCCATTCGTGCAGGTTGAGGGCTATCGCGACGAAATCTGGGCGCTGGGTGTGCGCAATCCCTGGGGTTTTGCCTTTGATAAGGAGACCGGCGCTTTCTATATCCCGGATGTGGGTCACGCCAGCTACGAAGAGGTGAACTACCAGCCCGCATCCAGCGCCGGGGGCATAAACTACGGATGGTTCATTATGGAAGCAAGTAGATGCTTCCCCCCTTCGCCCTTGCCTTGTCGCGCGGAAGACTTGACGCTGCCGGTGGCTGAATATGACCATTCGCAGGGGTGCGCGATTGTGGGCGGGGTTGTCTATCGTGGAACCAAGGTGCCTCGTTTGCAGGGTGTATTCCTCTACGCCGATTTCTGCAGCGGGCGGATTTGGGGATTGAGTGGCTCTGGTGCGGATGGCCAGGATGCTTGGCAAAACACCTTGCTTATCAATGCGTCTGTTCCTGTCAGTAGCATCGGCGAAGACGAAGAGGGCAATGTGTACGTCGTCGGCTATCAAGATGGATCTATCTCTATAATCACTGAGGGATGAGCTGTAAGTTTAATCAGTTCTGTCGATAGACAGAGAATCGCTCCTTTATCCCAATACGAAGAGATCGGCATAAACGCTCCTGACCACCCGCTGTGGTATCCTTCGGCCTGTTAGCCCTGTTGCGCCTCCTCCCTGAATCGTTGACTTTAACCCCTCGCTCTGTTATTTTTCGACTATGAATGTTCCGGCGCTGATAGCAACCTACCAGTTGCGTCAACGAGAATATCTGCTGCGTATTACACGGGCAATGACCTCCCGGCTGGATCTGCCGAGCCTGTTGCGGCTGATTCTCGAGAGCGCCGCGGAGATGTTGGCCGCGCCGGCCGGTGTGATCGTCTTGGACGACGAATCCATGGCCGTGCCCCTGGCAGACGGACGCAGTATGGTAGAGGATGATGAACCCTTTCGCATCCGCGCGGCCTATGGAATTCCACCCCAGCTTCTACCGGCGTTTCGCCCCTTATTGAAGATCGCGTCGCTCTCCTGGTCACTATCAGAAGATCGTCCGGCGGAAGAGGAGACGGATCACCCTGAGATATCCGGCGAATGGGAGGCAGGGCGACCGTCCGGCGCGCCGATTTTCTCGTTGGGTGAACGCTACCAGCAGGAAATGGAGCGCCGCGTGCGGGAAGTAGAGTCCGCCTTGGGGAAGAAGCTGGGACAGGTGATCGGCCTGCCGCTGCTCTTCGAGGAGGACTTGCTCGGCGTGATCTACCTTTTTCGGGGTGACTCGGCCTTTTCTCCTCTGGACTGGCAGTTTCTGCAAGGGTTCGCTGACCAGGCGGCCATTGCCGTGCGCAACGCTCGGCTCTATCAACAGCTGACGACGGAGCGCAGTCGGCTGGCCTTGATCGTGCAGAACAGCGTCAATGGCATGATGATTCTTGCGCCCAATAAACGGGTCGAAGTCATCAACCAGCCGCTGTCCATGATGACAGGGATTGCGCCCAACGAAGCGATTGGCCAGCCGTGCGATAAAGTATTGCCGCTGCTCAATCTGCACGGGGAAGATGTCGGCGCCGCTGATTACGACGTGCGCTCCTTGCCCGAAGACGGCGCGCAATGTGAAGGGGATATTGTTCTGCCGGATGGGGGACACATCTCTGTCTCCGTAACATTCACTCCGGTAAAAGATGAGCAGAAGCGGCTGGTGAATATCATCGCCAATGTCTTGGACATCACACGTTTTCGGGAAGAGGAGGAGATGAAATCCACCTTTACCTCGATCATCAGCCATGAACTGAAGACCCCTGTGGCGCTGATAAAAGGCTATGCGCAAACTCTCGCCCGACCGGACGCGGCCTGGGATGCAGAGACGGCCCGGCAGAGCCTGGAAGTAATCGAGGAGGAAGCGGACCGGTTGGAGGCGCTGATCAATAATCTGCTCGACGTCAGCCGCATTCAATCGGGCAGCCTGCGGCTGGAGCGCTCCGACGTACACGTGCGCCGACTGCTCGAGCGAGTGGCGCAGGACTACCGCACACAGACCGACTCGCACACGATCGCGCTGGATCTGCCCCCCGATCTGCCGATTATTTATGGTGACGAAGAGCGCTTGCGTCAAGTCTTCACCAATCTGCTCAGCAATGCGATCAAATACTCGCCGGATGGCGGCGGCATTCGGATTGGCGGTTGGCAGGAGGAACTGCAGGAACAGAGCGGAGTCGGACGTCTGGTGCTCTATGTGGCGGACGAAGGGATCGGTATCCCGGCCAAAGATCTGCCCAGGATATTTGATCGGTATTACCGTGTGGATAGCGGTCTGCGCCGTAGAACGTCCGGCGTTGGTCTCGGTCTTTTTCTAATCAACGCCATCGTCGAAGCCCATCAGGGGGAGATTTGGGTGCATAGCGAAGTGAACAAAGGCACAACCGTCTTTGTGGCCTTGCCTATGGATGAAAGATGTGAAAGAGACACAAAGAGGCAAGAGAGTGTCTGAAATGACATCTTCTGCGCAACGTTCAACTGGCACTGTCAGTTTAGCAAGAGATGAAAGCCTTCGCCTCATGTTGGTGGCAGGGGGGGATCGTCTTCGCATTGGTGTTGGCTGTCGTGATACTGCGTCTTCATCGCTTGTCAGCACTCCCGCCAGGCCTCGATGCTGGGGAAGGGGCAAACGGATTGGATGCTCTGAGAGTGTTGGAAGGAGAGCACGCCGTTTTCTTCCCGGAAAGGTTTCGTGGCCGCGAGGGGATGGCTATCTATGCGATAGCAGTGGCCATCTCCCTGGTGGGGCAGACGGCGCTGGCCGTTCGTCTGCCTGCGGCTTTGGCCAGCGCGGGCACAGTTCTTGTTGTTTTCTGGTTGGGGCGAATTCTCTTTGGGAGAAACGAACAGAACGGGCATACCACGCCGTGGAGAGGTATGTTTGTAGGGGGTGTCGGAGCTGGCCTGATGGCAGTCTCCCTCGGCCAGACAATCATCGGCCGAACTGGGTTTAGAACCACCTTTTTGCCATTGTTCTTTTGCCTGTGCCTGGCCCTTCTCTGGGAGGGATGGAGGCAACGAAGTTGGTGGCGGGTCGCGCTGGGCGCAGTGTGCGCGGGGCTGCTTCCGTACACCTATATTCCTGCCCGTTTTACACCCTTTATGTTTCTCTTGTTTGGGTTGACTTTTTTGCTGCCTATTGGTTCGTTCACCAGGGAACGGGGCCGGGCTGAACTGCCGTGGGTAGCTGTCTTTGTGGGTGTGACCGGGTTGGTGGCGGCGCCGATTCTTATCCACTTTGCTCTGAATCCTGAACATTTCTTTTCTCGCAGCGTAACTACTCAGCCTCGTCTGGGAAGTTGTTTGAAAAGGGACGGTCATCGGTTAGAAAGACCAATAATGACTGCCGGAAAGCGTGAATCCTCCATCTACACGCCATAATTCGCACCATTTGTGCCGTTTTGACCCGAACCTGACCTTTTCAGACAGATTCCAAACACGATTTATTACACTTGGATGACTTGGTTGCCCTTTGAAAGTCGCACATTGGGTAGGATTATGTCTTGTGGGACCGGGAGCACTTGCCTACGAGCTATTGGTCGGCGGATGTTCCGGCCGATACCCTGGCCCTGCTTGCTATTCCAGCAGATCTTCCGGCAGGCAATTATGAGTTGCGCCTGGTGGTCTACAACTTCAAGACGTTGGTACCGACTGTTGAACTAGGTGTTTGGGAGCCGGAGAAGACTCTTGCACGCCTGCGGTTGGCAAAATCTTAGTGATGATAAGCCACATCCGTGTGAACCCTGTTGGTTGTAGGCTAAGTCGGTCGGCACAAAAGTGAGAGAGGTTTGAGGGCAAGAACAAAGTGCCTGAAACGGCTTTTTCTACGCAGCGTTCCCTGGTCCTGCCAGTTTGGCAAAGGACGCATCAGCCCCGTAGTGTGTCTGTGATCAGTTCCAGCGATGATCTCACCAATCGAGTCAAAAAATGGCTGGTCTTCAAGACCGCGTGACCTTGCTGTGCCATGCACCGCTCTCCGGCGTGCTTTTCTTCGAATTGAGCGCATTTTTGCATCTGGTTGACGAAGCAGGCATGAGGATAGCTCATCAGGATGTTCCGGCTGGCGGGACATACGACACACCTCTGCTTTCCTGGGCGGCGGGCCCCGTTTTGCGCTCAAACCGAAATCTCACCATACTGGAATCTCTGCCACCGGGCAAGTATCGACTCTGGGCTGGTCTCTACTATTGCGACGATCCACACGAGTCGCTCGTGACCTTGAACGCCAATGGTTCGCCCCTGGAGATCGGCATGGTGGAAGTATCCCCCAGATGAGAGGAGAGCGGATGTCTGAAACGTCCCCTTCTGCGCAACGTTCAACTGGCGTTGCCGGGCCGGAAAAAGCAGAACGCGTCCTTCTCGCACTGGTAACGGGCGGAATCTTGTTGGCACTGGCGCTAGCCGTTCTGTTGTTGCGTTTTCAGCGTTTAAGCGAACTCCCGCCGGGGCTTGCCTTTGATGAAGGAGTACATGGCGAATTGGCCCTCAAGGTGTTGCAAGGAGAGCACGCTGTCTATTTTCCAGTGGATTATGGACGCCAGGCGTGGGCCATCTATGTGTTGGCACTGTCCACCCACCTTACCGGGCGCACGCTGCTGGCGATGCACTTGCCCACGGCATTGGGCAGTGCAGGCATAGTATTTGTCGCCTTCTGGTTGGCACGGCTGCTCTTTGGGAAAGATGAAAGCGGGCGAGCCACACCGTGGCGCGGTCTGTTTATCGGCGGAGTTGGGGCTGGTCTGCTGGCGGTTTCCATTGGCCAGACTGTCACCGGTCGCTCGTCGTATAACGAAGTCATCTACATGTCACTGCTGCTTGCCCTGTGTCTGGGTCTGCTCTGGCAGGGGTGGAGGAAGCGGAGTTGGTGCCGGATTGTGCTGGCAGGGGTATGCGCTGGGCTGCTGTCGTACACCTATATTGCGGCGTACTTCACGCCGATTCTGTTTCTCTTGTTTGGCACAAGCTTTTTATTGCCTTTGGGTTCCGTCACCATGGAAAGAGTCCGAGCTGAGTTGCCGTGGGTTGGCCTGTTTCTGGGGGTGGCAGGGTTGGTGGCAGCGCCAAATTTAGTCCATTATACTCTGCATCCAGAACACCTCTTTTCGCACAGCAGTCGGCTCTCGTTCTTCAATCCGATCCATAATCAGGACGACCTCCTGGGAGCCTTTGTGCGCAATCTGTGGGTATATGTCTTGAACTTTGGTGTTCAAGGCAACTCAGGTTTGAATTACAACGTTCCTGGACAGCCTATGCTGAACAAGTGGGAAACGTTCTTTTTTGGGATTGGCTTGGGAATAGCCATGTGGCGATGGCAACGCTGGCCCGCATACCGTCTGTTGATTCTCTGGCTAGGAATCATGATCCTTCCGGCGGTACTGAGCAAAGATCCTGATGCGTGGGGGCCCAATCCTATGCGCATGATGGGCGCTGTGCCGGCCATCTATCTACTCATTGGTGTTGGCATGCACGAGGCGTCCCAGTTTTTGAAGAAGCGTTGTCGCGCTCTACCGCGGCGCGTAAGTCAGACTTTCCAGAAAAATCAGACAAGGGTTGCCATTATTGTGGGGGCGGTCATCAGCGGGGCAATAGCAGGCCATGGTGTGAAAACCTATCGCACATATTTCCAGGAGTGGGCGGTCCAGCCCGAACTTTACAAGGCATACGAGGTCCCGTGGATAGATCTGACCCGGGTGCTGAATGCGCTACCGTCCGATGGCGGCATGGTCTACCTGGTCCCCAATTCTCAACATCCTTACAGTTTCAGATACCTGTATCAGGGCGCGCCACCGGCCCACCTGTACCATCCGGCCACGCCCGACTTGGCGCAGGAGATCGAATCCATACTGACGACCATGGAGAACGTCTCTACTGTGAAGGTTGTGGAGTGGCAGGGCAAAGCTGCTTGGATTGGGGAGGACCCCGGCCGCTCTGCCCTACTTCTAAACAAGTATGGACGATATCGCGGTGGCGAAGACTACCCAATCTTTCGAATCCACAGTTACTCGGATATCTTTTTGGATCGCCCCTGGACATTCTATGAACAACTGGAGCCGCTGACAGTGGACTACGATGGCGGCATCGCGCTTCAGGGGCTTGCCTTGGGACAGGGTGGTGAGCAGATGTCATCCCGCCAGTTGCTCAGCCTGGAGCGGGACCGCCCTCTGTGGATGGCACTGCGGTGGCAGACTGCTCCTGGGTTGGATATCGATTATGCGATATCCCTGCGCCTGTACAATGCTGAGGGCGAAAAGGCCTTCCAAGAGGACATTGTCCTGTGGAGTCCGCGCCATTGGCCTACGAGCCGCTGGTCGGGGGACGTGCCGGTCGACACGCTGTCCTTGTTCGACTTTTCGGAAGATCTCGCGGCGGGCGGCTATGAACTGCGGCTGGTTGTCTACAACTTTGAGACGCTGGCGCCGACTGTCGAGATAGGGGTGTGGGCACCGGAGGTGACCCTGGCGCAGTTGCGTTTGACGGAAGTTCAGTGACAGGAAGCCCTCCCATAGGCAACGGACAAGGTCGTAGCGCATTGCCCGTGGACGAAAAGAGTGAAAGAAAGGTAAGGGAAAAGAGAGTGTCTGACACAAGTTCCTCGGCACGCCGTCCGGTTAGGACAAAAGAGGCCAGACGACTTCGTCCTACGTTGATTACAGTTGTTACAGGAGGGATTGTATTCGCGCTAGCATTGGCTGCCGTGATGCTGCGTCTTCATCGCTTGTCCGATATTCCCCCTGGGCTCTATCTCACTGAAGGGATTCATGGCGTGAATGCTCTCCAGGTGTTACAAGGAGATCACGCTGTTTTCTTTCCTGATGATTATGGACGCGCGGGGATGATTATCTATGCGGTAGCGTTGACCACCTCTCTGATGGGGCGGACGATGCTGGCCGTTCGCCTTCCAGCGGCTCTGGCCAGTGTGGGCACGGTCATTGCCGCCTTTTGGTTGGGGCAGACCCTATTTGGACGGGGAGAGAACGGGCGCCCCACACTATGGCGTGGGCTATTGATAGGTGGCGTAGGCGCTGGGCTGCTGGCTGTGTCGGTTGCGCAAACGGTTTTGGGGCGCACGGCGTTCAGGGGCAACTTTCTGCCGCTGTTTCTATGTCTGTGCCTGGCGCTGCTTTGGAGAGGGTGGAGTCAGCGGAATTGGCGGGGCATCGTGCTAGCAGGTGTATGCGCCGGGCTTCTTCCATATACCTACACGCCGGCGCGCTTTACACCATTCTTGTTTCTCCTCTTCGGCTTGAGTTTTCTGCTGCCTCTGGGCTCTTTCACCAGAGAAAGAGTGCGGGCTGAATTGCCGCGTGTAGCGATTTTTCTGGGTATAACGGGTCTTGTAGCCGCGCCGATTCTTATCCATTTTGCTCTGCATCCCGACCATTTTTTTATGCGCAGCAACCAACTCTTGATTTTCCAGCCTGAACGAAGTCAGGGAGCCCCGCTGGTCGCCTTCTTGGGCAATGTGTGGGATCATCTGTTGGCCTTTGGGTTCCGCAGTGACCCTTCCTGGCGGCACAACTTCCCGGGCCAGCCCATGCTGAACCCATATGAAACACTCTTCTTCTGGTTTGGTTTGGGCATGGCTGTGTGGCGCTGGCAACGGCCTTCCTATCGTCTACTGCTTCTCTGGCTGGGGATTCTGCTTCTGCCGGCAGTGCTGTCCAGAGATGAGGTTGTTCCCCACTTTTTGCGCATGATAGGCGCGGCGCCAACCGTCTATCTACTCGTAGGTGTCGGCGTGTGGGAGGCGTTTCGGCTGTTGAGAGAACGGTATTTTCGGGGCAGTGAGATCAAAGCTGCCATCGTGGTAGCGGCTGTGATCAGTTGCTTAGTTCTAGTCCAAGGAGTGCTTACCTATCGTACCTATTTTCAAGAATGGGCGGCCGCGCCCGAACTTGGCGACGCATACGACTTGGAGTGGAAGGAGTTAGCTCGTGTTCTCAATGCCCAGCCGTCCAATGCAGACCTGGTTTACCTGGTCCCAATTTTCCATAGTCCCTACAGTTTCGAATACCTGTATACAGGCACGGCGCCGGCTTATCTCTTCCATCAAGCCGCGCCCGACTTGGCGCAGAAGGTAGGGTCCTCGCTGGGAGCATTGGAAGACGTCTCCACTGTGAAGGTAGTGAAGTGGAGAGTCAACGCTTACGGGGTGGGGGGTGAGGATAACGGGCGCTTTGCCTATCTTCTTAGCAAGTATGGACGGTATCAAGGTGGCGAAGACTACCCAATCTTGCGAATCTACAATTACTCGGATATCAATTTGGATCTGCCTTGGACATTCTATGAACACCTGGAGCCGCTGACAGTGGATTACGATGGCGGCATCGCGCTCCAAGGGCTTGCCCTGGGACAGGGTGCGGAGCAGATGTCATCCCGGCAGTTGCTCAGCCTGGAGCGGGACCGCCCTCTGTGGATGGCCCTGCAGTGGCAGACCGCTTCTGGGTTGGATGTCGATTATGTGATATCCTTGCGTCTCTATAACGCTGAGGACGAAATAGTATACCAAGAGGACGATGTTCTGTGGAACCCGGAGCACTGGCCTACGAGTCACTGGCCGGGAGACGTGCCGATCGACACGCTGTCCCTGCTCAATATCCCGGCAAATCTCCCGGCAGGCGAATATGCGTTGCGGCTGGTCGTCTACAACTTTGAGACGCTTGTACCGACTGTCGAGATAGGAGTGTGGGAGCCGGAGATGACTCTAGCGCAGTTGCGTTTGGAGGAAGTTCAGTGATGTGAAGCCAAACTTGCGTGATCCATCTGGCTGCAGGCAAAATTTGTGGACGCAAAACGTGAGAGAGGATTGAGGGAAAGGAGGGCGTCGTATATGACATCTTATGCGAAGAGGTCATCCAGGAAGGTCAGGTTAGCAATAGACGAAGGTCTCCTCCTCAAGTTAGCGACAGCGGGGATTCTCCTGGCGCTGATATTGGCAGTAGCACTGCTGCGTTTGCAACGACTTGGTGAATTGCCGCCGGGGGTCGTGGGCGATGAAGGTAGACCTGCGGCGGTTGCCCTTCAGGTATTACAAGGAAAGCACGCTATCTTCTTTTCTAATGTGGATGATGGTGGTGGGCGCGAGCCTTCGGTCATCTATGCGTTAGCTTTGTTCACATCGTTGTTTGGGCGTACATTGCTGGCCATGCACTTGCCCACAGCCTTGGGCAGCGCAGGGATGGTCTTTGTCACTTTCTGGGTGGGGCAGTTGTTCTTTGGGCGAGATGAGGAAAGCGGACGGGCTACGCCCTGGCGGGGCCTGCTAGTCGGAGGTGTTGGGGCGGGTCTGATGGTGGTATCCATCGGCCAAACGATCTTGGGGCGTACGGCATACAATAATACAACTCACATGCCTGTGCTTCTCACCTTGTGTCTGGGACTGCTCTGGTGGGGATGGCAGGAGCGAAGTTGGTGGCGTGTCATGCTGGCAGGCGCGTGCGCGGGGTTATTGCCTTACACTTATATGGCAGCGCGTCTGGTGCCTTTTCTGTTCCTCTTTTTGGGTTTAAGCTTTCTGCTTCCCTTTAGCGCTGCAGCCAGGGCGAAAGCGCGGGCTGAACTCCCTTGGGCAGGCGTTTTTCTGGGCGTGGCCGGTCTGGTGGCGGCACCGATTCTCGTCTATTTTGTTCTACATCCTGAACATTTCTTTTTGCGCAGTCAGTACTTGTGGGTATTCGATTCTGATCTCCAACAGGGCAGCCCGCTCGGGACTTTTCTGAACAATGTGTGGGATCATCTGTCGGTTCTGGGTTTTCGCGGGGACCCGAGTTGGCGGAACAACTTCGCCGGTCAGCCTATGCTGAATCCTTGGGAGGCCACTTTTTTCTGGTTTGGTGTGAGCATGGCAGTTTGGCGTTGGCAAAGGCCTGCCTACCGCCTGCTGCTTTTCTGGCTGGCGATAATGACTATGCCGGCATTTCTCGCAAGAGATTCTCTTTCGCCCAGCACTATGCGTATGATTGGCGCTGCGCCAGCTATCTACCTGCTGGTGGGGGTCGGCATTTGGGAGGCCTACCGATTCTTGAAAGGGCGGCTTTCCGGACAGATGCTATCGGGGCTGTCGTTGCTGTGTGGGACTGCACTTTGTGTCGCAGTCCTGGCGCAAGGGATTGTCACTTACCGCACCTATTTTCAGTATTGGGCGGCCGCCCCCGAAGTTCAGAAGGCATACCTTCCGCCTTTGACAGATCTGATCAGGGTGTTGAACGCGCAGCCGCCCGATGAGAGCACAATCAACCTAATTCCCAATTTGGATGGCGATTATAATGTCGACTACCTGTATACAGGCGCGGCGCCGGCTCATCTTGTCGATCCCTTCCGGCCCGTCTTGGCGCAGGAGATCGAATCCGCCCTGAAAGCCACGGAGAAAGTTTCCACCTTAAAGGTTGTGGAGTGGACCGCCAATGTGATCAGGGTTGGCGGTGACGTTGAACGTATTGCCTTTCTTCTTAGCAAGTATGGACGTTACCTGGGCAGCGAAGAGCACTCTATCTTCCGAATCCACAGCTACACAGATATCTCTTTGGATCGCCCATGGACATTCTATGAACACCTGGAGCCGCTGACGGTGGATTACGATGGCGGCATCGCGCTCCAGGGACTTGCCCTGGGGCAGGGTGCGGAGCAGATGTCATCCCGGCAGTTGCCAAGCCTGGCGCGGGACCGCCCTCTGTGGATGGCCCTGCGGTGGCAGACTGCTCCTGGATTGGATGTCGACTATGCGATATCCCTGCGCCTGTACAATGCTGCGGGCGCAAGGGTCTACCAAGAGGACATTGTCCTGTGGAGTCCGAGCCATTGGCCTACGAGTCACTGGTCGGCGGATGCCCCGGTCGATACCTTGGCTCTGCTCGCTGTTCCGGCAGATCTTCCGGCAGGCAATTACGAATTGCGCCTGGTCGTCTACAACTTCGATACGCTGGTACCTACTGTTGAACGAGGCGTTTGGGAGCCAGAAACGACACTTGCACACCTGCGGTTGGCGGAATCTCAGTGATGATAGGCCACACCCGTGCGAACACTGCTGGCTGTAGGCTATGTCAGTAAACGCAAAAAGAGAGAGAGGTTTGAGGGCAAGAAGAGAGTGTCTGAAACGGCGTCATCTACGTGGCGTTCCGTGGCGCTGCCAGTTTAGCAAAAAGCGAGCGCCTCCGCCCCGATTTGGTGACAACGGGGATCGTGTTCGCAATTGGAACGCAGGCGTCTCGCCGGCTCTCACGAAATATACAAACTCTTGATCCCATCTGGGACTTACATTTGCATCAGCCCCATAGTGTGTTTGCAATCAATTCCAGCGCCGATCTTATCAATCGAGTCAAAAGCATGTCTGGTCTTCAAGACCGTGTGACCTCGCTGTGCCTTGCATTGCTCTCCGGTGTGTTGTTCTTCGGATTGAGCGCTGCCTGGCCTTTCTTGGCACATGATTGGCAGCACCACCTTCCCCGCATCCATGCCTTGGCCGACGCGCTGCGCGCAGGCGTCCTTTATCCCCGCTGGTTTCCCGACCTTATCTCCGGCTATGGCGAGCCTGTTCTGAACTACTATGCGCCCGGCTTCTACTATCCCCCGGCGCTGCTGCTTCTTACCGGGCTTGATATGGTGCTGTGTGTGCGCCTCACTCTGGCAGTTGGCTATGCTCTGTCAGCGCTGTGGATGTTTCGCCTGTCCCGTCTGTACGCCTCCCTGTGGCCGGCCGTAGTCAGCGTCGCCTGCTTTCAGTTCTTTCCCTATCACCTGATCGACTTCTTCAAGCGAGGCGCTTTCCCTGAATTTGTCGCATTTATGTGGCTGCCGCTGATCGCCTTCTACACGATACGGGCAGCAGCGCCACCGTCGCGCGCAAACAACGGGGCAGGCGCTCAGTCGGAGGGGGGCGCTTCGAATCTGTCATTTCTGGTCAAGGCCGGTCTGGCCTGGGCTGGACTGATTCTGACGCACAACCTGACGGCATTGATGGTGGCCCTCGTCCTCGGTTCCGCGCTGGCGCTGATTATCTTGTTGCAGCATCGCGCGCGCGCCGGCGTGTTTCACACTTCCGGCATAAGCGCGGCCGCGTTGGTCATCGGTATGCTCATCAGCGCATGGTACATCCTGCCCGCACTGTCAGAGCTTGGCTGGACTTTGACCGGACACGGATTGCTTTCAAAGGTTTACCAGAAACACTTTTACAGGTGGACGGAGCAATTTGACCTTCACCTCTTCTATTCATATTCTCCTCAGCCTCGGTTCATCCTGCCGATCTACTTGATCCCGATTCTTATTGCAGCGCCGCTTGCTGTTCTGTCCAGGCGGTCGCGCGCCTTTCGTCTCTTCACGCTTGTCACGCTGCTGTTGACGCTCGCGGCCGTCGCAATGACAACTGACACGAGCGCATGGTTGTGGGCCAGTGGTGAACTCCTGCTGGAGAAACTGCAATTTCCTGGACGTTGGTCCGGAATCATCGGCTTTGGCGCCTCCCTGCTGCTGGCGTCATCGCTGGAGTCCCTGCGCAGACTACGACGGCTGCCTGCGTTTGCCATGCCCCTATTGGGCGTCCTGTTGTCGGCGTACCTGGTCGCAAGTGGGTTGGTTCGCCTGGACTATCCGACCGGTGACTACGCGTCATACGAGGAGATCTCAATGACTCTCAAGGGGCACATACAGATGTTCTTCTCTGACGGGACGGTTGGGCGCGACTTCATGCCCATCTGGACCCCGGATACGCTTGAAGAGATCGGGCATGAGCCTTGGGAACGGTCCCCGGACCTGAAAGCGATCGGCTCCGTGGCAGTCGTGCCGACGCGCACAGGTCTTTTGCGCAAACAGTTTCAGGTAACTGGGCAGCAGCCGTTTCGACTGCTCTTCCATCAATTCTATTTTCCTGCTTGGCGCATTACAGTGGACGGCGTTCAGGTTGATACGCAGCCGGCGTCCAATCTTGCTCTCATCAGTGGGCCGGTTCCGTCCGGCACCCATACGGTGGAGTGGGAATGGGTGGCTACACGCGCGGTTTGGCTTGGCCGTGCGATGACGGCGATAGGCTGGATAGTGGTATATGTGTTGCTATACAGGGTGGGCAAGAGCTTTCCCGGACACGCCCGCGCAGGAGCCAACGCCTTGCACGCTGGGGCCATGGCCAAGCGCAAAGGCGTTGCCCCTTACTTGCTGCCGCCATTCCTGCGGAACTGGTCGCTGGCCATTTGGCTTGCGGTTGGTGCATTCATGGTTGTGGCCGCCGCCGGGATTACTGCGCGCACATGGGATGTAGAGGCAATCGGGGCTGACTATGGCGGGATTCGTCTCGAAGGCGTGCAGCCGGTCCGGCCTACCCGGGCTGGCGATGTAGCGGAAGTTCAGCTGACATGGTTTATCAAGGAGTACCCGGAGCCGGTTACAGCATTCGTGCATCTGGTAGACGAGGCAGGGATGGGGATTTCACAGCAGGATGTACCGCCCGGCGGGACCTACTACACGCCATTGCCACTCTGGGTGCCGGGCCTGGTATTGCACTCGATGCATAGACTGACCATTCCGGCATCACTTGCGCCGGGCAGGTATCGTCTCCTGGCTGGTCTCTACTATCGTGACGCTCCCCACGAGTCGCTCGTGCCCTTGCACGCCGACAGTTCGCGCCTGGAGATCGGCATGGTGGAAGTATTGCCCAGATGAATTGTACTCTACTTCCAAATAGGCCTTTCGCTGGGCCGGCAAGATCCTGTGCGCCTGCGACACGATTACAAAACAGAAGGATGTCGAATACCTTATCAGTACGCCGATCAACCTATAGACAGAAGTCCTCAAAGTCGGGTATCATCCGGTCTGTTCTCCTGGTGAACAGCCCTGGTCTTTGCCTATTTCAATGGAATCTCACCGGGGATATTCTTTCAAACTCTATCGAATGTGGAATCAATGTTAAGTCGCGACGTCTCGCAATGGGAACACAGGCGTCTAGCTGGCGCTCACCAAAATGCACAAACTCTTGGTCTCGTTTGGGACGTACACTTGCATCAGCCCCGCAGTATGTTTGTGAACAATTCCAGCGCTGGCCTCACCAATCGAGTCAATAAATGTCTGGTCTTCAAGACCGTGTGATCTCGCTGTGCCTTGCAATGCTCGCCGGTCTGCTTTTCTATGGATTGAGCGCTGACTGGCCCTCCTCCCCAGATGGCTGGCAGCACCACCTTCCCCGTATCCATGCCTTGGCGGATGCGCTGCGGGCCGGTGTGATCTTTCCTCGCTGGTTTCCCGACCTTACCTCCGGCTATGGCGAGCCTGTTCTGAACTACTATTCGCCCGGCTTCTATTATCCCCCGGCGCTGCTGTTTCTGGCTGGGTTCGACATGGTGATGTGTGCGCGCCTCAGTCTGGCCATTGGCTTTGCCCTGTCAGCATTGTGGATGTTTCATTTGGCCCGTCTGTACGTCTCCCTGTGGCCGGCCGTCGTCAGCGTCGTCTGCTTTCAGTTCTTTCCCTATCACCTGATCGACTTCTTCGCGAGAAGCGCTTTCCCTGAATTTGTCGCATTTATGTGGCTGCCGCTGATCGCCTTCTACACGATACGGGCAGCAACGGAACAATCGCGTGCAAACAACAGGACGAACGCTGAGTCGGAAGGAGGCGCTTCGCATCTATCGTTTCTGATCAAAGCCGGTCTGGCCTGGGCTGGACTGATTCTGACGCACAACCTGACGGCGTTGATGGCGGCCCTCGTCCTCGGTGTCGCACTTGTGTTGCTCATTCTGTTGCAACATGGCACGCGCGCTAGAGTTCTTCTCATGTCCGGCACAAGCGTGGCCGCGTTGGTCATCGGCATGCTCATCAGCGCATGGTATATCCTGCCTGCACTGTCAGAACTAGGCTGGACTCTGACCGGACACGGAGCGCTCTCAAAGATTTACCAGGATCATCTCTATAGTTGGACCGAGCTATTTGACCTTCACTTCTTCTATCCATATTCTCCTCAGCATCAGTTCATCTTGCCGTTTTACGTAATACCGATTGTGATTGCTGCTCCGCTCGCTGCCGTGTTCAGGCAGTCGCGCCCGTTTCGTCTCTTCACGCTTGTCACGCTGTTGCTGACGCTCGGGGCTGTCGGAATGACAACGGACGCGAGCGCCTGGCTGTGGGCCAGCGGTGAACTCCTGCTGGAGAAGCTGCAATTTCCGTGGCGATGGCATATGTTCACCGCCTTTGGCGCCGCCCTGCTGCTGGCGGCATGTCTGGAGTCTCTGCGCAGACTACGACGGCTGCCCGCGTTTGCCATGCCCCTTTTGGGCGTCCTGTTGTCGGCGTACCTGGTCGCATCTGCGTTGGTTCGCCTGGACTATCCGACAGGTGATTACAAGTCATACGAGGACATCTCAATGACCCTCAAGGGACACATTCAGATGTTGTTCTCTGAAGGATCAACCGGGCGTGACTTCATGCCCGTCTGGACCTCCGAATCGCTTGAAGAAAGCGGGTACGAACCTTGGGCGCCCTCTCCAAACTTGAATGCGCTCGACTCCGTGTCAGTCGTGCCAACGCGCACAGGTCTCCTACAAAAACAGTTTCAAGTCACTGCGCAACAGCCATTTCAACTCCTCTTCCACCAATTCTACTTTCCTGCCTGGCGCATTGCCGTGGACGGCGTTCAGGTTGAAACCCTGCCGGCGTCCAATCTCGCTCTCATCAGTGGGCCGGTTCCCTCCGGCACACATACGGTGGAGCTGGAATGGGCAGCCACACGCGCAGTCTGGTTTGGCCGTGCGCTGACGGCGATTGGATGGGTTGCGATATTTGTGCTGCTAAGCAGGGTGGTCAAGTGGTCGCCCAAACTCTCCAGCGGACGGGACAACCGTTTGCACGTTGCGCCAATGCCCAAGAACTGGAACGTTGCACCTTTCTTGCCGCCGCTATTCCTGCGGCACTGGCCATTGGCCATCTGGTTTGCGGTCGGGGCTTTCATGGTCGCGGCCGCCTCCGGGACTGCCGTGCGTACATGGGATGTGAAGGCAATTGGGGCTGACTATGGCGGCATTCGCTTGGAGGGAATCCAGCCAACTCCGCCTACTCGCGCCGGCGAAGTAGCGACTGTTCAACTGACATGGCTTATCAAAGACTACCCGGAGCCGATGACTGCATTCGTGCATCTGGTTGACGAGGCAGGCAATAGAGTTGCCCAGCAGGATGTCCCGCCCGGCGGAGCGTACTACACCCCCATACCGCTCTGGGCGCCGGGCCTGGTTCTGTACTCCATTCATCATCTCACTCTACCGGCATCTCTGCCACCGGGCCAATATCGCCTCTTAGCCGGTCTTTACTATCGCGATTATCCACACGAGTCGCTTGTGCCCTTGTATAGCGACAGTTCGCGCCTGGAGATAGGCATGGTGGAAGTATTGCCCAGATGAAATGAACTTTTCTGCCAACAATTTTGAATCCATGTTGGCGTCTGTCGAGAACGTATCCACCGTGTAAGGTGTCGATTGTGGGACATCTTTTCACTTCCACAATGCTCAGGGCGAAAGGCCCATCAAGCGGATGTCTGAAACCTCCCCTTCTGCGCAACGTTCAACCGGCACTGCCGGATTCGCAAAGCACGAACAGCTTCTCCTCGCTTTGGCGGCGGGGGGAATCGTATTCGCACTGGCGTTGGCTGTCGTGTTGCTGCGCTTGCAGCGCCTGGACGAACTCCCGCCGGGGATCGCCTTCGATGAAGGGACAAATGGAATCGATGCACTCCGCGTGTTGCAAGGAGAACACGCCGTTTTCTACCCTGAAACGGGTGGTGGCCGCGAGACGCTGGGCTTCTATGCGATGGCCCTGTCTATCCTTGCCCTGGGGCGCACGCCACTGGCGATTCATCTGCCTTCGGCTCTGGCCAGCTCGGTCACGATTTTCGTCGTCTTCTGGCTGGGGCGGCTGCTCTTTGGGAGCGACGAAAGCGGACGAGCCACCCCGTGGCGCGGCCTGTTGGTCGGAGGCATTGGAGCCGGTCTGCTGGCAGTGTCTCTTGGCCAGACGATCATTGGGCGCACCGCGTTCCGAGGCAACTTCCTGCCCGTGTTTCTTTGCCTGTGTCTGGCGCTGCTCTGGTGGGGGTGGCCGCGGCCTGAGAAGCAACGGGGACGTCATGGGGGAGCTTGGTGGCGCATTGCACTGGCAGGCACGTGCGCTGGGCTGCTGCCCTACACCTATATCCCGGCGCGTTTCTCGCCCTTTCTGCTCCTCCTCTTCGGTTTGAGCTTCTTGCTGCCCTATCTCGTTGTCGTCAGACAAAAGGACGGTGCGGCTTTCGGGCTTTCGGGCTTCGCCGCGGCGCTGAAAAGGGTGCGAATTGAGTTGCCTTGGATAGGTGCGTTCGTGGGCGTGGCCGCGCTGGTGGCTGCGCCGCTGCTTATCTATTTTGCTCTGCATCCCGAATACTTTGTTCTACGCAGCAATCTACTCTTCGTTTTCCAGCCCGATCAGAGTGGTGGAGACCAACTGCGACTCTTCCTGGCCAACGCGTGGGAGCATCTCTTAGTCCTTGGCTTCCGCGGGGACCCAAACTGGCTGCACAACTTCGCCGGCAGGCCAATGCTGAATCCATGGGAAGCGTTCTTCTTCTGGCTTGGTGTGGGGATGGCGGTGTGGCGCTGGCAACGGCGGCCCGCCTATCGCCTGCTGCTTCTCTGGGCGGGGGTGATGCTCCTGCCGGCTATGCTGGCCAGAGGGTCTGCCATCCCCAACACCATGCGTCTGATCGGCGCTACGCCTGCCATCTATCTGCTTGTGGCGGTCGGTATGTGGGAGACGTTCCGATTTCTGCGCGATCGGTTCTTCCACAAGAATAAGACACAGGCGGCTATTCTGGTGGGAGTTGTGGTCAGCGGCATGATCCTGGCTCAAGGTTTGAACACGTATCGCACCTATTTCCAGAAGTGGGCGCTGGAGCCTGAAGTCTATCGGGCGCATGATGTGGAGTGGACCAATCTGGCTCGCCTGCTGAACGCACAGGCGCCCAGCGCAGATACGCTATACCTGATCCCCAATGGCCGTTGGCATTTCGGCTTCGATTACCTGTATCAGGGCGCGGCGCCTGCCCATACTTTCCATACGATCTCGCCTGGCCTGGCCCAGGAGATCGAATCCACGCTGTCAGCTATGGAGAAACTTTCCACTGTCAAGGTCGTGGAATGGGACGCCAACGCTGCCTGGATTGACAGCAGAACCGGACTCATTTCCGTTCTTCTTGACAAATATGGGCGTTTCCAGGATAGTGAAGAGTATGCCGACTTTCAGATCCGCACCTACACGGATGTTGACCTGGACCGCCCGTGGACACTCTATGAACAGTTGGAGCCGCTGACAGTCGAATACGATGGCGGCATTGCCCTCCAAGGGTTCGCCCTGGGCCAAGGCACGGAGCAGCTGCCATCCGAGCAACTGCTCAATCTGGGAGAGAATCGCTCTCTGTGGATGGCTCTGGCGTGGCAACTCGCCCCCGGCTTGAATATCGACTATGCGATATCCGTGCGCCTGCACAATGCCGAGGGGGGAGGAGTCTACCAAAAGGATATTGCCCTGTGGGAGCCAACTCATACGTCTCCGGGTAGAGGGGGGCCAGCCGAACAGTTTGTTACCTTGGTCCAGCTCGATCTTCCGGCTGATCTTCGGTCCGGCGAATACGAGTTGCGGCTGGTCGTATACGACGCCAAGACCCTGAAACCGACCGTCGAACTGGGTGTCTGGGAGCCAGAAGCGACCCTGGCGCGCTTGCGCTTGGCGGAAGCCCAGTGATGATGGTCTGAAGAGATTTCGTTATGCAATTCATTCTTGAAAGGCGCTTAACGCGCCCCCGCCATATCGAGTTTCTTTTTCCACTGATCGCGCTGGCTTTGGCGCTGATCTTCAGTGGTATTCTGCTGTGGATATTCGGCGCCAATCCACTGGAGACCTACGCGGCGATGGCAGCGGGCGCGTTCGGCCAGCGTTATCATATCAGCGAGACGATTCTGCGGGCGATTCCACTCATGCTGACGGGGCTGGCCGTGGGCATAGCCTTTCGCATGTTGTTCTGGAACATCGGCGCCGAAGGTCAGTTTGTATGGGGCGTCATTGCCGCCACCTGGGTTGCGCTCTTCCTGCCGGAACAGATCGGCGGGCTGCCGCAGTGGGCCTTCCTGCCGCTCATGATCGTCGCCGCGTTCGCGGCCGGCGCGATATGGGGACTCATTCCAGCGGTTCTCAAGACCGCCCTGCGGGTCAATGAGATCATCACTACGCTGATGTTCAACTATGTAGCTCTGTTGTGGATGCAGTATCTCTACACCGGTTCCTGGAAGGATCCCGAGGGCTTCGGCTTTCCCGGCAGCGCCCAGTTCCCCCAGCACGCGTGGCTGCCCCGTCTCCCCATCGATCTGGGCCGTGTTCACTATGGCTTGGTGATCGCGATTGGGGTCGCGTTTCTTATCTGGCTCGTTCTGGACCGCACCAAATGGGGATTGGAGATCAAGGTCATCGGTAAAAATCCGTTGGCCGCCCGCTACGCAGGCATGGATATCACGCGCAATGTGCTGCTGGTCATGTGCATCAGTGGCGGGGTGGCGGGGCTGGCCGGTTTCAGCCAGGTAGCCGGCGTGGGTCACCGGCTGCAAAATGGGATCGCGGTGGGCGATGGATTTACGGCGATTATTGTGGCCTGGCTGGCTAAATTGAACCCTTGGGCCATTTTGCTCGTCAGCATTCTGCTGGCCGGACTGAGCACCGGTGGTGATCAGCTTCAGATTACGATGGGGCTGCCGGCCGCGGTCTCTGGCGTACTCCAGGGGTCGATTCTCTTTTTCGTGCTTGGCGCCGATGTGTTCATCAACTATCGGTTGCGCATCATTCGCTCTCAGCCTCAACAGGGCGCCGGCCCGGCGTCCGTCTCCCAGGGGCCGACACCGGCCGACTAGCAAGTCTATCTGGCGCGCCGCGTTGGGCGCGACGAGCGCTCATCGAGCAGGTATGCCCAAAACGGATTGTTGTTCTCTGGGGAACGGTTGATGAAAAATATATCGCCCGCCGCACTGTGGCCGCGCAGCCAAGTCAACCCTGCTGACATTCTCTCCCAACAGGAACACCGCCCCTGGCCTCTGCCTGATCGCCCGTGGGCGAGCGTCCAATCCTGGCACGATCTGCTCTTTGCCCATTGGCCCATCCCCGCTTCACAGATCGCGGAGTTGTTGCCGCCGGGTCTGACGTTGGACACGTACGCGGGCGAGGCGTGGGTGGCGGTGGTCCCCTTTCGCATGAGCGGCGTGCGGCCCCGATTTCTGCCGCCAGCGCCCTGGTTTTCCTCTTTCCCGGAACTAAATGTGCGCACCTACGTAAAGATAGAAGGCGTCCCTGCTCGAAAGGGGCGCGGGTGTAGTAGCGCAGAAGGCACACGGCCAGGGGTCTTCTTTTTCAGCCTGGACGCGGGCAACCCCCTGGCCGTTGCGATGGCTCGCCGATTTTTTCATCTGCCCTATTTTCGGGCGCAGATGAGTTGCCGGAGTGAAGATGACAGCATCCGCTACCACAGCCGACGCACCCACAGAGGCGCGCCGGACGCCGACTTTCGGGCCGTCTATCGGCCAACAGGTCCGGTCTATCAGGCGGCGCCCGACTCGTTGGATCAGTGGCTTATCGAACGGTACTGTCTGTACAGTGTGGACGGGCGCGGGCGCATCTATCGCGCTGAAATTCACCATGCGCCCTGGCCGCTTCAGCGGGCCGAGGCTGAGTTCGAGCGCAATTGGGTCGCCCAGGCACAGCGGGTGTTCCTGCCGGACGTGGCCCCCCTGTTCCATTTTGCCAGGCGGTTGGACGTATTGGTCTGGAGGATCGTGCAACTGTAGAATGCGCCCTTGCGCAGCCGGTCGCCCGCCGCCTAATCGGACAGTGAATGAATGAACGTAGTTACTGATATACTCGACACGCTTTTGAATCTGTTACGCAGCGAGGGCATGCAAGAGTGGGGCGCATGGAGCTATCCTCTGCTGGTCGTTCTGGTGATCATCGAGGGGCCGATTGTTACGCTGCTCGCATCCGTCGCGGCCTCGGTCGGATATATGCGCCTGCCGCTGGTTATGGTCAGTGCCCTGGTCGGCAGCGCCATAGCCGATACCCTCTGGTACTATCTCGGCTATACACATTCGGAGGAACGTATCCTGCGCTATGGGCGTTGGCTGGGGCTGCGACGCCATCACGTGGAACAGTTGCAGAAGGAGATGCACCAGCACGCTCCCAAACTCCTGTTCGTCGCCAAGTTCGTTTCTGTGTTAGCCACGCCTACGCTGATCGCCGCCGGTCTGGCGCGGGTGCCTTTCCGCCGCTGGTTTCCCATCGTCTTCCTGGGTGAACTGATCTGGGTGGCAGTGCTGGCGTTCATTGGTTCCCGGGCTGCGGAAGTCGTGCGTCAGGTAGAACTGGGCCTGCATTATCTGCCTTTGGTCGGTGGCCTGGCGCTGTTGATCCTGCTGCCGCTCGTCGCCCGTCGTCTGAAGTCGAGCCGCTTCAAGGAAGCGGCGTCCAATCCTGACGCTGCGGCGCGCCATACGGCGGCAGCCCCGACCCCGTATACCAATGGCAGTCGCGCCGCTGGCGGCTTCGCAAACGACGCCGCGCCGCGTCGGACAGCGATCAGCCCGGCCACCGTTGCCGGGCGCAATGGTCACCACTCGG
The DNA here is from genome assembly GCA_965221145.1 of Caldilineaceae bacterium. GTDB lineage: Bacteria > Chloroflexota > Anaerolineae > Caldilineales > Caldilineaceae > Bin5. The sequence goes on from OZ244877.1 coordinate 4,979,034, forward strand.
ACGAACATCGCACCCGCCTGGGGAAACCGCAAGCCAAGCGCGAACCAACCGAGGCCTGACTGACCAGAACTCCGAGGCGCGTTCCATCGCTCCAACCTGCGGGTATGCGCCCCCACTGGGGATATTGCAAGGCGGGCCATTTCTATGATACTCTTTCGTCAGGCTAGAAGGCTTGGACTGTGATGCGTCATGGGAACGGCGCGGTACTCTCATACGTAGTTATCCCCTGAGCAAGTTCAAGAAGGACTCCGTGCAAACCAGAATCTCCTCCACTCCTCGCAGCTTCACGTTCCCTAAGAACCGATAGCAGGCCGACCACCCCATGCCGAATCAACCGCGCATCCGTTTGGGGTTTCCCGTCAAGGTGCTGGGCGCAGCGGGCCTGCGTTCCCACGATAGCCGCCGTTGGCAAAACAGGCCCCATCTGAGCGTCAGTCTGGCCTATCTGCGCGACATATTTCTCTATCTGGAACGCAGGGAGATCCGTTTCTATCGTATGGCCGGTCAGCTTGCCCCCTATCTGACCCACCCGGACCTGCCGGCATTCCATAGTCAACTTGACGAATGTTCTACCGAACTGGCCGCTATCGGCGATATGGCAAGGCAGCAGCGCATGCGCCTGACCCTGCATCCGGGCTTTTTCGTACAACTGAGTCACCCCGATCCGACATTGGTGGCTCGTTCGAGCCAGGAACTGGTCGCAGCGACCTCCCTGCTGGACGGGATGGGGCTGGACGCCTCCAGCGTCGTCGTCATTCACGTAGGCGGAGGCCACGCGGACCTGCCCTCTGCACTGGACCGGTTCGCGCGCGCGGCCAATCTGTTGCCGGAAACCGTGCGCCGGCGCCTGGTCCTGGAAAACGGAGATCGGCAGTTCAGTCTGCGGGATGTCCTGTGGGCGCAGCGGCGAACAGGGATGCCGGTTGTGCTGGATACGCTCCACCACCGCTGTAACAACCCGGACGCGATCCCCATGTTGGACGGCCTGAAACTTGCCCTGGCCACCTGGCCCGCGCACATGCGCCCCAAAATCCACCTCAGCAGCCCGCGCACAGCCGTGCGCACTCTCTATCGTAACGGCCAAGCCCGTCTCCAGATGCCGCTGCCGCACCAGCACAGCGACTTCCTCCACCCGTTTGAAGTCATCGACCTGCTCCAGGCGGCCGTCGCTGCCCGTTTGCGCCCTTTTGATGCGATGCTGGAAGCCAAAGCCAAGGATGTGGCGCTGTTGCGCCTGCGGGAGCAGATCCGCAAGTACGCGCCCGATCTGTCGCGGCATGTGCAGTGAGGAGCAAAGGTTGAAAGATGTCCCTGGATTATACAGACCCCTATAATCTGCGCCGTACCGTTCTGGTCGCAGTCGTCAACAACCAGGCCGACCTGCGCCGGGCGGCATCCGAGGGCTGGTATCGCATCCCCCAGCGGCGGGCGCCGCGCCGCATCGGCGCCGACTATCTGGCCTTCTACCAGACCGGCGCTTTCAAAAGCGAATCGGAGGTCCGCACTATCAGCTATTATGCGGCCATACGGCGCTATCAACTTCTGTCCCGCGCCGAACTCCTGCCGGATGAAGCCGACCACGCGCGCGCGCAGGAGTACTATTTCCGCATCGAAATCGGCCCGCTTTTGCGTCTGGCCCAGCCGGTTCCGGCGACGACCTTCCGGCGGCTGACCTTCATCCATACGACGTTGGAGCATCTGCTTAACGCCCGCGATGTGACGGAGCTTAAGCTGGACAGCGAACCGTTCCAGACCCTGTGGAGCGCCCTGCGCGCCAACCGGCTCAGGCCGCTTCCCAACCGGCTGGCCGGCAGTTGGCCGGTGGATATGACCCTGCGCGTGCGCAACGGGTATCTCGGCATCCGCCTGGATGAAGCCAACGATATGCGCGAGGCCGCGCCGCCGGATGGCTGGACGATTCTGCGGATTCCCGATAGCCAGATTGCAGCCGATTTGCAGGGCTGTCTGCGGACAATCGGCGCCGCGCTGGTCGATCTGGGCGGCTCTCTCGACTCGAAGCCGGGGCGGGAGTGGAAGCTGTAGCCGGCATCCCCCGGAAGTTTCCCTGTCTTCGGTGAAGGCCGGAGTCACAAGAGTTTCCCTTGGGAAAGCGTCTCGCTATCGAGAGAGAGAGCTTGCATCACTCGTTTGTCGGGTAGACTATCTTTGGCGACAGATGGGTAAAGCCCCCCTGTTTCCACGTATTCTTCTTGCGACAAGGAAGTATGCGCATGGAGTTGAAGATCAACGGAACAATCTACACGCTGGATGCCGCGTCGGACGAACGGCTGCTCTGGGTGCTGCGGGACACGTTGGGGTTGATCGGCACAAAGTTCGGCTGCGGGATCGGGATCTGCGGCGCCTGCACCGTTCACGTCAACGGCGCGGCGGTTCGCTCGTGTATCATGCCCGTGGCCGCGGTCGCGCAGGCCGATATTCGCACGATCGAGGGCCTGGCTGAGATGGAGGGCGACGATCTGATTGCGTTGCATCCCGTTCAGCAGGCATTCATCGATCATCAGGTCCCGCAATGCGGCTGGTGCATGAGCGGACAGATCATGCAGGCGGCCTCCTTCCTCGCGCAGAATCCACTGCCCACCGCGGAGGAGACCGTGCGCGCCATGAGCGGGAACTACTGTCGCTGCGGTTGCTATGTGCGCATCAGGCAAGCGGTTGATCAGGCTGCCGATGAGATTGCGCGTACGCAGGAGGTCGCGACATGACGAAGAATGGGAGCGAACAGGATCGGGGCGAACAGATCCAGCTCCCGAAGCGGCGCTGGCGGCTCTCGCGGCGCGGCTTTCTGATCGGCCTGGGCGCGGCGGGGGCCAGCCTGGCCGTCGACGCGTACTTTGGCAAACCGGCTCTCAACCTCTTTATGGCGGAGAGCCTGACGGCCAGCGAACACGCCGGGAACAGCTTCATGCAGTTGCCCGACGACCCGCCCTTGTGGTTGGAGGTGTTGCCGGACAGCCGCATACGTCTCTCGCTGGCCAAGGTCGAGATGGGGCAGGGCGTCCACACGTCGATCGCGCAGATCGCGGTTGAGGAGTTGGGCATCGACTGGGCCGATCTGGTTGTTCAGCAGGCGGATACCTCTTCCGACCTGGTGGACAGTATGGGCGCCGGCGGCAGCTTTTCGCTTGCCTCCAGCTATGCTCCGCTGCGACAGGCGACCGCGGGCATGCGCACTCTCCTGCTACGGGAGGCGGCATCGGCCCTGAAGCAGCCGGAGGGTGCGCTGCGCATAGACGGGCGCGGTTTTGCCGTCGCCGACAGTCCAGAGCAGCGTGTCGACTTTCATACATTGGCTGCCGCCATTACGGATTGGGAACTGCCCGCGGATGACCAGATGTCCCTCAAGTCGGTCGATGAATTCACCGTCATCGGTCAGTCCGTCCCGCGCATCGACATTCCCGACAAAGTGACGGGGCGGGCGGTGTACGGCTACGATATGCGCCTGCCCAACATGCTCTACGGTGCTGTCGCCCGTCCGCCAACGCTGGAGGCCAAACTGCGCAGCGCATCACCGGGCGAGGCCGAACAGATCGAGGGCGTCGAACGGTTCGTGATCGACGTGGAGAGCGGCTTTGCCGGGGTCGTGGCCAATTCGCGTAGCGCGGCCTGGTCAGCGGTGAAAGCCTTGCAGACCAAGTGGGATGAAGGACATCTGTGGCAGCAGGAGGAGATCGAGGCGCTGATCGAGCCGGAGGGAAGCGGCGGCATCACCATCCAGCGCGAAGGCAACGCCGTCCGCGCGCTGGCGCAGAGAACGACCATCACGGCCACCTACCGCTCGCCCTTTGCCGTGCAGACTCCGCTCGAAGCGCCGGCTGCGTTAGCGGATGTGCAGGGCGATCAGGTGCGCGTCTGGGCATCGACACAGTTTCAGGAACGGGCCAAAGGGCAGATCGCCGAGGCGCTGGGCGTGGATGCGGACACCGTTCGCGTCGTTCCTACTTATCTCGGTGGCGGTTTTGGCAGCAAGCTCGATACGCGCGTCGTCATTGAAGCGGCGCGTCTGTCCAGAGCAGTTGGCGCGCCGGTCCATGTCGGCTGGGATCGCGCCGAGGCGCTGCGTCATGGCTACCTGCGGCCGCCGACCAAGAACATTCTCACCGGCGCGCTGGACGATGCAGACCGGATCGTTGCCACCGAACACCGGCAGGCAAGCAGCGACGTAGCCTTCAGCTTTATGCCGGACTTTCTGGAATTTGTCATGGGGGCGGATTTCGGCGCGACCATAGGCGCGCGCATCGACTATGATGTGCCCAACCGCACCGTGACGGCATGGCGTAAGACGCTGCCCGTGTGGGCCGGGTGGTGGCGCGGCTTGGGACTCTTTCCCAATACATTCGCCGTGGAGAGTTTTGTCGATGAGCTGGCCGCGACGGCCGGCGCGGATCCGCTCCAGTTCCGCCTCGATCATCTGCCCGACAGCCTATCCGGCGAGCATATGAGGGCTGTCCTGGAAGCGGTCGCCGAGTTGAGCGGCTGGAGCACGCCGCCTCCTGCGGGCCGCGCGCGGGGTGTCGCCTGCTTCATGTCGAACACAGTCGTCGCGGAGGTCGCAGAGGGGTGCGGACAGAAATGGGGGTGAGTTATACTTAAGGGAGGAAGGAGAGAAAGAGAAAGAGAGAGGAGAGAGAGGCAATGGGACGGACGCGCAGTGAAGAGAAGAGTCAGGCGGAGTTTGAAAAGGCAGCAGGGGAGATGCGGCAGCGGCTGCGGACATGGCGACGCAGCGAGCCGGGGGCCAGTTTTGACGAGATTATGGAGAGGGTAGGTCAAGAGCGTGAGAGATTGATGAAGCCGTTTGTCGAGGAATTGGCAGCGGAAACAGGCGAGGTGGATGTGAATGTGCGTTGTCCTGCGTGTGCGGGGCGAGTGCAGAACAAGGGGAAGAAGAAGAAAGTGATACTGCACCGAGAGGGCGCAGTGGAGTTGCATCGAAATCACTACGATTGCGCTTCGTGTAAGCAAGGGTTTTTCCCCCTGGATCGGGGATTGGGGTTGAGCAAGCCGGGTTGGAGTCCGGCGATGCTGAAGATGGCGTTGCGGCAAGCGGTTGAGCTTGATTCCTTTGAGCGCGCGGCGAGCAACTTCAGCGAGTTGACTGGGGTGCCGATCTCAGCCAGCAGTTTGAAGGGGATGGTGATGGAGTGCGGTACCAAGGTGGTGAATGCTGAGGCGCAAGAGGCCGAGGCGATGGTGCGCGTGCCCAAGGATGAGGAAGCGGTCAGGTGGCGTCAGATAGCGGAACCGGACAGTGAGGTGATGGCCGTCTCGGCCGATGGCGTGATGCTGCATCTGCGAGACGAGGGCTGGAAAGAGACCAAAGTGATGAGCGTCTCGGCTGTGCCAACGGGCGAGAGGGGGGACAGGGCAGCAGCCGGTGCGCAGCGCGTGGAGAAGCACTCCTACCGCGCCGGTCTATGGGATGCCAAGACCTTCCCAAACCACTACTGGGCCGAAAGGTATCGGCGCGGGGTGGAAAAGGCCCAACAGGTCGTCTGCATCAACGATGGCGCACTCTGGATCGGGGCGATGGTCTGCGCCTGTTTTGCCCGCCGCATCGAAATCCTCGACTGGTGGCATATGCTGCAGTACGTCTGGCAGATCGCAGCGGCCGCGCTGGGTCCCGACTCATCTGAAGCGTCTGCTTGGGTTCAAGCCCAGAAAGCCGCCTTAGCTCACGGTCAACTGCGCCTCTTCTTCCCTCGCATACTCCGACTCTATTCAAACGGCTCAGCGCCGCCGCCCGTTGTCAAACAGGCTGGCGCTTATCTGTAGAAAAATCGACGGCGCATGCACTATGCCGCCTATCGTCAAGCCGGCTTCCCTATCCGCAGCGGCACTGTCGAATCGGCAGCCAAAACCTTGGTGCAGCAGCGTATGAAACAGGCTGGCATGCGCTGGTCTCGCCACGGCGCTCAGGCCATGCTCGCTCTCCGTGCCCGCCTTCTCCGTGACCGCTGGCATGACATCCCCTTATGACCATCTTCGCCCCCATTTTGGGATGCACCCCCCTTGAGGGGCCCTGCCGCACACCAGTACAAGAGTGTGGTACAATGTCGGTCGTGCAGGCACCGGCCGAGCCGGACCCCGTTGCACTCCCTGGCCGCCTGCCGGCAGCGAAGGCCTCCGCAAACGCAAACAAGACCTTCTCCTTCGTATAGCAATCGAGAGAGGGGGGGGGTAAAGCGGACAAAGCGGACATTTTTTCTAAACGTTTAGTATGATCGCGCTCGAGTGCCCTCTGGGCGCGCGCAGCGGTAGCGCATTCAACATTTCCTTTTGAAGATTTGTTGGCGGACTTGTCTTCCATTGGCGCGCCAATCCAAAAAACTGTCGGTAGTGGTCGAATAGTAAGTGATCTGGCATTCCGGTGGCACGGAAATCCCTGTCCGTGCATCCGCGAATAATGGCATTCTCCGAACTGCAACAATCACAGTTCAGACACAGACTTTTCCCTCACCACTTACTTTGTGACCACTACCAAACTGTCAAACCCGCCGTCAATACGTCCGCATCCAGACCTGGGAATCTCTACCTCCTGTCAACGACAGGTCAGCCCAACCTGCCAACGCAGCGGCTCCTGCCATCATCGCCCAAAAATCTCGGATGCACCCTCCTACCCTGCAGTGGCCCGGTTTGTCGTCAGGCAGGCGCACCCGTCAATTCCGATGCCTTGCAAAGGGCTTGCCGGTCAGCTACACTACGGCAAGACGAACTTCCCGCCTCCTCGTTTGGTTGCCGCCCAATGCGCCAAAGCCCGGCGTCGGCTGCGACCAACTTCAAACTTAGGAGCCTCCCTCTCACATGGGTACAATGCGTGCGTTCCAGTCGATTGAAGAAACCAGAGACTGTCTTGGCGAGCAGCAGTATATCGCCGGTGACGAAATCGCGACCACCGTGTATCTGGCGCAGCAGTTGGGCAAACCGCTGCTGACCGAAGGGCCGGCCGGCGTGGGCAAGACGGAACTGGCCAAGGCAATTTCCGGTTCGCTCGACCGTCCACTCATCCGCTTGCAGTGCTATGAAGGGCTGGATGAGACAAAAGCTCTGTATGAGTGGGAGTACGCCAAGCAACTCTTGTACACCCAGTTGCTGCGGGATCAGTTGCAGCAAACGCTGGCCGGCGCCAGCTCTCTGGCCGAAGCCGCGGACCGTCTGGCCGACGAGGAGGACGTATTCTTTTCGATGCGCTTCCTGTTGCAGCGGCCCCTGCTGCGGGCGATTCTCAATGACGGGCCGGTCGTGTTGCTCATCGACGAAATCGACCGCGCCGATGCCGAGTTCGAGGCATTCCTGCTGGAGGTGTTGAGCGACTTTCAAGTGAGTGTGCCGGAACTGGGCACGCTGACGGCCAAACACATGCCGATCGTCGTCCTGACGAGCAACAACACGCGTGAACTGAGCGAGGCCCTCAAACGGCGCTGTCTCTATCTGTTCATCGGCTATCCCTCTCTGGAGCAGGAGTTGAACGTCGTGCGCCTGAAGGTGCCGGATCTGGCGCCGCAACTGGCGCGGCAGGCGGTAGAGCTTGTGCAGAGCTTGCGGCAGATGGACCTGCGCAAGTCGCCCAGCATCTCGGAGACGCTGGACTGGGCCCAGGCGCTGGTCACGCTCAACACGGAAAACCTGGACCAGAAGACGCTGGAGACGACGCTCAGTGTGCTGCTCAAACATGAGACCGATCTGCGCAAGGTGCAGCGCCAATTGGGGCGGATGGGCAACGACGACGATGAAGTCGATTGGGACGACGAGTTACGCCAGCACAGACGCCTTGAATGATGTGCCTTCAGGTTGAAAATGCGCGCTGTTGCGCATCGCGTAGGGGAAGGCGGGACGTGCGCACCCGCTTGTGGAGGAGAATCCGATGGAAGAGCGAATCGTAAAATTCATTTCGGCGCTGCGTTCCGGCGGCGTGCGGGTCAGCTTGGCGGAGAGCGCGGATGCCTTCTCCGCGGTGGAAAATCTGGGCGTGCAGGATCGAGATACGTTCCGCCTGAGTCTGCGGGCAACTCTGGTCAAGGATCTGGAGAGCCTGCCCACCTTTGAGGAGCTTTTTCCGCTCTTCTTTGGCAGTGGCGAGCCACCCCCGCTGATGAATCTGATGGAAGACTTGACCGAGGAAGAGGCCAATATGCTGGCCGAAGCGCTGCGCCAGTTCGGCCAACGGCTGCGGGATATGCTGGAGCGGCTCCTGCGCGGCGAAGAGTTGACACCGGAAGAGTTGGATGGGCTCGGTCAGATGGTGGGCTTGAATCAGGCCGATGACCTGCGCTACCGCGAATGGATGGCGCGCCGAATGCAGCGCGCGCTCCAGTTCGATCAGGTGCGCGAGGCGATGAAGGAGATAATGGAACTGATGGCGCAGATGGGCATGAACAAAGAACGCCTGGAGCAGATGCGCCAGTTGATCGCCCAGAATATGGACTCTCTGCGGGAGCAGATGCGCCAATATGCCGGTCAGCAAATCGCTGAAAATATGGCCGAACAACGCCCGGAGGATCATCTGGACGGGCTGATGGACCGACCGTTTCAGGCTCTGTCGGACAGCGACATGCAGAAGTTGCGTCAGGAAGTGCGACGGCTGGCCGCGCTGCTCCGCAGCCGCATCGCCCTGCGCCAGAAGCGGGCCAAGACCGGTCAGCTGGACGCCAAAGCGACGATCCGGGCCAACCTCAAGCATGGCGGCGTCCCGTTTCAGATCAAACACCGGGACCGCACCGTCAAGCCCAAGTTGGTGGTAATCTGCGACATCAGCACCTCGATGCGCCACTGTACTGAGTTGATGCTCTCTCTGCTGTACGAGTTGCAGGATCAGGTGAGCAAGACGCACGCCTTCGCCTTTATCGACCATCTGGAATACATCACGCCGGACTTTCAGGGCAACCGGGCCAATGAGGCGATCCAGCAGGTGTTGATCCGTTTGCCTCCCGGCTATTACAGCACCGATCTGGGGCACAGCTTGCAGAACTTCGCCGATGACTATCTGGACACGATCGACCACCGGACGACGTTGATCGTTGTGGGTGACGGGCGCAATAACTACAATGACCCTCGGCTGGATATTTTCAAAAAAATGGCCCAGCGCAGCCGCCGCACGCTGTGGCTGAATCCGGAGTTTCCGATGATGTGGGGCAGCGGCGACAGCGATATGCTGGAGTATGTGCCCCTATGCGACAAGATTTTGCAAGTCAGTACCCTCTCCGAACTGACGGCTGCGGTGGACCAGTTGCTTGTTGAGAAGTGATAACCGTCTACGCCGCGGAGTGGGCGAAGCCGCGTGACCTATTCCCGAATAAAAACAGTCGTACAGTTTGCAAGTTGGCTTGTGGCGCTCTGCCTGTTCGGCGCGCTACTCTTCGTCGCGGCGCAGCGGTTCGGCCTGGTAGAGCGTGCCAGGAATATACTGCTGAAAGTCTCTGCCCTCAACCCCTCCCCCGTCGTGGAGCCGTGCGTCCAGGAGTTGACCGCCGATGCCATCGTCGCGCGTATCGACTACAGAGACGATGAGGCTCTGCACGCCCTTCTTGAACAGGTGGACATCTGGCACGTTGAAGCCGAGCAGCAGACTGCTGTGGCGCTGGTGACGGCGACGGAGCAGGACTGGCTGACCGGCGAGGGCTATCCATTCTCAGAGGAGGTAAAACTGACCGCCGCGCTGCCGGACCCCTGCGCTTTCCAGGCGCAGGCCGACGAGAGCGGCATCCCCGGCTATGCCTGCTATCGCTCAGTGAAGGAGACCTACGCCGACCTGGCCGCGCTGGCCGAGCAGTATCCTGATCTGGCCGCATGGAGCGACATCGGCAACAGTTGGTACAAGATCCGCAGTTGGGGCCTGGCCGGTTACGACATCCAGGCGCTCGTGCTGACGAACCGGCAGTCCACCGACATTGAGAAGGGCGAGTTGGTGGTGATGGCCGCGCTCCACGCGCGCGAACTGGTGACGGCGGAACTCGCCACCCGTTTCGCAGAGATGCTGCTCGCCGGATACGGAACTGACCCCGATCTGACATGGCTGCTCGACTACAACCGCATCCACATCATCCCCCAAGCCAATCCCGATGGCCGCAGTTGGGCCGAGCACGGATACCTCTGGCGCAAAAACGCGAACAGCACCAAAGGCTGCGAATTCCCCCACCACGGCGTTGACCTCAATCGCAATGGCAGCTTTCTGTGGAATCATTGTAAGGGCTGTTCCTCCGAGGATGTCTGTTCGGTCTTCTACCGGGGAGGCGCGGCGGCCTCCGAACCGGAGACGCGGGCCATTGAAGCCTACCTGCGCGACGTTTTTGAAGACCAGCGGGGGGATGGCTACAACGACCCGGCCCCGGACGATACCAACGGCGTCTTCATTTCGCTCCACTCCTTCGGTCGGCTGCTCCTCTACCCGTGGGAGCACTCGTCCACGCCTGCTCCGAACCGGGACGCGCTGCGCCGCCTTGGCCGCAAGCTGGGCCATTCCCCCGGTTACAGAGTCTGCAATGCGGAGTTGTGTATGTACCGCTTCGACGGCAGCACGACGGATTACGCCTACGGCACGCTCGGCGTCGCCTCCTATACCTATGAAATCGGTACGGCGTTCTTCCAAAGCTGTTCCTACTTTGAATCGTCGATCGTCGAGCAGAACCTGGACTCGCTCATCTATGCGGCCAAGGCGGCGCGACGCCCTTACCAGTTGCCGGCCGGGCCGGATGTGACGAGCGCGAGCGCAGATCCGCCGCAGGCGTCGCCAGGGACGACGATCACGTTGTCCGCGACCGCCGATGACACGCGCAGCGCCAGCAGCGGCTCCGACAAGGAACCGGCCCAACAGATCAGCGCGGCCCGCTTCTCAATCGACGCGCCCTCCTGGCTGTCGACGACATTCGGCACGCTGCAACCGCTTGACGGCGCGCTCGATGCCACGGTTGAACAGCTGACGGGGACGCTCGACACAACCGACTTACAGCCCGGCAGGCATACCATTTTCGTGGAAGCGCAGGATGCCGACGGCAACTGGGGCCCGCCTACCGCGATATTTGTTGAGGTCGTCGCGCCGGAAACGGAAACTACGCCAACGAGTACACGCCTTCCCACTACCCCCGAATCGGAAGCTACTCTTACGAGTACTCCCCTGCCCACCGCGACGCCAACGCCGCTTCCCCTGTCGCACAAGATGTATCTGCCGAATGTGCGGCGGTAACGGAGGGCGAGAAAAAAATGCGACTTTTCGCCTTACTCCCCACCGGTCGAATCTTAGCCTATCCGATTCTTCCGCTGTATAATGCAGGCTCAGATTGAGTTTTCAGTTCCTCGCGGCCGTCACGAAGAGCCGGGAACGAACCACCAAGAACTTGCCGAAGGAGTGTAGCGATGGCGAAGATGCAAGCGGATTATATCTGGATGAACGGGGAGATCATCCCGTGGGAGCAGGCGACGGTGCATGTGTTCACCCACGCTCTGCATTACGGCAGCAGCGCATTTGAGGGAATTCGCGCCTACGAAGTGGATGACGCCGCCGCGATTTTCCGGGGGCCGGAGCATTTCGAGCGGCTGCTCTACTCCTGCAAGGTCGCCCATATCCCATCGCCCCTCAATGTTGACGAGTGGATGGAGGTGGCGAAAGCCGTCCTGCTCAAGAACGAGCATCGCAGCGCCTACATCCGGCCGCTGGTCTTCCGTGGCTACGAGAGCCTGGGCGTAGACGGACGCGGCTGTCCGGTGGATGCGATTCTGGGTTCTGTGCCTTGGGGCCGTTACCTGGGCGCGGAGGCCATCGAAGAGGGCGTTGATGTTCAGGTGAGCAGCTGGCGGCGCATGGCCTCGAATATGTTCAGTCCGATGGCGAAGATCGGCGGCCAGTACGTCAGCAGCCAGAATGTCATTATGGAAGCCAAGGACAACGGTTTCACCGAAGGCATCGCGCTGGACATCAACGGTCAGGTAAGCGAAGGCAGCGGCGAAAATATCTTCGTCATCTACAAGGGCGTCATCTATACGCCGCCTTTGGGCAGCAGCATCCTCGGCGGCATCACGCGCGATGCGGCGATCACGATTGCCAGAGATTTAGGCTACGAAGTGCAAGAGCAGGCGATGACGCGCGAGATGCTCTATCTGGCCGACGAAATCTTCTTCACCGGCACCGCGGCGGAGATCACACCGGTGCGCTCGGTGGACCGGCTGCCGGTTGGCGATGGCAAGCGAGGCCCGATCACGCAGGCGATTCAGGGCGTTTTCTTCGGCATTCTCGAGGACAATATGCCGGACAAGTGGGGCTGGCTGACGCCGGTTGCATGATAGAGAACAAACATAAGAGGAGTGAGAAGCGAGAATTTTCTCCCTCCTCTGCCCTCTTTACTCTTCCCTCGCCATCTGCCCGAACCATCGGTCTTCCAGGAGGTCCAGCCGCTTTTCCTCCTCTAGCTTCGCCAATGCTTCATAGAGCGCGCTGTGCAGCAGCGGCGCTTTGATCGACACGGCGATCACATAGGGATCACCATCCAGCGCAGGGCCAACGGCCCGAATCGGCTTGCCCTCGCCCTGGGCCAGCCGCAAGGTGACGCCGTCGACCAGCAGGGCGTCGCTGGCGCCGGAGAGGAGGGCATCGAGCGCCTCCTGCGATGACTGAAACGGCAGCCGCTTAAAGCCGGCGCCGGCTCGTTGCAGCCGACGGGCTATCGCGTCCCCCCGGCTGCCCCACTCCACGGCGACGGTGCGCCCATCCAACTCCTCGACATCTTCAAACGCGGCATCGGCGCCGACCACAAGCCGCACACCGGCTTCAAAATAGGGCGGTGAATAGTGAATGTCCTTTGTCATGCGGGCGTTGAACGGGAAGGCGCTGATCACCGCATCCACGCGGTCGACCAGCAGCGCATCCAACAGACTGTCGTAACCGATTGCGACAATCTCCGCCTCCAGCCCCCATTCCGCAGCGATCTCCCGCGCCAAGTCCACGTCATATCCGACCGGCGCTCCCTGCGCATCCAGCGCTTCAAAGGGCGGAAAGCTGGGGTCCATGCCGACGCGCCAGCTGCCCCGTTCCTGCATCTGGAGCCAGATTTCATCCACCGGCGGACCGCTCTGGCGCAGTAGTAGCCAGCCGCCAATAGCCAGCGCCGCGACCAACGCGCAGGCAACGAGCCACAGCCGCGGGCGCTGCATAACTGAGCGGAAACCCCGGTGGCTCGTCCAGTTGCCAGCCGCCAACCACTTGCCACCATCCACTGTAGTTCGGTCGTTCATGGCGCCTCGAACCGGCCCTTCGCGTACATCTGCATCTCCAGATAGATGGCTTTAGGCTCAAAGTCGGTGCCCACAAACGTGTAGTTGTCCTGGTAGCTCTTCTGATCCCAGGGAAAGCGGAATACCCACAGGTTGACGCTTTCGAGCCAGGGCCACTCGGTGCGGGCGATCTCGTATGCCTGAACGGAGTTGAGGATGCGTTGGGCGGGGCGCACGGCCCTTGTCCAGCGGGGGTGATCGTTCCATCCGCCTTCGGTGATCATGGCCGTTTTGTCGCTGTCGCCGTTGCGCACCATGATCTCTCGCAGCAGTTCGGCGCGGCGGAAGTTGACGACCGATGCGCCCGCCGGCTCGTCGGCCTCGAATCCCAGGCCGTAGGCGTGAATCGCCAGAATGTCGAAATAGGGGGCCGCGCCGGCGTCGTACATCCCCTGCAAATAGTCCAGATCGTTCATACTCCATTCGCTGCCCGGTGGATCCAGGGTGGGGGCCAGCGCGCCGGCCAGCACCTGCATGTCCGGCGCGGCCGCTTTCACCATCGGATATACAACCTTCAACATCTCCACATAGGCGGCCGGATCGACCGGACGAAAGCCCCATTCCAGGCTCAGATTCGGCTCGTTCCATATGATCAGATAGCGCACCTTGTCCTGATAGCGCCGCGCAAATTCGGCGGCGTACCGTCCGAACGCCTCGTAGTTCTCCTCCGGCAGGTGGAGATGATGGGAGTCCTCGGGACGCGCCCACTCCGGCACGAAGCCCAGACGGGCGATCACGGTAAGCCCCTGTCGATTGGCATGATCGATCACCAGATCCGGGTGGCCCCACACATAGTGACCGCGTCTCGGTTCGTAGTAGGCCCAGGGAAAGTATTCGACGATCCAGGGCGCGCCCATCGCGCGCACCATCTCCAGACTGCGCTTGATCTTGGCGGCGTCCGGTTCGTCGGTCAGGCGGGTATGCACGCCCATTTTGGCGTTGATGGTTGCGACCGTGCGTTGGGGGCCGAGGGGAACCCAGTTGCGAAAGTAGGATCGATAGGTGAAACCAACGATGGCGCACAGAAGCAACGTCCCGATCAGCTTCCTGACGCGGGGCGACCACGTTGCTATGGGTGGTATGCGTTTGGCAATGTTGAATTTCCTGGCAGGCGGCCTGACCTGCTCACAAGGGGCGAGGCGATGAATCATCAATGGGAGGGCGTGCGCGCGGCGGCTACGGCTCGTCCCGCAACTCAGCGCCATCGTCGGGCTGGAGGGTAGGGGGAAATGCGTATTCGCCGTCGGCTTCTTCCGACGCGCTTTGCTCGTGGGGCGCCTGGCTGGCTTCAATAGCCTGGATGCCGTTCTCTGCCTGATGCAGCGAGTTGTTCAAGTTGTCCCGAAGCCGGTACAGCACGTCCAGCGCGTAGACTTCGGCCTCATCAACCAGCCGGATGGCTTCGGCGTGTCCATGCGCGATAATGCGGTCGGCCTCTTCCCGCGCGCGTTCGGTGATGGCGTCCTCGCTGACGATCTGAATGGCCTGCTGCTCGGCGTGCGCGATGATCTGTTCGGCCCGCGCCTGCGCATCGCTGAGAATGCGGTCCCGCTCGGTGATCATGCGCTCGCTTTCCTTGATTGCGCTGGGAATGCTGATACGCATCTGATCGATCAGCCGGAGACACTCTTCCGAATTCACGAGCAGGGAGGGGGAGAGGGGCACCCGCCATCCTCTGTTCAAGGTCTGTTCAAGTTGATCCACCAGTTGTAGAATTTCCATGATCAGTTTGAACTTTCACTGCTGATTTTCGTCGTCAGTTTTCAGCGTTTAGGAACACCTCAGGGAAGTGGGCGGTTACTAAAGACTCAAAACCGGAAACTATGCGAACCGCTGCCGCAAAGCCTGCGCGATGTGCGGTGTCACCCAACCGGAAATATCGCCGTCCAGGCTGGAGACTTCCTTCAAAATCGTTGAACTGAGATAAGCATACTCCGTACTGCACAGCAGATAGCAAGTCTCGATCTGCGGCGCCATGTGCCGGTTGGCCATGTCGATACGGGATTCAAAGGTAAGGTCGTCGACATTGCGCAGGCCGCGCACGATCACCCGCACGCCATTTCGCTGTGCCCATTTTACCGTTAGTCCGCTATATGACACAATCGAGATATTGGTCACGTCCTGTAGGGCTTCGCGGGCCAACCGAATGCGCTCATCGGTGCAAAAGAGCAACCGTTTGGCGGGTGCGTCAAAGACGGTGACGACGAGTTCATCAAAGAGCGCGGCCGCGCGCCGGGCGATGTCGCGATGACCGTTATGGAAGGGATCGAAACTTCCGGGATAGATGGCGCGGGTCATTGCGCTTCCTTCAACGTGGGAACAGTCTCGGCGGACGGGCCGTCGAAATAGGCGATCAGTTCATCCGGCGCGATGCTGGCGATAGAGTCCAGGCACAGATCGGCGGCGGAGAAGTCGGAGCTGCGGGTGATGCTGTTGGGCACCGAGACACAGTGCAGCCCGGCCCGCTTCGCGCCCAGCATTCCGTTGTAGGAATCTTCGATCGCGACCGCCCGGCGGGGCGATACCGCCAGCGTCTGCGCGGCCAGCCGATAGAGAGCCGGATCCGGTTTGATGCGCTCGACATCATCGGCGGTGATGACCGCGGCAAAGCGGCCGCGCAGGCCCAGCCGTTGCAGATGCGATTCCACCCACTTGCGGTCTGAACTGGAGGCGACTGCCAACTTCAGCCCTCGTTGCTCAGCTGCGGCGAGCAACTCGAGCACGCCGGGCATGACCGGTTGGGCCTGTACCCGTTGCAGAAACTGATTCCGGCGTTCCGTGCGCAGGCGCTGGCGGTCTATTTTCTTCTCCAGCAGCCCTTCCAGATAGTCGTGGGGAGCGAAGGGGCTCGTGCCGCCGCCGACGCATTGCAGCCAGAGGTCAAACGGCAACTCTGCGCCGTGGCTGCGGTAGATCTCCTGCCAGGTCTGGAAATCAGGTGTCTCTGTGTCCAGAATCGTTCCGTCAAAGTCAAATACAATCGCCTGCAACACCGGCTTTCTCCGTCTGAATTGCGGTTGTAAGATGCGCTACCGCTTTGCTATCTTAGCGCGAGCAGAGATTGACAGGCTCCCCCGACGAGAGATGACTATGCGACAAATTCGCTGAACACCCGATTGCCGATAAGCAGCCCTCTGGGGGTCAGACACACCCGTTCCTCGTTGGATTCCAGCAGACCGGCGACTTGCAGTCGGTCCAGAGTGGAGCCAAAGGCAGCGCGCAATGGTTGCCCGTGCATCTCTTCAAAACGGGCGAACGACACGCCCTCCTGGACGAGCCGCAGGCCGAGCATCATCGTTTCGCCCATAGAGACTGCGGCCGACAACTCCTCGTGAAAGTCAACAGGCGTCGAGCCGTTTTCAATGCGCTTCATGTACCCCTGCACGCCTTTGCGATTGGACCAACGCACCGCCGCCTGCCCCGCATTCGATCTCCCTGTCCGCTCCGGGCTGGCCGGGTCGCAAAGGTCTTGCGGCAGTTCGTTTTGAAGGCGCGCGGACAGAGGGTAACGCAGATGGCTGTGCGCGCCCGGCCCGACGCCGATCCACTCCTGATTGCGCCAGTAGAGGAGATTGTGCCGACAGGCGAATGCGGAGCCGCGCGCCCAGTTTGACACTTCGTACTGATCGTAACCGGCCGTCTGCAGGCGCGCCATCGCGGTCTCGTACAACGCCGCAGCCAGGTCATCGTCGGGCGCCGGCGCCTGCCCGGTCTGCACCCAATGCGCCAGAGGCGTGTCCGGCTCGACGATCAGACTGTAAAGACTGAGGTGCTCCGGCGCGAGGTCCAGCGCCTTGTCCAACGTGTCGTTCCAGGCTTCCGCCGATTGCCGGGGCAGGCCGAACATGAAATCGAGATTGATGTTGGTAAAGTCCGCCTTCAGCGCCGCGTCATAGGCGCGCAGCACGTCATCCGCGCCGTGGATGCGGCCCAGAAAGGCCAGTTCATCCGCCTGAAAACTTTGCACGCCCATGCTCAGCCGATTCACCCCCAGACTACGCAGCAGAGCGAACTGGCCCAGATCCTCGATCCCCGGATTGGCTTCACTGCTGATTTCAGCGTCCGCTGCCAGGCTGAACTGATCGTGGGCCACCTCTAATATCTGGGTGAGTTGACCTGCGCTGAGGACGGTGGGCGTACCGCCGCCGATAAAGACTGTATGCACCGTGCGTCCGCCAAGACGCGCGGCCCAGCGGGCCAATTCCTGACAAAGCGCCTGGGTATAGGTTTCGTAGAGCGATTCCAGACGCGCGTAGGTATTGAAGTCACAGTAGGGGCACTTCCGGGCGCAGAATGGAATGTGGACGTAGATGCCGAGCGGCTGCTCCTTTCCGGGGCCGGCGCGCTCTTTGGGGCTGTCGCCAAGCGCGGAGTGCGCTGTATCATCGAGGCATCTTTTCCTCTGTCCTTGGCGCGTGGCATATGTCGGACGCAATGCAGCCGAGACGTTCATCAACCCTGTGTCGGCGCTCCTTGGAGGCGGAGAGAGTGAAGAGGAAAGAGAGAAAACCTCGTTGCTCTTCATTCTTGCGGTTAGGGATTTTCCAGCCTGAATCCGTGGCCGCGCACAGTGATAATATAGTGTGATCTGTCGTCGTGTTCGCTGAGCCGTTCCCGCAGCCGACGCACAAGCGCATCGATGGCCTGCTTGCTGACACCGTCCCCGCTGGTCTCCGGCCACACAGTTTGCACGATCTGGTCACGGGTCATAACGCCGCCGCCCTCATGCCAGAGCGCGCTCAGAAGCCGGTATTGATGCAGACTCAAGGGCGGCTCCAGCAGCGCGCCGTTGAGCCACACCTGTCGCGTCTCTTCTTCAATGCGCAGGCCTGATCCGGGCTGGGGTTCGGATTCGGGCGAGTCCAATGTCAGGGGGGTGGTGGCCTCGTCATCGACAAAGGCCAGTTTGAAACGCAGCGCGATCTGCACTTCATCGCCGTCGGCCAGGCTATGGGGCGCGTCCTGGATATCCACACCATTGACATGGGTTCCATTCTTGCTGCCCAGATCCTCGATCGAATAGCCGTAGCCGTCCCAGAAGATACGGGCGTGGTTGCGGCTCACCTGGCGGTCCGGCAGGGTAACGTCGCATTCCTCGTGGCGCCCAATGATCAGGGGGGTGGTGCGACTGAGGGGCCAGCCTTGGCCGGTCTGGCTGCCATGGCGCAGGATCAGCATTGCAGTCTCCCGCTGCTCGGTAACGGGTTGCGCTCTGCGAAAATCTACGAAACGTTGTTCAGCGTTGTGGCCCTCTTGCGTCATTTCCAGCCCTCATGGGAATACCGTGCAGGACGATGTGCCAACGCCATTTGCAAATTCTCCCGTCTGTTCATATAGTATGGTTTCCTGCAACCATCCCCCCGATCTATAATGGCGTTGGGACTTCCGAAAACATGGTGTAAAGATACCAGGGGGGAAGTACATTATAACGAAGCAAGCTGGATCCGTCAACCAATTTCAGATCGAGCGCATCCCGGCTTGGGGCATCCCCGAATCTGAGGCGGAATGCTTTGCCCAGAGGAATCATGATGGGTACGCTACGGCTTCGTTGCCTGAGCGCGGATGACGGGTCCCCTCTTTTCTGCGTGTCATATTGGCGTCAGTTCCTTCCGGGGCATTCAGAGAGCCGCTGTCATTCCTCTTGCGGGGATGAAGCGTTCTCGGCGGCCCGGCTATCTTGTCGAGGTGTCTCTTGGCTACAGTATTAGATTCGGACTCGATTCTGCGCGGGCGCTATGAAATAGTCCAGTTGGTGGGCCAGGGTGGAATGGGCGCTGTCTACCGAGCCAACGATCTGCGGCTGGACGGGCGGGTCTGCGCGATCAAGGAGATCCTGCCCAATCTGCTGATCGACCAGCGAGGCCATGGGGTGGATCTTGGGCAGACGATTGAACAATTTTACCAGGAGGCCAGCGTCCTCGCCCGGCTCGATCATCCCAACCTGCCCAAGGTGTCAGATTATTTTTCCCTGGACGGGCGCGAATATCTGGTGATGGACTTTATCGAGGGCCGGGATCTGCAAGAGATCCTGAACGAGATGAACCGACAACAGAAACACTTGTCGGAGGCTCAGGTGCTGCTGTGGGCCGCCCAGCTTCTGGACGCGCTGGAATATCTGCACAGCCAGGATCCGTCGGTGCTCCACCGCGACATCAAACCGGGCAACATCAAGATCACACCCGAAAACAGACTGAAACTGGTGGATTTCGGCCTGGTCAAGGTGCTGCAACCGGATGACGCGCGCACGGTGACAGTCGTGCAGGGCCGGGGAACCGCCGCCTATACGCCCCTTGAGCAGTACGGCGGCGATACCGGCCACACGGACGTGCGCACGGATATCTACAGCGTGGGCGCAACCCTCTATCACCTGCTGGCCGGGACGCCGCCGCAGGACGCGAAGGAACGCTTCCTGAAGTCCGGGTTGCTCGAGCCATTGCGGCAGTTGAATCCGGCCATCTCGACGCGCACGGAGCGAGCCGTCTTCCAGGCGCTGGCGATGCACCCGGACGAACGCCCCCTCAGCATCCCAGAGTTGCGGCAGGCGCTCTTCGGGGTAGACAGCACCAGAAAGAATCCGACCACCGATCTGTTGCCGCCGCCCTCCTGGAATGAGATCCTGTACAAAAACAGGGCGCTTCTCGGGATGACCCTCATTCTCTTCATCATTGCGACTGTCATCAGCATCTTGGATTTCTGAGCGGCAACCGGCGTTCCCCCGCCTCCTTCGTTTTGGGTTGTCGAGTCGGCGGGCGGGCAGATCGCTATATGAACGCAGATGTAAGCTGAAACAACGCTGTGAAAATTTGCGCAATCCTTTTGCGCTCTTTTATACTGTCGGGGAGACCCTTACAAGCGCCAACCCCATTGTTACGCTTCCCCCTGCGGCGCGAGATGATGGGCTGTCGCACTCAGAAGGGTGGGCTGGCGGTATCGGTCTGCCCCACAGTCCGGCAGGTTGAAGACGAGGCCGCCGGACGGTCCAAACAAGCGATGGGCGGTGGCTGAGGAGAAGCGACTTTTCGGTCGCGCCGGTCAGGACAACAGATGTCAAGATAACCCCAACAAATATCAGGAGGGCGGATCTCTTTCCGCGGACTCATGAAACGTCTCCAATCATTCTTCTCGAACGCACGCAATCGCAATGTGACCATTGGCGTTGTCGCGATGCTGGTTCTGAGCGTGCTGCCGTGGTTTCGGGTGGGTCCGCCCCACGTGGAACTGGCAGCCGAATCGCTGCTGGAGCACGGGCCGAAGTGGTTTACCAACGGCGTGCTGACAACCATTCTGGTCGACATCATCATCATCCTGATGGCCGTCTTCGCCGTGGCGAGAATGAAGGAAGTCCCCGGCGGCTGGCAGAACGTTGTGGAGATACTGGTCGAGGGGATGTGGAACCTGACCCAGAGCATCGCCGGGCACGGCTCCGCCAACAGCCGCAAGTTCTTCCCCTGGGTGACAACCATTTTCATCTTCGTGCTGATCAGCAACTACATCGGCCTGCTGCCGGGCTTTGGCTCGATAGGCGTGGAGCATAGCCCCGCCGAGAGCCACGCGCAGGTCGAATTGGGCAACCAGGTGGCGATGACCGGCGGTGAGGCGGTCGCGGTCGCCGCAGCCGCAGAAGAGGGCAAGCCGGTGCTTGTGCCGCTGTTTCGCAGCCCGTCAGCCGACCTGAACATGACGTTGGCGCTGGCGCTCATCTCCGTCTTTATGACCCAATTCTTCGGCGTGCAGGCATTGGGCATGCGCTATTTCACCAGGTTCTTCAAGAATCCGTTCAAGGATTTCATGGGGTCTGTGGTGGGCTTCTTCGAGTTGATCGCCGAGATCTCGAAGATCATCAGCTTCTCTTTTCGTCTCTTCGGCAATGTCTTTGCCGGTGAAGTCGTGTTGCTGGTTATGGCGTTTCTCGTCACGTTTCTCCTGCCCAGCGTATTTTACGGGCTGGAACTGTTCATCGGTTTCATCCAGGCGCTTGTATTCATGTTGCTGACGCTGGCATTCTTTACAATGGCCACCGTGAGCCATGACGATCATCACTAACACATTTGAAGATTTTTTGGCGGAACTGTTTTTCATAGCGGCGCCAATACAAAAAATCATCAAAGTCGCCAGTGACCAGTAAACGCCGGGATCCACTGGTGTGACTAGCCACTGGCCACGAACCACTATTCACTGTTAGAAAGGAGTTCACACTCATGGATGTTGAAGTCGCCAAGGAACTGGGTTCTGCTCTTGCTATCGGGTTGGGCGCAATTGGCCCTGGTGTGGGAATCGGTCTGATCGGCGCCAAAGCGATGGAAGCGATGGGCCGCAATCCCGAAGTGACCAACACTGTGCAGACGAACATGCTGCTCGGTTTCGCGTTCTGTGAATCGGTCGCTATCTATGCGCTGGTTATCTCCCTGTTGGTCAAGTTCGTCTAGACCAGTGCGCAGTGTCCAGTCGTCAGTGACCAGTGCTCACTTCCAGTGGCCAGTGAAGTTGCTGGCCACTAGCCACTAGCCACTGCAATGTATCCAGGAGGTTGGCCTTGGACGCTCTCGATAAATTAGGCATCAGTTGGCAGTTATTGCTATCGCAGATCATCAACTTCGGCCTGTTGATGGTTATTCTGCATCAGTTACTATACAAGCCGGTTCTGAACATGCTTGAGCAGCGCAGACAGCGCATCGCCCAGGGTTTGGAGCAGGCGGACAAGGCGTCGCACGCGGCCGCCGAAGCCGAAGCGGAGAAGCAGGGGATCCTCGAAGAGGCCCGCCGCGAAGCGCAGGAGGTGCGGGCACAGGCAACCCGCGACGCCGAACGCATCGCGCAGGATGTTCGCAGCCGCGCCGATCAGGAAGCCCAGGATATTCGCATCAAGGCCCAGGCCGATGCCGAAGCGCAGACCGCTGCCGTCATGGCCGACGCCAGAAAGCAGATCGCTGATCTGGCAATCACCGCGACCGAGCAGATCCTGGGCCGCGAGCTGGCGAATCGCGATGAGCAGGAGCGCTTTGTCACCGACTATCTGGCCCAGCAAAACGGGAGCGGCTCATGAGCGAGCGCACGACAGCCGAAGGGTATGCCCAGATCGTTCTGGAGACGATCGTTGGGCAGTGGCAGACGGCGCTCGCCGCGGTCGCTGACGCGCTGGAGCAGGATCCGAAGCTGGCCGCCGACGTCGAAGCCATCGAAAAGGCATTCCCCGACGACACTGCGCTGGAGGTGCGGAACTTCGTCAAGGAACTCGTGCAGGCGAAGGATACAACCCTTCTGCCGCGCATCGTCAGCGCCTTGGGCGCAACACTGCGCGGCGAGACCGGGCCGCAGGCAGCCGACATCACAAGCGCGATCGAGTTGGGCGACGACGCGCAAGAGAAGATTCGCCGGCAACTCACCAAACAGTACGGTGAGGACCTCATCTTCAGCTTTGATGTAGACCCATCGCTGATGGGCGGCCTGCGGATACGGGTCGGGGATCAGTTGATCGACAATTCGGTCGCAAATCGACTGATGGCCCTGCGCGAAATGATCGCGGCGGAAGTGCGGTGAGCTTAGTTCTTGGTTTATAGTTTCTGGTTCTTAGTCACCGCACGCGACTGGTGTGCATTGTGTTGCTGAGAACTAAGAACTGACTACTCAATACTGGAGTAAACGCATATGGCAGTTCAGACTGAGGAACTGACCCAGGAATTTACCGACCGACTCAAACAGCAGATCCTCAACTTTACACCGGCTCCCAGCCGTGTAGATGTGGGGGAGGTTGTCGAGGTCGGCGACGGGATCGCCATCATTTCCGGCCTGCAAGGGGTCATGGCGAGTGAGTTGGTCGAGTTCACCAAGACCGGTGTGCTCGGTATCGCCCAGAACCTGAACACTGATTCGGTCGGTATCATTATCATGGGCGATTATACGGAGATCGAAGAGGGAGACCTGGTGCGCAGTACCGGTCGTCTGGCTTCCGTCCCCGTCGGTGACGCGCTGATCGGCCGCGTGGTCAACGCCGTCGGCCAGCCCCTCGACGGCAAAGGCCCTCTCGACGCCACCACGACCCGCCCGGTGGAGCGCATCGCCCCCGGCGTGGTCCTGCGTAAAGGGGTGGATACCTCCGTCGAGACCGGGATCACCGTCGTTGACGCCCTGATCCCGATCGGGCGCGGCCAGCGCGAGTTGATCATCGGCGACCGCCAGACCGGCAAGACCGCTCTCGCCGTCGATACGATCATCAACCAGAAGGGCAAAGATCTGATCTGCATCTATGTCGCCATCGGCCAGAAGCAGTCGACCGTGGCCCAGGTGGTGGGCACGCTGGAGAAGTACGATGCGATGGATCACACGATCATCGTGACGGCCTCCGCCGCGGACCCGGCCGCCTTGCAGTTCCTGGCCCCTTACGCCGGCTGCGCAATGGGCGAAGAGTTCATGGAGCAGGGCCGCGACGCGCTGATCGTCTACGATGACCTGTCCAAACACGCCCAGGCCTACCGCCAGGTATCGCTGCTGCTGCGGCGTCCCCCCGGCCGCGAGGCCTACCCCGGCGATGTCTTCTATCTGCACAGCCGCCTGCTGGAACGGGCCGCGCGCATGGACGAGGAGTTCGGCGGCGGCAGCCTGACCGCGCTGCCGGTGATCGAAACGCAGGCCGGCGACGTGTCGGCATACATTCCCACCAACGTCATCTCCATCACCGACGGCCAGATCTTCCTGGAAGGCGACCTGTTTTACGCCGGCATCCGCCCGGCTATGAACGTCGGCCTTTCGGTCAGCCGGGTGGGCAGTGCCGCGCAGACCAGGGCGATGAAAGGCGTGGCCGGTCGGCTGAAACTGGAGTTCAGCCAGTTCCGGGAGTTGGCGGCCTTTGCCCAGTTCGGCTCCGATCTGGACGCTGCGACCCAGCGTCAGCTCAATCGCGGTCAGCGCATTCAGGAGACATTGAAGCAGCCCCAGTACGAGCCTTTGCAGTTGGATAAACAGGTCATGAATCTCTTCGCGGTGACGAACGGCTATGTCGACGACGTCGCTGTCACCGATGTGAAGCGCTGGGAACTGGAGATGCACGCCTACATGGATGCCAACCATCCCGAGATTGGTCAGACGATCCTGCGCGCGCAGGACTTACCCGATGAATCGCTTGATTCGCTGCGCTTGGCCCTGGAGACGTTCAACAATGGCTGGAGTGGGTCTGCATAGTAGTTTTTAGTAGTCAAGTTTTCAGTTTTTGGTAACACCAAGAGGCGGAACGCTGGGCAGTTACGAAAACTGGAAACGAAGAACTGGAAACGAACATGGCAAGTACACGTGAGATTCGCCGTCGCATCCGCTCGGTGAAAAATATATCTCAGGTTACACGGGCGATGGAGGCCGTGGCCGCGTCGAAGATGCGGCGCGCCCAACAGCAGGTGATGGCGACCCGCCCCTATGCGGAAAAAGCCCACGAGGTTCTCAGTTACATCGCCCGTCTGGACAGCGGCGGTGGGGCCATGGATGCGCTCATCACGCCCCGCGCCGAAATCAAGAAGGTCGGGGTGATCCTGATCACGGCCGATCGCGGGCTGGCGGGCGGCTTCAATGCCAATGTACTGCGGCGCAATGCGGCCTTCCTCAAGAAGCAGCGCAGCCAGGGACGAGAAGTCGAAGTCGTCGCCGTGGGCAAAAAGGGCCGTGACTGGCTTCTGCGCTACGATCCGGTCATCCGCGCCGAATACACCAATATGCCCGATTCACCATCTTCGGCTGACATCGGTCCCATCTCGCGGACTATCATCGACGACTATCTCTCGGAGCGCTTCGATGAGGTCCATCTGATCTTTACCGATTTCGTCAACACGCTGATCCAGCAGCCCGTTGTGCTACAGCTTTTGCCGGTCATCCCGGCTGAGCCTACGGTTGCGATGCCGCCCGACTATATCTTCGAGCCGAGCGTCGAGGCCGTGTTGGAGCAGGTGCTGTTCGGCTTCACCGAAGTGCAGATTTTGCAGGCGATGTATGAGAGCATCGCCAGCGAACATTCGGCGCGCATGGTCGCTATGCGCAATGCCACCGAAGCGGCCAATGAACTGGTGGACGAGTTGACATTGACCTACAACAAGGCTCGCCAGGAAGGCATCACCCGCGAGTTGATGGACATTGTGGGCGGTTCAATCGGCCTGGAATAGTGGCTGGCGCAGCGACTGGCCCTTGGCCCCCAGCCACTGACTACCGCAGTCAGGACAACGGAGCAAACCATGTCAGAAAACGGAAGCAATGGCCGCATCAGCGGCTCTGTGTCCAGCGTTGTCGGTCCGGTTGTGGACTTCTCCTTCACAGGCGGGGACCTTCCGGAGATCTATGACGCTGTCTATGTCGACCTCGACGATGACACGACCCTGGTCTGCGAGGTGCAGCAGCATCTGGGGGGCGGCGCTGTCCGTGCGGTGGCCATGAGCTCTACGGACGGATTGCGCCGCGGTGTGGAAAGCTACTCCTTCGGCTCCCCTATTACCGTGCCCGTCGGCCCGGGGACATTGGGGCGCATCTTCGACGTGGCCGGCAACCCTATCGATAGCGACGAGAAGGTCGACGCAACCGACTACTATTCGATCCATCGCGAGCCGCCCAGCTTCGCCGACCGCAGCACGCAGGCAGAGCTGTTCGAGACCGGCGTCAAGGTCATCGATCTGATCGCCCCCTTCACCAAGGGCGGCAAGACCGGCATCTTCGGCGGTGCCGGTGTGGGCAAGACGGTCATCATCCAGGAGTTGATCAACAACGTCGCCGAGTACCACAGCGGCTACTCGGTGTTTGCCGGTGTGGGCGAGCGCAGCCGCGAGGGCAACGACTTGTGGCACGAAATGCGTGATTCGGGCGTGATCGACTCGACGGTGATGGTCTTCGGCCAGATGAACGAACCGCCGGGCGCCCGCCTGCGGGTGGGCCTGACAGGCGTGACCATGGCCGAGTACTTCCGCGATGAGGGCCGCGATGTCCTGCTCTTCATCGACAATATCTTCCGCTTCGTGCAGGCCGGTTCGGAGGTGTCGGCGCTTCTGGGACGCCTGCCGAGCGCAGTGGGTTACGCGCCGACGCTGGGCACCGATATGGGTCAGTTGCAGGAGCGTATCACTTCCACAAATACCGGCTCGATCACATCCATGCAGGCGGTCTACGTGCCCGCCGATGACTACACCGACCCGGCGCCGGCGACGACATTCGCCCACCTGGACGCGACGATTACCCTGGAACGCGCCCTGGCTGAGCAGTCCCTCTACCCGGCCATGGACCCGCTCGGCTCCACCAGCCGCATCCTCGATCCGCTCATCGTCGGCGAAGAACATTACAACGTCGCTCGCGAGGTGCAGCAGACCCTCCAGCGCTACCGCGACTTGCAGGACATTATCGCCATTCTCGGTGTCGAGGAGTTGAGCGAGGATGACAAGCTGATCGTATCGCGGGCGCGCAAGATACAGCGCTTCCTGACCCAGCCGATGCACGTGGCCGAGGTGTTCACCGGTCAGCCTGGCGAGTATGTGAAGATCGAAGAGACTGTGCGCGGCTTCCGCGAGATCCTGGACGGCAAGTATGACGACCTGCCGGAGCAGGCTTTCTATATGGTCGGCGCCATCGAAAAGGCGGTTGAAAAGGGTGAGCAACTGAGGCAAGAGTAATGACGATTCAGGTTGAGATTGTAACCCCCAGTCGGCAGCTGTTCAGCGGGGATGTCCAGATGATCACGATGCCCGGTGTCGAGGGCGAGATGGGCGTATTGGGCGGCCATGCCCCCCTGCTGACGACGCTGAACATCGGTGAGATCGCCCTGCACCGCGCCGACGGCGAGACCGAATACATCGCGGTCAGCGGCGGCGTCGTCGAAGTGCGGCCCGACAAGGTGATCGTCCTGGCGCGCTCGGCCGAGCGCGCCGAAGAAATCGACATCGCCCGCGCGGAGGCCGGCATGCAGCGCGCCGAAGAGGCGCTGCGCACGCGCTCGGAGGAAGAGCGCCGCCCGGTCGAGGTCGCCTACCGCCTCAGCCAGTTGAGACTAAAGGTGGCCCGCCGTCGCCGCCGCACGCGTCCGGGCGTGTTTGTGGAGGATGAAGGGTAGCCCTGGGAGCGCAGGCGTCCCGCCTGCTTGCCAGACAGCACGCCTTGGAGTAGAAAAATTATGGCCGGGCTTCGCGATGTAAGGCCCGGCCCTTTTGTTTGCCTGATTTTTCGCTTTGTGCAGCCCTTTTCCGGAAGAAGCGTAGGTAGGGAGAAAAACTGAGAAGGCATCGGCGCTTCCAACTCAATTCGTGGTTTCAACCGCTACCCAACATGGGTTATTGAATTATGCAGCGTCCCCATTCGTGTTAGCGTTGTCCCCGGAGGCAGCGTCCATCTCTTCCTGAAGCAATCGCAGAAGTTTCCGTCGTTCTGCGCTCGTCATGCCTGCCAGTATCTCTTCGGGGGTAGCCGTTTCGAGGACGCTTTTGCGTACCTTTTCGCCGATCTCCAAAATCATGTCCGGGGTTAATATCTCAGCCATATTGCTCTCTCCTTCGACTTCCAATGTCTTTCGCAGACCTACCATGTAGGCATGCAGACTGGGCGACGCTGTTACAGGGGACGACGCATCCAGCAGCGTTGCAAAGGCCACCTCGCGTTCCTGCTCTCGGCTGGCAAAGAGCTTGACAAAGGCGTTATGAGGTTGGGCGATGATGGCCCTTTAAGTCGAATTCAAAGCTTGCAGCATCATTATCGATATCATTATCAGTTGTATCACAATTACGGGAATTACACCTGTTAATATCCATTTCATCCAGCGTAAGTCTGTTCGGATTTCACGTATGTCTGCACGCATTTCAGAAACGTCCGTTTGCAAGGTGCCGACAACAGGCCTCAGTTCATCAACTTGATCTTTCAAGTGATTGTGCCTGATTTCCAACTCACGAACTCGGCCTTGCGTCCTCATTATGTTTTCGGTCTCGGTAGACGCTGTCATAGTTATCCGTTGACCTCTTCCTTTTTGTGAGACTTAGCAGGCTTAGTGGGATGCAGTCCCGAAGGACACACTTCGGCACACTGAACGTTTCCAGTGTGAGGGTTGACGAACTGCTCGTCCGGTTGCAATCCATACCCGCATATAACGCACCACCTGAAAATCTTTCTGCAAACTTCTGACTGTGATTCAGGGTAACTGGCCACTACTTCCCCACGCAACATCTGTCTGCCAGCGCCACAGTTGCCACAACGTTCGACCACAATAGGTCCATCAGCAGTATCATACTGTTGCTGATGGATCCATTCATGTTGCTCTGCGTACTCTTTTTCATTCATGATCACGCTCTTTTCAGTTCTGCAAGTTTAAGCTGCTCCCTCATTTCAGCGTCGCTGTAGACTCCTTCCTCCCCGTTGCGCACGCGATCACCTGATGCAACGGCCAACCAGTAATCCTCCGTGTCCTCTGCCCCGCGCTGAATGATCTCGCGCAAATAGAATTGTCTTGTGTGCCCGGCTTCCGCCACCAATTCATCAAGGCGCCGCTTCAGTTCCGGCAGTGAAAACAAAAGCAGCTTGTAAGCGACTTTCTCCGCAAATGCTCGAATCATATAGTCCTTGAATTCCCCCTTTGCGCGTCGGCAATGCTCTTACGCCAATACGGGGCGACACCGCGCGCAGTTTCCCCTACTTCTGCATATCGCGCAGGGCATTGAAGACCGGTAAATTGCCCCAGTTAGGATCCACAATCCCCCAGAGGGCCTTTTCCGTGCCATTGGCAATGACGCGGAAGTTCAGATTCCACAGAATGGCCGGGCCAACCCAACCCTGATTGCGCATCCATGTATATGCCTCAACCGTCCATTTGGCCTGCTCACCGTAGTCATTGTCGTCAGCGTAAGCGCGGCGGTTTCTCTCATCGAGATTCGATAAGATTTGAGTGCCGCCCGCAGCCCAGCCGAACTCGGTCGGCCAGATATCCTTGTTGGCGGCGCCGTGCCTGACAGCGATGTTGCGATAGCCCTCCATCGTGCTGCGGAAGCTCCAGGAATGGTGAGGGTTGTCACAGGCGCCGTTGAAGCGGTGGCCATGAATCTTTATCGCTTCGCAGCCCCTCTCCCAGGTGTAGGACGGCGGCACGTTGTACCCACTGGGGTGCGCGCCGATGCCGTCCATATAGTTGTTCAGTCCGGCCTGAAACATCCTTTCCAGATATTCGAAGTCGTCCATCGCCGCGATACCGCCCCTGCTTTGCGGCGCCCCATTGCTGGCAGCCGGCGTCAACGCGCCGCTGATCACCAGCATGGAGGGGCAAGCCCTCTTTATCTCCGCGTAGGCCGGTCTCAATAGAGCTACATATCTGGCCGGATCCAAGGGCAGGTTGCCCCATTCGTAGTGCAGGTTCTGTTCGTTCCACACCTCAATGGCTTTTAAGGATGTGCCGCAATACTTTCCTGCCATCGCTCCCAGGAATCTGGCGAACGTA
This sequence comes from Caldilineaceae bacterium, assembly GCA_965221145.1. Taxonomy (GTDB): domain Bacteria; phylum Chloroflexota; class Anaerolineae; order Caldilineales; family Caldilineaceae; genus Bin5. Next base: position 5,008,738 of record OZ244877.1, read on the forward strand.
TTCGGGTCCTGCGGAGGCCCACCCGCATTTCGTTCAAAATTCGGCTCGCGTGCCCAGTCCGGCGCATTGACGACGCTGAACAGCAGGTTAATTCCGTTACTGCCAGCCGCGTTGATGAAGGGATCCATATCGTGCCATCTGTATTGCCCTCGGACTTCCTCAAAATACTTCCATTCGATCTGCTGTTTCACCCAACCGAAGCCTAGCTCGCGGGTCTTTTGCATGACCGGCCCCTCCTGCCCGTGGAACATGTGCGCCTGGACGCCGTACCCAAAACCGCCGCCGCCGCTCGGCGCGGGCGCGCTGACCACCGCGGGCGCGGCCGGCGGCGCGGGAATGTCAGTAATCACGGCGACTTGGTTCAGCGGACCGTCGACCGTAGCCAACTCTCCAAAAACCCAACCCTTTTGGTCTCCAAAATTGATCTGCCACCAATCTCCGGCCTCGTTCTTCCCGACAATAGGATAGGGTTGTCTGGCGTTGAGCAGACCGATTCTGTCGTATCTGACACCCGGCCCTTGGCGCACGTTGACGGTCTGCACGCTGGCCAGGGTCGGATTCTCAGGCGTGGGCGTCGGCACTGGGGTGGCCGTTGCGACCGGCGTAGCCGTCGCCAGACTTATGGCGACCACGTTGCGCGGGCTGGCCGCCTGCCGGTTCCCCACGTTGGTGACCTGTACAACCTGGGCCTCGACGCGCACATCCCCCACGCCCACCGGCGCATTAAAGGTGTAGACCGGATTCTCGATGGGGACCGCCACCATGCCCAGCTCTGAACCATCGGGGTGGAAGATCGTATAGGATACCTCCAGCCGGGTCGGGTTGGTATCGACGCCCCCTCCCGTCTGGAACTGGCGGGCGGCCTCCCACAGATCCGGATCCACATCCCCGGAATCAACATCCCGCACCATCACCTGGGTGACTTCGTATCGCTCCAGCAGGCTGAGCTTGTGGGCGAAGCTGCTGCTGTTTTCGATGGTTACGGTGCGCTCCATCTGCTGGTCATCAATGTAACTGTACGTATAGGCGCCGAGCGCGCCATCATAGGCCAGGGCGCGCGAGATACGCGGGTTTTCCACAGACACCTCGACAGGTCTGTTGGGCAGGATCACCCCGCCTTCTCCCCGCAGGCGGATCTGGGCGACAAGGGGCTGGAGAACCTGCTGAAAGCCTTTCAGCCACAACTGGCCTCCGCTCCGTTCCGTGGACATGCCCGGCAGTTCCACCTGCACCTTGCGCCGGTCGATCTGGTCGGTGGCGTAAGCCAGCAAGGCGCCCATCGCCCCGCCCAACTGATAGGCGGCGGGGTCCGCCGGGCCTGGAATCAGCACGCGGTCAGCCACCCTGCCCAGAGCCTGCCAGTCGTATCCGCGCGTGTTCCAATCGACCGCGGAGATCTGTTGGGGCGAATCCACGCGCACAGCCAGCCAGCGGTTCACATCCGGCGCGTGCAGCCGTTCAGCCAGACGCTCGATGAAGTGGGTAAACTCCGCCTCGCCTGCCACGGCCGCTTCCATGCCCCGGTAGTCGATGATCACCCCCGGGTAGCTATATTGAACCAGCAGACTCGTCACGGCATCCAATTGATTCTGCATCTGGCCCGGGTCAACCAACATATTGTGCAGTAGGTCGCTGCGCGGCGCTTCCATGCCCCGCCAGTTGCGCAGGACCGGCACCACAGCATAGTTGCCGACAGGAGAATTGGGGCGCTCAACGTCCAGCGCGCCGTCTCCCCGCAGGTAGAAACCGGCGACGGCAAGGGTTGTAATGGCAGCATTGGCCAGATTGGGCGGCGCCTTCTCGCCTACACCGAGGTTGGTCCCCACCCGCGGCGGCGGCGCGCCGGTCTGCATCACGACGAAATTGGATGGCGGCGCCCCGTCTACACGGGCTTCTATGCGGTCGTCCATGGCCAGGACCGAACTGGGCACAAACTTCCAACCGTCCCCATCCCAGCTGTACAGATCCAGCGTCTCATAAGGCTGGCTGTCATTGGGAATCGGGATCTGCACGATGCTCTGCCCTACGCGACCGCCGCGCACGTCCACCTCATAGATCGGGCTTCTGGCTTCCAGACCGGTGTTGGGCAGCGCATCGCGGGCGGTTACCCAATCCTGCCCCGCGTTGCCGTTCAGAAACTCCATGCGCGGGATGCTGTCCAGGCTGACCCGAAAGGATTCAAATACACTTTCCGGAGGAAAAACAATCGTCGTCCCGTCTGGATCTATAAGCGTGCCACCGCTCCTGTCAATGGTGGTGAAGGAGAGGTACTGAATGCGCTCGATCAGGCTGATCGGCGGCAGCAGCAACGCGATGATGATCAGGGCGGGAATCAGAACGAGCGATATGATAGCGCCGACAACTCTCCTCAGTCCGGAGCCCCCCCTCGACCTGGACTGGCGCTGATCATCATAGTCAAAAGAAGACCGTCCCATTTACGATTTCCTCCATTCCGCGCCCCTCTCAAACAGAGGCGCATTGGATGCGAATCCTGGATCCAGACGCGTGTCTATCGACAGCGGCCGCCGCTCGCATAGCGCGGTACCGCATCTGTCAATTTCCAGCACGCTCCGGCACTTTGATGATTTCTTGTATTGGCGCCGCTATGAAAAACAGTTCCGCCAAAAAATCTTCAAATAGTTGAATCCGAAGATATTCTCCTCTTCGCCCATTGCGAGCTTATCAGGTTGCCGCCAATTGTGGAGTCGGCAACGGGCGAACCCGGCGCTTGGGCTGCCGCGCACGTTGCAGCATCTTTACCACCGGGCGACGAGCATATCTTCTTACATGGCGCAGGTGATTTTCAACTATCTTAGCACATTCAAAAACTTGAACAAAAAGGTCGTTTTCAAGACAGACTGGCGAATGCGCCCGCCTCAACCCGTCCGGGGTTGGCATGGCGCCCAGTAGGCCCCAGCGACAAAACTGTGTAGCCTGTCCTGAAACAGGGGTGCATCCGAGATTATTGCATATCCCCCTGGGATCGCGGGGGGTGCGGTCCATATTTGGGGAATCACCCCTGGGAACGCGGGCGTCTCGCCCGCACCCGGCGTAGCTGACAAGATAGGGCCAGAAGCGCGCCTAATATCCTGGATACACCCCATCTGCCGGGTGTGGTCCAGATTTGGGGGCGACCAGAGTGGCTGGTTTCGGAATCCAGTGTAGCTTTCCAGAGATAGCCAGAAACTCACCCCCATTTTGAACCACACCCCATCTGCCGAGCCTGTCACCTGCCAAAACTGAAGTGTGGTATAATACCTCTGTGCATCGGTCAGGCAAAGCCAACAGCGCCAGCCTACGTCAACCCAAAAGAACGTTTCATTTCGTATAGTAATCAAGGGGGGGGGGTAAAGCGGACATAGCGGACATTTTTGCAAGAAATTTCCTGGAATCCACCCCCTGACAGCCCGCTCACACCGCGATTCCCGCGTCACGACCCAAAATCCGGCACCCACACGAATTCGTTGCCCGCGCCCCAAAATGAAATCTCGTCCCCAGCTTTTTGGGGCTATCCGAATTTCTTAACTGGCGGGTGGGCGCGTCCTGATATGCTGGCAAATGTGCCTGCGCTTTAGTCACAACCCATCCCCATGTCCCGAAGGCCACAATTCAGACAACGACTGCGCAAAATTCCTGGATGCACCCTGAAACAGTTGCCGAGTCGTTCCCCGCTGCATTATACTGTTTGAAGGTTTTTTGTATTGGCGTCGGCAATAAAGGCTTCTCCGCCAAAAAACCTTCAAATGGCGTAACCGTTCTGGACTTCTTCCAACTGTTTCGGCGCCCCACCCTGTTCGAGCAAGGGCGCAGGCAACTACTTCTGACGGGTAAGCGCGGATGTATCGTAGAATTGTCGTCAAGCTGGGGACTGGTGTACTCACCAAAGGCACCCACTTCTTGAACCAACCGCAGATGGTGGAATTGACCCGCCAGATTGCGTCGCTCCATCACCAGAATAAGGAACTGATCGTCTGCACCTCCGGCGCGCAGGCCGCTGGGCGGGCGCTCTTGGATTTCCCCGATCTGCCCGCTACGCTGTCCAGCCGGCAGATGCTTGCCGCCGTGGGCCAGAGCCGGTTGATGCTCCTGTGGGGGCGGTTCTTCGAAATTTATGGCATACTCGCCGGCCAGATTCTGCTGACCAGGGAGGACACGGAAAACCGCCAGCGTTTCCTGAACGCGCGCGATACCTTCAACGACCTGCTCCGGCATCGAATCGTTCCGGTCGTCAACGAAAACGACGCGGTGGCGGTCGAAGAGATCAAGGTCGGCGACAACGACAATCTTTCGGCGCTGGTGGCTGTGCTGACCGATGCCGACCTGCTGCTGATGTTGACCGATCAGCCGGGGCTATACACAGCCGACCCGCGTACCGACCCGAACGCGCAGTTGATCCCCGAAGTCCAGGCTATCGACGATTCTTTACGCGCCTTGGCCGGCAGCAGCCAGTCCGGCCTGGGGATAGGCGGCATGAGTACGAAGCTGCAAGCAGCCGATATCGCCCGCCGCGCCGGCGCCGACGTTATGATCGCCTCCGGCAGCGCGACGGACGTGATCATACGGGCTGTCGCCGGACAAAAGGTGGGCACGCGCTTCCCCGCGCAGGAGGCGCCGCTGGAGAACCGCAAACGCTGGATCCTGGCCGGTCCTGCGCCGTCGGGCCATCTGCTGGTGGATGCCGGCGCGGCCAGAGCCTTGCGGCATCGCGGCAATAGCCTCCTGCCCGTGGGAATCACCGCGGTGGAGGGCGAGTTTGAGCGCGGCGACGCCGTCTTTGTGCGCGAGCGGAGCGGACCGGATCTGGCGCGGGGCATCACCCGCTACAACAGCAGTGATCTGCTTCGCATTCGCGGCTGTCAGTCCCATGAGATCAGCGAACGGCTGGGCTATGACCATGGGCCGGTGGTGCTCCACCGCAATGATATGATCGTATTGAAGTAGGAGTTGGAGGAATCTTATGACGATTGCAGTGAGGGAACCAAGCGCCCGACAGGAGAGTTCGCGTGGAAACGGTCAGGAGGCGGCGCAGACGGTTGATCTGGTGGCGATGGGGCTGGCCGCGCAGCAGGCGAGCCGCAAGCTGGCAGCGCTGACATCGATGCAGAAGAATGCCGCGCTGCTTGCCATCGCCGACGCGCTGGAGGCGAGGAGCGCAGAGGTGCTGGCGCAAAATGAACAGGACATCGCCGCGGGACGCGCCAACGGACTCAGCGACGCGCTGCTGGACCGACTGCTGCTGACCCCGGAACGGATGCGCGGGCTGGCGGATGACACGCGGCGGGTGGCCGCGCTGCCGGACCCGGTAGGCGCGGAACTGGAAAGCCGCATGTTGCCGAACGGGATGCGCCTCAGCCGACGGCGTATTCCGATTGGCGTCCTTGGCGTCATCTATGAGGCCCGCCCCAACACGACCATCGACATCGCCGTGCTGAGCCTGAAAACGGGCAATGCGGTGATCCTGCGCGGCGGCAAAGAGACCCTGCGCAGCAACCTGGCGCTGGTGTCTGTCATCCGCGACGCGCTGCAAGAGCAGAGCCTGCCCAGCGAGGCGATTCAATACATCGGCAATCCGGACAGGGCGCTGGTCTCCCAATTCCTGCGCATGGACGCCTACATAGATATGCTCATCCCCCGAGGCGGCAACAGTCTGCACCGCCTGTGCCGCGAGCAAAGCACGATTCCGGTGATCACCGGCGGCATTGGCATCTGCCATTACTATGTAGACATTAGCGCCGAACAGGAGCGGGGGCTGGATGTCATCGTCAACGCCAGAACGCAGCGTCCCTCGGTCTGCAACGCGCTGGATACGCTGCTAGTCAACCGCCAGATCGCGGCCGAGTTTCTGCCGAAGCTGGCGCGGCGCATGGCCGAATGCGGCGTGGAGATGCGGGCGGCGCCTGACGCGCTGCCGCTTCTCACAGGCCACGGGGCAACCGTCTCCCCGGCGGGGCCGGACGACTGGGACACCGAGTGGATGACGCTGATCCTGGGCGTGAAGCTGGTGGACTCAATGGACGAGGCCATCGAACACATTCAAGAGCATAGCCAAGACCACTCCGACGGCATCCTGACCAACGATTGGAACAACGCCCAACACTTTATTGATGCGGTCAACTCCTCAGCAGTCTTTGTCAATGCCAGCACTCGCTTCAACGACGGCGGCCAGTTCGGCCTCGGCGCGGAGGTCGCCATCAGCACGCAGAAGCTCCATGCGCGCGGGCCGATGGGGCTGGAGGAGCTGACCACATACAAGTGGGTTGTGGTGGGCGATATGCACGTTCGCGAGTAGCGCCTGCACGAGCGGCGGTCCAGGCACACGCTCAGGCCACCCTTACTCCGCTTGCGGCCCACTATGGCTCGACTGTTTCGGTGTAGTCGAGGAGCGCCCCCGCGGCCGTGTCCAGATCAGCGAACAGGCCCAATCCAACCGCGGCGGCAACGGCCGCGCCGACCGCCGCTTCTTCCGTGTGGCTGGGAATCAGTAACGGCTTCTCGAAACGACGCGCCAGGATCCGAGCCAGGAGTCGATTCTGGCGCACGCCGTTGCCCGCGCCCACCAGGAGCGGTCGCGTCCCCACGACCGGTTTCATCTGCCCGAAAAAGGCGTAAAAGCCATCGGCCATGCCTTCCAGCAGGGCGCGGGCGAAGTGGGCGGGCGTAAAGTTGTCCGGTGAAAGGCCGCTGAAAGAGGCTCGCAGCGTCGGGTCGGTGCGGCTGCCGGTGAAGAACGGCTCACAGCGCAGGCCGTCACTGCCGGCGGGCACGGTCGTAGCCAGTTCCGTCATTCGTGTGTACAGGTCGGCTGGCAGTTCCGCATCCAGGAGTTGAGCGCCCACCTGCTGGAAGAAACGCTCCAGGTAGGCATAGGAACGACCGCCGAACAGCCCTCCGCCGATCAGCAGATATTGCCCGCCGGGGAAGGGGCGGTTCTCCAGGCCGGGAATAAAATGAAAGCTGTCGGTGCGCGCGGAGATCTGGCCGCCGGTGCCTACGTTGAGCAGAAGACTGCGGGCTGGCTCCTGCGCGCTGCCGATGAAACTGGCCTGATTGTCGCCCAGCGCAATCGTCACCGCCGTGCCCGGCGTCAAGCCGATCTCTTCAGCCAACTCGCGGCGCAGACCGCCCACAACATCCCCGGCCCGCCCGATCGGTGGAAAGAGTCGCGCCGGCAGGTTCAGCCGCTCCAGCAACGTCGATTCCCAACAGTTTGCGCGGATGTCGAAGATCCCGGAACTGGCGGCGAGCGTCGGCTCACAGACGGTCGCCGCGCCGGTAAGAAAAGAGACGACCGCATCCGGGATGAAGCAGGCGGTCACGGGCGGGGCGGGCAGGGCGTCTTGCAGGGCCAGCCAGTAGAGGCTGGGGCCGAGGAAACCGGCCGCGGGTAGACAGCCGGTGTTGCGGAACGCCTCGCGGCCCCCGGCCGCGGCGATGAACCGTTCCAGGACCGGCGTGCCCGTGCCGGGCAGTGGCTGCTGCACGCGCAGATCCTGCCAGGTGATGGCGGGCGCGGCCGGGACGGCGCCCGGGCGTATCAGGGCAACGCCGTGCTGCTGGCCGGTGACGCCGATGCCCTGAACGGCGGCAGGGGTCAGCCCCGCCTGGGCCACCAACCCGGCCAGGCATTGCACTGTCAACTCGAACAGCCGCGACAGGTCCAGTTCAGCGAGGCCAGACCCAGGCGACGACCCCGCGCGATTGGCTACCGTCCGGTGGCCCAGTTGACGTCCGGTCGCCGGGTCCAGCGCCACCGCGCTTAATGAAGTTGTGCCGATATCAAGTCCGATGAGCATAGTAATGATCCTGGATAGTGTGGCAAGGTATTTGAACCATTGGAAACATCCCGGAAAGAGTACGCGAATTGTATCGCAGAACATCGCATTTTAGCAGGCGCGCATCGCTGTGGGTGTGTCCCAGATTTTCGGGAAGACGTTGTCTGAATCAGGATTCTAGGGATTTACGGATGGACAGGATTGTAGACGATGGGTAGATTCCTGTTCAGTGGATCTCTTCACGTTGGCTGAAGAGGCACATTTCAACTGCCAAATAAATTGGGATGCGCCCTTCGCTTTGTCAGAATGGAAAGCCACTTGTCTCTCTGTTACAATAGGGACAAACTTGCGGATGGGGCGTTGCAGTTCTCCTCTCTGCGCGTAAGCAGGAGGTGGAACGAACGACTGCGCATCCCCATTTTTGCCTGTCCGCGCCGCGTTTGATCTGGGGCGCATCGCGCCGTTTCATGCTACACTACCCAGGGGAGACATGATGATGACGACAACCACAATCGCCGACGACAAAAAGGCCCAGTTGATAGGCGATGGCTACTGCGTCTTCGAGCAGGTGCTGACGCCGGAGATGTTAGCGCGCGTGCGGGATGCCAGTGACGGTCTGCTGGCGGCGCAGTCGGCTGAGCACTTCGATGAGCAGAAGTCCACGGGCAGCATGATCAGCGTCTACGATGATCCCTTTTTCGCTGATCTGGTGGCCTACGCACCGGCGCTGAACGCGCTGACCGCGCTGGGCTATCCGAATCCCCGCTGGTCGTCCGGTTTTGTGATCAGCAAGCCCGGCCATTCGCCGCCGCTTTTCTGGCATCAGGACTGGTGGGGATGGAACGATCCGATCAGCTATACGGATGTTCCGCAACAGCTTTTTCTGATGTACTATCTGGTGGATACGCGCATCGAAAACGGCTGCCTGCGGGTCATCGCCGGTTCGCACCGCAAGCGCCATCCCATGCACGACGTCGTGCATACAGCGCACACGGACGAACTGCGCCGGGCGACGGACCCGAGCCATCCGGTCTACCAACTGATACCGGAGGATCAGGCTGTGCCGGTGCGCGCCGGCGATCTGGTCATCGGTGATTCACGGCTGCTCCACGGCTCCCATGCCAACCAGTCGGGGGAGCGCCGCACGGTCATCACGCTCTGGTACCATCCCAATTTCGACATATCATCGCCCCGCATCCAGGCCCACCTGAGCAAGATTCAGACGCGCGTATCCAGCTGGCCGCCGCAGGCGCAGGAACTCGTCCAGCGGTTGGTGCCCATATACGAGGGACATGAAGAGCCGCTGGAGTGGAATCGGGCGCCGGGGAACCAGCTGAAGTGAACAGTTCGCGCTCAAATAGCGAAGCGGTAGCGCATTGTACGACTCGCGCTCTTTCCGCGGAGCGGTAGCGCATTGTACGACTCGCGCTCTTTCCGCGGAGCGGTAGCAGATCTCACAACGCAACCATTCTGAAACAGTATCGACCATAAGGAGAAAAACTCGATGAAAATGCACATTGGCGGTCAGTGGGTGGACAAGTCCGAGAAGATCGAGGTGTTGCACCCGTTCGACGGTTCGGTCGTCGACACCATTCCCAGAGGGGATGCGGCAGATGTGGAGTTGGCGCTGGCGACCGCTGAACGGGGCGCCAAGGCGATGGCGAAGCTGACCGGCTACGAACGCTATGAGATTCTGCGCAGAGCCGCCGATCTGATGCTGGAAAGGAACGAGGACCTGGCGCGCACCATCACGCTGGAGGAGGGCAAGATCATCGCCGAGGGCCGGGTCGAGGCGTCGCGCGCGGTTGAGATCATCGCCCTCTCCGCGGAAGAGGCCAAGCGTCTGGGCGGGGAGGTGGTGCCCCTGGACGGCGCGCCCGGGGCCGCGGGCAAATTCGGTTTCACCGTGCGCGTGCCGTGCGGCGTCATTGTCGGCATCAGCCCGTTTAACTTCCCGCTGCATCTGGTCTGCCACAAGATCGGCCCGGCGCTGGCCGCGGGCAATGCGATTATTCTCAAACCGGCCACCGACACGCCGCTCTCTGCGCTGAAGCTGGTCGAGATTTTCCTCGAAGCCGGCACGCCGCCGGAGGCGCTCCAGTGTCTCACCGGCTCGGGCGCGACCATCGGCGATGCGCTGTGCGGCGATTCGCGGGTGCGCAAGATCACCTTCACCGGCAGCCGCGACATCGGCGAGCACATCTGCCGCACCGCCGGCCTGAAGCGGGTGACGATGGAGCTTGGCTCGAACGCGCCGCTGATCGTCATGCCGGACGCCGACCCCGAGCGCGTCGCCCAAGCCGCGGCGATGTCCGGGTACTCGAACGCCGGGCAGGTCTGCATTTCCACGCAGCGCGTCGTCACCCATGAGAAGATTTACGGTGATTTTCTCGACGCCTTCAAGGCGACGGTCGAAAAAATCTCAACCGGCGACCCGTTGGCCGAATCGACCAAAATGGGACCGATGATTCGCGAGGACGACGCAGTGCGCGTGAATCAATGGGTAGAGGAAGCTGTAAGCGGCGGCGCCGAGCTTCTCCTCGGCGGGGAGCGCAACGGTCAGATGTACGCGCCGACGATCGTCTCGAACGTGAGCCCGGAGATGAAGATCTCCTGCGACGAGGTCTTTGGCCCGGTGGTGGGCGTGACCCAAGTCGGCGACATCAACGAGGCCATCGCGCTCGCCAACGACACGAACTACGGCCTAAGCGCGGCGATCTTCACCCAGAACATCGATTGGGCGATGAAGTTTGTGCAGGAGGTCGAATCCGGCAACCTTCACGTCAATTGGGGCACCCAATGGCGCGCCGATCTGATGCCGTATGGCGGCCTCAAGGAGAGCGGCATGGGCAAGGAAGGCCCGAAGTATGCCGTTGAGGAGATGACGGAAACGAAGATGGCGGTCTTCCATCTGGGCGGCTGATCGAGCAGGCCAGGCAGGCTGCTCCTGATCCCTTCAACTATCAGTTACGGAAGGCATTGGCGCGGGCGCGTTCTCGTGTCGATGTCTTCCGTCGCTTTCGCCCTCGCCGCGGCTGTGGAAAATCGCCAGCCGGAACTCGTGGTTCATGCCCGGCTCTTGTATAGTCAGCCATCGCTCGGCGGCGATCTGTTCAGTACACGGGCCAAAGGAGCAGATCGTCAGTCGGCGCGCCGTTGCCTCGCGACGCAGCCGGTCGAGCGCCGTTTGCAGCATCTGCCCGCGAAAAGGGGAAAAAAGAAAGTAGACCGTACCGGCGCACAGGTCGGCGGTGCGGGCGTCCCCCTGTCTGAAGGTCACCCCGTCGATTCCCAGCGTTGCCGCTTCACGGCGCGCCCGCTCCACAAACGCCGGCATCACCTCCAGCCCGAGTGCCTCCACGCCGGTCAACAGATGCACCAGCAGCACAACCTGGCCCAGGCCGGAGCCGATATCGACAAATCTGTCGGCGCACGTCAGCGGAACGCTGTCTACCAGTTCAAGCAGCGCGCTCACCGGTGTCGACTCGTAGTGAATCATTTCATCCGCGCCCCTTTCGGTCCGGCTTGAGGCGACCGCATCCCCTGCGCACTTGCCGAAGGCCGGAGCCTGGGGCGCATCGAACACTGCGTCGCTATCGTCCCACTGCTGCGGCGGGCAATCGCTGCGGAACAGCCCGGCTGCCAGGGCGTCCGCAGCCTCCGCGCCCCAGTGCTGGCAGGCCATATCGCCGGGCCGGTAGCGGCAGTTGCTCTCGAACAGCGTCCGCAGTTGACGCGGCGTGACAGTCCTGGTTCGGATGGCTATACGCAACGTCTGAAAGAGAGCTTGGTTGCGCCGCTCCAGATCGGCCTGCAACGCGCGAACCCGCTGCAACCGGGCTTCGGCGAGTTGACAGTTGGCGCGTATCTGGAACGCTTCCTGCAGGAAGTCGAGCGTCTTCAGAGCCAGGAAGCGTGCCGCCAGATTGTCGTCATCATAAAGGGACTGATCCTGCTCCAGCGCGTCTAAATCCCGCTCCAACTGCGCCAGATCGGGCATTGCGGCCTCCGCGGGGGGTGGGGGCGCTTATTCGAACTCTGCGAGCAGGTCCGCGCGGCTGGAAAATGTCTCGGCGATCAGCGGTTCGCCGACCAGATCATATTCCATCGCGCCGTTGATATGCACTTGCAGCATAGCGCCCGCGGGCGCGTCGGCGATGCCCGGCACAAGCACAAGGCCGTCCACTTCCGGCGCGTCGCGGTAGCTGCGGCCCAACACCAGCGGGTCGCCCGGTTTCGGCGCCTCGCGCTCAGATAGCGGAGCGGTTGCGCACTCAACCATTGCGCCCCCGCCTTCGACCAGGATGTCGAGCACTCTGCCGACCTGCTCCTGATTCTTGCGCAGGCTGATCGGTTGCTGGGCCTCCATCAGACGAGCGTAGCGCTCCTCTTTCACTTCTTCGGGGACGGGATCGGGCAGTGCCGCCGCGGGCGTACCCGGCTCCGGGCTGAACGGAAACGCGCCGACCTTGTCGAACTCTATGGCCTGCGCGAACGCCAGCAAGCCCTGGAACTCCTCCTCGGTCTCGCCCGGGTAGCCGACGATAAAGGTCGTCCGCAGAGCGATATCCGGCATCGCGGCGCGCAGCTTCTCCACATGGTCGTAGATCATCTCCAGCCGCGAAGGTCGGCGCATGCGGCGCAGCGTGCGAGGGTCTCCGTGTTGCAGGGGCATATCCAGATAGGGCACAATCTTATCCTGGCTTGCCATCACTTCGATCAGGCCGTCGCTGACGTGCCCCGGGTAGGCGTACATCAGGCGCACCCACTCCAGCGCATCGCTCGTGCGGTTGCAGAGGGCGCTCAGGAGCCGCGGCAGGCTGTCCGGCTCGCCCTGGTCTCGTCCAAAGTCGGTCGTGTCCTGGGCGACGATTACCAACTCCTTTGCCCCCGCGTTCACCAGCGCATTGGCTTCGTCGATCACCGCCTCGATGGGGCGACTGCGCAGCTTGCCTTTGAAGCTGGGGATCGTGCAGAAAGCGCAGGGCGCGTTGCAACCATCAGAAATCTTGAGATAGGCGCTGCCCCCGACCACGGGCGGGCGCGGCACGGGCTGCACGTAGGTTTCGTCCGGCTCGCCCAGCAGGCTGTAGCGTTGCAGACGGCGTTGCTGCGGCCCGCTGCGCACGCGCTTGACCAGCTCCACCACGTCCATCCAGCGGCGCGTTCCCAGCAGGCCGTCCACCTGCGGCACCCGCTTCAGCACCTCCTCGCCGTTGCGTTGCGCCAGACAGCCGGCCGCAATGAGCATCTGATGCCGGCGCTTTCCATCGGCCAGTTCCTGCAACACGCCGATAGACTCCTCTTTGGCTGCTTCCAGAAAGCCGCAGGTGTTCACGATCAGCACATCGGCGCGGCGCGCGTCTGCGTTTTTGGCGATATCCGCCTGCTGCAACAGCATCTCCATGCCGTCGCTGTCAACTTCATTTTTCGGGCATCCGAGGGTGATCAGGTGATAGGTCTGTTTATTCGTCATCAACCAACCTCTTGTTCAAACTCGCTCGCGTTCATTTGGCACGCGACCTTCTCTATCAATACCGTCTACGCACTCGCGGATGCCGCCGCCGGATAACGCGAAAACCACTCTAGCGCAAATGGCAAGGACACGCATAACCACGCCATTGTAGCACAGAATTCGCTGGAGAAAGAGACGGCTACCGGGGTAAAACGCTCACGATGAGGGGGAAGCGCACGGGGGCGCCGACTATCGGGGGCGGATGCGCGCCAGAAGCGCGTCAAGCTCCTGCTGAGTCGGGATCGGCCCGACAACAATTTCAACGATTTTGCCATCTGGGCTGATGAAGAAGGTCTCCGGCACACCCTGGATCCGATAGCGGCGGGCTGCCTGGCTGCGCAGATCCGGGCCATTGGGGTAGGTAATATCGAACTCGGTCAGATAAGCGCGCGCAGCCGGCTCCTGATCCAGATAATCCAGGCCGAGAAAGACGATACCGTTCTCCTTTTCGCGGCGCCAGGTCTGCTCCAGCAGATCCGCCTCGTCGCGGCAGGGCGTACACCAACTGGCCCAGAAATTGATGACGACACCTTTGCCCCGCAGATCGAGCAGGTCGATATCTTCGCCATCGAACGTCGTGAAGTTCAGTTCCGGCGCTTCACCCGCGGCCCGCTGCCCCTGCACATTCGTCTGCCACAGCCGCACGGCAAGCAGGACGATGAACGCCAAGCCGACGCCAAGGAACAGAATGCGCCAAGCGGTGACGGATGCGCTACCGCTTCGCTGTGTGAGCGCGGTGACGGCTCGGGCGGATGGCGGTTCGGCCTGCGCTTCCGTTTGCGATTGCAGTGGGGACTCCCGATCATATCGATCGGTCAGTTTGATGAATCGTTCCCGGCGCTCTGGTGGGCGTATTCTACAACCGAACGATTCATCAAATTCAGTCATAGCGGGCCAGTTCCTCATCCAGCCGCCGCTCGTGCTCGTCGGTCTCAGCGCCAGTTGCTCTGACCGGCATCGGTTCAAGCGGACGGGACATCCGTTGCAGGCGCAACCAGAGGAAGACGCCGCCGCCCACAACCGCCACGACCGGCAATATCCAGGCCAGCCAGTTGAACCCCTCTCGGGGCGGCTCGCCCAGAATCTGCGGCCCGTACTGCTCCAGAAAATAGGTCCTGATCGACTGCGCGTCCTCACCTTCAGCCAGTTTGATGGCGATTACCTCCTTCATCTGCGCGCACGCCTTCAGTTCGCAGCTATCCAGCCGCAGCCTGCCGCCGCACAGGGGGCACCACAGCTGCCGGGCAACGGTGTTCACTTCGTCGGCTGTGATGTCAGTGGTCCCACTTTGGGCCAACAGGGGCGGACCGCTGGGGATGAATGCGAGCAGTATCCAGGAGGCCAGAAAGATGATGCGCAGAATAGTTGAATTCGCTACCTGTTTGTCCCTCATCCTCCGATATCCTGGGGTGTCGAGTCGGCGGGCGGGCAAATCTCTATGTGAGCGCGGTATAAGAGGAGAAGCCATGCGTGTACTGTGCAGAACGAGGCGCGTCTATGCGGCAGGCTGCTCAGCCAATTTGACAAAGAGCCGTTTCGCCAGGGAACGGCCGATAATTTTCACGAGACTCTCCGGTTCGGTCTGCGCGGCATCGTCTGGTGTCTGTACATCTTGTATCTGCACAGTGCTCGGCCCGTCAAAAGGTTCAACGTTGAGTACCTTGATCCGATATCCGGGCACCAGATCCAGTTGTGACAGATAGCGCAGAATCGGCGCGCTGTGGTTAGCGACGCGACGCAGTTCACCCGACTGCCCAGGCTGTAGCTCTGCCAGGCAGACCAACTCCTCGCTCTTGACCCGACCATCCTGGCTGGGGACCGGATCTCCATGCGGGCAGTGGGTCGGGAAGTTGCACAGGATCTCCATGCGCTTCTCAAATTCGGCGCTGATGGCGTGCTCCAGCCGCATGGCCTCCGCCTTCACCTGATCCCAGGTAAAGCCCATCACCTCGATCAGAAACACCTCCAGCAGCCGGTGCCTGCGCAGGAGTTGCAACGCGGCGAGACTGCCCTGATCGGTCAGCCGGATGCCGGTCTGCGCGGAGCGCACCACGTGGCCGGTCTCTGTCAGGCGTTTCGTCATGCTGCTGGCCGCGGCCGGCGACACGTCCATCTTCTGCGCCAGCACGGACGTGGAGATCCGGTCGTTGGTTTCACTCAACTCGTAGATCGCCACCAGATAGTCGAGCATCCCATCGGTGATGATGTTGCAGAAAGTGCGCATGATCGCTATAGTTCAACCGTTGGGAAAAGGATGGGCCTTTTTGGCAATTGCTGAAGTATAGTATGTCAACTGGTAAGCTGTCAATACTGGATCAGCATAGTGTACCAGCTTTCCTTGAATGGTGCGACCGCTTTTCGATCGAGGGGTGCGTCCCAAGATGGGGGTGCGTTCCCTTGGGAGCCGGCGCGCCATTGTCTCCCCCGCCGGCCGAGTCGACGGGCTATAATCAAGAAAAGTCAATATTCTTGTGGATCACGGTACAGACAAGCGCGCCTGGCCCACGAATTCTGCCATCCTCACCCCAATTCTGGGACACACCCTAAATCGGAGGGCAAGGCTATCGCGAACTTCGTGATAGCGGACGCTCTTCCGCTCCTTCCGGACAAGAACGAGATAACGGCAAGCCCGGTTGCGCCTGGATGGCGCCTGGTTCTGCCGTTATGTAAACCAAGTGGGCGAACGTGGCCGGAAATTTCAGGGTTCGCGATTGCCCAACCATCTGATACAATTCGGTTATGGTTGGCCCCAATGTCAAGACCACAAAATCAGTGAAGCAAGGTGGATCTTGCCGAATTCACCACTCCTTGATTAGAGAGCGTAGCGCTGTTCAACTGGCGTCCGATAGTTGAGACTCTGATGCGGTCGTTCATCGTTATGGAAGTAATCGGCAAGTGAGCCTTTGTCGTCTTCCTGGTACGCTATCCTGGATCGGAGAGGAGGTGCAGATCGTTTAATTGAACCATGTCGCCGAAGTAGCTGCAATCAGGTCGCGGTGCGAGTTCATGACAGAACACCATGATGTAAAAACGGAGGCAGAAAGATGGCAAGTAAAACGTATTCACGACGCCAAGTTCTGAGAGGGATTACGGCGACTTCCGCAGGTGTATTGATCCTCAGCGCCTGTGCCCCCCCGGCAGCCGCGCCCGCGGCGGATGCACCGTCCGAATCATCTGCAATGCCAGAGATGGTCACCATCAGGACGCTTTGGTCTCCGGGAGGCATTGACTCCTACATGCGTGCGCTTATCGATCTCTACAAGGAGCAGGAGCCCAACGTAGAGTTTGAGATCAACGTGATCGAGCAGGAGCAAAAGCGGGCCACCGAAGTCACCATTATGTCGAATGACGGCGCGCCTGACTTCGCCTGGATCAATTTCGGCTCCGGGCTGACCGACAAGTTGGCTGACGCGGGGGTGATTGAGCCGCTGAACGGGTACTACGAACAGTACGGATGGTGGGATTACTTACCCGCTCATCTCCACACCCACGAGTACAATGGCGACATATACCATTTCTCGGTGGCCTCCGTCACGGTTCCTTTGATGTGGTACAACAAGTCGCTTATGGCCCAGATAGGGATGGAGCCGCCAACGACGATGGATGAACTCTACGCCTGGGCCGATGCCTGCCATGCCAATGACCTTGAACCGCTGGCGATGGGCGACCGAGATGGCTGGCCGGGTTTCCATATGTACCAGGCCCTCGCGACCCGCACGGTCCCGCTGGAGGATTATGAAAAGATCCTCCACTTTGACAAGGAAGAGCACTATATGGCGGACTATCCCGGTTTCGAAGAAGCATTCCAGGTCATGCGGGATATGGAAACCGAGAAGGTCTGGGCCAAAGGTGTCCTGGATATGAATGATGATCAGGCCAAAGGGCTGCTATTCAACGGCCAAGCGGTGGCCTATGAGTCGGGTATTTGGGTCTCCGGTCAGGCGCGGGAGGCGCTGGGAGATGACTCGAGCTTCTTCATGTTCCCCCAGATCAATCCCGACATCCCCTTTCCACTGACTGCCTCCTACGCAGATGAATATATGCTTTCTTCGTTCTCGGATGTGAAGGATGAAGTGGCAGCGTTCTTTGACTTTGTCCTCAGCAAGGATGGCCAAAAGGTCATTGCCAAAATAGGCGGTGGTATGCCGATTCGCACCGACATCACGGTGGCCGATCTCGAGGGCTTCGCCGATTCAACTGTCGGTGTCGTGACGGAGATGTTCGGCAGTGGCGACTATCCTGTCACGGATGAAATCGTCACCTTCTGGCCAGCAGAAATATACGCGATGCTGCGCAACAACGTGCAGGCAGCCATTGGAGGTCAGAAGACGCCGGCCGAGATCGTGGCCGAATTCGACGAACTGGCCGCCAAGTTCCGCGCAGGCGATGCCTAAACGCAGAGGCTCCTGCCTTAGCCCTTGGGCAGCGGACGCTTCAGCATGTTGAGGAGCCCTTCCGCCAGCATGTTGGAGCGTCCGGGCCACTATTTGGATCGCGTGAGCCAATGGCAAAGCGGGGAAACATGTCAGAAAAGGCACATTCACGCACGGCATTTGATTGGCGTCTGTGGCTGCGACGCGGCTGGCAGCGGAATGGCATTGCTTACCTCTTCATTCTGCCGGCTTTCACGTTTTTCATTCTTTTCATCGTCTACCCGCTGGCGGACGGTTTGATGCTTAGTCTGTTCAGATGGGATGGGCTTGGAGAGCGCCAATTCGTCGGACTCAACAACTTCATCGGCCTCTTTGAGGCCCCCAATTTCTATCGCGCCGTCAAAAACACTGTGCTGTTCACGGTCGTTACGACTGTGGCCAAGATAGTCTTGGGTTTCCTGTTGGCTACGACATTGCATTTTGAGGTCCCTGGATGGAAGATATTTCGGGCTATCTTCTACTTGAATGTGATCTTGCCCATGACTGCTGTGGGTGTCCTTTGGGGCGCGATCCTGAATCCCCATTCGGGTCCGCTTGCCGCTGGCCTCGACTTGCTCGGTTTAGAATTGCCCTCCTTGCTGGGTAACCCCAAACTGGTCATGTGGGTGCTGAGTCTCATCGATATCTGGAAATACAGCGGCTTTCCAATGATCTTTCTGTATGCCGCCATGGAAGGCATCCCCCGGGATCTGTACGAGGCAGCAGTGCTGGATGGCGTTTCTCAGTTCCAGAGGCTTTTGTATGTCACTCTGCCCCTGACGAAGCCGGTTCTACTTACTATCACGCTGTTACAGACGATCTTCTCGTTCCAAGTGTTCGACATCGTTTTCACGATGACCAAAGGGGGCCCAGGTTACGCATCCGAGGTGCTCACCCATTACCTCTACCAGGAAGGATTCTGGTTTTTGCGTTTTGGCAGCGCTTCGGCGACTGCCGTTCTCTTGCTGCTTGTTATTCTGGTGTTCTCCACGCTGTATATAAGTCAGGGCGGGATTCGTCAACGAGAGTTTGAGTTCTGACAGTGGCGATGTGCGGGCAACAACTATAGCAGAAACCGCAACCGAAGAGGGAAAATGCAACGCAAGCGGAGTTGGGTCGCCGAACACCCTTGGCAGGCGTTCATCATCTTATTGCTTATCATTTGGGCCGGCAACCAGCTAATTCCATTGCTCTGGATGTTCTCGATGTCGTTGAAGACCGACATGGATGTCATCCGTTTCCCGCTGAAACTCGTGTGGCCGCCACATCTGCAGAACTATCCTGAAGCCTGGATCGGCGATACAACCGGCGTCACACTAAACCTCTACTTTCTGAACAGCGCCATCATTGTCCCTAGCAGTCTCCTCATCCTGGTTGGGAGCGCAACGCTGGCCGGCTATGCATTTGGACGCTTCGACTTTTATGGCCGGCGCCCGCTGTTCTTGTTCCTTGTATCGATGATCGCAGTGCCAATGCATGCTTTGATCGTGCCACTTTACGCTGAACTGAGGGCCTTTGGGCTGATCAACAATTTTCTCGGCCTGATTTTTCTGTACGTGACGTCCACCTTGCCTTTCTCCATCCTGATACTCCAATCCTACTTTACGACCTTTCCTTCCGAGCTGGAAGATGCTGCTCTGATTGATGGATGCACTCGCTTAGGCACCTTCTTGCGTATCGCCGTACCGATTTCTAAAGGACCCATCTCCGCGATCGCCATCGTGAACTTTATCGGCATGTGGAATGAGGTGCTGCTGGCGATCGTTGTCCTATGGGAGAACAAGGTGCGCACTGTGGCGCCCGGTCTGTTGGGATATATGGCGCAGTACGGGGAGACGCGATGGGGGTTGATATTCGCCGGCTTGTCTATCGTAACCGTCCCGCTGATTGCCTTCTATATGATCTTCCACACCAACATCATGAAGGGGGCCACCCTTGGCTCCTACCGGTAGGCAAGCAGCGATGGGTCAAGCATAGGAGCGTCGGCGCGTTTGTCAGCAGTATCTGCGCGCATCCCGCGTGCGGCGTCTCGGAGGCGAGCATGAATGCCATGACCAATTCGTGTGAATTCCGTTTGACGCCAAGACTTTTCACATAGGCTGCGCCTTGGGGACCCCAGGGCACCCTAGACGATGCGCCTGCCCCTACGCAATGCAGAAAAAAGCGGGTTTCCAATGTAAACGCACATTATATTATAATAACTGGAGTAACTACTCAGCCTCGTCTGGAAAGCTGTTTGAAAAGGAACGGTCATCGGTAAAAAGACCAAAAATGACTGCCGGAAAGCTTGAGTCCTCCATCTACACGCCATAATTCGCACCATTTGTGCCGTTTTGACCCGAACCTGACCTTTTCAGACAGATTCCAAACACGATTTATTACACTTGGATGACTTGGTTGCCCTTGGAAAGTCGCACATTGGGTAATGGCTGAGTAGTTACTAACTGGAAGAGAACTGTTTGGCCGCAAAACGCATCCAGTCTTTCTATAATGCTGAAGGGCAAGTTTGTCTTGTCAATTGAGGCTCAGTTCACAGAGAGGTTAGCATTATGGGGATCATCCGCCGAAAGCTGCTCCGCCTTAGTATCTCACGCGAGTTGATATCCCACCTGATGCTGGTGATCTGTGTCCTACTTACGATCTACCCAATCTTCTTCCTTCTGAACGTGTCGGTCAAGGACCGCTTGCAGTTCCAGCGCAATCCGCTGGCGATTGAGTGGCCAGAGGGCTTACGCAACTATGAGATTGCGGGCAGGCTGATGGGGCGAAGTATGTTGAATACCATTATTGTCACGCTGGTTTCGCTGGCAGGGCTTTTGATCACAGCATCCACGACCGCCTACGTTTTCGCCCGCTACAATTTCCCAGGCAAGGAACTGCTCTGGTATGCCCTCCTTGGGCTGTTGATGATCCCGGGCATCCTGACCCTGGTGCCACTTCTGGTTCTGGTTGCCCATTCACTCAAGCTAACCAACACGCTATGGGCGGTGATCTTGCCATACATTGCTGTCGGACAGGCCTTCAACATCTTTCTTTTGCGCACTTTCTTCGCTCAGTTACCGGAAGAACTCTTCGAAGCAGCTCGGTTGGATGGCGCCCACCACCTGCAGATAATCAGATATCTGATCGTGCCGCTCTCAGCTCCGGTCTTGGTCGTCGTCAGCATGCTACACGTGCTGGTAGCCTGGAACGACATTGCCTGGCCATTGCTGGTCCTCAACAAACAAGGGGTACGGACGCTCTCTTTACAACTGCTGCAGTTCAGCAACCCTTTTGAGGACTACCCCGCAGCCCAGTATGCTGGAGCCGTGATCGCTTCGGTCCCTCTCGCGTTGATGTTCGGTCTGGGCATGCGCCGGTTTATCTCTGGCATGCTCGCTGGGGCCTTGAAGATCTAATGACGACCCGCGTGTTCGTCCTTTCTGCGCAGACAATGGGGGTGAGGTATGCGTTGAAGGATTTGCAGGTGCACAGGAGGCATTGACCATATGGGTTCAACGGGATGTTGAGGGGATTTCATGGTTGATTCTTCGATTGACTCGAGCATCAACCGGCGAACGTGATAGATCAGGAAAAGATAAGGAGGACAACATGAACAAGCCACTCTCAAGACGTAAATTCTTACTGCTGACGGCAGCGAGTGTCCCGAGCACGATTCTGGCTGCCTGCGCCCTCAGCCAACCAACCGTTGAGACACCTGAGGAGATGTCTGCATCGAATGGTGTACCGGACATTGAGGAAGGCACGATAACGATTTTGGTGTACAACAATTATGCGCTGGAGCGGCCTGAAAACCGAACTGTCGAGGCTTCGATCATGATGTCGTTTTTCGAAGAATACCAGGAGACGATTCGGCCGGGCGTCAAAATCGAACTGGAGGAAGTGCTGCCACAGCCAGGTCAGGCCGGCGTCGAGATTCCGCGCATCCGTGCTGAGGCCGATACAATAACGGACCTTGTGGCTCATCAGGCCGTCCCCTCGCTAATGGTGCCTGACCTGTTCTACCAGTTGCCACGCGAGACCCTGGACCAGCCTAACCCGTACAGCCCCAACGCGAGTTGGTGGGATGATTTTCCCTTTGACGGGGTGATCTTTTCCAGTTTCGCCGGCGCGGCCGTCGGGACCTACTGGGGGGTAGGGCTGACCCGCATTGGCGGGGCCAGCGTAGTGGGCGCCATCTACAATCGCGACCTGTTCGAGAAGGCAGGGATCGATTCCGCGGACCCGGGGGGAGACGTGATCCCACCCAAGACCTGGGCCGAGTGGATGGACTGGCATGAGAAACTCAAGTCGATTGACGTTGTCCCCTTCACCATCGGCAACCATATCGCTGGCGGTTGCTGCGCAGTTTGGACGCACGGCATGATGTACAACAACCTGATGGAGGATCATCATCCGGAGCTGCAACAGACATGCGCCGATTTCTTTGGCGAGGAGCCAAACGGGATGCTGAATGTCCGCTACGGTGCCTATCTGTGGAAGACGGGCCAATGGACGTTTAACGACGAACATACTGCCGCCTACTTCCAGATTCTCCAAGACTGGTCCCAGTACTGGCAGCCGGGCTTCATGGCCGAGTCACAAGAAGACCTCTTCCTGACCGGCGAAGCAGCGATGCGCTACGTGTTCTACCTGGAGGCCACAGACTTTCTCGAAACGCTCAAGGACGAGTTCAAGTTCGGAACGTTCTACGCCCCTCCGATTACTCAGGAAACCTGGTCGGGTGCGCCTGGTCTGCCGCAGCGCGCCCTGGGTTCAGGTGGCACGCCGGGCGGCTTCGGATTTGGCAGCGTCTTCATGATCTCACAGAAGGCGGTCAGGGAGGGTCGGCTCCCTTTGGTGCAGGACCTGCTTCAATGGCTGACCGCTCCAACTCAACTAGAGAGATACCACCAGCAACTGGAGCCCCGGGCTGCACGACCGGACGCCACGGTCGCAGAGGTGTATCCGGACGATCCTGAAAAGCAGGAAGCATACCGCGTGTACTACGAGCCACCCGCCATCCGCGACGGCAAGCGTTACGGTGTCGACGAGATGTGGCACGTCACTGGAGTGGGCAACGAGGCCGGCTTCCGCCAGACCATACAGGCATTCATGTCCGGCCAACTCAAAACTCCCGAGGAAGCTGCAGCGAAATTAGAAGAGGTGGCCCAGGCGGGAACCGCGCGGGCCATTGCCGAGAACCCTGATTGGAATGCCGAATCATGGTAGCAATATTGAAGCGTTAGAGGCAACTGCTGGCTATCCAGCAAGGCCAACCCCGGAAAAATCTCTATCCCGTGTTGCGTGCAAAGTTGGATTACGCAATACGATAAGGCTATGGGACAATTCTAGAGTATGGGAACGTCCAAGGTGGTGGTCAGAGCGGCAGTTTGGCCACCACCTTGTTGAGCCTGGGGAGGGGCTACGTGACTGACAAAATTTCAGACACGGAACGGTCAGCCCGAGTCGCTCATAGGGGCATACTGGCATTGTCTAGCCAGCCGCTACTGCGCGAGATTGTACGCAAGCGGCATCTGTACCTGCTTATCCTGCCCACCTTCGCGCTCGTCATCCTTTTCTCCTATTACCCAGCCGCTTCAGCGTTTTATCACTCCTTTTTTTGGTGGAACGGTGTGCGGATACGCTGGGTTGGGCTCGACAATTTTGCGCAAATGGGCACCGATTTCTATTTCTTGGGCTCGATTACGAATATGGTCAAGCTGGCCCTCTTCCAAATGACGGTGCAATTGAGCCTTCCGCTGATTGTAGCGACGTTCATCTATCGTCTGAGGAACAAGCGGGCGGCTTACTTCTACCAAACCTTGCTGGTTGTGCCGATGGTGGTGCCGGCAATTGTAGGCTTTATGATTTGGAAGTGGTTTTACTCGTATAGGGGCTTACTCAACATCGTTCTCAGTACCGTTGGTCAGGAGCAGATCGTGCGCGCTTGGCTTGGCGATCCGAACTTGGCTCTCTATGCTCTCATGTTTGTAGGCTTCCCGTGGGCTGGAGGGTTTACGATGCTCGTGTGTCTGGCCGGGTTGCATCAGATCCCGACCGAAATCGTCGATGCCGCCGTAGTTGATGGTGTGGGAACTCTTAGTCGCTTTTTCCGCATCGAACTGCCACTGTTGAAGGGTCAACTGCGATTCCTTCTGATTCTGGCTATCATCAACGGCGTTCAACAGTTTACCCTGCCGCTGGTCATGACCAGCGGAGGACCCGGTTGGGCGACGATGGTGCCAGGACTGCGCCTGTTCCAGACTGTGACACACGAATTTCAGTACGGCTACGGTTCGGCTATCGGGGTAGTGCTATTCCTCACAATCCTGGGGCTGACATATCTCAATCAGCGCTATCTCCGCTCCAGCGTCGAGCATGAACCGACGTGGTGAGCGATGGGGGCTGATATTCGCCGACTTGTCTATCGTAACCGTCCCGCTGATTGCCTTCTATGTAATCTTCCACATTAACATCATGAAGGGGGCCACCCTTGGCTCCTACCGGTAGGCAAGCAGCAATAGATAAAGCATAGGAGCGTCGGCGCGCTTGTTGGCAGTATCTGCGCGCATCCCGCGTAGCATACGGCCTCTCGGGGGCAGGCATGAGCGCCATAACCAAAGCGGCCACCAAGAAAACTGCCGACGATGGCATCCTGGTCAATGCCATCACGCCGGGAAGTATTGACGCGCCGTTGACAGACAGTTTCGGCGATGCGCAAAAAGTGGAATATAGACAGGCGCACGCCGGAGGCGCCACGTTCCCGCCTGAAATTGCGGATACCTTCGGGCGCCCCACCGCTGAACGAAGCAGGAGGCCCAACTCTGGGCGAACGTGCAGTAAGGCGGATGAAGGGAATTGGCGCTGCAGGGTCAACCAAGTAACTGACCGTTCTTAACTTAGCGGTTTTGTTCGACAGACCAGTCCTGGTTTGATTGAAATCGCTACGTTGTTTGCGGACAGTTACCAAGTGGGGAGATAAACGTTTCCGTGGCAATTCTCAATCAACAACAACTGCGGACCTACAAGGAGCAGGGATATCTGTTGGTTCCCGGTCTCCTCAATAAGCAAGACTTCGCTCCTGTGCAACAAGCCGTTGCGAATGCCGTTGACCACATCGCCCGGCGCTTGTACGCAGAAGGGAAGATCAAGGACTTGCACGAAGATGCACCGTTCTCGCGCCGGCTTATCGAGATCCACAGCGGTCTTGCAAAGGAGTCGATGGGTTGGAATCGGGAAGTCTTTAGCGAAGCTGTCTACGATCTGTGCGCGCATCCTGCTGTGCTGGATATGGCTGAATCGTTGCTCGGTTCAACCGAAATCACCATGAACGGAGACTACTGGGTGCGCACCAAGTTGCCGGAAGAGCAACTGACTACGCTTCCCTGGCACCAGGATAGCGACTATTACGGCGCGCAAACAGAGCCGTTGCACATCCTCTCGATCTGGATTCCGCTCGTGGACGTAGACGAGACGAATGGTTGTATGCAGTTCATTCCCGGCAGCCACAAGTGGGGGCTGCTACCTACCGAGAGGCAAGGCCACCATCTGGCGCCCACCGAAGATGTGGAGGCGCGCGGGCGCGTCGAAACGCTGCCGATGACAGTCGGGGATGCCGTTGCTTTCCGCAATCTCACCTTCCATCGCTCGTCAATGAACAACAGTGATGCGATACGTTGGAGCATCGATCTGCGCTACAGTGTGACCGGAACGCCACTGGACTGGCTGGCTAAGATGGGACTGCACGGCTTTGCCGCGCGCAGCCGGCAACATCCTGAAAGCGTAGATTCATGGGAGACTTGGCGCGCCAGGCGACACGCATGGGAGCAGAATCAGGTGTAGTGGAGCTCGTTCGCCCGCCACTACGCCTTGCGCGAGGAACCGTATGCAGCGCAGGATCGTCGATCTGAGCTATCCTCTCGATCAGTCAACCCCTCCCTTTCCCGGTGATGCGCCGGTTGAGATCACGGTGCAGATGTCGATTCCCGCCGACCTTGCGCCCGGCACACCGGGATACCTGAATACCAGCGTCGTGCGCGCCTGCCTCCACACCGGTACGCACATGGATGCCTTCTTCCATTTCTATCATGGACGGCTGACGATCGACCGGATCCCGCTGGCGCAGTGCATGGGGCCGGCCCTGCTGCTTGACCTCTCGCATAAACGGGCCAAAGAGGAGATCACCGCAGACGATCTGGCGCCCTGTCAGGAACTGATCAGCCGGACGCCGAAGGTGGTTCTCAACACCGGCTGGGCGCAGAACTGGGGCAAGGCCCTATATTTTGCCGAGTATCCGGCGTTGACAGGGAACGCCGCCCGCTTCCTGGTGGAGTGCGGCGTCGAGTTGATCGGAGTTGATACCCCGTCGGTTGACTATCTGCCCAACGATTCCCATTTTGTACTCCTGGGCAATGATGTCCTGATCGTTGAGAATCTGACCAACCTCGATCAGATCGGCCGGTCACTGTTTGACTTCACTGCCCTGCCCCTGAAAATTACGGGGCGGGACGGCTCGCCGGTGCGGGCTATCGCGGTCGTCGATGAGTCGTGATGATGCGCGGCGGCCGTCACCGACTGTGGACTTTATAGAGAAATTTATCCCCATCGATGAGACTGAAACGCAGCCGGACTTAGACAACCTGGAGAGGTCCAATCATGTTACAGAAAGAAACAGAGCATGGGCCGTCAACCGCAACCGTTGATGGCTGCCCCACGCTGGCGGAACGCTTTTTCTTCGACAACAACGGTTATCTGATCCTGGAAGAATTCCTGGACCAAGACCACGTCAGCGCCTTGATCGGGGCGCTCGGGCGCGTCATGCAGCGTCGGCGCAGATTGCAGGAGCAGGGGACCCCGCATTCCGGCATGACGCAGATCAAAGGTGAAAAAAGCACCCGTATCTTCTATATCCTCGATGAAGATCCCTTATTGCTCGAAATGCTCGATTGGCCCGCCATCTGGCCCTACGTGACCGGCCTGCTCAATGCGCTTCCGCATCATCATGCTTCGGACGCCATCCTGGAGTATAGCAGCGACCTGATCGGGCAGGGCATGGGATGGCATATCGACGGTCACGACGAGGGGTATCGGAACTTGGGGCCTCACATCCCCCTGTTGCAACTCAAGATCGGCTACTATCTGAGCGACATGACGCAATCCGGGCAGGGCAATCTCTGTGTTGTGCCCGGCAGCCATAAGGCGGCGTTTGAGCCTGCTCAGGAAGATTTGCGGCGGGGGGAAAAGTCGGCGGGGATCGCAGAAATCTGTGCGCCGGCGGGGACCGCGATCCTGTTTCACAACGCCCTGTGGCATTCGGGCGGTCCCTTCAACAGAGAGGATGGCCTGCGCTGCATGCTCTACTATGCCTACGAGCACCCGTGGATGATCGCTTCCCAGGAGCACTGGGGCTATTCCCAGGGGTTCTATAACAGCCTCTCCTCTGATCGACGCAAACTGTTTCATGGCTTTGTGTTCGATCCACCTGAGCAGCGTTGGGGATGACGGGCACGAAGCATCGTCATGTTGCTTAGGTGATGAGTGCGATGACCGCTAGACTGGACTGGCATACCTCCCTGCTGGTAGGGTTGTTCCTGCTGCTGCTGGTCGCAGTTCTCCTGCGGGGGGACAACACAATCGAGCGGCAGTTCGATCCGGACAGCCGTGCGTCGAGTGGTCTGTTACTCCTGGGGGAGTGGCTGCAGGAGATGGGCTACCAGGTGACGACGACCGGTCAGAGGCGCTTTGCCCTCTCGCCGCGCCAGCATCTGCTGCTCATCCATCCCGGCGAGGAACGGTTCACACAGAGTGAAGCGGACAGCCTGCTTGAATGGGTCGAGGCCGGCGGCACGGCAGTGATCTTAGGCCAGGCTGATTCGAAGTTGCGGCGCGCCCTCAACTACAATACATGGACAGATATTGCCGTCGGGGATGTGGATCAGAGCCAGCCCCTGTTGCCGGAAGCGACAGAACCATTCGACAGAGGCGGGCGACGGATCGACCTGACCGAAGCGCCGCAGACGATCGCCGTCCTGAACAGTGTACGGGGGCCGCAGTTTGCGGTTCTCAGACGAGGCGCCGGCTGGGTCTGGCTCGTCGGCGATCCGCTTGCGTTTACAAACGGCGAGCTATCCGAAGACCATGCGCAGGCGCAACTGATTCCGGCGCTTCTGCGGACGGCGCCCGCGGGTGGGACAGTTGTCTTCGACACCTATCATCTGTTCGGCCCGCTCCTGCCTTCCGACGCTGTGCCTGTCGAATCCCTGAAGGATTGGCTCTACCTCACCCCCACTGGCTGGGCTGTCGTCTTTCTGCTGTTGCTGTGCGGGGGCTGGCTGCTCCTGTCCGGTCAGCGTCTGGGGCCGCCGTTGGAGGTGACTACCCAGAGACGGCGACGGGAGGCGGCTGAGTTCGTTGTGGCCATGGCCGGTCTGCAACGGCGGGCGCGTATCCGCGACAACATCGCCCGCCACCAGCGGTATCGGCTGAAGCAAACTCTGGGAAAGCCTTGGCGCATCCGGCCGAGTCTGTCGGATGCCGAGTTCTTGCGACAGTTGCAGTCCATGAATCCGGCATTGGGCGCAACCAACCGTCAAGGCGGTCCCATACAGAATTATCCTCTGCCTGAATCCGGCGCAGGGCTGTCAATCGAAGAGATCGCTCAGATCCTGGATGAGTTGGCGACGATCCCGGATGAGGAACGGCTGCTCCAACTCGCGCAGCGGATCGATAGCGTCAACCCACCCGCTGCCAATCGGATTTTGGCATAACCCTCTGTCCAGTGTCGGCGCTCGCTTTCATCTGCGTACCAGTTAAAAGGTTTGCAATCCATGGCTGTTTCTGAACTCTACGCCTCCATCCGCGAGCAGGCCGCCAAAGTCATCGTTGGCCAGGAAACCGTATTCGAGCAGATCGTCATCGCATTCCTCAGCGGCGGACACGTTCTGCTCGAAGGCGTGCCCGGCACGGCCAAGACCCTGATGGCCAAAACCCTTGCCCATCTGACCGACACCGCGTTCGGACGCGTTCAGTTCACCGCCGATCTGATGCCATCAGACATCGTCGGCACGCAGGTCTACGATCTGAACAGCGGTCGTTTCCATCTGCGCAAAGGTCCGATCTTTACCCAGATTCTGTTGGCTGACGAGATCAACCGCGCGCCGGCCAAGACCCAATCCGCGCTGCTGGAGGCGATGGAAGAGCGACAGGTCACCATTGATGGCACAGGGCATCTTCTCCAGGAGCCGTTTATGGTGCTGGCCACGCAAAATCCGATCGAGTACGAGGGTACATACCCGCTGCCGGAAGCCCAAGTCGACCGTTTTCTGTTCAAAGTGCTGGTCGGCTATCCACCGGACGAGGCGGAGCAGGAGGTGCTGCAACGCTACCACCAGGGGTTCGACGCTCACAAACTGGATTCAGTCGATATCGAACCAGTGATCCATCAAGCGGAACTGGCCAGTGTCTGGGAGGAGATCCGGCAAGTGACGGTCGAGCCGGGGGTATTCGGATACATTACCGCGCTCGTGAGCGCCACCCGCCGCAGCCCGGATCTGCTATTGGGTGGAAGTCCCCGCGCGAGCATTGCTCTCTTACAATCATCCAAGAGCTACGCGGCTCTCCAGGGGCGGTCGTATGTCGTCCCCGATGATGTAAAGAGCCTGGCTGCACCGGTGCTACGCCATCGGGTACTGCTGCGGCCGGAGGCGGAAATCGAAGGGATCGACGCAGATGGCGCGATCCGCCGGATCATCGCAGGCGTGGATGTGCCGCGCTAGAGACCGGATCATTGTTGACTACGCCCCCGCTCGAAATGGGGGCAAGGAACTAAAATGAAAAAGCGTTCAATGCGTCCCTGCTCGAAAGGGGCGCGGATCGAAACCGTTTGCAGACTCTGGAGAATTGGCGTCGTGATCGGATTGGTCTTCGTCGCCGCGTGCTCATCGGACGGTGCATCCGCTCCACAGGTAGCGGACCGAAGCGCCGCGGCCACTGACACGCCGGCGCCTGTCCACACGCCTGCTACGACCTCGACCAACGCCGATGACGAGACCGTTCTGCCCACCGACACGCCTGCCCCCCTCCAATCCACGAGCTGGCCGAGTATCGTTCTGGAAGAGACACTCTCCGGGCTGAACAGTCCTGTAGACCTCGCCGACGCCAGAGACGGTTCCGGGCGGCTGTATGTGGTGGAACAGGCGGGACTGGTTCAGACATTTACCGATGGCGTCAAGGGCCAGTCTCCTTTTCTCGATATCCGAGACCGGGTGAACTGTTGCGGTGAGAAAGGGCTGCTGGGCATCGCTTTCCCACCGGATTTCGCCAGCAGCCGGACGGTGTATGTCAACTATACAACCACGTTACCCGGCAGTCTGCATACCCGCGTCGCCCGCTTCCGCCTGCTCGGCGACGCCCATCAGGCAGATCCAAACTCGGAAGAGATCCTTCTGGAGTTCCACCAGCCCTGGCCCAATCACAATGGCGGACAGATCGCGTTCGGCCCCAAGGGCAACCTGTGGGTTGGGACCGGAGACGGAGGCAGCGGCGGCGATCCCCAGGACAACGGGCAAAAGGGCCAGACGCTGTTGGGCAAACTCCTGCGCATTGATGTGACTTCGCCCACAGATGCGCGCTACACCATTCCTGAGGACAATCCCTTTGTCGGCAATGACGAATTTCTGGATGAGATCTGGGCCTATGGTTTGCGCAACCCCTGGCGTTTCTCCTTCGACCGCGAGACCGGGGATCTGTACATCGCCGATGTAGGCCAAAATGCCTGGGAAGAGGTGAACTTTCAACCGGCCAACAGCCTTGGCGGCGAAAACTACGGATGGCGCATCACTGAAGGTCTCCACTGCTTCAATCCTGCCATCGGCTGTTCCACAATCGATCAGACTCTGCCGGTGGCTGAGTACGGTCGGGAGAGCGGACTTTCCATAACCGGCGGGTACATCTACCGGGGGGCGGATCAGGCGTCCTTGTGGGGCATCTACTTTTTTGCCGACTATGTTACCGGGCGCATTTGGGGTCTGCGACGGATGAACGGCCAATGGGAAGCCAGGCTGCTCCTGGAAAGCCGCCACGCTGTCAGCAGTTTCGGAGAAGACGAAGCCGGCAATCTGTACGTCGTCGATCACAGGGGCACGATTTTGCAGATTCGCGCTCAAATAGCGGAGCGGTAGCGCATCTCACAACCGCGCGCTCAAATAGCGGAGCGGTAGCGCATCTCACAACCGCGCGCCGCGGGCGAAGAGTGAACACGTTGACTTATGGCCCGTGCATCGCTCGCGCCGCCGGCTCGTGTTGTGGCATCGGAAACCTACGCAGCGTTGTACAACCATGAGGGCCTCCTATGGATTTCGATCTCATCATCATTGGCGGTGGAATTGTCGGCGCGGCCGCGGCCTATCGCGCGGGACAGCTAGGCGCTCGCACGCTCCTGTGCGACCGGCGGGACGCGGGCCGAGCAACCGATGCGGGCGCGGGCATCCTGGCCCCGGAAAGCAGCACGCGGGACGGTCGCCTCTGGTACGATTTCGCTCTGGATGCGGTGCGCTACTATTCTGTGCTGATCGAAGATCTCACAGCCGATGGCGTGCCCGTCGAGGAACTTTCTCTGGCTTATAGCCACTGTTCGAAATTGATGGTCGCTCTCGATGATGTTGAAGCGGCTGCGCTGGCCGAGATGGAGCAGACAATCTACGCCCGCCAGGAGGAACGGCGCCCGCCGTCCGCAGAGCGTATCCGACGCATCTCGTCCACCGAGGCTCGCAACGCCTTTTACCCCCAATTGGCCGACGCCACCGCAGTGCTGATCCAGCCGCTTGCCCGTCGGGTGGATGGCCGTCTGATGACCGCAGCCCTCGAACGAGGCCTGCGCAGGCGCGGCGTGCGGACAATTGATGCCGATGTGTCTGCTCTGTTGCTGGCGGGTGACCGAGTACACGGCGTGCGCACCGCTGCCGGAGACGAGTATACGGCTGGCGCGGTTCTCATCGCCGGCGGCGCCTGGTCAACGGCCTTCGGCAAACAGCTGGATGTGCAGATTCCCGTTGCGCCCCAACGGGGGCAGATCATCCATTTGCATGTTCCCGGTCAGGACAGCGGCGCATGGTCGATCGTGAGTGGTTTCAGCGGCCACTATCAGGTGCCCTGGCCGGGCGGTCGCGTTGCTGTGGGCGCGACGCGGGAGACCGGCAGCGGATATGAGGCCCGCACAACGGTTGGCGGAATCCAGGAGGTGCTGCATGAGGCCCTGCGCCTGGCGCCCGGCCTGCGTGACGCCGCCATCCACGAAATTCGCGTGGGGCTGCGCCCCTACACGACCGATCATCTTCCGCTGCTGGGAGCCGTTCCCGGCGTGATGGGGGTGTACCTTGCGACGGGTCACGGCCCCACCGGCCTGACCCTGGGTCCGTTCAGCGGAAAGATGGTGGCCGAGCAAGCTCTGGAGCAACCGATCGCTTGGGATCTGGCTCCCTTTTCTGCGACCCGTTTCATTCGCTGAGCGGATGGCATCGCTTGCACGCGATCGGTCAGAGCGACGAGCTACCCCTATGACACAGTTCATCTGCTTTGCCCGTCGGGGGTCTCCTCCTTCGTATTCGAGCGACGGTCAATTCGTGGTATACTCATGGACATGACGAACGCGCCAGAGTCGATGAACGGTCAGCCGCTGACGACTGAGCAGTTGGAACAGGCCAAACGATATATCCTCAAGAGTCTGCCGCAAGTTCTGGAGCAGGCGCCCGAGTTCGTAACCTTTGTCGAAGGGGTGGTTGCCGAAAAATTCCCGCGACGGGATGAGTTTGCGCGTCTGCTGGATCAAGTCGAGGCGCATCGCCAGGAGACCCGGCAGTACAAGATCGAATCCGACGAACGCTTCGACAAGATAGACAATCGCTTCGACAAGGTCGACGAGCGTCTCGACAGGATGGACAATCGTTTCGACAGGATGGACAATCGTTTCGACAGGATGGACGATCGCTTTGACAGGATGGACGATCGCTTTGACAGATTAGAGCTTACTCTGGCGCGACTTGGTTCACGCTGGGGGC
This sequence comes from Caldilineaceae bacterium, assembly GCA_965221145.1. Classification (GTDB taxonomy): domain Bacteria; phylum Chloroflexota; class Anaerolineae; order Caldilineales; family Caldilineaceae; genus Bin5. The sequence goes on from OZ244877.1 coordinate 5,041,472, forward strand.
TTCATAGCGAAGACCTCTTCCGCAAGACGATGAAGGCCGTACTCGAAGAATCCTTCGAAGCTACCGTAGAGGAGCGAAACATCCAGGGGGAGCAGTTCGACCTTGTGGTGATGAAGAACGGCGACCACATCCTGATCGAGATCGCGGCAAGTGTCCGGCGAAATATCCTGGAGCGACTAGACCGCAAAAAGAATCTTTATGTATCTGAGGTGGGAATTGTGCCAGCGCGGATCATTCTGGCGGTCGGTACAATCAACAGTCACAGCGTTCAGATCATACGCGATGCCGGGATCGAAGTGATTGAGCCGGATGATGACTTTTATGGCGAAGAGTGAATTCATCCGTTGCTGATTCCAGCTTACGGACAGTGAGCAACGGGCGAAAAGCTTCCGCATGGTTGCGCTGCAAGTGTACATTGGCGATGAATGAGCCATCCTTGCGCAATGCGTGCAACCGCCTGACGCCCCGACAATTGTCTCCCGGATATTCAGTTTTCAGATTCTTGTTCTTGATAACTGCCCAAGATTCCGATCTGTGGTGTTACTGAAAACGAAAAGCTGACCACCTAGAACTGCCACTCAGACCACAATGCAACTGACAGTACGCGGGCTGCTCCTGCTGGCGGCTACTGCCCTGTTTTTCGCCGCCGCCACATTCGCCGGCTGGCTGGCTTGGCTTGGGCTGGCTTGGTTGATCGGAAGCTGCGCGCTGCTTCTGGCTGACTGGCAGTTGACTCCAGGGCCACAAGATTGGACGGTTGCCCGCAGTCACGATGCTCGCCTGTCTCTGGCCGCCTGGAACCGCATCGAACTGCGGGTGCAGCTAGACGCCGGATCTCGCCCGCTCCCGGTCTGGCTTCGGGACGAAACGCCCCCGTCCTTTCGCATCGCCGATGAACAGCGCATTCTGCCGGGAACAGTTCAACCGCATGAGCCTGAGCATTGGGTCTACTACCTCTATCCGCCGCGGCGGGGGGACTATCGCTTCGGCGACCTGCATCTGCGCTGGGAGTCTGTGTTGGGTCTGCTGAGGCGGCAGGCGACCTTCCCCGCGGGCGCGGACGTGAAAGTCTATCCGAATCTGGCAGACGTGAAAAAGTACGATCTGCTCCTGCGGAAGAATCGCCTGTGGGAGATGGGGTTACGTTCAGTGCGCGTGCGGGGCAGGGGCACCGATTTCACGCGCTTGCGAGAATATCAGCCTGATGACGAATACCGGCACATCAACTGGAAGGCGACGGCCCGGCGGGGCAGGCCAATCTCAACGGAGTTTGAAGTCGAAAGGGCACAGAACCTGATCGCGCTGATCGACGTGGGGCGCATGATGCGCAGTCCGGTCGGGGACGTGGCCAAGATGGACTACGCGATCAATGCCGTCCTCTTGCTGGCGTATGTTGCGGTGCAAAAGGGCGACCGTATGGGCGCGCTCACCTTTGCTGATGATGCGCAGGCTTGGCTGCGACCACGCACGGGCAAAGCCCAGTTTTACCGGATGCTGGAACTCCTGTACAACGTGCAGGGCCAACCTGTCGAGCCGGATTTCGCCCGCGCGTTCGGGCATTTCACCAGCCGCCAGCGGCGATACTCGTTGGCGCTCGTTTTCAGCGACCTGACCGGCAGCGTAAGCAATGATGCGCTGGTGGCCGGGCTATTGCGGTTGCGCCGACAGCATCTGCCTCTGCTGGTGACAATGCGGGATCCGACGGTGGAGGCATTTGCCCGCCAGCCCGCGGCGGATGTGACCGGGCTGTATCGGCGCACCGTGTCGGAGACGCTCCTGCGGGAACGGGAGTTGGCGCTGGAGGCGTTGCGCAGCCGCGGCGTGTTGACGCTGGATGTCCCGGCGGACCGGCTGAGCGTCGCGCTGATCGAACGCTACTTGCAGATCAAAGCGCGGACGTTGCTGTGAACGCTATGTTTCTTCAATTCTGTTGCTCTTCCCGCGGCCGGCGCAACCAATATCGGTGGAGGGCGATGCCGGTAAAGAGGCCGACGGCCAGTTTCAACGGCCAGGGCAGGCCGCTGGGGCTGATGAAGCCTTCGATCAGCCCGGCCACGACGAGAAAGGGCACACTGCCGAGAATCAGTTGCAGAGCCACTCGGGCGCGTTGGCGTAGGGCTGTAGCCCGGCTCAACAGACCGGGCCGCAGCAGACCATCGGCTATGTAAAAGCCGCAGCCACCAGCCAGAAAGATGACGCTCAGTTCGACGAATCCGTGGGCGACGACAAACTCGGCCAGCCCGGCGCTCATACCATGCGCCTGCAATAGCCCGAACACAGCGCCGATATTGAGTCCATTGAAAATCACTATGTACAGCGTCAACAGGCCGGCGGTGAGCGCGCCGGCAAAGGCGAAAAAGGTCACACTGATGTTATTGGTGAGAATCGCGGTGGAGACGGCTGAACGGATACTGGGCGCAATCTCCGTCCACAATTTCCCTTCCTCCACTGTCTCGACCAACGGTCCGATCCCGTCCCCCAAGATGAGGTAGATGGTGTCGGGCCGGTTCCAGACGACCAGAAAAGCGACGACCGCCGGCAGCAGAAATAGCGCCGCCGATACCAGTGTATAGGGGAGCAACTGCCGGTAGAGCCGGGAAAAGACCGTGCGATAGAAGTTGACCAACTGCTGGCGTCGCAAAGGCTCCTCGCGGTACAGAAGCGCGTGGGCGCCACCCACCAACTGGTTGAGATAGCGGGTTACTCGTTGGCCGGGGAAATCTCGTTGCGCAAGGGCCAGATCGGACGAGGTGATCTGATAGAGACGGCCATATTCGTGCAGTTCCGCCTCAGAAAGAGCCTCGGCGTTGCCCCAAGCGCGATCGGTCAACTCCTCAAGACGCCGCCACTTGTTCTCTTGTCTTTGGATGAAAGAATCAAGTTGCATGAGAAAGTCCTATGCCAACGAAACCCCTGATCCTGGACCAGGACTACACAATCGACACGCCGGAGAATGTCTCCTTCACCTACGACATCGCCGGCATTGGCAATCGTTTTATCGGCGCTTTGATCGACACCCTCATTGTCGCCGGTTTGCTGCTGATTTTGAACATTCTATTATTCGTAATTCTGTCCTGGAACGACGCCCCATTTCCAACGACTGCCTTGGACAGCGAAGAAACAAGCTGGCTTGAAGGCTTGATGATTGCACTGTTTGTTCTGCTCCAATTCATTATCTTCTGGGGCTATTATACCCTTTTTGAGTATCTGTGGAGTGGTCAGACACCGGGCAAACGGCTGGTGAAAATCCGCGTGTTGCGGCTGGATGGCAATCCGATCGGTTTCGTCGAGGCGTTCCTGCGCAATCTGGTGCGCCCGATCGACTTTCTGCCATCGGGCTATGGGCTGGGGCTGGTGGTGATGTTTTGCAACGAGAAGACCCGGCGCCTGGGGGACTGGGCCGCGGGCACCGTCGTTGTGCGTATGCGGGCGGATCTGTCACTGGACTCGCTGGTTGCGTCGTCGGCGCACACGCAGACCAACGCCGCTGAGGCCCCGTCCCTGCTGCTGGAATTCCCCCATATTCGCCGTCTGTCCGCAGCCGACTATGAACTGATCCGGGAACTGTTGACGCGGAGACGGTCCGGCGACGTATCGAGTGCGATCTTGCATCGCCTGGCGCAGACAATCGCGGCCCGGATCGACAAGCCAGCGCCGACCGACACGACGGCGAGCGTCAACTTCCTGAACGCCGTCGCCGAGGCCTACCGCCAGTTGCAGCCATAAGACCACGTTGCAAGAGATGGGATACGATATTGCTGGATAAGAACGCACATTAGGTGCGTTCACATTGAAAACACGCTTTTCTCCACACTGCGTATTGCGTGTTCCGTATTGCGTAGAGGCAGGCTAGACAGGCCCAAAGGGCACCCCGTTCCCAGGGTGCAGACCATGCGAGAAATCGTGGTTTCAAACGGGATCCACATTAATTCCTTATACGAGGCAACCCAATGGACGATATCCCCCCTGTCGTCGACTCTTCTCGAAATGATTATCTCAATAGAGGCGACTCGCCGCCCCGCGCACGCGTCGACTACACGATCAAAGAGATGCCGGAAGACCTGCGCCCCAGAGAACGGCTGGAGTATGTGGGGGCCGGCGCCCTGAGCGTTGCTGAACTTCTGGCTATCGTGCTACGCACCGGCGGCCGCGGCGAAAACGTCATCCGGCAGGCCGAGAGGCTGCTGACCCAATTCAATGGCCTGCCCGGCCTGGCCCAGGCCAGCTTTGAGGAGTTGACAAAGGCCCATGGCGTGGGCAAGGCCAAAGTCACGCAGATCAAAGCCGCTATGGAGTTGGGGCGCAGACTTCTGCTCGCCGCGCCGCAGGAGCGGACGAAGATTCAAAGCCCGACTGATGTCGCCAATCTGCTGATGTTGGACATGGGTTTGCTGGAACGGGAAGAGGTGCGCGTCGTACTCCTGGACACAAAGAACCATGTCCAACGGATCGCGAAAGTTTATTCCGGCAGCCTGAATGCGGCCGTTATTCGTGTGAATGAAATTTTTACAGAGGCGGTGCGAGCCAACAGCGCAGCGTTGATCGTCGTCCACAATCATCCCAGCGGCGACCCCACACCCAGCCCGGAGGATGTGCAGGTGACGGAACAGATCGTCGCCGCGGGGAAGCTCCTGCAGATCGACGTCCTTGACCATCTGATCATTACGCGCGCCACCTATGTCAGTTTGAAGGAAAGGAGGCTGGGGTTCGAATAGTCAGATGCGCTGCTACGCCAGCGCACTGACACTGAGCAGATAATCGGTCACTGAGCGCACAGCGCCGGGACTCAGTTGATGGTCCCGCTTAGTGCGCACATACTTCTTCAACTGATCGACCCGCAGCACCGGGATGGTGGGGTTCTCAAGTTCCAGTTGCGTGGCCGGGTTGATGAAGAGGGCCGCGCTTTCGATGGGAATGTCGGCGGCGTTCACGGTCAACGCACCGTCGGACTCTGCGGCCTGAAGCAGTTCCCGGACTTTCTGTTCGGCGTCCTCCATCTCACGCTTGGGGTTGCCCAGCCCTTCGCGGTTGAAAATTGTGAGCAGGCGGCCCAGGCTGAACCGCTCCCGCCATCGGTCCCCGTCTACCTGCACCGTGCCCTTGTCGCTGCGCACGAGAAACACGCGAACACCGGACGGCCCCACCAACATATAGGGCACTTCATCCAGCCCCCAAAGGAAGAGGGCGTATTTATCATCGAACCCTTTCAGCCCGCTCTCAACAAGCTCATCCGGCCTGGCAACTCGTTTGCCGCCTGGCCAGCGGCGGGGGGCAAAGCGGTTGATGTAATAGCTCCCTATGTTGGATAAGATAAAGCCTACTGCCAAAGCGCCAAAGCTGACAACTGCCCAGTACCGTTGGATAAAGGCGATGAGAGAGTTGGCAGCCTGTGCGTCTGACGGGAACCACTTGTCCGTGAAGCTGGCGAGGAGGCCGACGAACAGGATCAGCAACCCACTCAGGGCAATGCGCCGGCCCCGCTGTTCTTTGGATTTAATCACTGCCAGATTGCGGTACACTTTCATGAAGAGGATTTCTTGTGTGATCGGTATGGTTACCGTTGGAGGGTGACAAGCTCATCATTGTTGTCGATAACTTCGCTGACTCCTGACTGGATCTCCTCTACCAGTCGTGAATCGATCAACTGTTTGGCGTTTCGGATTGTGTGGCGGATGGCGTTGGCGTTGCTTCTGCCGTGTCCGACGACCATCAGATTGGACAGCCCCAGCAGCACCGCGCCGCCGTATTCACTGTCATCGAGTCGTCGGGCCATCCGGCGCAGGGCAGAGCGCACCAGCAGCCCACCGATACTGCTGATCGGCCCGGCGGTGATCTCATCCAGCAACACGCCCTGAAGCAGCTTGACGATGCCCTCGGCGCCCTTCATAAAGACATTGCCCGTAAAGCCGTCGGTGACCACCACATCAGCGATACCGCTGGTCACGTCCCGCGCTTCGATGTTGCCCAGAAAGCGGATGCCCGGTGTCTTCTCCAGCAGGGTGGTCGCCTCCAGCACGAGTTGACTGCCCTTGCCTTCCTCTTCACCATTGCTGAGAATGCGCACGCTCGGATTATGCACGCCCATAATGCGACTGGAGTAGACGCTGCCCATCACGCCAAACTGCTGCAACTGCTCCGGTTTGACGTCGGTATTGGCCCCCACATCCAGAATCAGACAGAAGCCCCGCGAGGTGGGGAAAGGGACGATCAGCGCCGGACGCAGAATGCTCTGCATTCGACCAAAGTGCAAGATGCCGGCGGCCAGAGCGCCGCCCGTGTTGCCAGCGGTCACGAAGGCATCGGCTTTGCCTTCCTTCACCAGTTTGCAGGCCACAACCATCGAACTGTTCTTCTTGGTGCGCACCGCTTTGACCGGTTTGTCGGACATTTCAATGACTTCCAATGCAGGCACAATCGGCAGATCCAACCCATGAGTCGGATGTTTTGCCAACTCCCGCCCAATGACGTCCGGCCGGCCGACCAGTGAGACGGAAACGTCGAATTGGCGGGCCGCCAAAATCGCGCCGGCCACGATCTCGCCTGGTGCATAGTCTCCGCCCATGACGTCCAGGGCAATATTCATGCAGATATTCCTCCAGTCAGCGAATTGGTCAATGGTATACTACTATAAGTTCGGAGCATTTGAGAAATCGCCTGAAAAGCAGAAGGTGTCTAAGACGAATTGATCTTTGTCCAGGAGGGGTTGCCCATGCGCTACCGTTTCGCTTTATGAGCGCGGGAATGGGTTGCGGGATCGATGAGATGGCCCGCAGGGTGCAGGTTTGAAGATTTTTTGGCGGAATACCTTGATGGAAGGGCCATCACAAGAAATCTTCAAATGACGGCATCGTCGCGATCGTGCGGGGAGACTTCCCCATGCACAAAGTCCTGGAGATCGGGGACGCTCTGCTGGCCGCCCCCGTGCTGGTGATGGAGGTGACGCTCAACACGCCCGGCGCCCTGGAGTTGATTCAGATGTTGCGGGCGCGCTTTGGCGAAAATATGAACATCGGGGCCGGGACTGTACGGACCGTGGAACAGTTCGATGCGGCCGCAGCGGCCGGCGCGCAGTTCACCGTTGCGCCGGGGCTGAATCCAGCCGTCGTCGCGCAGGCCCGCAAAGCCGACATTCTGCACATTCCCGGTGTCTATACTGCTACGGAAGCGGACCGCGCGCACGAGGGCGGCTCCCGCCTACTGAAACTCTTTCCCGCCAATATCGGCGGCCCTGCCTATCTCAAAGCCCTGCGCGCGCCGTTGGATGACATCGAGTTTGTCCCCACCGGCGGCATCAGCCCGGAAAACGCTGCCGCCTGGGCTAAGGCCGGCGCCGCGGCCTTAGGCGTGGGCAGCTGCCTCGTCACCGGCCCGCACCAGCCGATGGCTGATCTGATCGAGCGGGCGCGCACCCTGCGCCAGGCGTGGCAATCTAACGGCAGTTTTCAGTAGTCAGTTTTTCGTTTTCAGTAAGCCCATATTACTGAATTCTCATTGCAACTGTCTGTCCTGCCGCCTCCGTCGTCTATTCTCGCAATTCATTCATCGCCGCGGGCAGTAGGGGCAGTATATCTCTGGCGACGACCCCAGCGCATCCGATTTTCTGTTCACAGAGTTCACCGGCCCGACCGTGGAGCCAAGCCCCCAGACAGGCGGCGTGAAAGGGAGACAGCCCCTGAGCCAGAAGGCCGGTGATGACACCGGCCAGAACGTCGCCTGTGCCGGCGGTGGCCAGGGCAGCGGTGGCGACGGGCAGAACGGCCAGATCTCCCTCCAGGTCGGCGATAACCGTGTACGGGCCTTTGAGCAGGACGACGGCCTGCCAGGCGGCGGCCCGTTCCCGCGCCAACGCCCAACGGTTGTCGGCGACCTCCTGCACCGACGAGAGGCCGCAGAGGCGGGCCATCTCCGCCGGGTGAGGGGTCAGAACGCAGTCGGCGGGCAGAAGCGAGGGCCAGTCGTCCAGCTGGGCCAGATTGTTGAGGCCGTCGGCGTCAATGACCGTCGGCGGCAGGGGTGGGTTCTCGGCCGGCAGTTGCTCCCGGCGGCGGAGCGTGCCGAAAGGGGAGTCGAATTCCGCCGCGCGCGCGCCCTGCTGTTCCCCTGTTCTTCGCTGGTCGGGCGCTGTGTCGTCGCCTGACACCGGTTGCTCGTCTGCGGTTGTCTGGCTGTCCGGCGTAGCGAACCCTTTCGGCAATGCCGAGGGGCGCTGCCTGTGATCTCTGCGCAAAAGCCGCTCCATGAATCTGCGGGTGGCATTTTCCTGGCCCAACCCACAGCCGATGAGCAGGGCATCATAGTCGCCCAGCTTTGGAGTGATGGTGGCCACTGCGTCTTCGTTCACGACGCCCAGGTCGTGGCTGAGGAGGAGCCAGGTAGGTTCGGCCAGAGCGGATGACACAGGCACCCACACAGGCTGGGGAATGGCGCCCGTTACCAGCCCCGTCCCAACACGGCCCATCGCCGCGCAGCTGAGAAAAGCGGCGCCGGGGTAGTTGACGCTGCCGACGACGGCCATCCCTTTGCCGAAGGTGCCCTTGTGGCTGTTGCGGCTGCGCGTCGGCAGATGGTCGGCTATCTGTTCGGGCGTAAGGAAGAATGTACGCAAGTCGGCGGTCAGCTCCGGCGGGATGCCGATGTCCGCGACCACCAGTTCACCGAGGATGGCCGCGCCGGGGAATTGGAAGTGGCCGGTCTTGGCGCAGCCGAAGGTGACGGTCATATCGGCCGCGACGGTAACCGGGTCGAGCGCGCCGCTGTCGGCATTCAGGCCGCTGGGGACATCGACGGCGACGACTGCCGGGGGAGAGTGCGCTCCTGATCCAGCCGGTTCTGACGCAGGGTCAGAGCCAACTTCCCTTGCGGCAGCCCTTGCAACTGACGAACGGCGGTTGCGGACCTCGGCCAGCTGTTGGAGGATGCGAGCCAGCGCGCCCTGGATGGGGCGGTTGGCGCCCGTGCCCAAGAGCGCGTCAACGACGACCGCGGCTTCGTCCAGCCAGGCTCGCAGCTGTACCGCGTCAACGTCCTCTTCGGCGCTGTGGGCGGACACATTGCGTTCGATCAGTTGGCCGAAGTGGCCCTCGTAATCCTCCTGCGGCTCGGTTTTACGCTTCCACAGATACACCCGCACTCGATAACCGGCGTCGCTGAGATGACGTGCGCAGACCAGCCCATCGCCGCCGTTGTTGCCCGGCCCCGCCAGCACCAGCACCGATCGATCCGCGCTGCGGGGGAAACTCTCCTGGATCGCTTCGGCCAGGACTGTACCCGCCTGTTCCATCAGCGCCGCATAGCTCTGCCCGGCCGCATCAGCCTCCTTCTCCAAGCGCTGCATCTCGGCAACTGAGACGATTCTAGTGTGATCGGCGATTTCATTCATAGGATGCCTCATGCAAGAGGGGAACGACAGTGACTAATGTGGAGCCCATTTGCGACCAAGACTTTTCGCGCTATCTGCATCCTGAGGACACAGGCGTCTCATCTGCCTCGACGCAATACGCATTACAGGGAAAAGCGTGTTTTCAAAGTGAACCCATATTAATGGTCGGTGCTTCATGTTACCTGAATCGGGTGGGGCACCGGTTGGTTGAAGAGGCAGCCCTTCTCGTTGAAGGGGATCTCGTCCGGTTGCGTATTGCCCGCCGCGTCCGTGGCTCGCGTCATAATGGTGTGTTCGCCCGGCTGCGCATCCCACGTGAAGCCAAAGCGCGCCCACGAGTATCTGAATGCGCTATCGCGCGGCTCCACCGGGTTCGTTTCCGGCAAGAATCCCTCTTGCTCCGCATTCATAACTCTCACCCTTGATCGAGCGTCGCAAAGTCGGATGCGCCGAGCCACTTCACAAATCGAGGAGAGGGTGACGCTTTAGGCTGACAGGACAATATTCGACTGACAATCCGGGAGCCAACGCCAATGCGCGGCGCGGCCAGTCTGCAACTGCCGCGAACTGCGTTTCATTCAGCTTGGCCTGCCGAAGCGCAGCAGATAACCATTCAAATCGCGGATAGCGAACTCCCTCATGCCCCAAGGCTCGTTCGTCGGCTCCCGTTCAATATGAACGCCGGCAGCCTGGAAACGTTCGAAGAGGCCGTCAACATCCTCGCCCATGAAGACATAAAAGCCAACCGGCGGTTTGGGCGGCAGCGGTTTGTCTGTGTAAGAGAGCTGAATATGCGCGCCTTCGTTCGTCCATTCACCGCAGTGGATGCCGCCGTGCGTGGGCGGATCACCGTAGAGAAAGCTGACGGTGAAACCCAGCTTGTCACAATAGAACTCGGCCGCGGCCAGCACATCCGGCACGGCCAGAATGGGAGCCAGTTGGTATGCAGCCTGGGCGCTGCCTGGCAGTTGGCCCGTGCGCCACTGCTCTGCCGTGATGCCGTAGACGATTTTATCATGGCCGGTCGCGTCTTTGCCATACTTCTGGCGCAGACGGCCCCTCCGCCTGAAGCCGACCCGTTCGGCAAGGCGCAAAGAGGCTGTGTTCTGCTCGACGATCCACAACTCCACCCGATCCAGCCCCATCTCGTCAAAGCCATAATCGAGAGTGGTACGCACAGCTTCGCTCATATAGCCGTTTCCCCAGTGGTCCGGGTTCAGCATGTAGCCCATCCCCGGCACACCGGCGTTGCCGATGTATTCGACGAATCCCAGGGCGGGGCCGTCCGCGGCGGTGCGCAGGGTCCAGGTCGTGCTCGGCCCGTCGCACCTGCTTTCGACCAGTTTCCCGGTCTGCGCCGGTGACGTGTGGGGGGGGATATCCGCGAAGCGCATCGCTTCGGGTCGACGATAAAGATCGTACAGATCGTCCGCATCGGCAAGCTCAAGGGGCCGCAGAATCAGCCGCTCGCTGGTCAGTGTAGAAGGCATCGAAAGGTCTCCCGAAATGTTCCGTTGTCTGGTCTGATGCGCTACGTGAGCGCGGGACTGTACAGTTCGCGCAGCGCCGGTCTCAATTCTACCGCCTCCAACAGGTCTGTGCTGTCGCTGACCTGGTCGATGCTGCCGATGGGCCGGTGTCGGGCAAGCTGCCCCACGTCCGGCTCGCTGATCGACCGCAGGAGCGCGTCGGCAAAGCCATGCAGGGCCATAACGCGAAAGGGTCGACCGAAGAAGGCTCTTGCCGTTTCCGGCATCGGTGGTGTAAGCGCCAGCCGATTGTGGCGGGCGGCCACTACATGATAGGCTTCGCTCAGCCACCGGTCTCGTTCCTGCCAGGTATGCGCCCGTTGCACAGCCAGCAATGTGTCGGTCAGGACCTCTGCGCTGTCCAACTGGGAGAAAGCCGTGCCGAACCATTTGGCGTAGGGGGCGTACTGCCGCTCCATCAGGAAGCAGAGGCGCATGAGATCGCGCACCAGCCGCGCGGCGATCAACGCCGAGCCGAGTTCATCGCCCACCAGCCCGGCACGCCCCATCAGATGCTCCTCCTGGCCGATGCGCGCCCAGCCCGCGGCCAACAGATAGCGCCACAGATCCGGCGGATACCAGGCGAAGCGCGCCCGCACGGCGTCCAGGCCGATATCGTCATGGAAGATCGCCCCGGCGCTGATCGTGCGCAGCTTCTGCTGGGGGAAGGTCAGCCAGTCCGTCAGCCCGATCGCCCCGCCCACGTCGAAGTTCAGATAGGAACGGAAGAACGCGCTGATGGTCAGCGTTTCCACCAGATGATTGACCGGTCCGCTTTCGGTAGTCTGCATGAGCTGCGTGCCACCGTCAGCCGGGTCCGGTTCGGTGAAGTTCGTCGGGTAGCCCAGGAAGCGGTGGGCCAGTTCGCGGCGCAACGTTTCGTCGATCCCGCCGGCGAGGGCCTCCTGCTCTTGCGGGCGCAGGAAGAGTTGCAGACGCGGACCCCAGCCATGATCTGTGGACATCTCATCGTCGAACCCCAGCGTCTCCGAGCCGGGGCCGATCAAGGCGGCGCTGTGCGGCAGACCAGGGAATGACCTGTCCAGCGCGGGCCGCACCGCCTCCCAATAGAAGCGTCTGCTCAATTCCAGGCCGGGGACAAATCTCATGCTTTACGCTGCCAGGTCGAAAGGAAGATCGCTGATGTCGCGCAGCCGTTTGCCCTGGATCATGATATTTAGCATATCCATCTGATCTTCGTTGTCGATCTCCTCAATGGCTGCGCGCATCTCTGGCAAAGCGAAGTGATAAACGCAGTCCACGTCTCCGGTGCCGAGGGCGATAGCAGCCAGGCGCGTGGGGAGCGGTTCAGCGGTGACAACAGCGATGTGCGGGAGGCGTCCTTTGCGATTGCGGATCAGGTTTAGGGCCTCAGTGCGCGCGTTTTGAACGCGATCACTTCGGATCGTCCATTTGCAGGAGATGCTGGCGTGAAGAAGCGGCCGGGAGCTGTCCTCATTTGCTGCGCGCAGTGTCGTCATGCTGGCAGCCTCTCCACCATTTTCGACAACCTCCCCGTGCCGGTTGAACTCTTCGTCAGTTATGAGTTGTCGTCCGATTACGATGTCGGGCCTTATGATATAACCTCCGCCGAGTGCTGACGCCAACAGAGGATCTTCAGCCGACTCTTTTAGTCGGTCCAGATACTCGAGGTGTTCATATTGGTCAAATTGCGAAATGGCATAGCGGGTCGAGTAGAACCATTTACCAGGCCGTATGTGTCCCAACAGTTGGAAGACCTCTTCGATAAACGACGCGGTAATGGTTTCGAACTTAGTACCGATAGTCTGGCTCGAAATTGGTTGCGAGGTATCAACGGTCTTCAGGCGCTTGACAATGCCCCAGGCGATCTCACGGCTCGCTCGGCTATTCCCGTCAGCAAAATTTGGATACTGGAGGCCGCTTTTCTTGTTTGTTTTGAAGCTTACCATCTGCTCATAGATCTGCCTATGATAGTTGCGACGTAAGTCTTTAACAGACACAGTCAAAACTCCCAAGTCAATTGTCTCGCTTAAGAAATCCGATAACGAACTCTTCGTGCATGCGTTTTTGAATCTGGGAGGTTCGATTCCGTTTGGTGCCGGCTGGCATCATGCGCCGGTTGCGATCCAACTGCCGCACGCCAATGCCTGGCACATCGAAACCAATCGAGCGGCCGATATCGGCCAGACACACACCTGTCTGGGTGTCAATGCCTCGCATCTCTGAACTCCCCACGACGACTATCGCGGCTTTGCCAGGTCGCAGCACACGGTACATCTCCCGCATAACGCCGGTCATTTCGGAATAGTAACGATGCAGAACCTGACCTTTGCGCGCATCCCGCCCACTTATCTCGTCGACAATCTGCGCAGAAAATACTGGCAGTTCGACAAATTCCACATCGCTGGTCGATTCGCCGCCAATGTAACGTTTGCGGGTATCGCTGAGCGTGCTGATCGAATGTCCGAGCCACACCAGAGAAAATTTATGCGCCCGCATATAGTCGATTGCATTGGAGGCATAAGGCGGGGAGGTTACGATCAGATCCACAGAAGAGTCTTCCAGAGCCAGGGCACGCGCGTTGCCAAACTGCAGGCGTGGTTGGAAGCGGGCATCTCGAAGGATAGAAAGCCCGTCAATGTTCTGTCGGTAGCGTTTTCGGAACTCCTCAAAGGGAGAACGCAATTTCTTCGTGAGGAAGGCAGTCCGCCCTGTGGGGTTCTCCGCATTTTCGCTCCCCACAAGAATTCGTCCACTTCCGTCTAACACAATCTTGGCCTTGTGGGGGCGGGTATGCGCCAGATCAAGCGCCAATGATATACCACCGGATTTTGTGATAATGATGGCGGACAGAGCCAATTCAAAGAAAGAGCGCAGCCCTGAATCAGAAACTTGCGCGATTGCCTCGACGAGAGCCAACAGTTCAATCTGCGTTTCGGAGGCAAACCAGTAATCGACGAATTCTTTGGTCTTGCAGTTCCACCGCTGCTCCAGCCGGTTCATCAACCCAACCCGATCTTGCGCCAATTCAGCTTTTGCATTTTTAACGATGAAGTGCCCGGTGCGCCGCACCTCAGTGATATCGAGAGGGCAGACCTTTACTTGCGTCAACAGAAATGCCAGGGGATCAATATCAAAGCCGACCGCTCGACGATTCAGCAAATACGTTTCCAGAATTGTTGTGCCGGATCCCATCATCGGATCGAGGACGACATCGCCCTCCTGCGTCAGCGCATTGATAAACTTGCGCGGAAGTTGAGGCGGAAACTTTGCCGGAAAGGAGTGAAAACTATGCGACGCGTAACGACCCTTTTCGTCATGGAAGTCCAGATCCTGGCTGAGCAATACCTCTAGCAACCTCTGCGTCTCTGTCGGTAAGGATGTATTGTCGAACAAGCTCTGTTGTAAAATCATTTCTCGTCGCTATATTGTGCGCCAGAATGTGGCGGATGAGTAGAATGCAGTCAGTATAGCATTTATTCTCTCGTCATACCAGAACGGATTTTCTATTCTCAGGCTCCAAGTTCCCCCCACACAAACGCGCCACCGAAAATCGTGGCCTCCACATCAGTCTCCAGGATCGCCATCGGATGGATCGTGAAAATGTCCTGTGAGAGAATTGCCACATCAGCGAGCTTGCCCGGCGTGATGCTGCCTTGGCTGCTCTCCGTGCCGCCGGCATAGGCCGCGCCCATCGTATACGCCCAGACCGCCTCAGCGACGCTCAGACGCTCCTCGGGATACCAGCCGTCTCCGCCGGGGCTGCCGTCGGCCCGCATACGCGTGACCGCCGCGTGGATGCCCTGGATCACGTCCGGCGTCTCCACCGGCGCGTCGGAGCCGAAGGCCAGCTTGGCGCCGCTGTCCCACAGGCTGCGGAAGGCGTAGGCATAGCGGCTGCGCGCACCCCAATACCTGTCGGCAATACGCATATCCTGCGTGGCGTGGATCGGCTGCACCGACGCGATGACCCCCAATTGCATAAAGCGGTGGATGTCGTCCGCGTGCAGGAGCTGCGCGTGCTCGATACGGTGGCGCAAGTGCAAGCCCCGTCCGGCGCGGCGGCTCGCTTCCAACGCGTCCAGCGCCATGCGATTGGCTCTGTCGCCGATTGCGTGCGTGACCACCGCCAGCCCCGCTTCCGTAGCCCTGGCGACGATCTCCGCCATCTCCTCGGCGCCGGTGACGGCGATGCCGAGATTGTCCGGCTCGCCCTCGTAGGAGGCCAGCATCCAGGCGGTGCGGGGTCCGAGCGCGCCGTCGCTGAAAACTTTCACGCCGCCGATGCGCAGAAATTCATCGCCAAGCCCTGTGCGCAATCCCAGACGGATGGCGCTGTCCAGTTCAGCGACAGGGATCTGAGCGACGGTGCGCAGCGTGAGTTCTCCGTCCGCACGCAACTGTTGAAAGGCGCGCAAAGAGGAGGCGGCCTCCTTCGTGTGGACGCCGACAATCCCCATGCGGTTGGCGACCTCCTGCGCTTGGCGCACTGCGGCCACCGCCTCCTCCGCGGACGGCTCAGCCAGGCAGGGGAAGGCCAACTCCATCGCCTTTTCCAGCAGAATGCCGCTCGGCTGCCCATCTGCACCGCGCACGATCTCGCCGCCGTCAGGGTTTGCTGTACGGACTGTGATACCGACCCGTTCCAGGGCGCGGCTGTTCACCCAGGCGGCATGGCCGCACTTGCGCGCCAGAAAGACCGGATGCTGCGCCGCGACCGCGTCCAACTGCGCCGCCGTAGGGAAGGAGCCGCCCTCCCAGACCGACTGATCCCAGCCGCGACCGGTCAGCCACTGGCCGGGGCGCGTATCCGCAGCCCGCCGCCGCACCCGTTCCAGCGCAGATGACAGCGTCGGCGCGCCGCTCAGATCGATCTCCTGCAAACTCAACCCATAGGAGAGAAAGTGGATGTGGGCGTCGATGAAGCCGGGCACGACCGTCGCGCCGCGCAGATTCACCTCCCGACCGCCCGGGGCCAGCAGCGCCCGCATCTCCGCGTCGCTGCCCACGGCCAGAAAGCGGTCGCCCGCGATCGCCACCGCCGAAGCCTGGGGTTCCTGTGGGTCCATCGTGTGAATGTTGCCGTTGAGAAGCACCTGATCCGCCTGCACGCGACGCTCCCTTTATGAAAAATTCTGAAAGGCCGCTGTCCATCTGCGGGCTGCGTTCGACCCGTCAGTTTGACAGAATTTTGTATTGGCCGTAGCATTGAAAACCCGTCCGCCAAAATATCTGTCAAATCCTTTCATTCCCTCTTCTTCTGTTATACCATACAGCCGCCAGAGCGCCACTGTAGGAGGTGCTTGAATCGGAACCGGCACGCGGCGCTGAGTCTTGTTGAATGCGCGACCGCTGCGCTGTCTGAGCGCAGCCCTGAAATGATTTATGAGTGCGCAAACAGAGTTCCTGCCCATCAGCATTGGCATATTTGTCCTCCTGCTATGGGGCGGCGCAACTGCATGGCTGACAGTTCGGCGTAACGAGCGGCGCTGGGACCTGCTGTGCGCCGGTCTGCTGGCGGGGACGTTGCTGGCCTTTTTCTGGCGCACGGTCAGCGGCCTTGTCTACCAGCCGGCCGATGGCGGCGATCTGGTCAGTTTCCTCTTCCCCACGTACCGGTTCGCCGCCCGCGCCCTCAGCCAGGGCAGGCTGCCTTTCTGGAATCCGCATCTCTATGGCGGCGCGCCCTTCATCGGCGACATTCAGGCCGGATTCCTCTATCCGCCCAATCTGCTGCTGTTTCTTCTCAATCCCTCCTTTGACTATCGCTGGATGCAGTGGCTCAGTATTGGCCATCTCTGGTGGGCCGGGCTGGGCGTTTACGCGCTGGTGCGCACGCTCGGCCACAGCCGACCCGCCGCGCTGCTGGCCGCAGTCGCATTTGGCCTTTGCGATGTCCTGTTCATTCATCTGGGCAACCTCAACCTGATCGCCGTTCTCTCGTGGAGCGGCTGGATCCTGGCCGCTTGTCACCGAATGTTGGCCCGGAGCAGCCTCGTCTGGGCAGGGCTTGCCGCCGTGCTTTTTGCAGTAGCCAACTGCGCCGGTCACGCGCAGAGCAGCTATTACCTCGGCATAGCCGTAGGCGTCTACACGGTTGGCGTATTGGGAGTCCGGCATTGGCCATTGCGTCGACAGCTTCTCATCAGTCTTCAGTATCCGATCGCTGTTTTCATACTGACAGCGCTCCTCTCTGCGCCGATTCTGCTCCCCGCATTGGAAATGCTACCCTTTACGCAGAGGGCAGCATTCGACCACCAGAACACTGTGGCCTATTCATTGGCGCCGGGGCCGGCATTGATCGGCCTGCTGACGCCGGGCTTTTATGGACGGGGACCGGAGCGCTACTGGGGTTCGTGGGACCGGGTCGAGACGCCCTATGCCGGACTGGTGACGCTCCTGCTCGCGGTCGGCGCGTTCCTGCTGCCCATGCCGGAGAAGCGGCGTCGCCTGCTACCCTGGTTGGCGTTGGCCCTGTTCGGATTTGTGGTGGCGTTGGGCGGCTACACACCGGCTCACGGCTGGCTGACGCAGATTCTCCCCGGCTACGGCAGCTTCCGCGCCCCGGCCAGAACAATCGCACTGTGGGCGTTGGCAGTGGCCGTGCTGGCGGCGATGGGATTGGATGCTCTGCTGGGAGGGCAGGAAAGAGGAAAGGGAAATCCCCGTCCCGCCCATTTCGCGTTCTATTTCTCCCTGATTCGAATCGGCGGCCCCGCGCTCCTCCTTGTCTTGATCCCATTGATCTTCCTCGCAACGCGCCTGCTGCAAGGGGGCGCCGTCGCGCTCAAGCGGGCATCTATGGCGGGACAGGCTGTGCTGCTGGCGGCTGCCGCGTGGCTGGCTGCGTGGCTGCTGATGGCGCTGTATCGGCGCATACGTCTGACGGGCGGCATGTTGGCCGGGCTACTGTTCGTCCTCTTACTGGTGGAGTTGACCGTGGCCGGCGCAAACATTGACATCGGCAAGAACGACCCGACACGCGGTTTCGAGCATCCTGAGATTGTGGCCTTTCTGCGAGAGCAGGTCGGCGAAGGAGTGGGGACGGGCGCTGACGGATCCGCCGTCGACAACTCGCTCGCATCCCATCTCTTCCGTATTGACGCTCGCACCGGCATCTATGATCTGTGGCAGCCGAACACCGCCGCCCTGGTCGGATTGCAGGATGTGTGGGGCGTCCACAATCCGCTGACGTTGACGCATTGGGAGGCGTTATGGGAGAACAACGGCGGGCGCAACACCCGGATCTATGACCTGCTCAACGTGCGGTTCGTGCTGGTGCGCGATGACACGCCCTTGCCAAAGCAGTTTACGCTGGCCTTTGACGCGTCCGGCCCCCTCGCCGTCTACGAAAACCCTGACCCTCTTCCCCGCGCGTGGCTGGTTGCCGGAGCGCAGATCGCCCCCGACGAAGAGGCCGTGCTGGCTGCGCTGCAACAGCCGACCTTCGAGCCGTTACGGACGGTAGTTCTGATGCAAGACGGAGCCCAGCCGCTGGCCGCAGAGTCGTCGCCGTCAAGCATGGGCGCGCCCGTGTCGATCCTCTCATACAGCGAGAATGAGATCGTGCTGGCGGCCAGCGCAGAGAAGCCGGGCTATCTGGTTCTCAGCGAAGTCTGGTATCCTGGCTGGCGGGCAACGGTCAACGGAGTAGCCGCGCCCGTACTGCGCGCCAACTACACGCTGCGGGCGCTGCCGGTCCCCGCAGGAGAACTGGCGATACGGTTGTGGTATGCGCCGGATAGCTGGCGTCGGGGACTGGCGCTGTTTGGGGTAGGCGTGCTGCTGCTGGCCGGTCTGTGCCTGTGGCAGGTTGTCGCGGTAGAGGGCGTAAAGACCAAAGGGCGCAACAGAGGAACGAATTTGGCCGCCGCTGACTCCAGGGATTCGGACACTTGGCGGCGGCCAAACAAAGAGGAGAGAGAACTCGTATCGCTACGGTTCCCACTCCTCGCAGTCTCACTCTTCGCTTATGGCAAAACTGCTTTCGGCATCTTGCAGATCATCGTATAGGCCGGGTCATAGATGTTGCCAAGGTCATACTCCACTGTCTGACCCATCAGAATGTGCGCCCCGACCGGATCAATCTCCAGATCCTGTTCCAGCCAGCGGATCATCTCCGTGGTGGCATGTTGCGTGGCCTGATCCAGGGGACGGGCATTGCCCGCCGTAAAGATATATGCCTCGTTCTCGCCTCTGGGCCAGAAGATGCGCCGCCCCTTCTGCACGTCCACGGTAAAGGCCACGTCAAAGGAGATTTCGATGCCGGTGCCGACGATCTCGCCATCCCCCTGCACTGCATGGCCGTCGCCGATGTGGAAGAGCGCGCCCGGCACAAAGACGGGAAAATAGACGGTTACGCCTTCGACAAAGCCGCGATAGTCCATATTGCCGCCGTGCGGGCCGGACGTGGCGGTCGAGATGGCTTCACCCCGGTCCGGCGCAATACCGAAGCAGCCGGTCATCGGCGCCAGTGGCAGGGTCAACGCACCCAGGCTGGTCTGTGGTTCCACCAATGTCGCGGTGCCGGCGTCGTTGTCCACCCGCCAGTTGGCCAAGTCCTGGCCCGCCGCGGGCCAGGGCATCTTGGGCACCTGGTCCGGGTCGACGACATTGGGGGCCACCATCGTGCGGGTCCAGCCGAAAGGTCGATTGGGGCGCAGCTTGTCCAGATGCACGACGAGCGTATCCCCCGGTTCGGCCCCGTCCACATAGAACGGACCGGTCATCGGATTGCCCGCCGGCGTAATCGGCTGACCACTGCCGTCCTGGCCTCTGGCGTCAACGGTTGTGGTCACAACGCTGTCGCCGGGCTGAATGCGCAACACCGGCGCATGGGAGCCGATCGTCACATGGTAGTGGTCTGGTTGGAACTGATGGGTTGCCATGCATTCGTCCTTTCGCGGCTGTCTGCAAAGACGACCATGATGGGTGTGATTGTAGTGATTGGCGTGATAACCGCCCTGTGTATCGTGCTGTTTGGCCGCCGCCAGGCTATCAGGTTGCCGCTCTTGGTCTCAATTGGCGAACAGCTGTCCTGTGGGGCCATTGGTCATGGCCGGCAGCGCTGCCTGACTGTTGATCATATGTTCAAGCAACTGAAGTTCGCGGCCAAGAAAGTAGTTGCCCAATTCCAAGAGCTGCGGCACACCGGGCAGCGTAAGCAGGCGCTGCTTGTCTTCGGGGCGCACCTGCAAGGTGATGGCGGTGAGGAAGGCCAGGCTTGTGGCATCCTCCGGCAGACGATCCAGCTTCAGTTGTACGCCTGTGGCCTTCGTCAATAGTTCGACATAGCGCATGATCTTGGGGCGCACCTGATGGACGCGTTCCATCGCCCGTTTCGTATCCCCGTCGGTCACCGGAAAATGCCGCACCCGTCCGCTGAGATAGGGGCGATCGTGGTTCAACTCTTCGATGCGAAATCGCCGCGTGCCCACCACCTGGATGTTCATTCGCCCGTCCGATTGGCGGTCCACCTTTACGATTCGGGCAGCCGTCCCCACGCGGTGCGGCAGCGCGTCTCCGCCTACTTCGGGGCCTTCCTTGATCAGCACAACGCCGAAGGCCAGGCTCTCATCCAGACAGCGGTTGATCATCTCCCGGTAGCGGGGTTCAAAGATGTGGAGGGGTAGCGCCATACCCGGGAAAAGCACTACGTTCAGGGGGAAGAGCGGCATTTCCATGGCGGAACTCTGTCCATGGGAGGGTTCGTTGTCGTTATCGGGCATTTCGTCGATCATGGTTCAGCCCCCGTCATCCTCTACTCACCCGTTGTCCTTCGCATGTCAGGGAAGGACATCGGCTTCGACAGCTGCTTGGGCCAGCAGGTCGTCAGGCACTTTCATAAATTCGCGCAGGACCGTTGTGGCAAATGCCCCTTTCGGCAGCGAAAACTGCACAACAATGCCTGCCTCAGTCTGCGCAACGGTCAGATCGTCGGGCAGTATCCGTCCCAGACGTCGGGTCCCCATCATTTTTTCCCTGGCTAACGAGTCCATTTCGAGGCCGCTCATGGCTAAGACCTCCTGCTCCAACTCGCCGGATTCGGCCTCCGCATCCCACATCTTTGGCCCATAGATGGGCGCAGTGAAGCTGATCTCTTTCTGATCGAAACGGCTCTGCTCCTTCGGCTGATCCGCGACGACGAACAGGCCGCCGGTGTCATGCTTCTTTGCGATGTCCCCTGTCAGCAGGGTAGCGAACTGTCCCCGTTGCTGCCGCAGAGCCAGGTAGCGGTTACACAGATGGCTCTGCACGCTGGCCAGTAGCAGGCTGCGCAACCAGCGGTTGGACATCCTCTTTTCACCCTGGAGCAGTTCCCACCCCCGGCGCACATTGGCGCCGTTCTGCCCCAGGCGTTGCGGGCCGTAGTAGTTGGGCAGCCCGCCGCGGCGCAACTGTGCGGCAACCGCCTCCGCCCTTGTCATCGCCTCCTCGCCCTGGACCGCCGGTTGCGTAATGGCAATGGCAAAGCGGTTGCCCAGCAGATGGCCCTTTTTGAGCTTGTTGCGATGAAGGCGTACCCAATTGACCTGCACCGGCGTCTTCTCGGTGATACGCGACGGCGCGGTACGCAAAAATCCGTCGTCAACATGGCCGACCAGCAGGCTGAACGTCTGCGTTGCGCGGGCGAATTTGTCCTTCATGCCGGCAAAGCCGACCGCCTTGTACGGCAGGTCGAACGCTTCGGCCAGTCCCCGCTGCACTTCACGGGTCGTCAACTCCTCTTTGGTAATGTTGACATAGAGATGCTGGCCGACGCCGCTCGCTTCGTACAGGGGGATCTCTTCGACAATGAAGGCGTCGGGCGCGGCCCGCAACTGCCCGCCGACCCCCGGCAGGTCCTGTGTGCTATATGGCAGTTTCAGATCCAGTTCCACGTATACCCCAATGGTCAGTCGCCAGCGCAGTGACCGGCCACTGGCAGTTTGTGTTTAGGGGAATTATAGCAGATTGGCGGTGGCTTGACAGGAAGAAATGTTCCAATGAAGGCAGGCAGCGGGGGTTATTCGTCGTTAAAATAGAGCAGGCTGTAGCAGAAGGGGGTGCCTCGCAGTCCGCCGTAACGGAAGCCCACCTCCCGCAGCCAGAGCCGCACGGTTCGCTGCGGCACATATCCGCTGTGGGGCATCTCTTCGCTGATGGCCAGACGCCCGCCCGGTTTGAGCACCCGGCGCAACTCTTCGAGGGCGAAAAGGGGTTGCGGCATCTCGGTGAGCGCGGCGATCAGAACGGCAACGTCCACGCTGTCACGCTCCAGCGGCAGGCGGTAGGCGCCGCAATGGTGGAAATGAACGCGTTGGGCAAGACCGGTGTCATCAATTCGGGCGCGGGCCGCGTCGATCATAGCCGCCTGAATATCGACCGCGTGAACCCGTCCTTCGCGGCCTACCTGCCGCGCCATTTCGACCGTAAACGTACCCGTGCCGCATCCCACATCCAGCACAGTCTGGCCAGGGCCAAGGCCGAACGGGCCTAATGTTGTAACAGGATCGCGATATCTCATGCGCGCCGGGTGATCGAGCAGATCGTGCAGCGGCGCGGGGTAGGGGCGGGGCCGGATGCGGTGCGCGATGCGCGCGCCGATCTGTGCGCCAACGGTGACGCCCACGCTCCGCATCAGAAGATTTCCCAATCCCATAGGTTCCAACCTCAGTGGTTAGCGGTCAGTAACAGGCCAGCGGTCACTGACCGCTATAAGGAAAGCGGATTTGAAGGATCCCGCCGCTAAAGACCGCGCCGCTGGCATCCCGCTGCGCCAGCACAGCCGGCAGCAGATATTCGCGCTTGAAGTTGCCGATCGTGATGAAGAGTTCATCGCCCCGTTTCGTCAACCTGATCTTGTCCAGTTCGATGTGGGGCAGAGGCAGCTTGAGGACGAAATCGTCACCCTGCTCCTCGATCTCCTGCGCCTGACCGACAAACATCACCTCGCCGGGATCGCGTTGTCCGTACAACTCATCCGCCAGCGAACGCAGCGGGGTAAGGCCGACCACCTCCTCGCTGCGCCATGTGCTGTACAGAATCGGCAAGGGGTAGAAATCCCGCTCGATTTCAGCCAGATAGCGGGCCTGAACCTCCTGAAGCTGGCGCAGATACGGGTCGGCGCTCGGCGCGGTTACGGCTGCTGGGAGGGTCCCGCTTCCCGCCGCGTCGTCAACCTCTTGCGTTCGGATACCCGGCAGAATGCGGTTGACCAGCACCGCATCGACAGGACAGCCGAAGAGAGACAGATAGGTTACGGCCCGCGCACCCTCCTTGATCACCATTTTTTCCGGATTGACCACCACCCGATAGCTGGTGATCTGGGGATCGTTCAGGACCCGTTGCAACTCCTTCACGTCATCCACCAGCTTGGGCAGGCCGGCCAGCGCGTCCTGGCCCGGCATCAGCCGCCGCAACAGCCCACCGGTCAGGCGCATGGCGGTGTCGCCCCAGCCGAAAAAGCGCTCAACATACCACTGGAAGCTCTCCGGCATGGCCAGAAGTCGCATCGTTTCGCCGGTGGGCGCCGCGTCGACGATCACCCGGTCGAAGTCACGGCTGGCGGCGTTGCGGTAGATATGCAACAGGCTGAAGATCTCCTCCATGCCCGGAATGATCGCCATCTCTTCGGCAACCGTTTTGCTCATGCCCTTCTTGCGCAGAATCTTGCCCATGTAGCCCTGTAACTTGCCCCAGTTTTTTCGCACTTCGTCCAGGACGTTGATCTCCTGGGCGAACAGATTGGCGGTTACCTCCGTCGGCTCGCCTTGCAGCGGTGTATCCAGGCTGTCGGCCAAGCTGTGGGCAATGTCTGTGCTGACGACAAGTGTACGGTAGCCCATCTGCGCGCAGCGTAGGGCGGTTGCCGCGGCCGTCGTCGTTTTGCCAACGCCGCCCTTGCCCAAATAGAGAAGGATGCGCACGAAACTTCACCTCTTTTCGCTTTTCAGGAGGGATCTGAATATCCGGCTGCCGAGGCAATCGGAGTCGCCCGTGTCGTCGGGCTACGCGCGGCGACGAGCGCGCCGCAAGATAGCCGCTCCCGTCAGTACCGTCAGCAGCCCCGCGGCCAGCAGATAATATGCCGCCGCTCGACTGAGACCGAACCAGCCCCGAATCCGCCACCAGTATATCGGCAACTGGGCCCAATAGCTCCAGCGCAGATGCCAGCGATGGCCGATTGAGATCACATATTTGCCCATGCGGTTGTGGGGGATCCACACCACAAGATAGCAGCGCCCGCCCACAAGCGTGCGGGTGTCGATGAGGGGGCCGGGGTAGTAATGCACTCGGGTCAGGACATCCTTGACCGGTTGCAGCAGTTCGGTTGGCGGCGGCGCCACGATCGCGCTGTAGCCCTGCGGCAGTTCCAACGGCACCTTTTGCGTGTCCGCGCTGTAGGGCAGGCTGCGCGCGACGACCGCAAAGGTCGGCAGCACTGAACCGCCGCGGGGGAGGACCGGCACGAACAGCTGTGCCCGCAGGCGGTCACCGGCCTTGCAGTCCACCCGGTACACATGCGTCTGGCCAAGCTGGGTGAACGCGCCAAAGATAAGCCGTTTGCGGCTGAAATCGGCGAAGGAATCGCCGTCAATCAACCTGCTGCTGGGACGACTGCCAAAGACGGGAACGCTGCCCGCAAGATCAACGCCGGGAACAGGCTGGGGCCCGGATCCGTGTTCCATTTGAGCAGACGCGCCATTCGCGATACCGTTCACGGCAGTCACAACCCCTCCTGTAACAATACGTGAGAAATGCACGAGCGTTGCAGCTTCATGTCACGGGCAAGAGTCTATCACCCACTTGCCCGCTCCGTCAACCGAACGCCTATCTCCGGGACATCCCAGATCTGGGGCAAACGTTGTCTGAATCAGGATTTGCGTGTTTGGCCGCCGCCAAGTGTCCAAACCGCTGGAGTCAGCGGCGGCCAAATTTGTGGATTGACAGGATAGCAGGCGATGGGTCGATGCTTATGCGGTGCGTTCTTTCCGTCGGCTGAACGGGCACATCGCATTTGCCCAACTTTTTGGAGTGCGCCACCGACCATCGGGTGCATCCCGAATTATTGTGCGTCGTCGCCCAGGATGCATCCGAGATTATTGCATATCCCCCTGGGAACGCGGGCATCTCGCCCGCGCCCGGCGTAGCTGGCAAGATAGGGCGAGATGCGCGCCAAATATCCTGGATACACCCCATCTACCGAGCCTGTCACCTGCCAAAACTGAAGTGTGGTATAATACCTCCGTGCATCGGTCAGGCAAAGCCAACAGTGCCAGCCTACGTCAACGCGAAAGAACGTTTCATTTCGTATAGTAATCAATGGGGGGGGTAAAGCGGACAAAGCGGACATTTTTACTAAACGTTTAGGAAAATCCACCCCCTGACAGCCCGCTCAAACAGCGATTCCCGCGTCACCACCCAAAATCCGGGACCCACACGAATTCGCTGCCCGCGACCCAAAATGGAATCTCGTCCCCAGCTTTTTGGGGCTATCCGAATTTCTTAACTGGCGGGTGGGCGCGTCCTGATATGCTGGCAAATGCGCCTGTGCTTTAGTCAGAACCCATCCCCATGTCCCGAAGGCCACAATTCAGACAACGACTGCGCAAAAATCCTGGATGCACCCGCCACCCACCCAAACTTGCCCGATTCGACCATCTGTGCTATACTCACCCCATCGTGCCAACCATACCGTCTCGCACACGCAGGCAGACCCGCCCTTTCGAACAATTTCCGCTTGATTTCTATCGCGCAAAAGTAAGCAACAAACGAACAGTTCCTGTAAGAAATCCTGCAATATCCCACAACCTGACCGAAATCCCTGAACCCCGCTTCAGGCAAGATTTGGAACATATGTTCAAAGGGGGGGGGGGGAGGTAAAGCGGACAAAGCGGACACTAAATAATTTTATATCTTGGAAAATATAGACTCTGCCAGTAAGGTTCCCCGACAGATCATGACACCAATACCCTAACAACCCGCGCTCGGGTGCCCCTTGGGCGCGCGAAGCGGTAGCGCATCTAACAATGCGCGCTCATAGTACGAAGTGGTAGCGCATCCAACACACGGCTTCTATCGGTGCAGGAGAGCCATCTCCGGCAGAGGCGCGGCAGGAAATCGCGGTTGGCATTTTGAAGATTTTTTGGCGGAACCGTCTTTCGTCTAACGCCATTACAAAAAACTGTCAAAACCGGCCCTACCCACCGCCTCCGTTCCCAGCGTCAGCAAGCCTGCCGCGTTCCCAGAGCAACGATGCAATAAATCTGGGATGCACCCCCGACCACCAATCTCTTGGAAATCTGAATAAATCTATGGTACGCTTTACCGATGAATGCTCGAGTTCTCGCACAGCTTGTCCTCGTTCACGTAGGTGTCTCGATCACCGTCGTCCCGGTCACAAGTACGCTCAACCGCGTGATGATCGCCGACCTGCAAATGCCCGTGATGTTGGTCGCCGTTCTGGTTGCGTTGCCCTATCTGCTCTCCCCGCTTCAGATTCTTTTGGGCAACTGGTCGGATCGGCATCCTGCGGCTGATTATCACCGCACGCCCTGGATTCTCCTCGGCGGGCTGCTGGCGGCGACGGGCAGTTACTTCACCGTCCACGTCGCCTATCTTCTGGCCGACAACTTTGCGCTGGGTCTCTGGGCTGCCGCTATCGTTTTCTGCCTGTGGGGCGTCGGCATCAACGCCGCGTCGGTCAGCTATCTCTCGCTGGTCACCGATCTGGCCGACGAAGAGGGGCGCAGTCGGGCGGTCAGCATCATGTGGACAGCGATGATCTTGGCGACGATCGTAACCAGCCTGGCTCTCGCGCGCATGTTGACGACCTTTTCGAAAGAGGCGCTCTTTACGGCCTTCGGCGCGATCTGGCTCGTGTCGGTCATCTTTGTGCTCGTGGGCAGCTACCGTATTGAACCGCGAGCTTCGGAGAGAACCGACCGGCCTGCGCGCAGCGCCGACGATCCAATGCAGGTATTGCGTCTGCTGGCGCTGAACCCGGAGGCCCGCCGCTTCTTCCTTTATCTGATGCTCGTGTTGATCAGCATCCACGCCCAGGACGTGTTGCTGGAACCGTTCGGAGCGGAGGCCCTGGGTATGCCGGTCGCGGTCACGTCCCGCCTGACTTCGATCTGGGGCGCGGGTCTGTTTATTACGCTTTTGGGCGGGCTGCTGCTGGTGAAACGCTGGGGAAAGAAGGCCGGCGCCAATCTGGGCGCGTCCGTGGCCGCGGTCGCTTTCGCCTCAATCATCGCCACTGGTCTGCTCGGCCAATCGAACCTGTTTGAGGGCGCCGTGTTCCTGTTGGGGCTGGGCGGCGGCCTCATGACCGTCAGCAATCTCAGCTTCATGCTCGACATGACCGTGCCCCAGGCCGCCGGCCTCTACATAGGCGCCTGGAGCGTGGCCAATTTCGCCGGTCAGGCGATCGGCAATGTCATCAGCGGTCTGCTGTGGGACCTGTTCTTCAGGCTGACGGGCAACCCGCTGATGGGTTATGCGGCCGTCTTCTCCTTAGAAATCGTCGGCCTGTTGCTGGCGGTCTGGCTCTTCCGTTCCATCAGTGTCGAAAGCTTCCGCCGTCAAGCCGCAGTTCGGCTGCACACCGTTCTCTCCCTCGCCACCGATTAGCGCTCCACTGGCCCTGATTCCGGAGTTTGAAGGTTTCTTGTATTGGCGCTGGCATGGAAGACGATTCCGCCAAAAAATCTTCAAAACGCCACATACCGCGCCCCTTGTGGGCAGAGGCGCATTGAGCATTACCCCGCTGTGCGCTGTGCGGTTCGTCTATGCTATACTGGAAAGCGGAATCGGATGCACGTGCCGATTTTGGCCGTAGCCGATTCCAGGTTTTTGGAAACTTGGCAACGGTCAAAACGCCACGGGACAATCTCCCCGCCCTGAGGACGGTAGCATGGTCAAAGTATTGCTGAGTTACGATATGCGGGATGGTCACGAAGAGGACTGTCAGCGTTACGTCGTCCAGACGCTGGCTCCGGGGCTGGCGCAACTGGGCCTGCGCATCACCGACGCCTGGTACACTCTGTGGGGAGAAGCGCCGCAGATCCTCGGCGGCGGGCTGCTTGAGGACAAGGAAGACGCCGCGCGCATCCTGCGCTCTCAGGAATGGCAGGAACTGATCGCCGGTCTGGAACCGTTCGTCGAAAATTTCAAAGTTCGTGTCGTTGATTCCAACGGCCGTCTTCAGTTCTAAGCGGGCTGGCATCACGCCGCACCTCACGCTTTATGGCTCTTGCGCAGACGGTCCAACGTTCCACTCCCGCACAACGCCCCCGCACAGCATCCACGCAATGTCGTCGAACAACTCCAGCCGGGTTACGTTGCCGCCCCTTGGCGCTGGTTGTCTTTCTCGAAAACGTTGGCCATGTACACGGTGTGCCTCTACCCCGCTGGGCGATGGCGGCACTCGATTGGGCGACAGAAGAGTACGCAAAGCTGTTGCTGCGGCTCCTCGGCGCCCACCGCCGCTATGACCGTATCGTCATTCTGGAGGATGACAGGGCCACCGCGCAGAATCTGACCGCCGCGCTCGTCGCAATGAGCGCCACCCATACGGTCGATCAGCTTCTGCTGGTGCATGGACAGGAGCGCTGTCTGGTCGGGTACAGGGGGCGGGAATTTGTCGACGCGGCGGCGTTTGACGCTCTGCTGGCGCGTTATGTTGCGAACAGTTCCCTGCTCGACCTGCGCATGGTGTACGGGGTCAACTGCTACGGCGCCAGCCTGGCCGCCACCTGGCTGGCGCTGGGCGCGCAGGCGGTCAACGGCGCGCAGGCGGTCAACTGGCTGCCGGAACCGAGTCTCAGCCTCTTTCTACGCAAATGGCTGAACGGTTCGCCCTTCAGTGAGGCCGTAAGCGACAGCGCCCGCCGCGCGCGCGCGGTTGGCAGATTGCTGTGGCGGGACAGGGCCGACGGCCGCGAACATCCCAACATCGTCGGTAGCCGTCAGATCGTCTACGGCCTGCGGGATGTGACAATCGCCTCGGTTACAGACAGACGTTGAAGCGTTGAATGCGTCCCCGATCCAACGGGACGCGCACAGAAGACAAGAGGAACTGATATGCCCCTTCCCAGCCGGACCGAAGCCATACAACTACTGCATGAATGGGTCGAAACAGAGGGTCTGCGCCGCCATATGCTGGCGGTCGAGGCGGCGATGCGCGTCTATGCCCGTCATTATGGCGAGGACGAGGATCTCTGGGGTCTGACCGGGCTGCTCCACGATCTGGACTACGACCGTTTTCCCGATATGGATGATCAGGAGAACGGCCATCCCCGCACGGCCTTGCGCCTGTTCCGTGATCGGGGCTACCCCCCGGACTTCATCCACGCGATCGAGGCCCACGCCACCTTTCTCGGCGTGCCGCGCGAGTCGAAGCTGGATCAGGCGTTGCTCGCCTGTGACGAGCTGACCGGCTTGATCCTGGCCTGCGCGTATGTGCGCCCGGATCGGGATCTGCGCAGTGTAAAGCTCAAATCGGTCAAGAAGAAGTGGAAGGACAAACGCTTCACCGCAGCCATTGACCGCGCAGAGAATCTCCACTTTATCGAGAAGCTGGGCGAACCCTTTGATGAGCACGTGCAACGGGTTCTGGACGCGATGACAGAAGTCGCCGCGCAGTTGGGCGTGTCCGGCGAGCAAGGGTAGATAGCTGCGCCGTCGTCATCAACCGGGTCCGCGCTACGCAAGCGCGTCCAGGACGCGCGCCGGCGTCATGGGCAGCGTGCGGATGCGTCGGCCCGTGGCCGCGGCAAACGCGTTGGCTATCGCCGCGCCAACCGGCGCGATCGGCGGCTCGCCCATGCCGTAGGGCGTATCGCCGCCCGTGTTCACCAGGACGGAGCGGACGTCGGGCGCTTCACGCATCGTCAGCAGCGGATAGGTCTCGAAGTTATTCAGATCGAGACGTCCTTCCTTCACATACGCCTGCTCAATCAGCGTCGACCCCACACCCCACATGACGTTGCCCTCGATCTGAGCCTTCGCCCCATCGCCGTTGACGACCAATCCACAGTCCACGGCGCAGGCTACGTCATGGACGGTGATCTTGCCGGACGATTCGTCAACCGATACCTCCGCGAGGGTGCGGACGAGATTGGGGGCGAAGATGGTCATAAGGGGATGTCATGCCAGTGGTCACTGAGAAGGCGGGCACGGAGAGCGAGCATGGCCTGAGCGCCGTGGCGAGACCAGCGCATGCCAGCCTGTTTCATACGCTGCTGTACCAAGGTTTTGGCTGTCGATTCGACAGTGCCGCTGCTGATAGGGAAGCCGGCTTGACGATAGGCGGCATAGTGCATGCGCCGTCGATTTTTCCACAGATAAGCGCCAGCCTGTTTGACAACGGGCGGCGGCGCTGAGCCGTTTGAATAGAGTCGGAGTATGCGAGGGAAGAAGAGGCGCAGTTGACCGTGAGCTAAGGCGGCTTTCTGGGCTTGAACCCAAGCAGACGCTTCAGATGAGTCGGGACCCAGCGCGGCCGCTGCGATCTGCCAGACGTACTGCAGCATATGCCACCAGTCGAGGATTTCGATGCGGCGGGCAAAACAGGCGCAGACCATCGCCCCGATCCAGAGTGCGCCATCGTTGATGCAGACGACCTGTTGGGCCTTTTCCACCCCGCGCCGATACCTTTCGGCCCAGTAGTGGTTTGGGAAGGTCTTGGCATCCCATAGACCGGCGCGGTAGGAGTGCTTCTCCACGCGCTGCGCACCGGCTGCTGCCCTGTCCCCCCTCTCGCCCGTTGGCACAGCCGAGACGCTCATCACTTTGGTCTCTTTCCAGCCCTCGTCTCGCAGATGCAGCATCACGCCATCGGCCGAGACGGCCATCACCTCACTGTCCGGTTCCGCTATCTGACGCCACCTGACCGCTTCCTCATCCTTGGGCACGCGCACCATCGCCTCGGCCTCTTGCGCCTCAGCATTCACCACCTTGGTACCGCACTCCATCACCATCCCCTTCAAACTGCTGGCTGAGATCGGCACCCCAGTCAACTCGCTGAAGTTGCTCGCCGCGCGCTCATAAGGAATCAAGCTCAACCGCTTGCCGCAACGCCATCTTCAGCATCGCCGGACTCCAACCCGGCTTGCTCAACCCCAATCCCCGATCCAGGGGGGAAAAACCCTTGCTTACACGAAGGGCAATCGTAGTGATTTCGATGCAACTCCACTGCGCCCTCTCGGTGCAGTATCACTTTCTTCTTCTTCCCCTTGTTCTGCACTCGCCCCGCACACGCAGGACAACGCACATTCACATCCACCTCGCCTGTTTCCGCTGCCAATTCCTCGACAAACGGCTTCATCAATCTCTCACGCTCTTGACCTACCCTCTCCATAATCTCGTCAAAACTGGCCCCCGGCTCGCTGCGTCGCCATGTCCGCAGCCGCTGCCGCATCTCCCCTGCTGCCTTTTCAAACTCCGCCTGACTCTTCTCTTCACTGCGCGTCCGTCCCATTGCCTCTCTCTCCTCTCTCTTTCTCTTTCTCTCCTTCCTCCCTTAAGTATAACTCACCCCCATTTCTGTCCGCACCCTCTCACAGGGCCAGGGCGATTGCATCTAAATCTGGACGGCAAATCAGCCGCATATTCACCGAAAAGAAAGTGATGATAAATGGGAATCGCTATCAGCTTGCTGATTTGAGGTGGTTTACGGCCAAAATAGCGGCCATCAATTGCCGGAAACCGTCAGTTTCCTTGGCTACGCGCCATGGTTCGTACACTTTTCGGTGTCTTACCCTGAACTGATTTCAATTCAGGCAGCTTCACGAGGTCTTGACCCAATTAGATGCGATTGCCCTGCTCACAGGGCGTATCCCAGATCATTGGGGAGATATGCCTGACCATTGGCGGCTTCGACCAGGTCGATGGGTTTTGCCTCACTTGACGGACAATCCATTGGCATGCACCCACAATAATCCTGGATTCACCCGGGTAGGAGGGGTAGGATCAGGCCTTGACAAATCTCGAATCTGTATATATACTTTCTCTAGTCGTATATAAATGTATATACAGAAAGACGCAGAGGAAATGACCGACAGGCTCAACGTGCTCTCGGCATGGGAGGACGATATCCAGGACGAGCTGACAACCGTCTCCAAGACTCTCGAGACTCTGCTATCGCGGAGAGATCACCTGCAGGCGAAGCTGGACTTAGTGCGGGTGCTCCAGGCCCTAGAGCGAGGAGCTGAGTCGGAGGATGGACCGGATAAAGCGCGCGCCCACATTCGCCAAACCACGACTGAGCGCATAGGCGAAGCTGTCGCGACGATTCTCGATGAAGGCGGCAAGCCTATGCACGTGCGGGACATCCGCGCGATGATGACCTCGCGCGGCGTACCCATCCCGGGCCGGGGGGCCGACGCCAACGTAATTGTACATCTTGCGCGAATGCCCGATGTCTTCGTCAGGACAGCAAGAGGCACATACGGGTTGGCGAAATGGATGCGCCGGAAACCGAATCAGCCCCGTAACCGCCCAACGAAATCGATCGAAATGCCATGATGAGGAGGAAAACTTGTCAAAGTCCAACGCAGAGCTGGAGAGGGAGATCGCCGTTGCCCAGGGTGAGCTTGACGAGGCGCGACAAAAGCTGGTCAAGCTGCGACGCCGGTTGCCGCCCGAGCCTGTGAGAGACTGCGAACTGCGAAACGCGGACGGCCCCGTGAAGATTTCGGAGATGTTCGGAGACAAGGGGTACCTCATCCTTATCCACAACATGGGCGCTGGCTGCTCGTACTGCACCATGTGGGCTGACGAGTTCAACGGCGTGGTTCACCACTTGCAGAGCCGAGCCGCCTTCGTGGTGGTGTCGCCCGACAGCCCGAGAATGCAGCAGGATTTCGCAAGGAAGCGGGGTTGGCGGTTCGCGATGTACTCCGCAGAGGGAACCACGTTCATTAAGGACATGGGCTTCCAAAGGGAAGATGAGGGATTTATGTCAGGATACCAACCCGGGGTCTCTGTCTTGCATAAGAACGAGGACGGTACGATCGTTCGCGTAGCGAAGGACGAATTCGGCCCTGGCGATCTGTACTGCGGGGCGTGGCATCTCTTCGATCTTCTGCCGGACGGCTGGGGTGATTGGGGTCCGAAGTTCGACTACGCCTCTTCCGATGGCTGAGATAGATTCTTGGCTCTGTTCACATAGGCGCCCGCGCTGCCCGGTTCCGATGCAAGCGTGCCCTGCATGAAGCAGTCCATCGCTCTGCGCCGGGGCGCCGCGGGCCGCGCAAGAGCGCGCGCTCTTGCCGACGGTCAGCCCCCGATATTTTGGAGTATTCATCTCTCCGCAAGCCCACTCGCCGCCGCCTGCGGGCAATCCTGAGAATCCCCCAATCCTGAGAATCCTCCAATCCACAGAGTCCTGACGCTCACAAACCCATCCGCATAACGGCTCCTGCCATCATCACCCCACCTCCGGGCCGCCTCTGCCTCTGTGTTCGGCCTTGCCATCGGGCTGAAAAGACAGTTGCGCGATTTCTGGCATTTCGGTTATATTTCCGCAACGCGCCTGAAACACGGCTGATCGTGGCAAGTAACCGCATGAGCCACCGGCCAATGCTCACGACGTAAAGGAAACGCAAATGCTCGATACAGACCGCCTGATCTTCTTTACCAGAGACATCGTGCGCATCCCCAGCCTCAGCGGTAAGGAAGCGCAGGTTGCCCGCCGCATCGAGGCCGAAATGAAGACGCTCGGATTCGACAAGGTCTGGACGGACGGCGTCGGCAACGTCATCGGCGTGCTGGAAGGCGCGCAGCCCGGCCCCACGATCGTTTTTGACGCCCACACCGACACGGTCGGCGTCTCGCCCGGCGTGCCCTGGGAATTGGACCCGTTCAGCGGGGAGGTGACGCGCGGCGCGCTCCACGGGCGGGGCGCAGCCGACATGAAAGGCGCGCTGGCGGCCATGGTCCACGGCATCAGCGGGCTGGACAGAGCCAAACTGAAGGGCAAAGCCGTCGTCAGCGCATCGGTGATGGAGGAGGTGCTGGAGGGCGTGGCGCTGGAAAAGGTCATCGCCCAGACCGGCGCCGATTTCGTCGTCATCGGTGAAGCGTCAAACTTGCAGATCGTGCGCGGCGGCCGCGGCCGCGCCGAGATTCACCTGACGACGACCGGGCGGCCCTCCCATTCGTCCGCGCCGCAGATGGGCCGCAACGCGGTGCTGGATATGATGCGCGTCATCGCGGCCGTCGAAGACCTGGCCCTGGACGAGCATCCGCAGATGGGACCGGCCATCTTCGCGCTGACCGATATTATCAGCGCGCCCTACCCCGGCCACTCCGTCATTCCCAGCATCTGCCGCGTGACCTATGATCGACGGCTGCTCCCCGGCGAGAGCGCCGAGAATGTCCTGGCCGACATCACGCAACGACCGGAACTGACTGATATTCAGTTGGATGCCCGCGTCGGCACGGGGGAGTACACGAGCTATACCGGGCACACCTTCACGACCGAAAAGTTCTTTCCCGCCTGGCTGGCGGATGACGCCGACCCGTTCGTGACCGGCGCGCTGGCCGCGGTTCATGGCGTCGGCATCGAAGCCGGGCTGAACGCCTACCGCTTCTGCACCAATGCGGCCTACAGTGCAGGCGTGGCCGCTATCCCGACGATCGGCTTCGGCCCCGCCACCGAAGCGGACGCGCACATCATCAACGAAAAGTTGAAGTTGGACGACCTGATCGCGGCCGCGCAAGGCTATCGGGCGATCGGCGAAGCCGTGTTGGGGTGACGCCGCCTCGAATCCTGTTAATCCCGACTTGCGCTCATGTAGCGAAGCGGTAGCGCATCTCACGATTCGCGCTCACATAGCGAGGCGGTAGCGCATCTTACACTGACATGAATCACGATTCTGACGCCGACAGAAACAAGACTGAATTCGGCGATTTCCAAACCCCCGACCGGCTGGCGCAAGACGTTTGCGTTGCGCTGCGAAATTTCGGTTTTATGCCCAAGTCTCTGCTGGATCCGACCTGCGGCATCGGAAATTTCTTGCGCGCCGGCGCGCAGACCTTCGACTCAGTTACGCATCTCTTCGGCATCGAAATCAACGGCAGCCACGTCGAGTGCGCCCGCAATCAACTGCGCGCCGAGGCCGGCCGCGTCGCCGCCGATATACGGCAGGGCGATTTTTTTTCATTCGACTGGCGTTCTCTTCTCCGCAGTATGCCGGAGCCGCTGCTCATCCTGGGCAATCCGCCGTGGGTGACAAACACAGAACTGTCGGCCTTGAACAGTGCGAATCTGCCGCCCAAGGCCAACCAATTCGGCCAATCGGGCATGGATGCGCTGACCGGCGCCAGCAACTTTGACATCTCCGAATGGATGTTGTTGCAGATGATCGCCTGGCTCGGTGAAAGGCCCGCCGCCTTCGCCATGTTGTGCAAAACGAAGGTTGCGCGCAAGGTTCTCCAATCCAGTTGGAATCAGCCACAGCCGAAGGCTTTTGCGACCGCCGGTTACGCGCACTTGCAAAAGCCTGAGTCGCCCGCCCGCTGCCAGTTGTGGCGCATCAATGCCAAACGCGCCTTCGACGCCTCCGTCGACGCCTGTCTGTTCCTATTCGACACAACCGAGCGTCAGACGAAGCCACAGTGCGCCGTCTACGACGACATCCACGCCCGGCGCCCGTCAACCGTCATCGGCCAGCGGGATGGACGGCTGGTCGCCGATCTGGACGCCTACGCGCGCTGGCGTCACCTGCGCGCCGATGAACGCGAAACGCCCCAGTATCAATGGCGCTCCGGCATCAAGCACGACTGCGTCAGGGTAATGGAACTGAAGACCGTCGATGGCGGATACATCAACCGATCAGGGGACGTTTGGGAGCTGGAGCCGGACTATCTCTACCCGATGTACAAGAGTTCCGATTTGGCCCGCTTGCCGACTCGACAATCTGGAAACAACGGAGGCGAGGGGGCCAAACCAGCCCGCGCCCCCATGCCCCCGCCGCAGCGATGGATGCTGGTCACACAGAAAACGGTTGGCGAAAGCACAGCGCCGATCCGCACGCAAGCGCCTAAGACCTGGCGCTACCTGCGCCAGCACGGCGCTATCCTGGATGCCCGGCGCAGTTCGATCTACCGCAAGCGCTCCCGCTTCGCCATCTTCGGCGTCGGGGAGTACGCATTTGCCCGCTGGAAAGTCGCCATCTCCGGCATGTATAAACAGCTGCGATTCGTCGTCGTCGGGCCGCATCAGGGCAAACCGGTTGTTTTCGATGATACCTGCTATTTCATCCCTTGCCGCGCCCAGGCTGAAGCGCAGTTTATGGCCGATCTGCTGAATTCCGAACCGGCGCGGCAGTTCTATCGTTCCTTTATCTTCTGGGATGACAAAAGGCCGATTACGGCGAGCGTGTTGCGCCGCCTCAGCCTCTTCAATCTCGCCCGAGAGTTGCAGCAGGACGGGCGATTTCGCGCCTATACGCGCTAGATTCTGTCAATCCCCCAACAACTTGGATCACAGTTCAGACGACACGATGCAATCAATCAACCTAACCCCCACAGAAGCCCGCCGCTTAGCCATCGCCGCCCAGCGGTTGGACGCACCGCGCCCCCAAGCCAGCAAAGAGGGCGTCCTCGAACTCTTCCAACAGCTGAACTGCCTGCAGATCGATCCGATTCGGGCTGTGGAGCGGACACAACTGCTCGTGCTGTGGAGCCGCATGGGCGCATTCGAGCCATCGCTGCTGGATGATCTGCAGGAAGAGCGCCGGATTATCGAGGCCTGGGCACATTGCGCCTCCTTTATTCTGACGGAATATTATCCTCTGTTTCGCCGCTGGATTGGACGCGCTTACACCAGTTCCAGCGTGTGGACCCAGCGGGTACGCGCCTGGATGGAGGCCAATGCGGAACTGCAAGCGCATATCATAGAACGCCTGCGGACCGATGGGCCTCTGTCGGCGAAAGCGTTCGCCGATTTGGCGGTCGTTCCCTGGCAATCTACAGGCTGGACCGGCGGCGGCACCGTTTCGCGTATGCTCGATTTTCTGGATCGAAGCGGGGTTGTGATGTCTGTTGGCCGACGGGGCAACCAGAAGCTGTGGCATCTGCGGGACGCGTGGCTGCCGCAGTGGGCGAATCAGGAGCCGCTGGCGGAAGAGGAGGTTGTGCGCCTCTCCTGCCAACGCTCGCTGAAGGCGTTGGGCGTGGCCAACCAGAAACAGATCAACAACCATTTCATCCGCAATTTGTACCCGGACCTGGGCGAACGGCTGACAGAACTGGTGGCGGAGAAGGTTGTGTTGCCGGCGCAGATCGTTGGCGAGCGGGAGCCTTGGGCGGGCGAATGGTATGTTCATCGCGAAACTCTGCCGCTGCTGGAGTCGATCCGGGCCGACAGATGGGAGCCGCGCACGGTCTTTCTATCACCCTTCGACAATCTCATCTGTGACCGGGAGCGAACCGAGCAGTTTTTCGATTTCCACTACCGAATTGAAATCTACGTTCCCAAAGCCAAGCGGCAGTACGGCTACTATGTGTTACCACTGCTGCACGGCGACCGCTTCATCGGTCGGATGGATTCCCGATTTGATCGTAAGGAGGGCATCTACCGCATCCACGCCCTGCATTCGGAGCAGGACGCGCCTATCGACGTACACTCTGGCTCAGCAATTGCAGAGTCGTTGCTGGAGTTGGCGCAGTTTATCGGCGCCGAACGGATCGAACTCGGCGAACGGATCCCGGCCCTCTGGCGCAAGGCTTTGGAAGAGCTAACCCATCGCTTATGACTGCATCTGCGCAGACAGTTCCCCCCCAATCAAGCAGTGCGGCGGCCCGCTTCGGCACATTTGGGGGGGTGTTCACCCCGAACGTGCTTACGATTCTGGGCCTGATTCTCTTCTTGCGCACGGGCTGGGTCGTCGGCCAGGCCGGACTTCTCGGCGCGCTTCTGATCGTTGCCATCGCCAACTCGATCAGCTTCCTGACCGGCCTGTCGCTGTCCGCCATCGCCACATCCATGAATGTGCGCGCCGGTGGCAAGTATTACCTGATTTCACGCACGCTTGGCCGTGAAATCGGCGGCGCGATCGGTGTGCCGCTCTATCTTTCGCAGGCGATCTCGGTTGCCTTCTACATTATTGGCTTCACCGAGTCGCTGGAGGGCATCGCCTTCTTCAGCCGGATCGATCCCCGCTTGCTCGCCACACTGATCGCGCTTCTTTTCGGCGCCATCGCCTTCATTGGCGCGGACTTCGCCATCAAGATACAGTACTTCATTCTGGCTGCGTTGATGGCGGCTCTGCTGTCCTTCTTCGCCGGCGGATGGGGCGGCATCCAGGCGCCGACCCTGACTTCCGACTATGGCGAAGGCATGAGTTTCTGGAGCGTTTTCGCTGTCTTCTTCCCGGCGGTCACCGGCATCGCCGTCGGCGCCAGCATGTCCGGTGATCTGAAAGATCCGGGCCGGAGCATTCACAAAGGCACGCTTCTTTCAGTCCTGTTTACGGCTGTTATCTACTTTGTTTCGGTCATCTGGATCTCTTTGCATGGCACGTCGGACGAACTGAAGAGCAACACGTTGATCATGCAGGATATCGCCCTGTTTCCTCCTCTCATCCTGTTAGGCGTCTGGGCGGCGACGCTTTCCTCCGCCCTGGGCAGCATGGTGGCTGCGCCGCGCACGCTTCAGGCTATGGCGAAGGATGGGATCGTGCCCCGCGTGCTTGGCGCCCGTTTGGGCAGCCAGACCGAGCCGCGCCTCGGCGTTCTCATCAGCGCAGCCATCGCCTTCGCCGTCATCTGGGCCGGTGATCTCAACGTGGTGGCGCCGATCATCACCATGTTTTTCCTCAACACCTACGGCATGACCAACCTGATGGCGGGCATCGAAAAACTGGTGGGCAACCCCAGCTTCCGGCCGCGCGCCAAGATCCATCCCAGCCTCTCGCTTCTGGGCGCGGCGGGCTGCTACGGCGCCATGTTCGTGATCAACCCGCTCGCAACGATCATCGCCATCCTGATCAGCTATGGCATCTACTTCTATCTGCAGCGCCGTTCTACCATTCGCACCTGGGGCGATGTGCGCAACGGGATCTGGTTTTCCCTGGCGCGGCGCTCCCTCCTCAATCTGGAGCGCTCCGTCTATCACGTCAAGAACTGGCGGCCCAACATTCTGGTCTTCACCGGCCAGCCCCACAATCGCGCGCCACTGGTGGAGGTTGCCAATTGGCTCAGCCGCGGCTATGGCATCGTCTCCTTTTACCAACTGTTGGTCGGGGATATCGACCAGTTGGCGCAAAAGCGGCTGCGCAGCGTGGCGCGGCGACAGATCCGCACATTCATCCGCGAGCAGAACATGTCGGCCTTTGCCGAAGCTGACATTGTGGACAGCTTCTACGCCGGCGCCGTGACAGTCTGTCAAGCCCACGGCGTTGGCGGTCTTGAGCCTAACACCGTTCTGATGGGCTGGAGCGATACGGATGGCGGGCGCGCCCAATCATTGCGCTTGTTGTCGACGTTGTTCAATCTGGACAAGTCGGTCCTGTTCTTGCATCACGACGAGGCGCGCGGCTTCGGCAATCGCAAGATCATCGACGTCTGGTGGCGGGGGCACAGCCGCAATGGTGAACTGATGCTGCTGCTGGCGCATATCATCTCCCAAAATCCAACCTGGGACGGGGCATCGATCCGCCTGCTGCAGATCTTGCCGCGCGGGGAAGGCCGCGAACAGACCGAGGCCCATCTGCGCGTGCTCCTGGACAGGGTGCGGGTTGCCGCGGAGCCGGTCATAGTCGTCCCGCCGCAAGATGAATCGTTCCCAGAGACGGTGAAGGCCTGGAGTACGCAGACCGATCTGACTCTGCTGGGCATGAACCGGCCAGATGCCGAAGAGCGCGAGAGATACGGCAACCAACTCAACGACTGGATGAGCGCGGTCGGGACCGTTCTGCTGATTCACAGCGGACAGACGGAGGATCTGCTGGAACCGAGCGACTGATGTGCGTTCACTATTGCTATCCAGAGAATCCTTCAATCCTGTAAATCCTGATTCAAACAATGGACACCCCGCCCCCATTTTGAACTGCACCCCCCTGTTGCCGCGACTGTCCTTCCCCTATCGGCTGTGCTATACTGGGCACTGCCGAGGAGAGCGTTAACCCTCTCTGCTCTTCACTCACTTCTCGCCCAGTTTGGCCTCCGTACCAGCGGATCGTCAGAACGCCATTCCATCTGGAGAATCCAACAATGCGCGCGAATCCCATTCGCAACTTGCTCGATCAGGGCAAACCAACTCTGGCAACGCACATCCATACCGTCTGGCCGAACGTCGTCGAAGTTCTGGGCCACACAGGGCAATACGACTATGTGGAATTTGTGGCTGAGTACGGAACCTATACGCTGCACGATCTGGACAACATCTGCCGCGCTGCCGAACTGCACAATCTGGGCACGATGATCAAGATCGACTGGGCCAACAATGAGTACGTTGCCCAACGCGCCGTCGGTTCCGGTTTCAATAGCGTACTTTATTCTGACGTGCGCTCGGCTGCAGGCGCCCGCGATTGTGTCCGTTATGTGCGCGCCGACTCGCCCCAGACCGGCGGCACATTCGGCGTGGCCACCCGCCGCTTCTCCTATATGAGGTACGGCGGCAATGAGGCATATGTGCAGGCTCTGAACAACGTTGTCGTGGCGCTGATGCTGGAGAAGAAACCGGCCCTGGATGAACTCGACGAGATTCTGGCCGTGGACGGGGTGGAGATGCTCCAGTGGGGACCGTCGGACTTCTCGATGAGCATCGGCGTAGGCGGCCAACGTCAAAATCCGCAGGTGCAGGCCGGTGAGAAGCGCGTAATCGAATCCTGCCTGGCAGCGGGCGTCATTCCCCGCATCGAAATCAGCAGCGCAGACGAGGCCAAGCGCTATCTGGACATGGGCGCGCGCCACTTCTGCATTGGCACCGAAATCGCCATCCTCTATCAGTTTTGGCAGAAGGAAGGGGAGCAGATGCGTCGGGCGTTGGATGAATGAGGGTACTGCGGCGGCCAGCAATCAATGGCCGATGGGGTTGCTGGCCGCGGACTCATCCGACCCGTTCAAGAAAACGCACGTCATTGGTGAAGAAGTAGCGGATGTCGTCAATGCCGTATTTGAGCATCGCGATCCGCTCCGGCCCCATGCCGAAGGCGAATCCACTGAAGACCGACGGATCGTAGCCGCCATTTTGCAGCACGATCGGATGCACCATCCCCGCGCCTAGAATCTCCAGCCAGCCGGTCTGCTTGCAGATGCGGCAGCCCTCGGCTGCGCACAGAACGCAGCCCGCGTCCACCTCGACACTCGGTTCCGTAAAGGGGAAGTAGCTTTTGCGGAAGCGCAGTCGGCGTCCCTCGCCAAACATCTGGTTGGCGAAGTTCACGAGCGTGCCCTTCAGGTCGCTGAAGGTTACGTTGTGGCCGACGACCAGCCCTTCCACCTGATGGAACATCATGTCATAACGGGCGCTGACGTCCTCATGGCGGTAACATTTGCCCGGCAGAATCACCCGAATCGGCTCCGGGCAGTACTCCCGCATCGCGTGGATCTGGCCGGGGCTGGTGTGCGTGCGCAGGATCACGCCGGGCGTCGTCGTGTAAAAGGTATCCCACATATCACGCGCGGGATGGCCTTCCGGGATGTTCAGCAGGCCAAAGTTGTTTTCGTCGGTCTCGACCTCCGGCGCGTCGTAAACCTGGAACCCCATCTGCCCGAATATCTGCGCGATCTCCCGCAGCGTCTGATTGCTCGGATGGATCTTGCCCAGGTTCGGCCTGCGCCCCGGCAGGGTTACGTCCACGCCCTCGGCGGCGAGCGTCTGCTCCATCTCCTGCTGGCGGATCGCCTCCTGGCGCGTATGCAGGGCGGCTTCCAGCAGATTTTTCAGTTCATTGCCGGCGCGGCCGGCCGCAGGGCGCTCTTCACGCGGAAGCTCGCTCAATCCCCGCAGAAAATCGGTGAGCGCCCCATTGCGGCCCAAATAGTCCCGGTACCAGGCTTCCGTCGCCTCGACCGTCTCGGCCGCGGACAACGCCTCTTCCGCTCGGCTTTGCAACGCATCAAGCGCCTGCATATCTCTTCCCATACTTTCTCTGGTAAGCCGCAGAACTCCGGCTTCTCGGCTACATTTTCCAGCAGTCAGTCAGCACCAATCTTAGTGCAAGGCAGGGGTTTGTCAAATAACCTTGTAGGTGATGGAAAATTCGAGCACAAGCCACTGGGAACCGGCTACTGTGGTTCAGCGACCGGCAGTTCGGCGATGGGTACGCTCGTCTCGACCAGTTGCGCGAAGATCCAGCCGACGCTTTCGGGCAACTGTACCTGTACCCAGTCGCCGCCCGGGTTACGCGCCAGCAAAGCCGCCTGCTCATTTTCGTATAGTCCGCCGACTACTGGGAAATCAGTGCCCGGTCCGGCCCGCACATTGGCCCCCTCTACCAGGACCGTGATCGCAGGCCCGGTCAATGTTGGCGCATCGTCCGGCTGTGGCGTGGCCTCGGCAGACGGACTGCCCGCCGTCCTCGTTTCCGTCAGCCTCACCACGACCGTGCCGATCGGCTCGACCGGATTGCTTGCCTCCGCGATCAGCGTGGCGACGACCGCCGGCCCGAGCGACTCCTGCACGATCTCCAGCCCGGCGGCATTGCCGAAGATCCGCACCTGTGACGCCCGCGCCCAGCCGGCCGTCCCGTCCGCCAGGTATGCGGCGTACCAGCCGCGGTCGGCTGAGCGCCCTGTGATTGTGAGCGTGGAGCCTACCTGCATGATTAAAATTGCGCCGGCGCCCGGCGTAGAATAAAGCGGGCCGCCCCCGACGACAATGCCCAGCGCGGTTGGCAGGCTGAAAACGGAAAGACCGGAGCGGGCGTCCTGCGCGGATTGGGTCGGAGCCGGGAGGGCATCCGCTGTCTTCGGTGCCGGAACTGCTTGTTCCTGTTGCTGGGCAAGTCGTGTGCGGACTGTCTCGGCGACGCGGTCCGCGGTCTCCGTCGCCGCAGAGTTCCCCTGCGACGGGGCGCTGAAGTCCGGCGTGGGCTGGGCAACGCGTGTGCCCGGCGGCAGAGGCGTCGGCTCACCCGGCCGCCGCCCGCAGGCCGTCACAATCAGCAACAGGCAAGCCAGGATCAGCGTAAGGCGCGCCGCGCGCTTGACGCCTTTTTCGGTCCGGCCTGAGGCGACCGCATCTGCTGCGCACTTGCCGAAGAGCGGAGCCTGGGAGGCATGAAAGGACGTAAGATCATTCATAGCGCAGGGCGTCGATAGGGTTCAGACGACTGGCGCGATAGGCCGGATAGATGCCAAAGAAGAGGCCCACGGCCATCGAAAAGAGAATCGAAATGGCGATCGCGTCGATACCGACGACTGCGCTGAAGTTGTCTACAAACGAAGTGGCGGCGACGGCTCCACCTCCGCCCAGCGCAATCCCCAGGAGCCCGCCAATCACCGCCAGCGTCACCGCTTCGATGAGAAACTGACTCAAGACATTGCGCCGCTTGGCCCCCACCGCCTTGCGCAGCCCGATTTCCCGCGTCCGTTCCGTGACGCTGACCAGCATGATGTTCATGATGCCGATGCCACCGACAAGCAGGCTGATGAGGGCAATGGCGCTCAAAAACAAGGTCAGAGCACTGAGAATGTCTCCAAAGATCGAGATCAGGTCCGCCTGATTGATAGTCGCGAAGTCGTCTTCGCCCAGAAAGGCGATGTTGTGCCGCTCGCGTAGCAGTTCGGATATCTGCTCCTGGGCTGCATCCATCCGATCGTCAGAGCGCACAGACGCATAGATGAGGCTGACTTGGTAGTCGCCGCTGACTGTTCTGCGCCGAAAGAGACGGTCCTGAACTGTGGTGAGGGGAATAAATACCGACTCGTCCAGATTGCCGCCGAAGCCGCCGCCACCCCGTTCTTCCATCACGCCGATCACCCGGAAGAGCAGATTATTGACATGGATTGTCTGACCAACGGGATCCTCATTTGGATCGAAGAGTTTTCCGTAGACCTCCGAGCCAATGACCACCACCCGACTGCGCTCCTGAACATCTATCTCGGCGATGAATGCACCGATGGCAGGTTCCCAGGAACGCACATCTTGATAACTGGCCGTGACGCCATTGACGGAGACCCCCAGGCTCTTGTTTCCTTTGGATACAACGGCACTGCCGCTCACTTCCGGCGCAACCGCAATCACATCCGGCACGCGCAATGGATTAGC
This sequence comes from Caldilineaceae bacterium, assembly GCA_965221145.1. Taxonomy (GTDB): domain Bacteria; phylum Chloroflexota; class Anaerolineae; order Caldilineales; family Caldilineaceae; genus Bin5. Next base: position 5,085,573 of record OZ244877.1, read on the forward strand.
GATAGCGTTGCTATCGCTGAGCGTCAGGATGCCGCTGCTTCTGGCCCGTTCGCGGGGTGATCCTTCGCTCAGTTGGCCTGGCACGACATATAGCAGATTTGTGCCGGCGCTGGCAAACTGATCGGTAACATACTTCTCCACACCCCGGCCTATACTCATCAGGGCGATGACTGCGCCGACGCCGATGATAATGCCAAGCATCGTCAGAACGGAACGCAGTTTGTTGGCGGCCAGAGCCAGCATTGCGACTCGGATCGATTCGTAAAGGTTCATGATCTGTTCAGTCTGGGCGCTGATACATAACTCGAAGACAAGAAGATGGGACCTTCATTGGCCGAGAAAGCGGACGCGCGCCTGCCGGTCTATACGTTGGCCGCCACTCTTTCGGGCGTCGGGTAGGGCGGCTGCGCCTCGCCGACCTCAGGCGAGTTGCGCTCGTCCCGCTCGATCCTGCCATCCCTAAAATGAACGACCCGGTTGCAGTACGCAGAGATTTCAGGGTCGTGGGTCACGAACACGAGTGTGATGCCCTGCTCGCGGTTGAGTCGCTGCAGCAAGGCCATGATCTCAACGCTGGTCTTCGTATCCAGATTGCCGGTCGGCTCGTCGGCCAGAATCAGCTTCGGTCGGTTGATCAGGGCACGGGCGATTGCGACCCGCTGCTGCTGCCCTCCCGACAACTCGTTCGGCTTATGTACCTTGCGGTCGTCCAGGCCCACCAGGTCCAGCGCCTGCGCGGCGCGCTGGCGCCGCTCGCTCCCGCTCACACCGGCATAGAGCAGAGGAAGTTCCACATTGGCCTGGGCCGTCGTGCGGGGCAGCAGATTGAAACTCTGGAAGACAAAGCCGACCTTCAGGCTGCGGATCTCCGCCAGGCTGTTGTCATCCAGCATCCCCACGTCGGATCCATCCAGACGATATACGCCGGAGCTTGGCACGTCGAGGCAGCCGATGATGTTCATCAACGTTGACTTGCCGCTGCCGCTCGGCCCCATGATCGCCACCATCTCGCCGATGTGGATTTTCAGATCCACACCGCGGAGGGCGCGCACCTCCATATCGCCCATCGTATATGTCTTCGTCAGTTCGATGGCTTCGATAACCGGACGAACGCCATCCGACGACTCTGTCCCGTTTGCGCCTGTTTCGCCGAAAAATTGTCTGAACATACGATTGTTGGATGCGCTACCGCATCACCTTATGCGCGTTAGTTGCCAAAAATCGCACTGCGCAACTGTTCCTCGCTGCTCGTGCGGATGAGCGCAATCTCGTCTTCATCGCTGAGGCCGGCCAGGACCTGGGTGGACCGGTCGTTGCGCAGCCCCATCTCAATCTCTTGCAGCGTCGGCGCGCCGTTGATGAGTTTCTGTACAAATGCCCGCCGCGATTCGCGGTCGAGTTGAATATAACGATTGGGCACGAGCAGGATATTGTCCACCCGGGCGGTGGTGATGATGGCGGTGGCGCTCATGCCGGCCTTCAGTTGGGCATCGTTCGCGTCCGGTACAATCTCCACTTCGTAGGCCACGACGCCGCCCACATCACGCGCGGTGGGGGAGACCTTCGTCACCTGGCCGGTGATGCCGGCATCGGGCAGCGCGTCCAGACTGAGACGTACAGTCTGCCCGATCTGCACCTGGCGAACGTCGATCTCGTCAACCAGAACGGTCATGTGAAAACTGACCAGGTCCGTCAGCACAAGCGCGGGCAGCGCGCTGCCGCCATAGAGTTCACCCTGGCGCAGATTGACTTGGCTGACAACGCCGCTGATCGGCGCATACAGCATCGAGTTGTTGAGAGTGTTCTGCGCCTGCATTTTGCTCAGTTCGGCTTGACGCACCTGCGCGCGGGCGATCTCCAAATCCTCCGCCGACGGCCCCTCGATCAGAGAATTCACTGCGTCCTGCGCGACCAGAAGATTGCTGCGAGCCTGGCGCACGCCCAGTTCGGCCTGCGCGATCTGCGCCAGCGCCGCGGCGACCTGGGCCTCGTCGGCCCCCTGCCGCGTCAGCGCAAACTGCGCCTGCGCCACCTCGTAGGAGATGGTCGTCTGCTCCAACTGGACAGCCTGGGGTGATGCGCCGGCGTCGGGAAAGTGCTTGATCTCATCATACGCGCTCTGCGCCTGGCGCACGTTCACCGCCGCCTGCCGCACCTGCGCCTCCTGCACGGCAATCTCCCCCGCCGACGCGCCGGCCAACAGCTGCCGATAACTGGCCTGCGCGCTCGCCAGGGTTGCTTCTGCGCTGGCAACGCTTGCCTGGGCAACGGTAACATTCGCCTGGGCCGCTATGATGTCGGAGTCTGAGGGGGGTTTTTCCAACTTATCAAACTGTGCGCGGCTGATCTGGAGCGAGACATCGGCCTGTTCAAGCGCCAACGCGGCGTCGGTCACATCCAATTGAGCCAGCAACTGCCCGGCCTCCACCGGCTGACCGACCGAAACCAGCACCTGCTCAACCCGGCCACTGGCGCGAAAAGAGAGCGCAACCTCGGCTTCTGGTTCGATGCTGCCGGTTGCGCTCACAGTACTGCTGATTGTGCCGCGCTCCACGGTGACCGTCTCATAACTGGGGACTTCGGCAAGCGCAGCCCGACGTGCCTGAAAACGCTGGAAACCAAACCAACCCGCCGCGCCAATGACAACGATCACGATGATCGCAATCAACAGTCTCTTCATTTATTTTCATCCTTGGGGATGTTATTTCCTGGCCATTGCAACACACTACGGATTCCTATCCTGATTGTTGCAAAACCAAGATCATCCCTTCCGTCCAGCATACAGCCAACGGGTAAGAAACTCTGTAAGCCAATCTCCAATCACAGTTGCGCATTCGTGTCGGCGGAATCGAAAAGCCCCGCCGCGCAAGAGGTATCGCCCGCTGCCGACTCCAGCAATGCGGACAGTTGGCGGCAACGCTATAGAATGACAGCGGCCAAACTGTCAATGTCCCATCATTTCGACAAATAGGAACTGTGTTCAGGCCACCTGTACGCCGCTCAGATTTTCCAGCGCCTTCACCAGCGCGTGGTTGCCCTCTTCGCCCAGCCCCTTCTGTTGCAGCGTGCGATACAGGCTGAAGATCTGGCTGGTCAACAGAATCGGCACGCCCAGCGCGTCCGCCTCCTGCATAATCAGGCGCACGTCCTTCTGTTGCAGGTTAATCGTGAAGCCGGGCCGCCAGTCCCGTTCGATGATCTGCGGCCCGCGGTTGGCAAGCATCCAACTCCCCGCGGCGCCGCTGGTGACGGCGTTGAGGCACTTTTCCAGGTCGACGCCGCCGGCCTGCGCAAAGACAAGCGCCTCACTCATAGCCAGACAGTTGCCGACGACCAGAATCTGATTGACCAGTTTGACGGTCTGTCCGGCGCCCTGCTTGCCCACGTGGGTAATCGTCTTGCCCATGGCCTCGAACACGCCTCTGGCCCGTTCCACCTGGTCCGCATCCCCGCCGATCATGATGCTGAGGGTTCCATTGGCCGCGCCTTCACTGCCGCCGCTGATGGGCGCGTCGAGCATTTTGACGCCCTTGGCGTTCAACTGCGCGGCGATTTCAATCGTTGCTTGCGGGCTGATCGTGCTGCAATCAATGACCAGAGATCCCTCCTGCGCCCCGGAAAGGATGCCATTCTCGCCGAGGACAACCGCTTCGACATCCGGTGTGTCGCTGACACAGATGATTGTGATTTCGCAGTTCGCGGCGACATCCGACGGGCTGGCGCCGGCCGTTGCGCCCGCCTCCACCAACGGGTCCATCCGGCTTGATGTGCGGTTCCAGACGCTCACGCTGTATCCGGCTTTCAAAAGGTTGCGAGCCATGCCTTGCCCCATAATGCCAAGCCCCACAAAACCTACGCGCTCATTCATCCTGTTCTTCCTCCTGTGGTAATCGTTGCGAAGAGACCCCTCGCAGGTTCACTATGATACGCCTGTCGCTGGAAATTCACCAAACGATGGCAAAAAAAGACCCCACTGCTGGGGTCCATTGTTTGCTGAATCTATGTCGGTTTTCTCTGGGAGCGCCCTCTACTGCAGGAGCGCTTCCAGAGCCTCCGTGGTTTCGCTGTCTTCCGGCTCCTCAACCTCCTCGTGGGCAATCGCCGTGAACTCATAGCGGCCCATCTCGCCTTCCTTTTCCGCGTTGCCATTGGATGCGTCGAAGGGGTTACGCGAGCTGGACACCTGTATTGTGACCACGCCCTCCGTCGCCAGCTCGGCCGGAACGTTGGGGAGATAGTCCATCTGAATCGTATCGCCGGGGACGAAGCGGCCCTCCAACAGCGCCTCGCTGAGCGGATCCTGAACCTCACTTTGAATCACCCGACGCAAGGGGCGGGCGCCGTAATCCGGATTGTAGCCGGCGTCGGCAATCGCATAGCGGGCCGCCGATGTCAGTTCCAGCTTCATGTCCTGCTCAGCCAACTGCATGCGCAGGGTGCGCAGTTCCAACTCAACGATGTCTGTGATCTCCTCTTTTGTCAGGTTGCGGAAGACCATGATGCCGTCCAGCCGGTTAATGAATTCGGGGCGGAACGTCTTCTTCAAGGCGTCCATCACGCGCGTCTTCATCTGCTCATACTCGGCCTCCATGCGGGTCTGCTCATCGGCGGTGATGGCGAAACCGATGCCCTTGGAGCCTTGAATCAGCTTGGCGCCGACATTGCTGGTCATGATCAGAAGCGCGTTGCGGAAATCGACCCGCCGCCCTTTCGCATCGGCCAGTGAGCCGTCCTCCATAATCTGGAGCAGCATATTGAACGCCTCTGGGTGGGCCTTTTCGATCTCATCCAGCAGCACGACCGAATAGGGGCGGCGACGCACGGCCTCGGTGAGTTGGCCTCCCTCTTCGTAGCCCACGTATCCGGGGGGCGCGCCCACCAGGCGGCTGACGTTGTGCCGCTCCATGAACTCGCTCATGTCCAGTTTGATCAGCGCCTCTTCGCTCCCGAACAGGAATTCGGCCAGCACTTTCGTCAACTCCGATTTGCCGATCCCGGTCGGCCCCAGGAAAATAAAACTGCCGATGGGGCGTTTGGGGTCTTTAAGCCCGGCGCGGGCGCGGCGCACCGCTTTGCTGATCGCCTTGATCGGTTCATCCTGACCGACGATGCGTTTGTGCAACTCCGCTTCCATCCCCAGCAGCCGCTCGCGCTCTTCGCCCCCTATGCGATACACCGGCACGCCGGTCCACATGGAAACCACTTCGGCGATGTCTTCGGCGGTGACGACCGGTTGATTGGAATCCTGCCGCCAGCCTTCACGCAGCTTTTCCAACTTTGACTGGATCTCCACCTCCCGATAGCGCAGATCGATCGCGTCATCGAAACGCTGCGTTTCCAGGGCCTCTTCCTTTTCCTTTTGCAGGCGTTTCAGATCGATGAAGGTTTCCCGCAGGCTGACCGCGTGCGGCGCCTTGTACATGCGCACGCGACTGCCGGCCTCGTCGATCAGGTCGATCGCCTTGTCCGGCATGAAACGATCCGGCACGTAACGCGCGGCCAGATGGGCGGCGGCATCCAGAGATTCATCTGAAATAATGAGTTTATGGTGCTCTTCATAGCGGCTCTTGATGCCCCGCAAAATCTCTATCGTCTCTTCAATGCCTGGTTCTTCGACCAGAATTGGCTGGAAGCGGCGTTCCAGCGCGGCGTCGTTTTCGATATGCTTGCGATATTCGTCCAGCGTGGTGGCGCCGATCACCTGTAGCTCGCCGCGGCTCAGCGCCGGTTTGAGGATATTGGCCGCGTCAACGCTGCTGCCGGCCGCGCCCGCGCCCACAAGCATATGCACCTCATCAATGAAGAGAATGGCGCCGCTGTTGATAATCTCTTCGATCACCTTTTTGAGCCGCTCCTCGAACTGGCCCCGGTACATGGTCCCGGCCACCAAGCTGCCCACATCCAGCATCAGGATGCGTTTATTCAGCAGCGGTTCCGGCACATCACCATCGACCACCCGCTGGGCCAGCCCTTCAATGATAGCGGTCTTGCCCACGCCCGGCTCACCGATGAGCGCTGGGTTGTTCTTCGTGCGGCGGCTCAGGATCTGGATGACCCGCTCGATCTCCATCTGGCGGCCAATCACCGGATCGAGACGCCCTTCCTCAGCGGACGCGGTCAGGTCCAGGCCCAGTTGATCCACCAAAGGTGTCTTGGACTCTTTTTTCTGCTTTTCTTTGGATTGGGCGCTGTTTTGCAGAAGATCCCGGGCTGTCTGGGTGCGCACGCGGTCGAGGTTGATGCCGAGGCTGCGCAGAATGTTGACGGCAACGCCATCTCCATCCCGCACCAGGCCCAGCAGCAGATGTTCCGTGCCGATGTAATGGTTGCCCATCATGCGGGCCTCTTCGACAGCCAGTTCGATAACTCGTTTTGTGCGCGGGGCAAGAGTCGGCTTGCCAAATGGCGCGCGTTCCCCGCGCCCGACAGTGCGTTCAACCGCGCGCACAACCTGGCCCGGCTCCACGCCCAACTCCTTCAGCACCTTCACCGCGACGCTGTTTTCCTCCTGCACAAGACCGAGAAGCAGATGCTCAGTGCCGATATGAGTGTGATTAAGCCGCAGGGCCTGTTCCTGAGCAAGCGTTAGCACTCGCCGCGCACGTTTCGTGAAGCGTTCGAGTTTATCAGACATGGGTTCATTCCCTCAATAATCGTTTTCGTCCTGCGAGTATGCAATCGGACAGAACCAATATAGCATACGCGCTTACGGGCTGACGTAATCGGAATTCCGTTTCTCTTCCGTTCGACGGTTCGAGTTTGGAATCGAATCAGGGCGCATGGTCACGGGCGGAGAACACGCTGCCCCTGTCAGAAGATAAGGTGCGATAGGCGTGCTGGGGCCAGTTGGGCCACCTGCCAAGACCGGCATACCGGGGGGTCAAGACGTCGATCTTGACGCAATGGTCTCGCATACGGGCATCCGCTGCCTACGGACATATTGTACCGACGGCTCGACTTTTTGGCAATTCAGCAAAAAACGTGCCGGACGAAATGCCCGGCACGTATGCGCAACAGGGGTTGATTCCGAGAAAGACGGAAGCCTTCGCTGCGGTTGTTCGTGATCTGTGGCCGGTCTTCAGCCGCACCGCGTCAGCGACGGGTGGAACACAAAAACCAGAGACAAAAACTATATGACCGCTTGCACGTACTCTGTATCTTCCGGCGCTGGGTCCTGTTCGGCTTCGGCTTCGCCGTCAGATTCAGCTTGCGCCTGCACGCCCTCGTCAGCGCTCTCCGCGGTCACCGCATCATCTCCCGCACCGTTCTCTTCCAGGGGAACCGGTTCCCAATCAAACTCAACCGACTCCTCTTCGGGCGCGGCCTGTTTGAGGCTGAGGCCCATCCGGCGTTTATCGGTATCGATCCGAATGATACGCAGTCCAAGCTCCTGGCCTTCGGTCACAACTTCACTCGGATGGTTGATGCGCTTTTCGGTCAGTTCGCTAATGTGGATCAGCCCTTCGATGGTGTCAGCTTCCAGACGGGCAAAGGCGCCGAAATGGACGAGCTTTGTCACGACACCGCGCACGATCTGCCCCACTTCATAGCGATCAGGCACCGTCTCCCACGGCTCCGGCAGCAGCCGACGCAGGCTCAGGCCAATGCGTTTGCGCTCCCGGTCCACGTTCAGCACCATCACTTTGATCTTCTGACCGATGGAGACCACTTCATTCGGGTGGCTGATGCGGCCCCAACTCAGTTCGCTCAGATGGATCAGGCCGTCCGCGCCACCCAGATTGACGAATGCGCCAAAATCGGCCAGACTGCTGACGACGCCGTCGCACACACTGCTCTCCTCCAGAGATTCGAGCAGCTTTTCTTTCTGCTCCCGTCGCCATTCACGAATCGCGACCCGCTCTGAAAGGATTAGCCGATTCCGGCGGCGGTCCAGGTCGATCACCTTCATGCGCAGTTCGGTATCCATCAACTGCATCCAGCGATTGTCAGGTTCGCCTTCCGTGATCTGCATTGCCTGGCTCTCACTGCTCAGCTGGCTGGCAGGCACGAAGCCGCGCACTTGCCCGATCTTGACAATCACCCCACCCCGGTTGAAGCCGCTGACGGAGCCGGTGAAGATGTCCTGTGACTCCAGCAACTCTTCGGCGTGCTTCCAATCGCCCTCGGCTCTGGCCCTGGAAATGCTGAGCAGAAGGTTGCCATCACGGTCTTCGCGCATCACATAGACCGGCACTTCGTCGCCTATAGTCATCTCCCTGAACTCGTCTTCCAGACGGTCAACCTCCCGGCCTGTGACGATCCCTTCGGATTTGTATCCGATGTCCACCAGCAACTCACCGGCGCGTTTATCCACAACGACGCCATAACGGATGTCACCCGTCTGCGGCTGGTTTACATACGAATCGTCAAATTCCTCCAGGAGCAGCGCCATCGGATGGTCGTCCATACTCGGCCTGGCATCCCCGTCTGACAAGAAATCTACGATCGGTTCCATTATTGCGACTGCTTGCTGATTTGACATGACTGTCTTGCTTCCTCCAATACAGTAGAGATATTCACGACACGGTACAATGATAATGGTCGCATTGCGTAAACGAACACAACGACAATTCAAAATTTCTTACGCGCCAACCTGCCCGCTTCTGGCGCGCCAGATCCGCACTCGTATCAATGCAAGCACGGGCCTGCACTATCTGAACGGTATACGGGGGAGCGAAGACCGACTTTGTCTTCTGTGTGGAAAGGTACTACGATTCGCCAGCGAGAATACACTTCAAGCGCGCAACGCGATCGCTTCGATCTCGATTAGCGCGCCGAGTGGCAATGCGGCAACTTGCACCGTGCTCCGTGCAGGAGGATCGTCCTGGAATGCTTCCGCGTAAATTTCGTTTACAGTGGAAAATTCCGCTATATCCGTCAGAAATATCGTCGTCTTTACGATATGGCCCATACTGGAACCAGCTGCGCCAAGCACAGCGGCGAGATTTTCCAGGACTTGATGGGTCTGTTCGACAATACCGGGCCGAAGTTGGCCGGTTAGGGGATGGATCCCGATCTGACCAGAGGTGAAGATCAGGCGATCTGTTGCGACGGCCTGTGAATAGGGGCCGACTGCTGCAGGCGCTTTCTCTGTAAGGATGATTGTTTGAGTCATGAAGAACTATCAACTAAACTGCGTTTCATCTGATTCGGTGATGAACTGCATTGAACAGCCAGATTCGGACGGGGGAAGCAGTCAATCATACGCACCAAGAAATCTGAAGAATCACAGTCGAATATCCACACGATTGCATATTCTTTCACATTGTATTCGACCCTACAGCGTTTGTCAAAATCCGAATTGCGTGTTGTCTCAGTTCTGATCCGTTCAGTCCGGTGATAGGCTGTGAATCTGTATCCGCCCGCGCTCGCAGGGCTGTCAACTCTCTAACGCCGCGCAGATATCGGCAACGATGTCCTGCGGCTCCTCCACGCCGACGGCCAGGCGCACCAACCCATCCGATATGCCGACCGCAGCCCGCTGGGCCGGCGACAAGGCCCGATGGGAGGAGTGGCTCGGATACAGAACCAGTGTATAGAGATCGCCGACCGTTGTGGCCGGTTGCACCATCTGTAACGCCTCCAGAAAGCGAAAGACATCTTCGCGGCCAGCACCCTTCAACTCAATGGCGATGACTGCGCCATGACCGCGCCGGCCAAACAGCTGACTGGCCAGTTCATATTGCGGATGGTCAGGCAGACCCGGGTAGCGCACGCGCGCAAGGGCCGGATGACGGCTCAGTTGCTCGGCGACAACACAGGCGTTGCGGCATTGACGCTCCACCCGCAGCGGCATCGTCTTAATTCCCCGATGCAGCAACCAGGCTTCGTGGGGGCCGAGGTTGGCGCCGGTCTTTTTCAGATATTCCCAAAAGGCGGGACGCAACTCGTTGCGCGCCACAACCACGCCCCCCAGCACATCGCCATGGCCGCCAATATATTTGGTGGCGCTATGGATCACGACATCAACGCCGTGCGCAAGGGGGCGAAAGAGCATGGGGGTGGCGAATGTATTGTCAACCAGCAGGAGTGTGTTGTGGGCGCGGCACAACGCCGCAAGCCGCGGAATGTCCACAACTTTGACAAGCGGATTGGAGATCGTCTCCACGACCAGAGCGACCGGCGTCTCCTCGGCCAGCATTCGCTCGACCGCGTCCAGATCAGTGGCATCGACAAAGACGCCTTTTACGCCGTATTGGGGCCAGAGGCTGTCCACCAGGGAGTAGGTCGCGCCGTAGCAATCCTGCGCCGCGGCCACCGTTGCGCCCGCCTCGATTCCGCAGGCCGCCATGGCCAGGTGGATCGCAGCCATGCCGCTGCCGGTCGCCAGCGCGAAATGATTGTCGGCCCGCTCCGGCATATCATGGCATTCCAGGTCCACCATCGCTCTCTCGAAGGCGGCCACCGTGGGGTTGCCGTAGCGCCCATACACATATAAATTCGGATCGCCGCCCAACGCGCTGTCCAGGTGAGCAGTATCCTCATAGACATAACCGATGCTGGGCGCGATGCCGCCGACGACCGGCGCCGACGCGACGCGCTTGTCACGCGGGGCATAACGACGGACTTCGCCCCCGTGGACGGCCTTGCTATCAATTGATTGGGGAGAAAATGGCATAGTGCTGAACGCGCTAAAGAATCGCAGCCGGGCTATGAGTAGATCATCGGCAGGCTGCGCCGCATAATTTCGTAGTTTTCCAGCGCCCGGCCCGCGCCCAATGCCACACAGGCCATCGGATTCTCGGCGACATAGGCCGGCACACCGGTTTCCTGCGTAAAGAGTGAAGCGATCAGACGAAGCTGCGCGCCGCCGCCGGTGATCACCATGCCGCGGTCAATGATGTCGGCGGCAAGCTCCGGCGGAGCCTTTTCCAGGGTCGCCCGCACAGTGCGCACGATCGACTGCAACGGCTCTATCATCGCCTCGATAACCTCGCTATTTGTGATTTCAATCGTCTTCGGCAGACCGTTAATCTGATCTCGCCCCCGCACCTCGATGCCGCGGTCTTCCTCGGTGGGCTGGGCCGACCCGATCGCGATCTTGATCTCCTCAGCGGTCTGATCACCGACCAAAAGATTGTACTTCTTGCGGATGTAGCTGACGATCGACTCATCCAGACGGTTGCCGCCCACGCGCACGCTGCTCCAGACCACAATGTCGTACATGGAAACGATTGCGGCTTCGGTTGTGCCGCCGCCCATGTCCACAACCATATTCCCTGTTGGCGTGCCAATCGGAAGCCCCGCCCCGTAGGCGGCCGCCAGCGGTTCGGGGATCAGATAGGCTGCGCCGGCGCCGGCCTGCATGGCCGCGTCGTGGACGGCGCGCTCCTCGACGGACGTGACGCCGCGCGGCGTGCTGATCATCACCTTCGGCTTGAACAGGGGAAATCGACCGACAATGTCCTGAATGAATTTGCGCAGCATCGCTTCTGTCACGACGAAATCGGCGATGACGCCGTCGCGCATAGGACGGACGACTTCGATGCTTTCCGGAGTTCGGCCCAGCGTGTCATAGGCTTCATGCCCGATTAACACCATTTTGTTGGCCTGCCGCCGAATGGCGACGACAGACGGTTCATGCAGGACGATCCCCCGGCCTTTCACATGCACGAGCACGTTGACAGTACCGAGGTCGATTCCGATCTGCTTTTCAAACATAGACGCTATTCGTATCTGCTCTTACGTAAAATGTTAGGGGGCTGATGCTATCGGGTCGGATGCACCCTGCGCACAACTGCGAGGGATCGCTTCCTGCACATCATCCATGCGCCATTATAACTTCATTCTATCCGGTAGGACAAATCATTATCCGATACTCGGCGTATCCCAGATTATTGCGGCAACCGTTGTCTGAATCAGAATTTTCGGGATCTGTGGATGGATGGACAGGATTGCAGGCGATTTCGATGCAGTGGCCCTTTTCTCGTCGGCTGAAAGAGATCTGCGCAATGGTCCAACTACCGCCTTCGCTGCACATGGCCGACCGCGCCGAACAGGCCGAGAATCAGTCCGGCGAGAGAGGCGCTGTAGGAGACGAAGCTAAGCAGAAAACCGGCTTCGATAACCCGTATCACCATCGCAAACGCCAGCAGAAAGCCGCACAGGAGCAAAAGAAATCCATAGATCATCAGGTACACAGGGGAGGTGCGCATACACTCATTCTTGGTAAGATGGCGGCGGAGCATTCACCGTGTCCTCGTCGCCGCTCACGATCCGACCGGCGCGTCTTGATACAGCCAACATCTGGCGCGATGCTGCGGATGCGGCTCGAAATCCGACGGAGTTTCCACCTCGCACAAATTCTGCATGAAATGGGTGCAGCGCGGGTGAAAGCGGCAACCGGAGGGCGGCTTAACCAGGCTGGGCGGCTCGCCGGGCGGCACATCGCGAAAGACGTGCGCATTCTCCGGATCCGGGTCGGCTATGGCCGCCAGCAGCGCGCGTGTATAGGGATGCAGAGGATCGCGCAGCAGATCATCCATCCGCGCCTGTTCGACGATCTCGCCGGCGTACATCACAAAGATGCGTTCGGAGAAATAACGCACCGTCGACAGGTCATGGGTGATGTAGACAACCGCCAGATTGTGGGAGCGCTGCAAACCCTGCAACAGGCGTAAAATCTCTACCCTCACCGACATGTCCAGCATGGAGACCGGCTCGTCCGCCACGATCATACGCGGCTCCAACAGCATGGCGCGGGCGATCACGACCCGCTGCTGCTGCCCTCCGCTGAGCATGTGCGGAAATCTCGGCAAAATGTCATAAACCGGCGTCAGCCTGACCTCCTCCATCACCTCGCGAATTCGCTTCTGCCGGGCAGCGTCGTTCAGGGTGCCGTGTATTTTCAGCGGCTCTGCAAGAATGCGCCGAATGTCCATGAACGGCGGCAACGCGCCGAACGGGTCCTGCTGCACATAGCCCACCTGGGAACGGTACCACTGCATCTCTTTGGCGTTCAATGAACTGAGATCGCGCCCCTCGAAGATCACAGAGCCGCCGGTTGGCCTGTGCAGGCCTAGAATTGTCTTCATCAGCGTGGATTTGCCGCAGCCGCTCTCGCCGACGATGGCGATCGCTTCCCCCGCGTGCAGGTCGAAGCTGACGTCATCCACAGCCCGCACGGTGCCGGCGCGGCCAAACCCCCAGCGCTTCAGTTCGAACCACATGCGCAGATTGCGGAGGGACAGAAGCGGCTCGGACGAGTCCGCGAGTCCGTTGACGGTTTCGGGGGCAGGAGCGGTCAGTGTGGAGAATGTCATCGCCGCTGCGCCCCTTTCGGTCCGGCCTGAGCTGACCGCATCTGCTGCGCACTTGGCGAGGGCCGGAACCTGGGAAGTATGCAACGCTGCCTCTGCGCGCGTGCCGAAACGTCCGGCGTCCGTGGTAGGCATTCGGTCGGGTTCTGCGCAATCATCTGGATCACCCAGTGTCTCCGTTTTGGTGGAGCCAACATTTCACATGCTGCCGGGCGCTGGTCTGGAGCAGGTCCGGGTCGGTGTCGCAGCGTGCAAAGCGGTGGCTGCAACGGGGGGCAAAGCGGCAGCCGGGGGGCAGGTCCATCAGGCTGGGCGGCTGGCCGCTGATGAATTTCGGTTCCTCCACCTGACGCAGTTTGGGCGTGCTGGCCATCAGTTTCTGCGAATAGGGATGCAACGGCTCGACAAAGAAATGTTCAGCGTCGTTCAATTCGACCAGTTGGCCGGCGTACATCACTGCGGCCCGGTCGGCCAGTTCGCTCGAGGTGCCGATGTCGTGCGTGATCAGGATAAAGCTGGTGGATGTCTCCTGTTTGACCCGTTTCAGCACGTTCATAATATTGGCTTGCGTCAGCACGTCCAGCGCAGAGGTTGGCTCGTCGAGAATGATCAGTTCCGGGTTCGTCACCATCGCCATGGCAATGGCGACCCGCTGGCGCATGCCGCCGCTGAGTTCGAAGGCGTAGCGGTTGAGAAAATCGGCGGGGACGCCGACATGCTGGAAGGCCGCGGCGGCCCGTTCGAAGGCTTCGGCGCGCCGCATTGCCGTATGGGAGAGCAGCGGTTCAGCGACTTGTTCACCCACTTTCAGCACCGGGTTGAGCGAATTCATGGCGGCCTGGGGCACCAGGGAGATTTTCACCCAGCGCACCTGTTGGCGGTACTCTTCGTCGCTCAACTGCATGACATCCTGCCCGTTCAACTTGACGCTGCCGGAATAGGTGTGGACGTTGCGCGGCAACAGGCGCAGAATCGCCTTGGTCAGGGAAGTCTTCCCGCAGCCCGACTCGCCCAGGATCACCATCGCTTCGTTGTGGCGCAGCGTCAGGCTGACGCTGTCGACCGCGTGCAGAACGCCCTGGCCTGTACGAAAATAGAGACGCAGGTCCTCAATCTGCAAGAGCGTCTGCTCGCTTTGCGCCATTACAGTTCCCTCAATCTGGGGTTGAAAATTCTGTCCAGCGCGAAGCCCACCATGGCAAAGCCGAGGCCGGAGAGGAGCAAGAGCGCGGCCGGCTCCAGCACCCAATAGTAGTGCCCCTGATAGAGCGCGCCGTTGACGCGCGCATCGCTCAGCACTTTGCCCCACGTGGGCAGCACCGGATCGCCCAGATTCAGCACGGCCAGCGTCGCTTCCAGAAAGACGAAGGAGGGGATCAACACCACAAACTGCGGCACCAGAATTGGGATGATGCGAGGGATGAGATACATGAAAATGATGCGGAAGTCGCCCGCGCCGTAAGCCTGCGCCGCTTCGATGTAGGGCGATTCCTTCACCTGCAAAAAGATGGCGCGATAGCTCTTGATGCCCGAACTGAAAATGCCCAGCACGATCACAACGCTAAGCATCACCCAGATGCTGCGCGAGTAAAAGGTGCCGATCATAATCAGGATCGGCAGCACGGGCAAGATCAAGTTGACTTCGGTGATGCGCTGGATGACCGCATCGAGCAGACCGCCGAACCAGACGCCTATGGCCGCAACAATCAATGTGCTGATGACCGAACCGACCGCGGCCAATAGACCGAAGGCCAGCGCCACCGGCGTCCCCCACATCAGCGCCAACATCAGGTCCCGCCGCCGGTGATCGCTGCCGGCCAGCCCGTAGACCTTCCCGTAGACAACCAGCCTGGCGTCGACATCCGCTTCCTCTTCAAAGACCAGCCCTGCGGCCACCAGTTGATAGGTGCCCTTCAGCGGCTTCGGATCGTCGCCCGACGCTGGGTCCGCGAATAGCCCGATCTCCGGATTTACCCCTTCCAGGCGGCGCTCCAGCTTTTCCTCCTGCGAGAAGCGCACCGTCTTCGGCCCATCGACCGTGACATCGGCGACCCGTATCTCGCGTCCGTCCGGCGTCAGCCAGGTGAGCGACACCAGAGGCCGCTTCTGATCGAACTCGGATGTGAGGAAAAGGGAGATCTCTTGCGGGAACGCATCAGCCGTATAGTCAAACGTGAAGGTGGTGATCACGTCCGTCATCTCTTCCGATACGACCTCCCGCGTCTTCTCCACCGCCTCCCCGTCCGCTTCCCCGCTGGGGCCTAAAATCAGCGTGTCCGGCAGATTGACGCCGGGGAAGAGGTTCACCCAACTCGGCAGGGCGTTGCGAGGCGTCTCCAGCCATACGCCCTCGCCCCCCCGCCACAGCCTGACGGCCTCGCTGTACGGGATGGCGACAACCGTATAGACCGAAAGAACCACCAGCGCGGCGATGATGCCCATACCGGCAATGGCGGAAGGGTAGTTCGAGAGAGCGGAAAGCGTACGCCGCGCCGCGGTCATGCCCGCCCCCCTTCATTGCCGCCCACTTTCACGCGCGGGTCGATCAGCGCGTAGACGATATCCAGGAAAAAGACCGTTATGCCCAGAAGATAAGCATAGATGACGGTGGCGCCGACGATTACCGATGTCTCAAAAATGTTCGATGCCAGGTAGAACAGCCGCCCGAGCCCCGGCCAGTTGAAGACGGTTTCAAGCACGATCGAGCCTGTCCACAGCGCGATGATCGACAGTGCCAGGCCGGTTACGATTGTGGGCAGCGTCGGCCGCAAAATGTAGCGCCGCTCGATCACTCGCGGCGACAGACCTTTGGCGCGTGCCATCTCCACATAGTCTTCGCTTGAATAGATGAGAAAAAAAGTGCGTGATGAATAGATGCTGAGAAAAATTGCGCTGACCACGATTGCGCTGACGGGCAGGATCAGATGTTTGAGAACGCTCAGCGAATAGTCGATGATCGAATCCGGCGGGGGCGCCGCCACCAGGCCGCCGAATGGCAACAGGCCAAACAGGGCGGAAAAGATCAGGATCAGGAACAGCCCGTAGAACCAACTGGGCGCGGCCGAAGTGGGCGCCAGCGCCAGGACGACGCGATCGAGCAGGCTCCCGTAGTTGCGGGAAAGCGCCAGCGCAATGAAGAGCGACAGAAAGAAGAGCACAAACTGCGCGGTGGCGAAGAGCAGCAGGGTGGCGGGCAGACGCTCCAGAATAATCAGGCGCACCTGCCGCGAGCCGCTGTCGCTGGACATATTGTCGGCCCACCCCAGGTTTAGGGTCAACGCGCCGGAGAGAAAGCGGAAGCTGCGAATTGCGAATGGCTGGTCAAGCCCCATCCTCTTTTCCTGCAGTGCAACCAGTGCTTCGAAGTGGGCCTGCCGCTCCTCAGTCGTCAAGTCCTTCAACGTCGGGTCCAGCCCGGTCGTCAGCGCCACCTGCTCACGGATGTAGCCTCTGCGTATCTCGTCCACATGTCCGCCCATATTGGCGATGATAATCGTCAGATAGACCCCGATCACAACCGTAACAAAGAGCGCGAGCAAGCGCAGAGACGAGTACTGCACGACCCGTGTGAACGCGCTCTGTGTCTTCGCATTTTCGACGCTCTCCGCGCCGGGTTGAAGGGGAAGGGTTGCTTCCGTCATTACCCGTCCTCGCTATTGCAACAGAGAGTGAAGAGGAGTGGGGAGCGAGAAAATGCTTCTCACTCCCCACTCCCCGTTTCTCACCACTTCTTACTCAGTTCGTCGTTACAAACTCAAGAGAGGAGAAGGTGGGGATGCTCACCAGCAGCGGCACCACCGCCACCTCCAGTTTATTGGCGCCGGATTCCAGACCGGCGGTGTCCTCGGCGCTGAGCGTGATCTGCCACAGGCCGTCCTCCACCGCTTCGGCGTTGCCCGTCAGCGCCAGTTCGCCCAAGGCGTCAAAGACCAGATACTTCACTTCGCCGATGTTGGCCGTCGCGTAGGCATCGCCGCCAAATTTAATCAGCACGTCGAATGTTGCCTCTTCACCGGTCGCAACACGCGCCGGGCCATCAATCGCCACTTTGGCGATCATCGGCGTATCAAACGCCTCCCACTTGCTGGCCAGATCAGGGAAAGCGTCGGCGCGCACCAGTTGGACCGTCTTCTCCGTTGTAAAGGCTTTCTCAAGATAGAACGGCCCATTGCCTACCCAGAAGTGCCCCTTGTCGGCAAACCACGCGCTCAGGTTCTCCCAACGCGCAGCAGCCTCATCCGCGCTGATTACGTCGCCCAACGTCGCTTCATACGGGATGTGGCCCGCCGCGGCCGCCTCTTCCAGGTGGCCCGCCAGGATCTCCAGACTTGGCCCGGCGATGAAACTCGTCCATTCCACCTCGAGGGCATCGGCCTTATCACCAGAGAATGCGAGCTCACCGGCCGCCTCGGCCAAGGCGCCAACCGCCAACGTTGACCACGGCGAGCTGGGGAAGAAGGTGCCTACGTTCAGTTCGGCGTCAAGCAGGAACTGATCGCTGTAGTACTCGACGATCAGCGGGTTCTCCTGAACAATGCGGTAACCTTTGAAGTGTTTCTGGAATCTCTGGTGAGATGGCACCTCAGCCTCGTCGAAGATTGCGCTCTCCTCCTTGGCCCGATCCAATCCCAGAATCATTTCGTACATGATGTCCCCAAGACTCAGGCTGCTGCCGTCGTGCCAGGTGAGATCATACAGATCGGCAGGATAGTAGACCACGCTCTTCAAGTTGGCGGTCAGGCCATCCGGATGGACCTCGCTGACCGGGATAAAGCGCTGTTCCGTCGCGTCCCAATCGATCCAGGCATCCTCCGGGACGTCGATCTGCTCGGCGAATGTCAGGTCAACCCAGTCGTGTGTAACGCCTACGGGCAGCCCCTCCTTGATTGTTACCTCCGCCCGCTCGATGCGTTGCGGCCACTGCAAGCCGGTGAAGGGATCGGGCATCGTGCCCACATCCTGCGTTGCCCGGATCAACATCGTATCGTAGATCCAGTTGGTGCCGGCCACCGGGTTCCAGGGTTCGGTCAGGATACTGGGCATGGCAACATTCAGCGAACCGCCCTCTTCTCCTACCCGGCGCAGCGTATACGGCCACAGCCGTGCGCCGTTCAGGCCGCCGGCCAGGTCCGTGGCAACCGAGACATCGTTTCTGTATGCCGTAAAGCCCAGCTGATTCACCAGCCAAACCCGTACCGAATCCTGCATGGAAAGAGCCAGGACATCGGCAAACAGTTCGCGCCTTTCATCCATCGTCGTGAAATCACGCAGAGCAAGCCGCTCAGACACCGCGTCAAACTCCTCCGCCGGGTTGTAGCCCTGCCACAAGGGGTAGGGCAGGCCGCGGGCGGTATAGAAGAAGTCGAAATTGCCGGCCTGATCGCGGCTGATCGCCGTCGTGATCCAACCGCCGGTATAGATGTGGAACTGCCCTTCGTTGGGGTCGGTGCCGATCCAGATTGGCGAGGCTTCGGCGGCGGTCTTGTAGTCCCGGTTTACACTGAAGCCCAAGTCCTCCAGCATGGTCGCCACGTAGTCGCCGATCTCCTTGCGCTCATCCTCGGTGCGGATGAGGAAGATGATCTCAACCGGCTCGTCCTCATAGTGCCAGACGCCGTCCACCATCTCCGCGCCGAGGGCTGCCATCTCCTCGGTGATGATCTCGGCCGCTGTCTCCGGGTTGTGCGCGTACTTCAACTCCAACTGGCGCACAATGTCAACCAGCCGCGCATAGTCGGGGAACGCGTTCGTGATCGCCATGTAGCGCGGCGAGGCCAGACCGCCGTAGATCTCCTGAGAGATGAAATCGCGGTCGATCAGATAGTTCATTGCCTCGCGCATGCGCGGGACGGCAAACGGGTTCAGCTTTTCCGTACCGTCGAAGATCGGCCCGGCCGGGTTGAAAGTCAACTCCGCGTAGACGCCAAAGGAGTTGGAATAGGTCAGACTGTCCATCCCCTCAACCGTGGCAAAGACCTCAGCATCGCTGACCGAAAACGCATAGGCGTCGATTTCGCCGATATCCATGCGTGTCACAGCCGCGGCCGCGGACGGCTCTTCCACTGCGATCACTTCATCAACCCAGGCACCCGTACGGCCGCCCATCGCGGCGGGCGCTTCTTCAGCCGCAGGCGCTTCCTCGGCTGTCTTCTCTTCCTCGGCTGCAGGAGCCGCCTCCGCCTCCGCCTCTTCCTCCTGCGCGGCCGGCGCAGGTTCCTCGGCCATCTCCGTCTGACCGGCTGCGCCGCACGCTGCGAAAACCAGCGCGGCGATCAACAAGATCGCGAGTAGTGAAAATCGCTTCGTTCTCATACGCTTATCTCCTTTTTAGTAGAGCTTACAAAGAGTGTTCAATGAGCAGTAATCCGTCGCGCAGCCGGTGGATATTCCTGGCCAGAACGGCCGCGCACATCGTACTGTATGCCGCATGGTTTTCATCAGTGGAAGTATCGTCTGCCAACATACAGTGAGACAGACGCACTGCGCGTAAGATATACTCTAGGGGTTAGGAGCATGGTAGCATCCCCATCGGTTGCTGTCAATACGACCCAAGCCCATTGCCCCAACGCAGCAGGCCAATTCGACGCCGAATTCGCCATTCGTTATAATTGCCTTCACACTCCTATTCATACGCAATGGCGCAGCCGCGCCAAGGGACTCACCATGACTGAATCCGCTACGCCAGACGAATCGCGCTCCGGACGGGGCGCATCTGACCAAGGCAATCAACTGGCGCATGAAACATCTCCCTACCTGTTGCAGCACGCGCACAATCCGGTGGACTGGTTCCCCTGGGGAGAGGAGGCCCTGCGCAGCGCGCGCGCGAACGACAAACCGATCTTCCTCAGCATCGGCTACAGCGCCTGCCACTGGTGTCATGTGATGGAGCGCGAGAGCTTCGAGAACGAACAGACCGCGGCGCTGATGAATACCCATTTCGTCAACATCAAAGTCGACCGCGAAGAACGCCCGGACCTGGACGCTATCTATATGGAAGCGGTGCAGGCCATGACCGGCAGCGGCGGCTGGCCGATGAGCGTCTTCCTGACCCCGACCGGGCAGCCCTTCTACGGCGGAACCTACTATCCTCCGCAGCCCCGCTACGGAATGCCCTCCTTTTCACAGATATTGCTTGCTGTCTCCGAGGCCTACCAGAACCGGCGGGGAGACATCGAAGAGCAGGCCCAGCGGCTGACCGACGCAATCGGGCGCACCGGCAGTCTGTCTGCCGACGGCGGCACGCTCAACGAAGAGATTCTCAGCGAGGCGACCGGCAGGCTCCTGCAATACTTCGATGAACAGTACGGCGGATTCGGCGACCAGCCTAAATTTCCCCAGCCCATGACCCTGGAGTTCGCTATGAGCCAATACCGGCGCAGCGGCGATCCGGATGTCCTGCGCATCGCCGAACACACGCTGCAACAGATGGCCGCAGGGGGCATCTACGACCAGATCGGAGGGGGCTTTCACCGCTACAGCGTCGACCGCATCTGGCTGGTGCCCCATTTCGAAAAGATGCTGTACGACAACGCCCAACTTCTGCGGGCCTATCTCCACGCCTGGCAGATCAACAGGCGGCCGGAGCATCGCCGCATCATAGACGAGACCGTTGACTACGTGCTGCGGGAGATGACCGCGCCGCAAGGGGGCTTCTACAGCGCCCAGGACGCCGACAGCGAAGGCGAAGAGGGAAAGTTCTTCGTCTGGACGGCGGAAGAAATCGAAGTGATTCTGGGCAAGGAAGAAGCCGACCTGCTGGGGCGAACCTACGGTGTTACGCCGACGGGCAACTTCGAAGGCAAGACGATCCTGAACCTCAAACGCACCGTCGCCGATGTGGCGCAGCAGGCCGGCGCGCCCGTGGAGACCGTTGCCGAACGGCTGGCCGCGGCCCGGCAGAAGCTGTTCATGGAGCGGGAAAAACGGATCAAACCGGGCCGTGATGAGAAAATCCTGACCGAATGGAACGGCCTGATGATCCATGCGCTGGCGGATGTCGGCGTCGTCCTCGGACGGGAGGATGCGCTGGAAGCCGCCAGAAAGTCGGCGGCCTTCATCCTGGCGGAGATGAGCCAGGACAATGGCTTCCTCTTCCGCAGCCACAAGGATGGTCGCGCGCGTTTTAACGCCTATCTGGAAGATTACGCCGCGTTCGCCCGCGGCCTCGTCGCGCTCTACGAGGCCACATTCGAGTTGCGCTGGCTGGCTGAAGCGGTCCGCCTGACGAAGATTATGCAGTCCCAGTTCGCCGATGAAGTCCGCGGCGGATTCTATCAGACCGGCATCGCCCATGAGCAGTTGGTCGTCCGGCGCAAGGATTTCATCGACAATGCCATCCCCAGCGGCAATTCAATGGCCGCTGAACTGCTCCTGCGGCTGGCCAAGTTGACCGGCAATGATGACTACCGGAGTGAAGCCGCCCGTATCTTCCAGATTATGGCTGCGGCCATGGCCCAGCAGCCGACCGGCTTCGGACGCCTGCTCACCGCGCTCGATGATCTGCTCTCCCTCAGCCAGGAGGTTGCGGTCGTCGGCTCCCTCGACGATCCCCGGACCCAGGCGCTGCTGCACGAGGCGCGCCGCCACTACCTGCCCCATACCGTGCTGGCCCAGAGGGAACCGGATAGTGAAAATCCTCTGCCCTTGTTGGAAGGTCGCACTCTCGTAGACGGGCAACCTGCCGCCTACGTCTGCGAAAACTACGCCTGCCAGCTGCCGGTGACAGGCGTCGACGCGTTGCGCCAACTGTTGGAATCGGCATCGTGATGATGGCGGATAAACGGCTACAGTATCAGGAGAGCATCGCGGCCGCCTGTCCTGAGTTGGCGGTCCACACGGCTGCTCTCTATCGCTCCGGCCAGAACAATGACCTGCTCCTAGTCAATAATGAGCTGGTCTTTCGCTTCCCCAAATACCCGCAGGGCATCGCCGCGCAGCGCCGAGAGCAGGCAGTTCTGAACGCCGTTCGCCCGCAGCTTCCACTGACGACACCGCATTACATCTGCCACAGCCTGGGCGACGCGGACGTGGGCCGGGCGTTCGTCGGCTATCGCAAATTGCCCGGCGAATCGCTGTGGACGGAGATGTTCGCGCAGTTCGATGATGACAGAGTCATCGACCGCCTGGCTACGGATCTGGCATCCTTTATGCAGACGCTCCATGAAATTCCGCCGCAGACCATCGACCATCCGTTGGAGCCGTCGGAAACGCATGCCGGATGGAGCGAGATCTTCGCCCGCACCCGGCAGGTCGTCTATCCCCATCTGACCGCAGACGCCCGCAGGTGGACGACCTCGCGGTTCGTCTCTTTTCTGGAGAACGCTGATCACTTCGCCTTCGCCAACGTTCTGCGCCACGGGGATTTCGGCACCAGCAACATCCTGTACAGTGCGGGGCAGAAGCGGGCGATGGGGATCATCGACTTCGGCCACGCCGGCGTCGGCGATCCCGCGGTCGACTTTGCCGGGCTGTGTACGTCTTACGGCGAACCGTTCCTGCGGCGCTGCGCACGCGCCTATCGCCTCATCGATCGCTGCTGGGAGCGCATCCGCTTCTATGTTGATTGCGCCTTCCTGCTGGCGGATGCGCTGTTTTGCACCGAGAACGATACGGATGAAGCCGACGAAGTGATTGCCGAAGTCAACCAGAGCGCCGTCCACAGTGGTTAGTGGCCCGGGGCAGTTACTGGCCGTTTTCGTCCGCCCTCGGCGCAAGTTTGTTCCAGACGGCGCCCAGGCTGAAGAGGTTGCTGTGCAGACTGTAGACCGCATCCCACATGGCATTGCGCGCGGTGACGGCTGCGTCCCGCTTCTCGGCCGCGGCCGCCTGGCGCCACTGTTCGGCCTGTTGCGCGTGCGTGTCTGCGGCCTGCCGGGCCTCGTCGGCGAGGGCGTCTGCGCCGCTTACGAACGTATCCAGCAGTTCAGCGATCGGTCCCGTGTCGTCCACATCATCATAGAAGCTGTTGGCTCGAAACTGGGGGGCATGTGCGCTGCCGTCCGCGTTGCGCCCGGTGTGCGTCGGCTGGATGTGGGGCGTAACCGACAGGAACATGACCGTTCGTCTGTCCGGCAACAGATTGCGCACCTGATGGATTTCGTCGGCCAGGGCAATGCACATCTGCCCCGCTTCCAGCACTTCGACATGGCCGGCGATCATGAACTCGGCCTTGCCCTCCAGGATGAGGAAGACCTCGTGGCCCAGATCATGGCTGTGGCGTCTGTCGACCTGTCCCGGCTCCATGTGATAGAGCCGCGCCCGGATATGCGGCGTCACCAGTACGTTCTTGTTCACATCACGGAAATCATACACGTCAAAGGCCATCGGCTTTTCTCCTGTGCTGGGCTGATCGCGCAAAATATGTTTGACTGGCTGGTGCTTGCGCTGTGGAAGAAGGGGCAAGTGAGATGCGTTACCGCTGCGCGCGCCCAAAGGGCACCCGAGCGCGAAGTTGTGAGATGCGCTACCGCTCCGCGCGCCCAAAGGGCACCCGAGCGCGAGTGCTTTGCAGCGCCGCGTCGTCAGGGCTGCTGCATGTCGGCGTCTCCTCTGGTATGATAGTCGTAGAATCGAAAACGAAATGCAAGCCGGCGGGCCGAGAAATCTGTCGGCAATGGACAGTGCATCCGAGCCAACGCGCGTCTTCCACCGCATCGGTACAGTGCGCGCCCCATCTCCGAGGAGGTCAGTATGGGTATCCCTGTGGGCATCAACACTTGGTCCCGCCACGTCACCGAACTTTTCCCCTATCTCGATCAGATCATCCATCCGTTCGACTCACTCTGGTTTCCCGATCATGTCCAGTATAACGGGCACAATGTGGCTGAGGGCTGGACAATGGCCGTTTACGCGCTGGCCCGCTACCCGGACAAACTGGTGGGCCACGACGTGATGTGCAACAGCTTTCGCAATCCGGGGCATCTGGCAAAGATGGCCGCGACGGCCCAAGCATTCTCCGGCGGACGCGTGGTGATCGGGATCGGGGCCGGCTGGAATGAGGAGGAGTACAAGGGCTACGGCTGGCCGTTTCCCAGAGCGCGCGCCCGCATCGAGCAGTTGGCCGAGGCGATCCAGATTCTGCGGGCGATGTGGACGGATACGCCGGTCACGTTCGCGGGCAAGCATTACCAGATGGAGAACGCTTACTGCGAGCCGAAACCGGACCCCATCCCGCCGATCATGGTCGGCGGCGGCGGCGAGAAGTATCTGCTGCGCGTGGTGGCGGAGCTCGCCGACTGGTGGAACTACGTCTGCCCCGACCTGGAGACGTATGCCCACAAGCAGTCCGTGTTGCAGGAACACTGCCGCGCGGTCGGGCGGGACTACGACGAGATTCTACAGGTGATCCATGTCAGCGTTCTGATCGCTGATAATGAACAGGCGTTGCAGCGGCTCAAAGAGGACCCGGACGTGCGCCCTTCCGGCGAGGGCACAATTGAAGGCACGCCCGAACAGGTGACCGATGCCCTGCTGCGGATCGTCGAGCAGGGCGCGCGGCGCATCACCGTCAACATCGCCGACTCGCCGCGCGTGGAGGGATCCTTTCTGTTCGCGGCGACGGTTTTGCCGCATTTGGCGGCGTAACCGCTCCTGTGAAGCTGTCATCCAAATTCGAGGCGGGGGTGTAAATCTACGCCTTGCCAGACTCCGAAAGACTTTGGGCGTCAATCAGGTCCTGCGGGCGGCCTGACGCCAATTTTGCTGTGATCAAGTCTTCACGGGAGATATACGGAACGATCAGACCATCAATATCAGTCTCCATTCGTCGTTCCCATGCCAATTTAAATTCAAGCCCTGGAATGCCCATGAACACATCTACGCGCACCGGCGGGACGCCCATCTGGTAGAAATATCCTTCTTCAGCAAAGTCGTCTTTCGTCAAACCTGACAAAGGAGCGCCAAATTCGCGCAGCGCGTTGTAGACTGCGCTGGCATTTCGGGAATCTGTAGCTATCCAAAGGTCGAGATCTTTCGTAAAGCGAGGTTCTGTGTACTGAATCAAAGCATAGCCACCGATGACCAGATATTTAACGCTGTTGGCGCTGAAAATTCTCAACAGATCGTTGAAGTCTGAGTTGGCGAACATCAAGCCCCTTGACCTTGGCGTAGTGTACGATCAACTCCCAAGTCGCGTTGAGACGCGCTTCTGGCGTCTGCGCCTGCCAGAAACGCAGATCAAATGAACGGTCCAACTCTGTTAACTTTCCGCGCCGTTCGACAATGTTCTTTCGCATACTCGGAATTGTTGATACGCTACCGCTTCGTTATATGAGCGCAATTATAGCATAACTGTCGCGTTCGGTTCGACTGCGCTGCACCACTAAGCACGTGTGCGCTCACTCGGTTGGCACTGTAAGCGAACGCAGCCGCTCCTCATCCCAGACCGCGCCCCAGCCGGGGCCGTCGGGCGGCGCGATATGGCCGTCTTCGATCAGCGGGGCGTTGAGCAGCCCCCACTCCTCTCCTTCGGCGCGCAGGCGCCGGGGATCGGCCGGGCCGAGAAGTTCGTAGTAGTCGGTGTTGTCGACGCAGCAGCCCACATGCGCGTGCATCAGGCCGAAGAGGCCGCCCGGGCCGTTGAACTCCACATTCGTGCCGTGCAATTCGGCAAAGTGGGCCAGCTTCAGCGCCTGGGTCAGGCCAAAGGTAGCCCGCGCCCGCAGTCGGTCGGTCGCGCCCTGGATCAACCACTGCGCGGTCAGGTCTGCGTCGTGCATCAGCCGCTCCGTCGCCATCACCGGGATGGTCAGCGTGCGGCACAACTCCTGATACAGGCTCATCTTCTGCTCGTGCATCGGCTCTTCCAGCCAGACATAGTCCAACTCCTCCATCGCTCTGCCCACCTCGATCGCCTCGCGCAGGTCGTAAGAGCAGACCGGATCGTTGATCAGGTCATAGTCGTCGCCGACCGCCTTGCGCACCTCTGTCAGCAGGGGGATGTCCGCCTTGCCGCCCTTGTACGAGTGCAGCTTGTAGGCGTTGACGCCGAAGCTGCGACCGCCCTCGATGTGATCCAGATAGCCCTGCAACACCATATCCCCGGCGGTGAGATAGACGGGCAGGCGCTCGCGCACGCGACCGATCAGCGCGTAGATGGGCAGGCCGGCCGTTTTGCCGGCGATGTCCCACAGGCAGTTATCGAACTCGCCGAACCAGCCAGGCTGCTGGTAGACCCAGCGCGTGCCCTTGTACAGCATCTGGTAGAGCCGTTCGCGCGCGAACGGGCTTTCGCCGATGGCGTGCGTCTTCAGGATCGACAGTTGATAGGCGTCGATCGAAGTCGGGGCGACGCGGCCGGTGATGCCCTCGTCGGTTTCCACCTCCAGCACATGCTGTTGCATGGGCGCGTCGGTGGGAAGCCCTTTATGCGTGTATTGAATGCGCCGCAGCCCCGGAACCTGCACCAGCCGATGGCGGCTCTGCGTCAGGCTCGGATGTTCGAGCGTGTGCAATTTGACGTCGGTGATCTTCATGCCGGCTCCCCGTTCCGTGCGAAGATGTAGCTCAGGTCCCTGGAAACGCTGAGCTTAGGAATCCTGCCCTTCCTGCAAGGACTTTGCGGCAAAAATTGTAAGGTGCAACTCTTCGTCAATCAGTTCATAGACAGGAACTCTACCGCTCAGCGTCTCGCTCTCGTCCAAAATGATGCCAACCCCCGCGCCGCGCCGCTCCAGAAAGTACCTCCTGGCAACCTGTCTGCTCACCCTATCTTCTACTGTAACTTCCGAGAGCAGGCGGGCCAGCAGTTCATTGCGGGTTGCCTGCCCGTAGCGCAGTTTTTCCACGGTCAACGTATTGGACAACGCTCCCGGCGAACTAAGTTCCAGCCTGTCGGCGAACATAAACAGGCGGATTTTCGAGACAGTTCTTGAATAATCTCTATGCACGACCGCATTGACCAGTGCTTCAAAGACAGCTCTCATGCTGTATTGTGGTTGTTCAATTCTACCTATGTCCTTGCGCGCAGATACTTGGTTGTGCTTCGCTACAAATTTGAACGCGTCAAGGATCTGTTGGTCTAGTGGCCCTCTGAAATCTTGGGCATCAATCTGGTAGTTCGCGTCTTTTTTTGTGCCGCGATAGAAGACAGTCTGAATAAAGCTGTTGTAAAGGTAGTCATCAGGTCTGTCATGGCACAACAAAAGGCCAGCGACCGAAGCGCGTAACTCGCTCCCCTCCCTGACCAGAAGATTCCTCATGAGCAGCAGGTCTTCAACCTCATGATCTGCTGGTTCTTCAGTGAAGAAACGCAGATATAGGTCTCTACGCAGCGTACCTCTGGTGGTGTTCGATACAGACTGCTTATCAAAAGAGATAATGCCCACTAGCGAACGGCTTTGCAACAGCCGTGCCAGATATTCTTTGGGCATCTCTCTCTTGCCGCTACCCTGGCGTATGAAGTAACCTCCAGAGGTTCTATAGATGAACAGGCCACGCGGCACTTCTATCTTTAATAGGCTCTTATCATCAAGCTGTAGTTTTTCGGTCACAACACGAACTTGGGGCTTTATGCTGTCCCGGCAGATTTCAACTACTGTCTTTTCGGCCTGATTCAGATTCTGCTGGTCAAGACCGACAATATCGCCATGATCGTCCACACCGATCAGAATGACTCCGCCCCTGGCGTTGGCAAAAGCGGCTATCTCGTCG
This sequence comes from Caldilineaceae bacterium, assembly GCA_965221145.1. Taxonomy (GTDB): domain Bacteria; phylum Chloroflexota; class Anaerolineae; order Caldilineales; family Caldilineaceae; genus Bin5. Next base: position 5,113,481 of record OZ244877.1, read on the forward strand.
GCAAGGCCATCTCTGCGCGGCAACTCTCTCTTGAACTCGATTGTCGAGTCCTCGCCCAAGTGGATCTTTTCGATGAGTTCGGACGGACTGTCAAACATCGCTAGTTCTTAAGTGAAGGGATATAGTTGGACCCAGTTTCAAGGCCACAAAATGATTGAACTAGGGCTGATCCTTTTAGCAGTTTGTAACTGATGTTACGCAGTAGTTAACGAATTGAGTAAAATGAGGTCAGGAGGTGAAACATGAATTTCAAACTCTTTGACCTGTATTCGGACTTTCTCCTGAGTTCATTTGCGGCAACGACGGCGACAGGCATGTCGGCCTTGATGGACAAGGCGGTCAGCCACGACCAAGTCAGTCGCATGCTCAACCGCCAACGACTGGAGCCGAAAGATCTGGTGGCAGATGGTCAAGCCCTCTGTGCGCAGCATGCAAGGCGAGCATGGCGTCATCACGATTGACGACAGCATCGTTGAGAAGCCCTACACCGATGAGAACGAACTGATCTGCTGGCACTACGACCATGCGCAAGGACAGATGGCCAAGGGCATCAACTTTATCACTGCTTTGTACACAGCGGGTGAGGTTTCATTGCCGGTGACCTATCGGTTGGTGACCAAGACCGAATCGTACATTGACAAGCAGGGCAAACGGAAACGACGCAGCGCTGTGACCAAGAACGAGCATTTTCGTGCCATGCTGCAAAACTGTGTGCATAACCGCATTCCCTTCCGCTATGTGCTCAATGACATCTGGTTTGCTTCGGCTGAGAATATGAGCTATATCAAACGCACGTTGCGCAAAGAGTTCATCATGGGACTTAAAACCAATCGCAAGATCGCCCTGTCTCGCCAAGACAAACAGCAGGGTCGCTATCACAGACTGGAACAACTCGACCTGCCAGAAGACACAGTTACAGGCATCTATCTGGAGCAGGTGCCCTTTCCCCTCTATCTGCTCCGTCAGACCTGCACAAACGCAGATGGCTCGACCGCTGTGCGCTATCTGGTGACCAGTGACGCCTGCTTGACAGCTGACCAGATCATCACAATCTACCAAGAACGGTGGAAAGTGGAAGAATATCATCGCTCGCTCAAACAGAACGCATCCCTTGCCAAATCACCAACCCGCACACCAACCACGCAGACCAATCACTTTGTGGCTGCTCTCTGGACCTTTACCAAGCTGGAGATGCTTAAGATGCGCACCAAGAAGAATCACTATGCCCTCAAGACGCACTTGTATCTCTCAGCTCTGCAACAGGCTTTCGAGGCTTTGTGTCAGTTGGATCCAGTTCGCCTTGATCCCCTGGCTGCGTAACATGAGTTTGTAAGTTGCTCAGAAGACACTCTTGATTACTGAGTTTACGCCAGAAATCAATTCATCGACCTCTTCATCGGTTGGCTCTCTGGCCTTTTCGTGGGCGCACAAGTTTCGAACATCCGCGAGCAATTGGATTTTTCTCCATGTAGGAACATCGTAAACTCCCGCATTTCTTATTGGATCATTCAAGTCAGAGATGGTCGGGGACCTCTTGCGGACAGCAATCTTGTGATTTTGGGCGACTCGTTGGAGATGTCTCTCAAGCACAACACCTGCTAGAGCTCCTGCGGCTCTCTTGCTGATTTTCTTGAGTTGAGCGGCTACAGAAAGCTCGGCATCCTGCAGCTCCGCGAACAGATGACCCGTCACGTCTTGTAGCACGCTATCAATTCGGGAAGATAGTGAATCAAGAATCTGTATCTGATTCAAGACATTCGTCCGTACGAGATTCTCCCCGACTTTGTCGTTCCAGTGAGGACTTGTGATTCCTTTGAGAAAATCCTGAATCACATAGTTGCCGTGGGCTATCCTCGTCCTCTTGGGGTCAATACGGTAGTAGGAGATGAATTCTTCTAGTCGTTCAGGCGCGAGAGATTCAACTACCTTATATGCACGAGAATACCAGTTCTGATAAACACGCCCGAACTGGCGAATGCTCTCCTGTGGAAGGTCAATGAGATTTTGCAACTCCCCCTTTTCAAGAAGAGAGGTAACTACTAAGCCTGGTTTGTAGAAGGGATGAAGGGCTGGTCAAGAAATGCGTTGTAAATGGCATCAATGGCATTGTGACCGTGTTTGCGAGCGGTTGAGATGTAAGAACGAATGGCACAGAAGGTATCGGCGCCCTCTTGTGTGCGGAAGGAACCGGAGACTTTCTGTTGAACCTTGATCATGCGCACATCGCGTTCGACTTGGTTGTTGTCAAAGGGGATGCGGAAATCATACATAAAGGCCAAGACGCCAGATTTATGCTTGCGCAGGCGGTCGAGCAAGTTTTTGGGCGGCGCTTGTTTGGGGCGGCCGCGTGCTCTGGGTCGGGTCGGCTTGGGCGGCGGGTTAGCGGCCAAGCCTTGGACAATGAGTGAATCGTACTCGGCCTCGTAGTAGGCCAAGCGGTCTGGGGGTAACACAGTGTGCGCTTCTGGGGTGGATGCGACTTCGGCTTTGATGGCGCATAACAGGCGCGCCATCTTCTCAGCCCATGCTTGGCCGTATTGCTCGAACACAAAGCGCAACTCGCGTAGATGATGGACGTTGCAGAAAGCGTGCTGGCAGTCGCTAAACTGGAGGTAGGAGGCCCAGTGGTCATGCAGAGCAACGCCCTGGTAGCGGGGCAAGATGCCAGCGTCTCGCATGCCGACATGACCTCGTTTGCCATGGACATGGTAGTAAGTCAGCCTGGCTGTGCTGGCCACATGCAGCCACTGCAAGCGCCCCTCGACACGCAACCCACTCTCATCGAAGTGGACGACCGGGTCAGCGAGGAGTTGTGCGCGGATGCGTTCCCGAGTCGCTTGGGTGCGGCTGACAAGTTGACGGCTGGCCGCGAGTATGACCGCCTCCGAGGGTGCATCGCCGTAGAGCGCAGTCAGCAACTCTTTGATACGCGCCAAGGGGATGATTTGAAGATTTTTTGTATTGGCGGTTAAGTGAAACGATCCCGCCAAAAAATCTTCAAACTGTTGGCCGTACAGGTAGCAGGCGAGCGCTTTCAGACGCGGGCCATACTGGGTCGGTTGGGTCACGTGGGCCGGAAACGCCTTCACGCAGGCGCCACAGCCAGGACACTGCTTGACCTCTGCCTGATGCTCTGTGACTTCGATGCCAACCGGCGGCATGTCAAACACCTGCCGTTTCACATGCCCCTTGGCGCCGACCCCCTTCAGGTCTGTTTGGCAGTGCGGGCAGTCCTGTAGCGTATGAAGGATGACATGATGCGGTTCCGCCACTTGCGTCAAGGTTTGCCCTTTGTGACCAGGTTGCCCCCCACGCGGCCGCTGGCCAGACTGACGCAGACTCTGTCTTCTGCGCTTCTTCAGACCATCGCTGCTGGGTGGCTTGCCGCTATTGTGACTGTCTTTCGCCAATTGATCTTGCAATTCCTGGATCATCACCTGCTGCGCAGCCATTTTCTGCTGCAAGGCCTGAATTGACACCTGTTGCGCAGCCACTTGCTGCCGCAAGGCCTGAATCAACTCGAGGCTCTCTTGATACGATTGTGCTAGCTGCTCACGCTCTAATTCAACGAACTTGCTCATATTGTCTATTCTACTACTTCAAGATCAGATTTGCATTAGCTCTCTGTTGGCTTTACGTTTGAACTCCTGCTCTTTATCCTATGGCTGAGTAGTTACAATGGATCATTCAAGTCAGAGATTGTCGGAGACCTTTTGCGGATAGTAATCTTGTGATTCTGGGCGGCTCGTTGGAGATGTCTCTCAGAAGCTGTTTGAAAAGTAACGCGTATCGCCCAGATAGGCCGAAAACAACCGTCGGAAAGCAGTCAGATCCTTCATCTGCACGCCATAATTCGTATCAATTGCGCCGTTTTGCCCTTAGCTTTACCCTTTTCAAACAGGCTCTCAAGCACAACACCTGCTAACGCTCCTGCGGCTCTCTTGCTGATTTTCTTGAGTTGAGCGGCTACAGAAAGCTCCGCATCCTGCAACTCCGCGAACAGATGCCCCGTCACGTCTTGTAGCACGCTATCAATTCGGGAAGATAGTGAATCAAGAATCTGTATCTGATTCAAGACATTCATCCGTACGAGATTCTCCCTGACTTTGTCGTTCCAGTTAGAACGTGTGATTCCTTTAAGAAAGTCCTGAATTACATAGTTGCCCTTGTCTAGACTCTTTCGCTTGGGATCTATCCGGTAATAGGAGATGAATTCTTCTAGTCGTTCAGGCGCTAGAGATTCAACTACCTTATATGCACGAGAATACCAGTTCTGATAAACACGCCCGAACTTGAGAATGTTCTCCTGTGGAAGGTCAATGAGATTTTGCAACTCCCCCTTTTCAAGAAGAGAGTTGATTTCTTAGGACTTTCGCTAAATTGGCTGAAAAGCCGGGATAGTCGGGTTGCGAAGTTGGGTTCGCAGATAATCGCTGAATAAGTCAGTGCGAACGCGATAGATGGTTTTGTTGAGCAAGGTAGCTTGGAACTTCAGGGAAAGCCAAGCATGGTAACAACAAGCGAGGTGATTGCGCTGCGAACGAGCTTTGCGACATTGGCATTTGGCAGTGCCCGTCAGTTGCTTCAGTTCTCTGTGAAATTCTTCGACCTGCCAGCGCAACTCGTTCGCTTTTTGAGCGACTTGCGTGATCACAGTCTCATCCAGATCATTGGTAATGACCCAGTCAACGTCGCCGTTTGTGGCAACTAGCTTGAACAATTTCACTTTGAACGGCACTTTCTTGAGCTTGACAATCATGCCATGCTGAAGCCGTTCGTCGCTCCAATCGATCTCATCGAGATGAATATAGCCATCTTCTTTGCTCAAACTGACCAAGCGGTTGGCTTTGAGTGTGGTGTAGAAGGTCAATCCCAGACGGTCAACCAGCTTCAAGTTCTGCCAGGAGCCATACCAACTATCAAACAGCACGGTCTTGGCCTGAACCTGTTTGTCACTGACGGCTCGCAGCAGCATCTCTTGAAAATGGTCGTTCTTTGTCTTCCCATCTGCTTGCTTGGCGTAGATGCGAAAATCAAGCGGATAATGCTCGCCCTCTTCACCACTGGTGTGAACCAGATTGACCACACCGATGCCGCGCACCAGACCCCCTTCAGCGCCACTGTATTGCAGTTTTACCATGTCAATTGACCGTGAATAGCGTTTGTCTTGTACACTGTCGTCAATGATCAGGTAAGCGTCCGGACTGTCGTCGATCAGTCCTTCTACCAGTTCCCATAGATGCCTGGCTGTGTGCCGCTCTCTCTTCAGGTAATTGCTGACCACATCGTGGCTCGTGCCTTCCAGATGTTCAGCCAAGTTGCTACAGGTGTAGTTGATCGGTGTGCTGACAAGGTATTCGACATACTTCTGTTTTGTTATCATCTCTCAAGTGTACAGCCTCTTGACCTCCCAGCGAAAGTCCTATTTCTTTCTTGATCTCTGCTGACGCACTCATGAGCGTCTTTCTCCAAGAGTTACTCTAGGTTTGACCATGCCATGTCCTCCTGTGGACGATTCCAGTCTTCTGCAAGTGCGGCTTCACTCAGCAATGCAGTCTCAGAAATGTCTGGTTCGTCGTGGAGAATCGTCACATATGCGCGCCGTAGTTCTGGCAATCGTATATTGCCATATTCATCATTCCTCGCTTCAAAGGTTTGTAGTGTCTCAGACGAGCAAATGACTTCCTGTTGTTCCTGTTCCGCCAGGCACAGCATAGATTTCTCCTCGCTTACCGATGATTGTGTTTGTCTGCTTCATTCTTCTTTAGGCGGCGAAGGCGGCTTGCTAGTTGGCCTTGCACCCTCGCTTGTAGACGGTATGTTTCCAGTCTGAGGCCTAGATTGGGGTTTGGCTTCACGTCTGGGCTGATATCCTTTGTCCAGTCCGCCCGATCTCTCTCTTCCCGTTTCCCCCTGCGATCTCCTTCGTTCATACATGACTGTTCCCCCTCAGAACACTGCTCCATTTGTCACTCCGCGATCCGGAAACAAACAGCGATGCGTTGGAACGACAACGAAAGTTCAAAAATAACTGGAAGCATTGGTCACAACTGTCCACTGGATGTGACCTTTATTCCTCTTTAGGCGGTATAGGGCTGTTCGCTGGACTTCCGCCTTTCGATGCAGATGGTTGGTTTCCAGTTTGTGGTGTCGGGTTGCCTGTTTTTTGCCCAGGCTGATCATCATGTCCGACAATAGGCTGATAACCGTGCTCAACATATCTTCCTTTAACTGGCCTCTCTTTGTCACCTTCTCTAAACAGTCTCTTTCTACTGCTCATGATTGTTCCTCCGTAGGAAAGTATTCCATAAGCTCGATATATGCGATTTCTGACACAATGATTACACCGGCAGATTGCTTCTTCTTTCTTTCTAGCCCCCCCTTGTCATTTATTATCCATGTTTCTTCCAGGTATATCTGTTCTTCTGCAGGAGAGCTTGATGCAAACGAGTTTTCAGAGTACCTACCGGCTATTTTGGTACCGTCTCTTAGAAGCTGTTTGAAAAGTAGCTGGTATCGGCCAAAAAGACGAAAAACGACTGCCGAAAAGTAGTAAATCCTTCATCTATACGTCATAGTTCGCATCGTTTGCGCCGTTTTGCCCCTAACTTGACCCTTTTCAAACAGGCTCTTAGAGTGATTTTGGCCCAATATGGGTCTCTCTTAGAAAACACGTAACCCCATGGCTTTTGAGTTGGGTGCGCCAATGCCTTAAGTATAAACTGCGTTTTTCTTAACCGTAGCCATAAGAAAGCCCCAATAACGGGGGCGCAAAACAAAACAAAGAAGTAGAACGCCCAGTAGCCATATGGCCTAGTATCCCTAAGATCACTTCCTTCAACTACCAAAATGGGCCAGAATAATGCTGCATAATTTATGCAACTATAGGCAATTGCGTCGATTACTTGCTTTGAAGATTCCTTATGGACGCTAGGGCTTAGAAGTTCATATACCTTCAACCCAATGAATCCAGGGATAACAAATGCGATGAACAATACTAACTGATCCACATCCCAGATATTCATATTTCGACCTAACACGAGAGTTAAGGCATGGCGGGTCGGTTACAGGATAACCTCCCGACCTCCATGCCTGTCACTACCTGATTGATATCGCAGAACAAACATCCCGCTATCGCCTACAACCTCCGAGTTTGGTGAATCAGACTGATCACATTTAGTACCTTCTACTGAACGATTCTAGTCTTAGTGTAGCACACTTGTACGGCAATCCTAAAGATCGGGATACCATCTTAACATCCCTTTTCTTAGCCCACTCTCAAACCACCTCCCGCCTGCCTCTCACAACCCACACCGTCCACAACACCATTGGCACCACGCTCAGTCCCGCCATCCCCCAGATGATCGCGGAGATGCTCAGGCTTGTGTCCAGCGCAGCGCCGATGACGCTGGAGGACAGGGCGCTGCCCAGGTAGAAGAACATGTAGTCGCTGGCGAATACCCGCCCCCGCACCCGATCAGGCGTCATTTGCAGCAACAGTTGCGTCGAGAAGACCCAGATCACGCCGCTGCCGGTCGCCCGCACCACCGAGCCAAGCAGCACGGTCGGCAGACTGAAGAGCGGCGCCGTCACCGCCACGCCCGCAATCGCAATCACATAACCGACCACGATCGCCTTCTTCAACGACCTGGCGTCGTCGCCGGTGAACCTGCGCGCCACGATCGGGCCAAGTCCTGAGCCGACCCCGGTCAGGCCAAACATCAGCCCCATGCTGATGCCGCCGCCCTCGCCGACGGAAAAGACCTGCTGGGCAATCGCAACCTGGATGACCTGGAAAGCGGTGGCAAGGAAGAGTGCCAGACTGGCCTTCTGCAGGGCGACAAAGAGGATGTCCAGATGGGCCCGCAGATAGCGCAGGCCGTCGAAGTACTGACGGACAGCCGCGGCAACGGTCTTTTCCGCCGCCGCGGATGCGAGTTTGGCCGGCATCCGAATCTGCGCCAGCAGCGCGGCCGAGAGCAGGAACGTCAGCGCGTCGAGCACGAAGGCCGGGTACATGCCCCACGTGCCCGAAAACAGCCCGCCCAGCGCCGCGCCCAGGGCCAGCATCACAGACCAGGTGGCGGAGCTGATTGCGTTCATCGCGCCCAACTCCCTCTTGTTCGCAAGGTCGGGCAGGATGGAGGTATGGGCGGGATCGAAGAATCCGCTCAGCGCCATCTGCGCCGCAGTCAGCGTGTACAGCATCCAGACGTCCCCGGCATCGCGCACGAGCAGAAAGCCGAGAACCACCGTTGCCCGCACCAGGTCGGCAGCGATCAGAATGTACTTGCGGTTGTAGCGGTCGGCCACGACGCCGGCGATGGGGCTGACCACAAACGGCGCCAACATGCGCACGACAAAGAGCGAGCCGACCGCCAGTCCCGATTGCGTCAGCAGACCGATCAGCGCAGCCGCGGCGACCAGATTGAACCAGTCGCCCAGCAGGCTGACGATCTGACCGAACCAGAGAAAGCGGAAGTTGCGGTTGTTGCGGAGAAGGTCCGTATAGCTGACGGCGGGTTGCGTGGTGGGATTGGCAGTCATGTGGTCCGGGATCAGTGGCTGGTAAACTGCGTTTGGCCGCCGCCAGGTTGGCAGGTTGCCGCTAGGTTATCAGGTTCCCGCTATGTGTCCTAGCTGCCGGAGTCGGCAACGGGCAAATCGCTATATGGGCGCAAATGGCAGGAGCCTCTGCCAGAGCGGGCTTTCCTGCACTGACAGAAGAGGTTGTTGAATGCGCTACCACTTCGTACTATGAGCGCGCATTGTTAGATGCGCTACCGCTTCGCGCGCCCAGAGGGCACCCGAGCGCCGGATAGCGGTATGGGGGGGGCCGGGCGCACGGTGGCGGCGTTCCTGATCGTGGTCGAGTATAGCACAAATGGGCGAATCGGGCAAGTCGGAGTGACGATCGGGTGCATCCAGGATTTTTGCGCAGTCGTTGTCTGAATTGTGGCTTTCGGGATATGGGGATGGGTTCTGACTAAAGAGAAGGGGCATTTGCCAGCATATCAGGACGCGCCCACCCGCCAGTTAAGAAATTTGGATAGCCCCAAAAAGCTGAGGACGCGATTTCATTTTGGGGCGCGGGCAGCGAATTCGTGTGGGTCCCGGATTTTGGGTCGTGACGCGGGAATCGCTGTGTGAGCGGGCTGTCAGGGGGTGGATTCCAGGAAATTTCTTGCAAAAATGTCCGCTTTGTCCGCTTTACCCCCCCCCCCCTTGACTACTATACGAAATGAAACGTTCTTTCGCGTTGACGGAGGCTGGCGCTGTTGGCAGGCGGCCAAGGCGTGCATTTGAAGATTTCTTGGCGGAAGACCTTGATGGAAGGGCCTTTACAAAAAGTCTTCAGAAACGGGGGTTGGCATTGCCTGACCGATGCACAGAGGTATTATACCACACTTCAGTTTTGGCAGGTGACAGGCTCGGCAGATGGGATGCATCCAGGATATTTGGCGCGCGTCTCGCCCTATCTTGCCAGCTACGCGGGGTGCGGGCGAGACACGCGGGATTTTGAAGGTTTTTTGTATTGGCGTTGGCAATGAAAGCCTCTCCGCCAAAAAACCTTCAAACCCAGGGGGATATGCAATAATCTCGGATGCACCCTGACGATCGGGGTGCATCCCCCAATGGGGGTGGTCCGCTGAAGCGGAACCTTCCGACTGCCTCAGGTCAGGTACGAGGAGATCCACGAAGGACACAGAGGGGCACGAAGGATAGAGACGCCGGCAGTTCCAGGGGGATGACCCCAATTCTGGAATGCACCCTAACACATAATAATATGGGATGCACCCCTACGCGCGCGCATGTGCGGAGGGTCACAGATCGGAATTCCATCTCAGCTTCTTCCTGCCTGCATGCTCCTTAAACCACCTCCCGCTTACCTTTCATCACCCACAGCGTCCACAGCGCCATCGGAAATAGGGTCAACCCCGTCATCCACCAGATGATCGCCGAGATGCTCAGATTGCTATCCAGCGCGGCGCCGACGACGCTGGAGGCCAGCGCGCTGCCCAGGTAAAAGAACATGAATTCGGTGGCGAAAACGCGGCCATGCACGCGCCCGGGCACCGATTGCAACAGCAACTGGGTGGAAAAGACCCAGACGATGCCGCTGCCGATCACCCGTACGATGATCCCCAGCAGCACTAGCGGCAGATTGAAGAGCGGCGCCGTCACTGCCGCCCCGAGCACACTGATGAGATAGGCGACAGCGATCGCCTTTCTCAGGGTCGGTCCGTCGTCCCCGGTCATCTTGCGGGCCAGTATCGGGCCGATGCCCGATCCAACCCCGGCCAGACCAAACATCAGCCCCATGCCGATGCCGCCGCCCTCACCGACGATAAAGACCTGCTGCGAGATCGCCACCAGAACCACCTGAAAGCCAGCAGAAAGGAAAAGGGAGAGGATCGCCTTTTGCAAGGTGATGATGAGGATGTCCAGATGTTCCCGCAGATAGCGCAGGCCATCGATGTACTGGAGTACCGCCGCAGCGACGGTTTTTTCTGCCGCCGCGGATGCGAGCCTGGCCGGCATGCGAATCTGCGCCAGCAGCGCAGCGGAGAGCAGGAACGTCAGCGCATCGAGCACGAAGGCCGGGTATATGCCCCACACGCCGGCGACAAGCCCACCCAGCGCCGCGCCCAGGGCCAGCATCACCGACCAGGTGGCGGAACTGAGGGCGTTCATCGCGCCCAATTCTCGCTCGCCCGCCAGTTCGGGCAAGATGGAGGTACGGGCGGGATAGAAGAATCCGCTCAGAGCCAACTGCACGGCCGTCAGCGTGTACAACAGCCAAACGTCCCCGGCATCGCGCACGAGCAGAAAGCCGAGGACCACGGTCGCCCGCACCAGGTCGGCAGCGATCAGAATGTACTTGCGGTTGTAGCGGTCGGCCACGACGCCGGTGATGGGGCTGACCACAAACGGCGCCAACATGCGCACCACAAAGAGCGAGCCGACCGCCAGGCCCGATTGCGTCAGCAGACCGACCAGCGCAGCCGAGGCGACCAGATTGAACCAGTCGCCCAGCAGGCTGACGATCTGACCAAACCAGAGAAAGCGGAAGTTGCGGTTGTTGCGGAGAAGGTCCGTATAGCTGACGGCGGGTTTCGTGGTGGGATTGGCGGTCATGTGGTTGTTGAATGCGCTACCGCTTCGCTATATGAGCGCGATTTGGGATCGGTGGCTATTGGTCACTTGCCACTACTTCCCCATGCCTCGCAGCGCGCGCAGGCAGCGGTCGACCGCATCCAGGGGCGCATAGGCGTCGCTCTCGTACTCGACGATGTACCATTCCGTGCCGCCGACCGCTTCGCAGGCGTCGAAGAACGCGGCCCAGTCGGTGTCATCCTCGCCGATAACCGGGTCGAAGGCCGAGTGGGGATAATCGTGCCCAGATCCATCGTGCATGCTCTTCGTAAACGGCTTCAGATGCACGGTCAGCGCGCGGCCGGGGTAGCTGCGGATGATGCCCACCGGCTCCGCGCCGCCGAAGATGGCGTTGCCGGTATCGAACTGCATGATGACCGACGGGTCGGTGTTGCCGAAGAAGGTGTCCCAGGGGGTCTCGCCGTCCAGCGGCATGAACTCGTGGAAATGGTTGTGATACCCCGTCCGCATTCCTTCGGCGGCCAGGCGTGCGGCGAGGCGGTTGGTAAAGTCGGCCAGCTTCAGCCAATCGTCGCGGCTCTGGCGCAACTCTTCGGGGATGCCGGGGATGATCAGCTTGTCATTGCCCAACGCATGGTGGAAGGCGATCGTCTCGTCGAGCGCGTCATCCTGCACCAGGGCGAAGGGCACATGCCAGCCGCTGCAAAGCAGGCCGAGTTCATCCAGTTGGGCCTTCAGCGCGGCGGCGGTGTGCTGGGGCGGGCCTGCGAACTCAACCCCGCTGTAGCCCATCTGCGCCACCGCGGCCAGCGTGCCGGGCATATCCGCGGCAAACTCATGGCGCACGGAAAAAAGTTGCAGAGCAATCGGAGGCATGGGAACGGATTCCTTTCCTATATGTAAGCGTTTGGTGGCTCGTGCAGCTGTTGACAACTGGAAACTGGCTAGTGATGTTATCTGCCGGTTTTTCTTATAGCCACACTTAGTTGTCGCACGGCCATCTCGTCGATCTCTACACCCAGGCCCGGCCCGGTGGGCACATCGAGAAAGCCACCCGTCTGATCGAACGGCTCGGCGATGCCCTCGCGGATGGGGCTGGGCGTGCGGTCGAACTCCATGACCGGCTCCTGCTGGTAGGGACGCGGCACGCGCGCCGGCGGACATTCCGGCACGGCCGCGGCCACATGCAGGCTGGCCGCAATCATCACCGGCGACCCCCACACGTGGGGATTGCACAGAATGCCAAAGGCATTCGCCATCGAGGCCACCCGGTGCATTTCGGTGATGCCGCCCACGTTCATCACGTCCGGCTGGACGATATCCACCGCCCGTCGGCCTATATAGTCCTTGAACTCATAGCGGGTGCGCAGGTTTTCGCCGCCCGCAATCGCCATCGGCAGCGCGCCCTTCACCTGCAAGTATCCCTCCACATCCCTGGCGTTGACCGGCTCCTCGAACCAGAAGATGTCGAGCGCAGCCAACTCGAGGCCGATGCGGATCGCGGTCGTGGCGTTGTAGGCCTGATTGGCGTCCACCATCAGGAAGATATCCGGTCCGATCGCATCGCGGATGGCCGCCACGCGGCGCACATCCTGCGCCAGGGGAAGCCCGCCGACCTTCGTCTTCATGCCCGCGAAGCCCAACTCCACGTACATCCTGGCCTCGTCGAGCAGCCCTTGCGGAAACGGGCTGCGGCTCGAGGCGGCGGCGAGACATTCCTCCGAATAGTAGAGGCCGGTCGCGTAGACGGCGATGCGCTCACGTACCCGTCCGCCCAGGAGCGCCGAAACTGGCAGTCCGCTCGCCTTGCCGGCGATGTCCCACAGGGCAGTGTCGACCGCGCTGATGGAGTTGCCGCCGATTCCGACGGCGTCGTTGCCATTGTAGAGCGTTTGGAACATCCTCTGCCACAGCCCATTGCGCTGCATCGGGTCCGCGTCCAGCAGCAGGGGCGCGAAGCCCTCGTGGACCAGGCGCGCGGATGGGCCGCTCAACCCTTCCCCCCAGCCGACGATTCCGTCGTCGGTGATCAGCTTGACCAGCCCCACTGCGCGTTTTTCCGTCCAGCCCTGGGACCAGCCAAAGCCCGGCTCGATCGGCGCTTCAAGGAGAAAGGATTCGATAGAGGAGATACGCATGTCCGGCGCTCCGCATGGGGCCGCTGCCAACTACCCGAGCCATTGGGGTCAGCGGCGGCCAAAACTTGCAGTTATTGATCACTGGCCGCGGGAAACTGGCACCTATAGTACCATACGGGGAATAAAATATGCGATCACGAGCAGCGCGCTACCTGGGTGGGTGCGGGCCAAAATGGGGGTGAGATATACTGAAAGGTAGCGGTTGGGAAGAAAGCGAAAAGAGTAAGGGGCAATGGAACTGTAATGTTGATTATGTTGTCAGTGACCAATTTATGTACTGGCAAAATCGAGTTGTATGGCCTGCTCGCCATGAACAACGACCATCTGCGAAGCCGGCCAGCTGTCTTTCACGCAGTGGGGGCCTTCATAATGAATGGCGCCCTGCAACGCTTGCGCTTCTCCGTTGACACAGAGCGCTCCGTCCCAGTCGAATGTAACGCTGTCACCCTGCAACCGACGATACGATACGGAAAGCCCGTCGCAGACAAAACGGGCGGCCAGGACGCGCTTACGGAAATTGGCGAACGAGCCATAATCGGCGTTGCGCCCCATCTGGCACAGCCATGCAACGTCACGCCCATTGGCCCGTAACGCCCGATACGCGCTGGGGCCGTCCTGCTCCAACTCTATCGGGCGCGAACAGCCCAGCGCGATGTAAGCGTCCCCTTTGGCGGCAAAAGCCCAGTTGTTGCGGATGCCCACCTGATGCTCGTCGAAGGCGAACGTCGGGAAGTAGGCGCGGGTGAAGCCGAGCGGGTCCGCCTCCGGCAGCGAATAGAGCGCGATCAAGAGATCATGATGCTGGGTGCAGCGTGGCAGCAGCCCGCTGCGCCAGTCGCCCCCCCCGTGGGCATTGGTTGCTTCAGCTATGCGACGGTTTGCCCCATCCGCCCGCCATCGCAAACCGTCGCCGTCGCCCGGATGGTTGACAAACACGATCGCGTCTGCGCCCAGGGTAGCCTGCCAACTCTGCCCGCCCCGGCTGCGCTGACCCGGCTGCGCTGACCCGGCTGCGCTGACCCGGCTGCGCTGACCCGGCTGCGCTGACCCGGCTGCGCTGACCCGGCTGCGCTGACCCGGCTGCGCTGACCCGGCTGCGCTGACCCGGCTGCGCTGACCCGGCTGCGCTGACCCGGCTGCGCTGACCCGGCTGCGCTGACCCGGCTGCGCTGACCCGGCTGCGCTGACCCGGCTGCGCTGACCCGGCTGCGCTGACCCGGCTGAAAATCCTGCGCGCTACAGAGCAGATAGTCCGGCGTCTTGTAGATCGCCTTGTGCAGCGTCCGAGGTGTGAGGTTTTCTCTCTCTCCTCTCCATTCTCTCCTCTTATGGCGTGCCGTTCGGTCGCCCACATACCGGCGGCGTGGGTCTCGGACGCCAGCGCCGCGATCACGGGCGGCTGCTCATAACCCTGACAACAGGCCAGGCTGACCGGCGCGGCCCAATGCCAGTTCCATGCGCCGATGCCCCACAGAAGGCGCGCAATGCCTGCCAGCGGCGACACGTACCCACTCCGGGCGGGAGCGAAATGGCTATTGGGCTGGCTGGCTGCGTAGACACCCTGGAAGGAATCCAGCGCCAAGGTAACCAGCGCTTTGTCCATCACAACCGCCGCCAGATTCCAGATCTGTTCCGAATCGGCCAGGTCGATCAGGTGTGACAGCGCGATCAGCAGTTGCGCCAGTCCATGGCCCGATGTGTCGAGGAATCCATCTGTCGCGGCGCGCTGGAGCCAGCGCGTGACCGCTTCCTCGCTGCGCTGGCGATGCCACTGCCCGGTCTGGCTGCTGCATGGGAACGAACATTCTGGATAGCGTTGCCCGGCCAGCATTTCACAGGCGCTGAGCAGCAGCCTGTCCGTGTCGCCCAGATTCTTGTCCGTATTCTCTGCGTAATCTCGCTCGCAGTAGGCAAGACCGGTCACGCAGTCTTCGAGCGGTTGCCGGATCTCGGCGGGGAACTCTTCGCTTTCTCCGTAGCGGCTGATCATGCCCAGCAGGCCGATGAGGCGCGCAAGATGCGCTTCTTCATAGCCCTCGACCGCGCCGATGGCGGCAACGATATGCCTTGGGTCGATCCGCTGCCACAAGCCCAGGGTCATCTTGGCGATCTCGGAAAACAGGCCGTCGTCCAGCGCAGTGTCAGATGCGCCCCAGGTTCCGGCCTTCGCCAAGTGCGCGGCAGATGCGGTCGGCTCAGGCCGGACCGGAAGGGACGCGGCGGCGTGGCGCAGCAACTCGATCTGACGATTAACATATGTGCCATACGGCGCTGTCCGGTAGTCCGAACGCACGATCGACAGCGGAATTTTGCGCTGGATGCGGACGCCTTTGATGTAATACTCGTTCGTGAACGGCATCAGGATCAGTTCGTATTCCCGTCGGCAATCGAAAGCGCCTGTGTCAGAGTGCGGTCTCCGCTATCGCTTTCCTTGCCCTCCGCCTCGGCGTAGATGCGCCCGTTGGTCCGTTGCAGACGGACGTTGTAATCGGCCGGCGCTTCCAGCAAGCGCGGCCAGCGCAACACGATTCTGTCTTCGTGTGCGTAGACCTCTTTTTCCAGATAGAGCTGTTCAAAAAAGGATGCGAAGAGCCGGTAGCGGTCGGTCAGCTCCGCGGAGGCGGCGGGGAATTCGGAAGCAGTGGAAACGGTACTGTCATTGAGCTGTTGAGCGCCATTGATCCGTGTCTTGGTTGACAACAGAACTTCGTCCTGGTTGGTGGCTTGTGGTAAGCGGCTCGCGCCGCCAAAGGCAATGCCGGATGCGCCGCTGCCAGAGAGGGACACGGCGGCGGCCCGACAACATAGCGAAGGCGCAAGAAATCCTTGCTGTCCCTATTGAACTGCAAGAGATGGGCACGGAGTGGCTGAATGCGCCCCTGCTCGAAAGGGGCGTTTGCATTGCATTTGCCGATGAGGGGGGAAGCTCAATTCAGGTACTGAGGCCGCAGTATACGCTCTCTTGCGGCGATGGTACAGATCAAGGAGGGTATGGGGTTCATCTCAAAATGTTGGGAAATTGCGATGCGCCCATTCAGCCGGCGAGAAAAGACCCACTGCATACGAATCGACCCGTCGCCTTGTAACCTGTCAATCCACAAATTTGGCCGCCGCTGACTCCAGCAGTTTGGACAGTTGGCGGCGGCCAAACACGAAAAACCTGATTCAGATAAACGCGCCCCCCTCGAGCAGGGGCGCATGAAACCTTCATTCGATCACCAGAACCGGCTCGCCCAACGCCTCCCAGCGGGGGGTGACGCCCAGTCCGGCCGCGTTGGAAGCTGCCATACGGCCATTGCGGCGCTGGGGCGCGCCTTCGGCTGTACTGACGGTCACATAGCTGTTGAAATCGGTGGCCGTAAACAGAAATTCCGGCGGCGTACTATGGGCCAGATGGGCGATGGCGGCCGTGGTGATGTCCCCGCCCCAACTATCTTCGATAGTCATGGCGATGCCGAGAGAAACGCACAGATCGCGCGCCTGCCTGGCCTTGGTCAGCCCCCCGAACTTGCTGATCTTGATGTTCACCACATCCATGGCGTCATCCCCGTGCGCGGTCAGCAGCGCGTCGATGCCGTCGATGGTCTCATCCAGCACAAAGGGATGGGACGTGCGGCGGCGAATCGAAAGGCATGACTCGTAGCTGAGACAGGGCTGCTCGATGTAGACATCCACGTCCTCCACGCCGCGCGCCACGCGCGCGGCCTCGTGCGCCAACCAGCCGGTGTTGGCATCGGCTATCAGCACGTCACCGCGGCGCAGCACTGCGGCCACGGCCCGAATCCGTTCGATGTCCGTATCCGCATCAGCGCCTACCTTCAGCTGGAAACGTCGATACCCCTCGGCCCGATACGCGGCCACCGAGTCCGCCATCTCCGCCGGTGAGCGCTGGGAGATGGCCCGATAGAGGACAAAATCGTCCCCATAGCGCCCGCCCAGCAGCACGCAGACAGGCTGTCCGCTCACCTGGCCCAGAATATCCCAGCAGGCGATGTCGATGCCGGATTTCACATAGGCATGGCCCTTGAGCGCCCGGTCCATCTGTTCGTTCAGGACGGCCAACTGTCGCGGGTCCAGCCCGATCAGGTGGGGCGCCAGCTCGGTCAGGCCGGAGCGCACCCCTGCGGCGTAGGCTGGCAGGTAAAAGGGGCCGAGAGGGCAGACTTCGCCGTGGCCGACAAGGCCGTTATCGGTCTCGACCTGGACAATCGTGCTGTCGAAAACCGAGACCGACTTGCCGCCGGACCAGGCGTAGCGCCCTTCGTGCAGAGGCAGATCGACCTGATAGGCGGAGATGCGTTTGATTATCATCTTCGGAATTCTCCATATCGTTGTTCACAGCGTGCGTGCGGGGCGTTCGCGATCCCAGGTTTCAGGGCACTTGCCAACGGGCGAATCGACTCGATTCTATCACATTTCAGCTGTTCCGCCGCTTTGTAGGAGGCTGGGCAAGAACGGGAAACTGCGCGGTTGGCCGGTCGGGCGCATCCTAAATGATTTGGAAGTTGCGAAGTGCCCTTTCAGCCAGCGAGAAAAGACCCCTTGTATGACAATCGACCCTCAGCCTGTTATCCTGCTAATCCACAAATCCCGAAAGTCCTGATTCAGACAACCCTGACCCAAAAATCCGGGACACACCCGGTCTGTCCTGCCACTTGACCAATCCTCAAAATTCGGGTACAACTTTACATAAGAGGTACAGGCGAATCAGGGTTGTGAATGTGCCCCGGCTCGAAAGGGGCGCGGCGGCGCGAAAGCTTCTCCACTCTGCCCCTGGAAAGGATCTGACGTTTGCTCGCATACTGCCCCAGCAGCCAGTTCCGAGTTGCTGCCGAAGAAGCTCCCCTACGGTGCCCCCTAAGCGGCGAACCACTAGAGTATTGCGATCTGCCTCCCTTTGATCCGGATCAGATCGAAGACCACTATGCGGGCCACTGGCGCTACCTGCCCATGTTGCCGGTGGTGGCCGAGGGGCGCGAGCTGTTTTCCCTGGGGGAGGGCTGGACGCCGCTGATCGAAGACACATGGTCAGAGCAGCCCGTCTACTGGAAGTTTGAAGGGCTGATGCCTTCAGGCAGCTACAAGGACCGAGGCGTCAGCGTCATCGTCAACTGGCTGGTGGGCCAGGGCGTGCGCACGGTTATGGACGATTCAAGCGGCAATGCCGGCGCCAGCCTGGCCTGTTACGCGGCCCGGGCCGGTCTATTTGCCCGCATCTTTGTGCCCGCGTACGCGCCACAACCGAAAAAGGCGCAGATCGCCGTCTACGGCGCGGAACTGGTCGAGGTCAGCGGCCCGCGCGACGCAGCCACGCAGGCCGCGGAAGCCTCCCAGACCGGCGACGATGTGGTCTATGCTTCACATGCCTGGCATCCGGCCTGCCTCCTGGGCTTCATGACCAATGCCTGGGAGATTTGGGAGCAACTCGGCAGGAAGGCGCCGGACTGGTTCGTCACCCCGGTCGGTTACGGCGGCCTCTTTCTGGGCGCGTGGAGGGGTTTTCAGCATCTGCACCGCAGCGGTGTCATTGAAAGATTGCCGCGCATGGTGGCCGTGCAGGCCGAGCCGATCACGCCGATCTGCGACGCCTTCCGCGAGGGATACAGCGAAGTCGTGCCCCGTCGACAGGTCGCGCCCAGCATTTTGGCTGACGGCATCGCCGTGGAAAAACCGGTGCGCAGCCGCTCGATCCTTTGGGCCTTGCGTCAGTCCGGCGGCACGGCTATCGTCGTCAACGACGAGGAAATCCTCGTTGCCCAAGAGCGTCTGGCCCAGCGCGGACTTTTCGTCGAGCCGACCAGCGCCACGGTTGCCGCCGCCCTCACCAAGCTGGCCCCCCAATTGAAGCCTTCGGATTCCGTCGTTGTCAACCTGACCGGTCTGGGCCTCAAACGGCTGCCTGCCGTATAGGTTGGATGCGTCCCTGATCGACAGGGGCGCGCGTGTCGCTTCGTTGGTGGCAAGCGGATCGTGGTGTTTACTCACCACGCCCCCGCTTCGCTCGCCGCTAACAGGAGGCAACTCGTATGGAGGGTAAGTTCCGTACGCTGGAAGAACTGGAACAGGCGGTGGGCGTCCGATTCAACGATCGTGCCCTACTGCAACAAGCATTCGTTCATCGCAGCTACCTGCATGAGGCCGACGAAGAGACCGACCTGCAGGACAATCAACGTCTTGAGTTTCTCGGCGACGCAGTGTTGAGCTTCATTGCCAGCGAACTGCTGTTCAGGCTCTACCCGAAGCGGAGGGAAGGTGAACTGACCAACCTGCGCTCGGCGCTCGTAAAGCGCGAGACCCTTTCCCGCTTTGCCAAGGAACTGAATCTGGGCGACTATCTGCTTTTGGGCCGCGGCGAGGAGGAGAACGGCGGGCGCAACCGCCATACCACCCTCTGTGACACCTACGAAGCCTTTCTCGGCGTCTTCTATCTGGATCAGGGGACGTTCACCCTGCGCAGCTTCCTTGAACCCCGCTTGATTGCGGAGATTGAACGGGTGGCCCCCCACGCCCTGGCCAAAGATCCCAAGAGCCGCCTGCAGGAGTGGGCGCAGGCCGCAACGGGCCAAACGCCTCGCTACAGAACCGTCCACACCAAAGGGCCGGATCATGCCCGTCTCTTCATTCGCCAAGTGACTATCGGCAAACAGCCCTACGGCGTAGGCGAAGGGCAGAGCAAGCAGGAGGCGGAGCAGGAGGCCGCGGCCATGGCCCTTTTCCGCCTGGGCCAGGCGATCCCGGGGTATGAAGATAGCGGCCTGGCCGAGGAGTACGAACTTGCGTCGGGGGAGATGCAAGAGATGGGGGACGAGAAGTGACTGTCTCGCGGTTAGCGACGTGCTTTTTGCAAGTCGCTAACCCTCGTGCAGAGGCTCCCCCACAACGATCTCCTCTTCTCGTTCACCTCTTCATGTCGGCCCATACACGGTCGTCTCGACCAGCCGGCGTTTGTTCCGCACGCGGGATGCGTAGAGCAGAGCCACGCAGAAAATGAGCGCCTGTAACAACACGATCGTCGCGCCGCTGGAGACATCTATGTAAAAGCTGACGTACAAGCCTACCAACCCCGTGAGCGCACCCAGCCCAGTGGAGAAAAGAATCAGCCGGTGGAAGCTGTCGGTCAGCAAACGAACCGTGATCGGGGGAACCACCAGCGCCGCCCCGATCATCGTCACGCCCAGGATCTGGACAGAGGCGATGATGGCAGCCGCCAGAATCAAGGCAAACCAGGTCTCGATCCAGAAGGTGGAGATGCCGTAGACTTGGGCGACCTCGGTATCGAAGGTGGTGAAGAGCAGTTGCTTGTAGAAGAAGAAGATCAACAGCGCCGCCAAGAGGGTGACGACGACAATCACGGCCACGTCGGCGAGAGTGACGCCCAGGATGTTGCCAAAAAGGGCCGCGTCGAACGATTGGGTAAAACGGCGGTAGCGGGAGATCAGGGCGACCCCTAACGCGAAACTGGCCGTCGTCACCACGCCGATGGCGGCGTCGGCGCTAATTGTCGTTTTGCGTACCGTCTGGTTGATCAGCAGCGCGGCGATAAAACCCCACGACACCGCCCCGACGTAGAAGTTGAACTGGAGAATAAAGGCCACCACCGCTCCGCCGAAAACGGCGTGGGAGAGACCGTGGCCGATGAAGCTCATGCCGCGCAGTACGATATAGACGCCGATCAGGCCGCACAGCCCACCGACCAATACCGCGGCAATCGTGCCGTTGCGAAAGAACTCATACTGAAAAGGTGTGAGCAGAGCGTCCATGGCGGTCAGGACTCCTTTGGGGCGGAAGCGGGTTGAACCGGTCCCTTACGGTTGTCATGATTGGGCAATCCCCCCTCCACCGGATCCGGCAGCACTTCCTGCAGACCGTGGGGATGGGGCCTCTGTTGCACAAACATCATATCGTCTTGGCGGATGACGATAAAGTCACCCTTGTATGCCTCGCCCAGAACAGCTTCAGTAAAGATCTCTTGCGGCGGCCCTTGCGCCAAAATGCGACGGTTGAGGCAGACCACCCAGGGCACGTGCGCGGCGGCCATGTTCAGATCGTGCGTGGTGAGCAGAATCGTCATGCCCTGCTTGTTGAGCGAGGTCAGCCAGTGGAAGATGTTTTCGGAGCTGCGCATATCCACGCCGGTGGTCGGTTCATCGAGCACCAGCATCTCCGGCTCCGAAATCAGGGCGCGGGCCAGGAAGACGCGCTGCTGTTGCCCGCCGGAGAGATCGCGAATGTGCCGCTGCGCCAGATGGCCGATCTCCAACTGTTCCAGGATGTCGCGCGCCCGTTTTCGCTCGCTGCTGCGCGGCCAGGGCCAGATGTTCGAGCGGTGGTCAATCCCCATCAGCACCACCTCTTCAGCCGTGACCGGAAAGTTCCAATCCACCGTCTCGATCTGCGGCACATAGGTCAGACGCAGGCTAGACCGCACGCGCTGGATCCGGCCCTCGGTCGGGTTGAGCAGGCGCAGGACGAGCTTTAAGAGCGTTGTCTTGCCGGCGCCGCTCGGCCCGACCAGACCCACGAACTGACCCGGGTGCAGGTGCAGGTTGATCTCTTCCAAGGTGTTCACCGCGCCATAGCTAAAGGCCACGCCCGATAGTTCGATAAGCGGGTCCATAACCCCTTCCTGTCTCTGTGGTTGGCGGCCAATGGTTCGCGGCCTGCGTCGGTCACCGGTTCCGGTTGCTGTCCGGCGCGTTGCCGACCTCTACCCCATCCATCAGGGAGGGGTCGCCCCCAAGTGAACTCGCCAACGTTCTCATGTTCTCTACCATCATGCCGATGTACGTATGTTCAGGGTCCCCCGCCTCGCCGGGCAGATCTTCGTCCAACAAAGTGCTTACGGTGGCGCCGGTTTCGGCAGCTATCCGCTCGAGAACGTCCAGGGAGAGGAGCGCCGAACCGAAGATGGCGGGCACCTTTTCGACGCGCAACTGTTCGATCAGCGCCGCCACCTCTTGCGCGGACGGCTCGGACGTGTCGGACGGCTGGATTGCTCCCACGATGGTGTAGCCGTAGCGCCGGGCAAAGTAGCCGAACGAGTCGTGATAGGTCAACAGCCTGCGATTCGATTCGGGAATGGTGGCCGTCGTCGCCCGGATTGCCGCGTCCAGAGCCTGGAGGCGGGCGGTATACTCGTCAAAATTGGCCCGATAGTATGCGCCGTTGTCCGGATCACGGGCCGTCAGACTGTCAAGCACGACTTTGGCATACCGCATGGCGAAGTTCGGATCGAGTACGAGGTGCGGATCGGGTTCGCCTTCGCCTTCTTCTCCGTCTCTCTCGCCATGCCCATCGTCCTCGGCGTGACCATTCTCGTCATCGTCATGGTCGTCGTCCTCGGTGTGGCCATTTTCGTCCTCGGCGTGGTCGTCGTCCTCGGCGTGGCCATTCTCGTCGTCGTCATGGTCGTCGTCCTCGGCGTGACCATCCTCGCCGTCCTGCTCACCATGGCCATGATGGTGTTCGTTACCATAGATAAGTTCATCGGCTTCGGCCACCGCGACAGCCAACTGTATGATCTCAGCCCCTTCCTTCAGGTTGGCTTCAGCCAGCCTCATTGTGGACTCATCCAGATGCAGCCCATTCACAAAGACCAAGTCGGCCTGCGCCAGTTTCACGGCGTCGGACGGTCTCGGTTCGAATGTATGCGGGTCAACGCCCGGCGGCAGGATTCCCGCAAGGTCAATCCGATCGCCCCCGATATTGTAGACAATGTTGGCGATGGGAGAGAGCGAGGCAACAACGCGCAAACGTTCCCCATCGGACTGGACTGCTGTCGGTCCAGACGCGTCTGGGCTGCAAGCGGCCAGGAGGATCAACACGGACAGAAGCGACGGTAGAATTCGGAGCGAGTGGAGCATGTGCGTTTATCCATTCGTCAGGTTGGCGTGGTGTGACCAACAAGCGGCGTCAGGCGCCGGCCGCGTTACGACAATCGGTGCAATGCCCAAAAAATGAAACATGGCTCACGTCGATCTCAAAGTCGTATTGGGCTTCCATCGCCTGGCGAAAGGCCCTCAACATGCTGTGCGGTAACTCCAGAAAGCTGTCGCACGAACGGCAAACCAGATGGTGATGCGGTTCAGTCCCGGCAATCTCGTAGCCATAACGACCGTCGACCATCTGCACCATCGCCAGGATGCGTTGTGCTGTCAGAAAATGCAGCACGCGGTAAACAGTCGCCCGGCTCAGGGTAGGGGCGATGCGCTGCACATGCTCGTACACTTCTTCCGGCGTAACGTGCTTATCAAGTTCACAAACCGCGTCAAGAATAAGCTGACGCTGGGGCGTCACCCGGAAGCCGGCCTCGCGTAACTGCTGATTGATCACTGCCGTATTGTGACTCATAATATATTTCTTTATTGAGAATTTTCGCAATTTAAACAAATGCTAACAAGCTCTGCCGAACGTGTCAACTCTCCACGCCAACTTTCAAAATTCTGTGCCTACTGCTGAACGGAACTGTCCGGGCCTGGCACGTTGCCCGTCTCCACACCCTCCATCAGCCTAGGGTCGCCGCCGAGGACGATGGCCATTGTCATCAGGTTTTCCACCATCATGCTGATATAGGAGTGCTCAGGATCACCCGGATCACCCGGCAGATCGTCGTCGCTCAAGGTACTCACATAGGCAACGCCCGCCTCGCGGCCGAGTTGCCGCAGAATCGGCGAGGGGAAGACCTCCGAGCCAAAGATGGCGGGCACGCCGCCGGCGCGCAACTGCTCGATGAGCGCCGCCACTTCCTGCGCCGATGGCTCGGAGAAATCGGAGGGTTGAACCGCTCCCAGCACTGTGTAGCCGTAGCGGAGCGCAAAGTAAGCGAACGAGTCGTGATAGGTGAACAGCTTGCGGTTTTCCTCGGGTATGCTGGCGGTCGTCGCCTGGATGGCGGCATCCAGCGCCTCGATGCGCGCCGCGAACTCGTCATAGTTGGCCCGGTAGGCGTCGCCATTCTCAGGATCGTGCGCCGTCAGCTTGTCGCGCACAATCTCTGCATACTTGAGCGCGAAAATCGGATCGGTCCACAGATGTGGATTGGGACTGCCGGCCTCTTCAGGAAAGGAGAAATCGTATACATAGTTTTCCGGCTCGATCACCATCTCACCCAGCAGAACGATCTCCGCCCCCTCTTTCAGATTGGCCTCGGCCATCCTCATTGCCGACTGCTCCAGGTGTAGCCCGTTTGTGAAGATGAGGTCGGCGCTGGCCAGCGTCACGGCATCGGACGGCGCCAGTTCAAAGGTATGCGAGTCGGTGCCGGCCGGCACGAGACCGGTGAGATCAACATGATCGCCGCTAATGTTATAGACGATGTTGGCAATGGGAGAGACGGTAGCGACCACCTGCAAACGTCCCTTCGGCGAATCCGACCCGCCTGCGTTACAGGCGCACAGGAAGATGAGCAGAGCCAGCACTGACAGTTTACGGAATGCCATACGCGCTTACGTCTTTCCTCTGGTTACGTGATTACCGAATGCGCCCCGCCCGAAAAGGAACTTACTGGAGCATACAACCATACCGCCAATCTTGGCCAATTCTCTCTAGCGAATTGTTGCAATTGCTTTGCACCATACCATGTTCGCGGCAGCGCCGCCAATTAGTTTACCAGGTCTGGCGCCTCAATCCATTTTGGACTTCGCCCTGGGATCGCGGATGTCTCGCCGATCTTGAACAATATGCAGGACGGGAAACAGCGTGTCTTCAATGTGATGGCGGTTGCACCCAATCGTTGACCCTATTGCTGGCCTCCGCTATACTGCACGAAAGCCCTGTCCGATTTTTCGCGCCCGATTACAAGGAGAATCCATATGGCATCTGTCCCGATTGCACCCGTGGCGCCTCCCATTGGCGCGCCCAACCTTGCGCCGGAGGCGCCGCCATCCCGTACCCTTGAACCGGCCAATGGGATGACAACGTCCGCATCTCCTGAAAGCATCAAACAGTTCTACACTAAAAATGGCTACTACATTCTGCCGGATGCGTTGACGCCGGACGAGGTGGAGGAGCTTCGCGCCGAGACCACCGCCATCTGCAAGGGCGAACGGGGCGATGTGGACGGCTTCGAATCCAACCTGCCCGGCGAAAGCGGGGAGGATGTGCTGCGCCGCTATCTCTGCATCCACTTTCCGCACAAGATTTCGCAAGTGATGCTGGGCTATCTCGGCCATCCGCAGATCGCAAATGTGCTCACACAGATCATCGGGCCGAACGTGAAATGTATGCAGTCAATGCTTTTCATCAAGGCGACGGGCAAGCCGGGCCAGGCCTGGCACCAGGACGAATACTTCATCCCCACTCGCGACCGCACGCTGACCGGCGCCTGGATCGCGCTGGACGACGCCACCGTCGAGAACGGCTGCCTGTGGATCATCCCCGGCTCGCACAAGCGCGGTATCCTCTGGCCCCAGCACGACCACGAAGACACGCGCTTCGACTGCGCGGGCGAGGCCTACGGTTTCCCCTATTCCGACGGGGATTCGATCCCGGTGGAGGTGAAGGCCGGCTCGCTGGTTTTCTTCAACGGCTACCTGCTGCACCGCTCCTTCCCCAATCGCGCGCAGAGCGGCTACCGGCGCGTTCTGGTCAACCACTACATGAGCGCCGAGTCCCTCCTGCCGTGGCGGGGGCCGAAGGAGGGCCAGCACATGGCCATCGCCGACTATCGGGACATTCTGATGATCGCCGGTGAGGATCCTTACGGCTGGAAACCGCTCGAGGAGTTGGCCGCGCCCAAAGTGCGGCCCAGCGGCGAGGGCGGCTGTGAGCAGTGGCGGCGGGGACCGAAACGGGAAAAACTTCCTTTCTTCAAAGATGGCTTTCGCGCCGGGGACGCACCTGACGATGACGACTGAACTCTGCTTTCTCAACGCAACTGAACTGGCCGCCGGTATCCGTCGCGGGGATTTTTCCAGTGTCGAGCTGACTGAGGCCCACATCGCCCAGATCGAGCGCGTGAATCCGGCCGTCAACGCCGTCGTAACTTTCCTGCCGGAGCAGGCGTTGGAACGCGCCAAGGCCGCGGACGACGTGCTGGCGCGCGGCGAAAAGGTCGGCCCTCTGCACGGTCTGCCGATGCTGCACAAGGACACAACCGATACCGCCGGCATTCGCACGACCTACGGCTCGCCGATCCACCGCGACAATGTGCCCGTGCAAAGCCAGTTGATCATCGAGCGGCTGCACGCGGCCGGCGCCATCCCGATGGGCAAGACCAATGTGCCGGAGTTTGGGGCCGGTTCCCAGTCGTTCAACCCGGTGTTCGGCGCGACCGGCAATCCCTATGGCCCGACCAAGACCTGCGGCGGCTCCAGCGGCGGCCAGGCGGTTGCGCTCGCCTGTGGCATGACCCCGGTCGCCGACGGCAGCGATATGGGCGGCTCGCTGCGCAACCCGGCCAACTTCTGCAACGTTGTCGGCTTCCGCCTCTCAGCGGGGCGGGTGCCGGTCTGGCCCAAGATGACGGGCTGGTCCTCGCTGTCAGTGCAGGGGCCGATGGGTCGCACCGTCGCCGACGTGGCGTTGCTCCTCACTGCAATCGCCGGGCCGGACGCGCGCTCGCCCATCGCCCAGTCGGAGCCGGGCGCGATCTTCGCCCGTCCCCTGGCGCGCGATTTTAGCGGCGTGCGCATCGCCTACAGCGCCGACCTGGGCGCAGAGTTCCCGGTCGATCCCCGCGTGACCGCCGCCATCGAAGCGCAGCTGCCGGTCTTCCAACAGCTCGGCTGCGAGTTGACCGAGTTCAGCGGTCCGCCCCAGGGCGACCAATGGGCATTGCCCGATTTCAGCGACGCCGACGAGGTCTTCAAGACGATGCGCGCCTGGAGCTTCCACCTCTCCCACGGTCCGCTGCTGGCGGAGCACCGTCACCAGATGAAAGACACGATCATCTGGAATATCGAGCAAGGAGCGAAACTCAGCGGCGCGGATCTCGGTCGCGCGGAGGTGAAACGCACCGAGTTGTACCATGCGATGCGTCACTTCATGGAGACCTACGAGTTCCTGCTGCTGCCGGTCAGTCAGGTTCCGCCCTTCTCCGTCGATCTGCCCTATCCGACCGCGATCGACAGCGGCGACGGAATTGTCGAGATGGAGACCTATATCGACTGGATGAAATCCTGCTCCTACATCACCGTGACCGGCCATCCTGCCATCTCTGTGCCGTGCGGCTTCACGCCGGAGGGGCTGCCCGTCGGTGTGCAGATCGTAGGCCGCCATCGGGACGATTTCGGCGTGTTGCAGTTGGCGCACGCCTTCGAGCAGGCCACGCGCGTCGGGGAACGCCGACCGCGAATCGCACTAGCCGCTGACCACTAGCCACCGGCGTTTTCAAGGCCCCAGATTCGGGCAGCTGTGCCGCCAAGAATCCCGTCTATGTCATCCTCGCTGAGGAACGGCAGCCCTTCACGGATGAGGCGGATCTCCTGCGCAAGGGGCGGCCAGTTGTGCTTGAGGCGGTGGTGGCCGGGGTAGCCCGTGCCCCAGATCATGCGCCCGGCGCCGAATGCCGAGAGAGCCTGCGCGATGAAGGGATGCACATCGGCGTATGGATAATCCTGGCGGGCGTGCCCGGCGACATCCGACAGCTTCATGTGGATATTGTCGTAGCGGGCGAGGTCCAGGATGGGCTGGTAGGCCGCTTCATCGGTTTCGACCTGTGGATAGCCCAGGTGGTCGAGTATGAGCGTTACATGCGGATGGCGCTGGGCAATGACCGCGATCTGATCGGCGTCCTCGGCGCGCAGATGGAACTGGATGATCGCATCCAGCGCCGCAATCTCTTCCCACATCGGCCCGTTCTGTCGCGTCAAAAGGATCTTTTCGTCAGGATAATACATGGGATGGAAGCGGAACCCCGCCAGGCCGCGTTCCTTGACCCAGTAGCGCACCTGCTCCGCATTGTCCCCATCTTGCGGGTCGATCAGACCGTGCCCGATGAATCGTCCGGGAAAGCGCGCCGCGGAATCGGCGATGTAGCCGTTGTCCCAGGTGGACCAACTGGTCTGCACCAACACGGCCCAATCTACGCCCTGCTCGTCCATCTCTGCCGACAGTTCGTCGGCTGTGCCCGGTTCGTCGGGGTAGCTGTTCCAGGTCGGGGCGGTCGGGCCGACCGGATATCTGGGCGGGTCGATCTCCCAAACATGAACGTGGGTGTCTACAAGCATAAGAAGCTCCCTCAACCGGCGCAGTGGCCGGTGATCGGTGGCTAGTTGGGTTGGCAGCTTGGCAACAGCTTTGGCATAATGCAGGAAGGGTGCGCGAAATTCTGAACGGTTGACATTTCTTCTCTCTTCGCCCCCCTACGAGCCGAGGCGCAACGAAATCTCTCGCGCTCATAGAACGGAGCGGTAGCGCATTTGGCACTGGCGCTCACATAGCGAAGCGGCAGCGCATTGAATGACGACATCATCCCACAGGTGACAGATGCGATGCAAAGAACTGAAAAACCCGCGACGCAGGAGCGATACATGACACGCTTTCACAGACTGACTACTCTGGTCTTCATCCTTTTGGCCCTGGCGCTGTCCGGCTGCGTCGCGCTGCCGAGCGAGGATATGCCCTCCGCCGACGCCGATCAGGTGGCGCAGGCGACCGAGGCGCCGGCCGCGGAACCAACGCCGACAGCGATCGAAGAGCCGATCCCCACGCTGGTGGTAGAACCGACTCCGACCGAGGAGCCTGAACCGACAGAGGTCGCGCTCGGGCCGCCGCCCGCCTTCACCGAAGAGTTGCACGCCACCGACCCGCAGACGGTTGTGCTCGGCTCGGGCCGCCCCCAACTGCTCGAATTCTTCGCTTTCTGGTGACCGGTCTGCGTTCGCTTTGCGCCTGTGGTTCACAGGCTGGAAATCGACTACTGGGGACAGGTTGAGTTCATCTATCTGGACATTGACGACAGGAACGCGGCCCCCTACAAGCAGCAGTTCGGCTTTCGCTACCAGCCCCATCTGATCTTGCTGGACGGAAACGGGAATGTGGTGCAGGAATTTATTGGAGAGCGGCCTGAGGCGGAATTGCGGGCGGCGCTGGATCAGCTGATTGCAGCGACCAGTGATCAATGATGAGTGACCAACAACGCTACTGGGCGCTATCCTCTGGCGACTTGCCAATATAATGTCAGCAGAACTCTGCGAAGTGACGATCGCCCAGTTGCAGATCGATATGGCCGCGGGCGCGCGCACGGCTGGCGACATTACTGAGGGCTATTTGGCGGCGATCGCGACCGTGGACGACGCCTTATGCTCAGTGATCGAGACCAATCCGGACGCGCCCGCGATCGCGGCGCAGTTGGATCGCGAACGCGCGGCCGGTCATCTGCGCGGCCCGCTGCACGGCATCCCCATTCTGTTAAAGGATAATATCGACACCGCTGACCGGATGCAGACGACCGCCGGTTCGCTGGCTCTGCTCGGCTCGCGCCCGGCGCGTGAGGCAACCGTTGCGGCTGCCCTGCGACAGGCGGGCGCGGTCATTCTGGGCAAAGCCAACCTGAGCGAATGGGCCAACTGGCGCTCCACCAGCCCGACCAGCGGCTGGAGCGCGCGCCGCGGACAGTGCCGCAATCCCTATGATCTGACGCGCAACCCGTGCGGCTCCAGCTCCGGCTCGGGCGCAGCGGTCAGCGCAAATTTGGCGGCGGTCGCGCTGGGCACCGAGACCGACGGCTCGATCGTCTGTCCGTCCAGCGTTTGCGGCATTGTCGGAATCAAGCCGACGGTCGGCCTGAGCAGCCGCGCCGGCGTTATCCCCGTCTCGCTTTCGCAGGACACGGTCGGGCCGATGACGCGCACCGTTGCTGACGCCGCCGCGACGCTCGGCGCGCTCACCGCCGCCGACGTGCGCGATCCGGCGACGGGCGTTCAACACAGGCGAATCCACAACGACTATCGCCAATTCCTGGATGCCGACGGCCTGCGCGGCGCGCGCATCGGCGTGGCGCGCAAGGCGGTTAGCGGATACGACGCCGCGACCGACAGGGTATTTGAAGAGACGATCCGGGCGATCCGCGACGCGGGCGCAGAGGTGATCGACCCCGCCGACATCCCCACGATTGGCGATGAAAGGTTGGGCGCAAGCGAACGGCTCGTCATGCTGACCGATTTCAAGCATAACATTGCCGCCTATCTGGCAACGCGGGTCGTCGCGGATGCGGAGATGCCCCAGCCGCGCACGCTCGCCGACCTGATCCAATTCAACCTGGACCACGCCGAGCAGGAGATGGCACTTTTCGGCCAGGAGCAGTTCGAGCGAGCGCAGGAAAGCGGCCCTCTCGATGGGGAGGCCTATCTGCAAGCGCTGGCGACGGGACGGCAACTGGCCGGCCCGGAGGGGCTGGACGCGGTGCTCGACGGGTACAATCTGGACGCGCTGATCGCGCCGACGGGTGGGCCGGCTGTGTCCCTTGACCCGAAAATCGGGAATCCGTTTCGGGGCCGCAGTTCCAAATGCGCGGCGGTGGCAGGCTACCCGCTGGTGACCGTTCCCGCCGGGTTCGTGACGTGTGGGATCGATACTGACGCGGAAGTCGAATTGCCGGTCGGTCTTACGTTTATGGGCCGCGCATGGAGCGAGCCGACATTGATTCGGCTTGCCTACGCATTCGAGCAGATTACCCAGGTGCGCCGTCCGCCACACGGCATCGGCCAGTGGCCCGTATCAGAAGGAAAGTAGGTGACAGGATGGATTTACAGAGCGATCTGAAGACGGAGCACGTCAGCCATCTGCTTGTCAGCGGCTTCTCGAAAGTGCCCGTCGGCACCTCGATTCGGGATACGCTCGTGCAGATGCGCGTCGACAGAAAGGTCGTCTGTCTGGTGGTTGACAATCGCGCCGCGCCCGGCGACGCGCAGCCTGACGACGAGAGCGGCGTGGAGCTTGTCGGCATCTTCACCGAGCGGGACGTGATGCGCAAGGTCATTGATGCGCCGGGCATGTTGGACAG
Organism: Caldilineaceae bacterium; assembly: GCA_965221145.1. Lineage (GTDB taxonomy): Bacteria > Chloroflexota > Anaerolineae > Caldilineales > Caldilineaceae > Bin5. The sequence goes on from OZ244877.1 coordinate 5,144,681, forward strand.
GCCGGTGGATGAGGTGATGACCCCCAATCCGATTACAATTGGGCCGGACGCGTCGGCGGCGGACGCACTGCGCCTGATGGACGAAAACCATTTCCGCAATCTGCCAATCGTCGACAAAGACGGTAGACTGCTGGGCAATATGACGCACCAGGCGATTATCCAATATCTGGCCGACCGCTATCCGGTCGAAGTATTGAATCGCCCGATCGATCCCGAACGCTTCCCCCGCAAGGCGGAGGGCGGGTAACACCAGTGGCCGGTTGCCAATGCGTTGCTGGCCATTCACCACGAGCCACTGTCGTTAGACCGGATGGAGAACGCACATGACAGATAATCTGAGCGAACATACACAGGAAATCGAGGAAGTTGAGTCGGTCGCGATCCGCTTTGCCGGAGACTCCGGTGACGGAATGCAACTGACGGGAACCCAGTTTACGAATACATCGGCGGTGTTCGGCAATGACATCAGCACGATGCCCGACTTCCCCGCTGAGATTCGTGCGCCTGCCGGGACGCTGGCCGGGGTCAGCGGCTTCCAAGTTCACTTTTCCAGCCAGAACGTGCTGACACCGGGCGATGCGCCGCAAGTTCTGGTGGCGATGAACCCGGCCGCGCTCAAGGCCAGCCTGCCGGAACTGCAACGGTCGGGGACGATCATTGTCAACACCGACTCCTTCACCAAGCAGAACCTGTCCAAGGCCTGTTATATCTCAAATCCGCTCGAGGACAGCTCGCTGGACGGCTATCAGGTGCTGTCGATGCCGATGACGACGCTCAACCGGAAGGCGCTGGCCGAGTTCGCCGAGTTGACCAACAAGGAACGGGATCGCTGTCAGAACTTTTTTGCCCTCGGCCTGGTCTTCTGGATGTTCGATCGGCCCATGGAGACCACCCGCGAATGGCTCTTCAAGAAGTTCGCCCGCAAACCGGTCATCGCCGAGGCCAACTTCAAGGCATTGCAGACCGGCTACTTCCTGGGCGAGACGACGGAGACCTTCCAGCAGCGCTATCTGGTGCGGCCTGCCGCTCTGCCGCCCGGCACCTATCGTAAAGTGACCGGCAACGAGGCGCTCTCCATGGGGTTGGTGACCGCGGCCCACAAGATGGGCAAGCCGCTCTTTTACGGCTCCTATCCGATCACACCGGCCAGCGACATACTCCACTCGCTGGCCTCCCTGCGCCACTTCGATGTCCGCACATTTCAAGCGGAGGACGAAATCGCCGCCATCTGCGCGGTCATCGGCGCTTCCTTCGGCGGCGCGCTCGCGGTCACCGGCACAAGCGGCCCCGGCATCGCCCTCAAGAGCGAAGCCATCAACCTGGCGCTCATGCTGGAACTGCCCATGATCGTCGTCAACGTGCAGCGGGGCGGCCCCAGTACCGGTCTGCCGACCAAGACGGAACAGGCCGATCTGTTGCAGGCGATGTTCGGGCGCAACGGCGAAAGCCCCATCCCCATCGTTGCCCCGTCGACGCCGTCCGACTGTTTCGAGATGGCGCTCGAAGCGGCGCGGCTGGCCGTGCGCGCGATGACGCCGGTCTTCCTGCTCTCGGAAGGCTTCCTCGCCAACAGCGCCGAGCCGTGGCAGGCGCCCAAGGCGGAGGAGATACCGGCCATCGAGGTGAGACACCCTGAGGGCCACACGAACGGGCACGGTCCGTTCCTGCCTTATGCGCGCGACCCGGAGACGCTGGCCCGCCCCTGGGCGCTGCCCGGCACACCCGGCCTGGAACACCGGCTCGGCGGGCTGAGCAAGGCGCCGGTCACGGGCAACGTCTCCTACGATCCTGAGCACAACGAGCAGATGATCCTTGATCGGGCGGAGAAGATCGCCCGCCTGGCCGATGTGATCCCCGAACAGGAGGTGTTCGGCGCAGAGGACACCGACCTGCTGGTGGTCAGCTGGGGTGGTACGTTCGGCGTGGTGCGCTCTGCGGTGGCCGCCGCGCAACGAACAGGCACGTCGGTCGCGCACGCGCATATGCGCTATCTGAATCCGTTCCCGCGCAATCTGGAAGCGTTGCTGAAACGGCATCAACGGATCCTCGTGCCGGAGTTGAACAGCGGTCAACTGGCGCTGCTGCTGCGCGGCCGATTTGGTGTCGAAGTCGAAACCTACGCAAACCTCTCCGCCCGCCCGCTCAAAATCGCTGAAGTGCGGGACGTGATTGACTCAATTTTCGGGAGAAGATAGATGAGCACAGTTGCGACAGAAGAGATTTCCCTCACCCGCAAGGATTTTATCTCCGACCAGACGGTGCGCTGGTGCCCAGGCTGCGGAGACTATTCGATCCTGGCGCAGATGCAGCGGGTGCTGCCGGAGTTGCATGTGCCGAAAGAGAAGACCGTTTTCATCTCCGGCATCGGCTGCTCCAGCCGCTTCCCGTACTACATGAACACCTACGGCATCCACAGCATCCACGGGCGCGCGCCCGCCCTGGCCACCGGTCTCGCCATCGCCAACCCCGACCTGAGCGTCTGGGTGATCACCGGCGACGGCGACGGCCTTTCCATTGGCGGAAACCATCTGCTGCACGCCATCCGCCGCAATGTCAATCTGAACATTGTCCTCTTCAACAACCGGATCTACGGGCTGACAAAGGGCCAGTACTCCCCGACCTCCCGCCCGGGCACGGTGACGAAATCTTCGCCCATGGGCTCCATGGAGCAGCCGCTCAATCCCATCGCCGTTGCTCTGGCCGCGGAGGCGACTTATGTGGCGCGCTCGATTGATTCGCATCCCCAACACCTGGCCGCCTCTCTGAAACGGGCCGCCGATCACCGCGGAACCTCCTTCCTGGAGATCTACCAGAACTGCGTGATCTTCAACCCGAACGAGTGGATGGAGTTGAGTGATCGCAAGAATCGGGACGACTCCATTCTGTATCTGGAGCACGGCAAGCACATGATCTTCGGCAAGAACCGGGACAAGGGCATCCGGCTCAACGGTTTCACGCCGGAAGTCGTATCGCTGGACGAAGTGGACCTGGATGAGATTCTGGTCCATGATGCCACCTCCAAGCCGCTGGCCTCGATTCTCAGCAGCATGGAGTTTCCCGACTACCCGGCGGCGATGGGCGTGATCCGCGATGTGCAAAAACCCGATTACGCGGCAGAATTGATGGCGCAGGTGCAGACGGCCAAGGAGAAACGGGGCGCCGGCGATCTGAATCAACTCTACCTGGCCGCAGACCTGTGGACGGTCGAGGAGAGAGAGAAAACCGAGGAAAGAGAGATCACATCCAGTGCCTCGGCATTCGATGAGATGCCGATTACCGGGCTGGATGAAGAGTATATCGATGAGATGGACAAGCCGGAAGAGTTGCTCTCGGAATTTCAGGATCTTCTGGTGACGAATACGCTCGCGGCGCTGGCGCCGAACGTCCCCATCACCGTCGACGAGCGCAGCTCTCTGGCGCGCACCGTCCGCCAGATGAACCGGCACAACATCGGCTGCGTGCTGGTGACCGATGCAGAGGATCGCCTGGTGGGAATCTTCACCGAATGGGATGTGCTGATGCGGGTCGTCGGCATCGTTGATGATCTCACGCAACAGACGATTGCGGACTACATGACGCCGGAGCCGCAGACCCTGAAAGCCGACTTGCCAATCGCGCAGGCGCTCAATCTGATGTCCGTCCACGGCTTCCGCCATCTCCCTCTGGTGGATGACAATGGCCAGCCAACCGGTATCATCTCCTTCCGCGACGTGGTCGGGTATCTGAATGAGGCTTTGGAAGAAGAGTAGATCGCTTCAACGTTTCATCATCGCAAAGCAAAGGGGTCCCCATGAAAATCCTTGTCGCCGGCGCGGCTGGCCAGGTCGGCTGCCGGTTGGTGCGGCAGCTGCTGGAGCGCAACCACGAGGTGCGCGGCACAGTCCTGCCGGACGACCCGGCGCTGGAGCGCTTGCACGGGCTGGACATCGAGTTGGCCGCAGGTGATCTGACCGACGAAGCATTTGTGAGCAGCGCCGTGGCCGGAGTGGATGCGGTCATCCACACCGCCAACTATGTCGGCCCCCAGTTCGACAACAACATGCAGATCGACCGGCTCATCACCCGCGTCTGCGGCGCGCATGCGGACCGTCTGGAGCGGCTGGTCTACACGAGTTCGTCCGGCGTCTTCCCCAACAACGGCGAAACGATCGCCTGCGCCTACCATCCGGTGGACGAGCGCCATCCCAAGCGGCCGGTGGGCGAGTACTCGCTCGGCAAGCTGATCGGCGAGGAGTTCACCAAGATGGCGGCCAGAGAGACCGGGCTGCGCACCGCGATCGTGCGGCCCAGCCACGTGCAATCGGGCGACGCCATCCTCGGTCGGTTTACGGTCGGCGCGGTGGCCAAGCTGCTGGAGCGAGGTCAGAACAGTCCCCTGGGTGAACTGCACATGGCCGACGGCGCCGAGTTGTGGCACGATCTGCTGGCAGAGGCCGCAGATGAGGGGCAGCCGTGCAGCGTGCGCGATTTGGACGGGCGCCCCTGGCTCTATCAGCCCAACGACGCCCGCGACATCGCCCATATGCTGGCCTGCGCGGTGGAGGAGCCGGGCGCGCTCGACGAATCCTTCAACTGCGGCGCGCCGGCCCCCTTCAGCTTCCCGGAGGCCGCCGCCATCCTGTCCGAAAACAGCGGTGTCGAGCCGCTGCAGGTGCGCCTGCCCGTGCGCTACCAATACGACCATGACAACACCAAAGCCCGCAGCCTGATCAACTTCCGGCCGCGCGGCGACCTGCGCACGATGATCAACTCGGCGCTGCTGGTGCGCGACGAGGGTTATATCGACTACGACTGGGAAGGAGTCTCCTGATGCTACGTACCGCTTTTATCGGCGCCGGCCCCCGCAGCCGGGGCGCCCACTATCCCAACGTCAACCGACTGGCCGATGTGGAGATGGTGGCCGCCTGCGAATTGGACGAGGAGCGCCTGCACGAAGTTGCCGCGGCCTATGACTTTCAGTACCGCTACGACGACCACCGCCGCATGCTGGAGGAGGTCGAGCCGGACCTGGTCTACTGTGTGATGCACGAGCGCTGGCTCTTGCAGCCGGCGCTGGACTGCCTCAACGCCGGCAAGCATATCTTCATCGAGAAACCGCCGGGTATGAATATGGAGGAGGTGCAGCAGATTCACGATGCCGCGGTGGCCAACGGTGTCGTCTGCGCGGTCGGTTTCCAGCGCCGCCACGCCGCGGTCACGCAGGAGGCGATGCGCCAGGTGGAGCGCCTGGGGCCGGTCTCCACCGTGGTGGGTACCTTCCACAAGTTTTTTCTGGGCGAGAAGGCGCGCAGCTTCACTACCACCCTGTGGGACGATGTCTGCCACGCCGTCGACCTGGTGCGCTACATGGCCGGCGGCGAGGCGGTCGAAGTCACCGCCTACCAGGATCGCTTCGCCAGCGACTACCGCAACTGCTACACCGGCCTGGTGCGCTTCGACAACGGCGCAACCGGCTTCATCCACGGCAACCGCGCTTCCGGCGGCCGCGTGCTGAGGGCGGAGTTGCACGGTACCGGCGTCGGCTGCTACATCAAGATGCCGGCCGAGATCGAGATCACCGAGGACGACGAGGTGCGCACGCTCGACGGCTGGCAGATCGACGGCGTGGACAAGGCCGACGTCAACCGCTATGATGGCGTCCTCACGATGCACGAGCACATCGTCGACTGCATCCGCAGCGGCCAGATCCCGCTGACCGACATCCGCGATGCCATCCACTCGATGGAACTCGTGGCGCAATTGGAAGGCGTCCGCGACTGACCCGCATCACATTTGGAGCGAGAAATGAGCACCTACAATCTGGAAGATGTTACCGCGCGTGAGCTATTCCCCGGCTTCGTGGGCAAGTTCATCCACGCCGACAACATGACGCTCGTCTACTGGGACATCGCTGCCGATTCGCCGCTGCCGGCCCATTCGCATCCGCACGAGCAGGTGATCAACATGTTCGACGGCCAGTTCGAGATCAGCATCACCGGCGGCGAGACGCGCGTGCTGGGGCCGGGCGAAGTCTACGCCATCCCCGGCGGCGTCGAGCACTCCGGCAGGGCCGTCACCCGTTGCACGATCCTGGACGTGTTCCACCCGGTGCGGGAGGAGTATGTGTGGGAGGATTGAGAATTTCCATTACTTACAAGGTCAGACAAGATATGGTATCCTCTCCGTATCTTGACGGAATCGCGGTCCGTTTTCAACGAACCAGTTAGTGAGTTAACCGGAGATTACGCATGTTTTTCATCAAGTCAAGAAAGCAAGACAGTGTGATGGATAGGTATAGGAATTCCTTATACTATTCATACACCAAGCCATCTTTTCTCGGAGGGCTGGCGCGGATTCTTGATCTGGGAGGTACATTGCGGAACAACTATAGTCCCTCTGGCTCAGTGTATGAGATGGATATTATGGCGATGAGGAGCGACTGGATTGCTATCGGTCAAGATATTGGTGATGCAATTGGCGCATACCCGGACCACGAGACATCTGATCGCTTGACTCATGAGTGAAATTGAAAGGATTCACCCAGCAGATCCTCCTGCCACACGGCAAGGTGATGCCGTATCGCCCGAAGCGCGTCAGGTGAAGTTTGAGGCTTCCACTTGGGCCGGGCCGCTTCCTCCACCTGGCGCGCTCCGTTCGTTCGAGGAAGTAATCCCAGGTTCGGCAGAGAGAATCTTGGCGATGGCTGAACAGCAAATGGACCATCGAATCCTCATGGAAAGAAAGATCGTCAGCGGAGACTACACACAAAGTTACTTGGGGATCGCTGCAGGTTTTCTCCTTTCTGTGATGGTCATTCTTGGTGGCATCTATCTCATTACTCAAGGACACGATTTGGCTGGGGGCATACTTATCGGTATAGACCTGGTAGGATTAGCAACCGTGTTCGTTTTGGGCTCGAATTTTGATCGCGCGCAACGCCAAGAAAGACTCGAAAGTTTGGCCGAGAAAGCCAGTATGGAAATCGAAAATCAGTGAATCCAGAACGCTCAGTGAGTAATTGACGGCGACTCCTTTTTTCCTGACTCCCCCTACTCTCTCTCAAAGCCGCTGTCGTCGAATTTCAGCGCGTGATCAGTTTCTTGCGGATTTCAGATTGCTCCATGTGTATGCTTCACCTCCAGGTGGACGGCCGCGTCAACACGTGGCCGTCAGCCTCGGTGGCTTGGGCGGGCAATTGGCAATTACTGACATAGATGGAGCCAGTATTGACAGTTCAGCAGAGGATTTTGTACAGTATCAACACCACCCCAACGAGAGTATCGTTGGCCCGACGTCCCCCTTGCGGGGGGCGTTTCTTTTTGCCCTTATCAACGCTCCCTTTTCATGAGTTCCGGGCAGAGGAAAACAACATTGATCCCGTTCTCTACCAACGCCTGTCGATCGTGCCACCAGTCAGTGTCGGTTGCGTTTAGCAGTTCCGGGCCGGTTCCGCTTGCCAGCGCGACGGCAACGAATTTGCGGTCGGACCGGTCGAACGGCTCGAGACGCAGATCGTCGGGGAAATCCGCGAACTCGCGGTCAGCGTGGCGTGTAATGGATACGTATCTGCAATGTCGGGGGTTCGCTTGGTTCTCCCACAGCCACTTGAAGAACGCGTCGCCCAGGCCGGGCTGGCCGGAGTGGCTGAGATGCTTGCGGTACTCTTCGATGATGAGCCACTTGTCGTCCAGAAGCGTTCGACGTTCCGTCTGGACTTGCCTTAGCGCCCGGATACAGGCGGCCTCGCACTCCGAGTCGGCCTGGCCCGCCTTGAAATTGGCGGTGATGGGAACGTTGGTATCTACTACAACCTCTGTCTTATCCATGCTCAGCTGGCTTCTTGACGACGCTTCAGCGCGGCTTCGCTCATGGCCGCGATCTCGCCGAACTGGTCGCCGAAGAAATCCTGGGGCCAGTTGGTAATGTTGCCGAACAGGTCAACTTCAAGGGCATCGAGCTTGGAGACGCCATCCTCCGCTGAACAGAAGTATATCCCAACGTCTTCCCTGGAGAAATCCTCCTCGGCGATGCGGCGTTGCAGCCGGCGCAGCAGGTGCTCGCTGTGGCTCTCTAGCAGAATCTGAACCTTGCGCTTTCGCCAAGCGTCGATAAAGACGTCGGCGAGGCCGGCCTGCACACTCGGGTGCAGGTGTATCTCCGGCTGCTCCAGGATCACTGTAGATCCTTCAGGCACATAGAAGCAGAGGACGAGCGCAGGCAGGATCTGCGATACACCGAATCCGACATCGGTGATGAGAACTTCGGCTGCCTGCGGCGACTTTCGCACTCTAACCTCGAAATAACGGCTGCCCTCTGCGACAGGCACAACGCGGAAGTCGTGAATCAAGCCGATCCTTTTGAGCCACTGTGCGACATACTGCTCAAGGGTCAGGCGGTGCTTCTTATAGCCAGGGCTGATCTTTAAGCCCCGTTGCCTCGCAGCCAATAACGCATCTACAACTGACTCCCCCGCCTGTCCCATATCTGTGGGTTGCGCGCCGGACCAGGCATAAACACGTTGTGGATAGGCTCGCAGGGGGCCGAGGTAGTAAACGTCCTCTAATCGCTTTTCCAGGGAAAATTCAAGATCAGCGAGGAAACCGGCATTTTGATAGTTGGCCCGCACAGTGTCCGGGAAGCCGTAACATTTGACCAGCGAGGTAACATCCCAGGGTCTTCCTCTCCTGCGGATGAACTCGAAATCCGCGTTCTCGGTATAGGGCCTATACTTGTTCCCAGAACCCCGTCTCATACCAAATAATGCCTCGCCCACGCTGTACGACATTCTATCCACGACCAACCGTTCACGCGCGCCGGCCCCCTCCAACCGCGAGGCAACCTGAAATCCGACATCTGTGCTTTGGGCGACGCTCTGTTTCCGATCGGTATCCTTAACCTCAAAGGCCTTCTCAGATCGCCAGTCGAGAGAAAGCCCCAACTCGCTGCCCGCTTCATGGTCATGCACCACGCTTGCGAAGTCACCCAGGTCCACGCGCGTGGCCGCCCCGCCGAAATGGAAGACTATCCCACGATCGGCCGAATCGGCTGTCTGTTTCAGCAAGAGTAGCGCGTGTATTAGTCCAGATTTGCCCGAACTGTTCGCGCCAAAGAAGCCGGTAATCGGTTTGAGGGCGATATCCCGCGTATCCTTCCAGGATTTGAAGTTCTCAAGTCGTAGCCTAGTTAACATCGTTCGTCCCCCCCGCCAGCAACCTAAAAGCTCACTGCGCGCCACCACGATTCTCAAAGGGTTCGCGGCGTTACCCCAATCTCAAAGCTACCACCCGCATCATAGCATCATTGGGCCGACGCGCCGAACGGGACACTCTTTTTGACGGTTACTCGCAGTTTCCGCCCTACCACACACCATCCCCCGCACCCTTCCCCATGTTCCCCAACCACCCAACATCGAGTACACTACCACCCAACCGGCGTTACCCAACTCCCATCACCATCCGGTACACGCTCATGCACTCGTCTCTCGCCACCTTCGCCAACCCACCCGCTGAATTCTCCGTCCTGCCCTTCTGGTTCTGGAACGATGACCTGGACGCTGACGAGATCCGCCGCCAGATGGCCGACTTCGAAGAGCACGGCGTCTACGGCTTCATCATCCACCCGCGCGTCGGGCTGCCGCGCTCGCTCGGTTGGATGTCGGAGGCGCTGCTCGAATTCTACGATGTCGCGCTCGACGAGGCCGCGCAACGGGGGATGCAGGTCATCCTTTACGACGAGGGCATGTACCCGTCCGGCTCCTCGGCTGGACAGGTGGTGGAAGAGAACTCCGCCTACCAGACCCGCTGCCTGGAGGCGCGCGCCCTGGCCGCCGGCGAAGAACTGACCCTGCGGCCGGACGAAACACTGGTGGCGGTCGTCAATCGACGTACCGGCGAGCGGCTGGCCGTCATCGATCGCAAAATGGACGCCTATATACGCGGGCTGCACTACATCGACGGCGGACCCGCCGAGGATGAGCCGCTGGCGGGCGACCTGCTCAACCCGGACGCGGTCGCCTGCTTTATCCGCCTCGTCTACGACAAGTTCTACCAGCGTTTTAGTCGGCATTTCGGCGGCCTCATCCCTGCCATCTTCACAGACGAGCCAAGCCCGGTCGGCAAGCCGCGCGAGCGCGGCGTCTGGCCGGGCACGACCGGCATTCTGGCGCACGTCAACCGCCTGCTGGGCTACGACTTCACCCCCCACCTGCCCGCGCTCTGGCACGACGACGAGCCGGACGCAGCCCGCTATCGCGTCGACTACGAACGCGCCATCGCCCTGCGCATGGAGGAGACCTGGTACGTGCAGTTGTACGAATGGTGTACCGAGCACGGCATCGCTCTCACCGGCCATCCGGCAAAGGCCGACGACCTTGGCGCGGAGCGCTATTTCCATATTCCCGGCCAGGACCTCGTCTGGCGTTGGGTGCTGCCCGATGACCCGACCGCGCTCGAAGGTGCGCAGTCGACTCAGGGCAAATGCGGCAGTTCGGCGATGATCCATACCGGCCGCCGCCGCAACGCCAACGAACTGTGCGGCGCCTACGGCCACGGGCTGACCTGGGAGGAGATGAACTGGCTGGCTGACTGGTGCTTTGCGCGCGGCACGAACATGCTCTTCCCGCACGCCTTCTACTACAGCGTGCGCGGCATCCGCCGCGACGAACGCCCCCCGGACGTGGGGCCGAACAGCGCTTGGTGGGGGCGCTACAAGAGCTACGCGGACCGCTGCCGCCGCCTCTGCTGGCTCAACACCGACAGCCAGCATATCTGCTCAGTGGCCATCCTTGGCAAGGTGGATTGGCTGCCCTGGCAGCCGGCCAAGATCTTCTTCCAGCACCAGCGCGACTTCAACTACGTGGAAGAGCGCCATCTGTGGGAGGATGCCACCGTGGACGGGAGTGGCATCCATCTGGCCGGTATGCACTATCAAGCGGTGGTGACGGCGCATGAGCCGGACGAGCGCGCCTCGAACGCGCTGCAAAAACTGAATGAGGCCGGGCGACTGCTGCGCTACGGCCCGCAAACGCCTTCGTCAGAGTTGCTGGGCTTTATCGACGAGTTGGTTGCCGCGGATGTCAACGTCGAACCGGCGGCGCCGGCGTTGCGTGTGCGCCGCGTTTATAAGGGTGGGCGGGATTGGTGGATGCTATTCAACGAGGAAGGCGCACCTCTGACGAGGAACGTACAGCTTCAGGCGGAAGGCCCGTTTCTCCACGTGGACCCTTGGACGGCGGACATTCAGCCCTGGGAAAATGGCGCGCAACTCGTCTTGGACGGATACCAGTTGACGGTCATCTGCACAGACGGGGCCGATGCGAGATAACCCCTGAATTTTGACAAAAAAAAGAGGAGCGACCCCGTTTGATTGTCGCCAAGTGCCCAAGACTTGGGGTCGGCGACAATCAAAGTCACTCCCTGCTTTTACAATTGGACCGATACTCAGGCCACGCTCTGTCGCCTCACGACATTGCTGGCTGCGGGGCCTTTCGGTCCGTCTTCAATGGCGAATTCAACCTGATCGCCTTCCGCAAGGCTGCGGAAGCCGTCTGACTGAATCGCGGAGAAATGTACAAACACGTCCGGCCCATCCTCCCGGGCAATGAAGCCATAGCCCTTCTGATCACTGAACCACTTCACTGTTCCGACTACTGTCTCACTCATGGCGCAAAAACTCCTGTGCTAACTGCGACTACCAGATAAGGCGCAAAACAACCCGCACACTGACTGGTGATACTACGTTGAGAGTGCTCCCTGCCCATGCACTTCCGGGGGACGTTAAAACGTAAACCGGGCAGATGGGAGTTCGGGGAGCAACCGCAACTCAGAACACGAACTTATTTTGCTTTGTAGAAGAATACGACGATATTCCCTTTTTGTCAAATCCGAAAAACGACCGTTCATCTGCTGCCGTGAACAGGTTGCGTCGCGCCCCTGTTTGTAAGGACGCGAGATGGACTCCAGGAGTCAGGTAAGGTAGACTTGATGCGTAAAAGCAGTGGCCGGTGATCAGAAAAGTTACGCACCAAGAGCCACTGGCCAATATCCACAGGCTTTCAGGAGCGGCGCCACAATGTACTCAGTACTGGCCATCGATCTGGACGAAACCCTTTTGGCAGATGATAAGACCGTGTCCCCCCGCACAATGGCGGCATTGGGCGAATGGCACGCCAGCGGACGCAGGATCGTCATCGCGACCGGGCGTCCGCCGCGCTCCACGCGGATCATCCCCTCTATCCTCCATGATTTCCCGTGGATTTGCTACAACGGAGCCTGGATTGAACTGCAAAACAACGTCCTGTTTCAGACCGCGATCCCCGTCGAGGATGCCCGCCGGATCGTCGCCACGATCCAGACGGCGGCGCCCGACTGTCGACTGGGGGTCGAAATCGCCGATCAACTGTACATCAACCGTGAGGTCGAGTGGCCCGGCGCCCACTTGGTCAGCGATGTGCTCGCCCACACAGATCGCCCTGTCGCCAAGATCCTGACTTCGCTGGCAGAGCTGGACGCGGCGCAGCCCCGGTCATCCAATGGCCAGGAGATGGGCGCCAGGCCGTCCGAATCCTTATTGAGCGAACTGCCCTCGACCAGCCGCGCCCTGATATCTCCCAAATACGATCTGGTTCAGGTGATCCCCCACGGCGCGTCCAAGGCGGCGGCGCTGCATTGGCTGCTCGAACTTTGGGGACTCTCTCAGGATGATGTGATCGCCTTTGGCGATGATGTCAACGATGTGGAGATGGTCGCCGAGGCCGGGCTGGGCGTGGCGATGGCGAACGCTGTCCCGGAGGTGAAGGCGGTCGCCGATCGCATAACGGCCAGCAATGAAGAGGATGGCGTGGCCGTGGTGCTTGAGGAGTTCGTGGCCTGAAAAGACCCTTCGCGCTCGATGACAGCCGCCGCTTCTTCAGGAGACGATATAGCATTCCGCGCTTGCTCCAAAACATCCCGAATGCTAGAATACAGCATCCCCTTATCTGGTTAAGTGTACATCTTTCGAAACCATCCGCCCCGACAGGGTGGATCGCAGGGAGAATGCCGACAAACTCTCCATGACATCTGAGAGCATCTTGAAAGTGGAGGGTGTCACCCTCCACTTTGGCGGCACGGCTGTGCTGGACCGGGTTGCGTTCGACGTGCATACGGGTGAAATCCGCGCCATTATCGGCCCCACCGGCGCTGGCAAGACCTCAATGCTCAACTGCATCAGCGGCTTCTACCGCCCGCAACAGGGCAAGGTGCTGTTCTAGGGCGAGCATGACCTGACCGGCGCCAACAAGGTGGCGCAGCTGGGCATCGCCCGCACATTCCAGAACATCGGCCTGTATACCCACCTCAGCGCGCTCGACAATCTGATGGCGGCGCGGCACATTCACATGCGTCAGAATATGCTCGCCAGCGCGCTCTACTGGGGTCCGGCCCGCCGCGAAGAGGAACGCCATCGCGCCGTCGTCGAGGAGCTGATCGACTTCCTGGAGATTGCGCACATCCGCAAGACCATGGTTGGCGCGCTGCCCTATGGCCTGCGCAAGCGCGTCGAATTGGGCCGCGCCTTGGCGCTGGAGCCGAAGCTCCTGCTATTGGATGAGCCGATGGCTGGCATGAATACCGAAGAAAAAGAGGACATGGCCCGCTTTATCCTCGATATTCACACACGCCGGGGCATGACGATGGCGGCAGACCGCCCGCTGCCGATCATCCTGGTCGAACATGACATGACCCTGGTGATGGACATCGCGGACCGCATCGTCGTCCTCGATTTCGGCACAAAGATCGCAGACGGCACACCGGATGAGATCAGGCGCGACCCGGAGGTCATTCGCGCCTATCTGGGGCAGGCTGACTGAATGACAGAGATGAACCGTCCAGCGACAATCCTTCAGTACTTTCTGCGGCAGGTCGAATCCTACGGCGCCGACAGCGTCGCGCTGCGCCAGAAGGAGTTCGGCATCTGGCGCGAGTTCAGCTGGCAGGAGTCCTGTGATCAGGTGCGGATGTTTGGCCTGGGGCTGCGGGCACTGGGGCTGGAACGGGGGGACCACGTCGCCACCATCGGCGACAATGACCGGAAGTATCTGTGGGCCTATCTGGGGCTGCTGGCTGTGGGCGGCGTCCAGGTCGGGCTGTTCACCGACGCCACTGCGGAAGAGGTTGCGTATATCATCGCGCACAGCGACGCCCGCTTTGTCCTGGCCCAGGATCAGGAGCAGGTGGACAAGATGCTCGCCATCCGCGAACACATCCCCAAAGTCGAACGCGTTGTCTTCTGGGATGAACGGGGCCTGTGGGACTACTGCTCAGCCGCCGCCCGTCTCGGGTCTGGGACGTCCGGCGGCCTCGACGACCCCTGGCTCACCACCTACGAAGAGGTGTGCCGGCTGGGCCAGGCCCTGGCCGACAGAGAGCCGTCGCGCTTCGGGGAGGAGGTCGCCCAGGGCCGCCAGGATGACCTGGCCGTTCTCAGTTACACGTCCGGTACAACGGGGCGCCCCAAAGGGGCGATGCTCAGCCACGGAAACCTCATCCGCGCAGCCGAGGCTTTTACCCAGGTAGACCCTCTCTACGATGGCGACAACCATGTCAGCCTGTTGCCTTTAGGCTGGATCGCTGAACACGCGTGGGGCGTTGCGCCCCATTGCATCTACGGCATGATCATGAACTTTCCGGAAAATCTGGAAACCGTTCGCGAAAAGGTGCGTGAAATTGCGCCGCAGAGGGTACTCTACAACTCCCGCCTGTGGGACGCGCTGGTGGGAACCATCCAAGTGCGCATGGCCGAATCGACATGGATCAACCGCAAGCTGTACCAACTCTTTCTGCCTGTCGGCCAGCGGCTGGCGGACAAGAAGCTGGATGGAGAATCCGTCCCCCCAGGCTTGCGGCTCGCCTACCGCATCGGCGACTGGTGCATCTTCCATCCCTTGCGCGATAAGTTGGGATTCACAAATCTGCGCGCCGCCTACACGGCCGGGGGCGCGCTCAGCCCGGATGCGATGCGCTTCTTCCATGCGTTGGGCATCAACCTGAAACAGATATACGGTCTGACTGAAGTAACCGGCGGCGGTACAATTCATTACGATGGCGAGATAAAGACTGCCAGTGTCGGGCGGCCGGCGGCGGGCATCTCTGTGCGCACGGCTGAAGACGGGGAGATCCAGATCGGCGGGCCAACCGTATTTCAGGGCTATTACAAGAACGCCGACGCAACCAACGAAGCCATTATCGAGGAGAATGGAGAGCGCTGGTTCCGCACAGGCGACGCCGGCTACATCGACGACGACGGCCACCTGGTCTTTCTGGACCGGATGAAGGATATGGATCACCCTGGCCAATGGCGAGCGCTACGCCCCCCAGTTCATTGAAGGACGGCTCAAATTCAACCCGTACATTCTGGATGTGATGGCCGTGGGCGGGCCGACCCAGGAATATGTGACGGCTCTGATCATTATCAATTTCGACAATGTAAGCAACTGGGCGGAAAAGCAGGGCATCGTCTTCACTACATTTGCCGACCTTGCCCAGAAAGGCGAGGTTTGTGAACTGATCCGGCAAGCGGTGGAAGAGGTGAATGCAGATCTGCCGCCGACCAGCAGCGTGCGTCGCTTTGTGCTGCTGCACAAGGAGTTTGACGCCGACGAGTCCGAGATGACCCGCACCCGCAAGTTGCGCCGGGACGTTCTCTACGCGCGCTATGCTGAAATGATCGAGAGGATGTATGCAGGACAGGAGTGGATTCACGTCCAGACGCCAGTGCGCTACCAGGACGGGCGCGAAGGCGTCCTGGCAACGGACCTGCGGATTGTGGATAGTATGCCCCACTAGCCACTGACCACTAGCCACTGGTGTTGCAATGAACTGGCCTCTGGTACCTCAACAGTTTGTAACCGGACTTCTCAACGGCGGGACGATCGGTCTGATCGCCCTGGGAATCGTCCTGATCTATAAGTCATCGGAAGTGTTCAACTTCGCCCACGGGCATCTGGTGATGTTCGGTGCGTTCCTCACCTGGTGGTTCACCGGCGGGGGGCCGAGGCCGGAGAGGCGCTGATCGGCAACGGGCGGTCTGCCGCCATCGATCTGCCCCTGTGGGCCGCGCTGATCGCCGCGCTGATCGTCTCAATGGGCATCGGCCTGCTGATCGAGCGCTTCGCCCTGCGCCCGATGACCGGGCAGCCTCTGCTGGCGATCATGCTGATGACCCTGGGACTGGCCCAACTGTTTGAGGGCGTGACGGCGATCCTTTTCGGCGTGGAACTGAAGAGAAACTTCCCCGCGCCGTTTTCGCCCAGCGACGTTTTGATCATCCCCTTTCCTGGCGCATTCGGCGATGCCATCCGCCTGAAATACACGCTGGTTGCCACATTTACTGTCGCCGTCCTGGCCGCTGCCCTGTTCATCTGGTTCTTCAACAGCACAAAAACCGGCCTGGCGATGCGAGCCACCGCGGAGGACCACGAAGTGGCCCGCTCCGTCGGCATCAATGTCAGCCGCGTCTTCGGCCTTTCGTGGGGCATCGCCGGGGTTATCGCCACCCTGGGCGGCGTTCTGCTGGCGACATTGAGCGGTGTGAGCCTGAACCTCTCGACGGTCGCTCTGATCGCCTTCCCCGCGATTCTGCTGGGCGGGCTGGAGTCTCTGGGCGGCGCGCTGTTGGGCGGCTTCGCCATCGGCCTGGTGCAGGCGCTGGTGCAGGCGTCGCGGCTGCGTCCGTTTACACGCTGACATGCGGAACGATTTGCGAGGAAGGCAATGCGGTCTGCGACAGTATGGCGTCAGGCAGTTCACCGCATATAAACGACAATGTAGCGTAATGTTAGAGAAGAGATCCACACGAGAGGATGAATCCATATGAAAAAGACCTTATCGCTCACTTGCATTCTGATCTTTGCTCTGCTCGTAGCCGCCTGTTCACCGGCGCCCGCAGCGGAAGAAGAACCGATGCCGGCAGCAGAAGCGCCCATGCCCATCGCCTGTGATAACAGCTACGAAGGCAAGAGCCTGACTATCTACCAGCAGGCGGGGCTGACCGGCCCCCAGGCGACGCTTATGGGAACTGGCTTCATCAGCGGTCTGCAGGACGCCCTCGACCAGATCAACGCCGACGGCGGGGTCTGCGGCGTGACGCTGGTTCTGCGCGTGGAAGACACCCAATACGTCCTCGAACAGGAGGTGCAGATCTACGAGCAGTTCCGCGCGGAGACGCCTAAACCTCTCCTCATCACGACCAGCAACAGCGCCGCCACCATTGCGCTGAAAGACAGGGTCGTCGAAGACGAGATTGTCAACCTGGCCACCGGGGTCAATACCCAGGCTCTCTATGACCCGCCCAACGGCTACACGGTTGGCATGGTGCCGATTTACTCCGATCAGTTCGCCGGTTTCATGCAGTTCGTGCATGACAACTGGGCCGACATCAAGCCCGAAGGCGCCGGGGATGAGATTACCGTTGGCGTAATCGGTTGGGCGAACGCCTTCGGCGCCGGCGCGATCTTCCGCAGCATAACCGAGGCGGGCCTGCGGCAGGATCTGGACAAAGTCTATGGCTACTTCCCGCGCCTTTCAGAGTTCCGCCGCCGCACGTCCGGCTATCTGTCCGGCGGCGAGCAGCAGATGGTCGCCATTGGCCGGGCGCTGATGGCGAAGCCCAAGCTGATGCTGCTGGACGAGCCGAGCCTGGGGCTGGCTCCCCTGCTGGTGCAGTCGATCTTCAAGGTCATCCGCCGCATCAACGTTGAGTCCGGCGTGTCGATGCTGCTCGTCGAGCAGAACGCAAACGTCGCCCTGCGCTCCGCCGCCCACGCCTATGTGATAGAGACGGGACGCATCGTGCTCGACGGCCCGGCAGAGCAGCTCGCGCAGAATGCCGACATCAAGGAGTTCTATCTCGGTCTGACGCAGGTGGGCGAGCGCAATAGCTACCGCGACGTGAAGCATTACAAACGGCGCAAACGCTAGCTGGGGTGAATACCGCGAGGCGGCCAGTGGTCAGTCGTCAGAAACTGGCCGCCAACCCAGTGCCGGCGCTACCTGCGTGGCGACCTGCTCCAGCATCTCCAGGACCCGCTCCAGCGGCGGGTGGATGGGATCGAACTGGAGGATCAGGTCGGTGGCATAGGGCAGCACCCGGTCAGCGCCCAGGCGCGCCGCGACCTCCTCCGGCGCGCCAAAGGCCATATGCACCCGCTCGCAAAAGCCTTCAGTGGAAATCTCCGGCGGGATGCCCCCCAGCGCATACCTTTCGATTTCGCGCAGAGCGGCCTCCCGACTGCTGCTGAGATAGATGCCGCGCGAAAGGCCGATGCGGGGCGGAGTCGGTCGCTCGCCCCAGGCCGTGCGATAGGCGACCGCCACCGGCTCCTGCAGGTGGTCCGCAGGTTGCGCGCCGCCCCCCGCCGAACGGCTGAGCAGCAGACCGGCCCCGCTTGCAGCCGCGTACTGCGCGCCGCGCACGCTGAGTCCGCTCAGCCACAGGCGGTCGCCCAGCGTCGGCGCGGCCGGCTGCAAACGCTGACCGTCCTCGCCCAGGGCCTCACCTGCAAACGCCTTTTTCAGAGTGTTCAGGCCATCTGTTGTGCGCTGGTGGCGGCTGTTCATATCGACGCCGAAGGCCGCGAACTCGTCCGCGTCACTGCCGCTGCCCACGCCCAGTTCCAGACGCCCGCCGCTGAGCGTGTCGACGACCGCGGCGTCCTCCGCCACGCGCAACGGATGTTCAAAGGGCAGCACGATGATCGACGTGCCCAGGCGCAGCCGCCGCGTGCGCTCGGCCACAGCCGCCAGAAAAGGAAACGGGGAGGGCAACAGGCCGCCCCGGTCTTTGAAATGGTGCTGGGCTACCCATACCGCGTCAAAGCCCAGTCGGTCCGCGGCATCAAAGATCGCCAGATTTTCCTGATAGGCCCGTTGGGGATCGATCCTGCCGCGCAGATGGCTGAGAAACCCTAGTCGAAACGGATTGGACATGCGCTATATCCTCTGTTCTATGACTTGCTGCCAGGTATCTTCGTCCACATTGCCGCCGCAGATGACGACCGCCAGCCGTTTCCCGGCGCAGCGTCTCCCCATCTGCAGCAGACTCGCCACGGCCACGCCGGCCGCGCCCTCGATGATCTCGCCGCTTTCGCGGTAGATGAGCCGCATGGCCTGCGCGATCTCCGCTTCGCTGACGGTCAGCCAGGCATCGACATGCTGTCGGCAGAGGTCAAAGGTAACGGCCTGCGCTTCGACCCCACCGGCGCTGCCGTCGGAGAGCGTGGGCAGACTTTCCGTCTCCACGATCCGGCCGGCGCGCATAGAGGCCAGCATCACCGCCGACCGTTCAGGCTGACAGCCAACCGTCTGCACCGCGCGGCCGCAGGCTTTGAGATAGCTTGCGATGCCGCTCATCAGGCCGCCGCCGCCGACGGTCGCGAACACTGCATCCAGCCTCGGTTCCTGGCGCAGAAGTTCAACCGCAACTGTTCCCTGCCCGGCGATGATCTGCGAATCGTTGTAGGGCGAGATGAAAACCTGGCCGCGTTGGGCTGCGGCTCGTCGGGCGCTGATCTCGGCGTTGAGCGCATCGCCTGCCACGCGGCAAAGCGTTACGGGAGAGGAGGTTGCGTTGCGCCCCTGCTCGATAGGGGCGCGGGCGTTCAGCTTCTCCACTTTGCGGGGGGAGGCCGCTTCCGGCAGATAGATCGTCGCGGTCACATCGAGTTGGGCGGCGGCGTGGGCCACGGCCAGCGCATGGTTGCCGGTGGAGGCGGTCACAACGCCCCGCGCCCGCTCTTCCGCCGAGAGGCTGAGCAGCTTGTTGGTTGCGCCCCGCAGCTTGAACGAACCGGTATGCTGGAGACTCTCCAGCTTGAGGAAGACCTGCGCGCCGCTGCGTTCAGACAGGGTGGGGGACAGGATCAGCGGCGTCTCGATCACGGAAAGGCGAATGCGGGATTCCGCTCTCTGAATACGTTGAGAAAGATCCGTGCCGGACACGCCAACAGCGGCAGCATCGCGCTCCGAATTTCCCGATTCGGTGACCTTCACAATCCCATCCCTCCGCTGGCGTTGACGCGACGTAGCCATCTTCTCCCTGATCCGCCGCTCCGTCAAAACCAATCACCCCGCCGATGTGCTACAATGAATATCTATGCACTCTGCCGTCATTCTAACACATCCTTGAACACCAGCCCGCCGGAACGCACGCACACAACGTAGCGCAAGACGGTAGCGACGCGTCTGGCCGGTGACGCCATCGACCCCCAAGCAGAGAGGTAGCGCAGGAGACCCTATCCCATCATGCGTATTGCAATTCTTTCAGACATTCACGGCAATTGCGTGGCCCTGGATGCAGTACTTGCCGATATCAGTTCCCACGTTGACGGTACTGTTGACGAATACTGGATTCTCGGCGATATGGCGGCTGCCGGCGCGCAGCCGCTGGCGGTGATGGAGCGGCTGAACGGTCTGCCCAACGCCCGCTTCGTGCGCGGCAACTCGGAGCGCTATCTTACCACCGGCGCAAGGCCCCTCGCGACCCCGGTGGAGGAGTTGACGGACCTGTCGCTGCTGCCCGCCTATGTGGGGGTGCTGGAATCCTTTGCCTGGACCGCCGGCGCGATGGCTGCCGCTGGCCATCTGCCCTTAATGCTGGACCTCCCGCTTGAGCAACGGTTGACACTGCCGGACGGCAGCCGCGTGTTGCTGGTGCATGCGTCGCCGGGCAGGGACGACGGCCCCGGCTTCGTGCCCCGCTACAGCGATGCGGAGATGGGCGAACGGCTGGAAGGCTGCGAGGCGGATCTTCTGTGTGTAGGCCATACGCATTGGCCGCAAAGTTTCCGCTTGAACGGAGTGCATGTAGTCAACCCGGGCAGCGTCGGCAACCCGCTCATCCCCAGCCTGCGCGCCACCTATGCCATCCTGGAGGCGGACGAAAGCGAATACAGGGTGCAGCATCGGGCCGTGGACTATGACAGAAAGCTGGCTGAGCGGAAGGCATGGGAGGTGCGCCATCCGCAGGCAGAGTTTATCAGCGGCTTTCTGCGCGGGGAGCGGGTGCGCTCCTGGGGTGAGCCGGAGGTCCTGCGATGAGCAACCAGCCGAAACAGTTCCGCTACGCCTATTCCAGTATCTTTCAGGACGAGAGCGTCGTCCGTGCCTACCAGTACCGCCCCCGATATCCGGCGGAAATCTTCGATCTATTGGCCGACCTGCTGCCGGCGAACTGCACGCCGCGAGTCGTTCTCGACGCGGGTTGCGGCACTGGATTTGTGGCCCGTCCCCTCGCACCTCTGGTAGAGCGGGTCAATGCGGTGGACTTCTCGGCGGCGGCGATTCGGGAGGGCAGACGGCTGCTGGGCGGAGATCACCCGCACCTGCGCTGGATCGAAGGGCCAATTGAATCGGTGGCTGTCAGTCCGCCCTACTGCCTCATCACCGCCGGGGCCAGTATACATTGGTTCGACTGGGATCTGGTCTTTCCCCGCTTCGCCCGCCTGCTGGCTCCGGACGGGTTGTTCGTTGCAGTAGGCATAAGACATGAGAGGCAAAATTGGATGCACGCAGAGCTGGGACCGGTTCTTGCGCGTTATTCGATGAACCAGGACTTTGCGCCCTACAGCGCGGCAGAGATTCTTGCTCAACTGGAGGAGCGGGGACTCTTCCGGCAGATGGGCAGCGCCCAAACCGATGCCGTCGAATGGCAGCAGCCTATCAACGAATGGGTGGAAAGCATTCATGCCCGCAACGGCTTCTCCCGCGATCGGATGAACCCGCGCAGGGCAGCGGAAGCTGACGCGCTGTTCACAGAAATCGCAACCCGCCATGCGGACAATGCGGATGGCTTCATTACGCATCGCTACGCCGGTACTCTGCTGTGGGGGCGGCCCCTGCAATCGGATGGCAGATAGGTAAAGGGGATTATATGCAATAGTGCCACAACAAATGAACGCCTCCGGCCATTCAGGGATAGCCGAGGGCGTTCTTCGCCATTTGTGGCGGGTCAATCCGAGGCTACCGTCGTTTCGGATTCCCAGGGGCCGTCGTAGGATAGGGTGTGGAGCTTTATCAGGTCAGTCATGGCGTTGGTGATCTTCGTTGCCAAACGTCTGAATTCCTGACGGTCTTGTTCGCTGTTATTGATATGTTCTTCCAGGATGCGTTCGATGCGGTCGAGCCGGGTTTCCGTTTCCTGTGTCATGGGGTTGTCTCCTGTTATGTGTGGTCGGGTTCTCTATATGATTATGGGGGACGGGCGAACTTGCTAATGTGCGTTCACATTGAGAACCCGCTTTTTTCTGAATTGCGTATTCCGTATTGCGTATTGCGTAAGGGCAGGTGAGACAGCCACGTTTCAATTGCGTTATCCGCCCGAAGAGTCTCGGTTTCAAACGGGATTCACATTAGATCGGATGCCGAACAGAGCGCGGGCTACATTGCGGGGACTGTCGTTTATCTTGACTACGCGTTTGGGCGGCCTACCTCGCTTTGCCTTAGGCTGGGGTTTATGCTAGGGCTGGGATTCTTCTTTTTTTGCAGTCATGGCTCACTATGCCTTTCCGATGAGTTCATGATAGGTCAATCGCTTACCTGCGGAACGTCTGACAATCGCCGCCATTTGCTCTAGGGTATCCAGTGGGCGCACATTGTGTCGGCCCCGGAACTCGTCTATATAGCGGTGCAAGTGTTTTGGGCTTATGTGGTGATAGGTGCCAGTATAACCACGTTTAAGTATAGACCAAAATGATTCCAACCCGTTTGTGTGCGCCTGTTCTCTTACATATGCGCCTACACCATGATTGACCGTAGCGTGCGAGCGGGGCAGGTCAGAGTACGCTCTTGTTTCGTCTGTGTAGACGACCGTGTCGGGCGTTGTGTTTCCGAAGACAAAATCTTGCAGCGTCTCCTTGTCAGTGGTGTCCACAACTTGCGCCTGCACCTGGTTGGTATCCCTGCTCTTCATGCCGACCACGACGGTAATTCAGGGTGTTGTCAAGCCCCAAATGGCACTATTGTATATAATCCCCATAGGTAAAGGGGCAACTGAGCGGCGTCATGCCCACAACATCCCGTCCTCGTCGCGTTCAAGCTCCTTTTCGGCGAAGAGAGCGTTGTCCGCGGCCTGAACGGACTGCTCGCTTTCGAACCACCGGCGCCATTCGTCCGGCGCGTTGACATCCTCGCCGCCGTGCTCGGTGTGGCGCGTGCGCACCTTCAGCATCAGCGGCGTGTTGACGCTGGCCCCGCTGACGATCACCTGGCCTTTGCTCAGGGCGGGCAGCTCTCTCAGCATATCGCGGCCGACGCTCTCCACCGATTCGGCGATGCGGTTCTGGTCGATCGGGTTGGTGATGCGCATGATGCATTGGGTCATGCACTGGCTGAGCACGTCGCTATCCAACCGGCCGGGCCGCTGGGAGATGAGGCCGACGCTGACGCCGAACTTGCGTCCCTCGCTGAGGATCGTCTTGAGCACGTCCGAACTGACCGCGTCGGCGTTGGCGGGCGCGTAGTTGTGAGCCTCTTCGAGCAGGCAGAAGACGGGGAAGGGCAGATGGCTGTGGTCGCCCCGCTGGTGCTTGCCCCGCTCGGTGTCGATGCGGGCCTGGTAGACCCGGCGCAGGAGCGTGGCGACAATGACTTGCTGCTGCCGCCGCTCGACTTCATTTAGCTGAACCAGCGTACACATTCCAGGTTGGAACAGTTCATCCAGTTCGATGTTTTCAAAGTCGTGGAAAATCCCGCCTTTTATGCCCAAGGCCGCGCCCAGCCGCCAGATCAGCGCGCCGGTCGTGGGGTCGTCATCAACCGCTTCATCCTCCCCCTGCGCGCCGTCCCCCACCTCGCGCACGGCCAAGTACAGCTGCTCCAGCGTATATCTGTCTTCGCCCCAGGTGCGCTGAGCGTATCTGTAGGCGCGGCCCAACTGGTAGTGCATCTTCTCCGACAGATTCGTCAGCAGATAGCGCAGGTCGGGCAGGGTCAGGCTGCTGATGCGCACGCGCAAATCGCTCGGGCGAAAAATGCGCACCTTTGGGCTATAGTCGCCCTCGCGGAAGATTGGCAAATTGTGGGTCTGTTGCAGGGTATCGTACTCGCCGTGCGGGTCAATGACCAGCACCGCGGCCCGGTTATAGGGCATCATCAACTCTTCCAGCAGGACACCGGCCAGATAGCTCTTGCCGCTGCCGGTGCTGGCGATGATGGCCAGATGCGTGCTGGTGAAGCCGCGCACATCCAGCGCCACGGGCACGGCGTCGGGCGGGCGGCTGAGCAGGTCGCCGATATGCGCGCCGCCGATTTCCCCGCGCCGGCCGCGGCTGAGAAGCTCGGTCAGCATATCGTTCTCGGCGATGAAGACCGGCGCGCCGCCCTGGGGAGGCACGCGCGGATTGGTGAAGTCGTGGAGGTTATCGTTGTAGTAACCGAGGACAGTGACCGTGAGTTCGAACAGTTCGGTGGCGTCGCTATCATAGCCCAGCATGGCCGCGACGGTGTCGGGTGGGACCGACGGGTCGGCCATGAATGTATCCGGGAAGAGCTTGACCGCGACGCGGGCGGTGATGCGCCCCAGGATGCGCCGTTCGCTGCCGTCCACGCGGGCGGTGTAGTAGACGAACTCACCATGCTTCAGTTGCCGCTCCGAATCCGGCGCGATGAACGTAAATTCGTGGAGAGTCTCTCCCGGTCCTTTGACTGTGCCAACGGCGGTTTCCAGTTTTAAGTTTTGAGTTTCTAGCAACACCACTCCCTCCTCTGCCACACGCGCACTGAAAAACTAAAAACTGACTACTGAATTTGAAGGTTTTTTGGCGGAGAGGCTTTCACTGCCAACGCCAATACAAAAAACCTTCAAAACTGCCGTTGCGGCTCATCCGGCCGGCCGCACCATTGACTTCCAAGCTACGTTGTCGCGCATGACCTGCAAAATGGCCTGCTCCTGGGGAAAGAGGCCGCCCAAACCGTCGATGATCTCCAACAGGAGAGCGGGAACCAACGGGTTGTTCTGGGCGAGGAGCGTGGCCGCATAGCGCAAGCTCGGACGTCCGTGCGCGTCGCGATGGAACTGTCGCACCTCCTCGTCGCTGAGACGCCTCACAGCCGCGCTCACCTCCGCGGCCAGCCGCGGCGTTCCCTGCTGCGGGCCGTTGGCATCCTGCCAGCCCAGGGCCAGCACACCGACCAGCGTGGCCGTCTCGTCTATCAGATCCGGGGTGAACACCGCCTGCTCCGTGCGGGAGCTGAGCCGGGGTCCCAGGTTGCCAAAGTTGGGATTGACGAGCAGCGTGTTATAGACAACGCCGATCAGTTCAGCCGCGCGGCTGTCACCATAAGCGGCGACATCGGCTCCGCCATCGGTCCGGTGGCCCGTGGGCAGGGCAATGGCAACGAATGCGCCAAAGGCATAGGCATCCGGCGCCGGTCGCTGCTCCCGTTCAAAGGGACCGAAGACCTGGCAAACATAGTCGATGTGGGTATTTGAATTGACGATAACGCCGATCTGGTCTGTCATAGCTCTATCTAAACAGAAAATTTGTTCGATGGCAAATTACGACGAGGATGCTTGGGGTGCATCCCAGATTTTTTGCATCGTTACTCCGGGAACGCGGGAGGCGTGTCGACGCTGGGAACGGAGGCGGTGGGTAGGGCAAGTGTTGATGATTTCTTGTAATGGCGTTGGACGAAAGACAGTTCCGCCAAAAAATGTTCAAAATGCCAACCGCGATTTCTTGCCGCGCCTCTGCCGGAGATGGCTCTCCTGCACCGATAGAAAGGGTGTGTTGAATGCGCTACCGCTTCGCGCGCCCAGAGGGCACCCGAGCGCCGGATTGCGGTATGGGGGTCTGGACGCGCGGCGGCGTTCCCAGTCGTGGAGGAGAATAGCACAGATGAGCGAATCGGGCAAATCGGGTTGAGATGCGGGTGCATCCAGGATTTTTGCGCAGCCGTTGTCTGAATTGTGGCTTTCGGGACATGGGGATGGATTCTGACTAAAGCGCAGGCGCATTTGCCAGCATATCAGGACGCGCCCACCCGCCAGTTAAGAAATTCGGATAGCCCCAAAAAGCTGAGGACGCGATTTCATTTTGGGGCGCGGGCAGCGAATTCGTGTGCGTCCCGGATTTTGGGTCGTGACGCGGGAATCGCGGTGTGAGCGGGCTGTCAGGGGGTGGATTCCAGGAAATTTCTTGCAAAAATGTCCGCTTTGTCCGCTTTACCCCCCCCCCCTTGACTACTATACGAAATGAAACGTTCTTTCGGGTTGACGGAGGCTGGCGCTGGTGGCAGGCGGCCAAGGGTTGGCATTGCCTGACCGATGCACAGAGGTATTATACCACACCTCAGTTTTGGCAGGTGACAGGATCGGCAGATGGCGTGCATCCAGGATATTTGGCGCGCTTCTCGCCCTATCTTGTCAGCTACGCGGGGTGCGGGCGAGACGCCCGCGATTTTGAAGGTTTTTTGTATTGGCGTTGGCAATGAAAGCCTCTCCGCCAAAAAACCTTCAAACCCAGGGGGATATGCAATAATCTCGGATGCACCCTGACGCACAATAAATTGGGATGCACCCGATGCTTGGGCAAGCGGTGAATTATGCGTGGACAACAGCGCTCGCCACTATCCACTGACCACTGCTGTTAGCGCCCGCCCATGCCGGACAGGGTGATCCCTTCGACGAAACGTTTCTGGGCGAGGACATAGACCAACAGTACGGGCAGCAAGGCGATGACGGAACCGGCCATCAGCAGATGCCAGTCGGTGTTGAACTGACCCCTGAAGGTGGCCAGGCCCACCGGAATCGTGCGCGTGGCATGGGAATTGGTGACCACCAGCGGCCAGAGGAAATCGTTCCACGAGCCGAGAAAGACGAAGATCGTCAGCGCCGCCAGCACCGGACTGCTCAACGGCATGATGACCCGCCCCCAGATGCGCAAAGAGGAGGCGCCGTCCATGCGTGCGGCTTCGTCCAGATCGACGGGGATGCCGCGGAAATACTGGCGCAGCAGAAAGACGGCGAAAGCGGAAAAGGCCGTCGGCACGATCAGGGCGTAGAAGGTATCGTACCAGCGCAGGTAGCGGACGAGGATGAAGTTGGGAATCATCGTCACCTGGAACGGGATCATCAGCGTCGCCAGGTAGACCAGGAAGAGTATCTCCCGCCCCCGGAAGCGCAGGCGGGCGAAGGCGAAGGCGGACAGCGAGGAGGTCAGGATCTGGAGGGTGGTCACGCTGAAAGCCACGAAGATGCTGTTGAGGTAGAAGCGCCCAAAGGGCATCGCCTGCACTGTATCCACATAGTTCTGCCATACCACCGGATTGGGGACCAGTGAGGGCGGATAGGTGAAGATCTGCGGCGGCGACTTGAGCGAAGTCACCAACATCCAGCCGAAGGGCAGCAGCATAACGAAGCTGCCCAGAATCAGCGCGACGTGAATCAGCGCGTGCCGCACATCAAGCGCCGGACGCGGCGTGACCTCCGGGCCAATCGTCGTGCGTGTGGTGGAGGTCACGAATCGCCTCCCGCCTCGTAATGCACCCATCGGCGTTGCAGCCGCGTCTGGACGAAGGTGAAGAGGAAAATGAAGATGAACAGCACCCAGGCGACGGCTGCGCCTTTGCCCATGCGGCCGAATTCAAAGGCCATCTGATAGATATAGTAGACGATCGTCAAGGTGGCCTGGGCCGGGCCGCCCTGCGTCATCACGAATGCCTCGCTGAAGAGCTGGAAGGCGCCGATCATCTGAATGACCATCAGGAAAAATGTCGTCGGGCTGACCATCGGGAAGGTTACAAAGCGGAAGCGTTGCCAGCCGCTGGCCCCGTCCACTCTGGCGGCATCATACAACTCACGCGGCACGCCCTGGAGGGCAGCCAGATAGATGACCATTGTAAAGCCGGTGTTCTTCCACAGCGTCAGAACCACGACCGCCGGTTTGGCCCAATCCGGATCGTTCAGCCAGTCCGGCGGACGCATGGGCAGGCCGGTCTTCGCGCCCAACTCCCAGATGGCCGCGGACAGAATGCCGAAATCGTAGTTGAAGAACCACTGGAAGACGAGCGCCGCGGCCACGATCGTCGTCACCACCGGCATGAAATAGATCAGCCGGTAGATCTCCAGCCCGCGCATGGCCCGGTTCAGCGCAACCGCCAGCAGCAGGCCGAAGGCAAGCTGCAAAGGGACGATGGTGACGGTGAAGTAGAAGGTGTTGAACAGAACTTTGCGAAAGACCCGATCACTCGTGAGCAATTGCGTGTAGTTCTTGAGGCCTACGAACTCCGGCGGGGAGAGCAGATTCCAGTCGAAAAAACTGAGTGCGAGGGATGCGATCACCGGAATCGCAACGAAAATCATGAAACCGGCGAAGCTGGGCAGCAGGAATAGATAGGCCTCCCACTGCTGGTCCGGCCGATAACGGCGCCAGCGGGACACAGGGGTTTGCGGGGATGCCGAAGCGGTCTGCGCGGTCACGTGAGGTAAGGAGTCAGGCCAAGAAATGAGGGGAAAGGGGACAAGAGGCTTGCGCCTTCGCCCCCTATCCGGCCTGAGCCAAGTGCGCCAAAGATGCGGTCGGCTCAGGCCGGAATCACCCCCTCAGCGTATCATTTTATTTGGGAAATCCGTTTTCGGCTAGGAAGGCGTCCACCTGCTCGCAGATGGCAGTCAGCCCGTCCTCGACAGAGACCTCGCCGATGAGGATCTGATCGCGGCCAGGACTGATGAACGATCCGCCTATCTCGCTCCATTCGACAAAGTAGCCGATGCGACCCATGCGGGCATTTTCGCCTTCAGTGATGAAAGCCTGGCGGTTGGCCGGCGGCTGCCCACTGTTGAGGAAGGCGTCGGATTTGGCGGTGGACTGCAGCGCCGGCAGGATCTCACCGGAGGCGGTGTAGATGCGCTGGCCGCCGTTGGTGCTCTGGAGCCACTGCAGGAATACCCAGGCCTCGTCCTTGTTGTCACTGAGCGCGCTCATCACCCAGGCTGCGCCGCCGGCGGCGGAGGCCCGCTGGCCACCTTCGGGAATCGGTATGACCGAGACATCGTAGTTCATGCCGGCGGCGTTGAACGCGGAGACACGGCTGGCGTTCTGGATGATCATCGCCACCTGGCCACTTTGGAAGACAGCGGCGTCACCGCCGGCCTGTCCCAGATTGGCCGGGGGCATGACATAGTTGCTGTCGATCATATCCCTGAAGAACTGCACGGCCTGCACTACTTCAGGCTCGGCCAATGCGCAGCGCGAGGGGTTGCGCATGTCATCCAGCGCCATGCCGCGATTCTGCATCACCCAGATCATGAACTTGCCGCCTTCCATGCCCAGCGCATAGCGGGAGACGCGGCCACTGTCTTCAACGACGGTCAGCTGGTCGGCTGCAGCCAGCAGATCGTCCCACGTCCAGCTGTCATCCGGGTAGGGCACGCCGACCTCGTCGAAGATGTCGATGTTGTAGTAGAGCACCTCGAGGCCGATGTCGCGCGGGAAGCCGAAGACGCTGCCATCGTACATGGCGTAGTCCAACAGAGACGGCCAATAGTCATCAACATTGTAGCCGCTCTGCTCGATCCACGGGTCCAGGTTTTCCAGCACGCCCTCGGCGGCATATCTCTGAATTGGCGACAGGAACAGGACATCGGGGATGACCGACTCGTCACCGCTTGCCCAGAGGGTCTGGATCTTCGTGAAGTAGTCGCCCCAAGGTTCGGCGGCGATCTCGATAATAATGTCCGAGTTTTCCTCCATAAAGGCATCGGCCACCGACTGATGGGTCGCGACCTCCGCCGGGCTGCCCCACATGGCCCATGTAATCGTAACCGGGCCGTCATCGTCGGCCATCTCCGCCATGCCACTATCGGCAGCCGGCGCTGCGATGGGGGCGCAAGCGGAGATCAGCAAAGCGGCCAACGCCAACACAATCAGCGCCTTGAAGCTGAAACGGCCTTGCCATTGTCGAGTTTGCATTCTTTCCTCCCTGAGAAAATTTGAAACTGTGAATGTGATGGTTGCATGCGCCCTCTCACGAAAGGGGCGCGTACGGTTGAGTAAGCGGCTGAATATCTGCCAACACGCGCGGTATGTCAATTATACAGGATTTGAGAGTACGATTCAAACGCGACTTTTCCCTGTCGCGCTCTCGGTTGGGCCGATAGCGTGGTCGGCCGCGGCCAGCCGACCCCTTGCCGAGCAATCTCCTAGCCGGAGGAGATATTAATGTGCGTTCACATTGAGAACCCGCTTTTTCTGAATTGCGTATTGCGTATTGCGTAAGGGCAGGTGAGACAGCTACGTTTCAATTGCATTATCCGCCCGAAAAGTCTTGATCTCAAACGGGATTCATATTAGTTTGGGCAAGTTGTGTTCAGGAAGACTGTCGGCGCAGTCGGGCCAGTTCGGCTTCCATCGCTTGCATCCGCGCTTCGGCTTCGCGTCGGGCGGCGGCTTCGCTATCGGCCCGTTGCTCTGCCTCTTGGCGAGCGGCAGCTTCGGCTGCAACTGCGGCAACAGAGGCCTGATACTTCAGAAGCACATATCCCCGATACACCTCGTCCAGCGCAAGCTCCTCCAACTCCGGCATCTCATGCAGGTCCCGAAGCCGAAACTGGAAGCCGGGCAGCACCTCCGAACGGATCACCCCTTCGGCGTCGGGCTGAATCTCTTCGTAATGACCCGCTGGCGTGAGACAGTAGAAGTGCATATGTTCGCCGCTGGGATCGAGAATCGTGTACTCCTTCACCCCGGCCAGGGCGTAGTCCCTCTTTTTCTCCTCCGTATCCCGCAGCACCTCTGTCTGCGTGGAATCGGACAGAAACTCCACAACGGCGTCGCAGACTCCCTCAAAGGAGCGTTGGTCAATATGTCCCCAAGAGACCGGGTTGCTGTTCAGAATCACGCCGATGTCCGGCTTGCGCACCGCTCTGCGCATCCTCGACGACTCCTCAGAGTCCGTCATCGTCAGGAGGAAGCCGGTCTCCATATTGATCAGCTTCGCGATGCCGTGCGTATTGACATACTGGCGCAGGAGAGCAAGAAACCAGTTTCCGAGATCGAGTTGCGGCGCATTGGCCAAGGGTTTTGCCTCCAATATGCCGTTGTTCCATTCATAGCTGACGTCGATGTCCGGGTAGGGATGTTCATACCACTTGGCCCAGTACTCTTCCAAGGTGACACGGCGTCCTTCATCCGGCGCGAATGGATTGACCAACTTAGCGCGGCCGTTCGCCTGCTCTACCTGCTCCTGATGCAGGTCACGCAACACCTCAGTTGATTCCATACCTCCCCTCCGTCCCTGCGCGCGATAGTGGATTTGCGGAGATTCTATCACGATTCCCGTTCCGAGCGGTAACGGGCGGTCCGCCACCATCCCAAGGTGGTTGCCTGTCCTGCGGCTACCCCTCACGCGCGGCCAACGTGCGCCGGATCTGATCCAGGTGCGCTTCGCCGTGCGCCGCGTACAGGTCGAGCTGCCTGGCGAGGGTGACGGCGCCGCTCTCCGGGTGAAGGCCGGTGCGCTGCCATGCCTCCTCCGGCAGATTTTCCCAGAACTGAACCCAGCGGGCGTGGAGGGCCTTCAGCAGCGTCAACGAGTTTGACAGGTCCGCGCCGCTGCCGTCGGCGAGCCTGGCCCAAGCGCCTTCGTCGTAAGGCTTCAGGGTGGGATTCTCCTCGGTCGCCATCAGCTTGCAGCGCACATAGCTGTTGATGTGGGAATCCACAAGATGATGGACATTCTGGGCCACCGTCCATTCGTCGGCCAGTGGCCTTGCGGTCAACTCTTCCGGCGCAAGCTCGGCTACCAACTCCTCCAGCTGCTGCGGCAGGCGACGAACCTTTTCGACTGCCTCTCTACGGGCGCCGGATACAGACATGACTATCTATCCTCATAGTGTGGCCGGGCATTGAACATGGAGCGCGTGGCTGCGCCCAGCCGTTGTTTTTCCCTATTCAGTGTTTGCTCTGACAACTGTGAGCTGCTGACCTGCACCCGGTCCTGTCACGGTGGACCAGTTCCCGTCGGGCCAGCGGATCAGCAGCCAGCGCAGTTCGGCGCCCGAAGGAAGGCCAAAGTGCAGCTGACCCGGGTCGCTGGACAGGTAGCCGCGCGTGACGCGCACATCGCGGCGCAGACGGCCATCAGATGTCTCCAGAATGACCGTGGCGCCGATGGCGGCCGGATTGGCGCTGCCGGGCTGGCGCAGTTCGACCTGCAACGATTCGCCGCCGCACAAGCGATTCTCAAACAGTTGGGCATTGCCGCGCAGATTGTTGACGACGATGTCCAGGTCTCCGTCACCGTCCAGGTCGCCTTGGGCCGCGCCGCGTCCGCCCCGCTCGCTGCCCAACCCCCAATCCGGCATCCGCTCGAAACTGCCTCCGGTATTGCGCAGAGCCTGATTGCGCTCGACCAGTTCATGCTCCTGCAGATGGGCGAAAGTCGTGGACTCGGCAAAGCCGTTGACGATGTAGAGATCGAGCTGCCCGTCCTGGTCCAGGTCACCGAACAGGCTGGACCAACTCCAACCGGTGGCGTCCAGTTCCCGCTCGCGCCCGCGGTTTTGGAATCCGCTCTGCTGGTCCGCCACCAGCAGCACATTCTCCATCCGCTGCGGATCGCCGGCTGGCATGGGGGGATGTTCTGCCTCCATCAGAGGCGCCCATGCGCGCATCGTTTCGTCGCTCATGTCGAACGGCTTCATGTCGGTGGCAAAGAGCGCCGGTTTGCCGGCGTTGTCCACGTCGGCCAAGTCAAAGCTCATCGTGCTGTGGGTCGTCTCCGGAAAGATCGTCTCCAACCGCCAGCCGTCTGCGGCATTGCGCCAGAACTCATCGGGCAGGGCGAAATCGTTGCCGACCAGCAGATCCGGCCGGCCGTCGCCGTCTTCGTCCCAGATGGTGATGGCCAGGGCCTGGGCCTCTGTAGAGAGCCGCTGGGCGCGGAAACCGTCCGCCTCGTTCCAGTGGAGATAGACCCCGCCCTCGTCGTTGAGCAGATACTCGTTGCCCAACTCGGTCAGCAGCCCGATGTCATAGGAGGCGCTCGCTGCGTCCAGATCGCCGTCCCCGTCGAGGTCCGCCCAGTCCATGGCGTAGGCGGGCTTGGAAAGGCCGTTTACAAACTCCTGCACAAAGCGGCCGGGCGTGTCCGCCGCGAGGTCTGCGCCGCGGTTGCGCCAGAAATTGACCGCGCCGCCGACGCGTGTCAGCGCGAGATCGGTCCAGCCGTCCCCGTCCACATCGACGGCAGCCACCGCCCGCGTGCGCCCGATCGGCATCTGCTCGTGGCGGAAGCGCAGGCCGCCTTCATTCCAGAAGATCGAATTGGGGTTATCGTAGTTGCCGAGAACCAGATCGAGATCGCCATCATTGTCAAGATCGTTGATGGCAACCCCGGCCCCGTTCGCCTCGTACATGCGGATGATGCCATCGGCGGTCGTCGTAATGTGGGGCAGGTCGTGGGTGATGAATTGGTCAACACAGGCATCGACGGCCGGCCCGGTCGGTTCAGCGCGGACTGAAACGGGTACCGTCAGACCAAGTGGATCGGATCCCGCCGCGCAGCCGCTAAGCGCCAGACAGAAAATGATCAGCAAGACACCGGTGGCTAGTGACCGCTGGCCGCGGGCCGCTGCAGTTGGTCGCGCCGGGTCGTTCGAAGCGCCAGCGCGTTTCCGCAAGAGGATCGCAGAACTCCGCTGTCCATTCCCATACAAATTCATGGATCCGTCTCCCAATTGAAATGCAGATGAGGGCGATTGAAGGCCAGGTTCCGGCCTTCGCCAAGTGCATGGCAGATGTGGTCGGCTCAGGCCGGACCGCACCCTCTCCAAGGATGCGGGAATATCGTTGCAATGCGCCCCAGGTTCCGGCCTTCGCCAAGTGCATGGCAGATGCGGTCGGCTCAAGCCGGACCGAAAGGGGCGGTGTTACAGTGCGCCCCAGGTTCCGGCCTTCGCCAAGTGCATGGCAGATGCGGTCGGCTCAAGCCGGACCAAAAGGGGCGCGAAGTATGTGCAGTATATGCAGAAGGGATTGGGCTGTCAATGCGTGACGGGCGGAGAGGGAGCGAGCAGGCCTTGCGCCTCTCGCTTATAACTCCACTTGCCCGCTTCCAGGTTCTTGTGTATTCTACGTCGGTTGCATAACGGGCAATTCAAAAAATCAGTGGAACGTTCACGCCGCGAGCCACTGTCCACCATCCACCATTTACTAAAGCAACAATGTCAAAATTAGTCATTGTAGAATCGCCAACAAAAGCCAGAACCATCCGCAGCTTCTTGCCCAAAGGCTATCAGGTCAAGGCCAGTATGGGCCATGTCCGCGACCTGCCGGCCTCTGCCGCCGAGATTCCCTCCAAAGTGAAGGGGGAGGCTTGGGCGCGCCTTGGCGTCAAGGTGGAGGACGACTTCGAGCCGCTCTATGTCGTTCCGTCGGACAAGAAAAAAGTTATCTCCGAACTGAAGACGGCGCTCAAAGGGGCGGATGAGCTTCTCCTCGCCACTGACGAGGACCGGGAA
Organism: Caldilineaceae bacterium; assembly: GCA_965221145.1. Classification (GTDB taxonomy): domain Bacteria; phylum Chloroflexota; class Anaerolineae; order Caldilineales; family Caldilineaceae; genus Bin5. The sequence continues at coordinate 5,179,151 of OZ244877.1, forward strand.
GGGGAGAGCATCGGCTGGCACCTCTATGAAGTGCTGAAGCCCAAGGTTCCGGTCAGACGGATGGTATTTCACGAAATCACCAAAGAGGCGATCGAACAGGCTCTGAACAAGACCCGTTCCATCGACAACGATCTGGTGCGCGCCCAGGAGACCCGGCGTATCCTCGACCGGCTGGTCGGCTATACGATCTCGCCGCTGCTGTGGAAGAAGATCGCGCCCAAGCTGTCGGCCGGCCGTGTGCAGAGTGTGGCCGTCCGTCTGCTGGTGCTGCGGGAACGGGAGCGGCGCGCATTTGTCAGCGGCTCCTACTGGGATCTGAAGGCCCAGCTCAGCAAACGCCCGGACAGAGCAGCGCACCATTTCGAGGCCACGCTGGTCTCCGTCGACGGTACGCGGGTGGCCAGCGGCCGCGATTTCGACGAATCCACCGGACGTATCGCCGCCGGCAAGAAGGTGCTCCTGCTGGATGAGGAGCAGACCAAGGCGCTGCAACAGAGCCTCCGAGACGGCAGATGGGCCGTGCATTCGACCGACAGCTCGGAACTGTCCCGTTCGCCGGCGCCGCCCTTCACCACCAGCACGCTGCAACAGGAGGCCAACCGCAAGCGCGGGTGGGGCGCCCAACGCACGATGCGGGTGGCCCAGTCCCTTTACGAAAACGGCTATATCACCTATATGCGTACCGATTCTGTCCATCTGAGCGACGAGGCTGTCAACGCCGCCCGCCGCCGCGTGCAGGAGCGCTACGGCGAGCAGTTTCTGACGCCGAAGCCGCGCCGCTACAAGACGAAGTCCAAGGGCGCGCAGGAGGCTCACGAGGCGATTCGTCCGGCCGGCAGCGCTATGCGCCCGGTGGACACGCTCCCCCTTTCCGGCGATGAGGCTACGCTCTACGATATGATCTGGAAGCGGACGGTCGCCACGCAGATGGCAAACGCCCGTCTGCGTTCCACGACGGTGATGGTCAGCGCCACGCCCCGGCTCGAAAACGGCGCGGGCGCTGTCGAGGAGGCTCTCTTCCGCGCATCGGGGCGGGAGATCCTCTTTCCCGGCTTCTTTCGCGCCTATGTCGAAGGCTCCGACGACCCCGACGCCGCCATCGAAAACCAGGAATCGCCTTTGCCGCCTCTGACAGTGGATGAGGAGGTAGACTGCCGCGAGCTGGAGGCTGTCGGTCATGCGACCAAGCCGCCGGCCCGCTTCACCGAAGCCACGCTGGTCAAGGCATTGGAGACGGAAGGCATCGGCCGCCCAAGCACCTACGCCACCATCATCGACACGATCCAGAACCGGGGCTATGTCTTCAAGCAGCGCCGGGAACTGGTGCCCACATTCGTCGCTTTTGCGGTCGTCCAACTGCTGGAGGCGAATTTCAAGAATCTGGTGGACCTGAAGTTCACCGCGGAGATGGAGCAGACGCTTGATGACATCGCCGAGGGGGATGTCGACTGGCTCGACTATCTGCACCGCTTCTATCTGAGCGAGCAGGGATTGGAGAACCAGGTCAAGGAGAAGGAAAGCGCAATCGATCCCCGCAGCGCCAGTCAGGTCGACTTTCCCGACCTGGCGGTCGAGGTGCGCATCGGTCAGTTCGGGCCGTTTTTGGCGAAAGAGATCAACGGCGACAGACGCACATTCGGCCTGCCGGCCGATTTGCCGCCGGCCGATTTGGATGCGGCCGCGGTCGAAGCGCTGGTCGAAGCCAAACAGGAGGGGCCGATTGTCCTGGGCGCAGAGCCGGTGAGCGGCCAGCCAGTGCTGCTGAAGGATGGGCCATACGGCGCGTATGTGCAACTGGGCGAAGACAGCGCCGGCGCCAACAGCAAGGGCAAGAAAAAACCCAAACGAGCCAGCCTGTTGCGGGGCATGTCAAAGGCGGAAATGGACCTGCCGACCGCGTTGCAACTCCTCAGCCTGCCGCGCGTGCTCGGCACACATCCCGAAGATGGAGAAGAGGTGCGCGCCAGCGTGGGGCGGTATGGGCCGTATGTCGTCCACAACAGGATGTATGTTAGCCTCAAACCGCCGGACAATGTGCTGGAGATAGACCTGCCGCGCGCGCTGACGTTGATCAAGGAGGCGCCGGACAGGAAACGCAATAGCTCGACGCGCACCGTCCTGAAGGAGTTGGGCTCGCATCCCGGTGACGGCGACCCCATCCGCGTGCTGGACGGGCGCTACGGTCCCTACGTCAACCACAAGCGCACCAACGCCACCGTGCCCAAGGAAGCGGATCCCCAGAGCATCACCCTGGAGCAGGCGTTGCAGATGCTGGCTGAACGCGAGAGCAAAGGGAGAAGCAAGGGCAGCCGCAGGAAGAAAAGGTAGAGCAACTTCTGAAATCAGGGGAGGGAAAATATGGATTGGCTGGAACTTATCGGCCGCATTGACAACAACAATGTGGACGACCTCAATCTACCCAGACGCCTAATAGATCGGTTGAGAGAAGACAACATCTATGGCAGAGTTCTGGGTGCCTGGTGGCCCCACCGGGTAGTGGATCCGTCTTGGCACATCTGGGCTAGGCCATGCATAATTCCGCACAGGCCCGACGGACTTTTCCTCATGGAGGCAAGAGTTCCCCATAGCCGAGGGAAATTCTTGAGAGGGAATGCCTCACTTGATAGCCAAAGGAATCATTTACAGATATGCAGGGCAATTGCTCAGGCAGCCGCCAGTCTTCAGCAAGCAACCGGTATGCCGGTAGTGGTTATGTATTGACTGATGAGGCTCAATCCAGTAGGCTGGTTGTCGCCAAACACAAACCCAGCTACAAGAAAGAGCCTCATCATGATCACAAGTATTATCGTACACCGTTGTCCCCATTGCAACAGCGAAGACATCTGCAGAAATGGGCACGATTATAAGGGCGCCCAGAAGTATCACTGTCACAGATGCAAGAGCTACGGGACGCTGAATGCCAGGCAAGGCTATCGTGAGGAAGAGAAAGAGCTGATCTTGCGGGCTTACCAGGAACGCGCCAGCATGCGTGGTGTGGAACGCATCTTTGGCACGGCGCGCCAGACGCTGGCGCGTTGGCTACGGGACAAGGCGGCCCGGTTGCCAGCGCTGGAGGCAACTTTGTGGGCCGCTGCGCCGGACGACGTGCTGGAACTGGATGAGTTATGGTCATTTGTGGGCAAAAAGAGCAACCAACGCTGGGTCTGGATTGCCCTCTGTCGGCGCACCCGACAGGTCATCGCCTGCTTCATCGGCGACCGCAGCGCCGACAGTGGCCGGGCTTTGCGCCAACTCATCCCCCAAAGCTATCGTTCTTGTTGTTCCTGCAGCGACTTCTGGGAGGCGTATCAATTGGCCTTCGACGCCGCAACGCACCGCGCCGTGGGCAAGGAAACGGGTCAAACCGCCCACGTCGAGCGTTGGAACAACACCCTGCGCCAACGCTTGGCTCGCTTTGTGCGCAAAACTCTGTCTTTTTCCAAGTCCGACCATTTCCACAAATTGGCCTTGAAGTTGTTCATCCATGATTACAACTTGCAGTGCCTATCAGTCAATGTGTAACCACCACCCGGTATGCCTTGGGGTATATCGCGGGCCCATCATTACCAGCTTTCAAACCGGATTGCCTGGGCTTGGCGGCTGGCACACTTGGATATCCCCGTCGTTCTGTACTACCGAAAATGTAAAATCGATGACTACGTGGAGATTGTTCCCAGTGAATGGTGGGGGCGCTGGATGGAAATAGAGAATGAGCAGGGTGAGACAACGCCCTTGCTCCTCCTACCGAGAAATTATGAGAACTGCACTGCGGTGGAGGAGGCTCGATAACGCCGGGGGCACGCCTATCCCAACAGCGACAACGACCAGCCCAGCAGCGCGCCGCCGATGACGACCCAGGCCGAGGCGACCCGCCAGCGCAGCACCGCGGCCGCGGCCAGCAGCGCAACCAGCGCAGCCGGCCAGGCCGTGACCACATCCGTCGTCAGGCGCAACAGCACCGCCGCCATCAACCCCACCGCGCTGACGTTCACCGCGTCCAGAAACGCGGCCATCCATGCCGAGCGCCGCAGGCGCGGCACGATCGGATTGAGTATGGCGACGAAGACGAATGAGGGCGCGAAGATCGCGGCCGCGCTGATGGCCGCGCCGGGGACCCCCGCCAGCACGTAGCCGATGAAAGCAGCCGTCGAGAGCACAGGCCCCGGCGTGAACTGGCCGATGGCGATGGCGTCCAGCAGTTGCTGCTGCGTCAGCCAGCCATACTCATGCACCAGTTCGCCCTCCAGAAAGGCCACCAGCACATAGCCGCTGCCGTAGAGCACGCTGCCCACTTTCAGAAAGAACAGCCCCAGCGCGCCCAGGCTCAGCGCGGGGACGGCCGCGGCCGCCAGGACAGCCAGTGCGCCCCTTTCGAGCAGGGGCGCATGTAACACTGTCTTGAGATGCGTCGCCGGCGCAACCTCCCCCCAGGGGGGCGCAAAGCGTCCGACCGGCAGGGCCAACAACGCAGCGGCTCCGCTCCAGCCGCCCGCCGGCCGCAGAGCGAACATCCCCAGCACGCCGCCCGCTGCCAGCGACCAGAGCTCCGGCGCGCCCAGCAGTACGGCAGCCGCCACCGCGCCGCCGATGATGCCCAAGGCGATGCGCGTCTGCGTAGCCGCCTTCGGTTTCGAGGCCGTCCGCCCCAGCCGCCACAACGCCCCCAGAATCACCGCCAGAACAGCCGGCTTGATCCCCATCAGGAAGGGCTGCACGGCCGGCAACATGCCGAACTTCACATAAGCCCAGGCCAGCACTGTCGTCAGCGCGACGGCAGGCAGCACGAATGAGATACCGGCGGCGAGCAGCCCGGGCCAGCCGGCGCGCTGATAACCGATGTGAATCATCATCTCGGTCGAATTGGGGCCGGGGATCAAATTGGTCGCGCCAACCAGGTCGAGAAAATGTTCCCGGCTCAGCCATTTGCGCCGCGTCACCGCCTCATCTTCCAGCATGGCGATGTGGCTGGCCGGTCCGCCAAAGCCGATAATCCCCAACTTGCCGCACAAACGGACAACTTCGCCAACGGTTCCCGTAGCCAGCTTTACTCTCCAATCACGAATTTTGATTGCCGCCGACTCCATCTGCCGGACCTTGGCGGCAATCAAATCTATGCCGCTCTACGCGCCCAGAAACGCTCTCCATCCCGCTCGGCCAGCACTGTGTTTGAAGATTTTTTGGCGGACAAGACTTTGATTGTGGCGCCAATACAAAAATGATCAAATGCTGGGAACTGCACGCGCATACAAATCGTTGAGGCTTTATCGCCGGAATGTCTGATTCAGACGGCAATGTACCGAAATGCACTCTATCTGTCAACGACAGCCTGCCGCAAGCGTCAGAATGACGACGCGATTCGCGAGAATGTCAGGGCAGTTACACCGGATTCGGCGCTCTACTGTACTGGATGTCCACCGAACTGGGAGACAGCTCTGACAGACCGTTTCGATGTGTTCGAAGAGCCAGCCTGTAATTGACCAATATTGGCGTTCGCCATATACTCTTAACTCGGACTCTATGCCAGTAAATCTCCACAGTATGGCCTTCCAACGGATGTCAGGCAGCGGCACGGCAATGTTAAACCGACTTTTTGAAGATTTTTTGGCGGAGATGTCTTTGATAGCAGCGCCAATACAAAAAATCATCAAAGACGTCATCTGTAAACGACTTGGGAAGCAGTTGTCGAAGCCGCCGAACGTCCCAGATTTTTGGCGGGTGGCGGCTGAGAAGCCCGGATTGGGATCCGGCCGCCTTGTGCTTCGCAGAGGCGTCCTGGCGAACCTTCGCTCCCCCAGCCGACTTCTCGTCACCGTTCTGCTGGGGATCGTCGGCGTGGCAGTCGCCGCGTCGATCGCCTCCTTTGCCGGCGGGCAATTTGAAGGTTTTTTGGCGGAGAGGCTTTCATTGCCAACACCAATACAAAAAACCTTCAAACATGACGCCGGAGGGGTAGAGACCAACTCCGCAACGCCGTCGCAGCCGCTCGCGGCGAGTTCAGCCAGTCGCAGCGGCTGGCTGACGCTCGCAATCGACACCGCCCTGCCAGAGCGTTACTTCAATCAGCTGCTCTCCCTGGTCGTCGGGCTGGACACGATCGAGGCCGACGGCGCCCGCAAAACGGTCTACCTGCTCGATCAGCCGCGCCACGCCGATGTGCAGATACGCCTGGCGGCCGGAACGGAGCGGGCGGAAAGTGTGTTGTTCACGCGCTTCCTGGCGCCGGTCGCGCCTTTTGCCACAGTTGACGATGACGTTTCCATGGCAGAGTTGAAGCTGCGCTGGCAGGGCAGGGGCAGCGGCCCACTGATCATCGACGCCGATTATGTGTCCGAGCTGGAGGTGATCTTTGGCGAAGAGGCGTCCGACTCGGTACAGACCGCCAGCAGCAGTTCCCTCCCCCCGATGCTGGAGGCGTCCAACGACGCCTTGGCAATTGTGCCTTTCGAAAACCTGACGCCGGTTCTGAAGGTTCTGCATCTGAACGGCGTAAACATCCTGAGCAATACCTTCAACGAGACCACCTATCCGCTGACGGTCGTAGTGGCTGTGTTTGGCGCGGATGGCGAAACCATCGCGGCGGCCCTGCGCCCACATGTTTCGCAGCCGACGAATCGCAGCCCCGACCAACTGACGACCTTAATCATGACCGGCGTCACCGCGATGGCCCGCATCACCGCAGTCCGCATGGATACGAAGGGCTACGACTACCCGGCCCAGGTGATTGCGCCGACGCTCAGTGCAGCCGACATCACCCACGTCAGCAATGAAGTGCCCTTCCTGGAAGGCTGTGACGCCGACCCATCGCTGAACAACATGATCCTGTGCAGCGACACGGCCTACTGGGCCGCGCTCGAGGCGCTCGGCACCGATATCGTCGGACTGAGCGGAAACCACGTCAACGACTTCGGACGCGAGGGCGCGCGCGAGTCGATTGGCTGGTATCGGCAGAACCGGATTCCCATCTATGGGAGCGGCCTGAATGAGGAGGAGGCCTGCGCGCCCTTGTTATGGACCCACAACGGCAACCGCTTTGCCTTCTTCGCAGCTCTGGCCCACTATCCCAGCTTCGCCTGGGCGACCGAAGATGAGCCGGGCGTCTGCAACTATTTCGCAAATAAAGAGCGTATATTTGCCGACATCGCGGCGCTACGCAGCGATGTCGATGTGATCGCGGTGGAACTGCAACATGAGGAGGTCTACAATCCCGCCCCGATCTACCAGCAGGTGCAGGATTTCCGCGAGTTGCGCGCGGCCGGCGTGGATATTGTCACCGGCGTCCAGAGCCACGTGCCCCAGGCGATGGAGCCGTATGGGTACGCGGGTGAAGTTCCCGGCATTATCGTCTATGGTTTGGGCAATCTGTTCTTCGATCAGATGTGGAGTTGGCAGACCCGCACTTCGCTGATAGCCCGTCACACGATCCATGAAGGCCAGGTGATCAGCACGGAGATTCTGACCGCGGTGATTGAGGACTATGCACAGCCCCGCTGGACGACGGAAGCCGAACGCGGTGACATCTTGCGGCAGATTTTCTTCGCCGCGCCGCCGCGCTGAGGATGACCGCATTTGAAGATTTTTTGGCGGACAAGTCTTTGAAAGCAGCGTCTTTGCCCTCCCCCGACCCCACTCTGGCACTTGGGGGAGGGCAAAAGCTCAAGAAATCATCAAACTTGGCGATGCGTATGTCGGAGCGTGTCTTCGAGGCAAGTCGCGTGGCGAATGCTATGGGTTAGAATGTCTTCCCCGTGTAGGTAATTCCACGGATTCCATACTCTCCTGTCTTGCGCAGGAACTCCTTGTACGGCTCGCAGATTTTGCTTACATCATCACGAGCCATATCGAATAACGACGCAATCTCCTCATACGAAAGCGGATTGTGCATCCGCACTCCTAATGTCAGAATCGCATCGTCAACAGGATCAGCCAACCGGTCCGCGCCATTCACTATCTGCTGTTTTTGAAAAGACTCCCGCCCACTGTTCCCGTACAAAGCGTCTTCCCACATGGCGCGCGGTCGCACTGCCTGACGCAATGACTTCCTCGTATAGACAAGCTCAGGGCCGTCTTCTCCTGCCGTGCGCAAAAAATCCTTGTACGGCTCACAAATTTCGTTCACATCGTCGCGCGCAATGCCGAATAACGACGCAATTTCCTTATACGAGAGCGAATTGTGCATCCGCACGCCCAGCGTCAGAATCGCATCGTAAATTGGATCGGTTAACCGAATCTCACCGCGAACGGTTCTTTGCATAGACAAAGTATTTACCGCCATAAAGAACCTCCTTACAGGATTGCCTTCAATACTGTGACCAAAGCGCAGGCCGAGACCAAACTGCAATTCTGTTGCAGGCGGGCGTCATCTCGCCGATGGTAGAGTCTGAAGATTTTTTGGCGGACAAGTCTTTGAAAGCAGCGCCAATACAAAAAATCTTCAAAACGTGAAATGAGAGCCACTTTATGCGGGCGCAGCGCGAGAAGCGTTCCTCAGCTTGCCGACTTGGCGCCAAAGTTGCGCTTGAGGGTCTGGAGCAGCACGCGCCCGGGGCCGCGCAGATTGGTCATGAACAGCCCTTCCCCGCCGAATACCATCCTGCGGCAGCCGCCCACACCACGAATGTCGTAGTCGACTTCAGCCGAAAACGCGGCCAGATTGCCGGTGCTGACGAGCATCTCTTCGCCCGCCGCCATCTGGCGTTCATAGAAATCGCCGCTGCCGTGCACGAGCGCCTTGCCCACGCCGGAGATCGTCTGTAAGAAGAGACCGGCGCCGCCGAAAACCGCTGCCCCGGCCCGCCGCGCCACCGTCACAGTGATGTCAACGTCTTCACCCCAAGCGGCCACAAAGGAGCCGCGCGTCGTCGTAACCGCGCCGTCGCGCTCCAGATCCCATATCTCCAGGTGGCCGGGCGCGTTGGCCGCCAGCAGCGCATATTGCTCTTCGGCTTTCGTCTCCAGATATGTGAGGGCGAGGCCTTCACCGGAGAGGCTGCGCCGCACCGCGCTGCCCGCGCCCCCCGGCACGCGCAAGCTCCACTGCATTCGGGACGAATAGGCCATCAACGTGCCTTTGCTGACCCAGGCAAACTCACCCGGCGCAAAATCCAGGCGAGCGGACTGGGCAATTTCACCACTGATGCTATACTGCATATCGTAACTCCTTTCGCGCCCCTTTCAAGCAGGGGCGCAATGCACCGACCTCCACTTTCCGGCCAGACGGATGGAGACGTACCATGCCCAAGCGTAAAGCCAGAAGGGCAAATCGCACCTCTTCCAGAGATGCGGGACCGCGGCTCGTCTACTCGACGGAACCGGAGCAGACCCCGCCCGAACTTCCTCGGAATCCGGCCGCGCCCTTTGCCGTACAGGGAACGCAGCCGGTGCGCGTCCGCCTGGAGCGTAAGGGACGCAAAGGGAAGGTCGTTTCGATCATCACGGGCGTAAAAAGTCCGGATGTGGGCAAACGCGCCCTGGCGAAGCACTTGAAGAATAAACTGGGATGCGGCGGCGCGGTCAAAGGTGGAGATATCGAGATCCAGGGCGACCAGCGGGATCGGCTGGTTGCGCTCCTGAACGAACTGGGATACCGGGCCAAATCCAGCGGCCACTGACCAGTTTGAATATTTTTTGTATTGGCGTTGGCAATGAGCGCCTCTGCGCCAAAAAATTTTCAAATTCAGTCAGCGCAGATTTCGGCCTATGCTCGTCCCGCTCTCCACGCTCTTGCAGTCCCCGAATGCGTCCGCGCCGCTGAACGGATGGATCACGACATTGCGGCCGAGTTGCGTCCCCGCCGGGACTACGCTGCCCTTGCCCACAAGCGTCAGGCCGGTGTTGAGCCGGGCCGGCAGCTCCGGATTAGGGCTGTTGTTGTCGGAGTGGCCGAAGTGCGCGTCCTGACAGATGCGCGCCTGCTTGTCAACCACACAGCGTTCGACGACCGCGCCCGGTTCGATAATCGTATCATTGAGAATGACACTGTCGCGCACAAGCGCCCCCTCCCCCACCTGCACGCCGGGGGATAACACGCTGCGCTCCACCGCGCCCTCGATCTGGCAGCCATTGGAGAGCAGCGCCCCATCCACGTCCGCGGCCGGCCCCAGCTTGACCGGCGCGCGCTTTTGGCTGCGCGTATGCACGACCCACTCCGGCGCATAGAGATTGAGCGCCGGCTCCTCCGCCAGCAGGCTCATATTGGCATCCCAGTAGGCCTGAATTGTGCTGGCGTCCGCCCAATAGCCGGGATAGGTATAGCTGGCGACATGCCCCTGCGCCACCAGCCCCGGCAGAATATGCTGGCCGATGTCATCGCCGCTGCCGTTCGTCAGCGCCTCCACCAGAAAGTCGCGCCGGAACACGTACACGCCCATGCTGGCGAGGTTCTGTTGCGTGCGCCGCGGCTTCTCCTCAAACGCGATAACGCGGTCGTCCGCGTCCAACGAGATGATGCCGAAACGATGGGTTTCATGGCGGCTCACGCGGCGGACGGCAATCGTCACCGGCGCGTCCGTGTGCAGATGATGCGTAAGAAGTGGCCGGTAGTCCATCAGATAGATATGTTTGCCGGACAGGATCAACACGCACTCCTCTTTCTGCTGGAGTACGTAGTCAAGGTTCCGACGGATGGCATCGGCGGAGCCGCGCTGCCAATCGCCGTAGAGGCCGCCCCGATAGGGCTGCAACAGGCGCACGCCGCCGCTGGAGCGGTCCAGATCCCAGGGCTTTCCAATGCCGATATGGTCGTTAAGGCTGCGGGGTCGGTATTGGGTGAGCACAGCGACATTGTGGATACCGCTGTTGACACAGTTGCTCAGCGAAAAATCGATCAGCCGGAACTTGCCGGCAAAGGGAACGGCCGGCTCCGAGCGGACCTCGGTCAGAACACTCAGATCGGCATTGTCAGCCCCAGCCATGATCATGGCGAATGCGCAAGCCATAGGAAGTTATCCCCGCGCCCCTTTCGGTCCGGCCTGAGCCGACCGCATCCCCCGCGCATTTGGCGAAGGCCGGAACCTGAGGCGCAACGCTGAAATTAAACGGTCTGCCCGTCCTCGACGACCAGATTCGGCGGGAAATCCGCTTCGCCCCGGTCGCTGTTGACGATCACATTGGTGCCGATCTGCGCGCCGTCGGGAATGAATGCGCTCTTGCCGATGACGGTATGGCCGCTGTCCAGTTTGTCCGGCAACAGCGCATTCGGCGGCGGCGGTTCCGACATGGCGCCCCCCACTTGCGCGCCGAAGCCGACGATGACCTGTTTGTCGATGATGACCCGCTCCACGCGCGCGCCGGGGCCGATCCACGAATCGTTCATAATCACGCTATCCTGCACGAACGCGCCCGGGCTGACATACACACCGGGGCTGAGGATGCTGTTCCTGATCAGGCCATGCACTTCGCAACCGTTCGACACCATGCTCTGGACAACATGGGACTGGGGGCCGAACTTGGCGGGCGGGCGTTCCTCGGAGCGCGTCGAGATCGGCCAGTCGTCCGCATACAGGTCCAGCGCCGGATTCGCATCAAGCAGTTCGAGGCTTGTCTTCCAGTAGGCGTCAACGGTGCCGACATCGACCCAATAGCCGGTGAAGGGGTAGGAAAAGACCCGATCCCCGGCGGCCAGCATATCCGGGACGACGTGCTTGCCAAAATCGCTGCGCGGGCCGTCCGCGCTCTTTTCCCGCAGACGTTGGGCCAGCACGCGGCTGTTGAAGACATAGATCCCCATCGACGCCAGATTGCTGGTCGGCTCCTTTGGTTTCTCATGGAACTGAACGATCTCATCCTCCGCGTTCGTCTCCATGATGCCAAAGCGGTGCGCCTCCTCGATCGGCACCGGCATGACGCCGATGGTCAGGTCGGCGCCCTTCTGCTGATGAAAGTCCAGCATCGGGCCGTAGTCCATCTTATAGATGTGATCGCCGGATAGGATCAGCGCTGTGTCGGCGTTGTTTTCCGACAGAAAGTTCAGATTCTGCAAGATCGCATCGGCGGTGCCGGCATACCAATCCTGCTCTCCCCGGCCCTGGTAAGGTTGCAAGAGCCGCACACCCCCATGCTGGCGGTCCAGGTCCCAGGGCTTGCCGATTCCGATGTGATCATTGAGGCTGTGGGGACGATATTGGGTCAGAACGGCGACCGTATAGAGGCCGCTATTGACACAGTTGCTGATTGTAAAGTCGATAATTCTGAACTTGCCAGCGAACGGGACCGCGGGTTTGGCCCGCTTTTCCGACAAGACGGTCAGACGCGTTCCCTCCCCGCCGGCCAGAATCATAGCAACCGTTCTCATAGACGAAGCCCCGGAAATGTCCTCGCGATGAAGCGATCTGAGCGAATCCGCATTTTTGAAGATTTTTTGGCGGACAAGTCTTTGAATGCAGCGCCAATACAAAAAATCATCAAACCAGTCTATCATATCTGAAAGGGCATGAAAACCAAATTGCAAAGCAGGCCGGGAACCAATGCCAACGCCTGACTCAGATACGGGCGTTCTTTGACTAAACAGCCTGAGTCTCTATACTTGAATCTTGAGTTCGACGAAGGTGCATCCCGCACTAACCACATTCGGCTGTGCAGTTTGTCGACTCCAGTGCAACGTGAGCCTACGGCACCGCACCCCTCCCCCGGAGTGCATGCAAGCAGACGCAGATCCCGAATCAAATGTCCGAAACGTTGTCTTCCCCACAGCGATCGGCCAGCGTGGCCGTGTCAGAAAAAAAGGAACGACTCCGCATTGCATTGGTGACGGGCGGGATCCTGTTTGCATTGGCACTGGTCGTCGTGGCGCTGCGTATTTATCGTCTGAGCGATATTCCCCCCGGGCTTTATTATGATGAAGGCGCCCATGGCGTAGATGCCCTGCAGGTGTTGAAGGGAGAGCATGCTGTTTTCTTCCCTGGAAACACTGGACGCGAAGGACTGATTGTCTATGCGGTTGCCCTGTCCACTGCATTTTTGGGGCGGACAATGCTGGCTCTCCGTCTGCCCATGGCCCTGGCCAGCGCGGGCACGGTCTTTGTTGTTTTCTGGTTGGGGCAGTTGTTTTTTGGGAGAGATGAGGAAAGTGGGCGGGCCACCCCGTGGCGCGGCCTGTTGATCGGCGGAGTTAGCGCCGGACTGCTGGCCGTTTCCCTCGTCTCGACGGTTCTCGGGCGCACCGCGTTTCGAATCAATCTTCTACCCTTGTTACTTTCTCTGTGTCTGGCGCTGCTGTGGTGGGGGTGGGGGCAACGGAACTGGGGGCGGGTCGGACTGGCAGGCGCGTGCGCAGGCTTGCTAATGTACACCTATATGCCGGCGCGCATAACACCCTTTCTGTTCCTGCTTTTCGGCTTGAGCTTTCTGGTGCCCTTTCGCCCGGGAGCCATGAAGAGAATTCGAACTGAACTGCCGTGGGCCAGCCTCTTTGTGGGCGCGGCTGCGCTGGCCGCTGCGCCAATTCTCGTCTATTTTGCTTTGCACCCCGACCATCTGTTTCTCCGCAGCGGCCAACTCTGGCTCTTCGATCCCGGTCGTAGCGAAGGCGATCCTCTGGGGAGATTTCTGGAAAATGTGTGGGTATATGTGCTGGCCTTTGCTTTTCGCGGCGACCTGAACTTGCGGCACAACCTTCCTGGTATGCCGCTGCTGAATCCATGGGAAGCGTTCTTCTTTTTGCTTGGTGTTGGTGCGGCGGTTTGGCGCTGGCAACGGCCCGCCTACCGTCTGTTACTTCTCTGGCTGGGGATACTGATCCTGCCGGCAACGCTGGCTGTAGAGGGCACGCCTACCCCCAACACTGTACGCATGATCGGCGCTATGCCGGCTATCTATCTACTCGTGGCCGTCGGCCTGTGGGAGGCGTTCCGATTGCTGAGGGCGCGTTATCGCGCCCTGCCTGTACGCGCAAACGTAATCTTCCAGGAAAGTGGCGCCAGAGCCGCCATTGCTGTGAGCGCCGTAGTCGGTGGATTGATTCTGGGGCAAGGTGCGCTCACCTATCGTGTCTATTTTACGGAGTGGGCGACCGCGCCCGAACTGAATGAGGTGTACCATGCGGAGTGGACGGAATTGGCTCAGTTTCTAACTGAGCAGTCGCCCGACGCGGACATGGTCTACCTGCTTCCCAGTAGCTTGCATAGTGAGCATACCAGCTTCGATTACCTGTATCAGGGCACTGCGCCTGCATATGTGATTCATACGGCTATGCCCAGCCTGGCACAGAAGATCTACTTCACGCTGACGGCGATGAAGAACCTGTCCACTGTCAGGGTCGTGGACTGGAACCCCGACTTTCCCTGGGCTGGCCATGACGACGAACAGATCTTTACTCTTCTGAACAAGTACGGGCGTTACCTGGACAGCGAAGAGTACGCCGACTTTCAGATCCACACCTACACCGACATTGCCTTGGACCGCCCCTGGACATTCTATGAACAGTTAGAGCCTCTAACCGTCGTCTATGATGGCGGCATATCTCTGCTGGGGTTTGCCTTGGGCCAAGACGAGCGGCAACTTTCAGCGCAGGAAATGCTCAATCTTGGTCAAGAACGCGCTCTGTGGGTGGCCCTGCAACTGCGGACAATCCCCGGGCTGGACATTGATTATGTGATTTCCCTGCGTCTCCACGATGTTGAGGGCGGACGGGTCTACCAGAATGATGTTGACCTGGTGGACATGAACCATGCGCTGACGAGCCGGTGGAAGGCGGACGAACCGGTCGACAATCTTTTCCACCATGATTTCCCAGCTGATCTCCCGCCCGGAGAGTACGAGCTGAGACTGGTTATCTACGACTCCGTGACGCATAAGCCGACTGTCGAACTGGATGTCTGGAAGCCGGATTTATTGCTGGCGCGCCTGCAGCTGGCGGAACTCCAGTGACGGGAGAACACACGCAACCGGTTACAGACCACGGGAGAAAGAGTATGCCCGAAACTTCATCAGCGCAACATCCAGCCGGCGCGGCGGCTTCAGAGAAGAATGAACGCCTCCGCCTAAAGTTGGCAACAGGGGGCATCCTGTTGGCATTAGCGATAGTTGTCACGGTTCTGCGTTTTCACCGCCTCGACGAACTCCCGCCAGGGCTTGCAAACGACGAAGGACTGGAAGGCTGGCTGGCCCTTCGTGTACTTCAGGGAGAACACGCAGTATTCTTTCCGGTAAGCAAAGGGCGTGCAGCCTCAAACATCTATGCGTTGGCTTTCTCCACCGCCCTCTTTGGGCGGACGCTTTGGGCCATGCACCTGCCCACGGCTTTGGGCAGCGCAGGAATGGTATTCGCACTCTTCTCGCTGGGGCGTGTACTCTTCGGGCGGGACAGAAGCGGTCGGTCTGCGCCGTGGCAAGGACTGTTTATCGGCGGAGTTGGTGCTGGTCTGTTGGCCGTTTCCCTCGGCCAGACGGTAACCGGGCGTAACTCGTTTAACAACGTCCCCCACATGACATTGCTGATATGCTGGTGTCTGACGCTGCTTTGGAAGGGGTGGCCAACGACTCAAAGCCAGCTCAGTCGTTGGCGGATAGCGTTGGCAGGGGTTTGCGCCGGTTTGCTGCCCTATACCTATATTCCGGGGCGTTTTGCTTCTTTACTCGACACTGGCGAAAAGTAGAACATGGGAGGCTTCCTGAGTAGAATGGTAGAGAACCATTCGACCGGTTCCAACAGGAGGCGCTCCCATGCTCAAGCTAATTGTACAACATTCGCCCTTATTGGTCACGTTCTTGCTCAGTTTGAAGATGCGGCTGACGAAGCCACAGTACCGGCATGTGCTACGTATGACGGACAGCCTGATCGTATCGGATGTGCGACACAAGACAATCGCCAGCCTGTATCGGCTTATTGTCGATGCGCCGGATGCGTCGAATGGTGCGGACAATCTGCGCATCAGTCCCTATGAGGCCGAAGATATCCGCTCGTGCCAGCGCCAGTTTGTGGTCAGGGAGTTGACCGAACATGCGCAGCAAACGGGCAACTGGGTCGTTACGGTAAGCATTGACGACTCTCTGGGCGCCAAGGATAAGAATACACGACATCTGCAGGCAGTCGATTTTCATCACGACCACACCAAGTCAGGAGCAAGGAGGCAGCGCTACACCAACGGCACAGTACACGTAGAAGTGCGGATTCAGTGCGGCGACTTTGCCTACGTGTTCGATTGGCGCCTCTTTATGCGTGAGCGCACGGTGCGCCGCCTCAACCGCACGCGTCCGCTGGCACAACGCGTACGCTATCGCAAGAAGGGCAGCCTGGCCCAGGAGATGTTGACCGCATTGCACCAACTGCTGCCGGCGCAGTTTCGGGTTACAGTGCTCTGTGACAGTTGGTATGCCTCAAACCGCTTATTCAAGTTCTGCCGGCGACGCAACTGGCATCTGATCTGTGCCATTAAGTCGAATCGCATCCTGGACGGAATCAGGCTCTCGCAATGGAACCGACAACTCAAGCACCAGCAGTATCGGCGCATCCGCCTGACTGCTACAGGCTCGCAGGCGCAGAGCTATCTGCTGCGTACGCTGCGGGGCAAGCTCAACAAGCTGCCCTTTGAAGTCTGTGTTTTGATCAGCAAACGGCACCATCGGGACAAACACCCGAAGTACTTTCTCTGCACTGACCTATCGCTGTCAGCACAGAAAGCACTGTCTTGCTACCAAAAACGTTGGTCCATTGAGGTAGACAACTTTTTCGTCAAACAGTTCTTGGGCTTGACTGATTTCCGCGTGCAGTCGTTTGAAGCAACCGAAAAATGGTTTGCCATCGTCTTCCTGGCTTACATCTTTCTGCAATGGCGTCTCAATCATGCGGCGAGAGAGGACTGCTTCGCCTCGCTTGCCGACGTAATTCGTCGCCATCGGCAGGAGCATGCTCGTTCGCTGTTGCAAACAGCTTGTCAGGAAGCCGCGCGCTTGGCCGATGTCGCGCCGATCTTGCAACGCTTCATCCACTAACCAACCTGAGCGCCTCGGTTGTCCGGCTACACGTTACACCCATTCAAGAAGGCTCGACTGACCTTCTCTATTCCCGCCTGCCAATTGGCAGGCGCTACAACTGCTTTGCCCTTTCACTCTGGCCTGATTTCGCCAGAGTCCAGTTCTTTACTGTTTCTCTTGTTTGGATTGAGCTTTCTCCTGCCTTTTGGTTCCGCCACCGGCGAGGGAAGACGAATCAACCTGCTGAAAAGGAGCCTGCCGGGAGCAAGTCTGTTCGTGGGCGCGGCGGCAGTAGTTGCCGCGCCAATGCTCATCCACTTCGCGCTGAATCCCAGCCACTTCTTTATGCGCAGCAGTGAACTCTGGGTATTGAACCCAGAAAACACCCAGGGTGATCCCTTGGGCGCGCTCTTGAAGAACGTGTGGGATTATCTGCTTGTACTCGGCATTCGCGGCGACCCGAACTGGCGCTACAACCTGGTCGGTCAGCCCATGCTGAATCCATGGGAGGCGTTCTGCTTCTGGCTTGGCGTAGGGTTGGCGCTTTTGCGTCGGCAACAGCCCGTCTACCGGCTGCTGCTTCTTTGGCTGTTCGTCATGCTGCTACCGGCGATACTGGCACGGGAGCTATATTACCTGGTGCCAAACACTTTGCGCATGAACGGGGCAACGCCGGTCATCTATCTCTTGGCGTCCGTTGGGTTATGGGAAACGTTCCGATTCTTACGTGCCCGCTTCTTCGAAGATCGCCAAAACAGGGCCAACCTGGTCGCGGCGATTGTCGTCAGCGGCGTCATCCTGGGACAAGGTGCGCTTACCTATCGCGCCTATTTTCATCAATGGGCGGTCTCGCCCAGAGTCTATAGGGTACATGACGTAGAGTGGGCAGAATTGGCCAGGACGCTCACCGCGCAACCTCCTGTTGACGATTTAGCCTACTTAGTCCTTTATTGGATCGATTGGAATCCCAGTTTCGAATATCTGTATCAAGGCGCAGCGCCAGTCCATGTCATACAGGCGAACTTGCCCGGCTTGGCAAAGAAAATCGAATCCACATTGGCGGCAGTTGAAAACCTCGCCATGTTGAAAGTTATAACTTGGAACGACAATCTACCCTGGGCTGACTATGGAGACGAACACGTTGTTACTCTTCTGAGCAAGTACGGACGTTACCTGGGCAGCGATGAGTACGCTGCTTTTCAGATCCACACCTATACCGATATTGCGTTGGACCGCCCCTGGACATTCTATGAACAACTGGAGCCTCGAACTGTCGACTACGATGGCGGCATATCTCTGTTGGGGTTCGCCTTGGGCCAAGGCGAGCAGCAACTGTCAGCACAGGAGATTCTTAACTTGGGAACGGAACGCGCTCTGTGGGCGGCTCTGCAATGGCGGACAGCCTCTGGGTTGGATATTGATTATTGGATATCGCTGCGCCTCCACGATGCTGACGGCGGAACGGTCTACCAGAATGATGTTATCCTGGTGGACTCAATCAGTTCGGAGACGAGCCAGTGGAAGGCGGACGAACCGGTCGACAATCTATTCCACCTTGAATTCCCAGTTGACCTCCCGCCCGGAGAGTACGAGTTGCGAATGATTGTCTACGACTCCGAGACGTTTAAGCCGACCGTCGAACTGGGTGTCTGGAAGCCGGAAATCGTCTTGGCGCGCTTGCATATGGGGGATGTCCGGTGACAGAAGGGCGCATCCCGGATCGATAGCATACAGTATAGCCGGATACCGAATTTCCGCATCGTTTTGGCCGCTAATGTGAATCCCGTTTGAAACCGAGATTTTTCGCGCGGATAACGCAATTGAAACGTGGCCGTCTCGTCTGCCCTTACGCAATACGCAATTCAGAAAAAAAGCGAGTTCTCAATGTGAACGCACATTAGAAACGCATTCCTATGCCGGTACGCACACAACTGCTGACAGCCTCAGCATCCCAAACGCATGTCTGAATCGTCCTCTTTGAAGCAACGTTCCGCCGGCGCCGGTTCAGCAGGAATTGAACGGCGCCGCGTCATATTGGCGACAGCGGGTGTCATGTTCGCATTGACGCTGGCCGTCGTATTGCTTCGCCTGTATCGACTAACCGAAGTTCCACCGGGGCTTATGCTCGATGAAAGCGCCCATGGTGTAGATGCCTTGCAGGTGTTGAAGGGAGAACATGCTGTCTTCTTCCCCGAAAACAATGGACGCGAAGGGCTGATCGTCTATGCGGTTGCCCTGGCTACAGCTTTTTTGGGGCGGACAATGCTGGCTCTCCGTCTGCCCACGGCCCTGGCCAGCGCCGGCACGGTCTTTGGCGTCTTCTGGTTGGGGCGGCTGCTCTTTGGGAGAGACGAAGTAAGCGGCCGGGACACCCCGTGGCGCGGCCTGCTGATCGGCGGCGTGGGGGCCGGTCTGCTGGCCGTTTCCCTCGGCCAGACGATCATCGGGCGCACGGCGTTCAGAGCCAACTTTCTGTCATTGCTTCTTTGCCTGTGTCTGGCCCTGCTTTGGCGCGGGTGGAGCCGACGGAGCTGGCCGTGGGTCGCGCTGGCGGGCGCGTGCGCGGGCCTGCTGCCGTACACCTATATCGCGGCGCGTTTCACCCCCATTCTGTTTCTCTTCCTGGGTCTCAGCTTTCTACTGACCTGGTGGATACGTGTAGAACGAGGAGAGCGGAACGCGGGCGCTCCTCAGTTTCGTCGAGTCTCGCCGCTCTCTTGGCGCTTGCGAGCAGGTCCGCTGAAGCGGAACCTGCCGTGGGCGGCCCTCTTTGCAGGCGTCGCCGCGCTGGTGGCTGCGCCGATTCTCGTCTATTTTGCTCTGCATCTCGACCATTTCTTTATGCGTAGCGATCAGCTTCTTGTCTTCCATCCCGATCAAGGTCAAAGTGACCCGCTGAGAGCGTTTCTGGACAATGTCTGGGAGCATCTATTGGTCTTCGGTTTACGCGGCGACCGATTTTGGGAGCACAACTACCCTGGTCGGCCGGTGCTGACCCCGTGGGAAGCGATCTTTTTCTGGCTTGGTGTTGGCGTGGCAGTGTGGCGCTGGCAACGGCCCGCCTATCGTCTTCTGCTTCTCTGGCTGGGGCTGCTGCTCCTGCCGGCCATGCTGGCCAAGGATATCTTCATCCCCAACACGCTGCGGATGAGCGGCGCTGTGCCGGCAATCTACCTGCTCGCAGGCGTCGGCGTATGGGAGGCGTACCGAATCTTGCGAGAGCGGTTTTTTCGCGCAGATGAGACCAAGGTTGCCATTGCTTTGGCGGCTTTGGCCGGTGGTCTGATTCTGGCGCAGGGTGTGAGTACCTATCGAACCTATTTCGAGGAGTGGGGGAACGCGCCGGAAGTCCACTGGATATACAAGGCGGAGTGGCTGGAGCTGGTCACGACGCTGCACGCGCGTCCGCCCAACGCCGACACCGTCTACCTGATTCCTGACGGCCATCGACTGGCGGGCCTTTGGGAGGGATTCAATAGCTACACGTTCGAATACCTGTATCAAGGCGCGGCGCCGGCCTTTCTTTTCCACCCGAACACGCCCAACCTGGCACAGAAGGTCGGAGCCGCACTGGCTTCAAGGGAGAACATATCCACGGTACAGGTTGTCGAGTGGAAGACCAATCTTGTCGGGACTGTCGCTGAAACGGAGCGCATCGCCGTTCTTTTGAGAAGGTACGGACGGTACTTGGGCAGTGATGACTACGGAAGTTTCGAGACCCACGCCTACACAGATGTCTCCCTGAATCGTCCCTGGACATTCTACGAGCGCCTGGAGCCTTTTGCAGTCCATTACGACGGCGGTATCGCTCTCAAAGGGTTCGCGTTGGGCCGGAGCCAGCAACAGTTGTCATCCCAACAACTTCTCAATCTGGGAGAGGCGCGCGCGCTGTGGATGGCCCTGCAGTGGCAGACCGCAATGGGATTGGACGTCGACTATGCGATTTCTTTACGCCTGTACAGTGCCGAGGGCGGAGGAGGTTTCCAATTCATCAAGGATACGACCCTATGGAAACCGGATCACACTCTCACCGGCAGCGGCGGGGAATCCGAACTTTTCGACACTCTGGTTCAGCTTGATATCCCGCACGATCTCCCGTCCGGTGACTATGAACTGAGGCTGGTCGTTTACAATGCCGCTACGCTGGAACCGACGAACATGGCGGGCGTTGCGGAGCCGGAGGCGCTCCTGACGCGTCTGCGACTGGTGGAACCTCAGTGACGGGAGAAAATTCGCAATCGGCTTCACATTACGGGAGAAAGAGCATGCCTGAAACGGCATCTGCGCAACATCCGGCCGGCGCGGCCGGTTCAAGACAAGACGAACGCCGCCGAATCATATTGGTAACATGGGGGATTTTGCTCACATTGGCGCTATTCGTCGCGTTGCTGCGTCTTCAACGCATAACCGAGCTCCCGCAAGGGATCCAGAGCGATGAAGGGCCGGATGGCGTGTATGCCCTTCAGGTATTGCAAGGAGAGCACGCTGTTTTCTTTCCTGAAGCGGCCAGCGGGCGCGAGTGGATGGGCGTCTATACGATTGCTCTGACCACCTCCTTGCTGGGACGCACGATGCTGGCTTTCCGTCTGCCCACGGCCCTGGCCAGCGCGGGCACGGTCTTCGTCGTCTTCTGGCTGGGGCGACTGCTCTTCGGTCGGGGCGAGAGAGGGCGGCCCACCCGGTGGCGCGGCCTGCTGATCGGCGGCTTCCCTCGGCCAGACCATCATCGGGCGCGCGTCTCTCCGAGCCAACTACCTGCCACTGTTACTTGCCTTGTGCCTGAGTCTGCTCTGGTGGGGATGGAGGGAACGGAAATTGTGGGGCATTGCGCTGGCAGGCGTGTGCGCCGGTCTGCTGCCGTACACCTACATTCCATCTCGTTTTACACCCTTTCTGTTTCTCTTCTTCGGCCTCAGTTTTGCGCTGCCCCTGCGCTCTGTCACCAGGGAGAGAGTGCGGGCCGAACTGCCGTCGGCCGCCATTTTCGTAGCCGTGACCGGGCTGGTGGCGGCGCCGATTCTCGTCTACTTCGCGCTGCATCCCGAACATTTTTTCATTCGCAGCAAAGAGGTCTGGCTCCTCAATGAAAGCCAGGAAACCGCTTTGGGAGCCTTCCTGCGCAACGCGTGGGAGCATCTGCTGGTCTTTGGCTTTCATGGCGACCTGCGCGAGCGCTACAACTTCGCCGGTCAGCCGATGCTGAACCTGTGGGAGACGTTCTTTTTCTGGTTTGGCGCAGGCACGGCCGTGTGGCGCTGGCAACGGCCCGCCTACCGCCTGCTGCTTCTCTGGCTGGGCGTGCTGATCCTGCCGGCCATGCTGGCTCGAGATGTCGGCCTGGGGCCTAACACGCTGCGCATGATCGGAGCCGCGCCTGCCGTCTATCTGCTCATCGGCATCGGCGTCTGGGAGGCGTTTCAGTTTCTGAGCGCCGCTAGAATCTTGCGGGAAAATAGGACCAGGGCCGCCATCGCTCTGGGGGCTGTCGTAAGCGGTCTGATTCTGCTTCAAGCTACAATCACCTATCGCGCCTATTTCCATAAGTGGGCGGTCACGCCCGAATACTACCTGGTCTATCATGGGGAATGGGCAGACGCTGCCCACGCGCTGAACGCGCAACCGTCAGCGGCGGACATGGCCTACCTGATTCCCTACAGGTTTGATGAGCACTATGGTTTCGAATATCTGTATCATGGCGCTGCGCCGGCCTATGTCATCCGTGCGAACAGGCCAGACCTGGCGCACAAGGTCGAAGATATGCTGGCGGCGATGGAGAACATCTCCACCGTGAAGGTTTTGGATTGGAATGACGAATTTGTCTGGTCGGGCGATGGTGACGAAAACCTCGTCGCTCTCTTTGACAAGTTTGGACGTCACTTGGGCAGCGAGGAGTTCGCCAACTTTCAGCTCCACACCTACACCGACATTGCATTGGACCGCCCCTGGACATTCTACGAATACCTGGAGCCGCTGACCGTCCACTACGATGGCGGCATCGACCTCCTGGGGCTTGCCCTGGGCCAGATTGAGCAGATGCCATCCCAGCAACCGCTCTCTCTGGGACAGGATCGCTCGCTGTGGGTGAACCTGCGATGGCAGACCACCCCCGGCCTGGACACCGATTACGCGGTATCCCTGCGCCTGTACAATGCTGAAGGCGAATGGACTTACCAGGATGATTATGTCTTGGGGAATTCGACCTTTGCGCGTACGCGCCACTGGTCGGCCGATGAAGCGGTCGACACCCTGTTCCACCTTGATCTCCCCGCTGATCTCCCCTCCGGCGAGTACGAACTGAGGCTGATCGTCTACGGCACAGAGACCCTGACACCGACTGTCGAAATAGGTGTCTGGGAGCCGGAGTTGCTTCTGGCGCGCCTGCGCTTGGCGGAAAGCCCTTGAATGGAATCAGAGGCGGCTTGTGCGGCGACGGGGACGCGCGTCAAAAACGAAGTGGAAGTAAGGGACAAAGTGAATGTCTGAGAGGTCAAATGCGGTAAAACGTCCAGCCGCCGCCGGGCCAGCCAGAACTGAACGCCTCCCCTTGGCGTTGGTTACCTGGGCCATCCTGATCGCACTGGTGTTCGCTGTCGTGGCACTGCGTTTGCAGCGCCTGGACGAACTGCCGCCGGGTCTCAACAGAGATGAAGGCATAGATGGCGCGCTGGCCCTTCAGGTTCTGCAAGGCGAGCACGCTATCTTCTTTCCCGTAGATCAGGGACGCGAACCGTCAGCCATCTATGCGCTGGCCCTGTCCACCATCCTTTTCGGGCGCACTTTGCTGGCTATGCACCTGCCCACGGCCCTGGGCAGCGCAGGCATGGTCTTTGTCGTCTTCTGGCTGGGGCGGCTGCTCTTTGGCAGAGACGAGCGTGGGCGGGCCACTCCTTGGCGCGGCCTGTTGATCGGCGGCGCTGGCGCGGGCCTGCTGGCGGTCTCCATCAGTCAGACGGTCATCGGGCGCACCTCGTATAACAAAGTCACCCACATGCCACTGCTACTTGCCCTGTGTATGGCGCTGCTCTGGTGGGGGTGGTCCGAGCCTGAGGAAGGTCGCGCCTCACGCGGCGCGCCATCCGGGCCACCTTCTGACGGAGTTGGCGCGCAGGGGAAGAAACAACGAAGCCGGTGGTGGATCGCGCTGGCGGGCGTGTGCGCGGGACTGCTGCCGTATACCTATATTGCGGCGCGTTTCACACCATTTCTGTTTCTCTTCCTGGGGCTGAGCTTTCTGCTGCCTTGGGGCGGACATGAAGATCGAGAAAAAAACACAGGGTGGCGCTCGCGCTTTCCTCGCTTGTCTTTCCTCGCTATTCGTTTGCGGGCGGAACTGCCGCGGACAGCCATTTTCATAGGCGTGACCGGGCTGGTGGCTGCGCCGCTCCTTATCCACTTTGCTCTGCATCCCGAACACTTTCTTATGCGCAGCAAAGAGGTCTGGCTCCTTCGTGACAATCAGGTAAGCCCTCTGGCAGCCTTTCTGGGCAACGTCTGGGAGCATCTGTTGGTCTTCGGTTTGCGCGGGGACCCGGACTGGCGGCACAATTTCGCCGGCCAGTCGATGCTGAACCCATGGGAAGCGCTCTTTTTCTGGCTGGGCGTGTGTTTGGCCGTGTGGCGCTGGCAACGGCCTGCGTATCGTCTACTGCTGCTCTGGCTGGGCGTTCTGATTCTGCCGGCCATGCTCTCCATGGATGATATCGTCCCCCACTTCCTGCGCATGATGGGCGCGACGCCGGCTATCTATCTGCTCGTGGCTGTCGGTCTGTGGGAGGTGTCCCACTTCTTGTGGGAGCAGTGTAACGCCTTTCAGCGGCGCGCCAACGCAACCTTTCGCCAGAATGAAACGACGGCTGCCATTGCCCTGGGGGTTGCAGTCAGCGGACTGATTCTGGTTCAGGGCGTTCTCACCTATCGCGCCTACTTCCAGAAGTGGGCTGCCGCGCCTGAAGTCTATGAAGCAAACGAGACGGAGTGGACCGAACTGGCCAGGACACTGAACGCGCTGCCGTCCGATACGAAGACGGTCTACCTGATCCCCTACACGATAAGTGAGCATTTCAGCTTCAAATACCTGTATCAAGGCGCAGCGCCAGCCGACGTGATTCCTGCGAACATGCCGTACCTGCCGCAAGAGATCGAATCCTCGCTGGCCGCTGTGGAGAACCTCGACACGGTCAGATTTGTGGACTGGGACAACGACTTCGTCAGTGGGGATGCCCATGCAGAGGAACACATTGTTGTTCTGCTTGGCAAATATGGTCGTTATCTGGGCAGCGATGAGTTCAACAGCTTTCGGATCCACACGTTCACCGATGTGGATCTGGAGCGTCCCTGGACGCTTTATGAACATTTGGAGCCGCCGACGGTCCATTACGAGGGCGGCATCGATCTTCAGGGGCTTGCCCTGGGCCAGGGCGAGAAGCAACTGTCAACGCAACAGGCGCTCAGTCTGGGAAGGGAACGCACCCTGTGGTTGGCTCTGCAATGGCGGACCGCCCCCGGGCTGGAAATCGACTACTCCATCTCCCTGCGCCTGTACGATGCCGAGGGCCGATGGGTCTACCAGAGGGATGCTGTCCTCCTGGACCCGAGCCATCGGCGCACGAGCGGCTGGGCGGCGGATGAACGGGCGGACACGCTTTTCTACCTTGATCCCCCGGCAGAACTCCCCCACGGCGAGTACGAACTGGGACTGCTCGTCTACGACACCGAAACCCTGATACCGACCGTCGAGATAGGTGTCAGGGAGCCGGAAGTCCTCCTGGCGCGCCTACGGTTGGGAGAACGCCAGTGATGGGGGAGTAGAACCCGGTCTGGGGGATGCTCATTCCGGCAGTTTGCCGCATCCGCTGTCGCTGCTCGGCGTTGATCAGGAAACGCCCTCATCCGCGCACGCTCCTCCTCAGCACGTCGAGGAGTCGACGCGTCAGGCAGCGGTGAGACGCAATTCAGTTTCGCGCGTTCTTGAATTTTACGGCCATAACCGTTATACTTTTAATTTGGGCTGCAAATGGCCGCCTTGACACCGGCTGAGAATGGAGGATACGAGCGAACATCCTGCGCGCTCTCTGTAGCCCGACCGTTGGCAGTATCTTTCCGTCCCGGCATCCTTGCTATGTTCGGTGGTGTCTGGGCCGCGAGAACGCTGCCGGCGCCGTTGCCCCCCACAGGCAACAGTGGCGCAGAGAAGAATAACGCAGGCGGGCCAGGCCCATTGGGCGCCCCGCTCCCAGGAGGAGGAAGACGTGCTGTTGCGAAGGACCCAAACTGCTTCTTTTTGGCGCGATCAGTTCAGCGTCTCCAGTGAAGACCTGGACTTTATCCATGGACTGATCCTGGATGCAGTGTCGCCGATGACCACCGGCCTGCTTGCGCTGCGCCTGATCCAGGAGTACCAGCGCCGCGAAACAGCCCGGATGGAATCCGAGTTGAAGAAAGGCGCCGTCTACCAGCCCAAGAATGCCTATACAATCGGGCAAACTATCATCTTTCCGGCCATGGACTTCCTGGTTGGCGAGGTCCTGAAGTCCCGTAGCGGCCAGAACCCGGAGCATGGCGCGTTCGATGTCATCCGCGTGGGCTTCGTCGATTCGGGTGAGATACGGGAATTCGCCGCCAACCTGCAAACGGGCCATCGACTTAATTCCACCAATGGCCAGACCGCAGGTGACGAGGAATCGCTCCTCTCCTCTGAAGAGATCTATTCCCTCTATCAGGATGAGATCGAAGAAAGTCTGCTCTTTACCCTGGAAGACAGCGAACGCAGCGTTGAATTTGTGAAGATGGACGACTATTGGCTGCTGTCCGATATGCTGGCCGAAGTCCATGTAGGTCATCTCAACATCGCCGAAGCCCTGCTCGAAATGCAGAACCGGCCCCTTGCGTCGGAGGAGCTTCTGCCGGAACTCGATCTGCAGGCCGATGATGTCTCGCAGCCCATGCAGATCATCAGCGTGAACCACGCGCTGGGCAACGACGAACGCTTTGACCAGATAGGCAGCGGCGGCGTCCCCCTCTGGTTCCTGGCGCGGCTGGAACCACCGGAAGCGCTGAACACTCCGCCTCTGCTGTCCCCCAACATCGGACGCTATAACCGGGCCATTTTGAGCGTGGAACTCCTGCAATCGGAATGGGAGTTGAATGACGAGTGGGGCGAAAGCAGCGCCGGCACACATGTCTCGTCGGTCGTGCCCTACGTCAGTTTCGCTCTGATATTCCCCCATTGGCTATACGGCACGCTTCCCCTCAACAACCACACCCGCGAATTCTTCCCGCAAAGCAACCAGGAACGTTCGATGGTGACGATCAGGGATGGCCGAGGGAGCAACCGCTTCACCGCCTGGGTCGTTCACAAGGGACGCTACGTCTGCGGCCTCAAGCAGTGGATGGTTTCGCATAACTTGCCGGTGAGCGCCCAGATCACACTGGAGCGTACAGACAATCCCGATGAACTGATCATTGACTACCGCACACGCCGGATGAGACGGGAGTGGAGCCGCATCGCCAAAGTCGATGCCGAAGAACGGCGCTTCGGTCTCGAAATGAACAAGGTTCAGATCGCCTGTGAGTACGATGAGCATCTGATCGTCTCATCTGAGGACCGGGAGGGGCTGGAGGCATTCAACGCCGGTATTGAGCGCAACGAGGCTACGCTCAATCAGATCATTGAGATAGTTGTGCCGGAGATTGCGAAACTGAATCCCCAGGGTACAGCCCATGTCAAGACGATCTACAGCGCGGTCAATATGTTCTGGCGCTGTCCGCCAGGACCGATCTTCTATACATTGATCAGCAATCCCCGCTTCCAGGACGCAGGGGACGGCTACTTCAAAGTGAGATGAACGCGGGTGGAGAGTGGAAAACACCAACCACGGACCACTGATCGCTAGAGACAATCAAGGGATAAACAGACGATGACAGTGGCAGCGCCAATGAAAAAGCTCACCTGGTTCCGGCCAGATGTGAATACAAAATTCCACATCGACTACGAATGGTGGGATCAAAGCGGACGCAATTTTCGTCTCTACCTGCGGGATCAGCTATGCGCAGAATGTCGGGACAGGTTCCAGGATCACAGGAATACGGAAGATGTGGACTGGATTGATCCGGAGACCGGAGAGGTTCACCGCACAGATGCCTTGTGGGAATGTCTGCGCAGCCGCTGCACCAAGGATCCCGACTACATCAACGAGCACCTGTCTCTGACCGCGGCCTGCTTCCGCGTCTTTCTGGCTAACAACAACACGCCGCTCAGCCCTTCCGAGTTGAACCAGCTTCTCCCCTGGAAGCCGGCGCGCACCATCCTGCAAACCCTCGGCGGGCGCGTCGTTTATCTCGGCCTGCGGCCCGTGCGGGAATAGAGAAGAGAACGAAGAGGAGAGAGAACGGTTCCCACTCCCCCACTCCTCACTCCTTGAAATCTCCCTCATTCTCCGGCCCGTTCTCTGCCCTTGCCAACAGACCCTGCGCGGCGCGGAATATCGGCATATCCACCATCTTGCCGTCGAGTACACAGACGCCGCGCCCGGCCCGTTGATGCGCCTCGAACACGGCGATGAGCCGTTTGGCCGCCTCCACCTCTGACCGGCCTGGCGTAAAGGCCGCGTTGATGATCTCCACCTGGCGCGGATGGACTGCCAGTTTGCCCCGAAAGCCCATTTTTCGCATAGTCCTACACTCCGCGGCCAGACCGGCATCGTCGCTCAGGTCGGTATAGACGGTGTCGATGGCCTGCAAGCCGAAGGCCGCCGCCGCCGTCACCACCGCGCTGCGGGCATAGAAGACCTCCCACCCCTCATACGTGCGCTGCGCGCCGACATCGCCGGCGAAATCCTCCGCGCCCAACGCCAGCGCCACCAGCCTGCGGTCAGCGTCGGCGATCTCGCGCAGATTCATCACCCCCGCGGCGCTCTCCACAATTGCCAGCAGCCGCACACTGCCGATGGGCAGCCCGGCCGCGCCTTCCAACTGGGTCAACTGCTGGCTGACGAAGTGCAGGTCGGCGGCCGATTCGACCTTCGGGACGACGTAAATCTGGGGCGGAGTAACAAATGTCTCGACCAGGTCATGCGGCCAGAACGGACTGCCGACCGGGTTGATGCGAATACAGCGCAGCGCGCCCGCCACCGGCAGCGTCCGAAATGAGTCGACCAGGAGCGAGCGCGCCTCCTGCTTGCGGCTGAGCGCGACCGCATCTTCCAGATCAGCGATAATCGCGTCCGCGGGCAGCGCGGCGCCCTTGGCAATCTTGCCGGGCGAGTCGGCTGGCATAAAGAGCATAGAGCGCAGTCGCAGCGTCATGAGCAGGCTCCATCGATTCGGGCACGCGCCGGGGATGGACGCGGCCGGGGCGTAATGGTCGAATGTGAGCGTTTCATAACCTGTATCATTCTACACACAATGCTCCTATTCCGCAGGTCTGGCCAGATGGAAGGGTCTTGGAGGTCGGCCTACGACCGCAGCCACTCCACAGTCCGATGATTATCCGAATGCACGAAGGTCAATCTGACATTTTTACTTAGAAATTTCGATTATAGGTTGACATTGACAGAATCCTATTGTAGAGTATGCGCGACGGGGTGAAATGGCCGAAAATATTTGGCGCGAGACAGTTGCCGATAAGGAGGGGCCATGGCAGAAAGTGACCGATTTGAAACGCGCATTTCTGAAATACAACTGAATCCATCCAAACAACCATCTTGGAGTAACAATGAACAGAAACATAGTCGAGTCCATCCCCCCGCCCAAGTTGGGGCGGCGCCTGCAGGAGGCCCGCAAAGCCCGCGGCCTCACGCAACAAGAGGTCGCCGACTCTCTGGATGTAGCCCGCACCACAGTCACCGCGCTGGAAAAGGGCGAGCGGCGCACTCGGCCCAATGAGCTCATACAGATGGCCAGGCTGTATGGCCGACCGGTGGGCGACTTCGTAGGCGCAAGGGATCCTATTTCCGATTTTGCTGTGCAGTTCCGCGCCGCCGTTACCAACCTCGACTCTCGGCAGGCGCAAGACGAACTGCAGCAAGCGGTCGAATCGTTTCAACGCCTGTGCGAAGACTATCTGTATCTCGAAAACCTGAACAAAGCGCCACTCAGCCACAGCTACCCTCCCCAGTACCCGGTCGGCAAGACTGCCCCCGAAAATGCGGCGGAAGATGTGGCCTCCTCTGAACGAAACCGTCTGGCTCTTGGCGACGGGCCGCTGCGCAATCTAAGAGAGATTCTTGAGGACGATGTCGGACTTCGTGTTTTCTCCATCAAATTACCCTCTCGCGTAGCAGGCATCTTTTGCTATACGGATGAACTCGGTGGGTGTATCGCCGTAAACGCTCGTCACCCGGAGGAGCGACAGAGATGGTCGTTGGCACACGAGTACGGTCACTTTCTCACGAGCCGTTTCCGGTCGGAAGTATCTTTGCTGGGCACGTATGGCCGCACTCGCGCGGCTGAGCGGTTCGCCGACGCTTTTGCCCGTTGCCTGCTTATGCCGGCCTCCGGTCTGCGGCGAAGGTTCAATCAAGTGTCACGCGCGTCGGATGGCAAGATCACGGCCGCGGAAATCTGCCAACTAGCTCGCTTCTACTTTGTCTCAGTAGAAGCGATGATGCTGCGCCTTGAGGAACTACGTCTTCTACCAGGAGGCACGTGGGAACGACTGAGAGACCGCGGCTTCAAAGTACGGGAGGCTCAAAAGCAATTGGGTCTGTCACCCCTTCCCCGCGATGAACGGGGCCTGCCTCTACGTTACCAGTACTTGGCTGTCCGCGCCTACGAAGAGGAAAGGCTGACCGAAGGCGAACTGGCCCGTCTTCTACGGGTCAACCGCGTAGCGGCAAGGCGGCTGATCCAAGAGCTGACTCAATCCCTGCTTCTCCATGATGAAGGCCAAGTTGCCTCCTACTCCATTGATCTCGCGCGCAACGTCAGTGGAGTGGACGAACCTATGCCCCATTTGTCGGAAATGACCGGTTCCTTCGATGTTGACCGACCGCACCTCGCCGGACAAGACTCTTGAAAGGAGCCATACATCGTGGCGCGCCATTTCGACTCGCTTCTTCTCGATGCCAACTGCCTCCTCAACCTCTACGCAACAGGCCGCCTGCGAGAAATCACTGTCGCGCTGCCTTATAGGTTTAGGGTCGCCGACTATGTGGTTGAGCACGAAGCCCTCTTCATTTGGCGTCCCGGCCCGACCGATGCCAGGGATGTGCAGGAACCTGTTGATCTGACTCCTCTGCTCGAAGAAAGCCTGATTCAACTGATGTGTTTGGAACATCCGGCAGAGGAGGCTACCTATGTAGACTTGGCTGCTCTTATGGACGATGGCGAGGCGATAACCGGCGCGTTGGCTCTGCACCGCGGTTGCTCCATCGCAACCGACGATCGCAAAGCGCGCCGCGTATTGGGCCAGTATGCTCCATCTGTGCAGTTGGTTTCCACACTTGAACTGTTGAACCTGTGGGCTGAGGAGGCTCTGGTTCCGAAGGACGAGTTACGAGTAGTCATGGCCGACATGCAGTCAGGCGCCAGTTATATCCCCGGCCCGCGCGCTCCGCTCTATGAATGGTGGCTGTCGATTGTCTGTGGAACAGGGACATGAGGCCGAATCCGCGTTTCTTAGTATGCGGGGCGCGCTTTGAGTCTTAAGCGCGCCCCGCAACCCATGCAACCAATTCCGATCTCGGATGGGACTTTCTACAGCAAAGTGGCAGATAGCCCGTACGCAGGTCCACAGCCCAGAACACCATCACTTAGTTCCCGCCGTCATTCTGTCATCGTCAACGGTAGCCTGGCGCGGCGGGCAACGATCCTCCTGAAACCGAGCGCCAGCAATACGCCGATCACACCGCCGAACATATCGACGCCGATGTCGAAAAAGTTGTCCCCATGCACAAAGCGCCGCTCGCTGAACAGTTGAATGCCCTCTTGCAGCAGCGCAACGCTGAACACCAGCGCCAGAACGACCCCGACGCTATATCCTT
Source organism: Caldilineaceae bacterium (assembly GCA_965221145.1). GTDB lineage: Bacteria > Chloroflexota > Anaerolineae > Caldilineales > Caldilineaceae > Bin5. Next base: position 5,211,040 of record OZ244877.1, read on the forward strand.
TCGCCAGCCTGCCGTACAGACTCTGCATCAGCAGCGCGCCCAACACCGCGAAGAGCAGGCTGTGCATGAAAATATGCATCCACTGAGGACTGAAAATGTCGTTGAAAAGCCTGTAGCCTACCGGCGAGACGCGTATGAACCAGCCCATGGGAAAGAGAATGCCGAATATCCAGAAAATAAGGATCAGATTTCGCTTCATCTTTGCGCTCCTCCTGCGACCTCTACCTTGCAGCCGACCCCGTGCCGGCGTCCGATACACAGACAAACTGCGCAAAGTCTGATTTGGTTCCCGCCATGTCTGCGGATATTCGATCCTCTGCCGACGTGGAGAAGCTGGCCCGCATTTCGCAGTCATCAATTTCCGTCCAGGCGTCCGTAAGTTCATCAGAACCGGGGGCCGTCCTGGGATGCAGCCCACCCCGAAACCAGAAATGGATGTTGCCCGGATCCTACACCTATGCTACACTGCGCGCAATGAACTGCCGACCTCACCCCTACAGTTCGCCTGGTAAATAGTAGATAGCGGCGCCGCGTTCCTTCCCACTATCGGGCCGGAAGCAAGACCGCCCTTCGGATTCGGAGAACCCGTGTTTCGACGCAACGAACGACCGCAGCCGGACGCAATCGAAGTCATCATCGGCCCCAGGGCCACCTACACCGGCGCTCTGCGCAGCGATAGCAGCATCCGCATCGACGGCGTCGTGGAGAGCGGCCTCCTGGAGACGCTGGCCAATGTCATCCTGACCGAAGCCGCCCGCGTCAATTGCGAAATTCGCGCCCGCAATGTCAGCATTCGCGGCTACTTCGACGGCGTTATCCGCGCCGACCGCGTCGAACTGCTGGCGGGCTGTTACGTGCGCGGCGCTCTCTATGTGAACAGCTTTCTGCTGGATGAGGGCGCAACCCTCGAAGGCGAACTGCACATGCGCGGCGAGAACGCAGAGGAACCGCTGGATCTGCCCACCGACACAGAGACGCCTTTGCTCCTGCCGGGTTCGGAACCGCAGCAAGAGTCGGAATACACATAGAGCATGAGTACGCCAGGCACGAGGCCTCCCCGCCCCACCTTTCCGGGGGTAGTCTCGCCGGACACCTGGCCCACTGGGCCGCGCTCGGCGCAGCGCGGACGTTGACCGTTTATCTGCTATGGAATGGCTCCTGATTGTCGCCGGCGCGCTGCTCGGCTATCTGCTCGGTTCCGTGCCGGTTGGCGTGCTGGCGACCGCCATGTACGGCGTCGATATCCGCACAGTAGGCAGCGGGCGCACCGGCGCAACCAACGCATGGCGCGCGGCCGGCCTGAAGGCGGCGATTCCCACTCTGTTGGGCGATGCGCTCAAAGGGGTGGCGGCTGTGCTGCTGATCCGCTACTGCGCAGGCTCGTTCTTCCCCGACACGGGCGAGATTGCCGTTGCCGCGGCCGCATCGCTGGCGGGCGCGGGCGCGGTGGTGGGTCACAACTGGTCGCTCTTCCTGCGCTTCAAAGGCGGCGCCGGCGGCATCACAACCGCAGCGACCATCGTGGCGATCTCACCGCTGATCGGCGCGGTCGTCTGTCTGGTCGGCTTCCTGCTGATCTGGTGGAGCCGCATGGCCTCGATTGGCACCTATAGTGTCAGCGTCACTGCGCTCGTCTGTGCGCTCGTCTTCGCTTTCGCCGGTCAGACCCCCTGGCCGTATATCATCTTTGGCCTCATCGCCTATCTGGCCGTTACCTTATCTCTCAGCCGCAACCGTCAGGCGATCAAAGATGGCGAGGAGCGGGTCATCACCCTTTGGTGAAAAGCTATCCCAGGCATCCCTGAAACGGGTGCGACGGTACATTTCTGTTGCACGTGAGCAACGCCCCGGAAACAAACACACTAACAATGGAGGAGCGAACTGATGACTGGTATGGGGAGGGCGCTAACTGCTGAATTCATTGGAACCTTCGCGCTCATCTTCATGGGCGCGGGCGCTGGAACGATCGCGGAGCTGGGCGGCGGCAATCTGATCACAGTTGCCTTTGCGCACGGTCTGACGATCATGCTTATGGCCTATGCCTACGGCCATATCAGCGGCGTTCATATCAACCCGGCTGTCACCATCGGCGCGTGGGCAGCAGGAAAATTCGAAGCCGCCAAGGTCGCGCCATACATCATCGCCCAACTGCTCGGCGCGATTGTCGCCGCCTTTGTGCTGCGCATAACCATTGTCGGCGGCGTCGAAGTGGGGCTGGGCGCGACCGTGATCAACTTCAGCCAGACGACTCTGATCGGCGCGTTCATCCTCGAAATGATCGCCACCTTCTTCCTGGTCAACTCTGTGTTGAATGCAGGGATCAGCGGCAAGGCCGGCAACCTCGCCCCCCTCGGCATCGGCTTGACGGTCGGCGTCTCGATCATGTTCTTCGGTCCGCTCACAGGCGCCAGCCTCAATCCCGCCCGCACCATCGGCCCGGCCGTGGCTGCCGGCATTTTCAGCGACATCTGGGTCTATATTGTGGCAACAATCCTCGGCGGCGTTCTCGCCGGTCTGCTCTACCGCTACTACCTGGAAGAGGCCTGATTCAATCTGGCAAACACACACATACAGACACAAAGCCGATCGGGAAACCGGTCGGCTTTTTCGCGCCCGGAGCCGCGCAGTGCAGTCCAGATTTGGGGAATCGCCCCTGGGAACGCGGGCGTCTCGCCCGCAATCCGTGTGGCAGGTTCCGCTTTAGCGGACCAGAGGTAGCCAATAACTCACCCCCGTTTTGGACCGCACCCGAGCCGCGCAGCATGGAACTTTCTTTCGGGGGAGATCGTCCCAAAGTAAGATCGCAACCTTCCCAATTTAGCACATATGATCTAGCTGTGCTATGCTGGCAAATGTCTGTGTCTGCAGACCATAGATTTGTCAATTTCTGTAACAAGGAGAGAATTTCATGCAGGTAGTAAGCAGCTATCCGAACAACATGTTCTGCTGGGTGGACCTGAACACCACCGACGCAGCCGGAGCGAAAGAGTTTTATGGCGGCCTGTTCGGTTGGGATTTCGTCGACATCCCTACGCCGATGGGCGTTCCCTACTCGCTCTGTCAGATTGAGGGCTATAACGTAACCGGCCTCAGTCAGATGATGCCGGACATGATCGAACAGAACCATCCGTCGGTATGGACATCCTACATCAAGCACGACGACGCTGACGCCGTGGCTGCCAAGGTGACGGCAGCCGGTGGCAAGGTGTTCATGCCGCCGGTGGATATCATGGAGTCGGGACGCATGGCCATGATCCAGGACCCGACGGGCGCGGTCGTCGGCATCTGGCAGCCCAAAGATCACATCGGCGCCCAGCTGGTCAACAGGCCCAACGCGCTCGTCTGGAATGAACTCCAGACGAAGGATACCGACGCCGCGCTCAGCTTCTACGGGACGGTTTTCGGCTGGGGCCATGACCAGGATCCCAACGGCTATCATCTCTTCAAGCTGGGCGAACGTATGCAGGCCGGTATGTTGAAGATGGACGACTCCTGGGGCGATATACCGCCCAATTGGGGCACCTACTTCATGTCGGAGGATATCGAGGCCACCGCCGCCAAGGCCCAGGAACTGGGCGGCGTCATTCACGTTCCTCCGACGCATACCGGTACGGTTGGCCGCTTCGCCGTCATTCAGGATCCACAGGGCGGCGTCTTCACAGCGATGCAGTTTGACGGCCCGGTCGATCCGCCGCCAGGGTACTAGAGTGCCTTCGCGTCAGGCTTCCGCGGATCACTGCATTGCGTAGTGCGTAATCCGTGCGGGGCGTCCAGGTTTCGAAGCGGCGTTTTCTGTAGATCGTACTCTTCCGAGGCCATGATTTGAGCGAGAAGGCAGGGGAACGCCGCGGCGTTCCCCTGCCCATCGCGCCGTCTTTGGGCGGGCGCATCCCAAATTACTCGGCCATTGCGCCGTGCCCTTTCCGCCGACCCAAAGAGACCGTCTGCATTAGAGTCGACTTTTGGCCTGTTATCCTGTCCATCCACAAATCCCGAAAATCCTGATTCAGACAACGTTTGCCCAAAACCTGGGACGCGCCGTCTATGTGCTTCGCTCTTCCCCCTCCTTCCAATCCCTGTTATAGTGTCTCCCATCGCGCAAGCCGCTCTGTGCGCGAGCGCAGACACCCTGTTAACCTTGTCGGATCATTGCACCAGGAAACCAACGTAATGTCCTCTCACTCGATGCTCGGCGCATACGGCTCGTGGGCGGCTACACTCGCCGGTGCGGGACCCCACTATCTCTCCTTCCGCCATACTCATTGGACGGACTTGGCCGCCTGGCGGCCCGCGGCGCGCCAGCGATTTCGCGAACGGCTGGCGATGCCGGACACGGGCGGCCCGCCGGAAGTCCGCATAGAGCGGCAGTACGAATATGACGGCCTGCACGTGGAGGAGCTCTCCTGGCAACTGCCCTACGGCCCGCGCACGCAGGCTGTCCTGTTGAAACCGGCCGCCGCGCACGGCCCGCTGCCCGGTGTGCTGGCCTTGCATGATCACGGCGGCCATAAATTTCATGGCTGGCAGAAAATCACCCGTACTTCGGATCAACAGAACCCGATCAATAGCGAGCATCAGAGACGGGCCTACGGCGACGTGGGCTGGGCCAACCGCCTCGCCCAGCGCGGCTATGCCGTACTCGTGTCCGATGCCTTCGCTTTCGGCAGCCGCCGCGTCCGCATCGCCGACGTGCCCCCGGAGATTCGCGACGGCATGGACGCGGCAGAGTCGGACGATCCCGATTACATTGTTGCCTACAATCGCTGGGCAGGCGGCCACGAATCGACCCTGGCGCGATCCCTGTTCAGCGCAGGCGCCACCTGGCCGGGCGTCTGGCTGGCCGAGGACCTGCGCGCGCTGGACGTGCTCTGCGCTCGCAACGATGTGGACGCGCAGCGCGTCGGTATCGGCGGGCTGTCCGGCGGCGGCCTGCGCACCGTCTACCTGGCCGGGCTGGACGACCGCGTGCGCTGCGCGGTCTGTGTCGGCATGATGACCACCTGGCGGGACTATCTGCTCAACAAGAGCCATGCCCATACGTGGATGATCTACGTGCCGCATCTGCCCACCGAAATGGATTACCCGGACATCCTGGGGATGCGGGCGCCGCTGCCGACATTGGTACAGAACAACACGGAGGACCCGCTCTTCACACTCACCGAGATGGAGCGGGCCGACGAGATGCTGCGCCAGTTGTATGAGAAGGCCGACGCAGCCGACCACTACCGCTGCGCCTACTATGCCGGCGAGCACAAGTTCGACATCGCGATGCAGGCAGATGCGTTCGACTGGTTCGACCGCTGGTTAGCGCAGTTCTGACGCCGGAGATCCGATAGAGCAGACAAGCGAAACCGTTGCATCCACCGCCGCAAGGCGCGCCAGAAACGGAGAATCCTATGAATCCTGTCTCTCCTCATTTCACGACCGTTGATCTGTCGCAATCCTTCAATGCCCGACGCGCCGAGCTTCCTGAGTCGCTGCGCGTGCCCACGCCCCTTGCGGACAGGACCGGCCCCACCGCCTTCAGCGGCATCCCCTTCGCGCTGGGTGAAGCCGACAAGCCCGCCGTCATCCTGCTGGACGCCGATCCGGTTTCCGTCGATCTGGAGGGCGCGCACGCCACGTACATCGTCTTTCTCCACGCCGTGGCCGACCGCGCCACCAACTACCTGGACGGCTTTGCCGACAATGTGCTGGACGGGAACGAACTGGGCGAGCATGTCTCTTCCTACATCTTTGAATACGAAGACAGCGGACGCCACGAAGCCGCGATTCTGCGCCGCTTTGCCATCCAGCAAAGCCGCATCGTCTGGGGGGGCAGCGCCTTCGCAGCCATGCCAGCCGCGAAGGCCAGGGTCTTCAACGCCGCGACTGAGGAGACCCAGTTGGGGCGGGTCCCCGGCAACGACTACGGCCGCGGCGAAACCCGCACCAGTTCGGGGCGCGAGCAGATGGACGAAAAAATGTGGCTCTACGCGCTGGAGAACCCGCATCCCGACAAGCCCATTCGCCGCCTGATCTTGCAACCGCGCAACGAGAGGTCGGCCATCTACGCCATCAGCTTGACGAATCTGAGCGAACATCCTCTGCGCCCCGGCGTGCGCCGTAAACTGCGTCTGACTCTGCCGGAGGGCGCCCGATTCAACGCCATCGACGAGTACGAGAACCTCGCCATCGATCTGGGCTATGTCATCTCCGCCCGCGCCGCGCTGGATTACGACCGCCGGCGCTGGCTGGGCGAGGAAGCCAATGTGCAGCCGGGCGTCTCCCAACGCGATCTGATCATCGAATACAGCGCGCATCCGCAAGCCTGGCTGCACGTCGGCGTCGACACGGACGAACCGATCGTCTATGACCTGTCGCGCCTCGAAGACGGCCAATCCTCGGACGCTATCGTCGAAGTGGCGCCGGCCCATCGGCTGGTCAACGTGCGCGTGGTGCAGAAGGGGACCAACAATCTGGCGCCGGTGCGCATCCACTTCCACGGCGCGCACGGCGAATATCTGCCGCCGCGCGGCCGCCATCGCAAGGTCAATCCCCACTGGTTCGAGGACAACTATGGCGAGTTCGTCAACAGCCGCAACCAGTACAGCTACATCGACGGCCATTGCGAAGTGGATATGCCCTTGGGCGACGCATTCGTGGAGATCACCAAGGGCTATGAGACCGCGCCGATCCGCAAACAGATCGCCATCGCGTCCGACACCGATGAACTGGTCTTCGAGTTGGAGCGGGTGCTGCCCTGGCGTGAAAAGGGCTGGGTTACAGCGGATACGCACGTCCACTTTCTCAGCCCCTCGACCGCGCTGCTGGAGGGCCAGGCCGAGGACGTGCATGTGGTCAATCTGCTGGCCAGCCAGTGGGGCGAGATGTACAGCAACGTCAGCGACTTTGACGGCAAGACGACCTTCGGCGCACGCGAGTTCGGCGGCGACGGCGAATTCCTGGTGCGGGTTGGAACCGAAAACCGGATGCAGATTCTCGGTCATATCTCGCTGCTGGGCTACAACGGCCAGATGATCCATCCCCTTTGCAGCGGCGGCCCGACGGAGTCGGCCCTGGGCGATCCCCAGGAGGTGGTGATGGCCGAATGGGCGCAGCGCTGCATCGATCAGGGCGGGCTGGTGGTGCTGCCCCACGCGCCCAACCCCCAACTGGAGCGGGCCGCCGACATCGTCCTCGGCCTCGTCCATGCCATTGAAATGATGACCTTCAACCCCTGCGAACGGGAGCTCAATCCCTACGGCATCGCCGACTGGTATCGCTATCTCAATCTGGGCTATCAGCTCCCGATCGTGGGCGGCTCCGACAAGATGGCGGCTTCGTCGCAACTGGGCGGCGTGCGCACCTATGCTCATCTGGGCGAACGCGAATTCACCTACGAGAACTGGATGGCCGCGGTGCAGGCGGGCAACACCTTCATGACGATCGGCCCGCTGGCGGAGTTGACCGTCGAGGGCGTCAAGCCGGGCGGACAGGTGCATCTGCCGGCTGGCGGCGGGAGCGTGGGCGTCGACTGGCGGGTCGAGTCGGTGCAGATGCCGATCCAGCAGGTAGAGGTGATCCAGGGCGGGCTGGTCGTCGATCAGGTAGATGTACACGGTGAATACAGCGCGTCCGGCAGCACGCAGGTGGCGGTCCCGGCTTCATCGTGGATCGCGCTGCGCGTGCGCGGCAGCTACCGCGGCGCGGAGGGTGAGATCGCGGCCCATACCAGCGTAGTGCAGACACTTGTGGCCGACAGCCCCCTCTTCAGCCAGCCGGACGCCTCCGCGGTGCTGGAGCAGATCGAGGGCGCGCTCGCCTACGTCGACACCATCGCCCCCCGTCCGCAGGCGCAGCGTTTTCGTGAGATGCGGGCCGTGCTGGAAGCGGCCCACAACCGCCTCCACCAGCGCATGCACGCGCACGGCGTCTACCACGACCATACACCGCTGCACGGGCATGAGGACGGAGCGTAACCCTTGGGGTGTATCCAGGATTATCGTCGGTGCATCCCGATTGATTGTCCGTCAAATGAAGCCAAACCTGTCGACCAGGTCGAAGCCGCCAATAGGCCAGCAAATCTCCCGAATGAACTGGGATATGCCCTTTGAGAGGGGTGCATCCGAGATTATTGCATATCCCCCTGGGATCGCGGGCGTCTCGCCCGCATCCCGTGTGGCAGGTTCCACTTTAGGGATCAGAGGTAGCCCAAAACTCACCCCCATTTTGAACTGCACCCTGCGCTGAGGGTGCAGTCCCGAATTGGGGAATCGCCCCTGGGAACGCGGGCGTCTCGCCCGCAATCCGTGTGGCAGGTTTCACTTTAGGGGGCCAGAGGTAGCCAATAACTCACCCCCATTTTGGGATGCACCCCTTTGAGAGGCCCAGCCGAACACCAGAACAAGAGTGTGGTATAATGTCTGTCGTACAGGCATCCGGCCGAGCCGGACCCCGTTGCACTCCTTGGCCGCCAGTCGGCAGCGACGGCCTCCGCAAACGCAAAAAAGGCGTTTTCCTTCGTATAGTAATCGAGAGAGGGGGGGGGTAAAGCGGACAAAGCGGACATTTTTACTAAACGTTTAGAGAAAATCCCGTCCCCGCCAGCCCGCTTGCCCGCCAAACCTCAAAACAATTGCCAGCAAATCATACTTTCTTTTGAGACGGCACAGACAAGCGCGCTCGCCTGACAACTCCTGCCATTCTCACCCAAAAAAATCTGGGATACGCGCCACATTCCCGGCTGCATCCGAAATGATTGGGTCGTTGCGATCTGCCCTTTCAACCTTCAAAAAAGATCCACGGAACAAGAATCGGCCCGTCGTCTGTTATCCTGTTTGAAGATTTTTTGGCGGAATGCTTTTTAAGGGGATTATATCGAATTTTAGCCAAACCCCTTGACAAGTCTCGTCTTTTCGGGTAAAACTGCGAGGATTGTGGCCGTAAGGTTCATTATCCAGAAACGCTGTACGAGGACGGGAAATGCCCTGATTGCCATTCTTAAAGGGGATTATGTACCAAAGTGCCATTCCAGAAAGGAAAAGGTGATTCACGTCTAAATAGAATCACTTACTCGCGTTTATTCTTGGGGCGTGCTCATCCGATTTGATGCCGAACAGCGACTATCGGTTGAACCCCGCACAGCCTTCTCCTTTTGCTTCTTTGTATCCAACGGGCGACTATCATCTATGAAATTACAGCTTTTTCGAGATCACTTAGCATTTGAGTTGAGAAACCTTCCCGATATTCGTAGTCAAGAGGTTCAAAGCTATACCCTCACTACGTCCGTCTTGTTAAGGTACATAACGCAGGAATTAGGGATTGAAGACCTCAAAGTTCCCACCCCTTATCATTCCAACAAGTTAAGCTGCCCACTAGGGACCATTCTAAACTCTATTATTCACTACAAGGTGTTTTACCCGCAAATGGGAAATTTTGACCTTGAAGCAAGCGAATGTCTTTTCTACTTGTACTCAAGCAAAGACATGCAGAAAGAAAACAGGTTTCTCATACGATTACATGACTATTTCAATCTTGCCGCACGGATTGCCGACGACGACTTGTTTATCGCGAACTATCTGATTCGTCGAACAATCAGGTTGCTGAACCAGTCAATCAATTCAAAGACCACTCTTGAACCAGAATTCTTGCAAAAAGTGACCAGTCTTACTGAAGACTCCCTTGCACTTGGATTGAGATTGGGCAAGAGCAAGGTAATAGAAATTCCAGCCGATGTCAACGTGGATTGTTGTGAGGCATCCCGGCTGGACAGTATGCAGCGGGACTTTGTTTTCGACTATAGTGGTAAGCTGAACAGTGCCGATTTTGTCTTTGGCTTTGGAAGCAAATGGCAGATGATTCCCTTTAAGCCCCAAAAGGAGCAAATCGGAGGTACAAAACTCTTCTGCTTTGGGATTGAGAAAATTGACTATCAGGACATGAGTTTGCCAAGAAATTGTTTCGTCGTCCCATTTGATAGCTTCGTGAGGATGTTTGAAGAATTACACTGTCGATGTAAAGAAGCGTTCAATGTAAGTCTTTGACCTCAGTTCTGACGGACACAACGTAATTCTATGCACGCTGTCTCAGAAGCCTTCAGTCTGACGCGGAAGTTAAGATATGGCACTTTGTGGTATATAAGCCCCTTAAAACCCCAGCCGAACTGTTCAGGTTCGACCCATTGAAATTCGAGCATTGTTTGCCTACCACGCTTTGCCCCCTCCTAAAAACATAGTACAATATAGCTGTGGGAATTGCAAGTATCATAGTCAATCAGGGCGTTTGGCTAAAATTCGATATAATCCCCCTTTTTAAAGCCAACATCAATCCAAAAAATCATCAAAACAATCCTTTTATCCTGAAAATCCTGATTCAGACAACGTTCACCCAAAAAAATCTGGGATACGCGCCACATTCCCCGGTTGCTAACCTCCCCAACCAACTCGTGGTACAATGCAGAAACAGGATACGCAAGCCGAGTGACACGAGGACAGAGCCATGCCTGAAATTCGCTGGGGAATCGTTGGTTGCGGGGACGTGTGCGAGGTCAAGAGCGGGCCTGGGCTGTACAAAGCCGAGGACTCGGCGCTGGTGGCGGTGATGCGCCGCAACGGGGAACTCGCCGCCGACTATGCCCGCCGCCACGCCGTGCCCCGCTGGTACGACGACGGCGACAGGCTGATCAACGACCCGGACGTGAACGCCGTCTACATCGCCACGCCGCCCGACACCCACATGGAATATACGCTTAAGGCGGCCCAGGCCGGCAAGCCGGTCTATGTGGAAAAGCCGATGGCCCGCACCTTCGACGAGTGCCAGGCGATGATTCGCGCCTGCGAAGCGGCCGGTGTCCCTCTGTGGGTCGCCTACTACCGGCGGCGCTTGCCCAAATTTCTCAAAGTGCAGGAATTGCTCGAACAAGGGGCGATCGGCGATGTGCGCTCGGTCCTGATCCGTTACTACCAGCGGCCGAAGGCTTTTGCGACCGCATCTGCCGCGCACTTGCAAAAGCCTGAGCAGGGGCCTAGCGATGCTTTCCCGGACCAGCGCAGTTGGCGGGTCGATCCGGAGATCGCCGGCGCCGGCCTCTTCCTGGACTTAGGCTCCCATATGCTGGACATTCTCGACTATCTGCTCGGCCCCATCAGCCGCGTCGAAGGGTTCGCCGCCAATCAGGGCGGGCACTACGACGCCGAGGACATCGTCTGCGGCAGCTTCACATTTGAATCCGGCGTGCAGGGCACGGGTACATGGATGTTCACCGGCTTCGAAAATCTCGACTGGACGGAGATCGAAGGCACGGAAGGCCGCATCGGCTATGTCTGTTTCGACGCCAGCCCCATCGTCCTGACGACAAGCGCCGGCGCCCAGGAGATCCCGATAACGCAGCCGGACCACGTGCATCAACCGCTCATCCAGACCATCGTTGACGAACTCAACGGGCGCGGGCGCTGCCCCAGCACCGGCGTCAGCGGCGCGCGCACATCCTGGGTGATGGACCAGATGCTGGCGGAGTACCGGCAGAAAAACTATGGATAGCGACGAATGAAACTCAGCAGCAAAGCCTTCGGCAAAACGAAAAGCGGGCAACAGGTCAGGCAGTATACGCTCGCCAACAGCACCGGCGTCCAGGTGGATGTTCTCGACTACGGCGGGCTGATCCGCACGCTGTCGACGCCGGACCGCAACGGACAGGCGGGCGATGTGGTGCTGGGCTTCGACTCGCTCGACGACTATCTGGTCGACCATCCCTACTTCGGCGTGCTGGTGGGCCGCTTCGCCAACCGCATTCGCGGCGCCAGCTTTGCCTTGGACGGCGTGCGCTATCAGCTTGCCCGCAACCTCGGCGACGACCATCTTCACGGCGGTGAAGGCGGCTTCGACAAAGTCGTCTGGCAGGCTCAACCCTTTCAAAATGAACGGGCGGTCGGCCTCCTCCTCACCCACCACAGCCCGGATGGCGAGGACCACTACCCGGGCGCTCTCGATACGCAGGTGACGCTCAGCCTCAACGATGGCAACGAACTGCGTCTCGACTACCGGGCGACCTGCGACGCGCCCACGATCGTCAATCTGACCAATCACAGCTACTTCAACCTGGCCGGGCAGGGCACGATTCTCGACCACGTAGCCATGATCGATGCCGACGCGTTCACGCCGATGGACAGCACTCTGATCCCCACGGGCGAACTGCGAGACGTGACCGGAACGCCCTTCGACTTCCGCCAGCCTACCGCCATCGGCGCGCGCATCAACGCCGACGACGAACAGATCCGGATGGGCGGCGGCTACGATCATAACTTCGTCCTCAACGGGACGCCCGGCACGCTGCGGCTGGCAGCCCGCGTCTCCGAGCCGAACAGCGGCCGCGTGCTGGAGGTGCTGACAACCCAACCGGGCGTGCAGTTCTATACGGGCAACATGATGGTCACGGCGACCGCGGGCAAAGGCGGGCAGGTGTATCCACACCACGGCGGATTCTGTCTGGAGACGCAACATTTTCCCGATGCGCCCAACCGGCCCGACTTCCCGTCCGTGGTCCTGCGGCCCGGCGAAGAGTACAACCAGACGACCGTTTTCCGCTTTTCAACCGAACCATAGACGCATCATGAGGTGGAGCGTTACAATATGAGAGTCCGTCTATAGACTTCCACTGGCAAAGGGGCTAACAATGGAAGAGATCACAAGCGAAGTGACGGCGGCGACGACCTTTGACGCAAAACGAGCGATCCTGAGCAAAAGAGATATGTTCCGGCCATTGGCTGTGCAGCGCACCGAGCCGCTGGCCGATGCGATGACCCGCAAGAAGGTCAGCGCGGACACGCCACTGCTCCTGCTCGAACGGGACGGCGCGGCTCTGGCTCTGCTCACCCGCCAGATGATCTTCCATCACGTAGCGCAGGGCGAGTTGAACGGGACACCGTTCCTCGCCACCTTCTGAGCGCCCTGCTATAGCGGCGTCAGTCTGACGCCGGTCATTGACGGGAGCGTTCACACCTTCGCAACCCGCGGCCTCTATAACGGGATGTCGCTGATGGGGGATCGCCAGACCAGCTCCTTTTGGGATCACATCACCGGCGAATGCCTCCACGGTCCGCTCAAGGGGCGTCGACTGGAGCTTGCGCCGCTGCGGCATATGCAGGCAGCACAAGCTCTGGCGCAGTTCCCGGATGCCCGCATTGCCCTCTCCCGGCTTCTGCTGCCGTTCGGCCTGATTGATGGCTTGATCAAGATCGGGCAACGGCTGGGGAAAGGGCGTTTCATGCCGCCCCGGTTCGCAGGCTCAATGGGCGCGGAAGATCCGCGGCGGGCGCGCATGGATATAGGGCTGGGCATTTGGTCAGACACGGCCAGCCGCTACTATCCGCTCGATCTCCTCAAGGCGCGCGGCCGCGTGCTGATCGACCGCTTCGATGACAAAAAGATGCTGGTCTACCTTGACCCCGTTTCCGGCACGCCGACGCCCCTCTTTGTCGACGTTCAGAAGGCCGAGTGGGATGGCGACGCACTACGCCTGGACAGCGGCGCGACCATCCGCAGCGGCAGACTCTTCGACGCCTACGGCGCTGAGGTGCCGACAACGCAGCCATTGCACCTCTTCTCCCGCTGGTACGGGTTCTCGCTTACCTTTCCAGGGTGCGAAATCTATGGGGGCGCAAACGAGTAGAGCGGCTGAGGAGAAGGTGCGCGGCAGTTGCAATGCACACCGGGCAAGACCGAAGGAGCAGGCATAACGTGCAACTCAATCTTTCCGGCAAGACAGCCATCATCACCGGCGGCAGCGCGGGCATCGGCCTGGCCTGCGCGCAGGCGCTCTACGCAGAAGGAGTCAGCGTGCTGATCGCAGCGCGCAATGAGGAACGGCTGGCCCAGGCGCTCGCGGCGATTGCCGCGCATTCCGACCAGAGCCAAGCGGAAGCGCTGGCCGAAAGCGCAGACGTAAGCACCGCGGCCGGGGTCGAACGGGTGGCCGCCCGCGCGCTCTCCGTCTGGGGCCGGGTGGACATCCTCATCAACAACGCCGGCTCCGCGCCGAGCGGTGATTTCTACGGCCTCAGCGACGACGCCTACCACGGCGCCTGGGACCTGAAGCTGCTCGGGTATATGCGCATGGTGCGCGCGGTCGCGCCGCAGATGAAGGCTCGGCGGGATGGGCGGATCGTCAACATCGTCGGCGCGGCGGCTCACAACCCCACCCCGACATTCCTGGCAGGCAGCACAGCCAACGCCGCCATCATCAACTTTACCAAGGGCATCTCCCAGGATCTCGCGCCCTTTGGCGTGCGCATCAACGCCATTTCACCCGGCCCCGTGAATACCGAACGCGCCCGCCAACTCGCCCGCCAGGAAGCCACCGCGCACGGCATCTCCGTGGAGGAGGCCAGCGCCCGCCGTATCGCCTCGATTCCCCTGAGCCGCATGGCCGAAGCGGACGAGATCGCCGACATGGCGCTGTTTCTGGCCTCGGATCGGGCGGCCAGCATCACCGGCGCCGAGGTTCTGATGGATGGCGGAGCGACGGCCAGTGCCTGAGCCGTCCCGCGCTCCGGCCCCGCCAACAGCCGCGCATAGCCCGGCCCAGGGCGCCTACCGCTGGTACATCCTCACCCTGGCCGCCCTGACCCACACGCTTGTCGTGGGCATGCCGATGATGTCGCTGCCGGTTCTCTTCGAAGAGATCGGCGCTGACCTCACGCTCGACCTGGTGCAGATCGGCTACGTCTGGGGCGCGTCCTCGCTGTTGGGCATTGCCATGAGTCTGACCGGCGGCGTTATCGGCGACCGCATCGGCGCACGGCGAATGCTGGTGTTCGCCTGCCTGCTAACCGGCGTCACCGGCGCAATGCGTGCGCTCGCCAGCGACTACGCCAGCCTGGCGGTAATCGTTCTGATCGCGGGTCTCTTCCCGATGGCGGCGCCCATGAACGTCCACAAAACCTGCGGCGTCTGGTTCGCCGGGCCGCGCCTGGGCATGGCGAACGGCGTCGTCTCCGCGGGCATGGCTTTCGGTTTCCTGCTCGGCTCGTTGATCAGCGCAAGGTACCTGTCGCCGCTGTTGGGAGGCTGGCGCAACGTGCTCCTTTTCTACGGCGCGTTGGCGGTGATCGTCGGTGTTCTGTGGGCCTTCACAAGACCTGAGCCGACCGCAATCGGTTCGACCGCCGCGGCACCGGTCCGACTTTCGCTGCGCGATTCCTTGCTGCGCGTCGGTCGTCTGCGCAACGTCTGGCTGCTGGCGCTGGCAATGTTCGGCGTCGGCGGCGCGATTCAGGGATCTCTCGGCTATCTGCCCCTCTATCTGCGCAATCAGGGCTGGGAGCCGGGCGCGGCCGACAACGCGCTGGGCAGCTTCCATTTCGCCAGTCTGCTCTTCACGCTCCCGCTCACGCTGCTGTCCGATCGGCTGGGCGTGCGCCGTCCGCTTCTGCTGGTGGCGGCGCTGATGTTTACGGTTGGCTTCGGCGTCCTCTCCGTCGCGCAGGGGATCGTTATCTGGCTGGCCGTCATCTTCGCCGGCATCATGCGGGACGGCTATATGGCGACACTGAT
The DNA here is from genome assembly GCA_965221145.1 of Caldilineaceae bacterium. Classification (GTDB taxonomy): domain Bacteria; phylum Chloroflexota; class Anaerolineae; order Caldilineales; family Caldilineaceae; genus Bin5. The sequence goes on from OZ244877.1 coordinate 5,226,571, forward strand.
GACGCTGATCATCGAACTGCGCGGTGTCGGTCCGGCCTTTGCCGGCACGGCCACCGGCCTGATCATCGCCATCTCTCGCATCGGCTCAGTCGTCGCTCCACCGATAGGCAACAGCCTGGAAGCCTTCGGCCCCGGCGTGCCCTTCCTCTTCTGGTCGGCGCTGGCTCTGGTCGGCTGGGTTGCACTGACAGCCGTGCGCGAGGCGCGTGAATCAGCACCGTAAGCTCCCTTGACCCTGCAAGGCCAGCGCCACGCAGCCCTGATCGCCCCTCGGCCAACTTACAACCGACTTGCTTCCCTCCACCGCGGACGCTATATTGGATGGGAACTGTATGCAGCCTTGCAACATCGGCTGCTATGCTGAAATAGGATGAAACTGAGGGGGCGTACCCTTACTTTCTCTCCCTATCGAAAACAATTCCGCTCAAAATCAAGACCTGTTGCACGGATTACGCAATACGAAATACGCAATTTCCTGCCAAAGGAGGCCAAAGATGACCACAACGGTCGCCGCTGACACCTATCAGCGCATTGCAACTGTCGCAGACGTTACGAAAGTCGGCCTGCACACCGTCCATTTGAACGGCCATGTCATCGTCCTCGTCCATAACGAAGGCGAAATCTACGCGCTGGACAACCGCTGCCCCCACATGGGCTTCCCCCTCGACAGGGGGAGCGTCCAGGATGGAATCCTTACCTGCCATTGGCATCACGCCCGCTTCGATCTCTGCACCGGCGGCTCCTTCGATCTGTGGGCCGATGACACGCCCAATTTTCCGGTGGAGGTGCGCAATGGTGACGTCTTTGTTGATGTAACGCCCCGTCATGATCCGGTGGATCACCAGCGCGAACGGCTGGACGTCGGGCTGGAGCGCAACCTCTCGCTCGTGGTGGCGAAGGCGGTAATCACCTTGGTGGACGAAGCCGACGACACCCTGACTCCCTTTGCCGCCGGTCTGGACTTCGGCACGCGCTACCGCATGGAGGGCTGGGGCCAGGGGTTGACCATGCTCACCTGCTTCCAGAATCTCCTGCCCAGCCTCGGACGCGAGGATCGGGCCAGAGCCTTGGCCCACGGTCTGGCCGCGGTCGCGTCCGACTCGGCCGGCAGTTCGTCCCGTTTCCCGGTAACGCCGCTGCCCGACGGCAGCCCGGACCTGACAACGCTGAAGCAGTGGTTCCGCCGCTTCATTCTCGTGCGCGACGACCAAGGCGCGGAACGCTGCATCATCACAGCCCTGCGGGCAGGCGCCGGTCCCCAGCAGATGGCGGACATTCTCTTCAGCGCAGCCACCGACTTCCGCTACATCGACATCGGACATCCGCTCGACTTCACCAACAAAGCCTTCGAAGCGCTCGATATCGTCGGTTGGGAGCAGGCGGAGACGGTTCTGACGAGCCTCGTGCCCGGCTATGCCTCGGCCCGGCGCATGGAGGAGTCCAATGCCTGGCGCAATCCCATCGATCTGATCGAACTGCTGCGGGATGCGCGCACCCAGATCCCGGCTGCCCTCTCCACAGGTCAGCCCCACCGCGGCCGCTGGACCGGGCGCGACGACCTGGTTCCCGTTCTGCTGGACGATGACCCGCACGCCATCGCCGACGCGCTGTTGGCCGCGCTGCGGGCCGGCGCCAGCGAAGTGGATCTGGCCGCCGTGGTCGCCTATGCCGCGGCCCTGCGTATCGCCCGCTTCCACACGAGCAACGAATTCGGCGATTGGGACACGGCTCTGCACACCTTCACCTTCGCCAACGCCGTCCATCAGGGTCTGCGTCGGCTGCAGGGATACGAGCCGCCGGATGACTATCTGCTCCTGCTGCGGGGGGTCTTCGACGCGGCCATGAGCATCTATCTCGACCGCTTCCTTAACATTCCCGCGGCCCGGCTCCCGGCTGCGGCCAACGGCAACGGCACATCCCCCCTACTCCCTCCGCTTGCGGACCTGCTGGATCAGCAGCAGCAGGTGAACCCTGCCGGCAACCGCGTGGGTGACTACCTCTTCCAGGGGGGCGCTGCGGCTGCACTGCGCGCAGAGCTGGGCGCGCTGCTCCTGCGCGAAGACCGCAATTTCCACACGATTCAATGTGTTGAAGCGGCCTTCCGCCAGCACGACCTGCTGGCTGCCGAGCCGGATTCCCAAAAAGAAGCGGTGCATGTGCTGGTGGCCGCGGCCCGTTATCTGGCGGCCCACGCGCCGACGATGCGCGCGCAGGGTCAGACCTTCGGCATCGCCCGCCGCCTGCACCGCAACGAGAAGCTGTTCGAGGGTGAGTAGAGCTTTCTGCAAGGAGGAGAGAGAGCGCCCAACTCTCTCTCCTCAGCCTATGTCGCTGCCGTCCCGGAGGACAAATTGAGCGAAAAGATCATGACGCTGCACCCGGCTGGAAAGCAGGGCGTCAACATCGACAGGAGCAAATACGACACGGTGCGGCAGGCGATTGAGGAGACGCTGCGCGCGCAGCCGGGGACTACCTTCGGCGAACTCACCGACGCGGTCAACCGGCGCATCGGCGACTCCTTCGATGGCTCCGTCGCCTGGTACGTGGTCTCCGTCAAGCTCGATCTGGAGGCGCGCGGCGTGTTGGAGCGGGTAGATGGCCGCAGCCCGCAGCGTCTGCGGCTCGTGACTTAAGAGACCGCTGTGCGAATTGTTGAGAGAAGAACCAATGTTAGAATTGCACTGTAGACGCCATATGTCTGAGAAAAGGATAAGCATGGATGGCGATTCTCACCTTTGAAGTCTCAGATTCACTCCTTGAACGCGCGCACGAAGCAGCCCAGGCTCTGAATCGCCCTTTAGAGGATGTATTAGCAGGGGCATTGGCGGTCGGACTGCCTGATGTGCATGATGCACCTGCATCGGTACGCAGCGAACTGCTGCAGATGACTTTCTTCGATGAAGAATCACTCTGGCACATTGCTAAGGGTGAAATGGCATCCGCAGAACAGAGAGAGCTTCAAGCGCTTCTCGACGTGCAGCAGCGCTCCCTCTGCTCACAAGAACAGGCGCGCTTGCAGGAGCTGCGGGAGAATTACGGAAAGGCGATGCTACGGAAGGCGCGCGCCTATGCGCTGCTAAGTTTGCGTAGCGGCCAGCCGCTTCTGGCTGCGCTGGAAATGACTGATTAGCCAGAATAGATGACGTCTGTCTCTGCCTCTTTGCGAGCGCACGTTGCGCAGCGTGCGCGATTCCGTTGTGAATATTGTCAGACATTGCAGAAAATCAGTGGCGCGCAGATGCACATTGAACACATCTGGCCGCGCAGCAAAGGTGGCGTTTTCACTCTCGACAATCTTTGCTTCGCCTGTGCTTGGTGCAATAGCTACAAAGGCACACAGACCCACGCCTTCGATCCTGAAACTCACGAGGAAGTTCGTCTTTTTCATCCACGCACGGATGTGTGGAGTAACCACTTTGCATGGGATGAGGCCGGACTACGTATTCTGGGAGTCAGCGCCATTGGAAATGCAACAGTAGAGGCTCTTCACATGAACAATGAATATGTTCTTCCCGCCAGAAGGCATTGGATACTGGCAGGATGGCATCCACCTCAGTTGGATTGATAAGACGCCGCCGCGCCTCCCAAAGTCACGGGCCTCTTCGGGATAAGCATTGCAACTCCCCAAGCCGCCTTCACTACCCTGGCGCACAAACTGACCTATGCCAAACTATGATGCCGTCGTCGTCGGCTCCGGCCCCAATGGGCTGGCCGCAGCCATCACCTTCGCACGCGCAGGCCGCTCCGTTCTGGTGATCGAAGCCAGGGCCACGATCGGCGGAGGGAACCGCACAGCAGAACGCACACTGCCCGGCTTCCGCCACGACATCTGCGCCGCGATCCATCCCCTCGCGCCCGGGTCGCCCTTCCTGCGCACCCTTCCGCTGGAACGTTTCGGCGTCGAGTGGGTGCAGCCGGACATTCCCGTGGCGCATCCGCTCGACGACGGCTCGGCGGTCGGCCTCTATCGTTCGTTGACGCAGACGGCCTCGTCCATCGGTCTGGACGGTCAGAGTTGGGCCAGACTCTTTGGCCAGTCCGCGGCCGACTGGCACAAGTTGGCGCCGGCGGTGCTGGGGCCGCATCCCCTGACCGTGCATCTGCCGGCGCTGGCGCGTTTCGGCCTCGCCGCCGCCTTGCCCGCCCAACTGCTATCGCGCCTGCTTTTCCAGGAAGAGCGGGCGAAAGCTCTCTTCGCCGGGCTTGTCGGCCATTCGTTTCTGGATTTCCGCCGACTGTTCACCTCTTCCTTCGGGCTGGTGCTGGGGATCCTGGCCCACGCGGTCGGGTGGCCCTTTCCGCGCGGCGGCGCACAGGCCATTACCGACGCCATGGGCGCCTATCTGCGGTCATTGGGTGGGGACATCGTGGCCGGTTGGCGCGTGCAATCCCTGGACGAACTGCCGCCCAGTCGGGCCGTTCTGCTGGATGTGACGCCGCGGCAGGTCTTGCGGCTGGCGGGGTCGCGGCTGCCGGCCGCCTATCGGCGCAGGCTGGAGAGGTATCGTTACGGTCCGGGCGTGCATAAAGTGGACTATGCGCTGAGCGAGCCTGTGCCCTGGCGCGCGGGGATTTGCCGCCGCGCCGGCACAGTTCATCTGGGCGGCACGCTGGCGGAGATCGCCGCATCCGAAGAAGCGACGAGCAGCGGACGCATACCGGAACGGCCCTATGTCCTGGTCGCGCAGCATAGCCAGTTTGATACCACCAGGGCACCCGCAGGCAAGCACACCCTCTGGGCCTACTGCCATACGCCGCACGGCTCGTCGGTCGACATGACGGCCGCCATCGAAGCGCAGATCGAACGATTCGCCCCCGGCTTTCAGGACACAGTTCTGGCGCGCGCCGTTCTCAACAACGCCGACTACGAACGCTACAACCCCAACTTCGTGGGCGGCGACATCAGCAGTGGCGCGAACGATATGCGCCAACTCTGGACCCGACCGCTGCTGCGTTTTCCACCCTACAGCACACCGGTTCCCGGCCTCTATCTCTGCTCCTCCTCCACCCCGCCCGGCGCAGGTGTCCACGGTATGTGTGGATTCAACGCCGCCCGCGCCGCGCTAAAACGATTGTAAAAGTGACTAAAGGTGTTTACTATCCACTATCCACTCACTGTCCACTGTCCACTGTCCACTCAAACAGCCGCGCCTTGCAGACGCGCTTTCAGTTGCGCCCAAAGGCTGCGCTGTAACAACTCGACTCCATCATCCGAGTCGCCCTCCTCCTTGCGGAACAGGATATTCAGCCGGTCGCCTTCGTACTTTGCGCCGTCGATCTTCAACCGCGCCAGCCCAATCGGCAAAGCGATGTTGCGCTTCCAGTTGCCGATGCGAACGATCAACTCGTCCACGACGCTCCGGTGCAAGTGTACCTCCTCTTTTGCTACCAGGGGCAGAGCGATGCTGAGGATATAGTGGCCGTTGCGGGCGAAGACTTTCTGCGGTTCGCCCTGATAGTAGAGTCGGGTGGGATCGCCCTGCCCGCCGCGCTCCGCAACATCCCCGAAAACCGTTGCCGCCATCCGCTGGAGCATCTTCTGCCCCAGCACCTCCTCTTCGAAGAAAGGAATCCGAAAGATCGGCAGGGGTTGGAACGCCTCTTCGACGAAGGCCAGATTGCGCTGCTGCGCTTCGATCCAACCGCTGAAGTAGGCCTCTTGCAGTTCCTGCGGAAAGACCCGATTGCAGACAACCGAATCGACCGCATAGCCATACAGGTTGAGGTAAGCGTAGGCGCGCTGCGCCTCTTTGATGACCATCTTCTCCGGGTTGATCACCAGCCGCATACTGCTGACGCTGCTGTCGCTCAGAAGCAGGCTGGTGCGCTCCAGCACATCCACCAGATCTTCGACGCTTTCCAATATGTCGTCACCCGGCAGCGGAAGATCGCTCATGCGCGACATGATTGGCCGCGCGATCTGCAACGCCCGACGCTCGAAAGGCATGATCTTCTCGATATACCAGCGAGCAATATCGGGAAAGCTGAGCAGTTGCAGGGTGGATCCGGTCGGCGCGGCATCAATGACAATGGCATCATACGCGCCGCTGTCGGCCAGATGGGTAATGTGCATCAAGCTGGCGAGTTCTTCCATCCCCGGCAGCACCGATGTCTCTTCTGCGACGAGGGAATCCATGCCCCGCCAGGCGAAGAGCACATTCAGATAGTCCTGCACCCGTCCCCAATATTTGTCCATCTGGTGGAGCAGGTCGATCTCCTGTCCCCACAGATTGGGCGCTAGTTCCACAAGCTCGTTGCCGATGCGGGTGTCGAAGCTGTCGCCGAGACTATGCGCGGAGTCGGTGCTGACGACGACGGTCCGATAGCCAAGTTCGGCGCAACGCAGCGCGCAGGCCGCGCTGACGCTCGTCTTGCCGACGCCGCCTTTCCCTGTATAGAGCAATATACGCATCAACGTATCTCCATGGTTGTACGATCCGGAACCGCGAGGCGGGACTGAAGAGGAGCGATGCTTTTTCTCTTTTCACCCCTTGATCCAACTACAAATAAATACGCCGCACGGCCCAATTGGTTCCCGCCCAGTGTCCAAACAGGCGGCAACCAGAATGCCGATACGGCGCTGTGTTGTTACAATTCGAGTTTTCAGCCGTCAGCGGTCGCTGCCACGAAGCAACTGAAAACGAAGAACAATCCGGCGGATGGGCTACCCCTGCGCCCCGGTATCATCTGCCTCGTCATTGGCATCGGCGTCCTCTTCTGCCTCCGTCGGAACGATGTCCACGAGTGCAGCGAATATCCAGTGACCACTGTCAAGTTGGAGCCACTGGTCATCGTCGGAGCGACCGATAATTGTTACCTGCGTGTCAGCAACGACCGAGTCGACAAAGGTCGAATCAAGACCGGGACCGTTGCGCAAATTGGCATCGGTGTTTACGGTTGCCAACACAACCTGTTCGTCCTCATCCGTCTGCTCATCCTCGGACGAGTCCGGCGGCTGTGTATCGTCGGTGTCCGTACTGTCCGTCTCAGCTTCATCGGCTGGAAAGGACGACTCGTCAGGGGTCTCGTCATCCGCGCCGGCGTCATCTGTTTCGGCGTCAGTGGCTTCCTCCGGCTCTACGGGCAGATCTTCGGGCACATTGTCCACAAGTGTGGCGAAAATCCAAAGCCCATTTTCCAGCTTTAACCAATCGCCGTCCGGATCCTGCGCCACAACTATCAAGAACTCGCCTTGTTCGAGGCCCTCAATGCGGTCGAACTGGACGCCCGGCCCGGAGCGCAGATTCGCGCCGAACTGGGCATTGACGACCGGCCGCGGCTCCTCGTCTTCTGCGTCCGGCTGTGCATCGTCCGCATCCGGCTGTTCAGTATTTGTCTCCGACTGTTCGTCGTCCGTGTCCGGCTGTTCAGTATCTGTCCCTGACTGTTCGTCGCCCGTGTCCGGTTGCTCGGTGTCTGTCTCTGGCTGTTCAGTATCCGTCTCCGGTTGTTCGTCGTCCGCGTCCGGCTGCTCCGTATCGGTCTCCGGCTGTTCGGTGTCTGCCTCCTGATTCGGCAGCAGATCCGAAGCATCGTCATCAGGGACAACCGGTACGTCAACCGCCTCGACGACGAGGGCGGCAAACAGCCAGACGTCGTTTTCGAGCAAATACCATTCACCGTCGGCGGATTGGCCAACGATGGACACCTCTTCGCCCGAATTGACACCGTCTACTCGGTCGAATTCAATGCCGGGACCGGAACGCAGATTCGCGTCGAGTTCGACAATGGCCTGGGTAGCCACGAGTTGAACCGTCTGCGTGGCTGCGGGAGTTTCGGCTTGGGCCGGTTGTTCCCCGGATTCTACGGTGGGCTGTTGCGTCTCCGTCATCACAACTGGGACTTGATCCAGCGGGGCATCGACGAGGTCATCGGCGGCAATCCACACACCTTCTTCCGACCGATACCAGCGCCCGGTGGGGTCTATGCCGTTGACAGTGATCGTTCCGCCTGTGGCGACCAGCCCGATGAAGTCTGCATCCTCACTGGGGGCAGAGCGCAACTCCGCTTGCCCAGCTACTGCCACGGTAATCGATACAGGCTGCTCGGAGACCTGCGGTGTGGCGTCATCGCCTGGGGCGCCCTCTGTGCCCATAGCTGGTGGCGGCGACGGCGTCGCGGGTTCCGCGGTGGGCGTCTCGGCAGTAGGCGTTTCGGGCACAGGCGTGGCCGTCGATGGGGTGGACGGCGCCGAGTCCGGCGTGGTTGTTTCTATGGCCTCAGGCTCTGTTGGGAACAGAGCGTCGACGCCCTCCGCCACTGAATCGGTGAGATCATCCAGCCGTTCACGCAGCGCCTCCGGATCAGTGAACTCCCTCACCTGTGCGGGCAGGACCTCTCGAAGACCAGGCACAAAAAATCCCGCCAGAAGTACAACGATCAGACTGAGCCAGACAATACTTACGAGAACTGCGGCGACTCTCTTCACATTTGCTGCCATTAGCTTCTCTCGTCAAATGACTGGAGTGGAACGGATGTGAAGCACCATTCCTCGCCCCGACCTATTCTACCTTGATTTGTATGGGTCAGGTTACGAGCGACTTTCCATTAGGCAAGAGTCAGCCCTGTGCTATCCTTCCAGAGTAGAGAGCAAAAGAGCCCGAACAACTACACTCAATTGTCTAGCTACTATTTCCAGAAAATATAGTGTAGCACAGTACGTAACAGGCCACAATTGCGTTATTTTGGTGGGAATCGTCCTGTGGCGGCCCCATGCAAATAGAACGCTAACTTTATCATAACAGATGTGTAACTTTCATAAGCTATCCTTGACTGGGAACACGTCCCCTGACGCGTGCGTGACAATGACTCAGTAGAACTGAGCCGAATCAGGGTAGAAATCCTTGGCAAAAAGCGTTATACTTAAACAGTGTATAGATTCGGAACCTTCTCTTAAGGTGAATTGCGGCAGTTTACGGAAACTGTGCGCGCATGGTACATGATTTGCACAAGTTTGACATGAGTCATGCCTTCTGAACGGTGGAGGAATCTATACCTCCCTCCCTGACCGCCGCCGCACGCATGGCATAGGTTCAGCGGAGTAGTCAATGAGGATGTGATATATGTTTGATGATCCGTATCACCACGCAGTTGCCGACGATGTTCTGGGCAGAAAACCCGAACTGTTGCAAACGTTAATGGATCTTCGCAGCGACGATCCTTCGTTTGGGAAGCATGTGCGTATGCGATCATACCGCCCGAATGAGGTTGTCGCCGATGCGGCTGCTCTGAAGAGAGAAATGTTCGTACTCATGCAGGGTAGAATCCACCTGGTCTGCACGAATTATGAAGGCCGTCGGCTTGTCATCGGGTCGCTGGAACCGGCTGCCATATTTGGCGAAGGCGCTTTGAACAGGCCCAATGCGGCGAATGTCTTTGCCGAAGCGGACACAGATGTGTTGGTCTGGTCGATTCCGGCCGCTGAGGCGCGCAATATGACCCTCCAATACCCAATCCTGGGATGGGGGATGCTGCAGACGTATGGCAAGCGGCTTCTTCAGGTGGAAGACAGGATGGAAGATGTGGCCTATAAGAAGCTGCCGGAGCGATTGGCGGCTCTCCTCGTCGAGTTGAGCGACTACAAGGACGACGTGATTCAAGGCGTCAGCCATCAGGTCCTGGCAGATCGACTTGGCACATACCGGGAAACGGTCAGCGCGATCCTGCGCGATTTTAAGCGTCAGGGTCTTGTGGAATTGGGCTACCGACGAATCGAGATTCTTGACGTTGAGGAGTTGAAGGAGATCGCCGGCATCTGGGAGTGGTAAAAGGGAGAGAACAAGGAGCGCATCCGAACGCCGCGAATTCCGGCCGCTTGGGCCATTCGCGGCGTTCAGCCAACTTGACGATAGTCAACGAAAGCAGACGAAACAACAATATACAATACGTCCTGTTGCAGCTTCCTCTTTGGCGGACCGGAATTCCGTCTCGCCGGCAGCGCCTGCGACCGCCCAGAGGTATGCGTTCAACTCCGTAATTGGGCGCACGCCAGTTGATTCGACAGTTGCGATGTGCCCGTTCAGTAGGCGAGAAATGACCCACCGCATAGGAATCAACCCGCCGCTTGGCATCCTATGAATCCACAAATCCCGGCCATCCTGATTCAGATAACGTTTGCCCCAGAATCCGGTATGCGCGCATCCTGTAAAAATCGTAGTTGACGTACTCTGAAAAGACTGCTATACTTAACTCCAATGCTGCACGTTTGCCTCCGCCCTATGCGTCCGCTACCTTTATCCAAACAGAACTTAGCTCGGTAACAGGTTCGCTCTATACGCTATTGGCGATGATCGATTCAGAATGACCCAGTGCAGCGGACGATAGCCGCGCAGCGGAGGTAGACGCGAGCAGTCGTCCGTCGAGTTCACCTCTTTGGCATTTACCCAACCCTGGCGCAAGTCGAATTATTAGGAAGAACTGCCCAATTTCGGGCAATCCCCAAAGATCTCACTGTGTAGACGGTTCGTCTTCACAACTTATCGACAACCCACACTTTGGCTGCCGCGGACTCCAGCAGTTCGGACACGCAGAGGTGGCCCAATACAGCACTCTCACTCGTATGCATAGTAAGCAGTCCTGTTGCGCAAGCAATGAGTGATTATTTGTTGAGCCTGACAAGGAACGAATTATGGAAATGCTCAGTATGACTATGGCCGAACTGGAGGATTGCACCCTGGATGAACTCAGAGATATAGCTCGTACCATGTCGATCAGCGGCTATACCCGTTTGAAAAAGCATGATCTGATCATTCTTTTGCTGCGGTCAAACGCTGAAAAACAAGGCTATATCTTCGGTGGCGGCTTCCTGGAAATCGTGCAGGATGGCATCGGTTTCCTGCGCAGTGACCACCTTTTGCCAGGGCCGGAGGATGTGTACGTCAGTCAAAGCCAGATCCGCCGCTTCGGTTTGCGGACAGGCGACCTTGTCGTCGGCCAGGTTCGTCCGCCCAAGGATACGGAAAAGTATTTCGGGCTGCTGAAGGTGGAAGCCGTCAACGGCCTGGACCCGGAAGAGGCAAAGCTCCGCCCGGTATTCGAAAAACGCACGCCGATCTTCCCAGACGATCAGATATATCTGGAAACCAAACCCAATCTGCTGGCCACCCGGATGATCGATCTGCTGGCGCCAATCGGTCGCGGCCAACGCGGGATGATCGTCAGTCCACCCAAAGCCGGCAAAACGACGATTCTGAAGCGCATTGCCAACGGCATGTCAAGCAACTATGACGACCTGCATCTGATGGTTGTGCTGATCGGCGAGCGCCCGGAAGAAGTAACCGATATGGACCGCTCTGTGGAAGCCGAGGTTATCAGCAGCACATTCGACGAACCGGTGCAAAACCATGTGCGGGTCGCTGAGATGGCGCTGGAACGAGCCAAACGTCTGACGGAAAGCTCCCGTGATGTGGTGATTCTGCTGGACAGCATCACCCGCCTGACCCGCGCCTATAACCTGACGGTGCCCCCTTCCGGTCGTACGCTTTCCGGCGGGATCGATCCGGCTGCGCTCTACCCGCCAAAACGATTCTTTGGCGCTGCCCGCAATCTGGAAGAGGGTGGCAGCCTGACCATTGTCGCTAACTGCCTTGTGGAGACGGGAAGCCGCATGGATGATGTCATCTACGAGGAGTTCAAAGGCACCGGCAATATGGAACTGCATCTGAACCGACGCACGTCTGAGCGCCGCATCTTCCCCGCCATCGACATTGAACGAAGCGGCACACGCGCCGAAGAAAAGATGCTGGAACCGGAAGTGCTGGCAAAGGTGTATACCCTGCGCCGGATGAGCGACGCCATGGGTGGCGGCAACGAAGCGATTCTCCCCATCCTCGAACGACTCAGCCGAACTCGAGACAACCAGGAATTCTTGGATACACTTGTCAAATAGACAAGTCGTTGTTCAGTGCATCTCTCCCGAAGGAAAGATCCCGAGCGGATCAGGAAGCCTGCAAGCGCTCTGGAACCTCATACGCTGATGCACATCGCCCACAGACCATCATTTCATTCAATCAATCAAAGTTCCGATGCAGAAATCTTACGTTAAACCTACGTTTTCCCTACGCTTTCTGATTGGACCCCGACAGAAGAGCGAAAATGTGCGTCAAAGCCTGAGATCCAATTTGTGCGGCGCCTCGTTTATCCCTATAATGCTCATCTCAGGACAAATCCAGCCATTAGAAAATCCTCTATAGAGAAGGGCGTCACTGTAGACGCCGCGGGCGATAGACCTGAACCTGAAGGCATCTCCCCCCCGCCTGTTGTTTTTCGAGACTTGAAAAACATTGGACGATATGGTACAGTCAGTTTTCTGTAACCATTGCCTGGGCTAACTGTATGCTAAAGAGCAAAGAGCACGTAGAACAACGTCGGTTTAGTTATCAAACTTTTCGCCGATCAGATGCCTCCTCCACATCGAATCGGGAGTTGCCCCTTTCACCTTCCGCCCTCTCAGGAATAAATCACGGCCCATCACCTAACCACATCAATTCCGCTTCTGACAGCGTGGCTAAAGTCGTTCTGGAGAAGAGAGCAACCGGCTTCCTGGATGCGGCCGGCGCGGCGCTGGGACAGTTGTCCTCCAACATACAGAGCTTCTTGCGTGAGCAGGTCGCGCCGATCCGGCTTGCCAGCCATCTTGCCGTTCTGGTCGTGGCAACGATCGTCGTCCTGGTCAGCCGGATGGACCTTCCCGCTTGGGAATTCCCTCTGCACACGCTGCCGGCTGATGGACTGCTAGCGGAGAATGGCGCCACTGACACAGAGTTGATTAATCGCGATCCAATTACGAAGGTTGGCGACGCGCTTCAACGTGCGGTCCGTCCCTTCACCTTACAGAGAGTCGAGGAGCCTGCCGTTGCTTCCGCGGATGTGCAGAGCGCAGAGTCGCAGGCGAACGTAGCGCCTTCCAGGGTTGATAAAATACAGATTTACAAAGTACTCCCTGGTGATCACCTTCAAAAGATCGCTGCCAGATACGATCTCAGACCGGAGACGATTCAATGGGCCAATCCAGAACTGGAGTCCAATCCAGATCTGCTGCGGGTTGGCGATGAGTTGATCATTCCGCCGGTTGATGGCGTGCTTCATATAGTGCGCGGCGGTGATACTCTGTCATCCCTCGCGGCGAAATACAAAGTAACCGTCAATGAGATTGTTGCCTACCCTTTGAATGATCTGGAGTCAGCGGGCACCCCGATCAAGAGGGGAAAACAGCTGATCATTCCCTATGGCGTCAAACCGTATGTCCCCAGGCAGGTTGCGATCTATTCAGGCCCGATTCCGGCTTCGGCTTCCAGAGGGACCGGTCATTTCGGCTGGCCAGTCAAAGGCCATGTTACCCAGCGATTCTGGAGCGGCCATAGAGCTGTCGACGTCGGAGCCTGGACGGGTGCCCAAATCGTTGCCGCCGACAGCGGTTATGTGGTCGCCGCGCGCCACGGCTGGAATGGCGGCTATGGCAACATGGTCATGATCGACCACGGCAACGGCTTTGTCTCGCTCTACGCACATATGCACTCGATCTACGTGCGCCAGGGCGAAAATGTCGCCCAAGGTGAACAGGTGGGCACCGTAGGCAATACCGGGCGTTCCACCGGGTCGCACCTGCACTTCGAAGTTCGCTACAAGGGTGTCACCCGCAACCCATTCAACTACCTGCCGTAAAACAGACCAGGATTTTCAGAACAAGAAGAGGCCCGGCACACTACGTGTCGGGCCTCTTCTTTCATGCAGAAATGGGCGGACAGCAGTTTCGACGGAAGCCCTGCTCCGGGTCTCAACGTCGCTGAATTCCACCTTCCGTCAGCTTGCGGGGATCGAGCAGTTCGTCCAATTCTTCGGCGTTGAGATCGGTCATCTCCAGAGCGACCTCCTTGAGAGTGCGCCCCTGCGCATAGGCCGTCTTGGCAATCTGCGCGCCCAATTCATACCCAATCACCGGATTCAAGGCGGTCACCAGAATCGGATTGCGGTCGACAAGCCCGCTGATGCGCTCTGCATTCACGGCAAAGCCGGCGATGGCTCTGTCCGCCAGCAGACGACTGGCGCCCGCCAGAATTGAGATGCTCTGCAACAGATTGTACGCAATCACCGGGAGCATTACATTCAGCTGAAAACTGCCGGACTGTCCCCCGATTGTGATCGTCACGTCGTTGCCTGTCACTTGGGCGGCGACCATGGCAACCGCCTCCGGAAGGACCGGATTAATCTTGCCGGGCATGATGCTGCTGCCCGGCTGCAGGGCTGGCAACTCGATCTCACCGATGCCTGCAAGCGGCCCGCTGTTCATCCAGCGCAGATCATTGGCCATCTTCATCAATGATGTGGCGATGGTCTTGAGTTGACCGCTCAACTCCACTGCGGCATCCTGGCTGCTCAAACTTTCAAAATAGTTCTCGCTTGTCCTCAAGGGCTGCCCTGTCATCTCCGCCAGTTTGGCTGCCATACGCGCACCGAATTCGGGATGAGCGTTGATGCCCGTGCCGACCGCCGTACCCCCCTGGGCAAGCTCCGCCAGCCGCGCCAGCGCGTCGCGCAAGCGCCGCTGCCCCTTATCGATCTGATTGCTCCAGCCCCCCAACTCCTGACTCAGCCGGATGGGCATGGCATCCATCAGATGGGTGCGCCCGGTGGTCACGATGTCGTCCACCTCCGCGGCCTTGGCGTCCAACGTCTGCTGCAGCTGCCTCAGAGCGGGCAGAAGTTCCTCCACAACGGAGAGATAGGCGCTCAGATGGATGGCGGACGGAATGACATCGTTGCTGCTTTGCCCCATGTTCACATGATCGTTCGGGTGAACGTCGCCGTCCAGAATCCGAGACGCCAGCGTAGCGATCACTTCATTGGCGTTCATATTGGTGCTGGTGCCGGAACCGGTCTGGAAGATGTCGAGCGGGAAATGGGCGTCGTGCGCGCCGCCCGCGACCTCAGCGCTGGCGCTCTGAATGGCCGCGGCCATCTTCGCATCCATCTGCTCCAAGTCCAGATTGACAGCCGCGGCCGCTCCTTTGATCAGCCCGATTGCGCGGATAAACTGTCGGGGGAAACACAGAGGGCTGATGGGAAAGTTGTCAACCGCTCGCTGGGTCTGGGCAGCATACAAAGCATCTTTCGGCACCCTTACCTCACCCAGACTGTCACGCTCGATTCGATATTCCTGTTCAGACATAAGAATGTTCAACTCCAAAATTTTTTGCGGCCACAGAAGCTAACGCTCGCCGCGCATATAGGGCAGACCGAGCGCGGCCGGCGCGCCCAGGCGGCGGCTTACATTTTCATAAACGGTAATCAGGACCAGGACGACAACGGTAAGAAGATAGGGCATCATCGCCAGCATCGCTGCCGGTATGACACCCCCGCCAGCTGCCTGCAACCGAAACTGAACGGCATTGACGCCGCCAAAGATCAGCGCCCCCAGGAGTGCCCGCGCCGGATCCCAGGTCGCAAAGATGACGAGAGCGATGGCAATCCAGCCCCGCCCGCCGGTGAGATTCTCGGTCCAGCCGGGCGTATAGGCCAGGCTCAGGTGAGCGCCGCCCAACCCCATCAGCATCCCCCCGCCGATTGTGGCCAGATAGCGCGTCCGCGTGACCGAAATCCCCATCGCATCGGCAGTGTCCGGGTCTTCGCCCACCGCGCGCACGTTCAGGCCAAGCCGCGTGCGATAGAGCAGATAGGCGGCGATAGGCACGGACAGATACATCAGATAGACCAGCAGGTCCTGTTTGAAGAGGGCTGGGCCGAGCAGCGGAAGCTGACTGAGGCCGGTAACCGCTATCTTAGTATACTTTGGGCCGACCAAGCCCACCAGGGGCGCGCCCTCCGGACCGAGACGCTGGCCCAGGAAGCTGCTTAACCCGATGCCAAACAACGTCAGCGCCAGGCCGCTCACCACCTGATCCGACCGCAAAGTGACGGACAGAAAGGCGTGGAGGGCGGCCAACGCGCCTCCGATAACCATGGCGGCCAATGTGCCAAGCAGAAGACTTTCCGTATGGTAGCCAACGGCAAAGGCCGTGACGGCGCCCATGATCAGAATGCCTTCCAGCCCGAGATTGAGAACGCCCGCCCTTTCGGTGTAGATTTCACCGACTGCGGCAAAGACAAGAGAGGTTCCGGCCTGGATTGTCACGGCCAGAATCGAGACAAGCAGGGCGAGATCCATCATCGTAATGCCTTCACATTGGAGTGATCCATCTTACGCATACGCCGGAACCGTTGTCTGGACCGTGATTCAACTGAACTATGTTTGACAGCTTGACCCACGAGCGGCGCTGAGCGTTTCTCGCTTCACTCTCGTCTCGTGGGTCTTAGTAACTGTCCGCAAACAACGTAGCGATTTCAATCAAGCTTGGACTGGTCTGTCGAACGAAACCGTTAAGTTAAAAACGGACAGTTACTTAGTCTGCCCAGCTACGGTTACAGCCCATCATCTAAACATACAAATCACAGTTCACCCAACTCGTCACTCTCCGTAGATCCAGAAGGCGATCAGATCATCGATGGACGTGTCGCTATGGCGGCGGAAGGCGTCGAACAGATCGTCGGCATAGGCGATGCCGTAGCGATGACTTTCCGCATAGTCCAGAAGAGCGGCAAAGAAGGCCGCGTCACCGATGCGTTCACGCACGGCATGGAAAAACAGAGGCCCCTTGCTATAGATGATGTTGATGTAGTTGCTCTGATCGAACTCGACGACGGCTCCGCCGACCGGCTTGTCTATCCCCAAATTCTGCGCGGCATTGTAACGGTATCGGAAGACATTTTCCATCACCGCGTTCTGCATCTGCGGCCAGTCTACCGCTTCGTAGTAGAGATAGACCGCGTAATTGGCGAGTGATTCGTCTAACCAAGGCTCGTCCGGCTGGTCGTTGCCGATCAGATTGAAAAACCACTGGTGGGCCACCTCGTGGGGCGCGGCGATGGAAAAAGCGCCACCGGCCTCAGTATAGAAGCTGGCGGCCAGGGCAAGCAGCCCGGCATACTCCATGCCAAACGCGGTCGTCGGCAGCGGCACAACATCCAGTTCACGATACGGATAGGGGCCGAACAAGCTGTTAAAGACGCGCAGGCTATTGGTTGAGAAGTCTATGGCCGTCTGTGCAGAGGACAGACCCCCGTCCGGATAGTGAGCGTTGACCAGTATCCCATCCACGTCCTCACTGATGACCAGCCAGCGGTCGGTCACGGCGGCATAGAAGGAGCGCACCGGCCCGGCGGCGATGCGCCACATCGTCATGCCGTCATCAGTGGCCTGCTGCGCCAGAGTCGAACCGCTCGCCACGACAGAAAGAGTTGACGGCACGGTCAACTCCACCTGATAGAAGCCGATGTCGGCAAAGAGCGAATCACCGAAGCTGGCGGTGGCGTCCAGATTCCAGCCTGTATGGTCATAGACCGCCAGTGTGGGATAAAAGCCTGCCAGATCATATACGCCGCTCACGAACCCGTAGAGACCCGCGCCGGCTGTGCCGGCGGCCACCTGAGTTGGCAGGGTGGCCGTGAACCAGAGTGTCACATCCGTGGTCGCACCTGCGCTCAGACCGGCGGCGAGCGGGATGCGTACCGCCGATCCGTCCAGGAGATGCTCCACCTCCACAACCTGACCGTCTACCAGCGCCCGTTTGACTTCCGCGGCGCCCTCGTAGGCAGGCAGATTTGGGTACAGCCAGAAATAGAGTTCGTTGAGGCTTGTCTGCTCCTGATTGGTGATGCGTATGCGCTGCACACCGTCAAGGACCGGGACTTCGCCCGCCAGGAGGCGGACTTGGATGAAGTAGTGGGGCGCGTCAGGCAGACGGGCCGCGTCGTCCGCGAATGCGTCCAGCAGCGTCTGGCGATAGACTGTGTAGTCGGTCAGATCGACGACCGGTGTGGGAAATAGCGGCTGATTCGGCGTGGGCTGGGGGGGGAGCGGCGTTGGCGTTGGCGGCGGGGCCGTTGACACTGGCGGGTCGGTTGACACTGGCTGGACAGTTGGCGGGGCGGTCGTCGCCAATGGAGCGGAAGTGAAGACAACGACATCCGGCTCATCCGTAGGGGGCGTCGGTTCTCTGTCACAGGCAGCCAACACAGCGGCCAACACAGGTGCGATGCCGAGCAGAAGGGCAGAAAAAAATCTTGGACGCCTCACGCGCCTCTTCCCGAAATGGCGCATTGAACTTCTGTCGGAAGTAAACTGTCGATACGCGGGGGCTGCCGCTCCCATCAATCCCGCCCCTTTTGCCCCGCCGCTGATTCCAGGTCTTTCAGACACTTGGCGACGGGCGAAATTGTCAGAGTGTATGGCACAACGTTCACCACCCTCCGATTGGGCGATCACGCAGCCCGGCATTCCCTCTCATCTGCCTGAAACGCGGACGGAAGCCCGACCGCGGGGCGACCGCCCGGCAAAGCGTACCGGCTCGCTGAATCGCTTTCAACATCGGATCAATCTGAAGAGTTCCTCTGCAAGGATTCAAAGTGACGTCTTGCTTCCAGACTGAGAGGCACGGGCAACTCGACCATCACCTCGACCAGCAAGTCACCCCGTTTGTTGTTATCTCTTACATCCGGCATGCCCTGGCCCTTCAGGCGGAAAACTTTCCCGTTCTGAGTGTCGGCTGGAATCACCAACGCCACTGTGCCTTGCAAGGTCTCAACGTGGACCTCGTCGCCGAGGAGTGCGACGTACAGGTCTACGGGAACTTTCGTGTGCAGGTCGCTCCCGTCCATCACAAAATCCTTGTGGGGTTGGACGGTCACGGTCATGATCAGGCCGCCGGCGCGCACCTTGGAGCCGGTCTTGACGCCGGCTGGAATCGTTACTTCGAAGCGGGCCGCGCCCTGCTGTATCGTGCGTTTTGTCCCGCAGAACGCTTCTTCCAGCGTAACCTCCACTGGAACCGTCTGGTCGCTTTTGGGGCGTCCGAAACTGGGTTGAGGCGCAGGTCGATGCCCCTTGCGCGGCTGGGCCGGTCCACCGCCGAAAAGCTGCTGGAAGAAATCGGAAAAGGAACCGCCACCGCCGCCACCGAACATCTGCTCAAACTCTTCAGGGCTGACTGCGCGGCCCTGTTGCCGCTCCGCGCCGCCGGCATTGTACCACTGAGACCAATCGAAGCTCTGTCCGCTCTGTTCATACTGCTTCCACTGGGCGCCAAACTTATCGTATGTCCGCCGCTTCGTCTCGTCAGACAGAACGGCATAGGCCTCATTGATCTCTTTGAATCTCTGTTCGGCAGCCGCATCACCGCTGTTCACATCGGGATGATACTTTCGGGCCAGCTTGCGATACGCCTTCTTGATGTCTGACGCGCTCGCCTTGCGGCGCAGACCCAGAACAGCGTAGTAATCTTTATAGTCCACTGCATCGTTCTCCGCTGGATATGGACTTGGCCACTCGCCCTTTCGGGCGGGGCGCACTGAACACTGTCATGCACTCGTCCGGACGTCGAAAAGAGTTCCAATGACGCGAAACCGGGCATAAGACGCCCGGTTTCTTTCTATACTATCCTATTCTTCACCAGGCTGGCAATCCTTTGCCGGGCAGCAGGCTAAACCTGTCGAAACTCACCTTCCACCACATCGTCTTCATCGGGTGCGCCCGTGCCATCCGCGCCGCCGGCTGCACCGGGGCCGGCGCCGTTTTCTTCAGGCTCCTGCTGGTACATCTGCCGTGCCAGCGCGGAACTCGCCTGCTGTAACTGCTCGGTCAGGCTGGTGATGCGCTCATGATCATCACCCTCCATCGCGGTCCGCAGGTCGCTGATCGTCTGTTCGATCTGTTCCCGATCAGAGAGCGGCACCTTGTCGCCCAAATCCTTGATCGTTTTTTCCGTGGCGTAGACCAGGCTGTCGGCGGCGTTGCGGCTCTCCACCAGTTGGCGCTGATGCAGGTCCACCGTCTCGTTATCCTTGGCCTCCCGCACCAGCCGCTCCACCTCATCGTCGCTGAGATTGGTGGAAGCCGTAATCTGGATGCTCTGCTCCTTGCTCGTGGCCTTGTCTTTCGCCACCACATTCATGATGCCGTTGGCGTCCATGTCGAAGGTTACTTCGATCTGCGGCACGCCGCGCATCGCCGACGGAATACCGTCCAGCCGGAAGTTGCCGAGCGTTTTGTTGTCGCGCGCCATCGGCCGCTCGCCCTGCAGAATGTGAATGTCCACTGCCGTCTGGTTGTCTTCAGCCGTGCTGTAGGTCTCCGTCTTCTTCGTCGGAATCGTCGTATTGCGGGGGATCAGGGTCGTCATGACACCGCCCAACGTCTCCAGCCCCAGGCTCAGAGGCGTTACATCCAGCAGCAGCAGGTCCTTGACCTCGCCGCCGAGCACACCGGCTTGCAGCGCGGCGCCCACGGCCACCACCTCGTCCGGGTTGACGCCCTTATGCGGCTCTTTGCCGGTCAGGCCGCTGACCAAATCCTGAATCATCGGCATGCGCGTGGAGCCTCCAACCAGCACCACTTCTTCGAGGGAACTGGGAGTCAGGCCGGCGTCTTTCAACGCAGCATGGAAGGGCTTCTTCAGCCGCTCAACCAGCACCGCCGTCAACTGCTCAAACTGGCTGCGGGTCAGAGTCATCTGCAAATGCTTCGGGCCTGTGCTGTCCGCGGTGATATAGGGCAGATTGATCTCCGTCTGCGGCGTACTGGAAAGTTCGATCTTCGCCTTTTCAGCCGCCTCGCGCAGACGCTGAAGAGCCTGGCGATCCTGACCCAGATCGATGAGTTGTTCTCTCTTGAATTCGTCGATCAGCCAGCGCACGATGCGCTCGTCCCAGTCATCACCGCCAAGATGGGTGTCGCCATTGGTGGCCTTCACCTCAATCACGCCGTCCCCGACCTCCAGCACGGAGACATCAAATGTGCCGCCGCCGAGGTCAAAGACCAGAATCGTCTCGTCTTCCTTCTTGTCCAGCCCGTAGGCCAGCGCCGCGGCTGTCGGCTCGTTGATGATGCGGAGCACCTCCAGGCCGGCGATCTGACCGGCGTCTTTTGTCGCCTGGCGCTGGCTGTCATTGAAGTAGGCCGGCACCGTGATCACAGCCTGCCTCACGTCTTCGCCCAAATAGGACTCCGCGTCCCGTTTGAGCTTGCTCAGCGTCATCGCGCTGATTTCCTGCGGCGTATAGACCTTGTCCTTGATGGGAACCCTGACGCGGGCGTCGTGATTCGGGCCTTCGATGCTGGCGTAGGATACCATCGCCTGTGTTCTCTTCGTCTCCGGATCGTCAATGTGGCGACCCATCAAACGTTTCACGGAGTAGATCGTATTCTCCGGGTTGACGACCGCCTGTCGCTTTGCCGTGACGCCGACGAGACGCTCGCCGCTCTTGGAGAAGGCAACGACGGACGGGGTTGTGCGATTGCCCTCCGCATTGGCGATCACGGCGGGGTTGCCCGCCTCCATGACTGCGACGACGCTGTTGGTTGTGCCCAGATCAATTCCGATAATCTTTGCCATTTGTGATTGACCTCCTATACCAAAGGATCGCGGGCACCTGCACAATTTGCGCTACAACTGCCCAATTTATGATTCCTGCCAAGCGAGTTCTTTCCATGTCACCTGGACATACATATATAAATATAGCGGAGTTTTGTAAGTGCGGCATTGGGCAAGTATTAGCGATTCGTTTGAATTGCCCCACGATGAATATACGAATATACGATGGATATACGCATACTGTCCGCTGGAAGGCGACGGAGGCGGATCAGCGGTGCCGCCCTGCGCGTCGCTTCGAGCCGGGGCGCAATCAAGGCGTTCCGTCCAAGGCGCGCACACAGAGGTCGATCTCTTCCAGCGTGTTGTAGTGAACCAGCCCCAGGCGCAGCCAGCCGCCGCTCTCCTCGACGCCCATCCGCTCACTGACCGACTGCGCGTAAAAGGTTCCGTTCCAGGCAAAGATATTTTCATCTGCCAGAGCCTGGGCCAGCCGTTCCGGCGTGGCGCCGCGCTTGCGTACTGACACCGTCGCCACTCTCTTATCCCAGTCCGCCCGCTCGGTCAGCCCATAGATGCGTATGCCCGGCACGTTGAGCAGACCGGTGATCAGCCGTTCGCTCAGCATATGTTCATACTCCTGAATGACCGACCAGGCCGCAATCAGTTTCTCTCGTCGGCTGTCCATGGGCTGGGCCGCGCCGTGCTCGACGCCCAGTCCGGCCAGGTAGTCGATGGCCGCAGTGACCCCAGCCATCCCTTCGTGATTCTGCGTGCCGGTCTCCCACTTGCCCGGCGGTTGATCCCCGGCTGGCCGCACCCGGTACGCCTTGAGCCGCTGCAGGTGCTCCCGCTTGCCGAAAAGCTGGCCGCTGTGAGGGCCGAAAAATTTATAGGCGGAACAGGCCAGAAAGTCACACCCCAGGGCCTGCACATCGATCAGCCCGTGAGGCGCATACTGAACGGCATCCACAAATGTGAGCGCCCCCACCTCCCTGGCCCAGCCGATGATCGCGGCAACGTCGTTGATCGTGCCGGTGGCGTTGCTGGCGTAGCCGACAGCCACGATCTTTGTGTGCGCTGTGATCTTGCGGCGCAGATCCTCCATGTCGAGCGTGCCGCTCTCTACATCGACATCCGCCCAGCGGACGCGCGCGCCCCGCTCTTGCGCGGCCAGCACCCAGGGCATCACATTGGCGTCGTGATCCAGCCTCGTTACCAATACTTCGTCGTCCGGCCCCAGTTCCAGCGCCAGAGATCGGCTGAGATGGAATGTGAGGCTGGTCATGTTGTTGCCGAAAACTACCTCATCCACGCAGCAGCCCAGCAGATCGGCGACGGCTTGATGCGCCGCTTCGATGACCGCGTCCGTGCGCAGGCTGGTCTCAAACAGGCCGTGCGTATTCGAGTTGCGGCGTGTCATGTAGTCGACCATGGCCCCGATGACCCTCTCGTGTACCTGGGTGCCGCCGGGGTTGTCGAAAAAGATGGCTTTGCGGCCATTGTACTCCTCATTCAGCGCGGGGAACTGCTGACGGATTTCTGTTACGCTTAACATAAGCTTTCTCCACGCGCCCCTCTCGCGTCGGGACGCACTGAACGTTTATCTTCTCTTCGGCAAACCATCGGCCAGCAGCCAGATGCGCTCTTGCCCCAGCAGAGAGGAAACGTCCCCGTGCAGGAGCGCAAGCAGCGCGTCTGTCAGGTCGGCAAGGCCGTCTGCGCCCGCCGCCAGATCCAGGCTGCGCTCGGAAAGCGGCGGCCGCGGCCGACCCTGATCCGCCGTAACCTGCACGACGGGAATCGATCCGTCCTGCGGCAGATCAGCCAGTTCGCATAACCTGTCGATGGCTGTAGCGAAATCTCCCAACTCGTCTACCAGTCCGTGCATCTGCGCCTGTCTGCCTGTCCACACGCGCCCGCCGCAAATGTCGTCAAGTGACTCCGGGGCCAGTTGTCGGGCGTCCGCCACCAGTCTCTTGAAATTGCTGTAGGTGTAGCCGATATGATCCTCGACTTTGGCCCGCTGTTGCGGTCGCCAGGGACGGTCGCTTGCGTAGATGTCGGCGTTTTCGCCCCGCTGCACAGAGAAGCGCTTGGCGCCAATCTTGCTGAAGGCTTCGCTGGTGATCAGTTTGGCCATGATGACGCCGATGCTGCCCGTAATCGTCGCCGGCTGGCAGATTATCTTTTGCGCGGGCAGGGCCACGTAGTAGCCTCCGCTGGCCGCCACATCGCCCAGATAGGCGACCACCGGCTTTTTGCGCTTCAACAGAGTCAACTCCCGCCAGATCAGATCGCTCGCCAGCGCCGACCCGCCGTTGGAATCGACGTGCAGCAGAACACCCGCCAGCCGCTCGTTCGCCAGCGCCGCCCGTACCAACTGTTGAACTGTCGCGCTGCCGACCGTACTGTTGCCGACGACTGGCAGACCGGCGGGGAAACGGCGGCTCTTGCCGCTGGTGATCATGCCGCTCAGAGAGATCACGCCGATGCTCTGTCTCTGCCGCAGGCGGGGACGGCGGTAGAGGGCTTTGCGGGCCTGGTCAAACGGCAGAATCCGGGCATCCTCGTTCGCCGCCGCCAGCACGGTGGACAACTGGTCTTCGTAGACGGCGCCGTCGATCAGTCCCAACTCCGCGACTTCGTTGGCGGTGAGCGGCGCCCTGTCGATCGCGGCGCGGATCTGCTCTTCACCGATGTTGCGGCCTCTGCTGATGGCCGTGACCAACTCTGCATACCAACCGTCCAGCAGCCGTTCGAGCTGTTCCTGGTGAGCGGCGCTGATTTCGGCGCGCTCGAGGCTGTCGAAGGCCGTCTTCCAGGGGGCCACCTTGACCACCTCCGCCTCGACGCCGATTTTGCGCAACGTGTCAGCCAGAAAGATCGGCTGCGCGCGCAGACCGAGCACCATCCAGTCGGTGAGCGGAGAAACAAAGATGCGGTCCGCGGCCGCAGCCATCATGTATTCGGCATTGCCGCACGCCTCCAGAAAGACGACGATCTCCTTCGCCGCGGCCTCTGGATGAAGCTCTCTGTTCCAGCCGCGGAAGCGGTCGAACAGATCGGCAAGAGTCTGGGCCTGGGCCAGGCTGAGGTGCGCGCCCTTGACCAGAATCAGCGCGCCGCGGACATCGGGATCAGCCGCGATCTGACGTAGCGCATGATGCAGGGATTCGACGCTGGGGGACGGCCGGCCAAAAGACCTGAATGACAGATACCAGGGGCGTTGGGGCGTCCGTTCCGGCAGCGGGCCGGAGAGTTCGAACAGCACGTAATCTGCGCGGCCGCTCTTGGACAGGCCGCGCAGCGTATTGGCGAGTCCGCAGACGCAAATCTGCCATAGCAAGGATATGCCCCGCGCAAGCCTGACAACATTTCTGCCGATGAAGCTCATGTCGATCCCTTCACGCATTCCCAGGTCAGGGGACAGAAAACACCCTGTACAACGTTTCTGCCCCGTATGATACCCAATCGTAGAAACCATACTATACCCAGTCGATTCGGTTGGGACAAATGGATTTCCCAACGCGTGCGCATGGATTGATCGTTGAACGCCTTTCAGGTTATGATGGAATGCAAACATTCACGTAAAGGATCGAGCAGGATGGCTCATGTGTACACGGCTGCGGTGGTGGGCGCCGGTATGGGGGGCAAGGGCAGCATGGCCGCCCTGTCCGCCTCGCAGCGCTTCCGCCTTGTCGCGGTGGCCGATATACAGGCCGCCGCGCGCGCAGCCGCGCAGGAAATGTATCCCGGCATCCGCACCTATGCCAGTCATGCCGAGATGTTCGCGGACTGCCCGACCGACGTCGTCTGCGTCTCCACTTGGCCGCCCTCCCATCTGGAAGTGACCCGCGCGGCATTGCGCCTTCCGCTGCGGGGCATCCTGGTCGAGAAACCGTTGGCGGACAGTTTTGCCGACGGCCGCCAGTTGCTTGAACTTGTGCGCGCCAAAAGTTTGCCGCTGGCGGTGCCGCATGGCCTGCTGGTGGCAGACCACAGCTGCCAAATCCTGCAGCGCGTACACAATGGCGAGATCGGACAGCTGAAACTGGTGGAGATACAGAGCAGCGGCTGGGATATTATCAACGCCGGTATCCATTGGCTCAACTTTTTTGTGGCGCTGACCAAGCGCGAATCAATCGACTACGTGATGGCGGCCTGCGAAGTCAGCACCCGCACCTATCGTGACAACATGCAGGTGGAGACGCTGGCCGTCACCTACGCGCAAACCGCCAGTGGCACGCGCGTCGTCATGAACACGGGCGACTACGTTACGATTTCGGAGCCGGGCGAAAGTACGCTCTTCCGCCTGATCGGAACCCGTGGCACAATCGACTTCTACGGTTGGGCGCCCCGTTACCGCCTCCTCAACGCCGACCATCCGCAGGGACGACTGTTCGAAGTGGAACCGGGCGCAGCCACGAATCACCAGCGCCACCTGGAGAATCTGGCAGCGGAGATGGACCGGGCGCAACCGGACTACACAATAGCGGAAGGATCATTGGCCGCATTGGAAATCTGTGAAGCGGCTTACCTCTCCGTTCGGCATGGCGGCGTGCCGGTCACCTTGCCGCTGGACACATTTATGCCTCCGTCGCCGGTCGATTGGCAACCCGGCTTGCCTTACAGTGGTCAGGGCGGCGGTCGTGATGGGCGTAGGCTTCCCCGCCGGTCTGAGTCTCTTGGACAGCGGAACTGAAGGAGGCGTCATGGTACGATTCGGCATTGTCGGCAGCGGATGGCGTGTGCGCTTCTTCCTGCGCGCCGCGCAGGCGCTTGCCGGCCGTGTGGAAGTAGCGGGCCTGGCCGCGCGGCGTCCGCAGAGGGCCGTTGACTTGGCCGCCGAATATGGCGTTCCTCTCTACCGTTCCCTTTCCGAAATGATTGCCGCGCAAGCGCCCGATTTCGTCGTGACCAGCGTTTCCTCGGCTGCCAACCCGCATATCGTGCGCCAACTTGTAGAACAGGATATGCCAGTGCTTTCCGAAACGCCGCCCGCTGGCACAGTCGCCGAAATGGGGCCGTTGTGGGCTTTGCAGGAGCAGGGCGCCCGCATTCAGGTGGCCGAGCAGTATTGGCGGCAGCCCCACCACGCGGCCCGTCTGGCCTTCGCCCACAGCGGCCGTCTTGGACGCGTCAGCCAGGCTCACGTCTCTGCCGCCCACGGCTACCACGGCATCAGTCTCATGCGCCGTTTCCTGGGCGTCGGCGGGGAGTTGCCGACCGTGAGCGCCCGGCGCTTCGTCTCACCGATCGTGCAGGGCCCCAGCCGTCAAGGGCCGCCCAGCCAAGAGAAGGTGACCGAGTCCGACCAGATCCTGGCCGCCTTCAATTTCGGCGACCGCCTGGGCGTGCTCGACTTCACCAGCGACCAGTACTTCTCATGGATTCGCGGCCAACGGCTGCTGGTGCGGGGCGAGCAAGGCGAAATCATCGACGATCAGGCCGTCTACTTGCAGGATTACCGCAGCCCGATCCATGTCACCTTTACTCGGCACAGCGCAGGACCCGAAGGCAACCTGGAGGGCAACTATCTGAAGGGCATTCAGGCGGGCGAGCAGTGGTGGTACCGCAATCCTGCCATGCCCGCCGAACTCTCCGACGATGAGATCGCCGTCGCCGACCTGCTGCTGCGTATGGCGGACTATGTACGCGGCGGCGATGCCGTCTACTCGCTGGCCGAAGCCTGCCAGGATCGCTACCTGGATATCCTGGCAGGGCAGGCCGCCGAAAGCGGAGAACCCGTGCAAGCGCAGCCTCAGCCCTGGAGCCAAGCCCTGACCGCGAGGAGTGACAAATAAGGCTGGGGCGTCTCGCTCTCTTGCGTGCATCCCAATTCATCGTGCGTCACCCCGACTTGCCCGATTTGCTCATCTGTGCTACACTCCTCCACGACTGACAACGCCGCCACCGCGCGCCCAGCCCCCCAATACCGTAATCCGGCGCTCGGGTGCCCTCTGGGCGCGCGAAGCGGTAGCGCACTGAATTTCAACCAATTCATACTTCTTTTGGGTAACGGGGGGGGGGTAAAAGCGGACAAAGCGGACAAAGCCGACACTAAATAATTCTATATCGTAACTACTCAGCCATAGGATAAAGAGCAGGAGTTCAAACGTAAAGCCAACAGTTAGCTAATGCGAATCCAATCTTGAAGTAGTAGAATAGACAATATGAGCAAGTTCGTTGAATTAGAGCGTGAGCAGCTAGCACAATCGTATCAAGAGAGCCTCGAGTTGATTCAGGCCTTGCGGCAGCAAGTGGCTGCGCAACAGGTGTCAATTCAGGCCTTGCAGCAGAAAATGGCTGCGCAGCAGGTGATGATCCAGGAATTGCAGGATCAATTGGCGAAAGACAGTCACAATAGCGGCAAGCCGCCCAGCAGCGATGGCCTGAAGAAGCGCCGAAGGCAGAGTCTGCGTCAGTCTGGCCAGCGGCCGCGTGGGGGGCAACCTGGTCACAAAGGGCGAACCTTGACGCAAGTGGCGGAGCCGCACCATGTCATCCTCCATAGGCTACAGGACTGTCCACACTGCCAAACAGAGTTGACGGCGGTCGTGGCCAAGGGGCATGTGAAACGGCAGGTGTTCGACATTCCGCTGGTTGGCATCGAAGTCACAGAGCATCAGGCGCAGGTCAAGCAGTGTCCTGGCTGTGGCGCCCGCGTGAAGGGAGCGTTTCCGGCCCACGTGACCCAACCGACCCAGTATGGCCCGCGTCTGAAAGCGCTCGCCTGCTACCTGTACGGCCAACAGTTCATCCCCTTGGCGCGTATCAAAGAGTTGCTGACCGCGCTCTACGGCGATGCACCCTCGGAGGCGGTCATACTCGCGGCCAGCCGTCAACTTGTCAGCCGCACCCAAGCGACTCGGGAACGCATCCGCGCACAACTCCTCGCTGACCCGGTGGTCCATTTCGATGAGAGTGGGTTGCGTGTCGAGGGGCGCTTGCAGTGGCTGCATGTGGCCAGCACAGCCAAGCTGACCGCCTACCATCTCCATGGCAGACGCGGTCATGTCGGCATGCGAGCCGGTGACATCTTGCCCCGCTACCAAGGCGTTGCTCTGCATGACCACTGGGCCTCCTACCTCCAGTTTAGCGACTGCCAGCACGCTTTCTGCAACGTCCATCATCTACGCGAGTTGCGTTTTGTGTTCGAGCAATACGGCCAAGCATGGGCTGAGAAGATGGCGCGCCTGTTATGCGCCATCAAAGCCGAAGTCGAATCCACCCCAGAAGCGCACACTGTGTTACCCCCAGACCGTTTGGCCGACTACGAGGCCGAGTACGATTCACTCATTGCCCAAGGCTTGGCCGCCAACCCGCCGCCCAAGCCGACCCGACCCAGAGCACGCGGCCGCCCCAAACAATCACCGCCCAAAAACTTGCTCGACCGTCTGCACAAGCATAAATCTGGCGTCTTGGCCTTTATGTATGATTTCCGCATCCCCTTTGACAACAACCAGGTCGAACGCGATGTGCGCATGATTAAAGTCCAACAGAAAGTCTCCGGTTCCTTCCGCACACAAGAGGGCGCCGATACCTTCTGTGCCATTCGTTCTTACATCTCAACCGCTCGCAAACACGGTCACAATGCCATTGATGCCATTTACAACGCATTTCTTGACCAGCCTTTCATCCCTTCTACAAACCAGGCTTAGTAGTTACTCTATATCTTAGAAAATATCGACCCTGCCAGCCAGGTTCCCCGACAGATCATGACACCAATACCGTAACAATGCGCGCTCAAATAACGAAGTGGTAGCGCATTCAACACACGGCTTCTTTCGGTGAAGGAAAACCCGCTCCGGCAGAGGCGCGGCAGGGAATCGCGGTTGGCATTTTGAAGATTTTTTGGTGGAACTGTCTTTCGTCCAACGCCATTACAAAAAACTGTCAAAACTGGCCCTACCCACCTCCTCCGTTCCCAGCGTCAGCAAGCCTCCCGCGTTCCCACAGCAACGATGCAAAAAATCTGGAATACACACCCGCTCTCTTCTCATTCTAGGGGGATCGAGCGGTTCATTGTATAATCGTAGTCAGTTTTCAGTGGAGGACGCGGCGAGATAACTGAAAATCGAAAACTGACTACCAAAGACGGCAGTGCAGACCTATGGCCAAAATACTCCTTTGTCACCCACTGTTCCTGAGCCTGAATCCAGAAGAACAGGCGCTGAAAAGTCCCTACTTTCCGTTGGGTCTTCTCTATCTGGCCGGTTATGTGCGCGCCCAGGGCCATGCCGTCGCCGTCTTCGATGGAACGTTCGAAGAGGACGTGAGCGCCTTCTCCGCACGGCTGGCGGCTGAACAGCCCGACATGGTCGGCATCTCCGCTGTGTTGCCCCTGCGCGAGATGGCCCTGACCCTGGCCGCTCAAGCCAAAGCCACCGGCGCGCTGACCATCCTCGGCGGGCCGGACCCGACCAAAGATCCCCGCTACTATCTCCAATTCCCGCAGGTGGATATGGTCGTCCACCATGAGGGCGAGCAGACCCTGGACGCGCTGTTGAAGCTGATGGATGCCGGGCCGCTCACGTCGGAACTCCTGTCGTGCGAACCGGGCATCGCCTATCGGGACGCCGCCGGTGAAGCGGTGGTCAACCAGCCGCGCCCGCAGATCGAGAATCTGGACGAGCTACCCCTGCCAGCCAGAGACCTGATCGATATTGACCGTTATCTGGACACATGGCGCGAGGAAAACGGCTACTCCTCTTTGACGATCGCCACCTCCCGCGGCTGTCCTTACGGCTGCGACTGGTGCCGGGATTCGGTTCACGGGCAGGCGTTCCGCCAGCGTTCACCGGAAAGCGTCGCCGCCGAGATGAAGCAGCTCAAAGAGGCCTATGACATTGACCGGCTGCGGGTGGTCGATGATGTGGACGGCATCGAGCGGGATTGGGTCGAGGGCTGGGCCGCGGCGGCGGAAAAGGCGGACGCGACGATTCCCTTCGAGGCTCTGTACGATCTGGAGCGCCAGGACCTACCGATGTTGGATGTGCGGGATACGTTGTGAAAAAAGCGCAATCAGTATCTCCCCACCGTGGGTGGGGCCTTGCACGCACCGCCGGACGACTCGGTTGCCGGAAATTGACAATTGAAGGACTTCTTCGCTAACGGCTCTCCCTTTCTCAACCATCCCCTGTTGACGGCAGAACGAACCCGGGGTGAGATCGATTTCCTGGTCAACTCGCTGGCGCTCGCGCCGGCCGCACGCGTGTTGGACGTGGGCTGCGGCTTCGGACGGCACAGCATCGAACTGGGCCGGCGGGGCTACCGCGCGCTGGGCATTGATCCGGCGGCGGCGATGATCGAGGCGGCTAAGGCACAGGCCGCAGAGGCCGGCGTAGATGTCGCGTTCCAACAGGCAGCCGGTGAAGACTTTTGCCACGCCGAGCCATTTGACGCGGCAATCTGTCTCTTCACAACATTGGGACAGGTCGCGGCGGACTCGCTCGAAGACAACCGGGGTCTGCTCGAGGCTGTGGCCAGTTCACTGAAAGCGGGCGCCCGCTTTGCGCTGGAACTGCCCCAGAAACAGCCCGCTCTCGCCGCGCTCAAGCCTGCCGACCGTTTCGGCAACGCGACCACCTATACGCAGGTGCAGCGCAGCTACGACGCCGGAACCGATATTGTGACCGAACAGTTCCGCTTGGTCACGCCGTCCGGCGCGCAAGCCTACCACTTGCGCTATCGACTGTTCAGCCAGGAGGATGTCACCTGTCTGCTGACCGCGGCCGGACTGCGAATCGTCAACAAATATGCCGGCTACACCTGCGCCGAACTGACAGATGATAGCCCGTTCATGCTCTTCATTTGCGCCAGATGCCTATAGATTGGCTGACACCGGACCTGCTCTCTCTGCTGTTGCGCGGGCTCCTGCTTACAGTAGTGTTGACCGGCGTTACCGCGGGGCTGGCGCTGGCGGTCGGCATCGCTGCCGGGACGATGCGCCTCTCCGGGAACCGGCTTGTCCGCGGGCTGGCTGTGGTTCATGTGGAGATGCACCGCAACATGCCGGCGCTGGTCTTGATGATCATCTGGGCCTTTGCCCTGCCAAACCTGTTCCCGGCCGAAATGCGGCGCGGTCTCTTTTTTGATAACGATTTTCTCGACTGGATCAGCCGTTGGAGTGGGCTGTCTCTGCCCTACTATACGCTGGCCGCAGGCGTGGCATTGGTCCTGAATACCAGCGCATATCTGGCAGAGTTGTTTCGGGCCGGTGTCGGCGCCATACCCCAGCAACATGTTGACGCTGCCCGCACCTTGGGCGCTTCACGGCTGGAACTGTTCCGGCAGGTCTTGCTGCCCGAGGGCCTGCGCACGGCTTTCCCTGCCATATCGACGCGCCTGATTCATCATCTGAAGAACACTGCGCTGGCTGCATTTGTCGCCACGCCGGAGTTCTTCCACAGCGCACAAACCGCGATTACGCGCACATTTCTGGCGCTGGAGTTTTTGATGCTTGCGGCGCTCGTATATCTGCTGCTGGCATTCGTCTTTTCCGGGCTGTTGCGCTGGGTGGAGAAGCAGTGGCTCGTGGGCAGTGGCCAGCGCAAGTCGCTTACCACGGTTCACTGAATAAATGAACGATCATCTCTCCTTTCTGATTGAAAAACTGCCGGTTCTCCTGTTCGGATTTCCGGGGCAGCGGCCCGGCGGCCTGATGCTCAGCCTGTTCCTGGCCGTGCTGGCGGTGGCGGTCGGCTTCTGCCTGGCCATACCTGTCAGCAGCGCAGAACGTTCAGGCTGGCGCCCGCTGCGTTGGTGCGCCATCGCCTATGTTGAGGTCTTCCGCGGCCTGCCGTTAATCTTGCTGCTGGTGCTGGTGCATCAGGGCCTGGGCGGCGTGCGCTTCGGCCTGAACTGGAGCCCGCGTATGTCGGCGTTGGTGGCGTTGGCTCTCTACTCCAGCGCCTACCAGGCGGAAATCCTGCGCGCCGGACTGGCCACCGTACCCTTGGAGCTGGTCGAGTCCGCCCGGCTCATGGGCAGCCGCCCGCGCCAAGTGTACATACTGGTCAAGCTGCGTTACGCTCTGCGTGTCATGCTGCCAGCCTTCACCGGCCAGGCCATCAGCCTCTTCAAAGACACGTCCGTCGTCGTCGTGATCGGTGTGGCAGAAATGATGACTGTCGCGCGTATGGCGCTGGGCGCAGATGTCACCAATGCGTCCTATTGGGTGACGATGTACACGTTTGTGGGTCTTCTCTACTTTGTTATCGCCTTCTGCCTTTCCCGGCTCTCCCAACGCTGGGAACAGCGCAGTCGGCAGCCGGACCTCGTCCATTCATTTTTCGGCTATTGAAGCCCTCTTGCAGTGGCGGTGCGCATTTCACCGCGGCACGAAGCGCGTAATCCGTGCAGCCGCTCTCGGTTTCGAACGGAATTCACGTAAGCAAGTGCCATTTGACCAATATCTGTTATAATGCGTATCGTTTCTTACAGTTACGCTGCCTTTCGATGTGTTACGATTCAACGCGCGCTTGGTCGGCGCGCTCTCTCTACCGTCCGCCGGGCGGTTTCAGGCGAGCATGAGCGCCTTGCCGAGCGCAACCTTAATTTGCCGCTGACCACGAAATCGAGGGCAGCACATGAATAAAGAAGAGGGGCCGAGTCAGTACGAATGAAATTTGCATCTCCACTTTCAGTCATTTTCCTTCTCGCTGCGCTGCTGTTGAGCGCATGTCAGGCAATTACGCCGCCTCAAACGGGCGGAGTTCGCCCTCTGGCGGATGAAATCGTCGCCCGCGGGACAGTGCGCATCGGTGTGCGCAACGATAACCCGCCGCTGAGTTTCGTAACCGAAAGTGGTGAATGGGTCGGGTTTGATGTGGATCTGGCCCGTGCAATTGCCGCGCAGATGAACCTGGAACCGGAGTTGACAGTCGTGGACGGCACGACCCGCATCAGCTTCCTCCAGGAGGGGCGCGTGGACATCTCGATCGCCAGCATGAACCACACGCGCAAACGGGACAACGCCATCGACTTCAGCATCACCTACTTCTGGGACAATCAGTCGTTTCTGGTGCGAACCGGCGAATACACCTCCACTGATGAACTGATGGGCAAGAAGGTGGCCGCCAACGCCGGCAGTTCCGCCATCCCGTCCTGGATCGCCTATAGCGCGGCGCAAGGCGGTCCCGCGCCGGAGATCGTCGAGTTCAGCGACAAGCTGGCGGCCATGCAAGCCCTGCGCGACGGCGCGGTCGAAGGCTACACCGAAGACAATATCACCATGTTGGCGCTCGCAGCCGGTGACCCCGGCCTGGAGCTTCTGCCCGGCGGCCACAATCCCGTGCAGTTCGGCATCGGCGTGCCCAACAACCAGTCCGCCTGGCGCGATCAGGTGAACTACGCGTTGCAGGAACTGTGGAATTCCGGCGTCTTTCACGAGATCTATTCCCGCTGGTTTGAAGGCCCGGATGCCCAGATCAAATTGCCCCTTGGCGGGCAGATGGAGATCTGGCCGGAGTAGGTAATACAATGACATCCGTTTCGCTGGACAATCTTTCCGTAGCCTACGCGCCCGGCTCCCCGGCATTGCGCAACGTATCGTTGACCGTCGAGCCGGGGGAGCTTATGGTGCTGCTCGGCCCATCCGGCAGCGGCAAAACGACCATCCTGCGCGCCGTAGCCGGGCTGCTGCGTCCCTGGGAGGGAGATGTCCGCTTCAATGGCCGCTCTGTGCTGAACGTGCCGCCGGAGAAACGGGGCGCGGTGATGGTGTTTCAGGAACACGCACTTTTCCCCTTCATGGATGTGGGCGCGAATGTCGCCTTTGGCCTGAAGATGCGGCGAATCGATTCAGCGATGATTCGCCGCAGAGTGGCCGACGCCCTGGCAGCCGTGCAGTTGGCCGGTTATGAAGCGCGCTGGCCGGACGAGCTTTCCGGCGGCCAGCGGCAGCGGGTCGCGCTGGCAAGGGCGCTGGTCATTCAGCCGCGTGTACTGTTGTTGGACGAACCTCTCAGCAGTCTGGAGCCTTGCCTGCGCGAGGATCTGCGCGGCATTATCCGTACCCTGCAACAGCAGGCCGGCATCACGATGATCTTTGTTACCCACGACCAGACGGACGCCGTGGCGGTGGCCGATCGCATCTGCCTGCTCATACAGGGCAAGGTGCGGCAGACCGGCGCGCCGCGCAGCTTCTTCGAACGCCCGGTGGACAGCGAAGTGGCTCGCTTCTTCGGCGGCATCAACTTTCTGCCGGGCATCAAACGGGGCCGCATTGTGGAGACGGCGCTTGGCCCGCTGGAAGTGGGCGCAACCGACAGGCCGGATGGCGATGTGCTGGTGACAATCCGCCCCGAAGCCGTGGAAGTGGGGCAGAACGGTCATAACAACCTGGTCGGCTCGGTCGAGTCCTACAGCTTCCAGGGGCTGGTGGCACGCTGCGGCGCGGGCGTCAGCGATACCCAGTTGCAACTGACAGTGCCGCCCTATCAGTTCTTCCGCCGCGGGGACAAAATCCTGCTGCACCTGCCCCGCGAGCGCATCCATCTGCTGCCGGTCGAGTCGAAAAGATGAACAGCCAAGCGCCCCTGTGGCCCATCGCCATCGCCCGACCGCTTATCGGCCTGTTGTGGCTCTTCTCCCTGCGCTGGAAGCTGCCGCCGGATTTCATGCCGTCGGAAGGCCGCGGCCTGATGGACTGGCTGCAACTGGAAGTAGCCCATGCAGCTTTCCCGCCCTACGGCCTGCTTGTCGAGCAACTGGTGCTGCCGAATTTCACCCTCTTCGCCTGGCTGATCTTCCTGGCGGAACTGGTCGTCGGTCTCAGCCTGCTGACCGGCGCATTCACTCGCATCGGCGCGCTGCTGGGCTTGGCGATGGCCGTCAACCTCGGCATCGGCCTGCTGGAAGTGCCGGGCGAATGGCCCTGGAGCTACGCGATGCTGGCGATGTGGCACGGCCTTTTCTTTGTAACGGACGCCGGGCGTGTCTGGGGTGTGGACGCGTGGTTGAAAAGGGGCAGGTAGGGTGGCGTTCTCTCCCTGTAGGCTTTGCCGAGACCTTGCCAGAAGGAGCTTTTTCGTATGATCATCCTGCTGGCTCTTGCCGCAGGTGCAATGCTCGGCTATCTCTTTGAGCGCGGCGATTTCTGTTTCCACAGCACCTTGCGCGGTCTCGTCCGCCGGCCGCGGCAACTGAATCTGGCGCGCGCCTATCTGCTGTCGCTGCTCATTGCCCTACCCCTGGTGCAGGGGATGAGCGCCTTGGGTTGGATTGCGCCCTGGGTTGCGCCTTGGAGCTGGCAGGCGAACCTGGTGGGCGGGCTGATCTTCGGCGCAGGCATGGTCATCGCGGCCACCTGTGTGACTGGCATTTTCTATAAACTTGGCCACGGAATGCTGGGTACGCTGATCGGGCTGGTCACCTGGTCAATCGGTGATGTGATCACCTGGCGCGGGCCGCTCAACGCCTGGCGGATCGCGCTGAATCACAACGTCGTGGATGTGGATGGGCAAACGGCTACCCTCCTGAACGCGCTGGGCGCTCCATTGGGGCTGGCGCTGGTGATCCTGTTGCTGCTGGCTATGGCCGTCTATCTGTGGCGCAGCCCCCGTCCGGGCCAGGGCGACTACTGGTCATGGCTGCCCCTCGGCCTGTCCATCGGGCTGTTCACCAGCCTGGCGTGGCTGCTGGCCCGTGTCGGCGGGTCAAACTATACGTTCGGCACATCCCGCGTGCCCACCATCCTTTACGAGGCTCTGGTGAGCGGCAGCGATCCTGGCAATCTGTGGATTCCGGTGGCGCTCGTGGCATTGCTGCCCGGCTCATTGATCGCTGCCCGCCGCGCCGGCACATTCTGGGCCAGGGGGGAGTCAACGGGACGCTATGCGCAATTGGCGGTCGGCGGACTGCTGATGGGCATTGGCGCAGGCATATCGGGCGGCTGCAACCTGGGCCATTCCCTGGTCGGTGTACCGCTCTTGAGCCTGGGCAGCATAACGACGACGCTGGCAATGCTGCTGGGCGTCTATCTGGCCGACCGGGCCATCGGGGCGCTGCGCCCTTCGCAGCCGCAAACCAACTGAGCGTCCCCTGCATTAAGACGTCGGGCTGAACAACGATATACAGACAAGAATCAGAATGGGAGCATCAGCATGGGTCAGGGTCAGGTAGAGATCAGATTACGGCAGGCTGTCGCGGTTCTACGCATAACGTTAGGGGTCATCCTGGTTGCCACCTGGTATGAGAATCTGCGAGGGGGCGTGTACACAGCCGATGGCATCGTCGGCCTCTTTAACTATATTTTCAATGATCAGCAAGGCGGCCCGGCCTTCTACCGGGCGATAATCAACAGCACGATTCTGCAGGTGCCCGGGCTATTCGCCGTCTTTCAACTGGTGGCCGAACTGCTGATGGGCCTCGCGCTCCTGGTCGGCCTGTTTACGCCTCTGGCCGCAGTCGGCGCGGCGCTGTTCTTCTTTAATCTGTTCCTGGCCAACTTCGGCGGCCACGAGTGGATCTGGACCTATGTGCTACTGACCGTTTCCGCGCTGGTCACGGCTCTGGCGCAGTCCGGGCGCGCCTGGGGATTGGATACCCTGCTCCTGCGGCGGCTGGGAGAACCCCCGCGTGGCCCCATCTGGTGACTCTGTGGCCGGTTACTGGCCACCATCCCTTGACCACAGGGGGCGAAACTTCAAATGATGGCTCTGCAAATCATCTATTTTGTCACCGCAACGCTCCTCGCCGTGTATGGCATGCAGGCGCTCTTCCTGACCCTCATTGCCCGGCGGACGCTGCCTGGCGCGGCCGCGTCCCGCCCCCCGGCGATCCAGGAACCGCCATGCGTCACCGTGCAGCTTCCGGTCTACAATGAACGCCACGTCGTGCGCCGCTTGATCGACGCGGTCGCCGCTTTCGACTGGCCGACGGATCGGCTCCAGATTCAGCTGCTGGACGACTCCACGGACGATACGAGCCAGATCATCGCCCACAGCATCGCCTTCCATCAGCAGAAGGGGATCGATATCGCTCAATACCAGCGCGTCGACCGCAAAGGCTACAAAGCGGGCGCTTTGCAGGCGGGGCTTGCCGACGCGCGTGGTGAATTCATCGCTATTTTCGACGCCGATTTCGTGCCGCCGCCGGACTTCCTCCAGCAAACCCTACCCTCTTTCGCCGATGCCAAGGTCGGCTGCGTCCAGACCCGCTGGGGCCACCTGAACGCCGGCGTTTCCCGCCTGACACGAGCGCAGTCCCTGGGCATCGACGGCCACTTTGTCATCGAACAGAAGGCCCGTGACGAACTGGGCGCGCTGCTGAACTTCAATGGCACGGCCGGCGTGTGGCGGCGAACCTGTATGGAGGACGCAGGTGGCTGGCAGGGGGATACCCTCACCGAGGATCTCGACCTGAGCTATCGGGCGCAGTTGCAAGGCTGGCGTATCGCCTATCTGCCAGACGTAATCGTACCGGCGGAGATTCCGGTCTCGGTGGACGCCTTCAAGCGGCAACAGTTTCGCTGGGCCAAGGGCAGCATGCAGACGGCGAAAAAGCTGTTCACCGCCGTCCTCGGATCATCCGAACCAATGTGGCGCAGGGTACTTGGCATCGTGCATCTTACCAGCTATGCTGTCCACCCGCTGATGATCCTCAACTTGCTCTTTCTGCTGCCGATGATGTCCTCAGTCAGTCTGGCTCTCAAAGTTGCCTCGCTTTTCTCGCTCACTGCCATCGGCCCGCCACTGATGTATTGGACCGCCATGCAGAGCCAGGGGATACCGGTCAACCTGCGGATACGGAGGCTCATTGTGCTGTTGGGGCTGGGAACCGGTCTGTCCGTCAACAACAGCCGCGCGGTTTTCGAGGCTGTTCTGGGCGTCCCCAGCGCATTCAAACGCACGCCGAAGTTCGCTGTCACTCGCGCTGCCAATGACTGGCACAACAGCGCCTACGTACTGCCCAGCGATCCCACAGTTTGGGCCGAACTGGTTCTGGCCCTGTATGCGATCTCCTTACTGTTCCACAGTCTCCTGCATGGCATCTGGTGGCTGCTGCCCTGGCTCTCCCTCTATGCCGGCGGATACACCTATATCGCCTTCCTTTCCATGCGCCAGGCGTGGGAGAAACGCGGCGCGCAGCGTCACGGGTTGGCCGCCGCGCGGGAGCCGGGAGATTGACCGCCCGCAACGTCGAGAGGGTGGCCCGACGGGCGCTGCTTGTCATGGCCAAACAGCCGGCCGCCGGCCGCGCCAAGACTCGGCTCGTCCCCCCACTGACCAGCGAATCCGCAGCCTCTCTGTACCACTGCTTCCTACAGGACGTCTTGGCAACGGTGCGCGCCGCGGCCCGCATCGACGCCTTTGCGCCCGCTATCGCCTACACACCGGCTGCTGCACGAGATTTCTTCCGCCATCTCGCGCCGGACTTCCAACTGATTCCGCAGCAGAGCAAGGAGAGAGTGAAGAGAAGAAACGAAGAAGAGAACGCCTCTTACTTCTCTCCTCCCACTTCTCACTCCTCGCGGCTGGGCGACCGCTTGCATCACGTCCTGTCCACTGCCTTGGGACAGGGCCATCGGCAGGTCGTCGCCATCAACAGCGACAGCCCAACCCTGTCGGCGGAACTGCTATGCACTGCCTTCCGCCGCCTGGATAATCCCCAAGTGGACGCAGTGTTTGGCCCCTGTGCAGACGGTGGCTACTATCTGATCGGCGTCAAAGAAGCGCCCGGTCGGCTCGTGACAGGGGTGGAAATGTCTACGCCCTCGGTTCTACAGGATACATTGGCCATCGCCGCGCATGAGGGGGTGCGGGTCGAACTGCTCCCTGAATGGTACGATGTGGACAGCGCCGACGACTTGGACCGCCTTCGCATCGAGTTGGCCGCGTACCCGGAACGGGCGCCCGCCTCCAGCCGTTTTCTCAACGAAACATGAACGTCGATGTCATCATCCCTGCCCTGAACGAAGCCGGAAATATCGTTCAACTGGTGCAGGAGGCCGCAGCGCAGCCGGTGGAGCGGGTGATCGTCGTCGACAACGGCTCCAACGACGGGACCGGTCCGCTGGCAGCTGAAGCCGGTGCGGATGTGGTCGTTGAAGCGCGACGGGGCTATGGCTACGCCTGCGCGGCCGGCGCCGCGGCCGCATCCGCGGATGTTCTCGTCTTCCTCGACGGTGATTTCAGTTCCCTGCCCGCAGAGATGCCCCGCCTTCTTCGCCCGCTTCGCCAAGGTCAGGCCGAGTTGTCGCTCGGTTCGCGGGTGCTGGGAGAGATTTTGCCCGGCGCGATGCCGGCGCATCAACGTTTCGGCAACTGGCTTACCTCTGGGCTGATGCGGCGGCTCTATGGGGTGGCGGTCACTGATTTGGGGCCGTACCGGGCGATAGGCCGCGATCTGCTGCTGGCGTTGCACATGCAGGAGATGACCTTCGGCTGGCCCACGGAAATGATGGTAAAATGCGCCCGGCGGGGCGTGCCGATTCTGGAAGTGCCGGTCAGCTTTGCGCCCCGTCGCTTCGGACAATCGAAAGTCAGCGGTACGCTGCGCGGCTCCATCCTGGCCGCCTACCATATTCTCGGCGTTACGCTGCGCTATGCCTTTACGAGTGAGTAGGGGACTGTGGGGTAGCTATCCACTAGCCACTATCCACTGGGGTACTCTCTCGTGACCCATCGCAAGGCGATCTACTGCCAGGCCCTGGCGGCCATTCTATTCAGCACAGGCGGGTTGCTGATCAAAGTCGTTTCCGTCGAGCCGATGGCCCTGCTGGGCGTGCGCAGCGCTATCGCCGCCCTGGTGATCGGCCTGTTCATTGGTCGGCCTTCGCGCTCCTTGCGAGCAGGGGCGCGTCTGAATTTTCGATGGTCGCTGCCACAGGTTGGCGGGGCTATTGCGCTCGTCGGCGCGCAGGGCTTTTTCATTGTCGCCAACCGCGAGACCACGGCCGCCAACGCAATTTTCATCCAGTACACCGCGCCGGTGTTCGTGGCCTTTTTCGGTATCCGCTATCTGCGCGAACCTGTGAAGAAGCTGGACTGGCTCTCTCTCGCGGCGATTGGCGTGGGGCTGCTCTTTTTCTACAGTGACGGATTGACCGCCGCTGGCGCATTCGGCAATCTGTACGCGTTGCTGGCCGGCCTCGCATTCGCCTGGTTTCTCCTGTTTATGCGTAAGCAGAAGGATGCATCGACCATCGAGACGGTCTTCCTGGGCAACATCATCGCCGCGCTGCTGGGCCTGCCCTTCCTGCGCGACGCCGCGCCGAGCGCGGTGGACTGGTCTGGGATGCTCTTCCTCGGCGTCTTTCAGATCGGCCTCCCTTTCATTCTCATCGCCAGCGCCATCAAAGAGTTGACCGCGGTGGAAGCCGTCCTTATCGGTGCGCTGGAGCCGATTCTCAACCCCTTGTGGGTCGTCCTCTTTATCGGCGAAACGCCTACGCCGCTGGCGTTGCTGGGCGGCGTCATCGTTGTCGGCGCGGTGACACTCCGCTCGATCCTGTCTACGAGGACGCCGCGCGTGCAACCGGCATCCCAGCCAACCACATGACGACACGACAAAAACCACAGTGAGCAGCCCGAATATTCCCTTCTGGGGTCGCAACGCAACTGCCGCGCTGCGCATAGACGCGATCCGGCGGCGCATATGGACTTCCGCCCTGCCCGAACTGTTCGTGCTTTTCCTGGCTGCGCTGCCGCGCTTCTGGCGGCTGGAGTATCACAGCATCTGGTTCGACGAAGCGGTCTCGCTCGCCTGGGCCAGAAGAGATGCCGCTCACATCTGGCGCGTAACGTTGCAATTGAGCCGAGACAAGCACCCGCCCGCCTACTATCTATCGCTCCACTACTGGCAGGCGCTGCTCGACTGGTTCGGCGCGGCCGAGCGTGACGCCGCCCTGCGTATCTTCGGCGTGCTGATGGGAATCCTGATGGTCTGGGGAATACTGCGCCTGGTCACGCAGCTCAGCGGTCGCGCCACGGGCCTGACAGCCGGCCTCTTTACCGCGCTCGCGCCCCTGCTTGTGTGGTACAGCCAGGAACTGCGAATGTTCCAGCCCGCCGCGACCGCAGTTGTGTGGGCGGTCTTCTTCCTGGTCGCTGCGAGAGGGCATGACCCGCCAGAGAACTCACACAATGGCCGAGCCGCTACAGTGGTTCGACTCCTCTGCTGGCTCGGCTTCGTAGCAACGCTTCTGTTCTCCCTCTACAGTTATCTATATGCCGCGTTTTTTCTGCCCGGCCTCGGTCTGTCGATTCTTCTACTGGCCCGCCGGGGCAAAGCATTCGACAGACGCTACTTTTTCGAGGCGAGCGTTGCCCTGGCGGTCGTCGCCGCGCTCTTTCTACCCCTGGCCCGGAACGCTTGGGCCGTCAACAGCGCAGAGAGTACGCCTGGCGCGGCCTTTGCCGAATTCTTGCCGAATCTGTGGATCCAACTGATTGTATTCACTGTCTGGTTTACGTCCTGGCCGCACGCACTCAAAGTCGCAGCCATCCTCTTCTTTGTCGTTCTCGTCCTGGCCGGTCTGACCTTGCCCAGCAATAGCTGCCGCGGCGCACGTCGTCTCCTGTGGCTGTGGATCGGCGGGCCGCTGCTGATCGGCAATCTGCTGCTGGCGACGAACGCGTCGATCTTTCGCGAGGATCGTTACTTTCTCTTTTTGGCGCCGTTTGTCCTGTGGGCCGCGGCGCGGGGTGTCAGTGCGATCGGGCGGCTGTGGTCATCTGCCGGGCTGTTCAGCGGCGCTGCCGCGGTCGCGCTGTTGGCCGCGGCGCTGCCGGTCCTGTGGTCGCCCCCGCTGTTCC
This sequence comes from Caldilineaceae bacterium, assembly GCA_965221145.1. Lineage (GTDB taxonomy): Bacteria > Chloroflexota > Anaerolineae > Caldilineales > Caldilineaceae > Bin5. Next base: position 5,268,755 of record OZ244877.1, read on the forward strand.
GGGAGAACTGGCGCGCGGCCGCCGACTACATCAGCGCCTATCGACAGCACAGCCCCGGCACTGTCTCAGCCGCAGTGATCCACCCTTACTTTCTGATTCCAGCTTTGGAATGGTATCTGCACAAGGAAACCGCCCCTGATGAGCTTCCGATCTTCGGCAACTTCGGCGGCCCTCTGACACCGGAGCAGACGGAAACACTCATCGCCCCGCACCTGCGGGAGATTGCCTCGACCCTAGGCGCTGACACCGTTTGGTTGGCGCAGAGCCATCTCACCGGTGTCGATGATCAGCGGCTTGTCCAGGCTTGGCTGGATGCCAACTTCCCGCTCATCACCGAGCAATACCCAACGGGCATTCACCTGCGCGGCTATGCCTTTCGCTATCGCTACCCAACCCTGCCGGCGCTCGCGGATACGGCCTTCTACCCCGACGCGCAGATCTTCCCTGGCGTCGAACTGGCAGCCTGCGAGATTACGACGCCGGCCGTCGCCGCGCGCGATGTCGTCTACCATCCGCCCAGCGGCTGGGTCCATCTGCGACTCTGGTTGCGGGCCTACGACGTCGTCGGAGAAGAGCCGACGATCTATGCACTGGTCCAGGCAAATGATGGGCAGGTCTGGGGTCGTTCGCTGGATCGTGCAGGGGATGTGCTGGCCGTCTATCCGCCGACAATGTGGCAGCCGGACGAGTTCGTGCGGGTCGAACTGGATGTGAACCTCAACCCCCTCGCTCTCCCCGGCATGTACAACGTAAAGGTCGAAGCTGCTGGGCAGGCTGGCGTCCCATGCGGTCGCGTTCAACTTGAATGAATTGCGGTTGAGCAGGCGGACTAAAGTGCGTCCAAATTGAAAGCCCGCTCTTTCCGTGCTCCGTTTTGCTTAAGCACGGATGCAATTACAGTCCACTCCTGAATCACATGACCAAAGTTCAGACAAAAGGTCGTGATTTCCATCGGGTTCCACATTAACCGCAACCCTGTGGGCCGAACCGTCCTGAACGTCAGTTACGAGGCACGCTCGCCAGACAACGCAGATAACAGTTGGCTGGGCAGATTCATGTAATGAGCAGTTCCAGTTTTTCCTGGATGGGTGGCGCAGGCTCAACGGCTTCCGCTGAACAATAGAGATACCGAAATCGGGGCAAATCGCAGCGGGCGATCACCGTTTTCTGGGCTAGTTCCGGCGGCAACAGCGAATGAAAGCGGCCCAATTCCATAATCGCTTCGAAGCGGGGCAGCAATCGGCGCAATGCCTGATAAGCCGTGTTTTCGTTCCAATCAGGTAGCTTACACATGGGACCGGGCACGTATAGGCAGTGTTCGTTGACATGCGCTACCGGCGCGGAATCTTCTGCCATTGAGTAGTGAGATTGGAGGATTTCCCGCAGTAGCTCTCCGTACAGTTCGCCCCAAAAGTGAAAAAGCCACGTGCCTTCGGCCACCGGCAAGGTTGCTATCTGAGCCGGACGCAGTCCGCCCCATGCGGCCACTGCCTGACCGACCTCCAGCGGAAGGGCGTAAGGGGCGGTGTGGGAATAGATCTCCCGGCCCGGCGGCGCTCCTCGGATGCGCTCAACGCCGATGCGGTAGCGGTCCTGCCACACGACCCGCAAGGTGCGTCCACCCAACTGTAGAACTTCCCCCACTGCACGGCGGCGGTGGGTGTGGGCCAAGGTGCGCCCGTTGAACGTGTCCACCAGAGTCAGCGCAAGGGGGTCGCTGCCGATATTGCTGTAGATTTCGTGGGCATCCACCAACTCATCCAGCGCCTTCCCAGGCCGCCACTCACCCAGCCGCCCGGAACGCAGGAAATCGAACTGGCTTAAGTGGCCCAAAATGCTGCGAAGGTCCTTATCATCGAACGACTCTGGCGCAACCCGCCGCAAATCCGCCAATCGAATGGCGCCGGTTGGGCTTTGCTTCAGAATGCTGAACGTCTGCTGTACCAGCACTGACGGCAAGAACGATGCCCACCGCGCCCCTTTCGAGCAGGGGCGCATTTCACAAACTCTTCCCTCAGTTCCGTCCGCCAAGGCAATCAGCGCCTGAAACCGCACATCTTCCAGCCGCGAGCGGGCCAGGCACAACACGCGGGTTATGCCCGTGCGCCGACCTCCGCGGCCCATGCGTTGCAAAAAGGATTGAAGCGAAGGCGGTGGACCGATGAGGGCCACGTCGTCAATGCTGCCGATGTCGATGCCCAGTTCCAGCGTGGATGTGCTGACGCAGACGGCTACAGGCGCGACGGCGAAGTCATTTTCCACTTCACGGCGCAAGGCTGGATCCAAGTTCGAATAGTGGGCAAAGATAGAAGCGTCATAGCCCAGATGCGTACGAAGAAAGGCTGCGGTCTGCTCCACTTCATTGCGAGTGTTGCAGAAAACAAGCGTCTTGCGGATGCCGGCTGCGCTTCGGACTCGTTCAGTGAGAGCCGCTGCCAGATCATCCAGATTGGTCATCGGCGCTATCGTAGCGTCGATCTTCCGTTTTCCCGCGACAGCGACGATTTCCGGTGGAGCGGTCGGGCTTTCGTCAAATGACCGATTCGTCAGGTAGCGCTCTACCACACCTGCGGGATCAAGAACGGTGGCGGACAGGGCGATGCGCTGTAAGGGCACAACTTCTGTCTTTGCCTGCTTCTGATGATATTCCCGCACAATTTCGATGCGCCGCAACAGGCAGCGCAGGTGATCGCCCCGGGGACCGCCATCGAACAGGTGGATTTCGTCCAGAACTACGGCCTCCAGTTGGGTCAGCAGACGGGGCGCTCGGGTGAGTAGGGAATCGGTCGATTCCGGTGTGGTGATGAGAACGGTTGGTGGACGTTTGGTGGAGACAGGTCCAGTATCACCGCTTTTCATCACCAGGGACAGTTCCAACGCAGCGAATTGTCCCCGTAGTCGCTCGTGCAGGTCTCGCACCAGCGCCCGTGTGGGACAGATGTAGAGAATGCGGAGACGGCTTGGAGGCAGAGTCCCTTTTGGCTGCCGGATCGGGCCAAGGCAGTATCGCTCCAGCAACGGCGCAATAACTGCCTCGGTTTTTCCGGAGGCGGTGGCGGCCATGACGAGTGTATTCTTGCCGTCGAGAATCGACGGGATCGCCTGCTGTTGGACGGGCGTAAGATTCCCATGCCTGGCGAAAAAGGGTGTCCAGGTACGAGGTAGGCGGGCTTTGAGGGCGAGAAGGCGATCATGCTGTGTCCGAGTCATCAAGCCATGCTTCCAATGCGGCGATGTCTATGCACAGACTGTTGATTCGTCGAAAATGCAGTTCTGTGACGATTGCTTCCGATTCTGTAGTGCAATCAAAATCGGCTTATCTCCTCCAACTCTGTCGCAGGTCGTCCAGTAACGCTGCCGCCGAATAGTCCGGGTGCAAGTAGAGCAGATCGAAAAGTTCTACAGACAGACGCATGACAGCACGGATATTCAGGCGGTCGTTGCGCATCCCCTGGGTCAGTTGTTCGGCGGCGCCCTGGCGAACACGCCGCTGGCGTTCGCCAGGTTCGTAGGCGTAGGCCCGGGCGTGGAACGTCAGCGCCTGTTCCAGAAATTGCTCGATATCCTGGGCTGTGTGGTGGGGGTCCAGGTGCAAAATCTGTTGATTTTCCAGCCAGGCTTCCAGTGGAATGTCGCTGTGGGTGACGGTAAACAGGAAGAACAGAGACTGACCCCCACCATACCTGATAGGATACTCCCGGAAGCGATGTTGGGGCAGTTCGGCAGGATTGATTCTGGTCGCCCTGTCCCCCAACGCGGCCCGAACCATTGCGCTGAAAAAGAGGCTGGCTTTGGGCCGTTGGTAAGAATAGGGGAGGGAGGAGTAGCTTTCCGCTTCATCGAGCAGGACGCAAAGGCCGCTATAGCCGGCTAGCCGGGCCAATACACTGACTCCTGTTAGCAGATAGGCGATCTGGCGGGCATTGTTGCCGTTCGCGTAGATTGAGGGGAAGCGAAAGCCGGAGGGCCTCGACCGCTTCATCGCCCAATCCAGCCACCTCTCCTTGCGGCCGCCCATCAGCCAGTTTTCCCAGGCAGCCCTCTTGTAGGAAGAGGAAGCTTCGCTGAGCGCCTGCAGGCCGCAGATCAGAGGATCGTTCGCTTCCGGCGCGATTTCAGAAAACCTGGCCCGCAGCGTCGGCGCGTTCACTATCTCCGCCAAGAGCGGCCCCAGTCCACGTTCGTCACTGCGCGGGTAGCGAAGATTCCGCATCAAACTGCCGTAGATGTCGAAGGCCCGGTGGGGCGGCAGCTCTTGCAAATCCAGGCTGGTGGCGGCAACGAGGAAGTTGCAGTCCAGCGCCTCCTGGGTGGTCAGTTCGATGATATGACTTTTGCCATAGCCGTACTCACCGAGGACCGCGCGCGCCGCGCCGCCTTCACTATGGGCCTGGTTCAATCCTTGCATGAGGCTCTTGCGCTCGGCCTCCAGACCAATCGTCAGATCGCGGATGCGCTGCGCTGGCGCTACGCCCACCCGCAGAGACTCTATCAGATGACGGGCCTGCCAACGATCGGGGGCCATCGGCATGGGGACACACCGGGGGGGGTTCTCAGCGGACACAAAGCTCTCTTGCGGGCGCTGACCGTTGAACTCCTGTCGGGGCCTGCGAAAACGCAAGCCGCTGTCAAAACGCACCATCCACTCTGCGCCGTTGCGATACTGCGCGACAACCCGTCCATTTCCATATTGGGGGTGCTCTACACTTGCGCCAATCATGCCGGTATCCGAATGGGTAATGCAATCATCACGCCCCGTTCGAGCAGGGGCGCGTTGAACACTTGTCAATACGGCGGTGTTTCGCCTGCGCTCAGTTCAGCTACCTGCCTGCGCACAATCGCGTTTGCCTCAGCTTCGGTCAAGGTATGCTCATCACCTGCATTCTGCTGGGCTAACACTATGACGAAACTCTTAACAAATAGCCGCCTATGGCTCACGTCCAGGTACGTGTCTATCGCGACGTTTGCCAGAATCTCCGCATTGGCGCGCTGTACTTGGTGATCCAGGCCTGTCTTAAACGCTGTCTCGAAAATCGGGATCAGCTTTTCGCCGATAGTCAGCATCAGGACGTTTTCATCCACGTCCAGACGTTCCAGATTGATTTGCGGGCTGAAGTAATTGGTTCGTGAGAAGGGGCCAAAAGCCTCTACGCGCTGTTTCAACGCGTCGTAGCGGGGCACAATCTCGTTAATAAACTGCGGGGGCACTGCGTAGACAAACATGCCACCGGGCAAATCATCCCTGGTGCGGTCAATGACCTCTCGCAGATTATCCGTCGCCAGTCTTTCCGCTTTGCCGCCGATGCTGGCCATTCGGTCCACCTCATCGAATAGCAGAATCAGACCATTGTAAGAGAGTTCCCGGATCGTCTGTACCAGCGAGCGCAGCATCCGAAAAGCATTCGGGCGGGTAATTTTGTCGGTGACGCCGATCCCCCGTAGAATTTTCGTATCGTCCGGGGAGGTCGTCTCCCCCATCAGCCAGCGGGTGAGCGAGTCCAGCCGGTCCTCGTGCCTGCGAATCCGCGCGTCAAAATAGCCAAGGATGGCTCTCTTATAGGCCAGGCTGTCGATGGCCGCCTTTTCCAATGTATCCACGAGACCTGTGTAGTTGGGGTGGCTGAGGGTCTCCAGGGTAGGGTGGGGACCGACGAAACGAGAGAGGAGAGTGCCTTCCAGGAAACGGGTTAATCCCTTCTCGTCGTTAATCTCTTCCTCCTCCTCGTGCCAGATCAGGTTGCGGGCCACCGCGGCGTAGACCAGGCGCTGGTCGTTGTAAGGGGTTTCCACCGGGCTGAGGTCCACTTTGGCGACGGCAAATCCCCGGCTCCAAGCCAGATCCTGCAAACAGTACAAAAAGTGGGATTTGCCGCTGCCGTAATCGCCCACGACGATTTTGTAGGCGCCGCCGCCATCCTGCAGATAGGAAGAGAAATAGTACTCATCCAGAGCATTTAGCAGGTAGCGATTGCCCACATTGAAATGCTGAACGCCCCGAGCCGGGGGTGTGCCGCTGCTTCCCAAAATTTCAATAATATGACGAGCCAGTGATGGGGAAATGCTCACTACCGGCTCCACAGTTCTGGCTGTTTCGGACTATCCTTTTCAAACGATAGGTCCGCACAGAATGCGCCATCTAACGGGCCTTTCGGGATCCATAAGCTGCGGTTCGCTTGCTCTGCCTGACTTTTCGTCGCAACACCCAAACGCAGGCGTAGATCCTGTCCGTTCACATTTGCGAGCGCTCCCGCCTCCCGAGCCAGGACCAAGTCCCGCACAAAGAAAACGCGCTCGTAATCTTGGAATGTGCGGCGAGAAGGCTGATTCCAGAATCGGGCGCTCTGACGGTTAATGACCAATTTGCCATGCACCTCAACAATATTGATGCGCCCCCCGGTGGGATAGCGGGAACGCTGCTCGATCAGTTCATTCCAGGTGCTGTATAGTTCCTGCAAAAACTTGCCGGCATCGGTCTCCCGCTCGACAATCTGTCTCTTCTGCTGGTCATATGCCTTAGGAATTGCGGAGAACGACAGGGCCAACGGCTTCGCCAATGGCTCCTTGCCATAGAACCACTGCCCCTTGCGCGCGTTGACATCCAGTCGCAATACCAACTCGCCGACCACGATCGTGGGAGGACGGCCCGACACTGCTTCACCTTGAGTCTCGAACAACTCCCTCAAGTCACGGGCGAATTCGAAAGCCAACGCCTCCAGCGCCTGCTGCGTTACGTCGGCGAAAGTCTTGTGGATTGTTCGCAGTTCATCGGTGACCAGCCCCTGCTCTTCGACAGCTTGCAGAGCGGCTTCAAACTTGGCTAAAGCCTTTTGCATGGGCAGGGCGTCGAGCTTTTCTTGCGTTGCCAGACGCAGCCCCTGCTTTAGCGCGCCGGTCATAGCCTGTAGCGCCTTGAATCGCGGCAAGATATTCGACTGTCCGCTTTTCAACTGCTCAATGAGTATGTGATTCACAAGACATGCCCTTCCAGAGTGAAAAAAGATGATTCATTATACTATTTTCTATACGTCTATGACAATATACAGCAGATGAATTCGAAACGATCCGGAAAGATTGGGCAGATAAGTCAGCAAGTGTACCCAGGGTCGCATCGACCATCCTGCGCCTGTTGTCCGCCATACGCCCCTACTCAAAAGGGGCCGGGATCCCCAGCGCATTTACCTGCGCGCGCTGGAAGAATCGCCTGTAGGCGCGCATCTCCGCCAGCAGTTCCTTCAATTTCGTCTGCAGCAGGTTTCTCTCCGTATCGTTGCGCTCCTGCCCGTCCCCCGGCTCGACGCGCGCAACATCGCCGCCTTCCCACTCTTGTAATCGCAGAATCCCCCTCTGTTCCAGCCAGAGAAGGCTGTAGCGGATGACCTCTTCGGTAACGCCGATGCGCGCCGCCAGCCGGTCGACGGGAAGCAGACCATCCTGGGCCACGCCATGCCGCGTCCCCCCCGAGCCGGGGCGCATCGACCACTTCGCCATGCCAGCCACCTGCTTCAGCACAGCGTCGAGTTGCGTCTCGGCGGTGTCGCGGCCAACCAGATACAACTCAGACGGGGCGAGCGTCTCCACCAACCAGTGCAACAGCTCCGGGCACGGCGGACTGCTCCACAGCACCAGCGGGCGGCCCGGCTCGGCGGTGGCGGCCTCCATCCGCGAGCGAAAGGGAACATCACCCAAACGGCTCCCTTCAGCATACCAGAATGCGCTGTCGAAGGCGGGCAGGTCGGCCACGGATACCCTTTCCCGGCGCAGATCGTGGAGGTCATGCGGCGTCAGCGATTCGGAAACGCCTGCGACCACCCCGGACGGGCGCGCGGATTCTTCCGTTGGCCGCGCCGCTTCGAGGGTCAGTTGCGGCGTGCGCTGGTCGCGATACTCGTTAATGCCCAGCGTGTAGGCGATGTCGAGGAGGCCGGCGGGCAGTTCCGCATCTGCGCTGCGCCACCAGAGCACCGTCTGCTTGCTCTCCTGCCCATCCTGCAACAGCAGCCGCCGGTGAGCGCCGTCCCGCCCGATTCGGCGATCCTGGACGACCGTCAGACGGCGGCTCATAAATGTGGGCGCCGGGTTGCCATGGCCGAAAGGGGCGAGCCGCTCGACCTGTTCCACCAGCGAAAGGCTCAACTCGGAGAAGCCCAGTTCGGCGTCAATGCGCAGACCTTCCGGCCCGGCGTCGATGCGGTGCTGATCAATCTGTCGGCTTAGTTCCCGGCGAAAGCGGTTGATGTTGGCTGCGTCCAACGTCAGCCCGGCCGCGCCGGGGTGTCCACCGTGCTGGGTCAACAGATCGGCGCAGGCGGCGATGGCGGCGCCGATGTCCACGCCGGGCGTGCTGCGGGCGCTGCCCCGAGCTGGCTCCCCTGGTGGGCTGCACAGCAGAACCGTCGGCCTGTGGAACTCCTCCACCAGACGCGAGGCGACGATGCCGATGATCCCCGCGTGCCAGTTGGGATTGGCGAGAACGATGGCATTAAAGTCGAGCAGGGCCGGATTCCGCTCCAGCATGTCAAACGCCGTCTGGGCGATCTGGCTGGTCAGCAGCCGCCTTTCATTGTTCAGCCGCTCCATCTGCGCGGCCAACTGTCCGGCGCGGATGGCGTCGTCGGTTGTGAGAAGCTCGACCGCGACCGTCGCATCGTCCAGGCGCCCCAGCGCGTTCATGCGCGGGCCGATCTGAAAACCGATCGATCCGGCGTCTACGCTGTCCGGGGCGATGCGCGCATTGTGCATCAGTGCCTTCAGGCCGATGTGTTCAGTGCCGCGCAGCTTGTCCAGCCCGACTTGAAGCAGGTAGCGGGTGTCGTGCATCTGCTCGGCTACGTCGGCGACGATGCCCAAGGCCACCAGATCGAGGAACTGGGACGCGCCGTTGGGGTCGCCAGCCAATTCGTATAGCTGTTGCACCAGTTTGTAGGCGACACCCACGCCGGGCAGGGTGCGCAGCGGGTCGTCGACGCGCAGAAACTTGGGATTGACGATGGCGTCGGCCCGGCGCACGCTCTGGACACCGGCGACGGCTGCCGATTGCGCGCACGGGGGCGCCGCGCCCGGCTCTGCGTCGGCAAACTCGGCGGGCAGGTCATGGTGATCGGTGACGACGACGGTCAGCCCGGCATCCTTGGCGATGCCGATCCCCTCCGCTTCGGCGATACCGGTATCGCACGTCAGCAGCAGATGCGGCTGGAAGGTCGGCTCGCTCAGGAGCTCGTGCAGTTTCCAGGGGCGGATGCCATGGCCTTCGCTGAAGCGGTTGGGCACATGGAAGCGGACACGTTGCGGCTCGGCCAGCTCTTGCAGCGCGGCCACCAGCAGAGTTGTGCTGGTCTGGCCGTCCACATCGAAGTCGCCCCAGACGAGTATATTCTTGCCCTGGCGGATGGCATCGAACAGCGTGTGCGCGGCGCGCTCCAGGCCGACCAGCGCGGTCGGTGGCGCAGGCGTGTACGCGGCGCTGTCGAGAAAGGGGAGCGCCTTCTCCGGCGTGTCGATCTCCCGCTGAGCAAGCAGTTGCGCGACAAGAGCATGCCCGCCGACCGCGTCGCGCAGCGCCGGCGAGGGTTCGACTTGGGGCAGCAGGATCCAGGGTTGGGGGGGCATTATGGGTTATGTGTGTGGTTGTGTTTGGTGGCTGAATTCAAAGGTGCCAATTGTTTGCCTTGATCGCGCTGCTGACCTCTTCTTCGAGAGCGGCGAACGCGCTCAACTGCCTCAAAGGTGTGAAATCTTCAATGAATTCCGTAACGAGCCGCGCGCGTCTTTCTACACGGAAGCTCCTCTGCCGACGCTTATTGAGATCGCTGGCTTGTCTGAGTAGTCCGTGCAGGACATCTTTGGGATCGGATATCCGTTCCAGGCGATTTACGCGAGGCAACTCCAAATGACCGGCATAGCGTCTGTTTCCTGCTGCGTTCTTGATGGCAGCTTCATCAATCAGTAGCCAAGTCTCCTGCATCCGCATAGGAATGACGCAGACAAGAGACGGTATCAATCCTTCTGGCAAGTTGGCTACTGTTTTATCTATCTGTTGCACCCGCTTTTTGCGTGTTTCTTTATCAGCGTCTCGGTGAACAAATAGGAGATCACAGGAATAATAATCGAGACTAATCCTGATCTTGTCGGAAAATTTTGGTCTGGCAGGAATTGGCAACGCCTCCAGATCTGCCCACGCTGGCTGAATGGGACAGCGTACTCCATTCTCAATAAGCAACCAATCCAAAATGGGAAGCAGGGCCGCATCACTGCTTCCATCGGCAACAAGCGTATACCGGAGTTCATCCATTGTCAGTACAGTTCCGCATTTTCAATTTGTAAACTGAGTTGGCTGCTGCTATCTGGGATAGGATTCAGATAGTACAACAGTCGTCCTTTCATCACGGCTCTCTCTTCAGGAGATGCTTCGCTGCGCCAAGTGTTTGGCAACCATCTAAACACGGCCTTCTGAAAGCGTTTGCTATCGCGGATGGCCTGTTCCGTCTCCGCGATGAGAAGACTCTCAGGCGGAACCAAATGCACGACCGCCGGAGAGTGTGTATTGACGATCACCTGGCGCAGCGGGTTATCCCGTCCGACAGGTCTGGAGACATCGACCGCTATCTCCTGGAGCAGCTCCAACATGGCTGCGATTCGGCCCGGGTGAATGCCGTTTTCCGGCTCCTCCAGGCAGATGACACCCTGAGACATAGGATCCAGCGCCAGCACTGCCAGCGCCAGGAATCGCAACGTGCCGTCAGATAGAGAACGCGCAGGATAGGTCGTGCCGTTTTTGTCTTGCACTTGCAGGGTCAGTAGCTGTCTCTTTTCATCTCTGTCAACACTGACTTCATATACATCATCGATCAGGTCGGACAATCTCAAAGCGATCTGTTCATAGACCCAAGTGTCATGGCCGTCAGAATTCGTCTGATTCTCAACGTGCGCCAGAGAGTAGAGTGTGGCTGGCAGATGAGAGCCATCAGGAGCCATCCCCGGCGGCGTCATAAACTCATCGGGTCTGCGCAGCGACGAGGGTTCCAACTGGAGCAAGCGCCACGACTGCATCTCCCGTCTGGCAAGCAGGGCGGTAGGACTCTCGATTGCGTTGACGGTTGACAACACGGTACGCGGCAGATTGCTCGCCGAGATAGACTGGAAGCGTCCACTGCTGCCCCCATCCTGGTGCAAGCGGATCACCCGCTGACCTTCGTTCAAGTCAGTTGAAATGTATGGAGCAGCCCTGCGGCCTTTGACAACCGACTTCCTCCATTTTTCTGCACTGTGCTGGAACCGGAGGTGTTTCCACGCTTCGCCGAGTTTGATGTGCTCCAGACTCTCCTTGACAAGCTCCAGGGAACCTGAAAGGGGTAGTCTTTCATCGACGCGATAGACCAGGTCCAAGGAGTAGCGCAGAAACGTAAAGGTGGCCTTCGCTTCCTGCCCCAGATCGTCTACGCCTTCATCCGGGATAATCATTTCAGTTGTGAAGGACAATTTATCGGCATACTCATTGCCGATGCGATGGAACAGGCTCTGGACGGATGACGCCTTTTCGTCTTCGGCGCGAACCGACGCCGCGGCATCAACAAATGTGTCGCTGGCAAGCCTGCTCAGGAATTGGATCGCATCAAACAGGTTCGACTTTCCCGTCCCGTTCGCGCCGGCAATGCAAGTGAAGGGGCCAAAGCGCACATCGACATCAACGAGGTTTTTGAAGCCTGACACCTGGAGTCTGGTTAACATCGGGCCTCCAATCGTTTCAAAACCAACCATGCCCGTTATGCGGGTAGCTGCTCGTATGAGAGTTCCGAGACATTGATATGTTCTCCGGCGTGCTCGATTGTTACGCTGACAATCTTCACGTCGGCGTCCAGTTCAATCAGAACATTCTCATTGACATCGCGGGTCTCGACGACTTTTCTGTCTGAAAAATTGACCAAGAGCGTATCTGTATCCCGAAAGTACGTTATTTCCATGTCTCGTATAGCGAAGGCGCTCAGTGAACTTCACCTAAAACGCCAACTCCTGCACTTCCTCCAGCGTGAACTCCAGCGCGTCTTCCAGATCCACGTCGGGGAACTCGGCTTCGTCGAACTCTTCCAGGTCGCCGGCGCCGATGCCGCGGTCACAGCGGGAGCGGTAGACGCAGTAGTTGCAATAGCGCCGCCGGTTCTCGTCCGTATCGGGCACTTTGGGGAAATCCGCCTGCCTCTCGCCGCTGAGAAGTTCGTTCAACAGGCCCTCGAGCCGGGCGCGGTTGGCCGTGTGCAGATCACTGCTGTAGCGAAAAGTGACCGCTTCAGTCGGCGCGGCGGTGAACCAATAGCGCATCTCTACCTGCTCCGGCGTCACGGGGCCCCAGGGCAGACCGGCGCTCGCCTCCACCAGTACGAAGGGATAGACGAGCGTCTGCATGCGCTGCTGCAATATCGAACGCCGGGTCACGCGTTGATTCGTCTTCCAGTCGAGGATGACCGCGCGACGGTTAGCGCCATCCCCGCCGACAGCGATCAGGTCGTAACGGGCTCCCAGCCGGACCTGTCCGGCGTCCACAGCCAGAGGCGCGCTCAACGCCCGTTCGATTTCTACGACCTCCGTGGGCAAGTCGGCCGGCCGGTGGCGCAGATAGCTCTCGAACCATTCATCCAGCGGATAATCCAGACCATCGGTCAGCAACTCGGTGGGAAGCCCGGCCTCCGCCCGCTCGACAAGCTGATGGAACTGTCCGCCCAATCTCATTAGCTGCTCGTGCTCATCGTAGGGCGCGGCCTCCATGGCCGGCCAGGACAGCTGTTCCACATAGGCCAGCCAGAAGCGGCGCGGGCAGTTCGCAAAAGATTGCAAGCTCGACTGGCTGAAGGCGAAAGTAGAGGGGAGTTCCAAGGGCACGGCCAACCGTTCTCTTTGCTGGTTCTGACTTCTCAGTTTTTCGGCACAACTGTCGTCATTGTAGCACACAGGTTCGCGTGCTTCAACAGATCTGCTGCTTGGGCGGGTACATCCCAATTTGCTGTCCGTCAAGTGAGGCTGAACACTTGACCGGGCTGAAGCCACCACTGCTCATTCAAATCTCCCAAGTAATCTGGAAGACACACGCCAGGGCGCGTCCGAATCTACTGTTCGCCAGGGTGCATCCGAGATTCCTGCGCGTCAAGTGGGGCCGGTCAATCGGTGAATCCCCATTCTGCCGGCTACGGCGATTCGCCCTTTCAGCCGTAGAGAAAACCCCCTGCGCAGGGATCGACCCATCGCCTGCCATCCTGTCAATCCACAAGTCAGGCCGCCGCCGAATCCAGCAGTTTGGACACTTGGCGGCGGCCAGACACGAATATCCAGTTTCAGACAACGTTTGCCCGGAATTACCGGATACATACCTCTGTGAGGCCCCCCCGCATACCAGTACAAAGGTGTGGTATAATATTCGTCGTGCAGCGATCCGGCCGAGCCAGCCCCCGTCACACTCCTTGGCCGCCTGCCGGCCGCGACGGGCTCCGCAAACGCAAAAGGACGTCTCTTTCGTATAGCAATCGGAAGGGGGGGGGGGTAAAGCGGACAAAGCGGACATTTTTACAATAGTTAACGGAAATTCAGCGCTCTGTCAGACCGCCCACTGCAGCGCTTCTCCGGCGCGACACGATTCCGCTTGGCTCTCCGACGCCATCGCCGCACAACAAGACTGAGTAGAATCCGAGTTGCTCCAGGTCCCGCGACGCGAAGCCATCATCGCCCCACATCTGGGACACACGCAGGCAGCTTCGGGAGCATTCCTGTTTGTTGTGCGTCAGGGCGGCCAGTCAATCGCCCAGTCTGAAACCACCTCTGACCAAGCTTGTCTCCCCGAAAGTCTGGGATGCTCCCCCGCTTGCGGGAAACGCTTTCTTCGCATACCATCACATGACTGTCGCGCCCCTGTGAAGCAGAGGCGCACACAACCCTGCCATCCCGATTCACCTGCCGAGGAAACTGGTTTATGAGTAGACCCACACACGACTATGCGGCCATCGAGGTCCCGTCCGCCGACGTGCCTCTGCCCGTTGACGGCGGCCCCGTTACCCGTCCGCACCCGGACCTGATCGCGCAGTTGCATCAGGTGAGCACAGCCACCGCCAGCGCCACGATGCACCGCTTTGGCATCCGCCATACGTTCATTCAGGGGCCGCTGCCGCGAACACCCGGCGCCAAGATCGCCGGCCCTGCCGTAACGCTGGCCTTCATGCCCCAGCGCGAGGATGTCTTTTCCGGCGCGGCCCAGGAGGGCGCGGAGAAGCGCGGCGCGCTGTGGGCCGTTTTTGAAACGGTCGAAACGGGTGATGTGCTGGTCATTCAGGCTTTCGCCAGCCGCTATACGGGCTGTGTGGGCGAAATGCTGGCCACCTACTTTAAGGGCCGGGGCGGAGTCGGTATCGTCGTAGACGGCTGTGTGCGCGACTGGCCCAACATTCAGACGATCGGCGTGCCCCTGTGGACCGTCGGCTTCACACCCAACTACGCATCCCAGGCCGAACTATTCCCCTGGGGTCTGAACGTGCCGGTGAACATCAGCAATGTGCTCGTTCTGCCCGGCGACGCGATCATCGCCGATGACGATGGCGCTGTGGTCGTGCCCCGTCAGATGATCCCCCTCGTGCTGGAGCACACCCTGGCCCACGAAGAGTGGGAGGTCTTCAGCCGTGTCAAACTGGCGGAAGGCGGCGCGCTGAGCAAATACTACCCGCTCAATGACGAGGGCTGGGCGGAGTATGAGGAATGGAAGAAGCAGATTTGAAGATTTTTTGGCGGACAAGCCTTCATCGCCGACGCCAATACAAAAAATTTTCAAACGGATGACTCAGCAATCGAAACCTGCGTACCAGTGAAGGAGCAAGCGCCCATGTATCTCACTCGACATAGTTCATCCGCCGGGCCGCGTTGGGCGGTGGATGGCAAGCTGCTGCCCGCCGGCGTGACGCTCAGCACACTGCTGGCCCTGCCGGAAGCGGGCCTGCGTTCGCTATTGGCCGAATTGGCGACGGACGAAGAGGCCGGCGGGGCGCTGTTGCCGCCGCTCGATGACCACCAGGAGGTCTGGGGCAGCGGCGTCACCTATTTGCGCAGCCGCGACGCGCGCAAGGCCGAATCCGAGACCGCGGCCGACGTATATCAAAAGGTCTACGACGCCGAGCGCCCGGAAATCTTCTTCAAGCAGTTGGGCTGGCGCACCGTCGGACACGGTCAACCGGTGCGCATACGCGTCGACACCACCTGGAATGTGCCGGAGCCGGAGCTATGTCTCGTCATTAACGCTGCCTGTCAGATTGTCGGCTATACCGTAGGCAACGATATGTCCAGCCGCGACATCGAGGGCGAGAATCCGCTCTATCTGGCCCAGGCCAAGACCTATGACGGCTCAGCCGCGGTCGGCCCCGGCATCCGGCTGGCGGGCGCAGACGCGCTGACCGACCTGGCCATCGGCCTGGAGATCGAGCGCGACGGCGCTATCGCCTTCGCCGGCGAGACCGCCACCAGCCTGATGAAGCGCACCTTTCCCGATCTGGCCGCCTATCTGATGCGGGAACTGGCCTTCCCCTACGGCGCGCTGCTGATGACCGGCACCGGCATCATCCCGCCCGACGAGTTCACCCTGCGCAGCGGCGATCTGGTCAGGATAACGATCGACGGGATGACGCTGGAAAACTCTGTTGCGTGAGATCTGCGTTGCAAACCGAAACTGACAGAGGAAACTGGAATCGACCGCAACCAACCTATTGCCGGCAGCGATTGGCTCTGACCAGGACGGCAGACTGCGCCGCCCGTGCTGTTGAAGTGTCGTATTGTCAAGAGGAGGTTCACGCCATGGCGGAACTGAAAAACAAGACGGTTGAACTGGCGAAAGTGGTCTCTCGCAATCCTAAGATTCACAGCGGAGATCTGGTCTTCTCCGGCACCCGTGTACCCGTTCAAACACTTGTGCATTATCTCATAGGGGGTTCTTCGATTGGAGAATTCCTAATGGATTTTCCTACTGTCGAGCGCTGGCAGGTTGAGTCGTACCTCGAATTCTCAACCGCAGGACTGGACCACTTGCGAGTACATGGTGCGAGTTCTACTTGATGAAGATGTTCCGATCCGTCTTAGGCTTCATTTTCCAGAAGAGATGACCGTCGAGACGGTAGAGTACAGGAGCTGGAAGGGTCTCGAGAACGGTGCCCTATTGCGTGCTGCCCAAGATCATTTCGACGTTCTCGTGACTTTAGATGACAGCATTTCCTACCAACAGCCTCTGCAACAGTTCGATCTGGCGGTTGTGGTTTTGCGATCATCGCTCCAGCGCCTGGAAGACCTGCTGGAGTTGATTCCTGAAGTTAAACGAACTCTTGCGGTAATCCGGCCAGGGCAAGTAGTGCGGATCTATCCTCCGGGATAGTCGTACTCTCAGCTTCGGTCGCCTGATTTACACCTTTGAGCAATCAGAACGTTCTCCAAACCTGATAGGAATTCGCAAATGGCCCGTCCCAATATCCTTCTTTTCCTCACCGACGACCACGGCCAATGGGCGAATGGCTGCTATGGTAACAGCGAGTTGCAGACGCCCAATCTGGACCGGCTGGCGGCGCAAGGCGCGCGCTTCGCAAATGCGTTCACACCCTGCCCGGTCTGCTCTCCGGCGCGGGCCTGCCTGATGACCGGGCGCACGCCCTCGCAGGTAGGCATCCACGACTGGCTGCAGGAGGCCGAAGCGGTGATCGGCGATTTTGACTGGCTGGCCGGAGAGGCGACGCTGCCGCAGCTTCTGTCCGGCGCCGACTACCGCTGCGGCCTCTCTGGGAAGTGGCACATGGGCCGTTCGCACACGCCGCCGCCGGGCTTTGACTGGGCTTTCGGCCTGCCCCGCTGGCAAGGCGCGCATAACGGCCCCTACACTTATCACCTGAACGGCGAACCCCTGGAATTGGTTGGCAACAAGAGCACGCTCATCACCGACTATGCGCTGCAATTCCTCGATAGCCCTCCGTCGGATCAACCGTTTTTCCTCAATGTGGGCTATATCGCCACCCATTCGCCCTATCAGGCCGAAACCCATGACCCGCAGCTGACCGCGCGCTTCGCCGACGCCGAATTCAGGGATATTCCTCCCTATCACCCCCACCCGTGGCAGCGCAACGAGGGCCTGGCCGGTGGCTTTCAACCGACCGAAGAGCAGATTCGCACGCGCTATATCGGCTACTATACAGCCGTCGCCGAAATTGACCGCGAGGTGGGCAGGCTGCTGGAGAGGCTGGAAGAAGACGGCCGCCTGGACAATACGCTCGTCATCTACACGTCGGATCATGGCTGTTCGGTGGGGCAGAACGGTTTCTGGGGCAAAGGCAACAGCACCCGTCCGCTGAATATGTACGAGATTTCAACCCGCGTGCCCCTGATGCTCCGCGCGCCGGGCCGGGTCGCTGCCAGGCAGGTCAGCGAGCGTTGCGTGGATCATTACGACACCTTCCGCGCTATCTGTGACTGGGCGGGGATCGCGTTGGACGAAGGCCGCAACTATCCCGGCGCCAGCTACGCGCATCTGCTGGACGGCAGCGGCCAGAGCGCATGGGATGATACCCGCTACGGCGAGTACGGTGATCTGCGCATGGTGCGCACGCCGAACCACAAGTTCGTCAAACGCTACCCGGACGGCCCCCATGACCTGTTCGAGCTGGAAACCGACCCGGGCGAATGTCTCAACCGCGCCGGCTGGGATGAGTACGGGGCAATGCAAGACGGGCTGGAGCAGCAATTGGAGGACTGGTACAGCCGCCACGAGGATGTTGT
This sequence comes from Caldilineaceae bacterium, assembly GCA_965221145.1. Taxonomy (GTDB): domain Bacteria; phylum Chloroflexota; class Anaerolineae; order Caldilineales; family Caldilineaceae; genus Bin5. The sequence continues at coordinate 5,286,527 of OZ244877.1, forward strand.
CTATTCCGGCGTGGGCGTGAAGTTTCAGCGTACCCACAACCGCAACGAGGCCTGGCGCGACGGCATCCGCGAGCGCCGCGGGTTGCAGGTGTATGGCAAGTGGAACGAGGGTTGAGGAACCGAACAGGACTTGCGTTACCCCTCCGACAGGCCATGCCAGTTGCCGCCTTCCAACCACTTTAGAAAGTAGACGCGATTTTCCTTGTCGGCGACGGCATCGGCAGCGGCCTGTGCCTTCGCTCTGGCTTGGCGCGCCGCGTCCGTCTCCCCGGCGGCGGCGCAGGCTCTGGCCAGGGCATCATAGGCAAAGGCAAAGTCCCAGTCGGCCATCTGATCGGGGGCGGCTTCCGCCAGTTCCAGATAGCGGCGGGCGTGGCGGAGAGCTGCCTCGCCTAACCCCGCGGCCGCATAAACGCTCGCTACGAGAAACTCCCCTCGACCTTGATTGGCGACTGTGCCGACCTGCATCCAGTGAAAGCAACTGGCGTGCGCCGCGTGAATGTACGGCTCGCATGACTCCGGCGTCACCAACCCGGCATCGAGGGCGTCCATCGTGCTGTTGTTCAGATCGATACCGAACCAGCGATGGGCTTTGGGGAGATCGAAAGGCGCTTCAGCCATAGTTTTTCCTTCCAATGTGAGGTTGAGACTGCCTGAGCAACAGGCAATGCAATGAGGCGCCGTGATTTATCCCCGGCGGGACGACGACAGACGGGTTGTCCGTCATCGTCCAAACGTTTCTGAAGGCAACTTGCGCCCCCTGTGTTTCACCGCATCTCCTCCCCTATCTGTCAGACGAGGGCCAGCAGACAGGCGTAGTTCTGGGCCGATGTCGGCGCTTCGATCTCTTCTTCCCATCGTCCCAGACAGCTTGTATGGGAGAATCCGGCGTCTTGGAGCAGTTCCAGATGGCGGCTGACGAGGAAACGACCCGGCTCAAACGGATGGCGCGTGCCGTCCGGTTTGATGAAATCGCCGTTCAGCAGCCGCCCACCCTCTGGCAACGCGCCTGCGCAGGCCCGATAGACCTGGTCCGTCTGCGCCTGACCGCCCAGGTCGTGCAGCGCCCAGGTGGACACAAATGCTGTTGGCGGGCGCGACAGGCCTGCGCTCCACCCGTCTTGCAGCAGGTCGGCCTGTTGCAGGTGCAAGCGCGCCGCAAACCGCTCCAGCCGGGACCCGGCCTGCGTCAGCATCGGCTGCGAAAAGTCGACGCCTTCATACGAGATCTGCGGCAAACGCATCAGCAGGAACTCGGCCAGGTAAGCTGGCCCGATCCCCAGTTCGACGACATGACCGGTCGCGGGGATGGCGCTCTGCAATTGTTGTAGAATCGTCTCGAACAGGTGCAGCCGCTCCGGTGTGGGGGTGAACCGCCGCGCCCAATCCTCAGCGTAATCGGCATCGTGGAACTGATGCGTCGCGCCAACAACTTCAGACATCGCTCTTCCTTTCGGACTGTGATTCGCGTGATTGACTGTGAATGACCGCCATAGTTCAGGGCGTCGTCAATCTTATCATTCACATAATCACATAGATCACGGTAAAGACGAATGGGGACGTGTCTGAGGATGATATGAAGCAGAGACGCCTTCTGAACACAGTAGGGAGCCGGGCGTCATTGACCCGGCTCCCCGTCTACTGTATTGGAGGAGGTATATGTCAACTGCTAGGAAGAGCGGCTCGCGCCCCCGCTCGAAAGGGGGCGCGCTGAACCCCACTCAGTTGCCGCCATCCACTTCCAGGCTCAATACTTCGCCGCCGCTGGCCTCGACTACGACCGTTGCCGTCTTGTTCTGGCCCTCTAATGTGACGATCCATACCCTGACACCGCCGCGGACGCCGCTGCGTGCGGAGCTGCTTCTGACAGCCCCGATGTCGTCGTCGGACTCGGCCACCGCATCAGTGGCGATTTCGACAGCCTCTCCTAGGCTCACAAACTGCTGATCCGGGTCCTGGTTCTCCGTTGCAGGGCGGGTGGCCAACTCTACGTCAAAGGTGCGGTTCCTGCCGTTGCGCAGGAGGCCGATCTCCACCGTTTCGCCGGGCGACTTCTGCATGACAAGGTAGCTGATCACATCCTCGAAGTTGCGCACCGCCATCCCGTCGATGCTGACGATGATGTCGCCGCGGCGCAGACCGGCATCGGCAGACGGGCCGCCTTGCAGCGCCTGGACCACATAGACGCCGAGAACATTGGCGGGCAGATCCATCTGTTTGGCCACCGGCGCCGAAACTGTCTTCCCGGAGACCCCCAGGAACGGATAGCGATACTCTCCGTCGCTGATCAGAGCCGGCACGACCCGGTCGGCCACCGTGATCGGGATCGCGAAGCCGACACCTGAGTTGACGCCGGAGCCTGCGATCGAACGCTCCTGGGTACGAATGGCGAAGTTGATGCCCACGACCCGACCGCTGAGGTCCAGCAGCGGCCCGCCCGAATTGCCGGGATTGATGGCCGCGTCGGTCTGGATCACTTCCGGCAGGGAGTAGCGGTTGGCGCGACCGGGATCCCCCATGGGAAAGCTGCGTCCCAGGGCGCTGACGATGCCCAAAGACATCGAGTTCTCCAGGCCGAAGGGGCTGCCCAATGCGATCGTATAGTGGCCGACTTTGGGCAGCGCCGCCGCACGCTCCAGGGGGCGCAGGCTTATGCCTTCGGGCGCTTCGACTCGCAGTACGGCCAGGTCTGACTGCGGATCGCGGGCGACCAGTTCGGCCTCCGCCCACATGCTATTGGCAAAGTTGACGATGATCTCCGTCGCGTCTTCGACGACATGGTTGTTGGTGATGATATGCCCCTCATCATCCCATACCCAGCCGCTGCCCTGTCCCCCTTGGGGTTGGGCAGGATTCGTGGAGCCTGAACTCGGTCGCAGCGACAGAATGCTGACGACAGAATCGGTCGCTCCTTCGTATATGCGGGAGAGCAGTTCCTGGTCAGGATGATCGGGACTCTCCTCCTGCGTGATGTATGTGATTTCCTGCGGTTGTATCTGGGCCGGCGTGGCTTCCACCGTGGCCGGTGTAATCTGTATCCTGCCGATTCCAGCCAATCCTACGACGAACGCCAGGGTCAAAATACCGACCACAACCAGAAACGTCCGCAGACTAACTGTTCTTGTTTGCACTGTATGTCATCCTTGATCTACAAGTTATCTCGTCTCCAAAATCGGAGAAAGTGCGCCGAATCGATTCCTCCAATCGCTTCAAGTATAGTAGGATTCGCAGCCGAAGTCCTTATCGGAAGCCTATGGCAACCTTAACGCAACCTTATGAGCGAGCAAGAGGCATCAGGACTTTTCGTCGGGATTGGGCAGTGCTCTGGGAAGGGAGAGAACGAATCTGGCGCCCGTGCCAGCGGCGCGGTTATGGGCGGTCAGCGTGCCGCCTTGGACCTCCGCCAGCCGACGGGAGAGCGCCAACCCGATGCCCATGCCTTCGCGCACGCGCTCCTGACGCGGCGAGCGATAGAGAAAGTCGAAGATGCGCTCCAATTCGGACGGGTCGATGCCCGGCCCGGAATCTTCAATTGTCAGTTCGATCGCATCTGAATCGCGGCGCACGGCGACCCGGATCTGTCCACCGTGCGGTGTGAATTTGATGGCGTTGTCCAGCAGATTGCCGATAATCTGGCTCAGCCGCATCGAGTCTGCCGCCGGGTGCGTTGCGTCCGGCTCAACATGCGCGGCCAGTTCGATCTCCTTCTCCCTGATGCGCGGGTCATAGCGTTTGCACTCTTCCAGCGCCAGCGTCCCAACATCGACGGGGACGAGATCAAGCGCCAGATTTCGTATATCATTGCGGGCCAACAGCGCCAGGTCATCCAGCAGACGACGCAGCTGATCGACCTGGTCGTTGATGCCGGAAGAGAGTTCGACCACCAACTCCGGCTCTTTGCCATTCTGGCTGAGAACCTGGGCAGCCGCCTTGATCGCGCCCAATGGACGGCCCAGTTCATGCACCACTGCGCTCAGCAACCGCCTTCTCCCCTGCTCCAGCTCATACAGGCGCTCCGACATCTCGTTGAAGGTGCGGGCCAGCGTGCGCACTTCGGTCGGCCCTTCTTCATTTACCCGGCTCGGCGGCGAGTCGAAATGAACGGCGCGCGTGGCCTTCGTCAACCGCTCCAACGGCTGATTCAGAGAGCGGCTGAGAGCGAAGCTGAAAAGAACGGCAACCAACAGACCGGCGCTTACGGTTCCCCAAACGGTCCAGCGCAGGATTGTAAGGCGATTGGTTACCTGTGTCAGCTGTTGTGACAGATGCACCGCGCCGACCACCTTTTGATCCTCGTTATGCACCGGAACCGCCACCGCCGCACTGCCCTGCCGCACCTGCCGCGCGATCTCACCGGCCAGGGCCTTCCGCAACAGCTCAAGGTCCGGTGGACGTACAGGCACCTGTGTCGAAGCGGTCGCGATGCCCGGTCTGACTACGATGTTGCCGTTTTCATCCACCACATAAAAAAGACCCGGAAACTGCACCTGCAACCGGGCGAAAAGTGTCCCGCCCTGCTCAGCATCCTCAAGGGCCGACAGTTCGGCCTGATAGAGTTGCGAGATCAGTTCGCCCTGCCCAGCCAGTTTCGCGGTCGCTTCGTCCAACACGTAACGGGTCTCGAGCAGGTAGAAAAGCAGGAGACTGAGCAGCGGAACGATTACCAGCAGGGGAAGCAGATGACTGATTGCCAGCCGACTGCGTAGATTACGCCACATGCGGGTCATCCTTTTCTGCGGGGGTCAACCGATAGCCCACGCCCCGCACCGTATGAATGCGACGGGGATGGGCTGCGTCTTCCTCGATCTTTGTCCGTAGCCAGCGGATATGCACATACACGGTCTGCGTCTCGCCGATCCAGTCCGTCCCCCACACACTCTTCAGGATATCGGCGAAAGGGACAGCCTCGCCCGCTCTGCTCGCGAGATAGGCGAGCAGTTGGAATTCCCTGGGCGAGAGCGCGACAACGCGCCCGCCGACCGTGAGCTGATGCGCAGTGCGGTCCAATTCCAGATCGCCTACGACAAGAAGGGGCAGTTCACCCGTTTTTGCCCCTGCTTGCGCGAGAAAGGGAGAATGGGCCGCGCTGCGGACCGCGCCCGCCGCGCCGCGTCGCAATACGGCCTTCACCCTGGCCAGAAGCACGTCGATATCGAACGGTTTCGTCACGTAATCGTCCGCGCCCAACTCCAGGCCGACGATTTCGTCCAGTTCGCGACGACGGGCCGTGACAAAGATAACAGGCGCGTCGAGCGACTGCTGTAACGCGCGCAGCGTTTCCAGCCCGTCAATCCCCGGTAGGCCGATGTCCAGCAGAACCAGTTGCGGCTGGATCACGCGCGCCTTTGCCAGCGCCTCCTCACCGCTGCCGGCGGTTTCCGTGCGGTAGCCGGCATTCTGTAAGCCAATCGAGACGCTGCGCCGCATCAACTGATCGTCATCCACCACAAGTATCGTTGTCATAAAGGGAGCCTACCCAATCCGCAATCCGCAATGCCTCTTCATCGCACACCCACACCGAACTCAAAGACCAACTGCCCGCCAAGCCAACCGCTGAAAATCACCAACCCGATGCCCAAGAGAAACTGTGTGGTCAGCATCCATTTCCGCCCTGGATCGGTCAGGAATTCCGTCGTCGCGGCAGAGCCGTCCTTCTCTGTCCTGCGCGTGCGGATCGAATGTAGCCAGCCGCGGTAGAGCAGATCCGCGTAGAGGGCGGCCAAGGCCAGCCCGCTGCCGGTATGCCAGTTGAGAACCGGCCGGTAGGGCGCTTCCGGCGGCAGCCCCCCCTGGGCGACGATGCCGCTGATGATGGCCGCCAGCAATGTCAGCCAGCCCGGAAAGAGCAATCCCCAGCCCAGGATACGCAGTTCAACACGGGGCCAGCGGTGGATATATCCCAGAATGGCGAGGCTGCCGCAGATCAGCAGCGCGATGGGGAAATGGACGACGGCAGCATGGATAAGGGAGGGTATCATCGTAGCAAGTTTCGATGCACGGCGCCCCATAAGCGCATCTGCGAACCTGAATCCCCGGCGACGTTAAGGCTTTCTGCGCGGGCTGCACAATACGGCAAACAGTACTTTACTCCGCACCTCGGCGCCTCCGCAACTCTGCGCTCGCATGTATCCCGCATTGGGGAATAGGAGCCGGTTTCTGCCCTTGATATTTCAGATATCTGTAACTACTCAGCCATTACCCAATGTGCGACTTTCAATGGGCAACCAAGTCATCCAAGTGTAATAAATCCTGTTTGGAATCTGTCTGAAAAGGTCAGGTTCGGGTCAAAACGGCACAAATGGTGCGAATTATGGCGTGTAGATGGAGGATTCACGCTTTCCGGCAGTCATTTTTGGTCTTTTTAACCGATGACCGTTCCTTTTCAAACAACTTCCCAGACGAGGCTGAGTAGTTACAGATATCGTAACTACTCAGCCATTGCCCAATGTGCGACTTTCAATGGGCAACCAAGTCATCCAAGTGTAATGAATCGTGTTTGGAATCTGTCTGAAAAGGTCAGGTTCGGGTCAATACGGCACAAATGGTGCGAATTATGGCGTGTAGATGGAGGATTCACGCTTTCCGGCAGTCATTATTGGTCTTTTTGACCGATGACCGTACCTTTTCAAACAACCTCCCAGACGAGGCTGAGTAGTTACCAGATATCTATAATTATCTGATAAGATTATATGCAACAGTTCCGTAATAATTATGGAGTACACTGAGTGTCGTAAGCGAGTTCGGATAACCGAATCCATTCTGAGCTTTAGGCGCATGAAGAAAGGACAAGAAAAATGGCACGACTACAGATTCCAAAGATTCCCTCGAGTGAGATTACACCGGAACACGTATACCTCAACCGGCGCAACTTTATGAAGGGCGCCGGACTGGCGTTGGGGGCGGCGGCACTGGCCGCATGCGGGATGTCCGAAATGGAGGAGATGGCGAGCGGCGGGGAAGCGGAAAGCGCCGCCCAGCCCGAGACGGTCCAGGCCGAGGTCGGAACCGCTGACGAACTGGGTGATCCGCTCAACACATTCGAGCAGATCACCAACTATAACAACTACTACGAGTTCTCCACCGACAAGCAGGCGGTGGCCCGTCTGGCCGAAGGCTACACCACCTCCCCCTGGACGGTTGAGGTCGGTGGGCTGGTCAACAATCCGGGCACATACGATGTCGACGACCTGCGCAAGATGTTCGACATCGAAGAGCGCGTCTACCGCCTGCGCTGTGTGGAAGCCTGGTCGATGGTGATCCCCTGGATGGGGTTCCCTATCTCCGATCTGCTCAATGTCGTTGAGCCGAAATCCGAGGCGCAGTATCTGCGCTTTGAGACGATCCTCGATCCCGATGGGATGCCCGGCCAGAGGAACAGCAGTTTTTACAGCTGGCCCTATGTCGAGGGGCTGCGCGTTGACGAGGCCATGAATCCGCTGGCGATTCTTGGCACCGGCCTCTACGGGAAGGATCTGCTGCCCCAGAACGGCGCGCCGATTCGCCTGGTTGTGCCCTGGAAGTACGGCTTCAAGAGCATCAAGTCGATCGTCAAGATCGATCTCGTCACGGAGCAGCCGAGTTCCCTGTGGATGGACGCGGCCGGCCATGAGTACGGATTCTATGCCAATGTGAACCCGAACGTCAATCATCCGCGCTGGTCACAGGGCACTGAGCGGCGCATCGGCGAAAGAGGCCGACGGGAGACTCTGATGTTTAACGGGTATGAAGAGCAGGTGGCCGACCTCTATGAAGGCATGGACTTGGTCGCGAACTACTAGAATGGGGGCAAGTCGAAGGCCCGCACTCTGATGCACTGCGCATTTCGCACTGCGTAAGAACGGGCAAGGCGCTTGGGGTTCCCTCGGGGCCCCAAGCGCGTCATACGAGCGGAACATTTCGGTCTCGAATCGAAAACAGTTCAGACGGACATTGTAGGCGCTGGTGAGCAGTTAGGCGAAGCGCGGAGAGGGTGACGAAGCATGAAAATCGATAAACTGTTGACCAAAGGTCAGATATTGTGGCTTACGCACATCGGAGCGTTGATTCCGTTGGCGTGGCTGCTGTTCGACCAATTCACCAATAATCTCAGTGTCAATCCGATTCAGGATTGGACCCTGCGCACCGGCAAACCGGCGCTCGTCCTGATCGTTTTGTCGCTGTCTTGCACACCCCTCAATATCGTGCTGGGTTGGCGCAACATCATTCCCGCCCGCAAATGGTTGGGGCTGTACGCGTTTGGCTACGCGGCCATCCATTTCGTGATCTTCATCTATCTTGACTATGGCCTGCAATGGATTTACATCTGGCAGGATGTGGGCACGAAACTGTACGTCATTGTTGGCTTCTCGGCCCTGCTCATTCTGCTCCCCCTTGCTCTCACCTCTACCAAGGGGTGGATGCGCCGCTTGGGCAAGCGGTGGAAGAAGCTGCACCAGTGGGTTTACGTCGCCGGTGTCCTGGCTGTCTTTCACTACGTCTGGGTTGTAAAGGCCGACTACCGCGAGCCTGCGGCCTGGGGCGTGCTGCTCGGTTTCTTCCTGCTGGTGCGTATCCCCGTCGTCCGCAAACGAATTGCCCGAATGCGCTCCAAGCCGCGCAGCCCCTCCGGGCCGAGAGCGAGGAGATCACCGGCATAGTCCCGGCATGGCGGCAGGATCCCGCTGAACCGGCCAACGCAACATTCAGTAGGGGGCTCTTTTGCGCCACCGCTGCGAGCAGGCGCAAAAGAGCCCCTTTATTCTTCGCTTTCCTGGGCGCACTGGGGGCAGTATTGCGGGTCTTCCAGTTCGATTAGATGTTTGCTACAGACGGAGAAGGTGACTTCCACTCGTTCCGAGAGGAAGCGCCTCTTTACCTCCGCTTCGAGCACAAGGGAGCGGCAGTTGCTCGTCAACAGAGAGGCAGGCACCGGGCAGCTATTGCACAGTCTGCGCTTCCAAGGGCGTTCATTGCGGGGGCTTGCCTCGAGCAGACGGCATGTCTCCCGCTCGTTGCCGCGGTGATAGTCCCCGTAAAAGTAACGGCAGTTAACCGGCTTTGGCATCGGCATTCACCGGCGAAACCCTCTCAGACAAGTCGACTGAAGATGTCGGAGCGACTGTGAGAGCTTGTCAAATGCGGCCCAACTCGATAGGAGCGCGAGAGTCGAAAAAACAAGACCGCCGACACCATACCATCGGCGGCCCATTGGCCTGATCATCCACTCAGCACGCACAGACGCCTAATTGTTCCAGAAAGGGACATCACCGAGGTCGTCTTCTTGGTCCCAGTCGCCGCCCAACAGAAAATCAGGATCGATAAAGAGACGTTCGGCCAACTCGATCTTCCGTCGGTCCTGGTCCGGCATCAGGAATCCGAACTCATGCTCCAGGCTGACGAGCATCTCCAACTCGGCCTCCAGCAGATGGAACTCCATATGGTTGAGCGCCTGCGTACCCGGGGCGAACTCCTGATGTTCGCTTAAATATGCCTGGTATGCTTCACAGTTCTCCTCCTCGGAATCAGCGGAGGAAAGTTCGACCCGCCCCCATTCAGACTGGGAGATACCCCAATACCCGTTACCATGGAAGAACTGGTCCAACCGGTCGCCGTCCCAGTTCTCAATCAGAGACTCGTACCGATTCCTGGTTGGCTCGTCGGCAGTTGATGGCAATTCGCGGTTGTGGGAGGCAGCGTCGCCGTCGCTGCTGTCCTTACGGTCCGTGGTATAACCGTCGTCGTCGAGCAGCTGCAGGCTGCTATATTCATGCAGCACAAAGTGCATATCGTCCGGCGGTATGTCATCGCTGTAGATATTCTGTCCGATCAGGGCCGCCGCCAACTCCCAGACCGGCATCGCTTTCCGCGACTTCCGGTCCCTGCCGACGATCCGCTCCGCAGCCCGGCATAGGGCGAGGTTGCGCTTTCGGATCAGATTTTCCTGTCGGGACTCTTTCGGCTGGAGCCGAATCCCGTATTCTCCGCTGACCGCATCCTTCACTTGAATCAGCAGATCGTCCTGTGTTGCGCCGCCGATCTGATCAACCCATTTCACAAATGGCTGTCCGAGTTGCAAAGCCCAAGTGCCCTGTTCAATGTCCGCATGCGCTTGCAGAGTTGGTCCGCCCATCAACTCAACCGATATCAGACGCGTATCGGGCTGATGGGTCTGGAAGAACTGGGGGAAGAAGACAGCGTGTTCCAGTTCATCCAACAGCAAGGTTCCCTTTTTGATTTCGGAACGGTTGAGAGGATGGCGGAAGTATTGCTCTCTCAGCAAGCAGGAGAGCCATCCGAAGCATCCAGGCTCCACCGGAATGGCCTGAAACAGCTTGTTGATCGCCTGATAGACGGCGCTGCGCGCGCCGCTCCCTACCGGTCGTTGGATCGCAATGCGGGAAACGAGGGCATCGACGCTGAGGGGGGTCTTGGAATTGCTCAGAATTTCGGCAACACAGGTGAAATAGCTGGGATATTGTCTATCTTTCGCCATTCGATAATGCCTCCTGGGAGTTATTATCCCATAAGAGGCAGTGTTTGTCTACCACATACCCCTGCAGGCACGTACCAAGATGAGGGCGCGTTTCTGGCTGCCTTTGGTCTTCCGTGCCGGGGGTGGGCAGGCGACTCTTGTCGAGTTTCTTCTCAGTCGGCGGCGGCGAAGATGGGCCGGAACTTGTAACCGTAGACGATCTCGCCGCTGTCGCCCTCTTCGCGCAGTTTGCGCGTCACCATCTCCACCGGCATCCCGATCTCTACATTCTCCTCAGCGATGTCGGTCAGTTGCGCCGTCACCATCGGCCCTTCCTCCAGCTTGACCAGCGCCACGGTGTAAGGCCGCTGTGCCTGAAAGCCGTCCGGCACGTTAAACATCTTCGTGTAGCTATATACCTCGCCCCGCCCGCTCATCGTGTGGAGCGGGCCGGCCGCTTCGCTGCAATGGGGGCAGACATCGCGCGGGGGAAAGATGGCCTGATGACAGTCCGGGCAGACTTCACCCTGGAGACTGTATCGTTGTTGTCTTGTGCGCCAAAGGCTGGCAATGCTCATGACATCCTCGCTGGCTGAATCCAATCAAGTTCGCTTATGCAGTTCGATCCTACGCCTATCAACCTATCAAACTCTACCTATCGGGGGGCGCTGCGCCGCGCTGATAGCTTTTGATAGGGCTGACAGCTTTTGACAGGCGTTTGACCGCCTCATCGCCGGGTGGAACATGTCCGGTCAGGCGCCCAGAATGTGTGTGACGATTGTGGCGCCGCTCCCGCCGATATTCTGTGTCATGCCGATCGTCGCGTTCGGGATCTGACCCGGCCCGGCCTCTCCCCGCAACTGCTGAACTGCCTCTACGATCTGGTACACTCCGGTTGCGCCGACCGGATGCCCCCGGCTCTTCAGCCCGCCGAGAGTGCTGACGGGAATGCGTCCATCCGGGCCGATGGCCTCGTCGGCCGCCAGATGCCAACCTTCGCCCCGCCGCGCATAACCGGACGCTTCGAGACTGAGCGCGCTCATAATCGTGAAGGCATCGTGAAGTTCAAAAAAGTCGATGTCCGTCGGAGTCACCCCGCTCTGCATATAGGCTTTCTGGCTGCTGACATAGGCGGCTTCGAGAAAGAGCGGGTCCTTGCGGTCATGCAGGGCAATCGTGTCATTGGCGCTGGCGCTGGCCAGGACATGGACCGCCCCGGGATGATGGCCGTTCACGGACTGCGGCGCCTGCTCCGACGCCACCAGCACCACCGCGGCCGCGCCGTCACAAACAGGGCTGCTATCCATGATATTGATCGGTGTCGCAATCATCGGCGCGTGCAGGTACGTGTCCAGCGAGATCGGCTTCTGGAACATGGCATTGGCGTTGTGCGCGCCGTTGCGGTGGGCATTGATGCTGAATCCGGCGAAGGCATCGATCGGCGCGTTGAACTCGTACATGTAGCGTTGCATGATCAACGCGTTCAGCCCCACAAATGTGACGCCGTGAGCCGCTTCGTATTCGGCGTCGGCGGCTGTCGCCAGGCCGGCGGTCGTGCTGCCGGAGGCGGTGTCCGTCATCTTTTCCACGCCGCAAACGACCACGGCATCGTGCATGCCGCTGGCAACGGCCATATAGCCGATGCGGAAAGCGGACGCGCCGCTGGCGCAAGCCGACTCGATCTTTGCCGTTTCGATGTTCCGCAGTCCACAGAAATCTGCGATCAGGGTTGCCAGATGCTCCTGGTTCAGCAGACTGCCGCTGAGCATATTGCCGACGAACAGGGCATCTACCTGCTTCGTACCGGCCTCTGTCAACGCGGCTTCAATCGCGTTGTAGGCAATGTGCCGGACGGACAGATCCCAATGTTCGCCGACAGGCATCTGTCCGATACCGATAACTGATACATTACGCATGTCGTATTTTTTTCCGATAAAACGTCCTACCCTCTTGGCGGCGTTTCCATACCGCCGGATCTGTCTATATCTTTACGCAAACAGTGCGCCATTTGCTACCGACCAACGCCCCTACCCTGTCAAAACCTATCGCGCAGACCGGCCCGCGCGCCTCGGCAAAGCCAAATTCAGCGCGAAACACTGGGCGTCTACCATTCCAGGCATTGCGAACTACGCAGTACGCACTATGCAATACGGCAAATAGTGGAATATGTAGCTGAATCGGGGTAGACCGTCCGGCGACCGCCGGGGCGACATATCTTGCGGCACACCGGTAAAGAGGGCGTTGACCGGCGTGGTTCAGCCCTCACGCTGGACGTCAATAATCCGCCACTGGTCCGTGGTGCGATTGCTCAGGTCCGAGGGGATATGCTCCAGCGTAAATGCGTAGAGTCGGCTCTCTAATACGCCGCCGGTCTGATAGACGAGCGACGCCCAAACCGTCGTGGTGATTGTGCGGGAGGTGGCTGCCTGACCGGCGAAGGTGGGGATAGAGGCCATGTATTGCAACGCATCCACCCAGGCAAACTCTCCCAACGCGCGGGGGACAGTCTGACGCGCCTCTTCGATAAGGAGTTGCGCGTTGCGGTCAGGCTGGAGCAAATAGGCCAGAACCACCGCTTCCGGGTAGAAGGGCGCCTGGGGAATGCCGTAACAGAATATCAGTTTGCGCGCGCTCTCCTCATAAAAGATGGCAGCGCGATACGCGCCCTGGCTGGTGAATTCCGGGTCCACCAGCCGACGGTGAAAGCGGGACTCTTTACACAGCAGGCTGCGGTCATACTGGGGGTAGCGGGCGCGCACAGTCCGTATAGGGGATCTGTCGGCGGCGCCATCCCACTCTTCTATGTGCAGACCGCCGGGCGCAGAGATCTGCGTGCTGCCGTACCCCTCGCTGAGCGTGCTCCACCAGAATACGCTGATGTAGGTCGGGCCGTCGATGGGGCTGTTGCCGCCGTAGACGATCAACTCGTCGTGTGGGGGCAGATCACCGGGCGTTTCCCCCGCCGCCTGACCGCTGGACGATGCCGGCATCTGTTGCGCCAATACCTCGAAGTACCGGTTCTCGGTCTCGCTGTCCTCTTCGCGCTTGACAACTATCCATTCGGGAAGACCGGTCTGGCGCGGCGGCGCGACGAACCCATAACCGGCGCCCTGCCAGTAGTTGGGCAACAGCGCATAGGGCTGAAGCCAAGGGGCAGGCGGTCTTGCGCTGTCCTCTGAATCCTCCGACATGCCGATCGGCGTCTGCGGGTCGTAGATTACCGCGCCAATTGGCCCGCTGATGCCTTCACCATCGGCTGTGGTGCTGGCGTCGTAACGGTAGAAGAGAAGATACTCCTCATCGGCGTCAGCGTCGATGTTGATCGATTCCCAGGTAGAGACGGCCTGCCACTCTTCGGGCAGAATCATCCCCAAGTCGATGTTCAGCTCCGGCGGGCTTGGCTCGGGCGGCGTGCAGGCGCTGAGCAGGATCACCACACAGAGTAGGCAGACTGCGCGCGCCCGCGCTGTCATCATCCAACTGCGAATCTGGCCGCCGTCTGCTGGGAGCGTCTTGGCGGAGGGTGGAAGGTTCTCGGAAATCATCGGTCAGATAGCGCCGTATCCGGGCGGCAGAGGGGCAAGTGGGGGATCCGTATTCGCTTGGTGAATCCAGTCATCCTGCGGAAAGAGACCGGGATGCAGTTCGTTCCATGCTTCCCGCAGTTCAGCGGCGACAAACACAGAACCTGTGCCGACCAGATAGCCGCCCGGCGGGGTGATGCGCGTCGCAGTTTCGAGGGCTGCTCTCATTGACGGCGCGGAGATCACCGCCTGATCGTCTGTATTTTCCGGCAATGCCGCGATGGCCGCGCGCAGGTCCGCCGCCGACATCGCCTTGGGGTGTCGGCTCTGCACCAATACAATGCGCGGCGACGCGGCGATGGCATGCGTCAACATTGGTGCGATATCCTTGTCGCGGCTGACGCCGAAGACAAAGGTAAACGGCCTGCGCGGGTGGGTTTCGGCAAGGGTAGAGAGCAGAATCTCCAGGCTATCTCTGTTGTGCGCACAGTCTACGACCAGCGGTATGTCCCCGGTCTGGGAGTCTTGGCGTCTCGACTGCGGTTCTTCGGGTTGGGGCAGCCATTCAATGCGACAGGGCCACCAGGTGTGAGCCAGGCCGCGGTCAACGAGTTGGTCATCCCAATGGGTCAGGCCCCGCCGGTGCAGGTCTTGCACCATTCCGAATGCAATCCCTGCATTGATCTGCTGGTGTTGTCCAACCAGAGGCAGGGCGGCCCGCCGATAAAACGGCACTTCTGTCAGAAACGCCTCCTTCTCCTCGGCCACCCGTCGCAACACTTCCTTCGCTTTCTGCTTCTGGGGCGCGCTGAATACAGGTGTGCCGCCCTTGATGATCCCTGCCTTCTCCGCGGCGATCTCCTCCAGGCTGTCGCCGAGAATATGCATGTGATCCTTGCTGATGTGGGTGATGCCACACACCGCAGGCAGCAGGACATTGGTGCTGTCCAGGCGGCCGCCCACGCCCACTTCCACCACCGCCCAATCGACCCCGGCGCGGGCAAAATAGAGAAAGGCGAGGATAGTTATGCGGCCAAAAACGGTCAGATCAGGGGTTGCTTCAAGGTGGGGCAGGGCGCGCTCGATCAGTGCAGCGCACGCCTCGCGGCCGATCAACTGCCCGTCAACGCGGATGCGTTCGCGAAAGGTGTGCAAGTGAGGGCTGGTGAACAGACCGGTACGATGGCCCAGATGACGGAGGATCGACTCCGTGTAGGCGCTGGTGCTGCCCTTGCCTTTTGTTCCGGTCACATGGATCGTGCGAAAGCGCCGCTGGGGATTATCCAGTTCCGCCAGCACCGCACGCATGCGATCCAATCGGCCTTCCGAATCGTAAGAGCGGGGGGCGCGTCCGTCGAATCTGGCATCGTGAAAGAGGATGCCGATGCCCTCTTCGTATGTAAATTGCTTTGCTGAGATGAGTTCCGGCGCCGGCCTGATCGACACGAACACTCCTTAATTCTGTGGTCTCACGACTCCCATCTGATTGTAAACTCTGTGCCGCAGGCACGCAAACAAGCGTCGGAAAGCAACGCCTGGCCAAGCTCCCCGTCGCTGTCCAGTGTTCAATCGCAACACTTGCAGTGCAGACACCGGAATTGTCAGCGATTGAAGCTGGATATGGTAGAATTGCAATCACCAATAATCGTCTACCACTGCGGAGGAAACTCTCGAATGACCATCAGGATCGCGATCAACGGCTTTGGGCGTATCGGCCGTCAGGTAACAAAGGCGCTGTTTGAGCGCCACAACAATACGTTTGACCTCGTCGCCATCAACGATCTGGGTGATGTGCAGACCATGGCCCACCTGTTTAAATATGACACCAACTACGGCGTTTTCGATGGCGCCGTCGAAATAGTTGATGAAGATCTTTCGATCAACGGGGACCGGCTCAAAGTGCTCAGTGAGCGGGACCCCAGCAAACTGCCCTGGGCTGAGATGGGCGTTGATATCGTCGTCGAAAGCACCGGCGTCTTTCGTGATCGCGAAACGGCCGCTCTGCATATCGCAGCCGGCGCCAAAAAAGTGATCATCAGCGCGCCGGCCAAAGGCGAAGACATTACCATCTGCATGGGCGTCAACAACGACCAGTACGATCCGGCCAACCATCACGTAGTCAGCAATGCCAGCTGCACAACGAACTGCTTGGCGCCCGCGGCCAAGGTTGTCAACGATACAGTCGGCATCGAGCAGGGGCTGATGACGACGGTGCATTCCTATACGACGGACCAGCGCATTCTCGATTTTGTCCACGAGGATCTGCGCCGCGCCAGAGCCGCCGGTATGAACATCATTCCGACCACGACCGGCGCGGCCAAGGCCGTGGCGCTGGTGGTGCCGGAACTGGACGGCAAGTTTGACGGCATGGCCATGCGCGTCCCGACATCGACCGTCAGCGTCGTCGATTTTGTCGCCAAAGTGAGTACTCCCGGCAACACCGACGACCTGCTGGCCGCCTTTGACGCCGCCGCGGCTGGGCCGATGCAAGGCATCCTCGATGTCAGCTATGAACCCCTGGTCAGCTCG
This sequence comes from Caldilineaceae bacterium, assembly GCA_965221145.1. GTDB lineage: Bacteria > Chloroflexota > Anaerolineae > Caldilineales > Caldilineaceae > Bin5. Next base: position 5,303,030 of record OZ244877.1, read on the forward strand.
GATTTCCTGGGCAATTCACACAGCAGCGTGATCGATGCCGAGTTCACCGCCTGCTACGGCGATCTGGTCAAGGTCGTTTCCTGGTATGACAATGAGTGGGCGTACAGTGTTCGGGTCACAGATCTGGCCGCCTTTATCGCCGGCGAGGGTGTATAGTCCAGACGCTAACCAGCGGGGGCAGGCGGGTCTTCATGCGCAAGAAGACGATCCGGGACATCGACTGGCGGGGCAAGCGCGCGCTCATGCGCGTAGACTTCAACGTGCCCATAGACGGCAACGGCCACATCACCGATGATGCCCGCATCCGCGCCACGCTGCCGACAGTTGGATTCCTGCGCGCGCAGGGAGCGTCCCTGGTGCTGATGAGCCACCTGGGACGGCCCAAAGGCGCGCCCGATCCCCGTTACAGTTTGCGGCCCGTCGCGCAACGGCTCAGCCGGTTGCTCAAGGCGGACGTGCGCTTCCCCGGCGCTGTGACCGGTCAGCAGGTGGAGGCCGCCGCAGCGGACCTCGGCCCAGGGGAGGCGCTGCTGTTGGAGAACACCCGCTTCGAAACCGGCGAAACCAAGAATGATCCGGGGCTGAGCGCGGCGCTGGCCCGCCTGGGCGACCTGTTTGTCAACGACGCCTTCGGCAGCGCGCACAGGGCGCACGCCAGCACAACCGGCGTGGCGGCCCATCTGCCATCCGTCGCCGGTCTGCTGATGGAGAAGGAGTTGGCCTACCTGGGGGACGCGCTCGAAACGCCCGCGCGCCCCTTCGTCGCTATCCTGGGCGGCGCCAAGGTCAGCGACAAGATCGCTGTCATCGACAAGCTCCTGCAAAAGGTGGATGCAATCTTGATCGGCGGCGGCATGGCCAACACCTTTCTGGCCGCCGCCGGTTATCGGATGGGGGCCAGTCTGGTCGAACAGGACGTGCTGGACACGGCGCGGGCCTTGTCCTCTGCGGGAGATGGCATCATCCAACTGCCGGTCGATCTGACGGCTGCCGACAGCTTTTCCGCTGATGCCGCCTGCCGCACTGTCAGCGTCGAGGAGATTCCGGCAGGCTGGATGGCTCTGGACATCGGCGCGGCCACGGTGGCTCACTTTGCCAATCGGCTGGCCGGTGCGCGCACGGTTCTTTGGAACGGCCCGATGGGTGTTTTCGAATTCCCGGCCTTTGCCCACGGGACGAACGCAATTGCGGAGATGCTGGCCGGTCTTTCCCATGCCACCACGATCATCGGCGGCGGCGACTCGGCGGCAGCGGTGCGGCAGGCCGGCCTCGTCGAGCAGATGTCCCATGTGAGCACGGGCGGCGGCGCCAGCCTGGAATTCCTGGAGGGGAAAACGCTGCCCGGCGTGGCGGCCCTGGACGACAAGGATGGTGACCTATGAGCTTCCTCAAAAAACTGGCATCGTTTTTCACGGGTGGCGGCGGTGGCGGTAGTCGTGTCCTCCCCATCTATGTCTTCAGCAACCGCTGTCGCGAACCGATCACGGCTGACATCGATCTGGTCAACAGTCTCAGCCGCGACGACGAGAAGGATAACGAATACTACTCACGCAAGGTGCTGCAAGGGAGTGGCAAGAACCGCTGCTTCACCCAGGTCGAGGTCGAAATCTGGTTCGACCGCAACAAGAATGTCAGCCGCCATGAAGTCAACGGCGGCCGCTGGCTCACCGCCGAGGAGTACGAAGAGGAACTGATTCGCTTCAACGCGCCGCCGGAGGAGGACGATCCGGCCGTTGACAGTTCACTATCAGACGAAGGGCGCCAGGCCGAAGAATAGGCCGCAGATGGCTTGCTGCCCGTGCAATCGCATTGCACATTCTGACACAGCCGCCCACGGAGAACTCTCGCTATGCGCAAGCCGATGATGGCTGGCAACTGGAAAATGAACAAGACCGTGTCAGAGGCGCTTGCTCTGACGCGGCAGATCGACGAGCTTGTCGGCAGTTGTGCAGCAGTTGAGCAGGTGCTGTGTCCGCCTTTCGTCTGCCTGCACCCGCTCCGGGCGCTGACGACCGATATGCCTTTCTCACTGGGCGCGCAGAACTGCCACTGGCAGGAAAGCGGCGCCTACACCGGAGAAATCAGTCTGCCGATGCTGCGTGGACTCGTCGAATATGTGATTATCGGACACAGCGAGCGTCGTCAGCAGTTCGGTGAGAGCGACGAAACCGTCAACAAGAAGACCCGCGCCGCGCTGAGGCACGAACTGACCCCTATCGTCTGCGTGGGCGAGAGCCTCGAACAGAACGAGCAGGGCGAAACCGAACAGATCATCAGTGGACAGGTGCGAGCCGCGCTGGATGGCCTGCGCGGCGAGCAGGTCCAATCGCTGGTGATCGCCTACGAACCGATCTGGGCCATCGGCACCGGACGGGCCGCGACCGCCGCGACGGCCGGCGAGATCTGCGGGCTGGTACGCGCTGTCCTGCGCGAGATGCACGGTGAAGCCGTCGCCGTCAAGACTCGCATCCTCTACGGCGGCAGCACAAAGCCGGATAACATTCGCGCCATCATGGAGAAGCCGGATATCGACGGCGCGCTCATCGGCGGGGCATCGCTTGAGGCCGAAAGTTACGCGCAGATGGTGAAGATCACCGCTGAGGTGTACGGCGGTTAATCCGCGCCAGTCCGCTCCGCATTCCTGATGTTTGCCTTCTCCCCATATCTTTTCTTCGTCCTCTTCTTCATCCTGCTCGCCACGCTGTGGTGGCTGAGTTGGCGCATAGGACTTCTGATCCAAGAGATCGTCTATCTGATCACCGGCTCAGATGACCTGGCGATGGTGATTCTGTTCCTGATCTACCTGCCTGGCATTCTGATCCACGAAGCCTCACACTGGCTGATAGCCAGGCTCCTCGGCTTGAAAACGAGCAAATTTCGGGTATGGCCCAAATTTACCCGCAATACGATCGGTCTGGGGAGTGTGACGGTTGCATCGGGCGGCGCGCTGTGGGATAGCCTTGTGGGGTTGGCGCCGCTGTTGGTCGGGTCGGCGTTGATCGTACTCATCGGTGAGCAGGTCTTCGACACCGAGACAATCGCCTTCGCCTGGCGCACGGGCAAGCTGCTGGACGGACTGGCTTTTGTCGTCGACGGTTTGACCCACAAGCCGGATAGCCTATGGTGGAGCTATCTGCTCTTCGCCATCGCCAACGCGATGATGCCCAGCGCCAGCGACCGCGCGCCGCTCAAATCGCTGGGCATCTATGTCGTCCTCATCGGCGTGCTGTTCGTCCTCATCGATCAGTCGGGCCGCAATGTGGTCTTGCTGCTGAATTTTCTCCTCGGACCGATTCAGGTTCTGACCGGCGCCTTCTTTCTGGTAGCGGTCATTGACCTGGCGATATTCCTGCTGCTGTTCGCGCTGCAAGCGGTGTTGACAATGTTCATCGCGCCGGCCGCCCGCTGATCCGCTAACTTCGACTTTCGGTATCAAAAAGACCCGCCGCATTCACGGCAGGTCTTTGCAGAAGTCCACTATTGTCAAACGGTCAGTTCAGGTGTGCCTGAATCTTGCCCAGCAACTGGCTTTTCTGCTGGAAACCGACGATCGTCTCCACCTGCTGGCCGCCCTTGAACAACATCAGCGTGGGAATGCTCATAACGCCAAAGGCCATCGCCGTGCTCTGATTCTCGTCTACATCGAGCTTGCCGATGGTCAGTTTACCGTTTAATTCGGAAGCGATCTCATCCAAAACCGGTGCGATCATCTTGCACGGACCACACCACTCAGCCCAGAAATCCACAAGCACGGGAACTTCCGAGTGAATGACCTCATCTTCAAAATTCGCGTCTGTGACGACAACTGTGTTCGCGCCCATTTTCTCGTCTCCTACTCCTGTAAGCGTGCGTGCTAAAGTGCAACCTTGCGGCCAGATCTGTCTTCAATTCGGCAGACAATACCTATGTTAGCAAAAATCGTCCGCAGCGGCTGTAGACTTAACTACAAAAAACATAGTACCGCCAATGGAGGCCAAAAGTCAAAATACCAGCGTTGCCGACAAGCGATGTTGGACCCCGCCGTAGGGCAGCCTTTCAGCCCCCCTTCTGCCGTCGTTGCAGAAAAGCGGCGAACTCATCCTGGTTCAGCGCGCCGGATCGGGGCTGATCATTCTCTTGCGCTGAAGGAATAGGCAACACCTCAGCCGCGGGCAGTTCATCTTCAGCCGCAAGCCGCGCCACGATGGACGGGATCAGGTCGAGGATACTCTCCAGGAAAGCTGCTGCCAGCCCTCGTCCGCCGGGCAGGTTGACGATCAGCGTGCGCCCGCGGATGCCGGCCACGCCTCGATCCAGCAGCGCCTGGGGATGCGTCGCCGCGGCCCGTGCCCGCATCGTCTCCGGCAGGGAGGGCATCGACCGCTCCAGTACGGCTGCCGTCGCTTCCGGTACGATCTCCCACGCCGAGGGTCCCGGCGCCGGGAACGTGCCGCCTACCGTTACGATCAGGTCCAACTCCTCTTCATCGCACCACTGGCGCAAACTCTCTTCCATCTGATAGCGAGGAGGCGCTGCATAAATGCGGCTGGCGAGGGGGAGAAATCCATCCAAAACCCCGGCCAGCAGTGCCTGCACGTCCGTCAGGGCTTCATCATCGCTTGCAGCGTCATTCGCTTGGGAGATGAGAAGGAATCCGCATCGGATCAGCATCTACGCCGACCTCTCCTTCTGTAACTGTTGCCGTCCGCAGTTAGCATGACCACGCCGCCCCGGGGACGTTTCAGCAGCAGCCGTCCGGCTGACGCCTCGAACAGGCAGACCAACAAAAAGCGATGGCCAGGCCACCGCTTTCCATCGTTGTCGATTCTGTTCGGGCATCTCTCAGCGTTTGGTAAACTGCGGCGCCTTGCGCGCCCGTTTGAGGCCGGGCTTCATGCGTTCCTTCACGCGCGCGTCGCGTGTAAGAAAACCGGCCGCCTTCAACGTAGGCCGCAAGTTCGGATCCGCAGCCACGAGCGCCCGCGACAACCCATGGCGGACCGCGTGGGCCTGGCCGCCTTCACCGCCGCCATGCACCTTGATGCTGATGTTGAAACTGTTCTCCGTGCCGGTCAGAACCAGAGGTTGGCGAATCACCATCTGATCCAACGCGCGCCCGAAATACCCATTCATCGGCAAGCTGTTGACGACAATTTCCCCTTCGCCCTCATACAGCCGTATCCGTGCCGTGGCGCTCTTGCGGCGTCCAACCGCTTCAATATACTCGCTCATCTCTGCTCTCCTACAGTTCCAGCACTTTAGGCTTCTGTGCCTTGTGGGGGTGATCCGAACTGGCGTAGACCTTCAGTTTTTTCATCTGTACTCGGCCAAGTCGGGTCTTGGGGACCATGCCCTTGACCGCGTCAAAGATGATCTTCTGCGGCTGTCGGTCCAGTTGCTCGCGCATCGTTCGGCTCTTCAAGCCGCCAGGATAGCGTGAGTGCCGATAATAACGTTTCTCATCCAAGCGGTTGCCGGTCACATGGAACTTGTCACAGTTTACGACGATCACAAAGTCCCCGCTATCCACATTGGGCGTGAAACTCGGCTTGTGCTTACCCCGCAGGACCTGCGCAATCTCGGACGCCAGCCGGCCAAGTGTCTTGCCCGTCGCATCGACAACCCACCATTCACGTTCGCTCTTGGCCTTTTCATAACTCAGGCTCAGTGTCTTCACCCTGAAATCTCCTCATTTGCCTGCAAGCAGCCACCCTGCCCGGCAGCGTTATCGATGCGCCGTAAACAGATCGGTAAACTCTGCGTACTGCACCCGCTCCAAGACAAGCCCATTTGGAGGGAGCGGCGGCGCAGAACGGCTGCGGTCTTTCGCAATTAACGCTGCGGCCAGGTCGTCGGTCTGCCACTCTCCCAGGCTGACCGCCAACAGAGAGCCGGCCAAATTACGCACCATCCGGCGCAAAAAAGCGTTGGCCGTAATCGTCAGAACCATGCGCTCCACCGGAAACGGATCCAACGTCGTCAGAGACTCTCCCACCCACTCCCCAAAGAGCGCCACGATCCGGCGGACGGTCTTGTCTCCTTGAGGCGCCTGCCCGAACGTGGCGAAATCGTGCGTTCCGATCAGCAGGCTGGCGGCCCCGTTCATCGCCTCCAGGTCCGGACGCCTGGGCAATACCAATGCAAACCGGTCCAGAAGAGGGAAACGCCCCCCGCCATCACACTCGGCTACGGGCGCCCACATCGAATACCGATAGGTTCGCACTGCAGCGCTGAAGCGCGGATGAAATCCTGGTGGCGCCTCGGTCAGGCAGCGAACGAAAATCGAAGCGGGCAACCGCTGATTCCACGCCCGTTGCAAGGCCGACAGAGAATGTTTCCACGGCAGATCGACCGCAATGACCTGCCCACGGGCATGAACGCCCGTATCCGTTCTGCCGGCGCCGCTTACCCGGCAAAACGTGCCGGTCAGATCGGCCAATGCCTCTTCCAACGCGCCCTGGACTGTAGGCGCCTGCCGCTGCACCTGAAAGCCACAGAAATCCGTGCCGTCGTAGGCGATCAGACCGGCGACCCTGCGCATTCGCTCCTCACCGGTTTAGGACACGCGACCACAGACAGACAACTCTCTTGATTGCCGCCAGGCGTCCGAACACCGGGGTCAGTTGCAATCGACCCGCCTACTCGCCACCGTCGTCGGACACCAACTCGATGATCGCCATATCAGCAGCGTCACCGAAGCGTTTGCCCAACTTGACAATTCGGGTATACCCCCCGTTTCGCTCCAGATAGCGGGGGGCCAGTTCGTCAAAAACCTTTTTCGCGACCGCCTTGTCATTGATGTACGCGACCACCTGCCGTTGCGCATGCACGCGGTCGATCTTCCCGGAAAGGCCGTGCTTGGCTTTGGTGATCAGCTTTTCCGCATCGCCCCGGACAGCACGCGCCTTGGCATGTGTAGTGGTTATCCGCTCATAGATATAGAGTTCTCGAATCAAGTTGCGAAACAGGGCTTTGCGCTGCGCCGACGAACGGCTCAACTTGTGCCCCGCGATCTGGTGTCGCATCGTCCTATTCCTCCGGTCGCAGCAATCAGCCCGTCTCGTCGACGGTCTCGACAGTCTCGACGATCTCAGCTGTTTCGACTGTTTCGACTGTTTCGACTGTTTCGACTGTTTCGACTGTTTCGACTGCTTCGACTGCTTCGGCCATTTCGACTACTTCGGTCGTTTCGGTCAAACTTTCTTCACCTTCGGCGCCGTTGCCGCCGCCCAGATAGGCGCTGAGATCCACGCCCATCACATTCATATATCCCTTCTCGCTCAGCTTTTCTACCAACTCATCCAGCGACTTCTTGCCAAAGTTGCGGATGGCGAGCATCTCGTCTTCACCCTTCTCCATGCGCTTCAGGATCTCCCCGATCTTTGTGATGCCGGCCCGTTTCAGACAGTTATAGGCCCGCACAGTCAACTCCAACTCCTCGATCGGCGCCTCGGCCACGCGGCTGGGGATGGTCTCTTCCTCCGCCTCAGGCAGTTCGACCGCTGCCGTGCGGTCCCCTGCAAACAGGCTCAGATGCTGAACGAGAATGTCGGCGGCCTGGCGCATGGAATCCTCCGGCGAAATCGTGCCGTCGGTCCAGACTTCCAGATTCAACTTGTCATAGTCGGTCTGCTGGCCGATGCGGGTGCGCTCAACCCGGTAGGACGCTTTCGTGACCGGGCTGAATATAGCATCGACAGGTATCTCGCCCAACGGTAGCTGTACCCGTTCTTCAGCCGGACTGTAGCCCCGCCCCTGTTCCACCACCATCTCGATGTCCAGGTCCACATCATTAGAATCGGCAAACAGAAGGTACAGGTCCGGGTTGACGACCTCAACCTCCGGCGGGCAGTTCAGATCGCCCGCGGTAACCGGCCCTTCATGGTAGACCTCCACCGAAACGCGCACAGGCTCAGCGCTATCGCTCCTGAATCGGATCTGCTTCACATTCAAGATCAGGCGGGTGGCATCCTCCAGAACATGATCGATCGTAGAAAATTCATGATGCACATCGCTGACCGAGATGGAAGTAACCGCAGCGCCCGGCAAACTGGACAACAATACCCGACGCAAGGAGTTCCCAAGAGTTATCCCATAGCCGCTTTCCAGCGGGCTGATGACAAAATGGCCGTAGTTGCGAGAACTGGCCTCCACTTCTATCTTCGGTAATACTAGATTGTTAAGCAACGGCTACCCCTCCCGGATGTTTAGCAGTCTCATCCAAACCGCGTGTGGCGACAGACATTCGTCGCGTCCCTGCCGGTTGTCTGAACAACCGACCTGAACGAGCAACGAGAATGTACAGTGTCAGCTAACGACTGTAGTACTCAACGATCAACTGTTCGTTCAGGAGTACGCCAATCTCGTCTCGTTCCGGCGCTGATGTTACCGTGCCGCCGAGATTGGACGCATCCAGGCTGAGCCACGTAGGGGGGGACGCACTGCCAAGAATCTGGGCGCGTTCACGGAAATAGGTTTTGGTGCGACTTCCCTCTCGAACGGAAATCAGGTCATTCAGCGATACCTGAAAGGATGGGATATCCGTCTTGCGGCTGTTTACTGCAAAGTGGCCGTGTCGCACGAGTTGACGGGCCTGCGCGCGGCTATCGGCAAAACCGAGCCGATATACCACATTGTCCAGGCGGCTTTCCAATAGCGCCAGTAGCGTTCCACCGGTCAACCCCTTGCGCCGCGACGCTTCTTTGAAATAGCGGCGGAACTGCCGCTCCATCACCCCGTACATGCGGCGCGCCTTCTGCTTCTCGCGCAACTGAACGCCGTAGTCCGAAACTTTGCGCCGCATGACATTGCGACGGCCCGCTTCACCCGGTGGGAAAGGTCGCCGGTCGACCGCGCATTTGGGGCTGACACAGCGCTCGCCTTTCAAAAACAGCTTCTGCCCTTCACGTCGGCAGAGTTTACAAACCGCATCTGTGTATCGTGCCATCTTTCCTCCAAGTCGACTATGGCTCGCAACCACCTGCATCATTCAGGGCCGCGCGACTGTTTCCTGCGGCGATTCGTCTGCCCGAATGCTGCTCACTTCCCCATCGCCCCGCTGTACGCGCAATCCGTACAGGCGCACTCTGTTAGAAAGCCGGAACGCTTGACAATGACAGAGGGGCGAATCAGCTAGGCATAACAAGCGGCACCGCGCCGAAACACGATGCCTCTTTTCTTCCGGCAGGTGAATCCCGTTGTCGCGCAACCTCTCAAACCGCGATGCCTGGGGCAACGCGGCGTCAGTTCTGCTAGACTCTACGCTTACTCGGGGGACGAACCCCGTTGTGTGGAATCGGTGTAATGTCGGCAATCGACGTAACGGTCAGCCCGGCCGGGTTCAAAGCCCGCAGCGCACTCTCACGCCCCGGCCCCGGCCCTTTGATAAATACCTCGACTTCACGCATATTGAAGTCACCCACGGCCTGCCGAGCCACCGCCGACGCAGCAAGCTGGGCCGCAAAAGGCGTGCTCTTGCGGCTCCCTTTGAAACCGGCTGTGCCCGAACTGGCCCAACAAAGGGTAGCCCCCTGGGGGTCGGTAATCGTAATGATTGTGTTGTTAAATGTGGCGCGGATATGGACCTGCCCGCTCGGCACATTCTTCCTTTCGCGTCGGGTCGAGCGACCACCCCGGCGGCCTTGTGTTCGAGCCATTTTCTCTCCTTAGCCTGAAAATCCTGCGCAAAGTCTGAAAAGAGCAATCAACTGTTGCTACTTGCGCGCTCTCTTCTTGCCCGCGACGGTCTTCTTGACGCCGCGACGGGTGCGGGCATTGGTGCGCGTGCGCTGGCCGCGACTCGGAAGGTTTCGGCGATGGCGCAGGCCGCGATAGCTGCCGATCTCCATGAGACGCTTAATGTTCATGTTCACTTCGCGCCGCAAATCACCTTCGACGCGACAGTTGCGCTCAATGTAATCCCGCAAAGCGACCAACTCGTTGGTATCGAGGTCTTTGACGCGTTTGTCCTCGTCAATACCGGTCGCTTCCAGAATCTCGTGGCTGATTGTGCGGCCGATTCCGTAAATGTAGGTAAGGGCGATAACGACTCGCTTATCTCGAGGAATATCGACGCCTGCGATACGTGCCATTCTTGCTCCCTCCTAAGATTTCATCCCTGCCGTTGCTTGTGTTTCGGGTTCTGGCAAATCACATACACCAGCCCCCGCCGTCGCACAATCGTACACCTTTCGCACATCTTTTTGACGGATGGTCGCACTTTCATCCCCAACGCTCCTCCCTCTGAAACTTAGCGCAATTCCATAAGTTTATCACAAGGCTAAAGGCGCGTCAATATCTCAGGGCCTTTGTTTGTGACGGCTACGGTATGCTCGAAATGGGCGCTCAGACTATGATCTTCGCTGATGACGGTCCACTTGTCCTTCAGCGTCTCTGTGCGCCAGGTACCTATCTGCACCATCGGCTCAATCGCAACCACAAGCCCAGGGCGCAACCCAACCTTTCCGTCTACGTCGTCCGATACATAATTCAGAACCTGCGGCCCCTCGTGCATGGCCCGACCCACACCGTGACCGGTGTATTCCCGCACAACGTGGTAACCGCTCGGCTCCACACTTCCCTGCACAGCCGCGCTGATGTCCAGCACTTGATTGCCCGAACGGGTCGCTTCGATGCCGGCGCTAAGGCTCTCTTCCGTCACCTGCAGCAGATGCTCAGCCACAGGGTCGATCGTGCCCACAGGATATGTCCAGCCACTGTCGCCCACGAAGCCGCGGTAGACAACACCTACATCGATGCTGATGATGTCGCCGTCCTCAAGCACACGCGCCCGGTTCGGAATGCCATGCACCAGCTCCTCATTGATGCTCGTGCAGATATTGGCAGGAAAGCCGCGATAGCCAAGAAAACTCGATTTTGCGTTGTGGCTGTGGATAATCTCCACGGCCAACTCGTCCAAATCCCACGTGCTGACGCCGGGCCTGATGGCTTCACGAAATGCCTGATGGACTCTGGCGACGATGCGGCCCGCTTCCCGCATAATCTGAATCTCACGCGGGCTTTTGTGGATCGGCGCAGGGCGTTCCCGCTCCTGTCTGGCTTTGAGCCGCCGTCGCCCATTCCGACGCAGTCGCCGCCTGAATTTCGTCATCATGCCTTCATCGTTCATCTGCAATCGCATCCAACATGCGGCTCAAGCCGTACTCAAGCGGACGGAACGCTGCCCGCCACCCCGATATCCTTGGCGGCCAACAGCGCCCATAGCTGCTCCTGCATCTCCTCGATCGGCTTCGCGCCATCAACATCCACCAGCAGACCTTTGGCGAAATAGTATCCGATCAGCGGCGAGGTCTGTTTGTAGTAGACATACAGTCGATTCTGGACAGTCTCCGGCTTGTCATCATCCCGTTGGTACAGTTCGCCGCCGCAACTGTCGCAGTTCTCGCCGCGAGGGGGATTGAATGTCTCGTGATAGACCCTGTCGCAGTTACGGCAGATCCGCCGCCCGGTGATCCGCATGGTGACGACATCGTCTTCCAACTGGATCAGCGGCACCAGATCGATGCCCCCGAACTCTGCCGTGATCCCATCCAGCGCCTGTGCCTGTATGAGATTGCGGGGAAAGCCATCCAGAATCGCACCCTGCGCGGCATCCGCTTGCGCCAGACGCGCCTCCACCATCCGAATCGTCACTTCGTCCGGGACCAATTCACCCTGATCGTAGTAGCTCTTGGCCAACTGCCCCAGCTCTGTCTGGTTCTTCAGGTTATAACGGAAGATCTCCCCCGTCGAAATCTGCGGAATGCCCAACCTTTCCTGCAATAACTGAGACTGTGTACCTTTGCCTGACCCTGGCGCTCCCAACAACACCAGATAGATGCGGTCGCTCATCGGCACCGTTTCCTTGCGCTGCAAAGTGGAATGTGTAGCTAACGGATAAAGCCCTCGTAGTTGCGCATCATCAGCTGCGCCTCGATCTGTTTCATCGTGTCCAGCACCACGCCGACCACAATCAAGAGACCCGTGCTGCTGATAATCAGCGTGTTGAAGCTGCCAACGCCCCCGCCGAAAACGACGCCGGCGAGAAAGGGTAGCACGGCCACCAAGCCGAGGAAGAGCGCCCCGACCAGCGTTATGCGCCCCAACACACTGTTCAGATACTGTTCGGTGCGCGGGCCTGGCCGGATGCCGGGGATAAATCCCCCCTGCTTCTGAAGCGTGTCGGGGAGATTCTGTTGCCGGAACATGATATCCGTATAGAAATAGGTGAACGCGACCGTCAGCATGAAATAGATCAGCCAGTACAGAAAGTTCTGAGGGCTGAACGAGGTATAGAAAAAATTCGCAACAGTGCCGATCCAATCACTGCGCAGAAAAAAATAGGATGCCAATGTGTTCGGCAGAATGAGCAGACTCTGGGCAAAGATCAGGGGGATCATACCGGCGGTATTGACCCGCATCGGCACGTATGTACTCTGCCCGCCGACCATCATCAGACGGTTGCCGCGCATCGTGCGCACCCGTTTGCCGTACTGCACCGGGATGCGCCGCTGGCCTTCCTGCACCCATACGATCAAGGCCACCGTCAGGACCGTAATGACGCTGAAAATCACCAACTGCGAGATGCCCTGCTGCGAGAGAAGCCGCACCTGGTTGGGCGCCGAAGCGACGATTCCGGCAAAGATGATCAACGACACGCCGTTGCCGATGCCCTGCTCCGTCAGCAACTCACCCATCCACATCGCCAACATCGTGCCCGCGGTCAGACTGATCAGGATTGTGAGCGAGGGAAGCAGCGCTTCACCCGTGAAGCCCCACTGCTCAAGAACCGCGCCCGTCGCCGCGCCGCCCAACGGCCGGCTGAGCAGCGTCGCCTGGCCAAAGGCCTGCAAAAACGCCAGGGGAACCGTCATGTAATGAGTGTAGCGGTTCAGTTGCTGTCGGCCCTGTTCCCCCTCCCGGCTCAACTCCTCCAACTGGGGCACGATGGGCGTCAGCAACTGCATGATAATCGTGGCGGTGATGTAGGGATAGACACCCATCGCCATCACGCTGAACTGAGCCAACGCGCCGCCGCTGAAAAAGTTCAACAGACTCAGAAGGATATTCTGATCCGTTGAACGAAATATCTGATCCAGTACCTCTCGATTGACGCCGGGGAGAGGTATATGCGCAGCGAGCCGGTAGGCGACCAGAATCAGAAATGTGTAAAGCAGCTTCTGACGCAGGTCGGGCAAACGGAAGGCATTGCGTACGGCTTCGAGCATTGAGATTTCTCCGGTAGAGATCTGGCCGCAACTGGCCGGCATGAGGCGGCCAACCCGACCTCTCTACAGTTATGACCGTGGCAGATTCTTGTTGACTGCGAAGGACAAAATCTCGACGGAACCACCCGCGGCTTCAATTTTCTCCCTGGCGCTTTTGCTGATCCGATGAACTTGCAGATGGAGCGGCTTGTCGATCTTTCCCCGCGCCAAGACGACCACAGGCTGCTTGCTGCCGCCCAACAGCCCTGTGTCGAAAAGCGATGTCGGCGTTACCTGCGCATCGGCCTCAAATCGTTCGCCCAGGTGGTCGAGGTTCACCGGCGTGTAGGTCACTTTGAAGCGGTTGACGAACCCGCGCATCTTGGGCAGCCGTCGTATCAATGACAACTGGCCGCCTTCAAAGCCTTGCCGGACACCGCCGCCGGAGCGGGCGTTCTGTCCCTTGGTGCCGCGCCCGGCCGTTTTGCCTCGTCCAGAGCCGGTGCCGCGTCCTACTCGTTTGCGCTTTCGGGTTGCGCCCGCGTCGGGACGCAGATCGTGCAGTTTCATTTTCCGTATACTCCAGCCAAATGGAACAGGCCGCGACCGCTTGCAACAGTCCCGGGCCGTCTCGTCTGTGCCCTCACGCCTCAGTCTCTCCCACCACCTCAACCAAGTGGGAGACTTTCGCGATCATGCCCCGAACCGTCGGACTGTCAGACTTCTCGACGGTCTGGTTCATCTTTCGCAGACCCAGGGCCTGCACCGTAGCCTTCTGGCGTTTACTGTAACCAATGGGGCTTTTTGTCAGTTTCACAGTAATCGTCTTATCCATAGGACTCATCTTCCTGATACCAGAAGGGGCGCAGCTTTTCAGGATCGACTCCCCGTCGTTGCGCCTCCACTCTATAGTCCTGCAACTGCTTCAGCGACGCAAAGGTCGCCTGCACGACATTCAAGATATTGTCGCTCCCCAGCGACTTGGACAAGATGTCCTTGACGCCCGCGGCCTCGACCACGGCGCGCACGCCCCCACCGGCAATCACACCGGTGCCGGGGCTTGCCGGTTTCAACAGCACTTCGCCGGCGCCAAACCGGGCCTGGCTTGCATGGGGAATCGTCGTCCCCAGCAGGTTCACCGCGACCATCGTCTTGCGGGCGGTCTCACTTGCTTTGCGAATGGCATCCGGCACCTCACGCGCCTTGCCAACGCCAACGCCGACCTTCCCGTTGTTATCTCCGACGACGACCACGGCGCGAAAAGCAAACCTGCGCCCGCCCTTCACCACCTTTGCCGTGCGGGCGATATGTACGACCCTCTCATCAAATTCGTCTTTTTCTTCTTCCCGCTCGCGGTCTCGTCGACGTTCTCGACGTGCCATTTCCTTTTCTCCTTGCTCGATTTAGAAGACGAGACCACCCTCTCGACTGCCATCAGCCACGGCCTTCACGCGACCGTGATAGCGGTATCCGCCGCGATCGAAGACCACCTGCTCGATACCGGCCTCCTTGGCTCGCTCCGCTATGATTTTGCCGATCTCCTGCGCCTGCTCCACCTTCAACTTATCAGCCAGGCTCTCTTGCAGGTCGGCCTCCAGTGTCGAGGCGGACACAAGAGTATGTCCGGCCTGGTCGTCGATCACCTGAACGCTAATGTTCTTCAGGCTGCGAAATACATTCAGCCGCGGCCGCGCCGCCGTTCCAGAAACCTTGCGCCGCACCCGCATATGCCGACGCTTGCGCGCCTTTAATCGTGTCACTTTTGCCATAATTCATTGTCCTCGTGCAGTTACGCCACGGCCACGACCACGGCCCCGGCCCCGGCCTTGCCAGCCTTCGAACGCACATACTCGCCCTGATAGCGGATGCCCTTGCCCTTGTACGGCTCCGGCGGGCGCTCTTTGCGTATCTTTGCAGCCAGTTCACCGATCTGTTGCTTGTCGATTCCCGAAATCGTGACCGTCCGCCCATCTCGCGATATCTCGAACGATACCTCCGGGCTGGGCGGCGCGTACTCCACAGGATGGCTCTTCCCGATCTGCAAGATCAGGTTCTGCCCTTCCTGCTGCGCACGGTAGCCGACACCGTGAATTTCCAGAACCCGCTTGAACCCGTCCGTGACACCCACCACCATGTTGTTGATCAATGCCCTAGTCAGGCCATGCAAGGCCCGGTGGTGACGTTGGTCGGTGGGCCGGGTCACGACGATCTCACCATTTTCTCTGGAAATCGTCATATCCCGATTCAATCTCTGGCTGAGTTCCCCTTTCGGGCCTTTCACCGTTACGAAATTGCCCGCCACAATATCAACCGTCACACTGGCAGGCACTGGAACCGGCATTTTCCCGATTCGTGACATTTTCTCCTCCCAACACTACCAAACGTTGCACATAATCTCTCCGCCTACCCGCTCACGACGGGCCTGGCTTCCACTCATGACGCCGTTCGGCGTGGAGACAATGTTTATACCCAGTCCACTGCGCACCAGGGGGATGTTACGATAGCCTGTGTACGTCCGTCGGCCCGGTCGGCTCACCCGCTCAATGCCAGTGAGCACCGGTTGCCCGTTGTCGGCATACTTCATGCCGATGATCAGATTCGGACGCGCGCTGTCGCCCATAACCGAATATCCGCTGATGAAGCCCTCCTCGGTAAGAACCTTGGCGAGCGCGACTTTCGTCTTGGAACTGGGCATCACAGCACGCCGATGCCTCGAGTTTGACGAGTTGCGGACCCGCGTCAGAAAGTCCGCAATTGGATCAGTCATCATAACCAATACATCCTTTTGTCTCTTGCAGCGCAACCGCGGCCGCCTATGATGGCAGCCGCCCCGCTGTCGTCGATGCCGCTACCAACTGGATTTGACAACGCCTGGCAGATTGCCATGCAGGGCTTCACGGCGAAAACAGATGCGGCAAAGACCAAAGCGGCGCATATACGCCCGCGGACGACCACACTTGGCGCACCGGTTGCGCACCCGCACTTCGAACTTCCGCTTAGACTCCCGCGAGACAATACTTTTCTTAGCCACAGACCGTCTTCTCCTTCGTCATTCGTAGCCGAATTCTCTAACGCCGCTGGAACGGCATATCCATCATTGCCAGGAGCCGCCGCCCCTCTTCATCACTTCCTGCGGACGTAACAATCGTCACTTCCATGCCCCGAACCTTATCGATCTCGTCGTAGTCGATCTCCGGGAAGACCAGCTGCTCGCGCAGGCCGAGACTGTAGTTGCCCCGCCCATCGAACGAATCCGGCGAGATGCCGCGAAAATCGCGTTGAGCCGGCAGGGCGATGCTGATCAGGCGGTCCAGAAAATCCCACATCCGCCGGCCCCGCAGCGTAACCTTAACGCCGATGGGCATCCCTTCCCGCAGCTTGAACGTGGCAATCGACTTGCGCGCCCGCGTCACTATCGGCTTCTGTCCGGTGATGATCGTCAGATCCTGACTGGCGCGTTCGATCGTCTTGCCATCCGTGATCGCCTCTCCCATGCCGATATTCACGCTGATCTTCTCAACCCGGGGCACCTGCATAATGTTCGTATAACCGAACTCCGTCATCAGCGCCGGGGCAATTTCACTGTCAAAACGTTCCTTCAACCGGGGCTTCTGTGTCGGCGTTCCGTTCGATTCACTCATTGCTCTTCACTCCTCGCCCGCAGATGTCGCGCACGGCGACACCAGGCCGTCGATCTCTTCGTTGAACTAACTGTCGCTTGGTGTTGGCAGGGGTTCCTCGGTGCGTCGGTCAAACCGGATCTTGTCCTCGCCCTCAAATCGATAACCGGCGCGGGCCGGTTCGTCATTCGTGCCCACCAGCGCCACATTGCTGATGTGAACCGGCGCTTCCAACTCGATGCGCCCTGTCTGGGTACGCACTGTCGGACTGCGGCGCTGGTGCTTCGTCACAAAATTCGCGCCCGCGACAACGACATAGACTCGATTGGGGTCGTGGCGGCCCTTCTTGTCCTTCTTGCGAATCACGCTCTGGACTTCACCGCGGTGGCCTTTATCATTGCCGGCGATCACTTCGACAAGGTCGCCCTTTCTGATCTTTACGCTCATTCCATCATCTCCTCACAACATGAACGATGCCGTCCGCTGGCTCGTCCATCCTGAATCATGTCAACCTGTTCCCCATCAGAGTACTTCCGGAGCCAGGGATACGATTTTCATGTACCCGCGGTCCCGCAATTCCCGCGCAACCGGGCCAAAGATGCGAGTGCCGCGTGGATTTCGATTGTCATCAATGAGAACAGCGGCATTCTCATCGAAACGAATGTAACTGCCGTCTTTTCGCCGCACCGGACGCCGCGTGCGCACGATCACCGCTCTGACAATCTCGCCCTTCTTTACCGACGCCGCCGGGCTGGAGGATTTGACCGTCGCCACAATCACGTCGCCAATACCACCGTAACGGCGGGCGCTTCCCCCTCGGACTCGAATCGTCAACAACTCTTTTGCGCCTGTGTTATCGGCAACCCGCAGGCGACTCTCTTGCTGAATCATAGCTCCATACCCCTCTTCTCGCGCCGGTTCGCTTCGTCTCAGACAACGACCGCACGGTCAAGAATCTTCTCGACAAAAAACTTCTTATGCTTACTGATCGGCCGGCATTCACGGATCTGGACTGTATCTCCGACTCGACAGGCGTTGTCAGCATCGTGGGCCTTATATTTCTTATGTGTCTTGACAACCTTACCATACAGGGCATGGCGCGAGACCCGCTCCACTTCGACAACCACAGTCTTGTCCATCTTATCGCTGGTGACGACACCAACCAGCTCCCGCCTTCGCTCGCGCATATCCCCTACTCCTCGTTCTCTTCGGCCATTAACTCCCGCTCGCGTAGGATCGTCTTGATGCGAGCGATCTCACGGCGGACCTGGCTCTTGCGTGCCGTATTTGTCAACTGTCCGGTCGCTTTCTGAAAGCGCAGGTTAAACAGTTCCTGATACCCCTCGTCCAAGCGGTTGTAAAGTTCACTTGCCGCAAGGGGACGTAGCTCATGTGCTTTCATCTCTCATTCCTCCAGGCCCGGGCCTCTTGGCGTCACATATCCTGTCGGGCGACGAACTGCGTGCCCAAAGGCAGCTTATGCGCAGCCAGACGGAATGCCTCGCGCGCCTGTTCTTCATCCACACCGGCGATCTCAAAGATCATGCGCCCCGGCTTCACGACCGCCACCCAATGATCGACATTGCCCTTGCCGGAACCCATCCGCGTCTCGGCGGCCCGCATCGTGACCGGTTTGTCCGGGAATATGCGGATCCACAGCTTGCCGCCGCGCTGCACATAACGGACAATCGCACGGCGGGCCGCTTCGATCTGGCGGCTCGTCACCCAGCAAGGCTCCGTGGCCTGTAACCCGAACGTGCCAAAATCGATCCGATTGCCGCGGCTCGCATTGCCGCGCATACGGCCGCGGTGCATCTTACGAAATTTTACTCGTTTTGGCATCAACATAGTCTACTCTCCATCCCGCATCTTTGGTCCACTCACCGCCCATGCTGAGCAGAATCATCTACTCGCTCTGCGCCATCTTCGCATAGTGAGCATGGTACTCCTCGCCCGGCAACACTTCGCCATGATTGACCCAGGTCTTCACTCCGATCACGCCGTATGTCGTCCTGGCCTCGGCGGTTCCGTAATCGATCTCCGCCCGCAGGGTATGGCGCGGCACCTGTCCATCTCGGATGGTGTCCACCCGCCCCATCTCGCTGCCGCCCAAACGACCGGCCACCTGAATCATGACGCCCTCGGCGCCGGTTCGCATCGCACGCCCGGCCGCCTGTTTCATCGCCCGCTTCCAGCTGATGCGGCGCTCCAACTGTTCAGCCACATTCTCGGCGACGAGCTGGGCATCCGTCTCCGGCTTGTCGATCTCGCGCACGTCGATCTTGACCTTCTTGTTGGTCAACTCCTGCAAGTTCACCCGCAATACATTGACATTCGCCCCTTTGCGCCCAATGATAATGCCGGGCTTGGCGGTGTTGATGATCACGTGAACCTGATTGGGCTGGCGCTCGATCTCGATAAGGCTGATGCCTGCTCGCGGCGCATCACGATGAATCATGGCCCGGATCTCCCGATCCTCGCCTAGCTGATTCACATAATCGTGCCCTGTAGCAAACCACCGACTCTTGTGTTCCTTGATAATGCCCAGGCGAAAACCGGTCGGGTGTACTTTGCGTCCCATAGGATCTCCTTTGCCCTTCGTCCGCTATTCGTCGTCCAAACGCTCTTCCAGCACTACGGTGATGTGGGAGGAGCGGCGAATCCATGGTTTGAACCGACCGCGCGCGCCAAAGCGCCGCCAGCGTCGATTCGGCGCCTGATCAGCATAAATCTTGCTGATATAAAGCTCTTCAGCCTCCAGACCGAAGTTCTCTACACCATTGGCGATGGCGCTCTTCAGCGTCTTCGCCACCACCCGCGCGGCCTGCTGAGGCATAAACCGCAACAGCGCCAATGCCTCCTCTGCTTGGCGTCCACGCATTTCGTTCAACACCAGGCGCGCCTTCTGTGCGCTGATCCCCGTATACTTTGTAACTGCTCGAACTTCCATCGTACGCGCTCCTCTATCTCTAGGATGGAGGAAGAAATCATAAACCGATTGAGGGCCAAAATCCTACTGTCTGCGTGTGCTTCGTTCCGACCTGATATGACCGCGAAAGAATCGCGTCGGCGCGAACTCGCCCAGCTTGTGCCCGACCATATTTTCCGTGATGTAGATCGGCACGTGGCGGCGACCGTCGTGAATCGCCAGTGTATGACCGACAAACTGCGGAAAAATCGTCGAAGAGCGAGACCACGTCTTTAGCACCTTCCGTTCACCGGCCCGGTTCATGTCTTCGATCTTCTTCAGTAGGCGTGGCTCGACATACGGCCCTTTCTTCAGGCTACGTCCCATCGAATCTCCTCCACATCTGCGATCCGCCCGTCTCCCTATGCGCGTGAATGCGACTGAAAACGGGTGGATTCACTAATTGCGGCGCTTGCTGCTGCGCCGGATGATATACTTGCCCGTTCGCTTGTTGCGGCGGGTACGCTTGCCCAGCGCCGGTTGCCCCCATGGAGTCTTGGGGCCGGGCATACCAATCGGTGACCGCCCCTCCCCGCCACCGTGTGGGTGGGAGGAAGGATCCATGGCGACGCCCCGCACCGAAGGCCGAATGCCCAGCCAGCGGCGCCGACCGGCCTTGCCCAGCGATATGTTGCTGTGATCCGGATTCGACACCTGGCCGATTGTGGCCAGACAGTCCATCTCAATATAGCGGACCTCGCCGCTGGGAAGACGCACCTGCGCGCGCGGCCCCTCTTTGGCGACCAGCTGCGCCGAGACTCCCGCGCTGCGCACCAGTTGCGCGCCCCGCCCCGGATACAACTCAATGTTGTGAATCTGTGTGCCCAGCGGGATATTGCGAATCGGCAGCGCATTGCCGGGCCGAATATCAGCGCCGGGGCCAGATTCCAACAGATCGCCCACCTGCACGCCCAAAGGCGCTACGATGTACCGCTTCTCCCCATCCTCATAGGTGAGCAGCGCAATGCGGGCGCTGCGGTTCGGGTCGTACTCGATGGACATAACGCGCGCCGGCGCGCCCCACCGGTCCCGCTTGAAGTCGATAATGCGGTAGCGCCGTTTGTGGCCGCCGCCCCGGTGCCGCACAGTGATGCGGCCCTGGTTGTTGCGCCCGCCCCTCCTGTTCAGCGCGACGGTCAACGTGCGCTCCGGCTTGGTGCGTGTAATCGTTTCAAAGGTCGAGACACTCATATCCCGACGCCCCGGAGAGGTGGGGCGGTATATCTTTACAGGCATAAAGGTCTATCTCCGTTCGAAGAGAGAGTGCGAAGCAGCAAAATCCGCTCCCACTTCCCGCTCCTGATTCTTATACACCTTCGAAGAACTGAATGCTATCACCCTCGGCCAAGGTTACAACGGCCTTCTTCCATGGGGACTTCCGCACCACTTTGCGCCGCCCGCGCATTCCGGTCTTGGCCGGCATCTTCATCACCCGCACGCCGAGCACATTCACCTTGAAAGCGGTCTCGACCGCATCGCGAATCTGGTGCTTATTGGCTCGTGTATCGACCTCAAAGGTGTACTGATTGGCAAAATCGGCCGCGTCATACGACTTTTCCGTAATGATCGGGCGCTTTATCACCTCGTAAACATGCATCAGGATCTCCTCGTATCAGACGCTAACTCGGTTCGCCCAGCCAGTCGTGAATGAGTTCGACTGAAGCCTGCGGCATAAGAAGCATATCGTGGCTAAGCAGATCCTGAATGTTCAGATTGCTGCTGAGAAGCGACTTGGCCTGCGACAGGTTGCTGATCGATTTCTCGACCGCCATATCCCGCTCCGGCAGGATGACGAGCACACTGTCGTTGTCCAGACCCAGATCGGCCAGCGCCTTCACAAAAACCTTCGTCTTCGGCGCCTCGATCGCCAACTGCTCTAAAACGACGATCTGGCCAGAGCCGGCCTTGACACTCAACGCGCAGCGCAGCGCCGCCCGCCGCATCTTCTTGGGCATCTTCTTTGTATACTTGCGCGGCGTAGGGCCGAATGCCGTCCCGCCCCCAACCCAGATCGGAGAGCGAATCGAGCCATGTCGCGCCCGCCCGGTGCCCTTCTGGCGCCAGGGTTTGCGCCCGCCCCCGCGCACCTCGCTGCGCGACTTCGTCTTGTGCGTGCCCATGCGGGCGTTCGCCAACTGCCTCACCAGCGCCTGGTGCATCAGCCCCCGATTGACGGGAACGGCAAACACCGTATCCTCTAACTGTATCTGACCGATCTCTTCACCGGCCATATTCTTGATTGGAACTTCCACCGTTTGACCTCCGTACCGGTGACTGGTCGTTCGTGGTTAGGCACTGCGCCAACCACCAGTCATCAGCCACTGACCACTGATTTAGCCCTTCACCGCCGTTCGAATGAATACCAACCCCTGGCGGGGGCCGGGCACCGCGCCCTGAACGGCGATTAGATTGCGTTCCGCATCGACCAGAGCAACCTTCAGATTTATAGCGGTTACGCGCTTGTTGCCCATCTGCCCGGGGCCTTTCGAGCCAGGAAATGTATGGCCCGGCGTCGAGCCTGCGCCCCGTGAACCAGGCGCCCGATGCCGATCCGACTGGCCATGGGTCTTCGGCCCGCCAGCGAACCCGTGCCGTTTGACACCCCCGGCAAAGCCCTTCCCCTTAGACGTGCCGGTTACATCCACAAGCTCGCCCTCGGCAAATACATCCGCCTTGATGACATCGCCTGGCGCATGCTCCGCATCCCCCGCCAAACGCAACTCGCGCACAAAACGCAGCGTCGGCGTGTTGGCTTTCTTCAAATGACCGTGCTGCCCCTTGGTCAACTTGCGTTCCGGGACCTCTTCAAACCCAACCTGAATTGCGTTGTAACCGTCCGTATCTTCAGCCTTTACCTGCGTGACATAGCAGGGACCGGCCTCAATGACCGTGACCGGCACCACCGCGCCGCTGTCATCAAATAGCTGGGTCATCCCTATTTTGCGGCCCAATATACCTTTCACTTGCGCCTCCGGTCAGTGGTTCGCGGCAGGGCAGGCGAAACGCCTGCGTTCCCAGATGGGAACTGTCCACTCGCCACCATTCACTACACTTCAGTTATAGTTTAATTTCGATATCGACACCGGCGGGCAAATTGAGACGGGTGAGATTCTCAATCGTCTTGTTGCCTGGATCCACCACATCGATCAGACGCTTGTGAGTGCGGATCTCAAACTGCTCACGGCTGTCTTTGTCGATAAATGGCGACCGCATCACCGTAAACTTCTCGATTCTCGTAGGCAGAGGCACAGGCCCAACCACCTGGGCGCCCGTCTGCTCAGCAGCAGTGACGATCTGCTGTGCCGACGCATCGAGGACGCGGTGATCGTATGCCTTGAGCTTGATACGGATCTTTTGCTTTGCCATGTACTCTTCCCTTTTGTCGTGGTCCGTCGACAATAAGAGTGGCGAGTGTTGTCACTCGCCACGTACCACTGACCTCTATTGGATGATTTCGGTGATGGCGCCGGCCGCGACGGTGCGGCCCCCCTCGCGGATGGCGAAGCGTCCGCCGGTCTCAATGGCGACAGGCGCTATCAACTCCACTTCCATCGTCACATTGTCGCCCGGCATCACCATCTCTACGCCCGCCGGCAGGTCAATCGAACCGGTGATGTCCATCGTGCGGATGTAGAACTGCGGACGATAGCCCTTGAAGAAGGGGGTATGACGACCGCCCTCCTCCTTGCGCAAGACATAGACCTCCGACTTGAAGCGGGTGTGCGGGTTGATGCTGCCCGGTTTGGCCAACACCTGTCCCCGGTCCACCTCTTCACGGTTGATGCCGCGCAGCAGACAGCCGACATTGTCCCCGGCCTGCCCTTCATCCAGCAGTTTGCGGAACATCTCCACGCCGGTCACCGTCGTCTTGTGCGTCGCCTTCACGCCGACGATCTCCACCTCTTCCATCGGATGGATTACGCCGCGCTCGACCCGCCCTGTCACCACCGTGCCGCGGCCCTTGATCGAGAAGACATCCTCAATCGGCATCAGGAACGGCTTATCCACCTCGCGCACCGGGGTGGGGATGTACTCATCCACCGCCCGCATCAGCTCCCAGATCGGCTCGTACTCCGGCGCATCCGGGTCGTCTGAACTGCTCTCGAGGGCGTGCAAGGCGCTGCCGCGCACAAAGGGAATGTCGTCGCCGGGGAACTCATAGGTGTCGAGCAGTTCCCGCAACTCCATCTCCACCAGTTCCAGCAACTCCTCGTCCTCCATCATGTCCACTTTGTTGAGAAAGACGACCATAGCCGGCACTTCCACCTGCCGCGCCAGCAAGATGTGCTCGCGCGTCTGCGGCATCGCGCCATCGGGCGCAGCCACGACCAGGATGGCGCCATCCATCTGCGCAGCGCCGGTGATCATGTTCTTGATGTAGTCGGCGTGCCCGGGGCAATCCACGTGCGCATAATGGCGGTTCTCGGTCTCGTATTCGACATGCGCAATGGCGATGGTGATGCCGCGAGCCTTTTCTTCCGGCGCATTGTCGATCTGCTCAAAGGCGCTGAAATCAGCCATGCCGCGCAGCGCCAACACCTTCGTGATCGCCGCCGTCAGCGTCGTCTTCCCGTGATCCACATGTCCGATCGTCCCCACGTTCACATGGGGCTTGTTCCTCTCAAATACTGCCTTCGCCATTAGGTTGCTGCCTCCTGCTTATGATTTGTAGTCAGTGCGCTCTCATCGCAATGGAAGCGCAAGGGCCAAAGCCTGAACAGGACGTACTGCTCAGTTACTGCTGCAAACCGCCCACCATGATTAGGTGGGCGGCGTAGATTCTGCGTTTCGTATGCTTTGTCGCTACAGATGCGTGAGTCCAATAGTCGTGCGCGCCCATCATCGGCGCGCCGACGTCGCTCGTCTCTGGAGCCCACAACCGGACTTGAACCGGTGACCTCATTCTTACCAAGAATGCGCTCTACCGACTGAGCTATGCGGGCAGGCCATAACGCCACTTGCTATGCACTACCTGTAAAGTGGGCGGAGGCGGATTCGAACCACCGTAGGCGACAGCCGTCTGATTTACAGTCAGATCCCTTTGTCCACTCGGGCACCCGCCCATTATACATTGTGCTTCTATTAAAGTGCTTCGTCTGTCTAGCCGTCACCAACTATCCGCGCAATTCGAGCCGGCGGCGGTCAAAACGCCTATGCTCAAAAGCCGACGATCGGACTCGAACCGATAACCGGCTGTTTACAAAACAGCTGCTCTGCCGATTGAGCTACGTCGGCGCGTGCTCAGACGACACCTGAGTGATTATAACACAATCAATCTACTGGTCAAATCTGACTATGCCTTTTTTCATATACATTTCTGACGTACAGTTCTGGCATTGCAGTCGCCCCTTGTATGAGAACATTTTTGCCAGTCTCTGCCCATCTTCTGCCTGTCACCCCTCCATACCGTTAACAGTGCATAACATCTCACCCAGCGTAGCACATGGGTCATAAGTGCGCCCCCAACCTGACGCACCCCGGCGCCGGCGCGTGCATCCCAAAATGCTGGCCCATTGAGATGTGCCCTCTCAGCCGACGAGCGAAGACCCACTGCATAGGAATCCAACCATCGCCCGCTATCCTGCAAATCGACAAATTTGGCCGCCGCTGATTCCAGCAGTTTGTCGGGTTGCCGCCGACTCCAGCAATTTGGACACTTGGCGGCAACCTGATAGCTTGGCGGCGGCCAAACACGAAAATTCTGATTCAGACAACCTCTGGCCAAAAATTCGGCGCACAACCGATCGTCAGGGTGCATCCCCAAATGGGGGTGGTCCGCTGAAGCGGAACCTTCCGACTGCCTCTGCTCAGCTGCGAGGACATCCACGAAGGACACAAAGGGGCCCGAAGGATAGATACGCCAGCGAATCCAGGGGGATGACCCCAATCCTGGGATGCGCCCGATCGTCGATCGTCAGGGTGCATCCCAGATTTTTGTGGGTCAGGCAAGGGCAAGGAGTTGAAGTGATAGGACTTTCGCTGGGAGGTCAAGAGGCTGTACACTTGAGACATGATAACAAAACAGAAGTATGTCGAATACCTTGTCAGCACACCGATCAACTACACCTGTAGCAACTTGGCTGAACATCTGGAAGGCACGAGCCACGATGTGGTCAGCAATTACCTGAAGAGAGAGCGGCACACAGCCAGGCATCTATGGGAACTGGTAGAAGGACTGATCGACGACAGTCCGGACGCGTACCTGATCATTGACGACAGTGTACAAGACAAACGCTATTCACGGTCAATTGACATGGTAAAACTGCAATACAGTGGCGCTGAAGGGGGTCTGGTGCGCGGCATCGGTGTGGTGAATCTGGTTCACACCAGTGGTGAAGAGGGCGAGCATTATCCGCTTGATTTTCGCATCTACGCCAAGCAAGCAGATGGGAAGACAAAGAACGACCATTTTCAAGAGATGCTGCTGCGAGCCGTCAGTGACAAACAGGTTCAGGCCAAGACCGTGCTGTTTGATAGTTGGTATGGCTCCTGGCAGAACTTGAAGCTGGTTGACCGTCTGGGATTGACCTTCTACACCACACTCAAAGCCAACCGCTTGGTCAGTTTGAGCAAAGAAGATGGCTATATTCATCTCGATGAGATCGATTGGAGCGACGAACGGCTTCAGCATGGCATGATTGTCAAGCTCAAGAAAGTGCCGTTCAAAGTGAAATTGTTCAAGCTAGTTGCCACAAACGGCGACGTTGACTGGGTCATTACCAATGATCTGGATGAGACTGTGATCACGCAAGTCGCTCAAAAAGCGAACGAGTTGCGCTGGCAGGTCGAAGAATTTCACAGAGAACTGAAGCAACTGACGGGCACTGCCAAATGCCAATGTCGCAAAGCTCGTTCGCAGCGCAATCACCTCGCTTGTTGTTACCATGCTTGGCTTTCCCTGAAGTTCCAAGCTACCTTGCTCAACAAAATCATCTATCGCGTTCGCACTGACTTATTCAGCGATTATCTGCGAACCCAACTTCGCAACCCGACTATCCCGGCTTTTCAGCCAATTTAGCGAAAGTCCTAAGTGAGTTGCGGTTGGGCTGACTGAGGAGAGTTGAGCGCAGTGCGAGCATGGCTTGAGCGCCCAAACGCGACCAACGCATGCCAGATTGTTTGAGACGCTGTTGGACGACATGTTTGCAGGCCGACTCGACGGTGCCGCTGCCGATGGGGTAACCCGCCTGACGGAACAGGTCGTAGCGCATACGCCAGCGATTGTGGAAGAGATAGAGAATCGCCTTGCGCACGGCGTCAGGCAGGGAGTGTCGTTGGGGGTAGAGTAGGCGGACGTTGCTCAGGACATCGCCGAGGCCGCCCTCGATCAACAGCTGTTTCTGGGCGGAGACCCACGCGGTCGCCTGCTCTGATTCAGCATCGAAGCGCTGCTGTGCGATCAGCCACAGCTTTGCGACAGCATGCCACCAGTCGATGATTTCGACACAGTTGCCATCGCACATGCGCACGATGTTCCAGATCCAGGCTGCGCCGTCATTGACACTGCTCAGATAGTTGGCTTTCTCCACCCCGCGGCCACAGGCTTCCGCCCACTGTTGCTGACCGAATTCGGTCGCATCCCACAGCCCGGCGCGATAGCTATGCTCGTGCAAATGGGTGGTCAAATTGCCTGTCACCGCATCAATCAGATGGCGTACAGCCGAAACGCTAACCAGTTTCACCTCTTTCCAGCCTTCGCCGCGGATGTTGACCATCGCGCCAGACGACCTCTGTCTCCGCGCGCGGTATCTGTACCGTTGCCTGCGCTTCTTGCGCTTGCTGCTCCACCAGTTGCCCTCCATACTCACGCACCAGCCGCTGCAGGCTGCTCTTGGATAGACTCACATGGGTCAATTCGTTAAGCAGCTTGGCCGCACGCGCAAAGGGAATCTCACTGCCCAACCGCAATGCCTGCGCTATCGTCCCCGGCGACCAGCTAAGTTGCTCTATCAGCTGAAGTCGTCGGTCCAGGGGGAAAAATCCCCTGCCCACAATCGGGACAGCGGCGATGGCTTCGCTTCACTTTCACTTCCCCTTCGGCATGGATCACCGTGCGCGTCCGCCGTCCATTCGATTTCGTCTCCTGTCCACACTCTGGACAGACTACCTTCTCGTACCTTCCATCTCCATGTTGCAACAGCAACTCTCCCATCAACTCCCGCCGCAACAGCGTCACCTTGCCTGCTATCTCATCGAAGGTCGCCTGCGGATGCTCTTCCCCCCATTCCCACATCTCGTCAAACATCTCCTCTGCGCCGCGCACAAATTTCGCCTTCGCCTTTTCTCGTTTCATTTTGCTCCCCCTTTAAGCTTTTGGTAGTGGTCGAATAGTAAGTGATCTGATAATCCGGTGGTGTGGACATTCTTGTCCGTGCATCCGCTAATCATAGCAATCTCCGTATCACAGAAATCACAGTTCAGACATAGACTTTGCCCTCAACACTTACTTTGTGACCACTACCAAGCTTTTCATTTCCTTCTTCTAGTCTATCCCCTTTCTTCCTCTCAAAAAATCCTGGATGCACCCGATCGTCACCCCGGCTTGCCCAATTCGCTCATCTGTGCTACACTCCTCCACGAGCAGGAACGCCGCCACCGCATGCCCAGCCCCCCATATGGCAATCCGGCGCTCATATAGCGAAGCGGTAGCGCATCTAATGTGCGTTCACATTGAGAACCCGGTTTTTTCTGAATTGCGTATTGCGTATTGTGTAAGGGCAGGCGAGACGACCTCATCTCCATTGCGTAACGCAGGCAAAAAGTCTCAGTGTCAAATGGGATTCACATTAACAATGAGCGCTCATAGTACGAAGTGGTAGCGCATAAAACTTCAACCAATTCCTGCTTCTTTTGGGCAACGGGGGGGGGGGGTAAAAGCGGACAAAGCGGACACTAAATAATTCTATATCTTGGAAATATCGACCCTGCCAGCCAGGTTCTCCGACCGATCATGACACCAATACCGTAACAGACCAGCGCTCATAGGACGAAGTGGTAGCGCATCCAACACACGGCTTCTATCGGTGCAGGAAAGCCCGCTACGGCAGAGGCGAGGCAGAAAATCGCGGTTGGCATTTTGAAGATTTTTTGGCGGAACTGTCTTTCGTCCAACGCCATTACAAAAAACTGTCAAAACTGGCCCTACCCACCGCCTCCGTTCCAAACCTCAGCAAGCCCCCCGCATTCGCAGAGCATCGATGCAAAAAAACTGGGTTGCACCCGCACAGGGGTGTGGTCCAGATTTGGGGGCGACCAGAGTGGCTGGTTTCGGAATCCAGTGTAGCTTTCCAGAGATAGCCAGAAACTCACCCCCATTTTGGACCGCACCCCCGCACAGACAGTCGATTGAATCGGCCAAAGAGACGTGATACAATCGACATTATGAACCGACGACTGCCGCGACAAGTGCAACGGAAACTCGAAGAGCTGCCGAGCAAGCCTGGCTGTTATCTGATGTGGGACGAAGGCGCCAACGTGCTTTATGTGGGCAAAGCGCTGGTGTTACGCCATCGTGTGCGCAGCTATTTCCAGTCGTCGGCCAAACACGCGCAGCGCATCCACGAAATGGTCGGCAAGGTGCGGAACATCACCTGGTGGGTCACGCCGACGGAGATGGAGGCGCTGATCCTTGAGAACGACCTGATCAAGCGTTACCAGCCCCACTACAATGTCATGCTCAAGGATGACAAGGGCTATCCGTACATCAAAGTTAATTGGCAGAATGACTTCCCCAAGGTGGAGCGCGTGCGCCAGATCAACGATGACGGCGCCCGCTATTTCGGCCCTTTTACGAGCAGTTGGGCCGTGGGCCGCACGCTGGAGTCGATGCGCAAAGTCTTCCCTTACCTCGACTGTGATCGCTCCATCAACGGCAACGACGAAAGCCCTTGTCTCTACTATCATCTGAAACTGTGCGGCGGCCCCTGTATCGGCGTCCAGAGCCGCGCTGACTATCGCGAAGGCATCCGACAGCTGATCGACTTCCTCGAAGGCGACACCGGTGAGGTGATGAGCCAGCTGGAAGCCAGGATGCGCAAGGCTGCCGAACGCTTCAACTTCGAGTTGGCCGCCGTCTATCGCGATCGCATCAAAGCCGCCCAGCGCATCGTCCACCAACAGAAAGTGGTCGGTGTCCAGAACGATGACGAAGATGTCGTTGCCATCGCCCAGGACGCGAAATCCAGCGATACCGTCGTGCAGATCATGCTGGTGCGCCGCGGCAGGCTGATCGGAAGAGAGAATTTCGCTCTGCAAGGGGTTGAACTGTCTGAGACGACCGCCGAAAATCTGGGCGACCTGATCGGTATCTTTATCCAGCGTTTTTACGCCGACGCCGCCAGCGCGCCCCCTTCAAGCCGCGGCGCGTTGAGCAAAGTTCCGCCCCGCCTGCTGGTCCAATATGTACCGCCCGACAAAGACCTGCTGGGGAGTTGGCTGAGCAAACTGCGCGGCGCAAAGGTCGAGATCCGCATGCCCCAGCGCGGCAAAAAGCGCAAACTGATGGAGTTCGCCAAGAGCAATGCCGAGGAGTATCTGCGCGTGCAGAAGGCCCAATGGGCCGAAGACACCAACCGCCAGACCGAAGCGTTGGCCGAACTGCAAGAAGCGCTGACTTTGCAGACCCCCCCAACCCGCATCGAATGCTACGACATCAGCACGTTGCAGGGGACCAATACCGTCGGCTCCATGGTCGTATTCGGCCGGGGCACCCCCCTGAAATCTGCTTACAAACGCTTCAAAATACGCGGCCAGGGCGGCCAGGGCGAGCCGGACGACTATGCCAGTATGCGGGAGATTCTGCGCCGCCGCTTCCGCCGCGCCGTGGAGGAAGACCCGGCCCGGCCAGGAAGCAAATCGACCGGTGCCAACCACTGGAAACTGCTGCCGGACCTCGTTATCGTTGACGGCGGCAAGGGCCAACTCGGCGTCGCCGTGGATGTGCTGGACGAGTTTGGTCTGCGCGATAGAGTGCCGGTGGTTGGACTGGCAAAACGGGAGGAGGAGATCTTTCTGCCCCAACGCCGCGAACCGCTCTATCTCCGCCGCGGCAGCCAGGCGTTTTACATGGTGCAACGCATCCGCGACGAGGCGCACCGCTTCGCCGTCACCTATCATCGCACTCTGCGTCGAAAAGGACAGACGACGACAGTGCTGGACAGCCTGCCCGGCATTGGCCCCAAACGGCGTAAGGCTCTGCTACAATACTTCAGCGGCGATCTCGACAAAGTACGCCAGGCCACCCTCGATGAACTGCGGGCCGTGCCGGGCATGAACCACAAAGCCGCTGAATCGGTCAAGGAGAATCTGTAAATGACCCGCGGCAACCGGGCCGGCCTTTCCCAGTTTGTCGGCTCCCCACCCACTCTGGCGCTGCTGCAATCACTTGCCTACCTGGATGGCTTGCCCATCGACGAGATCGCCGCTCTCCTCCAAGCGAACTCGCTGGTGGTCGATTTTTCCGCTGGCGACGAACTGACCCGGCAGGACGATGTCGCCGAGTTCCTCTTCTTTGTTCTCAGCGGCTCCGTCCGCGTTGTGCGGCGCGACCAGGACGAAAACGCCTCTGGCTCCCAGGAAATACTCGGCCGGCTGGTCACAGCAGACGACATCATCGGTCGCTACGAACTGACCTTCAGCCTCAAGTACATCAGCACCGCCACCGCTGAAGACGCAGTGACAGCGCTGTGCATCGACCGTTCGACACTGGAGCAGCTTCTCTATCGCTATCCCTCCCTCCACCAGCAGACCATCTACCAGGCGGTCGTCAACCGTTTGCGCACGATGCCTCTGCTGGCCGATGTCGATATGGACATTCTCGGATTTCTGGCCGAAGAGATCCGCAGCCAGACCGTGTCCGCGGGCACTGTCCTCTATACCCAGAACCAGCCCCCCGACACGCTCTTTCTCATCGCCCAGGGACAGATAGAACTCTATCATCCCCGCAGAACCGATAACCGCCTGTGGCTGGGAACCGGCAGCCCCTTTGGCTTTCCCGGAAGCGTCGGCACGACCCACAGCGCGCCTGCGGACCGATACGGACATTGGGCCGAAGCCAAAACCGAGACGACATTGTTCGAATTGCCTTGGAAGACGTTGCGCCAGATCGGTCGCCGTTTTCCCCAGGCGGTCGACCCGGAAATCCAACTGCTGCCAGCCAAAACGATCAGCGCCATTTCCATCTTCGCCGGACTGACTCCCCACGAACAGATTCAACTGGCAGGCTTTTGCACCTTCCAGCGCATCCCCCAATACCATCCCATCATGCAGCAGGGCGATAGCGCCGACAGTATGTGGATCTTGCTCGAAAACAGCCGAGCCGTGTTGAGCGCGCTGGACGAAGAGAACCGTGCCCTGCCCCGCGCGCCGGTGCGCGGTATCTTCTCCTTCAACGATACCGCACTCCTCGCCGCCAGTCATGTGGAACTGACCGTTGAATCTGAACCGGGCAGCCTGTGGCTGCGACTCCACCGGCAGGATTTTCAGCGTTTCGGCCAGATCTGCGGCCAGGAGATCGTGGACAAAATTGCCGCCCGCCTGCCCGCGGAGGTTGATGACGCCGATCCCGACCAGCGGCAGGACTATAAGTGGATGCGAAAAGGCGAACTCCTGGTCAGCTTGCGCTTGCGTCACTGGCTGGCGCTGCTGGGGAAATCGCCGGCGACGATTGTTGCCATCCTCGCCGGCGTCGGCTTTACCTGGCTCTTCTCGTCTCTTGGCGTCGCTCTCTGGTTCTCCCTGGGCATCAGCGCCCTCTTTGTGATCCTGGCGCTCATCTGGGGCATCCTCAACTACCTCAACGACTACTTTATTGTCACCAACCGGCGGGTCATCCAGCAGGAGAAGGTCATCTTTTTCAGCGAACAGCGGCGGGAAGCTCTGCTCGAACAGATTCAGCGGGTTGATGTCTCCACGACATTCTGGGGGAATCTGCTCAATTACGGTAGCATGTCCGTCTATACCGCTGGCACAACAGGATCAATCGACTTCGACTTTGTCGCAGCCGCGGACGACCTGCGGGCTACGATCTTTCATCAACGCGGTCTGCGCCAACAGCGTGCCAGCGCCGAGAGCAAACTGGATATCCAGAACGAGTTGGAGAAGCGTCTGGGCCTGACCGTTGATCTGCCCAGCCGAGTGCGAACCGACGCGGCCCCGGCCGCCCCCGACGACACCGCGGCCGGGTCGGGCGTGTGGAAAAAACTGCGCCGCTCTATCACCGTCGACAGTTCACTCGATTGGGAATCTACCGATCGTATCGTCTGGCACAAACATTGGTGGGTGCTTCTTGTCCAGGTCGCGTTGCCCGGACTGCTCCTGCTGGTCGAACTGGCGTTGCTGTCCGGAGGCTTCGCTTCGGTTGCCCTGCTGCAACAGATTCAATCCAGCTTGGACGCTACGACTCTGCTGGTCTCCGGGGGGGTGGTGATGCTCGCTACCCTGGGTTGGATTCTCTGGGCCGTAACCGATTGGTGGAATGACACCTACACGGTCACCGAAGACAGAATTATCGACGTTGAGAAGCTTCCGCTCTTTCTTAGCGAGCAGCGCCGCGAAGCCCAGCTCAGTGACATTCAGGACATAAGCCTGGATATGAACTCACCCCTGAAGATGATGTTGAACTTTGGCAATATCATCGTGCAGACGGCCGCCGGCGAGGGCGCTTTCACCTTCGATCACGTGCCCAATCCCAGAAACGTCAAAGAAGAGATCACCCGGCGGATGATCGTATGGCGGCGCGAGGATGAACGGCGCAAGGCCCAGGACCGCAGCCGGGACCTGCCCGACTGGTTCGAGATGTACAACCGGCTGGAGATGGGGCAAGCGAGGAACAAGGAGTGAGGTAAGGAGAGAGGGTATCTCACGCTCTCTTACGGAATGCGCAATCAAGCGATTGCCCAAACTGAACGCACCTTAACTACCATACGTCAATCGGTCGATCAGACGGCGCGGCAGATCAACGGCTCGCATCTGGCTTTGCGTCAGGTCGACGGGATACGCCACGCGACGCTGTTCCCAGGTGAGGGCCTCCAGATCCAGCAGGGCGTAAGCGGCCCTCGGGTCATTGTCGCGCGGCTGACCCACACTGCCCGGATTGAGGATCAGGCGCTCAAGCTCCGTCAGCTCCAGCCGTACAAGTTGCGCCTCATAAGGCCGGAGAAAGTCAACAGTCACCGGAATGCCGTTCCGTCTGCCGCGCCTCGAATATATCCTGCGCAGTTGCCAGTGGAAGATCGCCGGTTTGTGCGTGTGGCCCACCAGGCACATCTGGGTTTCAAAGTGGGCAAAGTTTTCCAACGCGATCTCCGGCGACTGGACATACTCCGACACCGGCTCCCGCGGGCTGGCATGCGTGATCAGTAGGCTGCCCGCGCCTTCCGGTTCGAGCGGTTCCGCTGGTAAACTGTCGAGGAACTTACGGCTCTTCGCGCTCAGTTGGCCCCGGGTCCATTCAACGGCTGCGCGCGCCAGGGGATTGAAATGTTCAATATCCAGCCCGGGACGCCCCAACACAGCCCAATCATGGTTGCCGATGACGCACAGATCCGCCTCCGACTGCACAAGTTCGACACACTCATTCGGAGCCGGGCCATAACCGACCACATCGCCCAAACACCAGATCGCATCATAACGACCTGCGGCGTCGGCCATGACCGTTTCCAGAGCGACAAAGTTTGCGTGAATGTCAGAAAGAACCAATACGCGCATTGAGGCATCTTAACACAGGCTGGATTTCAACTCAAACGGATAGACATAATGGGTGTGGTCCAGATTTGGGGGCGACCAGAGTGGCTGGCATCGGAATCCAGTGTAGCTTTCCAGAGACAGCCAGAAACTCACCCCCATTGTGAACCGCACCCGACATAATTGTCTGAATATGCTTGTATGGATATAGACTGGAGAGCCAGCCCTGCATCAATGAGGAAAGACTGTCTGAAATGACGGACGCCGCAACAAGCGCTTTCAGCCGCATCGGAATTCTTCACCACCCGCGCAAACCGGACTCGCTGGAACTCGCGGGCCAGATGGAACTGTTCCTGCGCCGCGCCGGCGTGAATGAGACCTGGCGCCACTCCGCCTGGGATGCCGACGTGATCAAAACCAGACTCCCCGACGTCGACCTGCTGATTACTCTCGGCGGCGATGGCACCATGCTGCGGGCCGCGCGACTCGGGGCGGCCTACAACGTACCCATGTTAGGCGTAAAGATGGGGCGGCTCGGCTTTCTGGCCGAGATCTTCCCCCAGGATTGGCGAACGCCCCTGGAACAACTGCTCCGAGGCGACTGCTGGATTGAAGAGCGGCTTATGGTGCGCGCATTGGTGGAAAAGGCCAGACCCAACGGCGGCGAACGCGTCGTGCGCTGCACATTCGACGCCCTCAACGATGTCGTCCTCAGCCGCGGCAGTCTGGCCCGCATTGTGCGCGTCAGCGCCAACCTGGACGGCGGCTATCTGACCACCTACACCTGCGATGGGCTGATCGTCAGCACGGCGACCGGCAGCACAGCCTACGCCCTGGCCGCGGGGGGGCCAATCCTGCCGCCGGAACTGCGCAACATCCTCGTGATTCCCGTGGCCCCCCACATGAGCATGGATCGGGCCGTCGTCCTCTCCGAGGGCACAGAAGTGCGCCTGCGCGTCTACAGCGATCACTCGGCCATGCTGACCGTGGACGGCCAGTTCGAAGTCGAGGTCGACGATTCCGATGAGATCGTCGTCGACAGCAGCCCCTATCAGGCCCGCTTTGTCCGCATCCGCCCGCGTAGCTACTTCTACCAGACGCTGATGGACAAGCTGAAATGAACGGGGCGCCGCCTGGAGGTCGCGCCTTTCCCTGGCGCGCCAATCTATAGTAGAGAGCAAAATTCGATGTCAGACAAAAGCCATCCATCCGCAAAGGAGCACTACCGCTCCCTGGACCTGCCGGAAGACGCCGGGCAGGAAGAGATCGCACAGCAGTTCAGACGCCTGCAAATGCTGTACCAACCGGAAACGCTGGAATCCGCAGAGGACCGGGCCTATGCAGCGCAAAAGCTGGCCGCCGTCGAAAAAGCCTACGAGATCCTCGGTGACCCGGCCCGGCGCGCCATCTATGACGGCAAACCCGCCCCGGTCGAAGTTGGGAGCGACGGTGAGCCGGAAGCCCTGACCTGCGCCAACCATCCGGATCGGGAAACGCTCCTGCGCTGCAACAAGTGCGGCAAGCCCATCTGTATCGCCTGCGCCGTGCGTACACCGGTCGGCTACCGCTGCACTGACTGTGTACGCGAACAGCAGAACATCTACTTCAATGCCCTGGGACGGGACAACATCGTCGCCCTGGCGGTGGGATTTGTCCTTACCCTTATCGTCGCCCCAATTGTCGGCTTTCTGCTGGGCAGTTTCGGCTTTTTCGGCTTCTTATTCGCCTTCATCGTCGGCTCCGGCGCCGGGACGCTCGTGGCCCGCGTCATTCGCCGCGCAGTCGGCAACCGCCGCGGGCGCAAACTGCCGCACTTCGCTCTGACCGGCATCATTCTGGGCGTGGCGCCCTGGGCGCTCTTCTTCCTCCTCGCAAGCGGGAGCGGGCTGCTGATGCTGCTCCTTTTCACCGGCTTGGCGGTCGCATCCGCCTTTCCCCAACTGCGGTAGAGTCTTCAACAAGCCCGCCCACACGCGACGCGAAAAGCCGGAGACGCCCGCGGGGGAACGCGCGCCTCCGGGTGACGGAAGCAGATCGGACACAGGCTGGCGCAACAGGCTCTGCCGCGGCCATTAGCCGAACTACATCGTACCCAACCCGAATGCGGGATCCGCAGCTTGGCGCTGCGACCCTTCCGCGTCGAGCCGCATTCGACGACTCCCTCCCCGGATCTCGCCCACCACCAGAATGATGAGCGCCGCGCTGGCGTGCCCCGCCAGAATCCAGGCCAGCAGCGTCGTGACGCTCAGGCCGGATGCAAACGGCTCTGCTCTTTCCGGCATTTCCATCGCCGACTCCCCGCCGACTGGCAGCGGCGTGCGGCTGGTGGTCGTCAGAGCGTATACCCTTCCTGTCCGACCGGTCACCGGCAGCAGTTCCGCCACCTGAGCAGCCTCCAATTCCGCCACCGTTTCCCAGTGCGCGCCGCCATCGGTGCTGATCATCACGCGGCCGGGCGGCGCGTGATGATCGTCCAACCCGGAGAGACCACCCGTTGCGGCGTAGATCACGTCTTGCTGCGCCGCATCGACAACCAGATCGCTGATCGCAAGCCGGTCGTATAACGCATACCCCAACCCGTGATTGAGCGACCGCCACACGACGCCATCCCGGCTCACAACGATCCCGGCATCGGCCGTGCCTGCATAGACCGTCGGCGGTGAGGTGTCGGCAACCGCTATGGCGGTCGGTGATCCGGGCAGACTGTCCACAGTCACCCACCGCAGACCGAACGCCTCAGCCCGGTACAGCTTCTCCTGCGTACGCACGAACGCCAGTCCTGCCCCCGTGCTGTCCGTGGCGATCTCCTGCACCGGCTCCTCCAACAGCAGGTGTCCGCTGGCGATCAGATCGCCCCTGCCCGCGGCGCCCACATCCCGCAGCCGAAAGACCCCGTCGGCATCCGTGCCTACATACAGCAGCCAGTTGGCCGCGTCGAAGGCCAGCGCGGTCACGCCGCCGATGGCATCCGAATCCATCGCAATCTCCATCCAACTTTGGCCGGCGTTGCGGGAAACATAGACACTCAACCGGTTGGCCGCGCCGATATACACCGTATCCGCATTGCCCCGAGCCACCGCCACGGCGTTGACGATCACACCGGGCGGCGCGGAGATCGACTCCCAGACGCCGCCGACCCCGGCATAGAGCCGGCCGCCGTCTACCGCGTAGCTGCGCCCGTCCGTGCGCGCCGCCGCCGCATACGCGCGCACGTTCTCCAATTCAGTTAGCGGAATCCAATCCGGCCCGGCGCTCGCCGCCGCGCCGACAGACGCAGCCAGCGACAGTAGCAGAAGAGTCGTTCCCGTCAAAAGAAATCGTAAAATCATGGCTGAACCTCCGTAATTCGCAATTCTGACTGTCGATGCCATGATTCTACTTCCTTCAGAGACATTTTTCCGGCCAACTGTCGGAACGTTTTCGGACCGTTTTCTGACGCTCGCCTCGTCTCGGACCCCAAATTCGATCCATCTGTCGGCCACTCCGCCATCCTGGGATGCCCACATTTCTTGCAACTGCTTGCGATGACTGTGGGGTTGTGCTATGATCCAGTTTGAGGATTCTTTCGGTTGGGCTCCCCTGCGCCAATGTCCTCCGCCGAAAAATCCTCAAACCCTGCAATCCACACGAAATGGCAGATCGCTTACCCGTTTTCATCCTCTTGGTCGGTCATCTGATCGCAACCAAACGGGCAGTTAGCTTGAAGAAGTGGAGAAGATCGATGGGTATGCAGTCCCGTTCTCGCAGAGACGAGGTAGCGCTATCAAGGAAATTACGCTGGACGGTCGGCGTTATTCTGGCACTGACGGCGATTCTACTGCTCTCCGCATGTACGCGCGAGCGCATCGCCGAGGAAGTGGGAAGCTCCTTAGGAGAGCAACCGCAAGAACCGGTCGTGACGCAACTCACGCCACTCCCCACAGCGACCGAAACGTCCGTGCCTACACCTGAAGACACGCCCGAGCCGAAGGTAATCACCTATGAAGTTCAACCGGGGGATACAATCTCCGCAATATCGGAGAAATTCGGAACCGATCCCCAGAGGATTCGGGCGCTGAACCTGCTGACAACGGACCATCTACAAGTGGGACAGGTGCTGCGCGTGCCCAATATACCCGGCGTGACAACTCCGCACGGGATTCCCACCGCCACGCCGGAGCCGTTCGAGTACACAGTGCAGGCGGGGGATACGCTATTGTCGATTGCGCTTCGCTTCGATATTTCGCTGAACCAATTGGTCAGCGTTAATGGCCTGCGAGACGAGCACAATCTCGCGGTCGGTCAGGTCTTATTGATTCCCGGTGCAAGCACGTCCGAATTGCCGCGCGCAGAGACCGGACCAGCCGATCCAGAACTGTCTCGCAGAGCGGGCACGCACACGGTCCGCCCTGGCGAGACCCTGGCGCTCATCGCCGAACTGTACGGCGTCTCTCTGACCGATCTGATCGCCTTCAACAGCAATACCATCACCAATCCGCACGTAGTAAAACCCAATACCGTACTCGTCATTCCCGGTCTGACTGCCGCCGATATCCAGACCCTGAACCAGACGCTCTATACAGTCCAGGAAGGGGATAGCCTGATCGCTATTGCGCAACGGTTCGGCGTGAGTGTCGACGCGCTCATGGCGGCAAACAACATTACCAACCCCGACCTGCTGCGCGTCGGAGATGAGCTGATAATTCCGGCGACCAATCCCTGATCCCGTCCAATCTCAACTCTTCGTCAGCATCCCCGCACAACTGTTTTTCCGCGCCTCGAATTACCCGTCTGCCCCTACGCAACACGAGATACGAGATACGAAATAATCGGTTGTACAGTTATCGGGTTCGATGTTCGATGCCCGCGGGGCTGGCGACGATCAAGTCTGTCACCAGATCGAGAAAGAGGCCATGCTCGACGATTCCGGCGCGCCTCTCCAACGCGCCGGCGATTGACTCCGGGTCGTCCATCGGGCCGAACTGGCAGTCGAGGATCAGATTGCCGCTGTCCGTCCGAAACGGGCAATCTTCGGACCCGGTCCGCACTTGCACCGTTGCGCCCAGTTCTTCAATATACTCCGCATGGGCGCGCAGACCAAAGAGGATCACCTCCACTGGCAAGGCCCACTGCATACCCAACCGCTCGGAGAGCTTGCTGGCGTCAACAATGATCATCTCCCGCGCGCTCGCCTGGGCAACGATCTTCTCACGCAGCAGCGCGCCGCCCCCACCCTTGATAACCCGCAGTTGGGGGTCTACCTCGTCGGCTCCGTCGATTGTCAGATCGACGCGCGGATGACTCTCCAGCGTCGTGAGCGGAATGGCCAGCCGCTGGGCGTCGGCAGCCACCTGCTTCGAGCTGGGGACGCCGAGAATATCCGCCAGCGTGCCCTGCGTCAGCCGTTCGGCGATACATTCGAGCGCCTTCAGCGCCGTACTCCCCGCGCCCAAGCCAACGATCATCCCGGATTCAACGTGCGCCACCGCCGCTTCAGCCGCCTGCCGCTTGAGAACATCTACGTCTTGCATCTGGTCTCTTTTCTTACCCTCGCTCCGTCGCCAATGATTCGACCAGCCGATCCAGTTGCGTCTGCGAATTCTCCCCCAAATCGATCCGCAGCACGCGCCGCCCTGCGTTCAACAGCGCCTGCCGATCCCCCAGGGATTGTGCCTGGATCAGGATACCGAACGGCAGCGACGACCGCGACGAGCCAGGTTCGTCGGGAATGTCGACATCGGCGGAGGGCCTGTCAGTGAGCTGGATAAAGAGGCCGTTGCCGCCATCCCCTTTATGCAACTGGCCGGTGGAATGGAGGAAGCGGGGGCCGAAACCCAGCGTCGTAGCCAGCTTGGTCCGCTCTCGCAGCCGACCCTGCATTGTGCGTAGTCGCTGTGCCATGGCCGTGCAGGGCTGCAAGTAGGCCTGGATGCTGAGGTAATCTCCCGCTCCGGCCTGCGTCAGAAACGCTGCCAGCGCGTCGGCAGGACTGCTCGGCCGCGCCCCATCTGGCGCGTCAAAGTAGACCTTCACGCCGTCGGCTTCCAGTGACGGACGCGGCTCGGGCAGGCTTCCGCTCTCCATATAGGCCGACATCATCTGGCGGGACTGCTGCTTGGACGATTCCACGTCCGGCTGATCGAACGGATGAATGCCCAGCCGCGCCCCGGCGACGACCGTGGCGAACTCCCACAGGAAGAACTGGGCGCCCAGATCGTACCGATCGCGGAAGCGCACACGGATTACCGGATGACCTGCGTCGATGAGCGCCTGCACCGTCGTATCCTGCGCGCCGGCGTCGCTCCACTGGAGATGAACGAACAGCCGGTCCTCGCCGTAAGCGTCCGCTGATGCCGCCGCTTCACCCACCACCGGCACAATCCCCGTGCCGGATTTGCCGGTGCTTTCAGCGATGAGCTGCTCCAGCCAGTCGGCGAATGAAGCCACCTCCTCATCAGCGATGATCGTCAGCTTGTCTCTGCCCAACTTCGCCATCTCCGCCATCATAACCCCGATCCGTGCGCCGGGATTGACCGAGCCGGTGACATGCGGGCCGCAGTCGTTCATCGCCTCCCGAGCGCGACGCAGCAGCCGCCGCAGATTCACTCCCACCAACGCCGCCGGCGTCAGCCCAAAATGGGATAGCGCCGAATAGCGGCCGCCGATGTTGTGATCGTTGACAAAAATCGAGCGGAAGTTGCAGGCCTCGCCCAGACTTGCCAGGGCGCTGCCCGCATCCGTTATGGCGACGAAATGTGCGCCCGCCTCCGCTTCGCCGAATTCGTCCTGCACTCGATTGTAGAAGTATTTGAAGAGTGAAAGGGTCTCAGCCGTGGTACCGGATTTGGTGGCGACGATAAAGAGCGTTCGCGCCAGATCCAGACTGTCGCCCAAGCCCAGGACAGCCGCCGGGTGGGTGCTGTCCAATACGTGCAGCCGCAGCGCGCCGCTGCCAAATGTATGCACGAACACCTCCGGAGCCAGGCTGGATCCTCCCATCCCCAACAGGACCGCCTGCGTGTAATCCTCCTGCTGTACGTCTTGCAGCAGCGCGCCGACACAGTGCCGTTCCTCTTCCATTCGGGTGGCTACGTCCAGCCAGCCAAGGCGGTTGACGATCTCGTCCGGCTCGTCACTCCATACGCTGTGGCTCCGCGCCCAGATGCGGGCGACGATGCGCTCCCTGTCGATCTCCTCCAGAGCGCCCTCTATGCGGCTCCGGAGGGCACTGTAAAAAAATCTGCGCGCTCGCGGTCGTCCACACCGGCGATGGCCGCCACCTTCTGGTTGATCCCCGCCATCAGTTCATCAAAAGAGTCGGCGAAGGAGTCTACACCGTCGCGCATCAACTGGGCGGTAATTTCGTCCAGATCGATACCCAGTTCGGCCAGTTGCGCCAACTGCTGGCGGACCTGCTCTATGTCCGTATCCACCGTGCGGGCCGCGCAGCCATGATCCAAAAAGCCGTCCAGCGTCTCCGGGGGAACC
Organism: Caldilineaceae bacterium; assembly: GCA_965221145.1. Lineage (GTDB taxonomy): Bacteria > Chloroflexota > Anaerolineae > Caldilineales > Caldilineaceae > Bin5. The sequence goes on from OZ244877.1 coordinate 5,344,951, forward strand.
GTATTGACCGTATGGGGTCCGATCAGTTCATCCACATAAAGCGTGTCGGGGTAGTCAGGGTTCTTGGTGCTGGTGCTGCCCCACAACGGCCGCTGCACGCGCGCCCCCTGCGCCGCCAGCTTCTCCCAGCGAGGACCGCTGAAAAGCCCGCTGAAGCGATGATAGGCGTTCTTGGCGTTGGCGATGGCGATCTTGCCTTGAAGCTCGTTGTTGCCGAGTTCGCTCAACTTGGGATCGACCTTGCCATCCACCCGGCTGACGAAGAAAGAGGCCACCGACGCCACCCGGCTGAGATCCACATGCGCGCCAGCCAGCTTCTCCAGGCCGTGAATATAGGCCATCGCGCTGTCTTCATACTGTTGCAGCGAGAATATCAGCGTGACATTGATGTTGATGCCCTCGCCGATCAGCGTCTCAATCGCCGGAATGCCCTGCGGCGTGGCCGGCACCTTGATCATCACATTCGCCCGGTCTACCAGCGACGAAAGGCGGCGGGCTTCCATCACCGTGCCTTCCGTGTCATAGGCCAGTTTCGGATTGACCTCCAGACTGACATAGCCGTCCAAGCCGTCGGTACTCTCGTAGACCGGCTGCATAATGTCACAGGCGCGGCGAATGTCCTGGATGGCGAGCGTCTCGTAAATGTCATTGACCGAATTGCCTTCATCGACCAGCCGCTCCACCGCGGCATCATAATCGGTGCTGGCGGTGATCGCCTTCTGGAAGATCGACGGGTTCGACGTAACGCCCCGCAGCCCCTGCGCGACCAGTTCACCCAGTTCGCCGGAGTCCAGGAAGGAACGCCGTATGAAATCCAGCCAGATCGACTGTCCAAGCGCCGCTGCTTCTTGCATTCTTGTCATGATTGCTATTCTCCTCGAAATCCTCTTTCGGATGTGATAAGGCTTTACCGCACATATCTGGTGACGCGGCAGCGCATTCAATCGTACTCCGGCACATATAGAATGGCGGGATCCAACTCCGCATCCGCGCCCCCTTGAATCAGGGCAAGCGCGGCCATCGCGCCGCCGATCAGTCCCGCGTGGTTGCGCATCTGTGCAGCGACTATCGGCGCGCGCACGTCAATATACTTGACAAACTTCTCGCTTCTCTTGCTCACGCCTCCGCCAATGATAAACAGATCTGGCGAAAGCAGAAATTCAACAGTCTGGAAATATCGGTCAAGCCGCCGCCCCCACTGCTCCCAACTCAGCTTCTCCCGTTTGCGGGCGCTGCTGGCGGCGCGGCTCTCGGCGTTGACGCCATCGATCTCAATGTGCCCCAACTCCGTATTCGGCGCCAGATGTCCGTCAATAAACAGCGCCGAGCCGATGCCTGTGCCCAAAGTGAGCAGCAAAACAACGCCGGGCTGATCCCTGCCCGCGCCAAAGACCATCTCGGCGATACCGGCGGCATCGGCGTCATTGATGATCGAAGCCGGGCAGCCGGTGGCCCGCTCGAACAGCGCAGGGGCATCGGTGCCGATCCACGAGTCGTCCACATTGGCTGCCGTGCAGACGACGCCGTTGCGAATCACCGCCGGAAACGTACATCCCATCGAGCCTGCCCAGCCGAAGTGGCGGACAATCTCTGCTACCACCTCCGCCACCGCTTGAGGCGTTGACGGATCCGGCGTGTCGATGCGTCGGCGCTTGGTCAGAAGTTCTCCGGTCTCCGCGTCAACCACCGCGCCCTTGATGCCGCTGCCGCCGATGTCAATGCCTAAGATGTCCATCTAACTCCTCCTTGGGCAGGAACCGATAGATCCCTGTCGGGAAATCCACCGTGATGCTGCTACCCTCTGGCTCCATCGTACGATGCAGCCCTTCCACAAATGACTGTCTCCATCGGGAGGGTTTCAGGATTCAGAATTGCGGTCTGACGATAACCAATATGTCTACACTTCTACTCTTGAACTACATATGTACTCATTAGCTTGTCGTGCCAGCCTTGTTTCTCCTTATCCAAAACAATCCAGAGAAAACCCAACCCTAAGACAAGCGATGAAATGAACTTTCCGATCACTTCGCGAATAAGCATGGTGAAGAAACCGGCTCTTTCGCCATTTTCCTTGGCGACGTGCAAACCTAGTAGCATTTTCCCAGGTGTTGTCCCTCTGGCGAAGAGAACCAATGCAAAAATGGCGTATACTATCAGAACGATGAATCCTGCATCTCCGATAGAACCGACAATCAGAGCAACAATCCCGTAGACCAGGAATTCAAGAACATAGGCGCCCAGCCGTCTTGCTGGGGAAGCTAATCTACCACTCTGAGGACTTATCGCATTGGTGTGACAGATTGGACATCATCGTGCCCCAGCAGGCAATTCGGTATTGCAGGAAAAACATGCGCTCATGGTTCCTACTCCTTTCGTGATTCTGCGAGTCTCGCTGTCTCACAAATATCGCTCTACCTGTTGCATCGCCCCCGTCTGCGCGGACTTCAACATCGCCTCCACGACCGCAAGGTCCTGCAACGCCTCTTGGGGCGAATTACGGTGACTCGCGCCTTCCCGCACCGCGGCCGCGAACGCAGCCAACTCCTCGCGCACGCTGATGAAGACATTGAACTGGCGCCGCTCGCACGTCTCGCCCCGCTGCAACACAAGGTCACCGCGCGAGACACGTAAGCTGCCCTCAGTTCCGCCAATATGGACAGCATCGCTTCCCAGTGTACTGCCCACCGCGTAGGTGATCAAATATGTGCCGATTACGCCGCTGGCAAAACGCAGCGCCACGCTCATCGTATCCGCCGGCGGCAGGTCTGGCCGATGCGCCGCCGTCAGCGCGCACACGCTCTCGATCTCCCCCAGCAGCACGCGCAGACCGGCCACATGATGCACACCCCCATCCAGCAGGAATCCGCCCGGAAACTCTCCCGACCGCCGCCAGCCCGTCTGTAGATAGGGCGAGTCTGCCATCACCGGCAGTTGCAAAGACAGGTCGCAGAAAAGAGGCTGCCCGATCCGACCGGCGCGGATCGCCTGGGCGGCGGCCTGAAACGCCTCCTCATAGCGCCAGTTCTCGCCCACCATCCACACCCGATCTCCATAAGACCGGCTGCGGGCGATCAGTGATTGCGCCTCGGCAACCGTCGGCGCGATCGGCTTCTCGCTGATGACGTGCTTCCCCGCCGCCAGCGCCTGTGACACCACCGCCGGCAGCATCGGCGCCGGCAGCACGACATCGACCGCCTCGACACTCTCGTTGGCCAGCAGCGCTTCGATGTCGGTGTAAATCTCAACGGGATAGGGGATCGAATCCGCCACGGTCTCGGCTGACGCGCGCGTGCGGCTGTATACCGCCACAATCTGCGCCGCGTCGCCTAACTCCAGAAAAGACGGCGCATGCGCTTTGCGCACAAATGCCCCGGCTCCGATCAGTGCAATGCGAAGCGGCCCGCCCATGGACTTGCCCCGATGACGATGAAGATACCGAAAAGCACACCCGTTTTGCTATCGCTGGCAACTGATGCTATCGTTTGCGCAGGTGAACCCTTCGGCAGGATGTGGATCAACTGTTGAAAGCGCCCCTGCTCGAACGGAGCACGATAGGGACATTATATCACAGTGCGCCTGGGGAGATAGTCGAAACCGATGCTGCTTCTGTTGGCCGTTCCGCTTCCACCCCAATCGCTGGAATCCATCGGCCCTCTCATCGAAGAACGTAAACTAGACACGGAATATGGCCCCGTAGGTCCTCTTGCGAGGCGCGGTAGGCCGGATGGCACGTCGGTCTGGATCCAGCCCTACTACGGCTTGCCCAACCGCACAGATCCAAGAGCCACGCTGCAAGCCGCGCAGATGTTGAATGTGAGCCAGATCGTTGCCTGGGACAGCGCCGTCGCCGTCAATCCGATGCTGGGGCCGGGTCATCCGATGCTGATCACCGATTACATCGACTTCACCCGCCACCAGCCGCAAACATTTCTCGAAAACGAAGGGACCGGCGGCCTCAGCCAGACTCCAGCCGTCTGTCCCCGCCTGACCGAGGCGCTGTCAAACGTCCTGCCGATGGCGCCGGGCGGCGTCTATCTGGGTGTAGACGGCCCCAGACGGGAGACCGCAGCCGAGGCGCGCATGTTCCGCAGTTGGGGGGCCGATGTCCTCGGTCAGAATCTGGTACCGGAGATCGCGCTCGCCAGAGAGTTGAGCCTCTGTTTCGCCGGTCTGGTCACTGTCGATGAAATCAGCGCCGAACGCCCGCCCCCGCCGGATCAGGCAGAGAACCATAGCGGGCTGGAGGTCGTGGTGCTGGCGCTTTCCGCCTTCGCGCAGTCTTGGGAAGCAAACGTGCCCTGTGACTGTGGACGGAGCGAACTTGCTCGGGCACACCGCTGATGAAAATTACGCAACTCTTTGAACAGCTGGAACTCTACAGCGAAGGCGATCCCCCATCCCACTCGCTCTTTGTCCTGGCGCGGCTGCTCGGATCGGCGGACAGGCTGCTGATCATCGATCCGCCGGTCGATGTCAGCGCCCGTTTTGGCATGGCGGAGGAGACGGCTACCCTTTTCACCTGCGCCGCTCAGGACGTCGGACTCCCGCTCGTCCAGACCCGGCCCGGCGGCGTGGCTCACATCAATGTCGGCCAACACCTTCTGGATATCTACTCCCAGCGGCACGCCCATCTGGTCCATTTCCCGGCGATGGGCGTACTCTGTGGGGGAACGTTTGGCAGTGATCTGGCGTTGCCGGAACTGGGGGAAGGCTCGGACGGCGAGGATGAGATCGAGAGCCTGCGTCTGCTGGCGCGTCTGGTGAAGGGACACCGCCTGCAACTATACATCCCGCGCATCGGCTCGATTTCGTCGGACACGGTCGAAGTGATGGGGCGGCTGGCCGACGACGTCAGCTATCTACACGGCCTGCGGCGTACCGTTTCGCAAGCGGCTGCGGAGGGCGCCTTCTGGAGCCGGTCCGAACAGATAGCCGCCGCGCTTCTGCCGGAAAATCGCTGCACCCCCGCCGCCGTCGCCGCCCACCGGCAGAACATCGAACGTCTTTACAACGCAATTCTGGCCTGAGCTATCAGCTATGATCTTTCGCTGCCTTCGGGGGCAGCGAGAATCAATCGGTTTTTCGCCAGGTACGTCTCCATTTCTTCGAAGAGAGTCAACTGGGTAGATCGGAAGGGGGCTTGATCGTACAAGACTTCCCCTTTTGTCAACATCACTTGGCTCACAAAGGAGTCTATATCATCCTCTATCCCGTCCAAAAGCTTCTTCTCCAGATTCAAATCTCTGATACCATGTATCGCACACAGCAGACGCCCCATCAGGATGACTTTTGCATCCCCGAGAGATACCTTGATCCCGACCCCTTTGAGAGAGGCTACTTGTCTCTTCGCTGCACTGACAACCTCCGCAATGTTCAGCTCTCCACTCTGACGTGAATTGCTCTGTGACTCTTTTCGACAGACCACAATCAAATCAAGATGTATTGGCGACTTGGCCTGCTGCAAGGGCATGGAAACTGACATTTCAGCCTTAATTGGGTAGCTCTGGACACAGACAAAACCTGCATGCCTGATGGCTTGGTGCATGGCAGCCCATCCCTCGTGGCGAGAGTGATGGTATGTAAAGATGAAAAGTCCATCAGGGCGAAGAACCCGGCGACATTCTACGAAGACACTTGTTAACTTCGCCGTAAACATATCCGGGTCTGTGTCTTGAACCTCTCTTGGGGAGCGAGTGCTATTGTTTGAAGATACCTCAAGTGTCTGATTCAGCCAGTAGTAAAAGAAATCTGCCAACTGTGAGTAATGCACGTTGTCGAAGAACGGTGGATCAGTAATGATCAAATCCACACTATTATCAGGCAAGTCAGTATAGCCCGAATCTCCGCTGCTCAGATAGACCGCCTCCGAATCCGATTGGAATTGAACAAAGTTGTTTGCAACAGGAGGCTCCAGCGGTTTGTTGATGCCATGAACTTTCGTACTCTTGGTTCCGTCCATACGCAGCTCAAACGGATCCGCTTTGTAAGCAAGTGCCCGCTCGACGCGTGAACGAAACAGGCGGGAGAACGCCCCGGAAGACTTACTGGTTCCCCATAAGTTGGCTTCTATTGGCATCATCTCTGGCTTAAGAATATGGTGGGCGAACATGTGACGCACTGCTCCGGTTCCTTCGCCTTTGAACGAGGTGAAAAGATTGTTGAACTCAAGCACGCCGGAGAAAAAGCACGCAAACAAAAGACGCAGGTCGTCGCGGTCAATGCCTCTGATCTCGTCAACCATGTGCCTGATGCATACCAACTGTCTATCAGAGACCATCTGATGCCAATATCTGTAATTGTGCTTCAATACCTGATCGGTATTGTAGCCGGGGGCGACCGTCACTTGGGGGAAACTACCTGCTATCTCCACATACTCCGCGGCCACTTGTCGCTCGAGTTCCCTGTCCCCCTCATACAGCGGCTCATACAGTTTCTTGTCATCTCTAGTTAGAACCATCTTTGCATAGCGACGAAAATTCAGCGGGCTTTCAAGTTGCCTCATACGGTCAACGAGGCGAAAGGCATATTGACAGTGATTACAGGTAACGGTCGACCCCTTGATGTTGCCTAGGCGGGGGTCATAAGTCAGATTGCACTCCGGGCAGCACACAGTATCTGCATTAAACGTTGTTAAGTTCACCTCTCCGCAGGTAGGACAGATACTTCTGGCCATAGGGTCTTTCCTCGGGACCGCATGCCGCGAGAAAATTCGTGTTGCAAAAAGGTCGATCTCGCGGCTGCATTTCGGACACAACACAACTTTCACAAGAAAGTAATAGAGAACTGAGGCCTCGTCACCCTCCCGGGTCCTCGTTGTAAAGTAGGAAAGTAACGTTGGGGCCAGTTCTTCTTCCAATTTTCGAAATGTAGACAGGACTTCGACCGGCGAGTATTTTGACATAGCCGCTTTGCAGGAGAGAAAAGCAACCTGATTGATGTCACGCCCAACAACTCTGCATCCCAGTTTGACCGCTTCTCCAACCGTGACTCCACTTCCCATGAACGGATCAAAGACTGTATTCTCGCCAAAATCATTGTCGGAGTAGTAGTGCTGCCAGAAATCTTCTGATTCGTCCAGACACGCGCCCAGAAGAATGCCCCGAAACACCGACCCCAGTCGTCTCGCCCACCACTTGTGAAGGTAATAGACAGGGCGATAAATCTCTTTCCGCCACGACTCTCTTTCCGCAATCAGGGAGAGCTGAGAAAATGGGAAATCCGACTCAATTCGTTTACGCATCGGCGCCGTTCTGTGGGGTCTTAACTCGATGATGAGGAATTTGCAGGAGCGTCCACGGAATCAAATTCCTCTCTATTGTCGTGTTGATCGTCTCCTTGGTTAATCGCCCGATGGGTGAAGAAATCTCGCATTATTCCATTCTCATCAGTCTGGCTGAGAACTCGGTTGTGCTTGCTGGCTGGCTCGGAGACAGGAGATACTTCTGGAATATCATATTTCTTGATAATTCTGGCGCATAGTCTGCCCATGTACGGATATCCTCTAATGTGATTGCATTCTCCAAATTCCGCGCCACATATGCTGCATTCGGATTCTCTAACAATGAACGTGCCACTAAAAAATACTGGCTTTGGAAATAGTAAATGCCCTAAATCATGTAGCCGACAAATGTATCCTTCAAGATGTGAAGCTTCCGAATGTGATTTCATCGCTTTAGCTGCCGCTAACTGTGCATTGATCAGGTGGTCCCATGCTGCACCTGGATCATCGCGTTTTAGGGCGAGGTAGAAGCGAAATTCCTCGATAAGTGACTTCGCCATGAATTCAAACGCGAGGTAGGCGTTCGCGTCATCTTCGGTCTGCTCTGAAATGGCACGGTCTTTGTGGGCGGTGCATTCACTGAGAAGCTTCTCCAAGGTCTTGATGCTGCCTTCCTGAAATTCCTTGCCGCGTACAAAGATAGCGAACCCTTGAACCTGCTCTACAACATTAAGAAAGCGGTCCCGGAAGGAGTCAACTGGTCTCTTCATTGGTGAATACCTTTCCTACAGTTTTTCTGAGTTCTGCCATCCCTTCAACTGGACCCTTATATTCTACTTTCTTGTACACCTTGCTCCCGTCTTCCTTTTCCACGGCATTTATCATGCTGAGAGTTACCTCATTAGGTCCAGGAGTGCCCTTGAAGAAATCTGTGGCGTAGTTGGCAACGATGCTGAGTGCGAGCGATAGGAGGTGAGGGTTCTCGCTGAATAGAACTCCCCCAACGAAGAACGCCGGACAGACGAGGTCGAAACTTTTCTCGACAATAACTGGGATTTTTTGGCCTGGCTGCTCAACTCGTGTTTCAGGGATCTCGCTATTGCGGAACAGAGCCCGAAGGGTATCAACTGTGTCTTCATGAAGCAACTCGTCGAATGTAGTTGCATGCTCGAAGTTCCGCGGCAAAAATGCAAGACCTTCTGGATTATTCAGCCCCAAAAACCTTGCTCTTTCAGAAACGTCACAAAAGTCAGTTACGGTAATGATCCCCTGCCTCTGTTGTATTGTGCTCATGGTGTTGTTCTCCTGATGTGAATATACCTTGTCGTTCATTCCGCTCCGCCCCCGAACAAACTCCTTTGCTCCGGCGAATCCGGATAGGCCGCGCCAACGTGCGCGTAGGCTGCCCTTGTGGCCATGCGCCCGCGCGAGGTGCGCTCCAGAAAACCCAGTTGCAGCAGGTAGGGTTCCACCACATCCATGATCGTATCGTCTTCCTCACTGATGCTGGCCGCCAACGTCCCAAGCCCGACCGGGCCGCCGCTGAACTTGCTGACAATGGCGTCCAACACCCGCCGGTCCAGATCGTCCAGCCCCAAATGGTCGATCTCATGTACGGCCAGCGCTTCGTCGGCCAGGGCAACGGTAATGCTGCCGTCGGCCCGCACTTGGGCATAGTCGCGTACACGGCGCAGCAGCCGCAACGCCACCCGCGGCGTTCCCCTGGCGCGGCGCGCGATCTCGGCCGCGGCGGCGATGTCGATAGGCGTGTCCAACATCGCCGCCGCGCGGGTGGTGATCGTCTCCAGCGCGTCCTGACTGTAAAAATCAAAGCGCTCGACAACGCCGAACCGGGCGCGCAAGGGCGCTGTCATGAGCGCCAGGCGCGTGGTCGCGCCGATGATGGTGAAGCGGGGCAACTTCAGACGGATGCTGCGTGCGCTGGGGCCGCTGCCGACCGTGATGTCGAGCACAAAATCCTCCATCGCCGGGTAGAGAATCTCCTCGACCACGCGGCCCAAACGGTGGATCTCGTCAATGAACAGAATGTCCCCTTTTCGCAGGTTTGTGAGGATGGCGGCCAGATCGCCGGCCTTTTCGATCGCCGGCCCGGACGTCGGCTTCAGATTGCCCTGCATCTCATGCGCCAGAATGTGGCTGAGCGTGGTCTTGCCCAGCCCCGGCGGACCGTACAGGAGCACATGATCGAGCGGCTCGCCGCGCTGACGAGCAGCCTGCACCAGAATACGCATCTTCTCGCGCATTCTCTCCTGGCCGATCATCTCATCCAGGCTTTTTGGTCGCAACGCATAGTCGACGCGTCCGTCCTCGGCCTGTCTTTCGCCGGAAATCTCCCGCCTGCTCTGCCCTGAATGTCTCTCGCTTGCCATCCGTCGCGGGTCTGGGGCGTCCGGCAAGCCCGACCGGGCATTGCTTTGTGTCACGCTGCGCTCATCAGCCATGGTCACATCCAATCAGGCATGGTAAGAACGATTGTGCTATAGATAGTATACCAAAGGGACACGGGGAGCAAAACAGCGAATAATGATCATACGCCCCTTTTCGCATAGGTGCATCCGAGATTTTTGGGCGATGATGGCAGGAGCCGTTGCGTTGGCAGGTTGGCCTGACCTGTAGTTGACAGGAGGAATAGATTCCCAGGTCTGGATGCGGAGGTATTGACGGCGGGGTTGACAGTTTTTTGTAGTGGCGCGCCAATGGAAGACAAGTCCGCCAAAGAATCATCAAAAGGATTGGTTGGATGCGCTACCGCTGCGCGCGCCCAGAGGGCACCCGAGCGCCAGTCGTAAATGCGCTACCGCTTCACTATATGAGCGCGATTTTACTAAACGTTCAGGAAAAAATGTCCGCTTTGTCCGCTTTTACCCCCCCCCGACTACTATACGAAGTGGAACGTCTTGTTTGCGTTTGCGGAGGCCGTCGCTGCCGGCAGGCGGCCAGGGAGTGCAACGGGGTCTGGCTCGGTCGGATGCCTGCTCGACCGACATTGTACCACACTCTTGTACTGGTGCGCGGCCGGGCCTCTCACAGGGTGCATCCCAAAATGGGGGTGAGTTTCTGGCTACCTCTGGGGAGTTACACTGTGTCCCTCAGCCCGCTACTCTGGACAACCCCAAATCTGGGATGCACCCCTCTCACAGGGCGTATTCCAGATCATTGGGGAGATTTGCCTGACCATTGGCGGTTTCGACCAGGTCGATGGGTTTGGCCTCACTTGACGGACAATCAATTGGCATGCACCCACAATAATCCTGGATACACCCGGGCGCATAACCGCTTTGACGGAAAGCGCAAATGCTGCTATAACATCTCCCACATTTCATACTATCTCTGTGAATATGAAGGAAATATCATGCCGAAGAAGCCAAAAACTGATCGCAAACGATTGCTGGCCAACCTTGAACAGGTGAACGAAGAGTTGGAACATCTGCGTAATCTGATGCAAGGTGAAGTGGATGTTGAATTGGACGAAGGCGACACGGAGATCGTCGAACGGGAGAAAACCGCTGCTCTGATCGCAGTGCTGGAGCGTCGTCAGCAGGACATCGAACACGCTCTGCGCGTGATTGAGTTGGGGCAATACGGCATCTGCGAACGCTGTGGTGAACAGATCCAACCTGAGCGCCTGGAAGTTAAACCTGACGCAACCTTATGTATGAACTGCCAGCGGGAGGTCGAATCCATCAACCGCCGCAACCGCGCGCCGCGCGCTGCGCCGACCCGCTGGTAGGCGCAATCTCCAAGGAACCCAATGGCCAACAATCTGTTTGTCTCTGTCCATCCACTGGTCGAACATAAAATTACGCAACTGCGGGATGCGACGACCGACTTCCGCCCATTCCGTTCCATTGTCGCTGAATTGGCAATGATCCTAGCCTATGAAGCCACCGCCGATCTGGCCACGCAGTCGGTGGAGGTGCAAACACCGCTTACGACCACGACCGGCAGCAAATTCGACGAGCGGGTCGGCCTGGTGCCGATTCTGCGCGCCGGCCTGGGGATGGTGGATGGCATGCTCAGCCTCATCCCCCAGGCCGAGGTCTGGCACCTGGGCTTCTATCGCGACGAGGAAACGCTGCAACCGGTCATTTATTACAACAAACTCCCTGACGATCTCTCCACGCACACCTGCTTCGTGCTCGATCCGATGTTGGCGACCGGCGGCTCTGCCCTAACCGCCATCGACATCCTCAAACGACGCGGCGTCACCCGCGTCAAGTTTGTCGGCCTGCTGGCCGCGCCCGAAGGTATCACCGCGCTCCAGGGAACCCATCCCGATGTAGCCGTGCATGTGGCCGCCGTGGATGAACGGCTGACCAACGCGGATGACGCCGCCGACGGTTTCCCGCCCGGTTTTATCTGGCCCGGCCTGGGGGATGCAGGGGACCGCCAGTTCGGAACGCGATAGGCGACCGTTAGTCAGCAATCCCGGAAAGCGCGATCACCGTTGCCGCTTCGTCCGGCGCACTGCCTGGTCCGCTGATGACCAGTTCGCCGCCGCGATCGCGAACCGGCAACGTCTCGCCTCCCGCCAGCAGCCGCGCCCGCTGCGCAGTCACCCCTTTGATCCGAATCTGGCCGTCCGGCGGCCAGTCGAAGATGTGGAGATAGACGGCCCCGTCCTTGCGCGTGGTGCGCAGATCCGCCCGCCCCTGGACCGGTCCCGGCTGCGTGCCGTAGATCGCTTCGCCGTTGACCGCCAGCCAGCGCCCCATCGCCTCCAATCGCGCAACGCTCGGTTGGGGGATGACACCCTCAGCCGTAGGGCCGACATTTAGCAGATAGTTGCCCCCTTTGCTGACGATATCAACCAACTTGTGGATCAAATCGACGTCCGATTTCCAGTTGTGATCGTTCAATTTGTACGACCAGCTGTCGTTGAGCGTGGCGGGCGTCTCCCAGTCCAGATCCAGAATCTTGTCGGGGATGCGATTGTCCGAGGCAGTAGCATAGTCCCCCAGCGCGTTCCCCAGCCGCCCGCAGACCAGGCAGTCCGGTTGCAACTCGTTGCACAACGCCAGCAGCGAGCGGCTCTGCTCCTCGGAGATGCCCTTGGGCGTATCGAACCAGATGATGGCGATCGGCCCGTAGTTGGTGAGAAGCTCCCGCACATGGGGTTTCACATACTCTTCGATATATCCGGCGAAATTCTTGTATGCCGGGTCGAAGTCCCAGTCGTTGCCGTCGCCGTGCGGGTGATGCCAGTCCTGCGTCTGCGAGTAGTAGAAGCCCAGCTTGATATTCTGCGCGGCGCACTCCTCCGCCAGCTCCTTCAGCACATCCCGCTTGAACGGTGTGGCATCAACGATATCGTAGTCGGTGACCGCGGAATCGAAGAGGCAAAAGCCATCATGGTGTTTGGAAGTGAAGACCAGATATTTCTGACCGGCTCGCTTTGCGAGTGAGACCCACTCCTTGGCGTCGAACTTGACGGGATTGAACTGCGCCGCCAGTCTTTCATACTCCTGAACGGGGATCTCCGCCCGGTACATCAGCCATTCAGCGATTCCGGGCCACTCGCGCCCGTTCCAGATGCCGGCAGGAATCGCATACAAGCCCCAATGGATGAATAGCCCGAACCTGGCCTCGCGCCACCAGTTCAGGCGCGGGTCGCTGCGTGCGCCGGGACGCTGGCTCCGGTCCGGCTGCACCTCCGGCACGGTGACTTCGAAATCATATCCCCGCCGCAGTAGCAGCAAGGCCATATCCTCCAGCGATTCATTCTCTTCAGCGGCCAGGCGTTTTATGCGCTGCACAAAGGTTGACGGGATGTTGATGGTAAGCTCTGGCAGGGGTTGCCTCCTGACGGCAATGGCAAGTGGCCAGACATTGCCACTGACCGCTACGAATGCTCACTGTGCGGACTACTATGGCACAGAACGCGCCTGTCGGCCAGCTGTCCCCCAACATCGGGCGGATCCCAAAATGTTGTGTAAGTGTGATGTGCCCTATCAGCCGACGAGAAGAGAGCCACCGCATAGGAATCGACCTACCGTCTGGAATCCTGTGAATCCACAAATTTGGCCGCCGCTGATTTCAGCAGTTTGGACAGTTGGCGGCGGCCAAACATGAGAATCCTGATTCCGACAACGCTTGTCCAAAAACCGGGATGCGCTTCCCAACATCAGTAGTTGGCAACCGATCGCTGACCCCCGGTCTTTGCTTGACCGCTCCGTCATTGCGTACAATACAGGAGCCTGAACTACCAGTGGCGCGTGGACAGCCACTGCTCGAACCAAGACAAAACGAAAGGATCTGCAATGAGTATACTGAAAGTTGGCCTCGTCGGCGTCGGCGGCATCTCCCGCACACACATGCCCGGCTGGGCCGCGTCCGAAGAGGCCGAAGTCGTCGCCGGCAGCGACATCAGCAGCGAGGCGCTCGAACAGTGGGGCGCGCTGTACAATGTCTCCAGGCTGACGACCAACGCCGACGAGTTGTTCTCAGACCCCGACATCGACATCATCGATCTCTGTGTGCCCAATATGTACCACGCTCCGCTCGCCATCGCCGCGCTTGAAGCGGGCAAGCATGTCATCTGCGAGAAACCGCTCGCCCCGACACCGCAGGACATTAAACGGATGATCGCGGCGCGCGACAAAGCCGGAAAGCAGTTGATGACCGCGCAGCATTTCCGCTTTGCCGGCGTTTCCCAGGCCATGAAGGCGGAGATCGAGACCGGAACGCTGGGCGATGTCTACCACGCCCGCGGCTGGATGTTGCGGCGCAACGGGCTGATCCCGACCGCGACCTTTATCGAGAAGAAGCACAGCGGCGGCGGCCCCTGCATCGACATCGGTGTGCATATCCTCGACCTGACGCTGTGGCTGATGGGCAATCCGCGGCCGGTGGCGGTTTCCGGTGTCGCCGATGCGCGGCTGGCCCATCTTCCTGGCGCATTCGCCACCTGGCGCGAAGAACTGATCCCCAGCAGCTTCGACGTGGAGGACTACGCCGTCGCCTTCGTACGCTTCGAGACCGGCGCTACGCTCGTGCTGGAGGTGAGTTGGCTGCTGCATCACGACATAAGCGGCGAGGACGTGCAGGCCTGGATCTATGGCGACGCGGGCGGCTGCCACTGGCCCTCGGCCCAATTCCTGGACACGAACTACACAACGCGCCAGTTCAACAACCGTACCCTCCAACTAACGCAGGACAAGATGGAGCCGCACGCGCTCGAATGTGTGGAGTTTGCCAAAGCGATCGCTGACGGCGCGCCCTCCCCGGTCCCGGCGGAACAGTCGTTGCAGGTTCTTGCCATTCTTGACGGCATCTACCGCAGCCAGGCCGAAGGACGCGAAGTGTCGATCGAACAGTGAGCGTTCATAATTCGGGTAAAGCCAATGATCAGTATCGAAGGGGCTGAATTATGACATCAGAAACGGATACCAGCGCAAGACCCTCTGACTCTGCCGCTTATCGCGTCGGTATCATTGGCTGCGGACGCCCGCGCCAGGCGGAAGGCGCGACCGGCTTTGGCATGGCCCATCGTCATGCGATGGGTTACGCCGACTCACCGCACACGGAGCTTGTTGCGCTTGCCGAAATCAGCCGGGATAATGCGCAGGCATTTCAGGAGGAGCACGGCGGCGAGACGATCTATGAGGACTATCGCCGGATGTTGGCTGAGGCGGAGTTGGACATGGTGTCGGTCTGCGTCTGGCCGCATTTGCACGCGGAGATGGTGCTGGCCGCGGCCGAAGCTGGCGTGCAAGCGATCCACTGCGAAAAACCGGTTGCGCCTACGTTCGGTGAAGTCCGCCACATGGTGGAAGCCTGCGCGCGCAACGGCGTCCAGCTTACCTTCAATCACCAGCGCCGCTTTGCCTCGCCCTTCCGCACAGCGCGCAGGCTGGTGCGGGAAGGCGCAATCGGCGCGTTGCAGCGCATTGAAGGCCACTGCCCCGACATGAACGACTGGGGCACGCATTGGTTCGACATGATGCACTTTTACAACGATGAGACCCCGGCCGAGTGGGTGCTGGGCCAGATCGATACGACAGAGATTCGGACGATCTTCGGGATGGCTCACGAGACGCAGGGCATCAGCCAGGTCCGCTTCGTGAATGGAGTCGAAGGGCTGCTGATGACCGGCCTCGGCCCTTCGACCGCGCCGGCCAACCGGCTGTTGGGCAGCGAGGGGATGATCGAAGTGGGGATGGGCCAGAGAGGTGCGGTACGCCTCTGCAACGGGCAGACGACCGGCTGGCAGAATGTGGAGACGGACGGCTCGATCCATGATCTGGCGGCGGTGGAAAGGGGCATTGCCGACCTGATCGAGGCGCTGCGCGACGGCACAGAGCCGGAACTGTCCGCACAGCGCGCCTTTCGCGCCGCAGAGCTGACCTTCGCCACCTACGAATCCAGCCGCCGGCGGGGCCGGGTCGACCTGCCCCTGGAGATCGAAGACTCTCCCCTGTTGACGATGCTGGAAAGTGCCCCGCCCAAGCGGTCGATCATGGATGAATGACAGGCCGCGTACGGTTTCGAAGGGTGATAAGCTGCCAGCAATTGCTTTCGCCAGAAACGTCTTGGCTTGCGGCGTACCCAAAATTGACAATGGTTTGACAAGATCTGATCAGAGCGAGTATATTTGTATAAATCAACTTGTCCTGTTTGCACTCCCCTTCATGAAGATTGATCTCTTCACTATGTAATGTTCAGAATAGAATCGTCATTACGGGCTGGAGAGACTATTCTTCCCTTGGGTGTTCCCTTTCCGCCAATTTTTCCTGTTTCCGCCTATGCCAATCGGCTGAGACAGATAACATCATTCCTTCCCGTGCCAGGAGCCATTCCATGTCCGCTATCGACATCGCCGCTATCCAATCCGCCGTCGAGCGGCATAGCGACGACATCATCACATTTCTTCGTCAGATCTGCGCGATTCCCTCGCTGGATTCACAGATCGGCCCCGTGGGTGAACGCGTCCAGGCTGAGATGCGCAAACTGGGCTTCGATGAAGTCTGGTTCGA
This sequence comes from Caldilineaceae bacterium, assembly GCA_965221145.1. Classification (GTDB taxonomy): domain Bacteria; phylum Chloroflexota; class Anaerolineae; order Caldilineales; family Caldilineaceae; genus Bin5. The sequence goes on from OZ244877.1 coordinate 5,361,166, forward strand.
TTCGATGGGCAATACCGTCGGCCGGATCGGCGACGGCGAGCGAATTCTCGTCTACGACAGCCACATCGACACCGTCGGCATTGGCGCCGCCGACGAGTGGGAATGGGATCCGTTTGAGGGCAAGATCGAGGATGGCATCCTCTATGCGCGCGGCGCCTGTGATGAGAAGGGCAGCACGCCGGGCATGATCTATGGTCTGGCCATCGCCCGCAGTCAAGGTCTGCTGGATGGGTGGACCGCCTACTACTTCGGCAATATGGAGGAGTGGTGCGACGGCATCGCGCCGCACGCCTTTGTCGAGCATGAGGGCATCCGCCCGGACTTTGTGGTGATCGGCGAGCCGACCAAGATGCAGATCTATCGCGGTCATAAGGGGCGCGTGGAGCTGAAGGCGGTCGCCAAGGGCAAGAGCGCCCACGCCGCCAGCAATCACCTGGGTGAAAACGCCATCTACAAAGCCCTCCCCCTCCTTGAAGGCATCAGCCGCCTGGAGCCGCAGTTGGGGGATCACCCCTTCCTGGGACACGGCAAGATCACCGCGACCGACATCGAAGTCGAAACGCCCAGTATCAACGCCGTCCCCAACCAATGCACGCTCTACATCGACCGGCGGGTGACGTTCGGCGAGGAGTTGGACGCTGTGATCGAGCAGGTGCGGGCATTGATCCCGCAGGCCAATCGTGAGGCCGGTGATGTGACGCTGGAGATGATCTTCTACGACGAGCCGAGCTATACCGGTTTCGTCTTTCCCGTCGAAAAGTACTTCCCCGCCTGGGCGCTTGAAGAGAGCGCCCCGCTTGTGCAGGCCGGGCAGGCAGGCCGCAAACTGATCGGCCTGCCGGACGCGCCCACCGGCAAGTGGGATTTCAGCACCAACGGCATCTACTGGCGCGGCAAAGCCGGCATCCCCAGCATCGGATTCGCCCCCGGCGACGAAGTGACGGCTCACACCGTCCTCGACAGTGTTCCGCTGGCCGATGTGGTGAAATCGACCGAGTTTTACGCGCTGCTGCCGGCGCTGATCGACTGAAGCTTGATCTGTCGTTGCCACCAGTTGCCCGATTTTCAGGGCAAGATGGGCACCCGCGGCGGCAATCAAGGGCGCATCCCAAGTTATCTGGCAAATGCGATGTGCCCTTTCAGCCGACCAGGGATTTTCCGCTGAACAGGAATCGACTCTTCGCCTGCAATCCTTTCTATCCACAGATTTGGCCGCAGCTGATTCCAGCAGTTTGGACACTTTGCGGCGGCCAAACACGAAAATCCTGATTCATACCATGTATGACCAAAAAAATGGGACACACCCCGCATAGAAATAGGACTGGACTAAATTCCCATATTTTGCGAAAATAACATTGATCACTTAGCATCCCGACAGAGATTCGCTGACTGAGATGAACTGCCATGACGATTGCTGATAATCTGTGTCAGGTACGTGCGCGCATGGCCCAGGCAGCGCGGCGCGCGCAGCGTTCGCCGGATGAGATCACGCTCGTGGCGGTGAGCAAGACAAAGCCGCTGGCGCTGATCGCCGAGACCGCGGCAGCCGGGCAGGTCGACTTCGGGGAAAACCGGCTGGAAGAACTATGGGAAAAGGCCGATGCCGCCGCCGAAGCCGGGTTGGACACCATCCGCTGGCACGCCATCGGCACAATCCAGAGCCGCAAGACGAAACTGGCGCTGGGCCCGTTCTCCCTTATCCATGCGGTGGACAGACCGAAAATCGCGCAGCGTCTGGACCGACAGGCCGCTGAGGCGGGACGGATACTCGATGTCCTGCTGGAGGTCAACGTCAGCGGCGAGGAGAGCAAACACGGCTTCTCGCCGACCAGCTTGATGGCCGCGCTGCCCGCCCTGCTGGAACTGACGGCCTTGCGCTACCGTGGGCTGATGACCATGGCCCCGTTTGTCGAGGATCCTGAAGAGACCCGGCCCTATTTCCGCAAGCTGCGCCGTCTTCTGGACGAACTGCGGCGAACCCATCCGTCGGCGCAGCATCCCCAGGCCACCTGGGAGCATCTGTCCATGGGCATGACCAACGATTTCGAAGTCGCCATCGAAGAGGGCGCGACCATCATACGTGTTGGCACGGCGATCTTCGGCCACAGGGAGTACGAATGAACGAGCTACAAGGCAAAGTTACGTTTATCGGCGGGGGCGCAATGGGCGAGGCGATCATCGGCTCGCTGCTCCGGCAAGGGCTGTTGAACCCATCACAAATCTGCGTTTCCGAACCGGTGCCGCCCCGCCGCGAACACCTGCAAAGCACATACGGCGTGACGACGGAGACCGACAACGGGCGCGCTGTGACCGGCGCGTCCGTCGCAATTCTGGCGGTGAAGCCACAGGTGCTGGAGCCGGTAATGTCGGGACTGAAAGGCAACCTGCCGCCCGATGCGCTCGTACTCAGTATCATGGCCGGTGTGCAGATTCACACATTGCGGGACGGCCTCAACCATGAAAAAATCGTCCGCTCCATGCCCAACACGCCCGCGCAGGTGGGCAAAGGCATGACCGTATGGACGGATACCGCCGCCGTAACCGAGACGGACCGCACCTATGCGCAGGCGATTCTTGAAGCGATGGGCGAGGCGATCTACGCCGCAGAAGAGCATTACCTGGATATGGCCACCGGATTGAGCGGCTCTGGGCCGGGCTTCGTCTATCTGTTGCTCGAGGCGCTCGTCGATGCCGGCGTGCATATCGGTTTCAGTCGCGACCAAGCCCAACAGATGGTGTTGCAGACTGTAGAGGGAAGTGTGGAGTTGATGCGCCAGAGCGGTCTCCATCCGGCTGACCTGCGCAATCGCGTAACCAGCCCCGCAGGCACGACCGCCGCCGGTACCCTCGTATTGGAGCGCGCGGGCGTGCGCGCAGCCTTGATCGATGCGGTAGACGCTGCCTACCGCCGCAGTCAGGAATTGGGCGGTAGCAACTGACTGGTTCCTGTATTCGCAAAAGTGTAAGGAGTCGTTGTGATCTTTCTGCTCTTAGCCCGTGTGCTTCAAATCTATACTTTCGTCCTTCTGGTCCGCATCCTGATCACCTGGATCCCTAACCTGGACCCCTACCATCCAATCGTGCAGATGCTTTTTCAGGTGACTGATCCTGTGCTGGAGCCGGCCCGCAAGCTGATCCCACCGATCGGTATGATCGATATCTCCCCGATTGTCGTATTCATCGTGTTGGGTATCTTGCAGGATCTGCTCGTTCGCCTTGCGTATTAGAGTTTCTCGCAATCGTGAATGCCTCATTCTTTAGAGGAGAGGGTGGAGAGGAGAGAGAAATGTTCAATTCTCGCTCCCCACTTCTCGCGTATTTGCACCACACGGGGAGATACTGTGTCTGATAGTTCAGAAGAAAGAACGTTTTGTCGTTGGCAGCCACGCGCCGCAAAGCTCGCCATCGTGCTCCTGATCGCGGCGCTGTCGCTGAGTGGCTGCAAATTCAAGAAGTTCTGGAAGCCGAAAGCAGAGCCGACCGCGGTTGCGCCTGCCGAACCTGCCGCCTCAGCAGACGAGGACGGGACGCTGCCGCGCCTGATTGAGCGAGCCATGGCCGATCTGGTGCAGGCAACCAGCGCCGCGGCCGACGGGATCACCGTGGTCAGCACAGAAGAGTTGGAGTGGGGCGACACCAGCCTGGGTTGCCCGGCGCCGGACGAGATGTACGCGCAGATGATTACACCGGGCTATTTGATCGTATTGGAAAGCGACGGCAACACCTATGACTTTCATAGCGGAAGCGATCCCGAAGGGCCGCTGGTGCAATGCGTAGACGGCGTGCCATCAGGAGGGGAGACCCAGTTGGATGAGGATGCCGCGCCCCTCGGTGAGGGGCAAGATGAAGTTCTGGCGCGCCTGATCGAGCGAGCCACAACGGATCTGGCGCAGGCGACCAGCGCCGCGGCGGACGGGATTACCGTTGTCAGCACAGAGGAAGTGGAGTGGAGTGACTCGAGCCTGGACTGCCCAGAGCCAGATGTCATGTACTTACAGGTGATCACGCCGGGCTATCGGATCGTATTGGAGAGCGGTGGCAACACCTACGACTATCACAGCGGCACCGACCCGGAAGGACCCCTGGTGCAATGCGTAGACGGCGAGCCGTCAGAAGGAGAAGCCCAAGTGGATGAAGATGTTGCGTCCCTCGGCGGCGTGCAAGATGAAGTTCTTTCACGCCTGATCGAGCGAGCCACCGCGGATCTGGTGCAGGCGGTCAGCGCGGCGGCGGACGGGATCACCGTTGTAAGCACAGAAGAGGTGGAATGGAGCGACACGAGCCTGGGCTGCCCGCAGCCGGACGAGATGTACGCGCAGATGATTACGCCGGGCTACCTGATCGTGTTAGATAGCGGCGGCGACACCTATGAATACCACAGCGGAACCGACCCCGAAGGACCGCTGGTGCAGTGCAACTCCGAGGCCGACAGCGAAGAATAGAGGTTACATTCACTGAAATGACTCCGCACGAGCGACCGGAGCAGTTCGACGAATTGGTGCTCAGAGCAATTGAAGATCTGCCCGATGCGTTCCTTGACTGCCTGGAGAATGTCGCCATCGTCGTCGAGGAATGGCCTGATCGCGCCACGCTCCAGTCCGTGGGCGTGCGCCGGCGGGCCAACCTCCTGGGGCTGTACCATGGCATCCCGCAGACGGAGCGCACACACGGCTACAACCTGGTCATGCCGGACAAGATCAGCATCTACCGCCGCCCGATCCTGATGCGTTGCCGGACCGAGCCGGAAATCCGCGACCTCGTACAACGGGTCGTCCGTCACGAAATCGCGCATCACTTCGGCATTGACGACGATCGCCTCACCGAAATCGGCGCATACTGACGCGGGCGGCCGCTGCGGCTCCCGCATCGCATCCGCTTGCCGGAGGGAAAACCCGAAATTTCGAAATGCTTTGGCTGCCTCCGCCGATTGTGATATGATGTCTTGCGCATATGGTGTTGCTTCTTTCTTCAACATCGTTCCTCAAAAACTGAAGACAGGCGGTCCTGCGCCCTCCGAGCGCCGCGCAAGCGGTGGTCACTAGCTAATGGCCACGATCCACAGGTGTAAAGGTTTCCCATGGTCGCTTCCCGCAGTTTCCGCTTCCGCCTTGAGTCATTTCCGTTCGATTTGGTCTTAGGTGCCTTCGCGTCCATCGCCGTTCCATCTTTTCCCCTATCAATTGTCCGCTCTGCCGGGCTGGTGGCCCAATCCTGCGCGACATGCTCTGGTCAATCCAGCTTGCTGCGCAGACCGCCAGCACCAAAATCGTCGCGCTCCCCATGTTGACCACCAAGTCATTTTTCCGGCACTACTTCATCAGAGGCATACTCCTGGGCGGCATCATAAGGTAGATACCGGTGACATTTTCTAATCGAGTTCAGGTGAACGACAAAATAGATGAGAGGGAAGAGGCGAGAGGAGAGAGAAAACCTCGCTTCTCGCAGATGGTGACGCTGTTAGCCAGTCTGGCGCTGGCAACAATGATGGTAGCTTTCGCCTCTGCCACTACGTTGGCGCAGGAGAGCACGGACGAGACCGGCGCTGCCGAAGCGGACATGACCCGTCTCACCGACAACCCCGAAGTCGACAGAACGCCCACCTGGTCCCCGGATGGCAGTCGCATCGCGTTTCATTCCAAACGTGATGCGAACAATGATGTCTACGTGATGAACGCCGACGGGTCGAACATCATTCGTCTCACTGATGATCCTGCCTGGGACGGGGCTCCCGCCTGGTCCCCGGCTGGCAAACAGATCGCATTTCACTCGAGTCGCGACGAGAACTCTGAAGTCTACGTGATCAACGCAGACGGCACTGGCCTCACGCGCCTGACCGACCATCCTTGGGCCGATGTGTACCCCGCCTGGTCGCCGGACGGTAACCGGATCGCGTTTGTCTCCGAGCGGGACGGGAACCTTGAAATCTATGTGATGAACGCCGACGGCTCGGGCGTCACCCGCGTCACCGACAGCCCCACAGTGGATCTGTTCCCGGCCTGGTCCCCGGACGGCAGCCGCATCGCATTTGTCTCCGAACGGGACGGCAACCTTGAAATCTATGTAATGAACGCCGATGGCTCAGGCGTCACCCGTCTCACCGGCAATCCTGCACGCGATCTGTTCCCGGCTTGGTCGCCGGACGGCAGCCAGATCGCGTTTGCCTCTGAACGCGATGGGTACTTTGGCCTGTTCGCAATAAACGCTGACGGCTCTAGCCTCACCCGTCTCACCGATCATCCCGCTGGGGACGCGGAACCATCCTGGTCTGCAGACGGCAGCCAGATCGCGTTTGCCTCTAACCGCGACGGAAACAATGAAATTTACGTGAAGAACGTCGAGAGTTTTCTTTGGTTGCCGCTGTCCCCAGATGTCCTGGCGCCTGACCCCAACCAAACCGTCACCCGCCTCACCGACAATCCCGCACATGACGCGGTGCCCGCCTGGTCGCCACAGGGCGACAGGATAGCCTTCGTCTCCGATCGTGACGGGAATGGTGACATCTTCCTGATGAACGCCGATGGTACTGACGTCATCCGTCTTACCGACAACCCCGCTACCGAAGCAGGGCCTGCCTGGTCGCCGGATGGGAGCCGGCTGGCGTTTGTCTCCGATCGCGTTGGAAACCCTGAAGTGTACGTGATGAACGCCGATGGTTCGGATGCCACCCGGCTCACCGACAATTCTGATTGGGATGTCGCGCCGAAATGGTCGCCGGACGGCAGCCAGTTGGTGTTTGTCTCTGACCGTGAAGGGGACCAAGACATCTATGTGATGAATATTGACGGTTCGGGCGTTACGCGCCTGACTGACGATCCCGCCACAGATTGGGCCCCTTACTGGTCGTCAGATGGCAGCCGAATCGCGTTCGTCTCTGATCGGGATGGGAATCAGGAGATCTACGTGATGAATGCGGACGGGTCGGGTGTCGAACGTCTGACAAACGATTCGGCCAGCGATTGGCCGCCGGTCTGGTCGCCGGACGGCAGCCGGTTCGCCTTTCTCTCTGACCGCGACGGCAACCTGGATATCTACGTGATGGACGCCGACGGGTCGGGCGTCATCCGGGTCACGGACAATCCCGCTATTGAGATGGACCCTACCTGGTCACCGGACAGCAGCCGCATCGCGTTTGCCTCGAACCGTGACGGGAACTTCGAGATACACGTGCTCGACGTAGAGGCGATAATTTCTGCGTTCTTGGCCGCTGCATCCGAGCGCATCGCATTCGTCTCCGAACGCGGCGGAAACATTGATATCTACGTGATGAACGCCGACGGTTCCGGCGTCACCCGTCTTACCGACCATCCCGCTCCGGACGCGCATCCCTCCTGGTCGCCCGAAAGGGATCGAATCGTCTTTGTTTCTTATCGCGAAGGCAATGTTGACCTGTACCTGATGAATGCAGGCGGATCAAACGTCAGTCGCCTTACCGACGATGCCGCTAGAGATGAATACCCGTCGTGGTCGCCGGATGGCACGCGCATCGCGTTCAATTCAGATCGCGGCGAGAACAAAGACATCTATGTTATGAACGTGGACGGCTCAGACGTTACCCGTCTCACATACGATTCCGCAGACGATTGGTTCCCCGTCTGGTCGCCGGACGGAAGTCAGATCGCCTTTTCCTCCAGACGTGACGGGTACGCCGGGATCTACGTGATAAACTCAGACGGTTCTGGTGTCACCCGCCTGACCGACCACCCCGCAGGGAGTTGGGAACCCGCCTGGTCTCCGGACGGCACTCAGCTCGCTTTCAATTCTGAGCGTGACGGCAACCATGAGATCTACGTGATGAATGCCGACGGCTCCGGCGTCACCCGCCTTACCGATAATCCCGCAGACGACTTTGTACCCACGTGGTCCCGGGATGGCAGCCGCATCGCTTTCCACTCTGAACGCGACGGAAACGCTGAGATTTATGTGATGAACGCCGATGGATCGGAAGTCACCCGCCTCACCGACCATCCTGATGAAGATGTGTTCCCCTCCTGGTCGCCCGTCGGCGGCCTGATAGCGCCAGAAGATGAACATGATGCCAACGGCAACGCAGACCAGACCAGTGCCTACGGTCCGGGCGTCACCCGTCTCACAGACCATCCAGAAGATGACTGGTTGCCCTCCTGGTTACAGAACGGCGGTCAGATCCTGTTCCAATCGATTGATGAAGGAAAGCCCCAGATCTTCCTGGTGAACGCCGACGGCTCGGGCCGCACGCTTCTCACTGACCATCCCTCTTGGAACTTTCGCCCCGTTTTGTCGCCGGACGGCAGCCTGATCGCGTTTATCTCTGACCGTGAAGGGGACAATCAATTGTACGTGATTGGTCCTGATGGATCTGGCCTTACTCGTGTTACTGACGACCCTGAACTGACTGAAGATATGGCTTGGTCGCCAGATAGCACTCGGATTGCGTATGTCTCCGAACGTTATGGAGACTCTGAGATTCACCTCGTAAACGCGGATGGGACGGGCCTTGTCCGTCTCACTAACAGTCTCTCGCAGGATGGACGCCCCACCTGGTCGCCGGAAGGCAGCCGCATTGCGTTTGTCTCTGACCGTGACCGGAACTATGAAATCTACGCAATCAATGCCGATGGAACGGGCTTGGCTCGTCTCACGTACAATTCTGCAGCGGAGGTACGTCCCACCTGGTCGCCGGACGGCAGCCGCATTGCGTATGCCGTCGTACTTGACAATGGGGAAGCTGCCATACACGTGATGAACCCCGACGGCTCCGGGGCCACGCGACTTATTGATCATATTTCAGATACTCTTTCCTTTGCCTGGTCGCCGGATGGCAGTCAAATCGCTTATGAATCTATAGGTATTCTTGGTAGTCGAGAGATCATCGTGACAAAGGGCGATGGATCGAGCGTTACCCGCTTGACTAGAATCTCGGCTTGGAGTCCATCCTGGTCGCCGGACGGGAACCGACTGGCATTTGTTTCTGACTTTGAAGGCAACAACGACATATACGTTGTCAACGCCGACAGCCTGAAAGCTTCACACCTGACCGCCGGGTCCACAGTTGTAGCATCCGAACGAATCGCCTTTTTCTCTGACCGTGATGGCAACTACGAGATTTACCTGATGAATGGCGACGGGTCGGACGTTACCCGTCTTACGAACAACTCTGTCGGCGACTGGTTCCCCACTTGGTCTCCTGATGGCCGTCGCATCGCGTTCTATTCTGAAAGGGATGGGAACCTTGAGATTTACGTGATGAATTCCGACGGCTCAGACCTCACCCGCCTCACCGACCATCCGGCACAAGATGCGTATTCTTCCTGGTCGCCGGACGGTAGTCGGCTGGCCTTCGTCTCTACTCGCGACGGCAATAATGAGATCTACCTGATGAACGCCGACGGCACCGGCGTCATCCGACTTACTGACAGTCCCGAATGGGATGGGTACCCTTCCTGGTCCCCGGACGGCAGCCGGATCCTCTTCGACTCTGAACGCGACGGCAATAATGAGATCTACCTGATGAACGCCGACGGCACCGGCGTAACCCGCCTCACCGACCATCCCGAATGGGACGGAGGGCCTTCCTGGTCACCGGACGGCAGTCGGATCATCTTTGAGTCCAGGCGTGATGGAAACCAAGAGATTTACGTGATGAACCCTGACGGGTCGGGCGTCACTCGGCTAACGGACACTCCAACTCCTGAACAGTACCTTTCCTGGTCTACGGATGGCAGTCGCATCGGATTTGTCGCAACGTGGGACGGGAACACTGACATCTACGTGATGAACGCAGACGGCATGGGCGTCACCCGCCTCACCGACCATCCCGCGGTCAATGTGGCGCCCGTCTGGTCTCCAGCCGGCGCCCAATTGGAGCGTGAAGAGGAGTCAGCCGTCATCCGCCTCACCGACGACCCCGCGCGCGAATGGGCGCCCGCCTGGTCGCCCCATGGCAGCCGCATCCTGTTCATGTCCAGCGTCGAAGGCGATCTCGGAATCTGGGCTGTCAACGCGGACGGCTCAGGCCGCATGCGCCTCACCGGCCATCCCTCGATGGAGTGGGGCCCTGTCTGGTCCCCGGACGGCAGCCGGATTGCATTTCACTCTGACCGTGATGGGCCAGGGCAGCTTTACGTGATGGGCGCCGACGGCTCAGACGTTACTCGTCTCACCGACGATCCTGAATTGGCTGGCGACCCGGTCTGGTCGCCCGACGGCAGCCGCATCGCGTATGCGTCACTGCGCGACGATAATCTCGAAATCTACGTGGTTAACGCCGACGGTTCGGGCATTGCTCGTCTCACCAGGAACGCCCATAACGACTCGCTCCCGACCTGGTCGCCCGACGGCAGCCGCATCGCTTATCTCTTTTCTCATCTGATCACAGGCTTATCGGCAATTTACGTTATGAATGCCGACGGAACGGGCGTCGCGCGCCTCACGCCCTTCGTCGACAGTGCAGAAGCGTATGACTTCCCCCACTGGTTACCGGACGGCAGTCACATCTCGTATTCTGTCCGACATCTTGACAACCGGGTCGATTTCTACGTGATGGGCGCTGACGGCTCAGGCCAGACGCTTCTGTTCAGCGAGCCTGCACCGGTTGAGAGCTATTCATGGTCGCCGGACGGGAGCAAGTTCGCGTTTGAGGCCTCGCGCGATGGCAAAGGTGAAATCTATGTCGTGAATGCTGACGGCTCCGGCATGGTTCGTCTCACCAACAATCCTGCCAACGACGGGCGGCCATCCTGGTCGCCGGACGGAACGCAGATCGCGTTTCATTCTGACCGCGCAGGCGACTCCGATATATATATCCTCGACGTCGACAGCCCGGAACGCCTGCCTTCCACAGCAGACCCAATCGCGTCTGCTATGGCTCGTAACGGAGGCGCCGGTAGTGGAGTGGGCCGCATCGAGACCGAGGGCAGCGTTACTCGCCTGACGGACGTCGAGGAAGGGGCCTTGGCCCCCAGGTGGTCCCCGGACGGCGAACGGATCGTCTTTGCCGCGTACCTGGATGGGAACTTGGAAATCTATGTGATGAACGCTGACGGCGCCGCAATCACCCGTTTGACGGATAACCCGGCAGGGGACTCGCTCCCCTCCTGGTCGCCCGATGGTCAACGGATCGCCTTTACCTCTAAGCGAGACGGAAACCTTGACATCTATCTGATGGACTCCGATGGAACAAACGTCTCCCGGCTTACCGAAAATCCGGACACCGATTCAATGCCAAACTGGTCTCCCGATGGTAGAAAAATTGCGTTCTTAGCCCGATACGATGAAAAGTTTGATGTATACGTGATGAATACGGACGCGTCTGAACTCACTAGGCTTACCTCCCATCCATCAGATGATCAGTTTCCGATCTGGTCTCCCGACGGCAGTCGAATCGCCTTTGTCTCCGGTCGTGAGGGTAATGATGAAATCTATGGCATGAACTTTGACGGGACCGAGGTCACTCGCATTACGAATCACTCGGCGGAGGATAGAAACCCTTCATGGTCGCCGGACGGCAGCCGGATTGCCTTCGATTCCAACCGTCATGGGAACGACGATCTCTTCCTGATCAACGCGGACGGAACCGGTCTCATGCAGCTGACCGACGATTCCGCAGACGATTTACACCCGACGTGGTCGGCGGACGGGACCCGGATTGCTTTCTATTCGGACCGAAATGGTGTTTATAACATCTACCTGATTGACGCGGACGCGGCGGTTCCTGTTGAGGGAATCGAACCGCCCGTTGCATCGGAGCGCATTGTCTTCGCCTCAGACCGGGACGGAGACTTCGAGGTTTACGTGATGAACGCCGACGGCTCTGGCCTTACGCGGCTGACCGATGACCCGGCAGATGATTTGTATCCGGCGTGGTCACCGGAGGGCAGCCGCATTGTGTTCGCTTCGGTCGGCGACCGGACCGCCCAGCTATACATGATGAATGTCGACGGGACGGGTCTTAAGCAACTGACCGCCGACCCGCGAGCAGCCTTCTTTCCAGCGTGGTCACCGGACGGTGAGAAGATCGTTTACACTTCTTGGCGCGTGGGCAATCCTGAAATCTATGTGATGAATGCCGACGGTTCCAAGATCAAGCGTTTGACGAAGGAATCGGCCACGGACTGGTATCCTTCCTGGTCGCCCGATGGCGAGCAAATCACATTCGAATCCGAGCGCGACGGGAACTTTGAAATCTACATGATGAACGCCGACGGAACGGGCGTTACCCGGTTGACCGACCACCCATCCAAGGATACGTCGCCCTCCTGGTCCCCAGACGGCAGCCGGATTGTCTTCGCCTCTGATCGTGAGGGAAGGCAGGACATATACATTATGAACAGCGACGGGTCAGGCGTTGAACGGCTGACTGACTCGTCTGCCGACGACTGGTACCCCTCCTGGTCACCCGACGGCAGCCGGATTGTTTTCGTGTCCAACCGACTCGGGTTTGAGGAAATTTACGTGATGAACGCTGACGGCTCGGGCGATACCCGCCTGACGAACGATCCCAGCGCCAAGTTTGCGCCAATGTGGATCGACACATCCGTGGAGTGAAACGCGTTCGGGGCCTCTTGTGTATCAGCGATTGGCTGTACGGCTTCCGCTGACTGCGGTTACGATGAGATTGAGAAGTTGGAACTACGGGAGCGTTACTCAGTGAAATTCTATCGCCTGCTGTCCATTTTACTTATCGCGCTCGCGCTGTTGACCGCCTGCACCCGCCCGGACCTGCCCGGCGCGCCCAAACTGCCCGCGCCACCCGACCCCCGTTCTCTGCCCGGCGTCCAGGATCTGCTGGACAAGTTGCCCGGCTTTGACCTGGATCAGTTGCGGGAACTGGGACTGCCGGACTTGAGCGGTATCGCCGACCTGCCCCAGCTTGGCGACCTCCCCGGCTTGGCCGTGGGCGAAAATGCGATTGCCTTCGCCGGGCCGACCAAGATGCGCATTGACATCGGCGAGACTATCCGCGGCACCGATATTCAGCTGGGCGGCATCGTTGACGGGCGCGCCGAATTTCTCTTCGCCGGCCTGCGCGCAGAGCGGATCGCCGGCGACTCGCTGGACTTCGATGGCGTCTGGCCCAACACCAGCGGCGTCGATTATTTGCTGCGTCTGCGGGTCTATCGTGTGGCGGATGGGTATGTCCGCGCGGCCGGTGTCCACCGTCTGGTGATTGAGGGCATCCAGCCCGTGCATCAGCCGACCTTGGCCGTGAACAAGGATTCCCTCAAGATCCCGTACACCGGCTCGGCCATTGTGGGCGAGAACCTGAAAGGAACGACGTTCGGTTTTGCCGGATTCGACGAGCAGGGCGCTGAAATCAGTGGTATTCCTGCCGGCGATTTCCCGTTTCGCAAGACCGGTGATAGTCTGCGTTGGCAGGGAATGCTGCGGCCGGACCTGCCCTGCGTCTTCAACTTGCGCATTGTTCGCTACGGCGAAGACTCGGTTCAGGTGGCCGGGCTCGTCACGCTACAGCTTCCCGAATGAGAACGGCATTGGCTCGTGCTCTGGGTGCGCAGGCGTCTCGCCCGCCCGTTGCTCGGATACGAATAAGGAGGGGGATCGCAGGGGGCCGATGCGATCCCAGGGGAGAGGAGAACGATGGTTGAGGCTGTGAGCAACCCTGGAACACTCAGTGTAATCCGCAGGTTCCGGCCGCATGCCGACCTTCAGGGAATTCGCGCCGACTATTACAATCTGACCGATCTGCAAGGCGTGCCGCTGGCCGGGCTGCTTGTCTTGATGGACCGACGCGGACGGCCTGTGCGGGCCGAAATCCATATGCACAGCACCGCTGCCGACGCTCTGTACGAGATAGCCGTGCGTCAGGCCCGCCGCCTCATCACCGACCGCTACAACAGCGACCGACCAATCCGCCTTTACCCCCTGCGCGTAGAACTGGATAGCGATCCGCTTTCGGTTCAGCCTCAAGGGTCCAGCCGCCATGTAGTGTCGAGCGTTGCGCACCCTGGGAGCAAGGGGGCATCGAACGATCTCCTCCTGCTGGTGTTCGGCCTGCTCCTCGTTCTTTCTGCGCTCTTCGGTGGCTGGTTCCTGAACGAATGGTTGAGCGGTGACCTGACCGCCGGCGGAGCGTCAAGCACTGTGCGCGGGGGGTCTTCCCCAGCAGACGTTGGGGACGACGGCCTCATTGTCCAGACAAACGGGCTGCCCCCCAGCCGCAACGCAATCCCGATGAAGGTGGGCGACCACATCCAGCTTCGGGCAGAGTACAAGATAACGTTGCGCACGCAAGCTGGGGCACAGTCCGGCGACATTGTCGCACACCTGCAAGACGCCAATCGTATGACGATTCTCAACGGCCCGATCTGGCTGCAAGGCAACAGCGATACGATCGTCTGGTGGTATGTGCGATTGGATGACGGAGCCGAAGGCTGGGTGCCGGCCAATACCAGTGAACTGACACTTCTGGAACCGCTTTCACAGTAAGTTACAGGACAAAAGATCCGGCGGATGAACGAAAATGACCGAACCAAAAGGAATGTGATCGTAGTCGTCGCTGATACCTTGCGCCCGGCCTATCTTGGCTGTTATGGGAACGAGTGGATTCACACGCCGTCGATAGACCGCTTCGCCCAACAGAGCGTCCGCTTTACCCGCGCCCACCCGGAGTGCCTGCCCACGATCCCCACCAGGCGCACGCTGCATAGCGGTCGCCGGGCCTTCCCCTTCAACGACTACCGCCCGGTTCCCTGGGACAACGTCTATCTGCCCGGCTGGCAGCCGATGTCCGCCGAGGAAAGCACCATCGCCGAAACATTGCAGCAGGCCGGCTATCATACCGGGATAGTTGCCGACGTGCCCCATTATTTCGTTCCGGGCATGAACTTTACGCGCGGCTTCCAGCAGTGGGATTTCGTCCGCGGCCAGGCCGAGGACCGCTGGAATGCTGTCGCCAATGCAGACCCGTCACTGATTGACCGCTACCGTGCCGGCAGCCGTGAACGAATTGCCGCGCATCTGGTCAATGTGCGCCCGCATCGGCCCGAAGAGGATTGGCCCACCGCCCGCACTTTTCAGCGGGCCATCGACTTCGTGCGAGATAACCATGCGGCCACCGCTCCGTTCTATCTCTACGTGGACAGTTTCACCCCTCACGAGACTTGGGAAGCGCCCCTGCACTACTACGATCTCTATGGCAGCCGCGCCGATCGCGAGCCGATCTGCCTGTCCGCCGCCTATGGGCCGTGCGCCGATGACTACGCCGACCGTATCCCCAGCATCCGCGCCAACTATGCCGGGCTGGTCACGATGGTTGACACTTGGTTTGGCCGCCTGCTGGAGACTGTCGACCGCCTGGGAATGCGCAAAAATACGTTGATCTTCTTCCTCAGCGATCACGGCACAAATTTCGGCGACAATGTGGAAAAAGTGATCGGCAAGCCCGCCGACCATATGTACCCCGGCACCATGGACATCCCCCTGCTAGTGCGCCATCCCGCCGGTCTGGGAGCCGGACAGGTACGGGATGAGCTGGTCTACACGCTGGATGTGCCAGCCACCGTTTTGAGTGCGACCCGGCAGCGCTCCACCGGCCCGATTGAGGGGCAAAGCCTGTTGCCGCTGCTCTCAGGAACGGAAGGATTCGCCCGCCGCCAATACCTGACCTGCCGCTATGGCAACTCCGTCTGGTACCGCGATGACCGCACCTGGTTCTTCAGCACTGTCGACTGGCAGAATCCGCGCCTGTTTGATCTGGAGACCGATCCCGCCTGTCAGGTGAACATCGCCGACCGCAGCCCGGACCGCATCACCCTGGCCAGGCAACGCATCCTCGCCGACGCCGGCGGGCCTCTCACATTCTACGCGCGCCAGGACTCCACCGACGCGCTGGGGCGGCCAGAGTTTTCCACACGCTAGCCGCCAGCGCGGACGGCAACGCCCCGTGTCTGGCGAACAGCGCTGACCAGTAGCCACTGAAAAAGGTATGCCCAATGCCAAACATTGCTGCCAACCGACTCGAACGGATCGCAGGCCGACTCCTGGTAGGGGCTGGCGCCTCTGCGACGGAAGCCGAAACCGTCACCCGCCACCTGATTGGCGCCAATCTGGCCGGACACGATTCCCACGGCATCATCCACATTCCTGGCTACATCGCCTCAATCCAAAAGGGAGACTTGCAACCCGGCGCTCCGTTCGATATTGTTCAGGAAAGCCCTACAACGGCAGTCGTAGACGGAAACTGGGGCTTCGGGTTCACCGTTTCCGAACGAGCGATGGCGTTGACTATCGAGAAGGCGCGCGTGCAGAACGTCGCTGCCGCCACGGTCGTGCGCCAGGGGCACGTCGGCCGCTTGACCGACTATCCGCTCATGGCCGCCGAGGCCGGCATGCTCGGACTGATGACAGCCGACTCTGGCCGCGGCCCCAAGAGCGTTGCGCCCTTCGGCGGGCGCGAACCGCGATTGGGCACGAACCCGATCTGCATCGCCGTCCCCTCCAATCTGGATGGGCCTTTTTACATCGACATCGCCACGTCCGCCGTAGCCGGTGGCAAACTGTCGGTCGCAATCGAGCGCGGGCAATCGATCCCCACAGGCTGGGTGATCGACAGCGAAGGCCGCGCCGCGACCGACCCGGCCGCCGCGCGCAACGGCGGGGCCATGCTGCCTCTGGGCGGCTCCGAAGGACATAAGGGCTACGGGCTGTCGGCAATGGTCGAGATATTCTCCGGCCTACTCACCGGACTGGGGTTTGGGATCGAACCGACGGGCCGTCATAATGACGGCTGCTTCATGGCCGTTTTTCGCGTCGAAGCCTTTCGCCCTCTGGCGCTCTTCAAACAGGAAGTTACGGAGTTCGCCCAATACCTGACGGCAACGCCTCCTGCCGAGGGTGTCGAACGCGTCTACTACCCCGGCGAACTGGAGCACCAGCGCACCCAGCGGGGTCGTGCAGACGGCATTTACGTCGTGGAGGGGACCTGGCAACGACTCGCCGCGTTGGCTGACGAGTTCGGAGTGGAGGAAGACTTTTCCTCCACCTGATCTGAATCCCAGTCCGTAGCCGAGACTCTTCGCCCACCCTGCCTCCGCGCGCCGGTTGGAAAAAGAGGCAAATCGGGCTACAATATCCGCCGTTAGTTCAATATCTTCGACAACGCAGCGCCCGACCAGTGAAGAACGAGGAAACAACGGAGAGTGTGGGCGCCAGCCGGATTCTGCAAAACTGGAAACAACGGAGTCTGGCGGGCACATAGCGCGACGGAGAACACGATGAACTATGCAATGTCTTACAAATAAGCCGGGCAGTGCCATCACGCAAAGTCTGCGTGGCATGGCGCTGTGTCACCCGGATACAATTCAAGTTCATTTTGACCCGGACTTTGTCGAGCGGACGGCGCCGGCGCCCGCCGGGAAAGTAGCAGTCATCAGCGGCAGCGGCAGTGGCCACGAACCGTTGCCAATCGGTTATGTTGGGCTTGGCATGTTGGATGCCGCCTGCCCCGGCCCGATCTTTACCAGCCCCTCCCCCATTCAGTTGTTGGCGGCCGCCCATTCGGTCAACCACGGCGGAGGCGTGCTTTTCGTTGTCAAGAACTACGCTGGCGGAGTGCTTAACAACGATTTGACCATCGAAATGGCTTTGCAGGAAGGGATTGACGCACGCGCTGTGCTTGTCAATGATGATGTATCGATTCCTGTGGTCGCCAATCGTCGCGGGCTGGGCGCAGCGACGCTGGCCTGCAAGATCGCCGGCGCCGCCGCCGAATCGGGATACGCGCTGGACGCGGTTGTGGGGGTGACGCGGCGGGCCGTGGCCGCTTCCCGCAGTATGGGCGTCGGCACAAATGTCAATACGCTCCCCCGTAACGGGACTGGCGTCAGGCTGGCGGATGATTCAATCGAGCTGGGCATCGGCATTCACGGTGAACCCGGCGAAGTTCATTCCGTGCCTCATGGCATGCCGGAAATCGTCGGCCTGCTCGTACAGCCCATCCTCGATGACTTGCCCTATGCCGCCGACGACCGCGTGCTGCTCCTGATCAGCGGGATGGGGGGGACGCCGCCTCTGGAGTTGTATCTCTTCTCCGAGGCGATTCACGAGACACTCGCCGCGCATCGGATTCGGGTCGAGCGCCAACTGGTCGGAAACTATCTCACCAGTCTCGGACGCGGCGGTTATATCATCACGCTGATGAGACTGGATGACGAACTGCTGGAACTGTGGGATGCTCCCGTGCATACACCCGCCCTGCACTGGTAACCGCAGGTGATAGTGAATCGTGGATAGTACCTGCACTGCGCACTAACCACGAACTGCTATCCACTAACCACTGGGGTTGAGACAATGGGTCAGGAGATCACAATATCACAGCTCCGCACATGGCTTCTGGCGTATGCGGCCCGTATCATCGAAAACGAGGCCCGTCTGACCGAGCTGGATACGGCCATTGGTGATGCGGACCATGGCGTGAATATGCGCCGCGGCATGGGCAAGTTGCAGGAGCGTCTGCGGGACGATACACAGGCCGAAGATATCAGCGCCTTCCTGCGTTCGGTCGCCATGACGCTTATCAGCGCGGTGGGCGGGGCCGCTGGCCCACTCTACGGGACGTTCTTCCTGCGCGCCGCCACCAGCCCCACAAACGGCCGCACGGTGGACTTGGCGCAGTTGACGCAGATGTTCCGCTACGGCCTGGATGGACTCCAACAGCGGGGTAAGGCCCAGGCCGATGACAAGACCATGTTCGACACGATCCAGCCGGCGGTAGAGGCGATGGAGGCGGCATTGGCAGCCCATCAGAGCGCCGCCGTCGTCCTGGCCGCAGCCCGCCAAGCCGCCCACCTGGGTATGAAACATACGATAGAAATCGAAGCCAAAAAGGGCCGGGCCAGCTATCTAGGCCCGCATTCCATCGGTCATCAGGACCCTGGCGCGACCAGCGCCTATTTCCTGTTCGAGACCGCCGCCGAAGTCCTGACAAAAACAGTGAACGGTGACCAGTAACCGCACTAGCAACTGGATTCTAGTTGATGGCTCAATTGATAGGCGCAATCGATTCCGGCACGACCAGCACGCGTTTCGTGCTCTTCGACCAAGCCGGCGCGATTGTCGGATATGAACAAAAGGAGCACGAACAGATTTTTCCCCGCAGCGGGTGGGTTGAACATGACCCGCTGGAAATCTGGCAGCGCACCCAGGAGGTGATCCTGGCCACGCTGGCAAAATGTGACGTCCGCGCCAGCCAACTCGCCGCCGTGGGCATTACCAATCAGCGCGAGACCGCAGTCATGTGGGATCGTAACACGGGCGACCCGGTCTGCAACGCCATCGTCTGGCAGGACATGCGCACCGATCGTATCTGTCGACACCTGGAAGAGGCCGGTTACGCCGCCACGTTCCACCAGAAGACCGGTCTGCCCCTGGCAACCTATTTCGCCGGCCCCAAGTTCCGCTGGATCCTGGACAACGTCGAGAATGCGCAGGCCAGGGCCGATTCCGGCGAGCTACTCTGCGGCACGGTCGATAGCTGGCTGATCTGGCAACTCACCGGCGGCGTACATGTTACCGACCCGACAAACGCCAGCCGTACAATGCTGATGGATCTGGAGACGCTCGCCTGGGATGCGGAGCTACTGGAGATCATGCGGATCCCCCGGTCGCTGTTGCCCGAGATCCGGCCCAGCAGCGAACCGGCTTTCTATGGCATGACTGCCGTGGACGGCCCTTTTGGCGGCTCCATACCGATCTGCGGCAATCTGGGAGACCAGCAGGCAGCGACCGTCGGCCAGACCTGCTTCAGCCCTGGCGAGGCCAAGAATACGTATGGAACCGGCTGTTTCATGATCCTGAACACCGGTGAGGAGATCATCCACAGCCGCAATGGACTGCTGACGACCGTCTGTTATCAGATGGGCGAGTCGGCGCCGGTCTACGCGCTGGAAGGCTCGATCGCGATGGCCGGGGCGACCGTGCAGTGGCTGCGGGACGAGTTGCAGTTGATCAGTTCCGCAGCCGAGACCGAGGAGATCGCGCAAAGCGTTTCCGATGCGGGCGGCTGTTACCTGGTGCCGGCTTTCAGTGGCTTGTTCGCCCCCCACTGGCGCAGCGACGCACGCGGCGTTCTCGTCGGTCTCACCCGCTATGTAAACCGGGCGCACATCGTGCGGGCGGCGCTGGAGTCGATCTGCTATCAGACACGCGAGGTGCTGGAGGCTATAAGAGGGGATCTTTCGGAGCGACAGCGCCTTGGCCCGGAGAGCCTTGAAAACGCGGAGAAAGAGGATCGAGGAGCTGACAGAGACCGAGCGCAATTGCGTCAACTGAAGGTGGATGGCGGCGCAACGGCCAACGATCTGCTGATGCAGATGCAGGCTGATACCCTGGGCACGGAGGTGATCCGTCCCCGCATCGCGGAGACGACCAGTTTGGGCGCGGCCTATGCGGCCGGACTGGCCATTGGTTTCTGGCCAAGCCTGGAGAGTCTGCGTCAGCAGTGGCAAGTGGACAAAGTCTGGCAGCCGCAGATAAACGAATCCGAACGCGCGCAGGGCTACGCGGGCTGGCAGAAAGCTGTCGAACGCACCCTCGGCTGGGTGGAGTAGAATGAGCATGTGCCCTGCGTAGTCGTCTGACGCGGCGGGCCGGATACCATGTACGCGGTTCGAACTATGCAAAAGAGTTCAAGAAATCGTGATCGGTCTGGTAATCGTCTCCCATAGCGCCAAGCTGGCCCAGGGTGTGAAGGAACTGGCGGCGCAAATGGCCGGGGAAGAGGTTGGCATCAGTCAGGCGGGGGGACTTTCCGATGATTGCGAGACCTTTGGAACGGACACGCTGAAGATTCTATCCGCCATTGAAGAGGTCTGGTGTGAGGACGGGGTGTTGCTGTTAATGGATGTCGGCAGCGCCGTGATGTCGGCGGAACTCGCGCTGGAGATGCTGCCGGAAGAGCAGCGGCGCAACTGCCTGTTGAGCAACGCGCCGCTCGTGGAAGGCGCAATCGTCGCCGCCCTCCATGCCAGCCTGGGTGAGCCTCTGCAAGCCGTCAATGCCCTGGCCGAGGCCGCGCTTTCGACGCCGAAACTTGGATGAGTGAACGAGAATCATAGATCGAGGGCTTTGGGGAGCAACAATGTCTTGGCCTCGGGACCCGCGCAGAAGAGGAAAAAAAGTGCGAGTAGACGATCAATCCAATTCGCCTGCGGGGCGGCCTCCGGATCCCTCCGAGCAACATAGCAACTGTTCAGGTGGCGAGCGCGCCGACGGATGTTCGAGGTCTCTTTTTGAGCAACAGCGACCTGACTTGGAGAGCCGCGCAGACGCGGAAAAAATGGGCGAGATGGGGGAAACAGTGACGCCGCCTCATCCGCCGCGCGAAAGCGTGGTGGTCACCGTCACGGATCCCCTTGGCCTTCATCTGCGCTCCGGCAGAGACGTTGTGCGCATCGCCAGCCAGTTTCAGGCGCAGATCACCGCTTCCAACCTGAGCCGCAACAGTGGCGCAGTCGATATGAAAAGCATTCTACAGTTGATGCAACTGCAAGCCCGCCATGGACACGATTTGCAACTGGCGGCGTCCGGCCCGGATGCCGCCGCAGCCATCGACGCGCTCTGCTCCCTCTTCTGACATTAGGTGTGCCCACCGGGCCTGGGATTCACGGTAAGAACGGCGGAGAACAACCTGTGCAGCAGCTTTTTCATGGTCTTTCAGCAGCCCCCGGTGTCGGGATTGGCAACGTTTTCAGTTATGCCCCCGCCGTCACCGACGATGTCTGCGGGACAGGCGCGGAGGGCGCACCGCTCCCAGGCGGGACGCCCAAAGAGGAGTGGGAACGCTTTCTGGCTGCCCGGCTGCTTGTGGATGAGGAGTTGGCACGCTTGGCGCAGATCGGGCAGGCCGCGGCCGCGGAGATATTCCTCGTCCATCGCGAAATTCTCCATGACAGTACGCTGACCGACGCGGTCCGCACCGCCATCGATTCAGGCTCGGACGCCACCCGCGCAACCCAAATGGCGACGGGCGAACTGGTCCAACTCTTCCAGGGCCTCAGCGACGAGTACTTCGCCAGCCGCGCCACCGATGTCCGCGATGTCGGTCAGCGCCTCGTAACTCGCCTTGGAGGAATTACGTCGGCTCGCCAGTTGAACCCGTTGCCCAATGGCACGATTTTGCTTGCCGAAGACCTGACGCCGTTTGATACGACCCATCTCGATCAAGCGCATGTCGTTGGCATTGCGCTGGCCGCCAGCACGCCCACCGCCCACACCGCGATCCTGGCCCGCAGCCTGGGCATCCCACTGGTCTGCAGCGCCGGGTCGGAGATTTTGCAACTGCAGAACGGAATGTTCGGCGTCGTTGATGGAATCCGCGGCCGCCTGCTCGTGGACCCGGATGAGGAAACGCTTGAACAGTATAGACTGACCCGCGCGCGCCTGCAGCGCTTTCAGGCCGAAGCCCTCTCCCACTCCCATGAGCCGGCTCTGACCCCCGACGGCGTGCGTATCCCCGTACGCGTAAACGTGAATAATCGCGATGATCTCCTGCACATCGACTCCAACGGCGCCGAGGGTATCGGGCTTCTGCGCACTGAGAATCTGTTTCAACATCGCACCAGCCCGCCAACCATTGACGAGCAGTTGGCCGCCTATCAGGATGTGCATTCTTATACCAACAATCACTCTCTGACTGTACGGCTGCTCGACATCGGCGGCGATAAGCCGGTCCCCTATCTGCCGCAGCCCGCCGAGGCCAACCCTTTTCTGGGTGTGCGCGGCATCCGCTTGCTCCTCCGCCATCCGCAGATGCTGACCGATCAGTTCCGCGCGCTTGTGGAACTGGCCCACAACGTATCGCCGGTCAGCCGAATTCGTGTCCTTATTCCGATGATCTCCAAGGTCAATGAAGTCCAGCGTGCCTTGGCCCTGTTTGAGGAGATTCCCGGTTATAAGCACTGCCGCCATCAGCTCGGCACACTCGAAGTCGGCGTGTTGATCGAAGTGCCGTCCGCGGCTCTGCTGGCACACCATCTTGCGCCGCAGGTCGATTTCCTCAGCATCGGCACGAACGACTTGGCCCAATACACCCTGGCCGCGGACCGGATAAACAGCTCGGTCGCCACCCTGGCAACGCCGCTGGACCCGTCCGTCCTGCGCCTGATCGCCTTCACCTGCGAGGCCGGCCGCGCAGCCGGTATCCCCGTCGCCATCTGTGGCGAGGTTGCCGGTGACCCGTCGGTGCAGCCCCTGTTGTTGGGATTGGGGCTGAATGAGATCAGCGTAGCCGGGCCGGCCGTTCCCCTCGTCAAATCAGCGATTCGTCGCGTGGACATGGCCGCGGCAAAGGCGTTGGCCGCCAGAGCGCTCCAATGCAGTCGCGCCCAGGAGATCCATCAACTCCTCCACGATGCAGTCGCGTCCCCGTAGGCAGCTGAAATGAAGACGCATGGCAGCAGCTCTACTGCGGACGGCTTGAACGCCCGATGAAACGGATACAGGCGGAAATCCTGGTGATTGGCGGCGGCGCAACGGGAACCGGTGTCGCCTGGGATGCCGCCTTGCGGGGATTTCGCACCGTCCTGGTCGAAAAACGCGACCTGACCCACGGCACCACCGGACGCTATCACGGCCTCTTGCACAGCGGCGCACGATATGCGTTGAAAGATGCAGACAGCGCGCTCGAATGTTTCCGCGAAAATCGCATCCTGCGCCGCACACACACCCATTGCATCGAGGACACCGGCGGATTTTACGTCGTTACGCCGGAGGATGAGGACGACTATCCCGATCGGTTCGCGGCCGCCTGCCGCCGCCTCGACATTTCATGCACCGAGATCCCCGCGGCGTCCGCTCTGCGCCGCGAGCCTCTGCTGAATCCTCGCATCAGCCGCGTCTTCGAACTGCCCGATGCCGCCGCCGACAGCTTCCTCGCTACCCATGCCACCGCCCAGGCCGCCCGCCAGGCCGGCGCACAACTGCTGCCTTATCATGAACTCATCGATCTGCACCTCTCCGGCGGCGACGGTCACCGCGCCGTGACTGGTGCCTCCGTCCTCGATACGGTGTCGGATGAAAAGGTGCGTATCGACGCCGACCTCGTCATCAATGCCGCCGGCGCGTGGGCCGGTCAGATCGCTGCTCTGGCCGACATAGAGGTCAGGATGATTCTGGGCAAAGGAGTGATGCTGGCGACCAATAGCCGCCTGACCAACACGGTCATCAACCGCTGCAAGATGCCCGGCGACGGTGATATTCTGGTGCCGATTCACACGGTCAGCGTCATCGGCACCACCGACGAACAGGTGACCGAGCCGGAAAACCTGCGCATCGAAGAGTGGGAAGTAGACCTGATGCTGACGGAGGGCGACAAGCTGGTGCCCGGTCTCAGCCGCAGCCGCATCTTGCGGGCCTGGGCCGGTGTGCGCCCCCTCTTCCAGGAGAATTTCAGTGGCGAAAGTCGCGACGCCACCCGCTCAACGGCCCTACTCGACCACCAGAGACGGGACGGCGTCAGCGGGTTTCTCACGATTACCGGCGGCAAATGGACGACGTTCCGCCTGATGGCCGAATCCGCCGTCGATGCAGCCTGCGCGCAGCTACGCGTGACCCGCCCCTGCCGCACTTCGGAGATAGCCGTGCCCGGCGTCGAACAGGGGCACTATTGGCTCGGTCATCGGCTCAACCAAGTCGAAGAGGAGAAGCTGCAAGCTGAACTGATCTGCGAGTGTGAACTGGTCACCCGTTCGATGCTGGAAAGCGCAGTGCGGCGCAACCCGACCGTCACCCTGGATGATCTGCGCCGCGATGTGCGTCTGGGGATGGGGCCGTGCCAGGGCGGATTCTGCACTTATCGCGCAGTCGGCATTCTGCACCAACTGCGCGCCGCCAGCGACGACTGCCAGAACGAACGCGCCGCGCAGCCGGATGCCGGAGATTGGGAGGTGGCCTATCTGCAATCGCCTGCCCAAAACGCAGCGGCCAGCGGAGTTTCTGTTCACGACAGGTCCACTGCCGACGCGCCCCTGCGCTCCGCCGCCATCGATCCACAGGCGGCGACCTCGCAGCCCAATCTGCTCCTGCGGGACTTCCTGCAGGAACGTTGGAAGGGCGTTACGCCGATCCTGTGGGGGCAGCAGTTGCGCCAGGAGCGGCTGGACGAACTGATCTATCTGAGCATTCTGAATGCGGATCATCTGCCGGTGGATGATGCGGAAAGCCCACTAACGGCCTTCTATAATCTGAACGGTGATTCGGCTGATTAGATGATGGGCAGGACTGCTGGCGCACTTTGGCGCGCACTGCCCTACACGAACCGGACCAACTGTCGCGTCTGACATATGAGTCATACAGGGTCCCATGTCGGCCTCGAAATACGAAATAGGAAGCACGAAATACGCATGCTCGATCTCCTCATCATCGGCGCCGGCTTGACCGGTCTCTTTGCCGCTTGCACGGCTGCTAAGGCAGGCCTGCGCGTGCGGGTGATCGCCAAGGGCTTGGGGACGACCCACTGGCACGCCGGGACGATCGATCTCCTGGGTTATGTGCCAGGCGGGGGGGAGCCGGTTGCCGACTGGGTTCAGGCAGTTTCGGAGTTGCCGGATGCGCATCCCTATCGGCTGCTGGGCGTGGAGGCAATCGGGAAGGCGCTAGACAGGTTTCAACGGCTTATTGCCGCGGCCGGGCTGCCGTATGAACGTGCCGACGGACAAAACGTCCTGCTCGTTTCACCTGTCGGCGCGGCGCGTCCAGTCTATCTGGCGCCGAAAGCCCAACAGTCGGGGAATCTGGCGGATGGGCGGCCACTGGCAATCGTCGGTTTGGAGGGAATGCCTGATTTCTACCCGGCGCTGATCGCCGAAAACTTGCAAAAGCAGGGCTACCGCGCCCGCAGCGCGACCGTGCCCCTCAACCTGCTCACCGAGCGCCAGGGCGTGCATTGGGCCAACAGCCCGATTCAGTTGGCCCGGCTGCTGGATCAGCCGACTGCGCAGGCGCGGCTGGCCGAGATGGTCGCGGACGTGGCCGCAACCGGTGAGCGTGTGGGCCTCCCCGCCGTGTTGGGTCTGCACAATCACGCACGCCTCCTGGCCCTATTTCAGGAAGCAAGCGCCGATAGTTCGATCTTCGAAATCCCGACGCTGCCGCCCAGCGTGCCGGGTATGCGTCTGGACGCGGCGCTGCGCGCCTGCCTGGCCGAGTTGGGTGTGCGCGTCGAAATGGGGATGGATGTGTGCGGGATTCGGACAGCCAAGAGGCGCATCCTGTGGGTGGAAACCGAGACTGGCAGCCGTCCTCTTCGTCACAGAGCGCACCATTACCTGTTGGCGACCGGGGGAATCCTCGGCGGCGGCATCCGCGGTGAGCGCTGCGGCCGCGTGCGGGAGACCATCTTCGACCTGCCGCTGACGACGCCCCAAGCGCGTGCCCAATGGTTGCGCCCTCTCTTTCTGGACAGGCGAGGCCATCCCATCTTCATGGGCGGCGTGGCCGTTGACGTCCGATTCCGTCCGGTCGATGGGACCGGCGCGCCCGTTTACGACAACCTGCGGGCCGCGGGCGCGATCCTCGCCCACACCGATCCAATCCGCGAGCGCAGTCGCGAAGGAATCGCGATCGCCACTGGCTACGCTGCGGCACGACAAATAGCGGCTGGTGGGGTTGCTATCCACTAGCTTCTGATACTGAGGTTTGCCCGATGCATACCGTATCTCTACATTCTGTGGGCATGAGCCTGGACGCATGTATCAAGTGCAACATCTGCACCAGCTATTGTCCGGTTTCCGAAGTGACGGACCGCTTCCCCGGGCCGAAATACGCCGCGCCCCAGTCCGAGCGCTTCCGCGAAATCGGCCAACCCCGCTCGCCCGATGCGTCGGTGGACTACTGCTCCGGGTGCCGGGTCTGCAACGAAGTCTGTCCAACCGGCGTGCGCATCGCCGAGATCAACGCCCGCGCTCGCGCCCAGATGGTGGCCGAGCGGGGCCTCTCCTTGCGCAACCGCCTGCTGGGCCGCAATGAACTGATGGGAAAGGCCGGCAGCCTCGCGCCGCGCCTGGCGAATATCCTCCTGCACAACCGGTTCAGCCGACGGCTGGCCGCTGCTCTGTTCGGTGTGGCCGAGCAGGCGCCGTTGCCCCGCTGGCACGATGAAACGTTCACGCACTGGCTGGCTCGCACCCGTGCCCAGCGGCTGCCGCAGCGCCGCGTTCTCCCCGACAGCAGCGAGAAAGCGGAGCAAAGTCGCGAGCGCAAGGTCGTCTATTTTCACGGTTGCGCAACCCAGTATTACGAGCCGTTTGTGGGGATGGCGACGGTCCTTGTGTTGGAGCATCTCGGTTACGAGGTAATCGTGCCTCGACAGAACTGCTGCGGCCTGCCGATGCTTTCGAATGGGGAGTTTGGCGCAGCGGAGCGTTACCATCGCCGCAACATGGACCGGCTGGCCGCCTATGTCCAGGCCGGCTATCCGATTCTCGGCAGCAGCACCAGTTGTACGCTGACGCTCAAGGAGGAGGCGCCGGAACTGCTCGATTTGGATGGTGATGCGGGCGCGCAGGCGCTGAAACTCGCCACCTGGGATGTCTTCGAATGGCTGCGGGAGCAGCTGGATCAGGGTGAGCTGCCCACCGATCTGCGCCCACTCGATGACGCTCAGCCTTTCATCCTGCCTTATCATGCTCCATGCCAGCTGCGGGCGCACCGCATCGGCAAACCGGCGCTGGACGTGATGGCGCAGATTCCGGGGCTTGACCTGCGCGAAAGCCAGGCCCGCTGCTGCGGTATCGCGGGCACATACGGCTACAAGGCGGAAAAGTACCAGATCGCCATGGATGTGGGGGCGGAGCTATTCGCCTATGTCGCCACGCAAGTCGCAGAGCCTGAGACGCACGGGTCTGTTTCCTATACCGCCTGCGATTCCGAGACCTGTCGCTGGCAGTTGGAACACGGCTCCGGCCTACCGTCCCGCCATCCGATTGAACTGTTGGCCGCGGCCTATGGGCTATACGATCTGCAGGCCCGGCGTCCCCGGGTTGAAAACTAAGAGATGAGCGACTTTCGTATCCTGATTATCGGCGCCGGGGCCATTGGCTGTTTTGTCGGCGGCAAGTTGGCCGCGGCAGGGAACGACGTGACACTGGTCGGCCGCGCGCGCACGACAGCGGCTGTGCGGACGCGCGGTCTGGAACTGCGCGCGGCCGATGGCGCGGCGCATACGATCCGCTCGGTCAGCGCGGTTGCCTCTGTACATGAGGCGTTCCACACCGAGGAGAGAGAGACCTTTTCCCGCTCCTCGCCCTTTGACCTCGCCGTGCTCGCAGTCAAGAGCTATGACACCGCGACCGTGCTGGACGAACTGGCCGCGGCGATGGGAGCCGCTCCGTTGCCAGCGATTCTCAGTCTGCAAAATGGCGTCGGCAATGAGGAGGCGATCGCCGCGCGTTTCGGGCCGCAGCGCGTCATCGCCGGGACGATCACCGCTCCGGTCGAGGTGAGGGAGCCGGGCGTCGTCCAGGTGACGAAGCCCGATTTCGCCGTCGGTCTGGCAGAGAACCGAGCAGAGAGTGAAGAGGAGAGAAGAGAGAGAAGCACCTCGGGGCGTCCTCTGGGCCTCCCACTCCTCACATTTCTCTCCTCGCAGTTTGTCGCCGCCGGCATTCCCACCAAAGTGTACAAGGATGTACTGGGCATGAAATGGTCGAAGCTGCTCTTGAATATGATCGGCAATGCCACCAGCGCCATCCTGGCAGAGCCGCCGAGCGTCACATTCGCCGACCCTCGCATCGCCAACCTGGAGATCGACGCCCTGCGCGAGGCGCTGCGGGTGATGGCCGCGGCCAACATCCGCCCTTTGAACGTGGAGAAATACCCGCTGGGCGCGCTTGCGCCGTTACTGCGTTTTGGGCCGCGCGCGCTTCTACGGCCAGCCCTGCACCGGATTGTCGGCGGCGCGCGCGGCGGCAAGATGCCCAGCCTGTTTCTGGATCTGGAGGCAGGCAAGAGCGGGAGCGAAATAGGCTGGTACAACGGCGCAATCGTGCGCAAAGGGGAGGAAGTCGGCATCAGAACACCGGTCAACCGTCTGCTGACGCAGACGGTCCAGCAGTTAGTTGCCGAGCCGCAGTTGCGCGCTGCGTGGCGAGGAAACTTCACGCGCTTGGCCGCCGCTGTGGCCATCTGAAGCCTGTCGGTTTGCGTTCTGCGATGGGCCGGAGATTCCCCGCACAACTCTTAAGCCAGCCGTGACAGGCTCAAAGCAAATGAGCGGCCACTACGCACTACGGATTACGCAATGTAGTACAGGCGTTCAAAGTCCCGGTCCGATCAGCACGATCAGCACGAGCGCCAGGATGGCAAACGCCGAGTACTCCAGCACAAGTTTGCGGCTGAGATGGCCTTCTTGCAGGGCATGGCGGGCAAGCCCCACGAACAGATAGAAGACCAACAACAGCAGCAGCCCACCAGTTGCGCCGGATAACGGCAAGTAGTTCAGCGCCCACGCCACCTCGCCCAAAACAAGCCCAACCAAGACGGCATAACGGAGCACGACGTTCACTCTGGGCATGACATCGCGCAGCAGTTCAACCGTCAGCAGAGCGGCCGTCGCGGCGATGAGGGAGCCGGAGAGCAGGCTACGGGTGCGGGTCTGATAGACCAGCAGAAAAAGGGCCAGGACAGCGGCATAGGAGAGGACGTTGAGAAGGATGCGGGCCTGTCGGTAGGCGGGCGACTGCCGGTCGGCGGTCGCGTAGAGATTGAAGAGTATAATGGAGATCAACACGCCGCTGAACAGCGCGGCGCTGGCCTGGAAGAGCGGCGTCTCGGCGAGGGGCGCCAGCAACACTGCCAGGATGGAGACGGCAGCCGGCAGCCCCCAAAACAGCCATGTGCGCCCCCCCTGGAGAGACCAATTTTCGCCTTCCCCGTTCGGCGCGCCGAAGGAATGTCGAATCGGTTCATGGCCCGAAGAGTCCCCCGCGAACAGGGGATGAGTGCGGATGGCCCGCTCGGTGCCGCTGGCCGTCAGCAGAGCGATAAAGACGGCGATTACGGTGGTTTCGCTGATTCTGATCGATATGGGTGAGCCGAGCGCGTTCAGGGTCAGAACAACGGTCGGCAGCCGCAAGAACAGGCTGATCGAAACCGTCGCCGCTACGGTCCACGCCAGAACGCTCACGCGTTGCACGAAGCGCCGATTCGGGCGGTACACTGTCGCTGAGTGGCCGCGGAGGGCGCCCTCCGCGTTCCCCTGTTGCCCGCTGGCCGGGAACGGAGTAAAATGGCCTTCGTCTTCCGTTTGATTGCCGCCAGGCGCCCGAGGACTCGGTCGGCGAAAGTCAAAATCCGTTGTGGCGCTCATAGATCCATTATACAGTCGTTGGTTGCTCGTGGCTAGTGCGGTCGCTATCCACGAGCAACTATTCATTGTTCACCGATGCTCTGCCAGTATACGAATTTCGACATCACCATAAGCGGCAACAATCCGTCCTACGCGGTCCTGGCGACCTATCGGGGCCTGAGCGGTGCATCCACCTTCAATCAGGATGCTCACCACTCTGTCTGGCAGGATTATCTGGCACGGCTGGGCGATCCTTACCAGACACAGGGAGAGCATCTTCTGGCCGAAATCGGCAGCCGCCTCTTTTCTGAGCTGATACGCGAACATGTGCGAGACCTCTGGGGTCAGGCGCGCAGCGACCTGGATGACGGCGGACGTCTGCGCGTGCGGCTCATTTTGCATCCACCCGCTGTCGCCGCGCTGCCCTGGGAGACCCTGCACGACCCGCGCCGCAATCAGTCCTTTGGCGCCGATACGATGATTTCCCTCGTCCGCACGCAGAATCTGGTGAACTATGTCGCCCGCCCCAGGGCGTTGGAAGCGACGCTGCCGCTGACGGTTCTGTTGGTGTCGGTCGAGACGGCAGACGGGCTGGCCGTGCATAAGGAGAGTGGGCAGATCCGCTCCGTGATTGCGGGGTTGTCGTCCGGTCGCGTGCAGCTGGATCAACTGGATGGACGGGTCACGGTTCAGCAGATCCAGGAGCGGCTCCTGACGTCCAGACCGGATATCCTGCACATTGTCGGCCATGGCAATGAGGACGGCCTGCTGCTATGGGCGGATGATGCCCCTGCTCTGGTCTCGGCCGCGACGTTGCGCGCCGTATTGCAGCAGGCGGAATCGGTGAAGCTGGTCTTTCTGAACGCCTGTCTGGCCGGGCGCGTCGATAGTTCACGCCCCTTTGCCGGCATCGCCCACCAATTGCTTCAGAGCGGTCTGCCGGCGGCGATTGCCATGCGCTATGAGATCCTGGACAGGTCGGCCGTAACCTTTGCCGGTTCGGTCTACAAGGCGCTGGTGACAGGCGCCTGCCGCGGCCACGTCGACGCGGCGGTGAGCATGGCCCGCAACAATCTGTACATCAACGACCCGAATCGTGTGGACTATGCGACGCCGATCCTGTGGCTGAATGCCGAGAGCGGTCGAATTCTGCGCTTTGAGAATGAGGAGCAGTCGGACGCAGGCGAGACGACCGGGGCGCATTCTGGACACCCGCGCCCGCAGATGTGGAGTTCCGCCCTTCGACTCGAGTTCAGGTTGGCTGAAAAAGAGACGTGGTTTCTCTCCTTGCCGGAAACGATATCTGACCCCCATCTTCCCTTTGAATACCAACGTCGCCGCCGAATTGCCGGCCTGTTGCTGAGGATATTGCGGCAGGCGGTTGAGGAGCAGGAACAGGGCAAAGTCGTCGATATCCGGGCCGTGCAGAGGCGGCTGGACACGTTCGAAGAGGAGAGGCGCCACATTCAGAACATCCTTGACCATTGCCAGCGTCGTTCGTAAGTCCTGTTGCCGTGGCGCAGACCAGCATACGACTGATTCGCCTCGTCTGCCTCTACGCGATTCTCTTCTACCTGGGCACGGAGATCGCGATAACGCTGCGAGAGATCCGGGAAGCAGATTCCCGTAACAGCGCCCGCGAGCAGGCGGAACAGCTTCGCTCCCAAACCAATTCAGCAGGCCAGCCCCCGTTCCTGGGCGTCACCATCGAGCTTGAACAGTATGATGACCCGCGCCAACGGCAGGAAGCGTTGCGTCGTCTGTCCGACGCCGGTTTCGGCTGGGTGCGTCAGCGTGTTGACTGGAACCGCATCGAGCCTCAGCCGGGCGCATACCAGTGGGCGTGGCTCGACGACGTTCTGACCGACATCTCCGCCGCCGGGTTGGAGCCGGTCATCGTGTTGGACGGCAGCCCGGCCTGGGCCAGAGACAGCAAGGACCTCCCCAGGGGGAATGAAGACAGAGCAACGCACTCCTCTCAATTCGCGCCCCCCGCCACGCCTGAGACCTATGCCCGCTTTGCCGCCGCCTTTGCAGACCGCTACCAGGACACAGTCCGCTTCTATCAAATCTGGGACGAGCCGAACATTGCGCCCCACTGGGGCAACCGTCTGATCGATCCGGTCGGCTATGCCCGGCTTCTGCGGGCGGCAGCCATCGCCGTGCGCGCCGCCGACCCGGACGCGGCAGTTTTGGCCGCGGCGCTGGCGCCCACCCAAGATCGGGGCCACACCGCGATCGACGAGGGGCACTTCCTGCAGCGGCTCTACGCGGCCGGCGCCGCACCCTATTTCGATGCCGTTCTGGTGCAGCCGTTCGGCTTTGGAACCGGGCCGGGTGATTCGCGCAGCCGTGTGGAGGTGCTCAACTTCCGGCGCGCGGCCTGGGTGCGGCGGGTGATGGTCGCGGCCGGCGATGGGCAGACGCCGGTCTGGGCGGTGCGATTCGGCTGGAATCGCCAGGTGCAAGATCCGTGGAAGACGGTTTCCGCGGCCAATCAACTGCGCTTTACCCAGAAAGCGATCCGACATGCACGGGAAAACTGGCCGTGGCTGACCGCGATGGGCTGGCCGGTGGACCGACCGGACGCGCCGCCCTCCGATTCCATGTGGGGCTTCTCTCTCTTCACGGCCGACGGTCAAGAACATCCTCTGCTGTCCGCTCTTTCAAATGCCGCGCACGCGACAGTTGACACAAAGCAATACGCAATACCCCGTTCACAATTCGCCCGACTCGCACTGCTGCTGCTGGCTGGCGCAACGCTTCTCTGGCGAGGGGTGATCATGTCCCGCTGCCTGCCCCTAGCGCGCTGGCAGGCTGCCTACCGGCGCTGGCCGCAGCTCCGCAAACTCGCAGTCTGGGCGCTTCTGCTCATCATCTACTATTATGCTGTCTGGCCGCCGCTGATCGTTCTATGCTGGCTCGTGGCCGCCTTTCTCATCGCCTCTGAGCCGCTCACGGGGCTGATGATCGCGGCGGCCGCGTTGCCCTTCCATTTCCAGCATAAGGAGCTGCAACTCGTGGGCGTCGTCTGGACCGTACCACCGGCACAGGCTGCGCTACTGTCCACATTGCCCGCCCTCGCACAACGTGCAATGATCCAGATTCGCAACAAGCAGTACACAATACGGGGCGCGCTCTGGGGCGCGCAATACGCAGATTGGCTGATCTCGGCTTGGGTCGGCATCAGCCTGCTTACTGCCTTCAACGTTTGGCACCGGCCGGGCTATCTTCATGGATTCTGGGAACTGGTTGCCGTGCCAGTCTTGCTATACGCGGGCATTCGGCTGTTCGCCTCCGAACCTCGCCAGCAGCGGGCCGTGCTGAAGGCGCTCTTCGCTGGCGGTCTGCTCGCGGCCGGCGCAGGGCTTGTCGACTACTGGCTGATCGGCGGCGGCGTCTCTGTGGACGGGGTGCGTCGCCTGATGGGGATCTCCTTTTCACCCAATCAGACGGCTCTTTACCTGATACGCACCCTCTTCATTGGGGCGGGTCTGTTGGCAATCCGCGGGCGTCGGCTACGCGCCCAGCAGCAGTGGTCAATTTGCTTCCCGGCAAGGGCGCGAGGATGCGGTCGCCGGCAAGCAAAGACGTCACTAGCCACTAGCCACAAGCCACTAACCACTGGGGTTAGCTGTCTGATTGTGGCGGCGGCCCTCGCGTTGACAACCAGTCGTGGGGCCGTCCTTCTCGGTCTGCCGGCTGGCGTTCTGGTCATGGCTGTGGCCGGACGGGGCCGCATTCCGGGCCATGACCGCCTCCGCACGGCTATCGCCGGGCGATCGGCCTGCTGGCTGCGTCTTATAATGGCGGTCGCGGTTGGCCTCACCCTTGTTTTCTTCTTTGGCGAGCGGCTGCTGAACATCGAGACCTTGCGCACGCGTCTCGCGATCTGGACGGACGCCTGGAGCCTCTGGAGGCAGTTCCCACTGCTGGGCGTGGGGCCGGGCGGCTTCTTCTGGAACTATCCGGCCTTCCTGCAACCCTCGGCAGCGGCGGACCCGAATCTGTTGCACCCCCACTCCCTCTGGCTGGAATACGCAACCGGCTGGGGCGCAGTCGGGCTGGTGTGGCTGGCTGCGCTGCTCGGTTGGCTGATGTCTACTCTGAGACGCTCATGGCGTGCGCCGCGCGCATGGCTTCAGACCGGTCTGCTGGCGGCGCTGTGCGCGGGGCTGGCGCATGCGCAGGTGGACGCATTCGCCGCGCTGCCGGAGTTGGCCGCCTGGAATTTCGCGGCGCTGGCGCTGTTGGCGTCGCCAAAGAGCGATAGCGAGCGATAACTCATCTCGCGTGTCAGAAGAAAATTCGGTTTGCCTCTTATGTTCTCAACGGCTTGATCCAATAAACAAAGTATTGTATAAGTCTATTTGCGAGGTGGATTTCACGCGGCGCACTTTCAGGGCGAATAGCGATAGATCAAAGGAGCAGTCAAAATGGGAACGACGCGACTCACGCAGCAGCAGATGGCATTCTTCAATACGTTCGGCTACCTCTACTTTCCAGGGCTATTGGCGGATTGTGTCGACAAGATCATTGCAGAATTCGAAACGATCTGGGCCGCGCACGGCGGCGGTCACCACGGGCAGAGCCACGATGGCGTGCAGCGTTCCTGCATCTGTCCCTTCCCCGATCGGAGCGAGTATCTCAGTTCCCTTCTGGACGACCCGCGCATCCACGACATCGCCGCCAGCATCTGTGGCGACGACTTCAACTACACCAGCGGCGACGGCAATTTCTATGCCGGGGACACCCGCTGGCACTCCGACGGCTACAAAGCCAGCCGCATCCTCAGCATCAAAATCGCCTTCTACCTTGATCCGCTCACGCGGGACAGCGGGGCGTTGCGCGTGATTCCCGGCAGCCACCGCGTCGGCGACGCCTATGCTGATGCCGTGGAGACTGAGATCAAGGAAAGCGGCAAAATCTGGGGAATGGAGGGGCATCAGGTCCCGGCGATGATCCTGGATACGACGCCCGGCGATATTGTTGTGTTCAACCACAGTCTCAAGCATTCTGCCTTCGGCGGGTCGGAGCGGCGGCGCATGTACACGATGAACTTTTCGCGCCGCTATCCGGAGGACCGACTCGAAGAGCTACAAACCGTTCTCGGCAGCGAGGCGCGCTTCTGGATCGACCGCATCCACGGGGAGGCAATGGTCGCGACGGCCGGGCCGGAGCGGATGGTGCATCTGGAACAGGTCAGGGCCAACGATACGCACCTGGCCGACTTGACGCGTGAACTGAAGCAGACGATGGCCGAACCGGCGCGCGGTTGACAGCGCAGACGATTCCGGTCGCAACTCTACAATTCACACTCCGCCCCTGCTCACCTAAGTCAACGGGGGAAAAGCAGGTCTTGCCGCGCACCAGTGGAGGCGCGACGAAGACCCGCGCCCCGCCTCTACCTCTTCGACGACAACGAATCCCTCTCAAATCCAGCACCGATTGCACGGACTACGCAATAAGCAATACGCATTGCAGTCCCTATCTGTCAACCTGCTCCTTCTGCCCCGTCTCCGCGCTCAGATAGATTGCGTCCAACAGTTGCATAAACGTCAGCGCGTCATCAGGCGAGACATCGGGTGGATTCAGTCCGCGGATCGCGCCGGCAAAATCGCGTACCTCCGCATCGAAGTCGCCATCGCTGTGTGGCACATACTCATCACGGAACCTGTCGCCCTCGGTGTAGATGGCGCCCAGCAAACGGCGCGTGCCGGAACGGTTCTGCCCCGATGCCAGCGAGGTGGACTCCACTTCGATCGTTCCAGCCGTGCCCAGGATGCGCAGGCGCAGATCCCACGCACGATCCGCCCAAGTGGGAATGACAGCCGACGTATCCATCTGGATGGTGATGCCGCCGACGCAGCCCACCAGAAAGCTCATGTAATCCTCGGAGTGGCGCTCTACTTCAAGGCGCGTGGGAAAGGCGCTGTGGCTGATAGCGAACGCCCACTGCGGCTGCGGGCAACCGATCAGAAACCAGGCTTGGTCAAGGTAGTGCGAACCATGTTGCCCCAGTGCGCCGCCCTTCAGGCCCCACCGATATAGCCAGTCTCGGCCCGGCGGCGGCTCAAAATCGACGCCCCGCTCGCGGAAGTGATAGTGGACGCGGGCATGGTAGGCGCGCCCAATTCCGCCGTCGGCAATGAGTTGGCGGCTCCTCTTGTTCTCCATCTCGTGCCGCATAAAGTAGGAGTAGACGAGCGTTTTCCCGCTGCGTGCTGCGACCGCGTTGATCTCCCTGACATCGGCTGCATTGCGACCGTGCGGCTTTTGCACTAACACATGCTTGCCCGCGTTCAGCGCGTCAATGACCATCGGCGTGCGCACATCGGGCGAGGTGGCAATCCCAACCGCCTCCACCTCGTCATCGGCCAGCAACGCGCGATAGTCGGCGTAGACTCTGGGGACGTCGTTCTCCTGCGCGACCTGGCGCGCCAACTCCTGATTCAGGTCGGAGACCGCCCAGGCGACCGTATCAGCGCCCGCGCGTGCGCCCTCGACCCAAAGCCGACCGACCCGGCAACCGACTACGCCAATCTTCAGCTTGTCTGACATAGTTTTACCCGCGGGCCGGCTCGGCCATCTCCGCGCGCGCCTTGGCCGCCAATGGCGGGAGATGGCTCTCGTGTTCCATCACCTGCTTCAGGTGGCGCATCCGCGCGGGGGATGCAGTGCCGCGCATGATCTCGGAGTGCATCTGCTCCCTCCAGAAGCGGGCGCCGCCGGCAACGAATTTTTCCAACTCCTGGATCTCTGCGGGCGTGTTGCAGTAGGCGCAGCAGTTGATGGTGAACATGCGCCGGGCCGTGCCGCCGCCAAACGAAGAGTGCATCAGATTATGATTGAAGGCCACCACGTCCCCCGGTTGTGTCTCCAGGGCCACATGCGGCACCATCTGCTGCGATATCCCCCACAGATCGGGCGCCTCGCGCGCCTGTCGCGCCGACCAATCCTCCACGTCCACCCGATGGGAGCCGGGGATCACCCGCAGACTACCCGCATCTGCCGTCAGCTCATCGAGATAGAAAGCCACTTTCAGATATTTGCCGATGGTGTGAAAGCCGTCACTGTGCCAGCGGGAATCGCCGGTATAGAAGTTGCCGTCCCCGCCCAAGTAATTGAAATCTTCGCCGAGGATGCTGGTGATCAGCCCGTCAATGCTCGGGTGATCCAGCAGTGTACACAGGCGCTCGCGCTGGTCAATGAAGGGCACGATGCAAGAGCGCTGGGTCCCATCATGCACCTGGCCGCTGGCGGCAAAGATGGCTTCAAATTCTTCGATTATCCAGCTAACCTCATCCTTCACCAGTCCAGGGAAATGGAGATAGCCGAAGGTTTCAAAAAACTGGAGCTGTTGAGAACTGAGTTTCATATTGGTCTCCCGTGCGTGCCATGGAAATGCAATCGAATGGAGGTGCCTACATCTTCAGAGCGAGTTTCCCCCCGCAATTCATCACAGTGAAGGATCATTCGCGGTCCCCACCACCGCCTTGTTCAGCGCAGGCATCAACTCGGTCGCGAACAGTTCAAGATTACGCAGCCAGCTTGCCTTGTCGTCCCAGTCGAAGCCCATCAACACCAGAGTGCCAAACGGTCCGCACTCCTCCATCAGGGCCAGCAACCGTTCAAGCGCATGGTCCACGTCACCGGCGATGATCTGTTCGGACAGCCAGAAATCCAGGTCGCAGTCCGCGTTGGACATGGCGAGGTCCCGTTTCAGAACGTTCCTGCCCAGGCTCACATCCAGGACGCTGGCGATGTATTGGAAGTTCTGCCCGACCGAGTTGGTGCGCACGTGCTCGACCGCCTCCTTGGTCGTGTCGGCCAGAAAGATGGCGCGCGACACTCTCCAGTCGGACCTGTTCGGCTGCCGTCCCGCCTCTCGGCTGCTGCGCGCGTAGGTCTCCCAATTGTCCGCCAGGACGTTGCCGGCCGCCAGGGCAGCCGAATACGGGCCGAATCCATACTGCCCCGCCATCCTGAGGCTGTACGAATTGCGGGAGATGCCCGGCAGGAGGATTGGTGGGTGGGGCTGCTGAAGAGGCTTGTGGATGAAGCCGATCTGGCTCTCCTCGTTGACGTGTTCCTTGAGGGCGAACTGCCAGAACTGGCCGTTGTGCTCATAGGGCGGATCCGATGACCACAGCTTGAGCATGACATCGATCGCTTCCATCGTCATCGCCCCGCCCTGTTTCGGCTCCAGACCGTATAGCTCGTAATCCGTGATCACGCCGCTAGGCCCGAAGCAGAGATTGAGCCGACCATTCGACAGATGGTCAAGGAAGGCGAGGCGCGAGGCCAGATAGGCGGGATGATGCAGGTTGGCGCAGATCGGCGCCGGGCCGAGGCGAATGCGGTCCGTCTCGCCCAGAACGCGCCCGATAAAGACCTCCGGCACAACAACGGATTCGTACTTCATGGTGTGATGCTCGCCAATCCAAAACTCATCGAAGCCGAGGGCCTCAGCCCGCACGGCCAACTCGACGTCCTCATCGAAGCACTGGGCCAGCGGTTTGTCCGGTGGATGGAACGGCATGATGAAGATGCCGGACTTAATCGGTTGTCCGTTAGTACTCATTAGGTTCCTCTCCTGTCAGATGGCTCTGGGTCGATGTGTTTACGCCAAATCCCGTCTCCCATGAGGTCAGATGTTGGTTGTAGGACGCTGGCGGGGAACGGTCGGCTGTACGATGGCGCGGCGTGCCGGCGTCAGGCGCGCGCACAACTCGGCGGATGGCACATAACCGAAGCGATGGCCGAGAAGCGAGGGGACGTAACGCAAGATGAACATGCGCCGCCGGCCGGGGTTCGTCCGCTGCGCGGAACCGTGACAGAGCGCGTCATTGAACAGGACGGCATCACCAGCCTTCAGGTGAATCTCGGTCGCGTCTTCGATGATGTCGCCCGGCTCCTGTGTGATCCCGCCTCGCAGCTTCTGCCTGGGATGCGGAAAGTCGGACTTGTGGCTGCCGGGCACCACGACCGTCGCGCCGTCGCCCGCGCCCACGTCGGTCAGGGGCGCCAGCAACGACAACATGCTGCACACCCACTGGCCGCGGTTGCGACCACTGCGCTGGTGATGGTCGATGTTGTGGCCGCCCGAATGAACGCCGATATACCCGCCCGCGCCGCGGATGTTCAGAAACGCCTCATGGCTGTAAGGCTGGGTCGACGGGCCGAGGTAATGGCGCACCAGATCGATCCAGGCCGGATGATCGATCAACCGCTCGAATATCTCCCCGCCTTCAATGATGTCTTGCAGATTCATCCCATCGACGCCACCATAGGTGTGGACATATATATTGCCGTGCCAGCCGTCCGGTTCCAGCGGCGGCAAGGCGTCGATCCAGGCGTTGACCGCGCGCACGTGGTCGGGATCAAGCGCCTGTGGAATCACCGAATAGCCGCGCAAATCGAAAAGGTACTCCTCCCGTGCCGCGGGCATCGCTCCCTCCTTCTCATCAACTGAAATCAAATACGCCTGTTTCTGTGACTATCTACTGAGCGACCGACTGACGAAGAGCAACGCATGTGCCAAAGCCATCGTCGCTCTTGCGCAAAATCCCAGCGCGGCGTGTCCGGCGTTGTTCACTCTGCCGCGCTGATGCGGAAGCTGTAAAGTTGGGCGGTGTCCAAATGAAAGCGCAGACGCAGGGGTTGGCCCGTCGGCAGCCGCTGGCGCTCCTGCCAGCGAACGCTATGGCGCACACTGTCCGAACCGATTGCCGTGCAGTCCTGGCAAGAGTATCCCGCCAGCGACTCCCCATCGGCAGTGAGGAGTTCGACCGCCAGGCTGCCTGCCGAAGCATCTGCGTTGACCTCAAGCTGCCCTGCTGGCAGATTAAGCGGAACCGTCGAGACGGTTCCGCCTAAATGCCCGGCGTCCAGCGAGACGAAGCCGTCCAGCCGCCAGGCGGCGCGCGCGATCGTAGCCGTCTTTGGTGGCATCGGCCCGCCGTGCAAGGTGTTGATGGCGGTGTAATAGTGCCAGACTTCGTCATTGTGGATGACAGGACGGTCGGCTGAACAGAGGATGCAGCCTGCGTCGAAGCTGCCCGGCGCGCCGCGCGGGATAATGGGCGCGCGATCGACGAAACGTTCCCACGTGCGCCCGTTGCGGCTATGCGTCAGTTGCGCCTCGATCGGCCCGTCCCAGGGGCTTTGCTCAGCGCCGACCTCCTGCCCCCGCACATCGAGCACAACGTTGAATACGGGTAGAAAACCAAGGAACTGACGGCCATAGACGAAGCCCGACATGCCGTAGAACTCGCCCCGTTGCTCAGGATCTTGAATCCAGGCGTCGTCCTGTTCGTCGCTCACGATGATCAGTTCGGGATCGGACCAATTCAGGAAGTTGCGGCTCGTAGATACGGCGATCAGACGGCGTATGTGCCCGCCCACCTCGCCCCAGCGCCGGTGGAAGGCGAAGTACTCACCCCCGCGGCGGTCGTGCGCCACCGTGATCGCCTCCAGGGTTTCGTCAGTGTTCATCAGAATCGGATTGACGTCATACTCGTTCCAGACCAGGCCATCGGCGGAGTGGGCAACCCAGTAGCCGAACTGTTCGCGGCTCCAGTCCCAGGCGGCCATCTTGTAGCGCTCCGATGGATCGGCCGCTTCATCGACGATGACGGTGGGGCTGTGCTTATCGAAGAGGAGGATGTTGTTCTCCCGTGAGCCGTCGAACTCATGCAGGCCCAGGTTCGGCTTCTCCCAGTGAATACCGTCTTCGGAGGTGGCATAGAGGATCATGTCCCCCTGCCGTTCACGCAGACCCGGCGCCCGGTGCTGCTCCCCTCGGCCCAACCGCGTCAGATACCACATACGGAACTGCTGCGCGTGCGCGTCGTAATGCACCGTGCCATAGATGTAGACCCGCTTCCCCTCCCACGGTCGATCCGGCATGAGCACCGGCTGCTCCAGCTTTTTGCCCGGATGGAGCGTGCGCACCACGCCGCGCTTGGCGCTGACAATGGCGTCATCGACGAATAGCTGTGTCTCCGAACCGATGGAGAGCGCCTCGCACGTTTCCGTATCCTGATTGCCCATGCTTTTGCCTCCTGGGAGATGAATGCGCGAACGAAAATTTTGCTCTGCGCAGTGCATCGGTTGGGAATGTCCGAACGAAAAAGTTCCAGTCAAATACTGCGCCAATCACGGTCCGTTGTCGACAAACTGAAAGGAATAGAGCTTACAACCGTTCATCAGGAAGCGCAAGCGCACAACGCGACCCGCCAGTTCACCCACCTGCGGGCGGCCTCCCCAGGTGACGATGTGGCGAACCGAGTTGCCGTTCAGTTCGTCGGCCTGGCCCAGGCTATAACCGGCCAGCGGCTCGCCGCCTTCGTCTTCGATCTGAACGC
Organism: Caldilineaceae bacterium; assembly: GCA_965221145.1. Classification (GTDB taxonomy): domain Bacteria; phylum Chloroflexota; class Anaerolineae; order Caldilineales; family Caldilineaceae; genus Bin5. Next base: position 5,402,812 of record OZ244877.1, read on the forward strand.
GTATTGCGCCGCCCGCGCTTGTGTCGGCGTTGAGCATTAGCCGCCCGCCGCGAAAGCGCAACGGCACGGTAACCAGTTCGCCGCCCGCATACGGCGCATCCGCCGAGATGAAGCCATCCAATCGCAGGCGGGCGCGGAAGTAGGCGCCCCTCTTCAGCGCGACCCTGTCGCTGATCCCATGGCGGAAGCCGCCGTAGTAGATCCAAAGTTCGTCCCCGACCGGCAGCGGCTGCGTAAAGGCGTAGATCATCCTGGAATCACCGGCATCCGGCGGCCCCAGGCGCAGAAACGGCCGTCGTTCTCCCGCCCGTTGCCAGGTGATGCCGTCACGGCTGGTAGCCAGCTGTACGTCGACCGTGTCCGGGAAGCCGCCCATCTTCTCCTGTTCTCTGCCCGCAGCCGGAAACGGGTTTGCGGACCAGTGCCACCATACCTCCGGCAGCGCGAGATAGGCGTCTGCACTGCCAGGGTACTTGAAGACGCAGTTGCCGTGAAAGTCCATGATCTGGCGGCTCTGCCGTTGGCGCTTCACGGGGAGAGCCAGATCGACCTCGTCCGCCGCCAGCACGAGTCCCGTATCCTCCCAATGCTCAAAGTCGGGCGACAGCAGCCGCCGCACGGCCCGGTAGCGGTCCCCGCGGCTGTCGGCGGTCCACAGGCGGGAGTAGCCGACGTAACGCTGGATGCGCTCGTCCCAGAAGGCCACGTTGAGGCAGTCGCAGTGGCCCGGAATCGGGTTGGTCGCGTAGGGTGTCCAGCGCAGGCCATCAGGGGAATGGAATCCTGACAGGCCGGACTTGCCCTCCTCAGCGACCTTGATCTCGCTCCAGAGTTTGTACTGCCGCTGCGGGGGCGCGGCCGGGTCCATAAAGACGGTGCCGCCGTTCCAGCCCGCTTGGGGCACGGGGTCATGCGCAGCCGGCGCCAGGATGTTGTTGTCGCCGCTGCCGCGGTAGTCGACCAGGCCGAGGTGGGGACGCTCCCAGTGGACGCCGTCGGTGGACTCGGCGTAACAGAGGCGGCCGCGCGTATGCTGCCAGAAGCGGGCCGCGTCCTCGGCCATCCCGGTCACCGGCAGTTCCACGCCTGCGGGCGGATCCCAATCGTAGGCCAGATACCAGAGGCGAAAGACGTTGTTGAATGCGCCCCTGCTCGAAAGGGGCGCACTGCCCTCCCGCATCACGGTTGCATAGGGATGGATGCGGTACTCCCACGGCGCTTCCGGCAGGAAGACCGGCTCGTGGTCCTGGTAAGGGGCGTTCATGGTCAGCCGCACGTTCTTCATGGCGGCGATCGGCGCTTGGTCGATGAAGAGTTCCTTGTGGCCGCCGATGTCGCGTAGTTGGTCAGATTTCCCCATGTTGGCGTCTCTCTCGATTGTTTAGCTCGTGGGCTGAATAGTGCCGGGTAGGTAAACGGGGCGCGTCTCAGATTTGGCGTGAAAATGGCGGGCGTTGTTGCGCAGGAACGTTAGCTTGCAGTGAATCTAATTGATATTACTTGCTATCCATTTTTCAGCTTTTTGCCGGGAAAATGGGCTATGGGGTTGAAATTTCTCTAAGAAACTAGCAAAAATGTCCGCTTTGTCCGCTTTCCCCCCCCCCCCCCCCCCCCATCGAACATATGTTCTGATTCGTCGTCCAGATTGAAGAGCAGCGGTATCCGGGATTCTACGCAGGACGGTGGATTTTGTCAGAGTTGTCACTATACAATTTGCGGAATGTTCGTTCTTAATTTTTGTGCGGGACAGAAGCGGGCATAGATTTGTTGAAGAGCCGATTATGCTTGCATTGGCAAGATGCAGGAGGCAGGGCGGGGATGGCCGCAACAGGCAAGATTGGCGAGCCTTGGTTGCAATGGACCGCGAACCCGCAGCGAAACGTCTCTGCTCAGGTGTCATTATAACACACCCCGTTCGCTGGATGTATCCAATCCTGGATGCACCCGCATCCAGGATTGCTGGGCGAACGTTGTCTGAATCAGGATTATCGGGATTTGTGGATTCAGCAGGATGACGGGCGATGGGCCGATTCTTGTTCCGTGGATCTTTCTTGAAGGTTGAAAGGGCAGATCGCAACGCCCCAATGATTTGGGATGCACCCGGCGGGCTTCGGGGTGCATCCAGGATTGTTGGGCGAACGTTGTCTGAATCAGGATTATCGGGATTTGTGGATTCAGCAGGATGGCGGGCGATGGGGCGATTCTTGTTCCGTGGATCTTTCTTGAAGGTTGAAAGGGCAGATCGCAACGCCCCAATGATTTGGGATGCACCCACTGGATGCGGGCATGTGTTCAAGAGGCTTTTTCGCGACGACGCCTACATGCCTCGTCCCGCATTGACTCAATCTTGCATGCAATGTCATTGACGCGCTCGAGTATCTGCTCAAGTGTGCCGGACAGGTCGAGCGCGGCGACCTTCAGACGCTTGTCGGTGTGCTTGACATGGTAGGTCGCAGCATCGGCTTCGCCTTTCGCATAGATGAGCAGCCCGCCCGGCAGATCGAGCGCAGTTGCATAGGCCAGCATTTGATACAGGTCCGCATTGGGCGCGGAACTATCGCTGATCTTCTTGTATTTCGCGTCACCGACGAAAGTGCAGACCCCGTCATCCCACCACGAAAGGTCTGGATACATTTTTGCTTTTCTGTCCGCATCGAAAAAAACTTCTCTCTCGGCACGAAGCGTATTGGCTGATACTTCGAGTTTTTCTCGTAAAGCCTGGGTGAGGAACTCCTGGAACAGGACGTTCATGTCGATCAGGAAGCCGGCGGCGCGCACGTCCCCCCGGAAAGACTCGAACTCGCTGTGCAACAGGATCAGCCGCGCCAGCCCCACGACATGCCGGTAGTGCTCGTTCAGCCGGTCGAAGCGGAGTTCAGGCACGCGCCGCCGCCGGAACTCCAGCAGTGAAACGTTTTCGAGGATCGCGGCGATCCAGCCCAACCCCCGGCGGGCGTCCGGCGAGCGCAGGGTCATGCGGCCAAGCCGCGCGGCGGCCGCCTTCACCAGCCGGTTGGCCAGGATATCCTCGGTGAACTCATCGAAGCGCAGTTCGACCGGCAGGGGGATGCCGTAGCGCCGCCGGATCTGCTCGTCGAAGCGAATGCGCCCGCGCACCGTGTGCAGCGCCTCCTCCTCCGTCAGGTAGCCGCGCAGCAGCCCGCGCCCGAACGCTCTGCGCGCCGCTGCGTTCAACGCCAGCGCCAGAATGTCGGGGAGCGTTTCGGCCTTCTGGAAGTTGAACAGGTTGTCCTGTGGCTCATACACGCCCATGGCGTAGCAGGCCAGCGACAATAGCTGCGGGATGCCGATTTTCGGCTGGATAAATACCGAGATGCCATCAATCTCAAGCGCGCCGACTTTCGAACCTGGTCTGAGGCGATAATTGCCTTTGCTTCCTCTTATCGGTTCGATGGTCAGGCCGAGAGTATTCGCTTCCTGTAGCAGCGTTTCCAGTTGATTTGCCGAAAGTCTGCACTCACACGAGGCGTACTCTTTCAAGTTGAGCTTAAGCATTGTCCGACGCGCCGCCCCCTTCTGTGCTGTCCGCCTGTCTTTCGTTCTCTTCTTGCTTAAGGGCCTGAACAGCCTTGTTTTTAAGCGTGTTCAGGTCATATGCGTCAAGGCCCTTGTCAATCCCAAAGAGGCGTTCCTCAATGTAGGGCAAAACGCTGTGCTTCCAGATACGCTCCACTATCTTCTCATCAAGATGATCTTTCATAAAGTAACTCGGCCCGATGGCGGCGTGCTTATCCTCCTCCAACAGTTTGTTGGCCTCTTCAACGACCTTGGCCACCCATTTCATTTCGGGAGCTTTTTCCTCTAACCAGCGGCCAAGAACACTCTTCACCGGCTCGTTGTCCGGGTGAAACTCCACAAAGTAGAAACGGCGGCGCAGCGCCAAATCCACCAGCGCGATCGAGCGGTCCGCCGTGTTCATCGTGCCGATGATGTACAGGTTTGGGGGCAGCGAGAAATCGTCTTCATCGTCCTGCTGGTACTGCATCCGAATCTTCTTATCGCGGTACTCTAGGAGGAAATATAGCTCCCCGAACACTTTAGCGAGATTCCCTCGATTGATCTCATCAATGATAAGGAAGTGCTTCGCATCTTTGTCGTTCTCAGCATTCTTGGCTGCCCGCAGCAGCGGCCCATCCTGCAACGCGAACCCGGCCTGCCCATCCTTAAGCGTGGGCCGAAAGCCGCGCACGAAATCCTCATACGCATAGGAGGGATGGAACTGCACAAGCGTAACCCGATTCTCGGTTCCGGCGAGACAGTTCGCAAGCGCCTGGGCAACATAAGTCTTTCCCGTGCCCGGTGGCCCCTGGAAGATGACCTGACGCTTGTCGTCAAGTAGCGAATCGATTTCTTCAAGGCATTCGTGATCCAATAGCAAATCGTCAGCGAGCGCATGTAAATTGCAAGGTTGGGGTTGTATGGGGTTTGACGTAGTTTTTTTTGACAGTTCCTCGTTGACACAATCAGGGAGAGGCAAGCCTAGCTCAGGCAGGTCATCCGGTATTTTTCTCCAATGCCAAATTATCGACTGCGCATCAAGGCGGTGGCGCAAACGCGCCCCACGCACCTGTGCTTCATTAAGAAATTGATCAAGAAATTCAAGAGCATGTTCATACAAATCGGCTTCGTCTGCGCCCCCTTCGGGTAGGTCGTATCCGGTCTGTTTGTATGCGTTCTTGAACGCATTGATGGCGAAGGGTGGGTATCGCTTAACGTCTAGCCCCATCAGAAAGGCGGATATAACGCGCATACGGGTTCCCAAACCATGTATTACTGGATCCGGTAGTAGATCGCTGAAGTCACGGATCCGTTCAGCAACGGTCGAATCCTCTCGCCTCCAGATTGCCTTCAGTGCATTTTGCGCGTCGTCCGGGGACCGATTGACCCATTTTTTGAACTCCTCTCTATGTTCCCAGTAAATAGGGTGACCGTCTCGGTCTTTGAGTCCGACCTGGAGCCGATCAACCCAGTCTTTGGCATCATTAATCACTGCCTCGCGCGCTTCAGCGAACTCGCGGCCCAGATTGAGCTTGTATTCGACCTCCCACTCATCTAGGTTTCCAGAGTCGACTATCTCATTGGCGAGTCTGACAAATTCATCCCAAGCCTGTTGCCGCGCGTCCACACCGTCCCTTGTCTCTTCGCTATCCATCGTTTTCCTATCTCTTACACTGACCTAATCCCAATTTTGTTTTATACCAAGGCCCTTCGCGCCGCGGAGCTACGCAATCCTGTCCATCCCCAAATCCCCTAAATCACAGTTCATACAAACGCTCCCTCACCACAGCGACGCCATCGGCTCACACGCATGGTAGGCGTCACACTCCAGCCGAATCGCGAACAACTCGGCCTCGCGCAGGGCGATCTCGACGCGCACGGGCCGGTCCACCAGTTCGGAAATGTCATCGCGCTCCTGCCAGCGCGGGCGGGCGTAGAGATGGTCGCCGCTGATCGGCAACGCCTCCTCCCACGTATAGCCGGGGATCGGCTGCGCGGTCGCCCCGTCCAGCATCTGCACGCGGATGGAGGTGTGCGCCATCGTGCGCACGTTGAGGCGCATGGCGCCGTCGCGGGGGATGACCACCTTGGTGCGCAGGACGCCGTCGCGCCCCCACGTCTTCAACGAGCAGAAACCGTCCAGCCGCATCTCGTAGAGCAGCGGGCTGCGGTAGCCGCTGCCATACGGCCAGTCGAACTCCTTGTCGATGCGGGCCGCGTGGCCGCCGTAATCGCCGACGACGAAAAAGAGCAGCTTGTCATCGCGCGTGCGCAGCATCTCCTTGCCGTAGGCCGACCCGCCCCCCGGCAAACCATAGTCGCGCACGCCAATGAACGGTTTGCGCTCCGCGCGATACCAGTACAGCCCGTTGTAGCTGTAGGCCAGCTCCGTCTCCATGCGCCCAAAATACTTGATCTGCGGCCAGTCCTTGCTGAGGCTTACCTGCTCGAAACGGTCGCTCGTGAAGACGTTGAGCAGGCCGATGTAGAAATCTTCATAGGGGCGCGGCGGCATATCGTACAACTCCGTCCCCACCCGATCCAAGGCATCAGGCTGCATGATCGTGATCGGGCGCGTAAACTGCGTGAAATCGGTCGTCGTCGACATCGCCACGCGGCGGTCGCCGTAGACGGGGCGCACAAAAAGCTGGTAGAGGCCGGCCTCCCGGTTCCACAGGATGTCGCCGGCGATGTCGGAACCCGGGTCCAGCCACGGGCCGGAGCGGTCAACCGTGAAGCGCACGCCGTCCGCGGAGAAGCCGCCCCAGGTGAGGTGACGCGGCACGTCGAGCACGGCTGAGGCGTAACCCCGCTCCGCCAGGGGCGTACCCGCCAACGAATGCACCGCGTGCGCCCAGATCGGCGCGCCGTCGTGGTCGACCACGACATCTTGCAAGCGCTGCCAGGCAAGGTCGGGCGCGGGATCGTAGACCGGGTCGGGCCAGTTGTAGGGGTCATCGGAGAGCAGGCGGAATTGGAACTCACCGGCGCTTACCCCCGGCGTGCGGTCGCGACTCTCCCTGCCGGGAAAGGCAATCAGGTAGAGCGCGTACTTCCCCAGCCGCTCGTCGTAGAAGGCGGTGGGGTAGCCGCCGTAGCCGTCCCAGCCGGGCGGATAGAACTCGGAGAAGATCTCCTTCACGAAGGTCGGCTTGCCCCACACGCGCTCCAGGCAGTCGCTGCGTTCGAGCATCCAGTCGTCGAAAAACCATATCCCTCTCATGTTGCGCCCCCTTCTCCGATGCGAAAACTGTAGAGCCTGGCATCCTGCAAGTGAAAACGCAGACGCAGGGGTTGGCCGACCGGCAGGTTCGACGTGAGCCGACGCCATCTGTCGGCCCTTGGCGAACGTCGAATAGCATCTCCGTTCCAGCGCACGGTATGGCGCACGCTGTCGGTGTCGAGCGCCTGGCAGTCCTCGCGCGCATAACCGGGAAGCGTTTCTCCCTCGGCGGACAACACCTCGACCGCCAGGCTGCCCCTCTGCGCGTCCACATTGACGTCAAGCCGCCCTCCGGTCAGTAGGAGCGGGACCGTCTCTACAATGCCGCCGAAATGGCCGGCGTCCAACGAGACAAAGCCGTCCAACCGCCATTTTGCAAGCCCGATGGAGATCGTCTTGGGCGGCATGGGACCCCCGTGCATCGTATTGACGGCTGTGTAATAGTGCCAGACCTCGTCGCCGTGGATCAGGGGACGGTCGGCCGAGCAGAGGATGCAGCCGGCGTCGAAGCTGCCCGGCGCGCCGCGTGGAATGATGGGCGAGCGATCTTCGAACCGTTCCCAGTTGCGCCCATCCCGGCTATGCGCCAATTGCATCGCAATCGGGCCGTCCCAGGGCGCCTGGTCGATTTCGATGCCGGATTCCGTTATTGCGGCCGGCGCATGTAAGCCCGCGCTGCCATCGGCGCCAACGGATGCGGGCATCCCTGACTCGCCGCGCGCGTCTTTGATGACATCAAACACGGGCAGAAATCCCAGCCAAGTCGCGTTTGCGCGCCACTGTTGGGCGCGATGCCCCCCATAAGCAAAGCCCGACATGCCGTAGAACTCGGTGCGCTGCCCGGCGTCCTGGACCCAGGCGTCATCCTGTTCGTCCGGCGCCAGACACACATCATGGCTGTGCCACGTCTTGAAGTCCTGGCTCGTGGCGACGGCAACCAGACGCCGGACGTGCCCGCGCACCTCTCCCCAGCGGCGGTGAAAGGCGAAGTATGTGCCCGTGCGCGGGTGGCGGGCAACCGTGACGGCCTCCAGGATCTCGTCGTCCCCCATCCCATGGTTAAATGCGCCCCTGCTCGAATGGGGCGCGGTGGGGTTGACATCGTACTCGCGCCAGTTCAATCCATCAGCCGAGTGCGCGATCCAGTAGCCATGCCCCTCTGGGTCCCAGTTCCAACAGGCCATCTTGTAGCGTTCAGCGGGCGGGGCCTCGGCCTCAACCAAGACGGTGGGGCTGTGCTTATCGAAGAGAAGAATGTTGTTGTCGCGCGCGCCGTCGAATTCGTGCCGCCACAGGCCGGGCTTGTTCCAGTGGATGCCGTCCTCGGACGTGGCGTAGAGAACGATGTCCCCCGTGCGCCCGCGCAGGCCGGGCGCGCGTGCCTGCTGCCCGCGGCCCAGACGTGAGATATACCACATGCGAAAGTGCCGGGCGCCGGGGTCGTAGTGGACGCTGCCGTAGATATAGACCCGCCGTCCTTCCCAGGGGCGATCCGGCACGAGAACCGGCTGCTCCAGTTTGCGCGCCGGGTGGAGCGTGCGCACGACACCCTGCTTTGCGCTGATGAGCGCGTCGTCAACAAAAAGCTGTGTCTCTGAACCAATCGGGTGCGCGTCTGCAGATGTTTGCACGATGCTTGTCTCTCCGACACAATGCCGGCCTGTCCGCTTCAGGTAGATTGACCGCCCGCCCCAGCGTCACGCCAGGTGACAGGCCACCCAGTGCCCCGGCTGGACTTCGCGCAGCGCCGGCGTTTCGACCTGGCAGCGCTCTTCGGCGATGGGACAGCGGGGATGGAAGCGGCAACCGGACGGCGGGTTGACCGCGCTGGAGACTTCCCCTTCCAGAATGATGCGCTGATGTTGGCGCGCCAGCCTCGGGTCGGTCCACGGCACCGCGCTGAGCAGCGCCTGCGTGTAGGGGTGAAGCGGCGCGTCGTAGATCTCCACGCCCGGGGCCAGTTCCACGATCAGGCCCAGATACATCACGGCGATGTGGTCGCTGATATGGCGCACCACGCGCAGGTCGTGGGCAATGAACAGATAGGTCAGCTCCATCTCGTCTTGAAGGTCTTGCAGCAGGTTCAGGATCTGTGCCTGGATCGAGACATCGAGCGAGGAGACAGGCTCATCGAGGACGATGAAATCGGGGTCAACGGCCAGGGCGCGGGCGATGCCGATGCGCTGGCGCTGGCCGCCGCTGAATTCGTGAGGATAGCGATTGATGAAGTAGGGATTCAGCCCGACGCGCTGCATCAACTCCTGCACGCGCTCCCTGGCCTCATCCCTCGTTTGGCGGAGCTTGTGGATCAGCAGCGGCTCGGCGATGGCGTTGCCGATCGTCATGCGCGGGTCGAGGGAGGCGTAGGGATCCTGGAAGATGATCTGCATGCCGCTTCTGAATGGGCGCAACTCCTTGTCGCTCAACTGGCAGAGATCGCTGCCCTCGAACAGGACCGCGCCGGCTGTGGAGCGCATCAGTTGCAGAATCGTGCGCCCGGTCGTCGTCTTGCCGCAGCCGCTCTCGCCGACCAATCCCAGCGTCTTCCCTCGCCAGATATCAAAGCTCACCCCATCAACGGCGCGCACGACATCCGGCGGGCTGAACAGGCTCCGCCGCGGCATCCGAAAATGCTTGACCAGATCGCGCACGCTTAACAGGGGTTGTTCATCCATGCTGCGCTCCCGCAACGCTATCCTTCGCCGGGGGGAGATTCCAACTATCGTACCAACGACCAATACAAGAAACGCAATACGCAATACCCATTACGCCTTATGCAGCGGCATCACCTTCCAACACGCGGCCTGCGATTCGCCGTACCGCTCCAACGCCGGCTCCTCCTGCTGACAGCGCTCGTCTGCCAGGGGGCAGCGGGGCCAGAATTTGCACCCGTGCGGCAGGCTGACCAGGTCGGGTGGCAACCCGCTGATCGAAGACAGGCGTTCGCCAGGCTTGTTGTCCAAAGAGGGGACCGAACCCAGCAGCCCCTGCGTGTAGGGATGCCGGGGATTCAGAAGCACGTCATCGACAGGCCCTTCCTCGACCATGCGGCCAGCGTACATCACCGCAACGCGGTCGCAGCTGCCGGCGACGATGCCCATGTCATGGGTGATGAAGAGCGCGGTCATGCCGGCCTCCTTTGCCAGATTCTTGATCAGGTCCAGGATTTGCGCCTGCACCGTCACGTCCAGCGCGGTGGTCGGTTCGTCGGCCAGCAGAAGACGGGGCTGACAAGAGAAGGCGATCGCGATCATCACCCGTTGGCGCATGCCCCCGCTGAACTGGTGGATGTAATCGTCGAAGCGGGCCTGCGGCGACGGAATGCCGACATGGCCGAGAAGCTCCACTGCGCGCGCCCGCGCCGCCTGCCCGCTCAAGCCGAGGTGAATCTCCATCGCCTCGCTGATCTGGCGACCGATCGTCATGGTCGGCGTCAGGGCGGTCATCGGCTCTTGGAAAACCATCGCAATTTTGCGGCCCCGGATCTGCTGCATATCCTCATCGCTGCGTTGCAGCAGGTCGCTGCCCTCAAAGCTGATCTCCCCGGACACGGCCCGCCCATTCCCCGGCAGCAGCCGCATGATCGAGAGCGCGGTCATCGTCTTGCCGCAACCGCTTTCGCCGACCAGGCCCACCACCTCGCCCTCATAGAGATCCAACGACAGGCCATCCACAGCCCTGACGGTTCCCTGTTTGGTCTCAAACTGGGTGTACAACTCTCGGATCTGGAGCAGGGGCTGTCCGTCCGGCGCAGCCCCGTTCGTCGGCGGGATCGCTGGCTGGGAGCTTCTGTCTGCATCCATCGCTTCAACGCCGCCTCTGCTCCGGATTGAGAGCATCGTTCAGTCCATCACCCAGAAAATTGAAGCCGAGCACCACGATCGCGAGCGCCATCCCCGGCATCACAACCAAGTGGGGATTGAAGCGCCACTGCCCCAAATTGTCGTTGATCATCGCACCCCAGCTTGCGCCCGGCGGCTGGATGCCCACGCCCAAAAAGCTGAGCGACGCTTCCGACAGCATTGCGCCGCCAAAGCCGACCGTGATCGAGACGATCAGCGGACCGAGGCTGTTGGGGACAAGGTGGCTGAGAATTATGGTCCAGTTCGACGCGCCCAGGGCACGCTCGGCCTCGATAAATTCCTTTTCGCGCAGCGAGAGAATCTGCCCGCGCACCAGCCGCGCCTTGCCATACCACTGCACCAACGTCAACGACCCGAAGATCACCAGGTAGTCCAGATAGACGCGGTTGGACTCGGAGAGCGTCCACCCGTACTGCTCCTGCCAATAGAGTTGCAATTCGAGCACCTTTTCGCGAAAGACGACGCTGATGAAGGCGGCCAGCAGAATGTCGGGGAACGCCATCGTGATATCGGCCAGGCGCATGACGATGAAATCGACCCACCCGCCCAGAAATGCGCCGGCCGCGCCCAAGACAACCCCCAGGACGGTCGTGCCGATGGTGACGATCAGCCCCACCAGAAAGGCCGTGCGCGCGCCGTAGAGGATGCGGGTGAACATATCGCGGCCCAGGCCGTCGGTGCCCAGCCAGTAGTCGCGGCTGGGCGGCTCATTGATCCTTGCATAATTCCCCACGGCGTAGTCATACGGGGCCAGCCAGGGCCCGAAGATGGCGATGAAGAGGAGCAAGAGCGCGACAAAGACCCCAATGATGGCCAGGCGATTGCGCATCAACTGCTCCAGCGCATCCTGCCACAGGCTGCGCTGCTCCGGCATGGCAAATAACTGGTGCGGCGTGTTGGCCTCGGCGGTCATTCTGGCTACCTCGAAGAGTGAGGATTGATGAATGAGGAGTGAGAGGGGAACTGCGCGGAGTGAGAACTGTTCTCGCTCCTCTACACTCTCTCCTCATGATGCGGTTAGTATCAGGGGGATCAAAACACCAAAGCCACCCAGCATGATGGCGATCACCAAGTTCAATTTCCCGTCTATGCGAGCGACGTCAGCTTTGGTTGCCCAATGCTCATACTCCCCTTCAAGGGCAATTCGTTCTGTCTCAGTTTGTGCGGCCATTCTTGTCTCCTCAGAGGCAATCCAAGATGTCAGTACGGGGGGTTCACTGATCTTTGGTTTCGCCACACAAAGCCCGATGCCTTTGGCTACAGATCCAATGGCGCTTTTTGCAAAGGTACGCTCTGGAGCATATATTGGCGCGCCCAATGTCCAGTTAACTGACTGACGAAATACTTTGTATTCCTGAAGCAAATGCAAGTATAACACTGGTGTGAAAATAGGTACACCGTAGTTCCGGGAATTCAGAAAAGAAACGCTTTAAGAGAGAGAGTTGCTGAGATATTTTTTGCGCAAGTATGTCATCAGAGTGTCCAAGAGAGAAAGGAACAGGAAAAGCGCCTGTCCAAAGTGATATGCGTCTGACCCCAGGACTTTCCGCGTAGATTAAGCAAATGAAACGTGGCCGCCTCGCGCTCTCTTACGCAATTCGCTAAACGCATTGGATTCAATCATAGGTAACGCGCGGATCCAGGGCGCCGTACAACAGATCGGTCAGCAGGTTGATCGTCACAAAGATCAGGGACTGCAGGAGAATGATTCCCATGAACACAGGATGATCGCCCGACATGAGCGTTTGAATCGCCAGTTTGCCGATGCCGGGGATGTTGAATATCAGCTCGACGAAAAGACTGCCCGTAACCAACCCGCTTGTAATCAGGCCCAGCGAGGTCAGTACCGGGATCATCGCCGTGCGCAGCATATGGCGAGCCACCACCAGCCGCTCGGGCATGCCTTTGGCGCGGGCCGTGCGCACAAAGTCCTTGCCGAGCACCTCGATAATACCGGCCCGCGCCTGGCGCACGATCACCAGCGAAGGGCCGGCTGCCAGGACGATGGCCGGCAGGATCGCCTGGCGTGAGAACATGCCATCCCATCCCCCGACCGTTTTGAAGACGGGGATCTTGAGTACGAAAATGATCAGCAGGATCGGTCCGATCACATAGGCCGGGATCGAGCTGGCGATGATCGAGCTTGTTACGATGACATAGTCGATGGTGGTGTTCTGTTTGACAGCCGCCAGAACGCCGAGCAGGATGCCGCCAACGATGAGGATGATCAGCGCCCACAATCCCAGTTGCGCGCTGATCGCCAGGCGGCCCATGATCATCTCCCGCACACCTGTGCTCGTGCCGGAGAAACTGCTGCCTCTGCCTTCGCTGATCGCTCTGTCACTGGCGACGCCGCCGAATGCAGACAGGGATTGGCCCCAATTGCCCCCGAACAGGCTGCTCACATAGTCAAGGAACTGGATCATGAAGGGGCGGTCCAGGCCGAGCGCCTTTTTGACCTCCGCATACCGCTGTTCGTCTTCCCAATCCTCTCCCAGGACGGCGCGCACCGTATCGATGGGGCCAAAGTAGCTCAACGTAAAGGTTATGAGCATCACAACGGTTACGATTGGCAACACGGCGGCGAGCCTGCGCAAAGTATATAGAATCATATCAAGAGTTAGAATGAGAACGTAGGACGAGAAAGAGGAGCGAGGAGAGAGATGTGAGAAACATTCTCCCTCCTCTACACTTTCTTCTCTTAAGAATTCACATCACACCACCGTCCGCGGCTTTACTGCGCGGCGATGAAGAGATGCTCCGGCTCGCGCACGCCGTGGTCCAGACTGCCAAACAGTGAGTCCCAGTGGCTGACCCAAGGCTTGACGAGCATATAGGCCGGCTCGGTGAAGTGGCCGATGCTGTACACGTCCTCGAAGAACTGACGTCCCGCCTCCTGGTACAGCGGAATCGCCTCTGCGAGATCCATGGTCGTATCGGCCGTCATGCACAACTCTACTGCGTCCGGGGGACCCCAGGACTCAGCTCTGGAACGGTTATATGTTCCGTCCGGGGAGGCGTTCTCGCACACCGCCGAGAGACCGGGGTAGCGGGCCGCGTAGGAGCGGCGCACGATCTGGTACAGCTCCGGATTGGCCATGAACACGTCGCGCGAGCGCTCGATGACAACCTCCAGCCCCAGATTCTGCTTCCAGTACTGCTGCATGGCCTGGGCGATGCGGGTGAGATGGCCGACCTGGCCGCCAAAGCCGGCCTCACCGACGTGCAGCCGAATCTGCGGCATGTTCTCGACCGAGCCGTAGCTGGATTCAGCGATCAACTGGCGGGCCAGTTCCGGATCGTAGCTGGGCGTATGGCACTCGCCCTCGATGAATCCCGGCCAGCCCAGCGGGATCAGCTGACAGGCCGGCTGCCACATGCCGCGCAGCAGCGCATCGGCGACGACCTTGAAATCGACCGCATGGGCCAGCGCCTGACGCACCTTGGTGTCATCCATGGGGGCGAGGTCGCGTGCGATGTAGAAGCTGCGGCTCACCTCGTACTGGTACGGCCACATCTCGTTGCTCGTTGCGCGGCCCGGTTCCAGCAGTTCGGCGGCCTCCAGCGGTCCATACTTCTCGGAAACGTCGTACTCGTCGTTCTCATACGCGATCAGCGCCGTCTGCGGATCCGAATAATACTTGAGCACGACCTTCTCCAGGATCGGAGCGTCGCCGCGCCAGTTGGGATTGGGGACAAGCTCGAAGGAATCCGGTTCGGAAGGCCCGACCCATTTCGGCTCGGTCGCGATCATGAACGGACCGGTCGCCCCATGGCCGACGAACCAGGGCGTCTCACCATCGGTAGGCGGGCTGTATTGGGATGTCTCCGCCATCAGGAAACGATGCGGCAGCGAGAGGATCGCGGCGAAATCGCGGAACGGTTGCGTCAACTCGATCTGCACCGTCAGATCATCAACGACCGTGATACCCTCCAGTTCCGTGGCCGCGTTCTCCTCCGCGCGCATGGCGTCGTAGCCCTTGATGAAGCGGGCGTAGGTCGTGCCGCGCGAGCCGGTGTTGGGCGAAGCGTGAAGCTCAATCGACATCTTCACGTCCTCCGCGGTGAAAGGCTCACCGTCGGCGGCCACGATCCCCTCCTTCAGCGTGATCGTCCATACGGTCTCATCCTCGCTGGCCGTGAAACCTTCCGCCAGCCGGCCTTCCAGTGTCCCGTCCTGGTTCATCCAGAAAAGGGTCTCGAAGGCCATGTTGAGCATACCGGATACGGCATAGCCGCCCGATGTCTCGAACGGATAGGGATACCGTTGGGCATAGTAGGTGCCCCAGCGCAGAACCTGGCTCTCCGCTTTGGGCGTGTCCGCGGCCAAGGCTGCTCGTTCGCGCCATACCGGCGACCAGGGCATGTAAGAGGTCGTCTCGGACATCGCCTCTTCCATCTGCCCGGCTTGCGGCGGGGCCGCCGCGGGCGCACATGCAGCGGTCACAACCAGGGCCATGAGCATCAGCAGACCAATGATGACTTTGGACTTTCGGAATGCTTTCATTTGGGAATTATATAGATAGTGCAGCAAACTCCGGTTCCGGTCGGGGCAGGTATCGGTAACGGGGGATGGTACAATGGTTCGAAAAGGGAAGAGCGCTTGCACCGGCGAGCCACCGTCAAGCGCCCTTGGAACATCTTGGGTCTGGAAACCATTCTGTCCCTTTTTCGTCTTCGTGTCAAAGGCGTCAAGTAGGGGGGGCACTTGACTTGCCGGTGCAAGGCGTTCTGTTGTCCGCATTATTGCGGGAAGGGGAGCGCCGGCATGGAAGTCGTGCGTGATTTTGTGTTGAGCTGGTTGTTTGAAAAGACAGTTGGCAAATGTATTTCTTTTTGGAGGTCGCGTCGAGAGATGAGATTCGACAATCATGTTGCGAAGGTTGTAGAACGGATTGGTGAGCGTCTTGACGAGCGGGATGCGGCATTTGAAAAGCGGATTGGTGAGCTTGTAGATCAGAGAATAGCGGCTAAAATCGAAGAGTTAAGTCCTCCTCCTCCGCCTTACGGAATTACGGGTGGTTTGTGTACCAAGTCCGGTTTGTATCGTGTTCAGGACAGTTTGACTTGGCTGGTCGAGAGGACGTTTGGAGAAGGTGATGTGTTCCCTGTGGCCGAAGATGGTGGAAGGGAGAGGAAAGTGACCTGGGTGTACCAGGTTCCAACAGGGGGTGTTCGGGAGGGATAGATCGCGCGGGCAGCCTGTGTAAATGTCGTAACTGAACAGGCCGCCGGCGTTTTTGCCGGCGGGCTTTGTCTTTGTGGTTTTTCGGGGCTAGAGCATGTTCAGCAGTTGAGTGAGTATAAGTTGGGCGTCTGACGCGGCCCAGGCGATGACGGCTGTCAGGACTGCAATGAGCAGCCAGGCGGTTCGTTTGGCGGTGGATTTTTTCTGCTTCTCGATTTCGAGTTTGAGGATGTCGTCTCCCTTTCTTATTTCCTGTCTCAACGACTGTCCTCCTTCTTCAGTCTTGCGGTTGGCGGCGAGCAGTTCGTCGCGTGTTTCGAGTCTGATGGTTTTTTTCGTGCTGGCTATTTCGCGGCGCAGGGCCTGGACTTCTTTTTCGGTCTGTTCGTGTGCGATGCTGATGAGGGTTTGGATAGCGCTGTTTTGTTGGCCGTCGGATGCGCGGTTGGCGCTGGACATGGCGGTGCGGATCCAGGTCAGGAGAGCTTGCCATCGTTTGCGGTCTTCGACCGCGAGGGTAAATTCAGCGTCGAGAAGGTCGCGCGAGCAGCCGGCGCGGGTGAGGCCGCGCAGAGTGGTGACGATGTAGTGGCAGGTGATGCACAAAGCGATGAGGTCATCGGCCTTTACTTTGTCGCCGGTGGGGTAGGAGAGGGCCCAGTGATGGGTTTCTTCGGCGCGTTTGGAACCGCACATCTGACAGGTGTAGTCAACGCGTTGAAATGCGAGTCGTCTGGCGTCGAGATAGTTGCCTTCGTAGGGTCCGATACGGGTTTTGCTTGGTTCGATTTCTGTTTTGGACATGGGGTGCCCCCTTGGTGGAAGTAGATGAACGGTTGTCAACCACGACACCATAAACCAATCGCCAACAAGGGGGCGCAATGCGCCCACTCATCTACTTCTGAGACTCTTGGTTTACTGCGTGTCGTGGTTAGGCCAAACTTACACCAATAGGGGTACTGTGCCAAACTGGGAAAACAGGTCAGGCGTTTGCCCACCGCATTGCGCCCATCCTTCCCTTCTCGCCTGTTTTGAATCCTGCTGTACTGTGGTTGCAAATCTTTTAGTGGAAGTGTTTTGCTGGACAAAGTGCGTTTCATTTGCCTTGGTATACTGTCGTTTCTGTGTTATAAGCTGGTACAAGGTCACATCACCATCCTCGACCCAATCAGCGAACAGAAACGCATGCGGAGGCTCAAATCATGGACTCGAAACCCGCGAAGGTAGACATGAAGGAACTGAGAAAGGCTGTGCGGAAAGTTCTCGCATACAAACCTCCCTCGACAGTCGAGAAGAAACGTCCCTCACACTGCAGGACGAAACCAGAAATTGCAACTGGAGTGAAGCCCGCCTGATCCTGTTTTGATATTGGGCAGCGAAGAGGAAAGTGGAGGAACACTAAGGACAGCCCGACCCGCGCGGGCCGCACTCATAAATAACAGCTTGGCTTTTCTCAGATCTTAGGTTAAGCTGGAATATGAAAAGAGAGCGCCCATATCGGCCGACAACCGAGACGCTCCCTAAGCAAAACATTGACCCTGGATAGGGTTTTTGGGTCTCCTACTCCCCTAGAGTAGCAGACCCCAATTTGGTTGTCAAGAGCCATATCCAGTCGGTGCGAGTACTCCTCTTTTCCGTTTTTGCAGTTTCACCTGCGTCTTGTGGTGGGTGTTAGCTGACTAGGTTGATTCTTCTAGGCTCTCGTTCATGCGGGGAGAGGAGTATGCTGTGTCCGAAATTTCTGTGACGTACGATTTCGTCGTGTTGGATTCTTCTCGTCCTAATTCTGAGAGTTCTCTTTCTCAGGTGGTGGGAGGATCCCTTCCTCCACAGCTTGCTCAAGAGATTTTACGATCTGGAAGCGGGGATCGGGTTCGGGGTTCGAGTGCTGTTTTCGTGCTATTCCGTATAGACGGGCTCCGAAATTACGAAGGATCTCTCTTTCTATACCGGGAAGTTCGGCTTTCAATTCAAAATAGCGATCAAGCAGTTGAGATAGCTCGCCTTCAAGTATTAAAAGAGATGCAAGATGTAGTGCAGTCGCTTGAGAGGTGTCAACTGTCTCGGGAGTCGTTGTTGTCTCAGGGGTAGTCTGCTTTTCTGTCATTTTGTAAGCTCCTCGTATGGCAGCCGTTTGTCATTCGCGTGTTGATAATATCATGGTTTTGGCTGTGTTCCTTCTTTTGGAGACGACTGCGCTATGCCTTTCAACTGGCGTGATAATGTTGTGCTTTTGGCGGTGGCCGTCTTTCTCCTGCTTGTTGAATTGGTTCCTGTGGTGGAGAAGGAGTTCCGGGCGCTGGTGGATACGGAGAGCGGCCAGAGTTAAAGGAAAGGGGAGGTCTGATGGCTAACGTCACGATAGGTTATAGAGTCGGGGAGTTTGTTCCAGGGGGTGGGTTATCTCGTTCAGGTTTTGAGCGGGGGGATAGACCAGGAGTAAGAATCTTGTGGAAGACACTTTGAATTCGATAGTCCGAAAGGGGAAGATCGTTCTGGCATTCTTAGTGGTGTTGATCCTGTTCTTTACGTTTACTTTTACGACCGATAGAGTAGGGAATTTTATTTGGCCTAAGGCATTAGAATGGACCACAATTTCTGGCCAGCTAACGAAATAGAACTCAATGCAATGGCAATATATGCGATTTCTCTAAGCGAGGTCAATTGCTGTTCTGTAAGCCAACCAAGCCACAAAGGGACTGAGTAATGCCAAGCCAAAACGATGATAGCAGCAGGGAAGACGTACTTTGTGACGAAAAGAGTATGCTTTGCCTGCTCTAACAAAGCATTTTGTATCTGAGATTTTCTCTTGAGATCGTCTCTTTCATGTTGCAGACGCTCCAAGAATATCTGACCTACAAGCAATTCCTCTTGGTCAGGTTCGACATCAGGAGTTGCGTGGGGATCAGGAAGGTCTTCAAGTTCTTCAGGATTGTTTTCGGAATGCATCGAAGTATTTTTGGATTACGTCTACGGGAATAACATCGTTGTCAGATTTTCTGTTTGTCCAAATTTTATGCCAAGGTGACTCAGGCAGATGAGTAAGTTTGATCAGTTGAGTCCCACTGTAATTTCCATACTTGTGGTACACTGCGGCAATCAATTTATCTTCCATAGGAGAGAATTTTCTGGTAGAAATTACAGGCAGCGATTTTGTGATAGGTCCCTCGACATATATCTTTGCTTTATGATAGACATCAGGAACCACTGGCCCATATCTCCACGCTTCGATTTCTTGACGGAATAGCCTCTCGCCATCGAAAAGACTAAGTGTCCACCCTTGGCAGTAATATACCAATTTGAGAATTTGCAATGGGGTGAACCATTTGTCGTCATTTCGGGCTAGAGCGATCAGGTGATTCGCCACTGCCCTGGCATCTTTTGCTGTGTTATTCATTTTGAGAGGGATTGTCTACAGGCTCTGAAATCCAGCAAACGACGAATGAACGTTTGGGCCGAAGACAAAGGGGGAAGAATAAGATAGATTCGTGTTGGAATGAAGTTCTACCCAGTGACATTGTACGGCACACTTTTTTCTTTGTCAAAGGGGTATTTTACTAAGAGGAACACAAGGTTTACTGCAGAAGAATATCGAATTATTGAGTCAAGTTCCTTGCTCGTTCTGTCAGCTCCTTGTAGGTAAGCCGTTTACCCACTGCGTTGCGGATGATGTGTCTCAATCTTACCATAGTTGGGTTGCGGACGTTGCCTTCGTTCATGCGGAAGGCGAATTCGTTGACGTAGCGGTGCATGTGTTTGCGGCTCCAGTGATGGTAGACGCCTTTGTGGCCGCGTTTGAGAACGGCCCACACGCTTTCGATGCTGTTGGTGTAGACGTCGTCTCTGGCGTATTCGCCGCGGCCGTGGCTCACACTGTCGTGGTCGAAGTGGTCGGACAGGTCGCGGTAGGACTGGAGTTCGTCCGAGTAGACTGTGGCTCCTTCTTCGATCGCTTCCAGCAGCGCCTTGGTGAGTGTGGCTCCTTTTATGTCAGGGATGGGATGTGCGATTGTGCGGCCCTCTCGTTGTCTCATTCCGAGGACCGGCTGTTTGCCTACCGCGCCTCGACCCTTTCTTCGTTTTTTGTCGCTGTGCTTGTTCTTCTCTTTTCCTCCGACGTAGGTTTCGTCGACTTCGACAGTGCCGGTGAGCTTTTCGGCATTGATGTCCATGGCTTCTCTGAGTCTGTGGAGGAGGAACCAGGCGGAGGACTGGGTGACGCCGAGTTCGACTGCGAGTTGCACGCTGCTGATTCCTTTGCGGGCGGTTTGCAGCAGGTACATGGCGTACAGCCATTTGTGCAGGGGGATTCTTGAATTCTCGAAGACGGTGCTGGTTCTGACGGAGAACTGTTTGCGGCAGCAATTGCATTGGTGCCGGGATCGGTTGGGGATGGGTGTCGTGTCCGCGCTTTTGCAGAAAGGGCAGATAGCGCCGTCGGGCCAGCGTTCTTCTTCGAAAAGAGCGACGGCCGCTTTCTAGTCGGGGTACAGCTTATAGAAGTCAAAGGCTGAGATGGTGTCGCCTTTCTTGGCGGCCATTTTGGTGATTTTTTGTGGTTGTTATTGGCGTGTTATCTCCCCTGATTATACCACTTTTTGCCCCAGAAACGGAACGTATGTTCTCAAGCGTTTGCTGCACTATCTATATAATTCCCTTTCATTTTGCCTGTTCTCCTTGACTGTTTTGACGTCGCGCCCATCGGGGCACGCAATTTGAACTCTAGACAGTGAACGAATGCTCCGCCAACGCAAAGATTCTCTTGAAATGTCACCCCCTCGTTGAAGTCGAATCCGGGTATCGCATAACAACGCTACGCTTTGAGGCTGAGAGCGATAATCGCCCTTATGCTGGCTCCGTCCGGCAGTGTACCGGCCAAGCGCAGCCAGTTGCCAAAATGCCCGACCTTACAGAAGTCAACCTCCGCTCCGCTCAGGGTCAGGCCGGTTCCTTCGTCGCGCCAGCGAATGCCGTCCGGCGAGATCTGCACTTGCAATTGTGCTCCAGCGATATCGCCTTCGGACTCCAGAATCCGCACGAAGAAGATCGCCTCGCCTGCCCAGCCGCACTCGTATGGCTCGGTCGCAAAGCTGCCATTCAGTTCCTGGCTGCGTTCCACGATGGCTGTATAACTCTCGCGCAGCATTGCTACCACTCTCCTGAAAGAAGGACCGAGTCGACGTAGAGAAAGGCCCGTTTGTCGATGTCCGTTTCGACCCAGAACGCGAGGTTGAGCATGCAATCCAAATTGGGCATCGCCGGAATCATCATCGGCCCTACGTCGGTAACATCGTGGAGGCGATCATTGCATTGCAGGTGCGTGATCCGCCGGGAGGCCAGGTCCAGATCCATACGGAGGTAATACCAGTTGTATTTGGTGGCGATCTCATTGTAACACAGAACCTGATTGGAGTCAGGCACGTCTTCCCAGCCGCTGGGCGCAAGGTGAAAGTGGGAGACCGTCTCAGCTCTGCCGCCAATGTCGTGAAACGGTTCCCGTCTGCGCTTGAACTGCCACTTGCGCACGGGTTCGCCTGACATGGCGTTGAGATAGCGCCAATGCGGCATCCATCGGTACTCGTCATCCTGGAGATCGAACAGCACGCCGACGGACCGCACATCGTTCACCGACAGTGTGAGTTCGTTCGCCTCCGGTTTGAAGGTGAAGTAGGTCTCCAGCCGGATCGGCCCCCGATGACGCCACGTTACCCGCTTGATCGAGACGCTGATGTCACCGGCGCGGGCGCGCGTGGCCAGCTTGAGCGAATAAGTGCCCTGCATGGCGCCGTGCGTCCCCGTGTCCCAGTGGGTGCCGCTGCTCAACATCGGCGGCCGCATATCGGCGAACTGGGGCAACATACTGTCCAGGTTGTCTTCATAGTTCCCGATCAACTCGACCCAGCCGCGCAGGCCGCGGTTGAAATCGTCGTGGTAGATGATACGCGGCAGCGGATCAAACCTGCTGAGTCCGGGATCTGCGTTCAGGATAGCCCTGGTTGGGTCTGGCATAGACTTCCTCTCTTCATTTGCTCCCGATACAGGAGGTTGAATCTGGACTGTTCACGGTGCTGAACCAATGACGCGAACATGCTAATATCCCCGTCACACTCAACTATGGAGCGTCACTTGGATCTATCACTTGAATCCCAACTCCACCAGTTTGCCTACCATGCCCTGGATGCGCGGCCGTTCGCTGTACAGGAAGGCATCCTCGTACACGCGGCCCGACTGCGTGTGCTGCATGGTCTGCACGTGTTTGAGGTTGCCCTGGTAGACCCGCTTCAGAAAGTCGATGTGCGCATCATCTGACGGCTGCGCGCCGAAATTCATTGTGAACATGCGCCGCCCCGTCTTCCCGCCGAACGCGGCGTGCCACAGGTTCTGGTTGAAGAACACGACATCGCCGGGCTGGGACTCCAGCGGGAAGCAGGGCACGCCGGCGCCGTCCGTATCGAACGGCCTCTGGCTGGAATCGGCGCGCTGCCCTCGGAGCGGGTCGAGCGCGGCGTGCAGCGGCAGTTGGTGCGAGCCGGGGACCACGCGCAGGCAGCCGGTCTCCTTCGTCACCGCATCGAGGTAAAGAGCGACCTTGACGCGCCCATAGTCAAGCACCGAGCCGTCAGGATGCCAGCCGGTGTCGCCGACGTAGAGGTTGCCGTCGGAGCCGATCCAGACGAAGCCGGGGCCGAGCAGTTGCTCCAGAGGCTGGTAGATGCGATCATCCTCGACCAGGCCGGACAGCAGCGGCCGTTTCTCAATGAAGCCGAGCACCGCCTGCCGCGCCGCCCCATCGAACGGCTGCCCCTGGCGATCCGCCGCCAGCACGTCATCGAACGCGCTGCTGATCTCCGCTATCTCGGTTGCGGAGAAGCACTGCCGCCTGATGACGAAGCCGAAGGTCTCAAAGTGGGATATCTGTTCCGTAGTCAACATATTGCGCCATTCCCTCCTGCTGTGCGTCAGCTTTACTCTGTCCGATTATCCGATCCCAATATCGCGCAAGTAAGCGCGCGTCCGCTTGGCGATCGGCAGAGGTTTGTCGAACGGCGCCGGGTACATATCCTGCTCGACCACCGCCCAACCGTCAAAACCGATATCGCGCAGCACGTCGCGGAAGGCCAGATAATCGACCCACCCCAAGGCCGGCTCAACAAACATATCCATCTTGACCGCCTCGGCGAAGGTGACGCCCGAGGCTTCGACCTGCTGTTGCACCGCGCGGTCGACGCTTTTGATGTGCAGATAGGGAATGCGCTCGTGATGCTGGCGCATAAACTCGATCGCATCGCCGCCCCGATAGGCATGATGCCCCACATCCAGACAGATCCCCACCCGCTCCGGGTCCGTCTGCGCCAGGAACGTCTCGATCTGCTCGGTATACTCGACATGACACTCGGCATGGGGATGAAAAACCAACTGCAGGCCAAACTGATCGATGGCGATGTCGGCCACCCTGTGCGTCGTGTCGATGAGGCGTTTCCAGGCGTCGCTGTCCAGTTCGGTCGGCTCCACCAGTTCGCCCGTCAGCAGGTCGGAGTACATGCCGTCGATCAGCACGAGGAAACCGGCGCCCAACTCCACCAACTGTTCACCCGCGCCCAGCACCTGCCGCTCCAGTTCAGGCCACTTCGCCGGGTCTTCGAGGCTCTCCATGGCGAACGTCCCCGCCACCTTCAGGCCGCGGCTGTCCAACTCGCGGCGCAAAGTTGGCAGATCGGTGGGCAGATAGCCGTAAGGCCCCAGTTCGATCCATTCATAACCGGCTTCGGCGGCCTCATCCAGAAAACGATGCCACGGAGTCTGCATGGGATCATCCGGGAACCAGATACCCCACGAGTCCGGCCCGGTCCCAACCTTTATAGCCATCTATTCGCCTCCTCATTTGGTATGGTTAGTTTGAAAACGCGTTTTTCGCTGCACTGCGTATTCCGTATTTCGTATTGCGTAAGGACCGGCGGTTCGTCAATGCTTACAGAAGACCAAACATGCGCGCGGCATTGTCTCCCAGGATCAGCGCCTTCTCATCTGCCGAAAGGAACTCGCAATGCAGGCGTATGTAGTCCAGCGCCTGTTTGTATGTACACCAGGAGCCGGAGCAGTAGGGCATATCCGTGCCCCACATCAGCTTGTGGATACCGATCTCCTCGCGCAGCCGCCTGATCATCTCCTGCGCGCCGGGGAAAGGGTATTCCGGCCAGAACGCGCAGAACAGCACCTCAACGTGCATATTGGGCCGCTGGAGCAGAGTCATCAGCGCAGCGGGGATCTGATAGCGCTGCTCGCCGCGGCGCATGCTGAACGTATCAATTCCATGCGTGAGCACGGCGGGGATATCGGGGTGCGTTTCGGCCCAGCGGTCGAGTTCGGCCACGTGTTCCATGTACCCGCCAAGGCGGTCGCGCTTACGGCTGTGCAGATACCACCAGACGGGGATGCCGAGCGCCCGCACCTTTTGCCACAGCGGCTCGAATTTGGCGTCGTCCAGGTGATCGGCGTAGTTGCTCAGCGCGAACGGCTCCACGCTGAAATACAGCCCCTTGAGGCCATGCTCGCAGACGGCCTGCTCCAGCCGCTCATGTTCCGCTGGCTGGTCTGCCTCCCATTCCCGCACCTGCGCCAGACCGATGAAGCGGTTGGGGAAACAACGCATCTGCTCGCCATAGTACTCATTGAGTGCGCCGTAGATGTGGTCGTGCTGGAGTACGCCCATATCCACGCCCACGAGGTCCATCTCCCCGATCATGCGTTCGGGCGGCGCTTCATTGTTGACCAGGCTGGGCGGATAGGCTTGCGTGTAGTAATCTACACCGTCGGCGGTGATCTCCACCCGGCCAAAGTCGGCCATCCGCAGGTTGACATCCGGCATCTCATTGAGGTCGTCGGAATCCCACTGCAAGAACGGCTCCTCCACCCAAACGTCATCAGCCTTGCGGCGGAAGCGGCGGCCATCGCGCATGTGGTACTGCCAGAAGTTCAGCCGCAGTTTATGAAGTGGGTCTTCCGCGCCGGATGCTCTGCCGAGCGGGGGGAAAATGTGAAAGTGGGCGTCTATGATCACAAGCGTTTGTCCTTATCCTGATTCGGTGGTCTGCACGGAGCGCAGATCATTATCCCTTCATGCCGCTCACGACCACACCCTGGATGAAGTGCCGCTGCGCGAAGAAGAAGACCATAACGGGCGGCAGGGCGATCAGCGTCGAGACCGCCATGATCGCCACCCACGGAACGTAGTGCATCGATCCAGCGCCGTGCGCGGTCTGCACCCAGGTCGTCAGGGCGACGGCCAGCGGCTGTGTTTCGAAACGGTTCAGGTAGATCAGCGGCTCAAAGAAGGAGTTCCACTGGCTCATGAAGGTGAAGATCGCCATCGTACCCAGCGCCGGTTTCGACAAGGGCAGGATGATGCGCCAGAAAACGCTGAATGTCCCACAGCCGTCAATACGGGCCGCATCATCGTAGTCCAATGGAATCGTCAGAAAGAACTGCCGCAGCAGGAAGATGTAGAAGGCGCCGCCGCCGAAGAAACTGGGCACGATCAGCGGCTTGAACGAATTCAGCCATTCCAGCTCGCGAAACAATAGATACTGCGGGATCAGCGTGACGTGCGAGGGAATCATCATCGTGCTGAGCACCAGGATGAAGAGGGCGGTGCGCCCTGGGAAGCGCACGCGCGCGAATCCGTAGGCAACCAAGCTGGCGCTCAGCACCGTCCCAACCATCACCCACACCACTATGATCATCGTGTTCATCGTGGAACGGACGAAGGGGAACTCGGTCAGCCCCATCACGTAGTTGCTCCACTGAATCGGATTGGGGATGAAACTTGGCGGGATGGCGAAGGCATTGGTCTCGGTTTTGAGCGAACTGGAGATCAGCCAGATAAAGGGCACCGCCAGCACAAAGCCGACCGCGATCAACAGAATATAGATCAGAACCTGACCGGCGACCTGCCTCCCACTGGCGCGTTGCAACCAGTTGGAAATCCAAACGCCCGTCTGCCCGTCCCCTACGCTCATTCGTGTCTTCATGGCCATCGTGATCGCGCCTCAGCTAAACTTCAGTCTCGCCTGATAACTAATGTGCGTACACATTGAAAACACGCTTTTTCCCGCACTGCGTATTGCGCACTGCGTAGAGGCAGGCGAGACGCCTGCGTTCCCAGGGTGCAGACCGTGCGAGAAATCGTGGTTTCAAACGGGATTCTCATTAGAAACTGAAAACGTAACTACTCAGCCTCGTCTGGGAAGTTGTTTGAAAAAGAACGGTCATCGGCAAAAAGGCCAAAAATGGCTGCCGGAAAGCGTGAATCCTCCATCTACACGCCATAATTCGCACCATTTGTGCCGTTTTGATCCGAACCTGACCTTTTCAGACAGATTCCAAACACGATTTATTACACTTGGATGACTTGGTTGCCCATTGAAAGTCGCACTTTGGGTAATGGCTGAGTAGTTACCTGAAAACAATAAACTAGAAATTACTTGACCGCTCCCTCGTAGTACACATACCGTCCCGAAACGCGCAGCGATATGAGCGTCAGCACGAAGATGATGGCGAAAAGAACCCAGGCAAGCCCAGCCGCATAGCCCATTTTGAGATAGTTCCAGGCGTTCTGATAGAGATAGAGAATGTAAAACAGCGAGGCGTCGGCCGGGCCGCCCTCGGTAATGACGTAAGCGCCTGTGAACACCTGAAAGGTGCCGATCATGCCGATAAGAAAGGTGAAAAAGATGACGGGCGAGGTCATCGGCAGGGTCACGTGTCGGAACTTGGCCCACGTGCCGGCCCCGTCCAGCATCGCCGCCTCGTAGAGCACGGTCGGCACGCCTTGCAGTCCGGCGAGGTAGAGGATCATGTTGCCGCCCAGCCCCCACAAGCTCATGATGATGAAACTGGGGATCACCCATTGACGCGAGGCGAACCACTGCGGCCCCTGGATGTCGAAGCTGGCCAGAAAGTTGTTGACCAGGCCGATCTCCGGGTTGAGGATCCAGGCGAACAGGTAGGAGGAGGCGATGGCCGGTGTCACCACCGGCAGGTAGTAGACGGTGCGGAAGAATCCAACCCCTTTCACCCCCTGATTGAGGAGCAGGGCCAGCAGGTATCCGCCAACCGTGCCAAGCGGAACCAGAGCGACCGTATAGATCACCGTCACCTTGAGCGATTGCCAGAACAGAGGGTCCCTGCTCAGCATCTTGCTATAGTTGTCCAAGCCGATGAAGCGGGGTGAGTCCAGGATGGCGTAGCGGCTGAAGGAGAGCATGAAAGAGGCGATAATGGGGAAGGCGGTAAAGATGATGAAGCCCAGCACCCAGGGGGCGATGCAGATGTAGCCGTCAATCGCCTCGCGCAGGCGCAGACGCGAGATCCCGCGTCTGCGTCCTCCCGCGGCGGCAGGCGTCGCTGCGCTCACGGCTGCTCCTCCATCCATGCGCGAAATTCGCTTTCCCGCCAGGTGTAACGGGGTTGGTATCCGAGCAACCGGTGGGCCTTCTCTGTCGAAACAAAGCTGTCAAAGCCGGACAGCGGTCGCCGCAGTGGCACGTCCGCATAGTGGCGGGCGGCGAGGGCCGGCGTCTCCACCAGCGAACAGGTGTCCGCGCCGTTGATCAGGAAGACCTCATGCGCGATGGCGTCGTTTTCCACCGCCAGCCTGAACGCCTGCGCCGCGTCGCGGGCATCGGTGACGGTCCACAGGTTGGACCGCCCCCCGGCGGGGTCGGTAATGTAGCGCCGGTATCCCTCCCACTGCTCCTCCACTGTACGCTCCCGGTTCCACCCCGACCGCACCGCGACATCGGCCCCGGCTCTGTCGAGATACCAGTTGTGATTGATACGCAAACAGATGGTCTGGACGCCGTAGCTCTCGGTGAAGCGTTGACAGGTGATCTCGTTGATCAGCTTGCTAATGCCGTATTCGTTGCGCGGCTCAGCCGGGTGCGCCTCGTCAATGGGGAAGTAGCGCGGCTGCGTGTCGCACCGCCTGTAGTCCGTATTCATCGCCTCCTTGGAGGAGCCGAAGATGACCTTCTGCGCACGCGCGCCCACCGCGGCCTCCAGAACGGTATAGGTACCCCGGTCGTTGACATAGATCAGGCGTTCCGGCGTGGTGATGCCAGGCCCCGGCACCGCCGCCAGATGGACGATGGCGGCGTGATCGTGACATGCCTCCCGCATCCGCTCCAGGTCGGTGATGTCGCCGTGGATATGGCGGACGTTCTCGACGAGCGGGGCTGTCTGGCTGTAGTTTGACACCGTGTGACCAGCCGCCAGAAGCTCACGGAGCACGTACCCTCCGATCTTGCCGCTGCCGCCGGTAACCAGAATGTTCATCTGTTGTTTGGGCCGCCCGCGCCGTGTGCGTCCGCATCGCGTGCGGACGGTCAAACAGGAGAGTGGCTGGCGGCCAGCGAGTTACCGGCCCCCAGCCATCGGCAAACGGTCGTTTCCGTCTGTGGCTTATCCCTCTTGCAATTCGGCGTCGATCTCCGCCTTGGCGTCCGACATGGCCTGCTGCATCGACTTCTCGCCGAGGAAGACCTTGTCATACTCGCGCCGCACCGTATCGCTGAAGAATCTCGCTTTGCGCCCGTACCATCTGGGGGCCCAGAGTACGTTCTCCGCGGCCGATGGATGCTGCGTAAAGCGGTCGTCGCGGCTCAGGAACACCTCGTAGAAGCGCCGCATCCAGCCTTCCGGCAGAGCGGGCAGCTTATCGATGGAGCGCCGCATGTCGTAGCCGGTGAGATTGATATTGGGGGTGATCCAGTCGCTGATCGCTTCACTGGTGGTGGCCCAAATGGCGAAGGTGGCGGCCGCGTCCACATTCTCGCTGCCGCTCCAAACGCCCCACGAGTTCGTGCCCATCAACTGGACGCGATGTTCCCGCCATGGCACTGGCATGAACAAAAGCCCGAACGCTTCCTGGTTGACCCTCTGGTCTCCGACCCCCGGGTGCCTGATCGAGCAGAACGCCTTACCCGAATTGAACAGACCGCCCTGTACCGCCTTGGCCGCGGCCGGCGTCGGCGCAACTTTGTCCACCAGGGTCAGGTCAATGTAGTCCTGCAACGCCTGCACCGACTCCTCCGAGTCGATCAGCGCCTCGGTCTCCTGGTAGCCCCAGGGGTCGTCCAATACCTGGCCGCCGTTACTGTAGATGAAGTAGAGCGACGTAGCGCCGAAACCAGCCGTGCTATTGGCGAGACCATACTGCTCCACCTCGCCGGCCGAATTGACTTTCGTCATCGCCTTAAGCAGTTCGACCAGATCATCCCAACGCCATTCGTCGTAGTTCTCGGCCGGTCCGTCATCGCCCCAGTCGGGCAGGTCGATGCCCTCCTGCTCGGCGAGCGTTCTGTTCACCACCAACTGCCAGTTAGGGCAGTAGACCTGGGAGAGCGAGTAGATCTTGCCATCATTCCCGCACTGCGCCCACGGATCCGCGTCCCATTTGCTGTTGTCCACGTCGTGCGCGTCCAGGGAGTCGTCCAGCGCCAGGAGAACCTTGAACCACTCGCCCTGCCAGTAGCTATCCACCATGACTACGTCAGGCGCAACGCCGCCAACCATCTGGGTCAGGAGCTTGGTCGAGTATTCGCCCCAGGGCGTCGATTCGCTGATCGCGGTAATCTCCGGGTGTGCCTCGGCTATGCCGTCACGAATCGGATCCCAGAAACCGCCATGCCAGTGGCTGAAACGGATTTCGACCGACTCCATGGAGGGAGCGGCCGCCTCTTCTTCTGCCATATCCGCTGCCGGCACAGCCGGTTGACAAGCAGCAGCCACAACGCCTGCAGATCCGACTGCGGATGCCCACAGAAAATCCCGCCGACTCATTCTTCGCTTTGTTGTCATCGCATTTCTCCTATGTTGGATACTTGTAATTGCTACACTCGCTTGCCATTGCCGCAGCCTGAGGTCAGTCTCTCGCCGCGGGCCGCTGTCGTTCTTGCCCCGCGACTACATGGCAGAGTATACCCTACCCAAAATATATGACATAACACGAAAATCGGACCAGGAGAGGGGCATAAACCGATTTGACCGCCCGCTCCGTGTGCGTACGCATCGAGTGCGGGTGGTCAAACTGGCTGTCTGCAAACGATGGAGTTTACCTTGGTGAGGTACAGTGCCCTCGTCGTCTACTTATCCTGCGTCGGGGCATGGCATGTGGTCATCAGCAAACGCGCTGAACCGATCCGACAGGCCTACCCCTTGATCGCGCCCATCGTCAGCCCGCCGGCCAGGAAGCGCTGCACCACCAGGGCCAGCAGCAGTACCGGCATCTCTTGCGCGGAATTCATTGTGCGACATAGGCTGTCATAGTGTAACGATCCATGTCCGCGACACCTAACCTGGCCGGCGTGCGCGCTTCCTGCCAGAAGTCTCGTTGGAGGGCAGCGCCCGCGAGCATGACCAGGGACCGCATTATAGGTGTGTCTATGTCCAGCTGCCATCCCAAAAGGCTCCATGCCGCCAGACCGTAAGGAATGTCCTCGGTCAGCCAGCGGGTGTCGACTGCGCCGGGCGCGCGCAGTTGGGTGAGCATACGGCTACCGTTGATCGTTGCCCACAGATCGCCCTTTGGCCCGAATCCAGCCGCGTGGAAGGCTGCATCGACCGGCGTCAAGTCGTGACCCAGCGCGCTGCCTATCTCTCGGCGCTCGGCGTCGACAGCGTAGATCACATTGGCGACGGTCGGGGTGACGCCCTCTTCGTAGAAGTAAAAGTCTCCGCGTGCGTATTCAACCCTTCCGGCATTCATCAGAACGCCAGGCGGGTGAACAACCGGGTTCATGGCTGACAGCCCGCACGCGAGCACATTTGCGTACGGGGAGATGGCCGTCGGTTGACCGCTGCGCCCATCGCGGGTGAAAAGCTCCTCCAGCGCGTCGACGACCGTCTCTGTCCCCGTTGCTGGAAAGACGCCCAGCCCCAAACCCGCGACGACGCCCCAAATGTGAGCCGAGTCTGGCGCGGTTTTGCGACAGACGTATGGCGCAGTATCTGTCTCGGCAAAGAGAATTTCGCTGTCGTTGCCCGCAGCGCGCACAACACGGGCGAATTCCAACGCGCCCAGCGTCCCAGGAGTGATGACCACGATGTGGCCGTCGCGCAGATGGGGCGCGCAGAACTCAGCAAATGGTCGGTGGGCATAGGCAGGTGCGATCAGGAGCAGCAGGTCGTTGTGCAGCCCCTCTGCCGCATTGGTGGTTAGCTGGTGAATCTGCGCCGTCCCGGTTTCGGCCACGCCCGCCAGGTGAATCTTTCTGTCCGCCTGAATCGATTCCAAAGTCCAGGCATAGTCCGGGTGCTCGCACAGAGTAACGGCAACCCCGCGCAATGCCAGGTTGGCGGCGACGGAAAATGCTGTGTTACCGCCGCCGAGAATCGTCAATGAATTCATGATCGCTGAGTCCCTTTTCGCTAGTGGTTGAAAAGTAAGTGATGTCTGAAGTGTGGCATGATACAGAAAACCATCACCCACAGTCGTTGAGTGCGCGGAAACACAATCATCACCTAATGTGCGACTCTTGAAGGGATGATCCATCGGCGATCTTCCTCTAGATGGGAGATGTGTTAAGCACTATTCATAGAGAGGAGAGCAACCGATGGATCGAGACCATTTTATCATCTCTGTCTACTGTCTGGTAAGTCATCACTTGCGGGAGGGTGCAGTTCTAAATGGGGGCGGTCCGCTGAAGCTGAACCTTCCGGCCCGCCTCTGGTCCGCCAAGGCGGAACCTGCTGCATTCAACCTGCAAGCCCTGCCGCGGCGTGAATCGTGCGCGGGACTCTCTCTTCATCTTGCCTCTTCTTCCTTCGTGTAACTTCGTGTGCTTCGTGGATTGTTCCCAATGGGCTGCGGTAACCGACTGGTCTGGATGACCCCAAATCTGAAACGCACCCCTTGCGGCAGTTAGATGGGGCGCAATTTGAGGTCTGTTTTCTGCGCTGGGTAGCCGAGGTGGCAG
This sequence comes from Caldilineaceae bacterium, assembly GCA_965221145.1. Lineage (GTDB taxonomy): Bacteria > Chloroflexota > Anaerolineae > Caldilineales > Caldilineaceae > Bin5. The sequence goes on from OZ244877.1 coordinate 5,434,579, forward strand.
AGTTGGGCGGCGGCGAATTTGTCGCCATTGATGGGAAGAGTGTGCGTCGCTCCCATGACCGGCAAGCAGGGCGGGATGCAATCGTGTTGGTGAGCGCCTGGGCGACGGAGAACCGGCTGACGTTAGGACAGGTGAAGTTTCGGAGAAGTCAAATGAAATCACAGCGATTCCTCAACTGCTGACGGCGCTGGATCTGACAGACTGCATCGTCACGGTTGACGCCATCGGCTGTCAGAAGGAAATCGCCGCCCAGATTGTGGCGGCCGAGGCCGATTATGTTCTGGCCCTGAAGCAGAATCGTGGTCGGCTGTATGAAGATGTCGCCGATCTGTTCGCAGATCTCTCGGACTCCGAGTTCACTGCCTTTGCTTATGATTCAGCTAGGGAGGCTGATAAGGGGCATGGCCGCATCGAGATCCGCCAATGCTGGACTATCAGTGACGCGACGCTTTTCCCGCATCTGCGCGGCGCCCTGGACTGGCCAGCGCTGCATTGCCTCGTCTGGTTACGCTCGCAGCGCATCCAAGAGGGACGTCGCAGCGTTGTGGATCGTTTCTTCATCTCCTCCCTGCCTGGTCAGACCCAACAACTGCTCCGAGCCATTCGCGCTCACTGGCAGATCGAAAATGGCTGCCACTGGGTGCTCGACCTCGCTTTCAGAGAGGATGAATCCCGCTTGCGCAAAGGCCATAGCGCCCAAAACTTCGCTATCCTCCGCCGCATTGCACTCAATCTGCTCAAGCAGGACAAAACTACCAAGCTCGGTATCAAGAACAAGAGACTCAAGGCCGCTTGGGATTAAGACTATCTCCTCAAGCTCCTTTCTCACCTATTCTGAAAGTTCGCGATTGCCCTAGCACCTGGGGCGCATCCCAGATTTGGGGCGGGGACGGTCATATTGGAACTTCATGCCAGCGATCCCTGAATAGGCGGGCACGGAGAGTGAGCACCGCCCAGTGCGCCAAGGCGAGACCAGCGCATGCCAGCTTGCTTCATACGATGCTGAACCAACGTTTTGGCTGCGGATTCTGAAGGCGCCGCCGCTGATAGGAAAACCTGTTTGACGATAGGCGGCGTGGTTCATGCGCCGTCGATTTTTCCACAGATATGATAAGGCTCCCAACTGGGTGATGTCGGGCCTGCGCTGGTTGACTGATGTGTTGCCGACCCAAGCCAAGCTGGTCCGCGATGGGACGATCAGCAAGGCACGCGCCAAATCGGGCGTGACGGTATTTCGGGGACTGTTTGCCAAGTTGGTCGCGTCTTCCGAGCCGCAGCCGACCGCAAAAATCGGCCGGCGATGGCAGCACGGGGACGATGCTCGACAGCGCGTCGAACCGAACTGAGTTTGGTAAACTGAAGGCGCGGAAAGGTGAAGCTGCTTTTCCCAGGTGCGGCTGATGGCGCTCTTGGCAGTGGTCCAGCGGCGGGTTCTGGGACTCTCGTTTGCGCCTTACTGGGGCAAAGGATCCGGCGCACGCGCCTTGCTGTAGGTCATCCTGGCACGTCTGGTGTGCCACGGGCTGTTATTCTTGTTGGATGCCGGCTTGTACGCCTTCGATCTGATAGGGCACCTGACCCACAAAGGGGGCGAATTCATCGTCAAAGTGCCGGCCCAGGTGAAGTTCAAGCGCGTACGACGCTTGGCCGACGGCAGTTGGCTGACTGAGGTGACCGGCCAGATCGTGGACACCGAGGTGCCGCCCACCCCCAGAGGTCGCAAGCGGTGGAAAACCGTCACTCTGACCGCGTGCTTGAGCCGCGTCAAGGCGCGCGGCTTCCGACCGTTCTGGCTGATGACCAATCTGCTCGATACGTCTATCACCGCCCGTGAGACTGTTTTGCGCCCCCATCGCCACTGGGACGTCGAGATTGCCTATGACGAAATCAAGACCCATCAGTGCGCCGCCCTGCGCGGCCAGTCACCCGCCCCCTGCGCGACGACCCATCGAGAGCTCAGATTTTCCGAGCGCGACGTTCAGTGTCCGGTGACTCGTCTTGTTGGCTGTATCCTTTGAGGACTATGCGTCCAAACCGAGAACGTGCCATATCCTTGGCTGGAGTCTAACCTGAGTCTGCTTTGGTTCAGGCGCCGTCGATTCCCTCGACCCACCAGTGATGCTCGTTGACCTTGCTGCTGCCGACGTCGTAGGCGATGCTGGACTGGATCAGCAGCCGATTCGGCGCCGCCGGGTCGTACTTGCCTATGACTTCATTGGCTGAATAGGCATCGCCGCCGCCGATTTCCTTGCGATACAGAATCGTGCCGTCATCCCAGTGGATACCGTCCGAAGACGCGTAGAGTATCAGATTACCCGGGTCCCGACTATCGCTACCGCTGCGTCCATGCAGAAAATAGAGATTGCCGATCTTGCGCGACAGCTGCGGATTGCGGATAGCCCGGGCGAATTGGGTGGTTTTCTCTTCGGACCAAGTCCGTCCTTCGTCCGCGCTTATGACGTAAGGAATGTTGTATTCATCAAAGGCTGCATTCGAGCGGTAAGGGTAGGAGTAGACGATAATGTCGCCTTGATCGAGTACACCGGCAGTGACGTAGTAGTTCTGGTAGTCGAAGGGCAGCACACTGCGTCGCTCGAAGGTCTTACCGTTGTCCGCCGAGACATAGAGCGAATAAGGGCCGACGCAATAATCGGCCGATCCGCCCATGAAGACCGCGAAGACTTGCTCATTGTGCGTGAAAACCGCATCAAAAGTTAGCGAAACCTCTTCGACGGTCACGTCCGTGTCCAAGGGGCGTGGCTCGCTCCACGTCCGGCCCTGATCGTGACTCAGCAGGCAAACGGGTGGCAAATTCTTGACCCACAGCTCTTTCTCAAATCGGGAAACAAACGCAATCAGCGTGCCGTTGGGTGCGGTAGCGGCAGCGAATACGATGGCCGCATACATCTCCTCGCCTTCCCAGGCGCGTTTCGAATATTCCAGGACGACCGGTCCGCTCCAGGTCTTGCCGCCGTCTTCGGATCGGCGATATTCCGACCAGCCAGCCACGCCGTGGCCTTTCTCAATCTCCCCCGATACGTTGCTGTAAATGGCCACGATATCACCGTTGCGGCATTCGGTCAGACAGTTCCCGCCGTGACCGGATCGACCGTACTTCTCGTGATCGACAAACCGGATGCCTTGATTCGGAATATCCGCGGGCAACACGCGGAAGCCTTTGGATAGACGATTGCTTGCGGTTGTCATGGAGTTCCTTGCCTTCATGGCTTCGGCAGCCATCAATTATTGATCTGCAACCTGCATTTGATTACATTGCATATTCAAAATTTGCACAAAATCAAAAACTAACCCTGAAAGACATGCTTCTTCTGCAGTTTGCCGGATAATACTGTATCACCCAAGTCAAGTTAAAACAGGACTGACACCTCATCCTTTAAGGCCACTGAACACGATCCCTTGAATGAAATAGCGTTGTGCGAAAAAGAAAACCAGTATCGGAGGGATAGCGATCATCGTGGAAACAAGCATGATGTGGCTCCACAGGCGCGGCTTCGCGGGACCGGCCTCTGTGTGGAATCTTTGCCACCACATCAGGGCGATGGCCAGCGTGTGGTTTTCGCTGCTATTGAGATAGATCATGGGGCCCAAGAAGTCATTCCACGTCCACATGAAGGTAAAGATGGCCACCGTCGCCAGTGCCGGCACCGACAGCGGCAGGATGATCCGCCAGTAGACGCCCAACGTACTACACCCGTCGAGCTGGGCCGCGTCGTCAAGCTCCTGGGGGATCGTCCGGAAGAATTGGCGTAATAAGAAGATGAAGAAAGCATCGCCACCGAGGAAGGCTGGGATGATCAGTGGCTTGTTCGAGTCCAACCACCCCAGTTGGTGGAAAACCAGGTACTGAGGAATAAGCGTCGCATAATAGGGAATCATCATCGTACTCAGGACCAATACAAACAGCACTTCCCGGCCCCGAAACTGCAGTCGGGCAAAGGCGTACGCCGCCAGACTTGCCGTCAGCAGCCGCCCGATCTCCACGCCCGCCACAATGACAATGGTGTTGGTAAAGCCGCGCACGAAAGGAAACTCCCGAAATACCGCCGGGAAGTTCTCCCACGCAATCCGGCTGGGAATGAGTTGAGGGGGGTAACTGAAAGTCTGCTCCGCCGGCTTGAGAGCAGTGAAGGCCATCCAGTACAGGGGAAAGGTAAACAGGGCCGCCAGGACCGCCAAAGTGAGATACATCAGTACCCGGCCAACCCATCTGCGCCTCAGCCAGTCCCGCGTCACCCAGCGGGCCGCTCCCAGTTCTTTGGCTGCCCGTTCCATTTTTGACGCTCCTATTCTGCTTCATAATACACCATTCGGCCTGACACGCGGAGTGTCAGCAAGGTCAGACCGAAGATGATCACGAAGAGCACCCACGCCAACGCTGAGGCATATCCCATATAGAGGTACTTAAAGGCATTCCTGTAAAGATACAGGATATAAAACAGACTTGCATAGCCCGGCCCGCCGTCGGTAATGATATAGCCGGCTGTGAACACCTGGAAGGTACCAATCAAGCTCGTCAAGAAGGTAAAAAGCACCACGGGTGAAGTCAGCGGGAGCGTCACATGCCGGAACTGGCGCCAGGCATTGGCGCCGTCTACCTTGGCTACATCATAGAGCACACTAGGCACGCCCTGCAGCGCCGCCAGGTACAAAAGCAAGCTTGCGCCCATGCCCCAACTACTCATGAGGATAAAGGACGGCATGACCCACTCTTTCGCCCCGAACCATTTTGGACCTTCGATGCCCACAAGCTCCAAGGCGCCATTGACAAGTCCTATACTGGGGTGGAGCAGCCAAGACCACAGATATGCCGACGCGATTGCTGGCACGATCGACGGTATGTAGAAGGCTTCGCGCCAAAATGATAGCCCTCTTAGCCGCTGATTTAACAGCAATGCCAGAAGGTATCCCCCTATCACCCCGATCGGCACCGCCCCCATCGTATAGATCACGGTAACCTTCAGCGAATGCCAAAACAACTCGTCTCTCGTGAACATCTTGACATAGTTCTTGATGCCTACGAATTCCGGCAGTCTCAGAATTGGATATTCGGCAAAAGAGAGGATGAAGGAGGCCAGCATCGGCCCTAGACTAAGGCCCAAGAAGCCGATCATCCAGGGCAATATGCAGAGATAGGCGACCAACTCTCGCCGAAGACCACGAGACAACCTCGGCTTTCCCGCCTTTCGCGTCCCGACACCAGCAAATATCGTGCGGTTCAACAATTTACTAATCATGCGCTCCGTCGCTCAGCAAATCTGTACAATCAAGCCAGGAGTAGCGCGGCATTTAGCCCAGATCTTGCGCGGCCCTGTGATGCCAGACAAGCGTGGTGTGGCCGCTGTTCTCCCTTTGCAGTGATACATCTGGGAAGAAGCGTTCGCGTAGCATCCGGTTCTCGAGCCGCGAACAGGTACACGCGGCATCCTTGCCACGGCACACTGCCTTCAGTTGCGTCACATTGAGCACATCCCCTTCAATCGCGCCGGCCCCCTCCGGCGCCTGCGGACCGCGGCTGAAGATGGTCACCTGATGGTGTTGGGCCATCAGTTCACGCACCACGTAGCTGCCAATCTTACCTCTGCCGCCCGTGACCAAATATATCCATATTTGTGGACCATCGCCTCTGATAAACTGAGAGCGTGCGGAAACTGCTTTATTCGCCGCGCCCGCCTAGCATGAAGTGCCAGGGCTAGGAAACAACGCTAGCTGAACCCGGCTAAACCCGATTCACCGGGCGCAACTCTGAAGCGCGGCGATTTTATCGCCGGGGGGCCGATGGCAAAGGCGCGTTGCGAAGTTCCCGAATGCTTTCAAACTAAAAAGTCCGGGGGACCTTCTTGGTTTCTCTGGCAGCTTCCCAGGCAGCTTCTACGCTCCTTTCCACATCCTCCGGGGTGTGAGCGACTGAGACATATACGCGGGCACACCCGCCGAGAGCCCCGCCGAGCCATATGCCCCGGTTCATCATCTCCCGGACAAAGACGGACATCCGCTGAGCGTGCGGATACGCCATGCTCTTTTCCTCATCGCTAAGATAGCTCCGGCCGCCTACTTTCTCCTGATCAGTAAAGTAGATGGCAAAGCCGGGGCCAGGGCCCTGCACGACGGCCTCTATTCCCACCTCCTCAAAGACACCCCTGAACCGCTTCATCAAGGACTGACTCACCTCGTAAAGGTGCTTATAGTTTTCTTCCTTTTCCAACTCGGTTATAGTCGCCACTGCGGCCGTTGTAGATACGGGGTTCGAATTGTAAGTCCCGGTCAGAATCGTGCCGTGTTCCTCCATGATCTCTCGCTTGCCGGCCACGGCCGAGATTGGGAAGCCGTTCCCCATGGCCTTGGCAAAAGAAGCGAGGTCAGGTGTGACGCCAACCACGCCTTGGCCGCCGCTTAAACCCAGCCTGAACCCGGTGATGACCTCGTCAAAGATCAGCACGACGCCATGTTCTTGGGTGAGTCTCCGTAAACCTTCCAGATACCCCTTTTCTGGCTCGATGGCCACCGGGCCATTGAACAGGAGCGGTTCCGTGATGGCCGCCGCGATCTCGTGCCCCTGGTTCTTTAAGACCTTCTCTGCAAGTTCCAGATCATTCCAGGGGATGGCGATGGTATTGCTCATCTCGCTCAGCGGAATCCCCCGCGGTGGCCATGTCCATGTGGTTTCGAGCTGCCGACCCCACGCCGGCGCATGCGTAGGCATGGAATGGCTGCCCGGCGCGTGAAAGCCCACCCATCCGTGGTAGTGCCCCAGGAATTCAAGTATCTTTTCTTTCCCGGTGTAGAGCCTGGCTATCGTCACCGCCGCAGCCGTCGCTTGGGACCCGCTCGTCAGAAGCCGTACCATCTCAGCGCAGGGTATATGTTCAACCATCTTCTCGCAGAGCTCAATTTCACTTTCATGGTTCCTGGCATGCATCGTCCCCCTATCGAGTTGCTTCTTGACCGCCTCGTTCACTGCCGGGTGCGCATGTCCCAGGATGATCGGCCCCATGGCAAGCAGATAGTCAATGTACTCGTTCCCGTCTACATCGCAGACGTGAGAACCCCGCGCCCACGCTACACATTGAAGGTGCTTTTGATCCCTTGCCCTGGCATCCCTCGCACGCGCCGCGCTGTGTGTCGCCCCGGGAGTCACCTTCTGAGCTCGTCTCAGAAGCTCCATCGACCTTTGATCCGAAAGTTGTCGGTTACTCATCTTCACCTTCATTTCTCAGGTTTGTCAAGGAAAAACTTCCCGCTTCTTGAAGCGAACGCTTCACAGCGAATTCAAGGATTGATCGAGTTACTCTGTAGCATGCTCTCGTAGTCAATTCGGTTCATCCTCAAGTTCGCTGTGAAGAAAGGTGGCAGACGGCGCCCCCTGAAAAAAGGGAAAGGAACGGAGGAAACGATGGTTCGATCCGCTATGAACAGATAGGGCCGGACCCTGTCCAAATCTGTACCATCTCCCGGTGGAAGCCGAACATGCACGCAACCGCGAACGCTTTCTGGTTCTGTGCCGGCAAAGCCTTCAGCGATCGTATCAATGCCCATCCCTGCCAGATTCTGACGCGTCTGTGGCCCAGATTTGGACTCGACCTGGATTACGGAAAGCTCTTGGTGTCCAATTGAATTCTCATTAGACCCAAGCCTGGATCCTTCTGCAAGTGCAATAGACGCTGCAAACGCTTGCAGCTAGAGCTTTTCCTCTATGATGGGGTTCATCTTGGCGACCACATCATCCATGGCCTCCTGCACCGTCTTCTCCCCCAGAAAAGCGTTATCGAGTTCCGCTCTCATGGCGTCAAAGAGTTCCAATGGCGCCCTCCCGCCGAAGGATCTGAAGAGCCACTCTACATCTTCCGTGCAGGGTGAACACTCAGACGCATTTGGATTCCGAGAGACGTTTATCTTGTTGATGATTTTCTGAGCGTTATCGTCAGCCATGGCATCGATGTGCTTCTTGGTCTCGTAGACACCAGGCTCATACTGGTCACACATAGACTGCTGAATGTCCCAGTCGCTGCAGAACTTTGATAGGAACGTCCAAGCCTGCTCGATTCGCTCGGATTTCTTGTTCAGCATCCATGTGTTCCCACCGTAGTATTGCCAACGGTTCTTGTACCACGGATGTTGGAGATAGCCTATCTCGAAATCGGCCTCTTTATCCACATAGAACCAGCGCTGTCCCATGACCGTCTGGTGGGCGTCAAACATACTCCCCTTGAAGGCTTTTCTCTCAGCCGCCGGTGGCGCCAGCTCATGCACGCTCACAAAATCAACCAACTCTTGGATCGGTTCCACGCACTCTGGCCTGTTGACGAGGGCCTCCGTTTCGTAGTAGCCTGTCGTCGTCAGACCGTCTACCCATTCAGCCGGGCCGGCGCTCGCCAACATGTCATACCAGCCGACAGGGGCATCAACGGGATAGAGATCTGGCATCCCCTTCTTGATCTCCTGGCACAACTCCACATACCCGTGCCATGTGAGTGTGTCGAACTTGCCCGAGTCCCATAGAGGTAGTTCGTCCCTCAGGCCGAGCTCGTCCATCATTTCCATGTTGAGAAATAAGAAGGTGTAGTTCCCACAGTTGGCGCTGTAGTCAAGCCCGATGAGCTCCTCCTCCCAACCATACTGCTTCCAGGGATCGACGAGCAATTTTGACTTGTCAAAGTAGGGAGTATCCTCGATCAATGGGGCTAAGTTCGCGAAACGGCCAGCCCGCCCGTATTCACCGAAGAAAAGTGCGTCCGTCATAGGGACGTCAGGTGCCGTGTTGGCAACCATCTGGGTCATCAACTTCGTATGATACTCGCCCCAGGAGGTCGGCTCATACTTTATCTCTATGCCATCTTGCTCTCCATATATCACTTCGTACATCTTGACCACGGACTCGTCCACAAACCAACTGGAGACGCGCACGGTCTCCGGAGCCTTCGCTGCCGGCGCCGCGGCCTGCGGCGCAGACGGCTGAACAGCTTGTGGCGCACAGGCGGCCAAGGCCGTACCCCCAGCGGTCACCGCCAACCCTTTCAGAAACTTACGCCGGCTTAATTTCCTGCCCAACATTTCGTTTCCTCCTTTCGATATGCTCGCATTACTGACGAATTCGCTCCCAGCTTAAGCGAGCCCAACCGATTTCATCATCTCCGATCCCTCGCTTCACTCGCTTGACATCACCTCCTTCCCACAACACACGTGGGGGGATATTAGGCACATGAACTGAGCCGCCTTTCGTCAAGCGGGCTTGCCCATCAGCAGCGGCGCCGTCTAATCCGCGGTCAATACGTTGTGAAGCAACGTATGAAGCAAGCTGGCAAGCGCTGGTCTCGCTCCGGCGCCCAGGCGATGCTCGCACTTCGTGCTCGTCTACTCAGCAACCGCCGGCATGAAATCCCCATTTGACCATCCTCGCCCCAAATCTGGGATGCACCCCACCGGACAAGGGTGATGGCTACACCGCACCGCGAGTACCCATGCTACAGTATAATATAATATAATATGTAACTACTCAGCCTCGTCTGGGAAGTTGTTTGAAAAAGAACGGTCATCGGCAAAAAGGCCAAAAATGGCTGCCGGAAAGCGTGAATCCTCCATCTACACGCCATAATTCGCACCATTTGTGCCGTTTTGATCCGAACCTGACCTTTTCAGACAGATTCCAAACACGATTTATTACACTTGGATGACTTGGTTGCCCATTGAAAGTCGCACTTTGGGTAATGGCTGAGTAGTTACTATAATATATGATAATGTCAAATGAAATAATCGCGTATAATATGGCCAAATAGCAAGGCATATGAAGTGATGCTATATTCCCTCTGCTCGATGTCAGCGTCTGGCATAACATAAGCGTGGCGACGTGCGCACTCTGGATTCGCCTGAACGACAATGGATAGTATGGCAAGTAGACGGCGAATTCACCAAGAATCCGGACATCGTGTCTTTGCCTTCAGGGAAGATGCTGTGTGTATTCAATGCCACCGATTTGCACTGGCCAAACGAGTTTTCCCGGATTACCGTCATAGAGAGTTTGGATCGGGGCCGAACCTGGGGGCGACCGCGTGTTGTCCATGAGACATACCCTGGCCGCGGTGATGAACGCTGGGTAACGCCCAGGTTGAGCCTGCTGCGGGATGGCCGCCTGGTGATTATCTGCGATCAGAACGACCATCGTCACATGCACGAGCGCCAATCACCCGGGATCTATGCTTGGTGGAGCAACGACGGAGGAGAGAGTTGGGATGGCCCCTCCCTTACCGGTATTCCTGGCATTGAACCGGACCGAGTGCGGGAACTGGCCGATGGCACACTGTTGGTCGGAACACAGTACACGCGCGCGTCCACGTATAAGCTGGCTGAGGCCGTCCTGCGTTCCACGGAAGGAGGGCAGACGTGGGGCGGATTGTCCGTCATCGCCAGCGATGCCGTTCATAACTACTGTGAGGGGGCGATCATCTCCCTTCAATCCGGGTGCCTGGTCTGCATTATGCGTGAAAACAATCACAACAACTATCCATCCTACCTCTCATTCTCGAACGACCAGGGGCATACATGGACGAAACCGGTGGAGGCGCCATTTGCCGGCGACCGGCCCTTTGCCGGTCAGCTGGCGGACGGGCGGACGCTCGTTACGTATCGCAATCAGGCCGGTCAACCGGGACTGTACGCCTGGCTGGGCGATATCGAGACCGAACACGGCTACAAAGTGGCCAAATCGGGCGCCAGTGCCACGCACGGCGTTCGCAACGCACCTGCAGCGAACCGTGATGCGATACCCCGGAGTGACCTTGGCGTCAGCCTCGAAAGCGACTGCCTCAAGCTGCAAAACGGACCGGATAGTGTGGCTCGGTATATGCTGTTGCCGCCTGAGAGTTTTACCAGTGAGGTTCGCTTTGAATGCGACATTCAGGTGGAGGGTTCTGCCAACATACCGGCAGCGACAATCCAAATCGCCCGAATCGGGCTGCAGTTGGCAATTGCGCCGGATAAGCTGAGCGCAGGAGGATATGAAAGACGAAACCACCCGTCTTTCCATCGCAAACTGGATATGCGGCGAAAGCGGCGCTTGAGCATCCGAAGTAGCGGCGGCTTGCTGGAAATCCTAGTCGACGGAGAGGTCCAGTTACCCACGCTGGTGCTGCGAGAGACGTTTTGGGATCGTTCTTTCTTTGGCAATGGTCCGGACCATGAGGGGACGGCAAAATGGTTCCGGGCAGAGTACACGGTGAACAACCCGACGGAACCTACCCACAGTTGGCAGTGGGATGCGAAGAGCGGGCAGTTTCCGAATCAATATGAGTTCGATCGCTGGCTGGAGATCGACTACAATTCAAATCCTCGCCCAGACCACGGATATTCCAGTTGGATCCAATTCCCCGATGGAGAGATCTTTCTTATCGATTACACCAACGAAGAATCACCACCAGGTAAGGCGCTGCTTAAAGGATATCGCCTCCACGCAGAAGATTTCGACGGTTAACTGCAATCGTATAGAGAAAGGAACTGCAATTCCATCCACATTGGGACGCAAATCCTCAGAAGAGATCCAAGTGTCAACACTGGAATGATTGGCTGCGGACTTGAACACCTTTCGCAGCGGCCATCGGGTGGACGTGGGCCAGACGGCTGAGGTTAAGGACCCCATGTCATTGCCTGAAGAACGCCAGGGCCACTTGCGATGTAATCTCCAGCAATGCTGCCATCACCAGAGATGGCTCTGGGGCGCAAACCCCGCCTCAACGATAACGGACGTGCAATTCGAGCTTTTCGATGAGAATTTCTTCGTGAGCGTCGGGCGGTCGGGCGGTCACTCGCACGCTCACCAGATTCTCGCCTACCGCAAGCATCCGTGGTTCTACCGCAAAGACCAACCAGCCATCCTTGACGCGAGCCGGCCCGAGCGGAGAGTTGTTGATGCGCGCCTCAATGAGTCTCTCGATTCCACTTGCCGGCGGGCTGTTCCGGTAAGGTGTTGCATGGGCAAAGTCGGCAACGACAACCGTTTCCAGGCGACGCGAGTCGGGTAGCTCGTTGGCGGAAGAATCGGACAGCACGATTCGCAGTGTAATCTCTCCGATGCTGTCGGCGACCGCATTGACATCGTCCGCCACATAGAGCGGTAGCAATGTGTCTGCCTTTCCGTCATTGGCGAGCGGAGTAGGCAGTGGCGCAAACATGTTGGTGTTGAAATACATCTGCCGGGGCGTGTTCCACGCTTCCGGGTTTGGCACGACGCTTTCATGATGTCCGCCGCCTCGCCGCTCGACGTAGAAAACCCTGTCCGAACCCTCGAGTGTCTCTTGACTTCCAATTTCACGGTAGATCTGGCGCTGGACATCCCACCGTTCTTTTGCCGGCAAACCCAGCCGTGCCGCTCTCTCTTCTGGCGCAGAGAAGCAGAGATTGAACGTATGAATGCCATCCGCCCCCTTGCTCCACCAATTGGCAGTCACGCCGCGATACACCTCAATCGGGGCACCGTGATACCCATCTGAAGAGTGGTGGTCATCCCAGGAAGGATAGACCTTGATGCCCGTCCCCGCGGCAATCCGGCTGAACGCTTCGACATCCACGTCGGACGAGCGACAACCGGGCACCAGGATGTCGACCAGCCTTTCGCCAGCCCACCGCTCCACATCAATGCCGTCAAAATGGCATCCCATGATGTTCTCCGGCACGCGAGCCGCCAGAAGAAACGGCCGGCCCCGTTCCCGCCCGATCTCAAGGAGCAGCAGGCGAACTGAACGCATAAACTCTGTCAACAGGTCGCGGTTCTTCCACTGCTCACCTGCCGGAAACAGCACGGGAACCCGGGCGAAATCGATCTGGATGCCGTCAAAGTCGTACATCTGCGCGACCTCTTCCAGGATGCGCAGTTTATAGTCGCGTACCTCCTCTTTGGCGAAGTTCCAGAAGGAATACCATGTATGAATCAGCCAGTCCGGGTGTTCGACCTTCATTGGGGTCAACGCTGGAGGCCCGCTGTCGTTGTCGGAGCCATTGATGCGGTACGAAAGGAACACCTCTTTGCCCCGCCTTTTCGTTTCGTCCAGGAAGAGCAATATGGGGTCGATCCCCGCCTCCCGCCACCTCCCGAAAACCGGGTGCTGCGGCGGCAGAATCCGACTTGGGTAAGGCGCTGTATTCCCTTCCCCCCATTCATACCAGACACTGTCTATCTGGTTAGGCGTCTCATCGAATGGGGACAGGAAATGCGCTTTCACCTCGTCCACCTGCTCTGGATTCACTTCCTCGACGTAAAACTGGCAGATGTCATATTGAAAAATGATCCGTCTGCGGCGGTTGACCGCCTCGATATGTTCCTTACTTAGCTTGATGCTGTTCATAGCCGCTATCCTAACCATGTCTCAGGCCGCCTCGTAGGGATTGTGTTCGTCCATGACGAGGCCACCCATGCTGTACAAGGGCAGCACACGATACGCGGGCCATTCGTCCGGCGCCCAACCCGCCAACTCCTCCTTGTGCCCCAGACGCCGCACCATGCTCCATTCGTCCTTGAAGCCCGAACGGCTTGTCGTATTGGCATCCCAGAACGCCAGTCCATCCACCCCTTCGGCGTAGAACGCCAGCGCCTTCTCGCGATACTCGGCTGGGGACTGGCGGCGCGGCATGACCTCCGGGTACACTTTGCACTCGGTGCCGCGCGTCATCCTGACATATGCGGCGATGTCCACATCCATGACATTGTGCAAGGGATAGGGGAGGATGAAGTCGACCAGTCCCTCCTGCGCCCAGGTTGCCGCATCCAGGCCCTGTGTGAGGTTCAGCGCTTCATTGTTGAGCACGTATGCTGACACCTGCACCGTGCGCCCCTGCTGTGCGCCGACTTGGTCCATCTCGCGGCGGAGCGCGCGCATGAAGTCGTTCATGACACCGGCCTTGAAGCGCAGCCAGCGCGGGTCATCCTCCGGCAGGTTGCGTGGATCCTGGCCGTAGGTTTGGCGGAAGCCGTCGAGCATGGGCTGTTCGTAGAGGAGGCAGGGGAGTCCGCGCACGAAGCCGAGGTTAATGCCGTCGGCGCCGCGTTCGGCCACTTCGCGGAAGAGCGCGAGCAGGAAGTTGCGCACGCCGGGGAAAGCGTAGCTCATGCGGGTGACGGCGCGGCCGGAGCGGCTGACGCAGCGCCACTGGGGATGTTGATAGTAGAACTTGCTCTCAAAGCCGTGATTGGGCGGGTAGACCCATCCGCCCACGAGGTACATGCCGTGGAGTTCGAGGCCGAAGCTGTGCGCGTGCTCGATCACAGTCGTGAGCGGGTCAACGCCCCTGGCCTGCATGGCGCGCATTCCGCCCATCATAGGACGTCCAAATGATTCCAGAAAATCCCACTCCTCGCGCACGGAAGGCTCACCGACATCAGAAAAGTAATAGGTTTCACTGCCGCTGCCGATGCACCACAGCAGGGTCCGAAAGTCGGTGTGGCGGTAGTGTTCCACGCCCTCCCGCAACGCCTCTTCCGGCGTCTTGGGATCCAGCCGCCAGGCATCGTCATAGGCGATCAGCCGTTTGGTATCGGTGCGTGCCCGCTCGTGCTGGATAGCCGTCACCTCGGCCGCGGTCAGCGGCTCCAACTTCACGTAGGCCAACCCGGCCCGGCGTCCGCCCCACCGGTCCATCTTTTCGATCAACAGTTCCTGGCCGCTGAGATCGGCGCACAGCCAGAACGCCTCCCTGAGCGTGGCAAACCCCGAATGCCACTCGGAATCGGTCGGAGACGGCCTGTCTGTGATCACAGGCGTGAAGCAGGGATCACCGCTGAGCCTGACCCTGACCGAACTGTCCGTCCAGTCGGTCCAGACGCCCAAATGGATGGCATGCCACCCCTGCGCATCCAGGGCCAGCGTCAGCGCCGGCGCCGAACACTCGGCATCGGCCACCAGCATCGTGCCTGACATACCCTCGGCCTCGTAGGGGATCGTTTGCCAGCGGTTCTGCCTGGGGGTAGGCGATAGGGCCGCGCCCGGCAGACATCCGCTGAGATCAGAAATGTAGATTGCAGAGCGTTCTTCAGCCATTGTTATTCTCTTGCTTCGCCAGCAATTCCCTGATATATGCCTCATTGTCAAAGTCGAAGAATCCAAACTCCTGCCTCCGGTCGACGAGCCATTCGGTCATCAGTGGGCTGTCTCCCCGGTTCAAATACTCCTCAGGCGTTGGAGTCGAGGGTTTCTTGTTGTTGGACAAGGCAATCTCAACATTCATCTGCCTGTTGCGCGTGTACTGAAAGCGCATCTCTTTCTCGTGTTGCGCTGTCTTTGGTGAAGCGTAGTAGACAAATGCAAACTGGGGACGACCGGGCTTTCCGCCGCAACTGGCATGCCAGCAGTTCAGATTGAAGACAATGACATCCCCAGGCTCCGTGCGACAGACAAGACCGGGAAAGTTACGGATATTCTCAGGATTACCGATTCCCGGCAGTTTGCGTAACGCGTCAAAGAACGGGGGCAGATGGCTTCCCGGAATGACGCGCAACGCCCCGGTCTCACCGTCGAGCGTACCGGGATAATAGCAAAACTTGCAGCCGAACCGGTGCGTCTTTATGTCGCTCCCGCTTCTGTCGGGATGCCAGCGTGTATCGCCGACAAACAGATTGATGCTACTCTCGTGGCCACTGATATCCTCGCCAAAAAGCTGTTTCGCAATCTCATATAGGTGCGGGCGTTCCGGCAGCGAATAGATATACGGAGTGCTGGACCTCGAAAGATTGACGCCCTGCAATTGCTCGCTCGATTCAGCTGACCTATCAAAAGGCGAATCCTTGTACGTCAGGTTCATGGCATGCAGAAATTCAGCGTTGATAGTCTCTATCTCTTCTCCGCTGAAGTGCTGGCGCAACACGACGAAGCCAAACGCGTCAAAAAAGAGGATTTCATCGTCGGTCAGAGATGTTCGTTGGCCGGCTGCCGGGTTGCCGTCACGCGTTGCTGAATCCATTTTCTTCTCCTTATTTTCACTGAAAACCTGGCTTGTCAGAGGTTCAGAATGCTGCTGACGATATAATTCCAGCTCTCTAGGTCAGAAGATGACCGGCAGTGACTCCGGATTGCGCATGGAACTGTGTACCCGCCATGTCAACGATTCGGTCATCAGTTGCAGCGCCGGCATACGGCGCAAAATAGTTTCGATTGCGATCTGGCCCTCGAGACGGGCCAGCGGAGCGCCAAGACAGAAATGGATCCCATAGCCGAAGGCCAGGTGCGGGTTCGGCTGGCGACAGATGTCGAGTCGATCCGGATCAGGGAACTGCGCCGGATCCCGATTTGCCGCGCCCAGCATGGGTAAGACGCGCTGACCCTGGCGAATCTGCTGGCCGTCCAGCTTGAAATCTTCCCTGGCGACCCGCGTCTGGTGTTGGATCGGACTGTCGTAGCGCAGAAATTCCTCAACAGCCGTGTCGATTAACGCAGGATCGGCCTGCAACGTTCGCCTCTGATCAGGATTTCGCAGCAGGGCCAGCAAGCCATTTCCAATCAGGCTCAAGGTTGTTTCGTGCCCGGCCACGAGCAGAAAGACACACATCCCGAACATCTCCTCCTCACTCAGCCTGTCACCTTCTTCCTCGACGCTCAAGAGGGCGCTGATCAGGTCGTCTCGAGGATGCTGACGACGTTGCGTGAAGATGTTGCGCAAGTAGCCCTTCAGCGCGGACACGCCCTGCTGGGCGCGCCGGGCGACATCCACCCTGGGGCGTCCAGTCCCCAAGAACGCCATAATGTCGTTGGACCATTGCTTGAACTGATCGCGGTCCTCAGGCGGCAATCCGAGCATCTCGGCAATCACAATGGCTGGCAGGGGAAAGGCGAAATCTGCGATCACGTCCATCTGGCCAGCGTCTTGGACCCGATCGAGCAGATCGTCCACGATCGCCTGAATCTGTGGACGCAGACCCCTTATCATGCGCGGCGTGAACGCATTGCTGACCAGCGCCCGCAGCCGGGTATGATCCGGTGGATCGATAAACCCCATCCACGTCGAGATATGGTTCTGGAGCGCCTGTATCTCCGGCTGCACGGCATCAGGTAGTTGTTTCACAGCCGCGGAAATACGTGTGCCCGAAATCAGACGCGGATCGCGCAGCGCAGCCTCAGCGTCGCAATAGCGGGTGAGCAACCACGCTCCCATGGCCTCGCTCCAATAGACAGGAGCCTCGGAGCGGAGCTGATGGTAAAACCGATAGGGATTCGCCAGATACACAGGCGTGAGCAGATGCCGGTCGAAAGTCGTATCGATTGTGATCTCGTCACCTGTTGATTCAAACGGTCTCAATGAACTCCCACCGCCGCAACCAATCTATCCACCGTTGACGTTTAGGACTTTTGTGAGGATTTTCGATCCACTGGGGAGGGTGCTGCGGTTCTTTCCAATCGAGACCCTCGTGGACTTGACGAACGATGTTCACCATCTCTCGGTTCGCCGCCTCTTCCTCGGGGGACTTGGGGTTGTTGTAATACATGATCGAGCACATGCGGCGGTCCGTTGTGCCACCCCAACTGGCGTGCCATAGTCGAAAGTTGAATGCAATCAGATCACCCGGCTCCGATTGGCACACATGGGCGGGAAACTGGCTGACGTCAAGCCCCGTCTCCGCGGTCTTACCCCGGTTGGAATCCTTCCTCTTGACGCGATACAGGTCATCGTGCAGGGGGCTTTTGTGTGAACCCGGGATGACCCGCAAAGCGCCGCTGTTGCCGTCCAGCGCCTGTAGATAGCACGCAAACTTGACACCCTGCATATGAGGGTCATGCGTATCTGGATGCCACTCGGTCCGGTCGCCGGCGAAGTGATTGCCATTGGAAGCAACGCCGACCACGTCTTCGTCGAAAAGTTGCTCTGCCACCCCACAGATGCGCGAATCTTCCAGCAGCCCGGCCAGGAACGGCGTCTCCGGCCCCATGTTGGGCCAGTTCAACTGTCTGCGCCTGCCGACAGGTGAATCCATCAGGCGGCTGGTTTTCGTCAATCCCTTTTCATACTCAGTATTCATGATCTCGACTTCGTTCGGACTGAACACATTGCGCAAATGCAAGAATCCAAAGGTTTCAAAATGAATGACCTGTTGTTGTGTAAGCATGAATTCCTCGCTTTCCAATTGAATTGTTCTCAAATGGCCCCATGCCGCGTCTCAGGCAGCCTCGTAGGGATTGTTTTCGTCCATGACGAGGCCACCCATGCTGTACAAGGGCAGCACACGATACGCGGGCCATTCATCAGGCGCCCAACCCGCCAACTCCTCCTTGTGCCCCAGACGCCGCACCATGCTCCACTCGTCCTTGAAGCCCGCCCGGTAGGCCGAACTGGCATCCCAGAACGCCAGTCCATCCACCCCTTCGGCGTAGAACGCCAGCGCCTTCTCGCGGTACTCGGCTGGGGACTGGCGGCGCGGCATAACCTCCGGGTACACCTTGCAATCCGTGCCGCGCGTCATCCTGACAAATGCGGCGATGTCCACATCCATGACATTGTGCAAGGGATAGGGGATGATGAAGTCGACCAGTCCCTCCTGCGCCCACGTTGCCGCATCCAGGCCCTGTGTGAGGTTCAGCGCTTCATTGTTGAGCACGTATGCTGACACCTGCACCGTGCGCCCCTGCTGTGCGCCGACTTGGTCCATCTCGCGGCGGAGTGCGCGCATGAAGTCGTTCATGACATCGGCCTTGAAGCGCAGCCAGCGCGGGTCATCCTCCGGCAGGTTGCGTGGGTCCTGGCCGTAGGTTTGGCGGAAGCCGTCGAGCATGGGCTGTTCGTAGAGGAGGCAGGGGAGACCGCGCACGAAGCCGAGGTTAATGCCGTCGGCGCCGCGTTCGGCCACCTCGCGGAAGAGCGCGAGCAGGAAGTTGCGCACGCCGGGGAAGGCGTAGCTCATGCGGGTGACGGCGCGGCCGGAGCGGCTGACGCAGCGCCACTGGGGATGTTGATAGTAGAACTTGCTCTCAAAGCCGTGATTGGGGGGGTAGACCCATCCGCCCACCAGGTACATGCCGTGAAGTTCGAGGCCGAAGCTGTGCGCATACTCGATCACTGTCGTGAGCGGGTCGATGCCCTGCGCTTTGAGAATGCGAAACCCCTCTATCCAACTGGATAGAAACGTCTCCACAAAGTCCCATTCTTCACGCAGCGCAGTTTCGCCTACGCTGGAAAAAAAGTAGGTTTCACTGCCGCTGCCAATACACCATAACAGCTTCTGGAAGTCGGAGTCGCGGAAATGTTCCAGCTCCCCTCTCATCCCTTCCAACGATCTAGGCTCCAGGTGCGCGGCGTCGTTATAGGCGATCAGCCGTTTGGTATCGGTGCGCGCCCGGTCGCGCTGGATAGCCGTCACCTCGGCCTCGGTCAGCGGCTCCAGCTTCACGTAGGCCAGCCCGGCCCGGCGACCGCCGACCTGGCTGATGTGCAGTTCGCGGCCGGTCAGATCGGCGTAAATCCAGAACGCCTCCCTGAGCGTGGCAAACCCCGAATGCCACTCGGAACCGGTCGGAGACGGCCTGGCCGTGAACACCGGCGTGAAGCAGGGAGCGCCGCTGAGTTTGACCCTGAGCGTGCTGTCTTCCCAGTCGGTCCAGACGCCCAAATGGATGGCATGCCAACCCTGCGCGCCCAGGGGCAGCGTCAGTGTCGGCGCCGAACACTCGGCATCGGCCACCAGCATGGCGCCGGACACGCCCTCGGCCTCGTAGGGAATGGTCTGCCAGCGGTTCTGCCTGGGGGTTGGCGATAGGGCCGCACTTGGGCGTGCGTGGGTAAGGTCGGAAATGTAGGTTGCAGGACGTTCTTCGGCCATGGCAATTCTCTTACTTCGATAGTGGACCGCAATCGAAAGCAGTTTTCGGCACTCAGTCTTTCGTCTCCAGCAACGGCGGCGACATGCAACTGACAATCAGGAACCGGGACCAGGAGGCCAACAGTGGCATTCTCAGGATAAAATCGTGCGCGGGTCAAGGGCGTCGCGCAGGCCGTCCCCCATGAAGTTGATGGCCATTACCGTCAGCAGGACCGCAACCCCGGGCGGTATCCACACCCACCAGTAGCGTTCCAACACGGTCAGCGAATGGGCCGCATTCAGCATTACTCCCCACGACGGCGTCGGCGGTTTCACGCCCAGCCCCAGAAATGAAAGCCCGGCCTCCGTCAGAATCGCGGCCGCGATTCCAAACGTGGCCGCCACCATGAGCGGCGCCAATACGTTGGGCAGCACATGCCGGAGCATGATCAACCGATCCGACACGCCCAGACAGCGTGCCGCCATCACAAAGTCCCACTCGCGCACCGAGAGAATCTGCCCTCGCACCAGACGCGCCATGCCTGTCCACCCAAGCAGTCCGATCACTAACATTACGTTCCAGATGCTCGGCTCAAACACCGACACGACGATCATGATCAGAATTAAGCCGGGAAATACCATCATCACGTCGGTAAAGCGCATGATGATCATGTCCACCGTGCCGCCGAAGTACCCAGACAGCGTCCCCAGAACCAGCGCAATCACCACGGCGATAGACATCGACACGATGCCCACGGCGAGTGACACGCGGCTGCCGTAGACGAGCCGGGCCCAAATGTCCCGGCCCAACTGATCTCCACCCAAAAGGAACTCCAAACTCGGCGTTCCCCACGAATTGACAGGGTAGATTTGAATGGGATCGCGCCCACCCGTCACCAGCGGCGCGGCTACGGCTCCCAAGCAGATGACAACAAGGTAGGTCAGACCCAACATGGCCAGGCGGTGGCGCTGAAAACGACGCCAAGCACGCGCCCGCGGGGACTCAATAGACTGCTCCGTTACTTGCAACTGCGCCGCTGCGGATCGTTCTGCCATACGGCTGCCTCACTACTCGTAACGTATGCGTGGATCAGCGACTCCATAGGCGATGTCCGCAATCAGGTTGGCGATCAGCACCGACACGGCCGCCACCAACACGCCGCCCATGACCAATGGATAGTCTCGCTGCCGTGTCGCATCGACCATGATCGACCCGATTCCCGGATAGTTGAAGACCACTTCGATCAGCAGTGCGCCGCCAAACAGGCCGGGCAAGCGCAATCCCAACACGGTTATCAGAGGAAGCAGCGCATTGCGAAAGGCATGACGCCCGATGACGGCACGCTCCATCAGCCCCTTCGAGCGGGCGGTCGTTACGTAATCCTGGTTCAACACTTCCAGCATGCCCGCGCGCGTAAACCGCAACAGGCTGCCCAGCCCCTCATAGGTCAGAGCAAGCACGGGCAGGACCATGTGTTCCAGTCGATTCAGGAAGCTCGGCGGCGCGCCCGGCGTGGAAATGCCGCCGGTGGGCAATATCCCAAGGCCCAACGACACGAAGTAGACCAGCAACAGCGCCAGGAAGAAGCCCGGCATGGACGCACCGGCGAAGGCAAAGGCTGTCAGCGCATAGTCGAGCACCGAATAGGGCCGCAAGGCCGAGAGAATGCCCAGCACTACACCGCCTACTGACGATAACAACATCGACAAGGCGATCAGGGTGAAGGTATTGCTAATTCCCCTGACCATTGTTTCACTCACCGATAGCCCGGTCCGCACGGAATAGCCCAAGTTGCCGCGCACGGCTTCCTTCAGCCACAGGGCGTAGCGGACCGGAATCGGTTTGTCGAGACCCAGGCGCGCCCGCGCCTTCTGCAGGTCTTCGGCGTTCCAATTGTGCGCTTCCATGGGATTGATCATGGCTGAAACCGGATCCCCGGGCGCCAGCGCATAGATGGTGTAGTTGATAATGGTTATCCCGAGAAGCAGAGGGATTACCAGCGTCAAACGACGTATGATATAGGGTGACATGGTTCCTTCGCCCTACTCCGCCAGACGGGCTAGCGGGGGCTAATATATGGGCGCCAAGGTAACTCTGACGATGCGCCGGTCGGGCAGCCTTTCGCGGGAGAACGCATTGAAGCCAGGAGATCGGTCGGGTAACGGCTCACATGGCAGCGAAATGCGCTCGTAGCGTTGAGCGCCCGGCGCACTCGTCTCGGGCGACGCAAGAGACGAGGAGCTTCCTGCCTCGTGAATGCACGCACCCACGAGGCAGGTCGGCGCCAACAGATTCCTTCACTCTCCTTGCCGGGAATCAGGGTTCTCCTGCAAGACAGTTTAGCCCGCCTCGTCGGCGACCCAAACCTTCTCCATCCCCCAGTAGTTCCTGGTCATCAAGGCGTAGACTGGCTGGAAGTCCTCATCGCCATGCACGCGCTTGTTGATGGCATAGACCTGGGCCTGGCGGATATGGTAGGCGACGGGCAGTTCCTCGGCGGCTATCTCCTGCAACTGCCAGACCAGCTGCTTGTACTCTTCGCCTTCGGCCAGGAGCGCCTTGTCAATCAATTCCACGGCTTCGGGGTAGGCCGCGCCCAGCCAGTTCTCATTGTCGAACCTGGAGCGGATCTGATTGACGCTGATGCCGTAGCCGAAGGAGGTGGGCATGATATCCCAATCGTGCGTCTCTTCCAGCGTCGAGGCATATTCGGCGCCCACCGGATGCGGTTCCGCCTCCACGCCGATCTCCTTCCAGTAGCCAATCATGAAGGAGAACCAGGTTTCGATGAACGGGCTGAGATCATCCCACAGGAGGCGCAGCGTCTGGCTGGAGTCCCAACCCGCTTCCGCCAGCAGTTCCCTGGCCTTGTCAGGATCGTATGGGTACTGTCTGGCGTCCGGGCTGACTCCGGCTTCGCCAAAGTAGAATGCCGCCTCCGGAACATCTCCCAGATCGTACCAGACCGTCTGGAGGAACTGCTCGCGGTCCAGCCCGTACAACAGAGCCTGGCGCACTCGCTTATCCTGGAGGTAGGGCTGGCGCTGATTGAAGGCGACGCCGATGGTGGCTGTGCCGGAGGGGAACTGGAAGCGCAGGTGTGGCATGTCCTTCATGCGCTCAAACTCGCTGGAAGGAAGCCGGCCAACCAGCACCTCGCCCGCTTCGATCCCTGCGGCCAGGGCCTGATTGTCGATAAACGGCACATAGACCAGCTTGTCCAGCAGCGGTTCGCCTCTGAAGTAGTCCGGGTTCGGGTCGTACTCGACCACCTCGTTGTGTAGATACTTGCTCAGTTTGAACGGGCCCAGGCCGATGCCCGTCTTCAGACCCCAGTCGGTCTTGCAAAGCCCGACATCCGGCCCGGCGCCGCCATACGCGTCCTCCGGCACCTCGCCCAGAATGTGTTCCGGGATAATCGTCGGCACCGCAATTGACAGGAGGAAGCTTTCGCGGAAAGGCTGCGTCATCTCGATGGTGACCGTGTAGTCGTCCGGCGCATTTACCCCGCTGATGCTGTCCGCCTCGCCAGCCTTGAACTCGTCCATACCGACGATCAGACCCTTAATGTCCCCATAGCCATAGTTCTGGCCGCTCTCAGGGTGCCCCATGGCGCGCAGTGTGAACAGCACATCATTGGCGCTGAAGGGCGCGCCGTCATGCCATGTGACGCCCTGGCGCAGGTTGAACGTAATCGTGCTGCCTGAAAACTCCCAACTTTCCGCCAGGTCCGGGATTACGCCGTTGAGACTTGAGTTGACGCGCACCAGGCCGGCGGACAAAAAGCGCCGCAGGTAGACATCACTGCTGCCGCCGTAGTAGGCAATGGGACAGAGGTTCGACTCGGTGCGCTGTCCATAGCCCCAGACAAGGGTGCCTCCCATCTCCATCGCCTCTGCCGCGGCTGGCGCCGTCGCCGCCGGCGCTGCTGGCGCGGTCGGCGCACAGTGGGCGGCCAACAACCCGGAACCTATCACCGCCGATGTTCGAAGAAAATCACGACGACTCATTCGCTCTCTTGCAGACATTTCGCTCACCTTCGTTTTAGCAACCTGACAATGAAGCAGATTGCTAGGGCTGCCTTTCTTCAGCCTGGGTTGGCCGGTTCCTTGCCAGCCATCATCGTCTGGTGAACTGTATCGTGACTCGAGCGACCTCTTCGACCTCCTTTCAGGACTCCGAGAGCTTGCTCAAAACACGCCCAGCGTCCCAGACCTCTCCCTGAAACTCAGATTGGGTAGACCGTATGTTGTGACACCGGTTACATTGCGACCAGTGTCAAACCGGTTGATCCTTCAACTCGCGGAAGCAGTCACGGATCACCTGGACCGCCTCCAATGCAGCTTCAGGATCGATGCAAAGCGGCGGCGCGACCTTCAGGAAACCGCGGCCGGTCACGAACATCATCACGCCGCGCCGAACGGCCTCATGCACGATGGCATCAGCCAACACGATGTCCGGCTCGCCGCTGTCAGGGCGTATGAAATGGGCGGAAATAAACAGGCCGCGCCCGTGAATCGAAAGCAAGTGCTGTGGGTACTCGCGTTGCAGTTGCTGGAGTTCTTCCAATACCAACTGGCCGGTGCGCGCCGACGCCTCTACCAGCTTCTCATCCTCCAACACTTCCAGGTTTGCCAATGCCGCTGCCGCGCACACCGGGTTGCCGCCATGCGTGCTGGACATATCACCCGGCGCCGGTTGATCCATCAGCCGGCGCGGGCCGATGACCGCCGATACCGGCAGGCTGGAACTCAGGCCCTTGCCCAGGGTGATCAGGTCGGGCGCCATGCCGACATGCTCGAAGGCGAAAAACTTGCCCGTCCGCCCACAGCCGGCCTGTATCTCATCGAAGCAGATCAGGATATCGTGCTGCCTCGCCCAGTCAAACAGCGCGCGTGCGTACTCTGCGGGCATTGGACAGGTTGCCCAGCCCGGGGCCGGTTCGGCGATGACGCCTGCGATATGTTCGGGCCGGATGTTGCGCTGCGCTAACGAGTCGAGGCACTTGTGGAAGCAGGATGCGCCGCATGGTTCGTCCTGACCGCAACCCCACGGACAGTGCGGGCTGAGGGGGAAGGGAATCTGGAAGTGCTTCACCTGCGCGCGTTGGATCCAATCCGTCGTTTGGGGCGAACCGGAGCTGAGACCTGCGGCGAGCGTGCGACCATGGTAGCAACCCTCGAAACTCAGAATGCCCACCTTGTCCGGCGAGATGCGCTGACCATGGCGCCGCATCAGCATCAGGGCGCATTCGTTCGCTTCCGTGCCGCCGCTAAAGAGGATGGCCTTCGCATCAGAGATCGGCGTCAGCGCCGCCAGCTTTTCGAGCAGCAGCAGGCGTGCTTGCGAGGGGAAGGAATATGTCGCCAGCAGAGGCTGGTCGGTGGCGCGGTGGATCGCTTCGCGAATGCGCGGGTGCGAATGACCGGCGTTGGCAACGACGATACCGCTGGTCAGGTCGATCCATTGATTGCCATAGGGGTCGCGTACGAGGAATCCCTCAGCCTCATGCCAGAGGATGGGAGGCATCCCACTCGTCGAAACCGGTTCCGCGGCACGCAGCCGCTCGATCAGCGGCACGGATGCGGGGACCGGGATCGAAGTGACGATGCGCCGCCAGCGGCTATGCACCGGTGGGGTCGGCTGCGGCTTTAGCTCTTTGATCTCCAGCGCCATAATGCTGGCCCCTTACAGCAAATTCATCTGTCATATCGAAAGTATATGGAGTATAAGACTTAAGTTCCCGTCTGTCAAAGTCGATTTTCGCCTCGGGGGACGTCTCACGATGGGGCGCGTTTCCGACTACCTTCTGGGCGGCAACCAGACTGGATTCAGCAACCTGCTGGCTTGAATGCTCCCAAACTGAGACGCATCCTGACACCTCTACTTATGTGCGTTCACATTGAGAACCCGCTTTTTTCTGAATTGCGTATTGCGTATTGCGTAAGGGCAGGCGAGACGGCCACGTTTCAATTGCGTTATCCGCCCGAAAAGTCTCGGTTTCAAACGGGATTCACATTAGGCCCGTTTCCGAAGACTGCGCCGCATTGCTCGCCAACCTCTGGGCCGCGGCAGACCGCATTCTTGCTGTGGTCATACGCCTCCATATTGGCGGCTTTCGGATCATAGCGGGCGACGTGCCCCAAGGATTCAATACGCGCCACCCAAACGACACTGTTCTGTTTCTGTCAATCGGCGTTATGTTGATCCCAATGGGGTTGTTGCGCTCGCCGACCAACTCCCGCTGCCGCCTGATAGGCGCGTTAACGTACAAGACGGCGGAAAGGCTCCTGACTCAGGTCGCAGACCAGAAGGCTGTCAATATCCTCGGATTCAAGGCCTGATCTGATCACAACGAACGCTTCAGTTGCCGCCTCAGCAGTCAGGCGGATGTCCTCATCGGTGTGTGCCAGGTTGAGGCTGAAACCCATGGGGCAGTGAATACCGCGCCGCGCCATCTCTTGGATGAACAAGGTATTGATCTTGGGACGCAATGTTTCGTCAGGCAAAGAGAGAGTGAGGTTTGGGTGAGTGTGAAGGCCCGTGAACTCACCAGAGAGACCGGCGGCCGCGATGCTGTCATTCAACGCGCGGCGCAGTTTCTCGCCAGTTTCCAGAAAGAAGGCCGCGGAGTTGCGTCGTTTCAGCTCGCGAATCGTGGTGAGGGCGGCCGCCAATCCGATATTGTCGCTCCAATAGGAACTGGAGACAAACATGCGGCTCGCTGGCTCCATCACCGCCCGCGAACCCACGACCGCGCCCATGGGGTAACCGTTAGACATTGCCTTAGCCAGGACGGTCATGTCTGGGGTGATCCCCAGGTATTCTTGCACGCCGCCCACAGAGAGGCGCCAGCCACAAGAGACCTCATCAAAGATCAGAAGCGCGTCGTGAGCATGGGCAAGTTCTTTGACGCGTTCCAGGAAACCTGGCTCCGGCAGGGTGGAGCGTAGTGGCTCCATCATGACGGCCGCAACCTCGCCCTCATGTTCTTCCAGCAAATCCTTCAGGGTATCCAGATCTCCGTAAGGGAACGGGATGGCGGTGCCGGCCAGCACTTTGGGGACACCGATCGGCTCAATGCCGGCAAACGGAAACTCGCCACTTTCGGGGTCAACCCCGTAGTTTGCCGCCTGATACCAGTCATGCCAACCGTGGTAGCCACAAAATATGATCTTGTCCCGACCGGTCGTTCCCCGGGCAATGCGTGCCGCGACAGCGCAAGCCTCCCCACCTCCTTTCGTGTAGCGAACCATTTCGGCGCTGGGAATCGTATCCACTAGCTCCTCGGCCAGTTCGATCTCCAGAGGGCTGTTCAACGAGTAGAGGCTACCCCGTCTAATCTGCTCCTCGACCGCCCGATCAACCACTTCATCGGCATGTCCAAGGATGAGCGCCCCGACGGCGCTCATCCAATCGATGTATTCATTTTCATCCACATCGATGAAGCGAGACCCTTTGGCGCTCTGCGCATAAACGGGGCTGATGCCATTGGCATACCGGCTGGCCCGCCGGCTGATCAGTTGCGTCCGACCGGGGATGAGTTCGGCGGCGCGTTCGTAGATCTCATAAGAACGGGTAACAGCATATTTGGCCATGAGCGCTCTCCTTTGCAAGTCGTTGATTGAGCAACCAACTCATCAATCCGTTCAGTCATCAACCGTCGGTCGTAGAATGGCGCCGTCAGGCAAACGGGCCACAAATGCGAAGCACCAGGCGCCCCAGCTCAGGCTGCGGTGGTTGTTCAGTTTAAGTGCGATCTTGTTGCGACCGCGTTTCAGCGTCACCGTCACCTGCAGAGAATCGAAAAACTGATGATGTGTGGGTGGCAAGATCATCTGATCGTTCACCTTGATGACCATATCATCGTCCCAGGCCAGCCGCAGAACCGCTTGCGTATCCGCTGGGCTTTCCAACCAGGTAAGCGCACAGGCCGCCGCCGGCCACGTGCGTGCTGCCTCCTTGTTGTCCGGCCGGAACACGTGGCCGAAATCGATAAAACCGTCGATGGCAGCGCGCCGCACCCAGCGTGCTATATGCTGTTCGGGCTTAATCGACGATGGTTGGCGCCACGGTGACGCCTCATCAAAGCCGCCATCCCACTTGTCGCTGGGATCGAATGCCTTTTCCGCCGGCAGTTCGCTGGACATCGCCTGGCCGTCCGCATCCTCGAACGGCCCGCACAGCCACCAGCTGCCTGTCGTTTCCAGCGGCAGATCATGAGTGCCCCGGCGCAGTTCAAGCCCCGGCTCCCCCGTTCGCAGTGTCAATCCACTGATTGAGACCGGTTCCACCAACTCCCACGGGGGCATGCGGAAGAAGGGACGATGTGGCTCGGTCTGATACCAGTAGGCTGTGCTGCAAATGTCGTTGGCCACGCACCCAAAGCGGAAATGCAGATGCTGATTAAAGGGAATCGCGTCCCGTTCAAAGAAGCGGTAGGCTGCCAGACTATGATAGGCTCTGGCCGGGCCTAGATCCTCATGCACGTAATAGGGCATGCCCTGGTAGAGAGTTGTATCGGGCTTGTGCAGAACGCCCCCGCTGCCGACGCCAAAGGTGTCCTCTCCGCCACTGCCTCGCAAGAAGGCTGGATCGTGCTCTCCATCGATATAGATGTTGTCGGCTCCTCCGTGGGACCAGCGAGCCGCATCATCGCGAACCCGCACACCATAGATAAAGCCCAAAAGCTGCCCCTTGCCGGCCGCGTCGAGGACCAGATAATCCTCGCCGAATGACTGGCAGGGGAACTCGCGCCGCCATTGCGCATGGAACCGTAGCGGCTCTTCAAGAGTGCCTTGCGGATATTCGTGCCATTCGATGTGCCAAAAGAGATCCAAGCCAACCGGACCGACCTCTACCTCTATCCTGGCCTGCGAAGCAAAGGGCATGGGAAAGAAACTGGTATAGGTATCCTGATCGGACGTGGCGAGGTAAAGGCTGTTGATGGGATACATGACCACGCCATGGCACAGCCCGAAGAAGTCCCCGATCGGGGACTCGACGCTGGGCTGCTCTTCGCCGTCCCAGTAGATCCGTAATATGGCCCGGCGGTTATGCCGCGTGCCCATCCAGATGCGTTGAATACAGCCTGGCCCTTTCAAGTCGGCCAGCACGATCCGCCGGCCTTCAACTTGCGGAAGCGTAGCCAGAATCCGCCTGGGTTTGAATGTCTTGGGAAGTTGCAAGTCCATTGTTTTTGCCTACCTCGTATAGACTGTTTTCATCATCTTTCAAGCAATTTTGTCGACACCTGAGAGTGTTAACTCATCCTGGAAGTGGCAAGCGCCCCAATGTCCCGAACGCCCGGCCACTGGCTTTAGTTGGGGTTCCTCCACCGTGCAAATCTCCTGACGATAGGGGCAACGGGTATGAAATCGACAGCCGGCCGGCGGGGCGCTGGGGTCCGGCAGTTCGCCCGTGGCAATTGGCTGGGCCGATTGAACCCCTGGGCTGGGGAGGGGGATAGAAGCGAGCAGCGCTTCGGTGTACGGGTGGACGGGCGCAGAACAGATGGCTGTCGTGCTGCCGATCTCCACGATTTTGCCTAGATACATCACGGCCATTCGATCACTGATATGGCGTACCACCGCGATGTCATGGGCGATGAAGAGTATTGTCAAATCCAACTGTTGCTGAAGTTCCAGCAGGAGGTTCAGGATCTGTGACTGCACCGACACATCCAGTGACGAAACGGGTTCGTCCGCCACGATGAAAGCCGGTTCCGTTGACAGCGCTCTGGCAATAGCGATCCGCTGGCGCTGTCCACCGCTGAACGCGTGGGGAAAGCGGCTCTGGTGCTCGGCCCTGAGCCCGACCATTTCCAGCAATGTTCCCACGCGGGCATCTACCTCTTTCCCCCTGGCGATGTTGTGTAGAATCAAGGGCTCACCCACGATATCGCGAACGTTCAAGCGTGGGTTCAGCGATGACAGGGGATCCTGAAAGACCATCCCCATGTGACGCCGTACACTTTTCATTGCCGTTTCGGAAATCCGGGTGATGTCTTTGAGTTCACCGTTGATTTTGAACAGGATGTTGCCGGCTGTAGGATCGACCAGCCGGGTGATTAGTCGGCCCACGGACGTCTTGCCACACCCCGATTCGCCGACAAGCCCGAGGATTTCTCCGTGGCCGATCGTCAGATCGATGCTATCTACCGCCTGAACTGCGCCCACCTGACGACGTATGATGCCCTTGTAAATCGGATAGTGGAGCGTCATGTCTTTGACTTTGATGCCGATATTGCCATCGTCTGTGCGCAAGCTTTGAGCGGCGCCGCCTGTGCCCAGCAACTGCTCTGCAACGGCATTCACCGCACCGTTGGCCGCCGCATGTCGCGGCGGCGCCTCGGTCGTCGGCGCTGGCGCTCTCTCGTCCACGATTCTGTCTGTCAGAAGTTGCGGGGACTCGATATCGACACCGCCAACCACCGCTGGCGAGTCATACAGCCAGCACTTGGCCTTATGTTGCTCGCTTAAGGTGATGAGCGGTGGTGTCTCCACACATTTCGACATCACGTCGGGGCAACGGTCGGCAAAGACACAGCCTTGTGGCGCCAACGCCAGTTCAGGGACGACACCCTTCAGCGACTGAAGGGGCGTCTTCGGTTCACTGTTCAGGCTCGGAATCGATGCCAACAGCTTCTGCGTATATGGATGAGCCGCTTGCTCGAAAACCTCTTGCACCGTCCCGGTCTCGACGATGACACCCAGGTACATCACTGACACGCGGTCGGCAGTGCTCGCCACCACCCCCATGTTGTGGGTGATCAACAGCACCGACATGCCAAGCCGGTCGCGCAACCTCCTGATCAGATCCAGGATCTGTGCCTGGATGGTCACGTCCAGCGCTGTCGTCGGCTCGTCCGCAATCAGGAGTTGCGGATGGCAGGCTAAAGCCAACGCAATCATCACCCGTTGGCGCATGCCGCCTGACAATTCATGCGGATACCGGCTGAGGAGTTGATCCGGTTGCGGAAGCCCCACCATCTCCAGCATCTCTTCAGTTCTTGCGTAGGCCATATTCACGCTGATGTTTTCATGTTCGAGAATCCCCTCGGCCACCTGACTCCCAACCGGCATCATGGGATGAAGCGAACGCATCGGCTCCTGAAAGACCATTGAGACTTCGCGCCCGCGGATCCGTCGCAGCACGCGCGCATTGCCGCGATTGACCAGTATATTCACCCTGCCGGCGCGGGTATTTAGCCAAATCTCGCCGCCTTCGAAAACAGCCGGCGGCGAGGGCACCAGGCCAACCACGCTACGCGCCGTGACGCTCTTGCCGCAGCCACTCTCCCCCACCAATCCCACAATCTCCCCCGCCTGCACATCAAAGCTTACGCCGTTAACGGCGCGGGTTGTGCCCACTACCGATCGGAAGCTCATGTGCAGGTCTTTGATCTCGAGTATCATGCTCATTTTGGTTGGCTGCTTGGTCGGTATATAAACCAACGAAAAGCCAACATCCCACAAAAGAACGAAGAATCTCTCCGGGTTTTCAGGTCCCGCTCTCGGATGCATCCAGGATATGGGGCGAAGAAGGTCATATATGGATTTCGTGCCAGCGGTCACTGAGGAGGCGTGCTCGGAGAGCGAGCATCGCCTGAGCGCCATGTCGGGACCAGTGTATGCCAGCTTGCTTCATGCGTTGCTGAACCAATGTTTTGGCTGCGGATTCGACGGTGCCGCTGCTGATAGGGAGGCCAACCTTACGATGGGCGGCGTAGTTCATGCGTCGTCGGTTTTTCCACAGATAGGCGGCAGCCTGTTTGACAGTCGGCGGCGGCGCTGAGCCTGTTGGATAGAGGCGCGCAATGCGACGGAAGAAGAGGCGCAGTTGACCGCCAGCTAAGGCAGCTTTCTGCGCTTCGACCCAGGCCGAGGCCTCGGCTGAGGCGGGCTCTAGCGCTTCCGCTGCGATCTGCCAGACGTACTGTAGCATATGCCACCAGTCGAGGATTTCGATGCGGCGGGCAAAACAGACGAATACCATCGCCCAGATCCAGAGTGCGCCATCGTTGATGCAGACGACCCGTTTGGCCTTTTCCACCCCGCGGCGGTAACTTTCGGCCCAGTAGTGGTTGGTGAAGGTTTTGGCATCCCATAAGCCGGCTCGGTAGGAGTGCTTCGCCAAGCGCAACTCGCCCTCGGCTTGCTCCCCCTCCTCGCAAGCAGGCGCAGCTGAGACGCTCATCACTTTGGCCTCTTTTCAGCCCTCCTCAAGCAGATGAACCATCACCCCGTCAGCTGATACCACCATCACCTCACTGTCCGGCTGCGGAATCCGCCACCACGTAACCGCTTCCTCCTCCTCGGGGATGCGCACCATCGCCTCGGCCTCTTGCACATCCGCATGGACCACTTTTGTCCCGTACTCCAACACGAGTTCGTGCAAGCTGCTATCCGAGATCGGTACGCCGGTTAACTCACTGAAGTTACTCGCCGCTCGCACAAAAGACCCAAGCTCAGCCGCCTGTCTCAGCGCCATCTTCAGCATCACCGGACTCCAACCCCGCTTGCTCAACCCCAGTCCTCGATCCAGGGGGGAAAAACCCTTGCTTACATGAAGGGCAATAGTAATGATATCGGTTCACCTCCACCGCACCTTCACGGTGGCGTATCACCCTCTTCTTCTTGCCCTTGTTCTGCACCCGCCCCGCACATTCAGGACAGCGCACTTCCACATCGACCTCGCCTGCCTCCGCGACCAGTTCTTCCACCAGCGGCTTCATCATCTCTTCCCGCTCGTGACGAACCCTTTCCATGATCTCGTCGAAACTGGCCCCCGGCTCCCCTCTCCGCCATGACTACAACCGTTCATGCATCGCTCCCGCCGACCCTTCAAACTCCGCCTGACTTCGCTTCTGGCTGCGCTTCCGTCCCATTGCCCTTCTTTCCTTTCTTTTCTCCACTCCTTTTCCGCCCTTCCCTTACTCAGTATAACTCACCCCCATTTTCGGATGCACCCTCTCTCCACTGCATTGCGCGCTCCGACAGTGAAGTGGTCGCGCGTTTTCAATCACTGTACAGGGGTGTGCGCAGACTGACTGCGACGCCGTGAAAGGCGCCGCGGTCATGGCAATCGAGCAAAGTCGTGGAGAGTGGTCAATTGCGCTCTCTCCACTCTCCTCCGAGGTTCAGGGGCGACCTAGTTGGGCGTCATCTCCTTGACCAGGATACGGTGGTCGAGCTTCGGCGCCCAATTCAGCCCGCTGCCGACGCCGTAGGCGAGATCCACATGGCCGATGTAGCCGATCGCAACGTCCTCATGTACGATGCGGTTCAACTCCTGCAGCGTCATGTCGCGCTCGTCGCCGGTGAGCGGCACCGCCTTCATCCACACCGCGTCGGCTTCCTCGTTGCAGTAAACGGAGAGAATGCCATCGCAGGCGTAGTAGCGGCGGTAGGAGGAGGAGTAGTCCATGATCTCGTTGCCATGCAGATGGATGGCAACGAAATTCCGCTCCTCGGGCACGTCCTTGATGTTGACCAGCATCACCTTGCCGAACCCTTCGGGATCGTAGAAGGTAATCGCAACGCTGAAGCCGACATCGGTGAGCATGGAGGCCACCGCCTGAAGCACCTCATCCGCTCTGGGGAAGACGGCGTGGCGCGCGCCCAGCGTGATCTCCATATCGATGGGCACGCCGTCCGCGGCGGCCGCGGCCAGAAGTTCGCGCGCCCCATCCGGATCAAAGGGATACGGCTCCAGGCTCGGGTCATGGCCGGTGGCTGACGAGTTGACGATCTGTCCGGCAACCGTGGCTGCGCCGCCCAGGATGTTATCGACGATGGACTCCTTGTCGATTGCCATCTGGAGTGCCAGGCGCGCGCGGCGGTCGGACAACAGCGGGCTGTTCGTATCCATGCGGATGAAGATCGTCTCCACGCTGGGGGCCGACACGCAGCTGCTGTCAGCTTCGGCGTCGAGAATCTGGCACTGCTCCGGCGTTATGTATTGGGCCAGGTCGACCTCGCCCGCCTGCACAGCCGCGACGCGCACCTGATCCTCCTGCAGGAAACGGTAGGTCGCCTTCTGGAAGATCTGGGCGCCGCCGGCGTCGTCAGGAGCGTCAAGACCCCACCAGTCGGGGTTGGCCTCGTAGGAGATAAACTCGCCTTTGCGCCACTCGACAAACTTGTACGGGCCGGTGCCAATAATCTGGCTATGGTAGGAATCCGGATCCTCGGCCAGTTGTACCGCCGAAGAAATGCCTACCCACTCGACCTTGCCGAGCAGGATCGGGTCCGGCTCCGGCGTCGATACATCGAGCGTGTATTCATCAACCACTTCGGCGCTCATCGTGCCGAGTATATCGAGCAGATCGAAGGCGTTGTCCGCGTCGAATGTGTGATTGATGCTGGCCGCGGCCGCCTCAGCGTTGAATGGCGTGCCGTCGTGGAAAGTCACCCCCTCGCGCAGCGTGAAGCGGATCGTGGTGTCGTTCAGCCGTTCCCACGACGTTGCCAGCATCGGAAGGAAGCCATCGTTGGTAAAATCGCGGGCCACCAACTGTTCGAACGCGTTGCGGAAACCCGGCGAACCGGTTTCGCCGAAGGAGCGCCAGGCATCCAGGCTGACCGGTTCGATGCCTACCGCGATGATTACCTCTTCGGCTGCCATACCCTCGTCCATCGCCGCCGGTTGAACCGGCTGACAGCCCGCCAGCGCCACAGCCAGTACAACCACCAAAGCCATCCATCTCCAAGCAGTTTTCTGAATCATGACTCCCCCCTTTTGATGTTTTGCGCGCCGGGCAGAAGAACTCGCCTGACTTTGTTGTTCGAGCCGCACCCCTGTCAAGCAGGGGTCGCTTCTGGCTGCGCTTCCGTCCAATTGCCCTTCTTTCCTTTCTTTTCTCCCCTCCTTTTCCGCCCTTCCCTTACTCAGTATAACTCACCCTCATTTTCGGATGCACCCCCGCTCTCTGCCTCAATGCAAATCCCGTTTGAAACCAAGACTTTTCGCGCGGTCAACGAATTTGAAACGTGGCCGTCTCGCCTGCCATTACGCAATACGCAATTCAGAAAAAGCGGGTTCTCAATGTGAACGCACATCAGTAACGGGAATGTGGATCAACCGCATCACGTAGGCCATCCCCGACAAAGTTGAATGCCAGGACGGTGATGATCACAAAACCGACGGGCGCAATGAGCCACGGCGCCACCCCAAGCACTGACACTTTTTGAGCTGCTTGCAGCAAAACCCCCCAACTCACCGCCGGCGGCCGTAGCCCAAGCCCCAAAAAGCTCAACGCGGTCTCGCCCAGGATCATCTCAGGCACCGACAACGTGGCAGCAACGATCGCATAGCTGAGGTTGGCAGGAAAGAGATGGCGCCTGATGATCCACCACTTGCCGCCGCCGCCCATGCGCGCCGACAGTACATACTCCTCGTTCTTTACCGACAATGTCATGCCGCGCACAATGCGCGCCAGGCTGCCCCAGTTCAGAATGGAGAGGATGATCGTAATGAAAAAGAAGATGCGACGCGGGCTCCAATCAAGGGGCAGAAGCGCCGATAGGGCCAGCCACAAGGGGATGCTGGGGAAGGATAGCAAGACTTCAATTCCGCGTTGGATCGCCTGGTCGACGAACCCGCCAAGATAGCCCGAAATCATACCGATAACGATGCCCAACACCAGACTGATGGCGACGCCGCATAACCCAATCGTGGTCGAAAGGCGCGCGCCATGGATGACGCGCGAAAACAAATCCCTGCCCTGGTTATCTGTTCCCAGCAGGAAGGTTTCGCCGCCCTCTACGCCAAAAAGATGCCAGCTACTCTTGAAGAACAGGAACTCGTACTCGTCGCCACGGACGAAGAAGCGTAGCGGATGCGTCTCTGCCGTGTCGGCAACGTAGGTCCGCCTCAATGTCTCGGGGTCCCTTCCCTTTTTGTAGGCGTAGACAAAGGGCCGTAAGTGCAGGCGTCCCTCAGCGTCGACAAACCGGGGAAGCCGCGGCGCCGCCAGGATAGCATCAAATCGGGTCGTTTTCCCGTAGGGGGCAAAGAACTCGGCGCCCAGGGCCACGACGTAGAGCGCGACGAGTACCCAAAAGCCGACAACAGCGAGCTTATTCTTGCGGAAGCGCAGATACAGCAGTTGTCTGTAGGATACCTGCCGGGTTGGGGAGAGATCAGAAACGTCTTCTGCATCAACGCTGGCCGTAGCCATCTCGATTGGCGTTTCTGGGTTCGAATAACTCATTCTAATGTAAATCCTGTTTGACACCACGACCTTGCGCGCGGATTATGCCCTGGCGTCTCGCCTGCGCTTGCGAAATAAGCAAACTCTTCGTCTCAATTGGGACTTACATTAGCTTTCCAGGCGGATACGCGGGTCTAACCAGGCCAGGGTCAAGTCGGCCAGGAAATTGCCAACGACAAGGGCGAAGGTAAGCAACACGATAATCGTGCTCGCCAGATACATGTCTTCGCTCATCAGCGCGTTCAAAAGGAGAGGCCCAATCAGCGGCAACAACAATACCAGAGATACGATGGTTGCGCCACTGATTATGCCCGGAAAGCTCAAACCAATACTCGATACAATTGGGTTAATCGCTACCCTCAAGCCATGCTTGAAATATACTTTTGCGCTGGATAGCCCTTTCATCCGCGCCGTGTCGATGTAGGGCTCGCTCAATACATCCAACATTTGCGCGCGCATGACGCGAATCGTGCCGGCCGTGCCGGCCGTGCCTATGATGACGACGACGACCCAGATGTGCCTCAGGAAGTCGACCAGCTTGGCCAAGGACCAGGGGGCAAATAAGTACTCGGCGGAGAACAGTCCACCCACGCTGGTTGATCCAAATACCATAACGGAAATAAAGAGGATAATCAGGGCCAGGAGAAAATTGGGCGTCGCCATGCCGATGAAACCAACGACCGTGAAAAGATAATCCCACCCTGAATACTGTTTGACGGCCGAAAACATACCAATGGCGATACCCACCAGCATGATAAAGATCAACGTAGCTAAACTGACGACCATGGTCAGGAACAGGCGCTCTTTTAGCAGATCGCCGATCGACTGATTCATCACCATAGAGTATCCGAAATTGAAGGTTATGATGGACGAGAGCCAGCGCCAAAACCGAACCGGCAGTGGTTTGTCCAGGGCAAATCGTTCGATGACCGGTCGTACCTGGGCCTCGATCTGCGCCGGCGGGATCCTTTCCGCTTCGAGCTGCCCGCGCAAGACGGTCGAATAGTCGCCCGGCGGCAACTCAACCACGATGAAGCTGATGATTGAGCTGAGCAGCAAGACCAGGAGCATGTTCAACAACCGGCGGATCAAGAATTGCTGCATCGTTGTCCTCTTTGCTCGAGGGGCGCCCTGTCACTTCCTATGCTTACGCCGGCAGCTTCCGGTCACGGCGTACCCGCATGCATCGGCGCCACGGCGTAGAACTGCGCGAACAACAGCGCAAACCACCTCTCGGCGTGTATGCGCAGGCCCAACTCGTTGAAATGGTCGACGTCGTGGCGAAATTTGGGCCCCACCAGGTCGTCAGTGAGCGGTCCCTGATACGCCAAGCCGCGCTCCCACAGCAACTGCTGGCCGTTGCGCACTGCCTGCGAGTCCGTCTTCCAATACGGCGCGATACCTTCCTGCGCCACGACCCACGGCAGCGTGTACCCCGCGTCGTCGTTGAGCGCTGCGATCGTCATGGCAAGGCTTTTGGCGTAGTCGTCGGCCGTGATCGAGCCGGCAAAGCCGCTGTTGGCATACCCCTGATGCCATAGCACGGCCCGGGCCCCGTGCGGCGAATGCGCCTTGGCGATACCGGCCAACAAAGGATACAGTTCACCCCGCGGGCACCACGATTCCACGCGCGACCCACCCTGATTGACCGCGGCAAACGCTATGGGCACTTGAAGTGACCGCACGAGCAGGTCGCCGAGGATTGGCCACGGCGAACCGCCGGTGTTGGTCGCCATCGGTTGCGGGTCGTGGCCGAGCCGCCAAGTCTGGCCGTCAAAGGCGACCACTCGGTCCTCGTGCGGGACCTGCGGCGGCCAGCCGCTGTTCGCACCATTAGATTGACCGGCACAGATAAACACGTCCCCAATCCCGACCCGTTGCACCACGGCCAGGATTTCCTCGCCGTTCTTGCCCTGACAACGCACTTCCAGCCGGTACCAGCCGCCTGCCGTGGCCAGCGCCTCGCCCGCGTAGCCGCCCTGCGTCTGCGACAGATGGACCCACGCGGTGGTTTGACCGGCGTAGGGTTGATACGCCGTATGCACTGGCAACAGCACGAGCCGCGCCGAAATTTGTCCGCGACCGAGTTGGGTTTTGATCGCGATCGGCACCAATGCCCTGTTGTCCGTGTCGCGCTGAAACACTTGGTAATTCAATGGCGACACAACCGTCAAGGCCGTGTCTTCTAGCTGCAATCCGGAATGTAAGTCGGTCACCATGCGGCGCAATGTACAGGAGTCCGAAGTCGAACGGGCTTAAGACTTCGGACTCCTGTTGAATAGATTGGGCTGCTACCCCTCATCAATCCAGAATTGATGGAACCAGGTGTCCCCTTCGTCGGGATTGATGACCAACATTTCGTCAGTGCCAAACCGGCCCCAAACGCCACGCAGTTGCTTACTGGCGCCGATGGGCTTAGGACCATTCTGCACAAACCCCATGCCGAAAAGCTGGTCAGCCAGGAGCAGCTTCTGGCGATGCAAGGCATCGCGGCGTTCCATCTCGTCGGTAGTGGTAAAGCAGATCTCCTCCAATTCAAACAACTCGCGCAGCGTGCCCGTAGGCTCTACGCCTGGGCGTTCAGCCTCCGGCTTGTCCCGGTTTCGCCACCAGGATGCATTGGTCGGAGCAAAGCCGTGGGCGCCGGTGCCGATGACCAGATCCCACAACCAGGTACCGCCCCACCAGCCGAGGACATATACTTCAAAGTCCCGATTCTTTAATCTCTCGGCCCGCACGGGCCATGTTCCGCCTTTGGCGATGGAGCGCACACCCACTTCACTCCACTGTTCCGTTATGATCTCAAACACTTCGTCGGTACCAAGACCCGATGGCCACCCCGGCACGTAATAGGCGATCAAGGTCATCTTCGAGCCGTCGGCGAATGTTCTGAATCCCTCAGCGTCCCGACTGTCCAAGCCGATGGCATCCAACATGTCGGACGCTTTCTGTGGATCGTAATCGATCCATTGGCCATCGATCTCCGGATCGTACTGGCCTGACTCGCTGATGCCCTGCCCGACCTCGCCAAAACCACCGTAGACTGTTTCCAGGATGAGTTCGCGGTCGACCGCGATGGACAAAGCTCGTCGGAAATCCGGTTGGCCGAGGATTTCTGCCCAGTTGGGATCCACATGCACCGTATTGAAGGCGACGCCCAGGTTTGTTTCTCGCTGGTAGAACAGCGTGTCGATCTGGGACTTTTCCTCATTCTCTTTGAACAGCGTGATGTCGGCGCCGGTGGTCGTTCGGCGGATGTAGTGTGTTTCGCCGGCCAGGAATTTGAGCCTCTCGGTCTCGCCATCCGCGTCCCCCAGCAGGAAGTTCTCGCAATAGTCGGTGTAAGGCAACTGCCGGCCTTGCCTGTCTACTGCCCAGTAGTAGGGATTGCGCTCCAGACGGACCAGTTGTCCCTCCTTGTAGTCCACAATTCGCCAAGGCCACAGGACCGGACGCTCGGGATCCTCCAGGTAGCGGGGCAGTAGCCTGAGCGCGTCAAACATTTCCTGGAATTGCTCATTCGGATCCTTGCCGGAAACCGGGTTAAAAGCCGGGTGGAACTTCTCCACGAAATGAGGGGCGCAGCGGTCTATCGGCGAGGTCTCGCCGCCGGCGAATCCCTGGGTCTCCAACAGAAAGAGGGGCTTGGGCTTGCCGAACGTGACTTGCAGCGTGTAGTCGTCAACCGCGATCAGATTGTCCGCGGCAGGATCCAGATTGTACAGGCTTTGCGGGGAGTCTGCGAACTCCGAGCGCACAATGTTTTCCCACCACCATAGGGTGTCGGCGGTCGTATAGGGCTCGCCGTCGGACCACCTGACGCCTTTCCGCAGGAAAAAGGTCAGGGACGTAGAGTCAGCCGCGAACTCCCATCCTTCCGCGAAGTGCGGCACGAATTCGCTGCGATCGGAAAGCAGCCGCGCGAAGTTGACCTGGGCCAGCATGTCAATGTCCTTTACGTGACCCAGTTTCAAGGTCCCGCCATAGCGGGCTTCCTCAGGCTCGAGAATCTGAACATCCTTGGCGTCCCAAACCAGTGGATTCTCGGGCAGGCGCTGTTCGAGCGGTGGCAAGGCGCCGGCCTCGACCATCTCGGCCAGCATGGGCGCCTCCGGCCCTGACGGCGCTGCGGGGGCAGCCGGCATCTCCGCGGGCGCCGCTTCCTGCGCCGCGGGTACGCATGCCGCCAGCGCGGCGCCTGTCGTTGCCAATGCAGACAGATGCAAAAACGTTCGCCGTGTGATCTCTCGCTCTGTCATGGGTCTTCCTCCTAGTGTAGATGTGCAGCGTGTGACAGATTCCTGTAAATTACTAAAGCACGACGTAATTGTAGGAGCGCCAAACAATAATTCGCTATTGTTTCTACAATTGCGCCGCAGAAACGAATAAAGTAAATGGAGTATAATTAATGGATTCCGATCTGTCAATGTCGACTTACGCTTCAGGGCGTCCCAAAATGGAAATGTGTTTCCTCTGGTCAGGCAGAAGGGGAGGAGAAGTCAACTTCAGCAAGGAAGGAGGGGCGACGAGCCGGACACGCAGCGAGTTGAGAAGCCAAGCAGCAGGAGGCGAGCCTGTGAGGGGAAGGATGACGATGCAGGATTATGTCGATGGACGCTTGTTCCTCGGAGATCGATCTGCGGTGGCAATCATGCCTTCGTTTCTGTCACAACGGATTCACCGGCCGAGGATATTGATCCTCCGGCATGTCCAGCCCGAGCTTCCACGGCGCTTTGATCCCGTATCCCAACTCAGAGCCGCCACTGATGATCAGTTCAATTCCGCTGATGTAACTTGCGCTGTCGCTGGCCAGGAAGAGGCAGGCATGTCCTGCCTCCTCGATGCTGCCGCTGCGCCCCGGCCACTGCCAGCTATCCACCAGC
The DNA here is from genome assembly GCA_965221145.1 of Caldilineaceae bacterium. Lineage (GTDB taxonomy): Bacteria > Chloroflexota > Anaerolineae > Caldilineales > Caldilineaceae > Bin5. Next base: position 5,475,459 of record OZ244877.1, read on the forward strand.
TTGTCCATCTCTTCAGGATTCTCCGAGCGAGCAACCCCTTGGATGCGGCTATCGGATATGATGTTGCCGGGCAGGACAGCGTTCACCCGCACACCGTAGCGTGCTTCGTCAATGGCCAACGCCTTGGTGAAGGCGCTGATGCCACCTTTGGTCGCACAGTAGGTCGTGGCCAACTGCTGCCCCATTGCCCCGACCAGGCTACCCAGATTTATGATATTGCCGCGCGTCTGCCGCAGGTGGGGCAGGGCGAACTTGCAGCCAGCGAAGTAGCTGACCAGGTTCACCCGCAGCAGCTCTTCGAACTCTGCGATTGAGAACTCGTCAATCGTCTTGTGAGGCGGGTGTGTGCCGGCGTTGTTGATCAGACAGTCCAGTCGGCCATAGCGCGCCACCGTCCTGTCAACCACGCGCTTGATCTCGTCAGGATAGCGCACGTCGCACGGTTCAAAGTGGCATTCGCCGGGACCTTGCGCCGTCAGTTCCGCGGCCAGCGCCTCGCCGGCCTCCCTGCCGCGTGCGCAGATGACAACAGGCGCGCCGGCCGCACAGAATACCCGGGCGCAGCCTTCGCCAATCCCTTTGCTGCCGCCGGTAATCAAGCTGACTTTGTCAAAGCCCTGGATGTTGCTCACGGGATGAACCGCCTTGTTCCCTCTGAAACTGTGAGACCGGAGAAAAGAGATGACACGGGTGAACCCAATTCCAAATTCCTACTCCTGACGATTGACCTGGTCGACGACCTCTCTGATATGCGCCAGCGCGGCGCCTACATCGGGTTGGGTCGGCACGCACTCAAGACCGAGGTAGCCGTCGTAGCCGGCGCGTTTCGCCGCGCTGAGCAGGTTCAGATAGTTGATCTCACCGGTTCCAGGCTCGTGCCGCCCGGGCACATCGGCGATATGAATGTGACGCACCAGATCGATCTCCTGCGTGAGACTGCTGATCAGGTTGCCCTCGTTGACCTGATGATGATAGGCGTCGAACGTCAAGCCGACCGCCGCACTGTCCACCGCGCGCACGATAGCTGCGCCCTCCTGCCAGGAGGCGATGAAATAGTCGACATGGTCCACCAATGTGTTCAGGCACTCCACTAGCAGAAGCATCCCTTCGCCCTCGGCGATTGGCGCCACCGCTTTCAGCGCCCGAACGATATTGTCCTGCTGACGCCGGCGCTGTTCGCGCTGTTGCTCAGTGCGCTGGTAGTCGTACCACGGCTGTCCCGCCCCCCAATTCACCTCTTCGACCAGCAGACCCAGTTGTGAACAACCCAACTGCCGCGCCACGTCGCACGAGGCCCGCACAGCATCGGCCAAGGCTGCGTTCTGGTCCCCGTCAAGCAGGTACACTTTGGGATCAACGCTGATGTTAGCGACCACCAGCCCGTAGCGTTTGGTGCGTTCAATGATCGTCGGCACGTCTCGTTCCAGCCATATGCCAAATTCGAAGGCTGGCAGACCCAGTTCCGCCACCGCGTCGATGCGGTCCACAAAATCTCGGTCTTCAAACATGAACTCGATGTTCGCCGACAGTTCAAGCATTCTGGCGCTCCCTGGTTGGATGGTGAACCGGTACGTTCGTTATCCTGTTGGCCGTCCACCTCGCTACTTCGTCCACACCCGCTCATCCGTAACATCGCCTGGGAAGCCCTGCACGGCGCCGTCCAGACCGACGTGCGGGCTGGGCCAACACTGTCCGCCCATCACTGCGAATTCGTCGTGCTTCCCGCTCAACCAGAAGAACATTTCCGCCGCGTCGTTGCAGTCCCGCGTCGGCGGTCTCGTCGTGGGGCGGTCGAAGAACTCGTAGTTTGCGGTGCGCAAGTCGAAATCCGGTTCGATGATCCAGTCGCGCACCGGCGTCGTCGTCCGCCAGCAATTGAAGCGAAAGAGATGCCGATGCCCCTTGGCCGTGGAGCTTGTTCGGCGGTGCCAGAGGTTATACGACATGATCAGAATTGACCCGGCCGGCGCCGCGGGCGGCGCGAAACGTACCCCTCCCTTGAGGTTGCCGTAATGACCGACCGGAGCGGAGGCAAGATGATGCGACCCCGGCAGAACCTCTGTGGGGCCTTTTTCCGTGGGCACGTCCTCGGGATGGTAGAAGACTTCCACGTAGTTCAACTTCTTGTTATGCACATAATTGCCGTCGCGGTGCCATCCCCCCGGCTTGAGCATCGGCGTTTCGGCACGGTGGTCGCTGATGATAATCGGCAGTGTGAAATCTCGCCCGAGCAGCGAGCGTAACGCGCCGGCCACCTCCGCGTTGAGCAGCACTTGCTCGACGAACCAATCCTCCTCCAACAGCGGCAGGTGAAACTCGATCTCTTTGGAGCGGCGCGGCGTCTTCAATTCCGGGCGCGCCTGCACGATGTCGTTGGTGCGCTCGATGACGCGCCGGTTGATCTCCGCCGGCACGACTGCGGGCAGTATCATGTAGCCCTTTTTGCAAAAGTCGAGAATCTGGGAGTCGGTCATGGTTGGGCGAATGTCACTGATTCTCTTCATGTCTCACCTCCATCTTTCAAGCACGAACTCACCACCGACCTCATACGTTCGCGTTTCGTCCATCCACAATGCCAACTCGGGAAACTTGATCACCCGCCAGCCCCCCTGGATCGCATGGATAACAGTCTTGTACGGCCAGTCCTCCGGATCCAACGGCCCTTCGTTCGTCTCGCCGTCTTCCAGAATCAGCATTCCGACCACCTCCGCGCTGATCGTCAGCCCGCTTACGCGCAGGAACAGCAACTGCTGCCGCGGCGGCGTCTCGTCGAGCGCTTCGAGAATCCCTTGCAAGCTGGCTTCCACGGGTCTTCCTTGCGCCAGCTCCTCCAGACACCGCTCCACCCGCTCTCTGATTCTGTCGTAATCGGCCATGTTGCGATCCCTCACACTGTTTCCCGCTCATGTGGACCAGTTGAATAGATTCGCTAACTCGTATGGACCCCTGACCAACGAATCGACCCTCCTGCTAACCGTCATATAATTCACCGGGTGTGTTCTCAAGTATCGTCTCGATCCGAGCAAGCTCGTCATCACTGAAGGTAATGTCCGCGGCGACGAGGTGATCGCGCACCTGCTCGGGATTTTTTGCTCCGACCAGCACACAACTCACCACAGGCAGCCGCAGGAGCCATCCGATGGCCATCTGTACCAGGCTGATCCCTTTGTCGGCGGCCAACTCTTGAAGCCGGTCCGCCACCTCGACATAATGCGCGAAGCCCGCTCCCCGAAAACGCGGCAACTGAGATCGTTCGTCATCGGCGGGAAACTGGTGGCCGACCCGATAGCGCCCGGTCAGCAACCCCTTGGCCAGCGGGCTGTGCGCCAGGACGCCAATCCCGTGGCGCTCACAGAAGGGCAGGACCGCCGCCTCCACCCGTCGGTCGAGCATGTTGTAACGCGGCTGATTGGTGTGGAAACGCGCTGTCTCGAAGGCCGGCTGCATATGTTCGACGTGAAAATTGGAAACGCCGATATAGCGCGTCTTGCCCTGTTCCCGCAGTCGTTCGAGGGCCTGCATGGTCTGATCGAACGGGTAGGCAGGATCCGGGTGGTGGATCTGGTATAGGTCGACATAGTCCACGTTCAGATTGCGCAGACTATCGTCCATCGCCGCTCTGATGCCTGCCGGCGAATAGTCGCCGATCACCTTGGTGGCCAGAAAGCATCGATCACGGTATCCGTCCTTGAGCGCCTGCCCAAGCCGCGCCTCGCTGGGGTGATACGCCTGGGCGGTATCGATCAGATTGATGCCACTGTCGATGGCTGTTCGAGTGATCGTTGTCGCCATCTGTTCGTCCATGCGGCCCATGTGACCGCCGAGCGGCCACGTACCCAGTCCAATGACCGACACTCGCGTTCCGTCTCTGGTGAGTTGCCGGTATTTCATCTTCATCTCCCTCCCGCCGCAGCGCGGATGACACGGTCCACCAGACCGCCTGGCTGGGAAGGCGCACGCAGATCCTGCCCCTGCATCGCCGCCGGCACCGCCCACAACTGGGTGCCGATCGTGTACTCGGTGCCAAAGGCAAGCTGGCCGCTGGGGCTGTCAACGATGTTCGTGCCGTACCACGACATCCCTCCCTCGCAATGCACGTTGTGGATCAGGCGCCGGATCACTTCCAGCCCGAACTCCGCCTGGCCCGCATACATGTAGGTCAGACCCAGTGTGATCGGGGCATGTAGACAGATCTGGGTTGCCGGCCAGGAATACCAGAGATCGTCCACCGACTCCAACTCTTCACCACCCGCGGCAGGCACGCCCTCCGGCGTCGTGTAATGGACAGTGCCCAAGGGCGTCGCCGCCACACAGGTGCGCTTGATTGTCTCTAACGTTGTCGCTACTCGATCCGGGCGGAATATCCCCTCCACCCCGTGCCAGCCGGCCATCCATTCCCCGTCCAACTGCACCGAGAAAATATCGTCCGAGCGATCCCCGGTCTCGGGGTCCAGGTAGCGCAAATAGTAGTCACCCGTCCAGGTCTTGTTCTCTATCGAATCGCTCCCTGCACTGATCCACGCCTGGCACTGGGCGGCAAAATCCTCGTCCCCGGCCGCCCGCGCCATCCGCTCCGCCATCCGCAACGCCACCAGGTGCAGCCCCCCCACATGGGGCACGATGCCGGCCCAATGGCTGAACTCGTACCATTCGGTCTCGAAAAAGATGTGGATATGGACGCTGACCAGCCGATCGGGCATGGAGACGATCCCGTCCGGTCCGCGATTCAGATCAGCCATGAACTCGATGCTCTTCTTGACCGAAGGGTAAAACTCTTGCACGAAGGCGTCATCGCCATGCAGCAGTCCGTAGCGATCTATCAGGTCAACGTAACACGGGACGTTGGTCGTAACCTGGTAACCCGGCGTCGGGCTGGCCATTTCACAACCGCCCGTCCATTGCGTGATGCCGCCGAAGATGAGCGGCGGCGCTCCGTTCTCACTCTGGTAGGCCTTCTGTCCTCGCAGCGTCGACAGCACCAGTTGCGGGTAGAAGTAGACCAGCGGGATGCCGCCAAAATATGCCGTGGGCAAGCACTCCATCTGTGGGCAAGAGCGCGGGCTTTCGTTCGTGGCGAACAGGCCGTCCTCCGCACGGCACCACTCGCCGATCGGCGGCTCTGCCACCGCCCACAACGTGGTCTCGGCGTAGGTATGCAACGTGTTGACCAGCGCCTCGCGCAGCCACGCCGGCAGCGTCTGCTCGGAGAACACCACTTCCTGCCAGGCCAGAACTCGTTCCAGCAGCGTCTCGTGCTCCTCTGCCAGCAAGGCCGCCGCGTCCAACGCACTCGCATAGCGCGTCGTGTGCATGTGCCGGAAAGCCCGCGGACCGACCATCGGATCGCCGGTGCTCATCCAGTGCGGGCTGTACCAGGTCAGCACGTAGCGAACTGTTTTCTCTTCGCCCGGCGCCAGCGTAAAGTCCAGCGCGACGGAGGCTCCCGATTGGATCTCTTCGGTCGCTGGCAGGCTCTGCTCGATGCGCGCCCAAGCGGCGGCGTCCGATCCCAGTTCGCCGCCTGTGCGTACCGCGTGATCGCCGATCACGCCCAATACGTAGCTGCAACGCCGGGAGGTCACGCTGACCCCGCGCACCGGTGATGAAATCTCCTGCCGCGGGAACAGGTTCGCCCAGGACTCGCCCACGCTCGGGCCGAAAAAGCTGAACGCCAGCGTGCCAGACTGAGGAGCGTCCGTGACGTTGCGCAGATGCACCTCAAACACGGCCCCCGGCAGAATAGATCGATCCACGTCTCCCGGCAGGAATGGGGCCCACGCCCGCAGGCCGACATCTACCGGCGCATCCGTCTCAAACTCCAGGTCCGCCACCGGGTAGTGGCCCCAATAGTGGATGTCCCGCGCCAGGCGCACACCCGGCATCTCCAACGGCGGCGGCAGCGGTTCATTGGCGGCGGCGCCGGATCCCTTCTCCGGGCTTTGCTGTCCGGTCGTCAGCACCCAGGCCGTTCCACCGACGCTGAGTCCCAGAAAGGGCAGGTTCAGCGCCCCGCGACGCGGCACATGTGAGTTGAAAATGCTGCACAAGCCGAAGAGACCGCTGCTATCGAGATCCAGACAACCCGTGTCCAGGCTGCCCAGCGGCACCCCACACAAGGCGCGATAGGAACGCCGGTGGATGACCCCGACCACCGGCGCGGAGAACCCCGCTGCCCGGAATTCAACCCACTCGCGTTCAGGCAAGTCGGTCGGAAACAGAGCCATCAGGCCGTTCCTCCATTTGCAAAGCGGCGCAACCCCATGGGCAGACCTTCCTGGTCACACGACCCCGGCTTGACCGGCGCTTCACAGGGCCAGGCTGTGCCCCCAGCGTACTCAAACGACTCGCCGCACAACCAACTGAACATCTCTGCCGCCGCGATCCCGCACCTGAACTGCTCGAAGTGTGGTTCGTCTTCTGTCATATCGGGCCATGAAAAATCGTATTCGGGATCGATGATCCAGTCGCGCCGCGGTTTCGCCGTCCGCCAGTAGTTGTACTTGAACAGATGCCGGACGCCCGATGCTGTACTCCGGCCGCGGCGATGCCAGATCGGATACGCCGTGATCGTAATCGTGCCCGCAGGCGATGCGGTCGATTTGGCCAGCTTCACACTGCGGATATGCCCCATATAGTTGGCCTTGCTGCGCATGAAGTGTGAGCCTGGAATCAGATCAGTCGGCCCCCATTCGGGCGTCGTGTCCTGCGGGTAATAGAACACCTGCAGGTAGTCGAGCCGGTAGTTGTAAATCGACCCGCCATCGCGGTGCCAGTCCTGCGGCGGCAGCGGGCAGTCGGCGCGGTGGTTGCAAAGCGTCTGCGGCAGCTTGAAATTCGCCCCCAGCAAGGAGCGCACGGCGCCGGCTGCCTGCGGGTTCTTGAACACGCCGTCGACGAACCACTCTTCCGTCAGCAACTCGAGCGGTTGATGATCGGTATGCTCCTCAACATAGGCAAGCATGCGCTGGTTGATCTCGTCGCCGACCACCCCTTCAAGCATCAGGTAGCCCTTGCGGCAGAAGTCGAAAACCTGCTCGTCATTCAGGGTCGGCTCGCAGTCGTAAGGCAGTCCGTGCCGGGCCGGCGGCAAAGCAGTCCTGTTCATCTCCATCAAAACGCCTCCTTATGTTTCGAGTCACCAACTCTATTTTTCGAGGATGAATTCGCAGCCGAAGCCGTATGTCTTATCCTCTTGCAGCAGCAGCGCCAATTCGGGAAACTTGACCACCCGCCAGCCGTCGGCCATGGCTGCGAGAACGGAATCATAGGGCCAGTCGGCGGGGTCGTCGGGCGCTTCAAGTATCTGGCCGTTGTCGACCAGCGCCATGCCGAGCACCTCGGAGTCGACGCCCGTGGTACGCGTCTGCAGATACAGCAGACGCTGGGGCTGCGTCGCGCCGGCGCCGTTGTCATTGAGGCGATTCAACGCCTGCTGCAGATCCTCATCCACCAGCGTGCCGGCGCGCAGCTTAACGAGCCACCGTTCGATCAGTTGTATGGTTTCCATCAGGGTTGACCTCAATCGGTAGGTTGAATGTCCGCCGTCGCGCTATTCACTGTCTTTGGCGCAACGGAAACCCATGAAGTTGTACTTGTAGTTGGCGTGATCGCCGGTTCGCCAGGCGCTGCGCACTTCAAACGGATTGGAGTTCCACGAGCCGCCGCGCTCTACCTGGTTCCCTCCCGGAGATGCCGACGGCCCGGTCGGATTCTGCGCAGGCGAGTCGCTGTAGTACTCTTTGTCGTAAAGATCGGCCATCCATTCACGCACGTTGCCCGCCATGTCCAGCGCGCCGCACCAACTGGCTCCTGTCGGGTAGTTTCCTACCGGGGATGTGTCGGCGTAGCCATCGTCAGTCGTCTCATCAGCCCAGGCCAACTCGCAACTGGCATCGCAGTAGTTCAGCCGCGTCCCGTCGAACTCGTTGCCCCAGGGAAAGAGCAGGCCCTCCGGCCCGCGCGCCGCGTACTCCCACTCCGCCTCCGTCGGCAGCCGCGCACCGACAAACTCGCAGTAGCTCCTTGCGTCGCGCAGCGTGCTCCAGATGACCGGGTAATCGTCGAACGAACTGTCGTCGAAATATGAATCGCGCGTCGCTGAACTCCTCTTTCTCGGTGGATTGCAGACGCCTGCCTCCAGGCACTGCCGGTACTGGGCGTTGGTCACCTCGGTCCGGTCAATCCAGAAACTGTCCAACGCCACCTTGTGCGCTGGCTGCTCCTTGTCGAGATACTGCCGCACGCAGGGGACACCGTAAGTTTCGCACAGTTCCAGCGCGGCGTCCACCCCGCTGTCGTCGCTGCCCATCTGGAACTCGCCCGCCGGCACCCAGACCATCTCCATCCCATCCGCGGCGCGCGTCCACGGCTCGGGTTCGGCGGTAGGTGCCTCGGGTTCGGCGGTAGGTGCCTCGGGTTCGGCGGTTGGCGTCTCGATTTCGGCGGCTGGCGGCGCGGGCACACAGCCGGTTACGCCGAGAACCAGGCAGCACGCGCAAATGAACAGAGTAAAACGTTGTTGCATTGTCAAGCCTTTCCGGCGAGCGTAAAGCCCTGTGACACAAGGGCCTGGCCTGCAGCCCGCATTTTGCGTACGGGGCAAACTATGGGGCCAGACTCGCCTGCTTTCAGGAAAACTGCCTCCCGCTCGTCCCGTTTCTGATCCGAATCAGTTCGCGCTCAAGCCGGTGAGGGTCACGCCCTCTGTAATGTAGCGCTGAAATACGAAGAAGACGACCAGCACGGGAATGAAGGCGATCGCGTCGCCCGCCAGAGCGATGCCCTCCTCACTAAGCCCGACAGCCCCGCCGGTTCTGACCATGCCGGGTTGACGAATAAGTGTGGCCAGCGCAACCGGTATCGTCCGCATCTCAGTCTCGTTTGTGATGAGCAGGGGCCAAAAGAAGCTCCCCCAGTTCCAGATGAAGATGAAGATGGCCAGCGCGCCGACCGCCGGCAGCATGAGAGGCATTGCGATCTGGGCAAAAATGCGGACTTCGCTGGCGCCGTCCGCACGCGCGGCGTCGATCAGATCGTCGGGAATCGTATGCACGAACTGGCGGAAGAGAAAAACGCCGAAGCCGGAGAAGAGGTGGGGCACGATCAGACCCTGGTAGGTGTCCATCCACCCCCAACTGACGATCATCACAAAAAGTGGAACCACGGTGACGAAGAACGGGATCATCATGGTCCACAAAATCATGAAAAAGACCACCTCGCGACCGGGAAACTCGAATTTGCCCAGGATGTATCCCGCGACTGCGCTCATCAGCACCTGCCCTGCCACTATCGCGCTGGTCGAAAACAGGCTGTTGAAGTACATCCGCGCAATCGGGAAGCGCTCAAACAGGACGAGAAAGTTGCCGAGAAACAACTCCTTGGGAATAAACGTCGGCGGAATCGTCTTCAGATCCCAGATCGGCCTGAACGCGCCCAAAAGCGCGAAAATCAGAGGGCTGACAACCAAAGCAGCACACAGCGTCAGCACGGTGTAGCTGATGAACACCGGCAGAACCGATTCCCTGCGCTGATATAACCGTACAAACGCCGAAACGCGCATCTTGGTGGGCCTCCAACCCTCGCCGAATCTTTGCCGCGCACCTCAGTCAGCCGGCTAATATCTCCAGCGAGTTCGGGTCATTCTGAGTTGGATAATCGTCACGATTGAAATGATGGCGAACAGGACCAGGGCCATTGCCGAGGCATAGCCGACGTTGCCAAGCGTGAGCATTTGGTGCCGAATATACATCACGGCGACGAGCAGGCTATCCCCCGGCCCCCCGTAGTAGCCGAACGCATAGGCCAGGGTAAACATCTGAAACGCCCCGATGACCGTGACCACCAACACAAAAGTCACCGTCGGGCGCAGCAACGGCCATGTTACATGCCGGAAGCGCTGCCAGATGTTGGCTCCGTCGATCTTGGCCGAGTCATACAGGTGCGTTGGGATGCCTTGCAGCCCGGCCAGGAACAACACCATCTGATAGCCCATTGATTCCCAGACGGCAATCATCACCAGGCTGGCCATCGCCGTCTTCGCCTGGACAAGCCAGGGCTGTGAAGGCAACCCGATGCTGTTCAGCACAACATTGGCCAGACCATAACTAGGATGCAGCATGTACTTCCAGATGAGCGCTACGACAATGCCGGCCGTCATCACGGGCGCAAAATAGATGGCGCGGTAGAGGGCGCGCCCGTGCCGGATCGAATTCAGCGCGAGCGCCCCCACCAGTGACACCACAAAGACCGATGGAACATACATCACTGTGTATCTGACTGTGTTCGTCAGAGCAAGCCTGAAGTCGCTGTCCGTAGCCAGTTTTTTGTAATGCTCCAGGCCGATAAAGGGCCTTGCAGGCACGTTCAGCTTCCAATCGCTCAAGCTCATGACCACGGCCAGCCCAATAGGATAGAGGGCGAAGATCAGGTAGTACACGAGAATCGGCAGCAGAAACCCCCAGGCGACAACGTATCGGCGCTGGCGCAAGTTAAGTCGGGGCTGAACCAACGATTGAAGACGTGCAGCCATCTCAACTCCTTTGTCGCACGTTTTTCACGCGTGAGGAAACTGAATCAGCGATGCCCGAGGACATCGCTGATTCAACCATGCTGCGCCCATGCAGTCCGGCTCAGGAACCCAACAGCCCCTTGAGCATGTCAGGCCCGCGCATCGCCATTGCCTCCTCGGCTGACAGTCCGTCATGCAGCATGTCCGTGTAGACATTCTCGTGCTCGTGCATGAATGTGGGCTGATCGATGCCATCCCAACGGAGGTAGCCGCAACACATGACATCCGACACTTCTTGCGCCATGTCGGCGGCTCTTGCACCGACAAAGCCGTCGACCCCCAACGCCTGGACCGTCTTGTTCCCCGACGCGAAGCCCGTCGCCTGCTGGTATCTCGTGCACATCTCAGTGGACGCGCAGTACTTCCAGACCTTCCAGGCGGCGTCAAGGTTCTCCGCCGGCGCGGCGCTCGTAACGGCCAATCCCCAGCCGGGGCTCATCGGGTGCTTCAACTCTCCTTCGGGAATGCACACTTTCAGGCTGATCGTCTTGGTTTCGTGGCCAAACTGCTCCTCGACGCCAGTGCTGAAGGCGCTATTGGTCACACAGAACGCGCCCCGGCCCTCGGTGTATTGGGACAGACACAGATCGGGGCTGATGCCCTTGGTGAAGTCCCAGTGAAAAATTTCGTGCTCCAGTTCATAGGCCAGCACCAGGTCCCAGGCATGCCATCCCAGCTCATTGTCGAAGGTCAACTCCGTATCTTCGGGACCCGGCCGTCGGCCGCCGATGCTCGAGAAGAGCATGCCAAACAGGTAGCTGGCGTGGAAGAAGCCGAAGCCGTCCTTTACCAGGTTGTTGCCATCGTACGTGACGACCTTCTGCGCCGCAGCCACGAACTCTTCGAAATTGTTGGGCAGTTCGTTGACGCCGGCGTCCTTCAGGTTTGTCACATCGCAAACCAGGCCGAACCCGCCGCCGTCCCAGGGGATGTTGTAGTACCTGCCATCGAACTTCACGCCTTGAAGCCAAATCTCGTGAAAATCGTTTTCGATATCCGCTGGCGAGTATAGGTCTTCCGGCGCCGGCAGCAGCATCTTGTTTGCTACCTGCTCCGTCAGAAGCGGGTTAATGGTGAAGATGAGATCAGGCCCTACGCCGGCCTCGGCCGAAATGCGCACCTTGTCCTGCCACTCGCTCCAGGGGATGTGAGGCTGCGCGATCTCCACCAGTGGGGTGATGCCGGCTTCGGCCATGTACTCCGCGATCATATCGAAATGATCGTCCCAGATGCCATTGGTGCCTCTCCACAAGCTCAATTGGACAGGCGCCTCCATCGGCATCTCCTCTTCCGCGTCGGTGGCCGGTGCGGCCGTGGGTGCAGCGCAAGCCTGCAACAACGCAACGCCAGCCGTCGCTCCCGTGAGCGTCGCCGTCCTCAGAAATTGCCTGCGACTCAATCTGTTTGCCATCGTTTCCTCCTTGTGAATGAGAAAGCTGTTCGGGAATCGGTCCTTTCGCTGGTTAAACAAGGACAGGCTCTTGAATCAAAGAGCCGTCTGCGATAACTGCTAAGGAGTCTTGCTTACCCATGAGTCGGTCGATACGGATACTCAAGGTTGTGGACCTTCAGCGAAGTGTAGAGGGGCAATCCCAAGGGTGAATGGGCATCACTGGTTTCGATACAAGATTCTGTGGGTCGTAACGGGTGCGCGGCCTGCGATTTTCGCGAGATTGTTTCAGCCTATACAAACCATATCATATTTCTTGCATCCCTGCCAACACGAAAATTCTATACATCAGGGACTTGCCAAACGCATCGTATAGGGGGAAGCAATCGGTGGATTCCAGAACGGGGAGCTTCCAGACAGGCCCGCTGTTGAACACAGCAGAGCTGCCCGGAGGTAGTCGGAAACTCAGCCCTTCCTGGGATGTACCCAAGCAAATTAAATGAGTTGACAAGGGAGATTCATCATATATACTTGACATACGTCAGCATCAGGATTGCCTCCAACTTCGACATGCAACGTGCAAACGTTGGCCATGTTGGCGGCCCGCTGGGACCGGCAAGGCCGGTTGCCCCATGCAAGACTCGCATAGGAACTAATCATGGCCGTTCATCTTGAGTGGGTGGGGATGGCGTGCTTTCGCCTCTGGCAGGATGGAGGCCCCGTCATCGCCATGGACCCATACACACCTTCAGCGATCGGATTGGTCGATGACGGTACGCGGATTCAGGCGGACACGGTGATCGTCAGTTCGCTCACAGACGTGGCGCACGCCAATGTCAAGCTGATCGAGGGCGAGCCGCGCGTGATCAACGCCCTGGACGTGGCCCTCGGTCTGAGTGATGCGCAGATCTACGACGCGCCCCTGGCCGCGGTCGAGGCGGCCGAGGCGCCCGACCATCCCGATGGAGCCGACGACAACGCCTTGTACGCCTTCAAAGCCGGCGGTCTGTGGTTCCTGCACATGGGGGATCTGGGATATGGGTTGAACGGGGACCAACTCGCGCCATTCGCCGGTCGCTGTGATGTGCTGCTGGCCCTCACCGGCGAGGGGCTGACTCTGCGGCTGGATGAACTCGACCCGATGATCGACATTCTGAACCCGACATGGATCGTGCCCATGCACTACAATCTGGCGCCGGTCAGTGGCCAGAAGCGGGTGATGACCAAGCTCGATGTCTTCATTGAACGCCGACCTCGCGATCCAGTCATCTTTGCGCGTCGTCAGGTGGTGACATTCCCTCTCCCCGCATCCCAGCTTGGAAGGCCAACCATTGTTGTGCTTGAACCGTCCGGCTATCAGCCTGTATGAAAAGGGCGCGAACCTGGCATCTGAACACGATGCTCATGCTCAGGCCTGAATGTGGAGAACGCCATGAAACTCAAAGCACTCATTGAGGCCGGCGACCCTGAACGCCTGGCCACCGGCTTTCAGTTCACCGAAGGCCCTGTCTGGCATTCGGATGGCTACCTCCTCTTCTCCGACATTCCGGCCAACCGCATCCACAGATGGACGCCCGCTGGGCAAGTCGATGTGTGGCGCGAACCCAGCGGCAATTCCAACGGCCTCACCTTGGACCGGGAGAACAGCCTGGTTGCCTGCGAACACGGCAATCGCCGCGTTTCCCGTACCGAGGCCGATGGCGCCGTGGTCGCCCTGGCCGACAAGTATCAGGGCAAGCGCCTCAACAGTCCCAACGATCTGGTCGTCAAGTCAGACGGGACCGTCTATTTCACCGACCCGCCCTACGGCATTACGCCTGGCGAATCGTCGTCGTACAGCGAAGAGCAGGAACAGCCCTGCAACGGCCTTTACCGCATCCTGCCGGACGGCGCCGTGGAACTGCTGGTGGACGACTTTGATCGCCCCAATGGGCTGGCCTTCTCCCCCGATGAGTCGATTCTGTACGTCGACGATTCACCCCGCCGACACGTCCGCGCCTTCGACGTTCGCGCCGACGGCGGCTTGACCAACTCCCGCGTCATCGCAGACATGGACCATCCCCAACCCGGCTCGCCCGACGGCATGAAAGTCGACATAGAAGGAAACCTCTATGTAGCCGGCGCCACGGGCATCTGGGTATTCGAGCCTGGCGGCGCCTGCCTGGGCGTCATCGTTACCCCCGAACGTCCGGCCAACTGCGCCTGGGGCGATGACGACCGTAAAAGTCTCTACATCACCGCCCGCACCTCGCTCTACCGAGTCCGAACGAAGCTGCCCGGCGCGCCGACGCCACATCTGGCTTAAGGGGAGTGCGCCGACATACTGTATAACGTCTCGAAAGTCAATCAGCGAAAAGAGCGCCTATGGATGGCAAGATTCCGCCCCTGAGCAACCGCCTCGGTGAACTTCTGGACGAGCATAAAGCCCTGTACGGGGTGATCTGCCGCGACGCCACGCTCACCGAGATCGAGTTGATGGCCCAGGTCGGCTATCACATCGTCTGGCTCGACATGGAACATGGCCCCCAATCCATGGCTGAAACACTGCGGCTGGGCCGGACGATTACCCACCTTGGCATGGTGCCGCTCGTGCGCATGCCCGAATTGTCGCGCACGCAAGTGCAGCGTCTGCTCGACGGGGGCATACAGGTCCTGGCGCTGCCCGATGTGCGCAGCGCCGACGAGGCTGCCCGCTTTGTCCAACTCGGCAAGTACCCACTGCTGGGGCAGCGCGGCGTCTCCAGCTCCAGCGCCGGCACGGCCTTCACGATGGGCGCGGACCCACAGCAGAGACTGCGCGAAGCCAACGAGGCCACGCATCTGATGCTGATGATCGAGAGTGACGAAGCCTACGAAGCGCTGGACGAGATCCTGGCGGTCGAAGGCATCGACATGGTCACGGTGGGTCCGATGGACTGGGCCGTCGGCCTCGGGCTTTTCGGGGAGGAGGCCAGGGCGCGCCAGGCGCCGAAAATCGAGCGCGTGTTCACAGCGGCGGCTGCGGCCGGCAAAATTCCGTCGGCCGGCGCCTTCAGCATCGAACAGGCCAGTCATTACCACGCCCTGGGCGTCCGCGTCTTCTTCGTGGGCGTTGACCTTGTCATCAGACGCCAGGCCCTGACCAATACACTCACCCAATTTCAGAACGCGCTTGGCGCCCCCTGAACAACGTCGGTCGCGTGTGGGGCACAGGGTGACACAGACACAGCCAACTGACGATTGCCGGTTCCCGGCACATACATTCGTCAACTGTCAATCGAGAGGTGATGCGCATGAAACTCGGCGTGATTTCACAGAACCTGGAGCAGTTCGAGTTTGAGGAAGGGCTGCAATACGCGCGCGACATGGGATTCCAGGCGGTCGAGGTGGGCGCATGTGGTCTTTGGGGCCGGGGGTATTGCGACGTCGCAAAACTCCTCGCCAATAAAGGCGAAATCGACCGCTGGCTGGACACGTTCGCCCGCTATGATCTTGAGATCAGCGCGCTTGGGGGACACGGCGCGCCGCTCATGCCCAACAAAGAAGTCGCCGAGACATACTCGCGCGAGTTCCGCCAGACTTGCGAGTTCATGGAGTTGGCCGGCATTCAGCGGATCACATTGCTGGCGGGTCTGCCCGAAGGCGCCGAGGGGGATACGGCCCCCAACTGGGTGACATTCGCCGAGTGGCCCTTCCTGCGTGATACGTTGGATTGGCAGTGGGAGAAGCGCCTGCTCCCATACTGGCGCGAGCATGGCAAGATCGCCGCCGACCACGGTGTCACTATCTGCTTCGAGATGCACGGCGGTGACATGATCCACAACCCGGTGACGTTGAAGCGGCTCCATGACGAGATCGGTCCGGTTGCGGCCTGCAACTTCGACATTTCCCATCTGTGGTACCAGGGAATCGACCCGATTGAGGCGCTGCACTACCTCGGTCCGCTGGTCCAGCACGTCCACGCCAAGGACATCCTGATCTCTCGGCACAATGCCCGGCTGCGCGGCATGATGGACAGCACCTCCACCGAGGAGTTTGCCGACCGATCCTGGACATATACGCTGGCCGGTTGGGGCCATGATGAAGCGACTTGGCGCGAGTTTACGTCAACGCTGCGCCTCCTCGGTTACGATCATGTCATTTCGCTCGAGATGGAAAGTGAGTACTTCGAAGTGGAGGAGGGCCTGGAGAAGTCGGTATCGTTTCTAAAACCGCTGGTGATCGAAAAACCATCCGGCGCCAAGTGGTGGGAGATCGCCGGCATGGACAGGGCTGGCGGTCTGACACAGAAGTGAAAAGGAGACTGACAACATGGCTGTACATCTTCAGTGGGTTGGCTTGGCGACTTTTCATCTGAGGCAGGATGATGGCCCCTCGATCGCGATGGACCCCTACGATCCTGCCATCGTTGCCGCGGCGTGCGGGGTAGACGATCCCGCCGTATTCGACTTTCGGCTGCAAGCGGAAACCGTTCTTGTCAGTTCGCTGACCGATGAAGCGCACTCCTACAGCGAGGCCGTTGAGGGCAACCCTCGGATTATCAACGCCTTGGACGTTGCGAAGGGAAAGCGTGACGTAGAGATCAATGGTGAGCCAATGTTTGCCGTTCAGGCGGCCGAGGCCCCGCACCACCCTGAAGGGCCCGACGACAACGCGCTCTACGCTTTCAAAGCCGGTGGCCTCTGGTTCCTGCACATGGGTGATCTGGGGTACGGCATCGGCGCAGATGAGCTGGCGCCCTTCGCCGGCCGCTGCGATGTGTTGCTGACCCTCGTAGGTGAACATCTGACCCTGAGGTTGGACGAACTGGAGCCAATGATCGAATTCCTGAACCCGACATGGATTGTGCCGATGCACTATAATTTGCCGCCGCTCACCGCCGGGATGACCACGGTCGATGTCTTTCTCAAGCGCCGCTCTCGTGATCCGCTCATCTATGCCCGCAGTCACACGGTGACGTTTCCGCTGCCCTCGGGGGGGCTGGATCGCCCGACCATCGTAGTACTCGATCCGTCCGGCTACGAGCCAACTTGAAAGTGAACGCAACCATTCAGGCCGTTTGCGTTATGTCGGCGTAGCAATCTGCGTTCACAAGTTTAGGTGAACAGCGCCCGAAAGCGCTCGAAAGCCTGATGGTCGTCGGCTTCCGGGAACGCTTCCATGCCGACCACGCCCTCATAGCCTACCTCGCGCAGCGCTGACACGATGCGGGGGTAGTTGATCTCGCCCGTACCCGGCTCATGCCGTCCCGGTACGTCCGCCACATGCACATAGCCAATGTAGCTGTGGTAGTCGCGGATCGATTGGATCACGTTGCCCTCTTCAATCTGCACGTGGTAGATGTCGCACAGCAGCCGGATGCGCGGGCTGCCCACCTGTTCAATCAGCCGCACCACGTCTTCCGTGTGGGGCAGGGGGTAGCCGGCATGGTCCACCTTGGTGTTCAGTTGCTCCAGGCTGTAGACGACATCGTGCTTTTCGGCCAACTCCGCCACCTGCGACAAGGTTCTATAGGCCGTGATCCACTTCGTAGCCGGATGTTCGGCGATAGAGTGCGCCATCTGACCCTGCGCGTCAAGCTGGCCGGTTGTGATGCTCAGATTGCGGCATTGAAGCCGTCCGGCAACAGTCACGTTTCCTTCTACCCCGGCCAGGAACTCTTCGACGCCATCAGGGTGCATCATGCTGCCCCCGGCCCAGCCCGGCATGGCGCAGATTTCGATATCCGGATCGTCGGCAATCGAATCAAGGGCGCCGTCCTCCCAGCCCCACAGATCCACTCCGAATCCGGCGCGGCTGATCGTACGCACGCGTTCCAGGAATGACAGATTGCGCAACACAGTGCCTTCGCAAATCGACAGACGGAACATATTTGCCTCCTCAAGACAATACCGATACCGCGCTGTTGCGGGATGTTGAACCAGCGGAGCCAGGATTGCGCCGCCAATACGCTTCGAGCTGGTCGCGCGGTTGCCACTTGAGTAAACGCTTTGCCTTTTCGTTGGGGAATTTGCCGTGTGGCAGGTCGGCGCAAACGTGCAGAATCTCGAAGGGACGAGGGTATGAGTCCGCCAGCAACGCCTGCCGCATGGCCGCGCCCGCATCCTCCCATGAGATCAACCACGCGCGCGAACGGTAGGATTCACGAACGGGGTTCGCAGGATTGACAAGCCCGGCGAACGTCAGGACCGGGGTCTCAAGGCCATGCACGTCAGCGAAGATACGACAGATCTCCTGGCTCAGGAACTTGGTCAGATGGTAGAGATCGCTGCCCGGCCGCGCCGGCACGTCAGGCGTTACATCACTGTCGTAGCCGTAGTTTGTGGGTTCCGGATAGTATGGTGGGCTTCCCTGCGGGGGACCCGTATGCACGAAGCGCCGGATGTTGCACTCGAGCGCGGCACGCAACATATTGTAGACGCCGATAACGTTGACCCGAAACGCCCCGGCCGGCTGCTCGCGTACGACAGCACAGTTGATCATGGCATTCGCGCCGCGTGCAGCCTGCAAGACCTGTTCAGGGTCGGTGACATCAACGACCGCCATCTCATGGGGCGGCTCAAGCAGGCGCGGCAGCGGCGCACCTGGCATCTGCGGCCTGCTCTCGGCCACGATATCGGACAGCGGGCGCAGGTCGGTCAGACGCAGGATGTGATCGCGCGCGAGCGCTGCGGTCGTGATGGCCGCAAGCGGACCGCCGGCCCCATAGATGACGACGCGCCGGGCGCGGCCGCCAGCTATGCTGTCCAGACGTTTGGGCTGCGGAGGCGGAGTCGGCGGATCTGTCGGTTCAGCGCCAGCGCTCAGATCGTGGCGCGGCCGATAGCCGAACTCTGGAGAACCGGCCAATCCAAGCGGGAAGCGCGTGCGCGGGCCGCCTCCGGGGATGTGAAAGAGCCACCAGCCCGTCTGTGGGCCATCGGCCGGCGGCTCAAAGTTCAGCGCGCACTCGACCGCATGCACGGCGTCGTCCACGTGTAGCCAGCGGGGGTCGGCTCCCTCTCCAAGCGCGCGCTGATCATCAACCACCTCGCCCAGGCGCAGTGCAAGGGCCTGGATTGGTTTTACACGCGCAACCTCGCGCGCCACCAGTTCTGCCAGATACGGCGCCAGATCGTCGATGTCGGTCGTTGGGCGGGGCGCCCACTGCTCAGCGACCCAACAATCCACGGGGTAACACTCAAATATCCGCAGCGACGTCAGCAGGATGAAGCGTTTTGCCGACGCTTGCGTAAGCAGGTTGTACGTCCCGCGCGCGGCCGCGTCAAGCATTTCGCCGGCCGGCGCGGCCGGCGCGACGAACGGGGGCGCCAGGATGATCGTCTCGCATTCGCGGGCCGCCCTGGCCACTATGTCCTGGTCGCGCGGATCGCCGACCGCGAGGTCCAGCGTGCGAATGTCGTGTCTGCGCGCCAAGGTGCTGACAAGGGCGGCGCTCAATCGACCTTGGCTACCTGCAATCAGAATGCGCATGTTTGAAAGTTTTTTGGCGGAGAGGTTTTGATAGCGAAGGCCAATACAAAAAACCTTCAAATTGCTGCATCACCCCGTGACCAACTGGGGGGTAACGTAGACTTCTGGCCGGATTCGGCGCACGGTGCATTCATCGCCTGACCGCGCCGCGGAGAGCGACCGCCTGGACACGTCAGCGAGGACCATACCCTCATCCAGCAGCTGTTCGCCGATTACATTTCCTGTAGGATCGATTGCCAGCGTTAGCCCTGGGAACCAGGCATTGCCGCTCACCCCCGCCTGATTGGCGAAAAAAACGTAGATGCCGTTATCCACGGCGCGCGCCGGTAGAATTTTCATCGAAAGTTGCTTGTGCTCCTCGCTCAGTTCGGCTGCTCGTCCGATCTCGTGAGGCGGGTAACTACTGCCAACGGCAAGCATAAAGAAATCGACCTCGCTGCTCGCCGCAGCCCTGAAGATTTCGGCAACGCGCAGGTCATAACAGATGCCCACCGAGAAACTCCAATTCTGCGAACTGACGATGGGCAGGGTTTCACCCGGCTCAAACCATTCCCGCTCGTTCTCGTTCGGCAGATGCAGCTTCGAATACGTTGTCAGATAGCCCGTCGGCCCGACGATCAGCGCGCTGTTGCGCAGCCCGACATTGCCAGGTTCGATTGTGCCGACAACGACCGTCAATTGCAAATCACGACAAAGAGATTCGAGGAAGAGGACCGACTCTTGCGCGGTCGCGGCAGCGATCGCCCGCGCCTCCTGAAGGCTCAGATCAGACTTGTTCATCGAGCCGGTGATACACTCTTCCGGGAAGAGTACAAATCGGGCGCCCGCCGCCGATGCCTTTTGACACCAGTGCGCGATGCGCGCCAGATTCGCCGCCGGATCCGCCATCACGCTGGTCATGCCGACCAACGCAACCCGCGTCGTTTCATCCTGCATGGCTTCCTCCTACTGAGTTGTTTGAAGGTTTTTTGGCGGAGAGGTTTTGATTGCCAAGGCCAATACAAAAAACCTTCAAAGATTCACCTTCCGAAATTGCTCTGCACTGATCTTCACTGCCTGTTCATGATAGATCACATTCTTGCCGCGATCATAGTGCTGCATATTCACGGCACTGGGATCGTAGCGGATGATATGTCCCAGCTCCCCTTCCGGACAGAGCAACCAGTCGCTGCGGCTGATGAGGTAGCTGCGGATATGGCCCATCGGCGCGTCGTCGACGAGATATTGGATCACAAACACGTCACCGCTGGGCAGTTGAACCCAACTGGAGTAGGCGCCGTCAGGGTGGATGCTGCGGTCGTGATCGACGAAAAAGCGTCTGAACGTCGGCTCCAGATGGGACTTGCGGACGTTCTGCGCGCTATCGGGATCTGCCGCGCTCGCCTGATTCTCGACGTGCCACACCAGCTGTCGCGGCGATGTGCCCAGCCCGTATGTGACCGCGATCTCGCCGCTGCGCAGCCGCCCGGCATGGGGCCGCCCGACACATACGAGCAACTCCGTGCGGTACGGCCCTTCCCACGTCCGCCCCCCATCCTTCGAGAGCGCCTTGTAGCCGCATACCCGCTCCCGGTCTTCGCGCATGAAACAGATCAGGGCGCCGTCATCCAACTCGGCAAACGTCCCCTCGTTCAGCCACAGCGCATCCATTGACGCGACGGGGTTGCCCGGTTCCCATGTCTGGCCATCGTCAAATGACAGGAAGGCACCGACCGACCATACTTCACCGGGGATGGGGTTGCAATTGTTGTCGCCCCCGATAATGACGGTTCCCGAGCTTGTCTTGAACATGCACGGACAGATATGGCCTTTGATGCCGGTCTTTTCTCTGGCGCTCCAGGTGGCCCCGCCGTCTTCGGACCGCCAAATAAGGATCGCCGTATTTGGTGAATACTCAGGCACAAATGGGGGAATCCAGTCGCAGATGAGGATGAGTCGGTTTCCCCCCAGGTGAAGGATGCGCGGGTTGTTCAGCCCGCCGTCCTGTTCATAGTCGGCGCACTCGTCAACGATCTGCTTCGGTCCCCAGTTCAGTCCGCCGTCGCGGCTGATCTGGACCGCGATCCGGGAGAAGGGGTGAAAGAGATGGAAGAGGCTTTCGCGGTAGGTGCAGACGAGAGAACCGTCCTCGCACATCGCCAGGTCCGGCACAGCTTTGTACACACTATCATCTCTGGAAACGATCGACGTAATCATATTGCTCCTCTCAGCAGCGCTTCAAGCGTAGTGTCTGATGGTCGAACGCAATGCCTCTACCTGCCCCTTCACCTTGTCCAGAGTCTGCATACCGGCTTTGAACAGGCACAACCGGCTGTGGATGCTCTCCACATTCGGACAATCGCCCCTGCCATAGCGCTTCACCGCGCCCTTGTAGCGGGGATCGAAATTCGGCGCCCGTTCACGCCCGCCATAGAAGGCCATGGTCTGGAAGATCGGCTCCAAATGGACCGGCACCCACGCGCCGTACAGGCCGTCTCCACCGTGTTCCATAAATGTCTTCCTGAACGTCCGCCAATCCACGCCAAGCGCTTCTTCGTCCAGTTGGCACGTATAGCACCAATAAGTATGCGTGTATCCTTCCGGCACATGCGGCGTGATCAGCCATTCGCACTTTTCATCGCGGATTGCGGCCTCGTACTGGGAGCCGATGTACCGCCGCGCCGCGACCAGGTAATCCAGACGCTCAAGTTGACCAAGCCCCAGCGCGGCCTGCATGGCCGACATACGGAAGTTGTAGCCCATCCGGTCGTGACGCTCGAAACTCCAATCCTGGCGCTCATCGCGGGGGATGAGCGTGGAGCCTGGCTGGGCATCCAGCGTGCGATACCCCTGAATGGCGGCCTTGCGGATCGCGCGGGCATATTCCTCGTCATCGGTGATCACCATGCCGCCGTCGCCGCCGGTGGTCATGTGTTTTGACCCCTGCAAACTCAGGCTGGCGGCATGGCCGATTGTGCCGACCAGTTTGCCCTTGTATGAGGCCAGAAAGCATTGGGCGTCATCCTCGACGATGGTGAGATTGTAGCGCTCCGCCAAATCCAGCAGGGGATCGAAATCGGGCGGGAGACCGAAAATGCTCACCGGAATGACCGCTTTCGTCAATGGCGTGATTTTGCGCTCTACGTCTGCCGGGTCGATGTTGTATGTGCGCGGATCGCTGTCTGCGAAGACGGGCACCGCGCCGCACTGGATCACGACAAATGCGGTGGCCGCCATGGTCAGCGTGGGCACAATCACCTCATCGCCGGGGCCTACGCCAGCGGCCAGCAGACAGGACAACAACGTGCCCGAACCGGAGTTGTGCGAGATGGCGAACTCGACGCCGAACTTTTCAGCGAATGCCGCCTCAAAACGCTCAAGCATGTGGGCAGATTCGCGGTTGCCAAAGCCGTCGTCAAGCACTTCGTTCATATAGCGGCGGTCTGCTTCCCCACAGCGATTGGCGGGAAGATGGCTGAAGATTTCCTCGGCGTCCAGCTTGGCAGGATCCATTGTGACGAGTGGACTGATCATTGGCGACCTCCTCAAAACTGAAGCGTACTATTCGCTAACCACGATTTTCCATCTCGACGAACGATCGTAGAAACGCCTGCACCTTGACGGGCTGTCCTGTTCGACTGCTCTCGACCGCGGCGAAAATCAGAGCCACAGATTGCAGATTGGCATCTACGTCCGTTTCCATCGGCTCGCCGCCGTCGAGCCAGCGCACGAATTTTTCAACCAGCCACGTGTTTGCCCACTTGGGTTGTGCGCGCAAAGGGATCTCTTCGCTCTGCATCGCTCGACTTTTGGCCCGCTGCGAGGCTGGATCGTATACAAGACGCTCCAGGCGGCGGTGGTCGAGGATCAGCGTTGCTCGCTCGCACTCGGCACGGATGTATTCCTGTCCCCAATCGTTCAGCCCGACGGCGTTGGTTTTGGCGCCTTCGTAGATGGCCCGCGTCCCGTTGTTGAAGTGCATCGTTACCAGAGCTTGCGAATCGCCGCTGAACTCGCCCCATGGCGGGTTCCACGTCTGCGCGTAGATGGTATCGCATTCGGCTCCGGCCAGGTCGGCCAGAATGTCGAGGTGATGCACCGCCCCTTCGACCATCAGCGGGTCGGGGATCTGGTAGCGGAACTTGCCCCAACTGCCGAACTTGCGGCAGTCACAGGTAAAGCGGCAGACCAGATAGTCGAGCGCACCATAGCGCCCGGAGCGCAGTTCGTCGCGCAGGGTGGTCTTGTCCTGATCGAAGCGATGGCTCATGGTCACGCCCATTTTCACACCGGCGCGCCTGACCTTGTGGGCGATTCGAACCGAGGCGGCCAAAGTGTCGGCGATCGGTTTTTCGGACAGGATGTGCATGCCGTGGGCCAGAGCCACATCCACAACCGCCTCGTGGTGGGCAGGCGGCACAACGACCGTACAAAAGTCGGCTTGGTTCTCGTCAAAGGCTCTCTGAATGTCGGTGTAACATTGGTCGGCGCGCAGGCCGAGAAACTCGCGGGCGTTCAGGAGCGCGTCTGGGTTGATATCGACAGCCGCCACGACCTCAATGAGGCCGTCCTGTATATTGGGCGGCAGAAATAGCCGGCACCATCCCGCGCCGTGACCTCCCGTGCCAACTTGGATCATCCTGTAGGTTTTCATATTACTCCAGCGCCTGCCGACCGCGGATATCGAAGGCATCGCGCAGGCCGTCGCCAATAAAGTTGATGCTCAGGACCGCCAAACTGATAGCGAGCCCCGGCGGCAGCCATAGCCAGGGCATTTCACTCAAGGCAAAAATAAACCGGGCATCGCGGATCAGCGTCCCCCAGGTGGCCGTAGGTGGCCGCACCCCCAGTCCCAGGAAACTCAGCCCAGTCTCCGCCAGGATGGCCCCTGCCATCCCCAGCGTCGCTGCTACCATCAGCGGCCCTATTAAGTTGGGGAAGATATGCTGTCCCAGCATGCGCCAATGGCCCACCCCGACGGCGCGGGCCGCCAGGATGAAATCGTGTTCCCGCAATGACAGCACCTGCCCGCGCACCAGCCGGGCCAGCCCCGGCCAGGTGAACAGGCCGAGCACCAGTATCACATTGAATATGCTGGGCCCCAAGACACCAACCAGGATGAGGACGAGCACAAAGGTGGGGAAGGTCATCATCACGTCGGTGAAGCGCATGATGGCCATGTCGACTTTGCTCCCTAAATAGCCGCTTAGCGCCCCCAAGAAGAACCCGATGGCAACTTGGATGCTCACGGCCACGATGCCCACCGTCATGGACACGCGGGTCCCGTAGATCAGCCGGCTGAGAAGATCTCGGCCCGCTTTATCAGTACCCATTAGGTTCTGGCTATTCGGCGACTGGAATCTTTGGTCACTATTGACGTCATTGGGATCGTACGGCGCCAGGACCGGTGCAAACACCGCCACCAGCAGCATAAATAGGATCACTATGGCGCCGAACAGGGCCGGCCGGTGGCGGAGAAAGCGCCGGCCGGCGCGGCGCCGGGGTGAGTCAGCCAGGCCTGCCGCGGCGACGCGCTCGGCCGAGGGGTCACCCGCTAGCGGTTCTTGCATGTCTTTCGTGGTCATGGTCACGCGAGTTCCTCTAGCTTACTCATAGCGCACACGGGGATCCACGAAGACGTAGGCAATGTCAGCGATCAGGTTGGCCAGCATGACCATAGTCGCCACCATCAGTGCCATGCCCATTTGGAGCGGATAGTCCCTATTCATGAGGGCTCTGTAGCCCAGCAGGCCCAATCCATTCCAACTGAAAATCGTTTCAATGATGAACGAGCCCCCCAGCAGGACTGGCAGGCTGAGGCCTATGATAGTGACCAAAGGCATAAGGGCATTCCGCAGCGTATGTCGCAGGATCACCAGCCATTCCGGCAACCCCTTTGCCCGCGCGGTAACCACGTAGTCGCCACTCAGGGCATCTAGCATGCTGGCTCGAGTGTAGCGCAGAAAGGAAGCTATATGCACGATGCCTCCTGCCATGCTCGGTAGGATCATGTGGCGTAGGAGATCCAGATTGAACCCCCTGGGTTCCCCGACTGTCCACATTCCGGCAATAGGCAACCAGCCCAACTTCACAGCAAATACGTACATGGCAATTAGAGCGATGAAGAAGCTCGGCACCGAAATGCCGAACAAAGCAACAAACGTCAGGACATGATCCACCACAGAGTACTGTTTGAGCGCTGACATCACGCCCAGGACAATACCAAAAAGGAGAGCCATGCCGATAGAGGAGGCCTGCAGGAGCAGCGTGGCCGGCAGCACCTCGGCGATCATCTCGGATATGGGTCTCTCGGTCGAGTAGGAGTAGCCCAGGTTGCCCCTCAGCACTTCTCCCAGCCAGATCACATAGCGCACGTGAATGGGTTTGTCTAACCCGTACCTCTCGCGCAGCACCTCCATACCACTCCCTATTTGGGTGGTGGCCTCCATGACCCCAGGCTTGATGAGCGCCGTCACAGGGTCGCCCGGCGCCAGGGTGAAGATGACAAAGGTCAGGAGCGTAATACCCAAGAGCAGAACAGGAACCCACAACAAACGTCGCAGAATGTAAGCAGTCACATCCAAGCCTCCACCGACAGAACATCATCGTTGGCCTGGGCGGGCAGGATGCGTCCACTCACACCCTGCCCGCCCCATGGCAGCTTGCTGCGCCGCGCAGCTACGCCGGCGCGACCGAAATCCGCTCGTAGGGAACGGTTACATTGTACCCATACTCAAGGGGTGGCACGCAGCCCTGGAGACGTTTGTTGTAGACACACTGAAACCCGTTACGGTAGAGTGGGGCCCATTGCCAGTTCTCCTGCATTATCAGCGCGAGTCCCCTGAACATCTCTACCCGCTTCTCGGGGTCTTCCTCAGCCATTGCCGCCTGCCACGCCTCATCCAGCGCAGGGTTGCAGTAACCATCCCAGTTGCGGCCCCCCTTGGTTTCGTGATCCCACCCGCAGCCGACGTGAGAGAACATTTCCTCGAATCGGGGTGTGAAGAACCAGGCCTCAAGGACGATGTCGTAGTCCCCCCTAATCGGGAACACATCGACCCAGGAGCCTTCGTCTATGATTTTCCACTTGGTCTTGATGCCCACATCCGCGAGTCTCTCCTGTATTTCCAGGTGCATCGGAGAGGGATCGGCCCAGTACGCCCACTCCAGTTCCCGGTCGAAGTCCCAGCCGGCCTCCTCAAGGACCTCCCTGGCCTTCTGCGGGTTGTAGTCATACGTCTTCAACCCCTCCGGCGGTTTTCCTATCGGGCCGGGTACGTGTTCGAAGACGTAACTGCTGGATCCGTGCAGGCCGTAGTGTGTCTTTTCAAGGATTTCGTCCATGTCCAAGGCGTAGAGCGTGGCCTCGCATAAGGGGTGGACCATGTCACCAAGTTTGTCATTGTGGTAATCCATGGCGAACAAGATGATGGTCGGCCTGTTGTAAGCGACGAGATTTGGGTGCTCGCCAAGGCGACTCCAGGCCTCCGCGCCGCTGGCGCCACCGGCCATGATCTCCTCAGCCTGCAAGGCAGCATCCATGGCCTCCCGGCTCAAGAACCGATAAATGAACTTGTCCGCAACTGACCTGCCCCCCCACCAGTCCTCGTTCGCGACCAGTTCAGCGTACTGTTCAGCGACAATCTCGCCCACCTTGAATGGGCCTGTGCCAATGGGATTCATGGCCATGGGTTCATACGTCCCAACTTTCTCCAGCGGGACATCCTTCCAGCCGTGCTTAGGGCACACATACCAGTAGCGCCCAAATGAAACTGGACTCCCCCCGATCCCGTACGGGTCCGGCTGTTCAAACTCAATGCGGACGGTGTAGTCGTCGATTTTCTTGACACCCTCGAGTTCATCGCCACCCTCCTCGTGGAGCCTTGCGGCCCCCTTCAGAGCGAAGTATTGTGACCCAAGGGTGGTCGCTACGTCCCTGTGGACCATGGCGTAATAGGTCCACACCACATCGTCAGCAGTCATGGGCACACCATCGTGCCACTTTACGTCCTTGCGCAAGTGGACGTCCCACACCCGATTCTTTTCCACCTCCTCGACCTTCTCAGCCAGTTGCAGGTGGAGCTCTCCGGGCGCAGGTGGTTCCATAGTTTCCACCCCCGGTCCCCACTCCATTGGACAGAAAAGACGTTCAAAGATCGGGTCAAACACCAATTTCTGGGCTGTGCCAGCGATTCTGCTGCTGAGCGGGTTGAAGCTGGGGTGGTTCCAAGACATCCCCAGGACAACCTCGGTGCTTTCTTCGAGGGCCTCTTCCGCCGGCGCCTGGGCCGATCCAGCCGCCGGCATACAGGCCGCCACGGCGCTCGACGCCATGACGCCGGCCGCCATCTTCAGAAACGTACGTCGCGGGATATTCTTTTCGTTCAATAAGACTTTCATCGGTTCGCTCCTTTTCTTTGGCGCAGCGTAACTACTCAGCCTCGTCTGGGAAGTTGTTTGAAAAGGAATGGTCATCGGTTAAAAAAACCAAAAATGACTGCCGGAAAGCGTGAATCCTCCATCTACACGCCATAATTCGCACCATTTGTGCCGTTTTGACCCGAACCTGACCTTTTCAGACAGATTCCAAACACGATTTATTACACTTGGATGACTTGGTTGCCCATTGAAAGTCGCACATTGGGTAATGGCTGAGTAGTTACGGCGCAGCTGACTGCTTTCTCGCTCATCGTCTGACAAGGGGAATTGCCTACTGCTCAATATGCCGTTAGGGCTACAGACCGAAACTTCTGCGTCCAGACGTACGTTGTTTTCGTGTAGCTACCTCCTTTCCTCTGCCAACTGCCATCTTTGAATAAGCAACTCTGTATGAATCCAGGGGGGCCGGTGTAGGGGTTGGCTCTGGCTGCGCAGTGCAGCCGAGCCAGTCCTATGGCACACTGCCCCTCAGATCTGGTTGAGCCAAAAAAGTCACTTCACTACCGTTCAGTGAACTTTCTCCAGTGATTTGAGTGTGTTTGGGCGCTGATGTGGACTGGGTAGCGTCAATTTGATTCGACTCTGAGCGGTTATGCTATATCTTACTGTGGCTCCCCCAGCTTAGTCAAACGAGTAAAATTGGCGCCGTCGGAACGCCCCGTCCTGCCTTCTCTTGCCATTTTCCCCGACGTATGCACGTCGTCAGCAGCGACGCCACGCGCGGGCCGAAACCGCGCGCGCCCAGCGGTGGATTCGGCAATCGCGGACGACCTGCCTGACTTCCTCCACCCCTTGCACCTGCGCCACAACAATGCCTTCGGCGCCCGCATCCGGCGCCGGCTTGACGAAGTGTGTGCAGTTGCCGGTTACGCGTACTTGCGCTGGCACTATCCGGGCACGTGCCGCCGGTAAATGGCCTTTCAATGTGTCGGGGCTCATATTACTATGCTCCAAGTCGATCCAGAAGAAGCCAACTGAGTCGACCAGCGCATCAGTTGCCAGGGAGGGCACTCAGCGTAATCGCCGCTCCCAGAAAAACATGCCCCGCTCTCGGATCCTGTCGAAATATGGCAACTGCTTCACTCGCAAAATACTCTCCTGTTTGTTATCGCTGCGTCGCGCGAATGTATTCTTCATCCACGGCGCTCATAGTTTCCAGGAAGTTTTTCCCTTCGAACAGCCGGACTAGCGGCACGTCTGCATCGGAGGGATGGATTCCCCCGTTCGTGTTCGGGCCTACCATTGCTCCTAGCAGTTGCCGGCGCACTGCGTTGCACCTGGCTAGCAATTCAGGTGAGTTCTCTATCCGATCCCCCAGCCGCTGCCACACCGGCGTGTAGACATACCACAGATTCTTCCGTCGAACGTTCGAGGTGTTGCGCGGGACACAGTGCCACAGCGCGTTGTGAAACAGGACCGCATCGCCGGCTTCCAGGGTCAGCTGTCGCGCCCCCGGAACGTCGGCGTCGATCTGCTCGACCTGTTGGAACTTGGTAAATGAGGTGATCGTCAGGGCGTGCTCCATGCTCTGCGGCAACTTGGGAAAGCCGCTACGATGGCTGCCGGGTATGACCGTAAAGTTGCCCATATCAGGCTCGTCCAGGTCAGTCAGAAAGAAGCCGATCCGCGCCCATTGCAACGGAGTCAGTTCGTCTACGCTGGCAAAATAGTACGGCTTGGAGCCATCTTTATGCCACCGGTTGGCCGGTGTTGGGATCGGTGGGCGCACCATCGCCTCTGCCCAAGATAACTGAATCGCAGCGCCAATCAACTCGCATACGATGCCCAGATGGCTGGGATGGTCGATCAAGTTCAGGAAAGCCTCGCAGGGTTCACGGCGCAGTATTGTGCCGGCATTGCCCTGGTCAGATTGGAACAAGCCTTCAGTCGCCGCGTTTATGATGTTGACAACGTGGAGCAACGTGTTGGGATCGCGGCCTAGGCGCTGCGACGCTTCATCCAGACGATCTACTTCAACTATGAGTTCTGCTACCTCCTGCGCTGAAAGAGCGTTTCTGATAATCAGATAGCCGTCTTCGTCCCACTGGTGTCTCTGTTCAGGCGACATGCGTTTGAATGTCATCGTTTCCACCAATTTGCTCCTTTGACAATAGACTTGCTGCTGAAAAACCAGCCTGACCCTGGTTCTGAATTCTGGAGACCACAGAAAACCTTGCATCAACTCTCTGCCACCAGCATTGTCTCTGGGTCGAAGGCCCCAAGCGCGTAAGCGATCAGATCCTGGGACAAGATGACCGCCACCGGATCGGCGTGGGAAACCGGCGCCAGGCGCCGGAACAGATTGAAGGTGTTGACGAGCAACCGACCCTGCCTGTAGCGGAACTGGGCGATGGTCACGCCCGGCCCGTGCAACTTGGGATCGTCGGTGACCTGAAAGGTAATGCAGTAGCCGAAATAGCGGCCGATCATGTCGTGGTGTCGCTCAGGCTTCAGGCCAAAGATCGCCTGGGCCGGGAAGATCATGTGATAGGGCCATACGAGCGGGTTGCCCCTTGGCACGCGCCAACCAACACCGCTGCCCGAGCGAATGAACATCGATTCGGAGGCGCCGCCGATTTCCGACGCGAACTTGAGGCCGAACCTGGCTAGGTAACTACGCGTGGCGGGGTCGGGGTCCATTCGCAGCACGGTGCCCCCGCCTGCCATGTAGGCTTCGACCTCGTCATCGATCGTCGTCACGATCGCCAGCCGGTTCTCGGGGTCGAGCCCGGCGTGGACGCGGAATGGTGAGCAGGGTCCCAATGACCATGACATGGTTCCCAAATGCCTATAGCCCTGGTGTTGCGGCATTCGTTGTCACGTCAATAAAGAGATGGCCAGGGTGTACTTCACTCGCCCCAACTGGCGATGAAATTTTCCATATCGAGATCGGCCGGCATCTCGTTGAAGTAGTATCGCATTGGCTCTGAGAGGAAGCCAGGGGCAAAATGCTCCTCGTCTGCCTGGAGCTTGGCATCGAGCGTTTTGAAGCGTTCCCATAGTACCTGCGATTCCTCCTGCGAGAAACGCGCGGCGAACTGTGGCCCCCAGTTCAGGCTGTTTGGGTGCGCCCTCGTCATCCACCTACGCAGGTCCGCCGGGACATCCTCAAGACGACGTCCCTTCAACCCGTTGACAGGGTCGGGGTGCTTCAGGAGATTGATAAGAATAACCGCCTTGGACAGGAAGACCGTTAGCAACAGCTTGCCCTCTTCACCGATCCCTGGTTGGAGCTTATCCAGGTTCTCACGGTAGGCTACGGCATCCTTCTGAATGGCGGCCCGCAGTGCTGATTCGGTGAGATCTTGCATCCGCCGGCTGCGCTCGGCCCAGCGC
This sequence comes from Caldilineaceae bacterium, assembly GCA_965221145.1. Lineage (GTDB taxonomy): Bacteria > Chloroflexota > Anaerolineae > Caldilineales > Caldilineaceae > Bin5. The sequence continues at coordinate 5,506,622 of OZ244877.1, forward strand.
TGAAAAGTCGCTTGGGCTGCGCCACAAAGGCGCCTGGTGTAGCTCAAATCCTGGTAGCACGTCAAGACAGCATAATTTCCATGGATGGTACGCCGCAACTTGCTGCTGTAGTTGCTGCCCCAATGCAGAATGCCAGGGCTGATATACACCACACCGTCGCCTGCCTTTAGTTCCGCCGCGACGCCGCCCGGCAAGGGCGCCCGCGGATTCGCCAACATCATGCGGTTTTCTTCTTCGGTGTTCAGCCGATGGTGGCTACCCGGTATCACCCACAGCACATTGTCGTCGTAGAGTGCAATGTTCCATTGCAAATGTCTAGGCCCGTTCTCCAGCAGGTCCTTCAGGTAGCCCTCCAGGGGCGCGGTATCAATCGGATGGATATCGCGGTGCCATTTGGCGGGTCCGTGGTCACGCACTGGGCTGCACAGCAAGAACATCTCACTGTGGGCTGTTTCCGGCATGTTCAGCAGTTGGCTGCTGACACCGAGCGTGTTTTCGTGCAGCCAGAATTCTATCGCGCTGGCCGTCTCTTCGTCGATCAGTTCCGGGGTATCGTGGAGCCTCAGGCGCGGCTGGGGCGCGGTCTCCCAGACGCCACCTGGTGGATCACCGGGTTGGCGATCGCGCGCCCAGACCGCCTTCTGCCGTTCGACCAGGATTTCGTAGCTTGTGCGCAACTCGTCCAGCTTGTCCGGCGGTATGACGTTGCGCAGGATAAGATACCCCTGCTCCAGAAACTGCTGGCGATTGATCTTCATGCGTCCTGCCTCCTTAATTCCTTGATCGTGCCGCTGCAACGACCTCTTGAACGGCATCGGCTACCAGATCAGGTTGCTTCAGGATAATATCGCCAAACGTACTCTGTTCAGCGACCAGCGGCTCCCCACGCAATGGTTGCCCCAGAGTCGCCATATCGCGCTGCATCTCCTGCCAGACACGCTCCTCCTCCACGGCCAACTCGGCGTCGAGTCCATAAACCCGACCACCGGGGATTCCGTGCGTGACGACAAGCAACGGCACATCGGGCAGCCAGGACGAAACGCCCGGTGAGAGCCTCCGCACCTGCGCCCGGCTCTCCTGCAACATCGTCCGGCGATTTTCTGCGGCCATTGTAGCGTAGACCTGCGCATTGTAGACCCAGAACTCTTCAGCGCGCGCGCGTGTTTCGGGCGGCAGCAGGTCAAACTCCGCCGGGAATTCGATCTGCCCAGCAATGCCGAGTAGACGCAAGACGCCCAATCGGGCAAGCAGCCGGCGGCCAGCCAAGGCGTTGATGTTGGCGGCTTCAACCCGGCTCACCGGTTCGGGCATATGGGTCTCATATTCCGGATGATCCGAATCAATCAGAACCAAGCCAGCGACATCGTCGGGGTACAGCATGGCAAAGTGTTGCATGTACAACCCACCCAGCCCATGTCCGACCAGCACGTAGGGCGGTTCAATAAGGGCACGACCGAGCAGCGCGCGCAACTCAGTCACCATCTCCGAACTGCTGCGTCGAGACGGGCTCGGGTCACTCCAACCATAGCCGGCGCGATCATACGTGCAGATGCGCGTGGACGTAGCGACCTCCGGCTGCCCCAGACTCCAGTACAGCGAGCCGCCTTGAGGGGCAGCATCTACGATGACTGTTGGGCTGCCTTCGCCAGTACAGTGCAGATGCAGGCTGTACCCGCCAACATCAAACCGTGTGCCGGGGGGCGGATAGCGCTGGTAGACACGCGACTCGACGGCGCTTTCATATACGAAACCTATCGCCCCCAAGATCAGGAGCAACACAATCAGCCCGACAAGGATGCGTGTGATTTGCCGGCGCAACCGACCCCGATAGCGCGGTGCGTTAGTCTGCTGTGTCTGCCGCAGCATGTTCAATCCCAACCTCCAGTATTACTTTGGCTTCAATGACTACACCTATCCGAGGCCGATCTGCTTGAAGTAGGCGCGGGTCCGCTTGGCGATAGGCAATGGTCTGTCGAACGGTGCCGGGTACATGTCCTGTTCCACGATCGCAAAGCTGTCGTAACTCAACTCGGCCAACAGGTCGCACAAGGCTGGGAAGTCCACGGCTCCCCGCCACGGCTCGCAGAAAAAACCCTGAGCGGTCGTGACTGCGATGGGGGTGCCTTTGCGCTCCACCTCTTTCTGCATCTCCGGATCGACGCTCTTGAAGTGAAGGTATTCAAGCCGCTCGTGGTGTTTTCGGATAAAGGCCACCGGATCACCGCCGCGGTAGGCGTGATGGCCGGTGTCCAGCGCCAGACCAATTAGCGCCGGGTCCGTATCGTCCAGGAACTTCTCGATCTGTTGCTCGTACTCGACGTGCGTATCGGCGTGGGGATGGAAGACCGTGCGCAGGCCGAACTTCTGCATGGCGAGGCGCGCGATGGCGTGGCTCGTGTCGATCAGAATCTTCCAGGATTCCTCGTCGAGCGTAGTCGCCGCTACTGGTTTGCCGGTGTGCTGATCGGTATAGAGGTCATCGATCAGAACGAGGAATTTGGCGTCCAGGCCGGCAAGTAACTCACCCAGGTCGAGAAGCATCTTCTCGATGTCAGGCCATGCTTTGGGATCTTCCAGGGCGGGCATAATGACTCCGCCCGTCAACTCAAGATTGCGCTGGCCCAGTTCTCGCTGCAGCCTGCTGCGGTCGGTGGGAAGATAACCGTATGGGCCGAGCTCCGTCCACGCATAGCCAGCCTCGGCGGCCTCGTCCAAATAGCGTGACCAGGGCGTCTGTTTGGGATCGCTGGGGAACGAAACGCCCCATGCGGCGGGCGCACTTCCAAGTTTGATATTCATGCTCACGCCCACCTGGCCCATGGATCAATCTGTTCCTTAGAAACAAAGCGCTCGATCTTGCGCCAGCGCGTGCTGTTGACTCGATAGTGATCCCGCTGATACAACGGACAGTACTGCCCCGGTGGATCAATCGCGACCACCTCGTTCCCCTTCCGTACCAGCGTGTATCGCTCCTTCTCGATGTACACCGTGTCGGCCCGCTCGCCGATTGGGAAGGTCAGCGTCGCCACATCGTCCGGCTTCACCGCCCCAACAGCCGCGTACCGCCCCTCCCAACTTACCGCCCGCGCCGCGCCGTTCACCTGCACCCGTGCTTCGGCCGGCTGCACCCACTCGGGTATCCGTAGCCACAGCTCCACCGGTTGCTTGATCCGCACGTCCACCTGCCCCACGTAGGGAATGTGGCTGTCCACGTCCGCCCACGGGGACGCCCGATTGAGCAGCAGGTTCACCCGCAACTGACCATTGTCATGCTGCAATATACGGTCCCACAGGAAGTAGATCACTCGCGATCCCCTATAGGTGCAGCAATGCATAATCCCTGGTCCGGCTCCCACATACCAGTCATTGGCCGTCGGCCAGCCGGCAAATGCCCCCAAGTTGCGCTCCGCTACCCGCTCAGTGGTTTGGTAGGTCTCGTCAATCACCGAGCGAGGGATATCGCTTTGGCGTTCCCACTTGAGCCCGGCCCCAGGAATGCGCTCGATCCAGTCGGTGCGCAGCAATTGCCCTTCGGCCAGCATATTGCGCGTCCAGCGGTCGGCTTCGTCCCAGTAGTCCCCAACCCCCGCTTCCGTCAGCTTCAGCGCCAGCATGATCATATAGGCAACTTCGCAGATCTCCGAGTGCTCCAACTGGGGCGTGTCAATGTTCTCAGGGAAGTATCCGATCAGCGTGTCACCATGCCTCATCCCATACTGAAACCCTTTATGGGCGAAATCGATCATCTCCTGGTCCCCACTGACCATGCCGTATTCCAACATGCCCACGAGACCGACGAGATGGTGGACAAAGTGAGCCTTGGGGCCTCCGTCGGGGGAGTCGGGCAGAAATGACCCGTCCGCAGCATGATATTGGCCGTGGTCTTTCAGGTACCGACATAGTTTGCCCGCCAACTCTAACGCTGGCTCGTAGCCCAGAACACGGTAGACCTTGGCCAGCCCCTGGGCCAGCCATCCCACCAGACTGGCCTGGAGGCCGGTCGGAATCTCCGTATTGGGATCGACCGGTTGGCCTGGTACGAGAACCAGCGGGAAGTATGCATACCCATCCCGCTCAATGGCCCGCGCCGCCAATCCATCGACCACCCGCTTGGTCGCCTCCTCCCACATGCCACTGCCATCCCGCAAGTGGTACAGAGTCATCGCGCTCCACAGGGGGCCGATGTAATATGGGTTGGCAAAATGATCCACGTCGGCGCTGCCAAACAAGCCATTGATGCGCGCCCAGGGCCGGCCCACGGTGGGGACGTAGATCACGCCATCCGGTCCCTCCATATGCAGTAGCACCTCCATCCAACGCCGCTCCACCTGCTCATTCTGCCTCGAGCCACTGACCAGCCGCATCAAGGGCAGCGCCTCCATGAACTCGGGCTGCACCGACGAAAAATCACACCAGTCGTGAAGCATCATTGCCGGGTTGTGCGTGAAGGATACCATCCAATAGACCTCATAGTCGGCCTCGGGATCGGTGGGCCCGGTCAGCCCGTTGATCGCCAGCGCGGCCCGCTCTTGCAGGTCAAGCGTGTCCGGAACCAGCGCCTCATACCGCTCTCCCTCATAGGGAGGCACGTCGAACTCAGGGATCTCCTCCCGAATGTACCGGATAGGATCCCCTCGCTTCCATCCCGCATTGCGCATGTCGCCCATGGTAATCAACATTCTCCTTTCGTGAGGTTATAGCCGATTGGCTTTCAGAACTAACCGTCGGGCAACTCTGGACCGAAGTGAGCATCCTGAGCCGTCGAACGGTGTGGGAGCGCCCTCCTGAACCTGATTTCGGCGTGCCGGTCGTCAGAGTAGACTGCTAGACACGTTCTGGCCAGGATCAGCCATCATCAAGAAGGCCGCAGTCCATTTCCACACTAGGTTGTTTCGAATTGTGGTGACCAAGGTAGCCTAGTCAGGAGGCCATATTGCAACGGAGGCCGTATCGTAGGGCGGTTCGTGGTGACTAACTGAGCAAACCCGCACCCTTCGATACGCCCGTCACGTCGTTCGCGCTACTCAGAATGCTCATCCTGAACTTGTCGCAGGGCTACTCTTTCAAGTCTTCAGGGCATTGGTGAAGCCTGAAGATCGGCTGGTTCACCTTGCAACTGTCCTGGCTGATCCCGTGCGCCCAATCAGCCTTTGACGCCGGTGATAACGATGCCCTGGATGAAGCGACGCTGTAGGAAGAAGAAGACCAATACCGGTGGAATGGTCAGGATGGTGGACATAACCATCAGTTCAGGCCAGGTGGCTTCCCGGTAGGTCGCATCCGTGTCAAATTGCCATTGCCGCAGGGCGACAGCCAGTGTCATCTTTTCCGGATTGTTCAGGTAGATGAGCGGCGCCAGGAAGTCGTTCCACTCCCACATGAACGTGAAGATGGCCAATGTTCCGATGGCCGGCAAGGACTGGGGCAGGATGACCTGCCAGAGCGTAGAAAAGAACCCGCAGCCGTCAATGCGGGCCGCCTCGTCAATCTCGTTGTTAAGGGTCCTGAAGAATTGACGCAGCATGAAGATGAAAAAAGCCCCACCACCGAACCAATTTGGCACGATGATCGGTAGCGCTGTGTTTAGCCAGCCCAGATTGCGGAAGAAGAGATACTGTGGGATCAACACCACGTGATACGGAATCATCATCGTCGCCAGCACCACGACGAACAGAGCGCCGCGCCCGGGAAAGCGCAGGCGCGCAAAACCATACGCCACCAACGTGGCTGTCAGCACACGCCCGACCAGAACGCCTACGACAATGGTCATCGTGTTCTTCAACCCTACCCAGAAGGGGAATTTAGCCAAAGCTTCGGCATAGTTGCTCCATAGTAAGGGCCGCGGAAAGAACGTAGGCGGGACAGTGAAGACCTGCTCCACCGGCTTGAGCGAACCGCCCACCAACCAAACTACTGGCAGCATGAAGAGCGCCACGCCCACCGCCAATATCAGGTAGAGCAGGCCGCGCCCCAACAGCCCGACAGCCTTACGCCTCAATCGCTCAGCCTTGGCTCTTTGATCCTGGACAGGCTTCGTAACGGAGCTTGCGGCAAGATCGCTCACGTTTTACTCTTCTCCATAATAGACCCAGCGCGCGGAAGTCCTAAGGACAAGGATTGTTAAGCTAAGGATGATGATGAAGAGAACCCAGGCCAGGGCGGACGCGTACCCCATCTGAAACTGTTGCCACCCCCTGCGATAGAGATAGAGCACATAGAACAGGGTCGAGTTTACCGGGCCGCCATTGGTGACGATTAAGGCGCTGGTAAAGATTTGGAAGGAGCCGATGATGCCTATGATGAGACTGAACAGGATCACCGGTGACGTCATGGGTAGTGTGATGTGGCGGAAGCGGTACCAGGCATTGGCCCCGTCCACCTTGGCCGCGTCGTAGAGCGCCGTCGGCACCCCCTGCAAGGCGGACAGAAAGAGGATCAGCCCAGCACCCGCCCCCCACAGATGCAGCAACATCAACGTCGGCAGCGCCCACTCCGTCGAGCCGTACCAATTGGGTGGATTCTTGATACCGACGGTCTTGAGGATACTGTCAGCTAACCCAAAGTCATGCGCGAACACGTATGAGAAAAGATAGGCCGCTGCCAGACCCGGGACCACCGCCGGCAGATAGAAGCCCGTGCGCCAGAAGGAAAGACCCTTAACCTTCTGGTTGAGCAATACGGCTATAGCATAGCTTAGGGCGGTGCTCAGCGGTACAGTCACCAACGTAAAGGTGACGGTGACCTTCAATGACTGCCAGAAGAGCTTATCTTTGGCAAAAACCCTTACGAAGTTGTCCTGGCCAATGAACCGCGGCGGCGATAGGATATCGAAGTTCGTCAGGGAATAATAGGCCGCAACAATCAGTGGCACTATCCCAAAGAACAGAAAACCCATCAGCCAGGGCGAGATACTGATGTAGCCGGCAATCGCTTCCCGGCCGGCCAGCGTCTGCCACCAATAGCGCTTCCTTATCGTCACTTGACTCGCCATCGTCAAAACCGAACCTTCTCAATCCATTGCGGGGTCTGGCGATACCGGGTAGGCTTGGTATCGCCAGACCCCGCCCGTAACTGCGCGACACTCACTGAACCAGCACGCCCTAACTCACGCGCTCCAGTTCGGCATTGATGCCAACGACCGCCTCCTTAACCGCCTCCTCAGTGGTTTGCTTGCCAAGTACAGCAGACTCCATGGCTGCATGCATGGCATCATTCAAGAATGAGCCGACCTTGAACCCGGACTGTCCCGGATAGACGACCGTCGCCGCCTTGTCGGGGAAGCGAGTAAAGCGCGGCCAGCGCGACAGACCGATCGCCGTCACGATCGAGACTTCGGAGCCCTCGTCCAATTCGTCGTGCCACTTCCGACTGTTGTAGGCCGGCGTCAGCCCTTCGATGCGGATGTACCGGCGGGCGACATCCTCGTCCATCATCCAGGCAAAGAGTACATCCAGGGCCGCTTCGGGTTCCTGGGCCGCTTTGTTAATACCCATAAAGTTCTGGCCGGCCATGGTGTACCGCTCACTGAGGACCGGTCCCTTGATGTACAACTGCTCCCAACCCATCTCCTCGGTGCGAAGCCATCCGACTCCGATCGGGCCGTAGTGACTCACTGCTTTCCTACCCTGGTAGGCCCCACCTTCAATGGGGCCGCTGATCAGCTCGAGGTAACAGAGTTCATCTTTGACCACCTGTACGGCTTTGTCCATCGCCTCAATCGCCTCGGGCGAGTCCAGAGTACACACGGTCTCGTCCCCTTTGCCCCACATGCTGTCGTAGCGCTGCGCCCCATTGCTGTAAATCCACTCGAGCCAGTTGCGGCTCAGGGATTGGGCACACCCCCACTGCTCCACCGTACCGTCGGCCCTTTTCTTCGTTCCGGCCTCGAGAAACTCGACCACATCATCCCAACCCCATGTGTCGTAGTCAGGCTTGTCTACAGTCGGCAGCATGTCGGTAATGCCCAGTTCGTCGGTCATCTCGCGGTTGATGTAGAACGCGTTGCCCACGCCGGGAAACTGCTCGAGGCACAGGATGTCCTCCCCGTAGCCACTTACGTCCTCTATCGGATCCCAGTAGTACAGGTCGCGGTCAAAGCCGTACGTCTCCAGGTAGGGATTCAAGGGCAGAAGTTGGCTTTTCGGAAAGAGAGCACCCATCCACGGGTGGCCGATACACAAGAAGTCGGGCGCCGTACCAGCGACCAACTGTAGCAACATCTTCTCGTGCCATTGGGGCCAGCTAGCGTACTCGTATACTATATTTGTGTTGGTCTTGTCCATCAGAATGGGCGCAAATAGACGCCCCAGGTCACCCCACCAGCCGCCTATGCGGACAGTGGTGCGTTCCTGGGCTGGAGCGGCGACCTCCACCACGCGGGTGACTTCGACCTCGACCACGGTCGACTCCGGTTGGCCACAAGCTGCTGCCAAAACCCCCGCCGAACCCAGCGCCGAAACACGCAAAAAATCACGGCGAGACACCATCTTCTTGGTTTCCACAGTTTCCCCCTTTCATTGTCCATCAGCGACGATCTTTTTCTACATCCTCTTGGCTCGCCCAACGGGCCCATCCGGACCCTTAAAGAAGCAGCGGGCGCCTTCCGTCTCGTCTCCTATTGCCACCTCCTTCCAAGCATTCAATAGCGGGATAGGAAGATGTCCTGAGCCCGTTTCGTGAACACGACCCAATCTAGTGGTGCTGAGGGTGAGAGTCTGGCAGTTCATAAAGCCATCACCTTGGACAGTTGTTCTCAGTTTATCAACTTCCTCAACCAAAATCAGAAAGGTGTATAAAATATGGTAGTGGTCACAAAGTAAGTGGTGAGGGCAAAGTCTGTGTCTGAACTGTGATTCTTGCAGTTCGGAGATTGCCATGATTCGCGGATTCACGGACAAGAATGTCCATGCCACCGGATTGCCAGATCACTTACTATTCGACCACTACCTAATACGACAACCGCAGTTCCGTGAATAGTGACTTCCCGGCAATAAAGAAGGCAGAAAAACGCTCTTGAGAAGTCAGAAAACTGAGCGAACAGCCTCAATTTATGCCATCTCGATGCCAGGGTTATTCTCTTTAGTCTTCTGTCTACCGAAAACGCGATCCTAGTACTAGATATATCATTTATTCTGTATCTTGTCAAGTTCTCGTATAGGGCAATCGCGAACATTAACGTTTTCGGGCAGGTTCGCCCATTTGATTGACATAACAGCCGAATTGGGTGCCATCCAAGCGAAATCAGGCCATCCGATCTTCTGTTTTTTCCCAGAAGAGGCATAAGATTCGCTGCTATCACGAAGTTCGCGATAGCCCTGGTTCTCGTATGGGTGGGGGTGCGGTCCAAAATGGGGGTGAGTTTCTGACTATCTCTGGAAAGCCACACTGGATTCCGAAACCAGCCACTCTGGTCGCCCCCAAATCTGGCCCACACCCTATGGGTGGCATCCCGGATTTTTTGCGAGGAGGAAATAGGGTAAAGTAGAGGGAGGAAATGAAAAGAGCCAAGGGGGAGTGAAATGAGACGAGGCGAAGGCGAAATTTGTGCGTGGTGCAGAGGAGATGTGGGCGTGGGGAGAAGAGCATCCGCAGGCGACCTTTGATGAGATAGCAGGCAAGGCGGCGCTGCTACGGCAGAGGCCGATGGCTGAGATGCTAGGGCATTTGGCGCAGCAACATGGGGATGGGACGTATGAGGAGGCAGTCTGTCCGTAGTGTGGGAAGAAGATGAAGTCGAATGGTCGGCGAACCCGCACGGTGATCGATGCCGGAGGGAGGTTAGAATAGAGCGAGCTTACCGCCGCTGTCCAGACTGTAGACAGGGGGTTTCCCCCTGGACCAACGATTCCATCTGGTAGGGTTAACCGGTCGCCGGGGACAATCGCATAAGAGTGGCGGATGGGCGCCGGGATCTCCTTTGCGCGGGCGGCCAAGCAGTTAAGCGAGTTGACACATGTGAGTCTTTGCCGGCGCGTGACACCGTTGCCGCGACGAGTGGATCGGTTGACACGGACTATGTTCCGTAGGTGGTCTGCCCTCTCTGCAAACGCTTCTTCAAATCTAATGTAAATCCCGTTTGGCACCGAGACTTTTTTGCCCGCGTTACGAAATGGGAATGAGGTCGCCTCGCCTGCCCTTACGCAATACGCATTACGAGAAAAATCTGGTTCTCAAAGTGAACACACGTTTAACCTTGCGGTCGTAGTCAGATCGTAAGTGGTGAGAGCAGGGATTTCACCGCCAAACTGTGGTCAATGACAAGCCACGGCGTGGCCATATACGGGTAAGCATCGATCTTTGAAAACGAACCATTGTGATCAACACTTGCTTTTCAACCACTGCCGAACTTTCATCGGTCAACTCCTTTGCAAGTGCCAGCGTGGCTTCGCGTTGCGGTTGACGTAGGAACGCGACCAACTTCAAATGTGGTCAATCAAATCCTTATGCTTCAGGGTCTTGCATCTGTTCCAGCAGATACTTGCGGCTCTGGTAGAGGGCCCTTTCCCATTCATCTGCGTGCGCATGCAATTCAACGCTTAAATAATGCTCATAGTTCGCGTCTTTGAGCACTTCCAACACAGAACGAAGATCGATGTCACCTTCTCCCGGAATCTCGTGATGATGCACTTTTCCCTTTATGTCTGCAATATGGATGTGCCTGGTATAAGGCACTGCATCTGCGACACACTGCAATAAGTCGTCCTCGCAACATTGAACGTGGGTTATATCCATATTCAACCTGAACTGGGGAGAATCGATCTCCTTGATAATGGGAATAGCTTGACTCGTCGTTTCTATGAAGCAGCGCCCGCCGCCCATGGATGCCGGCAGCTGCGCCTCGGGCTCGAGTACCAGTACCGCCTCACCGGCATTCTTAAGGCATGTGCGTATCCCTTCCGTCAACATCTCTATCGCTTCTTCTGCAGAAACACCTGCCTGCCGAATGCCGCTTACGAATTGAACAACCGGTATCGAGAGGTCGTCAGCCATCTCAAGCGCGGCGTTGATGACATTGATTCTTTCCTTTCGTGCTTTCTGGTCCGGAGAAATCAACGAGGGCTCGAAGGCATCATCGCTAAGTAGGAACGGCCCCCCGGTTGCCAACGAAACCGGCTTGATCGGCAGCCTGGCAAACAGGTCGTTCAGCTCATCCAACTGCTCCTGCGTGACATCGAAAGGGTGTAGGTGCTCGGCGCGATAGGCCAGGTCTATCCCCTCGTATCCAGCTGTGGCGGTCTCTTCGATCGCTCTGTCGAGCGGGAGATTGCGCAAACATTGAGTGTTAAAGCTTAAGGGAAACATGAGAATCCTCCTGAGTCTGTATCTAACTCCTAATCCCTGAGTACGCCATGGTCTCGAGAACGCGGAACTGCATGAAGGCAAACAGCAGAACCAGCGGTAGCAGTACCAGGAACGCCGCTGCAACTACCGCCGCGACACCGTGATGATCGCCGCCTCTTGGCCACTGATTTGTCCCTCCACATGCTGTGTGTGCAACTCCATTATACACCTTAGCCCGTGGTCCAGTTTTTGGCGCCAATCACATCTTGGAAGATGACCGGCGCTAGTAGTGGGACAGGTCAGTCCAACACCCGGCCGCGGACATCGAAAGCGTCGCGCAGGCCGTCGCCGATAAAGTTGATGCAGATGACCGCCAAGCTGATGGCAACGCCGGGCACAAGCCATAGCCAGGGCATATCAGCCAGGACATAGGTGAACCGAGCATCGCCGATCATCGTTCCCCAGGTTGGCGTTGGCGGCCGCACCCCCAATCCCAGAAAGCTGAGACCCGCCTCAGTCAGAATCGCCTCGGCCACGCCAAGCGTCGCCGCCACCGACACGGGTCCGAGCACGTTGGGCAAGAGATGTTTGTGCAGCACGCCCCAATCGCCCACCCCGACGACACGGGCCGCCAGGATGAACTCCTGCTCCCGCAATGACAGCACCTGTCCGCGCACCAGACGGGCCAGCCCCGGCCAGGCAAACAACCCGATTACCAGGATCACATTGTATATGCTGGGGCCGACGATGGAGACGAGGATGATGACGAGAACGAAGGTGGGGAAGGTCATGATCACATCGGTAAAGCGCATGATAACCATGTCTGCTTTGCCGCCCAGATAGCCGCTCAGCGATCCGAGGATGAACCCGATGGCGAGTTGGATGCTCACGGCCACAATGCCCACCGACATGGAAACGCGGGTGCCAAAAATTAACCGGCTGAGGACATCGCGGCCCACCTGATCCGTACCCATCAGGTTCTGACTATCCGGCGGCAACATCCTGCGGCCGGTATCAATGCCCAGGGGATCATAGGGCGCCAGTACCTCGGCGAATGCGGCGACAAACAGCAGGAAAAGAACCGTGATAGCCCCGACCAGCGCCGGCCGGTGGTGGAGAAAACGGCGGCCCGCGCGGCCCAAGGGCGAGTCAGCCGGGCGCGACGAGGGGATAATCTCGGCTGGGGTTTGGTTTGCCCGCGATTCTGACATACCGTCTGTGGACATGCTGGTTTTCCTCCAGAGGCCAGTGACCCGTGATCAGTGGTCAGCAACTGCACGGACGACCGGCGCCTGGCAACTATTCATATCGTACGCGTGGGTCGACAAAAGCGTAGGCAATGTCGGTGATCAGGTTGGCCAACAGGATCAAGGTCGCGACCATGAGGGCCACGCCCATCTGGAGGGGGTAGTCGCGGCTCATGAGCGCTCGGAAACCCAGCAGACCCAGGCCATTCCAGCTGAAGATCGTTTCTACGATGAACGAACCCCCCAGCAGACCGGGCAGGCTAAGCCCCATGATTGTTACAATGGGCAGCAGGGCGTTGCGTAGCACATGTCTCATCACGACCAGGTGTTCTTGTAACCCCTTTGCCCGTGCGGTTACCACATAGTCGGCGCTCAGGGCATCCAGCGTGCTGGCGCGCGCGTAACGCATGTAGGAAGCCACGTAAATGATGCCCCCGGCCGCGGCCGGCAAAATCATGTGGTGCAAGAGATCCAGGTTGAAATCGGTAGGTTCCCCTGGCGTCCACATACCGGCGATCGGCAGCCAATTCAGCTTCACAGCGAATATGTACATGGCAATGAGAGCAATGAAGAAGTTCGGCAACGAAATACCGAACAAGGCCCCAAATGTCAATACATAATCCAGGCGAGAATACTGCTTGAGCGCAGTGATTATACCCAGCATGACGCCGATAATGAGGGCCATCCCTATCGAAGTGGTCTGCAGGAGCAATGTGGCCGGAACCGCTTCGGCGATGGTTTCAAGCACGGGTCGGTCGGTATCGTATGAATAGCCGAGGTTGCCCTTCAGCAGTTCTCGCAGCCAGACCAGATAACGCACATAGATCGGTTTGTCCAACCCATACCTGGCGCGCAGCATCTCCAGGTTGGCGCCCTGCCCCTGGCCAAAACCATCGAGTTGCCCAGGCTTGATGAGCGCGGTCACAGGGTCGCCCGGCGCCAGGTTAAACATGAAAAATGTCATCAGCGAGATGCCGAGGAGCATGATGGGGGTAAGCGATAACCTGCGCAGAATGTATCGCCGCATGGGCAAGACTCCATAGCGACTAACGGTCGACCTGGGAAGGGATAGGAATGCCGATCAGGATCAATACCAGTGAAGAACCTCGGCGCATGGAGCGAGAGATTCTTCACTGGTATCAAACAGCATTGGCAGGCGAGCGCAGTCACCCATTCACAATGACACAAGTGAATCGGTGTGGCAGTCAGAATTCCAGTGATCGATTACCGGTTTCAGGCGGGTCTGACACACATGCGCTCAAAGGGCACGCGTACGTTGCGCTGATAGTCATTGTGCGGCCAGACGCCCTCAAGACGGTTGTTGACCATAGTAACCATGCCTCTGCGGTGGAGCGGCGCCCAAGGCCACTTGTCCTGCATGATCAGCGCGAGATTCCTGTACATCTCCACCTGGGCTTCTGGATCATCCGCGTCCAGGGCGGCCTGCCACGCCTCGTCTAGTTCGGCGTTGCAATAGCCGTCAAAGTTGCGGCCGGCTGAGTTGAAATTCCACCCGCATCCGACATGGGTGAACATCTCCTGCATGTCGGTCGAGTAGAACCATGCCTCAAAGAGCAGATCATAGTTGGCCGCAATGGCAAGTTCATCGGTCCAGGAAGCGACATCGATGATCTTGAACTTGGTCCTGAGTCCGGCATCCAGGAGTTGAGCCTGGATGCTCAGGTCCATTGTGTCCGGCGGCCGCCAATAGACCCACTCCAACTCGCGGTCGAAGTCCCAGCCGGCCGTCTCGAGCACCTCCCGGGCCATTTCGGTGTTGAAGTCATACCTCTTCAACCCATCCGGAGGCTCGCCGATTGGGCCGAGAAGGTGTTCGAAGATGTAGCGGCTGGGCGTATTGGTGCCGTAACTCGTGTCGCTGAGGATCGTCTCGATGTCCACGGCATAGCGGATCGCCTCAGCAACCGGGTGGGCCATGTCGCCCAAGCGCGTGTCGTTCACGTCCAGGGCGAACAGGAGCGTGGTGGGGCGGGTGTATGCGGTGAGATGCGGCAGGCGGCCGAGGCGGTCCCAGGCATCCAGGCTGCTGGCGCCGGTCTGCATGACCTCCCCTTTCTCCAGTGCAGCGTCCCGCGCTTCGGGGCTTAAGAACCGCGTAATGTATTTGTCCGCAAGCGGTCTGCCCAGGAAGTAGTCTTCGTTTGCGACCAGTTCCGAGTACTGTCGCGGGATGATCTGTCCCATCTTGAACGGCCCGGTGCCAATCGGGCTCATGGCCATTGGCTCGTGCGTTCCCACCTTGTCCAGTGGGACGCCCTCCCAGCCGTGCTTCGGTGTGACATACCAGTAACGACCGAAGGAGACGGGGCTGCCGGCGATTCCGGACGGATCCGGCTCCTCAAACTCGATGCGGACCTTGTATTGGTCGATCTTTTGCACGCCTTCCAGCGCATCGCCCCCTTCACTGAAGAGCTGCTTGCCGCCCTTGATCATCAGGAACTGATTCGCATAGGTAGCCGCTACATCCCGATGCAGCATGGCGTAATAGGTCCACACTACGTCGTCGGCGGTGAAGGGCCGGCCATCGTGCCATTTGACGTCCTGGCGCAGGTCAACCATCCAGACGCGATTCTTCTCTACTTCCTCCACCTGCTCCGCCAATGTCAGGGTGAGACCCACCTCCCCGTCACAGTCCGGCCCGGGACCCCAGTCCATGGCCTCAAACAGACGGTTGAAGATCGGCTCAAACACGTGGCGCGCGGGCGTGCCGGAACTCTTGGTCAGCGGATTGAAGAGGGGGTTTTCCCATGCCGTGGCAACGACAACTTCGCTACCGCAACTAGAGGCGGCATCGTCAGCCATTTCCTCGGCTGCCGGTTCGGCGGGTGCAGCGGCTGGCACACAGGCTGCCAAGGCGCTCGACGCCATCGCGCCGGCCGCCATCTTCAAAAACGTACGTCGCGGGACATCCTTTCCGTTCAATAAGACTTTCATCGCTTCGCTCCTTTCCTTTGGCACGGCTGACTGCTTTCTCGCTCATCTTCTGACAAGGGGAATTGCCTACTGCTCAATATGTCGTTAGGGCTACAGACCGAAACTTCTGCGTCCAGACGTACGTTGTTTTCGTGTAGCTACCTCCTTTCCTCTGCCAACTTGACCAACTCTGCATACATCCAAGCGAACGGTAAGTCGGGGCTGAATCTGGCTGCGGATCGCACCTGCAGACCATCCTCGCGCTGCCGGGTCAGGGCAATGGACAATGGGCACAGTGCCCCGCGCATCCGGTTGAGCCAAGCAGGGTCGCACTCTTTCCAGTGATTCGAGTGTGTACGGGAGCTGATGTGAACTGAGCGGTGTCGGATTCAGTTCGAGTTTGGGCGGTCATTCTGTATTCTGCCGAAAGAGTACTATGGTTCATATGGCTTAGTCAAGCGAGCAAAATTTGACGAGCTGTCCATTGGCTGAATCAGGATTCACAGGGTTGGGAGATTCTCAGGACACATCGCGGGCGAGAGAAGGAATTCGGCTGAGCAGGCCAGAGGACTCAAAGCGACACACCCGTCAGAATTTCCTCTCTTGCTGCCATAACCAATGGCGATATACACTTGAGTGACGAGCGCAGCGGCATAGGGTTAGAGCCGGAAGCCGGATGTCCTGGTAGAACTCCATGGAGGTAAGACGCGTGAAACTACAGGGAAAGGTATGTATCGTCACAGGCGCGGCACGCGGCATTGGCAGGGGGATCGGCTTGCGTCTCGTTGCCGACGGCGCAAGGGTGGTCTTTGCCGATCTGAACGGCGAACAGGCCGAAGAGTCGGCGGCGGAGGCCCGGGCGCAGGGCGGTGCGGCCATCTCGGCTCCCGTGGATGTCGTAAACCGTGAGCAAGTGCGTGCCCTGGTGGCCCGCACTGTGTCCGAATATGGCAAACTGGATGTGATCTTCAACAACGCCGGCATCAACAAACCCCAGCGCTTTCTGGAGACGACCGAGGACAATTGGGACCAAATCATGCGTGTCAATGGCCTTGGGGTTCTCATCTGTACGCAGGAGGCCGCCAAGCAGATGATTGCACAGGGGACGGGCGGCAAGATCATCAACACGGCCTCGATTGTCGGGCGGCAAGGTTATCCCAACATCGTGCCATACTGTGCCAGCAAGTCCGCAGTGATCATGATCACCCAGGCCGCGGCCCATGCCCTCGCCGAACACGGCATCACCGTGAACGGCTTCTCACCGGGTGTGGTGGACACGCCGCTGTGGGAGCAACTTGACCAGGATCTGATGGAGATCGGCGACAGTTCGGCGCCCGGCGAGGCCATGAGGGATTTCGCGGCCGGCATCCTGTTAGGCAGAGTGTCGACGCCGGACGATATCACGGGCCTGGCCTCCTTTCTGGCTTCATCGGATTCCGACTTTATCACCGGCCAGGTCATTACGGTCGACGGCGGCATGCAGATGGTCTGAACGCTTTCCTGACTCAATCCAGCGTTGGCAAACTGCCAGTGGCAAGGAGGAAAATCAACGATGACCATTAGAACCTACGGGCTGATGGGCGTGGACTGGGAAGAGCGGATCAACTTCGCGCGGTTGCGCAACGAACGCCTGGCCCGGGCCAGGCAGCATCTGCAAGAGTCGGAGATGGGCGCGTTGCTGTGCTTCGACATGAACAATATTCGCTATATCACGGCCACCCACATCGGCACCTGGGCCGTCGACAAACTGAACCGTTTCTGCCTGTTGCCCCAGAATGACAAGCCTATCATGTGGGATTTTGGCTCTGCTGCCCGCCACCATGAACTGTATTGTCCCTGGTTGGGGGAGGGCCGCTCGCGGGCGGGCATTTCCACATTGCGGGGCGCGATGTTGCCGGAGTCGGGACGGGCGCAAGACGTGGCCCGCAAGATCCGGATTGAACTGGAAGAGCGCGGACTGCTTAACGAGCCGCTGGGCGTGGATGTAATCGAGCTGCCCGTTCTGTTCGCCCTGCAGAAAGAAGGCATCGAGGTCGTGGATGGCCAGCAACTGATGCAGAGCGTCCGCATGATCAAGACCCAGGATGAGATCACCCTGTTGTCTACGGCCTGCATGATGGTGGACGCCGCCTATGAGGAGCTTTATCGCACAATGCGGCCCGGCATCAAGGAGAGTGAATGTGTGGGCGTGGTGAGCAAGTTGCTCCACGACCTGGGCTCGGAGCAGGTTGAGGGTGTCAACGCCATTTCCGGCGAGCGCTGCAACCCGCACCCCCATGTGTACACCGACCGCGTGCTGCGCCCCGGTGACCCGGCCTACTTCGACATCATTCACAGCTTCAATGGCTACCGTACATGCTACTACCGCACCTTCGCCGTAGGCAGCGCTTCCCACGCCCTGGTCGACGCCTATAAACGCTGCCGGGACTATCTGGACGCGTCCATCAGCCTGATCAAACCGGGTGTCACCACTGGGGAGGTCGTTGCAGCATGGCCGAAGGCGCAGGAGTTTGGCTTTCCCGATGAGGAGGCCTGCTTTGCCCTGCAATATGGTCATGGCGTGGGGCTGAGCGTGTGGGAGAAACCGGTTTTCAGCCGCCTGGTTTCCCTGGACCATCCTGAAGTCATCCAGGAGGGGATGGTCTTTGCCCTGGAGACGTTCTGGCCGGCCGCGGACGGCTGGTCGGCGGCCCGCATCGAGGAACAGTTGGTGGTTACCGGGGACGGCTGCGAGATCATCACCCGTTTCCCGGCAGAGAAACTGATGGTTGCCGGTTCCCGCTATTACACGGCCACCGGCCCGCTGCCCACAACGCGGGAAACCCAATCCCATCTGAACCGGTCGCAGGACGGCAACTATCAGGCGGCTGTCGTGGCCGGCGCCCAGGCTGAGGGCGCCCAGGTTTCGGCATAAGAGGACACAAGGACTAAGGTGAGGGCTGATCGAGAAAGGGCGCCGCTATCCCCGTACAACACCGTATGCCGAGAGTCCGTAAAGATAGCGCACGGCCGGCGACATTCGTTTGGCCATTTCTGCGGTAATGGCGCCACGGTACTCGGAGAACGGCTTGATCCAGTTGCACTGGTAAAACGAAATGACGGCGCGGCGCGGCCTGTCGGTCGAGTTGGGGCCGGCTCGATGCCAGGTGCTGCCCAGCCAGATCGCCGCCGACCCGGCCGGCGCGGTCAGTGCCACCTCGTCCTCTTGGTCACCACGCGCCCATGTTGGCTTCTTGCGCGTCAGGTGGCTGCGGGGCACAACGCGTGTTGCGCCGTTTTCCGGCGTGAAATCGTCGACCATCCAGGCGACCTGGATACCCAGCGGGAAATCGGGCAGCGGTTCGGGCATTTGGGTCAACGGATTGTCCAGATGCCAGGATCCGCCGGTCGTCTGTGCGCCGATGCTGGTGGCCGAAATGTCCCCGATCACGCAATCGTCGCCCAACATACGGCACGCCAACCCGTGAATGATCGGATGCTCTGCGAGTTGGTGCGCCAAATCGGTCTTGACCGGCAGATTGCGTACATATTGCGAACGATCGTGGTCGAACAGGTTGGGGATATGGATAAAGGTCTTGTTGAGTTTCTGCGGCGCGACCGGCCACGGTGTGTCGAAGTTAAGCGCGCGGGAATGGCGAATGCGCCGCATCATGCGCGCCAGTTCGTCCTGGCTGATGGCGTATGACCCGGCCAGGTAGGCTTCAATGTCAGCATCTTCGGGCGCGCTGGGGCCATCACCCGGATCGAACGGCGCTTCCCGTTCGCGCTGGAACAAGCCGTCAAGCGCCGACCGCAACCGGCGTAGCATATCCGGCTCCAGCACGCCTTCCAGGATGACATAACCCTGCCGGTTCAGTTGCTCGCTGGCCGCAGTCAGATCGAAACGCTCGTTCATTTTCTTGCTCTCCTAACTTGCGAACTCTTCCTCGCGCAACCAGCAGCCTCGAATATAGGATTTGGGCGCGGCGTCGCGGTGATGATAGACACAGAAAATCTCACCGTCCTCGAACTGAACCCAGCCGCTGTACCCATAGTCGCCTGGCGATTCGCAGCCGTCATACTCTATTTCGAGGAAGCTCGACTCGCCCTCTACTCCCTCTAGTCCGGCCAAATCGCCGAGCCAGGCCCACGTGCCAGGATTGCGTCCCGCGTCATTCAATTTCTCTTGACCGGGCGCAGGCTCTACATTGCGGTAGATCACCAGCAACCGCCCGCTCTCCAACAG
Organism: Caldilineaceae bacterium; assembly: GCA_965221145.1. GTDB lineage: Bacteria > Chloroflexota > Anaerolineae > Caldilineales > Caldilineaceae > Bin5. The sequence continues at coordinate 5,526,308 of OZ244877.1, forward strand.
GCCGGCAGCCGGGCGGTCCCCGTAGAATGGGGCCGGGCGCGGCGTTGACCAGGTATGGCCGTCGTCTGTGGAGAGGACATAGTGCGAAGGGCGGGTCGTGTGTACGTTCTCACGCATAACACACAGCAGCCGTCCATCCGGCAGGCGGACGACCGACGGTTCGTCATGTTGATAGCCTTCCTGTTCGGCCGTGAGAGCGCTGAGCGGCCAGGTGCGGCCGCCATCAAAGGAGTGTACGGTGTGCAGCCGAAATGCGCCGGGAAAACGGATGCTCCAATAGGCGATGGCGATGAGCCAGTGGTCGTCCGTCAGCGCCAGTATCTTGTCCGGGCAGATCCCCTGAACCTCCGTCAAGTGGCGCTCCGTCCAGGTCTGCCCCTCATCCTCGCTGAACCAGAGAAATGTCTGGGAAGACAACCGGCTCTGCGGCCAACCCCAGTGGTCGGCTTCGTCGGGGAAGATGAAGGCATCGAAGTTTGCGACGAGCCGACCATCCGGCAACAGGCCGATGCGCGGCGCGTTCCAGACGGCGCGGTCCTCGGCAAAGGAGAGCCTGACATCCAGTTGGCGCGGGTTAGTCCAGGTGCGGCCGCGATCCTCGCTCTCGATGAGCATTGTGCGCGATGTGCTGGCCACGTGAACGTCCGCCTCGCGGTAGATGCACAGGAGTTTGCCCGATGGCAGCAGGCAGATGTCGGGGAATGCCTCGTAGAGGTCATCGTCGCGCGCGATGGTTACGTGGCGCAGGCTGTCGGTCATCGTGGTAGCCCCTTGTCGTCCATGATTGCCTTGAAAGCCTCTCTCATGCGCCGGTAGTCAGCCTCAAGGTGGTCCAGATCAAAACCGGCCAAGAGCAAGCGATAGCCTTCCTGTATGCGCGCGGCCAGCATCTCCGGCGTCAAGGCGACGGCGGCAGCCGCTTTGCCGGCCTTGCGGCACACGTCGACCACGTGTTCCAATTCGCGCTGGATATTGGCGTGCGCGGTGTACTCGTCCGACTCCCGCCCGAGCCGCAACGACAGGTCGCGGTGGCCGACGAAGAGCGCGTCCACGCCGGGAACCCTGGCAATGGCCTCGGCGTTCGCGACCCCCTCGGGCGTTTCGATCATCATGACCGTCATAATGCGCTTGTTCCACTCGTCCAAGTCTTCCTCGATCCGCTCCATGCGGATGGCGCCAAACGAACGCGTGCCCAAAGGCGGAAAGTAGCAGCGGGAGACGATCTCTTCCGCCTGTTCCGGCGTGTCCACCAAGGGCACGATGATCCCCTCCGCGCCCGTGTCGAGCAGCCGCTCGATCGTGCCGCCCTCATGCGTCCACGTTCGGACCAGCGCCGGTATCCCCATCCCATAGGCAGTGCGGACGCCATGCACAAGAGTCTGCCAGTCCGAGTGGGCATGCTGCGCCTCCCACCAGATCCAGTCCATACCGACAGCGGTATACTCCATCACATCGGGCGAGCCGGAGAAGATGCCGGCCCCGATCAGGTGCTGGCCCGCGGCTAATCTCTGCTTCAGGTACATCTCATGCCTCGCAATTTGAAGATTTCTTGTATTGGCGCTGCAATGGAAGACAAGTCCGCCAAAAAATCTTCAAACAAAGCCCCTTGCATTCAGGTGCGCGTACAATATGTGGAGGGCCACCGAGGACCTCAACCACGCATAGCCGATCTGGGTCAGATTTGCAGAGAGGGTCAAAGATTCTTTCCCTGCCGTTGCGACATCATCACCGGAGAAATGAGGAAAGTATATGGAGTATAGTTCTTGATTCCCTGCCTGTCAAAGAAGAATTTTCACCACTGTCAGACGGATTGCCAGCGCGCGCTGGGGAGGGGTACAGGTGTGGGGATGGGGGTGGGCGTAACCAATACGTCGCCGGGCAGCCGTTCGCAGGCAGCCGAGTATTGCGTATCGAGTAATGCGTATCGTGTACCTCCTCAAGCCAGCGGTCTCAGTTTATGGCGCAATAACAGTGGTTGAGAGTAATGCCGCAGACACGCTAATCTGAATCCCGTTGGACACCGAGCCTTTTCTCACGGATTACGCAACTGAAATGTGGCCGTCTCGCCTGCCCTGCACAATACGGAATACGCAATACGCAATTCAGAAAAAAGCTGGTTTTCAATGCGAACGCATATTAGATGATCTCTTCGGGTCGGACCTCGCGGCCCTCTTGCGCCGACAACTGGACCGCACGGCAGAACTGGAGAATCGCTCTACCCTCTTCACCGCTCAACGGTGACTGCCGTCCTTCCGTGATGGCGTCAACGAAGTCATGCACGCCGGCGACAAAGCTGGCGCCCCAATCCGAGTCCACTTCGGGAAACTGGGTGGTCTTGCCGTCCCGGTACATCTCCAGCGCCGGTCTGTCGAGCAGCATCGAGGTGCAGCGGTTGACCCAGATAAAGCCGTGCGAGCCGGTCAACTCGACCCACTCGTCCTCCGGGCGTCCGTACTTGGTTGGAACCAGGATGTCATCGGAGGTGACAGCTTCGTAGGAGCCGTATTTCTCGGCGTTCCGGTATTTCCAGATGACGACCGCCGGGCTGTCGAGCATCCAACCATGCTGAATCGGGCGGTGCGTGATCCAGGCGAACACCTTCTCCACCGCGCCCAAGTACCACCTCGCGATCGAAAAAAGATGGTAACCGTAGTCGAGGATGACCCGCCCTCCCCCGCCCTGGGCACGGTCGAAGCGCCATACCCAGCGCCTGTAGGGGATCTCCCATCCCTCCCCCGACGTACCCTGTACGCACTTGATGCGAATGGAGAGCGGCTCGCCAATCGCGCCGGCGTCGAGGAGTTCCTTCGCCTTCACCAGCGGTGGGTAGAAGCGGAAGTTTTCAAACACGCGCATCAGCTTGCCCGCGCGTTGCGCCGCCTCGATGAGCGCATCGCACTCGGCGACGGTGATCGCCATCGGCTTCTGTACGGAGACGTGCTTGCCCGCCTCCAGCGCGGCGATGCCCATTTCCGCGTGCAGATGGTGGGGCGTGATCACCTCCACAGCGTCCACGTCGGGGTCGGCAAGCAGTTGTCGGTAATCGGTGTAGGTCTTCCCGATCTGCCAGTCGGACGCGCGCCGCCGGAGCAGCGTCTCGTCCACATCGCAGATGGCGTGAAGCTCCGCTTTGGGGTTGTCCTTGTAGCCCAGGTAATGCAGATCAGTGATGGCGCCGGCGCCGATGAAGCCCACGCGCAGCTTGCTCATGGCTCCGCCTCGAACATGCGCACCGACGGATCCATGATCGGCCATGGCAGCGTCCCCGGTAGTTCGATTACCGTGGTCTTGTCCGCTTCGATCGCCTTTGCAACCGTCGGGCCTAGCTGCTCGATCGACGTGACGCGGCAGCCGTCAACGCCGAACGCCCCCGCCAGCGCCATGAAGTCCGGGTTCACAAGGTCGACCGCATGAGCGCCCCCGTAGCGTACCTCCTGCTGTGGCCGCAGCACTCCATACGCCGCGTCGTTGAAGACCACCACCACGAGTGGCACCTCGAACTGCGCCGCGGCCGCCAACTCCTGGCAGTTGAACAGGAAACCGCCGTCGCCGCAGAGGACAACCACGGGGCGATCGGGCTGCGCTACCTTTGCGCCGATCGCGGCCGGCAGGCCAAAGCCCAGCGTGCAGAATCCCCAGGGGTAAATGTGCGTGCGCGGCTCATAGATGTCGAGCAGCCTCCGGCACCAGTAGGCCGCCACGGTCAGATCACTGACCACAATCGTCTCGCGCGGCAGCGCAGTTCGCAGCGTCTGCACAAGCTCCACGCCTTCGGGCGCACGCGCCTGACAGTAGCGCCAAATCTCCTGCCGCATATCGGCAATCTCAACGGCTTCGCGATGTTCCTGCTTACCAAGATTTTGCAACTGTGCGTTGAACTCTTGCAGCGCGGCGCGGGCGTCAGCGACAATGCCGACCGTGGCCGGGTAGTTGCGGTCGATCTCCTCTGGATCGATGTCGATGTGGATGAGCGAGTCCGGCAGACGCAAGCCCCAGCGATCCGTCTCCTCCTCAGTAAAGCGGGTGCCGACCGCCAGCATGAGGTCACATTCGGCCAGAAAGGCACGCGCGGCAGGGTGCAGGAGCGCGTTGCCCGCGGCCAGCGGATGGTCTTCCGCCACCGCGCCTTTGCCCAGCACCGTCGTGAAGATCGGCGCCTGCAAGCGCTCGGCCAGCTGCCGCAACTCGGTCCCGGCGTCGCTGCTGATCACACCGCCCCCCGCCCAGATGACCGGCCGCCGCGCCGCTCTCAACAGCTGCGCCGCCTGCTCGACCTGCTCCGCATCCGGCGTCAGGCGGGGCGCAGCAGCCGCTACGGTGATCGCCACGTGGTCGCTGGCGTCCAGGACATCGCAGGGAATCTCCACCGCAGTCGGACGCGGCCTGCCGGTCTGCATCTGCGCGAATGCCTCGCGCATGACATCGGGGATCGCAGCCACAGTGTCGGCGCGCGCCCGCCACTTTGTCACCGGCGCAAAGCTCCCCAACTGGTCCTGGCATTCGTGCAGAAAGCCCTTGTCCAGCCCGATGCCCTCCGCCGGGATCTGGCTGGCGATGCACAGAACGGGGGAAGAATCGCTGTAGGCCGTCCCCAATGAGGCCAACGTGTTGAGCGCCGCCGGACCGGTGGTGCTCACGCATACACCGACCCGACCGCTGGCGCGGGCGTAGCCGTCGGCCATGAAGGCCGCGCCCTGCTCATGGCGGGCGAGGATGTGCCGGACGCCGTCCATCTGGCGCAGGGCTTCGTATATCGCCAGATTGTGGGTGCCCGGAATGCCGAACACGGTGTCGACATGATTCGCTGCCAGCGAACGAACGACAGCTTCACCACCGGTCATGCGCATACGGTATCCTTTCCTGGCTGTGCGATTGCCAGCTGGAGGGGGGCAGCGGCCAGGAATTCACCGGCCACTGATTGCGGTCCTCTGGTGGGCGGCTTCAGGCCTTCAATCCGGTCATGGCTATGCCGCGGATGAAGTAGCGCGAGGCGAAGCTGTAGATGATCATGACCGGAATGACCGTCAGCATCGAGCCGGCCGCCCACATTTCATAGCGCGTCCACCACAAGTTGCGCAGGCCGACCAGCACCAGCGGCAATGTCTGCTTCTCCAGGCTGTTCAGGACGATCAGAGGCCACAGGTAGCTATCCCAATTGGCCAGGAAGACGAAGACGGCGAGCGCCGACATCGGCGACAGGGTTAAGAACCGCAGGCTATTGTGATCTGAACTGTCTATCCCCCGCTCTTGCACGCGGTTGGGCACAAGAGAGGAATTTATGGGAATGAGGGCTCGGCAGTATTGCGATAGCCTTCTTGGGTGATGGTTGTACAAGCTGGCCCGTAACCTAGACAGTGAGGACGGATGTCGGCGGGCCGACCGCTCCGCGAATCGTGAATTGACGTGTCTGGCGAACTTACTATACAATCGTTCTTAATTGCCGCCAAATATTTTTTTAACGCCGCCAAGTACGCAGAGGAAGCGGTTGGCAGCAACCCAGGATGGTGTGACCACTATTTTAGCACCGCAGACCGCAAATTCACAATGGGAGATTATCACCTTGGTTGGCGCCGGGGGCTTCCATTGCGTTCTACCTCTAAGGAACTTGGCGGCGACGAGCCTGCGCCCCGTTCGAGCAGGGACGCAGTTTGAACAACTCAAGTCAGGCGGATTTGTTAACCTGACGCGCACAACCACCGTAAAGGGGGAGTCATGATTCAGAGAACGGCTTGGAAATGGATGGCTTTGGTACTCGTTTTGGCTGTGGCGCTGGCGGGCTGTCAGCCGGTTCAACAGGCGGCGCCGGCTGATGATATGGCAGGCGAAGAAGTTGTCATCGCCGTTGGCATTGAACCGGTCAGCCTGGACGCCTGGCGCTCCTTCGGCGAAACCGGCGCGGCCGGATTCCGCAACGCGTTCGAACAGTTGGTGGCCCGCGATTTTTCCACCGGTGAGTTCGTACCGATGCTGGCAACTTCGTGGGAACGGTTGAACGACACCACGATACGCTTCACGCTGCGCGAGGGCGTGACCTTTCATGACGGCTCGCCCTTCAACGCGGAGGCGGCCGCGGCCAGCATCAACCACACCTTCGATGCCGACAACGCCTTCGACCTGCTCGATTTCCTCGGCACGATGAGCGCAGAGGCGGTCGACGAGTACACACTGGATGTATCGACGCCGGAGCCGGACCCGATCCTGCTCGGCAAGGTCGAGTGGGCAGGCATCTCTTCGGCCAAGCAACTGGCCGAAGATCCGGACTCCTACCATACCCAGATCATCGGTACAGGCCCGTACAAGTATGTCGAGTGGCGCAAGGGCGAGTTGATTTCCTATGAGGCCAACCCTGACTGGTGGGGCCTTGACGCTCCCGACGATGCCGGCGGCGCCCAGACCTTCCAGAAGGCTACCTACCGTTTCCTGCAGGAGGATCAGGTTCGGGTCGCGGCTGTGCAGGCCGGGGAGGTCGATCTGGCCCAGTACGTAACGCCGGAACAGTGCCAGGTTCTCGACGCCGAAGCTGACACCAGTTGCGCGTCGGCCCCCAGCGTGGAGACGATCTTCATCCGCATGGATACCAACAGCCCGCTGCTGTCCGACCGGCGCGTCCGCCTGGCGTTCCAGATGGCGATCGACAAGGAGGCCATCGTTGGTAGCATCCTGGGCGGTTCAGCCACGGTCGCCGGGCAGATTGTCAATTCATCCGCCACCGGCTATGACCCCAGCCTGGAACCGTATCCCTTTGATCCGGATCAGGCGCGCGAACTCCTGGCCGCCGCGGCCGCGGACGGCGTGCCCACCGATATGGAGATCACGCTGGGCGCGCGCCTTGCGGTCTTCCCCAGAGCGGATGAGGTGGTTCAGGCTGTGGCTTCCATGCTCACAGATGTCGGTTTCAGCGTTACCACCACCTTCTACGATCCGGAAGGGTTCGGCAAGGTGATGCTGGTCAACATTAAGGACGTGCCCGAAGATCGGAATTTCGTCGCCATCCATCTGCATGGCAATGAGATCATGGACTATGCCTCCTCCTACCGCTTCTACTACGCCTGCGATGGCATTCTCTCCGTATACTGCAACGAGGAAGCCGACGCGGTGTGGATGAAGGCGCTGCCGCTCACGGGTGATGAGCGCGAGATGACGCTGCAGGAGTTGAACCGGATCGTGCATGAGGATGTTGCCATCGGCTACATCGGCCACATGGATCTTGCCTACGGCATCGGCAGCCGGCTCAATTGGGCTCCAAAGCTCGACCACCGCATTCTGATCAAGGAGATGACGCTCAAATAGGCAGACAAGACAGTTCGCTCGTTGCTGAATGCCCGCAACGCCGCAGTCGGCAGCGAGCGTCTCATCTTCTCCTACGGAATACGCAGTCCGCTGATTTGACTCTTTCATATTGACCGCGGCGCTACCCACCGCGCCGCGGTCGGTCTGTGAGTTTGAAGGTTTTTTGTATTGGCGTTGGCAATGAAAGCCTCTCCGCCAAAAAACCTTCAAAATGTCTGAACTTTGATAAGCGTGACAGAGGGATGGACGTGATTGAATATGCGATACCGCTTCGCGCGCCCAGAGGGCACCCGAGCGCCCAATGCAGTGGAGACAGGCAATGAAGGAAAGCAGCCGGACGGCTATCATCGTAGCGGGTGTGATAGGGGGCGCGCTGCTGGGCGGCGTGTTCGCCTGGCTCTCCAGCGCCCGTGCCGAGGAGGAGGGCGACGAGACAGCCATCGAAGCGATCGGCCCAGCCGAGTATTTCCAACTCGGAATCGGCATTCTTACCCTGGCGCGACAGTTTCAGTCTTTGCTTGGGCAGGCGAAACGCCTGTGACCCCAGTGTTCGGCAAGAAATGACCCCGGAAAGAAGGAGTTTGAAGGCTTTTTTCGTCCGATAAAGGAAGATTGCGTTGACACCAATAGGCGAACTCGGAAGCAGCAAAAGACCTGTGCGAATTGCGATCATCGGCGCCGGACCCGCCGGCTTCTACGCTGCCGGCGCACTGTTGAAGCAGAAAGATGCGCATGTCTCGATCGATATGTTCGACCGGCTGCCCACACCCTACGGATTGGTGCGCTATGGCGTGGCCCCGGATCACCAGAAGATCAAGTCCGTGACGCGCATCTATGAACGCACGATGAAGGACAGCCGCGTGCGCTACTTCGGCAACGTCGATCTCGGCGCCGACATTGCCCATGCCGATCTGAAAGCGCACTACGATCAGATCCTCTACGCGGTCGGCGCGCAATCGGATAGGAAGCTCGACATTCCCGGCGAAGATCTGGAAGGCAGCTTTTCCGCCACCGAGTTCGTGGCCTGGTACAACGGCCATCCTGACTTTCGCCATTATGAGTTCGACCTGGGCGTGGAAAGTGTCGCTGTGATCGGTGTCGGCAATGTGGCGATGGACGTGACCCGCATTCTTGCCAAATCGGTTACAGAACTCAAGACCACAGACATGACCGACTACGCCCTGGATGAACTTCAGGAAAGCAATGTCAGGCGCATTCACATCTTTGCCCGGCGCGGCCCGGTGCAGGCCAAGTTCACCAATCCGGAGATCAAGGAGTTGGGCGAACTGGAGATTGCGGATGTGATCATCAACCCGGACGACCTGGTACTGAACGACGCCAGCAAAGCTGAACTGGAAGGGGACCGCACAGCCCAGCGCAATCTGGAAACGATGCACCAACTGGCTGAGCGCGGCGCAACAGGCAAACCGAAGCAGATCATCTTCCATTTTCTGCGCTCTCCAACGGAGATAACCGGCGCCGGCGGGGCGATCAGCGCCATCACGACGGAAAAGAATGCGCTCTACGCAACCGAAACAGGCTATCTCTCCTGCCGAGGCACCGGCGCGTGCAAAGAGTTTGATGTGGGGCTGGTCTTCCGTTCGATCGGCTACAAGGGCGTGCCGATTCCAGGCGTCCCATTCTATGATCGTTGGGGCATCATTCCCAACGAAAAGGGGCGCGTGACCGCCGAACATGGCGGCGCGGTTGTGCCCGGAGAGTATGCCGTCGGCTGGGTCAAACGCGGCCCGACCGGTGTGATCGGCACCAACAAACCGGACGCTGTCGAGACGGTGAAGTTAATGCTGGAAGATGTGAAATGCGCCGCCGCTTCGTCAACTGAGCGCGATGCGGCCTCAGGCGCGCTCGGCACTGCCCCGGCCAATCTACAGAGTCCGCAACTCGACGGGCATGGCCGCCCCGGCGACATCATTTCCCTGCTGCAAGAAAAGGGCGCGGCCTTCGTTTCCTTCGCCGATTGGCAGATTCTGGAGCGGATCGAGAATGAACGGGGGGCCTTGCAGGGACAGCCGCGCGTGAAGATCACTGACGTGGATGAGATGCTGCGGTTGATACAGACCGCCAAAGAGGAGGCTGCCCCCTGAGCGCGCAATGCGCGCGGCATTCTCTGCGTCCACAAGGAGGTAGTACGCCGCACCGATTCGTGATACGCAATGCTCAGCCGCTGTCTTCCTTCTCCTCTTCTGCCGTCGGTTCGAGGAGCGCGTCCATCTCCTGTGTTTCCTCCTCGCCTTCGTTTCCGCCCTCTCCATGCTCCGCCTGACTCTCATCGACTTGACTGGCAGCGGCCTCTGGAGATTCTGCGCTGTCTGCGCTCGCTTCGTCCACCGTTGTTCCCTCTACCGCCGATTCAGCAAGCGCCGGTAGTTCATCTGAGATGGATGAATCGTCATCACCCCCGTCATCCCCATCATCTGAATCAAGAGTAAGACTGACTGGAACATGGGCAGGCAAGGCGGCCTCGATCTCTTCATCGCTCGGCGATCCCCAGAAGGAGCTGACCGACGCCACCACAGGGAGGTCGTTCAGGCCGAGAATAGGCCTCGTATTGGTTGACATGGACGTCCTTTTCATGTCACTGTCGGGGCGCTCCACTGTTTCAGGTTCTTGGTTATCCGGCGCCGCCAAGAGCGCATCCGATCCTTTCGGCAGCTGCCTCATCCTCTGGTAGAGTTGCGCCAGCGTCGGTCCGACCGCTTCCAATGGCAGATGGCTTCGCACCGGCGTATCCGATGTCTCCCACAACTCGGCCAGCTCCTGAAAATCCCAGACCGCAGAGAGCACACTCTCGCTGCGAAAGTTCGACGCTTCCACGAGGATTCCACTCGCGCGGGGTGTAAGCTCCTGGGGGGCCATCACCGACGAACGGCCCACGAACGGGTCGCGCTGGTGGCGGCTGAACTCATTGTGTCCGACGAGAAAGCTGATGGCGGCGAACAGCTGATTGTCCTGCATTCGCGCCAGCGTCCCGGAGCGCAGCTTTTCGTACAACACCCGCTCCGTGGCCGCGCCCTGGGCGATGAGCATCTCCGCGCCCTGATAGGCCAGCAGTCGTCCCACCTCCGGATAGAACGAATCCCCGCCCAGCATCAAACCGATCTGCCCGACCGGCGTCTGGATGACGTTCCACTCTTGGCCGGGTTGGGCCAGGTCCTCGTCTTCCGGGTGCAGGACGCGTTTGGCCTGGTAACCCAGCCGTTCACCTCCCGGCCCGTATACGACGGCCAGATTGCGCAGCACTCCATCCAGGGGATCCGGCAGATAGGCGCTGGGCGCGACGAGTGTGACATCAAATTCGTGCGCCAGTCCGCCGAAAACGTCGTCGTAGGCGTCCCAGACCATCTGCGGCTGCGTCGTCAGCAGCGCGCCGGTCATCTGGCGAAAGTCGGTGTTGAACCAGCCGGTCAGCGCGCCCGAAACGCCGCCGCTGATCTTCTGCCACAGGCTCGATTGCCGCCGCCGCGCCAGGTCTGCCCGTTTGAGCAGATTGGCCTGGAAGCCGCCCAGAAGAGGCGGGATGACCATCACCCCGGCCAGTTCAGGAAAGACGACCAGCCGCGCGCGTTTGTTGGCCGCCGCCCGCAAAAACCGGCGCAGGTCTTCCCGATACTCCTCCAGCGTCTGCGGCAGACGCATCTTCTGCTGGATACAGGCGACGACAACTGTTTTCATGGGAGGTCGTCTGACGGTTCCCTTGGCTCAGTGCATGTCCAAAATGCGGTACACGGCGACGGTTCAAGCATCATCATGCCAGACGCATCATGTTCCATGATACCATCAATAGTTTTCGGACCTTCAATCCGGCGGGGCAAATTCGGCAGAACGTTGAAAGGGATCGAGCGCTGTAAAATCGAACTGCCTGAGTTAAGTTGTCGCTGGCTTCTGGCTCTTGGCACTCAAGCGGGTGATAGTCAAATCAGAGAAGTTTCTGTTCCACGCAGCTATGTTGAAGACAATACAACTCTTGACAAGTGGGCGAATCCACGAACCTGACTGTGGGCCATGCAAAGGCAGCTTCTTTTGCAATGCACCTGTCCTGCGATCCAGATCAGCTTTTCTCAAACTGGCCAGGGCGATAAGAACCAGGTAATGAACAGGCTTATCATCGGCACGTACTGCTGCCCATTCGTAGAGAAATGAGTCCCGAAATTTGAGTTTGAGATCCTCATCAAGCTGCCCACTCTTGAATCGATTTACGAAACTTCGCTGGTTTTTCGCCTTGGCATTAGGATTCTGGGGGTCCTTGAACTCGATGAACAGATAGCAATCGGGACGCTCAACAATGAAATCCACTGCCTTCATACAGTGGCTCAACCCATGACTGGAATTGTCGAACTTTCTTGCTCCAATTGCGCCATTGATCGTGAGTTGCAGATCGCCTTCTGTGAACTTCAGAGCCGTCATTGAAGAAGATCTCCTAGACTGCGCTCCACCTCCCGGTCATATAAGTCGTCGAATGTGTCCGCAATTGCGTTCGGATCGATGTCAAGAAAGGTATCGGTCGTGCGGCAAGCGATGTCCCCCGTTTCCTTAGACCTATACAGGGAATGGTAAGCGATTTTGTCGCCGCTCTCCTGCTGCAGATCAAGCTCCTTGAGGATGACGTAATCATGGGTGGCGAAGAATATCTGCACACCCATTCGCTGCAATTTCAGCAAAACCTTGATTACCACGCCGAAATACTTTGGATTCAGATTTGTTTCAGGTTCATCCCAGAACAGCACAGAGCCATCTTGCAACGTTCCGTTCCGGAGCAGAATCCACAAAAGACCGAGTTTGCGTATGCCCTCTGCGAGCAAAGGAAACTCGATTTTCCCCTGTTTGCTGCGTAGAAAGAACTCCTCGTTCTCTACCGTAACCTTTCCTTTGAGCGCGCTTTCCAGGTCGGGAAACAGGTGCTTGCTCTGGGCCTCAATTGGGCCGCGCGGGAGTGGGAGATAAGCCCACTGCAGGAGATCATCATAGACTGCTTCAAATTGGATTTGGCGCTGCCCATAAAGAGACCGAAAGCCGGGCGCGTTGGCAAGCATCTCCTTGGGTGGAATGTAGACACTCTTGACTGGCGAATCTGCCCATTGGTTAGCGCCGGTTATGGCTGGGGATGTTGGCGACCTGGCAAGGTTTGAGAACGAGGCGCGCAGTCTCCGCCCTTCGCGGAACACCTCCACCGCGCCTCTTATGCTACCTCGCTGTCTTTTGATCAAGCGCCCCAGGACGCGTCCCGATGGAAGAAAAACCTCAATCAGTTTGTTGTCAAAGGATACGTGTGGCTTCGAGGCGTCGCACGCGGCATAACAAACCTTCATCAGGTGCGTCTTCCCGGTACCATTATCGCCTACGAAGACATTGATACCCGGAGAAAACTCCACATCCAGCTCTTCGAAGGCAGTAAAGCGTTTCAGTCTTACTCTTGTAAGAGTCATGTACGTTCACCTTGTCCTTCCAATACATCACACCGCCAGTCCGAAGAGACTACCATTCCAACCAAGGGTTTTCTGCGCTCAAAGCTCAAAAGCCCCCGGACGGCTCGCCTGCTGCGCAATACGGAATACGCCATACGCAGTGTGCCCTCACGCACTATCCCTTATGCGCCTTGATAATGTCGATGATCAGCCCCACATCCTTGCGCGCGTGCTCCAGGGACGTGCGCGACTTCTTGCCGTTGACGATGCAATCCTGGAAGTGGCGCAGCTCGCGCACGAACGCGCTGTCCCAATCGATGTACGGCTCGGTGCGGTAGGTCGTGCCCTGGCTGTCGATCCCCTGAATCGACACAGTGGACAGGATGCCGCGCGAGAAGCCGGTCGGGTAGGCGACGATCACCCGTTTGTCGTCACCGTAGATCTCCAGCGTCTCTTTGAAATCCCACAGATGGGGCAGGTCGACCCTCGTGCCCACGCAGCGGGCGCCGTTCTCGTAGACCATGGTGAAGCTGAGCGCCCGTCTCTCCTGCCAGATCTCAGTGTGCGTCACTTCGACCGGCAGGCCCATGATCTCGCGCAGCCCGTAGAGGTCGTGGATCACGCTTCCCGCCAGCAGAAAGAAGGCGCGCTCCACGTGGGGCGGTGCGTCGCCGATGGCTTGACGGCGCGCGGCCGTGCAGCCTTCGAACGCGCTCTGTACCGCCCCCTCGGGCAGGTCATCGAAGCGGCGCACATCGAACTGCCGATGGTGCAGTTCGTTGTCCGGGTGCAGGTGATTGATCTGCACAAAGCGCACGTCCATGTCGGCCGCTTCCCGCTTGGCCAGTTCAAAGGCAGGATCGTAGACCTTCATGTAGCCGGCCTGGCCCACCGTGCCGGCGTGCTCGCAGGCCGCGATCATCTCATCGCACTCTTCCAAAGAAAAGCAGACCGGTTTCTCGATGAAGACGTGCTTGCCGGCGTCGAAGGCGGCAACGGCGACATCCTTCTTGGGATCTGTCTGGCAGAGCAGTACCGCCTCCACATCGGATGCCAGCAGATCGCGATAGTCTGTAAAGTGGCGCGGCACGTGAAAGCGGTTGGCCACGTAGCGGGCCGCGTCAGCCGACAGGTCACAGACGGCGGTCACCTCGAACTCGTCCTGCAACTCCTTCAGGTTAGGCATATGGTGTATCTGGGCGATGGCCCCGCATCCGACAACGCCGATTTTAACTCGTGTCACTTGCTTGTCTCCAATCGGTGGTCAGTGGCTCTTTGAGGGGATGGCGGCTCACGCGCCGGTATAGTCCGTGTCGACCGTGCGCGAGGTGAAGCTGTTCCAGACATCGGCCAGGGCGAAGGCCCGACGGAAGGCCGGATAGAGAGATGCCCACATCGCATCACGGGCCGCCATAGCCGCCACATCGTCACCGGCGGCGCGCGCCGCTTTGTAGGCTGTGATCTGCTCCCGCTGCGTCTGCGTATTCGCCTCGACCGCGTCCAGCCATGCCTCGGCCGCGGCCAACTGCTGATCGAGAATTCCGTCGGTGGGGGTCGTGCGATCCGGCTCTACGTCGTAAGCGGTGTTCAGCGCGAAACGGGGCGGTTTCTTGGCGCCGTCGTCGTTCCAGTATGTATGGGTCGGCTGGATGTGCGGCGTAACCGACAGAAACATGATGATCGGCTCGTCGCCTACATTGCGCACCTGGTGCGCCTCATCGGTGAGCGCGATGCAGAGTTGGCCCGGCCCCAGCACCTCGGCGTGGCCCTCGATCGTAAATTCCGCCTGCCCTTGCAGGATCAGAAAGATCTCATGGCCCAGATCATGCGTATGGCTCTGCGCGGTCTGGCCCACCTCGACCTGCAGAAAGCGGGCGCGGATCTCCGGCGTCGTCAGGACATTGCGAATGTCTTTTTGGAAGTCCAAAACCTGAAAGGGCACAACAATCTCCTCGTTCGTGTGGGTTGGCAATGAGGCCTGGCCGCCAAAAAATCTTCGAATCCCGTAATGCGTATTCCGTAAAAAAGGCGGAACGTCTGCGCTCCCATCGGCGAAAAAGAGTTGGTGACAAACCGAATTCATGATCGTTTTCAGTTGTCCGGTCGAAAGGCTACTCAAAAGTGAAAACTCAAGACTGAAAACTCAGTCAATGCGCTGCCGCAGCTTCGGGTCGAGGAAATCTCTGAATGCGTCACCAACTGAAAGTGGCATACGAACATTTAGCCACAAAAAATGATGTGACACAAGCCCAACTGACATTCATCCAATGGGTTATTGGAGTTGCTATTCCAACGTGGATAGGTTTGGTTGCGCAGTTTGTCTTCTTTTGGAGCAGAACCGCATCAAAGTCTCAACTATCGGACTCCAACTGAAGAGCGCTTCGTGCTCTGATCAGAGCCGGCCGCATCCGTCTGGATGCACCTTATTTTTCCCATTCCGTGGTCCAAACATTGGGACCCACCATACTATTTGGACACGACACATCTTCCTGGCAGCGCCGTCATCATTCCGACGGATCTGCCAACGGCGCGAAATTCCCACGCGCCACTTTATTCTTCGTCGCATTCACTTCCTTGTCTTCGGAATGCCACAGGGCCCGGAAAGCGCCAAGCACAAAAACCGGATCAGAGTTGCCCTGATCCGGCGCCGTTGTCCCGAAACCGGGAATCCCATTCCCCAATTCTGGGACAACTGAACTGGACAAATCCATCGCAGGCCAGCTATTCAGTCTCACAGGTACACGCCGGGAATCCGACCCTCCTGACCGGCTGTACCAAATCCGGTCGGCCCCGGTCCAACCGTCCCCGCGCGGCGCGCTTGGCGACGGGTATACTGACATGCGGGCCGCGCCGGCAGAAGCACACGCGTGATCCGCATCTCCCTGTGATGCGTGTAACTATGGCAACTACACTCCATTCAGGTGTATACCCGCCGCCAGACGCGTCGCGTTGGTTCAACCGCGCCTGCCGAGCGCCGCTCTTACCCGTCAGAAAAGTGGGTAGTTCTATAACATACACCATCTATGTGATATATAAGTGAAATTCAAGCCCCTTAACGCTGAAGTTTTGTGATATCATTGCAATTACCGGTACAATTGCCGCGCGCAACCTGATCACGACTGCATTCCGCTCCCACCCGCAACCACACAGCACAGCCGCCAAACCTTGCATCCCACACAGCCCTTCAAATACCAAATATGAAGCGAATCGACGAACTGGCGCAGGAAGTCGAAATGCTGCGCGACCGCCTCTCCCGCCTCAGCCAAGCCAGCCTGCGCATCAACGACAGCCTCGACCTCGAAACCGTCCTGCAGGGCGTCCTCGACAGCGCACGCCTGCTCACCGACGCCCGCTATGGCGTGATTACCACCCTCGACGAATCCGGACAGCCCGAGGAGTTTCTCGCCTCCGGAGTCAGTTCCGAAGAGAGCAGACAGCTGTGGAATCTGCCCGAGAGATGGGGGCTCTTCGATTACCTCGGCAACCTTCAGGAGCCGCTGCGCCTGAAAGACTTCCACACCCACACCCGCGCGCTGGGCCTCCCCGAGTTCCATCCCCCCATGCCCGTAAGCCCCTCCCCCTCCTTTCTCGCCGCGCCCATCCGCCACCGCGGCGAGAGCGTCGGCTACTTCTTTCTCGCCGAAAAAGAAGGCAAACGGGAGTTCACCCCGGAAGACGAAGAAACGCTCGTCATGTTCGCCTCCCAGGCCGCGCTCGTCATCGCCAACGTCCGCCGCTACCAGGACGAGCAGATAGCCAGGATCAGCCTGGAAACCCTCATAGATACCTCCCCCGTCGGCGTCGCTGTCTTTAATGCCAAGACCGGCGCGCCCATCTCCTTCAACCGCGAGGCGGTCAGAATCATCGAAGCCCTGCGCATGCCGAACAGCCTTCCGGAGCAGCTCCTCGATACCCTCACCGTTCGCCGTGCCGACGGGCGCGAGATCTCCCTGCAGGAATTCTCCCTCGCACAGGCGCTCAGCGCCGGCGAAACCGTACGCGCCGAAGAGATCACCATCCGCGTTCCCGACGGCAGATCCATCACCACCCTCATCAACGCCACACCCATCCGCTCGCAACAGGAGAACGGCGTCGACACCTTCGTCGTCACCCTGCAGGACATGACCTCCCTCGAGGAGACCGAGCGCCTACGCGCCGAATTCCTCGCCATGATGAGCCACGAACTGCGCATGCCCCTCGCTTCCATCAAAGGCTCGGCCGCTACCGTACTCAGCGCCCCCGCCACCTTCGGCCCCACCGAAATGATCCAGTTCTTCCGCATCATCGACCAGCAGGCCGACCACATGAGCGGCCTCATCAACGACCTCCTCGACGTCGGCCGCATCGAAACCGGTACTCTCTCCGTATCCCCCGAACCCGCTGACGTCGCCGACCTCGTCGACCACGCCAGAAATACCTTCCTCAGCGCAGGCGGCAGGAACAACCTTCACATCGACCTGCAGCCCGACCTGCCCAGGGTGATGGCAGACAAACGCCGCACCGCCCAGGTCCTCGCCAACCTGCTTTCCAACGCCTCCAGTCACTCGCCCGAACTCTCCGCCATCCGCGTAAGCGCCGCACGCGCCGGCGTCCATGTCGCCCTCTCCGTCGCCGACGACGGCATCGGCCTCTCCGCTGACCGCCTGCCCCATCTCTTCCGCAAATTCTCCCCCAACAGGGACAGTGGCCGCGCGCCCGGCCCCGGCCTCGGCCTTGCCATCTGCAAAGGCATCATCGAAACCCATGGCGGCCGCATCTGGGCCGAAAGCGACGGACCTGGACTGGGCGCTCGCTTCACCTTCACCCTCCCCACCGTCGAAGAGACCGGCTACGCCGCCCCTACCCAACCCGGCCATGCTTCCACGCGCCAGCCCCCCGCAGCACAGGGCCGCACTCGCATCCTCGTCGTCGATGATGATCCAAAGGCCCTCAGATATGTCCGCGACACTCTCTCGAAGTCAGGCTACGAACCCGTCGTCACCGCAGACCCACAGGAAGCGCTGCGCCTCCTTGAAGAAAAAATGCCCAAACTCGTCCTGCTCGACCTCATGCTGCCCGGCAGCAGCGGTATCGATCTGATGAAAGACATCCTCACCATCGCCAAACTGCCTGTCATCTTCCTTTCCGCCTACAGCCAGGAAGACGTCGTCGCCAAAGCCTTCGACATGGGAGCCGTCGATTACGTTGTCAAGCCTTTCTCGAAAACCGAGCTGGCCGCCAGGATCCGGGCCGCCCTGCGCAAACAGGAGACCGCCCCGCCCTCATCCCGCTATCGCCGCGGCGACCTCACCGTCGACTACGCCGCACGCACCGTGACCCTGGCCGGCCGCCCCCTCCGCCTGACCGCCATGGAGTTCCGCCTGCTCGCCGAACTCTCCGCCAACGCCGGCAGAACCTTGACCTACAACCATCTCCTGCAGCGTGTCTGGAACCTGAGCGACAACAGCGACCTCAGACCCCTGCGCACCGCCGTCAAAAGCCTCCGCCGCAAACTCGGCGACTCCGCCGCCAACCCCCAATACATCTTCACCGAATCGCGTATCGGTTACCGTATGATCAAAGGCGAGGAACCTGAACCGCCGTCTCCATGACCCGGGTCGCCTTGCATCTTGCCTCCGCAACCGGGGCGCCATACACCCACCGCCGCGCAGACGATTTACCCTTTCCCGGCAAACATGTCATAATGTACCCGCCATAGTTACACGTTCCCAGGTCACGACTGGATGGGGCATCATGTCCCCTTGCCCTGTGATGCGTGTAACTATGGCAACTACACTCCATTCAGTCGGCAAGGGGGCACCTCCTTTTTCCCGCCGCAAAAGAGAAACCCAGCCCGTAACCGCAATAGCCCAGGCTGCCCGCGCGCCGCCACAACGGCGTCAAACCCGGTAACGCTTCTCTTTGACGCATACCGCGGAACGGAGGCAGGCCTGATGCCCCGAACCGCATCCCCCCATCGACCTGGATGCACTCCGTTTCTCATATTTTGTGGCCCAAACATTGGGGCCTGCCAGAAGGAGACACACAAATTGAAAGATAGTCGATGGAACCGACGTCAGCTATTGCGGCTCGCGGCTGCCGCCCCGGCCGCTACCGCTCTCGCCGCATGTACGCTCCCCGCGCTACCGCTCGAAGAGGCCAGCATGGCCTCTGACACTCCCCCGCCGCTAGAAAGTGTGACAATTACCCACTGGCAGCCCTTCTCGACAGAACACCGGGCCGCAGTCGAAACACTAAGAGAACAGTTCGAAGAGCAGAATAACGGCCTGACCATCGACATCCAACCGGTATCCTGGAGCGCGTACTGGGACCATCTCTCCGCCCGCTCCGCCGCAGGCGACCCACCCGATACCTACCGCATCCCCATGGGGCTGGCCGAAAACCACATCGCCGCCGGCCATATCCTCCCCGTCAGCGAACTGATCCTCAGCAACGCGGACATCGAGGAAAACTACCTGCCCTGGACCGTGCAGCGCGCCAAAAAAGACAACCGCTACTACGGCCTGCCCGTTGATGTCCAGACTCTGGTCGTCTACCGCAACAACACCCTCTACGCAGAGGCCGGTCTCGACCCCGCCGACCCCTTCGCAGACCTCGAGGACCTCTTAAGCCAGGCCCAGGCCCTCACCGCGCATGCCAACGGCAACATTTCACAGATCGGCTGCAATACAGGCTACGCCAGCGCCTGGCTCACCATCCTCTTCCAGCAATACCTCCAACGTGAAGAAAATGGCGCAACCTGGATCGACCCGGCCTCAAATCAGCTGGTCTGGCAAGACTACCCCGCCATCTTCGAAACCTTCAACTGGTTCTGCTCGCTCTCGGCCGAGACTGGTGACGACGACTTCCTTTCCTTCCTGAGCCCTGAGGAACAGTTCGTTCTGGATAAATCCGCCATGCAGATCGGCCATCCGGTCCACCGGCGCATCTTCGAAAATCTCGTTCCCGACGTCGACTACACCATCGTCCCCTTCCCCGCGCGCGCGCCCGATCACATTCCCTACACCGCCGGCTCCCACTGGCTCTGGGTCGTCAGCCAATCGGCCGCCGCCTACGCTGAAACGGCCTGGAACTGGGTCGCCTTTGGTACCAATAAGGAGGCGCAGACAATCTGGCGCCAGATGGCCGGCGACCTCCCCAGCCTGAAGGAGCTGACCGCCGATGCGCGCTTCCGGCCCGATGACAACGCCGCCGTTTGCATCGACTCCCTCAACCACTCCTCCCCCTGGGAGTGGGTCGGTTGGATCGAGTGGATCACCGAGTTCAGCAACGCCCGCAACAAAGTCGTCAACGACGCCGAAGACCCGCACGAAACGTTCGCAGAGATGATCGACAACCTGAACCGGACCATCGCCCAATACACCGTCTGACCCTGCGCTGCAGCGCATCTGCACAACAGGCCAGGCCCGCGCACGCGCGGGCCTGGCCTGTTGTCCTTAACTAAAGCGGCTACCAAATGAAACCGGGAGCTGCCCCCTAACGAGAATGCGGGCGAGACGCCCGCGCTCCTAACGCAGTTGCCGCATTTCTGCACTGTGTATACAAACGTCAAAGAGACCCGGTTACCCCCTGTGCAAGCGCGTCCCTGCCGGCCTGCCCGCGGGTGTGGGATTCCGGAATTGCGGAGCATTGGGCAGGGGTATCTCCAAGCGCATAGACAAGGAGGAGCGAAGGCGCCCTGTCCCCCCGCTCCTCCCAAACCCCGCGTTTAGCGGGGTCCAGTGTCTTCCACTCTGACATAGTACCCACCAACCTGCAGGCCCCCTGACCCAGCACTGCTATGGCTAATCACGATATAGTAGGTGCCGGATGCGCTCGGTTTGAAGGTGGCCGCCTTGTAGGCCGGCCTCACCCCTGCGGGATATGAAGTCAGGGGTGTCGACGTATAGCCGGACGAGACCTCCATATTGTTCATGGTGCCGTCACGTGGTTTCATGATCGAGAGCGTCTTGACCAGGCCGTTGTTCCCCCAGCCGCCGTAGGCGCGTATGCGGTAGTTCCTCGTACTGTCCAGTTCTATCCGGTACCAGTCCTGGTCGCCAAAGTAGTTGATGAAGGAGTCATACGTCTCTCCAACACGGAGCGTCGGCCCGCCGGTGTTGTCGGGCACATCCGCCTCATCGACAATGATCGAGTAAAAGCCGATATCGTTTTGTCTCCTGTTTGCAACGCCGACGTAGTAAGTGCCCCAGGCTCCGTGCGGCACGGAGTAGGTAAAGCTGGTCCTTCCGCCCCCCGTGTCACCTACCTTTGTAGTGCCGTCCGGACCGATGAGCCCTTTGATCTTGAACAGCGCGCCGCTTCTGGCGCCGCTGCTGAGTAACGTCTCTACTCTAAAGGAGTAGGCCCTGTTCGACCTCAACTGGATTTTGTACCAGTCCACGTCGTTGTTGGACTGGATCGCGCCGTGCCAGTAACTGAAGACAGAAAAGGGCTTGAGGCCTCGGCCTCCTCCCGACGAGCCTCTACTCCAATAGAGGTGCCGCGCCGAGGGCGAGGGATTGTTGGGAAGGTCCGTCACTTCGGATACCCTGATCGAGTACGTGACGTCGTCGGCCTCCGAGAAGGCGAATACATAGTGCTGGCCGGTGCGCCTGGTGACGAAGATATACGTTGCTTCGCCCGGGTCGTTCGGGTAGTTGAGGTAGGCGCCGGTCATGCGGCCCCAGACGCCCCCGATGATATGTGCATACTTGAAACGCAATGCAGCGCCGTTCTCGTCAGCAATCTTGGCGACGCCAATGTGCCGATCGTGGCTGTGAGTGGGGAGTTCCATCTCCGTACCGAGCGTCTCGTAACCGCCAACTGTGTAGACTTGGTGCGCATGGTCCTCGTTGACTGTCGGGTCGTATATCGTGACGCGGTAGGCGCGGTTCGCCTGCAGATTGACCGTCCACCCGCGGACTTCGTCCCCGTCGTCGAATCGGTCGTGATGCTTCACGCCCACCGACAGCTGCGGTCTCCCATGGGAATCGTAAAAGGTGGAGGGGCGGGGCACCGGTGTCGACGTTGCCGCCGGCGAGTCCAGGGTCCTGACGTTGATCGTGTTCGACTGCGTATGCACGGTGTCGGTGATGAGCGCCGCCACCTCATATCTGTACGAGGTTAAGGGCGCCACGCTCCCGTCGGTGTAGCTGGTCGTCGTGCTGTTTGTATCCTGCACCAGGACTGAAAGCTCGCCGGCGGAACCGACGCCGCGCATGATGCGGTAGCCGTCAAGGCCTGAAAGGTCTGCGGGGGCGTCCCACCTCAACTGGATCCTGTTGTGGCCCGCAACGGCTCTGAGATTAGTCGTCGCGTCTGCGCTCATTGCCAGGCTGAACTCCGGCGGCGCTTCGGTCGGCACCGGCGTAGGACCTGCAGACACCGGTGCTGCCGCCCCATACCAATGGTAATGGAAAGTTCTGTGCGTGCCAGGACAGCACGGATTCTCTTCCACGTAGCCGGTGCGCACGCGCGCCTTGTAGAACATGCCCGAGTCCAGCCCGGTGATCGTGTGGGATGTGTCCAATCCGGCGCGCCACGTGTTACTGGCGTAGGAGTAAGAGCGGCCGTATCTTACCCACTGAACCTCAAAATAGCGGGGAATTTCGCTGGGCGCTGTCCAACTGACGGTCAGTTGGCCCGCCCCCGGGCTTGTCAGCACAACCGGAGCGATATAGCCCTTGGGCGCCGGTGTCGGCGATGTCAGAGGGGTTGGTGTCAGTGTAGGCGTCGCTGTGGGCGTGGGCGTGGATTCCGCGCCCTGCTGGGGCGGCGGAACAACCAGTTCGCCTGACACCGTATGACTTGTCTCCTTCCAGGGCCCGTTCTGTGGATTGTCCGCATAGCTGCCGTCGTAGTAGCGGGCGCGCACGCGCACCTTGTACTCTGCGCCCTCGTCCAGACCGGTGATCATAATGGTGGTTGCCGTTTGCGTGATGACGCCCACGCTGCCGTCCAGCGCCGGGTATTCCGCCGCCGCTTTGGCCCAGTTGACCTGGTAGTCGGTCGGCGCCTGGCTGGGGACAGACCACAGAACGGAGAGTTCGCCGTCAGCCAGGCTTGAGGTCCCCATGCCCAGAATGGTAAAGGGAACAAGGTCGGGCGTCGGAGTAGGCGTGGCCGTCATTGTGCCCGTAGCTGTCGGCGTGGCTGTAGCCGTTGACGTAGGCGCAATTGTTGGCGTAGCCGTGGCTGTGAGTGTAGGCGGTGCGGGGACGTCAAATTCAATTGCGTTGGTCCAGGGGCCGGCGGGCCCATTGTAGCGGGCGCGTAAAGTCACTTTGTAACGAACGCCTGGGGTCAAGTCGGTAATTGTGTAGGTCGGCCCTATTGGATAGGCGTTGCCGTAATCTTCCGTATAGGATGGGAAGCGCTCCTGGTCCGCCTCGATCCAGGAGATGCGAGTGCGCTGGTAAACGAATGAATCTCCTGCCTACAAATAGGCACGGGAGCGGGAAAACCCGTAGGTCAACTGCCCTACCGGAGTCCGAAAGGACAAAAGGGAAAACAGCATGGCAGTAAAGGCAGAGGACAGGATAGCCACAATGAACGTCAGTCTGCCAAGACCTGCATCCTATGATTAAAGCTATACTGCTTGAATCCTAGTCACCAGAAGGCTTAAATCCGGAGTCCTTGGGAAAGTGGATGAAACCCAAGCCCAAAAGAGAGAAAGACCACAGGTTACTTTCTCAGAGGTTCCAGTATTATCGCATTACTGGAACAACCCGCCGAAAGGGAACGGCCTGCAAAGAGCAGGAGTAAGGTGACAAAAGGGGAGTCTAAGGGATGCTATACAGAGATTCATTACGGATTCCAGGATTGCCTAAATGCCGAGAGGCACATGGTAACGGAGTCTCCATAGTAGTCTGAGAGAGGGAAAGCCTCTTACATGGCGAAGGGAGACAGGTATGAAAGACAGAAAGACAGCAAGGTATGCGTAATGCAAATAGCCAAAACTGTTCTTGAAGTCATCCAGAAGATAGAGAAAGACCTGGAAAAAAACATACTGGAGAGCCGTGTGCGATGAAAGTCGCAAGCACGGTTCGGAGGGGGGTAGTAGGAAAAGTACCGAAAGGGAAACTCGCTTGCTACCTACCCTACTAATCGGCGGGCGCATCGGTCGGCGGATTCCAGATGACCACGGCATTGCCGTTGTCATTGATCTGAATGACAACATTGCTGACGGCTCTAGGGTCGGGCGTCGGAGTAGGCGTGGCCGTCATTGTGCCCGTAGCTGTCGGCGTGGCTGTAGCCGTTGACGTAGGCGCAGCTGTTGGCGTAGCCGTGGCTGTGAGTGTAGGCGGCGCGGGGACGTCAAATTCAATTGCGTTGGTCCAGGGGCCGGCGGGCCCATTGTAGCGGGCGCGTAAAGTCACTTTGTAACGAACGCCTGGGGTCAAGTCGGTAATTGTGTAGGTCGGCCCTATTGGATAGGCGTTGCCGTGATCTTCCGTATAGGATGGGAAGCGCTCCTGGTCCGCCTCGATCCAGGAGATGCGAGTGCGCTGGTAAACGAATGAATCTCCTGCCTACAAATAGGCACGGGAGCGGGAAAACCCGTAGGTCAACTGCCCTACCGGAGTCCGAAAGGACAAAAGGGAAAACAGCATGGCAGTAAAGGCAGAGGACAGGATAGCCACAATGAACGTCAGTCTGCCAAGACCTGCATCCTATGATTAAAGCTATACTGCTTGAATCCTAGTCGGGCCTTATGCTAGATAGCGTTTGAAAAAAGTCCCCTGGTGAGATAACTTTGGAGTTCGGCACCAACCAAAGCGACTCACCAGGAGGACCAACCGAATGATAGCTCACTTTGACGACTTCTGTCTATGGGCATATGTGCTGGTTGACGACATGTGCCAGGTACTGGAAAGGCATCTGAGACGATCGGGGCCAGAGCCGGCGTGTAGCGATAGTGAATTGATAGCCATCTGTCTGATCGGCGAATGCCTGGGTTGGGATGTGGAAACAGAGTTACTCAGTCATATGCAGGCACATCGGGATAAGTTTCCTATCTTGCCGGAGCAGAGCCGCTTCAATCGGCGACGACGTAACTTGATGTGGATTATCAATGAGATGCGGCGCATGATGTTGGCCCAGATGGACCTCTTTTGGGATGAGCAGTGTGTACTCGATAGTCTGCCCATTCCTGTGGTTCAGTTCCATCTGGCGCCGCAATCGCGCGGCGATTGGTCTGCGCATGGGGCAAATTATGGGAAAGTCTCCTCCAAAAAGATGACGGTCTTCGGTTTCAAGCTACATATGCTGATCACGATAGGTGGCCTCATCCTCGATTTCGAACTGGCTCCTGCCAGCGTCGGCGACTTGGCTATCGGTCGCGAACTGCTGGAAGAACACTGCAACCGCATCGTCATCGGCGACAAGGCCTACATCAGTGCAGCGGTCGCGGATGAACTCTGGCAACACAATCGCATCCGCCTGCTCACCAAGCCGCGCAGCAACCAGAAAAAACAGATCTCTGCATCTGCCCGTCGCCTCTACGACTCGGTCCGCCAAATCATCGAAACGGTTAACAGTCAACTGGGCGCTCAATTCTCGATTGAAACCAACCATGCACACACTTTCCGGGGCTTGTGTGCCCGCCTCTACACCAAGTTGACTGCTCATACCTTATGCATCTATATCAACCGCCTCTTGGGCGTACATGACTATCTGCAAATTAAGAAACTGGCCTTTCCTAACTAGCATAAGGCCCTAGTCACCAGAAGGCTTAAATCCGGAGTCCTTGGGAAAGTGGATGAAACCCAAGCCCAAAAGAGAGAAAGACCACAGGTTACTTTCTCAGAGGTTCCAGTATTATCGCATTACTGGAACAACCCGCCGAAAGGGAACGGCCTGCAAAGAGCAGGAGTAAGGTGACAAAAGGGGAGTCTAAGGGATGCTATACAGAGATTCATTACGGATTCCAGGATTGCCTAAATGCCGAGAGGCACATGGTAACGGAGTCTCCATAGTAGTCTGAGAGAGGGAAAGCCTCTTACATGGCGAAGGGAGACAGGTATGAAAGACAGAAAGACAGCAAGGTATGCGTAATGCAAATAGCCAAAACTGTTCTTGAAGTCATCCAGAAGATAGAGAAAGACCTGGAAAAAAACATACTGGAGAGCCGTGTGCGATGAAAGTCGCAAGCACGGTTCGGAGGGGGGTAGTAGGAAAAGTACCGAAAGGGAAACTCGCTTGCTACCTACCCTACTAATCGGCGGGCGCATCGGTCGGCGGATTCCAGGTGACCACGGCATTGCTGTTGTCATTGATCTGAATGACAACATTGCTGACGGCGCGCGTATCTTCCTGGGCATATGCGCTATGCGGAACGAACTGGGGAGAGGTCCGGCCGCTGTTCCCAAACGGCAGGAGCAGGACCGACGCGCCGGTGAAAATGAACAACGCTAACGCCAAAGTAAAGATTTTTCGTCGAACAGTACGCATATGAAATTTCCCTAGAGAGTGAATGGATAATGGTTGCTATCGCTGTTTCGCACCCCGATGCAACGTTACAGGAACTGTACGCAGTATCAATCCGTCGACAATCGCAATACGCGCCCCTGAACTCGCCATATTGAAAGTGGCGAAAATTGCGGAGTCGGCGGTCATATCGCGCGAATTTCAGATCGCACGGTCGCGCACGCCGGCTGGGGCGCGCCTGTCCTGTGCCGCTGTCCCGCTTTCCCCTGGCCGGATGCGCGCCACGCGCAGGCGCGCGGCGCGGCCAAGGCATATACGGTTTGCCAGACGCATTTGGGATTCGTCAGAGCTGTCAGCGATGGAGGCAACGGAGTTGAGACGACGGTCAAGACGATCGGCGCGACCGCTGCCTGCACGGCAGTTCTTTGGATGTGAAACACGGGGCCCTCTTGCTGGCTGCATCGCGTGCAGTTGGCATGAAGGCCCGCTTCACAGAACAAGAGGGGATGATAACCATCCAGCCTTACTCTGTGTGCGTGCGACTATGGCAACCACAATTGTTGCATGTTCTTCTGTTTTGCGCAAACGCCGAAAGATTGGCGGCTAATGTGGATCCCATTCGAAACCACGACTTTTCTCACGGGCTACACCCTGGGATCGCAGGCGTCCCGCCTGCCCTTACGCAATACGCAAGTTCTTGGTCTCATTTGGGATTTACATTAGCAGGGAACATTCCTTAGGTTCTAGAGGATTTTGTGGCAGGCGCGGGGATTGGCAGCGGGCGCTCTGTCAACGCAAACGCTGGCGGCAAAGCCGCCGCCGAGCGGATCGGCATGGAAACTACTTGCCTATGAACCCGAGTTCGGAGTTAGATTAGGGCCGGCAAGAGAGCCATTTCATTTTGAGAGAGATTGAGAGATGGCTTTTTGGCTTGCCAAGTGTAGGCAATCAGAACGGCGTTGAGAGTGATGATAAAGTGGGTCGTGCTGCGGTGACGGGTGTGTTCAATCTGTGAGATATTCTTGAGTTGGTCAACGATGGTGTCAATGAAGAAGCGCTTACGCGTGAGCAGCTTGTCTTCGAGAACGATGAGTCGGTTCTGCATGTTTTTTCGAATGGGCGTGATCGGCAACGGGCGGTCCGCCGCCATCAATTGCAGTCCCTGTGCGAAGAGTTGCTCAAAGAGAACTTGGGAGGGATAGCCGCGGTCACCGACCAGCTTCCCCCACAACGTTTTGGTCATCTGTGGGACCGGTTTGCGGTCATCGGTGTTGCCGGGCGTGAGTTGAACCGCCAGCAATTCACCCTGGTCGTTGACAATCAGATGGAGCTTGAAGCCATAGAACCATCCCATGCAACTCTTGCCGCGCGGGGCCACCTCGGCAAAGACCCGATGGCAGCCAATGCGCTTGTTGTGGCAGACGGACAACGGGGTCGAATCAATGAATGCCCCCCCTGTCCTCTGACCAAAACGCACACGCAAATAGAGATACATGGCTGGCAGGGCTGATGGAAATAACTCCACAAAGCGTGCATAACTGACCAGAGCAGGGAATTCACTGCGCATATGCTTACATACGTGCTGCGTATAGAAGGCCTTGAAATCGCGATAATGCGACTGGTGAAAGTGAATCAGAATCGTCATCACTTCACTCAAGCTTAAGCGAGGGGTCGGCCCTCGCTTGCGAGTCACGCCTAACAGCTTGGCATTCTCCCAGGTAACCAACCACTGAAAGAAATCATCGACATGACAGAACAGTTTGAGTATACTCATCACTGAGCACCTTTCTTTGCTGGTGAATTTTGGTTGGAGAACTTCTATTCTACCAGCTTGACAAGGTGCTCACTTCCTCCGAATTCAGGTATTCCAATAAGTGGTTTGGCGCTCGGCTGCGGTCAGGAGTCCCAAAAGGAGTTGCTGATTATTTCCTTTCAACCGTTACGGCAGGTCCGCCTCGCGCACCACCCGCATAGTGAAGTTGGCCGCGGCCTCCGCCTGCGCCATCGGCTACTGCTCCAGCGTATATTTTGGCGTTGTGAGATTCGGCTTTGTCTGGAGCGTGTGATCCCGATGCGCCCTGCGCGGGCGGCGGCGCGAAGAACTGGGTGTGCGTCAAATTTGGGGTCGTCCAGAGTGACTGGTTCCGGAATCCAGTGTAGTTGCCCAGAGGGTATCGGAAACGCGCCCCCATTTTGGCGTACACCCCTGCTCTAATCTCATCAAACCGTTGTGGCCCATTAAGGAGAACCAGTTCCATGCAATCAGACCTCTCATCCATCAGCACGGCGCGCAGCGGTCGCGCCTCCTCCTGGGACACCACAGGCCGCAATTCCGACGCCTGGATCATCCCCGCGGGCGAGAGCCGCGTGCTGGCCGACATCAGCGGGCCGGGCGTCATCACCCATATCTGGATGACGCAGCGCAACCACTACCGCGACTGCCTGCTCAAGATCACGTGGGACAACGCCCCGCATCCGAGCGTACTTGTGCCCCTGGGTGATTTTTTCGGACTGGGAAGCGCGATCGTCAACTCCTATCAGTCACAGCTGTTCACCGCCTCCACGCGCTGGAACAACCAGTTCGAGACCGGCTGCGCGCTCAACTGTTACGCGCCTATGCCCTTCCGCGAGCGGGCGCTGGTGGAACTGATCAACGAGAGCAGTGAGCAGCACCGCCAGTATTTCTATGTGGATTACGAGTTGATCGACGAGATGACGTCGGAGCGGGGTTACTTTCACGCCGAGTTCCGGCGCGCCAATCCCTTCGGCGGCTGGGGGCACGAAATCACAGTCAACAGGCCGGAGGCCAATATCGTCAACAAGGAGAGGCAGGCCTGGGAGCACAACTACGTCATCCTGGAGACCCAGGGCCGCGGCCACTACATCGGCTGCACTCTGTCCGTCACCAACTTTCAGGGGACCTGGTGGGGCGAAGGTGATGACATGATCTGGGTGGACGGCTACAAGTGGCCGCCCGATCTTCACGGCGCCGGCAGTGAGGACTATCTGAACCAGGCCTGGGGCATGCAGAAAAACGCTTTCCTGCGCAACGGCTCCTCAATTTTCGAGGAGGATACCGGCGGCTATCAGTCCTCATACGTGCTGCATCTGGAGAACCCGGTGCGCTTCCAGAAAGAGGTGAAGGTGACGATCGAGCACGGGCACGGCAACCATCTGGCGAACGAAATGTCGTCGGTGGCCTACTGGTATGCGACCGCGCCGACGAAGCCGGTCGATCCGCCGCCGGTCGCGCAGCGTCAACCTGTGTTGCGCGACAACCAGGGCAACTGGCTCCACGATGAAAGCAAGCGCACGCCGGGGCGAACCGTCCCCATCAACCAAGAGATGCGGGCGATGAAGAACTGCTGGGCCGGTTGATTGCCCTTACCCTTCATCGACCGGCGCCATCTGGCGATATTTCCCGCCATAGAAGAGCACCGGCTCGCCCGCGTCATGTTCCAGATATTCGACCTGCCCAATGTACAGCGTATGGTCGCCGGCGGGGTGGGCATCGACTACCTTGCAAACAAAATAGGCCAGAGCGTCGGGCAGGACCGGATAGTCATAGCGGCGCTCGAACTGGATCTCCAGCCCCTCAACCGGCCAACCGGCGAAGTGGCTGCTGAAGTCCTCCTGGTCGTGGCGCAGGATGCTGATTGCGTAACGGCCTGTCTGCCGCAACAGATCAAGCAGCCTCGCCTTGTGCCCGACAGAGATGACCAGCAGGGGCGGATCCAATGAGACCGACATGAACGCGTTGGCGGTCATGCCATGCACTTCGCCGTCCAGCTCGGTGGTGACGACGGTGATGCCGGTGGCGAAGAGGCCGCAGGCGTTGCGGAGTTCGCGGGAGTCGATGGCGGCGCAACTGTTCTCAGTCATGGGCAAGTCCGTATTGCGTAGTCAGAATTGACAAATAGCCGGTCAATGATAGGATACCATAAAACTGATTGTGATTCATATGAACGATTGTGACGCGTGCATCCCAATTGATTGTCCGTCAAGTGAGGCCAAACCCATCGACCTGGTCGAAGCCGCCAATGGTCAGGCAATTCTCCCCAATCATCTGGGATACGCCCCTGTGAGAGGGGTGCATCCGAGATTGTTGCATATCCCCCTGGGTTTGAAGGTTTTTTGGCGGAGAGGCTTTCATTGCCAACGCCAATACAAAAAACCTTCAAAGTCGCGGGCGTCTCGCCCGCACCCCGCGTAGCTGACAAGATAGGGCGAGAAGCGCGCCAGATATCCTGGATACACCCCATCTGCCGAGCCTGTCACCTGCCAAAACTGAAGTGTGGTATAATACCACTGTGCATCGGTCAGGCAAAGCCAACCCCCGTTTTTGAAGATTTTTTGTGATGGCCCTTCCATCAAGGTCTTCCGCCAAAAAACTTCAAATGCACGCCTTGGCCGCCTGCCAACAGCGCCAGCCTCCGTCAACGCGAAAGAACGTTTCATTTCGTATAGTAGTCAGAGGGGGGGGTAAAGCGGACAAAGCGGACATTTTTGCAAGAAATTTCCTGGAATCCACCCCCTGACAGCTCGCTCACACGGCGATTCCCGCGTCACGACCCAAAATCCGGGACCCACACCAATTCGCTGCCTGCGACCCAAAATGAAATCTCGTCCCCAGCATTTTGGGGCTATCCGAATTTTTTAACTGGCGGATGGGCGCGTCCTGATATGCTGGCAAATGCGCCTTCTCTTTAGTCAGAACCCATCCCCATGTCCCGAAGGCCACAATTCAGACAACGGCTGCGCAAAAATCCTGGATGCACCCCCAGTGAGAGCCCGGCCGCACACCAGTACAAGAGTGTGATATAATGTCTGTCGTGCAGGCATCCGGCCGAGCCAGACCCCCTTGCACTCCCTGGCGCCTGCCGGCAGCGACGGCCTCCGCCAACGCAAACAAGGCATCTCCCTTCGTATAGTAATCGAGAGGGGGGGGGGGTAAAGCGGACAAAGCGGACATTTTTACTAAACGTTTAGTAAAATTGCGCTCAAATAACTGAAGTGGTCGCGCATTTTTGACTGGCGCTCGGGTGGAGCGCCAATCCAAAAAACTGTCAAACCCGCCGCCAATACGTCCGCATCCAGACCTGGGAATCTCTTCCTCCTGTCAACTGCAGTTCAGGCCAACCTGCCAACGCAACGGCTCCTGCCATCATCGCCCAAAAACCTGGGATACACCCATTGTGACGGAGATGATCAACCGCGGTATTACGTCTGTGCAGTGCTCCATCTGCGGAGGCAGACATGGAAGGTGCCTGTGTCCACACCCAATACGCAATGTGCGAGCGTGAGTGATGTCTGACGAAAAGTTTTTTGTAACCGGCGCGCTGGGCTGTCTCGGGGCGTGGGTCGTGCGCAATCTGGTCCGCGAGCGTGTCGGCGTAACCGTCTACGATCTGGGTTCCAGCCAACACCGGCTCGAACTGCTGATGGAGCCGGACGAAATCGCGCAGATCCGGTTTATCCAGGATGACATTACCGACACCGAAGCCGTCGCCCGCGCGGTCGAAGAGAGCGGCGTCAACCGCATCATTCACCTGGCCGCGCTGCAAGTGCCGTTCTGCAAGGCCAATCCGCCGCTCGGCGCGGCCGTGAATGTCGTCGGCACTGTCAATGTGTTCGAAGCGGCCAAGCGGGTCGGCATCTCGCCGGTGATCTACGCCAGCAGCATGGCCGTCTACGGCGGCGCCGATCTCTACGGGCCGGAGGTGCAGGACGACGACCCCCTCCACCCGCTCAATCTGTACGGCGTCTACAAGGCTGCCAACGAGGGTACCGCCCGCATCTACTGGCAGGACGACGGCATTGCCAGCCTCGCGCTGCGGCCCTACACGGTCTACGGCCCGGCGCGCGATCAGGGCATGACCTCCACTCCGACACAGGCCATGCTGGCCGCGGCCAAAAGTGAAGCCTATCATATCTCCTTCGGCGGGACGTGCGGCTACCAGTATGCCGATGATGTGGCGCGCACCTTCATCGCATTGGCCCGCCTGCCCTACGAAGGCGCGGCGGTCTTCAATGTACGCGGCAGCGTCGCCCACATGGCGGAGGTGGTAGACGCCATCGTTGCCGCCGAGCCGAGCGCGGCCGGCCGCATCACCTACGACGAGACCCCCTTGCCCTTCGCGGAGGCCCAGAACGAACAGCCCTTGCAGAGCCTGCTGAACGAGGTACCGTATACGCCGCTCAACCAAGGCGTCGCCCGCACAGTTGACCATTTCCGGCGGGCGCTCGCCGACGGCAAAATCGAATAGCCGCTGTGCCCAACAGTCGCGCATCGTGCGCCCCGTCAAGCCAGGGGCATTCAACCATACCTGGACTTTGGCGCTATTATGCCAAACTGCCGCAATCACAAAACACCCTTTTCCAAAAAGACAGGGGAGAGCCAAGTTTCAAGTGAACGGAGGGATTGTTGTGCGGCGGGTTCGATATAACTGCGCGATGAGTTTAGATGGCTACGTTGCGGATTCCAACGACGGGTTCGACTGGATTGACATCGATCCTGATATAAACTTCGATGAACTGTCGGCGCAGTTCGACACGTATTTGATGGGGCGCCGGACGTTTGAAGTTGTTGGTGGGCAGGGTCCGCCGACTGCGCCGGGAAACCGGAGATACGTTTTCTCAAAAAGTCTGCGTCAGAGTGAGTATGAGAATATACGAGTTATCGGCGAGGACTGGAGAGAGGTAGTACGGTCGCTGCGGGCGCAGCCGGGCAAGGATATCTGGTTGTTTGGGGGCGGGCGGCTGTTCGGGAGTTTGTGCAAGGAGGGGCTGGTTGACACGGTGGAAGTGGCGATTATGCCGATTCTGCTTGGTGGCGGCGTTCCTTTTGTGGCCGGACTGTCGAGACAGGTCGAATTGAGGCTGAGGGAGCAGAGAGTATACGAGAAGACGGGGACGGTGGTCCTGGTGTACGAGGTCGGCAGGATCGGTATCTCCCAAGAGTCATAATTAGCATTAATGTGAATCCCGTTTGAAACCGAGACTTTTCTCATGGATTACGCATTTGAAACGTGGCTGTCTCGCCTGCCCTTACGGAATACGCAATACGGAATTCAGAAAAAAACGGATTTTCAAAGTGAACGCATATTAGGTTCTGTCACTTTCATAAATGATCCCCTAAACTTTCCAACGAGGAGCAGATCAGATGAGATGGTTGCGGTTTGAGCACAACGGAAAAACGGTTTACGGCGCGGCCAGCGGCGACACCATCGAAGTCACCGACGCCACCTGGTGCGATATTCTGGCCGGCAAGACCGGAACGGTGACCGATTCGGTCGACCGGAGCAGCGTAAAGCTGCTGACCCCGATGGAGCGCCCTGGCAAGATCGTCGCCATCGGCCTGAACTATCTGGACCACTGTCGCGAAACGAACACCCCGCCCCCGGATCGTCCGGTGATCTTCACAAAGTTCACAACCAGCATTGTCGGCCCCGGCGATGAGATCGTCTGGGACCCGGCCCTGACCGCCAACGTCGACTATGAGGCCGAACTGGCCGCGGTGATCGGCAAGACGGCGCGCCACGTGAGCCGCGCCGACGCGCTCGACTATGTGGCCGGTTACACCTGCTCCAACGACGTCAGCGCGCGCGATCTACAGTTGGGCGACCCCCAATGGATCCGCGGCAAGAGCCTGGACACCTTCTGCCCCATCGGTCCGGCCTTTATCACCGCCGATGAAATTCCGGATCCGCAAACTCTCGACATCCGTTGCCTCCTCAACGGCGAAGTGATGCAGGAGAGCAACACCCGCGAAATGATTTTCGGCGTGGCCGAGTTGATCGAATTCAGCTCCAATGCCTTTACCCTGGAGCCGGGCGATGTGATCCTCACCGGCACCCCGCACGGCGTGGGTTTGGGCCGCGACCCGCAGGTCTGGATGAAGGACGGCGACACGGTCGTCATCGAGATCGAGAAGCTGGGCCGCCTGGAGAACAGTTGCCGCATGGTGTGATCCCAACTCTCGCTCACTTACGAATTTCAACGAGGCCTCGGCGTCTGCCGGGGCTTTGTCTTGCCCTGTTCCGGCCTGTGGCTGAATCTGCTATCGCGTCCTCCCCGCATGGGAATCCTCTCCCGCCCTGTTAACCGAACCTTTACCGGAATCTAACCCACGGGCGTCGATTCTTAACCTTGCTTTGCGTCGCCCTTAACAGTTCCCCGCGGCACTTATGCGCAGTAAGAATGTATGGTATAGTAACACCACCGACAGAACGTGAACTCTGAACTGTGTAAGTTCGATCTGTCCCTTTCAATTCAATCAGGAGGATTCCATGAACCGTCTACGATTTGTCTTGCTGGCGCTCGTGATTGCGCTGGCGCTTATCGTCTCGGCCTGCGGCGCGCCCGCAGCCCCCGTCCAGGTGGATACCGGCGCCGCCGAAGAGGAAGCCGCGCCAGCCGCCGCCGATGAGATCATGACCGTCAACCTGGTGGCCCGCTGCAAGGCCAGCCCGCCCTACGAGAACGGTCGCTGTGACAACCTGACCGCCGCGGTCGACGCCGCCAACGCCGTGTTGGAAGCCAGCGACGACAACCGCCGCATCGCCCTGGAGACCATCCAGGATGACACCGACTGGGGCGACTACAAGACCGAGTTTGAGCTGGCGTCGGACGCCGGCGAGGCCCCGGACATTATCGTCTCCGGCCATGAGCACATCGGCGACTGGGCCACGGCCGGCTATCTGGTGGACATCAGCGAGCAGGTCAACAGCGGCGAATTTGCCGAATTTGAGGATGTGATCGACTCCCTGTGGGAATCGACGATGCTCGACGGCAAAGTCTGGGGTGTGCCCCAGGACGCCGAGGCCCGCCCTCTCTACTTCAGCAAGTCTCTCCTGCAGGAGTTGGGCTGGAGCGCGGAAGAGATCGAGAGCCTGTCGGGCCGCATCGAAAGCTGTGACTATACTTGGCAGGATATGTTCGACACCGCTGAACAGGCTGTGGCCGCCGGGATCGTCGAAGAGGGCGAAGGCTGGTGGCATCGCCCCTCCAACGGGCCGGACTTCCTCTACTACTACTTCGCCGCCGGCGGTGAGATCGACAGCGATATGGACGCGCTCGCCTTCGACAGCGCCGCCGCCCAGACCGTCTATGAAATGCTCCACAACGCCGCCCATGAGCGCAAGATCATCCTCCCCAACAAGCTGGACGGCGACTGGGACTATCACAAGGAGTACACCGCCAGCTTCACCAACGTGGTGTTCGTCTTTGAGGGCACCTGGCGCTGGGCGAGTTGGCATACCAACTATCTCCAGGACCAGGGCGGCGAGGACTATCTCTTCGAGAACGTCGGCTTTGCGCCGATTCCCTGCATGGAAGGCGGCATCGGGCGCCCCATCACCCTGACCCATCCGTTGGTCTACATGATCAGCAGCCAGAGCGAGTACCCTGACCTGGCGCTGCTCCTGCTTGCCAAGACGACGGTCAAGGAGCTGAACACGCCTTACGCGGTCGATAGCGGCCACTTGGGAATTCTCAAGTCGCAGGCCGACTACGATGCCTACACAAGCGCCGAGTTCCTGAGCGCCACGCTCCCGCTATTGGAGTACACGACCTTCCTGCCCAACAGCCCCTACTGGAGCGCCTGGTCGGAGGCCTACTACCTGGGCATCCAGGCCGTCGAGTCGGGCGATCTCTCACCCGAGGAGGCGGTTGAGGTCGTGATCGAGCAGCTCCAGAATGAGTTGGGCGACAACGTGATTATTAAGTAGAATCAGACGCACGTACAGCACAATGGAGAGTGAGGCGTCTCCCTGCTCACTCTCCATTGTTTGGTTCCTCACAGCGGCCCAATGACGACGACCCGGACAGACATGACAATTCAGGAACCCGGCTCCGCTCGCGGTCGCTGGCTGCTGCTGGCTGCCGGTTTGGTTCTGTTGGGCTGCTTCTTTCTGCCCTGGCTGCGCTTCGTCATCGCCGCCGATCAGCGCGTTGCTTTTTCGCTGACCGGTGTGCAGGGCGCGACAATGCCGGTCGTGGAGACGACCGACGGCGGGCTGCTCTATCGCAGTTCGTTCTGGCTCTACCTGGCCCCCATAGCCGGACTTTTCGCGCTGGCGCTGGCGTTGCTCAGTCTGCTTCCGGGTCGTTCCGCGTCCTGGCATGGCCTTCTCGCCATCACAATGGGCGCATTCGCGGCCGTGGCGCTGTGGGGCGCATTTTCGGCGGCGCAGGAGGTGGCGGAGAAGCAGAAGGTAGTCGTGGAGGCGCAGTGGGGGCTGTCGCTTACATTTATGGCCCTCGCGCTGCTCCTCGTCGGCGGACTTGTCCTGCTGCGGGAGGTCAGCGCGCAGCAGCCCGCTTTCCGCGCCGTGCTCGAAGCGCTCAACTTCATGGCGCCGGGCACCGTGCTGGTCATCGTCTTCTTCCTACTCCCCGCCGTCATCCTTTTTATCCTCAGCCTGACCGATCTCTCCAGCGCCAACTTCAGCGAGCCGTGGACGTATGTCGGTTTCGACAACTACAAACGCATGTTCAGCGACCGTTTCTTCCCCAAGATTCTGCGCAACACCTTCCAATACGTCATCCTTACGCTCCTGTTCTTTAACGTTGGTCTGGCGCTGGCGCTCGCGCTCCTGACGGCCCACGTCAGCCGACGGGCCGGTTTCTTCTTTCGCCTGCTGTGGCTGCTGCCCCGCATCACCCCGTCCGTCGTCTACATAGTGATGTGGCGGCGCATCGCCCAGCAGCCGCCCTACGGCATTCTCAATCAGTTTCTTGGCTGGTTTGGCGTCGAACATCTGCCCTATTGGATCCCGGAAACGCCGTGGGTATTTGTCGTGCTCGTCAATGGTTTCGTGGGCGCTTCGTTCGGCATGATCATCTTCACCTCAGCCATCGAAGCCATCCCGTCTGACCTGATCATCGCCGCCAAAGTGGACGGCGCCGGCACGATGGCGCTCATCCGTGACATCACGCTGCCGCTGCTGCGCTGGCCCCTGTTCTTCGTCGTCACCTACCAGACGCTCTCGCTGCTCGTCTCCTTCGAGTATATTCTGCTGCTCACCAACGGCGGACCGGGACTGTTCACGACCGAAGTGTGGGCGCTGACAGCCTACAAGCGCGCCTTGCAGACCTATTTCGGCTCGAACCAGTGGGCCTATGGCGCGGCCTGGGGCTTTGTGCTGGTGGTGATCGGCGCCGCTCTGTCGATCACCTATTTGCGGGTCTTCCGCTTCAACGATCTGGTCCAGGAGCCGAAGATCGATGTGCTGTGAAACGTGGGCGGCATCTGCGCCAGCCTGCCTTGACGCATCCTTCGTAGCAGAAGCACGCAGGAAGGGAGAGGTGGAAATTGCGTGATGGAATGGGGCCGGTAAAGGTAACGGGGACGCTCTCCACTGTCCAGTTGACGTTGCGCTCCAGGCGTCTTTCGCCCGGGCAGGCGCTCCCCTATCTGCTGCTGGCAATCACGGTTGTGCCGATTCTGGCCGGTTATGCCTGGGTCCTGATCGCAACCTTTTCGCAGCGCACGAACGGCCTCCTGCCGCTGGACGCGCAGGGCAATCTCGGCGGACTGACCTTTGAGAACTGGCAATTTCTGTCTGAGCCGCAAATATGGAAGGCGACGCTCAACTCCTTCATCATAGGGCTGAGCATGGTTGTGGGCGTTGGCAGCATCTCCGCGCTGGCCGCCTACGCGCTCTCCCGCATGAACTTTCCGGGGCGCAAAGGTTTTCTAGGCATGACCATGGTGCTGCACGCTTTCCGCCCGGAAATGCTCCTGATCGCCATTTTTCAGGTGCTGCTGTTCATCGGCGGCGTCCCTTTGATCGGCGACCTGCTCGGCTTCAATACGGTGGGCGGCGTGGCTCTGGTGATGGTCACGCTGGATCTGCCTCTGGGCATCTGGCTGATGAAAGGATTCTTCGACAACCTCTCCTGGGACATGGAGCGGGCCGCCCTCATCGACGGCGCCAGCCGCTTTCGCGTCTGGTGGGAGATTCTTCTGCCGCAGATTCGCCCCGGTCTGGCGGCCCTGTCGATCTTCATGTTCATCCAAGGTTGGAACGCCTATCTCATCCCGTTCACCTTCACCATCGGCTCGAAGATCGCCAATTTGCCGGTCTACATCAACAGCTTCTCCGGTGACACGAGTTTCGTCAGCTGGAACAAAGTGGCGGCCATCGGTCTCTTCCAACTGATTCCGGTGCTGATCTTTTTCATCTTCACCCAAAAGGCTCTGCTGAACATCTACGGCGGCGGCAGCAAAGGGGGAACGTAGTGCTTGTCGAACTGAACGACCTGACAAAGCGCTGGGGCAGTGTAACCGGCGCAGACGGCATCACCCTGGACATCCAGAGCGGGGAGTTCGTGGCCTTCCTCGGCCCGTCCGGCTGCGGCAAGACGACAACCCTGCTGATGGTGGCCGGCATCTACAAGCCGACTGCGGGTGAGATCCGCTTCGACGATCGCGTCGTAAATCAGGTCGCGCCCAAGGATCGCAATATCGGCATGGTCTTCCAGAGCTACGCCCTCTACCCGCATATGAGCGTCCGCCAGAACATCGGCTATCCGCTCAAACTCAAGAAGACGCCCGCAGACGAGACGGAGCAGCGTGTGCAGCGGGTCGCGGATATGATGGGCATTGGTAATTTGCTCGATCGGCGGCCGGCGCAACTCTCAGGCGGGCAGCAGCAGCGCGTGGCCCTGGGCCGGGCGCTGGTGAAGGAGCCAAGCCTGCTCCTCTTCGATGAACCTCTCTCCAATCTGGACGCCCGCCTGCGCCTGACCATGCGCAGCGAGATCAAGCGCCTGCAACTGGATCTGGGCATCACCTCCATCTATGTGACCCATGATCAGGTGGAGGCGATGACCATGGCCGACCGCATCGCCGTGATGAAAGAAGGGAAATTGCAGGCCTACGCGCCGCCCAACGAACTGTACGAGCGGCCCCGCACGACCTTTATCGCCGGTTTCGTCGGCAACCCGCCGATGAATCTGTTCAATGCCCAGGTCGTGCAGGAGGGGGATCGCTATCTGGTGCGGCGTCAGGGCTTTGAGATGGAACTGCCGCCTGAAAGGGGCAGCCGAGTTACGGACGGCGGGCGAGTCGTCGTCGGTGTCCGACCGGAGGATGTCTCTCTGATACCGAATGGCGGCGAGGCGAATACAGGCATTGCCGGTGAAGTGTTCGTGGTCGAGCCTCTGGGCCGGGATAACCTGGTCGATGTGCGCATCGAGGACCTGCATCTCTTTGTGCTGACGGACCCGGCGCAGCCCTTGCAGATCGGCGATCCGGTGCGCTTGCAGTTCGACGGCGCCAAGGTGCAACTCTTCGACCCGGAGACCGAGTACTCGCTGCTATGGACATAATCGCGCTCATACAACGATGTGGCAGCGCATCTGTCACTGCCGCCAAGGCGATCATCGCCGCGTTCTTCCTCAGCGCCTGCATCGCGCCGCACCCGGTTGCATCCGATGACCGCGCTGCCACGACGGAAAGCTCCAATGACAGCCGCGCCGCGCAGCACGGGCCGATCATCGAGACTGTCCTGACCGGGCTGACCAATCCGCGCGGCGTCGTAGTTCTGCCGGATGGTTCGCTGATGGTGGCCGAGGCCGGCAGCGGTTACGATGCGGTCGATCCCCAAGAATGGAGCGGCAGACTCACCCATTTCCAGGACAGCAACGATGACGGCGACTTCAGCGATGACGGCGAACGCATCATCTGGTTTCGCCACCTGCCCTCCTACAACGCGCTCCAGTACTACACCACGCGGCGGGATGAGGTCAGCGGGCCGGGCGACCTGCTGCGCCACCCGGATGGCCATCTCTATCTGAGCGTTGACGGCGGGCTGGACCGGGTCGGCCTCTATGAGATCAGCCCGTACAAGCGCGTGGGGCGCAATCTCTCCGAGCGCAGCAACATGAACGGCCTCGCCTTCGCGCGCGATCACTCCCAAATTTATCTGGCCGAGAGCACCGCCAATGCGCTCTCCGTCGTCGATATTGCCGACGGCGCGCACCGCCAGATCACCCATTTCGGCGCGCTCGCGAGTGGACAGCAGTCGGTGCCCACTGGCGTGGCCGTGGACCCGCGCAACGGCGATCTGCTGGTGGCTCTCTTCTCCGGCGCGGTCCCTCGGGACGGTGGGGCGATCCCCTTCATTCCCGGCGACAGCGTGGTCGTGCGCGTGGACCCCGACACCGGCGCGATTGAAGATGCGGTTACAGGTCTTACAACCGCGATCGATGTGGCGGTCGATCGCGCCGGCAACATCTATGTCGTCGAAATGTCCAGCGATCACGCCGATCCGCTCGAACCTTCCCACGACCTCTTCGACCCGGACCAGCCGGCCCTGCACGGCGGCTATCTGCGCTACAGCGGACGGGTCAGCCGCTATACGTACAGCGGCGGCGAGCCATTTGTTCTTGCCGACGGCCTGGACATGCCCACGAACATCACGCTCGCGCCCGACGGCGCGATCTACATCTCGACAGGCCAGGGCACGCCCAATCGTCCGATCCCCGGGCCGGATGGCCCAACGCGCATCGTCGGCGAGGTGATTCGCATTCGAGAGTGAATATAGACTGCACGCGCAGAGCGCTCGGCCAATTAACCCAGCGGATGCGCCCGCAGCACCTCCTCCTCGATCTCGACTCCCCAGCCCGGCCCGGCGGGGATGGTCATATACCCGTCGATGATTTCGGGCGCGTTGGTCACCATCTCATCCTTCCACGGCACGTCATCAATATCGATCTCCATGATCTTCACATTGGGCAGGACGGCGCACAGACTGGCGCTGATGAACGAGGACAGGTGGCTGTAGTAGTTGTGCGGGGCAATGTTCATCTGGAAGGTCTGCGCCAGTTCCCCCACCCGCTTCGACGGGCCGAAGCCGTTCCAGGGTACATCGACCATCAGATAATCTGACGAGCGCGCCTGGAGATAGGGCAAGAATTGGCGCTCATAGTAGAGCGTTTCGCCGGTGCAGATGCGGGTGCTGGTCTTGCGCCGCACCTCCGCCAGCGCCTCCGCTTCGTAGAGATCGATCTCCAGCCACATCAGGTGGAGCGACTCCAGCGCGCGGGCGATCTCCAGACAGCTTTCCGGCTTGAAGTTGAAGTTCAGATCCAGGAGCAAGTCGAACTGCGGCCCGACCGCGTCGCGGAAGGTTCCCATGAGCGTGACGATATGATCGATCAGCTCGTTCGACGCTACCTGGTCGGTTGCGCCGCCCGGATTGCGTCCCGGAAAGTAGACATAACCGGGATCGCCGGGAAAGAGGAGGTTCGTCTTGAGCGCGGTGAAGCCCTTGGAGACGACCTCCCGCCCCAGCGCAGCCACATCGTCCATCGAGCGCAGCGGCGGCGTGCCCATCAACTCATGCGAGCGGATGCGGCTGGTGCCGCAGTGGGACCAGTAGACGCGCACGCTCTCCCGCAGCGGGCCGCCGAACAGATCGACCACCGAGCAGCCCCGCGCCCGCGCCGCGATGTCCACCAGCGCGAGCTCGATACCGGCGATCGCCTTGGCGCCAATGCCGCCGGGGCTGGACTGCAAGGCGCGGTACATATCCCACCAGCGCTGGTTGAAGTCTCTGGGGTCGCGGCCCATCACCAAGGGCGTCAGGTCCCGGATTGTGCCGACAACTCCGTGCGCGGCCTGGTCGCTGCACTCGCCCCAGCCGGTGACGCCTTCGTCCGTTTCTACCTTCACGAGAATCCAGTTGCGCCAACCGGCGTCGACGACAAAGGGTGTGACTGCTTTGATCTGCATTGAAGAATCCTCCTCTGAATCGGGCGCAGACGGTAACGGTTCAAACGAATAGATTTGAACGTATAGGAAGTAAACACGCAGGAGACAGAAAGCGCAAGGATTGGATAGTTTGCCCGCTTGGATTCCGCTATACTGCCGACATGATGACCGAACGGATGTTGCAGACGCGTGAGGAGACGATCCTCCATCATCGTGAACGGATCAACGCGGCGCTCCTGTATATCCAGGAGAACCTGGATGCGCCCCTGACCATCGAGACGCTGGCCGCGGTGGCCGGGTTTTCGCCCTTCTATTTTCACCGCGTCTTCGCGGCCTATCTGCATGAGACTGCGAGCGAATATGTGCGCCGCATCCGCCTCGAGTGGGCGGCCCGCCGTCTGATCTTCAGCAGCGAGCCGGTGACGCAGATCGCGCTGGCCGCCGGGTACGAGACGCCGGCGGCGTTTGGCCGGGCGTTCAAGAGGCGCTTCAACGCCAGCCCCCGCAGCTTCCGCGCGCAGCGGCGTCCCTCTCTGCACGCCAACAACTGGGAGCCGCTCCTGCTACAGCCTGAATTCCGGCAACGACCGGACCATGCGCTGGCCTACATACCCTGCGTCGGCGTCGAGGCGGAGAGCGAAGCCGTCTGGAACATGCTGAGACAACACCCAGGCATAGCGGTTAGAGACGGAGCGCCCGATTTCGACTGGCAGAGATCACCCGCCTACGTGCAGGTCTGCCGCGACCGCCCCAACGACGGCATCACCGCAAGAGACAAGATGCGGGTCGATGCCGGTGTCCTTCTGAATGAGAGCGCCTCCATTCAGCCACACGGACGGGTGGGCGTGCAGCGACTGGCGGGCGGAGTCTATGCGGTCTTTCATCACCGGGGCCGCCGTCGCGAAGCCATGTGGCAGGCGATCTACAAACGATGGCTGCCGCAGAGCGAACTGCGCCTGCGCGACGCGCCGCCCTACGCGGAAAGCGCCAATGCTCCCGGTCTTCGTCGCGGCCGAGACGAAGGCGTTGCGATTTACGTTCCCATCAATGGCTCGCTATACGAGCTGCAGAAAAAGGAGAAAGAGATGTCCCCCAAAGTCCAGACGACAGAACTGCCGGACCGCCAGATGCTCAGCATCACGCGCCATGTTTACATCGGCGAACTGCACGACCACCTGCGCGAATCCTATGATCAGTTGGCGGAGTTCATCGCCGAAGCGGGCGTCGAACGGGACGGCAAGCCGGTCGCCATCTATCACGGCCATGTGAACGAAGAGAACAACGGGCCGGTGGAGGTCGGCATCCCCGTCAAGGCGGTTCCCGCTGTGAGTGGCGATGTCCAGAGCGGAACGCTAAATGGCGGCTCCGTCGCCTGCATAGCGCTTACGCTGCGGCAGGCGCACTTCCCGGAAATACTGGGCTTCTATGATGAGGTCTACAAGTGGCTCGAAGACAACGGCCACCAGATCGTCGGCTCACCACGCGAGGTCTACGTGACCAGACCGATGGACAAAGAAGCAGGGATGGATCAGCCGTTCCTGGAGATCGCCTGGCAGTACAAGTAGACGATGCTAATCGAAGAGGAGAGGAATGAGAGAGCCCCCGCTCTCATTCCTCACGCCTCCCAGCTAAGACTTACTCCGCTTCCTCCGGGCTATGCTCCCGCAGCCACATACGCAGCGGCACGTCTTCGTCGGTGGGCGAGAAGCGGCCATTGGCGTTGACGCTCCAGCCCAGCAACTGGCGGCGAATCGGGCTGCTGCTCTCCCACAGATGCTCGACCGTCATGTCATCTTTGGTGCGCAGCCAACGATAGCCGAAGCCGTAAAACAGTACGCGGCGGGTAATATCCGACCAGTTGGGGCTGGCGGCATGCCATAGGCGGCGATCGAAGAAGACGGCATCTCCCGGCTTGGCCAAAACCGGCATCGCGCCCTGCGGCTGACCGATACCACTGGCCGGTCTGTCGATCGTATCCCGCAGATGACTGCGCGGCGCCACCCAGAAGTTACCCCGCCCCGGCTCGCCGGTGTCGGAGAGGAAATAGGCTACCTTGAGCGAAAGGCGCGGGCGGGGATGGCTCTCCATCTCGAAGTTGACGCGGCCGCTGTCCTGATGCCATCTGAAGGTCTTGTCGTTGGGCGTCTCCCCGTTCGGCGGTGTTACGATCAGATGGGCGTGGTAAAGGTAGATATTCCAGCCCAGTATTCCCCATACTTTTGGCAGAATGCGCTCGTAGTCGACCAGCTTAATGAAATAGGGGTCATCGGGGATGAAGTTGGGGTAAAACAGCGCCTTGTGCGGGTCGTGTCCCTCGGCCAGCTTGGCCCGGTGGATGCGTTCGGTGAGGGCGATACCCTGCTCAACCTGATCCGGCGAGAGGGCATTGCGGACGTACAGAATGCCGGTCTCGTTGAAGGTGCGGCGTTCGTCCTCCGTCAGCTGGTGTTGGAGGGCGGCGGCACTCAGTGCTTCCATGATCTGTTCTCCTGGTTGTTGCTAATCTCTATGCGTGGCCGTTCGGGCGCGCTCGCGTCCCGTGTTCAGGCCGCATCGGCAGTCTGCCATTTGCGAGGCGTGATAGGCTGCACAATTTCGCGGCGCGCGGGCGTCAGCCGCGCCATCAATTCAGCCGACGGCACATAGCCGAAGCGGTGGCCATAGATCTCCGGCACATAACGGAAGATGACCATGCGTCGTTCACCCGGATTAGTGCGCTCGGCTGACCCGTGACACAGGAAATCATTGATCAACAGCGCATCCCCGGCCTTCAGGTGTGCCTCAATCGCGCCTTCAACAAGCTCCCCTGGCCCCTGGGAGATTCCGGCACGGCTATCCTGCTGCGGGTGTGGAAAATCG
Source organism: Caldilineaceae bacterium (assembly GCA_965221145.1). Classification (GTDB taxonomy): domain Bacteria; phylum Chloroflexota; class Anaerolineae; order Caldilineales; family Caldilineaceae; genus Bin5. Next base: position 5,571,011 of record OZ244877.1, read on the forward strand.
GAGTTGTGGCTGCCCGGGACGAGGACTGTCGCGCCATCCCCCGGCCCCACATCGTTTAGGGCGACCAGCAAAGACAGATAACTGCAACACCACTGTTCACGGTCCCGGCCTTTGCGCTTGCGCGAGTCGGTGACATGGCCGCCGGAGTGAACCCCGATATAGCCGCCTGGCCCCCGAATGTTCAGGAACGATTCGTGAATGTAGGGTCGATGTCGCGTGCCGATAAAGTGGCGCACCAGTTGGATCCAGGCGGGATGGTCGATCAGCTGTTCAAGAATTTCGCCCCCTTCGATGATGTCTTGCAGGTTGGTTCCGTCAATGCCGCCATAGGAGTGAACCACCATATTGCCAAACAACTGTCCCGGTTCCAGCGGCGGAAGTTCATCGATCCACTGGTTGGCAGTCCGCAGGTAATCGGCGTCAAGCGCGTCCCGAATAATCGTGTACCCGTGCAGGTCGAATTTATATTCTTCCATCTGAGTGAGCATTGTCAATCTCCTTTTCCCTCTTCGGAGCGGATTCGTCGGGCTAATCGAGTTGCGCGCGGTTGAACTTGGGTTTTCCCTGCTTGGCAAGCTTCGCGCGCGCCTGGATCCATAGATTCGCCCAGGCCTGGCTATCGTGCAGCTCTGTCTCCGGGCGCAGCCGGCTGCGGGCTACGAATCCGGGGAAGAATGAGCGCCCTGTTGGCCGGCCGATTGGCAGGTAGCGGGCGTCGACGCTCCAGCGGATACCATCACTCACGTTGGGAAGCGATCTGTGAATCGTTCGGGCAGTCAAAAGAATCGCCCCGCCCCGTTTTACCGGCAGCGGGATAAACTTCTCGGCTGGCAGGTGCTCTTCAGGGATGCCGGCGCCGCCATGCGGCAAGGGGCCGTGCGGCAAGAGCTTGCCGTGATGGCTGCCGGGCACGACCATCAGGCAGCCGTTGGCTTCGGTCGCGTCGTTGATCGCCAACCAGACCGTGATAATGTTCGATTCGTCCGCTTCCGGCAAAGTGCCAGCCTGGTCCTGGTGCCCTGTAACTGTGCCCGTCAGATCGTTGATGCCCTTTTTCACCGCCTCCACCGGCACCTTGATGCGAACATGGTGCGCTGGATGACAACAGATCTCGGGGCCGAGCAGCGATTGAACGGCATCCAAAACACGGGGACTGCGCAAGAGATTAAAGGCTGCCGGACCGAGGTGGATTGGGGTATCATTCGTGATTTTGGCGAAGGGTAGCGAGATCTCGAAATGAAAGAAACAGGCATCCCCCAGCTCGCGAATGACCTGGGTGAGCCTTTGTGCGAAAGGAAGATCTCGGTAGCTGGCGGCCAGTTTGCCTTCAGACCACCACTGTGTAGCCAGTTGGTCGAGTAAGGCTTCATATTCGGCTACCAGCGGCTGAATGTCGCGCGCTTCGTCAAGCAGATTCTCGACGACCAGGTAGCCCTCATCTTCAAATTTCTTGATGCTTGCGTGATCGATCCCAGTCATGGTCAAGCTCTCCTGTCAGAAACACGGGCCTTCAGACCTCGACGACCTGATAACGCAGATCTTCCTGTGCCAGAAACGTCGTGTACAGGGAGATTCTCTCGCCGGTTCCGCCATTGCCCATGAACAGCGCCAATCCGCCCCCGCCGCTGGGGCCGTTGCACGACAACTCATGCACCAACGCACGCAGCATTTCGGCGTCCGAAAGTTCCGGGAAAATGCCGACCGCCCGCAACCGGATTTCAGCTGGTGGGCCGCTCTGTCCTTTCCAGTGAAAGAGCGAATTGATTCCCTCATAGTCAAAGCGCAGCCGCGAGGTATCTATCCCCATCACCTTCAACCGCTCGGTTACGATCTGGGCGGCCAGTTCCGCCCGCGCACAGGCCCCGCCGCCGCCATACGATATCTCCCCGACTCCCAAATAGCCATCATGCATATTGATGGCGACCAGGCTCGTTGGCGGCTTAGGATGGCCTTGAATGCCTGCGATCTGGACCTGATCCGGCCCGATTTCCGTGATTTCCGTGGCCGTAAAGTCAACCACTGCGTCGGTATGCTTATAGTTCGCCGGATCGCCGATCTCATATATGAGCTGCTCCAGGCAGGTCATTCGATTGACCACGCCCCCTGTTCCGGGCAGCTTGGTGATCACGGCATCACCGTCAGAGTCAACCAGAGCAATGGGAAAGCCCACCCGGCCCAGATCCGGGGCCTCCTTATAGGGCGGATCGGGGTAGTAGCCACCTGTGATCTGCGCCCCGCACTCCATGAGGTGCCCGATGCCAAGCCCCTTCGCCATTCGATCCCAATCGTCGCAGGGCCAGCCAAATTCATAGATCATCGGGGCCAGGAATTGGGTGGCATCGCCGGCGCGGCCTGAAACGACGATGTCGGCGCCGCGCCGCAGCGCCTCGACAATCGGCGCCGCGCTGATGTAGGCGTTCGCCGAGAGTAACCGGCCATCGAGCGCGGAGACTGGCTGCCCTGTCTCCGATACCGACAGATCGCGGGCCTTGACCAGGTCGAGCACATCATCCCCCAAAATGGCCATCACTCTCAGGTGCGGCAGACCCAGGTCGCGGCAAAGTTGCTTCGTCCATTGGGCGACACCGTAGGGGTCGACGATGCCCATATTGGTGATGATTTTGGTATTGGTGGCCGCGCAGGCGGCGATTACTTTGGGCATTCGCAGTTCATTGAGCTGGTAATAGGCCCTTCCCCCAACCGCCTGCTCACGCTTGAAGCTGCCAATCCCTTCCGTCATGTTGTCGAAGACCAGATAGTCCACCGCGCCGCTTTCGGCCAATGCAACCGCCGCCTCGATGTTGTCCCAGCCATGGGCCGAGCCGCATCCCAGACGTAGAGTTTCGCGCCCGTCTGCGGCTGTCCTGTTGCGGGCAGTTTCAGCGGGCGCAGCGGATGCCGCGTTCTCGAGCGGCGGAGCATGCGTTTGGCTGGCGCCGGCCTGCGCCCAACCTGCCGGCGCGTCGATCTCCATGTCGAGAAGGATCGAACTGAAGCATTTGCCCAGTGTGTCAAGAATCGGTGTGCCGGAATGGCTGCCCTCTAATACGCCGGGTACCAGAAAGTTGAACGCGCCCAGTGTGGGCAGTTCGTAGCGAGTGATCGGCCCGGACGTCACCGGCTTCAGATAGTCGGCCACCGCCTGCGTGGTGAGGTGATCTTTCGCCCACTGATAGTGTGCCCGATTGTACGTTGCAATGCCGACGTTTACGCCATTCCCCTTATTGCCAGAGCGTGCGTGGCATATCTCCCGGAGCCGTATCTTATGTGCCATGGCAGCAACCTCCTGTGAATCGATCTGTGTGTATTCGTGTGTACTCCGGGGTAAGCCACGGGAGCTTCTCACTTCAGACCAGCCGCCCACCAAGAGGGAGCGCGTACTGTGCGAATCTTTCCGGTTGATCATCTGTGCTGTGTGTCGTTGGGACGATCTCCGGAGGACGCGGCAGCGCATTGATCACTTTAGTCTTGCGCGCGCCATTATATGGCAAGGTTATGCGTCGTGCCTTTGACAAACGGCAATCCCTTCTTGCTGCGTGCCATCAGTCAGCTACAATGTAGTGGCACGTCCGAGTGACCAGTGATCCGGGCTTGCATTTGCATGGCGCCGGCGTTCCTGCAGGCGAGACCGCTTCGACAGGTTTCGCGGCGCCCCTCACATGAACTCGTTTGGGGGGGTGAGTGCATCTTACGCAAAGTTGCAGGCTAGTGCAATACATGTTTTGGAGGATGCGGCAGTCTCCCCTGCGAATCCGCCTTCATTGTGCGCTTTTTATTGAAGGGGAAGCGGTCGCCGGTTTAGCAGAAAGTGTATTCTGTGTGGGGCGTGGCCAGAAAGCGAACGAAGGGGGACACACCCGTTGTGGAATCAAGAAAATGCGTTTCTAGTGAGCGTACTCACCCGCAATTACGTGTAGGATCTGTAGAGTGTGGGAATTGGTTAGGTCCGTGTATCCACTTCTGAGTAGGGCCTTATGCTAGTTAGGAAAGGCCAGGTTCTTAATTTGCAGATAGTCATGTACGCCCAAGAGGCGGTTGATATAGATGCATAGGGTATGAGCAGTCAACTTGGTGTAAAGCCGTGCACATAGGCCTCTGAAAGAGTGGGCGTGGTTGGTTTCTATCGAGAATTGTGCGACCAGCTGACTGTTAACCGTCTCGATGATTTGGCGGACCGAGTTGTAGAGGCGACGGGCAGATGCAGAGATCTGTTTTTTCTGGTTGCTGCGCGGCTTGGTGAGCAGGCGGATGCGATTGTGTTGCCAGAGTTCATCCGCGACCGGTGCACTGACGTATGCCTTGTCGCCGATGACGATGCGGTTGCAGTGTTCTTCCAGGAGTTCGCGACCGATAGCCAAGTCGCCGACGCTGGCAGGAGCCAGCTCGAAATCGAGGATGAGGCCACCTATCGTGATCAGCATATGTAGCTTGAAACCGAAGATCGTCATCTTTTTGGAGGAGACTTTCCCATAATTTGCCCCATACGCAGACCAATCGCCGCGCGATTGCGGCGCCAGATGGAACTGAACCACAGGAATGGGCAGACTATCGAGTACACACTGCTCGTCCCAAAAGAGGTCCATCTGGGCCAACATCATGCGCCGCATCTCATTGATAATCCACATCAAGTTACGTCGTCGCCGATTGAAGCGGCTCTGCTCCGGCAAGATAGGAAACTTATCCCGATGTGCCTGCATATGACTGAGTAACTCTGTTTCCACATCCCACCCCAGGCATTCGCCGATCAGACAGATGGCTATCAATTCACTATCGCTACACGCCGGCTCTGGCCCCGGTCGTCTCAGATGCCTTTCCAGTAGCTGGCACATGTCGTCAACCAGCACATATGCCCATAGACAGAAGTCGTCAAAGTGAGCTATCATTCGGTTGGTCCTCCTGGTGAGTCGCTTTGGTTGGTGCCGAACTCCAAAGCTATCTCACCAGGGGACTTTTTTCAAACGCTATCTAGCATAAGGCCCGAGTAAGTATTACCATCAATTACCGATGCTGAGAGCCTTCATGTGAACTCAGTTTGACGCCAAGAGTTTGTCGTAGTCTGCATCGAGTTCAATCTTGGGCCGCAGACGCGAAACAAGCAGGTCAGGATTGGCATTGAGACGGTCGATCAAGGCGTCGCCGGCTTCGAATAGGTTCCGCATGACTTCATGGCAGAAATTGTGTATCACCTCCTCTCACATCAACCCCCGGAGATCTTTCATCGGGTTCAGATCGGGATTCAAGGCGGATCGAAATCCCCCGTCATAATGCTGTCCCACGTCCAGTCCAGGGTTTTGGGTTCAGACGGCAGTCCTGCCCCCGTCAGCAATATGCACGGCGCCAGTCACGTATGAGGCTTCGTCAGACGCCAGGAACAGGACAAAGGAAGCAATTTCCAGGGGATCTGCGATGCGGCCAAGCGGGACTGTACTGGGCGAGACAACGGGCCTTGTCTTGGCGGCCAGTCGACGCATAGGTGTGTCCATTGCTCCAGGACAGAGACAATTAACCCGTATGTTGTAGCTGGCAAGCTCAATCGCCAGCGTGCGGGTCAGCGAAAGGAGCGCCGCTTTACTGGCACGATAGGCGTGCCCCCCGTCTGTGCCGTAAAGAGCGCCATTGCTTGCGACATTTACGATGGAGCCTTGCTTTTGTGCCTTCATCGCAGGCATAGCATACTGGCAGCATAGAAACACGCCCTTAGCGTTGACATTGAAGACACGGTTCCATTCTGCGGGGCGAAGGCTGGTGATTGTTTCATCGCCTTCAGCGTTTACGCCGGCGTTGTTGACAAGAATGTCAATCTTGCCAAATCTTTTGAGCGTGGCAGTGATGGCATGTTCGACCTGCGTTTCATCGCCGACATCGCACCCAATCGCCAATGCTGCGCCGCCGGACCGCTCGATCTCGGCCGCCAAATGGGCTCCATTGTCGGCTGAGATATCAAGGATCGCAACCTCAGCGCACTCTCTTGCAAACAGGAGCGCCGTTGCCTTGCCCAGGCCAGCAGCTCCGCCTGTGATGATGGCGGTTTTTCCCTTGAGACGCATCCCTTACCTCGGCTCAAGATCTGCCGATGGAGTCTGCTGCCAGCCCAACTTCATCGGCTTATACCCACCGACCTCACAAGATGGGGGGGATTCGAACCAGATCATAAGGAGTTCCTCGCTGCCTGTGTTAAAGACCTGATGGAGCACGCCTGGACCCACGTAAGCCGCCGTCCCTTCCTCAAGCGGGTACACCTCATCATCCAGCAACAGTTTCCCACGACCACGTGCGCAGTAATAGATTTCTTCAGTTTCGGGGTGGGCCTCTGCTCCGGGTTGAGACGCTCCCGGGGGAAGCATCAAGCACCCTGCGGCAACTGACTTGGAGCCTGAAAGATCGCGCTCCACCAGAACTTGGAACTTGCGGTGATCCGGCGTGGGAGACTCGTAAGTGATCGCTTCCCTGGCGTTGATGACTCGTTTCATGGGTTAGCCTTGCCTCTGTTAAAGCGTTTGCGCCAGTCTGCAGGCCGGGGCATGTGCAGTTTACATGCGGGCAGCCTCAAGAGGGCGGCGGAGGGCGGGCACTTTACTAAACGTTTAGGAAAAAAATGTCCGGAATGTCCGCTACCTCCCCCCCCCAAAAAAATTACTATACGCAATAGGGGGCCGGGCGTCATAGGTCCAGGCGGCGGGGCAACTCTCCCTGAATTCTGCACAGGACAGGTCGCAGAAATCGTACCTGACTTTGACAGATAGGTTAAGGGTTGCCTTGCGGTTCATCGTCATTATACCACATGGCCACATTGGGGACGCTCCTGTGACGCCGCTGCGGTTGCCTACCGAACTTCAATCGGCCATTATCCCACCCGGAAATGGCAACATCCAGACCCGCGGGCGCCGGATTCGAGTGTGGTTGCTCAGAGGCAGTCAGAAACGCACCCCCACTTTGGGCCGCACCTTTTCGGCGCACCGATCGGCAAGATTCACCCCTGTTTTGGGGCGGCCGCGACTCTTGGGCTTACCTTGTCGAAGATCTATAAATATATTAAAATGTTGCAGACAGATGGTCAAGCAGCGCATCAGGAAGCATTTGGCTTGAGTCTACGCATCAACTGGGTGGCATCCCTTACCCGCCGTCCAGAAACCTGTCTTATTCACAAGGAGGTATGACATGCAGAGCAGAGCATTGACGCGGCGAGAGTTCGTACGCTTGACAGGGGTATTGGCGGGGGTCGGGACGCTGAGCGCCTGTGTCCCTTCAGCGCCTGCGCCGGCGGCCGAGCCAGCTGCGCCGGCCGCCACCGGTGGCATAACGCGAGGTGGCACATTGGTCCACTCCTACACGAGCGGCCTCGGGACGATGGACCCCCAGCTAACCCAATCCATCAATCACGTCTTTTACGATGCCGTGTATAACGGGCTGGTGCGGCTGGAGTTGGAAGATCGCCAGACGGGGAAACTCAAGGTGGTCGGTTCGCTGGCCGAATCGTGGGAGCAGCCGGATGCCAAGACGATCATCTTCAATCTGCGCCAAGGCGTGAAGTTCCATGACGGCAGCGATTTCAACGCTGAGGTGGCGAAGTGGAACTTTGAACGCCAGAGAGATCACCCCAAATCACAGCGAAAATCGAGTCTGGCCTTCATCGAATCCGTGGATGCTCTTGACGACAACACCTTGCAGATCACGAGCGAAAACGACAATGCGGCGCTTCTGAGCACCTTGGCGTTTGGCGCCGCCGGGCTGGTTCATATCGGGTCTAAGGCCGCCGTTGATGAACTGGGAGAAGAGGGTATCGCTCGGCATGGTGTCGGCACCGGCCCCTTCCGCGTCAAGGAGTGGATCACCGACGACCGTATCGTCCTGGAACGCAACCCGGACTACTGGGAGATGGGCGCCGACGACCAGCCGCTACCCTACCTGGACGAAGCTGTACTGCGTGTTATTCCCGACCCCACCGTCTCGCTGGTGGATATGCGGGCTGGCACGCTGCACCTGATGGAACTGGTGCTCCCGAAAGATGTGGAAACGATAGAGGCTGATCCAGACCTGCGTATCGACGCTCTGCCCTGGGCCGGCTTGAATCTGTTCCTGGTCGGGTACAACACCAAGAAGCCGCCTTTTGACGATGTCCGGGTGCGCATGGCCGCCAACTACGGCATTGACCGCGAAGGCATGGCAAAGGCTTTGGGCTTTGGCGCGGCCACAGGCCACTACTATCCATACTATACCGAGGGCACGCTGGGCTTTGACCCGTCCGTCGAGCGGTACGAATACAATCCCGACAAGGTGAAAGAGTTGCTCACCGAAGCCGGTTATCCTGACGGCCTTGACCTTGAACTTCTGGTGATCGCCAGGGAACCGGAGGCTACCATCGGCGAATTTGCCCAGCAAATGTGGAACGCCGTGGGCATCAATACCGAGTTGAAGCTGCTGGAGCGGGTCGCCTGGGGTGAACTGTTGCAAAGCACGCAGGACTTTGAGGCCACTTTCTGGCGCGGTCAGCTTTGGCCATCGGTCGATCCTGAGTTTGCGCGGCCTGTGCTGGGGTGCGGCGCTACGTCGAACTGGAGCTTCTTCTGCGATCAAGAGATTGAGGACGCGCTCAATGAGGGCCTGACGACGTCGGATCCGGTCGAGCGAGGCGAGATCTATAGTCGGATGTGGCGAATCGTCCACGAAAAAGCGTACGTTTCCGGCGGCTATCTGATCCCCAGTTTCGTCGCCTACCGCAAGGAGGTCAACGGGCTATCGTACAATTTCCAGGACCCGTACCTGGGGGATATCTGGCTGGCATGACGCCGACCCGTATGGGCGAGGGCGCAATAGAAGGAGGTTGCCTTGGGACAGTATCTGTTGCGTCGAATCGTTCATTTCGTGCCAGTGCTGTTTGTGGTCTCGGCGATTGCCTTTACCGTGACGCTCCTCCTGCCCGGTGATGCTGCGCTGGCCATGCTCGGCGAATCAAATATCCATGACAAAGTAGCGTATGAGACCATGCGTGCTGAACTCGGGCTGGATCAACCGATTCCGGTGCAGTACGCGAAGTGGTTGGGGCGGGCGCTGCGAGGCGACCTGGGGCGTTCCATCCGGACGGGCGAGCCGGTACTGGCAGGATTGCTGGCCCGCCTTCCGGTGACGCTCCAACTGACGGGCATGGTTCTGATCATGGCCCTGTTTATCGGCCTGCCGCTGGGCGTCGTTTCTGCCTTGCAGCCCAACTCCTGGGCCGACACTTTGGCCACAGTTCTGGCAGTCGGGGGTGCAGCCGTTCCCGACTTTTGGCTGGGTATATTGTTCATCTACGTCTTCGCGCTGTGGCTCAGGGTCGTGCCTCCGTCTGGTTACGTCCCCCTGGAGGTGGGGCTATGGCCCAATATCAAGTCTATGCTGCTTCCGGCAATGGCGCTGGGCATGTACCTGACGGCAATCACAATGCGCCAGACGCGCTCTTCGCTCATCGAAGTCATGCAGCAGGAGTACATTACAGTAGCCAGGGCCAAAGGATTGCGAGAGAAGGTCGTTGTCATGCGGCACGCCCTCAAGATTGCCCTGATTCCGGTGGTCACCGTCATCGGGCTGCAAGTGGGGCGATTGTTTGGTGGGGCCGTGGTCGTGGAGACGATCTTTGCGCTGCCCGGGCTGGGCCGCGTGGCCGCTAACTCTATCTTCTTCCGCGATTTTCCCATGTTGCAGGGCGCCATGCTCGTTATGGCCGTAGGCGTACTCGCGGCGAACCTCCTCACCGACCTGCTCTATGCCGTTGCCGACCCACGCATTCGCTATACTTAATGTGCGTTCACATTGAAAACATGCTTTTCTCCGCACTGCGTGGCCCAGAGGGCACCCCGTGTTCCGAATTGCGTAGAGGCAGGCGAGACAAACCCAAAGGGCACCCCGTTCCCAAGGTGCAGACCATGCGAGAAATCGTGGTTTCAAACGGGATCCACATTAGTGACGATCCAATTACATGGCTCGACTTGGCAACTTGCGCCTCGACCTGATTGGCGCGAGCAGGTTCATAGTGGTATCCGTTCGCCTTGCGCTTGTTGAAGGGCGGCTAAACCGATTTTATGGCCCGGTGGCGTCTTTGCGCACACTCTCTCAGAGATTGAAAACTGGATGCCCGTAGTCTGTTCTTCAGGAATTGGAGGAAGTTCTCTGACTCGCAAAGGTGCAATGACCCGAATATCGGGGGAGATCGGGTCTGTCCGACCGCGTCGGTTCAGAGACTTTCTTGACCGATTTTTGAGAAGCCGCGGGGCCGGATTTGGCGTGGGGGTATTGGTAGTTCTGCTACTTGCCGCCTTGACAGCGGACGTGATTTCTCCCTATGATCCGGTCCAGTTCCAGGACGCCGACGTTCTGGAGCCGCCCAGCCTCGCGCATCTCCTGGGTACTGATCAGTTGGCGCGCGACACGCTGAGCCGTGTCATCCATGGCGCGCGCGTCTCGGTGCAGGCCGGTGTGGGCGCGGTGGGCTTCGCTCTGGTGGTGGGGGTATTCATCGGGCTGGTGTCTGGCTACTACGGGGGGTGGACCGACGATATTCTCATGCGGGTGATCGATGGCTTCTACGCTTTTCCGCTGCTGTTACTGGCACTGGCCATCGCCTATAGTCTGGGGCCTGGCCTGAACAATACGTTGCTGGCCATCGGCATCGGTTTTACGCCGCACTTCGCGCGTCTGGTGCGGGGGCAGACCCTTTCCGTGCGCGAACATGAATTCGTCGCCGCAGCCCGCGTGACAGGTTGCCCGCCCTGGCGGATCATGGTGTATCACATCTGGCCAAACGTAACGGCAGCCATCATCGTGCAGGCGTCTCTCCTGGTCGGTCAGGCCATCATCACCGAAGCGGCTTTGAGCTTTCTGGGTCTCGGAGTGGAACCGCCGACGCCGAGTTGGGGTGGGATGCTCAAGGTGGGATACCAGTACATAGACCGCTCGCTCGTCCTTTCATTCGCCCCGGGCAGCGCAATGTTCATCACCGTTCTCGGCTTCAACTTCCTGGGTGATGGACTACGCCATGCCCTGGACCCAAGACTGTGGCAACGCGGCGTGGCTTGACAGGTTGTTCGAGCAACTCTACAGGGGAAGAAGAAAATGAAACTCAGGAATCGTACAGCCCTGATCACGGGGGCCAGCCGTGGCATTGGCCGGGCAATCGCCTTGGCGTTTGCCGCAGAGGGCGCTGACTTGGCCATCACTGCCCGTTCACATCAAGACTTGGAATCGTTGAGGCAACTCGCCAGCGGAATGGGCGTGCGGTGCGTCGCGGTGGTGGCCGATCTTTCGAAACCGGATTCGATTGAAACGTTCTTCAGTGACGTCAAGCAAGCATTCGACCATGTGGACATATTGGTCAACAATGCCGGCATCGGCAGCAGTATCGACCCCAAACCGTTGATCAATTTCGATGACCAGATTTGGGACTTGACCTTTCAAGTCAATGTCAAAGTTCCCTATTTGCTGTGTAAGCAGTTCGTGCCTGACATGATTGGGCGCAAGTACGGCCGGATTGTCAACATCGCATCCCTGGCCGGTAAGGCCGGCCTGCTTCACGGTTCCGCCTACTCGGCCAGCAAGCACGCTCTGCTGGGCATTACCCGGTCGCTCGCGGCTGAAGTGGTAGGAGACGGTGTGACGGTCAATGCCATCTGTCCAGGCGCCGTGCGCACGCTCACAAATGAACCCAGGATGGCGTATGACGCACAGCGATTGGGTCAGTCTGTCGCAGAATATGAGGCTACCATGACCCCGCTTGGGCGCAGGCTGGAATCTGAGGAAATAGCCCCTATGGCGGTTTATCTGGCCAGTGATGCGGCATCAGTCGTGACCGGCCAGGCCTGGAATATCGACGGCGGGGTCTTCATGTGGTAGGACGGAATGGCTGCGGACTTGACCATCCAGCCGACATCGGATTCGCCGACACAGTTATCTTTTTCGTCATGACCGAACGCTGACGGCAGCTGGAAATCTCAGCCCCGGCACATAGTTCTGCTGGCGGCGCGCAACTTCGCAGACCCCGGAATCCTCACGCTCCAAGAATAATTGCTGATCGTGGCGCTAAAGTCTCATAGGTGACTTCGTGCCTACTTTGGGTCTATCCTTTCGATACGCAGGTTGTTTGGCTTGGGCTGCCTACCCAAAGCGGCGCAGGTGATCCGCCAAGACAACTTCTCCCCCGATGCGGAGCAGATCGGCGTCCTCGGTGGTGCATAACAACTGTACGCCGCGGGCATTGCGCTCGATCCAATCGGCAGCCGCGTCAAGCGGGCCGAATGAGTCAACCGCAATCCCGACCGCGATGCCGTTCTCTCGCGCCTTCTCGACGACCCTGGCGACCGCTGATTGGAACTTCGGATGATCCCACTGCTGAAAGCAGCCCAGACTGAGCGACAGGTCGGACGGTCCGATAAAGAGGGCGTCAAGCCCCTCCACCTTCACCACTTCGTCCAGTTCATTGAGAAGGCCGATATGTTCCACCTGTACCATCACGAAGACATCGCGGTTTGAGTTCGCATAGTACTCGCGCGAATCCACGCCATAGTTGGTAACGACCATCGGCCCCCAACCTCTGATGCCGTCCGGCGGGTACTTGCAGCTTGCCACCGCCTGTCTCGCCTCCTCAGCCGAGCGGGCGAGCGGCACCAGTACGCCCTGCGCGCCTTGATCCAGAGCCACTTTGATCAGATCAGGCCGGTTGTCCTGCACGCGCACGAAGGGCAGCGTGGGCGAATCCCTGAACATCCAAAGGACATGGCGCAGGCTTTCGACATTGAAGGGCGCATGTTCCTGATCGACGATAACCCAGTCGAAACCGACCCGGGACATCACGACGGCGATCGTGGTGTCGTAGGAGGTTGACCACGCGCCGACGCTGATTTCGTCCGCCTTCAGCTTCTGCTTGAGTTCCCTTCCGTTCATGATTTTGTCTCCTTGCAGTCTTGGGGAGATCAGTACCCCAATGCGTCCATTTTCCTCTGTACAGGTCCAAAAATGGATGTTCAAAGCGTCGTCAAATTCCCCGACAGCTATTCTTATGCTACACTATATGGTAGTAAGTTGAAAACACCACTCGTGTATCCCTTTTTCTTTCTGTTACCCACCACCAAATCAATCATCGCAGGAGGAAGACAGATCATGCAGAAGCAAGGTTTCAGCCGCAGAGAGTTTCTATCGTTGGCGGGCGCGGATGGGCTGGGTCGGGACCTGGTTGCCGCCTGTCAGGCTGTGGCCCCGGCTGCCGGCGATCATTCCCTCGCTGCTGGCTATCAACCCAGGCATGATCTTCGTGCTGCGCCAGTTCTTCCGCGCAATCCCTAACGATCTGTCGGACGCGTCGCGCATCGACGGCTGCAATGAACTGGGCATCTTCTGGCGCATCGTGCTGATCACCTCTTGGGCCTGGAACGACCTGCTCTTCTCCCTCCTCTACCTCAAGGCGAAAACAATGCAGACGCTGACCCTGGCGATGCAGGGCTTCATCGGCATTCGCGGAGACACGGCCTGGGGGCAGATGATGGCAATGTCGGTACTGATGTCGCTGCCGATGATGGCGCTCTCCTATTACGGGCAGCGTTACTTCACAGAAGGCTTCACTTTGAGTGGCATCAAAGGCTAACCTGCGTATATCATCCCAATCACACTGTTGAATTCCATGTCTCTTTTCACTTCCCGTCGAGAGCGGCGCCTTTGGTTATGGACGTTGCTCGTTGTGGCGGCAATCTACTCAACTCTCGGCTTGGCGCGCCCACTGGCCGGGGCTTTGCGCGAACTCGGCCTGCTTGAGGCGCTTTTTATGCTCGGAATGCTCCTGGTCGGGGCGGCTATCCTGACACAAGGGCTGAAGACGCGGCCGGGCGGCGCCGAGATCTGTGTTGCATTGGGCGTCGCGGCCGTCTATCTCCTCCTGTTTGCGCGTATTGCCACCCCGGAGGAGCGCACCCACCTCATCGAGTACGGGGTGGTTGCCGTCTTCATCTATGAAGCGCTTACGGAGCGAACGAGACAAGGCCGCCGCGTCCCCGTACCCGCGCTGCTCGCGGTCTTGGCGGCCTCGTTGGTAGGCGTGCTGGACGAGAACATCCAGGCGTTGCTGCCCAACCGCGCCTACGACATCCGCGATGTCCTCTTCAATGTCCTGGCCGCGCTGATGGCGGTCGCGGCGAGCGCGACGTTGGCGTGGGCGCGACGGTGGCGCACCAGACGTCAGCAGAACTGAGGATACAGACGGCAGGGAATATCCAGGTCGCCGTTCCCGGCTTGTCTTTCCCCTCTGGCCTTCAGATCGCTTTTCTTGCCTCAATAGCAGTTGCCATATCCCAGCGCCGGACGAAAAATCAGCTTCTCTTTGGCTGTCGGCCATGCTACCTCATAGCCGGCTGGCATCGGCGCGACATAGCACAGCGTCATTCTGGATGATCGCTCAAGCGCAGGCTGCGGGCTGCTGAACGGGGCGTGACCAGCGGCGGGTCGGTCAAAAAAAGCTCTTTTGTAGATTCAAAGAAATATGCTATAAGTGGTTTGTTCACCTGCAATCATGTAAAGAATCCGTAGCGTTTGGAATTGGTCACGGCTATGTTTCCACGGCTGCGTGCGTACCGCTATCTATCGCCGACGCTGAGAGTCGTAGTAGGGGGTGATGCCAATCCAACTGAGCAAGACGGCGGTTGAGATGTGAGCAATCGATGGATCTGCATTGGAAAACCCTGAATCCATCCACAGCCAATAGGAGCGGACTGATGACACAACGGAAACGCATGAGTCGGCGGGATTTTCTGCGCGGTTCCTTAGTAGCGGGCGCTGCCGGCGTTATGGCAGCCGGTTGCGTGGAAGGGATGCCGGTCGCTGCGCCGGCCGATGGGGGCGCGGTGATGCAAGAGACAACCACTGTGCGCGCGTCGCACTGGTGGGGCGGGTTCATGACGCCCAGCTTTGAAGCAGCCGCAAAAGCGCTCCCCGTAGAGATCACCGAGGAGATGACCCCCTGGGGCGAATACAACCAGAAGCTGCTGACCCAGTTGGCAGGCGGCGTGGCGCCAGACCTGATCGAGGTGGCGGCGGACAATTTCGGCGACTTCTGGCCTTCCGGCCGGATCGCGACGCTGGATGAACTGGTCGCTGAGCGCGACATGACCAAGTGGGGCTTTGATCAGTGGGTCGAAAATGGCTACGAGGGCAGCCTGTACGGCCTCTCCATCTTCTATCCTGAACAGATGACACTGTGGATCAACAAGGAGATTAGCGATGCGGAGGGCATCGACATTCCCAATCCCGGCGACCCGGACTTTGACACCTGGACCTGGGACGCGTTTGTCGAAGTCTTGCAGGCGCTGACCAAGCGCTCATCCGATGGAACGGTGGAGCGATACGGCATGTCGATGTGGATCGCCGGACTCAATGGTCTGGGATTGACGATGGTCTACCAGAACGGCGGCCAGATCTTCGACACGGAGGACAACTATAAGGAATCGGAAATCCTGCTCACCTCCCCTGAAGTGATCGAGTCCTTCCAACAGCGCTACGACCTCGTCCATACACACAAAGTGGGCATGCCGCCTAGTGAGGTTGAGGCGGTGGGCGGCGTGTCGCGGGCGTGGTCGGCTGAGCGGTGCGCCATCACCTCAAGCTGGGGCAATCCCCAAAACATTGTCGAGCATCCCTTCCTCTATGATCACCTGCCCTGGCCTTACAAAGAACAGAAGGTGCAGATCTACGGCGGCAACTGCTGGTCGCTCAACAAGGATTCGGCGGTGATCGAGGAGGCGTTCGAACTGATGTGGTTCATCACCACGGACGATCTGTGGGCGCAGTATCGAACCGACAGCTTCCACAACGCCGCCTACGAGACCCGCAGCCACATCGACCGTATGCCCCGGGGTGTGAACAGAGACCTGGCTGAGGGCGTGGTCTACAGAGATCCTGCGGTCAAGAACGCTGAGTTCCAGGGCGGCGGCGACGGCATCTTCGGACCAAGGTGGCTGGGCGAGAAAGCCGCCCTGGAAATCCAGAGGAGAATGGGAACGGCTGAGGAAGAGATTTTGCTGCAGAAGAAGACGGTGGAGGAAGCCCTGACCGACGCAAAGGCAGAGATCGATTCGCTATTGCAGCGATAGGATCGCCCGCGAAAGGAGGTGCAGCGATCATGCTGGAGCAGAAGCAGATTGATTTCTACGCAGAAAACGGGTATCTGCACCTGCCGGGCATTCTCTCCGCGGCTGAGGTCGCACAATTGCAGACGGCTACAGACCGTCTCATTGAATTCGCATCATCATGGCAGGTTCCCCAGGAGGACTACTACTACATTCGCAATCCCGATACCGGAAACGATGTGCTGCGGCGCATCAACTTCCCCGGCAAGCGGTCAATCGAGTGTCAGGCCTTGTATGGGCAACCTGGGATGTTAGCGATCACTGAAGGGCTGCTGGGGCGTGACTTCATCGTTGCCGATGATGCCCTGGTGATCAAAATGCCGGAATATGGCGCCCCCGTTCCCTGGCATCGCGACGTCGCCAAGGGCACGATGCGCAGGGCTTCCGACAGCTTAGCCGTCGTCGGCGTTGACCTCGATGCGTCCACTGTGGAAAACGGCGCTGTCCATGTAATTCCCGGCAGCCACAAATGGGATACCGTGGATCTCCAGGACATGATGGATGAACATGGCTTCAACGTTCCGGGCGCAGTTCCGGTTGAGACAAAGGCTGGTGACGTTTTGGTCCACGCTGCCAATCTGCTGCACGCTTCCCGGGTTGGTCGAGGCGGGGCGTTGCGCCGCACGATCTATTTCGGCACGTTCCGTATCGATCCCTATATGAACGAGTACGACGCCAGCGTCTCTCTCGTGAAGCTGCAAATGCAGTATATGTTTCGGGGCATACAGTTGCGTCAGAAACTGGCCTACCTTCAGGGTGAGCAACCGTTTGCATGGCAGGGTTCGCCGGCGTGGCGGATAGACTTGGACGAGACGGATCATGTTGAATGGGGCGTGCCCAGCGCACGTCCAAACTGAGCCTCGGGATACCGCCGGACAGTCTCTTGCAGGGCGATTGAAGCATTCGGGAACCTGCCAGTTCTGCGTATCCACGACATTGTAGGGGGTGATGCCAATTTGACGAAGCAATACAGATATGAGATGTGCGCAATCGGTGGATCTGCATTAAATAACCCTGATCCATCCACAGAAAAAAGGAGTGAACCGATGACACAACGGAAACGCATGAGTCGGCGGGATTTTCTGCGTAGTTCCTTAGTTGTAGGCGCGGCCGGAGCTTTGGCAGCGGGTTGCGTGGAAGGGATGCCGGCCGCCGCGCCGGCCGATGGAGGCGCGGCGATGCCAGAGATGACGGAAGTGCGCGCCTCGCACTGGTGGGGCGGATTCATGACGCCCAGTTTCGACGCAGCCATGAAGGCGCTCCCGATCACTATCATCGAGGAGATGACCCCCCATGGAGAATATCCCCAGAAGCTGCTGACCCAAATGGCCGGTGGCGTCGCGCCGGACCTGGTCGAGGTCGATGCCTATTGGTTCGGGGACTTCTGGAGTTCCGATCGCCTGGCCCCCCTGGATGATCTGGTGGCCGATCGCGATATGGACACGTTCGGGGTCGATCAGTGGCTGGAGAACGGCTTCAAAGGGAATCTCTATGGAATCTCCATCTTCTACCCCGAGCAGTTGACCCTGTGGATCAATAAGAGGATGACCGATGCGGAAGGCATCGACATCCCCAATCCCGGCGAACCGGGTTTTGATAGCTGGACCTGGGATGATCTGGTCGAAGTCCTGCAGGCGCTGACCAAACGCTCATCCGATGGAACGGTGGAGCAGTGGGGCATGTCGATGGGTGTTGGCGGCCTTGGGGGCCTTGGGGCCACCATGGTCTATCAGAGCGGCGGGATGATCTTCGACACCGAAGACAACTATGGCGAAACGGAGATTCTGCTCACTTCGCCAGAGGTGATCGAGTCCTTCCAACTGCGTTATGACCTTGTGCATACGCACAATGTGGCGATGCCGCCCTCCGAGCTTGAATCGATCGGTGGATCATCGCGCGCGTGGTCGGGTGAGCGCAGCGCCATGACGGTATCGTGGGGCAATCCCCAGAACATCGTGGAGCACCCCTTCGTGTACGACCACCTGCCCTGGCCATATGTCGAGCGGAAGCTACAGATCGTTGGCGGCAACTGCTGGGCGCTCAACAAGGATACTGAAGTGGTAGACGCCGCCTTTGACCTCATGTGGTTCGTCACAACGGATGACCTGTGGGCGCAGTACAGGACGGACAGCTTCCACAACGCCTCCTTCGATACCCGCAACCATATCGATCGGATGCCAGCGGGGACCAATCGGGACTTGGCCGAGGGCGCGGTCTTCCGCGATCCTGCGACCAAGAATCCTGAATTTGAAGGCGGCGGCGACGGTGTTTTCCTCCCGCGCTGGCTGGGCGAGAAAGCAAGCCTGCAGATTCTGCGCCGCATGAATACAGCCGAACAAGAGATCCTGTTGGAGCTCAAGACCGTGGAAGAAGCTCTGGCCGACGCCAAAGCCGAGATCGACGGTTGGCTAGAATAACATTCGCATAACGGTGCGCTCAGGGAAATCGCCTGCCTTCCCTGAGCGCGCTCTATGCGGGAATGGGTGAAAAGGGGGTGCGCCGATGGCAATTGCAAAGGGACTGAGACTAAAAAGAAGTGGGTCGGTCTCAATTCGTCAGCATGAAGAGCGGATCGCGCTTCTGTTCCTATCCCCCTGGCTGTTCGGCTTCCTGGTCTTTACCGCTTTTCCCATTGTCGCCTCCATGTTTATTTCCCTGACCGAGTATCCGATCCTCAAATCGCCCGAATTCGTGGGGATTCGCAACTACACCCACATGATCACGGGAGATCCTCTGTTCTGGCAGTCGCTGAAGGTGACCACGATTTACACAGTGGCGATTGTGCCGCTGCAACTGGTTACCGCGTACGCGCTGGCCATCCTTCTCAACCAGACAGTTCATGGCCTCTCCGTGTTTCGAACCGTCTTCTTTTTGCCCGCGGTCACGCCGGCGGTCGCCACCGCCCTGATGTGGATGTGGGTGTTCCACCCCGAAATCGGCCTGGTAAATTCCGCCTTGGCCGAGATTGGCGTTGAAGGGCCGAAGTGGCTGGCCTCGACCGAGTGGGCGCTACCCACGTTCATCATCATCAGCTTGTGGGGGATTGGCGGCGGCATGGTCATCTATCTGGCCGGGTTGCAGAGCGTACCCACTTCGCTTTACGAAGCAGCCGAGTTGGATGGGGCGGGCGCCTGGGCCCGATTTATCCATGTTACCCTGCCCATGACGTCACCGGTGATTCTCTTCGTTACCGTGACGAGCATGATCGGCTCCTTCCAGGTGTTCACGGCCGCGTTTGTCATGACCGATGGCGGGCCTGTCAACTCCACGCTGTTCTTCGTGCTGCATCTCTATAACTATGGCTGGCGTTTTCTCAAGATGGGCTATGCTTCGGCCCTGGCCTGGGTATTGTTCGTCATCATTCTGGGCCTGACCCTCTTTCTCCTGCGTATGTCCGGGCGGCTCGTATACTATGAGGCTGAAGACAGAACATGACGCAAGCACTGACCAAACCGCAGACGCACATGTTTTCACAGTGGTGGCAGCGCCGCCGTCCTCGCGATTTCTGGTTTAAGCTGATCATCTATGGATTGCTGGTGGGCCTGGGGTTTCTCTTCATGGTGCCGTTCCTGTTCATGCTGTCCTCCTCGTTGAAGGACCCGCAGGAGGTCTGGCGCGTGCCGCCCAGTTGGATCCCCAATCCGGTCTTCTGGCAGAACTACCCCTACGCCCTCGTCCAGATGCCTTTTTTTGGCTACCTTCGGAACACCGTGCTCCTGGTCATCGGCGTCGAGATCGGACGCCTGCTCACGGCCAGCATGACCGCGTATGCTTTTGCCCGCCTGCGTTTTCGTTGGCGGGGGGCGCTCTTCATTCTGGTGCTGAGCACGATGATGATTCCCTATCAGGTGATGCTGATTCCCCAGTATCTCATCTTCAGAGAACTGCATTGGCTCAATTCACTGAAACCGCTGATTGTGCCGGCATTTTTCGGAGGGGGCGCGTTTTACGTCTTCCTCTTGCGTCAATTTTTTATGACCATTCCTCTGGACTACGACGACGCGGCACGTATCGATGGGGCCAGCTACATTGATATCTTCCTGCGCATCATCCTGCCACTGTCAATGCCGGTTCTGGGAACAGTGGCCATCTTTACCTTCATGGAGCAGTGGAACGATTTGCTGGGGCCGCTGATCTATCTCAACACCGCTGACAAACAGACTCTGAGCATTGGCATTGCCATGTGGTCCAAAGGCGGGGCATACCCGGCCGTCCACTTCTTCTCCCACACGATGGCGATTGCGCTGCTCATGTCCCTGCCACCGGTCGTTATCTTCTTCATATTCCAGCGTCATTTCATTCAAGGCGTGGTGATCAGCGGTGTAAAGGGCTAAGCAAAGGAGTTGGAACATGGCGAAAATTACGTTGATTGGCGCGGGCAGCACCGGATTCAGCAAGCGATTCATTTCAGACATCCTGACCCGGCCGGCGTTGGCGGACGGGACACTCTCCCTCATGGACATTAACCAGGACTACCTGGATGTGACCACCGCGCTGGCCAGGAAGATGGCGAAGCAACTAGGCGTGCCGACAAAGATCGAGTCTTCTACGGACCGGCGCCGCGCGCTGGAGGGATCCGACTACGTGAT
The DNA here is from genome assembly GCA_965221145.1 of Caldilineaceae bacterium. GTDB lineage: Bacteria > Chloroflexota > Anaerolineae > Caldilineales > Caldilineaceae > Bin5. The sequence goes on from OZ244877.1 coordinate 5,591,739, forward strand.
TTCGGTGATTCTTCTGCACGGTCTCGAGGCTCGCATGGTCGAGCACAAGATCCAGCGCAAATACGGGGTCGACCAGGCGGTAGGCTGCACCACCGGCCCGGGCGGCGTTTTCCACGCGTTGCGCTACATCCCGGTGATGCTGGACATCTGCCGGGACATGGAGGAGCTATGCCCCGATGGCTGGTTTCTCCACTACGCCAATCCCACCACGACGGTGCCCTGGGCCATGAACGTTGCCTCGCCGATCAAGAGCATCGGGCTGTGCCATAGTGTGCAGGGGACAGCGATGGAACTGGCGCGCTACATCGGGGCGCCCTATGATGAGACGGGCCACTGGGTGGCCGGGGTCAACCACCAGGCCTGGTTCCTGCGTTTTGAGCGGAATGGCGAGGACGCCTATCCGCTGCTGCGGGAGAAGATGGAAGATCCCGAAATCTACCGGCAGGATATGGTGCGCTGGGAGATGATGCGTTACTTCGGCCACTTCCTCACCGAGTCCAGCTACCACAATTCGGAGTACGTGCCCTACTTCCGCCGCACGCCGGCGCTCATCGAGCGTTTTGCGCCCAAAGTAGGGACTTGGGAGGACCTGCTGATCTCTTCCGAAGGCAGTGCTGAAAAGCGGCGGGCGGAGTTACGGGCCGAGGCCTACGGGGATGGGCCGGTAGCGGTCAACACGAGCGAAGAGTACTGCATCGAGATCATCAATGCCATGGAAACCAACGTGCCGTACCGGTTCAACGGCAATGTGTTGAACAGCGGACTGATCACCAACCTGCCGCCGGGCTGCTGTGTGGAGGTGCCGTGCCTGGTCGATAACATGGGGATACACCCCTGCTATGTTGGCGACCTGCCGCCGCAGTGCGCTTCGCTGAACCGGTCCCGCCTGGCAGGCGACGAGTTGACGGTTAAGGGCGCGCTGGAGTCGGATCGTAAGGCGATTGAACAGGCTGTCGGTCTGGATCCCCTGACAGCGTCGGTCTGCACCCTGGATCAGATTCACGACATGGTGGAGGAACTCTTCGAGGCAGATGCCGAGCACCTGCCACAATTTCAGTAGACTCTCCTGGGCGTTCCGGCCTGAGTTGGAGCGTTTCGTTCTGACGCGTCGAAACCGTGGTGCGCCACACAATTTTAACGGGGCTGCACAGGCGGCAATTCTGCCCGTTCGGACGGATGACAGCGGCCACATTTGGGGAAAGAGGATCTGCGCGGCCGGTTCATTTGAACAATTCGAACTCGGGGCCAAGGACAGTAAAGAGTTCTTCGGTCAGATCGTGGATTTGGTCCAACGTGCAGACCGCCGCGGCCAGCGGGTCCAATGCGATGGCCTGCTCTATCGCTTGCCGGTCCTCCTCCAGAATGCCCTTGACCATCAGTTCATCGCCGGCGATGCGGTTGCGGTTTAACGAAGCGCACTGCGGCGGCAAATCCCCTACATGACAGGGATGCACGCCCATATTGTCGACCAGACAGGGCACCTCCACAACACACCCCGGAGGCAGGTTGGTGATCAATCCGGTGTTGATCACATTGCCGTTGAATCGGAATGGCTCGTTGCTTTCGATTGCGTTGAAGATGCCGGAGACGTACTCCGCGCCCCGTTCAATCGTCAGCGAGGCATCGCCGAACGCCTCTTCTTTCAAGACCTGAACCTGCTCCGCTTTGCGCTCTATGTAGCGCGCTCTGCCCGATTCGAACCGCACTTCCCCGGCCAGGCGGCCGCGCTTATTCGAGTAGCGTTTGATCAACTCGCGATTCTTGCGGAAGTAGGGCACATACTCCGAGTTGTGGTGGCTTGACTCGGTGATGAAGTGGCCGAAATGCTTCATCATCTCAAAGCGAACGATGTCTTGTTCGTAGATTTCCGGGTCGGCCATCTTCTCCCGCAACAGGGGGTAGGCGTCCTCCCCGTTCCATTCGAAGCGCAGGAACCAGGCCTGGTGGTTCACTCCGGCCACCCAGTGACCGGTCTCTTCGATGGGGGCGCCGATATAGTCCGCTATCTCCTCGGCGGTCCCCTGCACGCTATGGCACATACCGATGCTGCGAATGGGGGTTACTTTGTTGAGCGCCCAGGACAGAATCGGGGTCGGATTGGAGTAATGCAAAAAGAGGGCGTCGGGGCAAAGCTCCTCCATATCTCTGACGATCTCCAGCAATCGAGGCAGATACTTGATCGCGCACTCCATCGCGCTGGCGCCCGTTTCACCGCCCACGACCTGCAGAACGCCGTACTTTTCGCCGATCAGGATTGACTCTGTACGGGTGTCGATGCCTGTTGGGCGAATCGTGGAGATCACATAGTCCGCCCCATCGAGCGCCCGGCGGCGGTCGGTCGTGGCCTCGATTCTGGTCGGCAGGTTGAGTTGCTTGACTATTTTCGCGGCCAGGCCGGCGGTGATGTCCACGTACTCCTGATTGACATCCATCAGGCTCACCGTTCCCTCGGCCAATGCCGGGCGAGTCAGGATGTCCATCATCAATTGCTTGGCGAAGCCTCGACTCCCTGCGCCGATGAAAGCGATCTTGCCCATTTCGCATCTCCTTTCAATCCGGGTTCGGAACTGATGAGTTTCTTTTGAAGTAAAATTCATTCATTGCTGTACGCAAGCACGACCTGCAGGATCTCCTGCGGCCGCTTGTCGATCAGTTCGTAGGCCGCGGTGGCGTCGTCGTGGTCGATCACGTCGGTGATCAGCTCCTCCAGCCTAAGGTCGGGCATCAATGACAGGACGGCCTCCATGCGGCGTGCGGCAGACCAGCGATGGGACAGCTCGGGGCGTATGCCGCCGGCCTGCGAGGAGATCAACTGGATGCGATTGTGGTGGAACTCCGCGCCCGGGTAGACGTTGGCGAGCGCGCCCGGATACCATGACATGACGATCACCTTGCCATTGTAGCAGGCGGTGCGGATCGCTTCGTTCAGCGCCCGATCGTTCCCTGAGAACTCGAACACAACGTCGGCGCCGCGACTGTCGGTCAACTCCCGCACCGCCATCGCGATGTCTTCGACCTCGCCCGCATTGAAGACCAGGTCCGCGCCGCTCACAGTTCTGGAGATCTCCAAACGTTTCGCTATCGGGTCCACGGCGACGACCGGAGATGCGCCGGAGAGTTTGGCCCACTGCACCGTGAGTTGACCGAGGACGCCCTGGCCAAAGACGACCACGCACTCGCCCAGGTGCAGGTCGGCGTCCAACACGCCGTTGAAAGTGGTGTTCAGGTTCGCCATCAACACGCCGACCTTCGGCTCGATTCCCTGCGGCAGTTTGACTACGGATTTCGCAGGCAAAACGTGCGCGGACTGGTGCGGCGCAGGACAGTAGACGAGATCGCCCTCAGCAATATCGGCCACTTCGCTCCCCACGTCGGTCACCTCGCCGACGCAGGCATATCCGTAGCGCAAAGGGTAGTTCCAATCCGGCTGTTCGGCTTGCACGAACAGACGCGTGCGCGGGTCCCGTTTGCGCTGCCACATGGGCGCGCTGCCGCGATAGACGTTCATCTCCGTGCCGTGGCTAACGCCGGAATACAGGGAGCGTATGCCGACTTCACCCGCGTCGGGTTCGGCAATCTCATCCTCGACGAGGGTTATCTGGCGCGGCGCGGTGATTTCAGCAGCTTTGATTTTTATCATAATTATTCCGACATTCCTATAAGGGCCGGAAGTCAGAGCCGCAGGGTAGTTATCTAGGACCACGCGGAAGTCATAACGTGCCCAATGGGGACGGCTTATACGGGGAGGGTTTCGCGTAGTTTCTCGTTGTGTTCCAGAAAATCGTCCTTATCCGCATCAACGCCCCCGGTGCGCAGCAGACGGTATCCTCGTTGATTCTCGATATGAGTTGCCATGCGTTGGATTAAGTCGGTCTTTCGCTCTTTGCTGCGGGTCCTCATACCGAGTAAATTTGCTAGTTTCGTCAAAACTGAGAGAGGTTCTCGCAACTGCTCGAGAAAAGTCTTAACTTCTGAAGTATCCAATTGGGTCAGTTCTTGTTTCAAGTTCAAGGCTCTCGAGTCAGAATCGTCAGGACCAGGCACCCTCCTTGCTCCGGAGGCCGTAGAGCCTCTCAAACCAAGAAGCTTACGCAGGCCGGTGTCCCTGTTCGCTCGCTCCACCAGAATATCAAGGCGCGACAAGCCTTCCGATAACTCCCGACTCGACTCCATCGTAGGAACCGCTTCTACCAATCGTCGGATCTCATCCAAGAAGCTCTGAACTTCGTTCAAGGTCTGAATCAGTTCCTTCTTCTCGTCCTCTGAAGGGAGTGAGTTGAGAAGAGCCTTCAGACCCTTGAACAAAGCTTCCGTTGAATAGTGTGATTCGCGTTTATTCATGTTCAGGGTGTCCCCCTTAGCATTGCAAACAACTCTCGCGTTATTTCGGGATACTCATTCTTGCGCGCCGCTCGTCGGGCGTTTTCCGTATTGTGTTCCCAAACCGGAACTCGGTTTTCGGCGGCCTCACTGTATCCAATCAACTCCGTCGTGTATTTCGAGACCACTTTGCCCTCTGCAAACGGTCTTGAAGCTATAGTGCGTATAGTCGTGTCATGTGTGGTTGTTATCATGCTTCCACCAATCCGAACTTTTACGAATACGATAGCTCCAAGCTCGGCCACCGTGTGGGCATCACTCGACCCTACCAGTGTCTGAATGGCTGAAATACCCTCACCCATCTTACCTATTTTCTGTGTTAGGATATTCAATCCTATGGTGGACAAGTGGTCAGGAATCGCAGTCACAACGTAGTAGGCGCTGGCATAAAGGGCATTCCGAGTCATCAGGTACAAATTCGGCGGGCAGTCAATAACGATCCAGTCGTACCTATCCTCGACTTCCCGTATCACTCTTTGTAAGAAGGAGTGCTCTTTCAGGTATCGTTGCGCGTCTTTTTGGAGCGCCTCAATAGTCGGGAATGTGCCGGCGACTTGCCCGCCGCCGATGTCCTCGCCAAGCAAATCGATGTCACAGGGGATCAGATCGAGTCCTGAGATTGGGTATCGACCAATAACGACGACATCGTTCCAAATGAATCTTTTCACGTCAAGCGCTTGGCCCTGCGTAAAATTTCTGTACAGATTCGTTATCGTCCCCACGTTTCTCTTGCGCCGCCGCCATTGGTCAATGCTGACACAGAGGAACGTCAGGTTCGTCTGTGGGTCGATATCGATCATGAGTACTCTCTGATCATAGTGCTGGGCCAGTGAACTCGACACGTGATACGCTGTCGTGGTTTTCCCAACGCCACCCTTGTAATTGATGAACGAAACGACTGTAGTCATTGCCTCTGAGCCGCGTACATTTTTAGTATTCTGGTACGGTGATGGTTGATCTCTTCACCTACTATCTTATCCGTACATAGTCAGATTTGCAATGTGCGAACTGACACGCGTGTAGAGTGAAAAGATCTGTAGAAAGGTTGGGAGTGGATGTCGGGCCGGTCACCTGAACTCCCTATGGCCTGCTCAATCCGTGTCGTTGACGACCTCGAATCCGAGCAGTTGCCCCAGGTCTTCGATCTCGTCCACCCAGTCGCCGTAGAAGAGGACCCTGTGCCCGCCAGGGGTCAGGGGGTGCTCCTTGCTCAGGCTGTTGCGCAGCAGCCGCTTGGCGTTGGCGACCCGGATTGCTACCGATGTGCGGCAGTCGCGCTGCGGGCTGATGTTGCTGTCGATAACGCCGGTGAAGGCGTACATTCTGTCGAAGGGCACAAACTGGGCGATGGTTACGGTCTGGCCGACCTCCATCTGCACGTTGAGACAGGCGCTGCGATACAGCCCCTGGTGATTGCGGAAGGCGTAGTCGTCCACTTCGTCGTTGGACCAGCCCGCCAGCCTGGTGGCGCTGAAGTCGTGCGACATGCCGATCAGGTTGCGGGCGGTGTCGATGTGAATGTGGCCGATGAAGCCAGGCCGGTCGGCCAGGTAGCCGATCAGAAGCTGCGTGATCGTGCTGGAGAGGTCCAGCTGACAGATGCCTGCCAATCCCTCGTCGTTCAGCATGGTGAAGGCCAGACACGGGAGCGGCTACGGTCCGCGTCCCATACAGATGCCGTGCTCGGTGATCGCCTGGGCGTTCTCTTCCTTCAGAATGTGCTTGATCCCCAGATACAGCTTGCAGGACTCGACTACGTCCTGACTGGTCGGCTCGACAACATCTGTCGCGCCCGTTATCCAGCGTTGCGCCAGCTTCTCCGCGGTCCCCGTGTCGGCGTTCTGGTAGGCCGCGATCAAACGATGGGGCGGAATGTCCTTGATCTCCAGCCCCAGTCGCGCTTTGGCCTGCTCAATAAAGCTGTCGCTCAACGGTGTCAGGTCGGAGAAGAGATGGATACCGCCCCAGCCCTCCTCGTACCACTTGCGGCTGGACTCCACCTGCTTTGGCGTCAACGTCTGCTGATAGAGGACCTTCGACCGGCTCATCTTGTGGACGGCCTTGAGCACGCCGATCTTCTTGCCCACATCGGCAAAGTCGGACGAAAGGACGGGGATGACATGGCTCTTGCCCTTGACAGGCACGTAGTTGTGCAGCCAGGCCAACGGCGATAGGGGCGATTCGGTGGGGTTGACCATGACCGTCGGCTTGCCCCAGCTTGTGATCTCGTTCTGAAGTGCAGAAGGAAAGAGGCCGAGAATGAAGACCAGGACACCGGCTTCATCCTGCACCAACTCGCCGATGCCTTCCAGATCACTGCGCGTCCGGGCGAGCGTCAGCCCCGTGAACTCGACATCATGCTCGAATAGCTTGAGCTTTTGCTTGTAATGCGCGAACAGACTTTCGTGGCTGAACTCGCCCTGATAGATCGGCCATTTCTGGTTTTCCTGGGCCGGATAATTGTTCCCTTTCGGCCCGCCCAGGAACAAGGTGCGGATTCTCGTCTTCTCCACCAGATTCACCTTTTCGACCACAGTTCAAGCGGATTCTGAGATTCAGATGATTCAGGTCAACCCCATCACATCGTTCAAGTGTATAATAGTCCCGTTTACAGGGCGCACCCAACCGTTCACTCCCGTTTGGCTATTGGCCCAGGCCGGTGTTTAATGGCGCATACGCACCAATACAAACGGCAGGGAGCACGACAATGCAACTGACCTACGCGCAAAAACTGGAGTTCTACAGGAAGGGCTATGTGAGGATACCCGGCGTCGTCCCGGCGGTGATGGTCGATGCGGCGGTCAAGGCGATCAACCATTCCTTTGGCAATGGAATCGATCCGGCGAAGATGATCACCTTTCAGGCGCAGTCATTCTGCCCGGAGCTGCGGCAGGCGCCGGAGATTATCGATCTGTACAACCGGACGCCGGTCAAAGCGCTGGCGGAGTCGATGATCGGCGCAGGCAAGGTCGTTCCGGTGAGCCGCGGTCAGATCGCTGTCCGCTTTCCCCTGCTGGATGATCCGCCGCCCGCGCTCGGCCCCCATCTGGATGGTCGCTACTCGCCCCACAACGGCGTGCCGGCCGGCGAGTTGCGCAGCTTCACGATGTTGGTCGGCATCGCCCTGAGCGACGTAACAGCCGACTACGCCGGTAATCTGGCCGTCTGGCCCGGCACCCATCGTCTCTACGAGGATTACTTTCGCGACAATGGCACGGACATTTTGCAGCGCGGCGGGGCGGAGGGCATGCCGCCCATCGTGATGCCGCAGCCGGAACTGATGATCGCCCGCGCCGGTGACGCCTTTCTGGTGCATTACCAGGTCGCCCACACCGCCACGCCCAATGTCTCACCGCACCCGCGCTACGCGATTTATTTCCGCTTGCATCATGTTGACCATGAAGCGCAACGGTTCGAAGCGCTGACCGATATCTGGATGGAGTGGGACGGCATGCGCGAGATAGTAGCGTAGCAGCAGCAACGCGTACCGGCTGGGGAGGCTTAGGGGCGCAATACGGGAAATGCCGCGGCTGAACTGGGTCGGTCCGTTCGCGCCCCCAGGGGCGCTCTAGCGCTTGCCGCCCCTATGAAAGGCGGGGCAGGCGCTGTTCCTCCTTGGTGATTACCTCGATCAGCGCCGGTCGACCGGTTGACAGCACGTCCTGTGCCCGCTTGATCGCTGGCACAACCTCCTGCGGGCGCTCGATCCGTTCGCTCACCGCGCCCAGCCCTTCGGCGATCTTGGTGTAATCGCCGGACAGATGCTTTAACCTGTAGCGATCTACCGCGGTCGGCATCTGTGCCTCGGAGCCACACATAACGGAATTGTTGAGGATAATCGTCAGAATCGGGATCCGGTTGCGGGCGGCTGTCTCGATCTCCAGTCCCAACATGCCGAAGGAGGCATCACCCATGACATTCACGACGGTTTTGTCCGGTGCGGCCACTTTCGCGCCCAGGGCCAGGCCTATCGAATGCCCCATCTGTGTGGAGTTGCCCCAACCAAGGTAACCGCGCGGCACGATGGTTTCGTAAAAGGGAACTATCTGGTCGCGCACGTAGCCCGAATCGTGCGTCACGATCGTCTGCGTCCGGTCGACCGTGTGCATCAGGTCCCAGATCACGCGATAGGGATTGATCGGGATCTCGTCGGATGTAAGGAGCGGCGCCCACTCATCGAACCAAGCCCGTTTAAGCGTCTCAATCTCCTCGACAACCGCCGCCTGATCGCGTCCGTTTCCAGCGGTCTGCTGATGGAGCGCTTCGGTCAGCTGGTTGAGCACCAGCTTGGCGTCACCTAGAATGCCGAAATCGATCAACATATCCGCATTCAGGTCGCGGTCGTCGTTGGTTACCTGAATTATGGTCTTGCCAGAGGGAAAGGGCACGCGCATCCATTCGCGGCTGAAACTGCAACCAATGCCCAAGATCAGGTCTGCCTTATGCAGGTAGTGGTTGATGGCCTTTGTTACACTGCGGTCGTTGGCCACTGTGCCAATCGCCAGACGATGGTTCTCCGGGAAGGCGCTTTTGCCTAGCAGTGTGGTCATGACCGGCGCGCCGGCCAACTCTGCGAACGCGTTCAGTTCCTCGGTGGCTTCGGCGTAGAGTACACCCTGCCCCACCTGAATTAGAGGACACTTTGCCTTGAGGAGCGCCGTAACCACAGCGTTTACCGCGCCCGGATCGCCGGCTGCTCTGGCTCGTTGCGGGCTTTTGTACTCAAACTCATCGTCAATCTCGCTCTCGGCCACGTCGCGGGGGACCTCCAGCATGACCGGGCCAGGGCGGCCATTGCGCAAATAACTGAAGGCGCGCCGCATCATATCCGGCATGCTCTGTGGCATGTTGATCTGCTCCGCCCACTTGGTGATCGGGCGGTAGCTGGGCACCGCGGGGAAGTTGCGGGTAGACCCCAACCGTTCGCGCCCGATGTGTCCCGGCAGGAAAAGAATCGGGACCGAGTCGGCGTAGGCCTGCGCGACACCGGCGAACGAATTCTCGACACCGGCGCCCATCTGCACGGTGCAGACGCCGGTCCGTCGGCCATTGGAGACCCTGGTGTAGCCATCGGCCATGGCAACCGCGGTGCGTTCCGTGCGCGTCATAATTGGCCGCATCCCATTGCGGGCAGCTGCCTCAATGAGAGGGTTGTCAGGAAAACAGAAAATCTGCTTTTCTCCCTCCCGAGCCAGAATGCTGACAATTGCGTCATTGACTTCCATCGTCGATCCTTTCCTTGATCGTATCGAGTTTCAGCAACTGCATGTTCGCAGCGGTCAACGCCTGCGCCAACCGAATCGACGAAACAAGATGCCCTCAGTTGGGGAGCAGAGGCAAGGAGCAAACCAAGCGCTGTCTCTTACTCATCCATCTCCAACTGACCGGCCCGCTCCATGGCCGCCCAATAGGCGCGGTCGGCATCGTGGACAAGTGTGTTTTCCAGGCTGCGCTTGATGAACTCGCCTTCGGCCGAATGCGCGCCGGCGGTATGGGCGACGGCTTCGGGCAGCCCGACCGTGAGCGCCACGTGGACGCCGTAGACCGAGTGCCGGATGGCGGGAAAGCCGGACGCGCCGACATCGTTCTGCCAACGCGCCTGGTTGTGCGGACTGAACTCAAAGGGCTTGCCCACGTCGTGACACAGCGCGCATGCCCACAGCAGATCTCTGTTGAGGCCGATATCGCCGTGAATCTTCTCCAGGCCGTCGGCGATGCCGTGGGCGATGCGGGCAACGCCGCGCAGATGATCGGCCTGCGTGCCGTCCTTGAGCGCCGGTGAATCCGGCACGCCCGATCCCCTGATCTGGTCGATGCGGGTGAACTCGGTCTGTGACAGCGCAAAGGCCCAGGCCTCGATGACCTGGCGACGCAACTCTTCATCCCCGATCTTGTTGACCTCCGGCAGGCTTTCGCATACGCCCTGGCGCAGGTCGTCCATTGATGTCATCAGTATCGTCTCCCCTCTTGTGTTCAGCGCGGCCCCGCTGCTCGTCTCGTTTGGATGACGCTTTTCAGGAACGCCTGTCCGTCAGCGGCCAGCTGGGTCATGTCGTCGGCGAGCGGTCGCCAGATGCTCACCGCTTCCGCCAGCCATTCGACCTCCGTATTAAAGCCTTCAATGACGATCCAGTCCTGGTAATCGATCTCGTGCAGCGCGTCCACAACGCCGCTCCAATCGATGCTGCCGGATCCAGGTGTGCCGCGGTCGTTTTCGATGGCGTGGAAGTGGAACAGATGCTTACCGGCCCGCCTGATGGCTGCGCCGATTGCCTTCTCTTCGATCTGCATATGAAACGTATCCAAGAGCAGGCCGAAGGCCGGACTGTCGACGGCGTCAACGAGCCGAACTCCTTCCTCAACCGTGTTCAGGAAGCTGGACTCGTAACGGTTGATGATTTCAAAGGCCAGGCGAACGCCATGCTCGGCCGCGTATGCGGCGGCGGGCCGCAGATTTTGCACGGCCCGATCAAACTCGCGCTGTTTCTGGGCTGCATCGGCCAGCCACAGACGCCCGGGCGCGTTGCAAATCCCACCTCCTATCACCTCGGCGCCTATGCGTACAGCCGTGTCAACCCAAAAGCGGAGCAACGCCTGCCCTTTGCGATGGGCTTCAGGGTCGGAAAGAACCAGGTCGCTGGTCTCGCTCTGATCCCCTGAAATGATAGGCGTCAGGCCGGTCCGTTTCAGAGCGGCCTCAGCGGCGCCAACGTCGAATGAGTCTGGATTCACATCGACGATTTCGATGCCGTCAAAGCCCAACTCATGGGCTGCGTCGATTGGGCCAACGTTGTCATGGCCGATCTGGTCGGCCCATACCAATGCACTAACGCCCAATTTCATGATTTTCCGCCATCCTTTAATAGTGTACTCTTTGCAGTTGCTGCCGGTCCGACTCGTACTCAGCGCGCAACGACTGCGTAACCTCCCTGTTGGTCACCTCGGCAGGGGCCACGTCCCACCAGATTTCGGAGGCGGGGCCGTAACGGTGCTTCTCGACTTCCATGACAATCGCGCAGCTGCGCGTCTCCGTGCGCGCCTCCTCCAACGCCCGGCGCAGTTCGTCCGGCGTGGTGACATGCCAGGCGCGAGCGCCCATGCTCTCGGCGTTCTTAACGAAGTCGATCGACAGATAATCCCCTTCCAGTCGGTTCGTCTGTGCATCACGCGCTCGGAACTCGTTACCAATACTGATCCCGGCGCGGCCCATCTGCAAGCGGCGGATGATCTGGTAGCCGTGATTTTCTGCGATGATCACCGTGATCTTCAGGTTTTCCTGCATCGCCGTGACCAGTTCGGTAGGGTTCATCAGGTAGGTGCCGTCGCCGACAAAGACATACACCTCGCCGTCCGACTGCGCCATACGCACGCCAATACCGCCCGGTATCTCATAGCCCATGCAGGAGAAGCCGAACTCCAGATGGCAGTTGCGGCCGCCGCTGGTATCCCACAGTTGGTGCAGGTCTCCGGGCGGCCCGCCCGCGGCGGCGACGATTGTATCCCCCGGCTGCAGGGCCTGGTTGATGACGTTGACGGCGAGCATCTGGCTCATGGCCTCGCCGGCGTGTTCCACGTACACTTCGGTACTCAGAAGCTCCTGCCAATCCATCTTCGCCACGCCGACCTCTTCCAGATAGGCCGGGTCCGGTCGGATCTCCGCGGCGACGGCCTCCTGCACGAAAGCCCGCAGCGCCTCGCGCGCATCGGTGACGAGCGGCAACGCGCCCTGCTTGTAGGCATCGTGGCCGGTGACGTTGATGTTGATGAACTTCACATCGGGATTGTTAAAGACCGACCGCGACCCGGTGCTGAAATCAGTCAGGCGCGTGCCGACCGCGATCACCAGGTCGGCCTGGCTCATCAGCTGACCCGCCGACCCCGTGCCGGTTACGCCGTATCCGCCCAATGCCATCGCCGACTCACCGGCAATCGCGCCCTTGCCCCCCATGGTCTCGCCGACGGGAATCCCGAAAGTCTCGGCAAAGGTCTGCAACTCGGCCTTCGCGTCCGAGTAAATGACACCGCCGCCGGCGATCACTATCGGGCGTTTGGCCGCCTTGAGCAGAGCCACAGCCTCGGCGATGCGGTCGGGATGGGGGCGGCGGCGCTCCACCTGCCAGACCCGTCTGTCGAAGAAAAAGGCCGGATAGTCATAGGCATGGGACTGCACGTCCTGTGGCAATGCGATGGTCACGGCGCCGGTATCGGCCTGGTCCAACAGGACTCGCATCGCTTCCGGCAGGGCTGTCAGCAGCTGCTCCGGCCGCGAGATGCGATCGAAAAAGCGGCTGACCGGCCTGAAACAGTCGTTGACGCTCACATCGGCTGAGATCGGGTGTTCAAGCTGCTGAAGCACCGGCCCCTGGTAGCGGGTGACATAGTAGTCCGACGGCAGCAGGAGCACCGGCAGGCGGTTGAGCGTGGCCGTGGCCGCGCCCGTGACCATGTTGGTCGCGCCCGGCCCAATTGACGAGGTGCATGCGAGCGTGGACAGACGCAGATTGGCTTTGGCGAATCCGCTGGCGGTATGCACCATCGACTGCTCGTTGCAGGGCTGGTAAAAGGGAAGCTCCTGGCCGTACTCCTCGATTGCCTGCCCCAGCCCGGCCACATTGCCGTGTCCGAAGATGCCGAAGATGGCCGGGATCAGGCGGCGCTGCTGGCCGTCGCGTTCACTGTATTGGGCTTGCAGATAGTTGACCACTGCCTGGGCCATGGTGAGGCGAACCGTCTCTCTATGATTTTCATTTGACATGCGCTATCTCCTTGCTTGGGATTCGTGTATTCCAAACTTCAAGTGAAATGTCGGAGCACTCTCAGATCAGGATGTCTTGCAGCATCCGCACCGCCAACTCCAGACCTCTCTGCGGGTCGATCAACGGGTCCTCGTGCTCAATGGAGAGGACGTCATCGTAGCCAACCAGCTTGAGCGTGGTCAGGAAGTTGCGCCAGAACTCCTCGCCGTGGCCGAAACCGACCGTGCGGAAGAGCCAACTGCGGCCTTCATGTTGCTCAAATGATTTGGTGTCCAGAATACCATTGACCCGCACGTTATGTTCGTCCAACCGGCTGTCCTTGGCATGAACGTGGTAGATGGCATCCCCCAGGACGCGCGTCGCCTCAAGAGAGTCTATGCCCTGCCAAAACAGATGAGAGGGGTCGAGGTTGCAGCCAACAATCGGCCCAATTGCATCGCGCAGACGCAGAAGGGTCTCAGGATTGTAGACCATATCTGCCGGAACCATTTCGAAACATAGACGAACGCCATGATCGTGAGCAACCTTAGCCCGTTCATTCCAGTATGGGATGGTTCGCTCCTCCCACTGCCATTCGAGCATGTCCAGGCTTTGGGGCGCCATTGGGACGGTGATCCAGTTGGGCGCGCTATCGCCGGGCGCGCCGGCAGGAAGCCCCGCCAGAAGGGTCAGGCGGGTAACCCCGATCTTGGCGGCCAGGGCGCAGGTGTCGCGCAAGTCCCGGTCGTATGCCTGGGCAATGGCCGGGTCGGGATGGAGCGGTTGTCCGTGGATCGAGAAGGCGCTAATCGTCAGACTGTTTGCTGCCAATGTCTTTTGAAACTGCGCCAGTTCGGACTGGTTGGCAACGAGCCTGGCGGGATCGCAGTGTTTTTTGGCATAGAATCCGCCGGTTGGCACTTCTATGGCCTCCAAACCCAACTCGTGCATTCTGCGCGCCGCCTGGCTGAACGGCTGATCAAGAAACAGGGTTGATATCGCCCCAATGTGCATAGGTCGTCCTCGGCTCCACTTGTGCCAACGGCTACGGCGTCACCAGCTTGCCGGTCTCGGCGGATTGATAGAGCGCCAATACGGATCGCAAAAACATGCGGCTGAGGTGAAAGGGCAGTTGCGGCGCGGCGCCGTCGAGCAGGCAGGCTTCCATCATCTCCACTTCAGTCTGATAGGCGTCCTTGGCCGGGGTGATGATCGTCTCCGTGCGCCCGTCTCTGGTCGAGAGGATCATGCGCTGATCGTCTCCTTCCGTGCCGGGGCGGATGGAAGGATTGTCAATCACCAATGAGCCTTCACTGCCGACAACGTGCAGGCCGTAGCGTTCGGGCGTGCGCATGCCCGCCCAGATGTGGGCCATTACGCCGTTGCTGAAGCGCATTTGGCCGCTCATGGCCAGGTCGACGCCGCTCTCTCCCTTCATCTGGCAGCCCCACACCTCCACCGGCAGACCGGCGTCGGCCAGCAGGATAGCTTGGGTTAGGGGATAGATGCCAACATCCCAGAGAGCGCCCCCGCCCAGCGCGGGATTGAGGCGAATGTTGTCCCGATCTTCCGGCGGCAGATAGAAGGCGTGCCAGCCTGTGATCAGCTGCAATTCCCCCAATTTGCCAGCCGCGATCATGGCGCGGACCGTCTGCATCTGTGGATGATGCAGATAGGCGAAGGCTTCAAATATGGTCACATTGTAGTCTGCGGCAGCCGCTTCGACCTTATTCAGATCATCTTCATTGAGGACTATCGGCTTTTCGCACAGGACATGCTTGCCCGCCGCCGCGGCCTTGACCGTCCATTCGCAGTGGAGCGAATTGGGCAGGGGGTTATAGATGACGTCCACCTCCGGGTCGGCCAGCAACTCTTCATAGCTGCCGTATGCACGGGGGATACCCCATTCACTGGCATAGGCCCGCGCTCTTTGCGTGGTGCGGCTGGCCACCGCCACAAGCTCACTGCGGGCCGCCTGGCGCATCGGCCCAATCAACCAGTCGTTGATGGCGGCGGTGGAAAGCAACCCCCAGCGTATTCTGTCAGCCATTCTGATCTCCCGTTGTGTCTCTATGCGGAACGTCCCAACTGGCGCAAGGTATTCTGTGCCCCGTCGAGCATCCACTCGGCATCCTCGCCGGCTGTGATGAATCGTCCTCCCTGCTCAAGCCAGTATTGTGTGTCGGCCACGCTCCCGGTCGAGATGCCGAAGACTTTGCCGGTCTTGTTGCAGGCCTCCACCACACTCAGGATGGCGTTCCGGTGGGCTTCCTTGCCCTCCGGCGTGTTCAGATCGATTCCCATCGAGATGCGCAGATCGTTCGGCCCAATGTAGCAGCCATCGACCCCCTCGACGGCCATGATCTGCTCACACCGTTCGACGGCCTGCCTGGTCTCGATCATGACCGCCAGGAACACCTCCTCGTTGCTCCAATCCATGTAATCCGGGCCGTGAAAACTGACGCCGAACGGCCCGCCGGAGCGGCCTCCTACAGGTGGAAAGCGCATCGCAAAGGCCGCGGCCTCGGCCTCCTCGACCGAGTTGACCATGGGCACGATGATTCCCAGCGCGCCGCGATCCAGCAGGCGGCCGATTGCGGCGAAATCGTTCTGCTCCACACGCACCATGGGTGTGGCATTGCCCAGGCTGATACACCGGATCGCCTGCATAATGGTGTCATCATTCCAAGGTCCATGTTGGGCATCGACCATGAAAAAGTCGAATTCCATCTGGGAGAGAAACTCAGTTGCCAGGGGCGACCCCAAACTGATCTCAGCCCCGATCGCGGCCTTCCCCTCCAGCATACGTTGTTTTGCTTTGTTGATTGCCATGTCGGCCTCCTTTATGACCAGGTGCGGTACGTTGCGTTATGGTTATACAGACGGTGGAGATGTCAATTGAGGAGGTCCTGTTTGGCTGAATGAATTGGGTGCAGCGAGGCCCATCAACAACCGAACGGGAGGGTTCCATGATGCAACAACGAATACGCGTTCACTTTGAGAATCCGCATTTCTCTGTACTGAGTATTTCGTATTGCGTAGTGGCAGGCGATTGCCGTTATTTGAATCCAAGCGCAATGATATGCGCCACCATGCCCTGGATACGGGGTCGATCGCTGTTGAGAAATTCCATTGTGTACAGTTCGTCCGTCTGCGTATGCTGCATCCTCTTGATCAGGTTGAGGTCTGCCTCATACCCGCGCCGGACATAGGCTCTGTGCGCGTCGCTGGTTGGCTTGGCAAAAAAGTTGAGCGTAAACATGCGGCGGCCCGTGCGCCCGCCGAAGGCTGCGTGCCACAGATTCTGGTCAAAAAAGACCACATCACCGGGCCGGGATTCCAGAGGGAATGAGGGTACGTCCGATCCGGTAATTCCAAAGGGCTTTGCGGTTGGCGTCTCACGTTGCTCCTTCAACGGTTGCAAGGCAGTGTGAAGCGGGAGACGATGGGAACCGGGGATGACGCGCAGGCAGCCCGTATCCTTGGTCACCGGATCAAGATAGAACGCCACCTTGATCCGACCGTAATCGAGTTCCGACCCGTCAGGATGCCATGAAGTATCGCCCACGTAAAGATTGCCGTCGGAACCGTTCCAGATAAAGCCTTGGCCCAGCAACTGTTCAACCGGGAGGTAGATGCGGTCATCGTCAAGAAGCTGCGACAGCAAGGGGCGCTTCTCGATGCAGCCCATCACTGCCTGGCGTTTCTCCCCGCTGAAGGGCTGGCCCTGCCGGTCCTCTGCCAGCACATCGTCGAAGTCGCGGCCGATCACGTCGATCTCCCCCGGCGAAAACGCCTGCCGCATGACGATGAAGCCAAAGGTCTCGAAGTGATCTTTCTGTTCCGCTGTCAACATCGTATTGTCCCTTGAGGATGGATGAACTATTGCAGCCTGTTGATCTTGCCTGCTTTTTGCAATTCTGGCTAACTCTCTTTATGCCGATCGTGTTGACGGGGCGCGTCTGTTGCTTTGGATGGCTGGCTCAGGTGTACTCGCCAATCTGGTGGGACAACTCGGCGAATATCTCCTCGGTCATCGCGTGGATCTGATCCAACGTGCAGACTGCTGCGGTCAGGGGATCCAGGGCGATGGCTTGCTCGATCGCTTTGCGATTTCTTTCCAGCGCCCCCTTGACGGTCAGTTCATCGCCCGCAAGCCGATTGCGATTGAGGGAGGCGCACTGGGGTGGCAGATCGCCAACGAAGCAAGGATGCACACCCATGTTGTCAACCAGGCAGGGCACTTCGACACAGCATCCGTCAGGCAGGTTTGTGATCAACCCGCTGTTGATAACGTTGCCGTTGAAGCGATACGGTTCATTGGTCTCCATGGCGTTGATGATGCCGACGGAGTACTCATCGCTGCGCTCGATCTCGACAGGCCCATCCCCATGCGCCTCTTCCCGCAGGCGCTTATCCTTCTCGGCGACGGACTGTTTCCAGCGCGCCACGCTGCCTACATGCAGCCCGATGCTCGCTCCAGGCCCGCGCTTATTGCGGAAGCGTTCGACCAGTTCGGGGCTTCTGCGGAAGTAGGGGACGTATTCGGAGTTGTGCGTGCTCGATTCTGTCAGGAAGTGACCAAAGTAGCGCATCATTTCAAAGCGGACGATGTCCCGTTCGTAGATTTCCGGCTCCTCCATCTTTTCCCTTACGAGCGGGTAGGCGTCTTCTCCGTTCCACTCGAAGCGCAAGAACCAGGCCTGATGGTTGATGCCGGCGACCCAGTGGCCCGTCTCTTCATAGGGTGCGCCGATGTAGTCGGCCAACTGCATTGCGGTGCCCTGTACGCTGTGGCACATGCCGATGCTTCGGATTGCGGAGATGCGGTTGAGAATCCAGGGCAGACTGGTCGTCGGGTTCGAGTAGTGCAGGAAGAGCGCCTGCGGGCAGACCTCCTCCATCGTCTTGATGATTTCGAGCAGAGGCGGCATATACTTGAGCGCCGTAAACACGCCGTTTGGACCGGTGGTACAGCCGACAGCCTGGTCAACGCCGTACTTCATGGCAATCTCCAACGGCTCTTCTTTGGAGTCGACGCCCGGCGGGCGGATGATCGAGATCACGTAGTCTGCCCCGTCCAGAGCCGGACGCAGAGCCAGCGTCGATTCGATTTTGGTCGGCACGTCCAGTTGTTTGGCCATCTTCCTGGCCAACGTTGTCACCACCTCCAGCCGCTCCTGGTTGTTGTCCATCAATGCCAGCGTTCCCTCGGCCAGGGCAGGCCGGGTCATAATGTCCATCAGGAATCCTTTGGCAAACCCGCGGCTTCCCGCTCCGATCAAGGTAATTTTTGCCATCGCTCAATCCTTGTCTGCAGATTGTAGACGCTCATGTTCCGAGCGCAAATGGTCTCATACATGGGCGGTTATCGTTTTACGCCGCATCGACCTGATCGTTCCAACTGGCAATGAACTCGGCGACCTCGAAACTGGCCGGCATTTCATTGACGATATAGCGTGATGGGGGGCTGGAACGGCTCCAGGAGACGTGCTGCTCCGTGTCGGTCTGGAGCTTGGCGTCCAGGGTCGCAAAGCGCTGCCACAGCAGGTCGACTTCCTCCGCTGAGAAGCGGCCAGCCAGATTCTCATCGAAATCGAGCATATCTCTCTGGCCTGTAACCTTGGCCCGCTCGGCTCGCGGCAGGCCACTCACGCCCGGTCTGGAGAGCGCGTGCATGCGCATGACCACCTTCGAGAGCAGGACGAGACAGACCATGCGCCCCTCTGCGCCGGGCCGGAGCGCCGACAGCGCTTGGAGGAATGTGTCCTCGTCCTTATCCAGCATGGCGCGAAACATCGACGCCAGCAGATCGCGTTGCTGGGAGAGCAACTGCGCCATCCGCGCAAGCGTCTGCCGCGCGGCGGGCGGCAGACATTCGATGAAGCGCAACTGTTGGTCCCAGACGGGCGAGAAGATATGGGCGTAGAGGGGCGGCGCGATGGAGGCATGACCGCCGTGGATGGTGCGCCGCAAGCGGGTGCTGTAGTTGCTGCCCCAGTGCCAGAGGAGGTTGGTGTAGACCACGCCGTCTCCGGCATTAAGCGGTACGCGGATGCTGCCGGGCAGAGGCGCTTGCGAGTCTTGGGCCATCTGGCGTTCTTCCGCCTCGGTATTGCGGCGCAGATGGCTGCCCGGCACGATCCAGAGCACGTTGTCGTCGTAGAGTGGGATATTCCACTGCACATAGCCGGGGCCATTCTCTCGCAAGTCCGACATTAAGCCTTCGACCGGACCCTGGCTGGCGGGATGAAAATCACGGTGCCAACCGGTGCCGCCGGGATGATCGCGCACCGGATTGCACATCAGCATCATCTCAGTGATCGCGAGTTCGGGGGCGCGGATGAGCTGGTGGGCGACGCCCAGCGTATTCTCGTGTAGCCACAACTCCACGGCATTGGCGGTCGCTTGATCGATCAGCGCCTCCACATGCGAGAGCCGGGGCTGCTGATGTGTCTCCCACACGCCGCCCGGCGGGTCGTCCGGCTGGCGCTCACGCGCCCAGATCGCCTTCTGTCTCTCAACCAGGATCTCATGGCTGTCCCGTATGGCATCCAGTTTATCGGGCGGGATCACGTTGCGAAGGATGAGGTACCCTTCTTGCATAAACTGCGCTTGATTGACACGCATGATGTGGGTGACTCCTAATTAATGTGCGTTCACATTGAGAACCCGCTTTTTTCTGAATTGCGTATTGCGTATTGCGTAAGGGCAGGCGAGACGGCCACGTTTCAATTGCGTTATCCGCCCGAAAAGTCTCGGTTTCAAACGGGATTCACATTAGCCCTTGATGCCGGTCAGCACGGCGCCTCGCACGAAATAGCGTTGAAATGCGAGAAAGAAGACGAGCGGCGGCAACATAGTCAGGACGGCCATGGCGGCCAGCCACTCCAGGTGGTACTCTTTATAAATCCCTTGCGGGTCGGCGAAACTCTGCCGAAAGGTCAGCATCGCGCGCGGCAAGGTCCAGAGTTTTTCGTCGATCAGGTAGATCAGGGCGCCGAAAAGCTCATTCCAGTTGCTGACGAAGGTAAATATGGAAGCGGTGGCCAGCGCCGGTCCGAGATTGGGCAGTATGATGTGACGATAGATGCCGATTGGGGAACAGCCATCGACCTTGGCGGCATCGTCCAGCTCCAGGGGAATGGTAGACATGTATTGGCGCATGAGGAAGACGTAGAAGGCGCCTCCCCCGACCCATGAGGGAACGATCAAAGGCCAAAAGGTGTTGATCCAGCCCAGCCGATGAAAGAGCAAGAAAGTCGGGATGATGGTGACCTGGCTGGGCAACATCAGCGTGGCGAGCAGGACGGCAAAGAGGAAATTGCGAGCGGGAAAGCGCAGTCTGCCAAAGCCGTAAGCCACCATGGACCCGGTCAGCAGCGTTCCGGCAAGGGAGGCGACAGCGATGATGAGCGTGTTTCTCAAGTAGATGGTGAACGGCATTATCGTCCAGGCATCGCTGTAGTTTCGCCATTGCCAGGGCTGGGGCGGGATCAGGTTGATTTCCGATTCTGAGACGATCATGAGGCGGGTCTTGAGTGAACTGGAGACCAGCCAGAAGATGGGCAGGAGGAAGATCAGCGCCACCAGAATACCGATTGCATAGAGGAGGAGCAAACGCAGCAGAGCGTTTGGCCGCCATGAACGGGCGACACTACTCATTGTTCATCTCCGTTCATCTCCGCCTCGTAGTAGACCCAGCGGCGGGCGCCGATGAACTGGATGAGGGTGAGAAGCATGATAATGATGAAGAATAGCCAGGCCAGGACGCTGGCATAGCCGAGGCGACGCTGCTGGAAGGCTACGTCGAAAAGGTAGATTATGAAGAAAAGCGTGGACCTGGCCGGTCCCCCCTGGGTCAGGATATAGCCGGAGGTGAAGACCTGCATAGAGCCGATGACGCCGATTACGGTCAGGAAGAAGATGGTCGGGGAGAGCATGGGGATGGTGATGTGGCGGAACAAGGACAGAAGCCCCGCGCCGTCGATCTTGGCCGCGTCATAGAGGTGCTCGGGAATCCCCTGCAACCCGGCCAGCATGATGACCATGGTGTAGCCGACACCGTAGACGGCCATGATCACGAAGGCCCACGGCGCCCACTCAGTCGTCGTCAGCCAGCCGATGCGCGGCAGGTCAAACACACGTAAGAACTGGTTGATCATTCCGAACTCCTTGTCATACAAGGCCAACCAGACAAATGTCAGGGCGACGCCGCTAATTGCGGCCGGCATGAAATAGATGACCCGAAATAGATTGCGCCCGGAGAATTTTTGATTCACATAGAGGGCCAGAGCCAGGCCAATGAGGATGGTCAGGAAGACGACCCAGAAGGCATAGGTCGCTGTGACCCGCAGCGAGTCGAGCAGTCGAAAATCGTGGAGCACCAGTTCACGAATGTTTTCAAGACCGACCCAATTGATCCGACGAAAGCCTTTGTATGAAGTGAACATGAGGCCAAAGGAGACCAACATCGGCCCCAGCGTGAATAGCGCAAATCCGATGATCCACGGTGCAATGAAGAAATAGCCATAGGCCATTTCGGTGCGGGCCAATCTGCCTGGCCGATTGCGATTCTGGTCAATGCGCGCTCTGAAGCGTTGAAACATGGTTCTTTCTTATTGCATTGGTGAAAAAGTCGCCAACTGTACCGCACGCCCCGCGCCGGATTGAGCCTGGGGGCGGCCCTCTGGTGAGACACCTTTGCACTTAGTAACTGTCCGTTTTTAACTTAACGGTTTCGTTCGACAGACCAGTCCAAGCTTGATTGAAATCGCTACGTTGTTTGCGGACAGTTACTTAGTCAGACTTCAGGGCGGCTCACCAGGGGGACAAGCGCATGACGATTCACTATTGCGATTCTTGACTATGGGCAACGGGCGTATATGCTCGTCAAAGAACTGTGCAGCGGCTGGCACTGCCACGGCGGCAGCCAGGTTGCAGCGAAAGTGAATCCGATGTGATGCGTTGTTTTGGTGCATCTCGGGGCCAGGATCTGGACACAGGGCTGCCAAGGCAGTTTCCGGCAGTTCAGGATACGATTCCGCGACTGGCCGCCTTCGCGCTGACTCGGGCGAACTCTTCACCGCGAAGGCGGCCATTTTCGGCGAAAATGCCTGCGTCATCTGCAGGTCAAGTGTCTGGCCTGCCCGAACTCGCACGGGGCGATTATGACCGGTACTTGTCCATGATGCGCTGGCACTCGTTCTGGGCGTGCTCCAGAAGCTGTTCCGCCGGCGTATCGGTGGCGCTGATGGCGCTCCACATCTCGTGCATGACGGGCCAGGCTTCGAAGGCGCCGGGGAACAGCGACCAGAAGCGGGCATGGCCGTACTGGGTCATCTCCTCGGCGACCTGCATGTAGGGATTGTCCCGGACCAGTTCCAGCCACCTTGGGTCTACAAGATCTCTCTTGAGGTAGGGGATGTAGCCGGTCGCCAGGGCGTATTCGATGTACATGTCTTGGGACCACCACTTGGCGAACTTATAGGCGGCGTCGAGTTGGGCGCCCCCTTCCTTCTTGGGGATCCACAACTCCTTGTCCGGCAACACGGTGGACATCAGGTTGGTGTCCGGGTGGGTTGGCGGGTATACGGCCCCTAACTCTTCCATGTCCTCCTTCAGACCGAGCAATGCCCAGTTGCCCGTCTCATAGATGGCGATGCGGCCGGTTTGCAGACCTTTATCCGGTCTCGCCTCGATGGCGATGGGGGTGCGGAAAAGCTCGCGGAACCAGTCGATGGTCTGGATAAAGGGCGCGCCGGTAACCGTCATCTCAGTGACATCGTCGTTTGTGTATTCGCCGCCGGCAATGCGCGGGTAGTGTTCCTCGCCGCCGAAGTAGAACCACGGCCCCAGCCCCCACACATCGACCTCGTTGATGTCGAAGCCGTCTTCGTTGGGGCGCCTGCCTTCCTTGTCCCAGGTCATCTGCCGCCCGATTTCCAGGGCATCTGTCCAGGTCCAGTTCTTGTCCGGTGGTTCTACGCCGGCCTCTCTGAACAACACCGGGTTGTAAGCCCACAGGTGAATGACCACTTCGTAAGGGAAAGCCCACATCTGTCCATCGACCACTGCGGGACTATAGGCATCGCGGGGGCCGTCTGCGTAGATGTCCAGGGAAACGCCATCCGCTTCCATCAGTTCCTGCGCGTTCTCATAGAGGCCCTCGTTGATGGCGTCGATGGTGGACTGCTGGTAACGATGCCAGAACACGTCCGGCGGGTCCCCGGCCGACATGGCCAAATCGATCGCTGTATTGGCTACGCCAAGCTGTACATTCACCACCACATCGGTATCCGGCACCCTGAAGTCATGTTTCTCGGCCAGCGCCTTTTGGGTTGCGCCGAGGTAGTCTGATTCCGGGAGCGGGAAGGAATAGGTGATGGTAATCTCCTCCGGCATCGCGCCTGCGGCTTCTTCGGCGGGAGCGGCAGGCACACATGCGGCTAACCCGGCGCCGGCAACGCCGATAGCTGCAGCACCCAGGAAATCACGTCTTGACACTCTCTTCGCCTGCATGACAATTTCCCCTTTTTGTCTAATGTGCGTTCACAGTGAAACGCACTTTTTCCTGCATTTCGTAAGAGAAGGTGAACCGTTCAAGTTTCAAGTTTCCAATTCGCGCGCATAGTCCTGGTTTCAAACGGAGTTCGGCTCAACATCAAACGCCCTGTATCGCACATCTGGTGGCTGGCATCACCTCCTTGTACACCTCCATGCCTCTCAGAAGAACGGTCCGCTACGGCGATCCACTACCTGGTTCCCATGCGAAGCCCTTCGAAGCGGGCCTCGCCCTCGGTCACAAACAGGCCCAGAGCGCCCGTGCGCCGGTCATACATACGACCGGAGAGGGCTACCTGGTCATCGACATAGACGACCAGGGCTGTGCCATCAACGAGCAGCTGCACTTTCAGCGGGCGATCCGGCGTCAGGATTACCCTGCGTTCGAGCATAATGAGATCGTTGAAGGTGGTCTGGCTGTAATACGGGGACCAGCGGTCCAGCACGATCCTGTTGTTGGCAGGCTCCAGGCGCACCTGGTAGTAGGACTCCAGATCATCGCTGGCTCGCAAGAGCAGGCCACAGTTGGTCATCTCTGCGTCGAAGGTGACGGTCGTCTCGACCAGACATTTGTCGGGCATCTCACCCAGCGTCATCAGGGCGTAGCGGCCAAGCGCAGATGTCCTGGCGCTCGCATCCTCGACATCCCAACTGCCCAGTACCGGTTGGGGCGCGAGCGGCGCCTCGTTGACGAAGGATTGGGCGACCGTCTCGGGGATGCGCACGGTCAGCGCGCCATCCGGCTGGTGCATGACTTCGTGGACGACCAGATTGCCGCCCCATTGCCAGTCGCCATCGTCCGTCTCGCCCGCGCGCGTCGGCAGCCAGCCGAATGCAAAGCGCTGCGTTTCGTCTCCCGCGGTCTTGGCCGCACAGTAGGCAAGGCCATCAAGCATCTCATTGGCCGGTGACAACCAAGGACCGTCCAGGCTGCGCGCCATCCGGTAATGCGTAGCGATCCATTCGCGGGAGACGGAGTAGACCAGATACCACCAGCCGCCGTGACGGAACAGGTCCGGGCAGGGATGCGCCCAGACCTCACCCGGCGCCCAAAGCGGTGGACGTCCCTCCCACGTCAACAGATCGGGGCTGGCGGCCAAGCCGATACAGCCCCGGTTGCGGACAGGTCCGCTATCTCTACGCGCCGTCATGAGCATCCAGTACTCTCCGGCCGCATCATTCCAGAACACAAAGGGGTCGCGCCAATCGTCTAGTTCATAACCCAGAGAGGTGGGCGCAAAGAGCATAAAGTCAGGATCCTTGCGCCAGGTGCGCAGGTCGGAACTGGTGGCGCGCATCACCACCTGCGAGGCTTTCCCGGTCCCGGCGAAGGCTGAATTGATGCCTGTAAAGTAGAGGTGGAAAGTTCCATCCTTCTCAATCACGGATCCTGTGCCGATATGGATATCATGCTCATCGGGCGCTCCGGGTGGCACCGCCTCGCCCCAATCCTCAAAATTGACAAAATCGCGCGTGACGAGGTGAAACCAGGGCATCCCCGGCCCATAGCCAGCATCGTCCCGAAAGTCTTTAATGTAGAACAGGTGATAGTCGCCTTCCCAGAAGAATGGGATGAAATCACCTGCCACCCCATCGTCGGGTCGATAAAGAATAGACATAGTTTTCCCCTTGTCTCTACCCAATGCACCTGATTTTTCTTGAAACGAAGGCTCTTAGAATTCTACTATATATTTCGAGCAAAGTGTAGCACAAGAAACCGATTCACCCAACCGTGGACTTATCTCATACGGATACAGACAAGGATTCAGTATGGATGTTTTTCGGTCTGATAGCTCCCCCCTTGGTCAGAATGTGTTGGGCCATCCGAGCCGATAAACTGTTTTCGCCCCTTTTGCACGCCAGCCGGTGGCCTGCGGGGGATGATCGGCTGGATAATCTTCCGGCGCGCCGGCGTCAGGCGGGACAGCAGTTCGGGAGAAGGAACGTAGCCCCAACGGTGCGCGAAGACCGAGGCCAGATAGCGAAAGACGACCATGCGCCGCTGGCCGGGATTGGTGCGCTCCGCCGAGCCGTGGCACAGGAAATCCTGGAACAGCAGCGCGTCCCCCGTCTTCATGTGAACCTCCACCGCGCCTTCAAGGCGGGTTGCCGGCCCGGCGTCGGAGAAGCCGCCTTTGTCATGAGGATGTCGCATGTCTGACTTGTGGCTGCTGGGGATCAGGACCGTCGGTCCGTCACCCGGCCCGACATCGGTCAGAGCGACCAGCAGCGAGAGTTCGCTGCAACACCATTCTCCGCGATCGCGGCCGCTCGGTTTACTGGAGTCGATCACATGACCGCCGGAGTGTACGCCGATAAACCCGCCCGGGCCGCGGATGTTAATGAATGACTCGTTGATGTACGGGCCATACGCCTTGCCAATGTAATGACGGACCTGGTCGATCCAGGCCGGATGGTCGATCAAGGCTTCAAAGATTGCGCCGCCTTCGATGATATTCTGTAAGTTCATCCCATCTACGCCGCTGTAGGTTTGGACATCGATATTGCCGTACCACTGATCCATCTCCAGCGGGGGCAGCGCGTCAATCCAATCGTTGATGGCCTGAACGTGGTCGGGATCAAGCGCCTGCTCAAACAGGGTATAGCCGAGCAAGTCGAAAAAGTACTCTTCCATCGCTGCTGGCGCAGGCATTTTCGGATTCCTTTCGCATCAGCGCGTCTCAGCCCTTGATACCTGAGATGACCACGCCCTGGATGAAATGGCGTTGGGCGAAGAAGAAGACGAGCAGGGGCGGGATGGTGACCACGGTTGACACTGCCATGATATGGTTCCACTGGTGTTTGTAGCCATGAATGATGCCTGACCGCCGCCACTGTTCGACTGCGATGGCCAGCGTCTGCTTATCGGGCGTGTTGAGGTAGATCAATGGGGCGAGAAAGTCGTTCCACTCGCCCATGAGCGTGAAGATCGACACTGCGCCCAGCGCCGGCAAGGACATCGGCAAAATAATGTACCACCAGACGCGAATGAAGCCGCAGCCATCGATGCGGGCGGCGTCGTCATATTCGCGTGGAATGGTCATGAAGAACTGGCGCAGCAGGAAGATGAAGAAAGCCCCGCCGCCGAACCAGGCGGGCACGATCAGGGGCTTGAGCGTGTTCAGCCAACCCAAGTCGCGGAAGATCAGATACTGCGGGATGAGGATAACATGATACGGGATCATCAAGGTGGTCAGAACAAGGACGAACAGGACATTGCGCCCGGGGAAGCGCAGTCTGGCGAAGCCGTAGGCAGCCAGGCTGGCGGTCAGCAAACGGCCCACCAACACGCCCACGACGATGGTCAGCGTGTTGAGTCCGGAGACGATGAAGGGGAATTGAACTAGGGCGTCCGGGTAGTTGACCCACTCAAAAGAGCGCGGGATGAAGTTGGGCGGGTACTCGAAGACCTGGCCCTCCGGTTTGAGAGAACTGCTGACAAGCCAGATCAGGGGGGCGGTGTACACCAGGGCCAGAGCCGTTATCGGCAGATAGACCACGAGCAGCCGCAGGCCAAACCGGCGCAGGCGCTTCCCCTGCAACCAGTGACCTCGGATGAGGCGTTCGCTCAACTGGAGTTTCATCTCTTCGATCAATGGCGCGCGCATGTCACCTCGATGCAGACGGCAAGAGTCATTCGGCGGACTTTACGGCTCCGTTTGCTTTCGGGTCGTATTTGTCCGGCCAGATCGTGTTGTCGTCGTATGTGGCCCCGGACAGTGTGGCTCCGACCAGCAAGGCTTTTTCCATGTTGGCGCCGCTCAGGTTGGCGTTGTTCAGGTTGGCGCGGAAAAAGGTGGTCGAGACCAGGGTGGTCTGGCTCAGGTCGGCCCCCTCCAGATTGGCGCCGTAGAGGTACGCTCCACTCAAGTCGGCGCCGCTCAGGTTGGCCTGGCTCAGGTCGACCCTGTCCAGTTTGGCATCGCTGAAATCTCTTTCGCCGCCATTGTACCTGTCGACCAGACCGCGCACACCTGTTTCTTCGGCAGACTCGGTCGGCTCCGGCTCCGGCGTCGGCTCCTCGCTCTTCCCGCAACTGGCCAAGGACAGCCCAACGCACAGCAATATGACAATCCACAGATTCAATCGTCCGTTTTTCATCGTTCCCCCCGTAAAGATTATGAGGACAGCGGGTGATTGAGAGCGGCCATCACCCTTTAATGCCTGAGATGACCACCCCCTGAATGAAATGGCGCTGAGCAAAAAAGAAGATCAGCAGAGGAGGAATCGTGACGACCGTCGCGACCGCCATGATGTGATTCCATTGATGGTTGTAGCCGGTGTGTACCGATGACCGGCGCCATTGTTCGACGGCGATGGCCAGGGTCTGCTTTTCCGGTGTGTTGAGGTAGATCAAGGGGGCGAGGAAGTCGTTCCACTCGCCCATGAAGGTGAAGATCGCCACCGCGCCCAGGGCGGGCAAGGACATTGGCAGAATGATGTGCCACCAGACCTGGACGAAGCCGCAGCCGTCTATGCGGGCGGCGTCATCATACTCGCGCGGAATGGTCATAAAGAACTGGCGCAGCAGGAAGATGAAGAAGGCCCCGCCGCCGAACCAGGCGGGCACGATCAGGGGCTTGAGCGTGTTCAGCCATCCCAGGTCGCGGAAGATCAGATATTGCGGGATGAGGATGACGTGATAGGGGATCATCAGCGTAGTCAGGACCAGAATGAACAGGACATTGCGCCCGGGGAAGCGCAGCCTGGCGAAACCGTAGGCAGCCAGGCTGGCGGTCAGCAGGCGGCCCACCATCACGCCCACGACGATGGTCAGCGTGTTGAGTCCGGTAACGATGAAGGGAAATTGGACCAGGGCGTCAGGATAGTTGATCCACTCGAACGAGCGCGGGATGAATCTGGGCGGGTACTCGAAGATCTGTGACTCCGGCTTGACGGAACTGCCGGCCAGCCAGATCAGGGGGGCGGTGTACACCAGGGCCAGGACTGCCATTGGCAGATAGACCAGAAGCAGCCGCATACCCAACCGCCGCAAGCGTTTCACCCGCAACAGGCGTAGCTCGAGGAGGCGTGCGTTCAACTGGAGCCTCATCCCTGCCATCAACGGCGCTCGCATCGCTTATGGATCCTCGCTTTCGTAGTAGACGACGCGGCGGGCAACCCTGAAGCTCAGCAGGGTGAACACCATGATAATGACGACGAGCACCCAAGCCAGGGCTGAGGCATAGCCCATGTTGAAGTACTTCCAACCGTTTCGATAGAGATAGAGGACGTAAAAGAGCGAAGCGTTCGCCGGCCCGCCTTGCGTAACCAGGAAGGGGCCGGTAAAGAGTTGAAAGGAGGCGATAAGGCCGATCAAGAACTGGAAGAAGATCACGGGCGTGGTCATGGGGAAAGTGACGTGCCAGAAGCGGTGCAAGGCGTTTGCGCCGTCCACTTTGGCCGCATCGTACAGACTGGTGGGCACGCCCTGCAATGCCGCCAGATAGAGCACCATGCCGCCGCCCGCCGCCCACAGTTCCATGATCATGAAGGTGGGCAGCACCCATTCCCGCGAAGCAAACCACGGCGGCCCCTCAACCCCGATCTGCCGCAGCAGCCCATTAACCAGCCCGATGTCGGGATTGAATATCCAGGCAAAGAGATAGGAAACGGCCAGCACGGGCACAATCGCAGGCACGTAAAAGGCCGTGCGCCAGAAGGACAACCCGCCTACCTTCTGGTTGAGCATGAGGGCGAGCAGGTAGCCTATAATCACGGCCAAAGGCACGGCTCCGGCGGCGTAAATGGTGGTCACGCGCAGCGATTGCCAGAACAGTCTGTCCTCAAACATGTCCTTGTAGTTTTCTAACCCGACCAGCTTGGGCGGCTTGAGGATGTCGTATTCGTTGAACGACAGGAAGAGTGAGTACAGGATAGGACCTCCGACGAAGATCAGAAAGCCGAGGATCCAGGGGAGGATGGTAAAGTATCCTGCGAGCACCTCTTGGCGACGCAGTTTGGAGCGCCACCAAGGCTGGTGAGACCCCGCGACACCAACGCGCATCGAGAACCCTCCTTGTCAATCAACTCCGGCAGGCGTGTCGAGTTGAAACATCCTGCCTGTGCGTGAACGCAACTTGGGGTGTCCAATGAGAACAACTTGTCATGGAAACGCTACTGCGCCCGGCTCTGAAACAGCGTTTCCACGACAATGCAATTGGGGTTGTCCAGAAGGTTCCGAGGTTGACCGCAACCGTTTCGGCGCAGCCTTAGCTCCGAGCATCCGCCAAGTGGGCATCGAACTCGGCCTTGGCGTCGTCCATTGCCTCTTGGGTGGTCTTTTCTCCGAGCAGGACTTCCTGCATCGCTTCAGCCATCCGGTCTCGGAAGACGAACGGTTCGATCCCGTACCAGCCGCAGCGCCAGGCAAAGGGTGTGGTATTCTCCGGGATGGTCGACATGCCCTCGATGCGGGAGATGGCCATGAGGTCAACGTCCTTGGCCGGACCCTCCGGCGCGGCCTCTATGTGCGCCACCGTTTCGTATGGTGACTGCCCGGCCAGGTTGGTATACTGCTGCTGCATATCCCAGTCGGTCGCCATCATGACCACCAACTGAATCGCTTCCTCCAGGTGTTCGCTGGAGGCGTTGGCGGCGTTGTGATTGGCGCCAATGCCGTGGGACTTCTGCGTGGTCCAGGGCAGGTGAATCACGTACTGCTCGAAGTCCAGCACGTTGTCGACAAAGGCGGACGTGCCCAGCTTGCACATGGCCAACTGTGAGCGATAGGTGCCGCCCTCGACCACCTCCTCCGCGGCCATTGACGGCCCTACCTTATCGCGGGTTGTCAAGCCGAGTAACCTATCCATCATCTCCACAAACTGAGGCTCGTGGATCAGTGTCTCTGTCTCCTGGTAGGTCCAAATCCCTTCATCGAACAGCTCTCCGCCGTTCTGGTGGATCCAGGAATGGGGTCCCCACCACATCGAGCTGTAGACCTGTCCCCAGCCATATTGCTCTATCATGCCATCGTCCTTGCGTTTGGTGCCGGCGGTGACGAAGTTGTGGAAATCGTCCCAGCGCCAGGTGTCAAACTCCGGCGTACCCCATACCGGCAGTTCGATTCCGGTCTCGTCCGCCATCGCTTTGTTGATCCAGATCAATTGGGCTTCCTGCAGGAAGATGGAAAGGGCGTAAACTGTGCCTTCGTAGGCCGTCTCCACCCACGGGTCGATGGCAAACTTGTCCATGTCGAGGTCGGCCAGATTGATGGCATCATCAAGCGCAGCCCAAAGGCCGCTGGGGAAGAAGGTGCCGTTGAAGAAGGTGTCGGCCAGAAACGCGTCAGGGGCGGTTCCGCCAACCAACTGGGTGAGCAGCTTGTCGTGATAGCCGCCGAAGGGGCTTGGTTGCTCTTGCACTTTGATCCCTGTTTTCTCGGTGAAAATGGGGATCATATGGGTCACATCGCCAAAATAATCGCCCCACCAGTGGGAAAAGGCAAGCTCGATCTCCATCTTTTCAGGCATATCCTCTGCGGCTGCCTCTGACTCAGGAGCCGACGCTGTTGGCGCACAAGCGGTGGCCAGAATCCCCGCCGCCACACCCGCCGAAGCACGTATAAAGTCTCGTCGATTCAACTCTTTCCTGATCGCCATCTTTTTCTCCTTTCAGAAATTGAGGAGCTTCCACCTCGCCAATAAGATAGGTAGAAAAACTTGTGTGTGGTGTCTCTCAGATTTCTCCTCCTTTCGATCCGGTACTGGGTGTATAATGCAAGTCGATATACTAATGTAAGTTCAATTTGATACCAAGACTTCTCGCCCGCTCTCACGATATTTGCAAGTTCTTGGTCTCATTTGGGATTTACATTAATGCCGTCTCAGTCCGCGTTTTGCAAGCAGATGGGTGGTCTTGCTCTTCAGGGGCCGCGCCTACGATTGTATCAACTGACGAGATTCGTTCAGCGATGGGAGCGCCAGACCCTTGAAAGGTTCCGGGATGGAATGATAATGTAGTGTATAATGGCTGCATTAAGTTGTCAAAGTCCAAAAAAATCAATAATCTGGGATGCAACCTGCATAGTTGGGCTGCGTTCCGGCCCACCGAGCGCCAGGCAACCAGGTTTCAGGGCTTGTCGGCACGAAATCGATCACCTGCAATGGAACGGATAACGCAAATCGAGGATGTTGTTCTGGAGGTTGTCGTATCGCCGGAATTTGCGCGCGATCAGACATGCCTTGCCGCCAGCCTGTCTGGCCTATATCGCTCCAATGATGGCGGGCAGACCTGGAAATCGTCGGTGCCGGCAGAAGAGGTGGTGTCTGTCTTCGCCGTCGCCCTCTCACCTGAATATGGGCGAGATCAGAGGCTGTTTGCCGGTCTGGAGGGAGGCGTGCTGCGCTCCTGGGACGGCGGGCAAAGTTGGGCCGCGGCCGTGCTGCCCTTGCCACCGCCGCAGGTATTGACGCTTGCCGTCTCGCCCGCTTTTGCCAAGGATAGCGCCGTGTTTGCCGGCACGGCCGAAGATGGTGTCTTCCGTTCAAACGATGGCGGTGTCTCGTGGACGTCGTCGAACTTTGGGTTGCTCGATCGCAATGTACTGTGCCTGGTCATCTCGCCACAATTCGAATCCGATGACACGCTGTTCGTCGGTACTGAGAGCGGCGTCTACAAAAGCACGAACGGTGGGCGCGCCTGGCGCGGCGTGGACTTTCCAATCGAGGCGGCCCCGGTGCTCAATCTGGCCGTTTCCCCCCACTTCGCCAGTGACGGCCTGCTCTACGCCGCGACTGACGCAAGCGGTCTGCTGGCTTCGGCTGACGGCGGGCAAAGCTGGACTCCGATCCAGGCAGACCCGTTGTCCAGTGCTACCCGCCCGTTTTCACGCGCGGAGGGGCGAAAACGGACGATCAATGCGATTGCCCTGTCGCCGGCCTTCCCTACAGAGCCGGATATTCTGGTCGCCACGCAAGAGGGGCTGTTCATCTCGCGCGATCAGGGCCGCACATGGACTGTCCGCTCATCGATTGGCGGTGTGTTGGCCTTAGCGGCCCCCTACGGCTTCGCTGAAGCGGCCCCGCTCCTGGTCGGGCTGGCGGAGGGTGGTGTCAGGTGGGTCAACCGAGAGGATTAAACCCGTACGACCGGCCGCGAGCGGTCGTGCGGTACAAGCGGCCGGTTGTCCTACAAGGTTACGATAAACGGTAGTGGTCGGAAAGTACGTGATCTGGCATTCGTTGTTGCATGGACACGTCTGTCCGCGTAACTACGGATCATGGCAATCTCCGAACTGCAAGAAACGCAGGTCAGACACAGACTTTGCCCTATTGCCGCCTTGAGCGGCGCGAGGAGAGCATCACCATAGGATGTTTTCTTTCGAGACGAAGCGGGAAACTTTCTTCATGGGCGCCCTATCGTGTTTGTAGTGGTCCCTTTGATAGAGGGGGCAGAGTTCCCCCTCCGGGTCGATGTCAACGACCGTATTCCCTTTCAAGGTCAGCTTGAATGGCTTATCCCCGATGACGCTGAATATGGTTTCCTCCCTTATCGGAAATTCGACCGTCACTACGTCCCCTGCGTTCAGATCTCTGACTTCCACATAATCTTCCGACCAGGCAAAAGCCCGCCCTGTCCCGTTCACCTTGCAAGTTACCTTTTCGCGGTCTGTCCATTGCGGGATGCGCATGGAGACCGCAGGCGTCTCTTTGACCTTGAGTACGACCTTCCCTTCGTAGGGCAGGTAGCTGTCCACGTCAAGCCAGGGCGAGGCCCGATTCAATAGCAGATTCACCTTAACCCCGTCATCTTTCTTCGTAAGAATGCTGTCCCAGATCCAGTAATAGGTTCTGGAGGCGTTGCCGGTACAGCAGGCGTGCCCCATCTTAAGACCCCAGTCGTTGGGCAAGGAAGATATCGAAAACCCGCCTATAGCTCGTTCAATATCATCGCTCTCCCAGGGTTTGACGGGCCGCTCCTGGAACAACTCCCGGGCGTACAGGTTGTCGAGGAAGACGCGCAATTGATTATGGGTCAGCTGGCCCTCTACGTACTGATTGCGTAGCCAGCGGTCGGCATCCTCCCAATAGTTGCCTGCGCCGGCCTGGGTCAACTTGAGGGCCAGCCCGACCATATCCGCCACCTCGCACAGTTCGCACGTGTTGTCGCGGACGTCCAGTGACTTGTATCCCTGCTCCGCCAACTCCTCACCTGGCCAGTATCCCCCCCATCCCTCCCGGTATGGGACAGATCCGCGCGCGTGTTCGGCGAAGAAACCGACCAAGGAGTCGCCGACCGCCTTCCCGTACTCGTAGCAGCGGACGATGAAGTCAAGGAGTTCTTTGTCATCTGTAAGAGTAGCATATTCGAACATAGCCAGCAGGGAGGCCGTGGCTGTGTGGAAGTGGGATAGCAGCCAGCGTCCATCCTCTTTGAAGCCTCTGGTAATCTTCAGAACGCCCTTGATGATTTTCCCCGCCAGCTCCAGTGCAGGCTCATAGCCGGTGAGCCTGTAGTAGAGGCACAGGCTGCGGGAACACTGGAAGTTGATCTCGTGGGCCCGGATAAGGTCGGTGAACCATCCCCGACCGCCGGCAGGGTCTCTGAGTGTCTCCGCCGTGTCCTGAGCGGAGAACCACATTCTCACATCCAAATCCGTATCGAGCGGTTCGCGGATTGTGAAGTAAACAAAGTCCTCTTCCGCCACGGCTAACTCCGTCAACCGCTTGACCTTCTTCTCCACCAGCGTGCGCCATAACGGATTTCTGTCGCGCTGATACCACATGCACAGGGTCAGGATAAGCCGTCCTTCCGCCTCGACCAGGCCGTATGGTTCTTCGAACGGCGGCCGACCGGCCGACCGGTCATCGGGCTTGTCAGCTACACACGGCGGTGTATAGACGGCGCCGTCCTTCGCGGTCAGGCGAAGAAGACTCTCCATAAAGCGCTTGTCCGATTCAATATTGAAGGCGCTTCCACTCATAATGCGCAGAAGGGGCAAGGATTCCAGGTGCTTCGCTTCACACACAGGGGCACGGCTTGCAAATCCGATGGCGGGCGGTCTTCTATCGAACTCGGCGACGGTGGCCATCTGATAGTCTCTGTCCGGGTCAAGCATCCGCGTAATCGCTTGAATCGACAACTCCGCCTTCTCAACCAGGTCTAGTGTGTCCGGAACATCGGCTTCGTACCGTTCTCCCGCGTAGTGGGGAACAGAAATCTCGGGTAAGTTCTTATCTGGATAACTCATTAATTTCTCCTTGTGAAGCCGATTTTCTCAGGTAGGAAGCCGCAGTTCTCTGAAGTATCCCCATGCTTTCAGATTGCGAACGAAGGGCGTGTAATGCCTTGCCAATTTATCACCGTAGTCGCGCTGATCGATACGCAACAGAAACTCCTCCAACTGCTTGCGCATATCTGAAGCTCTTGATTTCTCGGTTGCTATCAAGTTGTCCGTTTCGCCCGGATCCGTTCTGATATCAAAGAGCATGTCGTTACCGTCGGAGCGCCAGATATACTTCCATTCCAGGTTCCGCAGGGTCTTTAGCGATTGCATCCAAGGTCGGTAATCCATGTCGTTTTCCACAAACCATTCCGCTTCCAAAAGAAGCGGCTGATGTTCAGCAACGATGAACTCTCTGACCGGCTCGTCGGCCCAGGTGGGGATGAGGCTGACGCCTTGCATTTCTCGCCTGACGGCGCTCTCCTCCAACTCAAGCAGGTCTAAAAAGGTAGGGAACCAGTCGCAGATTTGCACCATGTGCGTGATCCGCTTTGCCTCCGGCACAACGCCCGGACAGCGAACGACCAGCGGTGTGTGAAGCAGGTCGTCGAACAGCGCCAGCGGCTCGTGTCCCAGATAGCCATTTCGATCCAGGAGGTCCCCGTGATCGCCGGTGATGATCAGCAGCGTATCGTCCAGAATGTCCTTGGCTGTCAGATAGTCAAAGAGCAAACCCATCCTATGGTCAAGGCAGGCCGTTTCTCCGTCATAGAGGCCCTTGAGGATTGCCCAGTCTCTCTCATTCATGTAGCCGTCCGTCCGGCTCGGGACCAAACCCATACATTGCAAGTATACGTCTTGATTCACTTCGAGGGCTTCATCGTCAGAAACGCCTTCGGGCAAGAACCTGCCGCGAAACGGTTGAGGCGCCCAGACTGTCAGATGAGGGTCAGTGCAGCGAATCATCATGAAAAATGGTTCTTGGGGATCGTATCTGTTCTCAAACCACTCTTTGACCAATCTCAGGGCCTTGGTTGAGCCTGAGTCCTCCCCCTCTGCATATTTGAAAATGGGCCTGGTTTCTGAACCAACGTTAATCTCCTCCCCATGCCGAAAAATCGGAAGAAACTCTTCGAATCCCCGGCACATATCGGTTTCATCTTGGCTGACCCAGCCTGTCGATGCCGCTGTAACCTCTGCCAGGGCCACAGTTTGGTATCCGGCTCGGCTCAGGAGTTCGGCCAGGGTCGGTATCTCTCGCGACAAAAAATTGAAGGATGCGCCCGCGCCGTGGCCTGATTGATATTTTCCGGTGAAAAGCGAGGCAAAAGATGGCACGGTCCAGGCTGCGGTCACAAAGTGATTTTCGTAAACGATCCCCTCATCGGCGATTCTTTGAATGTTTGGGGTGGTGTCCTTGTGGAAACCGTACGGTGTCATATTCCGAACCGGTTGGGTATCCATCACAAAAATCAAGATATTAGGCATGTTCTTGTTCTTCATTTCGTCACTTCCGTTCGTATGGGGCTGCGTTCACGCCGTGCGCTCCGATTTCGGCATAGCCATCCTGTTACCGCTTATGGTATTGCAGGGGAACCTTTTGACGGATTTCGATCAGCCTTTGACGCCACTGATGACGACGCCTTGGATGAAGTAGCGCTGGGCGAAAAAGAAGACAAATAACGGCGGCAGGCAGACCAAAAAGGCAACCGCCATGATCTGGTTCCACGGGTGGCTTATCGCATCCGAACCATGGGGTATTCGCTGCCATTCCTGGAAAGCGACGGCCAGGGTTCGCTTGTCCGGAGTGTTCAGGTAGATCAGCGGGGCCAGCACGTCGTTCCACTCCCACATGAAGGTAAAGATCGCCGTCGTCCCCAACGCTGGCAGCGACATGGGCAGAATAATGCGCCGGTAGATACCGACGAACCCGCAGCCATCAATGCGGGCCGCATCGTCATACTCTGTGGGGATGGTCTGGAAGAACTGGCGCAGCAGGAAGATGAAAAAGGCCCCACCCCCGAACCACGAGGGCACGATCAGCGGCTTGAACGAGTTCAACCACCCCAGGTCGCGGAAGAGCAGGTACTGAGGGATCAGCGTCACGTGGTAGGGGATCATTAGCGTGCCCAGCACCACGACAAAGAGCGCGTTCCGCCCTGGAAAGCGTAGCCGGGCGAAGGCGTACGCGGCCATGCTGGCTGTGAGCACCCGCCCTATCATCACGCCAAAGACCACTGCGAACGTGTTGCGCGCAGAAGTCATGAAGGGAAACAGGTCGATTACCTCGGGATAGTTCGCCCACTTGATTTGGCGGGGGATGAAACGCGGAGGGAACTCGAATACCTGCGTCTCGGGCTTGAGGGAACTGCTGATTAGCCAGAGCAAAGGGAGAGTGAACAGGATCGCCAATGCCGCGATAGGAACATAGACGATGAGGACCCGCATGACTGGCCGCATGATCCCTGACCACTGTCGCCATGCAGGAAGGTCGACCAACCGTGTGGTCATGGCTCAAGTCTCCGAGGTTTCATAGTACACGAAGCGCCCGGATAGCTTAAAGGTCACCAGCGTTACCGCCATGATGATGAGAAAGAGCACCCACGCCAGCGCCGAGGCGTAGCCCATCCGAAAGTATTCCCAGCCGTTGCGGAAAAGGTAGAGCACGTAGAAGAGGGAGGCGTTGGCCGGCCCGCCTGAGGTGATAAAGAAAGCGCTTGCGAATACCTGAAACGAACCAATGAGACCCATCAAAAAGTTGAAAAAGATAACTGGTGAGGTCATGGGCAGCGTGACGTGGTAGAAACGGCGCCAGGCGTTGGCCCCATCCGCTTTGGCCGCATCATAGAGCACCGTGGGCACCCCCTGCAACGCCGCCAGATACAACACCATCCCGCCGCCCACACCCCAAAGGCTCATGATAATAAAGGTAGGTATTACCCACTCCCTGGAACTGAACCACTCCGGCCCCTGGAGGCCGACCTGACTCAGCAGGCCATTGACCAGCCCAATGTTGGGATTAAATATCCAGGCGAAGAGGTAGGAAACGGCAAGAATTGGCACAATCGAGGGCATAAAGAAGGTCGTGCGCCAGAAGGACAGCCCCTTGATCTTCTGGTTCAGCATGAGTGCCAGCAAGTATCCCACGACCACATTCAAGGGCACCGATCCGAAGGTGTAGATCGTGGTGACGCGCAGTGACTGCCAGAAATTCCTATCGCGAATCATTGCCGTGTAGTTGTCCAACCCCACCGCGGTCGCCGGGGTGATGATCTTGTACTTTGTGAACGACAGGGCAAACGAGACCAGGATCGGTCCCGCGGTGAAGACCAGAAACCCGATGATCCAGGGGAGTATGAACAAGTAGGCAACCAGCACCTCTTGACGACGCAGGTGAGATCGCCACCAGGGCCGGCCATCCCTAAGAGCACCAACCCTCATCACAAGCCCTCCTCTAAGCATTGATTGCCAGCTTGTCCATCAAATCAGGCAAAGAACCTCTGGCCTCTCTCAGAACTGAACAGGCCAGGGGTTCTCGTCCTTGCCGTAGCCTGATTCGCCACGACCTCTTCCAAGAGGATAATTGAAGATCAGGTCGTGGCGGCGTTACATCGCAGCATACTGTTTATGGAAGCGATGTAGACGAAGCCTTCGCCGCGTCGCGCGCTGTGTTCGTAGTCTTTGCTCAGACGGCGATAGCGCCGCAGCCAATCACTGGCGCCCCCGCGACGTTCGTGCGCCAGTGTATCTTCCCGCCCGGTTTGGATAGATTGATTCCTACTCCCTATCCTGCCAAGCAGGCGTTTTTGAAGGCTCTCTAAGCATTCAACAGAGCGTTGATGTCAACTGCGGCCTCATCCAGAGCTTCCTGCACACTCTTCTCACCTAGAAGGACGGTCTCGAACGCCTCCGTTGTCCGATTCCTGAAGAACGCGAATTCTCGACCGTACCAGCCTGGCCGCCACTCAAAATCCTCGGTGCATCGTTCACATTTCGAGAAACCCTTGATCCGCGAGGTCGCGATCAGGTGCAACGTTTGGAACCATGGGTTCTTTACTTGCTCGATATGCTCCAGCGTCTCGTAGGCCGGTTGCCCGGCTGTTTCGGCGTAAACTTGCTGCACATCCCAGTCCGTCGCCATCTCGATTGTGAACTGTGCGGCCTGCTCTTTCTTGTCAGAGTTGCTATTCACGGTAAAACCGTTGCCGCCGTATCTATGGCTGCGCGTCGCATTCCAGGGCAGCGCAATCATCGCCACCTCCCACTCCGTCGGAGCCTGTAAGCCGGAGCCGCTGAATTCGCACATGGCCAGCCCGGAGTTGTACACCCCGCCCTCGATCATCCCCTGGGCGGACACCGTCGGCGACACGCGGTGGTTGACGACCATGTCCGTCGTGGCCTGTACGGCCGCTACGTTGCCTGGCGAGTTGATGATCGTCTCTTTCTCTTCAAAGTCCCAGACGCCGTCGTCGAACATCAATTCACCGCTGTGTTGGTGCATCACGCCATCGGGCAGCCACCACATGTCGTTCCAGGTGCGGGAGTCCCCATACTGTTCATGGGTGCCGTCAGCCTTTATTTTGGTCGCAGCTTTGGCGAACTCCACATAGTCGTCCCAAGTCCAGGTGTCGAACTCCGGTGTGCCCCACTCCGGCAGCTTGATCCCGGTCTCATCGGCCATGGGTTTGTTAATAAAGCCGACCACCGCCTCATCAAAGAAGATGGAGAGGGCATAGACGACGCCCTTGTAGCCGCTGTCTATTCTCTGATCCACGGCGAACTTGCTCATGTCGAGTTGAGCCGCCTCAATGTAGGGTGTAAGCGGGTCCATCAGACCGCCGCCAAAGACCACGCCGTAAATCCCGGGGCCGACCATGAGGGAGTCGGGGGCCACACCTGAGACAAGCTCGATCAGGAACTTCTCCTCCCAAAATGGGAGATGCTCTTCTTGCACTTTGAGACCCGTCTTCTCTTCAACGATGGGGATCATCCCGCTCTGGTCTCGCAGGTAATCGCCCCACCAGTGGGAGACCCGAATCTCCGCGGGCGCGGGAGGCCAGGATATCTCCCCAACTTCCTCGGTGGCGGGTTCAACCGCCGGCGTCATCGGCACGCAAGCTGTAGCCAGAATCCCTGCCGCTACGCCCGCCGACGCGCGCAGGAAGTCTCGCCGAGTCAATTCTTTGCTGGTCATCATCATCTCCTTTCCGAAGTTGAGGGGATGGCACTTCGGCAATGCAGAATGGTTGCGACTGATTCTGTGATGTAGCTTGGATATCTCCTCCTTTCCAGGTGTTGACAAGCTATAACTCATACAAACATGTCAACGCCATCTTGGACCGCGTTGTTCAAGCAAGCGGTCAGCCTCGCTTGGATACGCCGCGGTTATCAATCCTGCCATCAGCCGGGGTTGGTTCAGCCATTGAAGTGCAACCACCTGAAAAATTCCTGAACGAGGTTTCGAAGTATATTATATATATCTAGAGTGGACTGTCAACACGCAAGAATTTGCCTCCCCTGACTCGCCCTGTTCTACGGCGTGTTCTGACTATGAACACCGCATTCAGGCCCAATACAATAGCCTCAGATGGATCTGCCGGCCGCAATGAGACAGGCAACGCGAACTAAGGGTGTAATCCCAGAGGATGTTGTTTCGCCGGTGTTTGCGAGCGACCAGACGGCGTTTGCCGACCCGCAGAGAGGCGTATTGCGCATTTGGGATGGCGGACGGTGGTGTAAGGTGGGTCAAGCGAGAGGCTTAAACCCGTAAGATCGGCCGCGAGCGATCGTGCGGCACGGGTGGCCGGCTGCCCGGCAGAGTTACGATACCTTTCGTGTCGCCTGGAACTGCTCGGTGTCAGTCCGGCTTCTGTTGACATCTTGCAATCGAAACGGGCGCTAAGGCTCATAGGCCACGTCTTCTACGCCTTTGCGCCTCGTCAATACCACCGCCTCTGTGGTCAGGACCAATGCCGCTGTTCTCGCTGCCATTTCCAGAGTTTG
The DNA here is from genome assembly GCA_965221145.1 of Caldilineaceae bacterium. GTDB lineage: Bacteria > Chloroflexota > Anaerolineae > Caldilineales > Caldilineaceae > Bin5. Next base: position 5,632,584 of record OZ244877.1, read on the forward strand.
GCGCAATACCTTTGTGGGATCGACGATTCCCGCCGCTCTCATATTCACAATCCGTCCCGAGAAAGCGTCAAAGCCGGATTCCGGAGCGCTTGGCCCTACCTTGGCGACGATGGTTGACGCTTCATACCCCGCATTGGTCGCGATCTGTCGTAGCGGTGCGGTCAACGCTGCGGCCGCAGTGCGCACACCCATAGCCTCATCTGCGTCTTCCGTCGTCGCTGCCAGGGCTTCCAGGGCTGGAATGCATCCCAGATACGCCGTGCCGCCGCCAGGAACGGTTCCTTCCTTGAGCGCGGCGCGTACAGTTCTGATCGCATCTTCAGCCGATTGTCGTTTGAGTTGGCCTTCCATCTTGGTGAACGCCCCGATTTTCAGAATTGCCGTGCCGCCTGACAGGTTGGCCAGTCGCCGCCGCAGCATATCCGGCTGGGCTGTGGGTTTCTCTTGGGCCAACTCCCCTTGCAGTTGGGCGATGCGGCTCCGAATGTCCGGTATGTTTCCCCTGGGACTGATCAGTGTGAAATCTTTCCGCCTGGCGACTACCCGCCTGGCGCCGCCGAAATCTTCCAGGCGGAAGTCCTCCAGCCGTCGGCCAGCCTTTTCGTCGATCAACGTCCCTCCGCAAAGAATGGCCAGATCGTTGAGGATTTCCGGGCGGCTCAAGACAAGGCCCGGCGCTGTGATGGGCGCGATGGGCAGCGTCTTTTTTGCATTCAGCGAGAGAGTCCCCAACGCCTCCCCCCCGATCTTGCGGGCGATGATCACCAGACTTTCCGCATGTGCCTTGCGCGCCTGCTCCACGACGGGTACCACCTGTGAGGCGGTTGTGATCTCCTGGTCGGCCAGGACGATGCCAGGGTTCATCATTACCGCGGCCTGCCGGGCCTCATCGGTCACAAATTCGGTGTCAGCCAACCCGCTGTCCCAGCGTATGTTTTCGACGTATTCCCGATCCATGACAGTCCCGGCAAATTCCTCGACGACAATGGGCCCGTCCGTGCCAATGATCTCAAAGATTTCGGCGATCAACTCTGCCAGAGTCAGGTCGCCGGTCGCTGACCCGCTCAGCGCAGCGATGGCTGCCCGTCCCTCAAGCGGTTGCGCAAACTCCGCCAATTGCTCGACCGCGACGCGGACGCCTTTCTCCAGGCCACGGCAGACGATCACGGGGTTGGCCCCGGCGGCCACCGTCCGCATACCCTCCACGATCATAGCCCGCGCCAGTACAGCGGCGGTGGCGCTGCCATCGCCCATCGTTTCGCGTGCGTGCCAGGCTAAATGACGAATCAGCATCGCGCCGGTGTTTGCGTAACGATTGGGGATTTCGATCACCCGTCGAGCGATGGTGGCCGCATCGCTCAGTATCTCCGGGGCGGCATTGTTGCTGCTCAATGAGGCAACGGCCACCGTGCGATGCAATGGCCCCAGGGTTGCCGCCAGCGGCGCGGTCATCGTCTCGACCCCTTGCTTCAAGGCCCCATGCACTTCCGGGGCGAAGAGTACGCCCCTGCGCTTATCCTCCCCCCTGGGTACAAAGGCCGGCGGTTGGGGTGTGCCGGGCGGGGGGTGTTTAGGCGGCGGTTTGCGGTAGCCCTCGGTTTTCTTGGGCTTCTGTTTTATGAGCACAGTTCATCAACCCCCATCAGGAAGGAACGCTGCCTTGATCACGCCGTCGGTGTACTGGCCGGTCATCTCAAATGCGGCTGCATGGTCCTCGAGCGGAAAGCGATGGGTAAGCAGCGCGCGCAGGTCGATCTGGCCGGACTGATTTATCCGCAAGGCGGCGGCGAAATCGGACAAGCTCCAGCCGCACATGCCGCGAATGGTCAGTTGCTTTTGGATCAGTTCATTTGGCGACAGGGGGATCGTTTCCTTGCCGTCGGCGCCTCCTTCAATGACGACGGTTGCGTTGACGCCGGCGACGGTCAGGGCGAGTTCGGCGGCGCGCGTGGAACCGGCGCATTGCAACACCCGATCCGCTCCCTGCCCGTCTGTCATTTCCAGGATTCGTTCCTGTGCCGCTTCAGGTGGCAACGCAACAGAGTCTGTCGCCCCAAGTTGCTTGCCGACCGCCAAGCGATGTCGATCTCCCGGCAAGCCGACCAGGATCAACTTCCCAGGATTTCTCAATTTGGCGTACTGCATCACCAAGAGGCCAATCGGCCCGGGGCCAATCACCACGACGCTATCGCCCGTCTCGATTTCCGCACGCCGCACTACGGCGTGGGCGTTGGCAGACGGCTCGGTCATCGCCGCCTCTTCGAGCGAGAAATGGTCGCTGATCGGATGCAGCATGGTCGCCGGTACGACAACGTATTCTTCGAAGCCGCCCGGAAGGTGGAAACCCAACTCCAGCATGTCGGGACACAGATTGATGCGGCCGCGCCAGCAATGTTGACAGTGACCACAGGACAGGTAGGTCTGGACAGCAACGCGCGCGCCCGGCTCGATGTGCGTGACGCGCGCGCCGACCGCCGTCACCACACCGCTGAACTCGTGCCCCGGCGTGACCGGATACGTGACGGTGGGGATCTGCCCCGACAGGATGTAATGATCGGTATGGCAGATCGTGGCCGCAGCGATCCTGACCAGCGCCTCATCATCCTTGATCTCCGGGATGGGGCGCTCGACAAGGTCGACCTGATTGGGCGCGCGAACGGTTAATGCTCGCATCGTAACGGCAGTTTCTGATGTGCGTTCACTTTGGAAACCGGATTTTACCCGTACTGCGTATTCCGTATTGCGTAACGGCAGGCGAGACGCGTGGGGCACCCCTGAAAGCAGACCTTGCGAAAAGTCTTGGCGCCAGACGGAATTCCCAATGGCATGACGATCTGACTATTCCGGCATCGTTCGTAAAATGAGCGGTTCGAGGAACTTCACACTCTTGATGATGCCTTCCGCCGCGCTCATCACCGGGTCTTCGTGTTCGATGCTCAGCGCGCCGTCGTAACCGACGAGGCGCAGCGCGCTGACGAAGTCGCGCCACCACGACTCCCCATGGCCATAGCCCAGCGTGCGATAGGCCCACGAACGCTCGGCGACCAAGTGCATGGGCCGTATATCCAGGCCGCCGTTGAGCGCCATTTCCTGGGGATTGATGCGTGTGTCCTTGGCGTGGACGTGAAAGATGAACCCCTCTCCCAGGGTGGGGATGACGACGAGCGGATCGATACCCTGGTAGAAAAAGTGGCTGGGATCGAGGTTGACGCCCACGCTTGGCCCGGCGATTTCGCGCAGGCGCAGAATGGTGCGCGTGTTATACGCCGACTGGCCCGGGTGCAGTTCAATCGCGACGCGGACGCCGTGATCGGCCGCGAACGGGCCGGCCTTCTCCCAGAAAGGTGTTACCACTTCATCCCACTGCCACCGCTCTATTTCCGCGTATTGCGGCTGTTCAGGATGGGTGGGCCAATTGGGATAGGGCGACCCGCTCGGATCGCCGGGGCAGCCGCTCATCGTCACGATCGTATCCAGACCGAGTTTGTGCGCCAATTCGACCGTCTTATGGAAGACATCCTGCGAACTCCGCCCGCGCTCGGGATGCGGGTCGAGCAGGTTGCCATTGCAGTTGAGCGCGCTCAACATCAGGCCGCGGCTCTCAATGGCGTCCATAAACGATGTGCGCGCCTCTTCGCTGTTCAGCAGTTGATCCAGATTGCAGTGCAGGGCCGGCGAGGAGTTGCCCGTCCCGATCTCCACAGCGTCGATTCCTTGCTCGACAATCCAATCAAGCGCCTCGCTAAAAGAGGCTTGTAAGCCATCCGTGAATAGCCCGATTTTCATTGTTTTCTCCTCTTTAGGTCGGTATGGCTCAATGCCTGTTAGAAGACGACCGGCAACGACTTGAGCATGCGTAGTCCCACCGCCTCGCGCCACGGCGGGTTTTGGCTGAAGCTTTTGTCGGCGAAACGGATTTCAGGTAGGCGGCGAATCATCGTGTTCAGGGCAATCTCACCCATCATGCGGGCCAGGGGCGCGCCCAAACAGAAGTGGATGCCCCAGCCAAAGGCCACGTGCTTGTTTGGCTGGCGGCAAATGTCGAGCCGGTCCGGATCAGGAAACTGCGCCGGGTCTCGGTTGGCTGCGCCGAGCATCAGGACGACGGCCTGCCCCGTGCTGATGTGCTGGCCGCCGATTTCAAGGTCTTCCAGGGCCAGGCGTGTATCGCGCGGCCCTGGGCTTTCGAAGCGGAGAAACTCTTCCACAGCCGTGCTGATGAGTGAGGAGTCGGCCTTGAGCTTTTCAAATTCAGCGGGGTGTTGCAAAAGGGTCAGCATACCGTTGCCAATCAGACCGGTGGTTGTGTCATGTCCGCCAACGAGCATCTGTACACACATGGCGAACAGTTCGTCGGCGCTGAGCCTGTCGCCCTGTTCCTCAATCGCCACCAGGGCGCTGATCAAGTCTTCACGCGGGTGACGCTGGCGCTGTTGAGCGATGTCGTGGAAGTAATCGGTCAGTTCAAGCAGACTCTGCAGAGATTGCTCGGCGACGTTAACGAGGTCAAGTTCGCTGCCGTCAATGAAGGCCACGATATCTTCGACCCATGTTGTGAACTGTTCCTGATCCTGCGAGGGAATGCCCAGCCACTCGCAGACGACAGTGACCGGCAATGGATAGGCGAAATCGTTTATCACATCCATCCGCCTCTGTGGCTGGGCTTTGTCGACCAGCGCATCCACAATCTTTTGGATACGCGGGCGCATTTCCGCCACGACTGCTGGCGTAAAGGCCACGTGGACCAGTCTGCGCAGTCGGGTGTGGTCGGGCGGATCCGTGTGAGATACCCACATCGAAAGGTGTTGACCGAGCGTCTCCACCTGCGCGCGCAGCGTGGGAGGAAGCTGCTTCATTTTTACCCGCATCTTGTCTGAAGAAAGGCGCGGGTCGTTATGGCCCGCCAGCACGTCGTCATAGCGGGTCAGCAGCCAACAGTCCAGAGGCGCGCACCAATGCACGGGGGACTCCGCTCGCAGCCGGTGGTAAAGCGGATACGGATTGGCCAGTCGTCCGTGACAAAACAGGCGATATTCGTTGCCTGCTTCAGCATTCAACTGGGAGACATCCGAGGTTCCGTTCATCCTATTCAGCGCCTCTGGTTGCAACGCGGTCGCAGGCTGTGATGAAATCGGGGCGTGGGCACGGGCCATTGCGGCCCATGCCGGCTTGCATTGTAAGCCACAGCAATTTGTCTGTCAATAGGACGTCAAACCACGGGTGCATCCAGGATTTTTGCGCAGTCGTTGTCTGAATTGTGGCTTTCGGGACATGGGGATGGGTTGTGACTAAAGCGCAGGCGCATTTGTCAGCATATCAGGACGCGCCCACCCGCCAGTTAAGAAATTCGGATAGCCCCAAAAAGCTGGGGACGAGATTCCATTTTGGGTCGCGGGCAGCGAATTGGTGTGGGTGCCGGATTTTGGGTCGTGACGCGGGAATCGCGGTGTGAGCGGGCTGTCAGGGGGTGGATTCCAGGAAATTTTTGCAAAAATGTCCGCTTTGTCCGCTTTACCCCCCCCCCCCCCCCCCCCTTGACTACTATACGAAATGAAACGTTCTTTCGCGTTGACAGAGGCTGGCGCTGTTGGCAGGCGGCCAAGGCGTGCATCGGGGGTTGGCTTTGCCTGACCGATGCACCGAGGTATTATACCACACTTCAGTTTTGGCAGGTGACAGGCTCGGCAGGCGTATATCCAGGATATTTGGCGCGCTTCTCGCCCTATCATGTCAGCTAGGCGGGGCGCCGGCGAGACGCCCGCGATTTTGAAGGTTTTTTGGCGGAGAGGCTTTCATTGCCAACGCCAATACAAAAAACCTTCAAACCCAGGGGGATATGCAATAATCTCGGATGCACCCTCAAACCACTCAGCTATCAGCGGTTTTAGCCCGTTTGCGTTTGGATGATGGTTATGATGAAATCTCTAAAGCCAGGCTCTAGCCATTCGCATTGGAGCAATAAGTATGAACGACCTGTCCAAGGCGGCAGCCCAGACGTGCGCTGACAAGGCAAAGTTGATCATTGAAGGCTATGCCGACCAACTGAGCGTTCAGGCCGGTGACCGGATCGGATTCCACATCTCAACCAACGCCGCAACCTACGCCATCGAAATCGCCCGTGTCGGCGCCGTGCGCGAACTGGTTTGGAGCCAGGCCAACTTGACAGGCCGTCAGTACCCCACGCCAGAGAACGCCCCGTCGCACGGCTGCAACTGGCCTGTGGCTCTGAGACTGTCGATTGCCGAGGGCTGGCAATCCGGCTACTACAGCGTGATATTGCGAGGCTCTGAAGCGGACGGTCGCACGGCGCTCGGAGAGTTGTCCTTTGTGGTCAGGTCGGCGCACCCCGGGCGAGATACGACAATCCTGCTGCAATTGACCACCAACACCGATTGCGCCTATAATTCTTGGGGCGGTGCGACGCTGTACAGCGGTCCCGAAGGGCCGGCGAGACGTGTTTCGTTCGCGCGCCCGTTCGCCGGTTTCCGGTTGGATGATGGTCTGTTCTTGTTCAGCGTCGAGTCCGCATTTGCGCAAACATTGAATGAAGGCGTCATATCCGACAGGCTGCAAAGCGAATTCTCAGCGCACGGTTTTGCGCTTTCGCCCCATGCCAGCATGACCGTCGAACAAAAAGACCAGGTCTGGCATATCCACGATCCGGGAACAATTTACGCGATTCGGAAAGCAGGGACGGTCCTTTACATATATGATGGCTTCACCGTTTGGGAAAGTTGCTGGCATCACTGGCAGCAACCGTTCGTCTCCTGGGCCGAGCGGGCCGGCTTCCGGCTAGATTACGCCGTCAACTCAGACCTCGAATTCCATCCTGAGATTCTGGAAAACTACCGGCTGGTCCTCAGCGTCGGTCACGACGAGTACTGGTCCTCCCCGATGCGGGACCATCTGGAGACGTTCATTGCTGGCGGGGGCAACGCGGCCTTTTTCAGCGGCAACTCCGTCTGGTGGCAGGTACGGAGCGAAGACAACGGTCGGGCCTTGGTCTGCTGGAAGGACGAGCATGAACAGGACCCGATCTACAAGGGTGGCAACCACAGGTTGCTCAGCACGATTTGGTGCCATCGGCTGATCAACCGACCTGAGAATCAATTGACCGGCGTCAGCTTTGCTTACGGCGGTTATCATCGCTTCTTTGATCAATTTCAGGATGGTGCGGGGGCGTACACGATTCACCGGCCGGAACACTGGGTCTTCGTCGGAACAGGGGTGAAGCGAGGGGATTTCCTGGGCGCGCAGGCCAAGATCGTCGGTTACGAATGTGACGGCTGCGAGTTTACACTGCAAGACGGGCTGCCGGTCGCCACGCATCGTGATGGTACACCGGAGAGCTTTGAGATTCTGGCTACGGCGCCGGCCGGCTTGTCCGCCGCTGACAACTCGCTCGCAATTGTGGCCGAGGCGCTTTATGGGGAGGGGTCGGATAGAGAACATCGTCAGCCTGGGGCGGCGGTGTTGGGGATATACACGCAGGGCGGGACGGTGTTCACCACGGGTTGCACCGACTGGTCGGAGGGGTTGCGGGGTGGAGACAAGGTCGTTGAGCAGATCACGCATAATATCCTCGACCGGCTGTCAAGATAAATCAAACAGATGGTACATTTGGCCTGATTTGCAGAGAAAAGACTCTGGACAGGAGGCTACACGATGAGAGCGGCAGTTTTGCGAGATGTCAATGACCTGAGACTTGAGGAGCTTCCGGCTCCGAGACCGGCGGCGGATGAGGTGCTTGTGCGCGTCAAGGCCTGCGGCGTTTGCGCCACCGATGTGAATATGTGGCGGGGCACGAACATGGAAGGCACTTTCCCTTTCGTTCTCGGACACGAATGGGCGGGCGAGATCGTCGAGACCGGCAGCGAGGTCGAGGCGTTCGCAGTCGGCGACCGGGTCGTCGGCGAAGTCGCAATGCCGTGCCGCGTCTGCCCCAACTGCAAAGACGGTCTGCCGCCGGTGGCCTGTATTCATGCCAAGTACTATGGGTTCAGTTGGCAGACGCCGGGCGGCATGGCCGAATATCATGCCGCCAAGGTTGAGCGCCTGCACAAAATCCCCGACAATCTGAGCTACGAAGAGGCGGCTCTGGTGGAGCCAATTTCGATCGGCTATCATGGCGTCTGGGATTCTGGCGGGGGTGTCAAGCACCATGACCGGGTCGTGATATTCGGCGGCGGGCCGATCGGTCTGTTGACCCTGCTGGTCTGCAAAGCCGCGGGCGCGCCGGTAATCGTCGTCGAGCCGCATCCGCATCGACGCGACATGGCGCAGGAACTGGGCGCGGACGCAGCCATCGACCCGACGGAAGGCAGTCTGGTGGAACAGGTGATGGCCCATACCGCGAACCGGGGCGCGTCGCTGGTGATCGAGTGCTCCGGCAACGAAGCGGCGCGGGCGGCGACGCTGGATGTCGTGGCCTTCAAGGGACGCATCGTCCTGATCGGCATCCGAGCGCACAGCATGGTGCCGCTTGAACTCGACAAACTCATTTTCAAAGAGGCGACCATTGTCGGGTCCGACGGGAGCGGATTTGTCTTTGCCAAGCCGCTGGAGTTGATGTCGCGCCGCGTGGTCGATTTCGCCAAGGTGATCACCCACCGATTTCCCCTGGATCAGGTCAACCGAGCGCTCGAACTGGGCGCTGGGCAGGCCGAGTCCAGCAAAATAATGATTGTGCCGTAGATCGGGATCGGTCTGGCGCCGACCTGCGCCTCAATAGCGGAGAATCGGCTTCAAACATTGAACACAGCAAAGGGGTGAAAAGCAGATGAAAATCACATTGGACCCGCTCGTACATTCCGATCTCTCCTTGCCGGAGATCCCGTTCATGGCGGCCAAACTTGGGTATGAGTATCTCGAACTTTGCTCGCGCGACGAGTTTCTGCCGGAATATCACCCGCCGCGGGCCAACGTCGACCGCATTCGCAGCTTCAAACAGGCGCTGCGCGATGCCGGTGTGGAGTTGGCGTCGATGCTGATTACCTATCGCTGGGCCAGCCCCATTGAAGATGAGCGCGAGGCGGCTGTCCGCTATTGGAAACGGGCGATTGAAATCGCGCTGGAGTTGGAGTGTCAGACGGTGAACTCGATATTGGATCGCGGGCCATCGCCGCAACGTTCCAACTTTCGGGTCGGGCCGGAGATGGCGGAGGAGTGTGAGACCGCTTTCTGGAAGTCGATGGAAGAGTTGGTGCCCATCTTTGAGCGCGAAGGTCTGCCGCTCCACCTGGAGGCGCACCCCGACGATTTCATTGAGGACAACAATCTGGCGGTGGATATAATCCAGGCCATCGGTTCGCCGATGGTGAAATATCTCTACTGCGCGCCGCACACATACTATCTGGGGGACGACATGGCCGCCATGATCCGGTACGCCGCGCCGGTGCTGGCCCATGTCCACGTGGCCGACACCTTTAACCACAAGGACGGCTGGCGCTACGTGATGAACCCGCCCGGCTCAACGACCCGCATCCACCAACATCTCGACATCGGCGAAGGCGAGATCGACTGGGACGTGTTTTTCCAGACGCTGGCTGAAGTCGGCTTCGACGGCATCATGACGAGCCAGGTCTTCGCCTACCTGCCCGACCGCGCGGTGGCGTCTTCGAGCTTCATGCGCGAACGCATCCAGCATTACGTCGATAAGTATTGGAACCACCGGTGAGACGGCGGCGGCGCAGTCTTCCCACTTGTGGACAGTAATTCGTGGAGAGCAACCCCGCGTGCGGGACCGATCAACTAGCCGCGAGCCGCTGCCGTCCCGCCGACCGCGACCGGCTCTTCCCTGGCCAGGATCTGGGTGGACGCGCTGGGGAAGACGACGACGGTCGCGTCCGCGGGCAGTTTGGCCGCCAACTGTTCGATAATCGCTTCCCAGTTGCGGAAGAGCAGATCGCCGCGATGGCGTGTCGAAAACTCCGCCGCCTGGAACTGTTCAGAGAGGACGAGCAGACTGCCCGGACCGTCGACCACCGGCTGCGGATCGGGTGTGGCGTCGGCGGCGGCTCTGCGCTTCAGGTAAAGGGACCACGGCATTTGCTGACCCAGGCCGTGGTAGGAGATGCCATCGCTGGCCGCGTTGAGAACGATCCGGTACGGCTCGCGCTCAAAATAGGGAACGGCCCAGAGCGCCTTGTCTCCCTGAATCGGGTCTGCGTCCATCGGGTAGGCGTTGCAGACCAGCAGATCGGCCTCCTGCCGCAGTCTGTTCGGGATGTGCGTGCCGTAAACGCGCTGTGCGAAGCGGGCGCCGGCGCGGTGCGCATTGATGAAATCGCCGACGAAGAGGCCGGCGATCTGTCTGCGGCCGCTGAGGACGCAGTTGACGACCATGTCCAGCCCGATGCGACGCGCTACGCCCTCCGACACGTCGCGGTGGTCGCGCACACCGCCGTCGATGAGAGTTGCGTCGCCAGCCTCACCTTGCGGCGCTTTCTGGCGTTCGATGTTGCCCTGTCCCCGCCTGGCGGAAAAGCTGTGGAAGTGAAAGATGGTGGCGAAACCGGCCACGCCCGGCACAATCAGCTTCGCGCCGCCACCGAAACCGACCGCGCCGTGGGGATAGATGCCGCCTATACAGATCTTGAATTCGGCTTCGGCCACAATGCGGTTGATGTAGACCGGTGTGCCGTCGTCCAGGCTGCCGTAGCCTACCAGGTCACCGGCCATGAAGTCGTGAGAGGTCGTCGCATAGACGGCGGCCACGTCCGCGCCCACTTTCTTGACGATCTCCTCCTCTGTCAGCGGGCGGTGGGAGCCGCCGCCAACGACGATCACCGTCTCTGCCTTGGGCACGCCGGCCGCGGCCAACTCCTCCAACACATAGGGGAGCATCATCTCCGCGGGCGTGGGTCGGCCCAGATCATCAACGATGACGGCGGCGCTGGTCCGCCCTTTGGCCGCGTCGCGGATGCGGGGCGTACCGATCGGATTGTCGAATGCGGCCGCGATCTGCGTCGAGTCGAGCGCGGGCGCACCCTGATCTGCGCAGACGTGGACATTCCAGCCGGCGGGAAACGTGAGCGTGCGGTCGTCGTCGCCAAACCAGGCGCGTGCGGGGACGGTTACGGTTTGCGGGTTGTTCATGGGTTCTTCCTTCGTGTAGTAATGGTGGTTGTGCATCACTTGACGACTATGTGGGGATAAGGTGGCCTTTCAGTGTATTGACCAATCGCTTCGCGAATTTAGAGCGCTTAATCACTTCTTCAGGGTCAATTCGTGCCAGAATATCGAAGGAATCGCGGCCTTTGTCATAAGCGCCTTTCCTGCTTGCGCTGCTGGCTGAATTCAGTTGGTTGAAGACATCCTTTTTCGGGACATTCTCAATGTCATCTCGGTTAGCAATCGATGTGGACTTGAATCCGGCTCCAAAGAACATTGCCAATGCCGAGAAATCCGCCAGAAACCAGGATTCCATGCACTGCACCATCAGATGCGCCTGGTTGTCCTGAGCGTTGTTGGGGCGTTCCCAGCCATCGCGATTGCACAGATGCTGCCACGGTGTCCCGTTCGATTTGACAGGATCTTCACTGTCGACCAGAAGTAACGGTTTCTCGGCGGGACCTGCCAGCCGCAACGCGCCTCGGAAATCGTCCAAAGTATCGTTTCGGCTTCCACAGGCTTTTATCCTGGGCATATGCCCTTCCAGACCTGCCTTCCTGAAGAACTCACGAAATCCCTCGCGGCATCTGGATTTCAAATGCTTCCCTTGGCCGCCACCCTCTACATAGATTTCCACGCTCACCATCGATTGCCACCCAGATCGCCCCTGAGCCACAGTTCGCCCAATGAGTATTTCTTGAGCCATTCACGTAACCGACCCTGGTCCAACCGGCGTACAGATGTCGCGTTGCTCTCCTTCTCGCACACGAGGACAGCTTCCGGCACATGAGACAACGCATCGACAAGAATGTCAGAGTGGGTAGTCACAACAATTTGTGTTCGAGAGGAAGCCTCGATGAGCAACTCCGCGATCATCGGCAAGATGTCTGGGTGCAATCCGAGTTCCGGCTCTTCTATACATATCAGCGGTGGGGGGGATGGATGACAGAGGATGGAGATAAGACAAAGAAAACGCAACGTTCCATCAGATAGGCGAGTGGCCGGAACCCAGTCATACAGATTCTTTTCGCGCAAGAAAACCTGCACCGTACCGCCCTCGACCGATACTGAGTAGTCCTTGTACTGGTCGTAAAACCTGGAAAGATGCTTATTCAGGGTATCCTTTATGTTACCCGTGCGTTCCAGGTAATTGAGGACGAGGCCAAGATTGCTGGCATCTTCAGCTAAGAAATGGTTGGGCTGATCAACCGCCTGCGGATTGCGTGGGGCTGTATTTCGCCCCATTTTCCACTCGCGGTAGAGTTTGAACTGCCTATAGTGGTCCCCCAGAAAAGTGATCTCAGGATATTGATCTGGGTCCCGGCGTTGTGATAGCACAGACTGGTCTGGCGCGAGATCTTCACGTCGCAATTTCCGCTCTCTTCTTTCACCGCCGGTGGTCGTCACACCGTCGTCAACTGCGCGAACACTGAGTACAGGACGGCCTCTCTGATAACGATAGAAGAAGCGTACGTCCGGAGCTCCCGCGAACTCTTCATGTTCGTACTCAATCGCTTCATCAATCAGCTCAAAACGTTGCCTAACTGCCGTAAAGGAGATTTTGTGCCGCAACGGCATGATTCCTTCAGGGTAGTATAGTGTTGCATCCAATTCTGCAACAGGCAATGCTTCAACACCTTTCCACAGCCACTCCTCCGTACCCCCGCCTAAACGCACAGGCGCAACCAAATCGGTAGGCGAGGCCGGCAGAAGATCGATAGCCTCTATGAAATTGGATTTGCCCGACCCGTTCGGACCGATCAGCACATTCAGCGGGCCAAGCTCAATCGGCGGGGTATCCGGGCCGAAGGATAACAGATTCCGAAGTTGCAGCGTGCGGATAAACCTCTTGTCCCCCGCCATTTACGTGCCTCTTTCCCGTTAGGTTTATGTATTTCACGTCCTGACATTCTATCACAACCGCGACACACTGCACCCGCTCGGAAATTGCATATTGCCCGCGCTGTCGCCAATCTATTATCAGACGCATATCAACTGTTCGCAAGGGAGGATAGCGCCGCCGACTCCCATTGAAACACAGGCTGCACCAGGCGAAAATTGGTCGCATTTCTTGACAGTCCCCGCTTCTCTGTTTATACTCACACACCCTAATCTGGCAAAGACGCCGTCAAGTATCTCCCGCAACGGCGCACGCAATTCGCTCTCCGCGCCGAATAGTCCCTTCCCGTGCGGAACTTCCACTCATGGGCGGGGAGAGGCTGAGCGGCCAATCCGCAGTTCCTGTTGAGTCTTTGACCATTGCTTTGGGTTGGCCCGACCAGCCGCCGCCGCGCCCCTTTCGAGCAGGGACGCGTGAAACGATGTAGCTCAATATAGCTGGTCGCCGGTCAACCGTCGATCACTCTATATTTCTCAGCTTACCAAGGAGACAACCACCTATGAAACTGAAGAATTCGATGACGAGGCGTGATTTTCTGCGCTATTCCGCCCTGAGCGGCTCGGCCGCGTTGTTGGTCGCCTGCGCGCCGGCAGCCCCCGGCGCTAGCACAGAGGCCGCCCCCGCTGAAGCGCCGGCCGAGGCGCCGGCAGCCGAAATGAGCGGCCCTAAACAGGGCGGCACTATGGCCTGGGTAGGACATCAGGAAGTGGCCGGTCTCAGTCCGGCCGACACTGGCCCGACCGTGCATTGGGTGATGATCATTAACATCCACAATCCTCTGATGACCGTTGACGAATTCAACGAGTTGGAGATGGTCTTGGCGAAGTCGGTGGATGTCTCGGCGGACGGCCTCACCTACACATTCAAGTTGCACGAGGGCGTCATGTTCCACGACGGCACGGAACTGACCGCCGACGATGTCGTCTACACCTACGACTACTATCGCAACCCGGACAACGGCGCGCCGATCGTGGGCGATTTCACCGGCATGGGGTCGGTCGAAGCGCCCGATAAGTACACCGTCCAGGTCAATATGGACGAAGTGAACGCGGCCTCGCTGGCATCCTGGGCAGGCACCCCGATCGTGCAGTCGGCCTATCATGCCGAGGTGGGCGAAGATACCTACCGCACCGCGCCGATCGGCACCGGCCCATACAAGCTGAAAGAGTGGCGCCCGGCTGAGTTCACCGAGTTGGAGGCATTCGACGATCACTTCCGCGGTCGCCCGCATATCGACCTGCTGCGCGAAGATATTGTGCCCGAACCGTCGGTGCGCATGATCGCCTTGCAGACCGGCGAGGCCGACTCGGCTGTGTGGCCGCTGCTGGTCGAAGACAGCATCTACCTGGAGTCGGAGCCAGACTTCGTCGTTTACCGCACGTTCGCCAACTCGATCAAGCACTTCCCGATAAACAACAGCCTGCCCCAGCTTTCGCAGAAAGAGGTGCGCCAGGCGATGATGCACGCGCTTGACCGCCAGCGCATCATCGACGATCTATGGAACGGCGCCGCCCAGGTTTCGCACTCCCACCTGACCCCGGGCAGCCCCTATTACAACGCCGACCTGAAGCAGTACGACTTTGATCCGCAGGAAGCGATGGCCCTGTTGGACGGCGCCGGCTGGGCGCTTGGCAGCGACGGCGTGCGCGAGAAGGACGGGCTGAAGCTCTCCTTCACGATCACGACGATCACCGGCGACCAGGCCCGCCGACCGATTGCCGAACTGGCGCAACTGATGTTCAAGGATGTGGGCATCGAGGTGCAGCTGGAGGAAGCGCCGGTGGCGACGATTCTTCCGGGGATGCGGGAAGGTACGATGGACGCCTCCCTCTACAACTGGACCTACGGCAGCGCGATCGACCCGGACCCGTTCAGTTCGCTCCACTCCACCGGTGGCAACAACTTCGCCCAGTTCAACAACGCACGCGTGGATGAATTGATAGAGGGCGGGCTGAAGGTCGTCTCCTTCGAGGAGCGCAAGCCCTTCTATGATGAGATCCAGGCGATCTTCGTCGAGGAACAGCCGGTGCTCAACTTGCAGTTCGACGAGTGGATGAACGTCTTCAACAGCCGCATCAAGGGCCTGCCGGAAGGCCCCAAGAACAGTCTGATGTATCAGCAGGCGTATAAGTGGTGGATTGAGGAATAAGGAAAACCCAAGTGCTTAGTGGCTCGTGGATAGTGGTTAGCAACCCCTCTATCCACGACTCACTTTCCACTATTCACGATTATGCTTCCCTACATCGCCCGTCGTCTTTTGCAAGGCGTTATCGTGATCGTGCTGATCAGCGTCATCATCTTCATCATGTTGCGGCTGCTGCCGGGCGATCCGGCTTATCTTCTGCTGGGCGAAGGCGAGATCCGCATCAGCGAGGAACAGCTCGAGGCTATCCGCCGCCGCTGGGGGCTGGACAAGCCCTATCACGAACAGTATCTGATCTGGGCGTGGAATCTGTTGCGGGGGGACTTCGGCGACTCTCTGATCCGCACGGGCACGCCGGTGCGGCAGATGATCTACGAGACGATTCCGGTGACGGCCAGGTTGAATGTCATTTCCCTGGGGCTGGCGCTTCTGGTTGCGATCCCGGCCGGTATCATCGCCGGGGTGCGCCGCAACTCCGCCTTCGACTATAGCACTGCGGTCGGCTCCACATTGGGGGTGGCTCTGCCGAACTTCTGGCTGGGGTTAATGTTGATTGTGCTGTTCGCCCTGTACGTGCCGCGCTGGTTCGGCGACCTGCCTGTGGTAGGCCGCATTCCGCCTTTTGGGCTGAGGTCCTGGCAGGGGTACATCCTGCCGATCCTGGTGCTGACGACCGAACAGATGGCGGTGCTGACGCGCGTTATGCGCGCGTCGATGCTCGAAGTGCTGGCCCAGGATTATGTGCGTACCGCCACCGCCAAAGGGCTGCCAAACGTAATCGTGCTTGTCCGCCACGCGGTGCGCAATGCGTTGTTGCCGGTGGTGACGGTGATCGGTTTTCGCGTCGCCTTTATTCTCAGCGGCACAATCGTTGTCGAAACGGTTTTCGCGATCCCCGGCATTGGCCGCCTCTTCACCGATTCGCTCTTCCGCCTCGACTATCAGGTGGTTCAGTCTATTGTCGTCGTGTTGGCCGTGCTGGTGGTGGCGGTGAACCTGCTGACCGATTTGACATACGCGATTATCGATCCGCGTATCCGTATCGAGTAGTTGATTCAGCGTTTGAAGACAGATTAGATGAGGTTCACATCGAAACCTGTAAGGACTTCAACACATTAGTGTTAAAGTCGCTTAGACCGAATAGAAAACAACAGTTCACACTTTCTCCGATACCGAAGGCGGCCTCGGACTTACGCTGTAGTTGGAACCTTAAACTCGATCTCCTCACGATATGGAACGGAATTGTTCAAAGGAGAGAAGCAAATGGAGCTTTGTGCCGCAATTGTCTTGTTGGCGATTGTAGGGTTAATTTGGCTAGTTTCCTCTTTGGTAGTGGTCGAATAGTAAGTGATCTGATAATCCGGTGGTGTGGACATTCTTGTCCGTGCATCCGCTAATCATAGCAATCTCCGTATCACAGAAATCACAGTTCAGACATAGACTTTGCCCTCAACACTTACTTTGTGACCACTACCTCCTCTTTTAACAGAAGAAGACTGAAAACTGAGTACGAGGAACAAGAGAGGTTATTTGAAGAATGGGCCAGAGAACGTTTCCCCCTGAGTGAGGTAGACACAGTGAACCGATTGAGAAAGGGGAATTCTATCGAGACAGCGCGGGGATCAAGATGGGCAGAAGAAATGATAGAAAGTGATAGAAAAAGCCGGTGGCAAGGAATCACCCCATTTGAGAAATGGGGCAAAGAGAAATTTGACAGTTCTTGGTTAGAGACGCGCGAAAGACTTTGTCGTTTGGTCAGCTCAAACCGGACGCCATCAGTCGACAATCTTTCTGACAGTGAAATTGAAACTTTGAACAGTTACCTTTTGGCGGAAACGCTTGGCGCGGTCAATCCATGGGGCACTGCTGCTGTCAAGCCGGAGGAAACTACGAAGAGCGTAAGGTGGGCGCAACAGAAGTGCCAAAACTGTGGCGCGTCCTTGTTAAAAGGTCAGTGCATTTATTGCAGCACCGCCTATACGCCGACTTGACAGACTGATCGATCTACCGTAGGCGTCTATCATTCTGACCGGTACAGCGATTATCTGCGAATTCGACTTCGCAACCTTGCAATCCCGGTCTTTCAGTTGCCTTAGAAGCTGTTTGAAAAGTAATCGGCATCGGCCAAAAGGCCCAAAAGGTGCTGCCGGAAAGCAGCGAAACCCTTTATCTGCCCGTCATAACTTGCACCTTAGGTGCCGTTTTATCCCTTACCAGACCCTTTTCAAACAGGCTCTTAGCGAAAGTCCTGTGCAAATCAAGAAACTCGCCTTCCCTGTCCAGCATTAGGCCCGGTTGGCATGCTGAGCGAGGAATATGAGGACGAATAGGTCCCAGAACGGAGGAGATGGCATGGGGATGATTACGCACGCACAAGTCCAGGAGTTAGTCAGAAAGCTCCCGGAGACAAAACTGTCACTCGCCTTTCATTTCTTGCAGGACCTCGCTGACAAAGATGCAGAGTCGTTGTCTCAAGCGGATCTTGCGCGCCTTGCCCCGATGGCGCCTGGGGACGGTTCTCCTGATGAACACAGCCAGATTTTGGCGCAGCAGGCCGAACGGATGAAGGAGCACTACGAACAGACAGCCGATGAGCGAACTGAATGGCAAGCGGGAGAATTCAACGATGGATAGTCGACGGGGCGAAATCTGGTTGGTGCGCCTCGATCCGACTCTCGGCGCTGAAATCCGAAAAACGCGTCCCGTTGTTGTTGTCAACTCTGATGCGATTGGCGTATTGCCCATTCGGTTGGTCGCTCCACTGACGGAGTGGAAAGACTACTTTACCCGCAACCTCTGGCATGTCAGATTGATGCCAGATAGCGCCAATGGACTGAGCAAGCCCTCCGCGGTTGACGCGTTACAACTGTGTGGAGTTGATACGCAACGATTCGTTCGCAAAATTTGCAACGTCTCTGAAGCGGTCATGAGATCGATTGTCAGAGCAATTGCAGTGGTCATTGAGTATTAACGCACTCAATATCGGTCAGAGGTTGCAGTTCGATAGCCCACATATCTTATGTCGCCTGGGTACTGCTTATACCCCTTTACACCGGCTTGACCTGCGTGATCATCGATCCACGCATCCGAATCGAGTAATTCATGTCGGCCTCCACAACCACTGCGCCGAACGCCCAACTCATCTCCGAGACGGCCCGCCGCTCCGAGTGGAGCCAGGCGTGGCGGCGATTCCGCGCCAATCGCATCGCCGTCGGCGGGCTGGTGGTGATCCTCCTGCTGACGATGTTGGCGATCTTTGCGCCGGTATTCTCTCCATACGATCCGATAAATGATGTCTTTCGCGGGATGCGCGGGGTCGGCCCCACGGCAGACCATCCTTTCGGCTACGATCATCTGGGGCGGGATCTTCTCAGCCGCGTGATCTTCGGCACGCGCGTCGCGTTGCTGGTGGGGCTGATATCAACCGGGATCGCCGTGACGATGGGCGTGGTGATTGGCGCGGTGGCCGGTTATTTCGGCAACTGGGTGGACATGCTGATCTCCAGGGTGATCGACACGCTGATGGCCTTTCCGATCATCGCCCTGTTGTTGGTGCTGGCTGCGGTGCTGGGGCCGAGTCTGGTGACGACGATTCTCGTCATCGGCGTCACCGGCTGGGCGCGTTTCGCCCGCGTGGTGCGCGCAGAGGTGATGTCCTTGAAGGCGACCGATTTCGTCACCGCGGCGCGGGCGGTAGGCGTGCGCGACTGGCGTATCATCTGGCGGCACCTCCTGCCCAATGTCATGGGGCCGGTGATCGTTTTGGCAACCCTGGGCATCGGGGGCATTATAATTCTGGAGTCGGCGCTCTCGTTTCTGGGCCTGGGCATCCGTCCGCCCGACCCATCCTGGGGGCGTACACTGGCTGATGGCCGAGACTCTATTTTGCGTTTTCCCCACATTTCGTTCTTTCCCGGCCTGATGATCGTCATCACCGTGCTGGCGTTCAACTTCCTGGGGGACGGCTTGCGCGATGCGCTGGATCCCCGCGAACGGGATTAATGAATGAGGTATGTCTTATGGGACCCGGGCGTTGGATAATTCCTGGTATCGTCAAAGACGGTGTAGCTGTGCCTCAGGACGAAATTTCCTTGCCCGACGGTATCCGCGTAGAGATACTTGTCAGACGGGCGGAAATTGCGTCTGAATTAGAATCCGAACTGGACCAATGGGACAAGGCCAGCGATGAGGCATGGGCGATGATAGATCAGTGGGAAACGGAGGTAACGTGAGTGTGGCAGCTCCAAAATAGTAACCAGTCCACAATTCTTCGAATTCACTTCCTGGAGGAAGAACACATGAAGAACCAGTCGAAACGTTTCACAATTCTCGCGCTGTTGCTTGCAGCCGCGCTGGCGCTCACCGCATGTGTCGCCGTCGCGCCCTCCAGCGACGACATGGCAGCCGATGACGGCGGCATGGAGAAAGAGGGCGGCTACGTCATCGGCGTGAGCAATACGCTGGTCGGCAACGGCTGGCGCGAGCAGATGATCTGCGCCATCAAGGCCGAGGCCACCGCCAGCGGGCTTGTCGATAATGTCATCGTCGTCAACCGCAACGGCGGCCCGACCGAGCAGATCGCTGATCTGGAGGGCCTCATCTCGCAGGGCGTGGATGCCATCATCGTCAACCCGACGGACCGTGAGGGCTTGAATGCGGTCATCGAATCGGCCATCGCCCAGGGGATCGTTGTCGTCGCCGTCGATCAGGCGGTTACGGCTGAGGGCGCCTATGTCGCCACCAATGACCAGACTGCGTACGCGCAACTCGGCGCCGAATGGCTGTTCGAGCAGCTGGGCGGCTCCGGCAAGGTCGTGGAGATGCGCGGCATTGACGGCGTCCCGGCGGACACCGACCGCCACAACGGTTTCATGGCCGCGCTGGGGAACTACCCCGATATCGAAGTCGTGGCCTCGACCTTCACCGGCTGGGATCCGTCGACCGGCGCGCAGCAGGCCCTCGATCTGATCACCACGCAGGAGATCGATGGCATCTGGACCTCCGGCATCGACTATCCGGTCGTCGAGCAGTTCAAGGTGGCTGATGCTGACTATGTTCCGATCGTGGGCGCGGACAACAACGGTTTCGTGGAGCAGTTGATCAATCTGGCGGGCGACGGGCTGATCGGCGCGGCGGTGACCAACCCGCCCGCGATCGGCGCGGTCGGCATGTCGATTGCGCTTGAGGCGCTGGCCGGCAACAACCCGTCTCACGAGACGATACTCACGCCAAAAGTGTTCACCACCGAGGATGTTGGCGGGCTGACGGCGATTTACGCGCCCGACGAGCAGGTCGGATGGAGCACCTACGTCGATATTGAACCCTATATCCACTACAACGGCAGCGCTGACGTGTCCGCGTGCAAGGCGCCGGGTGAATAAACTGCGATTGGCTGCGGGGGCGGCGCGCCCTATACTCCTGTTATGAGTGCGCCGCTTTCTCAGCCTTCGCGCTATGTCCAGCAGATGGAGAGCGCTCAGGCTTCGCCGCTTCTGGCGACTGTCCAGATCGCAAAATCGTATGGATCCGTCGTGGCGCTGCAAGCGGCAAACTTTGCAGTCCGCCGCGGCGAGATCCATGCGCTTCTAGGCGCGAACGGGGCCGGCAAGAGTACCCTCGTAAAGATCCTCGCGGGCGTCCACCCAGCCGATTCCGGCGATGTGTATGTCGATGGGCGTCCGATGCGCTTCCACGCCCCTGTGGATGCGATGGCGGTTGGCATTGCCACCGTCTTCCAGGATCCGGCGCTGATACCCGACCTCACCGTCAAGCAGAATCTTCAACTCAGTGAAATCGACGAGTCGGCGTTCACGCGTTGGCTGGCATGGTTCGACCTCGGAGACCTCGACACGGACGCGCTCGTGCGCGATCTGCCGCTTGAAACACTGCGCATGGTTGACCTCGCGCGCGCACTGGCCCGCGATTCGCAAGTGCTGCTGCTTGACGAGATCACAGCCGCGCTCACCGCAGACCAGGCCGAGCGGGTCTTCGCTCTGCTCACGCACTGGAAGGAGCAAGGGCGCGCGGCCGTGCTGATCACCCACCGGCTGGCCGAGGTACGGCGCATCTGCGACCGCGCCACCATTCTGCGTGATGGGCGTGATGTCGCTCTGTTCGAGCCGAAAGCGGCCCCGACATCGACAAACGGTTCGTTGACCGGCGCCATGCAAGATGTGGGCGAGCATCAGCTGGTCGAAGCCATGCTCGGCGAAGTCGAGGAGAGAGTGGCCCAGAGGGCGCCCCGGAGCGAGGAGAGAGAGGGAGCGCCGGCCACTGCCCGCTCCGCCACGGACGAGGTCGCCTTCGCCGTGCAGGAGTTGAGTTCCGGGGACGTTGTGCGTGGCATCTCGTTCGAAGTGCGGCGCGGTGAGATTCTCGGTCTCGTCGCGCTGGAAGGCCAGGGTCAGGAGCGCCTGTTCGCTCTCCTGTCCGGTGACCGGCGTCCGACAGCGGGTGACGTCCTTGTCGGCGGTCAGCAGCGCCGCTGGGGCGGGGCGTATGATGCAGTCGGCGACGGCGTAGTCCTCATCCCCGGCGACCGGCTGCTTGCGCTGCTGCCAAACCTGCCCGTGCGCCAAAATCTGGCGGTCCCCCTTTTCAGCCGCATCCGCCAGTGGTTGGGCATCCCGGCTGATGAGCGCCAACGGGTAATGAACGCGATCGAGCGGCTCTCGATCGATACCAGAGCGGCATCACAGGTGCGGCGGCTCTCCGGCGGCAACCAGCAGAAGGTTGCGATTGGCCGCTGGCTCTTGGCCGACCCGCATCCGTCTCAAGCAGGGGCGCATTCAACTCGTCGCACATTGCTTTGCTTCGACTCGACGCGGGGCATCGATGTCCAGACCAAGCTGGAGATATACGCGCTGCTGCGCGAGTTGGCGGGCAACGGCGCGGCGATCCTGCTCTATACCAGTGAGCTTGCCGAGATTCCGCTGGTGTGTGATCGGGTTCTGATCATGCACGATGGACGCATCGTCGACGAACAAGACGCGGCGCAGGCGACCGAGTCCACCCTGCTCACCGCCGCGCACGGATTGGAGGTGCCCGCAAGATGACGACAGTTCGGTCTGCGGGCGTTGCCGTATGGCGGCGCGGCCTGGCGCGCAACACCTGGACATTGGGCGTGTGGCTGCTGCTCAGCGCGCTGCTGGTCTGGTACGCCACGCTTATCCCCGTATTCGGCGAGTTCCAGATCACGTCGATCAGCAAGAATAGCCTACCCCTGGTCTATCTGGCGATAGGTCAGGCGATCATCGTCATCGCCGGCGGGATCGACCTCTCGCTGGGCGCGCTGCTGGTGCTTAGCAACGCGCTCGCGGCGCGCTTTATGGAGGATCAGCCGTTCGGGATGGTGATCTTTATCGCCATCGTCCTGATCGCCGGCGTGGGCATCCTTAACGCGCTGATCGGCTATGTAATCAGCGTCTCCGGCGTGCCGGACATCGTCGTGACGCTGGCCACAGGCTACATCTGGTCGGGGTTTGCGCTCTGGATTTTGCCGTCGCCCGGCGGAGGCACCGCGCCGGAGTTTCGCTGGCTGTTCACGGGTGCGCAGTCCGGCATCGGCGGCACCTACGTCATGCCGATTCTGATGATGATGGTTCCGGCAATTGTCGTGTTTCTCCTGTCGCGGCGTACCCGTGTTGGCCTGTCGATCTACGCGATCGGAAGCGATAGCGTCGCCGCGCGATTGGCGGGTCTTGACGTGCGCAGGGCGAAGATGGCCTCCTATGCGATCGGCGGCGCGATGGCCGCGTTGGCCGGTCTGGCCACGATCGCGCTGACCGGAACCGGCGATCCCCGTTTCAGCGTCGGCGCCAACGCCACTCTCAACAGTGTGGTGGCTGTCGTTCTTGGCGGCGTTGCCCTCGTCGGCGGCACGGGGCTGGTGCTCGGCGCGGTCGCGGCCGGCGTGATCCTGATTATGCTCAATCCGATTCTGAGCGCCATGGGCATCGACCCGAACAACGCGCAGATCATCCAGGGACTTCTGATTGCCGGTGTGATGATGGTCGGCGGGCTTGTCACCTTGCTGCGGGAGAGATCGGCATGAGTCAACGCCCTTTGCCAACCCAGCCCGACACTGCCAATGCCGCACCTGTAGGACTGACTGACCGCGCCCGAGCAATCGTATCCGAGCGCCCGACCTTGGCGCTGACCGGCATTCTCGTC
Source organism: Caldilineaceae bacterium (assembly GCA_965221145.1). Lineage (GTDB taxonomy): Bacteria > Chloroflexota > Anaerolineae > Caldilineales > Caldilineaceae > Bin5. The sequence continues at coordinate 5,655,911 of OZ244877.1, forward strand.
ATTCTTAGTCTGGTCACCGGACTGGTGGAACCGAACTTTCTGTCGGTCAGCGGCGCGCGCAATACGCTCTTGCAGGCCGCGCCGCTGGGCATCCTGGCGGGCGCGCAGACGATTCTCATGCTCACCGGCGGGATCGATCTGTCGGTGACGATGATTGCCACCGGCTCGGCCTACGTAGCCGCCAACCAGTCCCCCAACGGTGCGGCCATCGCGATTCTGCTGGGGGTGGTCGTCGGGCTGGTGGTGGGCAGCGCGAACGGTGTGGGCGTGTCCGTGTTTCGGGTCAATCCGCTGATCATGACGCTGGCCATGTCGGGCATCCTGTTGGGCCTGTTTACGGCCTGGGCACAGACGATCTTGCAGGGTTCGACACAGGTGGCTCCTTTCATCAAGGTCGTCGGCGCAGGCTCCTTTTTGGGCCATCGCTTCCCCTATAGCGTGGTCGTGTGGGCGTTGGTGGCAAGCGGGCTGATCTGGCTGCTCAGGCGGACCGGCTGGGGGCGGCTGCTGTATGCCATCGGCGACAACGAGGTCGCGGTGCGTCTGGCAGGCGTGCGCGTCTGGCAGGTTCGGATCACTGCCAACATTGTGGCCGGGGTGCTCGGCTCCATCAGCGGTATTCTGCTCGCAGGCCGCACCGGCGCGGTTGATCTCCAGCTTGCCAACGCTTTTCTGCTGCCGTCAGTGGCGGCTGCGGTGATCGGCGGCACCTCGATTTTCGGCGGCGTGGGTGGCTATGCGGGTACGATCCTCGGCGCGCTGATCCTGAGCGTTCTCAACTCGATGCTCACATTCCTCAACGTTGGGCAGGCTATCCAGCAGGTCGTATACGGGGCAATCGTGCTGGCGCTGGCGTGGGGCTATGCCGGTCTCACCCGTCGGGCTTATCGGCGGTGGCCAGTGGTTAGTGACCAGTGGTCAGTACTGGAAACTGGCTGCTGAACACAAAAAGCGAGGTGAAATGATGCGCGTGTTTAATGTAGCCATTGTGGGTACAGGATTCATGGGACCGGCGCACACGGAGGGTCTGCGCCGTCTGGGTATGAACGTGGCTGGCATTCTCGGCTCCTCTGCCGAGAAATCCCGCCGGGCCGCCGAAGGTTTGGGCATTCCCAAAGCCTACGGCGACTATTCCGAACTGCTGGCGGACGGGGAGATAGAGGCCGTGCATATTACCTCGCCGAATCGCCATCACTTTGCGCAGGCGAGCGAGGCGCTCAAGGCGGGCAAGCATGTCCACTGTGAGAAGCCGCTGGCGATGACTTCGGCGGAGTCGGGCGCGCTGTGCGAACTGGCGCGCGCAAGCGGGCTGGCGGCCGGGGTCAACTACAATATGCGTTTCTATCCGCTCAACTGGGAGGTGCGCGCGTTGATCCAGAGCGGCGCATTGGGCCGCATCCACTCCATTTACGGCAGCTATGTGCAGGACTGGCTGCTCTACCCGACCGACTACAATTGGCGCGTGCTGAGCGGTGAGGGCGGCAAACTGCGCGCCGTCGCCGACATCGGCACCCACTGGCTGGATCTGGTCCAGTTCATAACCGGCCTGTCGGTCAGCGCCGTTCAGGCCGACCTGAAGACGGTTCACACCACCCGCCAGCGGCCCACCGGGGAAGTCGAGACCTTCTCGGGCAAGGTGCAAGAGATCGAGGCCACCGAGTCGATCGCCATCGGGACCGAGGACAGCGGCGCGGCGCTCCTCCGTTTTGGGGACGGCGCGCACGGCTCGCTGTGGGTCTCGCAGATGACCGCGGGGCGCAAGAACTGCCTGCGCTATGAGATCGCCGGCAGCGAAGCCACCGTAGCCTGGAACAGCGAGCAGCCCAACGAACTGTGGATCGGGCATCGCAATCAGGCCAACCAGCAGCTGTTGCGCGATCCCGGTCTGGTCTCCGAGGCCGCCCGCGCCTACATCAGCTATCCCGGCGGGCACAACGAGGGCTACGACGACTCTTTCAAACAGTCCTTCAAGTCCTTTTACGACTACATCGCCGCCGGAGACTTCAGCGCGCCCGAACCGTTCCCCACCTTTGCCGACGGGCACAAGGAGATCGTCCTGTGCGAGGCGATCCTGGAGAGTCACGAGGAGCAGCGGTGGGTTGAAGTCAGCGAGTTGGTCTAACAGATATGAGAGCAGCGAAGTCGGGCTAGGCGCAGGAAACTCTAGCGTAAGCGACGGAGGCATGGCAGACTTCGCGCTATGTCGTCGCAATCTGGCTGTCTATACAGTGTCTGATGGGACCAACTGCGCGGGGGCAATGAGAAATGAAGAAGTCTCAACTTAAGGGGTTCATTCTTGCGCTGCTTTTTGGTCCTCTTGGACTATTCTACTCAAGTATCCCAGCAGCATTGGTACTTCTGGTTGTTGCAGTCATCGCTGGTGCTATCAGTTCGGGAATACCGCTGGTTCTTGACCTGCAGGACTTTCTCTCTGCCTGGCAAGTCGGCGCTTTCGGTCTGGAAATACTACTTGCCCTTTGGCCCATAGCAGTCATCGTTAGTATTTTCTCCGTTAGTAAGTACAACTCGAAATTGGGAACGGGAACAGAAAGGGTCGAACTGAAAGCGGCGCAAGAGGAACTGGAAGTATGGAAGGCCAATCTGGGAGCATGGCGCGCCGAGCTGGAAGCAAGGCATGCGGAACTGGAACTAGAGCAAGCCGAACAAGAAGTGTGGAAAGCAAGACTGGGGGTCTTGCGAGCCGACTTGAGAGCAGAGCAGGAGGGATTGGAAGCATGGAAAGACGACTTGGTTCCAGAGAGAATATGGCAAGAAAAAGAGAATAACGAAGTGACGACATTGGAACGATTCGAGAGGCCAACAAAGTCTTCAAGTGAAAGCCTTGGAAAATTTGCCGGGGGCAATACAGAAGCAAGAGCAAGCGCGTTGAAAGAAGAACAACAGTCAGAAAGAAAAGTATTGAATGCATGGAAATCTGATCTTGATACAAAGAGAGTAAGGCTGGAAAAGAGGGGCGCCAACCTGGAAGCGAAGAAAGCAGAACTGAAAGCCAGAGAAGCCGAATTGGAGCCTCATAAGGAGGAGTTGACAGCAAAGCAAGCGGGATTGAATTCAAGGAATGTCGACATCAAATCAGGGAGAGCAGACACTGGAATTGTACCTGACTCCTGTCAGGAAAGACCGGGAAACGTAGAGGGCGTGTATTTCACTGCCCACGTTGGCAGGGTTGAGCAACTCAAGCGAGAAGGAAGGAGCGAAGAAGCGATTGCGCTGTTGCTGAAGCTGGTTGCCGCCACTGAGGCTGAATCGGAAGAATCGGGAGGGCGCATAGGCGTAGCCCGTTGGTACTACGAACAGCTTGCAACAGTTTACAGCAAGGAAGAGCGATTTGCTGACGAAGTGGCGATATTGGAGCGTTATGAAAGTCAAGCTAAGGCCCCGGGAGTTGTCCCGGGAAAGTCGTCCCATCGCTTGGCGACGGCGAGGGAAAAGCTCTCAAGACCTGGCGAGATGTCGGACGGCAGCCATGAAGGGCCTTTCGAGTCATTTGACAAGGATGAAACTGCAGTTTCGGATGAACATGAATCAGACTTGGCCAGTTTTCGAATTTCGGTAACTACAGAAGACTCCGAGAAACAAAATACTAAGAACAAACAGCCAGGCAGATGGATCCAGCCCGGAGAAGCGGTCAAAGTAGGCAAATTTGAGATCCATCGGGGATTCCTCTATGTGGGCGGCCAACTTAAAGCATCTACTGACTATTATACTGGACTCTGGCGAAATCAGGCCAGAGTGAAAGGGCAAAGCAGTTGTAGCGCCTGCCAATTGGCAGGCGGGAATAGAGAAGGTCAGTCGAGCCTTCTTGAATGGGTGTAACGTGTAGCCGGACAACCGAGGCGCTCAGGTTGGTTAGTGGATGAAGCGTTGCAAGATCGGCGCGACATCGGCCAAGCGCGCGGCTTCCTGACAAGCTGTTTGCAACAGCGAACGAGCATGCTCCTGCCGATGGCGACGAATTACGTCGGCAAGCGAGGCGAAGCAGTCCTCTCTCGCCGCATGATTGAGACGCCATTGCAGAAAGATGTAAGCCAGGAAGACGATGGCAAACCATTTTTCGGTTGCTTCAAACGACTGCACGCGGAAATCAGTCAAGCCCAAGAACTGTTTGACGAAAAAGTTGTCTACCTCAATGGACCAACGTTTTTGGTAGCAAGACAGTGCTTTCTGTGCTGACAGCGATAGGTCAGTGCAGAGAAAGTACTTCGGGTGTTTGTCCCGATGGTGCCGTTTGCTGATCAAAACACAGACTTCAAAGGGCAGCTTGTTGAGCTTGCCCCGCAGCGTACGCAGCAGATAGCTCTGCGCCTGCGAGCCTGTAGCAGTCAGGCGGATGCGCCGATACTGCTGGTGCTTGAGTTGTCGGTTCCATTGCGAGAGCCTGATTCCGTCCAGGATGCGATTCGACTTAATGGCACAGATCAGATGCCAGTTGCGTCGCCGGCAGAACTTGAATAAGCGGTTTGAGGCATACCAACTGTCACAGAGCACTGTAACCCGAAACTGCGCCGGCAGCAGTTGGTGCAATGCGGTCAACATCTCCTGGGCCAGGCTGCCCTTCTTGCGATAGCGTACGCGTTGTGCCAGCGGACGCGTGCGGTTGAGGCGGCGCACCGTGCGCTCACGCATAAAGAGGCGCCAATCGAACACGTAGGCAAAGTCGCCGCACTGAATCCGCACTTCTACGTGTACTGTGCCGTTGGTGTAGCGCTGCCTCCTTGCTCCTGACTTGGTGTGGTCGTGATGAAAATCGACTGCCTGCAGATGTCGTGTATTCTTATCCTTGGCGCCCAGAGAGTCGTCAATGCTTACCGTAACGACCCAGTTGCCCGTTTGCTGCGCATGTTCGGTCAACTCCCTGACCACAAACTGGCGCTGGCACGAGCGGATATCTTCGGCCTCATAGGGACTGATGCGCAGATTGTCCGCACCATTCGACGCATCCGGCGCATCGACAATAAGCCGATACAGGCTGGCGATTGTCTTGTGTCGCACATCCGATACGATCAGGCTGTCCGTCATACGTAGCACATGCCGGTACTGTGGCTTCGTCAGCCGCATCTTCAAACTGAGCAAGAACGTGACCAATAAGGGCGAATGTTGTACAATTAGCTTGAGCATGGGAGCGCCTCCTGTTGGAACCGGTCGAATGGTTCTCTACCATTCTACTCAGGAAGCCTCCCATGTTCTACTTTTCGCCAGTGTCGAGTATTATAGTGATAACGACCCGTCACTGATTGATCCCACTCTGAGAATTGACGTCAGATCGCCCGACTACGCGGGCGATCAAATGAGCTATTGGCCCAGCTATAGCCGGATCTCACCCCAAAGCCGCGCGGCGTACATCGAGTGGCTTTCCAGTGACCGCAATGACCCTGAGACCTACATAGGATATGTCTTTCTCTATTTTTATGGCATTAAGAGGCGTCTGCTGGTTGATGACAAGAATGGGGGCGTTTCAGATGAAGAACGTAAAGCCCTGATCCAAGAACTGAAACGATTGAAGAACGTTTATGGCGACCATCGTTCATTCGGTTCCTATGTGACCGCTTTGCTGTCGCATGCCTGGGTTGTCAACCATAAAAGTCTGGAGGAGCAACCGGATTATGATCTATTGGTTGCAAAGAGAGACTTCACATCTTTTTTCAAGTTCCTACTGGCGAAAGCCATCCAAAACGGAGATCCCGTCAATGCGGAATTAGCGCTTGCCTGGGTAAAAAGTCACCCTGAATTCACATTGCGTACCCCTGCGCGCCGCTGTCCACTTGAATTCGATGCTCTCTTCAGGATGCGTTACAGGAGCAAGTTTGGCGATGGCCTAAAGATAACGCCCACCACGACCAGGTTGCAACTAACTTACCATCCTGCGAACCAAGCACTAATTGGCTACCAGCACATAAGACTCGATCTTCCTGACGTTAGTCGTCTTAGTGCGCCTGTCAAGAAGTTGATGACTCTGGCTGAGTCTTGTACTAGCGAACTTGATCGGTTCAGCCGCTATGTCGGCAGACCGGGGAATTCGCATGATTCATTGGGCGCCCTTTCTCTCTTGCCCACTAATCTGATTTCGTCGGTATCCAGTCCCCAATTCGAGACCTTCAAAGCCTGGATGAAGACTCAATTGTCCGAATCCAATGGCGTGATTTCAGTCGATTCAATACTTCAGCACTTTGGTGAGGACGCGCCCCTAAAGATCAATAAGAAAGAAGCCGAAATGCTGTCAAGCATCGTAGAAAAAGCGGGCTTTGGCATCGCGCCGGATGTTCGTTTCCACCATGCCAAGCCCGACATTGACGGCAAGGTTGTACTCTTTGTCGGGGGCCATGGAGCGAATTTCACGCCATCCAGTGAGTTCAGGAAGGTCGGAACCATACTGCGCCTGGGCACTCTTGTAGCCGCCATTGATGACCATGTCAGCGACTCTGAAGTCAGAGACCTGCATGATTTGATTGACCAGAACAATCGGCTTTCGGAAACCGAGAAACGGTCGCTTACTGCTTATATGCTTTGGCGGCTGAACACGCCTGCCAACATGTCGGGATTGAAAAAGCGGCTGGATATCCTTAGCGCAAGCGAAAAGATTGCTATCAGCCACATATTGATCGGCGTAGCGTTGGCTGACGGCAAGATTGAACCCGCAGAAATCAGTCAGCTAGAAAAACTCTACACACAACTGGGTCTTGACAAAGGGATGGTCGCCAGCGACATTCACAACCTTTCCTCCAGCAGGTTGCCGCGCCCGGATCGAGCGAGCAAATCCTCCTCCGCTACCCCGACCCAGGGTGAGGCCCATCCTGCCACTTCTTTCTCCCTGGATCGCGATCTTTTGCGTCTGCTCGAAGAGGAAACAAAGGAGGCGCAATCCGTCCTGGAGTCGATATTTGCGGATGAAAGTGTCACTGAAGAATCTGAAGTTGCCCCCCACACTGGCGCGCCACCGACCAACGGGTCAATGTCTGGGCTGGATACGCAACATCAACAACTGTACGACAAGCTCATTTCCAAAGCGGAATGGGCCTGTGAGGAGATGGAAGAACTCTGTAATGGCCTGCAATTAATGCCCGACGGGGCCGTTGAAACGATTAATGATTGGGCGTTTGAGAACGTCGACGCGCCCTTGATTGAAGACGGCAGTACCGTTTACATTGACATTGGACTGGCGGAAGAGATTGCCGAATTGCAGACGCAAGGGCAATTGCCATGACCGCAAGACGACCGCGCATCAGACCCAGGGAACGGGACTCAATCATCCAGTCGCTCAAGGCCGGCGTGGCTCCCCGCGTCGGCATCCAACACATACAGGTCGGTCGCAGAAACGAGATAGAAGCGCTCTACAAGGATATCGACCGTTTCGCGCAGGGAGACTGCCCATCGTCTTAGACGTACTGTTGTCTCAGTGGGACTTCATTGCTGTCCCTCAATCTGCCTGAATCAATGAGTTACTTGATGACCAGCCCTTACCGGCATATAGCCACCGGACTCTTCCATCGACGCGGGCACAGGCCAGGGAAAAGGCCACCGACACCTTAGTCTTCAGGAACGAAGCGCTGAACTGGGGTCTAGAAAATGCGAAAGTCTCAGTTAAAGGGTTTCATCCTTACGCTGTTCCTTGGTCCATTCGGATTATTCTACTCAAGTATCCCGCTTGCGCTGGCATTTGCGGTCATTGCCATTGTCATCGGGGCGGTTCGTTCGGAACTGCCACTGAGCCTCTGACTTGTTTCCATCATCGTTAGCGTATTCACCGTAAGAAGGCATAACATGAAGGCAAAACAGGAACTGCCAAGAATTGGTCTGAAAACGGAGCAAGCTGGACAGGGGAACATGACCGCCGACGAGGAAGTACGGATAGCCGAACTGATCGAATCTCGCAAGAGAGTGGCTGAATGGCTGTCAGGTATGGCGGACAATGCAGGCGAAGAAATGGCTGATATTTATTTTGACAGACCGGGATTCGTGGATGGCGAACATTTCACTGCTTATGCTGAAGAGGTTAAGCAGTTGAAACGAGAAAGGCGGCAAGAGGAAGCCATTGCGCTGCTGCTCAAGCTGGTTGCCGCGACCGAGGCTGAGTCGAGAGAGCCGGGAGGGGCCAGCCGCGTAGCCCCCTGGTATTACGAACAGCTTGCCATCATCTATCGCAAGGAAGGGCGAATCGCTGACGAAGTGGCGATATTGGAACGGTATGAGAGCCGATGCAAGGAACTGGGACATAGCGCAGACAGGCTTGCAGAGCGCTTGACAAAAGCAAGAGCAAAGAACGAGAAAGCGGCCAGCCCGTCGAAAGCAATCCCAGTTTCTTCTGTGGGATTCTTGATCGAAGGAACGGAAGAGAGGACAGAGTCGGCTAAGCCGCCGGTGGCAGGCAAGGGAAGACTTGCCGAGTTCCTGGAGAAAGCAGGAACTGAGTTCCCACAACTGATCAAGTTTCGAATTGACCTGTCTGAGGAATTCTTCCCCAAATCCAAGGTTGAGAACAAGGAGCCAGCCAGATGGGTGCAGCCTGGTGAAGTGGTCAAGGTAGGCAACTATGCAATTCGACGCGGATTCTTTTACGTTGGCGGCCAATTGAAGAGTTTGGCCCCTTACGACTTTGAAGACGACCCGTCATTGGTAGATCCCACCTTGGAAGTTGACGCCGACGCTCCCGAATACGTCGGTGAACGACCGGAATACTGGTATGGTTATGGTAGTTTCACCCCCACGGACCGCGCGGAATTTCTCGCGTGGCTGGCAAGCGACCGCAGTGATCCAGAGACGTTCATCGAATATGTCTTTCTCTACTTCTGTGGTATCGAAAGACGACTATTGAGTGATGATGAGAATGGGATGGTTTCAGATGATGAACGCAAAGCCCTGATGCAGGAACTCAGTCGGTTGAAAGACGTTTACGGCGGCCATCGCTCCTTCAGGAGTTACGTTTCCAGCCTTTTGTCGTATGCGTGGGCCATCAACTATCGAAAACTTGACGAGCAACCGGACCATGATGTGTTGGTTGCAAAGAGCAGTTTCAACGCCGCTTTCAAAGTTCTGCTGGCGGAAACCGCCCAAAACGGAGAGCCTGTCAGCGCGGAATTAGCGCTTGCTTGGGTAAGAAGCCACCCGGATTTCACATTGCGCACCCCTGCGCGTCGCTGCCCGGAACTATTCGACACTCTCTTCAAGAAGCGCTACAAGGAGGAATTCGGCGCCGGCTTACAAATCAAACCGGGTAGAGCCAAATTGAGACTGGATTATTATCCTGCCAACACGGCCTTATACTACTTGAGCCCTGATCTCGCTTTGCCTGATGTCAGTCGCCAGAAGAGGCCATTCAAGAAACTGATGACCCTGGCGGGGTCTTGCGCCGATGAACTTGATTCATTCAGCCGATTTCTTGGCAAAGCGGGTAATTCACCTGAGTCGTTGCAAGCCCTCTCTTTACTCCCCGATGACCTGGTTGCTTTGAATTCCTATCCGCAACTTGAGCGGTTTAAGGCCTGGGTAAAGAGGAAAGTGTTCGAATCCAGCGATCTGGCCTCAGAACAGTCGATGGCTGTCCCCACATTGGGGAACGTGCAGCTTCATCAGGGCAAAGTATTCCAATTCAAAGGTTTGGTTTCCGTAAAGTCGCTACTAAGCCAACTTGGTAAGCACACACCCTCCGGCATCAACAGCAGAGAGACTCAGATGCTGTCGAGTGCCGTAGAGAAGACCGGCTATGGCGTCGCGCCGGATATCCGCTTCCATCATGCCAAGCCCGATATTGACGGCAAGGTCGCGCTTTTTGCCGGCGGGCACGGGGCAGATTTCTCGCCATCCAGCGAGTTCAATAAAGTCGGACTCGTACTGCGTTTGGGCATCCTGGTCGCCGGCATTGACGGCCACATCAGCGACTCTGAAGTCAGCGCATTACAGGACGTGATTGCGCAGAACGGTCGGCTTACGGAAACTGAAAAACGCTCGCTTCATGCCTATATGATCTGGCTGCTGCATACACCTCCCAACAGGACGGGTCTGAAAAAGCGGCTGAATTTGCTTAGCGCAAGCGACAAAGTTGCTATCGGCCATATATTGATTGGCGTAGCGGTGGCCGACGGCAAGATCGATCCCGCAGAAATCAACCAGCTTGAAAAAGTCTACACACAACTGGGGCTTGACAAAGCACTGGTCACCAGCGACATTCATAACGTTACTACCAGCAGGCTGCCCCTCCCGGGGCGGGAGATTAGAATTCAAACTGAAACCTCCACCAAAGCACAAGCTGTGGCTGCTACTACCTTCACCCTGGATCGCAAACGGCTGCAGCGATATGAAGAGGAAACCAAGGAGGCGCAGTCCGTTCTTGAATCGATCTTCACGGACGAAGATCTGCTGGATGAACCTGAAATTGAAACGGGCGCCGATAGGAAAGCCCACAACGGTTCACTTGCGGCGGTTGATCCGCAATATCAGCGCCTGTACGAAAAGCTCATCACCAGAGAAACGTGGACCGCTGAGGAGATGGAAGCACTCTGCGCTGGCTTGCAGTTGATGACGGACGGCGCCGTTGAGACGATCAACGACTGGGCGTTTGAGCAAGTCGGCGCACCGCTGATTGAAGACGGCAGTAGCGTCCACATTGATATTGAGATCGCCGAAGAGATTGCAGCCTTGCAGGCACAGGGGTAATTGACCATGGCCAGCCGACGACCCCGCATCAGACCCAGGGAACGGGACTCAATCATCCAGTCGCTAAAGGCCGGCGTGGCTCCCCGCGTCGGCATCCAGCACATACAGGTCGGACGCGTAAACGAGATAGAAGCGATCTACAAGGATATCGACCGTATCGCGCAGGGGGGATCCGCGTTTCGCCTGATCATCGGGGAATATGGTTCCGGCAAGACCTTTTTCCTCAATGTAATCAGGTCCATCGCTCTCGAAAAACAGTTGGTGTCGGTGAACGCGGACCTCTCGCCGGACAGGCGGATTCACGCGTCCGCAGGCCAAGCCAGGAACCTCTATTCGGAACTTATGCGCAACATGGCGACCCGAAACAAACCGCAGGGCAATGCCCTGACCGCCATCGTGGAAAGATTCGTCAACCTCGCTCGACAGGAGGCCGAAAAAGCAGGAGTCTCTGTTTCTTCCGTCATCAATGATCGTCTTTCATCGCTCGCCGAACATGTCGGCGGCTACGATTTCGCCAAGGTCATCGAAGCATACTGGCGGGGTCATGAGAACGATGATGACGAACTGAAATCAAACGCCATCCGCTGGCTACGCGCCGAATTCTCGACCAAGACCGACGCGCGCAAGGCGCTTGGCGTGCGCGACTTCATTTCGGACACATCCTTTTACAATAACCTGAAGATCATGAGTCTGCTCGTTAGGCAGGCCGGCTACCGAGGACTCTTGGTCTGTCTGGATGAGATGGTCAACCTCTACAAACTCAGCAACACGCGGGCGCGCCTGTCAAACTACGAACAGATTCTGTGGATACTCAATGACTGTCTTCAGGGCACCGCCGAACATATGGGATTTTTGCTGGGAGGCACGCCTGAGTTTCTCCTGGACACGCGTAGGGGACTTTACAGCTATGAGGCGCTACAGTCGCGGTTGGCGGAGAACAGTTTCGCGCAAAGAGCGGGCGTTGTCGATTACTCCTCCCCGACCCTGCGCCTGGCCAACCTGACACCTGAGGAGGTCTATATACTTTTGCAAAATATCAGGCGCGTCTTCGCGTCGGGCGATGAAACGCAATATCTTGTGCCGGACGAAGCGCTGGAGGCGTTTCTGCATCACTGCAGCAACACGATCGGCGATGCCTATTTCCGAACACCGCGCAATACGATCAAGGCATTTGCCGACATGCTGTCGATAATTGAGCAGAACAAAGATATAGAGTGGACGGACCTGATCAATTCCGTTGACATCCCGGAAGACAGGACCAGTGATATGCCCGAGACGGCCGATGCTGCGGACGGCCTTGCTGACTTCACCTTGTCATGATGAAAGACGAATTTGCGCTCCTGCATCCCGCTGTACAGCGATGGGTCTACAAACAGGGTTGGAGGGAGTTGCGGGCGATTCAGAAGGAGGCCATCAGGCCGATACTTTCAGGCAAATCTGATGTTGTCATCAGCGCGCCCACAGCTGGCGGCAAGACAGAAGCGGTCTTTCTGCCAGCCTGCAGCGCCATTGCCGGTGAAATGGAGGGCTTTGGTGTCTTGTACATTAGCCCCTTGAAAGCCCTGATCAACGATCAGTATCGCCGACTGGAGAGCCTCTGCGAGATGTTGGACATGAAGGTTACTCCCTGGCATGGCGACAGCCCCCAAGCAAAGAAGAAAGACGCCAGGCGGACGCCCGAAGGCATCCTGTTGATCACACCCGAATCTCTTGAATCGCTGTTTATTCGCCAATCCGGTTGGGTTCAGGCGGCGTTTGAATCACTCAAGTACGTCGTCATTGACGAGTATCATGCCTTTGTCGGCTTCGAACGCGGCCACCATCTGCAATCTCTTCTGACTCGGCTGGAACATCTTCTCGGTCGGCAACAGGTCCCCATCCCTCGAGTTGCGCTAAGCGCCACATTGGGCGATATGGACGGCGTCCTGAGTTTCTTGAGACCGGACAGTGATTTCCCCTGCAAGCTCATAGTCGATCACGAGAGTCGAAGTTCCTTGAGAATACAGGTGCGAGGTTACATCGATCACGCTTTCAACGCAACGCGCGCTCTCAACGAAATGGATGATCCAACAGATCAACGGGTTGCCGTAGACCTGTATAAGGCGCTGCGGGGCGATTCTCATCTTGTCTTTGCAAACAGTCGTCGGAGAACCGAACATTATGCGGCGCTGCTGAGCGATTTATGCGAAAAGAACTTCGTGCCCAAAGAGTTCTTCCCGCACCACGGTTCGCTTTCCAAAGAGCTTCGCAGCGACCTGGAACAGCGTCTGCAAAAAGAGACGCTGCCGACAACAGCTGTCTGTACAATGACATTGGAACTGGGCATCGATATCGGCAAGGTGAACTCGATTGCTCAAGTCACGGCGCCGCATTCTGTTGCCAGCCTGCGGCAACGAATGGGGCGTTCCGGCCGTCGCGGCGACCCCGCGATACTGCGCATGTTTATAATTGAGAGCGAGTTGACTGCGAATTCAAGTCTTTCCGACAAACTGCGTATAGAATTGCTCCAAAGCGTAGCGATGATCCGACTCCTTGTCAGAAAATGGTATGAGCCAGCAGACGCTCGGCTGGTTCATTTTTCGACGCTTTTGCACCAGATTCTTGCGATTGTTGCCCAATGGGGAGGCGTGCGGGCAGACCAACTATGGTCGCTGCTGTGCAAATCTGGCCCCTTTGACAAGGTTACGGTAGAGCACTTCAAGACATTGCTCACCGATATGGGGAAAAAACGTCTGATAACGCAACTGTCCAACGGGGAATTAGTCCTGGCGGAACAGGGCGAAAAGCTGGTGAACCACTTTACTTTCTATTCTGTTTTCCACACCCCGCAGGATTATCGGATCGTCGTTAAGCAAGGCGGAAAGACGCTGGGGACCCTACCTGTAGATTCTCCAGTGGCGCAGGAACAACACATTGTATTTGGTGGTAGGCGCTGGAAAATCCTGGATATCGATGTTGAAAGAAAGGTAATATATGTTGCTCCAGCAGCGGGTGGCAAGCCACCTGAATTCGGTGGCAGTGGTATGTCTGTCCACGATTATGTTCGCCAGGAAATGTTGGAAGTCTACATAGAGGGAGATTACCGGGTTGATGCCAGCGGGACCACGATTGATTTCATGGATGACACTGCGAGGAAGCAGTTTCTTGAAGGACTGGCTACATTCCGCGATCTGAAGTTGGAAAGCAGGCGCATCGTCAGCAACGGAAGGAATGTTTACCTGATTCCCTGGATGGGGGATAAGATCGTGAATACATTGACAATGTTAATGGTAAGAGCCGGTTACACAGCGAGTAATTTTGCAGGAATCATCGAAATCGACGGTGCTTCTCATCAGGCTGTCTCCAAATGCGTAAAGACTATTATAGAGGAGGGACGGGTAAGCAATACTGATCTGGCCAAACTGGTTAAGGACAAAAAGACTGAGAAATACGATCATCTGTTGCCCGAAAGCCTGTTGAATGAGGGGTATGGAGCCAAGGCTTTCGACGTGAACGGCACACTAGACTGGCTGAGAAGAGCCAGTCAATCGAATCTTCTGTAGTCAACTACAGAGACCTCAGTTTCAAGAAAATGCTACGTCCGTTGATCGACTGAACAACTACGAGGAGGAAAATCCAAATGATGCAACTAGGCTATGCCAGCGCGATCCTGCCCGATCTGTCGCTGGAAGAGGTCGTTCAGTTTACCGCCGCCAACGGCTTTGGCGCCGTTGAGTTGATGTGCTGGCCGGCCGGCAAGGCGGAGCGCCGCTATGCCGGCGTAACCCATATCGACGTGGTCGGCTTTACGAAGGAGGACGCCGCCCGGGTCAACGCGCTCGCCGACTCCGCCGGCATCACGATCAGCGCGCTGGGCTACTACCCCAACCCCCTGGCCCCCGATCAAGACGAAGCCCAGACCTGCATTGACCATATCAAGCAGGTGATCGTGGCCGCCGAACTGCTGGGCATCGGCGTGATGAACACCTTTGTGGGCCGCGACTGGACCAAGTCGGTGGATGACAACTGGCCGCGCTTTCTGGAAGTGTGGACGCCGCTGATCCGCTTTGCCGAGGATCATAACGTCAAGATTGGCATCGAGAACTGTCCCATGGCCTTCACTCAAGATGAATGGCCCGGCGGCAAAAATCTGGCCCATACTCCCGCTATCTGGCGCCGCATGTTCGCCGACATTCCCAGCGATCACTTTGGCCTCAACTACGATCCCTCGCACATGATCTGGCAGCACATGGACTACCTCAAGCCGATGCGGGCGTTCACCGACAAGCTTTTCCATGTCCACGCCAAGGATGTGCGCCTCGACCAACACCGGCTTGACGATGTGGGTATCATGGCGACGCCGCTGGAGTTCCACGTGCCCAAACTGCCCGGCCTGGGCGACATCGACTGGGGTCAGTTCTTCTCGGTCCTGAGCGATGTCGGCTACGATGGGCCGGTCTGCATCGAGGTCGAGGACCGGGCTTACGAAGATTCGCTCGAAAGCCGCAAAGCCTCCCTCGTGCAGAGCGGACGCTATCTCAAGAACTTCATGCCGTAACGGCAGTGGATATGAATTGCGGATAGCATTTCCACTCGCCACTATGCACTGACCACTAGCCACTGGGGTTAGCCTATGTCTCTTGAAACTGAAATTCGCCGCATCATCGAGGCCAGCGGCGCGGAGATGGCCGTCTGCGCCCGCCATCTGGAGTCCGGCCAGCAGATCGACATCAACGCCGAACGCGTCGTCCCAATGTGCAGCGTTCTCAAGATTCCGGTGCTGGTGGAGGCGTTCCGCCAGATCGAAGAGGGCCGCTTTTCGCTCGATGACCGCTGGGAGTTGACCACGGCGGAGAAGAATCTGCCCAGCGGCATTCTCGTCTTCTTCGAAGACGGCCTCGCGCCCACCGTGCTCGATCTGCTGACGCTGATGATCATAATCAGCGACAACACGGCTACCGACATGGTGATGCACCGCCTGGGAGAGGGCAGCGTTACGCGCACAATGCACAATCTGGGCCTGACCGACATTCACGTGCCCATGACGATCCGGGAGATATTCGACGATCTGCTGCCTTCCGGCGACCCCACGCAGGACATGCTGGCCCTGGCGAACGCGCCCCGCAATCGCGAGGGACGCTGCTACAGCCTGGGCGCGGACAACGACGTGGGCACCCCTGCCGCGCTCACCGAACTGCTGGCGCGCATCTGGCGAGGCGAGATCGTCAGCCGCGCCGCCTGTGACGCGATGTTGGAGATCCTCCTCAAACAGCAGCTCAACATCCGCCTGCCTCGCTATCTCCCGCCGGGTACGCCTTGCGCGCACAAGACCGGCACCTTGCCCGGAATCCGCAACGACAGCGGCATCATTTACGCCAGCGATGCTTCCCACGTGGCCGTCACCGTTTTCTCCCGTTGGGATGATGAGGCCGTGAGCGATGACCCGATTGCCAGGAGCGAACAGCCCGTTGCCATCGACGCCGCGTTCGGACGCATCGGGCGGCTCCTGTACGATTCCTACTGCGAACTTTGACCGAATCCTATGCACAGTTCCGCGACCCTCATCCGCAACGCCCGCATCGTTGACGGCACGGGCAATCCCTGGCGCTACGGCGACCTGCTGCTTGGCGGCGACCGCATCGAGAGCATCGCCGCGCCGGGCGCCATTGCCGCCGAAGAGTGCGCTGATGTGGTGGATGCCTCCGGCCTCGTTGCCTGCCCCGGCTTCATCGACATCCAAAGCCACTCGATTCTGTCGCTGATGATGGACGGGCGCTCCCTATCGAAGATCACCCAGGGCGTGACCACCGAAATCATGGGCGAGGCCTGGACACCGTCTCCGGTCGCAGGCCGTCACACCGATCCGATGGCGAACTCGATCCTGCCTATGCCGATCAGCGACGAGTGGATCGAGGCAATGCGGAGCTGGTCCCGCTTCGGCAGTTGGTTGCAGGCTGTCGAAGCGGCGGGCGTCTCGCCCAATATCGGCTCGTTTCTGGGCGGCGGCACGCTGCGCCATGTCGGCAAGGGCATGGAGATGGGACGGCCCTCCGCCGATGAACTGGAGTTGATGCGGCGCACGATGGCCGAGGCGATGGAAGACGGCGCGTTCGGCGTCTCCTACGCGCTGATCTACCCGCCGGATTCCTACACCGACACCGAAGAACTGATCGAGATCTGCAAGGTGGTGAGCCGCTATCATGGCGTATACATCACGCACATGCGCTCGGAAGCGGAGCGGCTGTTCGAAGGACTGGAGGAGGCGCTGGCCATTGGCCGCCGCGCCGACCTGCCGGTGGAGATCTACCATCTGAAGGCGTCCGGCACGGCCCACTGGCACAAGATGCCGTCCGCGATCGCCCGCATCGAGGAGGCACGCTCGCAAGGGCTGGACGTGACCGCTGATATGTACCCCTACAATGCCTCCGGCACCGGCCTCTCCTCGCTACTGCCCACGTGGACGGCAGCCGATGGCAGATTCTTCGACAACCTGGCGGATCCGGCTGTGCGGAAGCGCATTCGCGCGGAGATGCTCGATGGCGCAGACGGCCAACGCAAGCCGACGACCCGAGGCGGCGCCGCGGGCGTGATACCGGTCGGCTTCCGTAAAGAGGAAAACCGGCGCTATGTGGGCATGAACCTCGCGCAGATTGCAGCGGAACGGGGGCAGGACTGGCTGGACTGCACGATCGATCTGTTGCGTTCAGAAGAGCAGCGCATCGGCACGATCTTCCTTTCCATCAGCGAGGAGAATCTGCGCAGGCAACTGCCGCTGCCGTGGATCAAGTTTGCCACCGACGCACCTGGCCTTGATCCGGCCTGGGCCGCCGAACTTGGGCCTTCCCACCCGCGCGCTTACGGCACATACCCGCGCGTGCTGGGCAAATATGTGCGCGAAGAGCGGCTGCTCACGCTGGAGGATGCCGTGCGTAAGATGACCGGCGCGGTGGCCGACCGACTTGGCCTGCGCAAGCGGGGGCAGTTGCGGGCGGGCTTCTACGCCGATGTCGTGCTCTTCGATCCGCAGACCATCGGCGACCGCGCCACCTTTGCCGATTCGCACCGGCTCTCCGTCGGCGTGCAGGATGTGTGGGTCAACGGCGAGCGCGTGCTTCGCAACGGCGCGCACACGGGCGCGACGCCGGGGCGATTCGTCAGACGCAACTGAAGGCGAGAGAGAGGATCGTGCCATCTATAGGTCGTCTCCAGCCAGAGTGCGGGTGGCGTCGATGCGGTTCAACTCCTCATCCAGCCGCAGCCGGTGGAGTTCCATCCGCCAGATGGGGAGAGTGATGTTCAGGCTAACGATGCGCCGGTTCAGGTCGGCGATCTGTTCTTCCCACCGGATCAGCGCACGATGCCAGGAATCTTTGAGAGTCTCCCGGTCGCCGCCTGCGTCCTTGATGTGTGCGCCTGCAAGATCCCATTGTCGCCGCATCGCCGCGCGCAATGCTTCGATCTCGGCCAGCAGCGCCTTGCGGTCACCGATCCAGGTGGGCGACAGATCGTTGTCCTTGAGAAGCTTGTTGGCCATGCGCATATCGGAAGGCTCGTTGGGGTGCTCGTTCAGGCGCAGGGGCTGCCCTTTCCCCGGCAGGTTGTCGAAAGCGCCCCTGGAGGCTGCCTCATCGAGCTGTTCGGTGATCAAGTCCTGCCATTCGTTCAGCCCCCGCGGCCGGGCGCGCCGGCGCGGGACAACGTCGGCATTCGCCGATGACACCTTATCTGTCTCGCTTCGATTGTTTTGCTCGTTCATCCCCTGCCTCCCCCAATGTGACGTATGTGAATCTTATCACAAAGGGCCGACTACTCTCAAATCAGGGTAGGCTTATCGTAAAGGAGACATGGCAAAAGTGAACGTCATTGGACAGATGTTTTGGGATCCCGCCGACAGACGGTTGCGGGCGCTCTGGCGGCTGATCTTACACGCGCTTCTGATCGTTGGAGGCATGATGGCTTTGACGCTGCTGCCTGGCGTCAGCATTGGATATGGCGGAGGCGAAACGGACGCGGCCTCGAATGTCCTCAATGAATTCGCCCCATTGCTTATCTATGGTCTGGTCGTTGTTGCTGCAACAGTGTTAGCAGCAAGGGTTATCGATCGCCGGCCCATTTCGGATCTCGGCCTGCAGTGGAGCGCCCGCTGGTGGCGAGATCTGACGTTTGGACTGCTCCTCGGTGCGCTGCTCATGTTTTCGATCTTCCTCGTTGAACTGGCGCTGGGCTGGGTTACGATCGAAGGTGTATTCTTTACGAGTCAGCCCTTTCCTTTCGGTGTCGCGTTCCTCACTTTCCTGGTTCTGTTTGCGTTTGTCGGGTCTTACGAAGAACTGATGTCGCGCGGGTATCAACTCAAAAATTTGGCTGAAGGTCTCAACTTTGGGCCAGTTGGCCGCAAAGTGGCAGTTCTGCTGGCGCTGCTCATTTCTTCGGTGATATTCGGGCTGCTCCATGCCGGCAATCCCAGTGCAACCACCCTTAGCACATTCAACATCTTCCTGGCCGGTGTCTTTCTGAGTGTGCCGGTCTTGCTGACCGATGAATTGGCCATTTCGATTGGCGCGCACATCGCCTGGAATTTCTTCCAGGGCAATGTCTTCGGCTTCCCCGTGAGCGGCAACACAGTTTTTCGCACGACGGTCATAGACGTGGCCCAGGGCGGTCCCGACCTGTGGACGGGCGGCGCATTCGGGCCGGAGGCCGGCCTGCTGGGCATTGCAGCCATGATTGTCGGTTCTTTGCTTATGATATGGTGGGTGAAGCGGACGCGGGGAACGGTTGGATTCGCCCACTCTCTCGCCGAGTATCAGGAGAGCGGACATTGAACAAGAGCGGGAAGTGAGGAAGTATCTCACTCTTCGCAGTACGGAGAAACATAACGTGAGCACAAAGCTATGGGGAGGGCGCTTCAGCGACGCGCTTGATCCGCTGATGGAAGAGTTCAACGCGTCGATCGGTTTCGACCGGCGTTTGTGGCAGGCCGATATTCGCGGCAGCCAGGCCTACGCGCGGGCACTGGCCAGGGCCGGGCTGCTGACCGAGGACGAGGCGGCGCAGATCGTTTCCGGTCTGGAGCTGGTCGCCGACGAGTGGCGCGCCGACAGCTTCGTCATCCAGACAGGCGATGAGGACATTCACACGGCCAATGAGCGCCGTCTGACCGAACTGATCGGTCCGGTTGCCGGCAAGCTGCACACCGGCCGCAGCCGCAACGATCAGGTGGCGACGGACCTGCGGCTGTGGCTGCGGGAAGAGCTACAGGCGCGCGCGCAACAGGTGCGCACCCTGATCGAAGTGGCGACAGACCGCGCCGAGAGCGAACTCGATCTGCTGATGCCGGGGTATACACACTTGCAACCGGCCCAGCCTACGCGCTGGAGTCATTGGCTGTTGAGTCACGCCTGGGCGTGGCAGCGCGACGCGCAGCGCCTGCAAGACCTGCTGCCGCGGGTCAACCTGCTGCCGCTGGGCAACGGCGCGCTGGCTGGCAATCCCTTCCCCATCGACCGCGATTGGCTGGCGCAGGAACTGGGGTTCGCCGCGCCCACGCCCAACAGTCTGGATGGCGTCAGCGACCGTGATTTCGTCGCCGAGGCGCTGTTCTGGGCGACTATGACGATGCTGCACATCAGCCGCTGGGCCGAGGACCTGATTATCTACAGCAGCCGTGAGTTCGGGTTTGTGACGTTGGCCGACGCCTACAGCACCGGCAGCAGCCTGATGCCGCAGAAGAAAAATCCGGATTCGCTGGAGCTGCTGCGCGGCAAGGCCGGGCGCGTTTTCGGCGACATGAGTGGGCTGCTGATGACGTTGAAGGGGCTGCCCAGCACCTACAACAAAGACCTGCAAGAGGATAAGGAGCCGCTGTTTGACGCGATGGAGAGCCTGGCGGGCGCGCTGCCCATCGCCGCCGGGGCGCTGGCCACTCTGACCGTCAACGTCGAGCGCATGGCCCAGGCGCTCGTGCCGGAGATGCTGGCGACGGACCTGGCCGAGTATCTGGTGCGCAAGGGTGTTCCGTTCCGCGAGACACATCACGTCGCTGGCGCGGCGATCGCGCTGGCCGAATCCAAGGGGATTGCTCTCATCGACCTGCCGTTGGCCGCGTTGCGCGCTCTGCATCCCGCATTCGACGAGGACGTGACGGAAATCTGGAGCTACGAGCGCAGCGTGGAGCAACGCGACGTGCGCGGCGGCAGCAGCCGTCGCGCCGTGCGGGAGCAGATCGGGGCGCTGCGGCAATGGCTTGGCCCTGGTAGTGGTGATCAGTAACTTCACCAATCACTGCCGTCGTGATCCATCACCTGATTTCTCCCAGGCACAGGTGCGCCAGGGTGACCTCCGGCTCCCAGACACCCACGACGACGGTCGGCGTCTGAGTCTCGAAGTCGTAGACGACCAGGCGAAACTCGTAGTCCCCCGGCGGGAGATCAGCCGGGAGGTCGAGGTGGAACAAGGAGTCGACTTCCTCTCCCGGAGCCCATCTGCTCGTGGGCGCATGGTTTACCGGATTCCAAAGGATATCATCCCTTTGGTAAGACCTTTCGCCCTCCGCATTGTACAGGCGCAGGGAGATCGCATAATCGACATCCAGCCCCGGATCCGTCTGCCATTGCAATACGCCCCACATGGACCGGTCCCGGCTCAGACTGAGCGGTTGCAGAGTTGAAAGTTGCGCCTGGCCCTGGCCCAGGGCAATCCCGCCAATTGTGATGCCGCCATCGTAGTGGACGGTCAGCGGCTCCAGACGTTGATAGAACGTCCAGGAACGATCCAGGGAGATATCTCCGTAGTTGTGGATCTGAAAGTCGTCGTACTCGTCGCTGCCCAGGTAGCGTCCGTACTTTCTGAGAAGAAAGTCAATGCGTTCAATGTCATCTTCGACCCAGCGGTTAGCGCTGTTCCACTCTACCACCTTTGCCGTGGATACGTTCTTCACATCGGTGACCAGCCTGGTTTCGATCTCCTTTGCCAAGTCGTCAACGTTTGTCCAGACAGTCGTGACACTCGTTGCGCCTTGATACAGGTATCTGAAAGTAAAGTCCAGGGAGAATCTGCGCTTATAGGAGGAACTGGGGATTAAGACAAGATCGGCATCGGATGGCGGCGCGTTGAGGGCCTGAGCCAAATCTGTCGCCATCTTTGGGGCTATTTCACGCATTGCGGGATCTGATTTCCAATATTGGAAATAGGTGCGATAGGTGTTGACGGCTTGGAGTAGAATCAGAGCGCTGACTGCAGCCCCCAAAGTGATAGCGATCCTGGTCCTATTCTCCTGGTAGATTCGAGTATCGCTCAGATATCGGAACGCCTCCCATGTACCGACGCCAATAAGCAGATAGATAGCCGGCGCCGCGCCGAGCATGCGCACGGTGCTGGGTCCCTTGACGACATCTTGCGCCAGCATGGCCGGCAGGATCAGCACCCCCCCAGCCAGAGAAGTAGCAAGCGATAGGCGGGCTGCCGTTGCCAGCGCCACGCGGCCATCCCCAAGCCAAACCAGAAGAAGAAGGCTTCCCATGGATTCAGCATCGGCCGACCGGTGAAATTGTAGTCTCGGCTCAAGTCGCCACGAAAGCCAAAGACCAAGAGTTGCTCCCATACATTGCTTAGAAAGGTTCCCAATGGGTTTCCCAGGCTTTCACGGAAAAGCCAGACCTCTTCGCTGCGAATGAAAAAGTGTTCGGAGTTCAGAGCGAAGTAGACGAGAATCGGCGCAGCGACCAGCCCGGCCACGGCGATGAAACTGGCTGCCCACGGCAGTTGGGCCCGCGCTTTCTCCCTGGTGAAAGAGCGAAGGGGAAACACAAAGCTCAAACCGAAGAAAAGAAACAGGAAGGGCGCGAAGCGTGAAGCAATATAAATGTACGGCAGCAGACCGGCGCACATGCCCGCCAGCGTAACCCCCCACCATTTCCGTTCCCTCCATCCCCACCAGAGCAGCCCCAGACACAAGCCTAGAAACAATGGCACATAGTTGGCTCTGAGAGACGCGCGCCCGATGGTGGTGTGGCCGAGGGAAACGGCCAACAGTCCAGCCCCATGCAGCCAATCAGCAGGCCGCGCCAGGGGGTGGCCCGTCCTCTATCGTCCTGCCCGAAGAACAACCATCCCAACCAGAAGGCGACAATGACAGTGGCAAGGCTGCCCAGCGCTGTCGGCAGGCGCAAAGCCAGCACGGTGGGCCCCAACAGAGAGATCGAAAGCGCTAGTACATAGGCAATCATCCCTTCGCGCCCATCATGTACAGGGAAGAAAACAGCATGCTCTCCCCGCAACACGCGGAGTGCATTCAAGCCATTTGTCGCCTCATCGCCTTGGAGTTCTAGCGGGAATTGGTCAAGATGCGGTAGTCGCAGCATGGCGGCAACGAATGCCAATGCGAATAGAATCCCTCCTGCAACCAACTTGAGGTGGAAAGGACTGGCTCTTGCCGACCCGGCAGAGCCGGCTGGATGTTGCTCTGGAGATGTCGATTCCGTCATTCTCGTCTCCGGGCGTGGCAGGAACGTCGATCAGAAAATAACCGAAAATCTGATTAAGAAGGCGTGACGCGGTTCACCGCCCCGCGAACCACGTAGATTCCGGTTGGCGCGTTTTTTATCATGATCGACCGTCAGGTGTCAGACTTCGAAGCGTCTTCTCTTCAATATAGCACACACACAGAGGGGCGCAAAGGAAGTCCACAATTTCAGCGTCAGTCAACACTGGGCATGCGCGCCGCCATGAGCTTGGCCCGAAAAAGCTGGACGACGAGCTAGAGTGTAGGATGGGGCAATTCACCAAGCAGGTGGGCGTTCCGTTCCGCGAGACGCATCACATCGCGGGCGCGGCGGTCGCGCTGGCCGAATCCGAAGGCGTGGGCCTTCTCCGACCTGTCGCTGGCCGCGTTGCCCGCTCTGCACCCTGCTTTTGACGAGGACGTGACGGGCATGCGGTTGCACTACGGCAAGGGGGTCAATCTGTACGTCGTGGGCACCTCAGGGAAGGCAGGAATCCGGCCAGGAGGCCATGGGCACGGCACGGCTATCCTTGCCCGCCAATTCCTGGAAAAGGTCAACAGTGCCGCGGTCCTGGGGGACATAAGTGGAGAGGTAGAGGTCGCCATAGTTGCTGAGGCTGCTGTTGGTAAAGACGGTATAGCCCACCGGCCCGTGCATTCTGTGTGTGTAAAAATGGCTGCGTAGGTGGCTGTTGACGTCCTGCAAGCGGTGACGGCTGGCCGACCAGAACATGTGGAAGTCCGGGAAGACGGACAGTGCGGCGTAGAGCTTATGGAAGCGCTCCGTGTGGCGGTAGCGCAGGGTCATGGCCCGCCACTGGCGCATGATGTCCAGGGCGATGGAATGCCAGCCATGTCCCAGCACTCGGCGCAAGGAGGCATCGGGAGCCAGGAGCAGGGTGAGGAGATTGACGCCTTCGGTGGCGGCTTTGGCGGCATTGATCTGGGCCAAATCGCAGCCGTGAAAAGCGACCATCGGGCGGTTGATGCCAACTATGTTTGCAAAAGGGTCCATGAGAAAGGAGGGTGAACAGAGTGTATCCAACAGAGACCACGCTTTTTCGAAGACCTCCTCGTGGTTCAGATCGGCGCGCACAAAGGTTTTGTCGGATAAACGGCTGGCCATGGCGAAAAACTCGCGCCGTTCCAGGGAGGTCAGTTTGAAGGCCCGGGCCAATTCTTGCAGCACTTCCCCATCCAGCCGGGCCTGCCTGCCTCGCTCGATCTTACTCACGATCCGCTTTGTCAGTCCTGTCTCTTCGGCCAATTTCTGCTGGCTCCAACGGCGGCCGCTGGCATAGTCAATCTGCTCTTTGCGCAGGGCGGCTACGATTCTGCCAAACGTCTCGTGTTCCACTGGTTTCTCCGTATTCTATTGCCAGATTCGGCGATCGGTTTCTGGCTACCTGATAATTTGTATTGTATCACGTAATAGTTCGAACTCAATGAAAATTAACAACAGGTTCGGTACTTCTGTGTCCCGATTTCGGGACATTTCAAGGGTGCAGGCGTAGGCGGCAGCCGCCTATCTGCGAACCGGCGGCAAATCGGGAACGTCCCTGCAAAAAGTACCGATGTTGCCAGGACAGTCTTCGACAGTGAAAGTGCAGTATTTTTCTCAGGCTTCTCCCGATTGTGGGCACTCCCAAGCCTCCCTCCATCCCGTAACGCCCCCGTCATTGGCCCTTCGCGAAAACGTGGGGGATGACAGTTCAGACTTTGAGACGCCATGCCCCCCCAATCAGCGCCGCGCTTACCGGAATTTCGATATTGACAAAGAATCTGACTGTTGTTAGAATAGCTCATCACAACGCGCACATTTAGCAGGGCGGTAGCGCAATCCACTTGTGGCTCGATCCGGGGCAATGACAAGGAAATAAGAAAGAAGAGAGACATGGGCAATTTGATTGAAGTCCGCAATCTCCAGACACAGTTCTTCACCCAGGACGGAATCGTCCACGCGGTGAACGGTATCAGCTATGAAGTCGCCGAGGGAGAGACGGTCGCAATCGTTGGCGAATCGGGCAGCGGCAAGAGCGTCGGTGTCATGTCCCTGATCCGGTTGATTCCTGAGCCACCGGGCAAGATCGTCAATGGAGAGGTGAATTTCGACGGCCAGGACCTGTTGCAACTCAATGAAGAAGAGTTGCGCCAGATCCGCGGCAATCGCATTGCGATGATCTTCCAGGACCCGATGACATCCCTCAACCCGGTGCTGACGATCGGCCGCCAGATCACCGAATCGCTGGAACTGCATCTGAACATGAACCGGGAAGAAAGCCGCTCGCGGGCGATCGAACTTCTGGAGTTGGTCGGCATCCCGGACGCAGGCGCCCGGTTGGATGACTACCCGCACCAGTTCTCCGGCGGTATGCGCCAACGCGTGATGATTGCAATGGGCTTGAGTTGCAACCCGCAACTGCTCATCGCCGACGAGCCGACAACCGCCTTGGACGTGACGATTCAGGCCCAGATCGTCGACCTGGTGCGGCGGCTGCAAAGCGAGTTGGGCATGGCGATTATCTGGATCACCCATGATCTGGGCGTCGTGGCCGGCATGGCCGACCGCGTGTTGGTGATGTACGCCGGATTCATCGTCGAAGAGGGGCCGGTGGACGTGATCTACGGCCAGCCCCGACATCCGTATACGCTCGGCCTGCTGCGTTCGATCCCGCGGCTGGACCTGGGCAGGCAAAAGAGGCTGATTCCGATTGAGGGCTTGCCGCCGGACCTGCTTGACCCCCCAAAAAGTTGCCCCTTTTCCCCCCGCTGCCCCTTTGTGATCGACAAATGCCTGGAAGAAAACCCGCCCTTGATGCCCCTCAGTCCTGTACGCAAGTCAGCCTGCTGGGTGGATCTTTCTGACGTTGAAATCTATGATACAAGCGCCGATGAACAGGTGGAGGCCGTCGTATGAGTATACAGAGTCCTGGCAACGGAGGCGTTGCGCCAGCACAGGAATCGAGCAACGATGATGTGTTGTTGCGAGTGCATGATCTGAAGATGCACTTTCCGATCACCCGCGGCATCATATTGCAGAAGAGGGTGGGAAGTATCAAGGCCGTAGACGGCATCTCCTTTGATCTGATGCGCGGCGAAACACTCGGCCTGGTCGGAGAGTCCGGCTGCGGCAAATCCACCACAGGGCGCGCCATCCTGCAGTTGTATGAACCGACGGGCGGCGAGGTCATCTTTGAAGGGCAGGATCTGACCCAGATAAACAGCGGCGACTTGCGCCGGATGCGCCGCCGAATGCAGATGATCTTTCAGGATCCCTACGCGTCGCTCAATCCGCGCATGACCGTGGGCAGCATCGTGGGCGAACCGCTGGAAGTTCACAAGATTGGCGGCAGCCGCCGTGAACAGCAGCAACGCGTCCAGGAGCTTCTCGAAATCGTCGGCCTGAATCCCTACTTTATCAATCGCTACCCCCACGAGTTCTCCGGCGGTCAACGGCAGCGCATCGGCGTTGCTCGCGCCCTGGCGGTGAACCCGTCTTTCATCGTCTGCGATGAGCCGATCTCGGCGCTGGATGTCTCGATTCAGGCACAGGTCATCAATCTTTTGGAAGACTTGCAGAATGAGTTGGGTCTGACCTATCTCTTCATTGCCCATGATCTCTCGGTTGTGCGTCATATCTCAGACCGCATCGCGGTGATGTATCTGGGCAAGATCGTCGAGTTGGCCGACCGCGAGGATCTGTACGAAAATCCGCTCCACCCCTATACACAGGCTCTGCTCTCCGCCGTGCCGATTCCCGATCCGCAGATCGAAAAGAAGAGGCAGCGCATCATTCTCGAAGGCGATGTGCCCAGCCCGGCGGAGCCGCCGACCGGTTGCAACTTCAACACACGCTGCCCGCAGGTGATGGACATCTGTCACCAATATGAACCCTCCTTTACAGACGTGGGTGACGGTCATTACGTTGCCTGCTTCCTCCATGACCAGGTAAAGGCCCTGGACGCAGAAGGCCAACCGGTTGCCGCCGCGGCATGACTCATTAGAGCAGGGATGCGACGATATCGAATCCCTGCTACCCAATCCAGATTTTCTCCCCCGCACTATCCCGCGCATAGGGTGATTTGTCCGATTCTGACTTCAGGTTTTCCGACACTTGGGGGCGACCTGACGACTTGGCTGCGGGCAAACCGACAGCGCATCCAAGTCTAAATTTTTCCCCCGCATTGATACACTCAAAGGAGGCATTCGCCATGCATAGACTCAACTGTACCTACTCCCTCGTAGGCGTACTGCTGGTGGCGGCCCTGGTCTTGACGGCCTGCCCGGCGCCCCAGCCGCAAGCTCCCGCGGAAGCCGATATGGGGCCGGTTACATTTGATTGGAACCTGGGAACGGAACCACCCTCTCTGGACCCCTCCCTCGCCACCGACACCTCCTCGATCGCCATCCTCAACGAGACGATGCTGGCCCTGACCGAGTTGGATCCGGATACCCAGGATGCAACGCCGGAACTGGCGACAAGCTGGGAAGCCAGTGAAGACGGCACGGTCTGGACTTTCAGCCTGCGCGATGATGTTGCCTGGGTTACATACCAGGATGGTGAGGTCGTGCAGGTGATGGATGATGCCGGCGCCGCCCGTATCGTCAATGCCCACGATGTGGTCTACGGCGTGAAGCGTACCTGTGACGCCATCACTGCGTCCGATTACGCCTATGTTCTTTACGTCATCGCCGGCTGCCAGGCCGCCAATACGGGTGAGGGTTCCCCCGATGATGTGGCCGTGGTTGCGCTGGATGACGTTACGGTTGAGTTCACGCTAACCTTCGGCGCCAGCTTCTTCCCGCAGATCGCCAGCATGTGGGTGACGCGCCCGATGCCCCAGTGGCTGATCGAAGCCGAGGGTGACGGCTGGACCGAAGTCGGCGTTATGCAAAACAACGGCGCATACGTGCTGTCGGAGTGGATTCACAACGACACGATTCAACTCGTCCGCAATCCGTTCTGGTACGGTTGGAGTGAAATGGCGGATGTGGTCGGCAACATCGAAGTCATCAACATGTCGATGATCGAAGAAGCCTCGACCGAGTTCGCCATGTACGAGAGCGATGAGATCGATCTGTCGGTCGTGCCGCTGGAGCAGATGGATCGGGTGATGGCGGCGGACTCCGAATTTGCCGAAGAGTATCGGAACACGCCGCGCAACTGCACCTACTACTACGGCTTCATCACCAAGCGGGAAGCGGTCAGCGATGTCAGAGTGCGGCGCGCCCTTTCGATGACCGTGGATCGCAAAACGCTTGTCGAGAAGATACTCAAGGGTGGGCAGATCCCGGCCAACACCTTTACCAACCCGCTGAACTACGGTTCACCGGCCGGCGACACCGATATCGCTCCGTGGGCGCTTACCGAAGAGCAGGGCGGCTTGGGCTACGCAGCGGCAGTGGAGATGGCGCAAGGGCTGATGGCCGATGCCGGACATGCGGACGGTGAGGGCCTGAGCCTTATCCTCAGCCACAACGTCAGCGAAGGTCACGCCAAGATCGCCCAGGCCATCCAGGCCATGTGGACCGCCGCCTTCTCGCAGGTCGAGGTCGTCATCGAAACCCAGGAATGGGGTGTCTATCTGGACAGCCTCGACGCGCAATCGCCCCTCGAAGGCAAGCCGGACATCTTCCGCCTCGGCTGGTGCCAGGACTACCCCCACGCCAACAACTGGATTCACGAGGTCTTCAACCCGACTATGGGCGGCAACGAACCGCTTCTGACCTTTGACGATCCGCAGGTCGGGGAGCTGGTGCAGCAGTTCAACGATGCCACAATCGCCGCCCAGACCGCGTCGCCGGCAGAACAGCTTGAACTCTATAAGCAGGCGGAGAAGCTGTTCATCGACGATATCGCCGGCGCTATTCCCATCTACTACTACACGCGTAATGTAGTCGCCAAGCCGTGGCTCGACCGCCTGTACTCCGACGACCTCTATCTCTATCGTTGGTCGATCGATCAGGCTGCCAAGGCCGAAGCGCAGCAATAAGACCCTGTGAGGAGTGAGAATCGGGAAGAGAGGAGAGATCCCTCCTCTTTTCTCTCTCCTCTTCTCTCCTGACTTATGACCGGATATATCATCAGGCGCTTCGTCTGGGCGCTTCCCGTGCTGTTCTGTATCGTCCTGGTGACGTTCGTCTTGGCGCGCGCGATTCCCGGGGGACCATTCGACAGGGCCGGCGACAGGTCTCTGCCCGAAAGTGTCCGGCGAAACCTGGAGGCCAAATATGGGCTGGACAGGCCGTTGGCGACGCAATTTGTCAGGTATATCGGGGACGTTTTGCGGGGCGATCTGGGGCCGTCCTTCTTCTACAGGGGGCGGACGGTCAATCAGATTATGTCCGAGAGCTTTCCCATCTCCTTCCAACTCGGTATTCTTTCCCTCGCCCTGGCAATTCTGATCGGCGTACCGGCAGGAACGTTTGCTGCCCTGCGCCAGAACAGTTGGATCGACTACAGCAGTTCCTTTGTGGCAATCCTCGGCGTCTCGATTCCCAACATCGTGTTGGGGCCGCTGCTGATCTATATTTTTGCCGTGAAGTTGGACTGGTTTCCCGCCGCGCGTTGGGGGGTGAACTACAAGGAGCTGTATCTTGGGATCATTCCTCCGATGACCGCCGACTTCTGGACCCACGCCGTTCTGCCGGCATTCACGCTGGGAACGGCCTTTTCGGCGACATTCGCACGCCTGACCCGCGCCAGCCTGCTCCAGACAATCGGCGAGGATTACATCCGCACGGCCAGGGCCAAAGGCCTGGCGAATTGGGCGGTCATCATTCGCCACGCGTTCAAAAACTCGATGATTCCGCTGGTTACGATCTTTGGGCCGCTCCTTGTTGGCGTCGTCACCGGCGCATTTGTGGTTGAACGCATCTTCGGCATCGCCGGGATGGGCGAGTTCTTCGTCACAAGTGTCACGAATCGGGACTATCCGATCATTCTGGGCACGACGTTGGCCTACTCGGTGGGGCTGGTCTTCGCCAATATCCTCGTCGACATCGCCTATGCCTGGCTCGACCCGCGCATTCGCTATGACTGAAATCAGGATGCCTTCCGAGCGGTATGTCAGCAAATACACACACGCTTGGCACCAATAAAGCGCTCTCAACAAGCCGCCGCACCCCCCTCGGCGACGCGCTGCGTCAACTCGTCCAGAATCGGGCTGCGGTGACCGGTTTTGTTGTGATTGTCCTGATGGTGGTCGTCGCCGTTTTCGCCGATACGACCGTGTTGACCGTGTTTACCGGGGGCGAACCGAAACCGCTGATTGCACCGTATGCCTACGACGAAGTCGATTTCATCTACACGGACGCGCCCGCCCTGACGCGCACCGAAGAAGGGCGTTTTTATCTGCTCGGCACAGACTATCTGGGGCGGGATAATCTGAGCCGCGCCCTGTTCGGCACTCGCATCTCCCTTGCCGTCGCGGTCGTGGCCGCCATCGTAAGTCTGATTTTCGGCCTGATCTACGGGCTGATCTCCGGCTACGGCAGCACTGCCCGCGACAATCTGATGATGCGCATCGTAGACTTTCTCTACGGCTTCCCGCTCATCATCTTTATCATCCTGATGCAGGTCTATTTCAAGGCCCTGAGCCGTTCCGAGGAGATCAACCCCGTTGCCAAAGCACTCATCGAAATCGACAAAGGCATGGGCGGTATTTTTCTCATCTTTGTCGCATTGGGGCTGATCAACTGGCTGGGGATGGCCCGCATCGCTCGCGGCCAAACGCTCAGCTATAAGGCGAAGGAGTTCGTAGAGGCCGCCAGGGCGGTCGGCGCCCTAGACCGGCGGATTATCTTCCGCCATCTGCTGCCCAATATCCTCGGCCCCTGCATCGTCGTCGAAACGTTGGCGATTCCCGGTTACATTCTGACCGAAGCGTTTCTGTCCTTCATCGGCCTGGGCGCCAATCCACCCACACCCAGCTGGGGTATGATGATTTCAGAGACCTATCAGGCCATGCGCGTCGCCCCGCTGGAGGTGTTCGTGCCGGCGGCAGCGCTGACTCTGACAACTCTGGCCTTCAATTTTCTCGGTGACGGCCTGCGGGACGCCTTCGACCCTCGTCTGCGAGGCACATAGGGGATGTGGCTCAAAGCTCGGCATCCGCGCCATGCAGAAAACAGGAGATGCTTTCTGTGATGCCGTCGGCAACCCGTTCCCGCTCTTGCGTCAGGAGGTAGGCGTCGCCGCCCAGAAAGCCCATTTCCAGGATCACCGTAGGCGTGGTGGGCAGAACTTTTCGAAATGCGTGATAGCGGGTCATGTCTTCGGTAATGGAATTGTGGAACGCCAAGCCCGTACGCGCCGCGTAGTGTGTGTCGATGCAGGCAATCAACCTTTTCTCGGTTGTGGGGATGGCGCTGTTTATCGGGTACGCTGCTTTGTAGCCGCTGGCAAGAATGCAGCTGTCGGCGTGCAGGCTCAGCATTAGCTCGGCGTCCAGGTTTGTCAACCGGGCATCGTATTCCTCCAGCAGCAATACCTCCATACCTGCATTCTCGAGCCGCTCGCGCACCAGTTCGGCGATGCGCGCCACGATCTCCACTTCCCGTAACGTCGGTGCGTTCACATCGCCGCAGATAGCGCCGGAATCGACGCCGGCATGACCGCTGATCAGCGCGACCGTATCCCGCTCCGGTGTCGGCGTGACCGTCGGTGTGATGAAGATGAGCCGATCAACCTGGCGGGGCAGCAGGTAGCCAACGCTTCTCGCAGCCAGATAGGCAATGCCTACAAAGAGGATAAAACTTACAACAAGAAGCAATCGCTGCAACCTGCGAATCAGAAGTATGCGCATCTTGTCCTGGAATCCTTACGATTATCGAGTTGCCCGCATTGTACCCGTTGGGATAGGGCTGTCAACAATCGGCACAGGGCCGCAAACTGCGAGCGGCCGGGCCCGAAGGTTGTCGCGGCGCTGCACTGTCCGAATCGGGAGGATCATAGGTTGGATTTGAAAGATAAGATGCGCCCGTGTAAAATAGATGCAGATTATGAGCGAAAGTGCTATCTATCTGAGAACCCCAACCGCATCTTCTGAAGGCGGAGCGGACGACAACGCCCCCGGCGTTCCGACACTCCAGTCTCTCGGCGCCATTTTGCGCGATCGCCGCGAGAGCGCCGGCATTCCCCTGGCAGAAGTCGAAGACGCCACCCGGATTCGACAGAAATACTTGGCCGCCATTGAAGCGGACGAGTGGCATCTTTTGCCTGGCGAAGTTGTGGGGCGCGGGTTTCTGCGCAACTACGCTTATTATCTGAATCTGGACCCCAATCAGATGATCGACCGTCGGCGGGCGATGGTGGACAGCAGCTTGTCGCGCACCTTGGCAGATACCAGTACGGGTGTGCGGCTGCCACCGGTCCGCCCGGTAGACTACCGACCGCAGGACGTCGATCTTGAGCATACGTCCTTTTCGACGCGCATAACCGAGTTTTTCGAGTCCATGCGGGACTGGATGGTCCCAATTCTGGCGGCGGTCCTGATCGTGTTGATTGTTCTCATCGTTCTATGGGGGGGCAGGCAGTTGGGCGGGCAGTTCGGCGTCATCATTTCGACCTTCCAGGAACGGCTGTCTACAGTGACCGAGAGGAACCAGGTCGAACAGACCGGGCAAGACGACGGCTCCGATGGGTCCGGCGGCCCGAACGACGATGAATCGGGTGTCGCTCCGGTTGCGACCGCGGTCGTTGCTGTGCCGACCGCAACCCCCACCGCGACGCCCACCATCCCCCCGACCGCCACCAACACGCCGGCGCCGCTGCCGACGGCGACGGAAACGTCGACGCCGCCCCCGTCACCTACCGCGACAGAGACGCCATCGTCCACCCCGACGGAAGAGCCGCCGGAGGAAGCGCCCCCGCCGCCGGTAGAGCCGCGGCCGCCGGCTATCGTTCCGGTGACGTGCGCTGATGGCCGTATGGCGATCTTCTCACCGGGTGTCAATCAGACCGTTAGCGGCGTTGTGGCAATCACAGGCCGGGCTGTGCATGAACAGTTCGACTTTTACAAGCTGGAGTTTGCGCCGGGCGCGAATGCGTCGGGCGGCTTCACCTGGTTTGACGGCAGCGACAGGAGCGGAAGCGGCGGCGTCAAAGGGCATCCCGTCGAAAATGGTACGCTGGGCCACTTTAACGGCGCTGGCGTGGCCAATGGCGCCTACACGCTGAGGCTGACCGTTGTCGACACGAGCAGCAACTACCCCACCCCCTGCCAGGTCACCATCAACGTGCAGAACTGACAGCCGAAAGCGCCTCGGCGATGGAGTTGGCCCGCTCAGGCGCCAACGCCTGGGCGCGCGCCGGCAGCAGCGTGAGAAATGTAACGTGAGGCGGCGCACCGAATCGGATGGGGATGCTTTCGCCCAGGCCGCGGTGAACGTAAACGTGGGTGTGTCCGCGCCGCCAATAGCCGGATGCTTCGCTGCGGCTCAGTTGCTCCGTCTGCGTGTAGGCAGGACCTATCAGCGGCAAGACGATCTGGCCGCCATGCGTGTGTCCGGCCAGGATCAGATCGGCCCGGCTGGCTGCCGACATCTCGATGATGTCCGGGTTGTGAGACAGCAGAATTGTGGGCGCGTCTTGGGGAACGTCTTGCAACCCTCTGCGCAGATCGGGCTGCCCTTCGCGCAGATCCTCAATGCCGACAAGATAGACGCCCGTCCCCTCCAGGCGCACCGCCCGATTGTCCAGGAACAACATGCCCCGGCCCTCCAATTCGCGGCGCAGGCGGGCAATGTCATTGACCCCGCTCGGTTCCCCATCAAACCGGTTGTGAAGCAGATAGCCCGCAAAGTGCAGAAGACGACGAAGGCGTGCCCGCAGAGAGTCTGCCGGGTCCGGTGAAGAACGGGCGCCACCCTCTGCTTCACGCGCACGGAAGAGCCGCCACGTGTGGCGAAGCGCCTTTTTCATCTCATAGACAACATGATCATGGTTGCCCGACACGGCAAAAGAACCAAGACGGGGCTTGGGAATGCTGTCGATCAATGCCAGAACGTTTTCCAGTCCGTTGTCGTTGTGCAGGAAGTCGCCGGTGTGAATGAGCAGATCGATCTGCGCGTCGGCTGTGGCGCGCCGCACCTGCTCGATCTTGGCGTGTTCACGGCGATCTGCGCCGCGAAAATGGGTGTCGGAGAGATGGAGAATGCGCAGCCCCTCGCTGGGCAGGCCGGGTCGATCCCGCAGGAGCCGCACTGACAGCCGCTCCGCGCGCACGTCGAACGGCTCATAGAACAGCGCGTAGCCTCCGAGGGCCGCGCCGATGCCCGCCATCGCGCCGAGGCCGGCGAGCCAGACCGACATGCCCGGTCTGTACTTGGCGCGCCCGTTTCTCTCTGCGCCTGCAACCATTCCCGTCTCCTGCCTCTTGACACACCCGACAGACGTTGCCACACACGCATGCTGCACGAAAAGCCAATCGTACAGGAGTCGATGCCCTTTGGCAAGCTGACCGCTCCTCTGGGTGCATCCCAAATTATTGTGCGTCACCTCGACTTGCCCGATGCGCTCATCTGTGCTACACTCCTCCATGATCGGGAACAGCGCGTCCAGATCCCCATACCGCAATCCTGCGCTCGGGTGCCCTCTGGGCGCGCGAAGCGATAGCGCATCTAACAATGCGCGCTTACAGTACGAAGTGGTAACGCACTGAACTTCAAGTAATTTCTACCTCTTTTGGGCAAAAAAAGGGGGGGGGGTGGGGGGTAAAGCGGACAAAGCGGACACTAAATAATTCTATATCTTGGAAAATGTCGGCCCTGCCAGCCAGGTTCCCCGACCGATCATGACACCAATACCCTAACAACCCGCCAACCCGCGCTCATATAGCGAAGCGGTAGCGCATCTAACAATGCGCGTTCATATAGCGAAGTGGTAGCGCATTCAACACACGGCTTCTAACGGTGCAGGAAAGCCTGCTCCGGCAGAGGCGCGGCAAGAAATCGCGGTTGGCATTTTGAAGATTTTTTGGGGAACTGTCTTTCGTCTAACGCAATTACAAAAATCTGTCAAAACTGGCCCTACCCACCTCCTCCGTTCCCAGCCTCAGCAAGCCTGCCGCGTTCCCAGAGCAACGATGCAAAAAATCTGGGATGCACCTACACAAACTTTTCATTTGCCAAGTAGGGGTGAATCGCTGACAATTTCTACGATGAGTACATCGAGGAACTGCGAGAGGAGGGCTTGCTCTGATGAGTGGACATCGTAAGTTCAGTCAACTGACCAAGAATTTTACAGCGCAGGACCGCAAAGTCATCGAGGCCAAGAAAGCCGAAATGCGCGCTGCGCTGCGGGCGGAAGGGCCGAACAAAGGCCTGCCAGCGCCCGCGAAAACGCAGGAGCAAGAGTCACACACGGCAACCGGGTGATAGAAGCTTGGCCGGGACCTGAATTTGGCAGCGAGTACGGTATCGTCAGGCGCATCATGTTGCCCCAATAGCCTGTCTGAACGTACCTTACACCTCTCGTAAAGACCCCTCTTTTCTTCTCCACATGTAACTACTCAGCCTCGTCTGGGAAGTTGTTTGAAAAAGAACGGTCATCGGCAAAAAGGCCAAAAATGGCTGCCGGAAAGCGTGAATCCTCCATCTACACGCCATAATTCGCACCATTTGTGCCGTTTTGATCCGAACCTGACCTTTTCAGACAGATTCCAAACACGATTTATTACACTTGGATGACTTGGTTGCCCATTGAAAGTCGCACTTTGGGTAATGGCTGAGTAGTTACCTCCACATATAGCTTCGATCTTCCCTTGCCGTCCCATGATACGATATACAGGGGCGGCGGACCGGCTGCCTCCGCGCATGGCTGAAAAGGGGGAGGAGTCCAATGCGCTCGCGAGTCGATGGCGAATTGTCGAAGAAGTCGTTTCCTCTCCTCAAAGAGGAACTGAAAAAGCAGATTCCGAGGATAACGCTGCTCGTCCTCCTGGCAATCATCGGCACAGGCATTGGGCTGATTCAACCTCTTCTCTTCAAGGCGCTCATCGACAGTGCCATCCCCACAGCCGACTTGAAGCTAATCGGCCTGCTGTTGGTGGGCATGGTGATCGTCCCCGTGATCCGCGCCGGTCTCTACTCCGTCAATCACTATCTGCGCGCCTACATCGGCGAAGGCGTTGCCCAACGCTTGCGCCGCGAGTTGTTCGACCATCTGCTGGCGCGTCGCGGTCTCTTCTTTGACCTTTACCAGGCGCAATCTTTCGATCTTCCCCGGATCGCGCTATAATCCGCTATAATCAAAGTCAGTGGCTGGCGAATTCGCGACAGGCCACTGGCCACGCCGCCCACCATTCACGCTAAGGATTCTGCGACCGATGTCACATAACACTGATGGCCGTGGGGCATCGTCCCTGCCCTTCGAGAGCCAGTCCCTCGACCCGGAGTTGGAAGAAAATGTGGTCAATACGATTCGGATGCTGGCGCTGGATGCTGTGCAGGCCGCCAATTCGGGCCATGCCGGTCTGCCGATGGGCATGGCCACAGCCGCGCTGACGCTCTGGCGCAGGCATCTGCGCTATAATCCGGCCAATCCCGCCTGGCCGAACCGCGATCGGTTTATCCTCAGCGCCGGCCACGGCTCGATGCTCCTTTATGCTTTGCTCCACCTGACCGGCTACGATCTCCCGCTGCAACAGTTGAAAAACTTCCGCCAGTGGGGGAGCCAGACCCCCGGCCACCCGGAATACGGACATGCGCCCGGTGTCGAGACGACGACCGGGCCGCTGGGGCAGGGCTTTGCCAACGGCGTGGGCATGGCCATCGCCGAGCAGTGGTTGGCAGCCAACTACAACCGCCCCGGGTTCGACGTGGTATCGCACCACATCTATGCGATTGTCAGTGATGGCGACCTGATGGAAGGCGTCGCCCAGGAGGCGGCCAGTCTGGCCGGTCATTTGCGTCTGGGCAAGCTCATCTATCTTTACGATGACAACCGCGTCACAATCGACGGCTACACCGATCTGGCCTTCACCGAGGACCAGTACCAGCGTTTCGAGGCGTATGGCTGGCACGTCCAAAAGGTGGATGGGATGGACAGCGCGGCGGTCGATGCCGCCCTCAGCGCGGCCAAACAGGATGCGCGCCCCAGTCTCATCGGCTGCACGACAGTCATCGGCTTCGGTGCGCCCAAGCAGGGCGAGCCGGACATGCACAGCGACGCCTTGCCCGCCGAGGAGGTGGCCCAAACCAAGGCCAACCTCGAATGGCCGCAGGAGCCGACGTTCTATCTGCCGCCGGAGGTGCGCAGCTTCTGTTTGCAAGCGGTCGAGCGGGGCAAAAGTCTGGAGAGCGACGAGCAGGGGTTGTGGGATGGCTATGCCGCGGCCTATCCTGAACTGGCTGCCGAGCTCGCCGGTATGCTACGGGGCGATCTGCCCGACGGTTGGGAAGAGGCGCTGCCCGTCTACGAAGGCGGTGACAGCCAAGCCACGCGCAATGCCAGCGGCTCGACGCTCAACGCGCTGGCGCCGGTTATTCCCAATCTCATCGGCGGCAGCGCGGACCTGGCGCCCAGCAACAAGACGATCATCAGCGGCAGCCCAGATTTTCAGCCCGATTCGTACAGTGGGCGCAACTTCCGCTTCGGCGTGCGCGAACACGGGATGGGCGCCATCCTCAACGGGATGGCTCTGCATGGCGGCGTCATTCCCTATGGGGGCACGTTCCTCGTGTTCAGCGACTATATGCGGGCCAGCGTGCGCCTGGCCGCGTTGATGGGCGTGCCCGTGATCTACGTCTTTACCCACGACAGCATCGGCGTCGGCGAGGACGGCCCCACCCATCAGCCGGTGGAGCAGGTGGCTGCGCTGCGTGCCATCCCCAACCTGACCGTCATCCGCCCTGCCGATGCCAACGAGGTGGCGCAGGCGTGGAAAGTGGCGCTGACAAACAGGAGCGGCCCCACCGCGTTGGTCCTTTCCCGCCAGAATCTGCCGGTCTATGACCGCAACGTGAGTGGCGTCGCGGCTGCCGACGGCGCGGCCCGGGGCGGATATGTCTTCTACGAGAATGGAGCATCCGGCGGGACGGAAGTGGCGCTCCTTTCGAGCGGCAGTGAACTGGAGATCGCCTTTGACGCGGCCCGGCAACTGGAAGCCGACGGCAAGGCCGTGCGCGTCGTCAGCCTGCCCAGTTGGGAGCTGTTCGCGGCGCAGACGCCCGCCTATCAGCAGGAGGTGCTGCCGCCGGACGCGCTGAAGGTATCGGTCGAAGCCGGAGTCACGCAGGGGTGGGAGCGCTGGATCGGCAATGATCCGGCCCGCAGCGCCGCGATTGGCCTCGACCGCTTCGGGGCGAGCGCACCGCAGCAGGATGTATACGCCAATCTCGGTCTGACCGTCGATGCTGTGGTCACGGCTGCGCAAGCGTTACTGGAGTTGTAGCCGACCGTGCTTGTGAGAGACTTGGCCGCCAGCCTTCAGCAGACTCGACAGTTTGACGATATTTTGGCATTCTGTTCTCAAATTGCCCGTTCAATCCAGAATACTCGTCAAAATCACGCCGTAGAACATGCGACCATTCATCTGCTGGCGGCCCGCTTTCCTGGCATCGCGCTGGCTGGCCTGAGCGACCCTTGGGGCTTTACGCTTTACGGGCAGGTGTCCTGGGAGGCGATCGAAGAGGCGGTCCGTGAAGCTCTCCGACGGTTAAAGGCCGGGGAAGAGGAGATCGCCCTCCATCCCAACTGTGGTACGAACCTCACGACAAGCATCTCTCTGGTGACGGCGGCTGCGCTCATTGGCACGGGAGGTCGCCGTCCGCTTCTGAGCAAGTTGACACTCACCGCCGCGCTAGTGACTGTGGCGCTTCTTTGCGCCGGGCCGTTGGGGATGCGGCTTCAGCGCTTCACCACCTCGGCCGCTGTGGGCGGTCTTGGGCTGACAAAGATCGTGCCCTTGGGAAGGGCGCATCGCATCACGTTTAACCGCAGCGGCCAGTGATCAGTGGTTCGTGGTCAGCCAACCCCCAGGGGTTTTCAGCCGCTTACGACTGGTCACGCCGACACTAGCCACTTATGTTATATCTTTTCCTTGCGCCGGATGAGTTCCTGTTGGGGAAGCGCCTGAGCCAATTGACGAAGGCGCTGGGTGACGCGGAGATGGCCTCGCTGAACCTGACCGAACTTGACGGCGCTCGCTCCAGCGCAGCCGATATTCTCTACCACGCCGGCGCGATGCCCTTCCTTGCCGCGCGGCGGCTGGTCATCGTGCGCGGCTACCTGGCCAATCTGGAGTCCCGCTTGGGTACGGCCAAAACGCCGAACAGAGCGGCGCAAGATGAGGCGCGCCAGATTCTGGCGGCGTTGGCTGAACCGCAAGAGTCGGATTCGAATGATCTTGTCTTTATCGAAGAGAAACTGGACAGGCGACGCGCCGTTTGGAAGGGGCTACAGGATTTGGCCGGTGTCGAGAAGTTGAGCAAGGACGGGTTGCTTGCAATAGAGGAGTTGAGCGCGCCCGATGCCCACCAACTGCCCGGCTGGATCGCCAAGACTGCCAGGCGGGAAGGGATTGCGATTGAGGGGAGAGCGGTGCAGATGTTGGCGATCTATGTGGGGCCGCATCTGAGCCGCCTGAGCCTGGAGATGGAGAAGCTGCGCTGCTATGCAGACAGGCGAAGCATTACCGCCAACGACGTACAGCTGCTGGTGAGCGACACCAGTGAAGCGCTCATTTGGGATCTGACCGACGCAATCGGCCAACGTGATGGGCGCAAGGCGATGCGGGCCTTGTACGCGCTGCGCCGCAACGACGCCAATCCCTTCTATCTGCTGACGATGATCACGCGGCAGTATCGGATCATGATCAAAGTGAAGGACGAGACAGCGCGCCAGCCTGGCAATGAGTATGACATTGCCGGCCGCGTCAGCGAGAGTCCCTTTCCAGTGAAGAAGGCGATGGCTCAGAGCCGCAACTATGCGCTTGCCCAGTTGGAGGGGATCATGGATCGGCTCCTGTTGTCGGACTTCGCCATGAAGAGCGGCGCCAACCCTGACACGGAACTGGACATTCTCGTGGCGGAATTGACAAAACCACGTTATAGGAATTGAACGTCTAATGAACAACAATCGATCGCTATCTTTCCAGAGGCAGGCCGGCGGGTTTGGCCGTCGCCGACCGCATCCTCCCGCATTGGGCGACGGCCAAATAGGGCAGACTTTGGCTGGGGCTGACCCCACCCTGGCACATAGCCCCGGCCAAACCTCAATTGGCCCGGAGACGATTCATCGCGTGCAGACCGCAAATGGCATAACGGTGCTTGTGCGGCCAAACCCGTCCGCGCCGGTGGTCGTACTGGATGGGTGCCTGCGCGCCGGCAGCGTCGATGAGTCAGCAGAGAAGGCCGGGCTGGCCTCCTTTGCCGCCTCTCTCGTGAGCCGGGGCAGCGCCCACTACGACTTTGACCGCTACAACGAGACGGTCGAATCGGTGGGGGCGAGCATCAGCGTGGGCGGCGGCACGCACGTCACAAACTTTGGCAGCGAGAGCCTGGTTGAGGATTTTCCGCTGATGGTTGAGCTTCTGGCCGATATTCTGCGGCGTCCCACTTTTCCGCCGGAGCATATCGAACGGGTGCGGGGACAGTGGCTGGTGCGCTTGCAGGAACGGGAACAGAGCACGCGCAGCGTTTCCTACCGGCGCTTTAACGAGATGATCTACGGCGATCACCCCTATGGCCTGTCCACATCCGGCTACATCGAGACGATTCAGGAGATCGGCCGCGACGATGTGGTCGACTTTCACCGCAGATATTACCAGCCGGCGCGTGCGGTTATCGTCGTAAGCGGTGACATAGAGCCGGGGGACGTGGTGGCGTTGCTGGAGTCCCATTTTGGCGATTGGGCTCCTGGCGAGCCGCCGCCCGCGCCCGCCGACAGCATCCCGCCGGTGGCGCGCGCAAACGGCAACCAGCGCAAAGCGGTCGCTATGCCCGGCAAAGTCCAGACGGATGTCGTCATTGGCTGCCTCGCCATCGCCCGCACCCATCCCGACTACTATGCAGTACAGGTTGCGAATAATATCCTGGGCCAATTCGGTATGATGGGGCGGCTGGGCGAAAATGTGCGCGAGCGGCAAGGGCTGGCCTATTACAGCTATAGCGTTCTCGACGCGGACATCGGCGTCGGGCCGTGGGTGGCTTTCGCCGGTGTGAACCCGCAGAATGTCGACCATGCCATCGACAGCATTCTGCACGAGTTCGAGAGAATGGGGCAGGAGCCGGTGAGCGATGAGGAACTCTCGGACAGCATCGCCAACATGACCGGCACGCTCCCCCTGCGCCTGGAGACGAATGACGGTGTGGCCTCGATCCTGCTCAATATGGAGTGGTTCGGCCTTGGGCTGGATTACTTGCAGACCTATCAGGAGCGGATTCGCGCCATCACCAAAGAGGATGTGCAGCGGGTGGCTGCGGACTATCTGCGCGCCGATTCATACACGCTTGTGACTGCCGGGCCGGCGCATGATGATGAAGGGAGTTGAGCCTCTGTGAGTCAACAATCCCCAGTAATTCAGATCGACGACCTCAGCAAGATCTACAGGGTCCCCGAGCGGGAGGCGGGGGTGGTCGCCGCGATGCGCAGCCTCGTCAAACGCAAGACGCGCGACGTGCGCGCGGTGGACGAGATCTCATTCTCGGTCAACGAAGGAGAGATCGTCGGGTTTCTCGGTCCCAACGGCGCCGGCAAGACAACAACCCTGAAAATGCTGGCCGGCCTGCTCCATCCGACCGGCGGCCGTGCAACGGTACTCGGTTTTCGTCCCTGGGAGCGCAACCGCGATTATCTGCGGCGCATGACCTTGGTGATGGGGCAGCGTAACCAACTGGTGTGGGACATTCCGGTGATAGACACGTTCGAATTGAATCGGGCGGTTTACCGCATCCCCGAAGGGGAGTACCGGCGCACCGTCGATGAACTGACGCAGTTGCTGGAGCTGGAGCCCCTGCTGCGCAAGCCAACCCGCAATCTGTCGCTGGGCGAGCGCATGAAATGTGAAATTGCGGCCGCGTTGCTCCACCGCCCCTGGGTGCTGTTTCTGGACGAGCCGACCATTGGGCTGGATGTGACGATGCAGCGGCGCATCCGTCAGTTCATCGCCGAGTACAATCAGCGCACCGGCGCAACGGTCCTGCTGACCAGCCACTATATGGCCGACGTGGAGGCGCTGTGCAAGCGAGTGATCATCATTCATCATGGCAAGCTGCTCTACGACGGCGATCTCAGCGGCCTGGCTGATCGCTTTGCCCCATTTAAGACCGTCGAGGTGGAGTTGCAGAACGGCACCGGCGGACGGCAACTGGCGCAGTACGGCGAGGTGCTCGTGCAAAAAGAAGGCCGCGTCACGCTGCGCGTGCCGAAAGTCGAGACGGCCACCGTCACCGGGCGTCTGCTGGCCGAACTGGATGTGGCCGACCTGACCGTCCAGGATCCGCCCATCGAGGATGTGATCGAGCAGGTGTTCAGCCAGGAAGTAGGAGAGAGCGAAGAGGAGTGAGAAGCGAGAAAACACCGCCCACTTGTCACTCCTCACTCCAATTGTGACCGCATTCTATTCCATCTACAGGGGCTACTTCCGCACCGCGCTGATGGTGCAGTTCCAGTACCGCATTGCGATGCTGATCTGGCTGCTGGGCGGTGTTATCGAGCCGTTGATGTATCTGATCGTGTGGCGCACGGTGGCGCAGCAGCAGGGCGGGGCGGTGGGCGGCTACGCGGTCAACGACTTTGTCGTCTACTACATCGCCATGATGCTGGTCAACCACGGCACCTTTACCTGGATCATGTGGGAGTACGACTTTCGCATCCGCATGGGGATATTCTCGTCGTTGCTGCTGAAGCCGATCCACCCGATCCACAGCGACATCGCCGACAACATCGGCTACAAATTCCTGACCCTGACCGTGTTGGGGCCGACCGCGGCGCTGCTCGCCTGGTTCTTCGATGCCTCCTGGCAACCGGACGCATGGACGTTGGCGGCATTTGTGCCCGTGCTGATTCTCGCCTTTCTGATGCGCTTCTTCTGGGATTGGGGACTGGCGATGCTGGCCTTCTGGACCACCCGCCTCGATGCCATCAACCAGGGTTACTTCGTCATCGTCCTCTTCTTTTCCGGACGTTTGGCTCCGCTCGATCTTTTTCCGCAGTATGTGCAGCGCGCCGCGGATATTCTGCCCTTCCGTTGGATGTTGGCCTTTCCGGTCGAACTGCTGCTAGGGAGGCTCACGCCCAGGGAACTGCTGATCGGCCTCGGCGTGCAGTTGTTCTGGCTGATCGCCGGCTATCTGTTTGTGCAACGTATCTACCGAGCCGGCATCCGCCGCTACGCCGCGTTTGGAGGATAGCAGCGGTTGCTAGTGGCTAGTGGA
The DNA here is from genome assembly GCA_965221145.1 of Caldilineaceae bacterium. Classification (GTDB taxonomy): domain Bacteria; phylum Chloroflexota; class Anaerolineae; order Caldilineales; family Caldilineaceae; genus Bin5. Next base: position 5,699,439 of record OZ244877.1, read on the forward strand.
TAGCAACCCCACTGACCACTATTCACTGCTTACGACTCACCAATGTTCTACTATCGTCTCTTCGCCACATTTCTGCGCCTCGGCGTGCTGCGTGAGTTGGAATACCGCGCCAATTTCTGGATCAATCTGCTTCAGTCCTTATTGGAGCTGGGCGTGGCGCTGGGCGGATTGGCCGTTGTCTTCGCCCATACCGACAATCTGGGCGGCTGGCGACCGGAGGAACTGCTGGCGCTGGTCGGCGTCTACTTCCTCATCGGCGGTCTGATCCGCACCATGATCCGCCCTTCGATGGCGAAATTCATGGAAGATGTGCGCCAGGGCACGCTCGATTTCACTCTGACCAAACCGGCTGACTCACAGATATTGGTCAGCATTCAGCGGTTCGAGGTCTGGCGGCTGGTGGATGTACTTGTCGCCCTGCCGGTGTTGGGCACGGCGCTGGTGCGGCTGGGCGCGCAGTTTGGCATTGCCGAGACATTCACGTTCGCGGTCACGATGTTGAGCGGCAGCCTGATCATCTACAGCTTCTGGCTTATGCTCAGCACCTGCGCATTCTGGTTCGTGAAGGTCGAAAATATCCAGGTGATCTTTATGAGCATGTGGCAGGCTGGCCGCTGGCCGATCAGCATCTATCCGGCGTGGCTGCGCGCGGTGATGACATTTCTGGTGCCGGTGGCCTTCGCCACGACCGTGCCCGCATCCGCGGTGAGCGGGCGCCTCACTACCGCCACGCTGTTCGGCTCGATAGCTCTGGCCGCGGCCCTCCTGCTTGTCTCCCGCTGGTTCTGGCGGGTGGGGATTCGGTTCTATTCGGGCGCGTCGGCGTAAGAGAAAACGGAGGAGACTGAGCATATGAAAATTCTGATTACTTCGGGCGCGGCGCAACGCAGCGCGACGCTGGCGGATCATCTGGCGTCAAGCCATGAGATCCGGCTGACCGAGCGGGCGCCTGTGGAGACGAAGCACGAGTTTGTGCAGTGCGGGCTGGGCCACGATGGCTCGACGAATCTGCTGACGCGCGGCATGGACGCCATCATTCATGCCGTAGAAGCGCTGCCGGGCGAGGATGTAAGCGCGCAACTCGACGCCGCGACACGCTGCACCTACAATCTGCTGATGGCCGCGGCCGAGGAAGGCGTGCCGCAAGTCGTCTTTCTGAGCACGCTGGAGCTGATGGCCGACTATCCCGCCAGCTACCGGGTCGCTGAGAGTTGGCGGCCTCTGCCGCGTACACAGCCGCCCACTCTCAGCAAGCATCTGGCCGAACAGGTCAGCCGCGAGTTCGCCCGCGAAGGCAAGGTGGCGGTAACGATCCTGCGTCTGGGCGAGGCGTCCACCGCGACGCTCATCGACGCGGTGGATGAGGCGCTGACCGGAAGCGACTCCTCCGAGACAGACCATCCCGGTTGGTCGATCAAGCATATAGGGGAGAAGGCAAAATGAACGTTCTGATTCTTGGCGGGGCGGGCATGTTTGGCCCCTATGTTGCCCGCGAACTTGCCGCTGCTCACGCGCTGCGCATCACCGATGTGAAGCCGCCGTCGGAAGACCTGCCCGGCGAGTTTCTCCAGTTGGACGTTTCCGATCTGAATGCAGTTGTGGAGGCCGCGGAGGGCATGGACGCGATTGTCAATTTGTCCGTCCTGCGCCGCGACCGCCAGATCGCCTGGGACGTGAGCACGCGCGGCTGTTACAACATGATGCAGGCGGCGGTGACGCATGGCATTCGGCGGGTGATCAATACCGGCCCGCACTTCACCGTTGCCGGCCCGAACATCACCGAGTGTTTCGACTTCGGCATCGGCCCGGACATCCCGCCTCAGTCCGGCACCAACATCTACGCCATCACAAAGTCGATGGGTCAGGAAATCTGCCGCGTCTTCAGCCAACATCACGACATCAGCGTGCAAACCTACCTGTTCTATCAGTTCGTAGACCCGGCGACCATCCAGCCCGGCGCGCAGCACGCGCCCTACATCGTCTCCTGGGAAAACGCGGCGGAAGTCTTCACCTTGGGGCTGGAGATCGACTTGGGCGCCCTGCCCTCCCGCAGCGAAGTGTTCTATGTGTTCGCCGACATGCCGCATGGCAAGTTCAGCAACGAAAAGACGAAGCGTATCCTCGGCTTCCAACCCCGCCGCGATGTGGAACGGCTCTGGACGTAGCGGGACAACCGCAATGGACGATACGGATACGGGGCGAGGAAGCGTTCGCCCTACCCTCACGGAGGAGCAACGCCTGTGGCGCGGCGGGTTTGCCCGTGTCGCCGGACTGGATGAGGCCGGTCGCGGCGCGCTGGCCGGGCCTGTTGTGGCCGGCGCGGTCATTCTGCCGACCGACTGCGCGCAGGAAGGCGTGTGGGCCGCGGTGCGGGATAGCAAGATGCTGAAGCCGGCGCGGCGCGACCAACTGGCTGAACAGATTCGAGCGCAAGCCGCCTCCTGGTCACTGGGTGAAGCCTCCGCCGCGGAAATCGACGCGACCGGTATCGCCCCGGCCACGCGCCTGGCGATGCGTCGAGCCGTCCTGGCGCTGATCCCCCCGCCCGATCACCTGCTGATCGACTGGGTGCAGCTCAAGACGCTCAACCTGCCCCAGCAGAGTTTCACCAAGGGCGATCAGCGCATCGTCTCCATCGCCGCCGCCTCCATCCTGGCCAAAGTCCATCGCGATCGTCTACTCTGTCAGCTGCACGAGGAGTTCCCAGAGTATGGTTTTCATAGCCACAAGGGATATGGCGCGCAGTACCATCTGGCCGCCATCGAACGGCTTGGACCCTGCCCGGCGCATCGGCACACGTTTGCGCCCATGCGACTCACCCTTGTGGATATCGGATAGTGGTCTGTGTACTGCGCTAGCCACCATTCACGAGCCACTATCCACCGCGGCAAGCAAAGCCAGTGCCAGGCGTTTGGACTCCAGGACTGGACGAGGCCCGAATTGTGCCCCATCATGCGCAGAATTCGGGCCGAGTGGTTGTTCATCGCCCACCAGCAGCACAGGACCCACACAGGCGGGACAACCGTAGCGGCAGGCGCAGCCGCGGATCAACTCTGATGCCCCGGCGATCAGCTCATCGTGGCATTCGTACAGTTGCGCGCTGAAGCCGATCCCGGCAGGGATGCGCTCGTAGATATAGATGCGCGGGGCGGAGAGCGCGGACGGCGAGGGGTGAGAAGTGAGAAATGAAGTGCGGGAGGCACTGCTCTCTTCGCTCGCATCAAGACTCTCTTCTCGAATGATGGCGACATCGATGTCGCGTCGGTCACACATCAGGTGCAGGGGGGCCAGATTGCCCAGCGCGTAGGCCACGCCATCCAGACCGGTGCGGGCGCGCACACCCGCTTCCAGGCGCTGATGGCAGCGGCGGCAGAGCAATACGAGATTGCTGAGCCGGTTGGCCTGTTGGTCATTCCTGTTCAGGCCCGGAATGTAACCAAAGGCGCGGGAGGGGATGCGATGATGCACGTCGTGCTGGCGCGTGCGCGTCTCGGGCGCGCCGCATTCGGCGCAGCGGTAACTGTCCCTGGCCCGCGTTGTGGCACGCTGCTCCTGCCAATCGGGACCGTAGTCATTGGGCGCGTCGCGCCAGTCGCCCGCCTGCATCAGAGCCATCTGCGCCTCTGCGGTCACTTCCAGCCAGTAGCCGGAGGTGTCCAGTGTGGTGGGCGGATAGTCAAGCGGCAGAACGCCGAGATTCTCATGGGTAAAGCGACGCACACGGCGGAACTGCGTCACCTGCGACGTTACCAAGAGTTCGCCATAGCCCAGTTGCGCGCCGCCGCAGAGACGATTTTCCTGCACGGAGAGCACCTGAATCTCGGTTTCCGTGCTGGCCTCCGTGTAGTAATCGACCTCCGCTGGCCAGACCCACGCCGATTTCTTGTCAAGGTCCAGCCGTTCGACCAGGTAACTGCGGCCTTCGTGGATGTAGACGGCTCCTTCATGAGTCAGAAACGGTGCGCTGGCGGCATCGACCTCTCCAATCACTGTGAAAGAGTCATCTTGCCTCTGGCTCTCTTCTCTTTGCGCGCCGCCCGCATGAACGATCACCGGGTCGCCGCCGACGCTGCGCAGGCCAAACTGGCGGGCGGGTCCACCCTGCGGGCGGAGCCTGCCGTCGCCGCTCCAGTGGAAGCGATTGCCGAAGCGCTGCACCGACCTCTCTTCGACCAGTAGCTCAAGGACCTCGGCGGTGAAAGGCGACCGCCCGAACGGTTCCCCTTCGACAAACGGCAACTCAAAGGCGGCGCAACGCATCTGGTCCACCAGCAGCATCAGGTTGTCGGCATTGGCGAAGGCGTGCTCCGGTGATCGTTGCAGCAGAAACTGAGGATGGTTGACGATATACTGGTCGAGCGCCCCGGCCGTTGCCACCAGCACGGCCAGAGATGCCTCTGTCGTGCGGCCAACCCGGCCCCACTGTTGCCACGCGGCCGCGATCGTGCCCGGGTAGCCGCAGATCAGCGCCGCCTCCAACTGGCCGATGTCGATGCCCAACTCCAACGCGTTGGTAGCGACCACGCCGCGCACCGTCCCCGCCCGCAGACCCGCCTCAATCTGGCGGCGTTCCTGGGGCAGATAGCCGCCGCGGTAGCCGCGAATGGCGCGACTGTTGGCGCTACTATCCACTGTCCACTCGCCACTATCAATTGCTTGCATGCGTTCCCGTATGTAACTGAGCAGGAGTTCGACGGTCAGGCGGGCGCGGCCGAAAACGATCGTTTGCAGGCCGCCCAGCAGGAAGCGGACGGCCAGATCCTGGGTCTCCAACACACTGCTGCGGCGCAAGCCCCGAATCGGATCGTACAGCGGCGGCGCATAGAGGAGGATGTGCTTCTCGCCTTGCGGCGCGCCGTTGCGGTCGATGACCCGGACCGGCTGCTCGGTCAGGATTTCCGCCAGCTGTTTGGGGTTGGCGATCGTTGCGCTGGTCAGCAGGAAATGGGGGCGGCTTCCGTAGTGGGCGGCCACGCGACGCAACCGGCGCAGGACATTGGCTACGTGGCTGCCGAAAACGCCGCGATAACTGTGCATTTCGTCAATGATGACGTAGCGCAGACCGGCGAGAAAGCGTTCCCAGCCGCCGTGGTAGGGCAGGATTCCGGCATGAAGCATGTCCGGGTTGGTGAGAATCAGCCTGGCATTCTGGCGGATCGAACGACGCTGCGCGGAGGGCGTGTCGCCGTCATAGGAGTGGATGGTGGGTAGTGAATCGCGGATAGATGTGTTGATATCCGCTACCCACTCGCCGCAATCCACGATCAAATCGCCGATCTCTGCCAGTTGATCGTGGGCCAAGGCTTTGGTCGGGAAGAGGTAGAGCGCCGTCGCTTCGGGGTCGTTGAGCAGAGCGTGAAGGACGGGCAGCGTGTAGCAGAGCGTCTTGCCGCTGGCGGTGGGGGTGACAACGGCGATGCTATGGCCGCGCAGGGCTTGGTCAACGGCCTCAGCCTGATGGCTATAGAGTTGCTGAATCCCGCGGCGGTGCAGCGCATGCGTCAACGCCGGATGCAGATGGGCAGGCATCTCCACCGTGCGGCCAGGGCGAGCGGGCAGCGTCTCCCAAGCGGTGACATTGGCCATAAAGCCGGTGTCCCGGAGCAAGTCAGCGATAACGTCTGCAATGCCCATAACGTATTGCGTATCTCGTATTGCGTAGCTCGACACTGCCAACGAAGAAAGATCTTTTGGAGCGAAAGCCCCTTGACCTGGAGACCGGATCTGACGCGGAGAAAACGCTGAGCAAATTGAGCCTAATCACAGGACACCAATACGAAATACGCATTACGCAATGGAAGTCAGATTCCCGTGATCCGGATCCCGCTGCCCTTAACTTTGTGGCGTACGTTGATGCCGATGAGGACGGCGGTCAATCCTTCGCTGACGCCGCTGTTCACAAGCGGACCGGCGTCGATGCCCCGCATCCCCGCGGCCTGGGCCAGTTCGATCGCGGTCTGCTTTGCCTCTTTGTCGTCGCCCGTTATCAGAATGTCGCAGTCGATGGAGTGGCTCAGGTCCTTCAGGTGTGTGGCGCTGATATTCTGGAAGGCCGCCACCAGCCGCGCGCCTTCGCCGAGGAGCGCCTGGGCCTCTTCGGCAGCCGATCCCGCCGCCGGACGCCAGACGCGGCTCACGCGCGGCGGTTTGAGCGGAACGACGACGCTGACGACCGTCTTGCCCTGGCAACCACCCCGAATCTGTTCCAGGATTCCGGCCTGGGAGTCGTAAGGGACGCTGAGGATGATGACATCAGCGTCTGCGGCTGCGGCGGCGTTGGTATCGCCGCTGATACGCGCCGAGTGGTTGGCCGGTAAGAGCGCGGCCAGCTCAGCCGCCGCGGCCTGGGCCTTTTCGCGGCTGCGGCTGCCAATCAGAATCGGATAACCGACGGCTGCCCAGCGCAAAGCCAGGCCGGAACCTTCCGCGCCCGTGCCGCCAATCACGGCGAGTGTGGGACTGGTCATCGGGACACCCTTTCGTATTGCGTATCACGTATTGCGTAGCTCGACCCCGCCGCCGAAGGTTTTGTGACTACGCAATAGGGAGTACTCATTGCAGTTTGAATCGTTCCCACGTCTCCTGCGCGCGTTCACGGCTGCGGGCGGTGATGGTCTCTTCATCCAGGGTCAGCAGCGCCCGATCGCGCATGAGCACCTGGCCGTGGCAGATCGTGCTGTGAACGTGTCCGCCGCTGATGCCGAACAGAATGTGCCAGGGCAGATTGTCGCTGTGCAGAGGCGTCGTGGGGTAGTAGTCGAGCAGTATGAGGTCGGCAAACGCGCCGGGAGCGAGGACGCCGACCGGTCTGTCGAAAAAGGCGCCCGCCAGTGCGCGGTTGTTGTGGATCGCCATCTGCATTACCTTGTCCGCGCCGAGCGTGCGGGGATCGCCGCTGCTCACCTTATGCAGTTGGTCGGTCACTTTCATCTCGGCAAACATATCGTTGCTGAAGCCGTCATTCCCCAGGCAGACGGGCATCCCGCCCCGCAGCATGACCGGGATGTTGGCCGCGCCCACCGCGTTGTTCATGTTGGAGCGGGGCTGATGCGAAACAATTGTCCCCGTTTCCCGCAGCAGGGCCATTTCCCAGGCGTCGATGTGAATGCAGTGGGCGAAGATGCTCTTGGCGCCCGTGATGTCAAAGCTGTGCAGCCGTTCGACCGTGGGCCTGCCGCTGCGGCTCAGGCTGTCCCAAGCGTCCGCCGGATGCTCGGCGACATGAACGTGGAAGCGTTCGCTTTCGCTTCGACATGCCTCCAGCGTTTCGTCGGAGAGGGTCATGCTGGCGTGGAGGCCGAAGGTGGCGGCGACGCGTGCTGAGGAGCTATCCGCGCCGGAGAGCCGGGAGGCAAAGCGCACGTTTTCGCGGATGCCCGCCTGCGTCGCCGCGGGGCCGTCCCTGTCCGTCACCTCGTAGCATAGCACCGACCGCAGCCCGCTGGCATCCACAGCCGCGGCGATCGCGTCCAGGCTGCCGTCGATTGCGGACTGGCTGGCGTGGTGGTCGATGAGCGTTGTCGTGCCGTTGCGGACGGCGTCCACGAGACAGACTTCCGCCGAGCTTTGCACGCCGTGCAGGTCCAGCGAACGGTCCAGGGGCCACCAGAGTTTCTGCAAGATTTCCGGAAAATCCTTGGCCGGTTCGCCGGGAATGTACATCCCTCTGGCGAACGCGCCGTAGAAGTGGGTGTGCGCGCAGATCATGCCCGGCATCAGCAGTTTGCCCTGCGCGTCCCATCGTTCGGCGTCAGGATACCGGCTAAGCAACTGCTGACTCTCGCCGACCGCGACGATCTGGTCGCCGCGTAGATAGACCCCGCCGCCCGGCAGAATACGGTTTGCGTCGTCAAATGTGATAACGGTCGCGTTGTGAATCAACATTCCCAACCGGTCTCCTGTAGCTTATAGTTTAGTGTTCTTAGTTTTCAGTAACACTACGCGGGCGAGTCTTGGGAAGTTTCCAAGAGAATTAGAAACTGCCGTGAAGTATACGGTTGCCTAGCAGAAACGCAAATGCCGGAGCACGTCGGGCGTATCCCAGTTTTTTTGCATCGTTGCTCTAGGAACGCGGGAGGCTTGCTGACGTTGGGAGCGGAGGAGGTGGGTAGGGCCGGTTTTGACATTTTGTTGTAATGGCGTTGGACGAAAGACAGTTCCGCAAAAAAATCTTCAAAATGCCAACCGCGATTTCCTGCCGCGCCTCTGCCGGAACGGGCTTTCCTGCACCGATAGAAGCCGTGTGTTGAATGCGCTGCAACTTCGTCATATGAGCGCGGGTTGTTAAATGCGCTACCACTTCGCACTATGAGCGCTGTTGTTAGGGTATTGGTGTCATGATCGGTCGGGGAACCTGGCTGGCAGGGTCGATATTTTCCAAGATATACAATTATTTAGTGTCCGCTTTGTCCGCTTTTACCCCCCCCCCGTTGCCCAAAAGGGTAGTGGTCGAATAGTAAGTGATCTGATAATCCGGTGGTGTGGACATTTTTGTCCGTGCATCCGCTAATCATAGCAATCTCCGTATCACAGAAATCACAGTTCAGACATAGACTTTGCCCTCAACACTTACTTTGTGACCACTACCCCCAAAAGAAGCAGGAATTGGTTGAAATTCAGTGCGCTACCGCGTCGCGCGCCCAGAGGGCACCCGAGCGCCGGATTGCGGTATGGGGGTCTGGGCGCGCGGTGGCGGCGTTCCCTGTCGCGGGGGAGTGTAGCACAGATGAGCGAATCGGGCAAGTCGGGGTGGTGCATGATAATTTGGGATGCACCCGGCACGTCCGGTTCAATTTCTCTTTTCCACGTGAACTCCTTATACTGGTTTTCTGAGGGCGGACCGACTTAACGCTGGCGCCGCCGGTCGGTTTGCTCGAAAGGGAGTAGAAGATTCAGAAGAGGAGCATTGCGTGAAAATACTCGTCACGGGGGGAGCCGGTTTTATCGGCAGCCACATCGTGCAGTGGCTGCGAAGGGCCGGACACGAGGTCGTAACTCTTGACAGTTTGCGAACGGGCAAGCGGGCCAATCTCCCGGCTGATGTACCGTTCTATGAGGTGGACATTCGTGATCAGGCGGGGCTGGCGGAACTGTTTGCGGCGGAACGTCCTCAGGCCGTTGTGCATCAGGCAGCCCTGGCAAACGTGCGTGAAAGCATGGAGGATCCGATCACATATGCCGAAGTCAACATTATCGGCACATTGCATCTACTGGAGCTGGCGAAGGAGTACGACTGTTGTAAATTTGTCTTTGCCAGCACAGGCGGCGCGGTCTACGGAGAGGGAAAAGGCCGAGGAGAGAGTGTAGAGGAGATAGAGGAGGAGTGCGGAGAGGGAAACGGTTCAAACGCCTCGAAATTGCCCTTTACCGAGGAGAGCCGCCCAAAACCCAAGGATAATTACGGCGCCAACAAGCTCAACTGTGAGCATTACATCGAGCTATACAGCCAGAACTACGGCCTGCCTTACGTCATCCTGCGCTATGCAAACGTTTACGGCCCCCGGCAAGATATCAAGGGCGAGGCCGGCGTCGTCGCGTTATTTGCGGGCGCGATGTCGGCGGATCAACCGACCCATATTACCGGCGACGGCGGCCAAACACGCGATTTTGTCTATGTTGACGACGTCGCCAGAGCGAACGTTCTGGCCGTGGTCGGCGATGTCAACGGCGTTTACAATGTGGGAACGGGCCAACCGACAGACATCAACACCATCTATCGGCTGCTTGCAGAACTGACCGCCTACCGCCGTAAGCCCTCCTATCAGCCCCGACCTCCTGGGGAAGTGCTGGCTACCTGGCTGGATTGTTCGAAAGCCGGGCAGGCGTTAGGCTGGGAAGCGGAGGTCGATCTGCCGGAGGGTTTGCGGCGCACAGTAGAGTGGGTCAGAGCGTCAGCGGTCAGCGGCTAGGGCCTGTGGACTCTCCACGACTCGCTATACACTAACCACAATTCACTGGGGTTACGATGCACATTGTCGTCAGTGGCTGGTTCTGGGGGCAGCCCAACACCGGCAGCGGTCAGTATATCAACTGGCTATTGCCCTATCTGGAGAACGTTTCCAGAAGTCAGTCTTCTATTTCCAGTCACAGCGGCGACCAACCGGAAGCTGATGACCCGAAACGAACCGTCCCAAGATTTACGCTGCTTCTACCGCAGCAGCCCCTGATGGAGCGGAGCGAAGACAGCGTTCACTCTTCGCCTTCAGCCAATTCACCCGCCGCGAGGACGGTCGCGCTTTCTTCTGTCACTGTCCCGCCTCCGCGGCTGCCCCGTCAACTGGCGAAGCTGTATTGGGAGCAGGTGATCGTGCCCCGTTGGGCGCGGCGTCTGGGCGCGGGTCTGCTGCTGGTTCCCTATTGGGCAGCTCCTCTGTGGCAGCCGACGCCGACAGTGGTCACAGTCCACGATCTGATTCCGCTGCTCTTGCCCGCCTATCGCGGCGGCAAGCTGGGCCGCCTGTACACCGGGCTGGTCAGCTATACGGCCCGGCGTTGTGCGGCAGTATTGACCGTCAGCGAGGCTGGCAAGCGGGACATTATCGCCCATCTGAAACTGCCTGCGGAGCGCGTGTTCGCAGTCCATCACGGCCCGAACGACACGGCATCGCGTAGTGCGAATCGCGCAATGCGCCATGATCGCCCGCAGACCGGCATCCCGCCGCCGCCGCCAAGCGCCACCAGAGACGACACGCAATACGCAATACGCAATAAATACGCGCTGCCGGAACGCTACTTTCTCTATCTGGGGGGCTTTAATGTGCGCAAGAACGTTTTGGGCATCGTGCGCGCCTATCGACGCTATCTGGACCAGGGCGGGGATCCAGTTGTGCAACTGGTGCTGGCGGGTACGCTTCCACTCGTGGACACCGACTTCTTCCCGGACCCGCAGCGACTCGTCCGCCAGCTCGAGTTGACCGAGCAGGTGCGCTTCATCGGCTGGGTGGATGAGGACGATAAGGCGCAACTCTATGCGGGCGCCACCGCGTTCCTGTTCCCCAGCGAGTATGAGGGATTCGGTATGATGCTGCTGGAGGCGATGGCCGCCGGTACGCCGGTGATTACCAGTTCGGAGTGAGACGGAAGTCGAATCCCTCGCCACTGCCGGGCACATAACAGACCTGCCGCACGCTCAGCGCCGGATGATCAGCCCCGAACTCTTCAGTAATCTGCCAGAGGTCTGGGCTGTCCAGAAAGATGGACATGACGGCGGCGCAGGCTGCCACGGGGTCGGGCACGGAGTAATAGGCGTCCAACCAGGCGCGGGCCGCTTCGGTATATCTGCTCTGCGACTCGCTTTCCGTAAGCGTTTCCAACTCTTCCTCGGCTGTTGACCGGTCGCCGCTCAGCGTCAAAGCCTGCACCAGCCGGAAGCTCGCCAGCCCTCGCAGCAGGGTCATCTCCTCCTCAGGATCAGTCCCTTGCGTGCTGCACGGGCGCAACTCCGGCGATTCGAGGACATCCCTGTACATCTCGATGGCTGTGGCATAGCCGGACGGGTGGTCGCCTGGCCCCGCCGCCTCGAGAGTTACATTCGTCTCGACCAGCCGCAGGCCCAAGCAGTTGCTGGCCTCGTTTGAGCGGTCATACGACCAGGTGAAGCGGCGCATGGGCAAACCGTCGACGCTATACCAGATTTCCGTATGGGCAACGGTCAGGCCGTCCCCGTCCGTGCCGCTCGCCCCGCCGTTAAGCCACAGACGACGGATCCGCGGGTGAGTAGAGGTTGCTTCCAGCGCCATGTCAAGCGAAGCCGCGCCTTCAGCGATTTCCGCGCCCGACCCGATCACGGATTGGTAGGAGGCCGTTTCGCTGTCCCATGTGATCGCATGCACCCTCAGGAGACAGAAAGTGGTGCAACGCTCCAACTGCCAGACCAAATCCGCTTTGCCGTCCCCATTGGCATCACCTATCGCCAGGATTTTTGGCTCGCCGCTTGCATTCGGGGCATAGGCTGTCTGATAGCTGCCGTCCACCTGCTGGTGAAGAATGAGGATCACCCCATCGGCCCCGTCCGGCCCGTAACCGTCATCGCTGAGGATTGTGGGCACGGCGATTACATCGTCCAAACCGTCCTCGTTCAGGTCATAGATCAGCAGCCCGCCGCGCCCGTCGCTTAACGCGCCGCAGGCCCGCAGCCATGCTTCGACAGGTCCAAATGGAGAGGGCGCGCCCTGCTCGTCCCCGTTGCCGGAGGTTCCGCCAGCCACCAGGTTCACAACCGCTGGGAGGGCAGAGATGTAGTCTGCGGATGTCGACGGGCAGTCCGGCAAGCCTTCGATCTGAGCAAGGCTCGGCTCCGGATCCGCCTGCGACTCGATTTCCAGGATCGGGCAGACGTCCTCTGCGGTGAAGGTCGGATTGGCGTAACCGAAGTCAGCCAGAATATCCACTACGCCCGGTGTCACGGCGGCGAAGACGCTCACAACTTTGCAGGCCGTCCGAGGATCGCCACTCTGCTGATAGACGTCCAGCCAGCGGCGGGCCACATCCGCGTAGATCTGGTTGCTGAACTGGGATTCCAGCCGTTGCACCTGTTCCGTGGCCTGCAGCGGCTCATTCTGATAGCCGAGGGTCAGAGCCAATCGGAAGAGGGCAAAGCTGCGCAACTCGGACAGTTCGTTGCGGCGTTTCCAGCAGGCATTCAACTCGCTGTTCTCTACTGCCTCGGTATAGAGCCACAGCGCTTTTTCGAGATAGCGTTCGTCAACCAGAGCATGGTTGGCATCGAACAAGGTGTGATAGAGGCAGCCGCTGGGAGCCAGACTCTCTCCGCTCAGGGCATAGGGAGCGCCGTCTGTGCTGGTCCACACGGCTGTGCGCGCCCGCTGTGGGCCAGCGTCGGCGCCGGTGTACTCTCCCCCTGTCAGACGAATTTCCTTAGGCATGCCCTGTTCGCTGCCAGAGGTCAACGACACATTGGCCGACGCCATTGTGATTGTGCCTTTGGTCCAATCCCGCCATGCCACGCCATCCCAACTGCGGACATGGACGGTGAGAAAACAGGTGTTGCTCCCGCAGACGGTATCCGTCCAGACGACGTCCGTCAAGTCATCGGCATTGATGTCTTGCGTGGCCAGCAGTTCTATCGTGCCGTTGGCGGTGGTTGCGAAGCTCAGGGAATGCGCTCTGCCGCCGCTGAGGATGGCAAGCTCTTGTTGAATGCCGAGGCTGCCGGACGGGCCTGTCCCGCGACGGACGGCGGACGAGACGGGATTTCGCTTCTCGCTGTCGGCAGGGGTATATACAAGCACGGCGTCGTCGACACGGTCGGCGTTGAGATCGGCGCTGGCCAGGATCTTCAGTTCGGCGCCACAATCCGCCAGGAATGCGGTGAGTTGGGCGTAACGGTTGGAAGCAGGTATGCCGAACAGGTCGGTCAGCGTCTGGCCCAGGTCGGTGGGCGCGTCCGGGCAAGGCGGGAGGGTTACAGGCGTGGGCAAGGGGAAGCTGATGCGCGGCGCGAAGAAGGGGTCCGGCTCACTGGTGGCCGCTATGACCAGGGGGGCTTCCTCTGCCGTTGGCGTGCTGGTCGGCGACGACGCAACCGGTGACGGCTCCCCAGTCGGTGTCGGCAGAAGGGCCGGGATCAGCATACGCTCGCCAACAATCAGTGCATTCCCAGGTCGCAGCAATTTCGGGTTGGCTGCCTGCAAGAGGTCCACAGTCAAGCCGAATTTTTCGGCCACCGTAATCCAGCCGTCCCCCCTTTGGGCGATGTAGAACCTCTCCTCCCAGCCCGGCGCATTGGGGATGAATAGAAGTTCGCCGACAATGAGCCAACCGTTCGCGCGCACTGCATCCGGGTTTGCCTCCTGCAACTCGCTCACCGTCAGGCCGACTCGTCGGGCCACCAGAGGCCAGCTATCTCCCGGCTGCACTGTGTATATATAGCCGTCTTCCTGCGCGGACACGGTCACTATCTGCAACAGGCTAAGTAATGCGATCGATAGGTACGCGAGCCGCAAAGCCAACCTCATTGGATTCTCCTGCGGTTTCTGAAGTCAGTTTTTGGCTTTCAATTGCCAAACGCCCACTGAAAGTTAGAACTGGAACGAATCGTAACGGGGAATGCCAATCAGTATACTTCCTGTCATTCCAGTGGACAAGCAACGCCCGGAAAGTGGGTGCATCCCAGATTTTTTGCATCGTTGCTTCGGGAACGCGGGAGGCTTGCTGACGCTGGGAACGGAGGAGGTGGGGAGGGCCAGTTTTGACAGTTTGTTGTAATGGCGTTGGACGAAAGACAGTTCCGCCAAAAAATCTTCAAAATGCCAACCGGGATTTCTTGCCGCGCCTCTGCCGGAGCGGGCTTTCCCGCACCGATAGAAGCCGTGTGTTGGATGCGCTACCGCTTTGCTATATGAGCGCGCATTGTTCGATGCGCTACCGCTTCGCGCGCCCAAGGGGCACCCGAGCGCGGGTTCGTTACGGTATTGGTGTCATGATCGGTCGGGGAACCTGGCTGGCGGGGTCGATATTTTCCAAGATATAGAATTATTTAGTGTCCGCTTTTACCCCCCCCCCGTTGCCCAAAAGAAGCAGGAATTGGTTGAAGTTCAGTGCGCTACCACTTCGTACTATGAGCGCGCATTGTTAAGATGCGCTACCGCTTCGCGCGCCCAGAGGGCACCCGAGCGCCGGATTGCGGTATGGGGGGCTGGGCGTGCGGTGGCGACGTTCCCAGTCGTGGAGGATTGTAGCACAGATGAGCGCATCGGGCAAGTCGGGGTGACGGATAATAATTCGGGATGCACCCTCTCACAGGGCATATCCCAGATCATTGGGAAGATTTGCCTGACTATGGGCGGCTTCGACCAGGTCGATGGGTTTTGCCTCACTTGACGGACAATCAATTGGCATGCACCCACAATAATCCTGGATACACCCGGCCTCTCTAGGCTGCTTGACCGCCCCGCCACCACAGTGCTATTATTTTGCTGTGCGAATCAGTGTCGTAGTGAACGCCGCTTCGCAGGAGCAGTTCCGGTACGATTTCCAATGCTTTAAGAATCAGACGACCACGAAGAACTGACAGCTTGATGAGGCCGAACAAAAGGAGTGTTTTCCGATGTCTACGAGTACGGGAATCCGAGTCGATCCGCAGCAGATAATGGACGACGGCTACATCGTCGTGCGCAACGTCATCCCGCCGAGCCTGCTCCCTGAACTGCGCAACAGCTTCGAGATTCTGGTCGAAAATCAGAAGACGATCTGGGAACAGGAACGCCAACGGGATAACCTTCCGGGCAGCGTGTGGGAGACCGCGCCGCAGCCGCGGCTGGTTTTCAACAACCTGGTGGACGCCGACACCGCCAACACGGTCAAATTCTGCCTGCACGAGAACACGCTGGGCGTCAGCAGCCAGTTGATCCGGGGCCCGGAGGTCGGCCTCCACCAACTGATGCTCATGTGCAGCCCGGTACGCGACCACGGACCGGCTCGCTGGCACCGCGACACCGGCCCGGACAGCGATGCGCCTCTCGAGGGACTGCACCTGGACATGATGGAAAACGGACCCGGCTATGTGCAGTGGAACATCCCGCTCTACGACGACAACGTCCTGTGGGTGGTCCCCGGCAGCCATCGGCGCGCCAACACGGAAGCGGAGAACCGCCAGTTGCAGGAAAACGACCGGGCGCCCCTGCCAGGCGGCATACCGGTGGAACTGCGGGCCGGCGACGGGGTTGTCTATACCAACTTCATCCTCCACTGGGGAAGCGACTACAGCCACACCTTGCGGCGCACAATTCATGTGGGCTATCAGTCGTTTGGCGGCCCGCTGTATCGCTACTTTCATCTGTGGTGGAGCCTGGATTTCACCAGGAACCTGCCGCCGGCCTTGCGGGAGCCGTTTGAACGCTGGGCGCGCGCCATCGCCCATGAACATGACCTGATCGAAGCGATCTACCGCGCCATGCTCAATCGCAACGTGGACGCCTTCCGCGCGGGGCTGGCCGCGCTGCATCCCGGAGAGAAGGGGCGTATGGTATGCGCGACGATTCTGTGCAAGGAGGCCCAGATGCTGCGTGCCTTTACGCGACCCGAATTCGCCGGCTTGCCAGCGGCGGAACAGGATCAGTTGATCCCTCCGCTCGCCCGCCACCTGTATGAGGACGTGGCGCGGCGTTTCACAGTGGATGAATTCGAGCGGCTGTGGCCGCGATTCGCCGCGCTTGACGCCAAACTGCAGGCGGATGCCGATCAGATGGTGGCGGGCACCCAGGCGAAACCGACAAAGTACCGCGTCTACGAGATGCCCGTCAACTTCGGTGTAGAAGAGTTTATCGCCAGTTGGGCCTGATGGAACGAGCAATGAACCAATCCTTGCCCAGGTCAAACCAGGCGCCATCAGGATGTTCAATGTTGACTACTCGCGCTGACGTTCCTCGGCAGGTGTAGAGATGGTTTCTAACGGAGCCAGGCAGCTTACCGGTCTTGCTGAACAAAGGCGGCATGGCGACCTATCCGGGTAGTCTTCCAACCGCGTGAGAGCATTATGGTGTCTCACACTTACAGGTTGACTGAGCATGAATTGCGCCGAGCATGTGCGCAGTGTTGACCACCGTATTGCAAATCTGCGCAATGCTTCCCGCCCCGCATAAGACAGAGCAGCTAGACGTTATCGGCAGGACAGTTTTGATTGACTTTGATACTCATTTGGAGAGACGACTCTCTCGATTGCAGTAGATTCCAGGACATTTGTCAATGATTTACTATTTCCTTGATTTTTGCCATTTGACAGGGCATTTGGTACTTGGAACAATGGCTGTTAAAGTCTGAGTTCCTCCCTTGCAACAAGTAACAACTACGACGGGCGACGAAGAAACGTTATTGGGAGACTTGACGATTCCTTAGGAGGAATGATCATGTGTCACTTCAGAAGTTTCAGCTTTGTGATTCTGTCAGTAGTGCTCGTTGCAATTGCTGCCTGCGCTCCGGCAGCCGCTCCTGCCATGGCCCCTGCGAAAGAAGCAACCTCGGCGCCTGCTGAAGAGGAGGCAGAGGCGCCGATAGAGCTTCTGTTCTGGCACTCGTTCGAAGCCAGGTCTGCTGACGCCCTGGAAACACTGCTCTCCAATTTCGAGGCTGAGCATCCTCACGTGACCATCAGCGCAGAATTCCAGGACTTCGACAACATGAAGACCATTGTGAAGATTGCGTTGGCCTCTGGCACGGGTCCTGACCTGGTGGTCTATGGTCCGGGAGCAGGCTTCATGGGGCCTCTGGTCGAAGCCGAGCTTTTGTTGCCATTGGACCAATACAGTCAGCAGTACGGGTGGAAGGACCACATCTACCAGTGGACCTTCGAGTCAACTTCCTTTGATGGCTCACTCTACGCCATCGGCAATGAACTGGAGTTTATAGGCATCTACTATAACAAGGCCATCTTCGCTGAACTGGGAGTCAGCGAGCCGGAGACATACGAGGAACTGTTGCAGATTGGCGAAAAGGCCCTGTCCGCTGATTACATCCCCATTTCGTTTGTCAACAAACCCGGCTGGCCCGCTTTCCATGTCTTTAGCGCCTTCGCCAACAATCTGGCAGGCAAAGAAGGCATTGAAGCGGCCATATTTGGTGATGCCAGTTGGGCTGGCCCTGAGTTCATCCGGGCAATCGAAATGCCATTCGTCGAACTGAATCAGGCTAACTTTTTCGTGCCCAGTCCGAATGCCCTAGACTACGACGAGGGCAACAACATCTTCTACTCTGGTCAGGCAGCCATGCACCTGACCGGGACATGGCTGGTCAGTCGCATCCTGGACAACGCGGACTTTGAGGTCGGTTTCTTTGCCCTGCCTTCTATCGACGGCAGTGTAGTCTTGCCACCGGGGGGCATGGGCTCAGCTGTGATGATTTCAGCGGTAACCTCACACCCGGACGAGGCGGCAGCCCTCCTGGACTTCCTTTTTGCTGAAGAGTCGGCGCGCACCTGGATCGAAGAGGGCAACGTGATCCCACCTATCGATGTTGACCCATCGGGTTTCGAACTGCCCGGCTTGTTCCAGTTTGTTATTGACACTGTCCGCGCCAATTCGACTGCTGGAGGACTGGGCCTAGGCTACAACATCGACGTCTTAACCCCGCCCGAATTCAACACTGTTATGAACGACGGTTTCCAGGCCGTGCTAGAAGGCACCCGCTCTCCTCAAGAGCAGGCAGAAGCGCTACAGGCTGCCAAAGAGGCGGGCAAGTAGCCGGCGTGTAGGCCTACCATGAAATCATGATGGCGCCAGACAACGCCGGTTGGTTGCGGCCATTGGGGCAACGTTTAGAGGTGTCCATAGGGGATGTTAGAGAATGAGGCTATCCAAGACGAAGGGATAGTTGCCGCGTCTTTCCTAAACATCCCCTATGGCAGGGCAAGAGCTTTCTTGAATGTCGGATTGCCGATTACGGCGTCGAGGCCTCACTCTACTTGAAAAGGGGACACCAATTACGAAAGTGGCCTGTCCCGCCCACAATCAGGCGGGGTCTGGCTTGGTGATTCTGGCCAAGGACACTTATCAGAATGGTTGAGAAAGAGTCCTCCGACGGCAGCATCCTTTCGCATACTCGCCCTTCTGTACGGCCAGGCAGAGCCTGGCGAAACTTTCTCAAGTCCACAAGGGGTTGGGCATTTGTGCTGCCCCCCCTGACTATCTATGCTGTTTTCTTCCTCATACCTTTTGGTCAGTCGATCTTCATCAGCTTTACTGACTGGAACGGCGTGCGCCCAAACATCACTTTCATTGGTTTTGCCAACTATACCCGAATGCTGGGCGACGAGTTGGTAGGGCGCGCCCTGTGGCACAACGCTATCTGGATCATCGTCGGCACGATTAGTCCGATCGCAATTAGCTTGGCGCTGGCCATGCTCTTGTGGCCCCGTACCCGAGGCCAGAATTTCTTTCAAGCAGCATACTTCATGCCACAGGTTCTCTCGACCGTGGCGATCGGATTCATCTGGTCAAATGTCTACCATCCGTTGATAGGTGTCCTGAATCGTCTGTTGCAGGCCATCGGTCTGGGCCATTTGACGTTGGGTTGGCTGGGTAGCAGCCAATGGGCGCTGACCGCGGTGCTGGTGGCGGCTATCTGGAGCTACTTTGGCTTCAGCCTCGTCGTTATTCTGGCGGGCCTGCAGACAGTCAACACCGATTTGATTGACGCGGCCCGTATCGACGGGTCCAATGCATGGCAGTCTTTTGTGAACGTAATTGTTCCCCAGATGCGCCACGTCCTGACAATGATCATCGGCTATACCTTAATTGGCGGGTTTAACGTTTTCGACATTGTGTGGGTCATGACGGGAGGCGGACCGGCCAACGCGACGGAGGTGATGGCTACCCTGCTATATAAGCGCGCATTCGTGGAAGACAATGTTGCTTTTGGAACGTCGCTGGCGATGACGTTGACCGTTTTCTCATTGGTGGCCTCGGTTACCTTTATCTATCTGCGTGAGAGGGAAGAGTAGATGGTGGCTGAGCAAAGGCGAAATCAGAGGAATGCGCGCCTGCGGCGGCGAGTTTCGGCTACCAGCTTGCGGAAGGCGTCGCTCGTCACAGTCAAATACCTGATCCTCAACAGCGTGTTGTTGGTGACACTCGGGCCGGTCATCTGGGTTTGGTTGACGGCGCTGCGGACTCAGCGCCAGATAATCAGGAACCCGCTGGGCCTGCCCACTGAGTTGAATTGGAGCAACTTTGCGGAGGCCTGGGTTGTGGGACACTTCGGCCCGTATATTAGCAATTCGGTGCTCATCACCTTGCCGGTTGTTGCCGGCGTCGTCTTCCTTTCTGCGCTGGGAGGCTACGGACTGAGCCGCTTCGGATTCCGTGGCAATCGTGTTGTGTTCTACACTTTTTTGCTGGGCCTGATGGTGCCCTTTCAGGCCATAATGATCCCTCTCTATTTCAACTTGCGCGACTTGCACCTTCTATCAACCTATTGGGCAATGATCTTACCTAGCATCGCCCTTGGCTTGCCATTTGGCATCTTCCTGATGCGTGCATTCTTCCAAGGAATTTCACGCGAACTGGCCGACGCCGCGCTGGTCGATGGCTGCAACGAGTTTAACGTATTCTGGCGAGTCATGTTGCCCCTTGCCGGTCCGGCTGCCTCGACCCTAGCTGTATTTCAATTCATGTGGACCTGGAACGCGTTCCTAATGCCACTGTTATATCTGCAGCGCGAAAGCCTGCGTCCCCTGGCCTTGGGCTTGATGTTCTTCAGTGGACGCTACGGGGCTGATTATAACCTGCTTTTTGCGGGTATTACCATCGCTACCTTACCCGTCGTACTTACCTATCTCCTTTTGCAACGCCGTATCAAGCAGGGTTTGACCGCTGGCGCGCTCAAGGGGTAGTCTGGGGTGTATGGGCCACATCTTGCAGCAAGTTGCGAACGTGTCGGAGATCCCTCTCATACCCATGGAATACATAGGCAGGGGGTGGCGCAACCTGCTTGAAACGATACGCTTTTTCACAAGACTCCAATCTATGGAGCAGAGCAGGGGTCGTTCCAGCCTCGCGGAAGCTTTTGCTTTGCATCCGTTGAAATGGGGCAGTTTCCCAGCGAGTTTTTGTGAACCTGGCTTATATCAGGTCTGGTTAGACGGAGATGCTACACGGGTTCTTAACAGCAATGTCCGCTTCTCGAACGAAACCGAGTATAGTTTTCGCAGAGTCTAAGTCTCACAAGGGCAATGCTCAGTCAAATGCGGCGAACAGGAACGCCGGTAAGTTCCGGCTTTTTGGGGGAAAAGGAGAAAGCATCATGAATTCAGCTGTCTCGCCTTTGGCTGGCCTTTGTACTTATAAAGAAGGGGCCAAGCCGGGGTACGGTGTCGATCGCACTGTCACCTTGCTTCGACGTTATCTTTACATAGAGAGCCAAACGACCCAATGCCTGGTCGCCCACCTGAACGGCGTCCCTGAATGGGAAGTAAAAGGCGCGCTTTGCCTCCATCTTTGGCAGGATGTTGAGCACTGCACCTGGCTCCGAAATCGAGTTGCGGAGATGCGGACGCCTCCCCTTCACTTGGATCGTGTACCGGATCCAGCCCTTGAGGCCTTCTTCCGCGAACTCATTCATTCGCCTACAACGCTTGAACTCTTGACCGGCGTTTACCAGGTGCTTAAACCAGCGGCTATGGAAGCGATGAAACGTCACATCGCAGAGGCGAATCCCTTGGCCGATCAGCCTACATTGCGCCTGTTAAGATTCATCTTGCTGGAGGAAGAGGAACAGGTCGCTTGGGGAATGCAAGCCGTCAATGGCCTTTCCAACCGGCAAGTTTCAGATGAACTGGCGCCGCTGCTCGGGACTTGGGCAGAGCACCTGCGGTTGTACTTGATGGCGGCCGGCGGGGTTGCGGGCGATCTTGACGCTCCGAGAGCGGCGGACCTGCCTGCCAGCCGGGCAACAGAACCTTTTGCCGTTGTTCGTTCGCCGCGCCGCGATGACCGGTTCACCAAGTTGTGGGACTCGCGGGGACGTGGCCCCGCGGACGATGCGCCAGCAGCAGAGCGAAACTGGTGGAATCTCTACGTCAGGTTGACTGAAATGCACGTCCCAGAACTCATAGCTCTGATTCATTATGAGTGGGAAGATCAGCCATGGCAGTTTTACCGGGATCTGGCCCGTCACCTCTGGGATGAGGCTCGCCACTCAATGATGGGCGAGATTGCATTTACAGTGAGCGGTACGGCTTGGACGGACGTTCCCCATGAGATGAGCTTCGCAGAATTTCCCAATACACAACTCGAACCCAGAGAGCGTTATACTCTCCTTTGGGGTATAGAACAGAGGGCGATGAGGCCGACCGGCAAGAGACAACAATACGAAGTAGCTCTAGAGGCGAGGGACACTCTATCTATCACGTTTCATGATTTTGACTGGGCGGATGAGGTCCTTCATGCTCAGATTGCCCGCAAGTGGCTGACCCCCGCTTTCTCCTCCAATGAGGAGATGAATCAAGTCTTTGAGGAAGTTTATCAGCGATACGACACTATCAGGGAAGAGGACAAGAAACGAGCCAGGGCTGATTGGTGGGATGATTTCTACCAATCAGTTCAAGATACGCCCAGCTAATAGAGAACACGAAGGCATTGCTGAACAATGGCAGCGTGGCGACCTGTGTAGATGCAAAACCGTTTGAACAGCACCGGTTCAAGCTAGTTGAGAGCACAATTGCCTACTCATTGTCCTGCGTAGAAGAGTTCATTGCCGACGGGACCAGATGAAATGAGGTCAGAGATATTGGCGAGCAGTCGGTGAAAGGTGATGAGACTCTCCACTACCGGGGAGAGAGATGAAGTTCAGGGATGCTTTTGGCCCACATTTCATCCCATCTGCGACCGCGCACGGGCGTAAATTTTTTCCCTTTGACGACGACCCCGAAGTATGTTATAAAGTCCGCACAGATGCAGGTTTTTTGTCGTAACAGGGTGCGGCACATGATGGGGGTGAGTATTTCTGACGAACCGCTGGCAGCAGTCTTGGATTCGACAAATTGCTGCCTGGATGCCTCCCACTAGGCTGGGATGTACCCCACTCGACAACAGAGCAATGCCTGCAAGCCGAGGCGTCCCGCCGTCCGACAGGTCGATAAGCGGATGCAGTGTACCTGACAGCGTTGGAGATGACACGCGTCGTCCGCGCGCAGAGAACACGGTCAGAGCCTGCCGGAAGTGGTAGCCATCCGGCGCAGCCAGCAGCGATAGGGGAGGCAAACGTGAGCAATGTACCCATGACACGGCCTGACGAGATGTTGGCCTTCCATGGCCCAGAGGGCGCCCCGCTTTTCGGGGGGAATGCCTTCCTGGGGCTTGAAGGCGGGCGCATCCTCTTCAGCAACGGCACGCACTTCTCTGTCAGCGCCGACGGCGGCGTCACCTGGAGCGAGCCGTACCCTGGGTTGGACGAAAACGGCGACCCACTCACGCTCGGCAGCGCCTCGCTGGTACCTCTCTCCGGCGGCGCCATCGGCATGGCCACAAAGCGCACGCGACCGGGAACTTCGCGCATCTACGAGTCGCAGATGGTTTTCAGGCGCTCGGACGATGAAGGCAGGACGTGGTCCGCCCTCACACTGATGAACCACTGGATGTTGGCGGCACACGCTCTCAACGACACGATGATACGCACGCAGTCGGGGCGCATCATGCTGCCGGTCTACTTCGGCATCGGCCAGGGAGGCTTTCATCAGGAAGGCGCGCCATTTCCCGGCGGATACCTCAACGGCAACTTCGTGTCGACGAGCGCCCACTTTTTCGATCCCCACTTCACCGCCAGTTACGTCATCTATAGCGACGACGAAGGGGAGACATGGCAGAAGAACCAGGATGGCGAACTGCTCATCATCATGGAGTACGGCGGGCGCTGGGAGTTGACCAACGAGCCGACCCTCGTCGAGGTCGAGCCGGGCAAGCTGCTGATGCTCCTGCGCACGCGGCTGGGACGATTTTACCAGTCGCGGTCGCAGGATAACGGCGACACGTGGACACGCCCCGAACCGACGCAGCTGGCGGGCACGCAGGTCCCGGCCCAGATACGCAAGTTGCCGGGAACGGGGCACCTTCTCGTCGTGTTCACGCAACAGAGCGAGGAGGAGATCAGGCGGGGCCTGATCCGCACGCGGCTCTCGACCGCCGTCAGCCGCAACCAGGGCGGCATCTGGGAACATTTCCAGAACGTGGAATCGATCCACGAAGAGACCCATGTCGAACCCGGCCCGCTTTATCCGGTCTACCCGGAAGGCGCTTACGGCGCGCCGGGCGGCGGCGTGGTGTGCGATGCGGATTCCGTCATGCCCTTGCCGCAGGGATACGGCATGTGGTCCTATCCCGCCGTGCATGTTGCCGAGGACCGGGTCCTGGTCCAATACAACTATTTCCCATCTGATAGCGCAGGGCAGCGGTCGAGAGGGCAACGGCTGAAGGTTCTGCCCCTTTCCTGGTTCTACGGCGGCCAGGATCCGACCAGTGAGAATCCGACGCTGGCTCAGATCGAAGGCCACGTCCGCGGAGAAATTTAGAGCCTATTCAGGCTGTTGCCCTTCCCGCTTATCCGAACTGTTGAGGCTGAATTCGTTTTGCGGCCTTACTCGCAAGGAGGAAGATCGACATGGCACAGGAAGTGAAAAATGAGGGCCTGCGCGTTGTAGCGCAGACGCCGCGCGTGGTGGCCGAAGGGGTCGGGTTCTGCTGGTATCCCAGCATTCGCCAATTCTCCACCGGCGAGTTGATGATCTCCTACAGCCTGAACCCCGATTCCGGCGAAAACCTGGTAAACGTCTCCGGCGTCTCGCTTTCAAAAGACAACGGGGCTACGTGGGCGCGCCATTGCGATGTCACCGGACTCAGCGGGCGGTTGGACATCAGCCTGCCCGACGGTACATTGGCCGGCCCCAACCAGCCCTACAAGCCGGATCCAGTTGGGCAATGGCGCACCTTCGTGGGCAACTATGGCCGCTTCGAAAAGGGTGGTCAACAGTACACCGTGGAACTGTGGGGGGCACGCATCGAGGGGCTGCCGCGCGATGTAAACCCGCGCGACGTGCAGAGCCGCACGCGCTGGGCCGAAATCTCCCCCTTCCGCGACATTCTTGAACTGGAGCCGGGGCGCTATCTCGCCACGACCTATATGACCTTCGCCGGGGACAAGCGTTACAGCACTGTGGTCTTAGTCTCTGAGGATGAAGGCCGCATTTGGCGTTATCTCTCCACCGTTGTCGGCGCGGAGGCCGGCGCCGATGCCAGCGAGGGCTTTTGTGAGGCCTGCCTGGTACGCCTGGAGGACGGCGACCTGATGTGCGTGGGCCGCATGGGCGGAGGTCGCGAGCAACTGCTGGCGCGCTCCTACTCAAGCGATGAAGGCAAGACCTGGTCACCCATTGACCGGCTGCCGGCCTGGAGCGTGCTGCCCGACATCGTGCGCCTCAGCAACGGCGTGCTGGCGCTTTCAACCGGCCGCCCGGGCCTCTTCCTCTGGCTCTCCACCGACCCGCGCGGCGAGCATTGGGAGCCGTTCGACGTCATGGCCCACCACAACGCCGAGATGGACAGCGCCCATCAGATCAGCCCCGGCAGATTCGGGCTTGAGCCTGTCACCAGACAACAGTACCGCACTGTCCACCACGACTTCGATCAGCCGGACCAGACCACATCCTACACGTCGATCCTGGCAGTGGCGCCAAACCGCCTGTTGATGGTCTATGACCGTATCCCGTATGGCTGGATGCCGGTTCCGACCGACGCCGAGGTGCGCAGCCGCATCCTGGCGCGCTATCCCACATCTGCGCTGCCGCCGGACAGCATGATCCCGAACGAGCGTGAGCGCATCTATTTGCTCGAATTGGAGTTGGAGCGCATTTGACATGATTGTTCGCAGAGGCCGGTGCATTTTCAATCCACTATCTCAGGCTTTTGCAAGTGCGCACAAGATGCGGTCGCAAAAGCCTTCGACCACCGGTATTCGAGGTTGATCCTCGGAAAGGAGGAGACTATCGCACAAAGGGGAGCACATTTCACCTGATTCATGTAATGGCGATGATTTACTGCACATATCACAGTAATCGCAGCAGAACTCAGGAGGCAATCCCATGCAACGCAACGAATCCTACGATCTTTCCCGCCGCAACTTCCTCAAAGGGTCGGCTCTCGCCGCGGCCGGCGGACTGCTGGCAGCCTGCGCGCCGGCGGCAGCCCCGGCTGCCGGGCCCGCTTCAGACGAAGCGGCGGCCACAGAGCCGATGCGCAAAGGCGGCACCCTGGTCTTCGGCTATCCCCAGAAGACCAGCTACCAGAACCTGCTGGCGATGGAGCACAACGCCGGCAACAGACGCTACTATCTGATCGGCCTGACACACAACTGCCTGGTGAATATCAGCGCCGATTACACCACGTGGCTCCCCGAACTGGCGGAGAGTTGGGAGTTCGACGGCAACACGGCCACTTTCAACCTGCGCCAGGATGTCAAGTGGCACGACGGCGAGCCATTCACCTCGGCCGACGTGCTCTTCACCATTGGCCGGCTCACGGGCCATCCCAACGTCGGCACGTGGAACGGCGTCCGCAATCTGAAAGATATGGTTGTCGGAATGACCGAGTTCTCCGAAGGCGAGGCCGACGAGGTGTCGGGCGTCTCTGCCCCCGACGATTACACCTTCGTCTTCGAGTTGACACAGCCCTTCCGTGCGGCCTTCCTCGAAAGACTGCTGGGCCACCCGATCATGCCCAAACATCTGCTTGGCGCGATTCCCGAAGAGCAGTGGGCAAACGACGAGCAGGGGCAGCAGGGGCTGAAGAGCACCGAATACGCAATGAAGCAGGGCATCGGCACCGGCCCATTCCGCGTCACCAACTTCATCCCCGACCAGATCGTTGAATACGAGCCGTTCGACGACTACTGGGGAGGCACGCCGCAGTTGGACAAGCTGGTCTTCGTCCCCTACACCGATCACCTCGCGATGGCCGCGGCGCTGGAGAAGGGGGAGTGCCACATCGGCATTCGCACGCCGCAGTCGGAGTATGAGCGCTTCAAGGGGATGGATCACCTGCACGTGGTGCTCAACCACGGCCCCAGCGCGGTGGTCTTCTACTGGCAGTTCCGCTACGAGTTGGCCGACATGCGGGTGCGGCAGGGTTTGAGCCTGGCCCTGGACCGCGAACGAATCGCCAAGGACTTCTTCTTCGACACGGTGCCGGCGCTCTATGCCCCGGTACAGTATGCGGACTACGGAATCAGCCCTGATTGCGCCAAGTGGTACGAGTACAACCCGGACAAGGCGAGGCAGCTGCTGGAAGAGGGCGGCTGGGACTTTGATTACAAGCTGCGCTACGCGGTACAATCGATCAGCCCGACCTGGGAGCCTCTCATGGCGATGTGCAGTGAGATGTTTGCCGACGTGGGCGTGCAGACGGAGTACCAGATCCTGGGCGCGGATTTCAGCAACGTAGTCAGCACTCCGCCTTATGATTACGACACGCAGTTCAGCGGCTACGGCTGGGGTGTGACGCCCGGTTCCTTCATTCCGGCGCTCAGCTATGAACGCTTTGGGCCGGATACGGTCGAAGGCATCGAGATGATCAACGAGATCCTGGTCATGGAGGACGAGGACGAGATCAGGGAGGCCGTACTGAAGCTGCAGGAGTTCCTGGGCGAGTTCCAGCGCCACGGTGTGATCAGCCAGTTGCCCGGCATCCATATTGTCAGCAACCAGGTGCAGAGCGGCAACGTCGTGCCGGTGTACGGCCCGCGCACCGATTGGATCGACTGGGTGAACGTACATATGTCGTCGTAAGTTGGCTATAACTGGTCGCCGCGCCTCCGGCAAGATTGACGCCGCGGGGGCGCGGCGCCTTGTATGCGGGTTCAAGGCCAAAGTCGGGAACAGGTAGAGCCTTATGTCACAATACGTCCTGCGTCGTATTCTCATGATCATCCCACTGATGTTCGGCGTGTCGATCATCAATTACACGATCTATGCGCTGGCCCCGGGGGATCCGGTCTCGGCCATGATCAACCCCGAAGAGTTGCGTGAGATGACGCCCGAAGAGATGGATGCTCGACGCGAGGCGCTGGGGCTGAACAAACCGCTGCCGGTCCGCTATGCGATCTGGCTTGGGAAGGCGCTGCAGGGCAACCTGGGCTATTCGATTTGGTTCAATACGCCGGTCTTGCAGGTCATGCTACGAGCTTTGGGCCTCAGTATTCCCGTGATGGCACTGGCTCTCATCGTCTCTACCGTCGCGGGTTTGGCGCTGGGGATCGTGTCGGCGCTGAAACCCTATTCCCTGGTTGACAACATCCTGACTACGGTCGCGTTCACCGGCGTGGCTGTGCCCGGCTTCTTCTTCGCGCTGCTGCTCATCTACGCCGTGGCCATCAAGCTGGATCTGTTGCCGACCGGGGGTGTCATGACACCCGGCGCGCCGCCGTCCCTCGGGAACCGGCTTGCCCATATCATCCTGCCCGGGCTTGCCCTGGCCTACGAAACGACCGGCAGTCTGATGCGCTATACACGCGCCAGCTTGCTGGAGGTGATGCACCAGGACTACATGACGACGGCGCGCGCCAAGGGACTGAGGTACAATCTGGTCATCATCCGGCATGGCCTGCGTAACGCCCTGCTGCCGATCATCACAATTATTGGGCTGCGCATGCCGAGCATTTTTGGCGGCGCGGTGTTGATCGAGACGGTGTTCAATTATCCGGGTATTGGTCTGACGATGGTACAGGCGACGGGGATGCGAGATTATCCCTTGTTGATGGGAGGCGTGTTAATGACGGCAATCCTGGTGCTGTTGAGCAATCTGGCGGCCGATCTGTCCTACGCGTGGGCCGACCCGCGCATCCGCTACGACTAAAGGGGAGGGGATGCATCGATGTCGATGGCGAAAGATGCGGCGGCTCTTGAAAATCTGTTCGAGGACCGGAGAAGTGCATCGGCCACGCCGCGTGCGCGCACGTGGCAACGATTCCGCCGGCACAAGATGGCGCTGGGGGGCATGGCATTTCTGGTGATCGTGGTCTTGTTGGCAGCCGCGGCGCCGTGGGTCACGGCCTATACGCCGACCGAGACGTTCTCAGGTTTGACGCGGGCCGCGCCCTCAACTGAACATATACTTGGCGGGGATGGGATTGGCCGCGATGTCTGGTCGCGGCTGTTATACGGTGGCCGCGTTTCGCTCTCTGTTGGAATTGTGGCAGTCTCCATCTCGGTATTCATCGCTATGGTCTTGGGAACGATGTCGGGCTACTATGGCGGCGCAGTCGATATGTTAATCATGCGCATCACCGATATTATGATGGTATTTCCCGGCCTGATCCTGATCATGACCGTAGTAGCCGTTCTGGGACCAAACATCTACAACATAATGGCGGTAATCGGTCTGCTGGGATGGCCCAGTTCGACGCGCCTTGTGCGCGGTCAGATCCTGTCGGTGCGCGAATGGGACTTTGTAATGGCGGCGCGCTGCCTGGGCGTGCAGGATCAGCGCATCATGTTCCGCCATATCCTGCCGCACGTGCTGGCCCCGCTGCTGGTGGCCGCGACATTTGGCGTGGCGTCAGCCATCCTGACCGAGGCCGGGCTCTCCTTCCTGGGGCTGGGCGTGCTGCCGCCCACGCCATCCTGGGGCAACATGCTCATCGGCGCACAGTCCATCTACATCCTCGAACGCTTCTGGTGGATCTGGCTGCCGCCCGGCCTGTCGATCCTGTTCACCGTGCTGTCAATCAATTTCGTGGGCGACGGCCTGCGCGATGCCTTCGACCCGCGCATGACTCTCGATTGAAGAGTCAGCCTCAGCAGCGAGGAACCAGCATGAATGATCGTCCGTTCCTTCTCTCAACCCTGGTGGATTTCCCCGACGACTGCAATCAGATCGTGTTCACTGAGGATCTGGTGGCGCAGTTGATGGACCGTCTGCACTGGATGGGGGTGCGCCGCGTCTATTGGAACTACTACAACCCCGGCCAATGGCAATGGTTCAAGGAGCACAGGCCGCAAGGAGGCGCGCCGGGGACCCTGGAAAACCTGGGCGATCCGATGGAGGTAGGCTGCCGCTTGGCCCACGAGCGCGGCATGGAGTTCTACGGGGTGATCAAGCCCTATGAGAACGGCGTCAGCCACGCCACGCCGCGAGCCGTCATGATGGAAAACGGGTGGAAGGGCTTGCCCGGTATCAGCGGCGTCTACAAAGTCGAACACTGGACGCTGGCGCGCCCGGAACTGCGCGTGCGCGCACGCAGCGCGGATCTGCCGTTGGGGCTGGACAAGACGCCGGTCACCCGCATCCAGCTGCGGCAGAAAGATATGACGCCGGTGCGCATTGGACGGGAAAACCTGGAGATCTGGACCAGCGACGACAACAACGGATACCGCAAGCGCCAGCTGGATTTCACTCTCAGCGAAGGGGTCGATACCTGCCCCCACGATGTCGTCGAAATCGATGGCGAACCGGTCACGCGCAAGGGCGACGAAGTGCGCGTGCTCAACATTGCCGGCCTCAACTTGCTGGACCCGTTCATCGCCATCACGACGAACTTCGAGGACGGTGACGGCACGTTCAGCAATACAGCGGTTGAGATGGTAGGCGCCTTTGGCCCGGATGACGAGCCTCTTCCGATCATGGTGGCCAGCCACAAGGCGATCTGGCGGATTGACCGTGATCTGCGCAGCGGCGATCTGGAGTACGACACCGGCCTCGGCTCGGCGCTGGTGCGCCTGGACGTGTCCAACAGTGAGGCGGCATTCGAAAATTGGCTCAGCCGCGAGGACGACGCGCCCGACGGGGTGATCGCCTTCGCCAAGGGGCGCAACCTCTATCTGTCCGGCTCTCTGAGCGAGGGCGAACCGGAGGTGCGGGCGTACTGGATGGAGTGGGTCAGCGACTGCATCGGCGCGGGCGTGGACGGCGTCGACATACGCATCTCCTGTCACAGTTCGTGGACCGATACGCCGCAGATCTACGGCTTCAATGCGCCGGTCGCGGCCGAGTACGAGCGACGCTATGGTGTCAACCCCGACGTGGAGCCGTATGACGCGGAGTTGCTGGCCGATTTGAGGGGCGATCTGTACGATCAGTTTGTGCGGGCGGCGAGGGAGCGGCTCACGGCCGCGGGGCTGTCGATGCACCACCACGTTGAGATCGAGTCCTTCCGCGCGGATGCGGCGCCGGCGCGGGTCCGGTCCCGTCCGGGCATCATCAATTTTCACTGGCGCGGCTGGCTGAGGGCGGGCCTGGTGGATGAAGCGACGCTGTTTGGTCGGGCGTGGGCGCCTGAGCGCAGCTTGGCGGATGCGTTCGTGCAGGAGGCGCTGGATGAGGTGAACGCGAACGCCGTGCCGGCCCACTTGAGCCTGCCGGTAGGACTGTCGCGCGGAGATGGCAACCGTCTGGCCGACCAGATCGAAATCGCTTACCGCAACGGGCAACTGCAAGGCTACACGATGTACGAGACGGCGGCGATGTACGACAGGAACGCGACGGGAGCCGATGGCCGCCTGGAGTTCCTGCCGGGGTTGACCGAGGCGGTGCGGGCGCGCGCCGGTGAGCTTGGGTTGACATAGGGGGCTTCGTATTCGACACCAACGGTCCGAGGGCCTTAGAGCCCTTTTGATATGGGTCAGGTCAGGGACAAACTGGCACAAACTATCCACGAAGATTGGTCTTTGGGGCTGATACTCGTTACTTTTCAATCAGCTTCTTAGCGCCGCAAAAAAAGGAGGCAGCCATGCCGCAGATCACGCTGGGTGAGCCGGTCCTGATAAGCCAGGCCCCCGCCGATCTGAAACGGTGGGGACCGTGGCAGTTCCCGCACCTTGAACGACTTGCCGATGGCCGCATCCACCTTGAGTTTAACGTCCAGGCCGATTCGGCGACCTCATACGGGTTGCCTTCGATGCATGCGCTCTCGGCGGATGACGGGCGGACGTGGGAGCCGGCTGAGGAAGTGGATGCGCGCGGCGGCCTGCTGCTGCCGAACGGTGACCGCCTCGTGCCGTTTCAGGTTCCATCGCTCAAGCGGGAGGAGGTGGAGCTGCCCGAACCGTTCGTGGAAGAGGGGGAGTTGCTGGGCCAGGCATTTCTGATATTCCGCGCCGCGGAGTTGCCGGCAGAGCTTTCAGGCTGGCGCTTCCTGCGTCAGCGCAGCGGAGAGGAGACGTGGAGAGAAGAGACGGCGACGGTGCGCATTCCCGGTGAGATCCGCATCGTGCGCGAGGGCGTATACCCCTTCTGGCCTTCCTTTCACCACGGCCACACGCGGCTTGTGCCCGACGGCTCGATCTGGGACGTGATTCACACCAGGCGGATCGTCGACGGGAAAGTGCAGCCGGCCAACAACGTTCTCTTCCTGCGCTCGGTCGATGCCGGTTACACCTGGGACGTGCTCAGCGAAATCCTCTACCAGCCGGACAGCGAGGCCGACCCGTACGCCGACCGGCGCAACGGCTTCACCGAGCCTGATTTCAACCACATGCCGGACGGCTCGGTGCTCTGCCTCATCCGTACGCATGACCACCTCTCGGGGGTCGGCCCTTCCTACTGGTGCCGCTCGCAGGACGAGGGCAGGACGTGGAGCCGCCCCCAAGTCTTCGACGACCGTGGCGTATTGCCGCGCATGTTGACGCTGGGCAACGGCGTGACGCTGGCGTCCTACGGTCGGCCTGGACTCTACGTCAGAGCGACGGCAGACCCCTCCGGTCTCGCGTGGGAGCCAAGAGTTGTGGTAGTCGAGCCGCTGGAGAAACGCGGCGATACCTGCTCCTACTCCGCTCTGCTCGCGCTGGACGACCGGACGGCGCTGCTGGCCTATTCGGATTTCAACTACCCCGACGCGCAAGGACAGAAGTGCAAGTCCATCATGGTGCGTACCGTGACCGTTTCGTAAGATACCCCCCAGAAGGAGAAAGGAGCAAGAGCACGCATTGCCGCCCTTCGACATTGCGGTTGACCGACAATTGGGTCTGGCTAACCCGAAGGCAGAATGAGCAGCATTACCTTTATCAGGAGTAGGACTTTCGCTAAATTGGCTGAAAAGCCGGGATAGTCGGGTTGCGAAGTTGGGTTCGCAGATAATCGCTGAATAAGTCAGTGCGAACGCGATAGATGGTTTTGTTGAGCAAGGTAGCTTGGAACTTCAGGGAAAGCCAAGCATGGTAACAACAAGCGAGGTGATTGCGCTGCGAACGAGCTTTGCGACATTGGCATTTGGCAGTGCCCGTCAGTTGCTTCAGTTCTCTGTGAAATTCTTCGACCTGCCAGCGCAACTCGTTCGCTTTTTGAGCGACTTGCGTGATCACAGTCTCATCCAGATCATTGGTAATGACCCAGTCAACGTCGCCGTTTGTGGCAACTAGCTTGAACAATTTCACTTTGAACGGCACTTTCTTGAGCTTGACAATCATGCCATGCTGAAGCCGTTCGTCGCTCCAATCGATCTCATCGAGATGAATGTAGCCATCTTCTTTGCTCAAACTGACCAAGCGGTTGGCTTTGAGTGTGGTGTAGAAGGTCAATCCCAGACGGTCAACCAGCTTCAAGTTCTGCCAGGAGCCATACCAACTATCAAACAGCACGGTCTTGGCCTGAACCTGTTTGTCACTGACGGCTCGCAGCAGCATCTCTTGAAAATGGTCGTTCTTTGTCTTCCCATCTGCTTGCTTGGCGTAGATGCGAAAATCAAGCGGATAATGCTCGCCCTCTTCACCACTGGTGTGAACCAGATTCACCACACCGATGCCGCGCACCAGACCCCCTTCAGCGCCACTGTATTGCAGTTTTACCATGTCAATTGACCGTGAATAGCGTTTGTCTTGTACACTGTCGTCAATGATCAGGTAAGCGTCCGCACTGTCGTCGATCAGTCCTTCTACCAGTTCCCATAGATGCCTGGCTGTGTGCCGCTCTCTCTTCAGGTAATTGCTGACCACATCGTGGCTCGTGCCTTCCAGATGTTCAGCCAAGTTGCTACAGGTGTAGTTGATCGGTGTGCTGACAAGGTATTCGACATACTTCTGTTTTGTTATCATGTCTCAAGTGTACAGCCTCTTGACCTCCCAGCGAAAGTCCTAAGGAGGAGAGAGATGGCACCCACAAAGCAGAAGTTTCTGCCGTTTTTGCCCAACCTCGCGCGAGAACGAATGAACAGACGGCAATTCCTTCTCATTTCGACAGCAGGCGCTGCGGGGATCGTGGCCGTAGCCTGTGGCCCGCAGGGGGCTGAGAGGGAAGTTGAAGCTGGACCGGCAGCCGGTCAAGGCGAGGTCGAAAAGGCGGCCGCAGCGTCCGAAGGAGCGATGGGGAAAGATCTCGTCAAGGTCGAGGGCGAGCCATATGTCGACCACATCTTCGCCACGGTAGAGGACTATGAGGCAGCCACCGGCAAGACGATCGATGCTTTCAGCGAAGCGCCCGAGTTGGCGGCTCAGGTTGCAAGCGGCGATCTGCCTCCGCTGATGGAGCGGTTGCCGGACGAGATAGGGGTAATACGCCCGCGCGACTTCATCGGCCAATACGGAGGCGAGGCCGTCCTGGTGGGCGCGATGAAGGGGGCATCGGTCTTTACAATACCCACCGAGCATATGACACAGCGCATGTTGACCATGAACCCCGAAAACACCCAGTACTTCCCCAATCTGGCGGTTGACTGGGAGTTGGCAGAGGATGCCAGGAGCCTCACCTGGCGCCTGCGCAAGGGCGTGAAATGGTCCAACGGCGACGACTTCAGCGCCGACGACTTTGAGTTCTGGTATGAGGACATTCTGCTCAATGAGGAGATCACTTCGTCGGTCCCGGGCAGATACAAGTCCGGCGGTGAGGTGATGGGTTTAAATCGGATCGATGACTATACCGTGCAGTTCACTTTCGCGGCGCCCTACTACCGGGCGCTTGAGGTATTTGCTGGCCGGCGCCAAGCGGACCCCTCGCAATTCCTGAAACGGTACATGCCCAAATACAGCGACGGCGCCGAGGCACTGGCTGCGGAGGAGGGCTTCGAGTCATGGCAAAAGGCGGTGCAGTACTACGTAGCCGGGGACCATGGGGCCGGCTTCTCGCCCGCGGCGCCCACTCTCAACCCGTGGTACGTCGCAGATATGAGAGCTGACACGGCCCTTTGGGTGCGCAACCCCTACTTCTGGCGGGTGGACACAGCCGGCAACCAGTTGCCCTACATCGACACCATCCTGATACTGATCGGCGAGTCCCGCTCCCAGACCGGCGCCTTGGTGAAGATGATAGCCGGCGAGATTGACTTCGCCGGCGACTCCGTTGGGCTTGCCCTGCGAGACACGCCTGTTTTGAAGGAGAACGAAGAGGCGGGCGATTTTACGACCTACCTGATGGATAACACCAGCCGCACGAATTCGTTGGACTTTGCCCTGAATTACACCCACAAGAATCCGGTTCTGAGGGAGATCTTCAACGACATTCGCTTCCGGCAGGCTCTGTCGCTGGCCATCGACCGCAACGAAATCGGCGAGAGCCTCATGTTTGGCCTGACCGAGCCTTGGGCCGCCCCAGCCTCACGCGACTGGACCGGCTTTGAGGAGTGGATGGCGACCCACTACGTGGAATATGATGTAGAGGGCGCCAACGCGCTTCTGGACGAGATGGGGCTGGCATGGGACGCTGACGGCGTATATCGCTTGCGACCCGACGGGGAAAGGCTCTCCATTCTCGCCGAGTATTCGACAGGTGGCGTGTTCTACTTCCAGGACATGCTCGATCTGTTTGCGATCTACTTCAAGGAGATCGGCATCGACTTCACGCCCAAAGAACTGCCCTCCGATGTGGTGGAGGGCAAACTCTACGCCAACGAACTGGACTTTACTGTCCGCGAAGGCGGTCGTGACGAGTATAGGGCGCGTGAGAGGGGGATTAGCTGGCTCGTACCTCCTTGGAACGCGATGTCCTCCGTCGGCTGGGAGCAATGGCTGGAAAGCGATGGCGCGGAGGGTATTGAACCGCCGGAGGAAGTCAAGCGCCTCTGGGACGCGGCAAGGCAGTGGAGCGTATCCCGGTACGGTTCCGATGAATACGTAAGCCTGACCAGCGAGATTCTCACGTTGAACGCTGAAAACATGTGGGTAATCCACACAACCAGCGATCCGCCGGCGCTCTACTGCATGAGCAATCGCCTGGGGAATGCGCCTGGGCATGATGGCATCAAGGGAGGCTGGCGCATGAGGCCGTACCAACAGGAGACTTGGTCCCTCATCGAAGACAGCTAATGTGCGTTCACATTGAGAACCCGCTTTTTTTGAATTGCGTATGCTGACGAAGGCAGAGAGACAACCCAACCAACGCGGGCAGCGTGGAGGGTGTCACGTTGAGAAGAAAGCGACTGACAAAGCTGTCCTGAAGTGCATTCCGTTCAAAACCGGGATCTTTCGCACGGTTTGCGCAACTGGAACGTAGGCGCCTCGCCTGCTCTTGCGCGATGCCCTCTGGGCCGCACGATGCAGAAAGATCGGCCTTTCATAGCGATCGCGCGGTAGTTCGGAACGGTTTTGGCGCCACTGTGTTTGGTATGGTCTCACAGGTACCCTAAGGAGACGAATCAACTATGACCACAATGCTATTTTTTGACGACCATTATCTGAATCGCTGGGAGAATCTCTGCCGGCACGTCGGACAACCGGAGTTGGAGCCGGAGGCCACCTTCACAGATCCCGCTCACGGACTTGCTTCATGATATCCCACCGTCTTTCGCACCGGGACCGGTACGTGGCGCTGCCTCTACCAGGGCAAGTCGATCGGCCACATGCCGGCCAAAATTTCGTTTCCGCTTCTCGTGGAGAGCGATGACGGCATACACTGGGAGATCCCGGACTTGGCTGACAAGGTTCCGCTACCAGACCGCGCGTTCCCCAATCAAGTGCTGCCCATGGACAGGTTCGGGCAGTGGGACCACTACTTTGACGAAAAAACTGATGATCCGCAGGAGCGTCTGAAGGGCCTTATCACCTCCGACAAAGGTGCCCTGCTCTGGACATCGCCGGATGGCCTCGTGTGGCGGGAGGTTGAAGGTGTAGAGTGGCGGCCTGGCTCGCCAGACCCGCCGAGCATGGCATTCTGGAACGAAATGCGCCAATCCTACGTCATCATGGCGCGCCCCGGCCGCAACCCTCATCCCCGGCGTCTTGCCGTCTCCGAGACGAAGGACTGGCGCTCCTTCAGCGAGTCCGAGTTGACCCTGCGTGCCGACGCCCTGGACCTTCCCCTCACCGAACTATACGGCAATCCTGCGTTTCCCTATGAAGATATGTTTGTCGGGTTCGTGTGGGTCTACAACACGGTGCCCTACCGGGCGGACGACCCGACGACGCACAGAAAATACTATGGCGGCAGGACCTATGGCCAGCTATCGTATAGCTACAACGGCTGGCATTTTCAGCGCTCGCTGCGTGAGCCTTTCATCCCCAATGCACCCACAGGCGAGTTGGGCGCCGGCATTATGCGGCCGATGTCGATGATCGTTGATGATGACCAGTGTATCCGCATCTACTCCAGCGCATCGAAACTGGAGCACGGATACCACATTCAAGGCACGGACTTGGGCGCGCTCGTGATGCACCGGTTGCGGTTGGACGGCTTCATGTATCTGGAGTCGGCCGGCGGAGCAGGCATTCTGGGCACTCGTCCGATATTCTGGCGCGGCGGGGAGGTGCGCCTCAACGTGCAGTCGGGGCAGGAGGCGCGGGTGCAGGTGACCGACGGGCAGGGCCAGACCATCGAGGGGTATGAATTCGACAATTGCGAGCCTTTCGCCGGCGATGAACTGTTCTGGGTGCCGCGCTGGAAGAGCGGAATGGGCATGGCTGCCTTGGGCAATCAGTTGCTGCGCCTGGAGATCAGTCTGGAGAACGCCCGCCTTTACGCGATACGCGGCGACTTTGTCGTCCCTAGCGGAAGAGAGATTCGGCGCTTCCTTGAGAGCGGGGAAGAACCGACTCATGTTCCGGGTGGCTAAACCCAATGCAGTTCTTGGTAAATTGGGGGGACGGAGGAGGCTCAGATCGTGGGATTTGTCGCCAGCGTACTGCTTGTGGCTGCCGCGTTTGTCATCGTGGCGGGGCTAGTCACTGTATACACGAGACAGGTCACGACAGCGGCGCTGACGGATCCTTTCCGCGCCGGTGAGGCGATTGTGGCGGGGCGCATCCCAGCGAAGTGGGTAGCGCAGATCGAGCGGCGCCAGGCACTGCGAGGGGTACTGCACTTCTTCGGACGCGACGCGACTGCCAAGCAACTCATCCTGGCAAAGATCGACAAACTCTATCGTTTCTACGAGAACAGCCCCTTTTTCGAGAATGACAGGGCGCGGGAGTTGCTGCTGCGCGAGTTGCGTGAAACCCGTACGCGCTGGGCGAAAATGACGTGGGAAACGCTTATGGCGGAGCATGTCGAGGGGGCGCGGCGTGACGATGATTCCGACTCACCGGCCTGCTGAAGCGCGGAGGCGTTCGCCGCCTGCCAATGCTTGCGACATCAAGAAGGGAGCGAAAAGGAGAGAGAAGAGAGAGAACAGTTCTCACTCCTCTCTCCTCGCCCTCATGGACGAAAGTTGGCCGTTCGGCAGCCAAGCATTTTGATGGTAAAATAGGGATGATTGTTCACAAAGTGGCTCGGGGGCGCCCTCTCGGATTAGTATCGAGAGATTCCGTGCCCCCCACACCGTCCAAACCCTTCCAAAACTTTAATCAGGAGAAGAGCAATGTCAACCAGAATGGGAATGAATCGGCGAGATTTTCTGCGCGTCACGTCGGCAAGCGCAGCCGGGCTGGTCGCCGCAGCCTGTATGCCGGCGGGCGTCCAGCCGAGCGTTTCGGCGCCGGCGGCCAGCCAGGGTCCGGTCGAGGTCTCTTTCCTCTACTCGATGTGGTGGGACGCTGACCACAACTCCGAGACGCCCTGGATCAAAGCGTGGACCGAAGGCACCGGCGTCAAGGTGAATCCGTCCGTCTCGCTCAAGCCGGAATACAACACCAAGCTGGCGACCCTGGTCTTGTCGGGCGACATGCCTGACATGGCGGAGACGCTGGACAAGATGCTCGTCGATCAGTACGGGCCGGAAGGCGTCTTCGCCGGCTTTGAGGTCGACTACATCGAGGAGATGATGCCCAGCGCCGCCGCGCTGATGGCTCAGTACCCGGGCATGAAGAAGGCGATGATCAGCGATGAGGACGGCAAGGTCTACCTGTTCCCCTACATCAGCCCGTCCGCCAGGTTGGCGCCTTGGATGTACTTCACACTGGACGAGGACTATGCGCAGGCGATCGGCGTGAACCCGGCAACTGACATCACCACGCTTGACGACTATACTGAGATGTTCCGCTCGGTCAAGGCGTTGGGCGCGGAAGGCCCCGAAGGCGCCGGCGGCTTTGTCTACTGCCCGCAGTGGGCGTTCAGCGACGAGCCTGTTCTGGGCAGCCCGACCGACAGCACGCTGGCGGTTTGGAGCATGATCTTCCGCACCAGTCATCGCCCCTTCTTCAACTACGACGAAGACAAATACGTCTTCGGCCCTGGCATGCCGGAGTACCAGAAGATGGTCGAATACCTGGCCATGCTGTCAGCCGAAGATATGTTCTTCCCCGAGTGGGTTCTGATGGGCAAGGACAAGAAGAAGTACGTTGAACTGGCGCACAGCCGCCCGCGCAAGATCGGCATCTCCACGATTACGCCGAGCGAGACGATGGCGCATGGCGCGAGAGGGCTGTTCCATCCGGTGCCGCCGCCCAAGCACGCCGACGGTTCGCAGGGGTATTATGTTTTGGGCAATCCGGTCCAGGCCGTGTGGAAGTCGTGGATCGTCAACGCCGAGGCCAAGAACCAGGACAGAATCCTGGCGCTCATCGACCGCGGCTACAGCCCCGACGGCGCCTTCAAGTCCTCCTTCGGCCAGGAGAACATCAACTGGTTCCGCGGCAACCCGCCGTTGGACAAGATCACGCGCTGGAGCGAGTCCGACTTCCCCGGCTGGGGCGACGGCTGGTGGGGCCACATGGGCGTCTGGCACGACGGCTATGACCTGGAGAAGTACAACCGCCCCAACAGCGGCATCGGCGCCTACCTGGAGATCATGAAGCACGAGATCATGGGCGTCTACATGCATGGCCGCCAGCCTCTGACGGGCGCAGGCTTCCACGATGCCGACGGCAACCTGCTCCCCATGGGAGAATGGTCCCAGATACCGGAGGACTGGTCTGAGTTCCGCAAGCCGATTGTCCACTCCGGCGAGGGCAACCTGGAACTGAACTGGACCCATTACGACACCTACAACGTCTGCTCGCAGGCCGAAGGCGGAATCATGCCCGCGCCGCCGATCCTCGGCTTCACCCGCCCCGAGGTGCAGGAGTTGCAGCAGAAGCTCCTGCCGCTCGAAACCTATATTGACGAGCAGACGATCGGTTTCATCACCGGCAGACGCTCCTTCAGCGAATGGGACGACTTCCAGGCCGGGATGGAGAAATTCGACATCGGCAGAATCATCGAACTGTTCAACATCTCACTGGAGCGGTATAAGGCGAAGTAGCAGTTGAGAAGTGAGTGTAGAGGAGTGAGAGGCAACGTTCCCCTCGCTCCTCTCTCCTCACTGTCCGGCGTTGCCAGGGCGCCGGGGCCTGTGGACACCGCCCGCTTTTTCCGCCATTGCCGCAGCAGACCTTCCCTTCACACACCACGTGGGAGCGCAGCAGTTCCATCTGCGCCCAACTCAAATGACGCAACGAGCCGCCCTGCCCAAACGGACGGGCCTGTCCAAACTTCTGTTCGACATCTGGCGTGACTACGACCTGTACCTGATGCTCCTGCCCGGCCTGGCCGGATTCATCCTCTTCGGGTACGGCCCGATGTACGGTCTCATCATGGCCTTCAAGGATTTCAATCTCGTCAGGGGTCTGGCGGAAAGCTCCTGGGTCGGGTTCAGATGGTTCATTGACTTCTACAACGACCCCTACTTCTTCCGTCTGATCCGCAACACGCTGCTTCTGGGAACCTTCAACCTGATGTGGGGATTCCCGATGCCGATCATCCTCGCCCTGTTGCTCAACGAGATCAGGATCATCTGGTTCAAGCGGCTGGTGCAGAGCGTCAGCTTCTTTCCCTATTTCATTGCCGTCATCACCGTTGTCAGCATCATGTGGATGCTGTTCCGCTCGGACGGCATCGTCAATCGCATCCTCGGGCTATTCGTCGATCAGCACGTCGGCTTCCTCACCGACCCGGCCTGGTTCAGAACGATGTATATCGGCTCCGACATCTGGCAATACACCGGCTACTTTGCCACCATCTACCTGGCCGCGCTGACAGCCATCGACCCCGTCCTCTACGAAGCGGCGATTATGGACGGCGCCAACCGCTGGCAGCGGATCTGGCATATCACACTGCCGGGCATCCTGCCGACGATCACGATTCTGTTCATCCTCTCGGTGGGCATGATCGTCTCGGTCGGCTTCGAGAGGGTCTTCCTGCTCTACAGCCCGGCCACCTATGAAACGGCTGATGTGTTGCCTACCTATGTCTACCGGCGGGGCATCATGGGATACAACTTCAGCTATGCCACCGCGGTCGGTCTGATCGACTCAATCGCCGCCACCATCATGGTGTTGTCGGCCAACACCATCCTGCGCAGGTTGGGCAGGAGAGGCGCATCGACCGCCACGATCTGGTAGAACACAGCCCCTGGGAGCGCAGGCGTCTCGCCTGCAAACAATCGTTAGCGGAGAGTTCGACGATTTGTAAGGCGGGCGGGCAGATCGTCGAATAGGAGACACAACGCCATGAAATACAAGATGGGATGCGGCGGGATCGCTTTCAGCGTTCTTGTCTATGCAGCCCTGACGGCAGCCCTGGTCGCATGGCTCTACCCGCTGATCTTTATCCTTTCCAGTTCTATGAGCGAATGGATAGCGCTTGAGCAGGGGCAAATCCGCCTCCTCCCGGTCGGGCTGGAGTTCAGTTCCTACCAGTTCATCATCGCCCAAAAGCCGATGGTCAGGGCGTTCTTCAACAGCGTCCTCTATTCGGCCAGCCGCGCCGTCCTGACCCTGGCGTTTCTCACGCCTCTCGCGTACGCGCTCTCGGAGCGAAAGCTTCGCGGACGGAATTTTCTGACCATACTCCTGCTGATTACGATGCTTTTCGGCGCCGGCATGATTCCCATGTATATGATCGTGCGCTGGGTCGGCCTGCTAAACACCAGATGGGCGATCATCATCCCTCAACTTTTCAGTTTCTGGTATGTCATTCTGCTGCGCACCAGTTTTGCCTCGACTCCCGACGAGTTGAAGGAGTCAGCCTACATCGATGGCGCCAGCAACTGGACCGTCTTCACCCGAATCGTGCTGCCCCTGTCCAAGCCGATCCTGGCAACCATCGGACTGTTCGCCGGCGTGCGCGCCTGGAACGACTTCTTCAGCCCGCTCCTCTACCTGCAAGACAAGGTGTTCTGGCCGCTAACCATCGTCCTGCGCAACGTCGTCATGTTGGCCACCTTCCCACA
This sequence comes from Caldilineaceae bacterium, assembly GCA_965221145.1. Taxonomy (GTDB): domain Bacteria; phylum Chloroflexota; class Anaerolineae; order Caldilineales; family Caldilineaceae; genus Bin5. The sequence goes on from OZ244877.1 coordinate 5,741,436, forward strand.
AGGCGAGGCCGGCGATGCCTCCATGTACGAGTCCGCCGGATTCTGGATCCAGGCGCAGATGGCCGTCATCGTCATTAACATTCTTCCTATCCTCATTGTGTATCCGTTCCTCCAGCGTTACTTCACCAAGGGCATTATGCTTGGCGCGGTCAAGGGATAGTTTCGGCACGCGCGCGCGTTTCGCCCTCCTTCGCCCTTTTCCCGCTCTATTCACCGAGGCGCGCAGCCGCCCCCTTGTGCTGTCACCTGCAACAAATACGCTAGTCACAGTTCAAACTTTGCGCGCGGAGCGTCACAGCGTTTATCATTCGCCACGGGATACCCTCATCAGCCCGCCACAGCCGCGCCCGTCGAGGAATATAACGCCATGAGATCCGTCATCTGTGTCCACGAGCGCTTTGACGCGCAGTGGCCTTTCGCCGCCGATTACTGGCACGACCGCTGGCGTGAAAGCGGCGCCTGCGAACTGTACCGCAGCCAGGACCCCGCCGCCCGCGCGCCGCAATTGGCGCCAGACTCCGCCTCCGTGCAACGCCTTGTCCTGCTCGGCTTCCACGCCGACAACGAGGACCTAGCGCCCTTCACCGCGCTCGAAGAATGCTACCACAACCCGCACCGGAATCTTTCGACCGCCGGAATCGAGCAGGCCGCCGCCCGCGGCGTCAGCTTCATTCCCCACCGGGAAGACATCTACTGGGGCCAGTCTGTGGCCGAGTTCGCCCTGGGGCTTACAATCTGCGCCCTGCGCCGCATACCCCAGACCTACGCCGCCATGATACAGAGCCATGAACCCTGGGACTACATGCCGGCAGTGGGCCAACCGGGGCAGCGCGGCGCCCAGTTTGGCGACGACACCCGCTTCACCAACGGCACGCTGGCCGGAAAACGCGTGCGCGTGGTCGGCGCAGGCAACATAGGAGGCCGTTACGCATCCTGGTGCGCGGCGATGGGCGCGGAGGTCGCCATCTGGGATCCATTTGCGCCGGACGCCTCCTTTGCTCTCGCCCGCGCCAGACGCTGCTTCCATCTTTCCGAGTTGGTCAAGGATTCGGATATTTTCGCCCCGATGGTGCCGCTCACAGACAGTACGCGCGGCCTGATCACCAAGGAGACGATCGACGCCCTGCCGCACGGCAGTCTCGTCGTCCAGATAACACGCGCCAAGGTCTGCGACACCGACGCCCTATACCGCCGCGTTCTCAACGATGAACTGGCGCTCGCCGCCGACGTGTTCGACATCGAGCCGGTCGCGCTGAACTCCCCCTTGCTCGGTCGTAACAACGTCGTCCACACGCCGCACAACGCAGGCCGCACGATCGACGCCAACCATGCCTGGGTGGAAGATCAGATCGCCCGTTTCAGGCCCCGCTGACAGCGGCCTTTCGCCCGTGCTGACCGCCGGTCATTGTAGAGTGGAGTTACCATGACAAACAACGGTTCACCTGAAACGCGCATGGCGCAACTCATGCAGGACGGCTTCTGCGTCATCGAGAAGATGGCCGACGACTGGCTCCTGGACAGGACGCGCGCCTGCGTTAACAAAGCTCTATCTGAGGTTGACCCCGAACGGCTGGCGAAAACCAAAGCGCCCGGCAGCCTCATCGACTCCGACCATTACCCCGAGCTGGCCGACCTGATCGGCAATCCCCGTGCGCTTGAGGAACTCGACCGCATGGGCCTGAAGGATGTGAAATTCTGGAAGGCCGTGATCATCAGCAAGCCGCCGGGCGGGCCGCGGCTCTACTGGCATCAGGACTGCCTTATGTGGCAGGATCCGCGCGCCTACTCTGACAGGCCGCCGATGATCTTCCTCATGTATTATCTGGAGGACATGACGTTGGAGAATGGCTGCCTGCGCCTGCTGCCCGGAACGCACCGCCATCGCCACGTCCTGCACGGCATGGGCGAGGCGCACACGAGGGAGATCAACCGCATCGACAACCCGGACGACCCGCGCTTCCGCGACTACCCCGGCGAGGCCGACGTGCCGATCAAGGCCGGTGATCTGGTCGTCGGCGACGCGCGCATGTTCCACTCCGCGCACACCAACCGCTCGGCGCAAAAGCGAACGGTGATCACAATCTGGTTCCACCCCTTCTTCTCCGATTTGCAGGAGCCGACACAGAGTTGGATCCACGACTTCATGCACCGACAACACGCCAACTGGCCGCAGGAGGCGCTTGAGAAGATCAAGCCGCTCATTCCCGATTACCGCGGCACAGCGGAACCCATGGCGCAGAATCGTGTGCCCGACGAACGCTTGCGATGGCCTGAGATGGTGGCCGGCGGTTAGACGCCGATCGCTCTCGCCAGGGGTGATAGGCTGCCGGCTACCGGCTTTCCCTGTTTGACATCGACACATTTGTAATATAACATTTCCCGAAAGCCCCAATCAGGAGACAACTATGAAGATTCTCATCACCGGCATCTGCGGTACGATCGGCAGCTTTCTGGTGCCTGAACTTGGCCGCGACCACGAGGTGCATGGCATCGACCTGCACGTGTCGGACTGGCCGAATTCAACCCGGGCCGATCTCTGCGATCCGGCCGCGCTGCCGCCTATCTTCGAAGGCGTGGACGTAGTCATCCACCTGGCAGCCGACCCCCGCCACGAGGTTGAAATCGGCTGGGATGTGTTGACCAATCCCAACCTGATCGCAACGGCCCGCATGTTCGACGCCGCCCACGACGCCGGTGTGCGCCGCGTGATCTTCGCCAGTTCCATGCACGCCATGGGCGGCTACGAATTCGACGAGCCGTACCTCTCCATCGTATCCGGCCGCCTGGACGGCATGGACCCGGCCTCCGTCCCGCTCGTCAAAGGCGATGATCCGGCCAGGCCGGACAGCCGCTACGGCGCAACCAAAGTCTTCGGCGAGTCCCTGGGCCGCTACTACACCGAGGGCGGCAACATCGACCGCCCCGACGAGCGCCCCATGGAGGTCATCTGCGTCCGCCTTGGCACGCTGCCTCCCTGGAACGGCCCCGGCCGCGACCACCGCTCGCTGGTGAGCTGGTTCAGCCACCGCGACGCCGTCGGCTTCTTCCGCGCCTGCGTGGAGCGCCCCAACATAAACTATGAGATCGTGTACGGCTCGTCCCACAATACGTGGAAAATATATGACACCCCCTACGCCTGGGAACTGCTGGATTTCACGCCCGTCGACAGCGCGGACGACCACTGGCGTAAAGAGTAACCTTCACCCCTGCGCGCCCCGGTTGCGCGCCACATCGGGAGGAAAACTGATATGACAGTTGGATATGGCGATTTTCGCTACGAACTGGACGATTCCTGGCCGAAAGTGCCCGAAGGCTGGGTACTCGGCTCCGTGCCCGATGTGGCGATCGATTCGCGCGATCGGGTTTTTGTTTTCTGCCGCCACAAACACCCGGTCGTTGCCTTTGAGGCGGAGACCGGCAACTTCATAACCTCCTGGGGCGAGGGAGAGTTCACCGAGCCGCACGGCATCTTCATCGACGCCGATGACTATGTGTGGGTCACCGACCGCCAGGAGCACGTCGTCACCAAGCACACGCAGCACGGCGAGAAGCTGCTCGAACTGGGCCGCCGCGGCTGGGCCATGATGACCGTCACGCCCTACGGCACGACCCTGGATCCGCCCTTCAACATGCCGGCCGGCGTGGCCATCGCCGAGGACGGCGCTATCTTCACCGCCGACGGTTATGGCAACCGCCAGGTACACCGCTTCTCCGCGGAGGGCGAACTGGAGCTTTCCTGGGGAACGTCCGGCATGGAGCCGGGACAGTTCGCGCTCGTGCATAACATCGGCATCGACACGCAGGGCCGCGTCCTGATCTGCGATCGCGAGTCGAGCCGCATTCAGATTTTCGACCGCGACGGGCAGTTCATCACCATGTGGGAAGACGTGAACGGCCCCGGCGATGTCTATTGCAGCCCCGATCAACTGGTCTATGTCGCCGAGCAGGGCGGCTCGTTGGGCAAAGGCCCGGCGCCGATCGGTGTCTCGATCTTCACTGAGGGGGGCGAGCTGGTAGGCCGTTTCCGCGGCCCCGAAACCGGCCTACGCATGCCGCACGGCATCTGGTGCGATTCGCACGGCAACATATTTGTCGCCGAACTGGGCACGCCGGGCAATCGCGCGCGTAAGTTCGTCAAAATCTAGCAACAGGCAGCACAGAACCGTAGAGCGCCCATAGGCTGAAGGGGCGTGAGGAGCGAGAATCGGAGATGACTTTATTTCTCGCTCCTCGCGGCGCAGGCTACCAAGCATATCGTGAGTCGCCTGAGCATTATGTCCGAAACCATATCAGAGCAACACGTGTTGCACACCATCTGGGAGGACGGAAATGAACAGCAAGAGATTTTCGCGGCGTAACTTCCTGAACCTGGCCACGGGGGCGGCAGCCGGAACGATATTGGCTGCTTGTGCTCCGGTCGCCGCGCCGGCGCCAGAAGAGGCTGCCGGAGAGCCTGAATCTGCGCCCGCAGCCGAGAAGGCCGAGATCTTCTTCTCGCGCCACGGCAGCGAATCCGATCTGCCGGTCATGCAGGGGCTTTTCGACCTGTTCGCCGCAAAGCGCCCCGACATCATCGTGAAGCCGTTCGTCCTGCCGTGGAATGACTTCAACACCAAGCTGCCCATTTTGATCGCTGCCGGTGACGCGCCGGACATCATCGGCAGCCACGCCGGTTTCTTTACCGAAGGCTACTATGCCGGCGGCTACCTGCCTATCGACGACTACATCGCCACCGATCCCGACTTCGATTTCGACGACATCGTCTTCCCTGGCGATACCACCATCGACGGCCAAGTTGTCGGGTTGCCCTACACCTCCTGCGGTCATCTGTTCCGCTACAACAAGGCGCTCTTTAGCGAGGCCGGGCTGCCCACGCCCTCAGAGCTGTATTGGGAACAGAAAGAGGAGGGTTGGAACGTAAACAGCTTCGTTGAGATGGGCCGGCAGTTGACCGAGGACATGGACGGTGATGGCGAGCCGGACCAGTATTTCTTCGGCGGCTTCGGCGGAACGCTCAACTTGGCGATCATCCGCGCCTTCGGGGGTGATATCTTCGATCAGGCCATCACGAAGTGTACGGTCACAGAACAGCCTGTCCAGGAAGCGATTCAGTACGTGGCTGACCTGGTGCTGGAGCACGGCGTCCAGCCGCCGCCCGAGATGCAAGCGGGTGGGTTAGGGATCACTTTTAACACGGGAAAGATCGCTGTGGGAGGGACCACCACCTGCGACGGCGTGAAGGACCTTCTGCCTGACCGTATGTTGGAGTTCGAGTGGGACTTCATCGTTGTGCCCGCCGGGCCCGCCGGCTTCAACTGTTGGGGCGACACGGGACAGATGAACATCTCCTCAACAAGCCCCCATCCCGATGAGTGTTACGCCTGGATGCGCTACCGCAGCAGCAGAGAGATCTGGGAAGAGGCCTATGATGCGGGCACGACCATGGCCTTCATCAACTCGCCCACGCGCTACTCAATTTTCGAAACGAAATCCTTCCAGGAGCCAATGGCCGGCATCGACACGGAGATGATCAAGGACAGCTTCATCTACGCGGTGCCCCAGCCCTACGTGCCACGCAGCCCGCAGCCCTTCCGCGTCCTGTTCAGCGTCTTGAGCACAGAGATCGATAACGCTGTCCGCGGCGCCAAAACGGTCGAGGAAGCGACTGCTGACGCCTGCAAGCTGATTGAGGAGATTCTGGCAGAAGGCCACTAGGAGCCGAGCCAAAGCCGGGAGGTGTTTTGCAGTGCATCCTGCATCAGACGAAGGAGAGACGACGCCATGAACGCGACCGCACCCCCAATCGCCGGTCTCTGCTCCTATGCAGAGGGCGCGGCGCCGGGCTATGGTGTCGAGCGCACAGTACAGTTGCTGCGGCGCTATCTCTTTGTCGAGAGCCAGACCATGCGCTGCCTGGTCGCACATCTGAATGCCGTGCCGGAGTGGGAGGTCAAGTGCGGCCTCTCGCTCCATCTTTGGCAGGACGCCGAACACTGCACTTGGCTGCGCGACCGGGTCAAGGAGATGCGCACGCCCCCCCTGCACCTGGACCGCGTCCCCGATCCGGCCCTGGACGCCTTCTTCCAGGAGTTGATCCGCGCGCGCGCCACGCTCGAGCTTCTGACCGGCGTCTACCGCATCCTCAAACCGGCCAGCATCGCGGCGATGCAGCGCCATCTGTCCGCAGCGAACCCCCTGGCCGATCAACCCACGCTGCGCCTGCTCAGATTCATACTGCTTGAGGAAGAAGAGCAACTCGCCTGGGGCGCGCGTGCGCTGGACAGTTTGGTCGATGCGGAAGAAGACAGAGCGCAGGTCGATGCACAGGAAAGCTGGGCCGGGCATTTGCAGGCATACCTGGAAGCCGCCGGTGGCATCGCCGGCGATGGCGACCGCGCAACGACCGTCGAGCTACCCCCGGCCCGTGCGGCACAACCGTTCAACCCGATCCGTTCGCCGCAAAGGGATAAACGCTTTCCCAAACTGTGGAATTCACGCGGACGCGGCCCAGACGCCGACGCTTCCGCTACCGAGCGAAACTGGTGGCAGTTCTTCGTCCGGCTCACCGAAATGCACGTCCCTGAACTGATGGCCCTGATTATGTACGATTGGGCCGACCAGCCCTGGGAGTTCTACCGCGACATGGCCCGCCAACTCTGGGATGAAGCGCGCCACGCCATGATGGGTGAGATCGCCTTCGAGAAGGAAGGACTGGACTGGGCCGCTGTTCCGCACGAAATCAGCTTTGCCGAGTTCCCCAATACCCAGCTTGAACCGGCAGACCGTCACATCCTCCTTTGGGGAATCGAACAGGGTCTGATGAAGCCCGACGGCAAAAGGCGTGAGTACGAGGTCGCCCGCGCATCAGGCAACCCGCTGTCGATTACCTTCCAGGATTTCGACTGGGCCGACGAGGTGTTGCACGCCCAAATCGGTCGCAGATGGCTGCTGCCCGAATTCGAATCCATGGAGGCCATGCAGCAGCGCTACGAAGAGGTGCGGGAACGCTACCAGGCTATCATTGACGACGACCTGGCGCTGCCAAGAGCAGAGTGGTGGGATGCCTTCTATCAGCGCGTGCCTCACCAGGAGGAGCAGGAGGCGGCAATCTGAAGGGGTTTCCAGACAGCGCTTTTTCTCGATCAGACCGGTCGCTTCGTTGCCGTGTCAGGCGAGAAGGCATGGAGGGAGTCCCGAAAGACCTAGGACAGACTATCAGCTAGAGGTGAACCCATCTGAGTAGACCCACAGAATTATTCTCATTTTCCGCAAAAGGAGGAGTAGAGATGAAACGGACGAAGTATACGTGGCTGTTGGGAATCGTGATGGTAATATTCCTTGTGCTTTCGGCGTGTGCCGGCGCGGCCGAACCTGCCGCCCCGGCCGAGGAGATGGCCCCGCCCGCCGAAGAGGAGGAAACAGGCCCACCGGCGCCTCCTCGGCGTTTCGCTCCCTGATGCCGCCTCAACCGGTTCGCTTCATCGACAATGGCAGGTTCAGCCCGCACGTCTACGCCGTAAGCGGCAAGCGAGATTTGAGGACCTTCAAACGCGTCTACGTGGCGGACCCCAATCAGAAGTTGCCGGTTCGCATTTTTGCACGCGGTTACAAGTACAAGTTCCTCGGCTTTATCCCGGCGGATCGCCACCTGATTGGCGTCGAAGGCGCAACGGCCGCGGAATCACTCTTCCTGCTTGGCACGGACGAGAAAGGGCGCGATGTCTGGTCGCGCATGATGGTGGCGACGCGCACTTCGCTCACAATTGGCTTGGTGGCGGTGGCGCTCAGCCTCGTGCTCGGCGTGTTGCTGGGCGGTGTATCGGGATTCTATGGCGGCGCGATTGACACCGCGATCCAGCGCCTGATCGAGATACTGCGTTCCATTCCCACTATCCCGCTGTGGATGGGATTGGCGGCGGCCTTCCCCAGGCAATGGAGTGTCGAGCAGATTTACTTTGCCATCACCATTGTCATCGCCCTGCGCGGCTGGACCGGGCTGGCCCGCGAGGTGCGCGGGCGCTTCCTGTCTTTACGTGAGGAGGACTTTGTGACGGCCGCGGATTTGGCCGGTTGCAGCCGCAAGCGCATCATCTTCCGGCACATGATACCCTCCTTCCAGAGCCATATCATTGCCGCCGCCACGTTGTCGATCCCGGCCATGATCCTGGCGGAGACGGCGTTGAGCTATCTCGGATTGGGTTTGCGCCCGCCCGCGATCAGCTGGGGTGTCATGCTGCAACAGGTGCAGAATGTCGAGGCGGTCGCGTTATCGCCCTGGCTGCTGGTCGCGGCCGCCCCCGTGATCGTCGTGACCCTGGCCTTCAACTTCATGGGCGATGGCCTGCGGGACGCGGCCGACCCGTATGGTGTCTGAATCGTTGAATTTGAGTCCCCAATGGGGCGCAGAATTTGTGCATTCACTTAGAGAAAACGATCAATGAGCGAAAACTCTATCTTGAAGGATTCGCAAACGAATTGGGAAGTCCTGGAAGAAATGGAAGATGAGGATATCGATCTCAGCGAAATTCCCGAGGTCACGGCGGAACAGATAGCTGACGCTACGTTTCGGATTGGGGGAAAGCCAATCGCCAGAGGTAAAGTGCGGGTCAATATCTACTTGGATGCCGAGATCGTGGCGTACTTCAAAGCAGAGGCCAAAGGCCGTGGGTATCAGACGTTAATCAATGAAACGTTGAAGGATAGCATTCGAATGAAAGGAATTTAAACGCTTCTGCGGCAGATAATTCGAGAAGAGTTGAACCTGACATAAATTTGCAACTACCCAATGGCCACACGGACCACTGGCCACCGAATTTACGCAACAGGCAATATATAATACGCTCTATGCAAAACGACCGCCAGCCGATCTTATCGGTGCGCAATCTGAAAACGAGCTTCTTCACCGACGAGGGCATCGTGCGCGCCGTGGACGGCGCCAGCTTTGACGTCCACCTGGGCCAGACGCTCGGCATCGTCGGTGAAAGCGGCTGCGGCAAGAGCGTTACCGCGCTCTCCATTCTGCGCATCGTGCCGCGTCCCGGACGCATCGTCGAAGGGGAGATCCTGCTGCGCCGCGAATCCGAGGACGGCCAGGCGCGCGCGGTGGCCCTGACTGCGCTGGGCGACAACAGCCGCGAGATGCGCTCGATCCGCGGCGCGGAAATCGCCCTCGTCTTCCAGGAGCCGATGACCTCGCTCAGCCCCGTCCACACCATCGGCAATCAGATCATCGGCGCCGCCCGCCTGCACCGCAAGCTTTCCAAGCAGGAAGCCCGCGAGACGGTGATCGAACTGCTCCGCCTCGTAGGCATCCCCCGCGCCGAGGCGGCCGTTGACGCCTATCCGCTCCAACTCAGCGGCGGCATGCGTCAGCGCGCCCTGATCGCGCTCGCGCTCTCCTGTGACCCGCGCGTCCTCATCGCAGACGAACCCACGACCGCCCTGGACGTAACCACCCAGGCGCAGATACTCGATCTCCTGCGCTCCCTCCAGGAACAAAAAGGCTTGGCGATCATGCTGATCACGCACGACATGGGCGTGATCGCGGAGATGGCCGATCAGGTGGTGGTGATGTACCTCGGACGCGTGGTGGAGGAAGGCCCGGTGGACACCGTCTTTGGCGCGCCCAAGCATCCCTATACCCAGTCCCTGCTGCGCTCGATCCCCAGCATTCACTCGACGCCCAAAGTGCAACTGCCCACCATCACCGGAACGATTCCCCACCCGTACAACCGGCCGGCCGGTTGCCCATTCCATCCACGCTGCCCCGACTTCATGCCGGGCATCTGCGACAGGCATGAACCTGATCTGCTTTCGGTAGGAGAGGAGCATCAGGCAAGCTGTTTTCTTTATCATCCACACAGTGACCAGCAACCGGTGGTCGGCTCTGACGACTAGCCGCTGCAGTTGAGCAATATGCAAGACGAGCAGGTGCTGCTGGAGGTCAAAGGGTTACGCAAGTACTTTCCGATTCGGAAAGGCTTCTGGCAACGCACGGTGGGGCAAGTCCGCGCGGTGGATGGCATCGACTTTCGCGTCAACAGAGGTGAGACCTACGGACTGGTGGGCGAGAGCGGCTGCGGCAAGACGACCGCCTCCCGCTGCATCGTGCGCGCGCTCCAGCCCACCGCAGGCGAGATTCTCTTCCGCACCGACGACGGCGCAATGCTCGACATCGCCAATCTGAACAGGGACGATCTACGGCCCCTGCGCCCCCACATGCAGATGATCTTCCAGGACCCCTTCTCGTCGCTTAACCCGCGCATGACCCTGTTCGACATCATCGGCGAACCTCTGCTCGTGAACGGGATGACTAACCGGCAGCAGCGCATCGACCGCGTGGAAGAGCTGCTCGGTGTGGTGGGGCTGCGGCCTGAATTCCTGCAACGCTTTCCCCACGCCTTCAGCGGAGGCCAGCGCCAGCGCATCGGCATCGCCCGCGCGCTCGCCCTCAGCCCCAGCCTGCTGGTGGCTGACGAGCCGGTGTCGGCGCTCGACGTATCGGTGCAGGCGCAGATCCTCAACCTGCTGCTTGAACTGCAAGAACGGCTCGGCCTGACCTATCTGTTCGTGGCGCACGACCTCAGCGTCGTCAAACATATCTGCGACCGGGTCGCCGTCATGTACGTCGGCCGCGTGGTCGAGACCGCAGAGACGAAGCAGCTCTTCGAATCGCCCAAGCATCCCTACACCGAAGCGCTGCTCTCCGCCGTGCCGCAATCGGACCCCCGCCTGCGCTCGCAGAGAATCATCCTGGAAGGTGAAGTGGCCGATCCTTCCAACCCGCCTTCCGGCTGCTACTTCCATCCGCGCTGCCGCTACGCCATTGACATCTGCCGCGAGCAGACGCCCGAACTGGAAGAGATCCTGCCCGGCCACGCGGTGAGTTGCCATCGCGCGCTCGAACTGGAACTGGCTGGCACTTTGGACGTGCAGACCCTACCGGCTTCCCACCCGTAGCCGCTATGGACGATCCGTTCGCAGCTTGTCGCACTGACAATCGATACAGCCCGGACCGCTACGACGAAAGAACGACAGAGCCTTGACGAAACGTCCCCGGTCGCAGAGGCCGGAAACGCCATTGCAGCCGACAGACTCGGCGCAGTTCGCCAAAAATCGCAAACCAGGAGGCACCGACATGGCAGACGCGACGAACGAAATCCAGTACATTCGCCCCGATGCACCGCTCCCACCGCAGAGCCGGCGCCGAGGCGTCCGCACCGAAGCTTTGACACCGGCCAGCCTGGATCTGGCGGAGCGCGCCCGTCTCGCCGTCAACGGCATGGTGGAGCCGACCGATGCGGAGACGGACTACCGCGTCTACTGGAAGGCCTCGTTCCGCTTCAACCCCCCCGTCATGTATCACGACGGCGCCGACACCGGCATTACGCTCAAGTTCCTGGAAGCGATGCCCCGAATGCGCATCATGAGCGGCTCCGAGCAGGGCTTGCACGTCGAGGAGCGCTGGCGGGAGGTGCTGCTGCGCATGATCGGCCATGACGGACAGGTGGCCTCGCCGGTCGTGGGGCCTGGCCTGACCCGGCCCGACATTCCCGGCGGCCTGGACGGCAACCAGATGATCGATCAGCAGGTCAACGGCATCGCGCTGGGGATCGCGGCCACGCTTGCCGTCCTCGACGACCGGGCATTCTGGGAACCGATCGGGCGCGACATCGTTGACGGGCTGGGCCGCCTGACGGTTTCGCACGATGACATGGCCTACCTGTCCCAGTGGGTCTTTGCGCCCGGTCAGCGCGGCGACCCCGCGCAGCCGCGTCCCTTGGGCACGTTCGCGGCCTATGCCATGTGGCCGGGCCGCCGACTCATCGACTTCTACCGCGTGACCGGCTACGAGCCTTCCCTGGAGCTGGCGGGCCAACTGTGCCGCTACGTGGTCAGAGAAGGCCAGTACTTTGACGCCAATTACCGGTTCCTGCCCGACAACCCGGACCCACACGGCCCCCGCCACGATGTCGTGCATTTTCACCATCACGCCATGACGATCCTTACCTGTCTGGAGTACGCCCTGGCCAGCGGTGATCAGGAGATTCTCGACTTCGCCGCGCAGGCGTTCCCCGTGGCCATAACGCATGGCGAGACTCTGACCGGCTTCTTCCCGGAATCGGTGATCGACCACCACCAGACGTGCGAACTCTGCGAGGTGGGCGACATGGTGCGCATCGCAGTGCGGCAGGCCGAGGCTGGGCTGGGCGACCACTATTGGGACGACGCCGACCGTTGGACGCGCAATCAACTGGCTGAAGGGCAACTCATGCGCGCCGACTGGATCTATCGCCTGCACATGGGCGATCCGCCGTCGCAGATCAATGTCGATACCGGGAAGCGCTGGCCCATGACCACCGAGCGGGTCGGCGAGCGCAACATCGGCGCCTACGCCGGTTGGCAAAGCCCCAACGACTGGGTGGAGTTCATGCTCACCCGTTTTATGGAAGGCACCCCTTTCGGCGACCGCCTCGGGCACGTGCAGGGCATCATGCACTGTTGCACCGCCAACGCCGTCCGCGGCCTTTACGAAGTCTGGCGCAGCATTGTGACCGCGCAGGGGGAGCGCGTCAACGTCAACCTCCTCCTCAACCGCACGCACGAGGCCGTGGATGTCGACAGCCATGTCCCCTACACCGGGCAAGTGGATCTGCATGTCAAGCGCGATTGCAGGCTGGCCGTGCGTATGCCGGCCTGGGTTGACCTGGGTCAGGTGACCTGTCTGGTGGACGGAAGCCCGCGCGAGGTTGGGTTCGATGGGCGTTACGCGCAGGTGGGCGACGTGCGGAGTCAGCAGGTCGTGCGCCTCGATTTCCCCATCGGCGAGCGCACCGACCGCGTAACAATCAACAACCGGTGGTATCTCCTGGTGCGCAAGGGCCATGACATCGTGTACATCGATCCGCCGGGCAAGCTGTGCCCGCTCTACCAGCGCGATCACTACCGCGATGACGCCACGCTGTGGAAGAAGACCACCCGCTATTTGGACGAACAGAGCTTGGACTGGTAGCGGCGCTTTCGCCTGGAAACGGGAATCCCGTCCCAATCGAGTAGGAGGGCAATCGTGGAATACTGCAATCTGGGGCACTCCGGTCTGGAGGTAGCGCGCCTCGCACTGGGGGCAATCCCCTTCGGCACGTGGTTGGACGGGAAGGAAAGCTGTAACATGGCCGACATGTACCTCGACGCCGGCGGCAATTTCCTGGACACGTCCAACATCTATGGGGGAGGAAACTCGGAGTTGGCGGTGGGCAAGATCATCCGCGGGCGCCGCGACCGTTTCGTGGTGGGCACCAAAGGCGCCTGGCTTGTGGAGAAACCGATGCGGCCCAACGCCTTCGGTCTCTCCCGCACCTACCTTGCCGCCAACATAGAGGCCAGCCTGAAGCGGCTGGAGACAGACTACATCGACCTCTACCAATGCCATGTGCAGGACCCCTACACGCCGATTGAAGAGACGATGCGCGTCCTCGACGATTTCGTGCGGGCGGGCAAGATTCGTTACGTTGGCGTCAGCAACTGGGGCGGCTGGCAGGTGGTCAAAGCCAATATGTACGCCCGCCAGTTCGGTCTGACCCCGCTTGTCTCCAATCAGATCTGGTACACCCTGGCCGACCGCGTGTCGGAATTCGCGATCATTCCCGCCTGCCGCGATCAGAACGTCTCCATCATTGCCTGGGGCGCGCTTGCTCAGGGCTTCCTGACCGGCAGATACCGTCGCGGCGATGAAGGCCCTCCCCCTGAATCGCGCACAGCTGAGAACCTGGACACCGAAAGCAGCTCATGGAAAAGCCTGGCCATCGAGAGGAATTGGAACACGCTGGAGGTTGTGGAGCGCATCGCCGAGCGCCACGGGAAGGCAATTTCCACGGTGGCCATAGCCTGGTTGCTCCAGTCGGGCAACTGCGATATCGTATTGGTGGGAGCCAGAAATCACGAACAGTATGCCGCCAACATGGCCGTGCTGGACCTGCGGCTATCTGAAGAAGAGATGCAGGAATTGAATGATGTAAGCGAGTTGCCGGCCCCCTTCCCGATGAACTTCTGGAACCTGTTCTGCTACCGCGATAGCAGGTACTTTGGTGGACATCGAGATTGATACCTTTGTGGAGCGGTCAACGCGACAAATTGAGGAGAAATCGGCATGGCGAACAACAGTCCCGAACAGATCGCTGAGAACACCAACAACTGGGCGCCCGCGGGGCAGGTTGCGCCCGCGTACTGGCAGGACATCATGGAGGAAACGACCGACTGGCTGCAAAATCTGGTGCGGTTCGACACGTCCAATCCACCTGGCAACGAGCGCCCCGCCGCCGAATACCTGCACGATCTGCTGGCCCGCGAGGGAATCGAATCCGAGATCGCCGGGCCTCTCCCCCACCGCAGCAGTCTCTTGGCGCGCGTACGCGGCGATGGCAGCGGCGGTCGGCCTCTGCTCCTCGTCTCGCACCTCGATGTGGTTCCGGCGACGCCCGCCGGTTGGGACGTGGAGCCGTTCTCAGGCACGCTCAAGGACGGCTTCGTGTGGGGGCGCGGCTCGATGGATTGCAAACACAGGGTGGCGACCCACGCCATGATGCTCGTCCTGGCCAAGCGCCGCCAACTCAATCTCAAACGCGACCTGGTCATGGCCGCCTGCGCCGACGAAGAGACCGGCGGCCAGATGGGGATGGGCTGGTTGGCCGAGCACCAGATGGAGAAGGTCGATGCCGACTACGTCCTGGGCGAGGGTGGCGGCGGTGAAGTGCCCGCGCCCCAGGGGAGCTACTGCGCCATCGGCACTGCCGAGAAGGGCGGGTTTGAAGTGACGATCACCGTCCGTGGGCAGGGCGGTCATTCCCTGCGCATGATTCCCAATGGCGCCATGAGCAGGCTGGGGCAGGTCCTCGGGCGGCTGGATGAGATGCGCCTCTCCTCCGCGATGACCGAAACGGCCGCTCAGACAATCGAAAGCATCGCACCCGGACAGCCGCCGCGCGTGCAGGAGGCGCTCTATCTTCTAATGGAGGACGCCACCCGCGAAGAGGGAATGGCCAGCCTGCGGCAGACGGCCCCCTCGCTTGCGGGCTGGTTCGAACCGTCCTTATACAACTCCGTTGTCCCCACATTGGTGCAGGGCGGCGAGAGCGCCCATGCCTACCCGACCGAGGTGAAGCTGCATTGCAACGTGCGCTTCCTCCCCGGCCAGGAGATCGAGGACGTATTGGATCTCCTGCGCGCGCGCGTGGCCGGGATCGACGATGTGGAGTTCAGCGAGGTGGAGGAAAGCTTCTTCGCCTCCGAATCGTCGAGTGACACGGCCCTTTTCCGCAGCATCCGCGATCTGTACAGCGACCTCTCGCCCGGCACGGTTGCCGTGCCCTTGCTCTTGGGCGGGGCGACAGATGTGCGCTTCCTGCGCACGCCTGGACGCGCGGTCTACGGCTACTTCCCGTCCATCAGCGATACGCCGGCCGGGCGCAACAGCGGCGGCCACTGCCCCAATGAACGCGTCGCGCTCTACAGCGTCAGCCGGGCCTTGCAACTCTTATATGAATTGGTCACGAGATTGTGTCTCTGATGAGTTGCCACGCAGTCGTCTCCAACGGGTGGTCGCAGCCTCACGAAACTTGCTTGCATTTTTGTCGCCTGCCTTTGGCCTGCACGCCCTGGCCATCCTCGATGTTGCTATCACGGCAGTATCGGGCGAAACCAGATCGGCCAATACCCGGTCCCGCCCGCAATTGGCAGAAAGGCCGCTGCCATCAGGAAACGGGCGCATCCCGAATTGGGGGAGACCATCCCTGGGAGCAGGGCGCCCTCACGGCCCAGAGGGTGCCCCTGTCTCGCCTGCAGTTGGTGTAGCTGACCAGAGGTAGCCGGAAAACTCACCCTAATTTTGGAATACACCCCACGAGACTCACGAATACGGGTGCATGCGAAAATGGGGGTGAGTTATGCGTAGTTGCGCGGAAGTCACAGGGCAATTGCATCTGAATTTGGGCAATGGAACAGTCATGTGACCACATTCTGGTTGGCAGCAGGACTATCTTCTAAAGGTGTTACAGAATTAAAATGCGATTGCCCTGGCCCGCGAAGACCCTGGCCTATCTCTTGGTTCAAGTGTAGAATAGGAAAGGCGGTTCCCGCCCACAGTAGATGGAACGCTAATCGGAACGAATCAACTCTCAATTCCAGATAGTCCTGCAGGGCGAGAAGCCGAGTTCGTAGCCTGGCAGAATGATATGACATGCAAGGAGGGTTGCAATGAGGGTTGTGGAACATAGCGTTGGCAGCATCTTGGGGGAAGAAGAAATCGAGGCCATCCGACGCGTGATCTCTTCCGGCCAGAGTCTGGCATGGGGTCCCGAGCGTATGGCGTTTGAGGAGGAATTTCGCACTTACTGTCAGGCCAGGCACGCCATCTCAGTGAGTTCATGTACCGCGGCCCTGCACCTTTGTGCGCAGGTGCTGCGGCTCGGGCCGGGCGATGAGGTGGTTTGCACACCCCAGAGCTTTCAGTCTACGACATTGGCGCTAATCGCCCGAGGCGTTCGCGTGCGCTTTGCTGATATCGACCCGGAAACCCTGAACATCGCCCCAGATACCATTGAGGCCGAAATCAGTCCCCACACCAAGGCGATTTACCTCGTGCATCACGGCGGCAACCCAGCCAACATGGACCCCATCAGGAAGATCGCGGCCGCCTATAACATTCCCGTCGTCGAGGATTGCGCGCACGCAGTGGGCGCAGAATACAAGGGGCGGAAGATCGGCGGCGGCGATCTATGCTGCTTTTCATTCCACTCGCTCAAGAACATGACTACCCTGGGGGAGGGCGGCATGCTTGCAACAAACAACGACGAGTGGGCGGCCGAGGCTGCGGCTTTACGCACAATGGGTGTAATGGGCGAGACCGTCGACCGAGGCACAGACCGCATTGGCCCATATGCCAAGCCAGACTCCCAGGTCTTCGATCATGCAGGCATCAGTTGGACGAGAGACTATGCGCGAATTGATGAAATGGGCACGCACTACCGTATGAGCGCAGTGCAGGCTGCCGTCGGGCGCGTCCAGTTGCGCAAGTTGGACAGCTTCATCGCGGCGCGGGAGCGTGTGGCGCAACGCTATACAGAGGCCATTGCTGGCGTCCCCGGTTTGCGTCCGGTCAAGATCGCCGCGGGAGACAAGGGCGCCTGGCATCTATACACCTGCTTTGTTGAACCCGATTCCGGTGTGGATCGGGACGTGTTCGCCAAGTATCTCCAGGGAGTGCATGGCGTGCAGATCATCTTGCGCTTCTGGCCGCTTCACCTCAGCGCCGAGCATCGGGCCGAGGGTCACGGGTTCGGTGAGTGCCCCATCTGCGAGAAAGTGTGGTTCGAGCAGCAGATTAATCTGCCCATCTGCGCCGCGATGGAGGATTGGGAGATTGATACAGTCATCGCGGCCTTGACCGACGGGATGCGGAAGTGCCGAGGGTAGCGAGAGAAAACAAAGGTGAACATGAAAACCGACCGTACACGATATGCGGTTTGTATAGCGCCCAATAGCATCGAGTTTCGCGAACGGCCCCTGCCGCTACCCGGCCCGCGAGAGGTCCTGATCGAGACGCAAGCTGTCGGGCTATGCACCAGTGACCTGGTCGTCATCGCTGGCAAACACACGGCTATCACACCCCCCACCGATTACATTGGACACGAACCCGGCGGTGTTGTGGCTGAGGTGGGGAGCGAGGTCACCCGCTTTCGCCCCGGAGATCGCGTCAGCAGCCTCGGTGGTGAACCCGGACCAGACATTCGCATGCAATTCGCTGACCATTATGTTCAGCATGAGGATGCCGTGTTTCATATTCCCGATGGTCTGTCGTTTGCCACGGGGCTCTGTGAGCCGCTGGCGATGATAGTGAAGGCCACTTTATCTTCGGGTATTCGCCCGGCCGATCTGGTTGCTGTGGTCGGCGCTGGCTTCTTCGGGCAACTTCTGGCCCAGTCGATTCGCTTGCAGGGCGCATGGAAGGTGGCCATGTTCGACTTACTGCCCTGCCGGTTGGAGATCGCCAAACTGCTGGGGGCGGATCAGGTCTACAACATCCAGGACGGCGGGACGTCCAGAGCGCTTGAAGAGTTGACCGAGGGCCAGGGTTTCGATCTGGTGATCGAGAGTGCCGGTGTGCCGGGCGCCCTTGACACCGCGGCGGAGTTGGTGCGTCCAGGTGGCACGATCTATGGCTTTGGCGTCCACGCCTGGCCCGAGACCCTTGACTTGTGGCCCTGGCACCACAAGGCGTTTCGCCTCCTGAACAACTGGCGGGGACCTACGGCAGGAGGGCGGGAACGGAATAGGCGGTTTGCACAGATCGGGCTGGACTGGGCGGCACGGGGTTGGTTTAAGGTGGACAATCTGATCACCACGCGGCCGTTGGCAGATCTGCAGCAGGCGATTGACGAGGTGGTGGGCCATCCAGAACGCGTGATGAAGATCGTCCTGACTCGCTGAGTTAAGGAAACAGAATGGACGTGTTGGTAACAGGCGGCAGCGGTATGATTGGCAGCTACGTGGTGCGCGAACTGATAGCCCACCACCATCAGGTGACCATTTTCAGCCGCAGTCCGCAGGCGCCGCACGGCGTCCGCGCCTTTGCAGGGGATGCGCTCAATATCGCGCAACTGAAGGTAGCTTGCCGTGGCAAGGATGCCATTGTGCATCTGGCGGCCATTCCCAATCTCCAGGGATATCCGCCTGAACGAGTGTTACAGGTCAATGTTATGGGTACCATCCATGTCCTGGAGGCCGCCGTGCAGGAGGGCGTGGCGCAGGTGGTCCTGGCCTCATCGAACGCCGCAACAGGATATTGGCGCCGGCACGAGATCCCTCCGGACTATCTTCCCCTGGATGAGGAACATCCCTGTCGGCCTCGGGATGCCTACGCCTTGAGCAAGTGCCTTAATGAGTTGACCTGTCGAAGCTACACCGCAGCACACGGCGTGCGCACCATCTGCCTGCGCATTGCTGGCGGCAAGTATCTGGACCGGCAAGGGGCCAGTCTCATCGTGCCTTCAGAGGACTGGGGCGCCGCGACCGTGGAGGAGCTATGGGGCAAGTTTCTCTCGGCGATCGATCACCCAGCAGCCGGACAGTGGTCTTTTTGGGTCTACGTGGATGCCCGAGATGTGGCCACGGCCGTCCGTCTGGCGTTGGAGAACGAGGCGGTCGAGCATGGCGTCTACTTTCTCAGCGCGGCGGACACCTTCTCCCGGCTTGAGAGCGCGGCGCTGCTCGAACGCTTCTTCCCGGATGTGCCACTTCGCGAGACCATCAGCGGTTACGCCACACTCGTCTCGCACGGCAAGGCCGCGCGCGAACTGGGCTATGCCCCGCGCTACTCCTGGCGCAATTGTGTGTATCTGCTGAACAAGGAAGAGCATGGAGGTTAGACGCATGGAATTTGTTTTTCAAAGATCCTACCGAGGTCCGGTCAGGCTGGTCATTTTTGACTGGGCAGGCACGACATTGGACTACGGCTGCTATGCGCCGGCGGTTGTATTCGTTGAGGTATTCAATCGGCAGGGGGTGGAGCTCTCCATGAAACAGGCGCGGCAGCCTATGGGACTCAAAAAAGTGGATCACATCCGCGCGATTTCCCGGCAGGCTGAAGTTGCTGAACTGTGGAATGAGGCACATGGCAGGGAATGTACGGAAGCGGACGTGCAGGCAATGTTTGAGAAGGATTTTGTCCCCCTGCAGGTGGCCTGTATTGCCGACTATAGCGAACTCATTCCCGGAACGGTTGAAGCAGCCAAAGAGTTGCGAGAGCGCCGGATCAAGATAGGTTCCACCACCGGCTACTTTACCGCGGCCATGGAGATCAACCTTCGGGAAGCGAAAAAGCAGGGCTACGCCCCCGATGCGAATGCGTGTGCCAGCGATGTCCCCGCGGGCCGGCCCGAGCCGTGGATGGTCATGAGCAACATGCAGCAGGCACGCGTCTTTCCCCCCGCAGCCGTCATAAAGGTTGACGACACCAAGCCAGGAATTGCAGAAGGACTTAACGCAGGCACGTGGACGATTGGACTGTCCAAGACCGGCAATGAAGTCGGACTGAACGAGAGGGAACTGGCTGCTCTGCCTGAGGAAGAGGTGAAGCGCAGAGTCGCCCGGGCGGCGGACGGTCTGGCTGCAGTGGGCGCGCATTACGTCGTCGAGTCTATAGTGGATGTACCGGCCGTTGTTGACGAAATCGAACAGAGACTGAAGATGGGTGACAGACCGTAGGCTAAGAACATGGACGAGAAATTGTGCCGCGCCGCAGTGTTCTCGGGGGCGGGCAAACCGATAACGATTCAGCAGTTTGCGCTTCCTCAATCCATCGAACCGGGCGCTGCTGTGTGCAGGGTAAGGCTGAGCACCATTTGTGGCTCCGATCTGCATACAATCAGCGGAAAGCGTAAGGAGCCGACGCCGATTATCCTCGGCCACGAGATAATCGGTGACATCGTGACGCTGGGTGATGGATTGGAGGCCGACGGATTCGGCCACAAGTTGAGGCGGGGCGATAGAGTATCATGGTCCATCATGGCTTCTTGTAACAGCTGTTTCTATTGCCAGATGGATCTGCCACAGAAGTGTGTGCATTTGCGCAAATACGGTCACACAGGCTGCAATGAGCCACCAGGATTGACAGGTGGGTATGCTGAGTACATCTATCTTTTCCCAGGTACGGCCATTTTCAGAGTTCCCGATCCTGTTTCCGACGAGATTGCGACGCCAGCTAACTGCGCCCTGTCAACCGCTATGAACGCGGTTGAGACAATTGGGGTTGAAAGGGAAGAAACGGTACTCATTCAAGGCGCGGGTTCACTGGGCCTTAACCTCGTCGCGGTCGTGGCTGAGGCCGGCGCACGGAAGATCATAGTCACTGACATCAACCAGAGACGATTGGAGTTAGCCTCCAGATTTGGGGCCGATCTTTGCATCAACATAGGGGAATCAAGCAACGAGAAAACGCTTTCGCAGATTCGCAGTCAGACCGGCGGATTTGGTGTTGATGTCGCTTTTGAAGTATGCGGTGCGAGAGTTGCTGTTGCACAGGCAGTTGAGGCATTGCGCATTGGTGGACGGTATCTGATCGCAGGACTCGTAACACCGGGAAACGATTTGGGGGTAGACGGCAATCAGATAACACGAAAATGTCTCACCATAAAGGGCATTCATAACTACCGCCCGTATCATTTGGGCCAGGCTCTGAGGTTCCTGGAACAGCGATGTGGCAAGTTCCCCTATTCAGAGTTGGTCGGAAACATATTCCCTCTGGCGAAAATAAACGACGCCATTCGGGTTGCGTCGAGCGGGGAGTACATCCGTGTAGCTGTAAGACCAACGCTCTGAAGCCGAAGCGCCGGCCCGCGCTTCTTGTCTTAAGGAGTGCGTCCCAAGATTGGGGTGAGTTTCTGGTTGCTACCGGTCAGCAACGCCAGCAGCAGGCGAGACTGGGGCGCCCTCCGGGCCGTGAGAGCGCCCCGCTCCCCGGGATGACCTCCCAAATTCGGGAGGCGCCAGTTTTGAGGATGTGCCCGTGGACAACGCCTCTTGGCGAATGCGATCCTATCTCTCGCGCAGTTCTGATTTGGTAACGAGATGACATCATGGGGGCAAGGCAAAGCGCGCCTACAGGGTGCATATCAACTCGCCCAAGAGACTGGAGCCATGTCAATGCAACATTGCAAATTTCCCCTCTTGTTTCGCCCCATCACGCTGAAAAATGTGACGCTCCGCAACCGAATCGCGGTGAGCGCCCATTTCGCGGGGTGGTGGGTCACTGATGGACTGCCCAACGAGGAGTTCGCAGCCTACATCGAAGAACGCGCGAAAGGCGGCATAGGTCTTTTTGTCATCGGCGCCACAGGCCCGACTTATGACGCCGGGCCGGATTGGATTCAAAATACCTCAGAGGCTATTGTACCCCGCTACCGGATGCTGGCCGAGGCAGGGCGCCGGCATGGCGCCAAGGTCTTCGCCCAGCTCATTCACACGGGAGACCCCCTCCCCGTCTGCGCAGGCGCTCGAATCCGTCTTGGGATGCAAGCGCAAGTCGTCCCCCGCGTCCGTCAGCGCCCCCGTTGCCCTGATCGAAGTGCGGTAGAACTTCGCACTCTGGCGCGCCAATTCGGTGAAGCTGCCGCCCGGGCCAAAGCGGGCGCCATCGACGGCTTGGAACTCCATGCCCATGAGGGCAACATGCATGCCCAGTTCCTGAGCCCGATCTGGAACCGGCGCACCGACGAGTACGGAGGACCGCTTGCCAACCGCATGCGCTTCGTCGTCGAAACGCTCCAATCGATGCGTGATGCAATCGGAGATGATATGCCCCTTGGCATACGCTTGAAGGCCCACGATCAGGAAAAAGGGGGAATGACGACGGAGGACTATGTAGCGCTTATCGCTCGGCTTGAGTCGATGGGTCTGGTGGACTACATCAGCCTCACTGCGGGCGATGGGGGCCTGCACCACGGCCCCATGACTCGTCCGGATGGGGAGTGGCTCTCGCTTGTGCATCAGGTCAAGCAATCTACCTCGCTGTCCATCATGCATGCTGGCCGCATCACCACGCCGCAAATGGCCGAAGAGGCCCTCAGCGGCGGCATGCTGGATGTTGTCTGTATGACCAAGTCCCACGTCGCCGATCCTCACTTCGCGCGCAAGGTACAGGAAAATCGGCTTGAGGACATTCGTTACTGCACCCGCTGCCTCCAGAGTTGCATTGGGGACGATGAGCACATGAGTTGTGTATACAACCCTGTGACGAGCCGGGAGCGGACCTGGGCAACGCTGTACCCCGCGCGGCAGAAGAAACGGGTAGTTATTGTGGGGGCGGGACCTGCCGGTATGGAGGCTGCACTGGTTGCCCATGAGCGAGGCCATGAAGTGATCGTGTGCGAGAAGAGCGACCAGGTGGGTGGCCAGGTGCTCCTCGCCGCTGCGAGCCCCTTGCGCCGGATGTTTGTCCGGATCGCTGAGTTCTACCAGCGTCAGGCGCAGAAAAACGAGTTCGAGATTCGTCTGTCTACCGTGGCCACGACCGCTACTATCGATGCACGGAAGCCGGACGCGGTGATTGTCGCCACGGGATGCGAACCGCGCATTGCCCAAGTCCCCGGCGGTCGCGCGACATGGACAGTGACCGACGCCCTGAACCGCAATCTGGACGGAATCGAGAAGCTACTGGTCGTCGATCGCACCGGGACCATGCATGCGCTGATGCTGAGCGACTACCTGTCCGCTCTCGGACTTGAAGTTGAATACATCACCCCGGCGACACGAGCGGCCTGCGCTGTCGAGGGTATGACACGCGAGGAAATGCTGGGGCGGCTTCAGGATCGAGGCGTACGGTTCAGCGTAGAGGAAGAACTCGTGTACTGGGATGACAAGAGTGCCTTGATCCGACACGGCCGTTTTGTCGAAGAGCGCGCCCTCGCAGGGGTCGACGCAGTAGCCATCTCCGCCGGGGCCGAGCCCCTCAACGGGCTGGCTCTTGCGTTGCGAGGGGTTGTGCCTGAGGTCTATACCATCGGAGATGCCAATACCCCCCGGACGGTTCAGGA